>NZ_CP195155.1:0-10000 GCF_051200795.1 Paenibacillus glycanilyticus
GTGGACAGCCATACCTATGATTTATGGCAGCAAGTGTTGTCAATCATTCAGACGAAACTAAGCAAACCCAGTTTCGATACCTGGTTTAAAGCGACCAAAGCTTCCTTCGTGAACGATTCGCTTCTGGAAGTGACGGCGCCGACAACATTTGCGGCTGAATGGCTGGAAGGCCGGTATACCAAATTAATTCGCAACACCTTGTTTGAGTTTCTCGGCAGACAGGTAGACGTACGCTTTTCGATCGAAGAGGCGAAGCCGGCGGAACCCGCGCCTCCCGCTGTGATTAAGGCTGCGGAAGCGCCGATCATTCAAGAAGAGACCTTCAATCATATGCTTAACCCGAAATATACGTTTGATACGTTTGTCATCGGGGCCAACAACCGCTTTGCGCATGCGGCATCGCTTGCCGTGGCGGAAGCGCCGGCGAAAGCTTATAATCCGCTGTTTTTATACGGCGGCGTAGGACTCGGCAAGACCCACTTGATGCATGCCATCGGCCACTACATCATGGATCACAATCCAAGCACGAAGATCATGTACATCTCGTCCGAGAAATTCACGAACGAGTTCATTAATGCGATCCGGGATAACAGGGGCGAGAGCTTCCGCAACAAATATCGCAATATTGACGTGCTGCTGATTGACGATATTCAGTTCCTGGCCGGTAAAGACGGTACGCAGGAGGAGTTCTTCCATACCTTTAATGCCTTACATGAAGAGCGGAAGCAAATCGTCATCTCCAGTGACCGTACGCCGAAGGAAATTCCGACTTTGGAGGAAAGGCTGCGTTCGCGGTTCGAGTGGGGATTAATAACGGATATTCAGGCACCGGATTTGGAGACAAGGATCGCGATTTTGCGCAAAAAGGCGAAAGCGGAAAACCTTGATATTCCGAATGAAGCGATGGTCTACATTGCGAACCAGATCGACACGAATATTCGCGAGCTGGAAGGCGCCCTCATCCGCGTAGTCGCATACTCCTCGCTTATTAATCAGGATATCTCATCCCATCTGGCTGCCGAAGCGTTAAAGGACATTATTCCGTCCAGCCGTCCGAAGATGATCACGATAAACGATATTCAGCAAAAGGTTGGCGAATTCTACGGGCTGCGTCTCGAAGAGTTCAAAGCGCGGAAACGGACCAAGGCCGTTGCCTACCCGAGGCAAATCGCCATGTATCTCTCGCGTGAGCTGACCGATTACTCGCTTCCGAAGATCGGCGAGGCATTCGGCGGGCGAGATCATACGACAGTCATCCATGCGCATGAGAAAATATCGCAGCAGCTGAAGCAAGACCAGGACTTGTACAAGATTTTGCAGAACCTGACCGAGAAGATCAAAAATCACACGTAAAAGTTATTCACTTCTATATGAACAACCAAGCAAGCCTATGCACAAGCTATACACATGTGGATAGGCTTGCTTTATCCGTGTTTTAGACGGTTATCCACATATTAACGCCGCCTACTACTACGACTACTATTTTTTTTAAAAAAAACATCATCAAAATAGGGCGAAAACGCCCATTACGGCTTCGCCAATTTTAAAAACCCAAGAAACCATCGATCCGAAACGGACTTAGGAGTGAAACCATGAAACTTTCAATTTCCAAACATGAACTGAACGAAGCCATCCAACAGGTTGCAAAAGCGGCTTCTTCCCGTCCGACAATTCCTATTCTCGGCGGCATCAAGATTGAAGTTACCCACCAAGGGGTTACCTTAACGGCAAGTGATACCGATATATCTATTCAAAGCTTTATTCCTGTAGAACGGGATGATCTCGTTATTGCGAATGTGGATAAACCGGGCAATGTGGTGCTGCCCGCTAAATTTTTTGTCGAAATCGTTAAGAAGCTTCCGTCTGACAATGTTGAAATTGAAGTAGGCGCCCATTTCCAAACCCTGATTCGTTCCGGTTCGACGGATATTCAGATGGTTGGCCTGGATCCGGAGGAGTTCCCCGTACTTCCTTCCATCGAGCAAAACGAGCTGTTCCAAATGCCCGGCGATCTTCTGAAGGCGATGATTCGCCAGACTGTTCTGGCCGCCTCCGTTAATGAGCAGACGCCTATTCTGACCGGCGTGCTCTGGAGCCTGCAGGATAAGCAGCTGAAATTCGTGGCGACTGACCGCCACCGTCTGGCCAGCCGTATCGCGCAAGCGGAGACCGCCGCCGATTACCGGTTTAACAATGTCGTAATCGCGGCAAAAACGTTGGTCGAGCTGTCTAAGCTGGTTCCGGATCAACACGGTCTCGTTGATATTGTCGTAGCCGACAACCAGGTGCTGTTCAAAATCGGCAACGTATTGTTCTACACTCGCGTCCTGGACGGAACTTACCCGGATACTTCTAAAATTATTCCGAGCGCGTTCAAAACAGAACTCGTTCTTGATACAAAAAAATTGACGGATGCCATCGATCGCGCGTATCTGATGTCGAGAGAAGAGAAGACCAACATCGTTCGCCTGACAACGATGGATGACGGTTCGATCGAAATTTCCTCGAGCTCGACAGAGCTTGGCCGCGTTACCGAGCAGCTGGAACCGAAGCAGTTCGACGGCGAGCCGCTTAAGATTGCATTCAACTCCAAATATATGCTGGACGTGCTTAAAGTCATCGACAGCGAGCAGATCTTTATCGGTTTTACGGGAGCAATGAGTCCAATCGTTATTCGCCCAACCGATCATTCCTACAACACGTATGTTATCTTGCCTTATCGGACGACAAACTAGGGTTATGCAAGCTTGGGCAATAACGGTGAAAGGCAGGTGAGCAAGGGATGAAAGAGATCTCGATTCGCGACGAATACATTACGCTTGGACAGTTTTTAAAACTGGCTGATTGTATATCCACAGGTGGACACGCGAAATTTTTCTTGCAGGAAAACGAAGTTCACATAAACGGGGTTGTGGATAACCGTCGCGGCAGAAAGCTGTACGTCGGTGACCGCGTTGAAGTGGAAGGCTGCGGCGTCTTTACGGTGACCGGGGCATAAGTGCTTAAGAAGCAGCCAGGCCGGGAGGACAAACGAACGTGTTTTTAAAAAGCATTCAATTGCAAAACTATCGGAACTACAAAGAGCTTGAGCTCGTGACGGATAATAAGGTCAATTTGTTTGTCGGGCCCAATGCGCAGGGGAAAACGAACTTGCTTGAGGCGATCTTTGCGCTCGCCCTCACTAAATCGCACCGCACGTCGAAGGATAAGGAGCTGATCGGCTGGGAAGCCGATACAGCCCGGATCCACGGCGAGGTGGAGAAGCGCTACGGCACGTTAAAGCTAGATTTGATGTATTCGACGCAGGGCAAGAAAGCGAAGATCAACGGACTTGAGCAGCGGAAGCTCAGCGATTTCATCGGATCGCTGAACGTCGTCATGTTTGCTCCTGAAGATCTGGAGATTGTAAAAGGAACGCCGGGCATACGAAGACGGTTTCTCGATATGGAAATCGGCCAAGTACAGCCCGGTTATTTGCATACGCTGACGCAGTACACCAAGGTGCTTGCACAGCGGAACAATTTTCTGAAAACGGCATCTCCGGGGAGCTCCCAGCTCGCCATGCTGGATATCTGGAATATGCAGCTTGCCGAGCACGGTGTTAAAATCATGAAAAAAAGGAAACACTTTATTCATAAATTACAACGGTGGGCGGAGCACATTCACTCCGGCATCACGGCGGGCGGCGAGCGCCTCACCATTGAGTACCGCCCGTCCTTTGACGGCGGCGCCTCCGAAGATGAAACTGTTTTATTTGAGCAATTTATGTTAAAGTTATCACAGGTGAAAGATCAGGAGATTCGCAGAGGAATGTCGCTCGTAGGGCCTCATCGCGACGACATGGCTTTCTTTATCAACGGCAAGGAAGCGGCTGTATACGGGTCGCAGGGACAGCAGCGTACGACTGCCCTGTCTCTCAAGCTCGCCGAAATAGAGCTGATCTGCGAGGAAATTGGGGAATACCCGCTGCTATTGCTTGATGATGTCTTGTCTGAGCTGGATCAGAACCGGCAAACGCAGCTCATCGAGACGTTTCAGAGCAAGGTTCAGACGTTTATTACAACGACCGGACTCGAGAGCGTAAATGTGAGCAAGCTCCGCGATGCCGGGATCTACGATGTGCGGGAAGGCCGAGTGACGCGCTGATAACGGACATTTACACGGGAGGCGGAGGACATGTATATCCATTTGGGCGGCGAGAAAATTATCCGGGCTGCCGAGCTGGTAGCCATTTTTGATATATCGATAGAGCAATCCTCCAAGCTTTCCAAGCAATTTGTAGCAGGAGCCCGTAAACGCAAAGACGTCGAGACCATTGGTGAGGAAGAGCCCAAATCCATTGTCGTGACGAAGCAGAAAATCTATTATTCGCCGATTTCATCCTCTACTTTGAAGAAACGGGCCCATCATTTTGCGGCGAATGGCTAGAAGCAGCCTAGGCGAACAGGTATGAGAGGAGTAGTGAGCAGTTGAGTCAGCAGAATACGTATGATGAAAGTCAGATACAGGTCCTCGAAGGCTTAGAAGCGGTACGGAAGCGTCCGGGGATGTACATCGGCTCTACCAGCGGCAAGGGCCTCCACCATCTCGTATGGGAGGTTGTCGATAACAGTATCGACGAAGCACTGGCCGGGTATTGTACGAAGATCCAGGTTCGCGTCCACGAGGACAACAGTATTACAGTTATCGATAATGGCCGCGGTATTCCGGTAGGTGAGAACGCAAAGCTGAAGAAGTCGACTCTCGAAGTCGTAATGACTGTTCTTCACGCAGGCGGCAAGTTTGGCGGCGAAGGCTATAAAGTATCGGGCGGGTTGCACGGTGTTGGTGTATCCGTCGTTAATGCGTTGTCGGAACATGTAACGGTTACGGTTAAGCTTCACGGACATATCTATCAACAAGAATACCGCCGCGGCGTGCCGCAATATGACGTCAAGATTGTCGGGGAGTCCAATGAAACCGGTACGACGGTTAAGTTCAAGCCGGATCCGGAGATTTTTACCGACACCACCGTTTACGAGTATGAGACGCTCCAATCGCGGATTCGCGAGCTGGCGTTCCTCAATAAAGGCCTCGAGATTGAACTGGTTGATGAGCGTACGGGCACATCGAATTCGTTCAAGTATGAAGGCGGCATTATCGAGTTCGTCAAACATTTGAACCGCAACAAGGAAGTTATGCACGATGAGCCAATCTATGTAGAGGGCTCGAAGGACCATATCCAAGTTGAGGTATCGCTGCAGTACAATGACGGTTACAGCGAGAATATCCATTCGTTTGCCAATAACATCAATACGCATGAGGGCGGTACGCACGAATCCGGCTTCAAGAGCGCGTTAACGCGTATTATTAACGACTATGCCCGTAAGACGGGATTAATCAAAGACAATGATTCCAACTTCTCCGGCGATGACGTCCGCGAGGGCTTGACGGCGATTATTTCGGTGAAAATTCCCGAGCCGCAGTTCGAAGGACAAACAAAGACGAAGCTTGGCAACAGCGAAGTGCGCGGTATTGTCGAATCGTTCTTTGCCGAGAAGCTGCAGGAGTTCCTGGATGAGAATCCTTCGGTTTCCCGCAAAATCGTTGAAAAAGGCCTGCAAGCGGCAAGAGCCCGCGAAGCGGCACGCAAGGCACGCGAGTTAACACGCCGCAAGAGCGCGCTTGAAGTGAGCTCCCTGCCAGGTAAACTGGCTGACTGCTCCTCCAAGGACGCCTCGATCAGCGAGCTGTATATCGTCGAAGGCGACTCCGCCGGCGGTTCGGCGAAGCAAGGCCGCGACCGTCATTTCCAGGCGATTTTGCCGCTGCGCGGTAAAATCCTGAACGTTGAGCGTGCCAGACTGGACCGCATTCTCGGAAATGCCGAGATCCGCGCGATTATCACGGCGCTTGGAACGGGCATTGGCGATGATTTCGATCTGGCGAAAGCACGTTACCATAAGGTCATCATTATGACCGATGCCGACGTCGACGGCGCGCATATCCGGACTTTGATGCTAACCTTCTTCTTCCGTTACATGCGGAAGATTATCGAAGCAGGCTATATTTATATCGCACAGCCGCCGCTGTTCAAGATCGAGCGTAACAAGGTTATCCGTTATGCGCAGTCGGAGAAGGAACGCGATGAGATTATCGCGGAATTCGGTGAAGGCGCCAAAGTAAACGTACAGCGTTATAAAGGTCTCGGCGAGATGAACGCCACGCAGCTGTGGGAAACAACGATGGATCCGGAGAGCCGGACCATGCTTCAGGTATCGATCGAAGACGCGATTGAAGCAGACGTTATCTTCGACACGCTTATGGGCGATAACGTTGAACCGCGTCGCGATTTCATTCAACAGTTTGCGAAAGACGTTAAGAACTTGGATATTTAACAAAAATATAGCCGTCCTTTCGGGCGGCTATTTCTTTTTGTAGCGGCCGTAAGAAACGGCGTACTGATAAATTTTGCGGAACATCGTTTTGTCCTCGAGCTTCCGGAAGATGAATGCGTCTGGCTTTGTGTTTACTTCCAGGATCCAAGGCCGCTGCTGCTGGTCGATGGCGATATCGATTCCGAGCTCCTTGATGCCGGGGTAATGCTTCTCCAGTTCTTTTGCGATATCCAGGCTGATTTGCTTGAGGCGCATGGCGTAGATCATCTTCTGGGTAGGCGATTGATGGGAGGACAGCAGGCGTTCGAAAGACATGGGCGTGCCGCCGTTATGGTAGTTGGTCACTACTTTCGCCGGATGGGCAAGACGGCCGATAATGCCGGTAGCCTCCCAATGGTTGTTTTCGTTGCGCTGCACCATCACCCGGATATCGAAGCGGCGGTTTTTGTGGCGGAGCAGGTCAATGCCCCGTTGAACCAGATAACGTCTGCCATTGATTCTTTTAACAAGGCTTTGATGCAGCAGCTCGAGGGTAGGAAATGTCCGGATTGTGGTGTTCAGTTGATACTTGTAGCCCTTAGCTGCTTGCTTAAGCCGTTCTACGCGCATGACGCCTTTGCCAAAGGTGCCGTTTACGGGTTTGACATAGACCATCCCGTATTCGGCAAGCATGAGCTGAAGATTTTCCTTGTTGAAAAGCTTTGTTGAAGGTATATATTCACGGAGAGCTGGCGAGTGTAGAAGTACATTGGTTTTCTCCCATTTGCTGTATACCAGTTGGATAGACAATTTTGTTGCTCCTTTCCCTTGGGAACGGGTATTAAGCGATGAAGATTGCTTATCAAGAAGAAGACAGACTTTGGAATGAGTGGTATAATGTAATTTGGGTCTGTTTATTTTATGGCGGATCGGGCACGAAAAGATACGAGTTATTTGCCTATTTTTCATTATTTTTTAGGCAATTTGCCGGTTTCATAGATGAAACGGATGCAGGGCGTTTAGCCGTGCCTTTTTTGTGAAAGTAATATAATGGTTATCATGTTTGACAAGGTTTGCAGATTGATGACGTCAGGGAGGTAAAACATGGCGGAAGAACAACAGCATTCGCAAATTAAAGACCGCGACATTGGTACGGAAATGCGCGATTCATTCATGGACTATGCGATGAGTATTATCGTAAGCCGCGCATTGCCGGATGTAAGGGACGGTCTTAAGCCGGTGCATCGTCGTATTTTGTACGCAATGTCGGAGCTGGGTATGTCTTCGGACAAGCCATACAAGAAGTCTGCGAGGATCGTAGGGGAAGTAATCGGTAAGTACCATCCGCACGGCGATTCGTCGGTTTATGAAGCAATGGTACGGATGGCGCAGGATTTCTCCATGCGGTACATGCTTGTGGACGGACATGGCAACTTCGGCTCGATTGACGGAGATATGGCGGCGGCGATGCGGTATACCGAGGCGCGTCTGTCGAAAATCGCCATGGAGATGCTCCGCGATTTAAATAAAGAGACCGTTGATTTCGTTCCGAACTATGACGGCGAGGAGAAAGAGCCGGCCGTTCTGCCGTCGCGCTTCCCGAACCTGCTCGTAAACGGGGTTACAGGTATCGCGGTAGGTATGGCTACGAATATTCCGCCGCATAACCTGACCGAGGTTATTGACGGTATTCAGGCGCTGATCCGCAATCCGGAAATTACGCCTGTTGAGCTGATTGATTATGTAAAAGGCCCCGATTTCCCTACCGCGGGTATCGTTATGGGACTTAGCGGCATTCGTCAGGCTTATCTGACGGGACGCGGCACGGTAACGATGCGAGCGCGTGCGACGATTGAAGAGAACGGCAACAAAGCCCGGATTATCGTCTACGAGCTGCCATACCAGGTTAACAAAGCACGACTGGTAGAAAAAATCGCAGAGCTCGTCCGCGAGAAAAAAATAGAGGGAATTACCGACCTCCGCGATGAGTCCGACCGTAACGGAATGCGGGTCGTTATTGAGCTTCGCCGCGATGTAACGCCAAGCGTTGTGCTGAACAATCTGTATAAGCAGACGCAAATGCAATCCAACTTCGGTATTAACATGCTCGCGCTAGTTAACGGTGAACCTAAGACGCTGAATATTCGCGAAATGCTGTATTACTATTTGCAGCATCAGATCGAAGTTATTCGCCGTCGTACCGAATACGATCTGAAAAAAGCGGAAGCGAGAGCCCATATTCTCGAAGGCTTGCGTATTGCCCTTGATCATTTGGACGAAGTTATCGCTTTGATCCGTGCTTCGCAAACGGCGGATATTGCCCGCGAAGGCTTGATCGAGCGTTTTGCGCTTAGCTATGAGCAGGCGCAAGCGATTCTCGATATGCGTCTCCAAAGGCTGACCGGTCTGGAACGCGACAAGATCGAAGCTGAGTATGCGGAACTGATGAAGAAGATTGCCGAGTACAAGGCGATCTTGGCCGATGAGCAGCTTGTGCTCAACATCATCAGCGAAGAACTTAACGAGATCAAGGAGCGCTTCGGCGACGAACGCCGTACCGAAATTACCGTGAGCGATGAAGAAATTCTGGACGAGGACCTGATCCCTCGCGAGGATGTTATCATCTCCATCACGCATACCGGTTATATCAAGCGTCTGCCGGTAACCACTTACCGCAGCCAGAAGCGGGGCGGCAAAGGCGTCGTCGGCATGGATACGAAAGAGCATGATTTCGTTGAGCATCTGTTCGTATCCAACACGCACCATTACTTGCTGTTCTTTACGAACAAAGGCAAGGTATACCGTCTCAAGGCTTACGAGATTCCGGATCTCAGCCGGACTGCCCGGGGAACGCCGATCATCAACCTGATCCAAATTGAACAGGGCGAGACGATCAATGCGGTTATTCCGGTAGAAAGCTTCGATTCGGACAGTTATCTGTTCTTTGCGACCCGTCAAGGTATCGTTAAGAAGACACCTCTTGACGATTATATGAATATCCGTAAGGTTGGACTGATTGCGATTTCGATCCGCGAGGATGACGAATTGATTGGCGTGAAGCTGACAGACGGCAACCAGGAGATCGTAATGGGTACGGCGCAAGGCATGTCGATCCGCTTCTCCGAGCAGGATGTTCGTTCAATGGGACGTTCCGCCACAGGCGTAAAAGGCATTCAACTGGATGATGACGATACCGTCATTGACATGGATGTAGTTAATCCGGAGAATGATGTGCTTATCGTAACGGCCAAAGGCTACGGCAAACGTACGCCAATGAGCGAGTACCGGATCCAGAACCGTGGCGGTAAAGGGATCAAGACTCTTAACGTTACGGACAAGAATGGACCGATTGTTAGCCTGAAGGTCGTTCTGAATGACGAGGACCTGATGATTATGACCGCTCTTGGTACGCTTATCCGTACGAGCATGGAAGGCATCTCGACGATGGGACGTAATACGCAAGGCGTGAAGCTGATCAATACGCGTGAGGATGATACGGTATCAACCGTAACCCGTGTCGCGCGCAGCGAAGATGCTGACGAATCGCTCGAAGAGGGCGAAGAATTCGAAAATACAGCTCCGGATGCAGGCACCGAGCCGGCAGAAGAGTAAAAACAGACAATAGAGGATTGGCATACATCGGG
>NZ_CP195155.1:15000-92500 GCF_051200795.1 Paenibacillus glycanilyticus
ATGGGGAGCGAAAATTGCAGTAGCGAAGGTCATGTACTCCGGCTGTCAAGAAAAGCCTCTAGCCAGGTGAAGGTGCCCGTACCGCAAACCGACACAGGTAGGCGAGCAGAGCATGCTAAGGCGCGCGGAAGAACTCTCGTTAAGGAACTCGGCAAAATGACCCCGTAACTTCGGGAGAAGGGGTGCCTCGGTAGGGTGAATAGCCCGAGGGGGCCGCAGTGAAAAGGCCCAAGCGACTGTTTAGCAAAAACACAGGTCTGTGCGAAGCCGTAAGGCGAAGTATACGGGCTGACGCCTGCCCGGTGCTGGAAGGTTAAGGGGAGCGGTTAGGAGCAATCCGAAGCTGTGAACCGAAGCCCCAGTAAACGGCGGCCGTAACTATAACGGTCCTAAGGTAGCGAAATTCCTTGTCAGGTAAATTCTGACCCGCACGAATGGCGTAACGACTTGGGCGCTGTCTCAACGAGAGATCCGGTGAAATTTTAATACCTGTGAAGATGCAGGTTACCCGCGACAAGACGGAAAGACCCCATGGAGCTTTACTGCAGCTTGATATTGGACTTTGGTACGATCTGTACAGGATAGGTGGGAGCCTGAGAAGCATGAGCGCCAGCTTGTGTGGAGGCGACGTTGGGATACCACCCTGATCGTATCGGAGTTCTAACCTGCTACCCTGAATCGGGTAGAGGGACCGTGTCAGGTGGGCAGTTTGACTGGGGCGGTCGCCTCCTAAAATGTAACGGAGGCGCCCAAAGGTTCCCTCAGAATGGTTGGAAATCATTCGTAGAGTGCAAAGGCATAAGGGAGCTTGACTGCGAGACCAACAAGTCGAGCAGGGACGAAAGTCGGGCTTAGTGATCCGGTGGTACCGAATGGAAGGGCCATCGCTCAACGGATAAAAGCTACCCTGGGGATAACAGGCTTATCTCCCCCAAGAGTCCACATCGACGGGGAGGTTTGGCACCTCGATGTCGGCTCATCGCATCCTGGGGCTGAAGTAGGTCCCAAGGGTTGGGCTGTTCGCCCATTAAAGCGGTACGCGAGCTGGGTTCAGAACGTCGTGAGACAGTTCGGTCCCTATCTGTCGCGGGCGCAGGAAATTTGAGAGGAGCTGTCCTTAGTACGAGAGGACCGGGATGGACGTACCGCTGGTGTACCAGTTGTTCCGCCAGGAGCACCGCTGGGTAGCCAAGTACGGACGGGATAAGCGCTGAAAGCATCTAAGCGTGAAGCCCCCCTCAAGATGAGATTTCCCAATTAGTAAGACCCCTTGAAGACGACGAGGTTGATAGGTTCGGGGTGGAAGCACAGCAATGTGTGGAGCTGACGAATACTAATCGGTCGAGGGCTTATCCTAAACAAACCCCAAAAAGTGAAGTTAAGCGTTGCAGCTTATTCCGATTACTTTTCGGGGACCCCGCAAGAAACTTAAGGAATTCATAATTTCGCATCCAGTTTTCAAGGCGCAAGCTTTGAATAAGCCAAGAGCTTACGTTTGGTGGCGATGGCGGAGGGGAACCACGCGTTCCCATACCGAACACGACCGTTAAGCCCTCCAGCGCCGATGGTACTTGGACCGCAGGGTCCTGGGAGAGTAGGACGTCGCCAAGCAATGAAGAACCTGCCGCATTTCGCGGCAGGTTTTTTGTTTTGTCCCGGTATTTATTGATGATAATAAGAGGCTTCGTTTTTTTGGAGGCGGAGAATTCCGTCTTTACGCTGCTTGCGGAAGGCAAGAGATAAGAGCATGCGAGGGACGATAAGCCATAAATGCCAGCAGAGGATGCTGATCAAGAGGGACGGCTGGATCCATGGATACATAACCGCAACTGCGCAGAGGCCAATCCAGAAGAGATGGCGGTGTACGCGGCGGTATAGGGCAAGGCGGATATCGTTGGCGGGCTTAAAGCCGAACCATGGCGGCGTAATTCCCCAAACCCAGCGCCGGTCTACGGCATCGTCAACGCGTATAAAGGCAAGCAGCAGTATAACAAGATGAATGACCTGTATGATGGCAAAGCCAAGGAGCCAACTGAACAAGCCGTCCATGCGGTACATCAGCAGCTGGAAGGCCAGCAGGATGACTGCAATGAGGATATGGCTTTGGACTAGCTCAGGGCGGATGACTTTCCTCCGGACTAGCTTATATTGATAGATCGTGGCCGCTTGCTGTTCCAATAAGGATTGACGCATATTGTACTTCCCTTCTTCGTTACTCAGGTAGTATATCGGCAGTTTTGGATTCACCAATTAGGCGGATGCTGCATACGATATAGAAATATTTGAAATGGGCTATGAAACAAGTATAAACCGCTAGAATATATGCCATAATAATAGCTATATAGGATGACAGAAAGGCGGGATGGGTATGTCGGAAGAGCGCGCGCTTCATTGCATTATATGCGGGGAGCATAAAGCAGAGGGTGAAGGGATCCGCATCGTGTCTGAGTTTATTTGCGAGTCATGCGAATCCGAAATGGTTCGGACAGACGTTAAGGACGCCAAGTACCCTTTCTTTATTCATCAAATGAAACAGATTTTTATTGAGAAAAACGCCTGAGCGGAGTCCTTCTAATAGGATGCCGCTCTTTTTTTGTGCCTAAATCCGTTACAATAGACGAATAATAGATAGAAGGGAAGCTTTTAGACCATGAACCGATCGCACGCCCCTTTGTTCGAAGCATTAGTACAGCATTATGAGACGGAGCCGGTTGGATTTCACGTACCTGGGCACGGATATGGGCATATATATGAGCAGGAACAAAACAAAGCAATGAACTGGCTGTCCGGCATGATGAAGCTGGATGTGACGGAGCTGTCCTCTACAGATGATCTGCATCATCCGGAGGCATCCATAGCGGAAGCGCAGAGGCTTGCAGCGCAATGCTTCGGGGCCGATGAGACCTTTTTTCTCGTAGGGGGAAGCACATCCGGAAATCTGGCGATGATCCTTGGAGTATGCGAGCCTGGCGATCTCATGATCGTTCAGCGCAATGTCCATAAGTCAGTCCTTAACGGATTAAAGCTAGCAGGGGTGAGAGCGGTAATTGTCACGCCTAGAATGGATGAGGAAACGGGATTGCCAACAACCCCATCATTAGAGAGCATAGAACAAGCGCTTAAGCTGTATCCCGAAGCTAAAGCCGTGATGCTGACCAATCCCAATTATTACGGCATGACTGCAAATCTGACGAGCTATGCGGAGCTCATACACGGCTATAATAGTATGCTGCTTGTAGACGAAGCGCATGGCGCGCATTACGGATTACACTCTTCATTCCCCGAGTCGGCTATTCAGGCCGGTGCGGACGCGGTTGTACAGTCTACTCATAAGACGCTGTCCGCCTTAACGATGGGAGCAATGCTTCATCTGAAGGGGGACCGGATTCCAAGAGAATCGATAAAAGAAGTACTAGCCGCGATTCAGAGTTCAAGTCCGTCTTTTCCGATTATGGCATCCCTTGATGTTGCGCGCGTTATGGTAGACCGGTATGGGGCAGCATGGTTTGAACCGGGAATTGCTTCCGTACAGGCATTCCGGTCTTGGATAGAGCAGGAGGAAGGGGCCTTGAAGGTGCTCCCGGCCAATCAAAGCTCAGAAGCTTACGATAACTTGGATCCGCTAAGAGTTGTTTTATGGGATCGTACAGGGACCGTCACCGGCTTTGAACTGCAAAAGCTATTGGAGGAGCAGGGCTGCTGGGCGGAGATGGCGGATATCAAGCATGTAGTATTGGTGTGGGGATGCCGGACAGGAGATGACACTAGGTTAAAGCTTCAGGCTGCTTGCAAACAGATCGAACACATCATCAGAAACAGCTCCATCAAGAGCGTAAGAGTTTCAACAAGTTCCTATCCGGGTATTGGTTTCTCAACTCCGCAGAAGCCGGTAGAATGGAGCCGGAAAAAGAGGGAGCAGCTTAGACTGCCGTTGGAAGAGTCAGAGGGCTATGAGGTCGCGGAAATGGTTGTACCTTATCCTCCGGGGATACCGATTCTTTACCCGGGAGAAGCGTTGACCAAAGAGATGATAGGGTATATTTCGACATTAGCCGAGACTGGAGCCAAGTTTCAGGGAGCGGTCGACAGCAGGATGCAGACAATTGCCGTATATTCGCGTTAATTAGGTTAAAATAAGTAGTACAAGGGTATTCGCTTTGTTAGAACTTTGTTAAAATATATACTATACACAACTATAGTGTTGAGTAGCATAAGGTTAGGAGCCATACGAGGTTGAATAAGGGAATCTTTATTACCATAGAAGGCGGCGAAGGTGCCGGCAAAACAACACTGATTGAGCAGCTCGCGCATACGATGCAGCAGCGGGGCAAAACCGTTATTACGACCCGCGAGCCAGGCGGCATCCCGATTGCGGAGCAGATCCGTTCCGTTATCCTGGACCGTAACCATACGGGAATGGATGCGCGCACGGAAGCCTTGCTGTATGCAGCATCAAGACGCCAGCATTTGGTCGAGAAGGTTATGCCGGCGCTTGCGGACGGTCAGATTGTCATCTGCGACCGTTTCGTGGACAGCAGCCTCGCTTATCAGGGCCATGCCAGAGGACTGGGCATGGAGGAGGTATGGTCGATCAACCGTTTTGCGGTGGATGGAGCCATGCCTCAGCTTACGATTTACATGGATATCGATCCGGAGGTTGGATTAGCCCGGATCAGAGCCGCAGGCGAACGCGAAGTCAACCGCCTGGACCTGGAGTCGCTTGCTTTTCACCAGCTAGTGCGGGAAGGCTATAGGAAGCTGCTAGAGCAGTTTCCGGAGCGGATCGTGAAGGTTGATGCGGGAAAAGCGGCAAATGCTGTACTGGAAGAAGTTATTTTGACGATTGACCGCAGATTTAAAGGATTTTTCGCAGCCGATGTGCAATAAACAACGTATGAATGACTTCGTACCTGTTCTATTAACCTAACCAATTGGGAGGAATGAGGATGAAATTAGTCATTGCGATTGTACAAGATAAGGACAGCAACCGTTTGTCGAATGCTCTTGTGAAGGATGGCTTCCGCGCTACCAAGCTTGCAAGTACGGGGGGATTCCTTCGCGCAGGCAATACAACGTTTATGATTGGTATAGAAGATGAGCGTGTTCACGAGGTACTACAAGTGATCAGTTCGAACTGCAAGGTGAGAGATCAGCTGGTTACGCCTGTTTCACCGATTGGTGGTTCGACCGATTCGTACATTCCTTTCCCTGTAGAGGTGCAAGTGGGGGGAGCGGCGGTATTCGTCGTACCTGTTGAGCGTTTCGAACATTTCTGATTGGACGTGAATAGCGATGAAAATCGATCAAAGCTGGCGTCCGCTCGGCCAGAACCGTGCAGGCGGAGATACGGCGACGAAGCCGGCTCCTGCCAGAAGCTTCTCTGACGCCCTGGTACAGCAGGATGCCATGCGGACGCAGGAGCAGCTGCAGCAGAAGCTTACGGAAATTCATAATCAAGGCGAGCGTCTGGCCAGAACGATGACGGTCCGTGAGCTGAAGATGTACCGGCAGATGGTGAAGCGGTTCCTGGAGGATACCGTCAAACGCGGAATCGGGCTGAAGGAGCTGCGCGGTTTTGATCGAAGAGGCCGGACCAAGCGATACAAGCTGCTCGATGAAATTGATTCGGCGCTGGTATCCATGGCAGAGGAGCTGCTGGAGACGGAACAAGGCAGGCTCGAGCTGCTTGGCCGGATCGGAGAAATTCGCGGACTTCTAATTAATTTATTGTTTTAGAAAGGGTACGCAGCAATGAGCATGGAACAAGTAGCCGGCCAATGGAAAGCGAAGCGAATATTAAAGCATGCGCTGCAGAGCGACAAGGTTTCGCATGCTTATTTGTTCTACGGCCCTTCCGGTACAGGAAGAAAGGCTATGGCCAGAGCCTTCGCCAAGGCACTCTTTTGCACGTCTGGCGGGGATGACGCCTGTGATCATTGCCTGGAATGCCGTAAATTCGAGAATGGGAATCAGCCGGATCTGCTGACCATTACGCCGGATGGGCAATCCATCAAGATTGATCAAATACGCGAGCTCCAGCGCGAGCTTGCTTACCGGGGAAGCGGTACTTCACGGAAGGTATATATTGTCGAACGCGCGGAGACAATGACCCTTCAGGCAGCGAATAGTCTGCTTAAATTTTTGGAGGAGCCGCTTTCTCCTATTGTTGCCATACTAATTACGGATAATGGACAAGCCGTGCTTCCAACCATTCGTTCAAGGGCGCAGTGGGTGCCATTCCTGCCGTTCTCGGCAAACGAAATGCTGCAGTCTCTCGTTAACGAGGGAGCACCGCCGACTCTGGCCCGCGCAGCCGTTCAATTGAGCTCCGGACTTGATGGCGCTAGAGAGATTATCCAACAGAATCAGTTTGCAGAAATCAGAAACGTAGTGATACAATTAGGGAAGGAGAGTCTGACCCGATTCACCGCGGGAATGCTCACCGCCCAGCAGCAATTTTTCAAAACGGACCTTGCGGGTGAAACGCAGCTCATGCTGTCGTTACTTGTATTATGGTTCAAAGACATGATTCAATTTCAGGCCGGAAGGCAGGAAAGTATTGTTTATATAGATCAGTTGGACTGGATTGGCAAGCATGCGTTTAACCGCCCGATCGAGAGCTGGATTGCTTGTATCGAGCATACGCTTGAAGCGGGTAAAAAAATACGTTCCAACGTATCTCCGCAGCTTGCTGTCGAGCAACTATTGGTAAACCTACAGGAGGGCTAAATCCTTGTATAACGTTGTCGGTGTCCGCTTTAAGAAAGCGGGCAAGATTTATTACTTTGATCCAGCCCTGCACCCCGTGGACAAGGACCAGCATGTTATTGTCGAAACGGCCAGGGGGATCGAATACGGTAAAGTCGTGGTCGGACAGAAAGAAGTCGGTGAAGAAGACGTTGTCCTTCCGCTGAAGAAAGTGATCCGGATTGCCAGCGAGGTAGATGCGAAGGTCGTGGAAGAGAACCGTGCCGCCGCGAAGAACGCTTTTGCCACCTGCTTGGACAAGATAAGAGATCATCAGCTCAGGATGAAGCTGGTTGATGTGGAATTCACGTTCGACCGGAACAAAATCATTTTCTATTTTACGGCTGAAGGAAGGGTCGACTTCCGCGAGTTGGTAAAAGATTTGGCCAGTGTGTTCCGTACGCGTATCGAGCTTAGGCAAATCGGCGTACGCGACGAAGCGAAGATGCTTGGGGGCATCGGTCCATGCGGGCGTGTATTATGCTGCTCTTCTTGGCTCGGGGATTTCGAACCGGTATCCATCAAGATGGCCAAGGATCAGAACTTATCGCTAAATCCTACGAAGATCTCGGGGTTATGCGGCCGTCTTATGTGCTGCTTGAAATATGAGCATGACAATTACGAAAGCGTGCGGGAGGAGCTTCCTTCCGTTGGCAAAATCGTCGTCACGTCTTATGGCGAAGGCAAAGTAACGGGCATCAACGCTTCCACGAAGTCTGTGTACGTGCAGTTGTTCGATGTGTCGGGTAAACCGAAGGAGCTGCCGCTCGACGATGTGGTTGTGAAGGAAAATTGAACGACTACGTTTGAAAGCTCTGGGGTGAAAGCTTGGAGAACAAAGAAATCTTTAATCAAATGGATGAATTAGAAAGCCGGATGGGTGATTTTCATGTTCATCTGGGCGTTCTGAAGCAGCGTGTGAAAGAACTGCTGGAGGAAAATCAGCAGCTAAGCATGGAAAACGAACAGCTGCGCAAAATATTGAAAAGAGAGACGTCGCCGAAGCCAAAGTCGACTGCAAGCCGCCAAGGGGGACAAGCTGTCCAGCCTGCCCGCCGGGAGGTTGCAGTGCATGCGGAGGAAGATACGGTTCACGATACATCGCAGCAAGCCGGTCTCGTCGGTGAGGCGCATGATAATTTGGCTAGGCTGTATCACGAAGGATTCCACATCTGCAACGTATATTACGGGCATTTGAGGACAGAAGGAGATTGCTTGTTCTGCTTATCCTTCCTTAATAAATAATAGAACATTGCAAGTATACCGTCCTTGTCTATGAAGGGCGGTATCTTTATGTCAGGGGAGTTAGGACAAAGGTGCGGGAAGTAAGACTGGAACCAAATGAACGAATTGATGATTTGATGACGGAGACGGGTCTCCATATCATCCAAAGCCGGGAAGTATTCAGCTTCTCCCTGGATGCGGTGCTGCTATCGAAGTTCGCTACCATTCCGAAGCGCGGACGAATTCTTGATCTCTGCACGGGAAACGGGGTAATCCCGATGCTGCTGACGACCAGGACCGATGCGCGGATCGATGCGGTTGAGATTCAGCCAAGACTAGCGGACATGGCAAGGCGCAGCGTAGCGATGAATAACCTGTCGGAGCAGGTCTCTATTATAGAGGCGGATCTGAAAATATTCATGAAAGAAGCCGGCAATGGTATTTATGACGCCGTAACGGTCAATCCTCCATACATGGCGGTAAAAGCAGGCGACTCCAACGAGAATGATCATTACGCAATCGCCCGTCATGAAATACATTGCACGCTGGATGATGTCGTTCATGCCTGCGCAAGGCTTGTCCATTCGGGAGGAAAGGTGGCTATGGTTCACCGTCCTTCGCGGTTTATCGATATTATGGAGACGATGCGGAAATACCGTCTTGAACCCAAGCGCGTGCAGTTCATCCATCCCAATGCGCAAGGGGAGGCCAATATGGTATTAATAGAGGCGATACGCGACGGCAAGCCGGAGCTTAGGCTGCTGCCGCCGGTCTTTGTATACGAATAAACAATATTACGGACGGGAGGGAGCAAGGCAATGATACAAATTCAAAAAAGCTTTAAAGATCAAGCGGATAGCGATTATGGTATCCTATATTTGGTAGGTACTCCGATTGGCAATCTGGAGGATATGACTTACCGGGCAATCCGGACTTTAAAAGAAGTGCAGCTTATTGCGGCTGAAGATACAAGGCAGACACGCAAGCTGCTTACGCATTTCGAGATAGCCACCAGATTGGTCAGCTATCATGAGCATAATAAGCAGGCTAGCGGAAGCGAGCTTATCCGTCTATTGATAGAAGGACAGTCTATTGCGCTTGTCAGCGATGCAGGCTTGCCTGCCGTTAGTGATCCAGGGGCTGACCTTGTTAAAGATGCCGTGGAAGCGGGTATAAAGGTAGTACCTATACCGGGAGCGAATGCGGCCTTATCGGCGCTGATCATATCGGGACTCCCGACCGACAGGTTCATGTTCACGGGATTTCCCCCAAGGGATAAAAAGCCGCTTGCCGAATGGCTGACCCGTCTATCCCGTCAAGAAGGGACGCTTATGATGTATGAATCTCCCCATCGCCTGAAGAAGACGCTGGACGCTATGCTGGAACACTGGGGCGATCGGCGGATTGCGATGGTTAGGGAGCTTACTAAGCGCCATGAAGAGGCTGCGCGCGGAAGCATATCCGAATGTCTTGCTTTTCTTGAGGAGAATCCTCCCCTGGGAGAATACTGCCTTATTATTGAAGGGGCAGCTGCAGGATCGGGGGATGCGGGAGATAACGGAGAGATTTGGTGGACAACACTTGGGCTTGAAGAGCATGTCGCCCATTACGAGAATGAAGGCATCGACCGCAAAGAAGCCATTAAAAAAGCGGCCCAAGACCGTGGCCTGCCGAAGAGGGAAGTCTATAACGCAGTTAATCGCTAGATTACTGCGTTATTTGGGCAAAAAAAGACCTTCCTGGCCGGGTTCTAGCACAGGAAGGCATCAAGGAGTATAAAAAGGTTAGAATTAACAAGTTGGTGTATTTCTATTATAACCTATATTTCTTATTTTGTCACAGGAGAAGGCATCTCAGATAAACAAATATGGCAAACAATTTTGCCTTTGAAGTAGGATACGTTTTCCGCATTGCCGCAGAAGATACATGCAGGCTCGTATTTCTTAAGCATAATACGCTCGCCGTCTACATAGATCTCCAGAGCATCTTTCTCGCCAATACCAAGGGTACGGCGCAATTCGATTGGAATAACAACACGACCCAATTCGTCGACTTTACGTACAATACCAGTAGATTTCATCATGATTTTGTTTCTCCTCTCAGGAAATTACATTTCGTCACTATTCGACATAGTTTTTCTTTTTATGGCTACTATAATACCAACGATTCCCATAATAGTCAACCGAGAAAGTCTTTAATAGAGCTTACTAGACCTATATTTACGGGAATTTGACTCTATAGCAAGGTCATATTAATCTTACTATAGAATACAACAGCTTCGACAATTTGGAAACTATATTACGACAGTATTCGACATTCTACCAGAGTTTTGTGTCGAAACCATGAACAAAGGGGTTGAAAGGGCGAGTGAATCAGCAGCTGACCGAAGAGAAGGTTTTTAAGGATCCGGTGCACAAATATATTTACGTGCAGGATCAGACGGTGTGGGATTTGATCAACACGAAGGAGTTTCAGAGGCTTAGACGAATTCGCCAGCTTGGGACCTCTTATTTGACGTTTCATGGCGCAGAACACAGCCGCTTCTCCCACTCCTTAGGGGTTTATGAAATAACGAGGAAAATCATCTCTCAATTCGAGCGTAACGAGTATCCGGGCTGGCCGGCGGAGGAAAGACTGCTGGCTCTCTGCGCCGCTCTTCTGCACGACGTTGGCCATGGGCCTTTTTCTCATTCGCTGGAGCAGGTATTCGACACTCATCATGAGCAATGGACCTGTGCGATTTTGCTGGAGGATACGGAAGTTAACCGCGTGCTGCGCCGCGTATCGGAGGATTTCCCGGAGAAGGTAGCCTCGGTAATCAGCAAGACGTACCCGAACCCGATCGTTGTAAGCCTGATTTCCAGCCAGATGGATGCGGACCGGATGGACTATCTGCTGCGCGATGCTTATTTTACGGGAGTCAACTACGGCAACTTCGACCTGGAGCGGATTTTGCGCGTCCTGCGTCCCGTTCAGGGCAAGATTGTCGTAAAGGAAAGCGGGATGCATGCCATTGAGCATTACTTAATGTCCCGTTACCAGATGTATTGGCAAATTTATTTCCATCCGGTTACCCGGAGCTCGGAGATTATACTAAGGCAGATCACCCGCCGGGCCAAGGAGCTGTACGACAGCGGCTATACCTTTTCGTGGATGCCGGGACCCATTAACAAGCTGCTTGACGGCAGCATTACGGTGCCGGATTATTTGAAGCTGGACGAGGCCTACATGCAGACGATTTTCTCGTTATGGACCGAAGAGAAGGATGCATTGCTCGCCGGGTTGTGCGACCGGTTCCTCAATCGCCAGCTCTACAAATACATTACGCTTGATGATCCGGGGGATTCTTTATTGGAAGAAGCGGCTCTGGAGTTCATCGCGATCGGTCTTAACCCGGACTACCATATGGAAATCGATTTCCCGTTTGACCAGCCTTACGACATTTATCGCCCCGATGCGAAAAAAGGCGGGAAAGAGGATAAAGCGCCGATTTTGCTGCTTAACGAAGATAACACCTTAAGCGAAATATCGGTGAAATCCGACATTGTACGATCCATCAGCGGACTGCATCAAGGCCAGTATCATATCTATTACCCGATCGAGCCCCTGCTCGCCGCTGCTGACCGGTTAAGCCCGGCTGTCCGGGAATTATTCAAAATTTAACTCTATATATAGAAGGAGCTTGCAGCTAAGATGATATCTTTATTCGACACGCATACCCACCTGGACTCTCCGCAATTCGACAACGACCGTGCCGAAGTTATCGAAAGAGCGCGTGCTGCCGGTGTCGATTTAATGATCAATATCGGTTTCAACCGCGAAACAATTCCAACGACGATGGAGCTTGCGGAAAAATACGATTTTATTTATGCAGCAGTTGGCTGGCATCCGGTGGACAGCGTTTTCATGGAGCCGGGGGATCTGGAATGGATCGAGCAGCTTTGCGCCCATCCGAAGGTTGTAGCCATAGGGGAAATCGGTCTTGATTACCACTGGGATACCTCTCCGAAGGATGTGCAGCACCGGGTATTCCGGGATCAAATTCGCCTAGCCAGGAAGCTGGGTAAGCCGATTGTCATCCATAACCGGGATGCGCATGAGGACATTGTCCGTATTCTGAGGGAAGAGAAAGCGTCTGAAGTCGGAGGGGTTATGCACTGCTACTCCGGCAGCTGGGAAACGGCAAAAATGTGCCTCGATATGAACTTCTATATTTCGTTCGGCGGACCGGTCACTTTCAAAAATGCAAGGGTGCCAAAAGAGGTGCTTGCGAACGTTCCGCTTGACCGTCTTCTTATCGAAACGGACTCCCCATATTTGTCTCCACATCCATTTAGAGGGAAGAGAAATGAGAGCTCGTATGTGTCCCTGGTCGCAGAGGCAGCAGCGGAAATAACAGGAAAATCCAAGGAGGAAATCGCAGTTATTACAAGCGCAAACGGTAAAAAATGTTTTGGTATTGTTTAAAAACGGATTAAAACCGCTGAAATAAGGACTATAGCGGCGATAAAACTCTTTTTACTTGTTGGAATCGCCGATATTTGCCTTCAGAATCCTAAAATTTCGTTAAAATCGTCTTTTAACGCATCTTTACAATTCTGTGGTCAGGAATGTATGATTTTTCTCAGAGCTTTAACTTTTGTATTGGATTTCCAGTTTGCGCTTAATCTCCGAAAGCCGGAGAGCGGGGGAACCAACGACAGCGGATGCGTAGTTAAGACGTCTTGAAGCATCGCGTGGCGTATGAATTCTTCAGGGGTGAATTTTGCGGCGATTGCCATGAGCATTCGTTCCGCGGATAGGGCAGCTCTCTCGCCCGAACCCGTCAGCTAACCTCGTAAGCGATTATAGAGAGCGATCAACCTCGTGTATTCACCTTTTCCTGAATGTTTGATTACCCAGGAAGCCACGATCAGATCCTCTGTCGAAGGCTTCTTTTTATTTTCGATTTTCGCTATTCGGAAATAGTCTTTACAGGGTAAATCTTGGAGGTGGGAGGCCGTAACACTGGAGCGTGCTTGTCACGCCAATATACTTAATAGTCGCGTCAATAGTATCATGCGTAACAGTTTGGCGGCGGGGCTATGAAGGAGGACCGATAGAAGTGGGAATGATCCAGGCTAAGGAGACCCATGGGAAGCGATCATCCAGCATGACTTTCGCATTGCGATGGAAGCATGAAAACTTGCGTTTAATTGTTCTGAGTGCAATTATCTCAATCGCTATGACTTTCATGTTTTTGGTGTTGTTGTACGGATCGGCTGATAAGAGCGTATCCGTAGTAGTGAACGGACAAGAAACTGTTGTTAAGACAAAACAATGGGTCCTGCAACGCCTACTGGATGAACAAGCTATAACGGTTGGACCCTATGACGAGGTATCTCATCCTCTGAATGCGTCCATCAAAGACGGAGACCGCATCGAAATCAAGTACGCGGTTCCGGTTACCGTAAAAGCAGATGGCAAAACATCGACGGTGTACACGACAGAGAAAACAGTACAGGCGGCGATCGGGAAATTAAATATTCCTGTCCGCGATCAAGATAAAGTTATCCCGTCTCTCGATACTCAGATTTCGAAGGCAATGACGGTGACCGTTACCCGCATCGATACCAAGGTAGCAGAGAATGAACGGACTTTGCCGTTCTCGATCGTAAAGAAACAAGATCCTACCCTCGAGAAAGGGAAGGAGAAGCTGGTGCAATCCGGCAAGAATGGCGTCGTTATCGAGCGCGTGGAGAAAAAGTACGAGAACGGTGTTCTTGTCTCCTCCAAGCTGGTCGACAAGGTCGTTCAGAAGCATACGGTCAGTCAGGTCGTAGCGGTCGGATCGAAGAAGGACGTACATACGCTCTCGGCTGCGAGCACGGGCTCCTATACAAAGAGCGGCGTAACGTTTAAGGCAAAGAAGATTCTCAAGAATGTCACTTTAACCGCCTATTCGGCAGGCGTAGCTTCTACGGGCAAGGATGAGAGTCATCCGGGATACGGCATTACGGCTTCCGGCGCGAAGGTGAAGGAAGGCCGTACGATCGCGGTGGATCCGGATGTTATTCCAATTGGCTGGTGGGTGTACATCGAAGGCATTGGCTTCCGCAGAGCGGAGGATACGGGCAGCGCCATCAATGGCAACAAGATCGACGTTTACTTTGACAGCACAAGCTATGCCAATAAGTTCGGCCGGAAAAAAGGGTATACCGTATACGTGCTTGGACCAACCAAGCCAACCGCAAGCTAATGGCTTCACGCTATCGTATTTCATTGTTAAATATGCCATTATAAGAAGAGGCGCTGCCTCTTCTTTTTGTGTGTATGGAGATGCTAAGCAGGCTGCATAATCATTGACGGTGAAAGAAGAGCGAAAGTTGCTGCTTTGGAAAGGAATGTTCGCTTGTGATTAAGGAAATTATTGTGGTGGAAGGCAAAGACGATACGGTAGCCGTGAAGCGGGCCGTTGAGGCGGATACGATCGAAACGAACGGTTCTGCGGTTGGCGAGGAAGTGCTTCGCCGGATCGAGCTGGCGATGGAACGCAGAGGCGTTATTATATTTACGGACCCCGATCATGCGGGCGAGAGAATTCGCAAAATTGTCGCGCGGCGCGTGCCGGGCTGCAAGCATGCTTTTCTGCCGCAGGAGAAGGCCATGTACAAAGGCGATATCGGAATCGAGAACGCAAGCCCCGAAGCGATTCGTCAGGCGCTCTCCGAGCTGCGGACGGAGATGGCGGCGGGAGAAGGGGACATTACCTGGGAGGATCTGATGGAAGCGGGTCTTATCGTCCATCCGGACGCGGCAAACCGCCGTCTTCGGATGGGCAAGCTGCTTGGGATCGGATATGCGAACGGCAAGCAGTTTTTCAAACGGTGTACAAGCTTCCGGATCTCCCGCGAAGAATTCGCGGAGGCTCTGCGTACGATGGAACAGGGACAGGAGTGAACGGTATGAGCGGAAACGATATGAAGGCGATTGAAGTAGCAACGCCGAAACGCACGAAGGAAATTATCGCGAAGTATGGCTTCTCGTTTAAGAAGAGCTTGGGCCAGAACTTCCTGATTGATCAAAATATTTTGCACAAGATCGTAAACGCGGCCGGACTCGACAAGACGAAGGGCGCTCTTGAGATCGGACCGGGCATCGGCGCGCTCACGCAGCATCTGGCTGCGGCAGCGGGCACGGTAACGGCTATTGAGATCGACAACCGGCTTATTCCGATACTGGGTGACATTCTGGCGGGCGAGGAGCATGTGAAGGTCGTGCATGGCGACGTGCTTAAGCTGGATCTGAAAAAGCTGTTCGAGGAGCGTTTCGCTGACGTGACTGGCGTAAGCGTCGTGGCGAACCTGCCGTATTATGTGACGACTCCGATTCTGATGAAGCTGCTGGAAGAGCGTCTGCCGCTCGAGAACATCGTCGTCATGATTCAGAAGGAAGTCGCGGAGCGGATGGCGGCGAAGCCGGGCGGCAAGGAATACGGCAGCTTGAGCGTAGCCGTGCAGTATTACTGCGAGCCGCAGCTTGTCTGCATCGTGCCGCATACGGTATTTATTCCACAGCCGAATGTAGACTCGGCTGTCATCAAGCTGGCGGTGCGCGAGAAGCCGCCGGTCGATGTGGAGGACGAGGCGCATTTCTTCCGCATCGTCCAGGCGAGCTTCGCCCAGCGCCGCAAAACGCTGGCGAACAATCTGACGGCGTTCGTGGGCAAGGAACGCCGCGAGGAAATGACGCAGCTGCTTATCGGCTGCGAGATTGATCCTGGCCGTCGAGGAGAGACCTTGTCCCTCGACGAGTTCGCCCGCATCAGCCGCGCCTTCCTGGCGGCGGGCTGGCGGGGTTAGCTCGGCCTGCTGTTAGCAGCCGAGCCTTGTTTGAGCCGGCGGCGAGCGGTTAGCGCCGCCGGTTTGTTGTGGCCTTGCCCGCCGCCGGAGTGGCGGGCGGGGAGAGCCTTGGCACGGCTGCGAAGCGCCGTGCGGGTCCTCGGGCCTGTACGGGGGCATTGTGGCCCCCAAACAGCCCGCTCATCCGTTCAGAGTATCCCACTGAGATCTGTCAGCTACCAGATGCTCCTGTAACGCGGAAAAAACGACTTTCGCGGCTCTACTGTCGTTTGCTCCATCCACTATGGCCTCAGCAACACGAAAAAACCGACTTACACGAATTATCTTCGCTTCATTTGCCCTCCAGAACCCCAGCAACACGAAAATTTCCTCTTACAGCCCACAAAGAATACTAAGCACACTGCTTAAAGATCCTGTAGCATGAAAAACCGACTTACACGGCCTCACCGTCGCTCCACCATTACCCGGGCAATACGCAAGTGAGGGAATGGGGAGAGACAGTTTAATTTAAGGAATAACGCAAATCGTTGCTCCAGGGGAACAGTAACTACTCTTCGGTGAGATCTTGCAATTCCCAACCTGTTGACGGACTAATTATGGCGGTGGGCGATGTGCATCTAGTGAGGCGCAAAGGCGGCAAAGAGTGATTCAGAGCAATATAATCATCCTTATATGCGTGATTTGCTAACGGCCCCCAGATGCAGCTCTGATGCCGTTAATGGTTATTCTCCGCCTGGGGCTCTGTCGCAGGCAGGCATTGCTACGCCACTACGCTACGTGGAGCAAAGGTGGGTCACGCTTGTAAGGCACTCGTTGCCAGCAGGCAAAAGTTGGCCTCGAGTGTGTAGGCAACGCAACATCGGGCAGGCAACGCCGCTGCCCGCCCGCCATATCGCCGCGCCAGGTGCAGCAGCGCGGGCAGCCTCGGCCTCCCATAAGGAATGTGGGGAGGCAATTGGGAGGCGCAGGCTACCCGCAAGAGGGTAAGGGGTAACTCCCATAAGGAGCGGAGCGTCCGCCTTTGCCTGTACATTGCCACCCATGTGGCATAGTTCAAGCAATGTACAGGCAACAGCGGCCGTTGGGAGTTACCCCGTCCCTCAAAGCGGCAGCCGGAGCCCGTCCCCTAAGCAATCGCACAATTTTCTCCGCACATTCCGTCCCCTCCACCCATACGATAGACGAAGAGGTGATTTACCCATGAAGCAAGGGGACCTGGTCGTCCGCAATTCCTATGGCGGTGACGTGCTGTTCCGAGTTGAAGAGATGCGATCCGATCAAGCGTTATTGAAAGGCACGGATTACCGTTTGCTTGCGGATGCGCCAATTCCCGACTTGTCGGTTGTTCGTGACCCGGAAGCGACAAGCGCGCGGCAGCAAGTGAAGATTAAAGTGAACGACTCTCTTAAACGGATGCGGCAGGAGAAGGCGCATCTTACGGTGTTATCAAGCCCTGACCGAGCTGCTTTGCAACAGCAAAGCCAGTCTTATTTCGAATTGCCGGGCAAAGTGCTTCATTTGGACGGAGACGGCAACTACTTACGGAAAAGCATGCAGTTGTACCAAACGATGAAGGTGCCCGCGCATGGCGTGCATGCTCACGAATCGCAGATGGCACAGCTGCTGTATCGTTTGCTGCCGCAGGTAAAGCCGGATATCGTTGTGATCACCGGTCATGACGGAGTCCTCAAAAACCGCGAGGGCGAAGATCTGTATAGCCTGAGCAGCTATAAAAATTCGCAGCATTTCGTAAATGCCGTGCGCGTTGCCCGCCAATACGAAAAGAATATGGATGGGCTTGTTGTGGTAGCCGGCGCATGCCAATCGCATTTCGAAGCGCTGCTGCAGTCGGGCTCCAACTTCGCAAGCTCCCCGGGAAGAATATTGATCCATGCCTTGGATCCTGTATATATTGCAATTAAAGCAAGCTATACGTCTGTCAGGGAGTCAATCAACCTCTCGGACGTGATTCACGGGACTATCAGCGGGATTGACGGGGTAGGCGGTATTGAGACGATGGGCAGGCACCGGATGGGGCTGCCGAAGCCGAAAAAAGTGACCCATTCCACGGCCAGCATGAAGATAACGTCTTAATATGTACACTTTTTATGAGAATATGCACCAAATTCGAAAAAATGGGCGAAAAAACCGTTGACAAGAAAATAAAAACGCTGATATAATATTTTGCTTCATTTGACAAACCTCCTCTTTCTGGTTATAATGGACAAGGAAAGAGGTGGTAGTGGACAATGGCAAAAAACGCGCTATTGGAAATTAAACGCAATTTGGAAGCTCACGTAGGCTCCAAAATCCGTCTTCGAGCTAACGGTGGCCGGCGAAAGACCATCGAACGCACCGGCACGTTAGAAGAAATCTACCCTTCTGTTTTCATTGTCAAACTGGACCAGGAGTCTCACGCGTTTAAGCGCGTTTCCTACAGTTATGCGGATATACTGACAGAGTCGGTTGAAGTGACCGTGTGCAATGACGAAGGTCAAGTCCGAATCACCCATATTCAACAATAGATGCATGCAGCATGCTTAAACGCGGATCAATTGGATTCGCGTTTTTTTTCATATCGGAGGATGCTTGAATTCAGTCTGCTGCATAATCGACCGTCTGCTTGGCACATACTAAACCGCAATCACATACCTTTCTAAGGACAGGAGGTGCACGGAACATGGGCCGCAGAAGAAGTGTCATGTCCGAGCAACTGAAATACGAGCTGGCGAAGGATCTGGGTTTCATCAACAAGGTGGAACAAGAAGGCTGGGGCGGTATTAGCACAAAGGATGCCGGCAACATGGTAAAGCGGGCAATTCAGCTCGCGGAGCAGGCCGCAGCCAGAAACCACGGACAGCAATAGACTGGAAATACAGCCGTCAGAAAAGCTAAGAGAACGGGGCGTTTAAGGCCAGCGTTGACCTCTTAGCTTTTCTTGTGCCCGTTTGTTATAATGTTGCTTAGCTAACAACGAACGGGAGAGCTTGCCATGAAAATTTACGAAAAGGCTCCGGCGAAAATAAACCTGCTGCTCGATGTCCTGCGGAAGCGGGAGGACGGATTCCATGAAGTCGAGATGATCATGACGATGGTCGATCTGGCTGACCGTCTGGAGCTGGAGGAGCTGCCGAGGGATACGATTATTATATCGAGCCAGGCTGGATACATACCGCTTGACGAGAAGAACCTGGCCTTCCAGGCTGCGCGTCTGATCAAAGAGCGTTACGACGTCCGTAAGGGCGTATATATACATCTGGATAAAAAGATACCGGTAGCCGCGGGGTTGGCCGGGGGCAGCAGCGACGCTGCCGCCGCACTGCGCGGGCTGAACCGCCTGTGGCAGCTAAATATATCGGAGGACGAGCTTTGCCGCCTCGGCGCTGAGCTTGGCTCCGACGTACCGTTCTGCGTAACGGGCGGTACCGCGATAGCGCGCGGACGCGGGGAGAAGCTGGAGCGCATCAGCAATCCGCCGCAGTGCTGGGTCGTATTGGCCAAGCCTCCTATTAACGTATCAACGGCCGATGTATACGGAAAACTGCGTGCCAATGAGCTGAAGAACCATCCTTCAACGAAGGAGATGGTATCGGCCATCGAACGCGGGTCCTTCACGGATATCTGCGCCGGACTCGGCAATGTGCTCGAGAATGTGACCTTGGATTTATATCCGGAAGTGCTGCAGCTGAAAGAAAGCATGCAAAAGTTAGGTGCCGATGGCGTCCTCATGTCGGGTAGCGGACCAACGGTGTTTGGTTTAGTCTCGAAGGAAGCCAAGCTTCCACGTATCTATAATGGACTTCGCGGATTCTGCAAGGAAGTCTACGTGGTAAGAATGCTGACATAATGCTGACGTTTTTCTTGATTAAATCCGTATAAAAATGTTATATTGACTTTATATTATTCGGATTTAGTGGGGGGAATGGCTTTGAAAAAATTGAAGCGAAGCGCAAGACTGGTAGAGATGACGCAATATTTGCTGAGTCGTCCCCACACGTTAATTTCGCTCACAGCATTTGCTGATCGCTATCAGTCTGCGAAATCTTCCATCAGTGAAGATTTGGCCATTATAAAAGAGGTCTTCGAAGAGGAAGGCTTCGGTGAATTAAATACGCTTGCCGGTGCTGCAGGGGGCGTGAAATACACGCCTAAGATGCATACTTCCACGGCTTTATCGATTATGGACAACATTTGCCGCCAACTGGAACAACCTGAGAGGGTACTTCCGGGCGGTTATTTGTATATGACCGATATGCTGGGACAACCGGAGCTGCTGGCCGATGTTGGACGAATGTTTGCGACAGCTTTTGCTGACCGAAATATTGACGTGATTATGACGGTTGAGACCAAAGGAATTCCGCTTGCTTACGCAACGGCGGCTTGCCTCAATCTGCCGGTTGTGATTGTAAGACGAGATAATAAAGTGACGGAAGGTTCGGCGGTAAGCATCAACTACGTTTCCGGCTCCAACAAACGGATCCAGACGATGTCCCTCGCCAGACGTGCCCTCAAGGAGCAGTCCCGCGTCCTTATTATTGATGATTTCATGAAAGCCGGAGGTACGATACAAGGGATGATGGATTTGCTTTACGAATTCAAGGCGACCGTAGCGGGCGTTGGCGTATTTGTAGAATCGGGCGAAGTGGAGCATGAAGAGCGCCTGCTCGAGGATTACGTATCGCTTGCGACCTTGACGGCCGTTGATCTGAAGACGAAGCAGACAAAAGTTATTCCGGGCAACTATTTCAAATAAAAGAGCAAAGCGGCGCAGCCGCTTTGCGTGTATTACATGAATAGAAAGGTTGGGAATTCGCAATGACAGACAAAAAGCTGCAAGTAATCGCTACAGATAAAGCGCCGGCTGCAATCGGGCCGTATTCGCAGGCTATTAAGGTGGGGGATCTGCTGTTCACCTCCGGTCAAATTCCGCTGGACGCATCGGGCCAATTGGTAGAGGGCGGAATCGAGGAACAGACGCACCAGGTTTTCCGTAATTTACAGGCAGTATTAGAAGAAGCAGGAGTAACATTAAATAATGTTGTAAAAGCAACAGTATTTATGAAAGACATGAATCAATTTGCAATTGTTAACGGCATCTATTCTTCCTACTTCGGCGACCATAAGCCAGCACGCTCCGCGGTTGAAGTGGCGCGGCTTCCGAAGGATGTGCTTGTCGAAATCGAGCTCATTGCATCGACTGTTGTCGAATAGAAACGAAAAAAAATTATCTGTAAAAAAATATTTTAAATATCGCATTTTTTTCCAAAAAAGCAGAAGGAATTAGCACAAAAATGTGGAAGTATACACCAAGTCTCAGATAGGCAAAGGTGGTGAACACAAGTGCAAATTACTGATGTCAGACTCCGCCGTGTAAATTCGGAAGGGCGTATGAAAGCTATTGCTTCTATCACCATTGACAATGAATTCGTTGTTCACGATATTCGCGTCATCGATGGTAACAATGGCATGTTTGTGGCTATGCCTAGCAAACGTACGCCAGATGGAGAATTCCGGGATATCGCTCACCCAATCTCTTCGACGACCCGGGAGAAAATCCAAGCTGCTGTACTCGCTGAATACGAGCGTGCGGCAGTGGAAGAAGTGGCAATTGAAGAAGGAGCTTAAGCCTATCCTTTAAGTAACGGAATTGCGTCCCTTTGTCGGGACGGCGGACGCCGTTTTAACAAAGGGATAATAGAAAAGAGGGCCGTGAGGCTCTCTTTTCTTTTTGTGTATAATGGGATATAGTCTTTTACAAGGTGGCGGAACGCGTACTTTTGCGTAATTTATTCATAGGACATCCAAACTTATAAATAACAACATTCAAAATAGGTAGTGTAGGAGGAATTTCAATTGAAGGTAATGACGATTGTATTGGCTGCCGGTCAAGGCAAGCGGATGAAATCGAAACTATATAAGGTTCTTCATCAAGTGAGCGGCAAACCGATGGTTGGCCATGTGCTCGATACGGTTAATGAAGCAAAGAGCGAGCGGACGGTAGTTATCGTTGGTCACGGGGCGGAAATGGTAAAAGGCTACCTCGGCGACCGCGCGGAATACGTGCTGCAGGAGCAGCAGCTGGGCACCGGCCATGCCGTACGCCAAGCAGAAGCGCTTCTCGGTTCGGAGGAAGGCACAACGATCGTCATTTGCGGCGATACTCCGCTTGTACGGGCGGAGACCATTCAATCGATGCTGGCCTTGCATACATCCACCGGCGCGGCAGCAACGGTTCTGACCGCATCCTTCGATAACCCGACGGGTTACGGACGCGTTATTCGCGGAGCGGACGGCGCCGTCCAGCGCATTGTCGAGCAGAAGGATTGCTCGGCCGAAGAAGCAGCCGTGAAGGAAATCAACACGGGTACGTATTGCTTCGACAACAAGAAGCTGTTCGCGGCTCTGGCGGAAGTGAAGAACGAGAATGCGCAAGGCGAATACTATTTGACCGATGTTATCGGTATTTTCCGCAATGCCGGCGATACGGTTCAAGCTTATTGCACGCCGGACCTGGCGGAAGCGATTGGGGTAAACGACCGCGTAGCGCTGGCGGATGCCGAACGATTCATGCGCGAGCGCATTAACCGCAGGCATTTAATTGAAGGTGTAACGATTATTGATCCCGCGAATACGTACATTGAAGCCGATGTGCGCATTGGAGCGGATACGATTATACATCCGGGCACCGTTCTGCGCGGCAAAACGGTTATCGGCGAGGATTGCGAAATCGGGCCTCAGGCCGATATCACCGATTCCGAGATTCAAAACGGCGCTGCCGTAAAATATTCGACGGTTGCCGATTCGGTTGTGGGCAAGGACAGCACGGTTGGTCCTTACGCGAACCTGCGTCCGGGCTCGAAGCTTGGCGAGGGCTGCAAGGTCGGCGATTTCGTCGAGCTGAAAAACGCTACGCTTGGCGACGGCAGCAAAGTGTCGCATTTGAGCTATGTGGGCGATGCCGTAGTCGGCAAAGACGTTAATATCGGCTGCGGAGCGATTACGGTCAATTACGACGGCTTCAACAAAGCGATCACGGAGATCGGCGACAATGCTTTTGTAGGCAGCAACGTCAATCTGATCGCACCGGTGAAGCTTGGCGAGGGAGCTTACGTCGTAGCCGGATCGACCATCACTCATGACGTTCCCTCCGGGGATCTGGCGATTGCTCGTCAGCGTCAGGAGAACAAAGCCGGTTATGCGGATAAGATCCGTGCCCGCGCGAAAGCGAAGAAAGAAAGAAGCAAGAAAGAATAGGTTTTCCAGCAGTTGGGCAAAGTGATATGGAAATTGACTTTTTAGGAGGTTCCTATCCCGATGTCCATAGCAATGACGGCAGAACAAAGAAATACAACCATGAAGAGCGAACTCCGCAGCTTGAGGGCAAGCGGCCGGGTACCCGGCGTCGTTTACGGCAAGCAGCTCGCTTCCCCGGCTTCCGTGGCCATTCAGGAGAAGGAGCTGCTCGCTTTGCTGCGTTCCCATCCGAATGCGGTCATCGACCTGGACATTCCGGGCGCGGGCAAACAGTCGGTCATGATTGCCGACGTACAGCGCGAGAAGCTGTCGCGTAAGCTGATCCATGTTGATTTCCAACAAATCAATATGAATGAGGAAGTAACAACTCATGTCCGTATTGATCTGGTTGGGGACTCGCAGGGCGAGCGCGAGGGCGGCATCGTGCAGGCTTTGCTGCATGAGCTGGAGGTGCGCTGCCTCCCGGGAAGTATTCCGGATTCGATTCCGGTTGACGTAACCGGCCTTCTGATGGGAAGCAGCTATCTGGTGGGAGACGTTCAGGCTCCGGCTGGCGTAACGATTATGACCGATCCTTCGGCGGTGCTCGTGACGGTTCTGGTACCTCAGAAGGACCTGACGGCCGAGGAAGCGGAGGCGCAGGAAGTGGAAGCGAAGGAAGCGGTATCGCGTTCCACGGAAGCGCAAATGCACGAGGTTGATTTCGCAAAATAAAGGAATGGACAAACGGTATCTGCCCTCCGCGGGAAGATACCGTTTCTTCCTTTCGTGCAGGGAATATTGCCCATCGTGTAGAATGAATATAGACATACGCAAAATGAGATTGGAGAGCAGGATAGCATGAAGTGGATTGTAGGGCTGGGGAATCCCGGCACAACCTATCAAAGCACGCGGCATAATGTAGGCTTTATGGTCATAGACGAGCTGGCTCGGCGCTGGAACATTCAAGTGACGCAGAGCAAATGCAAGGCTTTGATTGGCGAAGGAAATGTACAAGGCACGAAGGTTGTCCTCATTAAGCCGATGACGTATATGAATCTGTCCGGGGAATCTGTCCGGAGCTTCATGGATTACTTCAAGGCTGATTTGGAAGACGGACTTATTGTTTACGATGATATGGATACGGAGGTCGGTAAAGTCCGGCTTCGTTATCAGGGCAGCGCAGGAGGCCATAACGGCATCAAGTCGCTTATTCAGCATTTGGGCACGCAGCAGTTCAACCGGATCCGAATGGGCGTCTCGCGTCCGCAGCCGGGCCGCAACATTGCCGACTACGTGCTCGATAATTTCCCGAAGAGCGAGCAGGAAGCGCTGAAGAGCATGATTGAACAGGCCTGCGACGCGGTGGAGTATAGTCTGAAGGCGAGCTTCGACAATACGATGGCCAAGTTTAACAAGTAACCGCCTAAGCTCGGACAAAACGGGCATACTGAAGGGTATAACTATTCTTCAGGAGGCATACATATGGCTGTGAACTATATTTGCCGGCACTGCCGGACGCCGATGGGGACGATAGAGGAGAAGGAAATTTCCGAGTCGCGGCTTGGTTTCCATTTCTTGACCCCCGAAGAGCGCAGCGATATAATAGCGTATAACTCGAACGGCGATATTACGGTTAAGGTTGTTTGCGACTACTGCCGCGAGGCGCTGGAAGCAAACCCGGAGCTTTTGCTCGTCGTAAATCCGCTGCAGTAATGTAACGCAATAGCGTTCGTAGCCTTGGCATTCGGCTGAGGCTTCTTTTCGATGATTCCTATTGTAAAATAAAGCTTCTATTTCTTTGCCTTTTGTCTTGTGTATAGAAACGGGGTGCCTTCACGATTGAAAGCGTTAGTACAGGCTTTTGCCGCGGATCCGGATGTACAATCGATTATAGCCGGCGTCCGCAAAGGAATGCGCGAACAGATGATATCGGGACTTGCGGGCTCTTCCAGGCAAGTACTCGTTGCGGCGGTGAAGGATGATCTAGACCGTCCGCTGCTTGTTGTCACGCATAATATGTATGCCGCACAGAAAATTGCAGAGGATTTGCAGGAATGCATCTCTGCCGATGATGTATTGTTATATCCCGCGAATGAGCTGGTAGCTGCCGAAGCGGCGATCTCAAGTCCTGAGACGCTGGCGCAGCGCATGGATGTGCTGATCAAGCTGTCCGAAGGCTTCCGCGGGATTATTGTCGTTCCGTTCTCCGGGATTCGGCGCTATCAGCCGATAAAAGGGGTTATGTCGGACGCGAAAATCACGGTTAAGGTTGGCGACACGATTGAGCTGGATGATTTCCTGCGCCAAATGACCGGTCTTGGCTATATTCGCGCGGACCGCGTGGAGTCCAAAGGCGAGATGAGCGTACGGGGCGGTATCGTAGACTTTTATCCGCTCACGGCGGAGCTCGCGTACCGGATCGAATGGTTTGGAGACGAGATTGATTCAATCCGTACCTTCGACCCTTCCGACCAACGTTCGCTTGATAACCTGCAGACGTTTACCGTAACGCCTTGTCAGGAGATCGTTGCCGACCAGCGGCGCTTTAGCGCTGCAGCGGAGCATGCGGCGACTCTTCTTGCCCAGCAGCTCGACAAAATGACGGACCGAATGGCGAAGGATCGCCTCCGTCAGGAAATCGGCGGCGAGATCGAGAAGCTGCGGGAGCAAGTCTATTTTCCTGAAATCTATAAATATATATCCTTGCTGTACCCGGAAAGACAGACCATTCTGGACTATATGCCGGAGGATACGGTTCTGATCCTGGATGAGCCGACAAGGCTGATCGAGACGGGCCGCCAGCTGGAGCGGGATGAGGCGGAATGGTCGACCCATCTGCTCTCCAACGGCAAATCGCTGCCAAGCTTTACGCTTGCCCGGGAATCGGATGAGATTCTGCATCACCGGAAGTTCCAAACGCTGTTTATGTCGCTCTTTCTGCGTCAAACTCCGCATTCGCAGCCTCAAAATATCCTGAATATGACGAGCCGAGCGATGCAGAACTTCCACGGCCAGATGAATGTGCTCAAGGCGGAGATGGAGCGGTGGAAAAAGACCGGCGCGAAGGTGATGATGCTGGGCGGCAACGCCGAGCGGCTCGACCGGATCCGCCGCGTGCTGCAGGATTACCATATCGAGCCTCCGATCCTGATTGAGGGTAATCTTCAATCCGGCTTTGAGCTGCCCTCCTCGCATCTTGTCATTATTACGGAAGGCGAGATGTTCTCGCAGAAGCAGCGCAAAGCGCGCCGGATGGATAAGAAGATCGACAATGCCGAGCGGATCAAGAGCTATACCGAGCTGAAGGTCGGCGATTACGTCGTTCACCAGAACCACGGTATCGGCAAATACGTCGGTATTGGCACGCTGGAGATCGGCGGCATTCATAAGGACTACCTGCATATCCTGTATGCCGGCGGCGATAAGCTGTCCGTGCCGGTCGAGCAGGTCGACATGATTCAGAAATACGTCGGTTCCGAAGAGAAGGAGCCGAAGATCAATAAGCTGGGCGGCAGCGAATGGGTACGGGCGAAAAATAAAGTCCGCGCTTCCGTTCAGGATATTGCCGATGACTTGATCAAGCTGTACGCGGAGCGTCAGTCGGCGCCCGGATTCGCTTTCGGCCAGGATACGGCCTACCAGAACGAATTCGAAGCGATGTTTCCTTACGATGAGACGCGCGATCAGCTGCGGGCGATCGAAGAGATCAAGAAGGATATGCAGAAGCCCCAGCCGATGGATCGTCTCCTCTGCGGCGATGTAGGCTACGGCAAGACCGAAGTGGCGGTTCGCGCCGCTTTCAAGGCGGCAATCGAAGGGAAGCAGGTAGCTATTCTAGTGCCAACGACCATTCTTGCCCAGCAGCATTACGAAACCTTCCGGGAACGATTCTCCGGATATCCGTTCAACATTCAGGTATTAAGCCGGTTCCGTTCCCGCAAGGAGCAAAACGATACGATGAAGGGCTTGAAGGCGGGTACGGTCGATGTAGTGATCGGCACGCACCGCTTACTGTCGCAGGATGTTATTTTTAAAGACTTGGGTCTGCTTATCGTCGACGAAGAGCAGCGGTTCGGCGTGTCGCATAAGGAGAAGCTCAAGAAGCTGAAGACCAATGTCGACGTACTGACGCTGACCGCTACGCCTATTCCGCGGACCTTGCATATGTCTATGCTGGGCGTTCGCGATTTGTCGGTTATCGAGACGCCACCGGAGAACCGTTTCCCGGTGCAGACTTACGTCGTCGAATACAGCACCTCGCTCGTGCGCGAAGCGATTGAGCGGGAGCTTGCCCGCGGCGGGCAGGTTTATTACTTGTATAACCGCGTGCAAGGGATTTACCAGATGGCCGAGCAGATCAATGCGCTTGTGCCGGATGCCAAGGTTGCGGTCGGTCATGGCCAAATGTCGGAGCAGGAGCTGGAGAAGACGATTCTGGACTTCCTGGACGGCGAGTCCGACGTGCTAGTCAGCACGAGCATTATCGAGACCGGCGTCGATATTCCGAACGTAAATACGTTGATCGTGCACGATGCGGACAAAATGGGCCTCTCCCAGCTGTATCAGCTGCGGGGTAGGGTTGGCCGTTCGAACCGGATTGCTTACGCCTATTTCACCTATCAACGGGACAAGGTGCTCACCGAGGTGGCGGAGAAGCGCCTGCAGTCGATCAAGGAATTTACGGAGCTGGGTTCCGGCTTCAAGATCGCAATGCGCGACCTTTCCATCCGCGGAGCGGGTAATTTGCTTGGAGCGGAGCAGCATGGCTTTATCGCCTCCGTCGGTTTTGATCTGTATTCGCAGATGCTGGCTGACGAAATTGCGAAGCGCAAGGCGGAGATGGAAGGCGTGGAAGTGAAGGAAGAGCGCCGCGTCAGCACGCTGATCGACGTCAGCATCGACGCTTACTTGCCTTCCGATTATATTTACGACAGCATCCAGAAGATCGAGATCTACAAGAAGGTGGCTACCGTTACGTCGATTGACGAAGCGGAGGATCTGGCAGAGGAGCTGATCGACCGTTTCGGCAATCTGCCGCAGGCCGTGGACAATCTGCTCTCGGTTGCGCGGCTTAAGGTATACGGCACGCAATACGGCATTGAGCAGATCAGCCAGAAGGGCGATGACCTTATCGTCCGCTTCAGCGAACGCGAGAAGAAGCGGATTGACCGCAAGCTGGTGGATCAGCTGTGCGTGCAGTACGAGAACCGGTTCCGCCAAGGCGCAATTCAGGATGAGTATCCAACGCTTCTGCTGCGCGGCAAAGGGCTTGAGATGGATCAGAAGGTCCAGCTTCTTGAGGGCTTCCTGAAGAAATTCAAGGATGCGAGAAAAGGCGAAGAAGCGCTGCAGGATGCAAAAAGCTGAGGATAAATCAGCGCTTCGAATGCCGGGCTGCTCCTCCTTGCGCGGGGCAGCTGTTACAACCTTGTGGTCAAGCCTTGTCGTTTTCTGTTACAATACAATAAACTTCTCATATTGAAAGGGGATTCAACATGTTGCACACAAAACGCAAATCGACATGGCGCAGAAGCGCACTGCTCGTAATCGCGGCAGTGCTGGTCATGACGATCATGGCGGCTTGCGGTGGCAAGAAAGATAACGAGGGCGGCTCCACGGGCCTCACTTTCGCGGGGGCAGGCAAAGGTACTGTCGTTGCAACCTACAAAGACGGCAACGTCACAGAAGCGGAGTTCAACAAGTACCTGGATATCTTCAACATCATGCAGCCGGGCTACGAGCAAGTGATTGCAATCCCGCAATTCAAGGAGCAATTGCTGCAGCAATTCATTTCGTACAAGATCCTTGCCAAGCAAGCTACGGAAGCAACGCTTAAAAAAGCAGGCGATCAAACGGACGAGCAAATGAAGAGCTTTGAAGATACGCTTAAAACGAACGCCGACGTGAAAAAGACGCTGGACGACAAAAAAGTATCTACAGCTGACGTAAGAACCTACCTCAACCTGATGCTGGTTGTAGTTGAGCATATGAATTCGAAAGTAACGGATGACGAGATGAAAGCCGAGTACGCGAAAAACATCGGCAACTACAATCCGGTAACCGTTCGTCATATTCTCGTAGCAACAACGGATCCTTCGGATTCCACGAAGACGCTCCGCACGAAAGAAGAAGCTCTGGCCCGTGCAAAAGAAGTGAAAGCGAAGCTTGATGCAGGCGGAGATTGGACAGCTCTTGCGAAAGAGTATTCCGACGATACAGGCTCGAAGGATAACGGCGGCGAATACAAGGACGCGAAAGCTTCGGATTGGGTAGAGGGCTTCAAAAATGCGGCTCTGACGCAGCCAGTAGGCAAAATCGGTGATCCGGTTGAGACCGAATACGGCTACCATGTTATCAAAGTTGAAAAACGCGACCAAGTAGCGTACGACAAAATTACGGCCGAGCAGAAGCAAGAAGTACAAAGCGTAGTGGCTTACAACCACATGAATACGTTTATGACGGACGAAATGCCGAAGCAAGACGTGAAAATCACGCTTCCTGAAGCATCCGCATCGCCAGGTGCATCCGCATCGCCAGGTGCTTCGGAGTCCCCAGCGGCGTCCGAATCCCCGGCTGCATCGGAATCCCCGGCAGCTAAATAAGCCTTTAAAGAAAGCTGATCCCATCATGCAAATGATGGATCAGCTTTTTTTGATGAAACACTTTCTTGTATTTGTAAAAAGTGATATCATAATTATATCAAAACAATATAAGGGGTGTTCTTATGAAGGAATATAAGGCTTGGCACGTAAACGGATTCCTCGCATTGCTCGCCGCGATTATTTCTTTTGCCGGAGGTATCGCACTTATTATATTTGGCTCCGATCAGCTGGACCCGAACGTTTTCCTGATTGTTCTTGGGATATTGCTTGAGGTGGTCTTTATAGTGGCAATATCCTCGCTTACAATCGTTCAGCCGAATGAAGCGAAGGTGATTACGTTCTTCGGTACGTATGTAGGTACGGTCCGTATGAGCGGCTTGTGGATTGTAGTACCGTTCACGAACAAAAAGAAGGTGTCGATGAAAGTCCGCAACTTCAACAGCCAGACCTTGAAGGTGAATGACGCGGAAGGCAATCCGGTTGAGATTGGCGCCGTTGTCGTATTTAAAGTGACGGAGACCGCTAAGGCCTCCTTTGACGTGGATAACTACGAGCGCTTCGTGGAAATTCAGAGCGAGACGGCTGTTCGCCATATCGCTGCCCAATATCCTTACGATACCTTCACCGACTCCGCACAGCAGTCGCTACGCGGCAATGCGGATGAAGTAGCGGCGGAGATGATGAATGAACTGCAGAATCGTCTGGCTGTAGCCGGCGTAGAAGTGCTGGAGACCCGCCTGACGCATCTGGCTTACGCGCCGGAGATCGCAAACGCCATGCTGCAGCGCCAGCAGGCGATTGCAATCGTATCGGCACGCCAAAGAATTGTGGAAGGCGCGGTTGGCATGGTGGATTCCGCATTGAAGCAACTGGCGGAGAACGGAATCGAGCTGGATGAGGAGCGTCGCGCGGCAATGGTCAACAATCTGATGGTTGCCATTGTATCCGACCGGGGGGCAACGCCGGTTATTAATACGGGCACGCTGTACTCCTAAGAGGACCGTCCAATGGGGAAAGAAAAGAAAGCTTTTGCGCTCCGGCTCGATCCAGATTTACACCGTGCCATCGAGCAATGGGCGAATGATGAATTCCGCAGCGTGAACGGGCATATCGAGTTTTTGCTCCGGGAGGCGCTTGGCAAAGCCGGAAGGCTGCCTAAACCAGCGCCCAGCAATCCGGCTAATAATGAGTGATGTTTGGCAGCCGCCGTTCCATCTTTTAAAGGGTGGAACGGCGGTTTTCTCATGTATGGATTTTTTCACGTGGAACAATTAGTGGGGTTAATTATTAAAAAGAAGGAAATGAAGCAAGGTTTTTGGCATAGAAGGGAATGCTTTAAATGGTGCTTTACGGATTGTCTTACACATCTGTCCGAGATTGCCTGGCTTCAGCAGGAAACCCGCGGGAAGCGGCGGATGGCCGTGCATAAGAAATTGGGAGCCGATGAATACTATGGTCAGATTCACAAAAGAATTCGTTATCGAACGCGCTAGACATAAGAGCCGCCGAAACACAACCAGCATAACGGCAGCTTTAGAATAGGCGCTCCGCTAGCTGAATCATTCTTTTTCCGCGAGAACGCTTTAATCCTTGGGTTATGGACCAGGTGGGCGGCAATCGCTTGTTATGAAGGCTAATCGTATCCAGTGACTTAAAATCCTCTAGGAAAGTGGGGCAACAAGAAATGAAAGCAACTGGAATTGTACGTCGCATCGATGATCTCGGGCGTGTGGTGATTCCGAAGGAGATCCGCCGTACTTTACGTATCCGTGAAGGAGATCCGCTCGAAATATTTGTTGACCGCGATGGTGAAGTAATCCTGAAGAAATACTCTCCAATCGGAGAGCTTGGCGACTTCGCCAAAGAGTATGCCGAATCCTTATTCGAGAGCACCAACCATGTTACCCTCATTACCGACCGCGATACGGTTATTGCCGTAGCCGGCGCTTCGAAAAAAGAACTGCTGGAGAAGCAGATCGGCTCGATTCTGGAAGGCTGCATGGATAACCGCAAGACGATTGAAGGCACTTCCGGCACATACGAGATCGTTAAGGATATGCACGACACATACTCCGCATATGTAGCAGCACCAATCGTTGCAGGAGGAGATCCAATCGGCACCGTTGTCCTGCTCAGCAAAGACGAAGCGGTTAAAATGTCGCAGATGGAAACCAAAATGGTGGAGACGGCGGCAGGCTTCCTGGCAAAACAAATGGAACAATAATAAGGGCGAAAATGAAGGCTTGGTTCCCGTTAACCGACTGCAGGTTGCATCGTAACGGAAACCAAGCCTTTTTATGTGGCGGTGCGGTTGATATGGTCCCGGGATGCCCGTGGAGAGCTTCCGATCACTCTCTTGAACATTTTCGAGAACAGGAATGGGTCGGTATATCCGACGGAGCGGGCGATGTCGCCAATGGTAAGCTCTTGGTGATGCAGAAGCTCAACGGCCCGGTTCATCCGGAAACGGAGCAGGAAGGCCTGCAAGGATACGCCCAGCTGCGCTTTGAATAAGCCGGACAGGTAAGTGCGGTCGAGCCCCACGAAATTCGCGATGTCCTGAACGGAGATCGGAAGGCTGTAACTGTTCTCGATAAAGGCAACCGCTTTGTTGATGTAGGCTTCTTTCGTATTAACGGCATGCGCCGGGGCAGAGGGCATCTTATTGCAGGCAACCAGCCGGGCCATGTACTGGTACAGAAGACTTTGACTGAATAGATCCGCGCTGCCGGGATGATCTTCAAGGGCTTGATGGAATTGCTCATAGACGGATTCGAAAAAGTCTTTCTGCTCCGTCGCGTCAAATATTGGATTTACGGAGCTAAGTCCGGCCCGCTGCAGAAGCGATTTCGCATGAAGTCCTTTAAGTCCTACCCAGGAGTAAGTCCAGGGGTTCTCCTCGTCAGCTTTGTAATGCACAAGCGAGCCCGGAATGATAAGAAAGCCTTGGCCGGCATGCAGCTCATAGCTGAGCTCGCCTAACCGGAATTGACCGGTGCCGCTGTGGATGTAATGAATAATATACATATCGCGCAGACCGGGACCCCAATAATGCCCGGGATCGCAATCCTGTTTGCCCCAAAAGAGCAGGCTTAAGTCCATATAACGCTCTGTTGCCGGACTGGGCAGATAAATTTCGGTTAACGGCATAGGGCGGTTCCCTCCAATGCGGATGGTACACAGCTTATTTCTTTATTATAAACAAGGCGGCGCGGCTCGTCATAAGGAAATGGGATTATGACAAATAAATAAGAGGCTTTGCCATGTTCGCTTGCCTGCTTCGGATATATAGTGAAGGAGTCAATTCCTTTTACGAAAACGGAGGCGGAAGCAAAGATGTCTAAAATTACTTTTCTAGGTGCGGGAAGCACGGTATTCGCGAAAAATGTTCTTGGTGACGTAATGTCAACGGAGGCCCTGCAAGGCTTCGAGCTTGCCTTATTCGATATTGACGCGGGACGGCTGCGCGATTCCGAGCAGCTGCTGTTGAATATGAAAGCATCCCTCGGAAGCAGCTGTGTCGTTAAAGCCTATTCCGATCGGAAAGAAGCGCTCCGCGGAGCTAAATATGTGGTCAACGCCATTCAAGTCGGCGGCTACGATCCATGTACGATTACGGATTTTGAGATTCCGAAAAAATACGGGCTGCGCCAGACGATTGCCGATACGGTTGGCATCGGCGGTATTTTCCGCAATCTGCGCACGATTCCGGTTGTGCTTGATTTCGCAAAGGATATGCGCGAGGTATGTCCGGACGCTCTGTTCATGAATTATACCAATCCAATGGCGGTTCTGACGAACGTGCTGTCGACGGCGGGCGGCGTTAGAGCGGTGGGCTTGTGCCACAGCGTGCAGGCTTGCGTGTCCGATCTGTTCAGAAGCTTGGAAATGGACGCTACGGGAGTGGAATCCAAGATTGCGGGCATCAACCATATGGCGTGGCTGCTTGAAGTGAAGAAGGATGGCGTGGATCTCTATCCGGAGATTAAGCGCCGTGCGGCGGAGAAGCAGAAGGAGAAGCATCATGACATGGTCCGGTTCGAAATGATGCTGAAGTTCGGCTATTACATCACGGAGTCGTCCGAGCATAACGCGGAGTATCATCCGTACTTCATCAAGCGCAATTATCCGGAGCTGATCGAGCGCTTCAATATTCCGCTGGATGAGTATCCGCGCCGTTGCGTCGAGCAGATCAAAGGCTGGAATAATATGCGTGAATCGTTGCTTGCCAACAGCAATATCGAGCATAAACGCAGTCATGAATACGCTTCCCATATTATGGAGGCCATTGAAACGGGCAAACCGTTCAAAATCGGCGGCAACGTTATGAACACCGGCTTGATTACCAACCTGCCGAAGGAAGCTTGCGTAGAGGTTCCGTGCCTTGTTGACCGCTCGGGCATCAATCCGACGTATGTCGGCGATCTGCCGCCGCAGCTGGCTGCTCTTAACCGCACGAACATTAATACGCAGCTGCTGACGATTGAAGCGGCGCTGACGCAGAAGAAAGAGCATATCTACCATGCCGCTATGCTGGATCCTCATACTTCGGCGGAGCTGTCCATGGATGATATTGTGGCTTTGTGCGACGATTTGATCGAGGCTCATGGGGATTGGCTTCCGCGATTCTCATAATCGATGCTGGCGGGACAGAAAATATACTTCCTTCCAGTTGCTGTTGTACCCATGAAATTTTGAATTCACTCGCTCAGGCGAGATTTCATGGGTACAAAGGCAAGCGCTACGCTCTTCCAGTAAGTATATTTCCTTTACCCTATCTATCGATCGCAACGCGATCAAAAACCGCACAAAGCGCGGTTTTTATAGGCAAATTAGGCCGCCCACTCATACTGGGCGGCCTAATTTTTTTCTGGGCGGCCTGGTGGACTCAGGCCGTCCCTAAAATAATTCGGCTGCCCGGTTCAGTGGGCAGCCTATTGTGGTTTAAAGCAATGGATGGAGGGGAGGGATTGTATCTCTTTAAGGAGCGGAGCTTTTGCCTTTGCCGTCTAAAAGCCTCGTTTACGAGCTTATTCAAGCTTTTAGACGGCAACAGCAACCGAAAGAGATACAATCCTGGACTGAGATCGCATATGCGTCAATCAGTAGAATCCCGTACGGAATATCAATTGCGCCCCGCCTGGAAACGGAGGACGGTTTTTAGTTTTTCCGGCTGCGTTTTTCTGGCATCGGATATGTAGATTTCTTTATGGAGCTTGGAGATCCGCCGGAGCCCCTGTTCCTCGCAATACTGCTCCATCTTTTCGAAGCTGGCCGGTTCGTCATCGTAAGGACCGTGATGCATCATCTGGACGCAGAGACCTTCCTCCAGCTGTCCGAACGTTACGTTGCTTAGGAGCGGGTGGGGCTTTTTCCTGCTGACGTTCTCGATAACTTCTCGTGCCAATGCCTCCGTTACGAAGTCGGGCTGCCTGATCATAAGGGTGTAGACGAGCTTGTCCTTGTCGAGAACGGCAGCTTGTCTAGCCTCCTCCTCCAGATCCCATATACCCTCGAGCGGAAAAACGGCGTATTCGTAATATCCCTCCGGCGCAGCTCCTTTTTTAGGCAGCATTTTTACGGTGTAGGACAAGGAATAGAGTACTCCAACCGCCTCTGCGAATTCCGGGTGATTGGGATTGCCTTTGCCATTCAGCATGAAATAGTTCATTGCGGGGACTTCGATGACGGAAGGGGAATTTTTGGGCAGATAAAGCGGCTTGTCGTTCTTTTTCCAATCATATTTCATTTCGAATATCCCTCCGGTCCTTTATGGTTTGCTTGCGCGTCCTGCCAGAAAAGCACGGATAACTTGCTCAGCCGACTGCTCAAGCAGGATGGGGGCACGCTCCATCGCTTCCTGTAAGGTCATTGGCGTATTCATGATGCTGTGTACGCTGCTAATTCCCTCCGCATGCAGGACATCAATGCCGGAGCCGACGGAGCCCGCCAACGCAATCGCAGGTACTCCATGCTTCTTGGCCAGTTGGGAGACGCCCATCGGCGCTTTGCCGGAGGAAGTCTGGTGATCGATGCGGCCTTCCCCGGTTATGACCAGATCCGCACCGTCTAGATGCTCCTCCAGACGCACATGCTCCAGAACGACATCAATGCCGCGGCGAACGGAAGCGGGAAAGAAGGCCAGATAGGCGCCGCACAAGCCGCCGGCTGCACCTGTGCCAGGGCGTTCGTGAAGCCGGATTCCCGTTTTCGCTTCGATTAGATCCGCCCACGCCGTCATCCCATGCTCTAGCAGGTCTACCGTCTCGGGAGAAGCGCCTTTCTGCGGACCAAATACGCTTGAAGCCCCCTGCTCCCCGATAAGCGGGTTTTGCACGTCAGTGGCGATAACAAAAGAAGACTCCGCAATGCGCGGATCCCATAGACTGTCGTCAATCGTCGCAATATCCGCTAGAGACCCTCCGCCGGGCGAGACGGGATTGCCCTGCCGATTCAGCAGCCGCATCCCTAGAGCCTGCAGCATGCCGGTCCCGCCGTCATTAGTGGCACTGCCGCCTACGGTGAGCAGAAACCGCCGGCAACCACGGTCCAGCGCGTGGCGGATAAGCTCGCCTGTCCCGTAAGTTGTCGTCAAGGCCGGGTTACGCTGCTCCTCCGTCAGCAAGCAAAGGCCAGAAGCTTCCGCCATCTCAATAACGGCCGTCTGTTCGATTATTCCGTAAGAAGCGCTGACGCTTGCCCCTAGCGGGCCCGTTACGATAACGGTTATGCGCTCACCGCCCGTAGCGGCGAGCAGGCTGTCGAGCGTTCCCTCTCCGCCGTCAGCGATCGGAAGCTTGACAATGCCGGCATCCGGCACGCACCGCCGAATGCCTTGAGCAATGGCTTCCGCTGCCGAAGCGGCGGACAAACTGCCTTTGAATGAATCCGGTGCTATAACGATTTTCAGAGCAGCCCTCTCCTTTTATGTTCCTTATTGCCTTTAGTATACCTGATTCCCCGGTCCCTGCGCTGCAAGAGGGGGAAAGGAGCAACATGAGCGGTCAACGCGGGCCGCAGCAGGCAAAAAGCCTGCTACATGCGGCAAACGGCGCCGTTAGTGCGGGCCAAACGGGCCGCAGCAGGCAAAAGGCCTGCTAAATACAGCAAACGGCACCGCAAGAGCAGCCTGCACAAGCTGCAGCAGGCAAAAGGCCTGCTAAATGCGGTAAACATTGTTGTCTCCAGCTGCCGGGTATTATTAATCCCCATGCAAGAAATGGTATACTACCTGTAGAATCTGCTTGTGGCAGGAAGGAGCATTACGAATATGGCGCAAACGATAACGGTAGTTGGCCTGGGATCGGGCGATCCCGATCAATTAACGCTTGGCGTGTGGCGGAGGCTGCAGGAGGCGGAGGCGATTTATGTCCGCACGGAGCAGCATCCGGTGATGTCGCTGCTGCGGGAGCATCAGCTGGATTACACGTCCTTTGACAGCGTTTATGAACAGCATGACACCTTTCCGGAGGTTTATGATACAATAGCGGATACGCTTGTCCGCAAGGCGCAGGAGGCATCCGCGCCAATCCTGTATGCCGTACCTGGGCATCCGATGGTAGCGGAGCGTACGGTACAGCTGCTGCGCGAGCGCTGCTCGTTGGCTGGTATAACGCTCGAAATTATCGGCGGGGAAAGCTTCCTTGACCAGGCTTTTATCCGTCTTGGCATTGATCCGATCGAAGGCTTTGCGCTGCTTGATGCGGCAGAGCTGAAGGCGGCTCACGTGCAGCCACGCGTACATACGATTATCGGGCAGGTCTATGATGCTTATACCGCATCGGATGTGAAGCTCGCGCTGATGGAGCGTTACCCGGATGACTACGAGGTTGTTGTTGGTCACGCGCTTGGAGTAACGGGCGAGGAACAGATCCTTAAGGTTCCGCTGTACGAGCTCGACCGGACACCGGGCTTCGGCAATCTGTCGCTGATTTGGGTACCCCGTACGGAAGAGGATGCCGTTCTTAACCGCACGTTCGACCGTCTGCATGAGATCGTTGCTATTCTGCGCAGCCCCGAAGGCTGTCCGTGGGACCGCGAGCAGACGCATCAGTCCATCCGCAAAAATTTCATCGAAGAGCTGTATGAAGCGCTTGAAGCCATTGATAACGACGATCCCGACAATATGCGGGAGGAGTTTGGCGACGTGATCCTTCAGGTGATGCTGCACAGCCAGATGGAAGAGGAGACGGGAGCATTCTCTGTCTATGACGTTATCGAAAGCCTGAACGAGAAGCTGATTTTCCGCCATCCGCATGTGTTTGGCGACCGTAGCGCCGGGGATGCCGGCGAAGCGCTTGCCAACTGGGAGCAGATGAAGGCGGAGGAGAAGAAGCGGAAAGGCGAAGCCGATGCCCGCAAATCGCAGCTGGACGGCATTCCGAAGGATCTGCCGGCGCTTATGAAGGCCTACCAGCTTCAGAAGAAAGCGGCGAAGGTTGGCTTTGATTGGGAGGAGCTGGGACCGGTTCTGACCAAAATAGAAGAGGAGCTTCGCGAGCTGCGCGAGGCGATAGATTCGAAGGATTCGGAAGAGCAGGCAGGAGAGCTGGGAGATTTGCTGTTTGCGGTTGTGAACGCTTCTCGCTTTATCCACGCGGATCCTGAAGAAGCTCTCTCTCGCACCAATGCAAAATTTAAGAGCCGATTCTCTTATATTGAGGAGCAGCTTCGTATAAACGGCAAAACTTTTGACCAGACTGATTTAACAGAAATGGATCGTTGGTGGGAAGAAGCGAAGCGACAATAGAGCCTCGGATTCGCCACGAATCGCAACATTTCTGCATCTTTCGGTAAATTTTTTTACTCGTGCAGCAGGATTTTTTTACAGACAAGCAGAATAAGTATCAACGTGTTTGTGTTTATGCTTAAAATTACCAAACAAACGGCAGCACCCAGTAGCAGCGCTGACCGAACAAAACAGGCGAATTGAATTTAGGAGGATATTAATAATGAACAAAACAGATCTGATCAACAACATTGCAACAAAAAGCGGTTTGACTAAACGTGACGTAGAAGCGGTACTGAACGGCTTCCTCGGCGAAGTTACTGACGCGCTTGCAGGCGGAGACAAAGTACAATTGATCGGCTTCGGTACTTTCGAAACTCGTAAACGTTCCGGCCGCGTTGGCCGCAACCCGCAAACGGGTAAAGAAATCTCCATACCAGAATCCAAAGTTCCTGCATTCAAAGCAGGCAACAAACTGAAAGACGCTATCAAGTAATACATGCGTCTCGATAAATTCCTCAAAGTATCCCGGTTGATCAAGCGCCGTACGGTAGCAAAGGACGTGTCCGAGCAAGGACGCGTCTGGATCAACGGCCGTGAAGCGAAAGCTAGCAGCACGGTTAAAGCAGGGGATGAGCTAACGATCCAATACGGACAGAAGACGGTAACCGTTCGCGTCGAACGAATTGCCGAGACGACCCGCAAGGATGAAGCCGGTGAGCTCTACACTTTGATCAAGGAAGAACAACGCCCGCGCGAGGATAATCTCGGCTGGTAAACAACAAAGAGCTGTCACCTTAAGTGGCAGCTCTTTTTTCAATTCCAGGAATGTAGGTTTGCGTCTCCCATAAACATGGCTTAGAATTCGCCGGATCAATCCCGTCTAAGGGCGGGAAGCCGGTTCACCTTGATGCTCAGGAGGTAGACAACCCTTGATTCCCGCCATGACGAATTTGCCCGAAGTCCGTCCTTCAAAGGGCGGAGGCGTATTGGGACTAACCTTTTCTCTCTTTATTAAAAATGCCGCAGTGCTGCTGTTCATAACGGCAATCACAATCGTGCCGGTCGAACTCATAATCTGTTACGGTTTTTCCAACGTGTCCATCGATAATATTCTCAAGGATATTATCATCTCCCAGCTATTCCTAACCTTGCTGACCCCCGTTGTCGTTTACTGCTTAATTGAGAGACTCCGGGGCGGCAAGGGCAGCGTTGCCGATGCTTACCGCTGGGGGCTCCGCAAGTGGCCTCGGATGATCATGTATAGTTTTCTCCAAAGCGTCATTTTTTCGGCGGGGCTCCTGTTGTTCGTCATTCCGGGTTTGTTCATGTACGTCAGGCTTCTGCTGCTTCCCGCTGTCGTCTCGATTGAGAATACCTCCGTGACGAATCCGCTCGAGAGCAGCCGCAATATGGCCGCAGGACAATTCTGGCGTTTTCTCGGACTTGGCCTTGTTGTCAATCTAGTTAATTTTCTCTTAGGCTTGGGTGCAAGCAAGCTGCTGCTAGAGTCGGGGATGATCAACGGGATTACGGTTACGCTTTATTATCTGTTCATAGACTGGTTATCGCTGATTGGGGTTATTCTATCTCTCGTTCTTTATCTCAAGATCAGGACGGAGCAATATGCGGCGGCTGCCCGGGGGGCGGAAGAAGCTGCGGTAACGGCATAAATAGTTAAGGAAAAAGAGCATTTCTCCGAACGGGGAAGTGCTTTTTTCATTCTCCGGAACAAACATATCAATGATATCATTAAATATTTATTGTAAAACGATAAATATCTGTGGTACTTTAATGGTGAATTTCCATCAAGCAGAGGAGGGGCATACTTATGGAATTGCAGCCCTTATTGAATGCCGTCTGGATTCGCCGTATATGGCAGCTTTTTATTTTTGGTTATCAGCAGGCCATGTCCTGTATTTTTCCTGTTATTATATTCGCTTCTCTTGCTTTAACCAAGGTTATATCCATACCTTACGTTCATCGTTACGATCTGCTTTTGCTGATCTGCCTGTTTGCCCAGATTGGAATGGTGGTATTTAAACTGGAGACGATCGACGAGCTCAAGGTCATTTGCATGTTCCATATTATCGGATTGATGCTTGAACTGTACAAAGTGCATATGGGTTCTTGGTCTTACCCGGGGGAAGGCTGGTCGAAGCTGTTTGGGGTGCCGCTCTACAGCGGGTTTATGTACGCCAGCGTTGCGAGCTATATCTGCCAGGCATGGAGGAGGCTGTCGATCTCCGTATACGGGTGGCCGCGGCAGCGTTATGCCGTAATGGTGTGCGCTGCTATTTATCTAAACTTTTTTACCCATCACTATTTGTGGGATATGCGGTGGCTGCTGACGCTGCTTCTGATTATCGTCTTTTACCGGACATCCTTTGCTTACAAGGTGGGGGGGAGGGAGTACCGCATGCATGTCGTGCTGTCCTTCCTGCTTATCGGCTTTTTCATCTGGCTCGCGGAAAATATTTCGACGTTTATGGGGGCATGGGCCTATCCGGACCAGGAGCATACCTGGCATATTGTCCACCTGGGAAAAATCAGCTCCTGGTTCCTGCTTGTTGTCATCAGCGTCATTATCGTTGCGCAGCTGAAGCGCGTAAAAAGCGCCAGAGACGGAGGAAATCCGGCGCTCTAGCGAAACCGAATATGAAAGAGTAGAATTGCCCTCGCGCGAATGTTCTAAAGTTCGTCCAACCCCCATAAGCTAGTCTCAAGCTATGCTTTCGAAGTGGAGGGACGGGTCAATGGTTGAACAAAGCAAAGGGCAGAAGCGGCAGGAAGTCAAAATGCTGAACCGCAAGCTGCTCGAAATTACCGGCGTATTAAATGTGGAAAGTTTCGACAGCGAAGAGTTTCTGCTCGATACCGATCTTGGCTTCTTGATGATAAAAGGGCAAAACCTGCATATCAAGCATCTCAATCTGGAGCAAAACCTTGTCGCCATCGAGGGGTATGTCCATTCACTCGCCTATTTGGACGCCAATACCTCTACCAAAACTAAAGGCTTATTCGGAAAGCTGTTTAAGTGACCTCCTTAAGCCTACAGTTTCTCACAATGGGGATGATGCTGCTGTCAGGCATCGGGATGGGCGTGATCTTCGACGGCTACCGGGTTGTGTCGAATGAATTGCGCTTCCCGCGGTGGACGCTGCCGGTACTCGATATGGTGTACTGGCTTGCCGCATCGCTCATCGTATTTCGTGTGCTGTACGCCAGCAACTATGGCGAGGTGCGGGCGTATGTATTCCTCGGCTTGCTTATTGGCGTGCTAAGTTATTATTGGCTGCTGAGCAAACCGGTCATCCGTACGGTAAAATGGCTGATTGATGCGGTACGAGCCCTCATCCGGTTCACGCTGCGGACATTTGACCTTCTAATTGTGAAGCCGGTCGTCCTTTTATACCGGTTTATCCGCGTATTAATCGGATTTGGGACCGCACTCACTATTTTCCTGTTAAAAATTGTGCTACAATTGGTTCGTCCGTTCTGGCTTTTGCTGCGTTTTCTGCTTGGTCCGCTTACGCGCCCGCTATGGCGATGGCTTGGACCAAAGCTTTCCAGCCTGCAGCTCAAAGAAAGATGGGACAAGATCCTATCGGGCGTTATTAAATTATGGAAACGCCTGTTCAAATGATTTAGGAGGTTTACCGTTATGACGACTGCCACAGCCAATCCATCGACAGGGAACGCAGGATCCAAACGCCGTCTGCGCATATGGGCCATGTGCATCACTCTATTTTTGTGCTGGGCGGCGTATACCTTTATTGGTCAAATCAAGGATGCGCGTGCCACGCAGGCGCAATTGACGGAGATCAAGAAGCAGGTGGATGATTCCACTTTGCAGTCTAAGCAGCTTCAACAACAGATCGATCGGCTTAACGATCCGGAATATATCAGACAACTTGCAACGAAGGAACAAGGAATGGTAACACCTGGAGAACAACAGATTCAGGTCATTAAATAGACGCTACAACGGGTGAACGTCTGTTGACCTTACTTTGACGATTCGGTTATAATCACGATAGTAACGCTATTTAGCTTAGGGAGGAACATTTTATTTTATGGCAATTGAAGTAGGAGCCAAGTTAGAAGGCAAAGTGACAGGCATAACGCATTTCGGAGCATTCGTTGATTTGTCCGGGGGTGTCACAGGGCTCGTTCACATCTCGGAAATTGCCGATAACTACGTCAAAGACGTGAAGGATCACCTGAAAATTGACGATGTTGTTAAAGTCAAAGTGATCAACGTTGATAAAGACGGTAAGATCGGACTTTCCATTAAACAGGCAGTTGACCGGCCTGAGGGCCAAGCAGCACCACAACGTGAACCACGTGCAGGCGGTGGCGGCGGTTTTAACCGTGGAGGCGGCGGCGGTCAAGATCGCGGTGGACGTCCTTTCAACAAGCAGTCGGCTGGCAGACCGTCTTACAACAAACCGTCATTCGAGGATAAAATGTCTCGCTTCCTGAAAGATAGCGAAGAACGTATCTCCTCCCTGAAGAAAAATACCGAAGGCAAACGCGGCGGCCGCGGTGCTAAACGGGTCTAAGCTGGATTTTATACAATCATATGAGGGCAGAACCTAAACGGTTCTGCCTTTTTTACCGCAATGGACCATGAATATGGTCCATTCGGCGATAAAACCTACCGCTAAACGCGGTCGCTCCTCCTCGAATTGCATCGATAAGGGTTTTCTCACGGCAGCACGCCTTCTCGTCACTCCCCAAACTCTATGTTTATAAACGATTCAAGCGGGGGAATTAAGACCATCCCGTACGGAGCGACAAACTTCCTCATAAAAGCAGACTTCAATTGTCTTCGTGAGGCAGCGAACGGAGTTCTACGAAGCCCCTTCTCGCCCCAGACGCAAGAAAAAAACGCTCCATTCACGTTTTTTGGCCCCCCGCTATGCACATTTTTCAAAAAATATACCTCATTTCAAAAAAAGTTTCAGCTTGTTTCCCCGATACTCCCTGCAATCCCGACAGCAGAAAACAAAGAATTCACGGACAGAACGAGGCGCGACGCGACGGTTTTTGTTGAAGCAGCAGCAGTGCCAATAGTCATGTGTCAGGTTAAAACCCAGTAACGGCACGTATTTGAAAGCGTTGACAATTTGTCGGTGAAGGATTTGGCTTTTGTCGGAAAAAACTTTGGCACGCCCACGTTAAACTGACAAACTTCATACGGACATGCTCCTATAATGAGAACCACAACAAAACGAAATGGGTGGTGTTCGATATGAAAAAAGAAAACGTGATTATGTTTCCCGCAGGTGAGCAACAAATGGGATGGGGACGTTCCATGATGGAGAAGGGCCGTGGATGGTTATCTTCGAGAAGGCTGGTCCAGCTGGTGCTTGCGAAAAAATGGACAATCATGCTTGTGGGCCTTGGCTTCCTGCTCGGAAGGGCGGTGATCCTGGAATCCCTGATGCCCTTCGCTGCGGCTTACTTTGCGGTCGTCTACTTTCTTCGAAAAGACGCGTTCGCCTGGACAGCCGTATCGCTGGTCGCCGGGAGCTGGTTCGCGGTTACGCCCGCACCCTTATGGATTGGGATGGAGCTCGCCGTTCTATTCTTATTATTTAAAGGCCTGGAGGCTTACGAGAAAGCGGAGCTCGGGACTGCTCCCTTACTCGTCTTTATCTCCACCTTACTTGTGCAGCTATTTGGACTCTTCATAGGAGATACGATGAGCTGGTATGGGTTCATGATGGTGGTGGTAGAGGCAGCGCTCAGCTTTGTGCTTACGCTTGTCTTTATTCAGGCCATACCGGTTCTGACCATGGCGAAAAAAACCGCCTCTCTCAAGAATGAAGAGATTATCTGCCTGATGATTCTGCTTGCCTCCGTAATGACCGGAGCGGTAGGCTGGCAAATTTACGGTCTGTCCGTTGAACATATTATGTCGCGCTTCCTGCTGCTATTGTTTGCCCTTGCAGGCGGAGCTCCGCTTGGAGCCTGCGTCGGCGTAGTTGCCGGACTTATTCTTAGTCTCGCCGACTTTAACGCGGTTGTGCAAATGAGCTTGCTTGCTTTCGCGGGTCTATTGGCCGGCCTTCTGCGCGAAGGCGGTAAAGCCGCGGTTGCCTTCGGCATGCTGCTCGGCACCTCGATCCTCGCGATCTATGTGGGAAGCGGATCGGATGTGATGACATCGACATGGGAGTCGGTCACCGCAGCTGTCCTGCTTATGCTTACCCCAAAAATTATGATTCGAACCATCGCCCGCTATGTTCCGGGTACAAACGAGCATGCCAAGTCGCAGCATGAGTATGCTAAGCGCGTACGCGATGTAACGGCGGAGCGGGTATCCCAATATTCGGAGGTGTTCCGCCAGCTCTCGAAGAGCTTTGGCCAGCTCAATAACACGGCGGGTGCCGTGAAGCAGGAGGAGGAGCTTAATCATTTCATGCAGGCGGTGTCGGCGCGAAGCTGCGCGGATTGCCACCGGAATAAGGCTTGCTGGGAGGGCAAGTATTTTCAAACCTATCAAATGATGAAGGACATGATCTCGGCGGTGGACGAGGATCGCATTCCAACGCACAATATGCCGCGCACATGGGCGTCCCATTGCGCGAAGCCTGCTCAGGTGCTTGGCATTATCGAGCAGGAGTACGAGCTTTATAAGAATGATATGCACTGGAAAAAGCAAATATTCGATTCCCGGCAGCTGGTGGCGGATCAATTATCGGGCGTATCGCAGGTGATGGAAGACCTGGCGCATGAAATTAAAAGGGAGGGACAGACCCTGCACCTGCAGGAGGAACAGATCCGTGAAGCCTTGGAGGGACTGGGATTATCCATACAGGAAATTGAGGTCATTAATCTGGAAGAGGGGAATGTGGAAATCGAACTGTATCACCATTTTGCCAGGGGCTACGATGAATGCCGCAAAATTATCGCTCCGCTCTTATCGGATATACTGGGCGAGCATGTGGCCGTCAAATCGGAGAGACCGGCAGAGAAGAATGGCGAACCAACCCTTGTCGTGTTTGGTTCGGCCAAGGAATTCGAGGTGGAGACAGGCATTGCCGGTGCCGCCAAAGGAGGCGACCTGCTGTCGGGAGACAGCTTCAGTATGCTGGAGCTTGGCAATGGCAAATTCGCCGTAGCCATTAGTGACGGCATGGGCAATGGAGAACGCGCGCGCCAGGAGAGCAGCGCAGCCCTGTCGATTTTGCAGCAGCTTTTGAAGTCCGGGATGGACGAGAAGCTTGCCATCAAATCGGTCAATTCGATTCTTCTCTTGCGATCGCCGGATGAGGTGTTCGCGACAATCGATCTGGCGATGATCGATTTATATACGGCGAGGACGACCTTCATGAAGATTGGCTCGACGCCAAGCTTTATTAAACGAGGAAACGAGGTGATTCCCGTAACGGCGAATAATTTGCCGGTCGGTATTTTACAGGATATTGAATTCGACCTGATCTCCATGCCGCTGCAGCCGGGCGACACGATCGTCATGATGAGCGATGGGATATATGACGCGCCGGGACATGCGGTCAATAAGGAGATGTGGATGAAGAGGATTATTCAGGAGCTGAAAACCGAAGAACCGCAGGAAATGGCCGATGCCTTGCTGGAGACCGTGGTGAGGTATCATGAGGGCGATATTAAAGACGATATGACGGTGCTTGTCGCAAAGATCGATAAGCATTTGCCGGAATGGGCGTCATTCCGATGGCCGGGAATCAACCGGCTGGAGCGGCCGCGGACGGTTAGCTGAAGGAGGCAGATGACAAATGGGCGGATGCAGGCTCTTGGACGAAAGCGCGGCAGTTTGCGCTTTCGCTCCGGGAGCCTTTTCGCATGGCTTAGGCATGATTATAAATTTTTCATTGCAGGGGCTGCATAATTTCTCGGGAAATAGGGCAATCTAGCGGTTTATCCCTCGCTTCAAACGGCAAAACTAATAGAGAGGTTATGCTTGTTTTGAAGAGGAGGCAAGGAATAATGAAACAAATATTGCTGGTGACGGATGGCTGCTCCAACGTCGGAATGAGTCCGGTTGTAGCGGCGGCGCATGCGAAGTCGGAAGGTATTGCGGTTAACGTGGTAGGAATTCTCGATTACGGCGATGTGGGAGAACTTGGTGCATCCGAAATAGAAGAGATTGCTCGCGCCGGAGGGGGCCTGAGCAGGCTTGTGAATATGCGGCAGCTGTCGCAGACGGTTCAAATGATGACGAGAAAAACGGCGGTTCAAACGATTCAGCTGGCGGTCCAAAAGGAACTGAAGCAGGTGCTTGGCAACGGTTCGATCGAAGCGCTCCCACCCGAGAAGCGGAGCGAGGTCGTCCGTGTTATCGACGAGCTTGGAGAGACATCCAAGCTGCAGGTTGCCCTGCTGATAGACGCAAGCGCCAGCATGAAGCCTAAGCTTCGCGCGGTGGAGGAAGCGATTCATGATCTTATGCTAAGCCTGCAGGCGCGTCAGGGGCAGAGCGAGATTGCCGTGTTCCATTTCCCAAGCAGCAAGCATGGCGAGGACTGCAAGCTGGATCTGGATTGGACCGATAATCTGAAAGGCATTTCTTCTATATTTACGAAATTCCCCATGAGCGGGACAACGCCGACGGGTCCGGCGATGATGCAAGTCATTGATTTTTACCGGCAGGGGGATTATGGTAAGAAGAGCAGAAACGATGAAACGGATGGGATGATGAGTGACTACGTCGTTTAAGTTGAATCTCCGCCGCGGTGCCGTTGTAACGGGGAAATGGAAGCACTCCCGTTATCGAGTCGAGCGGTTGCTTGGAGAGGGAGCGAACGGCAAGGTTTATCTCGTTCATGCCGACCGCGGCTGGTGCGCATTAAAAGTAGGGATGGACGCCATTGATCTGCAGTCGGAGATCAATGTTCTGCAGGCTCTCGAGAAGCAGGACCGGAAGCAGACTTACCTTTATGAAGTGGATGATCTGCTTGGAGAGGATGGCAAAGAGTATCCTTTCTATATTATGAGATACGTGCGCGGCGTAACGATTTCCGACTTCCTGGATAAAAACGGGCCCGAATGGTTCCCGCTCATTGGTCTTAACCTGCTTGGCAAGCTGGCCGAGCTTCACCGCAGGGGCTGGGTATTCGGCGATCTGAAGATCGATAACGTGCTGGTGGCCGACTACGGGTATGTGGAGCTTGTCGATTACGGCGGCGTTACGGCGATGGGCAAAGGGATCCGCCAGTTCACCGAAATTTATGACCGAGGCTTTTGGAATGCGGGCTCGCGCTCGGCGGATGCCAGATACGATCTGTTCTCCTTCGCCATGCTTTGCATCATGCTCCATGAGCCGAAGAAGCTTCACGCGCTGACGGGAGGGTTGCCGCAAATCCGTTCAACCGAAGAGCTGGAACGTTTAATTGGCGAGTGCAAGGGGCTGGCTCCCGTAGCGGGATGGCTGAGGCAGGCGCTCGGCGGGCAATTCTTCGACGCTTCGGAAGGAGCGGAGGCCTGGAGGAGACTGCTGCACCGCAGGGATACGCGGGTCAAAAGCGCAAAGACGCCCGGATGGCTCAAAGGGCTTGCCGCCGTGTCGGCCGTTGTGCTTGGCATTTCGGTTTACTGGCTGCTTCGAAGTGGTATATAGCTGATATATAGAAGAAACATATACTAAAAGGGAATGGGGAGATACATACGCATATGGAAACGGGAGACCATAAGCTGCTGAACGACATGATGAAATACGCAGCAACCGAACAGCTATGGTCAAAGGGCGACCGAATCGTGGCTGCCGTATCCGGCGGTCCCGATTCAATGGCTCTGCTGCATCTGCTCTGGCTTGCAGCCCGGCAGGAGCAGCTTACGATTATTGCGGCCCATGTCAATCATGGCTTCCGCAAGGAGGCTTCCCGGCAGGAGGCGGAGATTGTCCGCCAATACGCGGTGAAGCTGGGCGTGCCTTTCGAGATGATTGAACTCGATATGCCCGCATACATAGAAGAAACGGGAATGAATGCGCAATCCGCGGCGCGGGAGAAGCGTTACGCTTTTCTGCATGAAATCGCGGTAAAATACGATGCATCCTCCATCGCGCTTGCCCATCATGCCGATGATCAGGCGGAGACGGTGCTGATGCGGGTCATCCGCGGAGCGGGCCTAACCGGCCTTGCGGGAATGGCCGCCAAACGGAAAGAAAAAAACGTGGAACTTATTCGACCATTACTTCGTATGAACAAGTCAGACATTGTGCGCTACTGCTCCGGGCAGGATATTCCTTATTGCCTCGACGGCAGCAACAATGAGCGATATTACTTTCGAAATGTCGTTCGGCTGGATGTTATCCCTTATCTTTCGCAATTTAATCCTCAGCTTACCCACTCGCTCAGGCGGATCGCCGATGTGGCGGGGGCGGAGGATGACTGGATGGAGCTTGAAGGACACCGGCTCTTTGCATCGCTCGTAACGTCGTCGCCGGATGAATGCAAGCTTAATGCCGGCGAGCTTGTCGGTCTTCATGTCGCTTTACAAAGAAGATTGATTAAACTAATATTAAATTATCTTTCGAAGGATGCAGAAATTGCCTCCTTTGACGCGATTGAGACGATGCGGCTTGCGGCAGCCCCTGCAGCCCCGAGTACCTGGCGATACGACGCAGGCTCGGGTGTTCGGTGCATCCGCGAGTATGGCAGCATCCGATGGGTGCGAGTGCTGAACGCATCGGGCACGTCCGAAGATAGCTATGCCTTTTCCATTTCCGGGGATTCGAAGTCGGCGTTTATCACGGCCGGCGGAAGAGCGCTGCATATCGAGCGGCTGAAGCGGGGTGAAGCGGTAAGACCTGCGGGACGGAGCGAGGTTTGCTTTGATGCGGACCAGCTTGATTTTCCGCTTACGGTACGTAATCGGCAGCCTGGCGACCGAATTCAGGTTTTAGGATTAAATGGGTCCAAAAAAGTGCAAGATATGTTCGTTGACGAAAAGATCGCGCCATCCGAGCGTGAGCGATATCCGCTGCTGGTTGATGCGAATAACCGCCTGCTCTGGATTCCGGGGATACGACGTTCAAGCCATGCGCAAACCGGTCATGAGACAACGGACTTCCTGTTCATTCGAATGGAGAACGAATAAGAAGCACTGCTGTATTCATAATTATAAAGTGAAAGATATAGGAGGATTTACATTTTGTTGAACGATATTAAAGAGGTACTCTACGACGAAGGCCAAATCAAGGCGAAGGTGAAGGAGCTTGGGGAAACGTTAAGCCGCGACTTCGACGGGCGTAATCCGCTCGTTATTTGCGTCCTCAAAGGTGCGTTTATTTTCATGTCTGACCTGGTCAAAGAGATGCCGATTAAACTTGAGATCGATTTTATGGCGGTATCGAGCTACGGGGCTTCGACCAAATCGTCGGGCGTCGTAAAGATTATTAAAGATCTTGATGCCTCCGTGGAAGGGCGTGACGTCCTGATCGTCGAAGATATTATTGACAGCGGTCTGACGCTGAGCTACCTGATCGATGTGCTGGAACGCCGCAATGCCAAGTCGGTAACGGTTGCCACGCTGTTCGACAAGCCTGCACGCCGGTCGGTTGATCTTGAAGCGGACTACACCGGATTCTCGCTGCCGGATGAGTTTGTTGTCGGCTACGGCCTCGATTACGCAGAGAAATACCGCAACCTTCCGTTCATCGGAATTCTGAAGCCGGAAGTTTACGAGAAATAGAATTTGCGGTTAAACCGGCATGTCTCCCCCTCGCTCTTGGTTCTATTGAGATGGAAAGTCATGCTATGTTAAAATATTAAAAGCGTCTTGAGAGGAGGTAGGGGATGAATCGGATCATCCGTAATACTGGATTTTATTTGATCATCTTTTTAGTAACGGTTGGGATTATTCAGTTTATCAGCAGCCAAAATAATACTACCGTCGGAATTCGTTACGATCAGCTTCGCCAAGCGATCAGTTCCAATAACGTGGAAGAGCTGACCGTGAAGTACGATGGTTATACTTATTTGGTTTCAGGTAAATATAAAGAACCGCCTGCGGACTCCAAAAACGGAGAAAAGAACTTCTCCTCGCGTATCGGTCTAGAAGCGGGGCAGGATATTCTTGATGCAGAGAAGCAATACGGATTTAAGCTGAACTACAAGCCAATGGATACACCCAGCATCTGGCTTACGTTCCTTACTTCCATAATTCCGTTTGTGATCATATTTATTTTGTTCTTCTTCCTGATGAATCAAGCTCAGGGCGGCGGCGGCAAAGTGATGAACTTTGGCAAGAGCCGCGCAAGGCTGTACAACGAAGAGAAGAAGCGCATTACCTTTGAGGATGTGGCGGGTGCCGACGAAGAGAAGCAAGAGCTTGTCGAAGTCGTTGACTTCCTGAAGGATCCTCGCAAATTCAATGTCGTGGGCGCACGTATTCCGAAGGGCGTATTGCTTGTGGGTCCTCCGGGTACCGGTAAAACGCTCCTTGCCCGTGCGGTTGCCGGCGAGGCAGGCGTGCCGTTCTTCAGCATCTCCGGTTCGGACTTCGTGGAAATGTTCGTCGGTGTCGGCGCATCCCGTGTCCGCGACTTGTTCGAGAATGCGAAGAAAAACGCTCCGTGTATCATCTTTATCGACGAGATCGATGCGGTTGGTCGTCAGCGCGGCGCCGGACTTGGCGGTGGACATGACGAACGCGAGCAAACGCTCAACCAATTGCTCGTTGAGATGGACGGCTTTGGTGCCAACGAAGGCATTATTATCGTCGCTGCGACGAACCGTCCGGATATTCTTGACCCGGCGCTTCTTCGTCCGGGACGCTTCGACCGTCAAATCACGGTTGACCGTCCAGACGTAAAAGGCCGCGAAGCGGTATTGAAAGTCCATGCGCGCAACAAGCCGCTTAACAAAGATGTGAAGCTTGATGTGATTGCAAAACGTACGACGGGCTTTACCGGCGCGGATCTCGAGAACCTGCTGAACGAAGCAGCGCTTCTTGCAGCCCGCCGCAACAAGAAAGACATTGCCATGCAAGAGGTTGACGAGGCGATTGACCGCGTAATCGTCGGTACGGAGAAGAAAAGCCGTGTCATCAGCGATCGCGAGAAACGGATCGTCGCTTACCACGAAGCTGGTCATACCATTGTCGGCTACTTCCTGGAGCATGCGGACATGGTACACAAAGTTACGATTATCCCACGCGGCCGTGCCGGTGGTTACGTCATTATGCTTCCTAAGGAAGACCGTATGCTCGTAACGAAGCAAGAGCTGCTTGATAAAGTTACGGGTCTGCTTGGCGGACGCGTTGCGGAGGAATTGTTCATTGGCGAGATTGGTACGGGCGCATACAGCGACTTTAAGCAAGCGACCGGTATCGTCCGCAGCATGATCATGGAATACGGTATGAGCGATAAGCTTGGTCCGATGCAGTTCGGCCAATCGCAAGGCCAAGTATTCCTGGGCAGAGATCTTGGGCATGAGCAGAACTACTCCGATAAGATCGCTTACGAGATTGATCAGGAAATGCAATTCTTCATCAACGATTGCTACGCTCGCGCGAAGCAGTTGTTAACGGAGAAGAGCAGAGAAGTACATTTGATCGCTCAAACGCTTCTTAAAGAAGAAACGCTCGAGCTTGAGCAAATCAAGAATTTGATCGAATCCGGCGGTCTTGAAGGCGGAGATGAGCCTTCAGGAGAAGGAAGCGGTGCAGCGGAATCCTCGTCCGAGCCAATCGTAGATACGATCGGCGGCGTGAAGGTCCGCATTCAAACCCGCGATGCAGGCGAGATTACGCCTCCTGAGCTGGATGAACAAAAACCAGACGACGAAGATCCGAATAAAGGATCCTAATTAAAAAACAGCTGTCCAATGTTTGCTTGATAGCAAACGAAGGACAGCTGTTTTTGTTTATCGTTCGGGTTTTGAGGGTATTCATTAGAGGACTAACCAAGACTTGTTAGCTATTTGTCCGAAAATTTCGAATTTTACTCGCACAAATGTTACATAATTGATATGTTGTTTAGTGAACAAAATTTCTGTGTCAAATTAGTTGACATAATGTGATTGACGGCTGTTAGATTGTAATTATAATTAAGGAGAATAGTGGCGCTGGACATCAAGAATAATAAAGATAGTGCAATTGCCCTAAACACAAATATAAAGCAGGGGAGAGAACAGGTATGAAGAAACAAGTTGGTTTAATGCTTATGATCATCCTGGCGTTGACATTTGTCTTGTCCGCATGCGGCAGCAAGAGCCATGACAACACCAATAACTCTAACAAAGGCGGCAACGAGGGTGCTGCATCCCCGGGTACTTCTGGAGCGACTTCCAAACTTAAGATTGGCATGGCTACAGACGTTGGCGGCGTTAATGACAAATCCTTTAACCAAAGCGCTTGGGAAGCTCTGAAGAAAGTAACGGCTGATACCGGTGCTGAAACCAAATATCTTGAATCCAAAGGCGATGCCGACATGGAGCCGAACTTGAAGGCTTTCGTATCGGAGAAATATGATCTGACTTGGGGTATCGGCTTCCTGTTTACGGACGCGATGACGAAAGTCGCAACAGAGAATCCAAACTCCAAATTCGCGCTTATCGATGCTGAAGTTGATCTGCCTAACGTTGAATCCGTATCTTTTGCGGAAAATGAAGGCTCCTTCCTCGTTGGCGTTGTTGCCGGTCTGATGACGAAAACAAACAAAATCGGTTTCGTAGGCGGCATGGAAATTCCGGTTATCAAAAAGTTCGAGGCCGGCTTTAAAGCTGGTGTAGAAGCGGTTAACCCTGAAGCTGCAAAAAGCATGAAAATCAACTATGTAGGCGACTTCTCCAAGCCTGACCTTGGCAAGCAAGCGGCTGCAACGATGTATGACGCTGGCGTCGACATCATCTTCCATGCTTCCGGCGCATCCGGTAACGGCGTATTCAACGAAGCTAAATCCCGTAAAGACGCTGGCAAAGACGTATGGGTAATCGGCGTAGACAAAGACCAATCGCTCGAATTCGGCGACGAAATCACACTGACTTCCATGATGAAGGGTGTAGAAACGGCTGTTTATAAAGTTTCGACGGACCTGATCAACGGTACATGGCAAGGCGGCAAAGTCGTAACGCTTGGTCTGAAAGACAATGGCGTAGGTTTGCCTGAGACTTCCACGAAAAACGTTCCAGCTGATGTTCTTGCGAAAGTTGAAGAGTACAAACAAAAAATCATCAGCGGCGAGATCACGGTGCCAGTTAAATAATTTTCCTCGCGAAAATATTTGATGTCGCTGTGTCAAGGCAAGGCCGGCAGTAAGCCGGTCTTGTCCTTTTTTGCCATACAGGTAGAAACCCCGGGGGGATGATGAAAGAATGGACCGGAGCACAACGGCTGTTGAACTAAAAGGAATAACGAAACGTTTTCCAGGGTTAGTGGCCAATGACAACATCAATTTTGAACTGAAAAAAGGCGAGATTCATGCACTGCTCGGCGAGAACGGGGCGGGCAAATCAACGCTGATGAACATTTTGTTCGGTTTGTATCAGCCTGAAGAAGGCGAGATTTGGGTTAACGGCAAGAAGACCGTCATTGACGGTGCAGGTAAGGCAATCGAACTAGGGATCGGCATGGTCCATCAGCATTTCAAGCTTGTGCAGCCGTTTACGGTGGCAGAGAATATCGTGCTCGGCAACGAGCCGTCGAAATTCGGTTTTTTGAAATATAGAAAAGCAAATCAGAGAGTTCGGGATCTCTCCGAACGTTACGGATTGAAAGTAGATCCGCAAATGCGGATTCAAGATATTACAGTCGGCATGCAGCAGCGGGTAGAGATTCTGAAGACCTTGTACCGCGGTGCCGATATTCTGATCTTCGATGAGCCAACAGCCGTACTGACGGTTCAGGAAATCGAAGAGCTGATTGAAATTTTACGGAACCTGGCGGCAGAGGGCAAATCGATTATTTTGATTACCCATAAGCTGAAGGAAGTTATGGCGCTGGCGGATTCGGTAACGGTTATCCGCAGAGGCAAGGTTATTCGCACCCTTCCAACATCGGAAACAAACGAACGGCATTTGGCCGAGCTGATGGTCGGCAGAGACGTCACCTTCGAAGTCGAGAAATCGAAAAAGGAGCCTGGCGATGTTGTGCTGTCCGTTGATTCGCTGCGTATGAAGGGCGATCAAGGCAAGCAGGTTCTCGATGGCATCAGCTTTGATGTGCGCGCCGGTGAGATTCTTGGTATTGCAGGGGTTGACGGCAATGGCCAAAGCGAGCTTATTTATGCGATTACGGGGATGCGCGGCGTTAACGGCGGAAGCGTAAACCTGAACGGCAAGGATATTACGAACCGAACGCCGCGCGAAGTGTCGCTGGCCGGTATAAGCCATATTCCGGAGGACCGGCACAAGCATGGTCTTGTCCTTGATTTTACGCTGAGCGAGAACATGATTCTCGGCAGTTATTTCGATCCGCAGTTCGGCAAGAACGGCTTTATCGACTTTAAGGCGATGGACACGCTGGCCGATAAGCTGGTCAACGAATTTGATGTCCGCGGCTCCGGTATCCATGCGAAAGCGCGCTCGCTCTCCGGCGGCAACCAGCAAAAGGCGATTATCGCCCGCGAGCTCTGGAAAAACCCGGACCTGCTTATTGCGGTTCAGCCAACGCGCGGTCTCGATATCGGTGCGATCGAATACGTACATAGGCGGCTTGTCGAAGCGCGGAATGAAGGCAAAGCGATTCTGCTCGTTTCCTTCGAGCTGGATGAGCTATATTCCTTGTCCGACCGAATCGCGGTTATGTACGAAGGACGTTTGATGGGTGAAGTGGATGCCGATCATCGCGACGATCAGCAGCTTGGCATGATGATGGCAGGCGATGCATCCGCAGTAGCTGCAACCGAAGGGAGGAAGTAGAACGAAATGAACACGATGAGAAAAATATTCGACAAGTCTTCCTTCCTCGTGCCGCTCGTGGCGATCATTCTTGGTCTTATCTGCGGCGCGCTTGCGATGCTTGCGGGTGGATACGATCCTTGGATGGCGTATACTGCCTTGGTGAAGAAGCTGTTCGGTAGTCCTTACGATATCGGCGAAGCCATCCGTGCGATCACGCCGCTTATCTTTACCGGTATTGCGGTAGCTTTTGCTTTCCGTACAGGCCTCTTTAACATTGGCGCTGACGGTCAGTTTTTAATGGGGATGACAGGCGCAACGATTGTCGGGGTAACGCTTGATTTGCCATGGTATATTCATGCGCCGCTAGCGATTATCGTAGGCGGCCTGTTTGGCGGCCTGTGGGCGGCGCTCGCCGGTTACTTGAAGGCAGCGAGAGGCGTTAATGAGGTTATCTCCTCCATTATGCTGAACTGGATCGCCCTATTCCTGTCCAACTATATCGTAGGCACGTATCTCGTCATGGAAGGCCAGCAGAAATCGAAGCCGGTTCACGAATCGGCGCTTGTATCGATCAAGTGGTTGTCCGAAAGCATGGGCAATGCCCGTATGCATTGGGGAACGCTGATTGCGCTCATCGGTGTGGTCGTGTTTTACGTTATCTTGTGGCGCACGAAAAAAGGCTACGAGCTCCGCGCGGTTGGCCTCAATCCGAACGCTGCGCTGTATGCGGGGATGAACGTTAACCGCACGATCATTACTTCGATGTTTATCAGTGGCGTGTTCGCCGGACTTGGCGGCGTATTCGAGATTCTTGGCGTCTTTGGTTACCAGACGGTTATGGCCGCGTCATGGGGTTACGGCTTTGACGGTATCGCGGTTGCTCTTCTTGGCGGTAATACGCCAATCGGCGTATTCCTTGGCGCCGTGCTGTTCGGCGGATTGAGCTACGGCTCGGCTGGCATGAGCTTCGGAGCGAATGTACCGCCGGAGATTGTACGGATCGTTATCGGATCCATTATCTTCTTTGTCGCTTCGCATGGACTCGTGAAGTTCTTCCTGAAGCCGTTTATGGCTCGCCGCTCGAATAAAGGCAAGTCGGAAGGAGGCAGTGCCCTGTGAACGCACTAGATACAATCGGACAATTAATTAGCATTACGCTTGTTTTCTCAACCGCTCTGATCTTTACCGGACTTGGCGGCGTGTTCTCGGAGCGGTCCGGCGTCGTGAACATCGGCCTTGAGGGACTTATGATCGCAGGCGCTTTTGGGGCTGCCGTATTCGCCGATCAAGCCATTCAGGGCGGGATGAAGCATGGCGCTCCGTGGATCGGACTTCTTGCCGGTCTGGTTTTGGGACTTGTGGTGTCTCTGCTGCATGCGGTTGCCACGATCACGTTTAAAGCCGACCAGACCATTGTAGGCGTCGTTATTAATATTTTGGCGGCGGGCCTTGCCATCTATCTGACGAAAAGCCTTTATGAAGGCTCCGGACAAACACCAACGCTGGAATATGTGTTTAATCCGGTCGCTATTCCGGGACTATCGGATATTCCTTTGCTCGGCAAAGGTATTTTCACGGCCTACCCAACCACCTATATTGTGATCGGTGTTGTTATTCTCAGCTATATCGTTCTGTACCGTACAACCTTTGGCCTCCGCCTCCGTGCGGTGGGCGAGCATCCAAGCTCGGCTGATACGGTTGGCATCAGCGTAACGAAGTACCGTTACATCGGCGTTATGCTGAGCGGTGCATTGGCCGGACTTGGCGGTGCAACGATTGCGCTGACAACAACAAGCAACTTTGCCCATAATACGATTTCCGGTCAAGGCTTTATCGCGATTGCGGCCGTTATTTTCGGTAAATGGAATCCGCTTGGCGTAGCCGGAGCGGCGATCTTCTTCGGGATGGCGCAGGCGCTTCGGAACTGGGCGCAGCTGTTCGAATGGTCGCATCATATTCCGAACGAATTTTTCTATATGCTTCCGTATTTGCTGACGCTTCTTGTGCTTGCCGGCGCAGTTGGACGCTCGGCGGCGCCAGGTGCGCTGGGCGAGCCGTATGATCCGGCGAAAAGGTAGCCGGAATCCCTTTGAGGCAGCCGTTTATGCCCTCTTCTCCACTTCATGCAAAATTTGCTGTGGAGAAGAGGTTTTTTATTGTCTAAATACATTGACAGCATCCTGCACCTGGAGTAAATTAAACCTTAACAAAAGAATCATAAATAGGCCATTGACTTTGAAATAGTTTGTGCATCAATTCACAAAGTCTGGATAGCCATAATCGGAATGGGACTCATCGCCCATCCCTCATAAGAGGAGAGGATCAACTGTGGAAGCACTGGCGCTGGAACGCAAGGCGGAACAGAATCGTGAACTGCGTGAAAGGCTCATGCAATTGAAGAAGGAACGCAATGCCATCATTCTTGCCCATTATTATCAACGAGACGAAATTCAAGAGGTGGCCGATTTCCGCGGGGACTCGTTCCTGCTCGCGCAAAAGGCTGCACAAACCGATGCGGACGTTATTGTTTTTTGCGGCGTTCATTTTATGGGAGAAAGCGCGAAAATTCTGGCTCCTAACAAAACCGTCATTATCCCCGACGAACGGGCCGGCTGTCCAATGGCCGACATGGTTAACGTGGACGGCTTGCGCAAGCTGAAGGCACAGCATCCGAACGCGACTGTTGTTACGTATATTAACTCTTCTGCGGAAATCAAAGCAGAGACGGATATTTGCTGTACCTCGGCCAACGCCGTTAAAGTGGTAAATTCGGTTGAAGGCGATGAAGTCATCTGGGTACCGGACAAAAACCTTGGCCACTACGTGCAGCAGAACACCGACAAGAAAATGATTATCTGGGAAGGTTATTGCAACACCCATGATATGCTGACGGTGAAAGACGTTGAAGAGATGAAGGCGAAATATCCGAACGCTCAATTTGTCGTGCATCCGGAATGCCGTCCGGAGGTTGTGGAGCTTGGCGATTTCGTCGGCAGTACAACGGCTATTATTAAATATTGCAAAGAATCGGATTGTCAGGAGTTTATCGTTGGTACGGAGGACGGTACCGGCTACCAATTGCGTCTGGACAGCCCGAACAAGACTTTCCATTTTGCATCCAAATATTTGGTTTGCCCGAACATGAAAGTGAACAACTTGAAGAAGCTGGTGAAATGCCTGGAAACCATGCAGCCTCAAATTTACGTTCCTGATCATGTTGCGGACGAGGCCCGTAAGTCCCTGGAGCGCATGTTACTCGTTAAATAGGAGGAGCATGCGCTACTCCTATGCTTGGAGGCGCATTACGAAGATGATGATACCAAGATATCTTGTTGATTTGTCACTCGAGGACTTGCCGGTAATAGAGAAGGACGTTATTGTGATCGGGGCCGGCATCGCCGGTCTTTTTACCGCACTTCGGGCAAGCGAGAATAACCAGTCTGTCTTAATGATTACGAAAAAATCACTGCTCGACAGCAATACGCGTTACGCGCAGGGCGGTATCGCGGCCGTCATCTCGGATGACGATTCCCCGGCTTACCACCGAGAGGATACGCTTATCGCGGGGGCCGGCCTCTGCTCCGAGGATGCCGTTAACGTTCTGGTTCACGAAGGGCCGGAAGGGGTTAACAATCTGATCAGAATGGGCACGCAGTTCGATCTCGAGAACGGTGAATTCGCGCTGACCAAGGAAGGCGCGCATAGCCAGCGCCGCATCCTCCATGCCAACGGCGATGCAACGGGTTTCGAGATTGTGCGCGCCCTTTCGGAGAAGGCGACGGCCGACCCGGGCATTGACGTGTGGGACGATCATTTCGTGATCGATCTTGTTACGCAGGATGGCGAATGCTGCGGAGCGATCGTGCAGAAGCCCGACGGGCACCGCTTGTACGTAAGAGGCAAAGCGACGATTCTCTGCTCCGGCGGGACGGGACAATTATATCGTTATACAACGAATCCGGATGTCGCCACCGGAGACGGCATTGCAATGGCTTACCGGGCAGGCGCGCTTATTCAGGATATGGAGTTTGTGCAATTCCATCCGACTTCGCTGTGTTATCCCGGCGCTCCGCGTTTCTTGATCTCGGAGGCCGTACGCGGTGAAGGCGCTTATCTGCGCAATATCCGGGGCGAGCGGTTCATGGACCGTTATCATCATCAGCTGGAGCTTGCGCCGCGCGATGTCGTGGCACGCGCTATAGTAAGCGAGATGGAAGAGACGAAATCTACTTTCGTCTATTTGGATATCACGCATGAGTCGCCGGAAATGGTGAAGCATCGTTTCCCTACGATTTACGAATTCTGTCTGCAATACGGGCTGGATCTGACAACCGACTGGATCCCGGTTGCGCCGGCTGCCCATTATATGATGGGCGGAGTCAAAACCGACCTGTTCGGGGAAACCAATATAAGAAGACTGTTTGCATGCGGAGAAGTATCGTCTACCGGCGTTCATGGCGCGAACCGCCTGGCGAGCAATTCGTTGTCGGAAGCGATTGTGTTTGGCAAACGGATCGTAGACAGCATTATGAAGCTGCCGCAGCTGGAGACGAAGCCTGTTATTGAAAAGGAACAGCCGCGCAGCGGCGCGCCTATGCAGGCGGTAGTCGAGAAAAGGCTGAAGCTGCAGAAGGTGATGGTACGGTATGCCGGACTTCGCCGTGACGCGCATGGTCTTGAGAGAGGGCTCGAGGAACTGAAGCGCCAGCTGCCGTTCTTCCAATCGGTTCTGACCAAACGCGAGGAATACGAGTTCGCCAACCTGCTGACCTGCGCGGTTCTGACTACGGAATCCGCGCTTCAGAGGGAAGAAAGCCGAGGCGGTCATTTCCGGGAGGACTTCCCGGAGAAGAATGACGAGGTGTGGCGCAAGCATACCGTAATGCAACGGCTGCAAGGAACGACAGAGGAGCGAATTATTCATGTTTGATACAACATTTGGCACCTATAACCATGCCCTGCGCGAGCAAATCCGCAGCTGGCTGGCTGAAGATATCGGAAGCGGTGATATCACGACGGCAACTACCATCCCGAGGGGCTCGCAGTCGACAGCGGTGATCCATGTGAAAGAGAGCGGGATTATTGCCGGTCTTCCGGTTGCGCGGATCGTTTTCGAGATTGTGGACCCGGCGCTTAGGTTCGAAGCAAAAGTACAAGACGGCGAGTATGCGGAAAAGGGTACGGTCATCGCAACCGTAGAAGGCAGTACCCATAGCCTTCTCACCGGCGAGCGTCTGGCGCTTAACCTGATGCAGCGTATGTCAGGCATCGCAACAAAAACGAATGCTTTCGTAACGGCGTTGGAAGGCTTGCCGGTCCGTCTTGTGGACACGCGCAAAACAACGCCCGGCCACCGGATGCTGGAGAAGTATGCGGTCCGAGTTGGCGGAGGGGCAAATCACCGGTTCGGTTTATATGACGCCGTAATGATCAAAGATAATCATATCAAGGGCGCGGGCGGAATCCGCCAGGCTGTTGAAGCATCCCGAGCGGCGATCCCACATACAATGAAGATCGAGGTAGAGGCGGAGTCTCTTGAACAAGTGGAAGAGGCTCTGGCTAGCGGCGCGGATATTATTATGCTCGATAACATGGCACCGGCGCTGATGACGGAAGCGGTAAGCCTCATTAAGTCGCGCTCGCCTCATGTTATAGTAGAAGCATCGGGCAACGTGCGTTTGGATACGGTTCGCGCCATTGCAGCCTGCGGCGTAGACGTTATTTCCGTCGGCGGCTTGACCTATTCGTTTAATGCCCTTGATATCAGTCTGGATTTGAATGAGAAAAAAGGAGGCGCGCGGACGTGATTTTAGTAATCGATGTGGGCAATACAAACATCGTTCTGGGCGTCTATAAAGGCAAGGAACTGCTGCATCATTGGCGGCTCAGCACGAACCGCTCGGCGACCGTTGACGAGTACGGCATGAACATACACAATCTGTTCCACTATGCGGGAATCCGGATGGAGCAGATCGAAGGCGTTATTATCTCCTCGGTTGTTCCGCCGCTCATGCGTGCCCTCGAGCAGCTATGCATGAAATATTTGCGCAAGACGCCGCTTGTCGTGGGTCCGGGCATTAAGACAGGGCTTAATATCCGCTATGAGAATCCTCGCGAGGTCGGAGCCGACCGGATCGTGAACTCCGTTGCGGGTATCGTGAAATACGGCTCGCCGCTTATCGTTGTCGATTTCGGCACGGCCACAACGTTTGACTATATCGATGCTTCGGGAAGCTACCTGGGCGGAGCGATCGTGCCCGGCATCGGCATTTCCACGGAAGCTTTGTACCAGCGTGCGGCAAAGCTGCCGCGTATTGAATTGGTCAAGCCGAAGAGCGTCATCGGCCGCAATCCCGTTACGTCCATGCAAGCCGGGATCATCTACGGATACGCCGGACAAGTTGACGGTATCGTGAACCGGATCAAAAAAGAATTCCAAGTAAGCCCGCGCGTTGTAGCAACGGGAGGGCTTGCGGAGTTAATTAGCACGGAATCGGAAACGATAGAAGAAGTCGATCCACTTCTGACGTTGGAAGGATTGCGCATTATTTACGAACGGAATCAGGAGGGATAACCATGGAGCAGTTACCAGACGTACTCGTCCGGGGTACGGCGTGGGGAGGTAAAATTCGCGTATTTGCAGCCTGCACAACGCAGCTTGTAAACGAATTGCAGCGGCGTCATCAAACATTGCCGACTGCAACAGCCGCTTTTGGGCGCACGGCTACGGCTGCCGCCATTATGGGAGCCATGCTGAAAGGCGAGGAGCAGCTGACGGTAAAGGTAAAAGGCGACGGTCCAATCGGCCAAATCGTCGTTGACGCGAATGCGCACGGCGAGGTGCGCGGGTATGTCGATAACCCGGATGTCCTGCTGCCAAGCAACGAGCACGGGAAGATTGACGTTGCCGGCGGGGTAGGCCGGAACGGTTATCTCCACATTATCAAGGATCTCGGCCTCAAGGATCCTTATCTCGGCAGCGTACCGATTGTATCGGGCGAGCTGGGCGAAGACTTCACTTATTATTTCGCCGTATCCGAACAGACGCCTTCCGCAGTTGGACTTGGCGTGCTTGTGGAGCCGGAAGGAAAAGTCACTCATGCAGGCGGTTTTATTTTGCAGCTTCTGCCGGGCCTTACCGATGAGGAGATTACCCGTCTTGAGCAGGCTATCGGTTCCATTCCGCATGTGACGAAGCTGATGGAACAGGGCGAAACGCCGGAAGGCATCCTTCGCAGGCTGGTAGGAGACGATCTGCATATCCACGATTCGCTAGAATTGAAATTCCAATGCAAATGCTCGCGGGATCGGGTGGAGCAGACACTGATCAGCCTTGGGGCATCGGAGCTGGAGCAGATTATTGAGGAAGACGGCAAGGCAGAGGTGGTCTGCCATTATTGCAATGAGGCTTACACGTTTGACCGGGAGCAGCTGCAAGAGCTGCTTGACCAGGCGAAGCCAAAGCTCGTGCAATAATGCCGGAGGCAATGGGGAAATGAAGAAATACGGGGTATTAAAAGCAGTTGTTGTTCTTCAAGCGATCTGTATGATCGTATTAAGCGTGGCGGTTATTGTGAAGCTGTCTCCGTTCTCGGACGATCCCGACAAGCATGATCCCGATTCGGAGACAAAGGCGCAAGCCGGGGATACGCCAAGCGATTCCGATCACTCGCGCAGCGAAGGAATCGCCGCAACGGTAGGCGGGTTTCCGATTACGGCAGCGGATTTGGCCGATCAGCTTAAGCGGCAATATGGCGACAATGTACTGCGGACCATGATGGTTCGCAAGGCGATTGACCTGGAAGCTGAGGCTCAGCAGTTAAGCCTGTCCTCCGAGGAAGAGGAGAGGGAGCTTACCGCTATGATGGACGGCTATGACAGCGAGCAAGTTTTTTATGAAGTAATGAAAGAGCAGCTTGGCATGACGAAGAGTGATGTAGAGGAAGATATAAGGTACCGTCTGCTGCTCGAGAAAATTGCTATTCTAACCGTTAATCTGTCCGAAGTGGAGATCGAGAATTACATAGCGGCTCATCCGGAGCAATTCGCGGACCGGCTAAGGCTTCATGTGCAGTGGATTGTCACGGATACGGAGAAGGAAGCAGACGATGTGCTTGATAAGCTTACGGCCGGCGATACGTTCGAACAGCTTGCGCTGGAGTATTCGAAGGATGCGAATACAGCGGATACGGGCGGCGACCTTGGTCTTATCGATTCGGATGATCCGTTCTATGATGCCGATATGCTGGAGGAAGCCGGCAGGCTGCAGACCGGCGAGTCGACCGGACCCATTAAGGTGCCGGAAGGCTATGCGGTTATTCGCGTGCTGGAGCGGCAGAAGACGGACGGCCTGTCCGGCCATGTCCTGTACGATACCGCCCGCAAGGAGCTGGCGCTGTCCAAAGCCAAGCCGCTTAACGAGATCGAGGATGATTTGCTCGAGAAATACAACGCAGAGATTACCCCTTAGGAGCACTTATCTATTATCTGGAAGCCGCCCACCGGGCGGCTTCTCCCTTTTCCTGTCAATTCAAGAAAGAAACTATTGACAACGGATGCGAGAGATTGATAAGATGTTAGTAGTGAAAAAACCAACTAAATTAGTCGGAATAAGGGAGGCAATTATTCTCATGGCTAGAATCGTTAACAGCGTAACTGAACTTATTGGTGATACACCGCTTGTCCGTTTGAACCGTCTTGTACCGGAGGACAGCGCGGAAATCTATGTAAAGCTTGAGTACCAGAACCCGGGCGCAAGCGTTAAAGACCGTATCGCGATCAGCATGATCGAAGTAGCGGAGCAAGAAGGCGTTCTGAAGCCTGGCGATACAATTGTCGAGCCTACAAGCGGCAACACGGGTATCGGTCTTGCGATGGTAGCTGCGGCAAAAGGCTACAAAGCGATCCTCGTTATGCCTGAAACAATGAGTATCGAGCGCCGCAACCTGCTTCGTGCTTACGGTGCTGAGCTTGTTCTGACTCCAGGATCCGAAGGCATGAACGGAGCCGTTCGCAAAGCGGAAGAGCTGGCGAAAGAGAATCCGTCCTATTTCATCCCGCAACAGTTCAAGAACCAAGCTAACGTAAAAGTACACCGCGAAACAACAGGTCCGGAAATCGTAGAAGCGATTAACTCGCTTGACGGCAAGCTGGATGCTTTTGTTGCCGGTATCGGTACTGGCGGTACAATCTCGGGTACGGGCGAAGTGCTGAAGAAGAACTTCGAAGGTATCAAGATTTACGCGGTTGAGCCTGCTGCATCCCCGATCCTGTCGGGCGGCAACCCAGGTCCTCACAAAATCCAAGGTATCGGCGCCAACTTCGTGCCGGATATCCTGAACCGTGAGATTTACGACGGCGTTATTACCGTTGAGAACGAAGAAGCTTTCGAATATGCACGCCGTGCTGCAAAAGAAGAAGGCATCCTGTGCGGTATTTCTTCCGGCGCCGCGATCTTTGCTGCTCTGAAAGTAGCGAAAGAGCTCGGTAAAGGCAAACGCGTTATTGCGGTTGTTCCTTCGAACGGCGAACGTTACCTGTCTACGCCTCTGTTCAACTTCGAGAACTAATATTGTCCCCTATAAGTCCCCCGTTCTTAGGAACGGGGGCTTTTTGACGTTTGCGGAGGCTTTTTGTATACTTAGCAAATCATAGCTGATCGGAGGGAATTAACATGTTCACCGCACTAGGGCAGTGGGCTTTATGGCAGGCAGAACGGAAATTCACAACCTTGCCGCTGCTGAAGCGCATTCCTCTTCATACCGTTACCGTTGAATCATGGGAGTCGGCATGGCGCGCGGCTTCCCCGCATGCATTCGTATTGGAAAGCGGCAAGGATGGACGTTATACCTATTTGGGATTGCATCCGGAAGGAGTTATCCGCGGCAAAGGAGACAATGCCCAATCATCGGAATGGGACCGCGAGGGACAAGTCCTGTCGGAACAATCCTGGGAGGGCAAGCCGCTTGAAGTGGTCCGGCGCTGGATGGAGCCGCAACGCTCTCCTAAACTTGCGGATGGTCCTAAGTGGACGGGAGGCTGCATAGGCTTCTGGAGCTATGATGTGATCCGCTCTATTGAGCGGCTGCCCGAGCTTGCGGCGGACGATACGGGACTTCCGGATTATCTGTTCCTGCGGATGAACCGGATCTGGATCGTGGATCAGCAGGAGAAGATGCTGTACTGTGCGGTCCATACCGCGGTTACCGGGGAAGAGAACGAAGAGCAGCTGCAGGCCAAGTACGACGAGGCGGTTGTACAAGCTGAGGAGATGGAGGTATTCTGGCAGCATCATATTCAGCTTCAGGGCGGCGAGGCATCGGCCGTTCGCGAGGAACGCAGACAGTTCACGGAAAGCGATAGTCTTCACATTGACGTAGAGTCGGTCGAAGGCATCACCTCTCCATTCCGGAAGGAAGCCTTTATGGAGGCAGTCCGCCGGATTCAGCGGTATATCGGCCAGGGAGACGTATTCCAAGTGAACCTGTCGCAGCGGCAGAGCCGGAAGGTCAGCTCTTCGCCGGAAGAGTTATACGAATGGCTGCGTATTTTTAATCCGTCGCCTTATATGGGCTTTCTGCGCTGTCCGGACTTCCAGCTGGTCTCTGCCTCTCCGGAGCTTCTCGTCGAGCGGAACGGCGATAAGCTGGCAACCCGCCCGATAGCGGGCACGCGCCGCCGGGGCCGCTCGGAGGAAGAAGACCGCAAGATGGCGGAAGAACTCCGTACAAGCGAGAAGGAGCGGGCCGAGCATATTATGTTGGTTGACCTGGAGCGGAACGATCTTGGGCGGATATCGGAATTTGGAACCGTTAAAGTGGAAGAGCTGATGGTCATCGAATACTATTCCCACGTGATGCATCTGGTCTCGCAGGTGGAAGGACGCCTTGCGGACGGGAAGGATGCCTTTGACGTCATCGCTGCGACATTCCCGGGCGGAACGATTACCGGCGCGCCGAAGATCAGGACCATGGAAATCATCGAGGAGCTTGAGCCCGTGCGGCGCGGGGCTTATACGGGATCGCTCGGATGGATTGACTATAATGGCGATATGGAATTTAATATAATAATAAGAACAATGGCGGTGAAGGACGGTATCGTTAATATTCAGGCCGGGGCCGGTATCGTTATCGATTCCGATCCGGAGCGGGAATATTACGAATCGTTGAATAAAGCAAAGGCGCTATGGAAGGCGATTCAGTACAGCGAGCGGTTTGCGGAGCAGACGAGCCGGACGTAGCGCAGAGCGATACACAAAGGGGGAGCAGGAGCGATGATTCTAGTAATTGATAATTATGATTCGTTTACGTACAACTTGGTGCAGTATTTGGGTGAACTGGGCGAAGAGGTTGTCGTGAAACGGAATGACGAGATTGATCTTGCGGGCATTGAGGCGTTAAAGCCTGACCATATTCTGATCTCGCCGGGACCTTGCTCTCCGAACGAAGCGGGGATCAGCCTGTCGGTCATTGAGCATTTCAAGGGCATTATTCCGATTTTTGGCGTATGTCTTGGCCACCAGTCGATCGGACAAGCGTTTGGCGGCGACGTTGTGCGCGCGGAGAAGCTGATGCACGGCAAGACGTCTGAAATCCTGCATGACGGCAAAACGATCTTTGAAGGGATTCCTTCTCCGTATACGGCTACCCGGTACCACTCTCTTATCGTGAAGCGCGAGACGCTTCCGGATTGCCTGGAGATCAGCGCGGAAACGGCGGAAGGCGAAATTATGGGACTGCGCCATAAGGAATATCCGATTGAAGGCGTACAGTTCCACCCCGAATCGATCATCACGCAGCACGGTCACGACATGCTGCGCAATTTCTTGAAAATCCGCACGGGCGCGGCTCGATGAAGATCGGGCTGAACGGTACGGTAATGGAATCTGGCGAAGCTGTGATCTCGGTATACGATCACGGCTTTTTGTACGGTATGGGGTTATTTGAGACGTTCCGCACGTACGGCGGCCAGCCGTATTTGCTGGAGCGGCATATGAAGCGCCTGGCGGAGGGCTGCGAAACGATCGGTATCCGTTACAAGCCGGATCTGGATGCCCTTCGGAAGATGATAGCGACCCTGCTGAAAGAGAACGGGCTTGCGGAAGGTTATATCCGTCTCACCGTTACGGCGGGAACCGGGGAACTGGGACTTCCGTCGGGAGATTACGAGCAGCCAACGGAGTTCATGCTCGTTAAGGCGCTTCCGCCCCATAACGAGAGCCTGTACAGCGAAGGAAAAGAATTACGGCTGCTTAAGACGGCAAGAAATACCCCGGAAGGGGCCATTCGATTAAAATCGCTCCATTATATGAACAATATAATCGCTAAGCGGGAATTGCTGGCAAGCGATGCTTCGACGACGGCGGAAGGGCTTATGCTGAGCCATGAGGGACTTCTTGCGGAAGGCATCGTCAGCAATTTGTTTTTTGTGCAGGAGGACACGATTTATACCCCTTCAACCGATATCGGCATTTTGCCGGGAATAACTAGGCAGCGGGTTATCGAACTGGCTCGAGGGCTTGGCTATACCGTGAGGGAAGGACACTATTTGTTTGAGGAGCTTCTTGCCTCGAATGAAGTATGGCTAACGACTTCTATACAGGAGCTTGTACCGGTAACGCGCGTAACCGATCATCACGGCGGCAGTACGGCGGTAGGTTCCGGCTCGGCGGGACCCGTGCTTCGGGAGCTGCTGCTCGCCTACCGCCAAGATACGGAGGAACAACAACGATGAGCGAACAAGAACAGGGACGGGAACTTACAGGCTATAAGCCGACCTTTTGGAAAAGAAGCTATGAGCTTGGCGGCGGAATAAAGCTGGAGCTTGGGAAGCGGACGCTGATTATGGGCATTCTGAACGCTACGCCGGATTCTTTCTCGGATGGCGGACGGTATAACCATGCGGAGGCTGCCGCTGCGCGTGCGGCGGCTATGGTTGACGAAGGCGTCGATATTATCGATATCGGCGCGGAATCGACGCGTCCCGGCTTTGAGCCGGTCAGCGTAGAAGAAGAGCTCCGCCGCCTGCTGCCCGTTATCCGGGCCGTACGCGAGGCTGCGCCTCACGTGCCGATTTCCATCGACACGTACAAAGCCGAGACGGCGCGCCAGGCGCTTGAAGCGGGCGCGCATATTATCAACGACATTTGGGGTCTGAAGTATGACCCCTTTATGGCGGCTGTGGCGGCCGAATATGGCTGTCCGGTTATAATCAGCCACAACCGCCCTGCCCGGGACTACGGAGACCTTGTCCCGGATGTGCTCGCCGACCTGCAGGCGAGCGTGGCCATTGCGCTTCGGGCTGGCGTTGAAGCGAGCCGGATCTGGCTCGACCCGGGCCTTGGCTTCGCGAAGAATCATGACGACAACCTGGAATTTATGGGCCGGTTGTCGGAACTGACCGCGCTTGGCTACCCGGTGTTGCTTGGCACCTCACGCAAACGGTTTATCCGGCAGACGCTTGACCTGCCGGTTGACGATCTTGCGGAAGGCACGGCAGCAACTACGGCGCTTGGCATTGCCCAGGGCTGCCAAATCGTACGCGTGCATGATGTGCGCGCGAATAAGCGGACAGCGATGATGGCCGACGCGATTATGTACCGCGGTTCTAAATAGAAAGCGAGGAAGCGAAGCATGGACAGCATGATCATGAAGGGCATGCAATTTTACGGTTATCACGGTGTTTTTCCGGAGGAGAACCGGCTGGGACAGAAGTTTATCGTTGACCTTGACCTGAAGCTGGACCTGGAGAAAGCGGCGGCAACCGATGATTTGGACGCAACGATTAACTATGCCGAGCTGTACGAGCAGATCAAATCCGTTGTGCAGGGAGAGCCTTATAAATTAATCGAAGCTTTGGCCGGCGGCATTGCAACGCGGGTTTTGGAAGCTTATACTATGATAAATGAAGTGGCGGTACGCGTAACGAAGCCAAATCCGCCGTTCGAGATCCATTTTGACGGGGTTACGATTGAGCTCCACCGCAAGCGGGACGGGAATGGACGTGTCGTCCGTGCCTAACACCTTGGCGGAAGCGTACATTGCTCTAGGCTCCAACCTTAACGATCGCGAGGGACTGCTTCGGCAGGCAATTGAATACCTCAGGCAGCAGCCCGGCGTTCAAGCGTTAAGGATATCCGGTATTTACGAAACTGATCCTGTCGGGTATACGGATCAGCCGGCTTTTCTGAATATGGCGATGGCCGTTAAGACGACTCTTCCACCCCTTGAGCTTCTTCACGTGTTGTTTAAAGTGGAGCAGCTTCTTGGACGCGTAAGAGATATACGCTGGGGACCGCGCACCATAGATCTAGATCTGCTGTTATATGAAGATGTTGCGATGGATGACGAGGAGCTGACGCTGCCTCATCCCCGTATGATGGAGCGGGCTTTCGTGCTTGTTCCCCTTGCGGATGTCATCGATCCGTCGCATCCTCTGCAGGACCGTGTTTCGGCTTCTGCGGCAGCGGCGCTTCAGGATGGAAAGGAAGGCATCACGTTATGGAAAATCACCAATTGGCTCAGCGGGTCCGGGCATTCCGGAAGCTGAAGGGCTACACCCAGCAGGAGCTGGCAAAGGTATTAGGCGTATCGGTTGCGGTCCTTGGATCGCTGGAGCGGGGAACCCGCAAGCCCGATGCCCGGCTTATGATGAATATAGCGAATACGCTTGGCATCAGTTATGAAGAACTAATGGATACGGAATCTTAACGTATTTTTCATATGCAGTTGAACTCTGTTACGTCCGTCGATGAAGGCGGTCATTCCATTCAGGAAGGAGGAACAAGGAGCAGTATGTTGAAAATCGGTGACATCGAGATGAAAAATAAAGTCGTGCTCGCGCCGATGGCGGGCGTCTGCAACCCGGCTTTCCGTCTGATTGCGAAAGAATTCGGAACCGGCCTCGTATGCGCGGAGATGGTCAGCGACAAAGCGATTCTGCACGGCAACAAGCGCACGATGGAAATGCTGTTTGTAGACGATCGCGAAAAGCCGCTTAGCCTGCAAATTTTCGGCGGTGACCGCGAATCGCTCGTCGAGGCGGCCAAGGTTGTCGACCAACAGACCAACGCCGATATTATTGATATTAATATGGGCTGTCCGGTGCCGAAGGTTACGAGCTGCGACGCCGGCGCGCGCTGGCTGCTTGACCCTGACAAAATTTACGAGATGGTTTCGGCGGTAACCGCCGCTGTCAGCAAGCCGGTTACCGTGAAGATGCGGATCGGCTGGGATGACGAGCATATTTACGCCGTAGACAACGCGAAGGCTGTCGAAAGCGCGGGCGGCAAAGCGGTCAGCGTTCATGGCCGTACTCGCGAGCAGCAATACACTGGCAAAGCGAACTGGGATATTATCCGCGACGTGAAACAGGCGGTTTCCATTCCGGTTATCGGCAACGGCGACGTCTTCTCGCCGGAAGACGCCCGCCGACTGCTCGACCATACCGGCTGCGACGGCGTTATGATCGGGCGCGGAGCGCTCGGCAATCCTTGGATGCTGTACCGAACGATTCAATACCTGGAATCGGGAGAGCTGCTGCCGGATCCGCTTCCGCGCGAGAAGTTGGAAGTTGCGATTTTGCATATGGACCGTCTTATAGCCTTGAGAGGCGAAGCAACAGCCGTACGCGAAATGCGCAAACATATGGCCTGGTACCTCAAAGGACTTCCGGGCGCGGCACGCGTGAAAGATGTCATTATGGAAGAGACAGGACGCGACAAGCTTGTCGAAATTATGGAGCAGTACATTGCTTCTTTGGATGAAGAAGCATTTGCCGGCGTGGCCGGCAGTTCCAACAACGCACATTAAGAGAGGGGGAGGATTATCGGTCAAGGGGCCGGTAATCCTCCTAAGTCTCTTTAAGATAAAGCGGTTACAACACAAATTTGGCTTTGATTGACATTCGGGGTCTCTTTGAAATATAATCTTGCAATATACATCAACGACATCGTCGTTTCCGCGCTAGCTGCCCCGCAACTTGGCATGAGGAACGGGGAATGCAATATATTTAAATAACAGTGAATTCATACGCCGTATGAATAATATGTCACACGACAGGAGAATCGGAAGATGAGCGATAAGGAAATCATTCTGACTCAGGACGGGTTAAAGAAACTTGAAGAGGAACTGGAAAACCTCAAGTCGGTCAAGCGTCGTGAAGTAGCGGAACGTATTAAGGTGGCCATTGGCTACGGCGACATCAGCGAGAACTCGGAATATGAGGATGCCAAAAATGAACAGGCTTTTATCGAAGGCCGTATCATTACGCTTGAGAAAATGCTCCGCAACGCGCGGATTATCAATAACGATGAGATTGATACCGATACGGTAAGTATTGGATCGGTTGTAACGGTGGAAGATTTGGAATTCGGTGATACAATGGAATATGCAATCGTAGGTACAGCCGAGTCCGATCCTCTTCGTAACAAGATTTCGAATGAGAGCCCTGTAGGCAAAGCGATACTGGGCAAGAAGAAAGGTACTGTTGTGGACGTTAGCGTGCCTGCCGGCATCATTCAATATAAAATCGTCGATATTAAAAAATAAGGTCTGCACTGCCATTTGCGCATATTTTTCGAAAGCTTCCTTAGCGGAAGCTTTTTGAACGTTAAATATAAGAAAGTATAGGCTGTCTCTATACGGTACTTATATTTCACTCGCGAAACGTCTGCTGCCCTCCACAGGATGGCGCAGCCGTTTACGCTTGAGCAGTGCCTTTCATTTAGGAGATGAATAAAGTGGATCAGCAAAACACGGGAGTGGAACAAGAACAAGAACTAAGCGAACTTCTGCAAATCCGCAGAGACAAATTGGACGAGCTGAGAGCTCTTGGCGTTGACCCGTTCGGCGTCAAATTCGAGCGTACGCACAATGCGAAAGACATTGTGTCCGCTTATGAAGAGCTCAGCAAGGAAGAGCTGGAGGAGAAAGCGATCAAGGTAAGCGTTGCGGGCCGCATTATGCAAAAGCGCGGCATGGGCAAAGCTTCTTTTGCGCATATTCAGGATCTTTCCGGCAAAATCCAAATCTACGTTCGCAAGGATACGGTTGAAGCGAACAAATACGCGGCATTTGAAATGCTTGATATCGGCGATATCGTTGGCATCACAGGCGTCGTGTTCAAGACAAACACCGGCGAAGTATCGGTAAAAGCTCACGAAGTGGAAGTGTTGACGAAGTCTTTGCTCCCGCTGCCTGATAAATATCACGGCCTGAAGGACGTAGAGCTGCGTTACCGTCAGCGTTACGTCGATCTGATCGTGAATCCGGACGTACAGCAGACGTTCATTACGCGTTCCCGCATTATTCAATCGATGCGCCGTTACCTTGATTCGAAGGGCTACCTCGAAGTGGAAACGCCAACGCTGCATTCCATTGCCGGCGGTGCTGCGGCTCGTCCGTTCATCACTCACCACAACGCGCTTGATATGCAGCTGTACATGCGTATCGCGATTGAGCTTCACCTGAAACGCCTTATCGTAGGCGGTCTGGAGAAAGTATACGAGATTGGCCGCGTGTACCGGAACGAAGGCATCTCGACGCGCCATAATCCGGAGTTTACCATGATCGAGCTGTACGAGGCTTATGCCGATTACAAGGACATCATGGCGCTGACGGAGAACCTGATCGCCCATATCGCGCAAGAGGTTCTGGGCACGATGAAAATTTCCTACCAAGGCCAAGAGATCGATCTGACGCCGCAATGGCGCCGTGTTTCGATGGTAGACCTGGTTAAAGAGGTTACCGGCGTAGACTTCAGCGTGGAGATGAGCGACGAAGAAGCTCATGCTCTCGCGAAGGAGCATAAAGTACCGGTTGAGCCGCATATGACGTTTGGACACATTCTGAATGCGTTCTTCGAAACGCATTGCGAGCATACTCTGATTCAGCCTACGTTCGTTACGGGACATCCGGTTGCAATCTCGCCGCTGGCAAAAAAGAACCCGGTGGATCCGCGCTTTACGGACCGCTTCGAGCTGTTTATCGTAGCGCGCGAGCATGCGAACGCGTTCACCGAGCTGAACGATCCGATCGACCAGCGTCAGCGCTTTGAAGCTCAGCTTGTCGAGAAGGAACAAGGCAATGACGAAGCGCATGAGATGGATGACGACTTCATCCGCGCCCTCGAGTACGGCATGCCGCCTACCGGCGGACTTGGCATTGGCGTTGACCGCCTTGTTATGCTGCTTACCGATGCGCCTTCCATCCGCGACGTTCTGCTGTTCCCGCATATGCGTGAGCGCGCAGGCGAATAAGAAGTTAACGACAGCACCGCTTGGACTAACGGGTCCGGGCGGTGTTTTTTTGCGAATATAAGACTGTATACGTTTTTATTATACTTTGCTTATATTCATTCGCGAAACGTATGCTGCCCTTCCTATGGACGGCGCAGCCGTTTTCATTTGGATAGGAGCGCACATTGACATTTGATAGGGAAAGTGAGAATGTATTTTAAAGGAAAAACAAGCTCGAGAAACTTAACGTTTGAGGTGAACCGCGGAAAATGTGGAAGAGTGGCTTGCGTGCAATCATTTGTTTATTATTTGTTCTCGTTGTTGGCCTTTTGCCTGCCATGAATGGTTATGTATCCGCTGAGGGGAGTGCCGGCGCAGAAACCAATGCCTTAGGCAATATTGCGACAGAAGCTTTCTCGCCTGTCATTACCCAATCGGAACAGACCGCCTCGGCTACACCTCAAAATCAGGAGAAAATAGACCCGAAAAAAATATCGGCCTTTTCGGTATTGTCGGTATCAGCTTTGTTTGGCGCCTTATTCGCTTACCTGTATAGCAGATGGCTGCGTGCCCGGGAATTTACGGTGAGTGGCAAACCTCTTGCGGCTGGCGGAAAGCCGTCCCTGAACGGACTGTGGATCGCGCTTCTAGCGGCATTCGCCTTCCGATTCTGCATAGCGGCTACGAATCCAGGCTATACGAATGATATCAATACGTTTATTTATTGGGCGAATCATGCCTTTAAGGACGGGCTCGGCAACTTCTATCAGGAAGGCTTGTTTGCCGATTATCCGCCTGGTTATATATATGTGCTCTATGTCATGGGGGCGCTGCAATCGTGGTTCGGCATTGGGTCAGCCAGCGATGCGGCAATCGTATTCTACAAGCTTCCGGCTATTTTCACCGATCTGATTACCGGTTATCTCATTTACCGAACAGCGGCGAAAAAACTCGATCACCGCGCTGCGTTCGGGCTGGCGATGATTTTCGTCTGGAACCCTGCCGTCTGGATCAACTCGGCCGGATGGGGACAGGTTGATTCCTTTTTTGCGCTGATTCTTGTATTAGCCATTCGGGCTATTACGGACGGCAAGTTGGAGCGCGGTTCAATCTGGTTTGCGCTGGCCGTGCTTGTGAAGCCGCAGGCGCTTATTTTTACGCCAGTTATGCTTCTCGCTTACGGCTATAACCTGAGGCATTGGAAGCGTATTGCCGCGGGGATTGGTTACGGCGTTATAGCGTTCCTTCTTCTCGCCGCACCGTTTATTTGGAAGAACGGCGGTTTATCCGGACTCTATGACCTTTATAAATCAACCTTGTCTTCTTATCCGTACGCCACGCTGAACGCCTTTAATCTTTATGCTTTAACGGGCGGTAACTGGGCGAAGCTGGACGCGCATTGGCTAGGCTTAGAATATTCGGTTTGGGGGAACATTGGGATCGTTTTCGCGACAGTAGTCTCCGTCCTGTTCTTCGCTTTCCGGAAGCAGCAGAAGGATCTGACCGGTTCCTTCTACATGGCTCTGATTCTGATCGTTACGGTCTTTATGTTTGCTGCCAAAATGCACGAGCGCTACATGTTCCCGGCACTCCTGCTGATGATTTTCGCTTATGTGGAAGCGAAGGATCGCCGTATTCTGCATCTGCTGCTTGGCTTTAGCATTACGCATTATATTAATGTCGGCTATGTACTGGCCTTCAGCCAGGAGAATACGTTCCTGCCTTCTTCGAACGGCATTATGATCGTAACTTCGCTCGTTAATATCGGTTTGTATTTGTACATGATCTATATCGGTTATGATAGATATATCAAAGGTCGCCAGCATCCGGTTCCGGCAGTGACGAAAGACGAGCTTGCCATGTCGGAAGAGCGGCTGCTTCAAAGCGTAAGATCACAGGAGCAGCCTCCCCGCAGGCTGCACCGCAAGGACTGGTTATGGATGTCCGTCATTACGGGCGTCTATGCCGTTATTGCGCTCATGAATCTCGGTTCCACGGTTAGCTTTGACAGCGGTTGGAAGGCGGACCGGGACGGCCAAAGCTTCTATGTGGATTTTGGCAAGCCGGTGCAAGTCGGTCAAATCAACAGCTTTAATGGGGTTGGCGTTGGCAAGTACAAGTGGGAATTCAGCAGCAGCACGCCTGATCAATGGAGCAATCCGATCGAGATTGAGCAAAAAGTTGGCGACGACTTGAAGTGGACGGTTAACCCTGTCAATCAGACGGTCCGTTATGCGAAGCTGACGGTAACCCAGTGGGGCTTCTCCATGCAGGAGGTTGCCTTCTACCCGGAAGGAAGCGACAAGCCGATCCCGGTTGAGCAGGTTGTTGATCTTGGCGATGAAGGCGACGTGCAGCAGGATGCGGCTCTAGCAGGCAGCAGGTTGTTTGATGAACAGAAGAATGCCGTATATAAACCGAACTACTTGAACAGCTCTTATTTTGACGAGATTTATCATGCCCGGACCGCTTACGAGAATCTTCATGGCATGAAGGCTTACGAGAATACGCATCCGCCGCTCGGCAAGCTGCTAATCGCGGTAGGGATCAAGCTGTTTGGGCTTAGTCCGTTTGGCTGGCGAATTGTAGGCACGCTGTTTGGTATCGGGATGCTGCCGATCATTTACCTGTTTGCCCTGCAGCTGTTCCGCAAGACGGGCTACGCGGCGACGGCAACGATTCTGTTTGCGGCAGACTTTATGCATTTCACGCAGACAAGGATTGCGACTATTGACGTGTATGGCGTCTTTTTCATCATGCTGATGTTCTACTTCATGAATAAATACAGGGAAATGAGCTTTTACAGGTCTCCTCTTAGGAAAACGCTCGTGCCTTTATTCTGGGCGGGGCTGTTGTTCGGAATAGGGGTGGCTTCCAAATGGATTGTCATTTACGGCGGTGCCGGCCTGGCGGTTATGCTGGCGCTAGTCCTTATTGAACGTTACCGTGAGCACGCAGCGGCAAAACGTATCCTGGCGGGCGGGGAAGAAAGCTATCCTTATACGGAAAACGAGGCTTATCAAAAGGCTTCCCGCGGGTTTATGCGCAATACGGTACTGACTCTTGCAAGCTGTCTTGTCTTCTTCGTTGCAATCCCGTTAGTCATTTACTGCTTGTCCTACATTCCGGTCCTACACGTTAAAGGAGATACATATACAGCGGAACGGCTTGTCGAGTACCAGAAGCATATGTATGACTACCACAGCAAGCTTGTCGCTACGCATCCGTATTCCTCCCAATGGTGGGAGTGGCCGTTTATGAAACGTCCGGTCTGGTATTATAACGGTAAGATTCTCGATCCTGGAATGGTCTCGTCCATTTCGGCATTCGGCAATCCGCTAATATGGTGGACGGGGATCTTTGCGGTTATAGCAGCGCTCTATATAAGCGTCAAACGCAAAGATAAGCGGATGTACGTGCTGTGGCTCGCTTATCTATCGCAATACCTGCCATGGATGCTCGTTCCGCGGCTGACGTTCTTGTATCACTATTTTGCAATGGTGCCATTCATGATTTTGGCCATCGTTTATATATTCACCCGCATTGAAGAAAGACGCGAGAATAAGAAATGGATCCGCTGGGTTTACGCCGGCATAGCGGTCGTCCTATTTATAATGTATTATCCAGTCATTTCCGGTATGGAAGTAAACAAGGAATATGTGATGATTGCTCTAAGACATTTTGACTCTTGGGTCTTTTACAGCTGATGAACGGAAGGGGTAGACGGGCATGAAGGCGAGATACAGCATTATAGTGCCGATGTATAACGAAGAAGAAGTGATTCGCCATACGTATGCCAAACTGAAAGAAGTGATGGATGGTTACGGCGAGTCTTATGAGCTTGTATTCATTAACGACGGCAGCAAAGACCGGACGGTCGAGATCGTGGAAGCTATCTGTCAGCAGGACGCCAATGTCCGTCTGATCAACTTTTCGCGCAACTTTGGCCATCAGATCGCGATTACGGCGGGTATGGATTACGCGCAGGGCGACGCCATTATTATAATAGACGCGGATCTTCAGGATCCGCCGGAAGTAATGCTCGAGATGATCGCCAA
>NZ_CP195155.1:97500-157500 GCF_051200795.1 Paenibacillus glycanilyticus
AAAGGCCCAAGCGACTGTTTAGCAAAAACACAGGTCTGTGCGAAGCCGTAAGGCGAAGTATACGGGCTGACGCCTGCCCGGTGCTGGAAGGTTAAGGGGAGCGGTTAGGAGCAATCCGAAGCTGTGAACCGAAGCCCCAGTAAACGGCGGCCGTAACTATAACGGTCCTAAGGTAGCGAAATTCCTTGTCAGGTAAATTCTGACCCGCACGAATGGCGTAACGACTTGGGCGCTGTCTCAACGAGAGATCCGGTGAAATTTTAATACCTGTGAAGATGCAGGTTACCCGCGACAAGACGGAAAGACCCCATGGAGCTTTACTGCAGCTTGATATTGGACTTTGGTACGATCTGTACAGGATAGGTGGGAGCCTGAGAAGCATGAGCGCCAGCTTGTGTGGAGGCGACGTTGGGATACCACCCTGATCGTATCGGAGTTCTAACCTGCTACCCTGAATCGGGTAGAGGGACCGTGTCAGGTGGGCAGTTTGACTGGGGCGGTCGCCTCCTAAAATGTAACGGAGGCGCCCAAAGGTTCCCTCAGAATGGTTGGAAATCATTCGGAGAGTGCAAAGGCATAAGGGAGCTTGACTGCGAGACCAACAAGTCGAGCAGGGACGAAAGTCGGGCTTAGTGATCCGGTGGTACCGAATGGAAGGGCCATCGCTCAACGGATAAAAGCTACCCTGGGGATAACAGGCTTATCTCCCCCAAGAGTCCACATCGACGGGGAGGTTTGGCACCTCGATGTCGGCTCATCGCATCCTGGGGCTGAAGTAGGTCCCAAGGGTTGGGCTGTTCGCCCATTAAAGCGGTACGCGAGCTGGGTTCAGAACGTCGTGAGACAGTTCGGTCCCTATCTGTCGCGGGCGCAGGAAATTTGAGAGGAGCTGTCCTTAGTACGAGAGGACCGGGATGGACGTACCGCTGGTGTACCAGTTGTTCCGCCAGGAGCACCGCTGGGTAGCCAAGTACGGACGGGATAAGCGCTGAAAGCATCTAAGCGTGAAGCCCCCCTCAAGATGAGATTTCCCAACTAGTAAGACCCCTTGAAGACGACGAGGTTGATAGGTTCGGGGTGGAAGCACAGCAATGTGTGGAGCTGACGAATACTAATCGGTCGAGGGCTTATCCTAAACAACCCCCAAAAAGTGAAGTTAAGCGTTGCAGCTTATTCCGATTACTTTTCGGGGACCCCGCAAGAAACTTAAGGAATTCATAATTTCGCATCCAGTTTTCAAGGCGCAAGCTTTGAATAAGCCAAGAGCTTACGTTTGGTGGCGATGGCGGAGGGGAACCACGCGTTCCCATACCGAACACGACCGTTAAGCCCTCCAGCGCCGATGGTACTTGGACCGCAGGGTCCTGGGAGAGTAGGACGTCGCCAAGCAATAAAGAGCCTGTCGCATTTACGCGGCAGGTTTTTTTGTGTTTATCGTTTTCTAACATTGCCCTGTCTCCTCCCACTGTGCCATAATGTGAATGTTTACAGGCCAATTTGAGAGGAGTCTGGTTATGACCAAGGAAACACGATTGCTTACGATGGATCAATTCGACGATATGATTGAGTTAAGTCAGTTTGCATTTCAATATGAAATTCCGGCTGTTAAGCTGGCAGAATCACGGGAGCGTTTTGAACGGGAGGAAACGGATCGCTGGGGGATCTACATAGATGGCAAGCTTGCAGCTCAACTGGCCATCCTAGATTTATTTACCTATATTGGCGATAAGCGATTTGCCATGGGCGGTATTGCAGGCGTATCGACTTGGCCTGAGTTTAGACGTCAGGGGTTGGTTGCCGAATTGCTTCATCACTCTCTTGAGAAGATGAAAGAGAAGGGGCAAACTTTATCTTTTCTACATCCGTTCTCGATTGGCTTTTACCGCAAATTTGGCTGGGAGGTCTATACGGACCTTAAAACTTACCGGATCGATGTAAACCAGCTGCCCGCAAGAGCGCCATACAACGGAACCATCAAACGGGTGGAGCAGAGCTACGAGCTGTTGAATCCGATCTATAACACCTATGCCAAGCAAGTGAATGGCGCGTTGGACCGTTCGGTAGCCTGGTGGAATTACAGGATTGCCTCACGCAAGAAGGGACAGACCTGCGTCTTTTTTGACAGTGCCGGAGAAGCGCAAGGTTATGTCATCTACGAGGTGAAGAACAGAGAGCTGTTCGTTCATGAGTTGATTGATTTAACGGAAGAGGCTCGCCGTGCTCTATGGTCGTTCCTTGGTCAGCACGATTCTATGATTGACCGGCTGGAAATTAAAGTAGCGACAGACGACAGTCTTGCTTATCTGCTTAATAATCCGCGGATCAAGCAGGAGATTGAACCGTATTTTATGGCCCGGATTGTGGATGCGGAAGCATTCCTTAACGAATATCCGTTTGAGGCCGGCAAAGAGGAGACCCTCCTGCTCGACATTCAGGATGAGCATGCGGCTTGGAACAATGGACGGTTTGCGGTTCGTATTGCCGCTGATGGCACTGCGAATGCAGAACGTATATCGGGAGAAACTAATAAGGAGTCTATTCGGACAGGAATCGGATCCTTGGCAGCTGTTCTGACCGGCTATAAACGTCCGACCGAGCTGCTTCGTTACGGTCTCATTCAAGGCGACAGCCGGCAGGTGGAGCAGCTGGAGAGAAGAATTCTGGTACGCACAACGTTCCTGCCCGACTTTTTCTAAAGCGCTATCAACGAGATTGACTATTACTGGGTGTAAAAAGGCTTACTTTCCTGCATAAGGGAACCGTTCCACTCATAAACCTAACATCCTTGACAGCCCCTACCCCCTCTGATAATATTGCAATAATATGCGTGAGAGGTATCTAAATTAAGGGAGGAACTTACTCGTGTGGGAAACGAAATTCGCCAAAGAAGGCCTGACATTCGATGATGTACTGCTCGTACCGCGGAAATCTGTGGTGTTGCCTCGTGAATCGGACGTATCTACAAAACTTAGCGAAGGCATCAAGCTGAACATTCCGTTGATCAGCGCAGGGATGGACACTGTTACGGAGTCGGCTTTGGCGATTGCTATAGCTCGTGAGGGCGGAGTCGGCATTATTCATAAAAATATGTCGGTTGCTCAGCAGGCAGAAGAAGTTGATCGCGTTAAACGTTCGGAGAGCGGCGTTATTACGAATCCATTCTCGTTGACACCGGATCATCACGTTTACGACGCTGAAGAACTGATGGGCAAATACCGTATTTCCGGTGTTCCGATCGTAGACAACGAACAGAAGCTGGTTGGTATTTTGACAAACCGCGACTTGCGTTTTGTTCATGATTATTCGATTAAAATCAACGAAGTGATGACTCGTACGGATCTTGTAACGGCACCTGTCGGAACGACTTTGCAAGAGGCGGAAGGCCTTCTTCAAAAGCATAAGATCGAGAAGCTTCCTCTCGTTGATGAGAACAATATCCTTAAAGGGCTCATTACCATTAAAGATATTGAAAAAGCCATTCAATTCCCTAATGCGGCGAAAGACAAGCATGGTCGTCTGCTCTGCGGCGCTGCGGTTGGTATCGGCAAAGACACGGCTGACCGCGCGGATGCGCTCGTACAAGCAGGTATCGACGTATTGGTCGTTGACTCGGCGCATGGTCATCATATTAATATTATCGAAGCGGTTCGCAAACTGCGTGCTAAGTATCCGGATCTTACGATCATCGCGGGTAACGTAGCAACGGGTGAAGCCACACGCGACCTGATTGAAGCAGGCGCATCGGTCGTTAAAGTCGGTATCGGTCCTGGTTCGATCTGTACGACGCGCGTTATCGCGGGTATCGGCGTACCTCAAATTACCGCTATCTACGATTGCGCAACCGTAGCTCGCGAATACAATGTCCCAGTCATTGCAGACGGCGGCATCAAGTATTCCGGCGATATTACAAAAGCAATCGCCGCAGGCGCAAGCGCGATTATGATCGGCAGCTTGTTCGCGGGTACGGCTGAAAGCCCTGGCGAAACGGAAATTTTCCAAGGCCGCAGCTTTAAAGTATACCGCGGCATGGGCTCGCTTGGCGCTATGAAGGAAGGCAGTAAAGACCGTTACTTCCAAGAGAACGAGAGCAAGCTTGTTCCGGAAGGTATTGAAGGACGTGTTCCATTCAAAGGTCCTCTTGCCGATACCGTTCATCAGCTGCTTGGCGGACTTCGTTCCGGTATGGGCTATTGCGGTACTAAAAACCTTGATGAACTGCGCAACGATACGCAATTCATCCGGATTACAGGCTCGGGTCTTCGCGAGAGCCATCCGCATGACGTTCAAATTACAAAAGAAGCTCCAAACTACTCGCTGTAATAACCCGACCACGGGAAAAAGCAGACAAGGACTTAGCGACTATTCGTCTAGGTCTCTTGTCTGCTTTTTTGATATGGCGCGTAAGCTTAATAGATAAGATTTTTTTAATCTGCCTCCTGAAAAATACATAACTGCCATTCGGAAATGCGTTCCCACCGCTAGCAGACTGAGAAAACCGCTCTATTTATGCCAGAAAGTAGAATCGCCCCACATTGGTTTAACTCTACCTATCCCATGTGTTACAATGAAATTCAAACGACTTAGGGATGAAAAGGGGAGAAAACGTTGAAAGTATTGCCGGTAAGATTACGGTCACTAGTAGTAGCATTCGTTGCAGGTTTAGTAGCATTATCATTAGGGACGTCCTCCGTGAATGCGGCAGGTACGGCGGGCGGCGAATGGGTGGAAAACTCCCTTGGCCTTGAGTTAAGTTCAGCCATCTTGATCGACGCCGACACGGGCCAGGTTGTATATGAAGTAAATGCGGACGAGCCCCGTCCTCCTGCAAGTATGACCAAGATGATGACCGAATACATCGTTCTTGAGCAAATCAAGAGCAAAGCGCTTAATTGGGATGAAATGATCACGGTTAGCGAAGAAGCAGCAAACACGCCGAAAGACGGCTCACAGGTTTATCTGGCTCAAGGCGAGCAATATAAAGTGAAGGATCTTTATATGGCCATGGCCGTAGGCTCCGCGAATGACGCGACAATCGCTTTGGCTTCCGCGATCGGCGGCAGCGAGCAAGGATTTGTGGAAAAAATGAATGAAACGGCTCAAAAACTCGGACTTTCTTCCGCTCATTATACAAGCGCAACCGGTTTGGCTGATACGACAGTGATTTCGGCAAGAGACCAGGCGAAACTGGCTCAAATCATTATTAAGAATGATCCGGATTTCCTGGAGTACGCGTCGACGACCGAATACAAATTCCGTCCTCGCGATGACAAACCAATCGTGAATATTAACTGGATGCTTGCTTCCAATAAGAGCAACACTTATCTAAAGGCTTTTGCTTATGACGGTGTGGACGGTATGAAAACAGGCTATATCTCCGCTGCGGGTTATACGTTTACGGGTACAGTAAAACGCGGCGACCAGCGTTATATCAGCGTTGTTATGAACACGAAGTCGAAGGAAGCACGTTTTAACGAAACAGCGAAGCTGTACAACTACGCTTTTAACTCCCTCGAGAAGAAAACGGTTATTCCGGCAAAATCCGTGGTAGAAAAAGCAGAATCGGTTAAAATTAAAAAAGGTGTGAAAAAATCGGTTCCGATCATTACAGAATCCGATATTTCACTTATTGTGAAAAAGGGTACGGAGCCGAAGGTTGAGCTTACCGGCTATGAGCTTAAAAAACCGGAGGAGCTTGTTGCTCCGATTAAAGCCGGTCAAGTCGTAGGTAAGGCAACGTACAAATATACCGATGAGCAAGGCAAAGCATTGGAGAAAACGGTCAACCTGATCGCCAGCAAAGATGTGAAAAAGGCAAGCTGGTTCGCCTTGATGTTCCGCGGAATCGGAGGCTTCTTCTCCGGTCTGTTTAACGGTATCGTCGATTTGTTCTAATCTAGCGCCGGACATACTCTAAAGCGTGACAGGTAAGGCAAATCAAGGGTTGTCGATTAATGGCCCATCCTGTAAAATAAATGGTTAGAGTAAGCGGCGAGCTTCAACCTAAATAAGCGATTAAGCGCTTAGCCCCCTTCGCGGGGGCTGCGCTCCATTTTAAGGAGGATTTCTAAGCATGGAAACAGGTACTTCGCGCGTAAAACGCGGTATGGCAGAAATGCAAAAAGGCGGCGTCATCATGGACGTTATGAACGCCGAGCAAGCGAAAATTGCGGAAGCAGCAGGCGCAACTGCCGTTATGGCATTGGAACGCGTACCTTCTGACATTCGTGCAGCAGGCGGCGTAGCCCGTATGGCTGACCCGACAATCGTAGAAGAAGTTATGAAAGTGGTATCGATTCCGGTTATGGCGAAAGCCCGTATCGGTCATATCGTAGAAGCACGCGTTCTCGAATCGATGGGCGTTGACTACATCGACGAATCCGAAGTACTGACTCCTGCGGACGAAGTATTCCATATCAGCAAGAACGAATTCACCGTACCTTTCGTATGCGGCGCTAAGGATCTGGGTGAGGCTCTTCGCCGTATCCAAGAAGGCGCAGCTATGCTTCGTACAAAAGGCGAGCCGGGAACAGGCAACATCGTTGAAGCTGTTCGTCACCTTCGCTTGATCAATGGTCAAATCCGCAAAGTACAAAACCTGTCCAAGGACGAGCTGTACAACGAAGCAAAAGTTCTGGGCGTTCCTTACGATCTGCTTCTGCAAGTTCATGAGAGCGGCAAACTGCCGGTTGTTAACTTTGCAGCAGGCGGCGTTGCAACTCCATCCGACGCAGCACTCATGATGGAACTGGGCGCTGACGGCGTATTCGTAGGCTCCGGTATTTTCAAATCGGACAGCCCGGAGAAATTCGCTCGTGCAATCGTTGAAGCTACAACGCATTACAAAGACTACAAGTTGATCGCGGAAGTATCCAAAAACCTGGGCACTCCGATGAAAGGCATTGAAATTTCGAAGCTGCAAGCAGCTGAGCGTATGCAAGACCGCGGTCTGTAAGAAGCGGAAGCGGTATCTATAGAAAGGCGTGTAGGCTTATGAAAATTGGTGTACTGGCGCTTCAAGGCGCGGTAGCAGAGCATATACGCAGTTTGGAGGCGGCGGGCGCGGAAGCGGTCGCCGTTAAACGAATTGAAGAGCTTGCTGAGCTCGACGGTATCGTTATTCCAGGCGGCGAAAGCACAACAATCGGCAAGCTGATCCGCAAGTACGACTTCCTCGAGGCGCTCAAGGAGTTCTCGAAGCAAGGCAAGCCGTTATTCGGAACCTGTGCCGGTCTTATTATTTTGGCAAGCGAAATCGAAGGTCAAGAGGATGCGCATCTGCAGCTGATGGATATGGTTGTGGCCCGTAACGCCTTTGGCCGCCAGCGTGAAAGCTTCGAGACGGATCTTCCGATCAAAGGAATCGATGAACCGATCCGTGCGGTGTTCATCCGTGCTCCTCTCATTAAAGAAGTTGGCAGCAGCGTTGAAGTATTGTCCGTATACAACGATGAGATTGTAGCCGCAAGACAAGGGCATCTGCTCGCTTGCTCCTTCCATCCGGAGCTCACGGACGATTACCGTCTGCATGCTTATTTTGTCGACATGGTGAAAGAAGCGGCTAAAACAACGACGAAGTAAAATACTTCGTATAGCACTAGAGAGGGGTCAACTGTCGTGTTGGACGTGAAATGGCTACGTAACGAATATGAGCAGGTGGAGAAGGCGCTGAAGAACCGTAGCGCTTCGCTCGACCTTATTTCCGGTTTTCCGGAGCTGGACGTTAAGCGCCGCGCTCTGCTCGTTGAAACAGATAATTTGAAGACTCGCCGCAATACGGTATCGCAGGAAGTGGCGAAGCTGAAGAAATCCGGCGGCGACGCTGAAGCGCTGATTATCGAAATGCGCGAAGTGGGTGACCGGATTAAAGAACTGGACGAGGAGATTCGCACGGTTGAGGCCCAAGTGGAAGAGCTGATGCTGGCTATCCCGAACCTGCCTCATGAGAGTGTGCCGGTAGGTTCTTCGGAAGAAGACAATGTCGAGATCCGTCGTATCGGCGAGCAAACGACGTTTGACTTCGAACCGAAAGCTCACTGGGACCTTGCGCAGGATCTGGGTATCCTCGACTTCGAGCGCGCAGGCAAAGTAACAGGCTCGCGCTTTACCTTCTACCGCGGCCTTGGCGCTCGTCTGGAGCGTGCATTGATCAGCTTTATGATGGATCTGCACAGCGACCAGCACGGCTACGAAGAAGTGCTGCCGCCTTACCTTGTTAATCGCGACAGCTTGATCGGTACAGGCCAGCTGCCAAAGTTCGAAGAGGATCTGTTTAAGATCAGCGATTCGGACTATTTCCTTATTCCAACGGCTGAAGTTCCGGTAACGAACCTTCACCGGGAAGAAATTTTGTCGGTTGAAGAGCTGCCGAAGCATTTTGTCGCCTACAGCTCGTGTTTCCGTTCGGAGGCAGGTGCGGCCGGCCGCGATACGCGTGGTCTGATCCGTCAGCATCAGTTCAACAAAGTCGAGCTGATTAAGCTGGCGAAGCCGGAAGAGTCTTATGATGAGCTGGAGAAAATGACGGCGAATGCAGAGAAAGTGCTGCAGCTGCTTGGTCTGCCATACCGTGTTCTAACGCTTTGCACGGGCGATATGGGCTTTACGGCGGCTAAGACTTACGATCTTGAAGTGTGGCTGCCTAGCGCAGGCACTTACCGTGAGATTTCGTCCTGCTCCAATGTAGAGGACTTCCAGGCACGCCGCGCAGGCATTCGCTTCCGCCGCGATGCGAAGAGCAAGCCGGAGTTCGTGCATACGCTGAACGGTTCGGGTCTGGCGGTAGGCCGTACGTTTGCCGCTATTCTGGAGAATTACCAGCAAGCAGACGGAACGATTGTAGTACCGGAAGTACTACGCCCCTATATGTGTGGTCTGGAAAAAATCAGCCCGCGTGCTTAAATAATTTGCCATGGGCCAAAAATGCAGTTGATTCTGGTTTTTGGCCTGTGGTACAATAACTTTTGTCAGTTCTTTATATGGAGAGGTACCGAAGCGGTCATAACGGGGCGGTCTTGAAAACCGTTAGGGTGCAAGCCCACGTGGGTTCGAGTCCCACCCTCTCCGCCAGTTTTTATATACAGTATACATAACACGTCCGAGACGATGGTCTCGGGCGTTTTTTTGTTGTGTTTGATTAAGTGAATTGGGGATAACCTGTTCTGCGCCAATGGCCTGCCTGTGAATAAACCCTTGCTGCACCTTATACACAGCGTTGTGAATAAAGGGGAGAATATGTGGATAAGTCTGTGGATAACGTGAATGGCCGCAGCCGAATAATTCGAATCGCATTGCCGCATCTTATAGGTTGTGGAGGTGCTTTTACAAATGGCTAATGATAAGCTTCAAATTGATCAGAATCAGCTTGTAGCCGCATGGCAGCGTACCTTGCCGGAATGGATCAAGGATGCGGATAATTGCGAGGTTTTCGCCGATGAGTCGGATCCTAACGCACTCCGCGTTACCATTCATACCGCAGGACACCAAGCTTACTCCTTTGACTTCAAGGTATGTTATGTGGATAGCCGTGAAGTGAAGGTCGAAGTGATTGATGTGGATAAAAATAAAGTCTCCATTGATGAACGTACCGATCCGATGCAGCAATTAATTCAGGATTACACCCGTCACCTGCATGAATGCGCGCAAGCCCTTCATCAGCTGACACACGCGTAGGAGGGACCGTCCATGACGAAGGCAAAAGGCTCGCTCGACAAAAACCTGTCAAACGTAATTGACGATCTGGCTCAAACGCCGGTGAACAGCCATCAGGCTCAGCAGCTCAATCAGGATGCGAATGATCGGCGCCATCAAGATGGGCTTAATCATGACCAGCCGACAGATTTGCATCATCAGCGCAGTTAACCTTCTATAGGAGGCGTTAAACCATGAGCAAACCCGATTCTTATCCCGTCCCTGAAGCACAAGAAAATGGCGGCAGACAGCGTCAAAGCCATGGCCGTCAGCAGGAGCCATTGTCCGGCTCCAAAAAGGTGAAGCAAAGAAACCATGTTCGGCATAATAACCCCGAGGGTTCATGAACTTTATAAATCCGATTAGACGAAATCCCGTTCCAGTCCGCTGGAACGGGATTTTGCTGCATTTATCTTCTAAATGTCCCGGTGTTGTTATAGAATGAAGGTATTGTTTAAAAAGGGGGACGAACGGATTTGAAAACGGTACAGCGGTTGGCTTATGTTGCACTTATTGCTGTTCTACTCGTAATAGCAGGCTGCAGCTCCGGCGATGCACCGCCTAAGCAGGCTCTTCAGGATGCCATGCAAAATATGGAAAAACTAGACAGCTACTCCGCTAAAATGTCTCTTGGCATAGATAATATCGAATTACCTGCAAGCGAGGCGCAAAACGGAATCGATATGACTTCCGTTATCACCGGTATGATGAAGGGCGCTAAGCTGGATATTAAGATGGTCTATGCGAAGGAACCGAAGCGTACGGATATGGAGCTTAATCTTCTGTTATCGGGAACAACGATTACCATTCCGATGATTATGACGGCTGACAAGCTGTATATGAAGCTGCCGGCTTTGCCGATGCTTCAGCTTCCGGAATCGGCTGCCGGTAAATTCGTTGAGCTGGATTTGAAGGCGCTGGCGGAGCAGCAAGGCGCGGCCGGAACAACGCTGGATGCCGCAGCCCAGCAGCAATTGGTGCAAGAGCTTGGCGCGGTCGTACTTAAGCATTTTGACGAGAAAACCTATTTCAAGAGCGTGAAGGCCAAGGATGCCGGCATACCGGGTGATGTAAAGGCTGATCAAGTGATCCAGTTCAAGATGGATGAGAGCAATTACAAGCAATCTGTCCAGACCATTGTCAATGAGATGGTTCCGGAGCTTCTGACGGTAATCGCTTCAAACGACTCTTATTTGCAGGCCATTCAGAAGTCCAAGGAAGATGTAGAGAAAATGAAAACGGACTGGGAAGCAGATAAGGCAGCCAAGATCGATTATCTGAACCAGAATGTGAAGGTCAATGAGCTGACTTTTACTGGAGCCATCAATAAGGATAAGATGCTGTCGTATCAGGCGGGGAAGGTTAACGTTGAACTGACGGATAAGGATACCGGCGGTACAACCAAGGTAAATGTCCATTACGACATGACATACGGCGGCTTGAACGGAAGTCCGAAGTTCCTCTACGAGGTGCCGACGGACGCCGTGAAATTCGAGGATTTGATGAAGCAAATGCAGCTTCCGCTGGGACTGTAATTAAACAAAGGATGGTGTTTATTATGAAAATAGAAGTATGGTCCGATTTTGCTTGCCCGTTTTGTTATATCGGCAAACGCCGCTTGGAGCAGGCGCTTGGCGAATTCGAGCATGGTGATCAGGTTGAGGTGGAGTTCAGAAGCTTTGAGCTTGATCCAAACGCTCCTATCGAGATCGGTCATGATGTATACGATTATTTGTCGAACAAATACGGCATGTCCCGCCAGCAGGCGATTTCCAATAACGTTCAATTGACGCAGCAGGCAAAAGCGCTTGGCCTGGATTATCATTTCGATACGATGATTTTGACCAATACGTTCGACGCGCATCAGCTGACTCACTTTGCAGCCCAATACGGCAAGCGGGAAGAGATGGCGGAACGTCTGTTCGAAGCTTATTTCACCGATTCCAAGCATCTGGGACGCAAAGAAATATTGGCTGATCTAGCCGCCGAAATCGGACTTGACCGCGAGGAAGCGCTGAAGGCTCTGGAAGATGGCACTTACAAGCAGGAGGTTCGCGCAAACGAGCAGGAAGCAGGACAGCTTGGCGTGCGCGGCGTACCATTCTTCGTCATTGACCGCAAATACGCGGTTTCCGGCGCTCAGCCAAGCGAGGTATTCCTGCAGGCGGTATCGAAGGCTTGGGAGGAAAACAAGCCGCTTACCGTTATTGGCGGAGACAGCGGGACAGACGGAGCAGATGATGCCTGCGTTGATGGGGTTTGCGCTCATAAATCCGATAAGTAACGGAATCAGGCTTGTCTAATTGCAGCAGGAGGTCACTTCGCTTTGAAGAAACTACTCGCCATTTTATTTGTGGCTATTCTGATCTATGTCGTACCTCGTCTAGACGATTGGCAGGGGCAGCCAGGAACGGAGCCTGCTTCATCAAGCAGCTATACCTTGGAGTTCCCGGCTGACCGATATCCGGAGACGGCAAAGCATATCCGCGAAGCCATGGCTTCGGGAGAGTCCAAGATCTGTACGATTGACCGGGAGAATGCCGAGGAGAACCGCAAGGAATCGCTGAAGGATATTCCGACCAAAAAGGGCTATGACCGCGATGAATGGCCGATGGCCATGTGCAAGGAAGGCGGAGACGGAGCGGATATCGCTTATATCGCTCCCTCCGACAATCGCGGAGCGGGTGCTTGGGTAAGCAACCAGCTGGATACGTTCCCGGACGGGACCCGGGTGGAATTTATAGTGAAGTAAGCATAGGCCTTTGCAAGCGCGTCCGAACGCGTCTGCAAAGGCCTATTTCATCAGAATGATAATCAGGCTGTTGTCCGACGATAATGGGATAGGTACGCATATAATAACGGTATCGGCGCAATACCGCGATCCTATTTCACTTCATATTGAAAAGCTGTTAGAGATGGCAAGACATGAGCCCGAATGCCATGTCATGACCATTTTCACAACATTAATATAGGAGGTTGCGAAAGCAATGAGCGCTGCAGACGCAAGAGGCGTCACGATCATTACATCTACCATGCGCCCCCAGCTTATCAATCAATTGTTCCAGAACTATGCCCGGCAGGATTGGGAGAACAAAGAGCTTATCATTATTGTCAATAAAGATAGGGCTGGGCTCCAGCAATATCAGAATAAGGCTAAATCTTTCCCGAATGTGCGGGTATACCGGATGTCGGAGAGCTCAAATCTTGGTGCATGTCTCAATTACGCGGCTTCGCTGGCGAAGTACGACTATATCGCCAAATTCGACGACGATGATTATTATGGACCCAATTATATCTCTGAGGCTATGGTGATGTTCCAGATAAGTAAAGCGGATATTGTCGGAAAGCTGGACATCTATTATTTTTTCCCGCATCGTTCAACCTTAATGCTGCGAAGAAGGGGGGCATCCTGGTACTCCCCGGTAAGCAAGGTTGCCGGGGCGACCATTATGTTCCATAAGGGGGTGCTTGAGAAGGTGTCCTTTAACACCAAAGTCCGCCAAGGCTCGGACGCGCGGTTTATTAAGGGAGCGTTGAACAGTAAGTTCCGTGTTTACACGACATCGCCTTATAACTTTGCGGCCTTGCGAAGAGCGGACCGCACCTCTCACACGTGGAGAATTACGGATAATAATTTGCTTGGTTCTAAGGGAGCGGTCATAATCAGAACCAACAGATACCGAAAGCGCGTAAACCGCAGCCTGCAGCAGCTGCATGAAATGGGGCTGCATAGGCCGAATTACAACGCTCAATAAGGGCGATGGACAGCTAAGCTTCTCGGATGAGAGGCTTAGCTTGCCCTTGTCTATGGATGTTTGCTACCATAAGGGCAAGTTCACGAGATAAGTAGGAGAAACGATGATCACGTTTAAAGAAGTCAGCAAACGATACAAAGCCGGCAGGCAGTGGGTGGAAGCGGTCAAGCCTACCTCTTTACATATAGAAAAAGGGCAAATTCAAGGGATAATTGGTTTCAGCGGAGCGGGCAAATCGACCTTGCTTCGTATGGCCAATCTGCTCGAGACGCCAACTACCGGAGAGGTTTATATAGATGGACAAGAGCTTACGGGGCTGAGCGCAGGAGAATTGCGGGAAGCGAGACGATCGATCGGAATGATTTTTCAGCATTATAACTTGCTAAGCAACGAGACTTGCGCGGCCAATGTGGAATTCGTGCTGAGAGCGGCAGGACTGCCTTCCAGAGAGCGGAAGAGAAGAGTGGAAGAGTGCCTTGAGATCGTTGGGCTGGCGGATAAAGCGAAGCAGTATCCGGCGCAGCTGAGCGGCGGACAGAAGCAGCGGGTGGCAATCGCCAGGGCTCTTGCGAACGATCCTAAGGTGCTGCTGTGCGATGAGCCGACTTCGGCGCTTGATCCGGTTACGACCCTGTCGATTCTGGAATTTCTGGAGAAAATCAACCGTGAGTTCCAGGTGACGATCATGCTGGTGACGCATGAGATTCAGGTGGCTAAGCGGTTATGCAATAACATTGCCGTTATGGAGAACGGGCAGATCACCGAGCAGCTCGATAGGAATCTTCCCGGTGTTAAGCCGGTAACGCCGCTAGGGCAGTTTTTGTTCGACACCACCGATGGTTCTTCCTCTTCCGTGTGGTACAGAGGGGAGGATTACCATGGATAGTGTTCTGGCATTAAAATCAGAGATGATAAAAGCGATCGAGCAGACTCTCACAATGGTCTCCATCTCGGTCTCGGCAGCAGTCATTATCGGCTTGCCAATCGGCATACTCCTGTTCCTCACGGCACCTGGCCATCTACGGGCTAACCGCCCGTTATACGGCGTTGTTAGCTACGCGGTGAATCTGGTTCGTTCTTTTCCGTTCCTTATCCTGCTCGTAGCTTTAATTCCATTCTCCCGAATGATTGTAGGAACCGCGATTGGCCCCCTTGCAGCTTCCGTATCGTTGTCAGTGGCGGCTATTCCGTTCTATGCGCGGCTGGTGGAGCAAAGCCTGCGGGAAGTGCCTAATGGGGTTATAGAGGCTGCGGTGGCCTCGGGAGCGCCGATGAAGCATATCATATGGGGGGTACTGTTGTCCGAAGCCCGCCCGGGACTGGTATCCGGCCTTACGGTAACGATTATTAGCTTTATCTCGTATTCCGCGGCGGCAGGTACCGTCGGGGGCGGAGGGATCGGCGATTTAGCCATCCGTTACGGCTATCAGCGGTTTGATACCGAAGTAATGGCGGCGTGCATCGTGATTCTGGTTGTTCTCGTGCAGCTTGTCCAATGGACAGGCAGCTTCGCTGCCTCCCGGCTGGATAAACGTAAATAATTAACTGTTCAAGTAACGCTCTTGGATAATCGTGAGATGATTCCGTTCATGCCCGTAGATAATGCAAGCTAGCGCGCGGGCGCTAAGCGGTAACTGATTCGAAATGCCAAGCCGGGTGAATGCTTCTTTAGGCAACTGCTTCAGCAGAACGATCGTCGCTTGGCGAACGGCGTTATAGTTCTCGAGCAAGTCGGAAACAGAGAGACCTTCGAACGGATTGCCCTCCATATAAGCGTCCTGGTCAAAGCCGGGAAGCGGGGTGGAGTCGCCTCTTGCGATGCGAAGCAGACGGTAGCTCATAATACGTTCGGTGTCCGTGACATGACCCAAAACCTCTTTCAGCGACCACTTGCCCTCCGCATAACGATACTCCGCTTTCTCGTCCGATAACCCGGAGTAAATACGGTTCGTTTCCGCTTGCTGCTCAGCTAATAATGCAATCAAATCTCCTTCCGGGACAAGGTTGATATATCCGGTTACAAATCCTTGATATTCGCCTTCTTGCGGACGTTCGAGCATGAATGGCACCTCCTTAGAATTAATTGGAGTATACCTCCTGCGGTGGTTGTTTTCAATAGAAAAGAGGAGCCCTTTTACAGGCCCCTCTTTCGACGGTGTGTTGTTTGAATGAGACTTTACATATCACACTTCACGTATTGATCACTCGGGCGCGTCTTACTCACGAACCGTTAGGGCGGAACGTGTTAAGCTCGCGGTTGGATGTACTCTGCGGCACAACCCCTCGCTTCCATCGTTATAAGTAGCTAGTTAAGATCCCTCAGCAGTTCTTGCACTATAAAGTCCAATGGAACCACACCTCACTTACACCGTCACAAGTATTATGGTCCGGCTTCACCATTGTTATGCACGATTCGTAAAGAAATTGTAAATCGCTAATCCGAATCCCTTAATGCCAATCCGCAATTGGCGCATACCTTATCTGACTGATGGACGAGGTGTCCGCAGCCCGGGCAATTCTCGTGGTCTTCATTGTTTGCTGTTTGTGGAGGTTCGGGGCTTTTGCCGACCAGATGATCCCGGATTTCCTGAATGTTTCTTGCCATTGTTGAATTGTCGATGGCGCTTTGGATAACTTCATGCAGAATCCAGTAAGCAAAGAAGATAATTAATAATCCGAATATAATTAATACGACAATCATGATGAACCTCCATGGCAGAATGAATTTGGATGAAATTTACAATCAGTATACCATGGAGAAGAGGAAGGGTTAATCCGGAACTTCGATATAATCCGATACCGTGCTTTTCAGCAGATCGATAAGCTCCTCGTCCATAAAGCCGTATTCATCGGGAATCCCGAGACAAATAACCTGCTTGCCGATTAATTCGGAGGAGAATCTGGCCTGCAGTCTTCTCAGATGCTTTCTCTCCATCACAAAAGTAAGATCAGCCCAGCCGACATGCGCGGCGGTTTTTACTGCGAAATCCAGCTTTGACAACGGAGAATGCGGACGATTTGACGCGCGGCTATGGAGAGATCTATACTCTACTCGTATGTTACAGGATCAATTGAAACGGAGGCAGCGCTATGCGGATTGCAGATGGTATTGAGATGTTGGAGCTTGAATTGGGGCCGATGACAATCTGTCCGACGGTCTTGTTCGACAAGGATGAATGGGTGCTGGTCGACACGGGCATGCCGGGTTCGGACTCAACAATTATAGAGCTTGCCAAGCAGGCGGGCATTGGTGAACGGAAATTGAATACGATTCTTCTGACTCATCAGGATCTCGATCACATAGGAGGGCTTCCGGGCTTCAAAGCGGACAATCCGGAGCTTGTTGTCTACGCGCATGAGGGTGACCGTGCCGTTATCGATGGCAAGAAGCCAATGCTTAAGGCATCGCCCGAAAGAATAGCTACTTTGCTCGGGGCGCTGCCGGAGGCAGCCCGCAGCCAGTTCGAGGCGACTTTCATTCACCCTACAGGCGCAAACGTAAATCGGACATTGGCAGACGGAGAAAATCTGCCGTTCGGTGGCGGGATTACGGTTATTCATACGCCGGGCCATACGCCGGGCCATGTGAGTCTCTACCATCAGCCAAGCAAGACGTTAATTGCGGGCGATGCGATGGTAGTGGATAATGGAGAGCTTAAAGGCCCTAGGGAGGCTGTAACGCCCGACATGGCAACGGCGCTTCAGTCGCTGAAGAAGCTTAAGGATTTCGATATTGAAACCGTAATCTGTTATCATGGCGGAGTGATCAAAGGCGATGTGCAAAGCCGTATCGCTGCGATAACGGAAGGCATATAAAAGGTAGCTCAATGATAAACGCGCAAATTCCTTAGGGCAATTTGCGCGTTTCTCTTATTTATGGCCGCTTAAAATAAAAAAAACCGCACAAGGTGCGGTTCGGATATGTGATAAATATGGCGCGCCACGGCGGGATTCGAACCCGCGACGCACAGTTTAGGAAACTGTCGCTCTATCCTGCTGAGCTACGGGCGCGCAGTATGGTTTATTTTAGCACGGGTGGCTTGGAACTTGCAACGTCCCTGTTTTATCTCTAATATGTAACATTTCTTATCAACAAATATATGAACGAGTATGAAACATCTAGACGACTCCCACAAAAGATGGTAATTTAGTACTGTTGGTCCAATTCGTGTCGAATCGTGCCTGAAAATTGTGTTTTCTTGTCGACAGGTTTTTACAAACAGTAAAATGAAGAAAGCGTATAATAATTTTATACCTACATCAATGAATATAAGGAGCGTGCCCCAAAGCGATTATGGACAAAACAGATCTGCTTATACAATTGCAATCGCTGCGGCTGAAGCTTCATGAAGTAGCGGAGGCACGCGGTAGCCTGACCGACCCCGATGTCCTTGCGATCAGCGAAGAAGCTGATCAATTGATTGTTGCCCTGCAATATATCCAGCGTAACGAAGTGGCTTGTTCTTCCGCGCGCAGAAGCGAGTAGCGTTACTTCCGCTTGTTTCTCAGGTTTCTGAAGAAATTCGTCAACAGCTCGGCGCATTCTTGCTGAAGAATGCCGCTTGTTAATTCTGTTTCATGATTGAAACGGGGTTCCTGGAGCAAGTTCATTAACGTGCCCGCACAGCCTGCTTTAGGATCGCCCGTTCCGTATACAACCCGTTTCACCCTGGACTGGACTATGGCGCCTGCGCACATCGGACAAGGCTCAAGTGTGACGTACAGCGTACAGTCCAAGAGCCGCCAAGCACCAAGCCGCTCACAAGCTTCTCGAATAGCGACCATTTCGGCATGCGCAGTCGGATCATGGTTAGTCTCCCGCAAGTTATAACCCCTTCCGACAACTTCCCCATTTTTCACTAGGATGGCACCGATCGGTACTTCGCCTATTTGTTCGGCTTTTTTGGCTTCTTCTATGGCGAGCTGCATCCAGGCCTGATCTTCTTGTTCTCGAATCATATTACCCTCCAACGTACGATAAAATCGAACAAATTCGCATTTATTCATCGAACAGATATTCTGTTGTTAACATGTAGTGGATAAAATTGTGGATAACTATCATGGTGTCCACAAAACTACACACAAACTATTCTATGGGCATGTGGATTAGTTGTTGATAATGTCAATAACTTGTGGATAACTAATGCCCAATTTAAAGGATGTGCATAGCCAGTGTCTTTTAAAGCCAAGTTCTCCATCTACATCTTTATGATTGTTCTGGCGATGTTTATCCTTATCGTTATTTTGGACCAATATGCCGCGCTTCGCAATATGAATCAGGATATGGAGGAAGTGATGGAGCAGGCTTCGGCTAAGCTCTCGGACTCATTTGACCAGCATCCGGGCTGGACCTCGGACGCAGCCGCTTTAAGAGACGATCCGGAGTTCGAACCCAATGAAATGCAGGACTTATTAAAAAAGCTTTACCCCGATCTGGAGGAAGTAACCGTGTTCCGTCCGGATTCTACCGGAATAATGTCCGAGGATAAGGTGTTGTTCGGCACTTACACCTTCAAGGACGAAGCCAAAGATATGGCTTACGCCGCGCAGGTTGCCGAGAAGGGGTTCCAGGTCCGCGAGGTGAATTGGAACGGCAAGGAGTATATCAAGAGCTATTACAGCGACGCCAGCCTTGCGCCTTACGTGATTGGCATGGTGTACGACTGCGAGGAATATAACCAGATTATGAGCATGAAACGGATGGATGCGATGACCTATGCCGGCGTTATCCTGCTGTTCGTGCTTATTAGCAGTTATCTGCTTGCCGGATTTATGCTGAGGCCGCTAAACGCGATTTTGTGGAAGGTAAACGAAGTATCGCTTGGGCGCTTCCAGACGGCTATAAAAGTCAGAGGCAAGGATGAGTTCGGCCTGCTGGCGCTGAAGATAAACGCGATGTCCCAAAACCTAAGCATTTATATGGAGAAGCTCCGCCAGGCCTTTGAGGATAACCGGCAGATGAAGGAATATTTGCAGTCCTTTATCGACCATACAAGCGATGCGATTCATGTCGTGGATTTACAGGGGAAATTCATTCAAGTGAACAAAGCCTTCGAGCAGTTGTTCGGTTACACCTCGGAGGAGGTGTTTGGCGCGGAGATCGAGCTGGTACCGGACACGCATAGGGGAGAAATGCGCTTGATTATCAATTCTCTGCAGGAGGGCAAGGTGCTGCCTGCCCAGGAGACGATCCGGATGACCAAAAGCGGCGAGATCATTCCCGTCAGCGTCACCATATCCCCTATAAGGGACACGGAGGGCGTCATTCAGGCTTTCGCAAGCATTACCCGCGATATGAGAAGCCGTAACCGTATGGAAGAGCTGCTACGCCGTTCTGAGAAGCTTACGACGGTCGGGCAGCTGGCAGCCGGAGTGGCGCACGAGATCCGCAATCCGTTGACTACCCTGCGCGGCTTCCTGCAGCTTCAGCAGCATACGGGCAAGATGAATCTGGAGCATACCGGACTGATGCTGTCGGAGCTTGACCGGATCAACCTGATTGTCGGAGAATTTCTGATTCTGGCAAAGCCGCAGGCAACCAGATTCGCGACAAGAGACGTCAGGGACGTTTTCCGAAGCGTTTTGTCGCTGATCGACAGCGAAGGGCATTTGCATAACGTGACCTTTACGACATCTTTTACCGAAGCGCCATGCCTTGTGTCCTGTGAAGAGAATCAACTGAAGCAGGTTTTCATTAATCTGCTCAAGAACGGAATCGAGGCCATGCCGTCCGGAGGAAGAATACATACCCATATCGCTTCAAAAAACGACCAGATTACGATTGCCATTACGGATGAAGGAATCGGAATACCGGATGACATGATCCCGAAGATCGGCAACCCGTTCTTCACCGGCAAGGAAAGCGGCACGGGGCTTGGCATGATGATCAGCCAGCGGATTATCCACAGTCATCAGGGGCTGATGGAGATCAAGAGCCAGGTGAACGTCGGAACAACGATTATCATTACGCTCCCTGCTTTGAAAGAAGGGAACGCGAACGGTATACTAGTTGAAGGATTGGATAAACATAGCGCAAATGTCGGCTGAGGAGGAGTAATCCGTCAATGGACAACATTGCAGGTACCAGTACTTACAGCTGCTTGATTGCGGGAGCTACGGGACTTGTCGGATCGGCGCTGCTGGAGCAGCTTCTGAACGATCAGGCCTGTCATTCCATTACGGTATTAGCCAGGCGGCCGATCGGCCGCATAGAGGTGGAGCCGGAAGCGAGGTCCAAGCTGCACGTCATTATCGCGGATTTCGACCGGATGTGGGAAGCGCTGGACGACGTGACGGTGGATCTCGTGTATTGTACGCTGGGGACTACGATAAAGACGGCGGGATCCCAGGAAGAGTTCCGCAAGGTGGATTATGACTATCCGCTTGCCTTGGCAGAGTGGGGACAGCATACGGGAGCGCGTCATTTTCTGGTCATAACGGCAATGGGAGCGTCGTCTTCCTCTGCCTTTTTCTATAATCGGGTAAAAGGCGAGCTTGAAGAGCAGCTGGCCCTGATTCCGCTGGAATCGGTCCGGATCTTCAGGCCGTCGCTGCTGCTTGGCCCGCGTCAGTCGTTCCGACTTGGAGAAACGATTGGCGCGGCCGTGTCGAAGGCAGTACAATGGGGTATGGTAGGCTCGCTTCGGCCATACCGTCCGATTGCGGGCGAGGCTGTCGCCAAAGCGATGCGGATAGCAGCGAAGCAAGCCATGACGGAGCAAGCATGGGATAGGCAGGCGGAAGGACAGCCATCTATTCATACGTATTCCTCCGATCGCATAGCGGAAATGGCAGCACAGATTACGGGGTGAACTTTTGTGCGTATTAATAAGTTTATAAGCGAGACAGGATATTGCTCCCGTCGTGAGGCGGATAAGCTGGTCGACAGCGGACGCGTCACGATTAACGGAGAGAAGGCTGAGCTCGGCAGCCAAGCGGAGCTTGGCGATGATGTACGGATTGACGGGAAACGGATCGGCGAGCAGAAGCATCATGTTTATATCGCTCTGAACAAGCCGGTGGGCATTACGAGCACGACCGAGCTGCATATCCGCGGCAATATCGTCGATTTTGTCGGCCATCAAGAGAGGATCTTTCCGATCGGCCGGCTGGACAAGGATTCCGAAGGGCTGATTCTGCTCACGAATGACGGCGACGTGGTTAATCCGATTCTCCGCTCGGAAGGCAAGCACGAGAAGGAGTATATCGTTACGGTTGATCGTCCGGTTACGGCGGAGTTTGTCAAAGGAATGTCGAGCGGAGTTCGCATCCTGGGCAGCATGACGCTGCCATGCCAGGTGACCAGAGTAGGGGATCGTGTCTTCCGGATTGTTCTGACCGAAGGGAAGAACCGGCAGATTCGCCGGATGTGCGAGGCATTTGGTTACCATGTGCGGAAGCTGCAGCGCATCCGCATTATGAATATTCATCTCGGACAATTGCCAACGGGCAAATGGCGGGACTTGACGGAAGCGGAAAAAGCGGAGCTGTTCGGTTCCTTGAATTACCGCCCGTCGTAAGGCAGGTTAAAACAGAAACTCCCCTGATTCTAGGAATCGGGGGAGTTTTCTTTAAAGGCGTCTCTCACTGCTTAGGCGTTGCAGGAATTTGCTGCACCTTGCTCGAATCGACATATTTACGAATGATCGATACTTCAACCCGGCGGTTCTTCGCCCGTCCGGCCGTTGTATCATTGGAAGCTACCGGACGGTATTCGCCGTAACCGATGGCGCTAAAGCGTTCCGGCTTCAGCTTGTTATTCTCCAGAAGCACGTCCATAAACCGGATCGCCCTGGAAGAGCTCAGATCCCAGTTGGATTTGAAGTTCTGCGTCCGGATCGGCTGGTCGTCGGTATGTCCGGATACGACAATCTCATAGCCTGTATAAGGCTCCAGCATCTTGGAGATATTGGCTGCCAGCTCCTTCGATTCCGTCTTGAGAGCATCGCTGCCGGAAGCAAATAACGCATTGTCGCTAATCGTAATCATCAGCTGGGATTGATTAAGCTTCGTTTCCAGCTCAGAGGACAAGCCATTCTTCTTAATATACTGGTCAAGCTGCTTCTTCAGCTTTTCCAAATCTTCCTGTTCCTTTTTGATCAGCTCTTGAAGATTGGACTCCGTATCCTCATGCTGATCCTTGCTGGTCTTCTTCCCGTCATCGATTTGCTGCTGCGGCTGCTCGCCCGACTTGATAACCGACGGATTGTCCATGATACCGGCCCCGGAATTGAATGCGGCGCTGAACGCCTCGCTCATCCGTTCGAACTTTCTCGCATCCGTGGAGCTCGCCGCATACAATACGATAAAGAGCGCGAGAAGCAGCGTCAGCAGATCGGCATAAGGGATAAGCCATGATTCGTCGATATGTTCATCGTGATCGTCGTGCTTACGCTTTTTCACCGGCGCCAGCCTCCTTCTCCCTCATAGCCGCCCGTTCCGTTGGGGTGAGGAATACAGACAGCTTCTGGTTAATCGCGATCGTGGATACGCCGGATTGAATCGACAGCAGGCCTTCTACCATCATCAGGCGAAGCTGCACTTCTTTCTTGGACAAACGCTTCAGTTTATTCGCAAGCGGATGCCAGAGCACGTAACCGGTAAAGATACCGAGCAGCGTTGCGATAAAGGCGCCGGCAATGGAGTGGGCAAGAGTCTCCATATCGTCCATGTGGCCAAGCGCGCCGATCAGACCAACTACGGCACCGAGTACGCCAAGCGTTGGAGCGTAAGTACCGGCCTGCGTGAAGATCAAGGCACCGGCTTTATGACGGTCTTCCGTTGCGGAAATATCCTCGAGCAGGACATCACGGACGAAATCCTGGTCATTCCCGTCAATAATCATGCGCATGCCGTTGCGGAGGAAAGTATCTTCAATATCCTCGACCTTGGCTTCCAGGGCAAGGAGGCCTTCGCGGCGGGTAATCGAAGCCCATTCCATAAAGCTCTCGATCAGCTGCTCGCGAGGCATCAGCGGTTGTTCCTTGAAGGCGATCTTGAACAGCTTGCCGACCTTGGAAAGCTCCGACATCGGGAAGGCGATCATAACCGAAGCGATGGTCCCGAGGACGATAATCATATAAGCGGCGGGATTTAACAGATTGCTAAGAGCGGCACCCTTCAGCGTCATACCGACCAGTACCGCTACGAGTCCTAATATAATACCGATAATTGTAGAATTTTTCATCATGCACCCCGTCCAGTACGTTTTCGACAAATCTCTAGTACTTATATCGACAAGTTATCGTACGGAAATTAGACTTTCAGAAATGATTTAAGAGAGAGAGCGTTAATTTTCGTGAAAATGCGGTAAAATGAGTATAGAAGATAATTATGGTAAAGGTGGTTGACCAATAGTGGGAGTTAGACATGCAAGAGAGTATGCAGATATATTGAAAGAACTGACGGAAGCGGTTAGCGAAGTAGAAGGAAGCTACACGTTTTTCGAGATGGAAGAAGAAGAGTGGGCGGCGCTTGGGGCGGACGACCGGCATGAAGTCATGGAGGCGCTTGCCGACGATGTGTTCTTCGGGCTTGGCGAGCAGCCGGTAATCGAGGTAGGCAAAGGAGCGATTACGTACCATCCGAAGCATCATGTCATTGAAGTGTCGCATGGAGACAACGTGACCCGTATGATTCGGCTGACATAAAGGCAACAAAGGGAGAGCGTGAGCGTGACGAACGATTGCTTATCAAATACGACGTTACCGCAGACGCTGCAGCTGGATGGCGAGCAGCTGTCTGCTTTCTATCAGCCGATCATTGCTCTTGATACGAGAAAAGTGGTTGGTTACGAGGTGCTGGGGAGAGCCTGCAAGGACGATGCCGTCCGCAGTCTGGGGCCGTTTTTCTGCGACGCCTCCGTACCTGTCGAAGATCATATCGCGGTTGACCGGATTTTGCGTGAACAGGCTTTTCGGAAAATAGGCGAAATTCCGCAGCCTCCGATGCTGTTTATTAATTTGAAGCCGAACTGGATGCACCGGGGCGTGCAGTCAGGGGAGATATACACCTTATCTCTGCTGGATAAATATCGGATTGATCCCCGCAGAGTCGTGATAGAGATTACGGAAGAAAGCTTTAACGGCGAGATCGAGGAGCTGCGCGAAATTATCGATTTGTACCGCTCCAAGGGCTGTCTGATTGCGATTGACGATGTTGGCAGCGGCTTTAGCGGGATGGACCGGATTGCCCTGATTCAGCCGAACATTCTGAAAATCGACATTCATATGCTGAAACGGAGCGCGAGTCACGACGGCTATCTGGGTACGCTCCGTTCCCTCTCCGCGCTGGCTGACCAGCTTGGGGCTTCGTTGCTTGCCGAAGGCGTGGAGACCAAGCAGGATTTGGCGAGAGCGATCCAAGCGGGAGTCCGGTACGTACAGGGCTTTCTGTTCGCGAAGGCCGAGCCGGAGTTCGACGAGCCGTCCCGTTTTTCGGTCCTGCTGGAAGAAGAACTGGAGGCGCACCGGCAGCTGCAGCTCTATTCGGAGAACTACTGGAGCTATTTGTCGGACAGGCTGTCCGGCAAGATCGACCGGATTGGTCATCTGGAGGAGCTGGAGGACGAGGATAATGAATGGATCGTCCGGCTGCTGCAGGAACTGGAGAACAACAGCATCCGCGTCTACCTTTGCAGCGAAGACGGCATCCAAATCTCCTCCAACTATTCGAGAAGAGAAGACGGAAGCTGGCGGCGGGAGGACGAATACTGCGGGGCCAACTGGAGCTGGCGGCCGTATTTCGTTCCGAATGTCGTGCAATTAAACGAGAACCGCCGCTCCATGGTTTCCCGCGCCTATACCGATCTGGATTCAAGGGCATGGATCCGGACGGTATCGGTGCTGGTGAAGCCCGGCATTATTTTGTTCGTTGATATGAAAGATCCCGCGCCTGATTATTACCGGTTATAGGGATATTAAAGAATAGACTGGTACACCATACAATGGAACTCGGCCGGCCCCTGCGGCGTTGGCCTTACATACGTATCTTCGATGGCAAAGCCGGCCCGTTCGTAAGCGCGAATGGCCCGCGTGTTCCAGGTCAGCACCTCTAGGTCAATGCTGTTCTGAGGGGCTCGGCGAAGAGCTTCGCGGATCAGCAGCCGCAGAAAGCCGGGGCCGATGCCTCTTCCGCATAAAGCGGGATGAAGGCCGAGACCGAGGCGGGTAACGCCAACAATGGGAAAGAATTGGGCGAACCCGATCAGTTCCCGGTCGCGATTCACGACAGCCGCATATTGCATGCGTCGCAGGACGGGGTCGCCGAATTCGATCTCGTCCTTTTGCATCGTATCCCATGCCGGCCAATGGTAAAGATCGTAAGGCGATTCGTATTGCCATTCGCAGATTTGCCGGGCATGATCGATTTCCATCGGCTGGATAGTCATGTCCTCCAGTGATGGTTTATAATGTACCTCATCAGTAAAATTAGTCATGGATCTACCCTCATTAATAAGAATCTATAAGTTTCTTTCCATTATAACATTTCGGTAATCGACTTCATGAGGATTTGGCGAAGGACAACGAAGGAGAACTTTTACGATGCGGAAATTAATAGCGCTTGGCTGTTTGTCTTATCTCGTAATTGGATTAGCTCATGTTGTGGGCGGGTCGGTAATGGAGCAGATGCTCGATAAATACGGTTTGTCTTATGACGACGGCGGGCAATGGATGATGAATCAGTTTTTTGGTTTTTTGGTGGGCGTATTGCTGTCCCCGTTTATTACGTCCAAGCTGGGTAAAAGAGGGGGAGTGCTTCTCTCGCTTGGTCTCCTGACGCTTGGCGAAGCGGCTTACAGCCTTACTCCCCACTCCTGGGGACTGATGCTGTTCATCGCCTTGTTTGCCGGGTTCGGCTTTGGCATGACGGAATCCGTCATTGGTGCCATGGTCATTGATCTGGCGGAAGAAAGCGGCAAGGCCAACGCGATGACCAAGCTGGAAACGTTCTTTGGAATCGGCGCTTTCCTGATGCCAACGATGGCAAGCATATTGATCCGATACGATGTATGGCAATTATCTTTCCCGATACTCTCGGCACTAGCCGGCATTACCTTTATCTTATGGATGACGATTTCGTTTGGGCCAATCGACGACAAGATCGGTTTTCATGCCAGAGGGAAGAAGGCGTCGGCGGAGCGGGAAGCTGGTGAACCGCGTCCACAAGGATGGTTCGGTTATAAGAGAGCTTCGATTCCGTTCCTGCTGCTGTCGGCGTTATTTTTCTTCCTCTATGTTGGCGTGGAAATGAGCTTCTCCAATTATCTGCCTTCCATTATGATCGAACGCTCCGGCATGTCGGAGGCGAATGCCCCTTCCTCGCTTAGCCTGTTCTGGGGCACGATGATCCTGGGGCGTCTGTTCGCCGGACGGCTGGCGGATCGTGTCGGATACATCCGCTATCTGTTTGTTGCGATTGCCGGAGCCTGCGTCGTTATTCTTGCGATGGGGGCCGTTGGGCAGTTAAGCGGCATGATGGTTCTTGTGGGACTAAGCGGATTGTTCTTCTCCGGCGTATTCGGGATTGCTCTCGTATTCGCGAACGGATTAATTCCGGGGATGACCGAGCGGACAACCAGTCTGCTTGTCGCTTGCGGAGGCATAGGCGGGGCGATCTTCCCGAAGCTGACGGGATGGATGATGGACAACTATGGTGCGGACCGCACGGTCTGGATTCTTGGAGCTTTCTTAATTGCGATGTTTGTCGTATTGCTTGCGATGCTGGCGCTCGGCCGGAAGCAGCAGACGGCAGCTGCCTGAATAGAGTAGCGGGAAACAATAAAGCCGCATGCGGTTTGTCCGGTGGGACAAGCTGCATGCGGCTTTATTGTAGGAATCCTGCCAATCCGCCCCCATGGAAGCGGCTGCTTGATTCTATTGTTCGTCGGCATATTTATCAAAAGTGCTAGGGTCCATGACACGTCGAGCAGTCACATACCGGTTGACATAATAAGAGTCACTAAGGTTGCTTATCGTAACGCCCTTGCTGGACGATGCATGAGCAAACTTGCCATCTCCTACATAAATGCCGACATGAGATACACCACGACCGTTCGTGTTGAAGAACACGAGATCTCCGGCCACTAGATCGCTTTTTGCGATCTTCTTACCTGTTTCAGATTGCGAAGTGGATGTACGAGGAAGATCGATGCCCATTTTGTCGAAAACGTAAGAAGTAAATCCGGAGCAGTCGAATCCTTTCGTGGATGTTCCACCTGCAACGTACGGCGTGCCAATCAAGTTGCTGACAATGCCGTCCATTTTGGAGTCTGCGAAAACGCTTCCAGCCTGAAAAGCCAGCATTAGCGCAAGTCCAAGGAGTAGTGCTGTAACCTTTTTCAAAGCGGTAAAGCTCCTTCCAATGCCGACGAGGTTAGCTGTGGGGTTCGGTTGAAGGATCCCTATGACTTCTCGGGCGCCGATAGAATCATTCGGACGTCGAAGTCAATTCACCCAGAGGTGGTTCCCCCGTTTCCAGTACAAGGAATTAGGCAGTTTGTTTTATGTACTTGGTAACTATTCGGTAATTTTCGTTTATCTCCTCCTCTATACGGCAATTTCTAATAATTCTCATGCAACCTTTTGACTAATGGAAGCGGAAAAGCTTGTATCCTGCGGTTAATAGTCTTCATGTAGGGCGCGCAGACTAGCAGAGAAGCACTATAAAGATTTACTAACTCTTTACTATGTGGTTTTGCTAGCCGATATGTTGATTTATTTGGAGAATGGCGGACGAGCGAGCCCGAAAAAACGCGAAAAGCCCGCGCTGCGACTAGGTCGCAGGGCGGGCTGCTTCTATAATTATGAGAAAATTTTAAACTTCCTTTGATCTTAAAATGTCGTATTGGGAGGCTAGAGTCCATACTTTCATAAGGGTACGGACAAGATGATAGCCTTGGTGGACAAGAAGGGCGATAAAGCCGGCCCATACGAGGGAGAAGCCGCTGACAAACAATCCGATTCCCGAGCCGATCGCCCACATGAGAAGCGATAATCCGGCAAAAGGCAGAAGATGCTTGACTGCTGTGCCAAGAGATTGGAAAATGCCGCCGGTCTTGCCGCTCGTTGCCCCGAGCTGCATGGCCAGGAACAGCAGATGGAGCAGGATGCCCCATAACAGCCAGCCACCTACGGCAGGAAGGGTCTGCTGCAGCAAGGCTCCGATCGAGCGGCTGTGAAGCAGAGCCTCAAGCCCCTTTGGCGCCAGCCACCATGCGGGAGCAAGAGCAAGAATCGTCTCGATCCAGTACAGTAGGGTAACCGGCTTCCATGCCCGGCGGATACCTTGCAGGAACTGCGTTCCTCCCGCATCGGTCGCATGCTGCAGGGAGTAGAGGAGCCCCGCGTTAAACAGCGGAGAGAGCAGCATTCTTGCGGCGAATAAGCCGCCAAGCAGCCACAGGTACGGAGTAAGCAGGTCCGTCTTCATAATCTGGAACTGCGCTTCGCTCAAAAATAGCTGGACGGCCGCTTTGGACGGGGAGTGATCCGGGAACCGCCGCAGCAGCGGCGCAACTACCGAATCGATAAACCGGTATAGGAAGAATCCCCACAGCAGCTGGTACAGGAATAGCAGAATAACGATATAGAAGTGCTTGATCGTAAGCCGCCAGCCTTGCCTCATATGATTTTTCATGGCTAATCCTCCTAAAATTGCGAAGCAATTCTTAGCTACCACATAACCTACCTCTAGACGCGGTCGCTCTTCTTCGAATTCTTCGATAGAGGTTTTCTCACCAGCCCAGTAATCCGAGCAGACCTTGAATGACGTTGGAAGCCCCAAGACTCCAACGGGTACGCGTGACCTCGGATAAATCGGCCTTCATATAGTCGTTGATATGCTTATTGTCGAGCACGTTTGTATGCTGCGGATCGACAGCCACCCATTCGAGCGGGGAGCTATGGACAACTTTGTACTGAATTTGAGCCTCCGTCGGATCCCAGGACTTCGGAACAATGGTGCCGTCCTTGAACTTCAGGACAATCGGAACCGTACCGTTATAGCCGCCGTTGCGCTGAAGAGAGACAACCGATTCATACATCCGCGTTCCATCCTGCTCGACCGGATGGACAGTAATGGACTCTACGGATACGTCCGCCATCTGATTGCCGTAGACATATTGGTCGAAGTAATTGGCCCACTTTTGTTTGGTAACCTGCTCGACAACTCGCTGGAAGTCGGTGGTGGTTGGATGCTTGAACTTATATTTCTGGAAGTAGGTTCGCATAATCTTCTGCATCATTTTCTCGCCGACCTGCTTCTCGATGCCAATCAGCACAAGCTTTGCCCGCATGTACACATTCTCGGCATAGACGTTATTGCTCGGATATGCCCAGGATGGCTGCTTGAGCGGAGCGGGGGCCGTCATATAGCTCGCTTCCAGCGGCAGGTTGGCTTCGATGCCGTATTCGCTGGCCATAACCTTGTCTTCCGCATAGCTCGTAAAGCCTTCGTCGAGCCAGGCTTCTTCGAATTCATTAGAGGCTACCATGCCGTACCAGTATTGATGCCCGACCTCATGCACAACGGTCCTCTCGAGACTGTAGCCCGGATTGTCCGTCTCGGCGGCGAAAGCCGTGACGAGTGTCGGATACTCCATTCCGCCGGAGCCATTAGCTCCTTTGGGAGGGACTACAACCGATAAGGTCGAGTACGGATACTCGCCATACCATTGCCCATACTTGGAGAGCGCGGATTTGGCGGCATGCATATACCGGTCCTTCAATTCCTCATGTGCGGGATCCAGATACAGCTTAATGCGCACACCCGGAATGCCGGGGCCGGATAACGTGTCTTCATAATAGATAAAGTCGGGAGAGGCGGCCCAGGCGAAATCATGCACGTCATCGGCGTAGAACTGATAGAACGCCCGGTTGCCCTTTTTCTCTACTGCCTTCGTCTGAAAGCCCGTTGCTGCAACGGTATAGGATTCCGGCACCTGAATGCGGACGGAATAAATGCCGAAGTCGCTGTAAAACTCGGAGTTGCCGTGGTACTGATGCGTGTTCCAGCCTTCTGTGGTGCGGCCTCTTGTCCCCGCTGTCTCGTACACGGCCAGCTTAGGAAACCATTGGCCAGCCATCACGTAATTGCCGGAGTAGCCCATGCGCGCGAATACTTCGGGCAGCTTCACCTCAAAGCCCATCTCGAGGGTAACCGACTTGCCGGGGGCAACCGGCTCGGGCAGTTTAAGCTTGGCCAGCGTAAAGTCATTCGGATTGTTGTCATCGGGCTGAACATAATGCAGCCGCGGAAGCAGGCTTTCCCCTTCCGTCGTTTCCAGCGTAAGCAGCTTCATATAGCCCTGGCTTGCTTCGGTTGCTTTATCCGAGCGCAGCTTTCCGCCGGATTCCTTCATAAACGTGGTTTTGTCCGACATGAAGGCGTTCGGATAGAGGTGGAAATACAGCTCGGACACCGTCTTTTTGCCGGGGTTCGTCCAGGTGACGGTCTGCTGGCCGTCGAGATACCGGATATCGTCGCGAAGCGATACGTTGATATGGTACTCGGTGATTCGCTTGCTAAGCGCCTGCGGTTTCGGAGCCACGTTGTCAGGTTGGGACGAGGCAGGCGGCTTGGCCGATTTTGGCGCAGAATCGGTCGCTGCTTTGGCGGCAGGGGCGAGAGCATAGGTATATTGGGATTGCCAAGCGCGGCCGAAGCCCTGCTGGATGGAGAGGCCGAGCAGGACGGCGGTAAGCGTAAACAGCAACAATCGTTTGACGTAGCGTGGAGACATGATACAATTCCCTCCCGTGACAAGCATCTACAGCATGTATATGTTTGCTTTTCGCGGATTATTAGCTAAAATGGAATTATTGTACGGGGAAGGTGGAAGAGCGATGACGGAACAGCAAGGACAGCCGGCAGAGCCGGAAAAAAAAGAGAAGAAGTCCCTCTCTCTTAACGTAGTCAGCAACAAACAACATAAAGGCTTTGGAGCCGGAACGATAGATTTAAGCGCAGTATCCTGCGTTATTATTGATAATGGCGTAGCCTATATCGATGACGGGGCGATGCATGCGAAGAGCAAGGTGGAGCGGGGCATCAAGTTCAGTCCGAATAAAGAAGACTGCCCGAACGGCCGCAAATGCTGGATCGTATGGACTGCCGTGGAGCGGGGCGAGACAGGTTCATATTATGCTGGGGCTACGGCCTGCGAGATGTGGATCGATACCGAAGCGCGCCGCGGCTGGAAAATTCTCGCCGATCACGTGAACAAGCTGGATGCCGCGATTAAACGCAAGTACAAGCTTGAAGAGCTGGATGCGGAAGAGAAAGCGGCTTACCGCAAGCTTCTGGCCGAACATAATGAAGAATGGTGGAATAATTCGCCGGAAGAGCTTAAGGAAGCTTTGGCGTAAGCAATGAATTCAATAACCGGGGATCGCAAGGCGGATGGCCGCGCGATCCCCGGTTTTTTTCTTGAAAACTTTTTTTGAAGCATGCGCAGGGATGGAGAGCGCAGCTGTCGTCTATTATAACGGGAAGGGAGGAGAGCGAGATACAAGACGAACAATGGATCACGGCCATCAAGAACGGCGGTCCTGCGGCGTTTCAGATTTTTGTAGACGAATATGGGCCTTATATCTATCGAACCGTGTTTGCTGTTATCCGTTCGCCGCATGATGCGGAGGACGTGACGCAGGAAGCGCTGCTGCAAATCTATCGCTCCCTCCCGGAGTTCCGAATGGACGGCTTCAAGACGTGGATTACCCGCATAGCCGTCAATAAGGCGATTGATTGGAAGAGAAGCCGGATGCGCAAGCCCGAGGAGCTGGTGGGCAGCTTGACGGGGCTTGAGGCGGAAGGGATGATTACGGAACGCGGGCTGGCCGTTGAGACGGCGGTTATAGACCGCGAAGAGCAGCGGCAGGTGCGCGAGCAGGTGGAGCAGCTGCCGGACAATTATCGGGAAGTCGTGACCGCTTATTATATGGAGAACAAATCGTACGAGGAGATCGCGGTTCAGACCGGACTTGAGAAAAAAAGCGTTGAGTCGAGGCTCTACCGGGCACGTAACTGGATCAAGCGGCATTGGCGGAAGGAGGACTTCGAATGAATGAGCAGGAGTGGAAGGAACATGTGACGGCGGCAGACCTGACCGCTTATATCCATGATGAACTCGCTGAACCTAAGCGGGAGGAGATCGAGCTGCATATCGCGGCATGCGAGCCGTGTATGGTGCTTTTTATGAATGCGATAGAGGCATCGGAGGCTCGGGAATCGGATCCGGCATCTGATGGAACGGCGGAGGCAAGGGCCGTCATTCCGGATATGAAAAAGCTGGGGAAGCGGGTTGTCGGTATTCTGCTCGCCGAGTCGGCAAGAAAGAATCCGGTTATGCGGGCGGAGCCTGCCCGCCGCCAGTCTTTCCTTCAGCGTCCCGTTGTTCACTTTACCGCCGCAGCGGCCATTACGCTGCTGTTGCTTGGCACAGGGACGTTTAGCGGGCTTTCGGCTAAGCTGGGGGAGATGGACTCCCATTCCGCCAATACAGAGCAAACCATCGAGAAGGACGCCGAACAACCGCCGCAAGGTCCAACGTGGTCCGACCGGATGGTCACGCGTACCTCCTCCTGGTTCGATAAGCTGGAGAATGACCGTTTTAAATAAGGAAGAATGATGATGGGGGAGAGGAAAGACGAAATGTCAAAAAATCCGATAGTCGCTTTATTGCTGTCCTTTATTCCGGGCGTCGGGCATGCCTATCTGGGGCGCCCGTTTCGCTGCCTGCTGTATGGAGGAGGGTTCTTTGGCTCCTTAATGCTTTTGTTTATTGCTGTGCAATCCGGGGACGGAGGGGATATTGGCCTCTTCTTCTTATTCACGGCCGCTCTCAGCTGGCTAATTAATATGATCGATATGGTCGTGACGCTGCTGTCTCCAAAGCCGCCTGCGGCGCCTTACAGCGAGCGGGGAGATATCCCGTTTGATCCGGGTTACATGGCATACGAGCAGCAGCGGGAAAAGACAAGCACCGTCATGCTCTCGCTTATACCGGGTCTTGGCCATATGTCGCTTGGCCTCATGCAGCGCGGCATTACATTCCTGGTTGCTTTCCTTGGCCTGTTCGCGGTTGTGGTATTTATCGGTGTCGTGACGAATACCGCCGCTTTTCTGGTATTTCTGCTGGGGCTGCCGGTGATCTGGATTTACAGCATCTTTGATGCGATTCAGCAGCTTCACAGGAAGCAGCGCGGAGAGGAGCTTAGCGACCGTCCGCTGTTCGAGGAGATCGAGAACCATATGGGAACCGGCCGGAAAAATAAAGTGCTTGCCGCAATCCTGTCGCTTTTCCCGGGAGCGGGGCATCTGTATTTGGGCTTGCAGAAGCGGGGCCTTCAGCTGATGGGCGGTTTTCTTATCGCTATCTATTTGATGGATTCTCTGCGGCTGTCGATTTTCTTGTTCCTGATGCCGCTGCTCTGGTTCTATGCCTTCTTCGACTCCATGCAGCAGATGTCGCGATACGAAAGAGGCGAGCTTCATGACGAAGCGGTAGTCGCTCAGCTTGCTCCTTATCAGAAGTGGATCGGGATTGGCCTTTTGCTGCTCGGCATTTATTATTTGGGTGACCGGGTAATGGGCGGCTATATCTCGCAGACATGGCCGGGAATCTATGCGGAGTATGTAAAATTGAAATATAATCTGCCAACCGCGATCGTCGCTTTCCTGATGATTGCTCTCGGTTTCCGGCTAGTGTTCGGCAGCGGCAGCAGAAAATCCTACTCGGCACCGGCTCCTCTTCCGCCTCATCCCGCGGAGATGATGAGAGAAGAGGAGGGAGACCGATGAGAGAATGGCGGGTAGGTTCGCTGTCTATGGGCATTACGCTGCTCCTGATCGGTGTTTCCATTGCCATATCGATTTGGAGCGGTACAGATGCGCTGAATACGCTGCTATGGGTAGCGCCCGTCGTATTTATCCTGCTTGGAGCGGAGCTTCTCCTTCACCTCAAGCTGTCGGGGAAGGAACGGCCGGTTATGCGTTACGACTGGATGAGTATGTTCTATGTGGCGGTTATCGGGGCGGGCAGCCTGCTTATGGCGTCTTTTACTTCGACGGGATTGCTTGGGGAAGTACGGGATCAGCTGCAAATGACGGAGCGTACGGCTATCGTTCAATCGGATCCGGTAAAGGTACCGGACGGTATCAAGAAGATTGTCGTGCAGTCGCTTCGTCCGATCCAGCTCGACCAAGGAGAGGTTCGCGCCGTGCAGCTTCTCGGGCAAGTGCAGTACTGGGCGCCCAAGCCGCTCAAGCAGCCGGAGAGGATGGTTGCCACCAGCACAGTAGGCAGCACCATGTACGTACTTATTAATAGCTTCGAGCATAAGGATGGATCTATTGGTTCGGAGAACATCAATCAGGAGCTGACGCTTGTTCTGCCGCAGGAGATAGAGGTAGAGAAGCGGGGTTTCTAATACGGTTGAAAAAAGGCAGTTCCTCATTTGTTGCGAGGAACTGCCTTCTATCATTTATTCACCTTTTCAGGCTCGGCAAAGGTCATGCCTTTTGTATCGACAGTCGCTTTCTTAATCGCCATCGGCTTAACCGGACGGGAGCCTTCGCCCGTCTTCTCGGTTTCCTGGTTGACGATCTCATCCACCGTGTCCATGCCTTCGGTTACTTTGCCAAATGCCGCGTAATCGCCGTCGAGCGACGGTGCATCGGCAACCATGACGAAGAACTGGGAGCCTGCGGAATCGGGATCTCCGGAGCGTGCCATGGAAATGACGCCGCGCGTATGGAGCAGATCGTTCTGGAAGCCGTTGCTCATGAACTCGCCCTTAATGCCGTAGCCAGGGCCTCCCATGCCCGTGCCTTCGGGATCGCCGCCCTGAATCATAAAGCCGGGGATGACGCGATGGAAGATCGTGCCGTCATAGAAGCCTTTTTTCACAAGCGATACGAAGTTGTTGACGGTATTTGGAGCAATCTCCGGGTACAGCTCAACCTTGAAGGTCTTTCCGTTATCCATCTCGACCGTCACGACCGGATGCTTGTCGGAGCCAAGCAGCTTGTCCGGCTGAGGCGGCTCTGTTGCTTCCGGCGTTGCCGTTGCGTTAGCGGCCCCGGAGCCGCTTGTGGCGTTATTGTTGGAGCTGGTCTTGCTGCCGCCGCCGCAGCCGGCAATGACGAGCAGCAGCGCTGCCGTAAGCAGTACAAGCACAGGCAGACGCATATTGCGTTTAAACATCGTAAGAATGCCTCCTCTGAGGGTGTTGTCCTATCGTTCTATATGTAATCATACCATAGCGTTCGGAACGAAAAAAAGCCCGGGTGCTTCTCGAAGGAGAAGACCCGGGCTTCTTGCTTTTTAACCTACGGTGTTGTAAGCCATAATCCAGATCGAGCCTGCAATAATCGTGACCAGGATGACAAGACCGAAGATAAGCGCCATGACGTTGTAACGCGGCTTCTTCTCTTCGCGAAGATGCATGAAGAAGAAGAGCTGAACGACGAACTGCAATACCGCCATGATCAGAATAAAGATCAAAGTTGGCGTTTTGTCCATCAAATCGTTCAATACGACAACAAGCGGCAGAATCGTAAGCACAATGGAGATAACAAAACCGATGACATAGGATTTCATCGAGCCATGGGATTCATGCTCGTCATGCCCGTGTCCATGCGTGTTATGGTTGGCCATCCTACATCACCCCCATCAAGTAAACGACCGTGAGGACGAAGATCCACACAACGTCAAGAAAGTGCCAGTACAAGCTTACAATGGTAACTTTGCGTTTGGTAACCGAATTGATACCGTGTTTGCCGATCTGAATCATCAGGCCGACCATCCAGCAAAGACCAACCGAAACGTGAAGTCCGTGAGTTCCTACCAAGGTGAAGAATGCGGACCAGTAACCGCTTGTACCGATCGTAACGCCTTCGTCGACCATTTTGATAAACTCGGATACTTCAAGGAAAATAAACGATGCGCCGAGAAGGGCCGTAATGATCAGCCAGCCGATCAGGCCTTTTTTGTTACCCTTGTGCATTTGAAGAACAGCGATACCGCTGGTGAAGCTTGATGTTAACAAGATAAACGTCTCGGCGATTACGCCAGGCATTTCGAACATCTCATGCGGCGTAGGACCGCCGTTTGTGCTGTTGTGCAGGACGGAGAACGTCGCGAACAGCGTACCGAACAAGATAACGTCGGTTATAAGAAACATCCAGAAGCCAAGAACCTTAATCGATTCATGATCGTGATGATCATCATGGTGGCCGTGATCGTTATGACCATGGCCGCCATGAGGCGTCACTGTGTGTGCCATTTACCGTACCCCCTTTAATGCTGCTTCCGTACGTTCAATCTCGTCAACCGGAATGTAATAATCCGGGTCGTAATCGAAGGAACGGGCGAACAGGCAGCAAGCAACGCCGATCAGGCCAGGAACAATCATCCAAGTCCAGTGCCATACAAAGCCAAAGCCGGCGATGAAGAAGAACACAGACATAATGAACGGAATACCCGAGTTTTTCGGCATATGAATCGGTTCCAGCGGACCAGGCGCTTTAGGCTGAATACCTTTTGCACGGCGCTGTTTCTCTTCCCACCATTCATCCGAGCTTGTAACCTCGGGAAGATGCGCGAAGTTGTACATTGGAGCCGGCGATGGAATCGACCATTCGAGCGTACGGCCTTCGCCCCATGCGTCTCCGGATTTTTCTTTCTTCAGGAACTTGATGCTGTGCGCAATTTGCCACACTTGGAAAATAAAGCCCAGACCCATGATGAAGGCGCCCACCGTCGAAACGATGTTAAGCGGCTGCCAGCCAAGGTCGAAGTTGTATTCGTTGAAACGACGCGTCATACCCATCAGACCAAGCGCGTACTGCGGCATGAAGCAGACATAGAAGCCGATATTCCACAGCCAGAACGCCCATTTGCCAAGGCCGTCGTGCAGCTTGAAGCCGAACATTTTTGGCCACCAGTAGTACAAGCCTGCGAAGTAACCAAATACAACGCCGCCGATGAGCACTTGGTGGAAGTGCGCAATCAGGAAGTAACTGTTATGGAACTGGAAGTCAGCAGGCGCAACCGAGAGCATAACCCCCGTCATACCGCCGACGACGAAACACGGTATAAAGGCAATGGTCCAAAGCATTGGCTGGCTGAAGGTGATCCTTCCTCGGAACATCGTAAACAGCCAGTTGAACACTTTTACACCGGTCGGTATGGCAATGAGCATCGTCGTAACCGCGAAGAACGCGTTGACGTCGGCGCCGGAGCCCATGGTGAAGAAGTGGTGAAGCCAAGTAAAGAACGAGAAGAAGCTGATCGACATAAGAGCGAATACCATGGACTTGTAGCCGAACAGTTTTTTCTTCGAGAAGGTGGATACGACATCCGAGAATACCCCGAAGGCCGGCAAAATAACGATATATACTTCCGGGTGACCCCACATCCATATCAAGTTGACGTACATCATCGGGTTGCCCCCGCCGTCAAGCGTGAAGAAGTGAGCGCCCAAGTAACGGTCGATGAACAGAAGGAACAGCGTAACCGTCAGAATCGGGAATGCGAACATGATCGTAATCGAAGACGACAATACGGACCAGGTGAACATCGGCATTTGCATCAGCTTCATGCCCGGCGCGCGCATCTTCAGGATGGTGACAACGAAGTTGATACCGGACGCAAGGGAACCGATACCGGAGATCTGAATACCCCAAATATAGAAGTCTTGGCCGAGACCAGGACTGCCGGAAAGCTCGGATAGCGGCGGATAAGCCAGCCAGCCTGCATCAGGCGAACCCCCGATAACGAACGATACGTTGAACAGCATGGCGCCAAAGAAGAAGAGCCAGAAGCTGAGAGAGTTCAGGTAAGGGAACGCTACGTCGCGCGCGCCTATCTGGAGCGGCACAACGATATTGAATAAACCGAACATGAGAGGCATCGCCATGAACAAGATCATGATAACGCCGTGGGTTGTAAAGATCGCATTATAGTGCCCTGCATGCAGGAACTCTAATTGCGGAACGGCAAGCTGAGTACGGATCAGAAGGGCGTCGACGCCCCCGCGGAACAGCATGAGAAGCGCTGCGATAACGTACATAATACCGATTTTTTTATGATCGACGGTTGTCAGCCATTCGGTCCACAACCAGCGCCATTTTTTAAAGTAAGTCAGAGCAATGACGATCGCTACCATGGAAAGACCAATGGAAACCTGGGCACCCAGGATGAGCGGATCGCCGGTGATGAAAAAGTCATTCATCAGGAAATCCCAAAATTCTTTAAACATAGTGCATCTCCTTTCCTTACATTATGATTTAGCTTCATCAGTAGTGGTAGGCGACTGCGTGTCATGCCCGCCCTCTGCATCATGAACAGGTCCTGATTTTTTTCCGGAGTTCGGAGCGTCAATACCGTTCGGGCCAACATATTGCATAACGACTTGATCGAACAGGCCTTTAGGGAATGCCGAGAAGGTTTGTTGCTCGGACGAACCCGGCAGCTTCAACTCTTTGAAGCCTTCTTCGGTAAGAGCAGGCGAATTTTGTTTCACGCTGTCTACCCAAGCACGGTAATCGGCATCGGAAGTCGATTTGACGTTAAACGTCATTTTCGCGAATTGCTCGCCCGTGAAGTTTGCGCCCATTCCAAGGAAGTCGCCAACCTCGTCAGCTTGCAAATACAAGGTCATAGCCATGCCGCTCATCGCGTAAATCTGGCCGCCGAGCTGCGGAATCCAGAAGGAGTTCATCGCTTGGTCAGCGGTTACGCGGAAGCGAATCGGCGTATCCTCCGGAATTTGAAGGTAGTTAACGGTGGAAATGCCCTCATCCGGATAAGTGAAAAGCCATTTCCAGTCAAGCGATGTTGCTTCGATTGTAATCGGCTGTTTAGCCGACTCAAGCGGTTTGCTTGGCTCGAGATCATACGTGTATTTGATCGTCACCGTCGCCAGAATAGCGATAATGATGATAGGGATCGCCCACCAAATGGTCTCCAGCTTTGTGCTGTGCTCCCAGTTAGGCTGGTAGCCTGCTTTGTTATCTTTCTTATCGCGGTAACGCCATACGATAATCGCAGTCAGGATCAGGACCGGAACGAGAATGATCGCACACAGCCAGACAGTGATCCAGATAAGATCTTTTTGCGATTCGCCGATTGGCCCCTTAGGATCGAGGACAACGTATTGGTCGCTGCAGCCGGACAGCATAACGGCTATCAGCATAATCATCAACGGAACCAGAAAGCGAATGTACTTTCTCATGATTTGTTTCAACTCCTCAATATTGCTTCTTGTCATTAAGATTAGCAGAAGTCGCTCAAAATAACTGCTGGCTTAACAATTACGACAACAATTCGTCTTTTTTCTGTAAAAGAAAGTTCACTATATTGACAACTGTACCTTTTTTCCTTGGAAATAAAACACAAAAAAGCCGCCTCCCGTCAATATTGACGGAAAGGCGGCTTTTTAAAAGCGAATTTGGCTTTACAAAATCGGATTGGATGGATCATCGTTTTGTTCGTCTTCTTTTGCCTGATGGATTCTTGCATGGACCAGACCGATAGCTGTGCCGATCGTATAAATAAATACGCTGCCAACAAGGCAACCTACGCCAATCATCAAAGTTGTATTCTTATCGCTAAAGTGGCTGATTTTGATTAGGCATAACAACACACCTACTGTCAAACATGTCCATGCAAATATAGTCATTAGAGTAACAAGACGTTTCACGCTAGCAGCTGTTACTTCCGAATCCGACTTTACATTGCTTACCGTTGCAGTTTTCGTAGCCATCTGAAACACTCCCATAAAGTTTGTAAGTGCTTACTTCTTGGTTCTACTATACCACAGTATATGACGTTTGTTCAAAGAAATTTCACTTTTTGATCATATTTCGGACAAATTTGTATTCCAGGACATGCTAATTCTTCCACCAGCGCTTCAAATCATTCCACCAGGTTCGGCTGTTATCCTTGGTCGCATTGTCTGCAGGGGCATCTTTCGCCGCAGGTCCGCCGCAAACCTCGGTAGGCTCCGTGCCCGCCACAAAGGACTCAAGCCGTTTGCTCGCGCAGGTGGCTGCTGCTAGCTTGCCGCTCGCCGGATCGACGTATACGTTAACAACGCCGTCCGGAATCGGAAAGATCTTAGGCGGTATGGCAGATAGCGCCTGCTCGGTAAACTGGGCGAAGATTGGAGCAGCGCGGTGCGCTTCGGTCACGGTCAGCTTGCGGTTCTTGTCATACCCTACCCAGACGGCGGTCGCCAGCTCCGGGGTATAGCCGACCAGCCAGGCATCCGTTGAGGTGGTTCCCGTCTTGCCGGCAACCGGTCTTTTAATAATGGAAGAAACCCGGTTAGCCGTGCCGCCTCCTTCGAACACGCTCTCCATTAGACTGGTCATCACGTAAGCTTCTGCCGGATTAATAACCTGCTCTTCGTGATGCTCCGCTTCATATATAATGTGTCCGTTCTTATCGGTGATGCGCAGGATCGCAACAGGCTCTACCTTTACGCCGCCGTTTGCGATAACGGAGAATGCGGAGGCCATCTCCAGCGGACTAACCGGGAAGGTGCCAAGCGCCAGGGAAGGAACCGGGTTCATCGGGCTTGTAATGCCCAGCTTGCGTGCCGTCTCGATTACGCGGTCGGCGCCCACCGTCATAATGGTGTTCACGGCGTATATGTTATCCGAGCTCGCAATCGCCGTGCGCATATCAATGAAGTCGTTAAAGTATTTGTCGTTATAGTTATGCGGCTCATACTTTTTTCGTCCTTCATCGTAGGTAAAGGCCGTTGGCTCGCTCTTGAACCGGGTGACCGGCGTCATAAAGCCGCTGTGCAGCGCCGTCAAATACAGCACCGGCTTGAACGAGGATCCGGGCTGGCGGGTTTCGGCAAGCGCCCGGTTGAACTGATTCGTCTTATAGTCGCGTCCGCCGACCATTGCTTTTATATACCCGTTGCGCGGGTCAATAGAAACAAGCGCCGCCTGCTGCTCTTCGCTGCCGGCAAGGCCATTCTTGACGGCATCCTCAGCGGCGCGCTGCGCGGCAGAGTCCAGCGTGGTATAGATCGTAACGCCGCCTTCATTAAATAGCTGCTCATTGATGCCCAGCTTGTCGACGGCTATGTAACGGATATAATCGCGGAAATAGGGAGCAAAACCCGCCTGTTCGCCGGAGCCTAGCGGCTGGAAGTTCAGGACTTCCTTATAAGCCGCGTCGGCTTGCTCCTGCGTAATGTCGCCGGATTCGGTCATGGCATGCAGGATGTTCAACTGCCGGTCTTTCGCGTTTTTCATATCCATAAACGGCGAGTAGTATTTGGGTCCCTTCGGAATGCCGGCCAGCATCGCGCTTTCCGCAAGCGTTAACTGCGAAGCATGCTTTTTGAAATACAGCTGGGAAGCCGCTTCAATTCCGTAGGCGCCATGACCGTAATAGATCTGATTCAGGTAAAGGCTCAGAATCTCATCCTTGGAGTAATTCATCTCCAGCTGGACCGTATACATGGCTTCCTTCAGCTTGCGCTGCCATGTCTTCTCGTGAGTGAGATACAGGTTGCGGGCGAGCTGCTGCGTCAGCGTGCTGGCTCCCTGCTTGGCCGACATGGTCTCCACGTTGACCAGAACGGCACGGGCCATTCCTTTCATATCAAACCCTTTGTGCTCGTAGAAGCGGTGGTCTTCGATCGCCAGCGTCGCCTCCACCAGGTAAGGGGAAATTTCTTTGAGCGGTACGGAGCTGCGATTCTCTCCGGTATGGAACGTATCGATTACCTGCCCCTGCAGATCAAGCATGCGGGAGGATTGGCTAATCGAAGTAACCGGAAGAGATTGAAACTTTAAATAGAGGAGCATGGACACGATGCCAAGCACGACGACAGCGGAAACGGCTGCGGTTAAGCGCAGGCTTTTTTTGAACCTCATAACATGAGGAAGAAAACGTTCGGTTATAATAGGAAAAGCATATTTGCGGCGCGGCTTGCCCGGCCTGATCTGCTGCTTCTTCATGATGGTGCTCCCTTCGCAAGAACGACCTTTTCCTTAGTATGGAAAAACGCGGGGGCCGATATTCATGGAAGCGAGCAGAAAAGGTTGATTTTTCGCCCCGAACTACTATAATACATGGTGAACCATTGACGGAAAGAAGGGATTTATCGAAATGGAATTGTGGTATACGGAAAAACAAACCGAGAACTTCGGCATTACGGCGAAGATTACAAAGACGTATGTAAATGAACAAACTGAGTTTCAACAGCTCGATATGATCGAAACGGAAGAATTCGGCACCATGCTGGTTCTTGACGGTATGGTCATGACTACGGTTAAAGATGAGTTCGTGTATCACGAAATGGTAGCCCATCCGGTACTCTTCACGCATCCGAACCCGGAGCATGTGCTCGTAGTAGGCGGCGGCGACGGCGGCGTTATCCGTGAAATTATGAAGCATCCGAAAGTGAAGAAAGCCGTTCTCGTTGATATCGACGGCAAGGTTATCGAGTATTCGAAGAAATACCTGCCGACTATCGCAGGCGAGCTGGACAACCCTCGCGTTGAAGTGCTCGTAAACGACGGCTTCATGCATATTCATGATCATAAAAATACTTACGATGTCATCATGGTGGACTCCACGGAGCCGGTTGGCCCAGCGGCTAACCTGTTCACGCGCGGCTTCTACCAAGGCATCTACGAAGCGCTGAAGGAAGACGGCATCTTCGTGGCTCAAACCGACAACCCTTGGTTCAAGGCCGATCTGATTCAAAGCGTAAACAAAGACGTGAAGGAAGTATTCCCGATCGTTCGCGTATACGGCGCAAACATCCCGACTTACCCAAGCGGTCTGTGGACCTTTACAATGGGCAGCAAGAAGTACGATCCGCTTGAAGTGGACGAAGCTTCCATCGCTGATATCCCGACGAAGTACTACACTCCGCGCCTTCACAAAGCGGCATTTGTTCTGCCTAAATTTGTTGAAGATCTCGTGAAGTAATATTTAATAGTAACGTTTCATGCGAAGAGACGACCTTCTTCCGCGGCTTTCAATAAGCTGCGAATTAGGCGTCTCTTTTTATTTTTAAGGCGCTGCTGGTGTAGAATACGTAGTGAAGATCTTTAAGGCAGGAGCTAAAAGGAGTGGACGGTATATGGAGCAGGAGCAGACGGAGCGCATCTATTCATTCCCGCCGGTCATTGACGAGCGGGCTCGCGTATTGGTGCTGGGTACGGCGCCAAGCGTGAAATCGCTGGAGCACCGGCAGTTCTACGGTCATCCACGCAATTATTTTTGGGGAATGGTGTATGGCTTGTTTGGCGCGGGAGCACCGGATGAGGATTACGGGGAGCGTCTTGCTTTTTTGCAGGACCATCATATGGCCGTGTTTGACGTCATCAAGTCCTGCGAACGGCCCGGCAGCCTTGACGTAAACATCAAGAACGAGGAGCCCAATGATCTGCCGGCTTTGGCGGGCAAGTATCCGGGACTGAAATGCTTTGCTTTTAATGGAAGCAAGGCATACGATACGTTCCGCAAATATTTCCGCGATCATCCGGCACTGCAGCATCTTACCCTTTTGAAACTGCCTTCGACAAGTCCCATTCCCACGCAGAAGATGCGCAATCTGGAGGACCGGATCGGAGCTTGGAAAGCAATTGTTCCGTACTTGGAGTTACCGGAATAGCGCGCAATCGTTGAAATTAAGGGGCTTCCTGTATATAGTAGTAACATACGAGAAGACTGGAGATATAGCGATGCAAGACAGAATGGCGGTTACAATTACGCTGACAAGCACCCAGGATGGGGAGTCCGTCGTACATACGTATTCGGGGGAATGGTTCCGGAAGGAACGGACGGTTTATATCCGGTATGAAGAGCCGGTGGAGGGAAGTGCTTCTCCCATCAGGACCCTTGTGCGTTACCGGAAGGACGAGCTGTTGATCACGCGCCGGGGCGTCGTGGAATCGGAGCAGCTGTTCGTGCCCGGAGAAATGCGAAGAAGCGGCTACTACCGCTCTCCCTATACATCGTTCCAGATGGAGACGGCAACCGCATTTATTGAACTCAAGGGAGAGGGCGGCGAGAAGCAGGCTTACGCAGAACCTCCATTCGCGATTGAGTGGCAGTATGAACTATGGATGAATGAACATTTATCGGGCCGGTTCCTGAACCGGCTCCATATACAGGAGGAGAAACAATGAGTACGAACGTGTTGGAGCAAATGTATGAGAAGGTGAAGGAGGCGATTGCGGACGCGGCGGTAACAGGCGGTCTTGCGGCTCGCGAGGAGCTTCCTGCCTTTGTGCTGGAGGTGCCGAAGGATAAGGCGCACGGCGACCTGGCGACAAACGCGGCTATGCAGCTTACCAAGCTGGCGAAGAAAAACCCGCGCCAAATCGCCGAGACGATTATCGCCAACCTGAACGGCGAGAAGTTCGGCATCCAATCGGCCGAGATTGCCGGCCCGGGCTTTATTAATTTCCGCATGGACAAAAGCTATTTATATTCCGTTATCGGCGAGATTACATCTGCGGGAGACAACTACGGACGCACCAACGAAGGATCCGGCCAACGCGTGGAAGTCGAATTTGTCAGCGCGAATCCGACAGGCAACCTTCACCTTGGCCACGCGCGCGGCGCGGCCGTGGGCGATGCGCTTTGCAACGTGCTCGACTTCGCAGGTTATGAAGTAACCCGCGAGTACTATATTAATGACGCGGGCAACCAGGTGAACAACCTGGCGCGCTCGATTGAAGCGCGTTACCGCCAAGCGCTTGGACAAGATGCGGAAATGCCGGAAGACGGCTACCATGGCGAAGACATCGTAGGTTTCGGCAAGCTGCTCGCAGAAGAGAAAGGCGATAGTCTTCTATCGCTGTCCGATGAAGAGCGTTTCGCCTACTTCCGTCAATACGGACTGGAAAAAGAACTCGACAAAATCAAACGCGACCTTGGACGCTTCCGCGTAAACTTCGATATCTGGTACAGCGAAACTTCGCTGTATGAGAGCGGCCGAGTGGAAAAGGCGCTTGAGGCGCTTAAGGCCAAAGGCCAAGTGTACGAGGAAGAGGGCGCTACGTGGCTGTCGACGATGCCTTACGGCGACGACAAGAACCGCGTGCTTGTGAAAAATGACGGCTCTTACACTTATTTGACGCCGGACATCGCTTACCATCAAGACAAATTCAGCCGCGGCTACGACCGGATGATCAACATCTGGGGCGCCGACCACCATGGCTATATTCCTCGCGTGAAGGCTGCTATGGCCGCGCTTGGCAATGATCCCGAAAAGTTGGTCGTATTGATCGCTCAGATGGTAAGCCTGTTCCAGGACGGCGAAAAAGTGAAAATGTCCAAGCGTACCGGCAAAGCCGTTACGATGCAGGATCTGATGGATGAGGTTGGCGTCGACGCCATTCGTTACTTCTTCACGATGCGCAGCATGGACTCGCATCTGGATTTCGATATGGACCTTGCGATCTCGACTTCGAACGAGAACCCTGTCTTCTACGTGCAATATGCGCATGCCCGCATTTGCAGCATCTTCCGCCAGGCGGAGGAGCAAAACGTTGCCCTCCTGCCCATCGGCGACATCGACTTCGGCAAGCTTTCGTCCGAAGCCGAATTCGACCTGCTTCGCAAGCTCGGCGAGCTGCCGCAGGAAGTGTCGGAAGCTGCGGCTCAATACGCGCCGCATCGCTTGATCCGCTATGTGTATGAACTGGCTTCGCAGTTCCACAGCTATTACAAAGCCGAGCGCGTCATTACCGAAGACGCGGCTCAGACCCAGGCGCGCATCGCGCTGCTTGGCGCTGTGCGCATCGTTATCGCCAACACGCTCCGCCTCGTTGGCGTATCGGCTCCGGAGCGGATGTAATCCGCCCGGCCGAATATACAAGCAAAGCCGCCAGTTTTTATCTGGCGGCTTTGTGCGTTTGGTGTTTTTTCGTTCTTACTGGCGCCGCAATAGAGCATCGTATTTCGCTTACGGCCTCGAGGCAAATAACTAATCATGCTTGATATGCGCGAAGATGGCATCTGATCTTAGATTTCCGAGGTACAGTATCTTTTTTCTGTCAGCATGTACTTCGTTGCCACTGGTTTTCCCGTACATTGTACGGAATACAGTAAATTCAACCCTTTAAGTAAAGAAACACAACTTACATTGCATTTAATGCAGTATATCAACTCTAAAGAGGCACTAAACGGCCGTTTCAGCCCGCTCTCATAATACAGCGTAGCAATCGCTGTAATCCTAAACAAAGAAACCGTTCCGGGGAAAAACCCAGGAACGGTTTCTTTTCGTCCCTCAACAGGACCGATGAGTGCGGGCAAGGACAATGTATCTCCCGGAGGAGCGGAGCGCTTGCCTTTGTGTACACTTTGCATCCTATGAACATTGTTCAGGCAAAGTGTACACAACAGCAACCGGAGGGAGATACATTGTTCGCCGCCAGTCTCCTCACGGCAAACAAAGTCCTTCGCCCTCAATTCATCGGTCCGCCGCCCCCAGCATCTTCATCACGTCAATCTCCCCGGTATACCGGGGAGCCTTTGTGCTTCGAAGCGGCAGGTACGATTTTTTCAGAATCGCTTTAATCTCCGCGGGAGACAATCCCGGCTTATGAGCCAGCAGCAAAGCGATGGCCCCGCTGACATGGGAGGTAGCCATCGATGTTCCGCTCATCTCGTGATACTTGCCGCGGAGCCAAGCGGAAAAAATTTTGTCGCCCGGTGCGTAAATGTCAATAAACGTGCCCCGGTTGCTGAACGGCGCGATGCGCCGCAGCTTGTTTGTTGCCCCGACCGAGATCGTCTGCGGATATCTGGCCGGATAATCGACAGTCCGGCGTTTGCCGTCGTTGCCCGAAGACGCAACAACGATAACGCCGGCATTATAAGCGTTGTTTATCGCATTGAGGAGAGCTTTGCTGCGCGTCTTCATGCCAAAGCTCATGTTAATAATGTTGACCCGGTTACGGACGCACCAATCGATGCCGAGAATAATGTCGGATACAAAGGCGCTTCCGTTATGGTCGAATGCTTTTACCGGGAGAATTTGCGCCCGCGGCGCAATGCCGATCATGCCTTGCACCTGGTTGGCGGCTGCGATTGTGCCCGCGATGTGCGTGCCGTGACCGTTGTCGTCATGAGGCAGCATGCTGCGGTTGAGCAGGTTGATGCCGCGCGACAGCGATTGGCGGAGATCGGGATGGCTAAAGTCTACGCCGGTATCGATGACGCCGATTTTGACGCGGTGTCCGGTCGTCGTGCTCCAGGCAAGCGGGGCTTTGATTTGCTGAACGCCCCAGGGGATGCCTTTTTCCAATGGCATGGTTTTCGCTGCGGTGTGAACGGTAATACGGCGGTCGTCCTCGATCCATACGCCGCCGGAAAAGCCGGATAAAGTTGCTTCGACAGGGAGCTGACAAGATATTGCACGAATGATGCGCATTTGCTTAACCGGCTTCAGTTCCGGGGATGCTGTCGATGCTTCTGACCATTCCTGCAGAAACCGTCGATAGTCACCTTGCTGCTGAAATCGGATAATCCGATTTTTTGTCGTTTGGCCCGTGCAAGCCATCGTGTCCTTCAACCAATGGAGAAAAGCGGTGATGTCCAATTACGCGTCCCCTCCCGACGGACGATGCTGAACTATTGTATGAAACGGGGAGTTCGGCCGCATGAGCAACTTGCCTTTTTTCAGATAATTAGGCGTGGAGCCGTGTCAAAACGCCGTGAAGGACATAGGATGATGTAAGAGTTCTAACGACTCTTACGCTCCGGTCCCGCATTACTCGATGCGTGCTCCGGATGGATACAGTCAAAGCGAAGGGACAGCCCTTCGCTTTTTTCTTTTGCAGGGAACATTTGCATAGGCGAGAAGCAGCCGGGAGACAGCTTGCTTTTTTGAATAAAATAGGTTTTACTATACTTTGATAATGGTTATGATTACGAAAGTATGAAGATAGCAAGAGAGGATGTGTCCATGTGAGCAACGGCAATATTGCATTGAAGCTCGATCCTGAGCGGATGAAAGAAATGCCTATGGTGGACTTGGCGTTTGAAGTGCTGAAGGCAGCCAATACGCCTTATTACTACCGTGACCTAATGATGGAAATTGCGAAGCTTCGCGGACTTTCCGCGGACGGAGTTAATCAAGTAATCGCTCAAGTATATACGGAGATCAACATTGACGGCCGTTTCGCCTGCGTAGGCAGCAATATGTGGGGCCTTAAACGCTGGTATCCGGTTGAACGCAACGAAGATCCGATCTCGAACGCGAAACGTCCGCGCATCATTAATGACGATGACGACGATGATGAAGATCTGTTCGCAGATGAAGAAGATGATTCGTACACAGCGGATGAGGAAGATTACGATTCTTACGATGAAGATCGTGAATTCGGCGAAGCAGAAGCTGAAGAAGAAGTTGACGAAGAGGTTGGCATCGAAGACGAAGAGCTCGAAGATGATGAATCTGACGAGGAACTCGACGCGGATGCCGAGCTTGACGATGAAGACTCCGAAGATGAAGATTTTGAAGACGATGAGGAAGAAGAAGACGATAAATAATCATCCTCAAGCTTGCCGTGTTTAAGCTTGACAGTCCGCATACGGGCAGAGTAAACTATTGCATGGGCTTTAAGATTCGGTTAACGTACCGCATAAGCAGCAATGGCTTACCTTCCCGTTTTTGAAGGATACAAGCCTCTGCGGATCTAGCATTTGCCGCGTTTTTCCGGCAAGCTACACGTTTAATAATATGCCAAATGAAAAGTGCCCCGTGAAGACGGGTGTCACTTTTTTTGTTTGTAGAAGCAAGTTAGAAGCAAGTTCAGGAGCCTGATTTGTTCATCCATAAACTGGACAGAGGAATAGAGAGTCTGCTAATCCATGTTTATTGTGCAAATGGGATAACCTAAACATAACCAGAGGAGCATGGAGGGTATTAGCAAAGTGACAAAATATATTTTTGTAACCGGGGGCGTCGTTTCATCGCTTGGCAAAGGAATTACCGCTGCATCACTCGGCCGTCTGCTTAAGAACAGAGGGTTGAAAGTAACGATTCAAAAGTTCGATCCTTATATCAACGTTGACCCGGGAACGATGAGCCCGTACCAGCATGGCGAAGTATTCGTAACAGACGACGGCGCGGAAACAGACCTTGACCTTGGGCATTATGAACGGTTTATCGATATTAACCTGACGAAGTACAGCAGCGTTACGACCGGCAAGATTTATTCGAACGTTATCTCCAAGGAACGCCGCGGCGAATATCTGGGCGGAACGGTTCAGGTTATCCCGCACATTACGAACGAAATCAAGGAGCGCGTATACCGCGCTGGCAAAGAAGCCGGCTCCGACGTTGTAATCACCGAAATCGGCGGTACGGTGGGCGACATCGAAAGCTTGCCTTTCCTTGAAGCGATCCGCCAAATCAAAAGCGATATCGGGCGCGACAACGTGATGTACATTCACGTAACGCTTATTCCATACATCAAAGCAGCGGGCGAAGTGAAAACCAAGCCAACGCAGCATAGCGTAAAAGAACTTCGCAGCATCGGCATTCAGCCTAACGTCATCGTATGCCGTACCGAGCATGCGCTGTCGGAAGACCTGAAACGCAAAATCGGCTTGTTCTGCGACATAGACGCTAACGCGGTTGTTGAATGTATCGACGCTTCGACTTTGTATGAAGTACCACTGATGCTTCGCGAGCAAGGTCTCGACGATATCGTGGTGAACCATCTGAAGCTTACGACGAACCAACCGGACATGACGCAATGGGAAGATCTTGTGAACCGCGTAAAATCGTTGCATAAAACGACGGAAATCGCCATTGTCGGCAAATACGTTGCGCTCCATGACGCTTACCTTTCCATCGTTGAAGCTCTGGGCCATGCGGGTATCGATGCGGACTCCGAAGTGAAGCTTCGCTGGGTGAACGCGGAAGAGATCGACGACGAGAACGTTTCGGAAATGCTGAAAGGCGTACACGGTATTCTTGTGCCTGGCGGCTTTGGCGATCGCGGTATTGAAGGGAAAGTTTCGGCTATCCGTTATGCCCGCGAGCAGCAAATTCCGTTCTTCGGCATTTGCCTTGGCATGCAGGTTGCCGTTATCGAATACGCGCGCAGCGTAGCCGGCCTGTCGGGCGCGAACAGCGCGGAGATCAATCCGTCGACGCCGTATCCGGTTATCGACCTTCTGCCGGATCAGAAAGACATCGAGGACATGGGCGGCACGATGCGTCTTGGCCTTTACCCTTGCAAATTGAAGCCGGGATCGCTTGCGGCTACTGAATATAACGATGAGCTTGTTTATGAGCGTCACCGTCACCGGTATGAATTCAATAACGAGTACCGTGAGCGCATTGAATCGGCGGGTCTTCGCATTTCCGGCACTTCGCCGGACGGCCGTCTGGTGGAAATGGTGGAGCTTCCGGAGCATCCATGGTTCCTTGCGGTTCAATTCCATCCGGAATTCACTTCCCGTCCGAACCGTCCTCAACCGCTCTTCCGCGGCTTTGTGCGTGCGGCTTTGAAATACTCCGGACAGTAAGAACAGCTGTTCTGACATCCGATGTCTCCAATTTTTTTAGTGGAAAAGCAGGATAATGTACCTCTCCGCGCGAATATATTAACGATTATGGAAGAGTTGACCAGTTGTGGGTCGAGTCGCGGGAGGTAAATATCTTGGAGAAGAAGAAGCTATTGATCGTTGACGATCAGAATGGCATCCGTGTGCTTCTGATGGAAGTGTTCAGCAGTGAAGGCTACAATACTTTCCAAGCTTCAAACGGTAGGTTGGCACTGGAAATCGTAAAAGCCGAGAATCCTGACCTCGTTCTGCTTGATATGAAGATTCCGGGGATGGACGGACTTGAAATTTTAAAGCATGTGAAGGCAATTAACCGTGATATCAAAGTCATCATGATGACGGCTTACGGCGAGCTTGACATGATCAAGGAAGCGACCGATCTGGGGGCTGTTATGCATTTCACGAAACCGTTCGATATCGATGAGATGCGGATTGCGGTTAATATGCAGCTTCACGGCGGCAATTCCAATAACCGCTTTGCGGTAGGGTCCTAAGGGACCCTTTTTTTTATGAGAATTCCCTTTTAAAAGGATTAATTTGCACCCCCTATATTAAAGGTTTCTAACCCGTTGCCTACTTCTGTAAGAGAAATACCATTCCCTGTCCCGATATGGTATAATGGCTCAGAATCAACGGTCTAATAGACATGTTAATCTTTTATTAACGATAAAATTTTGCTTCGCAAAGAAGCAAAAACAAGCAAAGTGTACTAAATAGGAGTACGGGATAATGAGCCGCCCATCACGGCGAGCGTGTCAGTATAAGCTCGCGCCATATGGCGGTTTTCCTATGTTTCTTCTTACATTTCGGGAGGACTATATTTGATGGAGAAATTGATGATACGCGGTGGACGTCCGCTGCGGGGCACCGTCCAAATAAGCGGAGCAAAGAACAGTGCCGTCGCTCTGGTTCCGGCTGCCATATTGGCAGAATCAGAAGTGGTATTGGACAATTTGCCCCATTTGAGCGATGTTGTCGTATATAGTGAGATCCTGCAGGACCTCGGTGCTGTCGTAAGCTGGCAGGGCGATGTCATGAAGATTGATCCTTCGCGGCTTGAATCGAAACCGATGCCAAATGGAAAAGTGAAGCTGCTGCGTGCTTCTTATTATTTGATGGGTGCCATGCTTGGACGCTTTGGGGAAGCGATTATCGGATTGCCTGGCGGATGTAATTTCGAGCCAAGACCAATCGATCAGCATATTAAAGGCTTTGAAGCTCTGGGTGCTACCGTTACCAACGAACAAGGCTCGATGCGGATTCATGCCAAAGAGCTGCGTGGAGCGAAAATTTATCTCGACGTTGTCAGCGTTGGCGCGACCATTAATATAATGCTTGCGGCCTCCCGGGCCAAAGGCTCTACGATTATCGAAAATGCGGCAAAAGAGCCTGAGATTATAGATGTAGCAACGCTTTTGAACGCGATGGGCGCGAGGATCAAGGGTGCGGGTACGGAGACGATCCGGATTGAAGGGGTAGACAGCATGCATGGCTGCCGCCATTCGATTATTCCGGACCGGATTCAGGCAGGCACTTACATGATTGCAGCCGCGGCAACGCGCGGAGACGTTACCATCGACAACGTTATTCCGAAGCATATGGAAGCCATGACGGCAAAGCTTGAAGAAATGGGCGTAACCGTTCAGGAAATGGACGAGTCTATCCGTATTATCGGTGCTCCGGAGTATACGGCCGTTGACGTGAAAGCTCTGGTTTACCCGGGTTTTGCAACGGACCTTCAGTCTCCGATGACAACGCTGCTTGCCCAGGCCAAGGGCGTCAGCATCCTGAGCGATTATGTCTACAGCAACCGTTTCAAGCATGTGCCGGAACTGAACCGGATGGGCGCGAATATTCGCGTGGAAGGCCGTTCCGCCATTATTGAGGGCGGAGAGTTTTTTGCGGCAAAGGTTAAAGCCGCCGATCTGCGGGCAGGGGCGGCGCTTGTGATAGCCGGTCTTACCGTCAAAGAAGGAATTACGGAGATCACTGGCGTAGAATATATTGACCGCGGTTACGACAATCTCGTTGATAACCTGCGCAGACTTGGTGCGGATGTTTGGCGGGAAACGGAATAATTGTTATTTTTAACGGAGTGAACCACCCGATTTGGCGTTTTTCTGGCAGGCTGAACGAATAGAATTCGTCAAATCGGGTATATAATGATAGCTAAAACTGAATACAAAGTGGTGAGAATATGACAGATCTTCAGATCTCCGATCTCGAAGAAATGAAGCTGACCGAGTTGTACAAATTGGCGAAGCAATATCAAATACCGTACTACGGCCAGCTGAAGAAGAAGGAATTAATATTTGCGATTTTACGGGCACAAGCGGAAAAAAGCGGCCTCATGTTTATGCAGGGTGTACTTGAAACACTACCGGAAGGCTTCGGCTTCTTACGGCCAATCAACTATTTGCCTAGCAAAGAGGATATTTATATCTCTGCTTCCCAGATTCGAAAATTCGACTTGCGTACCGGCGACCTTGTATCGGGCAAATGCCGGCTGCCGAAAGACTCTGAGAAATACTTTGGTCTCCTCCAGGTAAACGCCGTAAACGGCACCGATCCTGCGCAAGCGGCCGAAAGACTTCATTTTCCCGCTCTAACTCCTCTTTATCCACAGAAAAAGCTCGTGCTGGAAACGGCATCTTCCAAACTTTCTACTCGAATTATGGACTTACTTGCGCCTGTTGGCCTTGGTCAACGCGGACTGATTGTAGCTCCGCCAAAAGCGGGTAAAACCTTGCTGCTCAAAGAAATAGCGAACAGTATTTCGACGAATCACCCGGATATCGAGTTGTTTGTGCTGCTTATTGATGAACGCCCCGAGGAAGTAACGGATATGCAGCGTTCCGTGAAGGGTGAAGTTATTGCTTCTACGTTTGATGAAGTACCTGAAAACCATATAAAAGTAGCCGAGCTTGTGCTTGAACGGGCGCTGCGTCTGGTAGAACACAAGAAAGACGTTGTTATTTTGCTCGACAGCATTACCCGTCTTGCCCGTGCTTATAACCTGGTTGTGCCGCCATCCGGACGTACGCTTAGCGGCGGTATCGATCCGGCAGCTTTCCATCGTCCGAAGCGCTTCTTTGGCGCGGCCCGGAATGTGGAAGAGGGCGGCAGCTTGACGATTCTCGCGACGGCGCTTATCGAGACCGGCTCGCGTATGGATGACATCATTTATGAAGAATTTAAAGGTACGGGCAATATGGAGCTGCATCTAGACCGCAAGCTTGCAGAACGCCGTATTTTCCCGGCGCTCGATATCCGCAGATCGGGTACGCGCCGCGAAGAAATGCTTTTATCGAAAGAAGAATTGGATAAATTATGGGTTGTGCGCCGCAATATGACCGATACGCCTGACTTCGTCGACGGCTTCCTGAAGAAGCTCGCCGATTCGAAGACGAATGAGGAATTCCTGATGTCGCTTGACACATCGGAAGATCAACCTGCCCCGCAGCAGCGGACAAGCGCAGGTACGGGTACTACAGGTGCGGGACTCAAAAGCAGCGCAGCAACCGGAAGGCGACCGGCGCCGCGCACGACGCACGGCTCCTAGTGCCGCCGGAAGGAGGACATCAAGATGAATCTCGTATACGCGGATGAGAAAGGCAATGTGTTTGATCATCCTGACTATATAGCGCTTGGGCGCAGCGGCGATATGATCGTCGAATTAATGGAGGACGAGCTGATCCCTCTGCCAAGGGGGGCTACGCTCGTAGGGCTGCCTCATACCCGTCCGGTCTTTATGGATCCGGATACCGGCGAAATGAAAATGCTCTCCGGCAATTACCAGGCTGTAGGCGCTTTGTTGCCGCAGGGTTATACCCGGCTGGCGCTGCCAAGCTATGTGAAGACCGATAAGAATGAGAAGTTTCCGCTCTTTGGCTACACCTCTGTCGTTTGGAAGGACGGCGGTTTTTATGTGGCGGCGGAGCAAAGCGATGATCCGTACAAATGGGATCCGCTTAACTGCGACCGGGGAGATGTCCGCAAAGGAGTAGAACTGCTGACTGCTAAATACCCGGAGAACAGACTGTACAAGCATTTGTCACATTGCGCCCTTGGCTACGAATGCTTAACTTCCTCCAACACGTTCCTTCAGCGCTGGGAGGGCGGGGTACCCGTTTCTTATTCCTGCAACGCGGGATGCTTCGGCTGCATTTCGGAGCAGCCGGATGACAGCGGGTTTGTTGCGCCTCAGACGCGGATGAACTTCAAGCCTACGGTGGATGAGATCGTGGAAGTAATGCTGGAGCACCTGAAAACGCCGGAATCGATCATCAGCTTTGGCCAAGGCTGCGAAGGCGAGCCTTCCACGCAGGCCAAAATCATCGTGGAAGCGATGAAGATCGTGAGAAGCCAGACAAACCAGGGCTATATCAATATCAATACGAATGCCGGACTTACGGACTTCATGCGCGCAATCGTCGACGCGGGTCTTGACCTGATGCGCGTCAGCACGATAAGCGCTATTGACGAGCATTACAATGCTTACTACAAGCCGCGCGCATATACGCTTGCCAATGTGGAGAAATCCTTGAAGTACGCGACGGATAAAGGGGTATACACCTCCATCAACTACTTGATCTTCCCCGGGGTAACCGACCGCGAGGAAGAGATCGAGGCGATGATCGGATTCGCGAAGCGAACCGGACTAAAGCTTATTCAAATGCGTAACCTGAATATCGATCCGGAGAGCTACCTGCAGCTGATTCCTCCTGCCAAAGGCGAGATTTACGGGATGAAGCAGATGCTTGAAATCTTTCGAGAAGAGCTGCCGGATGTCGTTATCGGCTCGTACACGCATCTTCCGCCGGCGGCGGCGCGCAAGTAGCTGGCAAAACATCGGCATTGCATGCTTGTAATGGTCGTGCTATAATCCGAGTTGTGTGATTTATAACTCTGGATCCGCATGTGGTTCAGGGCAGAAAGAGGTGAACGAGATGAAACAAGGTATTCATCCGACATACCACGTATCCAACATCACTTGCGCTTGCGGTAACACGTTCGAGACAGGTTCGATCAAATCGAATCTTCGCGTAGAGGTTTGTTCCGCATGTCACCCGTTCTTCACGGGTAAGCAAAAGTTCTTGGATGCAGGCGGTCGCGTCGATCGTTTCAAAAAGAAATACGGCATTTAATCTCATCTGCCGCTTAATTTGGCAGAATAAGAAAACCTCCCTTAGCCATCCTATGGTTAAAGGGAGGTTTTTTGATTGCTTACCAAAAAGATGCTGCGCCGCAAGCTGCGCTTAATATTTATGGGATTCGCGATACCCGCATTGGTCATCGCTAGTTTGACCGGCTGTGCTGCCGACGGGGTGAACAATGGGCACCGGACGAATGACGGCAAGGTGGAAACCTATGGCCATGACGGATACATGGGTTATTCCAACAGCAACCCGAACCTGCCTAATAACAAGACATTCCTTAATTACGAGTCGGACAGGAAGCTTATTAATCAGGTGCTGCAGCCAATCGACGGAATCAAAAGCAGTCGTGTCGCGTTTAATGGCGGGGATCTCACCGTTCATATCAAGGCTGCTTCCAATCTGACGGACGCTCAGCTTGAGGCGCTGCGCGCAAAGACGGAGCAGGCTGTTCAGCTTAACATGCCGCGCTACCATGTCAAAGTGAAAGCGTCCCGTTAATCCTAACTACCATTATCCTACGGTTGCGCTTTGCGATTGGATGGGCTATACTTAGTTTTGCCGTGCTAGATGGGGAGTTAGCGGTGCCCTGTAACTCGCAATCCGCTTTAGCGAGGTTGAATTCCTGCTTTAGGTTATGTGATGCAGGGTTTGGCGCTTGCAATCAGTGTTGACGGTTGGGTCCTCCGCAATGGACGCTTGTGAACCTGGTCAGGTCCGGAAGGAAGCAGCCATAAGCAAGTTTGTTCATGTGCCGGGGGAGTGCCTGACCCGAGCTGAGACGCAAGAGTGCCGCCTGGATCGCATGTTATCGAGGGCAGGTGCACGGTTCATCATTTTCATAGTTTAAGTGAAGGAACACCAGCGATGGGGATCTGTTTTGAAGAAGCAGATGCCGGAAATGCGGGTGTTTTTGTTTTGCTTATAGACATCATGATGTATAATAGAGAACAAGAATGAGCAAGCCGAAGGGAACGTAAACGCGTGAGTCATATTGCATTATATCGTGCCTGGCGTCCGCAGACGTTCCAGGACATGGTTGGACAACGGCATATTATACAAACGCTGCAAAATGCGATTCGGGAGAATCGGGTTTCGCACGCCTATTTATTTAATGGTCCCCGGGGAACGGGGAAAACAACGGCGGCCAAGGTATTGGCAAAAGCGGTTAACTGTGAACGGGGCCCTGCGGAAGAGCCTTGTAATGAATGCGATGCATGCCGCGGTATAACGGCCGGTCATATTATGGACGTTGTCGAGATTGACGCGGCGTCTAACCGGGGTATTGACGAAATACGGGATATTCGCGATAAAGTCCGTTATGCCCCGTCTGAAGTTCGATATAAAGTGTATATTATTGATGAAGTCCACATGCTGACGTCAGAGGCGTTTAACGCGCTTCTGAAGACGTTAGAGGAACCGCCTGGACATGTTATCTTTATTCTGGCGACCACGGAGCCCCATAAGCTTCCGGCTACGATTATTTCGCGTTGCCAAAGATTCGACTTCCGGCAAGTCTCGCTGGAAGAGCAATCGGAGCGGCTGTTTGAGATTTGCCGGGAAGAAGGCATTGAGGCGGAAGAGGATGCGATCGCTTATATTGCCCGTCTATCCGAAGGCGGGATGCGCGATGCGATAAGCTTGCTTGAGCAGGTTGCGGCTTTTGGCGGATCGAGAATCACCCTTGACGGTGCTGTTGATGTGACGGGAGGCATGGCCGCGGATCAGTTCTATGCGCTGGCAGAAGCGATCCGGGACCGTAATGTCGCCGCTATCATGCCGCTCGTAGAGAGCTTAACGCAAGCCGGGAAAAGCGCGGACAAATGCATGGAGAATCTGATCTTCTATTTCCGCGATCTGCTTGTATTAAAGCTAGCCCCGCAAGGTGCGGTAACGGAGCGGGTGGTTGACGCCGAACGGTTCCGCGGAATGGCCGATGCTTTCAGCTCCGAGCGGTTGTTTAAGATGATTGATACTCTTAATACCTATCAATCCGATATGAAGCATGCTTCGCAGCCGCAGACTTTGTTTGAAGTCGCATTGATGAAAATTTGCACAATAGGTAACGAGAGTGCTGGGGGAGCGGGAAGCGGCGGCGATGCCGCGGCGTCCTCTCCGCCAGCCGCATCGGCCGAAGTACAGCGTCTTCGCCAGCAGGTGGAGATCCTTGAGCGCAAGCTGGAGCAGCTTATACAAAACGGAGGAGGCGCCGGTTCCGGAGCGGGTGATGGCGGTGCGGCCAGACAGCCTACCAGCCCATCCCGCCGTCCCGGCTTTGGCGGAGGCGGTGCTGCGGTCAGCCGGTCTACCGTGAAGCTTGATCCTTTTGTTGCCGCAGCCGGCAGTCCGGGTACGGGGCAAGTTCGGATGAAGTGGAACGAAGTGCTCCACCGGGTGAAGGAAGCAAGAATAACGGTACATGCATGGTTGGTTGACGGAGAGCCGGTAGCCGCAACGGATTCCACGATACTTGTCGCCTTCAAGAACACAATGCACCGGGAGACCACGGAGCGGCCGGCACACCGGGAGATTATCGAACGGGTCATGCAGGACGTATTCGGCAATCCGGTCAAGCTTGCAACCTGCATGCTCAAGGAATGGCAGAATGCGGCCAGCCGCTCAGGCGAGCAGGAAGGCGAAACGCTGGAATTACAGCCGGATGCGATTGACACCGGGGAGGAGCAGCGTCCACAATGGGTAGAGGAAGCTGTTAAGCTTTTTGGTGAAGACTTAGTTGTAATTAAAGAAGATAATTAACTATTACGATGAGGTGATAAGTCATGAATAACATGAACCAAATGATGAAGCAAGTAAAGAAAATGCAAGAGCAAATGATGAAAGCCCAAGAAGAGCTTGTAAACAAAACGGTTGAAGGTACGGCTGGCGGCGGCGTTGTAACCGTGGTAGCGAATGGCCACAAAAAAATCCTTAGCATCGCGATCAAACCTGAAGCGGTAGATCCGGATGATGTTGAAATGCTGCAAGACCTTGTTTTGACAGCCGTTAATGACGTATTGACAAAAGTAGACGAAATTGCGAACCAGGATATGGGCAAATTCACTGGCGGCATGAAGATTCCGGGCTTGTTCTAAGCCGGATTGCTGTCTATATAACATATAAAAGCTATACGCATGCTGACGCCGCCGCAAGGGCGGCGTCAGCCGTTTAGGCTGGAGGCTTGAAAGGGGCTGCGCGTTTTGTTTTATCCCGAACCGATAGCGAAGCTTATTGATGCCTTTACGCGGCTTCCGGGCGTTGGACCGAAGACAGCCGCAAGATTGGCTTTTCATGTGCTTCGCATGAAAGAAGATGATGTTATCGATTTCGCTAAGGCGCTTGTCAGCGTTAAGCGTAATCTGACGTACTGCTCCGTTTGCTGCAATATTACCGATACCGATCCATGCCGGATTTGCCAGGATAAAACGCGCGATAACTCCGTTATTTGTGTGGTTCAGGAATCAAAGGACCTTGTGGCCATGGAACGGACGAAGGAATTTCAAGGACATTATCACGTGCTTCAGGGTGCTATATCTCCAATTGAGGGAATTGGGCCGGATCAGATCAAGATTGCCGAGCTGCTTCGCCGCTTGAGCGATGAGCGGGTGCAAGAGCTGATCTTGGCGACGAATCCGAATATTGAAGGCGAAGCGACCGCGATGTATATTTCGAGGCTTGTCAAACCGTTTGGTATTCGGGTAACGCGGATTGCCCACGGCCTGCCGGTTGGCGGCGACCTTGAATACGCCGATGAGGTCACCTTGTCCAAAGCGCTTGAAGGACGCAGAGAACTCAGTTAACTTAATGCACGGAGAAAGAGCCATTATCC
>NZ_CP195155.1:162500-202500 GCF_051200795.1 Paenibacillus glycanilyticus
AGATGCAGGTTACCCGCGACAAGACGGAAAGACCCCATGGAGCTTTACTGCAGCTTGATATTGGACTTTGGTACGATCTGTACAGGATAGGTGGGAGCCTGAGAAGCATGAGCGCCAGCTTGTGTGGAGGCGACGTTGGGATACCACCCTGATCGTATCGGAGTTCTAACCTGCTACCCTGAATCGGGTAGAGGGACCGTGTCAGGTGGGCAGTTTGACTGGGGCGGTCGCCTCCTAAAATGTAACGGAGGCGCCCAAAGGTTCCCTCAGAATGGTTGGAAATCATTCGTAGAGTGCAAAGGCATAAGGGAGCTTGACTGCGAGACCAACAAGTCGAGCAGGGACGAAAGTCGGGCTTAGTGATCCGGTGGTACCGAATGGAAGGGCCATCGCTCAACGGATAAAAGCTACCCTGGGGATAACAGGCTTATCTCCCCCAAGAGTCCACATCGACGGGGAGGTTTGGCACCTCGATGTCGGCTCATCGCATCCTGGGGCTGAAGTAGGTCCCAAGGGTTGGGCTGTTCGCCCATTAAAGCGGTACGCGAGCTGGGTTCAGAACGTCGTGAGACAGTTCGGTCCCTATCTGTCGCGGGCGCAGGAAATTTGAGAGGAGCTGTCCTTAGTACGAGAGGACCGGGATGGACGTACCGCTGGTGTACCAGTTGTTCCGCCAGGAGCACCGCTGGGTAGCCAAGTACGGACGGGATAAGCGCTGAAAGCATCTAAGCGTGAAGCCCCCCTCAAGATGAGATTTCCCAATTAGTAAGACCCCTTGAAGACGACGAGGTTGATAGGTTCGGGGTGGAAGCACAGCAATGTGTGGAGCTGACGAATACTAATCGGTCGAGGGCTTATCCTAAAGACTTAAGGAATCATTATTTCGCATCCAGTTTTCAGGGCGCAATGCTCTGATCTTACAGTACTCCTACGGACTGTAAGCGACACTAGTAGGACAAGCGTGGCGGTGTAGCTCAGCTGGCTAGAGCGTACGGTTCATACCCGTGAGGTCGGGGGTTCGATCCCCTTCGCCGCTACCATATATCAGGAGGCTTAGCTCAGCTGGGAGAGCATCTGCCTTACAAGCAGAGGGTCGGGGGTTCGATCCCCTCAGCCTCCACCATATATGTTTTTGCAATGATCCATGGAGCTGTGGTGTAGAGGCCTAACATGCCTGCCTGTCACGCAGGAGACCGCGGGTTCGAATCCCGTCAGCTCCGCCATTTTTTTTGCCCATATGCAAGGCTCGGTAGCTCAGTTGGTAGAGCAGAGGACTGAAAATCCTCGTGTCGGCGGTTCGATTCCGTCCCGAGCCACCATTTGCTTTTGGAGGGTTAGCGAAGTGGCCAAACGCGGGAGACTGTAAATCTCTTCCTAACGGTTCGGTGGTTCGAATCCATCACCCTCCACCACTTCTCATTATTGAGAGCCATTAGCTCAGTTGGTAGAGCACCTGACTTTTAATCAGGGTGTCGAAGGTTCGAGTCCTTCATGGCTCACCATTTATTCAAACGTTCAACCCGTAGACTCCGATCTGCGGGTTTTTTGATGTTTTATAATGATATTAAAGAAAGCCTGAAGGATAGGATCCCTCAGGCTTATTTTTATGGCTTATTTAATTTTACGAATACGCAGTTCTTCAACAATCTCGGCCACGGAAGCATCCAGGCGTTGTTTAAGGTCTTCATTCAGTTCAAACTGCGATTCGCCAACGCCGGCATCGATGCGGGCGATCTGCGAGTCAATGGCGTAAACGCCGCTGCCGAAATGCTTAGCATTAAGCGAAGAAAGAACAGGCTTAAGCGCATAGTCGATCGAGAGCAAGTGGGCAATGGTTCCGCCGATGAACAGAGGGGTAACGAATTTATCGGTAAGGCCTTTTTGCGGGAGCAGGTCCAGGAAGGTCTTGAGTACGCCGGTGAAGGATGCTTTGTAAACCGGGCTTGCAATGATAACAACATCTGCAGCTTCAACAATGGCAGCAGCCTCAACGATGGCCGGGCTATCGAAACGCGCATGGATAAGGTCCTCAGCTGGAAGAGAAGCCACCGTAATATGATTGAAGGAGATGCCTTTATCCGACAGATGCGATTCCACATATTGCGTAATACCTGCTAAACGGGATCCGGGATTAGGGCTTCCGGACAAAATAACAACCTGAGACATCATATCCACTCCTTAATTATATAAATTCCGATATGTAAACTATGGATTAATCCTAACATGAGAATTTCCAATCGTCAAACACATTATAACGCTGACGGGAAAGATTTTAATCATTTTTTTCCTCAGGGTAGGGAACAATGTTGAAAGCTATAACAAATGATGTGACAGACGAAGGGGAACATTCGAATGACGTACTGGCTGGCTGTAGGTATGAGCGCTGTTCTGACGATTGTTTTTGTACCCGTTATGCAGAAGATAGCACTTAAATACGGAATCGTAGATCGTCCGAACTGGCGCAAAATTCATAATCGGCCCATACCTCTAATGGGCGGAGCGGCATTGTATGTGGCATGCGTGGCTACGATTATTGCTTTTCAGGGTATAACGCCACTGAGTTTAAGCATTACGGTTGGCGGGGCTCTGCTTGTATGTATCGGGCTCATGGATGATGCCTCCAAATCGAAGGGAAAGGATTTTCCGATCTGGCCTAGGGTCATTATTTATTTGAGCGTATCGATGATTCCGCTGTTTTTCGGCATACATATGGACGGCATCATGAATCCGGCTAATGGCCATTTTGTCGGCTTCCCGGTGTGGTTTGATGCGCTTGGCACGATCATTTGGGTGTTTGCCCTTATTAATATGATCAACTTCATTGACGGGGTAGACGGACTTGCCTCCGGAGTATGCACGCTGTCCTCCATGACTTTGTTTGTTACGGCACTCATTAAAGGACAAGGGGATATTGGAGTAACAGCTATCATTATCGGCGGCGCCTGTATCGGCTTCCTGATCTATAATTTCCATCCTGCCCGGATTTTTATGGGAGATGCCGGAGCAACGTTCCTGGGCTATACGCTTGCCGTTATCGCCATCGATGGCGCATTCAAGAAAGCAACCTTCATCACGATACTCGTTCCGTTGCTGGCTCTAGGTCTGCCTATTCTGGATACGGTAATTGTTATGCTCCGCAGGCTTGCTACGGGCAAGGGCCTGCATCAGGCGGATAAGCTGCATACCCACCATGCCTTAATGCGCTGGGGGCTGACGCAGGTGCAGACCGTCTCCTTCATGTATTTGATTGCGGCGCTCTTCTCTTTGCTCTCGATCCTGCTGCTCGTAATGAAAGGCTGAACCAAGCAGCGGTTTTGTGTTACAATGACGAAAAATAAAGCGTCATTCTTGGAGCTGGAGATTGGAGTAATGTAAAATGAGCACGACAGATTGGTTAACCCCGCTGCAGCACATTTTGAACTGTCAGGTTCGGTTCATTACGTTCTCATTATCGGACTGGAAGGGCCTTGTGCAGCAAGCGGATACAAGCTGGGCTTACGACGATAACCGCGATAAGATATCGGAAGGCAATCGCGCAGCGAATAACGGAAGGACATGGATTGTTGTTAAAGTGTCGGGCAATGCGGTGGAAACACTGGAGATCGACGGAGAGCTGAAACAGGCAGAGGCGGAGTTGATTACTTGGACCCTGCAGTGGAATCAGGCCCAGCAGCAGCTGGCCCCCAAGCCGAGTACACTTTCCGAGAGCGAGTCATTCGCCTTAAAGCTTAGCGAGTGGATACAGCAGCAGCTTGAATCGGAGGAGCCTTCGTATTCGATTCCCGATCATCTAACGGCCGGCGGCAAGCTGTTCGCGGAGATGATTCCTTTCTTATTAGTAACGGAATACACCAACGGCAAGCAGGCATCCTACCCGGAGCTTGAGAAGCTTCTGCGCTCTTTTCTTGCCGAGGATATTCTGCTTATTCCGTTGAAGAATCAAGAGTGGCTGATTTGGGGACCTGTCTCCCTGTTGAAAGAAGCCGACAGCGAATTTATGGAAGACGAGGACGAAGAAACCGTTGAGGACAGCCTGACTTCTATCTGTCATGGCTTGCATGAGATGCTGGCGAGCGAATGGATCGGCGAATGCCATCTGGCCGTCGCGCATCCGGTATGTCCGGCCAAAGGAATCGTGGAGACAACCGTACTGCTGCGAGAGACGATTAATCTTGGCCGCAAGTTCCACGTAGGGACAAGCATTCATCTTCCGTGGATGCTGCAGCTGGAAAGACTGCTCAACGCTATTCCGGAAGTTCAGCGCTCAAGATATCTGGAGCACGCGCTTAAACGTACGGAGCTTTTTGTCGAGGCGGAGATGCTTGCAACCCTGGAGACCTTTTTCTCGCTTGACTGCAATGTGAGCGAAACCGCAAAGAAGCTTTATATTCACCGGAATACGTTATTATATCGTTTAGATAAGCTGAAACAGGAAACCGGATTGGATGTTCGCCAGTTCCGGGATGCTGTTTTAGTCAAAATAATTTTACTATTGTACAAAGTTACGAAAAGGAATTAGTTTTTTTGTAAAGTATGTGCATAGTCACAAACGGGCCTGTGAGATAAGATATACCCATAAGAAATTTTCTTTTAGGGGGACATTCAAATGGCAGGCGTACGTTTAGAAGGCATTTACAAAAAATACCCGGGTTCCGACAAAGCTTCGGTAACTGATGTTAACCTTGACATTAAGGACAAAGAGTTTTTGGTACTGGTAGGACCTTCCGGCTGTGGTAAATCGACAACTCTTCGTATGATCGCAGGTCTTGAAGAAATCTCCGAGGGTAAGCTGTACATCGGCGACCGCGTCGTAAATGACGTAGCACCGAAAGACCGCGACATCGCGATGGTATTCCAATCCTACGCGTTGTACCCGCACATGAACGTTTATCAAAACATGGCGTTCGGTCTTAAACTTCGTAAATTCAAAAAAGCAGACATCGACAAACGCGTTCGTGAAGCTGCTAAAATTCTTGATATCGAGCATTTGCTGGATCGTAAACCAAAAGCTCTCTCCGGCGGTCAACGTCAACGTGTAGCTTTGGGACGCGCTATCGTTCGTGAACCACAAGTATTCTTGATGGACGAACCACTCTCCAACTTGGACGCTAAACTTCGCGGTCAAATGCGTGCTGAGATCAGCAAGCTGACTAAACGTCTTGAAACAACTACTATCTACGTAACGCATGACCAGATCGAAGCAATGACAATGGGTGACCGTATCGTTGTTATGAAAGACGGTTTCATTCAACAAACAGCTTCTCCTGAAGAGCTGTACAACCACCCGGTAAACATCTTCGTAGCTGGCTTCATCGGCGCTCCTTCGATGAACTTCATCACAGGTACGCTTGCTGATCAAGGCGGTACACTGAAATTCAAAACAACTGGCGTTGACGTTGTTGTGCCTGAAGGCAAAGCAGCTACTCTTCGTTCCAAAGGTTATATCGGCAAAGAAGTAATCCTGGGCATTCGTCCGGAAGATCTTCACGAAGAGCCAGTGTTCCTGGAAGCTTCCGCTAACACAATCGTTAATGCTAACGTTGAGGTAGCTGAAAACCTGGGTCACGAAATGTACCTGTACCTGAACGGTATCGGCTCCGACACAGTAATCGCACGCGTTGACGGTCGTTCGACTCTGCGTGACGGTTCCACTGTTAAGCTTGCTCTGGACATGAACAAAGTTCATATGTTCGACAAAGAGTCCGAGCTGAACATTTTCGAGAACTAATTCTTACTCTTACAACAAGGTCGTCTCCCTTTGGGGGGGCGGCCTTTTTTACCTCTATTGGGGTTGTTCATTATTGGACAGTCCAATAGAGGTTTTTTGCATGGTTCAAAAATAAAAAAACCGAAATTGCCATTTAGGCGTCTAATACATAACGAAACAGGAGGATTGGAAAGGGAGGGACTATGGACAGAGATGAATATGCGGCGGCAGCAATAAAAGGGGACGACGATGCGCTTATTGCGCGTATTCAAATGGATCAGAGCCGCCTCTACGGCATTGCTTATTCTTATATGCGTAATGAGACCGATGCGCTTGAAGCCGTCCAGGAAACAACCTTCCGGGTATGGAGTAAAAGGCGTTCCTTACGGGACTCGAAGGTTTTTACGACTTGGGTTACGAGGATTCTTATCCGAGTGTGTCTCGATGAGCGTAAAAAACGGCTCCGTGAACGTCCGCTGCGCAACGAGCTTTTGGAAAGAGATGCTCAAACGGCTGATGAACATGGCATTGACCGTCTGGATATGGCGGTTCAGTTGCAAAAGCTGCCCTCCAAATACCGGATGGTTATTGTACTGAAGTATTACCGCGATATGACGATTACGGAAATTGCCGAATTGCTGGAGAAGCCGGACGGAACGATTCGGACATGGCTTCATCAGGCTCTAAAGCGATTAAGGGCGAATAGCGCATACGGAAAGGAGGGGATGAAGGTTGAGTGGGAATAAGCCGGAGCTTGAACAGGGAATGGAACAGCTTTTACTGGAGGATAAGGCGGCGGTACAACGGATATTAAACCAAGGTTCGGACGAATCCTTTGCTGCAGCGGTTAGAATAGGCGTGCAGAAGGGAAGAGAGCAGCTCAAGAGAAGGAAAAGAAGCAGACTGACTTTGCAGATGGCGGCAGCGGCAGCCTGCATACTAGTTCTGCTTACTGCTTGCATCCGGGTATCCCCTGCTTTTGCGGAGCTAATGCGAGAGATACCGGGTTTGAATGGGGTTGTTGAGTTAATCCAAGGGGATTCCACGCTGACAAGTGCTATAAACCATGAGTTTATCCAGCCGGTCAACAAGTCGGTCAGTAAGAATGGTTATACGCTGAAGGTGGATGGGATTATGGCCGATCAGCAGCGGATAGTCATTTTTTATACAGCCGAGGGGCCGGAGATTAGTAAAGATGCATCTAGAATGGAATACAAAATTGCGGATGGTAATGGGGATTCATTAGAAGCCATGATAGGAAGCAATTATTATAGTATCGGAAAGACGGAGACGGAACAGGATACTGCGAATAGTATCCATGACATGGTGGATATTATGTTGGGTGACGGTGTTCCTGTCCCGAGCGAAATTCAGTTTAGCCTGAAGCTCGGCGGTGAATGGCATGAGGTAGATATTGAGGTGGATCGTAGCCGTTTTGAGGAATTAAGGGAAGATATCGCTTTAAATAAGACGATTGATATAGGCGGGCAAAAATTCATCATTGAGAAAGCACTTGTTACGCCATTACAAGCATCTGTAACGATCCGGAAAGTACCGGATTCACGGATGCGCGCCAATCATTTTGTTCAATTAGCTCTCGTCGATGAGAAGGGGCGCCGTTGGGAGACAAAAGGCGGCTTCGGGATGCTGGACGATGGTATAACAACGCTCACGTTCCAGAGCAATTATTTTGAAAGACCGAAGCATCTAAGCTTGGTGGCGGACGGACTGCTTCTTTCGCCAAAAGGACGTAAGTTTGTCATTAATACAGAAACCGGAGAAACATTAGAGACGCCGGATGACCGAATCCAATTAACGAGCGTAAAGGCAACCACTTCAGGGATCAAATTATCAATTGAAGCAAAGCGTCTAAGTGAGCCGGAGCAAGGGTATGGTTATTGGCTGCTTGATTACAAAGCGACATTTCATGACGCAACGGGCGCGGAATTTAGGTTAGAGGAAGGGGATGGCGTGCAAAGCAGCTGGAGAGGAAATGCAGACGGTTCCGGAGGAACGTACGAAGCTTACTACACCATTCCCGACAAACCGTATAAACAGCCGTTAACTTTTGAACTGTATGAATACCCGGGATATGTCGAACAACCCGTGAACGTGGCTATAAAATGATGAAAAGCGCTGAGCGACGGAGAAACGTTGCGTTCGGCGCTTTTTTCCTTTACGATGAAGCTATTGGTAATGGATTACACCCTTCATATAACTTAATTGGGAACGCAAGTGAGGAGGCCGTTCGATGGCTAAGAAAGTAAAAGTATCGGAGCTAGTACAACATTTCTCGATGGAGATCGTATCCGGCGAAGACGGCTTGAAGCGTTCTATTCTGGTTGATGATCTGTATCGCCCGGGTCTGGAGATGGCAGGGTATTTCGATTATCATCCGCATGAGCGGGTGCAACTGCTCGGAAAGACGGAGCTTACGTTCCTCAGCACGCTGACAAGCGAAGAGCGCAGAAGCCGCTTTGAACAGCTGTGTCACGAGAATACGCCATGTATTATTTTAACCCGGGGGTTCGAGGCGCCGGAGGAGCTGGTCGAGTACTCCAACATGACGCAAATCGCAGTGCTTCGCAGTAATGTGGCGACAACGATCCTGCAGAGCCGGATTACGGACTTCCTGGAGAAAAAGCTTGCCCCAACCGCAACAATTCATGGGGTTCTGGTAGACGTATACGGTGTCGGAATGCTTATTACGGGCGGCAGCGGCATCGGTAAAAGCGAAACGGCGCTTGAGCTAGTTAAACGCGGCCATCGCCTTGTAGCCGATGATGCGGTAGAGATCCGCCAGACCTCCGATGGGCAGCTGTTCGGCAGCGCGCCGGAGCTGATTCGCCATCTGCTCGAGATTCGGGGCTTAGGTATCATCAACGTGATGACGCTGTTCGGTGCCGGAGCGGTACGGACAAGTAAGCGGATTACGCTTGTTATCAAGCTCGAGAACTGGCAGCAGGACAAACAGTATGACCGTCTTGGCCTGGATGAGGAGAAAACAAGAATCATTGATACGGATGTACCGCTTGTAACGGTACCGGTTCGCCCTGGCCGAAATCTGGCTGTCATTATCGAGGTTGCGGCCATGAACTTCCGTCTGAAGCGAATGGGCTATAACGCCGCTCTGCAATTTACGAATAAGCTGACCGAGACGATTGCCGAAGATACGGATGACTTCGATTGATCGTTATAGGGAAGGCATAGCAGAATAGACCTCTTATAGAAGGAGCACGGAACAATGAATCTGTTAATTGATCCAACGGCATTTTCCATCGGGGACATTCATGTGCGTTGGTACGGGATCATTCTCGGTACGGCGGCTCTGGTTGGCTTGCTTCTTGCCGTACAGGAAGGGAAAAGATTCGGCATCAAGCCGGAATTTTTCATGGACCTGCTGCTGCTTGGCGTGCCTTCGGCCGTCATCTGCGCGAGAATTTATTATGTGGCGTTCACTTGGGACGAGTACAAGAACAATTTCGTGGACGTATTTAAAATCTGGAACGGCGGGATTGCCATCTACGGCGCCTTGATCGGAGCTTTTCTATGCGGATATTTCTACTTCCGTTATAAAGGATATTCGTTCTGGCGGATGGTGGATATATGCGCGCCCGGACTGCTGGCCGGCCAAATGATTGGCCGTTGGGGCAATTTCATGAACCAGGAGGCCTATGGCGGTCCGGTAGACGAGAGCTTCCTGCGGAATACGCTGCATTTGCCTGATTTTATCGTGAAGCAAATGTATGTCGCCAGTGAAGGCGTCTATCACCACCCGGCCTTTTTGTACGAATCGCTGTGGAGCTTGGTAGGCATTATAGTTCTGCTTGTCATCCGCCGTCAGAAATTCCTTCGTGCCGGTGAGCTTGTAGCGATCTACTTCATCTGGTATTCGATTGGACGGTTCTTCATTGAAGGCATCCGTACGGACAGCTTGGCCTTCCAAGGTCCGGGAGCATTAGGTTCCCTCATGGATGCTCTGTGGACGCCAATGACTTGGTTCGGTTTCGAACAAGGCTTCCTCGATCCGGCTTATGGCGATGTGCGGATCTCGCAATTGCTTGCGGTACTGCTCGTTATTGCGGCAGTTATCTTTATCGTTGTCCGCCGCGTAAACGGATGGGCAACTGTGCGTTACAACGATCCGATCGTATCCACGAAGGAAACATCGGCGCCTGTATCCGACGCAAAAACGGACAACCTGTAAGTCTTAACAGCAGTAGGAGTGAAGCAAGCATGACGAGCAATATCAAAACGATGCTATTCGATCTGGATGGCACGATTATGGATACGAATGAGCTGATTATCCGTTCCTTTATGGAGTCGCTGAAAGGCTTGGTACCCGAAGACTTCGGGAGAGAGCATATTATTCCGAGCATGGGTCTTACGCTTGAGGCGCAATTTCAAAATTTTACGGGTCTTACGGATGTCGGGCATCTAATAAAGGCTTACCGTACCGTAAATACAAAGCTTCATGACGAGCTGCTGCGGCCATTCCCTTATACGAACGAAGTCATGAAGGACTTGCATGAGCAGGGCATTCAGATTGGCGTTGTTACAACCAAGATCCGGATGTCGACGGAGCGGGGAATGAAGTTTTGCGGGCTGTACGATTATGTAGACGCGTTTGTTACGGTGGATGATGTCGTTAATCCCAAGCCGCATCCGGAGCCCGTTCTTATGGCACTGGAGATGCTGAACGCGGACCCGGCCACAACGATCATGATAGGCGACAGTGCCGTCGACATGATCTCCGCCAAGGAAGCGGGCGTAATTCCCGTTGGCGTAGCCTGGTCCCTTAAGGGCGGGGAGCTGCTGAAGGAGAACGGAGCGCAGTATATCATCGATGATATGCGCGAGTTGTACGCATTCGCGGGAATGGAGCGATAGCCTTGTGCGGAACGTGGAGCGTTATCCGGTAGAGGGGCCAAATGCCCTATGGCAGATGTACCGGACGGTTAGCCGGTTTAAGGCGGTTCGTAATTTTATCGCTATCCAGGCGGCTCGGTACTGCCCGGAACTGACGGTGAAGAATTGGATCTACCGCAATATCCTCGGCATGAAGGTTGGGAAGCAGACGGCTTTTGCCCTGATGGTGATGGTGGATGTTTTCTTTCCGGAACGGATCGAAGTTGGGGATAATACGATAATCGGCTACAATACAACGATTTTGACCCACGAATATTTAATCAAGGAATACCGGCTCGGCGCGGTGAAGATTGGCTCGAATGTGATGATTGGCGCCAACTCCACCATCTTGCCCGGTGTGACGATTGGGGATAATGCCGTTGTTGCGGCCGGTTCGGTCGTTCATAAGGATGTGCCCGCGAATACGTTTGTAGGCGGCAATCCGATACGGGAGATCAGTCGGACGGACGCCGGAGAGCGCAAGGATGAAGATAAGCGGGTCTTGCTGAGATCATAGCGGCCGGCAGCGGCTACAGGGGAAAAGCCTCACTATTCGCATCTCTTGAGAGAGCGGATAGCGGGGCTTTCTTGCTGGATATTTCGTTTGGAGGACGTATCCGGTTCACCTTGAATTCTAAGCGTTTATAAGTTTTCATTTTCATATAAACACGGCTTAGAATTCTCCGGATTGAAACGCGCTCTTCCGCCTTAGGGTGGCGGAGCCGGTTCACCTTGACGGAAGGCAATGTTCATGCTAATATTACGATTAACATTTTATTTTGGTAGCATGGTAACATGGTAGCGCTTTAATATACTAAAGTATTTGAAGGTGAGTAGAGATGTCCAAACCTAAAGTTTTTGAGAAGCCAATTGGCGTAAAAGATTATCTCCCCGGCGCGGTAGCGAAGCTCCGCCATATTGAACGCGATGTGCTGGCCTGCATGAAAGGCTGGGGCTACGAACAAATTATTACACCAACAATGGAATACTACGACACGGTAGGCGTCGCGAGCTCGACATCGGACCAGAAGCTGTTCAAGCTGCTCAATAATCGGGGTACGACACTCGTGCTGCGTTCGGATATGACAGCTCCGATTGCGCGCGTTGTATCCTCGCTGTTGAAGGAATCGCAGTTCCCCCTTCGTTTGTCCTATCACGGCAACGTATTCCGCTCGATCGAAGAGGAGTCGGGGCGCGAGGCGGAGTTCTTCCAGACGGGGGTAGAGCTCGTTGGCGATGCGTCCGCGGAAGCCGATGCGGAAGTGGTGGCATTGGCTATCGCTTCGCTTAAGGCGGCAGGCGTTGACCGGTTCAAAATCGCGATTGGCCATGTCGGCTTCCTGAACGGCTTGTTCGAGGAGACGCTGGCGGGACGCGTGGAAGCGCAAGAGCAGCTGAAATCTTGTCTTTTGAACCGCGATTACGTCGGTTACCGGGAAAGCCTTCGCGGTCTTAAGCTGGAAGAGCCGGTTCAACGCGAGCTGGAAGGAATTCTTCGTCTGCGCGGCGGCCAGGAGATCTGCGAGCAAGCGCTACAGCTAAGCGCTGACGCGACTGCCCAGGAGTCGATCCGCCATCTCTGCGAGATTTGGGATGTGCTCAAGGCATACGGCGTATGCGAGCATGTACTGATCGACCTGACGATGATTGGCGATTTCTCCTATTATACCGGCATGACGTTTGAGGGTTATGCGGCGGATCTTGGCTTCCCGGTAGCAAGCGGCGGACGCTATGACAATCTGCTCAGCCAATTCGGACGTCCGGCACCGGCTACGGGCTTCGCGCTGAAGACTACGCGTATTCTGGAGCTGGTAGGCGCGGAAGAGGACACAGCGGGCACTACGCGCGTCCTGATCGGTTATGACGGCGAAGGCCGTGCGGCTGCACTGGCATCGGCACAGCAGCTTCGCGAGCAAGGTACAGCCGTTATTACGGAGCGTATGACGGAAGAGGATTGGAAAGAGCTTGGCGAAGGCTCGTTTACTTATAAAGGCGTAGCCTATACGAAGGGACTGCCGTTCATCGGCGGCGTGGAAAAGGCGACAGGAGGCAGCAAGCGATGAGTGAGGCGAAAAAAGACATTCTAAAGGTTGCGATGCCAAAGGGCCGCATCTATAAGCAGGCTTCGAAGCTGTTCCGCGAAGCGGGTCTGCCGATCCCAAGCGACTTCGACGATACGCGCAAGCTGATTATCGAGCTTCCCGAAGTGGGCATGGAGTTTATTATGGCAAAGCCGGTTGACGTACCGACTTACGTGGAGTACGGCGTGGCCGATATCGGGATTGTAGGCAAGGACGTACTTATGGAAGAAAATAAGGATGTCTACGAGCTCCTGGATCTGGGAATCGCGAAATGCCGCATGTCCGTTATCGGATTAGCGGATTGGAAGCCGGTTATTAACCCGCGGGTTGCAACGAAGTATCCAAATGTAGCGTCGCAATACTTCCGCGAGCTGGGTCAACAAGTGGAAGTCATTAAGCTGAACGGCTCGATCGAGCTGGCACCGCTTATCGGTCTGGCTGACCGTATCGTCGACATGGTGGAAACGGGTCAGACGCTGCGCGAGAACGGACTGGTCGAGATGGAGCCAATCTTCCCGATTACAAGCCGTCTGATCGCGAACCGCGTCAGCTACCGGATGAAGAACGAAGCGATTCAAAGCTTGTGCGACCGCCTGCAGGATACGATTGCGGCTAAGGTCTAACACGCTGGACATATGGGATAAAGGTGAGGAAGGGGACGATAGCTTATGCGGATAATGAAGGCGGAGCAGTTTGGGCTGCAGCGCGAGGTGGAGTACGGAACGCCGGAGCAAAATGAAACGGTCCGTCAGATCGTCGAAGCGATCAAGGAGGAGGGGGACGCGGCGCTGCTGCGTTATACGGAGCAGCTGGACCGCGTCCGGATTGACGCGTCGTCGCTTCGCGTGACGCAGGAAGAGATCAGTGCGGCGTACGGGAAAGTGGACGCCGCGTTCCTCACGGCGATCCGCGAGGCAGCCGTGAACATTCGCGTATTCCACGAGAAGCAGATGCGTAACTCGTGGATGGATCTGCAGCCGGACGGTACGATGCTCGGGCAAATTCTCCGGCCGCTGAAGCGGGTCGGCGTATACGTGCCCGGCGGCAAGGCGGCGTACCCGTCGTCCGTGCTGATGAACGTTATTCCGGCGCAAGTAGCCGGCGTGCCGGAAATTGTAATGGTGACACCGCCTGCAACCGGCGGCAAGGAAGGAATCGACCCGTATATTCTCGTAGCCGCCGCGGAAGCGGGCGTGAAGGAAATGTACCGGGTCGGCGGCGCGCAAGCGATTGCCGCACTCGCTTACGGCACGGCAACGATTGCTCCGGTCGATAAGATTTGCGGACCGGGTAACATCTATGTCGCGCTGGCGAAGCGGACGGTATTCGGCGCCGTTGACATCGACAGCATTGCAGGCCCAAGCGAGATTGTCGTGCTGGCCGACGAAGGCGCCAATGCCTCGTATATCGCGGCCGACCTGCTGTCGCAGGCGGAGCATGACGAGATGGCGTCGGCAATCCTTGTAACGCCTTCGGAGACGCTCGCGGAAGCGGTAGCCGCCGAGGTGGAACGTCAGCTTGCCACCCTGCCGCGCGAAGCGATCGCGCGCGCATCCATCGACAGCTATGGCGCTGTTCTGCTCGTGGAATCGATCCAAGCAGGCATCGACGTCGTAAACAAGCTGGCGCCGGAGCACTTGGAAGTGCTGACGGCGGATCCGATGAGCCTCCTTGGCTTGATCGAGAATGCCGGCGCGATTTTCCTCGGACCTTACAGCTCGGAACCGGTTGGCGATTATTTTGCCGGACCTAACCATATCATCCCGACGAACGGAACCGCGCGGTTCTCCTCGCCGGTGAACGTGGACGATTTCCTGAAGAAGTCGAGCCTTATCTACTACAGCAAGGAAGCGCTGCTGAAGAACGGCAACAGCATTATGACGCTAGCGCGTCATGAAGGGCTGGAGGCGCATGCCCGCGCCATTCAGATCCGTTTGGAGCAGGAAGGCAATTAATAGGCAGCAGTCATAACCATTCATAATAGAAAGAAGGAATTGCAAGTGACGGATACAATACGGAAAGCGGAAGTTGCACGCAAAACCAATGAAACGGACATTAAGCTGAGCTTTGCGGTTGACGGCAGCGGCGAAGCGAAACTCGAGACGAACGTTCCGTTCCTGAACCATATGCTTGACTTGTTTACAAAGCACGGCCAATTCGACCTTACCGTTGAAGCGCGCGGTGACATCGATATCGACGATCACCACACGGTAGAAGATATCGGCATCTGCCTCGGCCAAACCCTGCGCGAAGCGCTGGGCGACAAACGCGGCATCAAGCGTTACGCGAGCGTATTTGTACCGATGGATGAGGCGCTGGCTCAAGTCATTATCGACGTCAGCAACCGTCCGCACTTTGAATACCGGGCGGAATATCCTTCGGCGCAAGTGGGCAGCTTCGAGACGGAGCTGGTTCACGAGTTCCTGTGGAAGCTTGCGCTGGAAGCGCGTATCACGCTGCACGTCATCGTTCACTACGGCAAGAACACGCATCATATGATCGAAGCGGTGTTCAAAGCCCTGGGACGCGCGATCGACGAAGCAACTACCATCGATCCTCGTGTACAAGGAGTGCCTTCAACGAAAGGAGTGCTGTAGCATGATCGCGATCATCGATTACGGCATGGGCAATCTGCACAGCGTAAGCAAAGCTGTGGAGCGTCTTGGGTACGAAGCGGTTGTAACGGCTGATCCAGCCGTTATCGCGGCTGCGGACGGAGCGATCCTCCCGGGCGTTGGCGCGTTTGGAGACGCGATGGAAAATCTTCGCGAGACGAAGCTGGACGAAGTGACCAAGGCTTATGCGGCTTCCGGCAAGCCGCTGCTTGGCATCTGCCTCGGCATGCAGCTCTTGTTCAGCCAGAGCGAGGAGCATGGCGTAAACGAGGGCTTGAACCTGCTCCCGGGCAAGGTCATCCGCTTCCAAGGCGATTACAAGGTGCCTCATATGGGCTGGAACAAGCTGAGCTTCCTCCAGTCCGACAGCCCGCTGTTCAAAGGGCTCGAGGAGGGCCATGTGTACTTCGTACACTCCTTCCACGCGAAACCGGAGGTCGCCAGCGACCTTCTCGCAACAACGGATTACTATCAGCAGGTAACGGCTATTGTCGGTCGCGACAACGTGCACGGCATGCAATTCCATCCGGAGAAAAGCAGTGACCTTGGCATCAAGCTGCTAGGCAACTTCCTTGCTTTAACGGGAAGCCCGGTAACGCAGCGATAAAATAGATCGGTTTTTTTAAAGCAAGAACGAGAGGGGAGCATGCACGAGATGCTGGCGAAACGTATTATTCCATGTCTGGACGTGAAGGACGGAAGGGTTGTCAAAGGAGTCAACTTCGTGAACCTGCGCGATGCGGGGGATCCGGTTGAGCTTGCGTCCACTTACGATCGGGAGGGCGCCGACGAGCTGGTTTTCCTCGATATTTCGGCTTCGGTTGAAGGCCGTGCCACCATGATTGAGGTCGTAAAGCGGACGGCCGGAGAGATCACCATTCCGTTTACGGTTGGCGGCGGGATCTCCCATGTTGACGATATGAAGCGGATCCTGCGCGCAGGCGCGGACAAAATCGCGATCAACACGGCGGCGGTTCTGAATCCTTCCCTAGTCAGCGACGGTGCCCGCAAATTCGGCTCGCAATGCATTGTCGTAGCCATTGACGCGAAGTACAACGAAGCTTGGGGCGAGTGGGAAGTATTCACGCATGGCGGCCGCAAGGAAACGGGCATTAAAGTGCTGGAGTGGGCGACTGAAATCGAACGCCTTGGAGCCGGAGAGATTCTGCTGACCAGCATGGATGCGGACGGCACGAAGGACGGATTCGATCTGAAGCTGACCCGTGCGGTTTCGGATTCGGTCGGCATTCCGGTCATTGCATCCGGCGGAGCGGGACGGATCGAGCATTTCTCCGATGTGTTCGAGGAAGGCCATGCGGATGCGGGCCTTGCCGCGACGATTTTCCACTACAAAGAAATGACGATTCGCGAAGTGAAGGATGATCTCAGGCAGAAAGGCGTGGAAGTGCGATGACGGAACAATTGGCAGAGCTTATCAAGTGGAGCGAGGACGGGCTTGTTCCGGCTATCGTGCAGGACGCGCAGAGCAAGGAAGTCCTGATGCTGGCCTATATGAACAAGGAGTCCCTGAAGCTGTCGGCGGAATCGGGAGTAACCTGGTTCTGGAGCCGTTCCCGCAATGAGCTGTGGAACAAGGGCGCAACCAGCGGCCATACTCAGCAGATCCGTTCGATGTCGTATGACTGCGATGCGGATACGCTGCTTGTACGCGTCGATCAGAAGGGCCCAGCTTGCCACACCGGCTCATACTCCTGCTTCTTCAACGAGATTGAAGTAGCCGGGGCTGAGAAGGCTGCCGACGCTGCGAAGGCGTCCTCCAATGACCGCTTCGGCATTCTTGGCGAGCTCGAGGGCGTCATCGCACAGCGTTACGCGGAGCGTCCTGAAGGTGCTTATACGACGTATTTGTTCGAGAAGGGTCTCGATAAAATTTTGAAAAAAGTCGGGGAAGAAGCAACCGAAGCGATTATCGCTGCCAAAAACGGCGATAACGACGAGCTTCGATCCGAAGCAAGCGACCTGTTGTTTCATCTGCTCGTGCTGCTGCGGGAACGCGGCTTGCCGCTTGACGACGTTATGACGGAGCTGCAAAGCCGCCACGGCAAGCCCGCGTCTAACAATGCGATGAGAAGAGAACAAGCGGGCAAATAATTTTTGAAGAGAAAGGCCGGTATGCCATGTTTATCGATTATCATACCCATCACGCCCGCTGCGGCCATGCTGTCGGCTCGCTGGAGGAATACGTACGGAAGGGGATAGAGATCGGTCTTGCGCAGATCGGTCTTTCTGACCATATGCCGCTGCTCCATGTGGACCCGGCGACGTATTACCCGGAAATGGCGATGCCGATGGAGGAGCTGCCTCGGTACGTGGAAGAGTGTCTGGCCCTGAAGGAGAAGTATAAAGGCCAGATTGACGTCCGCGTCGGCCTTGAAGGCGACTATATCGAAGGACAGGAAGAAAAAATTGAAACGATCATCCATGCTTATCCGTTTGATTATGTGATTGGGTCGGTGCATTTCTTGGGAGAATGGGACATCACCGATTTCCGTCAGACCCATGGCTGGGAAGGCAAGAACCGGATGAAGGTGTACGAGCAGTATTACGATGCGGTGGCGAAAGCCGCGGCGACGGGCTTTTACGACTACATCGGACATATCGATGTCATCAAACGCTTCGGCTTTAAGCCCGAGGAGGACGTTACGCATCTGGAGAATGCCGCGCTTGAAGCGGTGAAGCGTCACGGAATGGCAATCGAGCTTAACGCATCGGGTCTCCGGATGCCGGTAGAAGAGATGTTTCCGAGCCGCAGAATGCTCGAATACGCCAAACAATTGAGCATTCCAATCACGATTGGGTCGGATGCGCATCAGCCAGAAAGACTGGGACAATATTTAGATCAAGCGCGTGCGGTGTTGAAAGATGTCGGTTTTTCTCAGCTGGCGACCTTTGAACGGCGAAAATTGGTATTAGTCGATTTTTGAATTATGGTAAATTAGATGTATAATGATATGGAACAAGCATGGCGCGGTATGAAAGCGTCCTGCAATTGACGAAGGCTTTGCCTTATGGCGAAGTTTAGGACTTCATGTCAAATTATTTGGTTTAAAACGCTCAGGAGGGTATCATGTTTAGCGACAAGTTGCGTATTTTTTCGGGTTCGTCCAATCCCGCGTTGGCTCAAAAGATCGCCGGTGATCTGGGATTGACACTCGGCGCCATCAAAATGTCCCGTTTCAAGAGCGGGGAGATCTACGTCCACTACGAAGAGACGATTCGTAACTGCGACGTATTCCTCGTTCAATCGTTCTCGCATCCGATCAACGAGCATTTTGTCGAACTGCTCGTCATGATTGACGCAGCGAAGCGGGCATCCGCGAAGACGATCAACATCATCATGCCGTACTACGGCTATGCGCGCCAAGAGCGCAAAGCAGCACCGCGGGAGCCGATCTCCGCGAAAATGGTGGCAGACGTTCTTACTACGGTTGGTGCAAACCGTGTCATCACGATTGACCTGCATGCGCCGGCTATCCAAGGCTTCTTCAACATCCCGGTAGACCACATGACAGCTCTTGATCTGCTCAGCGATTACCTGAAGTCGAAGAACATCGAAAATCCGGTAGTCGTGTCTCCGGACGCTGGCCGTGCATCCACGGCTGAAAAGCTTGCGAATAACCTGGACACATCGTTTGCCATTATGATCAAGAAGCGCCCTGCGCATAATGAGTCCTCGATTACCCACGTAATCGGCGACGTAGAGGGTCAAACCGCTATCATTATCGAAGACTTGATCGATACGGGCAGCACGATTGTCAACGTTGTAGAGAGCTTGAAGGAGCGCGGAGCCAAAGAAGTCTATGTATGCGCAACTCACCCGCTGTTCTCGGGCAATGCCATTGAGCGTTTGAATCATCCTCATATCAAAGAAATTATCGTAACGGATTCGATCTCTCTGCCAGAGAATCGTCCGGATAAGTTCACGGTATTGTCGGTCGCTCCGCTGCTTGCGGAAGCAACCCGCATTATCATTGAAGGCGGTTCGATCAGCACCCTCTTCAAGACAAACGGCGGCGTTTAATCGAATATGGCAATGACAAGAAAATCGCGGGCGTTTTTCCTTACGTTCGCGATTTTCCCACATATTCTTTCGTGTTAGGATAGGCATTGCTATGGTATAATCGTAGAAAATCAAGTTCCGGGAGGTGCCTTGCCAGGTGAAAGAGAAGAAACGTGAAGCCATAGAACAGACAGCCAAGATCATACCGATACAATGGGACGCCACGTTCTTTTTCGAGCGGGCCGTGCGCTCGTTGGATCGTTACCACTATGACAAGGCACTCAAATATTTCCGGCGTGCCGTGGAGTATGAACCGGAAAATCCGGTTAATCATTGCAACATGGCAGGCATCATGTCGGAGATGGGCAATTATGAGGAATCCAACCGGATTCTGAAATGGATTGTCGATGAGCTGGATCCGACCATGACGGAATGTCATTTCTACATGGCCAACAACTATGCCAACATGGAGATGTACGAAGCAGCGGAAGGCGCGCTTATTCATTATTTGGAGGAAGACGCGGACGGACAATACCTCGACGAAGCCGAGGAAATGATGGAGCTTCTCCATTATGAGCTGGAGCGCCCTGCACCGTTGACGAATATAAAAGCGCGCGAAGGAATGGTCGAGCACGACCAGGCCCGCAAGCTTCTGGAAGAAGGCAAGTTTACGGAAGCGGTCCGTATCTTGGAGAAAATTATTGAGGAGCAGCCGGAGTTTCTGGCAGCCCGCAATAATTTGGCGCTGGCCTATTACTATATGGGCATGTTCGACAAAGCGATGGCTACGATCCGGGAGGCGCTGGAGCTCGAGCCCGGGAATTTGCATGCCCTTTGCAATCTGGGGATCTTCTATCAGCATGCGGGAGATAAAGATAGTCTTACTCCTCTGCTTGATTTGCTGCGCAAAACGGCGCCGTTCCATCAGGAGCATGTCTTCAAGCTGGCTACTACGATGGGCATTCTGGGAGAGCATGAAGCGGCGTACCGCCATTTTACCCGTCTACTGAAGGATGCGGAGCTCAACCTTGACCCTTGCCTGTATCACTACGCCGCTGTAGCCGCATGCCATATCGGCCGTTATGCGGAGGCGGAGCGCCTGTGGAAGCAGGCGGCGAAGCTGGATCCGGAATCGGATATTCCGCGTTATTACATGGAGCAGTTGGCTCTCATCAAAGCCGGCGACCAGAACGCATCGGTAAGCTATCACTATCATTTGCCGTTCGAGGAGCAGTTCAAGCTGTGGGAAAATTCCTCGGACGGACTTCCCGAGCATTTAAAGCGCGACCCGCTCGTGCGCTCCTCGTTCTTCTGGGCACTCCGTCACGGAGACCAGAATACGAAGCTGCAGGTCATTCAGGCGCTTGGCATGATTGCCGACAATGAAGTCAAGGACGTCCTTCGCGCATTCCTGCTCGAAGCGGACGAAGATGATTATTTGAAGCGGATTGCCGTGTTTGTGCTTCGCACAATCGGCGTACAGGAACCGCTTCAAGCCGTACTGGAAGGCAAAGCTACGGTCATTGAGCCGAACCGGGTTCCATCCCGTCTGCCCGTATGGGAAGACAAGTGGCAGGAGGTCGTGGAAGCGGCGATGTCTCGCGTGAACAAACGTTTCGACCTTGTGCAGCAGTACGATCTGATGACGCTGTGGGTAGAGTTCCTGTCCAGACTGTATCCAGAAGTGCCAAAGCTGACCAAGCCGGAAGGCTGGGCGGCGGCGCTTGAGTATTTAACGGCGAAAATGCACCGGCGGACAACGTCGTATCCCGAAATCTCGGAGCGTTACGGCGTCTCCATCGCAACCGTAAGCAAAAACGCAAAAAAAATCGACGAGGTATGCGGGATCAAGGAAAAGATGAAATCGATCAGCTCGGTTTTCTCCTTGGACCATCTCGAATAGGGCATTCCGCCCATTACCAACGCACTTAGGATAAGGTTCCCTAAGTGCGTTTTGTTTTTCCCGGGCAAACTTATATATAATAAGGATATATAAGTTTGCCCTAATCTTTTCCTTCTCCAACCACACGTTGGTTGGACGACTTAAAAATCTCTGCGATGTAGTCTGTTTGATCGCACGCTGTAAGCGTAGCGGAAATAACGTACTGGAGAAGCGTAGCGTTCGCCTTTGTCCACCGAATTTCAACCGCTAAAGCGGTTATTCAAATGAAGAAATTCGGGGACAACAGCGATTGGAAGGATGTTATTTTCGCGTAGCGGCATCACGAGCGACAACCAGCAACCATCGCCACTTTTAGGAGGACAATCATGTACAAATCCATTATTATAGGCACCGGCCCAGCCGGCCTCACGGCAGCGATTTATTTGGCGCGCGCAAACATGAAGCCTCTTGTCATCGAAGGACCGGAGCCGGGCGGCCAGTTGACAACGACGACGGAGGTCGAGAATTTCCCGGGCTTCCCGGAAGGAATTATGGGGCCCGACCTGATGGCGAATATGCGCAAGCAGGCAGAACGTTTCGGCGCCGAGTTCATGACCGGATGGGTGAACAGCGTCAACATGTCGGAGCGTCCGTTCAAGCTTCAGGTAGAAGGCAAAGGCGAATTTGTCGGCGAAACGATCATTATTTCTACCGGAGCCTCGGCTAGATGGCTGGGTATTCCCGGCGAGAAGGATAATATCGGCCGCGGCATAAGCACATGCGCAACCTGTGACGGCTTCTTTTTCCGCAATAAAAAGATCGTGGTGATCGGCGGCGGCGATTCGGCCATGGAGGAAGCGAACTTCCTTACCCGATTTGCGACGAATGTTGAACTCGTGAACCGTCGTGATGAGCTCCGCGCCTCAAAAATCATGCAGGACCGCGCACGCGAGAACGAGAAAATCAGCTGGAGCCTGAACCGTACGCCGCTGGAGGTAGAAGCGAACGGCATGGGCGTTACCGGCCTTAAAGTCCGCAACAATGCAACGGGCGAAGACGAAACGATCCAGACGGACGGTGTATTTATCGCGATTGGCCATACGCCTAACACGAAGTTCCTGAACGGCCAGATCGACACCGACGAGCATGGCTACATTAAAGTGAAGCCAGGCAGCTCGGAGACCAACGTGCCGGGCGTATTCGCTTGCGGAGACGTACAGGACAACAAATACCGCCAAGCGATTACGGCGGCAGGCAGCGGCTGCATGGCGGCGCTTGATTGCGAACGGTTCCTCGAGAACGTCGGCTCACATTAATAAACGAGATAAAGTCGGCCCTTTCCTCTCCCGGAGAGGGCTTTTTCCTGCCAGCTTCTTATAGCTCAAGGGAAACACTGGGGCGGCGATTATCTTGACCGGAATAGGGCATTGGCTTATAGTTGGTTAAAGAGTAGATAACATATTAATGAGGTGGACTAGTAATGTCTGAGAAGATTTACGTTGGAGTCGATGTCGGCGGCACCGCTATTAAAGTTGGGATTTGTAACGTGGAGGGAGAATTGCTCCACACTTACGAAGGGCCGACGGAAACGAGTAAAGGTACGGACACCATCCTTCATAATATTGCGCAGTATGCGCGGAACATCGTGACCGAATCGCCGTTCGAATGGGAGCAAGTTGCAGGCGTTGGCGTAGGGATCGCCGGCTTCCTTGATATTCCGAACGGTATTGTGAAATTTTCGGGCAACTTGAAGATTGAGAATGTTCATTTGAAGGAATATCTCGAGAAGGAGCTTCAAGTTAAAGTCCTCGTTAATAATGACGCAAACGTTGCCGCGCTTGGCGAAGCATGGGCTGGAGCGGGCAAAGGCATCGATAACTGCGTCTGCTATACACTGGGTACCGGCGTAGGCGGCGGTATTATTATCGGCGGCAAAATCGTAGAGGGCTTTGCGGGCATGGCCGGCGAGCTGGGTCATATCGCGATTGTTCCCGATCTGGAAGCGATTCAATGCGGCTGCGGCAAAATGGGCTGCCTCGAGTCGGTATCCTCCGCTACGGGTATTATCCGCATGGCGAAGGACGCTGTTGAGCGCGGAGACCGTACCGTCTTGTCGACAGTAGAAGACATTATGGCGAAAGACGTTATCGACGCCGCGAAAGCAGGCGACGAGGTTGCTTCGCGTATCGTTAGCCGCGCTGCGTACTACCTTGGCAAATCGATGGCATTGATGGCTGTCGTATTGAATCCGGAGTGCTTTATTATCGGCGGCGGCGTGTCGAAAGCAGGCGACTTCCTGTTCGACCAAATTCGCGAGGTATTCCAGAAATATACCCAGAAGGAAGCACAAGAAGGCGTGAAGATCGTTGCGGCTACGCTTGGCAATAACGCGGGCGTTGTAGGCGCGGCGGGTCTTATCTTGCGTTCCTAATGAGTATGGACAGCGTTACGATGGGGAGAGAGGGGACAGCTATGGAAACGGGAGCGATGTCAAAGCTTGTTATCATTACAGGGATGTCTGGCGCGGGCAAGACGATTGCCGTACAGAGCCTTGAGGATTTGGGCTTTTTCTGCGTTGATAATTTACCGCCGGTGCTTATCCCTAAATTCGCAGAGCTGATTGAGCAGTCGAATGGCAAAATCGGCAAAGTAGCCCTTGTGATTGACCTTAGGGGCCGTGAATTTTTTACCGCCTTATCGGAATCTTTAAGCTTTATCAAAGAGCATTTCACGATCAGCTGCGAAATTTTGTTCCTGGACGCAACGGACGAGGTGCTCGTCCAGCGCTATAAGGAAAGCCGCCGTCGTCATCCGCTTGCTCCGGAGGGCATGCCGCTTGAAGGCATCCGCAACGAGAGAAGAATGCTGGAGGATTTGAAGGGCTCGGCTTCGCAGGTTATTGATACAAGCAATATCAAGCCGGCACAGCTCAAGGAGCGTATCATTTCCCGGTTTACGAACTTGGAGAATAACAGCCTTTCGGTGAATGTGACCTCCTTCGGGTTCAAATACGGCATTCCGATCGACGCCGATTTGATTTATGACGTGCGCTTTTTGCCTAATCCGCATTACGTGGATCATTTGCGCCCTAATACCGGGCAAAACCCGGAAGTGTACGATTATGTGATGAAATGGCCGGAGACGCAAGCCTTCCTGACCAAGCTGCTCGATATGCTCCAGTTTCTTCTCCCTCTTTACCACAAAGAAGGCAAGAGCCAGGTCGTTATCGGCATCGGGTGTACGGGCGGCAAACACCGCTCGGTTGCGATTGCAGAATATTTGGGTCGCATGCTCGGCAGCAGCGATACGGAACGGGTACGCGTCAGCCACCGCGATGCTGACCGTGATAAGCATTGACGGGGTGATTGGATGCAGAATAGGCATAAAATTATAAGGCGGCCGAAAATTGTTGTGGTAGGCGGCGGAACCGGCTTGTCGGTGATGCTGCGGGGGCTTAAGGAGAAGCCTCTCGATATTACGGCAATCGTGACGGTCGCCGATGACGGGGGAAGCTCGGGAGTACTGCGCAACGAACTGCAGATCCCGCCTCCGGGCGATATCCGCAACGTTATTATGGCGCTTGCGGATGCGGAGCCTTTATTGACGGAAGTGCTTCAATACCGTTTCTCCAGCGGCACCGGATTAGCCGGGCATAGCCTGGGTAATCTGATGCTGGCTGCGATGACGGATATTGCAGGCGATTTCGTTACGGGCGTACGGGAGCTTAGCAAGGTATTGGCCGTGCGGGGACGAGTGCTTCCTGCCGCGGGCCGGGCTATCGTGCTGAAGGCCGAGATGGCCGACGGTACCGTTGTGGTCGGGGAATCCATGATTCCGAAGGCTGGTAAGAAGATTAAACGGGTATTCGTAGAGCCCGACAATGTAGAGCCTCTTCCGGAGGCTATTGAAGCGATTGAACAAGCCGATGCGATTCTGATTGGTCCAGGGAGCTTGTATACGAGTATTATTCCGAATCTGCTCGTACCTAAGCTAGCGAAGGCCATTGTGGAATCAACGGCTGTAAAGCTGTTTGTCTGCAACGTGATGACGCAGCCGGGCGAGACGGATGGATACTCGGTCAGCGATCATCTCAAGGCCGTGCAGGACCATATCGGGCATAAGCTTTTCGATTACGTGCTGGTCAACGATGGGGAGATTTCTCCGGAGGTGGCGGAAAAGTATGCGGAAATGGGCTCTACCCAGGTAGAGCTGGATATAGACGAAATAAACCGGTTGGGATACGAGATTATATCCGATCGTCTCGTGCTGTACCGGACGTTTTTGCGTCATGACGCAGAGCGGCTAAGTCATCATATTTATAAATTAGTGGAAAACTGGATGTTAAGAAAGAGGTGAACAAGCGATGTCATTTGCGGCCCAAACGAAGAAAGAGCTGACGATGGTTGAGGCGGATACCTGCTGTGAACGTGCCGAATTGTCCGCACTCATTCGAATGAATGGCTCGGTCAGCGTCTCCAGCCGCAAAGTCGTCCTCGACATCTCAACTGAAAACGCAGCAATTGCCCGCCGGATCTATTCCTTGGTGAAAAAGCATTTTGAAGTGCATACGGAGCTGCTCGTCCGTAAGAAAATGCGTCTCAAAAAAAATAATGTATATATCGTCAGAATTCCGACGAAGGTACAGGAAATACTAAGTGAGCTGCGAATTGTATCCGAAGGCTTTGTGTTTAACTTGGGTATTGATAAAGAAATCATCAAAAAGCCGTGCTGCAAACGATCTTATCTGCGCGGAGCGTTCCTGGCCGGCGGCTCGGTCAACAACCCGGAGGGCTCTTCCTACCATCTTGAAATTTCGTCGATGTACGAAGAGCACTGCGAGGCGCTGGTTGAGCTGGCCAACAAGTTTGGACTAAACGCAAGATGTATCGAGCGGAAGAAAGGCTTTGTGTTCTACATCAAAGAGGGCGAGAAAATTATCGAGCTGCTGAACATTATTGGCGCCCATCAGGCATTGTTCAAATTCGAGGACGTCCGCATTATGCGCGACATGCGGAACTCGGTTAACCGGATCGTGAATTGCGAAACGGCTAACCTGAACAAAACGATTGGCGCGGCTGTCAGACAAATCGATAATATCAAGCTGCTGCAAAAGGAAATCGGATTAAACAATCTTCCCGATAAGCTTAGAGAGGTTGCCGAAATCAGGCTACAGCATCCGGATATGAACCTGAAGGAAGTTGGGGAAATGCTGAAGGGGACCGTAAGCAAGTCCGGCGTTAACCACCGGTTGCGGAAAATTGATGAACTTGCGGAAAAAATCCGAAACGGCTAAACTTTTAACCTAGTGCATCAGATGGTATAATGATATAATATGAACAAAAAGTCTTATGCAAGGTGTATCATTGCATTTTAAAGGTATTAGTCATGTCAGGCTGAGCACTGAAGCGAAATTGCCAGACTTATTATAGTATAGGGGGTATGGTTACCATGACAAGGCTACCGGTTGTCGTTCGTCTTAAAACAGGTTTGCACGCTAGACCTGCCGCATTATTCGTTCAAGAAGCGAACAAATTTTCCTCCGAAGTATTTGTTGAGAAAGACGACAAGAAAGTAAACGCAAAATCCATTATGGGTATCATGAGCCTTGCGATCAGCTCGGGCACAGAGATTCATATCAGCGCAGAGGGTTCGGATGCAGAACAGGCTGTAAACGCTTTAGTCGCGCTCGTCAGCAAAGAAGAGCTGGAGAACCAATAAGAACCGACAAAGAGGGGTGTCCCGAGTCATCATTTTGAATGACAATGGGATAGTCCTTTTTTCTTTGATTTTTAAGAAAATGACAAAAAAAGCGGCTGCTCATGGAAATCCATGTTCAGCCGCTTTTTGTATTTATGCGTTAGATACGCTCGATGACTTTATCGACCAGACCGTATTGACGAGCTTCTTCCGCGCTCATGAAGTAATCGCGGTCGGTATCCTTCTCGATGCGATCGAGAGGTTGTCCGGAACGCTCAGCCAGGATGCCGTTCAGCTTATCGCGCATTTTGATAATGCGGCGGGCGCGGATTTCGATATCGCTTGCTTGACCTTCAGCGCCGCCAAGCGGTTGATGAATCATCACTTCGCTGTTCGGGAGCGCATAACGCTTGCCAATGGCACCGGCCGTGAGCAGGAAAGCGCCCATCGATGCCGCCATGCCGACGCAAATTGTCGAAACATCGGGTTTAATGTATTGCATCGTATCATAGATAGCCATGCCTGCCGTAATGGATCCGCCAGGGCTGTTAATGTAGAGAGAAATATCTTTCTCAGGATCTTCTGCTGCAAGGAACAGCATCTGAGCAATAATGGAGTTGGCTACCACATCGTTGACGCCCGACCCGAGGAAGATGATGCGATCCTTCAGAAGGCGGGAGTAAATGTCGTAAGCGCGTTCTCCGCGATTGCTCTGTTCAATAACCATAGGAACGAAATTCATATCCAACCAAGTCCCCTCCTCAAAATAGCAAAGATGGTATTACTGATTCCCATTCTAGCGGATGATCAAACAAAAGTCAAAGATAGTCAAACTCAATTTTTGAGAAAAACAAAAAAACCGTCCTCATCGAGGACGGTTCCTGTTTATGTATAGCGTTAAGGTAAAGTTGAATGGCGCGCCCGCTAGGAATCGAACCTAGATCTCAGGCTCCGGAGGCCTACGTCATATCCATTGGACCACGGGCGCATATTTGCATAAGAAAGCAACAGCAAAACTTAGTATACGCGATTGTATTGTAGAAAGCAAGACAGATGAGAAAAATAAATTTGAGCAAATCGTGAATACAAACGCTTTCATCGGCGATTGCTTACTTGCCATGTGAATTGTTTTTAGCTAAAATAGAGGTGGGACTTAAAGTGAGTATGCGGGACGTTTAACGTCCATCCCCTGAAAGCCCATTACGCCTATTGACGGGTGGAGTGAAAAGTAGAGGATGCGTCACATTATTGAGCTGCAGCAGCAGCTTCTCCCAGATTTGCTTGACGTGATGAAGAAGCGATACTCGATATTGCGCCAAGTGATGTTGTCCGATCTGATCGGCCGGAGGACGCTCGCCAATTCCTTAGGGATGACGGAACGGGTGCTGAGGGCGGAAACAGATTTCCTGAAATCGCAGGGACTGCTGGAGATTCATACGGCGGGAATGCGGATCAGTGAAGCGGGCAAGCAATTGCTTGAGCAATTGGAGCCCTTCTACAAGACGTTATTCGGCTTGTCCGATCTGGAAGAGAAGATCAGGAGTCACTTCGGATTATCGCAGGTCATTGTTGTAGCAGGCGATTCCGAGGAGTCGGAGCAGTCGAAGCGGGAGCTTGGAAGAGCGGCCTGCCAGGTGCTTCGCAAAGTGATGGAGCCAAACGATGTCGTGGCCGTAACCGGCGGAACGACGATCGCTCAGGTAGCTAACCAATTAACTTCTACGACACCACTCAAGAACAACTGGTTTGTACCGGCGAGAGGCGGACTTGGCGAAAGTCTCGATTATCAAGCCAATACCATTGCATCCACAATGGCAAAGCGTACTGGCGCCAATTACCGGATGCTCCATGTGCCGGATCATCTTGGTGACGAAGCCTACGCATCCATGATGCAGGAACCGAATATCCGCGATATAGTCGAGGTTGTCCGGAGTGCCCGAATCGTCGTACACGGGATCGGGGACGCTATGGTGATGGCCCGGCGCAGAAAGCTGAATCCTGAACTGGTGAAGGCGATGGCCGCGGATGGCGCATTGGCTGAAGCTTTCGGTTTTTATTTCGACCGTAACGGCGAGGTTGTTCACAAAATGCAGACGGTAGGATTACGACTCGAGGATATTGTGAAGACTGAAGTTGTTATAGGAGTGGCTGGCGGCCATAGCAAAGGCGAAGCCATAGCAGCCATTATGAAATTTGGGCACAATGATGTACTTGTTACCGATGAAGCGGCGGCTCTCGAGATGTCCGCGATCATCGATGAACAGCAGCAATCGTTATCTTAACGATTTGCGGCAGGCTCTGCTGCAGAACGTTTTGAAATATATACCATAGTCATTTAAAAGCTTAGGAGGAATTTAAAATGGTTAAAATTGGTATTAACGGATTTGGTCGTATCGGTCGTAACGTGTTCCGCGCATCGCTGAACAACCCTAATGTTGAGGTAGTAGCGGTAAATGACCTGACTGACACTAAAACACTTGCACACCTGCTGAAATATGACACAACTCATGGCACTCTTGATGCTACGGTTGAAGCAAAAGAAGGCGCAATTCTCGTTAACGGCAAAGAAATCAAAGTATTTGCTGAACGTAACCCTGAGAACCTGGCATGGGGCTCCGTAGGCGCTGAAATCGTTGTTGAGTCCACTGGTATCTTCACAGCGAAAGAAAAAGCCGAGCTTCACCTTAAAGGCGGCGCTAAAAAAGTTATCATCTCCGCTCCAGCAACTAACGAAGACATCACAATCGTTATGGGCGTTAACGAAGACAAGTACGATGCTGCATCGCACACTGTAATCTCCAACGCTTCTTGCACAACGAACTGTCTTGCACCATTCGCAAAAGTATTGAACGACAAATTCGGTATCGTTAAAGGTATGATGACTACTATTCACTCGTACACAAACGACCAAGCCGTACTGGACGTTCCTCACAAAGACCTGCGTCGTGCTCGCGCAGCTGCTGAGAACATCATTCCTTCGTCGACAGGCGCTGCAAAAGCAGTATCCCTGGTTCTGCCTGAACTGAAAGGCAAACTGAACGGCATGGCTATGCGCGTTCCTACGCCTAACGTTTCCGTAACTGACCTGGTTGCTGAACTGAAAGTTAACGTTACGGTTGAAGAAGTTAACGCAGCTCTGAAAGAAGCTTCCGAAGGCGCTCTTAAAGGCATTCTGAACTACAACGAACTGCCACTGGTATCCAGCGACTACAACAGCGACCCAGCTTCCTCCACAATCGACGCTCTGTCGACTATGGTAGTAGAAGGCAACATGGTTAAAGTTATCTCCTGGTACGACAACGAGTGGGGCTACTCGAACCGTGTAGTTGACCTCGCTGCATTCGTGGCAAGCAAAGGTCTGTAAGATACACACGCTATTCCACAATTGCATGGAACGCTTTCGTCCCGGAGCTTGACGCTCCGGGATACGCTTAGTCTGCGGCTCCACTTAAGTGGATATTAGGCGAAGGCGTTCCTTCTTGCGAGAAGGAACGCCTTTTTTGCTGCTGTTATAGGCTTTATCTCATATATGCTTTCAACTTCATAATCAGGGAGGCAACACCATTGAATAAGAAAAGTGTTCGTGACGTAGAAGTAGCAGGCAAACGCGTATTTGTACGCGTCGATTTCAACGTACCACTCGAAGATGGCAAAATTACTGACGACAAGCGTATCCGCGAAACGCTTCCTACGATCAACTATCTGATCGAAAAAGGCGCTAAAGTAATCCTCGCGAGCCACCTTGGCCGTCCAAACGGTGAAGTGGTTGAAGAACTGCGTCACACAGCTTCTGCCGTACGTCTGTCCGAGCTTCTTGGCAAACCGGTTGTAAAAGCTAACGACTCCGTTGGTGAAGAAGTGAAAGCACAAGTTAACGCGCTGAACAATGGCGACGTACTCCTGCTTGAGAACGTTCGTTTCCATGCGGGCGAAGAAAAGAACGATCCGGAACTGGCTAAGCAATTCGCCGAGCTGGCTGATCTGTTCGTAAACGATGCGTTTGGCGCCGCTCACCGTGCCCACGCTTCGACAGAAGGCATTGCGCACTACCTGCCTGCAGTATCGGGTCTCTTGATGGAACGCGAGCTTGATGTTCTCGGCAAAGCGCTGAACAACCCTGAGCGTCCTTTCACAGCAATCGTTGGCGGTTCGAAAGTAAAAGACAAAATCGACGTTATCAACAAAATGATCGAGATCGCTGATAACATCATCATCGGCGGCGGCTTGTCTTACACCTTCTTCAAAGCGCAAGGCCATGAAATCGGCCAATCGCTCGTTGACAACTCCAAGCTGGATCTGGCTCTTGAGTTCATCGAGAAAGCAAAATCGCTGGGTAAAAACTTCCTGATCCCTGTTGATATCGTTATTACTGACGAGTTCAGCAAAGACGCAAACACGAAGATCGTTGACGTTGACGGCATCCCTGCTGACTGGGAAGGCATCGACATCGGTCCTAAAACTCGCGAGATTTACGCTGACGTTATCAAAAACTCCAAGCTGGTTGTTTGGAACGGGCCAATGGGCGTATTCGAAATCGAACCATTCTCCCACGGTACTCGTGCGGTTGCTAACGCATGTGCGGAAACAGCTGGTTACACGGTAATCGGCGGCGGCGACTCCGCTGCGGCTGCAGAGAAATTCGGCGTGGCAGACAAAATGGACCATATCTCCACTGGCGGCGGCGCTTCCCTGGAATTCATGGAAGGCAAAGCACTTCCGGGCGTTGTAGCTCTTAACGATAAATAAGATAGAAATATATAATTTTAGAAACGAGGGAATATACGATGAGCAGAACACCTATTATTGCAGGTAACTGGAAAATGTTCAAAACCGTTTCCGAAGCTGTATCGTTCTTCTCCGAAGTAAAAGGCAAGGCTGAGGTTGCTGGCGTAGAGAGCGTCATTTGCGCTCCTTACACTACTCTTCCTGCGCTTGTTGAAGCGGCAAAAGGCACGGCGATCGCAATCGGCGCGCAAAACCTGCACTTCGAAGACAACGGTGCGTTCACGGGCGAAATCAGCGGCGTTATGCTGAAGGATCTTGGCGTGAAGTATGTCATTATCGGTCACTCCGAGCGTCGTGCTTACTTCGCTGAAACCGACGAGATCGTTAACAAAAAAATGCATGCGGCATTCAAACACGGCATTACGCCAATCGTTTGCGTGGGCGAAAAGCTCGAAGAGCGCGAAGCTAACCAAACGAAGGATGTTTGCAAAGTGCAGACCGAAGCGGCATTCCAAGGCCTGTCGGCTGCGCAAGCAGCTGAAGTGGTTATCGCTTATGAGCCAATCTGGGCGATCGGCACAGGCAAATCATCGACTTCCGAAGACGCGCAGGACGTTATCGGCTACATCCGCAGCGTAGTTGCTGATCTGTATGATGCGGCAACGGCTGATGCGGTTCGTATCCAATACGGCGGCAGCGTAAAACCTAACAACGTTGCGGAATACATGGGACAAGCGGACATCGACGGCGCTCTTGTCGGCGGCGCATCGCTTGAACCTGCTTCCTATATCGCACTCGTTGAGGGGGCCAAGTAAGATGGCTCCGAAACCAGTTGCACTGATTATTCTCGACGGCTTTGGCCTTCGCGACGACGTAACCGGCAATGCCGTTGCGCAAGCGAAAAAACCAAACTACGACCGCTACTGGTCGACTTATCCGCATACAACCCTTACGGCTTCCGGCGAAGCAGTAGGTTTGCCGGATGGCCAAATGGGCAACTCCGAGGTTGGTCACTTGAACATCGGCGCTGGCCGTATCGTATATCAGGATCTGACTCGCATCTCGAAGTCGATCCGCGACGGCGAATTTTTCGATAACGAGACGCTTCTTGGGGCGGTTCGCCACGCGAAAGCGAACGGCAAGAAGCTTCACCTGTACGGCCTGCTGTCCGACGGCGGCGTACACAGCCACATTGCTCATCTGTTTGCTCTGCTGGAACTGGCTAAGAAAGAGGAGCTGAACGAAGTATTCATTCATGCCTTCCTCGACGGCCGCGACGTTGCTCCGGACAGTGCGAAGGGTTACCTGGAACAGCTGCAAGCGAAGATTGAAGAAGTGGGCGTAGGCCAGATCGCTACCGTTCAAGGCCGTTACTACGCAATGGACCGCGACAAGCGTTGGGAGCGTACGGAGAAGTCGTACCGCGCCATGGTTTACGGCGAAGGTCCTAAATACACGGATCCTATCAAGGCTGTAGTTGAATCCTATGAAAAATCCGTTTATGATGAATTCGTTATGCCAACGGTTATCGTTGGAGAGAACGATGAGCCGGTAGGCCTGGTTGAATCGGAAGACTCCATCGTCTTCTTCAACTTCCGTCCCGACCGTGCGATTCAGCTTGGCCAAGTATTCACCAATGAAGATTTCCGCGGCTTCGACCGTGGCGAGAAATGCCCGAAAAACCTGCATTTTGTCTGCCTGACGCTGTTCAGCGAGACAATCGGCGGTTATGTGGCGTACTCCCCTAAGAACCTGGATAATACCCTTGGCGAAGTGCTTGTTCAAAACAACAAGAAACAACTCCGCATTGCCGAAACCGAGAAGTACCCGCATGTCACGTTCTTCTTCAGCGGCGGCCGCGATGTTGAGCTTCCGGGCGAGACTCGCGTACTGATCAATTCGCCGAAGGTTGCAACTTACGACCTGCAGCCGGAAATGAGCGCGTACGAGGTTGCGGCGGCAGCGGTGAGAGAGATCGAAGCCGATAAGCATGACGCGATCATTCTTAACTTTGCTAACCCTGATATGGTAGGTCACTCCGGCATGCTGGAGCCGACAATCAAAGCAGTTGAAGCAACCGACGAATGTCTGGGTCAAGTGGTGGAAGCTGTCCTTGCAAAAGGCGGCGTGGCGATCATTACGGCTGACCACGGCAACGCGGATATGGTATTCGACGAGAACGGGCGTCCGTTCACCGCGCATACGACGAACCCGGTTCCTTGTATCGTTACAGTGGCTGGCGGAGAGCTTCGCGAAGGCGGCATTCTGGCTGACCTGGCTCCAACGGTTCTTGATTTGCTCCAGCTGGCTAAACCAGCCGAAATGACAGGTACAACATTGATTCAGAAGTAAGTTTCAAGGTAGAATCAATACAGCTTGTTTTCCATGCTTCAACCCTATAAATAATTTAACTGAAGGAGTGTTACTCAAATGTCTATCATCGTTGACGTTTACGCACGCGAAGTGCTGGATTCCCGCGGGAATCCAACTGTAGAAGTAGAAGTATCCCTGGAATCCGGCGGCAAAGGCCGCGCAATCGTACCATCCGGCGCATCCACTGGCGCTTACGAAGCTGTTGAGCTTCGCGACGGCGACAAAGGCCGTTACCTGGGCAAAGGCGTTGAAAAAGCGGTTGAGAACGTAAACGCGATTATCGCACCTGAAATCATCGGTCTGGACGCTCTTGATCAAGTAGCAATCGACCGCAAAATGATCGAGCTTGACGGTACGCCTAACAAAGCTAAGCTTGGCGCTAACGCAATCCTGGCTGTATCGATGGCTGTTGCACGCGCTGCGGCTGACGCGCTGAACGTGTCCCTGTACACTTACCTCGGCGGCTTCAACGCAAAAACGCTGCCAGTTCCAATGATGAACATCATCAACGGCGGCGAGCATGCGGACAACAACGTTGACGTTCAAGAGTTCATGGTTCTGCCGGTTGGCGCTCCAACCTTCAAAGAAGCTCTTCGCATCGGCGCTGAAATCTTCCACAACCTGAAATCGGTTCTGAAAGACAAAGGCCTGAACACTGCGGTAGGCGACGAAGGCGGCTTTGCTCCTAACCTTGGTTCCAACGAAGAAGCGATCACAACAATCATCTCCGCTATCGAGCGTGCTGGTTACAAACCGGGCGTTGACGTATTCCTCGGCATGGACGTAGCTTCCACTGAGTTCTACAAAGACGGCAAATACCACCTCGAAGGCGAAGGCAAATCCTTCACTTCCGCGGAATTCGTTGACCTGCTTGCTTCGTGGGTTGAGAAGTACCCAATCATCACAATCGAAGACGGCTGCTCCGAAGACGACTGGGAAGGTTGGAAATTGCTCACTGACAAACTCGGCGGCAAAGTACAGCTCGTTGGTGACGACCTGTTCGTTACAAACACAGAGCGTCTGTCTGACGGTATCGAAAAAGGCGTGGGTAACTCCATCCTCGTTAAAGTTAACCAAATCGGTTCGCTTACTGAAACATTCGACGCGATCGAAATGGCGAAACGCGCTGGTTACACAGCGGTTATCTCCCACCGTTCCGGCGAAAGCGAAGACAGCACAATCGCTGACATCGCGGTTGCTACAAACGCTGGCCAGATCAAAACAGGCGCTCCGTCCCGTACGGACCGCGTAGCGAAATACAACCAATTGCTCCGCATTGAAGACCAACTCGGTTCGGTTGCTCAATATGCAGGCAAATCGGCATTCTACAACCTGAAAAACTTCAAATAAGTTTTTTGGCAATAGGTAAAAAGGCATCCCGGTGAGGGGATGCCTTTTTTGCTGTTTAATGGAATTCACGCCGATATTTGAAACTATTGAATTACTTGTCCTCCTATGATAAAATCAATTTATGTGTTTAACGGAGCTCCTATGCTGGAGGTGGATCAAATGGAAATCTTTTGGAAGATTTTGCTCGTTATTTTTGCAATCGGCTTGATCTCAGTTGTATTGCTGCAAAAAGGGAAAAGCGCTGGATTGTCCGGGGCGATTACTGGCGGTGCTGAGCACTTGTTCGGTAAGCAGAAGGCGCGCGGTTTGGACTTGTTCCTTCAGCGTTTGACAGTAGGGCTGGCGAGCGGGTTCTTTATCCTGGCGCTGGTTGTAGCATACGTAGTTAAAGTGTAAATCATTACGATTCGTACTCAGAAACGGAGGGAGACCTCCGTTTTTTTGTTTTTTCCGGTCTTTTACGGATGCTAAGGAATGATTTCGTGTATACTAAACGGTATATGATAATCTATCAACCGGTAGCTGGATGGCGGTAGGGAAAGCCTCCGGTGTATGAGGTGACAAGGAAAACTATGATGCAAGAGCAGGAACTGCTTGATTTTATGCGGGAAACGGCCTACAAGCCGATGACTTATCAGGAGCTGGAACAACATTTCGGCATTAACGATGCGGCGGAGTTTAAAGAATTCCTGAAGCTGCTTAATCAGCTCGAGGAAGAGGGCAAAGTCATTCGGACGCGCAATGAACGCTATGGCGTTCCGGAGCGTATGAACCTGCTAAGAGGGAAAATCCAGGCGCACGCGAAGGGCTTCGCGTTTTTGCTGCCTGACGAGAAGGATCATCCTGATGTTTACATACATGCAAACGATCAGAAGAGCGCGATGAACGGCGATATCGCGCTGGTGCGCATTACTTCGCAAAGCGAAGGCGGAGGCCGGATGGAAGGCGAGGTCGTCCGCATTGTGCAGCGTGCCGTTACGCAGGTAGTGGGCACGTTCGAAAGCCATGAGGCATTTGGCTTTGTAGTTCCGGATGATAAACGGATTAACCGGGATATTTTTATTCCGAAGGGTGAATTTCAAGGGGCGGTAACCGGTCAGAAGGTGGTCGTAAAGATTACTTCCTATCCGGAAGGACGGTCTGCGGCGCAAGGCGAAATTATCGAAATTCTCGGACATAAGAACGATCCGGGCATCGACATTTTGTCCATTATTCGCAAGCATCAGCTGCCCGAGGGCTTCTCGGATGAAGTGATGGCCGAGGCCGAGGCGGCTCCGGACTCCATTACCGAGGAAGAGATTGTTGAACAAGGCCGCCGCGATCTTCGCGGAGAAGTGATTGTGACGATTGACGGCGAAGACGCGAAGGACCTTGATGACGCGGTTCATGTGAAGCGGCTGGAGAACGGCAACTATCTGCTTGGCGTTCATATCGCCGATGTCGGCTACTACGTGAAGGAGCGTTCGGAGCTTGACCAGGAAGCTTTCCGCCGGGGATGCAGCGTTTACCTGGTAGACCGGGTTATTCCGATGCTGCCGCACCGTTTGTCGAACGGGATTTGCTCGCTGAATCCTCAGGTTGACCGGCTGACGCTTTCCTGCGAGATGGAGTTTGACTCCAAGCTGAAGCGCGTTCGCCACGATATTTTTACAAGCGTTATTAAGACGAAAGAGCGCATGACCTATACGAATGTGCGCAAGATCTTGACGGCCACCGAAGAAGAGCCGGAGACAGAGCTGAAGGAACGTTACGCCGACCTGCTGGGCATGTTCACGCTGATGGAAGAGCTTGCGATGAAGCTTCGGAAGAAACGGATGAAGCGCGGCGCCATCGACTTTGATTTCCAGGAATCGAAGGTGATCGTGGACGAGGAAGGCAAGGCGGTTGATATTATCAAGCGCGAGCGTTCCATTGCGGAAATGATTATCGAGGAGTTCATGCTTGCGGCGAACGAAACGGTAGCCGAGCATTTCCACTGGCTCCGCGTGCCGTTCCTGTACCGGATTCACGAGGATCCCGATCAGGAGAAGCTGCTTCACTTCATGCAATTCGCTTCGAACTTCGGTTACGTGGTAAAAGGCAAGGGCAATTCGGTTCACCCGCGCGCCTTGCAGACGCTTCTTGAAGAGATCCACGGCACAAAGGAAGAGACGGTTATTTCGACCGTGATGCTTCGCTCCATGAAGCAGGCGAAATACGATGCGGAAAGCCTCGGCCACTTCGGGCTTGCGGCGGAGTTCTACTCCCACTTCACATCGCCGATCCGGCGTTATCCGGATCTAGTGATTCACCGGGTTATCCGCGAAGTTCTCGAGAACGGCGGGGCATTGCCGGAAAAACGAAACGAGGCGCTGGCGGCCCGCATGCCGGACATCGCGCAGCATTCCTCCGAACGCGAACGCGTGGCGGTTGATGCGGAACGGGATACGGATAAGCTCAAAAAGTGCGAATTCATGCTGGACAAAGTCGGCGAGGAATTCGACGGCATTATCAGCAGCGTGACAAGCTTCGGCATGTTTGTCGAATTGGATAATACGGTGGAAGGCCTTATACGGCTGAGCGGTTTGACGGATGATTATTACCACTTCCACGAGCTTCATATGGTGCTGATCGGCGAGCGTACTTCTAAGGTATACCGCATCGGCGATGAAGTGAAAATCCGCGTGGCGCAGGTGAACATGGACGATTACACCATCGATTTCGAGATGGTGGACATGAAGCCGCGCAGCGATTTCCGTGGCGTAGCGGATGCAGGATTTGGCGCGCGCAACGGAGGCGGCCGCAAGCGCGGAGGTTTCAGCCGCGGCGGGGACACGGGCGCGGTAGTTGGACGCGGCGGCGGAAAAGGCGGCCGCGGGAAGGAAGGCGGCCGCGGCGGCGAAGCGCGCGGCGAGCGTGGTAATCGCGGCCCTGGCAAGGGCGGCCGCGGAGATGTTCAGCGCGCCGAGCATGGCGGCGCGCAAGGAAACGCGAAGCGGAAGCGCGGAGGCGCTGACCGCGGAGCGGCCGGGGGCGCGAGCCGCGCGGCCGAAGGCGCGGCGGAGCGCTCGCCTTGGCAAGAGCAGGCGAAGCCGCTCGAGCAAGGGCGTCAAGTGCGCGGGGCAAGGCCGCGCACGGATATGTGGGGGCTGCCGATTAGCGGCAGCCGCGGCAGAGACGCCGATACGGGCGAAGACCCGGATCAAGGCTCGGTCTTTGATGGCGGCCGCGGCAGGCGCGGCGGCCGGGGCAACCGCAGCGGAGGCGGCGGAGGTCAGCGCAGCGACGGAAGATCACCGCAAGGTTCGAATTCTTCGAGCGGAACGAATAATTCCGGCGAGGAAGGGAAAAATAAAAAGAAGAAACGAAATGGCGGCGGCGGTAGCGGGAATGGCGGCGGCAATTCCACAGCAGCGTTTGTCCGCAAGAAACGTAAATAAATATTTAACATGACAAACGTACTATAACTCTAAATAACGGCGCTGCAAGACGGGGCGCAGGCTGCGGAGAAGCAGCGCCGTTTTCCTTGAATAAGCTGGGAAAATATATTTAAGCTTGTCGCTTGATTTTTGATTTTGGGTATAGTACACTCAAAGCAATTGATGATATGAACCTGAATTCACATATTGAAAAGGGTGTCATTTAAGTCATGGACCTTTTTCAATGTGTGAATTTTTTGTTTCGATACGAAATAGGCGCATATTAATACATTTTTGGAGGTAATACACATGCAACAAGGTACAGTTAAATGGTTCAACGCTGAGAAAGGTTTCGGCTTCATCGAAGTTGAAGGCGGCAATGACGTATTCGTACACTTCTCCGCAATCGTTGGCGAAGGCTTCAAGACTCTTGAAGAAGGCCAACGCGTTGAGTTCAACGTTGTTCAAGGCAACCGCGGACCACAAGCTGAGAACGTTGTTAAGCTGTAATAGCTTAATTTAACGAACGAAGACCGCCCTTAACGGGGCGGTTTTTTTGTTTATGTAAGCGATGTATTTTCGAGTCTTGCTTTAGAATTATAAAGTTGTTACAATGTATTCCTAATAACGCTTCTCTATTGGAATGCGTAAACGAAAATGAGGTGAACCGCTGTGGGTGCTAAAAAAAATGACGGCAAACAGCTCGCTCAAAACAAAAAAGCTTCCCATGATTACTTCATTGAGGATACGTATGAAGCGGGAATCGTGCTGATGGGCACGGAGATCAAGGCTCTCCGCATGGGGAAAGCGAATATTAGCGATGCGTTTGCAACGATCAGGAATGGCGAGATGTTTATTCATAACATGCATATCAGTCCTTTTGAACAGGGCAACCGCCATAATCCGACTGATCCGACCCGCGCTCGGAAGCTGCTGCTCCACAAGCAGCAAATTCACAAACTGCTCGGCCAATCCAAGCAAGAGGGCTACTCGATCGTGCCGCTAAAGATTTACGTGCGTAACGGCTACGCGAAGCTTTTGATTGGTCTTGGTAAAGGTAAGAAGCAATACGATAAGCGCGATACGGCCGCGAAGCGCGATGCGCAACGGGATATCCAGCGTGCGCTGCGCGAGAAGCAGAAAGTCGTAAGGTAATTGGCATTTGCTTCACTCGCTGGTTCAGGTTCCAGCTTTCCGCCATCATTGGCATTAAGAATCTAAGCATTAGCGATGAAGTTCGTGT
>NZ_CP195155.1:207500-1107500 GCF_051200795.1 Paenibacillus glycanilyticus
GCCAAAGAAGGTAAAAGCCCTGTACTTGAAAGTCTGCAGCCTCCGAGACGGATCCTGAGTACGGCGGGACACGAGAAACCCCGTCGGAATCCGGCAGGACCATCTGCCAAGGCTAAATACTCCCTAGTGACCGATAGTGAAGCAGTACCGTGAGGGAAAGGTGAAAAGCACCGCGGGAGCGGAGTGAAAAAGAACCTGAAACCGTGCGCTTACAAAAAGTCAGAGCCCGTTAAAAGGGTGATGGCGTGCCTTTTGTAGAATGAACCGGCGAGTTACGTTCACGTGCAAGGTTAAGTCGGGAAGACGGAGCCGCAGCGAAAGCGAGTCTGAATAGGGCGAAATAGTACGTGGTCGTAGACCCGAAACCGTGTGATCTACCCCTGTCCAGGGTGAAGGTGCGGTAACACGCACTGGAGGCCCGAACCCACGAATGTTGAAAAATTCGGGGATGAGGTGGGGGTAGCGGAGAAATTCCAATCGAACTCGGAGATAGCTGGTTCTCCCCGAAATAGCTTTAGGGCTAGCCTCGGTTAAGAGTGTCGTGGAGGTAGAGCACTGATTGGGTGCGGGGCCCGCCAAGGGTTACCAAGTCCAGTCAAACTCCGAATGCCATAGACATGTTTACCGGGAGTCAGACAGTGAGTGCTAAGATCCATTGTCAAGAGGGAAACAGCCCAGATCATCAGCTAAGGTCCCCAAGTGTGTGTTAAGTGGGAAAGGATGTGGAGTTGCAAAGACAACCAGGATGTTGGCTTAGAAGCAGCCACCATTTAAAGAGTGCGTAATAGCTCACTGGTCGAGTGACTCTGCGCCGAAAATGTAACGGGGCTAAACACACCACCGAAGCTATGGCATGACACGTTTGTGTCTTGGGTAGGGGAGCGTTGAATGCGGATTGAAGTCAGACCGGAAGGACTGGTGGACTGCATTCAAGTGAGAATGCCGGTATGAGTAACGAAAAGACAAGTGAGAATCTTGTCCGCCGAAAGCCTAAGGGTTCCTGAGGAAGGCTCGTCCACTCAGGGTAAGTCGGGACCTAACGCGAGGCCGAAAGGCGTAGTGGAAGGACAACAGGTTGAAATTCCTGTACCACCGTAAACCGTTATGAGCAATGGGGTGACACAGAAGGGCAGTGACGCAGGCTGATGGAATAGCCTGTCCAAGCAGTGAGGCAGAGTTGTAGGCAAATCCGCAACTCGCGTAAGCTAGGCTGTGATGGGGAGCGAAAATTGCAGTAGCGAAGGTCATGTACTCCGGCTGTCAAGAAAAGCCTCTAGCCAGGTGAAGGTGCCCGTACCGCAAACCGACACAGGTAGGCGAGCAGAGCATGCTAAGGCGCGCGGAAGAACTCTCGTTAAGGAACTCGGCAAAATGACCCCGTAACTTCGGGAGAAGGGGTGCCTCGGTAGGGTGAATAGCCCGAGGGGGCCGCAGTGAAAAGGCCCAAGCGACTGTTTAGCAAAAACACAGGTCTGTGCGAAGCCGTAAGGCGAAGTATACGGGCTGACGCCTGCCCGGTGCTGGAAGGTTAAGGGGAGCGGTTAGGAGCAATCCGAAGCTGTGAACCGAAGCCCCAGTAAACGGCGGCCGTAACTATAACGGTCCTAAGGTAGCGAAATTCCTTGTCAGGTAAATTCTGACCCGCACGAATGGCGTAACGACTTGGGCGCTGTCTCAACGAGAGATCCGGTGAAATTTTAATACCTGTGAAGATGCAGGTTACCCGCGACAAGACGGAAAGACCCCATGGAGCTTTACTGCAGCTTGATATTGGACTTTGGTACGATCTGTACAGGATAGGTGGGAGCCTGAGAAGCATGAGCGCCAGCTTGTGTGGAGGCGACGTTGGGATACCACCCTGATCGTATCGGAGTTCTAACCTGCTACCCTGAATCGGGTAGAGGGACCGTGTCAGGTGGGCAGTTTGACTGGGGCGGTCGCCTCCTAAAATGTAACGGAGGCGCCCAAAGGTTCCCTCAGAATGGTTGGAAATCATTCGTAGAGTGCAAAGGCATAAGGGAGCTTGACTGCGAGACCAACAAGTCGAGCAGGGACGAAAGTCGGGCTTAGTGATCCGGTGGTACCGAATGGAAGGGCCATCGCTCAACGGATAAAAGCTACCCTGGGGATAACAGGCTTATCTCCCCCAAGAGTCCACATCGACGGGGAGGTTTGGCACCTCGATGTCGGCTCATCGCATCCTGGGGCTGAAGTAGGTCCCAAGGGTTGGGCTGTTCGCCCATTAAAGCGGTACGCGAGCTGGGTTCAGAACGTCGTGAGACAGTTCGGTCCCTATCTGTCGCGGGCGCAGGAAATTTGAGAGGAGCTGTCCTTAGTACGAGAGGACCGGGATGGACGTACCGCTGGTGTACCAGTTGTTCCGCCAGGAGCACCGCTGGGTAGCCAAGTACGGACGGGATAAGCGCTGAAAGCATCTAAGCGTGAAGCCCCCCTCAAGATGAGATTTCCCAATTAGTAAGACCCCTTGAAGACGACGAGGTTGATAGGTTCGGGGTGGAAGCACAGCAATGTGTGGAGCTGACGAATACTAATCGGTCGAGGGCTTATCCTAAACAAACCCCACAGTACTTTGCGGGGACTCCGGTTTGAAACCGGAAACCAGCTAATGTTTTGTTTGAATCATATTCAGTTTGTTATGGTGTTTTATGTTTATAGCATAAATAAACACCCACCATGAAGTGGGTTTTTTATTGGGCTTTACCTTTTTTCTTAATGTTCCCTGATAGCTCAGTTGGTAGAGCACTCGACTGTTAATCGAGTTGTCACAGGTTCGAGTCCTGTTCGGGGAGCCATATAGAGAGGTGTCCGAGTGGTCGAAGGAGCACGATTGGAAATCGTGTAGGCTCTAACCGGGTCTCGAGGGTTCGAATCCCTTCCTCTCTGCCATATAACTTTTTATTTGATAAGGCCCGTTGGTCAAGGGGTTAAGACACCTCCCTTTCACGGAGGTAACAGGGGTTCGAATCCCCTACGGGTCACCAATTTTACCCAAAAAATGAAGTTCCATTTCGAAGGTTATTCCGATTACTTTTCGGGGACCCCGGAATTACACAATATGGAGGCTTAGCTCAGCTGGGAGAGCATCTGCCTTACAAGCAGAGGGTCGGGGGTTCGATCCCCTCAGCCTCCACCATATATGTTTTAAAATGACGCGGGGTGGAGCAGCTCGGTAGCTCGTCGGGCTCATAACCCGAAGGCCGCAGGTTCAAATCCTGCCCCCGCAACCAAAACTTTATCTTCGGTTTTTACCGAGAATTCGATGTGGAGCTGTGGTGTAGAGGCCTAACATGCCTGCCTGTCACGCAGGAGACCGCGGGTTCGAATCCCGTCAGCTCCGCCATTTAATCAAACATCAGGCTCGGTAGCTCAGTTGGTAGAGCAGAGGACTGAAAATCCTCGTGTCGGCGGTTCGATTCCGTCCCGAGCCACCATGTTAGATGGTTGGAAAAGTTAATATGCCGGTGTAGCTCAGTTGGTAGAGCAACTGACTTGTAATCAGTAGGTCGTGGGTTCGACTCCTATCGCCGGCACCATTTTTACGGAGGGTTAGCGAAGTGGCCAAACGCGGGAGACTGTAAATCTCTTCCTAACGGTTCGGTGGTTCGAATCCATCACCCTCCACCATTTTTTATTTGAGAGCCATTAGCTCAGTTGGTAGAGCACCTGACTTTTAATCAGGGTGTCGAAGGTTCGAGTCCTTCATGGCTCACTTTACCTTGCTTTTTGCGGTTGTGGTGGAACGGCAGACACGCTATCTTGAGGGGGTAGTGCCCACCGGGCGTATGGGTTCAAGTCCCATCAACCGCACCATATGATTTGAAATTACGGAGCCTTGCTTAGCAAGGCTCTTTTTTGTTTTTCCGAAACGATATGGAGCCTAGTTATATCAGTCAAAAAATTGAACATGGAATTAACGATAAATTGAATTGCAGGTATTCTGCCCAGACGGTATAATGCATCATCACCATTTGGCATCGATTTCATAAAAAGCGAGGGGTAGCATGATCGGTTGGACGAGCTCTACACAGGTTGGTCAAAAATTACGGACAGAGGATAAGGTCCGGATATTTGGAGTAATTGATGACTCCGTCTTTCCGGCGGATAAAAGTCAGGAAGGTCCGCTGCCATGAAGGTAATCAAGTGGCTTTTCGTCAACCGGAGTATTCGGACAAAGATTGTTTGGAGCAGCGTAATCACGTCTCTCGTCCCGATGCTTGTGCTGTCTTATCTTTTTTACGAATCAAGCACGAAATCGCTGGAACGTACGATGTACCGCAGCACCAGCCAGAATGCGCAATATGTAGCCGGCTATTTGAATCAATACTTTCGAGACCTGTCCTCTTCTGCGCTGCAGGTGTACGGTTTCCCCCGTGTTATGAATTTGATGGAGCACGGCCGTAACACGAACGACGAGGATTTCTTTGCTCTTGGAGAGTCGCTGAAGAGCTACTATGCGCTTGTCTCCAATAAGAACAAGGATACCGTCATTAAAGTCATGATCTTTGGCAAGGACAATAAGCTGAAGGACTTTTGGTCGAGAGCGGCCAGTTATGATTCTATCCCTTTTAACGAGAGCATCCCCCATTACGAGGACATGCTCGATTTGCCGTTCCAGAACTCACTCTCCTTTTCCTACAGGGATTCTTCGTTTAAGCAGGATTTTTTCGTATTTGCCATTACGATCTATGACCCGTTCTACCATAGTAAAATCGGCACGCTTGTTTTTTACATTCAGGTCAAAGAGCTCGCTAAAGTAATCGAGGCGAATAACCAGTCTCCGAATGTCATCGTGCTGCGCAACTCCAGGGGCGAAACCTTCTACCATACGAGCGACAAATACGATGGTATTGTACCTTCATTCGACATGCCGGATGCCAAGCTGAAAAAGAAGCCGAAGGAGATCCGCTTCGAGCAGCGCCAGGATCTGCTCGTCAGCACCTCTTATCTGGATAACGGGAACTCCACGCTAACCATCATTTATCCGAACGAAGAACTGGCCCGCCATCGCAACAATACGCTTCTGATCGCAATCGGGGCCTTGGTATTTGCGGTTGTGTGCATTTCGCTGCTGTCGCTTTTTGCCCAGCAGTATTTGACACGACCGATTAAACGGCTTGGCCAGGCGATGAAAAAGGTGCGCAACGGCAACTTCCACGTCACGCTGTCACAGCCGTACCGTTACCGGGATGACATATCCGAGCTGACCCGAAGCTTCAACTTCATGACGGAAAAAATACGGGAGCTGATCGAGCAGCGTTACCAGATGCAGCTTCGGAACAAAGAGGCTCAGCTGCTTGCTCTGCAGATGCAGATTAACCCGCACTTCTTGTACAATACGCTTCAAACGATTGGCGGCAAGGCGGTGTTGATCGGAGATTATGAAATTCCGGAGATGTGCCGTTCTCTTGGTGACTTGTTCCGCTACAGCTTCTATGAGGGGAATACGGAGTCTACAATCCGGCAGGAGCTGGCGCATGTCGGCAACTATTTGTATATTCAGCAGTTTCGGTTTGAGGAGTCGCTGCGCATGGAGTTTGACGTGCCCGAGTCGTTAATGGAAGTCTCCACGATTCGTTTCGTTATGCAGCCTATTATAGAAAACGCGGTCATACATGCGCTTGGCGGGCCGGATGACGGGCAGCTGCTCATTCGGGTCAGAGCTGAAACGGACGAAGGGACAATCGTATTGTCCGTCAGCGACAACGGTCCGGGTATAGCTCCAGCCAAGCTGGCGGAGCTGCGCAGCGATATGGAGAAGAAGTCGATGGAAGTATTCTCGGGGGTCTCGATTGGGTTGAAAAACGTTCACGAGCGCATACGGCTTGCATACGGCGATTCGTATGGCCTCGAATTGGACAGCAAGCTGGGCGAAGGAACGGTTATTCGTATCCGAATTCCATGCAGAAAGCGGGGAGAATCTCATGTTTAAGGTAATGGTCGTTGATGATGAGCCATGGGGGCGCAAATCGGTTGGCAAAATGATAGATGAGCTGCAGCTGGATGTCGAGGTTGTCGCGGAAGCCCGAAACGGCGCGGAAGCGCTGGAGCTCATTCCGGTCAGCAAGCCCCATATCATCGTAACGGACATGAATATGCCGGTCATGAACGGCCAGCAGTTCCTCGAGCAATTGTATCACCGGTACAACCATATTAAGGTTGTCGTAATCAGCGGTCATTCGCAATTCGAATATATGAAAGCGGCCGTTGCCTACCAGGCATGCGAATACGTGCTGAAGCCGGTGTCGCATGCAGACCTGAAGGATGCCATGTTCAAAGCTATACAGGCCAGCCGCAGTCATATGAGCGTCGAGCAGCGTCAGCAATTCGCAAGCGAGATGCGCAAGCTGCGTACCGAGACGTTTCTGCAAAACGTGACGGGACGGCGAATAGTGGGCAACGCCGACATCGTCTCCAAAGCAGCGGAGCTTCTCACGAGTCCGCCTATAGGCCGCTATCGGCTTGCCGTCTGCATGTTTCGAAGATTCCGCGAGCTCTCGGAAACCAAGTTCAACGGCAATGCGGACCTGCTTATGTTCAGCATCGAAAATATGATGAACGAATTGACGAGCGGCGCGCCGCTATACGTTTTCAAATCGGACGACCGTCAGCGTCTTTGCCTGCTGTTGTCAGAGCCGGTTATGGACGGCGGGACCGTGCGGGAGCTGCTGCTTCCCTTCCACGAGACAACGAGCCGTATGCTGCAGCTATATGCCGTCGTTGGATTAAGCGATCCGCGCGAACGGCTGGACCAATTGCCGGAGGCTTTCGAGGAAGCGAGCGAGCGTCTGTACGACAGCCCGCTGCGTGGAAGCGAGTTCGTGGTAAAAGCAGCCGATACGCCGCGGGAGCTGCGGGAGCGCGGCGAGATGCTCGGCGGCTTCGACGCGAAGCTGCTGCAGCAAGCGATCGTTGGCGGACAAACGCCTTCGGTTCGCAGAATGCTTGGCGAGTTTGCGCGCAAAGCGGAGATATCGGAATCATTGTCCATCCGGAGCGCGCAGAAGGAGCTGCGCAAGCTTGGCGCTGCCGCCGGAAACGAATGGCCGGCTATTGCCGCAGCCAGTCTGCTGTTGTCCGATCAACGCGCGATTGACAGCGTGATGACGCTCTCCGCGCTTCACGCCTACGTGGCGGAGCTGTCAGCGGCTATAGAGGCGCATATACACGCCAGGGCGGCTTCGAATGATGCGGCTAATCCCATGAGCGAGATTGTGGCGTATTTGGACGGGCATTATTTCGAAGATGTCGGACTGATCGATATGGCAACCCGCTATCATATGGATCCGAGTTACCTGAGCCGGCAATTCAAAGCGGCAACAGGGGAAAATTTCATTGAGTATGTAACGCGCAAGCGCATGGAAAAGGCCTGCGAGCTGCTTCGCGAATCCGATCATAAGGTAAGCGATATTGCCGAGCTGGTCGGTTACGAGAATCAACGGTATTTCAGCCAGGTATTCAAAAAATTTACCGGGCAAACCCCATCGGAATTCCGGGAGCCGCCGATGGCTGAATTTCAGCCTGCAAAAAATTGAACATCGCATCTCCAATTTATTTTATTCCTGCAGCAGCCGACAATCAGTAAACTGAGCATCAGGACGAACGAGAACGCTCGATCCGAGAACATCAGACAAAGGGGATATGGAAAATGAACAAGAAACTCGGCCTTGGTCTCAGCGTTGCCTTGATGACCGCGCTGCTGAGCGCTTGTGGCGGAAATAACGGCAACAATGCCGCAAGCCCGGCTAATACGGCTTCGGCGCCCGCCAACTCGGCAACGGAATCGGCGAGCGCGCCGGCAACGGAAGATACCGAACCGGTTACCATCTCGTTCATGCATTTCAAGAGTGACGCGACGGACGGCATCAACAAAATCGTCGAGCAGTTCGAAGCTGAAAATCCGAATATCAAGGTGGACGTACAGCCGGTCAAGTTCGACGACTACGCCACCCTGCTGAAGACAAAGCTCGCCAGCGGCGATATCGTTGACGTATTTACTTTAAACGCCGGCAGCACGACCAAGCTGTACAAAGACGGCGGTTACCTGGAAGACTTAACCGACCAGGCATTTATGAAGACCTTCGATCCGGGCGTGCTTGCCGAGCAAGCAACGGACGGCCGCAACTACATTATGCCGCTGAACGCAGGGCCAATCGCCGTATTTTATAACAAGAAAATTTTCGCCGATCTCGGTATCGAGATTCCTACGACATACGATGCGCTTATCGCGGCGGCGCAAAAAATCAAAGATTCGGGCAAAACGCCGTTCGCGCTTGGCTGGAAAGACGGCTGGCCGCTTGGCATGTGGCTGAGCCGCGACTTCCCGAGCAACACGGTGCTCGTAGACAAGCAGACCGATTTCTTCGACAAGCTGGAGAAGGGTGAAGCGAAGTTCGCGGACAATCCAGCCACGAAGACAACGATTCAGCATGCCCTCGACATGTTCAAATACGGCAACAAGGACCAGCTTGGCGTTGACTACAACGGAGCGGTCGACATGTTTGCCCGCGAAGAAGCTGCCATGATGTACATGGGCACCTGGCCGCTGCCGGACATCGAGAAGAAAAATCCGGAGCTGTTCGCAACCGGCATGGGTTACTTCCCGTATCCGTTCAGCAATGATCCGGCGCTTAACAAGCTGGAATTCAATCCGGACGCTTCAGTAGCGGTGAATAGCAAATCCGAGCATAAGGAAGCCGCGATGAAATTCCTTGCTTACTTGGCTAGCGTTCCCGCGGCAAACACGTGGGTAGAAAACGTGAAGACGCTGACTTACGTCAAAGGGGCTTCGGCTGACATCGCTCCGGCCGTATCGGATTTGAAGCCTTACTTCGATAACGGTCAGCTGTACAACTCGCAAGTGTATATTACGACAACGATCGACTGGACGACGCAGTTCTCGCAATACGTGCAAAAAGTATTTTTCAACAAGGCAACGGCAGACGATATCATTAAGGATCTCGACGATTGGGTTGCCAAAAACCATAAATAATAGAGCACTGGCGACGCGAACGGCATAGGTACAGCCTATGCCGTTCCTTTCGGAAAGGAGAGAAAGCGATGGAAGTCTTGAAAAAAACGATTCGACGCGAGATGTGGTATGTTCTGTTCCTCGTTCCGGGCGTTCTGTTGTTTACGTTCGCCGTTATCTTGCCTTTTGTAACGGGAATACGTTATTCGTTCACGAACTGGGATGGCATCTCCCGCAAGTTGACTTATATTGGCTGGGACAATTACGTGAATGCGCTCCAAGACGCCGATCTGTGGACGGTTCTTGGCAACACGTTCAAATATGCGATCATTCTAACGCTGCTTGTCAATCTTGTTGCGCTTCTGTTCGCGCTGCTGCTCGACAGTTATTTGCCGCTGCGGAATTTGTTCCGCACGATTTTCTTTTTGCCAAGCGTTATATCGGTCATACTCGCCGGCTTCATCTGGAGCTATAACTACAGCCAAGGGTTCCCGAGGCTGCTCGCCCATCTCGGGATGGACGTAACCAGCCCGCTGGGCAATCCCGATCGCGCCCTGTACGGTCTGATCATTATCGCCGTCTGGCAGGGCATTGGCTCGCCGATGATTATCTACATTGCCGGCCTGCAGGGCATTCCGGCCGAGCTGTCGGAAAGCGCGCGCATCGACGGAGCAGGGCCGCTCCGCGTGTTCCGCAACGTTACGCTGCCGCTGCTTGCGCCGTCGGTGACGATCAACATGCTGCTCGTCCTGACTGGCTCACTGAAGGTATTCGATCTCGTGCTTGTTACGACAAACGGCGGACCGGGCTTTGCTACCGAGGTGATCTCGACGTTTATTTATAAAAACGCGTTCTCCTCGTTTAAGGCAGGTTACGGCATGGCGTTATCGATGATCTTCTTTGTCATTCTGGTCATCGTAACGGTCGTGCAAGTGACGATATTCAGAAAGCGGGAGGTGGAGATGTAATGAGAAGCACGCGATTGCTTGTGTTTATTGCCGTTGCGGCGGTTGCCGCCGTGTTTCTGTTCCCGCTCTACGTCGCCGTGCTTATGGCGCTTAAATCGGCGAAGCAGACCTTTGATTCCTTTTACGCGCTGCCGCCGTCCCTGGATCTGGCCAACTTCGTTCATGCCTGGGATACGTCAAAGTACCCGACAGCATTCTTGAACAGCGTAATCATCACCGTCCTTTCCGTGCTGCTTATACTGATCATCTCCGCTTTAAGCGGTTACGCGATCGCGCGCGGCAACAAGCCGCTCTACAATTTCTTTTTCCTGTTGTTTCTTTCCGGCATGATGGTGCCTTTCCAGGTTACGATGTTGCCTCTCTACCAGCTAGGCAAATCGCTTGATATGCTGAACAATTATTGGGGAATCGTCGTGATCTACGGCGGATTCGGTGTCCAGTCCGGGGTTCTGTTCTTTACCGGCTTCGTGCGGGGGATTTCGCGGGAGATTGAAGAGGCGGCCCGCATTGACGGCTGCTCTACGCCGGGGATTTTCGTCCGTATCGTTATGCCGCTGCTGAAGCCCGTGACCGCGACGGTGCTTGTCCTTAACGCGCTCTATATATGGAACGACTTCTTGCTGCCGTTATTGTATCTGCAAAGCAAAGACTTCCGGACGATCCCGCTGCAGCAGTACTTCTTCTTCGGGCAGTACAGCAGCGACTTGAACCTTGCGTTTGCCTATGCGGTGATGGGGCTTATCCCGATTATCGTCTTCTTCCTGTTCATGCAGCGTTTCATTATCAAAGGGATTGCGGCCGGGGCGATCAAAGGCTGAGGCGAATCGTAACCGAATACCGGCTAAGCAAAAAAGCGGACATCGATCACACAAATAATTGGATTATTTTGGTCGGGCGACTGTCGTACAATGGGTGGCGAGAGCAGGGTTGTCTGCTCATCACCACTCATTAGGAGGGAAAATAATGAGAAAGAATGGCATGAAGGTTGTGCTGCTTCTCTCGCTGCTCCTGTCGGTATTGCTGCCCGTCGGCACCCGTACGACGTATGCGGCACCCGTGTCGATCTCTCAGACGGGCAATATTGTAACCGCTACCAACGGGGCCATTACCGTTGCGTACGACCTGTCGACGGGTAAAGGCACGTTTAAGGAAGGCAGCACAACACTCATCAGCGATTTTTACTCGGACTATGCGATCAGCGGAAGCCCGACCAGGTATAAGTCGACCGATTCGGCGACCCGGACCGCAAGCTGGACGACAACCGGTACCGACGGTTATGGCACAAGCGGCAAGCTGCTGACGATTACGAACGCGCTTGCGTCGGGATCCACGATAACGCTGCGCATCACCATGTACGAGAACCGTTCCTATATCCTCTCGGATATGACGGTCAGCAAAGGGACCTCGCAGACTATCGACTTCCTTGAGCCAATCGCGGCCAATAACCTCGACATCGGCTCCGGCAGCGACAAGCGCATTTATACAACACCTTATACGAACAACTACGATTTTGGCGTAGCGCCGGTCAACGATTTCGGCAACAGCCAGAACGGTGACGACCGTCCTTACGGTGCGGGCGAAACCTGGTCGGCGTTCAACGGCAAGAGCTACTGGGTTGCGGCCATGTTCGACAATGCCAGCAAGAAGGGCGTCGTCGCCGGAGCGGCTACGACAAAGACGTGGAAGAGCATGCAATACCTGGCCCCGGCCAGCGCGGCAAACGGTCCGCTCACCGGATTCTCGGTATATAACGCCGGCGGGAAAAAGAGCGGTACGTCCGTCGCGAGCGATAAGTTTTTCCTCGGTTATTTCACGGACTACCGCGACGGACTGGAGACGTTTGGCCAGGCTTATGCCGTTGGCGAGCCAAAGCTGAATTGGACCGGCGATGTGCCAATCGGATTCAACACGTGGTACGCGTATTACACCTACGGCACGGCGGACGCGATGCTTCCGACAACGGATTACTTTTACTCCCATCTGAAGTCGCTTGGCTATAATTACATGAATCTCGATTGCTGCTATAAGGGTGTGCCTGCCAAGACGCCGGTGCAGAATCTGAAGGACTTCGCCGATTACGTGCACAGCAAAGGGATGAAGGCCGGCACATACTCCGCTCCGTTCGCGATCTTTGATCCTCTGACCGACACGGTGCCAACAACTTCGTATACGTTCGGCGACATTGCGCTTAAGGATGCTTCCGGCAACCCGATCAAGTCGTACATCAATACGTATATCGTAGATGCGACGCATCCCGGCGGTCAGGCGTACTTGCGTTGGATCATGCAGACGCAGCATATCGACCCGGGCTTTGATTACGTGAAGCTCGATTTCATCGACCTCGGCATGTATGAAGGCAGCTTCTACGATTCCACGAAGAACGGGATGGAAGCCTACCGGATCGGCATGCAGGTCATGCGCGATACCTTGCTCGCGGCGCCGCAGGACATCTACATCAACGAATCGATTGCACCGCTGCTGCCATCGGGTTACGCGCATGGGCGCAGGACGGGCGTCGATACGACAATCGGACTGGAATCGTATCCCGGCATTGAGCGCCAGGCGCTTAACACGGCGGCTTCCTGGTGGACGAACGGTACGTTGTATTCGTACAATGACCCGGACATGCTGTTCCCGGAAAGCGTGATCGACGGCTTTAATAAAGTAACGTTGAACGAGGGAACGCTGCTGTCCACGGCCATTATAATGGGAGGCGGTCATCTCCTTATAGGCGACAACGTGCCGTTTATATCGGAGGATCGGATGAAGACGCTGTTCAACTCCGATCTGCTTAATCTGGTGAAGGCCGGCAAGGCGGCCCGGCCGGTGTCGATGACGAATTTCTATCATAAGCTCGAGCATCCTCCGACTGCGGTATACTTAACGGCGGCGAACGGCGACAAATACGTTGGGCTGTCCAACTGGGATATGAACAATTCGCAAGGCGCATCCGTAGCGTTCAGCGATCTGGGTCTGAGCTCAAGCATGGCCTATACGCTGACCGAGCTATACAGCAAAACGAAGCTTGGCACATACTCCGGCAGCTACAGCCGCACGCTGAAGCCGGGCGAGTCGATTATCGTGCGCGTCTCCCCGCAATCCAGCTCATGGCCGACGGCTGCTGCGAATCTTGCCTCCGGCAAGGCCGCGACTGCTTCGTCTACCTGGTCCGCCCAAGCCGGCTTTGAAGCTTCCAAGGTGACGGACGGCAGCCAAGCGACAAGGTGGAGCGGGGAGAACGGCACGGCTAACAATCAATGGATCGAAGTTGACTTCGGTACCGGCACAAGCGTTAATCGGGTCGTCGTGAACGAGTACGCTTACGGCAGCCAGAACTTTCAGATCGATACGTACGCCCTGCAATATTGGAACGGCTCAAGCTACGTGAACCTGACGAAGGGCTTTACGATTGGCGACAGGCGAGTATTCGACTTCCCGACCGTAAACACGTCCAAAATCCGGCTGTATATCAATAAAGCGAGGTTTATCCCGTCGATTAACGAGATCGAAGCTTATAATGTGAGCGGCAATACGGGCTTCATCATTGATCAGGACAACAGCAACGCCTCGTACTCCGCGTATTCGGATATTCGTGCGGGAATTCAAAGGATGCAGACGTTTACGTTAACCCAATCAAGCCTGCCAAGGCTGGATGTCTACTTGTACGAAAGCTATGTAAACAAGGTGCCGGAAGATAACTACTATCTGGATATCGTTCAGCTCGATGCGAGCAACAATCCGGTGCAAAAGCTGTTCAGCGCTTCGCTTAATCCGAACAATATACCGGGAGCAGCGACGCCTTACGCGGTATATCCGCGTTTGACGGGGCTGGACACCACGAAGAAGTACGGACTAATCTTACGCTCTCCGCAGACGCTTGACGACAACTCGACAAACAACAAGTACGGGTTCGCTTACAGCGACAGTAATCCGTATGCCGGCGGACTCGAGCGGCTGTCGACGAACGGAGGAGCTACCTGGACAACCGAGAACGGCGGCAATCGCGATTTGATCTTTACGATCTACAAGTAACAAAGGAAAAATAGCCGACTAAAGAGGTGCCCCGCAGACAGGCGATACGGCTGCAGCGGGGGCCTTTTTTGCCGCTTAAGAGAGCTGCGAAGTCTATGAAAAATAACTGTTGCATAACCCGGAATGATGGGATATAATCTTCATTACGCGTTAGAAAAATGCGGTCATGGCGGAATTGGCAGACGCGCTAGATTCAGGTTCTAGTGTCAGCAATGACGTGGAGGTTCGAGTCCTCTTGACCGCACCATACGCGGAAGTGGCTCAGCGGTAGAGCATCGCCTTGCCAAGGCGAGGGTCGCGGGTTCGATTCCCGTCTTCCGCTCCACGGGATGTAGCTCAGCTTGGTAGAGCACCTGGTTTGGGACCAGGGGGTCGCATGTTCAAATCGTGTCATCCCGACCATTTAGAGCATATTGCGGGCAGCAAGCCCACTGCATATAGGAAAGCCCTTTATCTATTCGGATAAAGGGCTTTTTTTGTTGGATACGATTCCCTATTGCGGCTTTCCTCCGCGTCAGGCAGGATAAACTCATAAAGCATCGAATATTGTCTTGTCCCATACTAGTTGTGAGGTGATGGAGTTGCAAGGCAAACGCTTGTTTAAGTCATCCGGAACGGCTCATGTTAGGAAAACGGGCATCCTGTCCATGCTTCGCAACCGGTTTTTATTCTCCTCTCTCCGCAAACGCATTATGGTATTACTGACCATCGGCTTTGTAGGCTGTGCCATTCTGATGGCTTCCGTGTCTTACAATGCGATCTACACGATGCAGCACGATAAAATCAAAACTTCTATGGCATTTGATCTGTATCAGCAAACGACAAAGCAGAACCAAATGTACAATAACCTGCTCCAGGTTACCCAACAGATGACGCCGGAAGGCACGGTAGGCCATCTGATGGAGACGTATGTGTACACCGCGGACATTTATAGTCAGCGTCTTCTCTCCCGCGATATTTCCTATAACATTGGCTTAATAACCTTCTCGAACCCGGCTATGCAGCTGGTCATGTACTACAATGAAGCAAGCGGGCAAGCAGCCTATTCGAATCTGCCGGTGCGCGCGGACTTTAAGCTTGGATCCTTGCCGGATGTAGCCGGCATGGGGGAGCTGAGATACCAGTCCCCGCATAAATCCTTATGCCGGTTCAGCGATGATCTCGTGGTGTCCGTCACCAGGGAAGTTACCTTTTCGGACGGCACCAAGCTTGTTGTCTACGTGGAAGCCAAGACCGATATTCCGACGGACATGAGCTCGGTTACCGAAAGCTTGAATATGCCCTACACGCTTGTATTCACGAATTCCGAAGGCAATGTAACCTACAGCAGCAACGGGAACGCGTTTGAAGCGGGCCAGCATCTTGAGCTGAAAGGCCAGTCGGGCATGACCGACGATTATGTCTGGAACCGGATGACCGGCGATTACGGCTATGACATCACGATGCTGCTCCCCGTCTCTTATTACAACCATGAGCTTTATACGTGGAAAAATCATATGTATTGGATTCTCGCCATCGCTCTTCTAATGATGTTTATGCTTACGCTTGTGCTGCGGCGGCTTATTAACCGGCCGTTCCGGTTGATCGAGAAGGAGATGCGGACGTTCGGCAAAGGGTACATGGGCACCACGCAGTACCATACGGGAATCGACGAGTTCGACCGGATTTTCGACCAGTTCAACATTATGAAGCGGCAGATTCAGCAGCTCATCATGGACGTGGAGCAGAAGGAGAAGCGCCGGCATCAGCTGGAGATCGAAAAGCTTGCCTACCAGATCAATCCGCATTTCTTGATGAATACGCTGAATTCGGTGCGCTGGCTGGCCGTTATGCACAAGCAGGAAGAAATTGAGAAGTTTATCTCCTCGCTTATTATTCTGCTGAACTACAATTTGGGCAAATCCGAGGAAAAAGCGACCTTCCGATCAGAAATTCAGGTCATGAGAACCTATCTTGAGCTGCAGCAGATGCGGCATGATTTTGAAGTGAAGCTGGATATTGCCGAAGGGACTTATCTGGACAGCCCGGTCGCAAGATTCATTCTGCAGCCGATCGTGGAAAACGCGGTCTGCCACGGCTTAGACGACAACGGTATGCTGGAAATCAACGTTGTGCCGGACGAGGCGGCGCAGATGGTGCGCATTACAATTCGCGACGATGGCAAGGGGCTTAGCCAGCAGACGTTGGCCCTGCTGCAGCGCGATACGCCGGACCAGCAGCAGACGGGCTGGGGGATTGGACTCCGGTACGTCCGCTCCATGCTGGAATCCTCTTACGGCCATAAAGCCCGCATGGGTATAGATAGCACGCCCAATCAGGGTACGACGGTTACGTTAACCCTTCCTTTTCTCGAACAACGAAAGGAGAGAGCCATGTGATTCGTGTATTAATCGTTGACGATGACAAGCTTGCGCGGAAAGGCTTTATTTCGATTATGCCTTGGTCCAATCATGACATGGTTGTCGTTGGAGAGGCGGCAAACGGCGCCAAGGCGCTGGAGTTTATGGAGCAGCATGAGGTGGATCTTATGTTTGTCGACCTATCCATGCCCGTCATGTCGGGAATGGAGCTGCTTCAGGTGACGCGCCAGCGATTCCCTGGGCTTCGTTCCGTTATCCTGTCGTTTCATGAGGAATTCGAAAATGTGCAGACCGCTTACCGCATGGGAGTGCTCGATTATATATCCAAGGTGCGTCTGGAATCAGAGGATGACGAGCAGATTCTGAAAAGAATTCAGCAGCAGATGACGGGCGTTACGGCGCAGGAAGCGTCCGGTAAGCCTTCGGCTGCATCGCAGCCCGCGTCTTCACCTGCCGCTGAGCAAACCAACCGTACGCAGGAGGAGGAGGGCTGGAGCGGGCTGGAGCAGGAATGGCGCGCTAACTACTGGCTTTATAATGAATCGGTCTTTCAGCGGCTATGCAAGCAGACCGCGCAAGCCAAGGTGTCCTTCCGTCGCCTGGAAGGGCTGTTTATGCGCGTGTTATCTCAGCTTGAGACCGACCTTGGGCTTCCTGCCGAACTAGGCGCCGATGCGGCCGATGTCCGCTCGGCGGTCGAATGGATGCGCGATTTCAGGAAACGCGTATATGCGCAGGTGGCGGCAACCACCGATTTTACGAATACGACAACAAGCATTCTGAAGGCGGTTCTGTTCATACGCGAGCAGGCTTCGGGTACGCTGCATGCCGAGGACGTGGCCGATCACGTGCACATGAGCCGAAGTTATTTCAGTCAATGCTTCAAGAAGCTGTCGGGCTCGACGTTTAACGATTATTTGAAGCAGGAGCGGATCAGATCCGCTGAGCGCCTGCTGTGCGAGACGAATCAATCCATCGCGTGGGTTGCGCATGCCGTAGGCTATAACGACTCTAAATATTTCTCCCAGCTTTTTTATGAGCAGACCCGTCTCTTGCCGTCCGAGTTCCGCGCGCAGTTCGTAGGGGGGAAGATTGATTACAATTAATCGAACAAATATCTACCCCCGTTTCTTGATTGAACACAAAACAGGGCACATCCGTCCGACTTTTTTTAAGCGCTTTCATTGTACAATGGGTAAGCAAGGAACGAACGAACGAAGAGTTCTAGGAGGGGTTAGATGAAAAGGAATATGGCACTAATGCTTTCTGCTGCATTGCTAGGTGTAAGCCTGACAGCATGTTCTTCTTCCAATGATTCATCAAACAACAATGTGAAAGCGTCTTCAAGCCCTGAAGCAAGTTCTAATGCAACAAGCTCCGAGAGTCCCGCATTGTCCGGGGATGACCTCGCCTTCTCCAAATTCCCTAAGCCCGTTGACGTTCACATCGGCATGGTGGTGGACCCGACGGACAAAACGCTGCCGGAAGGCGACAGCGTAAGCAACAACCAATATACGCGTTACTTGAAAGAAAAGTACAACATTAACGTCATTGTGGATTGGACGGCTGCTACAGGCAACGACTTCAAGCAGAAGGTCAGCCTGACGATTGCATCGGGCAAGCTGCCTGACGGCATGGTGGTCGACGACCGCTCCTTCATGACGAAAGCCGCAAGCTCCGGGCTGCTCTATGATATTGGCGATCTATTTGATCAATATGCCTCCAAACAGGTGAAAGATATTATGGCAAGTACCGAAGGCCGCGCCTTGGAGAACGCCAGCTACAAAGGCAAGATGGTCTCGCTTCCAAACATTACGGTGGATACCGACGGCGTTCACGTCATGTGGATCCGCAAGGACTGGCTCGATAAGCTCAGCCTGCCGGTACCGAAGACGCTGGCGGAGCTCGAGACGACGGCAAAAGCGTTTATGGATAACAAGCTGGGCGGGGACAAAACCATTGGTATTGCCGGCCCATCCAAAAACTCGTTCCCGTATTCCACATTCCTCGTCTCTTCCAACAATATGGCTGGATTTGACCCGATCTTCGGCGCGATGGATGCTTATCCGGGCTACTGGCTCGACAATGGCGACGGTACGGTATCGTACGGCACAACATCCGAAAATACGAAGAAAACATTGGCTTTGCTGGCCGATTGGTATAAAAAAGGTCTTATCGACCCTGAGGTGGGTACCCGCGATAACACGGGTGATCCGATCAACGCGAACCAGACGGGTATTTTCTTCGGACCATGGTGGGCCGGCGGTTACGGCAACGGGGACTCCTTCAAGAACGACCCGACGGCCAACTGGCAGGCTTATCCGGTCTACTCCGATGACGGCAAATGGAATACGCATATGAAAACAACGGGCAGCACTTACACCGTGATCAGCAAAAATGCCAAGCCGGACGTGGTTAAAGCAATTCTGATCATGAACAACGCTCTTGTGCGTGATGAAGCAACCTTCGACCTGTCCGTTGCGGTGGGCTGGTATCCGCTCCGTAACGTAATGGCTGCGGCGAACGAAACGGAATACGAGTATACCGAGCTGATGAAAGTTCTGAAAGGCGAGACGGAGCCTGAATCTTACAACGTACCGAACAGCTTGTACAAACTGATGTATGCCGATGCGAAAAAAGTAAGAGACGTCGTTAAACCGCCGTATGACGAACTAGGCGTGACTAATTACAGCACGGCTAACTTCGGCGACTTCCAACGGCTCTATTCTCTCTTAATCGGTGACCGTCCGTTTGCAACAACTCCTATCGACAAGAAGGTCTACAGCGTGACTTACAACCAGACGCCAACGATGGAAACCAAATGGGCGAACCTGAAGAAGATGGAGGATGAGACGGTTCTGAAGATCATCCTTGGGCAAGCGTCGCTCGACTCCTTCGATAAGTTCGTGAAGGACTGGAAAGCGCAAGGCGGAGATGAGATTACGGCGGAAGTTGCAGAGCTCTTGAAGAAATAAGGATAAGCAAAGCTTGCGGAAGGCACCTTGCGTTTCGGTGCTTTTCGCAAGCTTTCTCATCCATTAGAGTGACAGGAGGTTAGCCGCATGAGGAAATTAGGCCATCAGAAGCACTATTATTTGATGCTGCTGCCGGGTATGGTCTGGCTTGTCATGTTCAGTATTGTGCCTATGTTCGGGATTCTGATGGCATTTCAGAATTATAATCCGGGAAGCGGGCTGTTCAAATCCGAGTGGGTTGGACTTGAGAACTTCAAGTATATGTTTCAGCTGAATGACAGTAAAACCGTAATCAGGAACACCTTAATTATCGCCGTAGGCAAAATCGTGCTTAATCTGATCGTCCCGCTTGTCTTTGCTATATTGCTGAACGAGCTTCGCAACCTGCGATACAAGAAGCTGGTGCAGACGGTTGTTTATCTGCCGCACTTTCTGTCTTGGGTTATCATGTCCACCATTGTTATCGGAATCTTCGGCTATTATGGCGTTGTAAATACAGTCTTCGGTTATTTCGGAGCGGATCCCAAGCTGTTTATGGCGGATGCGGGAATCTTCCGGCAGCTGATCGTAGGCACGGACGTCTGGAAGGAATTCGGCTATAACGCGATTATCTACCTGGCGGCGCTGACGGGCGTCAATCCTAATCTGTACGAAGCGGCCGCTATCGACGGGGCCAATCGTTGGCAGTTAATCCGGCATGTCACGCTTCCGGCTCTGATCACTACGGTCGTCCTGTTAGGCGTCTTAAGTCTTGGTAACGTGCTTAACGCCGGCTTTGATCAGGTCTATAACTTGTATAACCCGCTTGTGTATTCGACGGGAGATATTTTGGATACATGGGTCTACAGGCTAGGCTTGCAAAATCTTCAATTCTCGCTGGCGACGGCGGCTGGATTATTCAAGTCGGTCATTAGCTTTGTGCTGATATATGTCTCTTATCGTCTGGCCTATCGTTATGCCGATTACACGATATTCTAAGAGGAGGGCGCTGCTGTGGTCAGGAATACAACATTAGGTTCACGGGCGTTTGATATTGCGAATATCATCCTCCTCGGGCTGCTCGTTATAAGCTGCGTTTATCCGCTGTGGTACACCTTCTGTGTATCCATCTCCGAGAAATCCGCCGCTAACGCGGGTCTGGTAACGATTTACCCGATCGGCTTCTCTTTGACGCCGTATAAGGAAATTATTAACGACAGCATGTTCTTTAACGCTTTCTGGATTTCGATCCAGCGTACCGTGCTTGGCACAAGCTTCGCCTTGCTGATGACGGTATTAATGGCTTATCCGCTGGCACGACCGAAGAAGGATTTCAAAACGCGCAATATATTCATGTGGATCCTGGTCTTCTGCATGTTGTTTAGCGGCGGCCTGATTCCATGGTATCTTACCATTCAGAATTATCACCTGATCGATTCGATCTGGGCGTTAGTGCTAGGCGGCGGGGTACCGGTATTCGACGTGATCCTGATCATGAACTTCTTCCGCAATCTGCCGAAGGAGCTGAATGAAGCGGCGGTTGTCGACGGAGCGGGTCCGTGGTCGGTTCTGTTCCGGGTTTATGTCCCATGCTCGATCCCCGTGCTGGCCGCGGTAGCGTTGTTCATCAGCGTCTACCACTGGAACGAGTTCTTCAACGGGCTTGTACTGAGCAATACCCAGTCCAGTTATCCGCTTCAGACCTATATCCAGCAGCTTGTCGTCAACATTCCGGTGGGCACCAACCTGACGCCGGAGCAATACAAGAAGCTCTCGGAGCTGTCCAATCGGACGCTCAACTCGGCAAAGGTATTTATCGCCATGGTGCCGATGCTGGTCGTTTATCCATTCCTGCAAAAATACTTCGTATCCGGCATCATGCTAGGCGCCGTGAAGGAGTAACAACAAGAACCACATCCTCAATCAGGATGTGGTTCTTTAATTTTTTGCCAGCGGTGACTGGAAAAAGCAGCCCGGTACGCCCCTAGCTGAATACTGAGCACGACCAGGTAGATGGGGATGGAGTAGAGGATGTAGTATCCGTGTTTGTAGTGGAATACGCCAGACTTGACTCCAAGCCATTCGAACAGGAGGGCGATGGCGGCCCATACAACCATATATCCGATGGTTACAATCCCGGAGATCCGGAAACGCTCAAACCCATAGATATACAAGTATCCGTAAGGGGCATACATCAGATAGGAGATAAAGTCAAACACCTCATAATTAGAATTGTCCCCAGTGTCGTATAAATCGAATGGCGGTATAGCGATCGTATGGTCAAAAATGAGCCCTGACGTGACGCTTAAAAGCATGGTAAAGGCGGTCTGCAAGGGGGATAGTGTTCGCGGCAGCAGCCGATAGATTGTGAAGCCTACTGTCATCATAACGATGACATACAACTCATTACTATTGAAATGCTGGTCATAAATGACTACTCCCATTATCGAATCCATCCTTCTCTTGAAGCCATCCACTGAAAGAGCTTTCCGAATAGCAAAGTATATAGCATGACCAGGATAATCATCAGGGACTCATTGAGGTAGTTCCATTCTTTATAAATAAGAACCTGATTCCGACGCAGTTCCATACCAAGCAGCAGTTGTATGCCAAACGCGTAGACGGCTATACCGGTCCGTACGCTAGTTTTTGACGATAAGAGAAAAACGTTAGCGAAAGCAATCAGGATAAACGTTATGGTGAAGTCATTATGCAGAATCAAAGCGATAAAATGCGGGATATTCGGATTGATTTGGAATAGCTTAAGGTTGTGGCCGCTAATGGTCAGCTTGTTCGTAAGCACGACTTCAATGGCCATAAATAAAAGGAGGTTGACCGCAAGCGGCAGCTTAAGGCGCAGATTCATCAGTACTTGAATACAAAACCATGCGTATAAAATAAAAATAACGATGACCACCGGGGACCCTCCTCTCGTATCCAATCCAGTCTGAGGATAGATTTCCCTTTGTATGTTAAAGATATCCTTTGTTCTGATTAATACAGGCAAAAGAAAAACCACATCCATAAGGGTGTGGTTTATTTATTGCAGCCATATAGGATGCTTTTATAGGAGAAGTACTCCTGCAATGCCGCTTAAAGTCCCCAGAACGACAACCGATACAACTACAAATAGCAGCACCCTATAAGGGAACGACTTCCTAATCATAAGAATCGAAGGAAGACTGATCGAAGGAAGCGTCAGCAGCAGCGCCGCAGCGGGTCCGGTGCCTAATCCGAAGGATAGCATCGTCTGAATGATCGGAATTTCGGCTGCCGTAGGAATAACGAACAGCATGCCGGCTATGGCGAACAACAGAATAAGCAAAATGTTGTTGGATGCGGTCTCGCCTATGGTTGGGAACAGCCATGCCCGGCAGGCGCCGAGCAAAAGCACCGCAAGGATATAAGCAGGAACGACGTGAAGCAGCATGCTGCCGATTGCTTTCAGCCATCTTACGAGAAGCGGGGCGGAATGCTCTTCCTGCTCCATTTTCTCCGGGGCGGAAGCAACCTGTTCAGGGAGGGCCTCATTCGAAGCGAACCGGTTAGCGAAATAGCTGACGCCAAACGTTAGCAGCAGTCCGAATACCAGACGGATCAACGTGAACTTCCACGACAGGACGAAGGTCATAAAGACAAGCGTTGCCGGATTAATGGTTGGATTGCCCAGCCAGAAGGCTAGCGTTGCCCCGACGGAGGCGTTCTTTTTCCTCAGGCCTATCGCTATAGGAGCTGCGCAGCACGTACACATCATGCCCGGAATGGAAGCCGCACCGCCAACCAGCGTGCTGCCGAAGGACGTTTTGCCAAGTGCTTTAAGCAGCCATCGGGATGGAATAAGCACTTGAAGCAGCGAGCCTAGCAAAATGCCCAGGATTGCCGCCTTCCATACCGAGTTGTAATAGGCCTTCGCGTAATCCCAAGCCGATTGCCAAGAGGGATCGGGAGCAGCTTGATTCTTACCCGAGACAATCGAAGAGCCTATGGTATGCTCGGTTGCCGCGTTTATGGCTTTGAGATAATAGGGCCACCATTTGACATAGGTGAGTCCGGCGATTGCGATGATGAGGAAAATCGCAGCCGATATAATGATTTTCTTGTTAACAGATTCCGTGCGAGGCAACGATTGGTTGATTTGTCCCATATAATCCTCCGGAAATAATAATCGTTTAAAATAGCCGGTATTCATTATAGCACAATTAAATGAACAAGAACCCTCAGGCTTTAAAGCCCGAGGGTGTCTATCGTTTAATTGCTTAATTCTTACTTCCGCTCCGTTGCGAAGTACAGCAGAGCAAGGATTGGAAATGCGATTCCGAGCCATAACGCCGCACTCCATCCGCCCGCTGCGTAAGCCCATCCTCCTGCAGCCGATCCGATCGCACCGCCAAAGAAGAAGATCGCCATAAACAACCCGTTTAGCCTGCTGCGGATATCTGCTCCAAGCGAGAAGATCGAGCGTTGGCTGAGTACGAGATTGGCCGATACTCCAGCGTCGAGAAGAATAGCGGCGATAACGAGAACAACAACGCCGACTGGCGAGCTGGTTTGAATCAGAAGAGGCAGAAGCACCGAGACGATAACGGTTATAAGGGCAATTGCGGTAGCGGGTCTGGTCCAGCCGCGGTCTGCCAGACGGCCGGCGAGCGGCGCAGCAACGGCGCCTGCTACCCCAACGAGTGCATAAAGGGCAATAGCCGTTTGCGAGAAATGGAACTTAGGGCCGGCCAAGAGCTGCGGCACGGTGGTCCAGAACAAGCTGAACGCCGCAAACAGCGTTGCGTGATACAGGGCGCGGCGGCGCAAAATCGGGGTGGTCCGCAGCAGCCTCCACATGGAACCAAGCAGCGCCGTATAGTTCGTGGCTGCCGTTGGTTTTCTCACCGGCAGCACCTTGGCCAGTACAATGGCCAGAATAACAATCGCTGCGGCGGAAATCGCAAAGATGGCATGCCAGCCGAGGAAATCAGCTACTAGGCTGGATAATGGCCTTGCGAGCATAATGCCGAGCAGAAGACCGCTCATCACATTTCCAACGACGCGTCCGCGCGAGGCATCGGATGCAAGGTAGGAGGCGAAGGGTACGAGTACTTGTGCGGCAACCGAACCTAATCCAACAACAAGGGTAGCGGTTAAGAAAAGAAACGGTTGTTTCGCCAGCGCTGCAGTGATCAGCGCAGCAGCGGTAAGGAGCAAGGCGGTAACAACCAGCTTGCGGTTTTCCACAATATCGCCCAAAGGTACGATAAACAAAAGTCCCGCAACGTACCCGATCTGGGTCAGCGTTACAATCAGTCCGGCGCTGCCGGCAGACAGACCGAGGGAGGAGCTGATTAATCCGACCAGGGGTTGTGCATAGTACAGATTGGCAGCAATCATGCCGCATGCGGTTGCGAGCAGTATCGTTAACCACGCCGGAATATTTTTCTCGAGCGTTTGCTGATTTGAAGCAGCCATAAGTATCACTCCGTTCTCTGGGGTTTCACTTCCGAGCGAATCAATTACTATACGTAACGTTCACTAATTAATGATTAAATAATATACTGAACGTATCGTTTTGTAAATAGGCTATTTTCTTTTTCTTTGACTCTTTTTTTAGTATACTGAACGTATCGTTTTTGTTTTCCGGTTTATGTACAAACAGAAGAAAGGGATGGTTCAGGTGGAAGCTAAAAGAGGGCGGCCGCGTAATATGGAAACGCAAAAGGCGATCCTTACCGCTTCTTATGATCTATTATTGGAAAGCGGCTTTGAAACGGTCACCGTAGAGAAAATCGCTGAGCGAGCGAAAGTAAGCAAAGCTACGATTTATAAATGGTGGCCTAACAAGGCGGCCGTAGTCATGGACGGGTTCCTGTTTGCTGCCGCAGCCAGACTTCCCGTACCTGACACGGGCGTCGCATTTGATGATATAGTTATCCATGCTTCGAATTTGGTACGTTTTCTAACAAGTCCGGAGGGAAGAATTATAAAGGACTTAATCGGCGGAGGGCAATTTGATGCAGGACTGTCAGAGGCCATTCGAACCCGGTATATTGAGCCCCGCCGTCAAGAGGCAGGAAGCCTGTTCGAGAGGGGAGTTCAACGCGGGGAATTAAATAAAGAACTGGATATCGCCTTAAGCGTCGACATGATTTACGGGCCGATCTTTTATCGCTTGCTGATGACGGGCGGCACGTTGGACGATAATTATGTGAAGCAGTTGGTGACGAATGCTTTTGAAGGAATCCGTTCGAACTGAGGTCTTTGTCCGAAGACATGTTATAATGAAGTATCCGATCGATTAGGAACGAGAGAGGAAACGACATATGAATGGATTTGAAGACTGGAACCAGAAATTAAAAAGAGATTTTAACGCAACGAGCAACCTCGTTGTATTTACTGTCACTGAAGCGGGCAAGTTACTGGGTCTCTCCAAAGACCAAATGAAAGTATTCGTGGATAAAAACCAGTTAACCAAAGTTCCTATCATGAGAAATGTTCATAGATACCTGTTGTTGAAGAGCGAGATCGATCAAATATTAGCGAATCGGGCTGTTGAATAGCAGCAGAAGGACCCTCAGGCTAACTTAGTTTAGCCCGAGGGTCCTTCTGTTATTACGGGTTATTTAATCCGGATTTCTCCGTCATACGAAGCGATTACGCCATACAGATCCGGACGGCGGTCGCGGAAGATGCCCCATTCGATGCGCTGCGATTCCAGCTGGTCGAGATCGAATTCGGCAACAAGCACGCCATGCTCGTCACGGCCGGCTTCGGCAATCAGATTGCCTTGAGGGCCGGCAATAAACGACGAACCATAAAAGTTGATCGACGAGTCTTCGTCAACTTCTTCGCCGATACGGTTGGAAGCGATAACCGGCATCAGGTTGCATGCGGCATGGCCTCTCATGCACATTTGCCAATGATCCTTCGAGTCGATGCTGCCGTCCTGCGGCTCCGAGCCGATAGCCGTAGGGTAGAACAGGAGCTCTGCACCCATAAGAGCCATGCTGCGCGCCGCTTCCGGATACCATTGATCCCAGCATACGCCAACGCCGATTTTCGCATATTTCGTTTTCCATACTTTAAAGCCCGTATCTCCCGGATTGAAGTAGAACTTTTCTTCATAACCCGGACCGTCGGGAATATGGCTCTTGCGGTATTTGCCAAGCACCTCGCCGTCAGCGTCAATAACGGCAAGCGAGTTGTAGCGTGCCCAGTTCTTCTTCTCGTAGAAGCTGATCGGAAGCACCACGTTAAGCTCTTTGGCAATGGCGCGGAAGTGATTAACCGCTTTGTTTTCCTCCAGCTCGGTTGCGTAAACGTAGTAGTCCGCTTTTTCCTTCTGGCAGAAGTAAGGCGTCTCGAACAGTTCCTGAAGCAGGATAATTTGCGCGCCTTGTGCCGCCGCTTCGCGCACCAGCGCCTCCGCTTTGCGAATGTTCTCTTCTATATTCGATGTGCAGCTCATCTGTGTAGCTGCTACTTTGACCGTTCTCATGGATTTGCATGCCTCCTAAAAAAGTTTTGCGAAGCAAAGCCTGCTTCGTAAGCTTTAGTTGTAGCTTATATTAAGCCCGGCGAGCAGGCATCTGCTGCGTTGTGCAGTGTACGTTGCCGCCTTCGCGGATAACCGCCATGCCGTCGATCGGACGGATACGGCGATCTGGGAATGCCGCCTGCAGGGTTTCGATAGCTTTGCGGTCGGCTTCCTCAGCCGCGCCGCCGAACACCGGCAGGATAATGCCGCCGTTAACAAAATAGAAGTTCAGGTAGCTCAGCGTCAAACGAGTGTCCTCGTATTCCGCGTAAGGCGGCTGATCGATCTCGATAATCTCGAGCTTGCGGCCTTTGGCATCCACCGCTTCGCTCAGGATGCGGCGGTTCTCTTCGGTGATCGCGTAGTTCTCGTCGGAAGGATCGTTGCACACCTGCAGAATAACTTTGCCCGGCGCCGCGAAGCAAGCGATGTTATCGACATGGCCGTCGGTCTCGTCGCCGCTCAGGCCGCGCTTCAGCCATACGATCGTGTCCACGTTAACGAACTCTTTGACATAACCTTCGATTTGCTCGCGGCTGAGCTCCGGATTGCGGTTCGTATTAAGCAGGCATTCCTCGGTGGTCAGAAGCGTGCCTTCGCCATCCGTATGGATGGATCCGCCTTCCATGACGAGAGGAGCGTCGAATTGCTTCACGTCAACATGCTTCAAAATTTGCGGTGCAACGGCATCATCCAGATCCCATGGCGAATATTTGCCGCCCCAAGCGTTGAACTTCCAGTTCACGCCCGCCAGCTCGCCTTCTTGATTCACGACAAACGTTGGGCCGTTGTCGCGCAGCCAGGCATCGTTATGCTCGATTGGCAGACATTCCACGGCATCGTTGCCTGCGAACAGAGCGCTGACCTTCTCCAGATCCGCCGGGTTCACAACAACCGTGATCGGTTCGAATTCCGCGATTGCCGTAACAAGCTCGGCATAACCCGCGCTTACCTGCTCGTAATGCTCCGGATAGACCATCGAAGCTTGTACAGGCCAGGAGATGAAGGTACGCTCATGCGCCGTCCATTCGGCCGGCATTGTATAGTTCAATTGTTTAGGATTCATATTAGTTAATATTCCTCTCTTATCGCAATGAAAATGTGTCTTTAGCGGGCTTAAGCTCGCTTAAACCCTTCTTATCATATAACAAAAAGGTTGACAGCTCAATTACGGGGTTTATCCAGTTTTTTAGCGGGATTTACCGTTTGGCCGCCGGATAAAAATTTGCTGAATCAGCTGCTCGTTACAAGAAGACCCCCGAGCCAACGTCTCGGGGGCCTTCTTATTGTTCCCAGCGCTATTCTTGGCGGGTTACCTGCCATGCTAATTGGTCCTGCTCATCAATTAGTTCGCCAACGGATGGAAGGATCAGACCGGCATAAGGAGCAAGCTCTTCCCGCTGGCTTGTGCCGGATAGAACGCCAATGGCAAGTCCGGCCTCCGAGTTTTGGGCGAACCTCATATCGGTTAACGTATCGCCAACAATGGCGACTTCGCTTGGCTGCAGTCCGGTCAACCCGCAAAATTCGTTCATCATGACGGGACTTGGTTTTTTCTCGTAACGGTCCGAGGTGCCAATGAAATCAAAGTAGTGCGCAATTCCGTATTTGTTCAGGAAGAAGAGGGTTGATTCATAATCGTCGGCCGTAGCGATTCCAAGCTTCAATCCTTTATCTCTTAGCCGCGTCAGCACGCTCTCCAAATCTGCCGTAGGCAGCAACTGGTCGCGATGGGCTTGGGTGAGCCGGTAAATCTCTTCCGTCATCCATTCATGCAGTCCTGCCGTTTGTTCCGGCCCATAACCATATTCGGAAAGCACCTTTAAGTATGCCCCTGCAATATCCGCGGTTGTCCCCCCAGCCAGATAACCTTTCGAATCTACCTTCCCGTCCGGGAAGAGTCCAATGGATTCGAGCAGCGTTTCTTTTAAACCGGAAGCTGTCTCATTCGCACCCATACTGGATAACAAGTGATCCGTAAATTCCTCCGCGATCGGCACCCAGAACGAATGGAACTGAATCAAGGTGCCGTCTTTATCAAACAGAATTCCTTTAACCGGAAAACCGGACATCGTCATCCCTCATTTTGTTTTGTTGTTGTTTTATTCGTTCTAATTCTATAACTCCAATGTTAATGGGGTGCTAAGTATTTGTATATTGAATGAAATACAGAGTAAGCCAAAGTATTCTGACTAAAAACCACATAAAACAACATTATTTTTAAGCGGTATATCCATAACTATAAGCGTAGAGGGGACATTTGTACATGATACGGCGGCACGGTTAAGCTCGAAACCGAGATTGAACCGGCCTATAGCGAACGGGAGATCATTCATGCGGAAGAGAAGCGGGCGATTGGAGTCCTTGCTGCCAGACTAGTCGAAGACAATGGCGTGCTGGTTATCGACGAGGGCAGTACGGCCATGCAGATCGACGGGAGAGCGATATTTATCGGGGGAGAAGTGAATCCGAAGCATCTGAGGGTGTCGGGGCTAATGCGAGAATCGCCGATCTGTCCGATGTGGATTACGTCGTTTCCAATAGCGAGCCTCCTAGGAGATGGAACGAGATTCTTCGGAATAAGGGCGTAACCTGGCTCTCTTAAGTTATTTTTATGCTTAAAAGCCCAACCTTGCAAGGTTGGGCTTTTTGCGAGACGTCAGCTTATTTCGCATTCTCATCCGGCTGATGAATGCCGATGACATTGCCTTCGGTATCGATATAATAGCCTTGCCAAGCCATGCCCGGCAGCGCGTATTTCGGCAGAGCTACCTGGCCGCCGAGACTCAGGATTTTCGCTTCCGTCGCATCGTAATCTTCCACGCCCATCGTGCATGCAAAGCCGCTAACCGGTTGCCCCGGCTGCGGAGGAGGACCCATGCGCTTCATCAGCGCGCCGTTAATGCCCATCGCATTGGCATCGCCCGTAGTAGCTCCGAAATAGGGTACTCCCGCATATTCGCTCCAATCCTCGAACGTCCAGCCGAATACCTCGCCGTAAAACTTTTTTGCGCGCTCCATGTCATCGACATGAACTTCAAAATGAACGACTCTTCCCATGATAACCCTCCCGATTTTGGACTTCCTACTTTTTTCTTCTAATAGCGTTGCCGTTCCTGCTTGAGATAAACCGTTTACGGAAATTATAATGTATCGATACAATTCCTTAGACAATGGAGGGGACAAGGTGAACGAGAATAAGGCTGAGAAAACGATAACGCTTGGCATGGGCTGCTACTGGAGCCCGGAAGCTTTGTTCGGCGCGGTTCCCGGCGTGATCAGGACACGCGTAGGCTTTGCCGGAGGGACAACGGCCGAGCCTTCTTACCGCAGCATGGGCGATCATACCGAGACGGTTGAGCTGCAGTTCGACGCTGCCCTTGTTTCCTATGACGAGTTGCTGGAGCTTTTCTGGAACAACCATAATCCTTATAACATCAACGGTTATAAGGACCGGCAATATCAGTCCCTGCTGCTCTATCGGGATGATGAACAGGCAGAGGCTTTCCGGCGGATAAAGAGCCGTATGGAGGAAACGAAGGGCATTTTGGATACGGAGCTGTCGCCTTTTAACGCTTTTTATCCGGCAGAATCCAGACATCAGAAATATTATTTGAAGAGGTTCCCGGATGCAGTGGAGAAGCTGATGTCGTTGTATTTATCAGAGGAGGAGCTGGAGAGATCCACCTTGGCTGCGAGGCTGAACGGAGTGGCGAAGGGATTTCTCAATCTGGAGCGTCTGCAAAATGAGATGAAGGGGTGGCCGGTAGCCGAAGACGAGCTGAAAGAGATACTCTCCTTGATTCGACAAATTCGGTGGTAAGTAGTACTTCCTTCATAAATGTTATAACATGATATATTATTAATAAGTAGTCTAAAGGATTTAATTAAATATGATATATTGACATAATATTAACCTGACTTTATATTATTAGGTGACTGAAGCCGATCGTATACCCGCATGCGAATCGGCTTTTCCTTTGCCAATTCATATTTTTTCAGGAGGGATGTTTGTGACCGGTAAGACAAGAAGAAGGTCAAAGCTTATCGTATTGCCTATTGCTCTTGCACTCTCTGTTAGTCCCTTGATTCCAAACGGAACACCTCGTGCCCATGCTTTTGAGGCAGCGGACGCGAAGACCGCGATTGAAGCCTACAATAACGCGTTCTGGGATGCGAGTGCGAAGTACTTCTGGAAAACCTCCAAGCATGACGGCTATCAGGACTTTTGGGTGGAGGCCGAGCTATGGGAGCTGGTGATGGATGCTTATCAGGAGGCAACGGACCCGGAGCTGAAGGCGAAGCTGCGCACCCAGATTGACGACGTGTTCGACGGGGCGATCGCGAAGTATGGCCAGGATTGGACCAACAACACGTTTAACGACGATATTATGTGGTGGGCGATGGCAAGCACACGAGCTTATCAGATTACGAATGATCCGAAGTATCTCGAGAGAGCGGAATATTACTTTAATTATGTGTACGATACCCAGTGGGATGACGAGTTTGCGGGCGGCGGCATTTGGTGGAAGAGCGATGACCGCACGACGAAAAATGCCTGCATCAACTTCCCCGCCGCGGAAGCCGCGGTATTCCTGTATAACGCGACTGGCAATGCTCACTACCTGGATGCCGCTTCAAAGATTTACCGTTGGGGCAAAACAATGCTGACGGACGGCAACGGCAAAGTATTCGACCGGATTGAAACGCAAAACGGCCCGATACCGGATGCGACCCACTATAATCAGGGCACGTTTATCGGTGCAGCCGTAGGTCTCTATCAGATTGCGGGAGACAAGATTTATTTGGACGATGCGCTCAAGGGGGCAACCTTTACAAAGGAGAGACTGGTCGATGCCAACGGTCTGCTGCGTTACGAAGGACCTAACGGGGATCTGAAGGGCGGCAAAACCATTCTCATGCGCAACCTCGGCTATCTGCAGAAGGTTGTTAATGCCAGCAGCGAGAGCAAGTACAAAACCTTCGCGGACAGCTATAACGAGTGGCTGGCGTTTAATACGGATATGGCATGGAGCAACCGCAATGCGGCCAATCTGGTCGACAGCAACTGGGCTGGCCAGCAGCTGTCCGGTACCTTCGAGTCGTGGAGCTCGGCGGCGGCCGTGCAAGCGCTGACCTCTCTGGAGCCGCAGGATGCGGAACACCTGGAGTATGCCGTTAAAAATCCGTATAACAAGATCGAGGCGGAAAGCTTTAATATCGTAAACGGCCCGGGCATGGAGGGCAGCATCGAAGGCTCGCAGCAACTAGGCGGTATTCAAGACGGCTTCTATGCGGCTTACAAAAACGTGGATTTTGGCTCGGGACAAGGTGCAAGCGGTTTCATTGCGCGGGCATCAAGCGGCACGGGCGGCGGTAAGATCGAGGTTAGGCTGGACGCTTTGGACGGTCCGAAGGTAGGGACCTTGAACGTCGAGGGCACCGGAGGCTGGAATAACTTTATTGACGCCGTTACGCTGCTGAAGGATGACCAGGGGAATACGAGCAACGTGACCGGCAAGCACGATGTGTATCTGGTATTCAAAAAGACAAATGACTCATATCTGTTTAACCTGAACTGGTTCAAATTTACGAAGACCGATCCAACTCGGACGGATGCTTACGCGAAGCTGCAGGCAGAGAACTTTGCGAGCAGCGATGGACTCAGCGTGAATTCCTCCGGACAATTTGCGGACGGCATTCACAATAATGCGTATGCGTCTTATAAGGATATTGATTTCGGCTCGGGAGCTGCCGGCGTTACGCTGCATCTCGCAAGCGGCAATAAAGGCGGGTCCATTGAAGTGAAGCTGGACAGCCTTGACGGTCCGACAGCCGGCGTGATCGAGGTTCCCGCCATGGGCAGCTGGAATAATTGGTTGGACGTAACCTCCATCATGGATGATTCGCTGGCTGTTGGCGTTCATGATGTATATCTCATTTTCCATGGGGCGGATGGGAGCGACTATCCTTGCAATCTCGACTGGTTCACCTTCTCGCAGATCAAAGGCAAGGCAAGGGATGCCTACGGCAAGCTGGAGGCTGAGAATTTCACGAACAGCGTAAACGTGGGTACGGAGAACGGCGGCAACCAGACCTATCTGGCTGGCGTATACGGTCCGAATAACCCGTATGCGATGTACAATTACGTTGATTTTGGCGATGCTGGTCCAACACAGTTCCACGTTCAGGCGGCAAGCGCTACAAGCGGCGGAACTATTGAGGCAAGAATTGACGGCATTAACGGACCCGTCATTGCTACAGCTAAGGTAAGCGGTACTGGCGGCTGGCAGACGTTCCAGGTCTTTGACGGTTCGATTACGGCTGCCGCTCCGGTTACGGGCAAGCATCTGGTGTACCTGTTGTTCAAGGGGAATGACTGGCTGTACAACTTCGATAAGTTCACCTTTGGCGATGCATCCGTCTTTACCGCACCAACCCTGCCGCCAGACCCGGTTGATGACGGGGTTCCGCCTGGAGAGGTCGAGAATGTACAGTTCACGCGCGACAATAGCAAGCTGACCGTGCATTGGGACGGACCTTATGCGCTGGACGGAGATGTCGTGCGGCTTAAGCTGCTTCAGAGTGGCCAGCAAGTAGGTGAAGTTACCGAGGTGAAACGAGGCGTTCAGTCGGCGGTGTTGAGCGGAATCGAAGCGGACCAAAGCTATACGCTGGTGATCAGCGCCGCAGATAAGTCCGGTAACGTGTCGGCTGGTATTAGAGTGGAAATCCCGGCAGTGCCCGTCTATACTTTGACGGCTAACGGATCGAAGCTTGAGGATGGCGCCGTGCTTGAGGATGATGCGTACTTAAGCTTCCAGGCCGGAGACGGCAAGACGGCGATCCGTTCGGCAAGCTTGGCTTTTGACGGTAAAACATATAACGGAAATAAGCTTAGCATTGAGCTCGCCGGTCATTTGGGAGCGCAAACCGTTGTTATAGCCGTAGAGGATGCGGCAGGGAACAAGCTGCAGAAGACGGTTCATATCCAGGTGAAGACAAGTACCGGTAGCATGAGTAAGCTGGTTGACCGATATCAGGTTTCGGGCGAGGTCGGCAAGTCTCTGGCTTCCCAGCTTTCGGCGAGTCTGAAGCAGGCGCAGCATCATCTGGACAAAGGACATCGCGATCAGGCGATCAAGCAGATGCAGGACTTTATCAATCAGTTGAATAAGGCGGAAAGCAGCGACTTAAAAGCGCAAGCCAAAGCCGTTTTAAATGCCGATGCGGAAGCGTTGATCGAAAGCTGGAAGAAGAAATAGATCTAATACCTAAATCGAATCGATAAAGAAGGAGGAGGAGAAACTCTCTTCCTTCTTTTTATATCGACTTCCACTTGCTAAACTCCACAGCCAAGCTTAGTCACACCGGAAGATGAACTATAAAATATAGTAGTTTCTTCTTTAATTTGTATACTGTAAAGCGCTTTCATGTGTATTATCATTGAATTTGACCTATCACGAAAGGAGGACATGTTCGTGATACTATGTAAAGATTCGAAAGGAGGCCTCCTTTTTTATCATGTAAGTGTAAGCGCTTTACCGTGAGATGACTCTTATTTAAGGGGCATAGACAGTGGCAGCGGCTGACAGTTCCGGCAGTACGGTTCTTTGGCAGCTGGACACTAACACGTTGGGCGTTCCGGGCACGACTAGCCAAAAAAGATTGTGAGTCTCGCTGTCATGAAAGGAGCTACAGGATGTATGTAAAATGTGCTCTTTTCTCTCGTAACAGGTTTGGTTGTAAAAGAAAACCTTAGTTTCGCAAGTCTCGGCGAATGCCGGGAGGCTTTATAATCGTTTTGGAGGGGAAGTAACGCGATGAATAAACGGTTAAAGCAGATTTTGATGATAGTGTTTGTCGTTGCATTGTTGTTGCCGCAGTTTGGGATCAACCAGAAGGCGAGTGCGGCGGAAAGTTCCGGCAGTACGAATGGAAATTATGCTTTAAAAGTTCAAACCACAGGCGGGCACCAGTGGGATGGCGCGCAAATAGACACAGGGGCAAGCGGCTTAAACCTCGTTGCCGGCACAACTTACACCTTCTCATTCGACTTATACACCCCTGACCAAGATGTGGCGGGTATTGTTCTGCAGACCAACGGAAACTACAACTGGATTAAAAATACGGAAGCTTTAAGTGCGGCAAGCCCCGGTTGGACTTCATACACTGCGAATTATACTTACTTAGCCGCAAGCGGTGCACAGATTCAGTTTGTTAAAATCGGTGATAGCGGAGTTACGGATGCAAAGAATATAACTTACTACATCGACAACTTTGTTGTTAAAGACGCAAGCGATAATGTCGTTTATAAGGCTGACTTTGACGACCAAACGGCTGGCGGATTTATAAAAAGTGGCGATGCTACATTAACTACGGTAGTAACCGATTATTTCTTAAAGGTTCAAACCACAGGCGGGCACCAGTGGGATGGCGCGCAAATAGCGACAGGGGCAAGCGGCTTGAACCTAGAGGATGGCAAAACCTACACCTTCTCATATGACTTGTACACACCTGACCAAGATGTGGCAGGCATTCTTCTACAAACTAGCGGCTACAACTGGATTAAAAACTCAGGAGCTTTAAGCGCGGCAAGCCCAGCTTGGAATTCCTATTCAGCGACGTATACTTATACGGCGGCCACAAGCGGGTCCTATATTCAGTTTGTTAAAACCGGTGATAGCGGAGCTACGGATGCAAAGAATATAACTTACTACATCGACAACTTTGTTGTTAAAGACGCAAGCGACAATGTCGTTTACAGGGCTGACTTTAACGACCAAACGGCTGACGGATTTATATCAAGTGCGGATGCTACATTAACTACTGTTAATAGTATGAGTGCTGCAACAACACCAACGATTAACCCGGATGTACTCAACTTGCCCAGCATTAAGGATACGTACCCGGATTATTTGATGGGCAACATCATCGGCCCGTATTACATGCAAGACCCAATCATGCCCGTCCTGAAAGCCCAGTTCGGCGTTGTGACGCCTGAAAATGCGACGAAGCCGGCTTCGTTGATCGGCACCAGCGCCTCTACGCATAATGTCGCGGATCTGAACTTTACCGAAGCGGACACGGAGCTTCAGAGCGCGATCGACAATGGCCTGAAAATACATGGGCATACGCTCGTCTGGGAAGGGCAGTCGATTCCGTGGCTAAACAACGCTAAGATCTCCGACTCCGACCCGACTCCGTCCAACCCTGGTCTGACCGCGGATGGGGCGTATGCGAACATGAACGCGTACATTAACGCGGTGCTCAAGCATTTTGACGGCAAGTTCAACGCGAGCACGCAGAACATCATCTCGTGGGACGTTGTCAACGAAGCGATGGGCGGCACCGTCCGTGACAGCTCTCTTAGTCCGACAGACTGGCACAGCTACCTGAAATCCACCCCGTGGCTGAAGGCAACGGACGTGAACTACGTCGAACAAGCGTTCAAGTACGCCCGTGCGGCGGAGCCGGATTACAACGTTCTGTTGTACTACAACGACTATAGCATGGACGACCAGAATAAGGCCGCCGCAGTACGCGACATGGTGAAAGACATTAATGACCGTTGGGCCTTGGATCACCCTGGCAAGCAGCTCATACAGGGCGTAGGCTTGCAGGAGCATAACGGACTCGGCACCAACCCTAACAATACGCGCAAGACGATCCAGATGTTCAAGGATATTGGCGTCAAAGTTTCGATCAGCGAGCTGGACATCTCCGCTGGCACGGGTGGAACGCAGACTGCAGATCAGAAAACAGCCCAAGCGGCACAGTACGCACGGTTGATGCAAGTTTATACCGATCCCGCCTTCAAGGACACGGTGCAGCGCATCACACTCTGGGGGCTGACAGACACCAACAGCTGGTTGGCTTCCGGCAGCCCGTTGCTGTTCGACGGCAACCTGTACCCGAAAGACGCGTTTAACGCCGTGATTGACCCGGCCGGATACCTTGCGAATTACCACGCTCCGACAAAGCCTGCTGGGGGCAAAACCTCAACAGCCGCAAAGGGAACGCCGACTATCGACGGCAATATGGACGGTATTTGGAATACGGCAACGCCTATCGATATCAATGTAACGCAGGCAGGCAACACGAAGGCGGATACGCACATGCCGGCCGCTACCGCTCGCGTATTGTGGGACAACGCGAACCTGTACGTAATCGCGCAGGTGACCAAAGATCCGTCTGAACCGTTGGACAAAGGGAACGCAAACCCTTGGGAGCAGGATTCAGTCGAAGTGGTTGTTGACCTGACGAACGGCTCCAGCGCAATGTACTCGAACGCTTCCGGGCATTACCGCGTTCGGTATGACGGCTTTGCGTCGGTGGACGCAGCCATGACGGATAATCAGGGCATTGCAACGAAGATGACCTCCGCGACGACGTACGACGAGACGACGAACTCCTACACCGTCGAGATGAAGATTCCGTTTATCCAGATTACGCCTGAGATTGGCACTCAGATCGGCTTTGACGTTCAGGTGAATGACGCGAAGGCCGGTGCGCGCATTGGCGCGTTCGCTTGGAACGACGCTACCGGAACGGCTTATCAGGATCTATTCAAGATTGGCACGTTGCAATTTGCTGCAGCAGGGTCGATCACTTCACCACCTAGCGGCGGTACGCCATCGCAGGGATCTAACATCACAGTCGATAAAAATCATATCACTGCAAAGGCTCAACCGGACAGCAATGGCACAGCTTCTGTAACCATCAGTGCGAGTGATCTCCATCAAGGAGTCAGTCAATCAACAGACAAATCCGTGACGATTCAAGTGCAACACGCTGCCGGCGTTAAAGAAGTTCAAGTAAACTTGCCGACAGATCAAGTTCTAGCGCTGTCGGATCAGATCCAATCGATCGCTATCGACACCGGTTTGGCCACTGTTTCAATCGATCCGAATTTGCTGAAGCACAGCGGTGCGAGCGGAACCGGTAACGTTCAATTGTCCGTAGCCGTCGTAGACCCGGCTTCGCTGCCCGACGCGGCAAGGAGCCAAGTAGGCGGAAATACCGTCTATAATTTCAACTTAAGCGTCAACGGCACGAAAATTACGAAATTTACCGGTAATGACGTTAAAGTCAGCATGGATTACACCTTGAAGCCGGGTGAAAATCCAAACAATGTTGTCATCTATTACATCGATGATAACGGCAAGCTGGAAATCGTCAAAAACGGGAAGTACAACACGGCGACGGGCAAAATCCAATTTACTCCGAAGCACTTCAGCAAATACGTCGCTAAGGTCAATGGATCTACATTCAAAGACGTGAACGATGTACCTTGGGCGGTGGAAAGCATCCAAGCTCTCGAAGCGCGGGGTATTGTTGCCGGAGTCAAAACTGGAACTTTCGCGCCAAACAATCAGGTGACCAGAGCAGAGTTCATCCAAATGCTGATGAATGCAATTGATCTGAACAGCGACAAGGCAACCAGCACCTTTACAGATGTGAAGGAAGGCGCCTGGTATTATCAAGCAATTGCTTCGGCCCAACAGCTCGGTATCGTTAACGGGAAAGCGGATGGATCTTACGGCATCAACGATGCAATCAGTAGACAGGAAATGGCCGCTATGCTGTATCGTGCCGCAGCGAAGGCAAATGTTAAACTTCCAAATACGGTTAATGAACTCAAGTTTGCCGATAATTCAAGCATTTCGGACTATGCAGCACAAGCAATTAAAGCATTGCAGCAAGCAGGAATCGTGAACGGCATGGAGGACGGGAAGTTTGCCCCTGCCAGCAACGCAACGCGCGCTCAAGCAGCAGTTATTATTTACGGATTGTTTAAATTATTGTAAGTTCAGACATCGCAACAAAAAAGCCTTCCTCCTCATTACCGCGGGGGGAAGGCTTCTTTTTTAAAGTGATATTTTCGCCTTCTTATACTCGAACCTTCTTTTTCTCCCGAAACAATAGGAAGAACAGCATTGAAGCCGTTACATACAAAAACCCAGTGATGCTAAACGTAATGGCATATCCCCAGTAGTAGCCATTAGCCGTAATGAGATGGGAGTGGAGAGGACCCATCGTGGCCCATCCTATCATGAAGGCGGTCTGCATACAGGAATTGGCTAAGCTTTGTTTCTTGGCGGAGACCCGGTCCATAAGCGTAGCGGATAGGAGCGGATTAGCCGCGTTCATTAGGGCCTGCCGGAATAAGAAGCTGATTGAAGCTACAATAAGCATATTGGTGAAGCCGGTAATCAGCAGGAACGGAAGTGATAAGGTCTGGAAAATCACGATTGCTTTCACCTGTCCGACCCGGTTAACCAGCTTTGGACCAATCAGCATGGAGAAGATGGTCATGACTTGTCCAAGCGCCAGCAGGAAGCTCATCCCGCTTAGCGAAGTTGAGAACCGATTCGTAAAATACAAATTTAAGTAAGGAATGACAAGTCCGGAACCAATTCCGATTAGCAGTTCCACAGCCGCAAACACTGCGATAAAGCTAAATTCCCCTTTTGTCGGAGTAGATTGGTTGATCGCCGCTTCGGCAGGTTTCTCAGGCTGCTTCGTTTCCTTCATAGCCTGCAAGGGCAGGAAGGCTGCTATTGTTGCTATACTGCCCGCAAACAAAACAAGCTTGAACGAAAGCCTTTCACTTAATCCTGCTGCTTGCAATACATCGGAGATAACACCTCCGCCAAGGCTTCCAGCCACTTGGGCAGCAAGGACAAAGGCAGAGTAGATGCTGAATATGCGCAGCCTGTGTGTCTTAGCCACATTGGCGGCAAGGAAGGGAATCGCAAGTACTTGAAAGATGGTAGCAAATAAGCCAGTTAGGACTGCGGTGATCAGGAGGCTGCTCTCTGATTCGAAAAAAGAGCGTCCAACGAGTACGATCCCGCTGCATAAGGCGCCAATGACGAGTAATCTCTTGCGGCTGCCGCGATCACCAAATAAGCCAATCGGGATAAAACATAAAGCCGTCGCAAGAGACTGCATGCTGACTACGGTTCCGCTCATGGCATCTGGATAGCCAAGCTCATGGATATATAAGTTGTATAATACCGAGAAAAGCCCCGTTCCGAATTGATATAACATGTTCGACAGGAAGAAGAGACGGATGTTGCGGGACCAGCCGTTCCACTCTGCGGTGGTGGATTGAATGAATTTCATGATGTAAGTGCCTCCTGGTGCTATTCCAACCACCTACATTACTACCACGGCAGCTATAAAGCAATCGGAAATTATAGTGGATCATGGTATGCTAAAATGAATAATCACATATAGTCCTGTTTGATCTATATGTGATTATTCGTACTTCGTAAGCATTATAGTAGATAATTGAGAAGAGGGAAAAGGGATGCAGACGTTTGTTGTACTGGGAAGTATTCTGATGGCTGTCGCAGTTGCGATTGGTGCGTTTGGCGCACATGCGCTGAAGAGCAAGATCGAACCTGATAAGCTCAAGGTGTATGAGACGGGTGTGCAGTACCACATTATCCACGCATTGGGATTAATCGGCGTTGGCCTCTTGACGGACCGTTATCCGGATGCAGGCATCATCGTAACGGGAGGCTGGCTCTTGGCGGTGGGGATTGTATTGTTCTCGGGAAGCCTGTACGTGCTCAGCCTAAAAAGAGTGCGTCTGCTTGGTCCGGTTACGCCGCTTGGCGGCTTGTCCTTTATTGTAGGCTGGGTGCTCATTGCGATTGGCGTGCTGTAAAAAATGGGACAGCCTCCTGTATTCGACACTTTGGCTTCTCGCATTCTGCCTCCGGCTTCCTCGTTGAAGCTATCTCGTTCTTACCGGTGCAGAAGAGGCAGCCTAAGCTTCTCGGGAACATGGCTGCTGCTGTCCCTTCAAACGCATTTACTCGGAACCGTTGCCAAAGCGCTTCGCGTTTCGAATCCGCGCGCGTTCGATTTCGACCTCGCGGTTGCGCGGCTCGGCATTCGTGACCAGCGAGCCGAGCAGCTTGCGCGCCGCCTCTGCGACCTCCTCAATCGCTAGATGGAACACTTCCTCATTCGCCTTAGACGGCGTGTTGAATCCGGATAATTTGCGGACGAACTGGAGCGCTGCCGCCTGAATTTCCTCATCGGATGCCGGTGGATCGAAATTATACAGCGTCTTAATATTTCGGCACATAAAGCTTCTCCTTTCGGTTGTCCAACGTTGCCTTTATGATACTATATCGACTGCGGCCGGGCCAGCCGGGTTCTAGCCGCCCCATGTTCATCACGCCGGCCATGAAGGATGTTGGAACAAAATATAAAAAGCCAGCCGCAAGAGGCTGGCTTTTGTGCGTTTGGATAAAGAGAGAGGAGATTACTCGGCTAAAGCCTCTTTCGTAATCCGTTCGATATCTATCGGGGATTTCACGCCTTGCGCGACAAGGTCGGGGAGAATATGCGTGAGGAAGTAATCGACGCAATGGAGCTTGATTTCTTTGATTTTGATCAGGGCTGACCGATACATGACGATAAATTCTTTTTCCGTGTTGCCCAGCTGCAGCTCGATAAAAGCTTCGTAGATCTGATCCAGCTTATCCGCCACTTCGAGGATCTGGCCCTCCACGGACTGGTCCTTCCCTTCGCGCAGCTGTCTGCGAAAAGTTGGTTTGAACTCCTCCGGAATATGATCGTCGATAAAATGCGCGACCATGCCTTCCTCCACCTGCAGCAGCATGGAGCGCAGCTCCATGGAGTAATGCTTAACGGGGGTCTTAATGTCACCGATGAAAATTTCGCCATAGTCATGGCTGCTCGTAATTTCATAGAGCTTCTTCCAATCCACGGCGACTCCGTTCATTTCTTCAATATCCGCCAAAGTCTTCGCGTATTGAACGACCTTCCAGGAATGCTCGGCCACGCTATGCGCCTGAAATTTAAATTTCCCCGGGCAGCGAATAATCCTCTCGAGGTCGGTTAACGAGTGAAAGTACGTATGAATTCCCATAAGCTGAATTCCTTTCTTGGAATAAGGTAGTTTATATTCTGCTGCATGGCTCCAGTATATATCCCAATTGTTATTGGACCGTTAACGATATTTGGGAATTAATGTTTAAATTGCATTTGTACAATTAATATAGGAAAAAAGTTGAATGTTTATTATGTTTTCACGATATAGAATTTGTTATGATAATAGTTAGTGCATGTAGAAACTGATTAGGAGATAACATTATGAATACACATGGCATTCCATTAGAAGGTTTTGCGGCGTTCAGCAGGAAGGTTGCGGCGGAAGGCGCCGTTTTGCTTAAGAACGACGGACAAGTGCTCCCGGTTCGAAGCGGGGAAAGCGTTGCAATCTTTGGCCGGACGCAAGTGAATTACTACCGCAGCGGGACCGGGTCGGGCGGCAGCGTAAACGTAACCCATACGACAAATCTGCTGGACGGCATGCGAAGCAAGAAGAACGTTAAGGTTAACGAAGAGCTGGCAGCCGTTTATGAGAAATGGATTGAGCAAAATCCTTTCGATAACGGCGGAGGCGGCTGGGCGGCGGAGCCTTGGCATCAGAAGGAAATGCCGCTATCGGCAGAGCTTGTATCGCAGGCTAGAACCCAATCGGACAAGGCGATTGTTGTTATTGGACGCACGGCAGGCGAGGATCAGGACAATGCGGCAAAGCCGGGCAGCTATCTGCTGACGGATGAAGAGATCGCTATGCTGCAAGCCGTTACGGCGCAGTTCGAGCAAACGGCCGTTGTGCTGAACGTATCCAATATTATCGATATGAGCTGGTTAAACAGAGAGGAAATGAAATCGATTCCATCCGTTATCTACGCATGGCAAGGCGGCATGGAGGGCGGCAACGCGATTGCCGACGTTCTGGTTGGAGACGTAACGCCTAGCGGCAAATTAACGGATACCATTGCTTATTCGATTGAAGATTATCCGTCGACCCGCAACTATGGCAATGAGCTCAACAACTTGTACGAGGAAGATATTTATGTCGGCTACCGCTACTTCGAGACGTTTGCGCCGGAGAAGGTTCAGTTCGAATTTGGTTATGGCTTGTCTTACGCAACCTTCGCCAGCGTGACGGAGCAGGCAAAGCTTGCGGTCAAAGACGGAAAGGAATATATCGAGCTTGGCGTTACGGTGACCAATACCGGTTCGGTCTACTCGGGTAAAGAAACGGTGCAGGTCTACTACGAAGCGCCGCAAGGCCAGCTGGGCAAGCCTGCAAAAGCACTGGCGGCATTCGCCAAGACCAAGGAGCTTCAACCTGGCGAATCGCAGCGGCTTACGTTAAGTTTCCCGGTTGATGCGATGGCCTCTTACGATGATGCAGGCGTGACGGGTCATCCTTCCGCATACGTGCTGGAAGCGGGGACGTACCGCATTTATGCAGGAAATAGCGTCCGGAATGTCTCGGCGGCAGCCGTAGACGGGCAAGAAGGTTATATCGTAGAAGCCCTTCGAGTGGTTGAGCAGCTTGCGGAAGCAATGGCTCCAACGGTCAGCTTCTCGCGATTGAAGCCGGGCGCCCGCAAGGAAGACGGCACGTACGAGCTGACTTCCGCGGTAGTGCCGGTTCGCAAGATTTCGCTAGCGGAGCGAATCGAGAACAACCTGCCGGCCAGCCTCGCGCAAACGGGCGATCAAGGCTACAAGCTGCAGGATGTAGCGAGCGGTAAAGCAAGCATGGAGTCCTTCATCGCACAGCTGAACGATGAAGATCTGGCTGCTATTGTCCGGGGTGAAGGAATGTCCAGCCCGAAGGTGACGTCGGGTACGGCGTCGGCTTTTGGCGGGGTGAGCGAAAATCTGCTTGGCTTCGGCATTCCGGTTGCCTGTACGGCGGACGGTCCATCGGGTATCCGTATGGACAGCGGCCATAAAGCTACGCAGGTTGCCATCGGTACCCTGCTTGCAGCGACTTGGAATACGGATCTTGTGGAGGAGCTGTATGTGCTGGAAGGACGGGAGCTGCTCAGCAACGATATTGATGCCCTCCTTGGACCTGGCCTTAATATCCGCCGCAGCCCGCTCAACGGCCGCAACTTCGAATATTTCTCTGAGGACCCGCTGGTATCCGGGGCTTTTGCGGCAGCTTGCACGCGCGGTATTATGAAGGGCGGCTCGAATGCGACGCTGAAGCATTTTGCCTGCAACAATCAGGAGCAATACCGTCACCGCGTGAACGCGGTTGTATCGGAGCGCGCGCTTCGCGAGATTTACCTGAAAGGGTTCGAGATTGCGGTCAAAGAGGGCGGAGCCAATTCGATCATGACCTCCTACAATCCGATTAACGGCCATTGGGCGGCATCGAACTATGATTTGAACACAACGATTCTTCGCGGCGAATGGGGCTTTAAAGGGATCGTTATGACCGACTGGTGGGCGGTTATGAATGATGTCACAGAGGGCGGCCAGGCTGACCGAAAGTTCACGAACTGGATGGTTCGTTCCCAGAACGATCTGTACATGGTGGTGTCTAACTACGGCGCGGAATCCAATGTATGGGGAGACAATACGCTGGAATCGCTGGAGAACGGAACGTTAACCCGCGGCGAGCTGCAGCGCAGCGCCATGAACATTTGCGATTTTATTATGAAAGCGCCGGTATTCGGGAGAGAGCTGGTGACGGAAGAGAAGGCAGAGCGGTTTGAGCCGGACGCGGAGCTGTCCGCGCCGCAAGCGCAGTCGCTGACCGACCGTGCCCAGGTGGCGTTTACGGCGGGAGAGCCGGCTGTGATGAAGGTCGAACAAAGCGGCGTATACCGGATTACGGTCCATTTGATGTCGACCGAGTTCGCATGGGCGCAAAGCGTATGCAACGTGTTGATCAACGGCAAGCTGATGACCACCGTTCAGACGAACGGCACGGAAAGCGCCTGGATCCGCCAGAAGCTGGTGAAGGTGGAGCTTCCGGCAGGCTTGTATGAGCTTAAGCTGGATTTCGTGAAGCCGGGTATGCAAATTGACTGGATAGAGTTCGTACAGGAATAACGACCCTGCGTATGCGAGTGGGATGCCTTTGGGCATCCCCTTTTTATAGCCTCATTTGATATTATTCCGCTGTCCGTGTATGGTAGAGGCAGCGAAATTTTTGGATTGTTTTCTGAAATCATACAATTAAAGGAATGGTGTAACGTTTTGGATGAATTAATAAAAGAATTGCAGCAGATGAACATCCAGTATGCGATTAAAGGCGAGGTTAAGACCAGGCTTGCGGAGATTTTGCAGCTTCTGACAAAGGACAAGCTGAATCTGCTGGCCGGAAATTACGAGATTAAAGGACGCTCCAAGCTGAAGAAGCAAGAGCTTGCGGATGCGGTTCAAGCATCGATCATGACTTCGGAAGAATTGAGCATGGCGCTCCTCATGGCTACCTCCCAGGAGTGGGAGCTGCTGCAGAAGCTTCTGGTTGTTCCATCGCTGCAAGATGATACTGTGGTTCCCGGAGCTTATATATTTCTGATGAACGCAGGACTTGTCTACTCGTTCTACGAGGAGGACAAGCTGTATTACGTACTGCCCGAAGAAGTGAAGGAGACATACGCGAAGGTTGTGAATCCGGCCCTGCTGAAGGAGCGCGAGCGCTGCCAGCAGGTATTCGACTATATTCTTGCGGCCACAAATTTATATGGCGTTTGCTCGTTTGATCAATTGATCGAGATCTACAATGCACAGAACGAGGATCAGCTGAATGAGGCAGAGTTTGAACGCATCAGCCAATTGCTGACCCGACGGGAGCAGAGCTGGCATGTGGCGGATAACAGACTGCTTGCGGACTATTATGACGAGGACAATGAGGAGGAGCTGGAAGAACTGCTGGCGAGCGTTGCCGGCAAGCCTTACTATATCCCGGACAAACAAGAGTTTCTCCGCTATGCGGACTATGGCTACTATGAGGTAACGCCTCAATTGGCCGGACTCGAGAAGTATGTTCTTCAATATTTGTGCCCGGAAACAGACGTTGTCGAGGATCTTATCTCAGAAATTCAATTTGACTGCTCCATGGCAAAGCCGCTTGAAGAGATCATGATGGGCTTCGAAGCCAGGGGAATCGAGATTCCGTCAAGAGAGCAGCTGGAGATGGTTGTTCATCTGGTTATCAACGTATACAACAATACCCGGATGTGGTCGAATGGCGGCTTCAAGCCTAACGAACTGGATTCGTCCGGCGCGGGAGTGGCTCCTGTAAACAACGTCGTGCCGATGCAGCAGCGTGCCGGATCGGCCAAGGTTGGCCGGAATGAGCCTTGTCCATGCGGAAGCGGGAAAAAATACAAGAAATGCTGCGGCGCTTAGTATAGCACTGGCGAGAACACCTTTAACCTTCACGGTTGAAGGTGTTTTTGTTTTTGCCTAATGGAGGAAAATGCCAGGGTTATGTCGAAAGCTAAGGAAAAATAGGGAAATTTGTAGGATGGTAATTGGAATAACTAGTCGAAGGGGTAAAGACAGCATGTATATGTTTCGGAGCCGGTTGATACTGAAGTTAGCAGTGATGATATTGGCGATTCTCGTTCTTCTATCATCTGCCTTGATCTACATTCAGGTTCAGAATACGAAAAAGGCAAGCGAGGAAGCGATCGGCAATTTCAATATTCATATGGCGGAGGCTTATGCCGGGCAGTTTGATGTAAGCGCTTATGCGGATTTTTTGAAGGACCAGAAGGAGAATGATCTGTACTGGTCGATCCGGGAGCAGATGAATGAGTACCGGGAACGTATTGGGGCGATGTACGTCTATACGGTGCAGATTAACGATAAGGGTGAACCGATTCTGCTAATCGATGGGCAGCCGAAGGATTCGGACTCCGCTTCACCGATTGGCGAGGTAACGGATATTCCATCGGACGCTATCGGGAAGCTGAATAACGGGGAAACGGCCAAATCCGGCATCATCCGCAATGAGGAGTACGGAGATTATATTTCCTCGTACGCACCTTTGCGCGATGCGGGCGGTAAGATGATCGGCGTGCTTGGCATCGATACCGACGTATCGGTATCGAAAACGATCTATAAAGACGTTATCGGGGACAGCGTGCCGCTTTTTATTATTATGGGAGTGCTCACTCTACTCGTGTTCCTGTTTATTGCCTTCTTCCTGGCACGTACGCTTAGACCGCTTGGGGTTATCGTAAAAGGAGCCGAGGCGATTGCTCACGGCAATCTGGCGGAGGCAAGGCAGCAGCTTCAGGTAACGAAAGTGAAGTCGAAGGACGAGATTGGACAAGTCTATTCGGCCATGACGCAGATGATCGCGCGGCTTGGTGTTACGCTTGAGGATGTCGTCCGCGATATGGCTTTGACTACTCAAAGCATTGTGCATTCCACGGAGCAGTTCGGCACCGAAGCAGCTCAGATGGTAGCGATGAACGAAAAGCTCGAGCATTCAGTAACGACGATGGCCGATGGCGCGCGTCATCAACGGATTGGAGCGGAAGAAAGCGCCAGCTCGATGGAGGATATTACGCAGGCGATCCAGCGCGTATCCGAGGCTTCCATGCAGGTATCAAGCGTATCGCATGAAGCGCTGGAATCGGCCGAGTACGGAAGGGAATCCATTCACGGGTTGCGGCAACAGGTCGAGCTGATGGCCTCGGTAGCCAAGCAGACGGCAGATTCAGTAGAATTGCTGCAAACCTATATGCAGCAGATTGAGCCGGTGCTTCAGTCGATTACGAGCATCTCGGACCAGACGAAGCTGCTTGCGCTGAACGCTTCCATAGAGGCAGCCCGCGCAGGGGAGCATGGTTCGGGCTTCGCCATTGTAGCCGGAGAAGTGCGCAAGCTGGCCGAAGCGTCGGCTATCTCGGCATCTCAGGTAACATCTTTACTCGAACAGATTGGACAGGAGTCCGTTCACATCGGCGCGAGAATGCAGGCGGGCAGTGTCGAGATGGTAAAGGGCACGGAGCTGTCGGGCCAAGTAGAAGCGTTGTTTGACCGGACGATGGATCAGTTTATTCATGTAAACAGTCAGATTCAGGAGATCTCGGCAGCGGCTGAAGAGGTGCTGGCAGGCTCCGAGGAAGTAGCGGCTTCGGTTGAGCAGATCGCTCAGATTTCCCGCACAACCGCAGACAGCTCGGCCACCCTGGAGCAAATGTCGAAGCATCAATTGGAAGCAGCCAAGCGGATTGCCGACACAACCGAACAGTTGAAGAGCCGCAGCGCAGGCTTGGAAGCGGCGGTAGGCAAGTTTAAGCTCTAGTTATGTGTTATGTAAAGGAAAGAAGCCCTGCCTCTCATGGCAGGGCTTCTTCTTCGTAATACACCTGCAGAGTGCTCAGAGAATGAACAATGCGGTCGATGACGGCTTGCGTCTGAAAGTATTTGCGGTGGGATAAAGGCGTCCAGCTTAGCAGACCCGGGCACTCTACCTCGATATCCGCGGTGACCACTTTTTTATAGCGTTCGTTTAATGGCTTGATAGGATAGGCGATGACATCATCGGTGTCGTAGAAGTTGACCCACTCGCCAATCCCAAGTCCTTGAAGCGGTGGGGCGGGAACCGCAATCGGCACGCCAAAGTCCTTAAAGCGCAAGGCCCATACCGCAAGCGGGCTGCCAAGCGTATAGAAGTGAGTCAAAGTCTCGCCCTGCACCAGCCTGGACTCGCTTGCTCCGATAACCTCCGAGACTTTGGGTGTCAGTTTGTTATTTTGCAAGTCGTGGAAAAAGTTGCTCGATATGATAGACCCCAGGCTGTGAGAGATAATGCAGAGCGGAGCATCTTGTCCCGCGAGATCGGACAGGCGCTGCAGACATACGGCAAAACGCCGGTGAATCTCGTCATAAATATAATCATCGGGTGAAGGATCATTGTCGCGGGGGACAGCCTGATAGGCAATGGCTTCACCCAGCTGGTTAACGAAGAAGGGTCTTAACCGCATCCATTTGGCCCAGCGCAGCGGCTTGCTCCGAATACGGCTCCATAATCTTTCCTCCAGCCGGTTCACGATATCTCCCCAATAGATGCCTTCCACATACAGCTTTACGCTCGGATTCACAATAGCCATCTGGGCACACAGATTGTTGGCCAGCTCGGCATGGAAATTCTCCCTGCTCTGTCCGATCCCATGTATGACAGCAACGGCAATTTTCACGGGGACAACCCCTTCCTATGCGTAGATCATACATTAATGTATTCGCATACATTCGCTTTCGTTAAAGCAGGAGCCCTGCTAGATAAGGGAAGATGATGCCGTCCTGCGGGCTGCTAAAGGGAGTTGAGATTGTTGAAGAGAGAGGGAATTGGACTGCGGCGGACTGCAATGGAACGGACAATGTCCTATGCCGAATGGTCATTCCACGCTACGCTGGATTTCATCCAACGTAGCGTGGGTAAAACGTATCGCTGCCTCGTCTACAGTGGATTCCGTACAGTAAAATTCGCTTATATCGCCTAGTAACCTCGCTTTTGGATGATTACGCTGGAATGAATCTAGCATAGAAGCTACGTGGCAGCGGAATAGCCCAATATTACTGGAGAGATTCAAACGTACGCTCCGGCGTGGTGCCGCTGGTAGCTAGGTTAAGGTCCTTGGGGGACCTTAACCTAGTGAAATAGCTGGCTAGATAGGAGGATAAGGTCCCTAAGGGATCTTAACCATACCACTTCAAACGATAAGACCCTGCCAGGGTCTTATCCAACTCAAAAAAGCCAACAGATAGCTGGGTAGAGGATCCGCAGGGTCTTATTCCAAGTGAACCGTTGTAAAGGGAGTGAATTCGGCGGGGTTACCAAACGATAAGACCCTGCGAGGGTCTTATCCAACTCAGAAAAGCCTGCAGACAGCTAGATAGAGGACTTACAGGGTCTTATTTCATATTTCATTTGAATTTAGTACAAGCGGCGTAACCTGAACCAGCTTACATTTTCCCGAAGAAGCTGATCACGAACTCGCGGAAACGGACGGCTGCTTGGGAAAGGTAATGCTTCCGGTTCCAGGCGATGCCGAAGGTACGGCGGCAGACCGGATCCGAGATCTTGAGCTGTACGGTGCCCGGGCTCGACGCCCGGTTGCCCAGCGACAGCGGAAGGGTAAAGGTGATGCCAAGACCCATCTCGACAAGCGTCTGAATGGAGCTGACCTCTTCAAGCTCGAAGGCGATCCGCGGCTCGAAGCCGGCTTTCCGGCAGAAGCTGTCCGTAATTTCACGGAAGTTGGAGCGGGAGGAGAGCGAGATAAACGGCTCGTTCGCCGCTTCAATCAAGGAGATGCTCTCCCGCGATGCGAAAGGATGCCCCTTCGGTACTGTCAGGCAAAGCTCCTCTTCCGCAAGGGTAAGCCACTCAATATCAGGTCCGTTCATTTGGGTGGTCGAAATGCAGAAATCGATGTCGGCATTCTCGAGCTCGCTTTGCATCTCCGAAATGGAACCAAGCTGCCGCTGGATAATCCGGACATGCGGATGCTGCGTCAGAAATTCCTTCAGCATCATGGGCAGCACATAAGGCAGCGTAACGGAGATGGACACGGTACCATGCTCAAGACCCGCCATATCCGTAATTTCGCGTTCGCCTTCTTCAAGCTCGAGAAAGGCCCGTTCAACGCGGTTGAGATAAGTCTTGCCGAAAGCATTCAGCTTCACGTGCCTGCCTTGCCGTTCGAAAAGAGGCACGCCAAGCCGTTTTTCCAGTCGGTTGATGGAGTTGCTGAGCGACGGCTGGGAGACGTTCAGCTCCTTCGCGGCTTTCGTAATATGCTCATGCCGGGCAACGGCTTGAAAATATTTCAACTGGAGAAACTCCAAGCGGATCACTCTCCCTTATAACTTTCATGTGATGATTTCATTATAAAATAAGTATTATACTTTATAAATTTGAGATTTTATAATGGTTCAGCATATATAGAAAGTTTCAAACAGGGATTGGAGAGCGTTGACCTTGCTAAAAGAGAAAATCTGGACGAGAAACTTCGTTACTATTTGCGTGAGCAGTTTTTTCATGTTCCTGACCTTTTACGTTCTGACGACGGCGTTTCCGCTGTATGTCCGGGATAACCTGCACGGCGGCCAGCAGCAGATGGGTCTTGTCATTACGATTTACGTCATTGGCGGCGTACTGATCCGGCCATTCTCCGGCCAATGGGTCGACCGCTTCGGCAAACGTAAAATGGCGATTATCGGGATGATTATTTTCCTGCTCGCCTGCCTCAGTTATTTCGGAACGAAAGGCATTATTCTGTTCCTTATTGTCCGCTTCATTCACGGCATGAGCTACGCGGTTGCTTCAACGGCGATGAGCACGGTTGCGGCAACGATCGTTCCCGTGTCCCGGCAGGGTGAAGGAATGGGCTATTATACGATGTTTATGAGTATCGCGATGGTCGTGGGTCCGGCGTTGGGGTTGTTCCTGTGGAAGGACCAGAATATTAACGTGCTGCTGCTTGCGATATGTATCATTGCGGCATTGTCCCTTGGCTTTGCCTTTGTGCTGAAAATGCCGGGCGAAAAAGGCCGGAAGACAGCGGCCGTTCAAGCCGCTGCTGCAACCGCCGATCCAATTGCCCAGGAGCAGCCGGCAAAAAAAGGCTGGCGCTTGAGCAGCTTCCTGGAACCGGCGGCACTGCCGATCTCGCTTGTTGGCTTTATTCTTTCGTTTGCCTATAGCTCTTTATCCAGCTTTATGGCCTCGTTTACCGATGAGATTCACCAGTCGCAGGTGACCGGCACCTTCTTTATGGTGTTTGCCGTGATGATCGTCGTTTTCCGGCCGGTTATCGGCAAAGTGTTCGACCGTTACAAGGAGCATTATTTGTATTATCCGGGCATTGGCCTGTTTGCGGTGGGCATGTTCCTGCTGAGCCAAGCGCATTCCGCGGCTATGGTATTGTTCGCCGGCGTTAATATGGGGATCGGCTATGGCGCCTTGCTTCCGTGCTTCCAGACCCTTGCGATCAAGCTGTCGCCGGAGCATCGGCGGGGCAGCGCCAACGGTACGTTTTTCCTCATGTTCGACCTTGGCTACGGGCTAGGCTCGTATTTCATGGGGATGATCGCATCCCTGACGGATTACCGGATGATGTACCTGGTGGCAGGTATTGTCGCGGTGATCTGCGCCGGCGGCTATTATATCCTGCATCATCGCCCTCGGGCAAAAAAAGCTGTTCGCGCGCAGCAAGCAAATGTTGCGTAAGGCAGGGGATAGACAAAAAAAGAGGCCATCACAGGCCCGATGCAAAAGGAAACGGACTGGCGTAATGAGAGCGCTAGTCCGTTTCCTTTTGTTCATTTTTCGCTTGTTTAAGCAGATTCCGCTCCATATGGGCTTTTCCCCACTGATGCAGGGATTCCAAAATCGGAGACAGGCTTTTGCCGTATTCCGTGATGGAGTATTCCACCTTCGGCGGGATTTGCGGATAAATGACTCGCTTGACGATCTCTTCCTCTTCCAATTCGCGCAGATGGAGCGTAAGCATCCTTTGCGTGATATCGGGCAGCAATCTCCGTAGCTCATTGAACCGCAAAGGTTCGCCTTGAAGCAAATGATAAAGGATAATCGGCTTCCATTTGCCTACGATCGAATCCAGCGCCGTAACGAATTGACATTGGACGGTATTCTTTTGCATACGTTCGCCTCCTTCGTTTACAGTACCTTTTTTAATACTATACCACATTATTGTGCCTACTTAAAATAAGTGAGTATATATATTATTATCTACCTAGCAAATGAATTTCATTTCATAACAGAAGGGAAGTATCGAATTATGGCAACCGTATTGTACATTACCGCACATCCCCTTGATCCAGAGCAATCCTTTAGCCTCGCGGTAGGCAAGGAATTTATTGAAGCGTATCGTCAAGCAAATCCAACGGATGAAGTTATTCATTTGGATTTGTATAAAGAACATGTTCCGCAATTTGATGCTGATGTTTTGAGAGGCTGGGAAAAGCTTCGGTCGGGTTCATCTTTCGATCAGCTGACGGATGGTGAGAAAACAAAGACAGCCCGTCTTGAGGAGGTTGTTGATCAGTTCGTGGCTGCCGATAAGTACGTCTACGTGTCCCCGATGTGGAATTTCACGGTCCCGCCGGTATTGAAGGCATACACGGATGCGACTTCGATTCCGGGCAAGACTTTCAGATATACCTCGAGTGGTCCCGAAGGCTTGTTAACCGGTAAAAAAGCGTTACACATTCAAGCTAGCGGTTCCGTATATTCGGAGGGTCCTTTAGCTCCGCTTGAAATGGGCTACAGCTACCTGAATAAGATTTTACAGTTCTATGGAATTGAATCCATGGAAGCCATTTTTGTCGAAGGAACGGCCTTGCAATCCCAGGAGCAAGCACCCGCGATCAAAGAAAAAGCAATCGCGCATGCGAAAGAGCTCGCCAAACGCTTCTAATAGATTTGATATCCTAATAAAAAATCCCCACTTAGGTGGGGGTTTTTTATTTCGTTTCGGCGTCCTCGAGCTTGTGATCCTCACTGTACAGCTCGTTCAGATGCTGGATATGCATGGTTCCCCAAGCATTAATCGCTTCCAGGAGAGGGGTCATTTTCATCCCGTATTCGGTGATTGAGTATTCGACCTTTGGGGGGATCTGCATATAGATTTTCCGGTGCACGATGTCATGGTATTCCAATTCTCTGAGCTGAGAGGTCAGCATCTTTTTCGTAATGTCCGGCAGCGCCCGTTGGAGCTCGCTAAAGCGCATTGTGCCGTTGGTAAACAGCTGATATAAAATAACAGGCTTCCATTTGCCGACTAAAATTTCTAATGCGGTCTCCACCCGGCTGCAGTTCTCGTCTGCCATAATTCCTCCAATCCCAAGCGGGGCTTAAGGTTTCTTTTTGGATACTAGGTTTATTTGATGTGCCTACTTCCGCGCCTTGACCCTTGGGTTTATTATATCGCTATAAACAACACGTTATCAAGGAGGACCTATCTTATGAATATTGCATTGTGGATCGCGCAAGCATTGTTAGCTTTAATGTTTATTCCGGCAGGTGTCATGAAAACCTTCCAGCCTAATAAAGTAAAAAGCACGATGCCTTGGGCAAAGGATGCTTCTACGGGCTATGTTGCTTTTATCGGCTTGTCCGAGCTGCTCGGCGGATTGGGATTAATTCTTCCGTGGGCAACCGATATCGCGCCGGTACTGACGCCAATCGCGGCAATCGGAATCGCGGTCATTATGCTGTTTGCCGCCGTATTCCATGCCAGACGCTCGGAATACAGCAGCATCGGCATGAACGTTATTATGCTTGCCTTGGCTTTGTTTGTGGCAATTGGCCGGTTCTAAACGGGCCGGATAAAAGAAGGAGGGTACTGCAAGGGCAGTACCCTCCTTCTATTTTTCGCTACATCATAATGGCTCGCACAACGCTGTAGATCTTCGCATCCAGCAGCTTGCCGTATGGCGCAAGAGCCGGCTGATGGAGCGCGCCGAGGAACGAGGATGGCCGGTCGAACGAGATGATTGCCCCGCGCGGGCTGCCATTATCGTACAAGGTGACGCGGAACGGAACGTACAGGCTGGCTCTTCGGTCAATAGTAAGAATAGGCTCCGCGATAAGCGGATTGCCAACCAGATAAAGACGGCTTTGCTTGATGCCCCCCTGAAGCGACAGGATCTCTCCCTGATTCACCTCAGAGAAAATCATCAGTCCATGCGGGCCTTCCATCTGTTTAACAGCTGATTCTACCTGTTGCCAGGAAGCCTGCTGCTGGACTAGCAGGTTCCCGATGTACGGATCCCATCTTCCCATCTGCCGCTCAAATGCGGCGACAAGCGCTTCATAAGAAAGTCCTGTTGGAATATCGTCTCTTACGATCATCGCATAACCAGCTGTTATTGGCTCTCCGTGTCTCATCCGCGATCCTCCTTTTTGCCGGGATAAGCAGTCAGCAAATTGTATGAGAAGAAGAGGAAGCATATGACAGAAAAATTACGACAGGCCAAGCATTCGGAGGGCAAGCATAACGCTGCTGCTCTGCCGCTGGTCGGTTAAATAGGTGGCATATGCCCGAATTGACGGCGCCTTGACCGTACAAGACAGCTCAAACAAAGCCTGCGAATCGAGATAGGGCTGCGCAATGGAGCGGGGCAGGAAGCCGAATCGATCCCCTTGCAGCAGAATGGTCAGCATAATGGAGGAATGATCGATCTCCAAGGCTGGGACATAACCCGTGCCCGCAAGCTCGGCGAACCACTCCGGAAAAGGAGCACCCCACGCAAGGTGACAATAATCCGGGGACCGGAAATCCTCTTGTTGCATAACCCCGGCTTTTGGCTGCTTGGACACGAGCAGGAGCTCATCCTCGAACAGCAGCTGACGGGTTACCTTGGGATGCTCGGGCGGATCAAACCGGATCGCGAGATGCACCATACCATCAAGGAGCAGGTCGCGGACCATATAGCTGGGGTCGATATGGCTGAAGAACTTCACGGCAACCTGCGGATTGTCGCTCTTGAAGGCGAGAATCCGGGACAGGTACCGGTAGTGCCAGACCGAACCGGGACCGCTCATCACAACGGAATGCTCGAACGTGTCGGACAGCGTCAGCTTGCTTTCCGCGAACAGCCGGAGCATTCTTTCTGCGTAAGGGTAGAAGGCGATGCCTCCTTGAGTCAGGCTCACATTCCGGTTATCCCGCTGGAACAGCTCCTTGCCGACCGCCGCTTCCAATGCCTTGATCCTTGCGGTTATGGCCGATTGGGAGATGTGAAGATGCTCAGCCGCCTTCGTAAAATTAAGGAGATGAGCGATTGCGATAAACGCTTCGAGCTGGGAAGAATCCATAGGAATGATTAACGCCCTTTCATTATCGAAAATATGAATCACAGCAACCTATATTATTCGTTATACAAATGATAATCATGCCATTATGATGAGGGTATAGGCAAGCCTTGAAGAAAGATGGAGGGAGAGAACAGCATGAGCAAAGATATCGTTATTGAACGTTTAACGTCGTTAGAGACTTCGCTTGAGAAGCTGGCGGACTTGCTGGTTCAAGTTGTGGAGGACGGTGCATCCGTCGGGTTCCTGCCGCCGCTCAGCCAAGAGGAGGCGATAGAATATTGGAAGAGCGTATTGGATCCGGAGGTGATGCTGTTTGCTGCCAAAGTTGGCGGACATCTTGCAGCCACGGTACAGCTGCAGTTATGCGGCAAAGCGAACGGCTCTCACCGCGCGGAGATTGCGAAGCTGATGACCCATCCGGAATACCGCCGCAGAGGAATTGCCCGGAAGCTGATGCTTGCGGCGGAGGAGGCGGCGCTTGAGGAGAATCGGTCGCTGCTTGTACTGGACACGAGAGAAGGGGATCCTTCCAATCTGCTGTACCTGTCTTTGGGTTATCAGCTGGCGGGCCGTATTCCGGATTTCGCGAGATCGGCTGACGGGAGCCTGGATGCCACGATGATTTATTACAAGAATATCGGCCGCTGACGGTGGATAAAACGAAACCCCGAGCCTTACAAGGCCGGGGTTTTCCGTTTGCCGCCCGGCTTCCACACGGACAGAATATACATGATGATAATCGATATGGTCTGTAATGCAATGCCGATCATAAGCCAGGTATGGTGAACGGTCAAGCTTCCATTGTCGTCCAGCCCCCGCAAGGTCCATTCGTATAAACCGATAAAGCCGATACCGATTGCAAGCAGGGTAAGCACCTCTTTGGCGATCACCCAATAGTACCGGAACAGTCCCCAAGAGGTCAGTACCGACAGCGCAATGCCCGTTAACGCAGTGCCAATCGTAGAGGCGCGTACGCTGGAATCGGCCAGCAGATGCATAATGGTATAGCAGGATCTCAGCATGGCGGCGTCATCCGTAACGGATGCGGTTAAAGCCAGAATAATAAACGCAACCTGCACGCCAAACATAATCGCCGCAAAAAGAATATGAAGCAGGAGTAAGATTCGCCGCTGCTGCAAGGTGATTTTTTTCAAGCGTTCCATTCCCTCCCTTAAATATTAAACCGATAACCGACTCCCCAGATCGTCTCGACATATTGAGGCTTTGACGGATCGCGTTCAATCTTCTCCCGCAGCTTGCTGATGTGCACGGTAACCGTTGCGTGATCGCTGCCGATCGCATCCATCCCCCAAATCTGCTCGAACAGATCCTCTTTCCGGAAGACACGGTTCGGGTGGGTGACGAGATAGAGGAGCAAATCATATTCCTTGGCGGTAAAAGACACCTCGCGCTCGTTCACGAACACCCGGCGGGACTGCTTCTCGATCCGGATGCCGTTCAGCCGCAGCTCATCCCGGTGCTGACCGTTCTGACCCTGCCCAACCAGCCGTTCATAGCGCGACAGATGGGCCTTCACCCGGGCTACCAGCTCGCCAAGGCCAAACGGCTTCAGGATATAATCATCCGCTCCAAGGCCAAAGCCGCGGATCTTATCGATCTCTTCCTTCTTAGCCGACACGATTAGGATAGGAACGTTGCTTGCTTCGCGAATCCGGCGGCATACCTCGTAACCGTCCATGGACGGCAGCATCAGATCCAGCAGGATGAGATCATACCCGCCTTGAAGTGCCATCTCCAGGCCCGAATCGCCGCGTTCGGCCATATCGACCTCAAAGCCGTGGGCGAGCAGATAATCCTTCTGCACCTCGGCAATAACCGGATCATCTTCGATAATCAAAATCCGTTTCATTGTATACCTCCATTCTCCGGCTTCTTCGCTGCAGGGAACCGGAGCTGTATCGATGTTCCTTCACCCGGCTGGCTGACAGCCGTTGTGGTTCCGCCGTGCGCTTCTATAATTTGCTTCACAATGGCGAGGCCAAGTCCGCTGTTGCCTTTGCCCGGGCTCCGCGAGGACTGCGCCCGGAAGAACCGGTCGAATACGCGGGGCAGAGCATCGGCCGGAATGCCTTCGCCGTTATCCCGTATTTGCAGGAGACAGATACCGCCGGGCTCTTCATCAAGCGAGAATTGCAGCCTTTTCGTCTCGCCGTTCATATATTGGAGGCTGTTGTCGGCCAGATTCATAAGCGCGCGGTGGAGCTTTTGCCGGTCTGCTTGGATAAGGAACTGCCGCGTGCCCGCGCTTGGGGTGAAGGTAACCTCGGTCCCGCTGAAGCGGGGATCCAGCTGCAATTCGTTAACGTACTGAATCATATAGGCCGTTAAATCAACCGTATCCCAATGGAAAGGCAGCTTGCCCGTATCCAGAGTCGAATACAGCTGCAGCTCCTCAATCATCCGGTTCATCTCGGTCGTTTTGCCTGCGATCATTTGCACGTACTTCTGCCGCTTCTCTTCCGTATCGGCAATGCCGTCCCGCAGGCAATCCGTGCAGCCCTGAATCGCGGTTATCGGCGTCTTCAGATCATGGGAGATGTTCGCCAGCAGCTCCTTCCGGCCTTGCTCCAGCTCAAGCTGTGCTCCCAGGGAGGCCTGCAGGCGAACGCGCATTTCTTCGAAAGCCGCCCCAAGCTGCCCGATCTCATCCTGCCTCCGCAGCCGAACGGGATGGTTCAGATCGCCTTCCCGGATCTGGCCGGCTGCTTCCTTCAAGGCATACAGCGGCTTAATGATGCTGCGAGAGACAAGATAGGTAAGCAGGCCATTGGTGACGATAAGCGCTCCGAGCAGGGTAAGCAGTACAAGCGGTACGAGCCGCTTGAAGAAGTCCGCGACCGGCTTCATATCGGAGACGATGACCAGCTTGCCGCTGCTGCCGTCGGGGCTTAAGAAAGGGATCGTTTCCCACTGGTCGCCGCTTGGCGGACCGGGCTGCTCCGCTTTCATGCGCCCGTCGGACAGGTTAGCCAGAATCTTATCCGTGGGCAATCCGGGCGAGGCATACGCTACTTCGTCATTCCGGATGACGATCATCCCGGCTTCTACTTCCTCTAGCTTCGATCCCGTGTCCGTCAGGAATGCCTGATCGGACAGCAGCTTGGGATCATGCTCGGCGATGAACTTTAGGCCGGAGCTCAACTCGTTGCGTCCCGTAAAGAGATCGCGAATGGAGCTGAGCGGGAACGAATGCCCGGCTTTGCCGCCTTCGCCGCCTCCGGTTCCCGGAAGGGCGTCTTTTATGAGTAGATTCCCCAGCAGCGCGATCGTCAGTCCGAACAATAGGATAGGCACGGCGATCATGGCCGCATAGGAGAAAATCAGTTTTTTCCGGATGGACATCACTCATGCACCTCATTTCTCTATCATTGTAGCCTGCCCGTTCAAATTTTCTATAAAATAAACCTGAAAAAAGTATAAATTAGTGTGGTATACATTTGTTTCGAACCTCCGTTATACTACAGTCGAATGTATCCATTTACGCGAAAACCATTGGCAATGGCCTTATATTTAGGAGGATTCTAATGAGCGAGTTGAAGTGGCAGATTTCGAACTGGACGTTTAAGAATAGCGAAGAGCAAGAGTGGAAGCCGGCTTTTGTGCCGGGCTGCGTGCATACGGACCTGCTGAAGAACGGCCTGATTTCCGAGCCGTTTGCCCAGACCAACGAGAAGGACCTGCAGTGGATTGATAAAAAAGGTTGGGAATACGAGTCCGTATTCGACGTTCCGGGCGAACTGCTTGGACATGCTAAGCTCGAGCTGGTGTTCGAGATGCTGGACACGTACGCGGACGTTTATTTGAACGATGCTTTAATTTTGTCGGCGGACAATATGTTCCGCACCTGGACGGTTGACGCGAAGCCTTACGTCCGGGAAAAAGGCAACCGCTTGTACGTTCGCTTCCGCTCCCCGATTGAAGAGGGATTGGCTAAGCTGGAGTCTTACGGTCCCGGATTGCCGGCGCCTAATGACGACTCTGTCACCGGAGGCCTTGAAGACAAAAAAGTAAGCGTATTCTCGCGCAAAGCGCCGTATCATTACGGCTGGGACTGGGGTCCGCGGTTTGTCACAAGCGGGCTTGGCCGGCCGGTTTATTTGCGGGGCTGGAGCGGTGCGCGAATCACGGATCTGTATGTGCAGCAGGATGATGTGACGGCGGCTGAGGCAAAATTAACCGTTCAGCTTGCGGTGGAATCGGAGCACGGCGGCGAGTTTGAGCTTAAGCTGCATGACGATAACGGACAGGAATGGACCCGCAAGGTCGTACTTGAGAGTGGCGCGCAGACGGTTTCTTGGCCGCTTGCAATTGAAGAGCCGAAGCTGTGGTGGTCGCGCGGTCTAGGTGAGCCTCATTTGTATACGTTTACAGCTCTTCTCTTGCAAAAGCGGGAGGAACTGGCTCGAGCTTCCGCAGTGACGGGGCTGCGTTCCGTTAAGCTTATCCGCAAGCCGGACGAGCATGGATCGTCGTTCTACTTCGAGGTTAACGGTATACCCGTCTTTGCGAAAGGCGCTAACCATATTCCAAGCGACAGCTTCTTCGCCGAAGTAACCGATGAACGTTACCGCCACGAGATTGCAAGCGCGGTGGAATCGAACTTCAATATGCTCCGCGTATGGGGCGGGGGCTTCTACGAACAGGATATTTTCTATACCCTATGCGATGAGAACGGGCTTCTGGTCTGGCAGGACTTTATGTTCGCCTGCAGCATGTATCCCGGCGATGAAGCATTCCTGAGCAGCGTGCGCGCGGAAGCGGAGGACAATGTGCGCCGTCTGCGCAACCATCCAAGCATCGCGTTATGGTGCGGCAACAACGAAATTGATGCGGCCTGGTCGCAATTCGAGGAGGATAAAGGCTGGGGCTGGAAGCGGCTGTACACCGCCGAGCAGCGGGAGCAAATCTGGGCCGATTACGAGGCTGTCTTCCATCAGGTGCTGCCGGAGGTTGTGTCGGCGATGGCGCCGAACGTTGAATACTGGCCGTCATCGCCGATGCAGCGCCTGACGGGCAATAGCGAGCAGCATGCGACCAACAACTCCTCGCATGGCGATATCCACTATTGGGCGGTATGGCATGCCCAGGAGCCGTTCGAACAGTATAACCAGAATATCGGGCGCTTCATGAGCGAGTACGGCTTCCAGTCCTTCCCGGAATACAAGACCGTGCGGGCTTATGCGGAAGAGAAGGATATGGCGCTCGATTCGGAGGTGATGCTGCATCATCAGAAGAATGGCCGGGGCAACTTCCTGATCAAAGATTATGCGGACCGGTACATGAAACAGCCGAAGGATTTCCCTTCCTTCCTCTATATCAGTCAAGTGCTGCAGGCCGAAGCGATGAAGCAGGCGATTGAGGCGCACCGCCGGAGCATGGACTATTGCATGGGATCGCTGTATTGGCAGATTAATGACTGCTGGCCGGTGGCTTCTTGGTCGAGCATGGATTATTACGGCAGATGGAAAGCCGCTCAATATCTGATCAAGAATAGCTTTGCCGATGTCTTGTTGTCCTTCGACCAGAAGGAGGACGTAACGAACCTTCATGTCGTATCCGACCTTGGACAGTCCATTGACGCCGTGCTGGAATGGAGTTTGCATGAGCTCGACGGCTGCCTGCTGAAGTCGGGCTCCGAGACGATTGCCATTGGCGCCCGCTCGGCTAAGCCGGTTCTCTCTCTATCGGCCGAACAGCTTGGCGTGTTTGATCCGAAGGGCACGGTACTTGTCGGACGCCTGATTCAAGCTGGTCATGAGCTGGCGAGCTCCAAGCATTATTTTGTCTACACGAAGGAGCTTGCGCTTACGGATCCCGAGATTGCGGTGGAAGTGGCTGCCGGCAGCGAAGGAACGGCCTTCATATTAACGGCCAAGCGGCTGGCCAAGCAGGTCTGGGTGCAAGCGGAGGAGGAAGGGATCTTTACGGATAACTTCTTCGATCTGATCCCGGGTATCCCCGTAACGGTTCAGTTCAAGAAAAAAGCGGCTGATCAAGTGTTGTTCGTCCCTGCATCGCCGGGGCAGGTAACCGTGCAGTCGATGTTTAACTACGCGAAGTAAGGAATATAAGATGCTCCATCGCTGCATTTGCGATGGGGCATCTTTTTTTTGCTGGCCGGCCGGAGGATGCGCATAAGACCCTGGCAGGGTCTTATGCGGCACGGGAACCGATGGAAGGCGATCAATAAGACCCTGGCGGGGTCTTATTGATTCGTAATAGGCACAATTTGGTGCTGAAACGGGCTGCGTGCAGCGAGATAAGACCCTGGGAGGGTCTTAAGCATGGCAAGAACGGAAGAAAGACAAACGATAAGACCCCGGTAGGGCCTTATCGTTGCTATATTGGCAGTCTCGAGTGCCGAAGTGGGCATAGGCATGGGAAGTTAAGGTCCCTAAGGGACCTTAAGCAAGTAAAAAGAGTAGTTAGTTAAACGGTTAAGGCCCTTTAGGAACGTTAAAGCCGCTATAGTGGCGGTCTCAAGCGCCGAAGCGGGCGTAGGCATGGCACCGGAGATCGGACCTCTCGGACAGCTTCGGTCATGGTCAGGAGTCAGCCGGTCTTTGAGTTACCTAACCGTTTCCTCCATGCTCATCCAATTATACTGCTTGACCTCCGTTTGGGAGACGAGCCTTCCATTCTTGTAAACACGCTCGCGTTCCGGGCGTTCATATAACAGGGATCTTGCATCTTTGGCGCTGCAGACGACTAAATCCGCATCGGCTCCAATGCGGATTCCGTAACCGGAAAGGCCTAGAGCTGCAGCAGATCCGTGCGTTGCCATGTTCACAAGCTGCCTGGCGTCTTTCGCACTGCCTAAATGAGAGGTCTGCGCGAGCAGCAATCCGACATCCAGCGGGTCCGTCGTCCCGAACGGCGTAAACGCATTTTGGACATTATTGCTTCCGTAGATCACATTTACGCCATGCTTAAGGAGCAAGGAGATTGGCGTAAGTCCGCGGTAATCCCCTTTATGTTCTCCTCTACCATTTAAGTACAAGTCGGTTAAAGGCAGGCTGATGACATGAATTCCTGCCTCGGCAATGCCAGCGGCAATTCTCTCGGCTTCCGCATGCCCGGCAGCCCCGAGGGAAGTCAGGTGTCCGACGCTCACTTGGCCATTCATTCCGAATTTCCGGGTGGCCTCAATCACTTCTCTAATGGCAAGCTGTTTGGGGTTATCGGAGAAATCGACATGCAGGTCAACCGGAAGTCCGTATTGCTGCGCCAGACGGAATACGAACTCCAGATGGTCCCCTACATCCGCATCCATATAAGTAATTCCGCCAATCGCATCGGCCCCAAGCGCTACGGCCTGCTTCATTAACAAAGGCATTCCCTCGTCATGGAACAAGCCATCCTGCGGGAAGGCGACAACCTGCAGATCGATTATTCCTTTCAGCTGCTTCTTAAGATTCACCATGGCTTCCATAGAAGTTAACCCAATGACCGGGTCCACCTCCGCATGGCAACGCATATGGGTAATTCCTTTGCGTACCGCCTGCTCGATAATGCGCATAGCCCTTTCATAAATATCCTCCGCCGTAAAAGATTGCTTCAGGCAAGAGGTTACCTCGATAGCTTTGCGAAGCTCCGTGATATCCTCGGACATTCGTTCCAGCAGCAAAGCTTTATCCAAATGAATATGCGGCTCTACCAGACCGGGCAACAGAAGCTTTCCATCCAAGCTGCACACCTCCTTGCTCTCGGGGGCAGCATCGGAATGATTAGCGATATACGTAATTTTCCCGTCCTTTACACCAATATCTCGAAGCGAGTCCGAATGCAGGCCAGCCGATTTGACGAATAAAATATCCAGCATAACGATCATCCTTTGTGTGAGTTTATATTACATATAAATATGCTAATTAACATTATGCCGAGGGGGAGAGGAGCTGGAAAGGCTGGGAAAAGCGATTTTTAGCTATGCACAATTGAAAGGGTTTCCTTTATGTCGTGTTATAAAAGTTAACATACATAATTGACGGATTACAGCTATCCCCCGCATAATTCGAGTAAGACAAAGAACGCAAGCCATTTACCTCACACAAACAAATAGTAAATTGAGCGATAACGGTATCAGGGGGAAATCGCATAATGGAGAAACGACTGCTTATTCAGCAAGTAAACATGAACGGACGCATAGGAACGCTGATCATTGAAAAGGGCCGTGTTGCGAAGTTTGATTCCTCCGAGGTTGCTCCGGGGCTGGAGGATTCCGTGTGGAACGCTCGAGGCATGCTGTTGCTGCCGGCTTTCCGGGACGCCCATGTTCATCTCGATAAAGCCTTTCCGCCGGATCGCTGGATTTCCCGGACGCCGGTCTCCTCCATTCTGGACCAGTTCCAGCTGGAAAAGGAGCTGCTGGCAAGCTGCAAGAACCGCCGCAAGGAGCTGGCCGTCAGGACGCTTGAGGCTATGCTTGCGGCGGGTACGGTGGAAGCGAGGGTTCATGTAGACATCGATCCGGATATTGGCCTGTCCCATCTGGAACTGATGCTTCAATTAAAAGAAGATTTCGCTTCAAGAATGGCCATCGAGCTTGTTGCTTTTCCGCAGCAAGGCCTGCTCCGTTCGCAATCCACGCCTTACATCCGGGAAGCCCTGCGAATGGGTGCCGACCTGGTCGGCGGAGTGGATCCGGCTGGCGTCGACCGCCACGTGGAGCTATCCCTGCACACCATGTTCGAGCTTGCTGCGGAATTTGATAAACGGATTGATCTACACTTGCATGATCCGGGTCACCTAGGCGTGTATACCATCGAAAAAATGCTGGAGTATTCCGCAGAGGCCGGCATGAAGGGCAAGGTGACCGTCAGTCACGCCTATGGGCTTGGCGAGGTAGATACCGGGCTTGTTGCGGAACTTGGAAGCCGAATGGCGGGGGAAGAGATGGATCTGGTGACAAGCGTTCCGATCGATACCGCAATGCCGCCGGTTCCGCTGCTTGCGAAGCAGGGTGTAAAGGTATCGCTTGCAACCGATCATACCGGACTGGACGCATGGACGCCGTACGGTCATCCGGATATATTGCGCCGAGGCAGACTGTTGGCGGAGAAGCAGGTATGGAATGATGACCTCCGCATGGCTTCGGTCTTTCAATGGATGTCTAACGGCTCGCTGGAGCTCAAGGCGGGCGATGCGGCGGATTTCGTCCTTGTGCATGCGTTGAACGCGCCGCATGCGCTGGCAGCTTTGCCAAAGCGGCAGTTGGTCTGCAAGGCGGGCCTTCCGGTTGCCGGAGCCCTGTGGCAAGGCAAGAGCAATGATAACGCTTGGAACAACATTCCCGAAAGGAGCGAATCGCCCGATGAATACGACAGCTTATTTGGAGACTACCGCTGAGGCGGAGGCTATCCGGATCCATGACGTTGTTAAGCAATACGAGAATGGCACGCTAGCGCTCAGCGGCATTCATCTCTCCATCAGAGAAGGCGAGTTTGTTTCGCTGGTCGGTCCGTCCGGTTGCGGCAAATCCACTTTGCTTCGCATTATGGCCGGTCTTGATCAAGCGACTTCAGGCCAAGTGCAGCTTCAGGCCGGTTCCGCTGCCAACAAAGAGCAAGCAAGCTTCGTTTTCCAGGAAGCGAATCTGATGCCTTGGCGTACGGTTCTGGCCAATGTTGCCCTGCCTTTAGAAATAAGCGGCGTCCCGTCTGAGGAACGAAAAGCCCGGGCTATGGCCTCCTTGGAAAAGGTTGGCTTGGCGGGGTATGCAAGCAGCTATCCGCGCCAGCTGTCCGGCGGGATGAAGATGAGGGTATCCATTGCCCGGGCGCTTGTGTCCGAACCAAAGCTGCTGTTCATGGATGAACCGTTTGGCGCTTTGGACGAGATGACGAGGCACCGGCTGCACGAGGAGCTCCTCAGCATCTGGAGCCAATCCAAGCTGACGATTGTTTTTGTTACGCATAGCGTATTTGAGGCTGTGTATCTGTCGGGGCGCGTGGTAGCGATGGAGGCGCATCCGGGGAGAATCAAGCAGGTGGTTCCGATTGAAGAGGCGTATCCGCGAACGAATGCCTTTATGACTTCTCCTGTATTTGGAGAAAAGGTTCGATTGATAACCAATACATTATCCTAACGGCCCGGAAAGAGGTGGACAGTAATGATGCAGGCAAACGGACAAGCGACAACGAATTCCGTGACCATGATGGCTAAAGACGGAGTCCCGTCCATAGGCGGGTCTACGAAGAAACACCGGCAGCTCGTCTATAAGACTGCAACACCCGTTGTTTTTATTCTTTTTCTTCTGGCGATATGGCAGCTTGGCGTGCGGCTTTTAAATACGCCCAAATATCTTCTTCCGGCACCCTCCGATATTTGGCGTGCGGCGCTAAAGGGATTCCCGGATCTGCTTCAGGCAGCGGGCAATACGTTTGCGGCGGCGCTGCTCGGCTTCCTGCTTAGCGTATTGCTCGGCACCGCCGTCGCTTTGCTGATGATGGCGTCCAAATGGATCCGATGGGGGATTCAGCCTTACGCGGTTGTGCTGCAGACCATTCCCGTCGTCGCGATCGCTCCGCTGGTCGTGATCTGGCTGGGCCCGGGGATGAACTCCATCATTTTCATTTCGCTTATCGTCGCGATTTTCCCTATTATTTCCAACACGAACCTGGGATTGTCCTCCACGGACCGCAATCTCGTTCAGCTTATGCGGATGTATAAATCGGGTACGTGGACGACCGTCTGGAAGCTCCGTTTTCCGTACGCTTTGCCCTATATGCTCGGGGGGATGAAAATCTCCAGCGGCATGGCGGTCATTGGCGCTATTATTGGTGAATTCGTAGCCGGTATCGGCGGGGGGAAAGGCGGATTAGGCATGGCCATTACCTCGGCTGCCGTGCAGATGCAGACCTCGTTTCTGTTTGCCTGTACGATTGCGGCTTCGCTGCTAGGAATGGCTTTCTATCTGAGCGTTGCAGCGATCTCCCATTTCACCCTGCGCCATTGGCATGAGTCGGCGATTGGATCGGATAAGGATTAACTGCGCGAGGAATAATCGGCATCCATTAAATGAGGATATAGGGGGACATGACAATGAAGAAGTCGTTATTATTCAAAACCGGGTTTATAGCTGCGATAGCAGTGGCATTAACGGCCTGCTCCAGCAATGGAGGCAGCAGCGCGGCTTTCTCGCCGGATAAACCAGCCAAGGTCATTCAACAAATGAGCTGGTTCGCGCAGCCGGAGATGGGCGGTCACTTTGCGGCGTTATCCGGAGACATTTACAAAAATGCCGGGCTGGACGTAACGATCCAGCAAGGCGGCCCTCAAATATCCAACGTGCAGCTTGTGGCTTCCGGCAAAGTCGACTTCGCCATGTCCCAAGCCGACGAGGTCATTCTGGCTAGACAGGAAGGCATCCCGGTAGTGGCGGTCTACGCGGATTTGCAGACCAATCCTCAAAATCTGATTTTCCATAAGGGGTCGGACATTAACAAAATCGAAGATCTGAACGGCCATAACGTCTATGTGGCGACAGGCTTCCCGTACTGGCAGTATCTTGCATACAAATATAAGCTGAACAATGTAAAGATCCAAGCTTACAATGGCTCGCTGGCAGGATTCGTGGCGGATAAAAATGCCGTGCAGCAGGGCTATGCGACGAACGAGCCGTTTGTGCTGAAATCACAGAATGTGGACGTGGATTGGTTCCTCAACGCCGATCTTGGCTATAATCCTTACGGCAACGTAGTCATTACGACGGAGAAAATGATTAAAGAAAAGCCGGAAGTGATTAAAGCGTACTTAAAAGCCACAACAGAAGGCTGGGATTACTATTATAAGCATGGCGATGAAGTGAACAAGGTTATTAACAGCTACAACAAGGATTACGCCCTCGATCATCTTGCCTATGCGCAAGGCGTGGCGAAGAATTTCGTATTCGGCGGGGACGCCGCTTCCCACGGTACGGGTTACATGTCGGAGGAGCGCTGGACAACGCTGCTTGGTCAGATGAAGGAAGCGGGCCTGGTGACAAAGGATTTGAAAATAGATCAATTCTACACGAATGAATTTTTGCCTGAAAAATAGTCAGGGCTTGCATAGTCCGGGTTCCTCCAAATGGGGGAGCCCTTTAGGCTATTTAAGCCGCTACAGCTAGCGGGAGGGGATTCTATGTTATTGACCGTTGAAGAAGCCATGCGCGTCTATCCTTTATCCGAAGGAAAGCTGGTCGCCGGAAGGGCCGGAGGCTCCCGGCCGCTTAAATCGCTTAATATTATTGATGCTCCCGACTTTGTGCAATGGGCAAAAGACGGGGATATGTTTTTTACGACTGCCTACGTATTCAAAGACTCCGTAGAGGATGCCATTGCTACGATAAGAAGCCTGCATCAGCGGCATTCCGCCGGTCTTGGCATTAAGCTGGGCAGGTTCTGGTCGGAGATGCCCGCTGCGCTTATCGAAGAAGCGGATGCGCTTGGATTTCCTTTAATCGAGCTGCCTTACCCGTTCGCTTTCTCCGATCAGATCAACGGGCTGCTGCAGGACGAGATCAACCGCAATACGTCATGGCTTAAGCGGGTCGTCGAGAAGCAAAAGCGATTAATGAAGGTTGCTCTCTACCAAGACATCGCGGATAATCCGTTTCAGCGCATAGCTTCGGTCATGGAATACCCGATGGCGATTGTGGGCGGAAGAGGCCACATTCTATTTAATGACTCCGACTGCTCGGAGGGGGAGCTGATGGGCGAATGGCCCTGGAAGCCGGAGCCGCGCAGAATAACGAAGACTGACCGGCAATTATATCGGCTGCCGTTATTTCATGGGGATGATTGCATTGGATTTGCCATCTTTGTGCTGCCGGTCGATTACTTGCCGAAGTCCGAGGAGGGATTATTCCATCAAGCCTCGGAGATGCTCGCTTATTACTTGTCCAAGATGATGGAGAATGGCTCGGAGACATTCTGGCATCAGGAGCTTGGCGCAATCATCAATCATTATCTGGAGGCAGGCGCCTCTCTGGATACGGTGCTTCATCAGGCGGAAAAGGCCGGCGTGCATGTATTGGACAGCCGATTCGTCTGCGTATTATGTACGGCCGAAGAGGTGGAAGGAAACCGGTTGAAGCCGACCCGGCTTAAGGCTGTGCGGCAGGAGCTGGAATTCAATCCGGCCATTCGCGATAAAAGGGGCTATCATGTTGTAACGGAGGCAGGGCTATTGTCGATCTACCCGGTGACCAGCGCCGGGACGATACAGGCGCTGGCGTCCTCTCTTGAGGCGGTGAGCCCAAAGGATAGGTTGATTCAATTTGCCTTTAGTACGCCAAAGGATACAGCCATGCAGTTTGCCGAAGCGTTTGACGAATGCAAGGAAACGATTAAGCTGAGCCGGAAGCTGCGGTCGCGGGAGCAGATTTTGCATTTCGACACGATACAGATGGCTCATTTATTCCAGTTTGTTCCGGAGGACAGCATGCGTCATTACTGCAGGCATGTTCTGGGGCCGCTGCTCGACAGCGATTCCACCGGGGCGCAGGATATGCTTCAAACGCTGGAAGCGTTTGTGGGGAACGAGGGCTTGCTTGGCGACACGGCCAGGCAGCTATATGTTCACAGGAACACGGTAAGCTATAGGCTGGAGAAAATGAGCGAGCTGCTTGGCCTGGACTTCAAGAAACCGAATGATTTCATGAAGCTTCGCCTAGCTGTACTATTTTTGCGAATGACGGATTAGCGGTAGCGGATTTCTAACCCTTTCTTAAGGTTGGTCCTGTACAATGGGGCGAGCGATTATGATTAGAAGAAAGGGCAGATAGCCTTGCGGATACTAATGGTGGAAGACGAGAGACCGCTTCGCGATGCCATCGCGACGGTTCTGAAGGAAGAAGCTTATCAGGTCGATGAAGCCGATAACGGGCTGGAGGGGCTGTATTTGGCCGATCAGCGCATTCATGACTTGATTATTCTGGATATTATGCTGCCTGGCATGGACGGGGTAACCGTGCTGAAGGAGCTGCGCGAAAAAGGAAATGCGGTGCCTATTCTGCTGCTGACGGCGAGGGACGGCGTAGAGGACCGGGTGCTTGGCCTGGATGCGGGCGCCGATGATTATATGATTAAGCCTTTTGCCATGCGGGAGCTGCTGGCCAGGCTTCGCGTGCTCATGCGGCGACAGCTGCGGGGAGCAAAGGACGGGGAGCTGACCTACGGCAGCCTCTCGGTTAAATGTAACTTCATGGAAGGATACGCGAACGGCGAGGCGCTGAAGCTGACGGCCAAGGAATTCGAGCTGATTGAGTTTCTGCTGCTGAACCGGGAGCAGATTCTGACGAAGGAGCAGCTGCTTGACCGCGTATGGGGGATTGATTCGGATGCGAGTCCGGGGGTAGTGGATGTGTACGTCCATTATTTGCGGAAAAAGCTCACGCCTTCCGGCTGCGACCGTTATATCCATACGATCCGCGGAGTCGGGTATATGCTGAAGGAGAGGGCCCAATGATCAAGCGTACCCGAATGCAGCTGACGATCCGCAACGCGGCGGTTTTATCCATCCTTCTTATTTCGCTGAACGCGTTTGTATATTTTGTGATGAAAGACATGATGTTCTCGCAGATTGACAAATCCCTGACGGGAGTGAGCAATCAGTTAACGGTGGCGGGGATTGCCTCGAAGACGACCTTGCAGGCTCTGCCGTCGCTTCAGACAAAGCCGTCCGTCATTTATCAGGTGGGCCAGATGAATCGTCCGGTGTTCCAGCTGTTCTGGACGGAGGACAATAAGCCAATCCAGATACCCGCGGCGGGCATGTTTGGGGAAAAGGATCTGAATCGCCTGCAGCCCGACAACTTCGGGGATCATCCCGAGACGGTCAAGCTGGGGGATCAGTATTACCGGGTATTTAACGGCAGCAAGGAAACGGCTGCTCCGTTGATATACAGCAGCATTGGCGGAGAGGTGCAGGTTGGCGTGAAGCATCAGCTGCTTACGAACATATCGGCGGAGGTAAGCATGCTGAACCGGCTGCGGATGATTCTGCTCCTCGGCGGTTTTATCGGGCTGCTTGTCGCCGTTGCGGCGGGTTATTATTTGGCCAACCGTTCGCTTATTCCCATCCGCAACTCAATGGAGAAGCAGCAGCAGTTCGTCTCGGACGCCTCGCATGAGCTGCGCACGCCTTTATCGGTAATTCAAGCCCATGCGGAGCTGCTGCTCCGTCATCCGGAGCATACAATCGAGCAGGACAGCAAGCATATTTCCATGGTGCTGCAGGAGACAAGGCGGCTGGGCAAGCTGGTCAGCGGACTGCTCATGCTGGCGCGCTCCGATTCCAATCAGCTGGAGCTGGATAAGAGGCCTATCTATATGGAGCGAATTGTGCAGGACGGGATCGGCAAGATGACGATGCTGGCGGAAGTGAAGGATATTATTTTGCGCGGCGAAGTGGAGTCGCCTGTCCTGCTCCATGCCGATGAGGAACGGCTGCATCAGCTGCTTATGGTGTTAATGGATAATGCCATTAAATATACGCTGGAGGGCGGCGTAATAAGGGTAGCCTGCCGCAAGCTGGCGCATACCGTTTACCTCGAGGTCGAGGATACGGGAATCGGCATCCAGCCGGAGCATCTCCCGCATATTTTCGACCGTTTCTACCGCGGGGACAAGGCACGGACGAGACAAGAAGGCGGAACGGGATTAGGCCTTGCCATTGCCAAATGGATCGTCGAACGCCACGGCGGCAAAATCCGCATCGAGAGCAAGCCCGCCGTCGGCACGCGGGTATTGGTGACTTTGCCTGCTGGATGAATGATAAATAAGAGAACGTCCTTACTGTCCAAGCGGACAGTTGAGGGCGTTTTTTTCGTTCATCGCCGACGAATGCCTCGCGCCCAACCACGAATGGATAAGTCGTGGAGTCGCCATGCGCCTACGTTGCACGAAATGCAGCGTATGAGCCTCGTTTAGCCCGGTAACCCCAAATACGCTGCAAGGAATGCAGGATATCGGAGGAAAACAGCGCAAACAAGCTCCATCAGGCGAGTTATCCTGCATTTCGTGCAGGATAGGATCTCCAATCGGCTATAAGCGGATCGTTATCCTGCAAAATGTGCAATGTGTATGATGAAGGGCGCCTGCAAGCGCGAGCTGCGACGGGATCCATGCAAACGAAGCTTGCGCGGAAAGGGGAGATGCTGCCCTGTGCCCCGAGCACGGAGCACGGAGCAAGGAGCACGGAGCACGGGGCACGGGGCACGGGGCACTCGCCGATGCCTGCGCTGGAGCAGCGCAATGCCGCTTGGCGACGGTCCCCGAACTTTTTTACCTCCCTTTAATCGTCCTTTAAGCCTGCTTTCAGCTTCTCTAACGGTTTTCTAAGAAACGTTAATCATACTTACCGTTGAAGCTACTAAACGAAAGAAGGGTGATCGTTAGTGAGAAGAAAAAGAAGAGGGCTTGCCACAAGCCTGCTGGCCTTGTCCCTGACTTTGACGGCTTGTACATCCGGGGGCGGCAAGGAGGCCGGCTCGGTATTCGGCAGTCTCGACAGAGAGGATAAAGGCACGCTGAAGGTCGGCTATTTCAACGAGGAGGCCTTCTACATGCAGTACGGCAACGCCTTTCAGGCGATGTTCCCGAATGTGGAGCTCGAGGTCGTGTCGACGGAGGAGGCGATGTCGGCGGATGATCCTGTAGCGGCGATGGAGAGCTTTATCGAGGAGCAGCAGCCGGACGCCGTTCTGCTGACGGAGGAGCAATACGCGGAGCTTGCAAAGGACGGCAAGCTGTACGATTTGGATGCCGCGGTCAAACAGGACAAATTCGATCTGGATTCGTTCCTGCCTTCGGTTATCGATCTCTTGAAGGCGCGCGGCGGAGGCAAGCTGTACGGGTTAAGCCCAAGCTTCTCGAGTCAGGCTCTCTACTACAATAAGGACCTGTTCGATAAATACGGCGTCCCGTATCCGACGGATGGAATGAGCTGGGAGGAAGTGCTGCAGCTGGCGGCAAGGTTCCCCGCGAAAAAAGGCAGCGACAACGTATCCTTGGACAAAGTCGGAGCGGATGACGCTTTGTACGGCTTGTCCCTTCCCATGCAGACGCGGGACTCATTCGAGCTGATCCGCGAGATTGGCGAAGCCAAAGGCCTGCTCTATGCGGACGGCGAAGCCAAGACGGTATCCTTCGATACGCCGGAATGGAAGGCTGTCGTCCAGTCGGTCGTGGACGGATATAAGTCGGGCAGCATTTCCACGGTTTCTTCGCAAGGAGGCGGCGGTCAGGGAGGGCTGATGATCCGCGGAATGGGCGGCGGGAAGCCGACCTTCTCGTTTGGGCCGGCAACGATGCGGTTTATGTCCGGACAAGCGGCTATGACGGTGGATGGTCCGATGCTGATGAACATGATGGGAATCGGCGGCGTCAAGATAGCCACAGCCACGGCAACCAAAGCGGCGGGAAGCAGCGGCGGAGCCGTTAAAGCGCCGGGTCAGGACGTGAATTGGGATCTGGTCACGATCCCGACCGATCCTTCCCAGGAAGGGGCTACAGGCAGCATGAGTCTCGATACGATTTTTGCGATTAATGCTTCTTCCGAGAACCTGCCTGCCGCTTGGGAATTCCTGAAGTACGCAAACGGCGAACAGCTTGCGAAAACAAGCTCCAAGTCCTCGCCGGCTCTGTCGGCCAGAACAGCCTACAAGAACGAAGCGGACGGCAAGAATATCGACGCCTTCTATAACGAGAAAATCAATGAGCAGGCATTGCTGCAGGAGGACTCGCTGCCGGCAGGCTTTGCCCAGTCCTTCGGGAACATGGCGGCCGGTCAGATCGATCAGGCGGTAAAGGGCACGCAAACCGTTGACGAGGCGCTTAAGGCGATTCAGTCGCAGGGGCAGGATTTGCTGACGAAGGCTCTGGCTGACGAGGCGGCGGAATAATGGCGGTTCAACTTATGCAGCCTGCGGGTCCGTTGCTTGAGGTGCGCGGCGTTCACAAAAGCTTTATTAGCGGCGGTATTCCCCTTCAGGTGTTGAAGGGGATCGACCTGACGGTCGAATCCGGCAAGCTGACGATGCTTCGGGGGCGATCCGGTTCGGGGAAAACAACGCTTCTTAATCTGCTCGGAGGATTGGATCAGCCCTCCGAGGGGGAGGTCTTCTTCCGAGGACGTTCGTTCCAGAACCAGAGCGACAAGCAGTTGACCATGCTTCGGCGCAGGCAGATCGGCTTTGTTTTTCAATCCTTTGCTTTGCTGCCGCTCTTCTCCGCCTGGGAGAATGTCGAGCTGTCGCTGCGGATGGCCGGGGCGCGCCGCTCGGAATGGAAGCCAAGGACGGCCCGATGCCTGGAGCTGGTGGGACTAACGAAGCGGGCTAATCATCGTCCTTATGAGCTGTCGGGCGGCGAGCAGCAGCGGATTGCGATAGCCAAGGCCATCGCTCATAAACCGGCATTGCTGCTGGCCGATGAACCAACAGCGGAGCTGGATTCGCAGATGGCGGCCAGAATTATCGCTATCTTTCGCGACATTATCGAAGCGGAAGGAATCGCCATCTGCATGACGACACATGATTCTACGTTATGGGAGGCGGCGGATGTTGTCTATCAGATGGCGGACGGCCGGCTGCAGGAGCCGGAGTAAGAAAGGACGGGCGGCAGGCCTGGTGCTTGCGGTAGTTGGGTTCGCCTTGCTCGCGGGCTGCTCGCTGATGCCGCAGGAGGAAGAGAAGGAGGCATTGCCGGAAATCAAAGTGCCGAAAATTTCGCAGAAGCCGGAATATCCGGTCAAGAAGAAGACGCTTGAGCTGAAAGCGACCGGTTCGGGCAAGCTGTTGTCCGCGCAGGAGGAGAACTTATTTTTTGAGACGGATAACCGGCGGATCACGGACGTCTATGTGAAGGCCGGGGACAAGGTAAAGCAAGGCCAGGTGCTGGCAGAGCTTGATCCGGGAGACCTGAACAGTCAGATCCGGCGTAAGGAAATCGATATCGAGAAGTCCGAGCTGGATTTAAAGGAAGCGATGCGGGGCGACTCCGAAACCGCGGATAGCGTACTCCTGCGCAAGCAGCAGCTGGATTACGAGCTGATGAAGGAGGAGCTTGCCGAGCTGAAGGAGGAGTTAAGCAGTCTGAAGCTGGTCGCCCCGTATTCTGGAACAATCGTTAGCTTTACCGCGGAAAAAGGGGATCTGGCGAGGGCTTATGAATCGATTGGCCGCATAGCCGATATGGATTCGCTTGTCGTTGCCGTACAGTTCAACACAAACGATATGGACAGCATTGCCCCTGGCATGGAAACGATCGTGGATATTAACGCCGTGGGCGAATTCAAGGGCAAAGTCAAGAGACTTCCGGTTGAGGATGGGCAGCAGGGCGGTAACGGAGACGAGGAATCGCTTGACGCCTATACCCTCATTGAACTCGATAAGCTGCCTGACGGCCTTGGCCGGGGGACCCCTCTGTCAGCGTCCGTTATCGTGCAGCGGAAGGAAAATGCCCTGACCATTCCCCTATCCTCGCTAAGAACGCAAAACAGCAGGCATTACGTGCTTGTCGCGGGCAAAGACGGCAGCAAAGGCGAGGTGGACGTCGAGACCGGCATCCAGACCTCAACGGATGTTGAGATTATTAAAGGGCTGGAGGAAGGCCAGAAGGTTGTGGGCAAATAATGCGCATTCTCCAGTTTCTATTTCTGAAAATGTGGCAAAACCGCTGGTTTACGCTCAGCACGCTGCTCGGCTTAACCGTCGCGGCTTCCTTTGCCATGAGCATTCCGATGTACGCGGACGGCACGCTGAAGCGGGTCGTCGCGAAGTCGCTGCAGGAGGAGACGGAAGGCCTGCCGGCCGCTTCCTTGTATATGAAATACCAATCGGACGGCAGCGCTGACGCGGATTGGTCCGGTCTTGGCGAATTGGATAATTGGATGAAGAAGGTATTGCCGGATCGTATCGGGTTCCCGGCCCAAGCCTACTCCAGCCGAATTAGTCTTCCGTCCTCCACGATTCGGAGCGGCGGCTCCGCGCAGGCCGGACGTTTGGTTCGAATGGAGCTTGCCACGCAGAGCGGCGTGCCGGATGCGGTGAATCTAACGGATGGCAAGCTGCCAAGAGACGGGATTCAGGACGGCGCCATCGAGGTGCTGGCTCTGCACGACACGATGGAACGGTATGATTGGAGGATTGGCGATACCTTTACTTACGACGCCAAAAACGAGGACGGCAAGACAAAACGGCTGACCCTCCGCATCACCGGCTCCTACACGCTGAAGAATGAGACGGATCTGAACTGGGCGATTGACGGGAAGGACAAGCTGGCGGATACGCTGTGGGTCAGCTCGAAGACGATGTCCGAAACCTTGCTTGGCGTCAATAAGCTGATGCCGGGCGACGGCGGCTGGTACTATGCGTTTGATCTGCAAAATATCCGGATCCGCGACCTGGCTCCTCTTATCGGCGAGCTTGGACGGCTGGACATTACGCTGCATGGCATGCTGGCAGGCACAAAGGTGAATCTCTCCTTCGCCACCATGCTGCATGAGTTCCAGAAGCAAAGCCTGCTGCTGCTCGCCATGCTGTTCGCGCTGGCTGCTCCGGTGCTGGCGATGGTGCTCTATTTCATCACGCTTAATGCGCAGCAGGCGCTGGAGAGGCAGCGCAGCGACATTGCGGTTTTGCACAGCCGCGGGGCGAGTCCCCGTCAGATAACTGCCTTGTATGCGCTGGAGTCAGTTTTGCTGGGGATATCGGCATTGCTGCTCGGCATGGGGCTGGCCTGGTTTATGGCGAAGGTCATCGGATCGTCCAGCGGGTTCCTGTCTTTTGTCGGCCGAAAATCGATACCGGTAGGCTTTACCGGAACGTCTCTGCTCTTCGGGGCTGCCGCAACGCTGCTTGCCGTAGTGGCATCCACGGCTCCCGTTCGCAAATTTGCGGAAGCCTCCGTTGTCCAGCATGCCCAGAAGCGGGCGAGCTCCGCGGATAAACCGTTTTGGCAGCGACTGTACATAGACGCAGCTTTGGCTCTTTTGTCCGCCGCAGGCTGGTATATGCTGCAAAGCGGCAGCCTTGTGTCCGCGGGAAGCGGGGGAGACACAACGCTGCAGACCGTTATATTTGTCCTGCCGGCTTTAATGATCTTTGCGGCCGGTCTGCTCTGCCTCAGGCTGTTTCCGCTTTTGCTGCGGTATTGGAATAGGCTTATGCGGAGCCGCATGCCGGTTACCCTATATGTGACGCTGACGCAGCTGTCCCGTTCCGCGGCAAGCTTTTACCCGCTGATGATTCTGCTTATTCTGACGATCGGGCTAGGCGTGTACAATTCGTCGGCCGCCCGGACGATGGATCTGAATGCGTCGGACCGCACGCAGTATGAATACGGCGCCGACGTGGTGCTCGATACTGCGTGGGAAGGGGTCCAAGACGAGAATGACCAGAACAAAATTTATTACGCGGAGCCCTCATTTGAGGCATTCCGGAACCTGCAGGGCGTAGAAGCCGCCACTAGGGTATGGAAGGCAAACGGCAAGGTTGAGGTAAGCGGCAAGTCGGCGGGAAGCGGGCAGGTCGTCGGCATCGACAATGCGGCATTTGCCGGAACCGGCTGGTTCCGCAACGATCTGTACAAGATGCATCCTTATTATTATTTGAATGCTTTAGGCACGGCCGAGCAGGCGGTGCTTGTATCCGAAGCTTTTGCGAAGAAGCACAGCCTGAAGGAAGGAGATCCGCTTACCATTCAGATCGGTTACGACAATACCCCCGTGGAATTCGTCGTGGTGGGCGTGGTTCCGTATTGGCCCAGCTTGTATGAGGATGAAGCGCCTTTTTTTATCGGGAATCTGGATTATATTTATCAGCAGGTGGAGAAAACGCCTTATGAAGTGTGGCTGAACATGAAGGGAGGCGCGAAGCTGGCGAACGTGCTGGACACGCTTGCCAACCGGGGAATCGAAGTCAGCTCGGTAAGGGATGCGCGGGGCGAGCTGATCGACCGTCGCAATCACCCCGCTCAAGGCGGTTTGTTCGGGATCCTGAGCCTCGGCTTTCTGATCTCGCTGCTTGTATCCTTGCTTGGTTATCTCATTTTCTGGTTCTTCGCGTTGTCGCGCCGGGCGGTTCAGCTTGGCATCCTGCGGGCGATGGGGCTGTCTCGTCTGCAGCTGACGAGCATGCTGCTTCTGGAGCAGCTCTTCACGATGGGACTGTCCGTTGCCGCGGGGATCGGTCTGGGCCAGCTCGCAAGCCGCCTGTTCCTGCCGTTCCTGCAGGACAAAAGCCTGGAGAACGCGAGGCAGGTGCCACCCTTTAGAATTGTATTCGAAGCGGAGGATATGCTTAAGCTTTATGCGGCCGTTGGCTTCATGCTGGCGGCGGGCGCTTGTCTCCTGCTCTGGCAGCTAAGAAGTCTCCGCATTACGCAGGCTGTTAAGCTAGGGGAGGAACGTTAATGGAAGCAACAGACGGTAAGGCGCCAATGATTTATTGCGAGGGTCTGGTCAAAATCTATAAAACGGACGAGGTGGAAGTGGTGGCCCTCCACGGGCTGAACCTCACGGTGGAGCAGGGCGAAATGATGGCGATTATCGGCAACAGCGGAAGCGGGAAATCAACTCTGCTTAACATATTGGGCGGGCTTGACCGTCCTTCGGCGGGCCGGGCGCATGTCGGCAAATGGGACCTGCTGAAGATGACCAAGGAGCAGCTGATCGCCTACAAACGGGAGACTGTCGGGTTCATCTGGCAAAATAACGGGCGCAATCTGGTTCCGTACCTGACCGCATTGCAAAATGTCGAGCTGCCCATGTTGATTCAAGGCAAGCCGGACCGGGCTTATGCAAAGCAGCTGCTTGCGGCTGTCGGGCTGGAGCGCCGGATGGGCAGCAGGCTTACTCAACTGAGCGGCGGCGAGCAGCAGCGCGTCGCTCTTGCCATTTCGCTGGCGAACCGGCCGCAGCTGGTGCTGGCCGACGAACCGACCGGTTCGGTGGATCACGCCACGGGGGAACAGATCCTGCAAATTTTTCGTCGCTTGAACCGGGAGATGGGAGTGACGATTGTCATCGTTACCCATGACCTGTCCGTAGCCGATCAGGTCGACCGCGTCGTGGCGATCCGCGACGGGCTGACCAGCACGGAGTGGATCAAGCGGGAAGGCGATGGGCAATCGGATGAGCCCGGGGGGCAGGAGCAATCGGAGCAGGATGCTCGGTTTGGCTCCCGCCACGAGCAGTTTGTCGTTATCGATCAAATCGGGAGGCTGCAAATCCCGAAGGATTATCTGGAGCAGATGCAGGTAGAAGGCAAGGCCGTGCTGTCGTTCGACGGAAAGCATGTGAGAATCGGGCCGCCTGAGCGGGAAATCCCGCAATTAGGAAAGAAAAAGGCATAGCTACCTGTCCAGACCTGCATACCTATAGGCTTCCTCCCGATACATGAAATAAAAAATGAATGGATCAAGCCTCCCCCCGGGCAGATAAACGTTCTTAGAACGACTGCCAAAGCCATATATTTGCTATATAAGCTTATTGGGGGGTGTGAGACATTGGGGGTATTGATCACAGCCTTACTCGTATGCGCCTCAGCCATGGGGTTTGTGCTTTTCCGAAGAAATACGGTGCCTGTCAGCAGCGAAGGTCCCTTTCAAGAAAGAAAGCTGTCGGTTATTATCCCAGCCCGTAATGAAGAGGGCAATTTGCCTTTTTTGCTGGGCTCCCTTAAGGCTCAGTCCTATAAACCGTTTGAGATTATTGTGGTGGACGATCATTCGGAGGACCGCACGCAGGCCATTGCGGAGAGCTATGGCATAAAAGTTGTCTCGAACCCGGAACTCCCGTCCGGATGGACAGGCAAGAACTGGGCGGTATGGAACGGTTACCTGCAGGCCGGGGGCGACCTGATTCTGTTCCTGGATGCGGATGTCCGCCTGGCGCCCGACGCGGTGCGCTCCCTGCTGGCTGCGAGAGAGAAGGAGGGCGGGGTCCTCTCGGTTGTTCCTTTTCACGTGGCGGAAAAATTTTACGAGCGGCTGGCGCTTATCCCGAACCTGCTTGGCTTGTTCGCTTTTACGTCTCCCATGGAGCGGACAAACCCGGATAAGGGTTTATACGGCTCCTGTATTCTCGCCACAAGGGAGGATTACGAGCAGGCGAAAGGACATGAGAGCGTCAAAGGCGAGGTGCTTGACGATCTGAACCTGGGAGCGCGGTTTATCCAGGCCGGGGTGAAAGTGAAGAACTATATCGGCCGGGGAATGGTGTCCTTCCGCATGTATCCCGGCGGGATCAAAAGCGAAATTCAAGGCTTTAGCAAAGGGGCGGTGCTCAGCACAAGCAAGCTGCATATCGGAACCACGCTGCTCATAGCCGTCTGGCTGATCGGCCTTATCGCGGCGGAAGTGGCTCCTTTTGTCATCGGAACGTCCGCGCTGCTGCCCTTAGCCATCGGTTATGCGATCTACACGCTGCAAATTTATTATTTCGTCGGCTATACGGGGCGCTTCGGCATCTGGCTTCCGGCCGTTCATCTGTTAAGCACGGTCTTCTTCTTGTACGTTATGCTTTATTCTCTGTATCAGGTAGTGTTTCTGCGGAAGGTAGCCTGGAAGGGCAGAAGCATTGAGGTAGGGGGGCGTGGCAATCCATGATCATCGGATGGACGGCATTAGCGTTTCTGGCGGGTTCCTTGATGTTCTCGTATTGGATTGGCAGGCTTATGAAGATTAATCTGAAAACCTACGGAGACGGCAATCCGGGTGCGATAAATTTATGGAAGGCAGCGGGCTACGGATACGGCTTCGCTGGCATTGTGCTGGATTTTGGGAAGGGTTACCTGCCCTTGGCCTTGATGCAGCATGGCGACATGGTTACCGGTTTCGGTATTATTTTTCCCGCGGCGGCGGCTATCCTTGGCCATATGTTCTCTCCGTTTGCCGATTGGAAGGGCGGCAAAGCGATTGCCGTGACCTTCGGCGTCTGGAGCGGGCTTACCGGCTTCGCCGCATCTCTTGCCTATGCGATTATATTGGCGGTGCTGTTATTGGCGTCCAGACGGTTGAGCAAGGGCAGGCCTATCTCCTCGGAGACCGACGCCTTTCATGTTGTGCTGGGGATGCTGCTGTTATCCATCTATCTGGTGCTGGACAATTACTCCTGGCCTTACGTGCTTCTAGGGCTGATTAACTTTATCCTGTTAGCCTATTCGCACCGGAAAGAGCTGATAGGCATGAAGGACACGAACTGAGTTGCGATTTTCAATAAAAAAGCAAAGCCCTTCTGCGAGTTGCAGAAGGGCTTTTTGCGCAAGCTTTATTTTTGAATCTGAGGTTTTTTGAAAGTAAAGGCCTTGTGCCAGGTCTTGCCTCCGTCGGAGGACGTGTTCAGAACGGCTGCATTGGACGCGTCCGTCGTGATAAACCAGATATGGCTGGCATCCGATGCGCCAATGAATTGCGTGCCGTAGCCCGTAAATTCGGACTTGCTGATTGTCCAATGCTTGCCGCCGTCCGTTGTTTTCATAATGGTGTTAGGTTTGTCGCATGCCGAGCATTGCCCGCCCATAATCGCGGTCTGCGGATTTACGACATACAAGGTGCCTGGCGCCGAGCTGGTCATGCCTTTAGGAACCGATGCGTCGTCCATCGTGAAGCCTGGTGCCGGACCGGAGCCTGCTCCGTTCCTCACGATGGCAGGAAGCCAGGTTTTGCCGCCGTTTGCCGTATGGAACAGCGAGTAGGAGGTTTGGGACATGCCGGAGCCTCCAATCAGCTCAATCCAGGCATCGTTAGCTGCCGTGGAACGGATAATTACGTTGTTAGGAGCGTCTTCCGTCTTGCGTGTCATCACGGTATTCCAAGTTTTACCGCCATTCCCTGTATGCATGAAGAGAAGCCGTCCATTCACTACTTGCACCGCCCAGCCGTTGTTCACGTCATGGAAGTATACCTCGCCAATTTCTTTGCCCGGCGTTTGCAGCTCCGTCCAGGTTTTGCCGCCGTCTTTGGTCATCGCATTGCCGCTGAAGGCCGTTTTGTCGTTCGTGAAATGGAGGAATCCATTATTAGGCACGGTACCGGCCTTTGTCCAGGATTTGCCGCCATTCGTCGATTGAATGAGGATTAGGCTTTTGGCATTGCTGTCGCCAATGGTTGCCCACACTTTATTGCTGCTAAGGGCAAAAATCTGATTAATCGGCTTGCTGCCCGAATATTGCAGCCTCCAGTGTGCGCCGCCGTCATCGGTTCTGGCGATTTGGCCATTGCCGGCTACCCAGCCCGCCTTCGAATCGGCAAGACGAAGTGCCGTAACATTACCGATCTGAACGGTTTTCTCATTCGTGCTGATCGGAGTTGGATTCTCGGAAGTGCTGCCGCCGTTATTGCTTGGCTGCTGCGAAGGAGTGTTCTCCGGTTCCGTGCTAGGCGCATTCGTGCTCGTATTCGTCGAGCCTGTATCCGTATTATTAGAGTTTGACGTCTGGTTGGTGGAGTTGTTAGAGGATGGTGTGTTAGCCGAGTTATCAGCCTTCGAACAGCCTGCCATAAGCAGGGTCAAACTGAGCGTTACGAGTAAAACAAGGGTGCTGATTTTTTTCATGATGTTCACCGCCTGGTTTTTTATTATTAGCTTAACCTTCCTCCCCTTAGACGAACCATGTTTCTGCAGAGTTGCAGGGAATTTTAGTAATAAAGTAATTTAGTCATTCGGTAGGGGAAGCAGGCCATAAAAAAAGCTATTCCCCTTGGCGGGGGAATAGCTTTTTTCGCTGCATTACGCCTTTTTCTTGATTGGGATATAGATGTCCATCTGAATCTCCGCCAGCTCATGATTGCTGCGCTCGTCGTAGAGCTCGAACTCCGGCGTGCCGGCATGCTCGTAGCCCGAATGAGGGAACCACTCGCTAAAGACGGTCATCCACGTATTCTGAATGGAGGAGGAGAACTGCTCGCGCGGCACCTTTGGCGTAGTGAACACGGCGTATTCGGCGCCGTCGAACTCACGGCATACGAGGCCTTCGCCTTCCACGCCGTCAAAGTTTTCCGCTTCCATGCCAATCAGGTAAGAGAAGCTGTCCGAGCCCATATCGAAGTTGTAGCAGATGCCAAGCTCGACCGGGGAATCCTTGTGCACGCGGTTCGGGATGTTTTTGTACAGCTCTTTCTGAATATATTCCTGCCAGAAGGCCGGAATCTCTTTATGATTGGCCCCGTTTGCCCGGGTACGGATCTCGTAGCCGATTACCTTGAAGGCAGGCTTGGTTATGAGCTTGTATTCCATTCGTATTCCTCCTAAATAGGGATTGTACTTGCGCTGCAGCATGTTCAGCCTGGAGTAGGCAGGAGGCTTGATCTCCCGCTTGCGGTACTCTCCCGGCGTCATTTCGAACATGCGCTTGAAGGCGCGGGTAAAGGTCTCATGGCTCTGAAACCCGGCATCGAGAGCGATATCAATCAGCTTCGCATCCGAATAAGCCACCTGGTAAGCGGATATCGCCAGACGCCGTTTCCGCACATATTCCATCACGGTCTCTCCTGCCATGGATAGAAAGACCCGGTGGAAATGGAAGTCCGAGAGCCTCGCAACCTGCGCCAGCCGCGATAAAGACAGCTCCTCGCTTATATGGGCTTCAATGTAATCAATCGTCTGCTGAATCTGCACCAGATAGTCCTGCTTCACTCGAATGGTTGCCTCCTTGTTCTCCGGGTGACCTCATTGTATACGAATGGAAACGGATGTTCTTGATGATTCTTGCTATAGGAAAAGAAACAGCCCCCGGCGTTGAACCAGAGGCTGTTTGTAAATCTAGAAAGCTTCTTAAGGCAAAATGTTGCCTGCCGCGCGGTAGATTTCGTACCACTCTTCGCGGGTAAGCGTAATGTCGGCTGCTTTTACGCAGTCCTTCAGACGCTCGATGTTCATCGAGCCGATAACCGGCTGCATGTTGGCAGGATGGCGGAGCAGCCACGCAATGGCGATCGTTGTGTTGCTCACGTCATACTTGCCCGCAATCGCGTCGATCGCTTTGTTCAGTTCAGGGAACTTGTCGTTGCCCAGGAATACGCCTTCGAAGAAGCCGTATTGGAATGGCGACCAAGGCTGAACCGTAATGTCGTGCAGGCGGCAGTAGTCCAGGATGCTGCCGTCTCGGTTAATCGCGGAGCTGTTCTCCATGTTCACGTTAATGCCGTTGGAGATCATATTCGCGTTGGTGATGCTGAGTTGAAGCTGGTTCGCCACGATCGGCTGTTTTACCGACTTTTTGAGCAGCTCGATTTGCATCGGGTTTTGGTTCGATACGCCGAAGTGGCGTACTTTGCCGGAGCTTTCCAGACGGTCGAACGCTTCAGCCACTTCGTCGGGCTCAACCAGCGCATCCGGACGGTGCAGAAGCAGAATGTCGAGGTAGTCGGTTTTGAGGCGCTTCAGGATTGCGTCCGTCGAAGCAAGGATATGCTCCTTCGAGAAGTCGAACATAACGCCCGGCTTAATGCCGCATTTGGATTGCAAAATAATATTTTCACGAACGCTGTCGTTCATATGAATCGCTTCGGCAAAGATTTCCTCGCATGTGCCGGCGCCGTAAATGTCCGCATGGTCGAAGAAGTTCGCCCCTTGCTCCAGTGCCGTTTGGACAAAACGCTCTGCCCCTGCTTTATCCAAGGAATTGATACGCATACAGCCAACCGCAACTACCGGTACCTCAAGCGCAGTGCTTCCGAGTTTAATGGTTCTCATTGATAAGTCCCTCCTAAAATGGATGATTACACAATGCGTGGATCACGCTATTTGTGATGATTCTTGTTGCTGGAATCGGATTGAATTGCCGCCAACTATGTAATCGGTTGCAAACTGACGAGATATAGACAACTGTCCCGCGTATCCTTCTCGATTGTGACATAGTTGATGGCTGGTTTCAAGGCATGGACTTAGGAAAGTTTGTTAAGTTTCTTTAGCGATTACGCTACAATGAAAGTAACGAATAGAGACGAAGCCACTGGCGGGAGGCAGGAATCATGAGTACAGCGAACAATATCGGACTGGTACTGGAAGGCGGCGGCATGCGGGGCGTGTATACGGCGGGCGTGCTGGAGTATTTTTCGGAACATAACGTGTATTTTCCTTATATGATCGGCGTGTCGGCAGGGGCTTGCATGGGGGCGAGCTACCTGTCTAGACAGCTTGGGCGCAACCGGACCGTCAATGTGGAATGGGTAAGCGATCCGCGGTATATCTCTTGGAAAAACCTCTGGAGGAAGGGCCAGCTCTTCGGCATGGACTTTATCTTCGATGAGATTCCGAATCGGCATGTCCCGTTCGATTACGCGGCTTTCGAGCGGAGCCCGGAGGAGTTCGTCATTGGCACAACCGACTGCGAGACGGGAGAGACCGTCTATTACCGGAAAAGCGAACAGGACTTTGACCTGCTGCGGCTGCTCCGGGCATCCAGCTCGCTTCCTTTTATCGCGCCGATTGTGGAATACGGAGGGCGGAAGCTGCTGGACGGCGGGATATCCGATCCGATTCCGCTCGGGAAGGCCGAAAGCGACGGCTATAAGCGTAATCTGCTTATTCTGACGAGGAACGGGGACTACCGGAAATCGGCCGGCAGGTTCAGCTGGATCGTGCAGCGCGCCTACCGCAAGTATCCAAGGCTGGTGGAACGGATGCTCGGTCGGCATGAACGTTATAACGAGACGCTGGATGACATCGCCGAGCAGGAGAAGAACGGCACGGTATTTGTGATCCGTCCGCAAGAAACGCTTGTGGTTGGAAGGATGGAACGGGATCCGGCGAAGCTTGATGCCTTGTACAAGCAGGGCTACGAGGATGCGAAGCGCATGATGCCGCAGCTGCGGAAATGGATGGAAGGCTAAGCGGCGAGGATTGCGGGCGAAGCCGGATCTATTTTATAATCGAGTAGTAAAGGGAGGCGGTAACAATGGCAAATCAATTTGCCGGATTACGAATCAGCTTCATGCAGAGCCTGAATTAGGGGCGATACTTTGCATGGGGCGTACTTGAAGGATGGTCGCCCGGCTATCGTTTCTAATAATGGGCTTTGCACCTTATTTGAGAGTAAGTCGATCAAATAAAATAAGGGGCTGACAAAGCAATGTGTACACCATTTATTAGAAACCATCAACTGAATATGATTAAGAAGCAAGTAGGAGAGCTGCAGAAGGCCTGCAGCACGGTATCCGATCCGAAGGTTATTGCGTCCGTGCGGTCAAACACGCCTTTTAAGGTGATGGCAGCATTCCCGGGGGCAACGGAGGCTGAGCAGAAGCTGCTCGAAAGCTTTGCGTCGTTAAATACCCCGCTGGAGTTTCAGGGTTATTTGAGGTCGCTTGAGGAATACGTGAAGCCGTTCGATAGCGTCGAGGAGAAGCAGCTCAAGAAGCTGTTCCCGAAGGCCAAGAAGCTGAAGGTTCCCGATCTCGCATCGATTGATCTGCGTTACGTGACTTATCTCGGCTGGACGGATATCGCAACGAATAAAATGTATCTCGCGTATCATCTGAACGGCCGGCTTGTAGGCGTGGAAGGCAGATTTACGCCGGTGCTGAAGAAGAGCGTATGCTTCCTGTGCAACCGGCATGAGGAAGTGGCATTGTTCTCGGCCGTTACGAAGTCGAGACCGGCTAATGCTTCGCCGGATTACTACAAGGCTATCGGCAATTATATGTGCGTGAACAGCGAGAGCTGTAACAAAAACATTACCGATGTGACGGTGTTGGAGCGCTTCATTTCCGATATCGTTCTTTAAAAGGAATAGAAAGAAAGCCCGCCGGAGACGGCGGGCTTTCTTATTTTGCTTTTGCAGCCTGGCGGTAACGGAACTGCTTGTATTGGAAGTACATGAAGCAGCCGAGGCAGAAGCCGCTTAAAGCAGCCACAACGGCGGCAGTCAGCATGCCTAAGGCGATGTAAGACAGCACCGTCAGCCCAAGATAATGGGCGGCAAGGGTGACGACAAGGAACAGAATCACGAGCAGGTTGTTAAAGCGCAGCAGCTCGCGGGCTTCGGTCCGCTGGCTCACCGGGAGTAACGGCGAGAACAAGCGGACAAACGGATTATATTTGACTCCGTACGTACGGCTGACGAGCTGGACGGCCAGCGGCAGGAATAGAATCCACCATTGCTGGGTCAAGAGCGCTGCAATGACGCTTAGCAGAATGCCAAGCTGATTGCCTCGGACGCGGTGCAGGGGCACTTCCTCGACGCATTCGTAACTGAGGTTAACTGTTGATTGGGACATAGGAATCCTCCATTCACGCGAAATGGTTTACGTGATGATCACACTAAGTATACAATAATTCTTAGTTTTCTGGTAGGGATTTAGGTATAAACAAATGAGAATATTTTGCGATTGACGCTCTTTCCAAAACTCTTTAGAATGGAACGAGCGCAATTTTGTACGGCAGCTGACTGGAGGTATAACAAGAAGCTTATGAACTTGAAAACCATAGCAATTTGCCTGTATGTGATGCTTATTTATTGGCTTTCCCTGCATTTTTCTTTCCTGGACACCTTATTTTTCCCAACGCTTGGCGCGTTTAGCTTTCTGTTCTTATCCCGTTCCTCGACGATATCGGAAGTGGGCAAAGTCACCTTTGGCGCGGTTGTATCCTCTGTCATCGGGACGGTATTGTACTACATTTATCCAAGTCCGATCTCGCTGTTTGTTAACGTCATTATTACCATCTGGTTAATTAATAAATTCAAATGGAATGCCCCGCCGATTGTGGCTGTGGCGCTGATCCCGTTCTTCTCGCACTCCACCCATCATTGGGCGATTCCGCTCTCCGTAGGCGTGGCGCTGCTTGGTCTTATGCTGGTGCTTTACATCGCCCGGAAGCTTGAGAGCAGAAGAGCGCAGACGTACGAATCCTCCGAATCCACGGCCGCTTAAGGCAGGTGGATTTTTTGTGCCGTTAGCCGGAAATCCGCCATGGACAAATCATGGCGATAGTAGTAGCTTAGTAGGTAGTTTAAGCTTCACCAATTCAACGAGAAGAATGAGATGATGATATGGGTATAGGACGACCCAGACTGAGAGGAAAGCATGAGGCTTTCCTGGAAAAGCACTTCACGGGAGTGTCGATTGATTACCGGCAAATTATTGCCTTGTTTATTCCGATTTTGATTGACCAGGCGTTTATCGTTGGCCTCAACCTGGTGAACACGGCAATGGTCAGCTCGTCCGGCGTGGACGCGGTCAGTGCCGTCAACATGGTCGATTCGCTGAACATCTTCCTGATCAGCGTCTTTATCGCCGTATCGACAGGGGGAACGGTTGTTGTTGCGCAATACAAAGGCAGCGGCAATCATCAGATGGTATCGAAGTCCGCGGCGAGCTCTGTCTCGTCGGTTACGCTTGTTGCTTTTGCAATCAGCCTGATTGTCGTGGTGTTCCATAGCCAGATGCTCAATCTGCTGTTTGGAGCGGCTTCGCCGGAGGTATTCCGGGAGGGTAGGACGTATCTGATCGGCAGCGGCTTGTCTTATGTCGGCATCGCCATGATGGAGGCGGTATGCGGGGCGCTTCGCGGGATCGGAAGAAGCCGGGCATCGCTCATGCTGTCGCTTGTCATGAACCTGACGTACGTGCTGCTCAACATCGTCTTTATTAACCTGATGAATATGGGCGTGCTGGGGCTTGCCATCTCCGTCAATATTTCGCGGTATGCGGCAGCTATTCTGGCCATTGTCTACCTCGTAAAGATTGATACGAACCTGCGGCTTCGCCTTCGGGATATGCTGTCGGTCAATTTTTCGATGCTTCGGAAAATTCTGTTCGTCGGGCTGCCGTTTGCGGCAGAGCAGATGTTCTTCAACGGCGGCAAAATCGTTACCCAAACGTTTGTCGTTGGTCTGGGTACCTTCGCTATCGCAACTAACGCGATTAGCGGCTCGCTTGCCAACGTGCTGCAGATCCCGTCCAATGCGCTGGCGATCACCGCAATCACGGTTATTGGCCAATGCATGGGGCAGCGGAATATCGAGGATGCCCGGAAGTTCACCCGATCCTTCCTGTGGTTGTCCACGGCTTGCCTGTTCGTGATGGCTTGCCTGATGCTGCCGCTATTCTATCCGTTGGTGGGGTTGTTCCATCCGCCGGCTGAGATTGTAGACGATATCTTCATCATTACGATTATTAATGCTCTTATGCAGGTTGTGTTCTGGTCCATCAGCTTTATTATGCCGTCGGCCCTCCGGGCCGCGGGCGACTCGAAGTTTACGTCGGTCGTATCGCTCCTGTCGATGTGGCTGTTCCGGATTGTGCTTGGATATCTGCTCGCGATTGTCTTCGACTTCGGCATCATCGGCGTCTGGCTCGCGATGAATCTGGAGTGGGGCGTAAGGGGGGCTATCTTCCTCTGGCGCTTCCGCGGCAAGAAATGGTACCGGCATCGGTTGATTGACTAGCTTAAATAGATAAAGCCTCCAGCTTAAGCTGGAGGCTTTTTGTTACAGTGCTGACGCTGAAGCTAGGCGGGCGGTGAGGCTCCGCTTAAGTCCACGCCCAGAAGAAGCCGTCCCGGTCCCAAGCGACCCGTCCCTTATGCAGCTTGCGGAATGCCTTTTTCACTTCCTTTTCCAAGGAGACATTCCCGTTCTCGTTCACGAAGATATACTGCTCGCCAAAATGCTGCTTCACATGCTCGATCGCTTCCTCCTGGCGCAGCATCCCTCTGAATTTAATCTCGTTAACCATCCACTCCGCGATTTGCTGCTCGGTTGTTGTTTCCACGTTCTTATGCGACCTCCAATACTTGATTGGCGTTATTATATCATGGCTTTGTTAGAGCTCAAAGAAACGGAAGTTCACTGGCTTTTTCATACGCAAGGATATAAGCTCATAATGGATGGGAGGGATTTACTTGAAAAAATTCATGTTTGCGGTCATTTCCGTATGCGCTATAGTCGGATTTCTTTTTGTAGAAGGACTGCATTTCAAAGTAACGAACGCCATACATGGGGATGTAAAGGTTATTCGGACCGAGGATATGGGGAATAGCGCCAAGGCTGTTTTATTCAAGGACAATTCCAACCATACTTTTGGCGTGGCAAAAATAGAAAAGAAATACGGGTTCCTCTACCGTTATGACGGAGGATCTTATAGTTTTCAGGTTTTGGAGGGTAAACCATTTCAAGCTTCAGGGATTGGCGATCCCGAAAGTTTTCTGGTGGCCGTAAAAACCGCTGATGAATCAAATATCAAATATATCGCGATTGGAAACCACATGGACAATATAGGGCCAACGGAGCCTTATCGGCTATCCCTTGAAGAGGTAAAATCAAATCCAAGCGAGTACCATCTGCAAGAAGTTACCGACAATTACGCCTTATTTGTATTTAATGGGCCATCGGAGGACAATTGGACGATTCGGGGTTTTAGTGAGGATGGTAAATTGATTGCAGATAAATTATTCGGCGGAGAAGAAAGATACGTTGATTGGGAGTAGTCTACGTTGGATTTGGTACAGTATTAGGACGCATATCAAGTGTTTCGAAAGATCTACATTGGATTGTCTCCAGTAGAATCAGCTCAATTGTGATCATTCGGCTCATTTTTGGCTTGTATACTGGAGTGATTCCAACGTAACCTCGGAATGGTTCATAAATTGCTCATTTTACTGGAGAAATTCCAACGTACGGCGATAAAAATAAGGGGCTGTCCCATATGTCATTACAATGACGATGGGACAGCCCCTTAACAATTAATCGCCTTAATCTTAACGCTGAATCGGTTCGATCCGGTAAGAGCCTGCCGCGCCTTCAACCGGCTCGATAGACCAGCCGAAGGACAGCGCCGTTCTCAGGCGCTCCAGCTGTTCCGGCGTGAGCTGTGCGGTTACGGCTTCTTGCCCGGCTTCTAGCTCAAGCTGAGGCTCGTCGCCGAAAGCAACCCAAATCCAGCTGCGGAGGCCGCGCACGGTATTGTACTTGATCTGGTAGCCGTTACGGACTGCCGATTCAAAAGTTTCCGGCTCTTTCTCGGCAAAGGCCGCCAGATCGCTATAGTTGAATTGGAAGATGCTATCATCCGTCGGAAGATCGGCTCCGGCCTTTACTCTGGCAATAATCTCGTCATCCGACCAGCCATGTCCCTTGCGAAGAGACTCCACAAGCAATGCATCCCATTGCGACAGCTTTACGATATTCGTCATTTGGTTTCAGCCTCCCTTAGCTAACTTGGCTCTATTCATGATCTTACGGCAAAGCGACCCAATGCCCCGGGCTTACTTCGCGCAGCACCGCGGCTTCTTCAGCGGCAGCATCCGGCGTATAAATGACCCGTTCAACGACAGCGCGCGGATCCGGTACCGGAATCGCGGACAGCAGCGCCTTCGTATACGGGTGAAGCGGATTGTCGTACAGCTCATCGCTGTCCGCAATCTCTACCAGCCGCCCGTGATACATCACGCCAATCCGGTCGGAAATATGCCTTACCATGGACAGGTCATGGGCAATAAACAAATAAGTCAGGCCGAATTCAGCCTGTAAATCTTCAAGCATGTTAACAACCTGAGCTTGCACGGATACGTCGAGCGCGGAGATCGGCTCGTCGCAGACGACGAAGTCCGGCCGTACCGACAATGCGCGCGCAATGGAGATCCGCTGGCGCTGTCCGCCGCTGAATTCATGCGGATAGCGGTACAGATGCTCGCGCTTTAGACCTACCCTCTCGAGCAGCGATGCAATAACTTCCTTGCGGTCTTCCATGTCCTTGTACAGACCGTGGATATTCATCGGTTCGCCGATCAAATCCAGCACGCTCATGCCGGGATTAAGAGACGAATAGGGATCCTGGAAAATCGATTGAATCCGCCGGCGGAAAGGCTTCAGCTGCTTTTCGTTAAGCTTCGAGATATCCTGGCCGTCGAACTTGACCATTCCGTCCGTATAGTCGTACAACCTTAGAATAGAGCGGCCGACGGTGGACTTACCGCTGCCGGATTCGCCAACAAGGCCAAACGTCTCGCCTTTGTTGATCTGGAAGCTTACGCCGTCAACGGCCTTCAGCACTTCCGAGGTGCGGCCCCAGGCATCGCGGCTTTTCACGAAATGCTTTTTCAGCTGCTGGACATCCACCAGCACTTTTTTATCCTCTGACACGGGCAGCGCTCCCTTCGATTTCCGGATGGCGCGCTAATTCGGCCTGAACCTCGGCATCGTTCAGCCAGCAGAGGGCACGATGGCCTTCGCCGATCTGAAAATGCGGCGGAAGCTCCGCGCATTTCGGCATCGCATGCGGGCAGCGTTCCATAAACGGACAGCCCGGGGGCGGGTCGAGTAGATCCGGCGGGGAGCCTTCAATTGGCACCAGACGCTCGCGCGAGCCCCCTTGCCGCTGCGGTACCGAACGCAGCAGACCCTGCGTGTACGGATGCTTGGAGTTGTAGAAAATATCTTCTACCGTTCCTTCTTCCATGACCATGCCGCCGTACATCACGATAACGCGGCTGCATACCTGGGCGACTACGCCCAGGTCGTGGGTAATTAATGCGATTGAGGCACTGGTCTTCGCTTTCAATTCTTTCAGCAGATCGAGAATTTGAGCCTGAATCGTCACGTCGAGAGCCGTTGTTGGTTCATCGGCGATCAGGAGCTCCGGCTGGCAGGATAATGCCATTGCGATCATAACGCGCTGCCGCATGCCGCCGCTGAATTCATGCGGATACTGCTGGACGCGGCGTTCGGGTTCGTTAATTCCGACCTGGCGGAGCATCTCAATGGCTTCCTTCAGCGCGGCTTCCTTGCTAAGACCGCGGTGCCGGCGGATAACCTCCGTCATCTGATCGCCAATCTTCTTAACCGGATTAAGCGAGGTCATCGGATCCTGGAATACCATCGCGATCCGGTTGCCGCGAATTTGGCGCCATTTACGCTCCGGCAAGTTGTTCAGCTTCTCGCCGGCAAAGGTAATGTCGCCGCTTATAATCTCGCCCGGGGGCGGAATCATCGCCATAATGGCTTTGGCGGTGACGCTCTTGCCGCTGCCGGATTCGCCAACGATGCCGATCGTCTCGCCTTGATCGATGTGAAGGCTGACGCCGCGAACCGCTTTATTTTCTCCGCTGCGGGTGTGGAATGATACTTGTAGGTTATTGACGGTTAGCAGCCTGTCTGCCATCTAACGTTCACTCCTTTCGGAAGGGGCGCGGGCAAGGGGAGGAAGGGTATCCCTTCAACTACCTCTTGCCAAGCTTCGGTTCGAAACCAACGCGCAAGATATCGCCTAGAATATTAAAGCTGAGCACCGTCAGCAGAATGAATAAACCTGGGAACAACGCAAGGTATGGAGCCTGCGCGATATAGCCCTGCGCATTGTTCAGCATGCTTCCCCATGTCGCGTTTGGAGCCTGCACCCCAAATCCGAGGAAGCTGAGGGTGGATTCCATCATAATCGCGGAAGCTACGTTGTTCGTTGCGGCAACGATAATGACCGGAACCAGACTCGGGAAGATATGACGGATAATAATGCCCACATGATTCTGCCCGGAGGCTTTCGCGTACATGACGTACTCGCGCTCCAGAAGCGTCATTGTCTCGGCCCGTATGATACGGGACATGTTCATCCACATCAACAGTCCGATAATAAAGACGATACTGGTTAGATTCGGCTTCAGGAAGACGCTGAGCAGCAGCATCAGCAGGAAGGTTGGAATCGACAAAATAATTTCGAGCAAACGCATCAGCAGGTTATCGATCCAGCCGCCGAAGTAGCCGCTGACAATCCCCACGATCGTGCCGATCGTCGTTGCCAGCACCATGGCGGAGAAGCCGACCATCAGGGAGACGCGTCCGCCGTACAGGGCACGGGCAAAGTAATCGCGGCCGTAGTCGTCGGTACCGAACCAATGCGAGGAGCTAGGCGGCTTCAATCGCTGCAAAGCATCCAGAGCGTTAGGATCTTTAGGGGAGAGAAAAGCAAAGATCGCTCCCAGTATGAAAATAACGAGAATCGCAACTGCGACGATCCCCATTTTGCTGCGTACGAGCTCTAGGCCCGCATTTCGCCATTTGGTCCGATTCATGAGCTCACCTCGTTGATTTGATTCTCGGATCGGCGAATCCGTATAAAATATCCGCAAGCAAGTTGCCAAGGATCAGGAACAAGGCGGAGAACAGCGTAATGCCCATAATGACCGGATAATCCATCCCTTTGACGGCCGTCATGCCAAGCGAGCCGATGCCCGGCCAGGAAAAGACGGTTTCCGTTACGATCGCACCGGTAACCAGATCCGCCATGGACATGCCGAGCAGCGTAATTACCGGCAGCAGAACATGCTTCATGACGTGGCGGAACAGCACTTGCCGGCGAGTTGCGCCAAAGGCGTATTGAATCTGAACATAATCTTCCTTAAGCTGACCGATCGTGCTGGAACGGATGTAACGCACGTAGACGGACAGGAAACCAAAGGCCAGAACGACGCATGGCAGAATACCGTGCTTAACGACGTCCCAAGCGGAATGGACGCCAATCGTCCGCATGCCCATAATTGGAAGCCAGTGCAGTTCAATCGCAAATAAATAGATAAGTAAAATAGCCAGATAGAACAGGGGTACCGATATACCGATATAAGAAATCAGGTTAATGATCTTGTCCTGCCAGCGGTTACGGTTCGCTCCGGCAGTCAGGCCAAGCGGGATAGCAAGCAGCACGGACAGTGCGATGGAGCTGCCCATTAGTCCCGCGGTTGCAGGCAAACGGTCCAGGATCTGATCCATCACCGGCTGGTGATTGACTAGTGAATAGCCCAGATTGCCCTGGAACAGCTCTTTGAGCCACAGTAAATATTGAATGTAAGCAGGCTTGTCCAGCCCGAGATTATGACGGATGCGTTCAATATCCTCGGGATGCATATTCGGCGTCACGAAGGATAGAACAGGGTCTCCAGGAGCCAGCTTGATTAAGGCAAAGCAGGCGATCGAGACGAAGAGCAAGAGCGGAATCGTCTGCAGTAAGCGTCTAGCGATGAGTTGTCTCATGCGATTGTCTCCTATGCTGTTTACGGCAAAAAATAAACTGGGTTACCCCCAATGTCATTAAACTAAACGAACTTAATGACATTGGGGTAGCCCCAGCTATTTTTTGCCTATATCCATATTTAATTCTATTTTTAAGCTTATTTCATGTACAGCTTCGATGGATCTTCGAAGATAACGACCGGCTTCAGAACGGCTTCATTCAGGCCGCCGAAACGTTTGTCGATCGCAACGATTGTTTTCGTGTAGCCGACAGGGTAGATAACCGCGTCATCCGCGATTGTTTTTTGCAGCTGCTGGTAAGCTTCGCCGCGTTTCGTTGCGTCCGCTTCGCCAGCGCCTTGGTCGAACAGCTTGTCTACTTCAGGGTTGGAGTAGCGAGCATAGTTGGAGTTCGAACCGGTTGTGTAAAGGATACGGTAAGCGTCCGGATCGTAGCCCATGATGTAGCCGGCATAGGACAGCTCGTAGTCCTTCGATTTCAGGTCAACAAACTTCTGGCCGTACGCCGAAGCGTCCATGCTTTGCAGCTCAACCGTGATGCCAACGGCTTTCAGCTTTTGCTGAATGTACAGGGAAGCAGCTTCTTGCGCTTTGTTGCCGCTCGATACGATGAAGCGGAGCTTCAGGTTGCTTTCGCCGGCGGAAGCCAGCAGTTCTTTTGCTTTATTTACATCGTTGTCATACGAAGGAACGTCGTTTGTTTGGAACAGGCCATCCGGTGTTACAAAAGATTTAGCAGGGTCTGCGTATTCGCTCGAGCCGTATACCGTTTGGATCAGTTCCTCACGGTTCAGCGCGTAAGAGATCGCTTGACGAACTTCTTTTTTCTTCAGGGCGCCAGTGTCGCTGTCTTCATTGAAGAGCAGGTAAGCCAGACGGCCTTCGGAGTAAGCTTGAATATCGAAGTTGCCTGTGCTTTCGATGGTGGATACGTCTTGCGGATCCAGGTATTTCACGTTGATTTCGCCGTTCTGCAGAGCCAGGTTAGCTGCATTGGCATCCTTCGCGATACGGTAAGTGATCGAATCCAGATGCGGCTTGCCGCCGAAGTAGTTATCGAAACGCTCAAGCGTTACGTACTCGCCTGTCTTGTACTCTTTGAACTTGAATGCGCCGGAACCAACCGGTGCGTTGTTCTTTGTGCTTTTCTCGATATTCGCTTCGCCTTCGAAAATATGCTTAGGAATAGGAGTCAATTGCACGAGAGTGGCTTCAAACGCCGGGTTTACTTGCGGCAGCTGGAATTCAACCGTTGTGTCGTCAACCTTAACCGCTTTGATCGGCTTGCCGCCCAGGATCAGGTTCTCGCGGAAGAAGCTGTTTTGCTTCTCGTCGAGAATCGTATCGAACGTGAAGACAACGTCGTCAGCCGTCAGTGGCTGGCCGTCATGCCAAGTCAGGCCGCTTTTCAGCTTCAGTGTATAAGTCAGGTTGTCAGCCGAAGGCTCAAGGCTGTCAGCCAGGTAGAAGGTTTTCTTGCCATTGTTCACTTGGAACAGCGGAGCGTAGAGAGCTTGGTCGATTGTCAGGCTGACGCGGTCGCCTGCATAGATCGGGTTAAGAACGACAGGGTCGGCTTGTACACCCAGAATCAGGTTGCCGCCGTCCTTCGCTTGATCGGCTGCCGCCGTGTTCGAAGGCGATGCTTCGGAATTATTGCCTGCAGTGTTGGCGCCGTTGTTGTTGCCGCTGCAAGCGCTAATGATTACTGCTAGAATAATGAGGGTAAGTAAAGCGGGAATGCTTTTGCGCATGATTCTATCCTCCAGTTTGTCTGTGGTGTTCTAATGTATTTATAATACATCGGATTACTCGGAATTACAATCTTTAAATTTCCACAACTAAAATTTTCAAAATCAAAAATTTCGTTTGGCAATAAATCCTTCCTTTAAGCGCGGTCGCTCATCGTGAATAAGCTTCGATAAAGGATTTATTATATTTCTCTCATTATGCTCCAAAAAGCTAGAGCTGTCGATGCAAGGAAGCCCCTGTTATGCCTGGATATGACAAGGTTTCCCTGATATTAGGTGATGTTATTCATAAATTTAATGTAACCTTTACAGCGGCGCCAACGTTTGTAATAACGAGCAAAGCTTACGAAGCGCCATTGCGCAAATGGCATGGGCTCGCCAATTCGAGTAAAAAGCAATTCCTTTTTAGGAGGTAAAGTATGAAAAACAAGAGCATCACAACGAAATGGACCATTCTGCTGAGCAGTACAGTTCTGGCGGCCTGCTTATTATCGGCCTGCAACAACAATAATTCGAATGCGAATACGAACTCGTCTCCAAGTCCAACGGTATCGGCATCGCCAACCCCGACGGAATCGGCCTCGCCAGAGGTTGAAACGAAACAAGGAGAAGGTGAATTTGTCGGCCTGGCCGACTCCCATACGGTAGAGATCACGGTGGACGGCGAAGCGGCTGCTTATCAGTTGGGGGAAGGAACGGACAGCGCGGCAGCTGCCCTTAAAGAGGGCGATAAAGTAAGCTTCGAGTACACGGAAGTGGCTATCGAAGGCGATGCAACGGCGAAGCTGCTCACAATCACCAAGATCGCAAAGATCGAGAAGTCGGCTGAAGATACGCCGGCTCAAGAGCTTCCCGCAACGAAGGATTTCAAGCTCCAGCTGGAGGGCAATGAAGAGACCCGTACCGGCACGCTTGCGAAAGGCGACGGTTACGCGCTCTACATCTTCGAGCAGTTCAAATTCGATGCGGCGGCTAATAAGCTGATTATGAATGTAGACAACAATTATTACGTAGAGATCAGCAAGCTGCCGGAAGGATTCAAGCTGGACGACGTGAAGGCGGATGCGGAAAAAGAGCTTAAATCCGTAGGCGATGTGCAGACGATCGATCCGAAGGATTCAAATTCGATGCTCGGCGACTTCGATCTGATGCTCAAAGCGGCAAGCAATAAGCTGACGAAGGAAGTTATCGTGAAGACGGTGGGCGGCACAAGCTTCCTGTTCAAAGTAAATCAGCCGGTAGGAGAGCCAACCGAAGGCTTTGGACCGCTTGCTTTTACTTCGATGGGTTCAATCGTGGCACAATAAGGGTAATAGGATATGAACAGTCTCCGGGGAGCTTAGCGCTCTTCGGGGGCTGTTTTTTTTAATTTGCAATCGTATTCATTTCCGTGTAGAATACGCCAAAGTTAAGGTATAATGACCTAGAAAGGCGAGGGGGGTGTGTGGATGGAATATCAAATAGACATCGAATTTAAGCCGCTGAACGAAGCGATCAGTAGTTTGCATACCTATATTTGCCGAAAATCGCATAAGAAGCTGGATCTTTCGCCAAGCTGGGCACAGGAAACCCGTACCAACCTGACGCCGGAGCTGGCTGGTTGGCTGGACGAGCTTTCCATAGACCAAGAGTGGAAATTTGCGTTCTTGCTTGTTTATTTGAGTCCCGAGGCCGATGTTCACGGCTTTGTGAATTGGCTCTCGAAGCAGAGCACGGGTGATCTGTATGATAGGATGTCGCCTTACAGCAGCAGTTTTCCCGTAGACATGAACGCTTTTAAAGATAAGATCCTAAAGCTGTTCACTCTATGGCAGGAGCAATATTTCAAGGATATCAGCCCGCAAATATTGAGAAGCCTGGAAGAGGTCGCTGCGGAAAGAACAGGGGTCCAATCCACCACTCCGGCCTGGCAGTTCGTGGACGAGACAACGAATGGACTTATATTTGAACCCATAGCGAATCTTAATAAGCTTGTGCTGATTCCTCAGTATCATTTTCAGCCTATCAATATCGTATCGCACTTTAATCAGCTAACGCTTTGCTACTACTCCGCGAGAGTAGACCTCAGCGACGAGGATTTCATGTCCGCCCATGACTATCGGATATTAAGAAGTCTGGGAGAGAAGAGCAGGCTGAAGATCCTGCGTTATTTGCATCAAGGACCGCGGACTTTTATCGAAATTCATCGTTATCTCAAGCTGTCGAAGGGGATCACGCATGATCATATCTCCAAGCTGCGCAGCGCGGGACTGATTCATGCTCATTTCGAAGGCGAGAACCTGACGGTATACAGCTTGCGTTCCGGCGCTCTTGACAGGTTGCAGCATGTGATTATGGATTATATAACCGGTAATTAGCGAAATTTAGGATGCCGCTTTTCCCTCATTGGGGGAAGGCGGCATTTTTGTTATTTTCTTTATTTCTCTATGAGGAGAAATAATTTTTAGTTCTCTCTTTACAGAACTGTCTTAGGTTTCTATAATAGGGACTAACGATTCCAATTCATAGTTTACCAGTCGGAATTACGAAAAGTCATATTGTAACTTATGGGAGGGTTTTTATGAAGAAGTTAACTCTAGCCACAACATCCGTCGTGCTTGCCGGCACCTTGCTCCTTGCTGCTTGCTCCAATAATAGCAACGGGGGCAGTGGCAACCAAGCTCCGGCGAATTCACCGGCAGCCAGCAATACATCCGCTTCGCAAGGTTCACCAGAGGCGATTCAGGCCAGCGACATCAGCAAATTGCCTGATCAAGCGAAGAAGCGGACGGATACGATTATCGTTGGACTTACCGACCCTAGCGGTGCATTTACTCCTTATTTCCAACAAAGCGGCTATGACGGCAACGTTTCTTCGCTTCTTTATACCCCGCTTGTTACCGTGGATGACAAAGGCGCTCCTCAGCCAGGGCTGGCGGAGAAATGGGAAGTATCGCCTGACAGCTTGACCTATACGTTCCACCTGCGCAAAGATCTGAAATTCAGCGATGGCTCTCCGCTGACAAGCGATGACGTAGCGTTCACGTGGACGATCCTGAATGACAAGTCGTATGACGGCGACTCGCAGGTTAACACGCTCGGTATTAAAGGAAGCGCGGCTTACAAGGACGGAAGCGCGACCTCTATCGAAGGAATTAAGGTCGTTGATCCGCAGACCCTCTCCGTTACGTTGGAAAAGCCGAATGCGGCTGCTCTTGTGCTGCTTGGTTCCGATGTTCTGTCCAAAGCTTACTACGGCAAGGACTACAAGCAAGGCGATCTGGGTTATATGAAGCAGCTTAGCTCGAAGCCGCTTGGCACCGGCCCTTACAAGCTGGAGAAATTCCTTCCTGGTCAAGAGGTTCGTTTCACGGCTAATGACAACTATTACGGCGAGAAGCCAAAGACCAAAAACTTCATTTACAAAACATCCGAAGGCGATACGTGGCAATATCTGGAGACAGGCGAGGTTGACTATGCCTCCTTCAGCGCTACTACCGAAAATATAGACAAGCTGAAGTCGCTTGGCTTCGTTAATATCGTTCCGTATACACCAAGCACTTACAGCTACCTGCAGCTTAATTTCGAGCACAAGGCGCTCGACGATAAGAAGGTGCGCCAAGCTTTAACCTACGGTCTTGACCGTCAAAGCATCTACGTGGATGCCAACCAGGGGGCAGGCGTTGTGGCTAACATTCCGTCTTCGCCAATCTCGTGGGCTTACACGGAAGACAATATTAATCCCTACAAATTCGACACGGAAAAAGCGAAATCGCTTCTCGATGAAGCCGGTTGGACCGTTGGTTCGGGCGGCATTCGCGAGAAAGACGGCGAGAAGCTGAAAATCCATTATCTCGGCACGAAGAGTAAGAACACGGATATCTTCATCGCGGTTGCGAAAGAAAACTTTGCGGCGCTGGGCATTGAGTTTGAGCCTGAAGTATTCGCGGATTTCAATGCGCTGGTCTCCAAGGTAGAAGGCGGAGATTATGACATGGTATCCTTCTCGACTCCGCTTCTGACGGATCCGGCTGACGGCTTGCTGCAGTTCGTAGACGGCGAGATTAAAGGCTACGACAATCCGAAGTTCAAAGAGCTGTACGAGAAAGGTCTTGCCACAACCGACATGGAAGAGCGCAAGGCGATTTATAAAGAAACGTTCCAGCTGCTTAACGATGATCTGCCAGTTATCTTTACCAACTACAAGAAGAGCGTCTATGCTTACAACGCAAGAATTGAGAACCTGTCCGTCAGCCCATTCTACGGACTGGCTTCAAGCCTGCCGAATTGGACGCTGAAGTAAAAATAATGTCCCCTGCCCGGACCTATTGCCGGGCAGGGGATGTGAGGTTAAGGAGCCGATATGAGCACTTATTTCGTGAAGAGACTGACCTACATGGCCATTATATTGCTCGCCGCTTCCTTTCTGATCTTTAGCTTGTACGCCATGACGCCGGGTGATTTCATCACCGGCAATATTAAATTAACCCCGGAACGAAAGGCGGAGCTCCGGGAAATTTACGGACTTAACAAGCCATTGATCGAGCGGTATCTCACTTGGATGAAGAACGCCGTGCACGGAGACTTCGGTTATTCCCTTGCCCAGCAGAAGCCGGTGCTCACCTTGTTCAATCAATATATCTGGAACTCATTCCTGCTTGCGATTGTTTCTACGTTCTTAACCTGGTTAATTGCCGTTGTGGTAGGGGTAATCGCGGCCTATAAGCAGTATTCCTGGTTCGATACGCTGGTCATGGTGCTGATCTTCGCCGCGATGTCCATCCCGTCCTTCTTTATCGGGTTATTCCTGATTAAGGTGCTCGCCGTTGACTTGAAGTGGCTGCCGCCGGGAGGAATGATTACGACGGGGAGCAATGCCCAAGGATTTGCCTATGTGAAGGAAGTTATTCACCATATGACGCTTCCGGTCATCGTTATGACGCTGCTGGGCGTTGGCTCGCTGACGCGTTACTTCCGCAGCAATATGATTGATGTCATTAAACAGGACTATATAAGAACCGCCCGGGCAAAAGGGCTGACCGAGCGCAAGGTGTTATTCACTCACGCTCTTCGCAATGCCTTGCTGCCTGCCATAACGCTGGTTGGCTTCGAGCTTCCGGCTTTGTTCGGCGGATCTCTAATTATAGAGAAGATCTTTAATTGGCCGGGCATCGGACAACTGTATATGCAGTCATTCGGGCTGCGCGATTATCCGCTGCTGATGGGCTTTACGATGTTTATCGCCGTACTGACGGTAATCGGAACTTTGCTGTCCGACATTCTATATCATCTCGCGGATCCGCGGGTGAAGCTGTAGGAAGGGGGGACTTATAGATGACGGTTGCTGGCGGAGAAACGGCTCAGGGAATAAGCGTTAATAAAAATCAACCACATGCAAGATCGTCGCTGTGGCGGCAATCCTTCCGGAGGCTTGTACGCAATAAATTGGCGATAACGGGCTTTGCCGTTGTCGTGATTATGTTTTTGGCTTGTTTTATCGGTCCGTTCTTCTCTCCTTATACGGATAACAAAATCAATATGGCCTTAATGAATCATGCGCCTAGTGCCAAGCATTGGCTTGGTACGGATACCCTTGGGCGGGATGTGATGACCCGGGTGCTGCTGGCAGGCAGAATCTCGCTGACGGTTGGGCTTGCTTCCATGGTATTGTCCGTGTTTATCGGCACCCTGCTTGGCATTATAGCCGGTTACTATCGCGGCGTTGTCGACCAGCTCATTATGAGGCTGGCTGATTTGCTGCTTACGGTACCAAGCCTTCCGCTTCTATTCATTATCGGTGCCTTGCTGTCCGAGTGGAAAGTGCCGCCGGACTACCGGATGTATATCGTTATGCTGATGCTCAGCGTCGTCAGCTGGCCGGGCTTGGCCCGAATGATCAGAGGCCAGCTGTTGTCCTTGCGCGAACGGGAGTTCATGCAAGCAACCATCGTGCTGGGGCTTAGCGATAAAAGAAAGCTGTTCCGGCATCTGCTGCCGAATCTTGTGCCGCTTATTATCGTCATTGCGACGCTTAATATCGGCGGTGCGATTCTTAGCGAATCCGTACTAAGCTTCTTCGGTTTAGGCGTTATGCCGCCAACGCCGACCTGGGGCAATATGATTGATGCCGCTAATAATATGATCGATTTCCAGGAACGGCCATGGCTATGGCTGCCGCCGGGCTTCTCGATTTTTGCGACGGTTATTGCCATTAATATTTTTGGGGACGGCCTGCGCGACGTGCTGGATCCGAAACAGAAAAGGTAGGTGAGCTTCTATCATGAAGGAATTGCTAACCATTGATCATCTTCGAACCTTCTTCAAGACGGAAGCGGGTACCGTCCGGGCCGTGGACGATGTCAGCCTGCAAATCAAGCCGGGCGAGACCGTCTGCATCGTGGGGGAGTCAGGCAGCGGCAAGAGCATTACGGCGATGTCGATCATGGGACTCATTGAGAGTGCCGGGGGCAAGGTGGAAGGCGGCAGTATCCAGTTTCAGGACCGCGATCTGCTGAAGCTGTCCCGCAATGAGCTTCGCACGATCCGCGGCCACGAAATCGCAATGATCTTCCAGGAGCCGATGTCCTCGCTTAATCCGGTCCTGAAGATCGGAGAGCAAGTAATCGAGCCGCTGATGGAGCATCAGAAGCTTGGCCGAAAAGCGGCGCGCAAGCGTGCAATCGAGCTGATTAAGCAAGTCGGCATCTCCAGAGCGGAACAGATTATCGATGCGTATCCGCATGAATTAAGCGGCGGCATGCTGCAGCGCGTTATGATTGCGATGGCGATCTCCTGCGGTCCCAAGCTGCTTATTGCCGATGAACCAACCACCGCGCTTGACGTGACCATTCAGGCGCAAATCCTTGATTTGCTTCGCAGCCTGAAGGAAGAGAGCGGGATGTCGATTCTGCTTATCACCCATGATCTTGGCGTAGTGGCAGAGATGGCGGATTACGTAGCGGTTATGTATGCAGGCAAAATCGTCGAGCAAGGCGAAGTGGAGGCGATATTCGCAAATCCGAAGCATCCCTACACGAAGGGATTGCTGCGTTCGAAGCCGATTATGAACCAGCTCCAGGATGAGCTGTATTCCATTCCCGGACAAGTCCCGAATCCGCTTGAGCTGACGGAGTCGTGTTACTTCCATGACCGCTGCGAGCAGTGCATGGCCATTTGCCGTACCAAGCAGCCGGCGCTTGTTCCGGTAGGCGAATCACAGCAAGCGGCGTGCTGGCTGTACGAGGAGGAGAAGCGGTATGCCTGAAGCATTGCTCGAAGTACGCAATCTGAAAAAATATTTCCCTATCCAGTCGGGACTTCTGAATCGGACGGTGGGTCATGTGAAAGCCGTTGATGACCTTAGCTTCACGATCCGCAAAGGCGAGACCTTTGGTCTTGTCGGCGAATCGGGCAGCGGCAAGAGCACGGTAGGGCGTTCCATCGTCCGCTTGACCGAGAAGACGTCGGGCGACGTTCTGTTTAAGGGAACGGATATCTATTCGCTTCCTAAGGATGAGCTTCGGCAAATTCGGCCGGCTCTTCAGCTTATTTTCCAGGATCCGTACAGCTCGCTGAACCCTCGGGTGCGCGTTGGCGACGCCATTGGCGAAGCGCTGCTTGACCATGGGTTGGCCGATAAATCGGAGGTTCGCGACCGGGTGCTGGAGGTGCTCGAGTTATGCGGTCTGTCGGATTATCATATCGACCGTCTTCCGCATGAATTCTCGGGCGGCCAGCGTCAGCGGATCGGAATCGCCCGGGCGCTTGCGCTGAATCCGGAGCTTATCATTGCCGATGAGCCGGTATCGGCGCTGGACGTATCGATCCAGGCCCAAATCATTAATCTATTCCGGAAGCTGCAGCAAACAAACGGATTGTCCTATTTGTTCATCTCCCATGATTTGAGCGTCGTCGAGCATCTATGCACGCGGATCGGCGTCATGTATCTCGGATCCATGGTCGAGACGGGCACAAGGGAGGATCTGTTCCTCCGTCCGCAGCATCCGTATACGAAAGCCTTGCTGTCGGCCGTTCCGATACCGATTCCGAAGCTGAAGCGGGAGCGCATTGTGCTCAGCGGCGATATTCCGAATCCGGCCAATCCGCCATCCGGCTGCAAATTCCACACCCGCTGCCCTTTCGCGACGGAACGCTGCAAGGAAGAGGTACCGGCCCTTCGGACCATTGGCACCGACCATATGGTTGCTTGCCATTTGGTGTAAGGGGACGCATGGAAAAGGACTCTCCCAGCCGTTATCGGAAGATAACCGTTGAGAGAGTCCTTTTTTGTTTGAGCAAGAAGGAATAGATGTTGTTTCGCTTTACTTTTCCAGCAGCTCTTTCATGATTTTTCTTCCCGTCGGGGTCTGGGCGAGCCCGCCTTTGGCTGTCTCCCGCAAGGATTCCGGCATCGCTGTGCCAACCTCCAGCATGACCTGCACGACTTCGTCGGACGGGATGACGCTGCGGACTCCCGCAAGCGCCATGTCCGCCGCCGCAAGCGCGGTTACCGCTCCGAATCCGTTGCGGACGATGCAGGGCACTTCAACTAGACCGCCGACCGGATCGCAGACGAGGCCAAGCGAGTTTTTGAGCGCGAGCCCCACGGCATGAACCGCCTGGGCTGGCGATGCGCCCCTTAAGTCGGCGAGCGCGCCGGCCGCCATGCCGATTGCCGACCCAACCTCGGCCTGGCAGCCGCCTTCCGCGCCGGACACAAACGAATTATTGGCGATGACGTAACCGATGGCGCCGGCTGCGAATAAGCCCTCAACCATTTGCTCGTCGCTCCAGCCGAACCGTTCCTGACAGCTGATTAGAACGCCGGGTATAATGCCACATGAACCTGCCGTAGGCGTTGCGATGATCCGGCCCATGGAGGCGTTTACTTCGGAGACGGCCAGCGCGTACGCCATCGCAAGGCTTGCGTCCTCTCCCAGCAGACTCGCCCGTTTGTCCCTGTAAGCCATAACGCGCTTGGCGTCCTGGCCGGTCAGGCCGCTTGGGGAGGTGGTGTCCTCCGTTAACCCTCTGCGCACGGCTTCTTTCATCACTTCATAATAGGATGCCATCTGCGCAAATTCCTCTTCCGGCGCTTTACCCGATTCCTGGGATTGTTCTTGCACCATATACCGTCCAATGGACAAGCCGCTTTGCTCCGCTTTTTCGGCTAGTTCCTTTAAAGTGCGAAAATTCATTCGTGGTGACTCCTTTCTCCTGTTGACGTCCTCATTTCACTAAGCGGATGGCTTGAATGCCCGGGTAGCCGTTCAATTTCTCCAGCAGCTCCGCGGAAATGGCCTGGTCCGTCTCAATGGCCATCATCGCCTGTCCGCTCCTGTTCTTCCGGTCAACCGACATATAGCCGATATTGATGCCTTCCTCCTGCAGAAGCCGCGTCACCTCGGCAATCATCCCGGGAGAATCGGTATGCCAGATCACAAGCGTCGGGTATTGGCCTGTCAGCTTCACCTTGAATCCGTCAACGCTGACGATTTCGATGTTCCCTCCGCCGATGGAAGTGCCAACGATCGTAAAGGAAGGCTCTTCTTCGTTCTTCCGGTACAATCGCAGCTCCGCGGTATTCGGATGAGGAAATAGTCCTTTCCCCGTCTGAACCTCTACCAGAATACCTGCTTCGGCAGCTATCCTGAGCGAATCCGGCAGGCGGATATCGTCCGTCTCCATGTCCAGCAGCCCGCCAACGATAGCGGAGTAAGTGCCATGGCCGATGTAGGTCGCTGCAAAAGAGCCGTAGAAAATGACGTCCGCGCGAGCCGGCATGGCGCCGAACAATTGTCTGGCTAAGCGTCCGATTCGGGCAGCTCCCGCGGTGTGGGAGCTGGAGGGACCGACCATAGCCGGACCAATGATGGAAAATACGTCTTTGAATCTCATGATTGCCTCCCTCGGGTGAAACGCTGCCGGTTCGGCAGCCGATTAGCTTCGAACAACCGCCTGATGCTCCGACATCCGCGGCGGCGTGATTTCTTTTGGCACAAGACAGTCATAGGCATGCCCGTCCAGCCGCGTCTCAAGCTCGGCTTTGGCTGCCGCCGCAAGCTCTTCGCTTCTCAGTACTTCGACCGCGGCACAAGCCATGACTTTGCCTGCCAGCAGCATTCCTTTATGCGCATAAGAGGATTGTCCCTGCGCAACCGTCTGCCAGGCATGCAGCGGCGTGCCGAATGCCATCGTTGTTGTGACGCATTGCGCGGTCGGCACGTTCCAACTGACGTCCGCCACATCCGTCGAGCCTGCCATCCACATTTCGCGCTCGTCGTTGTAAGGGGCGACGAATCCGGGGAGCGGCCGCTCCGCGAGAAGGGCGGCGAGCTCGCGGTCGAACGTTTGGCCTGCTTCCAGCTTGTCCTCGGGGGACAACGATTCGTAAATGGCCTTGGCGTAGCCGTATTCCGCTTCCGTATATTCAGGCGCGCCGAGCTCGTTTAAATGCTTGTGCATGACGGCCTGCAGCGTGCTGTTCGGTACCAGGTTGGCGCAGGCGCCTTCGATGGTATGCTCCATCGTTGTCCCGGTCATAAGAGCGGCACCGCGGGCAAGATCAACAACCCGGTCATGCAAGGCGCGAACCATGTCCGTCTTGGGAGCCCGGATCAGATAGGTTACTTCCGCTTCCTTCTGTACCACGTTTGGCGACAATCCGCCCGAATTGGTTATCGCATAATGGAGTCTGGCCTTATCGACAATATGCTCTCGCAAATAGTTTGCCCCGATATTCATTAACTCGACCGCGTCCAGCGCGCTTCGTCCCTGATGAGGAGCTGCCGCCGCATGGGCGCTTTTGCCGAAGAACTTGAATGTCGCGTGAAGGACAGCGTTCGAGGAGCCGTGCATGACGGCGTTCAAGGAGGCCGGATGCCAGCTGAAGGCCGCGTCAACGCCGGCGAATTTCCCTTCCCTTGCCAGGAAGGTTTTGCCGTAGCCGCTTTCCTCCGCCGGGCAGCCGTAATATTTGACCGTCCCCGGGAGGCCGTTCGCGACCATGTAATCCTTTACGGCAACCGCTGCGGCAAGCGCGCCGGCTCCGAGCAGATTATGCCCGCAGCCATGCCCATTCGCGTTAGGCGTAACGGGATCGAATTCGGCTATTTCCGCTTTCTGGCTAAGCTCCGTTAACGCATCGTATTCGCCGAGAAGGGCGACAACCGGGCTTCCGGCGCCAAAGGTGGCGATAAATCCCGTCTCCAGCCCGGCGGGACTTTGCTCGATGCTAAAGCCTTCCTTCTCCAGGATGCCGCTTAACAAAGCGGCTGATCGGAATTCCTCAAACCGCGTTTCCGCGAAAGTCCAGATTTGATCGCTGGCGGAGATGAACTGCTCTTTTTTGCGATCGATGAGCTTCGAGATTTCCTGCGTGATTTCTATGGTCATGGTTGAACACCTCGCGTTAGTTTTAGTTGGTAACGGAATCGACGACAGCTTGGGATTGGGCATTTGCTTTCGGACGAGCCAGCATGAGCGCAGCCGCGCAAAGGACGGCAAATACGACGAGCAGGACGAAAGCCGAATTGTAGGATCCGCCCGAGGCATCCACCATAAAGCCCATAAGCATCGGTGTCAGGAAGCCGGCAAGCTGGGCACCCGTATTAATGAAGCCGTTCGCCGTTGCGACTTGCGATTCGTGCATGGTCTTCAAGCAGTTGGACGCGATCAGCGTTGCGATAAAAGCGAATAAAACGCCAATGATGGTCTGATAAGTAATGAAAAGGAAGATGCTGCCGGCGTTGCTCATGAGATAGAGGCAGACCCCGACCAATACGGCCAGCACCGCGCCGGCTTTCTTGTCCTTGCCTTCCGGAATGCGGTCAAGCAGATAGCCGCTGAACAGCATCGCGATAATGCCTGCAAGGGATGGGAAAATGCTGAGTGTCCCGACCTGCGTCATATCCAGTCCGCGAACGTTGATCATATAAGTTGGCATCCATGCGGAGAGCCCCCAGTTGACCGCGTAAATACTGAAGTAGCCAATGAATAGATTCCAGATCATCGGGGTCTTGAGCACGGTTTTGAGCGTGGATTTCGGCTTTGCCGCGGGTTGTCCCGAAGGGCCTTCCTGGATGGCTGCACGCTTCGGCTCCTTCAGGAAGAAGAAAATAAAGAGGCTTACGACAAGGCCGACCGCCCCGATAATATAAAACAACTTCTGCCAGCCTATGGTTCCGCTGGATGCCGCATAGATGAATGGCGTTGCGATCCCCATAATGGCACCGGAGGAAAGCATCAGCGCCATCGCCCGGCTCCGTTCATTAAGCGGGAACCAGCTTGCAATGGCTTTCGAGCCGGAAGGGAAGAAGCTGCCCTCTCCAAGGCCGAACAAGAAACGGATCGCGATCAGAGACACGGCCGACCAGGCTGCGCCGGTCAAGATGGTGAAGATCGACCACATGAAGATTGCAGTCACGATAACCTTGCGGTAACCGAACCGGTCGGCCAGCGCGCCGCCCGGTATTTGCATCAGCGCGTAGCCAAGGAAGAAGCTGCTGAGAATGACGCCTTGAGCGGATGCGCTAAGTCCAAGATCCTTCGTAATATCAACAACGGAGTAGTTGATGACGAACCGGTCCAGATTGCCGAGACACCAGCCGAGAAAAAGCAAGATCAGAACGACGTATTTCTTTTTAGAACCTGTTGCATTCCCCATCTTTGTTACCTTCCTTCTCATGTAATGGTAGATTTCGATTAGGTATATTTATAAATTACAAGATTCAATTCCGAGAAACAATGTGCATTCCTCCAGAAGAATAGCTATAATACTGTACATATAAACATTGCTGGCAGGTGGAGCTCTATGTATCGGAATATGGGGAATTCACGCATCATACAAGGGAAATACGAGATTTGGATCAGTCAAAGCTTTAAATATTGGGCCTTATTGGAGTCCAGGGGAGGGCTGGAGCCGGATGCTTCGGAGTTTGCGAATCCCTTTGAGATAAGCCACGCTTATTGGGAGAAAAAAGCTGAATATATGTTAGTTTATCTCCCATATAGTATTCATACCGTCATTGCGGTTCGTATCCAAACCGAGCTTCTTGAGCTTACCGAGGATGATTTATTCCATTTGTCGACCGGATTATACCCTTATTATTCGGAAGCCAGCTTGAAGCAGCAGGAAGTAAAATTGAACAAAATGATGGAAAGCATCCGGGAAGTAACGCAATCGGTTAATCTGGACGAGCTGCTCAGCAAAATTCTTACGAACGCGCTCTCGGTTATCCCTTATGAAACGATAGGCGTGTTATGGATGTATGATCCGGCGCTTGGCCGTCTTAAGGTGCGGGCGAAGGCTGGCGAAATCGGAAAAGAAATGCTTAAGATGGCCATAAAGCCGGATGAAGGGATGATAGGAAAGACGTTTCGCAGAGGAACGCCTAAGCTGTACCGCGACTTCGACGAGATTCTGATCGATTTCGGAGATATGACAGCGGAGAATGTAGAGCATTTGACGCACGCGTACGATTTTATGCAGAGCAAGTCGATCGTCACAGTGCCGATTCTCGTTCATAACAAGCCTGAATGCGTCCTTATTGTCTACCAGACCGGCAAAAAACCGCTGTTGACCGAGCAGGATATGCAGCTCTTGCAGGGCTTCGCCGATCAGGTATCGATCGCCATTACGAATGCCCGGTTAATTGAGGATTTGCGCAGACAAAACCTGGAGCTTCGCAGGAGGGATGAGATTCATGCCTCTCTCGTCAAGCTGTCTCTTCAGAATAAAGGAGCCGCCTCTATTGCGTCGGAGCTTAGCAAGATGATAGGCCTGCCGCTTATTTATGTGGATCTGCTGGAGAATAAGTGGCATCCCGAGCGGAAGCGGGGGGCTTCGGGGTTAAGCGGGGAGGAGCTGCTTCGGCTTTATGCCCGCGAGCAAGGCCCTTCTTATCGGCAAGCGGAAGAATCGGGGAACAGCCCCGGCAAAAAGCTTTTTTGCTATCCCGTAGTAGCATCCTCCGCCTGCTTGGGGTATTTGCTCGTCGAACTGACGGGTGGGCTGGATTCCCTGCAGCAGATTGCAATCGAGCAGGGGGCTTCCGTCTTGGCGCTGGAGCTGCTCCGGAAGCAGTCGCTTTCCGAATTTTATTACAAGAAGACGCAAGATACGTTCCTTGAGCTTCTTCATGCGAAAAATCCCGACGTATGGAGGGAAAAGGCTGACTTGCTCGGGATCGACACCTCGCTTCCCTTGATGGTTGCGGTATCGGAGTTAAGCTCTCCGGCTCCATCTGCCGAGCTGAACCTGCATGTTTACCGCTTTGTCGTTGATTTGCGCGAAGCACTGGGGCAGCAAATCCTCGTGCCCGTCATCTTCGCCAGCGGTAATAAAGTGACGATCGTGCTTCAATCAAGGAAGAACGAAGCGGTGGTGCTGAAGCGGTTCCGTTCCTTCTTGGGCAGCTGGGAGCAGTATTCGAATCTCAGAATCCGAACGGGAGCCGGTTCGTTCTTTGGGGATCTTCATGCGGCAGGAAGCAGCCATGGCGAAGCCGATAAAGCGTTGTCTTATCTGGCCGCAAGAGGAAGCTACGCCTTTATGCTGTATTCGGATATCGGGCTGAACCGTCTGTTCATCCGCCATCCGAAGGAGGAGCTTGAAGCGTTTGTCCGGGAAATCTTCGAGCCGCTTCAACAGGCGAAGAGTCAGGGCACCGGGCTGGCCGACACGCTCCTCACGTACATGGCCTCCGACCGTTCGGCCAGCCTCGCAGCCGATAAGCTGCATATTCATATCAATACGCTGTACCTTCGTTTGAGGAAAATAGAGGATCTGCTAGGGTTATCGTTCGACGATCCGGAGAACGTACTCCGGATTCAGCTTGCCTGCTACCTGAAGCAGTCGTCTCGAGAGTAGGTGTAGGCGAGGTCGGGTAACGCTACAATGGAATTCATCCAATAAAATGCGACTAAAATAAAGTATTCCTGAACCTACATTGGATTTTATCCAGCATAATTGCCGTTTTGGAACAAAAAACGCCAAAAATGGGTAATTTCACGGTATGGAATCCAACGTATGAGTTGAACCTCAGCCATTTTGCGTAAATACGTTGTACAGAATCCAACGTGTACGAGAGGGGATATAACGAAAGGAAATTCGTAACAGACAGCGACAGCGACCAAGGAACACGTGGTTCCTTGGTCGCTGTCTGTTCTACGCCGTTAATGATTCTGTCGGAATTCGCTCGGCGAGATCTGGAAGTGCTTCTTGAACACGCTCGAGAAATAGGTGGAGTCCTCGAACCCGACGGTCTGGCAGATTTCCGAGATTTTCATGTCCGTGTTGCGCAGCAGCACCTGCGCTTTCTGCAGCTTAAGCTTATTCACGTAGCCGGTGAAGGTCTCGCCGGTTTCTTTTTTGAACAGGGTGCTCAGGTAGCTTGGATTCAAATGAATGTTCTCCGCCACCTGTTTTATCGACAGATCGCTGTCCAAATAATGTTCTTCGATATAATCAATCGCCTGTTGAATGCTGTTCACATACGGATTAGCCTGCTGCTTCCAGCGGTCCAGCCGGGTTTCGAAATCCTGGCAGGCCGCCTTGAACCAGCTCTTCAGCTCCATGGCTCCTGGAATCTGGTCAATCATCTGCAGCAGCGCCTCGGCCGGCTTGCTCTGATGGCTGAACAGCCCCAGCACCTCGGAGATCTGATTCAGCGCAAGGGAGTGGTTGATGACCAGAATCTTGCCGTCCGTCAGCGGAAAGGAACCGGCTTGCCCGCCAACCTTCTCGAAGTAGTCATGCAGAGCTTGAAGATCCCCGGAAATAATGAGCGACATAATCTCGTTTTTCACCGCTTCGACGGCTTGACGCTTGCTTGACCGGTCCGCAATCTGCGGAACCGTTGGCGCATGCACGCGCTGCTCGTTATAGGCGGCGTAAGTCGACATCAGCCCATCAACGTCCGAGGTTGGGCCAAGCGGAACGGTTTCGATAGCAATGCCCAAGTATTCGCGTACGGCAAGCTCCGCATTTTCTCTCCAGCAAGCCGTCTCCAAATCGGACGATACGGACAAGATAAACTGATCTTCCTTCAGAATAAGCAGCTTGGCATTCGCATCCTCGCTAAGCGCCAGCTCCTGGAGGATGTTGTAGATTCCGTATTGCAGCACGTACAGATCGTCGGCCCCGTAATTTTTACCCTCCGGAAAATAATCCGTTATCGTCACCAGCCACAGCCGGCAACCTTCGAACATACGAAGGAAATGCGAGGTCAGCTCCTGGTTCATCTGATACTTGAGCAGAATCGAGCGGAGCAGATGCTCCCGCGTCGTCTGCTGCTCCTTGCGCTTGGCCTGCAGCTTCTTGGAGGCGCTGCCCAGAATTCCTGAAATATCCTCGTCCGAGCAAGGCTTGAGCAGGAAATCCATTGCTCCGTACCGGATGGCCGATTGCGCGTATTGAAAGTCCTGATAGCCGGTAATGATGATGAACAGCGTATCCATCCCATGCGAGTGAATGCGCTCTGCGAGCTCAATCCCGTTCATAACGGGCATGTGAATGTCCATCAGAATGAGGTCAGGCTTCAGCTCCAGCGCCTTCTGCCAGCCTTCCTCGCCGGTCTCGGCTTCTCCGATGACGATCCAATTCCTGCTCTGCGAGATCATAAACTTCAGCCCCTCACGGAAATTAGGCTGGTCCTCTACGATTAAGACGGTTCCCTTCATGCGGAGTCCTCCTTGCTGATCGGTAAAATAAAGCTGACGGTTGTTCCGGCATTTAGCCTGCTCTCGAAGCGCAGCCCGTATGGCGCGCCGTAGACGAGCTGGATTCTGCGCTCCACGTTATGAATGCCCAGATGATTGCCGTGGATATCGCGTTCACCCGCCTCTAACTTAAGCAGCGTCTCGGGCTCGATTCCTTTGCCGTTATCCGTTACGTCCACTCTCAGATGCTCCTGCTCCTGGTAAACGTGAATGCGCAGCAGCTTATTGTCTGCTTTTGTCTTGTCGGCAAAGGCATGGACAAAGACGTTCTCGACCGCCGGCTGCAGAAGCAGTCTTTGCATTTCCATGCAGAGCAGCTGCTCGTCCGTTTGGATGTCCAGCTCGAGGTCGGGGTGGAAGAGAGACATCTGAATATTAATGTAGCTCCGCAGCTGCTCCAGCTCCTCGCGGAGCGTGCTTGGCTGCTCGATCGGCTTCAAGGAATACTGCAGGATTTTCGAGAGCGATTGGATGATGCCGGCCGTATCCTTGGCGTTCTGCAAATACAGCTTCCAATAGATTTCGTTCAATATATTGTACAGGAAATGCGGATTAAGCTGCGCCTGGATCGCCCTCAGCTCCGCTTCCTTCTCCCGCAGCTGCTTCAGCAGCACCTCGTCGATCAGCTTCTGTATGTTATCCGCCATATCGTTAAACGACTCCCCGAGAAAAGCCAGCTCATCCTTCGAGCGGACCTCGACGCGGGCGTTCATCTGGCCTGAGCGAAGCCGCCGCATCCCGGATACGAGATTCCCAAGCGGCCGCAGCAGCCTAGTGCTGGTGAGCGTCAGGAGCAGGCCGGTCAGCAGGATGCTGGACAGGCCGGATATCGCGATGGTTTTCAGGATATCGGCGTTACGCTTGTCTAAAGCGCTTAGTCCGAGACCGCTGATCAGCTTAAAGATGCCGGAATCGGAGATGTTTTTCACGAACAGATAATTGCCTTTAGCGGTAGACTGAACAACGGAAGCCCGTTCTTCCTGGTCATGCTGCAGCGGAATGCTGTCCGGATAATCCGTTTCGGCGGTAGCGTCATCTTGGCTCCGCTGGCTGAACAACAGCCGGTCCTTGCGATCCAGCAAATAGACGATGCCGCCCGTTTGACCGATATCGTCAATAACCTCGGAGAAAAAGCCCTCGTCCAGCACCAGCACCAGCGTGCCGTACGTTTCCTGGTAGGTGCTTTTCATTACGCGGGCGGCAATAATCATATACCGGTAGCCGCTGGGGTCGGCCGAGCTGGCCAGCTTGAGCCGGAACCAGGTTAAGGCGCCGTTTGTGCCTTCCAGCTCCTGATTGATAATGCTGCGAGTCGGCTTGTCCAGCATGGAGACGGCGCCGTAATTCGCATTGTAGTAGCTGTCGCCGTGCAGATTGAAAATGAACATCGCCCGGATATGGGGTGCGTCAAGCTTCGCCTGCGAGACCATGTCGTACATGAGCTGCAGCTGCTCGACTTTATCTTCGTTATTTAAGGAGTTCGTCAAGATCTTCACGACGGTCGGATGAAAGACGATGGACTGCGAGATCCGTTCAACCTCATGGATATTCTGGTTGATCCGCTGAAGCGCCTGTTTGTTGTTTTGCAGGAATTGGCTGCGGATTTCCTCGCGGAACATGTTCTGATTGGACCGGTACACGATGATTCCGGTTATAGAGGAAGTTAGAATGACGATCAGCGACAGGCTGAGAATCAGCTTGACCACAAGACTTCGGGTATGAAACGGCATAACAAAGCCAGCCTCCTTACAAGATCTAATTTTAGCTAAAGTTCCTCCAATTAAAATTAAAGAAGTACCCTTTGCAAACGGATACACTGGTAACAGGTCAAAGGTTAACAGTAACTTGAAAGGAGGGAATAGCTTGAAATCAGCATCTAAGAAAGCCTTGTTCAAGAAAAATGTGCCTCTAATGTTGATGTTTGCTCCGGCACTTGCATATTACTTGATTTTTAGATACTTGCCAATAGGCGGGCTTGTCATCTCCTTCGAGAATTACAACTTCTTCGATGGCGTGTTCCATAGTCCATGGGTAGGCTTCAAAAACTTCGAGATGCTCTTCAGCAACGACAAAACGCTCCGGATTATTTGGAATACGTTATGGCTCAGCGTGCTGAACCTGGTGGTAGGCTTCCCCGTACCGATTATTCTGGCGCTTATGATTAATAGCGTTAGACGTTCATGGTATAAAAGATTCGTCCAGACGGTCGTCTATCTGCCGCACTTCTTCTCCTGGGTTATCGTAGGCGGCATGGTCATCACGCTGTTCTCGATGGAGTCCAGCTTCCTGAACCATTGGATTGAGGACAAGTACGGCGAGCCGTATCCGTTCCTGTACAAAACCTTCTCCTGGGTGACGATCTTCGTCGGATCGGGCGTGTGGAAGGAGATGGGCTTCAGCACGATTATTTATCTGGCTGCGCTCACGTCGATCTCGCCGGCCCTGTACGAAGCGGCGGCACTGGACGGGGCAAGCAAATGGAAACAAACCTGGCATGTTACGCTGCCCGGCATCAGAGGCACGATCATCCTAGTGCTCATTCTCTCCATGGGACGAGTCTTAGAGGTTGGTTTCGATCAAATCTACAACCTGCGGAATGCCATGGTATCGGATATCTCCGAAGTGATTAGCACGTACATCTATACCTTGGGTATCCAAGGCGGACAATTCAGTCTTACGACGGCGCTTGGTTTGTTCGAATCGGTGGTAGCCTTTATTCTTATTCTGGGCGCGAACCTGATCGCCAAGAAATTCAATAGCAACTTGTTCTGAGGTGAAGCGAAGATGAGAGAATCTTATGGAGACAAAATAACAAGAATAGGGATTTCGATTCTCCTGCTGCTCATTTCGATCTCGTGTCTGGCTCCCGTCATTAACATTCTATCCATCTCCTTCAGCGGTAAGCAGGCGGTCGAGTCCGGTCAAGTATTGCTATGGCCCATCGACGTAACCCTGCAAAGCTATTCCGCTTTATTCGAAGGAACGCGGGTGCTGGCTTCACTGTGGAACGGGGTTGTTATGACAGTTGGTGGCGTCCTGATCTCGATGGTGTTTACGATTTGTGCGGCTTATCCGTTATCGAAGGGTTATTTCTACGGCAGAAGAACCTTTACGCTGATGCTGCTCTTCACGATGGTCTTCACCGGCGGCTTAATACCCACTTATCTGGTCGTGAAAAGCTTAGGCATGATCGACTCGTATTGGGCCATATGGATGCCCGGTGCGGTCAGCACGTATAATATGCTCATTATGCGTTCCTATTTCGAAGGCATCGAGCCGGAGATCGAAGAGGCTGCCCGGATTGACGGCTGCAGGGAGATGTCCCTGTTATTCCGGATTGTTCTCCCTCTGTCCATGCCTGTGATTGCAACCTTAATCCTGTTCTATGGCGTAGGCTATTGGAACAACTTCATGAACGTACTGATTTATATCAATTCGACCGAAAAATATACGATCATCGTTCTTATCCAGCAAATGATTGCAAGCCAGTCTCTGCTCACAGAGTCGCTCGCGAACGATACGAGTGCCTTGGAGCTGGTGCCTGAAGGCATCAAATCGGCCGGTATTATCGTCCTTATCCTGCCGATGGTCGTGATCTATCCGTTCTTGCAGAAATATTTCGTAAAAGGCGTCATGCTTGGGTCTGTAAAAGGGTAACTAACTTTACATTATGGCTATGGGGGAATAGATAAATGTTAAAGATGACGAAGAGAAACGTCTTGCTGGCCGGCGCATCGGTAACCCTGCTTGGGGTTCTGGCAGCCTGCGGCAGCAACGACAATGCAGATAACAGCGGCGGCAAATCCGCCGACGGCGGCAGCGGCAAAAAGCCGACGATCAGCGCAACGGTGTACGACCGCGGATTGATCGCGGCTTCCGAGGGCACGATGGAGAAAAACCGCTGGACCCAGTGGATTAACGAGAACAGCCCAACAAGCGTGAAATTCACGGCTATTCCGCGGACAGAGTCCAAGCAGAAGCTGAATACACTGTTCGCATCCGGAAGCGCGCCGGATCTGATCTTCGAGTTCGATCCTAACATCAAGAACCCTCTCTATGACCAGAAGCAGCTGATGCCGCTGGACGATATGATCAACCAATACAGCACGACCTACAAAAAACTGCTGGAGGATAATCCGATTCTGAAGCAGGTATCCGTTAAGTCCGACGGCAAAATCTATGAGTTCGGCAAGCTGAACGAAGCGATTCCGCAGTTCATTATCGCGATACGCCAAGACTGGCTGGACAAGCTGAACTTGACCATGCCGAAAACAACAGAAGAGATGTATCAGGTGGCCAAGGCGTTCACCGAGCAGGATCCGGACGGCAACGGCAAGAAGGATACGTACGGACTTAACGTCGGCCCGGGTCTTGGGGATATTTTCGGCGGAACCAACCTCAGCAACTCCTATAAAGACGAGAATGGAACCCTGGTACGTACATGGGATAACTTCGAGGAATACATCGACTTCACCAAACGTCTCTATGACGAAGGCATTATCGATAAAGACTACATTACCGACAATAACGGTGCGAAGGCCCGCCAGGACTTCTTGAACGGCAAGACAGGCATGTTCCTTGTCCAATCGAACTACAGCTTCTGGAACCGTCTCTGGATTACGGATTATGCAACGCTTCAAGCGAACGCGCCGGGTGCTAAGCTGGAAATTATGCCTTATCCGAAATCTCCGCGCGGCCAGTTCATTAACTGGATTAACAATCCGGTGCAGCTGACGGCCGTGGTGAACCGCAATGCGAAGAATCCTGAGGCTGTCATGAAATATGTGGACTTCCTGTCCGAACCGGACACCGGTAGAACGCTGACGAACGGTATTGAGGGTACGCATTGGCAAGCAGGTCCAACAGGCTGTCCGAACCCGATCGACCAAGAGAAGAACAAGACGGAGCTTGGCTATCTGGGCCAGGACTACAATATGATCTTCTCGGTTGTAAGCGGCGGCAAATGCTCGTTCACGGCAAGCAGCTTTAACCCGGATAAGCCGGATGAGAAGCTTGCGAAGGAGAAATTCAAGGAAAACATGGACATCTTCTACAATATGATCGATCAAGGCGCGCAGTTCCCTGGCCTGACTCACTTGGAGCATCTGCCGACGGTTCCGCAGGACCTGCTGGTAGACTTCCAGAATGCCAACACCGAGATCGGCAACCTGATGACAAAAGCGATTGTAAGCGGCGGAAGCTATACAACGGATAAAGCGTTAACCGAGATGCAAGCGCTGTGGAAGAAGTACAATGGCGATAAGCTGGACGCGTTCTACCAAGAATGGTACACGGCCAACAAAGATACGGCGCTGATGCCGGATGATATCTTCCAGATCGTGAAGGATCAGAAGGCGACGCAGGAAGAAATTTTGAAATAGAAATCTTGAAATAGGAATTTTGAAGTTTTGAAAAAAGAACGGCCCCCGGGGGAGCTTAGGCTCTCCGGGGGCTGTTTGTTTTCTAATCGCTGAGAAAAGACGGCCACGCTGGATTTCCTCCATTAAAATCAACCTATAAGGGAGGCGGTGCGGTGCTATGTTGGATTTATTCCAGTGAAAGTGGCCAGAATGAACCGAATCGGTCACTTTAAGCCAATTCTACTGTATTCAATCCAATGTGGCCTAAGCTGTCGGTCAAAAAAGCTGCATTACGCTGCATGCAATCCAACGTAGCTAAAAGCTGTCGGGCGGCATGCCCGTCGCATCTTAAGCAACGATCTTATCAAGCTCGCCGCACCATTTGCTCCAGCCGTACTTGGCGCCATGCAGCGCTTGTTCATTCGTGATTCCGGCCTGCTCGAGATGAAGGTTAACCTTGCCGTCTCCTGCTTCTTGTAGCGTCCAAGTGACGGTATGCTTCATTCCGCCGCTGTTCCACGTATAGGACAACTTATTGCAAGCGTCCACCGTCAGCACTTCGCCGTCAATGATGCCGTCCCAATATTCCGTTGGCTGAGTCCGAAACTGGAATTGGTGACCGACCTCGGGCTTGAAGTTGTTTTCCATTGCCTCGCCGGTATGGATGTTAGCCACCCACTTGCCAAGCTTGCCGGAATCGGTCAAGGCCGACCATAGCTTCTCGATTGTAGTTACGTACTGAAAATCCATGGATAAAGTTAAACTCATCGTTCTTATTCCTCCTCTAATAGTTGGTTAAGGCGCTTCATATTCGCCACCCAGTGTTGAATTTCGCGGATGGGGGAGGCGTTCAGCCGGTAACGCGTTTCTCTGCCGATTTTCCGGTCAATGACCAGTCCGGCGCTTTTCAGAATGGCCAGATGCTTGGATACGGCTGTACGCCCCATGGGGAACGGTTTCGTTAATTCGTGAAGCGGGACTTCCGCGTTAGCCTCGGCTAGCAGGCGGATTAACTGACGCCTGGTTGGATCGGCAATGGCTTCGAATACGTCCTTCAACTGGTCGTTATCGCCCACAACACTCCCTCCAATGTAGTAAACCTCATTTATTGGCTCTAGAGCTTGCGGCTCTCCGGGCGCAGTGCCCACGATGCGATATTTAGGGCGGCGTAGAACAGCGGAAGGATCACGTTGAACCCGCCGGCGCCGTAATCGTGATCAAGCAGATGGGAGAAGGCGGCGCCCGTCATCAAGAAGAAGATCCCGGCATGCGTCCATTCCTTCAGCCGTGGGAAACGTGGTGCAAGGACGGCAATCACGCCAAGCAGCTTCCAAACCCCTAAAATCTGCATGATATACAGGGGGTACCCCAGATTCGCGACGAGATCAACATTCCCGCCTAATTTCATCAGCTGCCCGAGACCGCTGAGCGTAAGAGCTCCTGCAAGCAGCAGGGTAACGGACCAATAGGCGACCTTTTTTCCATGGACCTTAGTTCCTGCGTTTGCGGATGTTACCGCACCAACTGTTTTACTCATTTTCATTTCCTCCTCGAATGGGTTTGTTTTTATGCGAACTGCGACTTCGCTGTGTGTCGTTTGCGTTAATAGGACACCTTTTAGTGTCGGTTTGTGTTTTCAGTATATGACACCTTTTGGTGTCTAGTCAATGACGTTTTGAATAAAATTTGTAAAAAGTTTTTAGAAGAGGATGGGGGGGCGATGCAAACAAACGAAAAAAACCGGAAGGGGATGAGATCCCTTCCGGTTCTGATGAAGATTCGAATGGCTATGTTCCCGGTGAACCGGGCTTACAGCTTATTTATTACTCCGTACAGCATTTGAGCGGCTTCCGCGCGGGTCGAGGTGCCAAGCGGAACGAATTCGCCCTTCGCCCGTCCTTGGACAATGCCAAGCGCCGCAGCCTTCTTGACGTTATTCAATGCCCAAGCGGAGATGGAGGCTTCATCTTTGAATGGCTCGGCAGCCGTAACCGGCGGCTTGCCTTTCATGAGTTCGTAGCCTCGCATCGCGAGCGTAGCCATTTCCTGACGGGTAATGTTGGCGCCAGGGGAGAACGTTGTGCTGCTTACGCCTTGCACGATGCCCGCTTTGTAAGCCGTGGCAACGTCGGCCGCATACCAGGCGCCTGCGGGAATATCCGTGAAGGCAGGCGTTCCTTCCGCCTTCAACCCAAGCGCTCTGACGAGCAGCGCCGTGAATTCGGCGCGGGTAACGCTTCGGTTCGGCTCGAAGGTGGATGCGGTCGTGCCGGTCACGATCTGTTTTGCGAAGAGCTCCTTAATCACGCCGGATGCCCAGTAGCTGCTTGGGACATCAGAGAAATTCTTGTTGATCTCGAGTACCGCGTAAGAGCTGAAATGCGAGAGCTGTGCAACATAAACGCCATTCTCGTAAGTCCCGCCAACAAACTCGGGGGCTCCGCTATCCGGGAGGTAGAAGATGGACGCCAGCTTCGGATTGATTGAAGCGTCTACCGGCAATCGAAGCGTCACGGGCTCTTTGAATTGATGCAGATCGTACGATGTGCCGTCCGCCGCAATCCATTGCAGCTTCAGCTCGTAGCTGTATCCGCTTAGCTTGGTATCCGCGCCGAGTGCTGGCTTCGCTGCTCCTTCGACCGGCTTGATGGTTAGGGAGATCGAGCCGCCTTGCAGCTGCGCTGAGGTTAAGCTTGTCTTCAGTTCGCTGAACACGCTTGAAGGTATGTCCAGCTCGGCTTTGCCGGAGGTGACGATGCTCAGCGTGCCTTTTCCAAGCAGCTCGTCCGTATTGGACGGCAGCTTGATCACGGCAGCGGATGCCGGTACCTCAATAGGTTTGCCATTCTTTAATTGATCGGCTGTCACCGTTAAGGTTCCTGCCGGCTGGGCGGGCGAGCCGCCCGAGGATCCGCCGGATCCCCCTGATTCGCCTCCCGATGAACCGATTTGAATGGAGGCGGCATAATGACCGTCAATCGTGCTTGAGGCTAACTCCGAATCGACGAGCCGGATCTTTCTGACCTCGACGTCGGCTTTTCCGTTAGCAGCCGCGGTGAAGGTGAAGGAGGCGAGATCCAGATCACCGCTGTCGCCTGGTGAGCTTCCCGACTTCGTATGGGCGAATACGAGATGGGATTCGCCCCCGCCGTCGGCGACCACCGTGGCCGGCGTACTAAAGCCGACCGCGGCTGTCTTTTCGCTGCCTGTTTTAAAGGTCAGCAGATCGGAATCGTAATAGACATGTAATTCATAAGCATATACATCCTGCAGCTTGCTTCCTTTTACCGTGACGGTAATCTCATCGCCGCTGTTCAGGGCGCTTTTGTCGGTTGAGACGGAAAAGGAGGGCGGATCAGCCGCGGCCATCGCATATTGGGGGACGAGCATGGCTATCGCCAAGCAGATTGTAGCAAGCAAGGAAAGTCGTTTACGGGCCATAACAGATTCGTCCTTTCTCGTATAGTAAAACGCCGGCGAAAAGAATGCCTTGTGCTTTATTTGCCGGTCAGAGCAGGAACCGACGTTGGCGCTTCACGGTGATGCGTTGCTTGTTCATAGGCATAGCCAAGCTTGATAAGCTCGCCTTCCTCGTAAGGGCGTCCAAGCAGCTCAATGCCAACCGGCAGACCGCTGGATACGTAACCAGCCGGAACGCTGATTGCCGGGAAGCCGGAAAATGGGCTCAGGCGGTTCGCGTTACCGGAGCCGGAACCGGCAGGTCCCGCGGTCGAAGGATACAGGATCGCGTCAAGATTGTTGTCGGCCATCAAGCCAAGCAGCGACTGCTGCGTCGTGCGCGGCCGGAACAGCACGATATCCTTGTATTCCTGGGTGTCAAGCGACACAACGTTGTTCCGAGTGGTCAACGTGCTCTGCAGCGCCGGCAGGAAGTCGTTGCCCGAGTTGATAATGTCCTGCAGGGAATGATAGCGGACCACGTTAGGGTCGACAAACCTGGCGTTGGACAAGTAGTCGTTCAGGTTGAATTTGAATTCATAACCGCTGAGGCTTGGGTATTTCAAAATATCGGTGATATTCGGGATGTTAACGCCAACTACCGTTGCGCCTTGATCGCGCATATCCTGGGCAGCTTGATTAAGCAGAGCCAGCACTTCCTGATTGTTGCCTATAACGCTGCTGTCCATGACAAGGCCGATACGGGCGCCTTTAAGTCCATTCTTGTCCAAAAATCTCGTGTAGCTGACTGGCTTTCTGCCGACGCTTCCTGCTGTGGCGATATCGTTCGGATCGTAGCCGCTGACCGCGTCAAGCAGAATGGCTGCGTCGGATACGTTTCTCGCCATTGGTCCGCCTACGTCCTGGGACAGCGCGAGCGGAATAATGCCGTCGCGGCTTGTCAGGCCAATCGTTGGACGGATGCCGACAATGCTATTCCATGACGAAGGGATGCGGATCGAACCGCCTGTATCGGTGCCGAGACCGGCTACTCCAAAGTTGGATGCAAGCGATGCGCCTGTACCGCCGCTGGAGCCGCCCGGGTTTAGTTTAATATTGTAAGGATTCCACGTTTGTCCGCCCAACGAGCTGTTCGTGTCCGTGTTAATCGCGAATTCGCTCAGGTTGGCCTTGGCCAGGATGATCGCTCCGGCATCCTTCAGCTTCTTGATCATGAAGGCGTCGCTCACGGTCTGGTTGTCCTTCAGGCAGGTACACCCTGCGCTTGTTGGCATGCCAAGCGTATCGTAGTTATCCTTGACGATGATCGGAATGCCGTGCATAAGACCGCGCGGACCTTGCTCCTTGCGCTCTTCGTCGAGCGCTTTGGCGGTAGCCAGCGCATCCGGATTAACCGTGATAAGTGAATTGATCGTATCGTCGTATTCATTGATCCGGTCCAGATACATCTGAACGAGCTGCTCGGAAGTCAATTTGCCGGCCGCCATGGCATTCTGAATGCTCATGATATCGGCTTCCATCAGTTCGAAGGGCTGACCGTTGTCGTAGAGCACCTTTTTGCCCAAGGCGGCGAGATCCTGGACATCGATGGTATTGTTTTTGTTGAAATCGCCGTTTGCAACCTTCGTCCAGTTCGAATCATCCGAGGCAATACCGAAGTATTTGATCAGGACGGAGAGATCGCCTACGTCGATGACGCTGTTATTATTCAGATCACCCTCGGCTGCGCCCGTAATCTGGACGGCAAGCGATTCCTCCGGCGTTTGAACCGTGCTTCCGTCGTCGATGCCAAGCTCAACCGTGCCGGTGATTCCGCTTAGATCCGAAGCCGTGTTGGCTTTGAAGGTCAAGGTGAGGAGAGTGCCGGCCGTTGTTAGGCTGCCCGTTGTATCCGTCGTTACGATGGTCACCTTGCCGGACTCGGCGTTTATCCCGGCAATGGTTACGGCCGAATTAGCTGATGTCGCGGATAAATACTCAAATTGAGTCGGGTCGTATTCGAAAATAAATTTACCTGCAGTTGCATCGCCGGTAGCGCCCGTCAGCGATACGTTTACGTCGAAGGAGTTGCCGACCGAGGTGAGGGCAGGGCCGGAGAGCTGAACCAACGCCTTCGGCTCCTGTACTTGGGGCTGCTCCAGAGCGGTTGGCGTGCTTGTGCCGCTGGCATAAGCGCCGGTATCCAGGATCGGGGTGAAAAGAAGCGAGGTGCTTAGCATTACAAGGCTGGCTAATTTCGTAATCGGTTTAATCATGGCGTCCTCCTTGGATTGGCATAAGCCAGTCTATTAATGTCAAATATAATTACTTAGTAGACAAAAGCGGCATGAGACAATGATTATATATGACATGTAAGTTACATAGAAGAACCTCCCCTGAATCTCTCTATCCGTCTATCGATTAATATTAGTTTGGTTAACTAGTCAATTCAAACAAGATGAAAGGCGAAGAAAACGCTTAAATACCACGTTTCTTTTGATTTCATCGATTTTTTGATAATGATCTCTTCAGAGTGCAAATTATGTAAGATAAATGTTAATTTTTATCACATTAAATAAAAAAGAGGCAGTCATAGACCGCAAGGTCTCGACTGCCTCTCATTGCTCTGCTATAGATAAATGTTCTTGGCCAAACCGTCTTTAGCCGTCGTGACGACTACTCATGCCATGGGGAATGAAGCACGCTATGGCAGAAATTCGGCCGTTTAAAGCCCGGAAGCAGCATCTCGCACACGTCGGCGTTAATGGTGCCGTATGTCGTTTCCGGTTTGTGCTTAAACCCATCCAGGAAAGCATGGAGAATCCCGTGCTTGAAGTTGTCGCGAGGAAAATGCTTGACGACTTGCTCCCGCGCTTCGGTGGAAATGAGTTCGAAATTTTTCCCCACGACATCGTAACCAACGCCAAAGTTCATAAGCGCAACTTCGGCTTCCTTGTATTCGACGATTCCTATGGTGGAATGAAGAGCCACAGCATCCCAAGCCAGGCGGATGAACTCTTCCGAAACGTCGCGACTTTTAAGGAAATCCCGGACAGCGTTAGCCCCATCGACCTCAAAGCGTTTGTCATCGCTGCGGAAGGCGGGGGTAAGTCCGATATCGTGAAAAAGCGAGCTGATATATAGCAATTCGGGATCGTATTTGATTTGATTCAGGTTCCCCTTCATCGCCGCAAACAAAAATACCCGGTTCGAATGATTCCACAACAGATCGTCGCCGTGCTCGCGCAATAACTCGGCTGCTTCAACGGCCAGCTTGCTGTCGGGAATCTTGATATCCGCAATAAAAGTCGACATCGATTATCCCCCTCTCTCACGAAACCAAAATGTTAGACGGTTACTTTGCTTGCCAGACGCGCTGCCGCTTCTTCGGCTTCTTTTTTCGCTTTATCCAGTACTTCCGTTTTGTCCAGCACGTTAGTGCCTTGCGCCCGGATAATCCGGTAATCCTCGATGCCGAGGAAGTTAAACATCGATTTGAGGTACTTGTGGGAGAATTCGTTGTCCGTGTACCAGTCGTTATTCGTGTAGATGCCGCCGCTGCCTTGGATAACGAGCAGGCTCCGGCCGTCGGTTAATAAGCCTACGCCGCCGTTTTCCGTATATTTAAAAGTCTCGCGAGCGATCATGACGTTATCCATGTAATCCTTCAGGCGGGAAGGGATATTGAAGTTGTGAAGTGGCATGATAATCACATATTTCTTTGCGCTCTTGAATTGCTGCAGGATTTCGTTCATTCTGCCGGTGACGCGTTTCTCTTCGTCCGTCAGCTCTTCGCCGGAGGCTAATTTACCCCAAGCGCCCAGAACGGTACTGTCTAATTCCGGGATTTCTTCACTATAAAGATCGATTTGCTCGATCGGTGCGTTTGGATTCAGCTTACGGTAATTCTCAATGAAATGATGGCCGACTTGCAGGCTGACAGAAGCGGCGGAGTCTACAGTAGCATGCGCATTAATAACAAGAAGCTTTTCCATTTTCTTTCACTCCTGAATTATGTTTTTGCTAATTGGCGACAATCTTAATCGCCGATTAGGTGTGACTCCAATATACGACTTCATTTAGCCAAAGTCAATTCCATTTTTATGCCAAGCTAAAGTTGACAAGGGACGCCGTTATCATTAAATTTATAGTATTTACCCATGCGATAATGGGAGGAGTTATCATGCAGTATAGCGTCGGAGTAGAGTATGCCTTGCATTGTCTGGTTTACTTGATTCCTAATGAATCAACGATTGGCATCAAAGAGCTTGCTTTTTTCCAAGGCATACCGGAGACATATTTGTCCAAAATATTTACAAAGCTGACTAAGGCCGGCATCGTCTCGTCGGTTCCCGGCGTTAAAGGCGGATTTAAGCTTGCGCGCGATCCAGACGACATTTCCTTTTGGGATGTAGTTGAGGCTGTGGAGGGAAGGAAGCCGATTTTCCAGTGCCAGAACATAAAGGATAAGGGCTACCTTTATCGCGACCGCGATTGCTCGGACTGTGCGGCATCCACGGGCTCCTGCTCGATTAATTTAGTCATGCTCGAAGCCGAAGAGACTATGCAGAATTATTTACGGAATAAGAAATTGTCTTGGCTGGAGGAGGAGCTGGATCGTGTGCTGCCTGCGGAGAAACGCAAGCAGACGCGGGAGTTTTTCGCGAAGGGCAGTTCCGTCTGACAAAATATAGCCCCGAAATAAACCGGCGTTGCCCCATTAGAATGGCAACGCCGGTTTGTTTCGGTTTTTTCATAGGATTTCCAAAAAGGCTTTCAGTCGTTCCAACTGCAAGAAATGATGCCTGTAGTGCATCTCGACTAACAAAAACCACTCTGTTGCGTTTAGTGCGCCAAAGTTGGGATGAGGGACTGTATGTTCTGGTGGCGCTTGAATTAAAGTGGGTTCCGTGCTTCTCATTCGTTCCGCAACGTCCTCGAGTCCCGCGATCAGCTGCTCCTTATTGTCCGGCTGCTGAGGCGTATACTGCGGAGAATCCGGAACCCGGATCCGAATGGGCGGGAAGCTCCCAAGCTCAAAGGCAGCTTTGCCATTTTCTGTTTTGACTCCAGTGCCTACCAACACCGCGTCGCTTCCCGCGATGCATTGATCCACGTTGCGCAGATGCATGTATTGAGCGGACCGGATCAAATGGACGTACATTTGCCCAATCGACCAATCTTCCTCGCTTGGCTTAGCAAGTAGTTGCTCTATGCTGATGTGGTTTAGTTCATCGATATACCGTTCAACCGATTTCTCAAATGCCTGCAAGGCTTCCGTTGTGCTTCTCATCTTACCAACACTCCTTCAATGTTTCGGATAATCCCAATATAAAAGAACGCTACTGACAACAGTATGTCAGTAGCGTTTTAACATTTTTTCGGCTTCTGCCCGAACCCGGCAGCGCAAAGACTCCGGTTCCATAACCTCAACCTCTCCGCCCCAGCTAAGGATAAGAGGGAGAATTTCCTCCGGCGCCCGAACGCGGAAATGCACCCAAAGACCATCCTTGCGCTCCTCGGCCGATTCGATATAGAAATTGCCGGACTCCGCGATTTTGTCGGCAATCTCGGGGTTGGCCCGAATCCATATATGCTCATTGCGATCATCCTGCGGACGGTAACGATTTAAGTTGAACCCTTGCGGCATGGCAAACGGCGTGTCGAGCACGGCCAGTTCCGTCATTCGCGACAACCGGAAGTGGCGGATATCCTGGCGCAGCCCGCAATGCCCGACAAGCATCCAATTGCCCTGAGCAAAAGCCAAGCCGTAAGGGGCTACCTCGCGGGTGCTCTCCCGGTTGCCGTCTGCTTCCGGCGTCTTTTTCTTATAGGAGAAGCTGATTTTACGACGCTCCAGGATGGCTCGCCTCACTTGTCCGAGGATGTCCTTTTCCTTCAAGCCGGTTCTAGGTTCTCCGGCATTCAGGAGCCGCATCGTTTCCCGGACGCGAGTCGACTCTTCCCGTACAGTCTCCGGGAGGATAGCTTCAATCTTGCTTCTCGCAGCCTTCGCTACTCTTACGTAATCGCCATCCAGCCGCTGCTCGATAAAGTCAGCGCCCATCAGCAGGGCCACCGCTTCCTCGGCCGAAAATCCGATGGGCGGCAGAAAATAGCCTTCCATTAGGGAGTAGCCATGCCCGGGAGCGCCAAAGATGGGGACGCCCATCTCGCTTAAGGCTTGAATGTCCCGATAGATGGTCCGCACGCTCGTCTCGTATAGGGAGGCCAGATCCTCCGCTCTTATTACTTTGCTCCGCTGCAGCTCAAGCATGATGGCGAGCTGCCGATCGGTTTTGTTCATTTTTTCCTCCGGTACACTCTTTAATTGCAAGTTCGATCGGATCATTCTACCTATAAAGTATATCAATCGACTTATTTGATTACTAGCTGGCGGATGGACGGGCTACGTTGGAGTTTGTCCAGTAAAAAGGGGCGGAAATGCAGAGACTTGGTGGCTACATTGGATTCTATCCAACGAAATAGGCGGTGAGGGGTTAGTTTGGGGCATAAGCGGCTAATTCTGATGGATAAAATCCAACGTAAGGTAAGAGGTTTGCCGAAATGGGGCAATTACGCTGGATGAGATCCAACGTAGGATTTTCTATGATCTAAGCTTCGCTCTTCTCCATATGACCCAAACAGTAAGATAAAGGTGAAATGATCCCAGGCAGACAAGGACTACGTCTAGCCATAAGGAGTCCGTTAATAGATAGTATTGTTGCGGAAAGTATTGTGCCGTCGAAGCCACCGGGTTCGTCGAGAAATCCTGCTCTACCGATAACGTCTTCTTATGGCTATAGTACGACTCAACGCCTAACAGGCAGATCGTGATTATCCCTGACAGTAATATTCCGCGTATGATGATTATCTTTATGATGATCTCTCCTAACGAGTTCCGTATGTCAACTAGCTCGAAGCAAGCAGCTTTTGTTTAAATGCGGCCAAGACTTTTTTTCTTTCCTCGAGGTCTTCCTTATTGGAAACTTCCCAAAGCGCGAGCTCTGCACCTGAATCAATAAGCGTAATCGTTTTAATTTTAATGTTCTCGAGCACATGGTTTTTCTCCAATTGAGCACCGGCAAGGCCCAAGTAAACGAGCGTCATGACTTCCAAATCTTCTTCATCATCAAATTCTTCATGGTAGCTACCGAGAATGCTTTTGCTGGCTTCTTCAGCGGATAGGCCTTCTGCTAATAAATCGAAATAATCGTCGCGCACATCGCATGTCGTATCATCATCAAAAATTCCCGTTCCCCAAGCACCCACAGCTAACACCCTCTCTAGAATTGTTTGTCTTTGTTAGTTTCCTGATCTCTTTTATGTTGTCTATAACGTATAATCGCAACGGGTAAATTCAAGGCTCCCATTAGGAAGCAACTGATTAATGGCACTATCTCAGGAAAAGTAAAGTAATTAGGCTCGCCGTTGCCAACCGGTCCGGTTTTCGGGTGGTGCATATCCCACAACATATGTAGCGAGAAAATCACCGGCAACAATAGGCATACGATACTTGAAAGGATATGGATGATAGATCTGGTCACAAGTGGTTATCTCCTCCTGCTTATCGGATTATTCCACTATAAGTATTCGGTTTCTAATAGGAAGTTCCTTTATTTGTAAGATACTTCTCCCTTCATAAATGAAGAAAAACTTTCATAATGTTAAAAATAATAGTTTTTTACTAAAAATCCATATCCCCGTAACATGCCTCTTACAATCGGGCACTATCATCTAACTCGAGAGACAAACAAAGATGAGGACGTGGAGAGCCCATCTACTAGGAGGAAGTTATCCTTATGTTCATTTCGAAGAAAAAAACAGCTTTAGTCCTGCTTACGGCAGCATCCGCCATGACGATCATGTCGGCCTGCGGCCAAGACAACAAGAGCTCGAATACACTCTCGGATGCGGTGCCATCAGATGCGCCAGCAAGCACAAATGCAAATACCACGGCGCCTTCAGCCGGCCCGTTCGCTGCACCGGCAGCGGAATCGGTTGATGAATTGTACGCCAAAGCGAAGGAAGAAGGCAAGCTGATTGTCTATTCCACCTCCGGACGTGCGAACGACGCGGCGGAGACTTTCATGAAGCAATACCCGGGCATCAAGGTTGAAGTCAGCAAGGTGAAGTCCGACGAGATGATGGACAAGGTGACGAAGGAGCAGGACGCCGGGCAGTTTAACCCGGACGTTATTATTACGAAGGAAGTCAGCGGAGCTGTTGAGGAAGAAATGGTGATGACGGGCCGCTATATCAAATACCTGCCGGAGGATATCGCGCCGATGGTCGACGAGCCTTACCGCACGCAGGCGGAAGCTTATGCGAACTACGTGGAGTTCCGTACTCTTTTCTACAATAAATCTACATACGCGGAAGCGCCCGTAACGAACTGGTGGGACCTGACGACTCCGGAGTTCAAGGGCAAAGTCTACACGGCTGATCCACTCAGCTCCCCAGCTTTTATGGACTTGTTCACGACAATGGTCATCAACAGCGACGACATGGCGGCGGCTTACAAAGAGAAGTTCGGCAAAGACATCGTCCTTAACGGTACGGATAATGCAGGCTACGAGTTCATCAAAGAGCTGTTCGACAACGACCTTATCGTGTTAAAAGGCAGCGACGACGTCCTCGACGCCATTGGCAAAGCCAAAAGCGATGCCCTTGGCCTAGCGGTGTCCGGCGACGTATCGAAGAACGAAGAGAAGGGCTGGACGATCGCTCCGATCTATGACATTAAACCGAAAACATCGGTTCCGGATTCCGGGTACTTTTTCATCGCGAACAAAGCTCCTCACGAAGCAGCCGCGAAGCTGTTCATCCGTTGGATGATGGGCGAGAAGGACGGTACGGGCGAAGGTCTTGCTCCGTTCAACGAGGTGGGCTCGTGGGTACCGCGTTCGGACGTGAAGACGAAGAACGACATTTCCTTCGAGGAGCTGAACCTGTGGCTGTTCGACGGCGATGCCCTGTACAAGACCGCACCGAAAGTGCGCGACTTCTGGATTAAGCAAAAATAACCCCAAGCAAGGTGGAGAGAGAATTGGCGAACAAAACGGCGCTAACCGTGAGAAGCACGCGGTTCTATAACGGGCTGTTGAACGGGTTGAGGAGCCCCATTCATCTGATCGGGCTGGCGGCTTTGCTCTTCCTGGCGTATACGGTTCTCTGGCCCGTCCTGAAAATTCTGTATACGACCTTCTTATGGAGGCAGCAGGACGTCCGTCTGACGGGGGAAGCGAATCCGGGGCATTTCACGCTGTACCATTGGACCCGCGTGCTGGCGAGTGATATGAGCATGAATTTGTTTTATAAGCCGATTCTCAATTCGCTTGGAGTTGGCTTCGCCGTCTCGGCGCTGTCGATGCTGATTGGTTGCGGGCTAGCGTGGCTGGTCGTGCGGACGAACGTTCCATGGAAAAAAACGATCGCCTTCCTGGCCGTCATCCCGTATTTGCTGCCGTCCTGGATTATCTCGCAGGCATGGCTCACCTTCTTCAAAAACAGCAAAATCGGCGGGGCGCCCGGCATTATGGAGGCCCTCTTCCATGTGTCTCCGCCGGACTGGCTGTCCTACGGCTTTGTGCCGATCGTGGTGTCCCTGTCGATTCACGACAGCGTGTTCTTCTTCCTCATCGTGGGAGCGGCGCTTAGCTCGATGAACAGCCAGCTCGAAGAGGCGGCAAGCGTGACGGGAGCGGCTCGGTGGACGATTTTGCGGCGGATTGTGTTTCCACTGGTGATGCCGTCGATTTTGTCCGGTTTTATCCTGATTTTCACGAAAGCAATCAGCTCCTATGGGGTTCCGGCTTTGCTTGGCACGCCAGTTAACTTCTATATGATTTCAACGATGCTGTATTCCAGCATACGCTCGAGGCTGACGACCGAAGCCAATGTGCTTAGTCTAACGCTGATGCTGATCTCGATGCTGACGATCTATCTGAACCAACGGGTAGTGGGGCGGAGAAAAAGCTTCGTTACCGTAACGGGTAAAGACAGCGCTAGAACGCTGACCTCCCTTGGACGCTGGAGATATCCGGCAGCGGGGACGGCGGCGGTTGTGATGATTCTCATCTCCGTCGTGCCGCTGCTTGTGCTGCTGTTCCAGTCTTTTATGCTGAAGGAAGGCGTCTATTCGCTCGGCAACTTCACCACGCATTACTGGTGGGGCGGCTCCGATCCGAACATCAACACAGGTGAGAAGGGCGTCCTGCAAAACGATATTTTTATGCTCGCGCTGAAAAATTCCTTATACATCGCAGGGGTCGCCTCCGTCATAGCGGCGGTCATCGGGCTTGTGCTCGGTTATGTCGTTGCTAGAGGCAGGCAATCGTGGATTGGGCGGATGGTGGATCAGGTCTCTTTTCTGCCGTATCTCATTCCGGGCATCTCGCTTGCCGCGATATATATCTCCATGTTTGCAAAGCCAACCCTAATCATTCCGGCTCTGTACGGGACAATTACGTTATTGATCTTAATTACCGTCGTAAAAGAATTGCCGTTCACCGTCAAAGCGGGCAGCGCCTCGATGATGCAGATCGGCAAGGAACTGGAGGAAGCGGCGCAGATCAGCGGGGCTTCGTGGTTTACGCGGTTCCGAAGGATTCTGCTGCCGCTTAACCGAAAAAGCTTAATGTCGGCGTTTCTCCTCGTGTTTATTGGGGCGATGAAGGAGATGGAGCTCATTATTATGCTGATCACTCCGCGCACGGAGACGCTGACGACCATTACCTTCTATTATGCCGAGAAGGGCTATGAGCAGCTGACGAATGTCATCCTGATGATCATTATCGCGATCGTCATTACGGTATATTTCCTTGCGGTGAAGTTCGGCAAGGCCGATCTGACGCAAGGGATTGGAGGGCAATAACTTATGAACGCAATCGAGCTGCAGGGCATCCATGTCGCTTTGGATGGGAAGCAGGTTCTTCAAGATATTGAGTTAACGATTAAGCAAGGGGACTTCATGACGTTCCTCGGGCCGTCCGGCTGCGGCAAAACCACGCTGCTCCGCACCATCGCTGGCCTGCAAAAGGCCGACGCCGGAACCATCACGATCAGCGGACGCGAAGTCGCAAACGGCGAGACGCAGTTCCATATGGAGCCGTCGAAGCGCAGGCTGAGCCTGGTCTTCCAGAGTTATGCGTTATGGCCGCATATGACCGTGTACGAAAATGTCGCCTTTGGCCTTCAGGTCCGGAAGCTCTCGAAGGCGGTTGTACGCGAAAAGGTAGAGGCGGCGCTAGGCAAAATGCGCATCGCCGAGCTTGCCGGCCGCTACCCAAGCGAGCTGTCCGGCGGCCAGCAGCAGCGCGTCGCCATCGCCCGCGCCATCGTCACCGAGCCGGACATTCTCCTGCTCGACGAGCCGTTGTCGAATCTCGATGCCAAGCTGCGCGTCGAGATGCGCGCCGAGCTGAAGCGGCTCCATCAGGAGCTGAACACAACGGTCATCTACGTCACGCATGACCAGCATGAGGCGATGACGTTGTCGACGCAGGTTGCGGTCTTTTTCGGCGGAGAGATCGTCCAGCTGGATAAACCTCGGGAGCTCTATAGGCGTCCAAAAACGCTTCAAGTCGCCGAGTTTATCGGAAGTGCGGGAATGCAGATGAACCGTCTGGAAGGAGTTGTCCGTACAGATGAGGAAGGATTAAGCTGGCTGGAAACGCCAGTGGTGTTGATTCCTCTTGCTGGGGGTGACAGACTCACTATGGAGGATGGACAGGAAGTGGTGCTTACCGTCAGGCCGGAGGATATCCGGCTGTACGAGGAACGCCGTCCGGGGAGCATCGCCATGTCTGTATCGGCGGTATTCCCGTCCGGCGCGGAGACGCTTGTCCAGCTGGACGCCGCTGGCATGTCCTTGATGGCCCGCGTCATCGGCGAATCCGAATACGAGCCAGGCACCACCTTATACGCTGTGCTCCGCCAGGAACAGATGAATGCTTACGATAAGAAGACAGGTATCCGAATAGAATTACAATATGCCGCACACAACAATGAACCGGGGGAATCCACTTATGAAAATCGACTTTCATATTCACGTTAAGCTTTCGAAGAAAACCAACTTTGAGATTGAGCATTTTAATAGCATGATTAATGAAGCAAAGGCCCACGGCCTCAATGCGATTACGCTGACCGAGCATTTCAACACGCATCGCTTCGAGGACGTATACGGCACGCTCGATAAGATGTATCCTTGCAACAACCACTACTATAATGTCGACGGCTTCAAGCTGTTCACCGGCATGGAGGTTGACGTAGCCGAAGGCGGCCATATCCTCGTCAGTGGACCAAAGGATAAGCTGCTCGAAGTGCGAGCGTTGCTGGAGGATCACCTGACAGCGGATTGTTTTATCGGATTGGAGCGCCTGTTCGAGCTATGCCATCCGCGCGGCCTGATGGTTATCGGCGGACATCCGTTCCGCGAATCCAATCATCTCTACCATATCGACAAAGAGCTGCTGAGGCGCTTCGATGCGTTCGACTTGAACGGCAAAGACCTGCATGAAATCGGCATTCAGGAAAATATCGCAAAGGTCCTGACGCTTGGCGCCGAGCTTGGCGTACCGGTTATCGCCGGAAGCGACGCGCATCAGATGTTCCAGGTGGGCTGCGTATACAACCAGTTCGAGGGAGATTTCGAGACCGTCGCCGAGCTGAAGGAAGCAATCCGTGCCGGGGCGTACAAGCGGGTCATCTCGCCAAGTCTTGATCTGCAAGTGCGTGCGGCGAATTACGTGAAGAAGCTGCTGAAGAAGAAAGTCGAAGTTGTAGTCTAACAGGGTGTAGACGGGGGAGATTGGTCATGGTATTTGGAGTTGAGACGGAGAAGCTGACTCGCGGTCACCAACGGATCGCGGATTATATAAGCAAGAACATGGACAATGTACCGTTCATGATAGAAGAAGATATCGCAGCGGCATGCGGCGTGAGCGTCTCCACCGTCTCTCGCTTCTGGGCCGAGGTCGGCTCGAAGAACCTGAAGGAATTCAAGCAGCGCGTCAAGGACGAGGCGCTGCTTTCTCCTGCCCGGAAGCTGCAGTCTGCATTTGAGAAGGTTGGCGGAGAGAGTGGAGCTGCCGCTAATGTACTGGGTGTAGCGGAGTATATTGAGCAATCTACTGAACGTCTGGATCAGGCGTCGTTTGATGCTGCAGTGGCGATGCTCGCTAACGCGGGCACCGTCCATATTTACGGTCCTGGCTCCGCAGAATGCTTAACCGCGTTAATGGATTTTAGGTTGTCACGCTTCGGAGCGGATGTCCGCCGGCTGGACCGCGGCGGTCATGAGCTGTTCGAGAGCATGGTGCCGATCCGTCCAGAGGATGTCATCGTCATCTTCGGCTTCGTCTCCGAATCCCCGGAGATGGCCGTGTTGTTCGACTTCGCCCATGAACGCGGTTGCCGCACCCTGCTCATAACTGACCTCGCCGTCAGCCCCATGCTCGCCAAAGCCGACATCTCCCTCTTCACCGCCCGCGGGCAGCTCTGGGAGTTCCATTCGATGGTGGCTCCGATCGCTGTCATCGAGGCGCTGATCGTGGCGGTGGGGAAAGAGCGGGAGCAAGCTGCGCTTGCTGGGAGTGAGGAGCTGCACCGGTTGAGAAGGAAGTATTCTAAGTTGTTGCCGAAGCGGTCAGACTCGTCAATACGGTAAAAACCTATAAAGCCGATTTTCCTTATATCCTGAACGTGGAAAGAGAAGCGCAAGAGGTGGAGCAGGTAAGCTCTATGCCTGGTCTATAGTATGAAAGGCTGTGGGACAAAATTGTGTTCAGTACAACGATAAAGGTCAAGTGAATGGTATTATTCTCAATGTAGGTATAAACGCATTGGAAAAGGTTTCTTACCATAAATACGTGAGCCCGCGTTTTCCTGATCTGAGATTTAATCGTTTTAATTAATTCTATCTTTAAGGATTACGATGACTAAACTATTTTAATATGGAAAGAAAATAATCTTCTAGGGTAATTCACAGGTTTATCGATGCGAACAAAGATAAATACGTACGGAGGGATAGAATGAAGTCGATTTATCTTCATTTAAAATTAATTTGGCTGCAAATCGGGATGGCCGAGTGTATGAGTTGAAGTTGGTTTGAAACTCTAATTTAGATTTGAAGGTTTCACACCATATGGGTGGAGCCTTTTTTATTTGGCGGCTGCAGCTCACCAATTAAAATTCGCGTCAAAGGAAGCCTTCATCCGGAAGCCTTGAGTGGAAGAAATGATGGAGAACAAGATTTAGCCGATCAGAATCGTCTAGCGGAATACGCCCGACTAACAGCCGGCACGTTTTGAATTAAGGGTTCATTTAGGGTAGATCATAAAATTCACTACTTGGAATAATGACAATTCGCTCTTTGTGGTAATTGACAAAATAATCCACTTGGAATATTATAGAACATATGTTCTGTTTAGTTGCTAATGCTTAATTAAAACCTATAAACTGCCAATCAATGGTTTAGCCGTTTGTAACTAATGCCTCTCTGTTTAGATTTGATTCAGTAAAATAAATCGACATCAGATAATAGGGGTGAATTTGAATGAAAAAGAACAATGAACTATTAACAATCAATGAGGCAAGCGGTTCTTTAAAAGTAAGTAGATTATGTACGATTAGTAAACAGGGTGTACCACAAGTATTAAAGCCTTGAGCGAGGAATTATTGAAAATTTAGGCTCTGTGAAAAAAAACTATTAATAGTTATAATAAAGTTTACAGCAATGGAAGATTGACTGTTGGGAGGTTATGGTTATGAAACAATTAAAACAAAAGCCTACAGTCCTTAGTATGTTTTGTGGGTGTGGTGGTTTGGATTTAGGCTTTCATCAAAATGGATATGATGTTGTTTGGGCAAATGATATTAACGAAGATGCATGCCTAACATATGAACAAAATCTTGGAACTGTTGTAAGAGGTAACATCGAAGATTTAGAGATGCCCAATATTGAAGATCTGGATGTACTACTATCAGGTTTTCCATGCCAGTCTTTCTCTAATGCAGGAAATAGGAAAGGTATTAATGAGAAAAGAGGCAACCTGTATAAGTTTACTTTAAAATATATAAAAGAACTTCGTCCAAAAGTTGTTGTAATGGAAAATGTTCGAGGTCTGCTTTCTACTAAAACAGAGAGCGGATATTTATTGCCCGAAATTTGTGAAAGTTTATCATCTTTGAATTATGAAGTTCATTTTAATTTGATTAATGCTTCTCATTACGGAGTGCCTCAGAATAGATTAAGGGTACTCGTTGTGGCTATCAATAAGGATGCTCAAATAGGGAATTTTCATTTTCCTGAGCCTATAAGGGATACAGAGTTAACATTAGAGAAAACAATTTTTGATATTCCAGAGGATACACCAAATCAGGATGAAATACTTCGTTTAAATCCACAAGCAATATACCTTGGAAGTTTTGTGCCTGAAGGGGGGTCTTGGAAAGACATTCCTACCGAGGTCTTGCCTGATAGACTTAAAAGAATTCGTGATAATATGGAGAAATATAGATGGCCAAACTTCTATCGTAGGTTTCGTAGAGATGAAGTTGCGGGAACTATTACTGCAGCGTTTAAGCCTGAAAATGCTGGCGTATGGCATCCAGTAGAGAATAGGGTGTTTACAGCAAGGGAGATTGCTAGGATACAGTCTTTCCCAGACGATTTTATCTTTTGTGGTAGGTCTGTGAAAGCTAACTATGAAATGATTGGGAATGCCGTCCCTCCAAAACTTTCTTATGTCTTTGCGAAATCAATTAAGGAAATTTTAAAGGGCGAGAATTTACCTCAAAGAGAGCCTGTTAGGTACTTCTCTCAAATTAAGTATGGTACTACCCCTATTAAAGTTGGTGGACCTGAAATTATTTTTGATAAGAATGTTCAAAATGAAGAACACGTTGAGTATGAACAATTAGATTTATTGTCTGTGATAGGAGAGTAAAAGAGAACCCTAAAGGTTCTCTTTTTTTTTGAATCAATGTTTAGTATACAATTTCAATCTCAATGTAGTATAAAAGTATTACATAGTGTTCTTGAGGAGGATAAAAGTAATGTTTTTTTCTTTTAATACTTTTACAGATAATTTTAGCGAATTGAAATTAGTGGGCAATAGCGGAAAAAGAGGTGGAGAACAAACTACAGGATTAGGAGTTTTCCTTGCTGTTGATATGGTTCAAAAACAAACAGGGGCTAATATCTTAGATCTTAATCCTGACAATGGTGAGCATAGAGCAGTTATAACAGCTAGATATGCTGAAATATTAGGTCTTTTTTCTACAGACGATGAAGAATATCAAGTCAATGATTTAGGGTCTGTAAATATTGAATCGAGGAGAAAGAGGCTGGAAAAGAAATTAAGTTCAAACTTTATGACCACTCGCTTAAAAAAGGCAGCTGATATAAGAGGGACGGCAAATTATCCAAGTAGACCGGCTCCTTTATTAACGTTAGGTCTGCAGGTTGCGCCTAATAATGAGTGGGGTGTAATGAAGTATGATGGATGGAGCGATAATTTTTTGAGATTTTTGGGTGACAGATTGTGTGGAGAGGATACCTTCCCGCTTATTGTATTCTTATTAAGGACTTATAGCTTTACGAATACAACGAATCCCCAAAGTTGTTTATTAAATGCATTACATACAAAGTACTCAGAAGAAGTGTCTAACTTTTTAGTAAGCAAGGCTACTATACCTAATAATTGGGGGTCGGCTTCCTTTTTCAATGATAATCCCATCAATATTACACAGATTCATCAATTGGTAGAAGAAGATGAAGAAGAGGAATTGGCAACCCTTGATATGTTTGATGAAGTTGATGTAGATGGCAGTGTTCCCAAAAATCAAATACTCTATGGCCCCCCAGGGACAGGTAAAACTTATCGTACTGCTGAGCTTGCATTAAAAGTTTGCGGATACTGGAATGAAGAACTGGCCTCTGATAGAAGATTAGCGATGAATGCTTTTCGTCACCTTCAAAACAATGGAAGGGTTGAATTTGTTACATTTCATCAATCCATTTCATATGAAGAGTTTGTTGAAGGAATTAGTACCGAGATTGAGGATGGAAATGTAAAATATTATGTTAAAGACGGTATTTTTAAGGAAGTAGCAAAAAAGGCGTTAGAATCGTTAAATGGAGATGATGTTAAGAATTTTGTGTTAATAATTGATGAGATTAATCGGGCAAACATATCAAAGGTTTTTGGTGAATTAATAACACTAATTGAAGAAGATAAGAGGACTGGAGAAGAGAATGAAGTAAAGGTTCGTCTCCCATACTCACAAGAAGCCTTTTCAGTTCCAAGCAATCTATATATTATTGGAACGATGAACACAGCCGATAGATCCATTGCTTTAATGGACATTGCATTAAGAAGAAGGTTTGACTTCGAAGAAATAGTACCACAGCATAATCTGTTGAGCACATTTGATGAAAATGGACAGCTGATAGAGCTACCAAGACTGCTTGAGGCAATAAATAAAAGAATCACAGTACTACTCGACAGAAATCATACCTTCGGCCAGGCACTGTTTATGTCTGTGGGGAATTTTGACGAACTGGTAACTGTTTTAAGAAATAAGATAATACCTACTGTTCAAGAATATTTTTATGGACAATGGGACAAAGTTGCAATGGTAATGGGTGACACAAAAAAGGAGATTCCTGAACATAGGCTGATAATCGAGGATCATTCGTATGATATCGAAGCATTATTCGGTAAGAATGATTTTAATGAGCAGATAGAAGCAGTGTTTATGGTTAACCCAAATTTTGGTAACAATCGTGAGTTAGATATAAAAATAATTCAGGGCATTTATAGTTAGGGTTCTGTTGATATGAGACTGATAATTAGTGTTAGAGAACATGAGCCAATATATATTGGTGAATCTTTCAGTAGCGAGAAAAAGATTATTACGAGGTCGCAGGCTGCTTTATTAGAAAGGTTAGAAAAGGAACAGGGTAAAGCGATTTTTAATTGGGGGAATAAGAAAATCATTCCTCTGCAATGGGTTGGAGTTGCAAATATAGGTAATCTCCAAATAGAAATCCTCCCAAAACTTTATAATGATGGAAATTCACAAATTAGAAAAAATCTGCTTTATATGATTGCGGTTGCCAAAATAGTACCATTTAGAGTTCAAGAAATAAGCAACTTCGATACTCAGAAACATACATTTTTAGAGTGTTTTATTAGAGTATTTATTGATAGACTCGGTTATGCGTATAAAACGGGTATAATTCATCAATATAATGATACTGAAGAAAATGCATCATTTCTTAGAGGTAAGTTGAAAATGAAGCAACAACTAAGAAAAAACATCTTCAATAAGAGCAGGTTTTTTGTTCAACATGATGAGTACTCAATGCATAATTTGATAAATAGAATAATAAAGGCCACTGTAGAAAAACTCATTACTATCTCAAAATTGCAGACTAATATCAAGGATTTGCAATTTTTTAGGGATCTTCTTAGTGAAGTTGACGCTAAGGGGTTTGTACCAAAAGAGTTTGATAAGCTTTTGATACCACGAACAGTACATCAATCTTATTATGATATTCTTGAAATGTGTAAGGTGATTTGGCGAGAAGAATCCCCTAACCTAAGTAGTGGAAAGTTACAGGGTTTTAGTCTGTTATTTGATATGAACGTAATTTATGAGAGATTTATCCAGGAGTTAATAAGTGATCGTAAGTTTGATATATTACCGCCTGATACGATTACTATCTCTAATAGAAGGGGTAATTCAAAGTTTCTATTTAAGAATGAGTATGGTAATGGTATCTTTAGGTTACTTCCTGACAATGTTATTTATGATGAAAAACGACATGGATGTCTTAAAATTATAGATACAAAATGGAAATTGCTTAAACCATCTGAAAGAAACTTTGGCATAAGCCAGTCAGATATTTATCAGATGTATGCGTATGCAAGAGAGTATAGCTGTAAGAAGGTAATATTATTGTACCCGACTGATAAAGAGGACTTTAATGTACGTGACTTTCCAAAGTTTAATAATGTTACGTTCCCTACACAAGATATAACCATTTATATTTCAACCATAAATCTAAATTGTAAGTTGCCAGAGGAAATACATATCATTAAGCAGCAGCTGAAGGATATATGTGCTCAATAACCTTGAACTACCAGGAGGCTACTTGCGAGGGGGTTAATTATAAATCTTAGCTATTAGCGTTAAAAAGTTATTATTTTCTGATATAAAGCTCTTTTTGTTATCTTCCCAGCAGTAATATAGTCTGTTTGTTTTATAACAACAGTATTTGTTAATCCGATTTTTCCCTCGTGCCAGCGGCGAATAAAGCGATTGTTTAGGACGTGAATGATATGATCGAGGTTGCGGCAGCTATTATTGAGAATGGGCAGGGTCAGATTCTGATAGCGAGAAGGAAGCAGGGGAAGTCTCAAGCAGGAATGTGGGAGTTTCCGGGCGGTAAGATCGAAGCGGGCGAGACGGCTGAGGCTTGTCTGAAAAGAGAGTTGCTCGAGGAGATGCATATCGAGATTAATCCTTATGCTTATTTCGGAGTTAATGATCATCACTATGGGGCAACTCACATTAGGCTGATTGCATATAAAGCGACTTTTGTCAGTGGTGAGATCATGCTGGTTGATCATGATGAGTACCGCTGGATCACTGCTGCCGAACTCGGGGAGTTTACGTTTGCTCCGGCAGATATTCCATTCGTAGAGATGCTGGAAGTAGGGAAGCAGCATGGAGGTTAATGAGCTTAAACAAAGAATCGCGAACCTATCCATCTGGAAAAAGAACGGACAACGCGCTCCGCATAAGCCATTGTTAATCCTGTTAAGTCTAGCTTAATTCCAACAGCAGCATACGGTTTTGCCTTACGAGGTGGTAAGAGATAAGCTGAAGAAGCTGCTTGTTGAGTTTGGTCCGGCGAGGAAGTCCTATCATCCGGAGGAGCCTTTTGTCAGGCTTTCCACCGACGGGATATGGGAACTCAGTCAGTCCGTAGATAAAAGAAACTTTTCAGATAAGCTGCTGCTGACGGAGCATGTATCCGGTGGTTTTAACAACGAGGTGCTTGAGTTGCTTCGCTGCAATCGCTCCCTTATTCAGGAGTTGGCGGAGATCCTGCTTACGGAACATTTTCCGGATAGTATTCATCAGGATATTATGGACGAGATTGGACTCGACTTCTCCATTAAGCGGAAAAGGCCGCGTGATCCAAACTTCAGAGATCGCATTTTGAAGGCTTACGAATACAGCTGTGCTGTGTGCGGTTTTAATGTAAGGTTGGGCAACAATTTAGTCGCCATAGATGCTGCCCATATTCAATGGCACCAAGCTGGCGGGCCTGACAAAGAGGATAATGGAATTGCGTTATGCTCCTTGCATCATAAGCTGTTCGACCGTGGCGTTTTTACGATAACCGAGGAGCGGGAGCTGCTTGTTGCAGAACAAGCCCATGGCACAAATGGCTTTAATGAGTGGCTGATGAGATACCACGGTCACAAGGTTCGCGAACCGATTAATCCGGACTATATGCCGAAGGATAATTTCGTTCATTGGCATTTTCGAGAGGTGTTTAGAGGCCCGGCGAGGTATAAGGTGTGAATATATGAATCCAATGAGAACTCAACCAAGGATATTTTGCGGTTGAGTTTTTTTATTTGAATTGTCACAAAATGCTAATCTCGCGTGTTACAACTTATATGAGGCCTCGGGAAGTTAAGAGTGGAGGGTATATGGATAAGAGCACGCGCAGCAATACCGCCGATATTGAACTATGGATACGACTAGTTAAAGAAGGAAATAAAGATGCTTATCAGCATGTCATTGAATTCTATCAGCTGCCTTTATATCGTTATGTCTATCATTTGCTCCACAATCGGGAGGAAGCGGAGGATGCCGTTCAGGATGTGTTCCTGCAAGTATTTAGGAACATGGATAAGTATTCGCGGCAGATTTCTTTTACTTCATGGCTATACAAAATTGCTTATCATCATTGCTTAAACATAATCCGTAAACGCAAAGGCCTACTGTCGAGGCTGCATCTGTTCCAGCGAGAGGCAGTTACTACCGATTATGACTCTGAAATGAGAGTAGATGAAATGTTACGAGGCTTATCGTTGGAAGAAAAACAGATCATGCTTCTGCGAGTCGTAGAAGAACTAACCTTTGATGAAATATCTCTAATCCTCGATTGCAAGGCAGCGACAGTGCGAAAGCGTTATGAGCGCACGAGAGTTAAAATGCAACGCAATTATGCACAAGAGGAGGGGAAAAGCATTGGAAAAGAATCTTGGACTTCCATTACACCGGAAAGATAATTATAGCAATGAGCTCACTGCTGCTTATCACAACGTCCCATCCCCAGTTCGATCGAGTAGTGACGTGACAGCAGAGGTATTAAGCAGATTGCTAGAAGAGAACGAAAGCATTCGTACTCCAAGAGGTCTGTCTTACAGCGTTATAAAGAGAAGTATGTTTACTCGTGTAGCTGTAATGGTCTGTCTATTTGTGCTGCTTGGAGGAACATGTTACGCAGCTTATTCCGGATATATGTTTTCGCTGCGCGATAAGTCGGGCAACACATCGCTTCAAGTGGCTCCAACCGATATACCTTCCGCCCCCGTAGAAGAAAATAGAATACTGGATCGCGTGCGTGACGGGCTGAAGGATGGGGAGCAAGCGGTTGTGTACGTGGGGGATCAGGCGATAAGTGAGCAAAATGGTAAGTTGCTGCCTCAGAAAGGCTCTCATTATTCCATTGTCGTAAAACCTTTGGAGTTCGATACTCCCGATAGTATGAATGATTATTTGTTAAGGCACGGTACCATAATCAACTTGCCATTGTCTAAATGGAAGGGTTGGAATCTTAACCGGTCCGAGCTGCAAAATGATATTTCGTACAGTAGCTCAAATAAGCGAAAGTGGATAACTGAGGATGACGAAGAATCAGGCCTGAACTATAAATATGCCGTGGAACCAAGTGGAACGAAACCTCAATTTTTAAAATGGTTTTATAACAAGCAGAATGAAGAAATCATGCTCACGGCGTCCTTAGATATTCCAATTCTGCCGATTTTTTATGACAGTCACCCATCCTCTGACTCTATACTCTCGATAAAAGGAGTCGACGCCTATTTTTATCGGGATAACACAGGGAGCGAGAAGTCGATAAATTGGTCGGAGAAAGTAGCTGAGGGCAATTATCGCATCTATTCTGTAATTAGTAATACTGTTGATGAAAATGAGCTGCGTCAGTTCGCAGCGGCAGTTATTGCTCAAAATGATTAATGGAGTTTAAAAAATCACGTCAATCGGTGATCCGATTAACGTGATTTTTTAAGTTTGTATGCGTTTTGTTGTTTATGCGGTTAAGTTAGTATGCTATTATATCAGTGATAATCAATATCTAGGTATACCAACTTTATTTGAATTTGAAAGCGAATACACAGCCATTCATCCATTAATAAAAGGGGACTACTATCATGCAAAAAATCGTTCGATTACGCTGTGAGTACAACCACAACCCCATTGGCATACAGACACCTCAGCCCCGTTTCAGTTGGGAGCTGGAATCCTCCAAACGTAACCGAAAGCAGGCTGTCTATCAAATTATCGTATCTATGAGTCCAGAGCATTCCCTCTTCTCCGGAATCGACGAGCTATGGGATTCGGGCAAAGTAGAATCTGCGGAAACCTTCCACATTGAGTATGCTGGCAGCCCACTCACTAGCGGACAACGCTACTACTGGACGGTGAAATGTTGGGATCAGGATGGAGAGTTATACGAAGCTGAAGGGACTGCTTTTTTTGAGATGGGTATCCTGAGCCCAGATGAATGGACCGCACAGTGGATAGGAACAGATGAGACGATTGTATCACCGTCATTCAGAACCTCCTTCCACATACATAAAGTAGTTAAGCAGGCTTCTATATCAGTGTCAGGACTGGGCTACTTCGAGCTATATATGAACGGCAATCGAGTCGGAGATCATGTCCTGGTTCCAAACTGGACGGATTATGATGACCGCCAGATCGAAGGGCTGCTGTATCCTTTCGATGATCAGACTTCCAAGAGGGTCAACTATCTTCAATATGCTGTGACGGATAATATCCGGCAAGGTGAAAATGCAATCGGAGTCATGCTCGGGAACGGCTTCTATAATCAGACGGAAAGAACGATTGAAGGGAAAATGAAATACGGCGCTCCCCGATTAATTTTGCAGATGACCCTAACCTATGAGGACGGTACGGTGGATTACATCCGCAGCGATGAGAGCTGGAAATGCAGCTCCGGTCCAATTGTGTTCAATAACGTCTTCTACGGAGAGATCTATGATGCAAGGCTGGAGCAGCCAGGTTGGGATGACCGAGGATTCGACGATTCGTCCTGGAGTCATGCCCACCAGGTTCGTTCTCCGAAAGGCCAGCTGACGGCTCAGATGTCTCCCCCGGATAAAAAGATCAGCACGCTCAAACCCATCTCCCGTGCCGAATCCAAACCTCATACCTGCATCTTCGATTTCGGTCAAAACTTCTCCGGCTGGGTGCGCATTCGTATGCAAGGGGATGCCGGGCAGCAGGTTACGCTGAGGTTTGCGGAAAATCTCGGCCCGGATAGCGCGCTAGATATGCTAAGCTGCGGTGGCGATGGCCAGATCCAAGCCGATACCTACATCATGAAAGGCGAAGGCATAGAGCAATACGAACCCCGATTTGTCTGGCATGGTTTTCGTTATGTGGAGGTCACCGGGTATCCCGGTATACCGGACCTCACAGATCTCGAAGGCATCGTTGTTCATGCTTCGGTCGTACCTACCGGCGAGTTCGCTTGCTCTGAACCGTTACTTAACCAAGTGCAGAGCGCGTATCGTTGGTCGCAGCTGACCAATATGCATGGCGGCGTGCCAAGCGATTGTCCGCATCGTGAACGACTCGGATACACGGGTGATGGACACCTGACGGCGGAGGCGGCGAGTTATAACTTTGATATGGCTGCTTTTTACGCAAAATGGATCGGGGACATCAGCGATTCGCAGAACAAGCAGACGGGCTTTGTCCCGCATACGGCTCCGTTCAACGGGGGCGGAGGTGGAGTCGCTTGGGGATCCGCCTATATCATTATGCCGTGGACGATGTATCGCATGTATGGGGATCGTCGTCTGCTCACTGAGCATTATGCAGGGATGCAAAGTTGGATCAGCTATCTAGGTACGCGTAATCGTGGAGGTTATCTGGTCGAGTTCGAAGAACCGGACAGCTGGTTCCTGGGGGATTGGTGTATCCCGGGTGCGAATGAGCTTCCTCCAACCTTAGTGAGCACGTTCTATTATGCCTATACGGTAAGGATGATGTCCGAAATCGCTGATGTGCTTGATCATGAAGAGGACGCCCAACAATACGCGAGGCTTTTTGACTTCATATGCTCAGCGTTTAACGAGGCGTTTTTCGATCCCGAAACCGCCACTTACTCCATATGTCGGCAGGGTTCGGATCTGTTCCCGCTTGTTCTGGGCTGCGTTCCCGAGGAACATGAGGATCAAGTGTGGGAGCGGGTGCTGAAGCATTACCGTGATGATCTAGGCGGGCATTTGGATACCGGTATTTTCGGAACCTTCTTCTTGTTCGATCTTCTGAGCGAGCGGGGTGAGACGGATCTAGCGTTAAAGATGGTCGCAGCAAAAGACTACCCCGGCTACGGCTACATGATCGAAAACGGTGCCACCACCCTATGGGAATCCTGGGACGGACATGACTCCCATAATCATCCGATGTTCGGAAGCGTCAGCTCCTGGTTCTACAAGCATGTGGCCGGGTTGTCCCCGCATCCGGATTCCGTAGCATTCGGGCAGGTTGTCTTTAAACCGTTCCGTGTGAACGAGTTAAACCATGCGTCCGCAGCTGTTCATACCATTCGTGGGAAGTATGCCGTTCGTTGGTCCAGAGAGGATAGCAGCAGCTGGGCCTGCGAGATCCAGATCCCGCCTAACGGCTGGGCAGAGGTTTATTTTCCTATAAAAAGCGGCAATGTCCTTATAACGTCCATTTTCGAAAAAGGATCCAACCAAATCATATGGCCGTCATCTGATATAGTTCAATCACCGGATACGATCCAATGGAGGGCGGAACCGAACGATTTCGTCGTCACCCTAGGTTCAGGTCGATATGAGTTCAATATAACCGTGAATCCCGAGTAAAATAACGCCTGAGCCAATCCTCATTGGTTCAGGCTTTTTTAATGGGAACGTTTAGCTAAATCCGATTAATCCAGCCCACGCACCTAAAGAAGAGGCTATAATGAAATAACTGGAAGTTTAATGGAGAAAGCGAAGTGAAAGCCATGCTGAATCAAGCCATAGAGCAAAGCTTAAGCAAACTAATGACGAAGATTCTTCGGCATACACCGGAGCAGTTCGGGGTTAACCTTGATCCGGAGGATGGTTCCTGCGGGATACATGTTTTGCTCGAGGCGATACAAGCTCAGCCGAAGTGGGCCGGGATCACAATTGAAGATATAGAGCAGGTCGTGCGCAATTCGGAAAAGCAGCGTTTTGCCATCGAGGATGGACGTATTCGGGCAAGATATGGGCATAGTCATGATAGAGTCCAATATACGGCGGGCGAACCACCGGCAGTCCTCTATCACGGCACCAACAGGAAGGCCTTGCCTTCCATCTTGGGGGAGGGGCTTCATCCGATGAATCGTCAATATGTGCATCTATCGGAGGGGACTCATTTTGCAACGCTGGCGGGAAGCCGCAGGGGAGAGCTTGTGATTCTGGAGATAAATACGTCGCGTGCAAAAGAAGCGGGTGTCGTCTTCTTCTTTGCAGGCAACGAGGTGTGGCTGGCGGACCGTGTTCCGGCAGATTGCTGCTCGGTCTATGAGGCAGGAAAAAGGGAGTAGATAACCATGACAAATTCCATTATAGATATCGGCGTGAATCTGATGCACCGTTCTTTCCATGAGGATCGTGACCAAGTGGTTGCCAGAGCGGCGGAGAACCATGTTACGCCTCTTATCATCACCGGCACTAGCTTAAGGAACAGTGTGGACGCGGCACGTTATGCCGGAACATATTCCGGGAAGCTCTATTCCACGGCTGGCGTACATCCGCATGACGCGAAGAATTGCAATGAAGAGACGATTGCGAAGCTGCGCGAGTTATCAGCCATGCCGCAGGTGGTTGCGATCGGGGAGTGCGGGCTGGATTACAATAGGGACTTCTCGCCGAGGGATGTGCAGCGGAAATGGTTCGGAGAGCAGATTCGTCTGGCGCTTGAGCTGGATATGCCGTTGTTCCTTCATGAACGGGAGGCTTCGGCGGATTTTATCGGGATGCTGAAGGAGCATCGCGTTCAAAATGCCGTCGTACATTGCTTTACGGGCACGCGGCAGGAGCTTAAGGCATATCTGGAGATGGGCTACCATATCGGGATTACGGGTTGGATTTGCGATGAGCGGAGAGGCAAGCATCTCCGGGAGCTGGTGCGGATGATTCCGCTGGACCGGCTGATGATCGAGACGGATGCGCCATTCCTAACGCCTAGGGATTTGAAGGAGAAGCCGAAAGACGGGCGGAATGAACCGGCCATTCTGCCGCATATTTTGCAGGCGGTTGCGGAGTGTATCGGGAAACCGGCGGATGAAGTGGCTCAAGCGACTACGCAGACGGCGAAAGCCTTTTTCCGCATCTAAGCAAAGAAAAAAAGCGCCGGGCTTCCCTTGGCCGACGCTTCTCATCATTTTCTTTTGTACATTTTAGCCCACTCGTTGATGATCTCAGCTCGGGTCTTTGTTAGGTCGCTTGGCCATCGGGATGTCTCCCATTCTTGAATGGCTTGTTGTTTCGTTCGGTAGAAACGGTAATCGCAAATATTCCATGGACAGTACAGCTTCCGGTACCATTTTCCGTTTGAAATATCGGCGGTGAAGCGGCGTACGGTTTTTGCGGCTTGTCTTTTAGCCCAGATGGCATTTGGTGTACTCTGTTCCGTCCATGCAGGTGATTTCTTGAAACTTCTGCTCATAACTCTCTAACCTCCTTAGGGGGAAGCTAGAGGCCGTCTAAAGTCTTCATTGGTCACCTCAATTCGAAGTTTGTTGTGGATTGCCTATATTAACGCATCAGATAGGAAAATGTTTCTTGGGTGTAGGAGGTTATTTCAAATGAAATATTTCAAATCCAGCCTTTGGTCAGCCATCAATTCAGGCGATCCGGAAGTGCAAAAGCGAGCGGAAGCAGAGTGGAGGGTAAACGATCAGCAGTTCTGGACAGAGTACTTGAAGCACTTTGATCTATAGCCATATCAGCGGGATCGGAATCACGATGGATCCGCCTGACCTGCTTGATCGCAGAGGCTTTGACGATTGGGGATATGGTGAGCTGCTAATTGTGGATGAAAAGACGCTTTCACACGAGATTCTCTTTGCCTCCGGAGCCGTATTTCTCGTCCATTTTCCCGATAAAAACCTCACCGTTAGGCAGAATCCATGTTTTTTTCCTAATGGGTTCCATTGGTATTAGCTATTTCCATTTGGATGTGCTATAATGAATTTATAAACGTGACCTGAATTCACATAACGTAGAGGGTTATTTTTTACAAAGGGAAATAATCCTGCACGATATGTGAATTTTTTATTTTTTGAACAAAATAAGAATGTCATGTAAATCATATACAAGGTGGTAATTGAACATGGAACAAGGTACAGTAAAATGGTTTAACGCAGAAAAAGGATTTGGCTTCATCGAAGTTGAAGGCGGCAACGACGTATTCGTACACTTCAGCGCGATCCAAGGCGAAGGCTTCAAATCCCTTGACGAAGGTCAACGCGTTGAGTTCAACATCGTACAAGGCAACCGTGGTCCTCAAGCGGAAAACGTTGTAAAACTGTAGGATTGTACGTAAAAATGCCCCGGACTTCAAGGTTTGGGGCTTTTTTCATTATTACAGATCAGAGGAAAGAGGGATATGAATGTATTCTCGGAAAAAGACGGCTGAAGAACTGCCTACTGAATTAACAGTGGTATGGTCATGCTCGAGCGAGCAATGCAAGGGATGGATGAGGGATAACTTCTCATTATCCGAAGCTCCCGTATGCTTCCTATGCCAATCCCCGATGATCAAGGAAGAAAGAATGCTGGCTGTGGTAGCAAATACCAGCTTTAGCCATCAGAAATAGCATAACGAAAGCATCTCCTCATAAGGGAGATGCTTTTTTGCTGCCAACAGCTTTCCAGCCAGGAGGGGCCGTATATGCGAGGATTCGGCATGTCTATGTTATTTGCCGGCATCGTGCTTCTTATTCTTATAGGGGGAGTGCACAAGATTCCGTTGGATGAACAGACGTTAGCGGAGCGGGCATTAACTATGCGGGGTTATAAGCTGACCAATGACGCGGTGACGACTGACCGTTATATATTGGATAAGAGTATGCTGAAGGTTGGTCAAGGTAATTGGCCAATGATTATGATATGGGGTACACAGAAGGTGTCACCGGATGCGTACTTAGGCACAATGATAGAGGAATATCATTTTATCGTTACGAATCATCCTCTGAAGAGATTTTCCAAGACGAATACGGCGGTTACGGTCATGCTGGCAGAAGGCAGGGTGATCGGAGGGTATGCTTTTCCTCTTCCTCTAAGCAATGGTGCGATATTTATGGGCGGTCCAAGCTATTTGGATGGATCGGATATGGAGCATATAACGGGACTTACTTACGCCGAGTGGTTAGATCAGTGGACTTTGAAATATGGAAAAGCGGACTGAACCGACTGATCGCAAAAGGACGGAAGGTAGCTTGAATACCCTCGCGTCCTTTTATTTTTCACCTGGTCGCAGCCCCGCGACCAATCCCCGCAACCATCCGCGCAAGGCCGTACACCATCAAGTAACCCGTGCTGATGATAAAAGTCGGCGACCCCAGCACCGAGTGGATCTCGGTCATGTATATGGTATTGTCCATTATGGTTCGGGTGGCGGAAGTGGCGATGACGGTGGAGGCCAGGAAGATCGCGATGGCGGCGAGGCCGCCCAAGACGGATTTGCCCATCTGGCTCCGGTAGCTGATCCATCCGACAATGGCTGCGGCTATGGCCAGCCCTGCTCCGATGATAAAGATCATAAGGTTCACCTCTATCTACAGCTTTAGGCAAAAGGGTGATTCTTATGCGGTTTCTAAATTGACAGCGTTTTTGAGAATCGTTATCATATAAGAGGATTCTTTACATAGGATGAAAGAGGCAGTCTGGCGGTCCGGAAGGCCTGGGGGAATCATGAAACGGAGGTCGGAGACGTTGTTCGATTTTAGTCTCGTAAAGATGTATTACCATATTTCGCCCGAGGGGGCGGAGCATCCGATTTACGATATACCGGCAACGGGCTTTTTTGATCCGGCTACTCTACAGGAGGCGCTAAAGCGGAGCGGGGAGACGGTGCAGGCAATCTCGAACGCGCTGCCGGCATCGTTCATCGGAACTTCCCTGTGCAAAGTAAGCATCGTGCAGCTGTTGTTCGCTTCGATGTACAATCGGTTACTCGATATGTATCCGGATAATATCAACTACCAAGTGGAAATGAATGACGATCATGCCCATCTGGGCTATAAAATAAAAGAGCTCCGCTCCATTCCGGTGCCAACGGAGCCCGAAGCGCGTAAAGCCTTCCTGCTTCAACACTGGGCGGAGTATTTCACGAATTTCGTTACGCCTGCGATTGAAGCGATAGCCGAAGCCGGCGACCTGAAGCCGGATGCAATCTGGCAGCAGTTCAGCGGTCAGCTCAAGATGACGCAGGATTTCGTTGCGGCTCACATGCAAATGCCGCAGCTCACCGAGCAATTCCTGGCGGATAGCAAGCTGCTTGCGGAATTCCTTGATCCCGCGTTGTTCAATCGCAGACGCAATCCGTATTATCTCGCGAACCCGCGCTACGTGGAGAACCCGTACAATACGGAGGAGAAATGGCTTATTCCTTCCTCCTGCTGCATGTACGACCGCCGCGAGAACGGGACCAAATGCTACACATGCCCGCGTATGACCCATGACGAACGTGAAGCGAGAAAATGCGAAATTCTAGAGGAAGCCGCCGTGCACTAATACTTGCTTTCTACATAAAAGAGTATCTCCAGGCCGGGTTAACCGGAAGGAGATACTCTTTTTGCGTTTATGCGTTCTTTCATCCATTATCTTCGCGTAAATAGGAATGCTCGCTATTGAGCAGCTTCTTCAAATCCCCGCGGATCAGGGTATCCTTAAGCTCCTTTGGCTTGAAAGGAATGAGCGGCGATAAATAAGGAACGCCGGCACTTTTGAGCTGCGCCATGTAGATAATAACCAATGTAGTTCCCACGATAATCCCCGTGAAATCCAGGAAAGCTCCTAAGAACAGAAATAAGAATCTCAGGGTTGAAATGGCGGCGACTAACTTATTCAAGACGAGAAAGGTTAACATGAAGGTGACCGCGACGCTGACCAAGGCGAAAGGGTGGGTCAATTTGACTTTAACCAAGGAATCTCCAATCGTAATGGTACCCACTAATGAAATCAGGATGACTAAGCTTTGCGGAAGGCGGAAGGCAATATCGATCATGGTTCTAAAAATAAAGACGAGCAGGACCATCTCGAAAAACGGGTTCAGCAGTACCCCTTTCGGAATGAGGACCTTTGCGAAAGCCTCCGGAAGCTCGCTTTGATGGAAATTGCATAACGCAACAAAAATGGCAGGTATATAAATCGATAACAAAAAGCCTATAAACCTTGTGATTCTGTTTATTAACCTGCCGTAACGCGTATAGTACTCATCCGGCGTTTGGATGTTGTCCGTAAATAAGGACGGAACTATAATTGCCCGTGGCGTTCCATCCACAATCACCGCAACCCTGCCCTCGTACAAGCTCGAAGCGATGCTATCCGGCCTTTCGGAAGTCTGGCTTAGAGGGAATATGCTCTTGCTGAATTCAAGCGCCTCTTCAACGATTCGGGATTCGGTGACGTACTTTACTTTTATGGCGTGGAGCCGTTTCTGAACGAATTGTAAAACCTGCTGATCGACAACTCCGCTAAGGAACAGAATGGACACGTTGGTCTTGGCCAGAATTCCGACTTGCTGGGTATCTACACAGAAATCAGGGGTCTTTATCATCCCCCGCAGCAAGTTGATGTTCGTGGAGGCTTTTTCCGTCAGACCGATAATGGGTCCGCGCGGAGCTCGCTCCGAAATCGGCTTTTCCAGGCTTCGTTCTTTCCACTCCGCGATGTCGGTCAGAATGGCTTTGGCATAACCTTCAAATAGCAGGACGGCTTTGCCTTCGACAAGTCCGCTTGACAGCTCCTGGAATTCGTAGGCGGTCGATGTATCGGGAGCTTCTATCACTTGAGTGGCGACGTAGTCTATAAGCTCCCGTTCAACGGGTGTCATATGAAGCAGAGGGCGGATAACCGATTCCTGCAGCCGATTGCTATCGATTAACCCATCTATGTAGACAATAGAAGCTTTTAAATGAGCAGCTTGAATGTCCCTGATCTTCAAATCGGTTGTATGGTGGAAGCGTTGTTTGATGATCGCAAGGTTTTGGTCCAATTGCTTCAGCAGCATTTTCGGCTCGGTGTCGGTCATGATGCAGCTCCTTTAAGCGTCAACCTGTATAGGTACAGGTTGGAGCAAACCGAACCTTATTATACGCTTCGAACTGCGAACACCGGATCAAATCAATTCGGCATCGGAAACTGCATTTGCAGCCGGTGAATAAAGGTTTTGATAATCTTGGAATTGGACTTGCTCTTCGATTGCATCCAGCCAAGCGGGACGGGCGGCGCGGTAGGCAAATCAATGTCCAGTATTTTGTAGGTCGGGTAGTTCTGGTAATTGCCGTAGTTGAAGGAATAGTTCAAACCGAGCGTAATGGCGAGCTCATCGTCGAGAGCCTGACGGATGGCCTCCAGATTATTGGTCGTGAACAGCAGATTGGTTGCGCCGTAATGCTCGTTCAGGTGCTTGATGTACCAATCGATATAGTCCTCATTGTAGAGGGCAAGCGGATAACGCAGCAGATCTTCTGCCTTTACCCGTTCGCGCAAGGCGAGCGGGCTATTCTTATTGACGCAGCAGGTCATGCTGACGTCCATTACTTTCGTGAATTTGAGTCCTTCGACGCTAGGCTCGAGATCTTTGTAGAGGACGAGCAGGCCAAGGTCGATTTTATCCTGGTGAATGCTAGTGATCATTTCCTGGGAGTGGGTCTCCGAGATCTCGATCCGGATATTCGGAAAATCCTTCTTAAACGCCGCAATCGTCTTCACTAGCAGTGACATCGGTCCCGGAATGGTGGCAATGCGAAGCTCGCCGCTGATCGTATTGGTGAAGCTTTGCGCCTCTTCGCGTAGCTCCCGCACTTTTTCGATAATCTCGCTAACCTTCTCGATAAGGATGGTGCCTTCTGCCGTAGGGAAGGTCCCGTGTCTGGAGCGGGTGAACAGCTTTACGCCAAGCTCGGTCTCCAGATGCGTGATGGATTGGCTGATCGCGGGCAGCGTGACATGCAGGTTGTTGGAAGCGGCCGAGATCGACTTCACCTTGGCGACTTCCAGGATATATTCCAGCTGGTCAATATTCATGGCGGATGATCGTTCCTTTATTTTTATTTAACATCCCGTAAATTTAACTAAATTTATTATTACACTTAACCGTCCTATACTTGAATTGTAGGTTCATTCTTTATTCGTTTCGGGTTACACAACATAGAGACAAGGATGGTGCTTGGTTATGCGTCTGGAAGGCAAAGTAGCGATTATTACAGGTGCGGGTACCGGGATTGGGAGGTCGACGGCGCTTCGTTTCGCGAAAGAGGGAGCGAAGGTTGTCGTTACGGATATTAATGAAGCAAGCGTGAAGCAGACGGCCGACGAGGTGAAAAAGCTGGGCGGCGAAGCGTTAGCGATTCGCCACGACGTTGGCAGCGAGGACAACTGGATTCAGGTTGTTGACGAGGCGGTTAAAGCGTTCGGAACAATCGACGTGTTGTTCAATAACGCCGGTATTTACGTAATCAAGCCGCTGTTTGACACAACGGTGGAGGACTGGAACCGGCTGATGAATATCAACGTGACCAGCGTCTTCCTCGGCATGAAGCATGTCATTCCGGTGATGCTGAAGCAGCAGCGCGGTTCGGTCATCAATGCATCTTCCATCGCAGGTATTGGCGGTTCGCCGAACCATGTGCTGTATGGCGCCAGCAAAGGCGCGGTGCGGACGATGACGAAGGATGTAGCGATGGAATTTGCCACGCAGGGCATACGGGTCAACTCGATTCATCCGGGGTACATTAATACGGCCATGGTTGATTATGCAGCGGCAACAACGCATCGCGACAAGGAAGCGCTTGGACAGGCTGTTTCGCCGATTGGCCGGGTAGGCAACGTGGATGAGGTATCCAATCTCGTCTTGTTCCTGGCTTCGGACGAATCGTCTTACATGACCGGCACTGAGATGGTAATCGACGGCGGCGCGATGGCTAGATAAGCAATCATTTATTATTCTTCGAATAAGAGGTGGCATAACGATGCGTTTTGAAAACAAAGTAGCAATCGTAACCGGCGGAGCAAGCGGTATTGGGGAAGCGACAGTCCGTGCATTCGCGGCTGAAGGAGCGAAGGTCGTAATCGCGGATTTTTCGGACCACGGGGCAGCGGTAGCCGAAGAGCTGAACAAGCAGGGCTATGATACTCTGTTCGTAAAAACAAACGTAGCCGAAGAAGCAAGCGTCAAGGCGATGGTGGCCGCAACGGTGAAAAAATACGGCAAGCTGGATATTTTGTTCGCGAATGCGGGGATTGGCGCGCAAGGCGTTACTCATGAGCTGTCCATGAAGGACTGGCAGCGCATGATCGACATTAATCTGACAGGCGTATTTCTGTGCGATAAATACGCAATTGACCAGATGCTGAAGCAGGGCACTGGCGGAGCGGTCGTGAACTGCGGCTCGATTCACAGCCACGTGGCCCGCAACACCATTCCGGCATATTCGGCGGCAAAAGGCGGCGTGAAGCTGCTAACGCAAAGCACCGCGATTGCTTATGCGCAGCAGAACATCCGCGTGAACGCGGTTTGCCCGGGCTATATCGATACGCCGCTTATCCAAGGCGGCAGCGAAGAAGCCCGCCAATATCTGATTGATCTGCATCCTATGGGCCGTCTAGGCAAGCCGGAGGAGATTGCCAAGTCCGTTCTCTTCCTTGCCAGCGAGGATGCATCCTTCATTACGGGTACGACACTTACCGTAGACGGCGGTTATACGGCGCAATAATAGGCTGCAAACCGCAGACCGACCCCCTTATCTAGACGGATAGGGGGTTTTTCTAATAGGCGTTTTTTGAATCTGACTCCAGGGATGGTACAATAGTCCAAGAATTTGAAATTCGAGGAGTTGTTTTAACGATGAGCGAACTGAACGAAAAAGAACTGGTGAACTATCTGGCGGAGAAAACCAAAGTTCCGGCTGAAACGATCAGCCTGGTGCTGAAGCATGAGCAGGCTTTTATCGATAAGGCGCAAAGCTCGGCGAAAGGCCAAGTGATTGATATCGACAGCGACGAGCTGGTCGATTACGTGCTGAAGCAGCGCGATGTGAAGCTGGACGAAGTGACGGTCGAGAAGATTCTCGATATGGAGATGGATTATCTCGTCGAGAACGGCTACGCGGAGCATGAAGACTAATCGGATGTACATAATCGTAATGAAGAAGGCCATCTGTCCATTTGGGCAGATGGCCTTTCTATTATTGGCTTATTATTGCGATACCGCGGCTTTCTCGCTGTCTACCGGAACCGGGCGGGATTGCTCGATTTCTACGGTGGAAACGGCCTTGCGAGCCATCATCCGGTCGTAATAAGGCATCAGCCTGGAAGAGACGAAGGCCACGATTGGCGCGGTGAGAATCACGCCGATACTGCCGGTCATGCCTTGCAGCACTTCAATGGTGACAAGGTTCATATTGACGAGCTGGTCATAGGGCACCTTGTACGCATACAGGACAAGCAGGGACATAAGCGATGAGCCGGTAAAGGCGAGAATCAAGGTGGTTGCCATCGTCCCCATCATATCGCGGCCTACGTTCATGCCGGCAAGGAACAAGGCGCGTGGCCCAAGCTCGCGATTCGTTGTGTAAACCTCATGGACGGCCGATGCGATGGAGATGCCTAAATCCATAATGGCTCCAAGCGCGGCTATAATGACCCCGGCGAATAGAAGGCCTTCGACCTTCATGCCGGTATTGTCGGCGATAATGAGGAGCGTCTCGGAATCATTGGTATTAAAGCCGGAAATGTGAAGCAGATGACCCGCCAAGACCGCTACGCCGCCGGCCAGAATAACGCCAATCATCGTGCCGATGATGGCCGACAGCGACTTGGAGCTCCAGCCGTCGAGCAGCAGCAAGGTGGCGATTATCGTCGTCGTAACGACGATAATCGCTGCGAGCATCGGCGAGTAGCCCCGATACAGCATCGGCAGGAAGAGGAAGACGATGCTGCTGAAGGTAAAGAGGAGGGCAACGGCCGATTTCAGCCCTTTTTTGCCCCCGATCGCCCATAGAATAGCCAGGAAAATCGCGATCATGCCATAGAGATACGGCGCGCGGTAATAGTTGTAGATCGTCACGTTGATATGGGAAGCATCAGCCGTTGCAATGTTCACGACAAGCTTCGTACCCACCTTCGCATGGACGTTAAACATCGTGCTGAGGTAGTTGGTAACGGGCATGACTTCGCCTTTATGTTCACCGGACAAGATTTTGAGCTTCAGCTCCTGCGTTCCCCGGTACAGTCCTTCGATATGGGGATCCTTCTCAAGCTGTTCTTTGGTGATCTCCACGACCCTTGCTTTCTCGTAACGTTCATAACCGCTGCCTAGCTGCTCGTTAAACGTGAATTCATTCATCCGGTTGAACTGGTATACCGAGGCTGCGAATATGATCAGCAATGCGATAAATACGCCTGTCCGAAATCTGGGCTGCGCCATTTTGCTCCAAAATACGTTCACTGAATATTCCCTCCGTGTCCTTCGATCTTGTCCCCATCATAATAACGATTTGTTAATTAGGGATTAATTTACAATTTATTTAAGGAATAAACCAATTCCATTAACAATTCACCTATACGATAGGACAAGAGTAGACATGAACGGGAGGTTATTTCGACTATGAACCGTAAGAGGATCCGCCGGCTGCTTGCGGCAAGCATGCTGGGTCTGTTCCTGCTCGTTGCCGGATTAGGCGGGGGGAAGGCCGCATTAGCGCATAGCGGCAACAGCGTCGCGTATTCCGATATTGGGCTGAAGGACGGCTCCATTGCGTATGATCTTCGGATCGATATGTACGATCTTCGCCTTGCCGTCGCTCCGAACGACCCGGATGTAGGCGACTTTTCGCCGGAAGTGCTGCAGAAGTTCGTTACCGAGCATAAGGATGATGTGGAAGCTTACCTTTTGGGCAAAATCCATCTCTATGCGGACAGCCTGCCGCTGGAAGGTTCCTTGCTGACGCTGGAAGCAACGGTAGCTAGGGATCAGCCGTATGCGGAAGCGATCCTTCGCTTCGACCTTTCCGGCAAGCCGGAGCATTTCGTACTCGACTACCAGCCGATCTACGATGACGTGGATCAATGGCACATGAACTACGTGACGCTGGACCTTAAGCAGGACAGCAGCGATAAGCAAAGCTATGTCTTAAACTTCGACAAACGGGAAGTGGAGCTGGGGAAAATCAGTCTGCTCCGCGCGGTGAAGCAGTTCTTCATTCTTGGCATCGAGCATCTGATTACGGGTTATGACCATATTTTGTTCATGCTTAGCCTCTTGATCGGCGCGCGTTCGATGAAGCAGATTCTAGGGGTCGTGACGGCATTTACCGCGGCTCATACGGTAACGCTCCTGCTGGCCGGCTTTGGCGTTATTCATCTGCCGGGCAAGCTGGTCGAGTCGGTGATCGCGCTGAGTATTATCTATGTGGCCTTGAACAGCATTCTGAACAAAAACGCGAGCAAGCATAATCTGTTCCTGGCCTTCGGCTTTGGTCTGATTCATGGGTGCGGCTTTGCGGCTACGCTGTCGGAGATGAGGCTGGACGGGGGGCAAATGGCGGCATCGCTGCTGACGTTTAACGTGGGCATCGAGTTTGGTCAGCTGATGATCGTCTTGCTGCTGTATCCGGTTATTCATTATGCCCGCCGGATTCGTTGGACCATGCCGGCCATGTCGGCGACGATTTCGGTGTTTGGCTTGATCTGGCTGATTCAGCGTGCGTTTTTATAGGACGGAATTGCGATGCTTAGTGTATAGATTTCATGAAGGTACGACAGAATTTTACAAATACTTCACCATTAGGATAACATTGCCAAAACATTTAACTACTAAGGTTTTTATGATGCCTTAGATAGACAAGCCTCACAGGTCAAGGCAATCAAAAAGTGGGAGGGTATTACATTGTTTAACGTTTTGAAGCAACAAAAAGGCGTGCGCAAAGGACTGTACTCCGTACTGGTCGCTTCTGTACTCGCCACGTCACTGACGGCAACGCTCGTTAACGCGGCGGATGAGCCGGGCACAGGTGTCAGCACGCAAGCGGTTGATCCGTACACGGTGAGCAACATTCTGCTTAACCCCGGCGCGGACGAATCGCAGGTCAACCTGACTTGGTATTCGGCAGCAACGCAGCCGGTAGGCACGGTTGTTCAGATCGCGAAAAAAGCGGATGTGGTTGACGGCGTATTTCCTGCTGCAACGGCTGCTTCGTTTAACGGTACATCCTCGGCTGCGGTGACGGGCTTTTTCTCCAACAAAGCTACGATCACGGGACTTCAGGAATCAACCGATTATGTATACCGCGTAGGTGACGGTCTGGACGAGCATTGGAGCACGGCATATGACTTCAGCACGAAAGACTCCCATGATTTCAGCGTCATGTTCGTAGGCGACCCTCAGATCGGCGCTAGCGGCAATGCAACGACGGATGCAGCAGGCTGGGCGAACACGCTGACGAAAGCGACTCAAATGTTCCCGGACATGAGCTATATTATGTCGGCCGGTGACCAAGTCAACACCGCTTCCAGCGAATCCGAGTACAGCGGCTTCCTGAGCCCGGCTCAGCTTCACAATCTGCCGGTTGCAACCGTTGTCGGCAACCATGACGGCGCGGTAAACTACAAGTACCACTACAACCAGCCGAATGAGTCGGCTCAATACGGTACGACCGTTGCCGGCGGAGACTACTACTATACGTACGGCGAGACTTTGTTTATGGTATTAAATACAAACTCCGCTAATAGCGCGGAGCACGAGACATTTATGAAAAACGCGATTGAAGCGAATCCGGATGCAAGATGGAAAATCGTCACGTTCCATCACTCCATCTACAGCCCGGCCAACCATTCTACGGATGCATCGATTCTTAACCTTCGCCAAGTGCTGTTCCCGGTATTTGATAAGCTGGACATCGACCTTGTCTTTATGGGCCATGACCATTCCTACGTGAAGACGTACCAAATGGAAGGCGACCAGGCGATCAAAGGCCAAGCGATGGACAACGGCGTTTTCGTTAACCCGAAAGGGATCATGTACCTGACTGCGAACTCCGCTTCCGGCAGTAAGTACTACGATCTGAAAACAACGCTGAACGACTACTACTCCGATGTGAAGAGCCAGCTGAAGGTTCCAACCTTCTCGATGATCAACATCGACCACAACTCGATTTCCGTAGATACTTACCGCACGGACACCATGGCTAAAGTGGACACTTACACGATGGTTCACACGGACATGTCGGGTCTTGAAATAACAACGCCTCCAACGAAAAAGAGCTACGGGGTTGGCGAGCTTCTGGACACAACGGGCCTGACGGTCAGCAAGATCAACCTTGACGGCTCCAAAACCGCATTGCCGCTTGACCAAGTAACGATCACCGGCTTTGATTCCGCAACAAAAGGCACAAAGCATGTCACGGTTACTTATACGGTTGCCGGCGTTCCTTACACAGGTACGTTTGACGTGGTAGTCGGAACGATGGTGAAGATTCACGCCAAGCAGGATACGATTATCAAGGAGGAAAGTCCGGGGGCAGAGTTCTATCTGGCTCTTGGCAAATCCGACAAGGTCAATGTGCTTGATGTAACGTTCAAGTTTGATGCGTCGAAGTTTACGTTTGATCCGGCGACAGGGGCAGAGCTTCTGGACAAAACAAACGGCTTCCTGCAGGCCAATGAAGTCGAGCCGGGCACGGTACGCGTGATCGCGGGCTTCCAAGAGCATCCGATAACGCTCACTGAGTTCACGGATCTGATCAAGCTGACATTCAAACCGGTTAATCCGGATGTAGACAACGTTCAAGCGGATGTTCAGCTTGATAAAGTTGTCGTGAACACCAGCTCGGAGAATACCGATCTGGGCGCTATTTTCGATAAATTGCCATCCTCCATCCTAATCCGTTCCTACAAAGATATTACGGACCTGTACAAGGACGGTACGCTGACTTCGGCCGACTTGTCGGTCGCAATCGATCATTACCGCGCAAGCTCGACTGACGCTGACTGGGCAACATCGAAGCTGGCGGACGTGAACTTCGACGGCAAGGTCGACTTGACGGACTTCACGATTATTATCCTTCATATTTTCCAAGGCAAGTAAGCACTTATTAGCAGCAGGAGAAGGCGCCTCGCCGCCTTTTCCTGTATTTTAAACCCATGAGGAGTTCATGATGATGAAAAAGAAATTGTTAGCAGGTCTGCTGTTTATCTGCTTCCTGGTTCTCCCGTTTAATGCCTTGGCTTTTGCGGCCGATTCTTCTACGGTTCAATTCTCGAAGCAAGCGATCGAAGTCGACAAGAATGCCTCCTCCTTCTCGGTTGATCTCGTTCTCAATTCGCAGACTCCATTTAGCAGCGCGGAGTTTGGTATCAAGACGGACAGCCATGTACAGTTAAAATCGGTAACTTATTCGCAAGCAATCGGCAGTGCCTCGCAAGTATCCATGAAAGAAAAGAACGGCATCAGCTATTTTGGATTTTTTGATACATCGAACCATTTTTCGGGAAGCTTTACGGCTTGTACGCTTACCTTTACTTACACGGACAGCGCGGCTGCCGTTGTTACCTTGGCAGAGACAACTCTGACGAGATTGACCGGAACGGGCGGGGCCACCAGCGAGAGCCTCACTCCTAATCAAACGTTGCAAATTACGCGTTCAGCTTCGAATACACCGGGCGGGGGGACACCTGATCCGGGCAATGGCGGAAATACGGGTGGATCGGATTCCAACGTTTACACGCACGTGATCGACAATACGAAAGCTCTGGAAGCTCTAGAGCATGCGACTCTGAACAGCCAAAATATTAAAACCGTTTCCTTCGAAGTGAAGAGCACGGATGTAGGCGGCGCGAAGGAAATTGCGTTCCAGCTGCCATACTCTCTGTTCAACGCCGACGAGAAACGCCAGGTTGAGATCAATACGCCGTTTGGTACGGTTACCATTCCGGATCATGTCATCCCGGCCGGCCAGCTTGGCTCTGCTCAAAGCTTGACGCTACGCGTAAAACAGGTCGATCCGGCAACACTGCCGGCTTCCGCCCAACAGCAAGCAGGCAGCCGCCCGGTGCTGGAGCTGCATTTTGAACTGGATGGCAAAGCGATTGAATGGAAGAACGAGCAGGCGCCTGTTCAGGTCGTGCTTCCGTTCACGTTGTCTCCGACGGAGAAAGTAAACGCGGATCTGATTGTTGCTGCTTATATCGACGGCAACGGTAAGCTGCAGATTGTACCGACAGGACGCTTCCATGCGGAAAACGGTGAAATGAGCTTCTCCACCACGCATTTCAGCTTGTATACGATTGTGAACGGCAGCAAAGCCTTCAAGGACACAACGTCATCGTGGGCGCGTCAGGACATCGAGGCGCTGGCGATCCGCGGTATTATTAACGGCACAACCGCCGATACGTTCTCGCCAAACGCTCATATTACGAGAGCGGACTTCACGAAGCTGCTGGTAGGCGTACTCGCCAAGCATGCGGAGTCGACGGGCACGGGCTTCAAGGACGTTACGTCCAAGGCTTATTACTATGAAGCCGTTATGACTGCTCAAGCACTTGGTCTCGCAAGCGGCTCGGGTGACGGCAAGTTTAATCCGGGGGCTTCGATCTCCCGCCAGGATATGATGGTGCTGCTCGACCGTGCCTTTACGGCAGCGGGGCATCCGCTGAAGGAGACGGCAGTGCTATCCGGCTACAAGGATGCCGCCAAGGTAGCGGCTTACGCAAAGCCAAGCGTAGAGAAGCTGATTGCTTCGGGCATCATTAACGGCAGCAACGGTTACCTGACTCCTCAGAACAACTTAACCCGCGCCGAGGCGGCTAAGGTTCTTCATTTGTTGTATAACGAGCTTTATTAAACGCAAACCACCCCTGGTGAATGTCAGGGGTGGTTTGTCGTCAAAACGCAAAGACACCGTGGATGTAGTTCACGGTGTCGTCAAGATGCAAAGACATTGTGGATGTCGTCCACGTTGTCTTTTGTCGTCAAGACGCAAACCTTCCCCTTGATGAAAGTCAGGGGTGGTTTGTTGTTATCCGGCTAATCGCGGCCACGCTACAGTGGATTTCCTCCAGCATAACGGGCAGCTTTTGGCTTGTACGTTGATCTACGCTGGATGGACTCCATTATAATCGCCCATTTTTGGACGATAGTGGCTCATTCCGTGGCTATTTGCTGGAGTGAGTCCAACGTAGCGTAAATTGTGCGCCTTTCAGTCCGATTTCACTGGAGAGAATCCAATGTAAGTACGCTAAGAAGCAAAGCAAAGGGCTGTCTCAATGAGACAGTCCTTTGCTTGTTGGAGCAATGTAGATCAGACCTGCGATCGTCACTGACTACCCTTTGATCGTTACCGAATTATCGGTCGTATTGTTCTTCATCTCGAGGTGAAGAATTTTGCTGAAAAATTCATCAGGCACATAGAGCGAGCCTTTTATGAGTTTGGGCGCGGCAAACAGTTGAACCGGAGCCATTTTGTTAATGGTGTAGCTGTTTTTGCCAACGGTTACGGATGTCCATTGCGCATCGCGGGAAATTTCCGCGCTTTGCGTCTTGTTGCTCCATTTGACCTTGTAGCCCAGCGCTTCCGCGGCTTTACGAAGCGGGATGTAATGCGCGCCGTTCGGGCCGGCCGCCAGATCCTTGGTGGACAAGGTTAAAGTTGGGCCAACCGAGGTAGTGGCATCCACAGGAATGTTGATGATGCCGCCGGCATAAGGGGCAATCTCGTATTGCTGGAACACCAGATTCACGGCACCTTTGCTGTCTACGAAGTAGGTATGATCGGCATCGATTTTGAATGTTGTCATAGCGTCCGGGAAGAAGTTATCCGGATTTTTGCTGATGGCGTAACGCACCGCGCTGCTCGCTGCAGCAAAGCCGCCGTCGCCAAGCGCCTGCTCAAGCGTCAGCTCGGCAGCCTGCTGGCTGTTTACGATATTATAGCCCTCTACGGCAGTGCCGCCGTGAGCGCCGCCGGTGTACTCATAGGTGGACACGGTGAAGGAGACAATCCCCTTTGCGGCCGTGCTGCCGTCGGCTTTCAGCTCGTAGGCTACATTAAGTTCGTAAGCGCGGAACGGATAATCGTTCTCCTGCGCGGACTTTTTGTCATCGGCGGCGAGAGCTTTCAGCTTGTCGATTTCCTTCGTCGCTTTTTCCTCGATGCTGGCATTTAATTTATCTTGATAGGAAGTGTCGAGCATACCGCTGATGACGGGAACGGAGATTTTTACGGTAAGCAGATCGGAGGATTCCTCAATCACTTTCGTTGTTACTTTAACGGCTTGCGTATCGGGAAGTACCGCGCTGATTGGCACTGCTGTAATGGGTTCTGCAGTTACGGCAACGGGTACGGCGGTGGATTCAGCTGCCATTGCCAGCGCGGGAGTAAAGGCAAGCAGGCAGGAGCCGGCAACGGCAATGGTGAGCATTTTAAAAGGTTTTTTCATGATGGGTGGCCTCCTAGTTATCAATTCGGAAATTGAAGTCACCAAGTAGACGGTTAAGGGTATCGAAAAGTTTCATTGCTAAACTAAATTTTTATTCCGGCCGGCCGGAGACTCCTCCTCCGAAAGCGATCCGGTATCCATCGGCGTCTTTAATGGTAAATTCGCTCCAATGCTCCGAGTAGTTAGGGCCGTTAACAAACTCGACAGCTTTAGCCAGGCACTCTTCCGCGAGCAAGTCCACGGCATCCGTGTAAGCAAAAGCATCGAAATATAAGCCGCCTTGCACAGCGGAATTTGGCCGCACGTCATCCTTGTTTACGGCAGGGTGCAGAATAAAGGTTATTTTTTCTCTTGTTACATGGACATGTCCGCCAATCTCTTCATAGGTAAACCCGAGATTGAGGTAGAACGATGAGGCCTCTTGTATATCTTTAACCAGCAAAACGATAGATGAACCCGTTATCTTGGCTTTTGCTGCTGTTAACTCGCTCATTTTACCCTCTCCAAACGTATGGAATATAAACCCATTTATTATTAAAATCATACAATGCGGCCCAAGTTGGAGCAATATAAGAAATGGACTGGCCGGTTAGTCGGACGAATGGATAGGTTAGTGGGAATTCTGTTTCGTCTACGTTGCACGGAATACAGGATAATCAGCCCCGAAGGGCCAGTGCTAGGACGTAAGCTGCACGGAATGCAGGATAATCGGCCAAATTGGTTCAAAAAGCCCCCGAGGAGTCCCAATATACTGCATTCTATACAGCATAACTTGAGCAGGTAGCGCGAAAGCGGCGATTATCCTGCATTAAATGCAATCTGGCTTTGGCAGATTGAACGGCTGAAGAGCGGCAGGGCCGGAGCGGAGCGGAAGGCATGCTCGCTGAGAAGCGCAGCGCTCGCCTTTGTACCCGGATTTCAACCGCTATAGCGGTATATTCGAGGAAATCAGGGTACAACAGCGATCGAAGGAGCATGCCTTTTATGCAGCGATAACGCCTAAAAAACATAGCTTGAGCAGGCAGCGCGAAAGCGGCATTTCTTTCTCTCTTTTTTACTACAATCTGGCCTTGGCAGATTGAACGGCTGAAGAGCGGCAGGGCCGGAGCGGAGCGGAAGGCATGCTCGCTGAGAAGCGCAGCGCTCGCCTTTGTACCCGGATTTCAACCGCTATAGCGGTATATTCGAGGGAATAAGGGTACAACAGCGATCGAAGGAGCATGCCTTTTGTGCAGCGATAATGCCCGCCAAACTCATCTGTTCAACAGCCACACAGCCAGATTGTAGAGTTTTTCGGCTATTCCCGACATATTGCGGCGCGGCGGCAACCGGTATAATGGAAGAGAACAAGAAATCATCCGATTCAAATGGAGGGTTTGTCCACGTGACGAAACAATCAATGACCGCAATACTTGAGCAAATGACGCTGGAAGAAAAGATTTTTCAGCTGATGCAGCTTACCCCTAATTTTCTCAGCGAAGATGACGCTAACCTGACGGGTCCGCTGGCCTGGATGGGCGTTACGGAAAATATGGTGAACAATGCAGGATCCGTGCTGAGTGCCGTTGGCGCGAAGGAAACGATAGCCCTGCAGAAAAAATACATGGAGAACAGCCGCCTCGGCATTCCTCTGCTTCTTATGGCGGATATTATCCACGGCTACCGTACGATTTTCCCGGTGACGCTGGCGATCGGCAGTACCTGGGACCTGGAGCTGGCGGAGAAAAGCGCCGCGATTGCAGCGAAGGAATCGGCCGTTACGGGCATTCACGTGACGTTTGCGCCGATGGTGGACCTCGTCCGCGACCCGCGTTGGGGCCGCGTAATGGAGTCAACCGGTGAAGATCCGTACCTGAACAGCGAATACGCGCGTGCCTTCGTCCGCGGCTTCCAAGGCGATGACCTGGCAGGCGATATGGACCGCGTTGCCGCTTGCGTGAAGCATTTTGCCGCTTACGGCGCAGCGGAGGGCGGACGCGATTACAATACCGTCAACATGTCGGAGAGACAACTTCGCGAGTCCTATCTGCCGGCTTATAAAGCCGCGCTGGACGAGGGCTGCGAGATGGTGATGACGGCCTTCAACACGGTTGACGGCATCCCGGCCACCGGCAACAAGTGGCTGATGCGGAACCTGCTTCGCGACGAGTGGGGCTTTGACGGCATGCTGATTTCCGACTGGGGCGCGGTAGGCGAGATGATTCCGCATGGCGTTGCGGCGGACGGCAAGGAAGCCGCGCTGAAGGCGATTGAAGCCGGCGTCGATATGGAAATGATGACCTCCCACTATGCGAACCATTTGAAGGAGCTTGTGGAAGCAGGCGAAGTGGATGTCAAGCTGATTGACGAGTCTGTGCTCCGTATTCTGAAGCTGAAGGACAAGCTGGGTCTCTTCGAGAACCCGTACCGCGCGGCAAGCGAAGAACGGGAGAAGGAAGTGCTGCTATCGCCCGAGCACCGGGCTGCGGCACGCGAGATCGCGGCTAAGTCCTTCGTGCTGCTGAAGAACGAACAGCAGGCGCTTCCTCTCCGCAGCGGGCAAAAGCTAGCGCTTATCGGACCGTTTGCGGAAAGCGGGGATATTCTGGGCCCTTGGTCGATCTGGGGCAAGCAAGAGGAAACGGTGCAGCTGCATGCGGGTCTATCTGCCCATAAGGCTGCGGATATCGTTGCGGTAGCGAAAGGCACCGACATCGACGCCGTGACCGAGGAGCAGCTTCAGGAAGCGGTCGCAGCGGCATCGCAAGCCGACGTAATCGTGCTGGCGCTGGGCGAAAGCTCCGAGATGAGCGGGGAAGCGGGAAGCCGCGGAGACATCCGTCTGCCAGAGGCGCAGCTGGAGCTTATTCGGAAGCTGAAGCCGCTTGGCAAGCCAATCGTGGTGGTGCTGTTCAACGGCAGACCGCTTGACCTGCATGGTGTTATCGAGGAAGCGGATGCGCTGCTCGAGGTTTGGTTCCCGGGTACGGAAGGCGGCAATGCGATCGCGGATGTGCTGTTCGGCGACGTGAATCCGTCCGGACGTCTGACGATGTCTTTCCCTTATTCCGTTGGCCAAGTCCCGGTGTACTACAACAACTACAATACCGGACGTCCTCTTACGCCTCAGAATGCGAATGAGCGTTACGTCTCGAAATATTTGGACATGCCGAATGCGCCGCTTCTGCCGTTTGGCTACGGTCTGAGCTATACGAGCTTCTCGTACAGCGAGGCCACCCTGTCGACGGACGTTATGAACGCAGGAGATACGCTTCGGGTATCGGTTGACGTGACAAACACGGGAGCTGCTGCCGGCGAAGAGGTTGTCCAGCTGTACGTGCGCGATCTTGCCGGCGAGGTGGTCCGTCCGCTGAAGGAGCTGAAGGGCTTCCGCAAGCTGGCTATCCAGCCGGGCGAGACGCAGACAGTGACATTTGAGATTTCCGAGGAGCAGCTTCGTTATTACCATGCGGATCTGCAGCTGAAGAGCGATGCAGGCGAATTCCATCTCTTTGTAGGCCCTAACAGCCGCGATGCGGAAGCGAAATCGTTCCGCCTTACGAAATAAAACAAAAAAAGCGCGGCCCGGCCACAGGCAGGTTCGCGCTTTTTTTGCTTACAGCGACTTTAATGGAGCATGCCCGTCAGGTAATAGCCAATCTCCACTGCTATATCAGGGATTATCTGCCGATTTCACGGTAAAAGAAAGAATGGCGGTTTATTTCCGACATTCCGAGAGTGAACCTAATATGTATCCGCATTCATGTATGGAAAATGGACTAATCTGCCCCTTTTCGCGTTTATATCGCAGTTTACAGAAATGGGGGAACGGGTCTATGATCAAATCTGCAAAACTTCATATGTTCGTATTCGCTGAGTTTCCGTTAGAAACGGAGAGCAGGGGAACCAATTGCGATAGGCAGGAAAGTGCATGCTTGTCGCCGGGGTGAATCGGCATGCCGGCCGCAATGTTGCGGCAGCAGGCTGTAGGGCGACTCTAGACGCCCGAATCCGTCAGCTAACCTTGTAAGCGTTGATAGAGAGGGTGAACTTCGGTTATTTTTACGGGCCGCGGGAGGATACTCTGCGGTCTTTTTTCTGTGCGTAGAAAAAAGCAAAAGTGGTTACATTAGCACTGATAAGTGTTTGAGTAACCAAGTATCCAGGTATTAGATGTTTAACTTCAACGTTGGCGGTGACCTGTGTGTTTACTCTTATCAAAAGATTACTGATCGGGCGTCCCCTTAAGTCCACGGAATTAGGGGAACAGAAGCTCATTAAAACGAAGGCGCTTGCGATCCTGTCCTCGGATGCCTTATCATCCGTTGCATACGGGCCAGAGCAAATTTTGCTCGTCTTGATGACCGTTAGCGCAGCGGCGTTTTGGTATTCGATTCCGATTGGTGTCGGGGTGCTGGTCTTATTAACGGCACTTATCCTGTCTTACCGGCAAATCATATTTGCCTACCCGCATGGCGGGGGAGCTTATGTCGTATCGAAGGAAAATCTCGGGGTATTCCCGGGCCTCATATCCGGCGGCGCCCTGCTGGTCGATTATATATTGACCGTAGCGGTAAGCGTGTCGGCGGGTACGGACGCGATCACGTCCGCTTTTCCAAGCCTGCACGAGCATTCGGTACTAATCTCTATCGTGTTTGTCCTTTTTATTACGATCTTAAACCTGCGGGGCGTGACGGAATCGGCGTCTATCCTTGCTTATCCCGTTTACTTATTTGTGCTTGCGATTGTTGTCATGGTCATTGTAGGCTTGTACAAAATCGCTACAGGCGACGTATCGCCTACGCTTCACACCTCGTTAGGAACGCCGGTTGCGGGTATCAGCCTGTTCCTGCTGCTTCGTGCGTTTGCATCCGGCAGCTCGGCTTTGACCGGGGTTGAGGCCATCTCGAACGCGATCCCGAACTTCAAGGATCCTGCGCCGAACAATGCGGCCAAGACGTTATTAGCGATGGGCGGCCTGCTCTCGATCTTGTTCTCGGGTATCGTCTTCCTGGCGTATTACTACGGTATAGCGCCGAAAGAAGAAGTAACGGTTGTGTCGCAGATCGCCGAAGGGATATTCGGACGCCATACAATGTATTATTTTATCCAGGGTACTACGGCTCTTATCTTGATCCTGGCAGCCAACACCGGCTATTCGGCTTTCCCGCTGCTGGCCGTTAACCTGGCGAAGGATAAGTTTATCCCAAGAATGTTTACGGCTCGCGGCGACCGTCTCGGTTACTCGAACGGCATCATCAGCTTGGGGATTCTGTCCATCATTCTGATCATTGCGTTTCAGGGCAAGACTGAGCATCTCATTCCGTTGTACGCGGTTGGCGTATTTATACCGTTTACGCTGTCGCAGACGGGGATGCTGGTCAAATGGTTCCGCCAAAGGCCGAAGGGCTGGGTTGGCAAGTTCATCATTAACTCGATTGGGGCCTTGATCAGCTTTATCGTAACGATGATGTTCTTCCTGACGAAGTTCGAGCAGGTATGGTCGATTCTGATTTTCCTGCCGCTTATTATTTTCGTGTTCCACCGGATCAAGAAGCACTATGAAGCGGTTGGCGAGCAGCTTCGCCTGGCGACCTGCGAGCCCGTGATGCCGATTGAGGGCAACGTGATGATTTTGCCGGTATCGGGGATTACGCATGTTGTCGAGCATTCGATTCTATATGCCAAGTCGCTGAAGCCTGAACAGATCATTGCCGTATACGTTCCTTTTGAAAAAGAGGATGAAGCCATCTTCGAAGAGAAGTGGGAGAGATTCCAGCCGGATGTCCGGCTCGTAACTCTGCATTCGCCTTACCGCTCCATCTCGAATCCGCTGTTCAAGTTTATCGATACGGTACAGCGCAAGGCGAGCGAGAACAATTACCAGGTAACCGTCATTATTCCGCAGTTTATTCCGAAGAAGGGCTGGCACAACATTTTGCATAACCAAACGAGCCTAATGCTCCGTGCCCAGCTTCTTTACCGCAAGGATGTCATCATCACCACCGTGCCTTACCATTTGAAAAAATAGCCCAAAGCCTCGGTCCCGTCGGGATCGAGGCTTTTTTTTGCTGCCTACAGCTCAAGCCCCGTACCCTGCTTAAAGCGTTTGATAACCATATGGGTGTTGACGTTTACGATCCCTTCAAGCACATAGATTTTTTTGAACAAAAAGTGCTCCAGCGCCTCCTCGTCCTTCAGCAGCGCATGCATATGCAGCGAGCTTGGTCCCGTCATTTGATAGATGCTGATCACTTCCGGTTCCTCCGATAACAGCGCGCCGGCTTGCTCTACGAATCGAGGCTCAACCTCAACTTCGAAAAAAGCGGAGATGGATTTGCCGAGCTTGGTTGTGTTTAACCGTACGGTGAAGTTCTCGATAATCCCGTTATTCACCATCGCATCCACGCGCTTCTGGATCGCGACTCTGGATAAATTGAGAAGCTCGCCGATCTTGGCGTACGACATCCGTCCGTTATCGTGCAGCAGGCGGATAATTTCCTGATCTGTGTCATCCAAGTGCAGTAAATGCATGAGGCCACTCCTCTTCGATAAAATTTCACGTTAAGCTACTTTGTGCGAGATAAATGTCAGGTATCGGTTTCGAATTTGGTTGTTTTTATGTCAGTTAATATAACATTAGTAACCAAATTGGTCTATAGAAAATGACAAAACAGTCCAGATAAGCCCTTTTTTAGTTACGATGTGGTTGACGCACTGCTAGAGCACTCATATAATCATGTCATAAAACATTACATACGAAACCATAAGCATACGGAATGGTTGCGAAAACTTCAAATTGCGGGTTAATCAACTTACATGAGGGTGTGATCGGTGTGAAAAAGCAGCTGATTCGTAACGGGACCGTCATCACGATGAATGAGGAGATGCGGGTGATCCCTAATGGTTATGTTCTCATGGAGGGGGATCTTATTGCAGAGGTGGGAGAGTGGCCGGCAGACGGCTCGAAGGATGAGCTTCTCCGGCAGGTGGATATGTTGCTGGATGCGCAGGGGAAGGCCGTCATTCCCGGATTGGTGAACGGGCACACCCATTTGTTCCAGACCTTTATTAGGGGCGTTTCCGATGATTTGCCGCTGGCGCAATGGCTTCGGCAAATCATATGGCCGGCATCTCTGGCCATGGAGGAAGAGGATTTCTATCTGGCTGCCATGATCGGCTGCATCGAGAATTTGAAGTCGGGCGCGACCTACATTATGGACCACCACTATGTTCACACCCATGCCGGCAATGATGACGGTGTCCTGAAGGCCATGCAGGAGTCGGGCATTCGCGGTCATATGGCCAGGGGTGGCGTTGACCTCAGCTACGAGCCAAGGCTCAGCGAAACGATTGAGCAAATATTCGGCCGCACGGATGTTCTGCTTGATCGCTGGCAGGGAGCGGCCGAAGGCCGGATCTCCATTGCGCTTGGCCCGCTTAATTTATACGGCTGCTCGGAGAGCTTCCTGAGGCAGGCGGCTGAGTACAGCGAGCGGAACAAGCTGATTACGCACCTTCACGTCGCGGAAACGAAGGACCAGATCGACAATACGATGGAACGTTTCGGGCTTCGGAATTTGGAACTGGTAGAAGCGGTGGGCCTGCTCGGCAAGCATACGCAGGTCGTCCACGGCGTCTGGCTGGATGATAAGGAGCTGGAATTACTGAAGAAGAATGAGGCTACCGTAATTCATTGCCCGGTTTCCAATATGTATCTCGCTTCCGGCGTAGCGCGCGTGCCCGAGATGCTGGAGCGAGGCATCAATGTGGCTTTGGGGACGGACGGTCCCGGCAGCAATAACTGCCAGGATAATCTCGAAGTGCTGAAGTTCACGGCCTGCCTGCATAAGGTGGATCAGCTCGATTCAACGCTGCTGCCGCCTATGCAGGTGCTGAAGATGGGGACAATCAACGGGGCCAAGGCCGTTGGGAGAGAGCGGGAGCTTGGCAGTCTGGAGCCGGGAAAAAAAGCGGATGTCGTGATTATTGATCTGCAGAAGGCGCATATCGCACCCATTCACCGGGTCAGCTCGGCCATTGTGTATAACGCAAACGGCAATGACGTGGATTCGGTTTTTGTAAACGGTCAGCTTGTCGTTCATCGCGGCAAATGCACGTTGGTGGATGAAGAAGAGATTATCCGCAGGGCGCAGGCAAGGGTCGATGTGCTGCGGCAGAGGTTGGGCACGGCTTATCCGGTATTTAGCGTAGTGGAATAAAGAAGGCGGAGGAGCGGTCTTCATGAGTGAAGCAAGGAGCGTTAACGAAAAGGCGGAACGATGGGTGAAAGCCGTGGTCGAGGTTCTGTTTTACGCCGGAGCAGTGCTTGTCGCTCTGCTCGCCGGGGGGTTGGTGATGGCGGCGGCGGGTGTATCGCCGCTGGAGGCGTACCGTCTTATCTGGGACGGCGCAGCCGGCGACGCGAGCAGCGTGAAGGAAACGCTGGTCAAGGCAACTCCGCTCTTGTTCGCCGGTCTATGCTACACGTTCGCTTACCGGAGCGGCTTGTTCAACATCGGTGCCGAAGGCCAGATCTATATCGGAGCGATGACCGGTACGATGGCTGCGCTATATGTCCCGGGTCTTCCTGGCTTTGCGCATCTGCCTCTCTGCATTGCGGCCGGTGCGGCTGGAGGCGCGGTCTGGGCGGGTATTGCCGGAGCGCTCAAAATATTCAAAGGCGCCAGCGAGATTATCAACACCATCATGCTCAATTATATGGGAATCTACTTGGTCAGCTACATGGTGACCGGTCCCATGAAGGATCCGTCCGGTACGCTTCCGCAGTCCGCGAGGCTCCCGGAATCGGCGCTGCTTGCGAGGCTGCTCGACTCCAGGCTGCATTACGGCTTTGTGCTGGCGGTTGCTCTGGCGGTCATTCTGTACGTTGTCTTGAACCGGACGGTCTGGGGCTATGAAATCCGGTCAGTCGGCTTCAACAAGCAGGCGACGAAGGTTATGGGCATTCCGGTCAGCCGCAATATGCTTCTCGTCATGATGGTCAGCGGAGCGATTGCCGGAATCGGGGGTTACGTGGAAATAGCCGGCGTGCAGAACCGTCTCTTCCAGAACTTTTCGCCCGGCTACGGCTATGACGGCATCGCTGTCGCGCTGGTCGGCGGGGCGCATCCGCTTGGCAATATCGGCTCGGCCATTCTGTTTGGCGGATTGCGGAGCGGGGCCAATGCGATGCAGCGGATGACGGGTACCTCGACCTCGCTTGTATACGTTATTCAGGCCACGATCATTGTGCTGGTTGTATGCAACCGGTACTGGTTCGGCGGCTGGAAGCGGCGGCTGATCGCGTCGCTTGCGGCCCGATTCGGCGGCGACAGCCATCCGGAAGAGTTGAAGGCCGTGCAAGCGGCGCCGGAGACGGCACTCAGCCTGAACAAAGGGGAGGGGTCGAGATGAGCGAGGAAGTGATTGTCAGCTATTTGGCTTCCGCCATTCGCCTGTCGGTTCCGCTGCTGCTCGCCGCGCTTGGCATTCTGTTCATGTCGAGGAGCGGGATTCTGAACATCGGAATGGAGGGCATGGTTCTGATTGGCGCATTGTCCGGCGTCATTGGCGCGCATTATTTCGGCAGTGCGGCAGCAGGCGTAGGATTTGCCATTGCCGTGACCGGGCTGGTCGGACTGCTGTTCGGTTTTCTCGTGATTACGACAGGGGCGGATCAAGTTGTGATCGGGACGGCGCTTAATTTATTCGGTTTAGGCATAACAACGGTATTTGGCCGGAGCCTGCTTGGGATGGGGCAGGAGGCGGTGCGGGTGAACGGGATTCCCAGCCTGCGGATTCCGCTGCTGAGCGACATTCCGTATGTCGGGGAAGCGTTGTTTGATCAGAATGTGCTTGCGTATGCTTCTTACCTGCTGGTGCCTGCTGCCGCATTTGTTTTCTACAAGACGAACTGGGGGCTCCGGGTCAGGGCGGTAGGGGAGAATCCGCTGGCCGCCGATACGCTTGGCGTACGCGTTCACCGCATCCGATATATTTGCTGCCTGATTGGCGGGATGCTGGCTGGCGTAGCTGGGTGCTCGTTATCGCTTGGCATTCTGAATCAATTTACGGAGAACATGGTGGCAGGCCGTGGTTTTATCGCCTTGTCGGCGGTTATATTCGGCAAATGGACGCCGCTTGGCACGATGGGGGCTTCACTCTTGTTTGGCGGGGCGGATGCCCTGCAGTTAAGGTTCCAATCGTTCGGAATCAAGATTCCGTACCAGTTCATGCTGATGTTTCCTTATCTGCTGACGATGGTGGCGCTCGCTTGGTTCTCGGGCAAGAGCAAGCAGCCTGCCGCGACGGCCGCTGCTTATAAAAGTCTCGCAGACCGGAACGGTTAGGAGGGAAGCTTATGGAGCCGATTTTGGAAATCCGAGGTTTAGTGAAGCGCTTTGGTTCCTTTGTGGCGAATGACCGGTTGAATCTCGCCATTCGGCAGGGTGAGATTCATGCTCTTCTCGGCGAGAACGGAGCCGGCAAAAGCACGCTTATGAACATGCTCTCGGGCATGCTGGAGCCCGACGAAGGCGAGATTCTGTATAAGGGCAAGCCGGTTCGGTTTGGATCGCCCCGTGAGGCGGGCAGCGCGGGGATTGGGATGGTGCATCAGCATTTTATGCTCATTCCGGCGCTGACGGTCGCGGAAAACGTGCTGCTTGGATTGAAGCAGGATCGCAGCCCGTTCTTTCGCTTTAAGAAGGCTTGCGCGGAGATTCGGGAGCTGTCGGACCGCTTTGGTCTGGATGTTCGGCCGGAAGCGAAGGTTAGCGACCTGTCGGTCGGTCAGCAGCAGCGCGTGGAAATCATCAAGACGCTGTTCCGTGGCGCCGAGTTTATTATTCTGGATGAGCCGACGGCGGTGCTGACACCTTCGGAGGTGAAGGATTTGTTCCGGGTGCTGCGGACGCTTAAGGAGCAGGGGAAGACAATTATTTTCATCAGCCACAAGCTTCAGGAGATTCGGGAGATTTGCGATCGCGTGACCGTGCTCCGGCTTGGCAGGCTGATCGGCACGCATAGTCTTGACGGCATAACGCCGGCCGATCTCGCACGCATGATGGTCGGGCGAGATGTTGCCGCTCCGGTCCGGAAGGCAGGCATCGTGAGTCAGACGAACCGTCTGAAGGTGACGGGGCTCCACGCCAGCGAAAGCGGCGTACCGGTCCTTAAGGATATCTCTTTTCGCATCCGGGAGGGAGAGATTTTTGGCATAGCCGGCGTAGACGGCAACGGGCAGCGCGAGCTGAGCGAGGTGCTGTTCGGACTTCGTTCCAAGGATGCGGGAATCATCGAATTGGCTGGAGAGACGCTGCAGCGCCAGCAGCCTCGAAGCATGAAGGAGAAGGGGGTCGCTTATATCCCCGAGGACCGGCATAAGGAAGGGCTTATGCTTCAGATGAGCGTAGAGGAGAATCTGATCGCGAAGGAATACCGGAAGCGCAGATTCAGCAAGGGTGGCATCATCAGCAGAAGGAGGATGCGGGAATGCGCGGAGGAGCAGATCAAGAGCTTCGCGATTAAGACCTCCGGCGCCTCGGTTCCGGTCGACAGGCTGTCCGGAGGCAATCAGCAGAAGGTGATTCTGGCCCGTGAGCTGATGCTGAATCCGAAGGTTATCGTCGCGATGCAGCCTACGCGCGGAATGGATGTCGGCGCGGCGGAATACGTCCACAAGCGGCTGCTTGAAGCTAGCGAGCAAGGCTGCTCCATTTTGCTTATCTCGACGGAGCTGGAGGAAGTGATGGCGCTGTCGGACCGCATTGCGGTGCTGTACAAGGGTGAGCTGCTAGGCACGATGGATAGAGAAAGCGCGGATAGGGATCGCATCGGCCAGTTGATGGCGGGGATCCGGCCAAATGCTTCTTTTGCCATATAGAGGGGGACATATCATTCCAATTTGGAGGGGTTAGGATGAGAATGGGGAAATGGGCGAAATCGATGGCGGTATTAGGCATGTGTGTACTGATGGTTGTATTGGCGGCCTGCGGAAGCAATAAAGCGGTGAACAGCGGTGAATCGGGGAATGCCGGGACACCAGGCAGCGGCGGCAAAAGCTTGAAGGTGGCCTTGCTCACCCCGGGTCCGGTCAATGACAACGGCTGGAACGCAACGGCATACGCCGGACTGATGAAGATCAAGGAAGAGCTTGGCGCGGAGACGGCTTATTCCGAGAAAGTAAGCAACTCCGATGCGGCTGAATTTATCCGCGGTTATGCCGATGACGGTTACGATGTTATTATCGGTCACGGCTTTGAGTACGGAGACATTATGAAGGATATCGCTCCCGATTATAAGGATACCTGGTTTCTCGTCAACAGCTCGACCGTTTCGCAAGAGCCTAATCTCACTTCCCTCAGCTTGAACAACAGCGAGCAAGGTTACCTGATGGGCTCGATTGCTGCCCTGATGTCGAAGTCGGGCACGGTTGCGGCAATCGGCGGCTCCGATATCCCTCCAATCACAAATTCGGTGAAGGGCTTTGAGCTTGGCGCGAAGGAGACGGTTCCTTCTATTAAAGTGTTGTCTACGATGATGGGCGGCGACAGCGATGTCGCCAAAGCGAAGGAAACCGCGATCTCCTTTATCGAGAAAGGAGCCGATGTCGTCATGACTAATGCGAACCAGGCCGGACTCGGAGGAATCGAGGCAGCGCAGCAAAAAGGCGTATTGGCCATCGGCTCGAACCAGGACCAGAATCCAAACGGTCCGGATACGGTCGTCACCAGCGTCATTCAGGATTATCCGGAAGCGATGAAGGTCGTCGTGGAGCGTATTCAAAAAGGCGAGATGAAGGCCGAATCCCAGCTCCTCGGCGTTAAGGACGGCGCGATATATCTGGCTCCATTCCATAGCTTCGAGGATAAAATCTCGAAGGATATTATGGACAAGATTAATGCCATTGTTGAATCTTTGAAATCCGGCGAGAAAGTCATCGGCAACCAATAACAAGGAGAGTGGCTCATATGCTGACAGCAACCGTAAAAGATACCGTACTGCTTAACGAATGGCATCCCGTATTTATTGCGAAAGACCTTAAGGAAGAGCCTGTCTCCGTTATCGTATTGGGCGAGCGGGTGGCCGTATTCCGTGCGGCAAGCGGCCAGGTCTATGCGCTGCGCGACTTGTGCATCCACCGCGGTGCCATGCTGTCGAAGGGGAGAGTGGAGGGGGAGACGCTGGTCTGCCCTTACCACGGCTGGAAGTATGACGGCAGCGGCGCATGCGTATGTATCCCGGCTCAGGCGAAGACGGACAAAATTCCGCTGCGGGCGAAAGCGACCAAATACCAGGCCGTTGAAAAGTATGGTCTCGTATGGGTTTGCCTAGGAGAGCCGACAAGCGAGCTGCCGTATTTGGAAGAGTTCGAAAATCCCGAATACCGTCCGCTTCCATGCGGGCCTTACGCGGTGCATGCGGCGGGAACCCGCGTTATCGAGAATTTTACGGATTTTGCCCATCTGATGTTTGTGCACGGCGGTCTGCTTGGTCACCCGGACTATGCGGAGCTGCCGGACTTTAAGGTATATAAGGAGCCTGGTCGCGTCTATACCGGGGATGTTCCGATCTTCCAGCCCGTAGCCCATTCCGGCTCCGAGATGGAGGAAGGCACGACGTATGTATACGTGAAGGAAGTATTCCGTCCGCTTGCGGCCCGGCTGTCCAAACGCGATTCGGCTACAGGGCAGACGCTGTGGATCCTGTTGACGGTGCTCCCGGTCGAGGAGAAGGAATGTCTCGTCTACATGTCCGTCTCCCGGAATTACGGCTTCGACGTGCCGGATGAGCAGTTCATCAACTTCCAAGACACCGTATTCGAGCAGGATAAGTGGATTATCGAAACGCAGAAGCCGGAATTGCTGCCGCTCGACCTTCAGCTGGAGTTGAATCATAAGGCGGACTCGCTGTCCGTCGCCTACCGCCGCTGGCTCATCGAGCTTGGCGTTACGTTTGGCACAACGTAGCCGCTATGAGAACAGAGACGACCCCGCCAGCCGGAAGGCATGGCGGGGTCGTCTCTGTTTGTTTTATTAATGGTCTTAACGATGCTGCGCATCGTTAAGGTCTTGAAAATCGGCCAGAAACGCGCGGAAAGGAGCAGATTGGGCGTCCTTAACGATGCCGCGCATCGTTAAGCACATTAAAAGTAACCTCAGCTACTAGCTTAACGATGCCGCACATCGTTAAGGTCTTGAAAATCGGCCGAAATAGCTCGAAATGGTGGTGCCTAGGCTAGCTTAACGATGCGGCACATCGTTAAGCACATTAAAAGTAACCTCATCCACTAGCTTAACGATGCCGCGCATCGTTAAGGACTTGAAAATGGCCGAAATAGCTCGAAATGGTGGTGCCTAGGCTAGCTTAACGATGCGGCACATCGTTAAGCACATTAAAAGTAACCTCAGCTACTAGCTTAACGATGCCGCGCATCGTTAAGGACTTGAAAATCAGCCAGAATCGCGTGGAAAGGAGCTCATTGGGCTAGCTTAACGATGCGGCGCATCGTTAAGCACATTAAAAACTGCCCCAGCTTAGTCCTTAACGATGCCGCGCATCGTTAAGGACTTGAAATCAGCAAGAATCGCACGGAAAGATGCAGATTGGGGCTAGCTTAACGATGCGGCGCATCGTTAAGCACGTTAAAAACTGCCCCAGCTTAGTCCTTAACGATGCCACACATGGTTAAGGACTTGAAAATCAGCCAGAATCGCGTGGAAAGGAGCAGATTAGGCCAGCTTAACGATGCCACGCATCGTTAAGTACGTTAAAAGTAACCTCAGCTGCTAGCTTAACGATGTCGCGCATCGTTAAGCGGAAAGGCGGTCACCGCCCGCACGGGCGGGTTACAGTTCCGCTTCCTTAACGGAAGCGGCTCTTTGCTTCGACGGCCAGAATACCCATTTGCCGATCCATACCGTCAGTGCCGGCACGAGGAAGGAGCGGACGATAAACGTATCGAGCAGAACTCCGATGGCCGTTACGGTGCCGAACTGCACCAACACCTGAATCGGCAGCGTTGCGAGCACGGCGAAGGTACCCGCCAGAATGATGCCCGCGGAAGTAATAACGCCGCCGGTCTGTGCAACGCCTTCTACGATAGCGCGGTTAAGCGGCATCGTTTTGCTCTTTTTCCAAATGCTCGACACCATAAAGATGTTGTAGTCTTCGCCCAAGGCAACCAGGAAGACGAAGGCGTACAGCGGAATCAGACCTTGAATCGCTTCGGCGCCGAACAGGTAATGGACGACAAGCCAGCCTATGCCCAAGGCGCTGAAGTAGGAGAGCAGCACGGTGCCCATCAAGTACAGCATCGCCACGAACGAACGCAGGTAGAGCAGCAGGAGCAAGGCGATCATCCCGATAATAACGGGAATGATTCGATAGGCATCATTCGTTGTTTCATGACGGGTATCGTACTGCTCGGCTGTCGCGCCCGCAATCCATACTTTATCCGCGGCATCCGTAATGCCGGCGTCCGATAGCGATTGTTCCGCGGCAGAGCGGATCACCGGTATCATGTCGAGCGCTTCAATCGAATACGGGTTCATCGCCAGCTCAACGTTATAGGAGACGATGCTCGAATCCTTCGTATTCGCCGCAGGCTCGGAAACGCTGCTGATATTCGCCAGCTCCCCAAGCTTTTGATCAAGCGGAAGGTTCTTGCCATCGGTCTTCACCAGCACCTGTACCTTCGCCAGGCTTCCCTTGGAGAAGTGCTCGCCGATTAAATCGAAGCCTTCGCGGGAAGGCATATCCTTCGGGAAGGAAGACAGCGTGTCGTACGTAAATTTGATTTGAGTCGAAAAAGCTGCCGTTATGCCAAGCACGATTAATGTGGAAATCGCGATGGTCTTCGGACGTTTCACAATAGCTTCGCCCAACCGGATGCCAAAGGCCGGCTTGGTCTTTGGCGCGGGCAGCGGTTTGTTTTTGCGCGCGGCGCGGGCAGCCTGCATTTCCGGCGTACGCGGTACGAACGGATAGAAGGAGGCGCGGCCGAGAATGGCAAGCAATGCCGGTACAAGCGTCAGGCTTGCGATCATCATAATGAGGATGGACAAGCTGAACGGCACCGCGAACCGGTGAATCGCGCCGTATTCCGCCAGCAGTAACGCGAGCAGCGACATCACTACGGTCAAGCCGCTCATCGTAATCGCGCCGCCGGAATCTCCCAGTGCTTTGAGCAGGGCTTGTTTTTTATTGGACTCCTCCGTCAGCACGCTGCGGAAGCGGGCAATGAGGAAGAGACAGTAGTCCGTTCCTGCGCCAAAGAGAAGTACGGTCATGATCGATAAACCCTGCGAATCATACGTGATCCAGCCTTCGTCTGCCATCCAGCCGAGAATCGGACCGGTCAAGCCGTAAGCGAAGCCAACCGCGACCAGCGGGATAAGCGCAAGGATAGGCGAGCGGTAAATGAATAAAAGAATAACGAGCACAAGCAGCGTTGTTGCGATCAAAAGGGACACGTCCGCGTCCTTGAACAGCGAGGTGGCGTCCACGCCGATACCGGCGGGTCCGGTAATCCGGCCGACAAGGCCTTCTTCGCTCAGGGCGGCGTCAAACGGCTTGGATGGAAAAATGCCATTCGCATCGGCCTGCAGCTGCTCCAGGCTGATCTTCAGATCGTCGGAGGAAGCGTTCTTGTCGAATACAACGGTCTGCAGAAAGGTCGTGCCGTCTTCCGACACCATCGCTTTTAACGCCGGCAGCGGCATTTCGTGAAGCGGCGGCAACTCCGTCTGCTGCGGCAGCGGTTCATCCGCCAGCTTTTTGGATAAAGCCTGGATCTGGCCAAGATCCTCGTCGGTGAGACCGGCGTCTCTATGCCAGGCGATAATAGCCGGAATGCCGTTATGCTCGTTTAAGGCATCGGCCTGCACGGACGGGGCGCTGCTCACAAGATTGGCTGCTGCATCGTCTTTATGATCGCTCGACGACGGCAGAAAGGCATTGGCAAGACCTACAATAACAATCCACAGCACCAAAGTGATCCATCGTCCCCGTTTGCCGCTCACGGCATCCGCTATACGTTTCAATCCGTTCATCATTTCTCATCTCCCTATCAATAAACATAAACCTTATATCTTTTCTTCTCTTCCTTGATCGGAGGCAAGCCCGTACAGCAAAATATCGACGGTTCGCGTCGCCCGTGCTTCCGCCGGTATGGGGACGCTGGCGCCTCCGCGCGGCTTGCGTTGAACCATGCTTAACAGCGTAAAAGCTGAAGGGATCGGATCCAGTCCGAGCTGCTCCGCTCCTCTCAAATGGCCTTTCTGCTGTCCTTCCTCGAACAGGGAGGCAATGGGTACCAAATAGCATTCCTGCCACCATTGATTGATGAGCTGCCGGTTTTCCGGACGGAGCTCCTGGCGGATGTCCCGTTCCATCTGGCTCAGATCATCGGGCATGTTGTTCAAAATATAAACGACGAGCTTGATGAGTCGTTCTCTTACCGAGCCTTCGCTTGCGACAAGCTCGTTCATCGCGATTTTTGTCTCTTCCGTAACGGCTCGCAGCACCTCGGTATAGAGAGCTTCTTTATCCGCGAAATAATGGTACATGGCGGGCTGCGTGAGACCGCAGGCTTCCGCGATCTGGCGAGTCGTAACCGACCGGTAGCCATGCTCCATGAACAAGTCATGCGCGGTATGGATAATCATCGAGCGGGTTGCTTCGTCAAGGGGTTGTTTTTTTCGGCGTGCCATCGTTTAAATACTCCTTCTGTTTGAAATACGGTTTCCTCCTTTTATTTTATCATATGATAAATAAACTGATTCGAAAATTATTTTATCGCTTGATAAATTAATTGGCAAGATAAAAAAAGCCAGATGAACCAAAAAAGGTTCGTCTGGCTAGTCTTGTTCAAAACCCGTTCACAAATGATCAGAAATCGAAGTTGTCCGGGTCCGGACCAACGCGGCGGTCTTCGTTCAGAGCGTCGATTGCGGCCATATCGTCGGAGGACAGCTCGAAATCAAATACGTGGGCGTTCTCGATGATGCGGGATTCCTTGATCGATTTCGGAATCGTTACGACACCGTTTTGCAGATCCCAGCGCAGGATGACTTGGGCTACCGACTTGCCGTGCTTGGCTGCGATTCCGCTCAGTACCGGATGATCAAGCAGCTGGCCTTGCATCAGCGGGGACCATGCTTCCAGTTGAATGTTATGCTCGCGGGTGAAGGCGCGGAGTTCATTCTGGGCAAGCATCGGATGGTATTCGACTTGGTCAACCATTGGGATAACTTCGGCGTCCTTCATTAAGTCTTGCAGATGATGCACATGGAAGTTGCTCACGCCAATCGCCTTCACGCGGCCTTGCTTGTAGAGCGTCTCGAGAGCGCGCCATGCGTCTTTGTATTTGCCTTCAACCGGCCAGTGAATCAGGTACAGATCCAGATAGTCCAGGCCAAGCTTGTTCAGGCTTGTCTCGAAAGCCGCAAGCGTCGACTCGTAACCGAGATCGGCGTTCCATACCTTCGAAGTGATAAATAAATCTTCTCTTTCAATGCCATGCTCGGCCATCGATTCGCGGACAGCTTGGCCAACGCCGGTTTCGTTATCGTAGATAGCCGCCGTATCGATGCTGCGGTAGCCGTTTTTGATCGCGTCTTTCACGGATTGAATCACGACGCTGCCATCCTCTACTTTGAATACGCCAAGGCCAAGCCAAGGCATCGCTACGCCGTTTTGCAGAATCACTTTATCGTTTAAATGTTTTGCTGTTGTCATGTTGGGAATCCTCCTAAAATGAATTATCACCCAAATGGCCTTAAATAAAGGCCATTTGTGATGATTCATGCTTCGAAAGCATGGACCTAATGTTTGGTCACACGGATAAGTTCTCGTTTAAGCCGAAGCTTTCAGTTCTTTGCCTTTTGTATCTTTGTTTTCCATGGAGCGGCTCCATGCCGTCAGAGCAACGGCGCCAAGCACCATAATCGCGCCAATCCAAGGGGTGTGAATCAAGCCAAGCTCATCGGTAATAATACCGCCGACGTAAGCGCCAATGGCGATTCCGGCGTTAAAGGCTGAGATGTTCAAGGCAGAGACGACATCAATGGATTTTGGCATATACCGTTCCGCGAGCAGAACGACATACATTTGAAGACCAGGGACGTTCATGAAGGCCAGCAGGCCCATCAAGGTAATCGTCACTAACGCGGCTGCCGCGTAAGGCGCCGTAAACGTCAATACCAGCAGAATAACCGCCTGCAGAATAAACATCACAAGCAGAGCCGACAGAGGCTTTTTGTTAGCCGCTTTGCCGCCGATGATATTGCCTACCGCAATCGCGACGCCGTACAGAACCAGAATGCCCGCAATCGTGCTCTCTTTAAACCCGGTGATATCATGAAGCAGCGGCGACAGGTAGGTGAAGACGACAAACGTACCGCCGTACCCAAGCATCGTAATGGCAAAAGCGAGAAGCAGCCGGCCGTTCTTCAGTACTTTGAAAGGCTCGCTCAGCTTCGTCCGGTTACCCTTGCGCAAGGTATTCGGGATAAGCAGCAGATTGGAAATAAGCGCGATGACGCCAATCACGGCAATAGCGATAAAAGCGGTGCGCCAGCCCATATGCTGCCCAAGCAGCGTGCCAAGCGGCACCCCGGTCACGGTAGCGACCGTAAGGCCCGAGAACATCATCGCAATCGCGCTGGCCCGGCGGTCTTCTGGGACAAGATCCGCGGCGATCGTAGAGCCGATCGACATAAACACGCCATGCGAGAAGGACGAGATCACGCGGGCGATGAGCAGCATCGCAATGCTGCCCGCGCTTGCCGCAAGGCTGTTGCCGAGAATAAAGATGATCATAATGGCGATCAGCAGCGTTTTACGCGGCACCCTGGAGGTCAGGGCGGTAAGCAGCGGCGCCCCAACGGTAACGCCTACCGCATATAAAGTAACGGATAAACCCGCTGTCGTAACGGATATGTCCAGATCTTCCGAGATTAAAGGCAGGAGTCCAACACTGATGAACTCCGTCGTTCCGATGGCAAAAGAGCTGATGGCAAGCGCGAGCAGCGCGAGCGCCGTGCGGCTCTGTTTTGTAACCATTTCGTTTGCACTCTCCGTTTCGTAAGGTTGTATTGTTCGGCCGGTAAGTGCTATTATGGAGGTAATCAGTCGATGTGACTAGTACGCACTATTTTGTAATATAGATACTAAAAAGTAATATAGGCACTAAAAAGTACCTATGGAACGGGAGGATCAGCAATGGAGACAACCATAATACCGCCGAAGAAATACAACATCTCCGTGGAAGCAACGCTTGAAGTCATCGGGGGCAAGTGGAAATGCGTGATTTTATGCCATCTGACGCACGGCAAGAAAAGAACAAGCGACTTTAAGCGGCTTATGCCTTCTATCACGCAAAAGATGCTGACCCAGCAGTTAAGGGAGCTGGAGGAAGACGGCATCGTGAACCGGATTGTCTACAATCAGGTGCCCCCGAAGGTTGAATACGAGCTTACGCCATACGGAGATAGTTTGCGCCCGATCCTTGATTCCTTATGCAATTGGGGAGAGCAGCACATTATCAAGGAATACGGCAGCAAAGCAGCGGTGCTTGAAGATAACATCCTTAATAATTTGCATGATTAATTATCGATTCACACAAAAAAGGACGGGAAGCAGCGAAAGCTGCCCCGTCCTTTTGCGATTTATTCTTCATGCTCCGAGATGAGTACTTCCACGGGATTGGAATCTGCCGTTCCCGGCTTCCGCGTACCGTCAGGTACGACGTACTGAAAGGTTATTGATGCGCTGTTGACGGTAAGGGGATTGACAGGCTCGGATACCGCGATGGCGCCAAAGGACAGGCGTGCGGTTTGTTTGGCGGCGATCTGCCCAAGCGACACACCTAGCTTAGGATTATCCATAGGATGGTTGATTCCGTTAACCATGACGCTGCCGGTAATAAAGGACAGTCCATCCGGGATGACGTCTTTCAGTACGACCTGGTCGATCGGAGATAAGCCTGGATTACTGACGGTAACGGTATACAGGACGGAGTCTCCGACAAATACTTCCCCTGAATTGACGGCTTTGACCACAACAGGCGGCGGCAGGACGGTGACGGTTACCGGATTAGTAAAAATACGTTCACTAATGATCTGGCCGTCAGGCAGTATAAAATCGACAACCAGGTTCCCTTGGTTAAAGATGATGCCGGAAGAAGGATAGGAGATCACCTTCAAGAGGAAAAAGACGACAGCGGTGGAGTGCGCCTCTACCGTCCCGATAACGGTTCCTCTGTAACGTTCGGCGCCGGGGACCGAGAATCCGTTAAGCGTCAAACTGTTTTCGATGAATATCGTCCCTTCAGGCAGCATGTCGAACCATGTGACAACGGCATTATAAGGTCCGTCGTTGCGAACCGTAACCTCATACGTAATGAAATCCCCTACAACGGCATAAGACTGAAAGGCCTTTTTGGCTGCAGTGACGGAAGGTTGAGTAACGGTGACGGTGACGGTATTGGATACGATAGTATGGCTGACGCCGGCGGAGGTGTAAGCAGCGGAAGCAAAATTGTTGATCGCTCCATCCGGTTCCGGTATGGATGTAACAACGGCATCGAATGTGATGGCGACTGTTGCCCCGGCAGGCACTGCGCCGATCGGGATGCCGGAGGTCAAATCGCCAGGGACCGGAATGCCGTTGACGGCGGTGCTTCCAGCCACTACAGCAGCTCCGGAAAGTGCGCTGTCCGTCACGACGGTGTTGGTAATAGAGGCTGGACTTAAATTTGTCACTAATATGGTATAGGTAATTTTCTGGCCGACCAGGGCAAAGGTGGTGGATACCGATTTGTCGATGGCTACCGCGAACAGGGGATCTTCTACCCGAACGATATTGGATACACCGCTGCCGGACTGAACGGGACGGCCAGGAGGGGTATATACGAAGGATGCGTTAGCCTGGTCCTGATAGAACTGTTCAGGCGGCTGGCCTACCAGCAGCACATCGTAAGAAACGATGACCTCGGTGCCTGGAGCGATAGGACCGGTTGAAATGCCGGTGACCGGGTCCGCGGCTGTTAGGTTTCCGTTTACTCTTGCCGTTCCTGGTACAAAAGCGCTGAAAGAATTCAGCGGATCAAACACGTCAGCAATGATGCTTGTGTTTCCGGTATTTGTTACCGTCACGGAATAGTTGATCGTGTCTCCTACCGTAGCCGCAGATACGCCTGCCCGTTTAACAAGGGATATTCCAGGCTCCACGACGGGGATGCTGACTTCATTCGTTATGGACGAAGCGGTAAATCCGCCCGAAGAGAAGGTAACGGTTGCCTGATCGTTGAGGACAGGAGGGTTCGGCAAAGATACGGCAAGGAGCTGGAAGGTTACGAGCACCGTCTCTCCCTCGTTAACCGTGCCGACAGGAATGCCTGCTAACGGGCCGGAACCAGGGCTTGGGTTGCCGTTAACCGTAACGCTGTCAACGACAAACTGGGAGCCCGGCGGCACGTTATCTTTTATAACGACATTGGTTAATGGACTGGCATTATTATTAGTGAAGGTAACTGAATAAGTTACGGTCTCCCCCACCACAATGCTGGGCAGATTGGCTGTTTTGACCGGGTCTATTACCGGGGAAGAGACAGGAATGTCGACTGGATTAGAGACGATGAAGCCGGGAATAACCCGCTGATCGGGTAAAGTGGCTTCATAGGCGGTGTTGAAGGCATTATGCACGATATTGCCCGGCGGAACAGAGACAACCCGGAGCTGATAGCGGATCGTTACAAGCTGTCCGACGGCTATAACCCCCAAGTTAATACCCGAGCTAGGATTAGCACCAGGACGATTAGTATCGTTTACGAACACACTGTCCGTGACAAAGTTGGTTCCTGCGGGAAGTGGATCGGTCACAACGGCGGTCACGTCGATATTACCGGTATTAGTTACTTCAAGCGTATACGTAATGATATCTCCGATGTTGGCGCTAGTCAGATCGGCTGATTTGAATACTTCGACTGCAGGCTGAAATACGGGAATGGTTACGATTCCCGAAGGAACGACTGTCGAGATGGGGGGAGAATCCGGTGTTGGCTGGAAGGTATAGGCCGCCGTGGCCTGATCTTTAAGGAAAGGCGGAATGGGCAAGCCGGTAACAAGAACCTGGAAGCTGACGGGAATTGTCGAGCCCGCTGAAATCGTTCCAATTGGGATGCCTACAACGGGATCATCGGCCACCGGTTGACCGTTGACCTTTACGCTCCCCGGTACAAGCATAGTGTCAGAAATGGAAGTATCGAACAGAACGACGGAGGTTGCATCGACCTGTCCGCTGTTCTTAATGGAGATATTGTAAGTAACAATATCTCCTACAATTGCTGCTGAAGATGTGGAGGTCTTGGTCACATCGAGCAGAGGAGTCTCAATATCAACCTGAATACCGACGGAATCGACCAGATAGCCGTCTCCATTGGTGGTCAGACGGAATACGGCGGAGGTTTGGGCATTGGACAGCGTGGAGGATATGGTGACATTGGTAATATCCCAGCCCTGCCTGCCGCCGATGATGTTTGTTCCCGGATTTCCATTGATCTGATTGCGTGTGCCAAAGGTACCGCTTGTATCAAGCGTTCCGTCATCCTTATTGATCTGGGAAGCGAAGAAGTTGTTAGCCAGGTTATTGGGGCCAGACAAGGCAGTCAGACTGCCTACGCTAGGTCCGAAAAGATACTTGTCGCCTGTTTTATTCGCATCTCCTTCTTGAGCGCCAATCATCGTTCTGCCGTTAAGAGTGCCGGAGAGAGGGGTTGCAAAACCTGTAATCACGGTATCTACAGGGCCAGATGTCGCTTGAATGACCGTGGCGCCGACGCGCAGAGAAAGATTGCGCAAAGGGGAGGCTGGATCGCGATAAAAGACGGCAAGCGTCCAGCCAGCATGGTTGGACGTTGGATCGGGAATGACGATGGTGCCGACTACACCACCTGTTGTGTAAGTGCCCGCTCCTGCGGAGGATACAAGAGAGGTTACCTCGGCTGAGCGAACATAAGCAAGAGTCGTACTGCTTAATGCAACCTGGAAGGACGTGGCGGGATCCGGTGCAACGCTGTTAAGTCCAGATGGGGTTCGTAAACTGACGGGATTGTTTATGAAGGCGGTCAGATTGACGCCGTTGTTAATATACGTGCCTCCCCAGATCAGCTCGGCATACAGAATGGTGGCGCCTGGGGGAAGGACGAGCACGGCGGACGAGCTGTTAAGCTGAAAACTGCTGGTCGTTCCAGGCGGATAAGTGCCGTATTGCACGGAAGTATCCGTTGTAATAAAGGCGCCGATGCTGTCAACTGTTCCTGGCTTGGCAACGGTATCCGAGCGGCTAAGCCCGAGGGTATTGCCTGTAAAGGTTGCGCCACCGGTCTCGTTTAGAAAAAAACGGTTAACAAAGGGCATTTCATTTCACTCCTTAATAAGCAAATGTTACTATTTATGAGTGTATTCCGATTTATAGTATAGGGTTGAGGAGGATGTTCAAAAAAAGGTTGTCTATAATTGACTCATCCTTTATGCATTGCTTATAATTCGTTTTTAGAGGTTACTAAATCAGTAATTTACTGAGTTGATGAGATGGCAATATCATGCTCAACCCAGAGCAAATATGGAGGGAAATGACCATTGAAAATTCCTACAACGTTAAAGCATAAACCGGTGATCGTCTCTGAAAATTACGAGCAGGTGGATGGACGTTACGCCGAGCATACGGATGCCAAAGGGCTGTCGCTTGGACTTGCTCAATGGAACGACAGAGGCAAGGTTGAAATCTCGGCGAAGGTATGGCGTTACACCGGCGAGAAATGGTCGCGCCAATCCGAGGAGCTGCCGCTTCACCGCGTGCTGGATCTGGCGATCCTGATCACCCGTTCGATGCAGCATTTTCGCGAAGAATCTTACCGGTACGCTAACCTGTACGATCCGGAGAAGCCGGTCATTGACCGCATCGGCCTGCAGGGGGATGCAATGACCGTCGAGGTGTGTACGGATAACGAGAAGATCGATCAGGATATCAAGCTGTTCAGCCAGGCGCTGAGCGACGACGATGAGCTGAACGGGGAACGTCTGCGCACGTTGTCCCGCATTTTGAAGGAGCTTGGCTATTAAGGTTTGTGTTCGTCCTTCTGACAGCCGGCGTTAATCTTCCTTCCCGCAATGGTAGTCATGGGGCGGTATGCCATTTCATAGAATAAGGCATACCTTAAAAGGAAGTGAAGCCATGAGGAGTTATCAGTGGATCAAGTGGCGTAGATTCCTCCTCAGGCTAGTAGTCCTCGTCATCATCGTATCGCTTATCTGGTCAGGAGGACCAACGGCTTGGAATGCTGCGCTTGTTGTTTCCAGCTATTTGTTTCAGCTGCTGTTCGCCATCTTGTTCATGATTATTCAGTTTGCCGCCTTGTTCTGGTTTCTGTCCAGGGGGCGCACTTACTGGGTATTGCCCGGGGAGACCGGCGCCACTTGGGATGATTACCGGGGCAACCCGGAGATCGTGGAGAACGCCAAGCGGATCGTCAGCCTGCTGAAAGGCGTGAAGGATTTCAAGAAGATGGGCGGCGAGGCCATACGGGGATTGCTGCTATGCGGACCGCCGGGAACAGGCAAGTCCTATCTGGCCCAAGTCATTGCCAACGAAGCGCAAGTGCCGTTTGCGTACGCCTCCGCTCCAAGCTTTCAGAACATGTTTTTTGGCGTTGGCAACCTGAGGGTGATGCGGATCTACAAAAAAGCCCGGAAGCTGGCGCGCATGTACGGAGCCTGCATTATTTTCATCGACGAGGTAGATGCCATCGGCATGTCGAGACAAAGCGGCGGCGGTGGGGGCGGCATGTTCGGCATGGGCGGCGGCACCGGGCTTCTGAACGAGCTGCTCCTGCAGATGGACCCCCCGAACCTCGACAGCTCGAGGTTTAAGAAGTTCCTGCGCCAGCTTGGCCTGCTGCGGAAGAAAGCGGAACGACCGCCGGTGCTGACCATTGCCGCAACCAACCTGCCGGATGTGCTCGACCAGGCTTTGCTCCGCCCGGGCCGTTTCGACCGCCAGCTATGGGTGGACTCGCCGGATTACGACGGACGCGTTGACGTGTTTGGATACTATCTCATGAAGATAAAAACCGACTCTACGCTTACGCCGGAGAAGGCCGCGATGGATACGATCGGATACAGCCCGGCCCAAATCAAGCATATCGTCAATGAAGCCGTCGTTATTGCCCATCAGCGGGGTGCGCAGGAAGCGGGATACGAGGACTTCCGCGCCGCGATGGAGACGTATGAATGGGGTCTGAAGCAGCCTCTTCGTTCCATGAAGGACGACGAGAAGAGGAACGTGGCGTACCACGAAGCCGGGCATGCGGTGGCGCAATTCCTGCTCAAGCCGCATGAACGGGTATGGAAGGTGACCATTATCCGGCGCGGCGGCTCGCTTGGGCTTGCGGCTACGAAGCCGACGCATGAGCGGTATAACCGGAGCGACAGCGAGATACTGGCTCATATTCAGGTCTGCCTCGCTGCCCGCGCCGTCGAGGAAGAGTTCCTCGGCAAGAAGCTGAACGGCGTAACCTCCGACCTGCGCCAGGCGACGGAAAGCGCGGGCGCTTATCTGGGCATGGTCGGGATGGGCGACGAGCTGTACAGCTTCCTGGCCGCCGGATCCCGAATGGATGCCCTGAAGTCTCTGCGACCTCAGATTAACGAGCTTCTGAAGGATCAGATGCAGCAGGTCAAAAAGCTTGTCCGCGATCATGCCGACTTCGTGCATAAGATTGCGGAGGAGCTGCTCCTGCACGGTGATCTGACCGGCGAGGAAATCGAGCGGATCTATCAGGATCTCTATGGCAGGCCGCGTCCGGAGCCGTCCGAGGTGAAAGTGACCGTTACGCCTGCTTCACCGGCACCGGTTAAGGCGGTGGTGCAGCCTGAGGCAGAACCGATCGAGGAAGCGGCGGAGCGGGAAGATCATAAAGAACCGGAGTCCGATCCCGACAGCGGGGAGCCGGAATCCTGAAGTGAGAAGGCCCGGCCGTTATGGCTGGGTCTTTTATCGTTCCGGTGGTACAATAAAAGGCATAGCAAGAGAGGAGCGGTTATTTTAAAGCATGGTACAAGAGAAAAGCATGGAGAAAAAAGGCGTCTTTTTTGACGTAGACGATACGCTGTACGATCATTTATCCCCTTTCCGTCAGGCGGTTATCGCCATTGTTGGGGACCGGGAAGGCTTTCCTTACGAAGAGGCTTACCACCGGATGCGTTACCATAGCGACATGCTGTCGCTCGAGATGGGCGGGGCAGGCGCGATGGAGAGCGGCTCAAGCACGGAGCTGATGCGCCGGCGGCGGTTCGAGCTGGCCCTTGCGGAGTTTGGAATCACGCTCAGCGAGGAGCAGGCCTCCGCTATGCAGGCTGCCTATATTGGCTGCCAGTTCAACATTACGATGTTCGAAGGGGCCAAGGAGTTGATTGAACGGCTGGTTAAAGCCGGTTATGTCGTTGGTCTGCTGACGAACGGCGCCGAGAATCATCAGCTCCGGAAAATCCGGGCGATGGAGCTTGATCATCTCATTCCGCCGGAGCGGCAGTTCGTCTCCGGCAAGATTGGCTGGGACAAGCCGGATTTACGGGTATTTCATCACGTGAACGAAGCAACCGGGACTAGGCCGGAGAACTGCGTTTATATCGGCGACTCTTGGCGCAATGACGTTATTGGCGCACTCGAAGCGGGCTGGTCGGTGATCTGGTTCAACCACCGGGAGGCAAGCCCGGAATCGGGCGAGCATACGCCGAATCATACGGCAGTAAATTATGAGCAATTGGCCAAGCTGCTGTTATAGCAAAGAAGAGCGGGATTAGAATGCTGTGGTTTATGCCGCAATTACGGATGAAGGAAGGAATCAATGATGAATCAACGTCGACCAAAGCTTGTCGTTATCGGCAGCTTGAATATGGATATCGTGGTGGAGACGAGCGCGTATCCGCAGGTAGGAGAGACGATTACCGGCCAGCGCGTCCGCTTTATTCCGGGCGGCAAAGGGGCTAACCAGGCGGTAGCCGGAGCGCGCCTTGGCGCCGATACGGTGATGATCGGGGCGGTAGGCGACGATGCCTTTGGAGAAGAGCTGCTCGGCAGCCTTCGGAAGGACGGCGTGGATATTGCCGGCGTGAAGCGGGTAGAGGGAACGGCGTCCGGTATTGCCTCCATCTATGTCGCGGAAGGAGACAACAGCATTGTTGTCGTTCCGGGGGCGAACGGACTTGTGGAACCGGCGGATATCGACCGCAGCGAGGACAAGCTGAAGGAAGCGGATCTCGTGCTGCTGCAGCTGGAGATTCCGGTGGAGACCGTGCTGTATGCCGCCCGCAAAGCAAAAGCGCTCGGCAAGCTGGTGGTGCTGAACCCTGCGCCGGCGCAGCAGCTGCCTGAAGAGCTGTTCGGGCTGGTAGACTATTTTACGCCGAATCGGACCGAGCTCAGCGGTTATGCGGATATGAGCGCGGACGGCGATTCGCTGGAGCCGGCTATACGCCGGATGATGGAGCTTGGAGCCGCTCACGTGGTGACGACGCTGGGCGCAAGCGGTTCGGCTTATTTGGATGAAGAGGGCAAGCTTGTTCGGATTAACGGTTATACAATGCCGGTAGTTGATACGACAGGGGCGGGAGATTGTTATAATGCCGCATTGGCCGTGGCGCTGGCATCCGGACGGAACCTGCGTGACGCGGTTGATTATGCCTCGATGGCGTCCGCGCTGGCGGTTACGAAATTCGGAGCGCAGACGGGCATGCCTGCGGAAGAAGAAGTGGCAAGGTTCGCGAAGGAACAAGGGAAGGAATTCGCCGGTTAGGGATATGGCGGAGCAATTGCGGAATAATACCTATGATGCCATCCAGGGAGGAGTAACTTCATAGGTATGAAACGATTCGTATTAGGTGTAACGGTCACAGCGCTTTTATGCGGGTTTTCGGCGCCAGTGGCAACCAAAGACAGAGCCTACTATGAAAAGCGGGGCGAGATCATTTGGGAAGTACCGGGCGAGAACAAGAGAATCGCGTTAACGTTTGATGACGGGCCTTATCCGGACACAACGGAACCGATCCTGGACCTGTTGAAGGAATATCATGCGAAGGCGACTTTTTTCGTTGTGGGCAACCGCGTGGAGAGCTTCCCGGAAACGATTAAACGGGAAATTGCGGAAGGCCATGAGGTAGCGAACCATACGTTCAACCACTACTTCCTGCAGAAAAAAACCTACGAAACGGTGCAGAACGAAATTGTGAAGACAGAGCAGGCTTTAGAGAAGGTGACCGGCAAAAAGCCCTTATTGTTCCGCCCGCCGGGCGGCTTTTATAACGATCAGATGCTTGCAATCGCCAAGAAAAACGGCTATACCACCGTCTTATGGTCCTGGCATCAGGATACGAACGACTGGCGCAGCCCGGGCGTACAAAAGATTGTGAATAAGGTGTTGAACAATGCCCGCAACGGGGACATTATTCTGCTCCACGATTACGTTCCGCGCTCGGTGCAGACGGTGGAAGCGCTGAAGATCATTCTGCCGGAGCTCCAGCGAAGAGGCTACGAGATGGTAACGGTCTCCGATCTGATCAACAACCGCGACAGTGTATTAAATCCATATTGAGGAAGATTGAAGCAGAAGGGAAAGGGAAGGCGGATGTCGAACCTTTCCCTTTACCTATGTACGCGGCCGCTAATTTTTGAGGGGCCCGGATAAAGGTGTGCTCACTCTTCTCTGCTCTGCTTGAACCATTCTGCTAGTAGTGGAATAGTTTGAACGGAGAGCCATACAATATTGTAAGCGCTATCAATGTGTTGGGAGGCCAATTTACACGAGAAGGTGGTATTGCGATGGGAACTCGTCTTTGGTGGGAGCAGGCAGTCAGACAACGTTTTCCGCATATTCGATATGTCACCATTCGCAGCTGTGGACATCATAAGGCGACGATCTATGCATGGGACGACCAGCTTCAGTTGTCCGAAGCGGATGCAGCCAAGCTGCACCGTTATGCGATGGAATGGATGTCACCGGATATTTGCGTGTCGGTGAAGCCGTACAATGAAGCGGCTGCGGATCAGGTATCATGCGCAAAGCCTGACGAGGAGCTTGCGAAGACGGCGCTGCGGGGTAGACTGGACCAGTCGGCCGTGTTTGCGGTGCTGAACAATTTGTTTGCCGGTGTTGTTGTCTCCTTTAACCGGTACGATGTCCGTACCGGAACGGTCCATCTGGCCGCGTACAGCCATTCCCCCTTCACAGAGACGGCCAAGAGCAAAATCCGCTACTACGCCGAGGAACTGATGCCGATTGGTTCGACGGTGAACGTTACTTACTACGGCTAATGCATTACAAATCAGAGGATCAGCGGCACTTCGGCTACGACGGAATGAGCAGGCTGCGAAGAGACCCCAGGGCAGAGGCTTGCCGGGGCAGCAGATGCTTAAAGTAAACGTCTAGCTTGGATCGCCTGCTGGTCCTTTTTTTGTCGCCGAACCCTTCCATATCCTGTATAATTAAGAGTACAAGCTGGCGATGTGGAATCCAGGCAAAAGGGGATCTGAGTGCGGGATGAGACTGAAACGATGGCGAAGTACGAAATACGCGGCCACTGTGGCCTATCTGGTTCTAATTGTTCTAGGCGTGACGGGAATGATCCCGAGCCGGTTATCAACTAGCCTGGTTGTTATTTTGCTGGGCGTTGTCCTGTTTATTCAAAGCTACGAAGACGCGAGGCGGGGAAGAACGGCCAGCATGCTGTTCTCGGCTATCGGCGGCATTATTTGCATATCGGCGCTGACGCTTATCCTGATTCTGACGGAGTTCAGCTAGGCGATAGGGAATGTGGATTTGAAGGACAAGCCTTAACGATGTATGGCATCGTTAAGGCTTTTTATATGCGCGAGAAGGGTGCGGTATCCTGAGATCGAGCGTCAGGGGCGGGTGCGGATGGGCGAGAAGTTGGCGAGACGGAGAGCTTAACGATACGCGGCATCGTTAAGGCAATGAAATAACGGTCAAGCGTGAAGCTTAACGCTGTGCGACATCGTTAAGGTTGGTTGGAATCGCCTACAGTAGGCGGAAAGAGCGAAAAAAGCGGAGCTTAACGATACGCGGCATCGTTAAGGCAATGAAATAAGGGTCAAGCGTGAACCTTAACGCTGTGCGACATCGTTAAGGTTGGTTGGAATGGTAGCGTCAAGAAGTTTGTGTAGTAGGGATTTCCATCGGGACGATGGAAATGAATATTTAGCTGTTGACCTTCTAGAGGGCAAAGCCCAAGCGAAGGCGCGGGAGCTCATTCTTCTTTAAATGAGTTGTTTGCGTAACGCTCACTGTACATGGCTTCAAACGCAGCTCTGGTACCAGGATCACTAAAACCACGAACGGCTCTACCACACCAATTCTCGTTGTAATCAATGGCTTGTAAGTAAATGATCTTCTCTGCAGCTTCAATGTTAGTTAGGCTGTTCATTGGTTTTAGCCGCTTTCGCAGTTCTTTGTTCATGCGCTCGATCGGATTCGTCGTGTAGATCGCATTTCGGACTAATGACGGGTACTTGTAGAATGTAAGCAAAGTTGGAAGCTGCTCTTCCCACGACTTCACTTCCTTTGGATACCGCTTGCTCCATGTACTTTTGAAGCCGTCAAACACAGCCAGGGCAACATCCCTATCCATAGCGGTGTAGACTTGTTTCAGGTCGCTCAGAAACGCCGTCTTATCCGCCATACGGATTTTTGGGAAAGTAGCACGGACTTTGTGGACGACACAATGCTGAACATCAGCCATTGGGTAGATCTCACGAAAAGCGTCTTCCAGACCAGGTAGGCCATCAAATACGCCGAGCAATACATCTGTGGCACCACGCTTCTTAAGGTCTTTAAGTACCTCGCGCCAACCGTTTGAGCTTTCATGACCGCCAACGTAGAAGCCGAGGATTTGACGAATTCCTTTCTCATCAATTCCCATCACTAAGTACACGGCTTCGCTGCTTACCGTGTTACGTTTGAGTTTGACGTAGAGACCATCCAAGTAGAGGACGGAGTAGCGTTTCTCCAGGGGGCGTGTTTGCCACTCTTCAATGTCCTCCATAACCGTTTGTGTAATGTTACTGACCGTTGTTGGAGAGTAATGTGTGCCAAACATACTTTCGATGAACTTAGCCACCTCGCGCGTACTCATACCACCTTTGTACATGTGAATAATGGCCTCCTCTAACCATCCTTCTCTGCGCTGGTATGGCTCGAAAAGTTGCGTCTGGAAGGTCCCTTTACGGTCACGTGGAACCCGAAGTGCGTTAATGGTGCCATAGCGCGTCTGGAACGAACGCTTGTAATGTCCGTTTCGGCTATTGGATGACGTCGGTTTTTCAATGGTCATGTAATTCTTAATTTCTTCTTGAAGGAGCAGTTCAAGCTTTTCTTGGAGCAGCTTAGTAACAGTATTTTCAAGTAGATTATGAAAGGCATTTTCGGGTATATTAGTCATCGAGTAGGGTCCTCCTCTTGGTGATGTCGCAATCCCGAGGATACCCTACTTTTTTGCGTTCTGGAAAGACTCCAGATCTTGGTACACAGACTATTTTACGTCATCGTTGGAATCGCCCACAGTAGGCGGAAAGAGCGAAAAAGGCGGAGCTTAACGATACGCGGCATCGTTAAGGCAATGAAATAACGGTTAAGCGTGAAGCTTAACGCTGTGCGACATCGTTAAGGTTGGTTGGAATCGCCCAAAGTAGGCGGAAAGAGTGCGCAGAAGCTGACGGTGAGGGGAAAAATCCCTCCGCGAGCGACAGCCATCCCCTTGTACTAAAAATTAGGACTTTACTTGTATACAAGAATACAAGTAAAGTAAAGATAAGAGAAAAACGCGGAAGGAGGATTGCAGATGACCTTCATTTCTTCGCTGCAGCCGCAGCAGCGCAAGACGCTGGGCGATCAGATCTACGAGTCGATCCGGGAGAGCATCGTTTCGTTCAAGCTGCCGCCGGGTACGATGATTTACGAAAATGAGTTAGCCGAGACGATGAAAGTGAGCCGGACGCCGATAAGGGAAGCCATCCGGCTGCTTGTCAGCGAACAGCTGCTGGAGGTGCTCCCGCAGCGGGGCACGCGAATCGCCCTCATCTCGGCGCGCAAGGTGAGCGAAGCTCGTTTTATCCGCGAGCAGCTTGAGCTTGGCGCGTTCCGTCTGGCCGCAGCCCAATGGGGCGAGCGTGACCGCTCCGCTGAAAGAACTGCATTCGAAGCGCTATTGGAGCAGCAGCGTGCCGCAGCCGAAGCGAAAGACATCGCGTTGTTCATGCAGCTCGACGAGGCTTTTCACCGCGCGGTTCTGGAGATTGCCGGCAACGAAACGCTGATGCAGATGATCTATTACATGCGCGCGCATCTTAACCGAGCCCGTTACCTGGCCATTGACCAGTTCGGCCATATGGACCGTGTCATTGAGGAACACCGCCAGCTGTTCGAGGCGATACGAAGCGGGGATGAGCAGCTTGCCGCGGCGCGGCTGGAGCAGCATATCCGCAAGCTGGACCAAGAGCTTCCGCAGCTGCGGGAGGCGAATCCGGATTATTTTACCGATTAGATTAAATTCAAATTTCCTTGGGAGAGGACAACTATCATGAGAATGACTTTTCGTTGGTACGGGGAAGGCAATGATTCGGTAAGTCTGAAGCAGATCAAGCAAATTCCGGGGGTAGAAGGCCTCGTATGGGCGCTGCACGACGTGCCGGCAGGCGAAGAATGGCCGATGGACAAAATCATGGATTACAAGCGTCTGGCCGACGAATACGGTTTCCATCTGGAAGTGGTGGAAAGCGTTAACGTGCATGATGACATTAAGCTGGGCCTGCCTTCGCGCGACCGTTACATCGAGAACTACAAGCGGACGATCGAGAAGCTGGCGACGGTAGGCGTAAAGGTCATCTGCTATAACTTCATGCCGATCTTCGATTGGATGCGTACGGATCTGTTCAAGGAGATGGAAGACGGCTCAACCGCGCTGTTTTTCGATAAAGCCAAAATCCAAAGCATGAGCGCGGAAGAGCTGGTTGCCAACATCGCGGGCAATTCCTCGTACTCGATGCCAGGCTGGGAGCCGGAGCGCCTGAAGCGTCTCGCGCCGCTGTTCGAAGCGTATAAGGACGTGACGGAAGAGGACCTCTTCAACAATCTGAAATATTTCCTCGAGCAGATCATCCCGGTTTGCGAAAAGCATGACATCAAAATGGCCATCCATCCGGACGATCCTCCATACTCGGTATTCGGCCTGCCGCGGATCGTGACCAGCCGCGATAACCTGGCAAGACTGCTGAAGCTGGTAGACAGCCCGTATAACGGACTGACGCTTTGCAGCGGCTCGCTTGGCGCAAACCCGGACAACGATATTCCCGCGATGGTGCGGGAGTTCGCGGACCGGATTCCTTTTGCCCATATCCGCAACGTGCGCGTGTACGAGAATGGAGATTTCATTGAGACCTCCCATAAATCGAGCGACGGCACGGTAGATATCGCGGAGGTTGTCCGCGCGTACCACGAGAGCGGGTTTACGGGATATGCGCGTCCCGACCACGGCCGCCATATCTGGGATGAGGAATGCCGTCCGGGCTACGGTCTGTATGACCGTGCGCTTGGCATCATGTATCTGTGGGGCGTCTGGGACGGACTTGAGCGAATTCGAAAGGGGAATGCCTAAAAATGGTACCGAATCATGAGAATTTAGCGGGCAAGGTTGCGGTTATTACGGGAGGAAGCGGCGTGCTGTGCGCCGAAATGGCAAGAGAGCTGGGGCGTCAAGGCGTAAAGGTAGCGATTCTGAACCGCACGGCGGAAAAAGGCGAAGCCGTGGCGCGCGAAATCCGCGAAGCAGGCGGCGTGGCTATTGCGGTTGCGTGCAATGTGGTGGATGCGGAGAGCGTGAAGGAAGCTAGCGCGGTTGTGCTGGAGCAGCTCGGCAGCTGCGATATTCTGATCAACGGCGCCGGCGGCAATCATCCGGACGGCATCACGACGAAAGAGACTTTCCATCCGGACGATCTGGCGAACCCTGACGTGACGAGCTTTTTTGATCTGAAAAAAGAAGGCTTTGGCTTTGTTTTCGATCTGAATCTTCTCGGCACCCTGATTCCGACGCAAGTCTTCGCTCAGCAAATGATCAACAAGCCGGGGGCAACGGTGATTAATATGTCCTCGATGAGCGCTCCGAGTCCGATGACGAAAGTGCCAGCGTACAGCGCGGCCAAGGCTGCGATCAACAACTTTACGCAATGGCTGGCCGTTCACATGGCGGATGTCGGCATTCGCGTAAACGCGATTGCGCCGGGCTTTTTCCTGACGGAGCAGAACCGTAAGCTTCTTACGAACGAAGACGGCTCCCTGACCGAGCGCTCGAACAAAATCATTACCCACACCCCGATGCGCCGCTTCGGCAAACCGGAGGATCTGCTCGGAACGCTCGTATGGCTTGCCGATGACAGCGTGTCCGGCTTCGTAACCGGCATTACCGTTCCGGTCGACGGCGGCTTTATGGCTTACTCCGGCGTATAGGACTAGGCGGGAAGAGAACCGCTGAGCCTTCCGTAACTCGAAACTTGCAAGCGCAATGTGGTAATATAAGGTGCAGTTTAGTTCGTGAAAATCGGAAGGAGTGGCGATTGTGAAATACCGGAGACTCGGAAGCACGGATCTTAACGTATCGGTCATTGGCATCGGAACGTGGCAGTTCGGAGGAGAATGGGGCCGCGAGTATACGCAGGGCGAAGCGGATGCGATACTCGACAAAGGACATGAGCTTGGCATCAATCTGATTGATACCGCGGAATGCTACGGCGATCATCTGTCGGAATCGCTTATTGGCGATTATATCAGCCGCCGCAAGCGCGAGGACTGGATTATCGCAACGAAATTCGGCCATCACTTCCATGAAAGGTTCACGCGTACGGATTCTTTTGACCCGGCGGGTGTGATCGAACAGCTGGATGCATCTTTAAAGGCATTAAAAGTTGACTACATTGATCTTTATCAGTTCCATTCCGGACCTGACCAAGTGTTTGATAACGATGATTTGTGGACGGCGCTGGACAAGCAGGTGCAGGCAGGCAAAATCCGTTTCCTTGGCACTTCGATCGGCAGCAACGCCAACATTCATCAAACGGAAGCATCGACAAAAGTAGGCTCCCGCGCGATCCAAGTCGTGTACAACCGTCTGGACCGCGTGCCGGAGGAGCAGGTCTTCCCGTCCTGCCAGCGGCAGGACCTCGGCGTGCTTGCGCGCGTACCGCTGGCGAGCGGATACCTCAGCGGCAAGTACAAGCCGGGAGCCGTGTTCAGCAGCACGGATGTGCGCCATCGTCACGATGCGGAAAGCACATTGGAAAAGCTGAAGGAAGTTGAGCGCATCCAGCGCGAGGAAGTGCCGCAGGGCGTGGACATGGCGAGCTGGGCGCTCGCATGGTGCCTCAAGCACCCGGCCGTAACGGCAGTAATTCCGGGCTGCAAGGATCCGGAGCAGGTCGCATCGAATGCGCTAGCGGCGCAGCTGGCGAGCGAGCCTCATCCGCAGGACGTGAAATTATCGAAGGAATAGGAATGCGTGAAGGGCCGGCCCATTCAGGGGGCTGGCTCTTTCTATTTATTTTGGTGGACGGAAAGGCGGTTGGATGGTGTTTAGTAGGTGGATAGCAGCAGGGCTTGTTGCGCTGGTGCTGGTTATAGCGGCTGGCTGCAGTCAGAAGAAAGAGCCGGATACAGCCGCCGTGCCGGACTATGCGCCTTATCTCGCGGAACAGGCCGGGGAGCTGCGAGTCGTTGTATTGGTGAAGAATAAGGTGGAGGAAGAAACGAGGACGGTCAACGATATGGTTGCTGCAATGGCGGGCCGCTTCACGCCGGTTATCTACGATGTGAATACGGAAGAAGGAAAGAAAGCAGAGGAGCAGCTCGAAGCCGGCAGCGGAGGGTATCCCGCCTACTATTTGTTCGATGACCGGCAGCTTTTAACGGAAGGCCATGATCTCCCGCAGATTGCACAAGCCGTTATGGACTACAAAGACAGGCTGTCGATTGGCGGGACCGGTGGGTGAAGGGCATCAAACGCTAATAGGACCTAACCCGGCCTCACTCGGATGCGGGGGGCGCGGAGTGGGGGAGCTAGGCCCTGCGGCAGGTTAGCGTTTAGAAGAAAAAGAATGAGCGCAGGCCGCGTTTTTTGCGTTTGCCTTCGTTCTCGGCGGCGGCTTTGGCGCTCTCTCCGAACGCAAGCAGCTCTTGCTGCGGCGTGCGAAGAGCTTCAATGGTGGCGGCAAGCTCGGTCAGCGATCTGCGGAGCTCCTCAAGCTCTTTGCGATGATGGAGCAGCTGGACGGTAACGACTTCATCGGCCTTCTGGGACAGGGCAGCTTCTATGGCATTTAGACGTTCAAGCATCGGATCGAGTTCGTCGGTTACGGAGGATGAAGAATGGACAGGGGCAGAAGGGACGATGACTTGCGTAGCTACAGACGATTGGGAAACAGATCCCGCCGGCGATTGAGCTGCATCAACGGATGCCGCAGCATGCTGAAGACCGGTTGCAATCTCAGCCGTTGCCTCGGCTCCTTGAGCTCCTTCTCCGCTGCCTGCCGCGTATACGTTTCCGGCACTATCCACCACCAGCGCGCCAATGCTGCTTCTGCCGGTAAGATTAGCCCCGGCGCCCATAGGGGAGCTGCCGCCAACCAAATGAAGGTTGCCCGCATTGTCCACTACGCCGCCGGCTCGGCCTACGCCTGCGGCTGCGCCAACCAAGCCATCCGCCGCAACAACATTCCCCTTCGCATCAACCAACAGCTTACCGGAATCATCGGACTTGCTTGACGGGCGTTCCGCCGCAACAGGCGGAGCGGGTTCGGCCGTTCCCATTACTTCAACGGCGACAGCCGCTAATGACTCTTCTTCCGCCAGCGACAGAAGCCGGATGTCGTACAGGGCTGTACCGGAATCCAACTGGCCTTTGATTTTCCGCAGCTTCTCCATCGCCGGGGTATCAAAAATATAATGTCCAAACATGTCCTTCCGGAAGGAAGCCGGAAAGGTCGACACCCAACGCCTGACGGTTGTTTCACTGACGGCCAGCTGATGGGCCGCCTCTTTCGTTTTGAGCAACGTCATTTCATCACCTCATTCATTTGTCACTTACGAGACTTATTCGTCCTCGAAAACGATCTCCCTGCCCGCCTGACAAAGGTAGTGGTATATCGCTAAAAGAAGTGTTCATCCGATTCGATTCGCGAAATCCGGGTCGTTCGACAATATTCAGCAAAGCTTTACGATAGAATGCACTTTCTGTGAAAAGCGAACATTACAAATGGAAATAAATAAATAGTTCGTGAATAGAACGTATTTTCGTGAAAAAAGGATTGACAGTGCCTAGGTTTGTCCAGTAACCTTATGAAGGTTAATTGAACAGCTAACATCACTATCATTCGTATATCCTCATCAATATGGCGTGAGGGTCTCTACAAGGAGCCAAAAATCCTAACTACGAATAAGGGATACGTGTACCATCTTCCCTTATTCGCGGCGCAGGATTTTTTTTGTTTCCAGATTTACTAATCCGGCGCATTCAAGGGGACAATAGGTAACACGCAATCCGGACAATAAGGACAACCTGGAGGGAACAAGCAATGGATCGCCTGTTTAAACTGAAGGAGCGGGGCACTACGTTAACAACGGAGCTGCTCGCGGGAATTACGACTTTTCTTACGATGGTCTATATCGTAATCGTTAACCCCGGCGTGCTAAGCGAAGCGGGAATGGACTTTCACGGCGTCTTTATCGCCACCGTCCTCGCAAGTATCGTGGCAACGCTCATAATGGGACTTTTCTCGAATTACCCGATTGCGCTGGCGCCCGGCATGGGGCTTAACGCTTATTTCGCGTTTTCTGTCGTAGGGGGAGAGGGCGTATCGTGGCAAACGGCGCTTGGCGCGGTTTTTGTCGCCGGGGTTATCTTCATCCTGCTGTCCCTGACTTCCTTCCGCTACATGCTGCTTGATGCCATCCCGTCAAGCCTGAAGCATGCTATTACGGCGGGTATCGGCTTATTCATTACGTTTATCGGTCTGCAAAATGCAAAAATCGTCGTTGCTTCGCCAGCGACCCTCATCACGATGGGGGATCTGTCGCAGCCGATGACGCTGCTTACGATCGTAGGTCTTATTATCTCGCTTATTCTGATGGCTTACCGGGTAAAGGGCTTCCTGTTCATCGGCATGATCATCACGGCTATTATCGCGGTTATCACAGGCCAGATGCATTTGCCGGAAAAGTGGGCTGCGCTGCCTACAGGCCTGAGTGCGACGGCTTTCCAGCTGGATATTGGCGGCGTGTTCCAAAATGGCCTTTATGCCGTTATTTTCACTTTCCTGCTTATTACGCTGTTTGACACAACCGGCACGATGCTTGGCGTTGCGGAGCAAGCCGGCCTGCTGAAGGACAATAAGTTCCCGCGTTCGCGCGGCGCGCTGCTTGCCGATGCCATCGGCACAACTACCGGCGCATTGCTTGGCACAAGCCCAACCTCCGCGTATGTCGAGTCGAGCTCGGGGGTAGCCGTAGGCGGCAGAACCGGTCTGACGGCCATAACGGTAAGCGTGCTGCTGGCGCTGACGCTCTTTTTCTCCCCGACGGTATCGGTTCTCGCGGGTATTCCCGCCATTACGGCTCCGGCGCTTATTATCGTGGGCTTCCTGATGATAAACGTTCTGCGCAAAATCGATTGGAGCGACATTGAAGAAGCATTCCCGGCGTTCCTGATCGTAGTTCTTATGCCGCTTACGTACAGCATCGCAACGGGGATTGGCATCGGCTTTATCGTGTATCCGATTCTGAAGCTGATCCGCGGCAAAGGCAAAGAGGTTCATCCGATTTTCTATGTGTTTGCGGTTCTGTTCTTTATACAGATCGGTTTCTTCAGCCACTAGCCACCGGCCTATAATGCCCGCGGCGCAGCCTAGGGAAGAGCACCAATCCTTACCCTTACACGTACAATAACCCATGGCATGATCATGGGAGGGGGAAGGAAATGCTTCAAATTTCGGGCAATGACGCCGGGGACATTAACCCGTTTGCGTTAACGCCGGTCGAGCGGGACGTGCTGCAAGGCAAGCAGAACAGTCCCGTTGTCTACCAATATGATTCAATGGACTCGCTCCGGTTCGAGCTGCGCCTTCGGGACCGTACGGTGAATGCGGCCAGAATGCTGCAGGACAGCCGGGCGGACTTCGCGGTATTCCGTAACTCCAGATGCAATCCGCGTTATTGGACGAGGACGGAGAACGGGGGCTTCCAGATGAATCCGGATGTTCGGCCTTCGGATGCGATTAACGATATTTTTCAGAATGGCGAGAATTACGGGTTCGAATGCGCAACCGCGATTGTAATCGTGCTGTACAAAGCAGTGCTGGATACAATCGGCGAGCAAGCGTTCAACAAGCTGTTCAATCCGCTGTATTTGCGGGACTGGAACCATGACGGCGACTTGTGGTTCATTACGACACATAACAAGAACGAATCGTACCCGGGCGACGTGATGTACTTCCGCAATCCGGATTTCGACCGGGAGACGCCGGAATGGCAAGGGGAGAATGTCGTGAAGCTGTCGGATAATCTGTTCTTCGGCCACGGCATCGGCATTGAAACGGGCGAACAGATCATCAGCGCATTAAATAGAATGCGCGAGCCGTTCAGCTCCGAATCGGCTTATCTCGACGATCTGGTCGTTCATCCGAACTTCCAGCATTTGAGGCAGATCGCGGCTCGGGGCAGCCGCTTTGCGGTAAAATTGTAAATGGAATCATAACACTAGGCGTCTCGGGCGCTCACAGGTGAAATAAGACCCTCGCGGGGACTTATCGAGCACCAGTAGAGTAATTTGAGTTGCGATAAGACCCTGTCAGGGTCTTATAAACTCGCGGGAGTCCTTGAACGGACCTACCTTGGGCGCGCATAGGCGAAATAAGACCCTCGCGGGGACTTATCGAGCACCAGTAGAGTAACTTGAGTTGCGGTAAGACCCTGTCAGGGTCTTATTAACTCGCGGTGGTCCTTATAAACGGACCTACCTTGGGCGCGCACAGATGAAATAAGACCCTCGCGGGGTCTTATCGAGCATCAGTAGAGTAACTTGAGTTGCGATAAGACCCTGTCAGGGTCTTATTAACTTGCGGAAGTCCTAAAACGGACCTACCTTGGGCGCGCACAGATGAAATAAGACCCTCGCGGGGTCTTATTCGGTATCATTTGAGTAACTTGAGTTGCGATAAGACCCTGTCAGGGTCTTATAAACTTGCGGGAGTCCTTGAGCGGACCTACCTTGGGCGCGCACAGATGAAATAAGACCCTCGCGGGGTCTTATCGAGCACCAGTAGAGTAACTTGAGTTGCGATAAGACCTTGTCAGGGTCTTATAAACTTGCGGTGGTCCTAAAACGGACCTATCTGAGGCGCGACAGGTGAAACAAGACCCTCCCGGGGTCTTATCGGACACCAGTAGAGTAACTTGAGTTGCGATAAGACCCTGTCAGGGTCTTATTAACTTGCGGGAGTCCTTGAACGGACCTACCTTGGGCGCGCACAGGTGAAATAAGACCCTCGCGGGGACTTGTTTTATTTCGAACGCATGTTGCGGCGGAACAGCTGGGGCGCTTCCCCGGTAATCTTCTTGAACAGCCGTGAAAAATAAAACACATCGCCGTAGCCAAGCGCCGCTGCGATTTCCTTGACCGTCTGCTCGGTATTGAGCAGGCGGTTTTTGGCTTCGGCCATTTTTAGCCGATGGACGTATTCGTGCAGGGCGAAGCCGGTATACTCGCTAACCGTACGGCGCAGCGTCGATAATGCCCAATGATGGCGCTCGGCAAAAGCCGCCGCATCGAAAGGTTCATGCAAAGTGCCGGATAAGGCCTGGAGCAGCTGGGCAAGGCGGGCTGTCTTGCCTTGAGCGGTTGGCGAGGATTGACAGCTCTGCACCCAGTCGTAGACGAGAGACTCAAGCGTCAGCGCAGCGCGGTCGGCGTCGGCCGGGGTGCCGCTGTCCATCAGCGCAAAGATGCGGTCAATCCGGTTCTGCGAAGAAGCATCCTCACCCGGATTCATGACTGCGTTCGGGACGATCGGCCAATGCTCGAGCCACTCCCGATGCCTTGATCCCTCAATGGTGAAGTAATACTCGTCCCAATAGCCGCCAGGGTCTGGACCGTAATCATAATGAAAGCCGGGCTGGAATAAGAACAAGCTGCCGGCCGTCACCTGCTGCGCCTCTCCGCGGTCGACGCGGTAGGTTCCCGAACCTCCCGCAATATATACGATCGCCCAATATTGAAAAACCGCCCCCTGCCGGAAATGCGTTCGACCGGGCAAATAGCCGACGTTTCGAATAACGAGGGAACGAACGGACAGCTTGGCGGGATCCACCGTTAAATCGATCATGCGAAGGGGCTGTGAACTGATCATATAATCCATGATTTGAGCCATGCTGTTCATTCCTCTCTTTTTATACTCATGATAAATTGAACATAGAGCAGGTTGCAACTGATTATAGGAAACATGGAGGAGATGCTGGCAATGACGAAATTAAAGGTTGGAGTTATTGGGGCAGGGTCGATATCGGGCTCGCATTTGCATGGTTATTCGGTGCATCCAGAGGTGGAGCTTGCGGCAATCGCGGATTTGAACGGGGAACGAGCGCGGGAGAAGGCTGAAGCTTACGGCATCCCTCATGTTTACGATAACTATAAAGATTTGCTGGCCAATCCGGAGATTGATGCGGTAAGCATCTGTACCTGGAATAACAGCCATGCCGAGATTGCGGTGGCCGCGCTGGATGCCGGCAAGCATGTGCTATGCGAAAAGCCGCTTGCCAAGACGGTTGAACAGGCGCTTGCCGTACAGGAGGCTGTAAGGCGTTCCGGCAAGCAGCTGCTTGTAGGCTTCGTCCGCAGATATGCCGACCAGGCGCAGCTTGTGAAGCAGTATGCGGAGAGCGGGCAGCTTGGAGACATTTACTATGCCAAAGCATCGGCAATCCGGCGGTTAGGCAACCCGGGCGGCTGGTTTGCGGATTCCGAACGCTCGGGCGGAGGCCCTCTGATTGATGTCGGCGTACATATGATTGATTTGTGCTGGTATCTGATGGGCAAGCCCAGGCCGGTTTCGGTCAGCGGCAATACGTACCGGAAGCTGGGCAACCGGTCGCATATTGAAGGCTTAAGCTTCTATAAGGCGGCGGACTACGACGCTTCGCTTAACGATGTTGAGGATATGGCCAATGCGCTCATCCGCTTCGAGAACGGCGCTTCGCTGTACGTCGATATCAGCTACACGCTGCATGCCGCGCAGAACGAAATGAGCAGCAAAATCTACGGCACCAAAGGCGGAGCCGAGATTGATCCGAAGCTCGTGATCGTAACCGAGCAGTTCAACAAAATCGTGAACATCGAGCCGCAGCTGGATCATCTCTCGTTCCAGTTCCAGGAGAGCTTCGACCTGGAAGTCGCTCATTTCGTGGACTGCTGCTTCGGCAAGGCCGAGCCGATCAGCCCGGTAGAGGATGGCGTAGAGCTGATGCGGATGCTTCAGGCGGTTTATGAATCGGCGGCTCTTGGGACGGAAGTAGTCTTGAATACGGAGGCTGCGGCTTCAACTGCCGCTGCAGCGAAGGAAGGGGTCTAATTCATGACGGAACTGGCAAGCATAGAGGTTAACAATCCGATTGGCGTTATTGTCGAGAGCTTTGGGATTGGCTTAAACGAAGGGTTGAAAAAAGCGGTTGAGGTTGGAGCGGAAGGCGTACAGATTTACGCGGTAAGCGGCGAGACCGATCCTGCCAATCTGTCCACGTCGGCTCGTCGCGAGCTGAAAGACCGCATTGCGTCGCTTGGCCTTACGATTTCGGCTTTATGCGGAGATCTTGGGGGACATGGCTTCCAGGATGCCGAGGCTAATCCGGCCAAAATCGATAAGTCCAAGCGGATTCTCGAGCTGGCGCTTGATTTGGGAACCAATATCGTAACGACGCATATCGGGATCGTGCCGGAAGATACGAATTCGCCGATCTACGCTGCGATGCAGTCTTCCTGCGAAGAATTAAGCAGCTACGCAAGCAGCATGGGGGCTTATTTTGCGATAGAGACGGGTCCTGAGCCTGCTGCGCGATTGAAGTCTTTCCTGGATTCGCTTACGACAAACGGCGTATCGGTTAACTTCGACCCGGCCAATATGGTTATGGTGACTGGCGATGATCCGGTTCAGGGCGTCTATCTGCTGAAGGATTATATCGTGCATACGCATGCGAAGGACGGAATTAAGCTGGCGGCCGAGATTGATCCGCGTGTCGTGTACGGATACCTGGGCTTTGCGGGGATGAGTCATGACATGATCGCCGATATGGCGAGCGACGGACCTTTATTCCGCGAGGTTCCGCTTGGGGAAGGCAGCGTTCCGTTTGACCGTTATTTGAAGGCGCTGCAGGATATTGGGTATAACGGCTATTTGACGATTGAACGGGAAGTCGGGAATCGTCCGGAAGAGGATATCCGCAAGGCAGTGGAGTTCCTTCGAGCATTCCGGTAAGGGATTTAGCGCTAGTCTGCCCTTATGCAGGAGGCGAATGCTTCCAAATGACAGATTCCGGTGTAAACCGTTGCAAAATGTTAATATTTAGACTGTATATGCTCCCGTATTGTCCGTTAAGATAGTAGTAATAGGCGAGAAGGGGGTAGTTGCAGATGAATGTTCCGGTTGGAGTTTGGATTTTTGCTGCCATCATCGTTGTGTTGCTCACCTGGATGACCCTTTGGGTCACGAAGAAAGCATATTCGAAAAAATGGGACGATTCCGACGTGTAGTCGGATCGTAAGGAAATAGATAAGAGCTGCCCGACGCGGGCAGCTCTTTTTCGTTCTGCTTCCGCTCGCGCGGAAGCTAGAGAAGAACGAGTGCTTAACGATGCGGGACATCGCTAAGGTGCGCGGAAACGTGTGGAGGCTGGCGAAAAGTAGCTAAATGGTTGAGCTTAACGATGCACGGCATCGTTAAGGAGGCGGAAATTAGAAGTGGGCAAGGGCTTAAAGATGCGGGACATCGCTAAGGTGGGCGGAAACGTGTGGAGGCTGGCGAAAGTAGCTAAATGGATGAGCTTAACGATGCACGGCATCGTTAAGGGGGCGGAAATTAGAAGTGGGCGAGTGCTTAACGATGCGGGACATCGCTAAGGTGGGCGGAAACGTGTGGAGGTAGGCGAAAAGTAGCTGGATGGTTGAGCTTAACGATGCACGGTATCGTTAAGGAGGGCGGGAGTCTGCAACAAACTGCTAAAATGCATGTAAAATTACTTCAGAGTTGGCTGGAAGGTAATATAGATGCAAAAGTACATGTTATTCGAGCAGTTGAGTCTATTTTGAGTTATATTTGGTCCAATGACCTGTAGTTTAGCAACAGGATGCTTGAACTAGACTGCCGGCTGCCGGACGACCTGTATTTTTACATTACAATCAACTAACTAAAGCTATAAAAAGGGAGTCCCCATCACCATAACGGTTGATTGGGACTCCCTCAAGTTTAACCCGGGAATTCGAGAAGAGCCGGGTCGATTGCGGGAACGAGACCTTCGTCGGCTGCGCGGTTAAGCAGGGTTGAGATCGCGGCATAACCGCTGCTGCCCAGATTGCCCGTGAAGTCGTTCACGTACAAGTTGATATGCTGCTGGGCAACGGAAGGATCCATCTCCTGCGCATGCTGCATAACGTAGTCCTTCGATGCTTCAGGATGCTTCCAGGCATACTCGACGGATTGCTCGATCCAGCTGGAAAGAGCGCGCAGGTCGAGCGAGCGGCGGGCGATAATGGCGCCAAGCGGAATCGGCAGGCCGGTATCGGATTCCCACCAGCTGCCGAGGTCAACCAGCATGGAGAGGTCGTAATTCTGGTAAGTGAAGCGGGCTTCGTGAATCACAAGGCCGGCGTCGATCTTGCCATCGCGTACGGCCGGCATGATCTCGTGGAACGGCATCACGATAATTTCGCCTACGCCGCCGGGAACATTTTGCGCTGCCCATAGACGGAACAGCAGATAGGCAGTCGAGCGTTCGCTAGGTACGGCCACTCTTTTGCCGCTGAGGTAAGACGCGTCCTCCAGCTTGTCTTTAGTGAGAACAAGCGGACCGCAGCCTCGGCCAAGAGCGCCGCCGCATGGCAGAAGCGCGTAGTCTTTTAATACCCAAGGCAGAGCAGCATAGGAAATCTTGAGCACATCAAGATCGCTGTCGCCGCTTGCCGCCAAATTGTTCGTAATGTCGATATCGGCGTACATCACATCAAATTCCGGAGCACCCGGAACCAAACCATGCGTCAGGGCATGGAATACAAACGTGTCGTTCGGACACGGGGAAAAAGCGATTTTCATACGATAACCTCCCGTAATACGGAGCTTGCAGCTTCAAGAGACTGCAGAGCGTCCTTAATCCGCCAAGCGCTGCGGTCACGCGGGCCAACCGGATTCGAAATCGCGCGCAGCTCCAGCACGGGCAGACCTGCGCGGCGGGCAGCAGCAGCAACGCCAAAGCCCTCCATCGCTTCCGCGGCAGCGCCGGGAATCCGCTCGGCCAGCTCGGCAGCCGTCTCGGCGGAGCCAGTAACCGTCGATAAGGTAAGGACGGGTCCAAGCGCGGTCTGAAGTCCGGCAGCCTGAAGCGCCGAAGTCAGACGCTCGGCGAGCTCGCCATCCACCTCGATATGAGCGGAACCGAACCCAAGCTTGTCCACGCTATGGAAGCCTTCCGGCGTCTCGGCGCCAAGATCGGCGGCAATGATTGCGCTGGAGACAACCAGCGTGCCCACCTCGGCACGTTCCTTAAATCCTCCCGCGATACCTGCGGAAATAACAAGGCGATAGGCATTGCGACCAGCCAAAGCAAGGTGCGTTGCCGTACTGACGGCGGCTTCCATCGGACCAACGCCGGCTTCCATTACCTCGAAGCGTTCGTCGCCGTTAAGGCCGCGCAGGACAGCATCCCGTTCAACCGCAACGGCGGTCATAACGAGTATTTTTCCATTTTCGCTCATGCTGCAAACTCCTTTAATATTTCAGTACTAAAGTATTATAACGTTAAATAAAGGCGCCTGTCATTTTTTCCGGACTTCGAAAAACTCGCATTCCGCCCTTGTATAGTAGACGAGGTCGCTCACGCTGGACTGAATGACAACTTTACTGTCGTCGAAACGAATGACCGTACCGCCGTTGTTCACGATAAAGTCATCCTTGAATACGCGTACCGGATATTTGCGCTGCACCGCTTCTTCAAAATCCGGATCGGTCATCAATTTACGGTTGATCGCCACTTTTTGCTTTCGCTCCTTTCGTAAATAAGGGATTCGCTAAAAACAGTGTAGGCTTATTTCGGGCTGTTGTCCATGCGGAGCGAAAGGCTTGGTTTATGCCGGATGAGAGGGTACAATATAAGGAACATTCTATAAAAGCAGGAGGATATTATTCATGACCTTACATAATGACAAATTAACGGTATTTATCGGCTCTTACGCGGAAGCGGACAACAGCGGCGTGTACCGTTACGAATTCGATACGGCAGAAGGGACGCTGACCCTTAAAGAGCAGGCATCGGGATTAAAAAACCCAACCTTCCTTAACGTTGATGCGGCGAACAACAGACTGTATGCCATTGCCGAAGGCGCGGATGCGGAAGGGGCGAAGGTTGGCGATGCGGTTGCTTTTTCGATTGAAGACAGCAACCTTGAGCAATTGAACCGCAAGCTTGCCATTACGGCGCCGTCTTGCCATATTCAGCGCGATGCTGATAGCGAATTTGTACTGCTGTGCAGCTACCATGGCGGCCGGATCAGCCTTGTGTCGCTCACGGATAACGGGGAAATCGGAGAGATTCTCGATATTCAGCAGCATGATGGAAGCGGTCCTCATCCGAACCAGAAAACGCCGCATCCGCACAGCACGAACTTCAGCCCGGACGGCAAATATATTTTTGTACCGGATCTTGGGATCGACCGGATCGTTGCTTATACGTTGGATAAAGAAAACCGCAAGCTGGTCCGCCACGGCGAGACCGTGGTGCAGCCTGGCGCGGGTCCGCGCCATATGACATTCCATCCGAATGGTCAGTTTGCTTTTGTGATTAACGAGCTGGATTCGACGATTATTTCCTTCCGTTACGATGCGGAAAAAGGTGCGCTCGAGGCCGTGCAGACGGTGCCGACTCTGCCGGAAGGCTTCGCTGAAGCTAATGGCACCGCGGAAATCGCGATCTCCGAGGACGGACGTTTCCTCTATGGCTCGAACCGCGGTCATGACAGCCTTGCCGTATTTGCGGTGGACGCGGAGAGCGGCCAGCTGACGCTGGTTGGGCATGTGTCGACGGAAGGAAAACATCCGCGGCATTTTGCGTTGGTACCGGGCGGTCAATTCGCGATCACGGCCAACAAGGATACCAATAACGTAGCGGTATTCCGCATTAGCGAGTCGGGTATGCCGGTGTATACGGGCTATTCAATCGAAATCTCCCAGCCGGTATGCGTCATTCCGGTTCAGCTGTAGTCGTAAAAAGCGGCAGGGAGAGTGTACGTGAAGCGGAATTCGAGGAATTGCGACGGTGCACGCAGGGTGAAAAAATGAGCGTAAGAATGCCGGGGGAGAGTGAATGATGCAGATTCCAGAACATTTGTGTCAGACGATCAGATCGGTTCACGGCGAAAAAGGCGAGCAGTGGCTGGCGGGCTTCGATAAGCTATTGCTGGACTGCGAGGAAAAATGGGGGATGACGGTGGAACTGCCGTCTCCTTTTGTTTTGTCGTATAACTTTGTTGCCCCGGCCGTGCTGCAGGACGGAACGCCCGCCGTGCTGAAGCTTGGCGTGCCAAGCCGGGAATTCCGCACGGAGCTGGCGGCGTTGCGGCTTTATGACAGCCGCGGCGCGGTGCGCGTGCTTGCCGCGGACGAGGAGCGGGGCGCGCTATTGATTGAGCGCGTCCAGCCGGGGGTGATGCTGTCGTCGTCGGGGTTGAGCGACGACGATGCCGTGCTGGCAGCCGCCGAGGTGATGCGGCGGCTGGCGGTTCCCGCGCCGGACGGGGGAGAATTCCCGTCCGTAGCGGACTGGGCCGCGGGCCTCGCCCGGCTGCGCCAGCGGCATGGCGGCGGCACGGGGCCGCTGCCGGAGCGCGTGGTTTGCCGCGCGGAGGAGGTTTTTCGCCGCCTGCTCGAAGAGGGCGGCGGCGGGTTGTTCTTGCTCCATGGTGACTTGCACCATGGGAATATTTTGTCTTCGGGTCATGGCGGGCCGGGATGGCTGGCCATTGACCCGAAGGGTGTGGTTGGGGAAGCGGAATACGGAACGATTCCGCTGCTCTTGAACCAGCTGCCGCCGAAGGGGCAGCGGGAAGTGATCCGGCGCCGCGTGGAGCTGTTATGCGGCGCCCTTGGTTTGGACCACGCCAGGTTACTGGCGTGGGGGTTCGCTCATGCGGTGCTGTCCACCGCATGGTGCGACGAAGACGGCGTCGGCGATATCCCCGCCGCGCTGGAGCGAGCAGCTTGGTTCGAGGAGCTGCTCGACGAACTGAATCAAGGACAATAAGAGGAAATAACCGTTCTACGGTGGATCGGACGCTCGATTGTGGGGCAAAAGCAGCTCAATAAGACGGAAAAACCATCTTGCAGCAGGGGGAGCGCGCGAACACGAGAGTGAAGTGGCTGAATAAGAGGAAAAAACCGTGCTACGGTGGATCGGACGCTCGATTGTGGGGCAGAAGCAGCCCAATAAGACGGAAAAACCGTCTTACAGCAGGGAGAGCGCGCAAACACGAGAGTGAAGTGGCTGAATAAGAGGAAAAAACCGTGCTACGGTGGAGCAGACGCTTGATTGTGGGGCAAAAGCCCGAACGCGGGCAACTCTAGCCCCATAGTAGGCAAGAAGCCTGCTGCAGCAGCCCGTACGCCCGCGCGCTGAGCAAACTAGCCCAACAGCAGGCAAAAAGCCTGCTGCAGAAGTCCGTACGCCTGCACGCTGTGGAAACTAGCCAAATAGCAGGCAAATTCCCTGCTATAGCGCCCGACGCCGAGGCCAGCATACTGTTCACTTACCGAAAAAAGCCGACATCCGTCGGCTTTTTCCATGTCAAAGAAATTTTCCTGGATGGAGCCTATTGACATTTCCAATCGTATACAGTAATTTATTGATAAATAAATAAACGAGGTTGCCTATGACGCCAAGAGAAAAAGACTTCAACGCTGTAACGAATCGGAAAGAGCAGATATTAGATGCAGCTGCCTCGCTATTTGCGAATAACGGGTATTACAAAACAACAACCGCTATGGTTGCTGCAGAGGTTGGGGTCACCCAGCCCTACGTGTTTCACTTTTTCAAAACGAAGGAAATCTTATACCTCGCTGTCCTCGAGAGAGCGCAGAAGCGTTTGATCCATGCCTTCTCCCAGGTAGAATCCCCGGCGGAAATGCTCCACCACCATATGGGGGAAGCTTTCAATGAGCTGATGGTCACCCACCGGGATGAGACGCTGCTCTGCATGCAGTCTTATACGACACCGGAGCCGAACGTCCGCGCGATCGTGAAACAGAGATTTGCCGAGGTGCACCAATTGATTAAAGAACGGTTCGAGCGGGCAGGAATTCCGAATCCAAGCCAGCAAGCCTCAACCTTTATCGCCTGCGGGATGGTCATTACAATGTCCGAGGTTCTCGAGCTTCCCATACTTGGCGATTTGGGACAACTGGACCACACCGACTAACCTTCCAACCCCAGCCGCTCCGGCTGCCAGATAAAATCCGTTTGCTTCACAGCGGATTTTTTTAAAGGCTATTCATTTATTGATTAATAAATAAAATAAAATAAAAGGAGGACCAAGCATGCATCTGATCCGCCATCCCATCTAAATCTATATTTTTTTATGCTTGTATTTATTAATCAATAAATAAAAAACCAAAAAAAGGAGAGATTTAAACATGGTTTCTACCGCTTCCCGTGGTCGGCTGCTTGTTGTTACCTGTATCGCCTTGTTTATGGCTATGCTCGACAATCTGGTTATCGGAGTGGCGCTGCCATCCATCCAGGAGGAATTTCACGCCAGCATGTCCGATCTGCAATGGTTCCTCAATGCGTATACGTTAGCTTTTGCGGTGCTGCTTATTCCGTTTAGCGCGATTGGCGACCGTTTCGGCCGCAAAAAAATATTCCTGCTCGGCATCGTGTTATTCACGCTTGGCTCGCTTGCTTCAGCCCTCAGTACCAGCTCCATCGAGCTGTCGCTGTCGAGGGCGCTGCAGGGGATAGGCAGCGCGGCGATCATTCCGCTCAGCTTAACGCTTGTGAATGCGGCCTTCCCTCCTGAAAAACGCGCCGCGGCTATCGGCCTATGGTCCGGCATTTCCGGATTAGGACTATCGATTGGACCGTTGGTCGGCGGAATTATTATTAATGGCGCGCCTTGGGAAATGGTCTTCTGGATTAACGTACCGGTTGGCATTATTGCCGTTATCCTCGGCGCGTTATGGCTGACGGAATCGAAGGGTGAACGCAAGCCTCTGGACCTTCCGGGGATCGTGCTTCTTGGATTATCCTTGTTCGGCATCGTGTTTGGTTTAATGCGCGGCAACTCGGAAGGCTGGGATGCCTTTTGCGTATGGGGGGCTATTGCAGGCGGCGTAGTCCTGCTGCTCGGTTTCTACTTCTGGGAGCGCAGCCGGAAGCAGCCGTTTGTTCAATTCGATTATTTCAAAAGCCGGACTTACAGCGCTTATCTATCTGCGGGCTTTTGGATGAATGCCGGAATCTTTGGCGCGATCTTCCTGCTGACGTTATTCCTGCAGCAAGCTCAAGGCTATTCGGCTCTAGGAGCGGGCGTTAGAGAAATGGTCTGGACCGTCTGCACGATGATCTGCGCACCGCTCGCCGGGCTGCTCGTTGGCAAATACGGCTCGAAAAAGATTCTTCTCTTTGGGCTGTTCCTCCAGACGGCCGCTATGATCTATTTTGCCCTAATGATTATCGGCAAGGGCGCGATCTTCCCGTTCGGCTATATCGTTCCGGCGATGATGGCGGCTGGCGCGGGCATGGGCTTCAGCTTTACGCCGCTGTCCCACGGTATTCTGACGTCCGTTCCCGAGCATGCAGCCGGCGAAGCAAGCGGTTTGAGCAATGCATCCCGCGAGCTGGGGGGCGTGTTTGGCGTAGCGATCAGCGGTCTGATCTTCGAAAGCGGCGGTGCCATCACATCGCCGGAGGCGTTTGGCGATCATCTTGTTCCGGCGTTGTTTGTTCTTGCGGCCATGCTTGCAATCGGCTTCCTGTCGGTTACGTTCCTGGTTCGCCGGGGCAAGCCTGCGACGACTGCCGCAATCGAAACTACAGTTCCAACACCGCGAGTCGAAACAAGCAATTAACAATCCCTTCATCTATTATATAGAAGAAACAAGTCCAGTCCGGTCGTTCGACGATCCGGCTGGGCTTGTTTTTGTATGTCAAAAAAGCCAACGCATGATTTGCTGCCCCTATTGGAAACGGTTACAATTTGTCGCGAAGATGGGTCCTGATGGACTACGGGACCGTGGTTCGGGACTCTTCGGCAGTCGAGTCCATTGTGCATCGTCCTACCGCTGGACTAGCTTATTTTACAATTGGTTTATAGACAAAGGCTTGAATGAGGCGGAAAAGAGGTTATTTTCTATGAAAACGGTCGGAATTAAAGGTCGGTTAGCTGTTTCATACGGGCTAGCCCTTCTTCCGACAACTAAAAAAAAGCACAATCCTGCCATTTCAGGGGCCAATGGACTCTGAATTAACGTCAAACCTAGGCCAACGGGCAGGAAATCGGGAGGGTTAGGGAATATGAGAATCCTCTTATCCTTTTTACCCTACCGGGCAATATCCCGATTATTGGACAGCTGTATGGCGAAAGTCCCTTGCCTATGGTTTTGAATGCGACTTTCTGTAGCAATTACCCTTTCCTTCCATCCCTGCGAAAGCCTGATACTATGCGGCGCAGCGCCATTTTCCCGGACGTCCTGATTCTATGCCTTAGGTTGTGTATGGAATACCTATATAAACATCGTTTTTGCATGTAATAAACATGAAAATTACTGGAAATTTTTATCTCTGAACGATTAATTCTTGATTAGAAATATGAAACGTTAGGAAAATCAGCATGTAATACATAGGCAAAAAATGATAACTGCCTCCTAATTGAAAATATTACCTTCTTCCCTCTATGTTCCCATAACCCTTATGACATAATCAAAGTCGAATGTTGATGGAAAGGGATGGAGGTTATTGTCGTTTTGAGCAGCCAACTGGATTTAAAAGAAATAGTGTGGCTCATTCGGAAAAAGCTTTGGCTGGTCATTCTCGTGACCGTACTTGGTGCGTCTGCGGCGGGAGCCTACAGCGCCTGGGTGATGAAGCCCGTCTATGAAGCCTATACGAAACTGATCGTCAATTCGACAGCGGGTCAGGCGGGATCGTTCAAGCTCGATCTGAATATGATCAACACGAATTTAAGCTTAATCAATACGTACAAGGAAATTATCAAGACCCCGGCCATTATGGACCTGGTGGTAAAGAAGCATCCTGAGCTTGGGCTGACAACGGAGCAGCTGATGCATAATATCCGGTTCAGTTCGGTGAATGGCACGCAAGTGGTCACCATCTCTTATCTGGACACGGATTACAAAAGAGCGGCGCAAGTCGTTAATACCGTCTCTTATGTGTTCCAGCAGCAGATTCCGCTCATTATGAAGGTCGACAACGTGTATATCCTTCATACCGCTGACTCGAACGACCAGCCGGTGAAGGTGAAGCCGGAGACCAAGCTCAACATTGCCATCGGATTTATCGCCGCATTCCTGCTGTCGATCACTCTGGTACTGGCTCTTAATTACTTTGACGATACGTTACGGACGGAAAGCGACGTGGAACGGTATCTTGGCCTTCCTACGCTGGCAGCCATACCGAATATTAAGCAAGGCGATCTGAAGCCGAAGGCATTAGCCATTGGCAAAACCACGATAGGAATGGAGGGGGATAATCGCAATGTCTCGCAGTGATCTTAAGCTACGCCCGATCGTGGCCGAAGCCAACCCAACCTCCCCGATCTCGGAGGCTTACCGTACCTTGCGTACGAACCTGCAATACGCCGAGACGGACCGCCCGCTGCAGCTTCTGATGGTTACCTCGGCGGGTCCTGAAGAGGGCAAGTCGACGACCATTATGAATCTGGCAGTCACTTACGCGCAGATGGAGCGGCGCACCATTCTGGTGGATGCCGATCTCCGGAAGCCAACGTCCCATTACAACTTCGGACTCAGCAACCGCACGGGACTGTCGCATGTGTTATCCGGGCAGGCGGACCTCAAGGAGGTCATCAAGGAAACCCGCATTAAGGGGCTGGATGTCCTGCCTTCCGGGCCGGTACCGCCCAATCCGTCGGAGCTTCTGGGATCTTCCCGAATGGAAGAGCTGCTAGGGAAGCTTCGCGAGCAGTACGATATGGTGCTGATCGACACGCCGCCGGTACTAGCCGTAGCGGATGCGCAGGTTGTCGCCAACAAATGCGACGGCGTCCTGCTGGTCGTCAATGCGCGTACCGGCAAAAAGCAGCATGCCATCAAAGCGAAAAATGCCCTGCAATTCGTACAGGCCAGAATCGTTGGCATCGCGCTTAACCAGACCGCCCATCGCGAAGCGGGACCTTATTACGAATATGTCGATCGGACGTGAGACGAACCAGACTCTAAAGCAGAACCATATATAGATAAACGCAAAGGGAAAGAGGAGGAAAATAATAATGCGGGCTCATTATCGGACAAAAGTTATTGTGGCGGGGGATCTGGCAGCCGTGCTTGCCAGCTTCGCCATCGCGTACGCGCTTGAACCTTCGGCGCCTCAAGGCGGGGCTGCTGCATGGTTGTCTTATGCAGCGTTAGCGGCAGTCGTTGGCTTCTGGCGGCTTCACCGGCTCCGTCTTCACCGCCGGATCTGGCAGTATACCGGCATTTCGGACATGCTTTGCTTGCTGCAGGTTTCCTTGATCTCGGCTGTTGTTCCGTTTGCTGCCTGGTGGGTGATGCAGGGAGAAGCTCATCCGCTGCTTATGCTGCATCACGCGGCAGGCACTTTCCTGCTGCTTACCGCTCCGCGTCTTGCATGGCGTATCTTTTGCGATAAATACAGCGTGAGCAAACCGGCCGGCGGCCGTCGCGCTCTTATTATCGGAGCGGGAAGCTGCGGGACCTTAATCGCGAAAGAAATGATGCAGAACGACGGCGTCAGCGTAACGCCGGTAGGTTTTATCGATGACGACCCGTACAAGCACCAGATGGATATCCTGGGGCTGCGGGTTCTCGGCAACCGCAAGGAGATTGCTTGTGTCGTAGAATCGCATCATATCGACGAAATTATTATCGCGATGCCTTCGGTATCGAAGACTCAAATCTCCGAGCTGGTTAACCTTTGCAAAACAACAAAAGCGAAGCTGAAGATCGTTCCGGATCTTCAGGATATGATTGATAACCGCGGCGCGGCAGGCCGCATGCGCGATGTCAGCGTAGAGGACCTTCTTGGCCGCGACCCGATTCGTACCGATCTCGAGCACATCGCCGGATACGTACAGGATAAAGTGGTTCTCGTAACGGGAGCAGGCGGTTCGATCGGCTCCGAGCTTTGCCGCCAGATCGCGCCATTCAAACCAAGCAAGCTGCTGCTTCTTGGCCACGGCGAGAACAGTATCTACACGATTGAAATGGAAATGCGCAGCTCATTCCCGCAATTGGCTATCGAGACGGTTATCGCCGACGTACAGGACCGCACGCGGATCGACAGCGTGTTCGCCAAATTTAGGCCTCAGGTTGTTTTCCATGCCGCCGCGCATAAGCATGTTCCGCTGATGGAACGCAACCCGGCGGAAGCTATCAAGAACAACGTATTCGGTACGAAAAACGTCGCCGAATGCGCGGACGCGTACGGAGCGGAACGCTTCGTGCTGATCTCGACGGATAAAGCCGTTAACCCGACTAGCGTAATGGGCACAACCAAGCGGATCGCCGAGATGTTTATCCAATCTCTCGACATGCACAGCAATACGAAGTTCGTAGCCGTACGGTTCGGCAACGTGCTTGGCAGCCGCGGCAGCGTTATTCCGCGCTTCAAGGAGCAGATTGTCAAGGGCGGTCCGGTAACGGTTACCCATCCGGAGATGGTGCGTTATTTCATGACGATTCCGGAAGCCGTTCAGCTCGTTATTCAAGCAGGCTCGTTCGCCAAGGGCGGCGAGGTATTTATTCTCGATATGGGCAAGCCGGTCAAAATTTACGATCTGGCCGTCGATCTGATTCGCTTGTCGGGTTACGAGCCGCATGTCGACATCGACATTACGTTCTCCGGCATGCGCGAAGGCGAGAAGCTGTATGAAGAGCTGTTGACGAACGAAGAAGGCCTGTCTTCCACGAAGCATAACCGGATCTTTATCGGCAGACCGGTGCAGCTCAACCGCAAAGAGCTTGATTTCGAGATTCGCAAGATGGAAAAGGTGCTTGGCCAGCATCCGGACGATATCCGCGCGGTTCTGCAGCATCTGGTTCCAACCTACCGCAATGGCGGCGCAACGGCTGCCGGTTAACGCGGTTAACGAATGTTTATCTTTTTGAGGAGTGTGCAGCATGAAACTCGGCGGTAAGGAGGGCAGCGCCTCAAGCGCGGGCGCAGGTGCAGGCTCCATTCGAACGCTTATTACTTCGCGGCTCAGCCGGGGAGGAGGCGCCAGCTTCCTGATCAACTCCGTTGGGATGGGACTGGCGATGCTGCTGCAGATTGCGCTGGCCCGGCTGCTCGGCGTACAGGATTACGGGATATACGCTTTTGTAACTACGGTCGTAACGTTTATGGTTTTCCCGGCGAAGCTTGGCTTTGATACCGCAACGGTTAAGCTCGTCTCCGCCTATCGGGTGAAAGGCAACTGGCCATTGATCAAAGGGCTGCTTCGCCGGAGCAATCAGATCGGCTTTACGCTATCCGTGCTAGCCGCGCTTATCGGCATTGCCGTAGTTGCCTTGATGGACTGGGGCAGGGGCGGACAAGGCGGAAGCGAAGCTCACGCCAAGACGATTGCTTATATCGCCGGCTTTGCCGCGATTCCGCTTCTTACTCTTGCCACCTTGCGCCAAAGCGCGCTGCAGGCGATGAAGGACGCGTTATTCGCACAAATGCCGGAAAAGATTATCCGCCCGGTACTGACGATTGGTTTTGTCGCGGCGCTTGGCGCTGCCGGCGTGAAGCTTGGCGCCGCGATGGCGCTGCTCTGCTTCGCGGTCGCAACGGCTGTCACCTACGTGATTGGCGCGATTGTGCTGAAGAAGCGGATTGGCTCGCAGACGGCTGGGGTAGAGCCTAATTACGAGACGCGAGGCTGGCTGCGATTATCATCGTCGTTAATGATTAATGCCGGCATGTATTTGATTCTCGGACAATTAAACGTGTTAATGATGGGCTTTATGCGGGGAGAGACCGAGTCGGGCCTCTTCTCGGCAGCGGTCCGGCTGGCCGTCCTGGTGTCATTTATGCTGACCGCCGTGAATATGACGGCATCGCCGCTTGTATCCGAAAAGTATGCAAAAGGCGACATTGCCGGACTCCAGCGGGTATGCATCCGGACGGGACGGATCGGATTTGCTTTCGCGGCGGTTGTTTTTGCCTACTTCGTCGTGCTTGGCCATTGGACGCTTGGACTGTTTGGTCCGGAGTTCACGAAGGCTTATCCGTCGCTGCTGATCCTGGCCTTCGGCCAGCTGTTCAGCGCTTATTGCGGGCAGAACGGCACCGTCGCTACGATGACCGGACGCCAGAACGCGCTCACCAAAGTGCTGATCGCAGCCGCGTTCGTGAATGCGGCGCTTAACGCGCTGCTGATCCCAACAATGGGTATGCTTGGCGGAGCTCTTGCCTCTACGCTGTCGATTATCGTCTGGAACTCGGCAGCCGTGCTGCTCGTTAGACGCAAACCGGGCGTGCAGACGCTGGCTTGGGCGCCAAGCTTGTCATTCGCAAGAAAGAGGGGGAATTACTCGTGAAGAAAGTATTGTTGGCGGGGGTTCCGAAATCGCCGAATTTGGGCGATGGCCTCATCGCTTATACGTTAAACCGGATTATCTCCATGCGGGGCAAACATCAGGTTATTCACTTCGACCTGCTTGACGGCCGCTGCGATCAATCGATGCCGATCTACTCGGCGCGGGGCGGTCTGCATTATGCATTAGCGGGCCCGCCGGCATCGGCGGCCGCGCAATATGCTTCGGCACCCGCCGTGAAGCTGAACAGCGCAGGCTCGGGCAAGAAGATGACGCCGGATGCGCTCCGGCGCCTGAAGGCTTATTGGATTCATCGCGGCAAGAACGAGAAGCTGAACCGCGAGCTGCAGCAGGCAGTGGAGGAATCGGAAGCGGTATTTATCGGGGGCGGGCATCTGCTCATCGATACGTACTGGACGTTCCCGCTGGCTGTCCGCCGAGTGGCGGATGAGGCCAAGCGCCAAGGCAAGCCGCTTCATATTTTGCTGGTTGGCGCTCGCGGGCCTTGGAGCACGCAGGCGAGGCGCTGGCTGCTCGGAGCTTGCCGGTATGCCACGTCGATCGCGGTGCGGGACGAAGATTCGCGGCGTTTCCTGCTTGACCTTGATCCGAAGCTTGCGGTCAAGACGGTTACGTTAGCCGACCCGGCGTTGTTCACGCCGGAGGCTTTTGGCCTGACGGAGGCAGCGGCGGGACAGGAGAAGTCGGGGAGACGAAAAATTGGCCTTGGCGTGATGGACCCGCATGAGATGAACCGTCACTGCGAGCTCCGCTGGGAGCGCGAGGCTTGCGCGGATTGGTGGCTGCAGGCGGCGAAGGTCGCGATTGGAGCCGGCCACAACGTAAGCTTCTTCACCAACGGCGCGGCATCGGATAACGCGTTTGTCGAGGAGTTCGTGAAGCCGCGGCTGTCGGGTCTGAAGGGTGTCGAGTTCACTCCTTATCCGACAACGGTCGAACAGCTGGTGGGCACGATTGCCGCCTGCGATACCGTTATTGCGCAGCGGCTTCATGCCTGCATTCCATCGCTTGCGATGGGCAAGCCGACATACGGTCTGATCTGGGACCGGAAGCTTGAGAATATTTTCGCCGATCTCGGCATGAAGAGCCAGCTGATCGACTTCCGCGAGAGCAGGCAGCAGCTTGCCGCTGCGGTAGACGGCCGGATGGCGGACTCGGGACCGGCCATTGACGCCAAGAAGCTGCAGCTCTATGAACATATCGGGAGAATACTGCCATGAGCCATACCAAAATCAAAGTGCTGCATGTCGTTGGACGCATGCATCCCGGCGGCATCGAGACGCTGCTGATGAATGTATATCGGAACATTGACCGGGACAAATACGAATTTCATTTTGCCGTGCAATCGCCGGAGCCGTCTTTCTACGACGACGAAATCCGGGCGCTGGGAGGAACGATCTTCGTTCAGCCGCCGCCGAAGGACGGAATACGCTCCTTCCGCAAGCAGCTGACGGCTAACATGAACAAATACGGTCCTTACGCCGCGGTACACAGTCATGTATTCGGCTTCAGCGGGTACGTGCTTAAGCTGGCGGACAAGCTGGGCGTGCCGGTGCGGATCAGTCACAGTCACAACACGAGCGACAGCAAGTCGACATCGCTGGTTCGCAATCTGTACCGTTCGTATATGCGCAGCTTGATCAGCCGTCACTCGACCAATATGCTGGGCTGCTCGCGGGCGGCATGCGAGTCTCTCTTCGGAGACGGCTGCTGGAAGGACGGACGCGTAGACGTGTTCCCTAACGCTATTACGCTCGCTCCTTACGAGTCGCTTGTACGGGAGAACCGCGAGGAGCTTCGCCGTCGTTTCGGCGCCGCAGAGGATGAGCTGCTTATCGGCCATATCGGCCGGTTCAGCAAGCAGAAGAATCACGCGCTGCTGCTGGACAGCTTCGCAAGCCTGGTCAAGCAGCGTCCGAAGTCCCGTCTTCTGCTCTGCGGCGACGGGCCGCTGCGGCCGGAGATGGAAGAGAAGGCGCGTGAGCTTGGGATTGAAGGCAAGGTCAATTTCCTTGGCCTCCGCAAGGATGTGCCGGAGCTGCTTGGCTCGCTGGACGCCTTTGTCTTGCCGTCGCTCTATGAGGGACTTGGCATCGTGCTCATTGAAGCGCAGGCTGCAGGCGTGCCGTGCCTGATTTCCGAGACGGTACCGCGGGAAGCGGATCTGCGAATCGGCTTAATCGAGCGTCTTGCGCTGAATGACTCTCCGGAGCGCTGGGCGGAAGCGATGGCCAGCATCGGCGAGCGAAGAGCCCGAGGCGGCGGGGAATGGCAGGAAAGAGCGGCAGCGCTGGGCGAGCGCGGCTACGATATCCGCGTAAGCGCGGAAAAGCTGGAGCGTCTGTATGCAGGCTGACCGTTTAGTCGATACGCGGAAAATCATGCTGGTCGGATATTCCGTCCTGCTGATTCTGACGGCAAAGTGGGCTTTTGCCGCGGATGAAAGGCTCTCGCTTATTCTTTACAGCGGACTGCTGCTGCCGTTCTTCGTGCTCATGCGCTGGCCGAATGCGCCGGTGCTGCTGATGGCGAGCTTTACGGTTACGCTGGCGGGTAAAGCCATCTATGCGGCAACCGTCAATCCGCTGGCCGGGCCGGACGAGATCCATTACTACGAGCAGGTGACAACCTTCGAGAAGCTGTCGCAATTTATGCCGTATGCCATGGAGCAGATTCAGACCAGCTGGATGAACATTTCCGCTTACCCGGTATTTGGCCTGCTGTATATGCCGTTCTTCAAATGGCTGGAGCTGGACGATCCGCTGGCGATTATTTTGTTCAACACGGTGTTGCTCATTCTGATCGTCAACAGCACGTACAAGCTGAACGCAGGCCGCTTCGGGTACGAGCTTCCGGATCCGGAGAACTCTAAGCAGTCTTTTGTCATCGTCTCGGTGGTTGGATTAATGCTTAGTCCGTCGCTGATGTACATGTCCTCTTTGTTCGCAAAAGACATTACATGCGTATGGCTGGGACTGCTTGGAGCGCAGCTGCTCGTTCGCAAGAGATGGCTTCTGTTCATCCTTGTCATCGTGTACGCGACGGGGCTGAGGGATTACGCGATTATCTATACGCTCAGCTTTTACTTCCTGTACACCCAGAAGGTCCGCACCTCTCTGTGCGTCATGGCTGGGGCGGCTGGACTTTTGTTCCTGCAGATTGGGCCGCTTGGCATCATCAACGCGACGATGCTGTCGATCTTCCTGTTCCTTAGTCCGAATCCGATCAACTTCAGCAACTGGGAGCCGGAGCTGCTGCTTCGCACGCTGGAAGCGGTGTTTATGGGCATTATCCTGATGATCTCGGTCTATCAGGCGATCGTCTACAAGGAGACGAGAAAGTTTTATCTGATGGCAGCCGCGCTGATCTTCACCTACGCCTGCACGCTGGTGCTGGTCGGTTATGTCACGATTACGGGACGGGAACTGGACTATGGCGTCGGGACGATCGGGGACAACATGGTGCGCAAGAAGCTGCCGGTACTGCCGATTCTTTATACGATTGCAGCCTACGCCATTATGTGGTGCCGCAAAATCTTTATTCTGAAACATCGGAAAATTCAGTCTTTGAAGGCTGAACAAGACCGCGAGTTGAAGCAGCAAGAGGCTGCTCGCGTGCCGGCTGGAGGTGCGGCAGTACCTGCTTGGCATGAAAGACTCGCCGGCGGAAAGGAGGCGCAAGGACATGGCGGAACAAGAACAACGACGTAGGGCAGGTGAATGGACGGGAGATCGATTGGAACGGAGTGCGGCCCATAAGACGAAAAAAAGAGGCCGCGATCAGTTCGGCCGGTTCCGCGGTTTGCTGCGAATAGCGGAAGCTGCGCTGAAGCCGGTGCCAAGGCCGCTGCTGCAGTGGATGTGGGTGCTGAGCGACTGGCTGCCGGATTTGCCGGGCGTCGCCATGCGGTACGTCCTGCTGAGAAGAATGGCGAAGCGCTGCGGCGACAATGTGTTGATCGGCCGATCGGTCGAGCTCCGTTATCCGGAGCGGCTCATTATCGGCTCGAATGTAAGCATCCATAAGCAATGCTATATCGATGCATACGGAGGGCTGATCATAGAGGACGAAGTGTCGATCGCGCACCAGTCTTCGGTTGTCTCGTTCCAGCATACCTGGAACGATCCGTCGCTTCCGATCCGCGACAACCCGGTCATGGGCTCGGCTATTCGGATCGGCCGCGACGTGTGGATCGGCTGCGGCGTGCGTATCCTGGCTGGCGTCGAGATCGGCGCCCGCGCGGTTGTAGCCGCCGGCGCCGTAGTGAACAAGCCGGTTGCGGCCGGCACGCTCGCTGCCGGCGTTCCGGCACGCGCCGTGAAGAGCATCGGCGTGGGAACGCCTTCCGCGCCGGAAGGCGCGTAGCAGCGGCTTAAATGCGGCGGAAAGGCGGCAGCCACGGGGCATTTAAGGTCCTTAAGGGACATTAAGCTGCGAGAGTAGCAGCTGGTTAGGGTCGTTAAGGTCCCTGAGGGACCTTAGGGTGTGGGAGAAGGCGCAAAAGTCGGCGGAAAGCGGCAGTTAGAGGATAGTTAAGGTCCTTAAGGGACCTTAAGCTGCGAAAGTAGCAGCTGGATAGGGTCATTAAGGTCCCTGAGGGACCTTATGGTAATGTTGGACGCGCCTGAGGCGGGAATAACCGCCACCGGGCGAGCAAATAAGGCCCTGCGAGGGCGTTAAACGCCCGCACCAGGGCAAGAGCAGGGCTGATAAGACCCCGACAGGGTCTTATCGTGGCCCGCAAGCCGCCCGGCGGGGCGATTACCGCCACCGGGCGAGCGAATAAGGCCCTGCGAGGGCGTTAAACGCCCGCACCAGGGCAAGAGCAGGGCTGATAAGACCCCGACAGGGTCTTATCTCGGCCCGCAAGCCGCCCGGCGGGGCGATTACCGCCACCGGGCGAGCGAATAAGGCCCTGCGAGGGCGTTAAACGCCCGCACCAGGGCAAGAGCAGGGCTGATAAGACCCCGACAGGGTCTTATCGCGGCCAGCAAGCCGCCCGGCGGGGCGATTACCGCCGCAGCCGGGCAATAGAAATAGAAGGAGGGAAAGAACATGAAGGTGCTGTGGGCACATGACCATACGTTCTATTTTAACGAATCGGGGAAATTTTTCTCTGGCGGCAAGCTGCCTTATGCGGTGTGGGAACGGTATTTAGGCGTATTCGACCAGATTACGGTTGCAGCCCGGGGCAAGAAAGCATCCTCGGATGAAGATATGGCGGGCAAAACGCTGTCGAGCGGACCTAATGTGGATTTCCTTGTGCTTCCGTCACTGAGCAATCCGGTCAATAAAATGACGAAGCGGGGCTACATCGAGCAGCTGCTGCAGGAGGCAATCGGCAAGGCAGATGCCGTTATCGCTCGCGTGCCAAGCGAAATCGGAGCCGAAGCGATCCGGGTTGCGCGCCAAATGGGCAAGCCTTATGCGGTTGAAGTCGTAGCCTGCGCTTGGGATGGACTATGGAATTACGGCAATCTGCAGGGTAAGCTGTACGCGCCGTTCTCGCTGAACCAGACAAGGACAATCGTGAAGGATGCGCCTTATGCGCTGTATGTAACGGAGCGGTTCCTGCAGCAGCGTTATCCGAATGTCGGCGGCAAGACGGAATCGTGCTCCAATGTGGAAATTCCGGAGCCGGGCGACGAAGTGCTGACTCGCCGGTTGGAGCGCCTGCAGGCGATGAGCCTGGATTCGCCGATGACGATTGGGCTGATCGGCTCGCTGAACGGCCGCACGAAAGGGATCGACATCGCCCTTCGCGCCATTGCCAAAGCGAAGCAGCAGCTGCCTTCGGTCAAGTTCCGCGTGCTTGGCGACGGGGACCCGGCACGCTGGCAGGCCATGGCTGAAAAGCTCGGCATCGGAAGCATGGTCTCCTTCGAAGGCGTGCTGCCAAGCGGCGGGGCCGTATTCGAATGGCTGGACGGTATCGATTTGTATCTGCAGCCAAGCTACCAGGAAGGACTGCCGCGGGCCACGATTGAAGCGATGAGCCGGGGATGCCCGGTGCTTGGCTCTACGGCAGGCGGCATTCCGGAGCTGATCCACGAGAGCTGCCTGCATCGTCCGGGCCAAGTCGGCCCGCTGTCCGAGCAGATCAAACGCGCGACGTTTGACCGTCAATGGCTGAAGGAGCAGGCGGAGCGGAATTTCGGCAAATCGAAGCAATTCACGAAGCAGCGGCTTGATGCGAAGCGACAGGCGTTCTGGCAGTCTTTCGGCGATATGGTGCGGCAAGGGGCTTTGAAGGATTCGGTAGCGGAAGCCGCGGCCGCGGCGGAACAAGTTGTTACGGACACAACGGAGCAAACCGAGACCTATACAAGCAGCGAAACAACAAACACAAGCGCAAACACAAACACAAGCACAAACACAAGCACAAGCGAGAGCAGAGAAAGGGTGGGGGCTATATGACGATTTTGGTGACGGGAGCGGCCGGATTTATCGGCTTCCATTTGAGCGCGAGATTGCTGAAGGAAGGCAAACGCGTCGTAGGGCTGGACAATTTCAACGACTATTACGATGTGCAGCTGAAGCGGGACCGCTGGTCGCAGCTGGTCGCTTCGCCGTCCTTCAAGGGAGCCGAGCAGGATTTGGCGGATTACGAAGGTCTGCTGGCGTTAATCCGGGAGGAAGGCGTTACGACGATCGTCCATTTGGCGGCTCAGGCGGGCGTGCGTTACAGCCTCACGAATCCTTTTGCTTATCTGGAGACGAACCTGCAGGGCTTCGGCCATGTGCTGGAGGCTTCGCGCCAGGCGGGCATCAAGCATCTGGTCTATGCTTCCTCCAGCTCCGTGTACGGAGCCAACGTCAGCATGCCGTTCTCGGTCAGCGACAATGTCGACCACCCGGTCAGCTTGTATGCGGCAACGAAGAAATCCAACGAGCTGATGGCGCATGCCTACAGCCATTTATATAACCTGCCAACGACGGGACTCCGGTTCTTCACCGTATACGGTCCATGGGGCCGCCCGGATATGGCGTACTTCAGCTTTACGCAAAAAATTATGGCCGGGCAGCCGATTCAGGTGTTTAACGAAGGCAAAATGCAGCGCGATTTCACGTATATCGACGACATTGTGGAAGGCATTTACCGTCTGCTCGACCGCGCGCCGCAGCCAAACGCGGAGTGGGATCGCGTCGATCCGGATCCGGGCACGAGCTATGCGCCTTACAAGGTGTACAACATCGGCAACAACAAGCCGGTTGAGCTTATGGCGTTCATCAACACGATTGAGGACAAGCTGGGACGCAAAGCGGTTATGGAGTTCAAGCCGATGCAGCCGGGCGACGTAACCGCAACCTACGCGGACATCGACGGATTGATGGCGGATGTGGATTTCCGTCCGGAGACAACGATTGAGGAAGGCATCGGACGTTTTGCCGAGTGGTACAAGTCGTACTACGGCGCCCAAGCAGATCTGCAGACGGCGGTAAAGGCGGCGGGACAATGAATCGAAAAATAGCCCATATCTGCACCTCCGGCATCAGCCACAAAATTATGGGCGACAAGCTTCGGCTGCTTCAGCAGCAGGAAGGCGTAGAGGTAACCTTCATCTCCTCTCCAGAGGGTGTAGATGCGGAGCTGATGAAGGAAAAAGCCTACCCGTTCGAATGGAAGCTGCTGCCGATGGCGCGCTCCATTCAACCGGTTGCCGACCTGCGTTCGATCCTTGCGATGTACAAGCTGTTCCGCCGGGAGCGGTATGACATTGTGCATACCCACACGGCCAAAGCCGGACTCATCGGACGGATTGCGGCGAAGCTGGCAAGGGTTCCGGTGGTTATTCATACGAGCCACGGGTTGCCGTTCTATGAAGGGCAGCCGAAGAAGACGTATTGGTTATACAAAATGCTGGAGAAGTTTGGCGCGTTATGCAGCGATGCGATAGCGTCGCAGAACGAGGAGGATGCCGGCGTGCTTCGCAAGCTGGCGCCTTGGCGGCCGGTGTTTGTGGAAGGCAACGGCGTAGACCTTAAGCATTTGGACGATCTGGCCGGCGCAGTAACGCCGGAGCAGACGGCGGCGCTTCGCAGGAAGCATGGCATCGATCGGGAGGAAAAGGTGCTGTTTATGGCGGCGCGTTTTGAACCGGTGAAGGATCATAGCCTGCTGCTAGACGCTTTATCGGAGCTCAAACGGGTTGGTGCGCTGAATTGGGTAACGGTATTGGCCGGACAAGGTCCGCTGGAGGCGGAGATTAAGCTTCAGGCGGAAATGAGCGGCCTAGAGGATGATGTGCTGTTCGTCGGACAGCAGTCCTCCATTATTCCTTGGCTGGTCATGGCCGATGCCGTAACGCTGACCTCGGAAAAAGAAGGCATCCCGCGCTCCTTGATGGAGGCGATGGCGCTCAGCAAGCCGGTTGTTGCCACGAAAGTGCTGGGCACGCGAGAGCTGGTGGCGCATGCCGAGACCGGATTGCTCGTCCCTTACCGGGATTCGATGCAGCTGGGCGAAGCGCTTGCGGCGATGATGAACACGCCGGAAGCAAGGAAGCGGATGGGCGATGCGGGACGCCGCCGGATTGAGGCAGCGTTTACGGAAGCCCGGGTTGTCGAACGTCTGATGCGGCTGTATCGCAGTACGAAGGCTCAAGTGGATCGGAGACGCGGACTTGGAGCTAGGCTGAATGCTTTTGGCAAGCGGCTGTTCGATCTGGTTGCCAGCGTACCGGCTGCGCTGCTGCTTTCGCCGGTGATGCTGATCGTTGCGCTGCTGGTGAAGCTGAAGCTGGGTTCGCCGGTATTGTTCAAGCAGCAGCGTCCAGGCAGGTACGGCAATCCGTTCTACGTGCTGAAGTTCCGCACGATGCGGGATGCATACGACCGGTTTGGTCAGCCGCTGCCGGATGAAGCGCGGCTAACATCCTTCGGCAAGCTGCTTCGCAAGCTGAGTCTGGACGAGCTTCCGCAATTATTTAACGTAATTCGCGGGGATATGAGTCTGGTGGGGCCACGGCCTCTGTTGATGGAATATCTCCCGCTTTATACCGAAGAGCAGGCGCATCGTCACGATGTCCGTCCGGGCATTACGGGCTGGGCGCAGGTGAACGGACGCAATGCCGTCTCCTGGGAGGACAAGTTCAAGCTTGATCTCGTTTACGTGGAGCGCCGGAGCATCTGGTTTGATTTTCGCATATTGGTACGGACTGTGGGAAAGGTGCTGAAGCGTGACGGAATTTCGAGCGCGGGTCAGGCCACCGTTCAAAAATTTACGGGAAGCAGAGAAATGGGGAATGCATCATGATTAGCGGTCATACGGAGCAATACCGGGTAATGGAGGAGCCTGCAAGACGCCCTCTCATCGTTGTGGGTATGGGTGGACATGGCCGGGTGCTGATGGATATCGCCCGCGTATCGAAGACTTACCGATTGGCGGCAGTCCTTGACGACCGCTTCTCCGGCGTCGAGCTGCGGGGCGGCCTGCCGTATGGTCCAATCGCGACGCTGAAGCATTTTCTCGCGGATGAGCCGGGCATGCACGTGGTAATCGGCATCGGCGACAATCGGACGAGACGAGCCATCGTAGAGATGCTTTCTCTGCCTGAGTCCTCATACGCAGTGCTCGTGCATCCCGCGTCGGTTGTTGCAGAGGATGCGCGAATCGGGCTTGGCGCCGTGGTGATGCCCGGCGCGGTTATTGGCCCGGGCGCCGTTGTTGGCGCGCACGCCATTATTAACTCCGGCGCTGTCGTCGAGCATGACGCGCTGGTCGGCCCGTTTGCGCATGTATCGCCGAACGCAACTATGGCCGGCGCCGCCTCCGCCGAGGAAGGCGCGCATATCGGCAGCGGTGCGGTGCTCATCCCGCGCATCCGCGTCGGCAGCTGGTCCGTGCTTGGCGCGGGCGGCGTCGCGGTCCGGGATATCCCCGGCGGCAAGACCGCCGTGGGCGTCCCGGCACGGGTCGTGCAGCCACGCCTCAGCGTGGAGAAAGCGCTGTAAGGAAGCAACAGTGAGACAGTGTAAGGTGGAAGCCCGCCTTACACGGCCGGCTTCCGCAGTGGTTCCGCTGAAAGGACGAACACAGCCTTTCATGTATCGCTGCGGGGGAATTTGGCCGCCGAAAGGCTGGAATACGCCTTTCACTACTATCAAGCGCTCAGCGCCAGGCCCGGTCAGCCCCTTCTGGAGCTTACCGCCCTCGCCGCTGGCGGCGCAGCAAACCAAAACCAAGCGCGCGGCGTTGCCAACGCGAACCGCGCGCACCATATAGCCCGCCCTGACAGAGGCGGGCAGCACAAAGAGGAGCTGATCGCGACGTGAACAACAGTCGAATCTATTTATCCCCGCCGCATTTGGGAACGCGGGAGCGCGAATACGTAGACCTAGCCTTCCGCACGAACTGGATCGCGCCGCTTGGTCCCAATGTCGACCAGTTCGAGCGCGAGCTGGCCGAGAAGGTGGGAGCGAAGGGGGCAGTTGCGCTGTCCTCCGGCACCGCGGCCATCCATATGGCGCTTAAGCTGCTGGGAGTTGGACGCGGCGACCGCGTTTTCGTCTCCTCGCTTACGTTTATCGCAAGCGTGAATCCGGTATTGTACGAAGGCGGCGTGCCGGTCTTCATCGACTGCGACGCCGAGACCTGGACGATGTCGCCGCAGGCGCTCGAGCGCGCCTTCGAGGAAGCGCATCGCAACAAGCAGCTGCCTAGAGCGGTTATCGTTGTCCACCTGTACGGGCAGAACGCCGACATGGATGCCATTAACGAGATCTGCGCCAAGTACCGCGTGCCGGTCATTGAAGACGCTGCCGAATCCTTGGGCACCATGTACAAAGGCAAATCCAGCGGTACTCATGGCAAATTCGGGATTTACTCCTTTAACGGCAACAAAATCATCACCACCTCCGGCGGCGGCATGCTGGTCTCCGACGATACCGCGGCGCTGTCGAAGGCGCGCTTCTGGGCGACGCAAGCCCGCGAGCCGCAGCCGCATTACGAGCATGCGGAGCTTGGCTACAACTACCGTCTGAGCAACGTGCTCGCGGGTATCGGCCGCGGACAGCTGGAACTGCTCGATGACCGGGTAGCCGCTAGACGAGCGGTGTTCGACCGGTACAAGCGGGCTTTCGCCGACATCGAAGGCATCAACATGATGCCGGAAGCGGAATATGGCTATGCTACCCGCTGGCTCACGACAATGACGATCGATCCCATCACTACGGGCTGCACGCCGGCCGATCTTCTGGAACGGCTTACCGAAGCGAATATCGAAGCGCGCCCGGTATGGAAGCCGATGCACCGCCAGCCGCTTTTGCAATATTACCCGTATTTCCCGCATGAGCCGGGAAGCAGCGTGTCCGACACGCTGTTCGAGCAAGGCATCTGCCTGCCGTCGGGCTCCAGTCTCACGTGGGATGAGCAAGACCGCGTCATTACCTGCATCAAACAAACCATTCAGATGAAATCGAGGAGGATGTCCCATGAAAGTGCGTAAAGCGATAATTCCAGCTGCCGGTCTCGGCACAAGATTCCTGCCTGCAACAAAAGCTCAGCCGAAGGAAATGCTGCCGATCGTGGACAAGCCGACTATCCAATACATCATTGAAGAAGCAATTGCTTCCGGCATCGAAGACATTCTGATCATCAGCGGCCGCGGCAAGCGGGCGATCGAGGATCATTTCGACAAAACGTTCGAGCTGGAGGATATGCTTGCCAAGAAGGGCAAGACGAAGGAGCTTGAGCAAATCCGCGGCATCTCCGAGATGGCGAACATTCACTACATCCGTCAAAAAGAGCCAAAAGGCCTTGGCCACGCGATCTGGTGCGCACGCAGCTTTGTGGGCAACGAGCCGTTTGCCGTTCTGCTTGGCGACGATATCGTACAATCCGAGGATCCTTGCCTCAGCCAGCTGATCCGCGTCCATGACCGTTATCAGTCTTCGGTGGTTGGCGTGCAGCGCGTAGCGGATGAAGATGTATCCAAATACGGCATTATCGCGCCTCGCGGATCGTCGATCGAGCCGTCGGTCTTTTTCCTGGATGGACTAGTGGAGAAGCCTTCGAAGAAAGCCGCTCCTTCCAACTATGCCATTATGGGCCGTTACATCTTGACGCCGGAGATCTTCGATATTCTCGAGCATCAATCCCCGGGCGCGGGCGACGAAATTCAGCTGACCGACGCGATCAAGAAGCTGAATGACCAGCGCAACGTGCTGGCTTACAATTTTGACGGCGTCCGTTACGACGTAGGCGACAAGTTTGGCTTTATTAAGGCACAGCTGGACTTCGCGCTTCAGCGCGATGATCTGCAGAAGGATGTGCTGGGCTACCTGCAGCAAGTATACGAGAAGCATTTTATTACGAAGGCGGCGAACTAACATGCGGAAAATTACGGTAATCGGTACGGGTTATGTCGGTCTTGTTTCGGGTACTTGCTTTGCCGAGGTAGGCAACCGGGTCATCTGCTGCGACGTGGATCAGCGCAAAATCGACCTGCTCAATAGCGGTGTCATTCCGATCTACGAGCCGGGTCTCGAAGAAATGGCGCTTCGCAATAAAAGCGAAGGCCGCCTGCTCTTCACAACCGAAGTAGGCGAAGCGATCGAGGCTTCGGACATCGTCTATATCGCGGTTGGCACACCGATGTCGGAGACGGGCGAAGCGGATATGCGTTACGTCATGTCGGCGGCGAAGAAAATCGGCGAGCATCTGAACGGTCACAAAATCATCGTGAACAAAAGCACCGTGCCCGTTGGCACAGGCGAGCTCGTGCGCGAGGTTGTTCAGGCGAACAAGAAATACCCTTGGACAAGCTTTGACGTCGTGTCCAATCCGGAGTTCCTCCGTGAAGGTACGGCGCTGTCGGATTGCATGAACATGGACCGTGCCATTATCGGCTCGGACAACGCGGAGGCGGCGGAGCAGATCGCGCAGCTGCATGCGCCGTTTAACACGCGGATCTTCAAGACGGATCTGGAAAGCGCGGAGATGATCAAATACGCGGCGAACACGTTCCTCGCAACGAAAATCTCGTTCATCAACGCCATCGCGAACATCTGCGAGAAAGTCGGCGCCGACGTGGAAGACGTAGCCAAAGGCATGGGCATGGACAGCCGGATCGGCGAGAAGTTCCTCCAGGCCGGCATTGGCTACGGCGGCTCCTGCTTCCCGAAAGATACTTACGCGTTAGCGCATATCGCGGACAAGTCGGGGTATGATTTCGAACTGCTGAAGTCGGTGATCAAAACCAACCATCGCCAGCGCTTCGTCGTTATGGACAAGCTTCGCGAGACGCTTGGCGGACTTGCGGGCAAGCAGATTGCGGTGCTGGGCCTGGCCTTCAAGCCTAACACGGACGATATGCGCGAGGCGCCGTCCTTAAGCATTATTCCGGAGCTGCTGAAGCAAGGCGCGGTTGTTCGCGCGTTTGATCCGATTGCAGCCGAAGCGGCTAAGAAACAGCTGCCTGCGGAGGTCGCTTATCTGGAGTCGGCGGAGCTTGCTGCTGCAGGCTGCGACGCCTGCGTGATTTTGACCGAATGGAATGAAGTACTGACGATGGATCTGGCTAAAGTCCGAGACCGGATGAAGCAGCCGATCATGATTGACGGACGCAACAGCTTTGATCCGAAGGTCATGGAGAAGCACGGTTTTGTCTACTACTCGGTAGGACGCCGTCCGGTGAATCGCCTAGAAGCGGAACGCAAATCCGTGAATTTGTAAGAGGGAAGTGACTGCAAATCCTGATCTCGAAAGGGGGTGAGCACTTGAAAGAAGGTCCGCTTCGGCCGGGCGGATGTGAAGTGCGGATTTACCTTATAAAACGAAATTGCAGGAAATGCAGGAGGAGGAAGGTATGAAAAAGAAATTCCGGGCGCTGATAACGCTGGCTGCTACGGCATTGCTTGTGCCGGCGCTTATTGTTAACGCGTCGAGCGCAGCAGCTGCATCCAAAACAACAACAGCTGCCGTTACAACGGGATCGTCATTGTCGAGCTTTTTCTCGCAATCGTCGTTCCAGCCGCTTGCCAATACGTTCATTCAGAAGGTCATTCAGAACTTTGCGCAGGAAGTGCAAAAGGCTGTAGAGAGCATTCAGAACGGCAAAGGCAATAACGGCAAAGGCAACAGTGGCAACAACGGTAACGGTAATGGCAACGGCAACAACGGTAACGGCAATGGCAACAACGGCAATGGTAATGGCAACAACGGCAACAACGGTAACGGCAATGGCAACAACGGCAATGGTAATGGCAACAACGGCAACAACGGTAACGGTAATGGCAACAACGGCAATGGTAATGGCAACGGTAACAACGGCAACAACGGCAATAACGGCAACAACGGTAATGGCAACGGCAACAACGGCAACAACGGTAACAACGGCAATAACGGCAATAACGGCAATAACGGCAATAACGAGAAAAAAATCCAACAGGTGTACAATGATACTTCGGCGAAGCTGTTCCAGCTGCGCAACCAGTGCCAGGCCGGCCTGACGGACATCGCCGTGGAGTTCACGACGTTAACGTCTACGCATGAGAAGACGGTATTGTACAAAACCGGTACAGCCGCATTCAGCGCCTGCACAGCTCAGTACAAAACAGTAATGAACGATGCGAGCGCGCAAATCGTTGCTCTTGGCGGCGAGCCTTCGATCCTTGAACCGATGCAAAAACGGTACGAGGAAGAAATCATCGCAGGCCGTGCACAGCTTAACGCAATCGTAGGCAAATAATTTTTATTCGCCAACCAAGAAGAACCGCGTAATGGAGGGGAGCCTCTATTGCGCGGTTTTTTCTATCCTGTTTTCGGATTATAATAGGTACGGAAACGGAGGTTGTCATCATGATTATCAGAGAGCTAGAGGAGAAAGACAACGCAGCTATTGAACGCGTAATCAGAGAATGCCTGATCGAATTTGGAGGCAATCGGGAAGGGCTGGCCTGGGCTGACGATAGCCTGAGCCATCTGTCCGACTATTATAATCGCGATGGCCGGGCCTATTGGGTTATCGAACAGGATGGCGAGGTTGTTGGCGGCTGCGGGATCGCGCCGTTTGCCGACTCGAAAGAAGTATGCGAGCTGCAGAAAATGTATCTTTTCCCGGCGGTGCGAGGAACGGGCGTGGCGGCAAAGCTGCTCGATACGGCGATAGCTTTCGCCCGGCTTCATTATAAACAGTGCTATCTCGAAACGCTGCAAAACATGCATGCCGCTAACCGCTTCTACGCCAAGCATGGCTTCGAGTCGCTCGCAGCGCCGCTTGCCGGATCGGAGCATTTCGCGTGCGACGCCTGGTATATCAAAGGTTTGGAGAGTGTTTGAATGATGTCTCTCAACATTCAATTCGTCCCCGTAGAACCGGCTGATCTCGACACGGTTCAGGACATTGTGAATTCGAATGCCGATTACAATCGGATGGAGAACGGCCGGCCCGAACGCTCCCGCGAGGAGCTTCTGGAGCAGCTCTCTCCAGACCAGCACAGCCTTATGATTCGGCTGGACGGACGTGCTATCGGTCTGCTGCAGTATTTGGACCGGAACCCGAAAGACGGTTATCCATGGCTCGGTCTGCTTATGATACATGAAGAGCTGAAGGGCAGAGGCTACGGCAAAGCGGCTTACGTTGCCTTTGCGCAGAGACTCAGACAGGAAGGGAAGCAATCCGTACGCATCGGCGTTATTCCGGAGAACGAACCCGCCAAACGTTTTTGGAGCTCCTTGGGCTTTCAATATTATGCGACCAAAGTGGCCAATATCGGCATAGAGGTGGAATGTTACGAGAAGGCTTTATGAGTGCAGCAGGCGGATACCGTCTGCTTTTTTTGTTTTATTTGGAAACTTTTAGGTGCAGAAAGCGTCCTAAGTATGGGAGGTGGGGATTTGCGAGGTTTCGTTTACAGCCTGTTCTTGGGCATGATCTTCTTATTGGGTGCATGCACCCAGGCTGAAGAAGTTCAGCATGTTGAAGCGTTTGGCATTGAGGTTATGGAACAGAATGCGGAAGGTCTGTATGAACCGGCGGGATTTAAGAAAGTAAATTCCATTATTACGACAAAGAAAGACCGGAATTATATGAGGGTGGAGCTGAAGTCCGTCGAAGACTTCTACGATACTGGTGGCAAGTACATCAAAACCGTCATAACCCATGAACAAGGCTATAAGTCGAACGTACTGGATACGAAGGAAGGATTTCATCGAACGGAAGAGCTTCATGAGCCGTCAACGATTCTGATTCCCGACGAAGACGCCGAGAACTTCCGGGGAGACCAATTTTCCAGTGACGAACTCGGACAATTAAAGAAACACGTACAGTCTTTTATGAAGCTGGTTGATTAAGCAGGCGAATTCGTCTGCTTATTTTATTTTGGGCAAAACCGTTTGCTCCTCCCGGGAGTCTAATAAATAGATGCATAATGGCAGGGGAGGAAGCGTGTGGGAAACGAATTACTGGTAGCCGCAGCGAAACGTGGCGACGATGCTGCCTTTTATAGTCTCATAACGCAGCATAAAGAGAAGATGTACCGGATTGCTTATTCGTATTTGAAAAACGAAGCCGATGCCTTAGAAGCCGTGCAGGAAGCGACCTGCCGCGCGTATATGCAGATTCGCAAGCTGAAGGAGCCGGAGTTTTTCGGCAGCTGGCTGATCCGGATTCTGATGAATTATTGCGCGGACGAAGCGAAGCGGAAGGCACGAAGAGCGGACGGACAGCAAGCCGCTGGCGCTGCGATTGATCCGCACGCAACAAGCGGCGAGTCGGCCTTGCTGGAGCGGGTTATGCTCGAGTCGGCGGTGGAGCAGCTGGATGCGAACTATCAGAAAGTGATTCAGCTGAAGTATTATCATGATCTGACCATTACGGAGATTGCAAGAACGCTGCAGAAGCCCGAAGGCACGATAAAAACATGGCTGCATAAAGCGCTAGGCGGGTTGCGGCAGCGGTTGGGGAAGGAGGGGGAGCCGAATGGATGAGTATCGGGATGAACAAGCGCGCGAGCTTCCTGAGCTGGAAGCGATGAAGGACTATATGGAGGACATTCCTATTCCGTCCGGGATTGACGCGACAATATGGAGCGGCATAAATGCCGGCCGGCAGCGCAGAAGACGCAGGGTATTTTCCAGAATGGCTGCTTATACCGCTTGTCTCTTGCTTGTCGTATCGGTCGCTTCCGTCCGCTTCTCTCCTGAAGTAGCCGCGTATGTGGGGGAGATACCGGGCCTCAAGCCGCTGGTCGAGCTCATTCATTATGATAAAGGCCTTGAGCTGGCAATAGACAATGATTTTATGCAGCCAGTGGCCCTCTCGGAAGAGCAGGACGGAATTAAAATGACGATTGACGGCATTATCGCCGACGAATCGAGAATCATTGTGTTCTATACGCTGGAGAACGTGGATGGGCAGAAGAGTGTCGTTAATCTTCAAAAAGTAGAATTGCCAAATAATAAAGATGTCTCCATCTCACATGGATTCTCCGCATATAACGATGACTGGAAGAGCATTCAGGGAACGATAGACTTTTATCCTAATGATGCGGGAGAATTCCCGGATACGCTGAACTTGAAGATTGGAATCAATAAGGTTACCGAGACAGCTACAAAGAATACGGAGTGGAATTTCAGCATCCCTGTAGATAAAACAAAATTTGAGGGGATGAGGGAGAATTACGTAATCAATCAGACCGTTATGGTTGAAGGACAACAGATTACTTTTGGGAAAATGACCGTGCATCCGACTAGAATCGAACTTGAAGTAACTTACGATGCGGCTAATACGAAGAATTTATTTTACTTCGATGATCTTAGGCTTGAAGATGAGAAAGGAGAAACCTTCGGCACGATCTCGAATGGCGTAACCGGTTCGAATATAAGCGAGAACAGTCAATTACTCTACTTCCAGAGCAATTACTTCCGTAAGCCTGAACATCTCTATCTGAAGGCGAGCAGTATTCGGGCACTGGATAAAGATAAGCTGGAGGTGAAGGTGGACCTCGATCGCAAACAACTGCTTGCAAGGCCGGACAGCTTGCTTACTATAAAAGATGTTAGCGCCAGCGATGAAGAAGGGCAAAATTGGATTGTCTTCGGACTGGAAAATGAGGACCCGTTGGATAAGGCCAGAGCGTATAGCTTATTTAATATGTCTTACAAAGATGCCTCCGGCCAATCCTTCAATTCGGATAGAACGGGATCATCCGGCGATGAGTACCGATTCTACATTCCGAAGGGGAAATACCAAAGCCCGCTTACGCTATTCATTCAAGATTACCCGACCCGGATTTACGGGGACATTGACATTAAAATTAAATAAGATGAAACGACCGATGCGAGTGAACGCCACTGACCTTCACTTCTGAGTGAGGACTTATCTTTTCACCGTACGTTGGATTTACTCCAGTGAAATTAGGTTGAATGTGCGACTAGAGAGAGCTACGGTGGATTTGCTCCAGTAAAAGGGGAAGAGAATAACCCATTTCTACCCAAATGTGTTGATTATACTGTAGCCAATCCAATGTAGGACGCGTTTCCGCTCAAAATTGTCTATTACACGGTATGGAATCCAATGTAGCTCTACTTTAATGCTCTGGGTATACCCTATCGCTCCAATATGAAGGCTGTTCCAATGTCAGTTCATGACTTTTGGGACAGCCTTTTTACCCGTTAATCCGCCAGCAGAAAGTCCAGAACAGCGCTCTCGAACAAATCAGGAAACTCCACGTTAGGGAGATGGACGGCTGGCAGCATAAGAAGCCTTGCGTGCGGCACCGTCTCGGCGAGTAATTCGCCGTGGCTTGGCAGCGTTACGGTATCATACTGACCCGCGATGACTAATGTCGGACTGCCGATAAGAGCGGCGGTCCGGCGCAGATCCATGTCGCGGATGGCTGCCCAGCTGCCTCCGATTCCTTCCGCGCGAGTGGCGAGGACCATTTTGCGAAAGGCTGTGACAATCTCGCTCCCCGACTCGATCATTGGCGAAGGAAACCAATTGTTGATAAATGTATCGGCGAATCCATTCAGGTTCTCAGCCTGCAGAACCGAATCAATTAAGCCATTCCATTGCTCCGCGGGTCCCAGGTAAGACGAGGTATTGCTCAAGATCAGCCGGTTGATCCGCTCGGGAGCGTGGATGCCAAGCCATTGTCCAACGACACCGCCAAGCGACAGCCCTAGAAAATGAACGCGGCCGATCTGAAGCGAGTCGAGCAGCTCGACGACATCCCTGCCCATTCGGTCCGTGGAATAAGGTCCGGCTGGGGTATCCGAGTCGCCGTGTCCGCGATAGTCGTAACGCAGCACGCGGAAATGCTCCTTAAATGCCTCCATCTGTCCGTCCCACATATTCATGGATGTGGCAATGGAGTTAGCCAGCAACAGTATCGGCTTGCCGGCAGCCCCATCCAGCCGATAAGCAAGCCGAACGCCATCTCCCGTGGTGAAAAAGCTTAATCCATTCGTTCTATTTGTTTCATTAATAGTAGCAGTCATCGTCATCCATCTCCTTCATTGGTTATTAGTGACAGTTTATTGGAATCGGCTTACAATTTACATAAGAGGATGAAGGAGTTTGACGGCCGAAAACTTAATTATTACGTTAGTAGCTGTCCCAAACCTTTAATTAAGAGGTGATTCCATTCATGGACCAAATTGATCGCAAAATACTGTCGATCCTTCATGATAACGCCAGGATTACGATCTCGGAGATGAGCCGCATGATCGCCATGTCGCAGCCGGCCGTTACCGAGAGGCTTCGAAAGCTCGAGGAGCAGGGGGTCATTACGGGCTACCGGGCAGAGCTGTCTTTATCCAAGCTTGGCAAGCATACAACGGCGTTTGTACTGTTTAAGTCGAACAGCTGCAAGGAATTCGAGGCTTTTAGCGAGGCTGCGCCCGAGATTGTGGATTTCTACCGAACAAGCGGGGAGTTCAATTATTTGCTGAAGGTCGTGACGGAAACAAGCGAGACCTTGGAGGGCTTCCTTGAGAAATGCCATACGTTCGGATTTTCTTCAACGCTGGTCGTACTCTCCACCCGATTCGAGGATAAATTTTTTCCCGCATTTCTCCCTAACGAAGCATAAATGACGAACAAACCGCGTACTAAGTGAAGCAAGACTTCCTATGTGCCGCGGTTTTTTTGTTCCTTCTAAAACGTTTTGTTTTTGCCTAAAGATGCCATACTTAACCAATAACGAGCAGGGATTCTAAGGAGTGATAATAGATGAAGCTATATGACTGTGCCATTATCGGAGGCGGACCGGCTGGTCTTAATGCGGCGCTTGTACTGGGAAGAGCGAGACGGCATGTTGTGCTGTTTGATGATAATAAGCCGCGGAATGCGGTAACGCGCGAGTCGCATGGATTTATTACAAGGGACGGCGTGAAGCCCGATGAGTTCAGGCGGGCCGCGCATCTAGATATAAGCAAGTATCCTTCCGTTCAAGTGGTTCGGAAAAAGGCCGTCGATATGGTGAAACGGGGGCATGCCCTGTTTCTCGTGCAGGCAAGTACCGGTGAGGTGTATCAGGCACGGACGATTATTCTTGCGCTTGGACTAAAAGAGAAGCTGCCCGACATATCGGGTGTTGCCGATTATTACGGCTCGTCCTTGTTCAGCTGTCCGTATTGCGACGGATGGGAGATGAGAGACCAGCCGCTTGCGGTGATCTCGGAAAATGAGTCTCACCGGTTCTCAATGGTATCCACGGTCTACAACTGGAGCAAAGATCTGATTGTGTGCACCAATGGGGTTGGATCGTTTGAGCTGCAGCAGCGGGCAAAGCTTCTGAGCCGGGGCGTACGGATCTTCGAGCAGCGAATTGCTTCTTTGAGGGGAAAAAGCGGCCGCCTGCAAAAGATCGTTTTTGCCGACGGGACGGAAGTGGCCCGTACGGGAGGTTTTGTAACGTCCGACTGGTATCTCCCGATCCGTGCTGCCGAGAAATTAGGCTGCAGATTAAATGAAAGCGGTGGTCTGGCGATAGACGATTACGGAAAAACAACGGTAGAGCATGTCTACACAGCCGGCGATGCAGCGACAATCTCGCCCGCCCAGCTTGTGGTTGCGGCTGCCGGCGGGAGCAAAGCGGCGATGAGCGTGAACACCGCGTTGACGCATTTGGACTTTTAAGCGCCATGTTATTTAAATGTTATAATAACTTACATATAGCATTGCGCTAAACCGTTCTTACCTGCTAAAATCTTGATAAATTGCTAGCTGATTGATAGATTGCACGAGCAGCTCAATTTGTGCTAGGCCAATGTTGAGAGAGGTGGAATGGACCATGGGGAAGCGGTTATCGGTACTTCTGGCAGCAGGTATTCTCATCATGACGATGGCAGCATGCGGGGCCAACAAGGAAAACGGCGGCAATACGGCAAGCGGCGGCGATAAGCCAAGCAGCAATGCCAGCGAGAAGGTGTACAAGTTCGCGACCGACGCGGCTTATGCGCCAATGGAATTTATGGATAAGGATAAGATTACGGGCTTTGACGTTGATTTTCTGAAGGCGGTTATGGATGAAGCGGGACTGAAGTATTCCATTACGAATACCGGCTGGGACGCGATGCTGACGGAGGTGCAATCCGGCAAAAGCTATGATGCGGGGTTATCGAGCGTATCCATCACGCCGGAGAGGGAAGAGTCTTACGACTACTCCGTTCCTTACTTTGAATCTACCAATATGATTATGGTGAAGGAAGACAGCACGGTCGCAAGCGCGGCCGACCTGAAAGACAAGAAGGTGGCGGTTCAGGGGTCCACGACGGCGGATACGTTGATGTCCGGCATTATGGGCAATGACAATACCGATCTGAAGCGGTTCGACAGCAACGCGGTAGCGATGCTCGAGCTTGACTCGGGCGGAGTGGATGCCGTTGTGGCCGATATTGCCATTGTCCGCGAATATATGAAGAACAATCCGGAGCGCAAGCTGAAGGCGATCATGGATACGGCGAGCTTTGGATCGGAGTTTTACGGCATTTTGCTTCCGACCGGCAGCGAGCTGAAGGCGAAGCTGGATCCGGCAATCAAGACGGTGCTCGAGAACGGCAAGTATACGGAGATTTATAAAAAATGGTTCGGGGAAGAGCCGAACGTCGACAATGTGCTAAACGCGAAGTAAGCGGCATAAGGCATGCGTAATGGGTTCAGGTTGCGCATGCTTTTTTCTTGACTGGGGAGGACGAGCGCATGCATTTTCGATTCGATATCATTGTCGACTATATTCCGTTATTGCTCAAAGGGGCCGCGCTGACGATAGGGATCTCAGCGCTTGCGATTGTGCTGGGCTCCATTCTGGGGCTGGCCGTCAGCTTCGGTAAAATGTCGTCCAGATGGTATCTAAGTTGGCCGACGAGCGGATATATTCATTTTTTTCGCGGTACGCCGTTATACGTTCAAATTCTGATCGTGCATTTTGGGCTTGTGCCCGCTTGCATTGGACATACCGATGCCATCGTAGCGGCGATTACCGCGCTTGCCTTGAACTCGGCCGCCTATACGGCGGAGATTTACAGAGCCGGCATCCAGTCGATTGATAAAGGCCAGACGGAAGCGGCGCAATCGCTCGGGATGACAAGCTGGCAGACGATGCGATTTATTATCCTGCCGCAGGCGGTAAGACGGATGATACCGGCCTTTGGCAATGAATTTGTCGTGCTCATTAAGGATTCCTCGCTTGTTGCTCTCATCGCTGCGCCGGAATTAATGTACTGGAGCAACGTGATGCGCGGTCAATATTTGCGAGTATGGGAGCCGTATCTGGCGGCCGCCTTTATCTATCTGATTCTGACCTACTCGCTTAGCAAGCTGCTGGGCTGGATGGAGAAGAAAGGGGTGGCGGGATGACGGCGGGACCGATTATTGAAGTAACGGGAGTCCATAAATCGTTTGGAGCGAATACCGTCCTGAAGGACGTATCCATGCAGGTAGCGCCGGGGGAGGTTGTTGTTATTATCGGCCCTTCCGGCTCGGGAAAGTCAACGCTGCTGCGCTGCCTGAATGGATTAGAGAGACCGGAGCGCGGCGAGATTCGGATTGAAGACCGCTCCTTGCTGGATGCCGGATCGTCTATTACCGAGATACGATCGCGCATGGGGATGGTCTTCCAGCAATTTAATCTGTTTCCCCATCTAAGCGTGCTGCGCAATATTACGCTTGCACCCGTGCAGGTGCGGAAGCTGGAGCAGGCGAATGCCGAGGAGCTTGCGCTATCGCTGCTTGGCAAGGTGGGTCTTGGCGAGAAAGCGGGACAGTTCCCGGCCTCGCTGTCCGGCGGCCAGGCACAACGGGTTGCGATTGCTAGGGCGCTTGCCATGGAGCCGCGCATTATGCTGTTCGATGAGCCAACTTCGGCGCTTGATCCGGAGATGGTTGGCGAGGTGCTTGCCGTTATGAAGGAGCTAGCCGCGGAAGGGATGACGATGGTCATCGTTACGCATGAGATGGGCTTTGCCCGGGAGGTTGGGCATCGGGTGCTGTTCATGGAGCAGGGCATGATTGTGGAGGAAGGGGCTCCGCGGCAGCTGTTCGACGAGCCGCGTCAGGAGCGGACGAAAGCTTTTTTATCCAAGGTACTGTAACAGTCGAGCCGCTGGACGCATAAGGTGAATTCTCCGCGGATACCCTACTTAATGGCAAAGGAGGGGATTCGAACATGGAATCGACTAGCGAATTTGTGGCAAAGGTTCATGCCACGCAGGCCAAGCAAAAGAAAAACCAGGTCCGTTACGGCAAAGGCAAGGCGTCCCAGAAGCTGCAAAACGTGCAGCATACGAACAATCCATAACTTCCAGATCCGTTCCGCCCGCAGTCTTGGTCATATCCCAAGGCCGGGCGGATTGTGCATTGAGCGAAAAAAGCTTATCCATGGATTGACAAAAGAAGGTGATTACGGCATCATAAACATATGAATAGTTGTTCATATATTTTAAGTGAGGTGCCAGTCTTATGAGTCATGAACATAATCATCCAGAAAAAGAGCATAAGCATTCGCATTCCGGCAAGGATCATGCGGACAGCTGCAGCGGCGGACATCAACATGGCCAAGGTCATGGGCATAGTCACGGGCATCATGGTCATGACCATGGGCATCACGGGCATCATCATCATTTTGATATGTCGGGCAACAAGACCGGATTATTTATTGCCTTAATCATTACAGCAGGCATCATGGTACTGGAGTTTGTCGGGGGACTCGTGACGAACAGCCTTGCGCTTCTGTCCGATTCGGGGCATATGTTAAGCGACGTGAGTGCATTGGTGCTTAGCCTTGTAGCGGTATGGTTCGCGGCTCGCCCGGCTTCGGCGGTCCGCACGTTTGGTTTTCACCGGTTTGAAATTTTGGCGGCTTTATTTAACGGGATTACGCTTGTTGTTATCTCGGTGTTTATTATATGGGAAGCCATTGGCCGTCTGTTTGATCCGCCGTCCGTGGCCAGCGGCTCGATGATGCTGATTGCGGCAATCGGCCTGCTCGCCAACCTCGCAAGCGCTTGGGCGCTGCTCCGCAAAGGGGATGTCCATAACAACCTGAACGTTCGAAGCGCTTACCTTCACGTGCTCGGCGATGCGCTTGGCTCGGTAGGGGCCGTGCTTGCGGGGCTTCTGATCTACCTGTTCGACTGGAATATTGCCGATCCGATTATATCGATGGTTGTTGCCCTGCTGATCGTAAAAAGCGCTTGGAGCGTGCTGAAGCATACCGTCCACATTCTAATGGAAGGGACTCCGGTGAACGTGGACGAGAAGGAAGTGCGCGCTGCGCTTGGGGAGATCGACGGCGTCGTTGACGTGCATGACCTTCACATTTGGACGATTACTTCCGGCCTGGATTCCTTAAGCTGCCACCTGCAGGTGGCAGACGGAACGGACTGCCAGGGAGTGCTGCAGGCGGCGATCAAGCTGATCGAGGACCGCTTCGGCATCCAGCATTCCACGATTCAAGTGGAGAGCTCGCGGATCCGGCATATGGAGCTTCGGGTTTAGCGGGAGCTCCAAGGTGCAGCGAAGGTGCAGCGGTTAGCGATGCGGGCAATTTGCGGCGCGTATGAGCAGGTTGCTCGAGCATTTGCTCGAGCATTGAAGCTGCACTATGCAGTTGGGAAGCACCGCCGCTCGCCTACGTTGCATGAAATGCAGGATAAAGATGCACATTGCCCCAGTAACCTGAACTATACTGCACGGAATGCATTATATTCGTGATTTATAGCCCTAATTGGCACGAATGGACGCAATATCCTGCATTCTGTGCAGCGTAACTCTTGTATCGGCCTGCAAATGTGCGTATATCCTGCATATCATGCAGTGTATTTTCAGCAAGCTTGTAACCAAATGCAAGAACGCCGCCCTTCATGGGGCGGCGTTTTATTTTAGCGCATTAAAGATTGATATAACGATCGAAGATGGCGCCGAAATCTTTTACTTTGTACTGCTTTTGAGCTCCCTCGAGCCAGTTGAAGGCGGATTGGTTCAGCTTGTTGAACGTATCGGCTACATCGTAGTCGCCTTTATGGGCATGGCTTAACGTCGAGGAAGCGAGCTCCAGGCTTTGGCGGGCAAAGCTAAGGCTAATTTCGTTCTCATGGTGGATTTCGGATATTTTGAATAAGGATTTGTACAAGTCCTTCACTTGCTCGATATGCTTCTTATTCACGTCGATGGAGAATGGTACGGAGCCAATCGAGAATTTGATCTCGACGTCCAGATCGACCGTTCCGGCCGTCTCCAGCGCTACGTTGCTGATCTTGTTCGTGGCGTACGGGTAACGATGCAGCGTCCGTTTCTTGCTGACCGCGCTGGTGCCGTCCAGATGAATAAGGGCGAAGTTGGTGAAGCAGTACTCATCGGTTTTGGATTTGATCAGAAAATAAATCTTTTCGCCGTCTTCGTGCATGACGTAATCATCAGAATCCACCTTATCATAATTCTCCGGCCGGATAACCGACCCGATATCGCTGAGGCCGAGTATGTCGGCAGCTACTTTTCCGAACAATCTTACCATTCCTCTCCATAGGTAGATTCAATCACTCTACCATTATATATGCGGAGTGGGGGAATATTCTAGATTATCCTTAACGTAGTTTAGGACTGCTCGGCGGCGGCTTTGGAGGCGGCCATTTTTTCCTCCATATGCTGTCTCTTCACCAGAATGGCGGCAATCATCAGCATAATGCCGTTAATAATAAACACCCATTTAATCGGGATAATGCCGCCCAGCACGCCCCCGATAACAGGTCCAAGCATGGTGGCGAACTGGGTAGCCGACTGGTTCAAACTGAAGGCTCGTCCGCGGAAGCTTGTCTCCGTCGACTTCACGATCATCGCGTTAATAGCCGGGGTCACCCCGGCGAAGAACAGGCCGTATACGAAGCGCAAAATTCCGAACTCGGCGATATGCCCAACGAAGAACTGCAGGCAGTTGCCGATCCCTCCGCCAAGCAGGCCTATAAAGAGCACTTTGGAGAAGCCGATTCTCGAACCGAATTTACCCCACTGCGGAGCGGCGATTAAGGTCGCAATCCCAACTGCCGAGAACACAATCCCGGATTGCAGCGAAGCATCATGCTCGTTGGTTCCAAGCTGCAGCACATAGACGGTAAGCAGCGGCTCGAGAATCATAACCGAGAACATCGCGAGTCCGGACATGCCAAGGAGCGTCAGGAAAGCTTTATTATGCGAGGCATGCTTCAGGTCATCCAAGACGGAGGAGCGCACGCCGGAGCGGTTGAATTTATGTTCCGTGGCGAAGAAGGTTGCGATAAGCGCAGCCACAAGCACGATACAGCCGGAGAAAACGAACGATTCCCGGTTCCCGATATAATGGCTGACCGTACCGCCAATAAGCGGTCCCATAATGCCGCCCGTTGCGCCGGAGGTAGCCATGATGCCAAGGGCGTAGCCGGATTTTTCCTCGGGCGTATTCGTTGCGACAAGGGCGATAGCCGCAGGCACGTAGCCGGCAAGCAGGCCTTGGAACACCCGCAGCACCAGGAACACGTAAGGATCATGGATAAAGAAGGTAATGAAATAAAGTGCCGCTAAGCTGAAGCCCGAACGAATGAGCATCGGCTTGCGGCCATATTTGTCAGCTAGAGATCCCCAATAAGGCGCAATAAGCGCACTGGCCAGAAACGTAATGCCGAACGCGAATCCCGACCACATTTCCAGATGGCTATTCACTCCGAGATCATTGTGAAGGAACAGCGGAATGAACGGAATAGATACCGAATAGGCCGTGCTGCAAAAGAAAACACCAATCCATAAAACGATCAAATTGCGTTTCCACGAGTAAGGCTGGGTCATGTCAGTCACATCCTAAAGAGTACGTCAGAGTACGTTTTTTTCTTTTATTGTAAACCTATTTTTACAGAATCTCCATGTTCGGAGGGAAAAACAATACTTTTGTCCTTGCGGCCATGGGAAAAAGTCTCCGTATTAAAGCTGGCGGAAGCTTCATTAACCATGTGAAATTAATACCGCAAAGCCTCCAGCAGGCAGGCATTAAACAGGTCCAGCTCCTCGTAAAAAATCGCATGACCGCTGTTATCGAACCGGAGCAGGATAGAGTTCGGGATGGTTTCCTTCATTATAATGGCCAGCTCGAGCGGACAAATCCGGTCATACACCCCGTGGAAAATGTACGTTGGCACCTTGATCCGTGCCAGATCAGCCTTCACATTCTCATCCCTTAACGTATATCCGCAGGCGATAATAGCCCGAGGCGACTGGTCCAGCTGCACGGAGTCGAACCATTGCCTGAACGCCGGCGAAGGTTCGTTATGGAAGAACAGCTTGCCGAATTCCTGCAGCATAAGCGGGCGGTCGCGGTACGCGAGTCCGATGAGGGCATCCAGTCCTTCGGGCGGCATGCCCTGCGGAAAGCCGGGCTGCTTCGTAATATAAGGGGCCGCCGCGGCGAATAGGAGCAGCTTGCTGACGCCATGCCCGGCATGCCGCCCCATGTAGCGGACGGCTACCGCTCCGCCCATTGAGAAGGCGGCAAGGGTAAGCTCTTTGAAGCCTAGCGTATCAATAATGCAGCGCACGTCATCGGCCATTCGGTCCAGGCTGTAGCTCTCCCATGGGGAATCCGATTTGCCAAAGCCCCGGAGATCCATCCGGATGCAGCGGTATCCGTACTTGGGCAGCTCGTTGATCTGGTACTCATACATACGGTGATCCAGCGGATAGCCGTGCACGAACAGGATCGGCTTCCCCACGCCCGTGTCCTCCACGTACAGACTAACGCCCGGCTCCACATCAATATAATAATTCAAGGCTTTCAGTCTCCTTCTCTTAAAGTAGAATTCGTTCTTCTTTGTAGTAAAGGTATGAGTAATGCCGCCGCGTTAGAAGATAAGGGACTCCTACCGTTTAGGTTGCTAGTGTGCATGGTGCACAAGATGATGGGCGGAATCCAACGTGGGCGGACGGCGGTATATGCAAAAGTAACAGATGGTTTGACCGAGTTGGAGTCCCCCCGCTATGAGGTTGCCTGCCCTCAAAGACCCAAATAAGACGGAAAAACCGTACTACAGCGGGTTGGACGCGAGGCTGAGGTGGCAAAGTAGCTAAATAAGACGGAAAAACCGTACTACAGCGGGTCGGAGGCGAGGCCGAGGTGGCAAAGTAGCCCAATAAGACGGGAAAACCGTACTGCAGCGGGGTAGACGCTGCCACCGCTGTGCCGCAGCCGCTCGCCGGCGTCCGCAGCGCAAAAAAAATGACTGCCCGGCAGTCATTTTCATGACTAGCTGGGCAGCCTCAAATTAGATTCGCGCCATATTCATCAGGCTGCTGTAGGCAACCGTGCGGTTGCGGCCGTCGCGCTTGGCTTGGTAGAGCGCCTGGTCGGCGAATTTGAACAGCTCGACGACTTCCTCCGCCGCATCGGGGAAGGTTGCGACCCCAAGGGACATGGTCACCGATTCGCCAATTGGCGTAACGGACTGCTGGATCCGCAGCCGGATGCGTTCCGCCACCTGAACGGCCTCAGCCTCTGTCGCATGAGGCAGCAGCATTGTAAACTCCTCGCCGCCGAAACGGCAGCAGTAATCTTCCGGCCCCTTCTCGCTTACCATGATGCCTGCCACAAACTTCAGCACCTCATCGCCCATCTGATGGCCATGCCGGTCATTCACGTTCTTGAAATGGTCGAGGTCCATAATAATGACGGAGAACGGCGTGCCTTGCTGCTTCCATAAGGTAGTGATCGCGCCCATGGTCCGGCGGTTCGTCAGGCCGGTGAGCGCATCGGTATTCGCTTCGGCATGTAGCTCTTCCTTCTGCGCGCGCAGCTTGTTGAAAGCGACGGCTACCGTATCGATGAGCTGATTCGCCTCATAGTTCCAGCTGACATCCGCCTGAAGCGGCTTCAGCTTCTCGTCTCCGCCGGAGAGGCGGGAGGCGTAAGTAGCCAGCCGGTTAAGCGGGTGGGCCAGCTTGCGGGACAGCCAGAACGAGAGGATGACGAGCAGCAGCACGAACGGCGCCGAGAATTTCATCATCTCCTGAATGACATTTTCCGAGATATTCGTAATATGATTCTGCGGAGTCTGCGACACGATGCCCCAGCCCGCGGCCGGTACCGGCGCAAAGCCCGCGAGGAAATTCTGCCCCTGCGAGTTGATGACGCGCTGCGCGCCGGTCATTCCCTTCATCAGCTGCTGAACAACCGGATTGCCGCTCACATTTTCCGAGATGCGGTCTTTGTCCGGGTGATAGATCAGGTAGCCGGAGGAATCCACCACATAGAAGTAGGAACCGCTCGTTGTACTCGCCTGAACGCCAAGAATATCGCGGAAAATATTCGCCTGCTGCAGATAGATCGACCCACCCACAAAACCTTTGTAATTGCCGTTACGGTCGAAGATCGGCGAGCTTACCATAACGATCAAGCGGTTCGTTATCGCATGGAACGGCTTCGAGATATACGGCTTCTTCAGCCGGAGCGATTCCGTCGTTGCTTCCGAGGTCGGCTTGCTGCCGATCAGATTCAGGTTGTTCGGCGAAGTAGAGACAATAACGCCGTTCTTGTTCACAATCGTCAGCGAGTTGAAGTAAGGGCTTGTTCCCATGAAGAAATCCAACTGGGATAAGACATTCTCGTCGTTCAGCTCAGTGTCCGAGAAGTAATTCGCGGTTACTTCGAGACTTTTCTGCATGGAGATCACAAGCGACTGCGTGGTTTTGCTTAAGTTTAGCGCCGCAATGCCGTTCAGCTCGATTGTATTATTGAAGAGCGATTTCCGCTCGGTATTATAGCCAATAACGGTGCTGATGAAGATTGTGATCAGAACAGACAGGATAACGACAAATGAAATGATAGAGGATAGCTTAAAGCCTTTGCGAGGCCGGATCTTGTAGATCATAAATGGTAGGCAATGCTCCTTCCCAATTCTTACTAATCGATAGTGTATCACTTTTTGTCGAAAGTTACGATAATCGTTCTAAAAAAGAGCGATTCTGTCGAATCGCCAGCTTTAGCTGACGATAGACGCAAAAAAATGCCCACCCGGCCTGCCGCATGCATGGATGCGGCAGGAGCGGATGGGCATTAATGCCATTAACCTTTAACGGCGCCGGCGACAACGCCTTTAACGATATATTTTTGCAGGAAGATAAACACGACAATTGAAGGAAGAACGGCCATCACCATAGCAGTCATTGCATACTGCCAGTCCGACGTATATTGGCCAACGAAGGTGTAAGCCGCAAGCGTCAGCGTCTTCGTATCCGGCGAGCCGTTAACCATAAGGAGCGGCAGCAGGAAGTCGTTCCAGATCCACATCACGTCGATAATAACGATCGTTGTCGTTACCGATTTCAGCAGCGGGAAGATCACGCTGAAGAAGAGGCGGAAGCCGGAAGCGCCGTCAATCGTTGCGCTCTCGTCGATTTCTTTCGGAATCCCTTTTACGAAGCCATGGTAGATAAACACGGCCAGCGGTGCGCCGAAGCCCCAGTACAGAAGGCCAAGTCCCCAAGTGCTTTCGGTAATGTAGAGCTTTTGGGACAATTTCAGAACGGTAAGCATAATCGATTGGAACGGAATCAGCATCGGCATAATGCAGAGCATGTAGATCAAGCCGCTCCATTTCGATTTCGTGCGTGCAAGCTTATAAGCCGCGATCGAGGAAACGAGGATAATCCCCACGAGACCAAGACCGGTGATGACGAAGTTGTTAAGGAACAGCTTCGGATAGTTGATCACATTCCACACATGCTCGTAGTTGCCGAACGACAGCTTGGTCGGAAGAGCAATGACGTCTCTCATAACCTCGCCAAAGCTCTTGAACGAGTTGTTGATCGCCAGGAACAGCGGATACAGGAACAACAGAGACAGAAGGACTATCACCACTTCAAGCGTGATGCGTCCGGCTTTGGATTGACGGTTCATTATGCCTCAACCTCCCTGCGTTTGAAGATCGTCAATTGAATAACGGTAATGATGAGCACGGCAACGAACAGGATCAGCGCTTTCGCTGTACCATAGCCGTACAGGTTGTTCTGGAAGGTATCGCGGTAGATGTCGTAAGCGATACTGTAAGTCGTGCCGCCAGGACCGCCGCCGGTGAGCGACAGGATCACGTCGAATACTTTGATCGAGTTCGTCAGGGCCATAAAGACCGAGATCGTAATCGATGGAGCCAGAAGCGGCAGGATCACGCTGAAGAAGCGACGGACTGGGCCAGCCCCGTCAACGGTAGCAGCTTCCTTCAGATCATCCGGCACCGACTGCAGGCCGGCGATGTAAATCACCAGATAGAAGCCGATCGACTGCCAGATGGATACGAACAGGACAGAGATGAAGGCTAGTCCCGGTTCACCGAGCCAGCTGAGCTTGAAGATGCCCCAGCCCGTGCTTGCGCCAAGCGATTCGAAGCCTTGCATGAAGATGAATTTCCAGATGAAGCCGACGATAACAAGGCTCAGGATATACGGGATAAAGAATGCCGCACGCAGCCAAGGCGTCGATTTGAGCTTCATGTCGAGCACCAGTGCCAGCAGGATCGCAAACACGTTAATGAGCACAATGTAAAGAACCGCGTATTTAATCGTGAACCATGCCGATTGGGTAAAGTTCGTGTCATGCAGGAAAATTTGCTTGAAGTTATCAAGTCCGATAAATTTAGGATGCTTGGAGATCCCGTTCCATTTGGTTAGGGAATAGCGGATCGTCATCGCGAACGGAATGTAGAAGGCGATCGCGATACAGATGAGAACCGGCAGCGTGAACAGCCCGAACTCGACTTTCTCGCTCACTTTTCTCCCCATTTTCTTAAACATATTTGCACCTCTTCTCGATGTCGTCAGTTGTCGCCTAGTGTGTCTTGTTGTCGTTAGCCGACTATACATCAGTACCTTATTCGATATACTGTGTATTATAATTGCGCCTTAAGGCAGCCAAAATGGATATATGAAATCTGTTAGGGGTAAAAAGGTGAACTGTACGCAGGCACCTTGAGTATAGGGGAGTGGATGGTTATCGCAAATCATTTCGCAAAAAGCTGGGGCGTCTTGACCGAGCGTGTGTCCAGCCGGCTGGTGAACAAATTAATTTTGCTTTTTACGACGATCATTATTCTGGTTGTGGGGTGCCTGACCTTCATCTCGTACAAGATGCTGCAGCGGGAAGCGCTGAACAACAGCGTTGCCAGCACGTCGAACAATTTGCTTCTCGTCAACAAGAATCTGGAGGATTACCTCGCGGGGATGGAGCAGCTGTCGCTGCCGCAGGTGAATTACGACGAGCTGGCTTTCGCCATTACGCATGCGTCTTCGGATTATGCCTCGAAAATGTACGTGGAGGATTATCTCCGCAATATGTATTTCTCCCGCAGCAATGAGGATCTCGAAGCGATTTATTTGTATTTCGTCCGGAGCGGCACGTACTATACGATTGCCAAGGAGAACTTCGATATCAAGATCCGGTCTGGCCAGGCGGACAGCATTCCGACGATGTCCTGGTACAAGCAGGCGATGGACAGCCGAACGAATCAGGCGTATCAGTCCTTCCTCTTGTCGAACGATGAACGGGGCTACGATATGGATCCGAGCCGCAGCTTTATGGCGTATCACCGGGTGCTCCGGTCGATTTCGACTCGCGCGCCGCAGGCGGTCGTGTCTTTCTATTACAACAAAAGCACGATGAACAAAATCATGCAGGACATTCCCGAGGACAAAGGCCAGCATCTGTTCTTCCTAAGCCCCGACAACGAGCCGTTCGCGCTCGACGACAGAGCGTTCTATGAGTCGATGGAGGGCAGCGGCATTATGAAGCAAATCAAGACGGATGGAACGAAAGCGAGCGGCCTTACCTGGAATTCGGCGGATAATAACAAATATCTGGTCGTCTATAACGTTGGGGCGCAGGAAGGCTGGAAATTAGTGAAGCCAATACCTTATACGGAGCTTTACGCGGCCGCGAAAACAACCCGTAACTTGAACTTTATGATCGGTCTCTTGTTCCTGCTGCTCGCTGTTGTGCTGATCACCTATTTCTCCAATGCGGTCACCAAGCCGCTTAAGTTGCTGTCGCAGCAGATGAAGCGCTTTAGTACCGGGGATTTCGAGGCTTCTACCGAGGTAGTCGGCCGGGATGAGCTGGCTTATTTGTCCCGTCAATTCAACCAGATGGTCAGCCAGACGAATGAGCTCATTAACGAGCGTTACAAGATGAAGCTGGTGGAGAAAAATGCGATCCTGAAGGCGCTTGAAGCGGAAATCAATCCGCATTTCCTCTATAATGCGCTGCAGGCGATATCGACCAAGGCTCTGAAGGCTGAACGCTTCGATATCGCGGATATGGTGGATGCGCTGGCACTTACGCTCAGGTATTGCATCAGCGGCAAGGATATCGTCCGCGCGAGCGAAGAGCTGCTGCATATCGAACGGTACATGTCGCTGCAAAAGGCGCGGTTCGGGGGCAGGCTGCAGCTGGTCATCGACTGGGATCCGGAGCTGAAGGAGCTGGAGCTTCCGAAGCTGTCGCTTCAAACCTTGGTGGAAAATGCGATCAAGCACGGTGTCGAGATGGTCTCCAGCCCCGTCACCATTCGGATTAACGCAAGGGCGGCTGGCGGACATGCCTTTATTATCGTAAGCGACAACGGACCGGGCTTTGCCCCGGGCAGATTGAAAGAAGTGCTTCAATCCTTCGAGGGTGATTGGAATGAACGAACGGAAGAAGAGAGAAGTGTGGGACTGGTTAACCTGAATACGCGGCTTAAGCTGCTGTACGGAACAAGCTCGCAGCTGGTCATCCGGACGAGTCCGTCCGGCACGGAGATGGAAATGCTAATACCGCGGGGAGGCGGGCAATATGTATAAAGTTCTTATTATTGACGATGAAGAACCGCTTCGCGAGGCCATTCGGATTCTGGGCGATTGGAAAGGGCTTGGCGTAGACGAGGTGCTGGAGGCTACGGACGGCAAGATGGGCCTTGAGATGATCGCGAATCATTCGATCGACCTCGTGATGGTGGATATGAAGATGCCGGGCATGAGCGGCGCGGAGCTGCTGCAGGTGCTGGAGCAGGATTACCCGGATCTGCCGGCTATCGTGATTAGCGGCTATAACGATTTTGAATATACCCGGCAAGCCATTCGCTCCAAGGTCGTCGATTATCTACTTAAGCCGATTAACCGGCTGGACCTGAATGCCGCGCTGCGCAAAGCGGTAGATCTGCTGGAAGCGCGCCGCGTACGGGAGAGCGAGTTCATTAACCGCAATATTACCCTCAATATGTCCCTGCCCAAGCTGAAGGAGAAAATGTATCTGTCCATTATCGACCGCAGCTTCCGCAGCCAGACGAACGAGGCTTTTCTTCCGCTGATCGGAGCGGATGATCCGGACAACCGGTTTGCCGTCGTTGTGCTTAGAATGCTGAACATGGAGAAGGTGCGCAAGGCCCGGTTCCATTCGGACGTGGACCTGCTTCATTTTGCCGTGGGGAATATGCTGAACGAGATTGCCGGAGAGTACTTTCAGGCGTTCAGCTTCGCCAGTCCCAAGCTGGACCGCGAGCTTATCGTTATTTTGACGATGAAGGGCGCCTACCAGGAGGATATCGCATATCGTTCGCTGCACCAGATGAACAAAGCGCTGGCGGCGCTTCAGGATCTGCTTGGCATCGTGGCCGTGGCCGGGATCGGCACGCCCTGCGAGAGCATTATGGAGATTGCCTCTTCTTACGAGACGGCCAAAGCCGCGATCAACGGGATTGATCTGCTCAAGCTGAAGGGTTATTTTGTCGCCAATGCCGTAACCAAATCCGCGAATGAAGGCTATCCCGTTACGGGACGGATGCAGATGTTCCGCGCTGCGCTAGAGTCTGGCAATACGGCGGGGGCAAAATCGATCCTCTCCGAGGAACTGCGGAAATGGGGCGGCGCGGACCTGTTCACGCTTGGAGACGCGGACCAGTCGCTTAGCCGGTTCATAATACTGATGAACGATATGTCGCTGGAGCTGGGCGTTCCAAGAGACAAGCTGCCATTAATGGAGGAGCATCCGGTTCGCTTCATGGGCCTGTCCGACGATTTTGCAAGCTACGAGCAATTCAGCCGGCTGCTGGAGGACGCGCTTCACTTCTATCTGGAGCAGATCCGCCTGACGTTGTCCGCGAATCGTCCCTTCGAGATAGGTGACATTAAAGCCTACATCGACAACCGGTACTATGAGGACATTAAAATATCGATGTTCGCCGATAAATATTTTCTGAGCAGGGAATACATCATGAAGCTGTTCAAGCAGCAGTTCGGATGCGGGATCCATGAATACGTGCAGCGTATTCGAATGGACAAGGCGAAGGAGCTCCTTGACGATCCAAGCCTGAAGATCCAGGATATTTCCGAGATGCTTGGCTACAAGGACAAGAACTATTTCAGCAAAGCATTCCGGAATTATTTCTCCATTTCACCGACGGAGTATCGAACCGCTGGCAAGGAAGGATAAAAAGTGAACAAGGGCAACACTCCGCTTTTTTACCCTTAACTAGTCACTTATGTGCATTTTTATCCCGATCCGTATTCATTATGATAAACGTGTGCATAAGGTCAGCTATAGAGCAGCCCGCCATCAGGACGGGAAGTCAGAATGCTGGCAACTATGAGAAATGGGGGCGTTACAATGTTCAAAAGAATAGCTTCGGTGTCGCTCAGCCTTGCGCTGGTCGGCGGCATGCTTGCTGCTTGCGGCGGCAACAATGGTGGCAACGACACAGCTAATAACGGTGGTGCGGCGGGTAATGGCGCGGCTTCCGACAAACCGGTAACGATTAATATGTTCACAGCTTCTCCGGAGTACACGGATGCGTTCAACGCGTACATCGCCGAGTACAAAAAAGTGAAACCAAACGTAACGATCAACCTTGAAATCATGCAAGCCGATTACAATACAGTTTTGAAATCCAAAATCGCTTCGGGCAGCACGCCCGACGTATTCCAGACGACTGCCGGCGGCGACATCGATACATTCGCGGAATACAGCGCGGATCTGACTAACGAGCCTCTTGCGGCTGCGATGACGGACGGCGTTAAAGCGAACATGACTTCTTCGGACGGCAAAGTATTGGGTCTGCCGGTTAAAGGCAACCTGATGACGCTGATCTACAACAAGAAGCTTCTGACGGATGCCGGCATCGCCGAGCCTCCTAAGACAATCGCGGAGCTGAATGACGATATCGCGAAGCTTGAAGCAAAGAAAATCACGCCATTCGCCAACGCTTATAAAGAGTGGTGGGTATGGAAACACATCTTCCAACACTATGTGAACGCAGCTGCTGAAGATGCGGGTATCGCACCAAAAGAACTGGTACAACAATTCATCGACGGCAAAACAACGTTTAACGATCATCCGGTTCTGAAGGACAACTTCTTCAACTTCATCGACCTGACGGTTAAGCATGGCACGGACAAGCCGCTTGAGCGCGACAGCAATGCGGAAGTAAGCGACTTTGCGCAAGGCAAAGCAGCGTTCATGACGGGTAAAGGCGCATGGGATGAAGAAGCCATCAAGAAAATCAGCCCGGACATCCAAATCGGCATCGCTGGCTACCCTGTAAGCGACAAGCCTGAGCAAGCGCAAATCGTAACAGGCGCGGACCAAGCGCTTCGCATCAACAAAGATTCCAAAGTAGCCCGTGAAGCGATCGACTTCTTCAACTGGCTGTACACTTCGGATTACGGCAAACAATGGTTCTCCAACGTAGCGAAGGTTATTCCGCCAATCAAGGACGCTCCGCTTCCTGACCTGGATATGCCTAAGCAAATGGAAGAGATCCTGAAAACGCAAAAATCCGGCGACCTGTCGGTTAACTACTCGCTCGATACGTTCCATCAGAAATTCGGCGAAATCATGCAGGCTTACATCGGCGGCAGCAAGAAGAAAGATCAAGCCATCAACGAAATCCAGACTGCATGGCAGCAATTCGGGTCGGCAGAATAAGCTACTTTAACGAGGGGCTGTCCCAGAAGCCAATGGCTGATGGGACAGCCTTTTTTATTCGCCGGTTGATGGCATGCGCCACTTGCGGGGATAGCAGGTGATGGGGCGTGGGGTGCCGATTGAGGCAAGCCCAACTGTGAGGTTAGCGGGCTGATGGGGCGTGCGATGCCGATTGAGGCAAGCCTCACCAGCGGGACGTAAAGGCATGCGATACCCATTCGATGGGGGCATGCTTCCACCTGCGAGGCTAGCGGGTTGATGAGGCATGCGATACCCGTTGAGGTGCGCGCCACCTGCGGGACGTAACGAAACTAGGTAACGTTATTTGGGCATTTTGAGCGGATTTGGGAGTGTAACGAAACTAGGTAACGTTATTTAGCCTATTTTTGCAGAATGAGCATGGTTTGATGGTAAATAGCGTGTCTGAGTTTCGTTAGATTTGAAAAAGCAGCGAATTTAGCGAAATAAGAATAAGAGGTTTCGTTAGAAACGGAAAGGCGGGAATAGGAGATGGAGAAATTGGCTACGGCGGCGGGGATAACGAAGATTGAAGAGAATGGCCTGCATTTGGTGTATGAGGTGCGGGAGAATGGCGATGTGCTGCTGCTTCACTTCGGCGCGCAGTCTTGGGTGGAAGAGTCAATTACGGCTAAGCAAAAAGACGGCTTCCGCCTCATGGAGCTGCAATTAACCGGCGAGGACCGGGCGGAATATCACGGCCGTACGCACCGGGCTTCGCAGCCGGGGCTGCGGATGGTGTATGACGGATTGACCGATAGCCGGAATGAGTTCGGACGGAAGCTGGAGCTGGGGCTCAAGGATCCGGTTACGGGCGTTTCCGCCCTGTGGAATGTACAGTTCTATGACGGCGTAGCCGTTGCGCGTTGCTGGACGGAGCTGGTGAACGAAGGCGGTGAGGAAGTTGGCGTAGAGTACGTATCTTCCTTCGCGTTGACCGGCTTTGATAAAGACGGCGAAGGCGACCGCGATGACAAGGTAACGCTTACCCTTGCCCATAACGCATGGCAAAGCGAGCTGCAATGGCGGACATATACGCTGCCGGAGCTGGGCATGTCGCATCTGATCGACCGCGGCTCGAAGCGTCTGGCGTTCAGCAACACTGGTTCTTGGTCGGCGGCTGAGCTTATTCCGATGGCGATTATGTCGAATACGGCTTCGGGTGAAAGCCTGTTCTGGCAGATCGAGCATAACGGCTCTTGGCATTGGGAGCTGACCGACCAGGTGGACCGTCTGACGCTGCTGATCAGCGGGCCAACCGAGCATGACAATCACTGGTGGCTGAAGCTGGCTCCGGGCGAAACGTTCGTATCGGTGCCGGTTGCGATTGGCGCAGTAGAGGGCGGAGTCGAGGAAGCAGCTGAGCAACTAACTGTGTACCGCCGCCGGATTCGCCGCGAGAATGACGATAATAAGCTGCTGCGCGTTATCTTTAATGATTACATGAACTGCCTGTGGGGTTCGCCGACGACTGCAAAGCTCATTCCGCTCATTGATGCGGCAGCCGATGTAGGCTGCGAATACTTCTGTATCGATGCGGGCTGGTACGCGCCGGGCGAATGGTGGGATGGCGTAGGCCAGTGGCTGCCTTCGGAAGAGCGCTTCCCGGAAGGAATCAAATACGTGCTTGATTATATCCGCAACAAAGGAATGATTCCTGGCCTTTGGCTCGAGCTTGAGGTCATGGGCATCAACTCGCCGAAGCTGGCGGATACCGATGACAGCTGGTTCTTTATGCGTCACGGGAAGCGGGTGAAGGACCGCAGCCGTTACCAGCTGGATTACCGTAATCCGGCCGTAATCGCCCATGCGGATGAGGTCATCCGCCGCTTGGTCGAGGACTATGGCGTAGGCTACATCAAGATGGACTACAACATCAACGCCGGTGTAGGCACGGAGACGGACGCGGATAGTGTTGGCGATGGCCTGCTCCAGCATAACCGTGCTTACCTGGCATGGCTGGACGGCGTGTTTGCTCGTTATCCGGAGCTTGTGATCGAGAACTGCTCCAGCGGCGGCATGCGGATGGACTATTCGATGCTGAGCCGTTACAGCATTCAATCGACCAGCGACCAGGAAGATTACGTCAAATACGCGTCGATCGCGGCAGGTGCGCCTGCCGTGCTGACACCGGAGCAGGCGGCCGTCTGGTCGTATCCGCTTCGTGAAGGCGACGACGAGGAAGTTATCTTTAACATGGTTAACGCGTTGCTGCTCCGCGTACACCAATCCGGCCACTTAGCCGAGCTGAGCCCGCGCCGCCGCGAACTGGTGAAGGAAGCGCTGAATTATTACAAAACGATCCGCGGCGATATCCGCGAGGCGCTGCCGGTATGGCCGCTTGGCCTGCCGGCGCATGGCGACGACTGGCTGTCGCTTGGCTTGCGCCGCGGCGACAAGCTTTACCTCGCCGTATGGCGCAATGGCGGCGAGGCAAGCGAGCTTGCTCTGCCGCTGCCGGAGCTTGGCGGCAAGCCGATTGCCGCGCGCTGCGCATACCCGGCAGCCGCGGGCGACACCGGCTGCAGCTGGGATGCCGCCGCAGCCGAGCTGCGCGTGACGCTGCCGAACTCGCGTACCGCGCGCTTGTTCGAGCTGACGCTGGGCTAAGCCCCGGCCAGCTTGCTTTAAAGATTAGGCCACGGGCTATTCCCGTGGCCTTTTGCTCGTTCAGTAGCTAGTTAGTGGAAATAACGCTTATCTCCATAAGTAGCACGCTGTACGCCATAGTAGTGCGTGTCCACCAAGTAGCCAGTTAGTTGATTGAAGTGTCGCCGTGCGCCCAGGTAGCTTGTTGTGCACTATAGTAGTGCGTGTCCACCAAGTAACTAGTTAGTTTAAGTACCGCTGCCATCACCTACGTTGCACGAAATGCATTATAATGGCGCATGGCGGTCCAATAACCCGAGATATCCTGCACGAAATGCAGGATATCGGAGAGAATCAGCTCCGGATAAGCACAAATCGGGGCTATATCCTGCACAGAATGCAGCATACAGCCTGAATATCCACTTTTCGTGGCTATTTTAATTCAATATCCTGCATTCTATGCAGGATATAACGGGTTGCTGGGCTGCAATGCGCCTTTATGCTGCATTTCGTGCAACGTAAGCGGAAGGAGGCCGCACTCCACTAACTAGTTACTTGGCGCATCCTGCCATATTGCACATCGTGCAACGCGGCGGAAACTGGGCTGCATGGCAGCGAATCGTCAACGGGTACCGAGCACCGGCCCGAAGTGCCGCGATGACACTGCGCGTTGGTAGGCGTGAAAGGTGTATTGATTAGAACCAGGCAATTATAGCCAACCTAATAAAAAACAGCAGTGCGACTCACCTCAAAGAGGGGAATCAACACTGCTGCAAGCTAGCACTTATAACGAAGCTTAGTCCAATACCGCCGTAATATGCTCTTTCGTGATGGACCAGTGGGACGCGGACCATACTTTCGCTTTTTTCTCGAGGAAGATGATTTGCGGCGATTCGTGCTTCACCGATGTGTCTTCCGCGATTTGGAGCGATACGGGGCGGGACTCGATCACTTTAACAAGTACATAATCAGCATCTTCGCGCGGGCTGCCGTTCAAATATTCATTGAACTCGCGGTACGCATTCGCGCTTACCGGGCAAGTTGTGCTGTGTTTGAAAATAACGGTTGGACGGTCGCTCGAAGCCTCGAACGTCTCGTTCCAGCCTTCCATAGAATCAATCTCACGGTACTGTGCCATTGGATTATACACTCCTTTTTATTGTAAATAGGTTTTTGATAGATACTTATTTCTGTATTATACCCCCGGATAAGCAAAAAGTCATGCGCGTACACGCAACCATCATGTATAATCAAATGCTGAAAGCAATCGTTAGGAACCTAAACCATTAACTATGTTTACCTCCGGGTATGAAGGAGTGCAGCTATCATGTCGGATCAAACGATCATCCGATTCGAGCAAGTTACGAAGCAATACGACGATCAGACGACCGTCTTAAGCGAAGTCAGCTTCGAGATTGAAAGAGGCAAGTTCTATACGCTGCTTGGCCCGTCGGGCTGCGGCAAAACAACGATCCTTCGGCTGATCGCCGGGTTCATCGAACCGTCCAAGGGTCAGATTTATTTCAACGGCAAAGTTATTAACCGGATCCCGCCGAACGAGCGCCAAGTGAACACCGTATTCCAGGACTACGCGTTGTTCCCTCATCTTAATGTGTTCGAAAATGTCGCCTTTGGCCTTCGCATCAAGAAGCTGAAGAACGCGGCGATCACGGCCAAGGTAAAAGAAGCGCTCCGCTTCGTCAACCTGGAAGGCTACGAGACGCGCAATATCAGCGAAATGTCCGGCGGCCAGCGCCAGCGCGTCGCGATTGCCCGCGCCATCGTAAACGAGCCGGAGGTTATCCTGCTGGACGAGCCTCTCTCCGCGCTGGACCTTAAGCTCCGTACGGAGATGCAATACGAGCTTCGCGAGCTGCAGCGTCGTCTTGGCATTACGTTTATTTTCGTTACGCATGACCAGGAAGAAGCTCTTGCGATGTCTGACGAGATTTTTGTCCTGAACCAGGGCAAAATCGAGCAATCCGGCACGCCGAACGATATTTACGATGAGCCGATTAACCGGTTCGTGGCCGATTTTATCGGGGAATCGAACATTGTAGCCGGCCGCATGAAGCAGGACTTCGAGGTCGAGTTCGCGGGCCGTACGTTCGAATGCGTCGACCAAGGTCTGAATCCGAACGAGCCGGTGGAGATCGTCATCCGTCCGGAGGACCTCGAAATTACGACAACTGAGCAAGGCAAGCTGCAGGTGCGCGTCGATTCCCAGCTGTTCCGCGGCGTTCACTACGAGATCTCCTGCTACGATGAAGCGGGCAACGAATGGCTTGTCCACTCTACGAAAAAAGCAGCCGTAGGCGAGCAAATCGGCCTGTACTTTGATCCGGAAGCGATTCACGTCATGCGCTTCGGCGAGACGGAGGAAGAATTCGATAAGCGTCTGGACGCGTACAGCGAGGGTCAAGATGAGAACTAATACGCGTAATTTCTATCTCATTCCGTATCTCCTGTGGATTGCGTTATTCGTTATTACGCCAATCGTGCTGGTCGTCTACTATTCCTTCTTCGACGTAGAGGGGAACTTCACGTTCGGCAATTACGAGAAGTTTTTCACGCCGGTCTATATGAAGATGACGCTCAGCTCGTTCTGGTACGCTTTTCTGATTACCGCGTTCTCGCTCTTGGTCGCGTATCCGGCTGCTTACTTGCTGACGCGAACCAAGCATAAGCAGCTATGGCTGCTGCTCATCATCCTGCCAAGCTGGATTAACCTGCTGCTCAAGGCTTATGCTTTCCTTGGCCTCTTCGGCACATACGGCGCGGTTAACGGCATGCTCGAATTTATTGGCATCGGTACGCAGCAAATCCTGTTTACCGATTTCAGCTTTATCTTTGTATCGGTCTATATTTTTATACCGTTTATGATCCTGCCGATCTTCAATTCGCTGGAGGAGATGAATCCTTCGCTGGTGTTCGCGGCACGGGATCTTGGGGCATCGCCTTGGACGGCGTTCCGCCGGGTTATCTTTCCGCTGACGCTGAGCGGCGTGAAGTCCGGCTGTCAGGCGGTCTTTATCCCCGCGCTGTCGCTCTTTATGATTACGCGGCTTATCGCGGGCAACCGGGTAATTACGCTCGGTACGGCGATTGAGCAGCATTTTCTCGTCACCCAGGACTGGGGCATGGGCGCTACGATCGCGGTGTTCCTCATTATCGCGATGGCGGTTATTATGCTGTTGACGGGCAGCAGAAAGAGAGGGCTGCAGAATGAAAACCGCAAAGCTGTCTAATGTGTATCTGATCGCCGTATTTATCATCCTGTACGCGCCGATCTTCTATCTGATCTTCTATTCGTTCAACAGCGGCGGAGCGATGCGCAACTTCGAGGGCTTCACCCTAGAATGGTACCAGGAGGTCTTCGCGGATACGCGGCTGCTCATTATCGTACTGAACACGTTTGTGATCGCGCTGCTGTCGTCGGCCATCTCGGTTATTTTCGGCATTGCGGGCGCGCTTGCCATTCACTATGTAAGAAGACGCCAGCCGAAGAATACGCTGCTGTCGCTCAACAATGTGCTGATCGTCAGCCCGGATGTCATTATCGGCGCTTCGTTCTTAATCATGTTTACCATTATCGGCATTAAGCTTGGCTTCGTGTCCGTTCTGCTGTCGCATATCGCCTTCAGCGTGCCGATCGTCGTTATTATGATCCTGCCGAGGCTGCAGGAGATGAGCTCCACGCTGATCGACGCGGCCCGCGACCTTGGGGCAAGCAGCTGGCATGTGCTGACGCGCGTTATTATTCCGTTTATCAAGCCGGGCATCTTTGCCGGATTTTTTATGGCGTTAACGTACTCGCTGGACGACTTCGCGGTGACCTTCTTCGTAACGGGCAACGGCTTCTCCACCTTGTCGGTTGAGATCTACTCGCGGGCCCGCCAAGGGATTGCGCTCTCCATCAATGCGTTGTCCACTCTGATCTTCCTGTTCACCATTCTGCTGGTTATCGGCTACTACTTCATCAATCAGCGGAATAGCCGGACTTCGGCGCGATCGGAGGGACGGGGATGAAATCTTTAGTTCAGACGTTTATCGCCGTACTGGTCGTTTCCTTCGGGCTAATGTACTTGACCTCCTACCTCAATTCGAGCGCGGGCTACACGGGCAAGGATACGCTCACGATCTACAACTGGGGCGATTACATCGATCCGGAGCTGCTGGATGAATTCCAGAAGGAGACGGGCATCAAGGTCATTTACCAGACTTTTGATTCAAACGAAGCGATGATGACCAAAATCGAGCAGGGAGGCACGACCTTCGACGTCAGTATCCCTTCGGAATATGCGATTGACAAGATGAAGGAGGAAAATCTTCTCATTCCGCTCGACAAGACCAAGCTGCCGAATTTGAAATACATCGACCCCAGCTTCCTTAACCTGAGCTTTGATCCGGACAACAAATACTCGATTCCTTATTTCTGGGGAACGGTGGGGATTGTCTATAATCCCGACCTGACCGATCTCAAGTTCCATAGCTGGAATGACCTGTGGGATCCAAGCCTGAAAAACCAGATCCTGCTGCTCGACGGTGCGCGCGAGGTCATCGGGATGGGGCTGAACAGCCTTCATTACTCGCTGAACGACACGAATGAAGAGCATCTGCAGGCGGCGAAGGCGAAGCTTAGCACGCTCACTCCGAACGTGAAGGCGATCGTGGGCGACGAGATCAAGCTGCTGCTCGCGAACGAAGAGGCGGCGGTAGGCCTTGTATGGTCCGGCGACGCATCGGAGATTATGAGCGAGAACGACAAGCTCGACTACGTCGTGCCGGAGGAAGGCTCGAACCTGTGGTTCGATAACATGGTCATTCCGAAGACGGCGAAGAACATTGAGGGTGCGCATAAGTTCATCAACTTCATGCTGGATCCGGAGCATGCGGCGCAGAATGCCGAGTATGTCGGCTACTCCACGCCTAACGCCAAGGCGCTTGAGTATTTGCCAGAGGAAATCTCTGGCGACAAGCGCTTCTACCCGGACAAAGAGCTGACGGAAAAGCTTGAAGTCTATAAGAATCTCGGCAAAAAAATGCTCGTGCACTATAACGAATTATTTCTAGAATTCAAGATGCATCGAAAGTAAAGTTTTACATTTATTGTCATAACCGTGTTATCGGCCGACGAGAGTCTCTTATTTGTGACAGAATAGGACCTCTGCCGGCAGGTGGCACGGTTTTTATTTTGTCGAATGGGAGAAGGAAATTTAATTTCCAGCGTTAAATATCGACTGAAAACGCTACCAAACTGGGAGAATATCCCGTAAAACTAGTACAATCAGATCATTTTTTGTCGAATACTAGGAAATATTGCGAAAGTGCTGATTCCCCAGTTCTATTCTGCTATAATGGGCATCAAGTATTTTCCTAGGTACATTTTAACAATAGGCAACAGATAGGCACAGATTTCCCAAGGATCCCTATGGCGGAATGGACCATTACTGGAATCCGATTAACAGAAATGGATAACGAATTGGCAAATCAACTGGAGGTAGAGCGCTCGCTCTAGTCGTTTTGTCGCGTTATTACGTGTCTATAAATACCGTTTTATGGTATGGGAAGTAGAGAAGTTACATACTGTCACACTATTAAACTACGAGGTGAATGTAAGAAATGACGATCAAAAAGAAGATTATCGTATCCACAATCGCAGCAAGCATGGCGGCAACCGCATTTGCGGGAATCCCGCTCAGCAGCAAGGGATTGGCAGAAAAGCTGGGATTTAATAATACGGCTTACGCGGCAGCGGCATTCCCAAGCACGGGAATCGTGGATTACGCGAACAAGCTTCGCGCGGCGCTTGTAACAACTGGCGGCCTTGATGAAGTGCAAGCTCTTCGCACGGCGCTTCAAGCGCTGAGCACAAGCGATCTGAAATCTATTGCAAGCCCGATTACAAGCAAAGTATCAACGAAGCTTGGCACATCCTTCGACGAGAATGCTCTTGCTAATCTCGTTTCCGATGTGATTTCGATTACTTATGATCCGAACCTGACTGAATTGGAAAGAATCCGTAATACCGATGAATACCGTGCGGTTCTGGCTCAACTAGGGGTAGGTGCTGGTTTTACTCCAGAGCAAGTAGATGACGTAACGGTCGACCAAGTGGCACAATATTTCTTCACCCTGCAAGAAAAATTAGCCGGAATCCTGAAAAATCTCCCTACCGAGCAGCTTATCGCTGCGCTGACTGATCCTGTTAAGAGAGATGCACTTATCCAACAAGCTCTGGTAGCTTTGTCCGATGAGAAGCTGGTTGTTCAAGATATCTTTGATGCTTACGGCATTACGACGGCCGACTTGAAAAGCGTTGTAACAAACGCTCAAGGAAAAGTAGACAGCACAGTTGTTCTTAAAGCAGCTACAGCTCTTTATGGCGCTTACCTGAAAATGAACGAAACGACTTCCCCTGGCGGTGGCGGCGTTATCGGCGGCGGAGATACAGGTACGGTTGAGATTCCGAAAGCTGTTACGGATCTCATCGACGACATCAAGAAAAAGCTTGCAAATGCAACGGACGCTGAGAAAGCGGCAATCCTTGCAGAAGCGGTTCAAAAAGCAACTGCGCTCGTAACGAAGCTGTCGACATTTGATCTGTCGAGCGACGTGAAAGTATCGAACGGTCAAGCTTCCGTGCAAGTGAGCAGCTCGTCCGTATTGTCCGCTATCGCGGGTATCGGCGAGATCCTGAAGAACGTGAAAGCACTGGCTCCAGGCGTTACGGTTCCGGCACCTGTTCTGAACCTTAACCTGGGCAATGTTGCGCAAGACAATGTGAAGATTGGCCTCGACAATGCGGTTATCCAAGAAGCGATCAAAGCAGGTCTTGGCGGCATCAACCTGACGGTTAACGGCCTTAGCGCAGTTCTTCCGGTTGGCGGACAGTTCAACGGTGCTATTGACTTTAACATCAACAAATCGAAAGCCGATTCCTCGACAACGGGCGAACTGAAAGCAGCTTCCGATGTATACAGCTTCGGTCTGACGATTGGCGGCCAATCGGTTACTTCGTTCGCGCAGCCAGTTACGGTTGCTATTCCGCTTGGTAACGTGGATGGCGTGGACAAAGAGCTTCTGTCGCTCGCGAAAATCGTTGACGGCAAGCTTGTGTTCCAAGGCGGTACGGTTCAAGGCAACCTGATTGTTGAACATCGCGATACGTTCTCCCAATACGTAGTTGTTGAGAACAAAGTAAGCTTCACGGACATCGCGTCCGTTCAATCGTGGGCTGGCCGTGCGATTGAAGTAATCGCGGCGAAAGGCGCAATCGAAGGCAAGAAAGCCGGCGTATTTGCTCCAAAAGATAACGTAACTCGTGCAGAGTTCGCGAAAATGCTGACTCGTGCTCTTGATATTGATAACAGCTCTGCAAAAGAAGATTTTGCGGACGTGAAGGATACGGACTGGTCTGCACCTTACATCGGTGCAGCGGCTAAGCTTGGCATTATCCAAGGCCGTTCGGCTACGAAGTTCGACCCTAACGCGCAAATCACTCGTGCAGAGATGGCAACGATGATTGCTCGCGCACTGAAAGTAACGAAAGGTGCTCAAGACGTAACTGACGTGACTGCAGCACTGGCAGGCTTCAAGGATGCTAGCTCGATCAGCGCTTCCCTGAAAGCTGGCGTAGCGTTCGCTTCCAAGAATGGCATCGTAATTGGCAACAATGGCAAGTTCTCGCCGAATGCATCGGCTACACGCGCTGAAGCAGCGGTTATGATCTACCGTGCAGTGAACTTCAAGTAATTAATAGGACTAAAGACCTTCCTCTCAGATGCAGCAGTTGGGAGGAAGGTATTTTTTCGCTAAATAATAGAAAAAGTTGGTTTGTTTACAAAATTTGTCTACAAAGATTAGGACTAACGTATTACAATCATCATAGGCAACTAGGCAATCAGGAGGAGGCTAATAGTGTCCGAGGAACTAGACTTAAGAGAGTACTTCCTTATCGTAAGGAAGAGATTGTTGCTTATCGTTATTTTTGTGCTGGTATGTACCGTTGCAGCTGGTGCGTACACCAAGATGTTCAAGGATCCCATCTATGAGGCATCAACCAAGATCGTCGTGAACCGCACGAATGAGTCACTGGCTGTGGGAGCACTGGATATCAACGCCATTAACTCTAACATCAAGATGATCGAAACCTATAAAGAAGTCATTAAGACGCCGGCTATTCTTGGAAAGGTCGCTGAGAAGTATCCGCAGCTGGGCTTATCCGCGAAGGAACTGGCCAAGAAGATCAAGGTCAGCTCTGTAAATGACACACAGGTTATGACACTGGCCGTACAGGACATCTCCTATCGCCAGGCCGCTGAGATCGTTAATGCTATATCAATTGTTTTTCAACAGGAAATACCTAATATCTTTCAGGTTCAGAACGTATCCATCCTGAACGAAGCGCTGCTGGATGACCAGCCTGCACCGGTATCGCCTAATGTCACGCTGAATATTATCATCGCATTTGTTGTGTCCCTTATGATTGCGGTTGGTATTGCTTTCCTGCTCGAATATATGGACGACACCATTAAGACGGAGGCGGATGTCGAGCGTTACCTAGGTCAGCCGACTCTGGCCATGGTTGCAAGGGTTGAAGCAAGCGAATTCCAGACGGGATCTTCGCGGGCAGAGAACAGACAGAAAGCAGGAGGGCTGGAGAATGTCACCATCGGAGAATAAACGCCGCCTAATTAGCGTCGCCAATCCGCGTTCCCCGGTATCGGAAACGTACCGTACGCTTCGGACGAATATCGAATTCGCTGCCATCGACTCTGCTATTCAGGTCATTATGGTATCCTCCGCAGGACCGGGTGAAGGGAAGTCAACCACCATTGCCAATCTGGCCGTAACGTTCAGCCAATCCGACCGCAAGGTTGTTCTGATTGATGCCGATATGCGGAAGCCAACGGCACATAAGACGTTCCAGATTTCGAACCGGTTCGGCTTGTCGTCAGTCATCTCCCAACAAAGCACCCTGCAAGAGGTTATTCAATCGACGGACGTTCCGAATCTGGACGTCATTACGGCTGGCCCGATTCCTCCGAATCCGGCGGAGATGCTGGCGTCGAAGCGGATGACGGCACTGCTGGATGAGCTCCGTACGATGTACGATATCGTCCTGGTGGATACACCGCCACTCTTGGCTGTAACGGATGCGCAGATTGTCGCTACGAAGAGCGACGGGGTTGTTCTTGTTGTCGATCAGGGCCGGGTGAAGCGCCAGTTCGCACAGAAGGCGATTCAGAATCTGCAGAACGTCAATGCCCGCATTCTTGGCGTAGTGCTGAATAATGTGAAGCGCCGGTCGAATGAAGAGGCTTACTACTACTACTATAGTGCTGATGTGAAGTAGGGAGAGCGGCTACAACAACCGCTCAAGGTCAAGTCTGCTGCACCTTTATCACTGCAGGCACTCGGTCACGCTGTGGGTTTAGTAGCAAACCTTAGGCATTATTGCCAAGGGTGTGATGTGAGGAGGGGTTAAATGCCCCTATTTTCAAATAACTAAATGTTCGAGCTATGTTTTTCTGCCGAAGGAAGACATAGCTCGTATATTTATACTCACCATTTATCCAATATCCACCACATACATAGACAAAATAGAGAGAGAAAAGAAAGAAAAGAGAGGGAACAAAACATGACGAAAGTGAAAAAGGCCATTATCCCGGCCGCTGGCCTTGGAACCCGGTTCCTACCCGCGACCAAAGCCATGCCGAAGGAAATGCTCCCGATTGTAGACAAGCCCACGATTCAATATATCGTGGAAGAAGCTGTTGCCTCGGGAATCGAGGACATTATTATCGTCACCGGCAAAGGCAAACGTGCAATTGAGGATCACTTCGACAGCGCGTTTGAGCTTGAGCACAATCTGATGGAGAAGGGCAAGCTTAAGCTGCTGGATGAAGTACAGAAGTCTTCCAGGGTGGATATTCATTATATCCGCCAGAAGGAAGCGAAAGGTCTGGGTCATGCCGTATGGTGTGCGCGCAATTTTATCGGAGATGAGCCGTTTGCCGTTCTTCTTGGAGATGACATTGTTGACTCGGCGGTTCCTTGCACGAGGCAGCTGATGGACCAGTTCGAACAAACGGGCCGGTCGGTTATTGGCGTGAAGCCTGTTCCCATGAATGAGACCGAGCGTTATGGCATTGTGGAATACAGCGAGAAGAACGGGCTGTTAAGTCTGGTTGACCGTTTTATCGAGAAGCCGACTCCAGGTACAACGCAGTCGAATCTTGCTATTATGGGCCGTTATGTACTTACTTCGGATATCTTCAAATTTCTATCCAAGCAAGAGAAGGGTGCCGGCGGAGAAATCCAATTAACGGACGCGATCCAGAAGCTCAATGAGTCTCAAGGCGTATTTGCCTATGAGTTTGAAGGCAGACGCTTCGACGTGGGCGAGAAGCTGGGCTTTATTACAACAACGCTTGATTATGCCTTGCGGAATGAATCGCTTAAAGGACCATTGCTGGAAGCCATGAAAGAAATTATAGAGCGCGAGCTTATCCATAAATCCAAGTAAACGGGGGGAGACAACAACATGGCGTTATCGCCTCTTCGGAAAGAATCCGAGATGACTATAGACAGCCATTTATCCATTGCTCAACGTGTTCAAGCCAAGACGAGAAGTACGAAGCGCACTTATCTGATGTTCAAACGCATGATGGATCTGGTTGGCGCGGCTTGCGGGATCCTGTTTCTATCCCCGTTGCTGCTGGTAATTACCCTGCTGATTAAGCTGGAGAATCCGAAAGCACCGGTGTTCTTCTATCAGACACGGGTGGGCATTAATGAAAAGACATTCCGGATGTACAAATTCCGGTCCATGGTCCCGAACGCCGAGGACTTATTGAAGGACCTCTTACATAAGAATGAGATAGAAGGTGCCATGTTCAAGATGAAACATGACCCGAGGATCACAACTGTTGGAAGATTTATCCGCAGGACCAGTATTGACGAGCTTCCTCAATTGTGGAATGTCGTTCGAGGAGAGATGTCGCTTGTTGGTCCGCGCCCGCCTCTTCCAAGAGAGGTTGCTGAATATAGCAGCTATGATAAACTCCGCCTTCGCGTGAAGCCAGGCTGTACCGGACTGTGGCAGGTAAGCGGCCGGAATGAACTGAGCTTCAAGGAAATGGTGGAGCTGGATCTTGAGTATATAGAGAAACGAAATGTGTTATTTGATCTGCAGATCATTGCGAAGACCGCTAAAGCGATGGTTGGCTCAGATGACGCGTACTAGGAGAAGGAGTGAATAGAGAGTGGAATTGAATTCGAAGATTTTTGTAGCAGGACACAGAGGATTGGTAGGCTCTGCTATTCTAAGAGCACTCGAAGAGAAGGGTTATACGAATCTGGTCTATCGCACCCGTGCTGAACTCGATCTGCTCGATAGAGATCGGGTTCTTTCTTTCTTCGAGGAAGAAGGCATTGAGTATGTATTTCTGGCAGCAGCCAAGGTTGGCGGCATTGTCGCTAACAATGAGTATCCGGCAGATTTCATCCGCGACAATATTATGATTCAGACGAATGTTATTGATGCCGCATACCGCAACCAGGTGAAGAAGCTGCTATTCCTGGGCTCAACTTGTATCTATCCGAAGTTCGCGCCGCAGCCGATGAAGGAAGAATACCTGCTGACAGGTGTACTTGAGCCTACGAATGAGCCTTACGCCATCGCGAAGATCGCTGGCATTACAATGTGCCAATCCTACAACCGTCAATACGGAACGAAATACATCTCGGTTATGCCAACCAATATGTATGGACCTAACGATAACTTTGATCTTAAGACCTCGCATGTGCTTCCTGCGCTTATTCGCAAATTCCATGAAGCGAAGGTGAATCAATCTCCAGAGGTTGAAGTATGGGGGACAGGAACGCCGCGCAGAGAATTCCTCCACTCCGATGATCTGGCCGATGCTTGTCTCTTCTTGATGAATACCTACGAAGAGAACGAGATCGTGAATATCGGCGTTGGTGAAGATATCAGCATTAAGGAACTGGCTTATTTGATCAAAGACGTAGTGGGCTACGAGGGTGAAGTTGTATTTAATACTACTGCTCCGGATGGTACTCCACGTAAGCTTGTAGACGTCACGAAGATTAACGGACTGGGCTGGAAAGCAACGATTCCTCTGGAAGAGGGAATTAGAGCGGTTTACGAAACCTTTCAGAATGAATATCTGGTACGGCAATAAGATTACAAAGAGAGATTAGAGGGAGTGGAAACAATGGCAAAGCGCGCATTAATTACAGGTGTAACAGGACAAGACGGTTCCTATTTGGCAGAGTTCTTATTGGAGAAGGGTTACGAGGTTCACGGTGTTATTCGTCGCAGCTCCTCGTATAACCAAGAACGTCTGGAAGATCTTCTTACAGAAGAAGAGGCAAGATCTATTCTTAACAACCAGAACTTCCATCTTCATTACGGCGATGTTACCGATGCTCTTAACATTACACGCTTAATCGGTGAGATCCAACCGGACGAGATTTATAACCTCGCTGCACAATCGCATGTACGCGTATCCTTCGATATGCCTGGTTATACGCTTGATGTTGACGGCAAAGGAACACTGAACATTCTTGAAGCAGTCAAATTCCTTGGCCTTACAGAGAAGACTCGCGTATACCAAGCTTCCACTTCCGAGCTTTACGGCAAAGTTCAAGAAGTCCCTCAGAAAGAAACAACTCCATTCTATCCTCGCTCTCCTTATGGCGTTGCGAAGATTTATGGCTTCTGGATTACGAAGAATTATCGTGAATCCTATAATATGTTCGCGGTTAACGGCATTTTGTTCAATCATGAATCCGAACGCCGTGGGGAAACATTTGTTACCCGGAAGATCACCCTTGCTGCAGCTCGCATTGCGCAAGGCAAACAGCAGAAGCTGATGCTTGGCAACCTGGATTCCCTCCGTGACTGGGGTTATGCCAAGGATTACGTAGAATGCATGTGGCTGATCCTTCAGCATGATAAACCGGAGGATTTCGTTATCGCTACAGGCGAAATGCACTCGGTTCGTGAATTTGTGGAGCTGGCCTTTAAGCATGTAGGCATTCAGATTGAATGGCAGGGCAACGGCGTAGAAGAGAAGGGCATTAATACGAAGACAGGTGAAGTCATTGTTGAAGTCGATCCTACCTTCTTCAGACCGGCCGAGGTGGATCAATTGCTTGGCGATCCAACTAAAGCCAGAACGTTATTGGGCTGGAACCCTACGAAGACTTCCTTCGAAGAGCTCGTAAGCGTAATGGTGAAATACGACATGGCTAAAGTAAGCTCCGAAGAAGGCAGCAGAAAGATGTTCGACGGGGTGCTAGTGTAGAGCATGACAATCGAACCGAGTATAAAGAAGAAGCTGCTTATCTATGCTCATTATTATCACCCGGACGTCGCATCAACCGGCCAGATCCTTAAGGAACTGGCCGAAGGGATGCTTGATTCCTTTGACATAACGGTTATTTGCGTTGTTCCTTCTTATACAGGCAGCGTAGCTGCGGAATATAAGACCAAGATGTTCTACTACGAAGAGATTAACGGTGTGAAGGTGCTGCGAATCCGCGTACCGGAATTCAGCAAGAACAATAAGATGAGCCGAATCAAGAACATTCTGGCTTACTTTGTTGGGGCCATGCTTGCTACTTTTAAGGTAGGTAAGATGGATTATGTGTATTCCATCTCGCAGCCGCCTGTCCTTGGCGGACTTATTGGGGTATGGGGCAAGTGGATGAAGCGGGCTAAGTACATCTACAACATTCAAGACTTTAACCCCGAGCAGACGATGGCTGTAGGATACAGCAAGAACAAGCTAATCCTGAATGCAATGTTGTGGTTCGATAAGTTCAGCTGCAAATGCTCGGATAAAGTCATTGTAGTTGGCCGGGATATGGTGGAGACCGTTAAACACCGTTTTAAGGGGAAAAAGGTTCCGAATCATTCCTTCATTAATAACTGGATTGATGAGAAGGAAATCTATCCGCTGCCGTCTGATCATAAACATGTTGTTGCATTTAAGAGGAAGTATGGTTTGGAGAATAAGTTCGTCATTATGTATTCCGGAAATATCGGTCTGTATTATGACCTCGAGAACATGATGCCTGTCATCAAGAAGTTCAGGGATCGGGATGATGTCGTATTTGCCTTCATCGGTGAGGGATCTGTTCTGAAGGACTTGGTTGCATATAAAGAGGAACATGAGCTTAACAATGTAACCTTTATTCCTTATCAGAAGAAGTCGGATCTGATCTATAGCCTTAATGCCGGCGATGTGCACTGGTGTATTAATGCGAAGGGCATTAAGGGAGTATCTGTTCCAAGCAAGCTATACGGGATTATGGCAGCTGGGAAGCCGATATTGGGTGTCCTCGAACAAGGATCCGAAGCTCGTCTTATTATTGAAGAAACGAAGTGCGGCTACGTAACGGAACCGGCAAACTATGGTGAAGTTGAGGCTATTATTGAGAAGTTCATAAGCGAGAAAGACAGCAATATTCCTGCTGAAATGAGCAAGCGCGGAAGGGCCTTCTTGGTTAAGAATCTGACGAAGGATGTATCGATTAGCAAATATATTCAAGAAATCAGTATTTAACGAAGCTGAGGTTATTCATATGAATAGTAACTGGTTTAAGCTTTTAATGAAAGCAACCAAGGTTAGATACGGGAAGAACTTATTGTTGAAGGGCATGCCGGTAATCTTCAACAAGTCCGGTGCAGAGCTTATAATCGGCGATAATGTAACGATAAATTCGTCATTCCTATCTAACCTGGTTGGCTTGTATCAGCGGACGATTATTGTAACAAGGACCCCTGAGTCAAGGATTCATATTGGTAGTAACGTTGGTATCTCGGGAGCAACGATCTACGCCAGGAAATCAATTACTATTGGCGAGAATACGTTGGTTGGTGGAAATGCCAAGATTCTGGATAATGATTTCCACCCTCTTGAGATAGAGGCGAGAAATGCCGACATTAAAGAGAAGATTGGTGCGAAGCCGATCACAATAGGTAAGAATTGCTTTATTGGTTGCAATGCTCTAATTCTAAAAGGAACGATACTTGGAGATGGTTGCATCGTTGGTGCTGGAGCTGTAGTTAGTGGCGTCTTTGAGGATAACTGCGTAATAGCTGGAAATCCGGCAAGAGTCATCAAAAGATTTTAACCCACTTACATTTAACGTAGTGGAAAGGAAATGACAATGGTAGATCTTACGGTAGTAATTATCACGAAAAATGAGGAAATGAACCTCAGAAAGTGTATTGAATCGTTCCATGGTATCGCGAAACGATTTGTAATAGTAGATAGCTATAGTACGGACGGTACAGAAAATCTTTGCAATGTTTTAGATTCTGAACTTCAGACTATTGGCAGTAAATTGGACTTTTATCAAAACGAGTTTGTTGATCATGCAACCCAACTAAATTGGGGGTTTGCGAATACTGATATAACAACAGAATGGTCCATGCGCATAGATGCTGATGAGGAGTTAATGGAAGATCTAGCTACTGAAATAAATACAAAACTTACGGACATGACTTCTGATATAAATGGGATTGTTCTTCGTAGGAGAGTGTATTTCATGGGTCGCTGGATTAAACATGGAGGGCGTTATCCGGAACTTCTGCTTCGTATATTCCGAACGGGGAAAGCAGCTTGCGAACAGAAAATTATGGATGAACACATGGTTCTACTTGAAGGTAAGTCTATTGAGTTTAAACATGATCTGATTGATAACAATACAAAGGATCTTGAGTGGTGGACTAATAAGCATAATTGGTATAGCAATCGTGAAGTTCTAGATTACCAGAGAACAATAGCAATCGATTCTACTGAATCGCAAAATGGCAAATTAACAAACCAAGCAAGAATGAAGCGAGTAGTTAAAAATAAAGGCTACTACGGATTGCCTAAATTTATCAGAGCACATTTATATTTTATCTATAGATACTATATTAAACTAGGTTTCCTTGATGGACCTGAAGGAAGGATCTTTCACTTCTTGCAGGCATATTGGTATAGATTCTTAGTAGATGCCAAAATGTATGAGTGTGAGAAGTTTGATAGAAAAATGGGGGTTCAAAGGGAATTAAAAGCCTAATAAGGGTGAAGTAATAATGAAAAAGAAGATAATAGTTATTAATGGACAATACCTCCCTGGCTATAAAGGGGGAGGTCCTATTCAGTCCTGTGTAAACATGATAGAAAACTTAAAAGATCAATATGATTTCTATGTTTTAACTGCGGATCGAGATCATAAAGAAGAACAACCTTATAGTAATGTAAAGATAAATGAATGGAATCAGGTGGGGCCGGCTAAAGTATTTTACATGAGCCCTGATTTTCAAAATTTAGCCGGTTTTCATAAAGTGCTTAAATCAATTGACTATGATGCAATGTATCTCAATGGTTACTACTCGCCAGTTTTTACAATTATGCCACTAATACTGAAAAGATTGGGTAAATTAAAAAATAAAAAAACTATCCTTACTCCACGAGGAGATTTTACAGGTGGCACTGAAAATAAAAAGCTCAAGAAGTACACATTTATTTATTTAAGTAAATTAACAGGACTTTATAATAATTTACTATGGCATGCTACAAGTGAGCTAGAGTTAAAAGATATTAAAAAGAAATTCAAAAAAGCTGAAGTTTTAAATATATCAAACCTTGCATCAAATTATACTCCAGTGGCACCTTCCATCATTAAAAAAAGTGGTGAACTTCGGTTAGTATTCGTATCAAGAATTTTTCCAAAGAAGAATTTAAAATATGCTCTAGAAATATTAAAGGAAATAAAAACAGGAAAAATAACTTTTGATATTTTTGGACCAATGGAAGATAAGTTGTACTGGGAAGAGTGTACCGGTCTAATTAATGATATGTCTGATAATGTTAAGATTTCCTACAAAGGTGAAGCACCTCACTCAGAAATTGGTGATATTTTCGGTAATTATCATGCATTTTTATTTCCAACTTTAGGGGAGAACTATGGACACGTAATTGTTGAATCTATGGCAAACAACTGCTTAGTGATCCTCAGTAAAGGTGTAACTCCATGGGATAGCTATGAAGAAATTGCAGCTACAGTGGAACATTTATCAAATAAAGATGGATTCATAAAAATTATTAATTACTTAATAGATATGGATGAAAAAGAGTTTTCTATTATTGTTGAGAAGAACCAGAAATACATTGAAAGCCATTTATTAAATGGAAAGAAGCAGAATATTCAGGGTTATACCGAGTTATTAAGCTAATATTCATATGGAGGGAATAAGATTGAAAAAAGTTGCATTATTTCATCCATATAAACATCACTCGTATTACTCGTTAAAGGGAATCGCTAAATATACAAACCAAGTAATCGGAGTATATGGATACTACTATAAAGGCGATATATTAGATAGATTGGTTATAAAAACAAAACAAAAAAAGAAAATTGAAGGCTATGAAGATCGAGAAACTAGTCGATTTGTAAGAACATCGTTAGTAGTAAAAGGGTTATACCTACTTAATAAATTTATACCCGTACGATTTGAACTATTATATTTTAAAGTTTTTCAGCTCTGGAGTAAAAAATTTATTAAAGATCATGAGGTTATTCATGTGCTGCAGGACTATTTAAATGGAACAGTTCGCTGGGCATATGAGCAAAAGAAAATAATAGTTTATGAGCATATTCAGCCTTTTGCTAAATACCAAAAAGAAAAGTTGTTAGAAGAAATAAGTAAATTTAATTATCCCCTGGAGTATGCGGATGCTAAGTTTTCAAACGAAATGATTCAAAATCAAATTGAAAATATTAGAATGTCCAATGTCATTATTGTAGCATCACAAGCATCATATGATTCTCTTTTACCTTATGTAAGTGAAGATAAATTACGTTTAATACCATATGGATCGATTATATCCAATAGTAATATTGAGGAAATAACCAATAGAATTAATGAACGGAAAGCTACCAATATATTAAGAGTTTTGTATGTAGGAGCATTTAATCTGACTAAAGGAGTACAGTATATCATCGAAGCTGCTAAACAACTGATTGGTGAGGATATAGAATTCACTTTTATAGGGAAGCCAACTTTTGAGCATGATAACGTACTAATAAATGCAGTTAAAAATCTCCCTAATGCAAAATATATTGAAAGTGTCCCACATGTAGAAATATATAAACAGTACTGTACTCATGATTTATTCGTTTTTGAAGCGCTTTTTGAGGGTTTTGGTATGGTTACACTTGAAGCAATGACATATGGATTGCCGTGTATAGTAGCAGAAGGTGGTAAAGGAGTTATTGTTCATGGCGAAGATGGCTATGTGCATCCGAATGGCGACGTTAAAGCATTAGTAGATTATATTAAGTATTTAAATAAAGAACGTGAAGTGCTAGTAAGAATGGGGAGAAAAGCATTTCAAAATGTTCAAAACTATACATGGAGCCGATATGAAGACGGGATTAAAAATGTATATCTTGAGCTTGAAAAGCTATAATTTGTCCGAGACAGTGGACATCGGGAGAAAATATGATAGTTAAAAATTATATATACAACATATTGTACCAAGTGTTCGCAATGCTTGTTCCAGTTATTACTGCCCCTTATCTTGCAAGAGTATTAGGGGCATCAAATCAAGGTATATATAGTTATGTCAATTCAGTAACTTACATTATCAGTATCTTAACGTTACTTGGTATTTATAGTTATGGGAATAGGCAAATTGCTTATGAACGTGACAATCGCTCAAAAATGAGTCAGACATTTTGGGAGATCATGTTTCTAAGATTAATCCTTACAGTAGTAGGAACATTAATATTTTTTGTTTTTGCAATATTGTACAAATCGTATACTGTCTATTTTTTTATATATTATCTTTATCTTTTAGCGCAGTTTATTGATTGTACATGGATTTTTGTTGGTCTTGAAGATATGAAAGTTGCTGTTATAAAGAATGCAATAACAAAGATACTTAGTACGATTGGAATATTTTTATTTGTAAAAAATAGCAATGATGTGGGTGTTTATTTATTAATTCTTGGCCTTTCAGTATTTGTATCAAATCTACTTTCATTTACTCAGTTGAGGTTCTATGTAGATAAACCAAGAATAAAAGTAAATAATATCATTGTTCATCTCCGAGGATCTTTAAGACTGTTTTTGCCAATGGTTGCAACATTATTATACTTACAATTTGGTAAAGTGATGATTGAATACTTCACGAGAGAAACAAGTCAATTATCCTATTATGATAATGCCGAAAAAATCGTTACCGTAATACTAACTTTAATAACTGCATTAAGTACTGTTATGATGCCTCGGATTGCCAATGAGTTCAGTAAGGGTAACGATAATAAAGTACAAGATTACCTTATTAAATCAGCAAAATTCTCATTATTCTTAGCTTTCCCTATGACATTTGGATTAATAGCTATTGCGAAAAGTTTAGTTCCTTGGTATTTAGGGAATGATTTTTTACCTGTCATATATGGAATTATAATTATTAGTCCAATTATTATTGCGTACTCGCTGGAAGGCGTTTCTGGAAGGCAATATTTCACTGCTACAAATCAAACCAGAATCTTAACCCTTGCATACACTATCACTGCAATTGTTAATCTCATATCTAATATAATATTAATTCCTATATGGGGCTTTTTGGGTGCAGCCGTAGCAACATTAATGTCAAGTTTTATAACAGTTGTTATTCAGTACATCTACATGAATAGACAGGTATCAATGAAAACACTTATAAGAAGCTTTAGAAACTACTTTTTTTATTCGGGAATAATGTTTCTTATTGTATTTATTATATCGTATAGAATGTCACCAACTATTCTTACTACAATTATTCAAATATCGATCGGTGCAATAGTATATTTATTGCTTTGTATTGTAACAAAAGATGAAATATATATAGAGATGGTTAGGTGGAGTAAAAAGAAAATTGTAAGGAAATCGGAACGAAAATAAAAAAACGTGGTCATCTTCATGAATTGAGGAATAATAATGCGCAATAATAGAAAAATAATTTATTTGAATAATTACATGTCTACTCAAATTGCAACATTGCGGAATAGCCAAAATATCTACTCACAGCCTGCAAACAACAAAATTTTAGGAATAAAAAAATCTCTAGAAGCAGCGGGAGCTAGTGTTAAAGTATTGTCCAGTGGCCTAGTTAATTCAAAAAGTTTTAAATGGCACAAGCGAGTAGAAGAGAAATCCAACTTAATTGATGTCGTTTATTGCTCAATATTGGATATTCCGTTGATAAGTACTATCGTTTCTATAGTGTTTATGTTTTTTGAGATTCGAAAAGAGCATAAGAAAAAATCCATAGATAATTTGATCTTTTATAATTATAAGCCAGAAGTCGCATGGGCTGCCTGGTTAGCGAAAAGGATATTTAATATTCCTATTACAATTGAATATGAGGATGGTTATTCAAATATTGATTCTGTAAAAGGCTTTAAAAGAGTTTTAATGAAACTAACTGAAGATGTAGTATCCAAAAATATCTCATCTGCAATCACAGTTAACTCCCTACTTGCTGAAAAGCAATCAGTTCCGAGTGTCGTAGTCAGGGGTGTAACTGATGCAAACTTGTATTTAATGAGGGAGAAGCACAATAAAAGTAAAAGATCAATGCCAATAATTTTCTATGGTGGCGGACTTGATAAAGAAAGAGGGATAGAAATTCTTCTTGAAAGTTTAAAATACATTACAAAAGATTTTAAACTTATTATCACAGGAAAGGGTAAAATTACAATTGACGATCCAAGAGTTGATTTTAAAGGATTTATTGATTATGAAAGTATGTTAAGTTACATGCTCGATGCCGATATTTTAATTCAATGCCAGTTAAGTCAACATCAATTTGGTAACAGTTCTTTTCCATCAAAAGTATTTGAATATATGGCAACAGGTAATTTAATAATATCTTCAGAAGTTGCCGACATTAAGGATTTTGCTGGCGATGCTTTTTATTACTACCAAAATGATGATCCTAAGCAGTTAGCAAAGGTAATAATAGCTGCGTTAAATGATGACTCTAATACTCATAGAAAAATTGAAACTCATAAGTTGAGTGTTGATAATTTGCCGAAAAATATCGGTGATAAGTTAATTGGTATTCTCAAAAATAGTTAGTTAAAAATAGTTCTGTTCATTAAAGTGTTCCATAGGTAGTAAATTGTTCATGGTTTTAAAAGGAATTTGATTATCTGGTATTGATTGTTCTTGATCAACTGTGCGATGGTTGAATATTGAATAGGCCGACCTGAGAAAAGAAAAGTCTAGATGTTAAAGGTTGAAGACAGACTGGCGATGCTAACTAGGCGCAATGAGGTGGATCAATGGTGAGTTCAAAATTAATAAAGGTAAATCAAAAGGAAATAAATAGACCAAACAAAATGATTGAGGCACTATTTATATTAACATTTCTATCAACAGTATTTGCTTATCTGCCACAAGTTATCAGTGCTGCGATACATAATGTGCCCATAATGACAGCAGTATCTTATTATGACACGGGAATAAATTCAGCATTGGCTAACTTTAGAAATCTAAAAGAATTACTTGTAATTATTGCTTTGGCCGTTGTCTGTTTAAACTTGCTAAAAAAAAACAGAGCCCGTATGTTTGTTGTTTTAATTTCTGTATTTATCATTCTAATAGCTTTAGGTACGGGTTCACTTCTGTTTTCAGATAAATTCTCAGTATGGATGGTTCTAGCTGGTATAAGAGGCATGTTGTTTTTCTTAGTTTCGTTACTTTTTGGGAAATATTTTATTAATAAGTATTTTGTTAAAAAATTTCATAACATTTTGAAAGTTACATTAATAATTGAACTGATCGTTGTATTAATTCAGATGTACATAATAAAAAGTAACCTAGGATATTTTTCATTAGGGCAATTTAGATTGTTAGGGACTTTTGGGCATACTGGTGGTTTTGCAGCTTATATTATAGGCTATGGGATGTATTTATATGTTATTAAGTTTTATTTTAGATTAGTGAAAAATAAACAATATTTGTTTGAAATGTTTTGTTTGCTTGCTTTAAGCATCTGTACAGGTACTCGAATGATTATTATCCTGTTTCTTCTTTTAATTATGACATCGATTTTTATGTTTATTAATAAAACAAATAAAAAATCAAATAAGCTTGAATTAGCAATTATGGTTCTATTTCCTTTTGCCTTACTATATTTTCTGAAAATTTCTGAGAGTATAGCTAACAGAGGGAGTGCTGTGGAAGCCAATTTAACAGGTGGACGTATTTTTGTTATTATTGATTATCTAACGAAAAGCACCCCTAAGGAATTATTAATTGGAACTGGAATAGGATATGGAACAAATTCGGGAGTCATATTAAATAGAGAGCTTAATATGAGTGATGTACAATCTAGAATAATGGATGGGACATTTAACACTCTAATCACACAATATGGTCTTGTGATATTCACAATTATCTTTATGGTAGTTATTTTTACATATTTAAACTTAATTAATAAATCAAGAGATAGACCGCTATTTGTATGTGTATTTATAATAACCAATGTTTTATTATTTATTAATACAAATATATTTGAACAATATTCATTGACACTTTTACTTGTCTTATCGACTACCCTAATGTTTTCAGATATAATACCTGAGCCAATAATTCAGTCCAAAGAACAACCGAATGTTCAGTTAATGCATAGAGAATTTAATCAATAATAAAGATGCCATTTAATTTTATGTAAAACTGAGAATAAGATAAAAAAATGTTGATGGATATTGTGTAGAATAGGGCGAGAAGATATTTGAAATTGTTAATATAATAGAGTGCGGAGGTGCCTTATGAAATTGGTCTTATTATCAGGTGGTTCAGGTAAGAGGTTATGGCCGCTTTCAAACGATGCTAGATCAAAGCAATTTTTGAAGGTGCTAGAGAGTGAAGACCAAGAACTCGTCTCCATGGTGCAGAGAGTATGGGGGCAAATTAGTGACAATGGTTTAGCTGATTCCAGTTATATCGCAACAGGCAAAGCCCAGATCGAGATGATGTATAATCAGATCGGACCATCCGTCCCACTTATAATTGAACCTGAGCGTAGAGATACTTTTCCAGCTATTTCCTTGACAGCCTCGTACTTATACTCGGTCGCCAATGTTGATTTAGATGAAGTTATAGCCATATTACCAGTGGATCCTTATGTAGAGGGCCACTTTTTTTATGCCGTAAAACAGTTAGAAGCTACCATTCAGCAGACTCAAGCTGATTTAGCCCTGATCGGAGTTAAGCCTACATATCCTTCAGCCAAATACGGCTATATTATTCCTGAACGTGAACAAGAGGCATCTGATGGTGTTCTAAAAGTCAGTCACTTCCAGGAAAAGCCTACTGAAGAGGCAGCTGTCGGATTAATTGAGCAGCATGCTCTGTGGAACTGTGGTGTATTCTCATTCAAACTTGGTTATCTAATTAACATTCTTAAGGAAAAGGGCTATCCGATTCAATATGAGCAGCTTGTTGAGCAGTATCATGGGTTGCCGCAGATCAGCTTCGATTATGAAGTTGTTGAGAAGACGAAGAACATTGTTGTAGTACCGTATGCTGGTTATTGGAAGGATCTTGGTACGTGGAATACATTAACGGAAGAGATGGGACAGAGCCAGATTGGCAGAGGAACGATCAGTGAGGACTGTGTAAATACTCATCTGGTTAACGAGCTCGAGATTCCGGTTACTGTACTTGGAGTTTCCAATGTTGTGGTAGCTGCTAGTCCGGATGGTATTCTTGTGACGGATAAGAGTGCAAGTCCCAGGATTAAAGATTTTATTAATTATGATCAAGGCCCTATGTTCGAGGAGAGGGAATGGGGTTGGGTCAGAATACTGGACGATGAGCGTTACGAGGATGGTCGTACCGTAATAACGAAGCGTGTGGCAGTCAAAGCGGGTAGGAATTTTAGTTATCTCATGCACTTAAACCGTGAAGAAGTATGGACGGTTGTAAAAGGTGAAGGGGAGTTCGTACAGAACGGCGTGCCGATGAAAGTGAAAGCTGGTAATGTCCTGCATATTCCAATGAAGACTTTGCATAGTCTTAAGGCAATTACCGATATGGAGATGATTGTTGTCCATAGCGGATATTCGGATGAAGATAAGGTGATGGAGCTGTACTCTACCTGGTCAGAGATGTCCGAACACTGCCTTAATATTTCAATGAGATAATGAACACGAAAACGATCGCTTATTACGTTTCCGATTATGGTTATGGCCACGCGACAAGAAGTATTGCTGTCATTCGTGCTTTGCTTCAAGTTGCAGAGCAGTCTTATAGACTTGTCCTATGTTCTTCGGACAAAGTATTAGCCTTTATGCAGGCGTCACTTTCCGGCTATCAAGGGATCATTCAGTATCGCAGATGCATCTCGGACGTGGGTTATGTTCTTCAGCCAGACAGCATTGAACCTGACACAGTGGCCTTTGCAGCAAAGTATCACGGATATATGGAGAACTTGCCCTATGAGGCGGCAAGGGAGGCAGATTTTCTTCGAACGGCTGAGGTCAATCTCGTGATCTCAGATATTTCTCCTATTGCCTTTGCAGCTGCGAAACAGGCTGAAATACCCTCGTTAGGAATATCTAACTTTACTTGGTATACGGCCTATTTGGAAATGATCAATCATTCTGCTCTCCAACCATTATTTGCTGTCTATGCTGCAATGGATTATTTTGTTCGTTTGGAGGGTGCTTTTGAACCGAACTGGGGGCAACGAGGAACTTTTCAAGCGGATTTCTTCAACAGGGAAGTGGATCAGCAGGAAGTAAGCCGTATTTTACAGACCATTAATCCTGGCAGGCAGAAGAGAGTCGTCTATTTTGGTATTGGAATGAGTATAAATGTACAAGAATTGGCCGCGTTGAAGCTGTGGGAAGACGATGCTTGCCTCTTTATTGTGTCAAGCAACATGAAGGTGGAGCATAAGAATATTATAGCTATTCCGGCTTCCTACACGGAGTCGCAAAATTATGTTGCAGCATCGGATCTTGTTATTAGTAAGCCGGGATGGAGTACGGTTGGAGAAGCGGTGGCGCTTTGGAAGCCATTACTCCTGCTTCATCGAAGCAAGATGAAAGAAGATAAGAATACGATTCGGGCTCTTCAAGATCGTCACCCCTATCGAATGATAGAGTGGGGGCAATTAATGGCAGACAACATGCATGACTTTATAGATAGAGAGCATTTCTTTGAAGATACTCGGCAACGTAATGGAGCAGTTCATATTGCTGAATATCTCAAACAAATTGTAGGGAGTGAGTTAGGATGAAGCTGGCGGTAATTGGTACCGGATATGTTGGCTTAGTCTCTGGGGTGTGTTTCTCTGAACTGGGCAATGAAGTTATTTGTGTAGACAATGCCCTATCAAAGATCGAGTTATTGAATAATGGTGAAGTCCCTATTCATGAGCCTGGTCTTAAGGAACTAATTGCAAGCAATACGGAAGCGGGACGCTTGTCCTTCACAACGAATCTGGCTGCTGCCGTGAATGCCTCAGAGATCATTATTATTGCTGTAGGCACCCCATCCTTGCCAGATGGAAAGGCCAACTTGGCCTATATTGAGCAAGCGGCGGCGGAGATTGGCCGCGCCATTAATGGATACAAAGTTGTCGTTGTGAAAAGTACGGTACCGGTAGGAACAAATGAGAAAGTTGCAGCTATTATTCGAAATTATGCGACGGAATCCTTCGACTTTGCTTCTGTTCCTGAATTCCTGCGAGAGGGAACAGCTGTTAAAGACACATTGAATCCAGATCGTATTATTATCGGGACGGAAAGTGAGCGTGCAGCTGAGATGCTTACTGCGCTGCATCGTCCATTAACGGATCAAATTACCATTACCGATGTGCGCAGCTCGGAGATGATTAAGTATGCTTCGAATGCCTTCTTGGCTACTAAGATTTCCTTCATTAATGAGATCGCCAATATCTGTGAGAAGGTAGGGGCGGATGTGGAGGAAGTAGCGAAGGGAATGGGGATGGATCGGCGTATCGGTTCCTCTTTCTTGAAGGCGGGTATCGGGTATGGCGGATCTTGCTTCCCGAAGGATACGCAAGCTCTCATTCAGATCGCGGGACAGATGGATTATGATTTCAAGCTGTTGAAGTCCGTAGTTGAAGTGAATCGGGATCAACGCTTTAATGTTATTCGGAAGCTGGATGAACTGCTCGGAGACGTTACAGGAAGAACGATTGGAATCTGGGGATTGGCTTTCAAACCGGAAACAGATGATGTTCGTGACGCTCCAGCCTTTGAGATTATGGAGACATTATTGGAGCGGGGAGCATTGGTTAAAGCCTATGATCCTATTGCATCGAGTAACTTTGAAAAAGCCTTTGACCGTTCCGAGGTGGAATACTGTACTTCTGCCCAAGAGGCTGCTGAAGGTGCGGATGCGCTGTGTATTCTAACAGAGTGGAAAGAGTTTGTTGATATCCCATTGTCGGATATTCAAAAATGGCTAAAAACGCCGAACTTAATTGACGGTCGTAATATTTATCGGGAAGAAGATTTGGAGGCATTGCCATTTGCTTATTATTCTATAGGAAGACCGAAGATGAACAATGGAGTAAAAGAAACAAAACCTATATTATCCTTATAAATATATATTTAATAAGAATATAGATACAACGATTTTTCCCCCCTTCGCTCTTAATAGTAGGAAGTAATTTGTTATTTCTAATATAATATTTTAATCGGAGGAAAAACTTTGGAAGGTGCTAATATAGTAAGAAATACTATTACAACTCAGTCTAAACGAAATATATTACTTGACTTAATAAAAGGTGTGTCTATTTTATTAGTTGTTATAGGGCATAATATTCAATATGGATCAGGAATAAGTTATTATCATAGTGAGCGATTTTTTGGTAATCAGCTTTTTATTTTCATATATAGTTTTCATATGCCTCTTTTCATGCTAGTTAGTGGTTATTTGTTCTGGAATTCAATTAAAAAATATGAGTCCAAGAACTTAATTTTTAATAGAGTAATTACATTAGTAGTACCCATAGTTACATGTACAGCAATCGAAAGTTTATTATTGTTAATTCAAAAGATGAGTTTTTCAGTCGATACAATTGAGGGGTTTGTTTCATCGATAGTATATAACTTATGGTTTTTGTGGGCGATTTTGTTTTGTTCTATAATAGTTATATTAGTTAATAAGTATCTAAATGATAGTCTGTATGTGTATTGTTTGATAATATGTTCTTTTTTATTTTTACCTGATAACTATAACTTATATCTTTATAAATATATGTTTGTTTATTTTGTTTCAGCTTACGCATTCAATAAGTTTTGCTTAGGGAGCAAATTAATCAATTTATCAATTAGGCTGAAAATTTTAGGATTGTTCTTAATATCTTTGATTTTCTTCGGACTGCTATTTTTTTATAATTATGATTCTTTTGTTTATACAAGTAAGATAGCAATATATCAGAAAGAAGACATGCTATATCAATTGTTCGTGGATTTATATCGTTGGATAATTGGTTTTTTTGGCAGCGGATTTATGATTTGCGTATTAATACTTTTTAATAAAATCAGTAACAATCGCACTGTTGTGTTGTTGAAAAGGACTATTTCATTAATTGGTCAAAATTCATTAGGCATTTACATGATAAGTACAATATTTATTAATGTTAAAATCTTATTGCCTTTGACTAAAAACGGTGAGCCTGATTTATTAATGCTAATTGTTGAAACGATAACAGTATTAACAATTTGTTATACTGTCACTGAAATTATTAAGCATTTTAGGTTTACTAATAAATTTTTACTGGGTGGTAGATAGGCGGAGTACTAAGTATACAAATTGCGCATGAGCAGGAGATTTCACAGATATGGAAGTTACAAAACAAATTCAGAGACGGAAGCTAAAGCCTTGGATGAAGTGGGTAATCGGTACCGCTTCATTTTTTGTTGTTGTCGCTTTGATCTTTACGGGAGTCACGTACTATTACATCAAATCTATTGATCTCAAAGATATTGCATCCCGTCATAACAGTGATGTAGTTGACGGCTCGACTGAGAATAAGTCAGAGCCTAAGAAGCTGCCAGCTATTATAGAGAAACCAGTCGAGAAAGCTAGTCAGCTAATTGGCGGTGAAAAGATCGACAGTGTAGATGCCCTTGATGTTGCAGCTATTCTACTGAACTCGGGTCTTAGCTTGAAGCAAATTTCTTATCTTCAAGGTAATGCTACTACAGACTTACCGGTTGAAGAGAAGCAAAAAATTCGTGATATCTTATTGTCTAAACTCTCCGATGAAGAAGTTAAGTTGCTGAAATCTATTACTAAACAATATGGAATTGGACTTAATATTCTTAACCCAGATTATCCAATTGAGTGGGTGGGTGAAAGAGATCCACAGAAGATGAAAGAAAACAATGAAGCATGGAAGAAGCTTCAGCAATCGAAGCCCGTCGATACTGGAACTAAATCAGAAGATAAGCCTGCCGAAACCAGCAAGCCAACAGAACCTGAGAAAACACCAGCACCAGAGCTTACTACTGATTTAAAGCAGGTCAAGCAATCCATCGATTCCAAGACAGAGTCGCAATTAGCATCGCTTTCCGGAACCTGTAAGGCCAAAAGCAACGCCATCCTCCAGCAGATCGTTGGAAACGCAGATGGAGTTACGGTTGAGGATCTTCAAAATAAATATCTAGGTAAAGTCATGGAGGCCGAGGGCTCTTGTGATGCGCAGTTCCAGGGCATCGTGAGTCAAGCGGCCTCTAGTTATGCTGACGCAGGAATTGATAGCCGTGCAATGCCGGATTGGAATGCGAAGTATGAAGCAAGCAAGCAAAGTGTACGAGCATCCGCGATTAGCGCTATTGCCAAAGCTATTAAATCATAATAAACAAGAGGAGAATCAAAATGATGAAAAATTTACGCCATTACACACTCATGCTGTTAATTGTTGCTTTATGTACTGTTCTGCCGCTGACAGCCGGTGCTGCATCCAGCTCGGTTACCGTTAAGACGCAAGCCGTTAACCTGAAGTTTGATGGGCAGTCGCTTGCTTTGCCAGACGGACAATATGCTTTCATTTATCAGGACCGTACTTATATTCCGGTTCGCTTCATCTCTTACGCGCTGCAGAAGTCGGTGAAGTGGGATCAAAAGACTTCTAAAGTTACCGTCTCCGAACCCACTGCAGCGGAGAAGGAAGCTCTTGCGAAGCTGCTTGCTGGTGCAGCTGCTGGCGGTGCACAGCCTGCTGCTGGTAAGAGCATTACGATTAAGCCGGTTCAAGCTACGCTTGTCTTTGATGGACAGGCAAAAGCTCTTCCTACAGGTCAGTCGCTTTATTCGATCAACAACAGCATCTATGTACCGCTGCGCTTCATGTCCGAAGCGGTAGGAACAGATATTAAATGGGATCAGAAGACTAACAGCATTACAGGTGAGTCTCCTGCTTATCAAGCGGCGCAAGGCGGCGGAAATACTGGTGGCGGTACAACAAGTGGAGGTACAACTGGTGGTAAGGACCCTTCTGGTGAAACGAAGCCAAGCTATGAGTCGATTACAAGCAGTGCTGAAGCCAAGCTTGCTTCCCTTAAAACAAGCTGCGAAAGCACCTTGGGTGGCTTGTACTTCCAATACTTAGCGGCCACAGATGACACAACCAAAGCTACTCTGAAGTCCCAAGGGCAACAAGCCATTTCCAAGTGTCAATCTGATTTCGAGAAGATTATCGCTGATACGACAGATGCGCTGACGAAGAATGGCTATAGCACAGATGTTATTGCGAGCTATAGAACGGAATTTGATGGTTATATGAAGCAAATTAACGATCTTGCTGCATCCTTGAAATAAAACCAAACTCCCCCGACGGCTCGGCCGTCGGGGGAGTTTTCTTATGTTTATATGATTCTATGTATGGCAATATCATTTAATGAGATAGAGATAGATTATCTGAACAGCCGAGAGCGTTTGTTGTTTCGGTATTTGTACCAGTAGTCGCCGTTCTCGTCTTTAAATACTCGTATGCCTACCACCTTAAAGGGTGTCCAAATCTCGGAGAACATCAAATAGCCAGCCATTCTCTAACCTCCTAAAATGAATGATCACACAAATGGCCGTTTTCAAGGACATTCGTGATGGTTCATGCTTCGTAAGCATGGCCCTAATAAAAAACTAACCACAATAGAATTTATTAGCTTCAAAATACAATGAAACTAGAAATTCTATTTGGCGATAAAACCTACCTATAAACGTGGTCGCTCATCATTGATTGACTGCGATAAAAGGTTTTATCACAAGTTTCATATATTTGTATAATACCAAAGAATGGATGTTAAAAACAAGAGTTTATAGGACTTTTTACTCAAATTTACATTACCTTAGTCTTGTTTTTCGTAGGATGAGAGGTAGATTTCCATTTCCTTCATGAATCTGATACAATAACTGACCAGAGATAGATAAAGGGTGGAACGGATTGTGTCGAAGGAGTGTTGAAGAAAAATGTTAAAAAAGGATAGAAAAAATTCTATAATATGGTTTTTTGTCGTATTTTGTTGGATATTTTTCATTTTTACCTTATCGTCTGAATCGTATAACCAGCAGTCCATCAAGCCGACGTTAAATAAATGGGTCACCAAGGAAGAACTAGCTCAGAAGCTTCCGGATACCTCCATTACGTATCATGGCGGCACGGTCGTGGCCAAAGAAGACCCATACGGCTTCGTGGAGTTCTTCTTCCGCAAAGGGGCGCACTTGTTCATGTACGCCGTGTTATGCGTATCGCTGTACATGTTCATCCGCAATCTGATGGCACGCAGGCAGATGGTGCTGCCGGTTATTATGGCGCTGATCCTGACGGGCGGGATAGCGGCGCTCGATGAGACGAATCAGCTGAGCAAGGTCGGACGCACGGGGAATCCGACGGATGTGATTGTGGATTTGACGGGCGGCTGCATTGGCCTGATCATCTGTATTTCAATTCATTATTGGTTTGAACGAAGACGCCGGAGGCAGGAATACCGGTTCGTCCGGAAGTTCTAGAGCAGGCAGCAATAGCGGCAGCCTTTCGCTGATGTGGCGGAAGGCTGTTGTTTTTGCTTATTATGGATATGCTGTGAGTAAGATCAACTAGAGAGGTGTGTCGAGGAGTAGTGGACGGTGCTAATAACTTAACGCTTCATACGGATAAATATCAGATTAATATGATGTACGCCCATTGGATAAACGGCACGGACGGGGAAGGCGCCGTATTCGAGGCTTTCTTCCGCAAGCTGCCATTCGGCAACGGTTATGCGGTATTCGCTGGCCTCGAGAGAATCGTGGAATTCATCCGGCATCTGAAGTTTGGGGAAGAGGAGCTCGCTTACCTGGCGAAGCAGGAGGAGAATTATGATCTGGGCTTCCTGGAGGTGCTCCGGCAGTTCCGCTTCAAGGGAACGGTGCATGCGGTGGAAGAAGGCTCGCTGGTGTTCCCGAATGAACCGATCGTACGGGTAGAAGGCACGATCTTCGAGACGCAGCTGGTGGAGACGGCGCTGCTGAACTTCATGAACTACCAGACGCTGATCGCGACGAAAGCTTCGCGGATCAAGCAGGTCGCTTCGGGAGATATTCTGCTGGAGTTCGGGACGCGCCGGGCGCAGGAGGCGGATGCGGCGGTATGGGGAGCGCGCGCGGCTTATATTGCCGGCTTCCATGCTACCTCTAATATGCATGCCGGCATGATGTTCGGCATCCCGACAAAGGGAACGCATGCTCACTCCTGGGTGCAGGGGCATGAATCCGAGGAGGAAGCTTTCCTGGCCTATGCGAAGGCTTTGCCGGACGGCGTTACGCTGCTCGTGGATACGTACGACACGCTCAGAAGCGGAGTACCCAATGCGATTAAGACAGCCCGCTATCTGGAGAGCATCGGCAGGCGGCTTGGCGGCATCCGGCTCGACAGCGGCGACTTGGCGTATCTGTCCAAGGAAGCACGAAAGATGCTGGATGCGGCAGGGCTGCAGGATGCAAAGATCGTGGCATCGAACGATCTCGACGAGACGTTGATCTTCAACTTGAAGGCGCAAGGCGCCAGGATTGATACATGGGGCGTTGGCACGCAGCTGATTACGGCGGCCGATCAGCCGTCGCTTGGCGGCGTGTACAAGCTGACCGCGCGCAAGTGCGACGGACAATACATACCGGTCATCAAGATCTCGGGCAATCCCGAGAAGGTGTCGGCTCCGGGCAAAAAAGACGTGTACCGGATCATGAACAGGTCCACGGGACTTGCCGAAGCGGATTATATGACGCTGCATGAGGAGACGGATATTCTGAACGGCGAGCGGATCAAGCTGTTTGATCCGGTTCATCCGTATATCCATCGGTTCATTAGTGATTACGAAGCGGTGCCGCTGCTGAAGCCGATCGTGGTGGATGGGGAGATCGTGTACAAGCTTCCGCTTCTGGAAGAGATCCGCAGCTACCACGAGCATCAGCTCAGCCTCTTCCGGCCGGAGATTCTCCGCAAGCTGAACCCGGATCTGTATCCGGTTCATCTAAGCGAGCAGGCTTGGCAGCTGAAGACGGATCTGATCAAGGCGCATCAGCAGTAGCGGCCCGGGTTCCCGTACCGCCGCGGCTGCTGATGCAGCCATGCGCTTCAGCCATGCGAGAAGCGCTGGCGGTATTTGCGCGGCGAGATGCCCTCGTACTTGGCGAAGCAGGAGGTGAAGTAGGCGGCGGAGTTGAAGCCGACCTCTTCGGCCACCCTTGCGATCGTATAGTTCGTCTGCAGCAGCAGCAGCTTCGACTGCTGAATGCGGAAGCGCAGCAGGAAGTCGAACGGCGAGCAGCCGAATTCTTTTTGCATGCATCTGGCGATGTAGACAGGATGGAAGTTGATGCTCTCGCCAAGCTGCTGCGCCTTAATATCCTCGCGGTAATGCTTCCTTAAATACGAAGCGGCGAGCTCCGCGCATTGCGACGTTGGCGTTGTGCCTTGCGTCTCGATGGAGGCGGACAGCTGCTCGAAAATTTCCTGGAACAGCACCTGCTGCTTCCAGCTGACGCTGCCCAGATGGTTGCCGTGACCGAGCTCCATCAGCTGCTGGATCTGCTCGACGATCTTAGCGGGCTGAAGCAGCCTGGTGTATTGCGGCACCTGCTTGATGAAGGTTTGCGTAGTGAAAATTTGGGGATTTAAGCCATGCGGCTCCCTGCCTTGAATAATCCGCGGTGCATATTCCTCCGAAGCCGCCCACCGTCCCGTTGTCTGGAAGTGAAGCCAGTAATAGGCGGAGGGCTCTTCGCATGCTTTTGTCGCGTAATGATGATTGTCCGGCCCCAGAATTAAAGCCTCCCCAGCTCGTACCTCAAACGTGGAATCGCCCTCCCCCATAAAGAGACAGCCCTCCGTAACGACAAGCAAATCGAACACGCCAATCCGGTATCTGCTGGGATGCTTGAACCCGGCGGGGCTCTTCGTATAGCCCGATGCAATGTAGTGCGGAAGCGGCGGAACGGTAAAATGAAACAGGGTCATGTCGGCACCTTTTTGTACCCCTAACGGAGGTTTGAATTTTGAAAGTTTCGGTTGTAAAACTGATACATTACCCGAAGTATAGCATCTATAATATGAAATTGCATGACTAATATAGTGGCGTATTGGAGTTGCCGTTTACTTAAACATCGGCTACAGCATGTGTACGCTCGGGAGGATTATAAAATGCAAAAGCGTGAACATCACAAGTTTTCGCTATGGATGCTTGCATGGCCGATATTTATTGAGTTATTCCTGCAATTTCTGTTAGGGGCAGCCGATACGCTGCAGGTGAGCAAAATCTCGGATAATGCGGTTGCCGTCGTCGGCTTCTCGACGCAGCTGTTCAGCGCCTTGATGACGCTGTTCATGACGGTAGCGAGCGGGGCGGGTATTCTGATCGCGCAGCGGATTGGGATGAGGAAGAACGAAGATGCCCGTACGATTGCGATTATGGCCGTCAAAGTCAGCGCGATTATTGGGCTTGGAATCAGCGTGCTGCTGTATTTGTTCCCGGGGCCGATCGCTTCCGCGCTTCATCTGCCGGATGAGTTATTGCCGCTTGCGAAAACGTATATTTCAATTGTAGGCGGCGGGATGGTGCTTGTGGCCATTATGGCGGCGCTGAGCAATGCGATCCGTAATACGGGCAATACGAAAGGCCCGATGTATACAGCCATTGGCATGAATATCGTGCATGTCGGGATGAACTACGCTTTTATTTTCGGCAAATTCGGATTTCCGCAGTGGGGACTCAAAGGGGTTGCGATCTCGACGGACATCAGCCGCCTGCTTGCGGTTATTGTGCTCCTGATCATGTTCCTTGGCGCCTTCGAACGCCAGATTTCGCTTCGCGACTTCAAGCTGTTCGACAGCAAGCTGTTCAAGGAAATTCTGAAGATTGGCTGGCCGCTTGGCATTAACATGTCCTGCTGGGTCTTCTCCCAGCTTCTTATCTATACGTATATCGCGCAGCTTGGGTCGGTGGAGCTGTCGGCGCGTACGTATATGAATACATTGGAATCGTTCTGCTTCATGCTTGGTTATTCGCTTGCGCTTGCGCTTCAGATCCAGATCGCGCATCTGTTCGGAGCGGGGAAGGTGCAGGAGGCTTACAAAAACTCCTACCGTGCGCTGTGGATCGGGCTTGCGATCGTAACGGTGAACGCGCTGGTGCTGTATTTGATCGGCGGTACCATTCTCAAGATCTTCACGAACGATCCGGAGATTATCGCGATGGGCGTCTCCCTGCTTGGGATGAACCTGCTGCTGCAGCCGGGCAAAATGCTCAACATGGGCATCGGCAACGCGCTGAACGCGGTTGGCGACACCCGTTACGTGATGTGGACCTCGATTACTTCGATGACCTTGATCGCGACTATCCTTTCTTATATATTTGGGATAACGCTGGGATGGGGACTTGTGGGTATTTATGCGTGCATGATTATGGACGAATACATCCGCGGCATATGGGTGCTTAGACGGTGGAGACAGAAGAAGTTCATGACGACGGGCCAGGAGAAGCCGGCAGCCGTCTCGCCTAACGGAGCGGGAGGCTCGGGCGCAACGTTAGAGGCCTAACAGACAGTAGACGGGGGTTATACGATTTATGTTAATTATGAATGAGAAAATAAAAGCAGCCGAGGTACGCCTCACCGGTCTCGACGGTGAATCGCTTGGCATTGTGTCGCGCGATGAAGCGCTTCAGATGGCGAAGCAGTTGAAGGTGGATCTCGTCTGCGAATCGCTGATGAGCAGTCCGCCTCCGTGTAAGCTGATTGTGCGCGGCGGCGCCAAGCAGCAGGCGAGCCAGCAGAAGCGGGCGGAGAAGGTGAAGAGCGAGCCTGCGAAGGTGAAGGAGCTGCGGCTTAGCGTGGATATCGAGCAGCATGATTACGACACGAAGCTGCGGCAGGCGGTGAAAATGCTGGAATCCGGCAACGCGGTTCAGCTGGTCATCCGCATTCAAGGCAAAGAGGGAGCTAGAGCGAAGGAGCTTCTGGAGCAGCTGCTAGCTGATCTGAAGCCGTATGGAACGAAGCAGTCCGGCATTCAGCTGAGCGGCAAGCAAGCGGCGGTTCAAGTGAACCCGAATTAATTGACAGTCATGCCCATCCCATATATGATAATGATTATCAACTAGTGAAACGGCTGCTTCGTCAATAAGAGGAGCAGCCTATGTTTTCGCGGTGAAATATAAGTCTGGTAGATGATAAATCTTGCTAGCTTATATTTTTTCGAAAAAGGAGATCCGGATGCTTAAGAAGTTTTTTGCTTATTACAAGCCTTATCGTAAGTTGTTCCTGCTCGACTTCTGCTGTGCGGTCGTTCTGGCTGTTCTGGAACTATGCTTCCCGCTGGCGGTCAGCCATGTCATTGATACGCTTCTTCCGGAAGGGAATCTGAAGTTAATTATTGGCGCCTGCGCGATTCTGCTCGCCGTCTATGTGCTGAATACATTCCTGTCCTTTGTCGTGACGTATTGGGGACATATGCTGGGCATCAATATCGAGACGGATATGCGCAAGAGGCTGTTCGATCATGTGCAGAAGCTTAGCTTCCGTTTCTTCGATAATACGAAGACCGGCCATCTGATCTCGCGTATGACGAATGATCTGTTCGAGATCGGCGAAGTGGCGCATCATGGTCCGGAGGATATGTTTATTGCCGTTATGACTCTGATTGGCGCGTTCGGCATTATGGCGTACATTAACCTGCCGCTGACGATCATGACGTTTATCGTTGTGCCGATTATTCTGGTGCTTGTTCTGTACTTCAATGGTAAGATGACGAAGGCTTCCCACCGTCTCTTCGGGGATATGGCCGACTTTAACGCCCGCGTCGAAGATACCGTTGGCGGTATCCGCGTCGTGCAGGCTTTCTCGAACGAGAAGCATGAGAGCAAGCTGTTCGCAGGCAACAATAGCCGGTTCCGTCAAGCGAAGCTGATCTCTTACAAAATCATCGGTCTCAACTCGTCCATTACTTATTTCCTGATGAGACTGGTCACGCTGTTTGTCTTGCTTGCCGGTACTTGGTTCGTTATTAACGACAATCTTCATTACGGGGAATTCGTTGCTTTTGTCCTGATGACGAATATTTTCTTCAAGCCGATCGAGAAGATTAATGCCGTTATCGAAAGCTATCCGCGCGGGATCGCGGGCTTCCGCCGTTACGTGGAGCTGCTCGAGACCGAGCCGGATGTAGCGGACGCTCCCGATGCGAAGTCGGTTGACCGTCTGCATGGCGATATCGAATACCGGAACGTGACGTTTGGTTACGAAGGCGAAGCGAAGGTGCTGAAGGATATCAGCCTGTCGATCCGCGCAGGCGAGACCATCGCGTTCGTTGGTCCGTCCGGCGCCGGCAAAACAACGCTCTGCAGTCTGCTGCCGCGCTTCTATGAAGTGGATGGAGGCAGCATCTCGGTGGATGGTCACGACATTCGCGATCTGAAGCTGGAATCGCTTCGCAAGCAGATTGGCATCGTGCAGCAGGATGTGTTCCTGTTCGCCGGTACGATCCGCGACAACATCTCGTACGGCAAGCTTGGCGCATCCGACGCGGATATTATGGAAGCGGCGCGCCGCGCGAGATTGGAAGAGTTTATTCGGTCACAGCCTGACGGACTCGACACGGTTGTCGGGGAGCGGGGCGTGAAGCTGTCCGGCGGCCAGAAGCAGCGGATGGCGATTGCCCGCATGTTCCTGAAGAACCCGCCGATCCTGATCCTGGACGAAGCGACTTCGGCGCTTGATACCGAGACCGAACAAGCGATCCAGCAGTCGCTGGCCGAGCTGTCCGAGGGCCGGACAACGCTGGTCATTGCGCATCGTCTGGCGACGATTAAGAACGCGGACCGCATCGTGGTGGTGACCGAGAACGGCATCACCGAGGAAGGCCGTCACGAGGAGCTAGTGGCAACGGGAGGCATTTACAGCCGCTTGCATCAGGCGCAATTTGGGGCTTTGTGAGGTTAACGCTAATAGAGAGTTTAATAGAGTCTGCCCCCGCAGCAGCTGGAACGGTTCGCCGTTCTTTCTGCCTTCTGCCGAAGGGGCAGACTTTTTTTGTTGCCGGATGTGGTGCGGTTGGGAGAAAGAGGCCTTGCATCCACAAGTAGCGCATTGACGATCGGGGCATTGCATAGTACATTGGACTGAACCTAACAAAAAGATAGTGCGAGAGATAGAGAGGAGAGGGCTATATTGTCGGCAACTACTGTAAAAGAAATATCCCCGCTGGTAGCGGCGCTTGAACTGAAGCCTCATGTGGAGGGCGGCTGGTACAAGGAGATTTGGAAGGCTAATTTTGAAATTCCGCAGGCGGTATTGGGCGAGCCGTATTCCGGACCGCGCTTTGCGGCATCTTCGATTTATTTCCTGCTTCATCCGGAGGAGTTCTCGGATTGGCATACGGTCCATTCGGATGAGCTGTGGCTGTGGCATTCCGGCAGTCCGCTTGTGCTGACGCTGGGCGGTACGGGCGAGAACCCCGAAGTGCGCAAAGAGATTATCGTTGGAGGCGACGTTGCGAATGGCCAGCATCCGCAGGCGCTTGTTCCTGCAGCAGAATGGCAGATGGCGCGTCCGCTTGGCGATGAGCCGGTTCTGGTGTCTTGCATCGTAGCACCGGGTTTCCATTACGATGACTTCAAGCTGATCGAACGTAAATTTTAATGAAACCGGCAGAAAAGCTCTGGACGAAAAATTTCATTCTGCTGGCGTTGTCTAACTTATTCTTGTTCTTTGGTCTTGAGATGCTGCTTCCCACCCTTCCGCTCTTCGCGGATGAGAAGGGGGGCAGCGGCTCGCAGATCGGCATGATGCTGGGTATCTTCACGTTCTCGGCCGTTGTGTCGCGACTGCTCATTGGCATCGGGCTGAAGCATTTCGGCAAGCGCAAATTGCTCTTGATCGGTGTAACGATCTGCCTTATCGGGATGGCATGTTATTATGCGGCCAACTCGATCTCGGCGTTGCTTGCGCTTCGCGTTGTTCATGGCTTTGGCTTCGGGATTGCTACGGCGCTGTACGGCACGCTGGTATCCGATGCGATTCCCGCCGAGCGACGGGGAGAGGGGATGGGCTATTTTGCAATGGGCAATGCCGTTTCCTTCTCGATCGGACCCATGCTTGGCTTATGGCTTCTCGATCAATACGATTATGCCGGCTTGTTCGGAGCCGGAGTGGTGTTCCTCGCGATTACATTGGTGCTGACCTTGCTGGTTCGGCAAAAAGGTGCCCAATCCGTCGAGATTGCCGCGGCTGAAGCAGCTGCTGCAGCGGAGCTTCATGCGGCAGGGGCTAAGCTTTCGCCATGGGCTGAGATTATCGAGCCGAAGGTGCTTGTGCCTTCGATGCTTGGTTCGCTGGTAGGCTTTGCTTTCGGCGGCATGCTCAGCTTCGTAACGCTGTTCACCAAGGATATCGGCATAACGCAGACTGGCTACTTCTTCCTGGTTGTAGCGATCAGCGAGGTGCTGATCCGGTTCATCAGCGGTCCCTTATTCGACCGGAAAGGGCCGTTCTGGGTATTGTTCCCCACGGCGATCCTTTGTATGATTGGCTGCGTCCTGCTCTATTACACCGATTCGATGGCGATGCTGCTGCTCGCCGGCGTATTCTACGGCGCGGGCTTTGGCGCGATGTTCCCGGCCTTGCAGGCATGGGTCATCAACCTGGTGCAGCCGGAGCGCCGCGGCGTTGCAACCGCGACGTATTACAACTTCTTCGATATCGGGATCGGGCTAGGCTCGATTCTGCTCGGCGTAGTCGTAACCGCGACAAGCTACACGACGATGTTCCTGCTGTCGGGTATCCTGTATGTGATTTATCTAGCTGTGTATTTCATTTACCTGAGCCGCCAGCGCGCGCGGGCTCAAGGGTAACTTGGATTTGGAAAAGAGCGGTGCCTGGGGCACCGCTCTTTTTGTTAGTAGTCTCAGTGGGCTGACGTTGCACGAAGTGCAGCGTATAGGTGGGAATAGGGGCTGTTCGGGAGATATGCTGCAAGGAATGCAGTATATTGTGCGAAATTAGCCTGTATCGACTGTTTTTGAGCGAATATGCTGCATTCTATGCAGGATAAGACGAGTTACTTGGCTCAAATGCTCCATTATGCTGCAATTCGTGCAACGTAGGCGGACGGTGGTACTCTTAAAGCTAGCTAGTTTAGGGATTTATGTTGTACGGAAGTGCAGCATAATGGACGAGAATGGAATTTCGTGCAGCGTAGGCGGAGCGTTTATCTTTCAGATACAAGACAAGGGCTGTTCCCAGAGGAACAGCCCTTGTTGCTCTGCCGCTTAAGCAGCAGGCAGCTTAATTTTTTGCCCCGGATAGATAAGGTTCGGGTTCTTGATATGGTTCAGGTCGCGAAGCTTCTGCCAGGTGGTGTTATTCTTTTTGGCGATCGCCCATAGCGTATCGCCTTGCTTCACTACATAGACGGCTGGCTTTGCCGGCTCCGGTTTAGGTTCCGGCTTCGGCTCTGGCTTCGGTTCTGGTTTAGGTTCTGGTTTAGGCTCCGGTTTTGGCTGTGCAACAACAGGAGTTGCGCCCACCGTAATGCGGCCTTCCACCTTCGGATTCGCGGTGCCCAGCTTGGCGATGTAAGCGATCAACGCTTCATCCAGCGAACCGTACATGCCGGCTTGCGGATACGGGCTGAACATCGTGTATTCATCGCCGCCGGCAGCCATGAAGTCGTTTGTTGCCAGCAGGTAATCGGCTTTCTCGTTTAAGGGCTTGCCCTTAAATGTCACGGAATGGACGCGTTGGCCTTTTGGCTTGGCTACGTCAATCTTGAAGGTAATACCCGATACTTGAGGGAAGCCGCCTTTCGAATTCGGGTAGTCGGATACGCCGGTCTCGAGAGCCGATTTGATATCGGCGCCTTTGACCTTCAGCGATACGATCTGATTGCCGAACGGCAGGACGGTGATGATCTCGCCTTTTGTAATGGTGCCTTCGTCAATAGAGGCGCGGATACCGCCGCCGTTGGTGATGGCAACATCGGCTCCGGCCGCATCGCGAATCGCGTCGGCGACCAGGTTGCCGAGGTTCGTCTCGCCGGTGCGGACCTGCTCGCGTTCGCCGTCCAGCTTCACGCTGGCCGTGCCCACTTCTTCAGCGAGAATGGTCTCCTGGCTCTTCTGAATAGAGGCGACCATATCCGCAATCTCGGCGTTAGGCGTGATGCTCGCCGCCGTATCTTTGTTCTCGAGCTTCGCTTCCTTCTTCACGACTTTGCCGCCGTCTACCCACAGATCCACGACGCCCAAATACTTCGTATATTCGCCGGCGCTTGCGATCAGCGTGTCATGGCCGGCCGTAAGGCCATGCTCCAGTACGGTGTGGCTATGCCCATCGATAAAAACGTCGATGCCGTCTACCGCTTTGACGATCTTCAGGCTTGTATCGACGCTGGAGGCATCCTGGCCGATGTGTCCCACTGCAACGATGACGTCGGTCTTGTCTTTGAGCTCGTCCACAATAGCTTGAGCTTCTTTGGTTGGATCGGAGAAGGTTAAGCCTTCTACGTTTTTGGGATGCGTCTTATAAGCGGTCTCCGGCGTTGTCAGGCCAAAGATCCCCACCTTCACGCCATCCACTTCCTTAATAATATAAGGCTTGAATAAGGACGTATTGTCTTTAGCAACCTTAACGTTTGCGCTGAGAACCGGGAACTTCATCATCTGTTCAAGCTCAAGCAGCCGCTTGTAGCCATAGTTGAAGTCATGATTGCCCGGAACAAACGCGTCATACCCCATCTTGTTCATCACCTGTACGACACTCTCACCGTTCACCAGCGTGGCGAAGGTAGTTCCGTGCGTAGCGTCGCCCGCATCAAGCAGCAGGCTATCCGGATTAGCTTTGCGGTAGCTGTCGATAATGCCGGCAAGCTTGGCAAAGCCCATTTCTCCCGAGGTTCCCTCCACGGCGCGCGCGTGCATGTCATTCGTGTGCAGAAGCGTGATGTGCTTGGCGGAAGCGGGTACTGCCGTTTCGTCTGCTGCTGCCACAACGCCGACAGACGCAGCAAAAAGCGATGCGGCAAGCAGCGTCCCCGCTGCCCACTTCATTTTTCTAAGCTTGATAAGCATCGTATCCCTCCACTGTTTATTTTTCTTTTATCGACAGTACGTATTCGGTATTTGGAAGGGATATCCTTCAAATTCTTGTAAATTATCTGAAAATTTAGCAAATTGAGTCGTAAGTCCTTTTTCCATTCGTCCATCTTTCCTAGCTTTCGACATCGTTATTTCACCTCCTGTGCACAATAGTTACACTAGTTCCTTGAACAAATGTCAAAACTTGGCGTTAAATATAGCCGGCTGTTGCTCTGGCTGGTAGGTGCACGTATAATAGTCCTGAAATATTGTCATATTAATTCGATCATATTCTCATAACTTAAAGGCAACTCTGCGAGAGGGGAAGACGGATGGAGGAGCTAAGTGATAAACGGGTGAAAATGCTTGAAGCGGCCCGTATGTATTACGAGCTTGACTACAATCAACAGGAGATAGCGAAAAAGCTGGGCGTATCGCGCCCGACGGTTTCGCGTTTTCTGCAGCAGGCGAAGGAAGACGGCATCGTGCAGATTCGCATTATGGACCCGGCCTCCGATAACCGGGAACGCGCCCGCATGCTCAAGGAACGCTTTGGCCTGAAGGAAGCGATTGTAGCTTCCGTACCGAAATACGAGGACGCCATGGTCAAGAAGGTCATTGGCGAGGCTGCGGCTAATTTTCTGAACGATACGGTACAAGATGGCGATACGATCGCCGTCACTTGGGGAACAACATTATATGAAGTGGCTACTCGTCTGCCGAACAAGCATACGAAGAAGGTAAAGGTCGTGCAGCTGAACGGCGGCGTAAGCCATTCCGAGACGAATACGTATGCGTATGAGATTGCGCAGCTGTTCGCGAAGGCGTATCAGACATCGCCATATCTGATTCCGCTGCCGGCGATTGTGGACCATGCGGTCGTGAAGCATGCGATTGAAGCGGACAGGCATATTCGCAAAATCCTCGATATGGGCAAGCAGGCCAATATCGCGGTTGTCACAGTAGGGGCACCGACGGAAGATTCGGTCCTGATCCGGGCGAATTATTTTTCCGACGAGGATCTGGGCATTATTTTATCGCGCGGCGTTGGCGATATTTGCTCCCGGATTATCGATATTAACGGGCAGCTGTGCAGCGAGGAGCTGGATCACCGTACAATCGGCATAGACTTAAACGAGCTGAAGAAGAAGGAATGGTCCGTTCTTGTTGCCGGAGGACCAAGCAAAGTGGAAGCGATATACGGCGCATTAAACGGCCAGTATACAAATACGCTAATAACCGACCAGGTTACGGCGCAGCACTTGCTGGAGTTCAAAGGATAATAGAGTAGATAAATATTGGAGGATGGGTATGAGTAATCAAAAAAATCTGTCGGCGGGGGAAGTAGCTGCTTACATTGATCATACTGCACTGAAAGCGGAAACGACGAAACAAGAGATCATCAAGCTTTGCGAAGAAGCGAAGCAGTATCATTTTGCAACGGTATGCGTGAATCCGGGTTATGTCGCGCTTGCGGCGCAAGAGCTTGCGGGCTCCGGTGTTGGCATCACGACGGTTGTAGGCTTCCCGCTTGGAGCGACTACGACCTTTGCGAAGGCTGAGGAAGCGAAGGACGCGATTGCGAATGGCGCGACGGAAGTCGATATGGTGATTAACGTTGGCCTGATCAAGTCCGGCGACTTCGAAGGCGTGAAGCGTGATGTGGAAGGCGTAGTCCTGGCGTGCAAAGGGAAGGCCGTTCTGAAAGTAATCCTGGAAACTGGCCTGCTTACCGACGAAGAGAAGGTACGCGCCTGCGAGATCTGCAAGGAAGCGGGAGCGGACTTCGTGAAGACGTCGACGGGTTTTGGCAAAGGCGGAGCTACGGCGGAGGATATCGCGCTGATGCGCCGTACGGTTGGTCCGGATCTAGGCGTAAAAGCTTCCGGCGGCGTTCGCGACCTAGAGACTGCGCTCAAAATGATTGAGGCAGGCGCAAGCCGAATCGGCGCAAGCTCGAGCGTAGCGATTGTGACTGGCGGACAAGGCGAAGGATACTAAAAAGCTTTATATTGGGAAGGGGCGGCCGCTTAGGGTCGTCCCTTCATTTGGGATTGACCCTTTGCGGAAGAGCAGGGTATCATGAAGATAGTCGAATGACCGGCTCGTTGAGCTGGTCTTTTTGTTTGTCGTTTCGTTTCGAGGATGAGGTGCCGGACCGGGGTGAACTGGTCGGACGTTATCATAGATTAGCTGAGGTGAACCATGAGTTTGAAGACTTCATGGCGGGAGCAGTGGACGAGTAACGCGAGAATGAACATATTAGCCGGCATTACGGCAACGCTGGCGCTTGTGCCGGATTCTCTTGCTTTCTCGTTTATGGCTGGAGTCCCGCCGGTCGTGGGCATTTATGCTTCGATTTGTATACTGCTTGTTATTACGTTTCTGGGCGGCAGACCGGGCATGATCTCGGCTGCGGCCGGCTCGATGGCCGTTCTTATGCTAACGCTGGTGAAAGAGCATGGCATCGAGTATTTGTTCGCGGCAACCGTGCTGACGGGCGTCATTCAGTTCCTGATGGGCGTGTTTAAGCTTGGCAAGCTGATGCGGTTTGTCCCTTCGGGGGTGCTGACGGGGTTCATTAACGCGCTGGCGATTATGATTTTCCTGTCGCAGCTGCGGTATTTCAAAGGCGAGTCCTGGGCCATGTACGCGCTTGTTGCCGTAACGCTTGGCATTATCTATCTTGTTCCTCACTTCTTTAAGGCGATTCCATCGCCTCTGATTGCGGTTGTGGTGCTGACGCTGGCCGTATGGGCGCTTGGCATGGGGGATGTTACGCGAATCGGCGATATCGCCGCGATTGACGCTTCGCTGCCATCGTTTTTGCTGCCGGATATACCGTTCAGTCTGGATACGCTCTGGATTATTCTCCCGTACTCCTTGTCGCTTGCGGTAGTTGGTTATACGGAGACGATGCTCACGCATAACCTGCTGGACGAGATGACCGGGGAGAAGACGGATAAGAACCGGGAGATGAAGGGGCAGGGCATTGCCAATATCGTTGCCGGGTTTTTCGGCGGGATGGCGGGATGCGCTTTGGTCGCGGAATCGGTGCTTAACGTGAAAATGGGCGGGAAAAACCGCTTGTCGACTCTCGTCGCGGCTTTATTCCTCCTGCTGCTCGTCGTGCTGCTTGGCGATCTGCTGGCGCTTGTGCCGATGGCTGCGCTGGTGGGCATTATGCTGATGGTATGCATCGCAATCTTCGACTGGAGCTCCGTGTTCCGCATGAACCGTCTGCCGCTCGGCGAGACTGTCGTTATGCTGGTGACGGTTGGCGCCGTGCTGCTCACGCATGACCTGGCGATCGGCGTAGTTGCCGGCGTGTTCGTAAGCTTTATCGGATTCGCGGTAAAAGCCTCCAAGGTGCATATTCAAGACGAATGGAATGGATCAACGCGGACGTACCGCGTGCACGGCCAGCTGTTCTTCGCCTCCGCCTCCGAGCTGGAGGAGCGGATCGAGCATGACTGCGAAGCGGAGGAGGTCCATATCGACCTCTCCGGCACAAAGGTATGGGATCACACGGCGAACCTCGCCGTCCGCAAGACGGTCGACCGCTTGCAGAAGAACGGCAAGCAAGTGACGGTTGTTGGCGTGTAAAATGGTTTGGTGGGCCGCCCTTTGGGGCGGCTTTTTTGTTGTGCTCGTCGTGGCCATGTTGTGCCCTCATTGTGCCCTCGAAGTGCCCTCGAAGTGCCCTCACGTGCCTTCCGCGTTGTGCCTTGTTCGCGCGTTCATCGTACCTTCATTGTGCTCGTTGAGTTCTCGTTATGCCCTCGTTGTGCCTTCCGCTTTGTCCCTTGCTCGCGCGTTCACCGTATCTTCGTTGTGCTCGTTGCATTCTCGTTACGCCCGCGTTGTGCCTTCCGCGTTGTGCCTTGCTCGCGCGTTCATCGTATCTTCGTTGTATCGTTGCGTTCTCGTTATGCCATCGTTGTGCCTTCTGTGTTGTGCCTTGCTCGAGCGTTCATCATATCTTTGTTGTGTCGTGTTGTTCGTTCGGTGGAACCTTCGTCGCACCTTCGTCATGCCTTCCTCTGCGTTCCTTACTCGCACGTTGGATTTTTTCCAGTAAAAACAGACCCAAAGTGTGGTTCCCGGCAGCTACGTTGGATTCTATCCACTAGAAGAGCTAGGAATGAGCCGATATTGCTTAGATAAGCCGATTTTACTGTAGCCAATCCAATGTAGCCCGAGCGATGGCCCGATAACATCCCATTTTGTTGGATGAAATCCAATATGACTCGTAAGCTAAGTTATGCTTCCGTTTCATTAATGGGGAGCAGGCGGTCGAGGGGCTGGTAATTTGGCAGCCATGCCAGAGGCACATGCTCTTGGGTCGGTGCATAAACGGACCTGAGCAGCCGGGTAATGGAGCGTGCTTGCTCTTCGATAAGAATTTCCTTGATCTCCGAAGGCTTGAGCGGGACCGCGTGATCCGTTCTGCGTCCAAAATCCGCGAGGGATACAAACATCGCCGGACTCTTTCGATAGTTGCAGCTCTTCGGAAAACGCGGCGAGCTGCCCGAGTCGTATTTGGACAACCGGACAGACTCCCTGTGCGCGAGGAGCAGCTCGCTTGCTTCGAATTCGAGCACGGCAAATGCTTCGTCTGGCTCTCGCCGCATGTATGTCGTCAGCATCTTGAGGCAATCCCTTTTGGTTGGCCAGAAGAAGATATGCTTGTCTATAAAGTTGCGGAACTCTTCCACCGAGCAGCCCGCCTCCATCATAGCCTCGGGTATGCGAAGATGCGAATTAACCGTAATCGAAGCTCCCTCGTACGATACCTCTTCTCTCAAGGTCCGGCGCTCGCCAGTTGATTCCGGCAGCAGATGCTGACTCGACCAGATCGAGTCGAAATGGGCGATCCCCCGCAAATTACTTGCCCGCGTAAAATGATAAGCCGACCTTCTGCCGCATGCTTTCGTGATAAGCGCGATCGTTTCCTCTATATCGTTCATGAGCGCCACCTTCTGTTTGAACCATTCTCACGTATTATGAGGCAGAAACGCTCCGGTGTATACCACTTGCCGAGGGGGGAGGCATTCCTATGAGGAGAAGGGGGACTTAACGATGCGGCGCATCGTTAAGTCCAGGGAAACGTCCGCAAACGGCGGAACTTAGGCGTGTCAGGCAAGATTGGCGATGTGCGACATCGTTAAGGTGGCAAAAAAGTAACCGTGTTAGTATCTTAACGATGCGGCACATCGTTAAGCAAGGAGAAGACGTCCGCAAACGGCGGAAAAGAAGCGCAACGGGTAAGCTTAACGATGCGCGACATCGTTAAGGTGGCAAAAAAGTAACCGTGTTAGTCCCTTAACGATGCGGCGCATCGTTAAGCAAGAAGAAAATGCCCGCAAATGGTGGGAACGAGGCGCAACGGGCAAGCTTAACGATGTGCGACATAGTTAAGGTGGCAAAAAAGTAACACAGCTAGTCCCTTAACGATGCGGCACATCGTTAAGCAAGAAGAAAATGCCCGCAACCGGCAGAAAAGAGGCGAAACAAGCAAGCTTAACGATGTGCGACATCGTTAAGGTGGCAAAAAAGTAACATAGCTAGTCCCTTAACGATGCGGCACATCGTTAAGCCCGGGAAAGCGCCCGTAAACCGCGCCGAGTGCCCGCCAAACATAAAAAGGCCTTCCCTGAGGGAAGGCCTTCCAAATGTTATCGTTCGCAGCTGATCGTCAGGTTGGCGTTTAACGCCTCGCCGGATTCGAGCATTACGAGCTCTTCCTGGCGGTTCAGTTCGCCGGTCATAGCCATCCATGGCTCGACGCAGACGAATGGCTTGTCCTGCACGGACCACACTTGGACGTATTTGAAAATATCGTCATACGTCATGCGCACGCGAGCGCCTCCGCTGACCGGGAACGCGATCTCGCGCTTCTTGGCGCCAAGCAGGGTAACGGATTCCACCATGCCGTCCAGATCAAGCTCGCCGGTGTAAGGCTTCTCAACCATGTCGTTGTAGTCGAGGTAGGTAGTCGCATCGGTCTCGTACGGAAGCTTTTTCGAATCGGCATTGAAGTAAGGGTGGAAGCCGGCGTAGAAAGGCATCGCTTCGCCTTCCGTCAGGTTGCGGTATTGCTGGCGGATATGAAGCTCGCCATTCACCAGCGCATATGTGAAGCTCACTTCGAAATCAAACGGGAAGCTTTGCTTGGTCTCTTCATTACTGCGAAGCACAATGGTAATCGAAGCCTCGCCATCGGTATTGGTGCCGGCTACTTCCCACACGGAGGTGCGGGCTACGCCATGGTTAGCCATCTCGTACGATTGGCCGTTCCAAGTATAGGTTTTGTTCTCGAGCTGTCCGCAGATCGGGAACAGGATCGGATTGCCGCCGCGGATGTTCGCAGTGGGATGCTCGAACGTTGCTTTGTCCAGGTAGAATACTTCAAGTCCGTTCAGCTGGCAGCCGATAACGATGCCGCCGCGCTCCGGACATACCCGAATGCGGGACGAAGTGCTCTCCTCGATTAGTTCGTAAATCTTAAACGTGTCGGTATAGCTGTTCACTTGAAACTGGCTCATATGGCCCTCCTATGGATCTGTTTTTCTAATCACATCATACCATAAATAAGCAAAAAGGCTGTCCTCAAGGGGACAGCCTTTCGATTTATTTCGCTGTGTTAGTCGAAGCGTTGCCAGCCGCCGCACTTGCTTCAGGGCTAGCTTCCGAGCTTGCCGCCGGGGACTCTTCAGCCGCAGCAGGATCAAGCGTATTCGTGATTTTTGCTTTAGCTTTCAGATCCGCCATCCAGTTGGAGGATAGCTCGCTTACTTTTTGCGTAACCAGCTGGTACTTGATGTCTTCTTTCTTCTCTTCCAGCGTAGGCGTTACAGCTGCTTTCTCATCGGTTTTCTTGATGATGTGGTAGCCGTAGCTTGTCTGAACAACGCCGCTCAGCTCGCCTTTTTTCAGCTTGAATGCCGCGTCTTCGAAAGCTGGCTCCATTGTGCCTTTCGCGAAGAAGTTCAGGTCGCCGCCGTTGTCTTTCGTGCCTGTATCCGTCGATTTCTCTTTTGCCAGAGTAGCGAAGTCAGCTCCGCCTTTCAGCTGCTTCAAGATATCTTCCGCTTCTTCCTTCGTAGCTACGAGGATATGCGAAGCGCGGATTTGCTCAGGCGTCGACATGGACGCTTTGTTCTGGTCGTAGTAAGCTTTAATGTCTTCGTCCGTTACTTTAACTTGCGGCTCAAGAATTTTGCGGATTTTCACTTGCACTTCCGCATCTTGACGCAGGCTGTCAACGGTCATGCCGTATTGCGCCAGCGTCTGGTTGAACTCGTCCTCGGAACCGAACTGTTTCTTCAGGGTTTCGATTTCTTTGTCTACGTCTGCTTCCGTAACCGTTACTTTTGCGTCTTCCGCTGCTTGGTCGATCAGCTCTTGCGTGATCATGTTGTCCAGCGTCGACTTGCCGCCTTGCTCCACGAGGGAATCATACAGCTTGTCCTTCGAAATTTTAACACCGTTAACCGTTGCAACCGCTTTGTCGCCTGCGCCAAACGGTGGTTTAATCAGAACGATAATAAGCACGATGGCGAGAATCGCGGAAACGGCGATCCAAGCTTTGCCGCCGCTGCGGCCGCCTGCTGCTTGAGCCGGAGTCTCGGAAGTAGGAGCTTGCTTGCGCTCTTCTTCTTCGACCTCTTCGTCTTTCTCGTCTTGAAGGGCATCTACGGCTTGATCGTCTTTGTTGTCATCCTCATAGACGTATTGTTGATTCTCTTGCTCCGCAGCCGTGTCGAGCTCCTCATTTTCTCTTTTGTGCTGCGAGTCTTTGTTTTCCATTGTTAATAAACTCCCTTCAACAAAAAGGCACTATTTTTACAATCTTCACCTACTATAACAAAACAATCGTCGAAAAACCTTAATTCTAAATAAAAATATGTTGCATTCCGTCGCTTTTCGTATAATGGTATATGTATACAAAAGCATTAGACTTTAGTCACATCAGACATGTCCGGAGAACTAGTCTCGGAAGGTGGGGGACGTTTGGTCACATTACACGGAGAGTATAACGGCGGGGTTATTCTTCTCTCATTCATCATCGCGTTATTCGTTTCGTACTCTGCCTTGAATCTGGTGTACAAAATCTCGCAGTCCAAAGGAAAGGTGCAGCTGGGCTGGATGCTCGCAGGCGCCTTTGTAATGGGCAGCGGGGTGTGGACCATGCATTTTATCGGGATGATGGCGTTTCATATCGGTATTCCCATTGCCTATAACGTACCCATTACCCTATTGTCGATTACCGCAAGCATCTGCGCTTCCTACGTCGCCTTCTATTTAACGCTGGCAAAAGAAATTAACCGCCTTAAGCTCCTAGGAGGCGGCTTTATCATGGGGGCGGGAATTGTCGCTATGCATTACACGGGAATGGCTTCCATGCATTCTCCCACAATGTCTATACAATATAACCCAATTATAGTCATATTATCCGCAGTGATCGCCATCTTGGCCTCCTGCGCGGCGCTGTATTTCTTTATTAATTTCCGGGATGGCAGCAAGGCGGCATGGTCCAAATGGGCGGCTGCTTCGCTAATGGGGCTGGCGGTCTGCGGGATGCATTACACCGGAATGGGAGCAGCGTCCTTCTGGTGCGGCGAAGCGATTTCCTCCTCGTTAACGGAAGATATCCCGATCAATCTGTTTCTTCTAATAAGCGTTACCTTGGTAACCCTCTTAATAATGCTCGTTACCTGGATCGCGATTTATCTGGACCGCACCGTGCTTGAACGCATGGCCTACAGCGATCCGTTGACCGGACTTGCGAACCGCCATGCGATGAACCGGTATTTCGATCAAAAGCTGGATAAAGCCCGTACGTACGGCTTGCTCTTCCTCGATCTCGATCAGTTCAAAATCATTAATGACACGCTGGGCCATGACGTCGGCGATCTTCTTGTGCAAGCTGTGGCCAAGCGGCTTCGTTCCCATGTGAGCGAAGGGGCTCAGACCTTCCGCCTAGGCGGCGACGAATTCCTGCTGTTGACAAGAGGGATGGAGCCTTATGAGGTGGAGCAGCTCGCCAATCGGATTTTGGAAGACATCCGCAAGCCTTATCTTCTAGAGGGCAATGAACTTTATATCACCGGCAGTATCGGAATCAGCTTGTCTCCGCAGCACGGGAATGAGAGATCCTCGCTCCTGATTGCGGCGGATACCGCGATGTACCAGGCGAAGCGCAGGGGCAAGAACCAATACTGCCTCTACGACGAGCAGATGGAGCGAGAGCTGCTGCGCCGGATGGAACTGGAGAAGGATCTCCGGCTCGCGTTGCCGAGAGAGCAGTTCGTTGTTCATTATCAGCCCAAGTGGGATGCGGCCGCTAACCGGGCAATCGGCGTAGAAGCGCTCTTGCGCTGGAATCATCCTTTTCTAGGCCGGATTCCTCCGGAGGAATTTATCCCGATCGCGGAGGAGACGGGACTTATCGTTCCGATGACCCGCTGGGTGCTGGGACAAGCCTGCCGGGACTGCTTCGAATGGAATGAAGGCAGAGCGGAACCGTTAAGCGTCTCGGTTAACATGTCCGTCAGCGTGTTCGACAGCAAAAATCTCGAGGATATGGTCATCTCTGCGCTTCTGCATTCCGGACTGGATGCGCATCTCCTGGAGCTGGAAATTACGGAGACCATTGTAATGCACAATGTCGAGGATGTTATCGAGCAATTGAAGACCATCCGGGAGATGGGCGTTCAAATATCGATGGATGACTTCGGGGCGGGTTATTCCGCGCTTGGCTCCATTGATCTGATTCCTTTCCAGACGTTAAAGATAGATAAGCTGTACATGCAGCAGAGCGATTCGCCTTCGAAGCGCGCCATTATCCAGACCATTATTATTCTGGCCAAGCAGCTTAATCTGGAGGTAATCGCCGAAGGGGTGGAAACGGAGCAGCAAATTGCGTTTCTGCAGTCCGCGGGCTGCAGCATGATGCAGGGTTATTATTTCAGCAAGCCGATGTCGCGCGCTGATCTTGATCTTTGGTTACAGCAGTCGATGGTTATTGATAGAAGTCAAACGTCGCAGAGCTTGATCGGATAACGTATGCCAAGGAGGGCGTCAGATTTTGAACAGTCAGGCGAAAATCTATCTGTATCTTCTTTTATCGCTCGCAGTCCCGCTTATCGTATTTATGGTCCTTCATATGAATCCCGCTTGGGATTATCATCTGCATTCTCCTAACGTGCATTTCTACGTGGTTAGCATCGTGTCTGGATTGGCCTTTGCTCTTGCTGTGGCGGTTGGCGTAGCAGCCATTCGGCTTCGCAATTTGAAAATCAGCTTTTTATCGTTGTCCTTCGTCTCCTTAGCTGCGTTATTCCTTGTTCATGGGTTATCGACTCCAAGAGAGGCATATCACAATACGGCGCTTCCAAGCAATGCGGCCCAAATGAGCATTTTGCTCGCGGTCATGTGGCTGTGGCTGTCGTCGATGTCCTCGGACCGCCGCATGATCAGCTGGCTGTCGGCGCATCAGCGTTGGCTGCTCCCGATCTGGACGGTGTCGATTGCCGTGATTTGCGCGCTGCTGTGGCTTTTCTCCGACCAAATGTCCTGGCTTCAAATGAAGCAGGGTCCCATCAAATGGACGGCAACCTTGCTTATTGTCGGGTTAAACGGCTGGACGATGTACCGGTATCTGGAGACGTATCTGTCTACCCGTTTTCCGCTGCAGCTGGCGATCGTGTACAGCTCGGGCTGGATGATTGCCGCGCAGTTCATTAACGTAACGGGCAAAATGTGGATGTTAAGCTGGTGGATCTACCACTTGCTGCTGCTGGCTTCGATCAGCGCCATGATTGTCGGCATTTATTATCAGTACCGCAGCTCCGGCTCATATACGATGTCGCTCAAGCAGCTTTTTCAGAACGATCCAAAGGGATGGATTCACACCTATATGTCGCCGGCGGTTCGCGAGCTTATCCGGACGACGGAAACGCGCGACGCTTATACGGCGGGCCATAATTACCGCGTTGCGCTCTACGCGATACAGCTCGGGGAAGAGCTGGGGCTGAATTCCGACCAGCTTCGGGCTATCGCGCAGGGCGGCATCGTTCATGATATCGGGAAGCTGATAGTTCCGGACAACATCCTGAACAAGCCGGGAAAGCTGACGCCGGAAGAGCGGGAAATTATCGAAAAACATCCGGTGACCGGGTTCAACCTGTGCCGTCGGTTAGGCTTCATGCAGGAGGAGCTGGCCGTCATCCGTTCCCATCACGAGCGTTGGGACGGAAGCGGCTATCCGGATGCGTTAAGCGGGGACAACATTCCGCTGCTGGCCCGCGTAACAGCCGTTGCGGATGTGTACGATGCCTTGACGTCCTCCCGTTCTTACCGGGCAGCGTTGTCGCATGAAGAAGCGATGGCGATTATTTTGAAGGAGCGGGGAAAGCATTTCGACCCGTTATGCGTGGATGCGCTGATTCGGATCGCGGGCGAGAAGGGCTGGGCCTTTAAAGCTTCGGCAAGCTGATGGTTTGGCGGAAGGCTTAGGCTTATAGCCCGGGTTTATTTCCATAGGCCGCGGGTGTATGATAAAGGGGTTACATAGCCTTTTCAGAAGGGATGGATAAGCAGTAATGACATATGCAGCAGACAAATCTCGTTTTGAAGACATGAAATACTTCCGCGTCGGCAAAAGCGGCCTCAAGCTGCCAGCCGTATCGCTTGGCTTATGGCATAACTTTGGCGGAAACGACCGTCTGGAGAACGGACGCGCCATGATTCACCGCGCCTTCGATCTGGGGATTACCCATTTCGACCTGGCGAACAACTATGGACCGCCTCCGGGCTCCGCTGAGGAGACTTTCGGCAAAGTTCTGAAGCAGGACATGGCGGCTTACCGCGACCAAATGATTATCTCCACTAAAGCAGGCTACTATATGTGGGAAGGACCTTACGGCGATTGGGGCTCCCGCAAATATCTGGTATCGAGCCTTGACCAAAGCTTGAAACGGATGGACCTGGAGTATGTGGATATTTTCTACCATCACCGTCCGGATCCGGAAACTCCGCTTGAAGAGACAATGGCTGCGCTTGACCATATCGTACGTTCGGGCAAAGCGTTGTATGTTGGCCTGTCCAACTACAGTGCAGAGCAGACGGCTCAAGCTTCGGCTATCCTGAAGCAGCTGGGCACGCCATGCCTCATCCATCAGCCATCGTATTCGATGTTCAACCGTTGGATCGAAGACGGCTTGCAAGACGTGCTTGATCAAGAAGGCATCGGCTCGATCGTATTCTCGCCGCTGGCCGGCGGCTTGCTGACGAACCGTTACCTCGACGGTATTCCTTCGGATTCCCGTGCGGGTGGACCAAGCGTCTTCTTGAACTCGAACAATATTACCGAAGAAAAGCTCGCTAAAGTTCGCGCCCTGAACGAAATCGCGCAAGGCCGCGGCCAATCGCTGGCGCAAATGGCGCTTGCATGGGTGCTTCGCGGCGGACGCGTAACTTCCGCCCTGATCGGCGCAAGCCGTGTCGAGCAAATCGACGACAATGTTGCCGTGCTCAGCCGTCTCGATTTCTCCGACGATGAGCTGCAGGCGATCGAGAACATTTTGGCGTAGGAATATCTAAGCGAAAGGCTGCCGACTAATCTCGGCAGCCTTTTTTTGAAACATTTGCTGCTCATCCTAAGGTCGGCGCTTCGCTAACGAAACTGGGTATTCTTATTTCCCTCAGAATCGCTTTTTTCAAAATCTAACGAAACCTGGTAACGTTATTTGGATGGTTTTGGGTTAAAAGAGGCCTTTAAATAGTAAATAACGCTATGAGGTTTCGTTAGAAATTCGAAGCGTACAATTTTGGACCAATAGCGTTATGTAGTTTCGTTAGCCTGTTTTTTTATAAATAGGAGGGATAGCATGGAAGTGCGATTGAGCGATTACAAGGAAGAATGGGCGAAGAGGTTTCGCGAGGAAGCGGAGTATCTAAGGTCTGTCTTTGATGGAGTGGAGATCCGATTCGAGCATTTCGGGAGCACGGCTGTTCCGGGGATGAAAGCAAAGCCCGTTATCGACATGATGGGAATCGTTGACGATATTAATAGAATGGATTTGTTCAATGACAGGCTGGCATCGCTTGGATACGACGTGGCAGGCGATTGGGGTATCCCTGGCAGACGGCTGTTCCGCAAAGGCGGAGAGCAGCGCACTCACCATATCCACTTCTACCAATCGGATAGTCCCCAAATCGGACGGCACCTCATCTTCCGCGATTTTCTGCTCTCCCACCCGGAGGAGGCTGCCAGATACAGCCGCTTTAAAGATCAGCTGGCCCAGCGATACGAACGAACCAACGAATACAGCCCAGCCAAAAAAGCATTCGTAAGCGAAATGGAACAACTCGCCCTCGCCTGGCACTCACAAACAAACGAATAATCTTCTCTTTGCTTTGCTCGGAGGCGGTTGGCTTCCGCCCTCCCAAACGAATCGAAGACGAGTGGAAGGAGAAACATCTCGCGGAGTGAGCCCATGGTTCTCCCAATCATCTCCTCCTCACTCCCCATCCGACAAATCGTCTATCGATTCCTTCCCCTCGTGACGATATAATACATGTAGATTTACTCGGGAAGGGGACCGCGCGTCTTGAACAACCTATCATTGCGGACAAAAGGCCTGCTCATCATCGTCTTAATCACCTTCATCCCGCTTGGCATCGCGGGGGTCATTAATTATCTCTCCATCAAGCAGGAAATGATCAATACCGCATCCGATAGAGCGGCCAGCCAGCTTAGCGTCAGCGCCAATTATCTGGCTTCCTGGCTGCAGATCAGGCGGGCCGAGGTAGTGGTAATGAGCCGTACGGATATCGTCCGTTATGGCACCGATGCGGAGAAGCTGAAATATTTCAAGGACGAGCTGTATCGCACGGATTATACCTATCATGCGATTGGATATATCGATCTTAACGGCCGGGCCATCCGTACGAACGGCGATCCGGTTAATATGAGCGGACAAGCCTTTTTCCGCGAAGCCGTGAAGGGCAAGTCGACCATTACGGATCTGTTCCTTCCTTCCTTTGATAACTTGAAGCAGTCCCTTATTGTTATTCCGGTATTTGATCAGAACAACTTTATTAACGGTGTGATATACGCATCGATGCCGATGTCGACGATGTCGCCTTATTTCCTTGTGGATAAAGATCCAAGCTTGGAGTATTGGCTCTATAACGACCGGGGAGTGGTCTTGTTCCATTCGTACTCCACCTCCTCGGGCATTAAGCCGATTCAAGGGCTGCTTAACGGGCAGCCGGGTCTAAGCCTCGAGAAGCTGCTCAAGCCTTCCGGGCAAATCCATATACAGCGCGGGAATATGAAGCATGTGCTTTTGTATATGGACGTAGACAGCGCAGCGCCTTGGCATGCGGCACTCGAAATACCGCAGGCCAGCCTGAATAAAGGTCTGTCCAAAGTATTATGGTGGACCTTTGCCACGATCGCCTTGTCCGAGGTCGTGATTGTTATCCTCTTCTCCATCTATTTCAATATGATCATTAACCGGCTGAAAGGAATCCTGTCCGTTACCAAGCAGGCTGCCGACGGTCAATTCGAAGTGGAGCATCTGTCTCAGGAGCCCGGGGATGAGGTCGGTAAGCTGGCTGAATCGGTTAACGGGATGATGGAGCATCTGAAGGACATGTTTGGGCGCCTCGAGGCGATTATCAATCAGAACGAGTACTCCTTTATTTTGCTGGATGAGAATTACCGCGTGAGTTATATGAATCAGGCCGCGGAGAGGCTGATCGGTTATACGACGGACGAGCTGAAGGGCCACGCGACGCCTCTTCTGTTCATGGATCCGGATGAAATCGAGCGCGAAGCGGAGAGGCTGTCGCAGAAGCTGGGCGAACACGTCGAGCCTGGACTCGAAGTATTCCGGATGCTGCGCCAGGTGGACTTCTCCTATGAACGGCAGTGGACGTATGTCCATAAGGACGGGACCAAAATTCCGGTACGTCACTTCTCGAACGGGCTGCGCGATCAGCAGGGCCGTCTGACCGGGGTTCTTGGTATGGCGTACGACATCTCCGAGCATGTAAAAGTGGAAAAATCCCGCAACCTTCTGCTCGATATTATCGGCTCGGCCAAAGACCTGATCGCTTCCATCGACCATAACGGGAAGGTTGCCTACATTAACAAGGCGGGCAAGCGGATGCTGGGTCTGCCGCTGGATTACAAGCCGAAAGACTATAAGAGCTACGTGGAGCCCTCCATGTACCTGTATCTCATAAAAGGCTCCCGGATTGCCATGAAAATGGGCTATTGGGAGGGAGAAGCCGAGCTTCTGACGCAAGCCGGGGACAAGGTAAATGTCTCGCTTGTCATTGTAGCCCATCCATACCAAAATACAGGCGAGCTGTACTTCTCCTGCATTGCGCGAGATATTACGGAGCAGAAGCATATTCAGGAGGAATTAATTCAAGCAACGCAGGAGGCCGAACAGGCAAATGAGGCCAAGAGCCGCTTCCTGGCGATGGTCAGCCACGAGATCCGCACGCCGCTTAACGGCATTATCGGTCTGTCGCAGCTCATGCGCCGCACCGGATTATCTCCTTCGCAGAAGGATTATATGGACAAGCTTGGCAACTCCTCGGAATCCTTGCTGCGCATTATTAATGACCTGCTCGATTTCTCCAAGATTGAAGCGGGCAAGGTTGAGGTGGAGCGGGTTGCCTTCCAGCCTCAGGAGATGCTTAGCCGATTGACGGATCAGCTTAGCGTCTTTATGGGCGGCAAGGAGCAGTTCGAATTTATTTTGGAAGTGCCCGAGCAGCTGCCTACGACCCTCCTGGGCGATCAGATGCGCGTTGAGCAAATTTTGCTGAACCTGTGCATGAATGCCGTCAAGTTTACGGAACGGGGTCACGTGAAGCTGAGCCTCGAGGTGATGGAGCAGTGCTCTGACGGATTAAAGCTGCAATTCATCGTGGAAGATACCGGTATCGGCATGACGAAAAAACAAATCGACAGGCTCTTTACCCCGTTCACGCAAGCCGATGGCTCAACAACCCGCAAATACGGAGGCACGGGCTTAGGTCTTGTGATTGCGAACGGCCTCGTCAAAATGATGGGCGGGAAAATCCAGGTCGACAGCGAGCCCGGCTTAGGCAGCCGTTTCAGCTTTGTCCTGTCCTTCCCGGTCCTGTCCTCCATCAGTGAAGAGAAGCTGATTGTCAGCAAGGAGCTGGAGGACCAATGCATCTGGGTCGTGGAGGACAGCGACGAAATGCGTCAGCATTGGTGCAGCCTCGCGGAATCCTTCCGCTTGACCCCGGTGGCGTTCTCTTCTTGGGGAAGCGCGAGGGAGAAGCTGCGCCGCATGGGTGCGGGGGCGATGCCTAAGCTGATTATGCTGGACATGGAAATGCCGGATATGTACGGAGCGGAAACCTGGCTGGAATTCCACAAGCAGGCTACGGCCGCAGGAGTGAAGACGATTGCGCTTACGACCTCCTTTGGCCGTGACGAGCTGATGCAAATGCCGGATTCCGGCCGTCCTTATGCGATCCTGACCAAGCCGGTTACCCGGCTGGCGTTATTCCATGCCTTAACGGGAACGCTGGATCAAAGACCGGTTGAGGCGAAGGAGTGGACAATGGCGGCCCGGGAGGCGGCCGTATCCGCGGAGCCTAGGGACAAAATACGGGTTCTCCTTGCCGAAGACAATCATATCAATCAGCTGGTAGCCATCGAGCTGCTGAAGGAACGGGGCTTCGAGGTAGGGCTTGCGGAGAACGGCCGGGAGGTGCTCGAGAAGCTGGAGCAGGGGGACTGGCATATTGTCCTGATGGATATTCATATGCCGGAGATGGATGGAATGGAAGCCACAACGATTATCCGCAATGATTCCCGGTACGAGCAGCTGCCGATTATTGCGGTAACGGCGAATTCCCTCCGTGCGGATCATGAGCATTATCTGCAGCTTGGCATGAACGGAGTGGTGACGAAGCCTCTGGACCCGGATCAGCTCTACATGGTTATTATGAATCTGCTGAACAACAAGAAATTTCCGGTGCTGCAGCAGCAATCATGGGGTGCTTCGGGCCAATCGGTGCCGGAGCTTGACGGGATTCAGGTTGAGACAGCACTGGCCAGAGTAAGCGGCAAGGTCTCTATTTTACGCCAAATGCTAGTTCATTTCCTGAAGGATTACGAAGGCTTCGCGGACAAGCTGATCGAGGAGCTGACCAATGGCCAGGCTGCAAACGCGAGACGGATGATCCATACGCTGATGGGAGCCGCCAGCCACTTATCGGCGAATGATGTAGTGCAGGCTGCCGCAAGGCTGAACGAGATTCTGAAGAAAGAGGATGGGGAAGAGGATTGGATGGCGCCGGCCGAATTGCTGAAAAAGGAGCTCGACCGCGTGATAACCGGTCTGCATTATGCATCGATTTCAACTTTCGACAGTTTCTCCTAACAATCTTCTAACATTTTATTGTTAACCCTTACAATCGTATTGTATATTAGAGATAGATTTATATTTTTTGACAGAAATCTTCTTTCCCTAAGGGGTGGCGCCGGTGTATAAAGTTTTAGTAATTGAAGATGACGTCATGATGAGGGATATGCTGTCGATGTACTTGTCGGAAGAAGGGTATTCGGTTAGGCAAGCGGGAACGGGTGAAGAAGGCTTGCAGACCGTTCAGGAATTTGTGCCTGATGTTGTCTTGCTTGACCTGATGCTGCCTGATATGGATGGTATGGGGGTTTGCGCCTCTATTCGTGAACGATCGCATGTGCCTATTATGATTTTGTCGATGAAAAGCGAAGTCTCCGAACGCGTTCAGGCCTTGAAGGCCGGAGCGGATGATTATATGTGCAAGCCATTCAGCATGCATGAAATGACGGCAAGAGTGGAAGCTCTGATCCGTCGCTCCCAGTTCAGTGCGGCGGAAGCGGAGGCGGCTAGCGCGGCAGAAGCGGAAGAGGTGGATCTTGCGCCAATTCAGCTGGACGCAGAGCGCAGAATGCTTCTTGTCAGAGGCAAGCTGATCGAGACAACCTTTTCCGAATTCGAGATGATGAAGCTCTTCTTATCCCACCCGGGCAAGGTATTCAGCAGGGAAGAACTGATCAATACGATTAGAGGGTTTGATTCTTTTGTAACGGATAGAGCCATTGACGTGCACATCGTTAATCTGCGCAAAAAGATCGAGCAAAACCCGAAAGAGCCCCGTTTGATCCGCACGGTATGGGGCTTTGGTTACAAATATACGACCGACCACAGTCAGGAACATGATTAAGGTAAGCGACCTGAAGATCACCTCCGCTGCAAGGTGATCTTTTTTATACCCACTTGTCCGAATGCTGGCAAATACCTAACATACTTCTAAAGAACAATCCGCAATTTTTCTAATACTTATATGGGACTATAGGATTAACAGTAATGACAAAAGGATGGTGTAGCAATCGTGCATGGGTTAGCCAGTTTACCTGAACGGCAGGAGGCTTATGCTCAGCTGGAGGTAGCTTTAAGCCGCGCGCGGGCATCAGGACAGCGGCTCGTTGTGGCGTTGATTCAGATCGATCGTTTCTATGGTGTGAATGAGGCTAAGGGCTTAGAGGCATGCAACCAGGTACTTGAAAGTATCGGAGGACGATTAAGTCAAGGGGCGGATACGGCCTTTGTTACCTTGATTAGCGGCGATACTTTTCTAATGGCTAGAGAAATCGGATACACGCAGGCGGAATGTGCCAACGCGGTGGAAGAGATGAAATATGCAGCGCAATACCCGGTTTCCTATGAGGGAGCGGAATTGAATTTGACGGCAAGCATCGGTACCTGCCTGTTCCCGCAGAACGGACGGACAAGCGAGAGACTGCTCGGGCATGCCGAGACGGCGCTCTTCAAGTCGCGGGAGCAGGGCGGCAACCGGATTACGTTTTATAGCGAGGAAGAGACGGCCCAGATGAACCGCTGGCTGGAGGTTGGAGCATTGCTGCGTCCGGCCCTTTATTTGCGTCAGTTCCATCTGAGCTATCAGCCGATCTTCCGCACCGAAGGCGGGCGTCTCCGCGGATTCGAAGCGCTTCTCAGATGGAATCAACCGGAGCTTGGCGCGATTTGGCCGGCGGAATTTATCCCGATTGCCGAGCAGAATGGCTTAATCGTGCCTATTGGCGAGTGGGCGCTGCGTGAAGCCTGCAAGATGCTGGCGGGCATGCAGGAATATGGCCTGAAGGAGCTTGTTATCGCGGTTAATGTGTCGCATGTCCAGCTCCTGGACAGCAGCTTCTGCAGCATGGTTGCTCATGTGCTGGAGGAGGCGGGAGTCGAGCCTTCTTGTCTGGAGCTTGAGGTGAAGGAAGATGTTATTCTTCATTTCACCGACAAAACTTTAGCGGTACTGAGTCAACTGCGCGCATTAGGCGTCAGAATTACGCTGGATAACTTCGGAGAAGGTTATGCCTCGCTTGCGAATCTGAAGCAGCTTCCGGTCAACAGCGTAAAGATCAGCAAATCGTTCATCCGCCAGATTGACGTGCAGAGCGTGGAACGCCATATCGTTGAAGCGATGATCGGGCTGTTGCATAAGCTGGAGATCGAGGTTATTGCGGGCGGCGTCGAATACGAGGAGCAATATAAATTGCTGAAGGAATGGAGCTGTGACTTTGTGCAGGGCTTCCTTCTGGGATCTCCGATGCAGCCGGATTTGCTAGACATGTCGATCATCCGGAAGTCGCCGCAAACGGCGTAAATAGTAAACAAGGTAAAATCTAAAAGCCCTGAACGATTCGCGCTTGGCGGATCATTCAGGGCTTTCGTATTTGCCGGGTCATTGGTTTGGTTAATAGCCGTTGTTAGCTCACTTCAAGATACAGCTTCGTCCCGTCGTTATATTGGAAAATGGCAACATCGCGGACAACCTCGACCTTCGATATACGTTTCCACTTCTTGCGGAAATCGAAGTTGTATTCCATCTCAACCAATTTATGATGAAGTTGTTCAACGGAAGCCGCCTGTTCGTTAACGTAATAAACGGGAACCGAACGGTCTTTGAAGGTGATGATTTTCATCATACCATTCGCACCTCCACTCGTTTTTTTTTCCAGTTTACTAGAAACGTTTTAGCCGCTTATAAAAAGGTCATAAGGTTATTGTTTAGTTTGCTAACATTCTTCTAACAATTCCCTTAGCTGCTGTAGCTGCCATATTTTTTCTTGTAATGGCTGTGACCGTATGGGGGTTGCTTCGGCGGATAATAGTTTCCTTTTTTGTAGTCGCTGCTGCTATGACTGTAATGACCGTAATGACCGTTGTGTCCATGTTTATTATAATGTTTACCTGTAACGGAGCCGAGGAGTCTTTGCAACAAATGTCTAATCATGGGATAACCTCCTACCTATAATTAAGTCTTTGTTAAGAAATTGAAACAGCTTAGACTTACGGAATAGTACGCAAATCACTCAACGCCGGTTTCATGAAAAACGCCTGCTCCGCTCTTCAAGAGGAAACCAAACCTGCTCTTATCCCGTATGCAAAGGGCAAGGAGGGATTCCTATCTGGTGGAAGCAATGGGTGAATAATTGGATGGACTATCCGCTGGGACATGGGATGGTCTGGGGCAGGACTTACCGGATCGAGGAATTTCTAGGGATGGGCAGCTATGGTCAAGCTTATCGTTGTACGGATCTGAGGAGCGGAGAAACCGTTCTGCTGAAGCGGGCAAAACCAAGCAAGCGCGAGACCGGCAGGAGATTGCTGAGGCGGGAGGCCGATATTCTTCAAAAGCTTAATCATCCGCAAATGCCGAAGCGGTTGGACTGGGCTGTCCACCGCAGGGAAGAAGCGCTTGTTATGACTTATGTGGAAGGCATTACGGCTGAACAGGCTATTCTGCTTGAGGCGAGAACCTTCACGCAGTTGGAAGCCCTGCGAATCGTAGAAGCTTTATTATCCCCCTTGAAGCATTTGCATGAGAAGGGTTATGTGCATCGGGATGTGCGGATCCCGAACGTTGTAATGAATGAAAAGGGGATTTATTTGATTGATCTAGGCTTGGCCTGCAGGATTGGGGAGGAGAACCCTGACGGCCGGGCCGATTCGGCTCAACCAAGCGGATTCGCGGACAGCTGGGGAGCTGTAAAGTTCCGCATGCGCCAGCCAGACCGGACCAGCGACTTATATGGGCTTGGGCATCTTTTCCTGTTCCTGATGTATGCCGGATATACCCCTCTGGAGGGCGAGAAGGAACGCGGCTGGGAGGAGGAGCTTGCGCTTGAGCCGGAAATCAGGAGCTTCGTTAAGGGGCTTCTTGACAGCAGATGGCAGACGGCGGCTGAATGCGAGCGGGTATTAAAGCAGATCCTGGAGCATTATTCCTCGGGAAATAACGAATAAAACAGCAAAATGTCGAATGATTTAAGCGGTTGACTTTTACCCCTAAAATAAGTATCCTAAATATTGTCTCGCTGATGTAGCTCAGGGGTAGAGCAACGCACTCGTAATGCGTAGGCCGGGGGTTCAATTCCCTTCATCAGCATCCTTTTACGAAAAGCCCGTTTCATCCACGTTTTGTTAACGTTGAATGTTACGGATGAACATACGGAGGGCTACGCATTCCGCGCAAGTATTCGGACATGCGTAGCCCCATAATTAGGGGCCTTTCGCGAAGTTTGCGGAAGGCTTTTAAGTTATCAAATCAATATATCTCTTACATTCAGATAATTCTGCGATACCAATCTAACAATGCATTTTTAACTGCGGTTTTAATTTCTTTTTCGATGAAATTTCCTGAGTATATACGAGTCGAATACGAATCAAACACAGCATCGATGTTGATGCGATCTAAACTGGTTGCCGACACCAATAGACCATATACCCTTGAGTTTGCATACGAGATATAAATAGCTCGAGATCTATTCGATTGTATTTCTAAAGTGCGATCCGTATCAACAAATGCTTTGATAACGGGCAACATTTCAGACTTCACACGTTCTATCACATCGTTTACATCTTCTTGATCCCAGTTGCTTTTGTTCTTTTTCTCATTCTTCAATTTCTTTAATTGGTCTCGGAAGTCTACGAACTCATCTTCTTTACTCATTTCGTGTTACTCTCCTTTCCAAAATGTAATGCCTTGGCAGGGCTGCGTATCTCATGGTAAAAGGGTACGGATTATATTCCGTACCCTTTAAATAGGCACCTACAGAATGGATTTGACTTAACGACGAGATGAATGAATCGAGATTGCTTGAATGCTACGAGGATTAATGAACAAGACTTCATTATCGACCAAGAACAGTGCAGAATTCCCTTCAAATCCAAGGAATGTGGCTTGAATCCCTCTTGGACCAGTGTGGTCAAATACAACGTCTACACGTACTCCTGGAGAGAGACGGAATAGAATGCTTGGAGCTCCACCAAACCCTCCATTAAAACCAGAACCGCAACTCATATTTTTTTCCTCCCTTCGATGATTCTCATACAGACTATGAGAGTTTGTTAGCAAACGGCAAGGCTAATCTACTAATGAAAGAATGGATTTTGTGAGATTAATAGGGTACGGATCCTATTCCGTAGCCTCTAATTAGGCAATCGCAAGAAGCTAGTGACTTAACATTCTTCTCTGTGATTTCGAGGTGCATGCAACGAGATTGCTTGAATACTACGAGGATTAATGAACAAGACTTCACCATCGACCAAGAACAGTGCAGAATTCCTTTCAAATCCAAGGAATGTGGCATTAATCCCGCGTGGACCAGTGTGGTCAAATACAACGTCTACACGTACCCCTGGAGAGAGACGGAATAGAATGCTTGGAGCTCCACCAAACCCTTCATTAAAACCACCAACACCACAACCACAACTCATATATTTATCCTCCTTCAATGATTCTCATATGAGAGTTTAATAACAAACAACAAGGCTAATCTACTAATGAATGAATGGATTTTGAGAGATTCATAGGATACTAATCCTTTTCCGCGGACATTCTCGTTAAGCCCGGGAACGGGATGTATGCAACGAGATGGCTTGAATACTGCGAGGATTAATGTACAAGACTTCGCAATCGACCAAAAACAGCGCAGAGTTGCCTACAAATCCAAGGAATGTGGCTTGAATCCCTTGTGGACCAGTGTGATCAAATACAACGTCTACACGTACCCCTGGGGAGAGACGGAAAAGAATGCTTGGAGCTCCGCCAAAACCTCCGGTATTACCAACACCACAACCACAACTCATAAAATTTAGTCTCCTTTCAATCATCCTCAAACAAAATATGAGAATCTGTTTTTATACTATTCAGATTTACAAGAGTGGTATGGACGATCGACTTAGTCGAAACGCATAATTTAATAGACATATAGATTTATAGAGCGAATTATTTAGGCAACGAATGAATATTTATCCTCCGCCTGGTAAAAGCTAACTTGGAAATTACGCCCCAAGGAGGATAACATGAACAAATCAACGATGCTGTGTTCGCTTGGCTTCCTCGTCGCAAGCTGCGGTTTTTCCAGTGCAGCAATGGCAAGCCAAGGACATGGCCACCACACTCGCAGTCATGTGATGGAAGCAAAGGCAGCTTTTATCGATACGAAAGGCAATCAGATCGGGACTGTCGTGTTGACGGAGGAAAAAGACGGCGTGCATCTGAAGCTGGAGGCTAAGGGCCTTACTCCAGGCGTCCATGGCATTCACTTCCATAATGTCGGCAAATGCGAGGCACCGTCCTTCGAATCCGCTGGCTCCCATCTGAATCCGAAGAACAAACAGCATGGCTTTGATAATCCGCAAGGTTTCCATGACGGGGATCTGCCGAATATTACGGTAAACAAAGACGGTACCGTGAAGGCCGAAATTATTTCGAAAAATGTAACGCTCGACACAGAGGCGCCAAACTCTCTGCTTCCAGCAGCCGGCACCGCGCTTGTTATTCATGAAAAAGCGGATGACTATAAGACAGACCCATCAGGCAATTCCGGCAGCCGCATAGCCTGCGGCGTAATCCAGCACTAACATGAAAAGGCACAGCCGTCCTCGCCGGACGGCTGTGCCTTTTTCTCATTTATCTCTTTTTATAAACGTCTGCTTCACCAACTGGCTTCCGTACACGGAAAAGGCTCCGCATAAAATACCCTGCAGTACACTTTCCACATGAAAGCCTAAGATGAGGCAGGCACAGAGGATGGCTACCGCCGTAACCGCATACACAATGGTCCAATCCGGCACGATCGGTGTCTGCTTCAGCATATAGCCGATTACCCAGCAGGCTGCCACAACAATCATTAATCGGGGATCGATGAGATTCGTAATATCCTCCCACGACATACCGCCACTTCCTTCGCTCCACGCTTTATCATCGTACTTTATACTATGAATCTATGGAGCGTTTTGAGAGGGCTTCAGCATATGGCCAATAAATAATGCGCAATGCATGAAGCCCCGAACGCAACGGCGGCATAGCGGGCTTTGCCTTTTTGTGCTGACCGGGCATTTCTACACTCATTCATCGGCCTATGCATACGATATGTAAGATACGGTACAGGAGGCGAATGACAATGCCGATTATCCCAAACTTCCCTCGGGAATGGATGGAGGAGCATACAGTATGGCATCATCAGCATCATGTGACGCCGGGCACTATACCTCCGGTCGGGTTTGGCGAGCAGTTTTTACGGTTCCACAGAAACTATATCAATAAGGTGTATAACTGGTTCGACCGTATGGGCTACGACAAAAGGGTCGTTGCCGGCTGGCCGGAATTGCCGGCAGGAATATTACGGGCGCCATGCATGAACCAGCAGGCTTTATACCGGATTCTTTACAATCCGCGATCATTTCCTTCGCTTGATGAGTTTGGCCGGTTTATCGAGTACAGCGGGGTTCACGGCTGTATCCATGCCACCGCTGCGCGATTGTTTAACAACCCGGAGATCGATAACTTTGACCTCTGCACAAGGCAGACCGAGTTCTACAACATCCATGGCATGGTTGATCAATGGTACCGCAACTGGGAAGCAGCCTGGGGAGTTCGCTCTGACGGCTTTGAAAGCAGCGTCAGCAAGCCAGGATTCCCAAGCGGCGTATCGGTTACGTACAATCGCGCAAAGCCCTCATTATCGACGCGTAGTAGCTCGGCTCCCGAGGTACGAATTCAGCAGCTCGGACGGCTCGCGTCGCCTTGGATAGGCCGCCATCAGCCGATGACGCAACACCCTGGCAAATCAGCTCCGGCAATTCTCCCTCGAAAAGCCGGATCAGCAGCTCGACGTCGGCCTCGAATACAGCCGCCACTTCTTCAGCTTGCAGCTTTAAATCGCCTAACGGCAATGAACATACAAGCGCGAAAACGTCGCTGACTTCGCGGTCGATAAAAGGCATGCCTTTTGCTTCGCCGAACATTTCCTTGCGTGCTACGCCAAGGGGAATCAGATCCTCGAAGCGGGCAGCCACGCCTAGCTCCTCTTCGATTTCGCGGACCGCGTCCCGCATCGTCTCGCCGGCAGAGAGGTGGCCGGCTGCCGTAATATCGTAAAAGCCGGGATAGGTATCCTTCCCGGCTTGGCGCAGCTGGAACCGCACGAAGCGGCGGTTCTCTTCGCGGCGCGTCAGCCAGCAATGGAAGGACCGGTGCCAATAGCCCAGCGCGTGGGTCTCGGTACGGCTTGCAGTGCCAATAGGATTAAGCTGTTCGTCATAGATATCGAAGCGTTCTTCTGCCATCGGGACCTCCATCTTTTATCCGGATCCTAGCTGCTTGTTGCCGTTCCTTCCTCCAGCACGGAAGTGCAATGCTTGCAGCGGGTAGCTTTAATCGGAATTTGGGACAAGCAGTACGGACATTCTTTTTCCGTCGGCGCCGCGGGCGCAGCGACTTCTTCGGGTTTCATGCGGCGCAGAATGTTAATCCCTTTAACGAGCAGGAAGATACATACGGCAACGATGAAGAAGTCCAGCAATACGTTAATGAATTGACCGTACGCGATAACGGCTACTCCGTATTTGGTCGCGTCGGCAAGAGTGTGGATGTCGTGCATCGCAATGCCTTCCGGCAAAGGCTTGTCCGAGCCCAAGTTAATGAATAAGTCCTTGAAATCCGCTCCGCCGAGCATACGCCCGATGGGTGGCATAATAATATCGTTGACGAGAGAAGTAACGATTTTGCCGAAGGCGCCGCCGATAATAACACCGACCGCCAGATCGATTACATTCCCTTTAATGGCGAATTCCTTGAACTCCTGAATGATTTTTCTCATAATATAATTCCTCCTACAGTGACAATGGAGCTGGTTCCTGCGCAGAAAGCATTCTACTTTCTACTATAGCCAAACTCTATGTAATCTACTCTACTATATTAGTCGATCTTGCTCCTGATAGAAAGTGCTGGGGACCAGATAGGGTAAATCGCTTCCCGAAAAATGCAACTTCCCTTCCAATGCGCCGTAATAGGCTTAAGCAATATTAATCCAATGATAAGAGCGAAGGGATGGATGACATGTTTAATCGTTTATTGGCCAGTATTGGAATTGGTTCCGCCAAAATCGATACGCTTCTTGAAAAGTCACAATACGTGCCTGGCGAAGAGGTCCGGGGTGTAGTCAATATTCGAGGGGGAAACGCTCCGCAAAACATAGATACCATTCAATTGTCAGTCATGACCGAATACATTCGCGAGAGTAACGACAATAAATTCAGGCAGCACGGCGAGATCGGGCGTTATCCTGTGAGTGCGCCGTTTACTCTGGAGGCTGGCGAGACCAAGGAAGTGCCTTTCAGCTTCCGCTTGCCCCATCAAACGCCGCTTACGATCGGCAGGGCGCCGGTATGGGTGAAAACCGAGCTCGAGGTGCGCGGCGGCGTGGACCCGGGGGATAACGACCGGATCGATGTTCTGCCTACCGGCGCCATTAACACGGTGTTCCATGCTCTGGATCTTCTTGGCTTCCGACTGCGCCAGGCGGAATGCGAATATTCTCCGCGGCATGGCGGCGGAATGCCGTTCGTGCAGGAATTTGAATTTGTGCCAACCAGCCAGTTCCGGGGTCAGCTTGATGAGCTGGAGGTTATGTTCTATTCGTCCGATCGCGAGCTGGAGCTGCTGCTTCAGGTAGACCGGCGTGCGCGGGGGCTGGGAGGCTTGTTTGCGGAAGCGCTGGACCTGGATGAAACGTTTGTACGCTGCAGATTTACCGAGGAGCAGCTGCAGGCAGGGCCAACCGTCATTGCCCGTCAGCTGTCCGAGTTGATTGCCAGAACGATCTAGCTAAGCTATATGGCCGGGATAAGCGATTGCGATTAATCGGGACGGGTCCGAGATGCTTCCGTAGGGGCGTCTCGGACTTTTTGCGTGAATCCGGTAATGGCGGGCGATTCGTGGCGGCCAATGAACGGAGAGAACAACGCTTGATTTGATTCAGCCTCCAATCCTCTGGTTAATAAGGGGGAAACCTTGGCTATTTTAGCGTTTGTGGCATAATAAAGGGAAGACAAGGAAGGGCGAATCTCGCTCATGAAGGAGAAGTTGGGTATGACGATTGGAGCGCGGGTGCTCAAGACAGGCATGGCAGTCGCACTTGCCATCTACCTGAGCGGAATATTTGGTTTTGCATCTCCGTTGATTACAACGGTCGCAGCCATTCTGACCATCCAGCCATCCATTTACCGCTCTTGGCAGCAGGTGCTGGATCAGTTCCAGACCAATCTGCTTGGGGCAGCGATGGCGCTGGCTGCGATGAAGCTGTTCGGGCAAACGCCGATTGCGGTAGGACTTGTATGTATATTAGTTATTCTGGTTAGTATCCGGCTGAGAATGGAGACAACCATCGGCGTTACGCTGGTGACGGTTGTCGCGATTATGGAAGCGCACGGCCAGGTAACCACGGTAGCGCTTGAGCGCTTTCTGATGGTATTGGCTGGGATGGGAGCGGCGTTTACCGTCAACGTGCTTGTCTTCCCGCCGCGGCCGAGAAAGCAGTTCACCGAGCAGGTGCACCACGCTTTCTCGCAGATGTCGCTGCTGCTGCGGACCGCGATCTCGAACGAGATGAAGGAGCAGGTGTACCGCAAGGAGAAAGAGAAGCTGCACAAGACGCTGCGCAAGCTTGAGGACAGCTATAATCTGTTCGAGGAAGAGCGGAAGATACTGGCCCGGACAAAAATCAGCCACGCCCGCCAGCTTCTGGTGTCCAAGCAGATGATCAAGGCGCTGCAGAAGGGTTCGGATTTGCTCGAGGTCGTAGAGGAGCATTACTTCTCCACGCCGAAGGCAGGCGACTGGGCCGCTCGCTTCGACAGTCAAATCGAGGATTTGACGAAGTACCATGAATCGATCGTGCTGAAGATCGAGAACAAGATGAAGCCGAACATGTCCTTGGAGCCTGGCGAGGAGCGGGAGGCACGCCTTGTTGCCGAGCTTACCGACTATGTCCGCGAGGACCCGGACGAGCATAAGCGGCTGATCTTCGTCGCCTCCGCCTTGTTCGAATACGCCTATCATCTGCGGCGACTGGAGAAGCTGGTCGACCACATTCAGCGCCCCCACGGCGAACCCGAAGAGCGCCGCAGCACCGAAAAAGCCGACGCCGCGGCGGTTCGGGAATAGGCTGCCGTCTCTAGCCGGTGCCGGGTTCGAGTAGTTGAACGTATGATCCGGCTGATGCGAGGCGCGAAATAAGAGGGGAAAACCGTGCTACAGAGGTGCGTGCGCTCGAGTGCCGGGTTCGAGTAGCTCAATAAGCCGGAAAAATCGTGCTGCAGACGTTGAACGTATGATCTGGCTGGTGCGAGGCACGAAATAAGAGGGGAAAACCGTGCTACAGGTGGTCGTAGTGACATGCATCCCAAGGCAAGCTTAAGCGATGCACCACAAATCGCAGCTTAGTTGCGGTCCTAACGATGCGCGCCATCGTTAAGGAATGTAAAAATGGCCAGAGGAGGGCCAAATGCAGAGTTTCGAGCTAGCTTAACGATGTGCCTCATCGTTAAGCTCTCAAAAAAGCAGCCTGGCTGCCACCTTAACGATGCGCGACATCGTTAAGGAATGCAAAAATGGCCCGCGGATGGCCAAAAGTGGAGTTTCGAGCTAGCTTAACGATGTGCCACATCGTTAAGTCATCAAAAAAGCAGCTCGGCTGCCACCTTAACGATGCGCGACATCGTTAAGAACTGCAAAAAAGGCCTGAGGAGGGCCAAAAGTGGAGTTTCGAGCTAGCTTAACGATGTGCCACATCGTTAAGCCAGCAAAAAAGCAGCTCGGCTGCCACCTTAACGATGCGCGACATCGTTAAGCCCTCGAGAAGGAGCCGGCACTGGCCCGTGGCCTGTGGTCGGCTAACTGAGTAGCCGACCGAAAAAGACCCCCTCATTCAATTGAGGGGGTCTTTTTTTGCGTTTTGCCCAGCTGCAACGCAGGGGAAAGGGGTAGAGGGAATGTGTGGAGATACATTCCCGTCACCCCCGATCCCAAGCCTCCCCCGCCACCGCAGCCGGAAAACGTAACCTAGGAATCCGTCTTATTGCTTCCCTTATGGCGCCGCGGATGCTGCATATGAGCTTCCGGATCGTCATCGTCGTCTTTTGCAATCAGACGCGGATCGGTACGGCCCTCGTGGTGATTGTCGAAGTCAAGCTCGACAAGCTCCCATTCGGTATTGCCGATCTGCAGGTCGGCAGGGAATACATCGCCGCGTTCCAGCTTTTCTACGCGGCCGATTTCGTTTTTATAAACACCCGACACCTCGACATGCTCGCCTGACACTGGATCCATTTGATTATGCTGCTGCTCTTGCTCGCTCATGGCCCACTCGTCCTTCCTTCGCTTATAATCCGTGCTTCGGTACCGCTGCTGCATCGGCTTCGGATTGTTTCCGACTAGCTTGCTCTTTGCCTTTGCCGGTACGATCGGCTAATGATTGCGCTTTGCTGGCTTCGACTTGTTTATGGGACGGCCATTCACCTGACATGCTGCCATCCTCCTTTCGGCAGTTAATCCTTTAGAAGTGTGCCACGAAAGGAGGTTATGTATGAGCTGCCGAGGCCAAGAGGAACAAATTACTGCTTAATTCACATGATAGCGGGATTCGATTTTTTTGCCGCCGAACCACATCACGATAATGACGGCACAGGTTACGAAGATGCGCCACGGCTCCTCGCGGAAGCTGCCGATGTTGAAGCTGATCAGCGAGATGCTTAGAATCATGACCCCTTTGCCAAGCACGGTCGCAAGGACAAAGGTACGCAATGAAATTTTGCTGAAGCCCGACACAATGTTAATGATCGACGACGGGGAGAACGGGAAGCAGGCCAGCAGAAAAAGCGGCGTAAAGCCTTTTTGGTCTACCCAACGGAAGAATCGTTCGGTCTTGGGAAACCTGCGTTCGATTCTCGACTTTACGTTTTTCCCAAGCTTGCGGCTGATCAGGAATACGCAGATTGCTCCGATCGACACCCCGACCCAGGAGAGCAGAAAGCCCAGCCACAGCCCGAAAATATTCGCGTTAGCCGCAACAATGACAATCAAGGGAAGGAAAGGCAGGAACGATTCGAGAAGCGGCAGCAGAATGCCGGGCAAAATGCCAAATTGCGAGTAGCTTTCCAGCGTTCGCTGCAAATGCTCAAGGTCCAGGCTTTTCATTTGGACGTACAAATTATTCATGCTCTCCATCACATGCATGGTTGTTACCTACCCCACTTAACCCCAACCGGGAAAATAGTTCGTTCTTCCTCATTTGCCGTTCATTTTAGTCGCCGGTATCAGCACATACAGCAGGGCAATGAGTCCAAACAGCACGGCGCTTACCCAAATAACCGTGCGAGAGCCAAAGCTTGCAGCGAGAACTCCTCCAGCCAGAGGGCCAATCATGCCGCCAAGACCTTCTACGGTCGACAGCAGTCCCCAGCCCAAGCCTTCCTGTTTGGGAGGCACGTAAGCCGCAAGCAAAGCATTCCAGGCCGGAAGAATAGCTGCATAAGACAAACCAAGAATTACGACAATAACTAAACAATACCAAAACGGAAGCCGCCATGCCAACATATACAGCCCGGCAGCGAAAATCGCAAAGCCGAAAATAAGAAACCACTTCTTGCCGCCAAGCTTGTCCGATAACCGACCCATCGGAATAAGACCGGCTGCCGCGCATACTCCCCCTGCCGTAAGCAGCAGGGAATATTGCGCGCCCGCAAGGCCAAGCTCGCGTTCCGCGAAGCTTGGAAGGACGGGAACAAGCATGCTGGCGCCTGCCGTCTGCAGAATCATGCCCGGCAGGAGCATTCGCATAGCTTTTATACGTTCCGTTAAGGCAACAAGTTGCCGTTTTAACGGAATGGCTTGAATCTGCTGCCCGCCGGCTTTTGCGCCGTTCATGAAGAAAGCAAGAAACGCCGAAAAGATCGAAAGAATAAGCAGCAGGAAGTACGTGCCGTTAACATAATAGTCGAGCAAAATATTGCATACGATAGGGCCGGCGCCTAGCCCGGTAAGCCAGACAGTGTACAGAAAGCCCATTTGGCTGGCCCTGTTATCGTCGGAGACCTTTGTCAGGCAGACGATCCAGATGGGAGACATTCCGATGCCGTACAGAGCAGCGGCCAGTATGAACAGCCAGGCTAAATTGGCGAACTGAATCAGAAACACGCCGGCGAGCGAGATCAGCAGGCCTGTCCGCACGACAAACCGGATCGAGAATCGGTCGAGTAGATAGCCGATAACCATTTTAAGCAGCGTGTCGGTCAAATAATGCGCGGTAATCGCGATGCCGATGACATCCAGAGATAAACCCAGAACCCTCGTTCCGTAAATGGGGAGCAGGCTGATCAGCACCGCGCCCCGTACGAACTCCACCAGAAACAAAATCACGGAGATGAGCCGCATCTCCGCTCCGAACCTTATCCCCACATTTTTCACGAGCGGTCAGGCCCCTTTACGATTTCACCCTTAACTATAGCGTTGACCAAATTTTGCATTCCAACCGCATTCCTGCAAAATATGATGGGCAATGCTGCCTGCTGCCGCCTCCTCCGTCTGGAGACGCTGTACAGCTATTTTGCTGCGCTGCAGCTGATCGGGATTACGGATAAGCTCTATAATACTTGCCGCCAGTCCTTCGGGGTCATAACTAATGGCGGCAGCTCCTTTGGATTGCAGATAACGGGCATTCTTTTTTTCTTGGCCGGGAACAGGCCTGTAGAGGAAGAGCGGCAGCCCGGCCCATATTGCTTCGGCAAGCGTAACGCCGCCCGGTTTGGACACGAGACAGGTTGCAAGAGACATCAGCTCATGAACCTGATCCACAAAGCCGAACAAATGAAGGCGGTCCGCTGAAGGATGAGAGCTGAATTGGTCGGCTATTGAAGTTCTAAGCAGGCTGTTACGCCCGCAGACAAGCGCAATCTGCGCATGTGGATGTTGTTCAAGGAGAAGGTGGCACAGCTCATCGCAATCCGGCATGACGCCTTGCGCGCCAGGCATAAGAAGAATGACGGGCTTCTCGGGGTGGAGTCCGTATTTTTCGAATAGCTCAAAGGAAGGAGTAAGGCTGCTCTGAAAGCCACGCCCAAGCGGTATGCCGGTAACGGATACGCGTCCGGGATGAATGCCAAGCGAGCCCAGCTCCTGCTTCAGATCGTCGGTAGCAACAAAATAACGGCCGATTCCGGGATGTACCCAGCGGCGGTGCAAATCAAAGTCGGTAATTACCGTGTAGGTAGGGATAGTAGCTGCAGGATGGATCGTCTTGCTGAGCCGGCGGCGGTGAAGGGCAGGCAGCGCGAAGAAAGGAAAGGTATGTATCACCGCATCGGGTTGTTCTTTTTGCAGCAGCTTCTTAATCTTGTCGCGGCCGAAGGAGTGAAGGAAGCCGCCGAACAGGGAGTTATGCTTCATGGGCCGCGTTACATCATAGACCCAGCCGTACAAATGAGGGATATGCGTATAGCTTTTCAGATACACCCGTCTTGTCATCTCGTTCAGCCAAGGGTGAGACTCGGCCATCAAATCGACCATGACGGTGCGGTTATTGCCCGCCTCTTCCAACGCGTCGCGGATCGCTTTAGCAGCCTGCAAATGGCCTTCCCCATACGAAGCATACAAAATCAGCACCTTAGGCTGATAGCCGTTATTAGCACGAACCAATTGATGCACACCTCCTGCCGCAAGTATAGCGGAACAATGTCAACGCATTGTGATCATGTTGGTTCCTTCATGTTAATTTTGTATAATGGGACATGTATCCAAAATTTAATCTGAGATTTTCTTTGTATTGCCGCATGCGCAGCAGGGAAAACTCACAAAGTGGGAGTGAATCGGGAGATGAAGTACACTTATCTGGGCCAATCCGGCCTTCGTGTGAGCCGGCTTTGCTTGGGAACGATGAATTTTGGCGTTGATACGGACGAGAAGGAAGCATTCCGCATTATGGATGCGGCGCTTGACGCAGGCATTAATTTTTTTGATACCGCGAATATTTACGGTTGGGGCGAGAACTCCGGCCGCACGGAAGAAATTATGGGACGCTGGTTCGCGCAAGGCGGAGGACGCCGCGAGAAAACAGTGCTCGCTACCAAAGTATACGGCGATATGCATGATCCTTATGACGGTCCGAACCGCGAAGCAGGTCTTTCCGCCTATAAAATTCGCCGCCATCTGGAAGGATCGCTGCGCCGTCTCCAAACGGATCATATCGAGCTGTACCAGATGCATCACGTTGATCGCAACGTGAACTGGAACGAGCTGTGGGGAGCTTTCGAAACGGCTGTTCACCAAGGCAAAATCGGCTATGTAGGATCGAGCAACTTTGCAGGCTGGGATATTGCGGTGGCGCAAGGGGAAGCCAAGGCGAGAGGGGCTCTTGGTCTGGTCTCCGAACAGCATAAATACAACTTGCTTTGCCGTCTGCCAGAGCTGGAAGTGCTTCCGGCTTCGAAGGCGCTTGGTCTTGGCGTTATTCCGTGGAGCCCGCTGGACGGAGGTCTGCTGTCCGGAAGCCATCGCCACGGTGGAGCCGGCCGCAGAAGCGGCGAGAGAAACGAGCGCTTCGCGCAGGTGAAGCCGCAGCTGGACGCTTACGGGGCGTTATGCGATGAGCTGGGAGCGCCGGAGGATCTGGTATCGCTGGCATGGCTGCTCGCGAACCCTGCCGTTACGGCACCGATTATCGGCGTGCGTACGCTGGAGCAATTCGAGCGTTCGCTGCGCGCGGTTGAGCTGACGCTCGACGAGTCGACGCTGAAGCGGATCGACGAGATTTTCCCGGGTCCAGGCGGAGACGCGCCGAAAGCCTACGCTTGGTAAAAGTTCCACAAGCGGTAAGCCGTCGGCGCGCCGTATAAAGCCTATTATTGATTAGATCAAAAGATTAAAGAGGACAGGGTCTTTGTTCAGCTCGACGAACTGGAAGCCTTTCTTCTGCATCCGCCCGATAAGCGCCGCGTAGTCCTCGCGCTGCTTGAGCTCAATGCCGACAAGGGCCGGCCCATTGTCTTTATTATGCTTCTTCGTATATTCGAATCGGGTAATGTCGTCATTTGGTCCAAGGACATCATCGAGAAATTCTCGGAGCGCTCCTGCTCGCTGTGGAAAGCTAAGCATGAAATAATGCTTCAGTCCTTCATAGATGAGCGAGCGCTCTTTGATTTCCTGCATCCGGTCGACATCATTGTTGCCGCCGCTGATGACGCAGACGACCGTTTTGCCCGCGATTTCGTCGCGCAGCATGTCGAGTGCGGCAATCGGCAAAGCGCCCGCAGGCTCCGCAACAATCGCGTTCTCGTTGTACAGATCAAGAAGGGTGGTACAGATCTTGCCCTCCGGAATGGTGCGTACGTCATCGAGAAGCTCGCGGCAGATCGAGAAGGTCAGATCGCCGATCCGTTTGACGGCGGCACCGTCCACGAATTTGTCGATATGCTCAAGCGGTGTCACTTCTCCGGCATCCAAGGAGACGCGAAGCGACGGTGCGCCTTCCGGCTCCACGCCGATAACCTTCGTCTGAGGGGAAACTGTTTTCACGTAAGAAGCAATGCCTGCTACCAGACCGCCTCCGCCAACGGATGCTAGCACATAGTCCGGCACCGTCTCGGCTGCTTCCATGAGCTCTTGACCAACGGTTCCGTTGCCCGCGATGATCTTTGGATCATCAAACGGATGGATGAAAGCCATGCCGGCGCGTTCGCACTCGGCTACCGCTTCGGCATACGCATCGTCGAACGTATCGCCTGTCAAGATCACTTCGACAAAGTCGCCGCCGAAGAAATTGACTTGATTCACCTTTTGACGAGGCGTCGTGCTTGGCATATAGATTTTGCCTTGTACGCCAAGCGCCTGACAGGAGTATGCCACCCCTTGGGCATGATTGCCTGCGCTTGCGCAGACAACGCCAACGGCAAGACGCTCCGGCGGCAGGGAGCGCATGAGATGGTAAGCGCCGCGGATTTTGAACGAACGGACGATCTGGAGATCCTCGCGCTTCAGGTATACGTTACAGCCATAGCGCTCGGAGAGAACGCGGTTATATTGCAGGGGCGTGCGGGTAATGACATCCTTCAGATGCATTTGCGCATGAACGATATCTTCAAGTCCGATCTTGGAGGAATAGGATGATTGGAATTCCATAATATAAAAGTCACCTCGTTAATAGTCGCGATTCGACAAACACTGATGATTCATTATAGCATTATCTTTGTTGTTATGTAGGCGAAAAGGAGGTAGACAAAATGTTCCGCTGGCTGAAATGGCTGATCGTTATCGTGGTGCTGCTTGCTGCCATTGCCGCAGGCGGGGGTTTGTGGCTCAAATCCTATGTTGCTCCCGACGAAAAGCTCGATTTATCTTATGATCCGGTCTCCATAAAGGATAAAGCGGTTGAGATGGTTGCCAATCTGAAGCCGGAGATCGTTCTGTCGGAGTCGGATGTGAACAATCTGATCAAAAGCCAGCTGCAAAGCAGCCCCACGTCGCTTCCTCCGGATATGACCTTGGACGGTGCGCGTTTTGAGGTGAACGGCGACAGGCTGATTGCTCATCTGAATATGACTTATCGCGATTTTTTGCCGGTAGGCATGCTTGCTACTTACAAGATGAGCTGGCAGGCGCCGAATCTGACTTTCGAGCCCTTGTCTTTGACCGTGAAGAACTATGATCTGGGGAAGGACCGGCTTGACCGGATCGTTGTCCCGATTGAGCTTCCCAGCCTGATTGCGATAGGCAATATGGAGTTCCAGCAGGACCAAATTGTGATCAAGCTGCGGCTTCAGCTGTAAGCCTAGCCTCTGTCCGTATGACAGAGGTTTTCTTTTTGCTCCAAAGGGCTATCAATAGGGTGCGGCCATATTGAACTTGCTAGAATTTACCCATATAATTAGAAAAAACGTTACGGTAAGGGATCATATCGTGGACAAAAAAATAGTGGATGTTGCGAAGCGGGCAGGCGTATCCGCCGCTACGGTATCGCGTGTGCTGAACGAGAGCAGTCTAGTATCGGAGAAAACGAAAATAAAGGTTCTCAAAGCAATCGAGGAGATGGATTACCATCCGAATGCGGCAGCCAAGCATCTGCGTTCCCAGCGGACGATGACGCTAGGCATTATCGTTCCGGATATTAACGTCTCTTATTTCTCCGAGATTATAAAAGGAATTGAGAACAAGGCGTATGCGCATAAATATAAAGTGCTCATTTGCGACTCGGATAACCAGATCGAGAAGGAAATGGAGTACTTGGGACTCTTGCCGGACAAGACGGTGGACGGCATGATTCTCGTTACGCCGCGCGTCAGCGACGATACCATCAACGATTACGTGCAGAAGGGTTATGTCATAGGCGTCGTTGGACGGGCAGTCGTACACGAGAATATACTCAGCTGCAAGACGGATAACGTAAAGTTCTCGAATGAGGCGGTGCGGCATCTGGTTGAGCAGGGTCACCAGCAAATTGCCTACATCGGCGGTTATTCCGATTCCCTTGAGAACTATGAGCGGATGGAAGGCTACATGAAGGCACTTAAGGAAGGGAAGATTCCGTTCCTGCCTACCTTGATAGACAATGGCGACTTCGAGGAGACCGGGGGTTATCAGGCGTTCAGCCGACTGCTTGAGCGCAATCAATCGTTTACGGCGGTCTATTGCGCGAATGACGAAATGGCGCTTGGGGTGTACCGGGCCTGCCGGGAGAGAGGAATCCGCATTCCGGAGGACATGGCGGTCGTTGGCGTCGACAATAACCGGATTACGGAATATTTGCTGCCGTCCCTCAGCACGGTGGAGCAGCCGAAATACGAGATGGGCGCCCATCTCACCGAGAAGCTGATCGCTCAGATGAACGGAAACGAACAAAGCGCGCAGAAAAAGTATGTGATAGAGTCCAAGCTGATCAAAAGGGAATCATCCAGCTTTAAGCGCTAATAAAGGGAACCGAATAGATAGGAGAACTTAGGACGGCTTGGCCGTCATTGTTCTTGAACGTGGAAGCTGCCATTTGGCAGCTTTTTTTGTTGTCTGGCAGCCGCGGGCTTGCGGGGACGCAGACGCCCCGTTAATGGTGGAGCACATTAACTAACGAGTTGCTTGGCACGTACGCGTACGTGCCAGCCGGCAGCTGGACCGATCTATATGCTGCCCAAAGTGCAGTGTATATGCCCATTTCGGGCAGCATGGGCGAAATATGCTGCTCAGAATGCAGGATAATGCGCCTAAATGGGCTTGTTGGAGCTGCTTTTCTCGGATATCCTGCATTCCATGCAGGATATATCGAGTTACCTGATCTAATCGCACCAATATGGTGCATTTCATGCAACGTATGCGCGCGGCGTCACTTCAACTAACTTTAGTTACTTGGTTAAATGGCGCATCAAATGCTGCTGAGCAGGCTAATTATGCTGGGCGCATGCATTTCCACGTACTGCGTGCTGGATCAGGAGTGACATGCGCTAGAATGCGTTGCGAAATGTAATCGAAACGCAAAAACCAGCGAAATTTAGGCTTATTTTCAGAAAATGAGCAGATTTCGCCTCTACTTTGTTATCGATTTCACAAAGATTTGATTTACGTCATCATCTATGAAAACAAAAGAAAGCCCATAACTACGCGGTTTCTGTGGGTTTTCGAAAAAAATCCGGACAAACTTTGAAAAATGTTATTGAAATCGATTTCAGCACGTGCTAATATCGGTGTATAAAAGTCAGGCAAAAAGAAAGTGATGCAATGAACGAGAGTAAGATCATTGACGTAGCGAATCGCGCAAAAGTGTCCGTAGCCACGGTTTCAAGAGTGTTGAATCGAAGCGAGCTAGTAAGCGAGAAAACGAAGAAGCGGGTGCTCGAGGCCATTCAGGAGATGAATTACACGCCGAATGCCATGGCCAAGAACCTGCGGTCCAGGAAAACAATGAAGATTGGCGTTGTTGTCGCGGACATCGAAGTTTCTTATTTCGCGGAGATCATTAAAGGCATCGAGAATATGGCAAACTCTCTCGATTACAACGTCATTATCTGCGATGCGCAGAACAAGAAGCAGAAGGAGCTCGAATATGTATCCCTGCTGCAGAACAGAACCGTTGACGGCATGATCTTCGTTACCCCCGAGATGACCAACAAGGAGCTTATCGCTCTGGTGGAGGATGGCTACAGCGTAGGCGTAATCGGGAGAAATATCGACCACGAACAAATTCCTTGCGCCTTCACCGATAACGTGAAGATCGCCAGGGACGTTGTGAATCATCTGATCGGGCAGGGGCATGAGAAGATCGCGTTCCTGAGCGGATACGCGGATGCCATCGACAGCTACGAACGTCTTGAAGGTTACATGAAAGCGCTTCGAGACGCAGGGATGCCCTTCGTGCCGGATCTCATCGATAACGGAGATTTCAATGAAGACGGCGGTTACCTCAGCTTTATGAGGCTGCGCGAGAAGAACGATGACTTTACGGCGATTTTTACGGCTAACGACGAGATGGCCTTAGGCGTGTACAAAGCCTGCAAGCAATTATCGATACAGGTGCCGCAGCAGCTGGCGATTGTAGGCGTCGATAATATCAGGCTTACGAAGTACATTGTGCCTCGTCTCAGCACGGTTGATCAGCCCAAATACACGATGGGAGCGCTGCTCACGGAGAAGCTGATTGACCAGATGAACAACAATGAATTTAAGGACAAACGGACCTTCAAGGTCGAGTCCAAGCTGCTGATCCGGGAATCATCCATGTTCGACAGAAATCCCGTGAAGAGCAGCGAAGCTTCGCATTAAGGCCTCTTTTTTTGCAGAGGAAAGAAATCGATTACATTTTTAATTCATTCAGCTTATTTTGAAGTCACGGAGGAATGCCGGTATGAAAGGTTTTTTCCAGGAGCTCGTACGGAATCGAATTTTGTTCCTCATGATTGCGCCTGCCTTGTTATTCTTTATTGTCTTTGCCTACGTTCCGATGGTGGGGGTCTACTACGCGTTCACCCGGTTCAGCTTTGACGGCGGGTTGTTCGGGGGAGAGTTCATCGGATTCAAGAACTTCGAATTCCTGTTCAACTCGGGGGTATTGTGGAACCTGACGAAAAATACGGTGCTCTACAACATCGCCTTCATTATTATCAGCAACGTCCTGCAGCTGGCTTGCGCGATTTTCCTGAGCGAGCTGCCGGGCAAATGGTTCAAGAAATCGACGCAGTCCATCATGTTCCTGCCGTTCTTCGTTTCGTTCGTCCTTGTAGGCGCTTTCGTATTTAACCTTTTCTCAAATGCGGGCGTTGTGAACACGATGCTGACGTCGCTTGGTTTGCAGCCTTACGACTTCTACCTGCATACGGCGCCGTGGAAATACATCATCGTCTTCTTCCATGTATGGAAAGGGCTTGGCTACGGTACGGTTATCTATCTGGCGGCGATTATGAGCGTCAGCGATGAGTACCATGAAGCAGCCAAGATCGACGGAGCAAACATCTTCAAGCGGGTTAGGCATATTACGCTTCCGCTGCTTGTGCCAACGTTTATCCTGCTGATCCTGCTCAGCCTCGGCGGCATTCTGAAAGGCCAGTTCGACCTGTTCTACCAGATCATCGGCAACAACGGCATGCTTTACAACTCGACGGACATTATCGATACGTACGTATACCGCTCGCTTGCGGTTAACTTCGATATCGGCATGGGTACGGCAGCCGGTCTTTATCAATCGCTATTTGGCTTCGTGTTAATTATCTTGGTTAACTATATCATTCGGAAAGTGCAGAAGGACTACGCACTGTTCTAAGGAGGGAATCGACATGAAAATTAAAATGGAAAGAGCAACAATCGTTTTTAACATCATTGGTTACGTGTTGATCACCATCCTGACCGTGCTGTGCCTGCTGCCATTCCTGCTTATCGTCTCCGGCTCGTTTACGCCGGAGATCCAGATTATATCGAAAGGCTTCAGCCTTATTCCGGAGACCTTCTCCCTGGATGCTTACAAAGCCGCTTTCAGTAATCCGAAGCAAATTTTTGACGGCTACAAAGTAACGATCTTCATTACGGTTGTGGGTACGGCAGTTGGCTTGTTCCTGACTTCCATGGCGGGCTTCGTTCTGTCCCGCAAAGATTTCAAGTACCGTGATCAGCTGTCGTTCTTCATCTACTTCACGACGCTGTTCAGCGGCGGCCTGATTCCTTGGTACATCCTGATTACGAAGCACCTTGATTTGAAAGATACCTATATGGCGCTTATCGTGCCGTCGCTTCTGAGCGCATGGAACATCATCCTCATGAAAAACTTCATGAAGTCGATTCCGGATTCCATCGTTGAATCGGCCAAGATTGACGGCGCGGGCGAGTTTACGATTTATCTGAGACTGATCCTGCCGCTTTCCGGTCCCGGTCTTGCCACAATCGGCCTGTTTATGGCGCTTGGCTACTGGAACGACTGGTTCATGGCGAATCTGTTCATTACAAGCGAATCCCATTATCCGCTGCAGTTCCTGCTGTACAAGATTCTCGCAAGCGCAGCCGTCCTGAAGACAAACGTGGCAGGCAACCTGTCTCCTACGTTCCAGCCTCCGGCCGAGACGCTCAAGATGGCCGCAGCCGTTATCGCGACCGGTCCTATCGTATTCTTGTACCCGTTTGTTCAGCGCTTCTTCGTCAAAGGGCTGACGATCGGCGCCGTGAAAGGTTAGAACCGGCCCCAAGGCCGGCTAACATATAGGTTCACTAAATAAAAGGAGGAGTCATCAAGCATGAAAAGAAAGATAAAAACAATGGGCACTGTGCTCGTTTCGACGGCTATTATGGCAAGTATGCTTGCAGCCTGCGGTTCCGACAACAATAACAATTCGAACAAATCTTCGAATGCAAGCGCGAATCCGGGTACGGAAGCAAGCTCGAACACAGGCACGGATGCAAAAACTCCGGACACTTCGAAAAAGGTTCAATTGACTTGGTACCTGCTCGGCGATCCGGCTCCGGACCAGGAGAAGGTTGTTGCGGAATGGAACAAAATGCTTGAGAAAGACTTGAATACGACCGTTAAGCTGAACTTCACGACGTGGACGGACTGGCAGACCAAATATAACCTGCTGCTTGCTTCCGGCGAGAAAGTTGATATGATCTTCGCCTCCTCATGGGCGGACTTTTATAAATTCGCAAACCAAGGCGCCTTTATGCCTCTGAACGACCTCTTGCCAACGTACGCTCCTACAACTTGGAGCAGCGTATCGGAGCAGGACTGGAAGGAAGCTACCGTTAACGACAAAATCTACGCGGTTCCAGCAACTTATCCGGAATACACGCCGGATGGCCTTGTGTACCGTGACGACTGGAGACAAGAGCTTGGTCTTCCAGAGATCAAAGACGTTGACTCCATCGAGGCTTACCTGGAAGGCGTGAAGAAAGCCAAGGGCATCACGCCGATTAACGGCAAAGCTTACAACGAAGTATTCACGATGTTCAAAGCATTCGAAGGCTACCAGCAAATCGGCGGCGACAGCGGCGTAATCGTAGCGAAATCGTACGACACTCCACGCGACATCGTAGCTTATCCGTTCACTCCGGAGTTTGAAGAGTGGGTGAAGAAGATGAAGACTTGGTCGGAGAAGGGCTTCTGGAAATCCGATACTCTGTCTGATCAAAAAGAAGCCGGCGACGCAATCAAAACCGGTCAAGGTGCTGTGTACTGGCGTAATGCTCCAGGCGCTGGCGGCTTCATCACGGGTATGGAAAAATCCAATCCGGATATCAAGCTTGGCTACTTCCCGTTCAGCCGTTTCCACAACCTGACTGTACCTACGCTGTCGGTTAACAATGCAATGGCTATTCCAAAGAGCGCGCCTAACGCAGAGCGTTCCCTGATGGTTCTCGACAAGCTTCGCAGCGATCCGAAGTACTATGATCTCATGAGCTACGGTCTTGAAGGCACGGACTACTCGATGGATGCAGACGGCAAGCATATCGTTACGCCTCCTGCAGGCGTAGATGCAAAAGACTTCAAAGGCTATGGTATCGCAAGCTGGGGCTACCGCGTGGAATCGATGGAACGCGTGAAGCAAGCCGGCGGCTGGGAAGGCTTCGACGCTCTGCTTGAAGAGTTCAAATCGCAAAGCAAACCAAATATTTTCGCGCAAGTTATCATGGACTATGCTCCCGTGAAATCGCAGCAAGCAGCCGTTAACTCGGTTATTCAGCAATACGGCATGCCTCTGATGATGGGTCTTGTTCCAGACGTGGATAAGGCGCTCGCGACTTACCGCAAGCAGCTGGAAGCAGCCGGCGTGAACGATGTACTGAAATACGTGCAAGAGCAAGCGAACAAATCGTTTGACGCGCAAGGAATAAAATAATAGGTTTTGCATGACCAAGGGGGATGTGTGACCTGTGCGTAAGGGATCGGCGTACGCATTCGTCCTCATCCTCCTTTTTTATTTCACTTCATTAAAGAGAGACAGGAGAGACATCATGCTGAAGACAACCTTAACGCTGGAAAAAGTAAACGGCGTAAATGTTCCGTTTCAGAACGGTATTCCGGTACCTTCCTTCGAGCCTCAGACAAGAGGCAAGATCACGCTGAACGGCGAGTGGCAGAAGCGCCGCCTGTCGATGGATCACGATTTCTCGATGGCGGACCGCAGCGAGAGCTGGCTGAAGGAGCTGGAGAGCCGGGAAGGGGATTACGTGCGCGGTACAGCGTCCGAGCTGTGGCAGCCGCATACGGTTCCTTCGCCGGAGAACAAGCTGACCGGCTTGCCTGAAGCGAATGCGGCGGAAACGTATGAGGACGGTGTCTGGTATCGCAGGGCATTCACGATTGCAAGCAAAAATGAAGGTTATGCTTACACGCTCAAATCGCTTGGCATCAGCTATGTAGCGGATATTTGGATCAACGGGGAATGGGTGGGCTGCCATGAGGGTGGATTTACTCCGTTTGCCTTTGATCTAACGGCCTATTTGCGCACGGGAGACAATGAGATCCGCATCCGAGTCGATAACCCGCCGTGGGGAAGCCGGAAGGATACGATTCCGGCCGTAGCGGGAACGGATTTCTTCAATTATACGGGCATTATTCATGATCTCTATATTGAAATCACTCCACAGGCCGCGATCGTCCGGGCGGATATCGTTCCGATGGATGTGAGCGGCAGGCTGGACGTGAAGGTTGTACTGCATAACCGCGGCAATGATGCGGTTCAAGTAGGGCTGGAAGGCAGTCTGCTGGAGGCAGACCCGGAAGCGCCTAACTTCCTGCAATCCCCGCTGGCTTCCTCGCTTATTGGCGTGCCGGCCGTTACGGATAAACCGATGCGCACGGAGCTCGCCTTGCAGCCGGATGAAGTGAAGGTTGTGCAATTCGAAGTGACTGTAAAGGATCCTAAGTTGTGGTCGGTCTGGCAGCCATATTTGTATGTCGCGACCTTCAGGCTGACAGCGGCAGGATCCGCGACTCTGGCGCAGGACTCGTTCAGCACGCAATTCGGCATTCGGACGGTCCGGACGGATAAAACCCGAATTCTGCTCAATGAGCAATCCGTCTTTATGGCCGGCATTGCCCGTCATGAGGAATGGCCGGATACCGGACGCACGGCGGCTTGGGACCGGATTCGCACGGATCTCGAGCAGATCCGTGCACTGAACGTGAATATGGTTAGAACCGGACATTATCCGAACCATGTGTACACGTATCTGCTGCTTGACCGGATGGGCTTTATGGCGATGAGCGAGATTCCGCTCTGGCAGTTCGAGACCGAGCATTACGAAGCGCAGGATGAGAAGCGTCTTGCCGATCAAATGTGGCGCGAGATGGTGTTCTCGCAGTATAACCGTCCGTCCGTGCTTATGTGGAGTACGCAAAACGAATCCAAGGACGTATGGCTTCGCCTCGCTTATAACGAACGCCTTGTCCGTGACCTAAGAGAAAATTACAACGATGGCCGGCTTCTGACGCAAAGCTCTGCAGCCGACCAGCCGGGTCCGCATGATCCGTCGATGGCACCGCTGGATGTAGCCGCCTGGACGATGTACTTTGGCATATTCCATGGCGGGACGTATTACGAAGGGACACGGCAGTTCCTGGAGGAAGCAAACCGTATCTTCCCGGATAAACCCATCCTTAATACCGAGTTCGGCCATTGGTCCTCCGGCGGCATGGAAGGCGAGCAGGTCCTTACTTATGAAGAAACGCTTCGCGCCTTGATGGAGAAGGGAACCCTGAGTGCGGAGGGAGAGGACAACCCGGACGGCTATGTAGCCGGCATCGACTTCTGGATTATGTACGACTGGTACGTGAACCACAACAACTGGATCGATACGTTTGGCATTATCCATATGGACCGCGGCACGGAGAAGCCGGTTGCACCGCTCATCCGCCGCGATTACGGCGCAATTACCCGTCATAACGGCGGCTTGGGCCAAAAGCTGGAGGGAGCGGCGAATGAGAAGGTTTAGCACCGTTATGCTTCCCGTCTTGCTGGTAGCTTTGCTGGTCACGGCCTGCAGCGGTGGCCATTCAGGCAGCTCAAGCTCTGCTGGCGGGCAGGTTCAGGTGTGGCTGACGACTCCCGACAAGAGCAAGCTGCTGCAGCAGGAGGAAAGCTTGAAGCTGACGAAGGCCAAGGATTCCGAAGAGAATGTCATTATGATCGATGACAGCAAGGTCTATCAGCAAATGGATGGCTTTGGCGCTTCCTTGACGGATTCCTCGGCTTGGTTGATTGCCAATAAGCTGAACGATTCGCAGCGGGAAGAGCTGATGAACAAGCTGTTCGACCATGAGAAGGGAATTGGCATCAGCTATATGCGCGTGCCGCTTGGGGCATCGGATTTCGCCGTGAAGAACTATACCTTCGACGATATGCCTTCCGGTCAAAGCGATCCGGAGCTGAATAATTTCTCGATCGATCACGATAAGGAGTACATCATTCCGACGCTTCAGCAGGCGCTTAAGATCAACCCGGATCTGAAGCTGATGGGTAGCCCATGGAGCGCTCCGGGCTGGATGAAGACAACCGACTCCGTGATCGGGGGCAGCCTGAAGCCGGATGCTTATGAGCCGTTTGCGAATTATTTTGTCAAAATGATTCAGGGCTATGAAGCGGAAGGCGTACCTTTTGACGCGATTACGCTTCAGAACGAGCCGCATTATACGCCGGAGGATTATCCGGGCATGCGGATGGAGCCGGTCGAGCAGGCCGAACTGATCAAGAACTTTGTTGGTCCTGCTTTTGAGAAGAACAACATCAAGTCCAAGATCGTCGTTTGGGATCATAACTGGGATGAGCCGTATTATCCGCTGACCATTCTGAACGATCCCGATGCCTCGAAATACGTAGACGGAACGGCTTTCCACGGCTATGCGGGCGAGGTTGGCAATCAGGCGCAGGTGCATGACGCGCATCCGGACAAAAATCTCTATTTCACCGAAAGCAGCGGCGGGGCTTGGTCAACGGACTTCGGCGGCAACCTGAAATGGGATATGGAGAATCTGATTATCGGCGCAACCCGCAACTGGTCGAAGGTAGTCTTGAAATGGAATCTTGCGCTCGACGAGAATTATGGGCCAACAATCGGCGGCTGCAAGGATTGTATGGGCGTCGTAACGATTAATCAGGGCTCGGGCGATGTGACGTTTAACTCGGAATACTATTCGTTCGGCCATGCGAGCAAATTCGTGAAATCCGGTGCATACCGCATTGAATCCGGCGAGTCGGTAAGCGGGGAGATCGAGCAGGTCGCCTTCAAAAATCCGGACGGCAGCATCGTACTGGTTGCGCTGAATGCGGCAAGCGAAGACAAAGAATTGAAAGTTAAGCTCGGCGGCAAATCGTTAGCTTATACGATGCCGGCAGGCGCGGTGGCTACGTTTGTATGGCCGGGAACGGCTAATAGCAAATAACAAAACAAAGTGGGATAGAGGAGGAGACGCAAGTGTCTGCAATACTCAAAACGGCAGTATCGACAAAAGAAGTTGAAGCGTGGCTCAGCTCGGAATTGACCCCGGGGAACACCCGCTGGTTTGAAGGGCCAACGGACCCGGCCTATGCGTTAAGCGGCCAGCCGAAGCTGGCATTAACCGCTCCTTCCGTCTCGGATCAAACGACGATTCTAGTTACGCCTGCACATACGTACCAACAGATGCTGGGTATCGGGACTTCGGTGGAAGAGACAACGATCAACAATCTATTGAAGATGGACGCTGCTTCGCAGGCGAGCTTTATTCAGCAGCTGGCGGACAAGGAGCAGGGTCTGGGCTTTAATCTGTTCCGGATTACAATCGGGACCTCGGATTTCACCGCGCAGCCGTTCTATACGTATAACGATCTTCCCGAGGGAGAGTCCGATTTCGAGCTGAAGCATTTCAGCGTGCGGAAGGATATCGATCTGTCGATCTTCGAAACGGTGCAGAGACTGCTAAAAGCCGTGCCGGATGCAAAAATTTTCGCTTCGCCTTGGAGCCCGCCGGCCTGGATGAAGACTAACGGCGATCTGAAGCGGGGAAGCCTGAAGGAAGGCGCCGAGTACACGGAAGCGCTGGCGAGATATTACCGCCTGGCTATTCAGGCATACGGGGAGCATGGCATTCCGGTCTGCGCGATGACGCTGCAAAACGAGCCGCTGCTCGAAACCGACTATCCAAGCTGCTACATGTCGCCTGAACGTCAGCGCGAGCTGGCGATTGCCCTGAAGCGCGAGTTCGAGGAGCATGGTCTGGAAACGGAGCTATGGATCTTTGATCATAACTTCGCGGATGCGATGGGTTATGTCACGCCGATTCTGAATGATTCGGAAGGCTATGCGGCGGTTGACGGCATCGCGCTCCATGACTATGACGGTTCGCCGGAAGTGATGAGCGAGATTCATGCGGCTTATCCGGAGAAGCCGATTTATCTGACGGAGCGTTCCTTGTGGGGAACGGCCGGCGCAGACCGGATGGCGCAATATTTCCGCAACTATGCGTGCAGCTATAACGCTTGGGTAACGATGCTCGACAGCAAGATCGGCACGCATCAATGGCTGGGGCAGCCCGGCCCAACGATGCTTGTGCAGGATGCGGATGAGCCAAGCCGGTTCTGGCGTACGCCGGAGTTTAACCTGCTTGCGCAATATTCCCGCTTTGTCGAGCGCGGCGCTTACCGGATCGGCAGCACTTACGGGTCGCCGGAGACGGTAACCAATGTGGCGTTCCGCAACCCGGACGGCAAGCTTGTTATGGTCGTTATCAATCAAACGGAAGTGGAACAGCCGTTCCGCGTGCTTTGCGACGGCAAGCAATTTGAAGCGACGCTTCCTGCCGGAACCGTCGGCACGTACCGCTGGTAGGAATAAAGAAGAGGCTGTCTCCATTCGTGGAGACAGCCTTTTTTCTTATCTTATTTTCGGGGGACTTGTGCCAGAGCGTTCGATGCCCGCTGGTTGCAACCGGCGGGCGTTTTTATGTGGTGGGGGAGGCGGGCTGCGTTGCACGTTTTACAGCATAATTGGCTCAAGGTGCCTGTTTTGTCCGTTTATGCTGCACGATCTGCAGGATATTTCGCTTAGATAGGCTCATTCCGATGCCCAAAAGGGATATTTACTGCATTTCGTGCAACGTAGAACGCAGAATCGGCTTAAGGGAGTGAAATATGCTGCATAAAGTGCAAGGTAATGACAAGCCGGTCTGACAAGTTGAACGGAAAATTTGTCAGCAAGACTAATATTTTGGCGGGAGCAGGCATACCTTGTAACATTACGCACAACATTTGCGAGCGAGAGCAGTCATGCCGGTATGGCATGGCTGCTACTGGTGTCGAATTTCACGCAGCTGACTTAGAAGAAGGCGAAGTATTTAAGGACTTGGGTACGGTTGACAGTGCTATTGAGAATGGTTATCATATATTTAACGAAACTGATAATCATTATCAATAATAGGATGGGCAGTAGTTGCATACGCACCACCGGGAAAGAGGTCCGGGCTTCGCGCAAAGGGAGGTTCTAACGTTGGGTTTGTTGTATGAAATGGTCTTGAAGAAGAAAAAGCAAATACATCCGGTTCGTCAGACGGAAAGCGAAGAACGGGAATCAAAGCCGTGGCAGGTCGAGTCCATCATCATTCATAAGGCAGATGAACGGAAAGAACACAACAAGTAAGCCTGCGCGGGCAGGCCTTACATAGCATTGGAGCTGAAAAATGTGAAGGAAAGTCGGTTTAATCAGAATGGTCAGCCGGGGAATACGGCGGATCAGATCAGTCACGAAGGCAAGCCGTGGAACTGGATGCTGTTCCCTTTTTCGTCGGTGCGGGTTAGCCAAGATTCGATCATAGCCGCGTCGGTCGGTTACGGCGTATACGAGATTGACGAGTTCGGAGAGTGGACGAAGCTGGCGGCGGGGCTGCCGCCTCAGGCAAGCGTGAACCGGCTTCAGCTGCAGAGCGGTATTTTGCATGCTTGCACGAGCGAAGGGTTATTCCTGTACGAGGACGAGGAGTGGGTGGACACGGGACTAGCGGTCCCATGCTCCCAATATCGCATCCTGGGCGGAACCGGCTATGCGGCGACCGAATACGGGCTGTGGTCGGAAGTGCGAGGCGAATGGCAAAAGTTTGCCTGCCCGGGCAAAAAGGTATTCGACTTCATGAACCTTCCCCAATATCTCGTTGTTGGCCATGAGAGCGGAATTGCGCTGTATGACCGGTTTATGGACGAATGGGCCGAGTTCGAGCTGAACCGGGCAGTCACAAGCCTATCGGTATTCCGGGGGCATCTGATTGGAGCAAGCGAGAAGGGAGAGCTGCTGGTCGGGGATAAAAGGGGCCTGTTCGATCGGGTCCGCTTCAGCGGCAAGTTTATTTTCTCCGTTGTATCGATTGGCATTGATACCTACTTGTGCACGGATCATGGTCTGTTCCGGCTCAGCATGATTCAGAACCGGTTCGCGCTTTTGTCCGTAAAGCTTGGCTTTCCGGTAACGGACGTAGAGCTGCGGGATGGCAGATTGTACATGGCGACCTTATTTCAAGGCATTCAATATTTAGATATCTAAGCAGGCTGATGTTCCTTCTAAGGAGAGCAGCTGCATTTTTCGCACATTATTCAGGAGGTCTTCATGAAGGTCATTGTGGCGTATGCAAGTTTGACGGGAAATACGGAGGAGATGGCGGAAGCCATAGCCGCCGGCGCAAGGGAAGCAGGCGCGGAGGTTGTCGTAAGGGATGCATATGATGCGGATGCTTCCGAGCTGGACCAGTATGAGGGCATTGCGATTGGCGCCTATACTTGGGGAGACGGTGAGCTGCCCTGTGAATTCATAGATTTTTACAAAGCGTTAAGCAATCTAGATTTAAGCGGACGCAAGGCCGTTGTATTTGGCTCCGGGGATTCTTCGTACCCGATCTTCTGCGGGGCGGTGGATACGATTGAAGCGAAGCTGAAGGAGATTGGCGCGGAGCTGGTGCTGCCTGGCCTGAAGGTTGAATTCGATCCGTCCAAGGATCAGATGATCGAGTGCAAGGCAGCAGGCTGGCTGATTGCCGGAGCAGTGCCTGCCGTTAAATAGAGCGATGAAGTTCCGGGGAGGTGGCCGGCTGTGGAAGCTGCAGCAAAGGGGACGGTAATTGAGGATTATAAGCTGGAGGAGCTCCTGAGATGTCCGTACCGGTATGCCAAGCGGCAGGGAGCCGCTCAATCGGCTAAGGCGGAGGTCAATTGGGTGCAGCTTGCCCAGGTGGCCGTCAGCCAAGTGGTGAACGCTTTTTTTATGACGCCCGAGGGAGAACGATCTCATTTCTCTATCCCGGACACGCTCGAGCGTTGGTGGACCAACAAGGTAGCGAAATTCGAGTCTCCGGAGCATTATTGGTTGATCAGGCAGCGATTAATTGACGGCCTGCATTCCTTATTAGCAAGCGAACAATCCACTACTCCGATCATTCTGTTCGAGCAGCATCGGGTTTTTGTGCCGGAGCTCCGGGTGGAGTTGATGCAAATTTTTCAGGCGGTGCTTAAAAGCGATAACGGTCATCCATCCGATTACATCGTGCGCAAATACATCGTTGACGAGGAAGAAGAGATCATCGCTTTGTTCCAGCATCTGACGGCGGTTTTTTGCTCAAGCGCCTTTGGGCGGCTGCCGTATCGAATTGAAGTGCTGTCCGTCTTAAGCGGCAATCGGCTTATCGTGTATCCCGATAAGAAGTCGCTTGAAAAGTCGCTGGATTATATGAAGCTGGCGGTAAGCTTTATGCCGGAAGCATCGTCTGCGGCAGGGCGGCTGCGTAAATCGAAAGAGTCCGCGGAATGCCGCCGCTGCCCGTTTCTCGGAGAATGCCTGAGCCCGGTTGAGGAATCGGCCGAAGCTATTATGATGTAACCGGAAAGCCCTATTCTTCTATTAGAAGAATAGGGCTTTTTTTTCATAGACGGGATCTGTCGAAGTTTGTAGACAAATGCCTATGATTTCGGTAACATGGCAATAGCTTTTATGAAGTTTTTGCATACATACACACCATTGAGACAACAAGGAGAGGTTTATTGTGTCGGAGGAATTGCTGCTGACCTTTCGGTCGCCGCCGCTGCCGTTTTTCATAGAATCGAATCGGAGAACCTATCAAGCGGGGGAAGAGCATCCGAACCGGACGAATCTGGGCGTATTTGATCTGCTGTTCGTTCAGCAGGGGGCGCTCTATATTGCGGAGGAGGGCAACCGTTGGACCCTTCAAGCCGGGGATGTGCTTATTTTGCGGCCGGATCGTTGGCATCACTCTTTTAAGCCTTGCCAAGAGGAGACTGTTTTTGACTGGGTGCATTTCCAGACGGTTGGAGCTTGGGAGGAAACGGAGGCAAGCCAAGGCTCGCTGCGCGGGGATTATTACACGTATGCCATTCGCCTGCCGAAAAAAATGCATTTATCGTTCCCGGACGAAGCGAAGCTTCTGTTCTCCCAGCTGCATGAAGCGGCGCAAAGCTCCTCGCATGGCGCCTTCTGGGAACGCCAGCAGCGTTTTCTCCATTTGCTGCAGATGCTTGACGAGGGCTGGCGCTCGGATGCGGCGAAAGCCGGGGTATCGGTTGCGGAACGCGCTGCCGCTTATTTGAAAATGAATTACCGCAGCGTCATTACGAATACGATGCTGAGCGAAGCGCTTCAGCTGCATACGAACTACATTACCCGCTGCATGACCGAGGTGTTCGGCTGCACGCCGCAGCAATATTTGCTGTATTACCGTCTCGACCAGGCGAAGCTGCTGCTGATCAAGACGGACTGGCCGATCGCGAGAGTGGCGGAGGAGACGGGATTCCGTCAGACGCCGCATTTTTCCAGGCTTTTTGCCGCGCAGACCGGCATGCCGCCGCTTAAATTCCGCAAACGATTCACGAATTAATGGAAAGGAACGCATAATCATCCTGCGCTTTTGAGAATACTTGGTGAGAAAACCTCTATAGAGGCTTCTCGAAGATGAGCGACCTCGTTTATGGGTAGGTTTTATCGCCAAACATAATGCCAGTTTTTCAACTGACATTATGTCTATTGTGGTTAAAAAGCGCTGGGGGTTATTGCACATGATTGAACGTTATTCCATTACCGCGGATGTTGGAGATATGATTGAGGCTTTTAAGGTGGAGCAGTTGATTAACTGCTACACGAACCGGTTTAATGTAGCGCCGACGCAGACGGTGTCCATCGTGATGAACGATCGCTGGGGACTCCGGACGATGCATGACGCCAGATGGGGACTGTTCCCGTTCTGGGCAAAAGATTCCGTTAACGCGGACAGCTCGATGCTGTCCAGCAAGCCTTTTCTCGAGCGGATGCTGCGCAAGCAGCGCTGCGTTGTGCCTTGCAGCGGATTTTTCGGCTGGCAGAAGGGACAGAAGGAGAAGGATTCGCGGGCGATGCATATCGTGGTGCCGAACCGCAGAGTGTTCGGGATTGCCGGCTTCTTCGACGTATGGCGGAATTACAGCGGGCAAGAGGTGCGCGCTTTTACGATGATTACCGCTCCGGCAACCGGAACGATGTCGCAATGGCAGCCTAACGTGCCGGTCATTATGGACGAAGAGGGGATGGAGGATTGGCTGAATCCCCGCATCTCGGACTTCCGCTCGCTGCGCAAGCATCTGGAGCCGATGGACAGCTACCGCATGAGAGCTTACCCGGTCACCAACGCGGTGAACGACGAAGCTTACGAATCTCCGGACTGCGTCCGGGAGATCCGCCCGGATTTTGCTTTGAAATGATTGAAAGGGACTAACCCCGCAAGCTCTGCTTGCGGGGTTAGTCTTTTTTTTGTGGCCGGCGGTGCTCGCCGGGTGACTGGGTAAGGGCGGGTAGCCTGGGCTAGCAAGCGCAGCCCGGTCAGAAAAAGCAGGTCGAGGGGGCGGGAGCCCCGGAAAGTTCGGGAGTTCGGATGCCTGGAAGCCAGGTAAGCTCCGGGAGCCGGGAGCCTAGAACCCCGGAACCCCGGAAACCCCGGAAACCCCGGAACCCCGGAACCCCGGAACCCCGGAACCCCGGAACCCCGAAACCCCGGAACCCCCGGAACCCCCGGAAACCCCGATAACAGTCTCAAAATATTATGGAAAACTGCGCTAACGAAACTAGGTAACGTTATTTGGCCGATTTAAGCAGTTTGCGGAATCTAACGAAACCTGGTATCGCTATTTGGTGATTTTGAATGGTTTAGAGGGCCAATTAGCCGCAATAGCGATATGTAGTTTCGTTAGAATTGCGCTGGGCTTCTTTTTGGCGAAATAAGAATCTGTAGTTTCGTTAGGAGGACCAAGAGGATTAACCGTCCCAATGTTTAGCCTGGTTAATGCTTAGGACCGCTAAGTTAACCGGATTGCGTTCTGCGGAACTCGTCGGTTAATAGCGGAACAACTTCGAACAGGTCACCGACGATGCCGTAGTCAGCAACGCTGAAGATTGGCGCGTCGGGGTCTTTGTTGATCGCGATAATGACGCGCGATTGGCTCATGCCGGCAAGATGCTGGATGGCGCCGCTTATTCCGCAGGCAATATAGAGCTGCGGCGTAACGACCTTGCCGGTCTGCCCGATCTGCAGGGCATAGCCGCAGTAGCCGGCATCGCAAGCGCCGCGCGAGGCGCCAACCGCGCCGCCGAGCACGCCGGCGAGCTCTTGCAGCGGCTCGAAGCCGGCCGAGCTGCGCACGCCTCTGCCGCCGGAGACGACCACGTCGGCCTCGGCGAGATCGATTTGACCGCCGGCGCGGCGCACAAGCGAGCGCACCGCGGTCAGGATTGGCGGCACCGTGAACGGCAGCGCCTGCACGGTGCCTTGGGGCTCGCCGGCCGGCAGGGTCTCGGCCGGCTCGAAGTTGTTCGGGCGGACCGTGACGACCCACGGCCGGCCCGGGGTGAAGCTGCGCCGCTCGAACGCCTTGCCGGCGTAGAGCGGCCGCGTGAACACGCCATCGGTTTCGTCGATGGCGGTCACGTCTGCGACGTGGCCGGCGCCGATGGCCGCGGCCACGCGGGGCGCGAGCTCGCGCCCCACGGCGGTATGGCCGAGCAGCAGCGCGTCCGGCCTTACCGTCTCAATAGCTGCGCGCAAGGCGGCGATGTACGCCTCTGGCGCGAAAGCGCGAAGGGCCGGGTCGTCCGCGACATGGACGACGTCCGCCCCTCGCGCAGCGAGCGCGGCTGCTTCATCGGCCGCGCCGCCGGGAGCCGCGAGGACGGCATGGACCGAGCCGTCCGTACCGGCCAGCCGCCGCGCGGCGCCAAGCGCTTCAAGCGCGACGCGGCGCAGCTTGCCGTCCCGGCATTCGGCGAACACGAGTATCGTTCTTCCCATCTTATTTCCTCCTTTGTTGCAGGTCGAGGCTGCAAATGAAATTTTATCTCCTAAGTTGCTGAAGTAACTTTCTGCTTGGTCGTTGGGAAGTCAATAAGACCTTGAGAGGGCTTTATTGCAATAGGTTGAGTTGCGATTGCATAGGATAAGACGCTCATAGGGTCTTATTTCTGTTGCCGTCAGGTCTTTTGAATGGTTTTCTGGCTTTTACGGTTACGATAAGACCCCGGCAGGGTCTTATCCAAACTATTAAGTAGATGAAATACTTCGATAAGACCCTGACAGGGCCTTATTAGATACATTTCTTGATTAGGAGCGGTGAGGAGTTAAGAGCTTTTAGGGCACTTAACCTGCCAGATAATTTAGATACTGGGGACCTTAACAATCAGCCAACGAGCAAAAAGGCCGCCAAGTTGGTGGGTATGCATATGGTTTAAGGTCCTTGAGGGTTCTTAATCAGCTAAATAAGCTAGTTGTGTGACTCGTTAAGGCCCCTTAGGGACCTTAACAATCGGCGAACGAGTAAAAGCCACCAAGTTGGTGGGTACGCATAAAGTTAAGGTCCCTGGGGGCTCTTAACCAGCTGAATAAGTTAGTTGTGTGACTCGTTAAGGCCTCTTAGGGACCTTAACGATCAGCGAACGAGCAAAAAAGCGGCCAAGTTGGTGGGTACGCATTAAGTTAAGGTCCCTGAGGGTTTTTAACTAACTGAATAAGCTAGTTGTGTGGCAAGTTAAGGTCCCTTAGGGACCTTTACAACCGGCAAATGAGAAAAGGTTGTCATGTTGGTGGGTTGCGCATCTAAGGCAGCGCTCCCCTTAGCCGCCTTAACGGTTAACGCCGTTCAGCTGCCTCACTGCGGCAGCTGGCCCTCCGCCTGCAGCAGGCGGACAAGCTCCGCCGCCTGCTCGCCGGGCGTCCCGGCGAGGCGCCGGCCGGCTGCGCGCGGCGCCGGCGGAAAAAGCGCAAGGCGCGATGTCCGCGCGCCTTCTTCCTCGCCGCCTGCGGCTGCCGACACCCGGGCGAGCGGCTTCCGCTTCGCCTTCATAATGCCCGGCAGCGAAGGATACCGCGGCTCGTTCAGCCCTTGCTGCGCGGTGATCAGCGCTGGCAGCGGGATCACAACCGTCTCCGTGTCGCCCTCGACATCGCGCTCCACGACAGCAAACCTCGCCGCCGACGCTGCGCCCGGCGGCAGCTCGCCGGATGCCTTCGCTTCATCCGGCCCTGCAATGCCAACCTTCACCGCTGATGACGCATGCGGCAGACCAAGCCGCTCCGCGACCTGGAGCGCGACGCTCCCGGAGCCGCTGTCGACGGCGAACAAGCCCGCCAGCAGCAGATCCGGCTTAAGCGGCTCGATAACCTTCGCGAGGGCAGCGGCCAGCGCAAAGCTGTCGCCGCTCTCCACGGTAGCCGCGTCGAGCCGGATCGCTTCATCCGCGCCCATCGCAAGCGCGGTCCGCAACGCTTCCTCCGAGCGGTCGCCGCCGCAGGAGACCACCCGTACCTCGCCGCCATGCGCCTCGCGTTGGCGCAGCGCCTCCTCGAGGGCATATTCGTCATAGGGATTAATGACGAGCTTGGCGTCCGCTTCCGCGACGGCGCCATCCTTTACGATAATTTTTTCTTCCGTATCAAATGTCTGCTTGAGTAGAACGACAATGTTCAGCACTGCAGCAACCTCCTCAGACTATAGTTCATGCTCCATTTTCGCCCGGCTCGCACCACTCTCCGCAGCATGGCCAGGGCCGGCTGCAAGGCTCGGCTAAACCGCTTTCCATCAGTGCTACGATATGAGTCAACTCGGCCAAATAGACCGTCCGCACCGGCGAAAGGGGCGGCATGTTCATGCTTTCGGGCTCATATACTGGAGCACCGCGGTTTTTTTGAAAATGCTGCCCTTCCTAAAGGCCGGAGCAGCCGTTTCACCTTGAATTCCAAGCGTTTATAAGGTTTTTCTCTTGTAAACATGGCTTGAAATTCTTCGGATTGAAACGCGCTCTCCCGCCACGGGAAGGAGCAGCCGTTTCACCTTGTCACAACGCTAAAAAGCTTGTCCGAATCGAGGGCTGCAAAAGGGGGCGTGGCCATTGCTGGAGTGGTGGACGGCAGATGTGGCGACAGCTGCAATCAGGTGGATTTTGTTCGCGGCGGTATTGGGGCTTGCCGCATTCGCTTTTGTTACGGTCGTCTTGCGCAGGGTGAGCTATATCAAGCTTGGCCGGGCGGCTGCCCATGAGGCGATGCCATCGGATGAGCGGAGGGAATTAGCGGGACGTCCCTCGGTAGCGGGCCAGGTACTCGGGCATAGCAAGCTGCTGCGCGATATCCGGAGCGGTGTCATGCATTTCATTTATTTTTACGGTTTTATCATTTTGCAGTTTGGAGCGGCGGATATCATCTGGAAAAAACTCAGCGGTCACCCGATCCCGTTTCCCTTCTACGGCCAGTTCGCCTGGTCGCAGGAGCTGACGGTCTCGCTTGTCCTGCTCGCGGTTCTGTACGGGGCTTTCCGCCGGTATATCGAGCAGCTGCCAAGGCTGAAACGCGGCTGGAAGCCTTCGCTTGTCCTTTGGTTTATCGGCGGCTTGATGCTGACCGTCCTGCTGACGCTATCCTTCGAGCGGCTGTCGGGGGATCCGCATGCTGTGGCTGGTCGTTTCGCGCCTGTTTCTTCCGTGCTTGCGGACTGGATCGGGAAGCTTGGCGTGCCTGCAGGCAGCATTGCGTCGGAAGCGGGCTACGAACTATTCTGGTGGCTGCATCTTTTGGTGCTGCTCTCTTTCCTTGTGTACGTGCCGCAGTCGAAGCATTTTCATCTGCTGACGGCTCCCGTGAATTTATGGCTTGGGCGCAAAACGCCGGTAGGCCGGCTGGCGCCGCTTAATCTGGAGGATGAGGACGCGGAGTATTTTGGCGCGGGCAAAATCGAGCATTTTACGCAAAAGCAGCTGCTCGATCTGTACGCCTGCGTGGAATGCGGACGCTGCACGAATGTCTGCCCGGCTTCGAATACCGGCAAGCTGCTGTCGCCGATGCATCTCATGACGAAGCTCCGGGATCATCTCACGGAAAAAGGCGCCGCCATTACGTCCAAGTCGCCTTGGGTTCCAACCTTTATGGGCGGGCATGCGGCTGGGGCGCATGTGATGGGCGCGCTGATTCCGTCCTGGGAGGACAGTCCGGAAGGAAGCGTAACCTCCATTATTCCAACCATGACGGCGCAGAAGCAGGCTTGGAATGCCCGGGAAGGAACGAAGCCGGATGAGCTGGAGCTGATCGGCGACGTCATGAGCGAGGAGGAGCTGTGGGCATGCACGACCTGCCGCAACTGCGAGGAGATGTGCCCGGTTGGCAACGAGCATGTCGATAAAATCATCGATATGCGCCGTTATCTCGTGCTGATGGAAGGGCGCCTGCCATCCGACGGTCAGCGCGCGCTGCAAAATATCGAGCGCCAAAGCAATCCATGGGGACTTCCGAGAGCCGAGCGCGCCGCTTGGATCGACGAGTGCGAGAGCCGTACCGGCGTCCGGGTGAAGACGATGCAGGAGATCAAGCGCGCGGGAGCGCCAAAGCCACATTTTCTGCTGTGGGCAGGTTCCATGGGCTCATACGATACGCGAAGCCGGAAGGTGCTGTACGATCTCGTGCGGCTCCTCGACCAGGCGGGAGTGTCGTTTGCCACGCTTGGGGCAGAGGAGCGGAATTCGGGTGATACCCCGCGCAGGATAGGCAACGAGCTGCTTTTCCAGGAGCTGTGCCGTGAAAATATCGAGACCATCGTCCGTTACGGGATAACGCGTATTGTAACAGCCTGCCCGCATACGCTTAACACCTTCCGCAAGGAGTATCCGGACTTTGGGCTTCCATCGGACGTCAGGATCGAGCATCATACGGAGCTGCTGGCCCGGCTGCTGAAGGATGGGCGGTTAACGCCCGAGCATCTCGTCAAAGAACGCGTCACCTACCATGATTCCTGCTATCTCGGACGTTATAACGGCATCTACGATGCACCGCGCGAGGTGCTGAAGGCGATTCCGGGCATCGAGATCGAAGAGATGGCGAGGAACCGCGAGAACGGCATGTGCTGCGGAGCGGGCGGCGGCCTCATGTGGATGGAGGAGCAAAGCGGCGTCCGCGTTAACCGCGCCAGAGTATCGCAAGCGCTGGAGGTACGCCCTACGGTTATCGGCTCGGCCTGCCCATATTGCCTGACGATGATGGAAGACGGGCTGAAGCTTCTGGAGGCCGATGAACAGACGGCGGCGCGCGATGTAGCGGAGCTGCTTGCGGCAAGCGTGTTCGGCAAAGAGACGGCTTAACGGCTAGCTCAAAAAGACGGATCATGCTGTCAAAGCAAAAACCATCAAGAACCGCCTATCTCGGCTATTTGCAGGATACTTTTTTTCAGGAGGGACTAATCAATGTCGATGAATCGAACGGGTACGGTGAGGCGCGCGGCCGTCATTGGCTCCGGCGTTATGGGCGCGGGAATTGCCGCGCATCTGGCGAATGCCGGCATGCGCGTGCTGCTGCTCGACGTCGTGCCGCAGGCTTTGCTTCCGGAGGAGGAAAAACGAGGGCTGACGCTGGCTTCCCCGCAGGTGCGCAGCCGCCTTGCGCAAGCTGCCGTTGCCCGCATGGCGAAGGCGCAGCCTGCTCCGCTGTATGAGCCGTCTTTTGCCGGGCGGATTACGGCTGGTAATCTCGAGGATCATCTGGCGGGATTATCTGAGGTGGATTGGATTGTGGAGGCGGTTGTCGAGCGGCTGGATGTGAAGCGAAGCCTATTCGAGCGTGTGGAGAGCGTGTGGAGGCCGGGTACGATTGTATCCTCCAACACATCGGGATTATCGGTGGCCGAGATGGTGGAGGGCAGGAGCGACACGTTCCGGCAGCATTTTGCGGTGACGCATTTTTTCAACCCTCCGCGCTATATGAAGCTGGTTGAGGTTGTGCCGACGAGCGATACCGCTCCCGAGGTTACGGCACTATTGACCGCGTTATGCGAGGAACGGCTTGGCAAAGGCGTTGTTGTGGCGAAGGATACGCCTAACTTTATCGCCAACCGGATCGGCACATACGGCATGCTGGTGACTCTGGAGGAGGGTCTAAGGTTTGGCCTAACGGTGGAGGAAGCGGATGCGCTGACGGGGCCTGCGATGGGGCGGCCCAAGACGGCAACGTTCCGGATGCTGGATCTGGTCGGCCTCGATACGCTGCTTCATGTCGTCGACAACGTCCGGGAGAAAAGCACGGATGCGGCTGAACGCGAGACGTTCGCAAGGCCTCCGCTACTGGAGCAACTGGTGGCATCGGGTCGGCTGGGCGAAAAGAGCGGCGGCGGCTTTTACCGGAAAATCAAGGGTCCGAAGGGCGGCAGCGAGATCGAATCGCTTGATTTGGAATCGCTTGCTTACCGGCCGAGGAGCTCGGTAAAGGGTCCGATCATCGATGCGGCCAAGGCGGCAAAAGGCACGGGCGGCAAGGTCCGGGCGCTTATCGGCACGGATCCGAAGCATAAATACGCTCAGTTTGCGTGGCAGACGATTAAGCGCACGCTTCTCTATTCGGCAGCCTTGGTTGGCGTTATCGCCGACTCCATCACGGATATCGATAAAGCAATGAAATGGGGCTTCAGCTGGGAGCTTGGGCCGTTTGAGCTGTGGGATGCGCTTGGCTTGGAGAAGTCCGTAGCCCGGATGAAGGCCGAAGGCGACGAGGTGCCGGAATGGGTACTGACATGGATTGCGGAAGGGAACGGCAGCTTTTATAAAGTGCGGGAAGGCAAACGGCTCATATACGCCAGCGGGGGCGGAGGGTATGCGGCCGAAGAGCTGTCACCGGATGAGATTTCGCTTGCTGCCCTTAAGGAAGCCGGCAGAACGGTGCTGCGCACCTCGGATGCAAGCCTCATCGATCTTGGCGACGATGTGGTCTGTCTCGAATTCCATTCGCAGAACAATGCCATCGGCGGCGAGATTCTGACGGCTATACGGCGGACGGCCGAGGAGGTCAGCAAGAACTGGCGCGGGCTTGTTATCGCGAACGACGGGCGCAACTTCTGCGTAGGCGCGAACCTGTTGCTTCTCTTGATGGAGGCGCAAAACGGCGAATGGGATGAGGTTGAGGACATCATCCGGATGTTCCAGAGCAGCATGCTGTCGATCAAAAAACTAGACCGTCCCGTCGTCGCCGCGCCTCACCGGATGACGCTTGGCGGAGGCGTCGAGGCCTGCCTGCCGGCTGACCAGATTATTTTCTCGCCAGAGACGTATTTCGGTCTCGTGGAGACCGGGGTAGGACTGATCCCGGCAGGCGGCGGCTCGAAAGAAGCAGCCGTTATGGCTGCGGCAAGGGCAGGGGGCGGCGAAATCCAGCCGCATTTGAACGCTTTGTTCGAGACGGTTGCGATGGCCAAAACGTCCACCAGCGGCTTTGATGTTGGCCGCATCGGGCTGAAGCGCCCGCAGGACCGCGTCATTATGCGGCAGGACGCGCGGATTGCCGAAGCGAAGCGGGCGGTGCTCGAGCTGGACCGGGCGGGCTATACGCCGCAGCCCGAGGCTCGCGTCCGCGTGGCTGGCCGCGAAGGCAAAGCCGTGCTTCGCATGGGCGTGCATGGCCTGCTGCTGGGCGGGCAGATCAGCAAGCATGACGCGCTGATTGGCAATAAGCTCGCGCATGTGATGGCTGGCGGCGATGCCGCGCCGGGAGCGGAGGTCAGCGAGCAGTACTTGCTCGACCTGGAATGCGAAGCCTTCCTCAGCCTCTGCGGCGAGCGCAAAACGCAGGATCGCATGAGCCACATGCTCTCCACCGGCAAGCCGCTGCGGAATTAAGCGGAGGGGGAGTGAGCGCGGGTGCATCGGGCACATGTGCCGGTGTTCTGGGACATTGGTATAGACACAGCTCGTAGACCTGTGGCACAGACTCCCCGCTCAGACTGGATTTCATCCAACATAATGATGCGTTATCGACCAGTAAGTAACTCTACATTGGATTTCAAGCAATAAAATCGGCCATTTGCCTTCGGAGTAGCCTGCATTGGCGAAATAGACTGTAGGAAATCCAATGTAGGCCCATAATGCGGGGCAAAAAGCGTTGTTTTACTGGAGCCAATCCAACGTAACTTCAGGCTTACCTAAGTTAAGCCCTTATGGAATTAGTGTAGGCAAGATAAGCCCCTGCGAGGGTCTTATCTGCCACGTTCACCGGGAGTTGAAACGGGATAAGACCCTCACAGGGTCTTAACTCCCCGCGAGCAAACTGATAGTTACTCAAAAACAAGGGATGTGCAGCAAATAAGCCCCTGCGAGGGTCTTACCTGCCACGTTCACCGGGAGTTGGAGCGGGATAAGACCCTCCCGGGGTCTTAACTCCCCGCGAGCAAACTGATAGTTACTCGAAAACAAGGGATGAGCATCAAATAAGCCCCTGCGAGGGTCTTATCTGCCACGTTCACCGGGAGTTGGAGCGAGATAAGACCCTACCAGGGTCTTAACTCCCCGCGAGCAAGCCAAAAGTTACTCGAAAACAAGGGTTGAGCAGCAAATAGGCCCCTGCGAGGGCCTTATCTGCCAAGTTTACTGGTGACCGGAACGGGATAAGACCCTCCCAGGGTCTTATCTCCCCGCGAGCAAGCCAAAAGTTACTCGAAACAAGGGTTGAGAAGCAAATAAGCCCCTGCGAGGGTCTTACCTGCCACGTTAACGGGTGACTGGAACGGGATAAGACCCTCACAGGGTTTTATCTCCCCGCGAGCAAGGCAAAAGTTACTTTAAAACAAGGGATGAGCAGCAAATAAGCCCCTGCGAGGGTCTTACCTGCCACGTTAACGGGTGACTGGAACGGGATAAGACCCTCCCAGGGTCTTAACTCTCCGCGAGCAAGCCAAAAGTTAATTAAAAACAAGGGATGCGCAGCAAATAAGCCTCTGCGAGGGTCTTATCTGTCACGTTCACCGGGAGTTGGAACGGGATAAGACCCTCACACGGTCTTAACTCCCCGCGAGCAAGCTAAAAGTTACTCGAAAACAAGGGTTGAGCAGCAAATAAGCCCCTGCGAGGGTCTTATCTGCCACGTTAACGGGTGATCGGAACGAGATAAGACCCTCCCGGGGTCTTACCTTACAAGCAGCAACTACAAAAGGCTCCGCCCGACGAGGCGCGGGCGGAGCCAAAAAAGAAGGAGGCGCTTTATGGGAGCAGCGGGCAAATTTGCGGACCATGACCGCGATGCCGTTATCGTATCCGCGGTACGAACCGCGGTGGGCAAGGCGAAGAAGGGGAGTCTGGCGGAGACGAGGGCAGAGGACCTTGGACGGGCCGTACTGACTGCGGCGGTTGGCCGTGTCCCGGGGCTTGATGCGGCCGACGTCGAGGATGTCATTATCGGCTGTGCCATGCCGGAAGGCGAGCAAGGGCTGAATATGGCGCGGATTATTTCGCTCTATTCGGGCTTCCCGGTTACGACGCCGGCCGTCACGATTAACCGGTTCTGCGCATCGGGGCTGCAGGCAATCGCCTACTCGGCTGAACGCATACGGCTTGGCGATGCCGACATCCTTGTTGCGGGCGGCGTGGAAAGCATGAGCCATGTGCCGATGACCGGCTTTAAGCTGGCTCCGCATCCAGGCATCGTGGATGCCATGCCGGAGGTGTACATGGGCATGGGTCACACCGCCGAGGAAGTGGCACGCCGCTATAACGTTACCCGCGCGGCGCAGGATGCTTTTGCCGCGTCCAGTCATCGCAAGGCGGCGGCGGCCATTCAGGAAGGGCGCTTCAAAGACGAGATCGTGCCGGTGACTGCAACGAGATCCGATGTGAACGAGTACGGCCGGCCTGTTGAGCGGACCTTCACCTTCGATACCGATGAAGGCGTGCGCCCGGATACGACGCCGGAGACGCTTGCGCCGCTGAAGCCTTCTTTTGCGAGAGAAGGTACGGTTACGGCCGGCAACTCCTCGCAGATGAGCGACGGCGCAGCCGCGGTAGTGGTGATGAGCCGCGCCAAGGCGAAGGAGCTTGGGCTGACGCCTCTTGCCGCTTTCCGCGCATACCGGGTAGCAGGGGTAGCGCCTGAGGTGATGGGCATCGGCCCAATAGAGGCCGTTCCCAAAGCGCTTAAAGCCGCTAACCTAACGGTTGACGATATTGATATTTTTGAGCTGAATGAGGCCTTTGCCGCTCAATGCGTGCCGATTATCGAGCAGCTTGGCATCGATCCCGACCGAGTGAACGTAAACGGCGGGGCGATTGCGCTTGGTCATCCGCTTGGCTGTACGGGGACGAAGCTGTCGGTATCGCTTATTCACGAGCTGAAGAGACGCGGCGGAGGAATCGGAGTTGTCACGATGTGTGTCGGCGGAGGGATGGGAGCCGCAGGCGTTTTTGAGGTATACGCGTAGCACAGCGCGCAAGTGGAGGAAGCAGGAAGGCGAGAGGGAAAGGGGACGTAAAGCATGGGGGAAAACATTCGGTTTGGCGGTCGTTTTGTAATCGAGGATGCTCTGCCGTCCGCTACGGTTACGCCGGAGGACTTCAACGAAGAGCAGAAGATGATGGCGGATGCGGCGCGGCAGTTTGTGGAGGGAGAGATTTTTCCGCTGGATGAGCAGATTGAGGGGCTGGACTACGAGCTGACGGTTAAGCTGATGCGCCAGGCAGGCGAGCTAGGCCTTCTTGGAGCGGATGTACCCGAAGCCTATGGCGGCCTTGGACTCGACAAAGTAAGCACAACCCTGCTGTCGGAGACGCTTGCCCGCGCCTCCTCTTTCGCGCTGTCGGTTGGCGCGCATACGGGGATCGGCACGCTGCCGATCGTCTTTTTCGGAACAGCCGCACAGAAGCGCAAATACTTGCCGAAGCTCGCCACGGGTGAGCTGATCGCCGCCTATTGCTTAACGGAACCGGCCTCCGGTTCGGATGCTTTAGGCGCCAAAACAACGGCAAAGCTGTCGCCGGACGGCAGTCATTATATTCTGAACGGCTCCAAGCTGTACATCACGAACGCGGGCTTTGCGGATGTGTTTATCGTGTACGCGAAGGTGGACGGGGAAGCGTTCAGCGCGTTTATCGTGGAAAAAGGGATGCCGGGCTTCAGCCTTGGGCCGGAGGAGCACAAGATGGGCATTAAAGGCTCGTCGACTCGCCCGTTATTTTTCGAGGATGTCGCGGTGCCGGTGGAGAACGTGCTTGGCGAGATCGGCCAAGGGCATAAAATCGCGTTCAACATCCTGAACATCGGTCGGTTCAAGCTGGGGGCGGGTTGTCTTGGCGGGTCCAAAGAAACGATCGAGCTCGCCTCCAAATACGCCAACACGCGCAAGCAGTTCGGCCGTGCCATCTCCTCTTACCCGCTTATTGGCGCCAAGCTGGCGGATATGAATATCAGGACCTACGTGCTGGAATCGATGGTATACCGGACCGCGGGTTGGATCGATGCCATGCTGAGTGCGGAGGGTGCCGGGGCGGATGCGCCGGATGCAGGAATGCGGGCGGCAAAAGCGATCAGCGAGTACGCGCTGGAATGCTCGATCAACAAGGTGTTTGCGTCGGAGACGCTGGATTTTGTCGCGGACGAGGGCGTCCAGATTCACGGCGGCTACGGCTATATCAAGGAATACAAGGTGGAGCGCATTTACCGGGATTCGCGGATTAACCGGATTTTCGAAGGGACCAACGAGATTAACCGGATGCTCATTCCGGGAACCTTGCTGAAAAAAGCGATGAAAGGCGAGCTTCCGCTGCTCGAAAAAGCGCAGTCCCTGCAGGCCGAGCTGCTGCAGCCGATGCCGGTTCCGCCGTTTGATGAGCCGCTCAGCCGTGAGGTGTACCGCGTATCGCAGGGGAAAAAAGCTTTTCTTGCCGTCGGCGGGCTCGCCGTGCAAAAGCTGGGGTTAAAGCTTGACCAGGAGCAGGAGGTGCTCTGCTCGCTTTCGGATATCATGATTCAGCTCTTCGCTGCGGAAAGCGCGCTGCTCCGGACGCAGAAGCTTGCACAAAGCGGTGCGGATGCGGTGAACGCGATTCAAATGACGGAAGTGTTCGTGCAGGAGGCGCTGGAGAAGATCGAATCGATCGCGAAGGTTGCTCTGGCGGCATTGGCGAAGGGAGATGCCCTGCAAATGCAGCTGTCGGTACTGAAGAAGCTGATGCGCGGTCCGCTGCTCGATACGATTGCGGCCAAGCGGGATATTGCCGCACGGGTCATTAACGGGGAGCAATATATTGTGTAGGAGGGGGAACGCCATATGGATAAGGCAGATCCGGAAAACCCGCTTGTACCCGAGGATCGGCAAAAGCCGCCCAATTCCGCACCTAACGAACCGCCACTATCGCCACGGCAGGAGGAAGCCGCAGCCCCGCAGCTCATAGAAGCTGAGCCTCCGGCGGCGGAGTCAGCGGCTCCGTCCGCGGAGGCTGAGCCGAGCGAAGAAGCTATCGCATTCGATGCCGCAACGACAGAGTCAGTCACAGAAGCGGCTGCGTCGGCTGAGGCCGAGCCGAGCGAAGAAGTTGTCGCTGCCGATGCCGCCCCGGCGGCAGAAACATCCGCAGAAGTGGAAGCGACGGGGGCTGCGCCAGCGGCGGAGCCAGATCCGTCTGCTGAAGCCTCCCCAGGCGATGAGCCGGCTCCCGAGGAGGCCGTTGCCTCCGCGGCATCAGAGGGGCCTGAGGCTACGGTAGAGATTCCGAAGCCGTGGCTTCGGCATTATCCGCTGGAGATCCCGGCTTCCCTGGATTACCCGAATCATGGCATTCCACAGTTCCTCGTTAATGCCGTGGAGAAATTCCCGGCGAATGAAGCCGTACATTTTCTAGGCAAATCGCTCACCTACCGCGAACTGTACGACCATACCTGCCGCTTGGCTAACGGCCTGATCTCGCTTGGCGTTAACCGCGGCGACCGGGTGGCGATTATGCTGCCGAACTGTCCGCAGGCGGTGATCTCCTACTACGCCGCTCTAATGATTGGCGCCGTTGTGGTCCAGACCAATCCGCTCTACGTGGAGCGGGAGCTCGAGCATCAGCTGAAGGACAGCGGGGCGAAAACGATCATTACCGTCGACCTGTTCTATGAGCGCCTAGCCAACGTGCGCGGCGAATTTCCGGCGGCGGGGGCTGTTCCCCAGCTCAAGAACGCCGTCATTACGTCGCTGAAGGACGGACTTCCTTTTCCGAAAAATCTCCTCTACCCGCTCAAACAGCGCAAAGAAGGCTTCAAAGCGGATATTCCGTACGGCCGTCACGGTGTTGTTTCTTATAAGAAGCTTATTTCCTCGAGCTCTAATCTTCCCGTCCTGACCGACATTCACGGCAGCGATCTCGCCCAGCTTCAATATACCGGAGGTACAACCGGAACACCGAAAGGGGTGATGCTGACCCACCGGAACCTTGTGGCCAATACGATGCAGACCTCGGCCTGGTGCTACAGGGTGAAGGATGGCTACGAAAGATTTCTGGCGGTGCTGCCGTTATTTCACGTATTCGGCTTAACCGTGTTAATGAATTTTTCCATTATGCGCGCTGGCTCACTGGTGCTTCTGCCGCGTTTTGAGACCGAGACCGTGCTCGATACCATCAGCCGGCAGCAGCCAACGTTGTTCCCGGGTGCGCCAACGATGTATGTGGCTTTGATTAATCATAAGAATGCAGCCAGCACCGATCTTTCCTCGATCGAGGCCTGTATCAGCGGATCGGCGGCTCTACCGCTTGAGGTGCAGGAGCAGTTCGAGAAAATGACCGGCGGCAAGCTGATCGAAGGCTACGGTCTGACGGAAGCTTCGCCGGTGACGCATGCCAATCTGATCTGGGGCAAACGCAAAATTGGCACGATCGGCATGCCTTTTCCCGATACGGTAGCCGCAATCTTCAGCCCGGAAGGCAAGCCGCTTCCCGTTCGCGAGGTTGGCGAGCTTGTGATTCGCGGTCCGCAGGTGATGAAGGGTTATTGGAACAATCCAGAGGAGAGCGAAGTCGTGCTGAGGGATGGCTGGCTGCATACCGGCGACCTCGGCTATATGGACGAAGACGGCTTTTTTACGATTGTAGACCGGATCAAGGATGTCATCATTGCGGGCGGCTTCAATATTTATCCGCGCGAGGTCGAAGAGGTGCTGTATGAGCATCCGGCCGTGATGGAAGCCTCTGTCCTTGGGGTGAAGGATCCGTACCGCGGCGAGACGGTGAAGGCTTTCGTTGTGCTTAAAAAAGGCTCCTACGTATCTGCGGCCCAGCTCGACGTCTGGTGCAGGCAGCGGCTTGCCGCGTTTAAGGTGCCGCATCTGTACGAATTCCGGGATTCCCTTCCGAAGACGATGATCGGCAAGGTCCTAAGGCGCAAGCTGATGGAGGAGCTGGAGAAGGAGCAACAATAAAAACAAAGAGGCGGTGATGCGCGTGGCGGAGGATTTTGCCGCGGAGCAGGCGGATATTGAGAGGCATTTGGCGAAGCTGGAGGAGCTGGCCAGCGGGACTTTTTGGAGCGAGCTTGGCTGCGAGGTCGTCTTTGCCCATGCGGAAAAAGCGGCGATCCGGCTGCGCGCGGAGCAGCGTCATTTGAACCTGATTGGCATCGTGCATGGCGGGGTATTGATGTCTATGCTGGATAATGCAATGGGTCTGGTCGTCATGCTCGCATGCCGGGAAAAGACGGTAACTGCAGGCCTGAACACGCATTTTCTGGAGAGCGCGAAGAGCGGCAATCTGGTGTGCGAAGCCGAGATCATGCACCGGATTGGACGGACGATTACCCTGCAGGCAACGGTGAAGGATGAGGGCGATAGAATGATCGCTTGGGGAAGCGGAACCTATCGGATTGTGTCGCGATAACGAATATTTAGTCAATTTGGCCGAGTTGCTGACGGGCAGTTGGTTCGATATAATATATCCTATATATGGAAGAAAAAAATATAGGCAAATAAACTGAAACCAAATCAGCTTTCGGCCGATAAATATAAGAAGAGAGGAGGCGGAAGCATGGTCGATGGATGGATTACCGCGGTCGTTTTGATATTTGGGATAGCAGTTGCACTAATTGGCGTTTTTGCCTATTTACGAATGTTTAACAGGAACGAGACGCACCATTCATCCATGGACGTTCCGCCTCCGTCAATTCCCCCGCAAGCCGCTCCGCCAAAGGCCGAAGAGCCTCCGGCGAAGCCGCCCCGGGAGAACGAAGGCACGGGTTAGATTAACATTTGTTTATTTTACAATCCTGCCTGAAATGTTATAATAGTAAGAAAAATGCAAACATTGTGACTCATTGACCATGGAGTTGCCTGCACTGAAATGGGGGGTAATTTGCGGCGTAACTGCCGCATCCGTTCTCGGATTTGTTGTTTAGGACGACCATCCAACGTATAGGGGAGGAGATTTCATGGCGAAGCATAGCCAGAATGAGGTCAAGGAAAGCCTGAAGGAACTCACGAGAATTTTTCAGCCAAAGGATCCGCGCAAGTTCGTTAAGGACTATATCCGGAAGTACAGGATAACGGGCGGATACGAGGATGAATTAACAATTTTAGTGGAAGACGAGATGGGTAAGATCAACTCCTCGGTCAGTTGAGCGCATACGAAATGGCTTTGCATCTGTGTGATAACAGGTGCAAAGCCTTTTTTGTGCTGCGGATAAGAGTTTTGAATGGTTGTAATTCTTTTGTAAGATTTTCATAATGCTTTTGCAAGCGCATCGTTCTTGGATGGTTAGCATTGTCCGGTAAGCTAGGTCTTGTAAGCAAGCCAGGACGAAATGACGGTTCAAGGAGAGATGACGATGAGCAAAAGAGTATGGGGCGTGCTCGTAATTGGCGGGATGCTGGCGCTCAGCGCTTGCAATTCGGATAACGGCAACAAAATGAATGAGAAGCCGGCATCGGAAATGAACGACAGCATGCAAAGCAATGCGCCGATGAACGACGATAAAACAATGAACGATGAGAAGATGATGAATGACAGCATGCAAAGCGTAGCGCCGATGAACGACGATAAAATGATGAATGATGGAATGAAGGAAGACACAAAGTAGAAGGCTCTTCAATCCCTTTCCTTGCGGCAAGGGATTGTTCCCGTCTGCGGGATAAGATTCGTAACGGGATAAAAGCGGCAGTATAATAGATGTAAATGAGGACCTCACGAACGGAGGGCGGAGGATGGGCGCCTGTATTGTTGTTGCGGATGATGAACGGAATATTACGGATGTATGCCGCAGGTATCTGGAGCGGGAAGGTAATACGGTATGGGTGGCGGAAAACGGGGAAGAGGCGATCCGCTTATGGAAAGAGCATCGGCCGGATTTGCTCGTTTTAGATCTTATGATGCCCAAGATTGACGGGCTGGAGGTATGCGATACCATTCGGCAAACCGACGATACGCCGATAATTATGCTGACGGCGCGCGGCGAGGAGCCGGACCGGCTGCTCGGACTAACCATGGGCGCTGATGATTATATGACGAAGCCTTTCAGCCCAAGGGAGCTTGTGCTGCGGGTGAACAATATTTTGAGAAGAATGGGCTGGAAGAATGATTTTGCCGCAAAAGGACGGGAAGGCTCGGCGGAAGGCGGTCACTCTTTTGACGGTAACGAGGCGGATAAGCCTATTCATTTCGAAGGGCTGTCGATCTTTCCGCAGGAGAGAAGAGTGACCGTGCAGCAGACCAATATCGAGCTGACCGCCAAGGAGTTCGATCTGCTGCAATTGCTGGCGACTTACCCGGGCAAAGTTTTCTCGCGCAGTCAGCTGCTTAATCAGGTATGGGATATCGCCTTCGATGGCGATACGACCACGGTGACGGTTCATGTGCGGCGACTGCGGGAGAAAATCGAACCGAATCCTTCTGATCCAACTTGGATCAAGACGGTATGGGGGATTGGCTACAAGCTCGACGGCAAGGGGAATACGACATGAAGCTCCGATCTTATCTGCTCCTGGCCAATACAATTAGTATCGCGTTTATTATCGTTCTGCTGCTTGTATTCTTTCAGTATATGCTCGTCACGCGAGAGCAGTTGATCTGGCTCGGACTTGCTACCGTTGCAGCCGGCATTGTATCAGCCTTCTTGTTCTTCCTGCTTATTCGTCCTCTTGAGGCATCGGTCCGCCGGGTTGGCGAAGGGGCTGGACGGATTGCCGCAGGCGAGCTTGAGGCCAGAGTGGATCGAACGGGCTTGGCCGAATTCCGGCTGCTGGCGGATCAGTTCAATCAGATGGGGGCGAGTCTTGAACAAAGCTTTCGCCAGGTAAAAGCGGCGGAATCGGCCCAGCGGGAGCTTGTCGCGAACATGGCGCATGATCTGCGGACGCCGCTTGCTTCGATGCAGTCTTATGCGGAAGCGCTGGAGGATGGGGTTATCGAGGATGATGCGACGTATCGCCGTTACTTGGCCACCATCCGCTCCGAGACGGTAAGGCTTAGCGAGCTCATCCAGGATTTGTTCGAGCTGTCGACACTGGACAGAAGGACGGACGACCAGGTAGAGAAGGCTCCGGCGGTGCTGGAGGATGTGCTCCTGGAGCTCCACCCGAGATTCTCGATGGGGCTGGATGCCAAGGGGCTTCAGCTTCGGGTCAGGCTGCCGGAGCGGTCTTTGCGGGTAAATATGCTGGCAAGACATCTCCAGCGGATTCTTCAGAATCTGATCGAAAATGCCATTCGCTACTCTCCTCATAACGGAATTATCGTCATTGCGGCGGAAGAACGGGAGGATGGCGTGATCCGGGTTTCCATTACGGATGAAGGAGCCGGTATCGCGGAGTCCGAACGGGAGCGTATCTTCGAGCGGTTCTACCGGACGGACCGTGCCCGAAGCCGCGAAAGCGGCGGAGCGGGGATCGGGTTATCCATCGCTAAGCTGCTAGTTGAGCAATACGGCGGCAGGATCGGGGTGGAGCAGGCGGGAGGACAAGGCAGCCGGTTTTGGTTCACCGTTAACGAAGCGCAAGGAAACCAATAAGCAGAGGAGGAAGGCAAGTGGGCGAGTTGTTGAAACGTCTGCGCAAAGGCTTCGGACGTAAGCTTGCAATTCTGCATGCCTGGAACGGCTGGATTGTGGTCGTGCTGGCATTGTCCGGGATCATGCTGGTGATGAATTACTGGCGCGGCGTGCTTGGGGAAGGAAGGGTGTGGCTGAAGGAGCTGCACATTATCGTTGGCTTGCTGTCCCTCGTTCCGGTTGTGTTCTATCTCTTGCTCGCCGCCAAGCACTGGAAGCAGCTGAGAGGGAAGGGTTGGCAGAAATTTAATGTCTTTGTCGTGCTTGGTCTGCTTGTCGGATGGTTCATCTCGGGCGTGCTCCTCTGGCAGTTCCGCGCCGTGGGGCCGTGGTGGTCGAATCATGCGCTCACCGTTCACGACCTCTTAACCTGGGTTGGACTTCCCTATATTATTTACCATTCCATTACGCGGACCAAATGGCTCAAGGAACCGAACCGCCGGACGGTGCGCACGGAACGCGAACCGAAAGCGGTGGACATACCGATTCATCCCGCGGCAAGTCCGCAATCGTACTTGTCCCGGCGGTCATTTGTCAAATGGGCGGTTGGCGGCGGAATCGCCGTCGCGGTGGGGCCTTCTTTTCTAAAGTGGACCGTCAATACGCTTGGCGTCAGCCTTGGCAGTCCCTCCTACGAGGAGATTGTGACGAGGGATGGCAATCAGCTTGTTCCCTTGCCGCAGCCTATGCCTGCATCCGCGCCTCCGCTCGGCGGTGGTGCGAAAGGCGAATTCCGGATCTATTCGGTCACGCCGATTCCGACCTTTTCGAATGAGACCTGGTCCTTCACCATAGACGGGTTGGTTGATAAACCGATGACGTGGAACTGGGAGCAATTCGTGAAGCTGACGCGCAAGGTTCAGGTGAGCGATTTTCACTGCGTGACGGGCTGGTCCGTCTACAAGAATACGTGGGAGGGCATCCCGCTGAAGCAGTTCCTGCAGGAGGCTGGGGTCAAAACAAACGCAAAAGCGGTGAAATTCTATTCCGGCGACGGCGTATACACCGATGCGCTCACCCTCGAGCAGGCGCAAATGGACGACATTATGGTCGCGATGCTGCATGACGGCAATCTGATCCCAAGCGATCTCGGCGGTCCGGTCCGGCTGATCGTGCCGAAGATGTACGCGTACAAATCGGTGAAATGGCTCAACCGGATCGAGCTGATCGACAAGGATCATATCGGCTATTGGGAAGAGCGCGGCTATGATATTGATGCTTGGGTGTAAAGGAAAGGCCAGAAATCCTCTGCGAGGAAATCTGGCCTTTTTGTCGTGTACTATTTTACCTTCGAATCAATATTAACGGAGGAGCTTTTACTATCCCAGCTTACGTTTTTCCCAAGTGCTTCCGCTACAAAACGAATGGGGATGAAAGTGGAATTTTTGAACATCTTTGGAGCACTACTTAATGACTTAGCTTGTCCGTTGACATAAGCAGTTCGAGAACCCAGCTTCATTTGTATCGTTAGGCCTTCCTTGGTGCCGGTTATCGTTTGCGAGGCGGAGTTCCAGCCAACCTTCAAGCCCATACTCTCAAACAAGGAGCGGAAGGGGACTAACACGGATCCGTTATCCATTATAGGAGCTACCGACATAGGCAAATAGCGATTATCTTGATAAACCTGGATTTGTTTTTTTCCGAAGGCTACAAGTCCAATGTCGTCATGAATGGAATAGAGGTTACCGCTGCTTCCGATGACAACGTCTGCAAATTTGTACCAGTAAGCATTCCTAAGAAAGACGAAAATTTCTTGTCCCTCACTATTGAGACCGATGATATTGCCAACCCCCGTACCGAAATAGAGATTTCCCATATCATCTGTCACGAGAGGTTTAGTGGAGCCGACTCCGTACTTTTCAGTGGATCTTGGCAGGTATGACCATTTAACAGTTCCCTTATAATCGAGCTTTTGGATACCCCCTCTGTTATCGAAGTAGTAACCGCCCTTGCCGTCGGTTGGAATACCGGAGGATCGGATATCCGATAAATCGGATTGAGCGGAAAGCTTAACCTGACTGCCGTCCGTAGCTGTCAAGGCATGCAAACCGCTGGAAGTAAGCATATAGAGGATGCCTGCATCCGAGAAATAAGGATAGAATACGTCAAACTGATTTAGGTAGCTTTGAGGCACTGAACGCCATCTTTCCGTTCCATCAGGATTGATGGAGATAATCTTTTTGCTCTCGGAATCCACGTATATATTTCCTTTTGGGTCAATAAATAAATAGGAAGAATGCGTGCTTGGCGACGGTTTGTTCGGATCGGAAGTGCGAATTTCTTTGTTTGTCCAATTAACCTCCCCTTTTGCATTACGGGAGATTAATCCGTCCGCCGAGAAATAGACAAAATTGCCCTGAGAATCACCGGCGAAATGCGTGTCGAACCGGCTATAGACCATTGTATCGGGCGGTAAATGCCATTTGACCTTTCCTTCTGGCGATAAGGCATATATGGAGGTCATGCCGGGCTGCGTAAGGAAATCCGAGCTATAAGCATAGATCGTTCCATCTTGGCCTAGAACTAAATAAATAACGGATAATTCAAAGCCCATATCCAATTGAACGCTCCATTTTTCCTTTCCATTTGGATAGACGGCATGAACCTTATTGTCCGCATCGCTCATATAAAGGACCCCATTCTTGTCCTGAACAAGGTTAAATAAGAGCGAGTTATCTCTTTTCCATTTGTATTCATAGTTCGCCGAGTTAAGGAGTTTCAGATTCGGGCGTTTCGGAGGGGTTTCATCGAACTCCCAGTTAAGCGCAGTGCCGGAGGAGTCAGGCAGATATACATTGGCTGCACTAAATCCGGTAACCGGCACGCTTAGAACGATTAAGAGCAAGGCGATAAGGACCATAAAAATCTTTCTCAACATAGTTCACATCCCTCTTTGGAATACTCTCTATTATAGGTTTAGATGGTTAAATAAGACAGATGATTGTTATTTGAAAACGAAAGTAAAATAGACGCTTTCCTCAGGAACAAACATCGTGCCTCGACAGGTTTATCCCTAATACACTGTTAACCATAGACTGATCCCAGATCAGGTCATATAGCAGGAGGGGTGGAGGCAGTGCCAAGAGCAAAAAGACTTACCATCGAGGAGCGGGTGAGCAGGCTGGAGAGACCGATTACGGCAAGCCGGATTGCTCCCAGAGCAATAACCGCCACCAAGCTGGCGCGAAATGCAGTAACTCCAGGCAAACTATCTTCTGATGTCATCCCTGCCTTGATTGCCGACCCGAGTTTCAACCGTTCTATTGCCTCTGTCTTGCCTGAGGTGCTCGCAACGCCTGCTTTTGACAGGGTTGTCCGTCAGTGCTGCCGCAAGTGATCGAGCATCCCGTATTCGATAACGCGGTCCGTTCCGTACTGCCGGGGCTTGTGTCTAGTCCGGCTTTTGTACAGGCGATACAGGCCGCGAATATCGTAGGAGCTGAGGGAACGGCATCCCCCGATGTTACCGGTTTACAGAGAGAAGCGATACAACGGGATATACAAGGAGCGCAAGGAGTCCAGGGCGCCCAAGGTGCCCAAGGAGCCCAAGGAGCTCAAGGTGCACAAGGCGTGCAAGGTGTTCAGGGGCCTGCCGGGGCGCAAGGAGTGGCTGGAGCAGAGGGACCGCAGGGAGCCCCAGGCGTATCCGGACCTTTAAGCATGACAGCTATCCGCTTCTCCGGCAGCCGCGAACAGATCGATCTGGTGAACAACCAGGCCACGGTAGAGCTGGTCTTAACGCCGATCGTTTTACTGGCTGACCAGCTTGTGAAACTGGAGGCTTTTGCGAATGCGAGCTTTACGGGAGTGCAGAGCTATTCGGTTAACGGCGTTCTCTCCAGAAACCCGGCAGACGTTATTGCTGCCGATAACGAGGCGATAACGCAGCAGGGAAATCAGGCGGATTTCTCCCAAGTATCCGCGACCAGCGCTCTCACCTGGGTAGACAGTCCGGGTCCGGGGACGTATACGTATTCTTTTACCGTAACGGCTTCTGCCTCCTCCCAGCAACAGGCTGCAGGGGGCTCAATCAATACCCGGGGCTTAACGGCTACGGTTATTGACACAATGACGAACGGGACTTTTTAAATAGTAAAAGGCCGGAATTCCTCGACGGAATGCCGGCCTTTTTGGCGTGTGTGCATCTCCTCAGAGTGCCGCTTTATTAAAACCTTTTACAATCAGCCAGACTGCCAGGATCATTTCATTTGCCGCTACCGGCAGGGAGAGGAGGCCGCCCCAGACGGACAGCTGAGAGAATACGCCAAACATTTCGAACAGCGAGGCGCTAAACACGAGTACGGCGCCGGTCATGCCAAGGATCGGAATGAAGCGGGGGACAAGCCCGGATTTGTAGAAAATGTAGCTGTACAGCATCGTATTAATGCCGAGCAAGAAGTTAGGGCCAAGCATAAAGGTCCAGTCATGTACCGCCAGGAACAACGTTCCGGCAGCATCGTAAGTAGCGGGATCGGGAGCGCCAGCGGAGACATATTGCCGGCTTAAGGTGACGAGGGACAGCATGCCGACTATGCCTACCGTGATAACGACGGCCTCGAGCAGGCGGAAGCACACATGGCCGAGTGCGATGCTTTCGTTGTATTTTTTCAGAAAAGGATACATCGTGACCGCAGTGCCAACGGCAGAAGCAACCAGGATCAGCTCCATTAGCGCTCCGAGGATGATCTGGCCTGCGTGCTCGGAGCCGTTCGTCAGGTAATTCGCGTGGTTAAGGATAGGGCCATAGAACAGAAGACCCAATACGGATGATACGGCTGCGAGTATAAACAGGGTGCCGGTTACTTTGGGCGTTTTGGTGATAGAAACCATAGGGGTTGCCTCCTCATATTTATTGGCTTGTATCTTCCCCGTAGAAGAAGATCTCTTCGATTGGCAGTCCAAAAGCGTGTGAAATCCGGAAGGCTAGCTCGAGGGACGGGGAGTAGTTGCCTTTTTCCAATGCGACAATCGTTTGTCTTGTTACGCCGACCTTGTCAGCCAATTGCTGCTGTGTCATCTCGTTATGATTAAATCGTAATTTGCGGATGTGGTTGCCGACAAGATTTTTAGCCATGTTAAACTCCTTTCCGGTAATGGTACAGCTTCGTGATCGAACCGGTAACGTCCGACAGGAACCCGGAGGCAATCAGAATGAGGAACATTAGGTTCAGTGGCTGATCGGTAGCAAGAGACACCATAGCAAGCAGAAAACCGAGTATAAATAAGAAAAAAGAGTTCCGGTGGGCTTTCAACTCAATGAGTTTATCCAGTTCATCGGCAAAGGCCGGTTCCTTCTCCCCGGTGGTGATCCGGAAGATGATGTTGAAAATAATGCTGATCACAATATGCGCGATAATAGATACCAGCGTCAGGACTAACACGAAGGAGCCCCAGTAACGGATGCTTTCCTCAAGCGCCATTCCTTCCTCCGGGTACTGCGCGTACTTATACAAGCAATAGACGGCAAAAATAAGCACGGCGCTAATTAACGTGGTAATGCTTTTCTTCTCCTGATAGGTCAAGCGTTGTACCTCCTTGAATGGTAAAAATAAGTTAAGTTCTATATACAAAATGTAATATAAACTATACTCAATGTCAAGTTAACTTTACACGCATGGCAGGCCTATTTTTTAACGAAAAAAAAGCCCTCCCACGATAAAGCATGCGCGGGAGAGCCTTTGGATAAGGAATTATTAGATTCGGATTAGTAACGATCCATAATCAATTGGGTTTTCAGCGAATCTTGGGCAAGGAACCAGCCTTTGTTCTGCAGGTAAGTGACCAGCTCATCATGCTTGGCGGATGCGGTTGTTGCGCTGTTTGTCTTGAAGGAAGCCTCAACCACATATTCCGTGCCGGTGCCTGCAGCGTTCTTGATCGGCCATACTTCGATGTACAGCTGCATGCCACTCCAAGTGCCGATGGAACGTTTGGCGAGCACTGGACCGAAGTAACGTGAAGCTTGAAGCTTGGTTGTGCCCCAGTCGTTAGACAGCCAGTCATTGAATTTATCCGGCGCGTTGTTGATCATCAGGCTGCGGGCGTCGCTGATCGACGGGAGATCCATGCCGCTGTAGCCGGACTTGCTGCCGTTTTTGCTGCGGGTGATGCTGAGCGTTTTCTTCTGATAACCCCATTCCACTTGGGCTTCGTAGTTCGTATCGCCGGAATTAAAACCATCGTTGTTCGCTTGCGTCAGTGCCGCGTTAATATCGTTATTGTTAATGGTGTAACGCTTCTTGTAGGATAATTCGAAGTTGTCTTCGCCTTCCGTCTTGCGGATGCGGGTGCTCCAGCCGTTGTCGTAGATGTCTTTCGCGTTGGTATCAAGGAAGGCGACGTTCATCTTCGTTACCGTAGTTGGCATCGAGAAGGCGCTTAATACCGAGCTGGTCAGCTTGAAATCGGGGCCCAGCGTTGTGCTTGGATCCATCAGAAGCTTAACCTCGTAATCCGGAACCATGTTGCTTGCCGCATGAGCCTCGGAAGGGGCGACGCCGGCTTCGGTAACGAGCGCAGCACCCAGTGCGATAATAACAGCTGCCGTACCGATGAAACGTTTGAACATAAATTCATCTCCTTTGATAAAATGTTGGAATAACGATTCCGAAGAAGATAATATCTATGAATTATTCGCGCATGATTATGCTTGTATGCAATATTTGTAAACGGAGATTCTAAGGGTTAGAAGATAGGGGCCGGAATCATGTATAATGCTCATATAGCATACATAAGAAAGGCGGTTATTCCTTCATGAACAATATCGTATCGTTGAAATGGCTTCTTGCCCGCTTATATGAGACAGACCTCGTTATCGTCGACTGCCGGTTCCAGCTTGGCAAGCCTGACTTCGGCCGCGAGGCTTATGAAGCCTCCCACATTGCAGGTGCGGTGTATCTGGATTTGGAAAAGGACCTGTCCGCTCCAATCGACGAGCATGGCGGACGCCATCCGCTGCCGGATATTACGGATCTGACCATTGCGCTCAGCAAGGTTGGCATCAGCAACGAAACCCGCGTTGTCGCATACGACGACCAAGGCGGAGCATACGCTTCCCGTCTATGGTGGCTGCTGAAATACTTGGGCCATGAGCAAGTGTTCGTGCTGGACGAAGGCTTTACCGCTTGGCAAAACGCCGGCTTCCCGGTGAACGCGGAGCAGAAGACGCTTGTTCCTGCGCGTTACCTTGCAACGGTGCAGCACAACATGCTGATCGAGATGGACGAAGTGAAAGAGAAGCTTGGCGCTGAGCATATCACGCTGATCGACTCCCGCGACGGCGCGCGTTACCGCGGCGAAGTGGAGCCATTAGACCGGATTGCCGGCCATATTCCGGGGGCGATCAACCGTCTCTGGTCGGAAGGTAAGGGAGAAGACGGCAAGTGGAAAAGCGCGGACGAGCAGGCAGCCCGATTCGAGGATCTGCCGAAGGACCAGGAGACGATCGTCTACTGCGGTTCCGGTGTAACGGCATGCCCGAACGTACTGGCTTTGCAGGAAGCGGGCTTTACGAAGGTAAGGCTGTACGCGGGTAGTTGGAGCGATTGGATCTCGTATGAAGAGAATCCGATTGAGGTTGGGGAAGAGTAAGGCGGAAAGATTAATAAGTAGTATGTGAAGTTTGATACAGAGCACGGTGAGGTGGATGCCGCTGCTCTGTATTTTTTATGTTTTGTTATCACCGCCAGACACCACGAAAAAAAACCGCGCATTCCGCGCGGCTCCTCCTGAAAATCCTTAAACCTGTACCCCCTGCTTCCGGTACACCTCCGGAAAATGATCGCCCACGAGCAGCTCGCCTGGCTTTACGTTGACGTAGGAGAGCATGACGTGCTCGCCTATGGGCTCGTAACGGGTGTGGCCCGGCATGTAGTGCACGGCGATGGCGCGGCGCTTCATCTCGGAGCGGTTGTGCGGGCTGCCGTGCCAAGTCAGGCAGTGGTGGTATCCCACTTGGCCTTTCTTGATCTCGAACGGCACGGCATTGACGACCGCGTTGTTCGGCAGCATCTCCGGCTGTTGATGATACGGCATGAAGTCCGGCGTGTTCGCCAGATAGCGCTGATGATTGCCCCACTTGTGGCTGCCCGGGACCATCCACATGCAGCCGTTCTCGATGACGGCGTCGTCAAGCGCGACCCATGCGCTGACGAGATCGGCAGGCTGGATGATCGGCCATAGCGGATGATCCTGATGCCAGTTCGTAGGTCCGCCCGTAATCGGCGGCTTATATTGCACTTGGTCATGCCAGATGCGAAGCGAATTGGAATGGCACAGCTGCGCCACTTCCTCGCAGATAACCGGATGCGCGGCATGCTGGAGGAAACGATCGCTGGCGAGCCAGATATTAACGATCTGGACGACACTCTCGCTTGTGATCATTTTCATATTGTCATAGGGGGAATCCGAATCCAGCATGTTGCGATTCAAGACAGGCTTATTGACGGTCTCGCCGTTCATCACCTTATCCAGCTCCTCGCGAAGCTCCTCTACTTGGTCGTCGCTCAGCACGACCCCGCCTTTTAGAAAACCGTTGTTTTCAAACTCCGCGATTTGTGCTTGACTTAACATAGCAACTCCTCCTTAATAATCAATCGAAAAATCAATTGAATTTGCGTTATGGCTTGATGTGCTAAGCATAGCGGAGTTTGCAAGCGGTGTATTTACAGATACGAAACAGGTCTTTGCACTTTTCAAATATCCTTGATCATTCCTGCCATGAGGTGATTTCGCCGTATGATCCAAGACCCGCCGCATTCCTATCCGGATATCGTCCTGGGCTCTATCGATGATCTGCAGCCGACGGTTAACTTTGCGAGTCGGGCTGAAGTGCCCGCCGCCGAGCAATGGGGGCCTCGCATCATCCCGGACTATCAGTTATTCTGCTTGCTCTCGGGGGAAGCCGAGATAAGTATCGGCCAGGAGCGATATACGCTGGCAGCAGGAGACAGCGCGCTGTACGGACCCCATTGTCCGCACCGAATTATCGCTCGAACGGGTGCCGTCTACATCGGTGTTCATTTTGCTTACCGGCAGTCATCGCCGGAGCCTGTCCATCCCGCATTTTCGATTGAAGCCTGCAGCGAGGAGAAGCTTAAAGCCAGTATCCGTCCCAGCTACAAGCTTGAGCTTCCAAGCAAAGAGCTGCTGGAGCTGCCTCCTTTTTTCACCAAGCCTGACCTTAAGCCGATCTTGATGCGGATTGTAAAAGAATACATGAACGAGCAGCCGGGCTACCGCATCTTGCTGCGATCATTAATGACAGAACTGATCACCACCATAGTTCGCAGTCAACTGACGACGCGGCCGAGGTCGCCGGAACAGGACAAGATTGATCCTGCGCTCCAGGCGATCAACGAGCAGCCTTAGAAGAACTGGACCGTAAATGAGCTGGCTGCTCTATGCGGCTATCACGTCATTTATTTCTCATCGCTGTTTCGCAAATGTACCGGAGATAGCCCGAAGCAATATCTCATCAACGAACGTATCCGTAAAGCGAAATATTACCTGCTGAGCGGGGAGAAGATGGATATGATCGCGGAGCGGTTAGGCTACGCAAGCGTCCATTATTTCTCCCGCAATTTTAAAGAAGAGACGGGTCTGACGCCTACGGAATTCAAAAATGGATAGTCCAAACTCGATGCATCGATTATCGACTTACGGTAACCTATGTTATTCTAAAACTATATCGATTGGATCTCCTATAACGAGAATCCGTTTACGCATGTCGGTTTGCTAATTGTAATAACATCCAACTCTTGATCGGAGGTAAAACATTGTCAACTTCTACAGCCGTACAATCCTTGTTCCGTCCGTTTACTCTTGGGCAGCTTTCACTGGCCAATCGCATTGTGATGGCGCCTATGACCCGCGCTATGTCTCCGAATGGGGTGCCTGGAGCGGATGTTGCCGCTTATTACCGCCGGAGAGCCGAGAATAATGTTGGCCTTATCATAACCGAAGGAACGGTGGTGAATCATCCCGATTCCTCAAACTCTAAGGATGTGCCTCACTTTTACGGCGAAGAGGCTTTAAAAGGCTGGGCTAACGTCGCAGCTGAGGTTCATGCCGCAGGCGGCAAAATTATGCCGCAAATCTGGCATATGGGCACGAAGAAGCAAGTGAATGACTATACCGAAGCCGAGATTACCGCTATTGTTCAAGCATTCGCCGATGCGGCCTCTGAAGCTAAGCGGATCGGCTTCGACGGCATAGAGCTCCACGGCGCGCACGGCTATCTGATCGACCAGTTCTTCTGGGAGAAAAGCAATCAGCGTACGGATCGTTACGGGGGCAGTCTGCTAGCCCGCACCCGATTCGCCGAAGAAGTCATCCGGGCTTGCCGCGAAGCTGTTGGGCCGGATTTCCCGATTGTGCTGCGAATTTCGCAATGGAAAGAAAGGGAATACACCGTGAAGCTGGCTTATAATCCTGAAGAGCTGGAGCAATTTCTACAACCGCTGGTGGATGCAGGCGTGGATATTTTCCATTGCTCGACCCGCCGGTACTGGGAGCCTGAATTTGCCGGATCGGATTTGAATCTTGCGGGCTGGGTGAAACGGATCACCGGCAAACCGACGATTACCGTCGGCTCGGTTGGACTCGACAGTGATTTCATGACCTTCTTTACAGAAGGAAAAAGCTCTGCGAATACAGGAATTGACGGGCTTGTGCAAAAGCTCGAAAATGATGAATTTGATCTGGTCGCGATCGGCAGGGCACTGCTGGTTGATCCGGCATGGGCCAGCAAAATCCGTAAAGGTAAATTGACTGAATTGGTGCCGTTCACGCCTGAAGCGCTGAAGACACTATTCTAAAAGAAGCGTATGTTGTAATCCGGAGTAGATTCTGCAGCTGGAGTGATTGGATCTCCTGCAGTGAGAATCCGATTGCGGTGGGGGAAGAGAAGAAGAATTAAGCGGTAATATAGTGTGTAGGAAAGGGTACATCGCGTATGTGGCGATGTACCCTTTCTGCTGTATTTAAACGTACCGAAGTCAACAATTAGAGTTAAAGATGAATCGCACCGGTCGTAGCACAAGCAGTTCAAAAATTTTTGTGTTGGAATGGGTAGAGGAGTTTTAAAGAGATCCACGACGGGTGTGCGATCGTTGAATAAAGCGTGTCAAAATGAGCTCTGAATTTGAACGTTTGGCTGGCATTCCCTTTTTGCGAGGAATACAATAGTTTCCATAATAGCCTAAGAAGGTTTTAATGTGTAGGGGTGGATTACATGAGCGAATTCGGCATATCCGACGGGGCGGAGTCGCCTTGCCATTATCGCAGAGCGTTGGAAGTCGTTTCTAGCAAATGGACCGTTCTCGTGTTCTACGAGCTGGAATTCGGTAAGAGAAGGTACAGCGACCTGAAGAAAAGGGTAGAAGGCGTAACGCAGAAAATGTTGACCCAAACCATGCGGCAGCTGGAGCGGGACGGCCTTGTCTCTCGCCATGTACATCCTACCGTTCCTCCCACTGTCGAATATGAGCTGACTCCATTAGGCTTAACATTAATCGCGCCAATGCGGGCCTTACATGAATGGACCGATGCCCACTATGATTCCGTCCTGCAAGCTAGAATGGTGTTCGACCAAGGGAACGTATAATTTTATAGCGGATATTCTTATAGCGCATCCCATTATACATGCCCCTGAAGCTCATTGTTGATTAGCAAGTATACGTCATGACCATCCTCGAACACATCGGTCAAGGCATAGAACGTATGAATCATGCCCGGGTAGCGCTTCAGCTTCACCGGGATGCCATTGCTGATGCTGCAAATCAGCATTGCCGCCAGGGAAAAAGACTTGTCGTCATTAATAAGGGCGGGCTGTGATATTATTGGGGCCAAGGAGGGGGAAGATCATGCACACGGTAAAGAGCTTAGTGAAGCAATTAGAGAAGCTGGGCATTGATAGAAAAGGGACGTTGTTGGTCCATTCTTCAATGAAAAATATCGGGCTGGTTGAGGGGGGCGCTGACACAGTCTTAGACGCTTTTACACAGTACATGAAGGCTGGGCTATTGGTATTACCGACCCATACGTGGTCGTACATCCATGCAGATAATCCGAGATTTTACGTTGCTCAATCACCTTCCTGCGTCGGGATTCTTCCTGAACTTTTTCGAAAACGGTCCGGTGTAGTGCGTTCGCTCCATCCGACTCATTCGGTGGCAGCATTAGGTCGGGATGCAATAGAGTTCACAAAGGATGATCATCGTTTCAATACTCCATGTGCTAGAGAATCCGCCTGGGGGAAGCTGCTCGATCGAAGAGCGACCATACTGTTAGTTGGGGTCGATTTAAGGCGTAACACCTTTATTCATGGAGTCGAAGAGTGGGTGGACATACCAGGCAGGTTAACGAATCACGAAGAGATGCTGTACACGATATTACCCGATGGAACAGAAATCCCTGTACCTTCCCGCCGACATTGTGGATTGCCGTGGTCGGAACATTTTTGGAAAGTAGATAAGATCCTTGTAAGGAAAGGTGCGATGTATAAGGGGCAGCTTGGTGATGCCGAGGTAAGGGTCTGTGATGCGGCTGCGGTGGCGAAAGTGATAACTAAAATGCTCAGGGACAATCCGGATTTATTTTCGGATAATAATCCCTTTGATCATAAATGAAATTAAGCACCTCATAAAATACAACCACCCTTAAGCGCCAATAGAATTGGACGCTTAAGGGTATTTTTATACTCACACGTTATTTGAGAACTCTTTCTGGAGCCTCCTCGAAAGAAAGCTTAACAGGTGCGATTGTACCATCCTCGTTGAATATCATTCTGTCTATGCAGGTAACTCGGTGATTGGCATCCGTTTCTTCAAGAGGTCTCCGGTGGTAGACGATCCAATATTCGTCCGTTCCCGATATCTGAAGAAATACGTGGTGACCTGCGCCGGTTGCCACGTCCTCCTGCTTTGCTAGCACGACGCAGATTAGCAGCTTAAAAGAACGAAGGAATCTAGTGCTTGCAAATTAACTCTCCCCTTTTAATGGTTGGTTTTGTTTCAGCTTTAGCAATGCTGCCTTCATTTATATGATTAGGCTCATCTCAGCATACCCAAAAATGATATAGATTTAATTAAGATCTAAGAGAGGTCAAAATAAATACATCGCCACGGAGCTTAGAAGCCCTGGCGATGTATTTTTTTATGAGCCGCTTCTTACCGGAACGGTACGTGCGGCGGCACATTGCCGTAAGTTGGCTGCACCCCGTGGGCTGTCGCCGCCCAGCGCACCGCATTGGCGATCACGTGCAGCACCTGTGCGTTGTAATAGGTCGGATAGGCTTGATCACCCGGCCTGAAGTAAAAAATTTTGCCCCGTCCGCGAAAGAACGAGCAGCCGCTCCGAAATACTTCCCCGCCCTGAAACCAGCTGATGAAGACGAGCTCGTCGGGAGCAGGAATGTCGAAGAATTCACCGTACATTTCCTCCGGCGCAAGATCGATGTACTGGCCGATCCCTTCCGTAATGGGATGGGCGGGATTGACGACCCACAGCACCTCGCGCTCCGCGTCGCTTCGCCATTTAAGATCGCATGTCGTACCCATCAGCTTCTGAAAAATCTTCGATCGATGCCCGGAATGGAGGACGATTAGTCCCATCCCGTTCAACACTCGCGCCTGAATCCGGTTCACGACAGCGTCCGAAACCTGATCATGCGCCAGATGCCCCCACCAGATCAGGACGTCCGTCTCGTTCAACGCTTGTTCCGTCAAGCCATGCTCCGGCTGGTCCAGGGTAGCGGTCCGAAGCAGAAACCCGTAGGCCCCGATACCGTGGGCAATCGCCATGTGTATGCCGTGAGGATAATTACGGGCGACGGGCGGTTCCGTTCGCTCTTGAATAAACTCGTTCCAAATCGTCACGCGGATGGGCCGCTTCCCGTAAGCCATGCCGTTTCCGGCCGTTCCTTGCATCGCTAGGTTCCTCCCCATAGTGTTCTCGTTCCGGTTTTCCTCGATATCACTCCAGACATAACCAACGCTGGCTTGTCATACCTTTTAAGGATAGGAATGCGAAAGGAAAGGCTGGTGGATCGTTTGAGAATATTCGTTGGAGGCTCCGGGGAAACGCTCATGTCGATTTCGTCCCGATATGGAATCGGTCTCGGTCAGTTAAAAGCGCTGAATCCCCAAATTCCTTCCGCCGACATAAGTATTGAAGGACTCATTGTCAACCTTCCCCTACAGCGCCAATCGGCAGGTGCCTCTGCAGAGAGCCGGGTTGTCGCCCCATTTTGCCCGCCTGTGCCGCAGTCCCAATTCTTCAGTACATGGATTCCCGTTACGACGGCGGAAAAGATGGCCAAGCAGGAATACGATGTCCTTGTTATCGGTACCGGAGCCGGAGGCGGCGCCTCCATATGGCGTCTGTGCGAGCAGTTGGCAGGCAGCGGCAAGCGGATCGGAGTCATGGAACGGGGAGATCTGTTCTTGCCCACCAATGTATCGAATATTCCGACGATGAACGGCGCCAACTTCCGGTTATACGCGCCTCCGGAAATGAAAATGATTGGCAACAGGCTCCCGGAATACGCCGGAGCCAAGGTCGTTTACGCGCTTGGAGGGAGAACGCTATTCTGGGGTGCGGTTACTCCACGCATGCCGCTATCCGAGCTTGCTAAATGGCCGGTACCGATTGAAGAAATGGACTTGTATTATAAAATAGCCGAGCAAGTCATGAACGTAACGACCTCGTACACGCAGGACTCTTCCATCACGGAAGTGTTGCTGAATCGATTATGGGCACACGGCTATCCTGAAGCAGACAAGCTTCCGATTGCCGCGGATCTCGCGCAGACGAGCTATGGGAAGCTGCACTCCAATGTGCTGTTCAGCTCCATTACATTTCTTGCCAGGGCGCTTAGCAGGCGTCCTTTCGATCTGGCCGTCAACACGCCGGCCGTGGAAGTCGTGACGGATAAAGGAAAAGTGGCCGGCGTCAAGGTGATGACGCTGGACAAAGGTCCGTTCATGATCCGGTCTAAGCATGTTATCGTATCGGCCAGCGCCCTTCAGACGCCCCGCATCCTGCTCAATTCGGGCATACCGGGACGGTCGATCGGCCATTATTTGACCAATCACTCGTATCTGGTCGCGACCGCCAGCGTCAGCACCAAAGGCTTCGACGATCCGGTTGGGGCACTCGGAATCATCATACCGCAAACGGAAGGCCGGCCATATCAGCTGCAGCTGCAGGGACCAGAGCAATATTTCAACTACCATTTCGACCATAAGCCGATCAAGACCGAATGGGGCATCAGCTTCTTTTACGCATCAGGCCTGGTGGAGTCCCGTTACGAGAATTATGTCTATATAGAGCCGGGCAATCGGGATGAGTACGGCTTGCCGGAAATCCAGGTGAAATTCGCATACAGTTCCAAGGACGAAGCCGTCGTGCAGGAGATGTATGCCGCTATGCAGCGGGCTGCCGAGCGCATGCAGGTCGATATAGCCACGTTGGATGGCACTCTAGCCATTTGCTTCTTCACGCCGGGCACCGATTATCACGAAAGCGGCACCTGTCGGATGGGTGTCGATCCGGACACGTCGGCAACCAACCTCTACGGGGAAATTCACGGTGTATCCGGGCTTTTTATAGCCGATAACAGCGTTCTCCCAACGATCGGAGCTGCCAATCCGACATTATCGACCGTAGCGTTGGCGATCCGGACGGCAGACCATATCGTCAGGCGTTTGGGATAAAGCTGCTTTCAGCATATTCAGCTTCCGTTAGCTGGGGGTCTGTAACCATTGTTGTTAATTTTCAGGTCAGGGGCGACTAGCGGGAGCCGGGAACCTGGCCGTCAAATCGGGCAATGATATCCGCCGTGCGAATGGCGAGGGCAATTGTTGTCAGTGTCTGATTCTCGGCTCCGGTGTCCGGCAGCGCGCTGTTATCCGCCACGAACAGGCCGGAGATGCCGCGGACTTGACAGTACCGGTCGGCTGCGGAGGTGGAAGGGTCGTCTCCGATTCGACATGTGCCCGCATCATGATGCAAGTCCCCAAGCGGCGTCAAGCATATGGCCGGCCGGTTATTCCGTGGAGCCAAACGTATGCCTGCCGCCGCGGCCATATGCCGGATTCCGTTAGCCATTTGGCCGACTACGTTCCAATCGGCCGGTGTTAACGAGAAATGCACCTTGATTTCCGGAATTCCGTATTCGTCTGTTTTGCCGGGATTGAGCTCGATCCGGTTCTCATAACGGGATTGAACCTTTCCATACCCTAACATATCGACGTCTGTTTCCGTTTCCAACGGCCTTTCTACAGCAACAGGGTACCAGTAAAAGGCTTCCGGTCCTGTAAGCAGGACAGAGTATGGCCGTTCCGTCGTTTGGGGGATTGCGATATTGAGAGGACCGGGAGGAGAAGGAAAGCCGGCTGTGTTGACTCTTCCCGTCGCCTGCACGAACGTTTGATTCGTCAAAAAATGACCAAGCGCCTGATTTCGAATGCCTGAATAAAGCAGCAGGCGGGGCGTTTCGAACGTGCTCGCGCATACGACGACCGTCCTGGCTCGGAGTGTATAGGATTCTTTATCCGGCGTCATGACATGGACCCCGGCAACTTTGCCTTGATCTTGGAGGATTTGTACGGCTCGTGCATTGATCGCCAGATCGAATGGCCTCGTATTCAGCGCTCTGGCCATTAATGAAATGGAGCTGGTGAACATATCGGTATGAATGCGTCCGAATGATTGCGGCTCGATATCGGCGGCGATTGGCAGCGGAGACGCTTTGGAAAATCCGCGCATCCAGAGCCGCTCGAGCAGGATATTCGTAAATGAAGAGCCTTGAGCGAAGGAGGGGGTGACGTGCATCACCTGCTCCGCTATGCCGTAATAGCTTTCCAGTTCATTTACCGGAATGGGCCATTTCGCCAGATCCCACTCGTTCATCCGCGGCGTGAACGTGTACCAGAACAGCGTTCTTCCCCCTAGCGCGAAGAGCTGCCGGGCTCCCGGATAATCCGGGTTCGAGCCGGGCAACGGCTTGGAGAGATGAGTGAAATAGCTGACCAGGCGCTCCTGATTCATTGTCGGCAAGTTCCGCGCATGCATCTGCAGCTCCTGATTTCCCCGCTCAATAATACCGATCCGCTTCCGCTGTCTTTTCCAATGCTCGCATAGTCGCCACAAAACGGCACCTCCGCCGGCACCGGAGCCTATGATGAGGACATCGTAATCGGTCTGAGCCATTTCCTCTAGAGGCGTGAGTGGGATCCAGTTAGACAGCTCCGGCACAGGTCCGGTTGGACAAACGGGGAGTGGTTCTGGCGGCGCGGCAGCCGCAGTGAACATCCTTTTTGGTTCATTGTCACGCATTCTCAAACTAATCACTTCCTAACCGGATTATCCGATGGGAGTTGGATTAAACCAACTCATCTATATTCCACCGATCCGGATATAATGACATAGTGGCTAAGAAGAATGCTGCGGCTCACTGAAAAGCTCCTTGACGGCAGCAACTCCTGCGATGATTAGAAGCGGAAGCACAAAGACAACGGCAACCCAAAGCGGATGCACGATAAAGACCAGCTCCTCCCATCGTTTGGCGTTACTCGGCATCGTTAAGGCCAGCAAGAAGACCGCAAGACAGATCGGATTGGTCAGCAGACGGTCGTTTTTCAGCTTGAACAGCTCGGTTATGATGAGCTGAATCGCAAAAAGCGTAATCGCCGCCTTCATCAGAGAACCGGCTATCAAGGCCAACCCTATAACGGCTTCGACCCGCTCGATGATATCGCCTACCTCGATCATTTGCGCGATGACAAATACGGAGAACCTCTTCTCCGTAGCCATCGGCCCGAGCTCCATAATCGTACAAAGGGTCGAGATGATCAAGGTGGCTGCGTTCGCCAGCAGGGCCCAGAAGAGGGCCTTCTTAAGTGGCTTCGTCTGTTTCGCACGCGAAAAAGGCAGCAGCATGGCGAACAGAACCACCTCTCCATACGGGAATCCAGCTGTTAAATAGGCTCCGAGCAGCGTAGGTTTAATGCCTACCGGAAAAACCGGACGCAGAAACTCCGGGTGATATTGCGGAATCAGGAGGAGCAGCACAATGGCCCAAAACCCCATGACGAACACGATTAATATACTGAACATCCGGGCCATTGATTCGATGCCTGACCGCAAGAGCAGCGCGGCAAGAAAGTAGAGCATCCCCATGAATATGTAGTTCGGCGTCTCGGGCAGCATCATGCTGGTCATAAAAGCCGAAACGTCGATAATGATGCCGGATGCCATATGCAGCGCCATGGTCAGCATGGCGCAGGCCAGGATTACGGTAGGCCAGCGGCCGATCGTCTTGTTGCTTATGGCGATTAACGTCAATCCGGGATTCTTGTCATGCAAATAAAAAATGATGAGGAGCAGCAGGGCGCCGAAGGAAGCCGAAATGAGGATTGATAGCCATGCCGCATTAAATGCCATTGAAATGAGCGGACCCGGGATAACGATCTTGGCTGATCCGGTTACATATGCGAAATATAATACCGCCATTTGCGAAATGCTGATCGTCTCAAGTTTCTTCATATAGGCTTCACGGTAAGAAACTCAACGATCATTCTGGCCGGACGGGTCAAGGTGAGATCGACAAGGGCATGGATATCAGGCAGTTCCGGTTTAATAAGATAATCGACGCTAAGATATAGCGAAATCACGATAATCCCGAAATAGATCATCTTGGAGCGAACCTGAGCATCCCGCAGATTATGGATATCCGTGCCAAGCGCAAGGACGTAGCTTATCATCAGAACCATTATTTTCTCCAGCATCCGTATCCTCCTCCTTGATTACTTGGCGCTGACCGGTTTCCCCACTGTCGTTAACGTATGGGTAATATCGGCAGTAACCTCGATTTCAAAATCGGCATCCGCGTAACGTTCGCGCCATGTTTCTTTCCACTCTTTCCATACTTTCGTATGGTTGCGGTAGAGCGTATTGCCTAGCCCGATCACGTCGATTTGCTGTTCCTGCGTGAACCGTATCGTTTCCATCAGTTGTTTTTCCATCTCCTCCTTCAATCTTTGCTGGAAATGGATCTCGTCTTCGCGATTGTCCAATCTGCTACACTTCATCTCGCTTATGTTACCGATGATCATAACCTTCACGTTCACTTTAAGTTTGTCCGGATTCAGAACGGGAGTAATTTTCGTCCGTGTATTGTGCGTTTCAACCGCTTCAACCTTCGGCTTCTTATTGTTGTCGGAGCGTTCGCAAGGAAGTCGCAGAGCCCCGTGCTTGAATTGATTCGTGAGCATAAGAATATTCTCGGTTTGGCTGCCGGTAAGCGTCCCGATCATCTTGCCGTCCTTAATCATGGCAGCGCCCGGCAGGATTACGCCTTCTTTCCGTTCTATTGCGTACGGAAGGATGATGTCGGGAACCTGGCTTTTTAGGGCCTGTGCCAACTGAAGCAGGCTGACAGCAGGAACTTTCCCCGATTCGCGGAGTCCTATTTCCTGCATCCGCTTCATTTGGTGAGTAACGGTTTGTTCGATCAGAGGTTTAATCTCAAGATACTTGCTTGCATTCCCTTTTGAGATCATCACTTTCGTGCTCATACGCGTTTCATGATCTCGGTAAAACTCATCGAGAAGCGAAAGGAGCGGTGTTTTACCAGCCGTTTCATCATCGATAACAATGACCCGAATATGGCTCCACTGGGCTTTCCGTCCAAGATGAAGCGTAATGTCGCGAACGGCATCAAATACGGACTCGCTTTTGGTTTCAATATTGACATAAGGCTCGGCCTGTTTGCCTCCTTGAGCACCGGCCTTTTGCCCCGGTTTATAGATCTGGACAGCAAGCTTGATTTTGTCCGGCTTGATCTGGTCAATGGCGGCTCCAAGAACAAAAGCTTTCTCCGGCAATTCGGCTCTATTCCAACATCCGGTAAGTATCATTGCGGCAAGCCAAAGCATAACAAGCTGCTGCAGCCATTTCATTAAGCCATCATTCCTTTGCTATTCGGAATGTTGCGGCGCCGATTTGGAAGCCCTTTTGCGTCGAGGCGAGCGGTCCATATACTTGATCGGCGCGCGGATGAACGTATCAAGCAGCTGGTGAGGACTGAACGGCTGCAGCGTGCCCAGAAAGGGCTGTCCCAATGAACGCAGCGTCACCATATGCCATAAGATCGCCAAAAGCCCAAACAATAGCCCAAATCCTCCAAACGATGCCGAGAGCGCCATTAATGGGAATCTAAGGATCCGCAAAGCAATCGCCATGTTATACTGTGGAATCGCGAATGAGGCAATTCCCGTCAACGCAACGATAATGACCATCATCGGGGAAGCGAGTCCGGCGTTGATGGCTGCCTCGCCGATGACGAGGGCGCCAACGATGCTGACGGCGGAACCGACGGGGCGGGGGAGCCGGATTCCTGCTTCTCTAAGCAGCTCGAAAAAAAATTCCATGATCAGCGCTTCAACGAATGCCGGGAACGGAATGCCTTCGCGGGAATCTAATATCGTCAGCAGCAGCACTGTAGGAATCATTTCGGAATGAAATGTCGTCACGGCGATGTAAATGCTAGGCAGCGTCAAAGCCATGAAGAACGCGAGGACGCGAAGCCAGCGGATTAAACTCGAATAGACGGTGCGCTGATAATAATCTTCGCTCGACTGCAGCAGCTCTATAAACAGCCCTGGACAAATGAGCATGGTTCCGGTTCCCTGTACCAGCACGACGATTTTGCCGTCAAGCAATGCAGCGACCGCCACGTCCGGACGCTCTGTTACGCGAAACTGGGGAAATGGCGAATACATCGAATCTTGGATTAATTCCTCGACATAGGATGTCTCCAGCACTTCCATCGATTTCGTTGCTTCCATGCGTTCTTTGAATTCGGCCAGCATTTCCGGGTCGACGCTTCCCTCCAGATAACAGTACGCGATCTTCGTCCGGGTCTCGCCGCCCGAGCTTAACGTTTCCAGCTTAAACAACGGACTTTTCAAGCGGATCCGAAGCAAACCGATGTTTATATTCATATTCTCGACCGTGCTTTCCCGTGGTCCTTGAACGGACGGTTCACTAATCGGTTCGGTGATCTGCCTGGTCTCCAGCCCTGAAGCCTGGAACACGATCGCTTTGTCCCAGCCTTCAAAGAAAATGACTAGATTCCCGTCCAGAATATGATCCACGAGCGTGTCGAAATCATTTTCCAGACTCGCCGACTCGGCAGAAACAACATCATCTTCGAAATATTGAATGATGCTTTCCGTCGTCACTTCCGTCCCTGGACCGACCTCGTGAGTCACCAGGTCTTGAAGCACGGATTTCATATAATTAAGCTTCTTTTTCTGGACGATGGTGCCGAAGTAGACGGATAACGCCTGCCGCGACATATTCGGACCGAACTTCCAAGCCAAGTAAGTCAAGTCGCTGCAGCTCTTGAAGACCTCTTCCAGCAGCTGGCGATTAACTTCAAGCTGCCTGGATATCGGCTTCGCCTTCTGGGCGGTTTGATTTGGTTTTTGTATCTGTGTTTCACGACTTACAGCGTCTCCGGTTTGATTCATTGTTATATCGCTAGTGCTGCTGTCTGAAATATTTGGCATATAGATCACCACCTGGTGTTATTATGCAATCAATGGAAAAAAGTATGCATTCGAGGCGTGCCGGCGCATCAGGGGATTACGTTTACTGGAGGCGGACTGTCTACGATATCTGCGATCTACAACATACATAGAATAAGAAAAGAGCCGGGAAGGGATTATTTCCAGGCTCTTCTTGCTTGATTATTAATATTCCCGCAATGTCATTTATTGCTTGCGCCGTACTCTTCTCCCCGACAGCCTTCTATGCAGGAAGCCCGCATAATAAATCGGAAGCTGCAGGCTTTGTTTGAACACTTTTGCAGATGCGGCCCGCTTGAACACTTCTTTGCCGGGTATGGCGTTAGCCTCAATGATCCAGATATGGGACTGACGGTCGATCCCGAAGTCAAGGCCAAGCTCGACCAGCCGTTTTTGAAAGGATCGTTCTAGCTGCGTGGCTATCTCAAAGGCTAGCTCCCGAAGCTTTTGCTCAAGTCTTAATGCCCGAGTATGGCCGAATTGTTTGGTCAAGAAAGAGATAATCTCCTTCGCGCTGCCTTCAGTAGCTAGATTGGAAGTAATATTGCCAGCTTTCCCAAGCCGTACACCCATCCCGGTCAGATGCCATTGTCCAAGTTCATTCTTCTGGATGAGTACGCGGATATCGTAGACTCTGTTCGAAGCATCCGTTATATCGACCCATTTCTGAACGAGATAATTCCGTTTGCTGCGCAGCTGGGCGAGCTTCCTCTGTAAACCCTCTTTAGATAAGGGGAGTCTCTGCTTTTTATTTTCCTCTATCACATATTTCCCGTTCCTATAGGACAGCTTCAATATCCCCGTTCCTTTATGGGTGCCAAGAGGTTTGATAATAACTTTTTTATATTTATGCAGCATCGTATGCACGGCTTGATTATGGTTTAACAGCAGAGTAGGGATGAGATAGGGGCGAAGCCTGCTGTTTACCGAGAGATGTTTATGGATGCTCCATTTATCGTTTCCCAGCCAATCCCCCGTAAAAGGAATGCCGGAGTTTTCTTTCATTTGTCTAGCTTCCTGCAGCATTCGTCCGCTATAGATGCCCCGATCGTAGATGATAGAAGGATACGGGGACTTCGGCTCATAGCGCCAGTGATTATTCTCATAGACCCATCCGGCAACGGTTCGATTTCTCCGGTCGACATGATTAGGCTTAAACAATAATAACCTGTTAAACCCGGCCGCCCGAATGGCCTTAGCCTGCCATTTAAAAACTGCTGTATTCATCCGGTCCCACATGATTCCGAGAGTTGCCACCAATAAAGCCTCCCCTCCTTGATCTAATCACAGTGTATGAATGAAGAGGGGAAAGGACACAAGGCCCAATTATGATCAACAAAGTAACACTGCAGAACGTGAATAATAGACTAATGAATAGCTGATTTCTTAGGGGAGGAAAGGATTCTAACCATGATCAAGATACGCAGTCGTTCCTCTCTGCCGTCCGATACGGTCCTGGTGGCCCCGGCATTCCTGAAGAATTGGAGTTTATCCCAAAATCAAAGTCTCCTTCTCCAATTCGGCATTACGACCCATCCGATTAAAGTGATGACCTCAGAGAAGGTGCCGCAAGGCCAAATGCTCGTCTCTCATGCCTGCATGAATACATTAAAGATACCGGCAGAGGGACAATTTCAAGTCCGAAAGGATGGAAATACGCTCAGCGTAGGTCCCTATATCGGTATTCTTGTTGATAAGATAAAAGGCAGTCTGCCCATTAAGAATCTACTCCATTATGCGAAGACACACCGTCACGTGAATGGGGCGCTGCTGGCTTTTTCCCCGGATGCCGTTAATCTTCGGACAAAGACGATCCACGGGTTTATGTATTCGCCTGTAAAAAAGACCTGGATCTACGGCCAATACCGATATCCCTCGTCCATTATTAACAAGTCGTTAACCGGTACACCGTTAATGGCCCATTTTCAAAACAGCTTGGGAAGAACCGTCTTTAATAATTTTCGGCTGGATAAATGGAGCATGCACAAGCTCCTCTCCCGGAGCGGAAGCGTCAGAGCCCATCTGCCCAGAACCATTCTGTTTCAAAGTCCGCAGGACATTGCCCGAATGCTTGAGCAAAGCGACGAGGTCTATATGAAACCGGTTCGAGGATCATTCGGGAGCCATATTCTCAAGCTGTCCAAACAAAATCATAAAATCGCGGTTACGCATAAAGGTTCATTGAAGAAGGTTTTTCGGAATGTGCAGGAGCTGAGTCAATTCCTTCGGAAACAAAATCATCAATCCGGCTATTTGATTCAAGACAGAATAAAGCTGGTCTCCTCCAAAGAGCGTCTCATCGATTTCCGGTTAATCCTGGTGAAGGACGGGCAAGGAAATTGGCAGCGGATGGGAATTATCGCAAGGCAAGGACCTCGGAGGTCCATTGTCAGCAACATATCCAAAGGCGGAACAGCCATGGAGGGTAAACGGGCGCTTCGAAGGATTCTGCATATGGGAGAAGCCGAAGCTGGAGCTGCCTGTCTCAGGATGGAAAAGATTGCTCGGAATATCGCTAAGCAGCTGGTGTCATCGGGCTATCATGCCGCAAATTTGGGCTTCGACTTTGCTCTTGATACACGGAATAAATTGTGGATTATCGAGGTTAATCATAACGACCCCAATCATACGATCGCTTTGGACGCGGGGGAGACGCAAATGTTCCATCGGACGATTAGGGCGAATATGCTGTATGCCAAAAAACTAGCCGGCTTCGGCACAAGCCATCCGTCGAAAGGAAGGCCGTAATCATGGCGATGCGTGTTAAAAAGCTGAATCATGCGGAGAAAGACAGCTTACTCGTCAACCAAGCTTTTTTGCGGAAATTCGCAGGCAGGCCGTCCACCGTCAAGGTGCATTTCGGGGCATGGAACAGACAATTAAAGGTGAGAGTATCTCAAAGCCTGCCAAGCGATACAATTGGTATTTCATCGCAATCGCTGGGGGGATACAGCCTTCCGCCTTTGAAATATAAAGTGTTGGTCAAAGGGAATAACGTTCACATCGGTCCCGTGCTAGGGATTGTCGCGTTTAAACCTGGGGCTGCTATTACAATGGAGAAAATAAAAAATTACAATGATTACTTACGTCCCTATTCTTCTATACAGGGCTTAATCTATATTTGCCGGGCGGACGATATTTCTTTGCAAGCGAGGAAGATTCGAGGGTACTATTATTCCCCGGAAGGCGCGTCCAAGTGGACTCTGGGCACTTTTCCGTATCCATCCGCTTTATATAGAAGAGCAGCGCTAAATCCGCCTACCTACAAAGCCCTCAAACGGGTGCTTGGACCTCGCCTGTTTAATGGATATTTCCTCGGCGACCATTTCAACAAGTGGAAGTTATGGAAATGGCTTTCCCCTCATCCGGCGATCCGCAAGCATTTGCCCCATACGAGAAAGCTGCAGGGCCGCAAAGATCTGGATTACATGTTATCCCGTTACAACGCTGTTTATTTGAAGCCTACGATGGAATCTATGGCTAGGGGGATTATAAAAGCGGTTCGCAAGGGGGATGGCTATCAGTTTATTTACCCCGAAAATAATAAAAAAGCCAGTCCTTATCGAATTGTATCCGTAGGGTCTACGGAGGTAGCCGGTTTTCTAGCCAATCTCCTGCGGGAACATCAGTATATCGTGCAGCAAGGGATCGAAATGAAACGACAAGGCAGCAGAGGCATCGACTTCAGGGTCATTATGCAAAAAAACGAACAGCTGCAGTGGTCCTGTACGGGCGTCATTGCAAGGTTCGGCAAGAAAAACGGCATTGTTACAAACTTTACATCCGCCGGCTTTGCATCAAAAGGCTTAAATGCGCTGCAAGGCACCTATGGGTATAGCCGAAGCCAGTCGCTGCTGACTCAAAACCGAATGATCGAGATCTGCACCAAGGCCTGCAAAATTTTCGATTCCAAAGGCGGAAATTACGCCGATATTGGCGTCGATGTGATGGTGGATAAAAACGGTCATATTTATGTGCTCGAAGTGAACATTTTACCCGATCATCATCTGGCGTTGTATGCCAAGCAAAGGGACTTATACCTGAAGCAGGTGGCTAAGCCGTTGCTGTACGCGAATGCGCTTGCGGGCTTCAAAAACTCTAACTAAAGCGAAGGGCACGGCGAATGATGCCGTCGCTCTTTTTTTAGGCGAAAAAAAGACTAGGAGGTCGAAAAAGATAGGGAAAACTTTTTTGCAAATGACTAGCCTAACAGATTATGATAAAAGTAGCTAGAAACAGGGAGGGATTAGGAAAATGAGTCAAGATCAATTGCATGTAGATGCTCTTTTGAAAGCGGTTACGGATCGGTTGATTCCAGGGGATGATTGGCAGTCGGCAAGCGATGCGGGAGTCTTAACCTATTTGGAGCGTTATGCCGGGCAGGACGCTGCAGTCTGGGCGAAGGTGATTGAACCCGGGCTCCGCTTTTTGCAAGAGGAAGCCATGAGGCTTCATGGGAAGCCGTTTTCCGAATTGCCTGCCGGTGAGCAAGATCAACTGCTGCAAGAAGCGGAAGCTGACGCCTACCGGGACTGGCCTGTTTCGTCGAAGCTATTTTTCGATACGTTATTGAATCTAACAGCCGAAGGTTATTACGGAACTCCGGAGGCTGGAGGGAATAGAGAAGGAAAGTCGTGGGAGATGCTAGGCTTTCGTCCGGGCCCCGCGGCAGAGGCAATAACGCCAGCTCCGGAGGCAGACTTCCCGCATAAAACGCTGGAGCAGCTGCGCGACCGATACGATGCGGTGGTAATCGGGGCCGGTGCAGGGGGATCGGTTGCTGCTGCTGTCCTGGCCGAGTCCGGCATGCAGGTGCTTGTTGTCGAGCGCGGAAGCTGGCTGAAATACGATGAGGTTGGCAGGGATCATCTGCGGAATCACCGGATCAGCAAATACGGGCATAACACGGGTCCGGATGTGGAAGGCAACCCCCGCACGTTTGCTATGGCGGACGGCAGCGAGCGAATAACGCTGCCTATTGATGGCGATTACCACAATAATGCGATGACGGTTGGCGGAGGGACGAGGGTTTACGGAGCGCAGGCGTGGCGGTTTCATACGGAAGATTTCCGTATGGCAAGCCGTTACGGAATACCGGAAGGCAGCTCGCTCGCCGACTGGCCAATCTCTTACGAGGATCTTGAGCCTTATTACCAGCGTGCCGAATGGGAAGTTGGCGTATCCGGCGACGGGAGTGCCCATCCCGGCAGAGGCAAGCGTTACGGTCCTTATCCTATGCCGGCCATGCCTATGACGCTGGAAGCCGAACGGTTAGCCCGTGCTGCCCAGAAGCTAGGCTGGAATTCTGGTGCCGTACCGCTTCTTATTAACTCCGTTGAAAGGGATGGCCGGCAGGCTTGCGGCAGATGCGGTCAATGCGTAGGTTTTGCCTGCCCGACTAACAGCAAGAACGGCGGGCATAACACGATGCTGGTAAGAGCGATAGCGACGGGGAATTGCGATCTGATTTGCGATACTTTTGCCGAGTACATAGATACCGATGGAGGAAAACATGCGACCGGAGTCCGTCTCGTGCAGGAATGGAACGGTTCGGTCCAACGTCGGCAAATTCAGGCAGGCCATGTGGTTGTTGCTGCGGGAGCGATTGAAAGCGCGCGGCTCCTGCTTAACTCCGCAAGCGATTCAGAGCCGGACGGGATCGGCAACCGGAATGGGCAAGTCGGCAGAAACCTGCAGGGTCATGTGTATTCCGGTGCTTACGGGATTTTTGACGAGGTGGTTCAAGACGGCCTTGGTCCAGGGGTCAGCATAGCGACTTTCAACACGGAACATAGCCATTTGGGGATTATCGGCGGGGGGCTGCTCGCGAACGAGTTCACGCGGCTGCCTCTTATCCATTGGTATCGGGCGCTTTCGCCGAATGCGGCGAGATGGGGGATAAAGGGCAAGGAAACGATGCGCGATACCTTCCTGCGCACGAGCCAAATTCAAGGGCCTATTCAGGAGATTCCTAACCCCGACTCCAGAGTGCGGCTGTCGAAGTCGGTGAAGGATCGTTTTGGCATACCGGTTGCGTTCCTGTCCGGCAGCGTTCATCCCGAGTCCCTCCGGGCTGCGGCTGTGTTGGGAGAGCAGGCGGAGAAGTGGCTGTGGGCAGCCGGGGCGCGTGAAGTCTGGCAGACGAAGCCGGGCGGAGGCTTAAGCGCAGGACAGCATCAGGCGGGTACACTTCGCATGGGGAACGATCCCGAGACATCCGTCACCGATCCGTCCGGCCGCGTGCACGGATACGACAATCTGTGGGTGAGCGATGGGTCCGTTCACGTGACCAACGGCGGCGTTAATCCGGTGCTGACGATTATGGCGTTGGCCTTCCGCACGGCGGATAACCTGGTGAAACTGAGCTAGAGGCCGGACGTCCGAGCCGTGTAAAAGCCGTTTCGCACATAGGATTGGGCTGTAACAGGCTGCGTGTGCAGCAGTTTGTTGCGGCCCTTTTATGCGCAAAAAATAAATCCGACGCTTTTTGCTTACCCGTATCTTTTTATGGATTTTTATCGTTAATAGATTGAAAATTAGGATAAAGGAGCTGACCGAGCTATGGAAAAAATCGTCGCATTTGTATCCGGCATATTTATTCCGGTAACCGATATTGGGCGTTCATCGGAATGGTACATTCGAATGTTCGGTGTGGAAGCGATTGAAAGGACCGATTATAGAGTTGGACTTGCATTCCCTAACAGTCAAACCTTGGTGTTGTTATGGAAAGTGGAAAAACCGCAGCCCGTGCAATTTGACTCGGGTAAAGCGATGATGCCCTATTACAATTTCACTTCTTACGATATTAACCTTTCGTATGAACAGCTTAAGGCCAAGGGGGCAAAGCTAAGCGAAATTCACGAAGAGGATGGATACCGGTTTTTCGAAGCTTTTGATCCCGACGAGAATCCCTTAAGCGTCGTGGAAGAGACGGGGCAGACCCCGTATTTTACCCACAAGGAAAACTTAAGGAAGCAGCGATAATGCAGCAGAAGAACAAATTGGACTCAGGCTATGAAACGTTTGCGGTGATGACGCTTCCGCTGCAAGGCGATCTGAGAAGGTATTGTCTGGCTAAGGCCGGCTCGGCTTGGGACGCCGATGATCTGCTGCAGGAATCGCTTATTAAAGCCTACCGTTGGCATCTCCGGTTCCCGGACAGGGAATTGACGAAGCCGTTTTTATTTCGGATTGCCTCCAACTCCTGGATAGATATATGCCGCAGCCGTAAGCTGCAGCCGCAAACCGGGCAGCTTGAAGCTTACCAAATCCCATCCTACGACGAATGGAGCGGGTGGGATGTGCGTGAAGCGCTTGAATTGTTATCCGATCGGCTTGAACCGAGGCAAGCCGTTCTTGTGTTGCTGATCGACGTGTTTCACTTTACCGCGAAGGAAACGGGACAACTGTTCGGACAATCCGAGGGCTCGGTGAAGGCGGCTCTGAAGCGGGCGAGGACGAGGCTAAAGACGGCCGTTGAGCGCCATCCTGAATGTTGGGATGATACCGTGATTACAACTCCTCGCCGCGGACTTAGCATGGAGGTGTTCGAAGCGCTTGTGGACGGTTTTCGCCGTGCGGATCCCTACGCGATATTCCGTTCGTACCAGAAGATGATAGAGGATGGCGCTGCGGTGAACCGGATTCAATTGCGCGGGAATAGGCTTTATTTTACGATCATCGACCCCGATGGCAATGAATTGACGATAACGGAGAAGTTGAAATGACAGGATAAACCTTATCTTTCGTACTCCGAGGAGTGATTGCGTTGTTGGAAATACCGCGGCAGCAATACGAATGGATCAGTTCCGTTAGACAGAACGTGTTTGCTTTCTTGGAGGAGCTGCCTCCCCAAAAATTGCATCAGGCTCTTCCCGAATTTGGGCGCGGAACGATTATTCGAACTCATGTGGAGACGCATGAGTTTCATCACAAGGGTCAAATCGTATCGATGGCCAGGCATCTGGCTTCCCGCCTCCGGCCGATGATCGTTTGGGCGGGCTTTTCGTCTGAATAGCAATAGGAAAATTCGCATGAAGGGCGAAAATTATTTTACAGGACTTGTAGAAATCCGCATTCCGAAATCGACATAAAGATGTAAGTCAAATAAGTGATCGATGAGAGGAGCTTGAAGCATGCATTTTACGCTGATGTTTTTTGAAAGTACGGAGGATTTCGCCGCTCGCAAGGACCCTGAGAAACAACAGGAGTATTTGGCTGGCTGGTCGCATTATGTTCATGCGCTGCGTGATTCCGGGGTTGTTGTTACCGGGTTTGGCCTGCATTCGCCAGATACGGCTGCGACGTTACGGCGAAATGACGGAACCATTTTTGTGCAGGACGGCCCCTTTACCGAAACGAAAGAACAGCTTGGCGGATTATTCGTTATCGACGTGCCTGACTTGGATGCTGCGCTGGAGTGGGCGGCCCGCGCTCCCGTAAACGCCGTGGAAGTAAGGCAAAATCTCCCGGCTATGTAATAGGAGCGAAATGGATACTTATCGGACAATCGAAAATACCGTTCGCGACTCTTATGGCCGCATCCTTTCCTATCTAGCCGCTAACTGGCGTGATCTGGAGGCGGTTGAAGATGCGCTTGCGGATGCCCTCGTCACCGCTTTGGAATCGTGGCCGAAGAAGGGGATTCCGGACAAACCGGAGGCTTGGCTGCTTATGGTGGCTAAGCGGCGTCTTATGGACCGCCTCCGTCGTGAGCGCGTTTCCGAAAAAGCCTATTCGGCTCTGATCGCCATGTCGGAGGAAGCGGAGCATATGGATTCCGCAGCCTTTCCTGATGACCGGCTGAAAATGCTGTTCTTGTGCTCGCATCCCGAGATCGATCCGTCAATTCACACGCCGTTAATGCTGCAGCTCGTGCTTGGCATCGACGCATCCCGCATCGCGTCCGCATTCGTAGTGAAGCCCTCCACGATGGGACAGCGGCTTACGCGCGCCAAGGCAAAAATTCGAAGCGACCGTCTGACCTTCACCATGCCTGACGTTGAAGAATTGCCTAAACGCTTGGATGCCGTGCTGGATGCCATCTATGCGGCGTATGGCAGCGGTTGGGATGATCTTGCGGGAGTAGATTCGAGGCGCAGAGGGTTAGTGGATGAGGCCATTTATTTGGGAAGACTCCTTGCCGCTTATATGCCGGATGAACCCGAAACGCAGGGGCTTCTTGCTCTTATGCTGCATTGTGAAGCACGGCAAAGAGCCCGCCGCGACGATGCGGGGAGCTACATTCCGCTAAGCGAGCAGGATACATCGCGCTGGTCCGCCTCGTTGATAACGGAGGCAGAAAAATGTCTGCATAAAGCCGCGCGATTCGGCCGAATCGGACGATTTCAGCTGATGGCCGCAATTCAGTCCGTTCATGCCCAGCGGGCAAGGACCGGACGTATGGAATGGAAGGAAATTGCCTTGCTATATGAGGGGTTAAGCCAACTGAGCCCAACTCTCGGCATTCTGGTAGGACGCGCGGCTGCTGTTGCGGAGGCATACGGTCCAAGGGAAGGATTGGCTCTTCTAGAAGCGATACCTCAAGCGAACAGGGACAGCTACCAGCCTTATTGGGCGCTGTTAGCCCATTTGCTCAGGTTAACGGAGAATCTTGAGGAAGCACGGACAGCTTACAGCCGCGCGATTGGCCTTTGCGAGGACCGTTCCGTAAAACAGTTCCTGCATCAACGCGCAATGGAGATCTGTTAATCTGCAAACGGTGCACCCTGCCGGTAAGCCCGGGGAGACAGGCCGTATCTTTTCTTAAACAGCTTGGAGAAATGAAACTCATCATAGAACTGCAGGGCGGCGGCAATTTCTTTCACCGATGCTTGGGTTGTCTCGAGCGATGTCTTGGCCGCGGCCAGCTTCAGCTCCTGCATATATTGGTTGGGGGACATCCCCGTTCTCTCGCGGAAGCGGGTGAAGAAGGCAGTGCGCGACAAGCCGCTTTGCCGAATCCATTCCTCGGTTAGGAAGGGCTGTCCAATCGTTTGGTGCATGCGGTACAAAATATCGTCTAATTCGGGATGCCTGCCGGAGCGGCCGGCATTCCGTTCCCTGGCGAATAGCAGCAGAAGCTCCTGCATGGCCAGATGGGAGTCGTAAGCATAGCCGGCAGGCTTCATAATGAGATTGTTAATCAGCCGCTCGTTCATTCGGGCGGCTTCCGCCATTTTGGCGGTGGATACGGGAATGCCTACAGGAAGGTTTAATCCTAAGGCCATGTCCAGCGAATCAAATTCCAGAAAATAAAACTTCCAATTTCCATTGAGACATCGGTATGCGGTGGGGATATCCGGCGGTACGATGATATAGGTTCCGGCATCCAGCTCATGCTGCTCGCTTCCCAGCGTGATTACGCCTTTGCCTTCCCAGGTTGCGAATAAGCCGGGGGAAGAGAAGCCGGCCGGCTTGGTGACCTGATAAGCGTTATCCGCTTGTACCTTCCATATTAACCGAAACTTGCAGGGCGGTGGAAGCGGATGCTCTTCAAGCTCGTAGGGGATATTCATAAAGGACATGGCAAGCCTTCCTTTCGGAATTTTAGTACGATTATACATGTTTTTGCTAATGACCTCCATGGTATAGATAGAGGGTCCGGCTTTACAATGAAGCTACTATCCGATTAAGGAGTGGTTGGTGGATGCTGCTAAAAGTAGGAAGCCGGGAGCTAGAGCTTGGAGGACCTCATTTAACGGAACTGAGAGATTCGAATGAGCTATTGCATGATGCTGACGCATTAAGAGCGCGGCTTGCGGAGGACGGTTATTTGCTGCTTCGGGACTTCCATAATCGAGAGCAAGTGTTGAAGGCGCGCCATGCCATCCTGAAGAAAATGGACAAGATGGGCAAGCTGGACCGGGATACGCTGCTGGAGGAAGGCGTAATGGCCGACGGCAGCAAAACGATTTTCATGGGAGGCACTAACGAGGATTTGCCGGAACTGCTCAGCGTGCTGAATGGCGAGCATATAATGAGCTTCTTTGATGAGCTGCTGGGGGAACGATCGCTGACGTACCATTACAAGTGGCTTCGCGCCGTTGGACAAGGAGATTTTACCGGTGCGCATTACGATATTGTGTATATGGGGCGCGGCACGCATAACCTCTACACCGTATGGTCGCCTCTTGGCGATATCGATTATGCCATGGGAGGTTTGGCGATTTGCCTGGATTCCCATCATTTTGAGGAGTTGAAGAAGTCTTACGGCTCCAAGGATTCGGACCGCGATCCCGGTATCGGGCATTATACGGATGATCCGCTAGTCATTACGGAGAAATTTGGAGGCAAATGGGCTACGGCCGAGTATTGCGCGGGGGATGTATTGATTTTTGGCATGTTCCTCATGCATTGCTCGCTAGCCAATACGACGAACCAATATCGGCTCAGCGTGGATACGCGGTACCAGTCGAGTTTGGAAAAGGTTGACGAACGGTGGAGCGGCAAGAAGCCGCGCGGCCACTTCAAATAGAAAGCATCTGATAAAACCATCGCCGTGCAGCCAAAGAAACGCTCTTCTACCATATTGTTTATGAGCAAAAATAAACAAGGACCGGAAAACCCCTTCTCGAGGGATTGACCGGTCCTTAGTCTATCCGGGTATCTGTTTTTCTTAGAACAAGCCAAAAAGCCTCTTGCAGGTGTTTTTACGTTTAGGATCGATAATTTGCGTTATTTCGGCCTTTTCCAGCTTTGCAAGCAAGGCGTCCGCTCCATGTTTAAGCTTGTAGTTCATTTCATCGTTGTAAAGAGGGGTCAAACTAAAGAAATGAACCTCCTTGCTCTCTGACGCCCGAAGTGTAAAGAACTCTTCAAGAGATTCTACGGTAGAGGGAATAGTAATCATCATCCCCGACAACTTCGTGGATTCGGAATAAGGCTCGGCAGGATCGCCGTTTGGAATCGTATGATCGGTATAAAACCATGTATTGTACTCATGAGGAAGGCGGGCGAGCATTTTCAAGCATCTGATAGGCCAGTAGTTGTTCTCGTCTTCGAAGCTTTTTTCAGACATTTTCCAATCGGCAGGGAGACAGATCATGAGCTCGGCGTAACGGAAGGCTTCCGCTCCATTAGGGACGGTCATCGGCAGGCTGCTCATCCCGCACGTTACCAGGGTAATGTAATTTTTCTCTTTGGTTGGAGCCACATACAGAATATCAAGATGGATAAGATCGGATATTATTTCATGAAATACAGACTCAACCGGACCGATATGCCGTTCGACATGCTGAGTAATGAGTTCAATCGTCTCTTCATCGCCTCTTGCCGGGGTGAAAGGCCTGTCTGTCTCCTTGTGACGGTAAATCAAACTTCCTGCGGGCGAGCGTTCTTCTACGGTCATATGAGCTCCTTTTGAATAAAAGATATAGATCTATCATACGAAATAGCTATGCTTTTGGGAATATTTAGTTTCTCAGGCAATCTTCAAGCAAGGAATATCATAGGGCGGCGGATAAGTAATAACAGGTAGGAATAATAACATCGCCGGGAGGCTTAAACGATGGGAAAAGAGTTGGCATTTCGCAAGGACGGAACGTTTAAAATTATTCAATTTACGGATATTCACGTGTATGACGGTCTAGGGGAAGCGGATGTCCGCTCGCTGGCTTTAATCAAAAACTTGATCGAATCCGAGAAGCCGGATCTGATTGTTTTCACGGGAGACGTTATTTATGCCGACAATGAAACAGGCGATCTAAGAGGGGGATTCCGGAAAACGGTGCAAATCGCCGACCAATCCGGTATTCCGTTCGCCGTTATTTACGGCAATCACGATGCGGAAAGAAATGTGAAGAAACCGGAGCTGCAAAAGATTTTATCCGAATTCGGCAATTGCATTAGCGAGGCCGGTCCGGAGGACATTGGCGGCATAGGCAATTATACGGCAACGGTCAAAAGCTCTTCGTCGGGCAGCGATGCCGCCGTTCTGTATTTTATGGATTCTGGCGAGTATGCGCATGAAAGCATCGGCGGATACGCATGGATCCAGCCTGGTCAGGTTCAATGGTACAGAGAACAGTCCCGCCAGCTTGCCGAGAAAAATAACGCCGTGTTGCCTGGCCTTGCCTTCCTTCATATCCCTCTTCCCGAATACAACGAAGTATGGGAATCCGGCGGGGCAGAAGGTACAAAAGGAGAGCAAGTGTGCTGCTCCAAGGTCAACAGCGGCTTGTTCGCCGCCCTGTTGGAAAGAGGAGATGTGATGGGGGTATTTGCGGGGCATGATCATAATAATGATTATATCGGCACGCTTCATGGCATCACGCTTGCATATGGACGCGCTACCGGCTACAACACTTACGGCGATTTGAAGCGTGGCGCCAGAATCATTACCCTCATGGAGGGAGAGCGCCGGTTCGATACTTCTATTAAAGAGGATTCAGTCTGATGGTTAAAGAGGACAATCTGTCATTTTATTGCATGAATTGTCAGGCTGCTTGAACATCGCGGTGTTATGCTCCTTACGAAAGGAGGGATCGAGATGGATTGGCTTCAGCGCATGAATCTGGCTATTGAATACATTGAAGATAACCTGGAGCACGAGATCAATTACGAACAGATAGCTAGAATTGCCTTATGCTCCGTCTATCAATTTCAGCGTATGTTTTCGTTTGTGCTTGAGATGCCTTTATCCGAATATATAAGGCGAAGACGGCTGACGCTTGCAGCTTTTGACTTGCAGGACAGGAAGAACAAAGTAACGGATATCGCCTTGAAATACGGCTATGAAACGCCTGAATCCTTCTCTCGGGCATTTCAGAATCTGCACGGACTGACGCCTACTGCGGCCCGGCAGGCGGGTAGACCGTTGAAAGCGTACCCTCGACTCTCCTTTCAAATTATTCTCAAGGGAGTTGCCGAGATGAATTATCGAATTGAGGAACGGAAAGCTTTTCAAGTGTATGGACTAGAAGATATATACGGCATGGACAATATTGCGAATCAAGACGGAATAACGATCCCGGAAGTCTGGCAAAACATTTCAAAGAATGGCGAGTTTGACCGGCTGTTTCATTCATTAGCCGGAGATTGGCGGGCTGAAGGCCATTTCTCTAGAGAACTTGGAGAGGTCTTTGCATTTGATTCCTACAGGTTCACAAGCAATACCACTTTTCCTTATTTAATCGGATGTTATAAATCGGCTGGAAGCAGGATAGACGGGTATACGGTTATTGATGTTCCGGCATCTACTTGGGCGGTATTCTCCACATTAAATGATGGAAACGGGAGCGGGAACTACGATTTGCGTTCGCTTAAAAACCGTATATTCTCGGAATGGCTGCAAACGTCCAAGTATACGATCATGGATGGAGGCAACTTCGAGATGTACTGCACGCATCAGGGTGGGGACGAGTACTGTGAATTATGGTATCGAATCGAGGAAAAGAAAGAATAAAGACACGGACGGACGCTTGCTGGCGTCCGTCCGTGTCTATGTTCTAGCTTTGAAGAACCCGGGTAATCATGGTAGCGAATTCCGCTCTGGTTATTGCGGAGTCGGGGCGGAAGGTGCCGTCGGCATATCCGGTAACGATCTTGTTGGCCATAAGGGCTTCTATATAGGTATGCGCCCAATTGCCTGCTTGCACATCGGGGAAGACAGTGGTGCTGCTGCCGCTGAGCTGGAAGGCTCTGGCTACGAGGGCGGCCATTTCTGCCCGGTTAAGCTTATCGTCCGGGCGGAATTTCCCGTCGGCATAACCATTCATGAGTCCGGACTTCTGAGCGGCTCCGATGTAGCCGGCAGCCCAATGCGTGCTAGGCACGTCGGAGAAGCTGCTTGCCTGCGATTGAAGTCCAAGCTGTATCGCCAGCACCTTTAAGGCCTCTGCGCGCGTAATCCCAAGATCCGGGCGGAAGGTGCCGTCCGGGTAACCGGCCAATAATCCCTTCTTGACCAGGAAGTCGATGCTTGTCTTCGCCCAATGTCCTTCTGTGTCGGCGAACGAAACAGGATCTTCGCCCGGTGTTTCATTTCCTCCCGGAGGCGTTCCGTTATTATTGCCCGGAGGCGTTGTTGTTGGCGGCGTTGTTGTCGGAGGTGTTGTTGGCGGCGTATAGCTCAGCGCTGGCGCGAACGCGGTTACGCTGCGAGCTAAAGTATGCTGCTCCAGGGCGTAGCCCATGGCCAGAACGTTCGCGTCATCCCACGCTTTGCCGACCAACTGCATGGAAATCGAATAGCCATTCGGGTTCTTGCCTACGGGTACTACGACCGTCGGCAGTCCAACGTTGGAGGTAAGTACGCCGGTGCCTCTGTCTGAGCTTAGCTGAGCGGCGGCGCTGTCGTTGTTATACATATCGCTAATAAAGCCTGCATACACAACGCTGTCCACATCGTATTGATCCATCCAGTCCGCGATAATCTTCTTGTAGTTCGTTCTGTAAGCGAGGTACGCCTGTACTTGGCTTTCGGTCATTCGCGGACGTACCTGCAAGCTTGCTTGATTGTATAACAGCAGCTTTGGCGAGGCGAGCAGCTCGTCGCCCGTGGCGTAAGGAAAATCCGGGTTAAGCTCGATGTAGCGTGCCCAGCCCTCGGAGCCGGCATTGCCCGCGGGTCTTGTGCCGCCCCCCGGAGGCGCGCTCATCTCGATCATGGTAGCTCCTGCTTCCACCAGGTCTTCGAAGTGCTGCATGACGGCTTGTCCCGTGCCGTCGTCGGCGTATGAGGACACGAACGAAGAAGGAATATAGCCGATTCGCTTGCCTTGCAGGGCATTGCGGTCTAGAGCTTTCGTCCAGTCGCTAGGTTTTTTGGCATCTGCCTCTTGCGTCAGCATATCCTGCGGGTCGGTGCCGGTTGTTGCGTTAAGGATATAAGAGAGGTCAGTGACGGTACGGGCAATAGGTCCGGCATAGTCCTGCCCCCATGTCAGCGGCATTACGCCGCGCGTGCTTGCCATGCCGTCCGTTCCGCGGAAGGCTGTCAGGCTGGCGCCCGTAGATGGCGCGTACAGCGAAACGCCGGTCTGCGTGCCCATGGCAGCTGCCGCAAAGCTTGCAGCGACGGAAACTGCGGGGCCTCCGCTGGAACCAAACGAAGTTTTGGATGGATAGAGCGCATTCCAGGTTTGCATCCAGCCGCTTTCGCTAAAGCTGCCGCTGTTGGCAAACTCCGATGTATTAGCTTTGCCGATGATGATGGCTCCTGCTTCTCTCAGCTTCTGAATCTGGTAAGCGTCCGATTTAGGCTGCCAGCCTTCCAACGCTTTGGAGCCGCCGGTGGTTGGCATATCCTTGGTATCATAGATATCCTTGACGGCAATCGGAATGCCAAGCAATTGGCCTGTCTTGCCTTCTTTGCGAGCTTGATCCGCTGCCTTGGCCTGTTGAATGGCCGTTTCAGAGACGTGAAGGAAGGAGTGGAAGCCGAGCTGTCCGAGATCATAAGCGTTAATACGATCCAGATAAGCTCTTGTGATCGCTTCGGAGGTCGTGATGCCTTTCTCCATATCGGACTGCATTTGCTCAATGCTTTTGTTAAGGACATCGTAATTGGAGGTCGTTACGGTAGGAGCTGCAGCAGGAGCTGCCGGAATGTCGAGACGCGTGACATCCGCGCAAGCGGCAGTATCAAATCCAGGGAGACTGGACAGATCCCAGTTGCTGAGCGTACATACTTCCGCGGGGGATAAGTGGGTGAGATCGGGATTTTCCGTCATTTGATCAAGTGAATCCGCGGCTTGGGTTAGTCCGGCCTCGCCTGTTTCTCCGGCAAGAACGTATCTGGCCAGCGATTTGGTATGACCGGGTTCGATTGTGAGCTTATGAATGAAGCCGTAGAAGTTCGCATCATTGCCGGTGGTTGCTAGCGGGGTGGTGAAAGGGTTCTGCTGCTGATTGCCGGTGCCTTGCAGCGCGCCTTCAAACGGAGCGGGGGAACCAAGAATGACGCCGATTGGGCGGTCCGCAGCTCTGCTTGTGCCTATTAAAGCCCATGAATCGTCTGCTGCGATGGCTGTGTCGCCGGTAGAGGTCGTTTTTACGGCCCCGTAATTTTGGCCGGTGCCGTAGCCGAGCGATCCGCCGAAGGATACATTGACGGTTACGGGAGCGTTGGTTGTATTGGTGAAGGTATCGAAGAAACGAACGCTATTGCTTGCGCTGTTCAGGTAAACATCGCGTGTAATGAGGACGTCGCCAAGATTGACGGACTGCGTAGTGTCGAAGGTGTCGCTGCCGTCGAATTCAAGCCCGAAGCCTCTCATTAATTGACCGTTCATCCGGGGCGACGGCGAGGTGGATACCTGGACGAAAATATTGCCAAACCCCTGTATAGGCGTGTTGCTCGCTCTGCGGATGCTGCCTGTGTCCAGGTTAGGCGCGAATGAATCGTGAATCTCCCAATCTATTCCGCCTGCGGATGTCAGTTTAGTTAACGCATAGGCGTTATTGGATGGAATAACTCCCGCGAAAACCATGGAAAGCGCGAGGGTTGCCGCGATAGCGTACTTTTTGCCCCAAGCGCGTTTCGATCCCCGGGGAGTCTCGCGATCGGAGGTAGATTGTCGTTTGCCTTGCGATTGATGACTTTTGCTAATGAACAATTTCATGCAACTCCTTCCATATGAACTCGATAGAGATTCTATCACCATGTTAATAGAGCGTCAACAAATCTAACGTATAATCATATAAAAGTAAATTTTTTTAATAAATTTATTGATTATTTATAAATTTTGTGATGTATTCTAACACACAATTAAGCGTTTTCATTATTCAAATGAGTGAAAATTGATATAAAAAATAGCCGCGGAGAAAAACTCCGCAGCCATTTTTATTCTTCCTGGAAAAATACTAGGTTAAAAGCACGGCGATCAGCGCGATGAATGCCGGCAGACCTTGAACGATCAGAATCGAACGCTTTGCCGTAAAACCTCCATAGACCGCCGCTACAAGTACGCAGCCCAGGAAAAATAGCTGAATCTGGTGCCCGGTCGAGGCATCGGGATGAACAAGCCCCCAGAGCAGGCCCGCGGCCAAGAAGCCGTTGTACAGTCCTTGGTTGGCGGCAAGCGACTTGGTCACTTCCGCGAACGATTTCTCGGTTCCGAAAGCTTTCCTGGCTCTTGGACCCGTCCACAGAAACATCTCCAGGATCAGGATATACACATGTTCAATCGCAACAATCGCCGTTAAGATGACGGAGAGTATGAACATAAGATGTGGCCACTCCTTTTTGTGAATGATTTGTAAATGGATTGCATGCAATTTAATTGGCTTAAGAAATTATACAGGATTCTTTGACATATTCATACGACAGCCAAAAAAAAAGACAGGCCGGATGATAATGCCGCTCTGTCTTTCGGGTCGTTGCACAGCACGCTAAACCGGACCTACCTTTTCAAGAACTGCACGCTTTCCCTTTCAATAAGCTGGGTGGCCAGCGTGATATGATGATTGGTCTCCTTGCCCTCCAGCATGTCGATCAGGAGCTGGGCGGCATGATAACCAAGCTCGTATTTATACTGGTGTACGGTTGTGAGAGCAGGTCTGCAATATTCGGTAATATTAATGTTGTCAAAGCCTATGAGAGAAATGTTCTCGGGAACCCGTTGTCCCATGTCCCTGACTCCCTGCAGGGCCCCGATGGCCATCAAATCGCTTGCGCAAAAGATGGCGGTCACTTCAGGCTTGTCGGCAATTACGCGCTTTGCGGCTTCCCGGCCGCCTTGCTCGGAAAATTCTCCGTTAAATACGAGCGAGCTGTCAAAGGAAATGCCGTGATGCGCCAGAGCCTGGAGGTAACCCTCCTGTCTGAGCAGGCTGACGTCGGCTTGAGCGTGGCCGTTGATAAAGGCAATATGACGATGACCCAGCTCCAATAGATGATTGACGGCTGCGAAAGCGCCGCTTGTATTGTCTGAAGTGACGTATCCGACATTTAGCCCTTCCAGCTTGATGTCGATGAGAACGCAAGGAATATCGGAGGACACCACTTCCTTCAGATAGGGGTCATCTAAACGGATCCCCATAATAATGACGCCGTCTACGCCTCGCTCCTGACATAGGGTTTTGTACGATTTCATGACTTGCTTCTGGGGAGTTGTGCTGAACAGCACGAGATCATAATCCAACTCTCCTGAACGATCGTTTATTCCGCATAATACCTCGTAAGCGATATTGTCCTTGGAGCTGTCCCTAGTGACGTTCGACAGGAGCAGTCCTAGCGTCTTGGTCTTTTTTGAGATAAGAGACCGCGCCGCCATATTGGGGCTGTAGCCCAGCTTCTCCGCAATCGATTTAATTTTTAGCCGCGTGCCTTCATTTACATCGTCATAGCCGTTCAGCGCGCGTGATACCGTTGTGACGGAGACGCCGGCCGATTTGGCAATGTCCTTTATTGTAACCATGTCATACCTCCAGAAAGGGGATTGCGTTAAACAAATGTTTGCCTTTTATAGGGAAAATTCATGCTTGTAAATGCTTTCAAGTTGTTCTATAATCCGATTATAAAGTATCCGAAACGTTTTGGATAGAGGATGAGCGATGATACGAGTTTAGTACGAGCTCATTTTTTTTACGTCTTTTCCGAAACGTTTCGGAAAAGAGCTTAGCTATAACGATGGAAATGAGGGAGAAGCTTTGGATTATTTAGTCATCAAAGAAAACGATTTGTTTCTCATAACGGACAGGAACGGGGATATCCGCGAGGGCGATGCTTCAGGGAAGGGCCTCTATACGCATGATACCCGCTTTCTTAGCAGGATGGAGATTCGAATCAACGGCTTAAGTCCGGTGCTATTGTCCTCAGCTGCGGAGGAAAATTATATTTCAACAATCCGCCTCACCAATCCGCATATGGAAAGCGGAGGTGAGCTGATCCTATGGCGCGAGTCCATTGAGATCCAGCGGGAACGCTTTATCTTTGAAGGCGCGTTATACGAGACCTTCAAGCTTACGAGCTATTACCCGAAAGCCGTTCAGTTTGACTTCTCGGTACTGCTGGAATCTGATTTTGCCGATATGTTCGTCATTCGCGGCTTTCAGCACGGAGAGCTTGGAAGCAAGACGCCCGAGAGGCTGGCTCCGAGGGAAAGGGTAATCGGATATATGGGGGCAGACGGCGTGCGCCGCGATACCAAGCTGACATGGAATAAGGATGAGAACCGAATCGCCGAGAATGGAGAGCTGCATTTCGATGTTAGCTTGAATCATCAGGAATATTATGAAATCGCTTTCTTTATTGCGCCGATCATTGACGGCGATGAACCGGCTCGCTATGAACCGGAGGAGGCGAAGAACAGGCTGAGAGCATCCTATGCGAAATGGAACGAAACGTCAACCTCCATCCATAGCGATATGCCCCTGTTCGACAAGCTGTATCATCGCGGCGTACAGGATTTGCGCGTCCTGCTGACCGATCTTGGTCAAGGACCGTTTCCGGTTGCCGGCCTGCCATGGTTCTCGGTGCCATTCGGCAGGGACAGCTTAATTGCCGCTCTGCAGATGCTGTCCTTAAATCCGAATATCGCAAGAGGAACGCTGCTTACGATGGCTTCCCGTCAAGGACAGCAGGAGGACGAATGGCGGGATGAACAGCCTGGCAAGATTATGCACGAAATCCGGTTTGGCGAATTAGCCAATACGAATCAAGTGCCGTTCACACCGTATTATGGAACGATTGACGCAACACCGCTATTCTTGCTCTTAGCCGCCGAGTATTACCACTGGACAGGCGATTCTGGTCTCATCCTTGATTTGATGCCTCATCTGCAGGCCGCGCTTCGCTGGGTGAAGGAATATGGTGACAGCGACGGGGATTCCTTCGTGGAATACAATCAGAAGTCTTCAAAAGGCATAGCGAACCAGGGATGGAAGGATTCCGCCGATTCGATTGTGCACCGCAATGGCGATTACGCAAAGGCTCCCATCGCCCTTGTGGAGGTGCAAGGCTACGTATACCAGGCCCTTACAAGACTAGCGCCGATCTTTAGGGAATTGGGACTTGAAGAGCAGTCGAATGCGATGGAGCAGGATGCGAGAGAGCTTCGGGCTCGGTTCGAGAGGGACTTCTGGATGGATCACGAGAGCTATTACGCCATTGCCTTGGATAAAGACAAGAATCGCGTAGAATCCGTCACGTCGAATGCCGGTCATGTTCTGATGTCTGGAATCGCTTCGCCAGAGCGGGCGAGGGCCGTTGCCGAGCGCCTGACCGCTCCTGACCTGTTCGGAGGTTACGGTATCCGCACCATGAGCATGACCTCCTCCGGCTATAATCCGATGAGCTACCATGACGGAAGCGTATGGCCCCATGACAATTCGTTATGCTTGCTCGGGCTCAGCCGATCCGGCTTCGAGAAGGAAACTCTTACGGTTATGCAGGGCTTGCTGCGCGCTGCCGAAAAATTCGAATATCACAGGCTTCCTGAACTATTTTGCGGATACGATGATTCCCTTGGCGCGCCCGTGCCTTATCCCGTTGCCTGTTCGCCGCAGGCATGGGCTGCCGGAACGCCGCTTACCTTCGTGCAGGCGCTTCTGGGCATAGAGCCGGATGCTCTTGCCCGCCGGATTACGATAAAGCCAATACTGCTCGAAGGGATGAACGAGTTTCAGGTAAATGGGCTTCAAATAGGCGGAGGCGCTCTCAGCATCCGCATCATCCGCGGCACGGATAAGCCCGAGGCGGAGATTCTATCCAATCTGACGGGGTACGAGCTGCGGATTTTATAAATCGGTTTCACGCAATTGTTTATATAAAATTTCATTAGGGAGGTTGTTTGTAACATGAAAAAAACCGGATTTGTGGCTGTGTCGTTAATGCTGGGTGCTTCTCTTGCGTTATCCGCTTGCGGCAGCGGCAACGCTGGCAACGCAAACAAAGGGACCGAGGCGTCGGCGACCAACGCGGCAGGGACGAATAATTCGGCTGGGCAAAATGCAACCAAAGAGCCGGCGGCAGAACCGGTTACCGTTACGCTTGCGGGCTGGGGATCAAGTCCGGAGGAGCAGGACCTGCTGAACCAGACGCTGAAGGAGTTCGAAGCGAAATATCCGAACGTGAAGGTTAAATATGAGGTGATTGCCGATCAATACATGGATGTTATAAAGACTAGGCTGATAGGCGGAGAAGGCCCGGATGTCTTTTATTTGGATGCATTCGAGGCTCCGGGACTCATTGAACGCAACGTGCTGGAGCCGCTCGACAGCTATGTGACGCCGGAATTTGACGTGGCCGACTTCGAGCAGCCGATGGTTGACGCTTTCAAGAAGGATGGCGTATCCTACGGCTTCCCGAAGGACTTTTCTACATTAGCCATGTTCTATAATAAGAAGGATTTTGCCGAGGCTGGAATTACGTCGCCGCCTGCAACCTGGGATGAGCTGAGGGAGGACGCGATCAAGCTGACGAAAAAGGATGGAGGCAAAACCGTTCGGTACGGCTTTGGCGTTGCGCCTGAGCTGGCCCGTCAGATGTTCATGCTCCAAGCCTTCGGCGGTAAAGTATCGGATGAAGAGGGCAATGCCACATTCGCTTCACCGGAAGCTCTGAAGGGCTTGCAGCTTGTTACGGATATGCACGGCACGGACAAATCGTCCGGCGAGCCGAAGGAGGTTGGCGCAGGCTGGGGCGGCGAGATGTTCGGCCAAGGGAAAGCGTCGATCGTATTCGAAGGAAACTGGGCGATTCCGTTCCTGGACGCCAACTATAAGGATCTGGACTACGGTACGGCCGAGCTCCCATCGGTTAACGGCAAAAAAGGCACAATGGCCTTTACGGTTGCGTATGTCATGAACAAGCAATCCAAGCAGAAGGAAGCGGCATGGCAGCTGATCTCTTACCTAACCGGCAAAGAAGGCATGAAGACCTGGACAAGTAAAGGCTTTGCGCTTCCTACTCGCAAATCCGTCGCTCAGGGGCTGGGCTACGATAAAGACGAGCTTCGCGGAGCTCTCGTCGCGGGAGCTTCCTATGCGACGCCTTGGCAGGCGGGCTCTACGCTGCCGACGATTACGAATAACTTCAATAATCAATTCGTAGACGCGTTTATGGGCAATTCGAAGCTGGAGGATGCCATGAAGAAGGCGGAGGACGTTGCCAATAAGGAAATTAAGGCAGCGAAGTAATTAAGCGGGGAAGGGGGGCATCCGCTCCCTCCTTCCTTTCTTAATCATGCCCGAGAGGAGAGGATGCAGCATGACCCAGGGTTCTTCATGGAGAAGGAAGCTTAGAAACAACGTAACGGGGTATTTGTTCTTGCTTCCGACGATCCTAGTGCTTGGCACGTTTTTGTTTTTGCCCGTTTTCTACTCGCTCTATCTGTCGGGCCACAAAGTTAATTTGCTCGGCGACGTCAGCTACAAATGGGTGGGTACGGACAACTTCGTCCGAATGTCGGGAGATGTGCGCGCCTGGATTGCGCTTAAGAATACTGCTTCCTTTGCGCTTTTTGTTGTACCGTTGCAGACGGCATTTGCCATTTTGCTTGCCGTTATTTTGCATGCGAAGCTAAGGTACAAGAATTTTTTCCGAATCGTATTTTTTATGCCGACCGTAACTTCCTCGGCCGTATTGTCTCTTATTTTTATGTGGATCTACAATTCCGAAGGTTTACTGAACCGTATTCTTGAGCTTATCGGTTTACACGGCTACAACTGGCTTGGAGATCCTGCGGTCGCCATGAAGGCGATTATGCTTATGAATATATGGTCTACGGCACCTTTTTTTATGGTCGTATTTTTAGCCGCCCTGCAGGATATTCCGGACGCGCTGTACGAATCGGCTATGCTTGACGGAGCAGGGGCTTGGCGGAGATTCGTCTCCATTACGCTCCCGCTGCTTAAGCCGGCAACTTTCTTTACGGTTGTCATGGGGATTATCGGAACGTTCCAGCTCTTTGATCAATCCTATATTTTCTCGGCGGGCTCGGGCGGTCCGAATAACTCGACTTTAACGGTAGCGCTGCTCATTTACCAATATGCGTTCAAAAACCTTGATTTCGGCTATGCTTCCGCGCTGGCTGTTATGCTGGCTGCGGTTATCATGCTCGTTACTCTGCTTCAGCGCAAGCTGTTCGCCGAAGAAAAGTTGAATTAGGAGGGGATCAAGTTGGTATTTCAGCAAACCAAATGGGGAAAGGCGATCCTGTATCTTCTGCTGTTTGTTTACGGCTGCATAACAGTCGCTCCCTTTTTATGGGCGTTATCCTCTTCATTTAAGCCTTTGAGCGAGATTGTTGCGGGCGGCATCAGCTTTATTCCCAAGCAGTTCACCCTGCAAAATTATTACGATATTTTCGTCAAAGAGCCGCTCTTCCTAAGATGGATGTACAATAGTGCGCTTATTGCGGTAATCGCGACCGTATGCAATACGCTGTTCAACTCGATGGCGGGATATGCCCTTGCCCGAATTGATTTCACGGGAAATAAAGTGATGTTTATACTGATTCTCGCCGTGCAGATGATCCCCGGTCAGCTCACGATCGTACCGGCTTACTTGATTATGAAGCAACTGGATTTGTTAAACACGTATGCGGCATTAACTTTGCCGATGATGGCGAATGCGACCTTTATATTTATGATGCGGCAGTTTTTCCTGGGGTTTCCGAAGGAGATGGAGGAGGCCGCGGCGATGGATGGCCTTAACCGGTTTGGAGTGTTTTTCCGAATTGCCTTGCCGCTTGCGATCCCGGCGCTTGCCGCGCAGACCATATTCGTGTTCATGGGTGCATGGAATGAGTTCCTTAAACCACTAATGTTCATGTCCGATAAATCGATGTTCACGCTTACGCTTGGCCTGAACACCTTTAAAGGGCAATACATCAGCCACTGGAATTACATTATGGCCGCGTCTATGGTATTCACGCTTCCGGCGCTTCTCATTTACGCTTTCTTCAATCGTTTCTTTATTAAGGGAATTACGTTTACTGGCGGTAAATAGCAAATAAGTCAAACCGGAGCTCACTTCTTGAAGCTCCGGTTTTTTTATTTCGGCAAATCCAGCGTCAGTCGACAGTCAGTGAATCATCAGTCGACACCATTCGTGCTAAATATATAATGAGAGATAAGGTATATTTACATATTGGTGGTGATTGCTATTTTATACGGTGCTGCTTTTTTGCTTTCTTTTATAACGGTACTTGTGTTGATTCCTCCACTCAGCCGGCTTGCGTTTAAGATTGATTTTGTAGACAGGCCCAGGAAGGACGTCGAGCGCAAGCTGCACCGGAAGCCGATTCCGCTGACGGCCGGTTACGCGATTTTTATTGGCTTTTTTATCGCTTACCTGGCTGTGGTCCGGGACTTCTCCATGCAGACGGGAGCGATCTTTCTAGGCGGCCTGTTGCTGCTGGCGATCGGTACGGTTGACGATTGGTATAAGACGAAAGGCAAGGACTTTCCCGCGCTGCCGAAGCTGATCGTTCAACTCTCCGCCGCTGTGTTGGTATACGCCTCGGGCGTTGTGTTTGAGGGCTTCGTTAATCCGTTCTCCGGCCATTATGTGGAGCTTCCCGTTCTTTTGCAATTTGTCTTAACGACGCTTTGGATCTTTGGGGTGACGACGGTCATCAACTTCTCGGACGGTCTGGACGGTCTGGCGGGAGGGCTCTCTGCCATCTCCGCAATGACCTTGTTTATCGTAGCGCTGGCCATGGGGCAGTCGAGCTCCGCGAATATGGCGATTATTCTAGTAGGCGTAACTCTAGCTTATTTAAGATTCAACAAACCTCCGGCCAAAATATTCATGGGCGACGCGGGGGCGACTTTTCTCGGATTTATGCTTGCCGTTATTTCGCTAGACGGGGCTTTCAAGCAAGCTACGGCACTCTCTATTTTTATCCCGATTCTCGCCTTGGGGGTTCCGATCTTCGATAATCTGTACGTGATGCTGAAACGCTTCCTGCAAGGGAAGGCCATCTACCAGGCTGACGCAAGCCAGGCGCATTACCGTCTGCTGCGGGCGGGGCTTAATCATAAGCAGGCTCTCATGGTATTGTGTTTAATGGGTACATGCCTCGGCTTGTCCTCTATTATTCTGATGCTGGTAGAAATATAAAGTCTAAGGCCGGACACCCGTTTAGGGTTTCCGGCCTTTTTTTGTTAGGTGTGTTTTTGTGGTATTCTAGAAGGAATAGCGTATTGAAGTCCGCATTATTGGGGGAGTATCCATGCTTATACATGACCGGCATCAACAAATCATACAGCTGCTTCATGAATCTCAATCGGTCAAGACGGCTGATTTAATCGCGAGATTCGGCGTCTCGTTCGAGACGATCCGAAGAGATATGGAGTATCTGGAGCAGGAAGGTTTCTTGAAACGGGTTCATGGTGGGGCGACCTTGCCTCAGGCGGACTACCGGAAAGAGCTTCCCTTCACCGTGCGGGAGACGAAGAGACAGCCCGAGAAACGCGAGCTGGCCCAGACGGCTCTTCGTTTTGTGGAAGAGGGGCAATCCTTGTTCCTGGACGTGAGCACGACGAATACGGAGTTCGCCAAGGCCTTGGCGTCCCGTTTCGAACGGTTAACGATATTAACCAATTCTTTTCCGATTGCTTCGATTCTTATGGCTAAGCCTCAATTTACGATTATTTTTGTCGGCGGGGTCGTGCGTAATTCGGAACAATGCGCGGTTGGAGATTATGCCGAGTCGTTTGTCTCCCAGTTTCATGCCGATCTGTTCTTCATGAGCATGAGCGGCATCTCCTTGACCGAAGGGCTGACGGATTACGGGATTAGCGAGATTCAATTGAAAAAGAGGATGCTGGAGCGGACGAGGCGGGTTATCGTGCTTGCGGACAGCAGCAAGTTTGATGTCGTATCGCTTACGCCGGTATGCGGACTGGATAAGATTGAGCGTATTGTTACGGACTCCGGGCTAAGCCCGGATATCCTTAATCGATACAAGGAAGCCGGAATTATTGTTGAATGCAAATAGAAGATGAGATACAAGAAGAGCCTTCCCTGAAGGTTCTTTTTTTTGTTTTGCCGTGGCTGCTCCTTTTTTAACCCCGATAGAGATTTACCAAATTGACAGGGTGAAAAGCTCATGCTAACATTTGCGTAAAGTTGTATTTATGTGTGTTTATGTGTGATATTTGAGTGGGTGTTGGATTTGTGAGGAGGGGTCATTATTTCGCTTGCCGTACTGCTTGTATTAGGATCCGGCGTGGCTCATGCCATCTGGAATTTGCTCACGAAGAAGAGCGGGAATAAGCAGTTGTTTTTGTTCATGATCTATATACCTGCTACCCTGTTGCTTCTGCCTGGATTTATCGCGGAGATCGTCTCCGTCCAAGTACCGTTGTCGGGTTATGTTTTATTGGTCCTGTCTCTGCTGATTCAGGCAGGGTATGCGTACTTCTTGTCTCGCACCTTAACCTTAGGCGACTTGTCCCAGGTGTACCCGATGATGAGAGGGATTGCTACCTTCCTGCTGCCTCTTTGCGGGGTTATCTTCCTGAACGAAAGGCTGTCCCACTGGGGTTGGCTGGGTCTCGGATTAATTGCTCTAGGCTTCTTTCTGTTAAGCGGGTTTTACCGGAGGAAGCAGCGGTTTCAAGCCTCGGGGAAAGTATTATTGTCTATTGTAGCCGTAGGCTTCTGCACAATGGCCTATGTCATGGTAGACAAAGTGAACCTGCAGCATTTTTCGCCGGTTGTGCTGTTAGAGATATCGAATATCGGGTTTATGCTGGGGCTTGTCCCGTTTATCCGCTTCCGGGAAGTTGGTTGGGTTAAGCAGATCAGGGAAAACGGCAGGCTGCTTGCGGCGGGATCCATTTTGTCTCCGGGCTCTTACCTGCTGTTCTTGTTCGCCATGAGCATGTCGCAGCTGACTTACGTGGCACCGCTTCGGGAAATCGGGACCGTCTGCGGGACCTTTATGGGGGTATGGCTGTTGAAGGAAGGAAAGGGCGCCTTGCGGTTAGTATCGGCCAGCATCATTTTCGCCGGTATTCTTCTAGTAGGGATATTGGGAATATAGGGAGGTTCTGGGAATGGGATATGAAGAGGGCAAAGGGAAGGCATGGCTTCAATTTCAGGTCATTACCGATACGCATGTGAGGACGGACCCCGGGCATACGCATAATGGCAATTTGGCGCGTGCGCTCGAGGATATTAAACGGGAAGCGCCAGGCAGCGACGGTATTATGCATGTAGGCGATATGACCGACCATGGGCTTGTGGAAGAGTATGAGGAGTTTCGTAAAATATGGCGAGAGCATGGAGAGGGGCTGCCAGCCGCTTATTTTGCTTCCGGCAATCATGATGTCGGCGGGGGAGAATGGCCTTCGCGCCTGGGAGCTTATCTGAATGCCACGGAGATGGGCGGACCGTATCACGCTCACATAGTGAAAGGTTACTCTTTTATCTTCCTTGGGACCGAGCAGGGGCTGGACCTATTCTCGTTCCTGTCGGAAACGCAGCTGTCCTGGTTGGATGGCAAATTAGAGGAAGGCAAGAGTCTGAATCGTCCTGCCTTCGTGTTCCTGCATCAGCCGCTTAAGGATACGGTTGCTGGCTCCTACGAGTCGCAGAAGTGGTACGGCGTTACCCAAGATGAACAGCTCAAGGAAGTGTTGTCCAGACATAGGCATGCCATACTGTTTACCGGGCATACGCATTGGGAGCTGGAAGCGCCGCATACCCTGTATGACGATGAACAATTGCCCCGCATGTTTAACGCGGCATCCGTTGCCTACCTCTGGACGGATGAAGACGAGCATAAGGACGGAAGCCAAGGTTTGTTCGTGGAGGTATACGAGAATCGGATCATAGTCCGGGGACGGGATTTTGCTGCGGGCAAGTGGCTGGAGAAGGTCCATTATGAGTGGGAGATTCCGAGTCATCGGTTATAGCTATGTAACAAAGGGATATCGACGTAGATGCGATTACCCTTTTTTTATTGAACGAGGCTAATTATTAACCCAAGAAAGCGATCGAACGTTTTACTTTTTTCGCGAATTCAATAGGATTATCGATGGATTCCCAGTGCACGTACATGAGACGCGGATTCTCGAACAACCAGTGATTATGAACCGCCGTAACTTTAATCCCGTTCTTCCGAAGATTTGTGAGCAAGCGATTAACCTGGTTTTGGAAAAGCGCTGTTTCTCCCAGACAGAGTGCTCGTCCGGAACTGTCCAATGACTCAAACGAGAACGATTGATAACGAACGAGAGGGGACGCGAAATCCTCCTTTAATTGTTACTGGTGTAATCTATGACGAATCTAGTAAATCGAGTTGTGCGGAATGACTAGATTTAAGAAAATGTCCTTTTGGTGCCCCGGGCCATTCTCTTATACCTGCAAAACGTCATTCGCTAACATTAGCGGAGTTCAATTAATGTTCTAGACCAAAGAAAGGGCCAGGAATGCGCACGCTTTGGTGCGCATTCCTGGCCCTTCTCTTTCGGATCAACTAAGTTATTGTTATTCTGTTTGAAAACCGTTCCAAACCATCGTCTTCCCGATCGGAAATCGCAAGGATGCACGCGCCGGAATCGCATAACAATCGGTAGTAGCGGTTGATGACATTTATGTTCAACTCCTTGAATGGTTTATAGCGTTTAGTTTCTTGCTATTCCCGTGTCCGACTGTCTTTTTCCGGCCAAGTCGATTTGTGCCGATAACCCCGGCAATAATCAGCACCGAGCCGATCAGATGATAGATCGTTACTTCTTCTCCAAGGAACAACGCACCGGCCGTCATCGACACGATTGTAGCGAGATTGGCGAATACGCTCATTCTCGACGCCTCCATCCTGGACAAAATGTAATTGGAGGTTAGTGCCGTTAACAGGGAGGATACGATTCCCAGAAAGATAAGCGATGCCATAAAGGTGCCGCTCGCCAGAGGCGCGAATATATGGGAAATGGTCCCGGCTGTGGCATGGCTAATGAATGATGTAACCGTAAAAAAGACAAAGCCGATGCCCATCATCAAATAAGTGATTTCCGCCGGGCTGAACTGTCTGGATAACGAGCGGGCCAGAACGGTATAGCCGGCAAAAGCGAAGCAGGTCAAGAGTAGAAGCGAAATGCCAAGCAGATTGGACAGGTCAATGCTGCTGCCTTTCATGACAAAGATAAATACCACTCCAAACACCGACAGGAGGATGGACAGCTTCTGCAGAATGGTAGTGGTTTCTTTCAGAAACAGGGAGGCAATCATCATCGTAACGACCGGCGTGAATGCATACAGAATGCCGCCTTCCGCCGAGCTGGCATGCTGCAGCCCATAGGCTTGAAGCGTAAAGAAACCAAGCGGGTACATGGATGCCAGCAGCAGCACTTTGCGGAGCGGCTTGCCGCGGTAGGAAAGCTTCATCCAGCCGAATAATACGGGAATGGACATCACCAGGAACGATGAGGCAAAACGAAAAGCAAGCGTATCAAGCGGACTGGCATAATCCAGTGCCGTCTTGGCAAATAAAAAAGATAAGCCTATAATGACCGCGTTTAGCACGGCGAGGAAATAGGGAAGCCTCATTTCCTTGTGACCCATGTTGCATCATCCTCTCGGAGCTTACGGCAGCGTGTTCGCGAACGTCTGTAACCGTTGATTTGAAGATAAGGGATTTCGGTTAACCAAACAACGCCGTTTTACCCTAACTGTATCGATACAGTTGGGCTAAAGCGCATGGAGGACAGAATGAAAAAATACGCTTTGATCCTATCCGATATGGAAGAGAAAATCCGGCAGGGAAAATACCGTCCCGGCCAAAAGCTGCCCTCCGTCCGCAGTGCCGCGGAAGCCTACGGATGCAGCATAAGTACCATTACGAGAGCTTATGCGGAGCTGGAAAAACGCCACGTTATTTATTCGGTGCCGCAAAGCGGGTACTACGTCGTTGTGAAGCCCGGGGAATGGCGGGATGAGCGGGACGGCAGCATGATCTACTTCGCGACGGTTCTGCCGGACCTGGATGCTTTTCCTTATTTGGATTTCCAGCATTGTCTCAACAAAGCGATCGATATTTATAAGTACGACCTGTTTACTTATGGCGACCCGCTGGGACTGGAATCCTTCCGTCACACGCTTGTTTCGCATTTGGCGAGTGACCAGGTATTTACGAAAGTCGAGAGGATCTTCGTCACCTCCGGGGCGCAGCAGGCGCTGGAGATACTGGCGAAGATGCCGTTCCCAAACGGCAGGGAAGCGGTGCTCGTGGAGCAGCCCAGCTATGACCGGTATTTACGGTTTCTGGAGACGGAGAACATCCCGGTGCATGGCATCGCCCGAACGGCTGCGGGCATCGATCTTCAGGAGCTGGAGCGTTGGTTCAAGGGCGGCAGCATCAAATTTTTTTATACGATGTCGAGGTATCATAATCCGCTTGGCACTTCCTATAACGCCGAGGAACGGAGAGCAATTGCCAAGCTGGCCGGCAAATACGGCGTCTACATTCTGGAAGATGATTATATGGCCGATCTCGGGGCAGACCGGCAGTCCGACCCGATTTACGCTTCCGATGGGGGCGAGTATGTCATTTACGTAAAAAGCTTCTCCAAGATTATCTTCCCTGGCTTAAGGTTAGGCGCAATCGTATTGCCGGAACGTCTGCTTAACACCTTTTATGCCTATAAAATATACCCCGACACCTCGCTGCTCTCCCAGGCGGCGCTTGAGGTGTATATCAAGAACGGCATGTACGAACGGCATAAGCATAAGATAGCGGGCTTGTACGCGGCTAGAATGCTGGCTTTGAATGAATCGGTGAATCGGCATAACGAGCCGGGATTAATGGAGGTGCCGGCTATCCGTTCGGGAATTTACGCGCATTTCAAGCTGAAGCAGACGGTGAACGTAGAGCAGCTCTTGAAGCGTCTTGCGGAGAGAAACGTCAGCGTCGTGTCCGGCAAGGGGTTCTACCTGTCCAATTATCTGGATAAAGAGAAATTTCTGCGAATCAGCATTTCCCAGACGGGGGCTGAGCAGATTGAGGAAGGAGTCCGAATCATTACGGAAGAGGTGCGTAAGGGAAGCCGGTGAGTGAGGAAGGACGCAGCCTAAGGGAATAGCTGAGGCAGGTCCTCCGTTCTGCCGCTGCTAATAAATTCGGATGGCGACAGGCCAACATGCTTCTTGAACATCCGAAAAAAATACGAGGGATCATAGTAGCCCAAGTATTGAGCGATATCCGCAACGGTCATGTCGGAGTGGAGCAGGAGACGGCAAGCTTCATGCAGGCGCAGCTGATGCATATAGCGGATGGGAGCTTGGCCGAATACCTCTTTGAATAGAGCGGTGGTGTAATTCGGCGAGCGATGAATAAGCTTCCCAAGCTGCTCGATTTCCACATGCTCGCGGTAATGGTCCAGCAAATACTGCTTCACCAGCTGCGCGTAGAACATCTTGGCGGGAGTTACCTCCGGCTTCTCCAGCTCCCTTGCAAGCAGGCCGATAAGCTCCTGCGTTAGTCCGAGGCCAATATAGGAGCGAAAGCTGCGGCCGCCCCTCATCTCTTCGAACAGCTTGATGAATCTGCGCTGCAAGTAATGGAGGTTGGACAGCCGGAAGCGAATAAATTCGCCCCGGTCAAGAAACGGGATACCCAGCTTGCTCCCAGGCTCCGTCGTAATCAAAACCGTATATTTCTGGTGAGGAAAGCCGGGTATGGTATCTCCGCTGCGAAGCGTGGATTGCGGGATGTACAGAAAATCTCCCCTCTCGGCAATAATCTCCTGCCCGTTAATGGTGTATTTCACTTTACCGTCCGTAACCAGAACAAGGACATGGTAGCTGAGCACCTCGCTTTGGGTGCGCCAATTCGGAATGCGATCGTCGAAATTTACGCTTAACAGCTGCAGCATGGTATCCCCGTCCTTTGCAGTGATTCTAATAAAATACTAGCAAAACTAACGATTTGGGTAAATGGCGGGTTATAACCCTACTGCACAAAGAATCGTTGAAATGTACATGGACAGGATGGAATGTACGTCGACCTGACCGAAGCTTCAAACCTATAATACGGGTACAGCTATATGGCAAACGGATTAAAGGAGAGGAGCATCATTATGAGAATTTTGCTGCTGGATTTGGATTCGACAAGGCCGGATCATCTGGGGTGCTACGGTTATCCCCGCCAAACATCTCCGAATATTGACCGGATTGCGGCCCAGGGCGTCCGGTTCGATAATTACTATACCTCCGACGCGCCTTGCTTCCCGTCGAGAACGGCTTTAATGACCGGACGCTTCGGCATTCATAACGGAGTTGTGGGACATGGCGGGTCTGCCGCGGACGTTCGTCATGAGGGCGCGTCAAGAGATTTTCGCGACCGGCTTGCCTCCGAAAGCTTCCCGGCCTTGTTCCGGCAGGCGGGAATGCGTACGGCGCTTGTCAGCCCGTTTGGGGAAAGGCATTCCGCATGGACCTTTTATGCCGGATTTAACGAAATCTACAATACGGGCAAAGGCGGAATGGAATCCGCGGAGGAAGTAACGCCTGTTGTTCTCGACTGGATTGACAGGAACGCGGAACAAGATAACTGGATGCTGTACGTCAATTATTGGGATCCGCATACCCCGTACCGGGCGCCGGAATCGTTCGGCAATCCGTTCCAGGATGATCCCCTGCCGGAGTGGATTACAGGCGAGGTGCTTGATAAGCATATGCGCAAGGTAGGGCCGCATAGCGCCAGCGAAATCAATATGTACGACAACGCCACATCGCCGAATTATCCGAGACATCCGGGAGATATCCGCAGCCGGGATGATCTGAGGCGCATGGTGGATGGCTACGATTGCGGCGTCCGCTTCATGGATGAGAACATCGGCCAATTATTTGCCTTGCTTGAGAAAAAGGGCGTCATGGAGGAGCTCGTCATCATTATTACGGCCGATCATGGCGAGAACATGGGCGAGCTTGGGATATACGGGGAGCATGGCACGGCCGATCAGGGAACCTGCCGGATTCCGATGATTATTCGCTGGCCGGGCATGCAGGAGGGAATCGTCGATAAAGGCCTCCATTACCATTTGGATCTGCCGCCAACGATAGCCGAGCTCCTCGGACGAAAGCCTATGCCAAGCTGGGACGGATCGAGCTACGCGAAGGTGCTGCAGTCCGGCGAAGAGGCGGGACGAGAATATTTGGTTGTGTCTCAATGCGCGCATGTATGCCAGCGCAGCGTGCGGTTCGGCGATTGGCTCTACATCCGCACGTATCATGACGGCTACCATCTGTTCGACAAGGAGATGCTGTTCCACATTACCGAGGACCCGCATGAGCAGATCAATCTTGCCGCGGAGAGGCCGGATCTATGCAGGGAAGCGGTCTATTGGCTGAACGATTGGCATGACCGGATGATGGCCTCGATGCCTTACGACACGGATCCGCTGTGGACGGTCATGAAGGAGGGCGGTCCATATCATGCGAAGGGATCGCTCCCGCGCTACCTCGAGCGGCTTGAGCAGACGGGACGCGGTGATGCCGTGCCGGAGCTGATCCGCAGGCATCCTCGTGAATTTGAGGGGAAGGATAGGCTATAAAGCGAAAGAGACCAACTCATCGGTCAACATTTGTTGACGATGGGCTGGTCTCTTTTTTGTCTGCCTATCGGTTATGTTGGAGATTTTCCACTAGAATTAGCCAATTTGGTGTGTGGAGCTTCAATTTGGGCGGTTAATAAGCCCCGACCTTCGGCAAACTCTTGAAGTCTTGACCGGACGGGTTCTGGAAGACATGAAGACCAAACTCCGGCGCAACGGCCAGAATATGATCGAAGATATCCGATTGAACGCCTTCGTATACAGCCCAGTTAATATCGTTCGTGAAGGCGTAAATTTCGAGAGGCAGTCCATTTTCGGCGGGGGCGAGCTGTCTGACGATCCTCGTCATGCCTTTATGGATTTTGGGATGCTGCTCCACATACCGCTCGACATAAGCCCTGAATACGCCGATATTCGTCATGGCTCTACCGTTCACCGAGACGGTAGGGTCAATCTCGTTTTCCAGGTTGTAATGCATGATTTCTTTTTCCTTATCCAGAATATATTCGCTCAGGAGATGAATTTTTTTGAATTTCCCGATCATTTCGGGCGTGCAGAATCCGATGCTGTTCATATCGATGTATACGGCCCGTTTAATGCGCCGGCCGCCGGCATCCTGCATGCCTCTCCAGTTCTTGAACGAGTCCGATATAAGGGCATACGAAGGAATGGTGGTAATCGTCTTATCGAAGTTCTGCACCTTGACGGTATGCAGCGATATGTCAATGATATCTCCGTCCGCTCCGTATTTGGGCATTTCAATCCAATCGCCTACCTGGACCATATCGTTCGTTGATAATTGAATGCCTGCGACAAGGCCAAGCAGCGAATCCTTAAAGATCAGCAGCATAACGGCAGACAAGGCGCCAATCCCGCTGATAAGAATAACGGGGCTTTCGCCAATCAGGTTCGAGATGGCCAGAATACCGCCAATAATGAACAGAAAGATTTTGACTACCTGAACGTATCCTTTGATGGGACGGCTACGGGAAATATCGTATGTTCTATAAATATCGTTAACCGCGTTTAGGAAAGCATCCAGCACCAACAGAACCACGATAATAAGATAGATCGTAATTCCCTTCAGAATAAGAGAATGGTAGGCCGAGAAGCTGAACGAGAAATAGTAAAGGATAATGGCGGGAGCGATATGGGACAGCTTATGGAACACTTTGCGATCCAACAAATAATTGTCCCAACGGTACCGGTTGTTCCGGATGTAATGGCTGACGATGCGCAGCACAACCTTTTTGGTTATAAAGTTGGCGGCTATGCTCACGATTCCCGCGATAATAACGATCGCAATACTAGCCAGATAGACAGACAAGTTAGTGCTAACTCCTAGTTCAACAAGCAAATCTTTAATGTAATTCATTACTCCTCCTTCAAATCCATAGAGCCCCTGGGGGCTTTTCTATTTTAAGATGGTACTGAAAGCCGGGCTTCCCGTCAACCTGCAGGCATGCTTGCAAAATAATGCAAATATTCGGTTCCTCCCTGCATTCATGCCGCCCTGTCCTTATTGATAGGATAGTGGAAAAGGAGGGCTCGCTATGAAATTTCATACGAATCTGACGTTGGAAAACCGTAAGGAATAAACCCGGCCTGCAAGCTGCTGCTGCTTCAATATAGTTTCGAAGAGCTTGGCGTAATTCGGGTCCAATTCTCGGCCAGCGGGAGCAATTTGCGGTCGCAAAGAGCGCTGGAGAAGATTGGGGCAGTGAGGGAAGGCGTGCTTCGAAGGCATCGAGTGGATGCGACGGATGGCGGAACGGTTCATGATAACGTGTTTTACAGCATTTTGGAGGACGAGTGGCCTCTGGTTAGAGAGAAGCTTCTTCAGGAAATGAATCTATTTTAATATAATGAATATATTTTATTTTGACATATTTGTCGCAGGCGTAATATATTGGATGAAGTTGGAACTATTCCTTTAACTAATAGGAGTGAAACGACGATGAATCTATCTCTTATTCAGCCTGAATGGAAAGTAGAAAAGATCGAGGTTGCAACTCTTACGGGCGAGCGCGCGCGAAACGCGGGTTCAAACGGAAGGCTTGGCAATCACGGCAAGCAATGCTCGGTCCGTATCGCCCGCCTTACGATTGACGGGGAGACGGGGTATGGTCACACGGGATTAATGACCGAGGAGCTCGCGGAAGCCGCTCTAGGAATGAGGCTAATCGATCTGTTTGATTCGAACGGCAACATTGTTGAGCCTTACCGCATTCCGCTCGAATACCCGATTCTGGACTGGCTGGGGCGCAGACTGAATACCCCCGTGTATGAATTGGTGTCCGCGGTTAACCGTGCTCCGGGATCTCCGCTAGTCGTACCCTGCTATGACACCTCTCTCTATTTTGACGACTTGCACTTGGCAAATGAGCGGGACGCGGTCACGCTGCTGAAAGAAGAGGCTGCTCAAGGCTTCTCCAAAGGTCACCGCAACTTCAAGATTAAAGTTGGCCGCGGCGGCAGACATATGCCCGTGCTGGAAGGGACGAAGCGGGACATCGCCATTATTCACGGCGTTGCCGAGATTGCCGGACCCGAAGGGAAGATTATGATTGATGCCAACAACGCGTATAATCTCAATCTGACCAAGGAAGTGCTGGCAGCCGTCCAAGACGTGAATCTGCATTGGATTGAAGAGGCTTTCCACGAGGACGATGCCTTGTATGCCGACCTGAAGGACTGGCTCCGGGAACGCGGGCAGAATGTGCTTATAGCCGACGGAGAAGGGCTTGCATCTCCTCATCTCGTGAGCTGGGCGAAAAAAGGCCTGGTTGACGTGCTCCAGTACGATGTGATTTATCCGGGCTTTACGCATTGGCTGGAGCTTGGCGCGGAGCTTGACCAGGCTGGACTGCGGTCGGCGCCGCATTGCTACGGCAATGCATACGGCATTTATGCGCTTGGGCATATTGCGGCAGCGATTAACAACTTTGAATTTGTCGAATATGACGATATTGCGATAGAAGGAATGGACACGTCCGCATACCGGGTAGAGGACGGCAAGTTTTATGTACCGGACAAAGCGGGCTTTGGCCTCGAATTTGACGGGGAGCTGTTTGCAAGGCAGGTTCTGGCAAACGGCTGGAGCCGTTAACCCTATAACCTATAAGATCAGCGCCGCTAGCTTTTACGGTGCTGGTCTTTTTTTGCAAGATACGATCCTCTCCTGTCTGTCGGTATACGGTCATGGCGATTGACAAAGCTTATATCCTGTAATATATTGATTCCTCTTCGGATGGAAATACCTGTTAGCAATTATTAAAGAATATCTAAACGAATGGACGGGCGGTGGATACTCATGAAGCTGGAGCGGTTGATCTCCATTATCTATAAGCTGCTGAATAACGATGTCCTGCCCGCCAATGCGCTGGCCGAGGAGTTCCAGGTATCCCAAAGAACGATTTACCGGGATATCGACGTCATCTGCGCGGCGGGCTTTCCGGTTGTCTCGTATCAGGGGAATAAGGGCGGCTTCGGCATGATGGAAGGCTTCAAGATGGATAAAAGCCTGCTTGGCTCCTATGACGTAAATGCCCTGGTGACCGTGCTTAAAGGTCTTTCGACCGTTTTCGAAGACGAGCGGGCGCAAGGGACAATCGAGAGGCTGCAAACCGTTGAAACCGAGCAGCGGACTCCAAGTCTAGCCGTAGATTTCGAGACGCGCAGATCGGACCCCGAGACGCTGCCTTTACTGCGAGGGGCGATTACGGAGCGAAAAGCGATTCGGTTCGACTACATTAACGCGAAGAATGAACGGACCACCCGCGAGCTGGAGCCGGTCAGGCTTCACTTCAAGTACGGCAGCTGGTATGTTTACGGCTATTGCCTGACGCGCTGCGATTATCGGGAATTCCGGTTATCCCGCATGGTGGAGGTGCTCCAGACGGAGCGCGGCTTTGAGCCGCATCGGGATGTGCCGGAGGAGGCCGGCCCTTTTGTGGGAGATCCAAGTCTAGTCGAAGATGTCGTGGTTAAGGTGGGGCCTGAAGCCTTGGCGGATGCGATGGATCAATTCGGCTACGTCCCGAAAACCTTTCATTCCGATGGCAGCATGACAATGCGCATTCCCGTCTATAAGCCGGCTGAGGCAGCTTGGTTATGGTCGATTCTGCTTGGCTTTGGCAGCGGCGCGGAGGTGCTTGAGCCCTTGGAGCTTCGGGCTGTCATGAAAGAGCAGCTTCAAAAAACGCTGAACCTTTACGAGTAGTATGACACACTGTTGTCATACTACTTTTTTTATACTGGCTGCATAACCAGTTAAAAGGAGTCGATGATCATGAAAAATTATCCGGCGGAAATGTTGAACTACCACTTTTGGGCGAACCAAACAATTCTGGGGAGAATCAAGGAGCTGCCGCCCGCAGTGCTGCATCAGGAAGTAAACAGCTCGTATCCAACGCTTTCTCATGCCCTTAACCATATTTATGCGGTAGATAAAATGTGGTATTTGGTGCTGACGGGCATGGAGATGGGGGCGGCGCTGCAGGAATGCATGCCGTTAAGCGGCCGTATTTTGGAGACGGTCGACGAATACATTCAGCTCTTTGCCGAGCTGGCGAACCAATACAAGGAGTGGCTCGGAAACGGGCTGGATACGGAACAGGTTATTACGCTTAACAATCCCTATGCCGGAGTCCGCGAGACAAGTCTAGCTGAGATTATGCTGCATGCGGCTAATCACGGGTCCTATCACCGGGGTAATGTATCAACAATGCTGCGCCAGCTTGGTTATGCCTCCACGATGACCGACTATGCTCTTTACTGGTATCAGCAGCCTGTATCTGCTGCTCTGTAGAACCTTGTGACAAACCGGAATCGCCTATCTGTCCGGGCTTTACGGCTTGGAGATAGGCGATTCTCCGTTAACCGCGAACCAGAAGGATGACATTTCCTTTCTTGCGTCCGGTCTCGACATACCGGTGTGCCTCAATCGTTTGTTCCAGCGGATAGCGCCGGTCGATGACGGGTTTGATTTTTCCGGCCTCGAAGAGCTCTTTGAGAAAAGCCAAATTCTCTTTCTTCTGCTTAAGTCCGGCAGCGGTAAAGATCGCCTTCTTGCCGCGGGACCTCGAAGTCCACAGCATGGACAGCATAGCCCCGCCGCTGGGAACGGTAGATAGATAGATGCCTTGCGGCGTAAGGGAGCCTTTGCACCCGGAGTAAGTACGCTTCCCTACCGCATCGAAAATAACGTCATACGTTTGATCGCCCCGAGTGAAATCCTCCTTGGTATAATCGATAACCGTGTCCGCCCCAAAGACTTTGCCAGTTCAAAGTTGCGGCTGCTGCATACGCCGGTCACTTCGGCCCCATAGTACTTGGCAAGCTGCAGGGCGTAAGCGCCAACCGCCCCGGATGCGCCGTTAATAAGCACTTTTTGCCCCGCTTGAACGTTAGCGTGATCCCGAAGAAAGATTAAGGCCGTTAAAGCTCCGTCGCATAGACCTGCGGCTTCATCGTAAGCCGCATTGGTTGGTTTAAGAAATACCGGCTGATCCTCGGGTAAACAGACGTATTCCGCGTAAGTTCCGAAGCGATGGGGGCTAATGCCGAATACCTGATCGCCTTTCTTGAACAAGGTTACATCCTTGCCTACCGAATCAACCTCGCCGGCAAACTCGACGCCGAGAATCGGATGCTTGGGGTTTCTAAGGCCGTAGAGAAAACGGATGAAAAAAGGATCCGCTCTCCGGAAGGAGCAGTCGGAGGGGGTTACGACGGCCGCATATACTTTTATCCGTATTTCTTGCTCCTTGGGAGCGGGGATCTCTACATCCTTGAATTGAAGAACCTCCGGCGTTCCGTATTTCGCGCATACGATCGCTTTAATAAAAACTCCCCCTTAGCTGTTTTTACCAATTTATGCATAATGTAAATTAAACTATTCATAATGTCAAGTTAACTTTACATAATTGGGCGTATCTCTTTGGCGTGTTTGGCATGATCTCGACTTCCATTTGGTTAAAAAAGATGACTTCCTTAGGATGAGGAAGTCATCTTTTTTTATGACCGATGGAAGAAGCTAAATCCTATATATTACATGTAATGTTAATTTAATGATATGAAGTACATGGAAATTGGTAAGCGAAGGTGAGAATTTTGTAGAAATTTATCATAAAATGTCCTTTTAAAACCAATTAATGAGACGAATTTCCTCATTTTCTAATTTTAATGTCATGTATATTGACGTAAAGATTTGACCGCCCCTATAATGAGGTTGCGAACAATGGTAACACATTCCAATTAAATGTTCGTAATTAGAAAGAAGAACTGGGGAGTGGAGAGATGAAAAAGAAATGGTTTATTCAAACGGGGCTTGTGGCGGTTATGCTTAGCCTGCTGCTGGCAGCCTGCGGCAACAACAATGAAAAACCGGCATCCACGACAACCGAGAGCAGTTCGGCAGAAGCTTCGGGAGATACGATTAAAGTAGGGGTCCTGCATTCCTTGAGCGGTACGATGGCGATTAGCGAAGTATCCGTTCGCGATGCGGAAATGATGGCGATTGAAGAAATTAACGCGGCAGGCGGCGTGCTTGGCAAGAAGATCGAAGCGATTCAGGAGGATGGCGCATCCGACTGGCCGACTTTCGCCGAGAAGGCGCGCAAGCTGCTTTCCGAAGATAAAGTCGCAACGGTATTCGGAGGATGGACGTCCTCCAGCCGCAAAGCGATGAAGCCGGTGTTCGAGGAGCTTAACGGACTGCTCTGGTACCCGGTGCAATACGAAGGTCTCGAGGCTTCCCCTAACATCTTCTATACGGGCGCTACAACGAACCAGCAGATCGTTCCGGCCGTTGACTGGCTGCTTGAGAACCGCGGCAAGAAGTTCTACCTGCTTGGCTCGGACTACGTCTTCCCCCGTACGGCAAACCTGATCATCAAAGAGCAATTGAAGGCAAAAGGCGGCGAAATGGTCGGAGAAGAATATACGCCGCTTGGCCATACCGACTACAGCACGATTATAAGCAAAATCAAAGAAGCAAAGCCGGACGTTGTGTTTAACACGCTTAACGGCGACAGCAACGTGGCCTTCTTCAAGCAGCTGAAGGATGCGGGTATTACGTCTAAGGATATTACGACGCTGTCCGTATCGGTAGCGGAAGAGGAAATCCGAGGCATTGGCGTAGACGTGCTGCAAGGGCATCTGGCGGCTTGGAACTACTATCAAACAACGGATACGCCGGCGAACAAGACGTTTGTCGAGAATTATAAGAAGAAATACGGCGAAGACCGCGTGACGGCTGACCCGATTGAAGCGGGCTACACCGCGGTATACCTATGGAAGGCTGCGGTGGAGAAGGCAGGCTCGACCGACGTGGATAAAGTCAAAGCCGCCGCGAAAGATCTCGAATGGGATGCTCCGGAAGGCAAAGTAAAGATTGACGGCGAGAACCAGCATATTTACAAAACGGTTCGGATCGGCGAAGTGCAATCGGACGGACAGTTCAAAGAGCTGTGGAACTCCGGAGATGCCGTAATGCCGGATCCGTTCCTGAAAGGCTACGACTGGGCGGCAAGCATCAAGCCGACGGACTAACCGGCAGAAGTAGACTGAACAGCAAGGATGAAGGGGGAGTATTCGACAGATTTATGGTTCGGATACTCTCCTTTTGTATAACCCCGAAGGAGTTGAAGGCATATGGAGGTCATTACCCTGCAGCTGTTTAACGGGCTGAGCGTCAGCTCGATCCTGCTGCTGATTGCGCTTGGCCTGGCCATTACGTTTGGACTGATGAAGGTCATCAATATGGCCCATGGCGAGCTCATTATGATTGGAGCTTACTCCACGTACTTGACGCAAAATATGTTTAAAGACTATTTGCCGAAGTCGATGTTCGATTGGTATTTCGTCCTCGCCATACCGGTCAGCTTCCTAATCGCCTTTGTATTTGGTCTAATCCTTGAGATGAGCCTGATCCGCTTTCTGTATGGCCGGCCGCTCGACAGCCTGCTCGCCACCTGGGGGGTTGGCCTTGTGCTGCAGCAGCTTGCGAGATCGATCTTTGGCGCGCCAAACGTTGCGGTGACGAGTCCAACCTGGCTGGACGGCGGGGTTAACTTCCTTGGCGCGGTCCTTCCTTATAAAAGGCTGTTTATCATCGGGCTTGTTATCGTTACGCTGCTTGCGATGTACTTCTATATTTACCGCAGCCTGGAAGGACGCCGGATGCGGGCGGTTATGCAAAACCGCGATATGGCGGCATGCCTTGGCGTATCCACCCGCCGCGTTGACGCGATGACCTTTGCGATTGGTTCGGGAATTGCCGGTATCGCCGGCTGCGCGCTAACGCTGATTGGTCCGATTGGGCCGTCGCTTGGCACTTATTATATTGTCGATGCGTTTATGGTGGTTGTGCTTGGCGGAGTCGGCAAGCTGGTGGGCACCGTGCTTGGTGCGCTCGGAATTGGCGTCTTTAACACGATGTTCGAATATTGGACGAATGCATCGCTTGGCAAAGTGCTCGTGTTCCTCTGTATCGTTGCTTTCCTGCAATGGAGGCCAATGGGATTCGTCGCCATGCGTTCGCGTTCGCTTGATTCATAGAGAGAGGTGGGGAATCAAATGTTGACGATGCGAAATTTTTCTCCCCAGCGTTTATGGCTGCTTGCCTGTTATGTCGCTGCTGCCGCTGCGCTGTTCTCGGCTCCGCTCTATTTAAGCGACTTCCGACTAAACTTGCTCGCGAAGTTCCTGGCGTTTGCCATTGTTGCGCTTGGTCTGGATCTGATCTGGGGCTATACCGGTATTCTAAGCCTGGGGCACGGTATCTTTTTTGGACTTGGCGCCTATGCGATGGCGATGTATCTGAAGCTTGAGGCAAGCGGCGGGAAGCTGCCGGACTTTATGGGCTGGAGCGGATTAAGCGAGCTGCCGATCTTCTGGAAGCCGTTCGAGAACTTTGGCTTTGCGGTGCTGATGGGAATCCTCATACCTGCTGCGTTGGCATTGTTCTTGGGGTATTTCACCTTCCGGAACCGGATTCGCGGCGTGTACTTCACTATCCTTACGCAAGCTCTTGTTATTATTACGACAACGCTGCTTGTCGGACAGCAGGCCTATACGGGAGGAACTAACGGCGTTACGGGCTTTAGCAAAATATTAGGCGAGCCGATTGCTTCACCGGATACGAAGCGGATGCTGTATTGGGCAACGGCAGCCGTGCTGGTGGCGGTGTTTATCCTATGCCGTTATGTGGTGAAAAGCCGGTTCGGCAAGGTGCTTCGCGCGATCCGGGACGGGGAGAACCGGGTCCGGTTCATCGGGTATAATCCGGCCGTCTACCAGATGGTAGTGTTTACGATGTCAGCGGCTATCGCCGGCATCGCGGGAATGCTGTTTGTGCTGCATGTCGGCATAATCTCGCCTTCCATGATGGGAATCGTGCCTTCGATTGAGATGGTACTGTGGGTTGCGATCGGCGGCCGCGGAACCTTGATCGGCGCCGTGCTTGGAGCGGTGCTGATGAACTGGGCAAAAAGCGAATTCAGCACTACCTATCCGCAGGGCTGGACGTATTTCCTTGGCGGCGTGTTTATTCTGGTTGTTGTGTTCCTGCCTAACGGGGTGGCGGGTCTTGCCGCCAAGCTGAAGTTCCGCAAGAAGAAAGAGGAGAGGAGTGAGCCGGAGCATGAGCGAGTCGAGTATCCTGCAATGTAATGAGGTGACGGTAGCCTTTGACGGCTTCAAGGCGATTCAGGGAATGAGTCTGCATTTGCGGAAAGGGGAGCTCCGGTTCCTCATTGGGCCCAACGGTGCCGGCAAAACAACGATGCTGGACGTGATCTGCGGCAAAGTAAAGCCTACGGCGGGGACGGTTACCTTCAAGCAGTCCATCGATATCGCGAAGAAAAAAGAACATCAGATTGCCGAGCTTGGCATCGGCCGCAAGTTCCAGGCGCCGTCGATTTTTCCGTCGATGACGGTGTTTGAGAATCTCGAGATTGCCATGCGCCAGAAGCGCGGCGTATTTACGGTGCTGTTCGCCCGGATGAAAGCGGAGGAGCGGGAACGAATCGAGCGGCAGCTTGAGATGATTGGGCTGCAGGATAAGGCGGATTGGCGGGCAGGCGGCTTATCGCATGGCGAGAAGCAATGGCTAGAGATTGGCATGATGCTGCTGCAGGAGCCGGAGGTGCTGCTGCTGGATGAGCCGGTAGCGGGCATGACGGATAAGGAAACGGACAAGACGGGCGAGCTGTTGATCGAGATCGCCCGTCAACGTTCGATTGTGGTTGTGGAGCATGACATGGAATTTGTCCGCAACTTCGCGAGCAAGGTGACGGTTATGCATGAAGGAAAGCTGCTGAAGGAAGGCTCGATGGAAGAAGTGCAGGGGGATGATCGAGTGGCGGAAGTATATCTCGGGAAAAGGAGGGATGCGGATGCTAGCCGTTCAACAGCTTGAAGCGGGATACGGGGAAAGCGTGATTTTGCGTGATGTAACACTGAGAGTGGAACCGGGGCAGGTCGTCTGCCTGCTCGGGCGTAACGGCGTTGGGAAGACGACGCTGATGAAAAGCATCATGGGACTGCTCAAGACTCGGAAAGGAACCGTTGCCTACAACGGGCATGAGCTGACGAAGGCCGCGCCGGGGCGCCGCGCGAAGAGCGGAATCGGCTATGTACCGCAAGGGCGCGAGATCTTCGGGCAGCTAACCGTATACGAGAATATATTGGTTGGCCTAGAGGCCGCGCGCGAGAAGATGGCGGCCCGCTCTATTCCGGAGGAAGCGATCGCCAAGTTCCCGGTGCTGCCCACAATGTATAACCGGCGCGGCGGGGACCTGAGCGGCGGTCAGCAGCAGCAGCTGGCGTTCGCGCGGGCGCTCGCCTCAAAGCCGGATCTGCTGCTGCTCGATGAGCCTTGCGAAGGCATTCAGCCCTCTATCGTGGATGACATCCGCGATGTTATCCGCTCCATCAAGGCGGACGGTAAGACATCGATTCTGCTCGTCGAGCAGAGCCTCGATTTCGTGAAAAGCGTCGGCGACTACTTCTACGTGCTGGATAAGGGGGCAATTGCCTGGGAAGGCGGCCTGGAGGAGTTAAGCGACGAAGTGATTAAGAAGTATTTGACGGTGTGAGCGGGAGGAATGGGCTGGAGCGGCTGCAGCTGTAAGGAAGGTCTAGCAGGCAGCAACCGCTCCAGCCTAGCTTGCTAGCTGGGGGACGTTGCACGAAATGCAGGATATTTGCCCAAATCGGACGGTATTGGCGAAATTGGTTGCATAAAATGCATGATATTTCGCCAATTTGGGGCCAAATTGGCCCTGTTTTCTCTAATATCCTGCACGAAGTGCAGGATATTTTCCATTCACGAGCTAAATCGCATGATTTTACTGCATTTTGTAAAACGTCGGCGAACCGCTGCGCTTCAAGCCATCCCTAAGCCTCTATCAGTTCCAAAGGCAAAAAGGCGTAATCGCCGTTCTTTACTATGCTGCCTTTGCGAACCGGGATGGGATGCTTGAACAGAGGGCCGTCGATAACGGTGGTGTGGAATTCGCCGCCTTCTCCGCAAGGGTCAATGCCGCGGGCCAGCAGCTCCTGTATGTAGTCGTGAGTCAATACGCGTCCCAAATCCTCTTCCTTCATCCCTAACGATAAATTGACGGTGACGACAATGGAAGTGAATCCGAGGTTAACAAACTCTTCAACAGCCTCTAGGTGATCCATTTGCCATAGCGGCATCCCCAGCTTAAGGCCGGCGATTTGGGTGACCTTGTCATGCCAGCAATCTTGGACAGGCATATCCAAGTCTCCCGTGACTAACACTTCGGCGCCTTGATGCTTGGCCTGTTTCAGAAGAGCTATAAATTCCTTTTCGTAATCCTCCCAGCTTGCGGCCGCTGTATACACGGGTAAACCGATGGATTCCGCTTGGGCGCGGATGAGCTTCGGAGGCATGCCATGGGATCTGGAACGTTTCCCTTCTTCCTCCATCATAACGATAAGCCCAATCGGCTCTCCAACCTTCATGGACTTATACAGGGCAAGGGTGCTGTCTTTTCCTCCGCTAAATGAAGCTATAAATTTATGCCCGTGGGCGCCGTTTTTCCAGTTCACCGTTTCTTTCATTTCTTCGATCTCCTTCCTGTTATGCTCTGTGAATTGTAACACGATTTGCCGTCCCGGGCCGCATAGGCACGTTGGATTTCCTCCAATGAAATCGGGATAAAAGGAGAGATTCCGAGGCTACGATGGATTCGCTCCAGTATAAGGGGCAAGAAAGAGCCATGATCGCTAAAATGAGCTGATTATACGGCAGAAAATCCAATGTAGATCGAGTTAACGGGCAAAAATGTCCCATTATGCTGTACGAAATCCAATGTAAGTCGCCATGCAGCATCCATGGAATCATAAAAAGGGTTATCCCGGTCATGTTATGACTCGTCGGATAACCCTTTTTTAAACGCAAGCTAACGAACCTACTTCATCCCCGAGATCGAGAAGTTCTCGATGATATGTCTTTGGAAGATGATAAAGATGACGATAATCGGGATGACCATAAAGGTGGAGCCGGCCATCTGGAGCGCGAAGTTGCCGCCGTATTGCCCTTTGAGCAAGGTCAGGCCAACGGACAAGGTGTACAGCTTCTCGTCGTTCGCGATAATAAGCGGCCAGATAAAGCTGTTCCAGCCGGCGATAAAAGCGAGAATGCCCTGTACCGCAAGGATAGGCTTCGAGATCGGAAGCACGATCTGCATGAAGGTACGGAATTCGCTTGCGCCGTCCAAGCGCGTAGCTTCGAGCAGCTCATCCGGAATCGTCTGCATGAACTGGCGGAACAGGAAGATGCCGAAGGCGCCGACCAGACCCGGCAGGATAATACCCGCCATCGTATTGGTCAAGTGCATCTCGTTCAGAATCAGGTAGATCGGAATCATTGTAACCTGACCGGGAATCATCATGGTAGCCAGTACGAGATAGAAGAGGGCGCTGCCGCCCTTGAATTTATATTTCGCGAACCCGAAGCCGGCCATGGCGTTCAGGAACAGGCCAACAAAGGAGAATACGACGATGATCAGCGTGTTTTTCAAGTAAACGCCAAAGTTCATTTCGGTGAACAGGTGTCTGAAGTTATCAAACGTAGCATCTACGGGCAGGAAGGTAGGCGGGATATTCTGCATCTCCGCTTCCGACTTGAAGGCGGAGAGGATCATCCATATAAAAGGCAGGATGACCAGGATTCCGCCTATGGTGAGCAGCGCGCCAAGGGCCCATTTCAGCGCCAGGTCGTTTTTGGCTGCGCCGGATCCAGATTTTGCATGTGCGCTCATTTGTTCACCTCCTAATTATAGATCCGTATCTTTGCCCTGCAGCTTGAACTGCAAGAGCGTGATGAGAATGATTGCAAAGAACAGGACGAACGAACCGGCAGCCGAGTAGCCGAAGTGGCTGAGCTGGAAGCCGTTGTGATAGATAAACAAAGCCACGGAGGTCGTGCTGTCCAGCGGACCGCCATCCGTCATAATAAACGGCTCTTCGAAGAATTGAAGCCAGCCGATCATCGTCGTAATGGACACGAAGAAGATCGCGAAACGAAGCATCGGAATCGTAATGTACATCAGCTGCCGGAAGTTGCCGGCACCGTCGAGCTGAGCCGCTTCGTAATAAGACTTCGGAATGCCTTGCAGCGCCGCGATAAAGATGATCATGTTCAGACCAATCCCGCGCCATGCGCCCATGATAATGAGCGAGATTTTCGCCATGATTGGATCCTGGAGCCAAGGTACGGCTGGCAGATTAACGGCATCAAGCAAATAGTTCAGCAGGCCAAAGATAGGATTATACAACAATGTCCATACAACCGCGACCGCAACCACGTTCGTAACGGAAGGCATGTAGTAAATGACGCGGAAGGCGTTAAAGATCCGGTTGCCTCCGAAGTTAACGATAATAGCAATGAGAAGGGAGCCGATCAGAATAAGCGGCACACCGATAACGACGTAAAACAATGTATTTAAGATGGACTTGCCGAACACGGGATCAGCCAATACGTCCACATAATTGTCGAGTCCAACGAATGAAATATTCGACCAGTCGGCAAGACCGGCAAGGTCCATGTTCGTAAAGCTGATAACAAGAGCGACGACAATCGGTAACAATGAAAACAGTATTAGTAAAATAAGCGCGGGAGCGATAAAGAAATAAGGCGCTTTGCTCTGAGAATATCCTTTCATCCATGCTTCCTTTCCTTTGCGCTTCTACCGCAAAAATTAATGGCAAAACATAACCGGCAGCGTTTCTGTTTAGGTTCAGAAGTGCTGCCGGTGCTTGCTTGCATTCCAAGTTGCTGCTGTTACTTGCTCAGAATATCGGTAGCTTTCTTGTTAAAGCTGTTCATTTCGTCTTGCGTCTTCGATTGGCCGCGGTAGATCTTCTCGAACGAGTTCAGTGCTTCTTGCGCAACTTGCTCCCAAGGCTTCAGGAGCGGCATTGGCTCGGAGCTCTTCATTTGCTCGCCGATTACTTTCAGGTTTGGATCGCTGGTCAACGCTGGATCTTCCCATGCTTTCTTCGTGGAAGGCAATGCGTTTGCAAGCTCAAGCCATTTGAGCTGGGTTTCAGGCTTGCTCATGTAAGCAAGGAATTTCATCGCTTCTTCTTTGTGGTCGGTATATTGGAAGACGGACAGGTTGGAGCCGCCTAGTGCCGAGATGTTGTTTTCTTTTGCAGGAAGAACCGCAGTAGCCCATTTGCCTTTCAGTTCGGGAGCTTGATCGTTAATCAGCTTAATCATCCAAGGACCGCTGATGAACATTGGCAGGATTCCGTCGCCTTTGAAGCCGGCTACGATGTCGATGCCCAGGTCAAGCGGAGCGTCACCGTCTTTGAAGAAGCTGTTCAGGTAGTCAACCGCTTCTACGAATTTCGGCTCGTTGAACAGCGGCTTGTTGCCGTCGATCAGCTTGGAGCCGTTCTGGCGAGCGAACATGAACATAAGAGTCTGTTCTTTTACGTCAAGGCTGATGCCGTATTTGCCCGTGCCGCGTGCCTTCAGCTTGTCCGCCGCGTCTTTCAGCTCATCCCAAGTTTTAGGCGCTTGGTCGTAGCCGGCTTCCTTCAACAGATCCGTGCGGTAGTAAAGAACGCGAGTATCGATATACCAAGGTACGCCTACGGTTTTGCCGTCGTATTTCGTTGTATTCAAGGAACCGTCATAGAAGTTGCTGTCCGCAAGCTCCGGGTAGTTAGCGATATCGGAGGACAGGTCCATCAATGCGCCGGCGTTAGCGAACTCCGGAATCCATGTTGTACCCATTTGCACAACGTCCGGGCCTTTTTTCGATGCGACAGCCGTCAGCAGCTTGTCATGCGCCGTGTCCCATGGAAGCGGCTGAACATTGATTTTGATATCCGGATTTTCGGCTTCGAATTGCTCGGCGATTTTCGGGAGGGATTTGGCTTCTTCGCCCATGCCCCATACATTAAGAGTAACTTTGCCTTTGCTGCCTTTGCCCGTGTTGCCTTGATCCGCGGTGCTGTTGTTGTTGTCTGCTTTATTTCCGCCGCAAGCGGACAGAATGCCCATGAGCAGAACGGAGCCTGCGAGCGTAGCGGTAAGAGATTTTTTGAATGTCATAATAAAAACAAGACCTCCCCATGTTGTCGGTTGTTAAAAAATAGTATGCAGTGGCAATGCTTCAATTATTCGGCTTTGCGTCAGGTTAGCGCTTCGCCGTCGTATTCGCTTTTTGAGTCAATCCTCTGTTCGAGAATCGTTTCGATAGCGCCCGATTCCCTCCTTCTCAGATGTTCTGTAGGACAATCCCCTGCGTTTAATTCTAGGTTAATTCGTTGTAGAAACGTTTCAACGACATTATAGATCAGAGCATAAGCGCTTTCAAGTATTATTTTTTTACACGTTGGAATTAATAGAAACGTTTCTATTTGTCCTTTTTACAAGGTTGACGACCCGAAATTATTTGATTATAATCCTGTTCTAGGTATTATCGAAACGTTTCTATAGTTGATTTTGACTTCATCGGTGTGAAGAATATAACGCGAATAGGCAATCCTACACGTAACCATTTCGGCTATAACATGAGGTTGGACAAATGGGGAGGCATAATTGAAATAATGGAGACAGCAAAAAGTACGATCCGTTTGGAAAACGGGGAACTGGCATTCGAATTCTGGAGCAGCGGCGATCTGTTTGCTGCCCGGTCCGGAGAAACGATGCTGAATCAGGTCATGACGCATCCGCTTGATGGATCCATGAACAACCTTTATTTGCGCAAGCATACAGTGGAAGGAATCCGCTTCGAACCGCTTCTTGGCATCCGTTCATCCAGCCGTTTGACGAAAGCCGGCGATAAGCTGGTCTGGGATGGAGCAGCATTTGGCGGCGAACTGCAATATAAGGTTTCTTTTGCCTTAACGAAGCATGGCATTTGGTTCTGGGATGTAACCGTTCAAGGCAGCGATGCATCGATTGACGTTGTCTACGGACAAGATCTTGGTCTTGGGGATACCGGGGCTGTCCGGACAAACGAGGCGTATATCTCCCAATACGTTGACCATAAGGTATTCCGGGACGAGCAGCTTGGTTATGCGCTATGCTTCCGGCAAAACCAGCCGATGGGAGGCGCTTTCCCTTATATGCAGCATGGTTCGCTGACGGGAGCGGCAGGCTATTCGACGGACGGCTTCCAATTCTTCGGCTTAAGCCATAAAGAGACCGATGTGCCGGAAGCTCTGCTGCAGCCTACGCTGGCAAATGAGATCTATCAATATGAGTTCACGTACGCAGCCCTTCAAACTCCGAAGAAGCAGGTTCAAGGCGAGGCACGCTTCGTATTCTACGGACTGTTCAAGAAGGATCATCCTTCGGCGATTGAGAAGCTGGAATATTTCGAGGAAGTGCTGGAGGCTTGGAAGCAGGTAGAATCCGCCGACAAGACTCAGCAGGCTGAGGCGGAAGAGACTTATCCGAAGGTTGTCGTATCGTCTGCGATCGGATCGCCGCTTCGCACATTGTCTATGGATCCGGAAGAGATCAAGTCGATGTACCCGAACCGGGAGCAGGAAGAATTCCAGGACGGTCAACTTCTATCCTTTTTCACGGAAACGCATGAGCATGTGGTGCTCAAAGAGAAGGAGTTGCTTGTCGAGCGTCCTCATGGCCACATCCTGATGTCCGGCGGCAATGACCGCATGACGGATAACGTGATGACGACGACTGCTTATATGTACGGGATTTTCAACTCGCAGCTTCTGGCGGGCAATACGAATTTCCATAAAATGATAACCAATGCGCGTAATGCGCTTAACGTGCTCAAGACTTCCGGTCAGCGCATCTACGTTGAAGTTGACGGCGTTTATCGCTTGCTTGCTATGCCTTCGATGTTCGAGATGGGCTTCAACTATGCGAAATGGTTCTACAAGACGGCAGACGATACGCTTGTCATCACGAACTACACAACGGTAGATTCGCCGGAGGTCCGTCTGGAGCTTCGCTCGCAGAAAGGGCTCGGCTACCGGTTTAGAGTAACGAATCAGGTGTCGATGAACAATAACGAATTCGAGCTGCCTTACTCCATGGAGGAGAAGGACGGCGTGCTGATCTTTAAGGCGGACAGCCAGTCGCCAAGCACGAACGTGTTCCCGAACCTGCAATACCGTATGCGCGTAGACGGTGCGGCGGTAACCGCTCTGGACGAGAGCGCGCTTGTCGAAGGCTTAACGCCGGGTGCGGCATCGCTTGTTGTTCTTGAGCTTGCGGCAACTTCGGCTTGGACCCTTACGGTGCAAGGGCTGCTGCAAGGCGAAGAACTGCCGTTCGAAGAAAAGCAGGCGGCAAGAGAGATCGAGCGCTATAGAGCCTTTTTGCGTCAGGTGATGAACGGCTTCCGGCTGTCCCACGACGGAGCTGCGAAGGCTGAGCTTGTCAAAATGAACTCGCTCGCATGGTGGTATACGCATAATATGCTCGTCCACTATTCGGTGCCGCATGGCCTCGAGCAATACGGAGGAGCGGCTTGGGGTACGCGCGACGTATGCCAAGGGCCTGCGGAATATTTCCTGTCCACGCATAAGTACGAGCAAGTGGCGGAAATTCTGAAGACCGTTTACTCGCATCAGTACGAAGACGAAGGCAACTGGCCGCAATGGTTTATGTTCGACCGTTATTACCGGATCCAGCAGGAAGAGAGCCATGGCGATATTATCGTATGGCCGCTGAAGGTTCTTGGCGATTATCTGGCCGCGACCAAGGATTACGGCATTCTGGAGCAGCGCGTTCCTTACTCGATCCGCCATACGGGCGAATTCACGGAACAATCCGCAACCTTGCTTGATCATGCGATCAAGGAAATCGACTACATTAAAGAGCATTTCCTGCATGGCACGCATCTGTCCTCCTACGGCGACGGAGACTGGGACGACACGCTGCAGCCGGCAAATGCACAGCTCAAAAAATATATGATCAGCAGCTGGACGGTTTCGCTGACTTATCAGGTTATCGGGCAATTCGGCCGCGTGCTGGAAACCTTTGATTCCGCGCTTGCCGAGGAGCTTACGCAGCTGGCCGAGGGCATTCAGGCTGATTTTAACCGCTACATGCTGGCGGAAGAGGTTATTCCGGGCTTCGTCTACATGGAGAAGCCGGAGGAAGCGAAGCTGATGCTGCATCCGACGGACACGACTACGGGCATTCAATACCGTCTGCTTCCGATGACGCGCAGCATGATCAGCGAGCTCCTGACGGAAGAACAGGCGGAAGCTCACTACCGCATTATCAAAGAGGAGCTGTACTGTCCGGACGGCGTGCGTCTGATGAACCGGCCTGCGAATTACGCGGGCGGCGTCAGCGTAAACTTCAAGCGCGCGGAACAGGCCGCTAACTTCGGACGGGAAATTGGCCTGCAGTACGTCCATGCGCATATCCGTTTCGTAGAGGCGATGGCGAAGCTGGGCAAGACCGACGAAGTATGGAAGGGACTCTTGACCATCAACCCGGTTGGTCTTCGCGACGTTGTTCCAAACGCCGAGCTGCGTCAAAGCAACTCCTACTTCAGCAGCTCCGACGGTAAGTTCATGAACCGTTACGATGCCCAGGAGCGCTTCGGCGAGCTTCGAGATGGCAGCGTGCAGGTGAAGGGCGGATGGCGTATTTATTCGAGCGGCCCGGGAATCTACATGAACCAGCTGATCTCGAATGCCCTCGGGATTCGTCAGCTCGGCTGCGACCTTGTTGTCGATCCGGTATTGCCGGAGAAGCTGGATGGACTGACGTTTGATTTTGGATGGAACGGCAAGCCGGTTACGTTTGTTTACCGTCTTGGCGGAGGAACGCGCGTAAACCGCATCCTCATTAACGGACGGGAAACGGAGTTTACCTATACGGATAACCGTTACCGCGATGGCGGCGTGCGTATTGCGGAAGAACAGCTGACTGCAAGTCTGCGCCCTGAAGGCAACCGCGTTGAAATATTTATGTAATCGGAAGGACTGGTGGTATCTTGGTGCCGCCAGTCCTTGTGTTATAGTAGAATAAGGACAAGGAGGAGTGGGAACTGTGGTCAGCATTAAAGACATCGCCAGACAAGCGGGCGTTTCAATATCGACCGTATCTTACGCGTTAAACGGTAATCCGAAAGTAACGGAAGAAACAACGGCCAGAATATTGGCGGTTGCCAGTGAATTGAACTATGTCCCGAATGCTGCCGCGCGATCGCTCAAGCGGAGAGAAACGAAAATCATCGGGGTATTTCTGACCGATTTCAGCGGGGCGTTCTATGGAGACCTCCTTCAAGGGATGAAGGAGGTGCTGTCGGTCAAGGGCTATGATCTGATCGTCTGCAGCGGAAAGCAGTCGCACCGCATGCTTCCGGAGAGATTGATCGACGGAGCGATTATCCTCGACGAGACATTCGACAGCAAGGAGCTGGCCAGCTACGCGGAACGCGGGCATAAGCTGGTCGTGCTGGACCGGGAGCTGAACCATGCGAATGTTAACCAGGTGCTGCTCGACAATAAAGCCGGAGCGGCGCTGGCGATCGAATACTTGCTGGAGCAAGGACACCGGAAGCTGTATGTCATAACGGGGCCAAGAGGCTCCTTTGACTCCAAGCAGCGCTTGGCGGCGGCCACTCAGGTGGTAGAGCGTGCAAGCGATGCTTCGCTTACCGTTATTGAAGGCGATTTCAACAAGTCCTCTGGCGAGCATGCCGCGGCAAGATTAGTCGCGGAAGGCATTATCGGATCTACAGGCGAACCGGCGGCGATATTCTGCTTCAACGACGAGATGGCGATCGGGATGTGCCATTACCTGCAAAGGAATCATCCGGATATTGTCATCGGCCGGGACCTGCATCTGATCGGCTTTGATAATCTGGAGCTGGCTTCCTTCATGCATCCTCGCCTCGCTACCATCGATTATTCCAAGCGCAAGTGGGGAGCTATTGCGGCAGAGCAGCTGCTGAGGCTGATTGGCGGCCAAGAGGTCGAGCAGGAGCGAATTTACGTCTCTCTTGTTCGAGGCGAGACGGTAGGTTCGGTTGCTACTTAACGAATCCTTATATAGTACGAAAGATAAGATCAGAAATCCTCGCCGGATGATTTCTGGTCTTTTTTCTATACATAGGTAGTATGGCATGGTATAGTCGAATTTGAATATTATGGAAAATACTATGCGGAGGGAAAATCATGCAAGGATCTATTTCGGTCACTCTTACCAAAGAAGATTTGGTACAGCTGCAGCTATCCTATCTATTTAAGAAGCCTTATCCCTATCTCCTTGGTTTTTTGTACCTCATCTCTATTTTGGATATCGTGCTGGCTATTGCGGAGAAGGACCTCTCCAGCTTAAATCCTTTTATGGTTTTCATCTTTATTTTCGTGCCTCTGTTGGCTTTCTTCCTTATAAAGGCCCACAAGAATAACCTTAAGAATAGACTGGTAAACGAAGAGAGGCAGTACGCATGGTCGGACGAGGGAGTGGTTTTGGAGAGCGACTCGCTGACTGTGAGAATGCTTTGGACGGACTTTACCGGTCTATTCGCTACCAAATCGGCCATTTATTTAATGGTCAACGGCGTAACCGCCCATATCTTTCCCCGCAGATGCTTTACGGACGAGCAGTGGAGCGAATTCGGGCAAACGGTCCGCAGCCGCATCAAGCAAAAGAAGAAATTAAGAGGTGTAAGGAATCTGCTCATCTATGTGTTTATCTTCGTCGTTACCGTCGGCATTATTCAATATTTCAATGCGAGCTAGTTCATAAGAGCAGGAAGCCGGGATACCGCTTGGGATCCCGGCTTTTTGTCGGCCGGTCAGAACGGGTTATAAGAGGGAAGGACAGGGAATAATGTAATAATACGCCTGAAATTTCAGTTCGACTGAAAAGAGTGATTGAAATGAAAGAAATGACCTTTAAAGCTTTTGCCATCGCGAATGAAATTGATCTGAATCAAATTGCGATCCATTGCGGCATTCCTAAGAAATACACCTGGGAGCAGCCTTTAATGTTGAAAGGCGACATCCTTGCGGCCATCCTGAAGCATCCGGTAGCCGATTCGCAGCAGGTACTGGTGTTTTCCTTCGGCAGCATTGTTTTCGTTAATCATTCACGCCCGGAAGATAGAAAAAGCTTTATGAAATACATCCAGTCCTTCGAGCCGGACATTGATTTATTGAATGCGGACAGGTACACCGATGACTACAGACTTCATTATGGAGAGATCGATACGTTTGAGCTGACGGATGAGTATGTGGAAGTGCCCGAATACGAGGTTTTCCATCCCGAGCTTATAGCCACGGTGCTTGCGAAGTCGGTTGCGCTTGAGAAGGTAGAGGAGCAGCTCGGGAAAATTCATGACAAGCTGGAAACCATGATTGAGCGGCTGGAAAAAGGGAAGCTGAGAATCGGCAACAAGGAGCTGGCCAGGACAACGGCAATTATCCTCCGTTACGAATACAACACTCTCGGCTATATCATGATTTTGGATAAGCCCGATATTACGTGGAGCAGCAGCCAAGCCGGCGAGTTTTACGACAATATGCTGGAATTTTTCGAGCTGAATGACCGGTACAAAATATTGAAAAGCAAAACGGAGTTCCTGCATCACATTATGGAGGGGTTCTCGACGATCAGCCATTCGATTCGCGGATTGTTCGTCGAGTGGATTATCGTAATCCTCATTGTCATAGAGGTTATTCTCACCGTCCTGCAAATAGCCGGATTGCTGCCGTAGCTGGAATTCCGATTAGGATTCCGGCTCTTTTGCCGTTGGAGAAGGTATGGAACCATGCCTCCGTCATTATGCAGACCCCCCTGTATAAATTGGAAACCCGTGGAGACGCTAATGATGTTTGTTTATAAGAAGGGGGCTTTAAGATGAAAATTGCAGGTTGTCTTAGGAAGATAATAGGGTTGATGGCGGTTATGTTTGTCTTGGCGTCGGCTTCGGCGCATGCGGCGCCTCAGACGATCCCTATGCTTCAGTCCGTGGCGCAATTGTCGCAGAATCAGCTTCAAATCACTTATGACCGGACGGTTGATCAGGCGAAAGGCGTTAATCCAAGCAATTACTGGGTGCAAAGCACAACCGAAGCGACACCGTCCGGTATTGCCACATTGGGCAAAAACGACACGGTTGGCCCGCAGAACGCCCTAACGGCCAATCGGGTCACGATTCGACCGGTGGACGCGCAGAATAAGAGCTTCATCCTCACCTTTACGCAGCCGATTACCAAGGGGATGTCCTACAAGCTTATTATCTGTTATGTTACCATCCCCGGAGACCCGCCTTACTCGGGAGACAATGGTTCTGCTACGTTCGTGGGGCAGTAGAAAGAAGCATGCCAAAAGGCTTCGCCATGCGCGCAATGTCATCAAGCTAGCTAGCTTGATGACATTGCGCCTTGCGCGAGGCTTTTTTTGCGTCGCCTAATGATTGGTCATATTCATATAACTTTACGTATTATAAACTGGAATAGAATGTTTTATGGTACAATGACGAATCGAGAGAATGTCGGATTTAACGGTAGCGTATAAAGGAATGGAGATAATAGAGAATGAGTTTGTTAACAGTGGAGCAGTTATCGCATACGTTTGGCGATCGCGTATTGTTTAAGGACGTGAACTTCCGTTTGCTTGAAGGGGAGCATATCGGCTTGGTTGGCGCGAACGGTACGGGTAAATCGACGCTTATGAATATTTTGACGGGCAAGCTGCTGAAGGACGAAGGCAGGGTGGAATGGACGCCCCGCGTCCGTTACGGTTATCTGGATCAGCATACGAAGCTTGAAGCGGGAAAGACGATCCGCGATGTGCTCAAGGACGCGTTCCTGCCGCTGCTCGTATTGGAGGAGGAGCTTAACGTTATTGCCGCGCAAATGGGCGAAGCCGATCCGGATACGTTGGAGCAGCTGCTAGTTCGGATGGGAGAAATTCAAGAGGAGCTCGAAATCGGCGATTTCTATTTGATCGACGTGAAGGTCGACGAGATGGCGAATGGTCTGGGGCTCAATGCGATTGGTCTTGACCGTGACGTTACGGCGCTTAGCGGCGGACAACGGACAAAGGTTCTGCTTGCCAAGCTGCTGCTGGAGAAGCCGGGCGTCTTATTGCTTGATGAGCCTACCAACTATTTGGACGAAGAGCATATTAACTGGCTGACGAATTATTTGAAAAATTATCCCCATGCCTTTGTTCTTATTTCTCATGAGACCGGCTTTATGAATCAGGTCGTTAACGTCATTTACCATCTTGAATTCACGAGGCTGACGCGTTATACCGCCAACTATGAGAAGTTCCTGGAGATGGCCGAGCTGAACAAAGCGCAGCATATCGACGCCTACGCGAAGCAGCAGGATTATATTAAGAAGCAAGAAGAGTTTATTCAGAAAAATAAGGCTCGCGCATCTACCTCAGGGCGTGCGAAGAGCCGCGAGAAGCAGCTGGGCCGCATCGATCTCATCGATAAGCCGGAGGAAGCCGCGAAGCCAAGCTTTAACTTCAAGGAGTCCAGAACAAGCGGCAAGACCGTATTCGAAGCGCAGGGAATGGTTATCGGCTACAACAAACCTCTTCTTCCCAAGATGGATATGGTTATCGAGCGCGGCGATAAGATTGCGATCGTAGGCTGCAACGGCGTGGGCAAATCCACTCTCTTGAAATCGATTCTTGGCGTTATTCCGCCGCTGGACGGCAAGACCTACCTTGGCGATTATTTATCGCCTGCTTACTTCGAGCAGGAAGCGAAGGCGCCAACGATGACTCCGCTGGAGGATGTATGGGATGAGTTCTCCTTCATGAACCAGCATGAGGTTCGCGCAGCGCTTGCCCGCTGCGGACTGAAGAACGAGCATATTACCCGCCCGCTTAACCAGCTCAGCGGGGGAGAGCAGGCGAAGGTTCGCTTGTGCAAGCTGATGATGCGGGAGAGCAACTGGATTCTGTTCGACGAACCGACGAACCATTTGGACATCGTGGCCAAGGCGGAATTAAAGCGTGCGCTGAAAGCCTACAAGGGTACGATCGTTCTTGTCTCCCACGAGCCTGATTTCTATGAGGATTGGGCAACGAAAACCTGGGATGTGGAAGCCTGGGCTATGCAGAGCCAGAAATAAGATATAGCAAAGCAAGAAAGAGCATAGCTTAATCGCTATGCTCTTTCTTTGCTTTGCGCGGCCATAACGTGTAACTGAAGCTCATCAGGAAATCGATGGCGAGGACAATCGACCACCTCTGAATGACCGACATAAGGCTTGCCGTCCGGGTCTCATCGCCGATCCATGCGATAATGACAAGCAGCAGAGCGCATCCGATGCCCCAGGCAAGAAGATGGAGGAGCCATCCTTTTCGTTCATTCCGCGCATGCTCCGCGCCATGCTTAACCTTCGGCTCCGGAGGGGGACCTCCGGCGAACCGGTGAGCAAAGCGGATATCCGCCCAGCGGATCATCCGGCTGCCGAATGCAATCGAGACGCCGATATAAATGGCGGCGAGGCCATGAATGAAGCTGGCTTTTCCGCCTTGATGCAAGTCGTATGCGGTGGCTGCAAGCAGAACTAAATCTACAACCGGCGTGCAGGCAAGCAGAACAGCGCCTAATGTCCTGCGGCGCAGAAGGTAGCGGCATGCCAGACCCGCAAGCACAAACACCAAGAACGCTATTTCACAGCCGATAATGACAGAGACGACCATCGTGGTATGAATCAGCTCCTTTTTTAGTACAATTGTATTATTAAGATTATAACACAGTTGTGCTAAAAAAGGGCGGAGGATTATAATAGAACCATGCCTAAAATTGTCGATCATCAAATACGCAAGGAACAATTGGCGGAGGCAGCCTGGAAGGTGATCCGCCGGGAAGGCTTGGACAAGCTTTCCGTACGCCGCGTAGCCGAAGAAGCGGGCATATCGCTCGGCTCGCTGAGGCATTATTTCGAGACGCAAGCCGAGCTGCTGACCTTCTCCATGCGGCTGTTGTCGAAGCGGGTGAATGAACGCATCCGGAAGCTGAGCTATACCGATGATATGCGGCGCAATATGGAGCTGGTTATCGCCGAGCTGCTGCCCCTGGACGAGGAGCGTACGGCGGAAGCGGAGCTGTGGCTTTCTTATGTCGGGAAGACGATTTCCGACCCAGCTATTCGCGAGCTTAGCCTTGAAGTGCATGACGAGCTGTATGCCGGCTTTCGGCAAATGCTCGATACTTTGATTACCCTTAATCTGGCCAAGGACGGAATTGACCCCGGAGAGGAGACGAAAATGCTGCACGCCCTTGTGGATGGTTTGGTTGTGCATCGGGTCATGGTTCCGGAGCGGATTGATACCGGAGAGATGGAGCGTATGGTCTCCCGCCATCTGGACCGGATCTTCAGAAGCTCTTCCCAAAATAGAAGCGGAAATTAGATCCCTGCGGGGCTGGTTTCCGCTTTTTTCCTTTGCTGTTTTATCATTTGAAATAGACCGCAAGTCTGAAAAAAATGAGAGCGGTTAACCCGGCCAAATCTCAAAATTTAGTCAAAAATTCTCATATTTTAGCAACATTTATCGGTTATTCTTGAATAAAGTCCTTTTTTGACGCGTAACATGAAACTTCCTTTAATTGCTACTCGTCTTGGCATTAAAGCAAAAGGTATGATATTTAAGATGGGGATAGAGTAACAGAATTAAGATATACATGGGGTTGAAGACGGTGAACAAGCGATGGGGTTTTGCGGCCGCTTTGATTGTCATCCTGCTGGCCGGGTATTGGATTTATAGCAGCAAGGACAGCGGGGAGGAAGGCAGCAAAGACAGTGTTGCCCTGCCCTCGAAATATGGCGATACGCCTCAGCTAACCCCGCATCGTGAGCAACTGCAGCAATTTATTGATCAGAAGCTTACGGGAGAGGCGGGCATCTACACGAATTATAAGGAAACGGATGAGGCAGCGGAGACCGCGACCGGTCATGAGACGCTAAGCGAATCGGCCGGTCTGCTGATGCGTTATTACGCGCTTACCGGGCAGCGGGAAGCTTTTGATGCCGCATGGTCCCGTGCTAAGCATACGCTCGCGGCAGAATATGGCTTCAGCTATCGCTATAGTCCTCTTCACGATAAAAAATATACCGTTAACGCCGTCGTCGACGATCTGCGGATCATCCGCGCGTTGTACGAGGCCGAGACGGCTTTTGGCAATGACGGCAACTACGGCCGGGAGGCCGCTCATTACGGCGGACTCGTCTATGAACACAATGTCCAAGGGGACAAGCTGTACGATTTCTACGACGGTACTTATGGAACAACTAACGATTTCCTAACCTTATGCTATGCCGATTTCCGGTCCATCCGGCTGCTGGAGGTTCCGTCCAAGAATAAACGGGCATTGGAAGACAACCTGCTTACAATCGTCTCGGGAGGGTATTTATCCGATAAGTTCCCTTTTTACGAAACCCGTTATGATTACAAATCGGGCAAGTACGGCGACCATGAAGGAGATATCAGTACCATTGAGTCTCTTTTGACGGTGTTGTCGCTCGCCGAGATTGATCAGGAACGTTCCGCAAGCATCACCTATCTCAAAAAGGCGGTGGAAGCGGGAACGCTTTACGGACGTTACGGCCGTGACGGCAAGCCCGTGACGGATGTCCAATCGACGGCAGCTTACGCGATCGCCGCGATGATTGGCTCGACGATTGGAGATCAAGTGCTTTACCGGAACAGCATGGAACGCATGGAGCAATACCGCGTGGACGATCAAGCAAGCCCGATTGCCGGAAGCTTCGGGAATCCGGCAACGGAAGAAGTCTATTCGTTCGACAATTTGACGGCTTTATTGGCTTATGCCTATTAAGACTTCATAGAACGCGCAAGGAAAGGGGCATGGCATGAATAAGCTGCAGCGAATAAAGCTCGTACAAACGATAATCGTATGGCAAAAATACATATCTCCGGCCTCGCTGGCGGCGTTTGGCGTTGCGCTTATTTTGCTGATCGAGCTCTTTATCCCGCCTTATATCGGAATGGCGGACAACGGGGATTATTACCGGATTCTATATAGCAACGGCCTGTATTTCAATGCGCCGGATTATACGAGCCAGACACTCGGATATTTTGTCAAAAATTTCGGAATTTTCCAATACTACAACGAGAATAGCGCCCTGTTGTATTCCTCTCAAACGCTATTCGTTCGTCTAGCGCTTACGATCAGCGAATGGTTTGGTTATAACCGTCAGTTCGATATCCGGATTCAGGCGGCGCTTTACGGCGTGCTGTATGTAGGCGCGGTTTACCTGCTAGTGAAGGCAGCCGCATGGAAGGCTTCGCGCCATGCGGGCTACGGACTGGCGCTTGGGGCTGTTTTTGTATTCGGGGATATCGGATACCTCGCGTATTTCAACTCTTTCTATAGCGAAAGCGTCGTTCTGATCATGCTGATGTATTTGTTCAGCGCGGGGATGCTGCTGTACCAGCGCCAGTACAACGACTATTTCCTGCTGTTCCTTTTTGGAGCGAGCGCAATGATCCTTACGACAAGCAAGCAGCAGAATGCGCCGATTGGCCTTATTGTCGCCATGGTGGCGGTGCTGTTTGTCTTCCTGAAGCGGGATAGGATCTTCCGTACGCTCGCCGGAATGCAGGCGGTTGTCCTGCTGCTTACTGCGGTAGGCACCTATGTCCTCATTCCGGAGCAGTTCGTCAACATTAACAAGTACCACGCCATGACGAGGGGCGTATTGATGACAGCGGATAATCCGGAGCAAGCACTCGATTTCTTCGGGATCGACAAGCAGTTCGCGGTGCTTACCGGCGCCATTTATTATGACCAATTCTCTCCAATTCCAGTCGAATCGGAAGAGATGCAGACGCAGTTTCTGGATAAGTATGGCTTCCCCTCCATCGCCAGGTATTATCTGACCCATCCCGAATCGGCGGGAAGAATCTTCGAGACGGCTGCCCGCAATGCTTTTTCTAACCGAACCAAGCTCGGGAATTACGAGAAGTCGGCGGACAAGCCGTTCGGCAAGCGCACGCTGGCCTTTTCCGGGTACAGCTATCTGAAAGAATGGGCTGCACCGAAGACTTCCGGGTTTGTAGTCATATGGATGATTGTCATTGCGGGACTGTACGCCGCATCCTTCTACCGGGCCGTGAAGGAGCGGGCGCTTCGGCGAACGCTTCGGCTGTCGATGATTCTCATGATGATGCTGGCGGGACTATGCGCAATGGCGGTTTCGGTTATAGGCGCCGGGGACGCGGACCTCGCCAAGCATGAGTTTTTATTTGCGGTGGCGTTTGATCTCGTGACCTTCTGGGTTATTGCCGACTGCGTATGCCGCCGCTTATGGGGGCCGAACGCGAAGAAAAATGCGGGCGAAGAAGACCCCGAACCATCCGCGTTGCTACAGGGGGGACAGCAATGAGAAGACGGACAGGAATCAAGCTGTGGCTGCTCGTCATGCTCTCTTTCTCTTTGCCGGCGGCGGTGCTGATTCCGGCTCCGGCAGCGGCTGCGCAGGATTCAGCGAAAGCCGCCCGGGTGCTGCTTGTCTATGACAGCCTGGGAGTGGATACGCCTGCGGCAGGCAATATTGAGACTTTGCAGCGGCTGCTGCTCTCCTTGGGAGCGACGGTAACGACGGTTGCTTCGGATGATTATAAGCCCGAAATGGCCACAGATGACGCGAAGCTGATTACCGTATGCAATACGGAGGATTTATGCGGATCCATTACGCATGGCATGACGGGTTTTACGGGAGAATGGCTGCATATCGGGGCTAATCCGCCGGAGGTCCTTCGCGGGAAGCTTGCTCTGAAGACCGAAACGGCAAGCAGGCAGTCTTTAAAGCTGTCGGTAAGCGGGCTCTCCGAGGATCATATTTTCGTTAATCGTCTTGCCTATATAACGGAAGGGAAAGGCGAGACTTACGGGCAGATAACCTCTTCGGAGGGAGCGATCCAGTCGCCATTTGCCGTATCGGCCGGCGGTTATGCATACGTACCTTATTTTCAATCGGGCAACCTGAGCGAATTGGCAGTCGCGTATGTTCTGCGCACCTGGCTGAAGGTGGATGCTCCGACGCAAGCTTATCTGCTTATTGGCGGCATCACGCCTTTTATCGATTTGGACAAGCTGGAGGCGTTGTCGGAGGAGCTGTACAATGCCGGAATTCCGTTTCTGGTCAGCGTAAGCCCATTGTTCAACAATACCGATTATCCGGCGATGAAGCGATATGTGGCCGCTCTGCAAGCCGTGCAGGCTCATAACGGCAGCGTGCTCGTGCAAGTGCCGACGCCAACGTCGGCGGGGCAGGAACCCTCTATTCTGAAGGCGCAGATGGACGGCTTTCTGAATCATCTGTCCGATGCGGGTATTGCCCCGCTCGGGATGACGGGAGATTTGAAGCGGGCCCAGGGGAAGGAAGAGCGCGAAGCGGGCTTTGCGTTCTCGGATACGACCATCCTGTTCGCCAATGAATCAGGGAGGGCATCCGGGCAAACGGAGGCCGTACAGCCATTTGCCGCATCCCCGTATACGATGCCTGCGAAGGTGCTGTTCCGGATCAGCCGCGAGAACAAGATCTGGCCAGCGTTTCCGGTAAATCTGGCCGTCACCTTTGATTGGTTCGAGAGCGATGCCGGTCAGGAAGAAGCCGTTCGCGAGGCTGCTGGCAGCTGGCTGCCGTTTGCGGACTTCAAGTCGGAGACGCATAGCCTCAGCAGCAGCGCGCACAAGGCCGAGTCTCGCAGCGGAGCGCTTCTTCTGGATGGCAAGCCGGCCGATCTGCAGGATCAGGCCGAACCGGAAGAGCAAGCGCCCGTCGTCTCGCAGCCGGAGCAAAAGGTCACTTTCCATGCTTTATTTTCGGTGCAGAACCGGATCCTGATTGTCCTTATTATTACAACCTTAATGCTGTTCGCCGTATTCCTCTTGATCGGATACCGGTTATATAAGAAAAAATACTACAAGTCGGGAGGCGGCCTATGACGATACCGGATATATTAATGGTCATATGCGTGCTGTGCATCTGGTCCCTGCTGCTCGTTAATATCGCGCTGATTATCGCCGGCTACTTCTACTATATAAAGCTGGAGAGCGAGAAGCCGCCCGAGCTTCTGCCGGGAGAAGAGCCCTTTGTGTCGATTATGGTACCGGCCCATAACGAGGGCAAGGTTATCGTCAAAACGGTAGAGTCGCTGCTTGCGCTCGACTATCCGCACGACCGTTACGAGATTATCGTGATTAACGATAATTCCTCGGATAACAGCAGCGTGCTGCTGGGTCAGCTTCAGGAGAAATACAAGGGACGCAATCTCATTATCATCAATACCGATAACATAACCGGGGGCAAAGGCAAGTCCAATGCGCTTAACATCGGCTTCACCCGCAGCAAAGGCGAGCTTATCGCCATCTATGACGCGGATAATACGCCGGAGCGGACGGCGCTTCGTTACCTGGTAGCCGAAATCGTGAATGATGCCAAGCTGGGTGCGGTTATCGGCAAGTTCCGGACGCGCAACCGGGACCAGAACCTGCTTACCCGGTTTATCAATATCGAGACGTTATCGTTCCAATGGATGGCCCAAGCCGGCAGGTGGAAGCTGTTCAAGCTGTGCACGATTCCGGGCACGAACTTCATTATGCGCCGCCATATCATCGAAGCGATCGGAGGCTGGGATACGAAAGCGATCGCGGAGGATACCGAGATTAGCTTCCGGATCTACATGATGGGTTACCGGATCAAGTTCCAGCCGAAGTCGGTTACCTGGGAGCAGGAGCCCCAGACGCTTAAGGTGTGGTTCAAGCAGCGGACGCGCTGGGCGAAGGGGAATATTTACGTGATCGTCAAAAACATCCCGCTGCTCTTCCGGCCGGAAGCGCGCCGAATCCGCTTCGACATTCTTTATTTTCTGGCTATTTATTTCTTGCTTGTCACCTCGCTCTTAACGTCGGATACTCTGCTCATTCTGCATGCGCTCGGTTACGTGCATACCACGATTGAGGGACTAAGCTTCTACTTATGGATACTGGCCATTACCTTGTTCGTGGTCGGGACGTTCATCACGCTTATCACGGAAAAAGGCGAAATGCATCCTTCGAATCTCGCTATTATTCTGCTTATGTACGTTACTTACTGCCAGCTGTGGATGCTTGTTGCCGCCAATGGCTTGTTCCAATATTTGAAGGACGTGATTTTTAAACACGAGGCCAAATGGTATAAAACAGAACGGTTCTGACCGAAAGGAAGTGAATTTATGAGAAAAGCCGGATTTACGGCATGGGTCATCGCGCTGATTGCAGCGCTGCTGGTCCCGGGCGCGGGGACGCTATCCGCGGCGCCGGGGGTGCAGAAGACTTACGAAACGCCTATGGCGGAGACCTCTCTTCTTGGCACCAATGCCTATGCGCAGCAGTTCTTTCAGGTGCCGGATTACTGGAACGTGGAGAGCGCGACTTTCAGGCTGGATTATAAAGTCTCCCAGCTTACCCTTAACGATTTATCGGTGGTTACGCTTAAGCTCAACGGCAAGCCGTTCTACACGTTAAAGCCCGGCACCGAGACGAATCAAAAGGTTACCCGGTCAATCGGACTCCCGCTTGAGTATTTGAAGAGCGGCGTTAACGAGCTGACCATTGAAGGCGTTATTCAGACGCGCAACAATTCGGATCAGATGTGCGTGCCTTCGCAGGACCAGGGCAGCTGGCTGCAAATCTTCGACAGCTCGGGCGTCGACGTGAAATATTCGGCCAAGCCGGTCGGTGCGAGCATCAGCGATTTCAACCGCCATTTCCTGGGCCTGGATACCATTCAGGATGGACAAGCCGGCGTCTTCGTGCCGGAGGAAGTCGATCTGAACGAGACGGAGGCTGCCGTCTATGCGTTGTCCGGATTAACGGGCGTAAGCCAGGAAGCCTCGCATCCCATTCCGCTCCTGCCGTATCAGACAAGCAACCTGCAGGGGAAAACGCTTCGTATTCTGGTAGCCCTGTCTCAGCATCTTCCGGCAGACATTCGCTCGAAGCTGAGCGAATCCGCGCTGCAGGATAAAGCGCTGATTCAATTGATCCAGAGCGATACATCCTCCTTGCTTGTTGTAACGTCCGACAATGCGGACCTGCTGAAGAAAGCAGGACGGTTTATCGGCAATCCGGCCCTGATGGAGCAATTGCAGGGTTCGTCGAAGCTGGTCGACGAATCGACGGAGGTAAATACGCCGGCGCAAAGCATCAGCCGGTATTTCCCGCTGACGGATTCCGGCGATAAGCTGACCGGCCCGTCGCACCGGGAGAAAAGCTACTACATTACGCTGCCAAGCAACCGCTCTATTGCGGAAGCGAGCAAGCTGAGCCTGGATTTCCGTTATGCGACAAATCTGGACTTTGACCGTTCGATGGTGACAGTTCTGGTGAACAACGTTCCGATCGGAAGCAAGAAGCTGTCCGCCGAGCTTGCGGGCGGCGATAATCTCGAGCTGACCATTCCGAAGAACCTTGGGATCTCGGGCAACTTCACAATCACGACGGCGTTTGACCTGGAGATCAAAAATGCGGTATGTACCGGCAACCAGGATCAGATGCCATGGGCCTTTGTCTCCAAGGACTCCGTGCTTCAATTAAACACGAAGGACCGTACGGACATGCTGTTCAACAACTATCCTTATCCGTTCCTCCGTGACGGCAGCTTTAACCGGGTAGCCGTTGTCCTGCCGCAAACCCAAGACAACTACACGTATGCGGCCCTCTCCAACCTGTTTAACCTGATGGGGCAGTTCGCTGCCTCCAACACGGGCGAAATTCGTTTTTACAAGGACGATGTCAAGGAAAGCGAGCTGAAGGACCGGCAGATTATCGCGATTGGTTCCTATGCGGATAACCGGTACATCCGGGAGAACAACGATAAGCTGTATTTCCAATACGACAAGCAAGGCGAAGGCTTCTTGTCCAATGAGAAGATAAGCATCGAAGAAGGCTACGGCAAGCGGATCGGAACGCTGCAGCTGATCGACTCGCCATACGGCAAAGGGCATGGCTTCCTGGCTATTACCGGCAGCAGCTCCGAATACGTCTACCTGGCGTCGAAGCTGGTCGGGAACGCCGGCAGCCTGTACAAGATTTTCGGCGACGGAGCTATGGTAGACAAGGACGGCGAGGTACATGCCTTCCGCTTCAAGAAGGAAGCGGTGTCTGAAGCGCCGGCCGTTGTTACGCAGGTGCTGGAACGCGGCGACGTGGTAAGCTTTATGATCGCGTTTATGCTTGTGCTTGCACTGGTGCTTGTGTCGCTTGTGCTTCTCGTCCGCAAGCACCGGAAGAAGAGAAGGGGGTAGGAAGCATGAGGCGTAACACAAGCTTGTTGTCGGACGGCGGCTTTCTGCTGCTGTTCATCGCGTGCTTTGTCTGCATCGTGTTTACGGCGCGTGATCCTAATCTTTATCTGCACAACATTATTTTCTTGAACGTCGCGTTTCTGATCGCGATTGTCACTTATTTCACGACGATCACGACCGGGCTCATCCTGAATATCGCGTTTGTGTTCGGCTACGGTACGTTCACGATTTACCAGACCGTCGTGCAAGGAGGCGTGGTGACCAGCCAAAGCTATTTCTGGCTGATCATGACGCCGGTATTCACTGCGATTACCTGGATGTTCACGCTGGCAAGCAAGCAGCTGCAGGAGGAGAACGAAGCGCTGCAGAAGAAGAATGCTTCGCTCGCCACGATGGATGAGAGCACCAATCTGAAAAACATGCTGTCCTTCCAGAAGGACACGACGGTATTTATGGCGTTGTCCGACCGGTATAAGATTCCGCTGACGCTGCTCGTTCTGAACGTGAAGTACTGGAACGAGCTGAGACGGATGATTGGCGAGGAGCAGCTCAACGCAGCCGTCTATAACATTACGGCGATCAGCCAGACCAGCATTCGGGCGAACGATTCTCTCTACATGCTGAGCCAGGAGAATCCGACCTGGGGCCTTCTGCTGTTCACGGACAGGGACGGAGCCGATATTGTCATGAACCGGCTCCGCAGCAGGCTGGCGGAGATTAACGAATCGGAGAGGTCAACCAGCAACCGCTTCGAGCTCAACCTGAAGATGGGGGCTTACGAGTACAACCGGGAAGAAACGCCAACTCCTCTGGAGTGGATTACCCGGGCGCGCAAGGAATTGGAGTACGACGTATAATGGCATGAATCCGAACAGGCAGATGCGTAAATTCGCATGCTGCCTGTTTTTCTATTAATATGAAGATAGATATGAGATCGATTAAAGGAGCTTGAACATGAACAAAGTGGCTTATTTGGGACCTAACGGCACCTTCTCCGAAGAGGCGGCCTTGAAGTTTTTCGAAGGAACGGATACGCAGTGGGTTATGCTGAGCTCGATTCCCGACGTTCTGGAGGCGGTCAGCAGGGATGAGGTAGACAAATGCATGGTGCCGATCGAGAACTCCATCGCGGGCAACATTCATATGACCATCGACGGTCTGCTGCTCTACAACCTGAGGATTGAGGCCGATGTCGTCTTTAAGGTATCGCTCCATTTGATCGGAAATCCCGGCAGCGCGATGAGCGATATCCATACGGTAAGATCCATCATGCCCGCCATTAATCAATGCCGTCGGTTCATCAAGGAGCATGCCCTGAAGCTGGAGTATGCGGACAGCACGGCTCACGCAGCCTTCTCAGTCAAGGAATCCGGCGATGCCGGAACGGCCGCGATCGGATCGGCTTCGGTTGCCGAGAAGTACGGCCTGCAGATTCTGGAGAGCGGCGTGCAGGACCATTCCGCGAATCATACCCGTTTTATCGTGGTCAGCAAGAAGCCTAACGAGGATACGGGGCAAAAGAAAACGATGATGCTGATCACTCCGAGCGAAGAGTATCCGGGCGTATTGTCTTCGATTCTGAACGTGTTCTCCGCGCTTGCGATCAACCTCTCTTGGATTGAATCGCGGCCAACCGGCCGCAAGCTTGGCGAGTACAGGTTCCTGATCGAGACGGAAGCCGGGGGCAATGAGCAGCGTATGGATAAAGCGATTAAAATTATCGAAACCTTTGGTCATGACGTTCATGTCCTGGGCAGCTACGCAACGACGATTCTGTAAAGCTACTGCGCAACGGTCTTGAAATAGCGATAAATCCGTTCGAGCTTCTGCTCTTGCTTGCCTTGCTTTTTCTCCATGCCGCCGAATTCGAAGAACTTCACTTTCTGGATGCCGACGTAGCTGAAGAGGGCTTTCCGCATAAGCACCTTATGAGCATTGTTGAGCCAGAACAGCGGATAAAGGGAAGGTCCTTTCATGGTGGAGATGCATACGACCGATTTGCCCTTCAAGAGGCCTTCGGGAAGGAGCTTTCCATTATCGCGGTATGCGAAATTTGAAGCAAACATCCGGTCAATGTAACCAAGCAGCATCGCCGGCGGCCGGCCCCACCAGATCGGGTAGACAAGCACGATTTTCTCGGCCCAGAGCAGCTGCTGGCGATGCCGGTCGAGCTCCGGGTCGGCATGCATATCCCGCCTGCGCTTATTCTCGTTAAACACAAGCAGCGGATCGAACGATTCGGCATAGAGGTCAAGCACCTGTATCTCTTCGACTTGATGGTTCTCTTGCAGGCCTTGGATCGTTTTCTGCAGGAAGGAATAGCTGAGACTGTTATGGTTCGGATGCGTGTAAATAATAAGGGTTTTCATCGGACACCTTCTTTGTTATCATTTGATAAGAAGTTATCACGCAACATAAATTGTTGTCAATAGATAATTATTTTTTGATAACAAAAAGGATGGTTTCAGCCCAGCCCGGTTATAAGGAGATGGTCCAACATGGATTCCAAGGATAAACTATTCGGGCAGATGGTGTCCCACATCGCAGCTTCCCACCAATTGCATTACGATATGACGAAGGGAATGCCGATGGATGATATCACGCCTCTGCAATACGAAATAATGGAATTTCTGACGGTGAAACAGCCGATTACATTAAGCGAAATCAGCGAATGCAAAGGCATCTCGATGCCGAACACGAGCCGTGAGATCCGCAAGCTGACGGAGAAAGGGCTCTGCGAGAAGATTGAGGATCGGGAGGACCGGAGGAAGCAGTACATCCGGCTGTCCTCGCTTGGCGAAGAGAAAATGGGAATGGCCTTCGGCCATATGAGACAGCTGTTCCTGCAGCAAATCGAGCATGTGCCGGAGGTCGATCTAGCCCGGATTTCCGAGGCGCTTGAGGTGCTTGGCACGACGATATTTCGCGCGAATTCATAAAGTCCGATATTGATAAAAGCTAAGAGGTGATCGTCATCATGGCCGTATTTATCTTCATTGCTATAGTTGTTGTTCTGCTTCTTGTTCTATTCCTTAGCATCTATCCGGTATTTGGCGGCAAGCCCGGCGAGCAGACGCTGGCGCGCATGAAGAAATCCCCCCATTATTCAAACGGCAAGTTCGAAAACGTATTGCCGTCCGCGATGTCCATGTCGCTGCGCGAGAACCTTGGGCTTCTCATGGAATTTGCCCGGGGCAACAAGCTGGCTTCGCCGGAGAAGGAAATAGCCGTCATGCCTTTGCATCCGCAGTCGTTTAAGGATAAGCTTGCCGGACAAGCCAAGGTGACCTGGTTCGGCCACTCGGCTCTGCTGCTGGAGCTGGACGGCAAAAAGCTGCTGCTCGATCCGATGCTGGGGCGAGCTCCGTCGCCCATTCCGTGGATCGGCGGCAAACGGTTCAGCGGCAGCCTGCCGATTGAGATCGAGGAGCTGCCTGCCATCGATGCCGTATTGCTGTCGCATGATCATTACGATCATTTGGACTATGGCTCCATCAAACGTCTGAAGGACAAAGTGGGCCGCTTTTTTGTTCCGCTGGGCGTTGCCGCCCATCTCGAGCGCTGGGGCGTTGCTCCGGATCGGATCGAGGAATTTCATTGGTGGGAAGAAACCGTCTGGGAAGGGATTCATATGGCATGCACGCCGGCCCGCCACTTCTCGGGGCGGGGATTAACGGGCCGTAACGGAACCTTATGGTGCTCCTGGGTTCTGCATGGCCGGGAAGCAAGGATCTTCTTCAGCGGGGACAGCGGTTACGGCCCGCATTTCCGGCAGATTGGGGAACAATACGGTCCTTTCGACCTGACGTTAATGGAATGCGGTCAATACGATACCCGGTGGGCTGCCATTCATATGATGCCGGAGGAATCCGTGCAGGCCCATCTGGACGTAAAAGGCGATGTCATGATCCCCATTCACTGGGGAGCCTTCCGGCTTGCGATGCATGATTGGCGGGATCCGGCGGAACGTGCCCTCAAGAAGGCCAGGGAGCTTCGCGCCAAGCTGGCCACCCCGCGGATAGGAGAGCCCGTCCCGATCGGAACGGGAACCTATCCTTCCGACGAATGGTGGCGCTCGTAACCATAAGCAAGGGGGTGTCCCTTAAGTCATAAAATGACGATGGGACACCCCCTTATTTTTACCGTACGTTGGATTTCCTCCAGTGAATTCAGCAAAATAAGGAACCATTGGGAGCCACGTTGGAATCACTCCATCATAAAGGCCATAAATGAGCCGAATGATTCAATCTGAGCTGAATCTACTGGAGAGAATCTAGTGTAGAGCGTCTACGCCACTAGAAACGCCCCCTGACACTGTACCATCTCCAACGTAGATCTCTGGTTATCCGCAACCAACTTCCATTCTCGCTAAATATCTTCGTGAACATGAAGGGAATCCCTCATTCAAACACAATCGCCAAACCCGGATATCCTTCTCCTCGTAAAGGGGGGACGCATTTCGTCCACGAGTAGGAATAGAATATTAGGCCTTTCCGCATAACGCAATAGCCATAGGAGCAACACCTCTCCAGCTTCCTTTATTGCTACAACGTATGCGGCCCCGGAGCTGCCTAGAATGAAGCGGGTTCTTTCGAATGCGACGTACTTGTCTGCTTGCGGTCCCAACGGAACAGTCGGTTCAACAGATGATATATAAGCTTGTTTTCTTTCGTAAGGAGCGGCCCCAGGATGGCCAGAATCAGGACATACAGGGCGGCAAACGGCTGAATGACAGCCATCAGGGCACCGGCTTTCGCCATATTCGCCATAATGATGGAGAACTCTCCGCGGGAGACGATGGTCAATCCGATATTAACCGAGGCTTTGGGAGACAAGCCCGCGCTTCGCCCGGCAAGCATGCCTGCCGTCAAATTGCCGATCAGCGTAACGGCAACGGCAGCCAGCGACAGCCATACGGCACCGCCTAGGGCCGTTGGATCGATCGTCAAGCCAAAGCTGAAGAAGAAGACGGCGCCGAAGAAATCCCGGAAGGGGAGGATCAGCTTCTCAATCCGCTTCATATGCTCGGTCTCGGCCAGGACAAGGCCGAACAGTAAAGCGCCAATCGCTTCGGCGACATGGATCGTTTCGGAGAGACCCGCCACCAGGAACAGCCCGGCGAAGATAACAAGCGCAAACAGCTCATTGGACCGGATATTCAGGAGCTTATTCAGCATAGGTGCCGCTTTGCGGCCGAGGTTAAGAAGAGCAAGCATAAAGACCAGCGCGATAACCGTGGATAAAAGAATGCCGCCAATCGAGGTCGAACCGCTTAAGATAAGGCCGGACAAAATGGAAATATAAACGGCGAGGAAGACATCCTCGAACATGATAATGCCAAGAATCATCTCGGTCTCCGGATTGGCCGTGCGCTTCAAGTCAACCAGTACCTTGGCGACAATGGCGCTCGAGGAGATCGTGGTTATCCCGGCAATAACAAGCGTCTCCTGAAACGGAAAGCCGCTCAGCCATCCGAACAGGAGGCCTAGGGTGAAGTTAATGGCGATATAGATGGTGCCGCCGACCGCGATGGAGCGGCCGGATTTGATCAGACGTCCAACGGAGAACTCCAGTCCGAGATAGAAGAGCAGGAACAGGACGCCTAGCCTGCCCATAAACTCGATGAGCGGGGCGCTCTCGATGAAACGGAAGTCGAAATGCCAGAATTCCACCGAATGGGGACCAACGGCCATCCCGATCAGGATATAGAACGGAATGACGGAAAAACGGATTTTTGCCGACAGCAAACCAGCCACTGCGATTAACGCAATCGCGAGGCCAACCTCAAGTATGATGTGATCCATCCATTAATCACATCCATTCATGAGGATTTTTTTCAATTCTTTATGCTGAGCGCGTTCGCCGGCAACAACAATCGTATGATCGGCAGCCAGAACGACCTCGGGACCGGGATTAATCTGCTTGGCGTGATTGGCGGCGAGCAGAGCGATAACGGTCGTGCCCGTATTTTTGCGGATGTTAAGCTCTCCGATTGTCTTTCCAATGCAGGCATAATGGGACTCGAGTTTGTACCACTCGATAATAAGCTCGTCGAGGGCGACCTCGATGGTCTCCAGCATTTTGGGTTTATACGTCATCCCGCCGATCATGGCGGCAGCCATCCGGGCTTCATCGTCATCCAGCGTGATCATGGAGATGCTGCTCTCCGGATTTTCGTGGTGGAAGTGATAGCATTCTCTGCGGCCGTCGTTGTGCACGATAATAACCAGCTGGTCGCCGCTGCGGGTGTTCATCTGAAATTTTCGCCCGATGCCGGGCAGATCGATTTCACGGATATTCATAAGGGAAGTACCTCCTCGAGTATGATCGAAATTCTATTCTTTTGTTCAATAGGCAGCACAAATCAGACCTCCGCTTTACGTAAAACGCGGAAGAGATTGGAATTGTCCTTAAACGATGGAATAGGAAGTCGTCAGCTTGAGGGGCATAAGCAGGCGTTTGAGCCGCTCCAGGAACAAGAAGGGGAGTAAGAAAACACGCTTCGCCAGGAAAAACCGGCGGGGGTAGCTGATCCAGCTGTAGATGACAGCGAGCAGCGCAAGCATGGCAAAAAGCTTGGTGGCAGGAGATATCGTTACGCGCTTAATGGCCTTCATGCTGTTCGGCAGGCTGTGCTCGATATGCGTGCGGCTGGATTTCGATACGTCGAAATGGCCGTTGCCAAGCATCATCGTTGGCATGCTGAACAGAACAAAGGCGCCAAGCAGGAAGAGAAGCAGCGTCAGACGACCGGTGAAACGGTATGTTTTCATGAATGACGCCCCCCTTAACGAATAGATTCTGATCTGCCTTTACCAAGCTTATGCGTGAAGCAGGCTTTACATGTTTTACGCGATTACCGCATAAGAGGTTTCAACCATTATTTGGAATTAGCGCTCGCTTCTTTGGGCTGCTGAGTTCGAGAAGGTTGTTGAATAAACCGGTATGCGGCGCTTATTCCGACAAGAAGCAAGGCTCCGGCGAGTACGGGCGTAAGCAGGAAGGACCAGCCTGCTCCGGCCAGAATCACGACCAGCGGATCCGCGCCTGCCGGCGGATGAAGGGTCTTCGTTACTTGCATAAGCACGATCGACAGCGCAACCGCCGCAGCCAAGGTCCAGGCATGCTGGCCAAATACATGCAGAAATGCCAGCCCGGTGATTGTGCTGATTACGTGGCCTCCGACCACATTGCGGGGCTTTGCCAGCGGACTGTCCGGAAGGGCGAATACGATAACGCAGGAGGCACCGAACGGGGCCATTAACAGCGCCAGACCTGTCACGTTTTCAAACAGGAATAAGAGCAGGACGGCGGCGAAAGCGCCTATGGCCGGCCATAAGAAGCGGATTAAACGGTTAATCATGAAGCACCAGCTCTCCTTTACGATCGATTGCTTCGATGGTATCATGTGCTTAACCATTTGAAAAATGAATATATATGATGAATATCATTTCGAAATTAAATACCTGGAAGGCGGGATATCATGCTGGATCAATGGGACGGAAGATCGCTCCGTACTTTCTTGACGGTAATGGAGGAGAAGAACTTCAGCCGGGCAGCCGATAAATTGGGTTACGTGCAGTCTACCGTGACGACTCATATCGCGCAGCTGGAGAAGGCAAGCGGCAAAAAGCTGTTTGACCGGCTGCCAAGAGGAGTCGAACCTACGGAAGCAGGGGCCGCGTTGGCCCGGTTTGCAAGGCAATTTGCTGCTCTAAGCGAGGCGCTGGAAGAGGATTTGCTACGCACGGAGCAGCCTAGAGGGGTGCTGAAGGTCCGTGCTCTAGAGGCGTATTGCGTGACAAGACTGCCCGATCTGCTTGCTTCTTACGCCGAGCATTATCCCGAGGTTGAACTGCGGCTCTCGACCGGCTTTATGGAGGATATGTGCGGCAGGGTCCTTGAGCAGAAGGATGATCTGGGCCTTGTTCCCCGTGATCCCGGGCATGACGGTCTTGAATTTGTCCCGCTGGCCATTGAGGAATTGGTATGGGTGGGGGCGCCGGAAGGCAGGGGAGGCGGCAAGCAGGTATATATCAGCTACGGGAATGCCTGCCTATACCACGAGCTTGGGGAATCGTCTCTCCGCGAAGCGGGATATGCCTTGCATGACCGCAGAAGCTTCCCGAGCGTGGAATTGATTAAACGTATGGTTCAGTCGGGCTTTGGGATATCGTTATTGCCGAAGGTGAACGTAGAGGAGGAGCTGCGGGCAGGGAAGCTGATCGCACTCGATTTCCCTGTGCCGGAACCCGTTCATCAGGGATTTATCCATCTGAAGGGGAAGCAGCTTCGTCCGGCTGCAGCGGCCTTCATGGACTGGGTGCGTGCGGGCCTGGCTTAAATGGAAAAAGCCGTCCCCGGGAAGGCAGTGCCTTCATCGGAAACGGCTTTTTGGGCAAGAATGTTATTGACGGTAGATAGGAGCGCCTAACGGAGCGCCATCGGCACCGCCGTCGACTTGAAGCTGGGCAGCCTGAACGAAGGAGGATTCGTCCGAAGCGAGGAAGAGCACGGCATTGGCAATCTCGTCAGGTTCGCCAAGCCGGTTAAGCGGAATAGAGCGGGAGAGACCGGCTTCCAGCTTCGCTATTTGCTCGGGTTCGGTAGCTTTCCAGATCGGAGTTTTCGTAGCACCCGGCACAACCGTGTTCACGCGGATGCCGCGTGGAGACAGTTCGGATGCAAAGACCCTCGCCATGCTGGTGACGGCGCCTTTGCTGGCCGCGTATGCTGCCCGGGTTGCCGGGCCGGTAGTGGCAAGCACCGAGCCGACAAGGATTACCGATGCGCCGGCTTGGAGATGCGGAACGGCAGCCTGTACCGTAAAGAAGACGCCGGTCACGTTGACCCTCAGAATCTGCTCGAAGTCCTCCAGCTTCGTATCGCCAAGCGGAGTGCCGCCGGAAATACCCGCATTCGCGAAGACGATGTCCAGCTTACCGAAGCGTTCGATTGCTGCCGCTACCGCTTTTTCCGAGCCAGCCGGATCCGCCGCTTCCGCCTGTACGGCAACGGCATTTTCCGCGCCAAGCTCATTTACCGCAGCCGTTAAAGATTCTTGATTGCGTCCCGTAATGACAACCTTTGCGCCTTCCTGAACAAACCGTTTCGCTGTTGCCAGTCCGATACCGCTGTTGCCGCCTGTAATTAAAGCTACTTTACCGTTTAGTCTTGCCATTGTAATCACTGCTCCTTTTTATTTTATCTCTTATTTTGAGAATGATCGTTCTAAAATATTCAAAAAAATTTAGTCTAAAATAGACATCGTTGTAGCAATAACCTGTTGTAATTTCTCTGTATGGTTTTGCGTCTTTACCATGACCCGCAGCCCGATAAGCGCATTGTTGAGGTAAGGGGCTAGCAGCTCCGGATCTAGCGAGGCTGACAGCTCCCCGGCTTGCTGGCCTTTTATAATCAGCTTGCGAAAAAGCTCTTCCGTGCCGGACCAGCTTTGGTTAACGCAGGTTTCAAGCTCGGGATCGTGCATGGCCAGCTCCACGGCGGTATTGACCATCAGGCAGCCTTTTGGCCGTTCCTCACTCTGAGCGATAGCGGCCTCCATGACGGAACGGATGGCGGTTTTTGCGGATAAGGAGGACTGCGCCCGTTGTTCAATGGAGCTCCAGACGGTGTCGCTGTAACGTTTTAAGGCCATTAAATATAAGGCATGTTTATCACCAAACGTATCGTAAATGCTTCTTCTGTGAATGCCCATATGCTCAACGAGATCCTGCATGGAGGTCTTCTCGTAGCCTTGCGTCCAGAACAGCTTCATTGCCTTCAGCAGGACGGCATCTACGTCAAATTCTTTGCTTCTGGCCAAATGTTCACTGCCTCCTTTCTGAACACAGCTTATCATATTGAGAACGATCGGTAAAGAATTATTTTTTTACTGATCGTTCTCAAAAGGATGGGGAGGCGCTAAATAGGCAAATTCGATTAATAATACGACGGGATGTCCAATAATATGGTGTATATTCATTTTTGCTAAAGCGGGTGATAGGGAATGAAGCTTATTCTGCGTTGGTTAAACGCTGTTGGGCTAGTCCTCGTACTTATTATGAATTATCTCGCGGAAACTATCCCGATTGGAGGCCAAACGACAGGTGAGATTGCAGCGCGGTATCCCGTTCTGATCCAACCTGCCGGGTATGCATTTGGAATATGGACGGTTATATACGCCTTACTCATTGGTTTTGTATGGTTTTCCTTTACGGCAAAAGGCAAGGCTAGTTCGGCCATAAACGCAATCGGAATATATTTTTTCCTAAGCTGTTTGTTTAATGCGGCATGGCTGGTTCTCTGGCATCTTGAGAAGCTGGCAAGCAGCGTAACGATCATGTTTGCTTTGCTGCTGGCTCTGATTCTTATTTATACGGGCGTCCGGCAGAAAACCATTCGTTCCTTAACGCGAGCCGAACGGCTGTGGGTGCTGCTGCCGTTCAGCTTGTATCTGGGATGGATCTGCGTGGCTAGTATCGTAAACGTATCCGTGGCACTTTACGCTTCCGATTGGAACCGATTGGGCCTGTCTGAAGAGGCATGGACCGTAATCATGCTGCTTGTTGCGGCGCTGCTCTGTATATGGGTCGGTAGAAAGTATCGAGACGGGGCTTTTATGGCGGTGTTTGTCTGGGCTTTTGTGGCTATAGGTGTCAATAATGGTGGGAAGCATCCCGTTATTGCGTGGACGGCCTATTCACTGGCCACACTGATTGCTGTGCTTGCTGTGTATACGCTGTTTCGCGGTAGACAGAAGAGGCTGTAAAGGCTTCTTCTTATTTTTTGAAATTAGTTGCAATAACATTCTAATTAGCATATGATGTAAATGAATTAGTTGCAATGACATTCTATTGGCAAGGAGGACATTTAATTGAACGGACAATCCGAATCTCATGGCCAATATATTTCGGCGATTTACCGCCATATGCAAGTGCTGATCTCGGCTGAACTAGCTCCATATCGGATTGGAAGCGGGCAGTATATATTTCTGATGGCAATAGCAAACGCGCAGCCGGCCACGCAGAAAGGATTGAGTGAGAAGCTTTTTATTGATAAGACCACAACGGCAAAAGCGATCGCTAAGCTAGAGGCTGAGGGTTACGTGCGGAGAGAGCCGGATCCTTCGGATAACCGTTACCATCTGCTTTACTTGACGAAAGAGGGGCAAGAAGTAGTCCCTCACGTCCAAGAGGCTTTAAATCGGGTAAAGAGCAAAACCAGAAAAGGAATAAGCGATGAGGAGTACGGCTTATTGTTAACGCTGTTGAAGAACGTGCTACACAATTTGACGGATCAAGTCAATTAGAATTGGGGAGGATGAATAACTATGCTTGCTCAACCTTTTATCGCGGTGGAGAACTGTAAAGAGGAAATCCGGTATTATCAAAAGGTGTTTGGCGGCGAGGTCGTTATTTTGCGCCAGCAGGGAGACACCGTTCTGAATGCGGATCTGCTTGTGGAGGGAACAACGATTAAATTCGCGGATATTCAAGCTGCAAAGCCGCTTATGAAGGGTGACTATGTCAGGGTGTTCCTTAAGATTGACGAGGAAGAAGCATTCAGGCGCATCTACGGGGAGTTTGCGCAAAGCGGAACCGTTCATACGGAGATGTACGAAGCCCCGTTTAACGGTTTGCTGGCAATCGTGAACGACCGGAACGGCGTGTGCTGGGTGCTGTCGTTTTATCGGGAATAGAGAAAAGGTGCGGGAGAAGCTCCCGCACCTTGCTTGTTATGGCGTTGGTATGCACATAGAATCATAGGGCTCACAGTTAGGGGACCCACCGCCGCCGCCAGAAGGGATTTCGCCATCTTCACCGCCAGTACCGCCGATTTCACCGCCAGTACCGCCGTTTTCGCCGCCAGTGCCGCCGTCTTCACCGCCAGTACCGCCGATTTCACCGCCAGTACCGCCGTTTTCGCAACCAGTACCGCCGTTTTCGCCGCCAGTACCGCCGTTTTCGCAACCAGTGCCGCCGTTTTCGCCGCCAGTACCACCGTTTTCGCCGCCGGTGCCGCCGTTTTCGCCGCCGGTGCCGCCGTTTTCGCCGCCAGTGCCGCCGTTGTCACTAGGCGATGGTGTTGGCGTAGGAGTAGGTGTAGGTGTAGGTGTAGGTGTCGGAGCCGGCGTATACACCGGCGTTGGTGTAGGCGTCGGCGTTGGAGTAGCCGGCGGTACGTATTGCTGCTTGGCTTCATACGCGCCTGTCAGAAGCAGGTCGCGCGTAGCGTTGGCTTGTCCGCCAAACTTCCCGTCAGCGCCGTTATTCAGTATTTTCAATTCGAGCGCCAGCGCGACATAACCCTGTGCCCAATCCGATACGGTCGTATCCGATCCCGTTTTTGTTTTAGCGTCAGCGTTTTTGCCAAGAACTCTAACCAGGAAGGTTGCCAGCTGCTCTTTGGTCACTTTGCCCGCAGGATCGTAAATGCCTGCTCCATAGCCCTCCGTTACGCCCGCTGCTTTGAGCGCTTCGATGTATGGCAGCGCGTAGCCGTTGGCCGCGTCATCGGCCTTCACGTCCGTGAAGCTTGAGGTCTTCAGGGAATCATCCGTTTTGAGTCCCATAATAAGCGATGCGACCTTCGCGAACTGGGCGCGGTTCATTTCCTCCTTCAATCCAAAAGTGGTGTCGGAGACGCCGTCGAAGATTCCCGCGCTGATCATGGCGTCAAACTTGGCTTTTGTTGCCGCGTCCAGGTCTTTCAAGTCCGTGAAATCAGCGGAGGTCTTACTGTTGGCAAAGCTTAAAGTAGCGTATGAGCAGAGAAGTATAACTAAAGCAATGCCTGCGATTTTCTTTTTCATCTTTATCATTCCTTCCCCTTAGAATGCAATCCCTGCCGTTTAGACCATCCATTGCAAAACCCCGTCATACAGGTACATACTGTTTATATCGGAATTCATTTGTATTTCTTGGATAGGGGAGGAAGTCAATTTTGAAAAATTATGAGGCGAAATGCCTACTAGAGGCGCGAAATGAGCTGGGGGAAGGCCCGGTATGGGATGAACAGCTTCAGGAATTGCTCTGGGTCGATATAGAAGGCCGTCAATTACACCGTTACCGTCCAAACGACGGAAGAAAGCTCCAGCTCCAGACGGAGAAAATGATCAGCGCGGCGGTTCCGGCAGAGGATGGCACCTGGTTAATCGCGCTGGCGGACGGCTTTTACCGGTTGAATCTGGAGTCAGGCGATATGTCCCTGATTGCCCGCACGGAGGAAGAGACGGCGACGAACCGGCTGAATGACGGCAAATGCGATCCGGCGGGCCGGTTCTGGGCAGGAACCATGATCTCCACGAGGAAACGGAACGGTCATCTCTACGTTCTGGAGGACGGCAAGTTATCGAAACGGTTAAGCGGCATTGGCTGCTCCAACGGGCTGGCGTGGACGGCGGACGGAACGGTCATGTACTACATAGATACCTTCGAGAATGAAGTATACGCCTTTGATTACGACGCTGCCAGCGGACAGATCGCTAATCGGCGGATTGTGATCCGATTCCCGGAGGGGGAAGGCAGTCCGGATGGCATGAGCATCGATTCGGAAGGGATGCTGTGGATTGGACATTGGGGAGGCTGGCAGATCGGGAGATGGAACCCGTTAACCGGCGAAAAGCTCGCCACGATCCCGATTCCCGTCCGGAATGTCACTTCCTGCGCTTTTGGCGGCGAGAGTTTGGACGAGCTGTACATTACGACAGCGAGGATCGGCAATGACGAGGACCAGCTTAAGGAACAGCCTCTCGCCGGAGCTGTTTTCCGCGTGAAGCTGGATGTTAAGGGATTGCCCGTGCAGCGGGCAAGAGGATAGCGTGGGAGAAAGTCATGAAAATAGATAAAAAGCCGGGAGACTCCGATAAGGAGGCCTCCCGGCTTTTTTAGCTCAATAGATTCGCATGGTTATAAGCGATTCCGCAGGAGCACCGGCGGGTGCCGAACATCGCATGATACGAAGGCGGGAAATCGGTATTAACCCTTATGACCTGCTGAGCGAACTCCTCGGAGCTTTTCGGTACCGGACCAAGCGAATCGGCCTTTGCTTGCGTATCGATATGCGCGCCCGGCGGAACAAACCTGCCGTCGGGGATCCGCACTCCGTTGGTCACAATCGCGTCCATCGAAACATAAGAGCCGCGTCCCACCTCCGCATTAAAGACAATGGCTTTAAAGCTTACGAATACATCATCCTCGATCAGGCAAGGGCCGTGGATAATAGCTCCGTGAGCAACGGAGACTCTTTTGCCTATAAAGATGGAATAGCTTTTACCGCACACTTCAATGCTTTGATTAGCCAATCCGTGCAAAATAACGCCGTCCTGAATATTCGAATTCGAGCCGATGAGAAACGGGGTTCCTTCGTCGGCCCGAAGGGCGGCACTGGGTGCAACATACACATTGTCGCAGATGCGCACATCGCCAATCACGCTCGTAAACGGACTTACGTAAGCGGTAGGACGGATAGAGGAAAACCGCTCTACGGGATTAATGGACGTAACCGGATTAGGGCTAATAAACCGCGCGAATAGATTTACGGGGCCTATTGGAAGATGGGAACCCATGTCGTAATCTCCTTGTGACCGAATAGGGAATGCTTTTCAATTAAGCTATTCCGCTAATAGGCAAATGTCACAGGGGATTTCCTAAAGCGAGAGATTGCCGCTGACCAGAAGGCCGAAGCAAGCCGCATTCACAAGAAACGTAATGCCGGCGCCGATCAGGAGGCCCTGAACGATGCCGGTTTTTTTATTGAACACGAATATAGCCGGAAGCAGATAGACAATTTGAGCAATGCTGATGAAAAAGAAGCCGATCGGGAAAAGGAACAGCAGGCAGTGCAGCACGGCCAATATTCCGATGCCTAGGAATACATGCTTTACGTGATGCGGCGATTTTTCGTAAGGCGATTTGCCGGGGCTTCCCGGCTGCGTGTTATCTCTGTTATCTCCGTTATCCCCGTTATTGACTCCAGTCATAGACCTTCCCTCCCGGTCGCATATCGAATTCCTCTCTCAGCTCGGCGAGCTTCTTCTCCTGCTCCGCCGTGCGATAGAACATGTTATAGGTATCAAACGGAATGATTCTGCCGTCCGGATGCGCGATATGCACGCAGGATTTCTTAACCGAACGCACATCGAAGTTGTACGGATCCAGAAACTGCATGATGATGACCCGGAATACATTGTCGTAGCTGATATGCTCGGGTACGGAAACAAGCGGCAGGCAGCACAGCAGGCTCTTCAGCGATAAAGCCGAGGAAGCAGGCGAATGGGCCGTCGAGAACAGCTCGAAGATTCGCGACTTCAGCGTTTCGTCCTGCTCGAACACGATGGTATTGCGGCCGCCGTCCAACAAAATTTGGGGATCGATTAACCCGGTTAACGGGATAGCCTCTCCGCCAAGCTTTAACGCGTAACCCATCGCAAGGCAATCCGGATGGCAAGGAACCGGGATTACATCCTCCGCGCGGAAAATGCCCGATTGATCAATGATGCCCTGCCGTACCTCGCTAAGCGTCAGGCGGTCTTTGGCCGGGTCGAACTCTTCCAGTCTTCCCGCTGCCTGAATCGGCTGGAACGTGACGCCGCGCACGGCGCGCTGCTTCAGGCCGAACTGAATAATATCGCCAATCTCGTGATCGTTCAGGCCTTTCTTCAGCGTAACAACCAGGGTGGTCGAAATGTTGAACTCGTTCAGATGCTCTAGCGCTCTGCGCCGCACATCGCGAAGGTCCACGCCGCGCAGCTCCCGTAGCGTCTCTTCCTCGAAGCTGTCGAACTGCAGGTAGATCTCAAAGCCCGGCATATATTGGGCCAGCCGTTCGGCGAACTTTCTGTCCTGGGCGATCCGCAGACCGTTGGTGTTCACCATGACATGCTTGATGGGCTTGCTCTTCACCAGATCCAATATTTCGAAAAACTGCGGGTGAATCGTAGGCTCTCCGCCGCTGATCTGCACGATATCCGGCTCGCCTTCGTTGCGGACGATCGCATCCAGCATGAACTCGATTTGCTCAAGCGAACGATAGGAGCCGGCATGCGGGGAGGATTCCGCGTAGCAGATCGGACATTGCAGGTTGCAGCGCTCGGTAATTTCGAGCAGCGTCAGGCAGCTGTGCTGCTCATGGTCGGGGCATAGCCCGCAGTCGTAGGGGCAGCCGTAGCGGATCGGAGTGTTCCATACCTCCGGCATTTCCGCGGGCTTCAGAAACTCCCGGCACTTTTTGTAATACTCCGCATCGCTTGCGATTAGTACCTTTTCGCGGCCGTGCTGTCCGCAATATTTCAGAAGGAATACCTGATTGTCCTCAATGATCACTTTCGCTTCAACCTTGCGCAGGCATTTGGAGCATACGCTGTTTGTCAACTCGTAGAAAATATAAGGTCTGTTTTTGGTTGTCATCGTTACAATTCCTTTCTGTGCGAGCGCTGCGGCCGTATAAGCCACTTGGATAATAGAACGGCGTAATAGGCGAGTCCGGCGATACAGGCAAGCTGTACATTGTTGAGTCCTAGATAGAAATGCGGTGTTGGCTTAATGAAATCGATAACGAAGCGAAACAGCAGGTAACCGGTCATAAACAATTGAAAGATGGCTCCGTCGGGCAAGCCGCCCTTTCGTTTCGAACGGAAGAGGAAGGCGCCCAGCAGCAGGAGGAAAGCAATCTCGTACAGCTGCGTCGGATGCCGGAGTACCCCGTCACCGAAATCGATTCCGGTAATCCAGCTCGTGGCCACGCCGTACGTATGATCGTCAAGACCGGTCAGGAAGCAGCCGATTCGCCCGATGACCATTCCTACGATAAGAGGTACTGCCATGTCGTCGCCCGTGGAGCTGGAATAGCCAATGCGCTTCTTCGTCCATTCGACGCCGATAAGGCCGCCGAGCAGCCCGCCAACGATCGTTTTGCCCTCCATGAGATAGGTGTAGCTGTTCCAATTCTCAAGCGTTAAGCGAGGGTCCTCGAACCAGAACAGCAGCTTGGAACCAACCGCCGCGCCCATGATGGCGCCAACGATAACCCACATGCCCTGCACGATCGGCATTTTGTCTTTGCTTCTTGTGTAGAGGTAGACGCGGAAGCCGATAAAATACGCGAGTGTTTCGAATACCGCATGGGGATGCAGCTTTACAAATCCGAGATCAATCCAGACAGGGAAAGTCATGATGCGCTCCAATCTATCGTATTGGCTTATTTTGTATAGATTCGCTTATCGATACAGAAATCCCTTTCGATTTCCATAAGCTTTCCTCGGCCCGGGAATGAGACCGCAACATTACAAAATAGCTCCCATGGTACAAATAAAGATGTAAAAAACGGGAGGAGCTGAAGCAGAGGATGAACGGATTAAACGGAAAAATCGCGCTGGTAACCGGCGCGAGCAGAGGGATCGGCCGCGCGATTGCGCTGAGACTTGCAGAGGAGGGGGCGATGGTAGCCGTTCATTACGGTTCTAATCATGATGCGGCGGCCGACGTCGTAAGACAGATCGGACAGCTGGGAGGAGAAGCCTTTGCCATAGGGCAGGAGCTTGGTACGGCTGCCGGCGCCGCTAAGCTTTTTGAAGAATTTGATCTGGCCTTGGAGCGGCGTACGGGAGAGAAGTATTTTGATATTCTCGTTAACAATGCAGGCGTGGGACTCCCTGTGTCCATCGAGGAAACAACGGAAGCCGACTTCGACCTTGTGATGAATACCAATGTGAAGGGTCCGTTTTTCCTTATTCAGCAAGCATTATCCCGACTAAGAGACGGCGGGAGGATCATTAATTTGTCTTCTGCGGTAACTAGAATTTCCTTGCCGGGGGTCGCGGCGTACAGCATGAGCAAAGGGGCGGTCAATACGCTTACGTTATCGTTATCCACCCAGCTTGCGCCCCGCGGGATAACCGTTAATGCTGTGCAGCCCGGCTTTGTCGCCACGGATATGAACAAGGCTATGCTGCAGGATGAATCGGGCTATCAATTCGGTGCCGGGTATTCGAGCTTCGGCAGATGGGGAGAGCCTTCGGATATCGCGGATGTCGCCGCGTTTCTCGCTTCCTCCGACAGCCGCTGGATTACGGGACAGTGCATAGATGCAAGCGGAGGGTCGCATTTATAAGAATGTGAGGAAAGGCCGGGAATCTCTCTGGAAGAGATGCCCGGCCTTGCATCGTATTATTCGCCAAGCACGGGCAGCAGAACGTGGCTTGGGTATTGCTCGGAGTGATAGACGGTCTGCGTAGCCGGAATCGGCTCCGGATCGTCATACGGGTTCAGACCCGTATTGGAATTCGGGAACGCGACAAATTTGCTGGACGACGTAATGGAGAAGCGGATGCGGTGTCCGGCAGGGAACTGATGCGCGATATTCGGCAGGAAAATTTCGAATTTCTCTACCTGGCCAGGCGTCAGCAGCTCCGGCTTGTCATAGCCGTGACGGTATTTGGCGCGTACGATGTAGCTGGAGAGCAGAATGGAATTGCCGGCTTCATCCACGTCGCTAAGCGCGACAACCCAGTCGGTATCGACCGCCGAGCTTGCCGCATAGAGAACGGCAGACAGTTCGCCGGCAATCTTAAGCGGCTGCTCCAGCTTGTCGCCGGTATAGCAGAGCACGTCCTGGCGGAGCTCGATTGTACGGCGGTTTTCCGGGATCCGCTCCCCGGCATCCACGACCGGATCGGCCGGGTTATAGACATAAACATCGGGGCTGTTGCCTTGCTGCGGCTGCCGCAACGTCAGCTTGCCGTCGCCAAAGGCCGAGTTCGCCCGTCCGCCGCCTCCGAGGTAGAATGGCGTAACGGCCGCTTCGACCGGCGTCCAATCCGCCGATGTCCGCCATTTGTTCTCGCCTACCACGTAGTAGCGGGCGCGTGGCTCCTCGTTAATGCCGTTTGCCGTACCCTTCAGGAAATGGTCGAACCAGCGGAGGACGTTAACGTCGTAGTCGTAGACGACGGCATCCTCGCCAAAGGCGGTGCCTTCCAAGTCACGGGCGCGGTTTGGACCGTGCTCCCACGGGCCAAGCCAGATTTTACGGTTCGGAACGTCATGCTCGGTGAGCAGGCGCCACGTTTCCGATACGCCGGGGCTGTCGCCGTCGTACCAGCCGGAGATGACGAACATCGGAGCTTTAATCTGGTCCGCATGCTCCGAGTGAGTGCAGTTCTTCCAGTATTCATCGTACTCGGGATGCTGGCTCCAGAAGTCCCAAGGACCGGAATTCCTGCCGATCATCTGCTGCGGGATGTCTCTGATCGGACGCGCCTCAACGGCCTTGGCTGGGTCAACGGTAATGCCGCCAAAGATCTCGAAGTCTGTCCGGGTGCCAACCGACTGGGCAAGCGTCCAGGAGAGCAGCGGCCAGGAGCAGACGGTGCCGCCGCGGCGGACCGTATCGACAAACGGCGACCCGACGTTAACTTCGTTAACGACCGCCTTCAGATTCGGATGTCCGCTGGTGGATGCCGCCATGACGACGTAACCAAGATAGGAGGCGCCCCACATGCCAACATCGCCATTCGACCATTCCTGGGAAATAATCCAATCGATCGTATCGCTGCCGTCTTCGCGTTCGTAATAGAACGGGACAAGCTCGCCTTCGGAATCGGCGCGTCCCCGGACATCCTGGTTCACCACGGCATACCCCTTGTTCGCCCAGCGCAGGAAATGCTCCTTCTTGCCGGCCCGGTCATAGCAGGTTCGGACAAGAATCGTCGGCAGCTTTGCGCCCGGCTGAATGCCTTCCGGCAGATAGACGTCGGTTGCGAGCTTCAGACCGTCACGCATTGGAACCAGGAACGTGCCGAGATCATTTACGCCGTATTCGGGCTTGGACAGCAGGGGATCGTCGTACACGACAAGCGGAGTGAGCTTCTCCATTCCTTCCTGCACGATAATCTCCATGCCGTAGCGGTTCGGGCAGAGGAAGGCGATAACGGCACCGTCCAGCGTTACGATATCCACGGCGGTGTCTTTCCGTCTGGCCCATACCTGCGAAGTGCGTCCTTGCTCATCGGTATAAGTGAGATGACGGTGATAGGCTTCGCCATTCGCGGTCACAACGCGCTCTCCGGACCATTCGGTCTTGCTGTAGATCGGGAGATTCTCGCGAATTTGCTGAAGCGGGAGAATGTATTTCGCCTGCGGGTCCAGCGCATGCTCCCGCATCTGCGTACGCCGTCTGCGGTCTACTCGGGCATGCATCACTTTCTCCTCCGTAAAACGAAGCTTACCCTCGTATACGCCCGCGCAATAAAAGTTGTAAATCGTCATATGCAGCTCCTCCTATCCCCATACCTGTTCGAAAATACGCAGCCAGTTGCCGCCAATGATCTTGCTAACCTCTTCATCGGAATAACCCCTTGCCACCAGTCCCCGGGTAAAGTTGATGAACAAGCCGTATTGCTCGAGTCCGGCGACAAGCTCGGTGGACGGTCCGTCTCCTTTGGCAAAGCCAAGTTTAGGGGCGATATGCTCCTTGAAATAGACGAGGGACCAATCGACGTCGCTCATGGGCCAGTCTGTTCCGATACCGACATGGTCAACGCCAACTAGACGAACGATATAGTCGATGTGATCGAGCACATGATCGATGGTTGTAGCGTGCGGATCACCATGAACGAACCATGGCATGGCGAATACGCCGATTACGCCGCCCGTAGCGGCAATCGCGCGAAGCTCGGCATCGCTTTTGCAGCGGCGGTGAGGATAGATCGCTTCTACGCCCGTATGGGAAGCGATAACCGGCTGGGTGGAGAGACGGCAGGCATCCAGCGTGGTTTGCTCGCCGCAATGGCTGGTATCGACAACGATGCCAAGCTCATTCATGCGGCTTATAAACGCCATGCCGAAGTTAGAAACGCCGCCATTCGCCAGCTCCATACACCCGGAAGCGATGGCATTCTGATTATTATAGGTTAATTGAAGCACCCGAAGGCCAAAGCCGTGAAGAGCCTCGAGCAGGTCGAGGTTCTTGCCGAGACCGCCCGGATCCTGCGAAGTGACGATGCCGGCTTTAAACCCTTTGCGCTTGGCTTCGCGGATATCGTCTGCCGTTAGCGCTTTTACAAGCCAATCCAACCGGTCGAACTGCTCCTGCATTTCGCCCATGCTCGTTATAATTGCTTCCGGGCTGGACAAATCCACTTCCCGGTTGCCGGCCGTGATTCCGGAGCGGTACCACTCTTCCTTGAAGGCAGGCAGTTCGCCGCTTACGGATATTTGCCGCAGACGTTTGGCAGGGAGGGCGCTGTATGCCATCGGGTCATCCTTCAGGGCTTCGCATTCTTCTTTGATTTGCGCCGATACTTCGGCGGGAACAACGCGGGGGGATAAAGGACCCTGAAACAGCAGGTCGATTACGATGCTGCGTTCATGGATGTCCAGTGCCCGCTTTTCCTGCTCCGGAGTGAGGTGAAAGTCGTACAATCCTTGATGATCCTTCATGATAACACGCTCCTAGATTGCGATAGTTATACCTTTGCCTTGAAGCTTGGCTTGCTCATAAAGATAAGCCGCCACGGCCAGATCCTCAACGGCCAGGCCAAGCGATTTGAAGAGAGTAACGTCCTTGTCCGAGGCTCTGCCCGGAGCAAGGCCAAGAAGGATTTCGCCGATCTCGCCGATAATATGATTGCTGCCGATCGCCCCTTCTTGAAGGGGAATCAGATAGTCCCCGGCTTCGTTTACGACCGATTCATGCCGGTCGACATACAGCTTCGCCTGCCGGACAACGCTTGTAGCGAGCTCCCGGTCGGGAGCCCGGCAAGCGCCAACGGCGTTAATATGTGCGCCTTCGGGAATCCACTCTCCCTGCAGAACGGGAGTTGTAGAGGAGGTGAGGGTACAGATAATATCGGCCTCCGCAACGGCCTGCTGCGCGGTAGCCGATATCTCGATCGTCAGCTCCGGGTATTTGGCGCCCATCTCATTCTGAAATCTGGTCGCATGCTCCAGGTTAGGACTCCATATACGGACAAGGTCGATCGGGCGGACAAGAAGCAATGCCTCGAGATGAGTGCGGGCTTGCTCGCCTGTTCCGATTAACGCAAGAACCCGCGAGTCTTCTCTTGCGAGCAGCTTCGTTGCGGCCGCACTGACGGCGGCGGTACGTATGGCCGTTACGTTACGGCCGTCAACAATGGCGTTTATCGCGCCATTCTCCGCGTTAAACAAAGCAATAACGCCCTGATGGGAGGGAAGGCCGCGGTTATGATTGTGAGGGAAGACGCTGATCAGCTTCGCTCCAACGGCCTCCTGCGAGGCGAGATACGCCGGCATGAGTCCCATTAAGCCGCCCTGGCGGACGGGTACAACGGACCGGAGCTGCTGCTCGGCTTGTCCGGCGGACAAATCGGACAGGACGTTTTCCATAAGCGGAATGCAGGCTTCCATCGTTAATAATTCGGATACAACGTTACGGTCAATGACTAACATGATGCGCTCACCTGCTTGCTGTCGAATGTAGATCTATTTTATTTTACCTCAAAAATATTAGGGAGTGTAAGCGTTGCTTGGCGCAGCAAAAAAAGAGCCCGCCGGTTATCCGGCAAGCTCTTCCAAGAGGGACCGATTCTAGCCGAACTGGCTTCGGTAGATGGTGTTTCGGCCGTTTCTTTTGGCCGTGTAGAGGGCTTGGTCGCATCTCGTATACATCGATTCCATATGGGTGTGCTGATCCGGAACGACGGTGAGCACTCCCATGCTTATGGTGTAGGAGACAGGCAGGGTGGTCGGAGCGGATTGCAGCATGATCTTAATCCGTTCGGCCAGCGCGCTTGATTCCTGCTCGCCTTTGCCGGGAAGCAGAATGCCGAATTCGTCTCCGCCGTAACGCACGAACAAGTCGTCCTTGTCCAAGTAATGCTGGATTCGCTTCGTTACGTCCTGCAGCACGAGATCGCCGGTATGATGGCCGTATTTATCGTTAATGTCCTTAAAGCTGTCGATATCAAACAGCAGGTACGAGACCGCCTCGCCTTTCTTGGCATAGTGATTCAAGTACCTCTTGGCGCTGGTCATAAACGTTCTTCGATTTAACGCGCCGGTCAGATCGTCATAGCTTGCGTAATGAAGCAGCTCCTGGTTGGTCTTTTCCTTCCACAGCAGCATAAAGCCCATAATCCCCAGGATCGTAAGAATATAGATCGTCACCAGATAGAGCAATTGGTAGATACCCGGCGTATAAAAGCTTGCGGGAATATCCGTAAAGAGAGCGGTTGTTCCTCTGACCAGATTGGCCGCAATCACAAACAGATAAATATAGCCTATGACTTTCATTAGCGGGGAAGGTCCTTTGATCAGCCTGTACATAGGGGCAAGTATGATGGCGAGAGCGGCAGAGCAATAGGCGATTCGGGCCTCCTCTTCGTTATGGATCAGCATGATGAGGTGAAAGCCCGCAATGCTGAGAGGGATAGCCAGCCTGTACATGATTTTATAGCGCGTCCGCCATTCGTTTCTTAATCGCAACATGGAGATGGTCTCAAGGGAGGCTCCGACGAACATGAGGGAATTGGCAACGGAGATAGTCAGAAAGTCCGGGATTTCTCCGCGCAGGACAACAAGAAACCAGGAGCAGGACTGAAGGCATTTGGCCAGGAAAAAGATTCTGACCGGCAAGGCTCTGATCACATCCCGCCAATAAGCGCTTATAAGGATAAAGGTAAATAAATAAGCAATTCCAAGAAAAATAAGGATTGTTGTCGAATCCAGCAGTATGTTAATGGTGGTCACCAGCCTGACGAGAAAAATATCCGTTACTGCCGATTATAGCAGGATGCAGGAAACGGTTGGAAGACGTTATTCGTAAAATGAATCCGGAATCTTATTTCAGCTACGTTTAAGGAAGAGGATATACACTGTCAATTATAGGACATTTGACGGGTGTAGAGGAGGCAATATTATGGCAAATTCCAAATGGGTGAAATGGGTTGTCGGTCTTTCCAGCGTAGCGTTATTTACGGGAATGGTGGGCGTTATCAATCATTCATCGGCAAATCCAACAACAAGTCCGGTCGGCAGCGACGTTCTAAATAGCAGTCCATCCGATGGAGGAATCCAGGGCAATGACGGCACGGGCTCCTTCGAGCAAAGGCCGTTCGGCCGCGGGCACGGCATGGGACGGGATTTCGGCTCGGGAACGGACTCCGGAACAAGTTCCGGCGACGAAGGCATGCGGACGCATGCTTCATAGCAGGGAGGTAGCATAGATGGCTTTGCATAGATTCCGGGCGATGAATTCGCAGTTTTTCACAAAAGGACTGCATGAAGGCGCGCAGGCGATGGCGGAAAGCTGGATCACTGTCGTAGAAGAGAAGCTGAGCCGGTTCAATCCGCGCAGCGAGCTGTCCCAAATGAACCGGTCTGCCGGACAACCTTTTTCCGCCTCCACGCTGCTCTATGAAGTAATGGCTGAGGCCAACCGTTATTATGAAGCGACAGACGGTCTGTTTAATCCTTATATGGGACATGTCATTCGCGAGCTTGGATATTCCGGGACGTTTGAATCCTTGGCGGAGAAGTCGGCGCATGCGAAGCCGGTGTTTGCAGCTAATCCCTTTGATTGCGAGCAGCCTTTGATTCTGGACCCGGGCACAAGAGCGTTAACGCTGAATTTGAAGCTTGCGGTCGACCTGGGCGGATTCGCGAAGGGATGGAGCGCCCATCAGCTGTCCCTCATGATTCAGCATGCGGGCGTACGTTCCGGTGCGATTGGAGCGGGAGGAGATATTGCGCTGTGGGGCGTGCCGGACGAAGGCTGGTCGGTTGGCATCGGTGATCCTTGGGAAACAAGCCGGGATCTGATGACGCTTCGGGTAAGGTACCAGGCGGGCATCGCCACAAGCAATACGGTTAGAAGGCAATGGAAGGACAGCGCCGGCCAAAGCCGCCATCATATTATTCATCCGCGCACGGGAGCGCCAGTTGAATCCGATCTGGCCCAGGTGACGCTGTTTGCGCCCAATCTGGCGGACGCCGAGGTATACGCGAAATGCGTCCTGCTTCTCGGCCGGGAGCAGGGCTTCGAATGGCTTGCGGGCAATCATCCGGCCTGCGCGGCGGTAGGCGTGCTGCATGACGGTTCGATCCGGACGGTTGGCGCCATCGGTCAGTATGCAGAGGAAAGGGGATTATGCGTATGAATCAGATATTGGATGCTCTAAGCGTATGGACCACAACCCGCGCGGCGGGCATTACGTCGTATTTATTCCTGTTTTTGTCCACGATTGCCGGTATTTGCATGGGATCGCGGCTAATTAAAAATAAAGCCAAAGCGACGGTGCTGACCATTCATCAATCCGCGGGCTGGTTCGGCTTTTTGTTCGGCATGATGCACGGAGCCGTGCTGCTGTTCGACCAATACGTGGGCTATTCCGTAAGCGGACTGCTGATTCCGTTCACGGCCGAATCGCATCCCGTTCTAACGGGCATGGGGACACTCTCGTTTTATATGTGCTTTATTGTTATCCTGTCCTCCGACATGATGAAAAAGCTTGGCAAGAAAGCGTGGAAAATGACGCATATGCTGGCATTTCCCGGGTATTTTCTAGCCCTCCTGCACGGTCTTCTGATCGGCTCGGATTCAAGCTATCCTTGGGCGCAGGCAATGTACGGGGCGACGGGGATTATCGTAGCGGGGCTTACGGTCTACAGGGTATGGACGGCAAAGAAGGATAAGTCTGATGCTCCAAAGAGCGGGCGGGTGACCTATCCGCAGGGAAAGCCGATCATTCTTGAGCCCAGCGACTATAAAGTACGATAAGGCCCTTTAGGGGGTCTTTTTTTTATTTTGAACAATATGTCGGTGATACAGGCTATTGAAGGAGACAACTTTCGCACCTCCCGCATAAAATGTAAGCGTATCACATTCCTCGAATTCGGAGGTGATGAAAAGTGCTAGGATCGCTTACACTTTGGATGGAAGTTGCTTTGTGGGTCGTGCTGGGCTCGATGGGTTTAAACCTGTTGGTTGACTTGTTCAAAACGGTAACAGGCGGCAAATTCTCATTGGACTTCGTATTGGGCTACCTGAAAGACCTGTTGTACTACGTGATGCCGCTGCTTCTTCTTGCGGGACTTTCTTTAATGGACGTAACAGGCTGGGTCGTTCTGGTTGGTTATTACTTGGGCGCACTCGCAGTGCTCCTGAAGTATCTCATGGACTTGAAAGGGAAATTATAATCCATGTTGGATGCGGCAGTCGGCAAGCGGTTATACAAGGGCTGAGCATCTTCGGATAGGATAGGCCGGGGCTTCTTACGGGAGGGCTCCGGCCTTTAGTTTTGCGCGAACCGGACGGCAGAAGCCGCCGTGGAACCAATCTTCCTCCTTGTGCACCTTTGTGCCTCCTTGTGCCTGCATCACGCCTAACGAATCTAGGTAACGCTATTCGGCTGATCTGGCGGGATTTTTATTTCTAACTAAACTAGGTAATGCTATTCCATGCCGCAGCCCTTCTTTTTACCACCAAAGTGTCCAATAACGTTACTACGTTTCGTTAGACTCGGGAAACGGCCGATTTTCGCCAAATAGGCATATGACGTTTCGTTAGCGCGGAAAGCCCCCTGGCCCGGCACTCTTTGCAAGTGTAGGGCAGAGGGCTTTTTGGCATGATCAGCTTTCCTCAAGGCAATAGAGCCAGGAAGGACTTCGTCGCCGAGGACATCGGTATTCCCCGCAGCGTAGCAATGCCGATATGGCGGCCGGGCAAAGGCTCAGCTAGAGGGATTTCAACCAGGTCCCCACGACGCAGCTCCCCCATAACGTAGTTGCGAATGACAAAGGCCAGGCCAAAGCCGCTTTTGGCGAATTGGACAAGCAGATCCACGCTGCCGAGCTCGAATTCAGGGGCAAACGCGATACCGCGGGCCGCCGCGTAATTATCCAGATAGCTTCTTGTGCTGCTTCCTTTTTCGAGTAGTAAGAGCGGATAATAATTCAACTGGTCCAAGGTAATCGGCGGGCCGTCAGAGAGCGATTGATAACCTTTGCCCCCGACAAAACAATCTTGAAGCAGCGTGCTTTCGCGTATGGCGACTTGCTTGTCGGATACGGGCAGGCTGACAATGCCGAAGTCGATCTTGCCCTCTTTAAGGAGCGCAAGCGTCTCGGGGGTTGTCCGGTTGGTTACCCTGACGCGGACGCCGGGATGCTGCTCGTGGAACCGCTCCAGGTAAGGCAGCAAATAATGCTTGCACAATGTGTCGCTCGCCCCTATCGCAATTTCCCCGGTATGGAGATTGTTCATTTCGGCTATCGCTTTTTCCCCGATCTGAACGGATTGGAAGGCTTGCTCGATATATTGCAGCAGCACGGTTCCTTCTTGGGTTAAAGTGACTCCCTTAGGCGTGCGGAAGAATAGCTGTCCTCCAAGCGTGCTCTCCAGCTGCTTGACCGTATGGCTTACCGCAGGCTGGGTAATATGCAGCTGCTCGGCGGCTTTCGATAAGCTTCCGGTTTTGGCAATCCAATAAAAAACGCGGTACCACTCCAAATTCACTTCCATAGGTATTCCTCACATTTATATCAGATATTAGTTATATGAATTATTCTAATACACTTCCCGGGCTTTATCATTAGTAAGTAAGCAATTGATGAAGCGGAGGTTATGAGATTGACAGTAACGGCGATTGTAGGCGCAAATTGGGGAGACGAAGGAAAAGGGAAGATGACCGACGCATGGGCGGCGCAATCCTCTTATGTTGTCCGGTTCCAAGGCGGGAGCAATGCGGGGCATACGATTATTAACGATTTCGGGAAGTTTGCCCTGCATATGCTTCCTTCGGGCGTTTTTAACCCAAACGTTACGAATGTGATTGGTCCCGGCACGGCGCTGGATATGGGCGTTTTGCTGGCTGAGCTGGAGGCCTTGTCGGCACGGGGAGTTCCAACTCCTAAATTAATCATTTCGGATAGAGCCCAGATTGTATTGCCGGTGCACCGGCTGTTCGATGAACTGGAAGAGGAGAGGCTGAGAAGCAACAGCTTTGGCTCCACGAGACGCGGTATTGCTCCTTTTTATGCGGATAAATATACCAAGCTTGGGATTCAGGCTGCCGATTTGCTGGAGCCTGCCCGTTTGCTTAAGCGCTTGGAGCGGCTGTTAGAATCGAAAAACGTACTTCTGCAGCATCTTTACGGCCGTCCTCCCGTGCAGGCGAAAGACTTGCTGCCGGAGCTGCTTGAGCAAGCGAAGCTTCTGGCACCGTATATAGGCGACACCGCATCGCTGCTTCAGAAAGCCTGTATCCATGGAGAACCTATTCTGCTGGAGGGACAATTAGGGGCGCTTCGGGATCCCGATCATGGGATCTATCCTTTTACCACCTCCTCTTCGACGCTTGCGGGCTTTGCGGCGGTTGGGGCAGGAATTCCTCCGTATGCCATCCAACAGGTCGTTGCCGTAACAAAAGCGTATTCCAGCTGCGTTGGCGCCGGGCCGTTTGTATCCGAGCTTCATGGAGCACAGGCGGAGGAGCTTCGGAAGCGGGGCGGAGATGCAGGGGAATACGGCGTAACGACCGGCCGGCCTAGACGTGTCGGTTGGTTTGACGCCGTTGCTACGCGATACGGCTGCCGTCTGCAGGGAGCAACCTCCGTCGTATTAACGAACCTGGATGTCTTGGGTTATTTAGACGAAATCCCGGTTTGCGTCGGCTACGAAACGGATGAAGGGATTATCGATTGCTTCCCTATTACCTCCAGGCTTGAAGAAGCAAAGCCCGTGTACAAATCTATGCCCGGCTGGAAAAGCAATATCTCCGATATGAGGCAATTCGATGATTTGCCTCTTGCGGCCCAAAAATACGTAGAGTTCGTGGAGTCCGAAATTGGCGTTCCGATCGCGACGATTTCCGTTGGACCTAGACGCGATCAGGTGATTGCGAGATAAGTGAAGTGAAGTGAAGTTAAGTGCAGGTGAAGGGGCAATTCTCCGGGGCTTTCGGAATACGATGGAAATAAGGCTTCTTAACGGTGGGATACGGAGGTGGTCTTATGGGGAATAAAGCTGTTTTGGAAGAGCTGCTATTATCCTGGCCGGGCGTAACGACGGGCCCTCACCGGTTCGGCGGTATCGAATTTGCGGTGAACGGCAAGGAGATCGGACATCTTCACGGCGAGCGGCTGGTGGATCTGTTATTGCCGAAGGCCAAGCGGGATGAGGCCGTAACGAGCGGAAAAGCCAGGTCTCATCATATCCTGCCGGAATCCGGCTGGGTCTCCGTCTATTTGAACACCGAAGACGATCTTGCCCACGCCATTGAGCTGCTGCGTTTTAACTACGAACGGTTTGCCCAAGAAGGCAACGTTCCTTAACGGATTGGGCGCATATTCCATTCCTCCTTCGCTCATACTGTAAGGAGCTTGAAGCAGAGGAGGATTATACAGTGGACATTAACCGCGCCAAAGAAATTGCCGCTTCTCCGGTAATGGAGGACGTGAAGTATAACGGGAAGCAGGTCTATATCCAGCACGTGGATGATGCAAACGAGACAGCGCGCATCTATCCGTTAACTGATCCGGAGCAGGAACTTGAAGTGCCGGTTCGCAGCTTGGTTGAGCAATCATCTTCAATGGGAATGGAAGTTGATCAAGTGGCATGCCGGGCTTCCTTAGACGGAAACTAATAATTGGTTTTTGTAAAACAAAGCATGGCGGGTTACCGCTGTGCTTTATTTTTTGTATAATGAATCTTTCAGCAGTTAGTCAGCCGGTAGGAGAGAAGAACGTTCATGAAACAACAAGCGCAATTGAAATCCAGTTTGCTATTAATACTTGCTGCCTTTATATGGGGGTTTGCTTTTGTAGCCCAGCGTCAGGGGATGGAGCATACAGGGCCGTTTACCTTTAATGCCGTTAGATTTGTATTGGGCGCCGTATCGTTATTGCCGTTAATTTGGATCATGGATCGGAAATCCGGCCAGACCAAGGCGCAGCTTCGCGGTTCCTTTAAGAGCGCTTCTATATACGGAGTATGCACGGGGCTTATCCTGTTCATTGGGGCTTCCTTGCAGCAAATCGGGCTGATGTATACAACCGCGGGCAAAGCGGCTTTTGTTACGGGACTTTATATTGTTATCGTGCCGTTCTTCGGCCTGTTTCTGAAGCAGCGGCTTGGCGTGAACAGCGGCATTGGCGCCGTTCTGGCGGTTATCGGCCTATATTTATTATGCATGACCAATGATCTCACGTTGGGCAAAGGGGATTTGTACGAGCTTGTCGGCGCCTTATTCTGGTCCGTTCATATTCTGATGATCGACCGTTTCTCCCGCAGGACGGACGGGCTGAAGCTGTCGCTTGTGCAGATCATGACTTGCTCGGTGCTGAGCTTTATCGCAGCCTTCTCTACGGAAAAGGTGGAGCTCTCAGGTCTGTCCGATGCCCTCATTCCGTTGTTATACGGCGGCATTTGTTCCGTGGGTATTGCGTATACGCTGCAGATCGTCGGCCAGAAAAACGCGCATCCTACGCAGGCGGCCATTATTCTGAGCCTGGAGACGGTGTTTGCGGCCATCGGCGGTTACCTGCTGCTGGACGAGGTGCTTGGCGTCCGCGCGGGAATCGGCTGCATGTTTATGCTGGTCGGCATGATTGTGCCGCAGCTTCCGCCTCTCTGGCGGGTTAACCGTAAAAATCGTTCACTTCTTGGATAAACAGGGCAAACAGGGGATGCGAGGAGCTGTCCTCGGGCTTAGCGAACGCTTCGGCTAGGCTTTTGTAATACCAGGCTTGCTCTTTTTCGCCTCTTTTGAACCGGGACCAGAAGGATGGACCGTATGTTTCAAACTCCCGTTTCATGCTTCTCAGGTTATGCAGTTTGTCGGCACAGGCTACCAAGCGGATTTCCAGCGAAGAAGAGGGGAGAGTCTCGATCGTATGGGTTTTGCGTTCTTCCCAGCTTAAGGATTTATCCGGCTCGGAGCAGCCCTGCACGATAAACGTGATTTCTGGACCAAACTGTTCGGTTAACTGCTGCTCGGTTGTATCCGTATCCTCAAGCACATCATGGAGAAGGGCTGCTATAATCACTTCTTCGCCGTAGTTGTACGAGGATAGGAGCATGGCCACTCCGAAAGGATGGGAGATGTAAGGTATGCCGGTTCCTTTGCGGTATTGGTCCTTATGGGCGGTTGCTGCAAACTCGATCGCGACATCCAGTAAGTTCATTTGGATCAGCTCCTTTAATGGTATTGACTATATTATACGAAGAAGGAGCAAGTATTACGAGCAAAGCCGGCTATGATGTGCTCCAGGCATCCAGACATCCAGGCAGCTTAACGATATGAGTGGACCTCTGTCAAGAAAGTGGACACTGCTTAAGAGCAATTAGCCGATCTGTTGGTAGTACTGTGCTTCGAAACGTTCCGGAGACAGGTAGTTCAAAGCACTATGAATTCTTTTCCGGTTATAGAAAAACTCAATATACTCGAATAGTTCCGTGTAAGCCTGCTCCTTTGTGCGAAAACGAGTGCAGTAAATAAGTTCCTTCTTCAGCACGCTGTGGAAGGACTCTATGCATGCATTATCGTAACAGTTGCCTCTGCGACTCATACTTGCCCTCATTTGATATTGCTCGAGTCTAGAACGGTACTCCGATGAAGTGTACTGGCTGCCACGATCTGAATGATGGAGGAGTTCTGGAAGTGGATTCTCAGCCTCATAAGCCTGATCTAAGGCAGCCAGGACAAGGTCAGTAGTCATGCGATCTGCCAGTTTCCAACCTACAATTTTACGCGTGTATAGGTCCAGAATGCTGGCTAAGTACAGACGACCTTCACGGCATGGAATGTACGTAATATCGGCTACCCAAACCTTATTAGGTGCGGTTGTAACAAAGTTCTGATTCAGTACATTTGGTGCAACAGGATTTGTATGATTGGAATCGGTGGTTGCCACACGGAACTTACGCGATACACAGGAACGAAGGCCGTTTTCATGCATCAATAGGCCAACTAAGCGCTCCGAAACGATCCAGCCCTCACGTTTAAGCAGCTTTGTGATCTTGGGGCTTCCATAACGCCTTTGTGAGTCGAGAAACAGGTAGGTAATGCGCGCCACCAGTGCTTTTCTGCGCTTCTGGTAACTGTTCTCGTTGGCCTTCTCTTTTATCCACTTGTAATAACTGCTCTTAGAAACGTTTAGTACGATGCACATCTTCGCCATTCGAAATTCAGAGCGGTGATCTTCGATGAATTGGAACCTCAGTTCCTTTCTTTGCTGAAGATGTGCATGGCCTTTTTTAAGATTGCAATTTCTTCGTTTTGTTCCTCAATGATACGCTGCAATTCCTCGATGTCGCGCTCTTTTTTGCGTAACGTTTCCCGATCTACAAGGGGTTCATTTTCGAACTTCCGGTATTTCGCCTGCCACTGGCGCAGGGTTCCCTCCGGGATGTTCAGTTCCTCAGCCAACTGCGGCAACGATTTCTCTTGGCTTTGGAGGTATTTAACGGTGTTTTCTTTAAACTCTTCACTGTAATGCTGCCTGCTCTCTTTCATGTGGACGACACCTCGGTTTTTTTGTGTTTATTATCTACCTGCTCTTAGAGGGTGTCCACTTTTTATTCTAGTTGCAGCGGCATCGTTAAGGTCATGGGGAAGCGGTGATCGTGTGGTCTTAACGATGCGCCGCATCGTTAAGCTGGCCGGAAATGTCCGGTATCGGGCGAAAATAGGCGAAACCAGCTGCCTTAACGATGCGCCGCATCGTTAAGGTGACGAGTAAGCAGGTATAATGTGGTCTTAACGATGCGCCGCATCGTTAAGCTGGCCGGAAATGCCCCGGTATCGGGCGAAAATAGGAAAAACCGTCTGCCTTAACGCTGTCCGGCATCGTTAAGGTGACGGCAAAGCAGCCGCAGCGTGATCTTAACGATGTGCCACATCGTTAAGGCTTTTATCCGGATCGGCCGCGGCGAGCAACGGAACGGAAAGGCCCTCCCAGTCATCAGCGACTAGGAGGGCCTTCGTTATTTACTACCAGTTATTCCCCGACACGCGGGTGACGGTGAAGTTCGGGCTTTGCGCTTCGCCGTAAATGGCGGAGATGCCCGGGTTGTTGACCTTCACGTTGGTGAAGCTTGCTCCGCCGTAAGCTGGGCCTTGGCCTTGCTCGGCGCGTACGACAAGCTTGATGCCGTAGCGGGACGGATTGTTAATGTTGACGTTCTCGACGCGAATATTTTGCATCACCATATTGTTTGGCGACATGGACTGGAACATGAGGCCGAAGTAGACCGGATTGTTGATGTCCACGTTTTTGATCACAATGTTCTTGATTGCCCGGTCGCCGCCGTAGATCCAGATTGCTCCAAAGTTCTGGTAATCGTTAATTTTGTCGTCGGCGCCAACGCTGGTCCAGAAGTCGCCGCCCGTGCGGTCCAGCGTGGCTCCGTCAATGACGGTATCCTGGTCGCCGAAGCCAAGCGTGTTGTAGCCGAAGCTGTAGCTGCTGATCGTGATGCCCGGATACGTCAGCGTATCCGCGCCGTACAGGTTCTGGAACAGGTTATCCGAACCGCCGTATACGGCAAAAGCAGCCGCGCGGCGCACGTTAGTCGCCGTCAGATTCGTGTACTTGTTGCCAACGTTGTACGAGCCGCCGGAATCGGTAGCGCTGAATAGAGCAAAGGAATCATCGCCCGTACCGCGCGCATAGTTGTTGTCGATCACGTTGTATGAGGAGCCGTTCGTCATGTTGATGCCGTCCGCAAAGGTATTCTTGATCCGGTTGTTCTTGAACGTGTTGTAGGAGGAGTTAACCCCCCAGTAGAGACAGACGAAATGCTCGACCCAAATGTTCTGAACCGTTACGTTCTGCATGCCGTTGCCATCGATGAATTTGCCCGGTCCATCCACCCGGTTAATGTAGTTGCCCCATGCCGACAGGTCGCGGATCGTTGAGCCGTTAGCCGCGGCGCTGATGTTGAAGCCAACATCCGTATTGGACTGGCTTTGAGGAGCAACCAGCTTCGTGTACCAAGGACCGGCGCCTACGATTTCCGTTGCGCGGCCATAGAGGAAGATCTTGCTGTTGATCGTCCATTCGCCGGCTGGGATGTAGATGCCTTTCTTCGTATTATCCTGTCTGAACTCCGTCAACGCCTGGTCAATCGACTTGGACGCCGATACTGCCACGTATTTCGTTGGATCCGGGTTCGCTTGAGGCGGTGCCACATTTTCGGTTTCGAGCAGATCGACGTAGATCCAGGATACGTCGCCCGCATCCTTCTGAATCTTGATTTTGGTTCCGGCCGGATACACCTGATCCAGCATCAACTGCGCGTCCTCATAGAGCCAGTAAGCCGTTAAGCCTGCGCCAGGCGCATTGTCGTAGCCCAGACGGCCAAGCGTGCTAGGCGTTGCGTACAGGTAAGAGAACTTGGAGGAAACGTTAAATTTGCCTTTGCTTACGCCATCCGCATAAATGCTGACCGTTCCGGTCGTGTTCTCGGCAACCGCGTTGCGGAGGACAAACGCGTTAGCCGGGGAAGTCAGCGTAAATTCCACGTATTCTCCGGTAGCGTCCAGATAGACGGACGAACGGCCAGATGCTTCGCCGGCATAATCGCCGGGCTTGAAGTTAGGAGCCAGCTTCGTGCCGTTAGTCGCATTGGAGGTCGATTCCGCTTCCATGATGGTGAACGGCATGTTTGCACCGCGGCCCGAGTACAGGCTTACCGTATTGCTGTTATTGGTCTGCTTGGTGCTTACTTCGCTGCCGTCGGCGGCAACCATGGTGGTTACCGAATAGCTGCCGTTAACGGCCGTCCAAGTGCCCATCGTTACGTTAACGGATTGGCCTGCCGCAAGGGATCCGGTATACGAGCCGTTCCAGGTCTGAACGGTTGCGCCGGATGCGTTCTTCAATGCCACGGTAATCGGATGAGCGCCGGCCGCGGAAGCGATATTCCCTTGGTTCTTCAGGTTAGTCGTAAAAGTAACCGTGTTGCCCGCGCTTGGATTGCTTGGGTTCCAGGTCGTCGATACGATCAGATCGGAGCTTTGCACGGCGGCAACGGTGATGCCCGCCGAATTGCTGTAGCTGTTGTTGTTATTGTTTTGCTCGATAACCGTATTGCTCTCATCGACCTTCGCGCTTACCGGATAATTGCCGGCATTTCTTGCCCCGGCATTAACCGATACCGCAGCTGTCGCATTGGCAGCCAAGGCAGCTACGGGAGCCGTGCCAACAAGCTCGCTGCCCAGGTAGAAGTTCACCGAAGAGGCGGGGGAGCCGGCGTTGCCGATATTTTTTACGGTTGCGTTAAGGGTAATGGCATCCGTCTCAACCGGATTGGCCGGCGTCCAGGTCAGGCCTGTAATCGTCAGATCCGGGTTAGGAGCCGGCGTGCCGTAAATTTCGAATTCCGCTACCTGACCGCCAGGCGCGCCGGAGTTCGCCGTAATGTTCAGCTGGACCTTGCTCACGGTAGCGGTGACCGGAATGGTAACCGTGTTGCCGGAGGAAGGGTTGAACGTATAGGACTGCGCGGATACCAGATTGCTGAAGGATGTTGTGCTTTGGTTCGCGCCCAATACTTGAATCGTTTGCGTACGCGTGCTCCAATCGGCTGCCGGGTTCAGCTTCACCACAACGGAAGTGATGTCATGATTGGCGCCGAGATCAACGGTCAGCTGGCTTGGATTGCCGCTGCCCTCCCAGTAAGTGGACGTGCTGCCGTCATTGCCGTTAGCCGCTACATACGTAAAGGTTGAAGAAGAAGCGGTTATGGTTTTGCCTAATGCTATGTTCCCGCTGGCCGGAGGCGTAGGAGTAGGAGTTGGAGTAGGTGTTGCAGTAGGCGTCGGCGTTGGTGTTGGAGTCGGTGTAGGCGTTGGTGTAGGTGTAGGTGTAGGTGTAGGTGTTGGAGTCGGCGTAGGAGTCGGTGTTGGCGTAGGAGTAGGCGTCGCCGAAGCTGCCACGGAAATCTGATCCAGATTCACATTGCCGGAATCGGTAGAGTCGTATTTGTAGGCAATCGTGTTGTTGCCTGCATTAAGAGTCAACGTCTCGGTCTTGGTGCCCCAAGTATCCCAGTTCGCCAGGCTGTTCAGCGTGGTTTGACGGATCTTGGTGCCGTTGACGTAAATGCTCAACGTGCGCGCGGAGCCTTGGGCGTTAGCGTATTTGAGCGTGACGTCGTAGCTGCCTGCGGAAGCCGCGTTGACCGTAAAGGCCGTTGAGGCGCCTTGCGTCCAGTAGCCGTCAACAAAGCCCGTTCCGGAGTAGCCAGTGTGATCCGTATTCACTTTGGCACCGCCGGATAGAGCCGCGCTTTCGGCTTGATAAGTGCCGGATGGCGGAGGAGTTACGGCTGCTCCGTAAATTTCGAATTCGGAGAGTTGGCCGGCCTGCCAGCCTGTATTGGCCGTAATGTTCAGGCGGACGTAACGGGTGCTTGCTGCCGAGAAGTTGATGGTTACCGCGTTGTTGCTGACGGAAGGGTTAAAAACGTAACTTGCGGAGCCAACAATGTCGGTGAATGTCGATCCGTTCGTGCTCCCTTGCACGGATAACGTTTGGGTGCGCGTGCCCCAGCCTGCGGGAAGCTTCAGAACAACTTGATCAATGCTGGTGCTTGCTCCAAGATCGACTTGGATCCATTGCGGAAAAGCATTGTTCGTGCTCTCCCAATATGTAGCCTGGTTCCCGTCGGCTACATTGCCGGCGACATAGACATCCGCGTAGCCGCTAGCCGTTACCGTCTTGCCTATGGCAAGGTTGGAACCACCCGCCGCCGATGAGATAGAAGGGTAGAGCGTAAGCTGCGATAACAAAATGGCCAATGCAAGAGAGAACATCATAAACGGATTGCGGCTTAGCCTTTTACTATTGGCGAACATAAAAAACCTCCTAGTCAAATAGGTTGCTAGTTTAATCGTTAATGCGCTTACATTTTAAGGCATAGCTGCATTCAACCACCTCCTCGAAAGAATTCGCTTATCTCCGATCATTCTTGCTTTGCAAGCATCCATTCGAATGAACAAAAAACCAATACCTAACGGGTTACGCGTGCGGTATTGGCAGTCTCGAATCTTTTCGTCATGAGGTTGTAATCGAAAGAGCAGTCGTATGTGCATAGCATAATCCAGTTGCCTGCCAGGCTGAAGATGCATTCCTACGATGAACATGTGCGATCTTATGTATCGGCGGCGGCGCAACAAAAAAACCGGCACCGCATCAGAGCGGTACCGGTTCTATAGATCCTGTTCTTTCAAATAGGAGAGCGCGGAGCGCATCTTCTCGATATAAGCGGCTTCTCCGCCGGTACACATGAACCGTACTTGGCCATTACCGCGCCCCGTGCCGATTCCGTAGCGGCTCAGCATCGCGGTTAAACGCCGGATCGTTCCCAGATTGCCGTTCACAATCTGAATATGCGCAGGCAGAACATCCCGGAGAATAGACGTGTAGAACGGGAAATGCGTGCAGCCCAGCACCAATATACCGTATTCGTTCAAGTCGTAAGGCGCCAGCTTGGAGAGAAAATAATCCTTCAGCACTTCTTTATCGAACTGCAGCGACTCGCAATATTGCACCAGCTCGGGCATTGGAAGGGAATCTACGATTCCTTCTTCATCCACGCGGGAGACCAGCGCGTAATATTTCGGCATGCGCAGGGTGAGAGGAGTCGCCCAGACGAGAACCTTTTTCCCCGTTGCCCGGTTCATCTCCACGGCAGGCTTCACGGCAGGCTCCATCCCGATAATGGGAAAAGAATACCGCTCCCGCAGCTCGTTGATCGCGATGCTCGTCGCCGTATTGCAGGCTACGACCAGCGCATCGATCCCCTCCGCAACCATCTGCTCAACCGTCTGGAGCACGAAGTCGCGGACTTCCTCTTCCGATTTGGTCCCGTACGGAACATGCTTCGTGTCCGCCATATATAAATAATTCTCGGCAGGAAGACGCTTCAGCGCTTCCGCCAGTACCGTTAGTCCTCCGAGTCCGGAGTCGAAAATACCGATCGTCATAGTTTACAACGTTCCTATCCCATATGATTACACCCAGCATAACGCGGTCCGGGAAATAGGGCAAGACTCCGATCGGATTATTTTGAAGACGGCTATCCCGTCATCACTCTTTCTACCGGGTAACGGTACTTCGAGGTTGTCTGCTGGCCGCCAATGATATAGAGGAAGGACGTCAGTCCGATTCTTCCGATAAACATGAGCAGCATAAGAATGCATTTGGCGAAAATGCTCAAATCCGGCGTAATCCCAGTAGATAAGCCCACCGTACCGAAGGCGGAGCACACCTCCAGAATGATCGCGACCAGCTGATGCTGCTTGTCGGAGAAGCTGATGGCAAGCACGGACAGCGAACACATGACGATTGCCATCATGGAGATGGCAAGGGATTTTAGGATATCGTCTATATGCAGCTCGCGCTTGAATACCTTGTAGTCCCGCCTCCCTCTGGCAAAGTGGTAGATAAACAGCATATTGAGGGCGAAGGTGGTTGTCCGGATCCCGCCACCAACCGAGTTGGGAGATCCTCCGATAAACATGTAGACGCACATCAGCAGAAGCGTCGGCAGCGTCAGATGGGTAATGTCCATCGTCGTAAGGCCGGCGCTCCGCGTCGTAGCCGCCTGGAAGAAGGCGTAGAAGAAGCTTTCGTGCCAGGTTAGGCCTTTGAAATAATGCTGCGACTCGAAAAGCAGGATACAGACCGTTCCAATCGCGAGCAAAGCGAAATAGGTAAAAGAGGTCAGCTTCGTAAATAGCGAGAAACGGAAGGGATGATTCAGATCCAGCTTGTTGCGGGAGAGAAATGCTTTTAGCTCGATTAAGACAGGGAAACCGATCGCGCCGAAAATAATAAGCAGAATCGTCACCAGCTGAACGAAATAGTCATCCTTGAACGGGATCAGCGATTGGCCGGTAATGTCCATTCCGGCATTGGTTGTTGCGCTGACGGAGGCGAACAGCCCCTGCAGGAAGGCTTCTTGCCAGGTAGGGAAGTACCGGAGTAAGCGTACTCCGAAGATGACCGCGCCAATCAGCTCGGTCAGAAGGGTGATCCGCAATATTTCTTTTACGAGCTGGACTAGGCCCGATAAAGCGAATTGATTGTTGTCGACCATAATGAGCCTGCGCTCGCGGAGACCGATTTTGCGCCCGATCAACAGCCAGAAGAACGTGCTCATCGCCATAATGCCGATCCCCCCGAATTGAAGGACGAGCATAATAACGAAATAACCGAACACGCTGTAGGTTTCCGCCACGTTAAATACGCTCAGACCGGTATCGCTTACGACGCTGACGGCCGTAAAGACGGTATCGAAGAAAGAGATCTCGACTCCGGGCCTCCGCACGGCAGGAATGCTGAATAGAAGAATGGATATAAGCACAGCCAGAATATAGTAGCCGGTAATGACTTGGGCAGGCGAACGCCGGCTCACCCATTCCCGAGATGTTTTAAACATAGAATCCTCCCATTGTCCCTAAGGCATAGCCATAATATGGTTGGATTCGCATGCAAATATGCGGCCCCTCGCTTTTACAATTTCTTTATCAAATTTTAAAATGGCCCTTATAAAGCCCCCCTACAATAAGGACAAGAATACAACTTATATACAACCGGAACACAACCAAATTGTAGGGGGCAAATGAAAATGAAAGTATCCAAAATTTACGCAGCAACCGTACTCGCTGCATCTCTTGCGCTTGGCGCGGTAGCCGCACCGGCAGCAAGCTTCGCTGCACCTGCTGCGGTATCGCAGAAGAAAGTGCAAGGCGTATTCACGCAAGCAAGCGTTGAACGCACGTCTGACGGCAAGCTGAAAATTCACTGGAACTCCAATGCAGACCTTGGCGCCGCAAAAATCCTGTGGAGCACTTCGCCCGACAACATCGCCAAAAACGGCAAGCAGCTGAAGCGCATCAATGCGAGCTATAACGGCTATGTCACAGCGGATCCGAAGCCGGGCTCCCGCTTGTATTTCTACATTAAGACAAGCAGCGGCGCGACCGTAACGGTTGCGGAGCGCAAAGTAAATCTGCAGGGCGCATACAACTTCCGCGACCTCGGCGGTTACAAAACAACCGACGGCAAAACCGTAAAATGGGGCAAGCTGTTCCGCGGCGAAGAGCTTGGGCATTTGACGGACGCGGACATCAAGACCATTCAGGAAATGGGCATCAAAACAAACGTGGACTACCGTACGGATGCAGAGGTTAAGGCTCTTGCGGATCCGGTAATCCCGGGTATCACTAATATCCGCACGGATGCCGGGAATGCAGGTTCGGCAGCGGATCTGAACTCCATGATTGCTTCCGGCCTGATGAAGGATGAAGCTAGCGCGGTTGCCATGATGGCTGGCTTTAACAAACAAATGGTCGACTCTCCGAAGTTCTACGTCCAATTGATGGAGCTGCTTAACGACCCTAACCATATCGGTCTCGTTCAGCACTGCACAGCCGGTAAAGACCGTACGGGCCTGGGCTCCGCGATCATTCTTCTGACGCTTGGCGTAGACGAGAAGACGGTTATGGATGACTACCTCTTGAGCAACGTATACCGTGAGGAAGCGAACAAGAAGGCGATTGAAGCCGTTAAAGCTCAGGTGAAGGATGAGAATGTTGTCGCGGCGATTACGGCTTTGATGGGCGTTCAGAAGGAATTCCTGCAAGCGGCCATTGACGAGATGAAGGCAAAATACGGCTCGATCGACAATTTCCTTGAAAAAGGCCTTGGCATTACGAAACAAGAACGCGCGAAGCTGAAAGCGATGTACACGGAATAATAAGAATCGATCGCTGGCCTTTTACGGCCGGCGGTCTTTTTTTTATGGCGGAGCGAAAGAAAAGGGTATAATAAGGAAAAAAGAGATTGGAGAACAAAAGATGACGGACCATAAAACAACCGCGGGTTGGAACCTAGACAATAGCTATGCTGATCTGCCGGACTTATTATATACGAAGCAAAATCCTGTCCCCGTGCGCGCTCCCGGGTTAATCAAGTTAAACGAACCGCTGGCGGCGGAGCTGGGGCTTCATGCCGATGCGCTGCGCGGAAGCGAAGGTGTTCAGGTGTTTGCGGGCAATCAGATTCCCGAAGGCGCGGAGCCTCTTGCCCAGGCTTATGCCGGACACCAATTCGCTTATTTCAACCGGCTTGGCGATGGCCGCGCCGTGCTGCTTGGCGAGCAGGTTACTCCGCAAGGAGAGAGAGTCGACATTCAGTTGAAGGGCTCCGGAAGGACGCCTTATTCCCGCGGCGGCGACGGACGAGCGGCGCTGGGGCCCATGCTTCGGGAGTATATCATTAGCGAAGCCATGCATGGCCTTGGCATTCCGACAACCCGCAGCCTTGCGGTTGTGACGACGGGCGAAGAGATTGTGCGCGAAAGCCTGCTCCCTGGCGCGATTTTGACCCGGGTTGCCGCAAGTCATATCCGTGTTGGTACCTTCCAGTTCGCAGCCCAATGGGGGAAGCTCGAGGAGCTTCAAGCGTTGGCGGATTACGCGATAAAGAGGCATTACCCGGATATGGAGGACGGCGACAACCGGTATGTCAGCTTCTTCAGGGAAGTTGTTAAACGCCAGGCGGCGCTGATTGCGAAATGGCAGCTGGTTGGTTTTATCCACGGGGTTATGAACACGGATAATATGGCGATCAGCGGAGAAACGATAGATTACGGGCCATGCGCGTTTCTGGATACGTATGATCCGGCTACGGTTTTCAGCTCCATTGACCGGGAAGGCCGCTATGCGTTTGGCAATCAGCCGTCTATCGGTGCATGGAACCTCGCCAGACTTGCTGAAGCCTTGCTTCCGCTAATGGACGAGGATGAAGAAGGAGCTATTGAGCTGGCTCAGGATGCGTTGTCGGATTACAGCGAGCTGTTCCAGCAATACTGGCTGCAAGGCATGCGCGCGAAGCTGGGGATCTTTAACGAGGAGCCGGAGGATGAGGCGCTGGTTGAAGCGTTTGTGCTGCTGATGCAGCGGAATCAGGCGGATTACACTAATACGTTCCGGGCTTTATCCATGGATAAGGCTGAGGATACTATGCTGCATGGTACGGCGGAGTTTGCGGAATGGCAGCAGCAATGGCAGGCGAGACTAGGACGGCAAGCGGAGTCCAAAGAAGAAGCTCTCCGTCTGATGCGGAGCAGCAATCCGGCGGTTATTCCCCGCAATCACCGGGTAGAGGAAGCGCTGGAGGCGGCGGAACAGGGAGATCTGTGCGTATTGGATAATCTGCTTGCCGCGCTTGCGAACCCGTATGCCTATTCGGGCGAGCAAGAGGCGTACGCCGCCCTTCCGGAACAATCGCCGCGTCCGTACCGGACGTTCTGCGGAACTTAAGGTGATAGGAGATTTATGCCATGAAATACGAATTGGGCCGCTGCTTGCTGCAGGAGCGATTGGAGGAGCGGGGGATGAGCCGCGAGGCATTAGCCGGAGAGTTGCGGTATAAGCCGGAGCGGCTGGCCGACTATATCGAGAATAAGCGGTTAATGCCGTTAAAGACCGCGATCTCCATTGCGGACACGGTTGGTTGCTCGGTTAATGAGCTGTATGAATTATTGCCGGCAGAAAGCGGGAGACACAGATGACGGATAAAAATATCGCGATTGCCTTGTACCGGCCGCATGCCGGCAAGGAGCAAGCGCTTCATGAGATCGTTAGGGAGCATGGACCGGCTCTGAAGCGGGAGGGACTGATTACGGACCTGCCGCTGCTTCAGCTTAAAGCGGAGGACGGGACCGTTATTGAAATTTTCGAATGGAAATCCGAGGAAGCTAAAAGGCAGGCGCATAGCTCTCCTGTCATTTGGCCGATCTGGGAGCGTATGATGGCTGTCGCGGAAATGACGGGGCTTGGATCGCTCAAGGAAGCCGCCCAGCCGTTTCCGAATTTCAGGAGGCTGGAGCTATAGCAGTCAGCGCTTGGCTGAGCTTAACGATGCGCCGCATCGTTAAGCTCGCGGCATCATATCGGGGGTTGCGAACGAGTGATGCGGGCATAAGACCCTGGCAGGGTCTTATCGGGCGAAAGTAAGGTAACAATAGTCATGATAAGACCCTTAGAGGGTCTTATTGGCTTAGGTTGGGCTGGAAATGTGAGTGTTGCGGGCGTGCGGCGTTGGGATAAGACCCTTGCAGGGTCTTATCAGGCGAAAGCGGAGTAATAGTAGTCATTATAAGACCCTGAGAGGGTCTTATTTGCTTAGGTTGGGCTGGAAATGCGAGTGATGCGGGCGTGCGGCGTTGGGATAAGACCCTGGCAGGGTCTTATCGGGCGAAAGTGGAGTAATATTAGTCATTATAAGACGCTGCAAGGGTCTTATTTGCTTAGGTCGAGCTGGGAGTGTGAGTGTTGCGGGCGTGCGGCGTTGGGATAAGACCCTGGCAGGGTCTATCTGGCGAAAACGAGTAATATTAGTCATTATAAGACCCTGAGAGGGTCTTATTTGCTTAGGTTGGGCTGGAAATGCGAGTGATGCGGGCGCGAGGCGTTGGGATAAGACCCTGGCAGGGTCTTATCGGGCGAAACGAGTAATATTAGTCATTATAAGACCCTGCAAGGGTCTTATTTGCTTAGGTTGGGCTGGAAATGTGAGTGTTGCGGGCGTGCGGCGTTGGGATAAGACTCTGGCAGGGTCTTATCGGGCGAAAGTGGAGTAGTAGTAGTCATTATAAGACCCTGAGAGGGTCTTATTTGCTTACGTTGGGCTGGGAATGTAAGTGTTGCGGGAGTGCTGTGTTGGGATAAGACCCTGGCAGGGTCTTATCTGGCGAAAACGAGTAATATTAGTCATTATAAGATCCTGGCAGGGTCTTATCGGGCGAAAACGAGGTAATATTAGTGATGATAAGACCCTGAGAGGGTCTTATTTGCTTAGGTTGGGCTGGAAATGTAAGTGCTGCGGGCGTGCGGCGTTGGGATAAGACCCTGGCAGGGTCTTATCGGGCGACAACGAGTAATATTAGTCATTATAAGACCCTGCCAGGGTCTTATTTGCTTAGGTTGGCGGAAAGTGTGAGTGTTGCGGGCGTGCGGCGGCCAAGCTTAACGATGTGCCGCATCGTTAAGGCAGCTGGGAGGCGGGTAAAAGGACTGCTTAACGATGCGCGACATCGTTAAGGAAAGAGAAAAGCCGTCAAAATGAGCGAATCCGGCTGAATTGGGCGAGCTTAACGATGTGCCGCATCGTTAAGGCAGCTGGAAGGCGGGAAAAAGCAGTGCTTAACGATGCGCGACATCGTTAAGGAAAGAGAAAAGCCGTCAAAAGGAGCGAATCCGGCTGAATTGGCGAAGCTAAACGATGCGCCGCATCGTGAAGGAAGCTGGGAGGCGGGAAAGCTGGCCGCGATTACGAAAAAAGGCACGGGGTATACCAGAACGTTCGAGATAATAACGAAATCCCCCGCTTTCAAAATGGTATCTCATGCAAGATTACCAGCTTGCCGCGGGGGATTCAAAAGGGCTATAAAAAGATAATTCCGGCTGCTCCCGCCGCCGCGATCACGGTTAACGGGTGCAGCTTGTATTTGAACAAAAGCCATAGGCAGCCTGCGCAGATCAGCAGCGTAAACCCGGTCGTCCAGGTGTAGCTGCCCGGCTTGTCGAAGCCGCCGAAATGAAGCGCCGCATAAAAAATTAATCCGGTAACGACGGGCCGCAGGCCATAAAAGAGAGATTTCATCGTCTTATTATTCCGAAGCTTGAAGAAGAAGGCCGACAGCAAGATTACGACCAGCAGCGAAGGGAGGACAATCCCCACACAGGCAGCAATCGCACCGGCTATACCCGCTGTATCGTAGCCGATTAACGTTACGGCATTGGTGGCGATTGGCCCCGGCGCCATGCCGGCAAGGGAGACGGCCTTCTGAAATTCGGCGGTTGTCATCCATCCGTGCGAGATCACCTTGGTCTGAATCATCGGAATAACGGAATAACCGCCGCCAAACGAGATAAATCCAATTTTGAAGAAAGTCAGGAATAAGTCCCAGATCATACGTAACTCTCCCTTGCGCTTATCAAATATAATACTCCGGATACATCAGCTCTTGGCTGCTGGAGGATGGGTTTTCCGTATTGGCTTGTTTGCCTGTTTTCTCTTTGACCCGAACCATGCCGATACCAACCAGAACACCTGCTGCAACGATAAATAGCGGAGTAAGCGGAAGCGCGAGCAGAATGAGAAGCGCGAGGACCAGCATAACTAACGTAGTCTTGTCAAAGATGGCAGCCTTGGCCATCCGGTACGCGGACATTGCGATCAGCGCCACAACTGCGCCGTGAATTCCCTTCAGGGCAGCCACAACCTTGGGATTGTCTTGAAACTTAAGATAAAAAAGGCTAAGCGTGATGATAATAATAAAGGTTGGCAGCGTTACGCCAATAACCGCCATAGCCGCTCCCGGTATGCCGGCTTTCCGGTACCCGATGAAGGCTGCGGCATTGACGCCAACGCCTCCCGGAGCGGATCCGGCTAACGATACGACATCAGCAAGTTCTTTCTCGGCAATCCAATTACGCTTATTAACGACCTCACGTTCAATGACGGGCAGCATGGCATAACCGCCGCCAAAGGTGGAAGGGCCGATCCGTACAAACACCCAGAATAGCTGTGCCAAAAAATAGAGTCGTTCTTTCCAGTTTGTCTGCATGTAAACTCTCTCCTTTTTGACTCCTATATAGCTATTATAGCAACTTAAATTCATTTTGAATTAAAGTTCTTTTAATTTGGATTATAAGAAATGCTTATACCGATAAAAACAAGCGGATAACCCTTAGTGCTCTGTTTAGTTTTGTTCAAAATTGAATAAAGTGGAGAAAACCAATCGGCATAGCCCCTATTCTTGATCTGGGGTATAATTGCTGATAGCAACGACAATCTACCCGGAAAGGATGAAACGATGAGTCATTCTCTGCGTTCCGTCCCCTCGCATAAACAGCTTATTTACGATTACATCGCTAATCTTGGACCAATTGCAAAAGCGGAGCTGCTGGAAGCCCATGATATTACGAGCAGCACAATGACCCGTCTATTGGACGATATGGCCAAGGAAGGGCTTATCCTCGTTACCGGATTAGGTCCGTCGAAGGGTGGCAGAAAACCGCTTCTCTATCAGATTAATCCCGATTACGGATATATATTTGGCCTCGAAATCTCCAGGTTCACTTCAACGCTTGGTTTATTTGACATGAATATGAATCAGAAGTCCGTTGTCCGGTGGCGGATGGACGAGACGATGACGCCCGAGCGCCTGGTTGCCCATACGGTCGGTATGATGCTTGCTTTTAAGAAGGATCATGCCCTAACGCAAAGCCGTATTCTGGGGCTGGGAATCGGGGCGGTAGGACCGCTTGACCGCAGCAGCGGGGTTATTATTAATCCTCAGTATTTTCCGGCTAAGGGCTGGGAGCAGGTTCCGATCTGCGCGATGTTCGAGAAGGCCGCGGGGCTGCCGACCTTGCTTGAGAATGGAGCTAATACGGCTCTGGTTGGAGAGCATTGGTCTATGAGGCAAGATAACGTGGAGCATGCGTTGTACGTCTCCGCGGGGATCAGCTTGCGATCGGCCATGATGTCCCATGGTCAAATCGTGTACGGAAAGGTAGACATGGAGGGCTCCATCGGACAAATGATTATCGATGTGGATGGCCCTCGGCTGGAGGAATCCGGCAACTATGGCTCCCTCGAAACCTTTGCTTCGGTTCAAGCGCTGGAAAGACAGGTGCGGACGAGGCTGAAGGTTGGAGGAGGCTTATTATTAAATAACGTTGCACCGGAAAAAGTAAACCTGGACACGATTACGGAGGGGTTAAACGCCGGCGATCCTTTTATACGGGAGATATTCCGGCAATCCGCCTCTTATTTCGGAGTAGGGCTGGCGAATCTGATCAATACGTTCCACCCGGAGCTGATTATTCTAGGCGGGGCTCTGATTAGCGCCAATCCGATGTATTATCGTGTAGCGACGGAGGTAGCGGTTAAGAAGACGTATTACGGCGAAGCGTATATCCCGCAATTTTCGATGGGCCGATTAAAGGAAGACGCGGTTGTGACGGGCGCCGCATTAATGGTAAGAAGCCGCATGAAATTATGAGCAAATACCCAAGCCATTCCATACTTACCTACTTATAATACATAAGCGGTTAAGTATGCTTGGGGAGGGGAAGCGCGTGAAAATGTATAGCCGGGGCAAAAAAGAATCCGTACCGCTGCTGATGTACCTGCCTCAGAAGCAGTCGGGTTTTCTAAGCCCCCCTAGTCGCATAGAACAGTCAGTGAAACCAAAGAAACAGCAGAAAAAAGCGGTGAAGCCAAGCGTTCCGAGGACAACGGCAGCCGCTGCCGTAACCGTAGCTCCGCAACAACGCTACAAACAACCGGCAAGGAAGCTACGGAAAAGGAAATTGCAGCCGCTGCCGCAATGGCTGGATATGCTCGACGATGAGATCGGGCAAGAATCCGATTATGACATGGAAGAGCTGCCTGAGGCCGAGTTTATAGAGGATCCTGCTCCTTCCATTACTCCGCCTTCGGCCGAAGTCCAGGTCTCGCAACTGGCTGCAGCGGCTCCAACGCCAACTCCTGCTCCAACACCGGTCCTAGTACCAACTCCAACAGCAGCTCAAACGCCATCTCCAGTCCCAGTGCCTGCCCAAACAGCAACTGAAACACCAGCTCCAGCCCCAGTGCCAACTCAAACAGCAGCTCAAACACCAGCCCCAGAGCCAGTACCAGTACCTATTCAAACAGCAACTCAAACACCAGACCCAGTGCCAACTCAAACAGCAACTCAAACACCAGTCCCAGTGCCAACTCCAACAGCAGCTCAATCCCCAGCTCCAACAGTAGCTCCAACAACAACTCCAATGCCGGCTCCCGCTGAGGACAAAACTCCAACAGCAATGAGGAACAATCAGCTGTTTGTCTCTTTGTCAGAGAAGGGACAGATCCTGGTTATCGACGGGGAGACGGATACCGTCGCCGATACGATTCCGTTGCCGTCTGCCGGCTCCGTTAAGGGGATAGCTCTTAACCCGGTGACGAACCGGATTTATGCAATTAACAGCGGCAAGCATCAGCTTATAGTACTGGATGGGAGCACGAAGGAAGCGGTAGCCGTTGTACCGGTAAGCCCGTTTCCGTCGCTCGCAGCCGTTAACGTGAAGACCAACCGGGTCTATATTACAAGCTCGCTTCTTAATACCGTGGATGTTCTGGATGGGGAAGCCAACCATCTTATCGATTCCGTTGGCGTAGGCAACATTCCTGCCGGAATCGTTATTAATGCCGATACGAATCGGATTTACGTAGCAAACGGCAGCCCGGATCATGATATTTCGGTTATAGACGGATACACCCATACAAGGCTGTTCCCGGATATTCCTGTCGGACATGAGCCGGGCCTTGCGGGTATTCACGAGGACGCGAATCTCATCTATGTGCCGAATTTCTTAAGCGATAGCTTGAGCGTTATTTATGGCGGGACCAACACGGTCTTGAAAACAATAACGGAAGGGATCGGCAAAAATCCTTATGCTGCCGGAGTAGATACCTTCGCCAATCTGGTGTATGTCTCGAATTCCGGAAGCGATACCGTCTCGGTTATTGATGCATCCAAACACAAGGTTATTGAGACTATTCCGGTAGGAAGCTGCCCGAAGGCGGTGGCCGTTCATACAAAGACCAACCGGATCTATGTAGCGGTAAGCAACGGGATAACCGTCATTGACGGAGAGACCTTTGAGGTGACGAACAAGATTGATACAGACGCCAGCCCAAGCGGTATGGCTCTTCATGAATAAAAGCGAAAGCCGGAGCACACTCCAAATGGAGTATGCCCCGGCTTTTCTCATGCCTTTGCTTACCTAGTTGCCGTCGTTTTATAGACCTCACGGATCGCGTCTTCCACGTTAGGCTCTTTGACGCTAATATCCTGAATCGGAAGCTTCTGCGAGAGGGCGGCGATAAGCTCCGAGGCGGAGATGCTTTCCTTTTCGAACTGGTACCAGATTTTCAGCCCTTCCTGCTTGATAACGGTGGCATGCGGAGTGGTGAGATCGTCGGCAGGCTCGTGAAGCTCCACAACCAGCAAGCGGTGAGGAGTAAGCTTATGGATAATGGAGCCGATAGGACCATCCTCTACAAGCTTGCCGTTATTAACGACAATAATTCTACTGCAGAGCTGCTCTACGTCATCAAGATCGTGAGTGGTCAGAATAACGGTAACGCCGCGGGTACGGTTAATCTCCTTAATGAAGTTGCGGATCGCATGCTTCGCGTCGGCATCCAGCCCAATCGTAGGCTCGTCGAGGAACAAGACCGACGGCGAATGCAGCATGGCCGCCGCGATATCGCCGCGCATGCGCTGGCCAAGCGACAGCTGGCGCACCGGCGTATTGATGAATTCCTGCAGCTTCAGCACGTCGGTTAAAATGGCTAGATTGTCGTCGTAGGCTTGTTGATCAATCTGGTAAATCCGGCGCAGCAGCTCAAAGGATTCCCCGAGACGCAAATCCCAATACAGCTGCGTGCGCTGCCCGAATACAACGCCAAGCTTGCGGACGACGGCCTTCCGGTCGGCTTGCGGAGAGATGCCGCATACCTTGATGGAGCCCGAGGTCGGATGGAGGATGCCGGTCAGCATTTTGATGGTGGTGCTTTTGCCGGCGCCATTTGGTCCGATATAGCCGACAATCTCTCCGGGCGCGATGGAGAAGCTGATGCCGTTTACGCCGTTAAATTTCGTTTTTTTCGGGAAAAGAAGACTCTTGATCGAGCCGCGCAGCCCGCTTTCTTTTTTTACGATTATATATTCTTTCACGAGATCCTTAACCTCAATAACGGTTTCCATTCCAGTCAGATCCCCCTATGGTTTAAGAGCCTGCGCTCTCGTAATTTTTCATGCCGAATTTAAAGATGCCGCCCGCAATCAGGAAGCAGATCACGCCCACGAGCGGTGTCCACAGCGCAAAGCTTAGCGGGAGGTCGAGGCCGCCGCTGTCCGCATTCAGAAATTCCGCGGCAGGATAGAAGCTGATGAAGCCGATTGGGATGATGAAGGTGAATAACGCCTGCAGGAAATACGGATACATGCTAAGCGGATACATGGTTGCGCGCTCGAGCATCGTCAGGGCGAAGCCAACCATGGAGCCGTTGCGCTTGGTCCAGAATGCGATCGTTCCAAGACTGGTGAACAGCGCGGCACGGATCAGGATACCGCCGATCAGCACGAGAATCAGCTTGCCGATGTTCGCGAGGGTCCAGTCAAAGCCGGCGATATCGGCCCCATAGAGGAAGATGATAACGCCCGGTATGCAATCGATTAACCCGATAAAATTCACGTAGCTCGCAACGAGCTGGAAGAAAACGTTCATCGGTCGAAGCAGAAGACGGTCGAAGCCGCCGTTGATGACCATATGGTCGATACTCCACGTATTGATGAAGAAGACGACAAAAATGCCGTGGCTGATCAGGCCAAGTCCATACAAAAAGGTAAGCTGCGGGAAATCCCAGCCGTTAAGCGCCTGGAAGCGGTCGACGATAATCTTGAGCATCCAGATGCCGGAGAAGTATTGAATCGGAATCATGAGGAGCCAGCTGAACAGGAACAGCGGATACTCCAGCTGCCGTTGCACGGCGAGACGCGCCCAGCAGGAAGCGACGGAAACATAATGCTTGATCGTAGATACCATAAGGACGTTCTCACCCTCCCTGGATTAACGTTTTTTTCTTCGTGCGCGCCCAACCGGCTGCCAGGATCAGATACAATACCGCGATCCAGACGGCTTGAACAGCCATGGAGGTTAAAGCTTCGGACATGCTTGTGTTGCCGATATAAATGCCGAGCGGAGTCTGGTACGTGTATTGGAACGGAAGAAATTTCGAGACGGTCTGCACCGATTCCGGGAAAAACCACAGCGGCACGATACTGCCGGACAATACGCGGACGATAGCGTCCTTGACATTCCCCATGTTGCCAAGCTCCATCACCCAGAACGCAATCAGTCCGATAAGCGCGCTAAGCAGCCATAGAATGGCGTAGCTTAACAGGCAGCTTGGAAGGAAGAGCAGGAAGCTCCCGAAGGAAGCGGGCCACGGAATGCCAAAAAAGATGGAGGCAAATGCGACTAGCGGAAGCGCCCTGTTTAACAAGGAGCTGAGCATTTCTCCGATATCTTCGGCCAGGTAGCAGGCAAAAAGAGGGATAGGACGGTAGAAGTCGGTCACAATTTGGCCTTCCCGTATTTTGTAATAGATGGTATTCTGTACGTCGCATACGAAGATGGTAGAGATAATGATCGAGAGAATGGTGTAGGTCGTAATATCCTGCAGGCTAAGCGATTCTACCGATCCGGAGCCGCCTTTGTAAGCCGTCTGCCATAAGAATACGGAAGCCAGCATCAGAATAAGATTGGTTGCAACGGAAGTGAACACTTCAAACCGGTAAGTCAGATTAACGAGAAGCTTCATTTTCGTTATGTACCAGTAAGCTTGAAGCATATTAACCCCCTTAAAAGTGACTTGATATGTAAAATATTACAATTACAATGCTCTTATATTAATCGATTTCAATCCCGCAGGCTACGGATATTTTTAATATAGTTATTTATAAGGTTCGGCCTAAAATTGCAGGGGAGGCGTAACGGAAGTGGCAATGATTCTGATCATTCTTATCGTGGCATTTTATTTAACTTTGTTGAACTTTAAACGGTTTAGGAAGCTGGCCAAAGGCTTGAGATGGCTCTTGTATGCTTTAATGCTTTTCCTAATATGCGACGGCATTTATTCCTCTGCGAGGCACTTTAATCCCGATAATGCCGTTAATAGTCTTATTCCCAGCCTCTGCATGGCACTGCTGATTGAAGGAGCGCGATATGTGTTTAGAAAAAGGCGTGACCATGAAAAGAACTGGTCTGTGGATGATTATCCGATCGAATACATTTGCCGGAAAGGAGCGGGCATCCCGTGGGAAGCAAGCGTTAAGGATTGGCAGGAGATGAAGGGAACTGGCGAAGACCGGGAGCAGGCTTACCTGGACCTGGTCAAGAAGTTTAATGCCTTTAAAAACGAAGGGAATCAGCTGCCTGAACCATTAAGTTTAAAAAGGAGATAAGGGATCATGCTAAACCTAAAGATAACCGACAGTGATCTTATAGGAGGCGACCTGGCGTATCTGGATATCGTCTCGCGTTATGCCGCAAGGGGAGTGCTATTCAACGATCATGGACAAGTTGCGATGATGTATATGGCCGAGCTTGATCTCTACAAGCTGCCCGGCGGTGGAATGGAGGAAGGCGAGTCCCCCGAGGATGCTTTTGTACGGGAAATAAAAGAGGAGACCGGTTGCGAAGCGGATGTAATCTGCAGGCTTGGTTTTGTGGAGGAGCATAAGAATCGGAACGGGTTTCTGCAGCATTCGCATTGTTATCTGGCAAAAGCGCGGCATGGCGCGGGTGAGGCTGCTCTCACGGAAGCCGAAGAACAGCTCGGAATGTCCGTTCAATGGCTGTCTGCCACACAAGCGCTGGATATTATGGAAAAAGCAGTGGCGGGCGGCGGCGATAATCACGCCAAGCTTTTTATGCTGATGCGCGACCGGATTATCTGAAAGAAGCTGTGAAGTTCATGGAGAGAGAAGGCTTTTTATAAGCCTTTTTTCCAATATATACTTTATTGAAATTGCCTATGAAGATTATTGTTTTTATATATTATTCAAATAGGCTTCTTGGTTATATGATGGATTAAATATAAAAAAGGGGAGAGGGATTAATGATGAACAAGTCCATCTATGACATTCAGGTTAATGAGATAAATGGGGAGTCTATTCATCTGTCTGCTTTTTACGGCAGGGTTCTTCTAATCGTAAACACAGCAAGCCAATGCGGCTATTCCAAGCAGTTCGAAGGCCTGCAGCATTTGTACGAAAAATATTGGATGCACGGCTTCGAAATACTGGGTTTCCCGTGCAATCAGTTCAACGGCAAAGAGCCCGGGAGCAATGCGGAGGTGGAAGAGCATTGCCGGCGTAATGCCGGAGTAACCTTCTCGCTGTTTGAAAAGGTAGAGATCCGCGGTGAATCCGTTCATCCGCTCTTTCAGTATTTGACGGAGCAGGCGCCTTTCGGGGGCTTTGACGCGGGTAATTCCGATGAGCTGTGGATGAAGAATTTTCTCCAGCAGAATCATCCGGACCTGTATGAAGGCGACGGCGTAAAGTGGAATTTCTCCAAGTTCCTTGTTAACCGGGAAGGTAAGGTTATCGCCCGATTCGAACCTACGACGCAGCCAGCCGATTTGGAACTGGCCATCGAGGAGGCATTATCCTCGGAGCAATAAGTCTAATTATTGCGAAAATAGTAAAGAGGCAGGATAAACATGCGTCCCGGAGAAGTTTCTCTGTAGAAAAATTTGAGGGAGGCATTCGCATTGAGCAAGCTTTTGAAGGTAGCTATGGCGGTTACTGCTGTTTTTGCGCTGCTTATGCAACCGGTCTCGGCTTCGGACAAAACAACCAAATTCAAAGTAACGCTTGTCAGCGTGGAGCTGGTTGAGAATAACCATGTCGGTAACGAGTGGTTGACTAAGGCTTACGTGAACGGCAAGGAAGTACAAAAAAACAAAAGTATCACCCTGAGCTTGAAATCGACGGACAGCATTAAGCTGAAGGCATATGCCGAAGAGCAGGATAAAATTCCCGATAGCAATTCAGCCAATGATACGGTAAAAGCATCTTCTATCACAAAAACCGTCAATAAAGCGTTGAAGGTCGTTGTGACGGAGAACCGCGGCAGGTATTCGGGGAATACGGCCGAGTGGAAGTTTACCTATAAAATCGAAAAGTAATCCGTCAGCCGATGCTTCCCAAGAAGTTTCGGCTTCTATTTTTTAGCGCTCAAACCTTGCCTTAAATTGCTCGTAGTCTCCGTTAAAAACGTTAATATCGACGTACGAGTCGATGCCTGGGATAAGACCCCGGTTGTTGTATTGCCAGAATAACCAGCTGCGGTCACCTCGTAAACGCGGATGCTTGACGATATCCCTGATCCAGATTTCGTAATCCTTGAAGCTGCCTGCTATATAGGTATTAAAGGTATCGTAAGTGACATACAAGATAGGCTTCTGCTTATAATGCTCCTCCAGATGGCTGGAGAGGATGGTCAGTTCCCGCTGAATGAGGGCGACATCCTTATCAAGAGCAATCTCGATATCGATAACAGGCGGGAGATTGGCGGACTCATTGGGTACCTCTTCGATAAAATGCGCCGCCTGCTGGGCGCCGGTGCTCTGCGTCGTGAAAAAATGATAAGCGCCGGTCCTCATCCCTTGGCTTCTGGCTTGCTCCCAATTCGATTTGAAGTCCTTATCCGTCATATCCTTTCCTTCGGTTGCCTTGATATAGACGAACCGCCATTTGCCGCTGCCGGCAACCTTGCCCCAATCAATCTCGCCCTGATAGTGGGACACATCGATTCCCCGAATCTTGTATTTAGACGCGAACAGGTTGTTATGCCAAATGATGCCCTTATATTCCAATACACCGGCGATCACGAAGATCAGCAGTATACATGCGGTGCTTATCTGCCATCTTTTTAGCTTCATAGCCACCTATCCTTTGTTCCTGCCCTTAATTTTACTTTGAACATTCCGATACATAGACGTCAGCATGTCCTTATTTGTTTCCGCAAAATTTAACTTGCCCCGCGCATATGCCCGGTTTATGATAAAAGTAAATATCTGGTATGTGCAACTGGCGTAAACGTGGAGAACCACGAGGGAGCACATATGTCATGAGCCGTACGCCTGGGCAGAGTATCGTTTCTCGTGAAGAGAGGCGATGCTCTTTTTTATTGGGGAGGATGAAGCGGATGCAGAAGAGAAGGAATGTAGCTATTCTGATCTATGACAACGTTGAAGTGCTGGACTTTACGGGACCGTTTGAAGTGTTTATTACGGGCAGCAATCGCGGGCAGGATTTCCATGTGTTCACCGTTGCGGAGAATAACAGTCCCGTTACGGCCTTAGGCAATCTGAGCGTCAATCCGGCCTATACCATTCACGACTGTCCCAAGCCCGATATCGTGCTTATTCCCGGCGGCTGGGGCTCCCGTCAGGAAATGCACAACAAGGTGCTGACCGATTGGATCAGGAAATGCGCTGACGAGTCGGAGCTGCTGCTATCCGTCTGCACGGGTGCGCTGCTCCTTGCGAAGGCGGGAGTGCTGGAAGGGCTGAAGCTGACGACGAATCGTCTTGCAACCGAGGAGTTAAGGCAGGTCGCTCCGGCATCCGCCGAAATCTCCGAGACCGCCAGATATGTGGATAACGGAAAAATCGTCATGTCCGCCGGCATTTCGGCCGGCATAGACATGTCACTCTATGTCATCAGCCGCCTTCTTGGCGAGGAGAGAGCCTTGCATACCGCAAAACTAATGGAATACGATTGGGTGCCAAAAGAGCATTCCTGATGCACTTTGGCAATGATGAAAGAAACCTATCAGAGCATGTCGAGATTCTCGGCATGTTCTTTTTTGTGAGATTTGTTTTGATAAATTTTCCATAAAATATATTGACAGTCGATATATCGAGACTTAATATATAAGCATAAGATATATCGACAGACGATATAGTTCGAGTGGTGGGAAGGATGATAAGACATGAAAGAGATGCTGCCGCTTACCGAGGCGTTTTATTATATCCTGATCGTTCTCTATACGGAGCCATCACATGGATACGGCATTATGCAGGATACCGAGAAGAGAAGCGGCGGGCGCGTAAAGCTTGGTGCAGGAACTTTATATACGGCGCTTAATACCTTGCTGGGCAAAGGGCTGATTGAGCAATATCCCGTTCCGGAGGGAGCGGACTCGCGCCGCAAAATGTATGCCATTACGGAGAACGGCATGCTGGTAGTCGAAGCGGAGATCGCAAGACTGGAAGAGCTTCTGAACGTAGGGCGACAAGCTCTGATTACGAAGAAAGGGTGAGGCGGATGAGCGACAAGCTGATTAAGCGGCGCCGGCTGACGATGAGCTGGAACTTTGAGAAGGAAGAGCAATGGCTTAACGAGATGTCCCGTGACGGAATGCATTTCAAGAAGGCGAGTATGGCAAGCAGCTTCTTCGCGAAGGATGAATCGGTCCGGTATACGTACAGACTGGATTACCAGACCGGGCAAAAACTTGGAAGCAGCAAGTTTCAGGAGTATATTGATTTGTATCAGGACGCAGGCTGGGAATATGTCAGCTCTTACGGCTCGCTCTGGCATTATTTTCGCAGGGAATGGCAGCCCGGGGAGGAGCCTCGGCTCTATACGGACCGCGACTCCTTGATTCAGCTGTACAAAAGACTGCAAGGAGTTATGGCCGTAATGATGCTCGTTAACCTCGTAATCATGCTTGCCAATATGGTTAATCTGCGGAACTTCTTCAGCGGCGACAGGTTGTGGACGATAGGCCTGCCGGTGACAGTTCTTTATCTGCTCCTGTTCGGCGTATTGGGGTATGGCTGCTGGAGGATGCAGAAGAAAGTAAATGCGCTTAAACTTTAACCTGGATAACGGAAGGAGCAAATCTGCTATGAGAAAAAATCAATTGGGCAGTTCGGAATTATACGTAGGGGAGATTGGACTTGGCTGCATGTCGCTGGGTACGGATGAAGAAAAGGCCATTTCCCTTGTTCATGAAGCCTTGGAGCGGGGAGTAACCCTGCTGGATACAGCCGATCTGTATGACAGCGGCCGGAACGAAGAGCTTGTCGGCAAGGCCATCCGGGGACGCCGTGAGCAGGTGGTGCTGGCGACCAAGGTCGGCAACCGGAGAATAGCCGGACAGGAGGGCTGGGCTTGGGATCCTTCGAAGGCTTATATTTTATCCGCCGTGAAAGACAGCCTTAGACGGCTGGGGACGGACTACATCGATCTGTACCAGCTGCACGGCGGGACGATCGAGGATCCGATTGACGAGACGATCGAAGCGTTCGAGCAATTGAAGCGGGAGGGCGTAATCCGGGAATACGGCATTTCCTCGATCCGTCCGAATGTCATTCGGGAGTATGCTTCGCGGTCTTCCATCGTTAGCGTTATGAATCAGTATAGCATCGTGGACCGGCGGGCAGAGGAAACGGTGCTCCCGTTGCTGGAAGAAAAGGGGCTAAGCCTGATCGCGCGTGGGCCTGTTGCAAGCGGCGCGCTTGCGGCAAACCGCCAGCCGTCCAAAGGCGTGCTGGACTATGAACTCGATGAGCTTCTTGAGCTTCGCAGGCAATTGGAGCAGCTGACATCGGAAGGACGGAGCCTGTCGCAGCTTGCGATCCGTTATTCTCTCAGCCATCCGGCAGTAGCTGTGGCGATTCCGGGTGCAAGCTCCCGCGAGCAGCTTCTGCAAAATATCTCTGCCGCGGATATTCCACCGTTGACGGACGAAGAAGTACAGCTTATTCGCCGCTTAAGCAAAGCGGGCGTGTACAAGGTTCACCGCTAAGCTAAGCCCGATTCCAAGATCCGGAGGTTGTCAGGCGCAATGGAAAATGCGAACAAGTACAGGTTGAATGACAAGGAGATCGAAACGATCGTACGGGAGACTTTTGGACAGGCTTATATTTCGGTTAGCGAGCTAACGGACGGTTGGGCAAACATGGCTTACTCGATTGTGCTGGGGGATGGACGAAAGACTGTCCTGAAGATTGCGCCTTCCGCGGATAAGCTGGTCATGCGTTACGAGAAGAACATGATGCGGACGGAAGTAGAAGCCATGCGCCTCGTCGCGGACACGCCAGGACTTCCTGTTCCGCGCGTCTATGCGTACGATGCTGCTTGTTCGATCATCCCGGCGGAGTATTTTTTTATGGAGTATGTAGAAGGAACGGCAATGAATAAAATAAGGGACTCTCTCTCATTGGAGGAGCGGGAGGCCATCGCACGCGAGCTTGGCGGCTACAGCCGTTCCATTAATGCCTATAAGAACAGCTTCTTTGGGTCGCTTCAACCGGAGGGCCGCAGGAAGGATAACTGGGCGGAAGCGTTTGAGGGTATGATGGCGGATGTGCTGGCCGACGGCAAGGATGCAGGCGTCGAGCTGCCGGTGTCCTATACGGAAATCGAGAAGGAAGTGCTTCGCTACAGAGAACTGTTGGGAGTAGTTAAGGAAGCTTCGCTTATCCATTGGGATTTGTGGGATGGTAACGTGTTTGTCCATGAAGGCAGAATCTCCGGGCTGATCGACTTCGAGCGCGCCTTCTGGGGCGATCCGCTCAGCGAATTTTATTTCGGCCGCTTCGCGAAGAGTACTTTAGGCGCGTTCTGCGAGGGGTACGGCATTAACGGCTTAACCGAGTCCGAGCAGAGAAGACGCGTGTTGTACGATTTCTATCTCGATCTCATCATGGCCATTGAATGCACTTATCGTAAATACGAAAGCAAGGATCATATCAAGTGGGCTTACGAGAATTTCGCAGAGGGCTATAAGCAGCTGCAAGCCCTGTAGAATAGCAAAGCTGATGACGGTTAGTAAGCCGCCATCAGCTTTTTTTAGAGCTTCTTTATGACCTCGAATATGCGAAGATCGTTAATCGTCTGAATGACCATCGCCGAGTCGGGCATTTGGAATTTTCGCAGAATGGAATTAATCTGTTTCTTTATCGTTTCATATTCGACGCAGCGTTCCTCCGCGATTTGCCTCCGTTTCTTTCCCTCGCATAACAGCCTTAGAACCTGCAGCTCGCTTGGCGTAAGATCGGAAATGATCTGAATAATATTGATCAGGCTGTTCTCGGCTCGTTTCACACGCGCAAATTCCTCGCGGATTTTCTCGGCAATCATCGGGCGGATGGGAGAGGCATTCATGTAGGCCGCGCGGACAGCGTCCAGAACCTCGATGTCGGCTGCGTTTTTCAATAAGTAATCGGTAATGCCGGTTTGGAAAGCTGCAAAAATGAAATTCTCATCCTTGTGAACCGTGAGGACGATAATTTTCATATGCGGGTATTTCTCGTTGATTAATTTTGCTGCTTGAATACCCGCATATTGGGATTCCATCTCGATATCCATGAGAATGACATCGGGTTGGTGCAGGCCGGCCTGGAGGAGCGCATCATGTCCAGAGAAAGCACGCGCCACGCATATAAATTCATCATGCCTTGCAAAGGTTCTTTCCAGCCTTCGAAGATGGGCTTCCATGTCATCGGCGATGAGAATACGGATGGTTTGTTGTGTCATGGTACAAAAATCCCCTTTCATCTGCGTCTCTATCTAAATGATCGGCAAGAACACCGTAAAGGTTGTTCCCGCCTCTTTTTTGCTGTCTACTACAATTTTGCCGTCATGCCCCAGGATAATTTTATGGCAATAGGACAAGCCGATTCCCCAGTTGTTTACCGAAGCTTTCGTGGTGAAGAAAGGATCAAAGATCGTCTCTAAATGCTCGTCCGCGATGCCGGGACCGTTATCTGAAATCCGGATAAGCGCCCAGCCGTTCTGCCGGCTGCTTTCGATAGCGATATGGCCGTCCTCCCGGAATTGCAAGGATTCGCTGGCATTAAGAAGCAGATTATAAATGGCTTCGCTCAAATGGTTCGAATCTATATAGCAAATAGCTGGCGACAAACTTGGCGAAGTCTCCACCTTGCAGCGGACATTCAGCTCGGATAGCCGAGCAACCGCTTGTTGTACCGGCAGGTCGATAGACATCGGCTGCAGATTCAAGTTTATATTTTTCAATTTTTCAGCGGCGTCGTTGATGCTGTTTAACGCTGCATGAGAAGATTCAAGGATCAAATCTAGGCTATATGAGGATTCGTGATCAGCCCGATGGCGCTCTTTTAGATAAGCCGCCTCAGATTGAATGCCGATCAAGTGATTCTTCAGGGCATGGGTAAAAGCTCGCGTACCGAGAGTGGCCGTATCAATGCTTTTGTTGATTTGGATATCGCGATTTTTGCGGTAATTTTCTATCGAATGAAACTTATAGACCATATAGATCATCAAGAATAGAATCAAATAAATCGCATACGGAAACACCGGAAGAAGAATGGATTGATAGCTTAACGGCGGCTGCAAATAGTTGTAATACCCTTTCAAATAGGTGGCTTTCACCAGTACTTTCGGGGCCCATGAGAAAAGAAACAGATGGATGACGACAAGCGGAATAAAGAGCAGGACATGGTATAAGGTCAAATTTTTAATGAACCTAATTTTCGGATAATTCAAATAATAATTGAGCAGCAAGCCAAACGCAACAAAAAGTATGAGGTAGCGAAGGCATTTCAAGACGGTTTCTATCAAGTTAAACACTAGCGGATGATGTATTTCATTACTTAAAGAGATTTGAATGGAAGGATCAAAGTAGACGGTTTGAATCGCAAAATAGAATAGGATGCTCGCGTAGCCGATTCTCTGACTCTTCGGGCCAAGGCTATGCGTAAAGGCTATGGCGAAGCCTAGCAATGAGCAGTAGAAGAGTCCGACTCCGATATTCAGAATACGGATAAGCCAGTTCGGATTGAATTGGGTTAATACAAGATAGTTCCAGGTTCCGGGACTGAAGTCGAAGAAGCTGTGAATGACATTAAAGTAATAATTGAATTTGCTAAGGTACAAGGTGAACGAGATGAAAGAAAGCACCCAGCCGATAATAATGCCGTACATGAAGCGGGTCGAGGCGTGATTTAGCTTTTTATACGTAAACAAAATCGTGAAGATGAGCAGCAAGAGCGTAATGAACAGCAAAAAAGTCACTTCCTTCTCTTCGTGCAAAGTGGGGGTATAAAACATTCATCTATCGGCCAGCCCGGCATTTACGTAATATTCAAATTAAGAAAACGCACACAAATCATATCAAAAAAAGGGTGAGTGTCAATGAGGAAAAGTTTAAAGCTTGCCGTAACGGGCTCATTATTGATGGGGTTGCTGGCCGGCTGCGGTTCTAACGGGCAGACAGCAGACAACAACAGCACAGCTTCTTCTGCGCAGGATAAGACGGAGGTCGTTCACTTGAAGGCCACGGTCCTCCAGGATGATTTGGAAACGTTCAAGGCCGCTTATGCGGAGTTCAGCAAGGAAAATCCTAATATTCAAGTCGAATTCGCGACTATACCGCAAGCGCAATATTACGAAAAGCTTCGCATGCAGCTCTCCTCCGGGGACAATATCGATTTGTTCGGCGGCAACATGGACGTATTCCTGGACACGGGCATTCTGGAGCCGCTCGATGACTATATCAAGCAAGAAAACGTTGACGTCTCCGGTTATGGTCCGCTATACGACTCCTTGAAAGTAAACGGCAAAGTATACGGACTTCCCTACCGGAAATCCAACTGGATGCTGTACTACAACAAAACGCTATTCGATCAGGCGGGGGTAGCCTATCCGAAAGACGACATGACCTGGAGCGAATTCCGCGAGCTGGCCAAACAAATGACCAAAGGCGAAGGGGCGAATAAAATTTACGGCGCGTTCCTGCAGCCTTGGGCGCAAACCTGGTATATGCAGGGCGTTCAGACTGGCGCTTCCATTATCGACAAGGATCTAACACCGTTTAAGGAAGGGCTGCAATTCCGGATGGATCTGGAAAAGGACGGCTCCATTATGGGCTGGGCGGAGCAAATTTCGACCTCGGCTCATTACAACTCCGCCTTCCAGAAAGGCAATGTTGCGATGAACCTGATCGGGGACTGGCATGTTGCTCAGCTTAGACAAGCCGAGGCGGAGAAAAAGATAGACTTCGATTGGGATGTTGTGCCTATCCCGCATCCGGATGGCGTAGCTGCCAATACAAGCCTGGCTACTCCGGTATCTCTGATGGTAAATAAAGATTCCAAGCATAAAGAAGAGGCCTTTAAAGTGGTTCAATTCATGAGCGGCGCGAAAGGCGCAGAGCAGTTTGCGGCTAAAGGCTTCCTCACCGGCTACATGAATGACGATATTCGCAAGATCTATATTGGCGATGGCAGCTTGAAGCCCAAAAACATTCACTACTTCGTCGAGCAAAAGGAATATCCGGAATATCCGCTGCTGCCGGGCGTCAAAAACATTCTTGTGCAAGGCGTGTACTTGCAAGAAGGGGAGCTGGCCTTAACGGGTGCTCAATCGGCCGAACAGGCCATCGACAAGATTGGTCAGCGCATAGCCTCCGAATGGGCTGATAAATACGCCGACGATTACAAATCCGGAAAATAAGGAACGCACAGAACAGAGAAGGCGGGCTTTGCTTGAAGAGCAGAGCCCGGCTGCTTCAAATGAGGTGAGGAAATGTCGAGTAAAGCGTTAAGGCGTAATCGTTTGACAGGGTATACGTTTTTACTTCCCAACATTCTGGGATTCTTAATCTTTATCTGCTTTCCGGTCTGCGCATCCTTCCTGATAAGCTTTACCGAATGGAATGGATTCGGCGAAATCAAATTTACCGGATTATCAAACTATACGCGCCTCTGGAGCGATGACACGTTCCGGATCTCCTTGATTAACAGCTTGGTTATGACGGCGGTCTTCGTACCCGCTACGTTGATTCTTGCTATCTTGGCCGCAGTCGCCCTTAACAGAGGGATAAAAGGCGTTAAGCTGTTTAGAACGGCCATTTTCCTGCCTCACATTACAGCAACCATTGCCGTAGCCGTCGTATGGCAGCTGCTCTATAACCCGACCATGGGACCGATAAACGGATTACTGAGAAGCCTCGGCATTGCTAATCCTCCCGCATGGCTTGCGTCAACGCAATGGGCGCTCCTATCCGTCATTATCGTCAGTATCTGGCATTCCATTGGTTATTACATGGTCTTGTATTTGGCAGGCTTGCAAGGAATTCCGAAGGATCTCTATGAAGCGGCGGAAATTGACGGCGCGGGCAAGGTATCCCAGTTCCGCAATATTACCATGCCGATGCTGTCGCCGGTTATTTTCTTCACGGTTATTATGGGCATTATCAATTCGTTCAAGGTATTCGACCTGGTTTATGTTTTGACCAAGGGAGGACCGGGCCGCTCAACGCATATGCTTGTATACGATATTTACGATACAGCCTTCAAACGTTACGAATATGGCTATGCCTCTGCCATGGCCTATGTCCTATTTGCGATCATCCTCGTCATTACGCTGATTCAATTCAGAGGCCAAAAACGATGGGTGAATTATTCCTGACGGATATAGCGGGTTAGAGAGGGGAGAAGCCGGTAATGAGCACGCGAGTAGAAGCAAGTCAGACAATGATTACAATAGCAAGGCGCCAGCAAATTGGACAATGGTTTAGAAAAACAGCGTTTTACGCCGTTGTCACGGCCGTAGCCCTGTCGATGGTCGTTCCTTTCCTGTGGATGCTGTCCGCATCGGTGAAGTCGGAAGCGGAAATATTCAGTTTTCCGATTCAGTGGATTCCAAGTCATTTTTTCTGGTCGAATTACAGCAAGGTATGGACAGAGCTTCCGTTTTTCACCTATTACCTCAATACGATAAAAATCGCCGTGCTAACCACGCTGCTGCAGATCATTACATGCTCAACGGCTGCGTATGCCTTTGCCAAAGTGAAGTTTCCGGAACGCGATAAGCTGTTCTTCTTATATGTAGCAACGATGATGGTGCCTTATCAGGTCATGATGATTCCCCAATTTGTGTTAATCAAGAAAATCGGATTAATGGATTCGCATTGGTCGCTCATTCTGCTCGGAGCTTTTAGCCCGTTTGGCGTCTTTCTGTTCAGACAGTTTTTTATGTCCATTCCGGAAGAACTCTCGGAGGCGGCCAGAATCGATGGATTAAGCGAATTTGGGGTGTATGCGCGTATTATCCTTCCGCTTATTCGTCCGGCGATTGCGAGCTTGACGATCTTTACCTTTATGCATTCCTGGAACGACTTTCTGGGTCCCTTAATCTACTTGAATTCGGACAGCCTGTTTACCCTTCAGCTTGGGATGCAGCATTTCCAATCCGAACATGCGACGGAGTATGGACCGTTAATGGCGGCAGCCGTGTGCGCGATAATACCGACTATAATTATTTACTTTTTGGCCCAGGACCACTTTGTAGAGGGCATTTCCGCTGGCGCGGTTAAAGGGTGAACATCAGATGAAGCCAAACATCATTTATATATTTGCAGATCAGTGGCGGAAGCAAGCTGCCGGGTATACGGGTGAGGACTCTGTTCTTACGCCGAATATCGACCGGTTCGCACAGGAGAGTCTGGTGTTTAACCATGCGCTCTCTTGTACGCCGCTTTGCTCCCCTCACCGCGCAGCACTTATGACAGGCAAGTATCCGCAATCCAATGGCGTGTATACGAACTGCAAGAACGGGGCAGACGTCATGCTGAGCCCGGATGAGATCTGTATCGGCGATGTTTTGAAGGACGCGGGGTATCAGACCGGATATATCGGCAAATGGCATTTGGATCTGCCCGAGCAGAACGAATGCCCGGAGCCGGAATCCGGTGCTCGGGAGTGGGACGCTTATACCCCGCCGGGGCCGAAGCGGCATGGCTTTGATTTCTGGTATTCCTACGGCGCGTACGATCATCACATGAAGCCGCATTATTGGAAAGATACGCCGGAGATGATTCAAGTGGAGCAGTGGTCTCTGGAGCATGAAACGGATGTGGCGCTGGACTTTATCCGGACAAAAGGACGCGAGGTTGACAAGGCTCCGTTTGCTTTGTTTGTCTCTTGGAATCCGCCGCATAGTCCTTTTGAGCTTGTACCTGAGCGATACAAAGACATATACAACGGACGGGAGCTGAATTTACGGCCGAATATCAGCCCGGATCACCTAGCCGCCCATACGGGAGAGCCGTTTGAGGGCGGGATTCATGCGCTACTCCGGTATACGCGCGATTATTTCGCTGCGATAACCGGAATGGACGAGCAATTTGGCCGCATCTGGCGGGAGGTGCAGGAGCTGGGGCTATCGGAGAACACGTTGATCGTGCTTTCTTCCGATCACGGGGAGCTCATGGGCTCGCATGGCTTGATGGCGAAGCATTCGTGGCATGAAGAATCCATCGGTATCCCTTGTTTGATGAGCTGGAGAGGCATGATCAAGCAGGGCAGCACTGATGTGCTTTTTAATAGCGTCGATATCATGCCTACGCTGCTTGGGCTAGCCGGAATTCCCGTTCCTGCCTCTGCCCAGGGGCTGAATCTATCGGGCGATATTCTCGGAACCAGCCATACGGATATTTCATCGGTGTTTCTTTGTGCCTTTCCGGGAAGAAAAGAAGCAATCGAGAGCTACGCCGCTCTGGGGCTGGATAACCGGAAATATGGCTGGCGGGGCATTCGAACAAGAAAGTACACGTATGTCGTTCATAAAGGGTATACGCCAGGCTCCGAAGTGCAGCGCATCTGGTATGACCTAGAGAAGGACCCGTACCAGCTTCATCCCGTTAGGATGAAGGAGCGGCCGCAAACGGGGCTGCTGTTGGCGTTGGAAGAGGAGCTGCAAGGCTGGTTAGAAGTCACGCAGGATCCGTTTGAACTGGTATAAGGGCCATGACCAATTAGCCTAAAAGGGCAGGGAGGATGCGGCAATGTGGCGTGAAGCGATTGAAGATGCAGTCGGCAAGGTTCGGCGGAATTTGGAAATGCATGAAGGAGCTTTTCCGCATATTACGAACGAAAAGCGCTATGAATGGTCCGGGAATGTAGATTGGATTGAAGGATTCCATACCGGGCTGACCTGGCTAAGCTATGAATATAGCCGGGATGTCTTTTTCAAAGAGCAGGCTAAGCGGCAGATTGCCGACTTTAAGAAGCGATTGGATGCGAAAATAAGCATCGAGCATCATGATATCGGGTTTTTGTTTGGATTATCGGCACTTGCCGGATGGTTTGTAGAGAGGGACGGCAGCTATCAAGTCCTTTCGCTTAAGGCAGCCGATCATTTACTCGGCCGATGGCGTGAGCAAGGCAGCTTCTTGCAAGCATGGGGACCGGAAAACGACGAGCTTAACGGCGGCCGGATCATTATCGACTGCTTAATGAACCTGCCTTTGTTATATTGGGCTTCGGAAGTGACGGGAAAGCCGCGGTATGCGGAGGTTGCCCGTAAGCAGGTCGAGCTTTCCAGAAGATATCTGGTGCGCGGCGACGATTCCTCCTACCATACCTTTTATTTCAATAGGGAAACCGGCGAGCCGCTTGGAGGCGGCACCCATCAAGGGTATACGGATGGTTCAACCTGGACGCGCGGTCAGGCATGGGGCATATACGGATTCGTGCTTTCCTACCGTTATACCAAGGATGCTGCATTCCTCACGACGGCAAAACGGTTATTGAGCTACTTTCTTGAGCATTTGCCTGAAGATCATGTCGCCTACTGGGATTTCAATGCGCCGATTACGGCCGATACAAGCCGCGACAGCTCGGCATCGGCCATAACGGCCTGCGGGATGCTGGAGCTGCTGGAGCTGCTGCCTGAAGATGATGCCGACCGCGGCTGGATCAAGCAGGGGCTGGATCAAACGATGCGCTCCCTCGTGAGCAGTTATGCTACAATTGGCGAAGAGGCGGAGGGCTTGCTGAAGCATGGCTCTTATCATGTCCGGGGAAATAATGGTCTGGATGACTATATGATCTGGGGAGATTATTATTACTTGGAAGCGTTAATGCGATTGGAACGCGGCATATCGGGTTATTGGTATGAGCGGGATAACAAATAATGCGTTTAAATTAGCTGATGATGGTCAAAGGCCACCATCAGCTTTTTTGCGTGACTTTAGAAGATACGAGTGTGGGCACAGAGATTTAATTGTAAAATGAGGGTAATGATATCACCGCCAGAAGGAGGAACTCGATTGCTTATCCGCCAACTCCAACAGAACGATCAAGATGTTGTTATTTCTATTTTTGAAGAATATCCCCTGCAATTTCCGCCTTTCGTTATTGCTAGATATCCCGTAAGGTGGGCGGACTATTTCGCCTCATCTCCTTCTAGCAGCAGAAGCGATTATTTTGTTGCGGAGGATAAGGGTGAAGTCGTTGGACACACGGGTTTTATTTTTAATGACGAGGTTGGTCATTGCGAGATTGTTGGCGTTGTTGTTAAGCAGAGTGCGGCACGTAAAGGCGTTGGCCGGGCGCTGCTCAGCGAAATCTGCGATAGACTGAGAGAACTCGGAGAGAAGCAGGTGATTTTGTATACGCTTGGCCATCCGGGAAATCGGGGGACGATCGATTTTTACAGCAGCATCGGATTTAACTTGGTTAATGAAGAGAAGGACTTTTTTGCAGAAGGATATGACCGAGTTACTTTTAAAAAGAGTTTCATTTAGGAGGCCATTGAACATGGAGCATCTATATAACAAGTACCGGTTTAGCGACGATAAGTCCCTGCTTGAGCTGGATACGATTCAAGCCTTTCTGGCGAAGAGTTATTGGGCAAACCAGCGGACAAAGGAAACCATCGAGAAGTCGATTCAGAACTCCACGTGCTACGGTATTTATTATGAAGATAGGCAAGTAGGCTTTGCCCGGGTCATAACGGATTGGGCTACCGTCTATTATTTGGCTGATGTATATATAGATGAAGAGCATCGGGGGCATGGTTTAGGGAAGGAGCTTGTAGGGTGGATCGTGCAGCAATACGAAGGACTGTCGGGGCTGCTCGGTACGCTGGATGCCCATGGATTATATGAGCAGTTCGGCTTTAGGCGTAATGCGGAGCGGTTTATGGTGAGGAGACCGGGGTCCTAGCCATTAATTTAGCTTGTCAAAAAGACCGCTCCTGCAAGCAGGAGCGGTCTTTTTTTTACGATTATTTATTTCTTATCCGAGCTCAGATCCAACCATGCCATCTCTTCGCGAGTCAGCTTGATGCGCGAGCCTTCGTCGCAGGAGCGGAGCTCCTCGAGCGATTGGGCGCCGATGAGGGCGCAGGTCGGGAAGGCTTGGTTAAGCACGTAAGCGAGCGCGATCTGGATTTGCGTGACGTTCTTTTGCTCGGCGAGCTGCTTCGCGCGCTCATAACGCTCCCAGTTGTCGTCGCTGTAGAAGACGCGGACCAGATCGGCATTGCTGCGATCCTCCGGCGTGAAACGGCCGGTAAAGAAGCCGCGGGCCTGCGAGGACCAGGAGAACAGCGGAAGCTGGTTGGCTTCATGCCAGGCAAGAGTCTCGTCGTCGACGGACACGCAGCCGGACCAGAACGGCTCGTTGGCTTTCGCAAGGCTAAGGTTAGGGCTGCTGAACGAGAAGCCAACAAGGCCTTTTGCCGCTGCGTAGTCATTCGCCTCTTGAATGCGCTGCCAAGTCCAGTTGGATACGCCAATCGTTTGCACCGCGCCGGATTTGATATGCTCATTCAGAATCTCAATTACTTCGCCTGCAGGGACGTTGGGATCATCGCGGTGAAGACCGTACATGTCGATCGTATCGACTTGGAGGCGCTCAAGGCTCGTCATCAGGTCGCTGCGGATCGCTTCGCGGCTGACGCGCGGGCCATTCTGGTCGTGATGGGCGCCTTTGGTCAGGATTACCCATTGGTCGCGGGTGCCGCGTTCCTTCAGGTAACGGCCGATCACTTCCTCGCTTTGTCCGCCGCAATAAATATGAGCGGAGTCAAAGCAGTTGCCGCCAATGGCGAAGTAGGCGTCCATGTTGGCAGCGGCTTTTTCGTAAGAGTCATGGTAGAAATAGTCCGTCCCTTTCATCAAGCGGGATACCGGTTTGTCCAATCCTTGCAGCTTTAAGAATTCCATAGTAAGCAGCCTCCTCAGAGATCATTATTTTACAATACTTGGACTCTTGCGTGTTCACGGGCAGATAACAGACAAGCATCAATAACCTTCATATTGCGGATGGCATCGGATGTCGGGAATTCCAGAGGAGTACCGTTTGTAACGGAACGGGCAATGGAATCCGCTTGCGCCGTATACGAATTTACGTACGGTACCTCAATCTGGCGGCGCTCACCGTTTGCACTCAGGTAGATATGGCTGCTTTCCGCCGTTGGCGTAACTAACGCGGAAGGAACTTCGATAATACCGTCGGTTCCGAGAATCTCCAGCGGATTGCGGAACGCCGCCCACATGCCGCAGTCGAAGGTAAGCGATATGTTGCCGTCAAATTCAATCAGGCCGGAGGCCATCATATCGACATCGTCATGCTCTTGCGAGAAAAGGGCGTTGACTGTAACCGCTTCCGGTTCTTTATCCAAAAGCAGACGCGCCACGTTAATCGGATAACAGCCTACGTCATAGATGGAGCCGCCGCCCCAAGCCTTGCGGAAGCGGACATTCTTGGAGTCGTTCGGGTTGTTGAACGTAAACGCGCTTCGGATCCCGCGAATCTGACCGATTGCACCGGCTGCGATCAGCTCTTTAATCTGCTGATAGCGCGGATGATAGCGATACATAAACGCCTCGGACAGAAGAACGCCTGCTTGGTCGGCCGCTTCGGCCATCTCTGCCGCTTCGTGCGCGTTCAGCGCGAGAGGCTTCTCGCACAAAATATGCTTGCCTGCTTCAGCTGCGCGGATGGCCCATTCCTTATGGAGATGGTTCGGCAGCGGGATATAAATAACGTCAATCGAGCTGTCGGCCAGAAGCGCCTCGTAGCTGTCATAGGCAGTAGGAATGTTCAAAGCTTCAGCCGTTTGTCTGGCTTTCTCTCCGTCGCGGCTCGCGATCGCGGCAACTTCGTTCAAATCGGATAAATGAAGGCCAGGAATTACCGCGTTTTTTGCAATATTAGCGCATCCCAGAATGCCCCATCTAAGCTTTTTGCTCATGCTTCACCCTCGCTTTGTTAGAATGATTTATGACTATATTGCGATTATAGGAGAAGATAATTAAAATTAAAATGATATTATTTTGTATACCATTAGAACAATATTGACATAAAGAGGTGCCTGCTATGAAACGTCAAAGCCTGCTGCTTACGCTTCCGAATATGCCGTATTTTTGCATGCCTGAATCGGTGGGCAATTATCGGTTTGACCCGGAGCACAGCACTACGCGCGAGGCCGGAGCCTTGAACAATTTCAATATTCATTACTGCGTTTCCGGCAAGGGCTATGCGGAGATTGATGGCGTTGTTCATGAGCTTCGGGCAGGGGAAGCCGTGCTGTATTTTCCTCTGCAGAAGCAGCGCTATTACAGCAGCCAGGACGAGCCGTGGGACGTGCGATGGTTTCATTTCTACGGAGGTACGGGCCTTCGGGATTATCTGATTGAGCAGGGCTTCCACAAAAGTCCGCTATGGAAGCTCCGCCAGCCCCAGATTTGGGAACAGGCGCATGAGGAGCTGCTGCACGAAGCCGAGACGCACCGGATGCTTCGGCCGGCCCAGCTGTCGATGCTTACCTATATGCTTCTGACGGTTTTTGTTGAGCATGCGTCTGCGCTGCAAGGGAACAAGACGGGGACTTCAAGCGAGCGGATTATGGAGCTGCTTCCGTTGATGCAGCAGGAGGCGGTGAAGCCTTTTATTCTGGAGGAGTGGGCAGACCGGGTCGGGGTGACGCCTTATTATTTCTGCAAGCTGTTCCGCAGCGCTACCCGCATGACGCCAATGGACTTTATTACCCGATGCCGCCTGCAGGCGGCGAAGCAATGGCTGCTTGAGCGGAAGGACGATAACATCGGACAGATTGCGGAGGAGGCGGGTTATCCAAGCGTCAGCTATTTCAACAAGCGGTTTATGGAACATGAAGGGATGACGCCAACGGCATACCGGAGATTGTTCGGGGTGTAAAAAAACGAGGCTGTCTTCCTTTGAATCAACGTAAGATAGCCCCATTTTCACATGGTTGGATATTAATTAAACGGCAATGCAAATCTTCCCGAATGCAGAGCCTTGTGCCAGGTAACGGAAGGCATCAAGTGACTGAGCGAACGGAAAGGTCTTGTCAATGACTGGGCGCAGGGAATGCTGTTCAATAGCACGATTCATTCTTTCGAACATCTCCCGGCTGCCTACGTTAATTGCTTGGAGTCTGGCTTTGCGGATAATAGCTGGGACGATGGCAAAATCCTCAACTTCGGCTCCCGACAAGATGCCAACAATGCTGACCTGACCGCCAACCTTCAGGGCGGAGATCGAGCGATTCAGCGTAGAGGCGCCTCCCAGATCAACGATGTGGTCGGCCCCGCGGCCTTGTGTATAGGCAAGAACAGCCTGATCCCATTCAGGGGTTGTTTGATAGTTAATGCCGTAATCGGCTCCCAGCGCTTTTGCCCGTTCCAGCTTCTCATCGCTGCTGGATGTGATGATGACATGGGCTCCAAGAAGCTTGGCGAACTGCAGTGCGAATAACGACACGCTGCCTGTTCCTTGTACGACAACAACGTCCCCGGCTTTGACTTGGCCCTCCTCTGCAATGGCATGCCATGCGGTAACACCGGCGCAAGCTAAGGCTGCTGCTTCTTCATCGGTTAAATGTTCGGGGATACGGACGACTCCTTCCTCCGGCAATACAACATACTCGGCGAGCATCCCGTCCCGTGGACTACCCAGCGTCGATACCCAGTTCTCCTGCGTAGGCTCCCCTGATGCCCAGCTCTGCGTAAAAATCCCGCTCACACGTTCACCGATTTGGAATTTGGCTGCGCCATCCCCTAAGGCTACAATTCTGCCGACCCCATCCGAGACAGGGATAAGAGGCTCAGTCCGGTTAGGTTCATAAAATCCATTAATAACTCCCATATCACGGGAATTCAGAGAAACGGCCTTTACTTGAATAAGGACCTGGTTGGGGCCAGGGGCAGGGATAGGAAGATCAACCTCTTTTACATAATCTAATCCAAATCCGTCCTGCAGTCTGAATGCTTTCATAACACGCACACTCCCTTGTAAGATATAGACATAATATAATGGATGCCATAAAATTTAGTAACACGGCACTTTAAGGTGGCTTACGAACGTTAAGGTGCGTACAAGGGAGGGTAGAGCATGAAGAAGCTGCCGGATATCTCGCTGGAGTTATGCAGATATACCCATGTGCTGGAGGTTATATCCAATAAATGGACAGCACTGGCTATCTACGCAATGGAGGATGGCATTATTCGATATGGGGAAATGAAGAGGCGTATTGAAGGCATCTCGCAGAAAATGCTCACTCAAACGTTGAAGCAGCTGGAGCGGGATGGCATCGTCACACGCAAGCTTACTCCTTCGGTCCCGCCGATCACGGAATACTCGCTAACACCACTCGGGGAGTCGCTTCTGCCGATTATGAATATGCTTAAAATCTGGGCAGTTGATCATTATGATAACGTACAGAGGGCAAGACAAGAGTATGACGACAGCCATTAGACATAGAAAGGGGGTGTCCCGTAAGTCATGAAAATGACGATGGGACACCCCCTTTTTTATTTGGGCTAAACTTTGCCTTTCGGCATTTTGCTCTCATCCATGTACAGCAGGTTCCAACGGTGGCCGTCCGGATCGGCAAAGCCCGCGCCGTACATCCAGCCGTCCGATTCGCTAGGCTTGCCGAAGATGGTGCCGCCGGCAAACTCTACTTTTTGAATAAATTCGTCCACTTCTTCTCTGCTGTTAGCGCCAAGGGAGAACAAGACCTCGGCATATTGGGAAGTATCGGCAACTTTCGCGCCTGAAAATTTCTCAAGCGCTGCATCGGGAAAGAGCAGGAACGTGGTCTGGCCAATCGTGAGCTTGGCCCTCTCGCTGCCTACGTTAGTGGCTTGGAATCCGATTTGATTAAAAAAGGCAGTTGATTTCTGAACATCCTTGACCGGCAGGTTAATCCAAATCTCCTGTGACATGGCTCTAGCCTCCTGGAATATATATTTCAACTAGTCCTACTATACTCTACATTTGGGGAAGGAAGCGAGTCCTACGTAGGGCAATCAGCTACATTGGATTTCATACAGCGTAAGGGACGATATTGTCCGGTTTCTAATGCTAGATTGGATTGAGTACAGCATAATGCGCTCATTTGGACGCACGTGGCGTCTTTAAGTCGTTTTTACTGGATGGAATCCATCGTAGCCGCTGAAATCGTTCCTTTTGCCGTAATTTTACTGGAGAAAATCCAACGTAAGGCGGAGAGAAGGAAAGTATGGTGAAAAGGCTGCTCCATCGTTACTGTGGCTGGGGGAGTCAAGAGAAGTAATTAAGACTTAAGCAGATTAAACATTTATCTGCTTAAGTCTTTTTTGTTTGTTTTTTTATAAAAACGAGTTAACGAAGTGAAAAGATTTAAAAAGCTTCCGCTTGTATGATTTGTCTATCGGCTCATTCATCTCACAAATCGAGAGGGGATAGACAGAAATGAAAAAAGTGTTATCGATCCTGATGTTAACCGCATTAATCGTGGTGCTTGCCGCTTGCGGCGCGAACGGCAGCAGTAACAAAGGCGGCAACAGCAGCAACAATGGCGGCGAGAAAGCTACAAATAACGCATCGGCCGGAAACAGCGCGGAAAGCACCAACACGGGTGCCTCCACCGAAAAAGGCAAAATCGGTATCTCCATGCCGACGAAATCGTCGGAGCGCTGGGTGGGCGACGGCGCCAACATGAAGAAGGAATTCGAAGCGCTTGGTTACACGGTAGACCTTCAGTATGCGGAGGATGTAATCGAGAACCAGGTTTCCCAAATCGAGAACATGATCACGAAGGGCGTTAAGGTGCTTGTTATTGCCGCAATCGACGGCGAGTCCCTGACGGACGTGCTGCAAAAAGCAGCCGACCAGAACATTCAAGTGATTGCTTATGACCGTCTGATCAAAAATACCGAGCATGTCAGCTACTACGCGACCTTCGATAACTTCAAAGTAGGCGTGCTGCAAGCCTCTTACCTCGAAGATAAGCTTGGCCTGAAGGACGGCAAAGGACCGTTTAACATCGAGCTGTTCGCCGGTTCCCCGGACGATAACAACGCGTACTTCTTCTTCGACGGCGCGATGTCGGTTCTCCAGCCTTACATCGACAGCGGCAAGCTGGTCGTGAAGAGCGGCCAGACGAAAATGGAGCAGGTCGCAACCCTCCGTTGGGACGGCGCAACCGCGCAATCCCGGATGGATAACCTGCTGAGCGCGAACTACGCTACCGACACGGTAAACGCCGTATTGTCGCCGTATGACGGCATCAGCATCGGCATTATCTCCTCCCTGAAAGGGGTAGGCTACGGCACGGCGGATAAGCCAATGCCAATCATTACGGGCCAAGACGCCGAGGTTGCTTCGGTGAAATCCATCATTGCCGGCGAACAAACCTCCACGATCTTCAAAGATACCCGTGAGCTGGCGAAGGTAGCGGTTAGCATGGCTCAAGCGGTAATCGAAGGCAAAGAAGCGCAAGTGAACGACACGAAAACGTACAACAACGGCGTGAAGGTAGTTCCTTCCTTCCTGCTGGAGCCGGTTTCCGTAGACAGCACGAACTACAAGCAAGTTCTGGTCGACTCGGGCTACTACACCGAAGACGAACTGAAATAAGACACTGAAGCATTGCGGCAGCCAAATGATTTAGCGACGGCCTCAAAGCCGTTGCTAAATCATTTTCCGTATTCCTTATCCAACTGAAGGCGTGGTGCTAGCTTTGACTGATATCCTACTCGAAATGCGGGGAATCACCAAAACCTTTCCGGGCGTAAAGGCGCTGGAGAACGTTAATTTAAAGGTAAAAGAAGGCGAAATACACGCGCTTATGGGAGAGAACGGCGCGGGCAAGTCGACGCTGATGAAGGTACTCTCCGGCGTATATCCGTTTGGATCCTATGAAGGCGACATTTTATTCAAGGGCAAAGCCTGCGAATTTAAAGATATCGGAAGCAGCGAGCAGCTTGGCATCGTCATCATCCACCAGGAGCTTGCTCTTATTCCGCAGCTGTCCGTGGCTGAAAATATTTTTTTAGGCAACGAGCAGGCAAGCCGCGGCATTATTAACTGGAACGAGACGGTTGTGAAGACGCGAGAGCTGCTCAAGACCGTAGGCTTGTCCGAATCCCCGAATACGCTTGCAGGAACGATGGGGGTAGGCAAGCAGCAGCTTGTCGAGATTGCGAAGGCTTTATCCAAGGAAGTAAAGCTGCTTATCCTGGACGAACCAACCGCGGCGCTTAACGAAGAGGACAGCGAGAATCTGCTGAATCTGATGCTGGCGTTCAAGGAGCAGGGGCTGACGTCCATTATTATCTCTCACAAGCTGAACGAAATTATGAAGGTAGCCGACTCCATTACGATTCTGCGCGACGGCCAGACGATCGAGACGCTGCGGGTTCGCGAGGATCAAATTACCGAGGACCGGATTATTAAAGGGATGGTTGGACGGGATCTGACGCATCGTTATCCGGAGCGGGTGCCGCATATCGGAGAGATCCTGTTCGAGGTCAAAGACTGGAACGTCTATCATCCTCAGCAAGCGGAACGCAAAGTGATCGACGAAGTCAGCTTCCATATTAACCGCGGCGAGATTGTTGGCATTGCGGGGCTTATGGGGGCAGGACGCACGGAGCTTGCGATGAGTATTTTCGGCCAGTCCTACGGGAAAAAAATCAGCGGCCAGCTGTTCAAGGACGGCCGGGAAATCCGGCTGCCCGACATCAGCAAAGCGATTGACGAAGGCATTGCCTACGTAACCGAGGATCGCAAGGAATACGGGCTTGTCCTGATGGACGACATCAAACGCAATACAACGCTTGCCAACCTATGGGGCATTTCCAAATGGTTTGTGGTGGACGATTACAAAGAGATTACCGAGGCGGAAGGCTTCCGCAAGAAGCTGAACATCAAGACGCCAAGCGTTCATCAGAAAACCGGCAACCTGAGCGGAGGAAACCAGCAGAAGGTTGTGCTAAGCAAGTGGATTTTTACCGGTCCGGACCTCCTTATTCTCGATGAACCAACCCGGGGCATTGACGTAGGGGCGAAATACGAGATTTACACCATTATCAATCAACTGGCGGAGCAAGGGAAAGGCATTCTGATGATCTCTTCGGAGCTGCCGGAGCTGCTTGGGATGTGCGACCGGATCTATGTCATGAACGAAGGACGTTTTACCGGGGAAGTGCCAAGAGCGGAAGCCAGCCAGGAAACGCTTATGAAGTATATGACGAAAAGCAGGAGGTAGGACAGCATGGAAACCGCGCTAAAGTTATTACGCAGCAATATCCGGCAATACGGCATGTTTATTGCACTTATCCTAATCATGCTGCTCTTTCAGTTTCTATCCGACGGCATTCTGCTGAAGCCGCTTAATATTACGAACCTGATTTTGCAGAATAGCTATATTCTAATTCTGGCCATTGGCATGCTGCTCGTTATTATCACCGGCCATATCGATCTTTCCGTCGGCTCCGTTGCGGCGTTTGTTGGCGCGGTATCGGCCATCATGATGGTCAAACACGGGATGTCCTTCCCGGTGGCGATGGTGCTGTCGCTAGTGTTCGGCGCTATCGTTGGCGCTTGGCAGGGCTTCTGGGTTGCTTATGTCCGGATTCCGTCCTTTATCGTCACGCTGGCGGGGATGTTATTATTCCGCGGCCTCACGATGCTGGTGCTGGACGGCAAGTCGGTGGCTCCGTTCCCGCAGGGCTTCCGCTCCATAAGCACCGGGTTTCTGCCTGACATACCGGGGGGCTGGGACATTCATCTACTTACGGTGTTGATCGGAATCGTTTTGTCGGTGCTGTACATCTTTATGGAGTGGCGCGGGCGTCTGGTTCAAAAAAGATACAAGCTTGAGCTGCTGCCGATTCCGTTCTTCCTGATCAAGCTGGCAGCCGTCGTGATTATTACGAACCTGTTCACGTACGTGCTTGCTTCCTACAAAGGTCTTCCGAACATTCTCATCATGCTGTTTATCCTGATTGCCTTGTACACCTTCGTGATGCGCAAAACGGTGATGGGCCGTCATATCTATGCGCTCGGCGGCAATGAGAAGGCGGCAAGACTGTCCGGGGTGAAGACGAAAAAAATGACCTTCTGGGTCTTCGTCAATATGGGCGTGCTTGCCGCCCTTGCGGGTCTTGTGTTCGCGGCAAGGCTGAACGCGGCTACTCCGAAGGCCGGGGTGAACTTCGAGCTGGATGCCATCGCGGCCGTCTTTATCGGCGGGGCCTCGGCAACGGGCGGAGTGGGTACGGTAATCGGGGCAATTGTTGGCGGTCTAGTTATGGGCGTCATGAATAACGGGATGTCGCTGGTGGGTCTGGGCATCGATTATCAGCAAGGCATCAAGGGTCTGGTACTGCTGCTCGCGGTCGCCTTCGACCTCTATAACAAAAACAAATCTGCTTAATAACAGAGCCGTCTCTTGGCGCGTCTAAACACTTCTTGTGTCTAGACGCGCTTAACTGCTATGTTAATGAAAGCGGTTTTTTGCATATTGGGGGGATCCGGGTGAAGAAGCTGTTGCTCGTCTATATCGTGCTGATTGGGACGCTGATGGCCTATTTGTATATGGTATTCGTCAAGGAAGACAACAGCGGACTGCTGGATGAGCCCGAAGGGCTGCACGGTACGCTGGACGAGAAGTACGTGATGGTGAATTTTCTGGCCGGTATCGACTATTGGAAAAACGGGCTGAAAGGCTTCGAGGACGCGGCGGAAGCGCTTGGCGTATCGGTGGAATACCGGGGCTCCACGCAATACGACGTGCAGGAGGAAATGATGGTGCTCGAGCAGGTTATCGCGCGCAGTCCCGCGGGAATAGCCGTAAGCGCCATCGATTCCGAGGCTTTGAACCCCGCGATTAATAAAGCGGTGGAAGCGGGCATTCCCGTTGTTATGTTCGACGCGGATGCGCCAAACAGCAAAGCGTATTCCTACATCGGCACCAATAATTACAACGCCGGGGTGACGGCAGCCCGAAAGATGGCCGAGCTGACGGGCGGAGCCGGCAAGGTTGGCGTCATTACGCTGCCTAATCAGTTGAACCATCAAGAGCGAACAAGGGGCTTTGAGGAGACGCTGGAGAAGGAATTTCCCGATCTTCAGCTGGTTGGAATTGCCGACGGCAAAGGCGATCAGATGATATCGGAGCAGAAGGTGCGCGATCTGCTCGGCAAGTTCCCGGATCTGAGCGGCATTTTCGTAACGGAGGCAAACGGCGGGGTTGGCGCGGGCAATGCCATTCTGCGGTTAAACAAGCTGGATCAGGTCAAGATCATCAGCTTTGACACGGATAAAGGAACGCTGGATATGGTCAAGAGCGGTACGATCTCGGCAACTCTGGCGCAGGGGACGTGGAATATGGGGTATTGGTCGTTGATGCAGCTGTTCCATCTCCGCAATCATATCGTAAATCCGATGTCCAATAACGGGGATTCCAGCATTCCGCCGCTGCCGACGAACATCGATACGGGCATTACGGTAGTGACCCCTGGTGACGTTGACCAGTTTTATGCCAAGTAACGGGTAAAGGGGAGCGCTAATCATGGTATTCAAACAGCTCCGGAAGAGCTTCCAGCTGAACAACTGGTCTATTCGATACAAGCTTATTCTTCACTTCCTGCTGATCAGCATTTTGCCTTCCCTTGTTATTGGGTTATTAATGGGGTGGATCGTTAACGGCATTGTCGAAAAACAGGTCAACGGCCATACGATGCAGCTTATCGACAATGTGAATAAGTCGCTTGATTATTACGCGGGCAATATTCAGAATATCTCCTATTTTATATCGATGAATCCGGAAATTCAGGCCTTCCTGAGCGAAGGGAAAAAAGCCATTGACGATGATCATGAGGAATACCGCATGTCCAAATTTCTGCAGGGCTTTACCTCGCTTTACTCCGAGGTGGCGGGAATTATCGTCGTACGGCCTAACGGCGATTATTTCAGCAACGAAATGTATGCCCGGACGGGAGACAGTCTGGCGAAGGAGTCTTGGTATCAAGAGGCTGTTGAGGCGAAAGGGATCTTCAAAATTATCGGCCATCCGGCCAACCGGAACGTGACGACCCATTCCAATTACAAGGACAGCGAGGTCGTCTCGGTTGTCCGCGCCATTCAGGATCCGGATACGCAGAAGACGTTAGGCGTTGTCCTTATTGATCTTAAGCTGAGGGTAATCGCGGAGACGGTTCGGGATGTGCGGCTTGGAAAATCCGGCTACTTAATGGTGATCGACGATAAGGGCGAGAGCATTTACGCGCCAAAAAACTCCAGGATCGGAAGTCTGGGCGTTGCCTTGCCCGGCCAGCAGTTATCCGGCATGTTCGCTCAAACGGTAGGGGGCCAGAAGCTGCAGTTTATTTATCAGAAGTCCTCCTTCACCAATTGGACGACCGTTGGGGTCTTTGCTGTCCAAGACAGCGTGCAGGAGATTAAGGACATTAACCTCTACCTCGTTACCTTCGTGTTTATCGTGTGCATGCTTGGCATTGCCGCCTCGTATTACCTGTCTCATTCGATCTCTCGGCCGATCTCGCAGCTGGCCTCCTTCATGCGCAAGGTTGAGGAGGGCAATATGAGCATTCGCATTCCGGAGGAGCGGGAGGATGAGATTGGCTTGCTTGGCCGCAGCTTTAACAAGATGCTGTCGCAGATGACCCGGCTGATCTCGCAGGTGTGGGCGGAGCAGCGGCTCAAGCGGGAAGCGGAGCTGCGCAGCCTGCAAGCCCATATTCAGCCGCATTTTCTGTACAATACGCTGGATACGATCCAGTGGCTGGCCCGCAAGGACGGCGCAAAGGAAGCGACGGAGATGGTGGAGGCTTTGTCCAAGCTGTTCCGCATCGGGCTAAGCAAAGGCCAGGAGATGATCCCGCTTGCCGACGAGATTGAGCATATCCGGAGCTATTTGAAAATCCAGCAAACCCGTTATAAAGATAAGCTGAACTATAACATCGAAGTAGACGGAAGCAGCGACAGCTTGTTCGTGCTGAAGCTTATTCTTCAGCCGCTTGTGGAGAACGCGATCTATCACGGCATTAAGGAACGCCGCGGGCCGGGGATGATAACAATCCGTGCCATTATTAGCGAAGAGATATTGGAATTGGTTATTCAAGATGACGGAGCGGGAATGACGGAAGCAAGACTCGAGGCGCTGCAAGCCGTGCTTCAGGCCGTGCCATCGGTTCATGAAGCGAGTGCAGCGCAGAGGGCAGCCGCAGAACGTCAGCAAGGGCAGGGGCAAACGGCCAGCTATGGACTCCGAAACGTGCAGGAGCGGATCCGGTTAAGCTTTGGCGAGACCTATGGCATTGCGATTGAGAGCAAAGAGAAAGCCGGAACGACGGTAATCATTAAGCATCCTATTATTCATCGGAAGGGGCAGTGTACGCATGATACGCACATGGAAGGTGTTAATCGCGGATGATGAGTCCATTATCCGGGAAGGAATCCGCAGCTCTATACCATGGGAGGATCTGCAGCTGGAGGTCGTTGGGGAAGCCGAGGACGGGGAGGAAGCGCTGGAGCTAGCCGTGGAAAAGCAGGCGAATATTCTGCTCGTCGATCTGAGCATGCCCATTATGAACGGCCTCACCTTGATCAGCCACCTTCGGGAGCAGCTTCCCAAATGCAAGATCGTCATTATTACCGGCCATGATGAATTTAATTATGCTTACGAAGCCATCAAGCTGGAGGTCGACGATTATATATTGAAGCCGGTGAATCCCGACATGCTGGGAGAAGTGCTGGCGAGAGTCGTTCAGAAGCTGGAGGAAACCACCGTTAACGAGGAGCTTCTGCAGATGGCTTCCAAGCAGATCGATAAGAATTTCGCGCTGCTCAGGGAAAGATTTTGCCTTGAATGGATCAAGGGAGAGCTGGGGGAAGCGGAGATTCGCGAGCAGCTTTCATTCCTTCGGATGCCGGGCGAGGAACCGGACTATGTAGGCGTCATCCGGTGGCCGGAGCAGTCGAAGGGCAAAGCGTTTTTCTCGGAGAAGGACCGTCAGCTTCTCTTGTTTGCTATCGAAAATATTATGGAAGAGCATCTTGAGCCGTTTACTTCCGTTCACTTCCGGGATAAAGTAGGATTAATTGTTGTTCTGATCTGGGGCAAGCCGCAGGAAGCGGTCTTTAAGCAGATTGAAGCGGATGTGGCGGGCTATTTGAAGATTGAGATTGTGGCCAGCTATCAGGAAGGCTCATCGGGGGATGTACCCTCGCTTTACGCGGAGGCGCGGGCTTCCGTTAACCGGGAGACGAAGCTAAGTCCCTTTGTCCGGCGGACGAAGGAGATTATTGCGGACCGCTATGAGAACCGGGACTTGTCGCTTGAGGGAATTGCGGGCGAGCTGAACGTGTCGGCCGTTTATCTGAGCCGTATTTTCAAGCAAGAGATGGGGACTTCTTTTATAAGCATGCTGACAACCGCGCGGATGAAGGAAGCGATTCGGTTGCTGAACGAGACGGACCTGGCCATACATGAAATCGCCGAGAAGACGGGTTATGAGTCGCAGCATTATTTCAGTACGGCATTCAAGAAAACGACGGGGCTGCCCCCGAATCAGTATCGGAAACGGAATTAGCTGGTTTTTTTGGAAAAGGAGGTGTCTGGCGTGGAATTAACCTATTTGAAAACCTTCTGCGAAGTCGCGAAGCACGGGAGCTTCACCCGCGCGGCGGAAAGTCTGGGCTATGCCCAGTCCAGCATTACGACGCAAATCCAGCGGTTGGAGGAGTCGTACGGAGCCGTGCTGGTTGAACGGTTCGGCCGAAGCATGAGGCTGACGATCGCCGGCGAAGCGCTGCTTCCTTACGCGAAAGAAGTGATCAGGCTCCACGAAGAGTCGAAAGAAATCGTGTCGAAGCAGTCCAAAGGAACGTTGTCCATTGGCACGATTGAGACGTTGGCTGCTTATTATTTGCCGCCGTATTTGCAGGCTTACCGCCAGCAGTATCCGGATATTAACATCATGCTGCAGCCTGGGAATGAGCCTCTTATTATAGAAGCCGTCAAAGAGGGGACGATGGATGTAGGCATTATCCTGGACCCGCCGTTCTCGGATCCGGAGCTACATACGGTGGTGTTGAGAGAAGAGGAGCTTGTTATTATCGCGAGTCCCGAGCATCGGTTCTCGGCATTAAGCGAGGTCCGGGCAGAGGATTTATCGGGCGAGCCTCTTATCCTCACCGAGGATGGCTGCACGTACCGGGCAATGCTGCTCAAAGTGCTGCGGGATGGCGAGATTGACAGCAAGCCTTCTTACGAATTCGGGAACATGGAGGCCATCAAGCAATGCGTGGTGTATGGCCTTGGCGTTGCCTTGCTGCCGCGTATCGCGGCTGCCGAGGAAATTCGGAAGCAGCAACTGATTGCATTGCCTTTTAACCATCCAGCCTGCAGGTTCTATACCCAGCTGATTTATTCGAAGAAGAAATGGCAGTCCAAAGCCTTTGTTGGCTTCGTGGAATTAATCGGCGAGGGCAATCATCAGAATCATTGAAGTATGCAATCGAAAACGATCGATAACTCCGATGTTAGGGATCATGCTATATTGGATTCAACAAGCCAAGGCATTTGGCAAATCCCCTAAATGGAGGCACTCCCTATGACAAACCAACCATTTTCGCTCGTCCTTGAAACTCCTGCTGCATCACCGGAAGCTACGCACCGTCACTATATGAACAAGCTGTCCGTTGAGACGGACGTAGCGGATGTGTATTACGATATGAAGCACGGTCTTGATGACTTTCTGCTGATTGATGTACGCAGCCCAAAAGCATATGCCGAGTGCCACATTCCGGGGGCGATTAACCTGCCATCGAGAGAGATGACAGCGGAAACCACCGTAGGGTTCTCGAAAGAGCAGCTCATCGTCGTTTACTGCTGGAGCCCGGCGTGCAACGGCGGCACCAAAGGCGCGGCGCGCCTCTCCGGCTTAGGTTTCAAAGTAAAAGAAATGATCGGCGGCATCGAGTACTGGCGTAAAGAGGGCAACCCGGTGGAAGGTACGCATGTGGAAACCGCACCGATGGTGGGCTAGTGAATGAATGAGTGGCGGACCAGATTCCCGGAGAGGGGAATCTGGTTTTTTGCTGTGCTGATCGATCTGCTCCCCCCGCTAACGAAACTACGTAACCTTATTTGCCCAAAAACAACTTCATTTCTAATCTAACGAAACGTGGTAACGTTATTTGTCCGATTTTGAGTGAAAAGAGGACTTATTGAGGGAATAACGATATGTAGTTTCGTTAGAAATCCCGGAAGCTCCATTTTGCTAAAATAGCGTGTTACCGTTTCGTTAGAGTTTGTTGCATGCGGCCGGCCGGGCGGGCCGGATTAGTGCGCTCGAGTTTTTTGCATTTGTGAAAGCTAAACGAAACGTTCATGCGTCTAATCTATAGAAGAGAGAGGTTAAAGCAAAGTAGGTGAGGAGCATTATTGATCTGGTGAGAAAGGCGCAGCGCGGCGACGAGTCCGCGTACTTGGAGCTTTTTCAGCAGTATGAAGATGATTTGTATAGGGCCGCTTATGTGCATGTGGGGAACGAAGAGGATGCCTTGGATGTTATTCAGGAAACGGCATACCGGTCGTTCAAGGGAATACGCAAGCTGAAGGAGCCTGCTTACTTTAAAACTTGGCTCATTAAGATAGCGATAAGCTGTTCAATCGATCTTCTGCGCAAACGGAAGAGACAAATTCAATGGAAGCCGGAATATATGGAGTCGATAACCGTCAGCGATGAAGAGGACTTTACGTTGTCGATTACGTTAAAGGAACTGGTGGAGGCTTTGGAACCAGAGGAGAAAAGCGTCGTTATTCTAAGGTTTTATTATGATCTTACGATCCGGGAGGTAACGGAAATACTGGATATTCCGCTAGGCACGGGAAAGACCTTGCTGTATCGGGCGTTGAAAAAGCTAAGGAAACGGGTAGAGGAGGAAGGAGATTATGGATACGGGCTCCGATAAAATAAAACAGCAAATGCAGACCATCCCCATCCCTTCTGAGCAGCTTCGTTACAGGGCACGCCTTGGTATAGAGCAAGCAGGAAGAGAGAGACGAAAGTTTACGCGATTAAGACGCGGATGGACTTCTATAGCTGCTGTCATTGTTGTCCTTCTAATATCAACGGTATTAGTTAACCATACGAAGGTATGGGCGGCTATTCAGAATGCCTTGCAATTTATTCCCGGTACCGGAATGGTGAAGGAAGAGAAGTCTCCGGAAGATCGTTATATTCTGGGCAAGCCTATTACCGTAAAGGTTGGGAAAGAGGGAACGATTATTATTAAAGGCATGATGTCCGACCATGAAATGACCTATATAACGATGACCGGGCAAAATACTACGAGATTGAAGGATATTACTCTAGTTAACGCTCAGGGTGAGGCCTTTAAGATCAATACCTCTATGGCTTCTTGGGGCGGAACGAACTGGACATCTGATTTCTGGCATAAAGGAGAGCTGGTTGTACAAGGAGATATCAAGCTGATAATAGGGGAAGAAGCTCGAATAGAAGTGCCTATTCATCTAACGAAGGCAGAATCCTTCGACAGTTACTCCGAGCTTGGTCCAACCTCTACAGCAAATGGACTGTCAATTACGGCTATTACGGATAAGGTAGATGAAAAAGCAAGAGTATCTATTATTACCCCGCCACGGCAGGATTTTCGCATCATCGATTACGGGATCCATGGTGTCTACATGCATGAGGAAAGTCTCAAGCTTCATGTGGTGAATAAAGCGGGTAAAAAGCTGGAAATTACCACGGTGCAAGGCTTGAGCAGTCCCCAAAGCGAGCTGTACTTTCCGCTTGGCCGCACGCCGGATGAAACCTACACTCTTACGATTCCGGAAATAAACGTCGAATACCAAGATGAGGTCAAAGTGAAAGTACCGGCCGAAACAACGGATAGCCTGAACCAAACCTTCGAGATTGCCGGTTATCCGGTTACCATTACTCACGTGGAAAAGACTTCTCCAACGACGCTTAGGGTTTACACGGATCTTCACTATGACGAGAAGGCGCCTTCCTCGCTATATATGATTGGCGCCGAGGAGAGCGGCATGGCGAAGCTTAAGGAGAAAACGGGCGAAGTGGTATATTTGGAATGTACGATAGAACCGGGGAGCAAGCACCTGACTTTGCACATCAACCGACCTGACGTTGTCCTCCGCGGACCATGGGTGTTTCATTTGCGGCAAAGCGACTTTTCCGGTTAATCAAGAAAGAGGCAGCGGAATCCCGCTGCCTCTTTCTTGTTGACAAACGCTTAAAACGAATCCGGGGTTGGAGGCGAATTCCTGCCGGTCACTTCATCATAGAAATGAGCCTGCGTAACGCTGATGTATGGACACAGCCACAGATAACCCAGGCCAAAAGGAATTGCGGCCAGGATTGCCCAGCCGATAAAGGTCAGCTGCAGAACGAAGTAGCGCCATTTATTGCCCTTCATGATTTGTTTGCTTTCGTTGATGGCTTCCAGAACGCCGATATCCGGATTATCCCGGAGAATAAAATAAGCTTGCGAGTAACGGAATGCCGCAATAATTCCCGGAATGACAAACAGCAGCGTCCATAAGAAAGTAAAGAGTCCGATCATAAAGTACAGGCAGAACGCTTTAATAAATTGGGCGAAGCCGCTGAAAACTTCCGATACAGGCGGATCTTCTTTCCTGGCAATGCCCAGATAGAAGCTGATGAGTCCAAGTGAGATGGCGCCGCTGATCAGAAAACTGATCACATTGCCGAGCACCGGGATCAAATAGTTGATCAGACCGATAACGGCAGCCATTAAGATGGCCAGCAGAAAGCCTCCGATCGCTTTTCCCCAATTGCCTCTCAGGCTTTCTCTCGCTCTAGCCCTCAGTTCCGAGTACGATGCGTTCATATGTACCTCCTTAAATAATGAGATGAATAGCCATCTAAATATACGGGGGGAACGCGGGGAACATTCCTGAAAATAAGGAAAAGGATATTTTTTCTGCACAGCGAACTATTAAGGTCATATAGAATTTAGGGGGATAATCATTGAAGAAGTTTCTCGTTATTAGCCAGATTATTTATTTGCTGTTTCTGATTCCGTGGCTGTTTACGTTTGGGATGTCTTTCATGTCCTTTGACGGCGGCTTTACGGCATTAAACATTTTGTTTGTACTAGGTCTTGGCGTTTACCCGCTCTTTATGATCGCCTGCTCGATTGTTGCCTGGACTCTTCATCGGGGTTACAAAAGGGCGGCGATTCTATCGAACTGCGTGCCTATGTTATGGGTGGGCAGTATTGGGACTTTGCTTTTATATGCAACATTATCCTAAATGGAAAAAGCCCACTCAAGCCGGCAATTAGCCTGCGCTTGAATGGGCTTTATTATTTAACCGTCTTAATACGTTTTTACCGCATCAATATTAATCGTGCTGCTGCCGGTGCTGCCGGAGCCTTGATTAATATAGAAGTTAATCTCGGCGATGGAGCCAAGATCGCGCGTGCTGTTGCCGCCGCTGTACCAGCTAGGACGCGCAAAGCTAGTGAACGGAACTTGAATGGTTGTCGCAGTTGTGCCCGAGAGCACATAAGTCGTCTCCCACGGCTCGCCGCCGGCTTCCTTAAACTGGACGGTCAGCGTACGGTTTGAGCCATCCGGCTTCACCCATAAGCTGATGCCCGTTTTGCCGGTCCAGCTGGCGGAGATCGGGTGAATGACGCCCGAATAGTTGGCGGCCGTCGTAATGCTGTAGCTCAGCTTCATGCTGTTCGTACCGTCGCTTTTGACGGACGTATCAAGAGTTGGAGTAATGGCGCTTCCGGACGAGTTCATCGTATAGACGGCCTGCAGCGCGCTGTTTGAAGCGTAGCTGTCAAAGCTGTCGATGGCATCGCTTGGTGGCTGCGTGCCTCCTCCGACCTGACCCGCCGTCACGGAATCGAAATAAATCGAGCTGCTGCCCATTGAACCGGAGCCCTGATTCACGTAGATGCTGTATTCCTTAATCGTATTCAGGTCCTTCACGCCGTTGCCGCCGCTGTACCAGCCCGGATGGTTGAAGGAGCTGAACGGCAGATTGACGATTCCCGCGGTTGTGCCGGACAACGTATAATACGTTTCCCACAGCTCGCCGCTTGTCTCCTTGAACTGAATCGTCAGGGTCCGGTTCGAACCGTCCGGCTTAAGCCAAAGCGATAATCCGGTTGCTCCGGACCAGTCGGCCGTGCCAAGCTGCTTCGTTGCCCCTGCAAAGTTGGCAGGAGAGGCTGCGATGGTATAGGCAAATTTCATGCCGTAGGTACCGTCGTTTTTGTTCGCGGTATCCCGGGTCACCGTCAAGGCGCCGCCGTCCGTATTGCGGACATAGGCGCTTTGCAGCGCGCTGTCCGAGCTGTACGATTCGAAGGCATCAATCGCAACCGACGTGGATTGAGCCGCCGTCGTAAAGGTTAGGCCGGCATTCGACGCCACCGTGGATCCGGTGCCGTTCACGGCCGTTACCTTCCAGTAGTACGTTTTGTTATAGGCAAGCGCGGAGCCTGGAGTATAAGAAGTAGAAGTAAGTCCGCTGGCGTTAATAACCGGGCTTGTATAGGAGCTGTTGTCCGCAACAACAAGCGTATAGCTTGCGGCGTTGCTGGAGGCATTCCAGCCGAATGTCGGCAGCACGCTTTGGCCCGTTGCGCCGCTTGCAGGAGACGACAACGTGAAGGCGCCCGGAGCAGGCAGCGCCGTTCCGCCGGTGGCATAAACAGGAGAATAGCTGCCGGCAACCCCTGCGAGGTTATGGGCTTTCACTCTATACCAATAAGCCGTGCCCGAGACGGAGGTGGAATCGGTCCATGGCGTATCATTGTCCGTCGCGCATTGATTGCAGACAACGGTCCAAGGTCCGCTAGCACCGGCTGTTGCCCGTTCGACGGTATATTTGTCCGCCGCTGCCGCGCCTCTCCATTTCAGCTGAACCTTGCCGCCGCTTGCCTGATGGCCCGTAATAAGCGGCGCTTCAGGAACGCCTGCAGCAGGAACGGCTATCCCGCGCATCGCGTAAGCGTGGTTGCGCAGCTGCTGGGCTTTGGTCCGCATATCCGTTGTCGTGCCCGGATAGTAGATGGTGAATCCGTCGTTATGCACTTTATAACCGTAGTCGTCGTTCTGCCCGAACAGCGCCCAATAGTTGCTGCCGGCGATAGCCGGTTGGGCCTCAATGGCGGAAAGGAAGTTCGCAAGCGTACCGTAGGTTTCCAGGTTCCAAGCGAATTCGCCTACAACCATCGCTTTGCCGGCGGCTTGAACCTTGCTTGCCTGCGTATTCAGTTCTGTAACCGACAAGCCTTTGCAGCAGGCGCCAACGGCCGGCCATTGGTAGAAGTGGTCGCTGTAGATGTCTACGCTTGAGATGGAAAGATGAGCGTCCTTCACGCCGTATGTTCCGTCCATGACGAGATGGTTGCCGTCAATGCTTTTCAAATAATCGGCAATGTCCTGCGTCCAGTTCTTCATCGCCGTCGGATTGTCGTACCAGCCCAGCTCGTTGCCGGTTTCCCAGGCCATGATGGTCGGGTCGTCTTTGTACTTCACGCCGGTGTAGGTATTGGTGCGGTTGAGGAGAACGCTTAGATGCTGCTTGAAGGCGCTAATAATCTCCGGCTTGTTGTAAAACTCGTAGCCGGTGTAGCTGATGCCGTCGTCGGGGTAGCCGAACCAGCGCGTCCATGATTTTTTGCCGCCGTGGTAATAATCGTATTGGTCGATAAGCGGGAGAACAAGACGAAGTCCGGCGTCGCCGGCGGCTTTGATTGCGTAATCGAGCTTCTGGAAGGCGGTCTCGTTGTATGTACCGAGCGATGGCATAATGCACTTCGGACAGCCGAAGGAGATGGCGGCATGGGAGCGGATAACGGTTGCGCCCATTTCTTTTGCTGTCTGCAGGGCATTGTTTACGCGGAATTCGGTCGGATATTCGACGGGATTCTCGTCCAGGGCAAGCCAATAAATGTTGGGGCCGCTGTAGCGGAAAGGCTGGCCGTTCAGCATCAGCTGGCTGCCGGAGCGGGTGACGAAGCCGGAGACGGCAGCGGAAGCTTTTTTCGCCGGAGGTCCGACTAGCGCTAACAAAGACATAAAGGCCAGAAGCAGGGCAAGGGAGTAGGAGAGCATACGGAATCTAGTGGTGATCACACGATAACCTCCTTCAATTTAGGTGGCTAATAGCAGCCAAGCACGCATGGCCTGGGACAAAATGTAAACGCTTTACCTCCTTTCCGCACGAAATACGCAGGCCGCGTGCTACTAATCTAACGCCAACCGCAGCCCCCTGACTATTGGCTAATTTTTAGGTTTATTGCACTCTGTTTAGGCCTTCCCGATTTACACGAAGAAAAGGTTGCCTGTTTCTTCGGCTCTGTGTCAGAATCACAGTAAACGCTTACATATTTGAGTGACGGGAGCCGGCGCAAATGAACATAGGACGTGGGTTTTTCCATATTAACGGGTTTAGCAGCATGACCATGCAGAAGAAGCTGATTATCGTATTCGTGGTTCTGATCATTATTCCAATCTCGGCTACGGGGTTTATATCCTATCAGAATTACATTCAATCTATTAATAAGAATACAAAAAATTACGTCACCGAGCTGATCAGCAACATAAAGGCGAATCTGGACAGCCATCTGGAAGACATGATGACCGTCAGCAAAATTCCGCTCTACTCGGTCGAAATGCAGCAATACATGAGCCATCAAGAGATGACGCTCGAGAAGCAGCGCCAGATGGACTTCTATATCGGCCTGCTCGACAGCATGAGGAAAAATCTCTATTCCGCCTATCTCTACGATAATTACGGCAACGTGTTCTACCGGATCAAGACGGATGCCATCCGCGAGGATATGATGAGCCATTACGAGGAATGGAAGCGGATCGCTGTGCAGGGCAACGGCAATCCCGTTATAATCCCGACCCAGCGGGTGATGCGCGCGAACGGCACTCCGCAATATCTGTTCACGGTGCTCCGGAGCATCCGGGATATCGGCACGCTGGAGACAATCGGCTATGTGGCGGTGGATGCCGACATTCACGTTATTGAGGATGTCGTGCAGGAGCTGAATACGGTAACGAACGGAAAGACCCTTATTATCGACGGCCAGAACAATGTGGCTTATGACAGCGATCATGTGCTGACGGCTACCAATATAACGGGCAATGAGGTCATTCAAAAAGCCGTTGGCGATCAGGGCAGCTTTAATGTCGTGGTCGACGGCCTCTCTTACATATGCAGTTACTCCGTGTCCAAGGATACCGGCTGGAAAATATTCGCGTTTGTTCCGGTGAACTATCTGCATCACGATGCCCAGTTGACGCGGAACGTCACGCTTACGACAACCATCGGGATTATCGGCTTTGCGCTGCTTGTCTCGGTTATATTGGCTTTTATGATGACCAGATCCCTCCGTCAGATGACGGACCTGATGCGCACGGTGCGCGGCGGCAACCTGGACGTCAGCTTTGACGTGAAGCAGAAGGATGAGGTGGGTATTCTCGGCACGGAATTTAACCGCATGCTCAGGCGGATGAAGGAGCTGATCTCCGAAATTTACGTGATCCAGTCCCGCAAAAAAGAAGCCGATCTGGAGGCGCTGCAAAGCCAGATTAATCCCCATTTTATATACAACACTTTAGAGACCATCCGGATGACCGCCGAGATTAACGATGATGAAGAGGTCGCGGAGATGACCTTTACGCTTGGGAAGCTGTTAAGATACAGCATTAACCGGGGGCGGGAGACGGTTGAGCTTAGGGAAGAGCTGCAGCATTTGGAGCGGTATCTTCAATTATTGCGCTACCGGTTCAGCAACCGGTTTGTCGTTGCCTTCGACATTCCGCAGGAGCTGATGAGCTTCCCGGTCATGAAGCTGACCTTCCAGCCGATTGTCGAGAATGCGATTCTCCATGGCATGGAGGGCAAGCCTAACGAGGTTACGATCCGCTTGTCGGCCGAGCTGAAGGAGCAGCTGCTTATCTTTTCGATTAAAGACGAAGGTGCGGGGATGGACGGCATGACGCTGGATCTGCTCCGCCAATCAATGAACGGTACGCGCGAGGCGGGAAGCTCCAAGACCGGGGTAGGCCTGCGCAACGTCAATGAACGGATCAAGCTGCATTACGGCGAGACGTATGGGCTGGAGATTGAGAGCAAGTGGGGAGAAGGAACAGCCGTCTATCTAAAACTTCCGAGAAAGCATGGTGAATAACAAATGCTGAGCATTATGATTATCGACGATGAGGATCTGATCCGCCGCGGGCTGGAGAAGATCATTTCCAAGCTGAACGAGGAATATCTGGTTGTCGGCAGCTTTTCGAACGGCTTTGAGGCCTCCCAGGAGCTGGACCGTCTCTCTCCGGATGTTGTTATTACCGATATAAAAATGCCCTATATGGACGGGCTGCAGTTTATAGAGGAATTAAGACGCCGTCTTCCGGATGCGCGTTGTCTAATTTTGAGCGGCTATAACGACTTCGATTATGCGCGTACCGCCATGCAGTATGGCGTAAAGGATTATCTGATTAAGCCGGTGGATAAGGAAGAGCTGCTGGCGAACCTTACTCATATTCATAAGGAGTTGAAAGAAGCGAAGCAGGAAAAAGAAAAGGAGCAGCTGCTAAGCAAAAAAGCGCAGATGAGCGATCTTTTGCTGCGGGAGCAGCAGCTGCGCCGGCTGCTGGGCGGCGATAAGGATACGGCTGTATCCGCCGGGGTGGAGGAGCTCTCCTTACCGGTTGTATTTGGGTGCCCTTACGCGGTGCTTGCCGTCCGGGCTTCAAATCAAGGCATGAAAGAGCAGCTGCTGGAATGGGGAAGGACGATGGCGGCTGAAGGCATAGAGAGCGTGGCTATGGAGGCGCAGATTATCGCCCTGTTGGTTCCTGCTCCCAAGGAGGAGGAGACGGGCAGGCTTGCTCACAAAACGGCGCTTCGCTTGATGAACGACCTGCAGTTTGCCGCCAAAGGCAAGTTTGCGATCGGAATCAGCGGCGGATATCAAGGGAGCGATAAGGCGATATGCGCTTATCAGGAGGCATTGGCGTTGTCCTGCGCCGGCATTTACAAGCGCGAAGCGTTTGCCGTTGTGACGGGCAAGGAGGGACCAAACGCTCCAGCGGATCCTGCTTTTTTCACCGGGCTGTTGACTGGCGGCTTTACCCAGGCGCTGGAGCGGCTTGATGCGGAAGGCATCGGGGCGGCGGTTCAGCGGATGTTCGCGGAGATCGAGCGGGTGCGGCCGCCTTATGCGGATCTCGTCCAGTTTATGGCGAATCTGCTGTATACCGCCGTACAGAAAGTAGACGGCCTGCTTGGCGAGCTGGTCAAGCTGACGCCGCCGGGCGTGGGCGTCTACCAGTCGGTTGCGGACTTTTTTAACCTGACGGAGCTGAAGGAACGGATCCAGCATTTGCTGGAGCTGTCCCTGTACCGGCTTGCTTCCGCGCGCAAGGAGGGCGGCAACCGGGTGATTGAGACGGTTAAACAGCTGATTCAGCAGGATTACGATAAAGACCTTGAACTGACCGAGCTATCCGAGAAGGTATTCCTTAACCCTAGTTATCTCAGCACGTTATTCAAGCAGGAGACGGGGCTGACCATCACGCAATACGTGCTGCAGCTGCGCATGATGAAGGCGAAGGAGCTGCTGAAGAAGCGTCTTGACCTGAAGGTCTATGAGGTCGGCGAGCAGGTGGGTTACCCGGACTCTATCTATTTCAATAAGGTGTTTAAAAAAATGGTAGGCATTACGCCTAAGGAGTACCGGAATTTATAATCCTATTTTTTTTAAGACCCAAATTAAAGACCATAAACAAAAAACCGCGACATTAAATTGCGAAGGCGCTTTCTCTATAATCGGTTTTGTAAGTAAGCGCATTCACCACATATTCGAGGGGGAGTCGGGTTTGAAAAAGCAACAGTTAATTTCCACCATGGCCGTGTTAGGCCTTGCAATGACAATGGCAGCAGGATGCGGCTCAAATAACGGGAACAACGAAGGAGCGGCAGCGCCAAGCAACAATAAAGCGGATAATGCCGCCGCAACAACGAAGGCTGATAACGCAGCAGCAACAAACGCCGCAGCCAGCGAGGAGCCGGCTGCTCCGAAGATCGCGGGCAAGGTGGTGTTCACAACCAACCGGACGGACCTGGTGGATACGGAGCTCAAGAACTATGCGGCCAAATTCCACGAGAAATATCCGGACGCGACGGTTGAGATCGAAGCGATCAAGGATTATGACCAGACGACAAAAATCCGCATGGCATCCAACGAGCTTGCCGACATCAGCCTGATCCCAGGCACGGTGAAAAACTCGGATCTGCCGAACTTTTATCTTCCTCTCGATGATCTGGGCCTGAACGACCGTATTTATTTCAAAGACAACCGCAGCCAGGACGGCAAGCTGTACGGCATCTCCTCCGGCAGCGCCGCGATGGGCGTCACGTACAACAAAAAAGCTTTTACGCAAGCCGGCATTACCGAAGTGCCGAAGACGCTCGACGAGCTGTATGCGGCAGCCGAAAAGCTGAAAGCAGCGGGCATCATCCCGCTCGCGACTAACTTCAAGGACAAATGGCCGCTGTACGGCTGGGATCAGGAGGCGTTTATTTTCGCCAATGACCCGTCCCTGCACAACACGATGGCAACGCAGGAGGAACCTTTCGCGGTGGACGGCCCGCACTGGCAGGCGTTCTCCATCCTGAAGAAAATGGTGGACAGCGGTTACGTTGAGAAGGACCTGATGTCGACGAACTGGGAAGGCTCCAAGAAGGATGTCGCTTCCGGCAAAATCGCCATGTTCCTGCTTGGCAACTGGGTAGTGCCGCAAGTGGTAGACAACGGCGCTGCCGCGGAGGACGTAGGCTTCTTCCCGCTGCCGCTCGACAACAGCGGCGAAGCGAAGGTGATTCTGGCTTCCGACTACTACTACGGCATCGATAAAAACAGCGAAAATCCGGAAACGGCAAAAGCCTTCCTCAAATTCCTGATCGAAGAATCCGGCTATGACGATTACGCGGGCTTTATCCCCGTTCTGAAAGACAAGAAGCCTAAGCTGGCTCAGCTGAACGAATTTATGGCGACCAATCCGAAGGTAATCGAGATGGCTGCCGAGAACGACGACTACCTCGCGATTGCGAACAAAATGCAATTCGACACAAGCGCCTTCGCTCAAGACGCGATTATGGGCAAGGACATGAAAGCGGTATTTGATTCCTACAACAAGAAGTGGAAAGATGCGAAGGCATCCTTAGGCAAATAGGTTCATAGCGGTTAACGGGAAGAGAAGATGCTTATCGGCTGAATCGATAACGTTTTCTCTTCCTCCTTATCAAGGAGTAAAGAAGGGTTGCCGATGTTTGCAATGAGTTACAAGATACAGCGCTATGTCATATTGATCTCCTTCCTCACGCTTCCGCTGCTGCTGCTTGCGGTATTTTCCTTCTATCCGGCCATTTACCTGGCTTGGCTGAGCTTTACTTCATGGGACGGCTACAGCCCGGAGAAGGCTTGGGTAGGAATCAGCAACTATAAGGAGATTTTTACGAACGCGGATATTTTCAAGGTTCTTTCCCATAACTTTGTGTACTTTATCGGGGGGATCGTCCAGAACATCGTGGCGTTATTCTTTGCCGTGCTGCTCAATTCGCGGTTAAGAGGGCGCAACACGTTCAGAGTGCTGCTCTTCCTGCCTTACATTATGAACAGCGTGGCAATCGCCTATATGTTCACCTACGTCTACGACGCTCAGAACGGTTCGCTGAATGCGCTGCTAACTTCCGTCGGGCTGCAATCCTGGATCAAAAGCTGGCTGGGAGACGCCGCGATCGTCAACTACTCGCTTGCGTTTATCTCGGCATGGAAGTTTATGGGCTTTAACATGGTTATTTATTTAGGCGCTTTACAATCGATTCCCGGCGATCTGTACGAGGCGGCGAAGATTGACGGGGCGGGACCGTTCAAGTCCTTCCTCTACATTACCTGGCCGAGCATCATCAAAATCGTGGAGCTCAGCATGCTGCTGACGGTCAGCGGCGCGCTTGAAGTATTTGATCTGCCGTTTGTCATGACGAAGGGCGGACCGGCCGGCTCCAGCCAGACCTTTGTTACCCAGACCGTCGAGACGGCTTTTAACTTCAGCAACTACGGGCTTGCATCGGCGATGGGGATGGTGCTGCTGTTTATTGTCGTGCTGGTGATATTCGTGCAGCGGAAGCTGATTTTGCGAGGGGGGGACTAGAGCATGAGCTTGGAGACATCATTGAAAAAACGTGCCGGCACCGTAACCGCGCGACCGGTCTCGCCCTCCCGCGCGATTGCCGCAGCTTTGAAATACGCGGTGCTGCTTGCCGCCGTGTTTGTTATTTTGTTCCCGCCGTATGTCGTCGTCTTGAACGCGTTCAAGGGCAATGAGGAGTACGCCAAGTCCGGCGTTTTTGATTTCCCGCATTCGTTTGCTAACCTCGATAACTTCTCCACGGTGTTCCACCGCGGGGATATGCTTAACGCTTTTATGAATACGGGCACGATTCTCGTCTTGTCCGTTCTAGGCAACGTGCTGATGGGGACGATGGTGGCCTTTGCGCTTGGGCGGTTTAATTTCAAGCTGAAATCTTGGATTCTAGGCGCTTACGTCGCTGCCACGCTTATTCCGTCCGTCACTACGCAGGTCGCTACTTTCGGCATTATCAAGGAGCTTGGCTTGTTTAACTCCCTGTACGGTCCGGTGCTTCTGTACATCGGGACGGATGTGGTGCAGATCTACCTGTATCTGCAGTTTATCCGCCACATTCCTTACGATCTCGATGAGAACGCCATGATCGAAGGCGCGTCGCTGTTCCGAATCTACCGCTCGATTATTTTCCCTCTGCTTGCGCCGGCGACGGCGACTGCGGTTATTCTGAAGAGCATCTCGATCTACAACGATATGTATATCCCGTATCTGTATATGCCGTCGCAGAAGCTGCGGGTCGTCTCGACGGGGCTGATGAACTTCGTGGGCGTCAACAGCGCGCAGTGGAACGTGGTATGCGCGGCGCTGCTTATTATTCTTATTCCGACGACTATCCTCTATCTCGTTATGCAGCGTTTCATCTTCTCCGGGATCGTCAACGGTTCGGTCAAATAACTAAAGTCTCAATTACCTTTGAAGGAGTGGACTTATGTTTAAACGCAAGAAGATGCTGTCGCTTGGTCTCGCGGTGCTCGTAGCGGCTTCCGTTGTTATGCCCGGAATTCAGGGCTCGAGGGTATACGCGGAGGAAGCCGATGCGCCGATAGCTGCGGAATCCGCATCCCCATTCATCACGCGCAGCGGCGATAAGCTGATGGACGGCGATCGGGAGTTCCGGTTTATTTCGGCCAACGTGCCAACTCTGTCAATGGTAGAGGATATCTACTGGCGGACGCCAACCGAGTGGGAGCAGGAGGATGCGTTCAAGACGCTAGTCCAGATGGGCGGAACGGTAACTAGGCCGTATGTGCTGTCCGTACGCAAAGCGGATGATCCCGCCGATATGGTACGCCACATTATGGGCGTCGGCTCGGACGATAAACTGATCTTTAACGAAGATGCGTTTGTCGCTTACGATAAAATGATCCAGCTGGCCGGAGAGTACGGGATTCATCTCATTCTTCCTTTTGTGGACCAGTATCAATGGCAAGGCGGGATTGCGGAATACGCGGCCTTCCGGGGCAAAACCAAAGACGCGTTCTGGACCGATCCGCAGCTGATCGCGGATTTCAAGTCGGTCATTTCGTATACGCTCAACCGCGTGAATACGTTCACCGGCGTTGCCTACAAGGATGACCCGACCATTCTGGCGTGGGAGACGGGCAACGAGCTGGTGCCTCAGTCTTCGGCCTGGACGCATGACATGGCGACTTATATTAAAAGCATCGACGCCAACCATCTCGTGCTCGACGGCAAATACGGCATCGACGATGCATCCCTGACGGATGACGCAATCGATATCGTATCCAATCACTACTACCCGGACCATTACCCGAGCTATGCGTCCCAGGTGAACGTCGACAAGAATAAGGCAGCGGGCAAAAAGCCGTTTATCGTTGGAGAGTTTGGCTTCAAGCCAACGAATGAACTCAGCGCATTCCTCGATAACGCGATCGAGAACGGCACCTCCGGCGCGATGATTTGGAGTCTTCGTTACCATAGCCGGGACGGCGGCTTCTATCCGCATACCGAATCGACGTTTAACGGCGTTTTTTACGGAGCGTATCGCTGGCCGGGTTTCCCTTCGGGAGACGGCTTTGACGAGACGAATATGCTGAATACGCTTAGGGACAAAGCGTTTGAGATCCGCGGCTTCAGCGAAGCACCTGCGCTGCCGAAGCCGGAAGCTCCCGTGATGCTGCCGGTTGATTCCGTATCGACGATCAGCTGGCTGGGCTCGGTTGGCGCTTCTTCTTACCGGGTTGAGCGTTCCGGGCAGCCTGATGGCGGCTGGACGGTAGTTGGCGAGAACGTGTATGACGCGGTACCTGCGGAATCCCAGTTGTTCGACGATACGAGTGCCGTATCGGGTCAGACCTATTACTACCGGGTTACGGCGAAGAACGGCGCGGGAGAATCGGCACCATCGGCTGTTGTTGGGCCGGTTGAGGCAAAGCATGTCATTCAGGACGAAATGCGCAATTTCGGGAAGCTTTACAGCCATACCTCGGATCTGGAATACGAAAGCCGCGATCCGGGTGCTTTTGGCGGGGATGTATCCCGTATTAAAGCACTTGCAACCGACAACCAGCAAAGCGTGCAATACGCGATTCCGCTTCATGATGACGGCACGCCGGTAAAGGTGAAATCTGTAACTGTGGAAGGTTATGTTGCCTCGGCAAGCAGCGATCAAAACTTCAGTTTGTCTGCTTCGTCCGATGGCTTAACGTTTGAGCCGGTTGATTCGGAAGCAGTGGAGTCGGGCGGCTCGTGGAAAAAAAGGTCGTATACAACCGGCGAGCTGGCTGACGGCGTAAAGGTGCTGCGGATCGATTATCCCGCCGCATCGGCTTCGGGACAGCTGGGCAAGGTTGTTATCGAGTATGAGCATGACGGAACAGCGCTTACGTTCCCGGATTCCGTGCAGCAGGGCGGCATCACGAACGGGATTTTATCCGATGATCTGAATAACTTCCTCAAGATGGATTCGCATTCGGCGAATCTTGGCTTCTCGTCGGATACGCCGGAATATTTCGGCGGTGATGCGAAGCGGCTGTCCCGTACGTCCAACGAGCACGAATGGTTCACGTACAAGGCGGACGGCGATATGAATTACTTCAAGTTCTACGAATACGCCAGGCAGAACCCGGCCGATTACGTCCTGCCGGACTTCAAGTTCTATACCTCGGCGAACGGCACGGATTTTACCGAATTTACGAATGTGGTGAAGACGAGCAAGCTGGGCGAAGGATACTGGGCGAAAACCGACTATATCGCTTATCAGCTTCCGGCCGGTACGCGGTATGTGAAATTTGAATTTCCGGTTGTGCCGGAAAGCCATCAGGACCAGCGCTGGAATCCGCAGGTCAGCAGCCTGCAGATCGGGGTAGGCGGCGCCAAGCTGGATCCGCCGGCGGAGATCAAGAAATCTGCGATTATCGATGATTTTGAAGGCTATACAGGCTCGAACAACGCTCTCCGTGCAGCATACAAAGCGAACGCGGACGGTTCGCCGGTAACGTTGTCGCTGGATACGGCGGGCAAGGTGAACGGCGCCTATGCGATGAAGCTTGTTACGGATCTCAGCAAAGGCTGGGGCGGCATGGAGAAGGATCTGGCGGGCGCCGATTGGTCGGGTAACAGCGGCATTCAGCTGTGGGTAAACCCTGGCGGCAAGGAGGTTGGCCTCACGCTGCAGCTGACCGAAGGAATGGGCACGCAAAACGAAGTGTGGAAATCGGATACCCGCATCAGCGGCAATGAGCCGGTACTGGTGCAGTTACCGTTCCGCAACTTCTATATTCCGGATTGGTGGAAGAGCAGCCACGCCGGGCAGGGCAACGGTAAAGTTGATTTGAGCGGGGCCGCTTCGTTTGGACTCTATTTCGACGGACCGGCTGGCGATACGACTTTAATGATTGACGATATTAAGCTTTATCGCTTGCCAACGATTGATACGTTCGAAGGCTATGACGGGGATAATGCCAAGCTGGCCGCGGGTTACTCGGTTAACCCGGATGGCGGTCCGATTACGTTGTCTCTGGATGCCGATCATAAGAGCGAAGGCGGACTAGGTCTGAAGCTGGCTTATGATTTAACCGGCAAAGGCTTTGGCGGCGTGACCAAACAGCTTGGAGGCATTGATTGGACCGGTAACAACGGTATTCAGCTATGGCTGGAGCCGGACGGCCGGAATCGGGGCGTGACTGTGCAGGTGAAGGAAACAAGCGGCGAGTATTGGGAAGCGAAGATCCCAACTTCCGGCACGGCCGCGCAGACCGTCAGCGTTCCGTTCCATCTGTTTGCGATGCCTAGCTGGAGCGGCAGGGATAACGGGAAGCTCGACATCGGCTCCATTGCGGAGTTCTCGGTTTATGTGGACCGCGGAGCGGGAGAAGCCGGTACCGGCGCGATTTATCTGGATGATATCAAGGCTGCGAAGCTGAAGGATATCGATTCGTTCGACTATTATCAAGGCAGCTCCTCGCTTGTTGGGGCGGCTTATGCTCGCAATACAAGCGGCGATATGATTACGGCATCACTGGATTCGGCTTGGAAAAAAAGCGGAAGCTACGCGCTGAAGCTGGATTACACCTTAACCGATGCGTTAGGTTACGCCGGCGTAAACAAGGCGCTTGGCGCCATGAACTGGTCGGAAGGCGGCAATGCCGTTCAGTTCTGGATGCTGCCAAACGGCGCGAATCACGGCCTGACCTTCCAGTTCAAAGAGACCGACGGCGATATTTGGGAAGCGCAGGTAAGCATGTCGGGTACGGAGGAACAGTTAGTGACGATTCCGCTTGCCGGTTTAACCCGTACTAAATGGTCAACCGGGGATGGCATCATGGATGTATCCAGCGTAGCCGAATACTCCATATACGTGAACAAAGGCAGCGGCTCAGCCGGATCGTATTCGGTTAGCGTGGACGATGTTGGGCTGACGACTATTCCGGTAATCGACAACTTCGATTATTATGACGGCCGGGAGCTGGTTGCTCTGGGGGCATATACCCGCAACCCTTGGGGCGGCAGCCTGACGATAACGCCGGATGCCGGGCATAAGGAAAGCGGACGTTTCGGCATGAAGTACGAATACTCGTATCCGGATGCGGCAACCAATTTTGCCGGAGCAACAAAGCTGCTCGGCTTGTCGGATTGGAGCGGCGAGGACGGTATCCGGTTCTGGTATACGCCGGACGGTTCCGGCCGGAAGCTGGTTGTGCAATTCAAGGAGTCGGACGGCGAGACCTGGGAGTACTACGTGACGTTGACCGGTACAGAGGCAAAGGTGCTGAAGATGCCGTTTGATCAGTTCGTGCATGCGCCGTGGAATACGGCGGGCAACGGCACGCTGGACTTGAACGCGATTACGGAGTTCTCGCTTTACGTGAATCAAGGGGACGGTACGGTGGGCAGCGGTACGTTGTACTTTGACTCTATTGGTTTGTATCAAGGGAATACCGATCCGACTGATCCAACCGGTCCTACGGATCCGGGGCCAAGCGGGCCTTCTAATCCGGGTACCCCTCAAGATAAGACCGTTTGGGAAGTGACGGCCGATCAGCTCAAGCCTGCAGGGCAAGGTACGGTTGTGCTGAATGCTCCGGCAGGCGTAACCATGCTGAAGCTGCCGCTTCAGGCGGGAGCGCTGCTTGGGAAAAACAATCTGCAAGTTAAGATCGGCGATGCGGCCCTTACGGCAGGTGCCGGCGTGCTGCAAGCCGCTTCCCAATTGCTCACCGCAAGCGGGCAGGGCACGGGAGCAAGTCTCTATATCTCATTGACTTCCTCGGCAGGTTCGGCGCCAGCTTCTTCGGCAGCAACCGAGAAGTGGAAGGCATCGGGAACGGTATACGATATCCAGGTTGGCGTATGGACGGCAGCTGGTATCAAGCAGCCTTTAACGAAGTGGGCCTACCCTGTTCTGCTGCAGCTCCCGGTAAGCAAGGAGCTGAATCCAAAGCTTGCCGGCATTTATGCAGGTAGTTCGGACGGCGGATGGATTTATGCCGGCGGCCGTACGGATAAGGAAGGGACAGTTATCCGGACGTTTATTACTCAGCCGGGAAGCTACGCGGTGCTGACAAGAGAGAAGCATTTTGTCGATGTACCGGATGTCTCGTGGGCGAGCGATTCCATTCGGCAGCTTTCAGCTCTGCAGATTATCAACGGTACGGATGCGGAGCATTTTACGCCTAACCGGTCGATTATGCGCGGTGAATTCGCGGTTATTCTTGCGAAGGTGCTGGAGCTGCCCGCGGCTGATAACCTGCCGTTTACGGATGTAAATGCAGAAGCCTTTTATGCCGATGCGGTTGCGGCCGCCGCGCAAGCCGGTCTGATTCATGGACGCGACGCGGATACGTTTGCGCCTAACGACAAAATCAGCCGGGAAGAGATGGCAGCTCTGATTGTAAGAGCATTCGAGCTTAAGATGGGGACGGTTGGCGTGACGGATAGACACCAATATAACGACATTAACGCGATCTCCGGTTGGGCGCTTGAGGCGGTAGACAAAGCTTTCGCTTCCGGCTTGATGAATGGTACCGACAGCGGAAACTTCGCTCCGGACAAGGAAGTTACCCGCGCTGAAGCGGCTGTTGGGCTAGCCCGCCTGCTCGACAGGCTGCTGCAGTAAAACAGAATAAAAAGGCGCCATTTAACGAAAGTTATGGCGCTTTTTTATAATAGAGACGGGGGATAGGCTCTTGTATAATGATACTTGTACCTATTTACATTTGGATGGAGCTGATCAGATGCTGAAAGGATTAACGCGGGCAGGACTTGGACCAATCGGTGATGACAAAGCCTTTATTGAGCAGGCAGCACGTTACGGATTTCAATCGGTAGATCTGGATGCTGCGGGTCTTATTCATACATACGGCTTGGATGGCGCACGGGAATTGCTGTCGGCGAACGGGATTTCGGTCGGTTCGTGCGGCTTCCCGGTTGAATGGCGTACGACGGACGAAGCGTTCCGGGACGGGCTGCCTCAGCTGGAGGAGCAGGCGAAAGCGGCGGCACAGCTGGGTTGTACGGCAAGCTGCACGTATATTTTGCCGGCAACGGACGTATCCCCGGGGATTTTCACCATTCAGGCGGTCCGCCGTCTTAGAGAATCTGCAAATATATTAAATCATTACGGCGTTAAGCTTGGACTGGAGTTTGTTGGACCGCATCATTTGCGTACGGCTTGGAAGTATCCGTTTATCTATTCGATGGAGGATACGCTGGCATTTGCCGATGCGATTCATGCTCCGAACGTTGGCCTCCTGTTTGATGCGTATCATTGGTATACAAACGGGCTCGGCACGGAGGATATCGAAAAGCTGTCCCCTGAGCAAATCGTTCATGTTCATATTAACGATGCGAAAGACATTCCGGTTGAGCAAGTGTTGGACAATGACCGCGTGTATCCGGGCGAAGGGGTCATCGATCTGCCTGGTTTCCTGCGCAGCTTGAAGAAAATCGGCTACACCAGCGCGGTTGCGCAAGAAATTCTTGCGCCGGACGACATCGTCAGCTCGGTTGAGGAAGCGCTTGAGCGCTCCAAAGCCGGATTTGATAAGGTGTTTGCTAATATTTAATCGAGGATAAAAGAAGGCTCTCCCGTCAGGGAGAGCCTTTCTATTTACCTGTGCTCCCGAAGTTTGTTGCCGCCAGCCGCCAATAGAGCACCACTCCCCGCAATCTAGCAACCTTCCATCTAGACCATTCCAAGTTAAACGATGCGCCGCATCGTTAAGCCATCGAAAAAGTTGCAGACCGGCAAACCCCATTTACCTCAAGGAATTCATAGCAGCAGCTACTCTTTATCTGAACGTAATGCAAAAATGCAGGATATTAAGTGCTTAACCTACTAAACTAACTTATCCAGCTGCAAAAGTGCAGGTTAATCGGGTAAAAAGGGGCTTTTGGGCGCTGCAACGAGCGAACGACCTGCACTATTGCATGACGATGGCCCGCGATGTTACGTTGGATCATATTTACCTGTACTACCGCAGTTTGTTGCCGCCAGCCCGCCAATAAAGCACCTCTCCCTGCAATCTAGCAACCTTTTATCTAGACCATTCCAAGCTTAACGATGCGCCGCATCGTTAAGCTCCCGAGGAAGTAGTGGACCGACAAACCCTATTTACCGCAAGGAACTCATTATCCACAGCAGCAGCCACTCTTTATCTGAACGTAACGCAAAAATGCAGGACATTAAGAGCTTAACCTACTAAACTAACTTATCCAACTGCAAAAGTGCAGGTTAATCGGGTGAAAAGGGGCTTTTAGGCGCTGCAACGAGCGAACGACCTGCACTATTGCATGACGATGGCCCGCGAAGCTACGTTGGATCATATTTACCTGTACTTCCGCAGTTTGTTGCCGCCAGCCCGCCAATAAAGCACCTCTCCCTGCAATCTAGCAACTCTCTATCTAAACTATTTCCAAGCTTAACGATGCCGCATTGTTAAGCTCCCGAGGAAGTAGCGCGACAAACCCCATTTACCGCAAGGAACTCATAATCCATAGCAGCAGCCACTCTTTATCTGAACGTAATGCAAAAATGCAGGACATTAAGTGCTTAACCTACTAAACTAACTCATCCAGCTGCAAAAGTGCAGGTTAATCGGGTAAAAAGGGGCTTTTGGGCGCTGCAACGAGCGAATGACCTGCACTATTGCATGACGATGGCCCGCGGCGCTACGTTGGATCATATTTACCTGTACTTCCGCAGTTTGTTGCCGCCAGCCCGCCAATAGAGCACCTCTCCCCGCAATCTAGCAACCTTCCATCTAGACCATTCCAAGCTAACGATGCGCCGCATCGTTAAGCTCTCGAAAAAGTAACTCTGCCAGCCGCTTAACTATGTCGCACATCGTTAAGCCAGCCGCAAATGCCAATAATGGGCCCGAAACGGGCAAATTTAGCATCCTTAACGATGCGCCGTATCGTTAAGCTCCCGAATAGGCACCTCTACCAGCCGCTTAACGATGTCGCGCATCGTTAAGCCCCCGCCTAGCCAGCGCCACCCACGCCTCTTAAGGAAACACCAGCTGCACCGGCACAACGATGTGCTGCGGGTCGTAGGTATGCCCGATTTGGTCCTGCAGCAGCATAACCGCGGAGCGGGCGAGCTCCTGCTCGTCCTGCTGGACGTAAGGGACATTCGGGATGTCCGGATTGTCGAAGGAGAAGAGTTCGACCTCGGTGCGCCGCTTGATCAGCTGGAGCGACTGCCAGGTCAGGCCGGCAATTTCCTCGGTAAGGGTGAAGGCAGCCGTGATAGTCGGATGCGACTTCAGAAAGTCCGTTACATAATCCAGAGCCCTCTCGCTGCGCAGCACATCCAGCGGCACATGGCACCAGAGGCTTTTGTCGATAGATTCGCCTTGATCGATATAGGCTTTCTCGAAGCCTATCGTTCGGTCTTCAATAGTGGTATTAGCATTCTCCGGCGAGATCAGCGCGATCTGCCGATGCCCCTTGGATAACAAATGCGTGACGGTCCGGTAGGCGCCGCCGTCATTATCCGAAGTAATGGTATACGTCTCAATATTGCGAAGGAAACGGTCAATAAACACAAAGGGGAACTTATCGAGAGACAGCCGCAGTAGGGACTCATTATATTTCTCGTCTTCGGTCGGAAACACAATAAGCCCCTGAACGCCGGCATCAACCAAAGCGGTAATTGCTCTGGATTCCTCTGCCGCATGCTCACGGGTAATGCTCAGAATCATTTGGAAGCCTGCTTCCTTCAAATAGAACTCTATATAATCAACGAGCTTCTGGATAACGGTTGTTTTCATGGTAGGGATAATGAAGCCAACAAGAGGGACTTGGACAGGTTCAGGTTTAGGCTCGGGAGCAGGCGCCTTCACTTCGACAGGCTTCAAATCCGCCGCAACAAACGTTCCTTTGCCTTGAATACGCGTGACGAGTCCTTCATCCGCTAACTCCGTCAATGCATTCTTAACGGTAATCTTGCTGACCTTGAATTCATCCATTAATTCCTGCTCGGAAGGAATGCGGTCGAGCGGCCGGAGCTGCCCGGAGGCAATTCGTTCTTTAATCTCAAGCTGGATTTGCTTGTACAAAGCTGTCTTTTTCATGAAGGCACCTACTCTCAATAAATAAATATGTTTTTATAACCAATTGGATATATAAATAATACTTTACGCCTATTATAATCTAATTGTGAAGCGCTTACAATGGTCAGGTAACAAAAGCTTAACCAATATGTGAGGGGGAAACGTCAAATGAAAAAAGGGATTACGTTAACAGCAACCTTGGCATTGGCACTCATGTTGGTCTTATCCGCTTGCAGCAGTTCCGGGGGTTCCTCGGGTAAAGCAACCAAGGTTGTTTTTTGGACTTTTAATGAACTTCATCAGCAATTTTTCGAGAGTATGGCAGACAAATGGAATGCAGCGCATCCAGACGAGAAGATTAAGCTGGTAGCTACGACATTCCCGTACGACGATAACCACAACAAACTGCAGGTTGCGCTGCAATCCGGAAAAGGCGCGCCGGACATGGCCGACATCGAGATCAGCAAAATCGGCAATTTCCTCAAAGGCGAGCCTCAGCTCGTACCGCTCAACGATATCGTAGAACCGAATAAAGACAATCTCGTTATGTCCCGCCTCGACAACTACGCCAAGGACGGACAATACTACGGGATCGACTACCACGTAGGCGCGGAAGTTATTTACTACAATAAAGAAATTCTCGATCAAGCAGGCGTAGATGCCGACAAGATCATCACCTGGGATGATTACGAAGCAGCAGGCAAGCAGGTGCTCGAGAAAACCGGCAAGCCGATGACTACCGTTGAAACAACGGACCAATGGTCGTTCTGGCCGCTGGTCGTGCAGCACGGTTCGGACTTCCTCGATAAAGACGGCAATGTCACGCTTAACGACCAAGCGAATGTGGATGTGCTGACTTATCTGCAGAAGCTTGTAAAAGAAAAGGTAGCCGTTGTAGCGCCGGGCGGCTTCCATCACGCGGAAGAATACTACGGATTTATGAACGGCGGCGGTGCCGCTTCCATCTGGATGCCAATGTGGTACATGGGCCGTTTCACGGACTACATGCCTGACCTGAAAGGCAAAATCATCATCAAACCAATGCCTGTATTCAAACAAGGCGAAATGCGTTCCTCCGGTATGGGCGGTACGGGTACGGTTATTACCAATCAATCGAAGAACCAAGAGCTCGTTAAGAAGTTCCTCGATTTCGCGAAAATATCCAAAGAAGGCAATATCGAAATCTGGAAGCAGCTTGGCTTTGATCCGATCCGCACGGATGCCTGGACGGACCCGGTTATGACCGAGTCGAACAAATACACCGATTACTTCGGCAAAGATATCTTTACGTTCCTCAGCAGCCTCAAGGACGAAATCGCGCCTACGAATATCAAAGAGAAAACGCCTGCCGTATCCGATGTGATCAAGACGAAAGCGATGTTCCAGGCGCTTAACGATCTGAAGGATCCGAAGCAAGTATTGGACGATGCGGCAGCGAGCATTAAGTAGGAGGAAGCTGACAGTCTAGCTGAAAAAACAAGCTTAACCGCTTCGTTGGAGGACCCAATGCCATGCATGGCGGTCCTTCAGCGAAGTGATCCTGATCAGGAAGGAGCGAGTGAGCATCCGAATGAAAAAGATACTATACAATCAGCGAGTCGCCCCTTATGTTTTTGTGCTGCCGTTTGTGCTTTCGCTTGCGATCTTTTTCGTCTATCCCGTTATATCGACCTTCATTATGAGCTTTCAGGAAGTACTGCCGGGCCAGACCCATTTCATTGGCTTAGACAACTACAGGAATCTCTGGGATGATTCCTTTTATACCGCGCTTTGGAACAGCTCGAAATATACGTTCTGGACAATACTAGTCCTCATTCCGCTGCCTCTCGTGCTTGCCGTGTTCCTTAACTCCAAGCTTATGAAGTGGAGCGCGTTCTTCCGCTCGACCCTGTTCCTGCCGGCTTTGACTTCGGTTGTTGTAGCAGGCATCGTATTCCGGCTCGTATTTGGCTCGCTGGATAATTCCGTTATGAATACGTTCCGCCATGCCTTTGGCTTCGAGACCATTAACTGGCTTGGCAGCAGCGCGTCGGGCATGCTCGTGTTGGTCGTCTTGGCGACCTGGCGTTATCTGGGCATTAACATCATTTACTTTATGTCGGCCTTGCAGTCTATTCCAAGCGAGCTTTACGAATCGGCAAGCATCGACGGGGCGAATACCTGGAACAAATTCTGGCGCATTACGCTGCCGCTGCTCAAACCGATTTCGATCTACGTCATTACGATCAGCATTTACGGCGGGTACTCCATGTTTACGGAAAGCTTCATTCTGTGGAGCGGCAACCACTCGCCAAACGATATTGGCCTTACCATGATCGGCTTGTTATACCGCAGCGGCATCGAAAAGAACGAGCTTGGGCTTGGTTCGGCAATCGGGATGATCCTGCTGCTCCTTACGATGGTCCTTAATGTCATTCAGCTTCGTTTATTCGGCTTGTTTAGGAAGGAGGATTGAACGTGAGTACCAAATGGAATCGTCCTCAAACGTGGCTTTTGCTGGCCTTATTCGTTCTATTTGCGGCCTTGTCGGTCTTTCCTTTCTACAGTCTGCTGTTAGCTTCGTTCAAGCCGTCAAAGGAATTGCTTCGCTTCGGTCTGAACATTCGCCTGCAGCCGGAGCTGCTATCCTTCCATAACTATTCGTTTATCTTCTCGAGCGGGGCGGAGAAATACCTGGTCTGGTATAAAAACAGCTTAGTCGTTACCGTCATCTATACCGTCTTCTGCATGCTGCTTTCCTCCATGGTGGGGTACGGGCTGGCGATGTACCGTTTCAGAGGACGCAATATCATCTTCCTGTTTGTCCTTCTGGTCATGATGGTGCCGATAGAGATTATCATGCTGCCGCTGTACAAGCAGATGATCGCGATGAACCTGATCAATACGTTCAGCGGGGTAATCCTTCCGTTTGTCGTATCGCCGCTGCCGATCTTCTTCTTCCGCCAATACGCGGCGGGGCTTCCGAAAGATTTCATGGATGCGGGTAGAATCGACGGCTGCTCCGAATACGGCATTTTCTTCAAAATCTTTGTACCGCTTATGACCCCCGCGTTTGGAGCAATGATTATCGTGCAGGCGCTCGCCAGCTGGAACAGCTTCGTCTGGCCGCTGATCGTCCTGAACTCGGGAGAGAAACTGACGCTGCCAATCGGTCTGTCCAGTCTCGTAACGCCATACGGCAACAACTACGATATTCTTATTGCCGGTTCCGTGCTGGCGATTGTGCCGATTATGATCGTCTTTATTTTCTTCCAGCGCTACTTCGTCTCCGGCTTAACCGTGGGTGGCGTTAAAGGCTAATGACAAATACGAATAGAAGCAGGTGACAGGATGGGAGTCCACCAATCGGAAATGAACGGAGTTAAACCATTAATCGAACAAAGAGCGGATCCTTTCATTTATAGACATACGGACGGCTGTTATTACTTTGTTGCTTCCGTCCCGGAATATGACCGCATTGAAATCCGCAAGGCGGATACGGTTCAAGGATTGGCGGATGCCGTGCCGGCCGTTGTTTGGAGAAAGCACGAGACAGGGCTGCTAAGCGCGAATATTTGGGCGCCGGAGCTGCATTTTATCGAAGGCAAATGGTATGTCTACTTCGCCGCGGCGCATACTTCGGAGACGAATGAAGGCCTCTTCGACCACCGGATGTTTGTTCTTGAGTGCGGCGATGCCGACCCGCTGGAAGGCGAATGGGTGGAAAAGGGGCAGGTGCGCGCGGCTTGGGAGAGCTTCTCGCTGGATGCCACAACCTTCGAGCACAACGGGGAAAGGTACTACGTCTGGGCGCAGAAGGATCCGGCTATTGAAGGCAACTCCAATCTGTACATTTCGAAAATGAGCAATCCGTGGACGCTCGCCGGCAAGCAAACGATGATTTCTATTCCGGATCTGGACTGGGAAAGAATCGGCTTTAAAGTGAATGAGGGGGCAGCCTTTATTCGCAAAGGAGACCGCGTCTTCTTGTCCTATTCCGCCAGCGCAACGGACTTCAACTATTGCATGGGAATTCTGGAAGCATCCGCCGATGCGGATTTGCTTGATGCGGCATCGTGGGACAAATCGCCGGTACCGGTGCTGACAACCGATGAGCTGCTTGGCCTGTATGGGCCCGGTCATAATAACTTTACCGTAGCGGAGGACGGCACAACCGCGCTGTTTGTCTTCCACGCCAGAACCTACAAAGAGATTGTAGGCGATCCGCTGTATGACCCGAACCGCCATACCTTCGTGACGGAGCTGAAGTGGACCGAAGACGGAAGACCCGATTTCCGGGCATCGGTTGCGGCATTGCAGCTTCCTCATGAGGAAGCGTCCTCGTAGACAGAAGAACGTAACAAACAAAATGGCTGTCCCGAAAGTCGATGAAGAAGACTTTTGGGACAGCCATTTGCCGTTTGGACAACGGAATTCTCATTGTATCAGGCTACGTTGGATTTCTTCCAGCATAAAGGAACGATTTTAACAGGCAACTAACTCTACATTGGAATCGGTGCAATATAATCAGTCCAAAATTGACGACAGCAGCTCATTCTGGCCCTTTTTATTGGAGTGAATCCAACGTAGCTTCATAAACCATCCTATTATCCTGATTTTATTGGAGTAGATCCAACGTATGGCGAAAAGAGAAGGAGAAAGGCAGCCCAACGTCATTAGAAATGGACGATTGGGACTGCCTTTCATCGTATGCCTATCAGGATTGTTATTTTGATTGCGATACCGACTTGAACCAGTCGTTAACTTCCTTCGTGATCTGATCGCCGCCGTTGGATTTCCAGCTGGTGACGAAGGTATCAAACGCGTCGATCGGAAGCTTGTTGTAAATGATCTTGTTGAACGTCTCCAGCTCGGACTGGCGGAGGAGGTTCCATTTGGAGATCATCGTAGGCGTTGCCGCGCCGGTGAAGTAGTTCTGCTTGCGGACGTCGATCTGCGACATAACGACCTTCGCGGCGTACCAGTTCTCCGGCTTGCGGAATTCGAACAGCTGCTTCTCGTACGGTGTTTCCGGTTTATTGCCTTCCGCCAGCTTCACCAGCGTCTTCATGTACAGGTCCGGAATACGGGCAGGGCCGGTGATGAACTGGAAGTCGTTGTTGAAGTCCTTGATCTTTGCTTGATCGCTTGTTGGTTCCCCGTCAACGACATCCCAGTCGTATCCTTTAGCGAAGCCGTATTCATATTCGCTGCCAACGGCCGGGTTCGCAAGATTATCCAGCAAGTAGTTGTAATAAAGGATGATGGCTTCCGGATGCTCGGCGTTTTTGTTGATCATAAAGCTGCTGTTGACGCCGGAGTTTTGCCATTTCGTGCCGATCTTGCCGTCCGGTCCGGCCGGAACCGGATAAGCTTTGTATTTGGCGCCTTTTACGTTCTTCAGAAGGTCGGGAGCCGGCCAGTCCGGAACCCAGTTCGCGCCAGGCAGGACGCCCGCGTTGCCTTTGGTCCAGATTTCGGCTGATTTGCCTTCATCCCAAAGGGCAGCGTCCGGATGAATGTAGCCTTTTTGCATCCATTCCTGCATTTTCGCCAGCGCTTGCTTTGCGCCCGGATTTACGGAGCCGTATTCCAGGTTGCCGCTCGCATCCTTGTTCCATTGCTCCTCAATCGTGCCGTAAGCGCCGAATAGCCAATCCAGGCCGCCCATCCACGTATTCGTATTGTTCTTAAGCGAGACGGCGAGAGGGTAAACATCCTTTGCAGCCAAGCCGTCCGGATTCTCGTTCTTGAACTTATCCAGAATGTTCTCGAGATCCGCGATCGTTTTCGGAGCCTGCAGATTCAGCTTCTCCATCCAATCCTCGCGCAGCCAGAGCACGGTATCGTCGTTATCGGTATATTCCATAATAGGCAGGTTCCACTTCTTGCCGTCCTTCGTGAACGGGTACCACAGCTCAGGATGCTTGGCTGCATGGTCCTTCCAGGTTTGATTGGCGTACTTGTCGAACAGCTCGTCGATTGGCATAAATTCGCCGGAATCGATCAGCTGGTTGGTCAGGACCGGATCGGTCGGCACCATAAGGAAGTCGGGCAGCTTCTCGCCGGAAGTCAGGGCAAGCTGGAGCTGCTGCTTGTATTGGTCGCTGCCTGCCGGGAACCAGGTATCCTTGCTCAGCTTGATGCCAAGCTTCTCCTCCATAAAGCGGGTGTGAACGTTGTCTTCCTTGGTCTCGCCCTCTCTATACTTCTTCGGCATAAGAATCGTGCTGATCTCGATTGGCGGGTCGTATTTGCCTGCCGCAAAAGCCTTGTCGGCAGCGGATTGCTCCGCGGATGCCGATGCGGAAGGACTTGCGCCGTCGTTAGCGGAAGGACTTGCATTGTTTCCGCCGTTATTATTCGAGCAGCCAGCCAGAACGACGAGCGACATGGCAGCAGGTACGAGCCATTTTTTGTTGAATTTGCTCATTTATCTATCCCCCAACGTTGTTTGGTGTCTTCATGTGTAACTCTATCAAGAGTTTGGGGACGGCATCTATATGGCGATATTAGTTTTCGTAGGACTCTCTTAGGCTGTTGGCGCAAAATCAACGTCCATCCCGGTATTCCTGCGGAGTGACATCGAATTGCCGCTTGAACACTTTGATGAAGTAAGCGGGATCCAGGTAGCCGATGTCGGCGCTGATTTCGTAAATCTTCTTGTCGGTCGCCTTCAGCAGATGGCAGGCGCGTTCCATCCGAACGGAGGCTACGTAGTCGCTGATTCCTTCACCGGTCTCCAGCTTATAAATTTTCGACAGGTGAGTAGGGTGCAGGTTAACGTAATCCGCCAGCGCGCGCAGCGATACGTCGAGATGGAGACGCTTGTCCACGTAATCCCTAATCTTCTGAACGTATTGGGAGCGGGCGTTTTTTGCGTCGTGAGCCGTTCCTTCGCGCAGCTTCGCCAGAGCGTTAAGCGACCACTTCCGCAGCTTGCCAATCGAAGCGAAGGCTTCTCCGCTTTGCAGCAGCTCCATATCCGGTCCGATCAAATCTGCCAAGGTGTGTCCGCTGCGGTGGGCAAGGTGCATGAAGGCGGAGCTGATCGTATAGCCCATCTCGAGGCAGTGTTCCCATGACTCGGAGCCTTTGTCCTCCAGCTCGTCGAACGCTGCGGCCAGCTTGTCCTCCGCAGCATCCCAGCGGCCGGCCTCCGCAAGGTTGAGGAGCCCGGGATGACCGTGAATGACATCCAGCGCGCCGAAAGCGGCCGTTTTCTTCGTACCGTCCACCTTCATGACGAATTCCTGTTCATCCCCAACGATTTGCCGGAAGTAGGAGACAGCTTGCCGGTATTGCTCCGGCAGCTCTTCCGGGAAGAGGAACGCATCCGTCACCACGATGGAGACAGCGCCCTTCAGGAACTGCTTCACCTTGGCCTGTATCTGCATGGCGAGCTTCTCGAGCAGGATGTCGGGCCGGTCTACCGCCGGATGCTCCTTGGCCTGCAGCAGAAAGGCCAGGTATCCGTGCTCCTCCCTGACGCTCCACACGCCCATGAATTCCTGGAGAATCTCTTCCGCGATATTCATAATGGCGTATTCCACAAGATGCTGCCCGTTGCCTCGGTATTGGCCGAATTCGTCCTCCAGACGCACGAGCGCCAGCGCGCAGGAACCGCTCCGGAAGGGCAAGCCGTACATGTCCAGCTTCCGGATCCATTCCTCTTCCGCTATGCGTTCCCCCCGGAAGGCGCCTAGAAGCAGCTGCCCTCTAAGAAGCGGAAGGTTCTCACGCAGGGCGAATTGCGTTCGCTCCTGGGAGCTGATGTTTTCCCATTCCGCCTTCAGCTGATCGATCGCGGTTTGCGCGGCGCCAAGCAGCTCCTCGTTGGTCGGCGGCTTCAGCAAGTAGTCTACGGCATGGTGCCGAAGCGCCTCCTTGGCGTATTCGAAGTCGGCATGGCCGGACAGGATGATGCACTTGATTCGCTTGTCTTGCTCCCGAATCCGTTCGATAAGCTCGATTCCGGTCATCTCCGGCATAAGCACGTCCGAGATGACGATATCGATCGGATTCGTGCCGATGATTTGCAGCGCTTCGCGGGCGGAATAGGCGCGGTGGACCTGCTCGATCCCAAGCGTATGCCAAGGCTTGTGCATGGACAGGTTCTCAACCCAGTGGGCTTCGTCGTCTACGATTAACAATTGCATGGAAGAGCCTCCTTGTATGTGTGCTGCGAATTGGGATTATGAAGCTTCCTTCGGAATCTCCCATACGATCTCGGTCCGGAAGCCGCCAAGCTCGGATGAGGAGAAGGACAGGGAGGAGCGGGGGCCAAAGCAATGGATAATCCGCTGATTGGTGTTCCAAAGCCCGTACCCCATATCGTCCTGCATGGGACCTCTCATTTTTTGATTCATGAGCTCCAGCTTCTCCTCATCCAGGCCGGGTCCGTCGTCATCGACGAAGATTCGCCAGAAGCCGCCGTCGATCCGTCCGGCAATGCGGATCTCCCCCGAGGAATAGGATTTGCTTACCCCGTGAATAACGGCGTTCTCCACCAAGGGCTGCAGCATCAGTCTCGGTACCTGTTGTCCCCGCATTTCTTCCGGAATGTCGATGGAATAATGAATCCGGCCGTTTCGCATTTTTTGAATATCCAAGTAGTTGACGATTAGCTGAATTTCGTCCTGAAGGCTGGATACCGGCTTCTCCATCCGGGTGATGTAACGATAATACGCGCTAAGGCTGTAGCCCATCTTGACGACGGCCTCTTCGTCCTTCATCTGCGCCATATTGATCATGTACCCTAGACAGTTATATAAAAAGTGAGGATTGATCTGCGCCTGAAGCTGCTTCATCGTTGCTTCCTGCGCGATCAGCCGCTCCTTCAGCACGTTGTCGATTAACGTCTCGATCTGCGCCGACATATCGTTGAACCGATAGAACAGGAAGGTAAATTCGCTGTTCGCCTTGGCATGGATGCGAGCCGAGAAATCGCCGAGCTGGACCTTCTTGAGGCCGCGGATCAGCTTCAGAATCGGACGCTGCACGTCCCGGTAGAGCACGATCGAGAAGAAAGCTCCGATAACGAGCAACAGGGCCATAGCCAGGTAAAACAGATTACGGCTGGACGAGATCGGGCCGAGAATCTGGTCGAGAGGCACGGGATCAACGAGATACCACTCCAGCTGCGGCGACTTCACCAGGCTGACGAGATAGCTTTGCCCGTTCAGCTTGATCGTCTTCTGCATCGTATCCTCCAGCTTCTGGCCGTCCAGGTAATGCTTCAGCTCCTCTGCAAGCTCCGGGGAGGCGCTTCGGTTCAGAATCGGCTTCTGGCCCGGGGCGTAGAAGAGGGGATCGCCTTGCCCGCCTTCCTTGTACGTATCCAGCATATTCTGTATGTTCGAGGCGCCAAAGCTGGCTCCCACGACCAGATTGCTGCCCGTAAGCTTCTGCTGGCCAAGCGAGTCGGCGTAATACCAGCGGAACGCCATTCCTTCGGTACCCGTCGCTCCTTCGCTATAGGTCCAATTCTTCGAAATATTGCGCTTTAAATATTCCTCGTCGTACGCAACGCTTGTGCTGGAATTTGAGAGCGCTTCCTTATGCAGCTGCGAATATACCGTGAATTCGACCGGCCAGATGTTGACGACGCCGGACTGAAGCGCCATTTTTTCCAGCACCATATATCTCGTCTGCATCCAATCATAGTTATCGTCCCAGATGTTAAGCCCGTTGTACTTCTGTACGTTGGGATCCTTCGAGAAGGTGAACACGAAATCCATCGTCTGGTTGATCCGGGATTCAATCTGGCTGGACAGGAAGCTGAGCTGCTTAATGTTCGAGTTGCGGATCTCCTTGCCGATGACGCCGGTGGCGACATTATTGGAATAAGCGAATAAAATGCCGATCGGTATAAACAGCAGAATAATAAGCCCCAAGTACTTGACGAACAGGCTGATCTGCAATGGCTGTCTCGTTTTCTTCATCGTTTCCGTTCCCCCCGGAGATATGCCTAACAAAACCCTATCGATCCTAACAATGTCCTATAGTGGGACGATGCGCTTGATTGCTACGATAGCTAAGCAAGGATTTGCTCCATTATACCAGTTAACGATTTTTAGAAAATAGATAGGAGAGAGTGCCATGGAAAATACAACAAACAGTCTCGAATTATCGACACCGCCGAAAGCCGGCAAAAGACGACGCTACAAGCAGCCATGGATTCTCCACTTTATGGTGCTGCCGGCCGTTCTGCTGTCGTTTGTCTTCTCCTACATCCCGATGTCGGGTGTCGTGATGGCCTTTCAGGATTATAAGGCCCGGCTTGGCTTCCTCCATTCGCCATGGGTGGGATTCAAGCATTTCCATTACATGTTCTCCAACGATTACTTTGTGAAAATCATCGGGAATACGCTGCTGTTCGCCAGTTCCAAAATCGTCCTGAACCTCATCATCCCGTTCGCCTTCGCGCTTCTGCTCAACGAAGTCCGCAACATGGGACTAAAGCGTTCCGTTCAGACGCTGGTGTACCTGCCTCACTTTCTGTCCTGGGTTACGTTGTCGGGCATACTGATCGATGTGCTGGGACAGACCGGTATCGTCAATCAGTTCCTGACAAGCGTTTTTGGCATTCAGCCGATCTTCTTTCTCGGGGACGGCAGCTGGTTCCGGATAACGATCGTCGTAAGCGACGTCTGGAAGGAATTCGGCTTCAACACCATCGTCTTCCTGGCTGCGCTCTCGGGCATTAATCCGGCCCTTTACGAAGCGGCGGAGGTGGACGGGGCGACCCGCTGGAAGCAGACGATGCACATTACGCTTCCGTCACTGCTTCCAATGCTGATCGTAGTCGCAACGCTGGCTATGGGCAACGTGCTGAACGCCAACTTTGACCAGGTGTTCAACCTGTACAGTCCGATGATCTATCAGCAGGGCGACATCATCGACACGTTTGTTTACCGTGAAGGCCTGTTAAGCGGCCAGTTCAGCTTCGCCACGGCGGTTGGTCTGTTCAAGTCGGTCATCAGTCTGGTTCTGATCGTGATCTCGTACCGGATTGCCTACAAATTCGCCGGTTACCGGATTTTCTAGGAAAGGGGAGGGGAACCCATGTATCACAAAACGATACCCTACCGCGTATTCAGCGCTTTTAATAACGTCATTCTGCTCGTCATCGGGATCCTGTGCCTGCTGCCCATGTTCCATTTGCTCATGGTGTCCTTAAGCTCCAGCGCGGCCGCGAACGGAGGCTTGGTCACGTTCTGGCCGAAAGGCTTCACCTTCGAGGCGTATGCCAAGACGTTCGACAATAAGAACTTTCTTACCGCGCTGTGGGTAGCCATCGAGCGGACCTTGCTTGGCACGGCGCTTGGCCTGTTCGTAAACGCGATCGCGGCTTATGCACTGTCAAAGGACACCAGGGTATTCCGCGCGAGAAACATGTACCTGTGGTACTTCGTCATTACGATGCTGTTCAGCGGCGGCCTCATTCCAAGCTACATTCTTATCCTGAAGCTGCATCTGATCAATAACCTCATGGCGCTTATCCTGCCGGGTCTTGTGGCGGCTTACAATATGATTCTGCTCTTGAACTTCTTCCGCACGGTGCCCAAGGAGCTGGAGGAAGCGGCGTTTATGGACGGCTCGGGCCATCTTCGGAGCTTCTTCTCCATCTATCTGCCGATCTCGCTGCCTTCGCTAGCGACGGTAGGCCTGTTCACCATGGTTGGTCACTGGAACGCATATTTCGACGGCTTAATCTATATGAAGGACGCGGCCAAGCTTCCGCTCGCAAGCTTTATGCAGACGCTTATCGTGCAGTCGGACATGACGTCATTCGACGCAGCGGCTATCGCGAACATGTCGCAGCGGACGCTCCGCGCTTCGCAGATCTTCATCGGCGCTTTGCCGATTCTGATTGTATATCCGTTCCTCCAGCGCTTCTTCGTAAAAGGCGTCGTCATCGGCGCCGTGAAGGAATAGACCGGAACTTCATACCGCAACAAAGTCATCCTCTAAACGCGGCCGCTCTCCTCGAGTGAGTGGTCCGATTAGAGGTTTTTTGTCAACAAACGCAACATTTATGAAAGGAGCACCAAATACGGATCGTGTTTGCGTTTCTTCCTATAATTAAGGATTGACTTTGATAATGAGAATTGTTATCATCACTTTAGTCAATTAACGAGATTACAGCGTAACAGCTTATAGGGGGACGTATTTGTGTTCGGTAAAGGGAAGAAGCTAGTTATTGTACTTCTGAGTGTAATGTCTCTTTCGCTTGTCCTTGCGGCATGCGGAGGGAATAAAGAAAATAACGGTAATGCGAATAACGCGGCAACGGAAAGCGCATCGCCGACACCTGCGGCGACGGAGACGGCAGCGGCACCAACGGAGCAGAAGCTGACGGACGGCATGGGCCACGAGGTTACGATTCCGGCTAATCCGCAGCGAATTATTGCTTCCTATCTGGAAGATTACCTGGTCGCTCTTGGCGTGAAGCCGGTTGCGCAATGGAGCGTAGCAAACGGTATTCAAGAGTACCTGCAAGGCGATTTAAAGGATATTCCGACAATTGCTTATGATCTTCCATTCGAAGCCGTAACAAGCTTTACTCCGGATTTACTGATCCTTGGCTCGAACAGCACGGTTGACGGCGGCAAATACGATCAATACGCGAAGATTGCCCCAACCTTTGTTCTGGGCGACGAAGTGAATAACGATTGGCGCAAAGCGCTTCTGAAAATCGGTGAAGTGCTGCAGAAGAAAGATCAAGCTCAAAAGGTGCTTGACGATTACAATGCGAAAGCGTCAGATGCGAAAACAAAGCTTCAGGCAGCTATTCCTGACCAATCGGTTGCGGCAATCTGGCTTGTAGGAAACAAATTCTATGTGGTTAGCGATAAACTTTCGAGCGGCACGGTTCTTTATAACGACCTTGGCCTGAAAGTTCCGAATGTCGTGAAAGAAATTTCCGCTTCCGGAACGGGCAGCTGGAATGAAATTTCCCTTGAGAAGCTTGCCGATCTGGACGCTGACCATCTGATTCTGGTCAACAGTGACAAAGAAACCGGCTCTGAAGCGTTGAAAGATCCGATCTGGCAATCTATTCCGGCTGTTAAGAACGGTCATGTGTATGAATATGACAGGACGTCCAGCTGGTTGTACTACGGACCGGTAGCAAGCTCCCAAATGATCGACAATGTCTTGAAAGATCTCGTGAAATAATGAAATACGGAGTAGTAGGGATTAGAGGGAGCTGCTGCTCCCTTTTTTGCCGTTCTGAACGGCGTTTCGCCTTGCGTTAGTAAAGAGAGTATAATTTGCTCTATACAGTACTTATATTAATTCAGTTGGAGCGGAGATAAGACGATATGGCTGAGAACTCTAGGCTACATAACTCTCAATTGGAATCCGAACCCGCGTTGGCGGACCCGGAGGTTGAACGGCTGTATTCCAGGCCGATTACTGCGATTCTCATCATTCTCGGCGGTCTTGTTGCGCTGATTCTGGCGCTGGTTCTGTCGGTTTCCTTTGGCGCGATGGACATCAAATTTTTGATGGTATGGGATGCCATTTTTCATTTTAATCCGGATTTGAAGGAGCATCAGGTTATTCACGAGCTGCGCTTGCCGCGGGTACTAGGCTGTATGCTGGTAGGCAGCGCTTTTGCGGTTGCGGGCGCGATTATGCAAGGAATGACGCGTAACCCGCTTGCCGATTCCGGTCTGCTTGGCCTGAACTCCGGCGCCGGCTTTGCGCTTGCTTTATGCTTTGCTTTTGCTCCGGGTCTTTCTTATTCCTACATTATGTTGTTCTCTTTCCTTGGCGCGGCAGTCAGCACTATTGTTGTCGTTGTTCTTGGGGCATCCGTACGCGGAGGGCTGACGCCAATGCGGATGGTACTTGCGGGCGTAACGCTGTCCGCCTTGTTAACCGCATTAAGCGAAGGGATTGCGCTGTACTTCCACATTGGCCAGGAGCTTGCCTTCTGGTATGCCGGAGGGGTTGCAGGTATCCGCTGGGAGCAGTTGAAAATTATGTCTCCGTGGGTGGGCGTTTCGCTTATCGCTGCGATGGTGCTGTCCCGTTCCATCACGATGCTGAGTCTAGGCGAGGAAGTGTCCAAGGGTCTTGGCCTGCGGACGGGACCCGTTAAGCTGGCAGGCGTTATCATCGTCATTATGCTGGCGGGTTCGGCGGTATCGGTGGCAGGGGCGGTATCTTTTATCGGCCTTCTTGTTCCGCATGTGGCCCGCAAGCTGGTAGGCGTGGATTACAAATGGATTATTCCAACCTCGGCCGTGCTTGGCGCTTTGCTTGTTGTGCTTGCGGATTTGGCTGCCAGAACGGTCCATCCTCCATATGAGACACCTATTGGTACAATGATTGCGCTGATTGGCGTTCCATTCTTCCTGTACCTTGCCAACAAGGAAAGGAGGGAGCTGTAAGCGATGAAAGGGACGATGATTTCCTTAGCCGAAGTACGCAGAAAGCGGCGTAATACTCTTGTTATTTCCGTCATGTTAATCGGTATTCTTGCAGCATTTCTAATAAGCATGAACACCGGGGTTATCCGAATGTCGCCTCTTGACGTGGTCAAAACGCTCTTTGGCTTCGGAACCGCCCAGCAGCATCTGGTGCTGTTTGATTTCCGGCTGCCTCGTATTATCATTTCCATTCTGATCGGCATGGGGCTGGCCGTATCCGGCGCCGTTCTTCAGGCGCTGACCCGAAATGCGCTGGCTGATCCCGGCATTATCGGAATTAACTCCGGCGCGGGCATGGTTATTCTGCTCTATGTCGCGTTTTATTCTTCCCCGACAGCAGCGCCGGCGTATTTGCTGCCGATTCTCGCTTGGCTGGGAGGCGGCGTTGCCGCATTGCTGGTCTTTATTATCTCTTACCGCAAGCATAAGGGACTGTCCTCGAACCGGCTTGTGCTGAACGGCGTAGCGATAAGCTCGGGCTTCTCGGCGGTGACGATTCTGGTCTCCTTGCGGATTAATCCGGAGCAGTATCAATTCGTATCGACATGGCTAGCGGGGAGCATCTGGAGCAAGGACTGGAGCTACGTAACGGCATTGCTGCCATTTATCGTAGTATTGCTGCCTTTCGTTTATTTCAAGTCTCAAACGATTAATGTCCTTAACCTAGGCGCGCCGCTCGCGACGGGTCTGGGGGCAGCCGTTGCCAAGCAGCAGATCTGGCTTCTGGCCGCTGCCGTTGGCCTGGCAAGCTCGTGCGTAGCGGTCAGCGGCAGTATCGGCTTTGTTGGGCTGATCGCGCCGCATTTGGCCCGAAGGCTGGTCGGGCAGCGCTATCAGATCCTGCTTCCCGCCACGGCGCTTGCCGGAGGACTGCTTGTCCTTGTAGCCGATACGCTCGGCAGATGGATTCTGCAGCCGTCGGAGATCCCGACAGGTATCGTTGTTGCGGTTATTGGAGCTCCATATTTCCTCTACTTGATGTTCCGGACAAAAGGATAAGCGTGCCCGATGATGGAGGCTGTATTCCCGTGCGTATAGGCAAAGAGGCAGTTACCAAAAGCCATATCATTGGCTTAGGCAACTGCCTCTTTTTCGTTTTAACTAACGAAACGTCATAGTCTTATTTTGCCGATTTCGTCCTCTTATGAAATCTAACGAAACCTGGTATCGTTATTTGCCTGTTTAAGCTGCCTTGCGAGGCATTTTCGTGAAAATAGCGTGTCTACGTTTCGTTAGAAACTCGTAATGCTGGATTTTGGCCAAATAAGGATTCTACGTTTCGTTAGAAGGACGATGGATGCGGGGGAGGCGTTGTTCTGCCCGTAATCTCGTCGTAGAAGTGGGCTTGAGCAACTTGGAAGTAAGGGTAAAGCCATAGCAGGCCAATACCACAGGTTAATATAGAGAGAATACCCCATCCGATGAATGTGAGCTGCAGAACAAACAAATCAATTTTACGGCCATTCATTAATTCCTTGCTGCGGCGAATTGCTTCCAGCGCGCTGATATCCGGATTATCCTGCAGAATATAAAAAGCTTGCGAATAGCGATAAATGGCGATTATGCCTGGGACGATGAGTAAAAGCATCCACAAAAGCGTGAAGATTATCATGAGAATATAAACCTGGAACGCTTTAAGAAATTGTGAAAAGCCGCTGAAAATTTCAGTGACTGGAGGCTTCTTATTTCTAGCGATGCCAATACAGAAAATGACCATTCCAAGCGTAAGCGCTCCGGAAACTAAAAAATTCACAATTGGACCGATAAAAGGGATTTTGTCCAATAGGTTAAGAATAACGCTCAACGCGGCATAGATAGCTGCAGCCCCAACAGCTTTGCCCCAGTTGCCTTGCAGACTCTCTCTTGCTCTTGCTCGAAGTTCTGAGTACGTTGCGTTCATTGCGAAAAAACACTCTCCTATTTGTCTCTGTCTTTTGAGCGGTTCCGTAAATAAAGGCCGGCAGTCCCTCAAGGATTGCCGGCCTTAACGATTACTTCACATTGTCGTCGATTGCTTTAACGAAATGCTCGTTGCCATCAGAAGTGCGCTTAGCTTCGTGGCTTCTTGTTGCTTCTTCGACTTGACCAAACGCCCAGTTGCTCTTCGCAACATCCGGGAAGGATGGTTCCACGTCAGTCAGCGGGCCTCTGTACAGAAGGCGGTTGATCAGCGTTACGGCTTCAAGACGTACGATGTCTTTGCCCGGTTGGAACGTACCGTTCGGATAACCCGTTGTCAGGCCGTTGCGGAACAATGCCTCGATTGCCGAGGAGGACCAGCGTCCGTCGCTGTCTCCGAATTGCGGAGTGATTGGCATAGACGTCTCCAGCTTCAGGTAACGTACCATAACCATAGCCAATTCTTCGCGGGTTACAGGCTGGTTCGGACGGAAGGTGCCGTCCGCAAAGCCTTTAAAGATACCGCTGTCCGTTACGATCCGGATATAGCCGCTAGCCCATTGGGTAGAAGGCACATCCTTGAATTCGGCTTTCAGCGTTGTCGAGCCGCCGTTCAGGAGGCGTGCGATTATGGCCGCAAGCTCCGCGCGGGTCAGCTTCTGGCTTGGTTTGAATTTGCCGTCAGGGAAGCCGAGGATGTAGCGTTGATGCTTCACAATCTCGTCTCCGGTCTTGAACAGCAATACTTTCACGGATGCCTTTGCCGCTTCAGGATTGAGAAGCTCTTGGCTCGCTTTGCCTTCCGCGGAGATCGTAACAAGAAGTTCTGTTTCCTTAATGGAAGGATACTTCACTTCAACATTGCGTACGCCTTTATCTCCGATGTTCAAGTCTCCCACATTCCAAGTCACTTTATTGCCTTCTACCTTGCCGCCGTCGGCATTGGTTACCGTTGTGCCCTCAGGAAGGGTCAACGTCACGGTTGCGCCGGTAGCTTGCTTCGTACCGTTGTTCAGGTACTCCACTTTAATCTTGCCTGCAGTTCCTTCTTCCTGTCTGTCCTTGTCTACGGATACGTTAACAACGACGTTTGGCTTGCCGACAGGAGCAACAGACGCTTTGGACATCTGAATGTCATGGCGGACAATCGCAAACTCGACAGGGATCGTTGGGCTCGTATAAGCGATATAGCCTGGAGCCGTTGCAACGATGTAGTAATCGGTTGTCGGATAAACCATGTACGCGTATTTACCGCCGTCTTTGCTTGTCTGCGGGTTCGCGTTGTCGCTTGGAGCAAAGCCTGCGATTGCAGGCAGCTTAACTTCCGTGCCAGGCGTATTGCCGTTTGTAATATTGCGCGGCGTGTTTGCGTAATACAGCTTTACGGTTGCTCCGTCAATCGCAGCATGGGTGTTGATGTCGGTAATGTCGCCATACGGGTCAATGAGCTCGTTAAGAATGTTCATTTCGCCATCGGCTGCCAGCTTGATTGTCGGAAGCGTGCCGTTGTTGTCTAATGCGTTAATGATGATGTCTTTGAAGCCGCCGTGTTCCGCATCCGGAACCTTGAAGATGATTGCAATCTGATACTCCGTATTCCGTTCAAGGCCAGGAATATTAAATACGCCGCCGTTCAAAGGTGCCGTGTATTCTTTATGATCCGGTGCCGGACCAATCAGCTTCACGGTTACCTGGTTCATGAAATCCTGTTGAAGCACGTCATTTTGACCGGTTGGAAGCTTTTGCGTAAGGAGGCCGGTAATGGTCTTCGTAGATTCAAAAACCTCGCCGGGATTACCGCTTACCGCGCCAACTTCAACGGTTTGCTTGAAGGAAACCTCTTTGGTCTGGCCGCCTATTTGAACGGTCTTGATGACTTCGATATCGTAGCTTTCGTCACCGCGCGGAACGGCGATGCTATACTTGCCATCAGCGTCGGTAATGGCTTCGGCCGCGAAATCGATAATGCCGTCGCCGTCAAAGTCTTTCGTGATTTTAACGACTGCGCCTGCAACAATCGTACGCGTTCCGTTATCCGTTGTTGCTACAACGCCCGTTACGGAAGCAGGCTCGAAGGTAATGATAATCTGCTCTTGCGCGTAAATGCTGCGTTCTACGTCATTGGCCGTAGCCGTTACCGGAACGCTTTGCGATAAAATACCTTCGATCTTGGACGATTGGTAATCTATCGTGGCTTTGCCCGCTGCATCCGTCACCGCGGTTGGGGAACCGCCAAGGAAGGTTCCGAGCGATGCGGAGAAGGTGATGCTGACATCCTTGAGCGGTTTGCCGTCAATGTCAGTCAGAATAGCCGTCAGTTTCGAAACCGTATGGCCGTCACCTACGATGGAGCTAGGGTTAGCGCTAAGCTTCAAGATGTATTTCACAAGCTCGAAGTTTTGATGAATTGTTGTTTCAGCCGCCAAGCCCGGCAAGGCATTAATCACTTGATTGCGTGTTGCGTAGCCTTGCTTCTCTACGACAATCAGGTAATGCTCGGTACGGACATTCGGGAATTTGTAGTAACCGGAAGCATCCGTAGTTATATTAGCCACTTTATTGGTTCCTGTCGGATCATACAGGGTTACCTTTGCTCCTTCAATCGGAGCTTGGGTGTTGCGATCTTTAACCGTTCCGTCAACGGAAACGGTGCGGATCACGGTAAAATCATTGTTTAGAAGCCTGGAAGCTGCTTCAGCCGGTAAAACCTCGTTACCCTTCGAAGAGGTGAAGGTTACCGAATGAGCCCCGCTCGTTACTTCGGAAGGAAGACGGTATTGCACGTTTTCCCATTTCTTGAATCCGTCTGTCTGGTAAGTATCGCCGTTAGCCAATGTCAGCGTAACCGAATCGTTGTCCGTTCCGTTATCCGGACCGTCGAAATCAAAGGTTGCCGTAACTGCCGTTGCGGTTACTTCCGTAATAGCCGAGATTTTGAGCGGTTTGTTAGGCGCTACGGTCCATTCGGATGTATCCGTAACAGAACGGTCGCCAACCCAGCCGTCAAGCAGACGAACGGTTAAAGCGATGGTAGCCGTATTGGAGTCAAATTGTCCGTCATTGGCTTTAAAAGTGAAGCTGTCCGTGCTGCCGTAACCTGCGGCTGGCGTATACGTGTAAGTACCGTCGTTGTTGATAACAACCGTACCATGCGCTGGCGGAGTTACAACCGTGAAGGTAAGAGTATCGCCGTCTACATCGCTCGCCTTAAAGCTGCCCGTTACGCTGGAGCCGGATTCAACAGCTTTGGAATCATCCGATGCCGTTGGTGCGTCATTCACGGCAGTAACCGTAATCTCTACAGTCGCCGGCGCGGAATCGGCCGTTCCGTCGGTTGCTTTAAAGGTGAAGCTGTCCGGTCCATTGTAATTAGGATCCGGCGTATACGTGTAAGTGCCGTTCGGATTCAGAATAACCGTACCGTGCTCAGGCTCCTTTACAAGAACGTAGGTAGGCGTTGTACCGTCTACGTCGTTGCCGGTTACTGTACCGGTTACCGGCTGATCTTCAACCGTTGTGTTGGTTCCTGCATTTGCCGTCGGCGCGTCGTTTACAGGAGTTACGGTAATGCTGACAGTAGCTTCCGCGGATTCCAACTGTCCGTCATTTACCTTAAACGTGAAGCTGTCCGGGCCGTTGTAATCCGGGTCTGGCGTGTAAGTAAAGGTACCGTCCGGCTTCAGATTAACGGTTCCGTGTTCCGGTTCATTCACAAGCGTGTAGGTCAAAGTATCGCCGTCTACGTCGCTTGCTTTTACCTTATCGTTGACCGCCGTGTCCTCTGCCGTGCTGACGGAGCTGTTCTCCGAAGCCGGTGCATCGTTGACCGGAGTAACGGTGATGTCCACTTTAGCAGGAGCAGAGTCATCCGTGCCGTCGTTAGCTTTAAACGTAAAGCTGTCCTCGCCGTTAAAGTTCGGATCTGGCGTATACGTATAAGTGCCGTCCGGCTTCAAATCAACCGTGCCATGCTGCGGCGGGGTTACAATCGCGTAAGTCAGCGGGCTTTCTTCCACGTCGCTTCCCGATACCGATCCGTTAACAGGAGTATCTTCGGCCGTTGTTTTCGTTCCGGCGTTTGCCGTTGGCGCATCGTTGACCGGCGTTACCGTGATGTTCACGGATGCCGTATTCGAGTCTTCCGAGCCGTCATTCGCCTTAAACGTAAAGCTGTCCGGTCCATTGTAATTAGGATCTGGCATATAGGTGAACGTTCCGTCCGGATTCAGAGTCAAATCGCCATGAGCAGGCTGGTTGACTACCGAATAGTGAAGCGTATCGCCGTCGCCGTCTGTTGCATGAACGCTGCTGGTAAGAGGTTTATCTTCCTCAGTCTGCACAGTATCGTTTTGGGCAACAGGAGCTTCATTTACTTCATTAATCGTGATGCTTACGGTAGCAGGCAAGGAATCAAGCTTGCCATCGTTAGCTTTGAAGGTGAAGCTATCCGAGCCAGAGTAATTATGGTTCGGAGTATAGGTGTAAGTACCGTCTGCATTCAGTACGATCGTACCGTTAACAGGCGCCGTATCAAGCACATAAGTCAATGTGCTGCTATCGATATCCTGTCCCGTCACCACTCCGCTTACCTGCTGGTTCTCATCGGTTGTTTTGCTCGAATGGTTTGCGGTAGGTGCATCGTTAACGGCGTTAATCGTCAGAGTAACGGTTGCCACGTTGGAGTCCGCTTTGCCGTCATTCGCCTTAAAGGTAAAGCTGTCGGAACCGTTGTAGTCTTGGTTCGGCGTATACGTGTAAGTACCGTCTGCATTCAGTACGACCGTACCGTTAACCGGCGCTGTGACAAGCGAATAGGTTACAATGTCATTGTTCCCGTCAGTTGCAGTTAATGCACCGTTAACCGGAGTATCTTCATCTGTAGATTTACTATCATCTTGCGCTACAGGAGCAGCGTTGGGAACTGCTGTAACGGTAATAGTGACAGTTGCCGTGTTAGAGCCCAAGTCGCCGTCGTTGGCAGTAAACGTAAAGCTGTCCGTTCCAACGAAACCATTGTTAGGTGTGTAGGTGTATGAACCATCAAGTTGTAAATCAACATGCCCATTAGTCGCATCTTGCTCAGGCCAATAGGATATAAATTCACTATCTACATCTGACCCGGTGACAGAGCCATTAACAGGGGTGCTTTCCAGGGTGCTTATGCTGGAATCATAAGCGACTGGTGCGTCATTTATAGCATTTACCGTAAGATCAACCGTAGCTGTATTAGAGTTCAGGAATCCATCATTTACTCTGTATGTGAAGCTGTCGGGACCGTTGTAATTCGCGTTAGGCGAGTATGTAAAAGAGCCGTCCGAGTTTAAAATCAAGGTACCATTTGATGGTCCTGTTACTTTGGAGAAGGTAATTGCCTCACCGTCGATATCGCTGCCTTTATCGCTCAGGGATTTGTTAAAGCTTGTATCTTCGTCGCCTGAGAAGGATGCATCCGCAGCGGTAGGAGCAGAATTCACTTTATCCGTTGTATCCGTTGCCGTCTTGGCCGGATTGCCGTCGGAGCTGACCGTGTCTGCCGATACGGTTACTATTCCGTATTTTAGAGCAGAGAAGTCAAGCTGTGTGGCATATTTCCCGTCGGACCCAACGGTTGCCGCATAATTTCGTTCCGTGCCCGAGGAATCCTTCACCGTAAGGGTGACAGGCTGTCCAGCGCCCGCATTGGTGGATCCGGAGATATTAACCAGTTTAAGATTATCTTGTCCTGCGGTCAGTTTGCCGTCTCCACCGTCGTCAATAGAAACGTTGATGGTTGGGGAAGCGCTGTTGTCTACCTGCTTCGGATCGCTGAATGTACCTCCAGGAGCGCCGAAGTTAATCGAGAATTGTCGATCGCTCATTGCGCTCGTATTCCCTACGACGAGATCAAGTCCGTTGATTGGAGAAGTATAGTTGACAATAACAGAGGCGGTATCTTCAAATGAAGTTCCGTTCAAAGAAGATCCTCTTCCTTCGAATCTGGTTCTGCCATTCGTCAAGGTGGAAATCGTTAGCTGTGTGTTTTTATTCACAGAATAACTCGCAAAGCCGGACAATTCGACGTATTCTTTGGAAGTTGAACCGCTTCCGTCAATATCGATAACCGTCACAAAGAAGTTTTTAATGGAAACCGGATTACCGGTTGCCTGGTCAATAAAATCTAAGTGGAAGGTCAGATATCCATAGTTTTGACTTGTTGTCACCCATGGATTAAAACGATTATTGAGGCCGCTGACATTATTATCAAGTACATTATTGCTCAAAGAGGCGTTGCTAACACCCTTGATTGTCAGTTTAGCGTCAATAGTGTTGCCGTCTTTTGTAAATACGTTGGTGTATTTGTAGACAGCATCTTGCTTTCCATCATTGCCGGAAAGCTTGGTGTAATTGGTGAAATCCATCGCATTACTCTTAATGTCAACCACATTTACCGCTGCTTTGGTGGCAGTTGGATGCGTGACTGCGAGCATGACGCCGAATACAAGAAGCAATAGGGCAATTCTTGTAAAGGCCGATGATCGAGCCAACATAGACTCACTTCCTTCCTATTCTTATAGTCTTTCTGAATGTGTCAAATTTTAGGAATAAAGTCCCTGATAGGTTCGACACCCGACTAGTTCTAAATAACTATAAATGACAGCAGGCGACAGCGTCAACTTGAAATTTTCTAGTAATATCCATTTTTTCGACACGAGATTACATTCCTTAATCTGGAATATTGCTATTAAAGGAGAGATAAGCGAGAATAACTTATTTTAGGCGGAAATTATTAACTGCTGAAGCTTTAAATAATAGAAAAACAGCTAAGTACGTCAAAGAATAATAGAATAAAAAATAGTATTTTTTTGATTTACATATCTAGTAAACGAGGGGATCCGGGAACTTTTTTTCTAGAATCCAAGAAGGCAAGGATAAAAGAGAGTAACAAATTTCACGAATTCTTAATGGGGTGTATTTACAATTTAAGGAATGATGTTTATTATATAAATAAACGTTCATATATTTAATTCGAAAGGAGATCTCTCGAGCATGGCAAGGACTGTCAATGAGCAAGCCAGACAAGAGAAAAGGGAGCTTATCTTACAGGCAGCCGTTACTGCTTTTCCCGAGAATGGCTTCTCCAGTACTACATTTGCACTGCTGGCCAAGAGCTTGGGGATAAGCGCGGCAACGATTCTGCTTTACTTCGAAAGCAAGGAGGAGCTGTTCCGATGCGCCGTGCTGGAGCCGCTCGAGCGGTTCCGCCAGCCATTTCTTGCGTTCATGCAAGGGGAGGGAACGCCTCTGGACAGGATCAAGTCCATGATTGACGTGCATATCCGGATTGCGGCCAGCAATTCGTCCTTTCTGCGGCTGGTGCAATACGTGCTGGGGCAGCACCAACGGTTCCCGGAGGAAGCGGAAGCGATGTACCGGTTCGCCAATGATTATACGGTTGGGCTTACCACGGTTATAGCGGAAGGCCAAGCGGCCGGCCAGCTACAGTCCTACGATGCGCATGAAGTCGCGTGGGGGTACTTTTGTTTTATTCAAGGCGTGGGACTGGTGAATACCGATGATCCTTCTTCACCCGTATGGGATGGGATGCGCCGGGTTGGATTGCAGCTGTTTGCACCTGTAACAAACCAATAATCTTGGAAACAAGAGGTGGATTGCCGATGGAGCTAATCGAGATTGACCAGGTCAACAAGGTGTATAAGAAGGGGAAAAAGCAAGCAAACATCGATATCAGCTTTTCCATCCGGGAAGGCGAGATTCTCGGACTGCTTGGGCCTAACGGAGCGGGCAAAAGCACGTTAATCAAGCAGATCGTTGGACTGCTGGCTCCAACCTCCGGCGAAGTCCGGTACGCAGGCGTTAACGTACTCAAGCAGGCGAAGAAGGTGGCCTCGCAGTTCGGTTATTACGCGCAGGAGCCGCATGCCCTTGGCGCGCTGACGGCCAGAGAGGCGTTGCTCTTCACCGGGATCCTTCGAGGCATGGCCAAGAAGGAGGCCGAAAAGCAGACGATGGAGCTGCTGGAGCGGTTCGGCATGGCGGAGTTCGCGGGCCGGCCAATCAAGAAGCTGTCCGGCGGACAGAAGCGGATGGTCGGAATCGGAACAACCATTATTGGCGATTCCCGCGTGCTTGTGCTGGATGAGCCGACTAACGAGCTTGATCCTCTGAACCGGCGGCTGGTATGGGATATTATCGTGGAGCGGAACCGCCAAGGGGCTACCATTCTTCTCGTCACCCATAACGTGCTGGAAGCGGAGAGAGTGGTAGACCGGGTTGCTTTTATCAACTACGGAAGACTTCTGGAGATCGATAGCGTTCCTCACCTGAAACAAAAGGTGGACGGCAGGCTGAAGCTGGAGCTGACGGCAGTGGAAGGCGAAGCGGGGAATCTGATGAAACGGCTGGAGGAGTGGGGAGATATCCAGCAGACTGCCGAGAACCGGCTGCGGCTTCTGATCGATAAGAACCGGGCGGGTACGATGCTGGACTGGATGGTTCATGCGAACGATCTGCCTATTGACGAATACGCCATGCTTCCTCCCAATCTGGAGGATGTCTATCTCTATATTGACAGTCAGAAGGAGAAGGCTGCAGGGTATGCTATCCGTGAGGAAAAGGTGGGGAGCTTCATTGGCTAACGCTCTTGCTTTTGTCAAAGGACGAATGTGGACCGAGCTGTATATCCTATTGCGAATCCAGGTTGCTATCGTGCGGGAGCAATGGATATGGATCTTTATTATGGCGACGATCTTTCCGCTTACGACGCTGTTGTTCATGAAGTTTATGTACGGAATCTCCTCCGGGGAGATCATGGTGAATGTCATCGTCGGCAATATCGTATTCGCCATTATTATGATGGGCTTTAACGCGCTCGGGCAGGAGATCTCCTGGCAGAAGCATGCCGGGTATTTTACCTTCTACTCTTCTCTTCCGATCTCCAAAGCCGTCTTTGTCGTCACTCAGCTGGTGCGAGGATTGATGACGGCAATGCCTTCGGTTATCATCATGGCGTTTATCGGACAGTTTGCTTATGGCATCAGGCTTCATTACGAGTGGGGGCTTATTCCGATCTTTCTTCTGGCCGTATTAAGCATGGTCGGCGTTGGGGCGGGAATCGGGTTCTGGTCTCCGGACCACCAGATGACGAATATGCTTGTGCAGGGGCTGATGATGTTTGTCGGGTTCCTGTCGCCGGTTATGATGGAAGCCAGCCAGCTGCCGCCGGTTCTGCGGTATATCGGGGTTATTTTTCCGACCACCTATTCCGCTTCCGCGCTCCGGGAGATGCTGACGAAAGGCTGGACGCATGAAGTAACCGTAGACATGTTCATTCTGATTGGTTTTATCGTTGTGTCGTTTGCCTTTATTTCGAGAATGATCAACTGGCGTGCAGCCGATTAGCTCCAAGGATAGCATTAACCGCTGGCCTCCAAGGCGGCGGTTTTTTTATTATCCGGCTTTTGGCCTTGGCCTAACGGAATGATACAATAATTTACGGTAATGAAAGAGTGGAGGGTGCTCGATATGACAACGATTGAAATACGGGAAGCGGGACTACGGGATCTTCAGGATCTGGCCGAGCTGTTCGAGGTGCTGATGGAGGTTCCTTCTAATATAGAAGCGATGGGCAGGCAGCTGGCAAAAGTGACGGAGGATCCGCATTATTTTCTCGCGGTGGCTTGCGACGGCGATAAGGTGATTGGAACGGCAATGGGGATCGAATGTTATGATCTCGTCGGGAGCTGCCATCCTTTCCTGGTCGTGGAGAATGTTGTGGTGAATCCCGATTACAGAGGACAAGGCGCCGGAAAAATGCTGATGAAGCGGCTCGAGCAATTCGCAGAGGAGCGGGTGTGCAGCTACATCATTTTTGTGTCCAGCGGTTACCGGGAAAAGGCTCATCAGTTCTACGCGCGCTGGGCTATTCCGGCGATAATCAAGGGTTTAAAAAACAGCTTAGGGTATTGGGATAACGGCAGCGGAAAAGGCAGCTTATCAAGGCTGGGTGCTTCGGCAGCCGGCTTTTTGTTTATCCATTTTTAAATGGAAAAGGTATGGGATTTTACCAAATTCGGCATTCTAGATAAATCACGGATAACAGAACATTCCTATAATGAGAAGATGGCTTAACTATAGTCAGGAGGTGTTGCCGGTTGCCGCTGTACCGCAAGCTGGCGCCAACGGTGCTCAAGGTCGCTGTCTTGGCCATCATCGTCGTATTTATCGTTCGCAACATCCCGCTTAAGCTGGAGGATCTTACTTCCTTCCTGGTACATGCGAACGACCGGTTTTACTTGTCCTTGCTCTTATTCTCGATCTTTCTGATGCTTCAAGCCGGTATTTGGGTGTTAATCGTCAATGCCTCCTTATCCGATACCGGCCGCTTAAGCGGCAGTTCGGGACTCTCGATGTTAGGCGGTCTCCGTATTTTTATTGAAACCCAGTTCGGCAAGTATATTCCCGGAGGCTTCTGGAACGTTGCCGGAAGGATTGTCATGGCGACCAAAGCCGGTGTACCGCTGGATGCCCAAGTCGCAGCTATCGTATACGAGAATATTCTGCTCGTTGCGGCGGCGCTGGTCTACGCCATGATGCTGATTGTCAGCCTGCATATTGTCCCGGTCTGGGTGGGGCTTTTGCTGGTTATCGTGTTTGCTCTTATTTATTTGTTCTACAGCCCGCTGACGGTAACGGTCAAAAGCTTGTTCGTCAAAGCTTCAAAGTGGAAATTCCTTCAGAAGATGATCGGAAAAATGACCAAGTCGTTTGGCAGCGCGCAGATGGCCGGCTCGGAGGTCAGCCTGACGCGGAATCAGTTTTTTGCTTATTTGGCATGCTTTCTGGCCAGCCACTTTGTCATGGGTATCGCTTTTTGGCTATTAACCAACAGCTTTGACAAAGGTAAGGTAGGTTTGTTTTACGCTGCGGGAACGTTTGCGACTTCCTGGCTTCTCGGGCTTGTAAGTCCGCTGCCCGGCGGGCTTGGCGTAAGGGAGGGCTTCCTGGTCTATTTCCTCTCCATGAAGCTTGGGACGGAGACGGCGCTCCAGATTTCGGTTATTGCCCGGCTTTGGAACATTATGGCGGAGGTGCTGTTCTGGGCGGTTATTCGGGTTGTATGCTATCTGACGCGAGGGGAGAAGGTATATGAAACGTAGGAAGATCGTGCTGGTCGCGGGGGTTTTTCCGCCGGGTGTCGGAGGGATGCAGAACTACTATTACAATCTGTCCAAGCATACAAAGCATGAGATGACCGTTATCGCGCCGGAATATCCGGATTGTGCTTCCTTTGACGAAGATCAGCCGTACCGGACCATAAGAGGAGCGTTTATGCGTGGGGAGCGTGCCGATGTGTTCAGTTGGGGACGGCTGTTCCGGCAGGTCAAAAAAACGCTGCGCAGCGAAGAGCCGGATGTCACGGTGTACGGCTATGTGTTAATCGGCTTTATCGGATTGCTATTTCGGGTGTTTGGCCGGCGCAGCTATATCATCTCGGCTCATGGCATGGATATGCTGATGTTCCGTCGTTATTTCGGCCTTAATCAGGTGGTGAAGCTTATTCTGCGCAAGGCGGATGGCGTGATGGTGAACAGCGAGTTTACCCGCCGCCTGGTCGAGGAGTACGGAGTAGAGCCGGACAGAATCGGAATTGTTCATCCCGGCGTTGAAAGCCTGTTCGAGCCAAAGGCGGTTAACGAGAAGTTAAGGCGGGAGCATGGGTTGGTAGGGAAATATGTGCTGTTGTCGGTAGGGCGGCTTGTTACCCGGAAAGGACATGATAAGGTGATCGAAGCGATGCCTGCGATTTTGCGCCATATTCCGGGTGCCGTTTACGTCATTGTAGGAGAAGGGCCGGAGCGGGACAGACTGGAGCAATTGGCCGGAACGGTTGGCGTGTTGAGCAAGGTTCGGTTCGTGGGGGGAGTAAGCGGCACGGAGCGGCTGAACGATTATTATAATCTGGCCAATCAATTCATTATGGTAAGCCGGCAGCTTGAAAAGGGTGACGCTGAAGGATTCGGCATCGTCTATCTGGAAGCAGCTTCCGCCCGCGTGCCGGTTATTGCCGGGCGCTCCGGCGGAGCTTCGGAAGCGGTGCTCGACGGGAAAACGGGTCTTCTTGTGGAGCCGGAGTCCGTTATGGCCATTACGGATGCCGTCGTAAAGCTGGCAAGCGATACGCCGCTGCGCGAAAGACTGGTCCGCGAGGGCTATAAACGCGCCAAGCTGCAATTCCAGCATGATGCGCTTGCGGAGGTTTTTGATCAATATGCGGGACGCATCTGTTCCAGTCCGGTTGCCGCAAGCTACAAGCGGGCAGGGAAAAGAGCGGCCCAGCGGATGTAGTTCTTGCGAAGGGAAAAACGCTGTAAAACTGGCGGTAGACCAGCTTTACAGCGTTTTTTCTTGTGCTTTACTTTTTTAAACGGTGGATCAGCCATACGGAAAAGCTGAGAAGTCCTACCATTCCGCCGGCGAACGAAACGCCGCTCCAGCCCCATTCATGCCAGGCAAAGCTGCCTACGGACGATCCAATCGCACCGCCAAGGAAGGTGGTGACCATTTGTACCGTATTCAGACGACTGCGTGCCGGTGGCTCGAGAGCGTAGATGCGGGTCTGATTGGCAACCTGAGTGCCTTGCACGCCCAGATCGAGCAAAATAACGCCTGCGATAAGCGCCCATAACATGCCGCCGAGCAGCCCGAAGAACAGATACGCGATGATATTAAGCGCGATTAACGCGCCAATCATCCACTTGGTCGGGATGCGATCGGCAAGTCTGCCAACGAAGGGAGCGCCTAATGCTCCGGCCGCTCCGATTAAGCCGAACAGGCCGGCGATCTGGCTGCTGTAATGATAAGGCTCGCCTTCAACGTAGAAGGATAATGCCGTCCAGAAAATACTGAAGGCGGCGAAGTTGGCAGCTCCAATCAATGCGGACTCCCGCAGTGTGGAGTACTTTTTCACGAGCCTTCCCATGGATAGCAGCAGCTCGGTATAACGCAGTTCGGCGGTGGCGCGGGCTACGGGAAGCTTGATGCGGAGCAGAAGCAGCAAAGCTAGCATGGCTGCAGCGGCTACGGCGTACATAAAGCGCCAGCCCCAGGTTCCGCCGATTAAGCCGGACACGGTCCGGGTAAGCAGGATGCCCAGCAGCAGACCGCTTGTTACGGTGCCGACGGCTTTGCCTTGCTCGCCGGGAGCCGCGAGTGTGGCGGCAAGCGGGATGAGGATTTGCGGCACAACGGTTGTCAGGCCAACGGCAAAGCTTGCGATAAACATCCAGGCGAGATTTTGCGCGGTGGCTACGCCAATCAGGGAAAGACAAACCAATGAGAGCAGAACGGTAATAAGTCCCTTGCGTTCCTTGATGTCGCCCAGCGGCACAAACAGGAACATGCCCAAGGCGTAGCCGATCTGGGTGCAGGTGGACACAAAGCCAACTTCATCGGGAGCTACGCCAAAGGATCGGCCGATATCCGCGAGGAGCGGCTGGTTGTAATACAAATTCGCGACGGTCATACCGGCGGTAAAAGCCATCAGAAGCAGCAGTCCCTTGGAAAGAGATGCTTTGTCCGCCGGTGCTGCTGGCGATTGAAGCGTATGAGTGGATGACATAATGACGGTTCCTTTCGAGCATGAAGATTTGACTGTCTTAACAATCTTACTCGTAAATTTCTTAATGTAAAGCAGAAGATGGCTGCGGGTAGATTAAGTTTTTGTGGCATGGTACTATTTGGGTATAAATGGGAATTGAGCGTATTGGGGGAGGGGGAGTTGGCATGATCTATTTAGGAAGCGTTATTCTGGGCTTTATCTTTATTTTGCTTATCTATCGGATATTCCGCTATAAATTAACGAAGTACAATCGCGAGAATGTTGGTCTAAGCATGATTGCGTGTTTGGAGCTTGTTGTATTTCGCAGAGAGTTTGTTGAGTACCGGGCAGCTTATATTCTTCTCGTTTCCGTTGCTTTACTCTTCGCGGCTGTGTTCGGTTATGGTTTATTGTTTAAAAATAATGGGGTTAACGAGAGGCCGGGCCATCGTTGATGCTGCCTAGGGTAGCTTAACGATACGGCGTATCGTTAAGGCCGTGAAAAAGCAGCTAGTTAGCCGCCTTAACGATGCCGCGCATCGTAAAGTCGGGCCGTATTGGGCGGACGTGGTCGAAAGTGTGCATCCACGCATTGCTTAACGATACGGCGTATCGTTAAGGCCGTGAAAAAGCAGCTAGTTAGCCGCCTTAACGATGCCGCGCATCGTAAAGTCGGGCCGTATTGGGCGGACGTGGTCGAAAGTGTGCAGCCACGCACTGCTTAACGATACGGCGTATCGTTAAGGCCGTGAAAAATCAGCTCGTTAGCCGCCTTAACGATGCCGCGCATCGTTAAGGATGCCCGTTTTGGGTGGATGTGGTCGAAAGTGTGCATCCACGCACTGCTTAACGATACGGCGTATCGTTAAGGCCGTGAAAAAGCAGCTAGTTAGCCGCCTTAACGATGTCGCACATCGTTAAGACTGCCCGCAATGGGCGGAAGTAGCCGAAACTGTGCATACGCACGCGGCTTAACGATGCGGCGCATCGTTAAGGTTATGAAAAAGCAACTCGTTAGCCGCCTTAACGATGCCGCGCATCGTTAAGACAGCCCGTATTGGGCGGATGTGGTCGAAAGTGTGAATCCACGCACTGCTTAACGATACGGCGTATCGTTAAGGCCGTGAAAAAGCAGCTAGTTAGCCGCCTTAACGATGTCGCACATCGTAAAGACAGCCCGTTTTGGGCGGATGTGGTCGAAAGTGTGAATCCACGCACTGCTTAACGATACGGCGTATCGTTAAGGCTGTGAAAAAGCAGCTCGTTAGCCGCCTTAACGATGCTGCGCATCGTTAAGGCGACCCGTTTTGGGCGGATACTGGGTGCATATCGCCCAAAAGCGTGCGGATGCAGAGGCTGGGTAAATGATAGAGGCAATCCATACCACCGGTATGGACTGCCTCTATCATTAATCGCGGTAATGCGTAACCTGATTGCGCCCGTTGTTTTTCGAGAGATAGAGCGCTTGATCGGCCTGCTGGAGCAGGGAAAGCTCGGTGTCCGCGGCAGAAAAGGTTGCTGCGCCGATGCTGATGGTAATACGCAGATCGCCAAGCGGAGTCGTCTCCGTGGCCGCACGGTACCGCTCCGCGGCAGCAAGTGCCTGCTCCTGATCCAGTCCCGGCAGCAGAATGACAAACTCTTCTCCGCCGAACCGGGCGACGACCGCCTCAGCCGGCGACTGCTCCTGCAGCAGCTGGGCCAGCCGTGTAAGAACAAGGTCGCCGACAGGATGGCCATACGTATCGTTGATGCTTTTGAATCGGTCGATATCTGCGATACAAAGCGAGAACGCGGCTTCCGTCTGCTCTGACAGCTCCGTATACTTTTGCAGCTGCTCTTGGAAATACCGCCGGTTCTTTAATCCGGTTAACGGGTCTGTCGACGCCAGGGCCTCGAGCCGTTCATTGAGCTCCATTAGCTCTTGCTGCTTTTTCTCGTATTGGGCATGCAGCAGCTCCAGCCTGTGATTCGCTTCATTCGTCTGCTGATACAAGACCTCCAGCTGCTGCTTGGTTTTCATGATATCCTTCTCATGCTCAATCCGTTTCCGCATCTCAAGTGCCACGCAGTCGATCACGGCGTTGCCGTCCCGGTTCCTCTTGATGCCGTTCAGAAGAACGGGAAGATCCTTGCCGTCCTTCGTCCGAAACGAGAAATACATCTCGTCCACCTGGCCGTAAAGCTGAATGTAGGGGTAGAAGTACGTATGGAAAAACATTTTATTCGCCACCGACATCGTGGACTCGATATGCCGTTCCAGCAATTCCTCACGGTCGTAACCCAGCATCGTTAACAGTGTCTGATTGACCGATTGAATTAGCCCCTTGTCGGTAATCGCGAAATAACCGCAGGGAGCTTCATTTAACAGGGTATCCATTCAAATACTGCCTTTCTTTCAAGAGATAGCCAAATAATCCTTGATATACTGCGTTGTCTCCTCCGGATGACTGAGATGCGGATAATGGCCTGTTGCTTTCATATGCCTTAACGTGCTGTTCTTCAGCTGCGTATGCATGTACTCTCCGACCTCCGGAGGCGAGATGCTGTCATCCGTGCATTGCAAAATAAGCGTCGGGATTGAAGCGGAGGCCAGCTCCGGCCGGCAATCGGACAAGAAGGTCACTTCCGCGAACTGCCTGGCGATATGCGGATCTCTGGAGCAGAAGCTTTTCTCCAGCTCTGTCGACAGCTCCTGGCGCTCCTGATTCTGCATGACGATAGGGGCGAGGTAGCTTGCCCAGCCGATAAAATTCATCTGCATCATCTGCAGCAGCTCGTCAATCTCGCTGCGGTCAAAGCCTCCGTAATAGCTTGGGAGATCGTTGACGTACCGAGGGGAAGCGCCAAGCATAACAATCTGCCGAAAATATTTCTTTTCCCGGATCGAAGCAAGCATGCCAATCATACCGCTGACGGAGTGGCCAACGAATATGGCATCCTCCAAACGAAGCGTATCCATCACATCAAGCACATCTTCGGCATAGCCGTTTAAGCTGTTGTATTTGTCTGGGCTGTAATCTTTGATTTGGGATGCTCCGGAGCCGACGTAATCGAATAGAACAATCCGGTAGTCCTGTTCGAAAAGGGGGACCATATGCCGCCACATATTCTGGTCACAGCCAAAGCCGTGGGCGAATACGATAGCCTGTTTACCGTGGCCTAGCACTTTTACGTTATTGCGCGAGAGAATATCCATATTCATAGACGGTCTCCTCTCTTGAGAGAAGTGTAAAGCTATGAATATTATATCGGATTATTCTGGAATTGGGATGAACAATTGTAGATTTGTGTCGAATTTACTAGAGGAAGGATGAGGAAGGTTTCGGGTGCTTCCGAAGCTGAATGGGAGTGTGCTGGCTGAAAGATTTAAATTCCTTCATGAAATGGGATTGGTCAAAATAACCGCCTTCCATCGCGACATCCGTCAAGGAGGATGCGCCTCTTACGATGCTGCCGAGCGAACGCTGGAAACGGATAATCCGATTGTACAGCTTGGGGGAGATGCCGAGGGACTGCTCGAATTTCGTGCGGATATAACGTTCGGAGTAGCCGGTATCCTCTGCCAGCTCGCGGATCGTAACGCTGCCGTTTGATCGCTGCATGGAGGTCAGGCAGTAATCAATCATCCGGATCGAACGGACATCGCCGGACAGAATGGGCATACATAGCTTTTCAAAGCCTGTTATCCGCTCGGAGAAACCTTGAAGCTCCGCAATAATAGCGCCTGTATTTTTGTATTTAGATAAAGAATCCTTGAATGGGACCTGGATCTCGATGACTTCCTTCAACGGCAGATTAGGCAGCAGAAGGCTTAGCCTCGCGGACAGACGAACCCCGAAATAGGTCGTATCAGACTCGAAATAAAGCGCTTTTCCCTGCAGCACGGTGCCGCAAACCCTGGCGGAAGGTTTTCCGGGATGGCAGCAGAAGAGAAGGTCGACACAGCCGTCCGGCACGACATGGATCATCCGCCCGGACGCATCCGTCTTGAACTGATAATAGATAACGGGCTGGCCGCTATAATGGATTTTTCGTTCGATATAACCCGTCGTTTCCCATTCAAAACCGTACTGGATGCCGCTAACGAGTTCCTCCATCATCTGTGTTCGTTCCTCCCGCAACCTTAATCTCTCGCAACCTTAATATGCGTACAACAATAACAAAGGCATTGTTCTTTCGTCAATGAGTTTAAGTTATATTTTCTAACACAATTTTTGAGATAGTTCCGTTTTTTACAATTCCTCGCTCTATTATGTCAGGTAAATTAACGTCAAGGAAAGACGCAAGAGAATGGGGAGGCACACAAAGATGAAGAAATTAAAGGGTTCGCTTGCTAAAAAATCGGCGGTACTAGGCACGGCTTTAACGGTTGCGCTTGGCAGCGGGGTAGTCGCTCCGCTATCTGCACCAACAGCTGAAGCGCATGGAGGCTCGGAGGATTTTGTTCCGCTTCGCACAACCTTGGAGGAGTTTGGGGCTGAGGTGAAATGGGACAGCTTCGCGGGAACCATTACAATTACAAAGAACAGCACGCTGGTCAAGGTAAAACCGAATTCGAATATCGCCTTGGTGAACGGCCAACGCCTGGAGATGGAAGCCCCGGTCATTATGAAGAAAAGCCTGGCGTACGTATCCCATCATTTTATTAGCGAAGTATTCCAATCTGGTCTGGACCAGACGTTCCAGGTAGAGAAAAAGGCTAACCCGCTAAACCCGCTTACTTCCGCCGAGATTGCGGAGACGGTTAATATTTTGAAGGCGGAAGGGAAATTCGGGGACAACTACCGCTTTACCGAAATTACGCTCAAGGCTCCCCCAAAGGAGCAGGTGTGGAAGTTTGCGCTTGACGGCACGGATGTATCGGCTCACCGCTCGGCTGCGGTCGTTATTCTGGACGGCAAGCATGTCATTGAGGGGACGGTTGATCTGGCAACCAAAAAAGTGACCGCATGGCAGCCGGTCGAAGGCGCGCATGGCATGGTGCTGCTCGATGACTTCGGTACGGTTCAGACTGCTATTGAGGAAAGCGAGGAATATGCGGCTGCACTGAAGAAACGCGGCATTAACGATGTGAAGTAAGTCGTATCCACGCCGCTGACGGTTGGTTATTTCGACGGCAAGGACGAGCTGCAGCAGGACAAGAGGCTGCTTAAGGTAGTCGCTTATTTGAACACGGGAGACGGCAACTACTGGGCGCATCCGATCGAGAATCTGGTCGCGGTGGTCGATCTCGAACAGAAAAAGGTGATTAAGATTGAGGATGCCGGCGTCGTGCCGATTCCGATGAAGGCAACCCCGTACGACGGCAGCAATATGACAGCCGCAACGCCTTCGAAGCCGCTTGAAATTACGGAGCCGGAAGGCAAGAACTACACGATTACCGGCAATACGATTCATTGGCAGAATTGGGACTTCCACCTTCGCCTGGACTCCCGCGTAGGTCCGATTCTGTCGACGGTCACTTATAACGATCAAGGCAAAAAGCGCAAAATCATGTACGAAGGCTCGCTTGGCGGCATGATCGTTCCTTATGGCGATCCGGATGTAGGCTGGTACTTCAAGGCTTATCTCGATTCGGGCGAATATGGCATGGGGACTTTGACCTCCTCGCTTGCCCGCGGCAAGGATGTGCCGGACAACGCGGTGCTGCTTGATGCGACGATCGCCGACTACACGGGCGCTGCGATGAACATTCCAAACGCGATGGCGATCTTCGAGCGCTACGCGGGTCCGGAATACAAGCATCAGGAGATGGGACAGGACAATGTCAGCGCGGAAAGACGCGAGCTTGTTGTCCGCTGGATCAGCACGGTAGGTAATTACGATTATATTTTCGACTGGGTATTCGCGCAAAACGGCACGATCGGCATTAACGCGGGCGCTACCGGCATTGAAGCCGTAAAAGGCGTAGAGTCCAGCACTATGCATGACGAGACCGCTGCCGGCGATACGAAATACGGCACGCTGATTGACCATAACATCGTAGGTACAACGCATCAGCATATTTATAACTTCCGTCTCGATATGGACGTGGACGGCGAGCAAAATTCCCTGATGGAGATTAATCCCGTCGTGGCGGACAATACGGCCGGCGGTCCGCGCGAGAGCACGATGCAGACCGATACGCGTATTGTGGGGACGGAGCAGGAGGCAGCTCAAAAGTTCGATGCTTCGACTATTCGCCTAATCACAAACACGAATAAAGAGAACAAGGTAGGTAATCCGGTCTCCTATCAAATTATCCCGTATGCCGGAGGCACGCATCCGATTGCCAAAGGAGCCAACTTCAGCAAGGACGAATGGCTGTTCAACCGCGTTAACTTTATGGATAAGCAGCTTTGGGTTACGCGCTATCACGAGAATGAGCGTTATCCGGAGGGCAAATACCCGAACCGGGCGAAGTCGGATACGGGGCTTGGATTGTTTACCTCGGATAATGAATCAATCGTCAATACGGACAACGTGGTCTGGATGACAACGGGCACCACCCATGTGGCGCGCGCAGAGGAATGGCCGATTATGCCGACGGAATGGGTGTATACGATGCTGAAGCCGTGGAACTTCTTCGACCAGACGCCTACGCTTAATTTGAACGGCAAAAAGTAAGCATGGTTTTGTACAGGGGTCTCTTGCGGGACTCCTGTTTTTAGTTGTTCCTTCGAGTCTAGCAAGCTATAATGTTAGAAAATATAACGTATAGGCTGGGATGCCGGGAAAGAGGAGCTGACAATGAATAGAGAGATTGTCCAGGTTGCCCATGACAACAAAGATTTGCATGAATTAATCCGGAAGCTGGACGAGGATTTGGCAGAGCGCTATTCCAATCCGGACGAAGTGTTTGCGGTGGATTTCTCGGATCCGAAGGTGAAGAACATGATCTTTATGGTCGCGTATATCCATGGAACGCCGGTCGGCTGCGGCGCTATTCGTCCGCTGGACGAGTCGACCGTTGAGCTGAAGCGCTTCTATGTAGACCCGAGCTGCCGGAGACAGGGGATTGCTGGCGCCGTTTTATCCGCTCTGGAGGATCGGGCAATCGCGATGAACCGCCGGATTATGCGGCTGGAAGCGGGAGCGCCGCAGCCGGAGGCCCTTCGTTTTTACGCAAGCAAAGGCTATTACGAGATCGACCGCTTCGGCGAGTATACGGATTGCGAATCCAGCCTCTGTTATGAGAAGGTGCTGTAACTTATGGAAGATGAACTCCGTCCTTAGAGGCGGAGTTTTATTTTGTCAGCTTTAGCTTGCGGCTAGTGATGGTTCTCGATTAACATTATCGGTAGAAAATGACAAATGGAACCCGGACCTTTAAGAAGGGAGCTGCAGAGGATATGAATGACGGTCTGTTTGGCGGAGCATTGGAGAAGGTTAATCCTTACTACTATTTAGGCGGATTTGTTGGCTGTATCGCCGGTTACGCCATGGCGAAGATTTATCTGATCTGGGCGATGATGTTCATTGACGGCGGATATGACCGATTCACCAGCGATGCATGGAATCCGGGCTCGACGCCGCTGTGGTATACGGCTACAAGTCATACGGGCGCATTTACGTTTGGGGTTACCGTACTTTTTATCGTAATCGGGGTTCTGTTCGTTAAGCTATGCAGGGTTGCCAATGATAGAAATGCAGCTCAAGCCTTCCAAAAAGGCAAGGAGGAGACGCGAGACGCATGAATACGGCCAATAAAATTACGCTCTCCGGTTACAACTACATAAAGAAAAACGTACATCTATTAAACGCTTGAGGTGAAACAACCATGACAATCACACATGACGATAAAGAGAAGATGATCCGCGAAGCGGAAAAGTTCAGCCGTTCCGTACTGGAGAACGATACAAGCGGCCACGACTGGTGGCATATTCACCGGGTCGTGCAGATGGCGAAGCGGATCGCCCGCGAAGAAGGGGCGGATCCGTTCGTCTGCACGATTGCGGCGCTGTTGCATGATGTGGCGGACGAGAAGCTGAATCCTTCGAAGGAAGCGGGACTGCAGAAGGTTGAAGCGTGGCTGGAAGCCAATCTGCCGGAAGAAGAACATCGCGCGCACGTGATGGATATTATCTCGAACATGTCCTACAACGGAGGGAAAAATCCCCCGATGCGCACCCTGGAAGGGAAGGTTGTGCAGGATGCCGACCGGCTTGACGCCATTGGAGCTATCTCGATCGCGAGAGCTTTTGTATACGCGGGCTGGAAGGGCACGCCGATCCATGATCCGGCTACTCCGCCCCGCGGCGAGATGACCGCGGAGGAGTACCGGAACGGGAAGAGTACGGCGATCAATCATTTTCACGAGAAGCTTCTGAAGCTCAAAGACCTGGTTAATACGGATGCTGCCAGAAAGATAGCCGAAGAACGTCACCTCTACATGGAGCAATTCGTAGAACGGTTCTACGAGGAATGGGACGGGAACCGGTAGAGCAGGTAGTGGCCGAATGACGTCATTGCACGAATTGCAGTATATTCCCCTAATTAAGCCTTATACATAGAAATATCCTGCACGAAGTGCAGGATATGGGCAGCTAAACCGCCCCATTCAGCCATAATCCATCTAATATACTGTATTCTGTACAGCATAATTCACCAGACGCCCTCTCTCACAGTCCATATCCTGCATTTCGTGCAGCGGGATCTATTCAACTGACCCTCACGCGATATAAAACAGAAAAATAAGACCCCTAGAGGTCTTATTTTTTCGTCTTGATTTCATTCCACTCGCTTAAGTAAGGAACATGGTTAAGATTCTGCGGCTCATCGTCCAGCCAAGCCATGAACTCGAGCTCATTGCCGTCATGGTCGTTGAAATAGACGCTTGCAGCCGGCATCCACGCGTGGACGAAAGGCTCCGGTGGAGCCTCTTGTTTGCCAAAGCCCGGAAGCGGGTGGATTCCCCGTTCGACCAGCCAGTCCGAAGCCGTAAGCAGCTGATCAAGCTGAACGCCAAAAGCGAAATGACGCGGCTGCAGCTTTTGTCCTTTGGGCAGCTCCTTTAACGCAAGCAGGTCTCTGCGTTCTCCTACATAGAAAAAAGCAGACCTCCGCTCGGGCTTATGCAGCGCAAGGGTTAGCCCCAGCTTCTTATAGAACTTGATGGAACGGTCTAAATCCGTCACCTGTAAATGGGTTTCGAAGATGGAATCAATCATGTCGGTAAACTCCTTTAAGAAATGCCTGTTTGTCCTATTGTAACTTATCATGCCGATGATATGACATTTGTCATCCCAAAGAGATTACGTTCATGCGTGGGAGTCAGCTGCTCGAAAAGGTAAGATATGTATACAAGGAAGACAACAACTTGAGAGAATAAACAGCACAACAAATCATAGATAGCGGGAGTGAAGCAGACAATGAGTTACGCAATCGAATTGGATCGGGTCTCGAAGATCTACCAAGGGAAAAAAGCGGTAGACCAATTATCGCTGAAGGTGGAAAAGGGCACGGTGATCGCGTTGCTTGGGCCAAACGGCGCCGGCAAAACAACAACGATCTCCATGATACTGGGGCTGAAGCAGCCAACCTCCGGAACGATCAAGCTGCTGGGCGGAAGCCCGAAGGACATCAAGGTTCGCAACCGGATAGGCGCGATGCTTCAGGATGTCAGCGTCATCGATAACTTGAAGGTAGCGGAGACCATTGAGCTGTTCCGCAATTACTACAGCAATCCGCTCTCCTTGCAGGAGCTGCTCCGGATCTCCGGCCTGGAGAAGGAAAAGGATAAAATGGCCGCCTCCCTCTCCGGCGGACAACAGCGCCGTCTAGGCTTCGCGCTTGCTGCGGCGGGCGATCCCGAAATTATTTTCCTCGACGAGCCAACGGTAGGCATGGACGTCACTTCCCGCCAAATGTTCTGGGATACGATCCGTTCGATGGCGGACAAAGGCCGCACGGTTGTTCTGACGACGCACTACCTGGAAGAAGCGGATAGCCTCGCAGACCGCATCGTCGTTATTAATCAGGGCAAGGTCGTGGCGGACGGCTCGCCAAGCCAGATCAAAGCCGAAACAACGGGCCGCGTCATTTCCTTTACGGCGGGTGCTTCCGTAACGAACGACCAGCTGCAGGCGCTGCCGGGAGTTATCGACGTGGAATGGAACGGAAGACGCGTGAAGCTTCATAGCCGGGATACCGACCGGTTGATTATAACGTTGATCGAACAGCGTTTTGAGATGAAAGATATCGAAATTCAAAGTGGCGGCCTTGAGGATGCATTCCAGGCGATTGTCCACTCTACGAACTAAGGGGGATCTATTATCAATGAGTCAATCCACAAGCATGAAGGCAAGGCTGGCGCAATGCAAAGCGGAGCTGCTGCGTACCGTCCGTAACCGCCGTTTCGTTATTTTCTCGTTTATTATGCCGGTTGTGTTCTACTTTATCTTTACCAATACCGTTGGCGATAATGTGCAAGTTGGCAATGTCGATTGGAAAGCCTATTACCTGATGTCGATGACGGTGTACGGCGTGGTTGGAGCGAGCTTGACCTCCTATGCGCAGCGGCTGTCGAGAGAACGGAGCCAGGGCTGGCTGTCCCTGCTCAAAATCACGCCGCTTCCTTCCTGGTCTTATGTATTGTCCAAAGTATTGTCGCAAGCGGTTATTAACCTGGCTATTATTATCGTTATGTTTGTGGTTGGCGGAGTCTTCAAAGACGTTAACCTGAGCGCTTCCACCTGGATCGCTTGCGGACTGTTTATCTTTATCGGCGGCTTCTCGTTTATGGGTCTTGGCACCTTGATCGGCTCGATCAAAAATGCGGATTTTGTTCAAGTCCTTTCCATGATATGCTATATGGGACTTTCCATTCTGGGCGGTCTGTGGTTCCCGACGGACACGATGTCCAGCACGATGAAGACCATTGCTCACCTGACGCCGACCTATCGTCTTGGCCAAGGGGCTTGGGACGCCGTTGCCGGCGTGTCGATTAACTGGACCGGCGTAGGAATCCTGGTTGCTTATGTCGTGGTATTCCTTGCGATTTCGTCTTATATCATGAAAAAACAGGAAGCGGTGTAATGCAAAAATACTTGCATGATTTACGTCGATTAATAATGAAGCGGCCCCCCGAAGGAGGGCCGCCCATTTTCTTTATGCTGTTATGGCTTATCTATATTTTATTTCCGGTCATGGCACTCGCCGAACGGCCGCCCGAAGAGCAGTGGATAGGCTTCCCGCTTATTGTTTTGTTTATCGCAAGTTACATCGCGGGGCATTTGAGCAAAGCCTGGCGTATTTGGGCGGTTATTATTCAATTGCTCGTGATCGGGTATTTCAGTTGGCGGTATGATGAAAGCTTTATGTATATGGGCTTTTTTACGGCATCGCTTGTCGGCATGCTGCCAAACCTTCGTCAGATCGGAATTGCCATGTCCGGCGTGCTTCTGTTGTACGGGATGGAGGTCTGGCACTATGAAGAAACGAACGGCCTGGAAGGGCTCTATAATTTATTGCCTGCTATGCTTGCGGTACTGCTGGTTCCTTTTGTCATGTTTATCGGGCGACGGTCCAGAGTGCTTCGCGCGCAGCTTGAGCTTGCCAATGATGAAATTTCGCGTTTATCCATTCAGGAGGAGCGGCAGCGGATTTCCCGCGAGCTTCATGATACGCTGGGCCATACCCTTACGATGATTACGCTCAAGAGCGAATTGGCCGAGAAGCTTATTGCCCACCATCCGGACCGGGCGAAGCAGGAAATCCGGGATGTTCAGCTTACCTCCCGCGCTGCGCTGAAGCAGGTCCGGGAGCTGGTTACGGGAATGAATACGGTAACGCTGCAGGATGAGCTGTCGAATGCGAAGCGGATACTGGCAGCGGCTTTTATAACCATCAAGGTGCAGGGCGATCCCGTTTCCGCTTCCTTAAGCCCGCTTATCGATAATATGCTGGGCATGTGCCTGCGCGAAGCGGTAACCAACGTCGTGAAGCATAGCGAAGCCCGGCAATGCGTGATTGATTGGGCAATGACACCCGATCAGTATCGCTTGGTTATCCGGGATAACGGGGTTGGCTGTGATCTAGCGGAAAAAGGACCGGCGCATAACGGACTTAGAGGGATGCAGGAACGGCTTAATCTGGTGGACGGCAAGTTTGAATTCAAGTCCACGAAAGGCAGCGGCAGCGTTATTACGATTACCGTGCCTAGAGTACACTCGTCATCGAAGAAGGGAGACTCCACATAATGAGAGTGCTTGTAGCCGAGGATCAGGGAATGCTGCGAGGTGCGCTCAGCGCCCTATTGGATTTGGAAGAGGATATCGAGGTCGTTGGACAAGCGGAAGACGGTGAACAGGCACTCGAGATGATTCGCAGCTTGAAACCGGATATTTGCGTGATGGATATCGAGATGCCCAAGCTGACCGGACTTGATGTTGCGGAACGCCTTCGTGCGGATAAACATCCTTGCCTCGTTGTTATTCTGACAACATTTTCGCGCTCCGGGTACTTCCAGCGGGCGATGAAGGCAGGAGTGAAGGGCTTCCTGCTCAAGGATTCCCCGATCGATGAGCTGTCCGCGGCGCTTCGCAACGTCAATGGAGGGAAGCGGGCGGTTAGTCCGGAGCTTGCCTTATCGTTCTGGGAAGCGGAGAATCCGCTTACCGAGCGGGAGCGGGAGGTGCTTCGTCTGGCGCGGGAAGGTCTGCCTGCCGGCGAGATTGCGTCCCGGCTGTTTCTATCCGCGGGTACCGTGCGCAATTACTTGTCCGAAGCCATTCAGAAGCTTGACGCGAAGAACCGGATTGATGCGATCGGAATCGCGGAGAAAAACGGCTGGCTCGATTAGAAGGCTGCTTGGCTTGCAATCGTACAGGTTCATCGGCTGGTTGAAGTCTGCAAATCGAAGGAAAAAGCAAAAGTACAGTTCATTCCGATGAAAAAATGCTCAAATGAGCATCTTGCCGCGGATGAGCTGTACTTTTTCATTTTAAAGGATCGGAGGATTATCTTACCCGCTTAATCAGGAACGCGTTGTCGGCTTTGTTAAAGCCGATCTGAGGGTAATAGTCCATGGCGGATGGCGCGGACAGCAGAAGAAGGGCAACCTCTTCGCCTATGTGCTCCCGCAGCTGGTTCACCAGCTCCGTGCCGATGCCCAGACGTTGATGCGTCTTGCTTACGGCCAGATCGGAGAGATAGCAGCAATAGGAGAAGTCGGTAACCGCCCGGGCAATGCCGACAAGCTCTTCGCCATCCCAAGCCGAGAGAATGAGATCGGCGTTGTCGATCATTTTCTGAATGCGGGCTAGATCATCGACCGGTCGTCTGATGCCGGAGCTTCGGAATACTTCGGCGACTTGCACGGCTGTAAGGGGAGCTCCAATGCGGTATTCAACTGGCATGGCGGATACACCTCTTTTTACGATTTGTTTATTAAGAAAAATATAGGGGATTGCTCGTTCTGTCAACGGTCTTTTCGTCAAGCCTCATTGAACCAGACCTCTTTGATGATCCCGATAAGCCGCTTGCGCGCTGCCGATGGATATGCCGTGTCCCGCCGTTCAAGCAGACCAATAGGGATTTTATGCTCCTCCCAGTCAACGGCAAACGGTAATACTCCATCTGGCAGAGGGGTGGAAGCAAGGACAACGCCGATAAACGGCGAACGTGCCGCAAAGCCCGGAATGGCAGAGATTTGGCTGACCGAATGGAGCATCGGCATGCTGTCGAATCTGGCGAGCTGCCTCGATAAGTGCAGATAGTACAGACAAGTTGGCCCGCCAACTACCATCGGATAGGGCAGCAGCTCCTGAAAAGGAAGACGGCCTCCGCCGCGCTGGTGAAGAGGATGGTCCTTGGCCGCCGCAAAAACAATCCTCTCCTCAAGCAAAGGTTCGAAGCGCAGGCCAGACAGGTCGGGAGGCTCGCCGCATATCGCAAAGTCCAGCTGTTTATGGCGAAGCTCGCCGGCCACCAGGTCGGTGTTGCCAATCACGAAATGGCAGGCGATCTGCGGCTTTTCTTCCCGGAACCGCCATAACGCTTCCGGCATGATCTGCCGGGCAAGCATCTCCAGCATGCCAATGCGAAGGGTGCCGGTCTCCTCCCGCAGAATCGCTTTTGCCTGATCCGACGCATAATGCCAGTGCTGAACAAGTTGCTCTACCTCCGCGGCGTAGATTTGCCCGGCGGGGGTCAGCTCGGCTTCCCAGCCCCGGTCAAACAGCTGGAAGCCGAGCTCTTTTTCCAGGCGCTGAATCTGGTTCGTTATGGTGGACTGGGCATAATTCAGCTTGGCTGCCGCCTTCGCGAAGCTGCCTTCCTGCAATATCGTTTGAAAAGCGGTTAGTTCCTTCAGATCCATTTCGAAGCATCTCCATCTACGAATTTGAATGAGTTGTTTGATTAATTCAATTATATAGATGAAACGATTAGATATACAATAAAGTCATCTCATTCAGGGAGTGATGACAGATGCCTTTTATCCGGGTCAGTTATAGGGAAGATCAATATAAGCAGGAGGAGCTGTCGGCGATCAGCCATGCGATTCATCAGGCGCTAACCGAGCATTTTCGCGTGCCGGCGGATGATTATTTTCAGGTGTTTCATGGCCATAAACCAGGGGAGTTCTATTATGATCCGGCTTATCTGAAGGTCTCGCGTACGGACCGGCTGCTCTATATCCAGATTACTTTGAAGTCCGGACGGACGGAGGAACAGAAGAGGAGCTTTTATGCCAGACTTGCAGAACTGTTGCCAGCTTGCGGAGTGAGGGCAGAGGATCTCTTTGTTGTGCTTGTTGGCACGGAATTTGAGGACTGGACGTTTGGGAACGGAATAGCCCAAATGCTTGAACGGAAGAGGGAGGAGGCGCAACGCGATGCATAGAAAAATCGATACGGCTCATATCGCGCCTGCCTATGGAGATACCTCGTTTGCCCGTTATACGGAAGATATCCTGTTCGGAGACTTGTGGCGGAGGGAAGAACTTTCACTGCGCGAGCGGAGTTTGATTACCGTAGCGGCTTTGGTGGCCGGCGGGCATATGGAGCAGCTCCCTTATCATCTGCAGCTTGCCAGGGAGAATGGTTTATCGAAAGAAGAGCTGACGGAAGCGGTCACGCACTTGGCTTTTTATGCGGGATGGCCTAGGGCCGCTTCCGCAATGGACCGTATTCGGAATCAACAGTAAATGTAACCGCAGGTTATGGCATCGCAAGATGCTTATCCTGCGGTTTTTCTTGTCTTGACAAGCAAGGATGAACATGAAAATAATAGTAAAAAATGGATAAATTTATTTGGTTAGGGAAAGGAGCTGCTGCGATGAATATTACAGCGCTGGAAGGCAAGCGGATTAAGCTGCTTCCCCTAGCGGAGGAGCATGCCGAGCCGTTATTTGCCTGCTCGCGCTCGGACGAATTATGGGAACAGCTGCCCGTCAAAGTCCATACCCTGCAAGAGATGGAGCGTTTTGTACAAACGGCGATACAGGGAAGAGAACGGGGGGAAGAGTATCCGTTCGCGGTTTTTGATAAGCAGCTGAACCGGCTTGTCGGGACAACGAGATACCTCCGTATCGCCCCGTCCCACCGCAACCTGAATATCGGCTGGACCTGGTATTCGCCCGAAGTTTGGCGGACAGCCGTTAATACCGAAAGCAAATATTTGCTCCTGAAGCATGCTTTCGAGCAGTGGGAGGCCGTCCGGGTCGAGCTTATCACAACAACCTCGCATCATCGCTCCCAGCGGGCGATAGAACGGCTTGGAGCAACGCGCGAAGGCGTGCTCCGCAAGAAATATAATGGCAAGGATTATGTTATATTTAGCTTTATTTCGGAAGAATGGCTTCCGGTGAAGGAACGTTTGGAGAAGCTTATGGACAGGGAGGTAATGCCGTGAGTTTTGCTCCAAAAAGGGATTTATGGCTGTCGGTTACGATCTGGGTTACGGTAGGCATCCTGGCGTTCTCGGCAATCTCGATGCCCCAGCTCAAGCTGGAATAATCTTGACTACCGAATAGCGAGGCCCCGATGAAGGGGCTTTCTTTTTTTTATTTATATTGTGTATAGTAATGGCGACAGATATTAGGCGGGGGTGTCCGGGTTGTTCCAGTTTAATCGCATGAACACGTTGCGGAATCAGATTTTTCTCGGATTCGTGCTCGTTATGCTGCTCGTCCTTGCTTCGGTAGGCTTTTTTACTTACGGACAAGTCTCGGAGCTGCTGCGCAATAATGCCGAAAATCATATTCAACAGACAGCGGTGCAGGCGACCGGCAAGATGGACGTTCTGCTCCATCAGATGGAGACGTTTACGATGCAGGTAGCCACCAACGCATCGATTCAGAGCCTGATGGCCAAGGAAGCGGGCGGCACCAACCTGACCTTCGAGGAGCGTCAGGTGCTTCAGCATGAAATCCGGAAGCAGCAGGCGTATGTAAGCGGCGTTCAGTCCATTGAATTGTACTCGAATGGCTTCCGGGTATTGTTCCCGCTGACGGATATCAGCCTGTACAACCGGGTGCCCAATGAATGGATCCGGGAGGCGGACCGTGCCGCAGGTCAGCTCGTATGGTTCGGCATCGATAAGAATAATCCGAATCAAATTACGGCGATCCGCCGCGTACGCCTGATTGACCAGTCCTTTTCCAATGCCGGGTATTTATTGGTCCGAATCGACAAAAAATATTTTGAGCTAATCGATGCGAATACATCCTCGGACGGCAAAGAGGAAATGGGGCTGATCGACGGCTCCGGCCAGATTATCGCGGCGAACTTCTCGGCTGACATTCCGCAGGACGTTCTTCAGAAGACGGACGGGAAGACCATCAGCATGCATGGCCGATTGTATATTCCCATTCAGAAGCAGCTTGAGGCAGCGGCAGGCTGGAAGGTGTTAATCCTGACGCCGGCCGAATATGCCGCTGAAGGAGTATCGGTGCTGCGCACGGCTATACTCGTATCGGTTATGGTTGGGGTCCTGTTGTTCCTGATCTTAACCTTTATCCTGTCGACCATGATTACGAGCCCGATTCTTAATCTGATCAAGGCGATGAGAGGCGCAAAATACGGTTCGCTGAAGCCTATACCGGTAACGTCCTCCACGCTGGAGATTAACGAGCTGAACAATACGTACAACCAGATGGTCGCTTATTTGAACGAGCTGATCGAAGTGGTGTACGAGAAGGAGATTATTCAGAGCCGAACGGAACTGAAGGCGCTGCAGGCGCAGATCAATCCGCATTTTCTTTTCAACACGCTGGAAGCGTTATATTGGGCGCTTGAGGACAAGGAGGAAGAAGAGCTGTCCCAGGTCGTTGTGGCGATGTCCGGGCTGTTCCGGTATGTGATTAACCGGGCGGACGATGACGAATGGGTAACGGTAGCCGATGAACTGGAGCATGCGGAGCGTTACCTGAAAATCATGGAGATGCGCTTGATCGACCGGCTGAAGTGGTCGATCGAAGGCGATGAGAGTCTTCGGGGCGTTCCGATTCCGAAGCTGCTGATCCAGCCGCTTGTCGAGAATGCCATCTCGCATGGGGTAGAGCAGCGAATCGGACAAGGCTCGGTTGTGATCGGCATAGAGAAAACCGAACGGCCGGGATACATTCGGATTTCCGTTACGGATAACGGCCCGGGCATGAGCTTTGACAAGGTGCAGTCGCTTTATGCGGCGATGAAGCAGGGACATGTCCATGATGCGAAGGGAAATGGGGTTGGCATCTCCAACGTCGACCGAAGACTCAGGCTTTACTACGGGGAAGAGACGCATGGCCTACAGATTCAAAGCGAGCAGGGAGCGGGCACAAGGATGTCTTTTGAAATACCGATTGAACATGGGGGCGAAGCAAATGAAGACGATTCTGATCGTAGACGATGAGCCAAGAACAAGAGAGGGCGTGCGGAAGGTGTTAGAGTCGTGGTCGGCAGGCCGCTACGAGATCACAACATCGTCCAGTGCCGTGGAAGCATTGGAATGGCTGGAGGCCAATGAAGCCAATCTGGTTATTACCGATATCCGGATGCCGGAGATTAACGGGCTGGAGCTTGTGGAGAAGCTGAGGGACAGGCAGCATCCGCCGGTTGTCATCGTCATTTCCGGCCATCCGCAGTTCGACTATGCCCATAAGGCTCTGCAATTTGGCGTTATCGAGTATTTGCTCAAGCCGCTGGACAAGAAAAAGCTGGTGGAAGCCGTGGAGCTTGCGTTCCGCAAAGAGGAAGAGCTCAACCGGATTGAACGCATGGAGCGGCTTGTCGATACGAAGCTGCTGGAGACGACCGAACAGGAGACCCAATACAGCGCGCCGGTGAAGGAAGCGATTCAGTATGTGGACGAGCGTCTGCATGAGCCGGTTACGATGCGGGATATCGCCGATCATCTGCATATGAACGCAAGCTATTTCAGCGTCCTGTTCAAGGAGCAGACCGGGCTGACCTTCAGCGATTATTTGACAAGACGCCGGGTGCAAAGAGCCAAGGAATTGCTGACCAATACGCGTCTGTCGATCAACGAAATTGCCGAAAAAGCGGGCTATCAGACGGCCAAATATTTCGTCAAAGTGTTCCGTTCGCATGAAGGAGTAAGTCCCGGGCAATATCGAAAAAATGTCTCGCACGCGGAGGAGACAATCCAATAAAAGTAGTATTTTTCCCAACTCACCATACCTTATGCTGCTGTGAAAGCGCTGTTACAATTTGTTTAGCAACACAAACACATCAGTCAAAAAGGGGTTGTAAACGTGTTCAAAAAATCGAAGTGGATGACACTCGGACTTATTCTCTGTCTCGCCATCGTAACGGCAGCATGCGGCAACAACAGCGGCAGCAGCTCAAATAATGGTAATACGGCTTCTAACGGGGGCTCCTCTGAAAGCGGTTCCGACAAAAAGGTAACGATCAACTTCATGCACCTTTGGCCGGAAGGCGTATCCGCGGGCCAGAACAAAATCGTTAACCAAATCATCAACGATTACCAAAAAGAACACCCTAACGTAACGATCAAGCAAGAGGTCCTCGATAACGAGCAATACAAAAACAAATTAAAAGTCCTCTCTGCATCGAATCAGCTTCCTGATGTGGGCGTAACTTGGGCGGCCGGCTTCTTGAAGCCGTACGTAGACGGCAAGCTGTTCACGCCGGTTGACGATCTGCTCAGCGGTGAGCTGAACGGCAAATTCGTAGCGGGTACAACGGAAGCTTACGCGATCGACGGCAAAACGTATGCGCTTCCGCTGGAGTTCAACATCGCTCCAATCTACTACAACAAAGAAATTTTCAAGAAGTACAATCTTGAAGTTCCAACGACATACGAGCAATTCAAGCAAGTCGTGAAAACGCTGTCCGATAACGGCATAGCTCCAATCGCGCTTGGCAACAAAGACCGCTGGACGGGTTCCCTGTGGTACATGTACCTGGCTGACCGTATTGCGGGTCAAGAAACGGTAGCCAACGCCATTAAAGGCACGGCGAAATTTACGGATCCGGGCTTGCAGCAAGCCGCTTCCGAAGTGCAATCCCTGGTTGACGCAAACGCATTCGTCAAAGGCTTTAACGGCCTGTCGAACGAAGAAGCGAAATCCGAATTCCTGAACGGCAATGCCGCAATGTACCTGATGGGTACTTGGGAGCTGCCGAACTTCACCACCAACGAAGACATTCCGCAATCGTTCCGCGACAGCGTTGGATTCTTCAAGTTCCCAACGGTTGAAGGTGGCAAAGGCAACGCGGACAGCTGGGTTGGCGGTCCTGGCGTAGGCTTGTTCGTAGGGGAAAACTCCAAAGTAAAAGAAGAAGCAAAAGCATTCGTGCAATACTTCGTAACGAAGTGGGGCGAGCAATCGGTAACCGGCGCAGGCGTTATTCCGGCTACGAAGATCGATACTTCCTCGATCCAGCTGCCGCAGCTGTACATCGATCTGTTCAACGAACTTAACAAAGCAAGCAGCATTACCTTGTTCGCGGACGTTCAATTGCCGGCTAACGCGGCTGAGACTCATCTGAACATGATCCAATCGCTCTTCGGCAAAGCCGTTAACCCAGAGAAATTTGCATCCGAGCAAGATGCGGCCATCGCGAAAGGCAACTAGTTCAGACATCCAAAAATAAAGAGAGGCCTATCCGGACGAACGGGTTCGGAAATACCGGGTAGGCGGCTCTCCTTATTTTTGACAGAGAAAGGAGTCGGCCAAATTGGATAAGGTGCTATCTAACAAGAAAGTCATCGCTTTATACGTTCTGCCATCCCTTCTGCTCATTCTGGCCGTCGTGTATATCCCAATCGTACTGACGGGCTACTACGGATTGAACGAATGGAATGGTATTGGCGCAATGAAGTGGGTGGGCCTCGACAATTACGCAACGCTGGTTAAGGATCATGCTTTCTGGAGCAGTGCGGGACATTCGCTTCTGCTAGCCGTATTTTCGATGTTGAGTCTTATCGTTTATCTCGTCGTAGCCATGGTGCTTGCGGCAAAAATCAAAGGAGCAAACCTGTTCCGCAAAATTTACTTAATCCCGATGCTGCTGTCCTCGGTGGCCATCGCTCAGCTGTGGCTCAAAATCTATCATCCTACTAACGGCATTATGAATAGCTTGCTGGAATCCCTTGGCGTTGCAAATCCTCCCGCTTGGCTGGCAGAGACGGATCTTGTTTTGTTCGCTTTGTTTATTCCGATTCTGTGGCAATACGCGGGCTTCTATATTCTGATCTACTATGCGGCATTGAAGAACATCCCTTCTTCCTTGGAAGAAGCGGCTAAGATTGACGGGGCGAATTCGTTCCAAATCGCTTGGAGAATCAAATTCCCTCTTGTTATGGAAGTTGTGAAAGTAACGGTTGTCTTGGCGGTTGTAGGTTCCCTGAAATACTTCGACTTGATCTATGTCATGACGGACGGCGGGCCGAACGGCTCCAGTGAGGTAATGGCGTCGTACATGTACCATAAAGCTTTTAAAGCTTACGACTTCGGTTACGGCAGCGCGGTTGGCTTCTTCCTGCTTATTATCTGTCTGGTAGCAACATGGATCATCCGCAAGGCAACAGCCAGCAAAGACACGATCCAGTATTCCTAAGTAATAAATTCTTTAAGCTCATGCTTACGAGGTAAGAATCATCACAAGCAGCCATTCCAGGCTGTTTGTGTGACAATTCTTTAGGCTCATGCTTACGAAGTAAGAATCATCACTGGCAGCCTTGTTTAGGCTGCTGGTGTGACAATTCTTTTCAGGAGGTACGCTTCATGTCATCGACAACTATGAAACTGGGCGGAGAAGCGAAATCCGGTTCGAGAATAGGAATGAAGGTCGGCTACGCTGTACTGTACATTGTTCTCATCGCCGTAGCGGTGTTCCAGGTTTACCCGCTCATCTGGCTTTTGTTCTTCTCTTTGAAAAACAACCAGGAAGTTTTTAATCTATCGCCGTTTGCTTTGCCGTCGCCTCCGCATTGGAATAACTACAGCAAAGTGTGGAATGCGGGCAATATCGATACGTATTTCCTGAACAGCGTATGGATTACGGTAGCGGCAACGGCCGCGACGATTGTGCTTGGCAGCCTGGTGACGTTTGCGATTACCCGCATGAAATGGAAGCTCAGCTCGCTTGTCCTAGGCCTCTTTATGGTCGCGATGATGATTCCGGTTCACTCGACGCTGATTCCGCTGTTCAGCATGTTCAACAAGGCGCATCTGATTGATAATCCTTTGTCACTCATTCTGTCTTATGTCGCGTTTAACATGCCGATCACGATTATGATTCTGCTTGGCTTTTATGTCGCTCTGCCGAAGGAAGTCGAGGAGGCGGCCATCATTGACGGGGCCAGCATTCATAAGGTATTCTTCAGCATCGTGTTCCCGATGACCAGCTCCGTGCTGGCTACAACGGGCATTATCAACATGATCTATAACTGGAACGAATTTATATTCGTCAACACGTTTATCAGCTCGGACAAGTTCAAAACGCTGACCGTTGGCGTACAGAACTTTATCGGCCAGTACACTACTGACTGGGGCGCAATCGGCGCCACGCTGATGATCAGCATCCTGCCTATCCTTATCACGTTCCTGTTCCTCAGCGACCGGATCGTAGAAGGTATCGCGGCCGGCTCGGTTAAAGGGTAATTAAATAATTCAAACGAGGCTGTGCCATCGTCATTTTTAATGACCTTGGTACAGCCTCAGCTTTTTCCTCCTCATACGTTGGATTTACTCCATTGAAATCAGGGGGAAAGGAAGAACACGGAGGCTACGTTGGATTCACTCCAGTATAAGGGGCCAGAATGAGCAAGAATCGTCCAAATGAGCGGATTATCCTGTAGAGACTCCAATGTAGATCCAGTAAACAGTCAAAAATAGCCCGATACACTGTACGAAATCCAACGTAGTAGCCCTACTGTTACCCTATCGCCTCGAATGGCTGGTAGCGTCAAGAAGTTTGTGTAGTAGGGATTTCCATCGGGACGATGGAAATGAATATTTAGCTGTTGACCTTCTAGAGGGCAAAGCCCAAGCGAAGGCGCGGGAACTCATTCTTCTTTAAATGAATTGTTTGCGTAACGCTCACTGTACATGGCTTCAAACGCAGCTCTGGTACCAGGATCACTAAAACCACGAACGGCTCTACCACACCAATTCTCGTTGTAATCAATGGCTTGTAAGTAAATAATCTTCTCTGCAGCTTCAATGTTAGTTAGGCTGTTCATTGGTTTTAGCCGCTTTCGCAGTTCTTTGTTCATGCGCTCGATCGGATTCGTCGTGTAGATCGCATTTCGGACTAATGACGGGTACTTGTAGAATGTAAGCAAAGTTGGAAGCTGCTCTTCCCACGACTTCACTTCCTTTGGATACCGCTTGCTCCATGTACTTTTGAAGCCGTCAAACACAGCCAGGGCAACATCCCTATCCATAGCGGTGTAGACTTGTTTCAGGTCGCTCAGAAACGCCGTCTTATCCGCCATACGGATTTTTGGGAAAGTAGCACGGACTTTGTGGACGACACAATGCTGAACATCAGCCATTGGGTAGATCTCACGAAAAGCGTCTTCCAGACCAGGTAGGCCATCAAATACGCCGAGCAATACATCTGTGGCACCACGCTTCTTAAGGTCTTTGAGTACCTCGCGCCAACCGTTTGAGCTTTCGTGACCGCCAACGTAGAAGCCGAGGATTTGACGAATTCCTTTCTCATCAATTCCCATCACTAAGTACACGGCTTCGCTGCTTACCGTGTTACGTTTGAGTTTGACGTAGAGACCATCCAAGTAGAGGACGGAGTAGCGTTTCTCCAGGGGGCGTGTTTGCCACTCTTCAATGTCCTCCATAACCGTTTGTGTAATGTTACTGACCGTTGTTGGAGAGTAGTGTGTGCCAAACATACTTTCGATGAACTTAGCCACCTCGCGCGTACTCATACCACCTTTGTACATGTGAATAATGGCCTCCTCTAACCATCCTTCTCTGCGTTGGTATGGCTCGAAAAGTTGCGTCTGGAAGGTCCCTTTACGGTCACGTGGAACCCGAAGTGCGTTAATGGTGCCATAGCGCGTCTGGAACGAACGCTTGTAATGTCCGTTTCGGCTATTGGATGAAGTCGGTTTTTCAATGGTCATGTAATTCTTAATTTCTTCTTGAAGGAGCAGTTCAAGCTTTTCTTGGAGCAGCTTAGTAACAGTATTTTCAAGTAGATTATGAAAGGCATTTTCGGGTATATTAGTCATCGAGTAGGGTCCTCCTCTTGGTGATGTCGCAATCCCGAGGATACCCTACTTTTTTGCGTTCTGGAAAGACTCCAGATCTTGGTACACAGACTATTTTACGTCATCGAATGGCTCTCGAAACGCACCGTCTTAGTTCAGCCGTATAGCTTGCTTCCGGATATTTTGAACGAATCCGCCTGTTCTTTCATTCCGGCCTCGAAAGCCTCTTCGTTATTCAATCCTCGCGCTTCCGCGTATTCCCGAATGTCCTGCGTTATCCGCATGCTGCAGAACTTTGGTCCGCACATCGAGCAGAAGTGAGCTGTTTTCGCCGCCTCGGCGGGCAGCGTCTCGTCATGGTAAGCGATCGCCCGTTCGGGATCGAGGGACAAATGGAACTGATCGCGCCATCGGAACTCGAACCTTGCCTTCGACAAAGCGTCGTCCCGGAGTTTCGCCAAGGGATGTCCTTTGGCAAGGTCGGCGGCGTGCGCTGCTATTTTGTAGGCGATGACACCGTCTTTAACGTCTTCTTTATTTGGAAGGCCCAGATGCTCTTTAGGCGTTACATAGCATAACATTGCCGTTCCGAACCAACCGATCATCGCTGCTCCAATCGCCGATGTGATATGGTCGTAGCCCGGTGCGATGTCCGTGGTAAGCGGCCCTAGGGTATAAAACGGCGCTTCCTTGCAGATCTCCATTTGAAGGTCGACGTTTTCTTTGATTAGATGCATGGGGACATGACCCGGACCTTCAATCATGACCTGAACATCATGCTTCCAAGCGATATCCGTCAGCTCTCCAAGCGTCCTCAGCTCCGCGAACTGAGCTTCATCGTTGGCGTCTGCAATGGAGCCTGGACGCAGGCCGTCTCCAAGCGAAAACGACACGTCGTAGGCTTTCATAATCTCGCATATTTCTTCAAAATGGGTGTAGAGGAAGTTTTCCTTATGGTGAGCAAGACACCAGGCAGCCATGATGGAGCCGCCCCTGGAAACGATACCTGTGACGCGTTTGGCCGTAAGCGGAATGTAACGCAGCAGCACGCCGGCATGAATAGTGAAATAATCGACGCCTTGTTCAGCCTGTTCGATTAACGTATCGCGAAATACTTCCCAGCTCAGGTCTTCCGCTTTTCCGTTTACTTTTTCAAGCGCCTGGTAAATGGGGACGGTACCAACGGGAACGGGGGAGTTGCGGATAATCCATTCGCGTGTGGTATGGATGTTTTTGCCCGTGGACAAATCCATGATCGTATCCGCTCCCCAGCGGGTCGCCCACGTCATTTTCTCGACTTCCTCTTCGATAGAGGAGGTAACGGCCGAATTGCCGATGTTCGCGTTAATCTTTACATGGAAACGGCTCCCGATGATCATCGGCTCGAGTTCGGGATGGTTGATATTGGCTGGTATAACCGCGCGCCCGCGGGCCACTTCCGAACGGACCAGTTCCGGATCAACCCCTTCCCGAATCGCAATAAACTCCATTTCCGGAGTAATGATGCCTTTGCGGGCATAGTGAAGCTGCGTGACGTTTTTTCCCGGCTTTGCCCGTAGAGGCCGGTGAGTCAGGCCCGGGAAAATTTCCGCGCCATTCTTCTTTGCTCGTTCCTCGTTTGAAAATCCGTTATCTTCCGGCTTAATTACCCGGCCGTCGTAAGCTTCGGCGTGGCCGCGATCGCTGATCCACTTACTGCGTAGGATAGGGAGACCTTTGCGTACATCGGCCTCGTAGGACTCATCCGTGTACGGGCCGCTTGAGTCATACACCCGTACGGGCTCGTTTGGCTGCGGCAGTCCGTCTTTTCCCCGACTTTCGGATAATACGATTTCGCGCATCGGAACACGAATATCTTCCCTCGATCCTCTCACATACGTTTTGCGGCTGCCCGGCAGCGGCGTCGATAAAATCGGCATAAAAAACCTCCTAAGAGCATTCGATAGGTTCGGAATGTCCGCTAGGAGGCCGTTGTTTAGGGTAATGAGACTGTACGCGGCATAAGCTTCAGCAGCCGTTAATTAGACACGGGCGAATAGGCAGAGCTCACCCCGGAAGGGCAAAGCCCGCAACCCCGGGTCGCTCCCCAAAGGCAGCTTTCGATGCGGCCGGACGATTCGCCGGCAACAAAAAAAGCCGCCCCGTCGGGAGCGGCTTGAGGTGTCGAAATCCGTGCAAATCGAAACGGACGGATGACAATAGCATCCGTTTCCATCGCATATGGCTGACGCGCACAAGACCACTTTCCTACGCTGGCATAACCCAGATCAGGTTCAAAGGGACCAAGGCTAAGCCTTATCTCAGCCCTTGCGGGCGCCCCTAGTGGAATTCCTTGTCAAAAGAGTACACTCGAAAAAGGAAGCTGTCAAGCTGCCGTTCAAGCGGAATCTTTCATTTTAGGGCTGATAGGCAGGATGATTTGACCGTTTATTGAATAGTAATATACAATCTCGTACTTGATCAGGGGAGGTTGGATGAATTGGACAATCAGCCATGCAAGCATGCGGTCAGAAACCCTTCGGGCCTGAAGAACATTTTTGCGATGACGGTGCTGTGTTCACTCTTTCTTGTTAGTACGCTGCGGGGAAAAGACGATGATGCGGTCCTGTACGTTCCGGCCATAGTGTTTTTTTGCTTCTGCGCTGCCGTATTGCTCTGGTCCCTGTACCGGGCATTACAGAAACCGATTGATCTCTGCCTGCAGGGGGATGCGCTTTTGCTTAACGGAGCTGCGATTACGCCTGAGCAGATTAAGGTCATCATGATCAGGCGGGACTCGGTTCATCCGATTATCGGGATTAAGCCTCGTGGCGCGAGAACGGTTCCTGTCCGTATGTGCTTCAGATATGTGAACGAAGAGGAACAAGGCTTCGCGGATATCGCCGACTGGGCGAAGCGGAATAACGTAAACGTCGATTACGGGTTCTTTTTTAGATGGATATAGAGAGGTAAATGAAATGAGAAAATTAACTGGTATCTTGTTGATTGCGCTTGTCCTAATGCTGTCTGGTTGCGCGGGCAAGGGAGCCTTAAATGCCGATGGCGTGAGCAAAGCTCTTCAGAAGCAAGGCCTTGAAGTTCGCGAGTTATCGTCCGATGAGGTTAAACAGCTGGCATCCACTCCGGTTAATATCAACGGAGTTGAACCCGTAACCTTTGAATTAACTCTGCCTGCAGCAGATATGGCCCATCGTGAGTTTGTTTTTGCCTATGTATTTTCTTCGGAAAAGGAACGTATCCGTGTGGAGAGTTTAGACGGAACGCCTACTCCGATCAAGATGAATGATTTGTACCCGAATGTCATACGCAAGAAGAATCTGATCGTCAACTATTGGTCTTACAACAAGGATAATCCGCTGTTAATCAAGCAGATTAGCAGAGCGATCGATAAGCTGTAGCTCATATATCTCCTATTTGGAGGAGGACGGACATGAGTGTTCGCAAGATGAAAGCGCTGGTCTATAAGGCTTACGGTTCTCCGGAGGTTCTCGAGCTCAAAGAAGTGGATGTCCCCGTGCCGAAAGAGCATGAAGTGCTGATCGAGGTTCATGCTGCTTCGGTCAATTCATGGGATTGGGATCTGCTCCGCGGCAAACCGTACATAACCCGCATTGGCGGATTCCGCAAGCCGCGGTATCCGATTCTTGGTGCGGATATTGCCGGGAAAATAATTGCCGTTGGCGCCTCCGCCACGCGGTTCCGTCCTGGCGATGAGGTGTTCGGCGATCTGTCCGGCTGCGGCTGGGGCGGATTTGCCGAATACGTATGCGCGGGCGAGGAGGCATTAACTCCAATGCCGAAAAGGCTGAGCTTCGAGCAAGCGGCAGCGATTCCGCAAGCGGCCGTGCTTGCCCTGCAGGGAATGCGCGATAAAGGGAATTTGCAGAAGGGCCAGAAAGTGCTCATCAATGGGGCGGGGGGCGGTGTAGGTACGTTTGCCATCCAATATGCCAAGCTGCACGAGGCGGAGGTAACCGCCGTTGACCGTGCGGGCAAGCGGGACATGCTGCTGTCCCTTGGAGCGGACCATGTGCTGGATTACAAGAAAGAGGACTTTACCGCAAATGGGCGGCAATACGATCTTATCCTGGATGTAGTGGGAACCCGTTCCGTCTTCGAGGTGAAGCGCGCGCTTAAGAAAGGCGGTACATACGTTATGATAGGCGGCTTAATGCCTCGTCTTCTCCAGACGCTGCTAGCCGCACCGCTGATCCGCAGGTTTGAGAAGAAGAACATGACTATTCTGGTTCATAAGCCTAATCATGCGGATCAGCAGGTATGGAGGTCGCTTGCTGAAGCGGGCCATATTGCTCCCGTCATTGATCGGCTGTATGGCTTGCAGGATGCCGCCGAAGCTCTCCGGTACTTCGGGGAAGGGGAATTTAAAGGGAAAGTCGTTGTCCGCATAAAAAGCGAAAACCCCATGCCATAAAGGCATGGGGTTTCTTGCCGATCTTTTTATCCCATTATTTCGCGACGGTAACGGTAATCGTATCGCTCGCGGTAACGCCTGCCGCATTCACAAGCTCGCAGCGGTATTCGTAGGCGCCGGGCGTTTTGCCCGAAATGGCGGTTACGGCGGTTTGCGCCGCGGGAGTAGCATCCTTCAGCAATTGCGTATCGATGAGTATTCCGTTTTCGTATAAGCGGTATTCGGTAGCATTCGTGCCCCACCACAGATTCATCGTTACTTTGTAGCTTCCGTCTTGATCCCAGTTGTCATGGGACAGGACGGCTTTGCCCGGGGAAGCGTCGGTTACTTTAACGACCAGCGTACTGCTGGCTGTTTTGCCATAAGCATTAATCAATTCCGCCGTATACGTATAAGTTCCGTTAGCTTTGCCCGTAATTTGTGTCTGTACGGACTGGGCGGAAGGGGAAGCGTCCTTCAATTCGACGGTATCGATCAGAACGCCATTCTCGTACAGCCGGTATTCGGAACCGTTATTGCCCCACCACAGGTTCATCGTTACCGTATAGCTTCCGTCTTGAAGGCCGTTATCCCAGCCGTTGTTATGGGATAAGACCGGCGTTCCCGGAGCGCCGTCGGCAAGCGGCTTGCTTGTCACTTTGAACGTGTAGCTTGCAGTGGACGTATTGCCTGCTTTGTCGGTTACCGTATATTGTACCGTGTGGCTTCCGATACCAAGCTTGGAAGCTTCGATCGAATAACCGTCTGTAATCGCGCTATTGTCCAAGAGCAGCTGCTCCGAAGCAACGCCGGAAAGCGTATCGCTGCTTGCAAGGTCATAGACAAGGGTCGCCGTCTCAAGAACGTCCGCCACTTGTCCGCCGGATTGCGTTAATACCGCTGCCGGAGCGGTCTTGTCCAATCGAACATGAACCGAAGACACGCTGCTTTTGTTGCCTGCTGCATCAACCGCGTAATAAGAGAATGTATGATTGCCTTCTGCAGATAAGGTGACAGGCGTTGTGTAGTCTGAAAAGCTGTTATCGTTTAACGAGTAAAACGAATCTACTTTACCTTCCGAGTTGTCTTGAGCGGAGACGGTCACTTGAACATCCTGATTCAACCAGCCTTCCGCATTAGGAGAAGCGGACAGCGAAGCTTCAACGGTTGGCGGCTCGTTATCCGCCGGCTGTACAACCGTGAAATCCGCGAGGCTGCGCGGCTTGAGCTGGTATAAGTCTTTGAAAATAGCGGACACGCCGGTGATCGTTACCTTTTGACCAACGGTATAAGGGAAGCTGCTTTGCGTAAGGCCGGTACGTCCGTCAACACGGATATGATTAACCGTACCATTATCGCCGACAGCGTCAAACTCGAAGGAGCCGGATGGCGTGGCGGAGATGATGTTGGCAATCGTGACGTCTTTCAGCTGCAGCAGCTGGCCTTGATTGGAGCTGTCCACGGCGGTTGCCGGGCTTGGAGCCGGTAAAGCTGCCGTCCCCGTTTTTTCGATGGCGACAATATCTGCAAGCTCAAGCTCGGTATTGTAGAGTGCGGTAGTTGCCGTTACTTTAACTACATCGCCCGCATGATACCCGGCTGCATTCTGGTAGACGTAAATACCGCCCGTCTGATCCTGCAGGTAGAAGGCTTGTCCGCCGAAAATACCGGGCTCCGTCGTCACTACGCCTTCAACCGTAACGGTAGCGCCGACGGTTTTGGCACGGGATTCCGCGATCGTGATTTTGGCGGGAATTCCGCCTTCATCGCCCGGGAGGGGCTCAGCGGCTACGTTGCCAAGATTAACGGCTTCCGTCAGCAGGTTCGTGCTGTTTTGTCTAAGGCGAAGATTAGCCGCGCCGGTGGAACCGGCCTTTAAGCGAATGGTTAAATCCTTATAAGCATGCCCTGTGGCATCGGCCGTAACATTAAAATTCGCGCTGTAGCCGTAAGCCGTTGGCCAAGTTCCGTCCGCATTTTGCACCTGAGCGATTTGGGTGCCGCCGCTCGTTAAGTAAACGCCAATCTGATAATTGCTTATAGTCGAATTAGGAGCCAGGTTGTTAAATACGATGCGAACCGGGAACGGCGTTCCGCTGTTAGGCAGCGTTGCCTGATGCACAAAGCTGTATGCCGGGTTGGAGACAGCCGTTGTGCCACCGAAAGAACCGGCCTTGAATGTCGAACGGTCATACCATTTGTAGCCTGCATTTGGAGCTGACCATGGTTCAGGCTGCGGTTCCGTGGACAAGGCTGGAGTCTCGAAAGGAAGAATAGCGGTAGGCTGGTCGAGCTGCAAGCCGTTTACTTCACTCAGGCTTGTATAGCTTTCTTTCGTCGACAGCCAGTCGATAAGGTTAACGAGCAAGACGCCGTCATTCACTTCTTTGAAGCCGTCGTAAGTGGTTTTCTTCGCGCCCGTATCTTCGCGCAAATATTTAGGCGATACGTCCTCAACCGGGGAGGAGTCTCCGATAAAAGCCGCTTTCCCGCCGCCAAGCTTGGATACGGCTACATAAGGACCTTCCGCTGCGCCGCCGCCGTTGTATACCCCTTGGTCAACCGCGCTTGCCCAAGCTTCGTTTGTTTGAGGCAGATACACAATGCCTTTTGCTTTCGTCGGATCAATAATGGCAAGCGTCGAGCCGGCATGCATCGCTACGGCCGATACGCCCTCCGTAATGCCAAACGCCTGGTCTGGAGCCACAATGTTGGTTGCGTTAATGTCGCCAAGCGCATTGTAACGGAAGCGGATGCCGAAGTTATCGGCCAGCCAGTCCGAGCTTGCGACATTTTGCATCGCATAGGAATTGGCTTCTTCCGTGCTCATGCCTTGAGCCGGATTCGCCCATGCGCCGCGGCGGTAACCGTTGATGGACTCCGAACCGTCCCAGCGGTTTTTATTCCGGTCTGCGTTGTAATGGTCGCCGATGAAGAAGATGCTGCCGCCGCCTTCGACATATTGCTCCATTGCCGCTTGCTCCGAGGTTTTGAACGGAATATTAGGTTCGGCAATAACGAATACGTCATAACCTTTCAAATCGTCATACGTAAACGCGGTAGACTTGCGAAGCTCTTGGACATAGTAGCCATTGTTGGCAAGTCCGTTGGCGAAATCCGAGAATCCGCCGTCGATCACCCAGTCCGCAGCTCCCGCTGTCTGCGCGTGCGTGTTGTCGAACAACACCTTTTTGCCCGCATTCTCGTTGACGACCTTAGCGTTGATGTAAGGGGCAGGATCCGATGGTCCCTCCGCATGAGCGCTATTGCTTGTCCATTGATACTGAACCGGCACAACCAGCAGCATCATCAGCAATAACTTTAGCCATTTGTGTCTCACTTGAAGTAATCTCTCCACAACCATTCCTCCCAACAGCTATTTGTATCTTTCCGGCGTTTAGTTTACCACGTTATTCCAGAATTGTGTGATAGGGTATTGTAAAAAGGGGTCGCATGGACTAGGACAGCCATTAACGTATACTTGAAGAAAGGTTGAAAGGAGGAATACAACATGCGTGTCAACGGCAAAACCTTGGCGCTTAGAACCATTGAACCGGAAGATATGTACCGGCTGTGGCAATTAAAATACGGGGAAGAGAATCCGGAGTGGAAAAAATGGGACGCCCCTTATTTCCCTCATAACCGAATAGATTTCGAAGCCTTCCAAACCCAAACGGAGGTCCGGCTGTCCGCCGATGACGTTCCTTCCATGCTCATTATGGAATCGGAAGGACAGATTATCGGGGTCGTATCCTACTATTGGGAGGATAGGCCTTCGCTGTGGCTTGAGCTTGGCATTACGATCTACAGCCCGAAGCATTGGAGCGGGGGTTACGGAACGGAGGCTTTAACGTTATGGATCAACTATCTGTTCGGGGCAATGCCGCTCGTGCGAGTCGGGCTCACCACCTGGTCGGGCAATAACCGAATGATCCGCTGCGCCGAGAAGCTTGGAATGACGATGGAAGCAAGAATCCGCAAGGTACGCTTATATAATGGCGAGTACTACGATTCCATTCGGATGGGGATTTTGCGCGAAGAATGGGAAGGCCGATAACATTCGGTCGCTTGACCAGTGGATAGCAAGAACGCATTCAACTCTTTATTTTGGGAATAAATAGAAGTATTCCATCAATGAGGTGTTTGCTATTGAGAAAGCGGATATGGACAATCGTGATAATCCTTGGATTTACTTCGTTAGCCGGAACGCATGCTTTTGCCAAAGAGAATGACCCTGCAACCGAATTCGCCAATGCCATTACGCGTAATGACTATAAAAAAGCGCAAAGCTTTATCGATCAAGATTACGTACGCATTCCCGAAATACCGGAGCATGTTTCCGCTCAAAGCTATAAGCTTGAGCCTTCGCCAATAAACGGAGAGCAAATCCTTATGGTGAGCTTCTATGACGAGAAACGAAAAACCGAACGACTGGCTTATATTTGGGAATTGTCCGTTAACTACGGCCGTATCACCCAGATTCACGTATTATATGAGGGCTTCAACCCGCTGGCAGACGAGGCGCGCTTAATAAGAGAATATCAAACCAAATTCAAGCGCAGTCTTTTAACCCTAACCGAGCTGCCTTTCAGGAAAGTTACTGAATTTCATGGCTTTATCGAGGATGACAGCTCGATTGAGCTTTTGTATCGGAGCGATGAAATAAACGGTTTTCTCAAGGTCAAAGCAGCTCCTGTAACCGTAGATTTGGATCGGTTCAAATTTGATAACGATGATGTATATTACACGCTGAAAGATGGAACCAAGGCGCTCTATCGAGTAAATAATAACTTAGCCTATGAGTTGAGGTTTCACAAGAACGGGATGCAGTATATGCTCGCAATCGGTAACAAGAAATATTTAAAGGTTAAATACAAACCGGAAAACTTGCTGAAAATCGCGAATTCCATGGTATAAGCAAAGGCTGTCTCCCGTTAGAGGGGACAGCCTTTTTGTTTTCGTTTCTTATTGTGCTGAAAGGAGGATATAGTTTATTTATAACGTATTTTTCTAGAAATACTATAAAACTTAACGTTGAAAGCAGGGGCAGTAATGAAGAATAGACTACTGGCTTTTTTTATTGATTACATCTTGGTTCTGTTTATTTTTGTTCCAATTAGTATCCTAATCAATATTAATTCGACTGAAGAAAACTCTAATCGGCCATTTGAAATATTTTATCCGCTTCTGTTCCTAGTGCTGTTTGTTATCTCTAATAGAGATCTTATAGGCGGCAGAAGCATCGGCAAAAGAATTGTAGGGTTAGGTGTAAGGGATTATTCTAATCCTGATAACACGCCAGGGAAATGGAGGCTTTTTCTCCGGAATATATCTCTGATTGTGTGGCCGGTGGAACTCTTCCTATTGCTGATTAAGGGGAGAAGGCTGGGCGATTTGATCATGAGAACTAAGGTAATTGAACTCAATAAAAAGCAATCGGAAAATGGAAATGCGCTACCTGAATGAGCCGGTCTACGCATCGCTCCTTGCTTCGCCCCGAAGCAGCCGCCGAGCATATTCCTTCGGCGTGCAGCCGTTATATCGTTTGAACAGCTCGTAGAAATGCGCCATATTTTCGATGCCGACGCTTGCGGCGATGGAGGAGACGCTGGCGGGCTCTGCGACAAGCCTATGCGCGGCTTTAAGTATGCGCTGACGGTTTACGTAATCGACGAACGAAACGCCAACCGCTTTTTTGAAATATTTGGAGAAATAACTGTAATTCATCCGGGCGATCCGGCTTACCTCGTCCATGTCGATGCGCTCGTTCAAATGGCGGCTTACATAGTCGAGGACGGGGCGCATGACAGTGTCGTCCACGAATTCGTAGCTCTGCAGCAGCCCGCGGCTGTCGTGGCGGAGCAGCGTCAGCAGCAAATGCTTGATATGCATGCTTGCGGCGATTTCGTATCCCTTCCGCTTGCCGATCATTTCCTCGTGTATGCCCGTCAGGATGCCGGCCATCTCCAGCCTGGCTGCCGCGTTTTCCCGAAAGATATAGTTCAGCTCCTCGAGCGGGCGAACGAGCTCAGAGAAGTGCCGGTAATACATCATCATCGCCGGGTCGAAATAACGCTGCAGATCGACATGCAGCACGATATAGATCAGAGGCCCGTCCGACGTCTTTTGGCTGAGATGGAGCTGGGAGGAGCCGACGATGGCGACATCCCCCGCGTCAAGCGCATAGCAATGGCCGGGCGTATGGAGATTCATGGACCCATTCTGCACCAGAATGAGCTCGACCTCCTTGTGATAATGCCAGCGCCTGTTCGACGGGCCGGGCTTCGACTCGTCCGTGAACTGCCACGCTTTGATGCAGAGATGCTGGTTCTGGTAATGGATCGGCTCTTGAAATTGTTCCTGAACGTTTTCCGGAGCATGTACCTGAACGTCTTTCACCGGTTGATCGCCTTCTTTGCGCCATAGTCAATTTGGATACAAAAGGCCCAAATATCGTAATTGTGGCCCGCAAACCCTCGTACTAAGATCATTCATGTGAAGTATACCATAAAAGAAGGAGAGTGTCCGAGATGAGAGTAGCGGTGTTAGGCTGCGGTGGCATGGGGCATGTGCATGCGCAAAGCTTCGCCGGAATGGCGGATGCGGAGTTAGTCGGCGTATGCGACATCGATGCGGAACTGGCCGGCGAGCTAGCCAGCAAGACGGGAATGCGGGCCTTCTGCTCTTTCGCCGATATGCTGGAAGAGACGGATCCGCAGGTCATCAGCATCGCGCTGCCGAGCTATTTGCACAAGCAAGCTGTACTGGAGGCGGCGGAAGCCGGCAAGCATGTGATTTGCGAGAAGCCGGTCGCGCTGTCGCTGGAGGATACAGACGAGATCATCGAGGCATGCCGCCGTAACGGCGTTCGGCTGTTTGTTGGACATGTCGTCCGGTTTTTTCCTGAATACGAGCAGGTACGCAGGCAGATTAAAGAAGGGAAAATCGGCGAACCCGGCGTAGCCCATACGAAGCGGGTCGGCGGCCATCCCGGAATCGCGAGAGACTGGTTCAAGGACCATGCGAAAAGCGGCGGCGTTATCGTCGACATGATGATCCATGACATCGATTTTATGAGGTGGATCTGGGGAGAGGTCAAATCGGTCTACGCCATGAACGCCTGCAAGGACGACTCGGATTACGCACTGGTGACGCTGGAATTCGCAAACGGGGCTGCAGCCAACCTGGAAGCGCATTGGGGCGACCCCGGTCCGTTCCGGTATGCGGCCGAAATTTCCGGCTCCGCGGGACTGATCCGTCTGGACAGCGCGGCTTCCGGCTCGCTGCATGTCCGCACCCGCGCCCAAGCCGAACGGGATGGGCGGTTCGCCGAAATTCCGCAAAGCCCGGGCGTTCTGAGTCCGTACGACCGGGAGCTGGCGCATTTTCTGGCGTGCGTGCGGGACGGCGCGGAGCCGCTTGTTACGGCGGAGGATGCGCGGGAGGCGCTCCGCATTGCGCTGGCCGCGCTGGAATCGATACAGACGGGAAAAGTCGTTTTATTATAATCGCAAGGAGGAGTAAACGGTGAAAAAACTGAAAGTAGGTCTGATCAGCTTCGCGCACGGCCATGCATACAGCTATTTGGCGAGTCTGGCTGCTATGCCGGAGGTCGAGATCGTCGGCATCGCCGACGAATCGCAGAGCCGCGTAGCCTCGATCGTCGAACGCACCGGCCTGCCTTACTATGCCGACTATCGGGAGCTGCTCGCTACCGACGCCGATGCCATCGTCATCTGCTCGGAGAATGTCCATCATGCCAGGCATGCGATCGCGGCGGCAGAGGCGCGGAAGCATGTGCTGTGCGAGAAGCCGCTTGGCATCTCCGTCAGCGAAATGGAACGGATGATCGCCGCCGCACGGGATAACGGCGTCCAACTGATGACCGCTTTTCCGTGCCGCTATCTGCCGGCCGTGACCGGCGCCAAAGCCGCGATCGAGCGCGGCGATATCGGCGACATCGTCGCCGTCAAAGGAACCAACCACGGGACGAATCCCGGCGGCTGGTTTACCGACAGAGCACTGTCGGGCGGCGGAGCGCTGCTTGACCATACGGTTCATGTGATGGATCTGCTCAACTGGATGATTGGCTCCGAGGTTAAGGAGGTTTACGGATACGCGGCATCGCGGTTCGGCGAAACGAAAATCGACGACGCGGGCCTCGTTCACGTGAAGTTCGCCGGAGGCGCCTTCGCCGTCATCGATACGAGCTGGTCCCGGCCGAAATCGTTCCCGACCTGGGGCGACGTAACGATGGAAATCATCGGCACGAAAGGCAGCATCTCTGTCGACGGCTTCGCCCAGAAGAATGAGGTGTACAGCGATCTGGCCGGCAAAGGCAGCTGGAGCTATTGGGGCGACGACATGGATCGGCTGATGATCGAATCGTTCGTAGGGTCGCTGCTGGAGGGCCGGCCGGTGCCGATAACCGGCGAAGACGGCTTGCGGTCCGCCGCCGTGGCGCTGGCCGCCTACGAGTCCGCGAAGCTGGGACAGCTGGTCGCGCTGTAAATGCAATAGACAGGCCGATGGAACCGAAAGGCGTCCGTCGGCTTTTTGCCATCTCCAGGGTCGATAATTGACGCGCATAAGCAGATGTGGTTATAGCCCGGACAGGCAAGTTTGGATCCAGGCAATCAGGTGGTTCGTTGTCCGCTCCCGCAATCGATATTGAACGGGCTAGTTAATCATTGTAAAGTATATTAAGCGCTTAACTTATTATTTGAGGATGGTGTTGATCATTTCAGAGAATCCGGTTGTTATCCGCTTGACTGATTATGGAGCGGTTCCCGATTCGGGGGCGGACGCTCAGCCGGCCATGCGCCGGGCCATTGAAGCCGCATCGCGCGTTCAGGGACCCGTCCTGCTGGATATTCCGCGGGGACGCTACGATTTCCATCCGGACGAGGCCGTCCGGGCGCCTTATTATATTTCGAATACGGCCAGCGAGTCGGAGAATCCCGACGTGACGAAGACGATCGGCATTTTGCTCAAAGGGTTGAAGGATCTGACGCTCGAGGGCAACGGCGCGCTGCTTGTCTTCCACGGCAAGATGACGATGCTGGCGATTGACGGCTGCGAAGGCATACGGATCCGCAATCTGCATGCCGATTACGAATGGCCTACAGTGACGGAAATGACCATCACCGCCGTGGGAAGCGATTATTTCGACGCGGAGGTTCATTCTGACAGCCGTTATGCGATTGAGGGGGGCCGGCTGGTCTGGATTGGAGAGGGCTGGCGGTTCACGAAAGGGCCGATGCAGGAATACGACCCCATCCGTGATACGACCTGGAGGATCTACAATATAGTTGAACGGGCATCCAAGGTGGAGGAGCTGGCGCCGAACCGGCTGAGGGTTTTTGTTGAGGATGGAAGCGAAATATCCGGCCTGACCGCAGGCCGGGTATTACAGATGCGCGACGGCATCCGCGACCAGGTCGGAGCATTTATCCATCGGAGCCGCGATGTATCGTGGAGCGGAGTTGGCATGCATTTCATGCATGGCCTTGGGATCGTCGGCCAATTCAGCGAGAATCTAAGCTTCAAGCAGATGGATTTCTCGCCCCGCGCGGAAACGGGCAGGACGGTGACCGCGTTCGCCGATTTTATCCATCTGTCGGGATGCCGGGGGAAGGTGGAAATTGCGGACAGCCGGTTCGTTGGCGGCCATGACGACCCGATCAACGCGCATGGCACCCATCTTCGGATTGTTGGCACGCCGGCGCCGGATCAACTGGTGCTGCGCTTCATGCACCATCAAACCTACGGCTTCGACGCCTTCATCCCTGGCGACGAGATCGAATTCGTTCGTCACGCCTCGCTGCTCGCCTACGGCTCGGGCACCGTCAAGACGATGGAGCGGCTCAGCCCGCGCGAGGTGCTGCTAACGCTAGAGGCGCCTGTCCCGTCGGACATCCGTCCGGATGACGTCGTCGAAAACGTGACATGGACGCCAGAGGTGCGGATCACGGGCAATTATTTCGCCCGCATTCCAACGCGTGGCGTACTCATTACGACGCGCCGCAAGGTCGTCATCGAGGACAACCTTTTCGAGCGAATGACGATGAGCGGCATTTCCGTAGCCGACGACGCCGAGAGCTGGTATGAGTCGGGGAAGGTAGGGGACCTGACGATCCGGAACAACCAGTTTATCGAATGCGGCGGGCCGGATCACCCTGTCATCGTGATCGCTCCGGAAAATACCGAGCTGGATGTCGCCCGGCCAGTGCATGCCGGTATCCGCATCGAGGGCAACAGGATCGAGACGCGGGACGCTGCGGCGCTTGGCGCGAAAAGCACGGGACTGATCGATTTTATAAGCAACGAGATCGTCATGACTGCGGATGCGGATAAGCCTGTGCGAAGTCTCATAATGCTAACGGCCTGCAGCGGCGTGCGAATCGCCGGCAACATCCTAACCGGCGAAGGTCTTGAGCGGGATGTCCGATTGCGGCAGATGCCGGCGGATGAAGTGGTTGTCGAAGCGGGCCAGGGGCTGCGGACAATAGCGGAATAGCAACATGAAGGCGAACAAGCTCGCCGAACGGCTCCAAACGGAGGCGGTGGGCTTGTTCGTCTGGATGCCGTGGATGTTTACCATGCAAGGGCTATTCGTTTAAAGCCGTTTCATCGAGATTATCCTTGTAATAGTTTATTCCGCGCTTGAAATATTGAAGCTTCTCGTCCGTGGTGCTCTCCATGAGGTTAGTGATCAGAAGCTCTACGCTTTCCTTGTAGTTTTGGCTGTTATACAGCGCCATGGCGAGAAATACTTGAATAGCTCGGTTCTCAGGAAATTCCTTCATCCCTCTGCTCAAAGTCGCGACCGCTTTGTCGTATTGTCCCCAGTAACGGTAAGTGCTGCCGAGTCCCATCAGGCATCGTTCCAGATCAGCACCGGACAGTCCTAACTCGATTGCCCGTTCGTAATAAGGGATCGCTTTATCTCCAAGACCGGAATTATCGCAGGCGATCCCCATCTGGTAATTAACCTCCGCATCATCGGGATATTCGGATAGCAGTTCTAACAGCTGTTCGCGTACCTCGCTTAAAATCTCTTGATCCTGCTTTGCTCGTCCTTCTTCGCGCCGTTCTATGATATTGCTTAGATCGTCCCTTGTCATCGTCTCATCATTCCTTTTAATACTCTTTTATCCAAAGTATATGAATGCCCTGACAATATCAAGAAATACTATGCAAATAAACAATTGCGGGGTAAGGATATGAATACAATACATAAATATATAATCTCAAGTGTACTAGCCTTGGCAGTTGTTATCTTGTTTGCCGAGTCAACTAGAAGCGGTGTGGTGCTTGCCACTCAACCTGTATCTAGAGACATCAGTTATCTAGGAGAAATTAGTCCTTTAATTACACAGAAAATTAAATCTGCCGCTATTACTAGCCCGCACAATAAGAGATTTCCACTTACTAAAGATGAGGTGAATAATTTCATTGATTTCTTTAATAAATTATCAAAGAAAGATATTACCCGGTACTATGGACCAGTTCCAAAGGGAGGACCGCTAAGGTTACAAATCACCTTAGAATCAGATCAGAAGGTTTCTCTGCTGCTTAACGGAGATTGCATATTGTTTTATGGTGATGGAAAAAAGGTTTCTCAGGTCTATAAACCTGGTTTAGGTATGTTTACTGTATATAAAACAAGGCATTACAAACAAAAAAGGAAGGCCCAATAAAGCGGCCTTCCTTTCTTTCGGTCCCCCAAAAAATAAGACAACGGCGAGGAATAGAGGGAATTGTTCTCCTAGAGGAGCGGAGCGCTTGCCTTTGTCAGTGTGAAATCTGGTTAAACGAGTATAATCAAAATTTCACACGGGCAACAGCAACCGGAAGGAGAACAATTCCCGCCATGACGAGCTCAGATGTCTCCGAATCCCGCCAGCTCAGATGTCCTTTTCCTCTTCTGAGTCTAGTTGTCTTTGTAAACAAAATAGTCAAAGTCTGCATACAAGCCTCTGCCCGAAGTATCCTGGCATTGCATGCCGACAAATGCGCCGGTGAAGAAGCCGCCGCCCTGAATGTAATCATCCGACAGCTTATGCGACTCGAAGGTAACCGGCAGCGTTGTCCAGCTGTCGCCGTCGAACGAGTACGAGTAGCGGTACGTCAGCTCCGTGACATTAACGCGGAGGAATACGTATTCCACGTTGTTCGGGATAACAACCTCGGAGCCTTGCAGCGGCTGCGAGAACGAGAAGTTATCGCAGGCAACCAGCTCAAGAATGCGGCCTTTCTCTTCGTGACGGGTAATCTGGCAGGAGGTCCAGTTCTGCGTATTATAGTAGTTCACCAGACCGGCGGATTGCTGGAACGACTCAGGGCTAAACGCTACCTTTGTCTCCGCGGTGAAGTTAAAATGCTGCCAGCGGCGGGCAACAAAAGCCTGCGTGAACTTCGAAGTCAGCGATTCTTTCCCGTAGATACGCAGATGGCCCGGGTTGTCTTTCAAGGATACAATGTTCTCGCCGAGCGGAATACGCAACGTCTGGAAATGGTGATTCAGCGTCTCCGAATCGAACTCGTCCTTCTCGGGGAAGTCGGGTCCCCACACCACTTCTTCGATGTTTGGTCCTTCAATAGTCAGCGAAGGTTTATTGCCGCCTACCACATAAGGCCAATCGTTATGCCATTCCAGACGTTGAATAGCTGTTTCCCGTCCAAGCGGGCAATAGCCGCGCGGGTCCAGCAATGGTTGTCCTTCGCGGGAGAGCGGACGCCCTACCAGGTGGACAAGGAACCATTCATTCGTATGCGTCTGAACGATGGAAGCATGTCCCGCTTTTTGCAGCGCAATCCGCGGATGGGCATGCGAAGAAATAAGCGGATTTTCCGGATGCACCTCATACGGTCCACGGAGATCCTTCGAGCGGGCAATCGTCGCCTGATGATCGTATTTTGTACCGCCCTCAGCAGTCAGGAGGTAGTAATAGCCGCCTATTTTGTACAAATGCGGCGCTTCCGTCAGCTTAATATCGGTGCCTTTGAAAATGATTTCCGCTTTGCCGACCAGACGCTGCTCGGCCGCATCATACTCCTGCAGCACGATCCCGTAGAACGGGTGATTGCCAACGCGTTGATCCCACATCATATTTACGAAATATTTTTTGCCGTCCTCATCATGGAAGAGGGAAGGATCAAAGCCGGAGCTGTTCATATGAATCGGCTCGGACCATTCACCGTCAATCGTATCGCAGGTAACCAGGTAGTTGTGGCAGTCCTTCCACTGGCCTTCAACAACCTTTACGTCCGTGTAGATCAGCCAGAACTGATTGTCGCTGTAGGACAATTGAGGCGCCCAGATCCCGCCGGAATCCGGGTTGCCCATCATGTTCAACTGGCTCAGACGATTCAGCGGACGGGAAGCAAGCCGCCAGTTTTTCAGATCCTTGGAATGGTAAATCCCCACGCCCGGGAACCACTCGAAGGTCGATACCGCAATATAATAATCTTCGCCTACGCGGCAAATGCAAGGATCCGGATTAAAGCCTGGTAAAATAGGGTTCGTAATAGTAGCCATTTCGACAAAAATCTCCTCTCATCAGATCAGCAAATTAGCCATTGGAAAGACTGGAGATGTATGGTATTTACCATTCTCCGCTACCGTCTTATTGTGGCTGGTATGTTATAATATCTTTATATTATCAAGGGATTAAGCGCTATCCCATATCCATAGCAGGATATAATTTACCCAAATCGATCATGCTGGGGCAGCCGCCGGAGAGGAAATTGAAATGGAGCAAAAAGAACGTCAAAAAAGGGAGTATATGCTGCCCGATATGGACTCGACCTTCCGGGTGTTCGGAGCCCACTCCCGAACCGTTGATCCTGGCTGGAGTTATCCGCTTCACAAGCATCCGTTGTTTGAGATCAATCTGGTTCTGACGGGTACCCAGCAGTTTAGCGTTGAACGGGAAAGCTACACGCAACAGGCGGGCGACCTGCTACTCTTCAGGCCTGGCGACCTGCATGAAAGCCGGGTGTCGGGGGAGGAAGACATGACGTATTACTGCCTTCATTTTGACGTGGACGAGCCTTCCTTCCGCGAGCTGCTCTGCCGCAGTCCAAGATGCTTTTATCCCTCGGACAGCGAGCTTGCTATGGCGATAAGGCCGGCGCTGGACAAGCTGATCGGATTAACGGTGTCGCAAGAAGCGGTGCTGCGAACGGAAGCCCGCATGCATGTCCTGTCCGCGTTATTCGAGCTGTTTGCCTCCCTTAGCGGTACATTGTCCAAGCTGAATCAGGACCCTGCCGGCCTTAGAAATTCGGAGCTGGCTTCGCGGGTCGCTATCATGCTGGAGGAAGCGGTGGAGGAGGCTGCGGCTGCCGGACTGATGAACGACAAAGATACGGTCACCTCGATTGCCGCTGCGGTCGGATACAGCACCTCGTCGGTGAACCGTCTGTTTAGTAGGGCTTTTGGCGTATCCCCGAGGCAATATTTATCCACGATTATGCTGAAAAAGGCGAAGCTGCTGCTGATGGATCCTGAGCTGACGATTGAAGAGATCTCCTCGAGACTTGGCTACAACAATATTGCTCATTTCAGCAGACAGTTCAAGCGGTGGACCGGGGAAGCGCCAAGTCGTTTCAGGGATAGATTCCACGATTAGACATATAGTGGTAAACTATAGGAAGAGGTATCTTTCGCGAAACGCATGCTTCCGGCAGTCGTTTACGCTTGGATTGTTGAAGAGGAGTGAAGCAGCCATGCATAACTTTAGTCGTATGCGCTCCCTGTTAGGACTGCTGATAGCTATGCTGTTTATCCTATCGGCATGCAGTAGAACGGAACTATCCATGAAGCCGATCTCCTCGGCAAAAACCGTTAATATCGGAGTAACGTACTCCCCAAATACTCTTAATCCATTGTCGCCTGTTGGACAGGTCTCTTCTTATATTTCCGGTTTAATGTATTTGCCGCTTTTTGAACTGGATCAGGATCTGGCCTTTAAGCCGATGCTGGCGGATTCCATTACAACATTGGATCATAGGTTATTTACGATCAATCTGAGTCCGGCCGCCAAATGGAGCGACGGGAGTCCCGTCACGGCGGATGATGTTGTTTTTACGCTGCAGCTGATGACAAGCAGGGAGATTGCTTCGACTTATGCGTATATGTTTTCCATTATAGAGGGGACAGATTCAGCGGGGTTCCGGCTGCAGGAGCAGTTGGGGTTAACCGGCGTGCAAGCCGTGGACGAGCATACGCTTACGATAAAAACCAAGGAACCGACAACCTTAACCATTATGCAGGACGCTATAGGCCGGAACTTGTTTACGCTTCCCAAAAAAGCGCTTGAGAATGCATCGGTTGATCAACTGAGGAACGGTGATTTTGTGCAAAAATCAGCTGTCGTCAGCGGTCCTTATCAGTTCGATAACTACGTGCGGGATCAACTTGTCCAGTTGAAGGCAAACGCCGGTTATTTCAAGGGAGTGCCAAAAATCGGCCGGTTAAACTTTAAAATATTGAAGGGCCAGGCGCTTGCCGATCAGCTCGAAAGCGGAGATGTGGATCTCAATATTCCGTCGTTTGGGGTTATCCCGATTGAAGATTACGGTAAAATCAAATCGCTCCCGAATGTGACAACGATCAATGGGCCATCCGTTGCGACCCAATTCATGTATATCAATGAACAAGAGCTGCCGGATGCAAGGCAAAGGAAAGCAATCTCTTACGCGATCAACCGGGAGAGGATTGTCAACGATCTGCTGCGGGGAGCGGGAGAGACGGTAGACGGATTATTCACCAGCTACAGCCCTTACCTTGACCCGTCGGTCAAGCAGGCGGAATATGATCCGGACAAAGCAAAAAGCCTGCTCGCGGAGTCAGGCTGGATACCCGGTACAAAGCTGACGTTATCCGTCTTGGCCGGGGACAGCACGCTGGAGCAGGCAGCCCGGATGGCAGCCGATGATTTGAAGGCTGTTGGAATAGACGCGGAGATTCAGACGGTAAGTCTGGACGCTCTAATCCATAAAATCGTTGAAAGAGACTACGATCTTGGTGTTATGACGGTCTCGATGTCACTCGTTAACCCTCTGCCGGACGTTAGCTATTTTCTGCAGGAGGGCAATCCCAACGGGTACCGTAATCCCGAAGTGGACATGCTGCTCGCTTTCCTGAAATCGGAGAAGACCGAAGCCGACATTAAGGAATCCTACAGCAGGCTGCAGCAAATTATGGCGGAAGATGTGCCGATGCTGTCCGTTTACGCGACCCGTTCATTGGGCGCAGTGAATAATGCTGTCACCGGCGTACATCCTTCCGATTACGGCATGTTTATTGATGTGCAGGATTGGGACATTAAGCGTTAAGCTTGATGTCCCTTTTCCATGTCCAGGGTGAGCACAACCGGGCAATGGTCGCTGCCGAGAATTTGGGAATCGATGCCGGCATCAGCAATGGACGGAGCAAGTCTTGCGGATGTTAGGAAATAGTCGATGCGCCAGCCGACATTCCGTTCTCTGATCTTCGGCATAAAAGACCACCAGGTGTACGCATCCGTCCGATCCGGGTACAGGTAACGGAAGGAATCGATAAATCCGGCGTCAAGCAGACGCGTCATTTTTTCCCGTTCCTCGTCGGTGAAGCCGGAGTTGCCCCGGTTCGACTTCGCGTTTTTCAGATCGATTTCCTGATGAGCCACGTTCAAGTCCCCGCATACGATCACCGGTTTATGTTCATCCAGCTTAGTGAGATAACCCCTGAACATTTCCTCCCAAGCCAGCCGGAAATCCAGCCTCGACAGGTCCCGTCTGGCATTTGGCGTGTACACCGTTACGAGATAGAAGTTCTCATACTCAAGCGTAATTACCCGTCCTTCGTTATCCTCGTCCTCTTCGCCTAAGCCGTAGCTTACGGATAGAGGCTTGTGCTTCGTAAAGATCGCCGTGCCGGAGTACCCTTTTTTCTCGGCATAATGCCAGAACAGATGATAAGCTTCGCCAAGCTCCAGGTTAATCTGTCCTTCCTGAAGCTTCGTCTCCTGCAGGCAGAAGAAATCCGCGTCCATCTCGTTAAAATAATCCAAAAATCCTTTATTTACACAGGCTCTAAGGCCGTTTACATTCCAGGAAACAAACTTCATCAGTCGCGAATCTCCTTCTCTATTAACTCTCGTATTCTAGTGTAACATACGCCCATCCGTTCGAAGGCTTTAAAATTTTGCCTATGCGGCATACGACATAGCGGACAGTTCTGTTACAATAAAAGGACTTAAAGACGAGAAAGAGGAGATCGCATGAAGTTCAGACCGTGTATCGACCTGCATAGCGGGAAAGTGAAGCAAATTGTCGGAGAGACGCTGGATGCCAATCCGGGGCGCGTGGTTGAAAATTTTGTGTCCGAGCATGACTCGGCTTATTACGCATCGATGTTCAAGCGGGATGCGCTGACAGGCGGTCACGTCATTATGCTGGGCGGAGGAAATGAAGAAGCGGCATTGAACGCTTTGCGCGAATACCCGGGAGGCCTGCAGATCGGTGGAGGGATTACGGCGGACAATGCGGCAAAATACCTCGAAGCGGGCGCTTCGCAGGTTATTGTGACGTCTTATATTTTCCGTGACGGCGAGCTGAATATGGACAACCTGAAGCGGATTGTCTCCGAGGTTGGCAAGGACAAGCTTGTGATTGATCTAAGCTGCAAGCAAAAGGACGGAAGCTGGTATGTCGTGACGAACCAATGGCGGACCTTCAGCAGCTTCCAGGTGAACGAAGCGAATCTTCGCGAGCTGGAATCGTATTGCAGCGAGTTTCTCGTGCATGCGGTAGATGTGGAAGGGAAGCGGACGGGCATTCTGGAAAGCTTGGTGAAGCAGCTGGCGGATTGGGTAACGATCCCGACGACCTATGCCGGCGGCGCCCGATCGCTGGAGGATCTCGAGCTGTTCCGCCGTTTGACAGGCGGCAAGCTGGACATCACGATCGGCAGCGCGCTGGACATCTTCGGCGGCAACCTGTCTTACGATGAGGTCGTGGCTTACTGCCGGTAGAGAGAGTTGTTTTTCGCTTAATAGCAGGAGCACGAGAAAATGTATCTTCTTCCGCTGCTGTTGCCTTCCCTTTGCCTGAACAATTTTTAAAGGTTGCAAAGGCAAGGCAAAGGCAGGCGCTAACGCTCTCCAGAAGATACATTTTCTCTGCCCTGAAAGCGAAAAACAAACTACTCTTTGCCGTGGCGCATAAACAGCCATACGCCGAAGAGGATCACGATGCCTGCGCCTAACTGCCAGCCGGTCAACGCTTCTTTGAGCAGCGCCCAGGCTAACAGCGAAGCGATAACGGGCTCGCCCAGCACGGACATGGAGACGGCCGTTGCGTTCATATACTTCAGCAGCCAGTTGAACAGATAATGGCCGAACAGCGTTGGCACAATCGCCAGCAGCAGGAAAATGCCCCACTCATGCGAGCTGTAGCCGGTAAACCGGTAGCCTTGAATAAGGTTATAGCCGGCAAGCGTTGTAGCGGCAATGGCAAACACAAGGAAGTTATAGGCAAAGGCGCTTGTGCTGCTCCGGAGCTGCTTGCCGATCAGCATATGGAGCGCTACCGCAATCGTGCCGAGAATCGACAGGACGTCGCCGTACAAGGCTTCCTTCGATAAGGCCAGGTCGCTCGAGCCGAAAATGACCGTGCCGATCATGGCAATTCCCATGCCGAGCAGCATCATTTTGTTGGCTTTTGTCTTGAAGATGAGATAAGAGCCCAGCATGACGAGCACCGGTTCAAGCGCCAGGAAGATCGTTGAGCTTGCAACCGTGGTATGCTTGAGCGACGACATCCAGAACAGGAAATGCAAAGCGAGCATTATACCCGAAGCAAGCAGCAGCAGAAGCTGGCGGGCCGTATGGTAGAGCAGTACCTGCTTATATTTCCATGCCAGCGGCAGCATAATCAGGACAGTCAGATAGAGTCGGTACATGCCGATAACCGAAGGCTCGGCGCTGGACCATTTGATGAAGATGGACGAGAACGAGATGGCGATGATGCCAACGACGTAGAGAAGCTCGTAGGCGGAGAAAGACTTGGATGCGCGATTCATGAATGATACTTCTCCCATGCGATAAAATTCGTATAAAAACCCCAACATGTAATACTACTACAGGTGGGTAAAGGGAGCAATTTGAAACTGTTGGTTTTAGACTTCAAAAAACGATTGACAGCTTTTTCCCAACCCGCTATGATCTTATCAACAGATACGGATTGACGAAAATGTCAGTCTGTAACAGGAGATCGAATCGACTGGACCAACCAGAGATTCAATGGAGCTGTCTGCTTAGACGTCCATTGGATCTTTTTTTATATCCTAATTCCAACTATTCCAATGCGGAATAAAAAAATTAGGGGAAGCAATCAAACAGAGGAGGTGCCGGCAATGTCGACGGCATTATTGGAGATTGTAGACGTAAGCAAAACGTTCCGTAATTCTAACGAAGCGGTTCCCGTGCTTGACCGGTTGAAGCTGACCATCAATCAAGGGGAGATTGTATCGATTATTGGACCTAGCGGCTGCGGGAAAAGCACGCTGCTCAAGATTGTAGCGGGGCTGGATGTCGATATCGAAGGCCGTGTTCTGCTTGAAGGGGAGCAAGTGAAGAAGCCTTCCCAGGAGAAAGGGTTTATTTTTCAGGAGCATCGTCTATTCCCTTGGTTAACGGTTGAACGCAACATCGCGGCCGATCTGTCTCTCCGCAATCCGGAGACCCGCAAGAAGGTAGATCAGCTGATCAAGCTGGTTAAATTGGAGGGCTTCGAAAAAGCATACCCGAAGCAGCTGTCCGGGGGCATGTCCCAGCGGGTGGCTATCGCGAGGGCGCTGCTCCGCAATCCGAAGGTGCTGCTTCTCGATGAACCTTTTGGCGCGCTGGATGCCTTCACCCGCAGCCATATGCAGGAGGCTCTGCTCGATATTTGGCGCGAAAACCGCACAACGATGCTGTTCGTCACCCACGATATCGACGAGGCAGTGTTCCTGTCGCATAGGGTTATCGTACTGGACCCTCGTCCCGGCCGAATCAAGACGATTGTTCCAATCGATCTTCCGTTCCCTCGCAAAAGAACGGGCTCGGCGTTCCAGGACCTCCGTACGTTAATCCTCCGGGCTCTCGACCACGAAGAGCCGGATAAAGAAACGTATACCATCTAACTCTGGCCGATGTTTAGGCCTCTTGTTTTAGCGTCCAGCGGAGATTGTTTCGGTGGAATGTAACTTTGCGTGTTTTGTATCGGCTAGCGAAGGTTTTTCGGTCGAGTGCGACTATTGCGTGTTTTAGCGGCTAGCGAAGGTTGTTTGGTCGAGTGCGAATGTCCGCGCTGTTAGCGGAGGTTGATCGGTCGAGTGTGACTATTGCGTGTTTGTTTCAACCTATGAAAATTCTAATTCAAGAAACAAACCGCAAGGAACAATCGATCGATCAACCGGAGCGCCGCAAGGAGCAGTCGACCGAAATAACCGTAGCGCCAAATCGCAAGGAGCAATCGATCGAATAACCGGAGCGTCACAAGGAGCAACGACCGAACATTCGGAGCCATGAAAGGAAGATAACCATGTCCAATCCTGCAACTGAAGCATTAAAAGGAGTATCCCCGGCGGCTTCCAAGCCTGCCGCTGCTGTTCGCGCCTCGAGGAAGAAAGGCGATTTCAAGGGAAGAAAGCTTCTGATGGGCAGCTTGCTGCCTCTTATTATTCTTGGAAGTTGGCAATATGTCAGCGGCACGGGAATCGTAGACGCGATGATGTTCCCGGCGCCATCCTCCATTATTAAAGAGTTTTATGAAATGATCGTCTCCGGCGAGCTGTTCCGCCATCTGGAGATCAGCGTACTCCGGGCGCTGCTCGGCTTTCTGCTTGGCGGCAGTCTTGGCCTGCTCTTTGGCCTTACGGTTGGCATGTTCAGCAAGGTTGAGGAGATCGTAGATCCTACTGTTCAAATGATCCGCACCGTACCGCTCCTTGCGATTACGCCGCTGTTTATTTTGTGGTTTGGGTTTGGGGAGACGTCGAAAATTCTGCTGATTGCGCTGGGAGCGTTTTTCCCGCTGTATGTAAATACGTTTCTTGGCGTACGGAACGTGGATTCCAAGCTGTTTGACGTGGCGAGGGTATTGGAATTCAAGAAGGTGAACCAGATGATCCGCCTTGTCCTTCCGGCGGCAATGCCCAACGTGCTGCTGGGACTCCGGCTTTCGATCAGTATTGCGTGGCTGGTGCTTGTCGTGGCGGAACTGATGGGTGCCGACCGGGGCATCGGCTACTTGATCCAAGATGCCCGGTCGTTTATGCGCACCGAGGTGGTGTTTATCGGCATTATCCTGTTTGCTGCCGTCGGCAAGCTGACGGACTCGCTGGTACGGGTGCTGGAGCGGCGCCTGCTCAAATGGCGCGACAGCTACAGGGGTTAGCTGCCGGCGGGGCTTTGCTGCGGCGGAGCCTGCCGCGGCGGGAGCTTGGCGGCCTCCGCTTCGAAATATTCCTTCAGCTCGGCTTCCTTGCGCGGATCCGTTAAAGCAATCTTGCCTTCCAAATGCTTGCTGACCAGCAGCTCCCAAGTGGGGGCTGCCTTTTGAGTACGCATCGCGCGCACGGCGTTTTTGACCATGCGGCGTTCCTTCGCGTTGGTGTACAGATCCTTGTACTTCTGCTTATAAGCATCGAGATCCAAGTGATCGAAGATGGCGCGGAATACGTCGGCCGTCATAATCGCATCGTCCAGCGCCCGGTGGGCATTCCCTTCGAAGACCAGGTTAAGATCGGCCAAAGCGGCTTCTACGCTGACGTCGTTTGTGATATTTTTATAGCGGAGATAACCCTTCAGCAGGTCGAAAGTATCCATGGACAGCCAGAAAGCGTCATCCAGCTTATGCATCCGCGTATCGTAGACGATCCGTTTCAGGTCTTCGCCGCCCCAAGTAAAGAGCATAAAGGGCTCTCCGCGGTCCAGCCACTTAATAAACTCGCCGATCACGCGAGGGAATTTTGGCGCTATATCAATCTCTTCCTGCGGAATACCCGTCTTTTTCTTGATAAAGGAATTCAGCTTGGAGAAGTAGACCGGCTTGATCAAGGAAGAAAAAATATCGGTCTGCTTCAAATCGGCATTCAGCCGTACGGCGCCAATCTCAATGACTTCCATGGGAAGATCGCTTGCGAATTTGCGTCCGTTAAATTCAATGTCCAGAATTATATAATCCATTTATTAACCCCCGATAAATTGCTCATGCCTATCCATTCTAACAGAAATGCGAAGGAAACAGGAATGAGCGTATGAGAACCTCTTGAGAGGATCATGGCGAAGGAGCAGATATTATGGCCAGGAACGTCATCAAAGACCAGCAGCAGAGGGAACTGCGCCGCAATCAGATATTGACGGCAGCGGCTTCCGTATTTACCGTGCGCGGCGTAGCCGTTGCGAAAATATCCGATATTGCGACCGAAGCGGGATTAAGCTACGGTCATGTTTATAATTTTTTCGAATCCAAGGAGAAGATTCTATTGGCACTTGTACAGTCCTCGCAGGAAAGGTATACCGAGCTGCTGTTCGAAGCGCGCGGCGGCAGTGGTACGGCATTGGATAAACTCAGGTGGCTCATCGAAATATACCTGCAAACGGGCAGGACGTCCACACATTTCTGGGTGGTGCTGCAGGCGCAGGCGACCGAGGTGCTGAATCCGGAGGAGAAAGCGGAAATTAATAAGAAAGCCCAGGCTAACCGCGATCTGCTCGCGGATATTATACGCGACGGGCAGGCGGAAGGTACAATCGTGGAAGGGGATGCGGTTGAACTGGCAACGCTGCTGCTGTCCCTGTTTCAAAGCACGTCGATATGGGGCTACCGCGGCTTCGGCGAGCCTTCCGGTCATGCCGTCGATATTATGCTGAGGCTTGTTGTGAAAAAGTAAACCAAGCAGGTTGGAATAATCGGAAAAAAGTGGTTGACAGCCAAAAAAGTCAGCTGGTATCATCAGAATCACCAAATGACAAATTGATCATTTTATCAGTTTGTCGAACGAAGAGAATGAAGAATCGACTGGACGACCGGAGATTCGATTTCCTAACCTTTTACCTGATCACAGGGGGAGGGTAGGGATCGAATCTTTTTTTATTCTCTAAATCCGATTAAACAAATAAATAAACTTGTATTAAGGGAGATGGAGCATGATGAAGAGAAACAAATTTCGGGCTTTAACGCTGACAGCCTTGTCGGTAATCGCGCTGGTGACGGTGCTGGCCGGCTGCGGCGGCAAGTCGTCAAAGGATTCAACCGCATCCGCGGCATCGGCTAACGGAGGTGCGGCTGAACGGCCGCATGTAACGGTCAACGTAGCGATCAACGGAGGATTATCGCCGCTGCTTCTGGCCAAGGAAAAGGGTTGGCTTGAGGAGGAGTTCAAGACGCTAAACGCCGATGTCAGCTGGAGCGAATTCCAGAGCGGGCCTCCGCTGCTTGAGTCGCTTGCTTCCAAACGCGTCGACCTCTCCTTCCTGGGGGATGGCGCTACGATTTCCGGTTTATCGGCAAACCTGCCTTTCGAGGTCATTGCTCTTCTAAGCGATGGCAAGCTGTCCAACTCGATTATTACGCCGAAGGATAAAGGGATCTCGAAGGTTGAGGACCTGAAGGGCAAGTCCATTGCGGTTGCCAAAGGTACAACGGCGCATGTGTTCCTGCTGAAAGTATTGGAGAAGTACGGGCTGAGCGACAAGGACGTCAATCTGATTGCTCTGCAGCCGGAGGATGCGCTGCCGGCTTTCGAGACCGGCAAGGTGGACGCTTGGGTAACGTGGGATCCTTACACGACGAAGGAGACGGCATCGGGCAAAGCGACGATTATCGCGGGCTCCAATGAAGGGATTGTCGCACCGGTATCGGCTATCGCAAGAACGGATTTTGCAAAGAGCAATCCGGAGCTTGTCACGGCGTTCCTGAAGGTTTACAAGCAGGCGATTGATTGGCAGAACGCCAACACCGACGAAGCGGTTAAGATTTATGCGGATCTGAAAAAGATTGATGCAGGCGTGGTTAAAGCCCTGCTCGCCAGCTCCGCGCCTAGTCTTCGCGCTTATTCTCAGGAAGAGCTGGATGCGCAGCAGAAGTCGGCGGAGCTCTTGCTCAGCAACGGCTTCATTAAGAATAAGATTAGCTTCCAGGATCATGTCGACGCGAGTTTTCTTGAGAAGCTGTCCCAATAAACCATTTATAAAAGGAGCGATTAACCATGACTCAATTAACCGTAGACACATCCCGTCAATTTGATCTTTTTTCGAAACGCACGATTCAAGGAGGACCGCGTTACCTGCAGCGTTTGGCTGATGGCTTGGAAGACCGTCCTTATACGTTGTTCACGCTGAAGCCGCTTGGCCCGGTGATTGGCGCCGAGATTGAAGGAGTAGACCTCAGAGAGCAAGTATCGCCGGAGGTAAAAGCAGAGCTTCACCGCGCGTTGCTGGAATGGAAGGTGTTGTTCTTCCGCAATCAGGACATTACGAGCGAGCAGCAGCTGAATTTTGCAAGACAATGGGGAGAACTTGAGAACCATCCGTTCCTGCCAAAGGGCGCGGCGGCGGAGATTACCCGTTTCGAGAAGGATGCGAACATGAAGGGGCAGGAGAACAACTGGCATGCGGATGTCACCTGGCGTCTTGAACCTTCCATGGGCGCCGTTCTTCGATTGTCCGAGGTGCCGCCGCAGGGCGGGGATACGCTGTGGGCGGATATGGGCGCTGCTTATGACAACCTTCCGGATGAGGTGAAGGAGCGCATTGACGGGCTGAAGGCCATTCACGATTTCACGCCAACCTTCGGACGGTTTATGCCGCCTGAGCTGCTGGCACAGAAGCAGGCGGAATTCCCTGCCGCCGAGCATCCGGTTGTCCGCACGCATCCGGAGACGGGGCGGAAAACCCTGTTTGTTAATCCGGTATTTACGACGCGAATTGTTGGCCTGGATGAGGAAGAAGGAGAGAAGCTGCTCCAGTACCTGTTCCGTCAAGCGGAGATTCCGGAGTACCAAGTGCGCTTCAACTGGGAGAAAAATTCGATTGCGCTGTGGGATAACCGCGCGACCCAGCATTACGCTTCTTCCGATTATTATCCGAACCGCCGCGTTGCGGAGCGGATTTCCATTCTTGGCGACCGTCCTTATTAATTATATACTTAGGGCAGGCTTGGCCTATCATAGCGTTCTAAAAGGAGAGGAAGCACTTGCCCGCATCAACGTGGATTCAGCATTCCGTTATTTTTACCTTGAAACATGCCGAAGGATCGGAGCAGGAACGTCAGTTTCTCGAGGACGGCAAAGCGATTCTGAGTTCTATTCCCGCGGTTCAGCAGTTTCGGGTTTTCCGTCAAGTAAGCCCGAAGAATGATTATAAATTCGGGTTCTCGATGGAGTTCGCCGATCAGGCGGCTTACGAGGCTTATAACGCGCATCCGTTGCATGTTGCCTTCGTATCGGAGCGTTGGGAGAAGGAAGTAGAAGCATTCCTCGAAATCGATTATTCGGAAGTTTAAGAAGTATAGACAATGGGAGGGTGTTCCTTTGGGGCCGGTTATGGCTGCGGGGAACACCCTCTTTTTACTTGCGCCAAGCGATTAATAGGCCGGTTCGAAGGTAAACGAGGCAATATTCATAACAAGCACGTATTTGGTCTGGTTCGTATCCGTGGTCAAGGTGAGGTAAGCAGGGTCAAAAGCCGTCAGAATGCCTTGTACATCGCCGGCTGCGGTCGATACGGTCATGAGTTGGCCCTTGTGGCGGGTCATCAGGGAGAAAAGGGTGGAGCCCGGCGTAATCAGATGGGAGGCGGATGGCGTTGTCATTGGATTCATTCCTTTCTGGTTAGGTCTGACTCGTATATTATAAGTATCCGCTTACAAGCAAAAACGGAACCAGTTTTTTTGCAGGGTTGTCCGAAGGTTAAACATAGGCCTATAATGGAGCGGGAATGTTCAATCTTTTTGCGTGTATTTCACCTATGACTATGGGAGGTCATTTTTCATGAAGAAGCTGAAAGTACTTGGGCAATTAACAGAGGCGGGTGTCGTAGCGGTTCTGCGCGCGGATTCGCCGGAGGAAGTAGCCGAGATGGCGCGCCGTGCCATTAAAGGCGGAATTAAAGCGATTGAAATTACGATGACAGTGCCGTTCGCGCTCCGTGCGATTGAACAGCTGTCCAAAGAGTATTCCAGCACGGCTTCGCCGGATGCGGACAACTTCGCTATTATCGGCGTAGGTACCGTGCTTGATCCGGAAACGGCACGCGCGGCGATTATGGCCGGAGCGGAATTTGTAGTGGCACCTGCTTTTAACCCGGATACGATTAAGCTTTGCAACCGTTACGCGATTCCGGTTATGCCGGGCACGATGACGGTTCATGAAATTCAAAGCGCGCTTGAGATGGGCGTTGACGTAGTTAAGCTGTTCCCTGGCAACCTGTTCTCGCCAAGCATTATTCCATCCATTAAAGGTCCGCTGCCGCAGGCAAACATTATGCCAACGGGAGGCGTATCGCTCTCCAACCTGAAGGATTGGGTCAAAGCGGGCGCCGTAGCCGTAGGGATCGGTTCCGACCTGACGAAGGATGCCGTAGCAACAGGCGACTTCTCGCTGATCGAGCAAAAAGCAAGCGCCTATATGGAAGCCTATCGCGCCGCGAAAGGGCTGTAAGATTTTGAAACGTCCCGGGGATGGAGAGCTTAGCCGCTCCCTCTTGGGGCGTTTTTGCATGCCGGGCCTGGAATTATGCCGACCCGGCATGGATATGAGGCGGTAATCGTATTGAAATGACCCGGTGATTTTGTATAAAGTAGTACTATGTGCATGTAAACATGAAGGAGGCCGTTAAAGAGCATGGAATACCGGATTGAGAAAGACACAATGGGCGAGATCAAAGTTGCTGCGGATAGAATGTGGGGAGCTCAAACCCAACGCAGCTTGGAAAACTTCAAAATCAGCGGCGAGAAAATGCCGCTTCAAGTCGTATATGCGATGGCGATCATCAAGAAGGCAGCTGCGAACGCAAACCTGAAGCTTGGCAAGCTTGATGCGGAGAAAGCCGGCGTCATCGGCGAAGCGGTTGACGAGATTCTGGCTGGCAAATGGGACGAGCATTTCCCGCTTGTTGTATGGCAGACAGGCAGTGGCACGCAAACGAACATGAACGTGAACGAAGTGGTTGCTCACCGTGCGAACCAATTGCTTGCCGAACGCGGCAGCGAAGCCCGCATCCACCCGAACGACGACGTTAACCGTTCCCAAAGCTCGAACGATACGTTCCCTGCAGCTCTGCATATCGCGGGCGTCATCGAAGTGGAAGACAAGCTGATCCCTTCGATCGATGTACTGGCTGGTACATTTGTCGAGAAGATGGAGAAGTTCGACAACATCGTCAAAATCGGCAGAACGCATCTGCAGGATGCTACTCCGATCACGCTTGGCCAAGAAATCAGCGGCTGGCATGCGATGCTCGAGAAAACACGCGCGATGCTGATCCAAAGCATCGATCAAATGCGCGAGCTGGCGCTTGGCGGTACGGCGGTTGGTACGGGCCTGAACGCTCATCCGGACTTCGCGGTGAAGGTAGCGGAAGAAGTAACGGCTCTGACTGGCAAAACGTTCATCACGGCTCCTAACAAGTTCCACTCGCTGACAAGCCATGATCAAATCGTATACGCGCATGGTGCGGTAAAAGCACTCGCGGCGGATCTGATGAAGATTGCGAACGACGTTCGCTGGCTGGCAAGCGGTCCTCGCTGCGGTATTGGCGAGATCTCCATTCCGGAGAACGAACCGGGCAGCTCCATCATGCCGGGTAAAGTAAACCCTACGCAAAGCGAAGCGCTGACAATGGCCGCTTGCCAAGTGTTCGGCAACGACGCAACGATTGGCTTCGCGGCAAGCCAAGGCAACTTCGAGCTTAACGTGTTCAAGCCGGTTATTATTTACAACTTCCTGCAATCCGTTGCTCTGATGGCGGACGGCATGATCTCGTTCAACGATAACTGTGCGATCGGCATCGAGCCTAACGAAGCGGTTATCAAGCGCAATCTCGAGCAGTCGCTTATGCTGGTAACGGCGCTGAACCCGTACATCGGCTACGAGAACGCGGCGGCAATCGCGAAAAACGCGCACAAAAAAGGACTGACGCTGAAAGAATCCGCGATCGCAAGCGGTCTTCTCACTTCGGAGCAGTTCGACGAATACGTGAAGCCGGAAGCAATGGTCGGCAAACGTTAATAGATGAGGCAGGCTCCGGGATTCCCGGAGCCTTTTTTTTGTTCGCGGACCGTCCGGGAGGCGGATCGCGTAGCTGGCTAATCTGCGCTGAATTGTGGAGGTTAAGGTCCCTGAGGGACTTTAACGATGTTCAAGCTAGTGTGAATGGGCTACTTAAGGTCCCTAAAGGGTCTTAAGGTAGGCTGAAGCAGCTGAGACCGGTTTGGTTGCAGGAGGCTGGCTACGCTAAGCTTAACGATGCGGGACATCGTTAAAGTGACTATATAGTGGGAAGTGCGGGGTCTTAACGATGTGCGACATCGTTAAGGGAAGAGAAAAGTTGGCGGAATGAGCAAAATGGACGGTTTTGGCTAAGCTTAACGATACGGGACATCGTTAAAGTGACTAATTAGTGGGAAGTGCGGGGATCTTGGCGACGTGCGACATCGTTAAGGGAAGAGAAAAGTTGGCGGAATGAGCAAAATGGGCGGTTTTGGCTAAGCTTAACGATGCGGGACATCGTTAAAGTGACTATATAGTGGGAAGTGCGGGGATCTTGGCGATGTGCGACATCGTTAAGGGAAGAGAAAAGTTGGCGGAATGAGCAAAATGGACGGTTTTGGCTAAGCTTAACGATACGGGACATCGTTAAAGTGACTAATTAGTGGGAAGTGCGGGGATCTTGGCGACGTGCGACATCGTTAAGGGAAGAGAAAAGTTGGCGGAATGAGCAAAATGGGCGGTTTTGGCTAAGCTTAACGATGCGGGACATCGTTAAAGTGACTATATAGTGGGAAGTGCGGGGATCTTGGCGATGTGCGACATCGTTAAGGGAAGAGAAAAGTTGGCGGAATGAGCAAGATGGGCGGTTTTGGCTAAGCTTAACGATGCGCGACATCGTTAAAGTGACTAATTAGTGGGAAGTGCGGGGTCTTGGCGATGTGCGACATCGTTAAGGGAAGAGAAAAGTTGGCGGAATGAGCAAAATGGGCGGTTTTGGCTAAGCTTAACGATGCAGGACATCGTTAAAGTGACTAATTAATGGGAAGTGCGGGGGCTTGGCGATGCGCGACATCGTTAAGGGAAGAGAAAAGTTGGCGGAATGAGCAAAATGGGCGGTTTTGGCTAAGCTTAACGATACGCCGTATCGTTAAGGTATCAGAAATGGGGCAGTTAGTGGTGCTTAACGATACGCGACATCGTTAAGCTGTCTGCGTAAGGGATGAGGCGCGAGGCGGGGTTGCTGAGCATGCATGTTTGCATGGCTTCGGGTGCCAGGGGGCGGCGGAATATGGTATGATACGGGTGGCAGTTGCCTCCGGCTGCTGCACATTTTGGATGTAAAGTAGGGTAACTTATTATGCATTTATTATCAGTTGAACATATAACGAAAAGCTACGGCGAGAAAATGCTCTTCGAGGACGTTACCTTTGGCGTCGAGGAGGGCGACAAAATCGGCATTATCGGCGTCAACGGAACGGGCAAGTCGACGTTCCTGAAGGTTATCGCCGGATTTGAGCCTGCCGACTCCGGCAGCATCTCGATCGGCAACCGCGTCGTTGTGCGGATGCTGGCGCAGGACCCGACATTTGCGCCGGGCGAGACGGCGCTCGAGCATGTGCTTGGCGGCGATTCGCCGCAGCTGCGCGCCGTTCGCGAATATGCGGCTTCGCTTGAAGCGCTTGAGCTGAAGCCAAGCGACGAGTCGCTGCAGGAGCGGCTGATCAAAGCTAATCAGAAGATGGACGAGCTGGACGCCTGGACGCTGGAAACCGAAGCAAAGACGGCGCTTGGCCGGCTTGGTATTCAGAACTTCAACGATAAAGTAGAGACGTTCTCCGGCGGGCAGAGAAAACGCGTGGCGATGGCGGCGGCTTTGCTGCAGCCTTCGGATATTCTTATTCTGGACGAGCCTACCAACCATATTGATAACGAATCCGTTGCGTGGCTGGAGAGCATGCTGCAAAAACGCAGAGGCGCGCTGCTCATGATTACCCATGATCGCTACTTCCTGGACCGGGTAAGCAACCGCGTCATCGAGCTGGATAAAGGGCGGGCTTTCTTTTATGAAGCGAACTACAGCCGATTCCTCGAGCTGAAAGTGGAACGCGAGGAGCGGGAAGCGGCTTCGGAGGACAAGCGGCAGAATCTGCTGCGCAACGAGCTGGCATGGATCCGGCGCGGAGCGAAAGCCCGGTCGACCAAGCAGAAGGCCCGGATCGACCGGTTCGAAGCGCTTAAGGCGCAAGCGCCGAAGCATTCAGGCGGCAAAATGGACGTATCGGTTGCTTCAACGCGCCTAGGCAAAAAAATCGTGGAGATTGAATCGGTCAGCAAGCGGTTTGGCGACCGCACGCTTATCCGCGATTTCAGCTATATCGCCGTACCGGAAGACCGCGTCGGCATCGTTGGCCGTAACGGAGAAGGCAAGTCTACTTTGCTGAAGCTCATCGCGGACAAGCTGAAGCCCGATGAAGGCAAGATCGAGCTTGGCATGACCGTTAAGCTGGGTTGGTTCTCGCAGGAGCATGAAGAGATGGATGAGTCGCTTCGCGTTATCGAGTATATCCGCGAAGGAGCGGAGCAGGTGAAGACGGCAGACGGCACGACCATTTCTGCTGGGCAGATGCTGGAGCGGTTTCTTTTCGAGCCTGCGATGCAATGGTCGATTATCGGCAAGTTATCCGGCGGCGAGAAACGTCGTCTGCAATTGCTGCGCGTCCTGATGAATGCGCCTAACGTGCTGCTGCTCGACGAGCCTACCAATGACCTGGACATTGCGACTTTGTCGGTACTCGAGGATTACCTCGACGATTTCCCTGGCGTTGTGTTTGTGGTATCCCATGACCGTTACTTCCTTGACAGGACTGTCGATAAAATCTTTGCTTTTGAAGGCGATGGCGTCATTACGCAGCATGTCGGCAACTACACCGAATACCAGGAATATGTCGAGAAGTATGGTGGCACTACCGACTCGGCAGGCAGCGTAAAACCGGCACAGGCGGCAGCTAAGCCAGCTGCAGAACCTTCTGCGGCAGCAGACGGCGGAAGCAAGCCATCCGGCGAACGTTTGCGCATGTCGTACAAGGACCAGAAGGATTACGAGCAGATTGACGGCTGGATCGAGAAAGCGGAAAGCCAGCTGGCGGCCGTGACGGAAAAGATGAATAACGCGGGCAGCGACTCCGCGCTCTTGCAGCAATTAGTGGAAGAGCAGCAGCAGTTGGAGTCCAAGCTGGAAGAGCTGATGGACCGCTGGGCGGAGCTTAACGAGCTGGCGGAGAAGATCGCGGCTCAGAAGAAATAGACTTATGCTTGCGGAGCAAAAATGACTTCGCAATTGTTATTCGCAATTCTTATTAGGAGGAACTCCAACCATGGCAAACGATATTCGCAATATCTATTGCATCGGCCGGAACTACCGGCTGCATGCGCTTGAGCTGGGCAATGAAGTACCGGAGGAGCCGCTTGTTTTTACGAAGCCCTCTCATGCGGTTGCGCCGATGAACGGCAACGTCGTCGAAATTCCGGGCGGACGCGGAGAAGTGCATTTCGAGCTGGAGCTGGTGCTTCGCATCGCGCGTCCGCTTGAACCGGGCATGTCGCCGGATGAGATTATTGACGGATTGGCGCTAGGACTCGACCTGACGCTGCGCGACGTGCAAAGCAAGCTGAAGGCAAAAGGCCAGCCTTGGCTGGATGCCAAAGGCTTCAAAGCCTCCGCTCCGCTTGGCGAATGGATGGCTTATCCGGGCGAGGAAGGGCTGAAAGCCTTTGATTTTGCCCTCATTCGCAACGGCGAGCAAGCGCAGCTTGGCAATTCCAAGGATATGCTGTTCAGCATCTCCGAGCTGGTGCGTCATATCGATTCGCGTTACGGTCTTGGCGAAGGCGACATTATCTTTACCGGCACGCCTGCCGGCGTAGCCGCTCTGCATGACGGCGACGTGCTTGAAGCGCTGTTTAACGGCGAAAAAGCAGCAAGCTGCACGGTGAAGCTGGTATAACACCCCTCATAAAACGAGTTAGACTGCCGACAAAATATCGACAGTCTTTTTTTTTGCTTCGGTTTAAATTCCGTTTAAATTCGGCGGTTAAGATGATTCCAGATCAAAGAAGTGGAGAGGTGCTTATCTGTGACTGTGAATAAAAACAATAAAACGTTCATTCTGATCGGCTTGCTTCTTGGCCTTATATTCGCCGAGATGGATGAGACCGTCGTCTCAACCGCAATGCCAACGATTATCCGCGAGCTGCACGGTTTATCGCTGTACGGCTGGGTAGCAGGTGTATACATGCTGGCTATGACGATTGCTATGCCGATATTGGGCAGGCTTGCGGATGTATTCGGCCGGAAAAAAATATACATGAGCTGTATGGCCTTGTTCTGCCTCGGTTCCATCGTGTGCGGCTCCGCCGACTCCATGGCCCAGCTGCTTATCGGCCGAGGCATCCAAGGGATCGGCGCAGGCGGATTAATGCCAATCGCTCTTGTTATTATCGGAGAATCCTTCCCGCTCGAGCAGCGCGCGAAGGTGCAGAGCCTTATTGGTCCGCTGATGATTCTGCCACAGCTAATCGGACCAACGATCGGCGGTTATTTTGTCGGAAATCTCAATTGGCATTGGTTGTTCCTCATTAATATTCCCGTAGCGGTTATCGCGGTTGCCTTCTTGTTCAAAGGACTGCATGAGTCCAAAGGGGAAGAAAAGCATACGATTGACTGGGCAGGGGCGGGAACGCTTGTCGCCGCATTACTATCCTTCCTGATTGCGCCTGTACTGATCGACAATCAAGGATTAAGCTGGTCGTCCCCGATTATTATAGGACTGCTTGTTTTGTCCGCTGTACTAATCGGCTTGTTTATTCGGATTGAATCGAAAGCGAAGCAGCCGATCATTCCGCTGCATCTGTTCCGCAACCGGAATGTCGTTGTATTGTCCCTTCTTGTCTTTACGTTAATGCTTGGCCTTATGGGCGGAATCGCAACGTTCCCGTTCTTCGCGCAAAATGTGATGGGACTTACGCCTACCGAAGCGGGTTATCTGATGTTCGCCTTTATGGCCGGAGCCATCCCGTCCAGTATCGTAAACGGCTTTTTGATTACCCGCGTCGCTTATCGCAACCTGTTTATTACCTGCTTCGTCCTGCCGCTTGTAGGAATATTCATGCTCACGCAGCTGGCCGTAAGCACAACTCCGTTGTTTGTTATTATTGCCTTCTTTGTTATGGGACTAGGCATTGGAGCGTTGTTTGGCGGAGATAACCTGATCGTACAGGAGTCCGTAGAGAAAAAGCATAGCGGAGTAGCGCTTGGCACGGTTCAGCTGTTCCAGTCGCTTGGCGCTACGGTTGGGCTCAGCGTATTCGGCAGTGTGCTCGCCAAGAGCATTAAAGACGGCATAAACAGCTTGTCCAGCGGAATGGATCCGGGGACGGTAGATTCGATCAAGACAGGCGGAATTCCGGCCGGATTGCCATCGGATCTCGTACTGAAGATTCAAACGGTATTTGCCAATTCCTTTGACCATATCTTCGTTATAGCGCTTGGATTTGCGGCAGTATCCTTTATAATCACCTGGTTCTTGAAGAAGGAAGTGCTCACGAAGCATGAGGATGCGGAAGAGCAGGCAGCCGGACAAACGGTTGCATAGATCTTTCTTGCAATATAACAAACACCCCCGCGGAGGCCGGAAGGCTGAGGCGGGGGTGTTTGTCATATGACGAAAATAATTAAGCGTTAAACGCGGTCAGCATCCAGACATGCTTCTCGAGGGTGGTATGGATGGCGAGCAGCATATCGGCGGTCGTTTCGTCGCCTGCGTCCTGCGCGATATCCATGCCTTCCTTCAGCTCGCTGATGACGATGGAGAAATCGGTAATCAGCGTCTCCACCATCTGGTGGGCCGATTCGCTGCCGCTCGCTTCCTTGATGCTGGCGATGCGCAGATATTCCGCCATCGTCGCAACCGGTGCGCCTTTTAACGCCAGCAGCCGTTCGGCAAGCTCATCGACATGAAGAGCCGCTTCCTCGTAGAACTCCTGGAACTTCACATGCAGGGTGAAAAACTGAGTGCCTTTGACATACCAATGGAAGTTGTGCAGTTTGATGTACAGGACGCTCCAATTGGCGATTTGTTTATTAAGAACGTCATTTGTTTGTGTCATACGGTTTCACAATCCTTTCCTAGGCAGTAGTGTGCGCACGGGAAAGGTTTTGCATACTTAAAAACCGCGGCTGGCGGCAAGGCGAACGGAGGATTCGCGTACGATCAGCCGGTGCGGGATAATGACATCCGACTGATGGATCGGCTCGTCCTGAATTTGGCGGATTAAGAGCTGCGAGGCCGTATAGCCGAGCTGGTACGTTCCGATATCTACGGAGCTGATTGGCGGCGTAGCAAGCTCGGACAACGCAATATTGTTAAAGCTGACAAGGCTGATGTCATCAGGCACCTTGTAGCCGATTTCGGTTAAGCCGCGAAGCACGCCAAACGCCACCACATCATCGATGACCACAAGCCCTGTCGGGCGCTCCGGCAGTCCCATAATAAAAGACATAGCCCGGAAGCCGCTTTCCTGCAGGAACTCGCCTTCCACAATCCACTCCGACTGCATGGGCAGTCCTGCCTCGCGCATCGCTTTTTTATAGCCTTCCATCCGGTCGTTCGAAACGGTCAGGTTGGTTGGTCCGCTCACAAAACCGATTCGGCTATGGCCTTGCTTGATCAGGTGTTGAGTGGCGTCGTAAGCAGCCTGTATGTTATCGTTGTTGACCGTCATCACGCGGCTGTATTCCTCGCCGGCGCGTCCGATCAGAATGCTGGGGAAATCTTGCTCGTTCAAATAACGGATAAGCGGATCATTCACCCGTGCAGACAGCAGGATCACGCCGTCTACGCGCCTGCCGAATACGAGGCGGGAGATCGTCTCGGTCTCGTCATGCGCGCTTGTTGCCGTCGTAAGCAGCATATCGTAGCCCGCTCTGGTGGAGTGGGTCAGTATTCCTCTTAATAGTTCTCCAAAAAAGAAGTCCTGGAACAGCTCTTCCGCAGGGCGGGGGAGCATGATGGCTAACGTTTTGGTTGTCTTGGAGACCAGGCTTTTGGCCATGACATTCGGGTGATAGCCCATTTCCTCCATGATCTTTTTCACCTTGGCGGACGTCTCCTTGCTGATTCGAGGATGATTGGATACCACCCTCGACACGGTCGAAGGGGAAACGCCTGCAGCTTTCGCAATATCTTTAATGGTTACCATCGTTATCGTGATCCCCTTACTCTTATGCAATCGTTTGAACTCTATGCATCCATGTTACTTGAATGGGTCTTTAAAGTAAACTGGCAGTTCGGAATTTTGCCAAGCCATAAGTGAAATATTGGGCAAATCCAAGAAAATCGAAGAAAACGGGAGATAACCATAAAATTACTTGCACAGATCATCTGTGCAAACGTTTTAACAAACCTAATAGGCTGTTGTATGATGAACTCGTGGATATAACGCTTTCATTGCGAGAATCGGCGTATAATAAGCCGAAAACGGATGAAAACGACGTATACCCTTACTTTTCTTCTGCCATTTGCACAAACGTTTGCGCAAAACGACAAATAGCGGCATACCCGCTGCAGGCACGGAAAACGGGTAAGATCGGGCGCATCTATCCCAAGTCATACATTACGGAAGGGGATCATTAAGAATGAAAAAATGGTTTGTAACGACGATGATCACGGCATTATTCATCGTGTCGGCTTGCGGAAGCGGCGGCAGCAATAACAACGGCAATTCCGCGGCAACAAACGCACCCGCGGCAACGGAAGAAGCTTCTGCTAACGCAGGCAATGCAGGCGCAAGCGAGGAGCCGGCAGACGAGGCGATCGTGCCGGAAGAAGGCGCAACGCTCACTGTATGGGATTCGAAGAACGAACGCGGCTTCGTAGAAGAAATGGCGAAGGAATTTACGGCGCAATACAACATTCCGGTCAAAATCGAAGAAGTAGAGTCGCCGGACCAAGTGAAAAAGCTGACAACCGACGGTCCTGCGGGCATCGGTGCCGACATCGTAACGTTCCCGCATGACAACCTTGGCCAAGCGGTAGCGGCCGGACTTATTCTTCCTAACGATTTCTTCGAAGAAGAGACAAAAACAGCAAACGCGGAAGCTGCGGTTAACGCGGTAACTTCGGACGGTATCCTGTACGGCTACCCTCGTTCAGTAGAAACTTACGCGCTGTTCTACAACAAAGACCTGGTACAGACGCCTCCGGCATCGTTTGACGACATCGTTACCTTCTCGAAAACATTTAATGATCCCGCAAAAAATAAATATGCCCTCATGTGGGAAATGGGCAACTTCTACTTTAACTACATCTTCTTCGCATCGACAGGCGGTTACGTGTTCGGCGAGAACGGCACAAACGCTGCCGACATCGGTCTGAACAACGACGGCGCGGTTGAAGGTCTGAAGTACTTCCAATCCTTGAAACAAATTCTGCCGATCAAATCCGGCGACGCTTCCGCGGACATTATCCAAGGCAAATTCGCCGACAAATCGCTGGCGATGACGATTACGGGCCCTTGGAAAGTCGGCGACTTCAAGAACCTGGGCATTAACTTTGGCGTAGCGCCAATTCCGACGATCAACGGCAAACCGGCTGTTTCGTTCTCCGGCGTAAAAGCTTGGTACGTGAACTCGTTTACGAAATACCCGAATGCTTCCCGTCTGTTTGCTAACTTTATTTCTTCCAAAGCAGGCCAACTGAAAGACTACTCGCTGACTGGCGCGATTCCGGCGAACAAAGAAGCGATGGAAGATCCAACGTTCAAAGCGGATGAAATCTCGAGCGGCTTTGCGGCGCAATTCGTAAATTCGCAAGCGATGCCTTCCATTCCGGAAATGGGCAGCGTATGGGATCCGATCGGCGCGGCTCTGGCCGACATCTGGAACGAGAACAAAGATCCGAAGGCCGCTCTCGACAATGCGGTTAAGCAAGTGCAAGAGGCGGCTAAAGGCACGACGAAATAATGGCATAGCGAAATAAGAGACAGATGGCTCGCCCGCCGAAAGCAGTTTCGGCGGGCGTAAGCCGTGGAAGGAGTACACGGGTATGAATGGTCGTCGCAGTGCTATTTTGTCCGCCATATCTATGGGGCTTGGCCAACTGTACAACCGGCAATATATGAAGGGAATACTGCTGCTCCTGACGGAGGCGGCAGCGCTTGTTTATTTTATCCCTCGCCTCGTGCAAGACCTATGGGGGATTTGGACGCTTGGCGATACGCCATCCAAGATGGTGAAGGTAGGCAAGGTTTATCAGACGGTCAAAGGGGATCATTCGATCTTCCTGATGATTAACGGACTCATTACGGTTCTGGTATTGGCGCTTTTTATCACCATTTACATTATGAATATCCGCGATGCGTACCGTACGGGGGCAAAAAGAGAGCAAGGCATTCAGGCCGCGACGTTCAGGGAGTCCATCAGCTATGTGTGGGACCGCAAGTTTCCTCATCTATTGCTGACCATTCCGGGCCTTGGCGTATTGTTCCTGACGATTATGCCGATTGTCTTCATGATTTTGCTTTCCTTCACGAACTACTCATTGCCTCAACATATTCCGCCGGCGAAGCTGGTCGATTGGGTTGGCTTCAACACCTTTAAAGACCTGCTGACGCTGAAATCCTGGAGCAGAACGTTTTTTGGCGTATTTACCTGGACGATTATTTGGGCCGTGATGGCGACCGCAACCTGCTATTTCGGCGGCCTGCTTGTCGCTCTGCTTATCGAACAGAAGGATGTGAAGTTTAAAAAGCTGTGGCGGACGCTCTTCATTCTGCCTTACGCGATTCCGCAGCTCATCTCGCTGCTCGTTATGCGCAATCTGTTCAACGGACAGTTTGGGCCGATTAACCAGTACCTGTCGTATTTCGGCTTTGGCAAGCTGCCTTGGCTGACGGATCCGACCTGGGCGAAGGCGACCGCTATTCTCGTGAATATGTGGGTGGGCATTCCGGTATCGATGGTTCTTATTCTTGGCGTGCTTACCGCCATTCCGAAGGATCTCTACGAAGCGGCGGACGTGGACGGAGCCTCCGGCTACCAGAAGTTCCGGATCGTTACGCTGCCGTTTGTCTTGTTTGCCACGGCGCCGATTCTGATTACGCAATTTGCGGGCAATATCAACAACTTTAACCTGATCTTCCTGCTGACAAACGGCGAACCGCTGAACGGCAATTATCAATATGCGGGCAGCACGGATCTGCTTGTCACGTGGCTGTACAAACTGACGCTGAACAACAGCCAATTCAATATGGCTTCGGCGATTGGCATTATTATTTTCATCATTATCGCAACATTCTCGATCATTAATTACCGCCGCACGAAGTCGTTCAAAGAGGAGGATATGATCCAATGAAGGCTGGTCAATCGAGGAGCCGTTATATTCGGCTGACGCTTAGCTATGCGGTGCTGACTGTCATCGCGATCTGTTGTCTTTATCCTGCCCTTTGGGTGCTGCTGTCTTCGTTCCGGCCGGGCACTTCGCTATACAGCGATTCGTTTATTCCAAAGACGTTTACGCTGTCGCACTACACGGAGCTGTTCCATTCGAAGGTATTCCTGTACGGCAGATGGTATCTGAATACGCTCAAAATTGCTTTCCTGTCCATGATTTTCTCGACGATACTCTCGACGATGAGCATGTACGCGTTGTCGCGCTTCCGGTTCAAGGGGCGGAAAACCCTGCTGACAACCCTGCTAGTCCTCGGCATGTTCCCTGGCTTTATGAGCCTTGTGCCGGTGTATATTTTCCTGCTTCAGCTTAACCTGCTGGATACCCATGCGGCGATCATCATCGTATATTCCGCGGGTTCGGTATTGATGAACGGGTTTGTGATAAAAGGCTTCTTCGATACGATTCCGCGCAGCCTTGATGAATCCGCTCGGATTGACGGCGCGAATCATTTGCAAATTTTCTACCGGATCATGCTGCCGCTTGCCCGTCCGATTCTGATCTATGTGGCATTGACGACGTTTGCTGGCGCATGGGTCGACTTTATTTTCGCCCGGCTGGTGCTCCGCTCGAAAGAGAATTGGACGCTTGCCGTCGGCATGTGGGATCTGGTCAGCTCGTATCAGAACTCGAACTTTACGATGTTTGCCGCCGGCGCCGTGCTTATCGCGGTTCCGATCACGCTGCTTTTCGTCTTCCTGCAGAAGTTCCTTGTTCAAGGGCTTACGGCAGGCGCTTCGAAAGGATAAGGCTTGGCTATGGCGTATGGAGGAAGGTTTGTGCGTGCCGCGATTGCTGCCGCCTTGGCAGCTTCGCTTGCGGGCTGCTCGATAAATAACGCTGGCGGCGGGAAAGTAGAAGGTGAGCCTGTTGCTTCCGCTGTGCCAACGGATGCCGCTGCTGTGAAGGATGGTGCCGCGGAGCCGGTGGATGAACAGCCGGGCACCGTTTATTACGAGATTTTTGTCCGGTCCTTCTATGACTCGAATGGGGATGGGATTGGCGATCTGAACGGCGTAACGGCAAAGCTGGACTATCTGCAGCAGCTCGGTGTCGGCGGGATCTGGCTGATGCCGATTAATCCTTCGCCAAGCTATCACGGGTATGATGTGACGGATTACCGGGCAGTCAATCCGGATTACGGCACTCTGGAAGATCTGAAGAAGCTGACGGATGAGGCGCATAAGCGCGGCATCAAGGTCATTATGGATCTGGTTGTGAATCATACCAGCACGGAGCATCCATGGTTTAAAGAGGCGATAGCGAATCCGGATAGCAAGTATCGGAGCTGGTACCATTTTGCCGGGGCTGATGAGGATGCGAAGGCGGACGGCGCGGTTGGCAGCAATCCGTGGCATGTGACGGCGGATGGGAAAAGCAAGTATCTAGGCGTGTTCTGGGAAGGTATGCCGGACTTGGATTTTGACAATGCGCAGGTACGCCATGAGCTTGTGTCCATCGGCCAATATTGGCTGGAGCAGGGGCTTGACGGCTTCCGGCTCGATGCGGCCAAGCATATTTACGGAGACTATGCATCAACGATTAATAGCCCGGAGATTCAGGGTGCGAATCAAAAATGGTGGCAGGAGTTCCGCAGCGGCTTGTCCGGCGTGAAGCCGGATGCGTACCTGGTCGGCGAGGTATGGGATTCGCCCGTTGTTATTGCTCCTTATCTGGATAAGGCGCTGGACTCGGCATTTGATTTCGATCTCGCCGGCAAGCTGATCAGCTCGGCTGACCGGGAGCGGGATTCGGATCTGGCCTTTACGCTTGGCAAGGCATACGGGTTGTACGAGAAGTCCTCGGGCGGAACGTATGTGGACGCGCCGTTTCTGAGCAATCATGATCAGACCCGGGTGATGACTGCATTGAACGGCAATCTGGCCCATGCCAGGATGGCTGGCGCCATGCTGCTCACCCTGCCGGGAAATCCGTTTATTTATTACGGCGAAGAGCTTGGCATGGCCGGGGCTAAGCCGGATGAGTATTTGCGCGAGCCGATGATCTGGTATGCCGACCCCGCAGGCGGGGAGGGCCAGACCAGCTGGGAGCAGAGCAAGTACAATGCTGCCGGCTCGGCCGTATCGGTGGAAAGCGAGCAGCAGAATGATCAGTCGCTGCTTGCTTGGTATCGGATGCTGCTCAAGTGGCGCAGCGAGGAGCCGGCATTGCGCGACGGGGGTATCGCCGCGTACAGCTTGAAGAACGCGGTACCGCAAGTATCCGCGTATGTGAGGGAAACAGCAGACGAGCGCGTGCTCGTGCTGCACAATTTGTCCGGCCAGCCGCAGAAGGCAGAGCTGGCCGAGGAGTACGGCTCATTCGCGAAGCTGAGCCGTAAGAGCGATAACGCCGCCGAGCTAAGCGGCGGCGTCGTCACGCTGCCGCCATACAGCAGCGTTATATTGAAATAGACGAATCCGGTGCCTTAGGCGCCGGATTTTTTGTTGTTTGGGCGGCGGGGGCCTCGCCACCCCGTCGTCCCGCTGGGACAAACCGTGTTACAGCGGATGAAGCGAGAGTGCTCGGTTCCGAAGCAGCTAAATAGCAGGGAAAAACCGTGTTACAGCAAGTGGAGTGTGAGTGCTCGGTTCCGAAGTAGCTGAATAGCAGGGAAAAACCGTGTTACAGCGGATGAAGCGAGAGCGCTCGGTTCGGAAGAGGAGCGAATGTTGGCAGATTGGTTTGAGGTTGGCGGATGGCGGGTGTGCAGGCTCCGATGAGGAACCGGAGCAACGGGGGTTTGAACCAACCGTTAGAGCGGTACAATAGTAGTCTGCGGTAATTGATAGCTGAGTAAGCTCGGATTGCGGGAGGGGCGGAACATTGAATACGAAAGTACTGCGGATCGTGACGCTTATTGTGTTCCTGATTAATGTTATTCTCATTTTTCTTGTTGATTGGTTTACGATAGAGATGATCCCGGGCAAAAGCATTTCCGGCAACTCGAACCCCGCGGTTATTCTGTGGTTTCTCGAGTTGCCAGCGTATTTGCTGCTGTTGACCGGCATTGCCTTTATCGTACATAAAGAGCGGTATCTGGTGCAGTACAATAGAGTCCGGGTATCGGTGATTTTACTTGCCCTGCTGGCGGTATCGCTCCTGCTTCAGGTGGATAAAGCCCAGCGGATACGCGATCGGATCGATGGCCGAACGAATGAATTCGGTTGGCTGAACCCCTATACCAATACGATTTACATCAACTTTTACTCGTTCTTAAGCGGCATCCTGCTGCTGCTCTTGATTCAATCGGTAATCACTCTAATCCGGTTTAAATTTAGATCCGGTAGGCCGACGGACTAACGCCGGTCACTTTCTTAAACACGCTGCAAAAATAGCCTTGATCCTCGTACCCGACTAGCTGCGAGATTCGAGCGATCTTGAGTGTTGTCGTCTTGAGCAGCTCCTTGGACCGTTCGATGCGCACTCGCGTTACATAGTCGTTATAGCTGATACCAACGATCTGCTTAAACCGCTTCGAGAAATAATTGGGGTGGATAAAATATTTTTCGCTGACCCATTGCAGCGACAGGTCCTCGTCGTAATGCTGCTGTACGTATTGCTGCACGCTATCGATTATGTCGTCGCAGGAACGCTCGGCTCCGTCACCCAGCACATTGCTCAGCCTTTCAAGCTGCTGTTCGATAACCGAAATAATCTGGCGCCAATCCGTAAAGCTCTCGAGACTAGCGATCGGCGTCCCGAGATTCCAGTTCGGCAGTTCGAAGGCCGTCTTGGCGGCGTGTTTGCGGAGAACGTGAATGATTTCGGTGTACAGATATTCGACATGCTCGTACCGTGCGTCAGGCGACTCCGCCAGGGTGTGGAACAGCTCGGAAGCAAAAGCGAGAAATTCTCGGTGCTGTCCATCCTCCAGCAAGGCGGTTAATCCGCGCTCCGCTTGATGAAGGAGCGGAAATACCGTCGCCGCATGCGACTGGTTAACCGTATCCGTGTAGACGTTGCCGCCGCCGAATAGCAGCCGATTCTGTAGTGCCTTCCTCGCTTCAAGACAGGAGAGCCTTAGCAAGGTCAGCTGTTCTTTTACGCCGCCAACACCGATGGATACGATAAGCCCAAGATGCTGGCGGATCCAGCCAACCGTCTGCGTTAACGTTTCCACGATGCTTTCCGGTTCGAGTACACGATTCGGAGAGGCGAGAAAGACAACAATCTCCTCCGAGTGGTAAGCATGCTTGAAGGCAAGGATTTCAACCGGGAGCGCGGCGAGCGCGTTCTCAATACTGTTCTGGACGGCGAAGCGGGCGAGCGGCTCCTCGTTCTCCTTGAAGCGGGAGGTCTCGTTGCGGTAGACGATACGCACGGAGATGCCAACGAACGAGCAGCATTGCAGCAGCTCGACAGGGAGACCATCCCAGTGGGCATCCTGCTCCGTGATCAGATGCGTAAGCTGAAAATCCAGAGGCTGCAAATGGCTCTGGCGGATCATTTCGTCCAGCGCGTTCAGCTTGGAAAGATCCGCTTCCTGCTGCCTTTCTGCCCGCAGCTCCTCCACCAGGCCGGCAAGAAGGGCGCGCAGCTTCTCCTTATCGATTGGCTTAAGCAAGTAATCCTTCACATGATTGAGCAGCGCCTCGCGCACATATTCGAATTCATTAAAGCCGCTAATAATGACGAATTTCGTATTCGGGGAGATCGCCCGCGCCTGGTTAATGAACTGAAGTCCGTCCATGCCCGGCATTCGCACATCGGTAAGAACGATATCGGGCTGGCAGCTAACGAGCAGGGACATCGCTTCGAATCCGTCCCCGGCTTCTCCCGCAAGCGTAAGGCCAAGCGTCTTCCAATCGATTTTGCGAATTAAACCTTCCCGCAGAAGCGGCTCGTCTTCCACGATAAGCACCTTCATCCGATCATCCCCTTATGCCGTCCGCTTCGGCAGCTCGAAATAAATTTTGGTGCCTGCGCCCGGCTGGCTGTAGATTTCTACCCTCGGATCGCTTTCGTAATACAATTGAATCCGTTTGAATACGTTCGCTAGTCCAATCATCGTCCTGGAAGAGGTCTGCCTGGACACGATCGCGTTCGGGTTATTCAATTTGCGGTGAAAAAGCTCGATCATGGCAGGGTCCATGCCAACCCCGTTATCCTCTATGATGATTTTCAAGAAGGAATCGTCTACGCTGCCAAGCGTGATGCGCACCTTCTTGTTCCCGACCTTTTGTTCCAAGCCGTGAATGATGGCATTCTCGACTAAAGGCTGTATGAGAAACTTCGGCAAAATGAGATCCTCCATACCCGGCTCCACTTCAATCTCGTAAGCAAACACATTGGCAAACCGAATTTGGTAGATGGATAAATATTGATTCAGATGCGTAATTTCCTCCTGAACGGTGGCGAGACTGCCGCCGTTCAAGTTATAGCGGAGCATGCTTCCGAGCGCGATGCATATAAAAGAGACTCGTTCGTCCCCGTCAACCGATGAAATGCTGTCGATCGTGCTTAACGTATTGTAGAGGAAATGTGGATTGATCTGCGTCTGAAGCGCTTTAATCTCCGCTTCCTTTTTCAACAGCTCAGTCTCGTATACTTTGGAGATTAACGAACTGATCTCGGCGGTCATTTTGTTGAAGCTATGCTGGATGGTAGACAGCTCGTCTTTGCCTTTTACCTCGATGGTAGCCCCGAAATCGCCCATTTCCACCTGCTTCATCTTTTTGTTGAGCTCTTTCAGCGGACGGGTAACGCCAGCGGCAATCAGCGAAGCGATGAGCATGGCGGCAAGAAAGCTGATCATGGCGATCACAATTAGCGTATGGCGGAAGGAGTTTACCTTACTTAGTACTTGATCCAGCGGAATGTTGCCGATCACAATCCAGTCGCCCGCATCCAGCCGTTCATAGAAGCCGATATAGGTTTTGTTCCGGTTTTCGTAGCGGAAGTTTACGTAGTCGCTTGATCTTGGCGCCTTCTTGTAAGCCGCGAACAAGGGGCTTCCAGCAATGGACTTGCCGATGTCTTCCTTGTTCTGCGCGAAAATAATATGGCCGGAGCGGTCCGCGATATAGTACTTGCTGGCGTCGCTTTTTTGCGGTTCCGGGAAAATTTTATCCAGCACGCCGGGGTCGATATCAATCTTGATGTACCCGATCGGGTGCTGTTCATTCATCGTAATGCGTTTGAGCAGCTGAATATAGCTGACCGTTTTGACGGGCGTGACGGTTGTGCTTATGGTTGTATGCGAGACGGTCCAGAAGGGGGTACCGTCCATTCGGAGCGCTTTATCGAACAGGTGCGCCTGCTCTTCATCCAGAAGGGATTTGACGTTTCGATTGTAATAGTAGTAGCTCGAAATTTGCTGGCCGTCCAGGCGGGTGATGGAAATGAACGAAATGAGAGGATTTTGCAGCTTATTAGAGATAATCCGGTTCCGGTAATATTGTTCATTGTCGGTATTGGGAGGACCATCGAGAAACTTCTGCAGCGAAGTATCGCTGAAATAGCTGTAGCCTATATTGGAGGCCGTCTTGAAATGAAGATCCAGCGTATCGACCGATTGCGTGGTCATCCTCTCCAGCCCTTGCAGCGTGGAGGCTTCGAGCTCGCGGCTCATCATGCGATAGTAGGAGTAGCCCATAATGATTGCTGTAAGGCCGATGACGATAAAGAAAGAGAGAATCATCTTATTGCGGAACTGCATGTTCAGGTTGAGGAAACGAGACCACATGTTCAAGCTACCTCCCAACGCATCTGTAACCGCTTACTCAGAAGGTATTCGATAGCTTTGACTATTTTCCTGTTTCTAGGAGAGTCCTGATTCCAAAGTTGCTTAAAATATTCCTAATAGGAGGTTAAGATATTGCATAGAAAGCGCTATCATTTAAGTCCTATACTGAATTTGTAAATCCGATAACCATTTGAGGGGGCGTTCGATTGAAGAAGAAGCAGCGGTTTAGAACGTGGTCCAGTCTGGCAATTGCTCTTGTCTTAATGCTAATGGTATCAGCTTGCAGTGGAGGAAATAGCAGCAACGTGACAAACGTTTCTGAAGCGACTAATGACTCTTCGAGCACGAACGCGGCGGCAAACAACGGGTCTGATAACGCGGAAGCGACGGCGGATAATACGGCTTCAAACGGCGGCACCGTCGAAATTACGGTATGGGATCAGCCGAATCCGGACGACACGATGAAATCCATCAAAGAAGAGGTTTACGCGGATTTCGAAGCGCAGCATCCCAACATTAAAGTAAAGCACGAATTGATGCCGCAGGGCACAAACGACCGTGAAGTATTCGTAACGGCGATGGCGGGCGGCAATGGCCCCGATGCTTACCATTCGGCTCACTTTCCGATTATCGCGGACTGGGTAGGCCAAGGTCTTGCGCTTGACTTGACTCCGTATTGGGACAGCTACGCGGACAAAGATAAATTCATCCCATCCTCGATGGAAGCGGGCACCATTGACGGCAAAGTGTACGGCGTTCCGCACGATATGTACGTAACGGGCTTGTTCTGGAATAAGAAGATGTTCGAAGCAGCGGGGCTTGACCGCGATACCCCTCCGGCGAACTGGGATCAGCTTGTTGAATTCGGCAAGAAGCTGACGGATCCGGCCAAGAAGCAGTACGGCATTACGCTGCTGGGCATGGAATGGGCAGACTGGTGGTTTGAGTACTACGTATGGCAGGCGGGCGGAGACCTGACGCATGTCAATCCGGACGGTACGGTGCAATTGGCCTTTACGGAAGAGCCTTCCGTAACCGCGCTGCAATTTTATAAAGATCTGAAGTGGAAGGATAAAATCGTACAAAACAACGTGCTCCAGAGCTATCAGGATAACATGAACGATATTTTCCAAGGCCGCGCGGCGATGTCGAACGCAGCGTCCGGCGGATTTGGCGACTATGTTGCGCAAGGAATGGACTTGAACGACGTTGGTTTTGCGCCTTATCCGGTAGGCCCAAGCGGCAAAGGTCCGGGGCAAATCGGCGGCGCTTACTGGATCATTAATCCAAAGACGACCAAAGAGAAGCAAGACGCGGCTTGGCAATACATCATGTACTTGAACTCCAAAGAGGTTGCCGAGAAATACCTTCAGTTCCAGCAGGACAACGGAATTTTCCCGAACCTGCTGTCCGTTCGCTCCGACGTTGATCCATCCCAATTCGCGCAAGACATTTCGCCTGAGCTTGTAGCGGCCGTGAACAAAGCGGCTTCCGATACGCATCTGGAATATTTCCTGAAGGAGCGTCTGACTCCGTACGTCGTTAAAGCGGTTCAAAAGGCGCTTACGGACGAGAAATCCGATCCGAAGCAGCTGCTCCAGGAAGCTCAGGATGCCGCGCAAAAAGAAGTGGTAGACGCGTATAACGCATCCGTGAAGAAATAAAACGACTTGAAGGAAGGCGGAGTTGATTAGCTGGCGTAAAGCGCAAACGCCGCAAGCTGCTCCGCCTGCCATTTGGAAAGGAGGCGTCAAACGTTGAAAGCAGCCATAGAAGGCCGGAAGCCTCAGGTGCAAGCGCGGGTCAGACCCCGGATTAAGATTTCCTGGACAGCCATAGCTTTCGTATCTCCTGCCATTGTCTGTTTCCTGTTGTTCAAGTATTATCCGCTTCTTCAAGCCGTGTACATGAGCTTCTTCGATTACAAAGTCATCAACCCGCCGGGCAAGTTCGTCTGGCTGGATAACTATAAGTATTTAATCCATTCCACCGAGTTCTGGAATGCATTCCGAAATACCTTTGCGTTCTTCTTTATCTACTTCATTCTCACGTTTTGGGTGCCGATTGTACAGGCGGTGCTGCTTAACGAGATCAAGTTCGCGAGCAAAACGTTAAGGTCCTTGTATTTGCTGCCGACGGCGGTGCCCGCGGTTGCCGGCTACCTGCTGTGGAAATGGCTTTACAATCCGGATTACGGCTTGTTGAACTATCTGCTCCATTTTATCGGACTTGGCCCTTACGGCTGGCTGAATGATCCTTCCATGGCGAAGTGGTCGATCGTGCTGCCGGGCGTATTCGCAACGGGAATGGGGATGCTGATCTACTATTCCGCCCTGCAGGGCATTCCGAGCGAGAACATTGAAGCGGCCAAAATCGACGGTGCCGGTCCATGGCGCCGAATGCGCTCCATCGTGTTCCCAAGCCTCAAATTCGTTATCGGCATTCAATTTATTTCGTTTATTTGCGGCGTGTTCTTAACCTTCGACCCGATGTATATTATGACCGGCGGCGGCCCGGCCAGCAGCACGAAGACGCTCTCCATGCTTGTTTTTAACAGCTCGTTTAAAGAGTTCCGGTTCGGCGTGGCGGGTTCGATTTCGTTTGTCATGTTTGTCATTATTGCAGTCATTACCTATTTGCAAATCAAATTGTCGAACAAGGATTAATTGCCCCTTAAGAAATTTGGCTAAGCAGGAAGGAGCATTTCATGGCTGGACGCGGACGCATCAAGGAGAAGGGTTCATTATCGGTAAAAATCGTCTCTTATTCGGTTGCTATATTTTTTATCCTGGCTTCCATCGTGCCGCTGTTCTGGATGGTCAGCTCATCGATGAAGGACAACATTACCATCTACAAGTTTCCGCCGACCTGGGTTCCGGAGGTGCCGAAATCCGTCAGCGTGACCCTTAATTACGACGGCACGGATCTGAAGAAGGAAGATTACGAGCTTGATGCGATGGAAGCGATCTGGTTCACGTGGAAACGGATGCAAAATGAAGCGGTTGGCGCGATGAAGGTAACAGGAGTGAAGGACGGCGTTGTTGTCTACAAAGCATCTATGCCATCCTACAAGTTTACGGTAGGACGCTCCGAGATTGTCCCTACGATGGTCGCCACCCATGCCACGATGAAGAACAAGCTGCAGAAAATTCGGGACCGCAAGCTGACGACCTTTGACTACATGGAGGAAGGCGGCAAGTACGGCGGCGAAACGGCGATCCCCGCAGAGCTGCCGCAGCAGGCGGCCAATGCGCTCAAATGGCTCTCCGAGTCAAAAGTGGTTAAGGGCAAGGTTCTGACCATCGATGAAATAAGCGACTGGAAGCGATTGTTCGACAACTACATCGTTCTGTGGGAAATGACCGGCAGTTCGGACAGCAAATCGACTGCCGCATCATACGGCTTTCCTCACTTCTTGCTGAACAGCGTCTTTGTCACAGGCGCAACGATTATCCTACAACTTATCATCGGCGGCACGGCTGGCTATGCGCTGGCGCATCTCATGCGAGGTGCCATCAGCGGCTGGCTGACGCTTTTCTTCGTTGCGACCATCATGATTCCCGAGATTGCGATACTCGTACCGCTCTATCTGACGATGGATAAGCTGCATCTGGTCAACACCTTGTGGGGGATCATTTTGCCGCATACCGCCTGGGGGATTGTAATTTTCCTGTTCAAAGGCTTCTTCGAGCAGCTGCCGGGCGAGCTTCTGCAGGCGGGCCGGATTGACGGCGCAAGCGAGATGAAGATCTTTTATCGCATTGTTGTGCCGATGTCGGCGCCAATTTTTACGGTTGTTGCGGTCATGACGTTTATCGCGGTATGGAACGAATTTCTGTGGCCGCTTGTTGTTGCGAGAACGCAAAACGTCTGGACCTTTACGGTTGCGCTGAACGACTTCCAGCAGCGGCGAAGCCTTGGCTCCAACGTCATTATGTCAAGTCTCGTCATCGCTACGATACCGCTTATGATCATTATTACGTCCTGTCAGAAGCTGATTGAGAAAGGCGTTTCTTTCACGGGACTGAAAGGGTAGGGGATCGAATTGGAACGAAAAGTCGCTTTGGTAACGGGTTCGGGACGAGGGATTGGCAAAGGGATCGCGCATGAGTTTGCAAAAGCCGGTTACGATGTATGCGTCAATTACAATAAAAGCGCCGAGCAGGCGCAGGAAGTTGTCCGGCAGCTGCTGGAATATGGCGTGAGGGCGGAAGCGGTCCAAGCGAACATCGCCGATCTGGACCAGATCGCGATGTTGATTGAACAGGTAGAGAGCCGATTCGGCCGGCTCGACGTGCTCGTGAACAACTCGGGCATCACGCGGATGAAGCCGTTCCTGGAGACGCCTCCGGAGCTGTTCGAAGAGGTCATTAATACCGATTTACGCGGTCTATATTTCTGTTCGCAGCAGGCGGCGCGCCTGATGGTCAAACAGGGTACGCGCGGCGTCATTATCCATATCAGCTCGAATCATGCGGAAGGCAATTGGTCGAATTCGACGGTGTATGCGGCGGCGAAGGCCGGCGTGAACAAGCTGGCCAAAAATATGGCACTGGATCTCGCGCCTCAAGGCATTCGAGTCATCGGAATCGCCCCGGGCTACACGAGAAACAGCTGGACCGAAGGCGATGAACGCGTACAGAAGGCTATCGCGGATATTTCTTCCCGCATTCCGATGGGTCGATTCTGCACGCCGGAGGAGGTTGGGGCGGCTGCCGTATTCCTCTCTTCGGACAGCGCGGGCTACGTCACGGGAACAACGCTTTACATGGATGGCGGTGCTCTTCTCCCGGTATGGGCGGAGAAAGGAAACAACGGCTAACCGGCAGCTGCCGAGTTCAACAAATAAAGGAGTCCTGATCGTGAAAATAACCGATATGAAGCTCTACCATGTCAAGCCGCGCTGGCTGTTCCTGAAGATTGAGACCGATGAAGGGATCGCCGGGTGGGGCGAGCCAATCGTAGAGGGTCGCGCATTGACGGTTGCGACGGCTATCGAAGAGCTGAAGCGCTATCTGATCGGCGAAGATCCGCTGCGCATCGAGCATCATTGGCAAATCATGTACCGCGGCACATTCTACCGCGGCGGTCCGGTTCTCGTCAGCGCGATAAGCGGCATTGAGCAGGCGCTTTGGGATATTAAAGGCAAGTTCTACAACATGCCCGTTTATGAAATGCTGGGCGGGCGCGTCCGCGACAAGATCCGCATGTACAGCCATTGCGGCGGCGCAACGCCGGAGGAATTTGCCGCGAACGCCAAGCTGAGAGTGGCAGCCGGCTTCCAGGCAATTAAGACAGGCGTTGATGCGCCTGTCCGCAACGTGGATTCGCTTGCCTTCGTGGAGAGCCAAGTGAACAAGTTTGCGGCAGCGCGGGAGGCGGTTGGCAGCGGCGTTGATATCGCCATCGACTTCCACGGACGCGTCAGCCCGGCGATGGCCATTCGTCTGGCAGCAGCGCTGGAGCCTTATTACCCGATGTTTATCGAGGAGCCATGCCTGCCGGAAAACGTGGATCAGCTGCTGCGCGTCGCCGAATCGACGAGTATTCCGATCGCAACTGGCGAGCGCCTGTTCACGCGCTGGGGCTTCCGTGAGGCGCTCGAGAAAGGCGCCGTGGCGATCGTGCAGCCCGACCTGTGCCATGCCGGCGGCATCTTCGAAGGCCGCAAAATCGCCGCCATGGCGGAAACCTACTATGCTTCGGTCGCCCCGCATAATCCGCTTGGGCCGATCTCGCTCGCCTCATGCTTGCAGCTTGATGCCTGCACGCCGAACTTCCTCATTCAGGAGCATCCTTCGATGGCGGAGAAGTGGGATCTGGGCGAAGGCTACTTAAGCAAGCCGTTCGAAGTCATCGACGGCCATGTCGCCATCCCGGAGGGACCGGGACTTGGCATTGAAATAAACGAAGAAGCGCTGATCGAACGCAGCTTCGGAGGCGACTGGGATACGCCGCGTCTGGCTTATGACGACGGTTCGTTCGCGGAATGGTAATAGGCTAAACACAAAAAGACGGACACAGCTTGATGCTGTGTCCGTCTTTCCGCTTATATAAGCTGCTTCCAAATGCCGTAGCCGTACCCCGGGAGCCGCAGCTGCAGCTTCCCGGCTGACGGCTTAAGCCGCTGCTCATCACCGAGCAGCGACACCCAGCTGCCGCCGGCTGGCACGGCGGCAACCGCCTCGCGTCCTCGCGCGTTCATCGCGACGAGGATGCGCTCGTCCCCTTCGCGGCGTTCGTACACGATAACGCCGCCGTCTTCGCCATCCGCTGCCTGAAGGAAGCGGATGTCCGCGCTGCGCAGCGCGGCGTGCTTGCGCCGAAGCGCAAGCGCCTGCTTATAGAAAGCGAGCAGCTCCTGATTCTGCTGCTCCGGCTCCCACACCATGCATTTCCGGCAGTCGGGATCGCCCTCGCCGTTCATGCCCACTTCATCGCCGTAATAAATGCACGGCGTGCCCGGATAGGTCAGCTGGAACAAAGCCGCCAGCTTCATCGAGTCGACTTCATCGCCGCAAATCGTCAGAAGACGCGGCGTATCATGGCTGTCCAGCAGGTTAAACGCCGTTTCCGTCACCTGCTGCGGATAAGCGGCCAGCTGCTTGCCGATCGCATCGGCGAAAGCCTTCGCCCCCATCGTCTGATGCCCGAAGAAGTCGAGCACCGCGTTCGTAAACGGATAGTTCATCACCGCGTCGAACTGGTCGCCCTCCAGCCACATCATCGCGTCGTGCCAGATCTCGCCGAGGATATACGCATCGGGATTTACGGATTTCACCGCTTGGCGGAACTCCCGCCAGAACTGGTGATCCACCTCGTTGGCCACGTCAAGCCGCCAGCCGTCGATTCCGATCTTCTCGATCCAATAGCGCGCCACATTGAACAGGTAGGCCTTCACATCCGGATTTTCCGTATTCAGCTTAGGCATCATCGGCTCGAAGGCAAACGTCTCGTAAGTAGGGATGCCGTCCTCCACCCGAAGCGGCCATTCCCGCACATGGAACCAGTTCGCATAGACGGATTTCTCGCCGTTTTTCAGCAGATCCACAAAAGGAGGGAACGTACGGCCCGCATGGTTAAATACCGCATCCAGCAGCACCCGGATTCCGCGCTTATGACATTCCTCGACCAGCTCCTTCAGCTTCTCGTTTGTGCCAAAATGACGGTCCACCTGCATATAGTTCTCGGTATCGTATTTATGGTTGGTCGTTGCTTCAAAGAGCGGGGTGAAGTAGACCGCGTTAATGCCAAGCTCAGCCAAATAATCCAGATGGTCCAGCACGCCTTGCAGGTCTCCGCCGAAGAAGTTCGTTGGCGTTGGCGTGCCGCCCCAGGCTTCCGTTAGCTCCGGGTTCAACGAAGGATCGCCGTTTGCAAAGCGTTCCGGGAAGATCTGATAAAACACCGCGTCCTTCACCCATGCCGGAGGAGAGAACACATCCACCGGATTAATATAAGGGAAATCGAAAAACGTATTTGGATTATCCGGCAGCTCGGCCGGGAAGCCGCTTTCCGTCATATAGACCGTCTCGTCGTCGGCATCGGCACCGGTCAGGCGAAACGCATAACGAAGCCGGCGGAAGGGAGGCTCTATGGAAGCTTCCCAGTAATCGAAAAGAGCATCCGAGGAGAGCACTCTCATCCGGGCAACGGTAAATGTTCCGGCCCAGTTGTATTTATCTCCCGCAATGAGCTCCACGCTCCGGGCATCGTTCTTTTTCGTGCGGATCCGGATATGCAGGGTGGTATGGTTATAAGCGTAAGCCCAGTTTTGCTTCGGCCTGTGATAGATCGCTTCCAGCAGCATAAGGGTAAGATCACTCCAATCGGATAATGGGTAGAAAACAGAAAAAGGCACAACCTGCTAATTATAAAAATCAGCGAGGTTGTACCTGTATAGGTAGCATTGCCTTTGAATTGTCGTTCGAACTTCCTCATTATACTACGAACCGTCCGAACGAGCCACTGGCAATCCCGAATTTATAAAATCTTAAGCATGCACCGCGTCATGGCTTTGCGCTTCCAGGAAGCGTTCCGCATCCAGAGCTGCCATACAGCCGCTGCCTGCCGCCGTGATCGCTTGACGGTATTGACGGTCTTGTACGTCGCCGCATGCGAATACGCCGGGAATGTTAGTCTCCGAAGTACCAGGCTTCACGATGATGTAGCCTTGCTCGTCGGTGTCGATTTGGCCGCCGAGGAATTTCGTGTTAGGCGTATGGCCGATCGTGATGAACACGCCGTCCGCTTCCACGAATTCTTCTTCGCCGGTTGCGTTGTTGCGTACTTTCAGACCTTTCAAGCCCATTTCGCCGGGAACGATCTCAAGCGGAGTCTTGTTCAGGTTCCAGCTGATTTTTTCGTTCGCGCGTGCGCGGTCCTGCATGATTTTCGAAGCGCGGAGCTCATCGCGACGGTTAACAACCGTTACTTCGGATGCAAAGCGAGTCAGGAACACCGCTTCTTCCATGGCGGAGTCGCCGCCGCCAACGATGATCAGCTTTTTGTTGCGGAAGAAGAAGCCGTCGCAGGTTGCGCAAGTGCTGACGCCGCGGCCGATGTTTTCTTGCTCGCCCGGAATGCCGAGGTATTTCGCGGATGCGCCAGTAGAGATAATGACGGATTCGGCTTGAATCTCGCCGATGCCTTCAACGTCAAGCGTATAGGGACGTTTGCTGAAGTCGACGCTTTTTACGGAGCCGTTGCGGAAGGATGCGCCGAAACGCTGCGCTTGCTTGCGCATGTTGGACATCAATTCGCTGCCGAGAATGCCTTCGGGGAAGCCCGGGAAGTTCTCGATTTCCGTTGTAGTCGTCAGCTGACCGCCTGGCTGCCAGCCTTCGATAACGAGAGGCTCCATATTTGCGCGCGCCAGATAGATCGCCGCCGTTAATCCGGCAGGGCCGGTACCGATAATGACTGTTTTGTACATGAAGAATTCCTCCACTCATCTATATGTTGTTGGTATATGTCGCAATTTCTAGTTTAAAATTATTACAATCTGTAAACTTTGTCAACACAGTTCATCTTATTTTCATCTAGATGTATTATTGTAGAAAGACAGTGTACAGGAGGTGCTCCATTATGCCGAAAATACTCGTCGTGGACGACGATCCCAATATAAGAGAGCTGGTCAGCTTGTTTTTGCGGAGAGAAGGTTATGAAGTGATTGAAGCGACCAACGGGGAAGACGCTTTAACCCGCTTGGAGGCGGTTAAGCCCGATCTCGCGGTGATTGACGTGATGATGCCAAAAATGGACGGCTGGGCTTTATGCTCGACTTTGCGCGAGTCGTTCGACATGCCGCTCTTGATGCTGACGGCCAAGGGCGAGACGGCTCATAAGGTAAAAGGCTTTGAGCTTGGCGCCGATGATTACGTGGTGAAGCCCTTTGATCCGCCGGAGCTGATCGTCAGGGTCAAGGCGCTGCTCAAGCGTTACCGCATTGCTTCCTCGCAGGTAGTGGAGCTGGGCGGGCTGTCGATGAACCGCTCGGATTTCCAGCTTGTCGCGAACGGCGAGAAGATTCTGCTGCCGCCGAAGGAATTCGAGCTGCTCTTCAAGCTGACAAGCTATCCGGGCAAAACCTTCACGAGGGAGCATCTGATCGAGCAGCTGTGGGGGATGAACTACGAAGGGGACGAGCGCACGGTTGATGTACATATTAAGCGTCTTCGCGAGCGGTTTCCGGAGGAGGATTTTGGCTTCCGCATCGTGACGATCCGCGGCCTTGGCTACCGGTTGGAGGAGCGGGCATGATCCGCAGCTTGTACGTGCGAATAGCGGTGACTTTTCTGGTCATCGTATTAGTAAGTATTAGTATTGCCTACTATACGGCGAACCAGCTGTTCAAGCGGGATCTGCAGGGGCAGAACGGCCTGGAGGAAATGATGATTACCCGGCTGGAGCGGCTGTACAACGATTCGTCTCCGCGGTCCTTGCCGATATTCCTCGAGCAGGTCTCAAGCCTTCAGGAGATGTCGATCGTTGCGGTCAACCGGAACGGGCTTGTTATTCAAGTCGGGCGGACAAGCCGGGCGATCGTGAACCATTTGACTTACAAGACGGTCGAGAACATTTTTGGAGGCAAAACGGAACGGGTAAACTTCGCGGACGAGCATCAGAGCGGGCCGCCTTCGCCTCCGGCATACGGCCGCCTGGCTCAATTCGGCAATACGGAATGGGCCGTGTTTATTACTCCGGATCATGTCCGGCAGGTCCGAAGCTTCCAGCGGAATACGTTTACCATTCTGATTACGCTGCTGGTCGTCGGCTGTATCCTGATTCTGTTCGCCGCCCGTTATCTGGTGAAGCCGCTCAAAATGATGACGGCCGCCACCACCCGCATAGCCAAAGGCGACTTTGGCGTACAGCTTCCGATGTCGCACAAGAACGAGCTGGGGGAGCTTGCGGACAGCATTAACAAGATGGCGCATAGCTTGTCACAGCTGGAGACGATGCGGCGCGATTTCGTATCCAACGTATCGCATGAAATCCAATCGCCGCTCACCTCGATCGGCGGTTTTGCCGAAGCGCTGCGCAGCGAGGATTTGACGGAAGGGGACCGGAATCGTTATGTTGGTATTATTAAGCAGGAGAGCAGCCGTCTATCCAGGTTAAGCGAAAATCTGCTGAAGCTGGCGTCACTCGATTCCGAGCATCATCCGTACAAGCCGGTCACCTACCGGCTGGACAGGCAGCTCCGCGACGTCGTTTTGTCCTGCGAGCCGACCTGGCTTGCGAAGCGGCTGACGGTAGAGCTATTAATGGAAGAGACCGTGATTAAAGCCGACGAGGATCAACTGAGCCAGGTATGGATCAACCTGCTTGCCAACAGCATTAAATTTACGCCCGAGGAAGGGAAAATCTCGTTCCAGCTCTCGGAGAAAAACGGCTATGCCGTCGTCCGAATCTCCGATACGGGCAGCGGAATACCGGAGGAGGAACGGGACCGGGTATTCGAACGGTTTTACAAAATCGATCCGTCGAGGGACCGTTCCGAGGGCGGAAGCGGGCTTGGCTTATCTATTGTGAAGAAGATTATCGATATTCATGGCGGAATGATCGAGATCGAGGATGCGGAGCAAGGGGCGGTATTTGTCGTCCGGCTGCCGCTCAATCCCGACCCGCCAATGTGAAACAAGAAAGGGTGACGGCCATGTTTCATGAGAAGAAGAGGCAGCAGGTACGCAAAGCCATTATTCCCGCAGGGGGACTAGGTACGCGCTTCCTGCCCGCAACCAAGGCGCAGCCGAAGGAAATGCTTCCGATTATCGATAAGCCGGCTATTCAATATATTGTGGAAGAAGCGGTGCAGTCCGGCATCGACAGCATCATTATCGTCAGCGGGCGGCATAAGCGGGCGATCGAGGACCATTTCGACAAGTCTTACGAGCTGGAGAAGGAACTCGAGGAACGCGGCAACGAAGAGATGCTCGCCATTGTCCGCGACATCTCGCACCTGGCCGATATCTATTACGTCCGCCAGAAGGAACCGCTTGGGCTTGGACATGCCGTTTTGTGCGCGCGGCGTTTTATCGGGGATGAGCCGTTTGCGGTGCTGCTTGGCGATGATATCCTGCGTTCCGAGCCGCCATGCCTGCAGCAGATGATCCATCAATACGAGGAGACGGGCTCCTCGGTTATCGCCTTGATGGAAGTGCCTTGGAATCAGACCCATAAATACGGCATTGCCGCTTTTGATAATGCCGATCCTTCCCATAACCGCATTCTTGACCTGATCGAAAAGCCTGCGCCGGGGCAGGCGCCATCCAATTGGGCGGTTGTCGGGCGTTATGTGCTGGACCCGGCAATCTTCGAGCTGCTGGAGCATGCTAGGCCCGGCAAGGCCGGAGAAATTCAGCTGACGGACAGCCTTCAGCAGCTGAATCATTTCGCTCCGATTCTGGCGCATCGGTTCACGGGCAAACGCCATGACGTGGGCGATAAGCTGGGCTTCGTGAAAGCAACGATTGATTTCGCGCTGGAGCGGGAGGATCTGTCGGAGGAAGTGCGCAAATATTTGCGCGAGCGCCTCGACTGAGGGATATGAACGAAAAAAAACGCTGCTGTGAAGGGGAAGCCTCTGCGCAGCGGCGTTTTTTTAAGTTCACATGATAACGCTTTTGGCCTCCCTCGCTTGAGGGGATTTTGCCTACATTGGATTTGCTCCATTAAAATTAGCCGTTTTAGCTACTACGGATGTTCTATAGTGGAATTCCTCCAACGTAGATCGCTTAGAGAGGGGAAACTGGCTTCTAAAGCTCATTTTTACTGCTTGAAATCCAATGTGCGTGAGCAGATATGGATCTCTAAGGCAACTTTAATGTATAAAATCCAGCGTAGCATGCGAATGAGAAGGGGAGTAAAAAAGCCCGCAGCGATGAACGAACGGGTATGTATATGGTGCCGATTGGAGTAAAATAGGCGATTTGAGATATGCCGGATCCTGCTGAAGCAGGGTTCGGCTTTTTTGTGCGAAAATTTGGAAAGGGTTGGAGAAACTTTTTTTATTTTCCGTAAAGGAAAAATGGAGATCATTTATTTTTTCATATAGAATAGATAAGAGATATAAAGAGATGAACACTCAAGTTGGAGGAGAATGAAATTGTATTGCCATCATTGCGTTAGGGAGCATGATGCGGATGCCGTATATTGCAGCAGATGCGGCAGGCTGCTGGAGCCAGAGCGGAATTTGCAGCATGGAACAGAGGATAAGGCGGCAGCGTTGGAAGAATGGGATACGGCAAAGGACCAGGCAAGCACAGCATTGGAGACGTCGCAAACGCCGTTAAAGCAGACTGGCAGGGGCAATTTGCTCATTGGATTGATCCCCGTCATTGTACTCGTTGGTATTGCAGCGGTGCTGTTGTCTTATTATTTATATGAAACCAGATTAAATAACCGTGTCCTGGATTGGCAAAATGCAGCCAGACAGGAGGCATTGGCGGGTAAATACGAAGAGGCATTCCGGCAGCTGAACAAAGCGGCGGATGCGCGTCCGGATTTTAAGCCGGTACAGGCGGATTTGAAGGTCGTGGAGGAAGCATTATCCCTTGACCGTACGTTAACGGAAATTCAGCAGCGTCTGGATGACCAGGATTTGGGCGAAGCCTCTATCCAGCTGGAGCAGGTGAAGTCGAAGCTGCGCGGCCGGGAAGAGCCGATTTTCGGCAAAGTAAGGGATCAGGTTGAAGAAATGTCGACGAAGGTAACGGTGCTTCAAGTATCGTCGGAGTATGAGAGCATGACCGGCATTGACGATCTTGCGGGAGAGTATAACCAGGTGAAGGGCTTGTCCGGCGATGAGGCGCTTGCGCTTCGGCAGAAAATTGAAGCGAAGATTGCGGATATCAGCTACGACGAGGCCGACGCGATGCGGAAGAAGAAGAACTTCTCGGCGGCTATTACGGCAGCGCAAAAGGGGCTCATCTACGCGCCCGACAACGATAAGCTGGCTAAGCTGTACGACCGGATTGTCGTAGAGAAGAAAAACTTCGAAGACGCGGAGCAGCAGCGGATTGAGCAGGCGATGCAAAAGGCGGCGGAAGAGGATCTGATCAATCAGACGGCAGCGGTTAAGGTGAAGCATATCGATGCGCAGCTTGATCTTTTCGGCGACTTTAACGTGAAGGGGGAACTGCTCAACGCAGCTACCCGGCCGATTTACTCCGTTGTTATTGAATATACGGTTCATGATTCGGAAGGAAAAGTGATTACAACGGGCAAGGTGGATGCTACCCCTTCTTATATTGAGGCGGGCGAGACGTTCAGCTTCTCCTTTGTTGTTCATCATGTGCAGGATGAGAATGCAACAGTGGCTATCGATCATATGACTTGGTATTTGGATTAGGGGAATTAGTCATGAAAAAAGGAACATGGATTAGTCTCGTCGCGTCTGTGGCGGTGCTCTGCGCGGGAGCGGGCACCGCTGCGTATATACATGCAGAGGTGCCGAAGCAGCTAAGCGGCCTGCCTTTACTCGCTGACGCTAACGCTGGTGCGCCTAAGTCGTTAAAGGATATTATTTACGCAACTCAAAAGCTCGTTGTCATGATCGAAACGGAGGACGGGACGCAAGGCTCGGGTTTCGTCTATAACGATAAAGGCGACCTGATTACCAACGCCCATGTGGTTGCCGGTGCGAGCAAGGTGACGGTAAAAACGGCTGATGCGCGCGAGCTCGAAGGAGATGTTATCGGCATCAGTACGGAGACTGACGTTGCGGTTGTACGCGTTGCCGGACTAGCGGGAGTAGAACCGCTTTCGATGGTGCGCAAGGAGAAGGCGGAGATTGGCGATGAAGTTATCGCGATAGGCAGTCCGCTTGGCTTCCAGAATACCGTTACAACCGGCATTGTCAGCGGCGTAGGCCGGAGCTTCGAGATCAAGCCTTACACGTATAACGACCTGTACCAGATCTCCGCGCCTATTGCTCCGGGCAACAGCGGCGGACCGCTGGTCGACAAGAAGACAGGCGAGGTTCTGGGCATTAACTCCGCCGGGATCGAACAAAGCTCGATTGGCTTCAGCATACCCATCGTAAACGTGCTGGACATGGCCGAGGCATGGTCGGAACATCCGATGAAGACCTTGCCGGAAGGGAAGCCTGCCGAGGATGACGGCAACGTGAAGAAGGATGCATCGATTACCGAGTATGCGGAATATTTGGTTACGCACTTTTACGATAGTCTTAATAATGCCGACTACGTTTACGCTTATTCCCTGCTTGGCGGCAATTGGAAGCTTGGCACAAGCTACGAGGTATTCCGCCAAGGTTACATGATGACCCGGAACGTGGTTATCGACAACATCCACGTCACGAAGGAAAGCAACGACGAGGCGATTGTTACAGCAATCATCTCGGTTGACGAACGGGTGGACGGCGAATACCGGCTCAGCAAGTATCAGGTAACCTATGACGTTGGTTACGAGAACGATCAGCTTAAGCTGATCAGCGGCAAGGGCAAAGTCATTAAGCAAGGCGAGGAGCAAGATAAGCCTACGAAGGCTAAATGAGGTTGAAGAGGTTGGAGGAAAGGTCGCGGGCATAGGCTCGCGGCCTTTTTTCATGCTCATAAGGGGGGGGGGGGAGGTCGCTAGGCTCACAATCGTTAGCGCTTCAAGCGGTTTTCGGGATGCCCGGCTCAATTGCTGCACTATAGCGGGTAAACTGCGGCTAACAAACTCCTTGTTAAAAGCCCATTGATCCGCCTTGCTCTGCCGACGTTGCACGAAATGCATCATAATGGAGCGTTTTAGTGCTCTAACACGAAATACCCTGCATGGAGTGCAGGGTATTCGGCATGGATGTCGCTATATTGCCTCAAATCGGCGAATATAGGGCACTTTGTGCAGTATATTTCGCTCAACTCTGTCCATTTGGCTGCTTATGCTGCATTTCGTGCAATTTGCCCGAGGTGGAGCGGAATGGTGAGGGACGAAAAAAGCCAAATAAGACGGAAAAACCGTACTGCAGAGGGTGGAGTGGGATGGGGAGCGGGTGAAAGTAGCCAAATAAGATGGAAAAACCGTACTGCAGAGGGTGGAGTGGGATGGTGGTGGGCAAAAGTAGCCAAATAAGACGGAAAAACCGCACTGCAGAGGGTGGAGCGTTGTGACGAAACCGGAAAACAGCCTCTCGGCGGAAAATGACTCTGAAGCGCCCCAAAAAAAGCTGCAAAGCCGAATACGGCCGTGCAGCTCGGATCAATCTTTATACCTCTTCCGGATCATAGGTGGCGAAGTGTTCGGCAACGTTCAGATGGGCAATATCCGTCAGCTCCTGCGGTAGTTCATCCTCTTCGTCAGATCTTCCGGTTGCCGTGAAGAACAACTCGATTGCGACCGTATCAAAGCGTTGTACCGGGAATGTCAGCAGCGTTTGCGGTATGACGCGGCCATTCAAGCGGAGAATACACTGAATAGGCCCGCCGATAGGGATTCCGCTAACCGAAGCAATCTGGCCGTTAAACGAGAAGCGTACAACGCCGGTTCGAGCAAGCGAATCGCGAATGCTCATGCCAGGCCAGAACGGTACGCGGTAAGCGTTCGTTACGTTAGGGAAGAAACGTCCGCCGTTAATGACAACAGTGACATATGCCGGTCCGGGCTGAGGAGGGAACGGCGGAAAGAACGGCGGGAAAAACGGCGGGAACGGCCCCGGCCCAGGCGGGAATGGCCCTGGTCCTGGCGGGAATGGCCCCGGCCCAGGCGGGAATGGACCTGGCCCAGGCGGGAATGGCCCCGGCCCCGGCGGGAATGGCCCCGGCCCAGGCGGGAACGGACCAGGCCCCGGTGGGAATGGCCCCGGCCCAGGCGGGAACGGACCAGGCCCTGGTGGGAATGGCCCCGGACCCGGTGGGAATGGCCCCGGCCCCGGCGGGAACGGCCCCGGCCCTGGCCCCGGACCCGGCCCTGGTCCAGGAGGTGGCGGAGGCGGTCCGGGCATTAACGTCCGCGTGCCCCCGCAGCCGCAGTTGCTAACAACGGTGTTGTTGCCTTTCCCTTCGATATACTTATAAGTATAGCTGTTCATGCGCTTTGTCAGACTCCTTCGTATGACAGATTAGGCAATCATCCTGATCCATCTTATGCGGCGGATGCCTATCCGTGTGCACGAAGCAGCAGCTGCGGGACCTTTTGCGATAAAAATAAACAAGGCTGCCCCAAAGGGACAGCCTTGTTGTATTCAAGCAACTGCTTATTTAACAGCTGCTTCGTAACGTTTGCCAACTTCAGCCCAGTTTACAACGTTCCAGAACGCTGCAATGTAGTCAGGGCGTTTGTTTTGGTAGTTCAGGTAGTAAGCATGCTCCCAAACGTCCAGACCAAGGATAGGCGTTTCGCCTTCGAAGATCGGGCTGTCTTGGTTAGGCAGGCTCGATACTTTCAGCTTGCCGTCTTTAACGGAGAGCCAAGCCCAACCGCTGCCGAAGCGAGTTGTAGCTGCTTTCGCGAATTCAGCTTTGAACGCGTCGAAGCCGCCCAGTTCGCTGTCGATTGCCGCAGCCAGTGCGCCAGTTGGAGCGCCGCCGCCGTTAGGGCCGATAACTTCCCAGAACAGGGAGTGGTTTGCATGGCCGCCGCCGTTGTTGCGTACAGCCGTTTTGATTGCGTCCGGAACGATTGCCAGGTTGTTAGCCAGCAGTTCTTCCAGGGACTTGTCTTGCAGCTCAGGAGCTTGTTCCAGAGCAGCGTTCAGGTTAGTCACGTAAGTGTTGTGGTGACGGCCGTGGTGGATTTCCATTGTCAGCGCGTCGATATGCGGTTCAAGAGCGTCTTTCGCGTAAGGCAAAGCAGGTAATTGATGAGCCATGATTAACAGCCTCCCATAAATAGGTTATGTAAAACTCTTCTCATATTATCCCTTATCCGAGTGCATAAATCAACATTAATGTTGCAAAAGTCGAATGGTGACGGACAAAGTCGTACGAGTTGTAGAATGTCACGGGAGCCACGGAAATATGCAAAAACATTAGAAAACGAGGCAAATCCAGAGTAAACGGGCAATAAATACATGTAAGCGCTTAAAATAAAGCGTTTTCAACGTAATTTAGCAAATTTCTTTAAAATTTTTAAGTATTTTTTAAGACAAAAAGAGGATTTCGTTATAAAATGTCGTAAAATATATAAATGCAGCACTATGACAAGGTATAGAAGGTGTATAATTAATGAACGTTCGTTCCTTCCAGTTGTCTGACTACAGACCTGTCACTACACTCCTTGAGGAAGTATTGTCTGAAGAGTGTTACGAACAAACGATGGAAGCTTTTGCGCGTCAATTGTCATGGGACAGTGAGCTTGTACTTGTCGCTGTCGAAGAGTCGGAAATTGTAGGTATGATCATCGGCACGATTGATAATAACAAGGGTTATTACTATCGTATCGCTGTTCATACGGAGTATCGTCGCCAAGGAATTGGCAAGGCGCTTATACAAGCTTTACGGCAGCGCTTCGAGCAGCGCAACGTTTCCAAAATATTAATTACCGCCGACGAGCATAATGAACCGGTGTTGCCGTTATATGAAGCGATGGGTTATGCTTCGAACGACTTTTTCCGTTCATTCCAGAAATTAAGTATTGTAGCAGGCTAAACGGCTTCCGAATTCAGCCTAATAGCCATATTGTGCAGGGCATATCTGCATCGCCATTGCTTTTGGCGGTCAGATATGCTTTTCTATTTAAAAGGACTATTGTTTGGAACATACGAACGGGGCGCTTGATGCCGCCCTTGGCCCGTTTCACAATAAGTAAGGAGAGGCGTCATGGACATTTATCGGCACTGTGTTATCAAAAGCTTCAAGCACGACGGTCATATTCACCGAACATGGCAGCGCAACTACCTTGTGCCGGCAGAACGGCTTGCGCCGGTGCACAGGGATAACCAAATCATTGTGCTTATAAATCGTCAGACGCCTATAGTGGAATCCGACGGCAAGCAATGGATCAGCCGCGTGCCGGCGGTATCGTTCTTTATTCCGGGTGAATGGTTTAACGTCGTAGCGCTGCTGGAAGACAGCGGCATCCGTTACTATTGCAATATCGCATCTCCGCCTTATTTGCAGGGGGACGTGCTTACTTATATCGATTATGATCTGGATGTGATCCGCACGACCGAAGGCAACCGCTATGTCGTGGATCAGGACGAGTACCAGATGCACAAGCTGGCTTATCATTATCCGCAGATGGTGGAGGACAAGGTTCAGCAAGGACTGGCAGCGCTGCTCAAGCGGATGGACGAGGGAGCGGTTCCTTTCCAGGATGACATTGTCCAAAGATACTATGCAGACTGGCATAGCACCTGTGGGGAAAGCGAGGGGTAGGCAGCATGAGTGTATCCCCTTCTGATCTGAATGAAACCGCCCCGCGGGAGGCTCATGAGAAGACTCATTGGTTCAAGGAAGTGCTGGAGTGGGCGAAGACCATAACGATTTCTTTTTTGATCGTGATGGTGCTGCATCTGTTTGTCTTTAATCTCTCGACAGTCGAAGGGCATTCCATGGAGCCGACGCTTCGGGACCGGGAGTGGCTGTTCGTGAATAAGGCCGCTTATCTGATTGGCAATCCCAAGCTGGGAGATGTCGTTATTCTCGAGGACCCTTCGGCATACGGCACCGAAAAAGACTTTCTGGTTAAGCGTGTCGTTGGCGTGGCCGGCGACCGCATCGAAATTTACAATAAACAGCTCTACCGTAACGGGGAAAAGGTATCGGAAGCCTATACTGATGTCGAAATCGAGGATCTGGATTTTATGCCGGTTATTGTTCCGAAGGGGCAATATTTCGTCATGGGGGACAACCGCCATGCGAGAGCCAGCAAGGACAGCCGGATTTTTGGCACCGTACCGCGTTCCATGATTCACGGCAGAGCGGATATTATTTTATGGCCGTTCAAGCAGGTGAAGGTGTTATAGCCTTATAGAATTGCTCCGCAATTTTCTTTGTAGGAGATGGACGAATGAAGGAAGTAACGATTTATACGGACGGCGCCTGCTCGGGGAATCCGGGGCCGGGCGGCTGGGGAGCCGTTCTGTTCTACGGTGCTCACCGTAAAGAGCTTTCCGGGGGCGAGAAGCATTCGACGAACAACCGGATGGAGATTCAGGCGGTTATTGAAGCGCTGAGCCTTCTGAAGGAACCGTGCAAAGCAAAGATATACAGCGATTCCGCTTATGTCGTGAACTGCTTTCAGAAGGGCTGGATTCACGGCTGGCTGCGCAATGGCTGGAAGAACAGCAAGAAGGAGCCGGTGGAGAATCAGGACCTGTGGAAAACCCTATGGGATCTGATGAAGCGCCATCAGGTGGAATACATCAAAGTAAAAGGGCATAGCGACAACGAGTGGAATAACCGCTGCGACGAGCTTGCCCGAGAAGCGATTAAACGGTTGTAACTTTAGGAGGAAGGGAGCCAGGTGCTAATGGACGGCAGCCGCTGGATAACGTTAAAAGAAGAATTGCGCGAAGCGGCGGCAAGCCTTGGCATCGACAAGATTGGCTTTGCTTCCGCCGATCCGTTTACCGAGCTGAAAAAAAGGCTGATCCGGCATCGCGAGCTAGGCCGCGAGTCGGGCTTCGAGGAGCCGGATTTGGACAAACGGACCAATCCGGCTTTGCTGTTTGATAATCCGCAATCGATCATCGCGATTGCCGTCGCTTATCCGGCGAAGCTGCCTAATCCGCCAAAGTCGGAACCGGGGGCCAGACGCGGTATTTTATCGCGGTCCGCTTGGGGCGATGATTATCATAAGGTGCTGCGGGACCGGATGGCGAAGCTGGAGGCCTGGCTGAAGGAACGCGTACCCGAAGCGCGGTTCGAGAGCATGGTCGATACGGGCGCCTTGTCAGACCGGGCGGTTGCCGAACGTGCCGGGATCGGCTGGAGCGCGAAGAACTGCTCGATCTTAAGCGAGGACCTGGGCTCTTGGATTTACCTCGGCGAGATGATCACGAATATCCCGTTCGAGCCGGATACGCCGGTGACGGAGGGCTGCGGGGAATGCACCAAATGCATTGACGCATGCCCGACGGACGCGCTGGTTGGTCCGGGACAGCTGGATTCGAATAAGTGCATCTCGTTTATTACGCAAACCAAAGGCTTTATCTCCGATGAATACATGCGCAAGATCGGCAACCGGCTGTATGGCTGCGACACGTGCCAGACCGTATGTCCGGTGAACCGGGGTAAGAACTGGACCCACCAGCCGGAGCTTCAGCCGGATCCGGAGCTGGTCAAGCCGCTGCTTGTCCCGCTGCTGACGATCGGCAACCGGGAATTCAAAGATCGTTACGGCCATACCTCTTCCGCCTGGCGCGGCAAGAAACCGATCCAGCGCAACGCGGTTATCGGCCTTGGCAATTTTAAAGACAAAAGCGCCGTGCCGGATTTGATTGGCGTACTGAAGGACGATACGCGTCCGGTGCTGCGCGGAACGGCTGCCTGGGCACTCTCACGCATCGGCGGCGACGAGGCGATGGAAGCCCTGATAGAGGCGCTGCCGAACGAGACGGACGAAGAAGCCAGAGTCTATTTGGAGCGTGCGATCGCCAGTCTGGAGACTGACCTTGGCAGAGCGGAGGAAGGAGCTTCGATCCCGCGTGAAAGCTAGGAAAAATTACTTCCCCGGGACGTTTGCGAATGCCTGCTTTACATGCTATTATAGGGGTCATTATAGACTATAGGCTGGATTAGTAGAAAGGGCCGGGTGAGTTCATCATTATGTGGAACATCATTATTCCGATTGTAACTTTAATCGTAGGGGTTGCAGGCGGATTTTTTATCGGGGTATTCTACCTGCGCAAGCAGCTTGAGAAGATGCAGAACGACCCTGAAATGATTCAAAAAATGGCCAAACAAATGGGCTACAACTTGAACAAACAGCAAATGAATCGTGCACAGCAAATGATGAAAAATCAGAAAATGCCACGAAGATAAAGTGCGGTCAGTTGGTAGTAGCCGGAGAGGTGGTACGAAATGGCGGGGATGAAAGACTACGTCAATTCGGCGGTATCGCGCAACCGGGAGCAAATCGAGCATCATGTAAAAGAAATTTTGAAGCTGGTTGGCGAAGACGTCGAAAGAGAAGGGCTGCTGGAGACACCAGCTCGCGTTACCCGGATGTATGAAGAGATTTTCGCGGGCTACGAGGTAGATCCGCGCGAGGTGCTTGGCGTTACCTTCGACGAGCAGCATGAAGAGCTTGTTATTGTCAAAGACATTGTCTACTACAGCCAATGTGAGCATCATATGGCGCCGTTCTTCGGGAAGGTGCACATCGGATATATTCCAAGCGGCAAAATCGCCGGTCTCAGCAAGCTGGCAAGACTTGTTGAAGCGGTATCGAGAAGACTGCAGGTGCAGGAGCGGATCACGACGCAGATCGCGGACATTATGCAGGAAGTGCTGAAGCCGCAAGGCGTGATGGTTGTCGTGGAAGGCGAGCATCTCTGCATGTGCGCGCGCGGCGTGAAGAAGCCGGGCAGCAAGACGGTTACGTCGGCCGTTCGCGGCGTATTCTCGGATAGTGCGCTGCGTTCGGAGTTTCTGTCTTTGCTCAAGTAATAGCAGATTTAAAAATAAAAGGCCACCGTGGCATCAAGCGTTATTAGATCGCTTGATGCTGCGGTGGCTTTTTTGTCATCCGTATAAGGGCTGTATGCTAAGTGGTTTGCGTATTGTCTTTGGCGGGATGCGATTCCTGGAACTGTTGATCGACCTGGCCGAGGAAAAGGGCTGCGCGCTGGATGTATTCGGTTGGCGAAGCGCGGAAGAGCATTTCGTGCTGGCCGTTTGGTACAATCCAGGAGCGGGACAGCGGGTTCGTCTGATCCGCCGCTATTTGCTCGGCTAACTGGTAAGGTGCTTTGGCATCGCTTGTGCCATGCATAATGTACAGCGGTATATCAAAGGACTTCGATAATATTTGATCAACCGGCACCTGCTTCAGGTTTGTGCCAGACCAGGTAGGGAGCAGCATTTCGATCAACTGCTTGGACGGGAACTTCGGTAGCGGCAAAATTTGCGTCACATTGTGGAACATCGTATCGGCAGTTGCCAGGAAGGTGCTGTCCAGAATCATCGCGTCAATATCCTTCGTCTGCAGTGCGGCTTGGAGAGCCGTGCCTGCTCCCATCGAGAAGCCCCATACGACAATCTCCTGGGCTCCGCGGGACTTGGCGAAATTGATGGCCGCGAGCAGCTGCTGCGATTCTTCAATCCCCGCCGTAGCCGGCGCCTTGTATTTCTGCGAGGCATAGCCGTAGTCAAAAAGCACCACATTATAGTGAAGCCCGTGAAGCAGCTTCGTCAGATCATACATCGGTACCCAGTCTTCCTCGCGGTTGGCGCCATAGCCGTGGCTGAAAATAACGGTGCGTTCCGACTTCGCCGTGGAGCTTGCCAGAACCGCGTCGGAATCATTATCCGAGGCCGGCACATACCAGCCGCTGACGGTTGTTTTTCCGCTGGCGCTTGGGAATAAAATATCTTCATAATCGAGGCCGGCAGCGGCCTTCGGATTGGAAGTAAGCGGTGCTACATAAGGATAGGTCAGCATCCAGGCGACATATCCGTAGAAAACGAGAACAAGCAGCAGGCATAGCGCCGTGAACGAAGCAACCAACGCGATGAAGAAATGCTTGCGCGTCTTAGCCTGCGGTCGCTGCTTTTGCAGCCCGCCATCAAGCGGAAAAGGCTGCAGCGTTTGGGGAAAGCCGGTTTCAAGCGGCATTGGTGTCATTATGGTTGTGCTCATCGCATCGTCCCTCCCTCACTACTAACTATGTAAGCGCTATTACATATCTAGTACTTTTATCGTAGACCCGTAGGGTTAGGCCTGTCAATTGATGTCGATGTAATGTTAAGCATTTGTAATCAGGCTGTAATGAAAGATCTTTTCTTTACCATTATCGCTGAATTAAGGTATACTGGATGATAATAAGTTTCATTGTACGAAACCAAAATTGGAGCGGATCAAGGAGGGCGGACTGGATGGAAGAAGGCAAATCAAATGTACGTGCGGTAGAACGGGCGCTGGATATTTTGCTCTGTTTCACGGAGGGATCGGATCTGGCAATGTCCGAAATCGCGGAAAAGGTAGGCCTGCATAAAAGCACCGTCCACCGCATGCTGGCAACGTTGGAAGACCGCGGCTTCGTAGAGCGGGATCCGTCGTCCGAGCGTTATCACCTCGGAATGCGGATGTGGGAGCTGTCGGCGCATCTGTCCAGCTCGGATGACCAATCCGTCATCTGGCAGCCGGAGATGGAGCGCTTGCGCGACCGGCTCGGAGAGACGGTTAGTATATATGTACGCGACGGATCGGAGCGCGTGCGGATTCAGGCGGTCCAGAGCAATCAGCCGGTTCGCCGGGTAGCGCCGGTTGGCGCGAGGCTGCCGCTGTATGCCGGCGCATCCAGCAAAGTGCTGATCGCTTATTCCGACCGCTTTGTGCAGGAGCAGATATTTGGCGATCCGGCTTGGCTGCTCGCGATCGACCTTGACCAATATAAGCAGCAGCTCGAGGAAATCGCGCAGCAGGGCTACGCGACCAGCTTCGAGGAGCGCGAGCCGGGGGTTGCGGCATTGGCAGCGCCAATCTTCAACCGGCATGGCCAGGTGGCCGCGGCGTTATCCGTATCCGGGCCATCCAGCCGTCTAACGATGGAGACGATGCGAGAGTATTCGCCGGTTCTAATCGAGTTCGCGAAGCGTATGGGGACCATGATCAAGTAGGTAAGGTTAAGTGGCAAACTCCGCATACGTGCAGGTTATGGTGGCAAACTCCGCATTTGAATGAGGTTCTGGTTAAATGGCAAACTCCGCATTTGAATGTTCTTCCGATCGCCATTGCTCAGGGATTCCTTGGAATTAGGTTTAATAGTGTAGGAATCCCTTCACAAACCCTAATGACCTTTCGGTCACCGCCAAGTATGAAAATGTTAAACTTCGTTTCAACCTCAATTTCCCTTCCAATACTGGTAATGGCAGGTCAAAGGTCGTTCGCTTTTTGGTGAAACTAAACCCGATTCACAAACCGACCTATTACAACGACGAGAATCGCCGAATGTTGCTTGAGCACGTGTATAAAAATACACCAATCTCCGTTGTATGACCTGTACAATCCAAGTTAATGAGGGATGAGAATGGATGCAGTACTTGAAAGATGTGCGGGGTTAGACGTACATCAGCAAACCGTTGTAGTTTGCGTGCTAAGCGGTCCGCTAGACAGAAAACCGAAAGAAGAGATCCGTACTTTTGGAACTACGACAAACGAACTTCTAGAGATGTCAGACTGGCTAACTGAAAAAGAATGCTCCCATGTTGCCATGGAAAGCACGGGTGTTCTTTGGAAAGCAGTTTGGAATATCCTTGAGGGTCAATTTACACTCGTGCTAGGAAATGCCAGGAAAATCAAAAACGTCCCTGGACGAAAAACCGATGTAAAAGATGCTGTATGGATCGCAAGTCTGTTACGATGCGGTCTGATCGAGCCTAGCTTTGTACCAACTACGGACATTCGGGATCTACGAGACCTTACTAGGTATCGTCGAAAACTACAAGGACAAATCACTTCAGAAAAAAACCGTATACACAAGACTTTGCAAGACGCGAACATAAAGCTAACCACTTATGTTTCCGACTTGTTTGGAAAGTCAGGATTAGCAATGCTCGATGCTATCGTCAACGGTGAAGTGCTCGATGAGGAATCCGTCAAAAGGATGGTTTTCACTAAGCTGAAGAAAAAAGTGCCCGAATTAATTGAAGCATTAAACGGTCGAGTACGTCTTCACCATCGTTTTATGATTCGACGACATTTAGAGCATATGCAACAGGTGGAAGAACACATTGAGATCCTAAACAAAGAAATTGATCGATTACTTGAACCATACAAGGAAGAAGTAGCCTTGTTGGTCACTATCCCGGGAATTCAAGAGGATGCCGCGGCGAGTATTCTTGCAGAGATAGGACCAGACATGTCGATATTTCCTACTGAAAACCATCTTGCTTCTTGGGGAGCCGTTTGTCCAGGAAGTAATGAGAGTGCCGGTAAAAGAAAGAGTTCAAAAACAAATAAAGGCAATAAAGGGCTAAAAGCAGTATTGTGCCAAGCGGCGTGGGCTGCTTCGAAAACCAAAAACACCCGTATTGCCGCATTTTACAGCCGTGTTGTGAAACGAAGAGGACCCAAGAAGGCTGCGATGGCCACAGCACATTTAATATTAAAGATTTGCTACTTCATGTTACGTGATAAAACTACCTATGAAGAGTTAGGCTGGGATTACCTACCAAAGAAAGAAAAAGGACTTGATTTCTGGATTAGAAAAATCAAGTCCATGGGATATGCCGTTCATTTACAGGATAACCAAATAGTCTAATTTTCAAAAAATTCGAAAGAATTTTCGGGGAGTGGTTTTTTGTCTCCAAAACGATATAAACCACCCAAAAACCTTCATTTTCGTATAAAAAGCGAATGCTTAAAAACTTTCTGGAAGAAAGTTGCTTCGTAAGCTTAATCTTTCTCCAGAATCATTCAAAATGCTCCGTTTGCCATTAACCTTTAGAGGAAAGAAAAAGCGACTGTGCTGATGTTATAGCACAGTCGCTTTTGTTTCTACATGATCTGGCGGAGCACGGTTTGCAGGATCCCGCCGTTGCGGTAGTAGTCGACGTCGACCATGGAGTCGAGACGTACGGTTACGTCGAACTCGGTTACCTTGCCGTCTTCGCCGGTCGCTTTGACATGGACCTTCTGGCCGGGCTTCACGTCATTGGAGAGCCCGCTAATATCAATGGTTTCGCGGCCGGTCAGGCCAACGGTCTTCCAGCTTTGGCCTTCAAGGAATTGCAGAGGGAGGACGCCCATGCCAACGAGGTTGGAACGGTGAATCCGTTCGAAGCTCTCGGCGATAACCGCTTTGACGCCAAGCAGCAAAGTGCCTTTTGCCGCCCAGTCCCGGGAGCTGCCCGTGCCGTATTCCTTGCCCGCGATAACGACAAGGTTCGTTCCGTCCTTCTGGTACTTCATTGAAGCGTCGTAGATGGACATGACTTCGTTTGTCGGCAGATAGGTGGTTACGCCGCCTTCCGTCCCCGGCGCTACTTGGTTGCGGATGCGGATGTTCGCGAACGTGCCGCGCATCATGACCTCATGGTTGCCGCGGCGGGAGCCGTAAGAGTTGAAGTCCACCCGTTCCACATGATGGTCGGTCAAATATTTGCCTGCAGGGCTGTCGGCTTTAATATTGCCCGCAGGGGAGATATGGTCCGTCGTGACGGAATCGCCAAGCAGTGCCAATATGCGCGATGACGGAATATTTTGAATGTCGCCGACATCTCCGCTCAAATTCTCGAAGAATGGAGGATTCTGGATGTAAGTCGAATCCGGATCCCACTCGTAGCTTTCGCCCTTAGCTACTTCAAGTGCGTTCCAGCGTTCATTCTGCGTGAAGACGTTGGCGTATTTATCACGGAACATCTCAGGACGGACTGCCGATTTGATCGCTTCATGCACCTCTTCATTGGTCGGCCAAATATCCTTCAAGAAAATCGGCTTGCCGCCTGCGCCCGTACCGATCGGGTCCTTTGACAGGTCGATATTTACCGTACCCGCCAGCGCATAAGCGACAACAAGAGGCGGGGACGCCAGATAGTTCGCCCTGACCTGGGCATGAATGCGTCCTTCGAAGTTCCGGTTGCCTGACAATACCGCCGCCACCGTCATATCATTGTCGGCGATCGCTTTGCTCACTTCATCAGGAAGCGGTCCGGAGTTGCCGATGCAAGTGCCGCAGCCGTAGCCGGTCAGGTGGAAGCCAAGTGCCTCCAGAGGCTCCATGAGACCCGCGCGCTCGAAATATTCCGTCACGACCAGCGAACCTGGCGTAAGAGAGGTTTTGACATAAGCCGGCACTTTTAATCCAAGCTCAACCGCTTTCTTGGCAACAAGCCCGGCCCCCAGCATAACGCTTGGGTTAGACGTATTGGTACAACTGGTTATGGCGGCAATAACAACGGCTCCGGTACCCATTTCGCTCTCCCGGCCGTCTTTATGGTGAACCTTTACTCTTTGATTTTTATTTTCTTCGCTTAAGCCATAGCCGCCTTTTTCAACGGGCAGGTTGATAATATCGTTAAAAGCTTCCTTGAGATGGGTGAGTTCAACGCGGTCCTGCGGACGTTTCGGTCCGGCAAGGGATGGCACAACCGTGGACAGATCAAGCTCCAGCGTGTCCGTAAACACCGGATCCGGCGTTTCATCGGTACGGAACATGTCCTGTGCCTTATAGTAAGCCCGAACCAGCTCAATCTGCTCTTCATCCCGTCCCGTATCCCGCATGTATCGGAGCGTCTCTTCATCCACCGGGAAAAAGCCGATCGTCGCGCCGTATTCAGGCGACATATTTGCCACCGTTGCGCGGTCAGCCAGGCTGATGTTAGACAGGCCGGATCCGTAAAACTCGACAAACTTGCCGACAACGCCTTTTTTACGGAGCATTTGAGTGACCGTTAAAGCCAGGTCGGTTGCGGTGGAGCCTTCGGCTAAACTGCCGGTCAGCTTAAAGCCGATAACTTCCGGCATGACAAAATAGAGCGGCTGCCCCAGCATCCCGGCTTCCGCCTCGATCCCGCCTACGCCCCAGCCCACAACGCCAAGACCGTTGATCATGGTCGTATGGGAATCGGTGCCGACCAGGGAGTCCGGGAAGACGACCGTGTCATCGCCGATTTTTTTGGTTGCGGCAACGGAAGCCAGATACTCCAGGTTCACCTGATGGACGATGCCGGTGTCGGGCGGAACTGCCCGGAAATTATCGAAGGCGGTTTGCGCCCAGCGCAGAAACCGGTAGCGCTCCTCATTGCGTTTGAATTCAAGCTTGATGTTGTATTCGAGCGCTTCCGGAGTACCGAAGGAATCGATCATAACCGAGTGGTCGATGACAAGGTCAACCGGCACGAGCGGATTGATTTTTTTGGGATCGCCGCCGGCACGCTTGACGGTATCGCGCATCGCGGCCAGGTCGACGACAACAGGGACGCCGGTGAAATCCTGCAGGAGAATACGCGCTGGAATAAAAGGGATTTCCTTATCGATCCGGCCGTTGGCCCAGGAAGCAATCTGCTTCACATGCTCCTCGGTTATCGCGCGGCCGTCGAATTGGCGGACGGCGGCCTCCAGCAGCACTTTAATCGAAAAGGGCAGCTTCGATACGGGGCCCAGCCCTTGCTTCTCCAGCTCCGCGATCGGGTAATACGCATAGGTTTTGCCGGCAGCATCCAGCGTGCTGCGCTCGGCAAAAGGGTTCTTCTTGGACATACGTTAGTGACCTCCTAAAAAATTTGCGAAGCACTTACTTCGAAAGCATTCGCTTAAAACTTGCGAAGCAAATTTAACTTCGAAAGCATTCGCTTAAAACTTGCGAAGCAAATTTAACTTCGAAAGCATTTGCTTAAAATTTGCGAAGCATTGACTTCGAAAGCATCCGCTTAAAGTTTACGGTTTGCTTAAACATTCATCCTCTTTACCCCAGATAGTGTTCCCAAGCCCCCTGGCGATTGTTACATGAAATCTTACATTTGCTCATATAATGAACCAGCAAATACAGGAATGGGAGGGGTAGCCATGTCTACGCGATCGGATCAAACAAGGAATCGTCCCGACAAGCAGCGGCCAAACAAAGCTTTAGTGCTCCAACCGGCGGCGGTGCGCACAAGTCAGCCGTCCGGGATCATATTGAAGGCGGAGGAGCTCGAAACGCAGCGTCCTTCCGTGACGCCGGAAAATGCCGCCCGCGAGCAGCGGGTCGGTCAATCGCTGCCCGCTGGGCTACCCGTCCAATCCGCACCTACAAAGTCTGCCCAGCCGTCTGCCGGTCATACCGCCGGAAGGGAAGCCGGTGCGAAGCTTTCTTCCTTGCTTCGTTCCACCGAGCCGTCAGGCGCCGGAAAAAGGGAGAAGGCAGGCGAATGGAAGTCCGTTATATCCAAATATGTGAACTTATACAATAAGGCCGAGACGGATCAGCATTATGCCGTTCTCGATGATTATATAGAAGATAAAGACCACTGCTTGAGGCTTCGTTACCGGCTTGAAAGGCTGCGGGAAAGGGAGCTGTACCGCGGCGTGCTCCCCGCCAGGGGCGAGACCAAGGCTGAGCTTATCAAGGTGAACGAATCCTCTGCCGAAGTGTCCGTTCTATTGAAGCTCCATATTAGAAGACAGATGGAGCAATCGGGGCTGCATTATCTGGAGGAGAGGACCGAAATCGAACGGTTATGGCTGAATCAGTCGGGAGGCGCCTGGCGCATCTTCCGGATCGAGCCTGTCATTGCTGAGCGGAGGCCTCGGTTCGGCGTTTCCGAGTACACCGCAGCGATGGAGGAGGACCTGGATCAGACCCGAGAAGCATCGGTCTTCCGGTCGACTCCTTTTTTGAACCTGGATCAATATCCGCAGTTGAAGCAACGGGTAAAAGGCATCCCCTATCGCCGCGAGCTGGCGGCCGCTTACGCCGACCGGTGGTGGAATGAAGGGAATCCGGCATACGAGGAATTCGAGGTAAACTGCACTAACTATATTTCCCAGTGTCTCTTTGCAGGCCACGCGCCTATGAACTATACTGGTAAAAGAGAAAGCGGCTGGTGGTACAAAGGCCGTAGCGGCGGCAAGGAATGGTGGAGCTACAGCTGGGCGGTGTCCAATGCGCTGACCAATTATTTGTCCGGCAAGCGCAATTCCGGCCTGCACGCAACCGTTGTTGAATCCGTGGAAGAGCTTCAGCTTGGCGATGTCATCACCTATGACTGGAACGGCGACAACCGGTACCAGCATAGCACCATTATTACCGCCTTCGATGCGGCAGGCATGCCGCTTGTGAACGCGAATACGGTTCCGAGCCGGCACCGGTTCTGGGACTACCGGGATTCCTATGCTTGGACCGAGCAAACAAGATACCGTTTTTTTCATATTGCGGACCACTTCTAAAAATAATCATACCGGAGGATACCTAATGGGGCAGAAAGTACACTTAGGGTTGATTTACGGAGGGAAGTCGGGAGAGCATGACGTGTCGCTGCAGACGGCATTTGCGGTGATGGGGGAGCTTGATTACGCAAAATATGAAATAACGCCTTTTTATATTACCCGGCTGGGCGAATGGAGAGTGGGATCGATGCTTGGCGGGCAACCGGGGGACATCGACGAGCTTCGCCTTGAGCCGGTGGACGGGGCACCGGTGCCGGTTGTGCCGGACCTTCCGCTTGCCCCGCTCCTGGATCGCTTGGCCGGAGGAACGCTTGCGGGCGGGGGACAGCCGATCGACGTTGTTTTCCCGTTGCTCCACGGTACCTTCGGAGAGGACGGGACGATTCAGGGTCTGCTCGAAATTGCGGACATCCCTTATGTCGGGGCGGGGGTTCTGGCCTCCGCTGCAGGGATGGACAAGATTACGATGAAGAAAATATTCGCGTACGAGGGTCTTCCGCAATGCGTCTTCCGGTATTTCAACCGAGCGCAGTGGGAGAAGGACGCCTCCTTTTTTATTATGGAATGCGAAGTCGCTTTGGGTTACCCGTGCTTCGTAAAGCCGTCCAACCTCGGATCGAGCGTAGGCATATCCAAAGCAAAGACCCGCGAGGAGCTGATCGCGGCGATCGATTTTGCCTTCCGGTTCGACCGCAGGGTCATCGTGGAGGAGTTCGTCGATGCCAGGGAGATCGAAGTCAGCGTTCTTGGCAACGATGATCCAAAAATATCGGTTCCCGGGGAAATTGCCCCGTCCAACGAGTTTTACGACTACAAGGCGAAGTACGTGGACGGCAAGTCCACCATTCATATTCCGGCGAATATTCCGAACAAGACGGCGGAAGCCGTGCGGGATATGGCGCTACGGGCCTTTTTGGCCATTGACGGGGCGGGGCTGTCGCGGGTGGACTTCTTCCTCCGCAAGACGGACGGTCAGCTGTTCGTTAACGAAGTGAATACGATGCCGGGCTTTACGCCCATCAGCATGTACCCGCTTATGTGGAAAGAGTCGGGCCTGCCGTACAAGGACTTGCTGGATAAGCTGATCGACTTGGCTTTCAAGCGTTATGCCGATAGGAAGACGATTGATTTCGGAGGCAGCGGCGGCAACTAATCGAAGCAATAATTCGGACTAAAAGAAAAGAGGGATAGAGATGGGTTTCGCGACAGAGTTTAATTCCGTATGCAAATTCAAATCGGAGCAAGAGCTGTATGAATTGCTTGAATACGGTAGGGGCAAAATGGTGAAGAGCGGGTTCCGCGTCTTCCCGACCGGCCAGAAAGTAATCGCGTATACGCCAAATAACGAAGCGATTGCGATCGTTCGCATTCTCGCCTCCATTGCGGAAATCAATTTCCAGGGGGAAGAAGTGACGGAAGTGGAGATGGAGCTGGTGCGCAAGCTGACGGAAGAGGAGGCGCGCATCCAGACGGCTCTCGCGTACGAGATGTTTTTCGGAGAGAGGGTATAATTGACTATGATCGTCCGGTTCGGATTTGTCGCCATGAGCACGATTCTAGAGAATGCTTCGCCGTCTCGGACAATGACGTTCGCGAACTTTAGCAAGCTGAACGATAGAGAAGCCGGCATAAGGAAGATGGAGCGGATCGCGGAGGAAAATCTGCATAATACGCTTCGGATCATGAAGCATGCCAATGCCCATGATATCCATATGTACCGGTTCTCGTCCAAGCTGATTCCGCTCTCCACGCATGAGGATCTTCTGGACTGGGATCCGTTTCCCGTCCTTCGTCCGTCCATGAAGGAAATTGGCGACTATGCGAAAAAGACGGGGATGAGAACCTCCTTCCATCCCGACCATTTCTGCGTATTCAGCACGAATCGTCCCGATGTCCTGGTCAAATCGGAACGGGATCTCGATTATCATATCCGGATGCTCGAAGCGATGGAGCTGCCGGAAACGGTGAAATGCAATATTCACATGGGCGGAGCCTATGGCGATAAGAAGCTGTCCGGCGAGCGGTTCGTTCAGCAGTTCGGCGCATTGACTGACCGGTACAAGCATCGGGTTACGCTCGAAAACGACGATAAAACGTTTGATGTCAGGGAAACGATTGTAGCTGCGGAAGCCGTTGGCGTTCCGATGGTCCTCGATATCCACCATCATGCGGTGAACAGCGGGGATGTGACGATGGACGAGCTTTCCGCCGGCTTATGGCCGCGGATTGCCCGTACGTGGACGCTGGAGGAGCAGCGACTCGGACTTGAAGAAGGTGGCCTTCCGCCCAAAATCCATGCTTCGAGTCCAAAAAGCTTGTCCGATCCCCGAGGGCATGCCGATAACGTGGAGCCGGAGCCGCTCGTGCAGTTTCTCCGGAGCGTTGCGGCGTCAACACCGAGGATCGACTGCATGCTGGAGGCGAAGCATAAGGATGCCGCGCTGCTCAAGCTAATGGAGGATCTAAAGGAAATGGCCGCGTTAGGAAACGGAATCCGCATCCTGGATGGCGGAACCGTGGAGATCGACCCTTAAGCGATAACACCGCCAAGGACCGCCAACAGGACGGCGTTGGCGGTGTTATTTTGTGCACGGATGATACATAGATCGTAGAGACATCATGAGCGGGAAAGCGGTGAAGGTAACGTGTTGGAATGGATTCTGCTGGTGCTGCTTGGCGTTGTTGCAGCGATGTTTGGCAGTATAGTAGGCCTTGGCGGCGGCATTATTATCGTACCGGTGCTTATGCTGCTGGGACCGCAGCTAACGGGGGGCGAGATCAGCCATGCAACCGCGGTAGGCACCTCGCTGACGATGCTTATTATTACGGCGCTTGCCTCTACGTTAAGCTACGCGAAGAAAAAGCTGGTCGATTTCAAAAGCGGCTGGCTGTTCTTTATGACGAGCGGGCCAGCCGCCATGATCGGATCCGCGCTGACCAGTCGGTTTCAAGGCGCTGCCTTTTCGCTGTCCTTCGGCATTTTTATGCTGCTTATGGCCGGACTGCTCGTAGCGCGCGATTATTTGAAACCCATCAACCGGGAATGGCCGATCCAGCGTACGATCGTAGATGCGAAGGGGCAAGAGCACACGTACGGTTATGCGATTATTCCCGCGCTGGCTATCGGGTTTGCGGTAGGTCTCATATCCGGTTTGTTCGGCATAGGCGGCGGCTCTTTGTTCGTACCGCTTATGGTGCTCCTGTTCCGTTTTCCGCCGCATACGGCGACCGCAACGTCCATGTTCGTTATCTTTCTTTCCTCGATACTGGGAAGCGGGATGCACGGCTGGCTGGGGGAAATCAATTATTGGATCGTGCTGGCGCTGGTGCCGGGCGCATGGATTGGCGGCAAGCTTGGCGCCATGATCGCGGGGCGAATGAGCGGAAAAGGGCTGCTCTGGCTGCTTCGGGTAACGCTGCTTTTGCTGGCCGCCCAATTAATCTACGAGGGTTTGACGAAGCTTTAACACTACGGTAATATTTTAAAAATATACGAAGTATACATTCTCTCTATACAACTTGCGCGAAACTTGCGGAGGAAGTTGTTCGTATAAGAAATGAACCTGCCCTTTTTTTTATTGTGAAACGTTTATGTTTGGTCAAATTATGATGAGAGTAGAGTGATGGACTGTGACTGTAAGTGATCAGCAGGGCACCGTCGTCGGAGGCAAAAGCTTCGCCGCCGTGGCGATCAACTGCGCGGCTAAAGCTGGAGAATGGATTAAGTCTAAGCTAGGAAACTATGAGAAGCTTGATATAAAGTACTCCGCTCATGATTTGGTGACGGAAGTAGACAAAGGCTCGGAGACGTTGATCAAGCGTCTTGTGCTGACGCATTTCCCTCATCATTCCTTCCTCGGCGAGGAGGGCGTTGAGCCCGGGCCGGAAGCATCTGCACGCGCGCTGGAGGAAGTAAGCGAAGCCGAATATTTGTGGATTGTCGACCCGATTGACGGGACGACCAATTTCGTGCACGGCTTTCCGTTTTTTGTAGTCTCCATCGCGCTTGCCCATAAAGGCGAGGTGATTCTCGGCGTTGTCTACGATCCGATGCGCGACGAATTGTTTATAGCCGAGAAGGGCAAAGGAGCTTACGTGCACGGCAAGCGGATGAGCGTGTCCCAGGAGGACAGCTTGAAGACGAGCCTTATTGCTACGGGCTTCCCGGCAGACTTGGATTATGCGCTGCCGCTTAACATGAAGGGGCTGCAGGCGCTGGCGCCGCAAGTCCGCAATATCCGCTCGGGCGGCTCGGCAGCGCTTCATATGGCTTATGTCGCGGCCGGCCGCTTAAGCGGCTTCTGGGAGATCGGCTTGAATAGCTGGGACCTGGCGGCAGGCGCGCTGCTCATTCAGGAATCCGGCGGTACCGTAACCGATACGCTCGGGCAGCCGTACAGCCTAGGCGTCCGCAACGTCGCAGCGTCCAATGGAAAAATGCATCAGTCCTTCCTTGACGCGCTTGCGGCTGCGGATGCCGTGAAATAACAGGATTTATTAATAAATAGAGTTTTGCAAAACCGGCTATCGGCGATAGCCGGTTTTTTTCGTGCGCGTTGGCAGTGCCTATAGCGCTATAAATCATAGAATAGGTCGTAGGTATAATATATTAGTTCGTTAGTATGGTATATGATACTGTGTAGCATTATCGTGTTTGTTATATTTGAGGATGGGGATGGGTCAGGCGATGAGTAGGAACATCTGGGGAAGAGCAATAAGTCGTCATGCATTTAGCAGGAAAATAGCAATGGTATTAATCTTTGCGATAGTAGCAGGTCTGCTGCCGGTATATGGCAAGGCCTTCGCAAGCGGGGGAACGGATGCGCTGGAAGGCTTGTCCTGGGTAGCTAAGCCATCGGGCTCTACCGATCCTACGGATTCGTTCCGTACGGCGGCATACGGCAGCGGGAAAATCGTCGCAACGGGAACCCCGCCGATGCCGTTTATAAGCAGCAATCAAGGCGATATGCACGCCGGAAGCCTGTACCGCTCTTCAACAACCGGCGCGGTATGGACGCCTCTATCTACGGGCAATCACGAGATTAGAAGTCTGGTATACGGCGGTCCTGCCAATTTTGTTGGAGTAGGCTATTCGCAATATATCATGTACGGGCAACAAAGCTATCACGGGAAAATAATGACTTCTAGTGACGGGGTGAACTGGATTTCTAGAACGCCTCCCGGCGAGTCGGGAGAAACGCTGTACGGCGTATCTTACGGAAGCGCGGGTTACGTAGCGGTTGGCGCGAGCAACGATATCAATTTTAATCAGACGCAAGTCATTCTGACCTCAAGCAACGGGTCTTCGTGGAGTCAGTATTTGATGACTAGCGGGGCGCTTAATGCGGTAGCATTCGGCGGCGGAACCTATGTCGCGGTTGGCAGCGGAGGGACGATATTAAGTTCAACGAATGGCGTGAACTGGACGCCGCAAAGCTCGGGTGTTACAACGACATTGCGGGGAATTACATACGGAAATGGACTATTCGTTGCGGTCGGAAACGGCGGCAAACTTCTTACGTCTCCCGACGGAGCGAATTGGACGACGGTTACTCCACCGGTAAGCGGTACGTTCTACGGAGCCGCATACGGCGGCGGCACCTTTGTAGTCGTTGGCGGCAACGGTACGATTCTAAGCTCGCCGGACGGTCAGAGCTGGCAGCAGCGCGCAAGCGGCACGACAGCTGTCCTGTACGGGGCGGCCTATGTGAACGGTGAGTTTATGGCGCTTGGCTCGAACGGCACCATCCTTATGGCGCAGCATAAGCTCACGTATGCGGCGGACTCGAATGGTACGATTAGCGGCGATGCGCTGCAAGGCGTACGGACGGGTGGAAGCGGGACTGAAGTAACGGCCGTAGGAAATACCGGTTACCATTTCGCCAGTTGGAGCGATAACTATGCGGACGCAGCCCGGACGGATAAAGATATTACCGGCGATCTCAGCGTAACCGCTAGGTTTGCAATCAACGTTTATGAGCTCACGTATGCGGCAGGTCCGAACGGCAGCCTTACGGGGGATAAATCTCAGTCGGTCACGCATGGCGGGAATGCGACAACCGTAACGGCCGTAGCCGACCCGGGCTATCACTTCGTAGGCTGGAGCGATGGCTATACGAACGCAAGCCGGACGGACAGTAACGTTACGGGTACTCTGAATGTCACCGCGCAATTTGCAATCGATACTTACAAGCTTACCTATACGGCAAATCCGGGTGGCAGCATTGATGGACAAGCATCGCGTGTGCAGACCGTCGATTTCGGCTCCGATGGTCAAGAAGTAACGGCCACACCGGATCCGGGTTATCATTTCGTTAGCTGGAGTGACGGAATCGAAACTCCCAATCGAGTGGACCGCGATGTGAGAGCGGACAAGACTGCAGCAGCCAGCTTTGCGCTTAACGAGTATACGCTGACGTATGCGGCGGCGGAAGGCGGGACCCTGGACGGACAGACTTCCCAGAAGGTCACGCATGGCTCGAACGGCAGCGAGGTAACGGCGGTACCGAACCCGGGCTACAGCTTCGTCGGCTGGAGCGACGGCGTTGCGACGGCATCCCGGACAGACCTCGCAGTGGTGTCCAACAAAAGCGTAACGGCAACTTTTTCCATTAATCAGTATACGTTGACCTATACGGCCGGCACCGGGGGAAGCATTAACCAGGATGCCGCTCAAACCGTCGAATACGGAAAAGACGGCAAGACGGTAACCGCTGTGGCGGACGAGGGCTACCATTTCGCAGGCTGGAGCGATGGCTTGCTCACGGCATCCCGCCAAGAGAAAAATGTCCAAGCCAGCGTTGCGGTAACGGCCGTGTTCGAGATTAACCAATACGATCTGGCTTATACCGCCGGAGCGCATGGGACTCTGACCGGCGTTGCTCATCAGACCATAAACCATGGCTCTAATGGAGCGGAAGTGAAGGCCGTAGCGGACACGGGTTATCATTTTGTCCGTTGGAGTGACGGCATAACGACGGCCAGCCGCACGGACCTTAACGTTACGGGTAATCTGAGCGCAGAAGCGGAATTCGCGATCGACACGTTTACGCTCACCTATTCCGCGGGAACCGGGGGAAGCGTGACCGGAGATGCCACGCAGGAAGTCAATTACGAAGCCGATGGTACGGAAGTGCATGCGGTGCCTGCAGTCGGCTATCATTTCACCGGTTGGAGCGACGGTGTTCAAGCGGATACTCGTAAGGATACCGGGATTGTGGCTAACTTGAACGTCACGGCGAATTTCGCGATTAACGAGTACGCGTTAACCTACACGGCGGGGGATCATGGAACGCTGACAGGCAATAAGCTCCAAACGGTAAATCATGGCTTGGACGGAACGGAAGTAACGGCAGCAGCCGATGCGGGTTATCATTTTGTCCGTTGGAGTGACGGCGTAACGACGGCCAGCCGTACGGACTTGAACGTGACCGGCGATCTAACCGTCACAGCGGAATTTGCGATCGATACGTTTACGCTTACTTACTCCGCTGGAGCTGGGGGAAGCGTAACAGGGGCGGCAACGCAGCAAATCAACTACCAAGCCAATGGTACGGAAGTAAAAGCGGAACCGGCGGTTGGTTATCATTTCATTGGCTGGAGCGACGGTATTCAGACGGATACGCGTCAGGATACCGGGATTGTGGCTGACCTGAACGTCACGGCGGAATTCGCGATTAACGAATATACGTTGACCTACACGGCTGGCGATCACGGAACGCTCACCGGCGATAAGCTCCAGACGGTTACTCATGGCTCGGACGGAACGGCGGTTACGGCCGTGCCGGATGCCGGATACCGGTTTGCCGGTTGGAGCGACGGAGTGGGAAGCGCAACAAGAACGGATCTTAGCGTAAACGGCAACCTGACGGTTACGGCTTCCTTTGCCGTAATCAGCAGCAACAACGGCGGCGGCAATTCGAATCCGGCGTCCGGCTTCGAGGTTGTCATTGACGGGAAGTCTTACCGCTTAGGCGAGCTCAAGTCTTCCGCGCGGGGAGAGCAAACGGTATCGACTCTCCATCTGAGCGCGGATCAGTTGAAGGAGATTCTGGCTTCATCGGATCAGCAGGTTACGGTTGTGCTTCCAATCAAGACGGGAGCGGATGTCGCGGTTGGCGAGATTCCCGGCGATCTCCTGCAGCTGCTTATCCAGAAGCAGGCCACCTTGCGGATCGAAACGGAATATGCCGTATACGCATTGCCAACCGGGCTTATCGATTTAACGAAGCTGTTTAATGGCAGCGTAAATGCCAAGGATGTCACGGTTAACGTGGAAATCGGGAAACCAACGGCAGCAATGACAGCATTGACGCAGAAGGCTGCCTCACAGAATCAGCTTAATCTGGCAGTATCGCCTGTTCAATTCTCGGTAACGGTTTCTTATGGCGGCAAGAAGGTTGAGCTCTCCGCATTTGCTTCCTATGTAGAACGAATGATTGCTATTCCGGATAACATGGCTCAAAATCCGGAGTTAACGGCCATCGTCGTGGAGCCGGACGGGTCTGTCCGGCCAGTGCCAACGAAGCTGGTCAGCATTGAAGGCAAGCGTTATGCCGTCATCAACAGCCGTACGAACAGCTTGTATGCGCTTGTGAGCAAGAGCGTTTCCTTCTCTGACATAAGCAATCATTGGTCCAAGAACGCGGTGAATGATATGGCGTCCCGCCTCATTGTCGGCGGAGCGGGAGACGGGTTGTTCTACCCGAACAAAGCGATTACACGTGCCGAGTTCGCTGCGATTATCGTTCGTGCGCTGGGGCTTCGCATGGAGAACGGCGCAAGCAGCTTCTCGGACGTAAAAGCATCGGCCTGGTATTCCGATGATGTTCAGACGGCTTATTCGCATCAGCTTATTAACGGGTATCCGGACGGCAGCTTCCATCCGAATGACAGCATTACCCGCGAACAAGCGATGACGATTATAGCCAAAGCGATGACATTGACGGGTATTCAAACCGATCTTCAAGAGAGCAGCGTAAATGCCTTAATCAACGCGTTCTCGGATAAATCGAAAATCTCGGCTTGGGCGACAAGCGGCATTGCGGCTTGCCTGGAGGCCGGCATCGTATCGGGACAAAGTGCCTTGATTCTGGCTCCCGCCTCGAATATTACAAGAGCAGAAGCTGTCGTTATGATTCAAAGGCTTCTATCGAAATCGGATTTGATCTAAAGAAACGAAAAAGACGCTTCCTGACCATGCGGATAGGAAGCGTCTTTTGCATGCGTATACGGCTAGTTTGTCACCTTATTCCGATATTCCTGAGGCGTGATGCCAAAATGCTTTTTGAACAGCTGGATAAAGTAGCTTGGCTTCTGATAGCCCAGCATAACCGAGATTTCATAGATTTTCTCATCCGTCTGGGCAAGCAGGTCGGCCGATTTCTCCATTCTCGCGCGCAGCAGGTATTCGCTGATTCCTTCGCCCGTCTCCGTCTTGTAAATCTTAGACAGGTAGGAGGGATTGAGATAAACATGCGCCGAGATGGAGTGAAGGGAGGCCTGCTCCAGATGATTGTGAATGTACTCCTGCACCTTGCGGATAATGCTGGAGCGGGAATCCTTATCCTCCGAATTGACCGATTTCCGGTAGGAATCGATTGTCCGGTCCGTCCATGCGCGCAATTCATCAACCGTATGAATCGGGCTGCCGTTCGCAAACGCGTGGAAGTCGTCGCCAATCATGTCGGACAGCCATTTCTTGTTCTTATGCGCCAGGGCGGCTAGCGTTGCGGCGATCGAGAAATAGGCTTCCAGCACATGCTCCTGGGACCCCCGCCATTCCTCCTCAATCTCGCGGAAGATCGCTTCAAGCTTCTCGCCGGCGGCATCCCATTGGCCAAGCTCCAGCATCTGCAGCACGGAAGGCGGGCGGTACAGCTCGCCAAGCAGCTGCGGCGTGCCGCGCGTCGGCTCTTTCGCGAGCGACACGAACAGCTCCTGCTCGCTGCCGATGAACTGGCGGAAGTTCGTAATGGAGGTCTGATAGAGTGGGCCGACATCCTGCGGGAAGGTACCTCTTTTACTCGTAAGAATTGAGATGCCGACCTTGAGGTACGATTTCACGACATGCTGGAGCTGGAAAGCGTGGCTCTCAATCCATTCGTCCAGCTCGCTTGTTAGGGTTGAACTGGCTTTGGCTTTCAGGAGACAAACGATAAAGCCGTTCGAATCTTTGCAATGCCACATGTCCAGCTGGTCGCCGAATACTTCCTCCGCGATATTGGCCAGCGCGTAATCAATTAAAGCCTCGCTCTCGCCGTCATCGTAGAGACGGTCCTCATCATCAATCCGGAGCAGCATGACATGGAAATCATCGTTTTCCCGGAACGGTACCGTGTAGGTGGCAAGCTTTTTGGACAAGCGCTGCGGGGATAAGGACTGCTTGCCGCTCAGCATATCCAGAAGCAGATATTCTCTCAGCTTCGGCAGCTGCTCCCGCAAGGAGTACATCGCGCGCTGCATCGAGCTGATCTCCAGCCACTCCTGTTCAAGCTCCTTGATTGCGCGGCGGACCGAAGTCAGCAGCTCATCGTCCGAGGCCGGCTTCAGCAGATAGTCGCTGGATTTCAGCTTCAAGGCCTGCTTCGTATATTCGAAGTCGGAGTAACCCGACAGCAGAATGCATTTGGTATGCTTCCAGTTCTGCTTGATTTCCTGAATAAACTCCAGTCCCGTCATGCCCGGCATCCGGATATCCGTAATAACGACATCTATGGCATGCTCATGCAGCAGCCCGATGGCTTCCGGGCCGGAATAGGCTTTATGGACAACGTCAACGCCGGCTTCCTCCCATGGCAGCATATCTGCTAGATCGTCGGCAAGTATCGATTGGTCGTCTACAATTAGAAGTTGGCGCATCTCGAATTCCCCCTAAAAAGAATAGCTCGCAAGCTAGGCGTCAGCTAATAGAATGGCTTGCTTAAGATTGATTCCCTTCACTTTCATTAGGCCAATACAGCTCGACGGTCAATCCGCCATCATCGCCGCGGATCAGCCGGACTCCGGCTTCCTGTCCATATTGCAGAGTCATGCGCTGGCGTGTATTCCACAGGGCGCAGCCCTTATCCTCCGTTGGCGGCATTGACATTTGCAGCTTTAATTGGGCCAGCTGCTCCTCCGTTACGCCAACTCCGTTATCGGTGACGGTGATGACGTTATACCGGTCATTTTGCGAGCCGGTAATTCGCACCTCGCCGCCGCCGATCGGCTCGAGGCCGTGCAGAACGGCATTTTCGACGATCGGCTGGAGGATTAACCGAGGAATTTCAAGCTCCTCCATCGCTTCCGGGATCGTAATGACGTAGGTCATATCCTGGACGTTCATCGCCTGGATCGCCAGATAACTCTTCACCAGCTCCACCTCCTCGCGCAGGTAGGCCAGCTGTCTTTCGGACCTTGTCGTATACCGGTAATACCTGCTGAGATGCAGCGCAAGCTCCATAACGGATTCTTTTTCCCCAAGTCTCGTAAGACTGCGGATCAGGGAGAAGCAATTATAGAGGAAATGCGGATTAATCTGCGATTGAAGCTGCTTCAGGTTGGCATCCCTTGAACGGATCTGCTCCAAATACACGTTCTGGATGAGCTGCTCGATCTGGGAAGCCATGTCATTAAAGCTGACGAGCAGGAAGTGGAACTCGTTGTTCGGATGGAACACCTTCAGCTTCGGATATTCGCCTTTTTTCAGCTTTTTCACGCCTCTGATCAGCTCGCGGATCGGAACCTGCACATTGGTGTACAGCACGTAAGCCGCAATCGTACTGCCGATAAGGAGAAAGACGATACAGATGTAAAAGAGATTGCTGTTTGCCGTAATCGGCCTGACAACGTCATCGATGGGAAGGTAATCAAAAAGGTACCAGCCAAGCTCGGGCATGTACACGCTGTTGACGGTATATTCGATGCCGTCCAGCTTAATGCGGGTATATTGCGATTCCGACAGCTTTTCCAAATTCACCTTGGCAAGCAGCTTCTTCTGCAGCTCGGTATCGGAGCCGTTCACCGCGAGAATCTTCCGGTCCGGCGAGCTGAAGAAGACATCTCCCTTGCTTCCCGCCTTGAAGCGTTCCAGCGCCTTCACTAATTCGTCAGCCGCGAAGCTGACCTCAACGATAACTCCCGCGTTAGAGGAGGAGCTGTCATAGGGCTCGCTTAGAAACCTTACAAACCTCGGATTGTTCTGATAATAAGGGGCAACGTTCTCGGTATATTTCCAGACCTTTGAATAGTTTTTCGCTACGAGATCTTTATCGTATTGAAGATGGAAGTCGGTTGAAACGAAGGTGTTGGTAGCCGGCGCATAGATGCTGATCGTTGTATCCCAATCGGAGGAGGCATTGATGAGCCGAAGCTTGTCGGCAATGCGAATCTTCTGATCCGTTTGTTCGTATAGGGTGGCTATCTCCAAAAATTCGAGGGTACGGACGTTAATATCTTCGGTTATCATAAGGCCGCTTTTCGCCAGCTGCTCCGCCGTATCATCGGTCTCGGCCGCAAAGTAGGACAAGTCTTTGTGCATGGAGATTTCCACTTCGTTCATCACGACGTCCATGCTTGTTTTATTCGAAAACCAGTAGAGGGCGATGATCGGAATGAGCAGCAAAACGATAATGCCGACTATTTTTGTAAACGTATTCAATCTCAGCGACATGATAGTCCGTCTCCCCGCATCAAAGTGGATGAAAACAAAAAATCCGGGTATCGTTCTAAAATCATTGGCGCAGACTTGGCGATTCCCCGATTGCTATACTTACTATACATCATGATGAAACTCTGTCAATCGACAAATAGAATAGCGGAAAGGACAATGGGGATGGGGACAACAACAAAGGCGATAGCCGGCAATGAGGTCTTGCAGCAGGAGATGGGCAAATCAAAATCGAGAGGATTTCTGAAGAGGACCTGGCCGCTTCATATCATGCTGCTTCCGGCGGTAATCCTGCAATTCATATTCGTGTACGTGCCTCTCGGGGGATTGGTTATCGCTTTTCAAGACTACAAACCGTACGATGGCATTTTCCATTCCAAGTGGGTAGGGATTGAGCATTTCAAATTTATGTTCGATTATCCGGACATTAAGCAGGTTATTACGAACACGGCGCTGATCGCCGGACTAAAAATTATTTGCGGCATTATCGTGCCGTTCGTGTTTGCGCTTTTGCTGAACGAAGTGAGCTTTAATCCTTTCAAGCGCACGGTGCAGACGCTGGTGTATCTGCCTTACTTCATCTCCTGGGTATTCCTGGGCGGAATCCTGAATGACATGCTTGCATCGGACGGGATTATCAACTCGGTGCTTCATAACTGGTTTGGCGTGAAGGAGTCCATTCTGTTCCTGGGCGACGGCAACTGGTTCCGGTTTGTCGTTGTGCTTAGCGATGTCTGGCAGCAATTCGGTTACGGCACAATCGTGTATCTCGCGGCGTTGGCAGGCGTGAATCCGGCACTCTACGAAGCGGCGGAAGTAGACGGCGCGACTCGCTGGAAGCAAACCTGGCATGTAACGATTCCATCGCTCCTGCCGATCGTAATCGTTGTGGGGACGCTTGCGCTTGGCAATATTTTGAACGCGGGCTTCGACCAGATCTTCAACTTGTATAATCCGCTTGTCTACAGCAAAGGCGACATTATAGACACGTTCGTTTACCGTACGGGTATCCTGAACGGGCAGTACAGCTTGGCCACGGCCGTTGGCATTTTCAAATCGCTCATCGGTTTCGTGCTCATTATCGTCGGTTACAAGCTCGCTCAAAAATATGCGGATTATAAAATCTTCTAGAAAGGGGTACCTGCGCACATGTATCAAAAGACATTCGGTTACCGGGTTTTCTCGGTATTCAACTATTTAATTCTGGCTCTAGCAGGCCTGTTGTGTATTATACCTATCATTCATATACTCGCGATCAGCTTTAGTGCCAGTGCTCCTGCAAACGCGCATTTGGTCGGCATGTGGCCGGTGGATTTCAATACCGAATCATATACGAAAACGATGAACAATCCGAACTTCCTCCGGGCGTTCTGGATCTCGATCGGGCGGACGGCGCTTGGCGCATCCATTACGCTGGCGGTCATCACGCTTGGCGGTTATGCGCTGTCGAAGGATACGACCGCTTTTAAGGCGCGCTCGCGATACGCTTGGTATTTCGTATTTACGATGTGGTTCAGCGGTGGTATCGTACCCCTGTATATCGTCATTCGCAATCTTCATATGATGAATACGATTTGGGCGCTTGTTCTTCCGGGCTCCGTCGCCGTATTCAATATGATTCTCCTGATGAACTTCTTCCGCGCTACGCCAAAGGAATTGGAGGAAGCGGCTTTTATCGACGGAGCGGGACATTTCTCGATTCTGTTCCGGGTTTATCTGCCTCTGGCTATGCCGGCGATTGCAACCATGTCGCTCTTTACGATCGTAGGCAACTGGAATGCATGGTTTGACGCATTGCTCTATATTAACGACTACCGCAACTATCCGCTCGCAACCTTCCTGCAGACGATAATCGTACAGCAGGACTTCAGCAAGCTGAACCCGGACGTGAACGAGCTGAAGAACATTTCCCAGCGTACGGTGAAGGCGGCTCAGATCTTTATCGGGATGCTTCCGGTTCTGGTCGTGTATCCGTTCCTGCAGCGGTTTTTCGTCAAAGGGATTGTCCTTGGCGCGGTAAAAGAGTAGAAATTAAGAAGATAACAAAATGGCATGTTACTCAAAATTATGGTATTTCTATCAGTAATAACCAAGACTATAGTATTACTTGAGAGTAAATAAAGCGCTCTCATGCTATAATAATCATTTTACGGGGGGAAAAAAATGCATAATTCAATGAAAAAGCTTATGCTCGTATCGTTGACTGGCGTGCTTGCGGCAAGCCTTGCGGCATGCGGATCAAACAACAATACTAACGGCAACAAGCCATCTAACGACCCTGCGGCAACCAGCTCCGGCAATGCGGCTGCAACGAACAATGCAGGTACCGACAACGCGGGGAGCGGTGCGGACGAGACGGGGTGGGACGGCAAGAAATACGTAGAGCCGATCACTCTGACAACGGTTAAAGGCGTAGGTACGAACTACTTCTTCAAAACGGGCGAAACGATGGAAAACAACGTTTTGCAAAAGTATATGAAAGACAACCTCGGCATCGACGTGAAATACGACTGGGTGGTAACGGATACAAACGACGCTTACAAAACAAAGCTTCGCCTGATGCTTTCCTCCGGCGAGAAAATGCCTGACGTTATTACGTACCGCGGCGATATGGAGACCGTTAACATGCTGATTGACTCCGGTCAATTCATGTCGGTTAACGAGCTGTTCGACAAGTATGCCGGCGACGAGTACAAAAAAGCGGCGGCGCTGAACCCGGATACCTTCCTTCCGGTAACGCGCGACGGCGAGAAAATGGCGCTTCCGGTTCTTGATTACGCCTACAACGACGATATGGTGCTGTGGCTTCGTCAGGACTGGATGGATAAATTAGGCCTTCAAGCTCCAAAAACGGTTGCCGACCTTGAAGCCATCATGGATGCATTCACGAACAAAGATCCGGACGGCAACGGCAAGCCGGATACATTCGGTATGGCTCTTGGCTTCAAAAACGGCTTCCTGAACTGGATGACGGACGTGAGCTGGCTGTTCGGCGCTTACGGCACAATGCCTGGCCAATGGAATAAAGCGGCTGACGGCACGTTGTCCTTCGGCTCCGTGGATCCGGCCGCGAAGCAGGCTCTCAGCACGTTGAAAACCTGGATGGATAAAGGCTGGATCTCGAAAGACTCCGGTCTGAAAGACGATACTTCCGGCTCGGAGTTCTTCACGAAAGGTCAAGCGGGCGCAATCGTAGGCCGTAACTGGCTGCCGGACTGGCCGTTTGGCGATCTGATCAACAACGTTCCCGGCGCGAAATACAAAGCTTACCCAATCCCTGCAGGTCCAGACGGTAAAATCGGTTCCCAAAGCGGCAACCCTTCCGTTAACGGCTGGATGCTGATCAACAAAAAGGCAGCCCATCCTGAAGCGCTGCTCCGTTACTATAACTTCTTCTTCGATAATTGGGCGAACCCGCAAAAAGGCAGCGAGTTCGAAAACGGCTTCGCGGAAGGCTACGACTGGGCGAAATTGCCGGATGGCACAATCACGAAGGATCCGCAAAAATATCCGGACCTGTTCCCGAACTATGCGGACCGCACGCATCTCGTAGAGCCGATCTACTACTCGCTGACATTCGAAGGCGCTCGTCAACCGGCCCTGTATGCGGACACGATGATCAAGCTGTATAACGGCGAAGCTCCAACAACGCCATACGAAGAGCAGACAAAAGCCGTTCGTAAACCGGAAAACCTGGAAGCGATGAAGATCGTTATGGATCAAAAAGATATTCGCATGAAGAACTACTTCCAAGGTCCTCTGACGGAAACGATGAAGTCCAAAAACGAATTGCTGAACAAACTGGTTAACGAATCGTATTCCAAAATCATCTACGGTCAAGCACCGCTTGATTCGTTCGATACCATGGTTGAGAACTGGAAGAAATCCGGCGGCGACCAAGTAACGAAGGAAGTTAACGATTGGTACGCTTCGGCTTCGAAGTAATCTAGCAATAACGGCTTGCAACAGGATAAGGAACGCCATATTTACGCCAGGCGTTCCTTTTCTTTTGCCGGTTATCCTTTTTTGAAAATTCTGAAAACGTTTACAACTAGAACAGTCACCCTGGTCATCTTGCTTGAGAGGGGAAAACAGTGTTGACTAGAAAAAGAACAAAAAGGTTATTGTCGTTCGTGATGTCAGTCGTTATCGCCGTAAGTTACGTGCCGTCAGCCGTATTTGCGGCTTCGGATACGACAGCGGCAGCCACAAGCGCTGCGGCGCCGGATGTTGCGGGGCATTGGGCTTCGCAGCAGGTAACGGATTGGACATCCAAGGGCCTCGTTAACAGTTATCCGGACGGAACGTTCAAGCCGGAGCAAGGCATTACGCGCGCGGAATTTACGAAGCTGATTAACAGCTTGTTTGGTTTTACGGCAAAAGGAGAGAACGGCTTCTCGGATGTAGGGGCAGAAGCGTGGTATGCCGATTCGGTGTCGATCGGAAAGCAAGCAGGCTTTATTAACGGTTATCCGGATGGAACCTTTAAACCAAATACGGCAATTACAAGACAAGAGGCGGCAAAAATAGCTGCAGGACTGTTCAGATTGCCGGCAGTAACAGGCGCTGATCCGCTTGTAGCGTTTAATGATAAAGCGCAAGTTGGCGCATTTGCGGTAGAGCCGCTGGGCCAATTGGTAAGCGGGGGTTATTTGAAGGGCTTCCCGGACGGGACGGTTCAGCCGCTTAAGTCGATTACGCGTGCGGAAGCGGTTGTTCTATTAAGCCGTCTAGCAGGCGAAGCTTACGTGAAAGCGCAGACGTACAAGGATCAAAAGCTGGCGGGCAACGGGCTGGTGAACCTTGACGGCGTAACGATCGAGAATTCGGCAATCGGCGGGAATCTTTACTTGACCGCTGGGATTGGCGAAGGCGATTTTACGCTGAAAAATACGGAAGTAAAAGGAACCATCTTTATCAGCGGCGGCGGTGTGCATAGTATTCACCTGAATAATGTTCAGACGCCGAACATCGTTGTTGATAAGAAGGAAGGGCCGGTCCGCGTTGTTGTTGACGGCTCGGAGGTCGGAACGATGGAGCTCAATTCCGATACGGTACTGGAAACAAGTAATTCGGATATCGACCATGTGAACAGCAATAAATCGGATTCCAGCCTGAACGGCAAAAATCTGGACAAAGATAAATCTTATGTCGTAGACAGCGGGACAACTCCAGGCACCGGTGGAGGAAGCGGCAGCGGTGGCGGCGGAACGCCAACACCTGCGCCGACTGCAACGCCGACGCCAACCCCGACGCCGACGCCGACCCCGACGCCGACGCCGACCCCAACGCCAACTCCGACATCTACGCCAACCCCAACCGATGAGTGGCAGATGGTCTGGAATGACGAGTTTGACGGAACCGGCAGCAATCTCGATACGAATGGCGTAAACCTCGACAAGTGGGGGTATCAGCTTGGTACGGGTTCGCAATACGGCCTTGACGGCTGGGGCAATAACGAACAGCAAAGCTATGAAGCGGACAATATGAAGGTAGAAGACGGCAAGCTTGTCATTACGGCGAAAAAGGAAGCAAACAGCAATAATAAGCCTTATACTTCCGGCCGGATTTTCACTCAGAATACATTCAGCAAAGCCTATGGCAAGTTCGAAGCGAAGCTGAAGCTGCCGAAGGGGCAAGGCTTCTGGCCAGCGTTCTGGATGATGCCGGCAACAAGCGAATACGGCACATGGGCGTCCTCCGGCGAGATCGATATTATGGAAGCGGTCGGCCGACTGCCGGGCGAAGTTTCCGGAACGATCCATTACGGCAAAGCTGCACCGGGCAACCGCTACACGGGCAATAAATACAACTTCCCAAGCGGAACGGATTTCAGCGGCGAGCATGTCTATGCCGTTGAATGGGAGCCGGGCGAAATCCGCTGGCTGGTAGACGGCGAAGTCTATCAAACGCAAAACAACTGGAATAGCTGGGGAATTGACCAGCCGGCGAAATACGCTTATCCGGCACCGTTTGATAAACCGTTTTACATGATTTTGAATCTGGCGGTTGGCGGCAACTTCGACGGCGGCAAGATGCCGCTCGACGACAATGCCCGTACGATGGAAGTCGATTACGTCCGCGTCTACGATAAGAAGGGCGGATATTCTACGGAAGGACTTGAAGAGCCAAAGGTTGATCAAGAGGCTCTGCCTGACAATCATAAACCGGCCATTGACGGCAACTATGTGCATGATGTGAATTTCGCGAACGGCTTTAAGACCGTAGCGGCAGATTCGGATACCTTGGATCCGGAAAAATGGAACTTCGTGCATGTCCCTACCTATAACGGCAACGGCTCCATCGGAACCGACGTTATTGGCGGCAAAACGTATGCCAAAGCGGATATTACGGCCGGAGGCTCGCAGGACTATTCCGTGCAGCTCATCCAGAACGTTACCGTAGGCAAAGGCAGATACTACAAGCTTTCCTTTGATGCCAAATCCACAACGAACCGGACCATGTCCGCCAAGATCGGCGGCGGTGCCGACCGCGGCTGGGCAACGTATTCCGATGTCTTGTCGGCAAGCCTTACCGATGAATTCAAAACCTACAGCATGACGTTCCAGATGGCTGCCGATACGGATGTCCTGGCACGCCTGGAGCTAAATATCGGGCTGAACACCAATCCGGTCTGGATCGGCAACGTGAAGCTGGAGGAAGTGGACGCACCGGATCCGTATAACGAGGATGCGGCGAAAGAGCCGATTAACGGCAATCACGTATACAACGGTAATTTTGACCTTGGAAGATTGGACCGTCTGACTTATTGGCACTTCAATACGGCTGACGGTGCGGCGGCAACGGCATCCGTTGATCCGGAAGAACGCGAATTCAAGGCGAATATTACGAATGGCGGAGCGGGTGCTTCTTCTATTACTTTGCTCCAGAAAGGTATCAAGATTGTTCCGAACAATGATTATCAAGTGAAGTTCAAGGCAAGCGCAGCGTCTGACCGTACGATCAAGGTTGGCATCCAGAAGCAGGACGGCACGAATGTGGTCGACCCTGTTGAGGTAAATCTGACCAGCGCATCCGCCGTACAAACGGTGAACTTCAACTCCGCAGCAGCAGCCGACGACAAGGCGATTCTCGTCTTTATGCTTGGCGGCAGCGATGCGAACGTCACTATCGATAATGTGGTCATGACCCGTCTGACGAACAATGGCATCGGCGATTTGCCTCTCTCCGAGCAGTTCCCGCTGAAGAACGGCGACTTCTCGAATGGTAAAGCATCGTGGAGCCTGCATGTGCAAGGCTTTTACGACGGCTGGGACAAAGTGACCGGCTATAACGAAGACGCTGGAAGCATGAAGGTCAACGTAAGCAGCGTGGGCAATAATCCATGGGATGTCATGCTGATGCAGAACGATTTTACTCTCCGCAAGGACAATACCTATGTCGTATCCGTAGATCTCAAATCAACCGCGGAGCGCGACGTGGAGATTGTCGTGGACAATGCCGGCGGGCGCCTGCTTTCGAAGCTGGAGCATCTGACGGCGGACTACCAGACCTTTACGTATGAGCTTCCCGTTACGGCAGATACGTTAGCCTCCTTTAAAGTACTGCTCGGCAAGCAGGCAACAAATCCGGCTGGCGCGCATGATGTGTACGCGGACAATGTACGCGTGGAAATCAAAGGCGCCCGCGAGAAAGCCTTCCTATTAAAGAACGGCTACTTCACGGACGGCGAAGCGAACTGGTCAAAGCATATCCAAGGCGTGTACGACGGTACTTCGAAGGCAACGTTTGATTTTACAAGCGGCAGAGCAAAGATCAATATCGAAAATATAGGCGCGAATCCTTGGGATGTGATGCTCTTCCAAGAACCGCTTCCGGTGAAGAAGGATAATACCTATATCGCAACCTTTGACGCAAGAGCCACAGTGGCTAAAACCATTGAGTTTATTGCGGAAAATGGCACTTATACCCGTTATCTGAATCAAAAATTAACGTTAGGCGAAACAACGAAGAGCTACTCCTTCGAGTTTACGATGCCTAAGGATGATACGGTTGGCTTGAAGTTCCTCCTAGGCAAGAACGGCGATGCATTGGCCGCTCATGATGTCTTGATCGACAACGTCCGCTTCGAGCGGAAAGGCGCCAAGGAAGCATTGGGAGAAAAGGTATCGCTCGCGAACGATATCCGCCTTACTTCGGCTCCAATCGTTACGCCTGACGTGACGGATAACAGCCTAGGCAAAAACATTACGCTGACCTTCGCTTTCCAGCCGGGCTGGAGCAGCTCGATTAACGCAATTACCGTGGACGGAACAGCGCTTGAGGCGGAAGATTACACGGTGGGAACAAACAGCATTACGATCAAAGCGAGCGTATTTGCAGCAGCGGGCGATCACGTTATTGTTATTGCGGCGACCGGTTACGAGCTTGCGCAAGTGACGCAAACGGTGGAAACCGAGCAAATGTGGAGCCTAGTCTGGTCCGACGAGTTTAACGGCGATGCCGTCACTCCCGATACAAACGGCGTCGACTTGACGAAGTGGGGCTACCAGGAAGGCAATGGCTCCGAATACGGCGTTGCGGACTGGGGCAATAACGAGCAGCAATACTATCGCAAGCAAAATATCGCGGTTGATCCGGCAACCGGCAACCTGGTCATTACCGCGAAAAAAGAGACGTTTAACGGCAAGCCGTATACGTCCGGCCGTCTCTGGACCAGCAATACTTTTACGAAGGCCTACGGCAAGTTCGAAGCCAGGATGAAGCTGCCGGAAGGCACGGGCATTTGGCCGGCCTTCTGGATGATGCCTGCCGATAGCGAATACGGCGGCTGGGCCGCTTCCGGAGAGCTCGATATTATGGAAGCGAGAGGCCGTCTGCCGCATGAAGTCGGCGGAACGATCCATTACGGCAAGAACGCTCCGAACAACAAAGCAACGGGCGCGGCTTACACCTTCCCCGAAGGCGAATCCATCTCCGGGTACCATACCTACTCGGTAGAGTGGGAGCCGGGCGAGATCCGCTGGTATGTGGACGGCAATCTCTATCAGACGGTTAACAACTGGAACAGCTGGGGAGCCGATCAGCCGGATAAATACGCATATCCCGCGCCGTTTGACAAACCGTTCTATATGATTCTGAACCTGGCCGTTGGCGGTCAATTTGACGGCAACCGTCTTCCGGCCGACAGCGATCTGCCAGCCAAAATGGAAGTGGACTATGTTCGTGCTTACGAACTGACGGGCCGTCCTTACCGTACGCCGGTAGAGCCGGATTCGAAGGACGAGATTCCGGCTAACGCGAAAGCGATTGTCGATCAGGACTTCGAGCATGGCCTTACCGATATTACGGATTCCACGCAGGCGCTAGACGCGAACTATTGGAACTTCCTGCATACGCCGGACTTTGGCGGGGCAGGCTCTGCGGTCGTGGATACGATCGGCGACGATAAGTTCGCCAAAGTGTCGATTACGAGCGGGGGCAACCAGAATTACGCTCTGCAATTGATTCAGTATGCAACGATTACGAAAGGCCATGCTTACAAAATCAGCTTTGACGCCAAAGCGGCGGCACCAAGAAATATGAGCCTGAAGGTAGGCGGCGATGCGGATAACGGCTGGGGCGCTTATTCGGATAACTTCGATGCCGCGCTGACAACCAATCTGAAGCATTACGAGTACCGCTTCCTGATGAATAACGATACTGACCTTGCCGCGCGGCTGGAGCTTAATCTTGGTCTCAATACCAATACGGTATGGATCGGCAATATCAAGATCGAAGAGGTTGACGCGGTATCCGAGCAAAACGGGGCGAAAGCGCCGCTTGGCAACGGTCAGCATGTGTACAACGGCAATTTCGATCTTGGCTCCATGGACCGCATGACTTACTGGAACTTTGAAACCTCGGGCGACGCAGCTGCTTCTGCTTCGGTTGACCCGAATGCAAGACAGCTTGAAGCAGCGATCGCAAACGGCGGAGACAGTCCATCGGACATTACGCTTACGCAGAAGGGTATCAATCTGCTTCAAAACGACTCCTATAAGCTGAACTTTAAGGCTTTGGCGGATTCGGAGCGTTCCATTAAGGTTTCATTCGTAAGCAAAGACGGCCATACGTTGTATGCTTCGAAGGACTTTACCATCGGCACGGTAATGGGCAATCAGGAGTTTACGTTTACGATGCCGGTTGGCGTAACGGATGAGGAAGGGCAGCTTGTCTTTGGACTAGGCGGCAATGACGCGGATGTTGCGATCGACAATGTCTCTCTGATCCGCACGACGAATAACAACTTCGACTTCACGGGCGTGGACCTGTTCCCGCTGAAGAACGGCGATTTCTTCGCCGGTCTGCTGTATTGGGAACAAAATACGCAGGATGGCGGGGCTGCACAGTTCTCCACGGAGAATGGCGCCGCGAAGCTTACGATTACAAGCCTGGGCAACCAGCCTTACAGCAATATGCTGATTCAAGGCGGCATGAGCTTCAAGAAGGGCTTAACCTATACGCTGGAGTTTGACGTAAAAGCCTCCGTGGCACGCGACCTGCAGGCAACGTTGGAAAACGCCTCGTACGTCCGGAGATTTGATTCCGGCGTGCAAGCGGTTGGCACGGATTGGACGCATATGAAGTTTACGGTTCGTCCTACGGCCGACGAGCTGCTTGCGCTTAAGATCATGCTCGGCAAAACGCCGGGTGGAGCAGTGGGTACCGTCTGGATCGACAACGTTGTGCTTGAGGTGGAAAATGCGCCGGTGAAGCGTCCGCCAACGATGGTAGCGGACAGCACGGATAATCTCGCCGGCCAAGAGATCACGATTCCTTTTGCGGATGACGCTGCCTGGAGAGGCGCTATTACATCGGTATCCGTAAACGGTGCGGCTCTGAACGCAACGCAATACACGGTAGCAGCAGGGATGCTGACGCTTCATTCGGATGTTTTCTCCGTTGACGGCAACTATCCGGTGAAGGTAGCCGCGACCGGGTATGGCGGTGCTGTCCTGACGCAGCAAGTTTTCTCCGGCGATGGCAACCTTGTATTAAACGGCAGCTTTACGAACGGTACGGCTAACTGGGAATCGTGGAAAGGAGCCGACGATTACTCTTCGATTTCGGTAGAGGACGAGAAGGCCGCAATCCAGATCAACTATAACGGCGGTTTGGACCCTCAATGGAGCGTTCCGTATACATGGTCCACGCAGTTCATGCAATCCGGCATCAAGCTGAAAGCCGGCAAAACGTATGAGCTGAGCTTTAAAGCCTGGTCAACCGTTAACCGTCCGATTCTCGTCGAGCTGACCGGTTATAGTGGCAATCAGCAGGTGCTGTTCAATCTTACGGGAGACTCTTCTACGGTCTACACGAAAGTATTGAAGCCAACCGCCGACATGACGCTGACGGTGAAATACTTGCTTGGTAACGTTATAAGCGGAGACATCACGACCCCATCCGGCGAGCATACGATTTATATCGATGAAGTATCCGTCCGCGAGAAGGTGTCGCCGCCAACAGTGGCAGCGGATTCGACGGATAATAAGCTGACTTATCCGATTGAACTGACCTTTACGGACAATGCCGCTTGGAGAAGCGCCATTACGGGCATTACGATTGACGGTGCGGCCGTCAATGCAGGCCAGTATACGGTTGCGGCTGGCAAAGTCACGCTTGATGCCTCCCTGTTCTCATCGATCAAGACGTATTCCATAGCCATTCTGGCTAATGGCTATGCGGCAGCGGAAGTATCGCAGGAAGTGAAGACCAACGCGAAGAACATCGCGCTTGGCAGCACGGCAACCGCATCGACGAACAATCAGCCTGCGTCTAATGCGATTGACGGCAAGGCCGGAACAAGATGGGAGAGCGCCGCACAGGATCCGCAGTGGATCTCGCTTGACCTGAAGAAGCTCTATAAGCTGGAGAGCATGACGCTGAGCTGGGAAGGGGCTTACGGCAAGACGTATACGGTTCAAGTCTCTTCGGCGGAAACGCCGGGCGATAACGACTGGAACACCATCTTTACCGAGCCTTCCGGCAACGGCGGTATCGACAACATTACGCTGCACGGCGAAGAAGCACGCCATGTCCGGATCTATGGTACGGCAAGAGGCACGCAATGGGGCTACTCGTTATGGGAGGTTGAAGTATACGGCAATCCGTCGAATCCCGATCCGGTATTGCCGCTTGGCCCAGTCCTGACAGCGGATTCGACCGATAATAAGGTTGGCAGTAGCATCGATCTTGCCTTTTCCAGCGATTCTGCATGGGAAAGCGCGATTACGGCCGTTAAAGTCAACAATGCCGCTCTTGCAGCCAGCCAGTATACGGTTGCGGCAGGCAAAATCACATTGAAATCGGGCGTATTCGCCGCAGCAGGCAGCTACGCGATTACGGTTGCCGCATCGGGTTATGCCGATAACGAAGTGACGCAAGTTATCGCAGCGGATGTGAACCTTGCGCTTGGCAAGGCAGCCGTGGCTTCCTCCGTGCAAGGCGCATTCCTGGCGGCAGAGGCTACTGACGGCGATCCCGGCTCGAGATGGGGCGCGGATTGGACAACAAATACGGATAACCATCCGGAGTGGATTTATGTGGATCTTGGTGCCGTAGAATCCCTCAGCAAGCTTGTTCTGAACTGGGAAGGGGCTTACGGAAAGTCGTTCGACATTCAAGTGGCTCAGCCGGGTGCCGATCTGACCGATAACGCGAGCTGGACGACTGTCCATTCCGTGTCGGGACAATCGCTTAGCGCAGACGGGTTGAAGCAGATCATTAATCTGGATGCTCCAACGCAAGGTCAATACGTACGAATCTATGTAACGGAGAAGGGCTTTGCTCCATACGGTCCTTCGTTGTACGAGATTGAAATCTATCAATAAGTTGCTAGAGATAAGCCCCAGCAATTTGCGGAGGCTTATCTTGTTAATGCGGCGTTGCCGGGTGAGCGGAGCAATAAGACCCTAGCAGGGTCTTATTGGCAGAGAGATTAGTGGGAATGGTTAGCATAAGACCCTCTGAGGATCTTATTTGCTTAAAAGGCATAAGAAGTCTGCCTGTTGAAGCGGTGTTGCAACGCAATAAGACCCTGGTAGGGTCTTATTGGCAGAGAGATTAGTGGGAATGGAGGACATAAGACCCTCTGAGGGTCTTATTTGCTTAAAAGACGTAGAAGATTGCCTGTTGAAGCGGTGTTGCCACGCAATAAGACCTTGGCAGGGTCTTATTGGCAGAGAGATTTGTGGGAATGGTTAGCATAAGACCCTCTGAGGGTCTTATTTGCTTAAAAGGCGTAAGAAGATTGCCTGTTGAAGCGGTGTTGCAGCCAATAAGACCCTGGCAGGGTCTTATTGGCAGAGAGAGTTGTGGGAATGGTTAGCATAAGACCCTCTGAGGGTCTTATTTGCTTAAAAGGCGTAAGAAGATTGCCTGTTGAAGCGGTGTTGCAGCGCAATAAGACCCTGGCAGGGTCTTATTGGCAGAGAGAGTTGTGGGAATGGTTAGCATAAGACCCTAGCAGGGTCTTATTTGCCTATCAGGGCCGCTAAGTGTGCTGATGCAGAGAATATGAAAAAGCTGTTCCAGTACGGAACAGCTTTCTGTATTTCATTACAGCTTCGAGAATGCATGCTCTGCTGCTGCAAGAGTAATCTCGATATCTTCCTTCGTATGGGCGGTGGTCAGGAACCACGCTTCATATTTGGAAGGGGCCAGGTTGATGCCCTGCTCCAGCATAAGCTTGAAGAAGCGGCCGAATATTTCGCCGTCGGTATCCTGCGCTTCATCATAGTTGGTTACCGGATGGTTGCAGAAATGGGCCGAGAACGAACCTCGGATTTGGTTAACCGTCAGAGGAATGCCATGCTTTGCAGCCGAAACGCGCAGACCGTCTGCGAGCGTTGTCGCCAGATCGTTCATGCGGTCATAGATGCCTGCTTCCTGAAGCACCTCAAGGCACGCGATTCCGGCGGAGATGGAAGCGGGATTGCCCGCCATCGTACCTGCCTGGTAAGCAGGGCCTAGAGGAGCAACCTGCTCCATGATTTCCTTGCGGCCGCCATAAGCGCCAATCGGAAGGCCGCCGCCGATGATTTTGCCAAGCGCGGTAAGATCCGGCTCGATGGCTTTGAAATCCGGGAAGGCATTAAACGTCTGCGTCGTGCCGTAGTGGAAGCGGAACGCCGTAATAACCTCGTCGTAAATAACAAGGGCGCCGGCTTCGCGCGTCATTTTGCATAGGCCTTCCAGGTAGCCGGGCTTAGGCATCACCATGCCGAAGTTGCCGACAATCGGCTCCACCATAACGGCGGCCGTATCGTCGCCCCAGCGCTCCAGCGCTTCCTTCAGGGCATTCAGGTCATTAAACGGTACCGTTATCACTTCATGTGCGATGCTGGTCGGAATGCCGGCGCTGTCCGGAATGCCAAGCGTAGAAGGGCCGGAGCCAGCGGCAACGAGCACAAGGTCGGAATGGCCGTGGTAGCAGCCGGCGAACTTGATGATTTTATTGCGCTTCGTGAACGCGCGGGCAACCCGGATGGTTGTCATAACGGCTTCCGTGCCGGAGTTCACGAAGCGGACTTTATCCAGAGAAGGGATCGCATCCTTCAGCATGCGGGCCATCTGGATTTCCAGCTCGGTAGGGGTACCGTAAAGCGTACCGTTTTGCGCCGCGCGAACGATCGCTTCCGTAATATGCGGATGGGCATGTCCCGTAATAATGGGGCCGTAAGCCGCCAAATAATCAATATAGCGGTTATCGTCGACATCATAGAAGTAGGCGCCCTCCGCGCGCTTCATGAACACCGGCGCACCGCCGCCAACCGCTTTATAAGAGCGGGAAGGGCTGTTGACGCCCCCGACGATATGCTGCAGCGCTTCCTCGTAAAGCGCCTCTGAACGTTTGCGTTGCATAGACATGAAAGAAATCCTCCGTAGTTCGTAATATGTAAGCCGGTTGCCTGCGCAAAACAGCCTGAATGAAGAAAAATCGACACTTCCCATTATCGCGCAGTCGGAGCAAAAAGCAAAGTCATGCTCAAGGGCGTTTCTGGCCTAGCAGATATCTTTCTCTCCGTTGTAAATTATAGGCAACGCAAGCGGCGTGATCTTTATCCGCCAATGCATGGCTATGCTGCTCATTCACCTTGTACGAAATGCAGTATATTTGCCCCAGGAACAGGGTTAGGACAAGTTACGCTGTACCAAATGCAGTATATTAACTGGAATCTAGCCCAATTGGGAAGCTAAGTCTATCGTATCCTGCATTTCGTGCAGGCTATATCTGCCTACGGGGCTCAAATACGTGAATATGCTATACTTCGTGCAATATAAAGCAAGCGACAGCTAAGCCAATTATTAAACAAATAAAAGGTTAGCGTGCTCTACCTTTAACCGCATGAATGCGAAAGGACCAGATCTCGCCGGTTGGCGGAGATCTGGTCCTTTTTTGTAAAGCTAACTCCCATTATTCTATCCCTATTGTGCGGTACTGCTGTTAACCGAATTTGCAGTGGTATCGGTTCCGTTCTCGGCACCCGGCGATGGGGATGGTGTGGTCTCTGTATCATCCTTCGCCAGTGTCTCTTGAACCGTTGCTTTCAGTTCATCCAGGTCTTTGACGCCAATCACGGCCGCGCCGCCTACATGCTCTTCGGCGATCTGATCCATTGGAGGAACCTGCTGCGTGCCTGCCAAGTGGGAATCGACGCCCAGCTGGCCAAGCTTCAGCATATCGGTAACCTGGAGGTTCGTCTCGATGTAAGGCGATACGCTGTCCAGAATCTTTTTCATCTGAACGATGTTCCAGCCTGATTTAAGCTTGTCGGCTACAGCGCCTAAAAATTCGCGTTGGCGCTCGGTACGGGTGAAGTCGCTCATCGCGTCGTGGCGGAAGCGAACGTATTGCAAGGCTTTGTCGCCGTCCAGCAGCTGGTAGCCCTTTTTCAGATCGATATCGTATTTATTTTTGTCGGCGTTATCCGTATAGTGCATATCTTTTTCAACGTCGAAGTATACGCCGCCGATCGAATCGACGAGGGCTTTGAATCCTTCGAAATCCGTGTACACATAATATTGAATGTCGAGACCAAGCAGGTCTCCGACGGTTTTCATGGCCAGCTGCGGTCCGCCTAGCGTAATCGCCGTATTGATCCGGCCTTTGCCATGCCCTTCGATATCAACGTAAGTGTCCCTGAGGACGGAGAAAAGATGCGCCTTTTTCGTAACCGGGTCAAAGGATGCGATCATGATTGAATCGGACCGCGGAACCTGATTTTCTTCCAAACCGCGGGCGTCGCCGCCGAGAAGCAGAATGTTGACGCGTTCTTTGCCTTCCCATTTCGGAGGCGCTTGAGCGGTGGTTGTATTGTCTTCGAATTGGCCAAACCGGGAATCCTCTTTGTTCTTGCTGAAATTGTCTAACGAATTATATACGCCGGTACCCCAGTAAACCAGGCCAGCGATGGCAATAACTATAACTACGAGAAAACCGCTGAGTACCCATTTCCAAGGTTTTCTTTTCTTTTTAGCTTTTGTAGCCATGACTGTAGTAGTGCTCCTTTCAGCAACTCATCCTGCAAAAGTGTGTAAACCCAAATCAGACAGGCGATCCATCGTTCCCGAATCGATGATGCCTGCCATTTACGCAAAACCATAACTATTGTAATATTACATATCATAAAATTATAAAGCGGAACGATAGATAGACGCAAGTTTTATCGTTTCCCTTGGAAAAAACTCATAATTCCCCGGGAAATGTCGACCGTTCTTAACGGAGAGGAGTTTTATTAAACCCATGCTAGCGATTGATGTCAAAGATCTGCGAAAGCAGTTTAAAGTACAAAAGAACAGAGAAGGCTTGTCCGGCGCTCTAAAGGATCTGTTCAAACGGGAATACAACGAGGTTACAGCCGTTAAAGATATATCGTTCCAAATTCCGCAAGGCGAGATTTGCGGTTATATCGGCGAGAATGGCGCAGGCAAATCGACTACGATTAAAATGCTGACCGGCATTCTGGTACCGACATCCGGACAACTGAAGGTAAACGGTTATGTACCCTACAAGGACCGCGAAAAATTTGTCGGAGGGATTGGCGTTGTTTTCGGCCAGCGCTCCCAGCTTTGGTGGGATATCGGTGTTATTGAGTCTTTCCAGTTGCTGCGCAAAGTATATCGCGTATCCGAGCAAGATTTCCGCAAAAGACTGGACAACCTCGTGGAACGCCTTGATCTTGGCGATCTTCTGAACCGTCCGGTCCGCAAGCTGAGCCTTGGGCAGCGGATGCGCTGCGAGCTGGTTGCATCGCTGCTGCATAATCCGTCGATCCTGTTCCTTGATGAACCAACCATTGGGCTGGATATCGTGGTGAAGACGGAAATTCGCGAGTTCCTGAAGGATCTGAACCGTGAAGAGGGGACCACGATTCTGCTTACCACTCACGACCTTCAAGATATCGAAGCCTTGTGCTCGCGCGTCATTATGCTGGATGACGGCCGAATTATTTATGACGGCGGACTGGAAGAGCTGAAGAACCGCTGGAGCAAAGGACGCGAGATCCAGTTCCAATTCGGCACGCCAACGTCGCTTGCGAAGCTGCAGCTTCTAACGGCAGGACTGGATGTTACCTGGACAATGAGCGAGCAGGGCGCCTCGATGTGGCTGCCGCATACGATTAACGTATCGGACGCGCTTGGCGTAGTTGTAGGCGGGGCGGATATCCGGGATATCAAAATCCTCGAGACCAACACTGACGATATCGTGCGCGAAATTTATCGCTCCGGTTCAGCGTCGGCATCTGCCGCCGCAACGCTGCTGGAAGCCGAGTCCCCAAAGCAGGAGGCCGAGGCTGAGAAGGAGACTTCTCTGCGATGATGAGCGCTTACGTCGATTTTATCCGAATCCGGTTTCTGACCATGCTGGCTTACCGCGTTAATTATTATAGCGGTATCATTATTTATGCGATTAATATTGGAGCGTATTATTTCCTCTGGAAAGCGATTTTTGGCTCGGCCGAGACGCTTCAAGGCTTTACGCTTGCTCAAATGACGACGTATATCGCCGTGTCGTGGATGGCGCGCGCCTTTTATTTCAATAACCTGGACCGCGAGATTGCGAACGATATCCGGGACGGAAGCATCGCGATGCAGCTTATCCGCCCGTATTCCTATTTGCTCGTCAAAATGATGCAGGGACTTGGCGAAGGGCTGTTCCGTCTGATCCTCTTTATGGGGCCGGGATTGGTAATCGTCTGTCTGCTGTTCCCGGTCAAGCTGCCGAAGGACCCGGCTGTATGGATTGTCTATTTCATTATGCTGCTGTTCAGCTTGTTCATTAATTCGCAGCTTAATATTTTGACTGGTCTTGCGGCCTTCTTCGTGGAAAATAACGAAGGAATGATGCGGATGAAGCGGGTGCTTGTCGACCTGTTCTCCGGCGTGCTCATTCCGATCGCCTTCTTCCCGGGGTGGCTGAAGGGGACGATGGAATGGCTGCCCTTCCAGGCGATCACGTATTTGCCAAGCGCCGTGTTTACCGGACGTACCCCGATGAGCGAAGCTTGGGGAGTTCTCGGAATTCAGGCGTTATGGTTCGTTATTTTGCTTGTGCCCATTATGTTTACTTGGCGTGCGGCCCGCAAGCGGCTGTTCGTGCAAGGAGGTTAATTCAAGATGCTGTATGCCGTGTTATTCTGGGAATACATTAAAAACTATGCCAAAACCCGTCTGACCTACCGTGCAGACTTCTGGGTCGAGGTTCTGTCGGACTTGATGTTCCAAGGGATGAACCTGGTCTTCATCCTTGTCGTGTTCCAGCATACGCCTTCGCTTGGCGGCTGGTCGGAGTCGGAGGTTATTTTCGTATACGGCTTCTTTATGATTCCGTACGGAATCTTCTCCACCTTCTTCGGGATGTGGAACTTCAGCGAGCGTTATATTGTAAAAGGGGAGATGGACCGTATCCTGACGCGTCCTGCCCATAACCTGTTTCAAGTGCTGCTCGAAAACGTGGATCCGCCGTCCCTGATCGGCTCCGTGGTAGGTGCGGTTATTATGGCCGTCTGCTGGAATGATCTTGGACTAGCGTTCCACTGGTATTATGTCTTGATTATGCTGTTGTTCGTGCTTGGCGCCGTGCTTGTGTATGGCGGGATTTATACGGCACTGTCGGCGATATCGTTCTTCTCGGATGCGCCTACGGGCATCGTACCGCTTATTTACAACGTACAGAACTATGGCCGTTATCCGGTCAACATTTATAACAAAACGATTCGGTTCGTCTTGACCTGGCTCCTGCCCTTTGCCTTTGTCGGCGTAATTCCGGCATCGTATTTCCTGGATAAAAAGGCGGATGATTTGTCTCAGCTGGCCTGGTTTACGCCGGTTATGGGCGTGATCGTGTTCGGACTGGGGCTGGCGCTCTGGAACCATGGCGTCAAGCGGTACCACGGCGCGGGCTCGTAGGCCCGGCAGGTTAAGGCAGGTATTGGAGGTTAGTGGCATGAGTACGATTGAAGTAGGCAAAAAAGCGCCGGATTTCAAGCTGCCGGCATCAAACGGCGAGACGGTGAAGCTTAGCGATTACCGCGGGAAAAAGGTTGTCCTCTATTTCTACCCGAAGGACAATACGCCTACCTGTACGCAGCAGGCTTGCGATTTCCGCGATGCATATCCCGCTATGGTGGACAGTAATACGGTCGTGCTGGGCATCAGCCCGGATCCGGTCAAGTCGCATGAGAAGTTTATCGGCAAGCAAAGCCTGCCGTTCCTTCTCCTGTCGGACGAGAATCATAAGGTATGCGAGAAGTATGGCATCTGGCAGATGAAAAAGCTGTACGGCCGCGAGTATATGGGCGTAGTCCGCTCCACCTTCCTCATCAATGAGAAAGGCAAGCTTGTCCGCGAGTGGCGCGGCGTAAAGATCAAAGGCCACGTCCAGCAGGTTGCGGATGAGGCGGCAAAGCTATAACGATTGAAAGACGGGTCCTGTGGGCCCGTCTTTTTTTGTTAGGAACGGCGGAAAAACAATATACGAAATGAATGATTAACGGGGCATTTGCTAGATTTGCCGCTCATATACTCTACTAGTTTGATTACTTACGAGAGTAGAGAAGGGTGGCAAATGTGATGCGATTGCTGGTGCAGACGGGATTATGTTTGGTTGTGTTATGGTTTGGGCTGCTTGGAGCCGGTCCGGTAACGGAGGATCAGGGGGAGGCGGCAATCGAGCTTGCGCATGCGGGGCTGGCGAGCGAGGTAGCCGCGGCTGCCGGGAGCTCTGCGGATGGACCCGCCGAGCATCAGGAAGAAGGGGCGGGAAGTCCGATTCTAGCGGATCAGCTGGTTAACTATAGCGCGGAGGAAGCGAAAACGGCGGCGGCCAAGCCAACCGTCTATTTGACGTTTGACGATGGTCCAAGCGAGAAAACCAAGGAGGTTCTTGCCATCCTGAAGCGCGAGGGCGTGAAAGGAACCTTTTTTATGCTGGGCAAGGAAGTGAAGCAGTATCCGGATATCGCGAGGCAGGTCGTGAAGGAAGGCCATGCCATCGGCAATCATACGTACGATCATGTGTATAAAGAGCTGTACAGCAGCTTCTCGGCATTCGCCAAGCAGGTTATGGATACCGACGATGAGATCTATAAAGTGACGGGGATACGGACCAATCTGCTGCGTGCGCCGGGAGGGACGTTTGGCAACTTTGACCAAGGGTATTACGACGCGCTTGCCAAGGCCGGCTATATCGTCAACGACTGGAACGTGGACAGCGGCGACTCGACGCGGGTAGGCGTGCCGGCCCAAGAGATCGTCAACACCGTTAAAGGCTCCAGACTATCCGGCAAAGTCGTTGTGCTGATGCATGACAGCTCTATCCATGGAGAGTCGGTAAAGGCGCTGCCGGAAGTGATCGATTTCTTCAAAAACAAAGGATATCAGTTCGCGGTGTTAACCGATCAGGTCAAGCCGATCCAATTCCGCCTCTCCCCATCGATGAAGTGGAAGCGTCCCAAAGTGACGGCTGCGGAGACGTTGACTCTCGTTCAATATACGGCCCGGACGAGAACAACTCTGCCCCAGCAAAATACCCAAAGCTTAATCATTCATGCCGGCGGAGAAGACATTCCTTTTGCACCGCAGGATTACAGGATGTTGAACGGCACCATTGATGTTCCTTTGCGGCAGCTGGCTTTAGGGCTTCATGGCATTATCCGTCTGGACATGGCTAACGGGGTCGTCGAGGCCATGGTGAACAATCAAAGCGCAAGCTGGACGGCATCGGAGGTAGGAGGCAGCGGAACGTCCCTGCCGAGCCGAATTATGGTGCCGTTAAGAGAAACGCTTCAGCGGTTTCATATTGGAATAAGCAGAATAACGGTTACGGAAGGCAAAAGAGAGATTTGGGTAGAGCCGTCTTCCGTCTAGCAGGTCTAAATAGAAAGGCGCGTGGCGATACTGAAAGATAGAGAAGCTATTTTTCAGGAGGTCGATGATAGAGATGATCGTGCCGAAATTCGAAGGCTTGCAGGGAAGAGCGGAAGCACAGTCTTGGCCGGAGCCGCCGCAGGTGCTGCTGCAAAGGCTTATTCATAGAGTAGATCAGGTTTTGCTAGGAAAAAGAGAAACGGTTACCCAGCTTCTGACGGCTATGCTGGCCGGCGGCCATGTGCTGCTGGAGGATGTGCCGGGCGTGGGGAAAACGATGCTGGCGGGCGCTTTTGCCCGCGTGCTGGGGGGAGAATTCAAGCGGATCCAGTTCACCTCGGATATGCTGCCTGCGGATGTGATCGGCGGAGCGGTCTGGGACAGCCGGATCAGCGAGCTTGTCTACCGGCCGGGGCCGATTATGGCCAACATTGTTCTGGCGGACGAGATTAACCGGACTTCGCCAAGAACGCAATCGGCGCTGCTCGAAGCGATGGAGGAGCGGAGAATCAGCGTGGAAGGGGAAACCCGAAAGCTGCCGGAGCCGTTTGTGCTTATTGCCACGCAGAACCCGTTAAGCTATGAAGGGACGAACACGCTGCCGGAAGCGCAGCTGGACCGTTTCATGATGCGGTTGTCGATTGGCTACCCGTCTATGGAGAACGAAGCAAAAATGCTGGAGCAATACGCGTCCGGCTCGAGGCTGGAGCCTCATCAGCTGCGTCCGGTCCTTATGCTGGAGGAGTGGCTGCGGATGCAGCGCGAGGTGCGGCAGGCGCATGTCCATCCCGGACTGCTCGAATATATGGCAAAGGTGACGGATGCGACTAGGCGCACACCCGAGCTGGAGCTGGGATTAAGTCCGCGCGCGGGACGCGACTGGCTGCGCGCGGCACAGGCAAGAGCTTACATAGAGGGAAGAAGATACGTGCTGCCGGATGATCTGTTCGTCACCGGGGAGACTGTGCTGGCGCACCGGTTGAACGGTGTAAGCGCTGGCGGAAGACAGGTGTCCGAAGCTTTGACCCGGATTATGAGAAGTACGCCTCTGCCCGCGTCAATTGCCCCCGGTCAAATCGCAGGGAGGCAGAAATGAAGAGGCGGGGAAACGACTCGAATGTCATGCTGGCGGAAGCGGCCAAAGGACAGTCGGCACAAGGCTTCCCTCCTTCAGCCGGCAATAAAACGAAGCTGGCCGGAGCAGGAATGACCGGAACGGGAGCGCAGGAAACGGTTGTAGAAGAACCGGCGCAGTCTGCGCGTCCCTCGGTTTACCGCACCCGCTGGGGAGCGTGGCTCCTCATAGCGGCCGGCTGGCTGATGAGTCTGGCCGGCATGCTTACCCGGGGCGGGGCGGTGGAGACTTTTATGCTGATTGTGCTGAGTCTGCTTCCGTTGTTATCGATTGTTATGCCGCTGCTCTCGACCCTTGGCCTTACGGTCAGCCGGATTATCCCGGAAGCCAAAATCAAAGACGGGGACGAGGCGGTTATACGGCTGACCTTAAAGCGTTTTTCCATTGTGCCTTTCGTATGGATAGCCGTTCATGATGGAATGACCAATACCAGCGCGGCAAAAAGGACGAGCTTGGACTATCGTTACCTTGTGGCGCCTTTGCTGCGCAAAGAGGTGGAGATCAGCTATTCCGTTCTTGCCGTCAGGCGCGGAGAGCATCAATTCGGCCAGGTGACGGTAACGGTTGGCGATTGGCTTGGACTTACGGCTTTTCACAAAAAGCTGGAATGTCCGGGTACCCTAGTTGCCGTCCCCGCGCTTCCGGAGCAGCAAAGGCGCCGGGCGGAGCAGCTGCACGGAGCTATGGCGGAGCAGGTATCGGGCGATTCTTCGGCGGCTTTTATAAGCGACGGCGGAGAGATCAGCGCCATTACCGCGGACAGGCTGCTGCAGCAGGCCGGAATCGGCCCGGACAGCAGACCGTACCGGGAAGGCGACTCGATGCGGCATATTAATTGGCGGGCTGCGGCCAAAGGACGAGGGATGTTCACGAAGCAGCATCTGCTCGAGCAGCCGGCCGAGATTATTATGATCGCGGATACGCACAGTGCTGCGTTTAATCATGACGGGCGGCTATTTGACGCTTCTCTGGCTTGGCTCGCAAGAGGAATGGAACAGGCGGCAGCGGATGGCTGCGATGTCCGGCTCCTTGCGGGGACAGTTGGTACTGGAGGGGCAAAGGAGAAGCAAAAGCGGGGCGGCCAAGCCGGCCAGCAGGTTAACCAACTGCTGGAACGGCTGGCGAGGCTGAAGCTCACGAAAACGGCAGTCTCCGTTGACAGCCTCCGGACGGAGCTTGGAGGCTTGAAGGCCGGAAGCGTAATCCATGTCTATACCGCGGACTGGAAAAGCGGTCAAAGCTGGATTAAGCTTGCCGCTTATGCGGCCGATCAGAAATGCGGAATCCGCCTGCATGTCGTCACGAAGCAAACAGTTCTCACGTTTGCGATGCGCGAGCAGCAGCGCCTTCTGGAAGAGGCGGGATTGTCCGTCAACTGGCTCGCTTATCCGGAAAAAATGAACCGGCCGACGCAAACGGCGGAAGGAGGCAGCCGGCATGCGAGATAATACTCCCGATAACGGGTCGATGGGCTTCCGCGTACTGACGACCGCCTTGTTATTCGGCCTATTGGCCGAATGGCTGCTGCCTTGGCTCCACTACAAGGAATGGGCGGATGTCTACCAGATTGGCCCGCTGCTGACGGTGGTTGGATGCGTAATGGTTATGGGGCTTTTTCGCCCGGCCTGGTATATGTCGCTCCTTATGAACGGCTTCTTATGCGTCATGACCATCATGCTTCTATTTAAAGGAAATGACGAAAACGCGCTGCAGTGGCTGGCGAATTACCCCGGCATGCTGGCCGGAGATATTAAAGAGCTGTTCACTTACGGCATGTGGACGATGACCAGCGAGCTGAGGACGCTGCTGCTTTTCGCAGGCTGGGCTATGCTGGCTCCCGCGCTGCAGGCCCTTGTATGGATGAGGCAGGTTGCTCTGGGTCTGACGGCGATTACGGTCTCTTACCTGCTGATTCTTCATACGTGGGTGGGCATCGACGTGTTTAACGGCTTGCTTCGCGCAACGGCGGAGGGCCTGCTGCTCGGAGCCGTCGTAACGATGGCCAGAGTAAGGCGGATGCAGGGCGGCGGCAGCGAATTCGACCGCCAGCTCCATCCGAAATGGCTGGCTGCCGGCGAATTTCTTGTGCTTTTATGCGTGGGCGTCGGAATGCTGTTGTCCAGCGGGCAGCCTAGGCAAACGGAGCCCTCGGCATGGACGGTAAACGCTGCGAATCGGCTTGAACAGGCGATGGCGGAGCTTGACAAGGAAAATTATTCGGCTGCCATGCAGGCGGCGATGGGTACGGCGGGGCAAGGCCGCGGCATGACCGGGTACGGCTTCGACGACCGGGAGCTTGGAGCTTCCCTATCCCAGAACGATACGGTGGTGTTCAGCGGGTTTTCGCCGGTTCAGACCTATTGGAGAGGTGAATCCAAAGCCGTCTATAACGGACGTGGCTGGGACAGCAGCTGGAGCGGGAAAGTGCTGCATCCGGTGGAATACGGTGATAAGCCGTCCGAGCTTGCGGCCAGCCCTACCGGGGATAACCGGACCATCCGGCAGACGGTTATTATGACCGAGCCTTCCGCTTCGCAGGGCTTTCCGCTCTTTTTCGCGGGGAGCGGGGGACATGTGCTTAGTCTGTCGGCTATTGATCCCAACCGGCAATTAAGCACGTATGTGGAGGATGAGCTGGCGGGCGCTCTGTATGCGGCGGATAAGGAAGCGCAGGTAGAGCGCTATACCGTCGAGAGCCGGCTTCCGGTAACGGATGCCTCCTTGTTGCGGGAGGCGGGCAGCTCCGCTTTTGCCGGAGAAACAGCGGCTCTTACGCAAACCGAAGAGACGGATCTGTCGGACTACCTGCAGCTGCCGGATTCTTTGCCGACCCGCGTGAAGACGCTGGCGGACAAGATTGTCGGCGACGCACGGACCGACCGTTACGATCAGGTGAAAGCGGTCGAGCAATATTTGAAGAACAGCTATACGTATTCGCTGGACAGCACGGTTCCGCCAAAAGGATCGGACTTTGTCGACTACTTCCTGTTTGAGCAGGAGCGAGGTTATTGCGTGCATTTCTCCAGCGCTATGGTTGTCCTGCTCCGCGAGGAAGGGATTCCGGCGCGATGGGTAAAAGGCTTTGTATCCGGGACGCCGGTATCCACGGCGGGAGTGGACGCTGCCAGCGCAGCGGGGACCCTCTACAATGTGCGTGCGAAGGATGCGCACGCATGGGTAGAGGTGTACTTCCCCGGCGCAGGCTGGGTGCCTTTTGACCCGACGCCGGGCTTTGCCGGCGGTACGGGGCCAGCGGGTGCGGACGCCGGGGCATCGGCGTCCGGCGGGCTGTCATCGGCCGGCGGAGCTGCCGATGATGCGGGTGCGCCAGAGCATGCCGATGCCGGAACGGACGGCATGCTGGCGCGGTTTGAGGCGGCGGTGGACCACGCCGCCTCGGCCGTAGCGCGAGGGGCGGATGCCCTCGCGCAGGCGGCGCGGAGCGCCGCCCATGGCGCGGCGGCGGCTTCGCCCGCCGCACTGGCCGCCGCAGGCGCGGCCGCGCTGCTCTTCGCGGCCGGCCTTGCGGCAGCGGCGCAGCGCAGGCGGGTGCGCCTAGCGCTCGCGCTGCGCCGGTACGCCGCAGCGCATGGCGCAGGCCGCGCCGCGGCAGCGCAAGAGCAGTTCGCCGCGGTATCCGCCGCGGCGTGGGTCCTGCTCGGCCGCCGCATGATGGCGCGGCCGCCGCATCATACCGCGCGCGAATACGCGGACGCCGTATCGGCGTCGATGCCCGGCGCGCGCGCCGATGCGCTACGGCGGTTCATCGCCTGGGACGATGCCGCCCGGTTCGGGCAGCGGGGCGAATGGATCGCCCCGCCTCCGGAGGAGCTTGCCGCCGCGATGAACGCGCTGCTCGGCAAGCCCCGCAAAGCCGTTCCGGCGGCCTCTGTGCAAGCCGCTGAATAATCAAAGCCCGTCCCCCGATTGTAACCGGGGGACGGGCTTTTTTGCTTAAGGCGAAAATTGGGCAACTCAATGAGTAAGTTTAAAGAGGTTAAGGCCCTTTTGGGACTTTAAAACTCACATTTCCCACTAATATGCATACTCTCCCCGCCAGTTGCCATGCTAATAAAATGGAAATCTACAACATGATTACGTACAGAAGGGGGATTTTCCATTGATTCGATTACTTGCGGCTTTCGTTATCGGCGCTCTGCTGATGTCATCAATAGCGGGCTGCGCCAGTCATCGCGAGACAGAGCAGGGCAGGAACGCGCAGCCTGAGCCTAATGCGTATTCCGAGGAAGAAATGCCGATTCAAATACAAAATGAAGACGATACGCCCGAGCTGGTAGGCGGTCCGGAGGATGTCGTCCGCAAGGAAGAGCCGCTGTCGCTTGCCGAGCTCCGCGAGAAGTATAAAAGCACGTTTTTGCTGCAGGGCAGCTCCAAGGAAAAGCGCGTGGCGCTGACCTTTGACGACGGTCCGGACGAGACCTTTACGCCGCTCGTGCTGGACGAGCTGAAAAAGGCCGACGTCAAAGCGACTTTTTTTGTCGTGGGCAACCGGATTGAAGCGAACCCGGATATTTTTCAGCGGATGGTAAGCGAGGGCCATGCAATTGGCAATCATTCGTATAGCCATCCCAACTATATGAAGCTGCCCGATGAACAATTCAGAAATGAAATCGAGAAAACCGACCGCCTCATCAAAACCTACATCGGCCATCTTCCGTCACTCGTAAGACCTCCTTACGGCGGGGTCACGGAGAACCAGATTAACTGGCTGGCCAGCATGGAGAAAAAAATCATCAACTGGAACGTGGATTCCCTGGACTGGAAAGGGCTAAACGCCGATGAAGTGTATGCCAATATTATGGATGCGACCCAAAACGGAAGTATCATTTTGCAGCATTCCGCGGGTGGCGAAGGCGAGGATCTAACAGGAACCGTGGAGGCGCTAGGACGGGTCATTGCCAAGTTGAAGGAAAAGAATATGGAGCTCGTTACCGTACCGGATCTCATTCATTTGCAATAATGACACCGAAATGTCGACATAAATCGAGTTTTGCCCTGCTCCCCTACCTTGACTCGTCCAAAGGGCTATAGATATAATTACTACATTAATTGAGGGAGGCTCGGTAATGAACAAGAATGAAATTATCATTGTACTCGACTTCGGGGGACAGTACAACCAGCTGATCGCACGCCGCATCCGCGACTTGGGCGTATACAGCGAACTGCTGCCATTTAACACGTCGGTGGAACGGATCCGCGAACTGCAGCCGAAAGGTATCGTATTCTCGGGAGGACCGGCAAGCGTATATGAAGAAAATTCCCCGCTGGTAGATCCGGCTATTTATGATCTCGGCGTGCCAATCTTTGGTATCTGCTACGGCATGCAAATGATGTCGCATCAGCTCGAAGGCAAGGTAGAACGTGCCGGCAAACGCGAGTACGGTAAAGCAGAAGTGGACTTTGCGGAAGGCAGCCACCTGGCAAAAGGCCTGGACGCGCGTCAAACGGTATGGATGAGCCATAGCGATCTTGTAGTCGAGCCGCCTGCGGGCTTCCGCGTCGACGCAAGCACCGAGCATGCTCCAATCGCTGCTATGAGCCATCCTGACCGTAAATTCTTTGCGGTACAATTCCATCCGGAGGTTCGTCACTCCGTGTATGGCAACGAAATGATTCGTAACTTCCTGTATAATATCTGCGGTTGCGAAGGCAACTGGACGATGGAATCGTGGATCGAAGATACGATTACTGATATCCGCAACCAAGTTGGCGATAGAAAAGTGCTGTGCGGTCTGTCCGGCGGCGTAGATTCCTCGGTTGTTGCGATGCTGATTCACAAAGCGATCGGCGATCAATTGACATGCATGTTCATCGATCACGGCATGCTGCGTAAGGACGAGGCTGAGAGCGTAATGGAGACGTTCGTCGGCAAGTTCGATATGAAAGTTGTGAAGATCGACGCAAGCGAGCGCTTCCTTGGCAAGCTGAAAGGCGTTACCGACCCTGAGCAAAAGCGTAAAATTATCGGCAACGAGTTCATCTACGTGTTCGACGAAGAGTCGGCTAAGCTTGGCGAGTTCGATTTCCTCGCGCAAGGCACGCTGTACACCGATATCGTCGAGAGCGGTACGGCTACGGCACAGACGATCAAGTCGCATCACAACGTTGGCGGACTGCCTGAAGACATGAAATTCCAGCTCGTTGAGCCGCTCAAGACATTGTTCAAGGACGAGGTTCGTAAAGTAGGCGCGGAATGTGGTCTTCCGGACGAAATCGTTCACCGTCAGCCGTTCCCGGGTCCCGGTCTTGCGATCCGTGTTCTTGGCGAGGTAACGGAAGACAAGCTGCACATCGTTCGCGAATCCGATGCGATTCTGCGCGACGAGATCGCAAAAGCAGGTCTTGACCGCGAGATCTGGCAGTACTTCACGGCTTTGCCTGGCATGAAGTCCGTTGGCGTTATGGGTGACGCTCGTACGTACTCGTACACGGTCGGCATCCGCGCAGTAACTTCCATCGACGGCATGACAGCCGACTGGGCGCGTATCCCTTGGGACGTTCTCGAGAAAATCTCCGTTCGTATCGTTAACGAAGTAGACAACGTTAACCGTATCGTTTACGACGTAACGTCCAAGCCACCAGCGACAATCGAGTGGGAATAAGATAAATACACAAAAAGACGAGGCAGTTATCTGCTTCGTCTTTTTTTATTTTCTTCGTATCGCATTTTCACTGCCGCCAGTGACATTAGTCACATCCAGCTCGACAGGGATCCGTTAGAATGACATCAGACATTCAACACGGGAGGTTTTCCTATGAAACATACAAACAACGTACGGCGCAAACTGGTCCTCGTCGGCAACGGCATGGCGGGCGTAGGTACATTGGAACAAATAGTAAAGCTGACCCGCTCTTTCGATATCTCGGTTTATGGTGAGGAACCATACCCCAATTATAATCGCATTCAACTTTCCTATGTGCTGGAAGGCTCGAAAAAGACAGAGGACATCATCCTCAATGACTGGGCCTGGTACCGGGAGAACGGAATTACTCTACATACGGGAACGAAAATTGAACGCATTGACACCGCGGAGAGACTTATTTACACCGATGCGGGAGAAGCGGTGCCGTATGACGTGTTGATTCTCGCGACCGGCTCCAAACCGTTCTTCTTGCCCGTTCCGGGAGCGGATAAACGAGGCGTTGTTGGTTTCAGGGACATCCGGGACTGCGAGACAATGATTCAAGCCGCAAAAGTCAAACAGAAGGCTGCGGTCATTGGCGGCGGACTGCTAGGCCTGGAAGCGGCCAAAGGACTTGTGCAACTGGGCATGGAGACTACGGTCGTCCATCTGGTTGATACGCTGATGGAGCGCCAGCTGGACGAAGTGTCGGCCGGTATGCTGAAGGAAGAGCTTGAACGGCAGGGCATCCGGTTTGCGATGGGGAAGAAGACCGTCGAACTGACGGGTGATGACGAGGTCTCCGGACTTCGATTTGCGGACGGAACGGAGCTGGAGGCCGGCCTGGTCGTTATGGCAGCCGGAATCGTGCCTAATGCAGGATTAGCCAAAAACAGCGGCATCGCGGTTAATCGCGGAATCGTTGTCGACGACTACCTTCGGACCAGCGCGCCGGGCGTGTATGCGGTCGGAGAATGCTGCGAGCATCGCGGCGTCTGTTATGGGCTGGTTGCGCCTCTCTATGAACAAGGCAGTATACTTGCGAAGCATGTTGCCGGTTTGGAAACCGAATCTTATCAGGGCTCTTCCGTCGCGACCAAGCTGAAAATATCCGGCGTGGACGTCTTCTCGGCGGGCGTATTTGCCGAAACATCGGAGCACCGCGTGCTGCTGCGGCAGGACAGCTGGAAAGGGACCTACAAAAAAGTGATTTTGCAGGGGAATCGGATTGTCGGCGCAATCTTGTACGGTGACGTTAATGATTCTGCTCTTCTGACTCGATGCGTCCGTGATGAGGCGGACATGACAGATGAACTTTACGAGCAGCTGTACGGCAACGGGAACTGCTGCGGAGGAGCCTCCAAGGCTTCCGTGGACGCGATGCCGGACGACGAAATCGTATGCGGCTGCAACGGGGTTACGAAAGGCGCGATCGTCCGGGGAATAAGAGAAGAAGGCTGGACCACGGTGGATCAAATCAAGGCGAGCACCGGTGCGACTCGTTCCTGCGGAGGATGCAAGCCGTTGGTGGAGCAGCTGCTGCAATACGCGCTTGGAGACGGCTATAAGGCAGCGGAGGGCGCAAAAATCGGCATTTGCGGCTGCACGACGTTATCGCGGGATCAAATCATCGAGGCAATTCGGGAAAAACGGTTGATGCATGTGCGGGAAGTCATGAGCGTGCTGAGCTGGCAGCAGCCGGAAGGCTGCTCCAAATGCCGTCCCGCGCTGAATTATTACCTCGGCATGCTGTACCCGCGGGATCGTGATGACGAGAACGATTCGCGCTTCGTCAACGAGAGGCTTCACGGCAATATTCAAAGGGACGGTACGTTCAGCGTTATTCCCCGCATGTACGGCGGCGTCACGTCGCCGGAGGAGCTGCGGAAAATCGCGGATGTAGCCGAGAAATACGAGGTGAAAACCGTAAAGGTGACAGGCGGACAACGGCTGGACCTCCTCGGCGTGAAGAAAGAGGATCTTCCGGCGATTTGGGCGGACCTCGGCATGCCGTCGGGCTACGGTTACGCAAAAGCGCTGCGGACGGTCAAAACATGCGTCGGCTCGCAATTTTGCCGATTCGGCACGCAGGATTCGATGGGCATGGGCATCGTGCTTGAACGCAAATACGAACGTCTCTGGATGCCGGCCAAATTCAAAATGGCGGTTAACGGCTGCCCGCGTAATTGTGCCGAATCCGGCACGAAGGATATAGGGATCGTTGGAAACGACGGCGGCTGGGAAGTGTTCGTCGGCGGAAACGGCGGCATTAAGCTAAGAGGCGCGGATTCCCTTTGCAAGGTGAAGACGGACGATGAATTGGTCGAAATATGCTCTGCTTTTATTCAATATTACCGGGAAAACGCCAATTATGCTGAACGGACGTCGGATTTCGTTGAGCGGGTGGGCCTCGAGGCGGTGCGTCAAGCCGTCGTGGACGATGCCGAAGGGCGCGCAGCCTTTGCTTCCAGAGTGGAAGAAGCGCTCGCCGGCCTCCGGGATCCGTGGCAGGAAGTCATTATGGATGATGCTCGCCGTAACATGCTGTATACAATGGTACGGGTTCCAAAATCTTAAACGGAAGAGAGGAGTTCAAGCGATGACGGATTCAATGGAACAAATAATTCCTATTGGAAAGGAAGCTGACTTTCCGGCCGGATACGGCCGGGAAGTGAAGGCGGGGAAGTGGAGCCTGGCCGTGTTCCGGACGACGGACGGACGGCTGTTCGCATTGGAAAACCATACGCCTCATGCCAAAGGAGGAACGCTGTCTGAAGCGATTGTCAGCGGTCATTATATCTATTGCCCTATGCGGGATTTGAAAATCTCCCTGGAGACGGGAGTCGTTCAAGCACCTGACACGGGTAGTGCCCGTAAGTTTGAAGTGCGCACCGGCAGCGATGTCGTCGCAGTCGTTCTGCCGAGGCCATAAGATTCATTACTGAGGGGGAACCTACATGGTTGAAGAAACGATTCGGGAAATGGTCCAAACGGCCCTGCAGAAAAAAAACCGGCTGGACCGCGGTCCGCTCCGTTATATGCTGGCCGCCATGCTTGCCGGCGCGTACGTCGGGATCGGCATCGTGCTTATTATGGTTGTAGGCGCGCCGTTTTTTGCCATCCATTCTCCCGTGACGGGCGTCGTCATGGGGGCATCTTTTGGAATTTCCTTGACGCTGGTCATCTTCGCAGGCTCCGAGCTGTTCACCGGCAACAATATGTACTTTACGATCAGTACGCTAGCGGGCGCGACGTCCTGGAAGGATATGCTGAAAAATTGGGGACTGGTGTTCCTCGGCAATTTGGCAGGGGCGATCGTGCTTGCGATCATCGTTACCCGGGCCGACATTTTCCACGGCGTCACCGCAGACCATGTGTTAATGGCGACGGCCAAGAAAAAAATGACTCTTGGCACCTCGCAGCTGTTTTTCAGGGGAATCTTGTGTAACTGGCTTGTCTGTCTGGCGATCTGGACTTCAAAACGGGCTACAAGCGATGCGGCAAAGCTCATTCTCATCTGGTGGATGTTATATGCCTTCATTGCTTCGGGTTATGAGCATAGCGTTGCGAATATGACCGTGCTCGGTCTGGCATTGCTGCTTCCTCATCCGGACACGATAACGATTGCCGGTTGGTTTCACAATATGATACCGGTTACCCTCGGCAATATCGTTGGCGGCGGGTTGTTCCTGGGCGTGGTGTACTGGTTGATTTCCCCGTATCGCGAAAAGGAGCGGAAAGCGTGACTACTCTTCCGGGAGGCCTTGTCATGAAGCCTCCCTTTGCCTCCATATGACAGGGGTTGACCAGTCGGCGGCAACACTTCGGTCCCGGCAAATATGAGGACCGTAGAAGACCAGTTCGAGGATTGGCAAGGCGTTATCGAAGACGACCGTACCCGTAAATACGGTAGAAAGCGTTCATAACAGGCGAAAAAACTCCCTTCAAGCTGCGATATAGCAGCCGGAAGGGAGTTTTTGATTAAATATTTAGAGCATCAAGCAAGGCATAAGCGACCTTCACGGCTTCGGCGCGCGTCAGGGTGTCATTCGGGCGGAAGCTGCCGTCCGGATAACCGCTCACGATACCCTCGGCAGTCGTTTGACTTACCGCATCGAGGGCCCAGGCCGGGATAGCATTTGCATCGTTGAATGTCTTGCCGGTGCCAGGCGGAGCGATGCCGCCAGCCTTCAGAACGCGCGCGGCGATTACCGCGATTTCGGCGCGTGTGATTCGCTGCGATGCGTTAAAGACAGAGCCGTCTTTCGTATCGAAGCCGGTCACATAGCCGGCATCGGTGGCTGCTTTCACTTGCGACTTGGCCCAAGATGGAATCAGGCTGTCATCGGCAAAGCGGGTTGCACCGGGCGCGGCAGGAAGATTTAGCGAGTCTGCCAGCAGCTTCACCCATTCTGCGCGTGTCACCGGCTGGTCCGGACGGAACGTTCCGTCTTCGTAACCGGAGATTACCTCCATGCCGATCAAGCGGTCGGCATAAGGTTTTGCCCACGATGTGGTAAGATCCGGGAAGGCTTGAGGCGCGTAGCCGAACACGCCGAATTTCGTGAAATGCTTAACGTTGACCGTAATGCTGCTTCCGTTTGCTTGGCCGCCGAGGAAAATCCATTTCTTCAGCTTTTCGTTATAGTAGTACACGGCAGGCTGGCCGTTTGGCGCAGCCGAATTCACCGCGTAGTTAAAGGTTAATTCAACCGGCTTGCTGAACGTTGTACCGGCGCTGCTTGTCATCTCTACGATTGAGCTCAGCGCTTGCAGATTGCCAAGCGGAGGCTGTTGTCCTGAAGGGAGAACCTGCGCTCCGATTGTACCGCTTGCGGACAATGCTCCTGCCGGTATCTTGAAGGCGATCACGTCTTTCAAGCTGCCTTCCGCGCCTTTGGCCGAATCAAAGGTAACGGAAACGGATGTTGCAGGCGTGCCCGGTGATGTTGTGTTTCCGCCGCCACCCGGGGTTGAAGTTGATGGCATCGCTTTGATCGTGATGGCAAAGGTTTTGGAATCCGAGGAATCGCCGCGCGAAGCGGTTGCTTTAAGCGTAACCGACGCGTCAGGCTGTCCCGCCGCAGGGCGGCTCACATTGGCGATGCCATTTTCAATTGCAACTGCATTGGCTTGGTCAGCCGTTTCCTCCCAGGCAATTGCTGCACCATGCTCTCCATCGGAAGGGAGAGTGATATTCTCGGTAACCGCATCCGTATGGCCAAGCGTCAGCTTGCCGAGCGTATCTTGCACCGCCTGCTCATCCGTGTATGCAGCCGTATCCACGAAGATGGGATTCGAGTAGAACCACAGATCCTGATAGTTGCGGTTGTTAATCTCGTTGAATCGGGCCGTTGCATCGGCGGTTGTTGTTTTTGGATCGATGAGCGGATTGCCGTCCAGCGTCTCGCCCGGCACGTTCATTCCGAGATTCGTGCCTCTCAGACGGAAATATTGATCCTTGCTTGCTTTCGGCAGGTCGTAAGTGATGACGTTATAGCCGTTTGCGTCCGTTGTCCAATCCTCGCTGGTGAAAGTGGCAACGACGCGGGTGGAATCGTTCGTATCCTTGTCGTAAGCCGGAGTTCCTTTCTCCGCCGGGCCGGTCACATCGCCTGCAATCAGATCGATATGGTCAACCGCCGGCTTCATGCCGCCGGATTGTCCGCTGTTGATCGGATTCTCGTAGTTATTGGCCTCCGGGCTCTTGAACTTGATCGTAAGGGTAAGCTTATCCCCTTCGGTTGCCTGCAGGGTTCCGCCCATCTCGGCATTGGTGCCGCCGTCGGCAAGGCGGAAGTCCAAGGCGTTAATCAGGTCGCCAAAAACGGAGAACGATTTACCCGAGCGCATGCCGTTCAGTATATCCTGCGTAGATTTTCCTTCGCTCCAAATATAGTTTTTAGCGTATTCGCCCGGCCAGTAGCCGCTAGAATTGGTATCGATGGTTTTAAAATGGTAGTCCGAATTCGCGAAATTCCAGAACTTGCGGCCTTCGCCAAGCAGGGAATCCCATACGCCGCCAACCTTTGCGACCATGTAATCGACACCGCCGTAGGAACGGTTCTTGTAGTTGTCGTTGGCCGTAGGGTTAGCGGGATCGTACGCCGAGTTATACCCGCCGCGGTCCGGCTCCATTTGATTGCCTAGCATCCCCTCGAAGCCAAACGCGATGTCCGGAGCGGCATTGTTGAAGTCGCGGAAGTCGGAAATCTTGTATTTGCCTACACCCCTGGACGGATGGTTGACAATCATGTAGCTGGTCTCGGGATAATTGCGTTTGAGCCAGTTAATCGCGGATAAACTGTCTGCATGCGTGCTGTACGCCCGGTTATCGGCGGCCTGCCACTGCAGAACATCGGCAGGGTTAAACCAGGATGCATCGCGGTTCGTGAACAAGTATTCGAATTGGTTCGCGGCTTTCAGCGCTGCTTCGGAGCCGGGTTCATCCGTAAGAATGCCAACGGAGCCATGCTCATGCGAAGGGATATCCCATTCGAAGCCGGAGAATATCGTCTTGCCGGCGTATTTGCCTGCATCCTGCAAAGCTTTTATTTTTGGAACCTGGTATTCTAGCAGCCCTTTCGATAAAGGAATAGGACCGCCGGGAATGTCTGCGCCCGTATCGTCCCGTTTGGAAGAGCGCAAATGATCCGCCAGCATAATAAAATCAAGGCCGTAGGTTGTCAAACCGTGATCCAGCACCGATTCGAGCGAGCTTTGGGCATCGTCGGATTCGAAGGTGTGAGCGTGGAATTCGCCGGTTAACCATTGACCCTGATCCTGCGTGGCGATTGTATCGGCAGCCGCAGCTTTAGGAAGGGGAACTGCAAGGCTAGTAGACAGGATACTAGCCGAGAGAACCATAGGGAATACGATTCGAGCTTGCTTGTTAAATTTCAAAACGTTAGTACACCACCAGTCTGCAAATGTGTTGCCCAAGAGGAAGTAGGGGCATGATCAAGTGTACAAGTCTAACATCAAGGGGGTGTTAGGCAATGGAGTTGTTATGTTAGTTGAATGTAAAATATACTACTATTAACTACTCTCCCAGGAGGTCCTGCCATGAAGCCGATTCCTACCGTCTCCCGCGATTTGATTGAGCTGCCGCCGGCTTTTCCGATCGTCATCTCGCAGTCGGAAGGCGTCAGCCCGCTGTTTCAGCGGCTGCATTGGCATACGGCTCTGGAGATTAACTATATCAACCGGGGAAGCGGCTACTATCTGATTAACGGTACGAGGCATGACTTCCGGGAAGGGGATATTCTTCTTATCAACTCGAATGATCTGCACCGCGCCTTCGAGAACGAAGCGCTGGTCATGACGATCATTATGTTTGATCCGGCGTATTTTGCCTTGGAGCAGCGTTATGATACGGAGCTTCTGATCCCCTTCCGCGAGATCGGGATGAGGTTCGATAACCTGCTCGACCGGGGTCATCCGATGCTGCCTCGGCTAGGTGCGGCGATAGAGGAGATGCGCAGCGAATTCGCCCGCCGGGAGCCGCATTACGAAGCGGTAATCCGGTCCCAGCTGGTGCAGTTTATGGCGTTCGTCAACCGTTACTTCGCGAAGGAGCGGGAGCGCCGTTCGTCCCATATTCGGGGAATGGATACGGTGCGCTTAGTGTTGAATACCGTAGAAGCTGACATTGCTTATCCTTGGACGTTAAAAGAACTGGCCGCTGCCGCGCATCTTAGTCCGTCTCGCTTCAGCGCCTTGTTTGTACAGACGGTTGGCACATCGCCGATGGACTATTTGATTCAGTTAAGGCTGTCCGCGGCGGTTACTCTGCTGGAGTCCTCGGACAAGAAAATTATCGAAATCGCGGAATCTACGGGATTTCGCAATTTATCCAATTTCAACAGGCTGTTCAAGCAGCATATCGGGAAGCAGCCGTCGGAGCTTCGTCCTCATCACTAATCTCAAAAACAGTAAGATTGTATCGGAACATCGTTCTTTGTTGGTAGAAGAGCGGTGTTCTTTTCTTTTATTCTCTATATATATCTTTTATAAAGCGGTAAGGAGCGTGGCTAAGATGTTGTTTCTTGGAATAGATGCCGGCGGAAGCAAGACTCATGCTTTGCTTGCGGATGAGAACGGCCGCGTGCTTGGCAGGGGGAGCGGCGGCAACGGTAATCATCAGACGGCCTTTGAAGCGGCAAGAACCGAGATTGACCGGGCTTGCGCGGAAGCGCTTCGGCAGGCTGGAGCAGCCATAGAAGAGATAGACTTCGCCTATTTCGGCCTTGCCGGGGCGGACCGCGAACCGGATTACGCGATTCTTCGTCCGATGATCGCTTCTCTGAATTTCCCCCGCCACGACATTGCTTGCGATACGATGATCGGCATGCGCGCGGGTACGCATCAATCCTACGGCGCTGTCATTATCAGCGGCACGGGCTTTAACGCCGCGGCTCGTAATGCCAAGGGCGAAGAGCAGCAGTACGGCGGGTTCGGTTATTTGTTCGGAGACGGCCAAGGTTCCGGCACGGATCTGGCGATTCATGCTTTTCGCTCGGCGGTGCGAAGCTGGGAGGGGCGTGAGCTCCCATCCATTCTGACGGAGCTGGTGCCCCGTCAGATGGGCTATTCCTCCGTCCGGGAGATGTACGACGATGCGCTCGATAACGGAGTTCGTCCAGCGAAGTCGCTTTCGCAAACGATGTTTGAAGCGGCTTCGTTAGGCGACAAGGTGGCCATCCGGATCCTAGAAGAGGCCGGATACGAACATGGGAATGCCGTCAATGCCTTGATTCGAAGGCTTGGCATGGAGCAGGACAGCTTCGACGTTGTCCTAACGGGAAGCGTGCTCGCGAAAGGCAGCTCCCCGCATATGGTTGATGCGATCAAAGCTTCGGTTGCCGCAACCGCCCCCCATGCAAGCATCGTAAAGCTCACGATCGATCCGGTCATTGGCGCGTTAATGAGCGCGATGGACAGCAGCGGCATCGCGATTTCGGCGGAGACGGACGCGGCGCTGCGCCGGATTACGTTTTAATGATTGAGCGATCATTCTTTTTAAGGAGATAATGTCCATGACTATAACCAAACAAGGATTAAAGGTTGCCGTGATCGGAGGAGGCTCTTCGTATACGCCGGAACTGGTAGAGGGTTTTATCAAAAGGTATGACGAGATGCCGATTCGCGAGCTGTGGCTTGTTGATATTGAAGAGGGACGCCATAAGCTGGAGATTGTCGGGAAGCTGGCGCAGCGGATGGTTGAGCAGGCAGGTGTGCCAATGGATGTGCGCTTAACCTTGAACCGCCGAGAAGCGATCGCCGGAGCGGACTTTGTCACGACGCAGATGCGCGTCGGCCTTCTGGAAGCAAGACGCCGGGATGAGCATATTCCGATCAAGCTTGGCGTTATCGGCCAGGAGACGACGGGTCCGGGCGGGATGCTTAAGGCGCTTCGTACGGTGCCGGTTATATTGGATATTTGCCGGGATATCGAGGAGCTTGCGCCAAATGCCTGGATGCTGAACTTTACGAATCCCGCGGGTATTGTGACGGAAGCGGTGCTGAAGCACAGCAAGGTGAAGACGGTTGGGCTATGCAACTCGCCGATCAACTTCCAGAAATATCTCGCCAAGCAATACGGCGTCCCGGAGAGCGAAGTGCTGCCGGAGTTTGTGGGCATCAACCATCTGCACTGGATTACGTCGGCCTACGTGAACGGCGAAGACAAGCTGCAGGAGATGATCGGGGGAGGCAAAGATTACTCCGCCACGAACGTCACCGCCTTCGACTGGGATCCGGAGTTTCTGCGCTCGCTTGGCGCGCTTCCAACCTATTATCTGCGTTACTTCTACATGACCGATACGATGTACGCCGAGATGAAGGAATCGTTTGAGAAGAACGGCACGCGCGCCGATGTGGTCAGCCGGGTGGAGGAAGAGCTGTTCGAGCTGTACAAGGATGTGAACCTGAAGGAAAAGCCGAAGCAGCTGGAGAAGCGGGGCGGAGCCTTTTATTCCGAGGCGGCGGTCAATCTGATGTTTTCCCTTTACACGGACCGCAAAGACATTCAGACGTTAAACGTGCGTAACGGCGGCATTATCGGCTTCCTGCCTGAGGATGCGAGCATTGAGGTGAACTGCGTGGTGACGGCGCAAGGTCCGATTCCATTGCCGCTGCAGCGGGTTCCCGAGCAGATCAAGGGGCTTCTTCATGCGGTAAAAACCTACGAGTCGCTTACCATCGAAGCCGCGGTGACGGGAGACCGCGGGGTTGCGCTTCAGGCCATGGTGCATCATCCCCTGGTGCCAAGCGTCTCCGTCGCGAAAGCTTTGCTTGGCGAAATGCTGGAAGCGAACAAGAAGTACCTGCCGACCTTTTTCGAAGCTTAAACGATTATACTAAAGCCGCATAACTGCGGCTTTTTTTGTCCTCACAAACGACCATTACACCCCAACAATCGCTCATGGATGTAACTTTATACCAGAACCGGGACGAATGGACTACCAGTTTTTCGGTAAAAGACGAATGTTAGCTTTTCGAAACAAGACGAACGTTCGTAAAAATTCATTGACAAGCTGCAGGTTCCTTATTATATTAATTTACGGATAACAACGAATTTAATAATAACTTTTCGTATAATCTCAAGAATTGGCTTGAGAGTCTCTACTCGATCACCGTAAATGATCAGGCTACGAAACAGTGGAAGAGTTGCCGCGCATTGTCATTCCGTTATGATAGTAATAAAATGACAATGATTCGGTCCGCGGTATACTTTTCCCCTTTTTGCAAAGCCTAGGAGATAAATGCGTATTTTGCGCATCTGTTCCTAGGCTTTGTTGCTTGTACACATTTTTGGGGGGTTAATGGGAAAATGGAACGGTTCTTTAAGTTCAAGGAACATGGTACAAACTTCAGAACGGAAATTATGGCGGGTCTGACTACCTTTATGACGATGGCTTACATCCTGGCGGTCAATCCGATCATCCTGACGCCTACGGGTCTCGACTGGACGGCAGTATTCCTGGCTACGGCAATTGCGGCAGGCATTTTCACGATTGCAATGGGCTTGTTCGTTAACTTCCCGGTCGCTTTGGCGCCTGGCATGGGCCTTAACGCTTATTTCGCTTCAACCGTTATTGCTTCGCAGGCTACAGATAAGCCGATCTCGGTTGCCATGGGTCTGACAGCGGTATTTATCTCGGGTATTATCTTTATCATCCTGACGCTGACGCAAATTCGTCAAATGCTCATTACGGCTGTACCGGACAGCTTGAAGCATGCGATTACGGTTGGTATCGGTTTGTTTATTACCATTGTAGGCTTGAAAGGCAGCGGCCTGATGACGGTTGCCGTAACAGCCTTTGGCGATATTAAAGCAAATGCCTATACGGATGTTTCCGGTTCGGAAACGGTTATCCATATCGGCAGCTTCGCAAACGAAACGGTTATCATGACCGTCGTTGCCCTGTTCATTATCGGGATCCTGATGGTTATGCGCGTACCGGGCGCAATCCTGTGGGGTATCCTTGGCACTACCGTGCTTTCGATCATCCTTGGGCAAGTTGATTTCAAGAAGACCTTTACGAATCAAACGTGGGTGCCTGATTTCTCGACCATGAACATCGGTCACTTCGACTTCCCTGGCGTATTCGAAGTTGGTATCGTAACGGTCGTCCTGACGTTCACATTCGTTGAATTGTTTGATACATTCGGAACGCTGGTTGGTACGGCGAACCGCGCAGGCTTTATGAAAGATCCGGTTGAAGGCAAAAAACGCGTCGGTAAAGCGATGTTCGTTGACGCCGTAGCCGTAAGCGGCGGTGCATTGCTTGGCACAAGCACGGTAACGGCTTTCGTGGAAAGCTCCGCCGGCGTTGCGCAAGGCGGTCGTACGGGTCTGACTTCGATTACTACGGGCATCTGCTTCCTGCTTGCGATCTTCCTGTCGCCGGTTGTGGCGCTGGTTCCTGCGGCTGCTACTAACGCGGCGTTGATCATCGTTGGCGTATTGATGCTTCAATCAGTGAAAGAAATCGACTTCTCCGATATGGTATACGCGATTCCTTCGTTCCTGACGCTGGCGCTTATGCCGTTCACGTACAGCATCGCTAACGGTATCTCGTTTGGTATCGTATCGTACGTTGTTCTGGCGACAGTCGCTAACGTATCGAACAAAGGCAAATACAAAGTTCACTGGCTCATGTGGATTCTGGCCATCCTTATCGTTGGCCGCTACGTGATCATGGGAACTGAATAGTATTATAATAGAAGAAACAGAAAGCAGCGCTGGACCGGCGCTGCTTTTTTTGTTGCCTGAATCCGGCAAATCGGAGCGATAGAGCAACCCTCTACCGCTCTGTGCCGAATCAAAAACAAAAAATAGCGTTGCAGGGATAATCCCTGCAACGCTATTTTTATGAGTTGTTTTACTACATTGCGGCTGATTATTTAAAAAATAAAAAGTGCGTAGGAAGCTTTCTAAGCTGTCCGTCGGAAGGCTTGTTAATAACGCGCCCGTTCCAGATCAGCGACGAGGAGCCGCCGCCGTCCAGGTTGTAGCCGTCTACGGCGCCAAACCGCTGCAGCAGAATCTGCACTTCGGCCAGCGTCGCGCCGGAGCTGCCGCCTTCGTTGCGGCCATCCGCTACGATGATCAGCAGCTGTCCATCCTTGTAGTTGGCAATAACGGTGCGAGGCGCACGCGTTGGACTGCTTTGCCACTTGCTTGGTATCGCCGTCGGACTCCCGTTCTTCAGAAGCACAGGTACAAACGACGCGCCAAATTTGACGTTAAGATGATCAAGCTGCTGCTTGCTTGTGAATTTACCGCCAACCAGCTTGTTGCTGGCGTTAAGACCAACGAAGAACAGGTCGGCCCGGGTTGGTTCGAAGCCCTCTACATAGTCGCCGTTCAAAATGGTTGTGCTTAGCGGATACCGCTTGCCCCCGCCATCGGCAAAGCCGCCCGCATTGACCCCGGCTACGGCGCCGTAACGTTGTACGGCAGCCAGCGTGGTCTCGGCACCGCCTACCTTATCGTTGCCGAGCACCATTTTCATCGCGTCGCCTGACTTGAGCTTAATCTTCATCGCATAGCTTTGGAAGTTGTCGGCCTTTATGTAGTATAACTGCGCGGTCAGCTTGTCCGAGCTGATCGTTCCCGAAGGGGAGCCTAGCCGTCCGGTAATGATTCTGTCGTAAATGACTAACGGGCGGTTAGCCTGGGTGGTTGCCGTATTAACGATCTGTTTCATATCGGCGTTTGTCTGGTTATACAGCTTTAGCTGCTTTTTAATGGAGGCGCTTGTCGCCGCGGCGGTCTGACGGGCCTGATCGAGTCCGCTGGCGACAGATTTGGCATGGTCTGCGGCAGTCTCTTGCCGAGTGCCGGCCTCCGGGAAAATGCTATCCGGTAGGACAATGGAAATATTCGTGACCATAAGCCATAACAACATCGCGACAAACGGTGTGCAGGCCAGCAGCATCGTTCGGTTCAGTGCTCGGATGGATAACGTCATTTGAGCACATCCAGATTTTTTTGCAGTTCGTTCAGCTTCTTTTTCACTTCGTTTAATTGCGTGTAAAGCTTATTGCTGTTATCGGTTTTGACATCAGCATTATCCTTCGTGAAGGTAAGCAGCTCGTTAAGGGCTTCTACCTTGGATTCCAATTGCGACAGCTCTTCTTTATAGCCGGTTTCCACTTTGGCAATCCGGTCATCGTATTGCTTTTGCATCTCGGCAATTTGCGCGGCTGTCTGGCGTTCCACGTCAGCAGCAATCTGCTTCTGGACATGCTCGCTGTACAGCTTGGCACCGGTAATGCCGGCGGCAATCAGAATAACCCATACACATACAAAGATGACGAAAGCACGCTGCTTCGTAGCCTTACGCGATTTCGTTTCATGATAAGAAGCATTTGTTTCTAAAGCGGTATTGCTCATGGGCGTTCACCTCGTTTTCCGTTAATAAGGAAGTGAACGGACTGCAAAAAAGCATTTAAGCTAGTCTATCATGTTAGACGAACGAACGATGCCCAAGGTTAAGTCTGTCACTACATTGTAACAAAGATTGTTAGGGAAAGAGCCAATCATTTTGTGGGAATTGAAGGATAAGGTATAATAATAACAATTACGCTTAGTTCACGCTTTCGAAGCATGAATTATCACAATTGGCTTTAAAAATTTGCAATTCGGGTGAAAATTCATTTTAGGAGGTAATCGAAACATGACCACAGCTGTAGAACAAGCCATGTTTGCCGGAGGATGCTTCTGGTGCATGGTATCGCCGTTTGAAGAAACACCGGGTATTTTGTCCGTTGTATCGGGTTATTCCGGAGGCCATAAAGCAAATCCAACGTACGAAGAAGTGTGTTCCGAAACAACCGGGCATGCGGAAGTTGTCCATATTACTTTTGATCCTTCGATTTATTCCTATGAGAAGCTGCTGGACGTGTTCTGGCATCAGATTGATCCGACCGACGCGGGCGGCCAATTCCATGACCGCGGGGAATCCTACCGGACGGCTATCTTCTATTATAATGAAGAGCAGCGCCGGAAGGCGGAGGCTTCCAAGGCGGCTTTGGCGGCAAGCGGCAGATTCGACAAGCCGATTGTTACAGCCATTGAGCCGGCGAAGGAATTCTACCCGGCGGAGGACTATCATCAAGGTTATCACCGGACGAACCCGTTCCGTTATAAAATGTACCGCAAAGGCTCCGGCCGAGATGCCTTCATCAATAAGCATTGGACGGTTAAGAAGGATGAAGGCGAGCTTCGCTCCCGTCTTACTCCTCTGCAGTACGAAGTCACGCAGAACAATGCGACGGAGCGTCCTTTTACGGGCGAATTTTGGGATCATAAGGAAGAGGGCTTGTATGTCGATATCGTCTCGGGCGAGCCGCTCTTCACATCCCGCGAGAAATACGATTCTGGTTGCGGCTGGCCTAGCTTTACGAAACCTGTGAAGGAAGCGGCGATTACCGAGGTGCTCGATACCAGCCACTTCATGGTCCGCACCGAGGTGCGCAGCAAAGAAGGAGATTCCCATCTGGGCCATGTATTCGACGACGGTCCGGGACCTAACGGACTCCGCTACTGCATTAACTCCGCTTCGCTCCGATTTATCCCGGCAGCGGATTTGGAGAAGGAAGGTTACGGCGAGTACGTCAACTATTTCAAATAAGCGATTGGGGGAGAAACGATGCATATTGAAGAAGCGATCCGAACGAGACGTTCCATTGGGCGCGTCAAGCAAGATCCGGTTGATCGAAATCTGATTGAGAAGGTGCTGGAAGCGGCAACCTGGGCGCCAAGCCATCATAACACGCAGCCTTGGAGATTTATCGTGATGACCGGTGACGGCCGGGCCAAGCTTGGCGAAGGTTATGCGCGCGTCGCGCTTGCAACGCTTGGGGCAGGGGAAAGCCCCGAGCTGGAAGAACGTCTCCGCAAGGAGCGCGTTAAAGCGTACCGTTCGCCGGTAGTTATTGCGGTTGTCTGCTCGCCGTCCGCTGATCCGCGGGCTACATTGGTGGAGGAAATTGCTGCTTCGCATACGGCGGTGCAGAATTTGCTGCTTGCCGCGCACGCGAACGGACTGGGAGCGATCTGGCGTTCCGGCGACCCGATGTATCATCCGCTTATGAACGATACGTTTGGTCTGGCTGAGAACGAGAAAATCGTAGCGCTGGTGTATATGGGTTATCCGGATATGACTCCGCCGGAACCAAAGCGCACGCCGGCAGCGGAAAAAACAACCTGGCTTGAATCTTAATCTTAATCTTAAGCGAAACAAGGCGCCCGCAAGGGCGCTTTTTTTGTTGTCCAATTGGGGAAAATAATAGTGGACGAGTTGCAACGAATTTTTTAGCTGTGAATACTTTATTTGTAATTAATTTAGTGTTAAAATATTTAGAGTTAATAAAATTGCTTTGACTGACTGGCCCGAAAGGAGTGAGGGGAATGACAAATGCCAGCGAAGAGTTGATTAATCTTATCGGCCAGTTCCGATTGTTCCTGAAAAATGTTGCGAACGACTGGAGCAAGAAGACGATGGCCGGCATGAACACAACGCAGTTCAAGCTGTTATACACGCTTCATTCATCCGGTCCCCTGAAAGTATCGGAGCTTGCCGATTTGCTTGGATTGACGTCCGGCGCCATTACGGGTATAGCCGACAAGATGCTGGCGGAAGGCTTGATCAGCCGCGAACGAACAGCCGATGACCGGAGAGTGGTCATTATTGCTTTGACTTCGGCAGGCGATAAGCTCGTTAACCAGGTGATGGAATGTCATGAGGAACTATTTTCTTCCTTTTTCAACGGACTTCCGGAAGAAGATCTTCAGCATTTGAGAAGAATTTTCTCGAAGCTGACGGCCATTATCGATGAAGGCAAGCTGGAAAAATAATTTGCATGGACGGATTGACTGATTCACAAAAAAGATATATAGTAGTAAATGCTTTGTTAATAATTTATTTAGTATTAAAATATTAAATGCTAATGGATTATCGATTCATGCAATCGGTGGGAAAGGGGAGAGGCAATGACGAATGCCAATGAAGAGCTGATTGGTTTCATGGGACAATTCAAGACGTTCCTGAAAAACGTAAACAACGAATGGAGCCGGAAAACAATGACGGGCATGAACTATACCCAGTTCAAGCTGTTGTTTACCCTCCATACATCGGGCTCCCTCAAGGTTTCCGAACTTGCCGATATTCTCGGACTGACCTCCGGTGCTATTACGGGTATTGCCGATAAGCTGGTGGCGGAAGATTTGATCAGCCGCGAGAGGGCAAATGACGACCGCAGGGTTGTATACATTGAGTTAACGGCTAAGGGCAAGGATGTGGTTGACGACATTCTCGAGTCGCAGAAAGAGACATTTTCCTCCTTTTTCAATGTATTGCCGGAAGAAGATATTCAGCATCTGAGGAGAATTTTTACCCAGCTGCTTGCGAATATGGATAACAAATAGCATTTCAGCTTGAATCACAGAAACATAGAAAAAGGAGAGAAAGACCCTATGAGTAATGCTGTAGCGGCATTAAAAAGAGGCCCGATCGTCGCATCGGTGCTTATCGCAGCCTTCGTAGCGCTTTTGAGCCAGACGCTCCTTAACGTTGCGCTTCCGAGTATCATGGCTGACCTGAAGGTCAGCGCGAATACGGTACAATGGCTGTCCACCGGTTATTTGCTTGTTAATGGCGTCCTTATTCCAATTAGTGCTTATTTGATCAGCCGGTTTTCAACAAGGTCATTATTCGTAGTTGCAACAAGTTTATTTACGGCAGGTACCATCGTCAGCGCCTTGGCGCCGAACTTTGAGACCCTGCTCACAGGACGTATTATTCAGGCGGCGGGCGCAGGTATTCTGATGCCGCTGATGTCCATCATCTTCCTGACGATTTTCCCGATTGAACAACGCGGTAAGGCAATGGGTATGATGGGGATCGCGATGATCTTCGCGCCTGCCGTTGGCCCAACGCTGTCGGGTTGGGTTGTTGAGCATTACGACTGGCGCGTTTTGTTCTACATCGTATTGCCGCTGTCGCTGTTCGGCTTGATTTACGGCGCTATATCGATGAAGAACGTTACGCAGACCGCGAAATCGAAGCTCGATATTTTTGCCGTTATTTTGTCCACTCTGGGCTTTGGCGGCCTGCTGTACGGCTTTAGTGACGCAGGCACGGACGGCTGGAACAACGCTACCGTGTACACAAGCTTGATCGTTGGCGTTGTTGCCTTGATTGGTTTTGTATGGTACCAGCTTGTTGTTAAGAAGCCAATCCTCGAAATGCGCGTTTTCAAGTTCGGCATGTATTCCCTGACTACCGTCATCAACGTCATTATTACAATGGCCATGTTCTCGGGTATGATCTTGCTTCCGATTTATTTGCAAAATATTATGGGCTTCACGCCGCTTAAATCCGGTCTGCTCCTGCTGCCGGGCGCAATTCTGATGGGTATTATGTCGCCAATCACCGGTATGATCTTCGATAAAGTCGGTGCTCGCTGGCTGGCGGTTACCGGTCTTATTATTACCGTTTACTCGTCTTATGAATTCAGCCAGCTGACGGATCATACGACATACGGTTACCTGATCACAATGTACACTTTGCGCATGTTCGGTATGTCCATGCTGATGATGCCGATCCAGACGGCAGGCATGAACCAGCTGCCGCAGCGCTTGAACGCCCACGGCTCGGCGATGTCGCAAACGCTGCGTAACGTAGCGGGCGCTTTGGGTACGGCGTTCCTCGTTACGCTGATGACGAACAAAGCGGCTTCGGAAACGAAGCATATGGTTGCAACGCAAGGTATTGATCCTAACGATAAAGCGGCAATGGCTCATGTGATCCAAGAAGCGACGATTACGGGTATCAACCACTCGTTCGTTGTGGCAACTTGGTTCGCCGTTGCGGCACTCGTGCTGGCCTTCTTCATCCGCAAAGTAAAACCGCATGAAGAGCCGGCTACCGTAGTAAACGCATCTTCCGAAGGTCAAGCGAAAGCTCAGCTTGCCGCGACCCAATCGAAATAAGGGTTGGTTAAACGCCAAGCTGCGCTTGGATTTAACCAATAGGTGAATATAAAAGGCGGCCGTGCAGATTCATTTCTGCACGGCCGCTTTTGTTTTGTAGTATATCGGAAGCCTTAACGATACGCGGTATCGTTAAGGCTTCCGATCTTCGGTATTTTGATCATCTTAACGATGTGCGGCATCGTTAAGATGTCTATAAAAGAAGAAAAAAAGATAAAACCGGCGGCTTTTCCTATTCTTAACGATGCGCCGCATCGTTAAGGCTCTGGAAAAGCCGCCATCTGATGGTCTTAACGATGTGCGACATCGTTAAGGGATATCTAGAACGGTAGCGTCAAGAAGTTTGTGTAGTAGGGATTTCCATCGGGACGATGGAAATGAATATTTAGCTGTTGACCTTCTAGAGGGCAAAGCCCAAGCGAAGGCGCGGGAACTCATTCTTCTTTAAATGAATTGTTTGCGTAACGCTCACTGTACATGGCTTCAAACGCAGCTCTGGTACCAGGATCACTAAAACCACGAACGGCTCTACCACACCAATTCTCGTTGTAATCAATGGCTTGTAAGTAAATAATCTTCTCTGCAGCTTCAATGTTAGTTAGGCTGTTCATTGGTTTTAGCCGCTTTCGCAGTTCTTTGTTCATGCGCTCGATCGGATTCGTCGTGTAGATCGCATTTCGGACTAATGACGGGTACTTGTAGAATGTAAGCAAAGTTGGAAGCTGCTCTTCCCACGACTTCACTTCCTTTGGATACCGCTTGCTCCATGTACTTTTGAAGCCGTCAAACACAGCCAGGGCAACATCCCTATCCATAGCGGTGTAGACTTGTTTCAGGTCGCTCAGAAACGCCGTCTTATCCGCCATACGGATTTTTGGGAAAGTAGCACGGACTTTGTGGACGACACAATGCTGAACATCAGCCATTGGGTAGATCTCACGAAAAGCGTCTTCCAGACCAGGTAGGCCATCAAATACGCCGAGCAATACATCTGTGGCACCACGCTTCTTAAGGTCTTTGAGTACCTCGCGCCAACCGTTTGAGCTTTCGTGACCGCCAACGTAGAAGCCGAGGATTTGACGAATTCCTTTCTCATCAATTCCCATCACTAAGTACACGGCTTCGCTGCTTACCGTGTTACGTTTGAGTTTGACGTAGAGACCATCCAAGTAGAGGACGGAGTAGCGTTTCTCCAGGGGGCGTGTTTGCCACTCTTCAATGTCCTCCATAACCGTTTGTGTAATGTTACTGACCGTTGTTGGAGAGTAGTGTGTGCCAAACATACTTTCGATGAACTTAGCCACCTCGCGCGTACTCATACCACCTTTGTACATGTGAATAATGGCCTCCTCTAACCATCCTTCTCTGCGTTGGTATGGCTCGAAAAGTTGCGTCTGGAAGGTCCCTTTACGGTCACGTGGAACCCGAAGTGCGTTAATGGTGCCATAGCGCGTCTGGAACGAACGCTTGTAATGTCCGTTTCGGCTATTGGATGAAGTCGGTTTTTCAATGGTCATGTAATTCTTAATTTCTTCTTGAAGGAGCAGTTCAAGCTTTTCTTGGAGCAGCTTAGTAACAGTATTTTCAAGTAGATTATGAAAGGCATTTTCGGGTATATTAGTCATCGAGTAGGGTCCTCCTCTTGGTGATGTCGCAATCCCGAGGATACCCTACTTTTTTGCGTTCTGGAAAGACTCCAGATCTTGGTACACAGACTATTTTACGTCATCTCTAGAACGGGCGGGTCCGGACGTATTAGGGCAGTATGTTCACACTTGCCACACTTTACCTCACAGGCTTATAAACATGAAAGTTATGCTCCAGCACCTGCCAGAAGGCAGGGAACGGAACATCAAGCACCCAGGTGCTCACCCCTCGCAGATGATAGCATTTGACCAGATCAAGCTTCGCCTGCACGCTCCTCGCATCCTCGTACCAGACCTGATGGTCGCGCCCGTACTCATCCCTGTAACCGTAATACGGCGATTCGGCGATTGGATCGTAATGAATAGCAGCGCCATACCTGGCAGCACTTCGCACCGCATTGCCCGAACTGATGGACATCGCCCAATCCTGACCCGGGATATAAGGAAGTGTCCAGTCATAGCCGTAAAGCGGCATCCCAAGCATAATTTTGGTGGACGGAATCAGAGATATCGCATAGTTCAACACTTTGGCTACTTCATTCTTTGGAGCAACCGCCATTGGCGGTCCGCCCGCCCATCCCCATTCGTAAGTCATAAGAATAACGAAATCGAGAATCCGGCCTTGCTCGGCGTAATCCTGCCCTTCGAAGAGCTGTCCGTCCTGGTCGGGTGAACTAACCGGCGGCAGGGTCGAGGAAACAAGGCATCCGATGGCATGAAGAGAGCCGGCAAGCCGTTCCAGGAACTGATGATACAGCTTGCGGTCGGCCGCCAGAATAAAAGCAAAATCTACGTTAAGAGCCCAATACTTGTTCATCCGCATGACGTATATGATCCCTTGGATCAGCCGCTCCTTCACGGCTTCGTTCGTTAGAATGAAATGGACCAGACTTGGGCTGAACGCATAGCCGTCAAAATTCGTAATCACCATCATGGGCGCAGCCCGTCCGCGGTAAGCTTCCTGAATAGCCGGCAAATCATTTAAGGCGCTTAGCGAGCCGTCCGGCCTAACCTGATAACTGAAAGGACTAAGGAAGGTTAAATGTCTGGCTGCAGCAGCCGCGCTGGCGGTGATGCCCGAAGTCGAGACAGCAGGCTCGGCATAGCCGTTCGCTTCGATCGTCATCTTGCGCGGACTCGGAATGCGGAGCCGCATGCCGGGAAGAATAATGGCGGGATTAGTAATATGGTTAACTCTGGCCAGCTCCTGCAGAGTGATGCCGTATTTTTGCGAGATCGTCCATAAGGTTTCTCCCGGCATGACCTGATGGCTGTCAGCCTCGAGGGGGATAATGAGCGCTTGCCCGGCGGCGAGAGGCTCGGTTGCCTGCATGCCATTGGCGGCAAGGACAGCTTCCTGGGACAGGCTATACTGCAGCGCCAGACTCTGTACGGTGTCCCGCCCTTTGACGGTATGGATCAACATCGCCTCTCGCCTCCTTTAATGATTCGGATTCTTCTCCTACTATTCTATTCGGCAGCTCCCCTAACTTAAAACCATGCCAAATAAATTGATAACGGCAGAAAAAGGAAAGCGAATTCCTTGCAATTTAAGACAAAAACGAACTTTATTTGAACTCATTTATTTTAATGTTCGTATTTTATACGCTTTTCATTGACAGACATAGGGGGATTGGATAAACTGAAATAGGTTAAGGCGGAACATTCGTCGAATGCTCCGTAAATAGGTTGAAAGATCTCGTATATCCTCGGGAAAAAGGCCCGAAAGTATCTACCCGAAAACCATATTTTTCGGACTACGAGTTGATGGAACAAATAGACAGGTTGCCCCTTTAACAGGGCAGCCTTATGCTGTCTTTGCATTGCGAAACTTTTGTAATTGAAGTAAAGACAACAATTGTTGCCATCTGCTCGGGTCCCGGCAGCATCCATAGAAAGTATGGTTGCGGCGCGGGATTTTTACGTTTCGCGGGATATACACAATTTATAGATGAAGGAAGGTTTGAACGCATGTCTGCGAAAGTAGGCGTCATCATGGGCAGCAAGTCGGATTGGGATACAATGAAACTTGCCTGCGACGTGTTAGAAGAGCTGCAAATTCCTTACGAGAAAAAGGTTGTTTCCGCTCACCGGACACCGGATTTAATGTTCGAATATGCGGAGACGGCTGCAGAACGCGGTCTTAAAGTAATCATCGCGGGTGCCGGCGGTGCCGCGCATTTGCCGGGCATGGTTGCTGCGAAGACGATTCTGCCGGTAATCGGCGTGCCAGTCAAATCCTCGAATCTGAGCGGTCTTGATTCGCTCCTGTCGATCGTGCAGATGCCAGGCGGCATTCCGGTTGCGACGGTAGCCATCGGCAATGCCGGCGGTACAAATGCCGGACTGCTGGCCGCTCAAATGCTCGGTGCTTTCGATCCTGATGTACAAGCCCGGGTGGAAGCGCGGCGCGAGCGGATCAAGCAGGAAGTGCTGGAAAGCAGTGAGACATTATGATGACGGAAGATAACAAGCGAACGCTTCTGCCGGGCAGCACCATTGGCGTGCTGGGCGGCGGACAGCTTGGCCGGATGATGGCGCTCGCAGGCAGCGCGATAGGTTACCGCTTCGTAGCGCTTGACCCGACAGCCGATGCGCCTTGCGGACAAGTAGCGGACCAGATCGTCGCTGCTTACAACGACCGCGAAGCGGCCCGCGAGCTGGCGCGCCGGGCGGATGTCATTACGTACGAGTTCGAGAATGTCGATGCCGATGTGGCGGCGATGCTCATGTCGGAATCGTACGTGCCGCAGGGCAGCGAGCTGCTCTATACGACGCAGCACCGGCTTCGCGAGAAGCGTGCGATCGAAGCGGCGGGCGTACGGGTTGCCCCGTACAGCGAAATCCGGAGCAGCGAAGAGCTGCGAGCCGCAGCTGAAAAATTTGGACTTCCATGCGTGCTGAAGACGGCAATGGGCGGTTATGACGGCAAAGGGCAATGGGTGATTCGGAGCTTTGACGAGATCGAAGAAGCGTATGAGACGTTAAGCCGTGCCGGCGTAGAGCTAGTGCTGGAGCAATTCATTAAGTTTGACAAAGAATTATCCGTTATTGCGGCAAGAAGTCCTCAAGGCGAGATAAAAGCGTTCCCCGCTGCGGAAAATATTCATGTCGAGAATATTTTGCATCTGTCGATCGTTCCGGCACGCATTGCGGAGAGCGTTCAGCAGGAAGCGGAGAAGCTGGCGGTCAAGATCGCTGAAGGGCTTGGCGTAGTTGGCCTGATCGCCGTAGAGCTGTTCCTGACGGCCGATGGCGAGCTGTTCGTTAACGAGCTGGCACCGCGCCCTCATAACAGCGGCCACTATACGATGGAAGCTTGCCGGACCTCGCAGTTCGAACAGCATGTTCGCGCGGTATGCAATTTGCCGCTGGGCGATACGGAGCTGCTTACGCCGGTTGTTATGGTGAACGTCCTTGGTCAGCATGTAGAGCCACTGCTTGCGCGGATGGCGAAGCATGATGAAGCGGCGGCAAGATTAAACGTTGCTCCGAAGGTTCATCTGTATGGCAAGAAGGACGCCGTATTCAAACGGAAAATGGGCCATGTAAACGTGCTTGCCGGCGATGTGCAGCAGGCGCTTGATTGGATAGAAGAGACAACTATTTGGAAGGTGTGAACGGTACATGTTAGAGCGTTACAGCAGACCGGAAATGAGAGCAATTTGGACGGAGCAGAATAAATTCCAGGCATGGCTTGAGGTTGAGCTTTGCTCCTGCGAGGCTTGGGTTGAGCTTGGCGTTATTCCGGCAGAAGACGTAGAAGCGCTTCGCAAAGCGGCTACTTTCAATATCGACCGCATTTACGAAATCGAGCAAGAAACCCGCCATGACGTAATCGCGTTCACTCGCGCGGTATCCGAGACGGTTGGTCCGGAACGCAAATGGGTTCACTACGGCCTGACTTCGACTGACGTTGTCGATACGGCAAATGGCTACCTGCTTCTTCAAGCAAACGCGATTCTCAAAAAAGACATCGAGCGTTTCATCTCGATTCTTCGCGAGAAAGCGATCCAATACAAAGATACGCCTATGATGGGCCGTACGCATGGCGTGCACGCCGAGCCAACAACGTTTGGCCTGAAAATGGCGCTGTGGCATGAAGAAATGAAACGCAACCTCGAGCGCTTCGAGCATGCCGCAAACGGCGTTCAATTCGGTAAAATTTCCGGTGCTGTCGGTACTTACGCGAACATCGATCCGTTCGTTGAAGAGTTTGTTTGCAAAAAGCTCGGCATTAGCCCGGCTCCAATCTCGACGCAAACGCTGCAGCGTGACCGTCACGCTGAATACATGGCGACACTGGCGCTTGTTGCAACATCGCTTGATAAATTCGCTACGGAAATCCGCGCTTTGCAGAAGAGCGAATTCCGTGAAGTGGAAGAAGCTTTCGCAAAAGGCCAAAAAGGCTCTTCCGCAATGCCTCACAAACGCAACCCGATCGGCTGCGAGAACATCTCCGGCTTGTCCCGCGTCATCCGCGGCCACATGCTGACCGCTTACGAGAACGTACCGCTGTGGCATGAGCGCGACATCAGCCACTCGTCTGCGGAACGCGTTATTTTGCCGGATGCAACGATGCTTCTGAACTACATGCTGAACCGTCTGGGCAACATCATTCAGAACCTGACCGTGTTCCCTGAAAATATGAAGAAAAACATGCAGCGCACATTTGGCGTTCCGTTCTCCGGCCGCGTCATGACAAAGCTGATCGACAAAGGCCTCAGCCGCGAGCAAGCTTACGACACGGTACAGCCGCGCGCGATGCAGGCGTGGGAAGAGCAGCGCCAATTCCGCGACATCATCGAGTCGACACCTGAGATCACAAGCCTTCTGTCGGCTGAAGAGATCGAAGATGCTTTCAATCCGGCTTGGCACCTGAAGCATGTGAATACTATCTTTACGCGTCTTGGCTTGAACTAAAGGGCAAGGGGGATTCGAGGAATGACTGCACAATCGCAAGCTTTATCCACGGCGGCGGACTACATCAAAGCTCCGCTGCTGTATAAAGGCAAGGTTCGTGAGCTTTACGACCTTGGCGAGCATTACCTGATCGTCGTGACAGACCGCATCTCGGCATTCGACTATGTACTGGATCCGGCTGTTCCGCAAAAGGGCAACGTGCTGAACCGCCTGTCGGCTTTCTGGTTCGAGCAAACGGCCGATATCCAAACGAACCATGTCGTACACACGGACGTCGAGAAGCTTGGGGATATCGTTACGGCGCCCGAGCTTCTGAAGGACCGGATCATGGTGACGAAAAAAGCGGAGCGTATCGACATTGAATGCGTCGTTCGCGGCTATATCACCGGCGGCGGCTGGAGACAATACCAGCAAACGTCCGCGATCAACGGCATCGAGCTTCCGGAAGGCATGCGCAAAAACGAACGCTTTCCTCAGCCGATCTTTACGCCGGCAGCGAAAAACGACGTTGGCCACGACGAGGATATCCCGTTCGAGCGGATGCAGGAGATGGTTGGCGCTGAGCTTGCTGAAGAGCTTAAGGGCCGCAGCATCAAGCTGTACGAATTCGCTCACGACTATTGCGCGAAGCATGGCATTATCCTTGCCGACTGCAAATTCGAATTCGGACTGATCGACGGCAAAGTCATTCTGATCGACGAGATTTTTACCCCGGATTCCTCGCGTTTCTGGGCGGAGAGCAACTACGCTTACGATATCGAGATCGACAGCATGGACAAAGAACCGGTCCGTACTTACCTTCTCGGTTCCGAATGGGATCGAGACAGCAAACCGGCTCCTCTTCCCGAATCCGTCGTAAACGAAACAACCAATCGTTACCTCGACATTTACAGCCGTTTAACCGGCCGTTCGCTGGTATAGATCGAAATTATATAGGTTTTTGAATTTATATATTGTTCTTAGACTTTTTTGTTCTTAGATGATATTTAAGGTCTGGCGTTAAGCACGATAGTGCGCTAACGCCCCAGCTGCTGTACACACGACTACCCGGGAGGGTGTTGGGAGTCCGGCAGCCGGGAGTGAGGGAGCAAGGGTGTCTGTTGGAGAGCGACAGCGCTCGCCTTTGAAATTCGGAAAATATCCGCTGAGCAGATTAAATGAAATTTTCCGATTTCAACAGCGACGTAGACAGACACCCTTGCGACCGAGCGACCCGAGCTGCCGAGCACGCACCACATACGACCGGAAAAACCATTTTCAGGAGGCCCTACTATGAAAGCAAAAGTCTACGTCACGATTAAAGAAAATGTACTCGACCCGCAAGGTCAAGCCGTTCAAGGCTCGCTGCACACGATGGGCTTCGCGGAAGTTGATAAAGTCCGCATCGGTAAATACCTGGAGCTTCAGCTCGAAACAAGCGACCGCGCGGAAGCGGAAGCACGCGTGAAAGTCATGTGCGAAAAGCTGCTGGCAAACACGGTAGTCGAAGATTTCCGTTTTGAATTGGAGGGATAATCGATGAAGTTTGCGGTTCTCGTATTCCCCGGCTCCAACTGTGACATTGACTGCTTCAAAGCGGTAGAAGATACAATCGGCCAAGAGGTTGATTACGTATGGCATACGGCGACTGACCTTTCCGGTTATGACGCGATTCTTGTACCGGGCGGCTTCTCCTACGGCGACTACCTGCGCTGCGGCGCAATGGCTAGTTTTGCTCCGGTCATGAATGAAGTTGTAAAAGCAGCAGAGCAAGGCAAGTTTATCCTTGGTATCTGTAACGGTTTCCAAATCCTGACCGAAGCTAACCTTCTGCCAGGCGCACTGATTCGCAACACAGGTCTTAAATTCCGTTGTCAGCAGCAGCTGCTTGAAGTGGTAAACAACGGAACAGCATTTACGAACCAATACTCGCAGGGCGAGATTATCGATATTCCGATTGCGCATGGCGAAGGCAATTACTATTGCGATGACGCAACGCTGGCTGAGCTGAAAGCGAACAACCAGATCGTATTCCGTTATGCAGGCGACACGAACCCGAACGGTTCGGTAGAGAACATTGCGGGCATCAGCAACAAGAAGGGCAATGTCGTGGGCATGATGCCTCACCCGGAGCGCGCGGTTGACCAAATCCTCGGCTCGGAAGACGGCAAACGGATGTTTACATCGATTTTGAATGCATGGAGGGAACAACATGGCGCAGCAATTAACGGCTAAGGAACCGACGCCTGAACAAATCGTCGAGCAAAAGATCTATCAACAATTCGGTGTATCGGATTACGAATTTGAGCTTATCTGCGGCTTCCTCGGCCGTACACCTAACTATACGGAAATCGGCGTATTCAGCGTTATGTGGTCCGAGCATTGCGCGTACAAGAACTCCAAGCCAATCCTGAAGAAATTCCCGATTACAGGCCCTCGCGTCCTGATGGGACCGGGCGAAGGCGCGGGTATCGTGGATATCGGCGACAACCAAGCGGTTGTATTCAAAATCGAATCGCATAACCATCCGTCCGCGGTTGAGCCTTACCAAGGCGCCGCAACGGGCGTAGGCGGCATTATCCGCGACATTTTCTCGATGGGCGCCCGCCCTGTAGCTTTGCTGAACTCGCTTCGTTTCGGCAAGCTGGAAAATGACCGCGTGAAATATCTGTTCGAGAACGTCGTAAGCGGCATTGCCGGCTACGGCAACTGTATCGGTATCCCAACCGTTGCGGGCGAAGTCATGTTCGACGAGAGCTACGAAGGCAACCCGCTCGTTAACGCGATGTGCGTTGGTCTTATCGATCATGACAAAATCCAGCGCGGCGTGGCAAAAGGCGTTGGCAACCCGGTATTCTACGTTGGTCCGGCAACGGGCCGCGACGGCATCCATGGTGCAACTTTCGCATCGGTTGAGCTGTCCGAAGAATCCGAAGAAAAACGTACCGCGGTGCAAGTCGGCGATCCGTTCATGGAGAAGCTCGTTATGGAGTCTACGCTTGAGCTGATCAACTCCGGCATCGTACTCGGTATTCAAGATATGGGCGCAGCGGGCCTCACTTGCTCGAGCGCAGAGATGGCTTCCAAAGCCGGCAACGGCCTGGAGCTGTACCTGGATGAAGTTCCGCAGCGCGAAACAGGCATGACGCCTTACGAAATGATGCTGTCGGAATCGCAAGAACGCATGCTGTTCGTTGTTGAGCCTCAGCATGAAGCGCAAGCGCAAGAAATTTTTGACCGTTGGGGCGTTATCTGCAAGAAAGTCGGAAAAGTTACCGACGACGGCCGTCTCCGCCTGTTCCACCAAGGCGAGCAAGTTGCCGACATGCCGGTTAAAGCTCTCGTTGACGAGTGCCCGGTATACAACAAGCCATCTTCCGAGCCTGCTTACTACCGCGAGAACGCAAGCGTGGATGCAGCTGCTTTCGAAGAAATTACCGACCTTAACGGTGCTCTTGAAAAAGTACTCGCTTCGCCGACTGTGGCAAGCAAAGAGTGGGTATATAACCAATATGACTACATGGTTCGTACGTCGACGGCCGTTCAACCAGGCTCCGACGCGGCAGTGGTTACGATTCGCGGCACCCGCAAAGGTCTTGCGATGACGACGGACTGCAATGGACGTTACGTATATCTTGATCCTGAAGTAGGCGGCCAGATCGCCGTAGCGGAAGCTGCCCGCAACATCGTGTGCTCCGGCGCAGAACCGCTTGCGATTACGGACAACCTGAACTTCGGCAGCCCGGAGAAGCCGGAAGTATTCTGGCAGATCGAGAAAGCTGCAGACGGCATGTCCGAAGCTTGCCGCGTGCTTGATACGCCGGTAATCGGCGGCAACGTCAGCTTGTACAACGAGAACGCAAAAGGCGCGATCTATCCTACTCCGGTAATCGGCATGGTTGGTCTCGTGCATGATGTGGATCACATCACAACTCAAGGCTTCAAAAAAGAAGGCGACGTTATTATCCTTGTCGGCGAGACGAAAGCGGAGCTTGGCGGCAGCGAGCTGCTCTACGCTCTGAACGGCTCGGCGGCAGGTCGTCCGCCGCAAATCGATCTGGCAACGGAGAAGACAACGCTGAACGCTATTCTGACAGCGATCCAAGGCGGTCTGGTAGCTTCGGCGCATGACCTGTCCGAAGGCGGTCTGGCGGTCGCGCTGGCTGAATCCGCAATTAGCGGCGGCATTGGCGCAGAAGTAAACGTAGCAACGGATCTTCGTCCGGATCACCTATTGTTCAGCGAATCGCAATCCCGTATTCTGCTTTCGGCAACGCCTGAGAAAGCAGCGGCATTGCAAGCGCATCTGAACGGGCAAGGCGTAGTGAATGCGGCAATCGGCACTGTCAAAGGCAGCAGCCTGACCATCAACGTAAACGGCAAATCCGGCGTAAACGCACCGGTACAACAACTGGAGAAGGTCTGGAAGGATGCGATTCCATGTCTGATGAAATAAAACAGCTGAAGCTGTGGACGGGAAATCATTATAACGAAGGCATTGGCCGTGACGATATTTTTGATAAACTGCGCGAGGAGTGCGGCGTGTTCGGGGTCTTTAACGTCCCGAACGCGTCCTCCCTCAGCTATTACGGCCTTCACGCCCTGCAGCACCGCGGCGAAGAGAGCGCGGGAATCTGCGCTGTGGATACGGAGAACGGCAGCCGTTTTGCCTACCACCGCGGCATGGGACTTGTGAAGGAAGTATTCGATAAAGAGCGGATTGAGTCGCTTCCCGGCAACCGCGCTATCGGCCACGTTCGTTATTCGACCGCTGGCGAGAGCAAGCTGGCGAATGCGCAGCCGCTTATTTTCCGTTATCGGGACGGAGATCTGGCAGTCGCAACAAACGGCAACATCGTTAATGCGCCTGAGATCCGCAAAGAGCTCGAGAGCCAAGGCTCGATCTTCCAGACTTCCAGCGATACCGAAGTTATTGCCCACTTGATCGCTCGTTCTCCTAAGAGCTTCGAGGAAGCGGCAAAGGATGCCCTGCAGCGCATTATCGGGGGCTTTGCATTCCTGATCATGACCAATGACAAGCTGCTGGTAGCTTCCGACCCTAACGGTCTTCGTCCGCTCGTAATGGGCAAATTGGGTGACGGATACGTCTTCTCTTCCGAATCCTGCGCATTCGAATCGATCGGTGCCGAGTACGTCCGCGACGTGCAGCCTGGCGAGCTCTTGTACCTTGATGCTGACGGCATGCGCGAGGACCGTTACGCGGAAGTGGAACGCCGGGCAACCTGCGCAATGGAGTACATCTATTTTGCCCGTCCGGACAGCGATATTAATACGATCAACATCCACTCCGCGCGTAAGCGGATGGGTAAACAGCTTGCGATGGAGTCCTTCGTGGATGCGGATATCGTAACCGGCGTGCCGGATTCGAGTATTTCGGCGGCAATCGGTTATGCCGAGCAAACGGGTATTCCATACGAGCTTGGATTAATCAAGAACAAATACACGGGCCGTACTTTTATTCAGCCTTCTCAGGAGCTTCGCGAGCAGGGCGTTAAGATGAAGCTGTCCGCCGTGCGCAAAGTCGTGGAAGGCAAACGCGTCGTTATGATCGACGACTCGATCGTACGCGGCACGACTTCCCGCCGGATCGTGAACATGCTTCGCGAAGCTGGCGCGACGGAAGTGCATGTGCGGATTACATCGCCGCCATTCAAGAACCCTTGCTACTACGGTATCGATACGCCGGACCGCAAGGAGCTGGTTGCTTCTTCGAGAACGGTGCAGGAAATGTGCGAAATGATCAATGCGGACTCTTTATCTTTCCTTAGTCAAGAAGGCTTTATCGATTCGGTAGGCGGCAATGACGGCGCGTACAACCGCGGCATGTGCCTCGCTTGCTTCGATAACGATTATCCAACGCCGGTAAACGAAGAGTCGGATAAGAGCTGCAGCTGTTAATAGTATAAAAAGGGGTTGACTGGTGTGTCAGAAGCGTACAAAAAAGCCGGTGTCGATATTGCGGCCGGCAATGAAGCAGTCGAACGGATGAAGAAGCATGTTAAGAAAACGTTCCGCCCGGAGGTACTGACGGATCTCGGCGGTTTTGGCGGATTGTTCGGCCTTAACAAGGACAAATACGAGGAGCCTGTACTCGTATCGGGGACGGACGGCGTCGGCACGAAGCTGAAGCTGGCGTTCTTGATGGATAAGCATGACACGATTGGCGTTGACGCGGTTGCGATGTGCGTAAACGATATTATCGTACAAGGCGCCGAGCCTCTCTTCTTCCTCGATTATCTGGCATGCGGTAAAGTCGTTCCGGAAAAAATCGAAGCGGTAGTCAAAGGCATCTCCGACGGCTGCGTGCAAGCAGGCTGCGCCCTGATCGGCGGCGAAACAGCCGAAATGCCAGGCATGTACCAAGGCGACGAGTATGATATTGCCGGCTTTACGGTTGGCGTAGTGGATAAGAAGAAAATTATCGACGGCACGACAATCGCTCCAGGCGACGTTGTACTCGGATTCGCATCGAGCGGCATCCACAGCAACGGCTACTCGCTGGTACGCCGTCTTCTTCTCGAAGAGTGCGGTTACGCACTGGACCAGCGCCTGCCTGAGCTGAACGATGAGGTTCTTGGCGACGTATTGATCGAGCCAACCCGCATCTATGTGAAATCGGCTTTGAAGCTGATCGAGCAAGTAAATGTAAAGGGCATGGCGCACATTACGGGCGGCGGCTTTATCGAGAATATCCCGCGCGTTCTTCCGGAAGGCGTAAACGTCAATATCGAATACGGTTCGTGGCCGATTCTGCCTGTCTTCCAGCTTATGCAGGACAAAGGCGCAATCACCAACCGCGATATGTTCACAACCTTTAATATGGGCATCGGGTTAGTCGTAGTGGTTCCAGCAGATCAAGCGGAGAAAGCCCTTCAAGTGGCGACTGAGCTTGGCGAAAAAGCATACCGAATCGGAACTGTAACGGAAGGCAGCCGCGTAGTTACGTTCACGGGAGCGGACGTTTAATGGGAACACTCCGAATAGCCGTCTTCGCGTCAGGGCAAGGAACGAACTTCCAAGCCCTGGCCGATGCGGTGCGGCAAGGAAGGCTCGATGCAACCATCGAGCTTCTTGTTTGTGATAAGCCTGCTGCTCCGGTTGTGGAGCGGGCTCGCATGGCCGGGATTGATACCTTCCTCTTTGTGCCGAAGGAATACCCTTCCCGCGAAGCATACGAAACCGAAATTTTGGAGGAACTTCAGCGCCGCGGCATCGAGCTGGTTGTCCTTGCGGGTTATATGCGCATTATTACTTCCGTGCTCGTTGAGCCCTATTACGGCAGAATGATTAATATCCATCCGGCTTTGCTGCCTTCTTTCCCCGGCGTAAACGGGATTGGACAAGCGCTGGAATACGGCGTGAAGGTGACGGGCATTACCGTTCATTATGTGGACGGGGGAATGGACAGCGGGCCGATTATCGCGCAAAGCGTTGTTGAAGTGCAAAGCGGCGACACGGAGGACACGCTAGGCGAGCGGATTCACGCAGCCGAGCAGCAATTGCTGCCCCGGGTTGTGCAGTCCATTGCGGAGGGACGCGTAACTCTGGAAGATCGTATCGTTACGGTTAAACTTTAAATATATAAGTACCTATTTTGAGGAGGCAATATCGCGTGGCAATTCGTAGAGCGTTAATTAGTGTATCGGACAAGACTGGCATTGTTGAATTTTCTCGTGAGCTGGCAGCTCAAGGCGTGCAAATCATCTCGACTGGCGGTACGTTTAATCTGCTGGAGAAGGAAGGCATTCCGGTTATCGGCATTTCCGACGTAACAGGCTTCCCGGAAATTTTGGACGGCCGCGTTAAAACCCTTCATCCTGCGGTTCACAGCGGGCTTCTCGCGATCCGCGACAATGAAGAGCATCAAAAGGTTATGCAGGAGCTTGGCCTGGACTACATCGACCTTGTGGTTGTTAACCTGTATCCGTTCAAGCAAACCATCGCAAACCCTAACGTGGAATATGAGGACGCAATCGAGAACATCGATATCGGCGGTCCTACTATGCTTCGTTCGGCCGCGAAAAACCATGCATTCGTAACGGTAGTTGTGGACGCTAACGATTATGCTGGAGTTATCGAAGAGATTAAAGCCGGCGGCGACACCACGCTGGAAACGCGCAAACGCCTGACGGCAAAAGTATTCCGTCACACAGCAGCCTACGATGCGCTGATCGCGGACTACCTGACGAAGCAAGTTGGCGAAGAGCTGCCTGAGTCTTACACGGTTACTTACGAGAAAGTGCAGGATCTGCGTTACGGCGAGAACCCGCATCAGAAAGCGGCGTTCTACAGCAAACCGCTTGCTCCTGTCGGCAACATCACAACGGCTGAGCAGCTGCACGGCAAAGAATTGTCCTACAACAACATTAACGACGCGAACGCGGCGCTTGCGATCGTCAAGGAATTCGACGAGCCAGCCTGCGTAGCCGTGAAGCATATGAATCCATGCGGCGTTGGCATTGGCGCAGACATCCATGAAGCCTACCAAAAAGCATACGCGGCCGACCCTACTTCGATCTTCGGCGGCATCGTTGCGGCGAATCGTACGATCGGCGCGGAAACAGCCGAGCTGCTGAGCCAAATCTTCCTCGAAATCATCATTGCGCCGGACTTCACGCCTGAAGCGCTGGAAGTGCTGACGAAGAAGAAAAATATCCGTCTTCTGAAGCTGGGCGAGCTGGCCGGTTCCGCGGCTGAGCGCAAATCCGACTGGCTGTCGACAACGGTTGACGGCGGCTTGCTTGTCCAAGAGAGCGACGTTCGCAGCCTGACCGAAGCGGACCTGCAGTTCGTTACGAACCGCAAGCCGACGGAAGAAGAACTGAAGCAATTGCTGTTCGGATGGAAAGTCGTGAAGCATGTGAAATCGAACGCGATTTTGCTGGCGAAAAACAACATGACCATCGGCGTAGGCGCAGGTCAAATGAACCGCGTAGGCGCAGCGCGTATTGCCATTGAGCAAGCGGGCGAGCAAGCTGCGGGAGCGGTACTCGCTTCCGATGCGTTCTTCCCAATGGGCGATACGGTTGAGCTGGCCGCCAAACACGGCATCACCGCAATCATCCAAACCGGCGGCTCGATCAAGGACGAAGAGTCGATCGCCGCAGCGAATGCGCATAACATCGCGATGGTGATGACGGGCGTTCGCCATTTCAAACACTAGGATAAGCAAAGCTTAAGGTAGCGGAGCTTCTTGTCGCAGCGTGCACGGGTAAGGCATGCGGCGGCAGGACTGCTTCGCTATTAGGCATTTATATTCGCTCACTATCATATCAGGGGGTATATCGAAGCAATGAGAATTTTAGTTGTTGGCGGCGGCGGACGTGAGCATGCGATTGTCTGGGCGCTGAAGAAAAGCGAGAAGGTCAAGGAAGTGTTTTGCGCGCCGGGCAATGCGGGGATTGCGCAAATTGCCGATTGCGTGCCGATTGCGGTTAACCAATTCGACGAGCTTGTGAAGTTTGCGAAGGATGCGGCGATTGACCTCGTCTTTATCGGTCCGGACGATCCGCTGGCGGCGGGTATCGTAGATGCGTTCGAAGCGCATAACATTCCGGTATACGGTCCGAACAAAGCGGCAGCCGAAATTGAAGGCAGCAAAATCTTCATGAAGGATCTGCTCCGCAAATACAACATTCCTACAGCGAAATACGAGACGTTCACGAGCTACGAGCCGGCTCTAACTTATTTGCGCGAGCAATCCGTTCCAATCGTGATCAAGGCGGACGGCCTTGCAGCAGGCAAAGGCGTAACGGTTGCGTATTCCATGGAGGAAGCGGAGAAAGCGTTGAAGGAAGCGATGGTCGACAAGGTGTTTGGCGAAGCCGGCAACCAGATCGTTATCGAGGAATTCCTGGAAGGCCAAGAGATGTCCATCCTTGCTTTTGTAGACGGCGAGACGGTTAAAGCGATGGTACCGGCGCAAGACCATAAGCCGGTATACGATAACGACAAAGGCCCGAACACGGGCGGCATGGGTACCTATACGCCTCTGCCTCATATCGATCAGGCCATCATCGAAGAGTCCATCGAGAACATCATCAAGCCAACGGCGAAAGCGATGGTGAGCGAAGGACGTCCGTTCCGCGGCGTATTGTTCGCCGGTCTGATGATTACGAAGGACGGTCCCAAAACGATCGAATTCAACGCGCGTATGGGCGACCCTGAGACGCAAGTCGTTCTGCCGCGCCTGAAGACCGAGCTGGTTGACGTCGTTCTGGCGTCCCTGAACGGTCGCCTGGACCAGCTGGAGCTGGAATGGAGCGACGAAGCGGCTGTTTGCGTTATCGTTGCATCGGAAGGCTATCCGGCTTCGTATCCGAAAGGCCGCGAGATTACCGGCCTTGATGCGGCTGAAGCGCAAGGCGCGCTCGTGTTCCATGCGGGAACGGCGGAGAAAGACGGCAAGATCGTAACGAGCGGCGGACGCGTGCTTGGCGTTGTAGGCCGCGGCCGCGACATTGCGGAAGCGCGTGGCCGCGCTTACGAAGCGGTTAGCGTTATTCATTTCGACGGCATGCACAGCCGTACCGATATTGCGGCAAAAGCGCTGAAGGGCTAAGCTCTTCGGACGGCAAAAAGACCTTCTTCCAGCCAACGGGGCGGAAGAAGGTCTTTTTTTCTTAAGACCGGTTACTCCTTGTAGAACAACAGGCTGCGTTCAAGGATGATATATACGACGGCAACCACGATGCCGGCGAGCAATAGAACCGTCAGCCAATGGTCCGTTAGCCAGGATATCCACATCGGCATAGGAATCATCTCCTTGGTTGGACATTAATGTACTGATTATAGATTGAGCAAGGAGCCGCACAACTATTCCTCCCGAAGAGCATTTTATAGTGGTGAACCCTCATCATTCGGACAGAATAACGGTATTGACACCATCCTCGTAAGGATGATAATATGAACCCAATACAATTCATAGTAATCGGGTAGGAATTATAGATAATAAGAATGGAACCGCAGGAGGACTTATCGTTATGGAGAAACAATTATTGCTGCGTCATGAAGAGCTCGAGCTTACCGCTACGCTTCATTATCCGAGCGATCATCAGAAAGACAATGCCAAGAAGCAGGCCATTATTATATGCCACGGCTTTATCGGAAGCCGCGTCGGGGTTGACCGGTTGTTCGTTAAGACGGCAAGAGCGCTGGCGGCGCAAGGCTCTTACGTGATCCGGTTTGATTACGGCGGCTGCGGCGAGAGCAACGGGGATTACGGAGCGCTTGGCTTTGAAAGCATGATTGACCAGACCCGCACGGTGATTGATTACATTGCCGGCATGGATTGCGTGGACCCAAGACGAATCGTTCTGCTTGGCCACAGCCTTGGCGGCGCGGTTGCGCTTATGACGGCGGTACGGGATAAACGCGTGAAGCGTCTTGTTATGTGGTCTCCGGTTGCGTATCCGTTTAATGATATTGTCCGGATCGTCGGACGCGCAGGTTATGACGAGGCGGTTCAGAAGGGCAGCACGGACTATGCGGGCTTTACGCTTCAGCCGGTATTTTTCGAATCGCTGCTGCAGCATCAGCCATTCCAAGCGGCAACGCGCTTTGGCGGAGAAGTACTGCTTGTCCACGGCACAAGCGATGATCTGATTCCGGTCGATTACAGCTTCCTGTACCAGAAGGTATTCTGGACGCGCAGCGACGGGTTATGCGACAAGGAGATTATCTTCCAGGCGAACCATACGTACTCCACCCGCCATCATCAGGAGGAAGCGATCCGCGTGACCTCCGAATGGCTGGAAGGGCTTGATAAGAAGCAGCAGGAATGGCATAACTGGAGTATTTAGGAAGACATGTCCCGCTTTTTATGTTTAAATGATAGTAATCGTTATATCGAACGCTATCATTCTCTACTAAAAGGCGGGGAACTTATGGGAAGTCGTTTTCGCAGGGCATGGTTGATCAGCTTAGTTATTCTACTTGTTTTCGTATCCGCTTGCAGCAGCGGTACAGGCAAAAATACGGGAGAAGCAGCACCTTCTCCGACATTATCCGAAGAGCCGGAGGCTACGCCGTCGGCTGAGCCTACGCCGGAGCTTTCTTTCACGGCTCCTCTTACGGGGCTGAAGCGGGAGACGGACGCGGCGGCGCGGCCCGTTGCGGTTATGGTCAACAATCTGAAGCCGGCGCGTCCGCAATCCGGACTTACCAATGCCGATGTGGTATGGGAAGTGCTCGCGGAAGGCGGCATTACGCGGCTGGTGGCGATCTTCCAAAGCACGGACAAGGGTGCCGATGCGATTGGACCAATCCGCAGCATTCGCCCGTACCTGATTGATATCGGGGAAAGCTACGGAGCTATTCTGGCTCATTCGGGAGCCAGCAATGACGCCTATGATATTTTGCAGCATCAGGATAAACCTTATCTGGACGAAATCTCGAACGCGGGTCCGTATTTCTGGCGGAGCAAGGACCGCAAGGCGCCCCATAATCTGTACTCCGAGCTGGATAAGCTTCGGGCAGGTGCCGAGAAGAAGGGGTACCGCAGCGAGGTAACGGTTCCGGCCTATACCTTTGCGGAAGAAGGCGCAACCGCTTCGGGCGCGGCAGCGTCCTCGATACAGATCAAGTTTCTGCTCAAGGACTACAAGGTCTCCTATGAGTATGACGCGGCAAGCGGCTTGTATAAACGACTCGTCAATGATGAGCCGCATACCGACCTGAATAACGGAGAGCAGCTGAGCGCGGCCAACGTGGTTGTGCTTGGCGCCAATCACAAGACGCTGGATGATGTCGGGCGGCTTTCGGTTGATCTTCATGCAGGAGGCTCGGCGTTATTGTTCCAGAAGGGCAAGGTCGTCGAATGCGAATGGGTTCGCGCGAGCGACAATATGGTGAGGCTGATGAAGGATGGCGCAGAGCTTCCGTTCGTACCGGGGAAAACGTTCTTCCAGGTCGTTCCGAATAAGCCAACTTTCGCCGAGCATGTGATTTATGGGTAAAAAAAAGACAAGTCGGACACACTCTAACTAGGTGTAGAGGGTGTCCGCAAAAAGAAATGAAGCGGTGCGTTCCTTTGCGGAACGCATCTTTTTATATTTTTTTTGCAAAAACGAAAACTTTTCATAAATCCTTTACATTCCCTTAACAAATATAAAGTAAACTGTGTTAAGATATTGTGGGCTCATTTCGAAATGATGCCTAACCATCCAGTCGGGTAAAGGGGATTACGATGTTTAAGAAAAAGGATATTTTCTTTAAGACGTTTGAAGAAATGGCGGATACACTGGTTGACGCAATCGAATATTTCGCAAACGGTGTTTCGGACCTGTCGGATGTCGCTCAGTTCGCCAAAATCATGAAAGAGCATGAGAGCAAAGGCGACCAGTACGTTCATACGATTCTGAAAGAACTGAACAAAACGTTCATTACCCCCATTGAGCGGGAAGATATAATGGCTTTAACAAGTTCGCTCGACGATGTGCTTGACGGCATCGAAGCATGCGCATCGCGCTTTGAAATGTACAACATTCAGGAAAAAGACGAGTACATAACGCTGTTTGGCGATATACTGCTTCGTTCCGCGAACCAAATCAAGAAAGCGATCTATCTCCTTACCGACAAGAAGCTGCTGGCGATCCGCGAGCCTAACATTGCGCTTAACGAGCTGGAGAACCAGGCGGATGACCTGCTGCGCGTTTGTATCAAGAGCCTGTTCACGAATGTGACTGATCCCATTGAACTGATGAAGCGGAAAGAAATATACGAAATGTTGGAGCAAACGACCGACTACTGCGAAGACGTAGCGAACACGCTGGAATCGATCATTATGCGCAACAGCTAAGCTTACACGGAGAGTAGGAGTCAATTCAAATGGATTCAATCACATTATGGATGGTTGTCATACTTGCGCTCGGTTTCGATTTTATTAACGGTTTCCACGATACGGCGAACGCGATCGCTACGACGGTATCAACCCGTGCCCTGAAACCAAGGGTTGCCATTATTATGGCGGCGTGCATGAACTTTATCGGTGCGATCACGTTTACGGGCGTTGCGAAAAAAATCGGCAGCGGCGTTGCCAATCCGGCGGATTTGTCCAATGGGGTAGAGATCGTTATCGCGGCCTTAATCTCGGCGATTGCCTGGAATCTGCTTACCTGGTGGTTCGGCATTCCATCTTCTTCCTCGCATGCCTTGATCGGCTCGCTTGCCGGCGCGGTAGCTTCGGGAGCGGGATTTGATGCCATAAACGCACACGGGTTTGTCGATATCGTTAAGGCGCTTATCTTCTCGCCGCTGATTGCTTTCACGGCCGGTTTTATTATCATGTGGATCTTAAAGCTAATCTTCGCAAGGACAAGCCCGCATCAGGTGAACAAGGGCTTCCGGTTCGGACAGATCCTGACCGCGGCATTCCAGTCGTTCTCCCATGGTACAAACGACGCCCAGAAAGCGATGGGTATCATTACGTTTGCGCTCGTGGCAGGCGGTATCCAGGATCACTTCGAGGTCCCGCTGTGGGTTAAGATGTCCGCCGCGCTTGCGATGGCTCTTGGTACATCCATTGGCGGATGGAAGATCATTAAGACGATGGGCACGAAGATCTTCAAGATCGAGCCGATTAACGGCTTTGCAGCAGACGTAGGCTCGGCGGGCGTTATCCTGTCGGCAACAATGCTCGAGCTGCCTGTCAGCACAACGCATGTTATCACCTCTTCGATTCTCGGCGTAGGCTCCGCAAAACGCTTCTCCAGCGTACGCTGGTCGCTTGCCGGGAAAATCGTTATCGCATGGTTTATTACAATTCCGATCACGGCGCTTTTTGCAGCAGGCGTGTATTGGGTAATTGATACGGTATTTATGTAAGAAGAAAATAAAAAGTGCCGGGGATGGTTCCCGGCACTTTTTATTTTCTTATTGAAGCTTTATTGCAGCTGCCACAGGGCAGGTACGTTGGAAGGCTCCCAACCGGTGAGGGAAGTATGAGCCTGAAGGCATTTATAAGTAGCTCCGTTATACGTAACGAGGGTTCCTACCGCATAAGCCGTATTTGGCGCCCAGGCAGGCGCGCCCGTAGACGCTGCCGTTGTGCCGCTGACCGTGCTGGCAGACGATTGGTTGCCGGCCGCATCGATGGCATATACGGCGAAGTTGTAGGTTGTGCTCGCCGCAAGACCTGTAACGGTATAGGATGTTGCGGTACCTGAGGTCGTTGCGACGAGCGTGGACCCGTTGTAAATTTTGTAGCCCGTAACGCCTACGTTATCGGTAGACGGACTCCACATCAGCATCATGCTGGAGGAGGTTGGAGTACCCATGATATGAAGTCCTCCCGGTGCGGTAGGTGCCGATGTATCGACGGCCGGAGGCGCCGTTGTCGTAATGCTCAGGCTGTTGCTAGCGGCTGATTCGTTGCCTGCGGCATCCACCGCTTTTACGGTAAACGTATAGGCCGTGCTTGCCGTGAGGCCGGTAACGGTATAGCTGGTGCCCGTTGCCGTTCCGGCTAGCGTAGTGCCTCTATAAATTTTGTAGCCCGTTACGCCAACGTTATCGGTCGAAGCATTCCAGGACAAGGTTACGCTTGTCGCTGCCGTAGCGGTTGCCGCAAGAGAAGCTGGGGCGGAAGGAGCCGTTGTGTCGACGGGATTCGAGCCGGTAAAGTTAACGTCGATGACGTTATAGAAAGCATTGGCCGTATCGGCTACTTCCCACACGGCGAGGATGACATGGTAGCCGCTTCGTTCGGGCACGTTGCAAGTATTGGAGTAGGAGAATGGCGGCTGCGCGCCGTTATAAGCAACGGAGCAGAATGGCGTCAGATCGAAGGAATCGCGGGTAAGCGCGGCATTGGGGTTCCAGGTCGGCTTGGTAATATAGTACTTCCAGCTTGCGGTTGAATGATTGGCCGTCAGCTTCCAGGTGAAGGTGTTTGTGCCCGAGGAAATGTTCACTTTCGACCAGCGGGTTGCGGATTGCTCATCCAGCTTGGGAAAAGCACCGTTCGCGCTTGCGATTTTGCCGTCGGCAGGTCCTGCTGCAGGGAAGCCTTTAGGGGCTTCCAGGCTTTGCGGCTCATACACGATTGCTCCGCAATCGGTGTTGGCTCCGCTTTTGCACAGCGCTGCCCGGCTGGCCGGTCCTTCCACGTAGCCATGCGAGTACGCTTTTGCCGTCGTGAACAGCATGGAGACGGCGGCAAGCACGAGAAGAGCGCAAATCGTCATGATCTTGAATGGAGTAGGCCGCGATAATCGTAATACAGTCATTATTCATACCTCCTAATAATTTGTTTATATAAACTCGGGGGGAGCTTATATCGGGCAAACAAGGATCGGGTACAATGGCTGCAGCGATAAAGTTGTATCAAAAGTTATAAGGTTATAATGATTGTAGTGGAAGTTAAGAAAATCCTCATGAGTCTTTTGGAGTAAAGTTCCAAAATTATGAAATTTATGTTCAAAATATAGCTCTGCCTGTGCAAAAACGAGTGTTGAATTTGACAACCAACGTCAGAAAGCGTTGATTCGACAATGCCGCTAGTTCTATAGTCATAGGGGAGCATGGACTAATCTTGCATAACTCGACAAACGGGCAAATAAAAAAACCACCCCGCCTGCAGCCGGAGCTGCAATCGGGGTGGTTCAGTAGGCATTGCTAATTAACGCTGCCGCTTCCGCTTGCGGCGTCTGCCGGCGGAGCCTGTTGGTTTTCTGCGGCGTTTGCGCTTCTTCGGCACAACTTCGATATCTTCGTCCGCCGCGTCGCTGCCGGAGTCCTTTTTGAAGGAGCCCAGAATGACCTTGACGAGAGGAGCCATCTGCGACACACTGGATACGACCTTTTGAACCTTGCCCACCGTGGTCAGAATGCCATCCAGTCCGCCAATCCGGTCAACAAAGCCTTTGATTTCGGTCAAGCTTGGCATGCTAAAGCCGCCGGCTTTGGCCGGTGTTGTCGTCTCCACCAATTCTGCCGCCGTAGCCGGCACGACGACGGGAAGGCTTTCCTCATGTTGTATAATAGTCTCTTCCGTCGAAAAGACAGGAGGCGCAGGTGGAATCGGGGCGCCGTCCGTACCGAAGCCAAGAGGATTCTGGAAGCTGTTAAATCCCTGACTGGTCTGGTTACGGGCATAGCCGCGCCGGTGATGGCCGCTGTGCGGTGAGTGCGGCGGATACTGGTGAGGGTTCGAATGTCCGCCCCCGCCAGGATAGTTCCGGTAATTCACGCGGATCACAACCTTTTTTCAAAGTTTATGGAACAATGTCTTCCCTACTCCGTCCGCTTCCACATGGGGGATCAGCCTGCACGCAGGTCCGGTCCCGTATGCCGTATAGGGAAGTATTCTTGGTATTAGTCTATGGTATAGGCAAACATGACGATTGGACGAATGCCCTTTTTTTATATAAATAATGCGGATATTTACCTACGGGATGCTCTTCCGTCCTGTAAAGCGTGAATACGGTAATGCTTGAAAAAACCCCCTAAAAAAGCTACAATGTGAGCATTAGACATTAATGACAATGCCTGAAATGCGCGTGTAATCACGCCCCTGAGGAGTGGATGACAATGCAGCTTAAGAAGCTGAACGATAAAGCAATCGATCAATTATTCGAAGCGATTCTTACCCTTAAATCCGTCGAGGAATGTTATATCTTTTTTGATGATCTGTGCACGGTAAACGAAATCCAGTCGCTGTCGCAGCGTCTGGAAGTTGCGCGCATGCTGGGCAAAGGCAGCACGTACAACCAAATCGAAGCAGAGACAGGCGCCAGCACGGCTACGATTTCCCGGGTTAAGCGCTGTTTGAATTATGGCAACGATGGGTATAAAATGACTTTAGAGCGTTTAGGCAGATAGTGCCATGAAGCCGGGCATTCTCGTGATAAGTCATGGTTCGAGGGAAGCAGAATGGGTTCGGCTGGTTGACGAGGCGGTCGCCGCTGCGGCAGCTTCTCCGCGCGTGCAAGGCGTGCCGGTCTATTCTTCTTTTCTCGAAATTGTTGAAGGCCGCTTGATTCAGGATGGCATAGATGCTTTGGAAGAGCAGGGAGTAACGGATTTATTCGTGCTTCCTTTGTTCCTTTCGTCCGGCAGCACGCATGTCGATGAGATCGGGCAGGCATTTGGCCTGCCGCCGGTAGCCGAGCTTGAAGGCGATCTTGGCATCTTCAGGGTTAACGCCAAGGTTCATTACGGCATGCCGATTGACGACGATCCCGATATAGCGGAGCTGCTGCTGTCGAATATTAAGCCGCTGTCCGTTCAGCCTGAAGAAGAGACGGTTATGCTTATTGCGCATGGCAGCCGGGAAAAGGTTTTCCATGAACGCTGGCAGCACGGTCTGAACCAGCTCGCGGAACGGCTTCGGAAGCTGGGCGGATTCGCTCACTCCGCTACGGCGATGCTGCTGCCCGACCAGGCGACGGATCATTTGAGAGCTTTGCAAGAAGAGCGGCCAAATGAAGCGGTAATCGTCGTTCCTTTATTTTTGAGCAAGGGTTATTTTACGAATACGGTCATTCCATCGCGGTTGAAGGGTCTGGATTACCGGTATAACGGGCAGGCTATGCTGCCTCATCCGGCTATTGAGCGTTGGCTGGAACGGCGTATGACGGCTTGGCTTCAGGACAGGTAAATGACCGTTTTTTGAAAGAAATGGTGGGTTAATCGATGAAGCGTGCAAGATTGATTTACAACCCGACATCGGGAAGAGAAGAGATGAAGCGTCGTCTCCCGGATATTTTGCAGAAGCTGGATCAGGCAGGAATCGAGACCAGCTGCCACGCAACGATTGGAGCGGGAGATGCAACGATTGCCGCGGCGGATGCAGCCGAGCGGGATTATGATCTGATTATAGCGGCAGGCGGCGACGGAACCATCTATGAGGTCATTAACGGAATGGCCAATAAGCCTAACCGGCCTCCTCTTGGCATTTTACCGCTGGGAACAACGAATGATTTCGCCCGCGCGATGGGCATCCCGAAGCATTGGGAATACGCGTGCGATCTGATTATCCAGAATTACACGCGGCCGATTGACGTCGGTCAAGCCAATGAGCGTTATTTCATCAATATCGCGGGTGGCGGCTCGCTGACCGAGCTGACCTACGATGTGCCGATCAAGCTGAAGACGATGATCGGGCAGCTGGCTTATTATTTGAAAGGCTTAGAGAAGATGACCCGCTTAAGCCCGACGGAGCTGATTATCGAAGCGGATGGGGTAGGCAAATTCCACGAGGAATTTATGCTTTTCCTGATCTGCAACAGTAATTCGGTTGGCGGCTTCGAGAAGCTGGCGCCGGATGCGAAGCCGGATGACGGGCTGTTTGACGTCGTGCTTCTCCGGAGATGCAATCTGGCCGAATTTATCCGGATCGCTACGCTGGCGCTTCGGGGCGAGCATCTGAACGACTCGCATGTGATTCATTTCCGTACGAATAAGATGAAGGTCACTTCACCAAGTTATGTGCAGATTAACCTGGATGGTGAATACGGCGGTACGCTGCCGTTTACGTTCTCGGTGCTGCCTTCGCATCTGCAGATTTTTGCCGATGAGCATGGCGAAGCTTCCTATCGCAATCGCTGATAGCAGCAATTGGAATAAACCTCTAATAGCAGGCGTGGTGCCTGTTGTTGGAGGTTTATTTCTTTATGCAGATGCATTACACTATAGGGATAATAGCATGAGGAAGCGGAGAGCAATGATGAATAGAAATCATACGCGTAATAATGCGGGTTCAAATAGAAAAAGTCATACGCAAGGCGGCCGCAAGAACGGGGGAGCGGGAAGAGCTTCTTCGCAGGCTGTCGTGGATGCGCCAGTGCAAAAAAACGATGAGGTCGTTGTCGACATCATTGGTCTGACCCATGACGGCGAGGGGGTTGGCCGGGCGGACGGCTATACCTTGTTCATTCAGGGGGCATTGCCAGGCGAGCGTGTACGGGCGAAAGTGATGAAGGTGAAAAAAGCATACGGCTACGCGCGTTTGCAAGAGCTGCTGGAGGCAAGCGCGGACCGCATTGTTCCGGTATGCGGCATTTACGACAAATGCGGCGGCTGCCAGCTCCAGCATATGGACTATGCCGCGCAGCTGAACTGGAAGCGGCAGCATGTGGTGGATGCGCTGGAGCGGATCGGGAAGCTGCGGATTGCCGGCGAAGGCGAGACGTCGTCCGGAATTATCGTTCATCCAACGGTAGGGATGAACGATCCGTGGCGCTACCGCAACAAGGCGCAGGTGCCGGTCGGGGCATCGGCGGGCGACGGCGAGCTGGTTGCAGGCTTTTACGCCAAGGGCAGCCATCGCATTATCGATACGGATGAATGCCATATCCAGCATGACCGCAACGATGAGGTTGTCCGGATTGTGAAGGCGATCGGCCGCGAGCTTGGCGTTTCGGCCTATAATGAGGAAACCGGGCAAGGGCTGCTGCGTCATGTCATGACGCGGACAGGCTTTGTAAGCGGCGAGATTATGGTCGTGCTTGTGACGAACGGACGCAAGCTGCCGCAAGCCGAGCAATGGGTGGAACGGATTCGCGCGGCGCTGCCGGAAGTAAAAAGCATTGTGCAGAACGTAAACACGCGCGATACGAATGTCATCTTTGGCGACGAGACGCGGGTGTTATGGGGCAGCGAGGTTATCTATGACGAGCTTGACGGTATCCGGTTCGCGATCTCGGCGCGTTCCTTCTATCAGGTAAATCCGGCGCAGACGGTAGAGCTCTACCGGACCGCGGTTGATTATGCGCAGCTGACGGGCAAGGAGTCCGTTATCGACGCTTATTGCGGTATCGGAACGATCTCTCTGTTCCTCGCACGGAAGGCGGGCCGAGTCTACGGCGTAGAGATTGTGCCGGAGGCGATCGAGGACGCGAAGCGTAATGCGGAGCTGAACGGTATCGGCAACGCTTCGTTCGAGGCAGGTCCGGCGGAAGTGGTCATCCCGCGATGGCGCGAAGAGGGAATTATTCCCGACGTTATCGTCGTGGACCCGCCGCGCAAGGGCTGCGACCCGGCGCTGCTGGATACGATTCTGAAGATGCAGCCGGAGCGGGTGGTATACGTCAGCTGCAATCCTTCCACGCTGGCGCGCGACTTGCGAACGCTCGAAGACGGCGGATATAAGACGGTGGAGGTTACGCCAGTCGATATGTTCCCATGGACTTCGCACGTGGAGTCTGTTGTGTGGATGAAACGAAGCATGTAACTGAAAGCTTCCTTCCGAGATGCGGAAGGAAGCTTTTTTATCATGTTTAAGAGGCTGGTACGTATAGTTGTAAAGGCAGTGGATTCTATTGATAAGGGGGTTATGGCATGTACAATTCGCCATTCGATCGTCTGGATGATCATCCCGTGCTAATGAGTGCCAGGCAGATAGCCGCAAATCAAATTCTGTTAACGTATGATCGGCGGGCTGACCTTAATTCGGCCGTACGTTTATCGAACTATTGGATTCGGAGCAATGCCGGAACGAATAGTGCCGCAAGCGTAAATATGGGGGATGCCCTAACGGCTTCGAACGCCATCCGGCCGGATATGGCGATGATAACGCCGGCGGACAATTCAGGCATGCATTTTCTCATGACGTTCAGGAGCAACATTCCTCCCCGCACGTTTTATATTGTTCTTCCTTGCTTTGTGAATCTGGAGGGGGGAGCAGGATTTAACGGCGAGAACTGGGGACCTTTCAGCATGAATATGTTTATCGGCATGTAATTTTTAATTCATCAAGACTCAGTAAGGGAGCTTTAAGCCACTTCACGTGAAGTGGCTTTTTGTTTTTTTTGGAGGACAGCGATAAATAAGGCGTTGAACATCAGATGCTTTTTTTACATGTCTTGGGCTTAACTGGAAACAATACAACAAGGATACTCCATTCATTCAAACAAGGAGGCCCAACTTTATGCGCGATATTCTAGCTTCCATCTACCGTTTGACCGAACAGCCGGATTCGGTGCCATTACTCGGGCTTCTTAACGAAGCCTTCGCGGATTCCAGCGACTACAGGGCATCGCTCATAGGAGCGGTCGAAGGCGAAGAATTGTACTTGTGTTATTTGGATTCTTTGTGCTCGACTGAAAAGCTTGAATTTCTGCTCGGGGATGAGAGCGGCGGGGATTTATCCTTTCGCCTTTCCCGATATAGCGGAGCCGGCTTAATGGAAGGAGAGTTTCAACGCTGCGAAATAGCGGTTTGCAGCGGGGCTGCCGTGTTATGCAAGCAGAGCTCCTCTGCCGGGCTGATCCTGCCTTTAGCGGAAAACCAACAAAGGGGAATCGGATCGCCCGTAACCGAAAATGTTCTTCAAGGCCCGATGAACGCCTTTATCGAAAGCCTGGATGTAAACACCGCTCTCATCAGGCAGCAGATCCATTCGTCAAAGCTGAAAATGTGGGAAACCGTAATCGGTACGGCCAGCCATACGCGTGTTGCCCTGTATTATTATGCGGATGCCATTGACCCCGAATTGTTATCCGATCTGCAGGATCGGATCGCCGAAATTCGGATCGAATCCATCCAGGACAGCGCGCAGTTCCTGCGGATTCTCATGTCCAGAAAACGATTCCATCTATTTCCCTTGGCAATTTCCACGGAAAGACCGGACCGGGTTTCCATGGATCTGCTTAAAGGAAAGGCCATTATTATGATTGACGGCTCTCCGTTTGCTTTGAGCATTCCTTCGGTATACACCGACTTCTGGCATTCTCCAGAAGATAAATACGTCAATCCGTTTGTAACCAATTTCCTTCTTACGCTGCGTTTCCTGGCCATGTTTATCAATTTATTCCTTCCTGCCCTGTACGTAGCGCTTACCTCCATCAACGTGGACGTCAATCGTCTGGAGATCAGCCTGGCAGCTGCCGCAAGCCGCGAGGGCGTGCCTTACCCCGTGTTTGTGGAAACGCTTCTCATGCTGATTATGATCGACTTTATAACGGAAGCGGGCTTGCGGCTGCCCAAGACGGTTAGCTCAACGGTTACGATGGTTGGAGGGGTTGTGCTTGGGCAAGCGATCATTCAGGCAAATATCGTCAGCAATCTGCTTATTATCGTGGTGGCGGCTACCGCCATTACGAATTTTATTGTAATCGACTATCAAATGGGGCTCGTCCAGCGAATTCTGAAATATTTCATTGTAGCGGGAGCTTCCATAGCAGGCTTGCTTGGCATTGTTTTCTGCTTCGCCTGCCTCATTATATACCTTAGTTGCATAGAGACCTTTGGAACGCCGTACCTCACATCCTTGTGGCCAAAAAAGAATAAGGTAACCTAATTCGTATCGAAAAGGGAAGGATTGTCCTATGAAGCGTCTATCGACTCTCAGCGGCTATGATATGCTTGCCATTCAAATGCTATACACTGGAGCGGTGGCAGGCTTTATTTACCCTAACTTTATCATTCGCAGCACGGAAGGAGCCTATTGGATTCCAATTGCTGTATGGGCCGCCGGCGCGCTGCTCAGCTCGTGGATTTTTAGCAGGTTACTGGCTCAATTAAACGGAGAGAAGCTTATAGCCGGAATACATGCCTCAATTGGGGGAATCTGGACCTGTGTGATCTGTCTGCCCGTTATCTTTTTTTTGCTGACGGCGCTTGTCGTTATGCTGAGGGCTTATACGGAGGTTATTACGATGACGATGCTTCCGACCACGCCTATCGCTTTTCTTAACGGCATGCTGATTGCTCCGGCCATACTTGCTCTAGCGGGGATGATGCCCATCGTTCGGGCGGCCAGGGTGTTTTTTTTATTGACGCTGCTATTAACCTTGGTCCTGCTGATTGTTGGTCTGAGTGACGTGCATTGGATAGTTGGGGCACCCTGGATTCGCACAAACGGGGATTTTCTATTGGACAAACGGTTCTATGCGGCTTCGTACATTTGGATGGGTTTCGTTATCACGTCACTTATCGGACCTTATACGCGGCATTCCGCAAAGCGCAATTGGAAAATGTATTCGGCTGCCCTTTTATGTACGCTTCCTCTAATTATGGGTTATATCTATTTGCCGGTTATGACGTTCGGTAGAGAATTAAGCAAGAGGCTTACCTTCCCGTTTATCTCCAAAATGGACAGTATATCGCATTATTGGATTTTGTTCGAGAATCTTACGGCGATTTTTGTATCGGTGACGATGTTCTATTTGTTTATCATCATTGCTTTGAAGCTCCATGCCATTGAAGAGATGGTCGCCGTTATAATGCCCCGGGCAAACAAACGGTGGATTCATTCAGGCGCATTTCTGGTCGTGTATGCTTCGGCTACTCTCCTAGTCTCCTGGAGAGTAGTAGAGAACATTACGATCTTAACGATCGGTCTAAGGCTCTACGTCATGTTTGTTTTTCCGTTGCTTGGCTTGCTTGCACTGGCTTATGGCCGGAGAGCCGGGAAGGAGGGGGCACTGTGAGCACAAGCGGATATGGACGGGCAATGCTGCTGCTGCTCTGCCTGCCAATCGTTTTTGTTGCGGGATGCTGGGATTCCAAAGATATTGATAATCGCCTAATGCTTGGCGTTATGGGTCTCGAGAAACGCTCCGTCGATTCCCCGCTAAATGTATGGTTCCGGTTTCCGCTTCCCAAGGGAGCGCAGGACGGGACAACGTCCAAGCAAGACTTTTTCACGACGAACCAGTACGGGCAGACGGTATCGGATGCCATGAATAAAGTAAGATACAAGCTGCCCAAAGCGCTTGATCCTTCGTCTACCCGGGCGATACTCCTCGATGAGTCCTTGGCCAAGACAGGCGTGGATCCTTATTTGGAGTTCGCGATCAGAGAGCGGTCCGTCCCGCTGGATGCGGTTGTTGCCGTCATCAGGGGAAACATGGAGCGTATATTCACTCACGCAAATCCAACCGGCGAGCTCACGGGGATTTATACGAAGCTCTTTTTCGAAAAGTACGCCGGAGGCATTCCGAGAAAGAACAGAACGATGCTCTGGGAGGTATACGCGAAGCTGTATAACCCCTTGCATTCGAATCTGATTCCTCTGTTAACGGAGGGAAAGCAGAACTCCTATGTATTGGCAGGGAATGCGATATTCGTCAAAGACAAGCTCGTTGGTGAGTTGAATCTGGATGAATCGCTGCTTTACGAGATTTTCACGCACCGGTTTCATGACTCCGAGGTAGAACTAATGAGCAAATCGGATATCCGTATCGTACATAACCATACCCGTGTAAGCACCTCTTTTAAGGATGGCAAGCCGATTATTCGACTGGATACCTCCCTTGTTACTACGCTCATTGACAGCTCTCGCTATCGGAGACAAAATGCTTCGGAGGTTGTCGCCGAGCTTGAAGCGGATCTGAACGCGCATGCCAAATCGATGTTTGAAAAAACGCAGCGGCTTGGAGCGGATGTGTTCGGTTTCGGCGATCGTTTCCGTATCCGTCTTCAGCCGTCGGAGTACGAGAAATGGCCGGAAATGTTCAAGCATGCGGAGATCAGCTATTCGTTCCGCGTCGATCTGAGAAATACGGGATTGGAGTTTCTCGACTGACGCGTCCTCCGGTAAATAGGAAACCGACCGAATTTGACAAAAGCTAGGGCGTTAGTTATGCGGCACAAGTCTTCCTTACTCTGACATGTATGGTAGCAGCGGCACTTTCGTATATTTTCCTCCTTGTTATGATAGTTGACATAGCGTAAGAATAATCGCAATCAGCCTATACCGGGCTGCTTGTATGATCATTCTTTAAGTTTATGCTTACGCATCAAGTTTTGCTTCGCAGAACTTTTGAGGAGGAGTGTATGTGGTGAAACGCAATCTTTTTGGTCTGATATCGTCGTTTATTCTGGTTGGCGGCCTCCTGGCGCCGGCTGCGGCAACGGCAGCGCCAACAAAGCAGCAAAGCTATAACGCTAATCCCAGCGTACTGGATGTAGGTTCGAAGCTTAGGGCCGATACTTTGGAAAGCGTCGAAGCCGAGGGACGGCTGGATCTGACAGGCAGCGAGGCTTCCGGGAATCCAGGCTCGTCGTCAGAGGCGGCCGGCTTGACGGAAGCGGATGTGGGCACTGTCAAACCGTGGCTCACGAATAACGATGTGAACGGCCAATATTATTTGACGAATTTTACTCTTCGGGCCGTCGGGAAGAGCGGCGAGGTATGGGTAGCGAACAACCTCAAATTCCCGGACGGCGATCCTCGAAACGGCTCCGTTCAAATTACGGACGAGCAGGTACAATACCTGCTGAACGAATTCGAAACGCGCATTTATCCGAAAGAAATCGAATACTTTGCGCCGCCGGCGGAACGCAAAGGAGAAGAGGGGTATAACGGCTTGTACAAGGATGACAGCGGGCGCGTTGTTATTCTGATCGACAACATTAAGGATCAAAGCTACTATGACCCTAACTATCCGAGCTATATCGCCGGTTATTTCTCCCCGACAATCAGCGATTTTGCCGACCGCAACGTGATGACGATAGACAGCCTGGATTGGCTTAACAGAACCGGACCATCCGCAGCAAAGCCCTATCTCTATGAAGGCGTATTTGCCCATGAGTTTCAGCATTTGCTGCACCGGGATACCGATCCTGCGGAAGAAAGCTTCATCAATGAGGGCTTGTCCGATTTCGCCCAGTACATGGTCGGATACGGCCATTCCACGGACCACGTAAACGAATTTTTATCCAATCTCCGCAACTCGCTTACTTTATGGGGCGATCAGTCCGATCTCCAGATTCTTTCCGATTACGGCAACGCGTATCTGTTCCAGCTGTATCTCTATGATCATTACGGTGAGTCGTTTATTCGAACCTTGTTCCATAACCCTAATACCGGTATTAGCGGTGTGGAAGCTGCGCTGACCGAAGCGGGAATCAATAAGTCATTCGCCGACTTATATGCCGACTACATGACGGCCGTTGTGCTCGACAGCGGTTATAAGGGGGATTCCTCCACCTACAAGTTTAATTCCATTGATCTAGCTCCCGACTTTGCTTCTTCGGTTAAGTCGGACAATGTTACGCCTGCATGGGGAACAGACTTCAAGGTGCTTAAGCCCGACTCCAAAATTGATCATCTCTATTTCCAGGGACTCGACTTCCTGCGCACCAACTGGATATCCGTAGAGGATCCCGAAAGAGGGAAGGTCCTATGGAGCAATCAAGGCGACCAGGCAGACAATTTCCTCATCAGGGAACTCGATCTGACCGGTCAGGCAACACCGGAGCTCAGCTTCGATACCAGCTATAATATCGAGGAGCAATGGGATTTCGGCGTGGTGCAAATATCGGAGGACGGAGGAAAGACCTGGACCTCGCTGTCCAACGAGGATACGCGTAGCGATCTGGTCGAAGGAGGCTATCCGAAGACGGCAGCGAATCTGCCGGGCTTCACGGGCAGCTCCGAAGGCTGGAAGACGGAGACCTTTGATCTGTCCGCTTATGCCGGCAAGAAGGTGCTGCTTGGATTCCGTTACCTGACGGACTGGGGCTACAACGAAGCAGGCTGGTACTTATCCAATCTACGGCTGAACGGGACCGTCATTGATCCGATGACGGATACCTCCGGCTTTAAGAGCCTAGAGCAGACGATTGGCCAATACGTCAATTATCAGGTGGAGTTCATTGGCCTTATGAAAAACTACGACAAGCAGAAGGACAAGGAACAGGGCAACCAGGTTAAGGTTATCCGGGTACCTGATCCGATCAACATGTCGGAGTCGAGCCGCATCGAGCTTGCCGACATGCTCCACAGCTCCAAGTACGGCAGTATCATTATGATGACGACTTACGCCGCGCCTGAAGGCACCGTGAGCAGCGTGCCTTACGATTACGACGTTGTCTTAAAGTCTAACGGAAAAAAAGACAAGCCGTCTAAATAAAAAAAATAGAAGAAGACGCCGGGATTCTCCTGGGCGTCTTCTTTTCGTGCGATAGAATATTCATGTTTTTTTATCCGAGGATGCGATTGCGCGTGATTTGAAGGCAGCTGCTTTTCAGTTCCTGAATCTCGTTCATTAGCGAAACTACCTTGTCCGAATAGAGCTGCTTTAGCTCCGCGTCCTTTAACGAGGCCAGATTGATCTCGATCGTCAGCAATGCAGACTGGGCTGCAGCTTCGAACAAAATCGCTCCAATCCCTAGATCGGAGATGACGTTTTTGTTGGAAGACTCCGCAATGCGGCGGGTAAATACCAAGCCTTCCCGGCACACCTCAATGAGACGCAGAGGAACATCAATCGCTTGAATCGCAGCTTCGCGAAGCGCGGTTTTGCGTATATGTTTCTCTTCATCGGAGCTCTTTGGCAGCTTTAGCGCATCCATGTATCCATTAAAAGAAGAGATGTCCGCCTGGAGCAGCTCTTCGCATTCTGTCGTTAAGCGACGCATCTTCTCTATGACTTCAACAATAGTAGATTGAATATCGGCGAACTTCTCACCTTGAGTCAAGTTCCCAACCATTGAAGTCATCGAAGCTGCAAGCGCAGCAATTAATGCGGCTACGCTTCCTCCGCCCGGCGTAGGACTAGCGCTGCCGGCTTGCTCCAGAAAATGACGGATGGAATCATCCCACGAAATCGTTGCAGTCATCTATTTGTCCTCCCCGAGTTGAAGGTCAATAGCCTTCAGCAGATTTTCGTACAGGATAGCCGTCGTTAACGTTCCGACCCCGCCAGGTACGGGGGATACCGCCGCTGCGCTTAATTGAACGCCGATTGCAACATCGCCAATCATTTTACCCTCCGGCGTTTCATTGATTCCGGCATCTATAATGACGAGGTTGGGATGAACCATCTCCTGCGTAACCACGCTTGGGCGGCCAACCGCGACAAAGGCGATTTCGGCATGGCCCAGATGGGAAGCGATATTCGGCGTGCGCGAATGACAGACGGTTACGGTGGCGTTCTCGCGCTGAAGCATATGGAACAGCGGCAGCCCGACGGTCTGGCCGCGTCCCACGAGCGTTACGTTCTTGCCTTCAAGCGTATAACCGTAATGCTTCAGGAGACGAATGCAGGATTGGGGGGTAGCCGGATAGAGACCGGTGTCACCCGTTACCGTAGCAAGCTTGTTATCAGGCGTAACTCCGTCCACGTCTTTCAACGGGGAGATCGCCCTCTCAATGGTGCTTGCCGACAGATGCCGGGGCAGGGGCAGCTCCAGCATAATGCCATGAACGGTTGGATCATTGTTCAATCGGTTAACAAGCTGAAGGAGCTCTTCTTCCGCAACTCCTCCCGGGAACGCGTGGAGAGTAAAAGCTACGCCTAGCTTCTCGGCGATTTTTTGCTTGGCCCCGGCATAATAAGCGGATGCGGGATCTCCTTCGACCAGAATGGTCGCCATATGAGGCTGAACCCCAATCTGCTTCCATTTTTCGACCTTCGTTCTTATTCCTTCGTATACTTGATCTGCTGCTTCCTTCGCTTTCAAGAGCTTCGTCATTCCAATCCCTCCATGCCGTTTTGTTCATGAACGAAAAAAAGTACCTGCGGAAGGCTCGCGAAAAACGCGAGTCTGTCCTCAGATACTTTTCCCAGGCGAACGGAACGTCCAAGCTGCATGCTCCCCCGTGGTTGATTCCACTTTTTTCGCCAGTCGCATACAACGTTATTTTTCTTACTGTATCAAAAGTTTGAAGGAAAGAAAAGTCGGATACCTGTTCTTTTTGTAAGGGCTGAAACAAATTTCACTTGAAAATATTTCAAAAATGAACATATGAAAAAGCAGGATGGTTTACTGCTAAAAAATTAATATTACGATGACAATTGTCGAAATTAACGGTGCTATAATGCAGGTGAGGTAAGGCTAACTCGTTTTTTGGGGATTTTTATAGAATTTTGCGGAAAGGAGTCTATTCTCTTGCAAGTCATAAATAGGAATCAAATAGCCGCGATCCGATAGCTTTTGGCGGGGCGCACGGACCACGGCTTCTGAAGAAACCGGCTTATCGGCGGTTTATTTGCCGTTGATAAGCAAGCCTATTTATTTTATCACAGCTTGGCCTACCTCTGTTAGAAGACTTATTTCCAATATGAATTCATTGAACGGAGGCTTTTAAGTGGGTTATTCGGCGTTAAAAAATAAACGCGTATTCGGCATCGTTTTATCCGTTATGATGCTTCTCACGCTGCTGCAGCCGGGCAGTCTTTTGCCTATGGCATCCGCAGCTTCGGCGGTGACGCTTGCGAAATGGGACGGGACGGGCACGGGTGCAAATGCAGCCGTGGACCTTCCGGCGAACCAAAGCGTTACGCTTGATGTCAACAAAGACAAGAAACTGACGACAACCGCACCAACAGTGGGATTCTCCAACGATAAATCTACTCCTGCCATGTCCGTTGTTAGCGGCAGCGGATGGACGGTAGGGGGATTCTGGCAGACTTCCCTCGTTACGACTGGTTATACGAATCTGAAGGTATCTTCGGTTCAGCGGGGTTCAGCGACAGGGCCAAGAGACTTCCAGCTTCAATATAGCCTAGACGGAGCAGCCTGGAATGATGTTGCAGGCGGTACCGTAAAAGTTCAAAACGATTGGACGACAGGCGTACTGAGCAATGTAGCGTTGCCTTCCCAAGCGGACAATCAGCCGATGGTCTATTTGAGATGGACGCTCGTTGACAATATCTCCGTCCGTGCGGGTACGGGTACATACTCCGCTACGGAAGCTTTCGGGAGCGGAGGCACGAGTCAGATCGAAAACATCGTTGTAGCCGGCGATTCGTCTGACGGTTCCGGCGGCGACGGTGGCGACGGCAGCAATGGCGGCGTACAAGCAACGACGCCTCCGGTCGTTAACAAAATTACGTTCGTGGACGATTACGCGACGCTAAACGGCGATATCGGAGCGGTACCGGCAAATGCGGAAGTGAAAGCTTACGATGCCGACAATACGCCGCTCGGCAATACGACCGCTAACTCGGACGGTTCGTTTGCTCTGACGATCAGCAATCCGACTCATGCGGGAACGGTGACGGTAACCGCTACGGAGACGGGCAAAGAAGAGAGTGCGAAGGTGAACGTATCGGTCGGACAAACTGCCGCGCCGAATGCAGCCAAGATCACTTATTCGAGCTACTCGACCGTGTCGGGAACAGCTTCCGCCGTAGCTGGCGGTTCAGCCGTTACGATCTATTTGGCGGATGGCACAACTCCGGCGGGTTCGACAACAGCCGAAGCGGACGGTTCGTTTACGGCAAGCCTTTCCAATGCGGACGGCAATGCGAAAATTTACGTGACCGCCAAAGCGGCGAACAAGCTGGTCAGCGCTAAAACCGGCGTTGATTTTGCGATTGTGAATCCGAATAAAGCGAATCCGGGCGATGTTGTCTTCAGCATGCTGAACGTAAGCGGAACGGCAAACGGGGTTTACAAAAATAAATTTTTCGAGCTGTACAACCGTACGGACCACGATATCAGCCTGAAAGGCTGGGTTATCGATTATACGGCATTGACTAATCCCGCAGCGACGGGAAAAGGGACTGCCCTTACCGGAACAATCAAGGCCCATGGTTACTACCTCGTGTCCGGGGCAGTCAACACGAGCGGGGCGTCCGCCTTGCCCGTGGCAGCCGACGATACCGGGTCGCTTGGACCTAATGCAGGCTCCTCCGGCGGCGGCATTATCATTCTGACGCAAGCCGCGACAGCGACTTCCGATCCGAACAACGAGAATATCGTTGATATGGTTGCTTACGGCAGCGCATCTTCCTTCTTTGACGGAAAAACGTTCTTATGGGGAGCTCCGTTTATCGCATCGGATATTGCGAGCGGCGTGATGGTCCGCAAAACCGAGATTGGTTCAGACCCGCGTGCGGCTGTAGGCATGCATAACGGTGCGTACTTCACGAAGGATCCATCCAAGGATTTCGTGACCTTCGTGCCGAAAGCGGCAGCGTCGCCATCCGAAATCATCGTGAAGAACGCCTCTTATAGAGAAGCGCCCGCAGCAGCAAATATTACATTTGACGGTGCTGCATCGGTAACCGGTACGGCGGATGCGGCCGTGGCGAATTCGACAGTGAAGGCTTATGCCTATGTTGACGGCGCGTTCACGGCGGTTGGTCAGGCGACTGCCGGAGTTAACGGTTCGTTTGCCATGACCATCCAGAACTCGACCGGCATTCAATCGGTTTACCTCACGCATGCGTATGCGAATGCGGAAAGCCCGTATACGCGCATCGACGCGTCGTCCTACGCGAAACCGGCAATCGCGGCTATTAGCGACGTACGTGCTTCGGATGCAAAAGGCATGACGCAGCAGGCTGGTTATACGGCAACCGTCGAAGGTGTCGTTACGACCGCGAACGGTGTGCTAGGCACCGAGCCAACTAATTTTTACGTGCAGGACGCTACCGGCGGTCTTAATGTCATTGCCGGCGCGGTACCAGGCGTATCCATTGTACCGGGACATAAAGTGAAAGTGACCGGTTCGATCGTGTTTACGGCCGGTATGCTTCAGCTTCTGGCTTCCTCGATCGAAGACGAAGGCGATCAAGGCTTGCCGGCGGCAACAAAGGTTGAGCTTGCGAAAGCATCATTGGCAGCTACTATGGAGCCAATTGAAGGCACGCTTGCGGCCATCAAAGGCAAAGTTACGAATACGGCAGCATCAGGAGCGGATACAGACGTAACGCTCACCGATGATGCGAACAATACGTTTATCGTCAGAGTGACGGCAGGCTCGGGCATTGACATGTCGGGCAATACCATTGAACTGAACGAAACGTATACCTTCACCGGCATTATCGGGCAAGCGGACCGGGTATCTCCGTATGACAGCGGCTACCGCTTGATGCCGCGCGGTGCTTCGGACGTCAAGGGCGAGCTTCAATTCAGCCATACGCCGCTTGAGAAAGCCTACACTGGCGTGGACGTCAGCTTTGAAGCCTTGGCGAAGTTCGCCGATTCCGTAACGCTTTATTATAAAGGGGCGGAAAGCGAAAATTACCGTTCCGTTCAACTAAGCGCTGCGGACAAGGTGCATTACAACGGCCATATCCCGCAAGCGGATGTTCCTGCAACGGGCAAGCTTTTCTATTACATCGAAGCGATATCCGGAGAAGTTAAGGCAGGTTCCGGCAGCAGCGCGGAGCCAATCGTTATCGACATCGTTGAAGATAAAGACGGCCCTGTCATTACAAGCTTATCGCCAGCGGAAGGGGATAAGCTCGAAACGCAGCATCCGGCCATTTCCGCATCGTATAACGATCCAAGCGGCATTGATTATACGAAAGCCACGCTGAAAATCGACGGCGTTGACTACACGCAGCGCGCAGCATTTTCGGCAACGCAAGCAACGCTTACGCTGACTACGGACGATGATTTGGCTGTTGGCGACCACACGATTCAGTTGATTATCCAGGATACTCTTGGCAACGTAACCGATAAATCGTGGACGTTTACGATCGAAGAGCGTTTTTCCGGAGGCAACCATTACTACGGCACAACGCATAACCATACGAATATTTCGCATGACGCGCACGGCGACCCTCAGACCGCGCTTGATCAGGCTAAATATTACGGCTATGACTATTTCGCCTTTTCCGACCATTCTCATGATATCGACGCTGCCATTCGCGGAACGGCGGAAGACGCAGCTTCCCATGGCGGCATGCCTGAGCGCAAGGGCGGCGAGAGCTGGGCATTGACCAAGTCGCTCGCCAAATCGAATACGGTTGACGGACAATTCGTCGTGTTCCCGGCATTCGAAATGACGTCGACCACTTGGGGCCACTCCAACGTATTCGGCACGGACAATTTCATCGACCGGATTGAAGACGGCGGCCAGTATCAGGATCTGGATAAGTATTACTCTTGGGTAATGACTTACGATGACATCGTTGCCCAATTCAACCATCCGAACGCGCCTACGGGCTCGTTCAACAGCTTCCTGCCTTACAACAAGCAGGTAGACAAGCTGTTCACCTTGTTCGAAGTCGGCAACGGCTCCGGCAACTATTCTTACGTCAATCTTGAAAACCTGTACTATAAAGCACTTGATATCGGCTGGCATGTCGCGCCAACTTTCGGTGAAGACAACCATGATGCGACATGGGGCCAGACAAAAAGACGTACCGTCATTGTCGCGAAAGATTTGACGACGGATTCGCTTATGGATGCGATGCGCAACATGCGCGTCTACATGACCGAGGATCCAAACGCGAAATTGGATGCAACGGCTAACGGCTGGTACATGGGTTCTACCGTCGACAGCAAGACCCTCAATTTTAATATTACGGGCAGCGATAACGTACTCGAGAGCAAATCCGACCCGCGTTACAGCTATATCGCGACTCCATCCAACGATAACGTGGCGAAGGTTGAACTGATTACGAACGGCGGCGTAATAGCGGCAACGTATACGCCAACGTCGAATGAGACTTCGTTCAACTGGAAGCCAACCGTAACGGTTGCGGGCGGGCAGCAATGGTTTGTCGTTCGCGTGACGCAAGCTGACGGTGACCGCATTTACTCTGCGCCGTTCTGGTCCGAGGAAGAAGCGGTTGCTGTGAAGGTGGGCACCGTTGTGGCTGCGGAAGGCGCCATCATTGGCGGCAATGCGGCAACGCTGAACGCTTCAATCAGTAACCAAGGTACGGAAACCATTAACGGGATGACGGTCTCGTACTACTACGATCAACAAGACAGCGGTCATTTGATTGGTCAGACGACAATTGATTCCTTGGCTAGCGGCAAATCGACGACGTCGAGCGTCATTTGGAGCAATCCGATGGCCGGCAATCATGACATCATCGTTGTTCTGACAACGGCTGACGCAACGCTGAACGAGTACCATCAATCCTTCTCCATTAAAGCGCCGCTCGGCAAAAAAATTCTGATCGACGCTTCGAAGAACAACGAGAATACGACAAAGGATACCGGCAGCTATAAAGACAACCTGAAGTCGTTTACGAATCAGATGAGACTTCAAGGCTATACCGTTGCCGAGAATACGGCGTCGACGATTACCGATTCCGCTCTAAACGGCGCGGCGGTGCTGTATATTTCCCATCCGGCTGCTGCTTACAGCGCGGATGAAATCACCGCTGTTAAAAACTTCGTCAATAACGGAGGCTCGGTCTGGCTGGCGGATAAGAGCAACTATGGCGCTACCAACCAGAATCTGAATCCGCTTCTTGAAGGCATCGGCTCCACGATTGTGTTGAATAACGACGAAGTGGTTGACGAGACAAAGGACGGCAACTTCTGGTCAACGCCGCTTACTTCGAACTATTCGGTCCGCTTGCATCCGAAGCCGATCAGCAACTATTTGACGGATTTCGTATCGACCATCGAGTATTACAGCGGATCCAGCTTAGCGAAGAACAGCGGCGGTCCGGTCAAAGCGGAATTGAAGGACAGCGATACGGTAACGGTTCTCGCAAGAGGCAACGAGTCCACGTTCCAGCTTGCGTCGCAGATCAAGAGCGATACGTACTCGTATAATGTATCGTCTTCCCCGGCTCCCGCAGACTTGACGGGCGGCTCGGCGATTCCGGTCATCGCGTCGGAAACGGTTGGTGCCGGAAGAATTATCGTGTCGGGCATGAACATTTTCAACGATAAACAGATGGATGAAAGCTATAACGCAAAGGGCAATAACGAATTCGCGCTTAATGCCATCAACTGGCTTGCGCATCGCGAGACGGTTGTAAGCTCGATTGCGGAAGCACGCGCATTGCCGGTCGGCACGGATGTTGTCGTACAGGGCACCGTAACCTCCGATTCGGAAGTATTCTTCGACGCCTTCTACCTGCAGGACGCAACCGGCGGTATTATGGCGTTTAACGAATTGCCTGAGCATACGCTCTCCTTGGGAGACGTTGTGCGGGTATACGGCCACATCAGCGAATTCGAGAATAACATTGAGCTGGAGTACAACGGCTTTGCGGCCAGCGTCGTAAAAGTCAGCTCCGGATTATCGCCTGATCCAAAACTGGTTAGCACGCATGATGCGGTAGCTGCAGCGAACTTGGGTCAGCTGGTGAAAGTGATCGGTACCGTAACCTCGATCCCGGACAGCAATTCCTATGTTATCGATGACGGCAGCGGACCTTTGCTCGTGTTCGCGGACGGTTACATCGTGGATCAGAGCGGACCGATTCCGGTTCTTGGCGTCGGAGAAACGCTGCAAGCCGTAGGCTTGTCCGGCGGTTATTCCGGAGGCATGCGGATCCGCGTCCGGAATACGAAGGAACTGTCCAAGGTTGAACAGACAGCTGCCGGCCTGGCTGCGGCGCTGACAAGTCTTCCGGCACCGGCGAAGGATGCGACATCCTGGACATTGCCGGCAGCACCGACCGGATTCGCGTACACCATTAAGAGCGTGACGCCAACCGGCGTTATCGCAACGGACGGCACGGTTACGCCGCCATCCGAAGCAACAACGGTACAAGTTGTCGTGACGGTAACGAGAACATCCGATCAATCGACGGCGGATACGGCGCCAATCTCGGTGATTGTACCGGCGAAGACACCATCGGACAATGGCAACAATGGCGGAAACAACGGTGGAAATAACGGCGGCAATAACAGCGGAAGCAACAATGGCGGTTCGACCGGAGCGCCTAGCAACGTTACTCCGGTAACGGCCGACATGCTTAAGCAGGGCGTAACGACCATAGCCTTGAAGCCGGACACAACGGCCTTCAGCCTGCCTGGCAATGCTTCCGAATTACTTGGCAGTCATCCGCTTGTTCTGCAATCGGGCAGCGCAGAGCTGCAATTGCAGCCAGAGTTGCTCAAGCAATTGACCGCGCAAGTATCCGGAACGGACCTTTCGAAGGGCACGATCTCCATCCAGATGGCTCCGTTAAGCTCGAATGACGCCAGCCAGGCGATTTCGAGAAGCGAGAAAAACAGCCATTCCGTCATCCAGGCGGAAGGTCAGATTTACGAATTCAGCCTGTCCTTCACGACGGCTGCGGGCGTAACCTCGAAGCTCACGCAATTTAATGAGCCGATTACGCTCCGCCTGAAGGTCGATCCTGCGGCTGCAGCCGCAAATCCAGGCCTGCTTGGCATCTTCTACATGGGTGACGACGGCAAGCTGGAGTACATCGGCGGCGATTATGCCAACGGCGTAATGACTGCAGAGATCCGCCATTTCAGCAAATATGCCGTACTCAAAGTCACGCATAATTTCAGCGACGTTACGTCGGGCTTCTGGGCGTATAACGTCATTCAGGAAATGGCAGCCAAGCAAATCGTTAACGGTACAAGCGATACGGCCTTTGAACCGAATCGGGCGATTACGCGCGGTGAATTTACGAAGCTGTTGGTCAATGCGCTGAAGCTGACCGCTACGACAACAAAATCGTTCGCTGACGTACCTGGCAGCGCGTATTACGCGGAGCCAATCTCGATTGCGTACGGCAATGGCATTGTAACCGGCCGCACCGCAACAACATTTGATCCGCAAGGCATCATCACCCGCGAGGAGATGGTCGCCATGATGATGAGAGCTTACGAGGTCGTTAAGAAGCAACCGATCGATACCGTGAACGAATCGTCATTTGCGGACATCGGTACGGTATCGAACTGGGCGAAAAATTACGTAAATGCCGCAGCCAAGCTCAAGCTGATCAATGGCCGCTCGGGCAATAAATTTGTACCGAAGGGCATTACGACTCGCGCGGAAGCCGTGCAAGCGATTTACAACCTGATGAACAAATAAAGAAGCGAAGTATTGATTTTTTTCAAAAGCAAGGCAGGGTGCCGTATCGACTGACCGGCACTCTGCTCCTTGTTTTTCTCTTGAAATTGCCGTTTACGCTTGATCGAAGGGAGACCGGGTCATGTTTGCGCACAAGTTAGGAAAGGTTATCGCCGGGATAGGCGGGACCATTGCAATTGCTTTAGCAGCCGTATCTTTTCCATTGGCGGCATCGGCGCATGCGTACAGCGCTAGCTATACGACAGTGGAATTGACAAAGTCCGGCACCGTGGTCACTTACGCGATCGATGAATTATCCGTCATCGAATGGGTAGGCGGCGACGCCAACGACAACAAGATGCTCGAGCCGGAAGAGTTCGAAGCGGATAAAGAACCCTTTGCGGATGTATTCAATAAAAACATAACTTTGAAAATAGGCGGGAAAGCACAGGCGCCGGTTCAGATCGAGAACTACTATCTGGACCGCAAAGGCGATGCCACGCAGGTGATTATGCAGGTTCGTTATCCGGCCGCATCCGGAGGCGAATCGCTCTCGCTTTCAGATACATTGTACGAGAAGGATGCCAAGACCAATTACGTGAATCTGCTGACGATCCATTACGGCTCCGGCCAGAGCACCTCGGCATTAAACGGCGGCGACCGGACATGGGCGATGCAAATAACGGATGATCAATACGCGGCGCTGCCCGCAGACCTGCAGCCGGTTGCTGCCGGCGGCGGAGATCAAGCAAACGATGCGGCTGAAGGCGCCGTTTCCGGTAATACCGTTACGGAAAGCAGCGAAAGCTCGACCTCCGGCTGGTATTCGTTTTTTAAACTAGGCATGCATCATATACTTGGCGGTTACGACCATCTGCTCTTCTTATTCTCGCTGCTCATTGCCAGACAAACGATTAAGCAGTATTTCGTTATGATCACGGCATTTACGGTCGCGCATAGCATCACGCTGTCGATGACGGTCCTTGGCTGGATCAGCGTCCCCGGCGCATTTGTGGAACCGATGATCGCCTTGAGCATCTGTTATGTAGCGATTGACAATATGGTGCGTCCGCAAGTCAGCTACCGGTGGATGCTTACGTTTTTGTTCGGTTTAATCCATGGCATGGGCTTCGCGGATATTCTGGTTGGCATGAATATACCGCGCAAGGAGATGGGCGTAGATCTCGCCAGCTTTAATCTGGGCATCGAGGCGGTCCAGTTGGGGATTGTCTGCCTTGCGCTTCCGATTATTCTGGGTCTTCATCGTTACCGGCACGCGAGAAAATTCGTATTGGCCGGTTCGAGCACGGCTTTGCTATTGGGCGGAATTTGGCTTGTTGAACGGGTATTCATCGGATAATTCGGGAGCGTAAACTTATGGAAAATACGACAATGCAACGCAAGGCCGCATCTTCGCGCACGAATCTTTTTGCTGCCGTCAGCCTGCTGTTTATTCTTGGGCTATATTTGTTCTCGAGCAATGCTCCGGGGACATGGCTTGCCAATCCCAAGCTGCAATTGTTCAAAACATTATTTATCAGCATTATGCTGGAGGCCATGCCCTTTATTTTGGTTGGCGTTATCATATCGGCGCTGCTTCACGTATTCGTGTCGGACGCCATGATCCGCCGCTTTATTCCTTCCAATCCCGTGCTGGGGATTTTAACGGCAACGGTGCTTGGCATCATCTTCCCGATCTGCGAATGCGGGATAGTGCCGGCGATTCGGAAGCTCATTCGCAGGGGGATGCCGACCCATGTGGCGACGGCTTTTATTCTGGTCGGCCCTATTATTAATCCCATTGTTTTCTGGTCGACGTTTACCGCCTTCCGCAGTCATCCCGAAATGGCGTACATGCGGATGGGGCTTGCCTTTGCGATTGCATTGATTGTTGGGCTGATCGTCTACCGCGTTGTGCGGTTTGATCCGCTCCGGGAGACAACAGCTGCCGCAAACGTCCATACTCACGCATACATTCACCACCATCATCATGATGATCAGCACCGGCATGATGATAACCATGAACATTCGCATGCTCACCGCTCCGGCAAAATCGCCGAGGTGATGGGGCATGCGGTGAGCGAATTTTTCGATATGGGCAAATTTTTGCTCATTGGGGCCCTATTGGTTGGTCTGCTGCAGACGTTTGTGTCCAACACCGAGCTGATGGCGCTGGGACATGGTGCGGGCAGCTCGAACGCGCTGATGATGGCGCTTGGCTTCATGCTGTCGCTCTGCTCGACGTCGGATGCGTTTGTGGCGCAGTCGTTCCTGACCACCTTCGATAAAGGCGCCCTGCTCGCATTTATGGTATTTGGTCCCATGTTGAATTTGAAGAGCTTGCTGATGATGCTTGCCGTATTCAAAACAAAATTCGTGCTGCTTGTAGGCGTCTGCGTTACCGTGCTTGTATACGTCGGCTCGCTGCTTATCATGAACTAGGGAGGGAAGGACTTTGCTGCAACGCTGGAAACCCGCGTATACCGAAGCCATCGATCATTCGTTTAAAGGCTTGATCCTGATTGGCTTCGCCGCGCTGATTCTTTATCTCTGGCAATCGGGGGACATGCTGCTCTATATTGCGCCTGGACTGGTGCCTTACGTCGTGGCCGCTTCCGTTGTATTGCTCATTCTGGCAGGATCGCAATTCCGCATAGCGGTACGTTCGCTTCGGGAACGGATCATCGTATGCGACTGCGGACACGATCACGGGTATGAGCATAAGCATGATGCTGCCGGGCAGAGGCAGGGGCGCTCGCGCCGGATGCTCATGAAATCGGGGATATACGGTCTGTTTCTGCTTCCGCTGCTCCTTGGCGCAACGCTCCCGAATACAGCGTTTGCCGGATCGCTCGCCGTTAATAAAGGAATGAACATGGGAGTCGCTCCCGTTGACGACGGCAAAGCGGATCTCGAGCTTGTAGAGCTGGAAGGCAATGTGGACAGCGGGCTGAAGGAGCTGTTCCGCACGCAGCCTTACAACCTCGATTACGCGAAGCTGGGCATGCTGCTGTATCAGCAGGACATGATTGAAATGAAGGATCAATGGTTTATCGAGAAGCTTGAAGCGATTAACCGATTCGTGGATAACTTTCAAGGGAAAACGATACGGATCACTGGTTTCGTATACCGGGACAAGCAGCTATCCGGTGGCCAGTTGATCGTAGGACGGATGGCGATGACCCATTGTATCGCGGACATTGCCCCTTACGGCATGATCGTCGAAACGCCCGAAGCGGAGGATTACGCCAACGATACCTGGATTACGGTTACGGGCACGATCGGAAAAACGCAATTGGGCGGCCACGATATCATGAAAATCGTGGCCACGGATATAGAGTCCGCCGAGCCGTCCGCGGTGCCTTACGTGTATCCGGATATCCATTTTGCGTCAAAAATTTAAAACTGTTAAAACACGGAGAAGGAGGCCCCTTCTATGGGATTGCATATCGGAAGCTTATTGCTCGTGTTAGTCGCAACGGTATACCTGATGATCGCGGGAATGGCAAACCGGACAATCGCGATAGCCCTCGTATTCCTTGCTTCAACCGCTCTTGGCTTCCTGCTTATCGAAACGCTGGATTACAAGCTGCGGCTGTCCGCTGTTATTGCGGGAGTAATTGCAACGGCATTGGGCATGGCTTATATCCAAAAACATGGCGCAATAACAGCGGCCAATGCCGCGATTACAGGCTGGCTTGGCGCGGGAATAGGCTTGTTTGGAGGTTCGCGCTTTTATGTATCGGATGCACTGATGATTGGCGCGGATATCGCGTTTGTTATACTCGCGTTTCTTATGCAGAAGGCCGCGGAGCGTTACTACCGCAAGGCGGAAGAGCCGGCTAAGCAGAAAGGAAAAGCAGCCGTTAAGACGAAACGCGCATCCGGTATTCCGGCATCCGCCATGTATGCGGCAGCCGTTGCCTTGTTCTTCTCCGTGCTCCTGTCGCATGCGGATCATTCCAGCGCGGCAAAGATCGGCCAGACTTCAACGGCGGATGCCGTATACGATGCCGATAGCGGCATTCAGATCGCGACGGTGGAAGTAAACGGTGCGGGCTTTAATCCCCGCAATATTATTTTTCAACCGGATATGATGATCAAGCTGGTGTTCCATGTTTCATCGCTGGCTTCGGGAGGCATGACGTTTGTCTCCGAGGACTTGAACCTCGAGGCGCCTTTGCACAAGGGAGATAATATCTTCATGCTCAAGAAAGCTCTCCCGGGCGTTTACGGCTTCACGGTTCAGGGCTCTAACGTAAAGGGGACGTTTACGGTAAAGAATGCCTCGTAATTCATTTATTAAGGCGGCAGTGCAGGGTTAAACCCCTAGCGCTGCCGCTTATTTTTTATCTGCTCCCTCTAGTAATCTATTTCTTCCTTCCGGCATACACATTAGTAGTCTTGGTTGGAAGATACATAGATTCCATGGAGGGTACGATGCGAATGACCGTGCTTAAATACGTAATGGCTTTGCTTCTTTTTCTGGGCTTTAATCTGGAGGCGGCGGGCAATGTAACGGCAATAGCTTCTTCTGCTTCTGCAGCGGCTTCGGCAAAGCCGACTGCCGCGGAGGACAAGCCGATCGAGATTAGCTTTGCGGGGGATATTTTGCTGGATGGGAAGGTTGCGGCGAACATGGATAAGTATGGCGTGAATTACCCGTTTGAAAAGGTACGCGGGCTATTATCCGGCTCCGACATCAGCTTCGCCAATCTGGAGACTCCGATCTCGACACGCGGGCAAAAGGCGATCAAGACGTATACCTTCCGCTCCGCTCCCAAAACGCTGCAAGCGATCGTAAACTCCGGAATCGACGGAGTATCCGTTGCGAATAACCACACGCTGGACTACGGCGTGGACGCGCTGACCGACACGATAGATTATCTGAACGAATACAAGATTGGACATACCGGCGCCGGCAGCAATATCGACGAGGCGTTTACCGCCTACTCCAAGAAGGTCAATGGGAAGAAGGTAGCGATCGTTGGCATCAGCCGGGTGCTCTCGGGTCCAAGCTGGTATGCGGGGGATAACAAGGCGGGTATCGCCTCGGGTTACGATTTTGACACGATGATGCGTTACGTTAAGAACGCCGTTAAATATTCGGACATAACGGTTATCTATATTCACTGGAATAACGAATACCAGGATTACCCGGAGGACTATGCGAGAACGTATGCGAAAGCTTTTATCGACGCGGGGGTAGATGCCGTAATCGGCAGCCACAGCCATTGCCTGCAGGGGATTGAGACGTACAAGGGCAAACCGATCTTCTATTCCCTCGGCAACTTTGTGTTCACCCCAACGCAGCGTTCAAATAAAGCGTACGACTCCATGATTGCTACTTTAACGTTCGACGGGGATAAGGTGAGCAGTAAAATCACGCCGGTAAAAATCGATAACACAAGACCGATTCTGAGGGAGCAGGCTTATAACGAAACGACATACTCAAAGCTGAACAAGATTTCATTCAACGTGAAGGTTAACGAGGATGGAACGGTATCGGCAAAATAACGGCAAGAAGAGGGATTAGAAGCCCCCTGGCGAATAATTGTCCGACGGACAAAAATGCCAGGGGGTTATAATTTGAGAATCGGTAAGTCCAAATCCAAATTCAGATTTTGGATCTTTTTAGCCTTGTTCATTATGACGGTTGTTGTCATTAATGTCGCGTCCAAATATGCCGATGGAACCAACGTAGCCGTCTCAACCGTAAAAACCGAGATTAACGGAAAGCTGAGCTTGAAGATCGGCTCGCTGAAAGGGACTTACAAGGTAGACGATTTCTCCGTCGCGGAAGCGGGTTCGGTAAGCATCCCGTATGAGGCGTCCTCGGAGGAGGGAACGTTTATCCTCAAGGTCAGCCATGATGACGAGACCGTCTGGGAGAAAACCGTAGCCTCCAAGGAGACTGGCAGCATTGATTTTGAAGCAGTACAAGAGCGTTACAAAATCACGGTCGAAACCGAATCGGCGAAAAAGCTTCTTATCAAGTTATCGCGATAATAGAAAAGGCCCCCGATCCATTCCGATCGGGGGCCTTGCTTTGCTTTGTTACATGGCTTCCATCTTCTGAGCAGTGTACAGCTTGTAGTACCGGCCGCGCTGGGCCATCAGCTCGTCATGCGAGCCGGCTTCGGCGATGCCTTTGTCGGCTACGTACATAATCCGGTCGCAGTTCTTAACCGTGGACAGACGGTGCGCGATAATAAACGAAGTCCGTCCCTTAAGCAACTCGTTCAGACCCTTCTGCAGCAGGCGCTCGGTCTGGGCATCAATCGACGAAGTCGCTTCGTCGAGAATGAGGATGCGCGGATTCGCGAGCAGCGTGCGGGCGAACGAGATCAGCTGGCGCTGGCCTTGGGAAAGCTTCGAACCGCGTTCGTTCACCTCGGTCATATAGCCATGCTCGAATTCTCGGATGAAATCGTCCGCGCATACGGTTTTGGCCGCGGCGATAATCTCTTCTTCCGTCGCGTCCAGCTTGCCGTAGCGGATGTTGTCCATAATCGTGCCCGAGAAGATAAAGCTGTCTTGAAGCATAATGCCCATCTGGCTGCGAAGCGACTTGAGCGTCACGTCCGCAATGTCATTCCCGTCGATCAGAATCCGGCCGTCGGTGACATTGTAGAAGCGCGAGATCAGATTGACGACGGTTGTTTTGCCCGCGCCGGTAGGACCTACAAGCGCGATGCTTTCGCCGGCCTTTACGTCAAACTTCAGGTTCTGAAGGACGTTGACGCCAGGATCGTAAGCAAAGGTCACGTCGTCGAAGGTAACCCGGCCTTTGATAGCCGGCAGCTCGCGCGCGTTAGGCACATCGCTGACCGTAACCGGTTCGTCGAGCGTCTCGAAGATCCGTTCCAGATAGGCGACGGCGTTAATAAAGCTGTTATACAAGTTGGATATGTTAAGGATCGGCTGCCAGAAGCGCGCCGCGTAGCTGCTCATCGCCAGAATGACGCCAAAGGTGACTTCCGCCGGGCTTAACGCCAGGAGACCTACGAAATAAATCGATGTCGTTACGAGCGTCGTCAGGTTATCCACCGAGAACGGCACAAGGAAGTTGAAGTACATGGCTCTCATCCACACGCTGCGATAGTTGACCGACAAGCGGGTGAAGGTGCCTTCGTTATGTTTTTCCCGGGTAAAGATTTGCGTAACGCGAATGCCGCTGATGCTCTCCTGCAGATAAGCGTTCATATTGGAGCTCTTATTCGATACCGCCTGCCATGCGCGGCGCTGCTTCGTCTTGATCAGCAGCATGATGCCGATAAAGATCGGTAGGCCGCCCAAGATAAGAAGCGACAATCTGGCGTCAACCGCGAACATAAACGCCGCGATAAAGATCAGGTTGAGAATCTCCAGAATCAAGTTGATGATGCCGTTGGACAACACATCGGATACCGAGTTGACGTAGTTGACAACGCGGATCAGAATTTTGCCTTGCGGACGGTCGTCGTAATATTGGAACGGCAGCTCCTGCAAGTGTTTGAACAGATCGGAGCGGATATCAAAGATAATATCCTGTCCGACGCGGGTCATAATGCGGGAGCGGATCGTCGCCAGAATAACGCTGACCACAATGGTGCCGAGCATTAACAGCGACAGCCAGACAAGTCCGCCTTTATCCTTGGCCGGAATCGTAACGTCAACCACATGCTGCATGATCAGAGGCGCGGAGAGCGCGATACCCGCTGACAGGGCGCTCAGTACGAAGGCGATAATCATCGGCTTCTTCTGGCGCTTGATATAGACGAGAGCACGCTTGAAGTGCTTGATGTTAAAGGGCGACTCCAGATTCTCGTCGATGTCGAATTTATTCCTTGCCATGAGCTGTCACCTCTCTCTCGATGCCTTCGTTCTGCAGCATAAATACTCCGTAATAATACCCGCGTTTTGCGAGTAGCTCGGCGTGAGTTCCTTCTTCAATAACGCGGCCGTTCTCCAAAATGAGGATCCGGTCGGCTTGCGACGTTGTCGACACGCGCTGCGCGATAATAATTTTGGTGCAGGAGAATTCCAGCTCCTTCAGGCTCCGCTGAATATGCTCTTCCGTCTCGTTGTCGACGGCCGAGGTGGTATCATCCAGAATGAGAATCGGAGGCTGCACGGCCATCGCGCGCGCCAAAGCGATACGCTGCTTTTGACCGCCCGACAGACCCACCCCGCGTTCGCCTACGACCGTGTCGTAGCCTTCCGGCATTTTGCGGATAAAGTCATGGGCTGCGGCAAGCTTCGCGAACTTCGTGACTTCCTCCTCCGGCATATCCGGATTGCCGTAAGCGATATTGCCGTCAATCGTATCGGAGAAGAGCAGGACGTCCTGCGTCGCTACCCCGATATTGCCGCGAAGCTCATCAAGCTCAAGCTTGCGGACATCCTTGCCGTCCACGAGAACGCGGCCCTTCGTGACATCGTAGAAGCGCGGAATCATATTGATCAGCGTTGTTTTGCCGGAGCCCGTGGCGCCCATGATGGCAACGGTTTCGCCAGGCGCAATTTTAAAGCTGATATTTTCAAGTACCGTAGCGCTGTCGTATTTGAAGCTGACGTTATCGAATTCGATGCTGCCCTTATAGCGATGCTTCACAACCGGGTTGTGCTCATTGACGATTTGAGGCTGGGCGTAGTATACATCGATGATTTTGGTAAGGCTGGCGAAAAACCGCTGAATATCGTTAATAATAATGCCGATGTTGCGCATCGGGTTGGATAGACCCCAGATGAGCGCGGAGAAAGCGGAGAACTCGCCAAAGGTAATCCGGCCGTCCATCACGAGCAGACCGCCCGCAATCATGAGAATAACGTTAAAGGCCTGGGACAAGGTCTCCAGATAAGGGAAATAATCAAGCCATACCAAGGCGGCCTTCTTGTTGGCCGTCGAGTAATTGACATTCTTCTCGGTGAACTTCCGAATCTCGAACTCCTCGCGCGCGAAGGCCTTGACGACCCGGTTGCCCGCGATATTCTCCTGCGTTGTTGTATTCAGCTGCGACAGGCGCTCCCGGAGATCCACATACATCGGGCGTACGCGTCTGGCGAAGATAAAAGCGACGATTAGGATTGGCGGCGACAGGATAAGCAGCCATAACGTAAGCGAGACGTCGATAAAGAAGAAGTAGACAACCGCTGCCAAGAAGATCGTAAGAGATTCGATAATCGTCTTGATGATCCACGCGAGCGAGTGGCGCACCATCTCGAGATCGCCCGTCATCTTGGTCATCAGATCCCCGGTACGGTTGCGGTCATAGTACTGCATGTCTTGACCTTGAATTTTGTTGTACAGGTAAATCCTTACGCGGAACAGCATGTTTTGCGATGCGCGTTCGTAAAGCAGGGTAGTGAAGTAAGCGAGCCCCGTGCGAAGCAGGGAGAAGCCGATCATGCCAAAGCATAAGCCGATCAGCAGGGATCGTTCATCGGTCAGGTTTTTTACGGCATTGTCGCTTGCGATGAAGGTGTCGACAATGCGTTGACCAATGTACGGGTTGATAATCGTGAGCGATGAGCCAATCACGGACAGACATAGGGCGATTATGTACCTTGCCCGATCACCATTCAGATTGTGCCAAAGCCACTTGAATTGAAACATGTGATCACCGATTTCTGTGTTAGTGTAAATGCTTTATTGGTAAAAAACTATGGAGATTATATCACAAATAAACCATTATCCAACGGGTTTTTATAAGTTTAGCTGAATAAAAATAAAAGGGCTAAGGACTGTCTCAATCTTGAAGGAAGTATGTCTGAATATTGGAGTTTGCGATCTTGGCCGTAGACATAGGATTTTATTTTGGATAATAATGGGGGAGTGATTGTAATTCAGGGGGAGGTCGTATATTTGAAGGGGGACATGGCGGATATCGATGCTTTTTTGGAAAAGGCGGTTAGCATCTTCAGGTCGATATTATCAGACAATTTAACAGGTATCTATTTACACGGTTCATTGGCTATGGGCTGTTTCAACCCGCAGAAAAGCGATATCGATCTTATCCTTGTCGTAAAGAATAAGCTCTCGAAGGAAGAGCTGCAGCTGATGACGAGGCATATTTTGCTTCTGGATCATGACTTGACCGGCAGCAATGGGATAGAGCTAAGCATAATATTGGAGTCTTACGCAAAGGAGTTTGCGTACCCGACCCCATTCGAATACCACTACTCGGAGTCTCATCGCGAGCGTTATCAATCGGAACCCGGCTACCTTTGCGGAGGATTCGAAGACCCGGATCTAGCCGCGCATCTTACGGTTATTTATTACAGGGGCAGGACTTTATGGGGCGTTCCGATCCCTGAACTATTCAAGCCCGTTGAGAGCATCCATTATATACAGTCCATTCTTGGCGATATAAGCGAAGCATCCAAAGGGATAATCGATTTGCCGGTGTATTATTCCTTAAATCTCTGCCGGGTTTTGCTCTACTTGCGGGAAGGCGAAGTGTCCTCCAAGCAAGAGGGAGGGGAATGGGGACTAAGGGTATTGCCGAGCAAGTATCATGCCATTTTGAGGGCCTGCTTGGATGACTACATGGGACAAGGCAACCTGTCAGAGCGGGATGAGCGCCCGTTCATTGAATTTGCCGAGTATATGCAGGCTGAAATAAAGAAGGCAGTGAAAGGAAGCGGATGAGGGGACTGCCTCCTTGGAGACCGCTTTTTTTGTTTGCCGGTGGAGTGGAGGCTGGAGTGCTGGGGCTCTTACGTTGGATTTACTCCACTGTAGTTGCTTGTTTAAGAGGTTATAAGTCTTCTACATTGGAGTTTATCCAGTGAATTCTCACAAAAAAGGCGAATTGGTGCTCTTGAGGGAGTTTTTACTGTATAAAATCCAGTGTGGAGCAGTTGCCCTATCTTTATGGATCGATTTAGTTGGAAGCAATCCAACGTAGGAGAAATTTAACCATAGATTATAAGTCAGCTATTCAAACTAGGGTGTTTTTGGTTGTATAATTTTTACAACGGACCATTGGATTGAAGAAAACAATCTTACGGAAGAAAAAACGAAATAGGAGGAGAGCCTCTGAAAATTGAAATAACGACACTCGAGGATTTTATTGATACAAAGAAAAAAAAGAGGGGCTAATCGTAATCACAGATAGACCCACATCCTTGGTTAAAGTTCATAGACTGTCATGCACTTACCTATAGAAAAGGCATTTTATTCAAAAAGTTATCCAAAACAAAAATCTTAATGGACATTATTATTGGATTAGTAAAGAGTCCGAAGCAGATGACTTAAAGGCAGAATACTGTCTGCATTGTAAATAGGAGGGAATTCAATTGAAACAAAATGCAAAATGGATACCTATCGTTATGAAGAAAAAAGATGAACAAACAGAGTTTGCTAGCCTCCAAGAGTGTTATAGACATTTAAGAACATTAGAATCAACAGCAGGATGCAGTAATACTGAAGTGTATGAGATTATTAACAACGGAATTGATAATGATAAACCATGGGGAGAATATGAGTTCCATACTACTGAGGAAGCTCGCAAATTAAGAGCATCTCGTAAGACAAGAAAACGCTAGAGCGCATGGTAATGGAGGCAACGTCATGAAACATGTGTATATCGTGCGTCATTGCAAAGCTGCCGGACAGGAGCCGGATGCGCCATTATCGGAGACGGGCATTCGGCAGGCGGAAGAGCTTGCCGACTTTTTCTCCGGCAGGGAAGTAGATATCATTCTATCCAGTCCGTTCGAAAGAGCTTTTAGAACAATAGCGCCGCTTGCCGGCAGACTTGGTGTGGACATAGCTACGGATGACCGCTTAACCGAGAGAGTCCTGTCAGGAGCCAATCATGCGGATTGGCGGGAGATGCTGCGACTGACTTACGAGGATCCGGATTTGCTTTACGAGGGAGGGGAGTCCAGTAATGAAGCAGCGAGCCGTGCGGTAAACGTCGTTACGGAAGCTCTGAACAGCGGCAAAAACAACATTGTTATCGTCTCCCACGGGAATCTGATTTCTCTGCTGCTTAAGCACTTTGACAACCGGATCGGATTTGAAGAGTGGGAAGTCATGTCTAATCCCGATGTCTTTCAGCTTACCTTCCCGGCGGGTAAACCTAGCATTCAGCGAATTTGGGAGGAATAATTGCTCTTCCTATGTTTATTTCCGACCGTTTTGCGTTAATTCTAGTAATAGGAAAAAATATCGTTAAAAGGAGTTTTGTTCGTATGCCGCAAGGCAAGTGGTTTCGCATAGGTTATGGCATTATCGTTGTTTTATTGATCGCCTATCTGGCGTCTAAAGTAGATTTCGTGTTTAATCCGATCGGCAAGGTGCTTGCCGCGTTATTCGTGCCGCTCTTGATCTCCGGCATGTTCTATTATTTGTTCCGGCCGTTTGTAAGGCTGCTTTCTATGAAGCTGCCCAAGGCGGTCGCTATTTTGCTCGTTTACATAGGCGCGATTGGCATCTGTTATTTGTTCTTCTGGATGATCTGGCCTCCAATCCGGGACCAGTCCATTAATTTGGTGGACAACTTTCCGCAGATCGTCGCTTCCGTTCAGACATGGCTTGAATCCATGCAGCAGCATGAATGGTTGAGGGAAATCGGGCAGAAGGATGCCCTTTCTACGGAAAATCTGACCAACAAGCTGACCGGATCGCTGGATGAACTGCTTAATTCCGTCATCGGCAGCGTACGCGGCATTTTTAACGTGATTATGAACTTCTTCTTCCTGCTTGGTCTCGTTCCGTTTATGATTTATTACTTGCTGAGCGAGGGAGACAAGCTGCCCGGCCATATCCTGCGGATGCTGCCGGAACGTTTCCACAAGGAAGCAAGCGGGGCGCTCAAGGAGATCGATGCGTCGATTGGTTCGTTTATCCTGAGCAAAGTGCTCACGTCGCTCCTTATCGGCGTGCTGACCTTTGTTGGTTACCTGCTTATCGATATGCCTTATCCCTTGTTGCTAGGCTTGATTGCCGCCATCACGAACTTCATCCCTTATATCGGGCCGTTAATCGCCTTTATCCCGACGGCTGTCGTTGCGCTTACCGTCTCTCCGATGACGGTGCTTCTGGTTGGCGTTGTGCTGGTTGTCTCGAACCAGATTGAAGCGAACCTGATCGGACCTCGGATCATCGGCAAGCAAATGAACGTTCATCCGTTCACCGTCATGCTGCTTGTTATTGGCGCAAGCTCCATTATCGGCGCTTTCGGGATGATCATCGTAGTTCCCGTCTATGCGATTATCAAGATTATCGCCATCCGCGTTTACGCATTCCGCAAGCATAACCACATCCCGCCAAAGGATCCGCTAGCGGAGGTTATCGAACGAAAGTAGTAAAAAAGCTGTCCACCCCGGACAGCTTTTTTTATTCTCTATCAGGGTCCCTCTTCCTCATTCTGAATTATTTTCCATTCCGCCGGGCATGATAAGAAATGCAAATTTGGGCACATCTCGGACGGGAGGGGATTAGTCATGGTGACGTTGAGACAGATGGCTACGATGGTCATTCTGTTTTTAATCGGCAGCTCCTCTTTATTTCTGCTTGGCGGCACGGCGGAGCGGGATGCGTGGTTGTCGGTGGCCGTTGGCGTGCTGGCCGGATTTGTGGTTATCAGTCTTGTGACGCTGCAGATCCAAAGGCTTGAGCCTGACCGGAACCTCATTGAAATATTTATGCTGTACTTCGGCAAAGTGATTGGCTTTGTTTTTGGACTCGTCTATGTTGTCTATTTCTGTTACAAATGCACCCGTAATGTCCGTGAGTTCGCAGACCTTTCCATTATGTTTCTGCTGTCGGATACGCCGCTTTCCGTCATCATGCTCATCATTTGCATTATTGGCGGTTATGCCGTCATGGGTGGTCCCGGAGTATTCTTTCGAATGACGGAGGTGCTGCTGCCGATCCTGATTTTGATCTATGTCTTAATCTATTTCCTATTGATTTTTACAGGAACCATAGATCTTGCCAGACTGCTTCCGATGCTGGAAAAGGGCTTCAAGCCGGTCTGGGACGCCGCTATTCCCGAGATTATCTCATTTCCTTTCGGCGAGATGGTATTGTTCCTCATGTTCTGGCGGTATATCGACAAAAGCAGCTTTGGCCAGGTGATGCGGGTAACGTTAAAGAGCTACTTGTTCGCCGGAGCGTTTATTACCGTCATGAATGTAGTAATTATCGCGAGCCTAGGCTCGTTAGCCGGATGGAGTACGGTACCGCTTCTGCAAGCGACTACCTTTGTGGCGATCGGGGATGTGTTTGAACGGTTTGATCCGTTTGTCGCGCTCTTGTTCTTTACAGCGGTATATGTAAAATTGACGGCTTATTACCTTGGCGCTTCGCTTGCCCTAGCCTACTTGCTTCGCATTTCGCTTCGAATTGCGGCCATACCGGTCGGGATCGGTATTTTTTTCGGCTCGTTCTGGTTTAAGAGCTACATGCACCAGGTTAACGTCGGCTTCGAACAAAATATCAAATATCATTTTCCAATATTCCAAATGTATATTCCGATCCTGCTGCTGATCGTTATGCTTCTACGGTCCGGCGTTCGATCGCGCGGCAAGGTACAAAAACAGCCATCTAGCGAGGACAGCAACCATGCTAATTGATAAGACTTCATCTAAGTCGGGCAAGCAGACCTCTTCGTCCGGTCAGGAAAAGCAGCCTGAGCAAGTGCTGCTTCCGGATATGGAAATCAATATCGAGCGCCTGCACCGGTTCCTGGGGGGCGGCGAGGATGTCGTATGCCGTACGCTTCAGCACCGTTCCTTTAACAATACTCGTTATGCGATCCTTTATATTGACGGCATTGTTGAGGGGACGACTATTAACACGCTGCTGCTTAGTCTGCTGGACGATGCCAATAATTCGTATACGAATGAGAAGAGCAGCGAAGGGGCCGGCCTATATCATCATTTAACCGAACAGTCCATCGCAATCGGCAAGCTTAGCGAAGTCAGCACGATTGAGCAAGCAGGCTACAGCATACTTGAGGGAAGCACGGTCCTTGTGGTGGACGGCAGCCTGAGGGCTATCGTGATGGATACTACCGGAGGCAAAACCCGTGCGGTAGAGGAGCCAAGCAGTCAGACGGTTATTCGGGGGCCGAAGAGTGGCTTTACCGAAAATCTGCGGACCAATACCTCGCTTATCCGCAGAATAATTAAGTCTCCCGATATACGGTTTGACTACAAGATGATCGGACGCCAGACAAGAACCAATGTGGCGGTTGTCTATTTGGAGGGAATCGCGGAGCAGGAAATCGTCAATGAGGTTCACCGGCGGTTGGATAAAATCGATATCGACGGCGTGCTGGAAAGCGGCTATGTCGAAGAGTTTATTCAGGACCGGGCGTTTACGCCTTTTCCGCTGCTGCAGAATACCGAGCGTCCGGATGCGGCAAGCGCTGCTCTGCTGGAAGGCCAGGTTGTGGTTATGGTATCCGGAACGCCGTTTGTGCTGATCGCGCCGGTAACCTTTGCCAAGTTTTTTCAATCGAGCGAGGATTACTATCAGCGTTACGATATTGCGACCTTTCTACGGATCATCCGGATGGCCTCCTTCTTTATATCCATGCTGCTTCCGTCGCTTTATATTGCGATCACCACCTTCCATCAGGAAATGCTGCCGACCTCGCTGCTGATCAGCTTGGCGGCCCAGCGGGAAGGGATTCCTTTTCCGGCCTTGCTTGAGGCCTTCCTGATGGAGATTACCTTCGAGATTTTACGCGAAGCGGGTGTCCGGATGCCGCGGATTATCGGACCCGCGATTTCGATCGTTGGAGCCCTCGTGCTTGGCCAGGCAGCCGTACAGGCGGGGATTATATCGGCAGCCATGGTTATCGTCGTGTCCTTTACGGCTATTGCGAGCTTCGTTATTCCTGCCGTCAATATGGGCATTGCCGCCAGGCTTATCCGCTTTGTGTTAATGATTCTGGCCGGTACGTTCGGTTTGTTCGGCATTATGTCCGGGCTTATGATTCTGCTTGCCCATTTATGCGGATTACGCTCATTCGGCAAGCCGTATATGATGCCTTTTTCGCCTTTTGTACCGTCCAATTTGAAGGATGTACTGATTCGCGTGCCATGGTGGGCCATGCGTAAACGCCCTTTGAATATCTCTAACGATAGCAATGTAGTAAGGGAAGGCGCGGGGCAGAAGCCCAGCCCAGATCAGGAAGGAGCCTAGAGTCATGAAGCCGGCTATATCGACCCTGCAGACCGTTGCCTTAATTCAAAGCGCGGTTACGCCTACGCTCGTATTGGCAGTGCCAAGCGTAATGGTCACGATTGCTCACCATGACGCCTGGATTTCAGGCGTAATAGCAACCATAGCCGGCATGATTATGGCTCTGGGAATTGCCCTGATCTGCAGGGCTAATAAAGGACAGCTTTTCCTGGAATGGATGGAAAGCAGCTTCGGAAGACCGATTGGCGTGGGGATAGGATTATTTATAGGGATTTATTATTTTAATTCCTTTTGCGTCATTGTCCGTACGTTTGCCGATTTTATATCCGATATCGTCCTTGATTCCACTCCGCTGTTTATGCTGACGGCCATTATGGTCGTCGTAGCGGCTTTTACCGTCATGCAGGGAATCGAAGCGATTGCTCGATCGTCTTTTTTGGTGCTAATCCTGATCATGCTTATTGTGCCAATATCCGTCTTTGTTCTTTATACAGACATTGATTTCAAGAGGCTTATTCCACTGTTTGATACGAGCCCGATAAGATTGGCGATTGCTTCTTTTCCTCCTATCGGTCTGTTGTCGGAGGTAGCTGTCCTGCTTCTTATAAATCCTTATATGAAAAAACCGGCATCCGTTGTGAAAGCAGGTCTTTTGGGCACTTTCCTTGGATCCTCGCAGCTTGTGCTCGTTATTTTGCTTAGTCTTACGATCTTTGGACAGCAGCTTGTTCCGTTTATGTCCTACGCCTTTGTTAATGTCATGTCGATCGTGGAGGTTGGCGAGTTTCTGGAGCGGATCGAAATATTTACCGTTTCGGTCTGGGTCCTGACGATGTATATCAAATTAGCCGTGTTCCTGTTTGCAGCCGTTCATTGTATCTTCCACTCTCTTCGTCTGCGCAGCGAACGCCATACGGTTATCGGATTAAGCCTTCTGGCGATCGTAACGTCAGCGAGCGAGTGGCCGCAAGATATGGAGAGCACCTTTATGACAACCCTGGTCAACATGCCGGTGCTGCTGATCACGAATATTTTGCTGCCCATTCTTATTGCTCTGGGACTTCTCGTCACGCGAAGGAAACGAAAGCAGCAAGGAGGCATGCGGAAGCCATGAGATTGCGATTTAAGTCTATTTGTTGCGCTATGCTGCTTCTTCTGTTTGCGTCCCTGACAACCGGCTGCTGGAACCGGATCGAGCTGAACGAAGTGGCCATCACATCGGCAACGGGCATTGATTGGGACGGAAACAGCTGGATTGTGTCCTACCAGGTTGTTATTCCTGCCGCAATATCATCGGTTATGGGGGGATCGGGAGGCAGCGGCCCGAAGTCGCCTATCATTGTATACTCGACGAAAGGCAAAACCATACGGGATGCGATTATGCACAGCTATTCGGAAAGCCCGCGCAAGCTATTTTTCGCGCATAACCGTGTCGTGGTTATTGGGGAAAAAGCGCTGCAGCATGGCGTAAACGAACTGATCGACGTCTATTTCCGCAATTCGAGCACCCGGGAGACCGTAAGTGTGCTTGCGACGCCGGGCACGGCGCGCCGAATTCTGGAGCAGTTCATGCAGCTGCAGGCGATTTCGGGGGCAGGTATGAAGGAGATTATTTTATCCGAGATGAAAAACACCTCCATTTTGCCCAATATTCCGGTCTATCAGCTTGCTATGGAAGTGACGGGGGATGCGAAAAGCGCCGTTGTCCCCGAGATTTTTGTGTCCGGAACGGAGGATACGTCCTCTCTGGATTCATTCGGAAGCACATCTATTCCTTCCAAGCTGAAGCTGGGACGCCTCGCCGTCCTGAAGGATGATAAAATGATCGGCTGGATGAGCCGGAAGGAATCGCTAGGAGCATCTTATTTGAGGGATAGCGTGAAACAGTCCTTTGTTGTTGTTCCTTGCGAAGACGATAAAGGTAAGAAAGGCTATGACACCATTCAAATTCTGAAGTCCTCCACGAAGGTTATTCCGAAGCTGAAGAGCAATCAGCTCACGTTTACGGCGGAGGTCGACGTGACCGGATCCTTATTGGAATCCACTTGCTCGCAGGATTTATATAAACCCGGCATCATCCAGTTGCTTGAACAAGGGGGGCAGCTGCAGGTTAGTGCCCTGCTTCAAGAGGCATGGAAGAGGGGGCAGCAGTTAAATGCGGATATATTCGGAGCGGCGGAGAAGACGCATCGCAAATATCCGAAGCAGTGGAAGGTATGGAGCAAGAATTGGGATCAGGTGTTCAAGCAGGCCCCGCTTGAGACGAAGGTCAAATTCCGGATGGCACGGATGGGATTAAGCAACAAATCCTTTGATTACTTGATGGAAAAGAGGGAGAAGTAGGTCGTGTTATATGTCGCTATTGTGATCGTACTGGCGTACGTCGTATTGTTGCTTGTAGGTGGAAAGCCGCTCCTCCGCAAAAAATGGTACAAAGATTTCGTCGTTTACCTGGTTCTGCTGACCTGGAGTGCCGTTATCGCGGTAGGCTTTGTTCTCAACTGGCCGGGTACGGAATCAGGGACAACGGTAGCGCTTATTAACATGGCGATGGAGCCGATTAGAAAAATAATGGTAGGCGTAATTGGCTGGGGGATGGATTAAAGACTAGTTCTTGAATCCTTGCGAGGGTTAGGTATATTGGGAAAGGGTAGTTCCGGAAGAACCCGCTGTTGCGGGTTCTTTTTGCTTTCGGCTCCTACGTACGCACCAATTGTTGGCGGAGGCTGCCGAACAAGAAGGAATCCTGCCGAATGACAGCGAATCAGATGAGCCGCAATTATTCCTTCAGAAGGTGTGATCATCGTTGAGCAGGTTGTCGAAGTGGGTCCTTTGTATGATTATGGTTATGGTGGCATTGGCGAGTTATCCGGGGAATCTGGGGGCAGAGGCGGAGAAGGCTGCCGGCATTGCCGTTCCTTACACCGTTAAGCCGGGAGATACGTTGTTTGGTATCTCGAAAAAATACTATCTGACAGGCGATTACGAACAAGTAGCGAAACTCAACGGCCTGAATCCCAAAGCATCGTTGAAAGCCGGAACGGTGATCAAGCTGAAAAGCCCTCTCGTACTGGATTACTACGAGGTACAGCCGGGAGAAACCCTATTCGCGATTACGAAAAGCTATTTTAACCGCAGCAACTATATGGACACGTTAATGACCTACAACGGGATAAGCGATCCCAATACCGAGCTGCAACTCGGGATGACGCTTCGCATTCCGCTGCCGTCGGGAGAAGGCAGGCATCATGTTGTAAAAGGCGATACCCTGTATAGCCTGTCGGTCAAATATTTCAAATCGCAGGACTATCAGAAGGCGGTTGCCCAGACGAACGGGGTGGGCACGGATACAAGCCTCATTCAAACAGGGCAAGAGCTACAAATTCCTAATCCGTATTACATGGCGGCGGCGAAGTCCGGCAGCACGGTTGCCGCGACGGCTTCGACCAAGCTTTCCATAGAGATCGATATTACGAAGAATAAGCTGTACGTAAAATCCGGAGGGACAATTAAGAAGACATTTAATATTGCCAGCGGGAAAAAAGCGGGTTTAACGCCAACCGGAACCTTCGAGATTCTAACAAAGATCGAGAACCCTTGGTATTCCGCCAAAGGGATTCCCGGGGGCGATCCGAAGAACCCGCTCGGCAGCCGCTGGCTGGGACTAAGCGTCCCGAATACCCAAGGAACGAAGTACGGCATTCACGGGACCAACGCCCCTTCATCCATCGGCACGAATGCAAGCGCGGGCTGCATCCGCATGCTGAATGAGGATGTAGAATGGTTATATAATGCAGTGCCTACGGGTACGAAGGTTACGATACATAAATAAAGTGATTTTAAGGGTTGGACAAGGGTGTTAAGGTTCCTAAGGAGCCTTAACCCTCGGAACGCAGCGGCGATTTGCCGGGATAAGGCCCTCTAGGGAACTTAAGGATGCGGAATTTATGGCGAGAGCCGGCAAAATAAAGGGATTCCGGCTTTTAAGGTCCTTGAGGGACCTTAAGCGTTAGAACCCAGGTGTGGGATGAACGCTACCTAGAGTGGAGCGAATAAGACCCCGGCAGGGTCTTATCTGGCTCAAGTAGGCTAGACAAGCAGCGAATAAGACCCCGCAAGGGTCTTATTTTGTTATGTAGCGCATGGATGTGGCGTTTTAGCGCTCAAAAGTAAGAGGTAAGACCCTGCCGGGGTCTTATCTCATTCGAGCAGAGTGGCAATAAACGAAATAAGACCCTCACAGGGTCTTATTCGGTCTGGAGCTATCAACTTGGCGAAGCTCCCCACCTACGCCTTGCCCATCAGCTTCGAGTCCTTCGGCAGGAAGAACGCGCAAAGTCCAAGCAGCGGGAGGAAGGAGCACAGCTCGATCGTAAAAGCAACGTCCTTCACGTCGGTCAGCCAGCCGAGCAGAACGGAGCCAAGTCCGCCCATGCCGAACGCGAGCCCGAAGAATAAACCGGATACGGTGCCGATATGCCTTGGCATCAGCTCCTGCGCATAGACGATGATAACGGAGAAGCCGGACATTAGAATCAGGCCAATCGCGCAGCACAACACGAGGGCGACTGCCGGGCTTGCGTAAGGGAGCAGCAGCGAGAATGGCGCCGTTCCGGCGATGGAAATCCAGATCATCGTCTTGCGGCCGAACTTGTCGGCAAGCGGTCCGCCAAGCAGCGTGCCCACCATGCCCGCGAATTGCAGAGCGAACAAGCAAATTTGCGCGCGCGAGAACGACAACCCGTAATGATCGATGAAATAGAACGAATAATAACCGGTCATGCCCGCAATATACACAAACTTGGAGAACAGCAGGATAATGAGGAGCGCCATCGTGCCGGCCACGAACAACGTGGAATGGGGCGATTGCTGATCCAGCATCCGGTTAGCCGCTTTTTTAATCGATGCGGCAGCTGTTAATTGACCGGCATACCAGCGGCTGATGATTTGTTGTATGACGATTCCGGCAACGGCGAAAATCGTAAACCACAGGAAGCCTTTTTGGCCATGCGGCATTAACAGAAAAGCAACCAGCAGCGGCGCCAGCGCCTGGCCGGTGTTGCCGCCGACCTGGAATACCGATTGCGCCATCCCTTTCCCGCCGGATGCTGCCATCCGGGCTACCCGGGAGGATTCCGGATGCAGGACGGACGAGCCTACCCCGATGAGGGCGGAAGAGACGAGCAGCATCCAGAAGCTGTCCGCATATGCGAAGCCAACTACGCCGGCCAGCGAGAAGAGCATGCCAAGCGGCAGCAGGAAGGGCATTGGCCTGCGGTCTGATACGTATCCGATAAACGGCTGGAGCAAGGATGCCGTAATGTTGAGCATAAAGGCTACCCAGCCGATTTTGGTGAAGCTTAGATGCATCTCGGATTGGAACAGCGGAAAAGCAGAAGGCACGGCGGTCTGCATCGCGTCATTCAGCAGATGGGCGAAGCTGACGCCAAACAGCATCCAGATCGCCGGATTGCGCTGCGCCTGTAAAGCAGCGGTCGTATTCATGGAACGGTTCCCCCTTTTATTTTTTTTAGTATAGCGGGGGAGGCGGAAAACGGTCGTTGCGAAAAGTGCTGCAAATGGAGCAACTTTTGCTATAATGATGGCAGGTGAAGAGACATGGAGATGAAAGTAGAGACCAACTGGATCGAGCTGTGGCAAGGAAGCCATAGCTTCAAGAATGTTCCCCATAAGCATGAGGACTGGATGCAGGTTACGCTTCCGATCAAGGGCACGGTTCACTTTACGCAGGAAGAGCGGAGCTATGGCCTGAAGCAAGGCAACGGCTTGCTCCAGCCGCCGGGGACCGAGCATCATTTTTATCTGGGCAAGCAATCATCCGTAATCATTATAAAAGTTCGCGAACGCGGAGACGGCGGGATGGAATCCCTGCAGCCGCATTTCATGGCGGGAGCCGGGCAGGACATCCGGCAGGAATTCCATACCGGAGACATGATAGGCCGATTCCGTCAATGGATGATGGCGCTGATGGAAGGGCAGGCTTTGGCCGATCCGATTGCGGTGCAGGAGGTGGAGCAGGATGTGCTCGCCTATCTGGGGGGCATGCTTAAGCTTGGCCAGAAGGAGCTGCTGCCGCCGGGCATTAACGATCCGCATATTCGGCGGGCGTTGACCTATCTCCATGACTGCTACGACCATACGATTAATATCGAGGAGCTTGCCGGAATCGCGCTTCAAAGCCGTTATCATTTTATCCGCTCCTTCCGCGAAGCAACCGGCACGACGCCGTATCAATATTTGCTGCGGCTGCGCATTACGGAGGCCATGAACAGACTGCGCCGTTCCGACGCTACGATCGGGCAGATCAGCGTGGATCTCGGCTTCTCGAGCACGAGCCAATTTCACCGCGCTTTCCTGAAAATGACCGGCGTTACCCCGCAGGCGTACCGCCAGCAATAATAGAAGCTTGCCCTTCCGACCGAGGAAGGGTTTTTGTCTACTTTAGCCGTTTCATCTTGACCCTCACATTAATGTGAGGGTATATAATCGATTCGAATCGACGATGCAGGAGGCGTTAAGGATGAAAATCGGAGAGCTTGCGACGCGTACGGGAGTTAGTCTGCGGTCGCTTCGTTACTATGAGGAGCAGGGACTGCTTACTCCCATCCGGCTGGAGAACGGGTACCGGGAATATTCGCCGCTTGCCGAGGAGCAAGTGCGGACGATTCAGCTATATCTCCAGCTTGGATTATCGACGGAGCAAATCGCCGGTTTCCTGCACTGCGTCTTGAAGAACAAAGAGGCGTTCTGCAAGGAGGTGCTGCCGATCTACCGCGACAAGCTGGGGGAGATCGAGACGCAGATTCAGCTCCTGAGCAGCATTAAACGCAATCTGGAGGACCGCATTCAGTCGATTCTGGAAGAGCAGAAGGAAACGGAGGAATGAAGATGAGCGTTAGAAAAATAGACGGACAGTCGTTCCATCAGGCTGTTCGCTCGAATGGAGCAACCTTAGTTGAGTTCGGGGCCGCATGGTGCCCGCCGTGCAAGGTGCTGCTGCCGATTCTGGATGAGCTTCAGCAGGAGGAAGGCGAGCGTGTCTCCATCCTTCAAGTGGATTGTGACGAATCGCCGGAGATTGCTTCCGAATTTGGCGTGATGTCGATGCCAACGGTTATCGTCTTCCATAACGGCGAGCCGGTCGACAAATATATCGGACTCCGTCCGAAGGATGTGTACCAGCAGGCAATTGCCCGGTATGCGTAAGGCGTGAGGGGAAATGGCCGGTCACTTATGTGGCCGGCTTTTTCAATTAGCAGGCAGGAATTGGAAGGTTCTTGGGAGAAGTTCAAATAGGCTTATTATCTTCCAGATGGAGGTTATACGAATGGAGTTACAGTCTTACATAAATGATCTGTTCCAAGCGGCTCAGAGCGGCGACGCAGCCAAAGCGCAAGAGCTGATTGAGTCCCATCCGCAGCTGGCCAATACCGAGAATCAAGACGGACTTACCCCGCTTGGCTATGCCGCGCATTTTGGCAACGCGGAAGTTGCGCGTGTATTGCTGGAGTTAGGCGCGGACGTCAATGCCGTCTCCCATTCCGGCATTTCGTTTATTCCTTCGAATACGGCCCTGCATGCGGCGATCGCGGGGGAACGGAGTCTCGAAGTCATTAAGCTGCTGCTCGCAAAAGGGGCAAATCCAACAATCCTGGACAGCAACGGCCATACCTGCCTGCACTCGGCGGCTTTCCATGATGACAATCTGGAGATGATCCGCCTGTTAATGGAGCATGGAGCGGATATAAACGCCTCGGCGGATGGCGGGGACACGCCATTGTCGCTGGCTGTTCAGCAGGGGCACGAGAACGTGGCGAGCCTGCTTCGGGAGTATGGCGCTCTCCGCTAGAGCGGGTCGAAGCCGTAAGGAACAACTTTTGCAGCTAAAAGAGAATCACAGCACAGCGCACAGCGAAAAACACGATTCGACAACCCGCCTGACCCAAAAAGCAGTCCCCCGGCATTCGCCGAGGGACTGCTTCTATTATTTCAGGCCTTTTTGCGCAAGGAAGGCATCCCACTGCTTCTGCACTTCCGCGTCTACCTTCTCCGCGCCGGAGGCTTTCAGCTTCGAGATATATTCCGGCAGCACTTTGTTAGGATCAACGGCGCCGGTCTCCAGCGCGGTTTCGTATTCGTTCTTCACCGCGTTGATGTTGGCGACCTCCGCTTTGAAATTCTCCTCGTTTACCGTAAAGCCGCTGCTCGCCAGAACGACGGCGTTGTCGTTCAGCTCAATGGTCTTCTGCCATGTATCCGCAGCCATGCCCGGCTTCAGATAAGCGTTAAATTGGTTGCCGAATACCCAGTCGCCGTTAGGCGCGTAACCGGAGCCTTCGATCGGCTCGATGTACTGGTCGTCGACTTTTTTGTAATGCTTGCCTTCAATCCCGTTGCAGATCAGGTTATACAAGTATTTATCCGTATTCAATAGGTTGATAAGCATAAGGGCGCGTTCCGGATTTTTCGAGTTTTTGTTGATGACATGCATGGCGCTTGCGATACCCGTGAAATAGCTCTCGGAGATTGGAACATATACGACATCGTTGCCGCCGTTGATTGCTTTTTCGCCAATCTCGCCGCCCGGCTTCGAAGTGAACTCGATCGATACCGCAACGTTGCCTTTTGCCTTCAAGTCGTTAATGTTCTGGAGGACGGGAGCGTCCTGGTTGATATAGCCCTTCTCGTACCATTCATGCAGCTTCTGGAAGTATGGAAGACGGTCATTGGCCGTGTTCAGGAACGTCGACAGCGTGTAAGCCGAATCGTCTTTTTTATAGTAAACCGGGGAGCCGTCCGTGCCTGCAACGGTTGGGTCGATATACATGCCTCTGGAGTTTTGCGCGAGACCAAGCGGCACGACATCCGGCTCGTTTTCCTTCAAGGTTTGCAGGAACGGCTCGATATCGCTGTAGGTATGGATGCTGGAGACGTCAAGATTGTATTTGTCGATAAAACGTTTCTGGATAATCAAGCTCTTTTGCTTCGCCGCTACTTGATAGATCGGGAAGCCGTACACCTTGCCGTCGGCGGCAAGCATATCCGGCCAGAATTTATCCGGAATATTCGCGCGCGCTTCGGGAGCATACTTGGCAATCATGTCATCCGTAATTTCATGATAAGCGCCGCGGTCGATATAAGGCTGATAGTTGCCAAGCCAGCCCTTGGAGCTCCAGGCAATGTCGAAGTTCTCGTTCGCCGCGAGCATCGCGTTCAGCTTCGGCTCGTATTCGTCGAAGGTGAGCGGTTTCAATTCGACGGTGGCGTTAATCTTTTCCTTCAAGTATTTGTTGATCTCGTCGTTAACGAGCTTTTGGTCCGGACCGGGATCGGCCGCTACCGGATAAAGGAATGTAAGCTTAACAGGATCCAGAGCCGGCTCCGATGACTCGGCAGGCGTATCGCTGGCCGCGGTTGACGGTTCCGCCGAAGGCGTTGGAGCTTTGTTGTTATTGCTGTTATTGTTGCTGGAACAGGCTGCGAGAATGCCAAACAATAAGATGACCGACAGCAGCGTTGCGAACAATCTTTTTTTGTTGTTGTTCACCGTAAACCCTCCAATTATCATTCCTGTTTTATTATTACTACACGCCGTGAAGCAGACCTTCTTAAGCCGCGCAAAAGTGTGCGGATCACCTCCTAAAAAGAATTGACACACGCTTTTTGTGGCAATTCTTGCTTCGAAAGCATGGGCTTTTGATTGTCAACCCTTCAAAGAACCAACGGTTAACCCTTTGACGAAATACTTCTGGAAAAAGGGGAAGATCACCAGCATCGGCCCGCTGGCCACGATGGCCATCGCCATCCGTACGGTCAGCGTAGGGAACTGCGCGAATTTCAGCTTATCCGCCACCTCGGCCATCGGCGAGTTCGCCAGAAACTCGGCCTGCGACAAAATCCGGACGAGCAGCAGCTGAAGAGGTACGTATTTATCGTTATCGATGAAGAGCAGGGCATTAAACCATTCGTTCCAGTAGCCGAAAGCAATGAACAAGCCAAGCGTGGCCAAGGCGGGCGTGGAGAGCGGCAAAATGATGGTGAAGAAAATCCGGTATTCCTTTGCCCCGTCCACCTTTGCGGATTCGATGATTTCTCTCGAAATTTTGTCGAGGAAGCCTTTCATAATCATGATGTTGAACGGGCTCATCACGGCGGGAATGATCAGGGCCGCCAACGTGTTTTTCAGATGCAAATATTGCGTCATCAGAATATAGAACGGAATAAGTCCGCCGTTGAACAGCATCGTGAAGAAGACGTAGAACGTGAGCGGCCGTTGATAGCGGAAGTCGCTGCGCGAGATCGGATAAGCCATCAAGGCGGTCATGAAGAGCGACAGCACGGTGCCGATAACGGTAATCGCAATCGTCACCCCGTACCCTCTAAGCAAAGGCTCGGGTTTCTCGAACACAATCCGGTAAGCCTCGAGGCTCCATTCCTTGGGCAGGAATTGATAGCCGAACTGATGCAGGCTGTTCTCCGAGCTCAGCGAGATCGCGATGACGAGAACAAAAGGCATGGCAATAAGCAGACAAACAATCAGGAAATACAGGTTAATGACGATATCGGCGAATTTGATTTTCATGGGCAGGCTGGCCTCCTCGGTCAGAAAAGCGCATTGTCTTTGTCAATGCGGCGGACGATCAGGTTCGCGGTTACGACGGTCACAAGCCCAACGACGGATTGCAGGAATCCGACCGCGGCGGCGGAGTTGATGTCCCCAAGCTTCGTTAAGGCGCGGTAGACGTAGGTATCGATAATGTCCGTGGTAGGGAAGTTAGGCCCGACGTTATTCGGAACAAAGTAATGCAGCCCGAAATCTCCTCTGAAAATATTGCCGAGACCTAAAATAAACAAAATGATAACGAGCGGCTTCAGAAGCGGCAGCGTAATCCGGGTCATCATCTGCACGCGGGAAGCTCCGTCCAGCCGGGCCGCTTCGTAATAATCAGTGCTGATTCCCGTAATGCCGGCGAAGTAGACGAGCGTGGAGAAGCCGACTCCTTTCCAGAGGGCGACAAGCGGAAGGATAAAGATCCACGGCGTTGTCTCGAGGTACCAGTTATGGCCCTTCTGGCCGAACAATTCAAGGATCGTGTTCAAGTACCCGTTCTGGAAGTCGAGAAAAGCGTTGCCGATATAACCGACCAGCACCATGGAGATGAAATAAGGAAGGAACAAGGTCGTCTGGTACACCTTGATCAGCTTGCTGGTCAGCTCGTTAAGCAGAAGGGCCATGAGGAGCGAGACCGCCATCGTGAGCAGGATGTACGTAAAGTTGTACAGCAGCGTATTGCGTATAATGCGGAAGGCGTCCTGCGCTTTGAACAGAAACTCGAAGTTGTCGAAGCCAACCCATTTGCTGCCGAATATGCCTTGGTCATACCGGAAGTATTTGAAGGCCAGGATCAGCCCGACCATAGGCAAATAGGCAATGACCAGTTTGAATAAGACGCCTGGGAGGGCAAGCAGGATCAGCTCGCGGTTTCGCCGGATATGCCAGAGCTCTTTGGCAAGCCAGCTTTTGCGTTTAACGGGAACAGGGGCTGCTGGCTGCTCGTGGCTGCTTGGTAGACCGGCAGGCGGGATGTTAGGCAAGTGCATCTCCTCCAATCTTTGATGAGTCCAGCATGCCATGACCCGAACCGGGCCGGATAGGGTTCATTGTTTGAATAACTGTAAAAGCGGGCTGTACTTATTGCGAATAACTGTTTTATACCGCTTGCGGCAGCAAAAAAACGCCTGCTTCCTTGGGAGGAAGCAGGCGGCTTAGCTTCAGGAGATTGATTTTTTGATGCGGAATTCCTTAGGCGTCGTGCCGAACTTGCTTTTGAATAGGCGGAAAAAATAGCTCTGGTTGCCGTACCCGACCTTCTCCATAATCTCGGTAATGGTTCCGTCCTCTTTGAGCAGCAGCTCCTGCGCCCGGCGCAGGCGGACGTCGTTGAGATATTCCGTAATGGTCATTCCGCAGCTGTCCTTGAACAGCTTGCCAACGTAAGCGGAGCTTAACTTGACGGTGGAAGCGATGGACTGCTGGCTCAAGTTGTAGTCGCTGTATTTTTGCCAGATGAGCTCCTTCACGGTTTCGATAATCATTTCGTTGCGCTCCATGCTGGAGGGCTTCGCTTCCTCGCATATCGCGGTGCAGAGGGACAGAAAAGCGAGATGAAGCTCATCCAGCGTATAGTAATCCTGCGGCAGGAGCGGGATGCGTTCGATGTCGACGGACAGCTGGGTAATGCGGTTGCTCGTAATCTCGGCCGCCGCGTTTTTGATAATCCAGGCCATATCGGCGATAGCTCTTCTCATATCCTCCAGCTGCAGCGCGGCCAGCAAGGCAAAAGCCCGTTCCAGCTCGCTGCCGGCTTCGGTCAGCTTGCCTTTCTTGATGGCCTCGGACAGCTTTTTCTCCACGTCGCCTGGCAGAGACTTTTGCTTGTTCTCGAGATTTGTACGTATATCCTGTGTTTCTATAATCGCTTTGTAGCCCATTAGAATACTGTACTGGCTAAGCTGATAGGACTGATAATAGCTTGCGGACAGCTGGGTCAGTTGGGTAACGGCTTCGCCGATCCCGCAAGTCAGAGAAAGGTTGTAATAACGCTCGAGAATCTGCTGGACATCGAAGATAGCGGGTTTGATCGCTGCCGGATCAAGCAGCTCTTCCTTGCCGGACAGCAGGATGGTGAAATGATCCTCCTGCATATCGACCATCTCGCAGCGGAAAACCCGCGACAGCACTTCCTTCGCGATATTCATAACCGCAAAGCTATGCAGCTTCTTCATGCCGGATGATGTCCTTCGGTCGTATTCATCGTACCGGTCGAACCGGAGCGTGCAAACCATATACGGCCCGCTTGGCGCCAGCTGCAGCTCGTGCTTTCTGATCAGCTGCCTCATATCCAGCTCGGAAAGGCTGCGGTTATCGGTCAAAAACTTGCGGATATAGTATTTGCGAACAATCTGCTCCGAGCTGATCTCCTGCAGCTGTCCGGAGAGCTGCTCGTAAAGATCGCCCATGGCATCCAATTCGTTGCGCTTGCCCGAATCCGGGGCGGCATTCCTCATATGCGGGAGAATCCGCTTCAGCATCCCTTCGATTGGACCGTACAGCTTGTAGCTCAGCCAGACGGAGATTCCGATGGAGAGCAGGATAAAAGCGCCGGTCAGCACGAAATTACGGGTCCGCATATCCGAGACGGCCTTCATGATCTCCTTGTAAGGCTGAATGTACAGAATCGTCCAGTCGCCGATGCCGTGCAGGTACGTGATCATCACTTTTTGCCCGCCGGAATTGCCGATAACGAAGCCGGAATCGTTCGATGCTCCGGACGCCTCGTTAGGTGCCTGTATCAGCTTGCCTATGCTTGCTTGATCGAGAGGCAGGGTCTGCCGGGAATGGCCGCTGTCGAACAGCTGCCCGCCGGACGTTCGGATCAGAATCTCGCCGCTGCTCCCGCTGCTTATGCCGTTCAGCTTGCTTAAGCTGTCGAATACCCAGTCGGGCTTGATGAACAATATAATAGCCGATTGGCTTGGGGTGAACGGACCATACGAATCCGTGACGATAAACGCAAAGGCATCAATCTGGTTGGAATGCTGGAAGCTGAACGGGATGAGCCGGGATGCCGGCAAAGAACCTTCCGAGGAATGGAGCAGCCATTCGAGGATGCTGCTTTTTGTCGTGCCGCCATCTACCAGGAAATCGCTGGAGGAGCCGTACAGCTCCCGGGTTGAAGCGTTATAGACCGCCATCGAATGCAGGAACGAGGAGCTTTCCAGCATATTGTACATTTGCTGATAGCCGCGGATATAGTCCATTTTGGGCAGGTTGTTGCTGAACATCAGCGGAATCAAGGCGTTATCGCGGAAAGCGAAGGTAGACAGGTGCACGATGATTTCGTTCATATAAGAGAGGTTGTATTGGGTCTGGGTGAGCACCTTAAGGTTCGCGTCCTCCTGGACATGCTTGACAGACCGCTCGAGCAGGTACGTATTGGCTGCGGACAAGCCGGTAAGGATGAGAGCCATTGTCAGCATGATGGAAAATAACACGCGCTTGAAATATTTTTTCGAGGTAAAGTAGCCGTACGCTTTCATGAGTATCCTGCCCCTTTATCCAGCATGTAGTCTCTCTATGTATAGTTGTAAACGCTCCCAAACCGATGCGCAAGGGTTATTTTAGCCGGAATCACCTTAGAAAGCAGTGAACCGGATATCGTACGCTTTTTAGCGTTTTGTGCAGTTTACAGTATAGCGTATGCTGTGGCAGTGTGAAGTCAAACAGCAGGCAAAAGGCGGTGGGGCGATGCTTGAAATCTATGTAAGCGCATGGGGAAATGATCATGGGGACGGAAGCAAGGAGAAGCCGTTTCGCAGTATTCGGGAGGCTCAGGCGACCGTTCGTTCTTTGGTGAAAAAAGGGGTGACCGGCGGAATAACCGTTATTGTGGGAGAAGGGACCTATACGCTTGATGAACCTCTCCGGTTTGGAAGCGGCGATGCGGGAGGGGAACGCTGCCTTGTTACATACCGCAATGCGGAGGGGCGGACAGCGGAGTTGATTGGCGGGAAAGTCCTGTCCGAATGGAAGGATGCGGGAAATGGGGTATGGACCGCGCAGGTGCCGAAGGGAGTGCGGTTTCATACCTTGTACGCCGATGGCAGACGTATTTCGAAAGCGAGAATGCCTGCCTCCGGTTATTACCGCTCGCTTCCGCTCGAAGAAGACGGACGGGCCGGCATCCGCTATGAGGAAGGGGAGTTTCCGGATATTCCGAAGGAGGACGCGGATAGCTTGCAGATTTATGTATGGCCGGGCGGCGGCGAAGCGAACTGGTTCGCTGAGACCATTCCGGTGGCCGGAATGAAAGAGGGCAAGATTTTATTTAAACGGCCTAGCTGCTGGGGGATTGGAGAAGGCTCCCGATATTACTTGCAGGGCTCGCGTGCCTTTCTGCGGGAGCCTGGCCAGTTCCATCTGGATGAGGCGGCAGGCTTGCTGTATTACCGGCCGCGAAGCGGGTCGCCGCTTCATGAGCGGGTGGTTGCTCCGGCTGTCGGCCGAATATTGCATATCCAAGGAGATAGTGATGCGGAGAGGGTGTCCGGACTTGCATTCTCGGGACTGACGTTTGCCTGCACGGACTTTACGGAGGACTTTCGGATGATGCGGGAAGAGCCCGGCATGGACAACGCGGAGCCCGATGAGAACCGGAACGGTATCGTATACATGCGGAATGCCCACGGAATCGAGGTTTCGGACTGCGTTATTCGAAATTCCGGAACATGCGGGGTCTATCTCGACCGCAGCGTTGAAGACGTGCGGCTGCTTCGCAACCGGATCGAGCGGATGGGGCATACCGGCATCTATGCCTCGGGCTATGCGCCGGGAGAAGGAGCTTTTCAAGATCATCTTGCCGCTTATCGGAACAAAGGGCATTGCATAACGGACAATATCATCACGGATGGCGGCGAGCTTGTTGGTCATGGCAGCGGCATTGTGCTGTACCAGAGCGGAGATAACGAAATTGCTTATAACCGGATAGCGAACATGCCCCGTTACGGGATATCGATGAAGGGTCTTCGCTACCAGCGGATGCCGGAGGAGCTTTGGGGAGTTCCCGTAACCTGGGATAATCATGCTTCGTTTCTGTTCACCCGCAACAATGTCATTCGCCATAACGACCTGTCCAATGTCATGACCGACAGCCAGGACGGAGGCATCATTGAATCCTGGGGAATCGGCCGGGGTAACGCGATTCATGGCAACCGCCTTCATCATAGCGGCATCCATTTTTCCTTCGGATTCGGTATTTATCTGGATGATGCTTCTAGCGATGTGGAGGTGACCCATAATCTCCTTGATCATTTGTACCAGACGGGAGAAGGCAAGCTGTGGATGGCTATATTCTCGAAAGGAATCGGCAACCGGATTATCAACAACTTAATCGCGAATAACGAATCGGAATGCGCCTTTGGCACGCAGGAGATGGCAGGCGAGAGCAATAGGGATATTGTTATCCGTTCGAACATCGTATCGAATTCGGGATACATGTACGCGCATGTGAATTGGAGCGATGAGCGGCTGGCCTCGGCTGACTGCAATTTATACTGGCGAGGCGGCGAGCCTCCTCTTGTGACCAGCGAGGAGCTGCCGTTTCCGGCGGTTGGCGAGAGCAAGGTCTGGGGGAAGCTGTATCATTGGGACTCCTGGCGTTCGCTCGCGGATGGAAAGCTTGATGCGCAGACGATACTGGCACCTGCCGGTTTTGTAGACGAAGCAGCGGGAGACTACCGCTTGCTGCCGGCTTCTCCGGCCTACCGGCTTGGCTGGCAGGATATCGACTTCTCGCGGTTTGGTCCAAGATTGAACCCACAGGAGGGCAGAGGTTGAGACAGAAAACGCCCGGGCGGAAAATCAAGCCGATTCAATAAAAGCGCGACCCCTGGAAGGGCCGCGCTTGTCATATCATAAGGCCAGTTCAAATGCCTCTTAAACGCGTTAACCGCGCTTGCTTATACCGTCGTCCCGAGCGTCTTTTTGCCCGCCGCATAAGTGCCCGCCGCATTAGCTACGCGCGTTCCGAGAGCTTCGCCAAGCGCCAGCCCTTTCGAGAATAGCGATTGGCTCAGCGGATCGTGGGTATCCTCAACGGGCGATGTGACGCCTACCCCGTAATAACTGCCGTACAGCGCATTTGCGGGAATATTGGCCGGCAAGCCGACGATGATCATCCCTTGGTGAAGCATCGGCGTAATCAAGTTCAATAAGGTGGCTTCTATCCCGCCGTGGATGGTTGCAGTCGTGCAGAAAACGGCGCCGATTTTATCAACCAGCGTTCCGTTGGCCCATAAATAGCCGAGTTTGTCGATCCACTCTTTCATGCCGGAACTGATCGTGCCGAAGTGCCCGGGACAGCCCCAGATAATGGCATCCATCTGAGCGAGGTCTTTGACGTTCGCCTGTTTGACGTGATTGATGAAGACCTCCGCTCCTTCCACGCTTTCGGCACCTTTGGCAATGGAGCGGGCAAGTTGTTCCGTGTGGCCTGCTTCGCTATCGTAAACAATATAAATTTTCATCGTTTAATCTCCTCTCTTGGCTCTGAAAAAACGCGATTTCTCATTCGCTTTCTTTTTGCGGTTTGTTGAGCTTCTTAAGCGACTCCCGGTATGCCTTATCGTTCATTTCTTCCTGGCGGTCATCCTGTTCGGGAGTGCCTTTTAACCTTAGAATCGCCTTCCGGTATTCCTGATCGTTAAAGTGTTCGTTGTTCTTGTCTTTCGGCGGTTCAGGCGTAAGGAACCCGCGGATGGCGTTGCGGAATTCGCCGTCTGCGCTTTGCCGGTTCGAGCGATTTTCGTTGTTAGCCAATTCCGCTGCAGGCGCCGCCTCCTTCTCCGCCTTATCCGGCATCTGCACCGCCTCCGCAGTCTTATCCGGCACCTGCACCGCGTCCTCGGCAGGCTTCACCTTGCGGATGAAGAAGGCGAGCACGAGTGCGGCAATCGTCAACCATGTCGCGACGACGAACGATTGGTTAATACCGTAAATCGTCGATTGTATGGTGATTTCGCCCATTTTTGCTTTGTCGGACGGCGCGATGTTGCCGGCGATGATCAGCTCCTTCGCATGCGACGCGGCTTTGTTGGTCATGATGGTGACGAGGATCGCGGTACCAAGCGCGCCGGAGACGTTCCGGAGCGTTTGGGACATGGCCGAGCCATGCGCATTCAGGCGGCGCGGCAGCTGGTTGAGGCCAGCTGTCTGGATGGGCATCATCAGCATGGACATGCCGAACATCCGAAGCGTATAGAAGAGCATCATGTGATTGTATGACGAATCGATTGCTAAATGACTGAATTCGTACGTCGTAACGGCTGTAATGGCGAGGCCGACGACGGCCAGCCAGCGTGCGCCGATTTTATCGAACACCATGCCGGTGATCGGCGACATGATACCCATCAGAATAGCGCCCGGGAGCAGCAGCAATCCGGATTCGAGAGGCGTAAAGCCGCGGATATTCTGCAGGAAGATCGGCAATAGAATCATGCCGGAGAACATCGCCATGGTAATAATGGCGTTGATCAACGCGGTAAGCGAGAACATCGGATACTTGAACACGCGCATCTCAAGCAGCGGAGCTTTCATCAATATCGAACGGACAATGAACAGAATGAGCGCAATCGCGCCGACGGCCAAGCAAACGATGACTTCGGTGGAATCCCAGCCTTCTGTACCCGCTTCACTGAAGCCGTATAACAGGCCGCCAAAGCCAAGAGTGGATAGCACGACGCTCAGAATGTCGAGATTAGGCCGGGACGTTTTGATAACGTCCTTCATCGAGAAAGCGCCGAATACAACGGCGAGAATGGAGAGCGGTAATACGATATAGAACAGCACATGCCAGTCGTAGTGCTCGACGACCCAGCCGGAGAGCGTTGGTCCGACGGCCGGTGCGAAAATCATCGCAACGCCCATCAGGCCCATCGCTTTGCCGCGCTCTTCGACGGGGAAGATGGTCAAGGTGACGATAGTCATCAGCGGCATCAGAATGCCGGCGCCGCATGCCTGTACGAGACGCCCGGCTAACAAAGAGCTGAAGTCGCCCGACAGGGCGCATACGATCGTACCGATCGCGAATAAGGATGAGGCGACCAGAAACAACTTCCGGGTCGTAAACCGATTGATCAGATAAGCGCTGATTGGGACCAGCACGCCGTTCACCAGCATGTAGCCGTTGGACAGCCATTGGATCGTGCTTTCGCCGACGTCAAGATCTGCCATCATTTTCGGCAACGCGACGTTAAGCACGGTTTGGCTCAACAGAGCCACGAACGCCGCGATGAGCAAGGAGGCCATTATCGGCCCTTTGCGCAATTGATTGGACACAGCTGTTGTCATGGCTTAAGCTTCCTCCTTGGATTGTTTTAGTAAACGCAATACTTCGTTCTGGAGCCGGCTCAGCTCGCGGTGATCTTGCTCGGTCATCGACAGCAGGGGACGCATCATATTCATGCGCGTCGCATCCGTCTCGCGCCAGAGCTCCTTGCCTTTCTCCGTCAGCTTCATCGTCATCGCCCTGCGATCCGCTTCCGTTCGTTCGCGCTCCAAGATGCCTGCCTTCACCATCCGGTCCACGATGCCGCTCATCGTGCTGTTGCCCACATTCAGCTTCTCGGCCAGCTCGGACATGCGGATTTCGGGGGTTTCGTGCAGTACTCGCAGCACCAAAAGCTGAAGAGCGGTCAAGTTATGCTTGCTAGCCGCTTTGGATAATATCTGGAAAAAGACTTGATTGATTTCGCGATAAGCTTGAAAAATGCCCACGATCCGCTGTTCTTCCACTGCAGCTTTCCTCCAAAAATAGTTTGCGTGCGAATTATTATGAACTAAAGTAATATGAGGTGTCAATCAGACTTCTGGCCGTTAGTTTCCGCAAAGGTCCTGCTGCTTATCCCGTAACCGAGGGTTTGGTACTTCTTTCCCAATGTTGTGAAAAGGTCATATGATGTCGGTTCTGGAAAGAAAATATCCGATCTTCGCAGGACCGATTACCGGTCATTGCATCTTTGAATCAGCCCTGCTATAATCAACGATAATTATTCGAGTTTGAATGAAGGAGTTACGCATATGCGGACATTCGCGTTTAATCAACTTCATCATCACTACAAAAAGCGATAGCACCCCTGATACAAAAATTCAGGGAGGCTAACGCCATTCGCGTTGGCCTCCCTGCGGCATACGTGACGCGCAGGACCAAGAGGTCCTGCGCGTTTTTTATTTTAAAATATAAGAAAGTATACGTTTTTCTATACTGTGCTTATATTTCATTCGCGAAACGTATGCTGCCCCTCCTAAGGACGGCGCAGCCGTTTACGCTTGCCCAAAATAAAGGAGAGTGCCGGGTTATGCAAAACGTAAAAGGAACCTACGATTTTTTCGGAAAGGAACAAGCCGTCCGCCAGAAGGTTAGAGGGGTGCTGCAGGAGGTTTTCGAGCTGTATGACTTTGAGAGCATGGAGTCTACGGTGCTTCACGAGCTGGATTTATTGACCTCCAAGTATGCGGGCGGCGACGAGATATTGAAGGAGATGTACCGGCTCACGGATCAAGGCGGAAGGAAGCTGGGGCTGCGTTACGATTTGACGATTCCTTTCGCGAAGGTCATGGCTTTGAATCCCGGAATCAAGCTTCCGTACAGACGGTACGAGATCGGGAAGGTTTTTCGCGATGGTCCGGTGAAGCGCGGCCGCCTGCGGGAATTTCTCCAATGCGATGTGGATATGGTAGGCGTTGAGGGGCCTGAAGCGGAAGCGGAGCTGATGCTGATAGCGGTTGAGGTGTTCAAAAGGCTCGCCATTCCGGTCACGCTGCGCTGGAATAACCGCCGGTATTTAAGCGAAATATTGGGTGCGGTAGGCGTACCGGCGGAGGAAAGCCTGTCCGTGATGCTTACGCTCGACAAACTTGAGAAGATAGGCAGCGATGGCGTTCTGGCGGAAATGAGAGACAAAGGAATTTCGAGGTCAGCCGTTGAGAAGATTGCAGAGCTTATTGCCCTGCAAGAACCTTCTTTCGGTCTTCTGGCGGAGCGCTATGGTCTCAAGGAATCGCAAGGAGCTGCCGAGGTCCGCGCTCTTCAGACGCTGATCGACAAGCTGAAGCTTTCGGACATTTGCCGCTTTGATCCTTTTTTATCGCGGGGATTTTCGTTCTATACGGGAACCGTCTATGAGATTTTTGATGCCAGCGGCGTTTATGCATCCAGCATAGGAAGCGGCGGGAGGTACGACGCGATAATCGGCAAGCTGATCGGCAACGAGGATATGACCTACCCGGCGGCAGGCTTGTCGTTAGGCATGGAGTCCATCATGGAAATGATCCGGGACCGGCCATTCCCGGGGCAGGCTCCAAAGGTCGTTGTCTTATCCATCGGCGATACAAGGGGGGATGCCTTGATGGCTGCGACCGTCCTGCGCTCGGGTGGGATTCAGACCGGTATGGAGCCGGCGGGCAGAAAGCTGAAAAAGGCTCTGGCCTCGCTTGAAAGCAGGGCGATCCGTTACGCGCTGCTTATTGGCGAGGAAGAGGCCCGAACCGGCAAAGTGCGGCTGAAAGACATGAAGGCCAGGGAAGAGTATGTGGTTCCGCTTGATGAAGCATTATATCTATTAGAAAAGAACGAAACGTAAGCTAACCGTCTTCGTCACGCCTTCTGCGCCATAACCGTGCTCATCGCATGCTGATGGGGAATGCCGCTGGAGTTGCAGTCGAACACGATCTCGGCGCTGTCTTTAATCAGCCAGTCCCGATAGTGCGATAACAGCTCGCCCGAATGCCATTTGTAGGCATGAGGTTCGTTTTCAGGCGGCGGGGCGATAAACGGTTTATGCACGAACACGTTCAGGACATGGATTCCGCCGGGGTTAGTGAACTGCTTGTAGTTCGCGAATATCTCCTGGCGGAACTCCGGCTTGATGTAATGAAGAACCCCGCTGGAATAAATAATGTCGTATGGCTTGTCGAGACGGAAATCCAGCACATCCGCTTTCAACACGTTAACCTGGACGCCAGCGTATTCGGCCAGCCGTTTTGTTTTCTCAATGCCGGCATCCGAAACGTCGATTCCCGTTACCTCATAACCGTTCCGGGCGAAAAATACCGCGTCCCTGCCTTCACCGCAGCCAATATCCAGAAGCTTCAGCCGTCTGCTCGGCGGCATAGCCTTCAGCACCTCGTATACGCCGCTGTTCGGCTCCGTTCCCCAATAATAATTTTCCGTCTTATATTCTTCTTCATAAATCGTAATCGGCTTATCCTGCGAGACGTAACCAAGCAGTTTGTCGATGCTGACTTCAAGCGTGCGGCATAACTCCGGCACTAGCGAGAGGTCCGGCATAGTCACGGCGTTCTCCCATTTGGATACGGCCTGAAACGAAATGCCCAGCCTGGTCGCCAGCTCCTCTTGCGTTAATCCTCTTTCTTTCCGGTAAATGGCGATGTTCCGCGCCAGTTTCTCCTTCATGTTCGCTCACGCTCCTTTTGATACTCCTCATTCTATTGAAGTTACCCCAGCCGGACAATAACGCATGGATTGAACTTTCGCCGGACTCAACCTGCGGTTGAGATTTGTAGAAGTTTGGCTAAAGAGAGTATACTGGAGGTATCTTGGGCCATTAGCAGGAGGGCAGTCATCCATGTTTACGCAATCAGAACCAATCGGGATTATTCAGAATCATATAAAAGTATTCCAGGCCACGGAAGGGGATACGCCAGCCGTGCTGGGACTGCTGGTGCAGACGGCGGAATGGCTGAAGAGCAGAGGCTCTACGCAGTGGAGCGGACTGCTGCAGGGCGAAGACTCCCATCGTACGCCGGAAGCGATCAAACGCGGGGAAGTGTATATTTTCGTACAGGATGATACGCTTATGGGGATGGTTATGCTGATGCAGCAGGCGAGCCCTTGGGATCGCGAGCTGTGGGGCGAGGAAGGGCATGAGAGCTCGGTCTATCTGCATCGTCTTAATATTAACCGCGCAGCCGCGGGGAGTAATCTCGGCGAAGCTATCGTTCATTGGTCAAGCTCGGACATTCATTTCCCGGGTAAAGACCGGATCAGGCTGGACTGCATCGCCAATAATCCGAAGCTGAACGACTTCTACCGCAGCACTTGCGGTTATGAATTCAAAGGCACCGCAGCCAATCCAATCGGCGATTTTAACCTGTATGAGAAAAAGGTATCGGAACAGTAATCTTATTCTTGCTATTCCGATAAACTTACTATACAATCTTCTCAATTCATTATTCATTTTATGGTTAAAGGAGAATCCAAGATGATGCAACCGATCCATCCCGCCGAGGTTCAACGACGACTGGAAAGCTTGAAAGATCAAGATGTCTATGTTCATCTTGAGATGACGACAGGAGCATACGCGGCTCATAACGATGCTTCCAAGCATCCGGCCGCTACTTTTATATCGAATGCCGTTATTCAATATTCGCATGGTTTGATATCCGGGAACGGTCCTTTCCGTGTCGGACTCAAAATGCAGCAGGGCTGGGTTTATTCGGAAGGCTTGACCCATTATGAAGAGAGCGAAGCCGAACGGCTTATCCTCGCCGGCCATGACCAGCAGGGCAAGCTTGTTGTCGCTTTGCAACTCAGCCGGGAGCCTTTTTAAGTTGGAGCTTTCTTTTAGAAAGGAGAGTAAAATACATGGAACGTATATTAGTAGTTCTGCCGCATCCGGATGATGAAGCATTTACAATGTCGGGTACGCTGGCGCAGTTGATCGATCAAGGCGCGCAGGTTACCTACGCCTGCCTGACCCTTGGGGAGATGGCGCGGAACATGGGCTTTCCGCCGTTCGCAAGCCGGATAACGCTGCCGCAGATTCGCCGGGGCGAGCTTGAAGAGTCCTGCGCGGCGATTGGAATCCAGGATCTGAGAATGCTTGGCTTCCATGACAAAACGATTGAGTTCGAGGACAAAGTGTTCCTTGATGAACATATTCATGCTCTTATTGAAGAAGTGAAGCCTGACGTTATCTTCACGTTTTATCCGGGCTACAGCGTTCATCCGGACCATGACGCAACCGGGGAAGCCGTTGTTCGGACGGTCGGAAGACTGCCGGAGGAAGAGCGGCCGCCTGTCTATTGCGTAGCTTTCTCCCGAAATCATGAGCAGTTTATTGGCAAGCCGGATATCTCGTTTGACGTGCGGGATTATACGAAGAACAAGATGGCTTCCATCCGGGCTCACCGCTCCCAATTCAACAGTTCCGAAATCTTCGGGAACAAGCAGCACACGGACAAAGAGGTTCAGGAACGCTTGGGAACGGAGAGGTTCTGGACTTATAAGTTTGAAAGCTGGAAATAAATAGCGCATTTGACAATAACCCCTTCACGCATACGGTGAAGGGGTTATTTTTTATCCAAGCGTTATAGCTCAGCCGGGAGACCGTGCAGATACATGACTTTGCAATCGTTATGCTGACGCAAAACCTGGATGGTGCTTGGATGAGGTTCGGAATAAATGATCGGATAATCAACTTCGTCATATTCCTTCCGGATTGGAAAGGCCAGCCGTTCTTGGTCTAAAGAGAATTGAGCATCAATCCCCGGCTTGTTGCCGCGCGCGTCTATTCTGATCCATCTCTCCGCATTGCGAAGATATACCGCGTTCAGTGCATGGATGACGTATCCGGTATCCGGCGTATCCCCAAGCGTCAAGCGCTGATAGCAATATCCCGCGGGTATTCCCTGACTGCGCAGAATGGCGCATAACAGGTTCGACTTGGCATAACAGATGCCTTCTTTATGGGCTAGGGCATCGGAAGCGCTGCAAGTAATGAGGGAGCTTTGGATATCCCAGGAATGGGAGATTTGATCCCGGACGTATTCGAAAGCAAGCCGGATAAACGTTGTCTCGTCGGGCGCCTGCTGACGCAGCTCTGTCGCAAGCGACTGAATAGCGGGATGGTGATAATCCGCTATATCGGAGTCGGCGAGATAGTCGGTTAAGGACGGGGAGTTGCAGAGGTAAGGCAAGACGGCAGCCTCCTTTGCATTTTTATATAATTATGCAATAATATGAATATATATTCAATCTACGAATTTCCTATAATTTAGGCGAAATGGTATAGTAATTGATAGAATCATTGCAAAGGGAGAGGATGGCATGAAGCAGGCAGAAGTTACGTCGTTCATCGAGGAGCTGGCGCAGCCGTGGCAGGCCGAGCTGGCAAGCAGCCTTCGGGATATGGTCCACGAGACTGTGCCGGGTGCGGAGGAACGGATTCAATACAAAAAGCCCCATTTTTTGAAAAATGGCAAATATGCCGCGGTTATTTCGACAGCGAAGGATGCCGTCAGCTTTGTTATTTTTAACGCAGCTGAAGTGGAATTCCCTGAAGGGCAGTTCAACGGTCCGCCGGAACGAAAAACAATCAAATTCAAAGCAGGGCAAGCGGCTGATTTCGATGTGCTCGCCAATCTGTTGAAGCAGGCATCAGAGTCGTTGTAATCCGGCAGGAGAGAGCTTGCAAGTTAGTGGAAGGGATTCTCATTAACTTGCAGGCTTTTTTTCTGTTTAAACATTATAATGTTTGTTGACCGCTTCACCTAATCGATGTAATCTAACATTATAACGTTATACTACATGTCTGTTGCAGAAAAAGGTGGCGGTATGGAATTGATATGGCGGAACGTAAAGCTGTTGGACCGTTTAGAGAGGGTCGACATTGTGATGGGTGCGGATGGCCGGATTGCGGAGCTGTCGGATGCATGCACGGCAGAAGGCGGCAACGTAATGGATTGTACCGGCATGTACGCCTCAAGCGGGTGGATTGACCTGCATGTGCATGCGGTTTCGGGGCTTGCGCCGTATGGCGATGAGATTGATGAGATTGGCGTGAGGCATGGCGTAACTACGATTGTTGACGCGGGAAGCTGCGGCGCGGACCGGATTGACGAGCTGGCTGCAAGCCGGGCTGAGGCAAGGACGAGAGTATTGGCGCTATTGAACGTATCCCGGCTTGGCCTGCAGCGGATAGATGAGCTGTCGGAGCTTCAATGGATTGACCGGAAAGAGGCGCTAGAGGCTATTGCCCGTCACCCGGCGTTTATCGTTGGGTTAAAGGCGAGGATGAGCGGAAGCGTTGTCGGCCGAAGCGGCCTGGAGCCTTTGCGGCTGGCGAGGGCTTTGTCCGTAGAAAGCGGGCTGCCGCTTATGGTCCATATCGGCTCGAGACCGCCCGGAGTGGAGGAGATCCTGCCACTGCTTCGGGAGCGCGACGTGGTGACGCATTATTTGAACGGCAAGCGGGATAACCGGTTGTTTGATCATAATGGCGGCGCCTTGCCGGTTCTCAAGGAGGCGCTGGACAGAGGTGTTAGGCTGGACGTCGGGCATGGGACGGCAAGTTTTTCGTTCGAAGTGGCGGAGATGGCGAAACATGCGGGAATCCGGTTCGACACGATCAGCACGGACATTTACCGGGGCAACCGGCTGAACGGTCCGGTGCATAGCTTATCTCAGGTGCTGACGAAGTTTCTAATGCTAGGCTATTCATTGGAAGAGATTATAGCGGCGGTGACGGTCCGTCCCGCGGAGTGGCTGGGCAGACCGGAGCTTGGACGCATGAAGGTTGGCGAGCCCGCGAACCTGACTTTATTCGAGGTGGCGGACAGCCCGTCGGAGCTGCTGGATTCCGAAGGCGAGAAAAGAACGGCGGGGCAAACGATTCAGGCGAGGGGAGTATATACGAATGGACAGTACTTTGCATGCTAGATACGGGTTGAAGAGAGTTATTAACGCCAGCGGCCGGATGAGCATTCTAGGCGTCTCCGCGCCGACCGATTCGGTTATGGAGGCAATGAAGCGTGGCGGACAAAGCTATGTGGAGATTGCCGATCTGGTCGACAAAGCAGGCGACTATGTTGCGGGGATTATCGGCTCCGAGGCTGCCGTCATCGTGAACTCCGCTTCCAGCGGCATTGCGCTGTCGGTTGCGGGAATCGTGACGAAGGGAAGCCGGCGGTTGGCGGAAAAGCTTCATCAAGAGCCAATCCAGCAGAACGAGATTATTATTCTCAAAGGCCATAACGTGCAATACGGAGCGCCGGTTGAAACGATGGTTTACTTGGGCGGCGGCAGGCTGGTCGAGGTTGGCTACGCGAACGAAGGAACAGCCGGGCATATCGAGGAAGCCATCAATGAACGCACGGCAGCTATTCTGTACGTGAAGTCCCATCATGCCGTGCAGAAGAATATGATCAGCGTCGAGGAAGCCTGGGAAGTCGCGCAGCGCCGGGGCGTGCCGATGATCGTGGACGCGGCGGCGGAAGAGGATCTGCGGAAATACGTCCAATATTCCGACCTTGCCATTTATAGCGGCTCGAAGGCGATTGAAGGACCAACCTCCGGCATTGTAGGCGGCAAGCGGACCTATATCGAGTGGGTGAAAATGCAGCTTCACGGCATCGGACGAAGCATGAAGGTCGGCAAGGAAACGTCCTTTGGCCTGCTTCAGGCGCTGGACGAATACCGCGATAAGCCGGATAACAGCGAGCGGGAGAAGGCAGCGCTGAACAAGCTTCTTCCGCTTTCCGAGCTTCCCGGCATAAAGGTAACGATAGTGCAGGATGAAGCGGGAAGAGCGATATTCCGCGCAAGAATTCAAATCGATCCAGCCCTGTCCGGTACAACGGCAAAGGCCGTCAACGATGGGCTGCGGGAAGGCGACATTGCGATTTATACCCGGGATTACGGCGTAAAACAGGGCTATTTCGATATCGATCCCCGTCCGTTAACGGGCGACGATATGGAAGTCATCGAAGCACGCATACGAGAACTGGCAGGAGGCCGCAACCATGTCTAATATGACGAAACGATTGTATAAAGGACGCGCCGCGCTTAATGTGCTCGCGGGCAGCATCGGTAATGCGAAGGATGTATTCGAGGCGGCGGAGGGCTACGTGTTGGTTGGCGTTTTGTCCAAAAACTACCCGAATGCGGAGGCTGCGGTAGAGGCCATGCGTGAGTACGGTCTCGCGATTGACGATGCCGTATCCATCGGCCTTGGCGCGGGGGATAACCGCCAGGCGGCCGTTGTTGCGGAGATTGCGAAGCAGTACGGAGGTACGCATATTAACCAGGTGTTCCCTTCCGTAGGAGCAACGCGCGCTAATCTCGGAGAAAAAGACAGCTGGATTAACAGCTTGGTATCCCCAACCGGTCAGGTTGGTTACGTCAATCTGTCAACGGGACCGGCCAGCGCGGCGGCGCAGGAGCAGGCTATCGTGCCGGTGAAGGCGGCGATTGCGCTTGTCCGCGATATGGGCGGCAATGCGCTGAAATATTTTCCGATGAACGGACTAGACTGCGAAGATGAGCTTCGGGCGGTTGCCAAGGCATGTGCCGAGGAAGGCTTTGCGCTTGAGCCAACAGGCGGCATTGATAAGGGGAACTTCGAGGCTATTCTGCGAATAGCGCTGGAAGCGGGCGTACCGCAGGTTATTCCGCATGTGTATTCCTCGATTATGGATAAGGCAACAGGGGCAACCAGAGTGGAGGATGTGCAAGAGCTGCTGATCACGATGAAAAAGCTGGTCGACCGCTATGGCGGCTAAGCGGATCGCGGCTTTTGGCGAAGTGATGATGCGGCTGCAGACGCCGGGCTTCCAGCTGTTGACGCAGGCGGACAGCTTGTCTTATTCATTCTCGGGCACGGGCGTTAACGTGATGTCGGCACTCTCGCGGTTTGGTTATTCGGCGTCCCTCATCACGCGGCTGCCGGATAATCCGCTGGGCGAAGCGGCAATCGGAAGCTTGCGCAGGCTTGGAGTGGCAACGGAGCTTATAGAGCGCGGCGGACGATATATCGGGATGTATTTTCTCGAGAATGGCTTTGGTTCCCGTCCTAGCCGCGTCACTTACACGAACCGGCAAGAAAGCAGCTTTAATACGGCTCCTGCCGATATTTACGATTACGACCGGATTTCCGCCGAACTGGACGTTCTTCATCTCTGCGGCATTGCGCTGGCGATGAATGACGGCGTCCGGCTCCATATGCGGAACCTGGCAGAGGCGGTGAAGAAGCGGGGCGGAGTGGTCGTGTTTGATTGCAACTACCGTCCTGCTTTATGGGGCGATGACGGCTACGGCGCGGCGAAGCCTCATTATGAGCGGATGCTGCAGCTGGCGGATATGGTCATGATGAACGAACGGGATGCGATCCATATTTTGGGGATGCAGGCTGCGGCAGCGGAGCGAGAGGAACAACTCGTCGAACTAATTTCGGTGGCGGCGGACCACTATGGCATTTCCGTTATTGCAGGCACGCACCGTACCGTTAATGCCGACAATACGCATTCGCTGCGTGGTTTTCTTTACAAGGAGCAAACCTTTTCTTTTTCGCCGGAGCGGTCGTTTATGGTGTATGATCGGATTGGAGCCGGCGATGCTTATACGAGCGGGATCATTCACGGGGAACTGCAGGGGTTTGCTCCCGAGAAGACGGTAAGTTTCGCGGCGGCCGCAGCCCTATTGGCGCATACTACGGCCGGAGATACGCCAATGTCGTCCGAACGGGAGGTTATGAGGGCAATGGCGGAGAAGGCGGCCGATGTGGAAAGGTAGGTAGAACGGCGATGAAGCTGGTACGAAACAACAGCCCTTTGTATATACAAGTGATGAACATTATAAAAGACCGGATTTTGCACGGGGTGTACCCGGTGGATGCGAATATTCCATCCGAGCCGCTGCTGGAGCAGGAATTCCAGGTCAGCAAAATAACGGTACGCAATGCGATCAAGGCGCTGGTGCAGGAAGGGTACCTGGAGACGAGCAGCGGCAAAGGCACGAGAGTCATCCGCAATACCTCCTCCTCCAAGCTGTCCAAGCTGAAACGGTTCACGGAGGTTCTGGTAGAAGAGGGACATCAGATCGGCAAGCAGCTGCTGCGCGCGGGACTTTCGAATAACGAAGAAGGAACGGAGCCGTATCGTCTGTTCGGGCCGCAAGCTTTGAAGATCGACAGGTTGTATCTGCTGAACGGGACGCCCTATATTCATTACACGCATTATTTGCCGGCGAAGCTGCACGGCAGCGCGGACGTTCTTAGGATTCAATCGCTATACGACTGGCTGGAGGAGCAGGGCTTTGTACCCGAGCATTACCGGGATGAATTTGCCGTATCGCCGGCCCCGGACGAAGTGCAAGAAGCACTCGGAATGACTGCGGGACAAGCTATCGTGCTGAAGCGTTCCCGGTTTGCTTATGGCCCCGACGACGGTTTGATTGAGTACAGCGTTGGCTTTTATAATACGGATATGCATCCTTACGTCGTTAATTACGATGTGTAAGGACCAAGGAGGCCGACATGGAAACAAACGCCGCGGAGTACAAAACGATTGATGAATATATTGCAAACTTTCCGTCCGAGCTGCAGACGACCCTTCAGAAGATTCGGGAAGTGATACGGGAAGCTGCGCCGGACGCGAAGGAAAAGATCAGCTACCAGATGCCGGCTTTTGAGTTGAACGGAAATTTAGTCTATTATGCCGCGTTCAAAAAGCATATCGGATTTTACCCGACGGCGGCAGGTATCAGCGCTTTTCAGGAGGAGCTGTCCGGCTATAAAGGAGCCAAAGGTTCCGTACAATTCCCGCTGAACAAACCTATTCCGTACGAACTGATCAAACGGATCACCGAATACCGGGCAGCGGAGAACAGGCAGAAAGGGAAGAAGTAAGATGGCGGATGTTTATTTGGTTCGGCCGGGTCTGGAGTGGAAGGAGCCTTACCTGGATTTTTACCGGGAATGGATCGACAGCGGCGAGGATATCGTCCCTTGGGTGGTGGAACAGGATCCTTCGGACTTCCAGGCGATGATTGGGTGGCTGGAGGACGTCTCGAACGGGATTGGTCTTCAAGAGAGCTGGGTGGCGAACTCCACCTATTGGCTGGCAACGGAAGACCGCAGAATCGTTGGCGCGGTGAACATCCGGCATGCCTTGTCGCCTTGGCTGATGGAAAGGGGAGGGCACATCGGATACGGAATCCGCCCTTCCGCAAGAAGGCAAGGATATGCGACGAAGCTGCTTGCCCAATCTCTCGAGAAGACGAGGGAGCTTGGCATCCGGAAGGTTCTGGTCTGCTGCGACGAGAGTAACGTTGCATCGGCAAGCACGATCTTGAACAATGGCGGAGTTGAGGATACGAGCTTCAAGGAAGAGAATGGGAACGTGATCCGCCGGTTCTGGATAGAGGGTTAGACTTTCTTGATTATGGACGAAAAGAGGGATACCGATGAGTAAAGGATTGCTTCACCAACTTGGCTTTATCAGGCAGGTAACGGTAAATACGGTTCGCGGTCTGTCGGAAGCTGCGCTGGATCATGTACCGGACGGCTTCAATAACAATATCAGGTGGAACCTCGGGCATATTTACGTGGTTCAGGAAAGGTTTGCTTTTCATTTCGCAGGGGAGTCCGTACACCTTCCCGAAGGCTTTGAGCGGTGGTTTGCGAAGGGCACCAAGCCGGGCGATTGGCAGGATGAAGATCAACTGCCGGAGCTTGAGGATTTGCTGGAGCTGCTTGCCGGACAGCCGATTCGGATTGCGGAAAAATTGCATGATAGAATAGATGAGCAAGTGGCCGTTCCGTTCACCACGGGGACGGGACTTACTCTCCATACGGTTGGCGAATTCCTCAGTTATACCTTATACCATGAAGGGATTCACTTCAATTCCATCAGTCTGCTCAAGCGTTTCGCGGCTAACAAACCGTAATTGTTCTTTGTAAGCGTTTTGTTTTAAAATTGTCAAATTTCACACAAACCAGTCGAAAGGTTTTGGGCGCATTTTATCAACATGTCACCTTTTATCGCATATGGTGTTGCAAGGTGGTGATGATGGAGTGACATTTACACTTATCGACTGGATCAAGTATACGTTTTGGGGCGTATTCGGGTTTATGATTATCGACTTCGTAATTGCCTTTTCCAAGTCGTTCTGGCAGGGAAGTTTCAAGACATCATTTCTGCCTTATCTAAAGGACATTCTATTCTACGTATATCCTCTATATTTCCTATTATCGATAGTCAACCTGGACCCGACGGAGTGGACGCTGATTACCCTATTCTTCATAGGCGGCTTATCCCTGATGATCAAGTACGTGCTTGACATTATCGGACGGTTCAAGCCAAAAGCCGAAGACGAAAGCGGGACGTAGCACCCGCACGACCTAACGCAAAAAGACCCCAAGAGGGTCTTTTTGCGTTAGGCCCACACCTTAGTTACGGGAACGGTTGCAGCAGGCAAAAAGCCTGCAGCAGCCGATCGAGCGCCTTGGCGCGCGGAAGAATGAGGCGAATAGCAGGCAAAAAGCCTGCTGCAGCCATTCGGGAGCCTTGGCACGCGGAGGAATGAGGCGAATAGCAGGCAAAAAGCCTGCTGCAGCCATTCGGGCGCCTTGGCGCGCGGAGGAACGTGGCGAATAGCAGGCATAAAGCCTGCTGCAGCCATTCGGGCGCCTTGGCGCGCGGAGGAACGAGGCGAACAGCAGGGAAAAAGCCTGCTGCAGCCATTCGGGAGCCTTGGCGCGCGGAGGAATGAGGCGAATAGCAGGCAAAAAGCCTGCTGCAGCGGTTCCAGCACCTTGGCGCGCGGAGGAACGTGGCGAATAGCAGGCAAAAAGCCTGCCGCCCAAGCGGCATGGCAGCCCGAAGAGAGTGGCGAGTTCCAAGCCACGAGAACGAGCAGGTAGCTAATACAAAACCGGAGCAGAAAAAAAGACCCCTGCGAGGGTCTATCTTTCTGCTTCATCCCCAAACGATGAAGCGAGGTTTTTGTGGTGTAACGACGCACGGAGCAGGCGGGCACGGAGCAAGTGAATGTTCTGGAGAAGCGGAGCGTTTGCCTTTGTTTCCGGATTCGGACCACTGTCCGATTGTTCAAAGAATCCGGAAACAACAGCAATCGGAAGAACATTCACTTGCGTAGAGCCAGCCCCAGCTCAGTACCACGCGAGCCCTTGCGTAGAGCCAGCCATCGGCCAGTTACCTACAACTATTCTGCTTTATCCGCCCCTCCCCTCATCGTCCCTATACTCCTGGGGAGTCACGTCAAAAAACTTCTTAAACACGCGGATGAAATACGCGGTATTGTTATAGCCGACGATCTCGGCGATCTCGAATACCTTGGACGGCGTTGTGCGTAGCAGGAAGGCGGCCTTCTCCATCCGCAGCCGGTACACGTATTCCGTCAGCGGCTCGCCGGTTTCCGCTTTATAGATTTTCGAGAGATACACGGGATGCAGATGGACATGGTCGGCAATAGCGGGCAGCGATACGTCCTTCGCCAGATTGGCGTCGATAAACGACCGGACCGCGCGAACAATCGTACTATGGTTATCTTTGAGCTCCTGATCGGCATCCTCGCGAATACCCTGCAGGATCCGGATCGACCATTCCATCAGCTGCGCCGCCGTGGTGTAAGCCGGAGCATGGAAGAACTTGAGTGCCTCAGGCGAAAGAACGGAGGACAACAGCTTGCCGTTCTTGTGAATGATATACGAGAACGCGCCGGCCAGCACATGATAAGCTTCAATCAGCTGTTCCGACATATCCTGTTCGCCGCCCGTCTCCAGCATATCGCGGAAAATATGCCGGATCTTCGCCTCGACGTCGTCGAACCGGCCGGCATCCAGAAGGCTGATCAGGGTAGGCGGCTCGTATAAGGACCAGACCGTATTCATCGGGCTGGAATCCAAGGCTTCCTGCGTGGTCACAAACAACCCTTTTCCGTGGCCCATCTTCCGGCGCATGGAGGTAACGGCATGCTCATAGATTTCCTTCACTTGTCCCGGAAACGTTCCTTGACCCCCTACGAGTACCGAAATAGCCCCCTTGAGATAGTTCTGCACATTGGTCTGAATTTGCGCGGCGTAACGCTCGAGCAAAGACCTGGCTCCGGCGCCAGCAACCGCCGGATTCCTTGGTTTTACAAGAATCACGATGTAATCATGAGCATCCCGGGCGTGCCAGATATGATAGTCATTTTGCATGATTTCACTCGTTATATTGCAAATTGCGTACTCCATCAGCGCGGAATCCTGTCCCGGCATTTCGGCAAAACGCTCCTCCATCCGGATCAGCATCATGCACACCTGATCGCCAACCGCAAAAGGAAGCTCCAGAAGCGTCAGCTTGTCCGCGAGCGTTGACTGATTGCTGCCTCTCAGCAGCTCATTTAGCGTATTAGCCCTCAGCAAAGGAAGGTTCTCGTTTAAGGTGTACAAGGTTTTCCGGTAGGAGGCAACCTCTTCCCATTTCTCCTTGATTTGTTTCACAACGCGCTCAACCGAATGGATCAGATCCTCGTCGCTGACCGGCTTCAGCAGATAGTCAAAGGTATTCTGAACGATCGCTTGCTTGGCATAATCGAAATCGGCATATCCGGTGAGCAAAATAGTCCGGACATGCGGCCATTTGCTATTAATCGCCGTAATGAGCTCTATGCCGGACATCCCCGGCATTTTGATATCGGTAATCACGATATCGATCGCATGGTCTTCCATGATTTGCAGGGCTATCGGCCCGGATAAGGCTTCGTGAACAACGCTAATGCCGCATTCTTCCCAAGGAATCGTCTCGGCAAGGGTCTCGACAACGGACCGTTCATCGTCTACAAGCAAGAGCTGTAACATGCTGCTTCACCTACTCTATTGTTTTGTCACTCCAGGTAATAGTCGTCTTGATTCCCCCCAAGTCTGAGCGGGAATAAGACAAGCCGGCTCCTTCTCCAAACAGATAGATCAATCTTTGATGCACATTCCAAGTCCCGCAGCCCATATTGTCGTCAAGCGGTTTGGTTAAGCTGAGCTGCAGCTTCTGAGTTTCCTCGTCTGTCATTCCAATCCCGCTGTCCTCCACGACTAACCGATACACCCCGTCCTCCGCATATCCGCGGATCCGGATCTCGCCGTTCTCCGCCTGCGGCTCCAATCCGTGGACAATGGCATTTTCGACAATCGGCTGCAGGGTTAACCGCGAGATCGTCTTGTTCATCAGCTCATCCGGCACCTCAATCGTAAACCGCATCCGTTCAAGCCGGAGAGACTGGATTTCCAGGTAATTCGTGACCATGCTAAGCTCCTCACGGATCGTCGCACCGTCGTTTTCCGATCTCGTAATATAGCGGAAATACTCTCCAAGATTCAATGCCATCGCAACAACGGCTTTTTCGTTTTTCATCCGTGCCATGTTTTTGATATAGAACAGGCAGTTGTACAGAAAATGCGGATTGATCTGGGATTGCAAATGCTTCAGCGTTGCTTCACGCCTCCGCAGCTTCTCCTCGTATACGTTCTCGATCAGCTCCTGGATTCGCTGGGCCATAATGTTGAACCGTCCGAGCAAAAGGCTGAATTCGTTATGGCCCGAATGGCTCAGCCGCACCGAGAAATCGCCGGAAGACAGCCGCTTGGTACCCCGGACAAGCTTGAGCAGTGGGACCTGCACACTTCGGTAAATCACGAATATAACGGCGATACTCATGACGAGCAGGACGGCAATCGACGTATAGAACAAGTTCCGGCTGTTCGTAATCGGACTCAAAATCTGCTGCATCGGAACATAATCGACATAATACCACTTCAGGCTATCCGACTTGATGTAAGAGACGTAATACTCGGTATTGTCCAGCTTCGTACGGAAGCCTCCCCGCTCCCCGAGCTTGGATGATTTCAGCTTCTCCGTGAGAAGAACGATCTTCGCGGCGTTGGCGGAATGATTGCGGATCGATCCCTGCTCCGGATTAAACAGGAACGGATCGCCGCTGTTGTTCACTTTGTTTTCGTCCAGCATGGCCGTCACATGATTGATCGGGAAGCTGATCTTCGTAATGAGCCTCGCGCTGCGCGGATTGGACATTGCCGTCGTTGGTTCGGTGGCATACCAGACGAAGCTGTCGCCCGTATACTCCCAGGATTTGAGGAACGGCCTCGTAAAAGCATCCTCCCGATACGTGATCGTATTGTAATAGTCCGTGGACAAGGCGTCTCCCGTGCGCGGGAAAAACAACGTAATGGTGGAATGCCACTTGCTGGCGGCGTTGTACAGATTCATTTTTTCCAGTATGGCGACGCTCAGCTTTACCCGTTCATAAGGCTGCTCCCGGAAGTCCGGACGCTGGTACTCCTGAATGCTGGAGTCTTGCCCGATCGATACGCCGTAGAGGGATAACTGATAAATATTCGACTCGACCTGGGCGGCGAAAGAAGACAAGCGATTCGTTGTGCCGCTTTGGATTTCGTTCTCGATGACGCGCACGCTTTCCCGGTTGGAATAGGTGTACAGGGATAGGACCGGGATAAGCAGGAGCAGGACGAGAAGGGAGATTTTCGTAAAAACATTGAACCGCAGCAGCAAGATGATGCCCCCTTCAGATAGTTAAAATATCAATATCGTTGTTGCAATATTAGGATATAGATCACAAATCCCCGTTGCTATAATCGTTATATTACAAGGTCAGGACGACCTAGAAAAGCACAAATTTGTCTGAACATGGAGGATACCGCGGTGAAAGAAACAGCTTTACAGCTACCTGCACAACAAGAAAAACGCCGTGTTTCAAGGAAAAGCTGGAACATGAAACGCAACTGGCCCCTGCACGTGATGCTCCTGCCGGCGCTTGTTCTCGTCATTATTTTCCAATACGTTCCGATGGCCGGAATCGTAATCGCGTTCCAGGATTTCAAGCCTTGGAAAGGGTTAACCGGATCTGAATGGGTCGGCCTCGACAACTTCCGGTTTCTGTTCAAGTATCCGGATATCGGTCAGGTGATTTGGAATACGCTTGTCATCGCTTTTTTCAAAATGGCAGCCGGACTTATCGTTCCGTTCCTGTTCGCCATTCTGCTCAATGAGGTCAGGCTGATGGCCTTCAAACGGGTTACGCAGACGCTTGTCTATCTGCCGCATTTCCTGTCCTGGGTTATTCTTGGGGGCATTCTGCTCGATATTCTCGCTCCGGACGGGGGATTGGTCAACAAAGCCGTAACGGCGCTGGGGTTTGAACCGGTATTCTTCCTCGGGGACAACAACTGGTTCCGTTTCACGCTTATAATCAGCGATGTCTGGAAGGAGTTCGGCTTCGGAACAATCGTCTTCCTGGCGGCACTGGCGGGAATCAATCCGGCGCTTTACGAGGCTGCGGAGGTGGATGGGGCGTCAAGGCTGAAGCAGACCCTTCACATTACGATGCCGGCGCTGATGCCGATTACCATCGTGCTTGGAACCTTGTCGATCGGCAATATTTTGAATGCCGGGTTTGATCAGGTGTTTAACCTGTACAACCCTCTCGTGATGGAGAAGGGAGATATTATCGACACCTTCGTTTATAGGCTGGGGATATTAAACGGGAAAATGAGCTTCGCCACAACGGTCGGACTGTTCAAATCCGTCGTAGCGACGATTCTCATCGCGACATCTTACCGGTTGGCCTATAAATTTGCGAATTATCGCGTCTTCTAAGGAGGTTCTACTTTTGTACCACAAAACGTTAGGCTACAAAATTTTCAACATCGGCAACTATGTGTTCCTTGGTCTTCTGTCGCTTCTGTGCATCCTGCCAATTATTCATATTCTAGCCGTATCGTTCAGCAGCATGGCGCCGGCTTCCTCGAATCTGGTAGGCTTCTGGCCGATCGGCTTTACGACTGATGCTTACGAGAAAACGTTCGGCAATTCCAATTTCCTGAACTCGCTTGGCGTTTCGGTTATGAGAACCGTATTATCCACGGTAATCGGCATGGCTCTTTGCCTAATGACCGCTTATCCGCTGTCGAAGGAGGATCTTCATTTCCGGGGCCGCACGATGTATATCTGGATTTTTGTCTTTACGATTCTGTTCAGCGGAGGCTTGATTCCAAGCTATATTCTGATTCAGAAGCTAGGCCTGATGGATTCCATCTGGGCGTTAGTGCTGCCCGGCGCGGTGTCGGTATGGAACGTCATTCTGATGCTGAACTTTTTCCGGGGCCTGCCGAAGGAGCTGGAGGAAGCGGCTTATCTGGACGGGGCGGGCCAGCTGAAGACGCTGGTGCTCGTGTTTATTCCATTGTCGATGCCGTCGATCGCGACTTTGTCGCTGTTCACGATGGTCTATCAATGGAACTCCTGGTTCGACGGGATGATCTATATGCGGGATATCAAGGATTATCCGCTGGCTTCGCTCCTCCAGACGATTATCGTTCAGCAGGATTTCAGCAAGATCAACGTCGATCCGAAGCAGCTGGAGAACATTTCGCAGCGCACGGTACGGGCCGCGCAAATTTTTATCGGCGCGCTTCCGATTCTGCTCGTTTATCCGTTCCTGCAGCGGTTCTTTGTTAAAGGGATGGTAATTGGCGCGGTAAAAGAGTAGCGATAGGCAAAGGAGGGGCCGCTTGATGCGGCCCCGATCATGTAAACCATTTGGGAGGTAACTATGTTAAAAAAGAGATTATCGCAATTAACGGCCTGCAGTCTGCTGGCAGCCACTCTTAGCCCGCTTGTTGGAGGGACAGCGATTCATGCCTCGGAAGCGGCTGCAGCAACTTCGTTTAAGGATCTCCAAGGGCATTGGGCGGAAGCCGCCGTCAATCGCATGGCTTCGTTTGGAGTTGTAAGCGGTTACGAAAACGGTGCGTTTAAGCCAGGCTCGCCAATCAGCCGTGCAGAATTTATTGCCATGCTGGACCGCATATTCGGATTCGCCGGACAAGAAGCAGCCGGATTTCAGGATGTGGCACCTGATGCGTGGTATTCCGACGCGGTAACGAGAGCAAGCGGTTCCGGCATTGTTCAAGGCGTGGACGCGAAGCATTTTGCTCCAAGCGCCAGCATTACGCGGGAAGATGCAGCGGTTATGATTGACCGGGCGTTCGAGCTCTCGACGGGCTTGGAAACCGATGCGCAGCTTCAGCAGTTTAGTGATTTGGCGGATGTTTCCGGATACGCAAAGAAAGCGCTTACTTACCTAACGGACGAAAAATACTTAAAAGGCTATAACGGTAAGCTTCAGCCGAAGTCACCGATTACGCGCGCCGAGTCGGCCGTGCTTTTGTCCGGCATGATCGGGGATTTGGTTGCTAAGCCGGGCAAGTACGACGCTGCGCAAGTGGAAGGCAACCTCATCATTCGCTCCACGGATGTTACCGTCGACCGTACGGCGGTGCACGGAAGCCTGCTGCTTGCCGAAGGGATTAAAGAAGGCGATGTGACGCTCAAGGGCGTTACCGTTACAGGCAAGACGGTTGTTAAGGGCGGCGGAAGCCATTCGGTTGTTTTTGACGGTGCCAAGCTGAAGGATGTGCTTATCAACAAGCCAGGCGGTCCGGTTCGCGTTGTTTTCTCAAACGGAACGACGGCGGATCAGGTCCTTATCCAGCATCCGACGGACTTCGAATGGTCTGCGGACAGCCGCGTAGGAAGTCTTCAGGTCCAGTCGGGCGGCGTAACGGTGAATGACAAAGCCGTGCCGGCAGGCACGACAACCACCCTGGGTACGGGTTCCGCGGGAACAACCAATCCTCCTGCAACCAACCCGCCGGCTACGTCCGGGGAGAAGCCCGTACCGCCGACAACGATAGCGGATAACGAGTGGAAGCTCGTATGGAATGATGAATTCAACCAATCAACGATTGATTCAAGCAAGTGGACGGTTCAAGATACCGGCGTTGTTTACAATAACGAGCTTGAGTACTACAAGCCGGATAATGCGGTTATTGAACAAGATGGCGACCGCAGCGTCCTGAGCCTTAAAGCCAAGAAGGAAGAGCATAAAGGAAGCCAATACACCTCCGCGAAGCTTATCTCCAAAGAAAAAGGCGACTGGACCTACGGCAAGGTTGTTGTCCGCGCCAAGCTTCCCGTTCAGCAGGGCATGTGGCCGGCGATTTGGATGATGCCAACCGACGAAGCCCATTACGGGGGCTGGCCGGCTTCCGGCGAGATCGATCTGATGGAGCTGATTGGCGGAGCGAACAAGAACCGCGTCTTCGGCACCCTTCATTACGACAGCGTTCAGCCGGATGGCTCGCATGGCTCCGAACAAGGCAGCTATGTTCTGCCGGAGGGCAAGAGCTTTGCCGACGATTACCACGATTTTCAACTGGAATGGCTCCCTGGCGTCATTCGATTCTATGTGGACGGCCAGCTCTACCAAGAAGTGAGCGACTGGAAAACCAAAGGGCCGGGACAGCCGGACTATTATACGTATCCCGCTCCGTTTGACCGCCCGTTCTATCTGATTCTGAACCTGGCGGTAGGCGGTGATTGGCCGGGTTCGCCAAACGGCGACTTTACGGCCGATGAGATGAATGTCGACTTCGTAAGGGTGTATGAATACAAGAATTTGGACAGCTGGAAGGATGTAACGGGCAATCCGCCGGAGCCGTCCCCTAAGCGCGAACCGCAGGCTGACGGCAATCTGCTGTATAACGAAAAGTTTACGCAGTCAACGGATGCAAACGGCGTGCCGCAGGATTGGCAGTTCCTTCTTAACGCCGGCGGCTCAGGCCAAGTGGCCGTTGTTGACGATGCTTCCAAAGGAAAAGCGGCAAAAATCGCAATCGATAACGCAGGTACGGAGATTTACTCCGTTCAGCTGACGCAAATACCGGTGTTTTTGCAAAAGGGCAAAAAGTATAAGGTCACGTATGAGGCGAAGGCCGACGAGGCCCGCACGATAATGTCGAAGGTGAATCAGTTCGAGAAGAACTGGAAGAATTACTCCGGCGAGCAATACGGCAATCTGACGACCCAATGGCAGTCTTATGAATATACGTTCGACATGCTGGAGAGCACCGACAACAACGCGAGATTCGAGTTTAACCTCGGGAAGAACGCGACGACCGTCTATATCGCAAACGTGAAGCTGGTTGAGATCGGCGATGCGTCCCCTCAGCCGGAGGTGCCGGGTGAACGGGCCGCGCTGGCGGACGGCAATCTGATCTACAACGGTACGTTTGATCAAGGGAAAGACCGGCTGGCTTTTTGGACCAAGTCCGTTGCTCCGGGTGCGGAAGCCGCGGTCAGCGTGAATAACTTCCTTGCGTTCCCGATTTATGAGCGGCAGTTAGTCGTTAATGTCGTAAACGGAGGAGCGGACGCGGAAGCCGTAACGGTCTCCCAGCCGAGGCTGGCTCTTGCAGGGAACAGCGAATACGGCATTACTTTTGAGGCCAAGGCCGATGCGCCGCGAAGTATGAAGGTTGAACTGGCCGGCGATCATTCCGCTTCATACCCAGGCGGCAACACCATATCGCTGGGCACCACGCTGCAAGCCTACTCGCTGGAAGCGGTATTGGGGGGCGGCGCGGATACGGCGGAAGCTGAGCTAAAGCTGCTGTTCGGCGGAGAGAGCGGTACGGTCTATGTCGACAACGTCCGGCTGGTGAAGCGCGGCGAGCCGATGACGGTAGCGGGCTATACGCATATTCCGGCGGCAAACGCATGGGAGATGCAGGGGCTGCAGCTCGAGAACGCAAGCGAAGGCGGCAAAAACGTCGCTTACATGGATGAAGGCGATACGCTCAAGTACAAAATCGGCGTAACTCGTTCCGGTGAATATCAATTCTCGGCCAGAGTGGCAAGCGGTAAGGATCAATCGCAAATCCGCCTGCGGATCAAAGACGAGAATGGTGCCGTTGTCTCGCAGTCGAGTTATGAACTCGGCAATACCGGCGGCTGGCAGACTTATCAAACCGTCTATATGAAGCCTGCCGCACTGGCAGCCGGACATGACTATTATGTGGAATTCCAGGGCTACGACTATAACACGCTTTGGGTAGACCTGTCGCCTAACCTGGTTCAGAACGGCGGATTCGATACGGATCTTAACGGCTGGAATCTGAGTGCGGGAGGTTCGGCGACGATGAGCCGCTCGGATGGGGGAAGCCTGGTTGCGACGCTCCCGGGCACAAGCGCGAACTGGTGGGACGATACGCTTCAGCAAGGCCAATTAACGATCGAGAAGGGCAAGACTTACAGGCTGGAATTTGATGCTTCCGCTACTAGCGAGAAAGCCGTGCAGGTTGTTGTCTCGCAAAGCAGCGGCGATTTCGCCAAATATTTGGAGGACACTGCCCAGCTTTCCGCAGACCGCAAGCATTACGCGTATTCTTTTGCAATGGCCAGCGATTCCGATCCTTCGTCCGTGCTGGTGTTCGGGCTGGGCAATCCGGCGGGCGCTCTAGGCGAGCATTCGGTAATGATCGATAACGTACTGCTGTACGAGGTTAATGCTTCCGCGGAGAGCGGCGGCCAGCCTACGAACGTCAATCTGCTGCAAAACGGCAATTTCGCGAACGGCCTCGCGGGGTGGTTCTCTTATACGGCGGCACCGGGCGAGCTTACGATCGGGGCTAACAACGGAAAGCTGGAGGCTTTGATCGGCGCTGTGGGCGATAACCCTTGGGACCGCCAGGTTATTCAAGAGGGCTTTGCTATTCAGCAGGGAAGCAAGTATGCATTTAGCTTCAAAGCGAAAGCAAGCACCGCAAGGAAGCTGGGTCTTGGAATCGGATGGGTAGATGTGCCGGCAGGCTATGCCTGGCATGGCTATTACGGCCAGCAGGTGGATTTGACGGAAGAGGAGCAGACCTTTACGTTCACCTTTGACGTGACCGATCAGGGTTATAATACGTCCCGCATCTCCTTCGATATGGGCAATATTGCGGGCGGCAACGCCGGTAACGCGACGATTACGATCTCGGACGTTAGCTTGGTCAATCTGGGGCCGATTTAACGCCATTGTATAGATCGAAAGCTTGGTGCTGGGGGAGGGGATAAGCGAAGGCGGCAGGCAATTCCAAGGCATGATAAAATCCGGAGGTGTTCTATGAAAAAGAAAGCATCCCTTCTTATGGCCGGTTCGGCGATTGTATCAATGTTGTTTGTCTCAAGCTCTTACGGGGCTACGGAATTTTGGGAGCCTCTGACGTATTATAATCCCGCTACCTGGCAGAAGGCGGACGGCTACTCGAACGGCGGCATGTTCAACTGTACCTGGCGGGCGAACAACGTAAGCTTTACGAGCGACGGTCATTTGAAGCTGGGCTTGACCAGCTCTGCCTACAACGTGTTTGACTGCGCCGAGTACCGTTCCGTCAACAAATACGGTTACGGTCTGTACGAGGTCAGCATGAAGCCGGCGAAAAACACGGGCATCGTATCTTCCTTCTTCACGTATACCGGTCCGTCTGACGGTACGCCTTGGGATGAGATCGATATCGAGTTCCTCGGCAAAGATACCACCAAGGTTCAGTTTAACTATTACACGAATGGCGTAGGCGGCCATGAGAAAATCGTTGATCTTGGCTTTGATGCGTCGCAAGGCTTCCATACTTACGCGTTTAACTGGCAAGCCGGGTCTATCAAATGGTATGTGGACGGCGTACTGAAGCATACGGCAACCTCCAACATCCCAACCAATCCGGGCAAAATCATGATGAACATCTGGAACGGCAAAGGAGTCGACAGCTGGCTCGGAGCCTACAACGGCGCCAATCCGCTTTATGCCGAGTATGATTGGATGAAATATACGAGCAACTAGTTTAGCGTCAACGGTACGGGGGAACCTGTACCGTTGTTTTTTTCTTGTTTCGGCCGAGCTCTATTTGCTATAGGCGGGCGAGAGGGAGCGAGAGATCAAATAGCCCCTCAGGGGATATATTCCAACTGGCATGGTATAGCCCGTTACAGTAAAATTTTAAGGATGCATATTCAATTTCCAACATCCTAAAGAAGTGCAATCGATGTTGCAATCTTAGTATAGAACGGGGTAGTCCAACTCCTTATTATAAGTCCTGTAAGCTAATACATTGCACTGGGGGAAACGCAGTTGAAAGAACAAAAGAGAAAGTTGCTGCCGACCATGGTACTCGCGGGAGTGATCTCCCTTACGGCGATTACGAGCGCATGCGGCAACAATAACAATGCACCGGACAATGCCAATGCGAGCAAGGAGCCAAGCAACACGGCTTCTGCGGAAAATACGAATGCAGGCTCGGAAGTGAAAGACGTCAAATACGATCCTCCGATTACCGTTACCTATTTGCGTCCTTGGGGCCCGGATGTCAAATTCAAATCGGGCGAAGACCAGGACAATAACGTTCATACGAAATGGGCGCTTGATAAATTCGGCATTCAGCTCAAGAATCAGTGGATTGCTCCTTCCACGAACAATGCCTTTGAAACGAAGCTTCGTTTGTCTCTGGCAACAAACGAAAAAATGCCGGATATTATTTCGTACCGCGGTGACTTCACGCTGGTAAGAGAGCTGATTGATTCCGGCCGCTTCGTTGATGCAGGCGAGCTGTTCGACAAATATGCAAGCCAGGTATGGAAGGATGCGATGAACGAGGATCCAACCGTATGGTATCCGTACATGGAGGACGGCAAGCGAATTGGCATTCCGATTCTGGATTACGCTTACAATGGCGACCCTGTCATGTGGATCCGTGAAGACTGGATGCAGAAGCTTGGACTGTCGGCGCCAAAAACGTTGGATGATCTCGAAAAAGTGATGGATGCCTTCACGAACCAGGATCCGGACGGTAACGGCAAGAAGGATACTTACGGTCTCGCAATCGGCTTCAAGAACTGGATTAATACATGGATGTCGGACGCGGGCTGGATCTTTGGCGCTTACGGCACAATGCCTAACCAATGGAACAAAACCGCGGACGGCAAGCTCGAATACGGCTCCGTAACCGAAGGCTCCAAGAAGGCGCTGGCCACGCTTCAAAGCTGGATGAGCAAAGGCTATCTGCCAACCGAAGCGGGTCTCTATGACGAGACGAAAGCGGCGGAAGACTTCACGGCGGGCAAAGCGGGTATCGTTGTTGGTCCTCACTGGATGCCGGCATGGCCGCTGGAAGACGTGAAGAAGAACAATAAAGACGCGCAGTACAAAGCTTATCCGCTGCCAGCGGGACCAGACGGCAAAGTGGGACGTCACGGTACATCGAACTCGAACGGCGTAGTCTTGATTAATGCCGAAATGGAGCATCCGGAAGCGTTCTTCGCTTACCAGAATTACCTGTTCGAGCAATACGCGAATCCGCAGGTTGGCGGAGAGTTCGAGAACGGTCTTGCCGAGGGTTACGACTGGGTTACGGTAGACGGCCAGGTGAAGACGGACGCGGCAAGCACGGGCGGTTACGCACCTGAGAAATATACGCTGACGTTTGACGGCGCTCGTATTCCAAGCCTGAACATGCAAGTGCTCTCGAAGCTCGCGAACGGCGAAGAAGCGACGACGCCATTCGAGAAGAAGCTGAAGATGAGCACTCCGCAGCCAATGCTGGAAGCAGCTAAAATTGTACAGGAGCAGAAGGATTCGGTTCTGCCTCAAATGTTCACGGGCGCTCCGACCAAGACGATGCAGACAAGCAACGATATTCTGGGCAAGATGGAGAAGGACACCTTCTCGCAAATCATCTACGGCAAAGCTCCGGTTGATTCCTTCGACAAATTCGTGGAGAAGTGGAAATCCTCCGGCGGCGATAAAATCACCCAGGAAGTTAACGAGTGGTACCAATCCGTCAGCGGCGGAACAAAATAATAATAAGTATCCGAACCGCCTCTCATTAGTAGAGGCGGTTTTTTTGTCCCCCGCTCGTAAAAAGAGCAGGGTTCTTTGCGGCGTAACGCCCGTAAGGGCGCAGGAAACCGGACGGAGCGGGGAGGCACGGAGCAAGTAAATGTTCTGGAGAAGCGGAGCGTGCGCCTTTGTTTTCAAAGTTTAACCTAAGACCATATTTAATTGGGAAACTTTGAAAACAACAGCGATCGGAAGAACATTTACTTGCGTAGTGCCTGCCACAGCGAAGTAACCGCCTCCTCCAGCGTCCAACCAGTTACCCGCAACAACCAACTCTTTTTATGTTATAGTATTGGTTATTTAAACGACTTACGGACAATGACGGGGGAGCTTCACATGGTATGGAATTGGTTTATTCGGAAAAGCAGCGTGCAAAATAAGTTTCTGATCGCTTCGCTGGTGCTGATTATTATACCGCTGGGACTGTTCGGGACGATCTCGCTGCAGATCTCCAAGGACTCCATCACCTCGCAGGTCAGCCAGTCGAACTTGAAGACGCTGGGGCAGATTGCGGACAAGACAGACCGGATGCTGGATGACATTATCGCGGTGTCGAACCAGTTCTTCCTCAGCACCGAGGTGAACCACGCGTTTACGCAAGCCTTTGATCCAAGCAGCTACGAATATGCCATGCAGAGGGCTTCCTTCGATCAGATGCTGTCCAATTCCATTTATTCGTTTAACCGGATCAGCTTTCAAGTACTATTGAGAGGCCTTAACGGCTTTGAATTTCCGGGCAACGGCATGGAGGAGACGTTGTCTCAGCCGGTCAGCTCGTATTCGGACAAGGAGTGGTACCGTGCCGCCGTTTACGGTCAAGGCCAGATTATCTGGGTAACCGAGCCGATGCCGGAGCTGACGGGTGTAGACCGGGGGGCAGCCTTCTACGGCGTACGGATCAGCAAGCGGTTTGAAAGCGGTTCACCTACGGGCATTGTAGCGGTCAGCGTCGACGAAAGCTCGCTTAACGACTTATACAGCAGCGCGCTCGATAAAGCGCAGGAGATCGAGATCGTAGACGCAAACGGAAGAATCATCTCCTCCGGCCATAAAGACCAGATTCGCGAGTCGCTGGCCAGCCGGCCGTATTATTATAAAATCCGGGATTACGATTCCGGTTATTTCAGGGCGGAGGAAGGCGGAAAGGAGCAGCTCATCTCGTTCCAGACGATCGGCAAGACGAATTGGAAGCTGATTTCGTACACGCCTACGGCGACGGTATTGTCCAGCATCAACCAGCTCCAGACGATCGTTATTCTGGTTTTTGCGGGAGTTGTGCTGCTTGCGTACGCATCCTCTTATTTTATGGCAAGGCGCCTTGCCGTTCCGATCAAAAGATTGTATAACCATTTTGGACGGGTGGAGCTTGGCGATTTGTCGGTCCGTCTTCCCGTTAACTCGGAGGATGAAATCGGGCATTTGACGAGAAAGTTCAACCGCATGCTCGAACGGATTCAGGAGCTGCTGGAAAATATCCGGCTGGAGCAGGAGCGCAAAAGACATGCGGAGCTCCAGGCGCTGCAATCGCAGATCAACCCGCATTTCCTGTACAATACTCTAGCCTCGATCCGGTTTATGCTCGTGAAGCACAAGCCGGAGACGATTGATTCGGTTATCGTGGCGCTGGTGAAGCTGCTCAAGCAATCCATTTCGAAGCAGGACGAGCTTATCCCGATCGGGGAGGAGCTGGAGATGGTCCGGAATTATTTGTACATTCAGCAAATCAGGCAAGGGGACCGGATGGAGGTCCGGTACGAGCTCGAAGAGGAGCTTTACGAATACAAGACCATCAAGCTTATTTTGCAGCCGCTCATCGAAAATGCGATATTCCATGGCCTGGAACGCAAGGGAGAAGGACAACGGCAGCTTATCGTGAGAGGGTATATGGAACGAACCGATATTTGTTTTGAGATCGAGGATAACGGGGTAGGGATGGATCTTGGGGACATGGAATCCAAGGCAGCGGGAGAGCAAGACGAAAAATTGGTTCACCGCGGAGGCTACCGGAACGTTCACGAACGGCTTCAGCTTAATTTTGGCGAGAATTACGGAATCAGCGTGCAATCGCAAGCCGGGGCCGGAACGACGGTCCTCGTCCGGATACCCGCTATACACAAATGGGAGGAGGTGCGGACAAGATGAATATTCTCATTGTGGATGATGAACCGATGATCCGGGAATGGTTCCAGATGACGGTGGAGCGGACGGGCGGCGATTACCGGATAGCGGGCGAAGCTTCGAACGGCGAGGATGCTTTAACCTTTTGCCGGACCCATCCGGTTGATCTTGTCGTTACGGATATCAAGATGCCGGGAATGAACGGGATTGACCTGATCAAAGCGCTGAAAGAAGAAATGCCGCATATCCGGTCGGTAGTCTTCAGCTCTTACAGCGAGTTCCAATTCGCGGCGGAAGCGCTGAAGTTTGGGGCAAGCGAATACATTTTGAAGGCGGAAATTACGCTGTCCGGGCTGGAACAGATTTTGCAGAAAATCAAAAAGGATATTGACCTGGATCAACGGGCTGCCAGCGAAATAAACGCGCTTAGATACAGCTTGAACGAAAGTCAGGTTACGCTCCGCAATGCCTATTTCCGCGAACTCTTGGAGGGTGGACGGGAGGCGGCGAATGGATTCGCGGAGAGAATGGAGCGTCTGCATATCGGGTTGTCCGAGAAGCATCTTGCCTTGCTTGTTGTGGGAATCGTACAGGGCTCGGAGCCGCTGCGGATCCGGGAGGAAGGGCTGCTGCAGAACGCGGTCATTAACATTCTGGACGAGACGCTGCATCATGAGCTGGGGAACGGCTGCTCCTTCCTCTACAAGCCGAATCTGTATATCATGCTCTGCAATTCGGTTCACACGGGATTAAAGTCGCAGCGCGAATCGCTGCTTGTGCTGGCAAGCCGGGCAAGCGAGCATTTGCAGCGGTTTGTCGGAGCTAACGCCGTGATCGGAATCAGCCATATGTACAGCAGGCTGTCTTATTTGCCGGAGCAGCTGTCCGAAGCGCTTGCGGCTGCGGACCGTCATTTATTTTACGGCGATCCCGGCATTGCCTGGTATGAAGACAACGGCAGTGCAGGCAGCGCGGCTTACAGCAACTTCGGGTCCGGCTGGACGTCAACGTTTCAAGGCTATCTGGATAACGGACTGACGGCTAGAGCCGGCTTGTTCCTCGAGAAAATTATGGACGAGATGGAAACGGAGAGACAGCTGTCAGCCAAGCAGGCAAGGTCGCTGGTGCTGGAGTTGATTTACATTGCGGTTAACCGCGCCCGAACGGTAGGCGTTCCGACGGAAGAGCTGGAGACGCTCTATATTGACGCCCACGTGGAGGTTCAGCGGTATGCAACGTTCCGCGAATTGTCCGGCTGGGCAAGCAGCGTTTTTCATCAGATCATGGATCGGATCAGCGCGCGGCGTCCGCAGTATGGCGAAGCGGTGGAACGGGCATGCGAATATATTACGATGCATTATGCGGAAGATTTGCTGCTGCAGGACATCGCGGATCATGTTCATCTGAGCCGGACGTACATCAGTGAATTGTTCAAGAAAGAAACGGGCATGAATTATAACGAGTACCTGATGCAGGTAAGGATGGAAAAAGCGAAGGAGCTTCTGAAACGTCAGACGCTGAAGGTTGCCGATGCCGCGGCGCTTGTCGGTTATTCGAATACGAGCTATTTCATCAAGCTGTTCAAGAGCTATACAGGCTTGTCCCCGGCCGAATATATGGAGCGGCAGCGAAGCGTCTAAATAAATACCGATCCGTCAAACATCGCGATAACGCGGTGTTTTTTTGTGAAATCCGAACAGCGGAGTATGGAATCCGAATATTTTGCTAGTCCCTTAAGGCAGAGGAGCAGGGCTACTCTTAATTCCTGTACTTTTGTGCTGAAAGACCGGAATCTGGCGTCACTAGCGGTCTCTGTCATTCTTTATACTTCACAGTAGATTCAACAAAGGGAGGTCATAGAAGATATGAAAAGAAGAAAAAGCATCATGACGGCGCTTTGCGTGACGGTGCTGGCCAGCGTTGCGTTAACCGCATGCGGCAGCAACTCCACCGAGCAGCTGAACCCGAAGGACAACGGTTCTTCCGGCGGCAGCAAGACGCTGACATTCTGGCGGGCAGGCACGGATGCGCCGGAGAAAGCGTATTGGACGCGCGTGATTCAGGAATTCGAAGCCAGCCATCCGGGCGTGAAGGTGAACTACAGCGAGGTTCCGTTCGGCAACGACATGGAGACCAAGCTGAATGCCGCTTATGCCAGCGGTACCGCGCCGGATGTGCTGTCTTATACACTGGCATCGGTTGCCCAGCGGGCCAATCTTGGCCAATATGAACCGCTTGACGCTTATACGGATAAGTGGGATGGCAAAAGCGACATGATGGAAAGCGTGCTGAACACCGGCATGTACAAAGACAAGCTGTACGGCCTCGGGTTTATTCCCGATCCTCGCGTTCTGCTATGGCGCAAAGACTTGTTCGAAGCGGCGGGACTTGATCCCGAGAAGCCGCCGGCAAGCTGGGAAGAGCTTGCGAAGGATGCGGAGCTACTGACGAAGAAAGACGGTAATACAACGGTGACGGCGGGTCTGGCCATTCCAACGGCTAACGCTTGGACCTTCTGGCAATCGTTTGTCCTGCAGAACGGCGGAAAAATCATCGATGCGGATAAAAACGAGCCGCTCTTCGATTCTCCGGAATCGATTGAAGCGACGCAGTATATTGTGGACCTGGTGAAAAAAGGCGTAACGATTCCGAACGACTCGGCGAAATCCAACGAGAACCTGTTCCCGAACGGCAAAGCCGCAATCGCTTACGACAGCCCGGCTGCTTACGTGAATACGCAAAAGGATCATCCGGAATTGGCCGGCAAGATTGGCGTATCCGGTCCAATCGAGCGCAAAACAAAAGCTACCTTCGCCGGTATGCGCCTGCTCTTCATGAGCTCGCAAAGCAAGCAGAAGGATCTGGCGTTTGAATTCATGCAGACGGTTATGTCCAAGGAAGAGACATGGAACCGATACAAGGAGCTTGGCACGCCGGTTGTCCTGAACTCGCTGAAGGATGATTACATCAAAGACAAACCTGAAATGAACCAAGCGGTATTCGATGCGGTTTCCTACGGAGAAGGCGCCGCAAAGGTCACTTACTCCAGCAAAATGTACGAGATTATCAGCCAGCATCTGGAAGCAGCTTTCTACAACACGAAATCGGCGGAGCAAGCGATGAAGGATGCGGCCGCAGAGCTGAAAAAAGAGCTGCCAAACTTGATTACCAACTAACCGGCATCCATTTAGCATGTAATAGGCGCCTGCTGCTTCAAGAAGGGCAGGCGCCTTTTTCAAAGGATTTTTTTCATTGAAGGAAGAGAGGTGAGGCGTTATGAATTCCGTGAATCCGGCGGCTGCAGCCAGCAAGGCGACATCTCGCAAGAGCCGGCGGCGCGCCCCAATCGATAAGGCCGGTTATCTGTTTATTGCCCCGGGCTATATCGTTTATTTCGCGTTTATATTTATCCCGCTGCTGGTGGGGCTGTATTACAGCTTTACGAACTATAACTTTTACTCGACGCCGGCTTTTGTTGGTTTCGACAACTACGTAAGGCTGTTTCATGACAAGCTGTTTGGCACGGCGGTGTACAACACGTTTATATATTCCTTGTTTTCGATTTTTCCGCAGATGGCATTAGGCCTCTTGCTCGCGGTACTGCTGAACGGAAAGCTGAGAGGCCGCCTGTTCGCCCGCGTCAGCGTTTATATTCCGAACGTCACCTCCATGGTTGCGGTATCGATGATCTGGCTATGGATTTACGATCCGTCGCTCGGGATATTGAACCGCGTGCTGAAGACGTTTGGCCTTGCCCCGGTGCAATGGCTGTACGATCCAAGCACGGCAATGGCCGCCATCATTATGATGGGAATCTGGAAATCGATCGGCTACACGATGATCGTGTATTTGTCCGGTCTGCAGTCCATCCCGGCAAGCCTTTATGAAGCCGCTCATATGGATGGCGCAACGAAGGTCCGGCAGTTTTTTGCCATCACGATTCCGATGCTTAAGCCAACAACGTTCTTTATTCTGGTTATGTCCTGCATCAACTCGTTTATGGTGTTTGAGCAGGTCAACATTTTGACCAACGGCGGACCGTTGAACAAAACGACAACCATCGTTCATCAGATTTACCTGCGCGGCTTCCAGGATTTCCAGATGGGCTACGCATCGGCGATGGCGATGGTCTTGTTCGTGATTACGCTGCTTATTACTTTGCTGAATTTCCGTCTCGGAAATAAAGGGAATGACACCGATGTGGATTAGGAGGCGGACCCGTAATGACTAGAAAATGGCCTACTGTACTTTTTTCAATCGTTATGTTTATCATTGCATTGCTTATGCTGTTCCCGTTCTTGTTAATGGTGGTTACTTCGCTGAAAACGATGGGCGAGATTCAGTCACCGACATTTACGTTTATTCCGAAACATTGGTTATTCGACAATTACGCGGAAGCCATGGGACGAGGCGAATGGCTCCGATACTTCTATAATTCGTTTATGGTAACCGGCGTTACCGTTGTATTCAGTCTGGTGTTTAACTCCATGGCAGGCTTTGCTTTTGCGAGGCTTCGTTTCCCGGGACGGGACGTGCTTTTCTTCTCCGTGCTGATCGGCATTATGGTGCCGCCGCAGGCGACGATGATTCCAACCTTCCTGATGATGAAGATGTTCCCGTTCTTTGGGGGCAACGACTGGCAGGGGCAAGGCGGCTTTGGCTTCATTAACAGCTATACGGGTCTGGTGCTGCCGTTTATTGCGGGCTCCTTCGGGATTTTCCTGTGCCGGCAATATTTCTTGAACTTTCCTCGGGCGCTTGACGAGGCGGCGCAGATTGACGGAGCGAATGTCTTCCGCGTATTCTTCCAGATCTATCTGCCGCTCAGCAAGCCGATTCTGGCAACGCTGGCGATCTTCAAAACTACGGCAACGTGGAACGATTACATGTGGCCGCTTATTATGACCAACACGGAGCATATGCGGACCGTGCAGCTTGGCCTTACCATTTTCCGCAGCGAGACGAACGTAGAATGGAATTTGCTCATGGCGGCAACTACCTTAGTTGTGTTGCCTCTTGTATTATTATTCTTGGCAGCGCAGAAATACTTCGTGCAGGGGATTGTAACAACAGGTCTGAAATAAGGGGTGCTTTCATGCGAACGATTATGATTATGCTCGATACCTTGAACCGAAGAGCTTTATCCGCTTACGGCGGCGAGGGCGTTCGGACGCCTAATATCGACCGGCTTGCGGAGCAGTCCGTCGTCTTCGACCAGCATTGGTCCGGGTCGCTGCCTTGCATGCCGGCGCGGCGCGATATGCTGACGGGACGGGCAGCTTTTCTGGAAAAGGGCTGGGGTGGCATTGAACCGTTTGACCGCACGTTGCCAGCGTCTCTGAGGGAGGCCGGCGTGTTCAGCCATATCGTGACCGACCATTATCATTATTTTGCCACGGGCGGCGAGAACTATTGCCAGTCCTTCTCCACGTGGGATTTCCACCGGGGGCAGGAGGATGATCCATGGGTTTCTTCTATTAAAGATTTGCCTGCGCCGGAACGTTATTACGGTCAGGTACGCGCGCAATGCCAGAAGAACCGTACGCAGTTTCTTCGCGAAGAGGATTATCCGGGGCCAAGGACCATTCAGGCGGCATGCGACTGGCTGGAGAAGAACGGACGCGAGGACCGGTATTTCTTGACGGTGGAAGCTTTTGACCCGCATGAGCCGTTTGATACGCCCAATCATTATTTGCAAATGTACCGGGACAGCTACGAAGGTCCGGCCTACAGCTGGCCGAAATACGGCACCGTTGACGTACCGCCGGAGGCGCTTGCACATATTCAAAAGCGTTATGCGGCAACTCTTACGATGATCGACCATTGGCTTGGCAAGCTGCTGGATACGATGGAACGGCTGGATATCCTGGACGATACTCTTGTTATTTTTACAACCGACCACGGTTTATTGCTTGGCGAGCACGAACAGACGGGCAAAAACGTCATGCATGTGTATAACGAGCTGGCCAATATCCCGCTAATGATTCGTCTGCCTGAAGGCCGGGCCGCGGGCACCCGCATCCAGGCGCTTACGCAAAATATCGATCTTATGCCTACGATTCTGGACTATATGGGAGCTTCGATTCCGGATACGGTGCAAGGCTCTTCGCTTCGCGGATTGCTCGAAGGAACGCAGGAGAAGGTGAGGGAAGCGGCTTTGTACGGCTATCACGGGATGTGCGTCAATGTCACGGATGGCCGTTATACGTATATGCGCGCACCGGTCTCCAAGGATAATTATCCTTGTTACGCTTACACAGCTATGCCGACCACTTTCCGTTCCTATCTAGGACGCGTAGCGCCGGAGCGTATTGAAGCGGGCCGGTTCCTGCCTTATACGGCCTATCCGATGTTCAAAATTCCGGAAAGCACGCAAGGCGTAACGTATGCCCGGAATCAATTCGTCATGGAGACGCGGCTGTATGATCTTGCTCGGGATGAGCATCAGGAGCATCCGCTTCAGGATGATGAGGCCGAGGCACGGATGATAGAGCTGCTCGTTGCGGGCATGGAGCAGGCGGGAGCACCGGAAGAGCAGTACGTCCGGCTTGGACTACTATAAAAAAGAATAGAGCAGATGGCAGTATAAGGCCTTCCGTTAGTTTACGTGCGGAAAGCGTTGTACTGCCTTTTCTTATTATGGTAGTGTTGAAATAAGAGAGTTACAGAAAAGCTAGTTAGATGGATCATAGACACTTCTTATACGGGGAGGAAGTTGAAGATGGCACAGGAACAGGAATTAGAGAGCAACACGGTAAAATCCTGCTGTTCAACCGATCGTTCATCGGTTGTGATTGCACCCAAGAATCTGAAGCTGAAAGCAGCGGTCAAACCGGCGGACTCCAAGCCGGCTGCCGATCCGGATACAGCGGGAATGCTGTTTATTCCGGGCGGTACCTTCCTGATGGGAACCAATGATAAGGAAGGCTTTGCGGCAGACGGGGAAGGACCGGTTCATAGCGTTACCGTAAACAGCTTTTATATGGATGAAACGGCGGTAACGAACGAGCAGTTCGGACGTTTTATTGCGGCAACGGGTTACGTCACCGAAGCCCAGAGGTTCGGCTGGTCTTATGTGTTCCATCTGTTCGTTTCGGAGGCGGAAGCGGCGAAGGTGAAGACGGTGCCGCAGACGGCCCCTTGGTGGTACCCGGTTGAAGGCGCGGACTGGAACCATCCGGAAGGACCCGATTCTCATATCGCAGGCCGCGAGAATCATCCGGTTATTCATGTCAGCTGGAATGATGCGATGGCGTATTGCGAGTGGGCAGGCAGGCGTCTGCCGACGGAAGCGGAGTGGGAATACGCGGGCCGCGGCGGACTTGCGCAGAAGCGTTACCCTTGGGGAGATGAGCTGAAGCAAGGCGGCGAGCATAACTGCAACATCTGGCAGGGTAAATTCCCGGTCAAAAATCACGCCAGCGACGGTTACCTGGGAACCGCTCCGGCTAAGAGCTTCAAGCCCAACGGCTATGGCCTCTATAATATGGCGGGCAACGTCTGGGAATGGTGCTCGGACTGGTTCAGCCCGGCCTATTACCAGAGCGGCGAGAACGATAACCCGCCTGGCCCGCGTACCGGAGAAGGCCGCGTCATGCGGGGCGGCTCGTATCTCTGCCACAGCTCCTACTGCAATCGTTACCGGGTAGCGGCGCGCAGCAAGAACACGCCCGACAGCTCCACCGGCAATTGCGGGTTCCGCACGGTGCTGTCCGCACCGCAGCAATAATAGAGCAAAGCCGTCTACCAAGCACGCCGTTAGCTTGGTAGACGGCTTTTTTTGTAGCCCGAATGCACCTGCGGCGCGGGGGCTGGGGCTATTTCACCTACCTAAACCGTGCTTTCCGAGCTTAACGATGCCCCGCATCGTTAAGCTACTCGAAAAAGCCCGCGTTAGCTCTCTTAACGATGTCGCACATCGTTAAGAGGCGCCCAAACCGCCCCAAACTAGCTCGCAGGGCCGTTTTCCCTAAGCTTAACGATGCCCCGCATCGTTAAGCTACTCGAAAAAGCCCGCGTTAGCTCTCATAACGATGTCTCACATCGTTAAGGAACGCTCAAACCGCCTCAAACTAGCTCCAGCGCCTTTTTCCTCGAGCTTAACGATGCCCCGCATCGTTAAGCGACCTCTCCCATCCATCCACCTCACCGACAGGTCACAATCTTATCCTTTCAGGTCACCGGATTGGTAGTGAGACTCCCCTTCGAAATCCTACAATGAACTCATGAACCACGGCATACCGGGGTCAACAAACTTACAAGAGTTGATAAAGGGAAGGGAGCTCTCAACGATGTTAAAGAGCAAAAAGATGCTTATCACGCTTAGCTTGCTGGCTGTGTCCATGTCGCTTGCCGCATGCGGCGGCAACAACGGCAACGGTACAACGGCTAGCAATGCCAATGCCTCCGCAAGCACCAATACGAACGCTAACGCGCCGGCTTCGGAATCGCCAAGCGCGGACGCTGCGGCAACCGCGGAAGCGAACGGGCCAACGGAAGCGAAGCCTGCCGAGCTGACCATCTGGCCGGATACGGCGGAAGACAAACTAGCCGTTATCCAAGCGGCAGCGGATAAATACACCGCGGCAACAGGGATTAAGATCAACATCAAGCCGGTAGCGATGAACGATCAGCCGGATGTGCTAGCGCTCGACGGTCCCGCCGGCAAAGGTCCGGACCTGTTCTACCAGCCGGGCATCGGCAGCTTAGTCGTGAAAGGTCTTGTACAAGAGGTGAAAGCTTCGGACGAGGTAAAAGGCACTTACACGCCGGAAGCACTCGCGGCGCTCAGCCAAGACGGCGTTCTGTACGGCCTCCCGCTAGTAACGGAAACATATGCTCTTTTCTATAATAAGAAGCTTGTCCCTAATGCGCCTGCAACGATTGCGGACCTCGAGCAAATCATGAAAGACCAGACCGACGCGAAGAAGCAGAACTACGGCTTCCTCTTCGAAGCGGCAAATTTCTACTTTGCTTGGGGCTTCCTCGGCGGCGAAGGCGGTTATATTTTCAAAGACAACGCCGGCAAATACGATATCAACGATATCGGTCTGAACAAGGAAGGCACGGTAAAAGGCGCCTCCCTGATCCAAAGCTGGTTCAACAACGGCTACCTGCCTAAAGGCGTTAACGGCGACATCGTTGGCGGTCTGTTCACGCAAGGCAAAGTTGGCGCGGTTATCAACGGACCGTGGGCCATCAACGATTACAAAAAAGCGCTCGGCGACGATCTGGCCGTTGCTCCAATCCCTACCCTTGAAGGCGGCGCGCATCCAACCTCCTTTATCGGCGTAAAAGGCTGGATGCTATCCAAGTTCTCCAAATCCCCAGAGTGGGCGGCGGATTTTGCGGCCTTCCTGACGAACGAAGAGAACGCGCTTGAGTACTTCAAGAAAACAGGCGAGGTTCCTCCGGTTATCAACGTCTTGAACAATCCGGTTCTGACTGGCGATCCGCTTGTAGCCGGCTTCTCGCAGCAAATCCAATACGGCCAGCCGTTCCCGACCGTTCCCGAGCTTGACCATGTATGGGATCCGATGGCGAACGCCCTGAAATTCATCACGGAAGGCAAAGACGTGCAAGCTTCCCTGGACGATGCCGTGAAACTCATTAACGACAAGATGAAAATGGCCGGCGCGAAGTAAGGAAATCCTCGTCCGCCATACCATGAAACAAGGAAAGGGGCTCCTCACAGCCCCTTTCTCTATTAAATCGCATTCGGAAATATGGAAGGTGAACCAAACATGAACATCAACGCCCTGGAGCCCGTGTCGCAAACCAGACAAAGCCATCATAATCCCGCCCTCGCGACCGTCCTGTCCATCGTTCCTGGATTAGGCCAGCTATACAACCGCCGCTGGATCAAAGGAATTGTATTTCTTGTAATTGGCTTAAGCTTGATCATTGCGTTATCCGTGCCTATCGCAAACAGCATCGCAGGAATGATTACGCTCGGGGACAACCCGGAGACCGACGATTCCCGTAATTTGCTCGTCCAAGGCTTGTTATCCTCCATCATTGGCGTTATCCTGCTAGGCCTGTACGTGCTGAATGTGCTGGATGCCCGGAAGGATGCGAAAAAACGCCGAGAGGGCATCCGCACGCCATCCGTCCGGCAGGCCTTCCAGGACAGCTGGGAGCATGGCTTCCCGTATTTCGTCGTTGTGCCGAATTTCATCATGATGGCGCTGATCGTCATTTTCCCGCTGCTGTTTATGATCTCTCTCGCTTTTACCAACTACAACCTGTACAATTCACCGCCTGCCCATCTGCTGGACTGGGTTGGTTTTGCGAACTTTAAAGCTTTATTCACGGAAGCCGTGTGGAGCAAAAGCTTATTTACCGTTCTTTCCTGGACGGTCGTATGGACGCTTGTCGCGACAACGCTGCAAATTATGCTGGCTTTTTTCCTTGCGGTAATGATCAATGACAGCCGAGTCAGGTTCAAACGCCTGATCCGTACGGTTATGATTCTCCCCTGGGCGGTTCCGTCGTTTATGACCGTGCTTGTGTTTACGGCGATGTTTAACGATACGTTTGGCGCGATTAACCGGGATATTTTCTCCCACTTTGGCGTGTCGATTCCGTGGCTTTCCGATCCGACCTGGGCGCGCGTGGCGATTATCGGCATTCAAGTATGGCTTGGTTTCCCGTACGTATTTACACTGATTACCGGGGTGCTTCAAGGGATCTCGAAGGACTGGTATGAAGCAGCCGATGTGGACGGGGGAAGCCGCTGGAAAAAGTTCCGTTTCATCACGATGCCGCATGTGTTGTTCGCAACGGCTCCGCTGCTCATTATGCAATACTCGTATAACTTCAATAACTTCAATATTATTTATTTGTTCAACAAGGGCGGTCCTCCGGTTCCGGGCCAGAACTCGGGAGCAACCGACATCCTGATCTCGTGGGTGTACAGCCTGACGTTTAAGGAAAACAACTACAAAATGGCTGCCGCCGTATCCATCATCATGGGTATCGTCGTCGCGGCGTTTGCTCTCTATCAATTCAGCAGAACCCGTTCCTTCAGAGAGGAGGATATGTACTAAAATGAAACGTTCGCTCAAATCCGCTCTGGAAGTGTCTGGCATTTATCTAATTGTCCTGATCATGTTCCTCATTATTTTGTACCCGCTGCTCTGGGCGTTCAGCATGTCCCTCAACCCGGGCACCAGTTTGTTCTCGCTCAAGATGATCCCGGACAACTGGTCGCTCGAGCATTACGAATGGCTGTTCAACAATCCGAGCAGCAACTACACCCTATGGTACAAAAATACGCTGATCATCGCGTTTGCGAACGGCATCGCCTCGGTCTGCATCGTATCGATCGTGGCTTACGTGTTCTCGCGGTTCCGGTTTGTCGGACGGAAGAACAGCATCTACACTTTCCTGCTGCTGCAGATGTTCCCGGTCTTGATGGGGATGGTGGCGATCTACCTGCTGCTCAATACCGTAAACCTGCTGGATACGTTTTTGGGTTTAATCCTGATTTATGTGTTTGGCGGCTTGCCTATGAACCTGTTCCTTGTAAAAGGGTACCTCGATACGATTCCGCGCGACCTCGACGAATCGGCCAAAATCGACGGAGCGGGCTACCTGACGATTTTCTTCCGCATTCTGGTGCCGCTTGCCAGCCCGATTATCGCGGTTGTTGCCTTGTTTACGTTTATGGCGCCGTTCTTCGACTTCCTGACGCCGCAGATCATTATCCGCAGCCCGGAGAAGTTTACGCTGGCGCTAGGCTTGTACAACTTCATTAACGATAAGTTCGCGAACAACTTTACGATGTTTGCCGCAGGCACGATCCTGATTGCGATTCCGATCTCGATTGTCTTCCTGCTGCTGCAAAGGTTCCTTATTTCCGGTCTTGCGGATGGGGCAACCAAAGGTTAACAATTCATTTCAGGAGGAATGGGATCAATGCCATCATTATTGAAAAAGCTGATGATTCTGTGCATGGCGCTCCTTATTGCGATCCCCCCGCTGTCCGCTAATGCGGACGGCGTTTCCGGGGTTAATAATGAAGACGCTTACATTCGAATTCATAATCCTTGGCAAGGGTATTCCCTTTATGAGGATGCCGAAGGTAAAGTGCGTTACGGTTTTCCCGCAGTAAACGATCCTTATGCGCAATGGACATTGGAGGAGAAGGATGGACATAAGCGCATCAAGAACCGCGCGACCGGCCATTACATGAACTCGGAGCAAGTGACGGATGCGAATATTACGAATGCGGTTGAGAGCTCTGCTGCAAGAGAAGGCTCGGCAGCCGACACCTGGGATATTGCGGAAGTAGCGAGCAAGCCTGGCGAGTTCAATATGATCAGCACCCGCAATTCGTCGTGGATTGTCAACTTTCAGATTCAAGACGGCAAGGTGCAGGCGAACAACTGGGCGCAAAAGGATTGGGGAAGCGCGACATGGACGCTGGATCCCGCCGAAGCAACCGAGCCGGTTCGGATCGTTAATCCGTGGAACGGCTCCTATTTGTATGAAGAAGACGGAGAAGTGAAATACGGAGAAATCGCTTTGAATAATGCCTCTTCGCAATGGTTCGTGGAAGACAAGGACGGCTACAAGCGCCTCCGCAATCGCGCGACAGGGCATTATCTCCATTCTCAGGGCATAACCGCGGAGCAAATTACGAATCCGATTGGCATTTCCGCGATTGGCGAGGGCTGGATATCCGATCTATGGTCTCTCGAAGCGGCTGATGGTAACGGCGGCATCAACATCGTCAGCTCCCGCGACAACAGCTGGATCGTTAATATTCAGGGCACCGGCAACGGACCGGACGGCATCGTCCGCGCGAACAACTGGGCGCAAAAGAGCTGGGGCAGCGCCGTCTGGAGGCTTGAGCCTGCGGCGGATTCCGCTCCGAAGCGGATCAAGAACAATTGGAAGGGCACCTATTTGTATGAAGAGAACGGCCAGATCAAATATGGCGAACCCGCCTATACCGATAAGGCGTCGCAATGGATTCTAATCGACACGGCAAACGGGACGCTGCTGCGTAATCTAGCAACCGGTCATTACGCAACAAGCGTCGATTACGTAGGAGCAACACCGCTCTCCGCGGAGAACTCGCCAAGCGCGGATTCGGCCTGGATAGTTGCGGCCGCCAAGAATGACAGCGGCGGTGAAGTCGAGGGCTACGTCACGCTCCGAAGCGCGGCAAGCGCAAACAGCTTCATCAACGTACAGAATCAGGACGGCTTCGCTCAGGGCAATAACTGGGCGCAGGCAACGTGGGGCAGCGCGCAATGGGCGCTGGAGGATCCGGCTCCGCCGAAGGAGCCCGTTATTCCGTATATCCGGATCAAGAATAACTGGCTGCAGCTGTATTTGTTGGAGGATGCAAACGGCGTTGTCCAGTACGGCAACGTACAGCCTTCGGACCGGAATGCGCAATGGCTGGTTGAGGAGCATGACGGCGTGAAGCGGATCAAGAACCGCGGGACCGGTCACTACTTAAACAATGAAGGAGCAGCAGGCGACCGGGACGCGCTGAAATCGACGGCGTTGGCCGACGAATCATCAGCGGGCGACTGGACAATCGAGACCTATCAAGGCTACAAGCTGATTGGCAAGCCTGGCGATGCCAGCGGCAAATACATTAACGTCGAGAACAAGCTGAAGCACGCGCAGCTTAGCGTCGTGCCGAAGGATTGGGGCAGCCCGAAATGGGAGTTTATTACGGTAGGCGAGACTGCGCCTGCTTATGTGCGCCTGAAGAACAGCTATTTTGGCCAATATCTCTTTGAGGATGAAAACGGCAATGTCGCTTACGGTCAGCCTGCAGAGGATGATCCGGCTTCCCAGTGGTCCATCGGGACCGCTCCGCAAGGCGTATACATCGTGAACAAGGCGACCGGTCATATGATCTCGAATGAGAACATTAACCGTGCCGAGAATGAAGCAAACCCGCATCTAAAGCCTCTGAAAAGCTTGACGCTTGATAAGTCATGGGGCAGCGTGCAGTGGGAGATGACGGATGTTGAGGGAGCGGCGAATACGAAAGTATTCAGCAACGGCTGGAACGCGAACTGGAATAACGAGCCTGCCCGCATTCATATGCAGGATCAGACCGGTTATGGTCAGGCGAGTCCGATTCCTGCCGACTGGGGCAGCGCGCAGTGGGTGCTGGAGCCTGCACCTCAAGCACCGGCCGAGCTGCCGGAAGGTTATATCCGCATCAAGAACGAAGCTTCCGGTCAATACCTGTATGAGAATGGCAAGAACGTTGTTTTGTACGGAACGCCGGCTGCCAATAACGCGGCTTCGCATTGGAAGATGACCAGTAAGGAAGGCAAGCAGCAAATCGTAAACCGGGCGACGGGCAACGCGATTTCGATTGAACATGAACAAAGCTACCTCGAGACTACGGCATCGCCGTCCATGGAAGACACGAAGGTACAATGGGTAGTGGAAAATGGTCCTTCAGCCGGCCTTTATCTGCTCCGCAGCGCAGCTGTTGGTTACGAAGATAACTATATTCATACCGAAGACCTGCAGGGCTACGCTCAGTATGAATTGAGATCGACTGAAAGCCGCGGCGTGCAATGGAGATTCGAGACGGCGCCTGCGGAAGCGGTAACGGTACCGCCGGTTGACGGTCCGGCGAATGCGGTAACTCCGGTATTAAAGGAGCTTAACGCGGTCCGGATTGTGGATGCTGTAAGCGGCAAAGCATTGATTGAACGTAATGGCGTAATTGTGGCGGATACGCCTGCTGCTGCCGACGGCAAAGCGGCAGAATGGCTGCCGCAGGATTATAACGGCCATAAGCAATACGTGAATCAGGCAAGCGGCCGCAAGCTGGCCGTGAAGGCAAGCGGTCAAGCAACCGTCTTAACCGATGGGGCAAGCTTGTCCACGCAATGGGATGTCTCGTCTTACGGTGGTTATCAAGTGCTCGGCAATGCTTCTGCCACAGGGCAATATTTGACGGTTGGTGCCGCTGGCGCTATATCCGTTCAAGCCTTGGATGCTTCCGAAGCTGCGGCACATTGGCAACTGCAAGCGGTGAAGAGCGATGTCCGTTACGAAGCGGAAGACGCGTTTATGACGGGTGGGGTAACGGCGAATGAAACTTCCGTTGCCGGCTTTACGCAAGAGGATGCAGCCTTGCTTTTTGCCGTCAATACGGACAAAGCAGACAACTATTCCGCTAAGCTTCGTTTCCGGAATAACGACAGCCGTACGGCAACGTTAGCCCTTTACGTCAACGGTCTGAAGCAAACCGCTGCCGCCGAGTTCCCAAGCACGGGCAGCAGCTGGTCAGACCTTACCCTCGAGCTGCCGCTTCGCGCAGGCATGAATACCGTATCGCTTCAATACGATAACGGCAGCACAGGCGGTGTCAACGTAGATTATCTCCTCGTGCGGAACGCCATAAGCAAGGATTACCGCGGAGCAACCGTTCCGTTTACAACCTATGAAGCTGAGCATGGCATAACAAACGGTACTCTTATAGAAGAAGACCGTACGTTCAAGACTTTCGCTTCCGAGGCCTCCGGCAGAGAGGCGGTTCGTCTGGATGCAACAGGGCAATATGTCGAGTTCAAAACAACGGAACGGGCAAATGCACTGACCATGCGTTATATCATTTCGGATTCTCCGACGGGTGACGGCGAAGAGCATACGCTGACGCTTTATATTAATGGCGAAAAGCAAGGCAAAATCAACCTTTCCAGCAAGTACAGCTGGGTATACGGCAAATATCCGTGGACGAATAATCCGTCAGATGGAGACGCTCATCGTTTCTATGATGAGTCCCGCTTATTAATAGGCGATGTGGCGGCTGGTTCGACAATCCGTCTCGTGAAAGAGGCTGACGATAACGCCGATTATTACGTGGTGGATCTGGTTGATCTGGAGCAAGCGCCTGACGCATATTCGAAGCCGAATAGTTATTTATCGGTGATGGATTTTGGCGCAACGGCCAATGACAGATCCGACGACTCGGCCGCATTCGAAGCCGCAATCGCGGCTGCCAAGGAGCAAGGTGCCGGCGTTTGGATTCCGGCAGGAAGCTTTAATCTTGCGCAAGGACCTCTCCATATCGATAATGTAACGATCCGCGGTGCTGGAATCTGGCATACGGAGCTGCATGGCGCAGGCTTCCTGGCGGAAGGAAGCAAGGTTCGCGTCTACGATCTCTACATGGATCTTGGCGTAACGGGACGTCATGACGAGCTGCGCGAAGCGGGCTTTGACGGAACGTTTGGCAAAGGCTCCATCATACAGAATGTATGGATCGAGCATGCCAAGGCCGGCATTTGGTCGATGCGCAGCGATGAGGGAGTCGTGACGGATGGCTTGTACGTTGGCGGAGTACGTATTCGCGATACTTACGCGGACGGCATCAATTTTACAACGGGTACGCGAAATTCGATGATTGAACAGACGTTTATCCGCAACTCCGGCGATGACAGCATCGCGCTTTGGTCGCAGAAGCCGGAAGGCGTATCCGACGATGACAGCCGGGTAAGCAGCAATACCGTACGTTTCAATACGGTTCAGCTGCCATGGCTGGCCGATAACGTGGCTATTTTCGGAGGACGCGATAACAAGGTGCAGGATAATATCCTGACGGATACGGTTGGCTTTGGCGCGGGGATTGCGGTATCGACACGCTTTAATCCAGTCGCCTTTGACGGCACCACGCTTATCGAGCGCAATACGCTGATCCGTACCGGCGGCCGCGAGCCAAGCTGGGGTCAAAACTTCGGTGCAATCTGGCTGTTCACGGGTGATAAGCCGATTGACGCCGACATTACCATCCGAGACAACACGGCACTCGACAGCACTTATCAAGGCTTGTACGTAAACGGACCAAACGCGATTGCTAACGGTACCCGCAGCATTACGATCGAGAACTACGTCATTGACGGCACCGGTACATGGGGCATCCATGTTAATAATGACGTAAGTGGTTCCATTAATCTGGATAACGTCATTGTCCGCAATACGAAGATTGGTCCTGTTTTTAATGCGAAGTCCACTGGGTTTGAATTGCGCACGATTACGCATGAAGACAACTCGGGCTCCGGCCATACGGGCGGGGGCGGTTCAACACCGGTTAGGTCTTCCGTTAACTATGACGCCGATCTGAATGCCGGACTAATCGCGGGCAAAAAGGAAATCGTCATCAACCTGCCAGTAGGCGATAACTCGGGTGCAGCCGAATTCTCTGCCGCTGCACTGAAGGCGGCTGCATCCGCAACGCAAGAAACATCCATTGTTATCCGTTATGGCGGGATGACCTACACGCTTCCATCGACGATATGGACGATTCTGAAGGAAGCGGGTTATGCGGATGCGTTGGCAGCTGCCGATGCCAAGCTGACGCTGACCCTCTCGCCGGTTTCCGGCACGTTAGCCGACGAAATGAAGAGCAAAGCCGCTTCCGCGGGCTTTACTCTTGCCGGCAATCCGGTTTCCTTCGAGCTGACGCTGCAATCCGGCGGCCAGTCCATGCCGGTCCATCAATTCGGCAAGCAGTTTGTTGCAAGAAGCTTTACGATTAATGGTCAGGTAGATCAAGACCACAGCTCTGTTATTGTTTACGAACCGGCAACGGGCCAGTTCAGAACGGTTCCGGCGTTGTTCGCAAGTCAAGGCGGGAATACGGTCGTGTCGGTACTTAGCACAACTAACAGCTTATACGCCGTTGCGGTTACGGATGCTTCCTTCAAGGATATCGCTGCCCATTGGGCCAAAGACGATATTCTGCTGCTGGCGAACAAACGGATAGTGAACGGCGTATCAACGGATCTGTTCGCTCCTAACCGCAATATAACGAGAGCTGAGTTCGCGGCGCTTGTCGTCAAAGCGCTTGGCCTTGCAGCAGGCAGTGAAACATCAGTCCCGTCCTTTACGGATGTTGCTTCATCCGCCTGGTACGCTTCTTATGTGAAGACAGCCGTTCAATACGGCATTGTAAAAGGCATGAGCGACGGGACCTTCCGTCCGAATCAGGAAATTACCCGTCAGGAAATGGCGGTTATGCTGGCACGGGCATTGGTTCTGGTTACGAAGCGCGGGTCCGCGCCAATCCAAGCCGAAGCGCCGGAAGCGGCCTTCCCGCAAGACGGCAGCCAGATTGCCGATTGGGCGAAATCCGCAATCAACGAGCTTGTTGCCGCCGGAATCATGCAAGGCAAATCTGCCGGCAAGTTTGCGCCGCTCGACCAAGCATCGCGCGCTGAAGCAGCCGTAACGCTGAAGCGACTCCTGCAGGCAGGCGGTCTGATGAACAAATCATAGCAAGTCCGGGCAAGCCGGTCAGGGAGAGTTTCCCGGACCGGCTGTTTGCCATGCTCTCAAGGTCACAATCTTATTATTAAAAGTTACAATTAGAGTAGTCGGAAAGAATCAGGCCGTTGTATGATGAGGTATCTAACCTTGAGCCAAGGAGACGAGTGACATGTTCAACAGAGCTAACAAGAAAGCGCTTCCAATTATAATGGGATCGCTGCTCGTCGTTGCTATTCTAATCGCATTCTCGACGATGTACGGACAAACATCCAACCCGGCCAAATCCCCGGCCGATTCCAATACAGCCCGGATCCAGGAAGAAGCGGAGGAAAGGCCCATAGCAGACAGCGATACCGACCGGCTGGTTATGGTTTTCCCCGCAGGCAACGTGCCGAAGGATCTGAGCCTTGTTGAAGATAAAATCAATGATTACCTCATGAAGAAAATAAACGCAACCGTGGATATCCGCACGATCGACATGGGCTCCTGGTGGGATAAGACGGGGCTGATGTTCGCATCCGGCGAGCAGATGGACATTATTTTTACGGCTGGCTGGATGCGTTTTGGAGACGAGATTGCGAAGGGGCGTTATCTGCCGCTGGATGAATTGCTGGACAAATACGGAGCGGGTATCCGCAAGATTCTGGATCCTTCCATTCTGGAGGCCAGCAAAGTAAACGGCAAGCTGTACGGCATTGTGACCAACAAGGAGTTTGCCTCCAGCAAAGGACTTGTGCTCCGTCAGGATCTGGTCGACAAGTACGATATCGATCTGTCTCAGGTCAAGACATTGGCCGATTTTGGTCCGATCTTCGAGAAGATCAAGCTGGATGAGCCGGAGCTGGCCCCGCTGCAGGCAAGGGCAGACCGCAGTCCGCTTACGTTTATGATGCAATACGGCATATTCGACATGCTGGGAGAAGGTCCGGGCGTTCTGCGCCGCGAAGGGCAGTCGACGAAGGTGCTGAGTATGGCGGAGACTCCTGAATTTATGGCGTATGCCAAGCTGCTATACGAGTGGAACCGGAAGGGTTACCTCAATGCGGATGCCACAACGTCGAAGGATAATGAATACGACGCGGTAAAAGCCGGCAATGCCTTCGCTTACGCAGAGTCGCTGAAGCCAGGCTTCGAGATTCAAGCCTCCCGGGATACCGGATATCCTATGGTAAGCGTAGAGCTGACGAGGCCCTACACCACCACGGCGGATACAACAAGCGCGATGTTTGCGATCACCCGCAACGCGAAGCATCCGGAGAAATCGATGATGCTGCTTAATCTTTTGTATACGGATCCTTATTTGCTGAATCTGCTGGATTGGGGCATTGAAGGCATTCATTATGTCAAGAAATCGGACAACGTCATTGGCTACCCGCCTGGCGTTGACGCGAAGACGGTTGGCTATAATCTGAACCAGCCGTGGATGTTCGGCAATCAATTAAATTCTTACTTGTGGGATAACGAGAACCCGGGATTATGGCAGGAATACCGCAGCTTTAACGAGCAGGCGGATAAGTCGAAGGCGTTAGGCTTTGTCTTTAACCCGGAACGGGTGAAGGCGGAGATTGCGGCTTCGATTCTGGTCGAGAAGGAATTTATGCCGGCTTTTAACACGGGTGCCCAGGATCCGGAGAAAATCATTCCGATGTACGTAAGCAAGCTGAAGGCGGCGGGAGCCGATAAGGTTGTCCAGGAGAAGCAGCGCCAGCTTGATTTATGGCTTGCTGACCATTAGCTGCCGACAATGCCCCAATGAGGAGAGGAGGAAGGTCATGAGACAAGCAACGATGCGATCCAGACTGATACTTGGCTTTGGTCTCGTTATTATTCCTCTCGTCATTTTACTGTTGTGGAACAATCTTTACGCGACGAAGGTTGTCCATTCCCAGGTGGCGCAGTCGAACCGCAACATGCTCACCATGTATATGAACGATATGGATCAGGTTCTTGGCGAGATCGAGAACTATCTCTATAAAGCGGCGGAGCAGGATCAAAGCCTGATTTCGCTCAGCCAATACGATAAGGACAGCTGGGAGTATTATCTATCCACGACGCAGACGGCAAACGATCTGGATTTGAACATCAACTATTACGACGCGGCGGATGTGTTGTTCGCTTACGGCGGGAAATACAAGGAGCTTCTGGTCGCCCAGCAGCAATCCGTTACCTATGCCCGCAAGCAGGAGATACAATCCAAGCTGAAGGAGCTGCTTGCGGATCACGATCCGGCGCTTCGGGCGGGCTGGAAGGTAGTCGAGCTGAAGGGGCAATACGCGCTCGTCCGGGTCGTGGATACGAATTACGACTCCTATATCGGAGCCTGGATTGACCTCAACCGGTTAATGGAGCCAATCCGCCAGCTGGGTCAGGGTGGCAAGGCGGAAGCGCTTCTGGTATCGGGGGAGGGAAAGCCTCTTTCAACGGTTGGAACATCCATTCGCCAAGAGGTTGAAGCCTTTGACCTGACGGCTTATATGGATAATGGGAATGCGGCCTACAATATTGTCAAGCTTGGCAATCCGTATTTGCTTGTAGCCAAGAGCTCCCGGATGGCGGATATGAACCTGATCTTTCTGCTGCCGGAGCGCAAGCTTCTCGAAGGGCTTCCGATCTTCCGAAAAATGACGTATCTCATTCCGATGCTGGCGGCGATCATGCTGGGACTTTATCTCTTATTCCTGCAAAATTCGATCGTGAAGCCGATCCATCATTTCATTAAAGGGATGCGGAAAATCCGATCAGGCGACTTAAGCGTCCGGATGGAGGATTACAAGCTTCAGGAGTTTATCACGCTCAAAGAGACGTTTAACGGCATGGCCCAGCAGATTGAGCATTTGAAGATAGATATTTACGAGGAGCAGCTGCGGACGCAGAAGGCGGAGCTGAAGCATCTGCAAGCCCAGATTCACCCCCATTTCTTTATGAATTCTCTCAATATCGTCTATCAGCTTGCCCAGATCAAAGACTATGAAGTCATCCAGAACATGTCCCTTCATCTTGTGAGGTATTTCCGTTTTACGACCCGTACTCAGGTATCAACGGTGACCGTGAAGGAAGAAGTCGAGCATATCTTCCATTATCTATCGATTCAGAAATACCGGTTCCCGGAGACGCTCGCTTTTGATTTCGAGGTTGATCCGGCGCTCGAGAAGGTCAATATTCCGCCCCTGACTATTCAGCCGATGGTGGAGAACGCAATGGTGCACGGCTTCTCGATCCGTACGGGCTCGCCGTTCCATATCCGGGTGAAGGTATCGGCCGAGGGCGAAGGGGAGGACGCAGAGCTGATCATTGAGGTGGAGGATAACGGGAAAGGTCTAACCGAGGAGCAAATGGAGCAATTGCGCGTAAAGGTGCATTCGCTTGAACCCGGGGACGGCAGCTTGGGGCTATGGAATGTTGTCCGGCGATGCAGGCTCTACTATAAAGGAACGGTCAGAATGGCATTTGGCAGCGCGGATCCGCAAGGCGCGGTTGTAACGCTCCGGGTGCCGAGATACAAAACGGGAGAAAGGGAGCCGGGACTATGATACGGGTACTTATTGTCGATGATGAGATCTATGCGGTAAAAGGACTCCGTTCGGGCGTACGATGGGAATTGATCGGGGTAGACGAGGTGCATGAAGCGTATCATGCTCCAATGGCGCAGCAGCTGCTGCTCGAACAGCCGATCGACATTGTCATATGCGATATCGAAATGCCGGAGATCAGCGGCCTCGAATTGATGGAATGGGTAAAAGCGCAAGGCATGCAGCCGGAGACAATCGTCTTGACCTGCCATTCCGAGTTCGAGTACGCCAAGCGGGCGATTCACTTAGGCAGCTTTGAATATTTGCTGAAGCCCGTTGTTTATACCGAGCTGGAGGAGACGCTGCTTACCGCCATCTCCCGGGTGAAGGAGAAGCGGAGAATAAGCGAGACCGACGACCAGTACAACAAGATCGTTGAGCTGTGGAACAGCCGCAAGCCGATGCTTGTGGAACGGTTCTGGCAGGATCTGCTCGAACGGAGAGTTTCAAGCAATCCGGACGCTATACGTCAGTCGCTTTCCGCTTACGATATGCGGATGAGTACGGTCGAACGGGTGCGCCTCATCCTAATCAGCGTCGAGAGCTGGGAACGTCCGCTTAACGAACGGGATGAGCTTATCATGGAATTTGCGCTGCGCAAATCGGCCGAAGAGCTGCTGCTCGAGAAGCTTCCCGGCAACGTTATCCAGGATCATCGGGGCAATATTCTTGTGGTGCTGCATCTAGGCGAGGTCGAAGCGGCTAGAGAGGAAATCGAGGCTCTGTGCCGGAATTACCTCGAAGCCTGCAGGCAGTATTTCTATTGCCGACTCTCTTGTTACGTGGGTCAATTAACCGCCGTAACGGAAGTATTGCAAAGCTATCTGGCGCTGCTCAACAAGGAATACCGCAATGTGAGCATGGCGGGCGGCGTAATTTGGAGCGAAGACCCACTGAGCAATACGGCCAGACCAGCCGCTACCTTCACCGAGTCCATGCTGGATTGGGCGGATTTGCTGGAGCAGGGGAGCACGGCAGAGCTCTCTCTCAAGCTTGGAGAGTGGACCGATTCGATGGATTCTACTAAAGCAACGGTCGAGACGTTAACCGCTTCCTACCATGCGCTCTTGCAGGTCATCTATTACGCGATGCACCGCAAGGGGCTTCAAGCCCAGCAGCTTTACGAGAATCACGCCTGCTCCGGCGTGGAGACCGCAACCCGTTCCGTCGTACAGTTTAAGCTATGGGTAAGCTGCATAGCCGAAGCCGCGGGCAGTCTGTTTGCGAGAACGATGTCCGTTAGTCCAATTGTTCAAAAGGTAAAGGCGCATATCGCCGAGCATCTGAACGAAGAGCTGTCCCGCGAGCAGCTGGCGTCCATTGCTTTTGTGAATCCGGCCTATCTGTCCCGCTTGTTCCGGAAGGAGACCGGCATGGTACTGACCGATTATATATTGAAGGAACGAATGGAAAGGGCAGCGGAGCTGCTGGCTACGACCGACCGCAGCATCAGCGAGATTGCCGACGGACTCAGCTACGGGAACTTCTCGTACTTTGCCAGATTGTTCCGCAAGGTTCACGGAGTGACGCCGCAGGAATATCGCAAGCCTTACCGCAAAGTACAGTAATATCAACGGAGAAATTCCTTTTAACCCGCCACCTTTTCAGGTGGCTTTTTGTTTTTCTTTCATAAAATTTCCTTTCGCGGGCATCATGAAGTTAAACGAATTGGCGGGAGGATGTATATGGAGCATAACGGACAACCATTAGAGCAGCCATCGAAACCATTCGCATCCGTCAACGATAATTTAGCTTTTATTAAGCAGTCGCTTGGCTCGCCCAACGATTTGTTGATTCGTAAGTTTCGAATGGCCGAGGGTGAAAAAGCGGCGGTTGTATGCATAGAGGGCCTGGCTGACAAGCAGGTTATTCAAAATCAGGTCATCAGCCAGCTGATACAAGTCAGCGGAAGCCATTTTACCCGTGCGGAACGTACCGAGAATACCGGCCAAATGGACGATGAATACAGCAGAGGGCTGGAGGCGCGGATGACCGAGCAGCTGTCTCTGCAGGACATGAGGCGTTCTTCGGATTGGGATGACATTATGCTGACAATCCTGTCCGGAGACGCCGCTCTATTTGTGGAAGACATGGAAGAGACGGTTCTGATCGGAAGCAAGGGCTGGAAAAGCCGGGCCATAGAAGAGCCGCAGACCGAGTCGCTTATCCGCGGACCAAGGGATGGCTTTACGGAGGATCTAAGGACCAATACGGCTTTGATTAGAAGAAGGATCCGGGATCCCCATCTGCGGTTTGAATCCTATTGCATCGGAAGAAGATCCAGGAAGGATGTAACGGTCGCTTATATAGACGGTATCGTCAATCCTATGCTCGTGAACGAAGTAAAGCGGAGAATCAGTACGATTGACATTGATGATCCGGAAGGCTCCGGCTTTATCGAGCAATGGATCCAAGATCATTACTGGTCGCCCTTCCCCCAGATTCTGAATACGGAACGTCCGGATAAGGTGGCGGGTGCTCTGCTGCAAGGAAGAGTGGGGATACTTGTTGACGGTACGCCGTTTCAGTTGGTCCTGCCGATAACGATAGCTTCCTTTATTCAATCGCCGGAGGATTATTACCAGAACTGGATACTATCCAGCGTTCTTCGGCTTTTGCGCGTCATGGCGGTGTTTGTGGCGTTATTCCTTCCGGGCATGTATATCGCCATATTGGAATATCATCACGGGATGCTGCCGTCCAAGCTTGCCTTTTCCGTGGCGGGAACGAGGGAAGGGGTTCCTTTTCCGGCAGTAGTCGAGACCTTTCTGATGGAAGCTACTTTAGAGCTTTTGCGGGAAGCCGGGGTGAGACTGCCAAAATCGATTGGTCAGACGATTGGCGTTGTCGGCGGTCTGGTCATAGGCGAGGCAGCCGTAACGGCAGGCATCGTAAGTCCGGTCATGGTTGTTGTCGTGGCTGTAACGGCTATCGCTTCCTTTGCCATCCCTTCTTACGGCTTTGCCATTACTATCCGGTTAATGAGATTTCTTATTATGATTGCGGCAAGCGTATTTGGGCTTTACGGCGTCGTGCTTGCGATGATTGTCACTTGCATTCATCTGGTGAATTTGAGGAGCTTCGGTATTCCGTATACGGCTCCGCTTGCTCCGCTGCGATTATCCGATTGGCGTGACCTTATTTATCGGCTGCCCGTTATCCGCTTATCCCATAGGCCGGAGATTTTAGAAACGATGGATACGAAGAGACTGACCAAAAAAAGCAAAAGAAAGGGAACGCCATGAGAATTAACAGCTACGGCGAAAAGCCTCTGTCTACCTTAGAGATGGGCATGACTATCGTTTCCATGCTGGTTGGCGTAGGCGTTCTGACGCTGCCCCGCTCGGTGGCAACCTACACAAGCTCGTTTGACGGCTGGATGAGTATTTTGCTCGCAGGCGGCATTGCTCTTCTAGCCGGCTGGCTTGTCTCAAAGGTAGCGGTCCGGGCGGGGAACAAAAACTTCCTTGACTACTCCGTAACCTTGGTGGGCCGGCCGTTCACTTATCTCATTGCTGCTCTCCAATTCAGCTATTTTTTGGGGTTCTGCTCCTATGAGACGAGAGCGATCGCGAATATTTCAAAACAATATTTATTTGATAGAACTCCGGTTGAGTATATCTCCCTTGTTTTTATTCTTGTTGTTGTCTATGGTGTATCCGGCAGCAGATCAGGACTGCTTCGGCTTAATGTTTTGTTTCTGCCTTCCGTCCTTATTATGATTGTGATTGTCGTCTGTTTTGGATACAGATGGTTTGAGTTCGGGAATTTGAAGCCATTTATGATTACGCCGCCAATAGGCATTGCCCAAGGGATGAAGGAGGTTATTTACTCCTTGCTTGGGTTCGAGATTATTCTCTACTATATCGTGTTTATGGAACGTCCCGAGAAAGCGCCTAAGGCCGTTATGTCGGGTATTGCGCTGACGGTTTTCATTTATCTGGTTATCTATCAACTGGTCATAGGGATTTTCTCTAATATCGGAGCGATGAATATCGTTTATCCAACTATCGAGCTTGCTAAGGAAATCCAGTTCCCCGGCAACTTTTTCGAACGCTTCGAATCGTTGTTTTTTGTCATTTGGATTATGACGATTTACAATACGGCGGCAATGGGATTCGATTTGGCGAATGAGTGTTTGTCTTTTTTATTCAAAAGATTGACCAAACGTTACCGGATGCTTATTATCGCGCCTATCGCCTATTTAATCTGCATGACACCCGGGGACATGTCTCAATTCGCAACCCTTGGAAATATCATCAGTTATATGGCGATGCTTTCCGGCATTTTGTTGCCGATCTCTCTTCTGATGTTTGGAGGAAAGAAGAACAACAAGGAGGAGAAGGCAAATGACAAGAGCGGTGCATAGACGGATGCTGCCCTTGATTTTCATAACTTCTGTTCTGCTGACAGGCTGCTGGGATCGTGTTGAGATTGATCAGCGAGGTTTTGTCGTTGGGGTAGGAATCGACGAGCCGGACAAGAAACAGGGAGAGAAGCAAGGCAGCAGCATTCAAGATCACGACACGCAGTCGCAGGATAACCAGAGCGCCTCTTCCAAGCAGACCTTTAAGGTGGTCTATCAGATTGTTATGCCGGCAGGTTTAAGCACCAATAAATCGGACGGAAGCGCTGGGGGCGATAAAGCCTATTTCAATATGTCGGTGGAAGAAAACGCGATGGCTACCTCCATGGCGAAGCTCTCGCAGCGGTTAAGCCGCGCTCCTTTTTTTGAGCATTTAAAAGTCATTATCGTATCAGAAGACATCGCGCGTAAACCCCAGAAATTCGCGGAGACGATTGACTTCTTTTTGCGCGAGAGCCAGATGAGGCGGTCGACCAGGGTGATGGTCACCAGGGATAAGGCATTCAGCATCCTGAATACGCACCCTCCGGACCAGAAGCTGCCGGCGCAGTATCTCGAAGAGCTGTCGGACAATACAAAGGAAAGTGCCAGAATTTTGCCGGAATCGCGGATAGGCGATGTGCATGAGTTTTTGCTCAAGCACAAAAGCTTTGCCATCCAGGGGGTTATGAACGGCAGCAACAACTACACTACCGTTACCGAAGCCGCTGTCTTTAACGGAGCTTCCAATCAGTTGGTAGGCTTCTTGAATCCCAAGGAAACAGCCGGGCTTAACTTTATGGAGGGACATGTCAAAGGCGGCCAAATTAAATTCACCTTTGAAGACCGGCTTGGCGTATTCAGCATTGAACGCGTGAGCAGGAAGTTGGATTGTACATTTGGCCGGGATAACTTGCCTTCTTTCATTTTTCATATTGAAGTGGAAGGGGCTGTTGACGAAGTGTTCCATGCGCCGGATACGTTGAAGGAACCTGCTATATCCGCAATGGAAACCGCCGTTCAGAGGGAAATCGTTAAATTGATGGAGTCCACCGCCAATAAATTACAGCATGAATTTAACTGCGATGTAATGGGACTCCGCGAATATTTGTTCCATAATCATTACAGATGGTTCAAGCAGCATGAAAACCAGTGGGAAGAGGAAGGCAAACTCTTTTCTACCCGCCCGGTGCAAATGGATGTAAAGGTAAGCGTAAGGAGAAGCGGCAACATTAATTTAACGGAGGACTAGAATGGATTTGTTAAAAAGAATGATCGGACTGCTGCCATCGGCCAGTATATTGTTCAGTGCTGCTCTATGCGTGATCATCCCGATGTGCTTCTATTGGGTCTCCAACCGGATGCGCAAACACGATCCTCCCTGGAAGCA
>NZ_CP195155.1:1110000-1130000 GCF_051200795.1 Paenibacillus glycanilyticus
GTAATGGACAGTCACTGTTAACTGAATACATAGGTTAACAAGAGGCACACCAGGGGAACTGAAACATCTAAGTACCCTGAGGAAGAGAAAACAAAAGTGATTCCGTCAGTAGCGGCGAGCGAACGCGGATTAGCCCAAACCAAGGAGCTTGCTCCTTGGGGTTGTAGGACGTCTCACATGGAGTTACAAAGTTGTAGATTAAACGAAGAGGTCTGGAAAGGCCCGCCAAAGAAGGTAAAAGCCCTGTACTTGAAAGTCTGCAGCCTCCGAGACGGATCCTGAGTACGGCGGGACACGTGAAACCCCGTCGGAATCCGGCAGGACCATCTGCCAAGGCTAAATACTCCCTAGTGACCGATAGTGAAGCAGTACCGTGAGGGAAAGGTGAAAAGCACCGCGGGAGCGGAGTGAAAAAGAACCTGAAACCGTGCGCTTACAAGAAGTCAGAGCCCGTTAAAAGGGTGATGGCGTGCCTTTTGTAGAATGAACCGGCGAGTTACGTTCACGTGCAAGGTTAAGTCGGGAAGACGGAGCCGCAGCGAAAGCGAGTCTGAATAGGGCGAATTAAGTACGTGGTCGTAGACCCGAAACCGTGTGATCTACCCCTGTCCAGGGTGAAGGTGCGGTAACACGCACTGGAGGCCCGAACCCACGAATGTTGAAAAATTCGGGGATGAGGTGGGGGTAGCGGAGAAATTCCAATCGAACTCGGAGATAGCTGGTTCTCCCCGAAATAGCTTTAGGGCTAGCCTCGGTTAAGAGTGTCGTGGAGGTAGAGCACTGATTGGGTGCGGGGCCCGCCAAGGGTTACCAAGTCCAGTCAAACTCCGAATGCCATAGACATGTTTACCGGGAGTCAGACAGTGAGTGCTAAGATCCATTGTCAAGAGGGAAACAGCCCAGATCATCAGCTAAGGTCCCCAAGTGTGTGTTAAGTGGGAAAGGATGTGGAGTTGCAAAGACAACCAGGATGTTGGCTTAGAAGCAGCCACCATTTAAAGAGTGCGTAATAGCTCACTGGTCGAGTGACTCTGCGCCGAAAATGTAACGGGGCTAAACACACCACCGAAGCTATGGCATGTACCTTATGGTACTTGGGTAGGGGAGCGTTGAATGCGGATTGAAGTCAGACCGGAAGGACTGGTGGACTGCATTCAAGTGAGAATGCCGGTATGAGTAACGAAAAGACAAGTGAGAATCTTGTCCGCCGAAAGCCTAAGGGTTCCTGAGGAAGGCTCGTCCACTCAGGGTAAGTCGGGACCTAACGCGAGGCCGAAAGGCGTAGTGGAAGGACAACAGGTTGAAATTCCTGTACCACCGTAAACCGTTATGAGCAATGGGGTGACACAGAAGGGCAGTGACGCAGGCTGATGGAATAGCCTGTCCAAGCAGTGAGGCAGAGTTGTAGGCAAATCCGCAACTCGCGTAAGCTAGGCTGTGATGGGGAGCGAAAATTGCAGTAGCGAAGGTCATGTACTCCGGCTGTCAAGAAAAGCCTCTAGCCAGGTGAAGGTGCCCGTACCGCAAACCGACACAGGTAGGCGAGCAGAGCATGCTAAGGCGCGCGGAAGAACTCTCGTTAAGGAACTCGGCAAAATGACCCCGTAACTTCGGGAGAAGGGGTGCCTCGGTAGGGTGAATAGCCCGAGGGGGCCGCAGTGAAAAGGCCCAAGCGACTGTTTAGCAAAAACACAGGTCTGTGCGAAGCCGTAAGGCGAAGTATACGGGCTGACGCCTGCCCGGTGCTGGAAGGTTAAGGGGAGCGGTTAGGAGCAATCCGAAGCTGTGAACCGAAGCCCCAGTAAACGGCGGCCGTAACTATAACGGTCCTAAGGTAGCGAAATTCCTTGTCAGGTAAATTCTGACCCGCACGAATGGCGTAACGACTTGGGCGCTGTCTCAACGAGAGATCCGGTGAAATTTTAATACCTGTGAAGATGCAGGTTGCCCGCGACAAGACGGAAAGACCCCATGGAGCTTTACTGCAGCTTGATATTGGACTTTGGTACGATCTGTACAGGATAGGTGGGAGCCTGAGAAGCATGAGCGCCAGCTTGTGTGGAGGCGACGTTGGGATACCACCCTGATCGTATCGGAGTTCTAACCTGCTACCCTGAATCGGGTAGAGGGACCGTGTCAGGTGGGCAGTTTGACTGGGGCGGTCGCCTCCTAAAATGTAACGGAGGCGCCCAAAGGTTCCCTCAGAATGGTTGGAAATCATTCGGAGAGTGCAAAGGCATAAGGGAGCTTGACTGCGAGACCAACAAGTCGAGCAGGGACGAAAGTCGGGCTTAGTGATCCGGTGGTACCGAATGGAAGGGCCATCGCTCAACGGATAAAAGCTACCCTGGGGATAACAGGCTTATCTCCCCCAAGAGTCCACATCGACGGGGAGGTTTGGCACCTCGATGTCGGCTCATCGCATCCTGGGGCTGAAGTAGGTCCCAAGGGTTGGGCTGTTCGCCCATTAAAGCGGTACGCGAGCTGGGTTCAGAACGTCGTGAGACAGTTCGGTCCCTATCTGTCGCGGGCGCAGGAAATTTGAGAGGAGCTGTCCTTAGTACGAGAGGACCGGGATGGACGTACCGCTGGTGTACCAGTTGTTCCGCCAGGAGCACCGCTGGGTAGCCAAGTACGGACGGGATAAGCGCTGAAAGCATCTAAGCGTGAAGCCCCCCTCAAGATGAGATTTCCCAATTAATAAGACCCCTTGAAGACGACGAGGTTGATAGGTTCGGGGTGGAAGCACAGCAATGTGTGGAGCTGACGAATACTAATCGGTCGAGGGCTTATCCTACTACTGCTTAAGATAATTCAAACTTTCGCATCCAGTTTTGAAGGTGCAAAAAGCACCGATTACATGGCGGTCGTGGCGAAGTGGTTAACGCATCGGATTGTGGCTCCGAGATTCGAGGGTTCGATTCCCTTCGATCGCCCCATTATTACCTTACAAAAAACCTATAATTGTTGGGGATTAGCCAAGCGGTAAGGCAACGGACTTTGACTCCGTCACTCCAAGGTTCGAATCCTTGATCCCCAGCCATTTAAGCGGAAGTGGCTCAGCGGTAGAGCATCGCCTTGCCAAGGCGAGGGTCGCGGGTTCGATTCCCGTCTTCCGCTCCATATAATAAACACAAGATTACTTCAGATAGGAAGTAGTCTTTTTTTATATTTACACACAAAAGCGCTGACACTCGGTCAGCGCTTAAAGACATTAATGAGTTTTATTTTTTCTTCGATAAAGAAAGTAAACGGCTATTATGCCGAGGATAAGGACAAGAGAGGCCATATAGCTTCCTTCTGCGCCAAACTCTCCGCCTGACAGTTGGATCGGGCCGTTGTCGGTTATTTGAAGAACGGCCGGTACTGGCTCCGTTCCGGATACTTGAAAGCCGTATACGTAGCCTTGGAAGAAGTTCCAGCTCATATGAAGCCCAATCGGCCACCACAAGCCTCCGGTTAATTCCCTTGCTATTGAGAAGAGGATGCCTGCCAGACAAATATTAATGAACGGAAACGGCGTCTCGTACATATTCGGATTCATGCTGTGCATAAGTGCAAAAATAATCGAGCTTACGATAATGGCAGCCGGTGTTCCATAATGATATTTGATAAGTCCCTGAATGTATCCACGTGTGAATAACTCTTCGGATAAGGCGACAACTATGTATAAAATAATGCCCTCAAGCAAGGAAAGGATTAAGGTCTGATTCCATTTTGAGGCTTCCCAGCTTACACCGCCTGCCGCCCAAATCAGAATGGCAGAGAGGGTCATAAGGAGAATTCCTGCAAAAAAACCTTGAAGGCCGCGGTCTATTCCATGCTTTTGCTTTAGTCCCAGCGGCCACTTGCGCTTTCGTTCAAACCACGCGTACATGGCCAAGGCAGACCCGATAAAGAGCACCGTCTGCAGGTATTGAGTCCACCGCGCCTCTCCAACCTTAGTGATCTCATCCATATCGGCGCCTGTTGCGGCAGCGTAGATGGCGTAACCGATCCCCACAATAATCATAATCCCAATAGGGATTAACCCGCTTAATACAATTTTGCCCGCCACGCTAAAAAACTTTTTAATCAGAACCACCATCCGTTTTCTAATTTTAAAATACCATATAAATCCAATACTGCTATAAAATTATAGCTTTTTGATTATTTTAATGTCAATTCTTTATGTGCGAAAAATTTACATTTCTTGACTAGGTCTATTGTGCTATGATGAGGGCAACTATGGATGGAAGCGTTTTAGTAGATTGTTTCATAGACAAAGGAGCCGACAAATGAGGAAACTCGTCATTGTCCTGTTATCTGCTATATGCCTGGTGCTGCTAGGGTTTACCCTCTCTTCCTTTATACATGTGTTCCATTATAATTTGTCAGCCCCTGCCGATGTGGGCAGCGCGAATAAAGCCGGTTACCGCCTCATTCTCATTACCCAAGAGATGGATACGCCGTTTTGGGATAAAGTTGAGAACGGAGCATCCAAGGCCGCCTCCAAGTATGGAGCCGAGCTTGAAGTATGGGGCAGCTACGGAACCAATCAGGAGGATTTTCTGAAAAATATGGAGATCGCGATCGCCTCTAAAGTAGACGGCATTCTTGTCCAGGGTCTAAATACGGATGAGTTTAATCAATTGGCAACGGTTAAGGCTGCCGGAAACGGAATTCCGATCTTTACGATTGCTAACGACGTGCCGATTGAAGACAGCTTAAGAAGGACTTACATCGGTTCGGATCATTATAAGGCTGGCCAAATGATAGGAACCCAGCTTGCCGAAGATCTTGGGCATAAGGGCAAGGTTGTGCTTATGGTATCGGATCGTCAGGAGGATTTTCAGAGCAAGCGGCTTAACGGCATTCTTAACATCTTGAAGTTCTATCCGGACATCGAACCTATTACGGTAGTAGCAGGGGACACGAGGGAGAAGGTGGTTGCGGCTACCAACGAAATTATGAATAAAGAGCCGAATGTAGCTGCTTTCGTATCGGTCACGGCAAACAATGCAAGCGCGATGGTGCAGGAGATTGGCAAGCGCGCGCAGCTAAGCAAGTTCCATATCTACTCCTTTGACGACAGCCCGGAGATCAAGACCTTGCTGAAGGAAAAGAAGATGAGCGGCATTATCGAGCAATCCCCGGAGATGATGGGCGAGCTAGGCGTGCAGTTAATGGTGCAGTGGCTGAAGGGCGAGACCTTCCCCCTAAAGTATGATGGTTATTTTACGGATATTCGACTCCTTAAGGCGGATGAACTCCAATGAATACAGTCCAGAAAAAGATATTGTCGCTGACCGCTATTGTCCTGTTTATCATGGTTGCGATCTGGTTTATCCTCACTTATTACAATCAGAAGATGCAGGATCAATATAACGATATTTTGCAGCGGTACCTGCAAATGAACGAGGTAAGCGCATCCAGCCAGCAGCTGGTCACTTCGCTCAACAACTACATACAAACGCCAACCCCTTCGAAGCTTTCTAATGTCGAGGGCGATCGGAAGAGACTATTGGACGCGCAGCTGCATATTGCGGATCTGCGCAACAACAGCAATCATTTTACCTTGACCAATTATTTGAACCTCATCGACAGTCTGGTGGACTCCACGAATCGGTCAATCCGTCTATTGAACGAGAAGAACAATGAAGAAGCGCTTAATGATTTTACCGAGGCGACAAGGCTATCGAAGTATATTTCGGAGATGACGCTAACGCTGCTTGGGACCGAGCTTCAGACGTACGACCAGTTCTACCGCGGCATGATTATGCAGTCCGTGGAGCTGAAGAAGCTTGGGGTGTGGATGCTGGCGTTGATCACCTTCCTCCTCCTGCTGTTTACTTATTGGTTCTCACTGAGCATCACCCGTCCAATCCAGCGTCTTACCCAAGCGGCCCGCGAGCTGTCGCGGGGAAGATTCGATACCCATATCGAAATTTACGCCAATGACGAGATCTCTTTCCTCGCCAAGACCTTTGACCGGATGAGGATCAACATCAACAATCTGATCTCGGAAATTCAGACGAAAGCGCAGCTCGAGAGCGAGCTGCAGAAGAATAAACTGCTCCTGCAGGAGAGCCAGTTGAGAAGCCTGCAGAGTCAGATCAATCCGCATTTTTTGTTTAATACCTTGGATACGTTATCGAAAAAGGCTTATTTGGAAGGCTCGCTGGAAACAAGCGATCTTCTGACAAGCGTGGCAAGGCTGCTCCGCTACAACCTGAAGCGGTTAGACAGACCGGTTACGCTTTATGAGGAAGTCCGCGTATTGCGCGAATATATTTTTATCCAGAAAACAAGGTTTACGGAACGGCTGCGCTTTGTGGAAGAGGTGGATGAGGAGTGCTTGTATGTCCAGATTCCGGGGCTTACGATCCAGCCGATTATCGAGAATGCCGTTATACATGCGATAGAGCCGCTTGAGGATGGAGGCACGATTACGTTTCGCGTCCGGGACGAGGGCTCCGAGATCAGAATCGAGATTGAGGACGAAGGCAGCGGCATATCGGAGGAGAAAATATCGCACATCATGGAGGACCGGTTTGCCAGCCAGGAGGGAGACGGGCATTCGACGGGCATTGGCTTCGGCAATGTAATTAACCGGCTGCGTCTTTATTACGGTCGGGAGGATGTTATGGCCATTCAGAGTGAAGTGGGCAAAGGAACAAAAGTGATATTGAAGCTGCCGAAGGAAAGGGAGGCCGGTTAACGCATGTATAAGCTGTTGATTGTGGATGACGAGCAGATTGAGCGCGAAGGTTTAAAGGCCATCCTCCAGCATGGATTGCCGGACATTATTATTGAGCAAGCGAAGAACGGGAATATAGCGGTACAGCTGGCGGAGGAATTCCGTCCCGACTTGATCTTAATGGATGTGAAAATGCCTGGAATCAACGGACTGGAGGCGGTCGAGCTGATAAGCGCAAATCAGCCGTCGATCAAATTCATAATGGTAACGGCTTACGATACGTTTGACTACGCGCGCAAAGCGATCAAGCTTGGCGTCAAGGACTATCTCCTCAAGCCAAGTAAAGCCTCCGAGATCGTAACAACCGTTCAGCGCGTTCTTCATCTCATTGAGGAGGAGCGGAAGACGGTAGAGACAACCGAGCTTCAGCGAACGGCTCTGCAAAGAGTTATGCCGATTATCGAGACGGATATCGTTACGCAATTATTGTTCGATCATGTTCATGAGGTGCATTTGGATGAGCTGGTGGAGCTGCTTGGCGTGCATACGGCAAACGAGAAGTACGCGATGACCGTATTACTGCCTCCAGGCGCTGAAAGCTGTTATATCTCTATTAAAGAAAAGGTTCGAACAATGGGAAGCGGATGGGTTGGCGCGATGTACGGACGTCAAATTCCGATCATCGTGTTTCCGGAGGCCGACAGGTCTTACCGCTCCCAGGCGGTGACAATGGCACGCGAATTGCTCGCCGTGGCGAAGGCGGACGGCAATGACGGCTGGTTTGTGGGGATCGGCGGCGTTTATGAGTCGCTCGATCAGATTCGGCAGTCGTATCAAGAGGCGTTAATGGCTTCTATTGATCCGTCGCTGCCGGTTAAATACCGGTTTTATGAGGATACCCCTGTTCTTGGCGTGACGCGCGACGGCTATCCGGTCAAGCAGCTCGAGCAGCAGCTGTTCGACCGGATCCGGCTTGGGCAATGGGAGCAGGTCCGCAACGATTTGACGGATTTCGTCCGCCGTTACGAGAATGAAGGGGCAAACCTCGTGCATGCGCAGCAGCGTGTACTCGAGCTGCTCTGGATTGCCTCCCGCGTACTGCTTGAGATGGGCGTCGAGATCGATACGCCGATGTTCTCCTTCCAGGCGCAGGATTACAGGCAGCTTAGGACGGAGTCCGAGCTTCTGCTAGAGCGGATGAGACAGTCGTATACGGAGCATCATGAACGGATTGAGCCGGATGCGATACAACAAATCAAGCAGTATATTACGGATCATTCGCATGAGGATATTTCGCTGGAAGCGATCGGGCGAATGGTTGGTTTGAGTCCTTTTTATATCAGCAAAATGTTTAAAGACCAGCTTGGCATTAACTATATCGATTTTCTGACCGAATGCCGCATTAAGAAAGCGATCAAGCTGATGGCCGATCCCGAGCGGAGTTTAAAGGAGATTACTTATATGGTTGGTTACCATGATCCAAATTACTTCAGCAAGGTATTCAAAAAGATGTGCGAGGTTTCCCCAACGGAATACCGTAAGACGCTCCTTGGCAAATCGGCTTCGAGCTAAAAATTTGGGATGAAGGAAGAGAAGCGAATGAAACTGGGCTTCGCGAGGAGAAGGTCTACTCTATTTATTGCCGTTCTAATCGTCTGTTTCTTTTTGTCAGCTTGCGACAGCAATAGCGGCGGTAGAGCGACAGCCGAGAACCTGAATAATGAACAGCCTAAGGCCGCCACAGCCCCTTCCGATCAGACGAATAAAAGGATTAAGATCGGCTTTTCGATGGATACGCTCCTCGAGGAACGCTGGCTGAAGGACCGGGATTTATTCCGCGAGGCATGCGAGGCGCTTGGCGCGGATGTGGAGATTATTGCGGCTAACGGGGATGACGCCAAGCAGATTTCCCAAGCGGAAGCATTAATCAGCCAAGGGGTCGACATTCTTGTTGTTGTTCCCCATAACGCGGATGCGACGGCAGCCATCGTGAAGAAGGCGCATTCGGCCGGCATTAAAGTGCTTGCGTACGACCGTCTCATAAAGAACGCCGACGTGGATTTGTACGTATCGTTTGATAACGAGGCGGTAGGAGAGCTGCAGGCGGAGGCGATTACCAAGCTTGTGCCGAAGGGCAAGTTTGTTTATATCGGCGGCGCCGATACGGACAATAACGCGCATTTATTCAAGCAGGGCGTATTTAATGTTTTGCAGCCTTTTATCGACAGAGGGGAAATCACGGTTGTCTATGATCAATGGACGAAGGATTGGACCCCGGTGAATGCCTTGGCCAACATGAAGGATGCGCTTGAAGCGAATAACAATAAGATTGATGCGGTTATTGCGGCAAACGATGCTACGGCGGGTGGTGTCGTTCAGGCGTTAGCGGGGCAAGGGCTGGCGGGCAAGCTGCCGGTTGCCGGCCAGGATGCCGAGCTCGCCGCCGCGCAGCGGATTGTGGAAGGAACGCAGACGATGACCGTGTATAAGCCAATCAAGCTGCTGGCCGACAAAGCGGCCGAGCTTGCCGTCAAGCTGGCGAAAGGCGAGGATACCGGCGCGGATCGGACCGTCAATAACGGCAAGATCGAAGTGCCTTCCGTGCTGCTGTCCCCAATCGCCGTAGACAAATCCAACATTGACGAGACGATTATTGCCGACGGCTTCCATTCCCGTGAAGACGTCTATAAGAACGTCGTTAAGAAGTAAAAGCGAATAAGACTAGCTCGTTTCAGACGGGCTAGTCTTATTTTTTTGCCTGCGGCTCCCGCAGTTCAAAAAAGTCTAGGCAGTTATAAAAGAGTGCTATATAACAGCGCTTTCATTGGAAGTTGCCCGTGCTATAGTTGGTCGTGTAAGGAACAAAGACATTATTGGAGGGGTAACGAAGATGAAAAAAGGCTTCAAATCGTTTGCGCTTTTGATGGTTGTTCTGCTGCTCACGGCTTTGGTTGCGGCATGCGGTAAAAGCGACAGCAAAATCAGCGTTGGTATCGTTCTTCCGACAAAAGACGAAACAAGATGGATTCAAGACGAGGAGCGCTTCAAGGATGCGCTGAAAGATTCCAAATATACAACGGAAATTTTGTTCAGCCAAGGCTCTTCGGCAAAAGAAAAAGAAAACGTGGAAACATTGATTAATAAAGGCATCAAAGTCCTTATTATCTGTCCTCAAGACGGCGATGCAGCCGCGGCGGCCGTTGAAGCTGCGAAAAAAGAAGGCATCAAGGTTATCTCTTATGACCGTCTGATCACCAATACGGACGCGGTTGACTACTACGTAACATTCGATTCCGTAGCGGTAGGCGCGGCACAAGCTCAATACCTGGTTGATAACGCTAAAGGCAACGGCCAGCCATTGTACCTGTACGCAGGCGCAGCTTCCGATAATAACGCATTCCTGTTCTTCCAAGGCGCTTGGAACGTACTTCAGCCAAAAATCGCTGACGGCACTTTCAAAATCGCGAACTCCAGCGAAGCTGAAGCTCTTAAAGATACAAAAGACCTGTCCCGCGACCAAATGAGCAAAATCATCGGTCAAGTCACAACGAACTGGGATCCTAACGAAGCGAAAAACAAAGCTCAAACTCACTTGACTGCCGCAGCTGCAGACATGAAAGGCGATGTAGCTATCCTGGCTCCAAACGATGGCACGGCACGTTCCATTGCTGACGTATTCAAAGCGGATAGCGCGATCAAGAGCTATGTAATAACTGGTCAAGATGCTGAAAAAGCTTCCATTCAATATATCATTGACGGCAAACAATCGATGACGGTATTCAAAGACGTTCGTACGCTTGTTAAAGACGCAATGGGTATGGCTGTTGACATTCTGAACGGCAAAGACCCGCAAACTACAGGTTCTTATGACAACGGCAAAGTAGAAGTGAAAGCAAAACAAACCGACGTTATCGTCGTGAACAAAAACAACGTGAAGGAAAAACTGATCGATTCCGCTTACTACGCGGCGAGCGATTTCACAGGTCTGTAATCGTAAACGAATAAAGGTTTAAGGGGGAATAGTGATAGATTCGTCTATCACTATTCCTTACTTGCAGAGTTGTTTGCTTAAGGAGTGTATAGTGATGAGCAACTACATTTTGGAGATGAACAATATCTCGAAGGAATTTACGGGAGTCAAAGCGCTCTCGGACGTGAACTTCAAGGTGGAGAAGGGCGAAATTCATTGCCTTATCGGCGAGAACGGAGCCGGCAAATCGACTCTGATGAAGGTACTGAGCGGCGTTTATCCCTATGGCACCTACAAAGGCGATATCGTGTTCGAAGACGATATCCAGGCTTTTAACAAAATCAGCGACAGCGTTAAAGCCGGCATCGCCATTATCTATCAGGAGCTGGCTTTGTTCCCCGATCTTACGGTTTACGAGAACATTTTTGCAGGCAACGAAATTAAACGTGGCTCAGTAGTGGACTGGAATCAGACAATCGCCGAAGCCAAGAAGATGCTTCAAAGGGTTGGATTGAACGTAAATCCCGAAGTACTGATTAAGGAACTGGGGATAGGGAAGCAGCAGCTGGTCGAGATCGCCAAAGCATTAAGCAAAAACGTAAAGCTGCTCATACTGGATGAACCAACGGCAGCTTTGAACGAGAATGACAGCGAGAACCTTCTCGATCTGCTCCGGGAGCTGAAGAAGCAGGGCATTACCTGCATTATGATCTCCCATAAGCTGAAAGAGGTCATCTCCATTGCGGATAAAGCGACGGTGCTTCGCGATGGACGTACTATATGCACCTTGGACGGGTCCAAGGGAGAAATCACGGAAAACAATATTATCCGAAACATGGTTGGCCGCGAAATTGAAGATATTTATCCGAAGAGAAACAGCAAATCGTTTGGCAGCACCATCCTTGAGGTGAAGAACTGGTCCGCTTACGATCCTCAGCTGGGAAGACATGTCGTCAAGAATGTGAACCTGCATGTTAAAAAAGGAGAAATCGTCGGAATAGCCGGCTTGATGGGCTCAGGACGCACGGAGCTTGCTCGCAGCATCTTCGGCAATCCAAAGTCTTATAGACTGCAAGGCGAGCTTTTGGTAAACGGGTCCGCCAAATCGCTCAAGCATCCTAAAGATGCAATCAAGGAAGGCATTGCTTACGTAACCGAGGACAGGAAGGGCGACGGGTTGTTCCTCATCCAGGATATTAAGAACAATATCTCTGCGGCTAACCTGAACGGAATATCCCGGAAAGGCGTCATCAATGACAATAAGGAAATCCGGATCGCCAGCGATTACAAAAGCTCGCTAAACGTTAAGGCTCCATCCATCGAACAGATCGTGGGCAATCTTAGCGGCGGCAATCAGCAGAAGGTATCGCTTGGCAAATGGCTGTTCGTAGGGCCGCAGCTGCTTATCCTCGATGAGCCGACACGCGGTATCGACGTAGGAGCGAAATTCGAGATTTATACCATTATGAACAAGCTGATTGCGGAGGGAATGAGCATTATCATGATCTCTTCCGAGCTTGGGGAAATTCTCGGCATGAGCGACCGCATTTATGTCATGGCCGAAGGCGCGATTAAAGGCGAGCTTCCGATCGAAGAAGCGAACCAAGAAAATATTATGCAATTCGCAACGCAATAGATAATGCTTACGAAGAAGCATGAATCGCCGCGATCGGCGTATAACGGCCTTTTGCGCAGCCATTCATTTTAGGAGGATCACCCATGAACTTAGTCACTCAGGGCAATAAAGAACACAAGACAAACATCCTTATCGAAGGCAAATCCTTGCTGAAAGTAAATATTCGCGAGTACGGCATGTACATTGCTTTGTTTGTAATTATGCTGACGTTCTCGATTCTTACGGACGGCTTGTTTATGTCTTCCCGGAACATAAGCAATCTTCTTGACGCTACAGGGTATATTGCAGTGCTTGCGGTAGGCATGACGCTTGTTATCGTGATCCGCCATATTGACTTGTCGGTTGGCTTTGCCGCAGGCTTTCTGGGAGCGATTGCCGCTATTCTACTCTCGCAGGCAGGTGTCCCGGTATACCTTACGATCCCGATTATCTTGATTTTCGGTATTATTGTAGGCTTGTTTAACGGCGTGCTGGTTGCATCGCTTGGCATCCCGTCCTTCGTAGCTTCCCTCGCCGGCATGTTAATCTTCCGCGGAGCCTTGCTTCGCGTAACCGAGAAGACCGGTACGATTATCGTCAAGGACGAGCATTTTAACGCGCTCGGTAATGGCTATATCCCGTCGTTGTTCAAGCTGGACGATCTGAATTTCCTGTCCCTCCTGCTTGGCGTGCTTGTTATTCTTCTCTTTATTTACTTTGAGGTCTCCAAACGCCGGAACAAGATTAAATACCAATTCGAAGTCATCTCCAAGGGCATGTTCACCGTAAAGCTGATCTTCGTATCCGCGATTATTGCTTACATTACTTATATTATCGCAGGTTATAACGGCTTCTCCTGGACGGTTATTATCATGCTGCTCGTCGTTGTGATTTATCACTTCCTGACCACAAGCACCGTGCTTGGCCGTCATATTTATGCGGTAGGCAGCAACCCGGAAGCGGCGCATTTGAGCGGGATCAACGTGAAAAAGATTACCTATATCGTATTTGGTTCGATGGGTCTTCTATCCGCCTTGTCCGGCATTCTCTTCACGGCGCGTCTGCAGTCGGCAACAACAACAGCCGGCACGCTGTTCGAGCTTGACGCGATTGCGGCAGCTTATGTAGGCGGGGTATCCGCTGCAGGCGGCGTGGGTAAAGTTACAGGTTCGATTATCGGTGCAATCGTTATGGCTTCGCTCTCAAGCGGGATGAATCTGATGGGGGTCGGTATCTCTTATCAATACATGATTCGCGGCGGCGTGCTTGCGATTGCGGTAATCTTCGACGTAATGACGCGGAGAAAAAGAAGCTAGTTCAAGTATAAAAAAAGCCCAGCGGCCAATTGGCCGCTGGGCTTTTGCGTTTTAATGACCGGAAGCTTCCGAATCATTGGACAGGCGAGTAATTTCGAAGATCTTGAAGAGCAAGCTCAGGATAATCGCTGTTACGGTTGCAAGCGCCATTCCCGAGAGGGAGAAGTCGCCGATTGTAATTTTCGCGCCGCTAAGGCCGGTTACGAGAACAACCGTTGTCAGGTACAGGTTCGTTGGTTTGCTGTAGTCGATTTTGGACTCGACAAGCATCCGGAGACCCGAAGCCGCGATAACGCCAAACAGCAGGAGCGATACGCCGCCCATAACCGGAGCGGGAATACCTGCGATCAGTGCCGAGAACTTGCCGAAGAACGACAGTACGATAGCGAATACGGCTGCTCCGCCGATAACAAACGTGGAATAGACGCGCGTAATCGCAAGAACGCCGATATTCTCTCCGTAAGTCGTATTAGGCGTAGATCCAAGGAAGCCGGACAGAAGCGTCGAGATGCCGTTGCCGAGCAGCGAACGGTGCAGGCCCGGATCTTTGGACAAATCCTTTTTAACGATATTTCCTGTTACGATCAAATGGCCGATATGCTCGGCAAGAACAACCAGGGAAGCGGGAACGATCGTCAGAATAGCCGCCCATTCAAAGGTTGGCGTCGTAAACGTAGGGGCCGCAAGCCAGTTGCTCGCCGATACGTTATCGAAGTTTGTATAGCCCAGGAAGTAAGAAAGCAAGTAGCCGCACACGATACCGACCAGAATCGGAATGATGCGCATGAAGCCGCGGAACAGAACTGAACCAAGCACGGTAATCAGCAAGGTGACGATGGAGATCGTAATGGCCGTTCCGTCCGGTGTCCATACTTGGTCAGCCGGTGCGCTTGGCGCTTTGATCCATCCAGCCATGCCGGCTGCAACCGGAATAAGTTCAAGTCCGATAACCGCAACGATGGCACCCATCGCGGCAGGCGGGAAAATGACGTTAATCCAGCCGGTACCCGCGGCTTGGATAATAAGCGCAACAACGGTGAACACAACGCCCGCTGCAATAAATCCGCCAAGTGCTGCGGCGTAACCGTCAGAGTGGGAAGCGTGGTTGCCGATAACCGCTCCGGCAGGTGCGATAAACGCAAAGCTGGAGCCGAGATACGCGGGAATTTTACCTTTTACGATAAATAGATAAAGCAGAGTGCCGATCCCGTTCATCAAAAGACAGATCGCCGGGTCTACGCCAAGCAGGTTCGGAACGAGTACGGTTGAACCAAACATCGCGAACAAATGCTGTATGCTCAGCATGAGGCTTTGGCCCATTGGCGGCCTTTCGTGGACGCCGATTTCTTGTGGTTTCATCTAGCTGTAACCCTCCATAACATAAAGTCAACTTTTGCGCAACTTGCTCGATTTTACATAAGTATAGTGTTGCTTGGCAAGACATTTCTTAATCCATGCGCAATTTGCAATTATTCAGGATGGGAAATAACAATGGTTTACAATATCTTAAACTACCTATTAACTTTTAGAAAACATTCCCCCATTACAATTTTAGTAGAATCTATGAAATGGGAGTGAAACTAATAAATGATCAATAAAAGCAGGCGCTTCTTGTCCATTTTCCTTGCTGCCGAAATCGCCGCTACAGCCTTACTGGGGACCGGTGTGGCAATGGCGGATGGCGGCGTAACTCCACTGGCGGGAACTCCTTACAATACTTCTAATGAATACAGCGTCAGTGTTCCGCACGTTATTATCAATCAGGTGTACGGTGGTGGAACTGCTGCTTCAACGGGGGTTTATTTCACTAACGGCTTCATTGAGCTTTACAATCAGACTGATAACGATATCAATCTCTCCGGATGGTCTTTGCAATATAACGATCGCGGTACCAGTGCGACAACAGGAGCAATTACATCAGACTGGAAGAAGCTTGATTTGACCGGCACGATAAAAGCACATTCCTCTTTCCTAATCACGGGGGCGGCAGCGAATGTGGCTGCAAACGCAGGTGATGCCAAAATCAGCCTTACCGGAAAGGCTGATCAGGCCTGGGATACGCAATTTTTTAATAACAAAGGCATGAAAGTAGTCCTGATGAGCAATCAGACTCAGCTTGCAGCTTCCGACTCCAATCCATTTAATACAAAGCCAGCCGGTTATGTAGATATGGTTGGTACAGGCAGTAATGATCCTGGCAGTGACATCGACGGATACGAAGCAGCATACCCAACAGGTTCTACCGAAGGCACATCCAAGAAGAAAGCTATTCGCCGCAAGACAACAGTTGATATGGATAATAATAAATCGGATTTTCAACAAGTTGATTACGAGGCATTAAATGTAGCCGGAAAAGAAACGGAACTGGCGGCTACCCTACCTCATAACGGCGCTTTCGGCCCATGGGGAGTAACAACGCCGGAACAGCCGGAAACACCTCAAGTTGATCCGGTAACGATTACAACAACCGCAATCACAGGAGCAACAATTGGCACTGCTTATACGGCTACGGTTGCTGCAACCGGCGGAACGGCGCCTTTTACTTACAGCGCAACGAATCTGCCAGCTGGTCTTACTATTAACAGTACTACCGGTGAAATCACGGGTACACCTACAGCGGCTGCCAAGTCTTCTCTAATTACAGTGACTGCGACAGACAGCGCGAATCCTGTTGCAATGGGAACCAAATCGTTCTGGCTTACAATCGGCCAGCCGCTTCGCGAGATGAAGGATACTTTGTCGGTTGAGAAGATCGGGAGCTTCTCGCTTGGCGTCACGAATAAAGACGGCGGCGTTGCCGAGATCGTAAAATTCAACAAAGACAACAATAAGTTTTATTTGGTCAACGGCTCCGGGAATCCTCCAAGTCTCGAGATTGTAAGCCTGGGCCAAGCATCGGGAACACTGGCGAAGGAGAAAACCGTTCTCGTGAAGGATCTGTCGGAGACAAACGGTTTCGTTTACGGTGACCTCACAAGCGTAGATATCAATACAACAACGAAGCGGGTTTCCGTTTCTGTACAAGAGAAGGATCCGCTTAAGCCTGGTAAAATAATTGTTCTCGATTATGACGGCAATTACGTAACCGAATACGGATCGGGCGTGCAGCCGGATATGATCAAATCGACCGAAGACGGCCGTTATATCCTTACGGCTGACGAAGCGGAGCCGCGCCTTGTCACGAAGGATGCCAAAGGCAGCATCACAATTGTAGATACTGTAACCGGTACATCTACGCCAGCATACTTCGATGACCCGTCTGTCATTGAAGATGGCGTCCATATCCGGGGCGAGCTGGATCCGGTAACGAATACGGTTAAGTCGAGCGGTTCAAAGGAAGATGCTCTCTACGATCTGGAACCGGAATACATTACGCTATCCGCTGACGGAAAGACCGCTTATGTAACGCTTCAAGAGAACAACGCCGTAGCGGTTGTTGATATTGCTGCGCATAAGGTTACCGCGGTAAAAACTCTTGGTCTCAAGGATTACAATGATCCAGCAAATGCGCTAGATGTTCAATCCAATGGCGCCATCCAATTGGAGACAGTGCCGTTTAAAGGCATGTACATGCCAGACGGCGTTGCTTCTTATACAGTTAACGGCAAGACTTATCTGCTTACGGCAAACGAAGGCGACGCTTCGGAGTTCCGCGTGAACGCAAGCACGGTAGGTGCGCTTAAGGGCAGCCTGGATCCTGATTCGGAAGCCTATAAGTTCCTGAAAGACACAACAGCCTACGACGCGATTGAAGTAGCGGGCGATATGGGCAACGACGGTATTTACATGTACGGCGGCCGTTCATTCTCGATCTGGAATGCGGATTCGATGGACCAGGTATACGACAGCGGCAATGATTTCGAGAATATTACGGCTCAGCGCGTTCCGGATTACTTCAACGTCAGCAACAGCAAAATTACGATGGATGACCGCAGCGTGAAGAAAGGTCCGGAGCCGGAAGACATAAAGGTTGGCAAAGTAGGCAATAGGCAGCTTGCCTTTATCGGTCTGGAGCGCGTAGGCGGCTTGATGACGTATGACGTGACGGATCCGGAGAATCCTCAGTTTACGAACTATACGAATACCCGTGTATTTAAAGGCGCGGACAATAAAGTGAATCTGGATACGGATACCGGTCCGGAGGGTATCGAATTTATACCTGCATCGGTCAGCCCGACCGGAAAGCCATTGGTGCTGGTTGCTTACGAAGTAGGCGGTAAAGTAGGCATCTACCAGCTTAACGTAACCCAAGTGTCTATTGCCCAGAAGGCCCTCTCACTTACAGCGGGCGGAGCTGCCGGCCAATTGACGGCAACGGTTGTGCCTGCAAACGGTGCTTCGAGCATCGTTACGTGGTCTTCCTCGGATTCCGGCATTGCGACGGTTGATCAGAATGGCAAGGTTACTCCTGTGAAAGCAGGTACGGCCGTCATAAAAGCAACAAGCGCGGACGGATACGCTATAGCGGAAAGCACCGTAACTGTAGCACCAGGCTCTATCGTTGTTACACCGCCGGATCAACCGAGCAGCGGCGGAACCAATGGCGGAGGTACAACTGTAATCGACAACGGTTCTAACGGCGCGAATGTAGTGACGAAGGTTGAAGCAACAACCAACGGTTCGGGTAAAGCAAGCGCAAATGTGACATCCAGCCAGTTTGCATCTGCTTTGAAAAAACTGCGTAACGAATTGTCAGCCGGCCAGACAGGCAGCTTGACGGTATCGGCTATACCGGATAGCAAAGCGAAAGAAGCTGCAATTGTTTTTGAGAAGGGGACCTTCACCGAAGCTAAAGATGCAGCACTGACGAATTTAACGATTGAAGCGGGAGTAGGCACGGTATCCTTTGACTCAAAAGCTATCGCATCTATTGCAGCAGCTTCGAAAAACAATGACGTTACGATTACCGTTCGCCAGTCTGATGCGGCAACGGCCGGTGCAGGCTTAACGGGTGTTAAGCGTACCGAATTCCTGCAAGCTGTGGGGAGCCATCCGGTGTTTGATTTTGCGGTAAAAGCAAACGGCAGTGCAATTACTACCTTTGGTGGAGGCACTGCACATGTTCAAGTACCGTATACCCCATCGGCAAGCGAAGACCGCAATGCGATTATCATCTATTACGTCTCGGATAACGGCGAGCTTGTAACCGTACCGTCCGGTGTATATGACCCTGCTACGGGTACGGTTAGCTTTGATGTCACTCATTTCTCCCGTTATGCGGTAGCGTACAACAAGAAGTCCTTCAAGGACACAACATCCAGCTTCGCGAAAGACGCTATTACGTATCTTTCGGCACGCAGCATTATTTCCGGCACAAGCTCGAATCAATTCTCGCCAAAAGCGAAAATGACGAGAGCAGATTTTGCGGTCCTTCTGTCCCGCATCGCAGGTGCTCAATTAAGCAGCTACAAAGCAGGCAAGTTCTCGGACGTGCGTACGACCGATTATTATGCTAATGCCGTGCAATGGGCAGCGGACAAAGGTATTGCAAGCGGAGTAGGCGGCGGTAAGTTTAATCCGAAAGCTTCTATTACCCGTGCGGAAATGGCGGCTATGCTGGTTCGCTTTGCGGGCGTGATGAACGTCGAGCTTCCTGCCAGCCAGAAGGCCATTACCTTTGCAGACGGCAGCACTATTCAGGCAAGCGTGAAGGAAGCGGTGAAGGCCGTTCAGCAGGCGGGCATTATCAACGGCAAAACGAAAGCCGGCCATTCCGGCGTTTACTTTGCGCCTCAAGATGTTGCAACTCGCGAAGAGACAGCCAAAATGCTTGCCGTATTCATGCAGTTAATGAACAAATAAGATAAAACGAAGAAGAGCTGTCTCCATGGAGGCAGCTCTTTCATTATCTGCATAGATGAAACAGAACGTACATTCTCTGACGCTCCGCCTCCGAATGCTGTTATATTGGATGGATGAAGAAATGAGGTGGACCTTTGAAGACGTTGTTTGCAACCGGGTATCGGGCACATGAGCTCCAAATCTTTAATCAAAAGCATAAACATATCCCCTATATAAAAAAAGCGATCGAAGCCAAGCTTATTCCTCTCATTGAAGAAGGGCTGGAATGGGTCATCACGCCGGGGCAATACGGATTTGATCTTTGGGTGTGCGAAGTAGCCCTGGAGCTTCAATCGGTATACCCGCAGCTGAAGCTATCGATCATTACCGCTTTTATGAATCCCGAAGAGCAGTGGAACGACGAGAAAAAAGAGTACTATCGGCAGATAATAACCAAAGTTGATTATTACGGGGCGGTAAGCCATCAGCCATATGCAGGCCCTTGGCAGTTCCAGGCGAGAGACGAGCTGTTGTTCCGCAAATCGGAGGGGCTGCTTCTTTTCTACGACGAAGAGGCGGCGGAGGGAAGTCCGAAGTACGTAAAAGAGAAAGCGCTGAAGAAGCATCAAGAGGATGGGT
>NZ_CP195155.1:1132500-1280000 GCF_051200795.1 Paenibacillus glycanilyticus
CTGAGGAAGAGAAAACAAAAGTGATTCCGTCAGTAGCGGCGAGCGAACGCGGATTAGCCCAAACCAAGGAGCTTGCTCCTTGGGGTTGTAGGACGTCTCACATGGAGTTACAAAGTTGTAGATTAAACGAAGAGGTCTGGAAAGGCCCGCCAAAGAAGGTAAAAGCCCTGTACTTGAAAGTCTGCAGCCTCCGAGACGGATCCTGAGTACGGCGGGACACGTGAAACCCCGTCGGAATCCGGCAGGACCATCTGCCAAGGCTAAATACTCCCTAGTGACCGATAGTGAAGCAGTACCGTGAGGGAAAGGTGAAAAGCACCGCGGGAGCGGAGTGAAAAAGAACCTGAAACCGTGCGCTTACAAGAAGTCAGAGCCCGTTAAAAGGGTGATGGCGTGCCTTTTGTAGAATGAACCGGCGAGTTACGTTCACGTGCAAGGTTAAGTCGGGAAGACGGAGCCGCAGCGAAAGCGAGTCTGAATAGGGCGAATTAAGTACGTGGTCGTAGACCCGAAACCGTGTGATCTACCCCTGTCCAGGGTGAAGGTGCGGTAACACGCACTGGAGGCCCGAACCCACGAATGTTGAAAAATTCGGGGATGAGGTGGGGGTAGCGGAGAAATTCCAATCGAACTCGGAGATAGCTGGTTCTCCCCGAAATAGCTTTAGGGCTAGCCTCGGTTAAGAGTGTCGTGGAGGTAGAGCACTGATTGGGTGCGGGGCCCGCCAAGGGTTACCAAGTCCAGTCAAACTCCGAATGCCATAGACATGTTTACCGGGAGTCAGACAGTGAGTGCTAAGATCCATTGTCAAGAGGGAAACAGCCCAGATCATCAGCTAAGGTCCCCAAGTGTGTGTTAAGTGGGAAAGGATGTGGAGTTGCAAAGACAACCAGGATGTTGGCTTAGAAGCAGCCACCATTTAAAGAGTGCGTAATAGCTCACTGGTCGAGTGACTCTGCGCCGAAAATGTAACGGGGCTAAACACACCACCGAAGCTATGGCATGTACCGTATGGTACTTGGGTAGGGGAGCGTTGAATGCGGATTGAAGTCAGACCGGAAGGACTGGTGGACTGCATTCAAGTGAGAATGCCGGTATGAGTAACGAAAAGACAAGTGAGAATCTTGTCCGCCGAAAGCCTAAGGGTTCCTGAGGAAGGCTCGTCCACTCAGGGTAAGTCGGGACCTAACGCGAGGCCGAAAGGCGTAGTGGAAGGACAACAGGTTGAAATTCCTGTACCACCGTAAACCGTTATGAGCAATGGGGTGACACAGAAGGGCAGTGACGCAGGCTGATGGAATAGCCTGTCCAAGCAGTGAGGCAGAGTTGTAGGCAAATCCGCAACTCGCGTAAGCTAGGCTGTGATGGGGAGCGAAAATTGCAGTAGCGAAGGTCATGTACTCCGGCTGTCAAGAAAAGCCTCTAGCCAGGTGAAGGTGCCCGTACCGCAAACCGACACAGGTAGGCGAGCAGAGCATGCTAAGGCGCGCGGAAGAACTCTCGTTAAGGAACTCGGCAAAATGACCCCGTAACTTCGGGAGAAGGGGTGCCTCGGTAGGGTGAATAGCCCGAGGGGGCCGCAGTGAAAAGGCCCAAGCGACTGTTTAGCAAAAACACAGGTCTGTGCGAAGCCGTAAGGCGAAGTATACGGGCTGACGCCTGCCCGGTGCTGGAAGGTTAAGGGGAGCGGTTAGGAGCAATCCGAAGCTGTGAACCGAAGCCCCAGTAAACGGCGGCCGTAACTATAACGGTCCTAAGGTAGCGAAATTCCTTGTCAGGTAAATTCTGACCCGCACGAATGGCGTAACGACTTGGGCGCTGTCTCAACGAGAGATCCGGTGAAATTTTAATACCTGTGAAGATGCAGGTTACCCGCGACAAGACGGAAAGACCCCATGGAGCTTTACTGCAGCTTGATATTGGACTTTGGTACGATCTGTACAGGATAGGTGGGAGCCTGAGAAGCATGAGCGCCAGCTTGTGTGGAGGCGACGTTGGGATACCACCCTGATCGTATCGGAGTTCTAACCTGCTACCCTGAATCGGGTAGAGGGACCGTGTCAGGTGGGCAGTTTGACTGGGGCGGTCGCCTCCTAAAATGTAACGGAGGCGCCCAAAGGTTCCCTCAGAATGGTTGGAAATCATTCGGAGAGTGCAAAGGCATAAGGGAGCTTGACTGCGAGACCAACAAGTCGAGCAGGGACGAAAGTCGGGCTTAGTGATCCGGTGGTACCGAATGGAAGGGCCATCGCTCAACGGATAAAAGCTACCCTGGGGATAACAGGCTTATCTCCCCCAAGAGTCCACATCGACGGGGAGGTTTGGCACCTCGATGTCGGCTCATCGCATCCTGGGGCTGAAGTAGGTCCCAAGGGTTGGGCTGTTCGCCCATTAAAGCGGTACGCGAGCTGGGTTCAGAACGTCGTGAGACAGTTCGGTCCCTATCTGTCGCGGGCGCAGGAAATTTGAGAGGAGCTGTCCTTAGTACGAGAGGACCGGGATGGACGTACCGCTGGTGTACCAGTTGTTCCGCCAGGAGCACCGCTGGGTAGCCAAGTACGGACGGGATAAGCGCTGAAAGCATCTAAGCGTGAAGCCCCCCTCAAGATGAGATTTCCCAATTTAGTAAGACCCCTTGAAGACGACGAGGTTGATAGGTTCGGGGTGGAAGCACAGCAATGTGTGGAGCTGACGAATACTAATCGGTCGAGGGCTTATCCTAAAACAACCCCCAAAAAGTGAAGTTAAGCGTTGCAGCTTATTCCGATTACTTTTCGGGGACCCCGAAAGAAACTTAAGGAATTCATTAATTCGCATCCAGTTTTCAAGGCGCAAATCTTGAATACAAGGCCCGTTGGTCAAGGGGTTAAGACACCTCCCTTTCACGGAGGTAACAGGGGTTCGAATCCCCTACGGGTCACCAATTTCACCCCAAGGGTAAAAAAGTATGGAGGCTTAGCTCAGCTGGGAGAGCATCTGCCTTACAAGCAGAGGGTCGGGGGTTCGATCCCCTCAGCCTCCACCATACGAGTTTTGTAATGCCGCGAGGTGGAGCAGTCCGGTAGCTCGTCGGGCTCATAACCCGAAGGTCACAGGTTCAAATCCTGTCTTCGCAACCAATTTTTTTTCGAAAGTAGCATGGAGCTGTGGTGTAGAGGCCTAACATGCCTGCCTGTCACGCAGGAGACCGCGGGTTCGAATCCCGTCAGCTCCGCCATTTTTACAAAGTTTTATGCCGGTGTAGCTCAGTTGGTAGAGCAACTGACTTGTAATCAGTAGGTCGTGGGTTCGACTCCTATCGCCGGCACCATTTTTCAACACAATATGCATGCGGTCGTGGCGGAATTGGCAGACGCGCTAGATTCAGGTTCTAGTGGTGTAACAGCCGTGGAGGTTCGAGTCCTCTCGACCGCACCATATGCGGAAGTGGCTCAGCGGTAGAGCATCGCCTTGCCAAGGCGAGGGTCGCGGGTTCGATTCCCGTCTTCCGCTCCATAATTTTTTTGCGGCCTTAGCTCAGCTGGATAGAGCGTTTGACTACGAATCAAAAGGTCAGGAGTTCGAATCTCTTAGGCCGCGCCATTTTTTCTTAATTGAATAACGGGATGTAGCTCAGCTTGGTAGAGCACCTGGTTTGGGACCAGGGGGTCGCATGTTCAAATCGTGTCATCCCGACCATTTCAATTTATTGGAGTCAGCAGACGTACTTGGTACGTAGGGCGGGCTTTTTTTAGTTTATGGACAATTATGGACAACTTAAAGATGAAGAGGTGAATTCTTATGCTGCGTATTGGGATTATTGGCTCTAACTTTATTACGGAAACGTTTATGAATGCGGCACGCCTGGTAGATAAAGTTGAGGTAACGGCGCTATATTCGCGTACGGAGGAGCGTGCAAAGGCTTATGCGGATGCACAGGGCATTCCTCATACCTTCACGGATCTGGAAGAGATGGCGCAAAGCAATCTGATTGACGCAATTTACATAGCAAGCCCGAATTCGCTTCATGCCGAGTATGCGATTGCATTTATCAAGCATGGGAAGCATGTGCTTTGCGAGAAACCTCTAGCTTCCAATGCTGCTGAAGTGCAAGCCATGTTCGAAGCGGCGCGGGAGAATAAGGTGCTGCTGATGGAAGCCATGAAGTCGACCGTGATGCCTAACTTTGAAGCGATTCGCGAGAACCTCCACAAGATTGGCAAGGTACGTACTTTCTTTGCTTCGTTCTGCCAGTACTCTTCCCGCTATGACAAATACAAAGCAGGAGAAGTGCTTAATGCTTTCCTGCCGGAATTGTCGAACGGCTCCTTGATGGATATCGGCACATACTGCATATACCCGCTTGTCGTACTGTTTGGCAAGCCGGATAGCGTCAAGGCTAGTGCGGTTATGCTGGAGTCCGGCGTGGACGGCAAGGGCAGTCTAATCCTGAATTACGGGGATATGGAAGCCGTCCTGCTGCACTCAAAGATCTCGAATTCGAATATGCCTGCTGAAATTCAGGGTGAAGAAGGCAATATGGTTATCGAGAGAATCAGTCAGCCGGCCAGCGTTCGGATCCAATACCGTGACGGGCGTCCCGAAGAAAACATCAGCAGACAGCAAGCGGATAATTCCATGGTATACGAGATTCAAGCTTTTGCCGAGCTTATTGAACGCGGCGAGCTTGAATCGCCGGTTAACTCCTATGCCAACTCTCTTGTTGTCATGGAGATTATGGACGAGGCACGCCGCCAGATCGGGCTTGCATACCCTGCGGACAAGAAGTAAGCTCATAAAAAAAGCAGGCTGTTCCGGATGGAAAATCCGAAACAGCCTGTTCGATTATTGAGCAACCGCTTCCGGGGTCGGCTCGTTTTGCTCCAGCTGCTGCATAAGGAAGCCGGAAAGCTCCTGATAACGCTTAGTGATCGTAGCAGCGGATACTTCATATTTTTCGGCAAGATCGTTTTTGCTCTTACCGGATTCGGTAACCTCACAGACCATATATTCCAACGCCGCACAGAATGCGCCGGATTTGCGATACGATGGTTTCGTCATATTCGTGAAATCATGCCAGATCATAACCGCCATTGCGATATGGTTAGGCTTGTAATCCTGTTTCATGGAAGCAATAAGTTCATGCGCCAGTTCTGCATATTGCGGATTAGCCCACGTGGATTCGTGGTCAACCAAGTGAACCAGTTCAGCTTCTGTAAAATGACGAATTGCATTGGAGGCTTTGCTTGTTCTAGCCGATTGTTCGTCCTTCGACATGCAGCACTTTTTATATTTCAAGCCGCTGCCGCAGTGACATTGTTCATTTCTACCTAGTTTAGACATAAGAGCTCCTTCGTGCGAAAATCTTTTATGCAAGAGTACATTCCTATATAATAACATAAAAAGAGGTATGGAAAAACGAAAAACCTTCATTTTCCATTCTTTTCGTCCGGGGTAATAATTTTCATACGCCCGGGACAAGAAGCAAAGAATAGTCATTATACATATTTAGAGAGGTGTGAATGAGCGATGACAAACGTTGCATTCGTTAACAATTTAACCAAGTACGCTGAACTAATCGCACGAGTAGGCGTTAATGTACAAAAGAACCAGGAGGTATTTATTACAGGGGCTATCGATCAAGCTGACCTTGTACGGCTTGTTGCCGAGCAGGCCTATTTGGCTGGAGCAAGCAATGTCCATGTCGATTGGACGGATGACAGCTTGTCGCGCCTCAAATACGAGAAGGCTGCCGATGAGGTATTTACCCGTTTCCCGGAATGGGAGACCGCCAAACGGAATTCCTTCGTTGAGCGTAATGCCGTATTTATCTCCATCGTTTCCTCCAGCCCGGATCTGCTGTCGGGCATTGACTCGCAGCGAATTGCCAACTTCCAAAAGGCTGCTGGCCAAGGTCTGCAAGCATTCCGCAGAGCGGTTCAATCCGATAAAGTGAGCTGGACCGTTGTAGCCGCGGCCGGTAAAGCATGGGCTTCCAAAGTATTCCCGAGCGTTAACGAAGAAGAAGCCGTCAACCAGCTTTGGGAAGCGATCTTCAAGGCGGTTCGCCTCCACTCGGAAGACCCGGTGAAAGCATGGGAAGAGCATAACGCTACGCTTCATTCCAAAGCGCAAGCGCTCAATGAGAATCATTTTGTAAAGCTGCATTATACGGCTCCTGGTACGGATATGACGATCGAGCTTTCGGATAAGCATATTTGGGTTGCCGCAGGCAGCGAAAACCAGAACCATGTTTCCTTCATGGCTAACATGCCGACGGAGGAAGTATTTACGGTACCGCAAAAGACCGGGGTTAACGGTTATGTGTCCAGCACGAAACCACTCAGCTACGGCGGCAATATTATCGATAATTTCAAGATTACGTTTGAAGCCGGCCGGATCGTGAAGGTAGAAGCAGAGCAAGGCCAGGAAACTCTTCAAAAGCTTGTTGATACAGACGAAGGCTCGCATTACTTGGGCGAAGTTGCGCTTGTGCCGCATGAGTCGCCGATTTCGCAATCGAATATTCTGTTCTATAATACTTTGTTTGACGAGAACGCATCGAACCATCTGGCAATTGGCAGCGGTTATGCGTTTAATATCGACGGCGGGAAACAAATGTCTCCGGAAGAGCTGGCCGAGAACGGCGTAAATGCCAGCATCACGCATGTTGATTTTATGATCGGATCCGCTGAGATGGATATTGACGGCATCAAAGCCGATGGAACAATCGTGCCGATCTTCCGCAAAGGGAACTGGGCATTTTAAGAACGGTAGGTGAGGATGAAATGGCGAAGAAGAAAAGAACGGCACCTGCTGCGAGCCACAGGGCGAATACAAGCCCTCAGCAGGAGCAGGGGACAACGTTAAAGGATATGCTTAGCGCTGACGTACTGCAGAAGCTTAAAGCCCAATCTGACGAGATGAAGGCGGCTGAGGAGCAGCGGAAGCAGAAAGCGCGGACGGAAGCCGAGGAGGCCCGCAAGAAGGAACAGAAGCGCCTGGAGAGCGATATGAGCTATCTGCTGGAGAACAGCAAGCTGGATTGGCGAAAATATAAGTAAGAGCAGGGAAGAGGCCTCTAAGCCGCGAGACAACGCGGTTTAGGGGCCTTTTCTTTTTTTGGGTAAGGCAGAATCGTGCTTGTCATCATATAACTATTAATAATAATATACAACTCCTTTCGCATAGGCATGGTATAGAAGATCGGGATTTTGGCGATTGCTGAGAGAAAGGGCTGAAATGTACATTGTACAGGTGACGACGATGAGAAAAAATTTATCGGGTAACAAGCTCCTTCTTCCGGAAGAGCTGCGGTTCCAGAACGTGACGGAGAGCAGGCTTACGATTCATGAGGTGTACGATCGCATATTGAATTTTATGGCGAGTGATCCAAGGGCGGCGTATCATTTTGTCATTGGGACAGACAGCCAAGGTTTTAACGGATATACGAAGTTCGTAACAGGCATCATTATCCGGCGGATGGGGAAGGGCGCTTGGGCTTGTTACAGGCAGGTTGTTGTCCCGCGCGAGCTGACCTCCCTGAAGGAGAAGCTGACGATGGAAACGGCTTTGTCCCAGGAGGTTGCCTATTATTTCGTGGATGGCGCTATCCAGCGGATGGAAGAGGTGCTGCTGCCATTCGTTTACCAGGGAGCTTCGCTTGATTTATTTATCGATATCGACGCAGGAACAGAACCAACGATTAATAAGACATCGCTTTATGTAGAAGAGATGATCGACCGGGTAAAGGGGATGGGAACGTATCTGGCAAGAGTGAAGCCGGATTCCTACGCGGCATCGGCTTATGCCAACCGCCATACGAAGAAGCCTGTCCGATTCAAAAAGCGCCATGGTCTTGTTTAGATAGACGGCGTTTCTTTTTTTTTCAACAAGATGAACAAGGTTTAGCTTAACCGGGAGCAGGACAAGTTCTTAAGCAGCCGCAGGCCTTATGGCCTGCGGCTTTTTTACGTTTCGGAAGGTTTTTTTTCGATAGCTGTAGAATGAAATACGTATAGGGGAAGGATGGGATGTCATGGGAAAGGAAAGGACGCTAGTCATTAGCGATATTCATGGGTGTTACGATGCTTTTAACCGGCTGCTCGAGCGGGTTAATTACGAGCCGGTAAAAGATCAGCTCATTTTGCTAGGAGATTTCGTCAGCAAGGGGCCGGACAGCAAGATGGTTGTTGAACAATCGGCTAGCCTGGTCCGGGAGCATGGTGCCATTGCGGTTCAAGGCAATCACGACGAGCGTTTCGTGGATATTGTTCGCAACAAAACCAAAGAGGCAAGGGAGAAATTCTTCCGCCATGGCGGCCGTCAGACCGTGTACAGCTATCTGAAGGGAAGCGATATGACGGGCAGCGAGGAGGATCTGCTGAACAGGCTTAGAGAGACGGTTCTCGAGCGTTATCCTTATCACGCGGATTTCCTCGAGCAGCTTCCTTATTACTACGAGGATAAGCATTTCATCTATGTGCATGCGGGACTGAATCCGAAATACCCGAACTGGAAGGAACAGCCGAAGAGGGATTTCTTATACATTAAGGATTCGTTCCACAGGGCGGATACGGTGGTTGATAAAGTAGTCGTGTTCGGCCATACGAAAACCGTTGATCTGCATGGCAGAGCGGATGTCTGGTACGGCAAAGGCAAGATTGGAATCGACGGAGGCTGTGCCAGCGGCCTTCAATTGAACGCGCTTGAGATTATCGGCGAAGAGGTACGGTCATTCTCGGTGCCTGCAAGAAGAGCAGCGATATCATAGTAACAATCTGGAGCGGATATTCCGCTCCTTTTATTTTTAAGATTTTTAATATATAAGAGAAAGGTGAAGGATATAATCGAAAAATGTCGAACTTATGAGTAATAAGAACTATTTTCCAATATTTGAGGTGTAAAGATGAAGGCCTTTCTGAAGTATACGATTTTCATTTTATTATCTATAATAGTCATCACTTCAATAAGCCCCACAATCACCTTTGCGAATACAGAAGAATCAGCGTCGAAAATACGAATCACAGAGTGGCAGCTTCATCCGGGGAATGATGAGGATAACAAGATACCGCCTGCCGATGGCTGGATTACCGTGAAGGAAAACGAGAAGGAGCCGGTGTTGCCGAAAGGGACAAGTTCGTTATGGGTAAAGATTGAGCTGCCTTCAATCTCGTGGGCAAATGCAGGATTGCTAGTAAGTAAAGCATACGCTCAGAATGTTATTGCATATAGGAATGGAAGTAATGTATTTGAAACGAAAAGGAGTCATTCTTATGATGTAAATCGCTTTGTTGTTCCGTTGGAGCGTACATCCGAAAATGAAACCCTTTACATACATTTGGTAAATAAAACAGGCAATATCGGGATCTCGGGCATTGTTCTTGGTGAATATTCGAAGTTATACAGAGCTATTCTTATGAAAGATATAGACAATATCATTCTTGGAGCAGCTTTTATTTTCATTGCTGCGCTCATGTTTTTTTGTATGATTTTTTTGAAAAGGGTTCATGTAGCAGGCTGGAAATCACTTAGCAGTCTTGTTTTTTCAATTGGCTGCATACTGATTTTCTACTCGCCGTTTCTGTATACGATAAATGAGAACTATGGATTAGTTTATGCAACTGGTTTTGACCTGACATCTAATTTAATTTTGCCTTCTTTGTTCTTCTTTTTAGAGACATACTTTGGAAGAGGGAAGTTTTCAATCATTCGTATTTTTAAAATCTATGCTTTGTGGTTAATGATTGTATCTTCTATCTGTTTATTTTTGAACCTTCTGACGAACAATGCTTTTTATTATGTTTATTACTTCGTTGCAACCGCCATGTTTGCAATAGGGGTTATTGCTGGTTGTCTTCTCATATTTGGCATTCTAGTGGTTCACAGCTTCAAGAAGCATAAGGATGCGTTAATTCTTTCAACAGGTATCGGGATATTTATATTGTTTACTGTTGCAGACATTATTCAATATTATTCTCATTCTAGAAACTATGAGTTTACGTATTGGAAATGGGGAATAGTCTGTTTCGTGTTCACACTGGTAGTTATGTTGGGTAGACAGATTGTTCTTAGTTTCGAAAAAGTTGTTACATATTCCAGACAGTTAGAGATTTATAACAATGAGCTTCAGCGATCAGAGAAGTTGGATATGATTAGTCAGCTTGCAGCATCGGTTGCCCATGAAGTTCGAAATCCGTTGCAGGTTACACGGGGATTCTTGCAGCTCCTGGAAGAGAAAAGTGGCAGCAATAAAGAAAAGAACTATATGCTTCTTGCGATCAATGAGTTGGACCGTGCTTCCGAAATAATTACCGACTTTCTGACCTTTGCCAAGCCCCAGCTTGAGCATGTTTCTGTATTAAATATAGCCAATGAGTTCAAGCATATCGGTACTATTCTGATCCCACTAGCAAATATGCAAGGCGGCCAAATCAGATTAAATATACCCGACCATCTGCAAATTCATGGGAACTCCTCGAAATTCAAGCAGGCCTTTATTAATATGATTAAGAATAGTATCGAGGCTTTGAAAAATGAGGGCCGTATTGAAATAAGCGGTCATATGGAAGGAAACAGGGTTGTTATCTGCATAAAGGATAACGGGGAAGGCATGACCGAAGCGGAACTTGTTAAGCTTGGGGAACCTTATTATTCCAACAAATCTAAAGGTACAGGCCTTGGACTTATGGTTACCTTTAGCATTATTGAAGTAATGCAAGGGGATATCGTATTTAAGAGTACGAAAGGGATAGGAACAGAAGTTATGGTTACTTTCCCAACGGCGTAAATAGGAAAACCACTCCTAAATGGAGTGGTTTTTATTATTTGTTTTTAATTACCAAGATGGAAATTCTTCTGAAGATGCAGATTTTAATGCGGAGGGTTTCGGCGGGATCACCAGGTAGGCGTGATCTGGCGTTTCTTCCACGGCTGTTACTTCGATATGATCTGGAATTTCTACGCCAAACGCATCTTTGATAGCCGCTTTAGGGTCATTCAATAATTGTTGCTTGAATGCATCGTCTTCCCAAGCCTTTTGAATAATTTGATCCCTAGTAATCTGATTCGACAAACTAACCCCTCCAATTATGCTAATAAAATACTACTCGAGTAATAGAATTATAGCATAACTATTGGTTATATTATACTATTTTATCTGAAAATTCGACAAAATATAATCCAATCCGCCTGATAATAAAGTCCTTCTCGTCTGTTCTACCCGATTCGTGAAGCTTGCTATCCCTTCATAGGTGAATTGGCTGAAAGAAAGGAGCGGCGCGTTATCAATTTCGCCATTGCCCAGGAAGCTGAGAACTTCCTTGCTGCGGTTGCAATACTCCGTCATGAGACCACGGTCATAGATATAAGACTCGACTTCTTTCGTTAGAAGGGGGTGAACAGATTGACGCTTGGCATGAATCATGGATAACAGGCAGTTATAATTTCCCTCGGTCAAGTCATCCTCCCAATCGGTTAGATCATCCGCCATTTGAAGAAGAACAAGGCTGTAGTCAACAAGTTCTTCCACATTTGCAATCTTCTCCGGTTGGCCGGCAAGCAGAAGAACGCCGGTGCTTGCCAGCTTGAGTGGCGAAGCTTTTTTCGCGACCCGCACAATGTCTGTCATGAAATAATCATGCTTATCCTCATGAACAACGGCTGAAGCCCATTCGTTTACATAGCGCTGGCGATAACTCCAGAAAGGAGAGTTAGCGGCAAACAGTTCGCGAAGAATGGCTTCCAACTCGATATGGAATAAATGGGCGAGCGCGAGCTGTTCCTTCCAAGCAGCTGGAGTCTCGTCCATTACGTCGTCCTGCAGGAAATAATAGAGCATGCTGAACACATTGGATAGAGAGAGCATACGGCACTGATCGATAGGAATCGTAGCAGACTCATTAATCCAATAGGGCAGCAGATAACAAATATAGTTCTTGGAGCTCTCTCTCTCAAAGACATCAAACTTGCGGAGGTAAGCTAATCCGGACTCGTTAAATGGCTCGGGGAAATGAGCGATTCGGCGTTTGGCTTCCGAGAATACCAGTTGCAGCTCTGTACGATACGGATCAAAATAGTTCATGTGCCCGTTCCCCAATTGCAAACTTTATTCATCGCGCTTCATAACCTCCATCAAAGCAACAATCTTGACGGAATTGAATTCCTCCGGAGAAAGGCGAGAGAGAAGAGTTTCTTTAATGGACTGCTTCTCTTCCGGCGTCAAGCCGTCCTTCGCTTTATCGGCGAGCCCGGTTAATTCCTTCATGGAGAATTTGCTGAGCAGCAGCTCGGCCGCTTCATCTTTATTCTTCACAACAAGCTGGCCGCCTGTGGACGGCTTGTCCGCCGGCTTAGTATTTTCCTTACCACCGCTTGCCGCGTTACCGGAATTAGAACCTGATTGATCCGGCTTTTCCGCATTTGTACCTTCGGCTTTACCGCCGTTGCCGGCATCGGTAGAGACGGAGCCCTGCAGGGCTTCCACAGTTTTTTTATCAAAATATTTGGAGTTATCGGCGATGATCTGCTGAACGGCAGGATCCTTCTTGAACGACTCGATTTCATCGGTGGTCAGAATTTGATCGGCCATTTCATTCATCATTTTGTTGGATAAGTAGTGGAACCCGATCTTGTAACCCGCAAATCCGACGACGCCAACGATGACGATCACGGTCAGCAGTCTGGTCCATATCACCGTGCTTTTCTTTAATGGCTTTCGGGAGCCGCCGGGATACTTGATCCAGGCTCTGCCGTCCTTGCTTTTGTACTTTTGAATACCTACGAGACGGAGGGGCGTATTCACCTTTTTGAATTCCATTTGTACCGAAATCTCCTTTTGTATCCCAGCTGTAATGTGGCTTATTATACCATATATAAGTAGATTACTAGAAACCGATCTAGTCCCAATTCCTCACCTGATCATTCGAAAGAACTAGCGGCAAACTAATTTACACTTTCCTGCCTATTTGTTAAGTTTTGATTGAGAAATACTAATACTTCCATTAAGATAAGAGAAACACTAGGTAAATTTTCCAGAACAGGACCAAGGTCGTGGATAGGACTGTACCTCAGCAGGTTAATGAAACCATGGCTCCTGCATTAAAGTTAGATGAGAAGCGTTACTTCTTTAATGTGGAGGTTGTCGGGCATGACAAGAGAGCTGGAGGTTTACGTTGTCTTAACGGACACGGGAACATTATTTACGAGAACGATTAAGTGGTTTACGAAGGATCCGCTTAATCATGCGTCGATCGCGTTTGACAGCGGGCTAAACGAAGTGTACAGCTTCGGCCGGAAAAACCCGCAGAATCCGTTCTTCGCCGGCTTTGTGAGGGAGAATATGCGCGGGCAGTTATTCGCCGAAGCCAGATGCGCCTTGTACCGCTGCCGCATACAACCGGCTGCTTACGCCAAGATGCGCGGCGTTATTGCGGAGATGGAACGGAATAGGGAACTGTACCGGTATAATCTGATAGGGGTTATCGGACTGCTTTTTAACACTAGGATCATTAAGAGGGATTACGCCTATTTTTGCTCGGAATTTGTGGCATCGGTATTCGAGAAGAGTGGGGTCCATCTTGTAAATAAATCTTCGTTTCTTGTAACGCCGGGGGATCTAGAGAATACATCGAAGCTGGAGCTTGTGTACGAGGGCAGGCTGCAGGACTTATTAGATAAATGCATAAACGAGGAAGCTGGAAAACGCCTTGCGTAATAGACGCAAGGCGTTTTTGCTTTTTTTAACCGTTTACAACTTCGCCGCCGTTAATGTGGATGAATTGGCCGGTCACATAGCTGGAATCCTGGGAGGCCAGATATACATAAGCCGGGGCAAGCTCATACGGCTGACCGGCCCGTTTCATTGGCGTATCCGAGCCAAAGGTGGATACGGATTGCTCATCGAAGGTGGACGGGATAAGCGGAGTCCAGATTGGACCGGGAGCAATGCCGTTGATCCTTATGCCGCGTCCGGCCAGGTTGGTTGCAAGCGCTCTTGTAAAAGAGACGATGGCGCCTTTGGTAGCGGAATAATCAATTAAGGTCGGATTGCCTTTATAGGCGGTGATTGATGCCGTATTAATAACGGATGCGCCTTGCTTCAGATGAGGAAGGGCGGCTCTCGTCATAAAGAACATGCCAAATACGTTAGTCCGGAACGTCTTCTCAAGCTGCTTCGCCGTAATATCTTCAAGCCGCTGCTGCACATGCTGCTCGGCTGCATTATTCACAAGAATGTCCAGCTTGCCAAAGGTCATCACCGTCTGCTCAACGGCATTCCGGCAAAATGCTTCATCCCCGATATCTCCGGGAATTAACAGGCAGCGTCTTCCGGCTTGCTCGATCTCCTGTTGAACAAGCTTGGCGTCTTCATGCTCATTGTAGTACACGATGCTTACGTCGCAGCCTTCGAGGGCGAACGCCACCGCTACCGCACGGCCGATACCGCTGTCTCCTCCGGTAATAATGGCAGCTTTATTTTCAAGCTTGTTTGCCGCTTTATATTGATCGGTTTTATAGATTGGAAGCGGGTTCATCTCGGATTCTATGCCTGGTTGATGCTTCTGATGCTGGGGCGGGAAAACCGCGGTCTTGTTACTTGATGATTGTGACACAGGGTAAAGCCTCCTTTTCTGGATATCCGTTCTTGTCTATTAGTGTGGGAAGTTGGAAGGCCTGCTATACACTATGCTTGAGCGGAGGCGGAGGAATAGGCGAAAGCCTGTCCATATGCGACAAGTGTCTAATAAAGGGTTAGTGCTAAAAATGCTAATTGACAATGATTATCATTGTGAATATACTCATTGGTAGTTCATTACGGAATTATATATTAATGGGATGAGGGGTTAAGGATTCATGAAAATCAAGGTAGCTGCGGTAGTGCTGGCAAGCACGATCGTATTTGCGGGATGCGGCTCGAACAATAACAATGCGGATAATGCTAAAGAGGCTGCCGCGAATACTACAACAAATACAGAACAATCGGCGCCAAAGGTGGAGAACTGGGATGAGATTACCGGCCAATACCGCCAGTATGCTCTCGATCAAACCGATAAGCTGGTTGCCGAAACCGATAAATTTGTTCAAGCGGTGAAGTCCGGCGATGTAGAGACGGCGAAGTCGCTGTACGCGCCAACCCGGATGTATTACGAGAGAATCGAGCCTATCGCGGAAGCTCTTGGCGATCTGGACCCTAATATCGATGCACGCGAAAATGATGTAGAGGAGAAAGACTGGCGCGGTTTCCACCGCATCGAGCAGGCGCTTTGGGTGAACAACGCAACTGCCGGCGCGGAAGATTATGCTTCCCGGTTACTTGACGATACGAAGACGCTTCGTGCCTTGATCGAAACGGTAGACGTAGAACCTAGCTTGCTCGTAACGGGAGCGGTTGAGCTGCTAAACGAGGTATCCTCTTCGAAGGTAACCGGCGAGGAAGAGCGCTATTCGCATACGGACCTGTATGATTTTGCGGCTAACGTGGAAGGCGCGAAAAAAATCTACGAGCTGCTGAAAGCCGAGCTGAACAAGCAGGACGCTGAATTGGAAGCGCAAATCGGCACAAGCTTTGATAACCTGGAGCAGGCACTCGCAGCGTATAAGAGCGGGGACGGATACGTTTCCTATACCGATCTGAAAGAAGAAGATACCAAGAAGTTGAGCCAATTGCTTGACGCATTAGCTGAACCGTTGTCCCAAATGGGAACGATTCTGGGAGCGTAATGAGATGACAACAGACAACAAGAATAATCAAGCTGGAGACAGCATCTTGGAGAAACCGATCAGCCGTCGGGATATTTTGCGGCTGGCCGGTGTTGGAGGCGCCGGGCTATTGCTTGGCGCTTCAGGCGTTGGAGCGATTTTCGGAGCAAAAGGCAGCTCCGCCTCGGTTGCGGCCAAGGCAAGCAGCGAGGACAGGATAGAATTTTACGGCAAGCATCAGGCCGGCATAACGACACCCGCGCAGGATTTTCTGATGTTCGCTGCCTTTGATCTGTCAACGAATTCGATTGATGATGTGCGCAAGCTGTTCAAGGCCTGGACGGAAGCTTCCGCATCCATGGCAAAGGGCGAAATGATCGGGGAGGTCAATGATAATCTGAATCTTCCTCCTGCCGATACGGGCGAAGCCGCGGGACTGAATCCTTCAAAAACAACGATTACGTTCGGCGTAGGACCGTCCTTTTTTGACTCCAGATTTGGGCTTGCCTCCAAACGGCCGGCTGCGCTTGTGGATTTGCCGGCCTTTGGCGGCGATGAGCTGCGCGAGGAATGGTGCGGGGGCGACATTGGCGTTCAGGTGAATGCCAACGACATGCAGACGGCCTTCCATGCGATCCGCAATCTGGCCCGCATCGCAAGGGGCAAGGCGGTGCTGCGCTGGACGCAGGAGGGCTTCCAGCGTACCGGCGGCGCCGATCCGAAGGGAGCAACTCCGCGCAATCTAATGGGCTTTAAGGACGGTACCGGCAATCCGGATACGAAGGACGAAGCGTTGATGAACGACGTCGTATGGGCGCAGAGCGGTGACGGCACGCCGTGGATGGCAGGCGGCAGCTATATGGTTGTCCGCCGCATCCGGATTCGGGTGGAAGTATGGGACCGTTCAACCCTTGGCGATCAGGAAGCGACATTTGGCCGGCATCGCGACAGCGGTGCGCCAATCGGCTCCAAGAACGAGTTCGATTCGGTGGACCTCGCCAAGAAGGATGAGAAAGGGAAGCCGCTTATCCCGGTAAATTCCCATGTTGCGCTGGCGCGGGGGAACGGCTCGGTCAAAATCCTCCGGCGATCCTATTCCTATTCGAGCGGCATGGATAACCGGACAGGGCAGTTTGATGCAGGACTCTTATTTATTTGTTATAACCGCGATACAAGAAAGCAGTTTATTCCGATGCAGCAGAAGCTTGGACAGATGGATGCCCTGAATGAATATATCGTTCACAACGGCAGCGCCGTATTTGCCTGCTTCCCTGGCGTACGCGAAGGCGGCTATATCGGCGATACGTTATTGTAGAAGGGAGAATGACTTGACATGACCGGGCAACATCAACTTAAAGCTTTAATCTCCCGAGTATTGCTGGTTCTAGTTGCGGTGTGGATCGGGACGTTTGCCGCAGCTTCAACGATTAGCCTCGGCAACACCGCTTATGCTGCGGATGCGTCGTCATCCGAACAGCTGGGCAAGCTGCTGCCGCTTGTTGGCGGCGCTCTTGCCGCGGCGGGCGAAGGTGATTGGCAGGATGCCAAGGATCATATCCGGCAGGCGAATGAGAGCTGGGAGCAGCTAAAGACCGGGGCGAAGGCAGACTCTGCCGATGTATCCTCGGCCATTGCTCACGCCACGGAAGCGTTGGATCAGGCGGCGAATAAGCCGGATGAGGCGAAGGCGGCTTTATCGGCGCTAGCGAAAGCGATCAATACGTTTGTGAAGAGCGAGAAAGCAGCCGAAGTGCCGGCGCTGTCAGGGAAAGACGCTGCCGCAAGCCTGCTGCCTCTGGCGGAGAAGCTGCTCGGCAGCATTGAGGCCGGGCAATGGGAGCAGGCGAATGCCGCATACAAGCAAATCAACGACGGTTGGCCGCCGATTGAACAATCTATCCGCAGCGAGAATTTTACCGTGTATGGCAAGCTGGAGACGAGCATGAGCATGATCCGGATTGCCTTGCAGGCCGAACCTCCACGTGCCGAGGATGCCAAGACTTATACAACAAACCTGATTACTCTTATCAATGACTATAAAGACGGGAAAATCGCAGCTGCAAGCACGGATTCGGAAGGGCTGACCATTGCGGATTTAATCGCGATATTAAATCAGGCATCGAATGATATTGCAGCGAACCATTATGCCGAAGCAAACGGTCAGATGCAATCCTTCATCAGCAGCTGGCCTGCCGTTGAGGGCCAGGTGTCAATCCGGTCCGCCGCGGTCTATCAGAACATCGAAATCAAGATGACCGATGTGTCCAAATATCTGCTGGCCGCAAATCCGGTACCGGATAAGGCGGAGGCGGTTATCCAAGAGATCCGCGGTCAGCTCGAACCGATGACGTCGGAGGCCAAATATACGGCATGGGATGCCGGAATGATTTTGCTGCGGGAAGGACTCGAGGCGATTCTTGTTCTTGCGGCATTGCTTGCTTATTTGAAACGCACGGACAATCAGTCCAAAAATGTCTGGGTATGGTCGGGCGTATGGACGGGATTGCTCTTGAGTATTGCCTTGGCCGTACTGTTGACTACGGTCATTGCGGAAGCAACCGCGGGCAGCGCGCGGGAAGCGATGGAAGGGATTACGGGACTTGTATCCGTGCTTCTGATGCTTTCCGTGGGCAACTGGCTGCACAAGAAATCGAATCTGCAGGCTTGGAACAAATTTATCGATGACCGGATGGGCAATGCGCTCGCCAAGGGAAGCTTGTGGTCCCTATTTATCGTTTCGGGCCTCGCGATTTTGCGGGAAGGCGCGGAGACGACAATCTTCTATATCGGCATGGCGGGCTCCATCGATCCCGTTCAGATGATCCTCGGAATCGGAGTCACGCTTCTCCTGCTCTTGATTATCGGCTTTGCGATCATCCGCTTTAGCGCGAAGCTGCCGATCCGTCCGTTTTTCCTAACGGCTTCGGCTCTCATCTATTACCTGGTAGTCCGTTTCCTAGGGGAAAGCATTCATTCGCTTCAGGTCGCTTCATGGCTTCCGGCGCATTCCTCGGGATCTCTTGCCACCATTGGTTCCCTGGGCGTATACCCGACATGGGAGACAACGATTCCGCAGTTGTTCGTTCTTGCGGTTATATTAACAAGAATCGGAATTGTGCAACTTCGCAAAGTCCCGGCCAGGGGGCTTGCCGATTGACGTTTCACTTGATATGCTGAGTACATTAAAGTGAGGTGATCATATGTCCGCCAATGAACATAATGAGGTTCAAGCTGAGGCGCCAGCGCAAGCTAAGCCGCTTACACAAGCTGAACGCGCGAAGCAGCTTCTTGCTCAGAAGAAGCAAGGGCAAAACGGAGCAGCCGGTCAGAAGCATCAATCGACTTCCACGCAGGCTATGAAGAGCCAGAATACGAAGAAAGTAAACAACCAGCGCAAAAAAATGGGTGTTTAATAAAAACATGCAGGGGCTGTCTTTAACTAGTCTATTCGGGACTAGGCAAAGGCAGCCTTTTTTCATAGCGATAGACACGCCCGAATACGTATAAATGCCGCCTCTTTGCCTCATCCTTGGAATAGAGAAGAGGAGGAGGTTCCCCTGCTGAGCTATTGGTTAACGCATCGCCGCAAGCTGCCCGGCCTGATGCTCGTCTGCGCTCTCATCGTCATGCTGGAAGGGGCGGAAAGCGCTGCTAGAAAACAACATCCGCTTGCTAATCCAAGCACCTATGCGGCTGCCGTACAAGTGGAAGAGGCACGTTATTCGGAGTGGACCATTCATGTCTCATCCTCGCATCCGAATTATCGGCTGGCGAAAGCCGAGCCGGTGTCCGGAGCCTATTTAGGTGCCTATGTGCTGCAGAACTCAACCATCCATAATAGCATGGCGGAGTTCAATAACTTAGCAGGGAAGCAGCATGCCAGCTTTTTTAAATATGTCGGTTACGGAGAGCCGTTCCCGTCCGATTGGGTGACTGAAGTAAAGGAAGCGGGCGCATTCCCCCACATTGCATGGGAGCCTAACGACGGGCTGACCAAGGTGAAGGACGATGCTTACCTGCGGACATTTGCCGAAGCGGCGCGCAAGGCCGATGTGCCCATTTTTCTGCGTTTCGCATCCGAAATGAACGGAACCTGGACGAATTACAGCGGAGACCCGGATCTCTATATCAAGACTTGGAGAATGGTTCATGACGTATTCGAGAAAATAGCCCCGAAAACGGCCATGGTCTGGACCGTGCTTAATGTGCCGGAGCGTCCGATTGAAGCCTATTATCCGGGTGACAATTACGTAGATTGGGTAGGAATCAACGTCTATAACGTAAGATATCATAACGGAGATATCCGGCAGCCGTCCGATTTCGAAGATCCGCTTCAGATGCTTGATTACGTGTATAACCGGTTCAGCAGGACAAAGCCGATTCAACTGTCGGAGTATGGCGTTACCCACTATACGGTGACCGACGGGGTGAAGGATAACGCTTTTGCCATTGCGAAAATCAATCGTCTGTATGCCAATCTTCCCAGGCTTTATCCAAGGGTTAAGGCTGTCTTTTATTTTGATGTGAACAATCTTGCGGAATATAATGAGGTACGGCGCATTAATGATTATTCCATCACGAATGAACCCCGGATCCTTGAAGCCTACAGACGGGCCGCAGGCAGTCCTTATTATTTGAGCCGTTTAGAGGAGGACTTTGGAAGCGGGAATTCCGCAATCGTAAACCAGCCGTTTACCTACCGCGGTCATATATTCAAGCTAGACGGAGAGCTGTATGTGGACGAGGAATTTTTCAGCCGGATCCTTCAGGCGGACGTGAAGACGATGAAGGACGGGACGATTCAGCTAATCCGATGGGACAACGGAATACCAAGAATGGCGCAGGTCCCGTTCGTTCCGCATAAAATATGGAGCGGTTACAAATTGAACGGCATTACCCCGTTATGGCGGGACATAAAAGCTCTCCCCCTTGTTCTGTCAGCCAAGGAGCTTGGCTACCGGATCAGCTGGAACGGAATTCACATCTACATGGAGGAATGAAACCGCTTATCCCCCCGCATAATGAAAGTACACAATTCCATTAACACAGCATGAACGGAGGGATGAATCATGACAGCGATCAGCGGCTCGCCTATACGGATTTACCTGCTGGCTGGCGTTGCTACAACCAAAGGCTATTTTGATGAATGCAGGAATCAGCTTGACCGGATATTTCGGGCGGATGGCCGCGAGCCAATCATTCATATTCTGCACCCGTATGGAGATGTAAGCCGTAATCTGTACCGGCAAATTGTTGAAGTCGGCACGGATCTTACCAACCGCTTGTCCATTGGCCGGATCGGCGGGCGTGCGGCATTCCAGCAAGTGAAGGAAACGATGAAGAGCGAGGAGGAGCCGATCCTTTTTATCGGACATAGCGGGGGAGGAGCAGCAGCCTATCAGGCGGGGAAAATGCTGCATCAGCAGCGTCTGAACCGGAATTTCCGGATTGTACAGGTGGGCTCGCCTCGTATTCCGATTCATCCGGAGCTGCGGGATAAAGTATGCTTTCTCCATTCCGTTGATACGGAAGGAAAACTCACCGATCCGATCAGCCGGATCGGTACTTGGGGAGGATGGTCGGCAGAAGGGGCATCGGTGCCTCGCTGGAACCGGTTCAAATATTCCCCGTCTATTGTGGAAGGGATTCCGTTAATCGGCGGACATGCTCATTATTTTTGTCATCAGACTCCTTACGTGGATCAGAATTCGGTATGCAATTTGGATAAGACCATTAACCGGGTACGGAACTGGCTCCTTCAATCCTGGACCTGAAAACGATAAAAAACTCCGCAGCTTTGCGGAGTTTTTTGTTCAAGTTAGCGGGCACCAGCCCGGCGGCTCCGAGCAAATCGCTTCGGCGAACTGCGGCTCCTCGCCGCATAAGTCGGCAAAATAGCTGCTCAGAATATGATTGCCGGAAACCGAGCCCATCCGGAAGGCGCGTTTTACCTCGCCTTTGACATGCATATAGAAATACGTTTTCTTCGTATCCGGAGACTGATAAACAAGCGGAGGCAGATGGGGAACGATATCGTATTCGTTTTGGAGGCGCCAATGCGTCTCGACCGTATTGTTGTATAGCTTGACGAAGCGAGTATCCCCGACCCTTGGAGCGCCAAAGGTATAGACGATGGGCGCGGTAAACGGTGTGTTGACGGCAATATCGAGGGCAGCTAAGGTAGCCAAGGCTCCGCCTAAACTATGGCCGGTAATAAATAACGGTTTTTCTACCGGCAGCTGCTCGATCAGATCAAGCACCTGCGAGCGGGTGGATGTATAAATGTCGGTAAAGCCTTTGTGGGTTTGGCCGGCATTTTTAACGGGACGGTATGTCGTCTGTTGGGCAATAAAATCCGATACCCAGTCCACGGCTGAACCGGAGCCCCGGAAGGCCAGAACGGAAGAACGGTCCGATTGCAAAACAAAGCCAAAGCGTTCCTCGGTATCATCATAAGCTTTGGCAGAGAAAGCCCCCACTAGTTCATACCCTCGGGGGACAAGGAAAAGGCCGTCCTTATTCTCGAATTGTGAGTAAGTCTGTCCAGCAATACCGGCAAGAAACAGGGCGATGCGGAGATCAAATTGCTGCGGCTGGCCTTGTCTCATTGGCCTTGGCAACGCCGTCGTCGTATTAGAATTGGACCTTCTCGTTGTTTTTGCCATATACGGATCCCTCCGCTCTTATCTTGGGCTGGTTATGTATACTATGTCTGGGCGCTTGTATGGGGAACTGATTCCTCTTGACTTTTTGAAATAAAACATTGTAACATAATAGCAATTTCATACGAAGGCCATGACCAAAGACATGATCTCCTTCCCTATAACCGCCCAGAGAGAGAAGCCCCGGCTGAAAGCTTCTTCGGTGAAAGATCGGGATTACCGCTTTGCAGCCGTCACCTGGAACCCGCAATTGCGGCTGTACACGTAACCGACTGATCCCCGTTAACGGATTCCAATGAGCATCGTCGCGCCGGTTACGCGCGGGATGGAATTAGGGTGGAACCACGAGCAGAACGCACTCGTCCCTTGCAGGGAGAGATGCGTTTTTTTGCGTTCAAAAAATAAGGAAGAATTGGAGGAGCAAAAATGGAGATTCAAGCTGTTTGGCCAGACGGAAGCATAAGGAGGGTATTGCAAGGCACGACCATTGCGCAGGTAGCGGAATCAATGGATGCCGATTGGAAGAAAACGATAATAGCGGGGGCAATCGACGGCACGATGACCGATCTTGATGATCCGTTTGGCGATGGTAGCCGAATCGACATGATTGCTCTGGACAGCCCGGAAGGGCTTTATATTTCCCGACATAGCACCGCGCATGTGCTTGCGCAGGCAATCAAACGGCTGTACGGCAGCGAAGCCGTAAAGCTGGGCATCGGACCGGTTATCGAGGACGGCTTTTATTACGATGTAGACCTTGCCCATACGCTTTCGACCAAGGATCTGGAAGCCATAGAGAAGGAAATGTGGAGCATCGTTAAAGAGAATTTGCCGATCAGGCGGAGAGTTGTATCGCGGGAGGAGGCGCTGGCTCTTTTCGAAGAAAAAGGGGAGCCGCTCAAGCTGGAGCTGATCCGGGATTTGCCGGAGGGCGAAGTAATCCGTATTTACGAGCAAGGGGAATTTGCGGACCTGTGCCGCGGGCCCCATTTGCCTTCAACCGGGCGAATCAAAGCCTTTAAGCTGCTTCACGTGGCAGGCGCTTATTGGAGGGGCAATTCCGACAATAAGATGCTTCAGCGCATCTATGGTACAGCATTCCTCAACAAGACGGAGCTAGCCGACTATTTGTACCAGCTGGAGGAAGCGAAGAAGCGGGACCACCGCAAGCTGGGCAAAGAGCTGGAGCTGTTCATGTTCTCGGAGGAAGCGCCGGGGATGCCGTTTTACTTGCCCAAGGGAATGGCGATAAGGACTGCGCTGGAAAGCTTCTCCCGGGAGCTGCTTAACCAGAACGATTATGAAGAAGTCCGCACGCCGTTTATGATGAACAAGCGGATGTGGGAGCAGTCGGGACATTGGGATCATTACAAGGACAACATGTATTTCACTAAGGTTGACGAGTCCGAATTCGCGTTAAAGCCAATGAACTGCCCGGGGCATATGCTGATCTTCAAGAACAGCTTGCGCTCCTATCGGGAGCTCCCGGTACGACTGGCGGAGTTCGGCCAGGTACACCGGCACGAGCTGTCGGGGGCATTAGGCGGCATGATGAGGGTACGCACGTTCTGCCAGGATGATGCCCATCTGTTTGTCCGTCCGGATCAGATTGAAGCGGAAATCGGCAAGGTCATGCATTTGATCGGTGAGGTGTACAAGGTATTCGGGTTTGCTTATACCGTCGAGCTGTCGACCCGGCCTGCCGATTATATGGGCTCGGATGAGCTGTGGGATGAAGCCGAGCAGTCTCTAAAGAATGTGTTGGATGCACAGGGAGTGAACTATCGCGTTAATGAAGGAGACGGTGCCTTTTACGGACCGAAAATCGACTTTCATATCGTGGACGCCCTGAAGAGAAGCTGGCAGTGCGGAACCATCCAGCTTGATTTCCAGATGCCGGAGAAATTTGATCTGTCTTATATCGGCGAAGACAATAAGAAGCAGCGGCCGGTTGTTATCCACCGCGCGGTTTACGGTTCTCTCGACCGGTTCATCGGTATTCTGATCGAGCATTACAGCGGGGCTTTCCCGATCTGGCTTGCCCCGGTGCAGGCCAAGGTAATACCGGTATCGGAGCATGAGCTGGATTACGCGCTTCAGATTAAATCGCAGCTTATTCAAGCGGGAATTCGGGTAGAAGTGGACGCCCGCAGCGAAAAGCTCGGCAATAAAATAAGGAAGGCCCAGCTTGAGAAGGTTCCTTATATGCTTGTCGTCGGGAAAAACGAGCGTCTAAGCGGCAGCGTATCGGTCCGCAAACGAGGCGAGGCGGAAGGATCCGTGCAGCAGCCGGAAGAGATCGCCGGAGCGATTATAGAGGAACTCCACAGCCGGAGATAGGCATGCAAAAAAGGCGCTTCCCGACGATTTTAGATCGTCTTGGAGCGCCTTTTGCGTGAAAGCTGGGACAGGTTCGGTTCCGTCTCCATACTTTCGCTTCTATCGGTTAACTGTTCTTCGAGCATTACGGCCTGCTTTTTGCTTTTCTTGTTTTTATTGGAATCCCGTCCCGTGAGCAAATCGCCGGTCCAGCCTTTTTGCCATAACCAGACATAAATCAGGATGGTGATGACAAGGATAACGACGCACATCCCCGCAAAGCCCAATTGATGAGTATCCCAAGGAAGCGGCTTGAAGTTTGTTCCCCATAGGGCACCTATAACGGTAGCAGGCGTAAAGATAACGGTGAAGATGGTCAGCGTCTTCATAATATCGTTGCCGCGGAAGCTGGAGAGCGCGTCATCCATCGAAATCAGCGTATCGATCTCGAGCGCGTAATGCTTCAACAGAGAATCAATCCGGTCCAGCTTGTAGGTGGTACGTTTGAATACTTCCGTCTCGGTCAGCGTGTCCATAAAAGCCTCCTGGGCAGCACCGTACAGCTCGCGGATAGGGATAAAAAGATGGCTCCAATGCAATAAATCATAGCGGCGTTCAAAAATGACGTCGAGGAGCCCCGTTCTATTCGAGATCCGCATGGCCTGCTCAAGCTCGCCCAACCTTTTTTCAAACCCGTCGAGTCCCGTGTGGAACGGTCCAAGCAGCTGCCCCAGCATAATAAAAAACGCTTCGGGAGCGGATGCGCAGTCTTTGAGCCTGGAAGTAACCGAATCATCCTGCAATCGAATCATGAGACGCAGGTCTGTATGCAGGGTAACAAGCTTATCCACGGTAAGCCAGAAGTGAAAAGGCTGCACATCGGTCATTTCCTCCGATGCCTGCAGCATCAAGGTGCCAGATACGATTGTACCGTGATCGGCATAATGCGCCACGGTAACCTTATTGACCTGTCTGCCCCAGCACTCGTCCAGCCAGCTTGAGCATTCGGGAAGGAGGCGCTTGCATGCCAATTGTTCTTCCATGTCTTCGTCTGTTACAGGAGGTGCTGTAAATGTCATAGATGCCTTAGACGTTTCCGTTTTTTTTCGATTGTCTTTGCGCTTTGGCAGTTCCTCGGTCGTCTCCATCGGAGGCCGTTCCAGCTGAAGCACATGCCATTCCCAGTCGTCGGGATAGCGAAGCATCCGGTGAATCATTTTTTACCTCCTGTTCATTCCTGTCTAAATTCCGATTTCCATGTCGCTTACTCTTCATCATAACCTGAACGGCTTTCTTGCACAACCTTCCTATAACCGAGATTAAACGAGATTGATTGCGGGTGAAACAGGGTATAACTACCTTGAAGGAAGAAGAGGAGGATGATGAGACAATGGCTAAAATAATTGGATCATTCGCTACACAGCAGCAGGTAATCGATACTATTCATTCCCTTGAGCAAGCCGGCTTCGTCCAAGGGGAAATGAAGATCCTCGCGAAGGATAGCGAGCATTCCCGGCGAATTGAAGCCGAGAGCGACATCCACGTCGACGAATTGACGGAGCTGGCGCAGACGGCAAACGAAGCGGAGAGGGACGAAAGCCGCGGAAGGGCTTGGACTGGGGCAGCTTTTATCCCGGCCATCGGTTTGACGGGAGGCGGCTCATGGAACCCGGGATTTGCGGCTGCGGGGCTGACGGCGATGGGAAATACGCTGACCGGCGATTATATTTTCGGCGATGAGGATCATATCGAAGGGGCTATGATGGCGCTTGGACTCGAGGAGCAGGAAGCAGCCTCCTGCCGCGATTCCATTCGGGAAGGCGCAACCTTAGTCATAATCGAGACGGAAGAGAGCAAATCCTTGCTGGATAAGGATGGCGGCCCAGATTTGTCGCGTCTTGGCATCGCGGAAGGCATTTACAGGGAGAACGGAGCGAAACGGATTTTTCACGGCTCCTGATTTCTCTCCGGAAATAGAAGAAGGGATTCGGCTCTTGGCTGAATCCCTTTTTGCGTGCTGCTGCGTCGCAACCGACTTATGCTTGAAGGGTTGGCCGCTTAAGTCCAACGATATCGGCGAGCGGATGATAACCCTCTTTAATGAGAGCAATCAGAATATTAGAGGCGATCATGCTGTAGACCGTGCCGTTGCCGCCGTAGCCCAGGCAGTAATAAACACCGGGCACACCCGGATCCTCGCCTACAAAAGGCAGATTATCGACCGATTCTCCGAAGGTCGCGCTCCATTCGTATTCGAACGGGGCATCCAGCATCGGGAAGTGTGCGGTCAGCTTGTTATACAGCCTATCTATTCGTTTAGTCCGCTCCCGCTCGCCTTCGATGGGATGCTCGGTCGGTTCATCCAGTCCTCCAATGATCACTCGTCCGTCCATAGTCGTTCTCATATATAAGTAAGGTCTGTCGGTTTCCCAGATCAGCATCTGTTTATGCCAATGAAGCAGCTTGTTCTTGTCCTGTACGGCGGTTACGGCAGCGAAGGAACGGTTCATGACTGGCCTGATCAACTGTCCCCGAAGCTCTTCGGGTTCATATCCAACGGCGTATACGACTTTGTCCGCCACAACGACATGTCCGCTGGCGGTTGCAAGCCGATGCTTGCCGTCTGCTGTACTCTCATGAGACACCACATCCGTATGCTCGAATATGCGCGCGCCGTTTGCCGTTGCCGCTTCTGCCATTCCGTGAACGAACCGGAACGGATTAATTTCGGCATCGCCGTTCGTAATAATCGCTCCGGAGCGGCGGAAGGGGAAATGCTTCGAAATCGTGTCCGCTTCCCAAAAATCGACATCAAAGCCGTTCTGCCTCAGGGTCTCGTACTCCTTCCGAAGCTTCGGAAGATCCTGCTCCGAGCTGGCGTAATAAAGGCTGCTTCGCGGCACGAAATGGGAATTGGCAGACAGCTTGCCCGAAATTTTGCCAATCTGCGCAACGGCATCCTTGCAGGCAGCATAGAAGCTTACCGCAGCCTGTCTTCCGATCTGCCCGATCAATTCGCATAGCATAATATCATTGGAAAATTGCAATAATCCCGTATTGGCGGAAGTGCTTCCGCCCGCAATCGTCTCTCTCTCCATAATGGCGACGTTGATGCCGCTATTCTGCAACGCATAGGCACACATGGACCCGGACATTCCGCCCCCGATAATGGCTACTTGCACTTGTATGTCTTCCGACAGGGCGGAATATTCCTTGTATTGCTCCTCGGTTGTCGGCCAGAACAACCGTCCGCTGTGCAGCTCCTTCATAAAGATCACCTCGCCCGTTAATATGCCCAATTATGGGCTAACCTTGAATACCCGTTACGACTTCATTTGACGCATGGATTCGCGGTAGGCGGAGGGGGATAAGCCGTAGAATCGGCGGAATTGCTTGGAGAAATACAAGGAGTCCTGAAGCCCGACGGATGCCGCTATCTGCTCGATAGTAAGTCCTTCGCGTTCCCGGATCATTTGCCGGGCCTTGTCGATCCGGAGCTTGAGCAGGAACGTAATCGGCGATTCGCCTGTATAACGTTTGAATACCCGAGAAAGATAAGCGCGGTTGTAGCCGAAGGACTCGGCCATCTGCTCGATCGATACGGGCTGGGCGTATTGGGTTGATAAATAATGAATCATTTGCTGGATCAGCTTATCGGTGTCATCTACATCCGTCATAGCTCCGTTATCTTCAGCCAATTGATGAACCGTGCAGAATTCAGCCAGCAGCAGCTGCAAATAACCGGCGGCTTTCAGATGGGCTGCAGGATCGTTTTTGCGAAAAATGCTGAAAATGTGGTTGTACAGGACGCCTAAGCGCCTTATCGCAGCCGTCTCGGCGACGGGATTGGCCACGGAGAAGCCAGCCGCCTGCACAAGCTCCGCTGCCTGCGGGCCGTTAAAGGCGACCCAGCGGTAAAGCCAAGGCTCGTTGGCATCGGACACATAGCTGACAAGCGCCTCGGGTTCGATCAGGAAGGTATCCCCAGCCCGAAGAAGATAGCTTTTTCCTCCGCAGGTGAATTCTCCTTTCCCTTCAAGCACCGTATGCATGAGGTAAAAATCATATACTTTAGGTCCCCGCTGATGAGACGGTTTGGTTTGGCTCTCGCCTGCAAACAATACATTCATGTGCTCGTTGTACGTAATGACGGGATTGGAAGCTACCTTATAAGTATCTTGCCTCATCTTTGACGGCACCTGCCTTCCGGTGTTGGATTTACGATAATCCCATTTTATCATGCCAAGAAGCTTGCTAAAAGTCACATAAATCCATGTAAAAAGCACTTTGCGCCATTTTGCTCGGGCAATCGCTTGCGTTATACTGAAAACAGAACAAAGGCTTCAAAAATTATACAAAAAAGGACTGTTGCAAGCATATGGCCTCTATCGAGCAGCTTACACAACAATTTATACAGCAATTCGGCGGAGAAGCCGCTGAGATCAAAGCTTTTCACGCACCGGGACGCGTTAATCTGATTGGCGAGCATACCGACTATAACGGCGGTTACGTATTCCCGGCAGCACTTACGTTCGGCACAACCTTGCTGATCCGCAAGCGCGATGACCGTCAGCTTGGACTCGCGACGACAAACTTCCCTTCCTCCAAATCGCTAGACATCGACAACATCGCATACGACGAAGCGGATGACTGGATGAACTATCCGAAAGGGATCGTTTACGAACTGGAGCAAAAGGGTATCAAATTCAGCAGCGGTTACGATCTGCTTTTCCATGGCGAGATTCCGAACGGCGCGGGCTTGTCCTCTTCCGCATCGATTGAAGTCGTAACGGCTTACGCTTTGCTTACGATGGAAGGCCAGCCTACGGATACGGTTCAAATTGCCCTTCTGTCCCAGAAATCGGAGAACGAATTCAACGGCGTGCAATGCGGCATCATGGACCAATTCGCAGTAGCTAACGGCAAGAAGGACCATGCGATTCTGCTGATGTGCGACACGCTGGAGTACGAACTCGTTCCGTTCCAATCCGGCGCTTACAAGCTTGTCATCGGCAACACGAACAAACGCCGCGGCCTGGTAGACTCCGCGTATAACGAACGCCGCTCTCAATGTGAGCAGGCCGTTGTTGACCTGCAGGCGGCATTCCCTGAGCTGAAGCTTCTGGGCCAAATCAACCTGGAGCAGTTCAACGCAAACAAACATCTGATCAAGGATGAAGTTGTCCGCAACCGTGCACAGCACGTAGTCGAAGAGATCGACCGCGTTCTTCGCTCGATGGATGCCCTGAAAGCCAATGATCTCGAAGCGTTTGGCCAATACATGAACGGTTCGCATGATTCGCTCCGCGATTTGTACGAAGTAACGGGTCCCGAGCTTGACGCGATGGTTGCGGCTGCACGCCAGGTTCCGGGTGTGCTTGGCTCCCGCATGACGGGCGCGGGCTTCGGCGGCTGTACCGTATCGCTTGTTCACGAAGACAGCATCGAACGCTTCAAGGAAGAAGTAGGACGCAAATATACGGAAGCAACGGGACTTACTCCGGACTTCTACGTATGCAGCATCGGCAATGGTGTAGAACAGCTTCAATAATATAAAACATAGAGAAAGTGGGATGAGGAGTATGGCAGTATTGGTAACCGGAGGAGCGGGCTATATCGGTTCGCACGCCGTGGCTGCTCTTGCAGAACGCGGAGAAGAAATCGTGGTAGTCGATAATCTGCAGCAAGGTCACCGAGAGGCGGTTGTTGGAGGCAAGCTGTACGTAGGCGACCTTCGCGATGCGGAATTTATGGATACGGTGTTTAAAGAAAACAAGATTGACGCGGTTATTCACTTCGCGGCAAACTCGCTGGTTGGCGAGAGCATGACAAACCCTGCGAAATATTATCATAACAATGTGTACGGTACGCTATGTCTGCTGGAAAAAATGATCGAGCATGACGTAAAGAAGATCGTCTTCTCTTCGACGGCGGCAACTTACGGCGAGCCCGAGAACGTGCCGATCGACGAATTCGACCGCACGCTTCCAACGAACACTTACGGCGAAACGAAGCTGGCGATGGAAAAAATGATGAAGTGGTTCGATGTCGCTCATGGCCTCAAATACGTATCGCTTCGTTACTTCAACGCAGCGGGCGCTCACGCCAGCGGCAAAATCGGCGAAGATCATAGCCCGGAAACCCATCTGATTCCGATCGTGCTCCAGGCTGCGCTTGGCCAACGTCCTCATATCTCGGTATTCGGCGACGATTACGCAACGCCGGACGGCACTTGCATCCGCGATTATATCCATGTGAGCGACCTTGCCGACGCCCACGTCCTTGCCGTAGATAAGCTTCGTCAAGGCTCGGACAGCGCGATTTACAACCTTGGCAACGGCCAAGGCTTCTCCGTCAAAGAAGTGATTGAGATTGCCCGCAAGGTAACGGAGCGCGAGATCAAAGCGGTTATCGAGCCTCGCCGCGCAGGCGACCCGGCTACGCTTGTTGCATCTTCCGCACGTGCCCGCAAGGAGCTGGGCTGGAACCCATCCCGCGCAAATCTCGAGGACATTATTCGCAGCGCCTGGAACTGGCACGTCAATCACCCTAACGGCTACAGCAACTAAGCAGCCGCTTAGGAACGGAAAGGAGCTTTTTACATCATGACAGTCAAAGAAAACACGACCGTTACCGCAGCGGAAGCGCTTGTCCTGATCGACAGGCTTGTCCAATTTGCCCTTCGCCAAGGAATGATTGAGCCGCTTGACGTGAACTATTCCCGTAATGCGCTGCTGGATTTGTTCAAGTTCACGGAGCCGCATGAAGGCGAGATTCCGGAGGAAGAGCTGGACAGCCCGGTATCACTGCTGGAGCCTTTGCTCGATTACGGTTATTCGATCGGCCTGATCGAAGACAACATTTTGACTTACCGCGATTTGCTGGATGCCCGCATTATGGGGCTGCTTATGCCGCGTCCTTCCGAGGCTGCGGCTGCGTTCCGCAAGACAACGGCAGAGGCCGGCATCAAGGCGGCAACGGACGCTTTTTACAAGCTGAGCATCGATTCCAACTATATCCGGATGGACCGCATCCAGAAAAATAAATACTGGCTGCACGAAACCGAATACGGCGAACTGGAAATTACGATCAATCTGTCGAAGCCGGAGAAGGATCCGAAGGAAATTGCTCTGCTCAAAACCTTGCCGCAGGCGCATTACCCGAAATGCCTGCTGTGCGAGCAGAACGTCGGCTACGCCGGCCGCGCGGATCATCCGGCACGCCAGAACCTGCGCGTGCTGCCGCTGACGCTGGATAACCAGCAGTGGTACTTCCAGTATTCGCCGTACGTGTACTATAACGAGCACAGCATCGTGTTCAAAGGCGCGCATGAGCCTATGGTAATCTCGCATGGCACCTTCAAGCGCCTGCTGGACTTCGTGGAGCAGTTCTCGCATTATTTCATCGGCTCCAATGCCGATCTGCCGATCGTTGGCGGCTCGATCCTAAGCCATGACCATTTCCAGGCTGGACGCCATACCTTCCCGATGGAGAAGGCAAAGCCGGTAGCTTCGTTTACCGATCCGTCCTTGCCGGGCGTACGCTTCAGCATCGTGAATTGGCCAATGTCGGTTGTCCGCGTAAACGGCGCTTCCAAGGAAGATGTCCTGCAGGCAGCCTGCCGGATGCTCGATACATGGCGCGGCTACAGCGACGAAGCGGTTGACGTGCTTGCTTTTACGGCTAACGGCGACGGATCGCTTACTCCGCATAACACGATTACTCCGATTGCAAGGCTGCTTGATGACGGTGCTTACGAGATTGATCTCGTGCTCCGCAACAACCGGACCAGCGAAGAGCATCCGATGGGGATTTTCCATCCGCATCAGCACTTGCATCATATCAAGAAGGAAAATATCGGCCTGATTGAGGTTATGGGTCTAGCCGTGCTTCCTGGCCGCCTGAAGGCTGAGCTTGAACAGATTGCCGGTTATCTGACCGGCAAGACCGAAGCGCTCCATAGCGAGCTGCACAGCGCGGACCATCCGCTCCGTCTTCACGCGGAATGGATTGAATCGCTGGTAGCCCGCTATGGCACTTCCAATACGGATGAACAGGCGCAAGCTATCGTGGAAGGCGAGACAGGCTCCAAGTTCTCCGAAGTATTGAAGGACGCTGGCGTGTTTAAGCAAACCGAAGAAGGCCATGCCGCATTCCAGCGTTTCCTCGCTGCATTCGGCCTGAAACAAGCCTAATATTCTAGGTCTAAAGCCGTCGTATTGCCCTTGGGACATATACGACGGTTTTTTCATATGAGGAATGTGCAATAATACAAATCTGTAAAGAAATTAATTTGTAAATCGAAAAAAATTATGGTATTTTTTATATGAAAATATAAACTATTCGCATTGTTATATTTTTATGAAAGATACGTGTTCTTTTTTGATAAAGGGGAAAGTCAACGCTTATCTGAGCATTTATTTCAGGTTAACGGAGGGGTCAAAATGCCGGAAGCAATTATGCCTTTAGATGATTTCTTGCAGCTGAACGCCGAGGAGCAGATCGAAAAGCTGAAGCGCTGGAAGATGGATTATACGCTTAAGGATATTCGGGAAGCTTGGAATTTCAAGCATTCGGCGCAATATTATATGCTGCTCAAGAAGCTGCGGATTTACGAGCGTGTGGTGAATAAATCAGATAAGTTTTACCCGATGCAGGACCAGCTGCTGGTTCAACAGGGCGGAGCGAAGGAACGCGCCTGGAGAGGTCGCAGCACTTATGCCCAGCAGGACGAACAGCCGGCAGACCATTTCAACTACCAGTTGAATACAACGCTTACAGGCACGGAGCTGGCGGAAAAGCTCGAGCGTCTTGCGTTCTTCCTGAAGGGGGAGCAGAAGCCGGTGCAAATCAGCTTGACCATCGAATCGGCTGAGGCAGGGGCTTCTATGGAAGCCGAGGAAACAAACGAATAAGAGACAGCAAAAAGGGGAGCTCCGATTGGGATAGGAGCCCCCCTTTTTTTATCAATAATCGGTTATTGAACATCTGTCTAAAAAAATGCTAGTTAATGGCTGTTAGTGGTAAAGATTGTAATAAAGAATGTTACTTTCAGAGTACGGCTAACATAAAGCTAGGGCTGAAGGCTTCGTTCCGAAGTCTTATGGGTAAAGGAAAGCACCGGCGGGTGTTGAACGCCTGCCGGTGCTTTCCTTAATGATGCTATTTGCCGCGCAGCTTGCCCAGCTCCGATACCAGAGCTTCAACCTCGCTGATGCTGAATTTCTCCTTCGAAGCAACAACTTCGTACAAATCGCGGATATCCTCGTATTGATCAATGCTGAAGTGGGAAGCCTGCATCGCTGCCGCTGTCGCCATTCTTAGCTTTGTTTTGATGGTCTCGATCATAAATTCCACGTTCTGCTGGGTTTGTTCTTCCAGATTCACCATGATTAGTCCCCTTTCCGTACATCTTGTCATTATTCTCGCCATTGTAACATATTTCACGCATCCCATGCCTGTAAATTGAACCATACCGCGTAATTCGGGTACAATGAAAGAAACTACCATTTGTACGAACAACATAAAGCAGGTGTATTCATGTCAGGGAAGACAATCGTTCAAGCGGATAACGGGGTGGAGGGTCTTCAGGCATTTCTGGCTCATGTAGCGGAAAGGCATCCCGACCGCAGCCGGGTCGTATTCCTATGTATCGGTACGGACCGCTCCACCGGAGACAGCTTTGGCCCATTGGTAGGCACCAAGCTGGAAGAGCGGGGTTGGCAACATGTCTTTGGAACATTAAAGCAGCCCTGTGACGCAAAACGGTTCGCGGAAGCGCTGGAACAATCGGCCGAGCGGGAGAATGCCGTGATTATTGCGGTTGATGCCTGTCTTGGCAAGCCGCTGTCCGTTGGAAAGTATATTACGGCGGAAGGACCGCTCACGCCCGGTCAAGCAACTGGGGCCAGGCTGCCGGCCGTTGGCGATTACAGCATTGCGGGTGTCGTTAATGCCAGCAGCCATAAGCCGTATATGACGCTTCAAACGACCTCGCTGTATACCGTCATGCAAATGGCTGAGACGGTTGCGGAGCTGGTGGATCAGGCCTGGAAGCAAACTTCCGGCTAGGCTGGACAAATAACTTTGTTGAAGGAGCAGACGAATGACTCAACTTACCATCGCCAATCACACGATCATGCTGCCAAGCGGCATCTCGTTAGCTTATTACGATTCCCGGACGGATAAAAAGCCGGTTGTGGTGCTGCTGCACGGCTATTGCGGAAGCTCCGCCTATTGGGAGCGGGTTGCAGAGCCGCTTGCCCGCCAAGCCCGCATTATTGCGCTCGATCTTCGCGGACATGGACGCTCATCCGCAGAGACAGGACCTGAAGAGACGAATTCTATGGAATTGTATGCGGACGATCTGGCAGCCATGCTGGAGCAATTGAAAATAAACAAGGCATGCGTTCTCGGCCATTCGCTTGGAGGATATATTACGCTTGCGTTTGCCGAGCGCTTTGAAGAAAAGCTGTCCGCTTTCGGGCTGGTTCATTCCACTCCGCTGCCCGACGGCGATGCGGCGAAGGAAAACAGGGATAATGCCGTAGCCGCGATTAAAAAGGACGGCGTAAGCGCATTTGTGGAGGGACTTGTTCCGAAGCTTTATTCCCCGGACAATAAATCGGCGATGCCGGATCAGGTAGAACGTTCCATCGCCATTGGCAGAGGCACAAGCGCGGCTGGCGCGATTGGCGCGGCCAAAGGGATGAAGGATCGTCCCGACCGAACAGAGGTGCTGAAGCGGACAACGCTTCCGGTGCTGCTGCTCGCTGGCGAGCAGGATCAAATTATTCCCGCGGAACGCACCTTTGTTGTCGACGGGGCAAACGTTACCCGCGAGAAGCTTGCGGATGCCGGACATATGGGCATGGTGGAGCGCCCTGAAGCTTTCGCGGAAGCCGTGCTCAGTTTCATAAATAAGCTTAATTAGCCATTAGGGGAGGGGAACAGGTTGTTTCGTCGCGACTACTTAATGAACATGATCGAACAGATGACGGAGGCCGTCGGGCAAATCCTGCAGTTGAAGCGGGAGCTTAAGCATCAGGACGCCTTGCTCGTAATCGATGAGCTGCTGGATAAACGGTTTGGACTTAGCGGCAAGCTGATCCGTTCCTTGTCCGACAAGGATTTGATGGCGGTGCTGACTACAAACGGCGTTATGGAGACGGACAAAATACAGGCGATAGCCGTAACCTTGAAGCAGGAGTCGGAGCTGCATGCCGAGCTCGGCAACGAAGATGCCAGCTTTGCGTCCGGTTTAAAGGCGCTGCAGCTCTTTATGAGGCTGTCGTTAGTTGACGCCGAGCCTACGCTTGCGAACCCGTCGAAGGAAGCGGGAGAGCTGCTTGAGCAGTTAAAAGCGTATGAGCTTCCGGACCATGCCAAGCAGCTGCAAGCCGAATGGCTGGAGGGGGAGGGCCAGTTCGCGGGGGCAGAGGATGTCCTGTATGAGCTAATGGAAGATGGAGCGGTAACCGGCGAAGAGGTCGAAGCCTTCTACCGCCGCTTGTTATATTGCGATGACGAGAAGCTGGAAGCCGGCGGATTGCCCCGCGAGGAAGTTCAATACGGGCTTGATTCGTTAGCGGCAAATAAATAAAAGCAAAGATCCATAGGAGTGACTTTTCAATATGACAGAAGAATGGCAGCAGTCCATACAAAAAATCGTAGAAGCAGGAGAACTGCTGCAGGGAACGCTAAGCCAGCTGCGCCGCAAGGATGGCGCGGCTGCCCCCAAAACGGTGGTGAGGCCGGTTCAATTGAAGAACGGGCTCCATCTGCAGTTCGAATACCATTACAGCAATAAAGTAACCCATGATAACGTAAAGCCGGAGCTGGCGGGCGCCAGAATCGTCGAGCTGCTCGAAGGCGATTACAAGCAGGCATTGTTCAAAACGCCAACGGAGGATCTCCAGCTGCTGTTCAGCAAGAAAGGAAAGGCAACGATTCTCAGCAAGCCGCCGACCGGAACGGTAAAGGCTTCGGCGGAGCTGCAGCATAATCGCCAGAAAAACCGGATTCTGGCGGAAGGAACCGCCGCGCCTTTTCTCGTGGAGCTTGGCATTATGTCGAAGGACGGAGCCGTGCACGCAAAGAAACAGGACAAGTACAGACAGATCAACCGTTTCCTGGAGATGGTGACGGATGTGCTGCCCAGCCTTCCGGCGGACAAGCCGCTTACGATTGTCGATTTTGGCTGCGGCAAATCGTATCTGACCTTTGCCTTGTACCACCTGCTGGCTGTCGAGCAGAAGCGGGAGATTTCGATAATCGGCCTGGACTTGAAGGCGGACGTGATCGCTTTTTGCCAGGAGCTTGCGGACCGGCTTCACTATGACAAGCTGAAGTTTCTGGTGGGGGACATCGCTGATTACGAGGAGCTAAACGAGGCCGACATGGTCGTTACTCTGCATGCCTGCGATACGGCCACGGATGCCGCGCTTGCCAAGGCAGTCAAATGGGGAGCTTCGGTCATTATGTCCGTGCCTTGCTGCCAGCATGAGTTGTTCAGGCAGGTGGAGAGCGACGCGTTGTCTCCGATTCTGTCGCAGGGACTTCTGAAGGAGCGCTTCTCGGCTCTTGCTACGGACGCGGCCAGAGGCACCTTGCTGGAGGTGCTTGGCTACAAAGTACAGATGCTGGAGTTTGTAGATCCGGAGCATACCCCTAAAAATCTGCTCATTCGAGCTGTCCGCAGCGGGCAGAAAGGGTCGGCGGAAAAGTGGGAGCAGTACGAGCGCTTCCGCAGCTTCCTGCACATATCTCCGTCTTTGGAACATATGCTGGCGGACCTTTGGCCTACCTCGTCCGAAAAATAATACGCAGGAAGTCCTATGGAAAGAATTGTCGATTGAAATAACATTTGCTACAATGGCAATAGATGGATAGACAATGGATGGGTGAACCGTATTGGAATCGATGATGTGGCTGGATTTTAGCATGTTCCTCGTACTGCTCGGTTTGTTTTTCTACGTGTTTGCTGTCGGTACCATTACCGTGCTGCACAAAATTTATTTCGCGCTGCATCTGGTGTTGATGGTTTGGCCGCTTACTCAATTTATTGCTCAAACGATGCCTGGTTCTCCATACAGGCTTTTTTATCTTTTGGCTTCTTACTCCGGATTGTCCTTGGTAGGCGTAGGGTGGTTTATCTTTGTTGTTTTTATGACGGGACAAGCCCAGTTGATACGTACGCGGCGGCTTATTATGCTGTCGGTCCCGGCGCTGATCTCCGTTGCGTTTGTCGTCGTAAATCCGGATCGGCTGTTCCTCTCCATTAACGAACAGTTGACGGATAAGCAGCTTCAAAGCGGACCGTTATACTGGTATATGATCGTTCAGCTGTTCTCTTATATTCTCGTATCCCTGGTGATCATGGGTTATACGCTCCGCCGCGGCGTGTCCGTCCGGCAGCAAATGCTTGTCCGAACGGCCATGAACGGGGTATTCGTGCTTGTTTTGTTCGGATTAGGCGATTTTTTCGTCAATATTATCCTTATTAACTATTTTTCCTCTTATTTCTCGATCTTCTCCGTAGGGATTACCTTGTCCGCGGTGTATCTTGTGCACGCGATTACGAGACACCGGGTCTTCGACATCATTCAAATCGTACAGCGAGATGTGATGAACACGATCTCGACAGGTATCATCGTCTTGGATGAGAGCGGGGTCGTGCTCGAGTTTAACAAGGCGATGAAGCCGATCTTGAAGCTGAAGATTGGCGAGCGGTTTTCTCCGGAGGCGCTTGCGGTCCATCTTCCCAAGCCGATTCGGAAGCAGTTCAACCAATTCCTGCAGGAGCAGAAGCTGTGGCCGATGGAACGTCAGGAGCTGGAGATTTCGCTGCATAATAACGGCCATTACCGTTATATCGTTGTGCAGGCCGCTCCTATTCTGAGCCAGAAGAAGAAGGAGCTGCTCGGCCGCCTTTTGACCTTCCACGACGTGACGGAGCTGCGTCTGCTGGTGGATGAGACCAATACGCAGAACGAGCTGCTTCAGGACAGGAACCGCGAGCTGTTAATCATGCAGGACGAGCTGTTCCAAGCCAACAAGAAGCTGGAGCATATGGCGATTACGGACGGATTAACCGGCTGCTATAACCGGAGATATTTGCTGCAGCAGCTGGAGCATGAGATTGCGGTAAACGTGCAATACGGCATTCCTTTTTCGATCTTCCTCTTCGATATCGATTTATTCAAGGCCATTAACGATCAATATGGCCATCTAGTAGGAGACGAAGTGATCTGCTCGACGGTCGAAGCGGTGAAAAACACGCTGCGTTCCGCCGATATTCTCGCCAGGTACGGCGGTGAAGAATTCACGGTCTACCTGCCTCATACGACCCGGGACCAGGCGGATATTATTGCCGATATGGTTAAGGAATCGGTAGAGCAGAATGTCGTCAGGACGGGCCTAGGCAGTCAGTCGGTCAGAGTAACAATCAGCATGGGAGTCGTTTCGGTAGAGCAGTTCGACAAGCGAGCTTTGGATGATCCGAAGGCTTTCCTGAGAGAATTGCTTGCCCAGGCTGACGCGGCATTATACGAAGCAAAATACAGCGGTCGCAACCGTATCGTCAAGCGTAAGCTGGCTTGATGGCAGACTCGGCAAACTAAGGGGTAACAGACCTGGTATGCCGAGTTTTTTTGTCATTATTTTAAGAAACAATGATAGATATCCTTCCATGATGGTCAGCCCAACGTATATCTGATAAAATAGCTTCGTACTGTTGATTGAGTATCGATCGAAAGAGGTATGAGCGATGAGAAAAGTGCAAATTGGATCGGTCAAACCTGGGGACAAGCTTGCAAAACCGATATTTCAAGATAATGGACGGGTTCTGCTTGGCGAAGGCGTAGAGCTGAATGATCGTTATATAAATCGGCTTCAAAATTTGGGCGTGGATATTGTTTATATTGAAGACGGCATGACAGAGGATCTTATTCCCGAGGATACGCTCAGGGACGAGACCCGCCGGCAGGCGGTGGAAGCGATCTATAAGACGATGAATTCCTTCAAGGACCAGTCGGTTGTAATGAAGGGCAGGGCGATCGCCCCGGATTTGGGACGTACCTTTCGCAACGTGTTTGGCCAGATTATGACGGATTTGACGGCTAGGCCCAACATGATGGTCAATCTGACGAATATTCATGTCGCCGACGCTTATTTGTTCCATCATTCGGTGAATGTCGCAATGCTTGCCGGAGTGATGGGAATTGCGAAGGGTTATAACCGCAACCAGCTGGAGGAGCTTGGCATCGGAGCGCTCCTGTTCGATATCGGAATGACCAAGATCCCGCAAAAGCTGATTGAGAAGGTAGGACCACTGACAGCCGAAGAACGGGTAGTGATGGAGAGTCATACCAAGGAAGGCTTTGATATTTTACGCAAATATCATGATATCTCCGTCGTATCGGCGCATTGCGCGCTTCAGCATCACGAACGTTATGACGGCTCCGGTTATCCGCGCCGGCTGAAGCGGGACGAGATTCATATGTATGCCCAAATCGTGGGAATTGCGGATGTCTATGATGCGCTAACCTCTCCGCGGCCTCACCGCAAGCGGTATACGCCTTCCGAGGCGATTGAATTCCTGTTTGCCGCAGGCAATACTTACTTTGATTTTGATCTGATCAAGCTGTTCTGCAAGCATATATCCATATATCCGGTATCAACGACGGTACTGCTCAGCTCGGGACAGGTTGGGGTTGTGTCTCTTAACAGCGAGCTTGCCCTGCATCGGCCAAGAGTCCGGATTATCCGGGAAGCGGACGGCAAGGAACCGGCTTCGCCGTATGATCTGGAATTAAAAGACGAGCTGCATTTGACGATCATCAAGGAATTGTAATTTTGGACGGACGTGCATAGGATTCTATCCATACCAAGCTATCACTCTCTGAATATTCTAATAAAGAATTAGGAGGGAGGGTGACAAATGGCTGCTAGAATAAGACCGACTTTAAAAAGTCCTTCCAAAGGCAAGGGAAAAGTAATTAAAAGAACGGCCCAATTAGCACCTCAGCAATCAGGCCCGATTTTTAACAGATTGACAATCGTTTGGGTAAACGAGGAAGGGATTCCGTTTAACACTACCGGCTTTTTTGCTAGATTATCCAGAGGGAACACAGTTGTTTCCACCGCGAATTTCGACCGCTTTGGCGTAATTCGCTTCAATAATATTACGATTCTTACAAATGCAACGTTTACGCTCCGGATCTTCCGAAGCGCCGACGGAGCCTTATTCCGTACTAGAACGATTCCATCCGGCGTAGAGACATTTGCCGTTATCGGTTAATTCGACGAACTAGATTCAAAGCGGCTGTGCTAGTTATAACGTGCACAGCCGCTTTTTTATTTCTAATAGGTTAATGAGAATTGATTCAAAGGAATCCCCGAGCAATAGCGACCGGAAGAACATCATATGCGTGATTTGCTTCTTAACCTGACATCCTATGGGACAAGTTTCGAGGTGGATTGCTATATTCTGCACAGGCCGGTCTTTGAATATCTTGTTTATTAAGGTAAAATAATCGTAATTAGCGAGTTCGGGGGGAGGAACAAGCTACATATGACGGGACATGCACAGCACTTAAAGCTGCCTAAGCTGGAGCTGCTTCGCAGGGTTATGTTTATCACGCTGGGAGCGGCTCTTGTTTCAGTAGGATTGGAGATTTTTTTGGTCCCCAATCACATTATTGACGGCGGGATCGTCGGGATATCGATTATCGTATCCCATTTGACGGGACTGCCCCTGGGTATTTTCCTATTCCTTCTTAACCTGCCTTTTTTGGTGCTTGGCTACAAGCAGATTGGCAAAACGTTCGCGATGTCGACCCTGTACGGGGTAAGCGTGATGTCGCTTGGCACCTTCTTGCTTCATCCCGTTCCGCCTTTGACGGAGGAATATTTTCTTGCCTCGATATTTGGCGGAGTGATTCTGGGGATTGGAGTCGGTATCGTAATCCGTTTCGGCGGATCGCTCGACGGCACGGAGATTATCGCTATTTTGTTTAACAAGCGTCTGCCTTTTTCGGTTGGCGAGATTGTGATGTTTTTTAATTTGTTTATTCTCGGAAGCGCGGGTTTTGTGTTTGGCTGGGACCGCGCGATGTATTCGCTCGTCGCCTATTACATTGCCTACAAGATGATTGATATTACGATGGAAGGCTTCGAAGAATCCAAAGCGGTCTGGATCATCAGCGATGAGGCCAGAGAGATTGGCTCGGCCATTATGGACCGACTTGGGCGCGGCGTGACGTATCTGCATGGGGAAGGCGGTTTTTCCGGTGGGCAGAAGCGGATTATTTTCTGCGTCATAACCCGTCTGGAGGAAGCGAAGATGAAGTCCATTGTGCAAGAGCTGGATCCTTCGGCGTTTCTTGCGGTTGGCAATATTCACGATGTGAAGGGCGGCAGATTCAAGAAGCGGGATATTCACTAAAAGGATAGTTGGGAGAAAAGGCAGTGGACGAATTTGCAAGCATCCGCCATTGGACTTCGGGGCGGCAAAGCGAAAGCTGGCAGCGGGAACGCGGAGTCCGGCTTGGCATTGGAGACGATGCGGCGCTTGTTGACCCTGCCGCTCCGATTGCCGGCGTAGCTTCACCGTATGAATACATCATGGCGATGGATACGATGGTAGAGACGGTGCATTTTAACGAGGTAACGATGTCCTGCGAGGATATCGGCTATAAAGCGCTCGCTTCCAATGTGAGCGATATAGCTGCCATGGGCGGCGTGCCGCTTCAGGCGCTTGTTTCGGTAAGCGTGCCGAGGCAGGTAGGGCCGGAGCAGATGCGCCGGCTCTATGATGGATTGTACGCTTGCGCCGAGCAATATGGCGTAGCGGTGATTGGCGGCGATACCACCTCGTCGCCGCAGCATCTTGTTGTCGCGGTGACGGTGACAGGCGCCGTCGAAGCGGGCAAAGCGCTGCGCCGGTCGGGGGCAAAGCCCGGCGACGCGGTTGTATTGACCGGGCCCGTCGGCAAGTCGGCGGCCGGGCTGCATTTCCTGCTCGCGCAGCGGGAACGCGGCGCGGATAGGCTTGCTGGGGAACGGGCGGCGCAGCTTGTGCGGGCGCACCGCCGGCCGTCTCCGTCGGTACGGGCGGGACGTCTGCTGCTGGCGCGGGGTACTTGCCATTCGCTTAACGACGTAAGCGACGGTCTTGCCAGCGAGGCTTGGGAGATCGCTGAAGCATCGGGGCTTGCCGTATCTTTATTCGAGCGGCAGCTGCCTCGAAGCGGCAGTATGGCCGCTTATGCAGGCGCGGCTGGCATCGATCCGCTGGAATGGATGCTGTACGGCGGAGAGGATTATGTGCTGCTCGGGACGATGGAGTATGGCGATGCGGCAGCGGCACAGGAGGCTTTCCATGCGGAAGGGCTGCCCTTTTACATCATTGGGGAGACGTCGGCAGGAGAGCCGGCGGTCGAATTAATCCGCGCGACGGACAGAGGCGAGCTGAGGCAGCCGCTGGCTAAACGGGGCTATAATCATTTTGAGCAATAAGCAGGTGAAGAAGATGACGATCGAAGGACAAGTTGTGCTTAACGTACGGAGCGAGCAGGAAACGGCCTTGCTTGCGCAGCGGATTGCCGGACTTGCGAAACCGGGCACGGTGCTTGCGCTGGACGGAGACCTTGGAGCCGGCAAAACAACCTTTTCGCAAAAATTCGCGAAAGCCATAGGCGTAACGGATATCGTAAACAGTCCGACGTTTACGATTATTAAAGAATACGAGGGGGCTGCGATGCCCTTTTATCATATGGATGTGTACCGTTTGTCTCTGGAAGAGGCCGATGAGCTGGGGCTGGACGATTATTTCTTCGGCGACGGGGTTACGATCGTGGAATGGGCAAGCTTGATTGAAGAGCTGCTGCCGCCGGAGCGACTGGAAATATATATTGCGCATGAGGGCGGCGAGGAGCGCCAGTTCCGGATCTCCGGAATCGGCGAGCCGTATGCCTCTTGGAGCGATGCGTTTTCGAATGAGATGGGAGCAGGGAATAACGATGACTGAACGAATGGCTGGACCGGTATTAGCGTTTGATACTTCAACCGCTGCTTTTGCTGCAGCGATCTTGGATAAAGGCCGTATTTTGGGGGATATGCAGTCGCTTGCGGAAAGAAACCATTCCGTGCACGTCATTACCCATATCAAGCAGCTGATGGAACAATGCGGCGTAACGTCCAAGGATGTAGGCGCAATCGCGGTTGGCAGCGGGCCGGGGTCTTATACGGGGATGCGGATTGCGGTTGCGGCAGCAAAAACGCTCGCTTGGGTATGGGGCAAGCCCCTGATCGGCGTATCCAGCCTTGAGGCGATCGCCTACGGTGGCTGGCATCAAGCGTCAGGCATTCCGCTTGGTGCAGCTTCTGCTTCCGGAGCCGGCACAGGCGAAGACTGGGTGCTTCCGATTATGGATGCCCGGCGCGGACAAGTCTACACGGGCGGCTACGCGATGTCGGCAGATGGCGAGTGGAGCGGCTTTGCGGCGGACGGCGTAAGACTCATGCATGACTGGGTGGACCGGATTGCCGGAGAAGCGGAAAGGCAGCAGGGGCAAGTAAAACGGATTTGGGTTATTGGCGATCTGGCGCTGCACCGGGAAGAAGCAGAACGTCTTCAGGCTTTATGCCGTGAGAATCAGTCCGGTGCAGAGGTGCAGCTGCTGTCTTACGAGCTGGAAGGCCGCGCGGTAGCCTGGCTTGGCCGGGAGCGTCTGCTTAAAGGCGAGATCGCGGACACGCATGGACTTACTCCTAACTATACCCAGCTGGCAGAGGCGGAAGTAAATCTTCGCGCCAAGCAGCAGGGGGAGGCGAAGTCCTAATGCTGTCCGATCTTGTTTTTCGTTCCATGACGGTAGCGGATATCCCGTCTATCGTTGCGATTGAACATGAGGCGTTTGCCACTCCGTGGACGCCGGAAGCGTTCAAAAACGAGCTGACAAGCAATATGTTTGCGCGTTATATGGTGATGGAGCATGACGGCCAAATTATCGGCTATGGCGGGATGTGGGTCATTGTGGACGAGGCGCATGTCACTAACATTGCCGTGCGCTCCGATCACAGGGGCCAAGGGCTTGGAGAGCGGCTTTTAACCGAGCTGCAGCGGACGGCGGCTTTTTTCGGCGCGAATAAAATGACGCTGGAAGTACGCGTGTCCAACGAGATTGCGCAGGGCTTGTACCGGAAGCTGGGCTTTAAGCCTTCGGGCATCCGTCCGGCTTATTATTCCGATAATAACGAGGACGCGTTAATTATGTGGGCGGATCTCAATTCCTATCAGCCTGCAACAGAGGAGCAAGAATGGTGAGCACAACAAATCAGGATGCCGTCATACTGGCGATCGAAACAAGCTGTGACGAAACTTCGGTCGCTGTCGTACGCGGCGGTAAACATATACTATCCAACGTGATCTCGAGCCAGATCGAGATTCATAAACAATTCGGCGGCGTTGTCCCCGAGATCGCATCGCGCAAGCATGTCGAAGTCATTACGCTTATGATCGAGCAGGCTATAGAGGAGTCCGGCCTTACGCTTCAGGATATCTCAGCGGTAGCCGTCACGCAGGGCCCGGGTCTTGTAGGGGCTTTGCTGGTTGGGATCGTTGCGGCGAAAAGCCTTGCGATGGCGCTGGACGTGCCTTTTATCGGGACGCATCATATCGCGGGTCATATTTATGCCAATCAGCTTGTTCATGAGCTGGAATACCCGTGTATGGCGCTTGTCGTTTCCGGCGGGCATACGGAGCTTGTTCTGCTGGAGAGCGAAGGCAGCTTCCGCATGATTGGCCGTACCCGCGACGATGCGGTTGGCGAGGCCTACGACAAAGTAGCAAGAGCTTTGAAATTTCCTTATCCCGGCGGACCTCATATCGACAGGCTTGCTTCGGAAGCGGAGGCGGTCATTGAGCTGCCGCGCGCATGGCTGGAGCCCGATTCTTATGATTTCAGCTTCAGCGGCTTGAAGTCTGCCGTCCTTGCCGTTATCAATCAGACGAACATGAAAGGCGAAACGCTGGATGCCGGCGCTCTTGCCCGCGGATTCCAGGAGTCGGTGACCGAAGTACTCGTCGAAAAAGCGCTTCGCGCCGTCCGCGCCTTTGGCGCCAAGCAGCTGCTCTTATGCGGCGGCGTAGCGGCGAATAAAGGGCTGCGCGCAGCACTCGCTTCGCGCTGCGACAAGGAAGGCGTGCCGCTCTTGGTTCCGCCGCACAAGCTCTGCACGGACAATGCGGCCATGATTGGCGCCGCGGCCTTTTTGAAATGGCAGAAGGGGGAATTCACTTCGCTGGATATGAAGGCGGAGCCTAATTTCTCGCTGGAGGGCTGGGCTAAGCCATCCGTCTCTTCATAAATATTTTTGTTTTTATTTTAATTCTTGGAATTGACAGAATATTTGTTGGAGAATATAATGGGTACCAATAGTTCAAACTTCATACTGTGCAAACGCTAAGAACAGGAGTAGTAAGGCTAATCCGGGTTTAGAGAGCTGCGGGAAGGTGCAACGCAGTCGAAGGATACCTGAAACTCGCCTGGGAGCGGAGCAGCGGATAAGCGCGGCTGGCCATGGATAGCCCGCAAGTACGTTGCTACGGTTAACCCCCGTAACAGGGTGCGCATTCGTCAACATCCGGAGTTGGCAATGTGCCTAAGGTGGACATTCAAAGCTGTTTAACTTTGCAGCAGTAGATGTCAACAAGGGTGGTACCGCGCAGGTTAATGATAGCCTGTCGTCTCTTGATTTCAAGAGGCGACAGGCTTTTTGGTGTCTTTGAACTAGGATTGGGAAGTTTCGTGCTTCGCACAGACGAATAAACATTCGCTATTTCATATACAAAACGCTGGGAACAGGATCAGTAAAGCAATAGAGCGGGAACACAGCGCAATTGAGGAATCAGGCAGAGCCTGATCGGAGCAATTGCCGCTGCAGAGAGCTGCGGGGTGGTGCGACGCAGTCGAAGCTTAAGCTTGAACTCGCCTGGGAGCGGAATGATGGAGGCCGGCCGGCTGCTTAATAGCAGCAAGAGCTTATGGCGAGTACATCGTTACGGTAAACCTCCGTCATCGGGTGTTCAAGCGGGTCGGACCCGCATGAAGCTAAAGTTTAGCCAGCACGGCTGGCTGCTTCATGAAGGTTCCGGCCAATGAGAGTGGTACCACGGCAGCTCAATTACGGGCCTGTCGTCTCTTACACAGAGACGGCAGGCTTTTTTTGTTCCCCAAAAAACACATAACGGAGGGTATTCCCATGAAAAAAATTCAAATCTTCGATACAACTTTACGCGATGGCGAGCAGTCGCCTGGAGCTTCTATTGAGCCTGAACGCAAAATCATTATCGCCCGCCAGCTGGCGAAGCTGGGCGTTGATATTATCGAGCCGGGCTTTGCGATCTCCAGCCCCGGGGAATTTGCGGCTATCCAGCAAATTTCCCGCGAGCTGCAAAACGTTGAGATCTGTGGTTTTGCCCGCGCGGTGAAGGTCGACATCGATGCTGCCGTCAAGGCGACGCAGGATGCGGCCAAGCGGCGCCTGCATCTGTTCATCTCTTCCTCGGATATCCATCTGAGCCATCAGATTCGCAAGACGCGGTCGGAAGTCGTTCAGATTGCAAGGGATATGATTTCTTATGCGAAGCAGTTTGTTGACGAGATTCAATTTGCCGCAATGGACTCTACCCGTTCGGACCGTGATTTCGTCATTGAGCTGGTCGAAGCGGCAATTGAATCGGGAGCTACGATCATTAACCTGCCTGACACGCTCGGTTATGCTCTGCCAAATGAAATGGTCGATCTGTTCACGTCGGTACGCCGGCAGGCGCGAGGCGGAGACAAGGTTCGCTACAGCACGCATAATCATAACGATCTGGGCATGGCGGTCGCGAACAGCCTGGCAGCCGTGCAAGCGGGGGCAACGCAGGTTGAGGTTACCGTAAACGGCGTTGGCGAACGGGCCGGCAACTGCTCGCTGGAAGAGCTGGCGATGCTGATCGAGACGCGTAAATCGGCGCTGCAGATCGAGACCAATATCGAGCAAAGCGAGATTTATACGACCTCTCATATGGTCAGCCGCGCGATGCATTATCCGATCGCCTATAATAAACCGATTGTTGGCCGCAATGCCTTCCAGCATGAATCCGGCATTCACCAGGACGGCTTGCTGAAGGACCGCAGCACCTATGAGATCATGGATCCGGAAGCTATGGGAATCTCCCGCAGCATGATTATTCTGGGCCGCCATTCCGGCCGCCATGCCATCAAGCACCGTTTGTCGGAATACGGCATTGCGGTAGCGGACAACGAATTGAACGATGTGTATAACAAATTCAAACAAGTTGCCGACGAGAAAAAGATCGTCACCGATGACGAGCTGATCCGCATTGCCGGCGAAGCGACCGAGACGCAGCCGGATCCATACAAGCTGATGGACCTGCAGGTATTGGCCGGCAGCCAGAAGTCCCGCATTGCTTCGGTTACTATTCGGGACGGAGAGGACGGCCAGGAGCGTTCCTACTCCGGTATGGGCGAAGGGCCATTGGAGGCGGTAATCCACTGTATCCAGCAGGCGATTCCCGTAGCCGCCCAATTCGAGGACTTGGAGCTGCATTCGTTATCGACGGGAGAGGATGCCCACGGCGAAGCGGTTGTGAGCATTATTATCGAAGGCGAACGCTTCCGCGGCACGTCCATTCATAAGGACATCATTTACGCGGCTGCCCAAGCTTATGTCGCGGCCTGCAATCAAGCGGTTATGACAAGCAGAAAACAGGTCATAGAAGAAAATGTCGGTTAATTGGAATAGTTATCCACAAAATCGCGACTGTTGTGCATAAGAGGAAAAAAACGGATAAATACAACGTTTTTCCTGTGCATAAAATTGCGTGCAAGTCGTGGATAGTTTTTACACAGCCTGCCTGTGGATAATGTGTATAACGTGGATAGTTGCAGGGATAAGGAAGCTTTTGTAAGTAATTAGTGACATTAACCTTTACAAATCACGCTTTGTTATCGACAGAATTAACTAACAATTCACGTTTTATTGTGGATAAACCTGTGGAAAAGGTGGACATTTCCCCGAAAGCACGAATTTTGTGCTCTCGGGGCTTTTTTTGTCCATTGCGCCCCCGCAAACCATGCCGCAAAAAAATTGCGTGAATCTGCAGCATGGTTTTCGGTGAAAACACTTTCAAATTCAGGTAAGGTTAAATTACTAGATCACGTTACGGCGAGTAGGTATTCCGGCCTGAATGGAGGAGAACTGCAGTGAACTTAGAGACGGTCATTCAAGTAAACTCGATTTGCAAATGCTATGGTCCGTACAACGCTTTAAATGAAGTCTCCTTTGAAGTAAACAGAGGCGAGCTGTTCGGCATTATCGGGACAAGCGGGGCAGGCAAAACCACCCTGCTGGAGATGCTCATGGGACTTCGCCGACCTGATCAGGGAACGATTGAAGTACTTGGCATGGATGCCATTATGGAAGCCAAGCAGCTGAAGGAATATATCGGAATGCATATGTACAGCAATTCGCTCGTAGACAATCTAACGGTTCGCGAAGCGCTGGAATTGTTTCAATCGTTTTATATCAAACAAAATGACATCGATCGGATTATTGCGGATCTGGAGCTGGAGCCGTACGTGAACAAGCCGGTGAAACGGCTGTCCGGCGGCTGGCAGCAGCGCATCGCGCTTGCTTTCGCGCTGGTGAACGATCCTGAAATCATATTCCTCGATGAGCCGACAACCGGGCTTGATAAGCAGGCGAGAGCCGATTACTGGGCACTGCTTATGAAGCTGAAGAGTCAAGGCAAAACGATCGTTATGGCATCCCATGACATGGGGGAAATGCAAAGGAATTGCGATCGCATTGCGGTGCTGCGCAAAGGGGATATCGTCAGATGCGATTCTCCGCAGCAGCTCATCTCCCAAATTCCAGAGGGCTGTTTTTCGATGGAAGGCGTATACGTTCATTTCGCTTACGCGGGAATGTAGCCTTGCCTAGATGATCAGGCCTAGTTTGAAGGAGGACTTTTGCGCATATGGAGCCTAGAAACGACACCAACGAAAGTCCGTCCGTTCATCGAAGCCAGGTGATAGAGAAGCGCATGGAGATGATTGCCGTGCTGCTCGATAAATTAAATGGGGAGGAGATCGTCCAACAATCCAAAACCAAGAAGCAACCTCAAAAGCGAAAGGGGCGAAATAACGACAAGCTGATGCAAATAGTTGGCGGCATATTCTTTCATCGTATAAGATAAGGATGACACTACCGTGACGGAGGTCAGAGGATGGAAGAACTAGTGCCTATGATCGGGCATGAGATGCTGCGGATTTCCGATAAGTATTTCACTACGGAGCCGCTTCGCGGATATGCCCGTGCTTTTATACGGGAAAAGCAGGCCGAATCGATGAGATTCGGTCTTTTGACCGTGCTTCATTACCGGATGTTCGGAGGGGAATCGGGGCAGATCTATCAGGCTGCCGCGGCTGTGGAACTATTTATTCTTGCTTCGGATATTCTGGATGATTTGCAGGACGGGGACGCGCCGCATCAAGCTTGGTCCCAGGTGCCGCCGGCGGCTGCGATGCAGGCGGCGGCCTCCTTCATGGTGCTTTCGCAGCAGGCGGTGCTGGAGCTGGAGTTCGATCAAGTCTTGCTGCTCCGGGTGGCCCGTATGATGAACGGCCAATTGCTGAAGGCGGCAAACGGACAAATGCTGGATTTGATGAATGCCGTGACGGACGAGGATTCCTATCTCGCCATGGTTCAGCATAAATCGGCGGCGCTTATCGTATTCGCCTGCATGGCGGGGGTCATGCTGGCAGGCCGGGAATGGCATCCCGTCGTTGCGGAATATGCCGAGGAAGTAGGAATGGCGGCCCAAATTAAAAATGATATTAAGGACCTGCTTCGCTGGGATGACAAGAATGATTTCATTTTGCGCAAAAAGACCCTGCTTACCCTGTTCCTTTTGGAGGAACTGGCAGAAGGGGATCGATGGATTTTGGACTATTTCGAAGGCAGGCTGCAGTCGGAGGATGTCGCAGGCAGGCAACAAATGCTGGAAGAAGCGTGCGACCGGACAGGGGCGGCATTATACGGCTCGGTGCGCATGAGGATGCATTTTAACCGGTTCCAGGAACTGCTCGAAGAGGTACCGGAGACCGCCTCGGCTAAGGACAAGCTCCTAGAGATTTTCTCCAGCTAGAGCCTTTCTTCACAAACCGCAATGACGATTGCGGAAAATACGGGACATGTTGGCGTTTGCTGTCGAAAGATTTCCTGCTATAGTAGAATCAGAATTTGATTCTACTATAGCAGAGGAGGAATTTTAAATGTTGAAAGATGCTATTCGTTCGCTTGCTGCAAGCAAAGAGAAAATGTCGATGGTGATGGGTGGACAGCTGCAATTGGCTGGCGTATCCGCAGCTGAGCACAAAGCACTCCAAGATGCGCTGAAGAATCAAGACGAGAAAAAAGGTAATTACACGCTGGCTGTTTGGGGCTAATATAGCCATAAAACGACTTCATGCGAGTGCAGGAGGAGATACGATGTTTAGACCAACTCTTAGAATTTCAGCACCTCTCTTCCTGATTACATTTCTCGTCATTTTGCTCTATTTGACCCTTACGATCATCAAGGAGCCTTTTATAGGCGTCGAGCTAGTGCAAGGTTCAAAGGGAGATTATTTCGTGAAAGCTCTCGAGCCTGCCGGACAAGCGATTAGCAAAGGCATCTTGGTCGGCGATAAAATTATTTCCGTGAACGACGCGCCGGCAGGTCAATATAGTAATGTGAAGAAGTTTTTTTCCATTGAGAAATCAGATTCCGTGCTGGTCGAGCACAGTAATAGGGAACAGCAGTTAATAGAGTTTAACCGGGGCTGGTATGGGGATCATTCCAGTTGGGAATGGTTCATTCAGCTGTACATACCGCTTATTTCGCTGATCCTGTTCGCAGGGTTTTCTTCTTTTCTGTATTCGAAAAGGAAAAATGACAGCGCGGCATTGATGCTTATGCTGTTTTTTGCCACGATTGGGTTATGCTATTACTCCTCGGCGGCATCCTATCGAAGCGATCCTGTCGGATTTTCGATTATCTATTTCGTACTCCCTTCAGTGCCGATTATTTTCCTGCAGTTTATGAATCAGTACATGAAGCGGTATAATGTCGTCTTCATCAGCAAAGCCGGATTAATCGGAATGCTGAGCACGTTTGGCGCAGTGGAGCTGGGCATGCTGCTGTATGTCTGGACGGACCTGGTGTCGAACAGCGCGTTTGTCTACATACGGATGTTGTATTACGGTACCTTGCTTATCGGGAATTTCATCTGCATCTATCAGCTCGTCAGAAAGTTTCTGCAGTACCGCAAGACGAAGTTTAATTCGTTATTCAAAATCACGCTGGTATCGCATATTGTGGCGTTTACGCCGTTTACGGCAATGAACCTGCTGCCGCTCTTTATAGGCGGGGGACAGATTTTGCCGGCTGCCTTTACTTCGTTATTTTTGTTTGTGCTGCCGATCGTTTATTTCTATCTGCTCACATCCAATCAGCTCTTTGACATTGACTTCATCCTGACAAGGTTTAAATATTATACGCTTCTGTCCGCCCTGCCGGCTCTTCTGCTGACGCTTGCGATTATCGGAGTGCTGAATGGAAAGGCAGACGTATCCTGGATTGGTTACATTCAAATTTTCTTGACTACTTATGTAGTGATGACTCTCTTCTTGTACGTGAAGGAGCAAATCGATCATAAGTTCCGGCCGAAGCTGTTCAAAGCCATGTACAGCTATCAGGACAGCCTGGACCGATTCTCCCGCAAGGTTGCAACCGTGATGAAGAGAGCGGATTTGGAGGCTGTGCTGAAGCAAGAGATCAGCGACCTGCTCCCGGTTAACCGGATTGATTTTGTCCTTGTGGATCAGGCAGACGGCTCCGTGCACAAGCTGGGTGAATCCGACGAGGAGAAAGGAACGTCCTTGTTCCTGCTTCAGGTGGCGGAGTCGCTGCAGGTTGGCGAAATGGTGGAGCTGCCGCATGGCATAGGGCTTGTAATCGGCCGACAGCGTTCCAAGTACCATGTCGTCTGGATCGGTTCGAAGACAAACCATACCCGGTTCAACTCGGACGAGCTGCGTTGGTTAAAGACGCTCGCGAATTATTCCAGTATTGTCTTTGAGAATCTATACCTGATCGAAGGCCTGATTGAGGACCTGGAATCGGAAGTGCGCAAGGAGCAGACTACCGCCCCTTGGGTTCTGCGGTTGTTGTTCTGTCTGTCGGAGAACGAACGCAGGAAGCTGGCTGCCGATCTTCACGATTCCGCGCTGCAGGACCAGTTAATCTGGTACCGCAAGCTGGAGGGTTTGATGAACGATTATCCCATCTCGGACAATCTCAGCGATGAGCTGAACGAGATCAAGGAAGGCTTGCTGGACGTTATTCACCAGATCCGGGAGACCTGCAATGAACTGTGGCCGCCGCTTCTGAAAGAGATGGGCGTCATCGAAGCGGTTGAATCCATCGTGGAGCACTCGCAGATGCGCGATAATTTCGCCGTTGATTTCCGGCCGAAGCCGTTTGCCCATCCGCTTAACGAAGAGCAAATTACAGCCATTTACCGGATCGTGCAGGAATTGCTCAGGAACGCTGCCAAGCATGCGCAGGCGAACCGGGTTACCCTGGAGCTTGAACAGCGGAAAGGAAAAATCTACTTCCGCTACAAGGATGACGGTATCGGGATGGATGTTGATTATATGAAAGCCTCCTTTGAGCATATGGGGCTGTCCGGCATTAAAGAGCGGGTAGCGAGCCTTGAAGGGGAGATTACGTTCCGGTCGAAACGCGGAAGCGGGCTGGAGGTTGTAATCAACTTGCCGGAGACAATGACAACCGGTCGTTCGGAAAGGGGATTATTGCGTGATTCGTATCTTATTAGTTGATGATCATCCTTCCGTTGGTGAAGGAACCAAAACCATGATCGAACAGGATCCTGAAATGAAGGTAACCGTCGTGCTATCCGCCATGGAAGCGCTCGATGCCGTCAATCATGACCCCTTTGATATTATATTGTGTGACCTGAATATGCCGGGAATCAGCGGTCTTGAGCTTACGAAGCGGCTCATTCAGCAAGATCCCGACCGCCGGGTTCTTATCTATACCGGCTATGAGATCAGCACCCATTACAACCTGCTGATTGAATGCGGAGTCTCCGGGTTTATTTCCAAGACGGTATCGAGAGAGCAGCTTCATAACAACATCCGCTGCGCGATGCGGGGGGAAGCGGTTATTCCGATAACCCTACTGAAGCAGCTGCGGCGTAATGAAGTGAAGATTACCCGAGCGGAGAAAGCGATCGAAGAGATCTCGATTAATGAACGGGACCAGGATATTTTGCAGGAAGTGGCTAACGGCAGCAGTAATAAGGATATCGCTGCCAAGCTTCATATGAGCCAGCGGACGGTAGAATACAACTTAACCCGTATTTTCGAGAAGCTGAGCGTGCGTTCAAGATCCGAAGCGATTGTAGAAGCCAAACGGCTTGGCCTCATTCGCATGGAGCAATTTTTAACTTAATTGATGCTTACCCCGACTTCTCGCGATTCACCGCCGGTGAGCGTGAAAGTCTTCCTATATGGGATAGCTGCGGCGGAAGCTGCGGAAACGTATCCCCATGATTTGTCTATGTAAGATCACCCTAACTTTTGGTTTCCCTCTCAATGCTTACGCCTATATGGCGTAAGCATCTTTTTTATATAAAACAAAGTATAATTGTATCCATAAGGTTTACAGCATACATATGAGTGCAAGGTGGAGGCAAAGCAATGAAATATATATGGTTATGGGTGGTCTATATTATCCTCTTTACGATGGCTGCTATCGGTCTGGAAATATGGGAGGGAAACAAGATTACGACGACGGAATATTACGGGCTGAGCAACATGGGCAGCATCTTCGTTATGTTTTGCTTGCTTAGCAGCATTATTCTATACGCGGTGACTTTCTTTCCGTTAACTTTGCTTCTTACGAGGTTCGTAAAGCTATTACCTGCGAGAATCGTCTTATATTCCATTGCCGGGGGGATAGTCGGAATATGGGTGTTTGATCAATTTTATGATTTGGGGGACGACTATTACGTAAAGGGATACGGTCTTAACGTAAATAGTGCCCTTATTCTGTTTGGGCTGGCAGGATTCCTCTACTCCATCATGGACAAGCTTTTGGAGAGGAAAAAGATATAAAAAAAACCTCCCCGGCGCCATCACTGGGATGCGCGGGGAGGTCTTGGCGCTTATTCGCTTAATTGTTCCCACTGCTCATAAGCGGCGTTAAGCGATGTGCGTTTACCTTCAATTTTGGCTTGAATCTCTTGGATGGCCATATAGTCGTTAAAGATAGCCGGATCGGTTAATTGAACCTCATATTCGGCTATCTGCTCCTCCAGCGAAGCGATCTCCTGCTCAAGCTGCTCCAGCTTGCGAAGGCGGCTCCGCTCTTCCCGTTTGGCTTGCTTATCCATTTCGTAGGAAGTTGGAGCTTCCGCAACAGGCTGGTTGGATTTGCTGGCCAGCTTTGCCGCTGCTTCGAGGCGGGCTTCTTCCAGCTCGGCTTTCTTCTCGATCATGTCATCATAATTTCCTAGGAAATGCTCGGTTCCTGTCGGAGTTAGTTCGACGATACGTTCCGCCATTTTGTTAAGGAAATAACGGTCATGGGAGATAAAGAGCAAGGTTCCCTCGTAATCGAGCAAGGCGGACTCAAGCACCTCTTTGCTGAACAGATCCAGATGGTTGGTAGGTTCGTCCAGAATGAGGACGTTTGCCTGCTCCAGCATCAGCTTGGCTAGCGAGACGCGCGCTTTTTCCCCGCCGCTGAGGGAGGAAATGCGCTTTAGGACATCCTCGCCGCTGAACAGGAAGTTGCCAAGCACGGTACGCACGCGGGCTTCCTCCATATGCGGGTATGTGCCCCATACTTCCTCTAGCACCGTATTGGACGGTGTTAGCCCGGTCTGCTCCTGGTCATAGTACCCAAGCTTGACGTTAGAGCCCCAACGGACGGTGCCGGCCTGCGGCTGTCTTTGTCCGACCAATACTTTTAGCAGCGTTGACTTGCCAATCCCGTTTGGTCCGATGAGGGCAACCGTTTCGCTGCGGGACAGCTTGAAGGAAACGTGCTGGAACAGCTGGCGGTCCTTCTCCGGAAACTTGACGGACAGGTCGGCGACATCCAATACGTCTTTGCCCGTCTGGCGCTCGATCTCGAACGTAAAACGGGCTTTCTTCAAGTCGCCAAGCGGCTTGTCGAGCACATCCATTTTATCGAGCGCTTTACGTCGGCTTTGAGCACGCTTGGTTGTGGAAGCGCGGACGATATTGCGCTGAATGAACTGCTCCATCTTGGCGATTTCTTCCTGCTGCTTCTCGTATTGCTTCATGTCGGCCTCGTATTCGGCAGCCTTCAGGTCTATGTACCGGCTGTAGTTGCCCGTGTAGCGTCTGGCGGCATGCCGTTCGATCTCTACGATGGTCGTAACAAGGGCATCGAGGAAGTAACGGTCATGGGAGACGACCAGAATGGCGCCGGAATAGCCTCGGAGATAACCCTCGAGCCAGGTCAGCGTAGGGATGTCCAGATAGTTGGTAGGCTCGTCGAGCATGAGCAGATCCGGTGCCTGCAGCAGAATGCGGGCAAGCGCAAGACGGGTCTTCTGACCGCCGCTTAAAGTGCTAATCAGCGTGTCAGGCGGGAAGCTTCCGAACCCCATCCCGTGAAGGACGCTGTTAATGCGGGTGTTGATCTCGAAGCCGCCTTGCTCGCGGAACCAGTCGGACTTGCGGGAATAACGGTCGAGAACATCCTCGTAACGCTTGGGATTGTCGTGAAGAGCCGGATCAGCGATTTGCTGCTCCAGCTCGCGAAGCTCTTGTTCAGCTTCGATCAGATGGGAGAATACGGCGCGCATTTCCTCAATGATCGTGCGGTTCGATTGAAGACCGCTGTTCTGGGCCAGATAGCCGATCCGTGTTTCCTTGGCTTTATGAATGGCACCGGAGTCGTAGGAGAGCTCGCCCGCGATAATTTTGAGCAGTGTCGATTTGCCCGCGCCGTTTACGCCTACAAGTCCTACCCGTTCGCGTTCCAGGACTTGCATCGATATATCGGATAAGATGACGTCTATGCCATAATTTTTACTGATATTGGATAATTGAAGCAGCATGAATAATACCTCCAACAAATAATGACAGGCTTTTCCGTTCCATTATATATTACCAGTCGCCATTGGCGAAAGTTGCATAACAATGGTAAACTACAATTAAACAAAAAGCATGTATGGGAAGGCTGAGCCGGGGAACGATGAATGAACAATCAAACGGGATGCCGCTGGACAAAGCGGCGCTGCGAAAGGCTATCACAAAGCTGCGTGACGGCATTCCCCTTGAAGAGCGTATCATCCGGTCGGAAGCGGCATGCCGGTATTTAGCGAATTGGATGATGGATCGCGGAGTGACAAGCTTTATGTGTTATGTGCCATTCCGTTCCGAACTGAATACCCGTTCATTGATTGAGTGGGGCTGGAAGACGGGAGCGGAGGTTGTTGTTCCGAAATGTTATCCGGCGGACCGGTCAATGACTTTGCATAAACTAAGCAATTGGAGCGGTCTTAAGGCAGGAGCCTACGGTATTCTGGAGCCCGACCCGGATAAGTGTCCGGCGCTGCCGGATACCTACGTTCCAGGTCTTGTCGTTACGCCGGGGATCGCTTTCGATCCAAAAGGCGGGCGTCTCGGCTACGGCGGCGGATATTATGACCGTTTTGCCGAGCGGCTGGCTCGCGAGCAGGCCGATGTAACGTGGCTTGGCATCGCGTTCGAAGATCAGCTGGTCGACGATATTCCAATGCAAGCCCATGACAGGCGAATGGACGGTATTGTAACGGAGCTTTCAGCAAGAGTTTGGAGTGAACGCTAATGGAACTGACGCATTTTAACGAGCAAGGCCGGGCGCGGATGGTTGACGTCAGCGATAAGGAAGTAACGGCGAGAACGGCAACCGCGCGTACGCAGGTGAAGATGAACCCGGGTACGCTGGCCCGCATTAAGGAAGGCAGCATCGGCAAAGGGGATGTGCTTGCCGTGTCGCAGGTAGCTGCGATTATGGCCGCGAAGAAAACATCGGATTGGATTCCGATGTGCCATCCGCTTCCGCTTACGGGCGTAAATGTTACCTTCGGGGATAACGGACAAGATGAGCTGTATATTGAAGCAACGGTCAAGACAACCGGCAAGACAGGAGTAGAGATGGAAGCTTTAACAGCTGTCTCTGCCGCCGCGCTTACCGTGTACGATATGTGCAAGGCGCTGCAGAAGGATATGGTCATCGGTCCCACATACCTGATTGAGAAAACAGGGGGCAAAAACGGAGACTATCGGATTTGACAACCCATGAGCGGATAAGGGATGGGAGGAATAATAGATGCGGTGGAAAGTAGCGATATTGACGGCAAGTGACAAAGGCTCGCGCGGTGAACGCGAAGATACTAGCGCACAGGTTATTCGCGAGCTGGTAGAGGAAGAACTGGGCGGAGAGATTGTCGATTACCGGATCGTGCCCGACGAGCAAGACGAGATTATCGCGGCCATGATCGAGATGACCGAATATTATCAAGCGGATCTGGTCTTAACGACGGGCGGAACTGGTCTGGCGCAAAGGGATGTAACGCCTGAAGCAACGCTTAAGGTGGTTGACCGCCTCGTACCCGGTATTTCGGAAGCCATGCGGATGGGCGCCTTGCAGAAGACCCGCCGCGCAATGCTCTCCCGCGGGGTATGCGGCATTCGCGGACAAGCTCTGATTATTAATCTGCCCGGCAGCCCAAAAGGCGTCCATGAGAGCCTGATGGCGATTATGGATCAGCTGCCGCATGCCTTGGAGATCGTCACCGGCACGCATGGAGATCACGAATGAGCGGATCGGATACGATACTGAAGGAAGTTCCGGTTCGGGAAGCGGTTGGTCTCCGGCTTGCCCATGATCTTACGCAGATTATACCCGGACAGTTCAAAGGACGTTTGTTCAAAAAAGGTCATGTCATTACGGAAGCGGATATTCCAAGCCTGCTGGATATCGGCAAAGAGCATATTTATATTATGGAGCTGGGCGAGAGCGAGCTGCATGAGGATGATGCGGCCATCCGGATGGCGATGGCGCTTGCCGGAGAAGGAATTGCGCTGTCCGATCCGCATGAGGGCAAGGTCAGCTTGAAGGCTGCAATGCAAGGTCTTGCATTAGTAGACCAAATTCTCGTGGAAGCGATTAATGAGCTTGGAGAGGTTGCCTTGGCGACGGTGAAGACGAACAGCGTCGTACAAGAAGGCCGGGCGCTCGCTGCTACCAGAGCCATTCCTCTTACCGTGCCTAAAGCAAAGGTTGAAGAGGTGGAAAGACTGGCTGCGGAATATAGAGCGGCCAATGAAGGGGAGGCTCCTCTTCGGGTCGTTCCTTTCCGCAAGCTGCGCGCGGGACTTCTGACAACCGGCGGCGAAGTATTTTCCGGACGCATTCAGGATAAATTTGGTCCGGCCGTCCGTTCCAAGCTGGAAGCGTTTGGCTCGGAAGTAGCCGAGCATCGTTTCGCGCCGGATGACCGACAAATAATTGTCAAGGAAATACACTATTTGCTAGAGCAACGTTATGATATGATACTAGTGACCGGCGGAATGTCGGTTGATCCTGATGACCGGACACCAGGCGCGATAAAAGCGTCCGGAGCGGATATTGTCAGCTACGGCACGCCAATGCTGCCGGGCTCGATGCTGCTTATGGGTTATTTGAACGGCGTGCCGATTATGGGATTGCCGGGCTGCGTCATGCATGATCCGTATACTTCCTTCGATGTACTGCTGCCTCGTATATTAGCTGGTCAGACTATCGTGAGAGAAGACATTGTCCGTATGGGATATGGCGGTTTGAACAACGGTTAGTGTAGTACATAAGCGTATAACGATGAGGAGGAAGATCGAGGATGTCTGGAATTGGCGCAACGGGATTTATTTTGCTCGCAATTGTCGCTTTGCTGTTGTTTGGACCAAACAAGCTGCCTGAGCTGGGACGCGCATTCGGGCGCACGCTGAAGGAGTTTAAAGCAGGCGCAAGAGATATGATGGATGACGAGAAAGACAACAAACGGGTTGAAGTGAACCGTACGGAAAATATCGAAGTGGATAATAAGCGGCTTCCGGACTAAACCGGGCCCGCTTTTTTGCTGAAAGGGGGCTATAAAGATGAGTACATCACAAGACAAGGCTTCCGGACAGAGCTTCGACCGGGCCCGGATTCGCGAAGAAGGCTTGATGCCGCTATTCGAGCATCTTGGCGAGCTGCGGAAGCGGATTATTTATATGCTGATTGTTATCGTACTAGGCCTTATTATCGGACTCGTTATAGCCGAACCGGCCTATAACTTCCTGATGGAGCAAGAGCCGGCTAAAGGCTTGCAGCTGCATGCGTTCTCCTTGTGGGACGGCATCGGCATTTATATGAAATTTGCCTTTGTTATTGCCCTATTGCTGGCTATTCCGTTTACGGCCTATCAGCTGTGGGCCTTCGTGAAGCCTGCGCTTAAGCCGAATGAACAACGGGCAACCATTAAATACATACCGTTTGCGCTCATTATGTTCCTGGTTGGCCTATCTTTTTCATATTTTGTCGTGTTCCCGCTGGCCTTTCATTTCACGCGAAAAGTATCGGCGAATCTTAATCTGGAAGAAACGATTGGGATTACGCAGTACTTCTCCTTTATGTTTAATATTTTGATACCGATCTCACTCTTGTTCGAGCTGCCGCTTGTTATTATGTTCCTGACGGCCATCCGGATTCTTAACCCGGTAAGGCTCCGCAAGATGAGACGGATTGCTTATTTCCTTATGATTTTTATCGGTGTCGTTGTGACGCCGCCGGACTTCGTATCCGACAGCCTGGTTGCGATCCCCCTTATTATTCTGTATGAGATAAGCGTGCTGCTGTCCGGAACGGTATACAAGAAACAGCTTGCTGCTGCCGAGAAACGCGAAGCAGAGTGGGCAGCGGGGCAATAACCCTGCGTTAAGCCAAAAAGACCTTGGGACTCCCAAGGTCTTTTTTGGCTGCGTCGGCATTCGCCGGATTAATAACTCATGGCATTATCTTTGTACAGCTCTCGTCCGCCGAGCAGGGCGGCAAGAGTCTCGCGGCTCGCGGAAACGGCTGTCTTGCGTCCGGAAGCGACTCTCTCGCCCGGGCCAACAACGGCGACTTGCTCGCTTTGAGGAGCGCCAATAACCGCGCCGTCCTCGATAACCGCGTTTTCTCCGATAATGGCCTTATGAATACGGACATTCCGCCCGATCCTTGCGCCCGGCATAATGATGCTCTCGTATATCAGGCTGCCTTTGCCAACATCGGCACCGTCGCTGATAACGGAACGCTGCGCAACACCTTCCATCCGGCTATTGTCATGAACAATGCTGTCCCGCTGCGCAGACAGGTTTCGGAGAGCGGGACGCAAAGGGCTTTGGCGTTTTTGGCTGCTGCCATACAATGGCCAATGTGGCTCGGACAGGCTTAGCGTACCGTCAATCAGCTCCATATGCGCTTCCCACAAGCTGTCGACCGTGCCGACATCGCGCCAGTAGCCTTCATAAGGATAAGCAGTCAGGCTTGCTCCATCCTGCAGCAGCATCGGAATGACATCTTTGCCGAAGTCATGGCTGGAAGCGGGATTGCCGGCGTCTTTCAGCAGCACCTCCTTCAGCTTGTCGGTACGGAACATATAAATGCCCATGGAAGCCAGGTTGCTTCTTGGACGGGAGGGTTTTTCCTCAAATTCAACCACGCTGTAATCCTCGTTCGTATTCAAAATGCCAAAGCGGCTTGCTTCATGCCACGGGACGCGCTTGACCGCAATCGTAGCGGCTGCTCCGCTTTTGACATGCGCCTCCAGCATCGGTCGGTAATCCATTTGATAGATATGGTCGCCGGAGAGAATGAGAACATGCTCCGGATTATGCTGCTCGATATAGCTTAGATTGCGATAGATGGCATCAGCTGTCCCTGCGTAGTATCCGTTTGGAGAAGCTTCGGAAGCGGGCAATAACGCAATCTCACCCAGATGCTTAGGCTGCACGGCGTTCAGCCATGCTTCTCCGCCGCCGATATGACGTTGAACGGTGTCCGCGCAAAATTGAGTCAGCACGCCAATCCGTCGAATTCCCGAATTCATGCAGTTGCTAAGCGGGAAATCAATCATCCGATACTGTTCTCCGAAGGGGACAACCGGTTTGGCCAGCGCCGTCGTAAGGGGTGCAAGCCGTTTGCCTTCGCCGCCTGCCAATAACATCGCCATGCAATTCATCTGTGTCATTCTATATTCCTCCAAGCTTTCTCGTATTAGGATGGTATAATCGAAAGTGTCCTTGTATCATCTGCTTACACCAGAGCTTCCGCCTTTGAAACAGCTGTTTCTATAAAGCTATTAGCGGGTATTAAACATTCTGGAATGTGTTTTTTGGCTTACGAAGCAAGAATTGCCGCCAAAGCAGGCGCCAATTCTTTAAGCAAATCCTTACGATGCAAAGAATTGCTACAAAAGTGGTAGCAATTCTTAAGCACATGCTTACGAAGTAAGAATTGTCACCAAGAGCATGTGACAATTCTTTTTAGGAGGTTGGAAATATTGAAACGAAGCAACAAGCTTAGCGCAGACGATATTTATCAATTCCGCGAAGGAACATGGCTGAACAGCTATCGGAAGATGGGCGCTCACTTAGCGGTGGAAAAAGGACGCAGCGGCGTTCGTTTCACGGTGTGGGCACCAAACGCAAGACGTCTTGCCGTCGCATCGGACCGCAATAGCTGGGACGGGTTCAAGGAAGCCGGCTATGAGCTGGAGAAGGTCGGAGAGTCGGGGATATGGAGCGGATTTATCGAGGGCTTTGGCAATGGAGATTTGTATAAATACGATATAGAGACAAGGGCTGGCGGCAGGCAGCTGAAGGCGGATCCTTATGCGTTCAAGGCTGAAGTGCGGCCTCGCACGGCGTCGGTCATCTGCTCATTAGACGGCTACGAATGGCAGGACAAGAGCTGGCTTCGCGGACGCAAGCCGCTGTTTGGCCAGCCTATAAATATTTACGAGGTACACGCCGGCACATGGAGGCAGCATCAGGATGGGCGGCTGTATACGTATGAAGAGCTGGCGGAGGAGCTGCCCGCCTACGCGGCGGAGATGGGGTACACCCATATCGAGCTGATGCCCTTGGCGGAGCACCCGTACGACCGTTCCTGGGGTTATCAAGGGACGGGCTATTTCGCCGCAACAAGCCGGTATGGGGATCCTCACCAGCTGATGGCTTTTATAGACCGCTGCCATAGTCTGGGGCTTGGCGTTATCTTGGACTGGGTTCCCGGACATTTCGCAAAGGATGCGCATGGCCTGCGTCTTTTTGACGGCAGCCCGCTATACGAGAATGCGGATCCGCTGATTGCGGAGAAGGAGCAGTGGGGGACCCTTGCTTTTGATTACGAGAAGCCGGAGGTATGCGGTTTTCTGATCTCGAATGCTTTGTTCTGGCTGGACGTGTACCATATTGACGGTTTTCGGGTAGACGCGATTACGAGCATGCTGCTCCGGAACTTCGACCGTCCGGATGGGCGTTGGCGGCCGAACCGGCATGGCGGCAAGGAGGATTTGGAGGCGGCAGCCTTTTTGCGAAAGCTGAATACGGTGGTGAGGACGCATTTCCCTTATGCGCTTATGATGGCGGAGGAGTCGCATGCCTATCCGGGCGTGACGGTTCCGCCGGAGCAGGGAGGATTGGGCTTCACCCATAAATGGAATATGGGCTGGATGAACGATACGCTGAAGTATTTTTCCCATCAACCCGACGAGAGAAGCAGGCATCATGGCTTGCTGACGTTCCCGATCTGGTATGCCTTTGACGAGAAATACACGCTGCCGCTGTCTCATGACGAGGTGGTTCACGGGAAGAAGTCGCTGCTGGATAAAATGCCGGGCAGCTACGAGGAGAAGTTCTCGGGTCTGCGGCTGCTGCTTGGCTATATGATGACGCATCCGGGCAAAAAGCTGCTGTTTATGGGCGGCGAATTCGGCCAGTTTATCGAATGGCGCGATGAGGCGGAGCTGGACTGGCTGCTTCTCGAGTATGAACAGCACCGCAAGCTGCAGGATTTTGTCCGCGCATTAAACCGCCTGTATATAGAACAGCGTTCATTATGGCAGCTGGATTCCTCGCCGAAGGGGTTCGAGTGGATCGATTTCCAGGATGAGGGGCAAAGCGTCATCGTATACAGACGTAAAGGCAGGGCTAACGGGGAGTCGCTGATCATTCTCTGCAACTTTCATACGCATGCCCATACGCGGTACCGGATAGGAGTTCCGAGCCAGGGCGGTTATAAAATATTGCTCAATAGCGACAGCCTTACTTACGGCGGCTCCGGATTCATGGAGCTTGCCGCCGCGGAAGGGGCGGTCGTCCGGTCGGAGCCGGTAGTCTGGCATGGCCGCAAGCATAGCATTGAGCTGCCGCTTCCGCCGCTTTCGGTCGTTATTCTGAAACGCGAGAAGGAATCGCGTGCTGCCGTCCGCATGGAGCAGGAGCCGCAAGTCTTGCATAAGGAGCTGGCTCTCCCGGTACCGGGCAGCAAGCGCAGAGGCCGGCAGAGGGAACGGATTGCAAAGGTATAAGAGTCGAGAGCCAAAGGGGAGAGGGATCTTGAAAGTATTGTTCGTGGGGGCGGAATGCGCCCCGTTTCTGAAAACTGGCGGGTTAGGCGACGTGCTTGGCGCGCTGCCGGCGGCACTGAAGCCGTTAGGGGTTGAAGCGCGCGTCATACTGCCGCTCTATACCTCCATACCGGAGCGTTACCGCTCGCGGATGAAGACGATTGCGGAGATTCGGGTATCGGTCGGCTGGCGGTACGCGTATTGCGGAATCAAAGAACTGGAGCATGACGGTATTATTTATTATTTTCTTGATAACGAGCAATATTTCAAAAGAGGCTCCGCATACGGGCATGACGACGACGGGGAGCGATTTGCCTTCCTATGCCGGGCCGCGCTGGAGGCTCTCTCCGCAATCGGCTTCTGGCCCGATCTCATTCATGGCCATGACTGGCATACCGGCATGATTCCCGCGCTGCTGCGCCATCATTACAGCTGGCGGCAGGAATACGCGGGCATTAAGACCGTATTTACTATTCATAACCTGCAATATCAGGGTAATTACCCGCCGCATGTATTGGGAGATTTGCTCGGTCTGCCTCCGCATTATTTGACTTACGATCATGTGGAATTTTACGGATCGGTCAGCTTCATGAAGGCCGGCATCCAGCTGTCTGACCGAGTTACAACCGTGAGCCCTTCATACGCTTGGGAGATTACGACGCCGGAATACGGCTGCGGAATGGAAGGCACGCTGCGCGGCAGAGGGGACAGTCTGGTTGGCATCGTTAACGGAATTGACGACGGTTTATACAATCCGGCATCCGATTCGCAATTACAGGCTCGGTATTCCGGCGATGCTCCGGAGGCCAAGCTTGTATGCAAAACCGCCCTCCAGTGGGAGCTTGGCCTGCGCGAGGATGTTGAAGTCCCGCTAATCGGCATGGTTGGCCGGCTGACGGATCAAAAAGGGCTTCCGCTAGTGCTCGAGCAGCTGGACGAGCTGATGCACAGCGAAAATGTTCAGCTTGCTTTGCTTGGAACAGGCGATCCGCATCTGGAGCATCTGTTCCGCGAAGCCGAGCATCGTCACAAAGGAAGAGTCGTCTCTTATATTGGCTTTGACGACGGTCTCGCCCGCCGGATTTATGCCGGCTCGGATTTGTTTCTCATGCCTTCGCAATTCGAGCCTTGCGGAATCAGCCAGCTGCTTGCTTTGCGTTACGGCAGCCTGCCGATCGTAAGGGAGACGGGCGGCTTGCGCGATACGGTGCACAGCTATAACGAATACACGGGGGAGGGCAACGGCTTTTCCTTTGCCCCCTATAACAGCTGGGACATGCTGTACACGGTTCGCCGCGCTTTAGCTTTATGGAGGAACCAAGAGGTGCGCCAAAAGCTGTTAACCCGCGCTCTGCAGGGCGATTACAGCTGGAACCGTTCGGCGCAGCAATACAAGGAGTTATACGAGGAGCTTTTGCCATAACGAATGGGGTGCCGGACGAATCCGGCACCCTTTCATTTGTATTATTCGATTTTACGCCACACAATCCGGTAGCCGTTAGGCTCGAGCCCGATAACAAGCTTGCCGTCAGGGTTGTCGATCGGCTCATCGGTCAAGGCGTCGCGCCATCCGCCTTCGTTCATCGGATGCGAAAGCTCGGCCGGCTCGTCCGACCGGTTCATCCAAATCGTGAAATGCTCCTTGCCGTCCAGCCGCTCGTAAATGAGCGAGCCGCTGTCTTCATCCGCTAACAGGACGCGGAAACGGCCGCTGCGAAGGGCGGCACGCTCCTTCCGAAGCGAGATGAGCAGCTTGTAGAAATCAAACAGCTCCCGGTTCTGATCCTCTTCGCTCCACACCATGCATCTGCGGCAATCCGGGTCCTCTCCGCCCTCCATGCCGAATTCATCGCCGTAATAGACGCATGGCAGACCCATAGAGGTCATCATATATACAACGGCTTGCTTCACACGGCTCGTATCGCCGCCGCACCTCGTCATGACGCGCGGAATATCGTGGCTCGACAGCAGGTTGAACAGCGTCTCGTTCGTCTGCTGCGGATACCGCATGAGCAGCCGGTTCATTTTTTCCGCGAATCTCGCCGGCGGGATGGCACGGTCTGCGAAAAAGCTAAGCACCAGCTCCGTAAACGGATAGTTCATGACGGAATCGAACTGATCGCCAAGAAGCCAGCGCAGCGAATCGCTCCATACTTCTCCGACAATAAAAGCTTCCTTATTAGCATCCTTGATGGCTATGCGGAAATCGCGCCAGAAGTGATGGTCGATTTCGTTGGCCACATCCAGCCGCCAGCCGTCGATTCCCGTTTCTTTCATCCAGTTCACCGCGGTTTCGATCAGATACTTTTTCACATCCGGATTGGCCGTATTCAGCTTGGGCATATTGCCATAGAAGCCGAAGGTATCATAGTTCGGTATGCCGTCCTGAACTTCTACGGGAAAGCCGTTCAGATGGAACCAGTCTTTATATTCCGATTGCTCGCCCTTCTCCAGTACATCCTGGAAAGGAGGGAACTGTTCGCTCGCATGGTTAAACACGGCGTCCAGCACCACGCGAATTCCATGATCATGACAGGTCTGGACCAGCTTCTTCAAGAGCTCCTTGTCCCCGAAATGAGGATCAACCTCCCGGTAATCGGTCGTGTCGTATTTATGATTGGAGGGCGAACGGAAGACCGGCGTCAAATAAACGGCGTTAACGCCCAGCTCGTTCAAGTGTTCGATGCGGTTCATAATCCCTCGCAGATCCCCTCCGAAAAAGGATTCTCCCTCCGGCTGCTCTCCCCATGGGCTAGTGCCTTCCGGATCGTTCGTCTTGTCCCCATTCTCGAAGCGATCGGGGAGAATCTGATAAAAGATCGCTTCCTTCGCCCATTCCGGGGCTTCGAACAAATCTATGGAATGAATGTAATGCGCTTCGAAATAACCGCCAGCCGGCGTAGGCTCCTCCTCGGAGAAGCCGTCTTCCGTCAGCCAGATTGTATCTTCGCCGCTATGCAGCCGGAAGCCGTAGCTGAATCGTTTGAATTCCGGCCGTATAACGGCTTCCCAATAATCATGCAGGCCGTCGGCCGCAATGAGATCCATTTCGACTTCCTGGTAATGATGATCCCAATCATATTTATCTCCAGCGATTGCAACAACCCGCTCGACATCGCCGCGTTTGGTTTTAAGACGTAGATGGAACGTTTCCGGATCATAGGCATACGACCATCTATGGCTGGGGGAATGATAGATGCTTTCTCTTTGCAAAACGGGTCATCTCCTTTTCTCTACACTCCATTCAAATCGGATTAACCGCGAAGAAGCGACTCCGCCCCGTCGATATAGACCGAGGTCCCGGTGATATGGCTTGCCTCGTCCGAAGCGAGAAACAGCACGAGATTCGCAACCTGCGAAGGCTTCCCGGGTCCATCCTCAAGAGGATGACCGCCTTCCGGGAACTCGACGGGGATTCGAATCTCTTCGAGCTCCGGCTTGGGCTTGGTAGATTGATCAATGTTCGTCGAAATGGCACCCGGGCAAATCGCGTTGACGCGGATACCGTATTCCGCAAGCTCCAGTGCCGCCATGCGGGTAAAAGCGGTCTCGCCGGCCTTCGAGCTGCTGTAGGCGCTGAAGCCGAAATTCGAGAACACGCGGTTGCCGTTAATGGAGCTCGTTATGATGATGCTGCCGCCTTTTTCCTTCAGGAGCGGGATCGCGTGCTTGACGGTCAGAAACGTCCCGGTCAGATTGACGCTGATCGTAGCTTCCCATTCTTCCTTGGACATATGCTCAATGGGAGAAATAGTGCCGTTAATGCCTGCGTTGGCAAAAACGATATCCAGCTGCCCAAACGCGGAGATTGCCTTATCGTAGGCTTCCGCCAAGGAATGCTCGTCCGATATATCGGCCTCGACGGCAATGGATTTGGCTCCAAACGCTTCCGCCTCGCGGCAGACGACGGAGAGCGTCTGCCGGTCGCGGTCAAGCAGAATAAGATTCGCTCCTTCCTCCGCGAACCGGACCGCGGCGGCCCGTCCGATACCGGAACCGGCACCGGTTATTAACGCAACTTTTCCTTCTATGCGTCTTGCTGTTGATTGACTGGACATGTACATCTCTCCTTTATGGCTTTTGCTAGTTAGTACACGGGATCCGGCCATCGTTAAACAGGCAAGAGACACAAAGTAGATTCTTAACGCGCCAATCAGAATGGAAGAGCTATTCTATTCACTTATAAACGTGAATAAATTTATAAGGAGCAGAATGCTCCTCATGGGAGAGGGAGGTCCGGATGAAGAGTCATCTTATCAGGATCGGAGGAGATAGCATGAGCTTCCTGGAGATTATCGCCTTGCTCACGCTTCTATTAAAGATCGTGGAGTTGACTCGGAAAAAGGACTAGTACTTTTGTTCAAAAAATGGAGGGGGCTGAAAAAGCCACCCTCCATTTTTATTAACAAGAAGCCGCTGTTTATTTTCTATAGATCCGGCTCATATATTCCGATGGCGAGCAACCCATTATTTTACGAAACACTCTACTGAAATAAAAAGGGTTTTTAAATCCAAGCAAATCACTAATTTCGGAAACATTGCGCTCGGAATCTTTCATAAGTCCGATTGCTTTGTTCATGAATAGTCGGGCGTTGTACCCGTGAATGGTAGATCCTGTTTTCAGCTTGAAGATTTCGCACAGATAGCTGTAATTCATATCGAGACTAGCCGCAAGTTCCTTGGAGTTGATCTCATAATTATTCTTGTTCTCCAGATAATCGATAATTCGCAGAACCGTACGGTCGGATTTGGTTGGAGGGTGTTCTTTCATAGATTCTTGATATAGCTTTAAATACAGCTCCATGGTTTGCAAGCTCAGGGAAAGTGCCCGAAAGGGATCGGAGGAATGAAATAATTGAATAAGAGCATCCAGTTTATTTTCCAAACCTTTAGTTTGAGATAGCGTTCCATGTTTGGGCAGCGCAATGGACTTTCGATAATCTTCTTGCGCATCCATGACGGCAGGGGAGGCAAACAGCTTATTACTATTCAAATCATGCAATGTATCCCCATCCCCATTTAAATGACCGAAAAAATGAATCCAATACCAGGATGTTCCGGCAGGCGTTTTTGGCTCTCCCCAGTGAGATATTCCGCTTTTTAAAAAGAGGAACTGCCCTTTTTTAATAATATATTCCACCCCTTCTTCCCATACTTCCATCTGGCCCTCGGCGACAAAGAGAAAAACATCAAAGTCGAGCAGTCGACTCGGGTGTGTGTACAGGTTATTTGCCGTGTGAAATCCAAATTCTTTGATTTTAAGTATCTGATCAAAGCGTAAAATAACTTCATGCACATGAAAAATCCCCTTCATTTTGATGCGTATCGCTAATTGTAAGATGCCCCTCGTACTTTGTCTATTACTTTGATAAACCCAAATATAAGATATGCAATCCAAAGTGAGGGAATTCAAAGCGTGGACTTTCCCGTTTAAAATGGGGGTGTTGCAAGAAGTATGACATCGCGAAAAGAGGGGGGAATCAATATGTTCGTCAATTTTAAACTTGATGAAGTCAAGCTTACTGACCAAACATTTGCTTGCCGAAGAGCACTCGTAAAAACGTATATATCTGAATTTAACGTGGATCGCCTTATGCATAATTTTAAGATCAATGCCTGTATCCCGTCGAATGCTGAACCCTTGGGCGGCTGGGAAGACGGCGAGTGTGGTCTGAGAGGCCATTTTGTGGGACATTTCCTCTCAGCTTGCGCAAAATTCGCTTTTGCCGATCAGGACGGACTATTAAAAAGCAAGGCATCCGCGATAGTTGACATGATGGAATTATGCGCCCAACCAAGCGGATATCTGAGCGCGTTCGAAGAAGAAAAGCTGGATATCTTAGAATTTGAGGAAAATAGAAAGGTATGGGCGCCTTATTATACCCTACACAAAATCATGCAGGGTTTAGTCGACTGTTATTCCTATTTGGGTAACACCAAGTCATTGCATCTTGCTGTTAACTTAGCCCTTTATGTTTATAAGCGATTCGAGAAGCTCTCTTATTGGAAAATCGATGGAATTCTCCGCTGTACAAAATTGAATCCGGTGAATGAATTCGGGGGGATAGGAGATACGATTTATACTTTGTATGATTTGACAGGGGATGATCGGCTGTTCGAGCTGGCAAACAAGTTCGACAGGATGTACTTTGTTGATAGGCTTGAAGCCGGACACGACATCCTTGAAGATCTTCACGCCAATACGCATCTTCCCATGGTCATTGCAGCTATGCATCGGTTTTCGATCAGCGGTGAAACGAAATACAAAGAAATGGCCATAAATTTTTATCAATTTTTGCAAGGAAGGACCTTCGCCAACGGTAATAGCAGCTCCAAGGCTACTGCTTATATTCAAGGTAGTGTCTCTGAGAAATCAGAGCATTGGGGAGGCTTCGGTAAGCTTGGGGATGCTTTAACTGGCGGTGAAAGCGAAAGCTGCTGTGCTCATAATACGGAGAAAATTTTGGAGCGATTGCTTGAATGGTCCGGGGCGGTTGAATATCTGGATCATCTGGAGACGCTGAAATATAATGCCGTCTTGAACAGTGCAAGTGCGAAAACGGGCCTCTCGCAGTACCATCAGCCTCTTGGGAGTTGCGCGATTAAGAAATTTAGCGAGCCATATGATTCTTTCTGGTGTTGTACCGCGTCCGGAATTGAAGCGATGAGCGAACTTCAAAAAAACATCTGGTTTAAAAACGAAGGCACGATCTTGCTTAATGCTTTTATTTCTTCTACGGTTATTTGGAGAGAGCAGAATGCGGTTATCTCGCAAACAAGCGAATTTCCTGACAATCTAACGTCTAGGCTCGTCATCGAAGTTACGGAACCTACGTCATTTAAACTGCTGCTGAAAAGACAAGCCATTAAAGGGATTAAAATCAATGGCACGCCTATCGATGTAATGGAGGACAACGGTTATATCATCGTAGAGCGTACTTATAATAATCGCGATATCGTCGATATCGATATCCATGCAGACCTGAAACGGGTTCCACTTCAAGGCTCCGAAGACATTTCGGCAGTCATGTACGGCAATATTTTGCTTGCTCAGGTTGGCCATCAACGAATACAAGAGGATATCACCGACTCTAACCTCCTCGAGAAATTCATTCAGCTTCCAACGGTGGATTTGGCTTTTTCCGTAGAAGGGCATCGGGAGATGAAATTCATTCCGCTGTATCGAGTAGAGGAAGAAGAATACACGGTTTATAGCGATTGGACGGGGCAAGCCATGCCGCATGGTCGTTGTTCGCTTTAGTCAGCCGTTTTGGGAATTTGAGCAGAACGCGATAAGCGATACCGGCTTGCCGGCATTCCATAGTTTATTTTGAAGGCCGAGCAAAATTGCTCTAGAGACGAGTATCCGACCGTTTCCGCGATATGGCTGATTGTCATGCTCGTCGTGGTAAGAAAATGGGCAGCTGCGCTTAACCTGGCCATGTTACGCTTTTGGGTAAACGTCATGCCGTAAAATTGTTTGATCGTTCTTTCCGTTTGTCTAACGCTTAAGCCCAATGTGCTCGCAAGCGCTTGTACGGTAATGAAGCTATATTGAGAAAGAAAGCTGTGTTCGATGGTGGCCAGTCGTTTGTCGTCCGGCGTTTGCAGCGGTGTCGGCGAGACGGAGACGGCCATCTGGTCCCCCATATAATTCCGAATGAGCTTGACGACAATCTGTTCGAGAATGGTGCCTACATACCAGTGATATCCAATAGATTTGCGGGTCGTTTCGAATGAAAGCTGTTCGAACAGCTCCATCAAGTTTTGCGAATCTTGGCCGAACCAGAATGGAGTTTGCGCGAAGGTTTCGGTTAAGATATCAAGTTCCGGATCCCGAGTAGGCTCGTAATCCAGCAGCTCGAAGCAAATACAGTATTCCGACATAGGATCCGAAGAGTTCGTGATCTGCTCATGGACGACATCAGGGCCTGTCATAAACAAGGTGCCGGGGATGATCGGATAACTGCGGCCGCTTGCAATCAACGTTCCTTGCCCGAGAGGAATAAAATGCATTTCATAGCTTCGTTTGCTATGGCTGTGCTCTGGAAAAGAACGATAAAAAATGCCCAACTTGATATAGAGCACATTCAGTGCAAGCCCGCCGACTGTGATCTTCAGATTCGTATTTTCCAAGTGGATCGGCGGTAAATTCATGCTCCATTCGCTCCTCAGACCGTTTATGCTCCCATTATAACAGATCTGCGAATTTGCGACATTTAGAGCGAGGATCTGTCGTTCTAGTGAATGCCGCTTTATAGGAGGCGATCGTTATAATAATAGTCAAACGAAGTGAAGGAGAATCCAAGCATGACGAAAGATTCGAACTCTGTACGCCTGTACGAAAAAGGCAATTATGCCGGCACTTATACCGAGATTCCAGCGTTCAATTCCGGTCGGGCGTGGCGGGACGGAATGGTTAGCGGAAACGGCGAGAACGGGTACGTCACGTCCGGATCGCCGTATGCTGACACCTTTATTTTTCAATATATGTGGTTCAACTATCCGTCCGGCGATCCGAGGGCGATTCCGGAAGAACTGACGGGACAGCTTGCCGCGGCCAGGAGGAATGTTTTTGATCTTAACGATCAATGGAAGATTACTTTTCCGGACGGGTCAACCAGAAGAAGAACCTTTTTGTACAGCTATCATCCTGGACATCAGCTCAGATTAAACGTCAAGAACAAGGGAGCCGTGTCCGGCTATGAAAGATGGACGAACTATGAGACGGCGGAAACCGGCGTCCGTTATTCCGATGATTGCGGCGAGTGGATCCGAACGTCGTTTACGTCCAGGGAAGACAATGTATCGATTACGAAGATCGCGCAATCGTCCGCCGGCGCCAAGATCAACATGATCATTTCCATTGATGACATTTCGGGCATGTACAAAGCGCGGGACGGGTTGTCCGAGCTGACTGCGCTTCAATACAAGAAGCTCGTTGATCCGAATGCGACCTATATCGCGCAGGTTGCCCATTATCCGTCCTACCCGGGCAGCGAGTTGATCGATGGAGGGTACGCCTGCCTGACCCGGGTTGTGGTCGTTAACGGAACCCAGAAGAGAGTGCTGCTGGCGGACACGAATGAACCGATGAATGTCGGAGAGGAACGGAATCCGGCGATTCAAGTCATCGATGCCGACGCCGTCTATTTAATTACGCAATCGAACCGAACATTTGATATGGGCAAAATCGATGATTTTGCAGGTATGACGCAATACTCGATCGTTGACGGTCTGTTTCAGAATACGAATGCTGTCGCGGAAAAATATAAGGACGTTTCCGGCAAATTCGACTACAATGCCGCCCTTGCGCCTCATGCTCTAAAGCATGCCGCGGAATTTAACGCCGTGCGTTTTTCTCTTGCTGGCGACGAGGACGACAAAATCTCAGACAATGTAACGCTGATCAACGCGCAGAAGGCTTCCAAATCGAGGATCAATCATGCTTTTATGGAACAGGTGTACAACCAGGGGCGATATGCCTTGATTTGCTGCAGCGGCTCAAGCGCGCCGCGGTTGTATGGCATGTGGACCGGAGAGTGGAATCCGGGCTGGCGCGCCATCTATACGCTTGACGCCAACGTGAATTTGCAGGTCTCTCCCATGAATACAGGCCATATGTCGCATGCCCAGCTTGGGTATATCACCTTCTTCTTGAGAAATGCGCCCGATTTTGAATACAATGCTCGAATGGCCTACGGGATGCATGATGCGCTTCAGGTGTCGGTCAACTCGGATATCGACCGCGGGATGCACGTGGAATACGACAATGACTATCCGTTTCAATATTGGAATGCGGGAGCAAGCTGGTGTTTGCTTCCCATCTTCGAATATTGGCAGTGCTGCGGCAACGGGCAGATCCCGATCAACGATTACATGAGAATCCATGAACTGAAGCCTATTCTCAGCGTACGGGACGGGGGGCTGACGGATGGAGAATTCGAAAAGCTGCTCGAAAAGGGATATTTGGATTTGGAAAAAGATATTTTGCTTCCGCTGTTGACCAAGCAGGCCAATTTCTGGGAGCAGCTATGTACGCCGGAGTACTATACCGATGTAAACGGCAACGCGTGCTATGAGGAAGGCAAGTCAGTGCTAAATCCAGACGAGAAATATCTGCTCATCCCTACCTATTCGCCGGAGAATAACCCGATTGGTTACAACAGCACGCTTACGGCCAATGCCACCATGGATATTTCGGCAGCGAGGGATGGACTGCATATGGTCATAACCGTGGAACAAGCGGTCATGCGCGAAGGATACGAAGCAGCGGTCGAACGATGGGAGTCTTTGCTGGGACTGCTGCCGGACTACAAGGTGGACAAGGACGGCGCTTTGCGCGAATGGGCGATGAATGAATATACGGAGAACAACAATCACCGCCATTTGAGCCATCTCTACCCGGCATGGCCAGCATACGAGACGCAGAACGATGCGGAGCTCACGAAAGCCGCCATTACCGCGATGGAGAACCGAAACAAATACAATACGTCGGACGCCACGGCGGGGCACGGCTGGATGCACAAGGCGCTGGTCTCTGCGAGATTAAAGGACGGCAACGAAGTAGCCGCTGCCCTTCTGCCGATGATGACGGATTCCGGTTATTACGCATCGCTGATGACGGACCATGACACAAACAGAAGATGCGATACTTATTGCACAGATACCTTATTCGGTACTGTGGGAGCCGTTAATGAAGCGCTGCTATTCTCCAACACCGGTGAAATTGAGGTTCTTCCGGCACTACCCTCCGAATGGCAATCGGGTTCCATTCATGGGTTGATGGCAAGAACCCGGGTGGAGGTCCGCGCTTTAACATGGGATCTCTTATCCAAAACGGTGAGCGTTACCTTGAATTCCATTGTTAATTCCAATGAAATCAAATTAAAATTGGGCATCCCTTGGACAAAAGCCACGGTCAACGGAAGAGAAGCAGCGGCTCTTGAAGGGACATATGGGGAATATCTCCACCTATCGCTGAATTCCGGTATAGACGTTACCGTCGAATTTACGTTATCCGATTCCAATTAGGAGGTTTTACTTTTGCTGAAGACAGAAATCACGAAGGGTCCCTACGAACCAACCTTTGATTCCTTGCGGACGTTCGAATGCCCGGATTGGTTCCGGGACGCCAAGCTTGGCATCTGGTCGCACTGGGGCGCTCAATCGGTTCCGATGTACGGAGATTGGTACGCTCGCAATCTTTACGTCGAAGGCTCGGAACAGTACCGCTATCACATCCGGCACTACGGGCATCCATCGCAATTCGGTTATAAAGACATCGTGCAGCTGTGGAAAGCCGAGAAGTTCGATCCCGAAGAGCTGATGGACTTGTACGCAGCGGCAGGAGCTAAATACTTCGTAGCGCAGGCTATGCATCACGACAACTTTTTCAATTACGACTCCAAGATCCATCGGTGGAATTCCGTGAACATGGGGCCGAAAAAAGATATCGTCGCGTTATGGAAGCAGGCTGCGGTGAAGCGGGGGCTGCCGTTCGGCCTGACCGAACATCTGGGCGCTACGTTCAGTTGGTTCCATTGGAACAAAGGGCAGGACAAGGAAGGACCGTACAAAGGCATTCCCTATGACGGCAATGATCCCGAGTACGAGGATCTGTACCTGCCGAACCGCGAGCATCACGACCCGGGCAAGAAAATGTACGATCTGGACCCGTGGTATACGCCGAATCAATGGTGGCATAAGCGTTGGTTCGATATCGTAAAGGAAGTCATCGACCTGTATCAACCGGATCTTCTGTATTCTGACGGCGTGGTGCCGTTCGTCAACACATGGGACAAATCTGACTTTAATCCCGATCATCCTGATTACCAGACGGGGCTGCACGCAGTTGCGCACCTGTACAACACAAGCGCGTCGCTTAACGGCGGCGTAAACAGAGCGGTGTATAACCAGAAGGACCGTAAGAAAGAGATTTACAGCATCGGTGTGATGGATATCGAGCGCAGCCAAGAGCCGGATATCAAACCGGAACCGTGGCAGACGGACACCTGCCTGGGCGACTGGTTCTATAATGTAAAATCCGTCTACAAGAAGCCGGGGCATGTCATCGAGATGTTTGTAGATATCATTGCGAAGAACGGCAATCTGCTGTTGAACATTCCGCAGAAGCCCGATGGCACGATCGACGATGAATGCAGGCACATCTTGAAGGAAATGGCGCGGTGGATTGAAGCCTGCGGGGAGGGGGTATATGGCACCCGGCCGTTCCGCGTGTCGGGCGAAGGCGGCACTCGCGTCGTTATCGATCACTTTAAGGAAGACAAGGCGGAGTGGACCTCGTCGGATTTCCGGTTCACGCAGAAAGACAGCACGGTCTATGCGTTCCAGATGGCTGTGCCGCAAGACCGTCTTGCCGTAATCCGAACGTTCGGTTCGGAGGAGAAGGTGAAGAACGTGCGGCTGCTTGGTGCCGGAGAAGTACCGTTCCAGCAATCGTTTGGCGCACTCGTCGTTTCGCTGCCGGAGTCGCTGCCAACGGAATACGTCAACTGCCTTGCCATCGAATTTTAAACATAGGCTTGAATGGAGAAAAGAGCAACGAATGCGTTTGCTCTTTTCTTTTTGACCAAGTTTGAGTTCAAATCGCATCGGGATACGCTGCAGCGTGTTTTTGAACAGGTTCAAAAACCATCAAATCGGCGTTTTGATAAAACGAGAACTTGAACACTCATAGATAGTGATATTAAAGTGAAAGGGAAAAGGCTTCGAGGAGGAGAGCGGTGTGTTACTGGCGAGCGATCGACAATGGGTCAGCGATGTTATTGGGAAAATCACGGCCAAAATGGACGTGGTGAGCGAAAGATCGCAATATAAAATTCCCTACACAACAATTAACGGTACGCATGACCATCGACCGGATATGAAACCGGGCAGCGATCCGGCGGACGGAATCAGTTGGTGGACGAACGGTTTCTGGGGCGGCATGATGTGGCTGATGCACCACGAGACGGGCAACGAAAAATATAAGGACATCGCGGTTAATTCGGAAGAGCTGCTTGACGAATGCTTTCATATCTTCCATGGCTTGCATCATGATGTCGGATTTATGTGGCTCCCTACCAGTGTGGCCAACTACAGAGTAACGAAGAATCCGAGATCTAGGAAGCGGGCGCTGCACGCGGCGAATTTGCTCGCAGGCCGCTTTAATCTAGCCGGGGGCTTTATCCGCGCATGGAATGATTTGGATGGGGCGGATACCCGAGGCTGGGCGATTATCGATTGTATGTTGAACATTCCTTTGCTTTATTGGGCTACGGGAGAAACCGGGGATCCAAGATACAAGCATATCGCCATGCGTCACGCGGATACAGCAATGTCCGCATTTGTTCGGGCAGATGGCTCCGTCAATCATATCGTCGAGTTCGATCCATACGAGGGTTCGGTCTTACGCACCTACGGCGGCCAAGGCTACGAGGATGGTTCCTCATGGACTCGCGGACAATCCTGGGGACTTTACGGCTTTATGATGAGCTTCACGCATACAGGGAAACAGGAGTATTTGGATACGGCGAAACGAATCGCGCATTATTTTATCGCTAATATTCCTGAAAGCGGTATCATTCCAATCGACTTCCGTCAGCCGAAGGAGCCGGCTTACCAGGATTCAACGGCGGCTGCAATCGCTGCCTGCGGACTAATCGAGATAGCAAAGGTTGCTCAAGAGCATGAAAAGGATTTGTATTTAAGCGCCGCTCTGAAACTATTAAAGACGTTGGATGCTTCTTGCTGCGACTGGAGTATGGAGGTGGATCATCTCCTTATCAATGGTTCTGCAGCCTACCATAATCCGGATCGACATACGCCTATTATTTATGGCGATTATTATTTCATCGAGGCCGTTTTCAAGCTGAAAGGAAACGATTTGTATTTATGGTAACGTATGATGAGCCTACGCTGGGAGGAGAACTTCGTGAGCTATTTAAAGATTTGGGAAGCGCCCGCAGGGGCGGTTGGCCGGGATGATTTTGAGGTAAGCGTCCGTATCCCCGGAGGGAATTGGGAGCCGCTTTTCGTGTATGAAGCGAAGGTGGATATGCACAATGTTAGACAGGCTTCCATGTCTTATTTTGACATGGGTGGTGGACCGGTGGAGGTACGGGTTGAGAACCGGAAGGGGCCTATTCACCAAGCTGTCATCCGCCCGCTCTCGAAGCGGATCCCGTTCGAAGTGGAAGGTGCGACCGTTACCTTCCGATTGGAAGAACCGTGCAAGCTGTCTATTGAAGTGAACGGGGACCGATTTGGCAATTTGCATCTTTTCGCAAATGCACCGGAGGACAATCCGCCGAAACCGGATGACCCGAATGTGCTGTTCCTGAAGCCAGCCATTCACAGAATGGAGGATATTCAACGTTTGGCGAATCATCCGCTGCCTGGGGGAGCGGCACCGGAGGTGATTTATTTCGGGCCAGGGATGCATTATCTGGAGGAGACGATCTTCCGTATTCCGTCCGGGAAAACCGTCTATATTGCCGGCAGCGCTATAGTTGTAGGTTCCCTTGTTTGCGATCATGTACAAGATGTCACCATACGCGGCAGAGGTGTGATATATTTATCTGACTTCCACCGATTCTCCGCCTTTCGGGGCGTTAGGATTATGTTCTCGCATCATATTTCAGTGGAGGGTATCGTGCTGCTCGATCCGCCGCATTACAGCATTTACATCGGCAAGTCCGAGCATATCCGGATCCGCGATTTCAAATCCTTCAGCACGCGGGGATGGTGCGACGGCATCGACATGATGTCCAGTTCGCATATAGAGATTGAGGATGTGTTCCTGCGGACGTCCGACGATTGCATTGCCGTATACGGCAGCCGCTGGGATTATAAAGGGGATTCGCGCTGCGTAAGCGTCAAAGACTCCGTCTTATGGGCCGACGTTGCACATGCAATGAATATCGGCGGACATGGAGACTATCGCCGGGGCGGTGACTTGATCGAGGATATCCAGTTCAGCAATATCGATATTTTGGAGCACCATGAGCCCCAGCCCGGTTATTGGGGGGCCATGAACATTAATGTTGGCGATAATAACACGGTGCGGAACGTCACCTATGACAACATCCGTGTGGAGGATTTTGAACTAGGCCAGCTTGTGGACATCCGTATCGTGTGGAACGAAAAATATAACCCTGTTGCCGGTAAACGCATTGAGAATATACATTTCCGGAATGTGACCTATAAAGGAAAAAATGAGCATAAAAACCGCATTTACGGATTTGACCGGGAGCGGACCGTGGACGGTGTCACCTTCACCAATTTGCGTATTAACGGCGAGTTGATTCTGGATGCGGAGCAGGGGCATTTCGACATTAATGAGCACGCGTACGGCATTCAATTTCTAAAGTGACAAAAGGACGGTTCAGGGCGAACTGGGGGACTGGATTACAAGATCGGTTTCCCGGGTCGTTCTCCCAATAGATATAATGAGGGGGTAGCCAAATGAAAGTAGAACGTGTGGGGGGAAGGCTAACACGCCTCTTTAGAAGGGATACTTTATTAATAAAAATCTTATCGTCCTATTTCATTATTGTTATCGTTCTATTATCCGTTTTTTCCTTTGTCTTGTTTCGCACTTACAGCAATAAAAGTATAGAGCAAATCAGTCAAACCTCTGAAAACTTTATTTCGCAATCCTATTATATTGCAGATACAATGCTCATTAATGTCTATTATAACTTTTATCAGTTATTTAATAATAGTATGGATAATGATCTTAATTACGGTTTGTATGTTGATAAACCAGATCAATTTGCCGATCAAGATGCATTAAAGAAATTAAAGCAATATGTGAAGTCAAATCCTCTTATCGGCTCCATTTATATTTATAATTCAAAGGCTGACAGAGTATTATTCAGTATATCCGAGGTAGGAGAAGGGATTCAGTCGACAACGGATTTTTTGGATCAAGATATACTTCGTATCCTGAGGAATAAGGAACGTAACGTTTCGAATGAATATTTTACAAGAAAAGTGGATTATGTAATAAGTAATAACAATGTAAGCGAAAATTTCTTGACCCTGGTTCTTGCAAACACTTCAAATAAGGGTGAAGTTGAATCGTCATTAGTCATTAATTTAAATCAAAGAATACTGCAACAGATGGTTACTAATGGAAGTGCCGGAGATCTCAATCAAGTATTGATCATGTATAAAAACGGCAATGTATTATCCCATGATGACACTTCTATGATCAATAAAAATCTTGCCAATGAAAGCTTTGCGAAACAAATCATGCAGTCTAACAATGAAAAAGGCAGCTTTACAACGAAGATTAACGGTAAGGAATCATTGGTCAGCTATGTGAAAGCAAAGCATTTAGGCTTAATATTTATAGGCATTGGCGAATATAGCAAGCTGTTATCGTCGGCCTATTCCATGCAAAAGACATTATTGTTTTTAACCGTTATTTTTATGCTTGCGGGTATCCTTTTAGCTGTCTATTTTACATCAACCATCTATAATCCCTTCAGAAAATTGCTTCATAAATATAGACTGGATTCAAACCGTTTATTGAATGATAAGAAGAAGACCTTACTAAGTAAAATAGTTAATGGGGAACTGGACGAAAAAATCTTCGACAAAGAGTATAGGATGGAGTGCGGGGTAAGTCTGGACGCTCCGTTCTTTTTGACCCTTGTCCTTAAAATGGATTCTCTTGAAAAGGTTCTTTCAGGCAAATGGTCGAAAGACGTCAGATTGGTTAGATTCGCCATTATTAATATTGCATGTGAATTTTTTAGGGAAAAAGGCTTTAAGGTAGAGGGCGTTGATAACGGAAATGACTATGTCAGTATTATTTTAAATGTCAATCATAGAAGTGACGAGCTTTTGGATAACCTGCTCGATACGGTAAAGGAAATGCAAGACAAAGTAGAGAAATATTTGAAGATCTCGGTATCTGCGGGAATAGGGGACATTGCAGAAGGGATTGAAGGAATAGGCAAATCCTTTCAAAATGCGCTGGCAGCTTCGAATTATCGAATTATTTTCGGCCGAAAAGCAGTCATACAATATGGCGAAATCGCTCAGCGAAATGATAATGTTCTCCAGGAATATCCTTATGATATTGAGAAGAGAATGATCGAAGCCATAAAGGAAAGCAATTTAAGAAAAATTGACGCAAGCCTTAATGAGTTTTTTGAAAGGCTTGCTTTATATAGCGCGGATGTCATCCAAATAACGGTGCTGCAGTTAGCCGTGTTGCTTACAAGGACGCTAAGCGGTATCGCCAAGACGAGTATAGAGAATGGAGAATACAGCATAAAGGTACTGGTGTCCGAGATTCAAACCTGCGAAACGTTGGAAGAAATAAAAACGTATCTCTATTCACTCTGCTTCAAAGTTGTAGAGACCAAAGGCAATGATTCTAAAGAAAATGTAAAAACCGTGATTGCGAATAAAATTAGAGATTATATCAGGCAGCATTATAATAGTATAAACCTATCAACGGATACAGTGGCCAAGTATGTAGAGCTGTCTCCGAATTACGTCAGGTCTATTTTCAAAGAGATAACGGGTATATCCTTGTCGGATTATATTACGCAATGCAGGATGTCGGAAGCACAGCGGCTTCTGATTGAAACGAATGATCCTGTCAGCAGGATTGCCGAATTGGTCGGGTATCCGGAGAATAGCAAGCACTTCTTTACCGTATTTAAAAAACACTTTGGCAGAACCCCGGAAAATTATAGAATGAGTATCCAGAATGACGAGAGTCCAAAAGCAAACTTCGAATGGTAAAGCGAAACAGAAAAAGAACCGGCAGCATCCACGCTGTTGGTTCTTTTTTTGTTGTAAACTGCCTGAGTTCAAATAGCATCGGGATACGCTGCAGCGTGTTTTTGAACAGGTTTAAAAACCATCAAAGCGGCATTTTGATAAAACGAGAACTTGAAGACTCATGCAGGTGATATTAGAGTCAGAAGGGAAAAGGCGTTCCGTATTTCCACGACGCGAGCCGAGAGATTTTTTTAGCATACGGGGGGATGATCACTATGAATGTTGCTTTGAGCAGCAATAAAGCGGACAGCGTTGTTAAGAAGAGAAAAAAGAGCTTCCTATCAGATGTAAAACAAAATTTCTATTTGTATTTATTAGTTTTGCCAGGCATTTTATATTTCGTGATTTTCAAGTACCTGCCAATGGTAGGGATCATCGTGGCCTTTCAAGACTTTAATACGGTGAAAGGGCTTTTTAAAAGTAAATTCGTCGGTCTGAAAAATTTCGAGTATTTCTTCACTTCAAAGGATTGGCTTGTTGTAACCTGGAACACGTTGTATTTAAATCTGTTGTTTCTTATTACCGGTTTGTTTTTTTCGATCCTGATTGCCATTGTGCTGTCTGAAATCAGCTCCAAGTATTTTAAGAAAGTGACGCAATCGCTTGTCATTTTGCCGAATTTTATATCCTGGACATTAGTTTCGATGTTTGTTTTTGCCCTACTATCGACAGATGTAGGATTAATTAATTCCGTTTTAAAAGCGTTGGGCTTTATTCAGGAAGGACAGGAAATCAATTTTTATGCCAACCCGAGTCTATGGGCCGGAATACTGGTTGTTCTAAAAATATGGAAAACCGCAGGCTTCGGTTCCGTTGTCTATCTGGCTGCTATAGCGGGCATTGACCAGGAAATCTATGAAGCAGCCAAAATGGACGGTGCCAGCCGTATGCAATGCATTACAAAGATTACTTTGCCGCAGCTTAAAACGACAGCAGTACTGTTGACCTTGTTTGGCATCGGGGGCATCTTCCACGGGGATCTTGGAATGATCTATGCGATTGTAGGCGATAACCCTTATTTGTATGACACGACCGATGTTATTGACACTTACGTATTCAGAATGCTTAGACAAATGAATGACATGAGCATGTCTACTGCAATCGGACTTTATCAATCCTTTGTAGGCTTTATCATCGTATATATAACCAATTATCTTGCCAAGAAATATGATTCGGATTCCGCTATTTTTTAAAATATAAGAAAGTATAGGTTTTTATACTATGCTTATATTTCATTCGCGAAACGTATGCTGCTCCTCCAAGGGACGGCGCAGCCGTTTTCACTTGAGGAAGGAGATAAACAAATGAAAAGCAGCTTGGAGAATAAAGCATTAAATCTATTTTCTTATCTGTTCATGGCCTTGTTTTCAATATTTTGCATTGTGCCTTTTATCCTTATTTTATCAAGCTCCATATCAGACGAAAAATCCGTACAATTGACCGGCTTTGCTCTTATTCCTAAACAATTCTCGTTGTTTGCTTACAAGGTCATATTCCAGGATAACGCCATATTCAGCGCTTACAAGACAACGATCATTTTCACGGTTGCGGGTACGATCCTTTGCCTGATCATTACCAGTGCGATGGCTTATGCCATTTCCGTGAAAACGTTTACCCACAGAAACAAGATCGCCTTTTTCGTCTATTTTACGATGCTGTTTAACGGAGGTTTGATACCTACCTACCTTCTTATCTCCAAGTATTTAGGTTTAAGCGATAATATCTTGGTTTATATTTTACCGGCCTTGGTTAACCCGTTTAATATGTTTCTGTTAAGGAACTTCTTCAAGCAAATACCGGATTCGCTGGCGGAGTCCGCCAAAATAGACGGTGCGAATGACATCTATATTTTATTTAAAATCATCCTTCCGCTAGCAAAACCTGCATTGGCAACGATCGGATTGTTTTATGGACTCGGTTTCTGGAACGAATGGTTTACAGCCACTCTATTTATTTCCGATAAGGATCTGTATTCTTTGCAATATCTGATCATGAAGGTATTGAGAGAAGTGGACTTTGCCAATCAATTGAATCAAATGCAAGGAATAACATTAGCTAATTATGTCGTTCCAACCAACACGGCCAAAATGGCTACTGCCGTAGTCACTGTAGGTCCCATCATTTTTGTGTATCCATTTCTGCAAAAGTACTTTGTTAAGGGATTAGTAGTTGGAGCTGTTAAGGGCTAAACCCGCGAGAGCGGTTTAGTATATAGGATTGAATAGTAAAAGGGAGGACTAAAAATGAACAAAAAGTTTGTTGTATTACCGATTGCTGCAACCATGCTTGCCGCGTCAATCGCTGGATGCAGCAAGGCATCAAACGAGCCGAGCGAAAGCACTGCGCCCACAAGCAACACGGCAGAAAGTACAGCGCCCGCAACAAAGGATCCGGTTACGCTTAATATTCGTCTGTTCGGGACCGAAAACGGGATGTATCGCGATGTGGATCCCGTCATTAAGGAGTTTGAGAAACGGACGAAGGATACGCTTAATACGACCTTGAATCTTACCTTTACACCGCCTGCCGACTATGGTCCAAAGCATGAATTATGGATCGCATCGGGAGAGGACATCGACCTCTTTAACCCGTGGTCAAAGGATAAATTCGCCAGAGACGGCGCATTGGCGGATTTAAGCGAATACTTTAACAACCCCAAATATCCCGGGCTTCAGAAGGCTTTCTCAGAAGAGTATATCAATGATAATAAGATGAACGGCAAGCTCTATGCCATTCCGCTTACAAACGCTTTCATGGATATGGAAGGTGTCTGGTATCGGAAAGATTTGTTGACCAAGTATGGGATGAAGGATATCAGCAGCTATGATGATTTGTATAACTTCCTTGAAAAAGTAAAAGAAAACGAAAAAGACATGAACCCGTTTGGAAACTATGGCAACACTGCCTTCTTCAAGCTATTTACGGATATCAATGCACAACAGCTTGAAGGGAACGTATTTCCATTTATCGGCGGCTCAAATCCGAAGAAAAATTTCGTGTACGTTCAAATCGCCAATGATGGGAAATCCGTCGCGGGTGTGGCAGCTTATGGAGATCCGGCATCGGAATGGGCGAACATTAATCCTAAGTACGGTCTCGATTATTTGATGAACCAGTTTAACCAAGCGAAGCGGTTTAATGAATTTATTCCGGCAGATACTTTGACAAACACGACTGGAACAGGAAAGCCTGTCGCTGCGGGATACGGAACATTAAATGGGTTTACTGGGGAAGAAGCCAAGCAAAAGGCGTTAGATCCGAATGCGGAGCTTGGTTTCTGGCCGATCTTCAAGAACAATCAAGAAATGACACCTGGAACACAATCTACGGATGGCAAGGCATGGAATTTCATTGCCATACCTGCTTCTTCTAAAAAAATTGATAGAGCAATGGAATTCCTGGATTGGATTTTCTCCAGTCAGGAGAACAATGACTTATTTACGTATGGTATAGAAGGTAAAAATTGGGGGCCTGTAGGAGATAATCAGTGGAAGATTCCGGATGGAGTCGATCCGACTAAAAATTATGCTTTCCCTGCCTTCGAGTTGACTTGGAATCCGAATTTCCATCGAATTCCCGCAGGATTGCCGGAGCAGATTCAACACTATTATGAATATCAATTTAAGCCGGATACCTATAAGAAAAATGTATTGGCTGGATTTACATTCGATCAAGAGCCTGTAAAAAATGAAATCGCCAAATGCAGCACTGTTATGGATAAGTATCTTCCATTCTTATTGTCCGGCTTCGGCGACGTTAATGATAATTTGTCGAAGATGAATAAGGATTTGAAGGCTTCGGGTGTAGAAAAAATTAAAGAAGAATTGAAAAATCAAATCAATGCCTTCCTTGCCCAAAAGCAGTAAAACGCTCTGAAGTCATATCGCAATAAATGAGGAGCACCAGTCGATTCTTGTCAATCAGATCGGTAGGTGTTCCGATCTCAAGCCTATCTTCGATAGAAAGAGAGGCTTGGTCGGTTATGAAAACGCTTACAATCTCAGAGGTGACTTTGCGGTAAGTGGAGACTTGGACCAGTGAAGGCTGATTATCGCAGGCAGGCTGAACTCGCTTCGGCGGTTTAGTATAGATGTACATTTAAAATTTGAGAGGAGCGCAGTAATGAAAATGAAATTAAAACAGGTCGACCATTTTGCCCGCCAGGGGCTCAATCTTGAAAGGAGGTCTTTGAGATGAAAGGGTTTCTGCCCAAATGCAAACGCTCTCTTTCTATCGTATTGTCTCTTCTCATTTTAGGCGGCATCATCCCTGTCGGCCATGCAACCGTGCAGGCTGCCGAATCTTCAGGCATTGCACCTTATACCCCTTATGTATCCAATGTGCCAACGCCGCAAAATAGCGCAATCATCAATCCGAACTATGACCGAAGCTATGACGACTATGTGGTAAAAGGTCCGACAGGAATCGTCCATCCGGGTATTCTGCAATCGCGATCGGATCTGAACACCATGAGGGATATGGTATGGCTCGGTAAAGAGCCTTGGGCATCTGCATTCGATGCGTTCAGAAGGTCAGCCGAATCTTCGAAAAATGTAGCGATCTATGGGAACGGAGGAACGCAAAAGGAGTTCACTTATCCTCAAGTCTCCGACAGCAACGGGGACAAGCAATTGCGTCAGGATGCCACGACAGCCTATCAACAAGTGCTCATGTGGTACATCACGGGGGATGAGGATTATCTGAACAATGCCAAAAACGTATTGGACGCGTGGGCCAATGGGCTTAAGCAATTTTTCGATACGACGGAGCCGGCCAATTGGGATACGATCTCGAAGGTGTGGGGAGCATCCAGCGTTCTCAGCTCCGGGGTTGCAGGTCAGAAGATGGCTGCCGCGGCAGAAATTCTTCTCTATACGCCAAGCTCCGGATGGTGCCGGGACGCACAAGGCAATATCGATTATGAAAAAAAGAAGGTCTACGATAATTTCTTAAGACTCATCTGGCAGGAAACGAACAAGTGGTTCGGATTTTATAATCAAGCGGCTGTAGGGAACATGGGGTATATGTCCATTTCCATCTTCCTGGATGATATCAACGGTTATAATGAAGCGGTGGAGCGGTTTGCCGTCAATAAAAAAGCCGTTGACCAAGATAATGCAAGCGGGGCAGAAAGTATCAATTTCTCGCTCGCCGCGGCGATAATGGATAATGGAGAGGTCGTCGAGATGGGACGCGATCAGGGTCACTCGAACCTTGACGTGGCGACATACGGCGCAACGGCCAGAACCATTCATGTCCAAGGGACGAAGCTTGATCCTGTTACCGGGGTTCCGGTTGCCGAGGGCGGAGTAGACCCCTTCGAATTTCAGGATCAAAAGCTGCTAAAGGCCCTCTCTTATTATACGAAATACAATGCAGGGTACGATGTGGAATATTTCCCTCATATCAACGGCGTGGGACAAAAGACCGGGTGGACCGGCATCAGTCCGAGAGGTGGATCCATAACAGAAGCCGCTTCCATCTACAACTATTATAAATATGAGAAAGGATATTCCGGCGGTAAATATGACGAATTGTTCAAATATCCCGAGATCTTGATGGAGCATCCTGAGGTTCCGGCCATCGATACACCGGGGTCTGGCCAGCTTCTCTTTACCCCTGCGAACGGGGCCTTGGACACGGAGCCGAAGGGGCCGCCGCAGCCTTTGCAGGAAGCGGGAAATTTATATGGTCTATATAACCGGTACCCGGCTGTACCTTTTTCCTCCAACAACGCAGTTTGGTTTAAGAACGGCTTTGTAAAACCTGGAATCGCCAGTTATCTGGACGAGAACGGTTACATCCAATACAAAGCCGAAGGGACGATGAACGGCAACTGGTTCGGCTACGAAAATTTCGATTTCGGTTCGGTTCCCGCGGATACGCTCGCGTTCACCTATGCCCAAAACTCGACGGCCGGGTCGACCATTACGATGTACGTTACCGACCCTGACGTGAAGCTGACTGACGAGACCATGGCCCTGACGAAGCCGACAGCCATCTTTAAGGTCCCCCATACAGGCTGGTGGACCATTCCGAACACCTATGTTCAGAAATTCGAAAACATCGGCGATACACTGAAAGGCAAGAAGAATCTGTATTTCAAAACGACAGGTTCCAATAATGCCTATAATTTTGCCGCCGAAGCGCGCTGGTTTCAATTTTCCGGCGGTTTTGCCAAAACCGATAACAAGGCGATTGAAGCTCCAATTACGAGCGAAACAGGTTATGTGAAGGACGAGGTGTCGGATAACATTACCCTGACAGACGGCGGTTATATCGGATATCGCAACATGAATTTTGACAGCGGCACCGTACAATTGCTGTTGGGTCATAAAGCTGCGGGAAGCGGCGTGCTTGAAATGAGGCTTGGAGGCCCGCAGGGCCAGCTCGTCAAGAGCTATCCGATTGCGGATACGGCAGGCAACACGGTGACCGCCGCTTTCGACCATCAGAATGATGAGATTATCTACGGCAATAACGGAGGCAACAACGATTTTTATCTGGTCTACAGAGGGTCCGGCGCCTTGACCTTTAACAGTTTTAAATACGTAACGCCATCCTCTTCCGGATCGATTCAGTCGACAAAGCGGCAGGGCGGAAGCTATCTTTCCGATCTGTACGGCAATGCCGAGAAGATGGGGGATCATGTCGTATTACCAGGAGACAGCTCCGCATTAACCTATCGCAATGTCGATATGGGGGCCAAAGGCGATGACCGGCGCTTTATGGTATTGCGGGTGAAGAGCAACGAGCCTGTTGTCATAAAAGCCATCGATCTTGGCAATGGAGATGCGGCTGCCAATACCGTAGCTGAATTTGCCGTTCCGAATACGAACGGCGAGTTCGTCACGATCCCATACGATTTGGCGAAATCGGGTTATGCGTCTCGAGAAGGCGCGATTTATCTCAGGCTGCAAGCTACCGGTGGAACTGCCGATGGCCGAGTGGAAGTCGATTACTTCAGTTTTGACAATGCCGATATCCCGTTTGTCGATCTGTTGCAAACGGTATCCATCGAATCCGATCATCCGAGCGATTCATCGATCGCAACGGCTGGTGATACCGTGACCTTATCGTTTACCGCAAGCGAACCGATCGATAATGTTGCCGTTTATTTCGGCAGTACGAAGATGGATGCTGTTTCCACAGATGCCCGTCATTTTACCGTGAAGCAAAAGCTTGGAGAATTCTATACGCTTGGCAAAGTCCCGTTCCGCATCGACTACAATCAAGGCGCAAATCTCGGCAGATCGGTCAAACTTACGACTGACGGCACCAAGGTGACTATCGTTAACGAAGAGGGGCTCCTCAACGATGTATTCAAGACCCTGCCTTTGACTGATTCTACACCGGGGCGAAGCATGGATACGACCGTTCAGCAAGTGGGCTATATGTTTGACGGGAATATAGGTACCGGCTCCGATTTTCGCTCCGAAAACGGAGGCGTGGGTTGGATCGCATTTGACCTCGGGGATCAGGATAAAGTGCAATTAACCCAAGTAAAATTGCTTGGAAGTCAAGGCCTTCCTGCCCGGTCGGCAGGTATTGTCATCCAGGGAACCAATCACATCGGTGATGAGCCGTGGGTGACGTTGACCGCCCCAGCTGTAAATACGGTAAATTGGCAAACATTCCCGGTTCAGAATCCGAAAGCCTATCGTTATATCCGGATTTACAATAGCATCAATTGGTACGGCAATGTTACCGAAGTCAAGTTCTTTGGTAACGTCATCCATGAGGGAAGTCCGGCCATATTGGATACGGTAACGCTAAAGTCGGATAATCCGGAGGATTCTTCCTTAGCCGTGACGGGGAACACGGTCACCTTGAATTTTGCTGCCGGTAAAGCTCTTGAGAATGTCAAGGTTTACTTCGGCGATAAATGGATGGAGGCCGCATCCGACGACCAGCTTCATTGGAAAGCACAATCGACGGTTGGAACTGCTTATCAAACGGGTAAAATGACATTCAAAATCTTGTACGATAACGGGCCTGTCGTGACCGGTACGACGGACGGTACGTCGGTAACGGTCATTGACCCGCTTCAGCTTGCACTCGATAATGCGACAACGCTTCCGGCGGGAGATTATTCAAGATTGAGTTATTATCTATTCAGCCAAGAGGTGGAACGCATCAAAACGGAAATGAATGCTCCTGGTTATACGGATATGAAAATCGCCAAGGAGCTTTACGATGCGAAGAGCCTGCTTGCCCGCAACCCATTATCCTTCTATTCGTTTGAAGGAAACGCGGATAATGCATTCGGTTCTTCCAACGGGACGGTTTCCGGCACCCCTGCGTTCAAGGAAGGGAAAGTCGGGAAAGCGATCGAATTGAACGGCACCAATAGCTATGTCACACTGCCCGCTAAGCATCCGTTGTCCAGTTACAATGAGATCACCTTGTCAACTTGGGTGTATTGGAAAGGCGGAAAGGATTGGCAACGAATCTTCGACTTCGGTAACGGTACTACCCAATATATGTTCCTAACGCCGAAAACGGGTAATTTTATGCGGTTTGCAATTAAGAACGGCGGCGCTGAGCAAATCGTGCAAACCTCGCAGCTCGCAACGAATACGTGGGTTCATGTGGCGGTGACACTCGGGAACGGCAAGGAGAAGCTGTATGTGAACGGTGTGGAAGTGGCATCCGCTAACGTCACGATCAAGCCGGGCGACTTCAAACCGACGTTAAATTATCTCGGAAAAAGCCAGTTTTCTTCAGATCCGTTGTTGGGCGGCATGCTGGACGAATTCCGTATTGATGATCATGTATTAAGCGCTGCTGAGATCCTTCAGTTAGCAAACAATACGGCGCCACACGGGGACTATTCCTTACTGAATTTCTTGCTGGATAAAGCTGCAGCGCTTGATGCCAAGCTTTACACCGAATCGAGCTGGCAAGTGCTGACGGATACGGTTACGAACGCCAAAGCTATGCTTGCAGATGCCAGCCAAGATGCGATCGATGCAGAATCTGCAAGTCTGCTGCAAGCTATGGAAGCACTGGAAAAACGGGAGATCAAAATCACGTCGTCGCTTGATCCTTCGTCTCCAAGCGGCCAGAACGGCTGGTATACGACACCCGTTACGGTGAAGTTGTCTGGTTACGAAAATATACAGTACAGCCTGGATGGCGGAAGCAGCTGGAGTGTCTACGACGCGCCTGTTATCCTCGGGAAGGAAGGCACGAACCAGATCCTGTATCGTCCTGAATCGGTAACCGATTCGGTCTATCCGAAATCGGCGGAGGCGAAGATCGACCTGACCGCGCCTCAACTCACGATCTCCGGTGAAGCGTCCTATACGATTGATCAGACGGTGAACATCATATGCGAAGCGGTGGACAGCGTCTCCGGCGTGACCAACTCGCCGTGCAACGCACCGCTTGTGGATGTCAAGGCGTATACGCTGCTGCCGGGCGTTCATAAGGTGACGGCGGAAGCGGAGGATGCTGCTGGACACCGCTCATCGGCTGAACATTCGTACAGCGTCACCGCGACGTTCGACAGTCTGTCTGCACTCACCGAAACCTTCGCGGCCGAAACAGGAGCAGCTGATTCGCAGCTAGTTGTGGCATCCCTTCAGCAGCATCTGGCAGAGGCCAAAACGAAAGCGGCCGAAAGGAAAGGTGCGGAGGCTCGCAATCTGCTGCAGGCGTATATCGCAGACGTGAACAAGCAAAGCGGCAAAGTGTTCACTGCCGAACAGGCGACTGTGCTGATTCGTTGGGCGCAGTGGCTGCACGACGTGACGCCGCTTGCGAGCGGCGCTCCGGGCAAAGCGGTCCTATCCGACAACAACGGGCATGACACGGGGCTGAAGGACGGCAGCTACACCGTCACCATGAACCTGTGGTGGGGGAACAACGGCACCGAGTTCAAGCTGTACGAAAACGGCAAGCTAATCGCTACGCAGATGCTGACGGACAACTCGCCGGAGGCGCAAACCGTGAAGACCGATATCGCTGGCAAAGTAAACGGTACGTACACGTACACCTGCGAACTCACGAACATCTTCGGCACGACGAAATGCGATCCGCATGTCGTCACCGTCACCGACGCCGCGCCGGGCAAACCGGTCTTGTCCCATAATAACTGGGACGGCGACGGGAATTACGATGTTACGATGAACATGTGGTGGGGAACGAACGGTTCCGAGTACCGCTTGTACGAGAACGGGACATTGATCGATTCGCAGACGCTGAGTGAAGCGACGCCTACGGCCCAAAAGGCGGCAACGAGCATCTCCGGCAGAGCGCCGGGCGTATACTCGTACCGCGCCGTATTAGTCAATGCGGCTGGCGAGACATCCAGCCAAACGATCACGATTACCGTCAAGGAGCAAAAAGGTTGATTAACGAGTCAACTTGCGCATAATCATCGAAGCCCCCAATCGAATCTTCGTTAAATTGGGGGCTTTTTCTTGAAGAATGGAGGAATAAGAAATGGACCTGGTCATAAAAAGCAATCGCCGCCAATTCTTTTTAGTCCTTATTGTTTGTTTTACGTTAGTCATGACCTTTACAGGCTTTGGAGGTGCCGGAACAGCGAATGCGGCTGTTTCGCCGCTCATTACATCTTACAAACCACAAGCGGTAAACGCAGATGTGAATGCTTCCTACACGGATGCTAACGGATCAACGGTATCAGCAACGATCCATCATCCGGGCATTGCCATGACGCTGGCCGATCTGGACAATATGCGCGACCATGCAAGAGCAGGGGACGAGCCGTGGAATACGGCGTTCGAAGCCTTTGCCGCCGACTGGCAATCCAGGCCGAATCCAAGAATCTTATATGAAGTCGGCAATGATCTATTCGTTAATATACGCGGTCCGTGGGCCTTTACCGATGCAAGTGGTAAATACTGGTCCGACCCAAGCGATTATGTGGGAACGCGTGCGAATACGGATGCCTTAACCGCTTTTAAACAAGCCGTTATGTGGTACATTACCGGCGATGAGACGTACCGTTCCAGTGCGATGTATATCGTCAGATCTTATTCCGGCATCCAGTCTGTTGCTCCTCATACGAACTTCCGTTTTGCGACGATGACTTATTTGCTGGCGGCAGCGGCAGAAATTTTGCGTTATTCCGACACGCCTACAGCAGGTTTGAAATGGACAGAAACCGACACTCAGAATTTTATCCATATGATGGAGCTTTGCTCGGTCACTTATAACGCACATTCTTTTTTCATGAATCAACACCAATTTACGGTTATGGGAACGATGGCGCGGGCGATCTTTACCAATGACCTGGAAATGTATGCGGAATCCGTAGAAGCAACAACAGTGAATGCAGAAGGCGATGATGGGGGAAGGAATGGTTCGATCAAACATGAAATGCGATGGATGACCAAAAACGAAAGGACAGGAGCGCCGCTCGATCCGTCGGATTACCATGTGCAATTAATGGAAATGGGCCGCGATGTGGGACATTCTTATGCCAATATCGCCGGACTGTCAACATTGGTACAGACCATCTACGCCCAAGGAACGAAGGTTGACCCGGCAGCAGGAACAATCTCAACGGCTGCTAATGCGGTAAATCCATTCCATTTTCTGAACGACAGGTTGCTGGAAGGGACCACGTATGCTCTAAAGTATCATCTGGGATACGATGTGATGTGGACGCCCGCGGTGGCAAACCAAAGCTATTCCGGTCAGATATTCGATCAGATCAATCCGGATCAAAGAGGCAGAATTGATGCGTTCTACAGTGTTTTGTACAACTATTATAAATATATCGAAGGGCAGGATATGACCCAGGAAAAATACAAGTATTTGGCCTATGCGTACGAAACGAGAATGCCTGAGGTTGCGGGAAAGGATTATCCGCTTGCCATGTTATTGTATACGCCTGACGCGGCAGAGACGGATGGACTGAGCAACAGGATCATTCTAGGCAATATAACTGGACTGAAAGCAGCAATAGCCGGCTCGGATGCGATCAACTTAAGCTGGACGGCAGTACCGGACGCACTTGGTTACAACATCTTTAGATCAACAGAGGAAAATGGAACTTATACTCAGATTAACAGTGCGCCAATTACAACAACGTCTTATAGCGACACAAGCTTGAATCCAAATACGATTTACTTTTACAAGGTCCGTGTATCCGGAGGATCAACGTTCGCCGTTGTATCGGCCACAACGGGAGGAGACGGCATTCCGGCTTTTGATGCAAGCAGTTATGTTCTTAACGTCAATCATACGCATCAATCCGTATTAAGGGTCATTCATCCGGACGGAAGCAATCAGGTTCTTACAAGTCAAGCAAGCTTCACTTCATCCGATCCGGCTGTGGCAACCGTCGATTCGGCAGGCTTGGTGACCGGGATTGGCGCAGGTACGGCTGCGATTACCGCGACCTATAACGGGCAAGCGTATCATGCAGCTGTAAAAGTCAACGTCGACACCCATTTAAAAGCCTGGTATAAATTTGACGAAACAAGCGGAGCTTCAGCCGCAGACGCATCCGGAAACGGCAATACTGGAACGCTGAATGGCGGTACGGCCTGGATTACGGGTAAAATCGGCAACGCTGCGGATCTTGCCGGAACAAACGGCTATATTGCCCTTCCTTCCAGCCTTGTCTCCGGGGCTGACACAATCACCATTTCAGCTTGGGTGAATCTGGATAGCGCTAAAAACTGGACGCGAATTTTTGATTTTGGTTCCGGGACTTCGACCAGTATGTTTCTTACTCCGAAAAATGGTGCCAATGGCAAAATTCGCTTCGCGATCAAAAACAATAATTCGAGCGAGCAAATCATTGACGGGCAGTCTGCGCTGGCAACGGGAGGCTGGCATCATGTAGCCGTTACGTTAAACGGTTCGATCGGCACTCTCTATGTTGATGGAGCTCAAGTGGGGAGCAATACGTCGATGACCATTAAACCGTCCGATCTGGGCGCAACGACGCAGAATTGGATCGGCCGTTCCCAATATAGCTCCGATCCGTATCTCGACGGACGAGTGGATGATGTCAGAATCTATAATCGCGCGATAAGTTCATCTGAAGTTGCGAGTGTGATGAACGGGCAAACCTTGGAATCCGTAACGGCAGCACCGACGGGTGTGATAGCTGCGACAGCAGATTATAGATCGATTAACGTAAGCTGGCCAGCTGTACCAGGAGCAACGGGTTATCAGGTATACGTCGCCGATTCATTAGCTGAGAATGCCGTCTATACCAAAGTTAATAGCGATTTGATTACAGGAACGTCGTATACCAGCCTGGGTTTAAAACCGAATACGGCCTACCATTACAAGGTAACGGCAGTAAATGCAATAGGAGAATCGGACATGTCGGCAATTGCTTCCGCAACAACCGATGGTATGCCGATGGCCACCCTCCTGTCCTGGTATAAATTTGACGAAACAAGCGGGGCTTCAGCCGCAGACGCATCCGGAAACGGCAATCCTGGAACGCTGAATGGCGGTACGGCCTGGATTACGGGTAAAATCGGCAACGCTGCGGATCTTGCCGGAACAAACGGCTATATTGCGCTGCCTTCCAGCCTTGTCTCCGGGGCTGACACAATAACCATTTCAGCATGGGTGAATCTGGATAGCGCTAAAAACTGGACGCGAATTTTTGATTTTGGTTCCGGGACTTCGACCAGTATGTTTCTTACTCCGAAAAATGGAGCCAATGGCAAAATTCGCTTTGCGATCAAAAACAATAATTCGAGCGAGCAAATCATTGACGGGCAGTCTGCGCTGGTAACGGGAGGCTGGCATCATGTAGCCGTTACGTTAAACGGTTCGACCGGCACTCTCTATGTTGATGGAGCTCAAGTGGGGAGCAATACGTCGATGACCATTAAACCGTCCGATCTGGGTGCAACGACGCAAAATTGGATCGGCCGTTCCCAATATAGCTCCGATCCGTATCTCGACGGACGGGTGGATGATTTCCGCATTTATGACCAAGCCCTTCCTGCTGACGAGATTGCTGCCCTTGCGGGATTGTAACAGGCGGAAAAAATTCAAAGGCAAAGGATGGGTAGGTTATGGAAGTTAACTACCATTTATTATCGAAGAAGGGAGCTTGGGGAGATCAGGGGGATGGCACCTATGTTAATCCTGTCTTGCCCGGCGATTATAGCGATCCGGATGTCATTCGGGTCGGGGATGATTATTACGGCATCTCCTCTACTTTGCATTGCTCTCCGGGGATGGCGGTGCTGCATTCCAAGGATCTTGTGAATTGGAGCATGATCGGACATGTTGTTCAAGATTTGACAAGCATTGGCCCGGAATACAATTACGATCGCATGAATCGTTATGGCAGAGGGGTCTGGGCCGGCGCCATCCGATTCCATAAGAATAAATTCTGGGTTTATTTTTTCACGCCCGATGAAGGATTGTTTATGAGCACGGCTTCCGATCCGGCTGGACCTTGGGAGCCGCTTCATCGGGTTTGGGAGGTCACTGGCTGGGATGATTGCTGCCCATTCTGGGACGATGACGGACAAGGCTACCTGGTTGCCACTCATTTTGCCGATAACTATAATATCCATTTAATTAAACTTAGTGAAGACGGCAAAGAGCTGCTGCAGGACAGTGATAGGATTATCCATCAATACAAAGGGAGCGAAGCCAATAAGCTCTACAAAATAAACGGGATTTACTATTTCTTCCACAGCGAGGTGCGAGCTCAGGAAGGCTTTGAAGCCCGAGTTGTCATGATGTTAAGGGCAAGGCATATTTATGGTCCTTATGAGGAAAAGGAAATTATTCATACCCACGGAAAGGAAATAGACCGGGAGCCGAATCAAGGCGGACTGGTCGATACTGTTACCGGGGAATGGTATTTCATTAGCCACCAGGGATCGGGCGATTTTGAAGGCAGACCGCTTCACTTGCTGCCCGTAACATGGGTGGACGGATGGCCGATCATTGGAGAAGATACGGACGGCGACGGAGTCGGAGAAATGGTATGGGGAGGCAGGAAGCCGATTAACGGCCATCCCACGACGGTTCTTACCACGAATGACGATTTTGACCGGGCGGTGCTTAAGCCGTATTGGGAGTGGAACCATCAGCCAAGAGCCGACAAATGGTCGTTAACGGAACGGCCGGGCCACCTGCGTCTATACGCATGCCAACCGATCGAGAAGGGCAATTTTTTTACCGTCTGCAACGTCATTACGCAACGGGCGTTCAGAACCGTTCATAATATGGCAACCGTAAAGCTGGATATCGGCGGCATGGCGGACGGGCAGGAAGCGGGAATTTGCCATTTTGCGAAAACCTATTGCACGATTGGCGTACAGCAACGGAACGGGACAAGGATCCTGAAGTTTAATCATTCGGGTACGGTAGAATGGGGTCCGGAATTAAAGGGTTCTACCCTATGGTTAAGGTCTGTATGGAACGTAGACGGAATCAGCCGGTTTGAATATAGCGTCGATGGCGTACAATTCACGAGCTTTGGAGACGCGTATCAGCTGGGATGGGGAAATTACAGGGGCGACCGGATCGGGTTATACAGCTATAACTGCGAAAGTGAGCAGGGTTATATCGATGTAGATCAATTTAATTATTGGGTTGCGAGGAGTGGAGAATGAATGAAATCGCCATTGTTTAGGGATCCCATTTATGACGGCGCGGCAGATCCAGTCGTTATTTGGAATCGGCAGGCCAAGGAATGGTGGTTGATCTATACGAACCGCCGCGCAACGCAGGAGGGGCCAAAATTCGGGTGGGTGCATGGCACCGATCTTGGTGTTGCTTCTTCCTCGGATGGCGGATCAACCTGGTTATACCGGGGAACCCTGGAAGGTCTCGAAACGGAATGGGGCAGAAATACGTTCTGGGCGCCTGAAATCATTTGGCATGACGGGCTGTACCATATGTATGTCACTTACGTCCACGGCGTACCGGAAGATTGGACGGGCAAGGCTCGTATCCGGCATTATACAAGCTCCGACCTTATTCGTTGGGAATTCCAGTCCACGCTTGGCATTAGTGAGGAGAACGTGATCGATGCCTGTGTGTACCAGCTGCCTAACGGCATGTTTCGAATGTGGTTTAAGCAGCGGAATCATACCTACGCTGCAGAGAGCAAGGATCTGTATGATTGGCAGCCGATTGGTCCGGTCATAACCGAAAGAGGCCACGAAGGACCGAATGTGTTCCGCTTAAAAGGATATTATTGGCTTATCATAGACGAATGGAGAGGGCAAGGTGTTTTCCGTTCCGATGATCTGACGGTATGGGAACGAAACGGAATCATTCTCGACCAGCCTGGCAGGCGTGAGGATGACGGGACGATCGGCCTTCACGCGGATGTAGTTGTGCAAGGAGAAGAAGGATATATCTTTTATTTTACTCATCCAGGCCGTGTGAAGGGGCATCATGAAGATTCGAACAGTTATGAATTTCGCCGTTCGTCCATTCAGGTTGCCAAGCTGGAGGTTGTGGACGGAGTGCTGATCTGCGACCGCGACAAGGAGTTTGAGTTGAATCTGGAAGCGGATGATCGATAAGATGGAGGGAAACTCCTCTAAACTCGAGAACAGATAATTGTGATCCTCCAAGTAAGCCCACCACCAACAGGGGTTCATCTGTTCTCTATCCTAAGATTGATCTGATCTAAGGTATTGAAATCCTGCGAATAAAAAATTAGGGAGCTGACGGCTACAGCTTTTTGAAGTTAAAGTCCCATAAACAAAGAAGACGCCGCCAGAAAGGCGTCTTCTTTGTTTAATAAAGATTTATAAGTAAGTTAAGGACTACTATCCCAAATCCATCGTTGACATAAAGAAACTTCCTTGTTAATGTATTAAACAGTTGTTTTAAACATATGTTTAATACGAGATATAGATAGAGGGAGTGGAGAAATTGAAACATTCTTTGCAGGCATTTATGAAGCGCCCGACCACATGGGTAGGGATTATTACGGCACTTATGTTCCAAATCATATTCTCTTTGATTTGGATGACGGGCTATGACGGGGTAACCGATCGTGCCAATCAGCTGCATATTGCGGTTGTCAATAAAGACCAGCAGCTTGGAGAGCAGGTAGCGGCTAATCTGCTTAAGGAGCTGCCGTTCCAGATGTCCCGGCTGGATGATTTGGACGCTGCCCAGCAGCAGCTGGACGACCGGAAGCTTCAGATGATTATTTACATGCCGGAGGATTTTACGCAAAAGGCGGCGTCTCCAGGCGGACACGCCAACATTCAGTATTGGATTAATGAGTCGAATCCTGCTTTAATTAAAAGCATGATGAACGGGGTAGCCGAGCAGGTTACGGCCGAGGTAAACAAGCAGGCGGTAGCCGCCGGCGTGAAGACAACGCTAGGCGTGGCTGCCCAGATGCCGGAGGAGCAGGCTGCAACGGCTGCGCAAAGTTTGGCTGAGCGCGTAACAGCGGATATTCAGTCGACTAACGCCATACATGGCATGAACAATCAGATGGTGCCGATGATGATGGTGCTTGCTTCTTATGTAGGCGCCATGATTATGGGGATGAATCTGGAGCAGTCGGCAATGGCCGTTCAGGCCAGCGTCAGCCGCTGGAGAAGATTCGGGGCAAGAAGTATCATTAATATTGCGGCAGCAGCTGTTGTATCATTAGTAGGCTCGGCATTGCTGTTATCGCTTGGCGGACAAATCGAGCAGGGCTTTTTCCATCTATGGTTATTTGAAATGCTGTTCCTGCTCACCTTTATGTTCGTATCGCAAATGTTTCTCTACCTGTTCGGGATGGCCGGCATGCTGTTCAACATTATGCTTCTGTCGGCGCAGCTGGTATCTTCGGGTACGATTGTGCCGCGGGAGCTGTTATCGGATTTCTATACCGGGCTTGGTTCCGTTCTTCCCGCAACGTATGCGGTTGAAGGAAACATGAACTTACTGTTTGGCGGACCCGGCGTAGGCCATGAGGTAGCGATTCTCTTCCTGATTACGGCGGTAGCCGTAGCGGTGAGCGCTGCGGCGACGGGGCTGAGACGCAGTGCGGTTCGAAAGCAAGAGGCAGCGGTTGCGGCCAAATAATTCGATTTAAATAGATTTGCTGGAGGATTAGACAATGACAACGAATGAGAGCGATGTGAAGTCCCGCATTCTGCTTGCGGCAAAGAAGCTGTTTGCCAGTCAGGGCTTTGACGGGACAACGGTAAGGCAAATATGCGAGGAAGCGGGCGGGGCTAACGTCGCTCTCATTTCGTATCATTTCGGCGGGAAAGAGAATATGTTCGCGGCTTTGTTCGATGCGTATTTTCCTAGCCAACAGTTTGCTGACGTGGACAAAGACCTGCCTCCGCTTGACGGCGTGAAGCTGGTTATTTCGGAGGTCTCCAAATTTCGGTATAACGATCCGGAGCTTGTTCAGATTATCCAGTATGAAATCCTGCTGAACACTTCTCGCATCGACAAAATCCGCTATTACGTTATGCCGCTGTGGCAGGCGCTGCGGAAGTGGCTGGAGGCAGGCCGCGAGCAGGGCGTGTTCCAATTCAACTCGGTTGATCTTACCGTGTACTCCATCGCGGGCGTATTGTTGTTTAATCGCAACTCCGAGTACTGGCAGGCTATCCGCAGCGAGGGGCCTCATACGCTGGATTATACGATCGAAGAGATGACTCATTTTATTTTAGGCGGCTTGCAAGTGAAGCTGTAATTAAGGACGGCATGCGCTTATATGCGTATGCCGTCTTTTTGCTAGGGCTATAATGGTGAAGGTGCCTTGAGAGCCGATGTTAATTAACTGCAAAATTGGTCCAAGACACTTGAAATCGGACTGGAAAATGAGTATGATAAAAATGGTTGTTAGCACTTCAAGCTTACGAGTGCTAATATAAAACAATAAGCGACAAATTTTTTAAGGAGGCTATTTTCAATGATCAGACCTTTGGGTGAACGCGTATTGATCGAACCGATCGCAAAAGAAGAAACGACTGCAAGCGGCATCGTTTTGCCGGATACAGCTAAAGAAAAGCCGCAAGAAGGCAAAGTGGTGGCAATTGGCAGCGGTACGCTGAAAGACGGCGTTCGCGTTGCGCTTGAAGTTCAAGTTGGCGACCGCGTCCTTTTCTCGAAATATGCGGGAACAGAAATCAAATACGACGGCAAAGAGTATTTGATTATGAAGGAAAGCGACATTCACGCGATCTTTGGATAAGCCCGTTTCCTAACATAGAGGGCAAGGCGGAAGATACTTATTATACTTTTTGGGAGGTAACTGGTAATGGCAAAAGAAATTAAATTTAGCGAAGACGCTCGCCGCGCAATGCTGCGCGGTGTTGATCAACTTGCAAACGCGGTTAAAGTAACGCTTGGTCCTAAAGGCCGCAACGTGGTGCTGGAGAAGAAATTCGGCAGCCCGCTTATCACAAACGACGGCGTTTCCATCGCGAAAGAAATCGAGCTGGAAGACGCATTCGAGAACATGGGTGCTCAGCTCGTTAAAGAAGTAGCAACAAAAACAAACGACGTTGCCGGTGACGGTACAACGACGGCTACCGTTCTGGCTCAAGCGATGATTCGCGAAGGCCTGAAAAACGTTACGGCTGGCGCTAACCCTATGGTTATCCGCAAAGGCATCGAAAAAGCGGTTAAAGCTGCTGTAGAAGAGCTGAAAGCAATCGCTAAACCAATCGAAGGCAAACAATCGATCGCGCAAGTGGCTTCGATCTCCGCTGCTGACGACGAAGTAGGCCAACTGATTGCGGAAGCTATGGAAAAAGTGGGCAACGACGGCGTTATCACGGTTGAAGAATCGAAAGGCTTCGTTACTGAGCTTGAAGTGGTTGAAGGTATGCAATTCGACCGCGGCTACGTTTCCCCGTACATGATTACGGATACGGATAAAATGGAAGCTGTCCTCGACAACCCATACATCCTGATCACGGACAAAAAGATCTCGAACATCCAAGAGATCCTGCCTGTTCTGGAGAAAGTCGTTCAATCCGGCAAACAGCTCCTGATCATCGCGGAAGATATCGAAGGCGAAGCGCAAGCTACGCTCGTACTGAACAAACTGCGCGGCACATTCACTTGCGTAGGCGTTAAAGCTCCAGGCTTCGGCGACCGCCGCAAAGCAATGCTGGCTGATATCGCTGCCCTGACTGGCGCGCAAGTGGTTACGGAAGAGCTCGGCCTTGAGCTGAAATCCGCTACTGTGGACCAACTCGGTTCCGCTCGCCAAATCCGCATTACGAAAGAAAACACGATCATCGTTGACGGCAGCGGCAACCCTGACGACATCCAAGCTCGCGTTAACCAAATCCGCGTGCAGCTGGAAGAAACAACTTCCGAGTTCGACCGTGAGAAGCTGCAAGAGCGTCTGGCTAAACTGGCTGGCGGCGTAGCGGTAATCAAAGTCGGCGCGGCTACTGAAACTGAATTGAAAGAGCGCAAGCTCCGCATTGAAGATGCCCTGAACTCGACTCGCGCAGCGGTTGAAGAAGGTATCGTATCCGGCGGCGGTACAGCTCTGATCAACGTATATAAAGCAGTTGCGGCTATTCAAATTGGCGGCGACGAGCAAACAGGCGTTAACATCGTATTGCGCTCCCTCGAAGAGCCGCTTCGCACAATCGCTGCGAACGCTGGCCAAGAAGGTTCCGTTATCGTTGAGCGTCTGAAAAACGAAAAAGTAGGCATTGGTTACAATGCTGCAACCGGCGAATGGGTGAACATGTTCGAAGCGGGTATCGTTGACCCTGCGAAAGTAACTCGTTCCGCTCTGCAAAACGCAGCTTCCGTAGCGGCTATGTTCCTGACTACAGAAGCGGTTGTTGCCGACAAGCCTGAGAAAGACAAACCAGCTATGCCTGATATGGGCGGCATGGGCGGTATGGGCGGCATGATGTAAGAATCGGACAGAGTACGTCCGATTCGGAAAAAATCAGTCATCTAACAAGAGAGGCTGCAAACGCGCTGAACAGCGCGTCTGCAGCCTCTCTTTATTTTAATCCGTATTATTTCCGATTCAGTATCCCCAAGTATTCATGCCACGGTCCTACGTCCGTAACATAACGGTTGGCCATAACCCTGACGATTTGGGCGATATGCGTCATGTCATGCACCGCCCAAGTAGCGATTAACTCCCGTACCTTTACGACGCCAAATGCAGGATGGGAGCCAGTCCGCTCAAGACTTGATTCATCCTTCACGAGCTCCTCGAGCCTCGCGATATTATGAGTCCGGATCGCAATAAATTCGAGCAAGGACTGTTCAAATGATCGGGCAGAGGCTTGATTCAAATGAGCGTAACGGTCAAAGGAAGGGAAGGGCGCATGTTCGCCTTCTGCGAGGATAAATTCGAGCCGCGGAATCCAGTTGTTTTTCTCCCCCTCAATCAGATGCTCAATGACCCTCCGCACATTCCAAGTTCCTTCTCCTTCGTTGCATGTCAGCCAGCCATCGGACAAACCGGATAAAAAAAGCTGCAAGGTTTGCGGTGTGCGTTCCAATACTTCAATCGCTTCCGTGAGATTAAAATTCATTTGCTTGCTCCTCTCCTAGAAACCGTTCTGCCTTAATAGCCTATCATAAAAAAATACCACTTGTAATCTGGCCTTCATTCCTAGTATGATTAGAAATGCATTTTTAAAAAGACTCATATAATCATGGGAATATGGCCCATAAGTTTCTACCGGATAACCATCGCAACTATCCGACTATGAGTGATCGCTGTTTGCATTTTTTCTTTATTGTGCTTTTCCGTACTGGAAGCAGTAGGAAAGCCTTCGAATGTAGTTCAGCGTGCACGAATTAGTTTAACGTGGGACAGGCCTAATAGGGCTTGTCCCTTTTTTTATTCAACTAGAGGAGCGAAAAAGATGAAAAGGCTGAAAGATCGAATACGCGAAGAAGGATTAATTTTGTCCGATACGGTGCTGAAGGTGGATTCCTTCTTGAATCATCAAGTAGACACGGAGCTTGCCTTGGAGATTGGCAAAGAATTGGTGGCCCGGTTTACGGACAAGACTATTACGAAGGTGCTTACGATTGAAGCAAGCGGCATTCAATTTGCGATGGCTGCGGGTATTGCGCTTAAGGTTCCGTTTGTATACGCCAAGAAGAAAAAGGCGGTCACGCAGTCGGAGCAGGTCTATTCGGCGTCTGTTCATTCCTTTACGAAGCAAGAAACGTATCAGGTGACGGTTTCGAAAAATTATTTGGGACCCGGCGACAAGGTTCTTATCGTTGACGATTTTCTCGCAACGGGCGCTGCCCTGGTTGGTTTGGTTCAGATCGTGAGAGAATCCGGCGCTGAGCTTGCCGGCGTTAGCTGCGTCATTGAAAAAGGCTTCCAAGAGGGCCGGGGATTGCTGGAGCAAATGAATGTCAGCGTCGAGTCGCTTGCAACCATCTCCAGAATGGCGCCGGGGGAAATCGATTTCGAGGAATCGGCCAAAGAGCTTGTAAAGGAGACGGTATAAGGGATGCTGGGCAAACAGAGGGCATTTACATTAGGATTTCAGCATGTCTTGGCGATGTACGCGGGCGCGGTTGTTGTTCCGTTAATCGTTGGAGGCGCACTTCACTTGACTCCAGCGCAGATGGCCTACCTGATCGCGGCGGACCTGTTCACTTGCGGTCTTGCAACGATTCTGCAGGTGCTGGGTACCAAATATTTCGGCAGCCGACTGCCGGTTATCCTCGGCTGCACGTTTACGGCGGTGGGCCCAATCATAGCGATTGCGTCTGCCTCGAATCTGGCTACGGCTTATGGAGCAATCATCTTATCCGGCCTTTTCGTCGTATTGGCAGCACCGCTATACGGGAAGCTGTTGAAGTTCTTCCCGGTCATCGTAACCGGTTCGGTCGTTACCATCATTGGACTTTCGCTAATCCCTGTTGCCATGAATAACGTTGCCGGCGGACAAGGCAGCGCGGACTTCGGATTGCCTCGCAATCTGTTGCTGGCACTTGGCACGCTTATCGTCATTTTGCTCGTGAATCGGTTCGCCAAAGGCTTCTTGCGCTCCATATCCGTGCTGATTGGCCTTGCCGTTGGCACGATCGCCGGATACGCGATGGGAATCGTCAGCTTTGCGCCCGTAAACGAGGCTTCCTGGTTCAACATCGTTCAACCGTTCTACTTCGGTACGCCGCAGTTCAGCCTGACGGCCGTGTTCACGATGATTATCGTCAATATTGTTAGTATGGTGGAATCCACGGGCGTTTATCTGGCTGTCGGTAGAGCAACGGATCAGAAGGTGGAGCAGAAGCAGATTATTAACGGTCTCCGCTCGGAAGGCGCGGCCATTATGCTCGGCGGATTATTTAATGCATTTCCGTATACGGCCTTTTCGCAAAATGTCGGTCTGATCACGCTGACTCGCGTAAAAACCCGCGATGTTATTTTTGCGGCCGGCGGCATTATGGTTGTGCTTGGACTGCTGCCGAAGCTTGCGGCGATTACGACGGTGATCCCGAATGCGGTGCTTGGCGGTGCGATGGTTGTCATGTTCGGCTCCGTTGCGGCTTCCGGCATCTCGATCTTGTCCGAAGTAAATCTGCGCGAGGAGCGCAATCTGCTCATCGCCGCATGCAGTATTGCCGTTGGCCTTGGATCCTCGGCGGTGCCTCAAATCTTCGACCAGCTGCCGGACTTCGCCAAGATGCTTCTGCAGAACGGGATCGTAACCGGATCCGTTACCGCTATTTTGATGAATTTGCTATTATCCGGCAAGAACGGCTCTGAAGACGCTTAAAGTTTCAGGCCGGTTGTTTGTGGGGATGTAACCTGATAAGGGTTGCATCCTTTTTTGCTTCAATGAATTGTTCAAGAGTCATTTCCCCTTAGCCAGTTGAAGCCTAAGCTCGGCGTTTTTCACGGACAATTGCTTGGCCAGATCCGTTTGCGATTCCGTTAATTGATCGGCTTGGGCGCTGAGCTTTTTGATTTGGGTCAATTTACTCTGATCTGCCGGCGAGGAACCGTCAGGTTTGTCTTTTTGCAGCTGTTTGATTTTAGCGTTAATCTTGGCAGCTTTGCTTTTATTTTGGACAATCTGCCGGTCTATTTCAGCGATATCCCGTTTTAATCGGCTAATGATCGATGACGTAAAACTGATGGACATGGTAAGCACCTCATAATCGAATTGGGAAGCATGTTTCATTCAGCTATAAATTCTACTATAAAAGGAGTATGTCGTATATTGGCTTCTTGTACTCGCCGCCTTCGAGTGAGGATGAGGTTATTTGGGAATGCTTCCTGTAGTAGGGCCAACGACTTAGCGAAGCTGAAAATTATGGGAGAAAAAACCTGTATCTTTATACGTGATAATGAATTATAATCAACTGGTTTTCTAATGATCAGACATCAGGAGTTGAATGACATGACGTTGAAAAAAAGCTTGGTTCTTATGCTTACATTAGTTGTTGTGTTTACGCTGGCGGCATGCGGCGGCAAAAACAACGCGAATAATTCTTCCTCTAACGAAAGCCCGGCCGCATCCGCGGATAACGGTGCCGCAGAGGCTACCGGCAAGCTGGCCGATATTAAGAAAGCCGGAAAAATCGTCCTCGGCACAAGCGCTGAATACGCGCCGTACGAGTTCCACAAAAATATTGACGGTAAGGATCAAATCGTAGGCTTCGACATTGAGATCGCAAAGGAAGTTGCGAAGGATCTTGGCGTTGAGCTGGAGATTAAGGATATGGACTTCGGCAACCTGCTTGCCGAGCTGAAGCTTGGCAAAATCGACTTCGTTATCGCAGGCATGACGCCGGATAAGGAACGCGCCAAAGCGGTAGACTTCTCCAAGATTTATTACGAAGCTAAACAAGGCGTTCTTGTTCGTGCGGAAGATAAAGACAAATTCAAGACGATGGCTGACCTGGAAGGTAAAGCGATCGGCGTTCAAATGGGCTCCACGCAAGAGAAAATCGGTCAAGGCATTAAAGGCGCCAAGCTGAAATCCTTGGGTAAAACGACGGATCTGGTACTTGAGCTGAAATCGAAAAAGGTTGATGCTCTCATTGCCGAGCTTCCGGTTGCGCAAGGGTATGCCAACGTAAACTCCGATCTCGCATTAACAAGCATTTCGCCTGAATACGAGTCCGGCGGTTCCGCTGTAGCGGTTAACAAAGGGGAAAAGGATCTTCTCGCCGAGATTCAAAAGACGCTTGATCATCTGACTGCGGACAAGAAGATTGATCAATGGGTATCCGAAATGACGCAAATCTCCGAGAAATAAAAGGCAGGTAGACATCATGGAATTAGCGTATCATTGGGATTTTTCTTTTCTAAACGACTATGGTTCGTACTATTGGACCGGCATTAAAAAGACGTTGGAGGTATCGCTGCTTGCCGTTCTTAGCGGCCTTGTGCTTGGTACTCTCGTGTCCCTCCTCCGTTTGTCGGGACTGTGGCTGCTTCGTTTCATCGGAACGGTATATGTTGAAATCGTTCGCGGTACGCCGCTTCTCGTACAGTTGTTCTTGTTCTATTACGGACTTCCGATCTTCCTTGGCTTTGACATCGGTATCTTTACGGCCGCTTATCTGACCCTTACCGTAAACAGCGGCGCTTATATTGCCGAGATCATGCGTGCGGGTATCCAAGCGGTGGATAAGGGTCAAATGGAAGCCGCTCGCTCTTTGGGGATGTCGAAAGGATTGGCGATGCGTCAAATTATCCTTCCTCAGGCATTCAAAAACGTATTGCCCGCGCTTGGCAACGAGTTTGTCGTTGTCGTAAAAGAGTCTTCGGTATTGTCCGTTATCGGATACGCCGAATTGACTTACCAGGCAAATGCGATTAGAGGCGCCACCTATATTTCCATTGAGCCGATGCTTATTTCCGCGTTGATCTATTTCGTCTTGATCTTTACGTTGTCCAAGCTGCTTGGCATTGGCGAACGGAGGTTGAAAACAAGTGATTAAAGTAACCGGACTTAAGAAGTCATTCGGCAAAGCGAATATTCTGAACGGCATTGATGCGGAGATTGCGAAAGGCGAGGTTGTCGTCGTCATCGGGCCAAGCGGCTCCGGCAAAAGCACCTTTCTGAGATGCCTGAATCTTCTCGAGACGCCTACGGACGGCGTGATCGAGTACGAAGGCAAACGCCTCACGGACCGCAACACGAATATCAACGAGCTTCGTCAAAGCATGGGCATGGTGTTCCAGCAGTTTAACCTGTTCCCGCACAAGACGGTGCTGCAGAACATTACGCTTGCTCCTACCAAAGTACAGAACGTGGCAAAGGATGAGGCGGACAAAATCGGCCTTGAGCTCCTGCGCCGCGTAGGACTTGAGGAGAAACGGGATGCGTACCCGAACCGCTTGTCCGGCGGCCAGAAGCAGCGCGTAGCGATTGCCCGCGCGCTTGCGATGCGACCGCATGTGATGCTGTTCGACGAGCCTACGTCGGCACTTGATCCCGAGATGGTCGGCGAGGTGCTTGACGTGATGAAGTCGCTTGCGAAGGAAGGCATGACGATGGTCATCGTAACCCACGAGATGGGCTTTGCGCGCGAGGTAGGGGACCGCTTGTTGTTTATTGACGGCGGGCAGATTGTCGAGCAGGGACCGCCGCGTGAAGTATTCGCGAATCCGCAGCATCCAAGAACGAAAGAATTCCTTAGCAAAGTGTTATAAGGATATAGAAATAAAGAAAGAGACTTCGCATGGCGGATTAGCCAAGAGAAGTCTCTTTTTTGCATAGCGGGGAATGTTCAAGCGGGGCTTACTTCTTGATCGTAATATTCAAAGCTTGAGCCAGCTTGTTGAAGATGGAGGTATTCTCGAAAATGCCCGTGAACAGCTCCGAGCCTGCGCCTGTTGCCGTAACCGGAACGTCAACGCCCGTATGGCCGGAAGTTGTCCAGTCTACGACAAAGTTCAATTTGGAATTCGCGATCGCGAACGGACCGTCTTCACCGGAGATGGTTTTGCCATCCGTAGACTCGTCGGAATCGTCTACCTCTTCAACGGAGAAGCCGCCTGTTTCGTGGTCGGCAAGAACGAGCACAAGCGTATCCGGATGCTGCTTCGCGAAGTCCTTCGCTACTTTTACGGCTTTGTCGAGCTCTTGACCGGCTTTGATCGTGAGCTTCGCGTTATTGTTGTGAGCCATTTCGTCCGTAGCTTCCTCTTCAACCATAAGGAAGAAGCCTTTTTTGTTTGCGGAGAGAGTGTCCAGCGCTTTTTTCGTCATGTCGGCAAGAGGGACGATCGGGTTGTAGACATCGCCTTGTCCTTCCGGCTTTTGCTGGAACATTTCTTCGTTAGCGAACAGGCCAAGCAGCTTGCCTTTTGCTTTGGTCATGTCCGTTTTGTTCGTTACGTACGTATAACCAAGCGACTTCGCCTTTTTCACCAGGTCGCCTTGCGTTCCTTTGCTTTTCTCGGAAGGATCAGCTGGCGTCTCATCGTCGAAAGCACCCTTGTTGCCTGCAGGGTACCAGAAGTCTTCGCCGCCGCCGAGCAGCACGTCAACCTTCGACTTCGTCAAATATTGCAGGGCGATATCGCTTTGCTTGGAGCGGTCTTCTACATGGGAAGCGAAAGCCGCGGGCGTTGCGTCCGTAATCTGGCTTGTCGTAACAAGACCGGTAGACATGCCTTTATCCTTCGCGTATTCCATAATCGTTTTTACGCTTTTCTTGTTTGCGTCCACGCCGATTGCGCCATTGTACGTTTTTACGCCGCTTGCATAAGCGGTTGCGGAAGCGGCGGAATCCGTGATGGCCGTTGTGGAGCTTGTATGAATGAGGCCAACGTAAGGCATCGAGTCCATAGCCAGTTGTCCGCTTTCGCCTACTGTAGCAAGCCGGATGGCATCACGCTGCGCGGTGCCCATGCCGTCGCCAACAAAGAGAACGACGTTTTTTGCTTTTTGGGTTGCAGCGTTAACCTGGTTATTGCTCTTAATGCCTGTATACCCCGTAACAACAAGTGCGGCTGCTGCTGTTCCAAGCAGGGCTGTCTTCAAAACTTTGCCTTTCATTCTTGGATCTCCTCCTATTTGATAGCGCGATTTCAACTGCATCTTACAAAGTTTCTATTAGGAGAATGTATAGGAGAAGTAAAGCTTTTGTAAATTAGTTACAAAAATAGGAGTAAAGTTGGATCTGGGTGAAAAATCAGATCTATAGTCTTACGAATTCCTGTACCCAATAAGTCCGGTAGCGGCTGTCATTTGTCCCGGGTGCATATCCGATTCCCAAATGCGTATATTTAGGAGACAATATATTGGCCCGATGGCCCGGGCTGTTCATCCAGGCTTCCATAACAGCGGCCGGTGTGCGTTGACCGGCAGCGATATTTTCCCCGTATGCCGTCCATTCCACGCCAAACTGCGTCAGCATTTGTCCCGGAGTACCGTATGTGGGGGATAGATGGTCGAAATAATGGTTGTCTCGCATATCCTGCGCTTTGGCTTCAGCCGCCTCAAATAGCACTTCCAATCTGCTGAGAGGCTGCAGGCCGGCGGCTTCTCTCGCTTGGTTGACCAGGGCAAACCCTTCATCTTCAAAGTTTTCCTGCAAAGGATAGAGCAGATCCGTTTTTGTGTTTTGATTTTCCGTATTCGTTTTCTTCGTTGCGCTCGTTTTTTTCCTTGCTGCGGTTTTCTTCTTCGTCACCCAAATTATCCCCCTAATCGCTCATGCTGCTGGAATATGATATTCTATTCATACGATCAAGTCTGGTTTGGATGGTTGGTCAGGTTGATAGAGTAGGAGTGATATAAAATGTTTAACGCTAGCTTGTATACGGGCACAAGAGAAGAGAACTATACGCTGCTTATCAAGCAATTAACGGGACTGGTAGAGGACGAGGGCAGCCGGATCGCCAATTTGGCGAATGCCTCGGCGCTTCTTCAGCAGTTCCTGGATGATATTAATTGGGTTGGCTTTTACTTGCTGGAAGGGGAAACGCTTATCCTTGGGCCTTTCCAAGGCAAGCCGGCCTGCACGCGTATCGCGGTTGGCAAAGGGGTATGCGGAGCGGCCGTGGCGCGCAAGGAAGCCGTTCTCGTCGAGGATGTCCATCAGTTCCCCGGGCATATTGCCTGTGACAGTGCTTCCAATTCCGAGCTGGTTATCCCGCTGTACAGCGGCGGTCAGATTATTGGCGTGCTCGATATCGACAGTCCGTCGTTCAGCCGTTTCGACGAAACGGATCTTAAATATTTGACTATTTTTAACGAGCGCTTAGGGGAGTATCTATAATTTCGTCCTGAAAAAGGGGTACATGCTCAGTTTTCTTGGCAATGTGCATCATTCGTTAAAATTCAGCAAACGCACAATTTTGATGAATGCCTATACCGTTTGGGTTTTTAAACATAGGATACTGTACATTAGTTAAAGGAGATGAACAAATGAGCTACGGAGTTGGTCCTGTTGCAGGTGCCGGTTGCGGATATGGTGGCGGCAGTGCTTTTGGATTCATTCTTGTCCTCTTCATTCTGTTGGTCATCATCATCAGATCCGTCTGGCTTTAATGTCTGATTAAATAAAAAGAGGCTGCCCCCGCCATTTTGGCGCGGGGCAGTCTTTTTTTTCGTTGCGGCGTGACATGGTTGCAGCCGGATGCCGTAGCGCTATAATGAAGGGATGACAGACGGAAAGGGAAGAGCAGCGATGAACACAAACATTATACCGATTTATTTGCTGTCGGGGTTTCTTGGCAGCGGCAAGACTACGCTACTAACCGGTTTGCTGGACCATTGGCAGGCGCAAGGGCTTAAAGCGGCCGTTATTATGAACGAGCTTGGCGATATTAATCTGGACGGTCAGATGGTCGGAGATAAAGTCCCGATGTCGGAAATGCTAAGCGGCTGCATCTGCTGCACGATTCGAAGCGATCTCAGCCTGGAGATTAAAACTCTCATTGACACGCATCAGCCGGATGTCATCGTGATTGAATCAACCGGTGCGGCCAATCCGATGGAGATTATGGACGGCGTAACGGAGGCTGCCCTGTATTGCCGGATTGAGCTGCAGAGCGTCATTACGGTCGTGGACGGACCAGAACTGCTGCAGCGGAGCCGAAGCGGGAAAGGCAAGACGTTTAAGCTGATGCGCGATCAGATCCGGTGTGCGACAAGGCTGCTCCTGAACAAAGCGGATAAGCTGGCTCCGGACGAGCTGGTGGAGGCGCAGCAGCTGGTTCGCGACATCAATGCAGTTGCCCCGGTTATGACGACGGTCCGCTGCCAGGTGGAGGATTGGGCTTTCATCGAGCGGCAAGCGGAGGATGCTTCGCAGCTATCCGGCGTCGGCGTACATAAAGGAGAGGCGGAAAGTGAACACGCGCATCGCGATTCGCATCACCATCATCATACCCATGAGCATGTTATGGTCATGACGCATTACCTGAACGGAGCGGTCGACAGCGTAGCGTTTGAGGCGTTTCTGAAGCAGCTGCCGGATCATGTGTACCGGGCGAAGGGCATTGTAACGTTCTCGGATACGGCGAGCCGCTTCTTGTTTCAATACGCGTACCGGGAAACGGACTTTATCCGGATCACGCCGCAAGGGGAAGTGAATGACGTTGCCGTCTTTATCGGCGAGCATTTCTCGAAGGATGCCGTGCTTGAGGAGCTGCGTAAGCTCGAGCGTGAGCCTAACCATTCGACAGAATAATCGGCAATGCGACAAGACCATGTCTATCCAATCGTATGCTTGGGAAAAATAATCCATGAGGGGCATCGAGCTCCGGCATCACGAATTGGATAGGAAGGTGTGGCAAGGCATGAAAAGAAAAATCATCGGCGCATTCGCAGCGACTATGCTGCTGCTATCGGCTCCAGTCTACGCGGCGCAGCCGGAGGAGAAGGCTCCAGCAGCTCAGGATAACCGGATGGATGATGGCCCTAAGCATGGCCATCATCATCATGACGGCAAATTCGGCAAAAACTCGGAAGAACATCGGATGGAGAAGCTCCGTTATATGGCTGATTACTTCGGTATTAAAACGGAGGGCAAGACTGCGGAGCAGCTCAGAACGGAGCTGGAAGCGGCAAAGCAGAAGGATAAAGCGAAATGGGAAGCGTTCAAGACCGAGCATAAAGCGAAAATCCTGGAGCATCTGCGTCAGAAGGCCAAGGAAAACGGCATTGCAACGGAAGGCAAAACGGCGGAGCAGCTTCGCGAGGAGCTCCATAAGCTTCACCGGATGCACCACAAGAGCGATGCTCAGCAAGAGCCGCAGCGGGATGTCAAACAAGGCTGAACAAAGCCAGGACTATAGAATCAGAGGTAAAGAGGCTGCTCCGTTAGCGAGCAGCCTCTTTTATTTTCACAATTTTAGTAAAGTTACAAAATTCGACATTATCCTGTCGAAGAATTGATTATTCTGTCATATTAATTCCTAGTTTTCCGTTGAATTTATCACATTTTGTCAAGTATACTAGAACCATATCATAAATTGGAAAATACGCATGAGTAGGTCTATGGACAGAGAAGGAGGATAGAATCTTGAGGAAAATAAGGCTCAGCATCGCACAGAAACTAATTACTGCATTGGGAGTTCTAATGCTGACGTCTTATTCTTTGTTAGTTTCTTTCTATCTCACCAAGCTCTATCATACCAGCCTGGAGAAGGGCGAGCTGCTCGCGCAAAAGCAGTCTATACAATATATCGACCAATTCACTACTTCTATTAATACGAGTCTAGCATCTCTTACTACCATAAGAGATGCTTTGCTTCAAATGCGCTCGGATGGCGTGCAGAACCGTTCTTACGCCGTACATATGCTCGAAACCGTTGTCCGCAACAATCCGGATCTGATTGGCTGTTACACGGTGTGGGAGCCGGATGCCTTTGATCGGAAGGATGCGATGAACCGTTTGGCGAGCGGCTACGATGACGACAGCGGAAGGTTTGTTCCTTATATCGTGCGTACCAGCGACGGCTTAAAAGCAATCCCCACCGTAGATTACAACATGCTCAATGGGGATGGAGACTTTTATCAGGTCGTCAAGCAATCGAAGACATTCACCTTGTTTGATCCTTACCCCTACAACCTGAACGGCAAGGATATCGTCGTCACTTCTTTTATTCTTCCGATTCTCGATGAGAACGGACAGTTTCTCGGGATTGTCGGCGGCGATATCTCGCTTCAGACGGTGCAGGACAAGATCCGCAGCATCCGTCCGCTGGGCGGCCATGCAAGCATCATTACGTCCAATAACTATTATCTGGCTAACGGCGCTTATCCGGGCCTTGTCATGAAGCCTTATGAGATGTGGGAGGGCGGGGGCTCTATTAACAACTATAAGAAGAGCTTCTCCACTATCCAGTACACGCCGGACCGGCATGCGAGCGGTCAAATGTTCCGGATGCTGATTCCGATTCGGATTCAGGATTTTACGTGGCATTTCGAAATGGTCATACCAAAGGGCAATATGCTGACGCAGTATTATTCGTCGTTATGGAGCTCGATTCTGATAGCTGCCGCCACGGTTGTACTAATGTCTTTGCTGGCTTGGTTAATGCTTCAGAAAATTGTTCTGGAAAATATAAAAAAGGTCATTCAGGTTACTTCAGCCGTTGCGATCGGCAACGAGAAGCTGAAGCTTGATATCCGGTCGAACGACGAGTTCGAGACGATGGCCAATCATTTTAACCGGATGGTTGATTTCCGCAAGGAAGCCGAGCATCTGATCCAGCATCAGGCGACCCATGATCTGGTTACCGGGTTCCCCAACCGTTACGGCTATTCGCGGCATGTGGAGACAAAAACGGGCAGTAACGGTCAATTTGCTTTGCTGTACATCGATTTGGACCGTTTTAAGATTATTAACGAGACCCTGGACTATACGATGGGGGATATGCTCCTGAAGCAGGTTGGCAACCGGATCGTTCAAGTAATGGGTCAGTCCGGCCGGGTATTCCGGTTTGGGGGCGACGAGTTTGTCGTGCTTTTGGACGACATCAGCTATCTGGGACAAGCAACGGCAGCTGCGGCGCGGATTTTGAGCGTGATTGCAGAGCCCATCAAGATGAAGGGACGACTCTTCTATCTGACGGCGAGCATCGGGATGAGCGTTCATCAGGAATGGACGCCTGAGACTGGCGACCGTCTGGTGAAAGAATCCGATATTGCCTTGTATGTAGCGAAGAAGCAGCGCAATACGTACAAGCTGTATTCTCCCATGATGAACGATGTTCCGACCAAAGAGCTTATTTTGGAGAACAGTATGTTCGAAGCGCTGGAGTCCAATCAATTCATGCTTCATTATCAGCCGAAGCTGGAGATTCGGACGGGACGTATTTATGGGGTTGAAGCGCTGCTGCGCTGGAAGCATCCGGAGTTTGGGATGGTGTCCCCCCTAGAATTTATTCCGATTGCCGAGAAGACGGGCTTTATTATTTTGCTCGGGGAATGGGTGCTCCGGTCAGCCTGCCGGCAAGTGAAGCAGTGGGAGCAGATGGGGCTGGATTCGGTGCTTGTGAGCGTAAATATGTCCATGCTTCAGTTCCAGCAGAAAGACATTGTGTCCAGCATCAAATCGATTATTGAGGAAGCGGGTGTCCGGCCGGAGCAGATCGAGCTGGAGCTGACGGAATCGATCTTTATGGAAAATCCGGAGCATACGCTGCGAATTTTGCATGAGCTGCAGGGGCTCGGGTTAAAGCTGTCTCTTGACGATTTCGGAACGGGTTATTCCTCCTTAAGCTATCTGCAGAACATACCGATTCATTATTTGAAGCTGGATAAATCGTTTATCCGTGGGATTGTGACGGATATCCGCAAACAGATGATCTTCCGATCAATTATTGTTATTGCCCATAATCTCAATATGAAGGTTGTGACGGAAGGCGTGGAGACGGCGGAAGAGCTGCAGATTATAAAGGAGCATAATTGCGACCTGCTGCAGGGTTATTTGTTCAGTCCGCCGGTTGCGCCGGAACGCTTCGTTGAATTGTTCCGTTCTAACAAATTTCCGGAAGAATAAGGTGCAAAGGAAAGGGCGCTCCCCGTCATAATGACGAGGGAAGCGCCCTTTATGCATTAAATGGTCCATTGGGAATGAACGATGGCGCAAACGTACCAGGCGCCGTTATGCTGCTCGAGGACAAGAATCAGGCTTTCCCAATCCATGCCGCTAAGCTCCGGATCAAACCCGCTGAAGTAATAGTCGTAATAGGTGCTTCCCGGGTAAATTTCCCCGATATTGACCAGCGTATTGCCTCGGCCGAGTATTTCGTTATGACCGACTTTTTCGGCTTCCGCGAAATTTTTATCGTAGACGAATTTTTCGAAATAGTCTTTGAAAGTAAGGCTGATCGGTTCGCCGGAGCCGTCGTAGCTTCCCCATTTATACAGCTTTGAATCATCCCATGCGGGCAGCTCGCCTGCTTTAAAGGTTACAGCGGCATCTTTCTCGATATGACCGTAGGGAGAGAACAACAGCCCTTTCTCGGGATGGATATAGCTGGACAGCTTCTCTGTATCCTGCTGCTTTAGGGCATTCATAATAGCTTTTGCCGTTTCTTCGGCAGTTGGTGCCGGTGTCGGAGACGAAGATGGAATTGGCGTAGGCGCAAGTGAAGGTTCGGCCGAAGGCTCGGCGGTTTGGGATGCTGAGGGCATCGGTGACAACGTATTATCATTCCCTCCAAGACCTAAACATCCGCCAAGCACGAGCATGACGGCCAAAATACTTAATAGACGCCACATAAGCCTCACTCCGTTTCAGCGTATTTTATTATAGCTTTCCAGTTTTCTTACCCTATTAAACGGGAATCCAACCGGGATGTTGCACCTGATGTTTCTTTTCCGCTCTTATTGTTCAGCTAAAGATTAGGACGGTGGTTTTGGGCGGTCCTTCATGTACGCGGTTGGCGTTTTGCCGGTCTCGCGCTTAAAGATTCGCTGGAAGTAAGACAGGTCGCGGTAGCCGACGGATTCGGAAATTTCGCTTACCGTAAGAGTGGAGTCCACGAGCAGATAGATCGCTTTTTTCACCCGCGCTTTATGGACGTATTCGCTGATGGTTTGTCCGGTAACCCGCCGGAAAAGCGTAGCCGCGTAGTTCGGGCTTTTGCGGATATACTCGCCAAGCTCCTCCTTCGTAATTTTCTGCTGATAGTAGTTCATGATATAGCTTTTCATCCGTTCGACCTGCTGATGAGCGGCGGATGTGGCCGGCCCTTCATCAAGCTCTCTATTCCAGAGAGCCAGGCATTCGTATAAGATGGCTAGGCCAAGCACATCGGCATACAAATGCTTCTCCGTCCACTCGTTATGCATGGTTTTGATCCGTTCCAGGATCAGCTCGTACGCGCCGGTTCTCGATTTCACCCAATGATTGTTCTGCAGAAGCGGGAGCGGCGGAGTATCCGCGGTGAATTCAATGACGTATTTCTCATGGAACACGGTTGGCACACATTTGCCATAATACGATTGACAGGCCGGAATATATAACAGATCGCCTTTTTCCAAAATAATTTTCTCGTTGCCAACCCAGTATACGACTTTGCCGTAACTCGACAATACAAGCGTGGATGCGCCTTCCGGGCGAGCGCCGTTGTCGAACCAATCGGTCCCTCTGTCTTGTCTGACCTGCTGCAGCGTAAGCATGTTGACCTACATCCTCCAGTCGTTTAGAGTACTATATTTCTATAAGAGTACTATATTTCATAGTCGATTGGGAAGAAACGAGCTACAATAAGGTTATTCTTGTTTACCACAAATACAGACTTGTACAATCAGGAGGAATCAGCGACATTATGCGCAAGACGAAAATTGTTTGCACCATGGGACCGGCATGCGAATCGACGGAAGTATTAATTGACATGATTAATGCGGGGATGAACGTTGCCCGTTTGAATATGGCACACGGAGAGCTGGAGGATCATGCGGCACGTATTGCGCGTATTCGCGAAGCTGCTGCGGCTACGAACAGCATTGTTGCGATTTTGCTTGATATTAAAGGTCCGGAAGTGCGGATCGGCAAGCTGGAGGAGGCTTCCTACCTGCTGAAGGTTGGAGAGAAGCTGACGCTGACGACGGAAGAGATTATCGGTAACGGCGAACGGATTCACGTGAACTATGCGGAGCTGCCGCTGGTCGTGAACCCTGGCAATAAAATTTTGCTCGACGACGGCCTTATCGAACTGGAAGTTGCATCGGTTAACGGAACGGAAATCGAGTGCGTTATTTTGAACGGCGGCGTCATTAAAGCGAGAAAAGGCGTCAACCTGCCGGGTATCCGCACCACGCTTCCCGGGGTAACGGAACGCGATATCCGCCATATCCAGTTCGGCATCGAGCAGCAGATCGATATCATCGCTCCTTCCTTTGTGAGAAGAGCGGAAGACATTTTGCAAATCCGCGAGCTGCTTCATGACGGCGGCGCAGGGCATATCCAGATCATCTCGAAGATCGAGAATGAAGAAGGCGTCAATAACCTGGATTCGATCATCGAAGCATCGGACGGCATCATGGTTGCCCGCGGCGACCTTGGCGTAGAAGTACCGGCTTGGGACGTGCCGATGATTCAGCGCGAAATGATCGCGAAATGTAACACGGCCGGCAAAGTGGTTATCGTTGCGACGCAAATGCTGGATTCGATGCAGGTTAACCCACGCCCATCCCGCGCGGAAGTGAGCGACGTGGCGAACGCCGTCCTTCAAGGCACGGACGCGATTATGCTGTCGGGCGAGACGGCTGCAGGCAAGTATCCGGTAGAATCGGTCAGCATGATGGCTTCGATTGCGGTGAAGGCGGAATCCATGATGGATTACTTCGATGAGTTCCAACAGCGCCGTGGCGCTCAGCCAACTACGATTACGGAAGTAATTAGCCAAGCGGTCGTAAGCTCCTCTCTCGAGCTGAACGCAAAAGCGATCGTGACGCCAACGGAGAGTGGTTTCACGGCTCGCATGGTATCGAAATACCGTCCGAAATCGCCAATCATTGCGGTTGCTTCGGATGAGAAGGTTCTGCCTCGTCTGGCTGTTATGTGGGGCGTTATCCCGGTTAAGGGCGGCCGTCCTAAATCGACGGACGATATTTTTGAATCGGCCTTAACAAACGGCGGCAGCACGGGTCTTCTGGAGAAAGGCGACTACGTTGTTATCACGGCGGGTACGCCAACAGGCAAAGCCGGCGCCACCAATCTTGTGAAGATTGCTCAATACCGCCTATAATAGCGATATAAAGCGGTGAAGAACGCCCCTTGGATCATCTGCCAGCAGATGATTCCGAGGGGCGTTTTATTTTATAGCAAAAGGAGATTTGTTATGAATGGATTTGAAGCGGCGCATGTTGAGTGGTTGAAGAGACATTTGGCAAGTAGGACGGGTGAACGAAAAGGTAGGTTAGAAAGAGGGCATCAACATGCGGAGAAGCTGTTTTTAAAGCAGGTGTGGTGGCCATTGATGGGGACATTAGGGGATTTGCATCCGGAATATGAAATTCTCGATTGGCGGGGGAAACCGTATTATGCCGACATGGCTTGGCTGCCGGGGCACGTGAAATTTGTTTTTGAGATTAAGGGCTTTGGTCCGCATGTCGCGGATATGGACCGGAAGCGTTACTCGGAGGAGTTAAACCGCGAAACCTTTATGCAAGGTATTGGTATTAGAGTGGTTTCTTTTTCTTACGATGATGTTGCTCAGCGGCCGGATCTCTGCCAAACGTTGTTAAGACTTCTGTTGAGTCGTTACCAATCAGGCAAGAGTAAAGATCTGTCCAACCGAATCAGAAGGGAAATTATTTTGCTGGCTCATGAGAATGGGGGATCTGTTCGGCCGGCTGAGGTTGAGTGTCATTTGCAGTTGAATCATCGGACGGCGGTGCGGCATTTGCAGGCGTTGTGCGGACAGGGGAGGTTTCAGGCGTTGCTCTGTGATAACGGCAAATCGTCCAAAGTGATGAAATATAGCCTTTTGCAGGAAGGGGTTAATGAAATTGATCGTTGGTAGTGAATGTTATCCTGCAAAAGTGCAGCACCTTTGTTTGGTGGAGAGGAAGTTATAGAGGTGTAATGTAAAAGTGCAGGTGATTTTGACGGATGAAGGGTAATTCGGGTGAAACGGAGGCAATGAACTGCAGTATTGCATTCTAATGACCTATTATCTCCGCCTGCGGGGAATTTACATGTAGTTTTGCAGTAAATGCCGTTTAATTGCGGACCTGAACAAGGAAATGCAACTAAATAAGCCCCTTCCCGGTCGGGAAGGGGCTTATTGTATGTCCGCCTAGGCGTTGCTTACGGGAGTTGTTGTAGGGATGGGAGTTTCGCTGGCAGTCTCGCGGGTTTCCTTTGAAACTTCGCTTGTTTGCTCTGCAGGCTCTGCCGATTCCGCTGCTGACGCTGATGCGGCAGCCGAATGCTCCTGAACCGTTTCTTCTTCTGCGCTAGACGCAGCCGCTTCTGCGGCCGCCGCCTGGGCAGCTTTCTTCTTGCGATGTCTTTTCCGGAAGAACAGGAACAAGACAATCAAAGGGACGGCGATAGCGAACAGATAATAGGATGCGTTATGAACCATCTTTTCCGCCGCTTGGCCATAGAAGTAAATAAGTCCTCCTACCAGATAGAACTTTGCGGCTCTGCCTACAGCCGCGTACATAATAAGGCGCCATAACGGAAAGTTCAGCGCGCCTGATAAAATCGTAAATACTTTGAATGGAATAGGAGTGAAAGAACCGATCAGTACAGCGGTGTCTCCATTTTTCTGGAACATGTTGGTGGCAGATTCGACCCATTCCTTCTTAAGGATTTTGTACAGGATGGAATTGCCTAATAATTTGCCGATGAAATAGCCGATAGGGGTGCCTATCAAACAACCGATATATCCTACGGTAGCCAGCATAAACGCGTCATGCGGATTTACTAGGCTTAATGGAACCTGGAGGAATAAGGCCGGTATCGGAAAGATGATTGCATCAATCATAGAATGAACGAACAAACCCCAGGGGCCAAATTTCATTAGGAAGTCTACAATGTCTTGGAGCATGAAAATGGCACACACCTCTCTACGCATGGAAAGCCGTAGTTAATTATACGATAGTTTAGGACTTAGGTTTCACTTTTTTTCTGGTCACGAAAGAAATATAAGTAAATTTCCTTTTTTGGACGGCTTTTACTTCCGTCATTCCGTCTCCATTGCTCCTCGATTCCCTTTTGTTCATTTCATGTTATTACTATGTAAGTTTTTATAACAACAAAATCTACTAAAATTTCTCAAGTAAACAGGAAAAATGAAGAAAAAACTAGATAAATGCTGATGTTAACGCTTAACTGCCTTGTAATGGTGTTTGTTAATATATGTGACATAAAATAGACTTATAGATGTTCGACATAAATAGATAAAATAGGGAGGAAGACAAATCATGACAAACGTTGTAAGAGGTGTGTTGGGTAAGAGATTTGTTGTACTGCTTGTGCTGCTTTCCATGGCGGCAGGAACGGTCGGAATCGTTGTTTCGAGGAACTTGGCGAATGCTGCCGAACCCGTGCAGCTTCCAACGTTCAACATTCCGCCTGTCTCGGCTGAATTCGAGGCTTCGGAGAAACCGAATGTCCTTGTTATCGCTACCGGGGGCACGATCGCGGGAGCGGCGAGAGACAAGGACAAAACAAACTTCCAGAACTATGCGGCAGGTACCTACACGATGGCGGACATGGTGTCGCAGCTGCCGGTACATAAAACCGCGGACGTATCTACTTTCCAATTCGGCAATAAAGGCTCAGGCAGCTATACGATAAAAGATTTATATGATCTCTCCCTGGCGGTTGATACCGCTCTTGCGGACTACGACAGCGTAGTTGTCACGACGGGTACCGACACGATGGAGGAAATTGCATATTTCCTGGATCTGACGGTCCGCAGCGAAAAGCCTGTAGTCGTTACGGGGGCGATGAGACCTTGGGACGTAATCGGAACGGATGCTCCGGCTAACTTGTACCAAGCGATCAAAGTGGCAAGCAGCAATAAAACAAAGTGGTTTGGCACCGTATTGATGCTTAACGACGTGATCTACGCGGCGCGCGAAGTAACGAAGACAAACGCGCATCGTCTGGATACGTTTGATGCCCCGATGTTTGGTGCGCTTGGCTATGTAGACGATCCGGCTGTACGGATTTACCGCGCGCCTGCAAGAGCGATCAAAGCCGGCACGGAACAATGGGCAACCCCGTTTGATCTGAAAACGATCTCGAAGGACAGCCTTCCGATTGTCGAAATCGCGTACAGCTATCAAGAAGCTGGCGGCGGCGCGATCCGTGGATTCGTGGAAGACGGCGCGAAAGGGATTGTAACGGCGGGAACCGGCGCTGGCGGCATCTCTTCGAAGATGAGTCAAGCTCGTTCGGCAGCCATTCAAAAAGGCGTAGTATTTGTGACGACAACCCGGACAGGCTCCGGTACGATGTACGACAGCGGAACGGGCTCAACGATCGGCGGGGATAACCTGAATGCGGCGCATGCCCGCATGCTGCTTCTGCTTTCGTTGGCGTTCACAAGCGACCTGCCGACCATCCATTCCTGGTTCCAATCGTTTGGTACGGGAGATGTTGAAATTTCGGTAGACGAGAATACGGTTTTGAAAACGTCGATCGAAGAAGAACCGGTCGTGGAAGAGCCTGTGGTGGAGGTACCCGCGTCGGAAGCGCCTTCGGTTGAACCATCCGCCGAGCCTGCAGCGACGGAGCCTGCAGAATCCGCACCTGCGACAGAAGAGCCTGTTGGCGCGCATTAAACAGGATTCTTACACGAAGGGAGGGTAACCGGATATGACTGTCATCACCAATAATCGTATGCTGCGGAGATTTCTTTCTCCTCTGCTGATCCTAGCGCTGCTCTCCGGATTTATGGGGTATGCGCGCGCGGCGGAAGAAGCGGTTCCGCAGCTTCCTGCTTTTGATATACCCGCCTTATCGGCGGAATCGCAAGCATCGCCGCTTCCTAATATTATGGTCGTTGCAACCGGCGGCACAATTGCCGGCGCGGCATCGCAAGGCGATAAAACGAACTTCCAGAACTATGCGGCTGGCACCTACAAAATGGCGGATATGGTCGCGCAGCTTCCAAAGCATAAAAATGCCGACGTATCTACTTTCCAATTCGGCAATAAAGGCTCGGGCGGCTATTCGATGAAGGATCTCTACGATCTGTCCCTGGCCGTCGACCAAGCACTTGAGGTTTACGATGGCGTTGTAGTTACTACGGGCACGGATACGATGGAGGAGATCGCTTATTTCCTTGATTTGACGGTGCGCAGCGAGAAGCCGGTTGTAGTGACCGGAGCAATGCGGCCATGGGATGTTATCGGAACCGACGGCCCGGCAAACCTTTATCAGGCGATTAAGGTGGCAGCCAGCAATAAGACCAAATGGTACGGCACGGTTATTATGCTGAACGACGTCATTCAGGCAGCGCGCGAAGTAACCAAGTCGAACGCTCATCGCCTGGATACCTTTGATACTCCGATGTTCGGGGCGCTTGGTTATGTCGATGATCCAGCCGTTCGGATGTACCGGCTGAATGCCCGGGCTTTGAAAGCGGGAACGCCGGAATGGTCGACACCGTTTGATCTGCGGACGATCTCGAAGGATGATTTGCCGCTGGTCGAGATTGCCTACAGCTACCAGGAAGCGGGTGGCGGAGCGATTCGCGCCCTGGTCGAAGACGGGGCTAAAGGGATTGTTACTGCCGGAACGGGAGCGGGAGGCATTTCCTCGAAGATGAGCCAAGCGCGCAGCGCGGCGATTCAGAAGGGCGTTATCTTTGTTACGACAACCCGGACAGGCTCGGGCACGATGACCGGCAGCGGCAACGGCATTATTGCCGGGGATAACCTAAACCCGCAGCATGCCCGCATGATGCTTCTTCTGTCGCTGGCCTTTTCCAAAGATTTTAATACAATAAAAGATTGGTTTGAGACGGTTGGGGCACAGGATATCGTGATGAATGACGCGGCTCCGCCGGTATGGCCGGCAAATGCGGCGCTTACCTCGGATGCTCAAACGACGGACAGCATTGCTATCGGCTGGCCTCAGGCAACCGATACTACCCGTGTGGCTGGATACGCGATCTATAAAGGTTCGGAAGAGGAGCCGATCGCGAAGGTTGCTTCCTCCGTCAGAACGTATACCGCAAAAGGTCTTTCTTCCAATACGTCTTATACCTTTACGGTCAAAGCTTTTGACGATAAAGGAAATGAGAGCGTTGGCCTGACAGGCGTATTCAAAACGGGCTCAACCGGCTCCGGATCAGGCGGAGGTGGAACAGTTACTCCTCCAAGCAGCAACGAACTAACCGTTCCTTCCGGCGGATCCGGCGAGTTGAGCGTCTTTGACAACAGCCTTACGGTGAAGGTTCCAAGCGGCGCGTCCAAGGAGCAGCTTATCATCTCCATTCAAAAGCTGACGCAGGCCGGCGGTCTTATCGATGCGGACGATGTGCTGCTGTCTTCGATATTCGAAGTGGTCAAAAATAAAGCGGGCAGCTTCCTTGTCCCTGTCACGTTGACCTTCAAATTTGATGCCTCGCTGGTCAAGGAAGGCAAGAAGCCGTCAGTCTTCTATTATGATGAAGCGAAGAAGCAATGGATCGAGATGGGCGGAACGGTTAACGGCAGCACGATTTCCGTAGCAACCGACCATTTCACCAAGTTTGCCGTATTCGCGGTAGATGCGGGACCTGCCGTACCGGAATTCACCGACATTGCCGGACATTGGGCGGCAGCTTCGATCAGGAGCGCGGTAGCGGCCGGTATCGTGAATGGCTACAGCGACGGCACCTTTAAGCCGGAGCTTACCGTAACCCGGGAAGAGTTTATCGCGATGCTGATGCGCGCGCTTAAACCTGCTGAGCCGGGAGCGGACTTGACTTTCAAGGATAATGCTTCCATCGGCGCATGGGCGAAAGCTGCCGTTGCGCAAGCGGTCAGCGCCGGAATAACAAGCGGTTATCCGGACGGAACGTTTAAGCCGGGCAGCAAGATCAGCCGCGCCGAGATGGTCGTGATGATCGCGAAGGCTCTCAAGCTGACAACGGCGGAAGATGCCGAGACGGGCTTCTCCGACAATGCCGATATCCCGGCATGGGCAAGAGGCGCGGTGAAAGCCGTGGCGGACAAAGGCATTGTCCAAGGCCGCCTGAACAATCGTTTTGTTCCTGCCGGAACGGCGACCAGAGCGGAAGCCATTACGGTTATCGTGAAGCTGCTGGATACGAAATAAGATGCGATAAAAGCTGCTCTGCAGGGTTCAATCGGCCTTGCGGGGCAGCTTTTTCGAATTATTTTTCATACAAGCTCCAGCTTGTCAAACTAGTCCGCATAATCGGCCAAGTCCCCTCATAGACATGTTACCAGTGGGAAAAACATTGTGAAGAGGGGATGATTGTAATGCGTCGCATGACATGGGCAGCGGCAATCTTGTTAGTGTTTTCACTCGTACTTAGCGCATGCGGGAAGAAGGACGCCGAGTCCGTGGTCAAGGAGCTCGACAAGGTTGTCAGCAACATGGAGAGCTACCAAGGGACAGGCACAATGAAGCTTCATACGGGTCAGCAGGAATTGACGTACAACGTTGAAGTTTCTTACCAGAAGCCCCATTATTACCGCATTAAATTGACGAATGCAGAGAAGGATATTACACAAATTGTTCTGCGCAACGATGACGGCGTGTTTGTTCTTACGCCGCGTCTGAACAAAGTGTTCCGCTTCCAAAGCGACTGGCCGCAAAATCAAGGGCAGGTATATCTCTATCAAACGCTGATTCAAAGCATACTGACAGACAACTCGCGCCAGTTCGCGGTTGACGATAAATCCTACGTCTTTGATGTCATGGCTAACTATAATAACGGCACGCTCGCCAGACAAAAAATTTGGCTGAACAAATCGGATTACAAGCCGGTTCAGGTTCAAGTCAGCGATGCGAATGCATCCGTGATGGTACAGGTAGACTTTACGAGCTTCGAATTTGGTCCAAGCTTTGATAAAACAACGTTTGAGACGGAAGCTAACATGAAGTCTTCGCCTTCGAGCGGCGGCACAAGCGATCAGCCGACAATCGCGGATCCGGATCAAACGGATGCGAACGGCAGCGCAAACGGTACTTCCGAAGACAGCAAGGATGCCGTAACGCCGGATAAATCCACGGATTCGAAAGACGACAGCAAGGCTGATGGCAAAACGGATGATAAAGCAACAAAAGATGACGACAAAAACGCGGCGGCGGAAGACGAAGAGGATGCCGACGACACGGCAGCTAATCCGCAGGCGGATGCGGCAACCGATCTCCAAATTATGGTGCCGACAAATCTTCCGGAAGGCGTCGTGATGAAGGATAGCATGGATATCGTATTTGGCGGCTTGCCTGGCGTTGTATCGCGCTATACGGGTACTTACGACTTCTCGCTGATCCAGACTCAGCCTAAAGACATGGCGGCTACGTACTCGGGCGGCACATTCCTTGATCTCGGGTTTACGATTGGCGAATTGACCGGCGGAGACGATCAGAAGACGCTCACATGGATCGTGGACGGCACCGAGCTTCGTTTGACAAGCAGTACGCTTCCTGAGACGGAAATGATCCGAATTGCCCAATCCGTTCAAGTGGATTCGACTAAATAAACACTTCAAAAGCGGAGCTGGGGAAATTTTTTTCCAAGACGTGCTATCCGATTAAGGCCGCCATTTCATTGACAGCCCAAGCGACAACGTATAACATTAATCCTATTGATGTTTACAGTTGCTCGGGATTGCTCGGGGCTGCCGAATGAGGAGAAGGTGAACCGACTTGGAATCGTATTACCGCCCGACGAGGGTAGAAATTTCGCTTGATGCGCTGAACCGTAACCTGCATGCATTCCGCAGCGCTATGCCTGAGGGGCGATTGCTGATGGCTTCGGTCAAAGCGAACGCTTACGGGCATGGCGCGGTGGAAATTGCCCGCGAAGCAGAGCGGTTCGGCGTTGATTATTTGGGCGTAGCCTTTCTGGATGAAGCGCTCCAGCTTCGTCATGCCGGGATTGCTACCCCAATTCTCGTGCTTGGATTCGTTCCGGCGGATGCACTCGCTATCGCGCGCGACAAGGATATAACCATCGCATTGTTCCGAGAGGATATCTTGGAAGCGGCAGCAGCTCTTCCGGCTCATGCCGACGGCAAGAAGCTTAAGGCTCATATTAAGATTGATTCCGGAATGGGACGTCTTGGGATTATCGGCAAGGATGAAGCGATTGCTTTTATCGGCAAGGCGCTTGATGTTCCTCAACTAGAAATAGAGGGCATGTTCACTCACTACGCCAAAGCGGACGAGACGGACAAAAGCTATACCCGCCAGCAATATGAGCGTTTTCATGCTGTTGCGGAGTACGTGCGCAGCAATCAGCTCCCGATTCGTATCCTTCATGCAGCCAACAGCGCAGCGGGCATTGATACGCCGGAATACGGCGGCGACATGGTTCGCCTTGGGATCAGCATGTACGGTCTGTATCCTTCGGATGAAGTAAGCCGCGAGCGGATCAAGCTTGAACCCGTGCTTTCGCTCAAGTCGGAAGTAGTCATGGTGAAGAAGGCGCCTCCCGGCTGGGGAATCAGTTACGGTACCCGTTACGTGACAAAGCAGGAAGAATGCATTGGCACGCTGCCAATCGGTTATGCCGACGGCTTCAGCCGGATGCTGACCGGCAAAGCCCATGTGCTTGTACGGGGAGTGAAAGTGCCTGTGCGGGGAACGATCTGCATGGATCAATGCATGATTGCTTTGGATCCCGCGTCAGCGGATACAGCCGTAGAGCCGGGCGAAGAAGTTGTGCTGATCGGGCGGCAAGGCGAGGAAGAAATATCGGCGGATGAGCTAGCGGTGCAGCTTGGAACGATCAACTACGAAGTAACCTGCATGCTGGCAGCCCGCGTGCCCCGCGTCTATGTAAGAGACGGACAGGTGACAGCGGTATCGAATCCGCTCGTTTTAGGTTAGGAATTATTTTCTAATCGCAACTTTTCGCGAAAATAGAGGATTTCCGTTGTCGATCGCGAATTAGTTAAATCAAATTTGGATATGCTCGGAGATGCAGTAAAATCATGCAGCATATTTGATATACGCATAACATAGCTATGATAAAGTATAGTGACAGCGAATTAATGCAATAATGAATATTAATGGTTTTGGAAAAGTTTTGGGGGTGCTAGTTCGGTGGCCAATATGCAGAACACCAAGAGGATCATGATCAGCTTGCCGGATCAATTGCTGGAGGAGGTCGACGGCATCGTCGCCAAGGAAAATTCCAACCGCAGCGAGTTTATTCGGCAGGCCATGAAGCTGTATCTTGTGGAACGAAAAAAACGGCAGATCCGTGAGTCCATGCAGCGTGGGTATCTGGAAATGGCGAAGATCAACTTGAACATGGCCTCCGAAGCTTTTCAAGCGGAGGAAGAAGCCGATCATACGTTAGGCCGTCTCGTAAGCGGGGTGTAGAGGTTGATCGTAAAACGCGGAGATGTGTTTTTTGCGGATTTGTCACCAGTCGTCGGATCGGAACAGGGCGGAGTAAGACCCGTATTAGTCATTCAGAATGATATCGGCAACCGCTTCAGTCCGACGGTTATCGTCGCGGCCATTACGGCGCAAATCCAGAAAGCCAAATTGCCTACGCACGTTGAAATGGAAGCGGCGGCTCACGGCTTCGACAGAGACTCCGTCGTGCTGCTTGAGCAGATTAGGACGATCGACAAGCAGCGTTTAACCGACAAGATCACCCACCTGGACGATGAAACGATGCGTAAAGTGGACGATGCTCTGCTGATCAGCGTTGGATTAATCGATTTTTAAACGCAGGGATTGAACAAGGATAGCCATGTGCTGTCCTTGTTTTTTTGCGTGATTCGTCGCATAATAGCGAATTTTTGGAAATTTTGAAAAAAATCTATAGACAACTATTTAATAAATTTGCTATTATATGGTCAATTGGTTGTTAAATTACATATACGTGCACGGCTTAGCGAAGAACGCTAGCAGATCAGCCTTATTAAGGCTACTGCTGCGTTCTTTTTTTTTCGCCGTGGATTAGAGAGGGGAGAGTCGATGAACAGAAGGAGAAATGCAGGCATTGGGCTGCTTGCCGCCATGTTGTCCGGGGTTCTGGTGTATGGCCTGTTCCAGCTGCAGAAGCTGCAGGTTACCCGCGAGGAAACAGTGGAAGTTGTTGTAGCCAAGCAGTTTGTGGAAGCAGGCAGGCGGTTAACGGAAGCGGATGTCGCATACAAACGCATTCCGCGCGAAGGCTACGAGCAGGAAATGCTTGTTGACGCCAAGCTGGCGGTAGGCATGGAGACTGTTATTCCGCTAGGGACAAACGAGCCGATTCTGGGCTGGAAAATCGATAAGTATCATCTGCTGCCTACGGGGATGGAGTCGACCTTTCAAATTCCGCGCGATTACGTTCGCTCCATCTCCAACGGCATTCGCGCCGGCGATAAGGTAACCGTCTATTTATCAGGCGAGAATGAGCCCTCCAGGCGGATATTTGATTCGCTTGTGACGGTTGCGTCGGTGAAATCCTCAAGCAACGTAGAAATTGACAATATGAAGGATCCGAATCTGCTGTCGCTTGCGGAAGGGGATAAGGAACGGATGTATGCCTCCCGGCGCGATGCGAACGGGATGATCGAATACATTAATTTGAATCTGACGGAATCGCAGTGGCTTCAGATCGACGGTTATTGCAAGGACGGTCTTCATAAGCTGGTTATCGCCTACAGTCCGGAATCCCTTAGCCTGGAGGAGGAGCATACGTGAATGCGATAACGTCGCCTTTGATTACCTTTGTCGGGACTACGCCGAATATTGGCACGACCTCGGCCGCCTTTGCCGCAGCGTTTCGAATGGCGGAAGCAAGCGGCAGACAGATTGGTTATTTATGTCTTCACCTAAAAAGCGCAAAGCTTCACCGGTATTTGGGCATCGCCGAGCCGGTCGTGACGCTGGACAAGCTGAGGCCGGAGCTGAAGTCCGGATCCTTAACGCCGGATAAGCTGCAGCGCGCGGTGCAGCCGGTCAGAGGAATGCCGAATCTGCATGTGTTGTTCGGCAATATGCTGAGGGACCAGGCGGAGTTTTATTCGCCGGAGGAGATGGAGCATTTGCTGGAGATCGCCGGGCAGACGTTCTCCATGGTTGTTATTGACGTAGGAGCTTATTGGGATAACGCGGCTACAATATGCGCTCTGCGTGAGGCGGATACGCGCATTATCGTCACTACCGATGCATTATCCCACTTTCAGGAAGACGGAAAACGCTGGATTTCGCAAGTATCGCCGCTGTTTGGGCTATCAACGGAACAATACCATACGGTTGTCATTTACTCGCCATGGAGCACAGGAGGATATCGCATGAAGGATATTTGCAAAGAAATGGGCACATCGAAACTTGGAGAATTACGGTTTGGTCATCAATTCTATGCGCAGCTGGACAGCGGTCATTACGGGCAGTGGCTGAAGGAGGATCCTGCAGGCAAGCTAGCCATGCAGGAGAGCGCGGAACAGTTGATGGACCGTCATCATATACGCAGGGTAACGCCAACGCTTGCCGTGCAGCCTTGGTACCGCAAGCTGCTAGCCCATCGCAACGGTGTAGGCTCTTGAATTCGGGGACAAGCAAGTTTTCACCGTCGGATTATTCCGCGCGGCTGAGGCTGGATCAATCCGTGGTCACGGATCCTTTGGACAGAGGGGAAACTTCAGGACGAGGAGCGGATTTTGGAAGGCTGGCCGAGGAGATCAGGTCCTATCTGGCAGCCCCGAGAGGGCTGACGGAGGAAGAACGCCGGCAGTACAGCGAGACCTTGAACAGGGCCGTGCTTGGCTTTGCTCCGGAAAGGGAACAGGTGCTGGCGATTATAGCCGATAGGCTGATCCGTCTTCGCATTCATCAATTGGACGGCTATAAACATCCCTACGCGACGCTTGCCGAAGCCTTGTTCGCGGAGGTAATCGGACTTAACGTGCTTGAGCTTGTACTGGCCAGGAGGGACGGTCTCGAAGAGATTCAAGTTGTCGGCTCACAGATTTATGAAGTAAGGGACGGTCACACGATGCTGTCTTCCTATCGCTTCGATCATGAGCGGGACGTGGAGAGGATTCAGCAGAACCTGGTGCTGTACAACAATGACCGCATCAATCCGCGGAAGCGGTGGGCGGAAGTTATGCTGAGGGACGGCTCGCGCGTCACGATGACCGGCTTTGGGTTTACGTCGAAGCCAACGCTTACGATTCGTTTTTTTACGGTGCGCAGCTTCAGTCTGGAAGCTTTATGCTCCGCTCCGTACCATACGTTGAGCACGGCTATGAGAAATATGCTGCTGGATGTGCTTGAAGCGCGGTTTAATCTGGTCATAATCGGCCCAACCAACTCGGGCAAGACGCATCTTATGAAGGCTCTGATCGCTGAGCTTCCGGATGAAGAACGAATCGTCACGATCGAAGGAAGGTTCGAGATGATGCTCGGGAGGGATTTTCCCATGAAAAATACGGTTGAATACGAAGCGGACGAGGATGATCCGCAGCACCGGGCCGAGCAGGCGTTCAAGCTGGCCCTCCGCCAATCCCCGCAGCGCATCGTGCATGCCGAGATCCGCGATATGGATGCCAATATTTATGTAAGGGCATGTACGAGAGGGCACTCCGGCAGTATGACCACGGTGCATGCCAATACGCTGGAGGATGTGCCGGAAGCTATCACCGATATGTGCATGCTGGACGGACGCGGCATGAATCCGGAGCGTTTGACGAAGAGGATTGCGGAATACGTTACCCAAGTGGGAATTGAGATGCGTTATTTGGGCGGCAGGCGGGTTATTGCACGAATCGGTGAGCTGAGCTGGGCGAATAACGAGGTGATAGTTCGGGATTGGGCCCGATTTGATGAACCAAGCGGGCAGTGGGTATATCCCGAGAAGCCCTCGCCTAAAGCAAAGGCGCGCCTTTCCGAGAGGGGCTGGCAGACTTGATTAAGCTGTCTATCGCCGCGGCGGCTCTCCTGCTCTTCAGCTTATGGTTTATTTCTTTGTCCAGCTTGCTGCTTGTCTGGACGGAACGCCAGGAGCGGAGGGACAGACTGACGTATCCGGCGAGGAACCGTCTTTGCTATCGGCTGACCGAAAAGCTGAAAAGATTCGAACGGGTATACCGCCATTTGTCGGAGCTGCTTGAGACGCTGCAGCTTAAGCTGAAGCCATCCGGTCTTGTCATCGGGTCCTTGCTTCTCCTGCTTGCCGGGGTTGCCGTTGGCGGATTCTTTTTTCAGAGCATAAAGGGGACGCTGCTATTCGGTCTTGTTGTCGGCTGTCTGCCCTATACGATCCTGCGGGCCATGCTTGTGCAGAGACAGCTGCAGCTGCAGATGGATTTTTTGCCGGCTATCGAGCTGTTCTATCAATGTTATTTGGTAACGGGCGGCCGGCAGGTTCGAACGGCTTTGCAGCGCACGGTGGAAGAGAGGAGGCTGCTTGGCCCCATGCAGTCGGTGTTCGAACAGCTGTACCGGAATCTGTCGGTTCGCGGTGACGACGAGGCCAGCCTGCGCATTTTTTCGGCTGCGCTTGGCCATGTGTGGGGTGACTACTTCGTCAATATTATGCGGGTAGCCTTAGCCGAGGGCTCGCCTATCGCGGAAAGCCTGAAGGAGCTGCTGGGAGATATGCGCAAGGCGCGGCGGGCGAACGAGCAGGAGCGAAATAAATTGCTGGAGATCCGGATTGCCAACTTTACGCCGGTCCTGTTCCTCGCATTTTATATCGGCATCAATGTCCGCTACAACCGGGAGAACTCCTATTACTACTACCTGATCGACCCGCAGGGAAGGGACATGCTTCTTAACGCCATTGTTCTTATCTTCGCTTCTTTCCTGATGGGACTGTGGCTGTCGCGCAAAAAGATGTAGAAGGGAGGTTTGCTGGCCTTTGGAGTCGTTTATCCGTCTGCTTATTGCTGCCGGGGAGTTTTTGTTTGGCTTCCTGGGCGTTTATATGATTCTTCAATCCATTCCCCGAAGGAAGCCGAGATGGTTCCATCTGGACGCCTTGAACTGGCGGACGGATGAAATGCCGGACAAGTGGCTCCATCTGCTCCGTTTATCGCGGGAGAGTGAAGCTTTCATTGAACGGGCTAGCCTTCTCGCAGGCTGCGGAGTTACCGCGGATGCTGCTTGGTACTCGGCTGCAAGAAGAATCTTGCTTTTTCTGCTTCCCGCAATGGCTATTCTTTACGGTGGCTTGTCTATCGAACGGGGAGCATGGCTGTGCTACACGTTTGTGCTTGCGGGGGTCGCGCTCTTGTATTGGGATTTGCCTTGGTTGCGATCTTTCCGAAGACTTCGCGCCCAAAGGATTACGAAGGAAGTTTATTTCATGAGCAACCAGCTGCTGTACCTGTCCGAATCGGCCCTTCATATCCATACCAAGCTGACCCGTTGCATCCCGTATACCCGGACGCTGCGCGGGGACCTCGAACGGCTGCTTGCCGAATGGTATCACGATGCGGAGCAGGCGCTTCGCAGGTTCAAGCACCGGATCGGCACGGATGACGGCATGAGCTTTGTGGAGACGATTGATTCGCTGCGGCTTCACGAGAGCCCGGAATATTACAGGCTTCTACGCGAGCGCATTCAGGATTACAAGGAGAAGCTGGAGCTTGCCAAAGAAAGCCGGAAGGAATCCACTTCTTACTTTCTGTTTATCATTGCGGGGATCCCGATTCTGTATACCTTTCAGATTTTTATTTACCCCTGGGTGCAGGAGGGGCGGAAGCTGTTTGAATCTTTGGGATGAACGCTCGTCCGCCAATTGCTCAGAGGTGAAAAGATGCTATGAAGGAGGTGAATCAAGATGCGCAATATTTTAATGACCGTTATGCTGCTTGTTGTCGTCATTATCCTGTTCAACAACATTATTGCCAACGATACAACGGGAACAAGCAAGCAGATTCAGACACAAGGCAGCTCGGCTAACACAAAGATCGGCTCCATGTTATCAACGGGATCGAACTAAGGGGGATCAGCGATGAGAGCTCTGCTAATAGCGATGCTGCTTTTGGTAACCGTCATTTTGCTCTATACGGGAATTACCGGGGGCGAAGGCGGCACGAAACGGCAGGTGGAACGTTCCGGAGCCGCTATCGGCGCCTATATCCGGCAGATGAGCCCATGAGAAATATATTGGTATTCGTGTTGTTTGCCGCTATGGTGTGCTGGATCATGTTCTCTCCTATCTATAAGCATGTGCTGATTGCAAGGCAAGCGGTCTTGCAGCAGGAGACCGATTATTTGCTGGAGGTTGGCGCCAGCGGAAGCTATGGTTACATCGATGCCGTTATGATGGAGCAGTCGAGGGAGCGGCTTACCGCTTTCGGGCTCAAGCCGGAGCTTGTCGAATTTGAAGTGACGGCGGATAACGGCCTGGCCGCGACTGATCCGGCCTCTCCGCTTCCAAGGGGCACCGGGATCAGGCTGAAGATGAGCTATCCGTATGAGAACCTATTCGAGATCGACCGGTTGATTGGACTGGAGCCTATCGCGGTAGGCAGCCGCATGCGGACGTTTGGAATGAAGATGAGCGAGTACATGCCGTAAGGCGTGGTCAAGGAGATGCCATGTATAAGCTGATGTTGATCGTTTTAATGATGACGGTTTGGGTATCGGTGCATTTTTTGCAAACGGATGAGGAAATGGCGATGAAGCTGCTCTATCAGGGGAAGCATGCGCTTAACCGTGCTGCCCATGCAGCCTCGCAGCAGCTGGATCCCTCGTCAATGGCCGAGGGGGTTCTGCGGATTGCTCCGGAAGCGGCGGAAGCGGCCGCGGCTGCTTACCTGCAGGCGAACCTGCAGCTTGATGCGCAAGGGAGTCCGCTGCCGAATTCCCCTCTTCGCGAGCGGGTGAATGTGCTTGTATTCGAAGTCATAAATAATGATCGCAGCTTCCCTTATACGTACAGGAACGATCAATACGATTACGAGGCTACTCTCCAAAGGCCTGGCGTCGTCCTTATTATCCATGTCGTTTACCCGCGCGCGTTTACGATCCTGGGCCCGATCGAATGGGATATTAAAGGCGTATCGGAGCTGACGGTGAGGTAGCCATTACAAGGCCGGTTTGAAGGATAATTCTTTTAAGGGGGCCAGAACGAAGCGATTCCATACGCTTCCTGTTGACGATCCATCATAAAATTGATCTAATAAAGGGGGAATATGGAAGTTAGGAGTTGGCTTCGAATGGAGATTAAAAAAGACGTTTCCGAGGAAGTTGTGCGGGAAAGAATAGCCAAGCTGCAGGAAGCGATGCGCGCCTCGGCGATGGACGGGTTTCTTCTGACCCAAAACATAGATCTTTATTATTACACCGGCTCCATGCAGAACGGATATGCCTTTATTCCGTCTCATGGAGAACCGGTTTTCTTTGTGAAAAGGAGCCTTGAGCGGGCTAAGCTCGAGAGCGGCATTTCCGTTAAGGAGCTTGGGGCCTTCCGTTTGTTTGGCGAGACGCTGGCGCGGGAATATCCTCAAGTATTTAAAGCCGGTACGGGGAAGCCGGCTGCTGTAGCGGCAGACCTGGATGTGCTCCCCGCCCAAACCTATCTGAAGCTTTCCGGATTGCTGCAGGCCGCCGGTGCGGGTCCGATTGTTGACGGTTCGGCCATCATTAGAAAACAACGGATGATTAAATCCACGCTTGAGATTAGCCGGTTCGAATCGGCCGCCGCCGTTGTTGACGAGGCGCTGAACGAGGCGCTTAATTTCCTGAAGCCTGGCGTAACGGAATTGGAATGGATGGCACGCGTTGAATACGAGCTGCGTATAAGAGGGCATATAGGACTCATGAGGATGCGGGGTTATAACCAGGAAATTGCGACGGGTATGTTTATCGCCGGATCTGCCGCGGCTGTTCCTACGTATTTCGATGGTCCTGCAGGCGGGCTTGGTCTTGGCGCGACATCGCCGCAAAGCGTCAGCCGCAAAGCGATTGAACGGAATGAACCTATTCTGATGGATATCGGCTGCTGTATCGACGGTTACGTGATTGACCAGACCCGTACCGCTGTAATAGGAGAACTGCCGGAAAAGCTGGCTCATGCCTATAACGTATCCGAAGCCATTATCCGTGAAGCGGAGAACGGAATGGTGCAGGGGGCGATCTGCTCGGCTCTCTATGCGAGAGCTCTCGAACAGGCGGAAGACGCGGGACTCTCCCCGCATTTTATGGGCTATGGCGCTGACCAGGCCAAGTTCCTTGGGCATGGAATCGGGCTTGAGATCGACGAATGGCCGGTTCTAGCCAAAGGCTTTGATATTCCGCTGGAAGCGGGAATGGTGATCGCCGTTGAACCGAAATTTACGTTTCCCGGTGATGGAGTAGTTGGCATAGAGAACAGCTATTTGATTACGGACGGCCGCCCTCGGGCTTTGACATTTACCAGAGAAGGACTAATCAAACTGCCATAAACAGGTATGCCAAGGGGGCTTTGCTGGAATGGACCGCTTATTATCGAAAAGGCTTCACCGGGATTACATCACCGTGTACCGAATAAGCTCGCTTATTACTCATCTTGTGCTTTACGTGATTGTTATTGCCTATTTAACGTTTGCGGCCTGGAAGCATTGGACTTACATTCCCGGCCTTATCGGGCTGGCGGCGGTAAGTTTGTCTGCGGTGCTGTTTGTATGGTTTTTCCCCGAGGTCAAATACCGGCGTTTTCAATACGAGTTGTTTGACGAGGAGCTGGAGATCAAATCCGGGCTTATCGTCATTCGCAATGTACTTGTTCCGATGGTGCGCGTCCAGCATGTGGAGCTGGAGAGCGGACCTCTCATGCGTAAATACGAGCTTGCCAGCGTGGCGGTCGTAACCGCGGCAACCACGCACCGGATCAGCGGCCTCAAGCAAAGCGAAGCGCATTTTCTGAAGAGGCGGATCGGCCAGCTTGCGAAAGTAGATGATCAGGATGATTAAGCGAAACAAGCCGCGCAGGCTGCATCCGATTTATATTCTGTTTCCGCTGTTTAACACGGTGAAAGGGCTGCTGCCGCTTATCATCATTACCTTGCTGCAAGGCGTGAACTGGTCGGGAGTAAACGGGTATGTTTATCTAGGCATTCTGGCTGCCGTAACCCTGCTTATGTTTCTCGGCTTATTCGGCTGGCGCAAATATTCCTTTACCGTGGAGGATGACCGGATCGTCATCCGCAAAGGGATCCTGTTCAGAGACGAGAAAACAATCTACTTCGGCCGGATTCATTCGGTTAACCTCGAGCAGCCCATTCTGCAGCGGCTATTTGGCGTCACGCAGGTCAAGATCGAAACGCCCGGCGGCAACAAGAAGGCTGACGGAATTCTCGCGGCTCTCACCGAGAAGGATGCAAGACAGCTGCAGAAGCTTCTGCTTGCGCCTCATGTCCAGTCTGCGGAGTCTGTCGCACGGCAGCTTCCGGTTCTCCCTAACTACCGGTTAACCACGGGCCAGCTGCTGCTTGCTGCCGCGACCTCCCTTAATTTCGGTCTGGTTGTTGCTTTTATCGCGGGGATCATTTCCTTGGCGGATGATTTCATTAACGAGCTGGCACCCAACCTTTATTCCACGTTATACAAGGAATCAACCAGCGTAGATCCAAGCTATACCGTTATCGCGGTTATCGCGGTATGCGGGCTTGCCGTTGCATGGCTGCTATCCCTTGTTTTGTACGTCATCAAGTTTGCCGGGTTTACCGCAAACAAACAGGATGATCAAATCTCGATCTCCTACGGCCTCCTCGAGAAAAAAGTGCATCACTTTGATGCCCGCAAGGTGCAGGCGGTTATCGTGGCGGAAGGGCTTCTTCATCAGTGGATCGGATTTGCCCAAATTCAATTGCAGGTCATCTCTTCGGATAAAACGGAGCGTTTGATGCTGCATCCGTTTATTCCCAGAGCTTCTCTTCAATCCATTTTGACCTGCTTTGTGCCGCAGTTTACGGCCGCAGAGATTAAGGCGGCTGCCCCGAAGCGGGCTTTTTTCGACTACGTTTGGAAAGGGCAGCTTGTTATGATTCTCCTATGCGCCGTCTTCATCTACTTTTTCCATACCCATGGGCTATGGTCTCTTATTCTGCTTCCCCTTGCCGCAGCCTGGAGCTGGAGCTGCCTTTCGGCGGCGGGCATGAACTTGGAGGACGGGCAGTTAACCCTCCGCAAGAGGAGTCTGACGAGAATGACCTATTACATGCGCAGGCCTCAAATTGTCTCCATGGCTACAAGGCGGACGAGTGGACAGCAGAAAAGACGGCTTCTGACGATCTCGGCGCATGTGCTAGGCAGCCTTCAGGCTTACCGCGTCTACTGTCTCGAGCGGGAGGATGTCGAGAGGGTATGGCGCTGGTACAGCCGGCATCAATCCGGAAAATAAGAAAGGGCAGTTCTCTGTCCTCTCCGTAATTGGACACCGCTATTATTTTTTAGTAGGATAATAGAGATAGACAGCGGCTGATAGACAGGAGTGAACACAATGCTGAGTTTAGGGGCAAAAGTTGTTATTATCGCTGACCAATTCGAGCAAAATCTCCCTATTGGGGAGTATGGTTATATAATCGCTTACGACCGCAATCCGGACAATGTGTTCGATTATGTGGTAAGAGTGCCTGCGGCTAACCGCAATTTCCTTGTTCCAGACGAGGATATTGAACTGGAGGAAGTGCTGCTGCAGGAAGAGGTTGACCGGATCGAGCGGGAGGCGTTGATTGATTACGCGCTGGCCACGTATAACGAAGAGCTTTTCAACCGGATTGTAAAAGGCGAAGAAAAGCCCGAGGAGAAGGACAATACGGGCGGCGAGAGCCAGACAACGGAAGACTTTATTCGCCAGGTTAATCTGAAGGCGTGGATATAACGGCAATCATCGCAATCATCCAAGCGGAGCTTATCCCTTAACGGGAGAGGCTCCGTTTCATTTTGCCTGCCTGGACCACTTTGTGAAATGGCGATTATAAGCTATAATAGGAGGAATGAGTAGAAGGCTTGAAAGGGAGGACGAAGCATCCATGAGCATTACGATTAAAGACGTAGAGCATGTTGCGAATTTGGCGCGGCTGGAGCTCTCGAATGAAGAGAAAGAACAATTTACGGAACAGCTGAATGCGATCCTGAAATATGCGGAAAAGCTGGACAGCCTGGATACGGACAATGTAGAGCCGACCAGCCACGTGCTGCCGATTACGAACGTGATGCGGGAAGATATTACCCGCGAATCGCTTCCGATTGAAAAAGTGCTGCTTAACGCACCGGACGAAGAAGACGGCCAGATTAAAGTGCCGGCTGTATTGGAATAGAACTTTAAGGTACTTGAAGGGAGGAACTGCTGTTGTCACTGTTTGATTTACGCCTACAGGATGTACATAGCAAGCTTAATAACAAAGAATTGACGGTTTCCGATTTGGTGGACGCTTCTTACCGCCGGATTGCGGAGACAGACGAAACGATTAAGGCTTTCCTAACATTAAATGAAGAGAATGCCCGCCGCCAGGCGGATAGCCTGGACAAGCAGCTTCTGGAGGGCGGCGAACGCGGTCTTCTGTTCGGACTGCCGGCCGGCGTGAAGGATAACATCGTAACGGAAGGGCTGCTTACGACATGCGCAAGCCAATTCCTGAGCAACTATAATCCGATTTACGATGCAACAACGGTATCCAAGCTGAAATCCGCTCAGTCGGTTACGATCGGCAAGCTGAACATGGACGAGTTCGCGATGGGCGGATCGAACGAGAACTCCAGCTACTATCCGACTCGCAACCCATGGAATCCGGAATACGTTCCGGGCGGTTCAAGCGGCGGCTCCGCGGCTTCGGTTGCCGCGGGACAAGTCTACTTCTCCCTTGGCTCCGATACGGGCGGTTCCATCCGCCAGCCGGCTGCGTACTGCGGCATTGTTGGCCTTAAGCCGACATACGGCTTGGTATCCCGCTTTGGTCTTGTAGCGTTTGCTTCTTCATTGGATCAGATCGGTCCGCTCACGAAAAATGTTGAAGATTCCGCTTACGTGCTGCAATCGATCGCGGGTTACGACGAGAAGGATTCGACATCTGCTAACGTTGATATCCCGGACTACACCAGCGCTCTTACCGGCGATGTGAAGGGTCTTCGCATTGGCGTGCCTAGAGAGTACCTGGGCGAGGGCATTGACCCGAAGGTGAAGGAAGCCGTTATGCAGGCTCTCAAAACCTTCGAAAGCATGGGCGCAACGTGGGAGGAAGTATCGCTGCCGCATACCGAATACGCGATTGCGACTTACTATCTGCTCGCTTCCTCGGAAGCATCGTCCAACCTGGCGCGTTTTGACGGCGTTCGTTACGGCGTTCGCGCGGACAACCCGGAGAACCTGATCGATCTGTACCGCAAATCGCGCAGCCAAGGCTTCGGTCCGGAAGTCAAACGCCGGATCATGCTCGGCACTTACGCGCTTAGCTCCGGATATTACGATGCGTACTACCTGAAGGCGCAAAAGGTCCGCACGCTGATCAAGCAGGACTTCGATAATGTCTTCAACCAATACGATATCATCATCGGCCCTACGGCTCCGACAACGGCGTTCAAGATTGGCGAGCAGGTTGGCGATCCGCTGACGATGTACCTGAACGATATTTGCACGATTCCGGTAAGCCTTGCGGGCATTCCGGCAATCAGCGTTCCGTGCGGAACGGCGGACGGCATGCCTATCGGCCTGCAAATCATCGGCAAGGCATTTGATGAATCGACCGTGCTGCGTGCGGCTCATGCGTTTGAGCAGCAAACCGAATTCCATAAATTACGGCCGCAGCTAGGGTGAAGGGAGAAATAACGATGTCTGAAGCGACTCAATACGAAACGGTAGTTGGTCTCGAAGTACACGTGGAGCTGCATACCAACAGTAAAATTTTCTGCGGCTGCTCTACGGCCTTTGGAGCTCCGGCTAATACTCATACATGCCCGGTATGTCTCGGGCACCCGGGCGTTCTGCCCGTCTTGAACAAGCAAGCTGTCGAATACGCGATGAAAGCGGCAATGGCGCTTAATTGCGAAATCGCCGACATTAGCAAGTTCGACCGTAAAAACTATTTCTATCCGGATTCGCCAAAAGCGTATCAGATCTCGCAGTTCGATCAGCCAATCGGCCAGAACGGCTGGATTGATATCGAAGTAAACGGCGAGACCAAGCGGATCGGCATTACCCGCCTCCATCTGGAGGAAGACGCCGGCAAGCTGACCCACGTTGACGGCGGATATGCTTCCCTTGTTGACTTTAACCGCGTCGGTACGCCGCTTGTCGAGATCGTATCCGAGCCGGACATCCGCACGCCGGAAGAAGCGAAGGCTTACCTTGAGAAGCTGAAAGCGATTATGTTGTACTGCGAAGTATCGGACGTGAAGATGGAAGAGGGCAGCCTCCGCTGCGACGCTAACATCAGCCTTCGTCCATACGGGCAAGAGAAGTTCGGTACGCGTGCCGAGCTGAAGAACATGAACTCGTTCCGCGGCGTTCAGCGCGGTCTCGAATACGAACAAATCCGCCAGGCGGAGATTTTGAATGAAGGCGGCCTCGTTGTGCAGGAGACGCGCCGCTTTGATGATACGCTGGGCAAAACCTTTTCGATGCGCGGCAAGGAAGAATCGCATGATTACCGTTACTTCCCGGACCCTGACCTGGTTCGCCTGAACATCAGTCAGGAATGGAAAGACCGGGTCCGCGCTTCGATTCCGGAGCTGCCGGATGCGCGCAAGGCGCGTTACACAACCGAATATGGCTTGCCTTCCTATGATGCGGAAGTCATTACTTCTTCGAAGAAGCTTGCAGACTTCTTTGAGGAAAGCCTGAACTATACAAAGGATGCTAAAGCGGTATCCAACTGGATCATGGGTGATCTTCTCGGCTATCTGAACGCGAACAGCCTAGAGCTTTCCGAAGTGAAGATTACCGGCCAAGGTCTTGGAGAGATGATTGGTTTGCTCGAGAAGGGCACCATCAGCAGCAAGATCGCCAAGACGGTCTTCAAGGCGATGCTGGAATCCGGCAAACTGCCGCAGCAGATCGTTGAAGAGCAAGGCCTCGTCCAAATCAGTGACGAAGGCGCGCTTGTGGCCGTAGTGGATCAGATCATTCAGGCGAATCCGCAATCGGTAGAAGACTTTAAAGCAGGCAAAGATAAAGCGATCGGATTCCTGGTCGGCCAAATTATGAAAGAGACGAAAGGCAAAGCGAATCCGGCTCTTGTGAATAAGCTTCTGCTTGAACGTCTGAAAGCCTAATTGCCGATTTATTTGACGCCGCTCATCCTAAGCGATGGGCGGCGTCTTTTCATGTAATGCAGGTCCTTATGCATACTAATATGGTACAATTATCATGATGAAAGGTTGTGCTGCACTTGGGTCATGATCTCGCGAATCCATGGTACATTAATGAGTTTCATCTCGGGTTAAGGCTGCTTCTCGCCATGCTCCTCGGCGGACTGATCGGCCTCGAGCGCGAACAGTCGAATCATGCGGCAGGGCTGCGCACGAATATTTTGGTATGTATCGGTTCTTGTTTGCTAATGCTCTTATCGATATATGGTTTTTCTTCTTTTGTTAACGAGACGAATGTCCGGGTCGATCCGGCCCGTTTGGCGGCGGCTGTTATAACCGGCGTCGGGTTCCTCGGGGCAGGCACGATTTTGTTTACGGGCAAGTCCATTACGGGGCTGACGACGGCGGCTTCCTTGTGGGTGGTCTCGGCGATAGGGCTTGCGGTAGGCGCAGGATTTTATTTTGCCGCGGTAACCACAACGGTTCTGGTTCTGCTTATTCTTTGGGCTTTCAACAAACTGGAGAAAAGATACATCAGCACGAAGCGGGAGCATAAATTAGTCCTTCAGGCGGATGAGCAATCCACCATTGTCCTTACGCTTAACGCTCTGTTGACCGAGAAGCAGATTACGATCCGCAAGGTCATGCTGGAGGAAAGCGCGAAGCATGAGCAGGGCGTGCAGCAGTTTATGCTCCATTTGACCGTGCAATTGCCGAAGAATGAATCGTTATTGGCTTTACTGGAACAAATCAAGCAGATGGAGGGCGTGCATTGCGTGAGCTCGGATTAGATCGGCCAAAGAGCAGACTTCTTACGTTATTACTCGCATTCGTGCTCCCCGGAGCCGGGCATTTGTATACGGGGCGTTATCAGAGAGGACTGCTCCTGACCGCCGGTCTAGTTCTTGATATAGCGGCTATTATCAGGTTGGCAGATGCAAACGCGGCAAGGCATCTGCTCTTTATCGTCTATTTGGGAATTACGCTGCCGGTGTATTATTTCATCAGCGTGTTTGATGCCCTGCAGACCAGGGCTGATGCCAAGGATGGTTCAACGGATCAATTGTCGCCGGTAATCGGCCTGCTCATTATGGCTGCCGGTGTACTGCTGTTTATTTTGACCGACCCTCCCGCGGCGCTTATTCCGTGGATGGACGACTTGGCGGAAATGGCGGTAGGACCGTTTTTAATGGCGGTGGCGCTTGTTGTATGGTTTTCGCGAGTGAAGGGAGATCAGTCCATGTTTCGATTGGGGCGGTTCACAGCCGCCGTGTTTATTATTGCAATTGGCGGCCTGCTCTTATGGGATCAGGTGAAAGGCCGCAATGACGTAGCCTTATTGGGCAAGTGGTGGCCTGCCGTATTTATTTTGCTCGGGGCCGAGATTATCATTTATAGCATCGTTTACCGGAAAGCGGCGAGAAAGCTGCGATTTGATTTTTCCGGAGCTATTATCGCTATTGTTATATCCGTTGTTGCTTTTACGGTGACCCAATACGCCGAGCTTCCCTTCCGCTGGCTGGACCAGTATGTTGATTTGAACGGCACGCCGGATTACGGCGAAGAGAAGGGCTTTAAATTCGTGAAAGAGACGGATACGGTACCTTTTGACGCTGCCGCCATATCCAAGCTCAAAATCTCCAATCCGAACGGGAAGGTTACGGTCCGAGGCGGCGGCACGGATCACCTCGTAATAGATACCGAAGTATGGGTGGACGTCACGGATGAGCAGGAAGCTCAACAGATTGCAGACAATTCGGCTGTAGAAAGAGTGTCGGATGCCGATTCGATGGCGATAACGGCGAAAGGCGAGCCATACGGTACGAACGGAAGCCGCAAACCGCGCATTAATATCGTTGTTACGGTTCCGCAGACAACCGTTACCACCCAGGAGGTAAACACGGACATTCCGTCTACGGATCCGAACTCTAATTTGAATTCGAATGCAACGGAGACTCCCTTAGACGAAGCGGAAAAGAATTCCGTTCCCCAAATGGCGGTAACGGTTGATGTCAATAACGGTCCCGTATCCGCAAGCGGATTGAATGCACCCGGCGGAGTCCAGCTGAAGAGCGACAATGGCGATATTGAAGCCCAGCAGATTGAAGGGCCGCTGGTGATTCACGGCCTGAATGGAGGGGTTAAACTCCAGACCGTAACGGGCGATGCCGATTTATCCACGAAGAACGGTGCGATTACCGTTGATGCGCTAACCGGCAATCTGACTGCCGAAACCTGGAATGGAGCCATGACGTTGAGCGGTATTGCCGGGAGCGTGGGAGCGGACACGAAAAACGGCAAGATTGCCATGAAGGAAGTATCCGGAGAGGTGAAAGCATCTACGTTAAACGGCAATATCGAGCTGACTAGCCATACAGTGGGCGGGGATTGGGATTTGGACAGCACGGTTGGAGAGATTAAGCTTCTTGTTCCGGCGGTAGGGGACTATTCCGTATTTGGTTCGGTAACGTTTGGAAGCATTACGACCGATCTGCCGCTTACGGTAAACAAGAAAACCGTTCGAGGAACTATAGGCGCGGGTACTTACCGAATTCAAGTGAATGCGACTAACAGTATTTACATACAGATGAATGAGGCGGGTTGATGAGCGCTTTCATTGACAAACCATTTTGAATGAACGTACAATAGTTCTATCTAGTAAAAGAAAGGCGTGAGGGGAATGGGAGCCAGCGTTACCGAAGCAATTGAGCAATTGAAGATGAATGGCGTCCGTATGACCCCGCAACGTCACGCCATATTGAGTTATTTGATGGGCTCGATGTCACATCCGACAGCCGATGAAATCTATAAGTCGCTGTCTCCGAATTTTCCGAGTATGAGCGTGGCTACGATATATAATAACTTGAGGTTATTTGTCGAAGCGGGTCTAGTTCGCGAATTAACCTACGGTGACGATTCCAGCCGTTTTGACGCGGATTTGTCCGACCATTACCATGCGATTTGCAAAAGCTGCGGCCAGATCGTAGATTTTGAATACCCGCCGCTGCTTGAAGTCGAGCGGGCTGCTTCCAATAAGACCGGTTTTATGGTTGAGGGACACCGTATGGAGATTTACGGAGTATGCTCCAGCTGTAGCGAGACGGCTAGAGCGTAAACGGTAGGTTGTTTATAGTTAAGATGAAATAAGGCGTGCATAGATGCGGTAATTCGCGGATTTGCACGTCTTTTTTTACAGACGAGAATCATCACATACGACCCTTATTAGGCCATTTGGGTGACAATTCTTTAAGCTTAAGCGTTCGACGCAAGAATCATCACAAGTGGCCCTGATAAGGCCGTTAGGGTGACAATTCTTTTTAGGAGAGTGAGCAATTGGAGACGATGTACACCAGAGCGCCGCGTCGCCGAAAAGGCGGGGGAGCATGGTATACGATGCTGTTCCTGTTATTTATCGCAGCAGCGATGGGCGTTTGGTTTATTTACATGAAGTTTATACCGAATCAGCATATTGCGGTTCCTGACTACGGGATGGAACATCCGATAACCTATCAAGGCGAAATCATGGATCAAGGTGCTTTTATACAAAACGATGAAGTCATGCTTCCGATATCCGCTTTGCAAAAGGCGCTTGGACCGGACGAGCCCGTATATTATGAAGCGGAGACCGGCTCCATCATTTTGACAACGACCAATAAAGTATTGAGGCTGAAGACGGATGCTTTGACGGCAGAGCTCAATCAAAAGCCATACGAATTGCATATCGCGGCACAGACCAAGGATGATGCCGTTTATATACCGATTACGCCGCTTGAAGAACTTTACGGCCTCAAGACGGAATACAAGGCCGACTCCGGCATCGTTATTTTACTCCAGGCAGGGGAATCTATTCAGCAAGGAAAGGCTTTAAAATCCAAAGGTAGCGCGATACGGACCAAGACAAGCATCCATTCCCCTATCGCGGAAAAGGTACCGCAAGGCGAGACGGTCCGCATCTGGGGTGAGGAACACGGATGGTTATTCGTGCAAGGTCCGCAAGGACAGCTGGGATATATGCAGAAGTCCAATGTAGAGCTGGCCAGCATAGAAAAGGTTCCTCAAGCAGCCAAGGAAGAGGCTTTTATACCATGGAAAGTACTCGGCAGCAAAATTAATCTCACTTGGGAAGCCGTATACGATAAAAATCCGACTCCGGATTCCATCGGTACGCTAAAAGGGGTTAATGTAGTAAGTCCAACCTGGTTTGAGCTGCAGGATGGACAGGGAACGATTAAAGGCAAGGCGGATCCGGCTTACGTACGTTGGGCGCATGATCAAGGCATGCAGGTTTGGGCTTTATTCAGCAATGGCTTTGAGCCCGATCAAACAACGGAAGCTTTGGCGAAAGCCGATACACGCTTCAAAATGATCCGTCAGCTGCTCGCTTTTGCGCAGACCTATCATCTTCAAGGCATTAATATCGATTTCGAGAACGTACGCACATCCGATAAAGCGAATTTGGTTCAATTTGTAAGAGAGCTAACCCCTCTTCTCCATGAACAGGGACTTGTCGTATCGATTGACGTCACGCCGAAATCCAACAGCGAGTTATGGTCCCTGTTCCTTGACCGTTCGGCGCTTGGGCATACCGTCGATTATATGATGGTAATGGCCTATGACGAGCATTGGGCTTCCAGCCCGGAAGCGGGTTCCGTTGCATCGCTTGGCTGGACGGCAAGCGCGGTCAAACGGATAATCGAAGAAGACGGCGTATCCGCGAACAAAATCATTCTAAGTATGCCGCTTTATACCCGGATATGGACGGAACAAAACGGGAAAGTGACTTCCAAAGCGGTAGGGATGGACAAGGTTAAAGATATTATCGCAAGCAAGAAGCTTACTCCCAAGCTCGACGTGGCTGCAGGACAGAATTACGTGGAGTATAAAGAGAATGGCGCTTTAAACCGGATATGGATTGAGGACGCTTTGTCGATCCAATCCCGTGTGAAGCTAATGCGTGAGCTTGGTCTCGCCGGCGTGGCCACATGGAACCGTTCCT
>NZ_CP195155.1:1285000-2942500 GCF_051200795.1 Paenibacillus glycanilyticus
TGCAAAGACAACCAGGATGTTGGCTTAGAAGCAGCCACCATTTAAAGAGTGCGTAATAGCTCACTGGTCGAGTGACTCTGCGCCGAAAATGTAACGGGGCTAAACACACCACCGAAGCTATGGCATGTACCGTATGGTACTTGGGTAGGGGAGCGTTGAATGCGGATTGAAGTCAGACCGGAAGGACTGGTGGACTGCATTCAAGTGAGAATGCCGGTATGAGTAACGAAAAGACAAGTGAGAATCTTGTCCGCCGAAAGCCTAAGGGTTCCTGAGGAAGGCTCGTCCACTCAGGGTAAGTCGGGACCTAACGCGAGGCCGAAAGGCGTAGTGGAAGGACAACAGGTTGAAATTCCTGTACCACCGTAAACCGTTATGAGCAATGGGGTGACACAGAAGGGCAGTGACGCAGGCTGATGGAATAGCCTGTCCAAGCAGTGAGGCAGAGTTGTAGGCAAATCCGCAACTCGCGTAAGCTAGGCTGTGATGGGGAGCGAAAATTGCAGTAGCGAAGGTCATGTACTCCGGCTGTCAAGAAAAGCCTCTAGCCAGGTGAAGGTGCCCGTACCGCAAACCGACACAGGTAGGCGAGCAGAGCATGCTAAGGCGCGCGGAAGAACTCTCGTTAAGGAACTCGGCAAAATGACCCCGTAACTTCGGGAGAAGGGGTGCCTCGGTAGGGTGAATAGCCCGAGGGGGCCGCAGTGAAAAGGCCCAAGCGACTGTTTAGCAAAAACACAGGTCTGTGCGAAGCCGTAAGGCGAAGTATACGGGCTGACGCCTGCCCGGTGCTGGAAGGTTAAGGGGAGCGGTTAGGAGCAATCCGAAGCTGTGAACCGAAGCCCCAGTAAACGGCGGCCGTAACTATAACGGTCCTAAGGTAGCGAAATTCCTTGTCAGGTAAATTCTGACCCGCACGAATGGCGTAACGACTTGGGCGCTGTCTCAACGAGAGATCCGGTGAAATTTTAATACCTGTGAAGATGCAGGTTACCCGCGACAAGACGGAAAGACCCCATGGAGCTTTACTGCAGCTTGATATTGGACTTTGGTACGATCTGTACAGGATAGGTGGGAGCCTGAGAAGCATGAGCGCCAGCTTGTGTGGAGGCGACGTTGGGATACCACCCTGATCGTATCGGAGTTCTAACCTGCTACCCTGAATCGGGTAGAGGGACCGTGTCAGGTGGGCAGTTTGACTGGGGCGGTCGCCTCCTAAAATGTAACGGAGGCGCCCAAAGGTTCCCTCAGAATGGTTGGAAATCATTCGGAGAGTGCAAAGGCATAAGGGAGCTTGACTGCGAGACCAACAAGTCGAGCAGGGACGAAAGTCGGGCTTAGTGATCCGGTGGTACCGAATGGAAGGGCCATCGCTCAACGGATAAAAGCTACCCTGGGGATAACAGGCTTATCTCCCCCAAGAGTCCACATCGACGGGGAGGTTTGGCACCTCGATGTCGGCTCATCGCATCCTGGGGCTGAAGTAGGTCCCAAGGGTTGGGCTGTTCGCCCATTAAAGCGGTACGCGAGCTGGGTTCAGAACGTCGTGAGACAGTTCGGTCCCTATCTGTCGCGGGCGCAGGAAATTTGAGAGGAGCTGTCCTTAGTACGAGAGGACCGGGATGGACGTACCGCTGGTGTACCAGTTGTTCCGCCAGGAGCACCGCTGGGTAGCCAAGTACGGACGGGATAAGCGCTGAAAGCATCTAAGCGTGAAGCCCCCCTCAAGATGAGATTTCCCAATTAGTAAGACCCCTTGAAGACGACGAGGTTGATAGGTTCGGGGTGGAAGCACAGCAATGTGTGGAGCTGACGAATACTAATCGGTCGAGGGCTTATCCTAAACAACCCCCAAAAAGTGAAGTTAAGCGTTGCAGCTTATTCCGATTACTTTTCGGGGACCCCGCAAGAAACTTAAGGAATTCATAATTTCGCATCCAGTTTTCAAGGCGCAAGCTTTGAATGTATTCCCTGATAGCTCAGTTGGTAGAGCACTCGACTGTTAATCGAGTTGTCACAGGTTCGAGTCCTGTTCGGGGAGCCATATAGAGAGGTGTCCGAGTGGTCGAAGGAGCACGATTGGAAATCGTGTAGGCTCTAACCGGGTCTCGAGGGTTCGAATCCCTTCCTCTCTGCCATAATATTTCTTACATAGCTGATTGCTACGTAATAAGCAAGGCCCGTTGGTCAAGGGGTTAAGACACCTCCCTTTCACGGAGGTAACAGGGGTTCGAATCCCCTACGGGTCACCATCTTTACAAAAAAGAAACAAAAAAGTTCTTGCCAAGCCGACTTGAATGTGATATATTATAAAAGTCGCTCGAGAGAATATGGAGGCTTAGCTCAGCTGGGAGAGCATCTGCCTTACAAGCAGAGGGTCGGGGGTTCGATCCCCTCAGCCTCCACCATATATGTTTTAAAAATGACGCGGGGTGGAGCAGCTCGGTAGCTCGTCGGGCTCATAACCCGAAGGCCGCAGGTTCAAATCCTGCCCCCGCAACCAAAACTTTATCTTCGGTTTTTACCGAGAACGATGTGGAGCTGTGGTGTAGAGGCCTAACATGCCTGCCTGTCACGCAGGAGACCGCGGGTTCGAATCCCGTCAGCTCCGCCATTTAATCAAACATCAGGCTCGGTAGCTCAGTTGGTAGAGCAGAGGACTGAAAATCCTCGTGTCGGCGGTTCGATTCCGTCCCGAGCCACCATGTTAGATGGTTGGAAAAGTTAATATGCCGGTGTAGCTCAGTTGGTAGAGCAACTGACTTGTAATCAGTAGGTCGTGGGTTCGACTCCTATCGCCGGCACCATTTTTACGGAGGGTTAGCGAAGTGGCCAAACGCGGGAGACTGTAAATCTCTTCCTAACGGTTCGGTGGTTCGAATCCATCACCCTCCACCATTTAGGGGCATAGTTTAAAGGTAGAACAAAGGTCTCCAAAACCTTTGGTGTGGGTTCAATTCCTGCTGCCCCTGCCAGATAATTTTTATAGTGAGTATGGCGGTCGTGGCGAAGGGGTTAACGCACCGGTCTGTGGCTCCGGCATTCGTGGGTTCAAGTCCCATCGATCGCCCCATTTTCACTAAAGTTTAAAAAGTTTTCTGTTGGGGATTAGCCAAGCGGTAAGGCAACGGACTTTGACTCCGTCACTCCAAGGTTCGAATCCTTGATCCCCAGCCATTTATGCGGAAGTGGCTCAGCGGTAGAGCATCGCCTTGCCAAGGCGAGGGTCGCGGGTTCGATTCCCGTCTTCCGCTCCATAATTAGGTGGCGCCATAGCCAAGTGGTAAGGCAGAGCTCTGCAAAAGCTTTACCCCCAGTTCGAGTCTGGGTGGCGCCTCCACAATTATTTCAATAAAATGTGCCCTTAGCTCAGCTGGATAGAGCGTTTGACTACGAATCAAAAGGTCAGGAGTTCGAATCTCTTAGGGCACGCCATATTTATCAAATGCCGGTGTGGCGGAATGGCAGACGCGCGCGACTCAAAATCGTGAGGGAAACCGTGGAGGTTCGAGTCCTCTCACCGGCACCAATATTGAAATGATTGCGCTGATTGTACTTTGTACGGTCAGCGTTTTTTGCATGTTTATATACTTTACGAGCACCTGGCGGACTAACCTCCGACGGGTGCTTTTTGTTTATATCGATTGGCGTATGACCATACTGATAATTATCAAATACGGGTGATGTGATGCAGCATGAGTCAGATCGATATTACAACGATTAAAGAAAAACTCGGTAACAGTAACGATATTATTTTTAAAGAATTCCAAATTGAATATGGTGGCAATTCTCGAACAGTGAATTTGTTTTATGCGGATGGACTAGTAAACACGGACTCTGTTCAGGATTTTATATTGGAGACTCTGATGGTGGAGTTTCCGAATCTTAATACGAATCAGCATCCTTTTCTGGACTTGCTGACCGCGGGAGAAATAGAAGAAGTGACATCGACGGATACGATGTACTATAACCTGTTTTCCGGCCATGTCATTCTTATATGGGACAGCAATAAAATATTGTCCATTGCTATGAATGGAATTAAAGACCGTGCGGTTTCAGAGGCCATGACGGAAACGGTAAGCCGCGGCCCCAAAGAGTCGTTTACGGAATCCATTCGCACAAATACGGCACTGGTCAGAAGGAAAATTAAGAATCCCGATTTGTGGCTTGAAAATATGAGAATCGGGAAAATGACCCAGACTAGTGTTTCCATAATGTATATAAAAGGTATTGTGAGCGATAAGATCTTGGAAGAGGTTCGTAACCGATTATCCAGAATAGATATTGACGGGATTCTGGAAAGCGGCTATATCGAAGAGCTGATTCAGGATTCCGCTTATAGTCCATTTCCGACCATGTACAATTCTGAACGGCCGGATGTTATCGCTGCGGAACTGCTGGAAGGCAAAGTGGCGATATTGGTGGATGGAACGCCTCATGTGCTTGTGGTTCCCGCTTTGTTCATTTCCTTCATGCATTCTGCGGAGGATTACTATCAACGCGCCGATATCAGCTCGCTGATCAGGATTCTCCGCTTTGTAGGCATCTTTATCGCTCTGTTAGGGCCATCGCTTTATATAGCCATCACGACCTTTCATCAGGAAATGCTCCCTACTCAGCTGCTCATTGGACTTGCGGCCCAACGGGAAGGGATACCTTTTCCCGCATTTATCGAGGCGTTGATTATGGAGATTACGTTCGAGATCCTGCGTGAAGCCGGGGTTCGGATGCCTAGAACAATGGGTCAGGCTATTTCGATTGTCGGCACCTTGGTTATCGGACAGGCAGCTGTGGATGCGGGGATTGTTTCCGCTGCGATGGTAATAGTGGTATCCATCACGGCTATATCAAGCTTTGTTGTGCCAGCCATGAATATGTCCATTTCCATCCGCATGATCCGATTCGCGTTAATGGGGCTGGCTGCGTCCTTTGGTTTATACGGGATAATTCTAGGCATTTTTGCGCTCGTGCTTCATTTATGCAGTCTCCGTACCTTCGGAGTACCGTATATGAGTCCATTTGGACCGTTTATTGCCGAGGATACGAAGGATACCTTATTCCGGCTACCGCACTGGGCCATGCGGAAACGGCTGCGTCTAATTAGTCAGAATAATATTACCCGAGGCAATAACAAGCTTCCCGGGCCGAAGCGGTAATCGAGAATAAAGGCAACGAGATGAGGAATTGCGATGATGATGCGGAGAATATTAGTTCCCTTATTGTTTGTTTTAATAGTGATGACGCTGACTGGCTGCTGGAATCGCCGCGAGCTTAATGATCTGGCGATTGCCGTGGCAATCGGAATCGATAAGGATGGGGAGAATCAATATCAGGTGTCAGTTCAGGTCGTTGACCCGGGAGAGGTTGCCGCAAACAACAGAACGATGACGCGGACTCCCGTTACGTTTTACCAAGCGAGGGGACGAACCATATTTGAAGCCATACGCAAAATGACTACGGTATCGCCGAGACCTATATATTCTGCCCACCTTCGGATGTTAGTCATCGGCGAGGAGTTAGCCAAAGAAGGGATTGCGGATGCTCTTGAATACATGTCCAGATATTATGAGCATCGCACCGATTTCTACATCACCATTGCAAGAGAGACTACCGCAGCAAGCACGCTGAAAATATTAACCCATTTGGAAGCTATCCCTGCCAATCAGATGTATTCTTCTTTGCTTAACTCGCAGAAGCAATGGGCGCCAACCGCATCGATAACGCTGGATCAGCTCATTATGGATATCGTTAGAAAAGGCAAACAACCGGTTGTCACCGGACTCCGCCTGAGAGGTGACCGCGAAAAAGGCGAAAGCAGGGAGAATGTTGAAAAAATTGCTTCACCCGCACACCTGCAGTATTCGGGCATGGCTGTTTTTAACGAGGATAAGCTTGTTGGATGGTTGAATGAAGGAGAAAGCAGAGGCTACTCTTTTATTCACAACGATGTACATAATACGGTCGGGGTTCTTAAGTGTCCCGAGGGCGGGAGAATGACAATTGAGGTCATTCGTTCGAAAACGACAACCAAAGCCAGGTTTGTAAACGGAGAACCGGAAATACATATAGGGATTCGTACCGAGGGCAGCATTGGCGAAGTGTTGTGTAAAATCGATCTGACTCAAAAATCGTCTATTTATGAGTTGGAGCACGAAAGCGCGGAAGCGATACGGGGGTTTGTACAGAAAACAATCCATCAGGTTCAGGAAAAATACAAAGTGGATATATTTGGCTTTGGAGATGTCGTTCATCGCGCGAATCCTTCCTATTGGAAAAGTGTTGAGAATAATTGGGATGCCGTCTTTCAGAAGATGCCGGTCAAGTTAGACGTTGTGGTAAATATCCGGCAGACCGGTACGGTTAGTAACTCGTTTATGCAAGAAATGAAGTAAGAAGGAATTAGCAACTATGATGAAATATATATGGCTATTCGCAGCCGCAGCTGTAATTATTCTGATTGAAGTGCCGTCATTGAGGAAGAGAAAGCTGAGGAAGGATCTTTGGGTATTCTTTTGCCTGCTGGGGTTAGGTATCTTACTGGTGATTATGAGGTTCCTCAATTTACATATTCCTAATCCGGTAAATGGGCTCGATTATATGCTGCGGCCGCTGGCCGAGGCGATTTTTCAAAATTTAAGCGGGAGGTGATGAAGGATGCTCGAGAAGGGAAAAATAAGTCACCGGCAGCTGACCGTTCTTACGCTTCTGTATACGATTGGCACCTCCATCCTGATCGTTCCTTCCATTATGGCCGTATTCTCCAAACAAGACGGCTGGATTGCATGCCTTATAGGAACAGCGGCCAATCTTCTAACCATATTGATTTATAGCGCGCTGGCCGGCCGCTATCCCACATTAACGCTTGCGGAGTTTAGCGAGAAGATATTGGGGAAGTGGCTAGGAAAGGTTATTTCGTTGTTTTTCCTTTCTTTTATCTTTTTGTTGTCTTCTTTCCTGCTTCGCGTCGTAGGGAATTTCATGACGACCCATATTATGCCGAATACGCCAATCGAAATAACGATTATTTTATTCATGGCTGTGGTGGTTTACGCGGTTCGGCTTGGTATTGAAACAACGGCTAGGGCAGCGGAGATTTTCTTGCCGTTTGTAATCGCATTGTTTCTATTCCTTACTTTCTTCCTGTTGCCCCAGATTAGAATAGATCGGGCTGAGCCTGTTTTCGAGAATGGAATAAAACCAATCCTGCTAGGCGCGTTTTATTATTTTAATCTTCAAGAACAGGTTATTCTCATGATGCTGGTTCCTTATACGAACAGGCCGAAAAAAGCAAGAAGCGCCTTGCTGGCGGGAACCTTGCTCGGCAGCGTGGTTATTATCGTTAGCGTACTGCTGTCGACGCTGGTACTGGGTACCGAATTCACGCAGAGGAATATGTATGCCAGCTATACCCTGGCGAAGCAAATCAGCGTGGGGAACTTTCTGCAGAGAGTCGAGGCCATGCTGGCAATTATATGGTTGATCACGATTTTTTTCAAAACGGTGGTTTGCATGTACGCCGTAACGCTTGGGACAGCCCAGACGCTGAGGTTGAAGGAATACCGTACGCTGACCTTGCCATTTGCCCTGCTGCTTGTTTTCTTGTCTCTCCTTGTCTACGACAATATCGTTAGCTTTATTGCGTTTACGCCTAAGGTTTTCTCCGTGTATGCGACTATCTTTATGGTCCTTATCCCGGCAGGACTATTAGGCATAGATGCGCTGCGTTCCAGCATGAAAGGGAACCAAACCTCATCATGAAGGTGCTGACTCTTGCATAGGGTAAAGCACCTTTTTTGCGTAATAGGACAGGATTCGACCCTTAAGGCGGAAGAGCGACTCGACCTAGGTCTAGCATAGAAACCGTCGTTGGTCCGTTTTAGAAAGTATGGATTCGATCTACAATAGGAACATAAGCAAGAGAGATTCACAAGAAGAGAAAAAACAAAGCAATCTTTGAGAGGCGGTGGAAGAAGCAATGGATGGTAAAAAAGCGTTAGGCTTATTGCTTGCAGTTGCAGGCGGCATCATGGTACTTAAATTCTTCGGCATCCATCTTGGTGCACTGGTGGGTACCCTGTTCGCAATCGTATTAATCGGACTTGGGGTAGTTGCCTGGAGAAGCAATAAAAAGATCATCGGCGGAATCGTTGGCGCAATCGGTATTTTGATGCTGCTGCCGGCATTGTCGAAACTGATTATGCTGGGTATCGCGGTTGTGCTGATCCTGTTCGGTATTTCGATGGTGAAAAAAAATAACAACAATCGACATTTCTAATAAAAAAAGTTGGGAGGGCCATACATGAGCATTATGCGGCGAGTGCGCGACATTACAGTGGCAAGTTTAAATGAAAGACTGGAGAAAGCAGAAGATCCGGTTCGCCTGATTGACCAGTTCCTCTGGTCGACGCGCGAAGAGATTATTCAAGCGGAACGGCTGCACCAGCAATATCTAGGACATAGCAATCATCTCAAAGCGCAATGGCTGCAAGCAGAGCAGCAGAAGGAAAAACGCGAGCAGCAAGCATTGACCGCGCTGAAAGCCGGCGAGGAGCAGCTTGCGCGAATCGCTCTTCACGAGAAGACAACCAGCGAAGAGCGCTCGAATCAATACCGAGAACTGTATGAACAAAGCCGTCAGAATACGGTGGATCTTGAAGATCAGCTTCGCGAAATGCGCAGCGAGTACCAGCTTGTCTATGACAAACGCGAATATTACGCGGCAAGAATGGAGTCGCTCAGACTTCAGCAGCGCATGAATGCGCGGTATACGGAGGGCGGCCAGGCGGGCGGCGTTCAGCCGGGCTCGATGTTCCGCAGATTGGAAGACCGGATCGGCGATATGGAGATGGAAGCAAAAAGTCTGCATGATCTTCGCCGGATGGGCAAAGAGTTCATCAGCGAAGCAGGCAACCAGGTGCAATCCGTAATCGAACGCGAGCTGCAGCAATTAAAGAAGAAACTTGAGAAGGAAGGATGGTCGTCTTGAAAAAACTGTACCGCTCCACCCGCGACAAGAAGCTGTTTGGTCTTTGCGGCGGACTCGCGGAAATGATCAATGTCGATGCGACACTTATCCGTATCCTGCTCATCGTCGTTACCATCTTTACAAGCGGATTCGCAATTCCTGTCTATATCATTGCCGGCCTTATCGTTCCTAAGGAACCAACGTTTTATAACGGTCACGGCTTTGGACCCGGCGGGTTTGGAGGCGGCTACGGCGGCAGCGGGTACGGCAACGGTTATAACGGCGGCCAAGGCGGCTTCGGTTCCTCCTTCGGCGGTCCTTACAAAAACCCGCCGCAAGGACAATGGGATAACTTCTCGCAAGCACGTCCAAGCCAGCAAGCTTCGTCGCAATTCGATAGCATGATGGATGATCTTGAAAAAAAAGCACTTCGTAAAGAAATCGAAGAATTACGCGCCAAATTGGCTAAATATGAGAAGGGAGAGATTTAACAATGGGAATCTTTAAAAGAATGAAGGATCTGACTAAGGCATCGGTGAATGAGGTATTGGATAAAATGGAAGATCCGGTAGTCATGCTGAATCAATATCTGCGCGACATGGAATCGGAAATTCATCAAGCGGAAGTAACGGTAGCGAAACAAATGGCGAACGAACGCCGTCTGAAACAACGTCTGGATGAAGCGGTACGCAGCATTGCCGACCGCGAGTCGAAGGCAGAAGCAGCGCTTCGCGCCGGCCAGGAAGAGTTCGCTCGCAAGCTGCTCGAAGAGAAGCTTTATTTCGACCAGAAGGTGAACGAATACAGCGATCTTCATGCGCAAGCGAAAACGCAAGCCGAAGAGCTGATGCAGCAATTGCACGGCATGAAGGATGAGTTCTACCAGCTTCGCAATAAACGCAATGAGCTGGCATCCCGCGCTCAAATCGCTAAAGCGCAAAAGCAAATGGCTCAAATTTCTTCGAACCATACGATCGACAGCGGTACGGCTTCGAGAGGCTTCTACCGTATGGAAGAGAAAATCATGCAGCTTGAAGCGGAAGCGGATGTTCTTCGCACTCCTTACTCGGCAGCATACAGCGGTACAAGCAACAACACAGGCTCCTTTAGCGCCGCCGATATGGAGAAAAAGCTGAAGGTTGACGAGCAGCTTGAAGCTTTGAAAAGCAAGCTGAACAAACCGGAAGAAGTATAATCAACCAGAAGTATGCAATAACGGGAGAGCGGACCGGGTAACCGCAATTTCATTAAGCTTTAGCTTAATGAAATTGCCGGGGGGATCGGTCTGCTCTTCCCTGCGTACGTATTTGAAGGAGTGGACCTGGATGGCTGAAGGACAAGCGAATGAGCACCATCGTGCGGAGAGGCCCAATAAAGAAGCAAGACGCAAAAATGTGACCGAGACCGTATTATGGCTCATTATTATCGTGAGTCTTGTCATCATTGTGCTGCAAGCGATTGGTTACGTGCGACTGTATACTTTCCAAGGCAAGTGGGCTATCTTAGGACTTACCGTAATCGGAGCAGCAATGGCGGCAGCAGCGATCGTTGGTTTTCTGCAGAATTCCAAGCTTAAGCAGGCCGTTGAACGGCTCAGCGAGCAGCAACGCAGACGCAGCTATCGGGTAACGCTGAATTCGGCGGAGGAGGAAGGCGGTGTTCCGGTGTCCGAACAGGAGCAAAGCGATGCGATCTGGACGGAGAAGGTCAAGTTCTCGGCTGTTATCGAGGAACGCCAGCGGCTTGCAAGAGAGCTGCATGACGCGGTCAGTCAGCAGCTGTTCGCGATCTCGATGACGGCGACGGCTGTCAGCCGTACGATTGAGCGGGACTGGGAGCGGGCGAAGAGACAGGTACAGCTCATCGAAGAGATGGCTTCCGTAGCGCAATCCGAGATGCGCGCCCTGCTGCTGCATTTAAGACCCGTTCATCTGGACGGCAAAAATCTGGCTGCCGCATTAACAGCGCTGGTGGACGAGCTTAAGCAGAAGGTTCCGATGACGATTGATTTGGACGTTGATGACTCGATTACGATGAAGCCCGGGGCCGAGGACCATTTGTTCCGGATCGCTCAAGAAGCCTTGTCGAATACCCTTCGGCACGCAAAAGCGGAAAGTATGGAAATTAAGCTGCATCGGAAAGGCCCCGAAGTACGTATGTTATTAAAAGATACCGGCATCGGGTTCGACCTGGAAGCGAAGAAGCAAACCTCTTACGGATTATTAACGATGGAAGAGCGTGTGAATGAGCTTGGCGGCTATTTACATATGATCTCGAGACCGGGAGAGGGAACAAGCATCGATATCCGGGTTCCGATTGACGGCGAGATAGAGAAATAAGGACCATGTACATGTTGAAGGAAGCGGTGAATAAGGTGGAACCGATCGAGCAACTGAATGAACGGATTAAAGTATTGTTAGTGGATGATCATGAAATGGTGCGTATCGGGCTTGCTGCGGTGCTCGATACGGAAGAAGGTATCGAAGTCGTAGGGGAAGCTAGCAACGGTTATGACGGAATTCGTCTGGCTCAGGCCTACAAGCCTGACATTGTGCTTATGGATCTTGTTATGGACGGCATGGATGGCGTGGAAACAACGCAAAAGCTGCTTGAGCTGTATCCGGAGTGCAAGGTTATCGTATTAACCAGCTTTATCGATGATAGCAAGCTGTATCCGGTTATTGAAGCGGGGGCGTTCAGCTACCTGCTCAAGACGGCCAGAGCAACGGAGATTGCGGATGCGATTCGCGCAGCGGCACGCGGACAGTCGGTATTGGAATCGCAGGTTGCCGCCAAGATGATGAACCGTCTCCGCAAGCCGAAGCAGCCGGTACAGGCCGCGCTTCATGATGATTTGACGGAGCGAGAGATGGACGTGCTGAAGCGGGTAGCGCAAGGAATGTCCAATCAGGAAATAGCGGACGAGCTGTTTATCGGCGTAAAGACCGTGAAATTCCACATTACGAACATCTTTAACAAGCTTGACGTCGAGGACCGTACGCAAGCGGCGATTTATGCGCATAAGCAAGGGATTGCGGAGTAGAATGCATGGTTTTTATCAGATTGGGGCTGGCCTGAAGTTGAACTTTAGGAGAGCCCCTTTTTTCGTCTTACTGCTGGAGGGAGAGACCTGTTTTTGTTAAAATAAGTTAAAGGCGGCGGTTAAGAAGCATTCCGCTAGCAGGAAAAGGCCAATACGTTGCCATGGTATTGTAATAACAGCTATAGGGCTGCAGAAGCGGCATATCCTTGCGCAGCAAATCCAGCACTCTTGCAGAAAGAGGTTCTTCCAGCGCTTTGTGAAGAGAGGTGATCCAGCCTCTTGGCCCCGTAAGCAGCTGAACGGAGGATTCGACCTTGCAGGGGTCGGGGAGCTGGATCTGCCAGGTACCGTTCACAAGCATCAGTCCATATTCAACCGCAGCAGGATGGGACATTGCTTGCTCGATAGAAAGCTTAAGCCGTGGATGAAGGAAGGGTTCAGCCTCTTCGAGGAAAGCAAGCAGTCCGTTTACGGCTGCTGCTACCTTCAGTAGTTCTTCCTCAATGACGGGCAACGTTGGATTTTGTTTGATTTTACGGGCAGAGAGCCGGATCATCAGCTGGGCTTGTCTGCTGTGCAGAAGCCATCCTGCCGCCGTTTCGGCAGCATGACGGTAAGGGACGCCCCAATCGAAGCTGTCAAATAGAGCGGATCCGGGAGGCAGCCTTATCGGCTCTTCTTCACGGAATGTACTTTTGCCGTAAGGGCGAACCGGGGAAACGGCTTGAAGCCGATCGGCTAGCCTGGCAGGGGTTATAGACAACATTGGCATTTAGACTGCCTCCTTTTGCGTCTGGTATGACCAGCATAGTATGCTTTTGCGGCAAAGGCTGGCGAATGGTGTCTGTCAGAACAAAAGAAATAAGAAGGCAACAAGCGCAAAATCAAGCGTGATCAAATCGCGGAACGGATAGTATGGGCGAGGCTCGTAGTAGTAAGGGTCAAACGGATAGGATTGCGTTTGGACGGGTTGTTCCGGCTTGCTTGATTTGGCTTGCTGCTGGAATTTGGATTTCGAGTTTTTTTTGCTCTTTTTCGAAGAAGATTTATCCGGAACAGCCTCCGGTTCATCCGCATCGGAAACGTTAGGATCTCCATTAAGCGTAAGCTTTCCGCCCTTGCATTTGCTCAGCCTGCCGATATGCCTCGATCCATCTTTCATAATGATATACACGGGCATTCCGCAATATCTCGACACGATATCTTCCTCGAGAGGATAAATCTGTTCCATTCAAGCTCCTCCTTATGTTTACTTGCATTAGGCTTTGCAACCAGTGTATTCACCCAGAGGCGAATAGGTATGGTTAAACACCTAGCAGTAATAAACGGTCAAGGGAGGTTATTGTCATCGCAGCGAATCGATTTGTTCAAACGACAGCCGAGCAGTCCAACCGGCGGAAAGCACGGCGAGCGGTTATGTTGGCTGCCGCTGTACTGGCGGTCGGCATCATCTGGGCAGTCTTCAATAGGGATGAGCTCCGTTCCGACGAGAATCCGGGAATCGTTGCCCATGATCTCGCTCTGTTATGGCAGTGGACGGACAAGCTCTACAGCAAAGGCGCGGCGAATGCGGAATGGACAATAAGATGGGACCTTGAAGGGGAAGCAGCTGACCTGGAGCGAGCGGAACAACAGCTTCAGGCGGATGAAAAAGGGCAGAAGCAGGGAACACTGTCCATATTCCCGCTAAACTCGGATCATCAGGCGTTGCTTGTATTTACGACCGGCCAAAAGGCGGACAAAGAGCAGCTGCTTGCCGTTGTAAACCGTACGGAAGCCATCTTAAAGAAAGAGGGCGTTTCCTACTCCGGAGGTATGACGGTTCGGGGCAAGACGGAATATAATAACGCAGCGGAACGTCTGGCCCAAGCCACGGGCGGCAAGCGGGTTGACCGGTATAAGGACGAGAGCGGAACGGTCAGCGAAGCCTACTACTCGGAAAAGCTGTTCTCTTCGGTGGAAGCGGGAGCGGGGAAGAAGGCGAATCTGCAAATTGCCGAGCATCGGGAAACGGAGTCCGGGACGTTGTCTCTGATCGTCGGAACCCCGCTAATTACGGGAGATTACACCGTTTCCGAAGCAGGAAACGATTAGAAGAAATATGATGGCCAATTAGTTTTTTTTATGATTGGATGAATAGCAGTTTAAGGATTAATATGCTAAACTACATAAATAAAAATAAAAAAATATATGGAAAGAATGAGGGAACTAACTGAAATGAACGTTGAATCATCAAATGCGCAAGGCGCTATTTATTATATCTTCGGGGCGACAGGCGATTTGGCGAAGCGCAAGTTGTTTCCTGCCTTGTTCAGCTTATATAAAGAAGGAAAGCTGTCTGAAAATTTCGCCGTTGTAGGCCTCGCACGCAGAGAGCGTACTAACGAGCAGTTCCGCGCCGACCTGTATGAGTCGATCGTGGAATTCTGCCGTTACAAAGCAGATGACGTAGAGCTCTGGAACCGTTTTGCGGAGCACTTCGAATATTTGCCGCTTGATATTAACAATGTGGAAGCATTCCGCGGTCTGGCTACTCTGTCCGATCAACTGGATGCCAAATTCAATATTCCGGGCAACCGTCTGTTCTATCTGGCGCTTGCACCGTCGCTGTTCGGACCGGTATCGTTCAGCCTGCGCGACGGCGGACTGCTCGAATCCAAGGGCTGGCACCGCGTCGTAATCGAGAAGCCGTTCGGCTATGATCTGGAATCGGCCCAAAAGCTGAATGACCAAATCACGCAAGTTTTCAAAGAAGAAGAAATTTACCGCATTGACCACTACCTCGGCAAAGAGATGGTTCAAAATATTCAAGTGATCCGTTTCGCGAATGCGTTTTTTGAGCCGCTCTGGAACAATAACCATATCGCAAACGTGCAAATCACGCTCTCCGAAACGGTTGGCGTGGAAGAGCGCGGCGGTTATTACGACAAGTCTGGCGCCCTTCGCGACATGGGCCAAAACCATATGCTTCAAATGCTGACGATGATCGCAATGGAGCCGCCTAGCCGTCTGCATGGCGAAGATATCCGCGACGAGAAGGTTAAGGTGCTTCGCTCCCTTCGTCCGTACAAATCGAGCGACGAAGTGCGCAACCTGGTTGTACGCGGCCAATACAGCGAAGGCTCCCTCAATGGAAAAGAGCTTCCCGGTTACCGCCAAGAGGACTCGGTAGGCGAGAACTCTACAACGGAAACTTATTTTGCTGCCAAGCTGGCGGTTGACAACTTCCGCTGGGCGGGAGTACCGTTCTACATCCGTACAGGCAAACGCCTTCCGGTAAAAACAACGGAAGTGGTTATCGAGTTCAAATCGATGCCGCAAAACGTATTGTTCGCGCAGCGTCATGACCTGCAGCCGAACCTGCTCGTTATTCGCGTTAACCCGATGGAAGGCATCTATATTAAAGTAAATGCCAAAACGCCGGGCGAAGACAATTCGGTACAGCCCGTAAACATGGAATTCTGCCAAAGCTGCCAAATCGGCATCAATACGCCGGAAGCTTACGAGCGCCTGATCCATGATGCGGTTCGCGGCGATTCGACGTACTTCACCCGTTGGGATGAAGTGGCGCAAGCATGGGAATTCGTTGACCGCATTGCGGCTGCATGGCGCGAAGATTCGGCTGATCTGCAGCACTATCCTGCAGGCTCGTGGGGCCCGGAGAAAGCTGAAAAGCTGCTGGCGCAAGACGGCTTCAAATGGTGGCCGGTTAACGGGCAAGAAGAAGACAATGTGATTTGGGTATCGAATAGCGGCAAGTAATTTATTTCAAGCACACCGCTAACGGAGGGATATGCCTTTATGTTTAAGGTTTACGATATTTCGATGACAATCGAAAAGGGCATGCCGGTATGGGGCAACCATGACGACAAGCAGCCCGAAATCAACTCCCAGCCTACCTCTCCAGACGGCGTTAACGAATCGCGCATCGATATGGATGTCCATTGCGGCACCCATGTCGATGCGCCTCTGCATATGTTGCCGGAGGATGGCTCAACAATCGAAACAATTGGTCTCGAGGAGCTCGTCGGGAATGCCCGGGTTCTGGACTTCACGGACGTGAACGACAGTATCACGAGAGAAGACCTTGAGAAGCATGGCCTGCAAAAGGGCGAGTTCATTCTCGTAAAAACGAAGAACTCATTTACGGATTCCTTTGAATCCGATTTCGTATTCTTGCGGGAGGATGGCGCCCGTTACCTCGTTGAGGTAGGGGTTCGCGGGATTGGTACGGACGGACTTGGGATTGAACGCTCCCAGGCGGAGTATCCAACCCACCGGACATTGTTCCGCAACAATGTCATTATTGTAGAAGGGCTTCGCCTGAAGGAAGTGCCCCCTGGCTCTTATTTCATGGTGATTGCGCCTTTGAAATTGACCGGTATCGAAGCGGCGCCGGCACGCGCGCTGCTGATCGGGAATGGATAAAGGAGCGTTGCCTCGCGGCAACGCTATGAAGGGAAGGCAAGCATGAGCCAAACGTTAAGCAATGAAATTACACAGGAAGTAGATAAGCGCCGTACCTTTGCGATTATCTCTCACCCTGACGCCGGTAAAACCACATTAACGGAGAAGCTCCTCTTATTCGGGGGAGCTATTCGTCTTGCAGGGTCGGTAAAAGCCCGCAAAGCGAGCCGCCACGCTACATCCGACTGGATGGAAATCGAGAAGCAGCGCGGTATCTCCGTTACGTCCAGCGTGATGCAGTTCGATTACCTCGGACATCGGGTTAACATTCTGGATACGCCCGGTCACCAGGATTTCTCCGAAGATACGTACCGTACGCTGACTGCAGCGGATAGTGCGGTCATGCTGATCGACGTTGCGAAAGGCGTCGAGGCGCAGACGATCAAGCTGTTCCAGGTCTGCCGCAAACGCGGTATTCCGATCTTCACCTTTATTAACAAGCTGGACCGCGAAGGCCAAAGCCCATTCGAGCTGATGGAAGAGCTGGAGCGGGTTCTCGGCATTCGTTCGGTGCCAATGAACTGGCCAATCGGCATGGGCCGCGAGCTATGCGGCGTATACGACCGGATGAAAAATCAGGTTGAGCTGTTCCAAGGCAATGACCACAGCACGATCGAGGTTCGCAAAGTCGATGATTACAATGATCCGGTTATTCGAGAAATGGCTGGAGACTACCTGCATGATCAGCTTATACAGGATTTGGAGCTGCTTGACGTAGCGGGCGATCCGTTTGATTTCGATAAAGTGCGGGCAGGCGAATTGACACCGATCTTCTTCGGAAGCGCCGTGAACAACTTCGGCGTTCAAACCTTCCTGGAGAACTTCCTGGAGCTTGCTCCAAAGCCTGCTCCGCGGATGAGCACCAGCGGTTCGGTTGACCCGACAAACGAGAAGTTCTCCGGTTACGTGTTCAAAATCCAAGCCAACATGAACCCGGCGCACCGCGACCGTATCGCTTTCCTTCGGATTTGCTCCGGTCGTTTCGAGCGCGGCATGAGCGTCCGCCATGTCCGCGCGGGCAAAGACATTAAGCTGTCCCAGCCGCAGCAATTCCTGGCGCAGGACCGCGATATTGTCGAGACGGCTTATCCGGGCGATATTATCGGTCTGTTCGACCCGGGTATTTTCCGGATTGGCGATTCCTTATCGCAAGGCTCCGAGGTCGTATTCGACGAGCTTCCTACGTTCTCTCCGGAGATCTTCGCCAAGGTTACCGTGAAGAACGCTTTGAAGCATAAGCAGTATCAGAAGGGGATAGACCAACTGACGGAGGAAGGCACCATTCAGGTGTTCTACTCGGCAAGCGGCTTTGCTGACGAAACGATTCTTGGCGTAGTCGGCCACCTGCAGTTTGAGGTATTCGAGTACCGGATGAAGGGCGAATACGGCGTTGATATTCAGCTGCACCGCATGCCGTTCCAATTCGCGCGCTGGATCATTGACGATAAGATCGATCCTTCGAAGTTCCGGATCAACTCTACCCTTGTGAAGGACAAAAAGGGCAATTACGTTGTTCTCTTCGAGAATGAATATGCGATGCGCACCGCGATGGATAAGAATCCAACCATGAAATTCCTGGAGACTGCTCCATAAAGCGTAAAACGAATAAGAAAATCCCCTGATCGGATGAGATCAGGGGATTTTTTGCATTGCTATTGCCGGTATTGAATAATTTGCTCAATCAAATCCCGTTCGACTTCCTTGTTGTACGCTTTGACCATGCGGGAGATTAAGAAGAGATCCACGATAACCCAGATGAACAAGGCGGCAGCAGGAAGAGCGAATAGGATGGTGCTGATAATTAGCAAAGCCTTTTGTTCAGCTGCGGAAGCAATACTGAGTAATATATAGGCTAGAGTTGCGATGAGGAAAAGAATCAGCTGGATAATGGCCGTTTTCTTGCGCTTCAGATAAAAGCGGTGTACGCCGAGGTGACCGCCAAGAAGCATCAGATAAGCGATAGCCGCCGATTTTTCGCTACTCCGCATCTCGGAGTTGAATACCATCAGTTCATTCAGCGTGAGGTCTTGCCGATTCATGATGACCTCCTAGAATGAGCCACCGTGAAAATGCTTGTGAGCCATAATTTCGTCAATCAGCTGGCCCTCGACTGCGCGGTTGCGGTCTCTCACCCATGTGTGCAGGAGGAAAGCATCCACGATCCACCAGATGGAAGTCACAATCACGCCGATAACGGAAATGGAAAGAATAAGCTGTGCAATCGCGGAGCCTGTACGCCCGAGATAGAAGCGGTGACCGCCAAACATGCCGAGGAAATACCAGAGAACGTAAGCGATGACCATATTCTTGCCACGATCCTTCACCTCTTGCTCCAGCAGAAGTAGCTCCCTGGCGTCTAGTTGGCTTTTTTGCGCGATGTTAAATGACATGTACTGCTCCCCTTTATCTAAATTGTAGTCTACCAGCTAAAGTATAGGGGTTATGTAAAAATCATACAACCCAAATTTTCATAATATTAATGGAAATCTTTATTGGCTTATCCGGTTGACGGAATAGCGCTTTCATGACATAATGTACGCGTGTACATTACAGCTAAACAGCAGCAAAAGACTTAAGTAATAAATGCAATAACAGGAGGCGCCGACTATCAGCAGGAAAGAAGTAGCGAAGCTGGCCGGTGTATCGGAAGCAACGGTATCCCGGGTACTTAACAATGTAGGGCCTATTAAGGAAGAGACACGAATTCGCGTGCTAGAGGCGGCCAAAGAGCTGGGGTATGTGCCTAATGCGCTTGCCCAGCGATTTGCCAGGAGGAAAAGCGGAAACGTTGGCGTCATTCTGCCGTTTGTGCCGAAGGTTCATCTGTTCTCGACCTATTACTTTGCGGAAATATTAAGCGGGATCGGCGAGGCGGCGAAGGCCTGCAACTATGATCTGCTGCTAATCTTCCGGGAGCCGGACAGTCCGCGTGATTACGCAAAGCTGTTCCGGACGCAGAAGGTGGATGCCTGTATCGTGCTGGGCGCTCAAAATGTTGCCGAGGAACGTGCCGCGCTAGCCGAGCTTCAGGAGGAAGGTTATCCATTCTGCCTCGTGAACCAGCGGTTTGACGAGGAAGGATACCTGACCGTCGATGCGGACCATGAGTCGGGAAGCTACGAGGCGGTTCAGCATCTGATTGCAAACGGCTTCAAGCAGATTGCCTTCCTGAACGGTCCGGATGCTTTCTCGAGCAGCGGGGACAGGCTTGCCGGCTATAAGCGCGCGCTGGAGGAATCGGGGATCCGGCACGAGGATGAACGGATATTCACCGGTAATTACAGCAGGAAGAGCGGGTATGAAGCGGCCTCACGGCTATCCGAGGGAATCAGGAGCAAGCGGATTGACGCTGTATTCGCGGCTAATGACCGGATGGCGATTGGTTTGATGGACGGTCTTCGGGAGTACGGCATTGAAGCGGGCAAGGATATCGGCCTGATCGGTTACGATGATTCGGACAGCTCCAGAATCGTAACGCCGAAGCTGTCGACGGTATCGGTTCCTTTTTACGAGATGGGACGACGAGCTGCCATGAAACTGCTGGCAGCGGAAACCGAAGAGCCAGGGAATACGATTCTTCCCGTTCAACTCATTAAGCGAGAAACAACCTAAAATAAGTTATCGAGAGGCGGTAGTTTAAGAATGAGCAAACTTCGTGTCGGAATGGTTGGTTATAAATTTATGGGTAAGGCACACAGCAACGCGTACCGCGCGCTGCCGATGTTTTTCCCGGAAACCGCTGTACTGCCGGAAATGACCGCGATTTGCGGCCGTGATCCGGTAGGTCTCGAGAAGGCGCGGACACAATTCGGCTGGCAGAGCGGCGAGACGGATTGGCGCAAGCTGGTCGCGCGCGAGGATATTGATCTGATCGACATTAATGCGCCAAGCGACGCTCATAAGGAGATTACGATTGCGGCCGCCGAAGCGGGCAAGCATCTGTTCTGTGAGAAGCCGCTTGCGCTGACGCTGGAGGATGCGAACGAAATGCTGGCTGCTGCCGAGAAAGCAGGCGTGAAGCATATGGTTGGCTTTAACTACCGCTTTGCTCCGGCTGTCCAGTTGGCGAAGAAGCTGATCTCGGAAGGCCGTATCGGTAAAATCCATCATTTCCGCGCCGTTTTCCTGCAGGACTGGATTCTTGATCCGGAGTTCCCGCTGGTATGGCGCCTGAAGAAGGAAATCGCCGGTTCCGGCTCGCATGGCGACCTTGGCGCGCACTTGATCGATATGGCCCGTTTCCTCGTTGGCGAGTTCCAGGAAGTTATCGGGATGGAAGAGACCTTCGTCAAGGAACGTCCGGTTTCCGAATCGATGACGGGTCTTAGCGCAACAAAAAGCGGCGCGGACGCGCCGCGCGGGGAAGTAACGGTTGACGATGCAACGCTGTTCCTGACAAGGTTCGAGAATGGCGCGCTTGGCAGCTTCGAAGCTACGCGCTTTGCTGCAGGACACCGTTGCACGAATGCGTTCGAGATTAACGGCAGCAAAGGCAGCATCAAATTCGACTTTGAACGGATGAACGAGCTTGAAGTTTACTTCACGGAGGATGCCGACGATGTGCAAGGCTTCCGCCGCGTACTCGCAACCGATGCTTCCCATGCTTACATGGATGCCTGGTGGCCGGCCGGTCACACCATCGGATACGAGCATACGTTCACTCATGAGGTGCATGAGCTGATGACGGCAATCGCGGAAGACCGCCAGCCGGTGCCGAACTTCCATGACGGCGTGAGATGCCAAGAAGTGCTTGTTGCGGTGGAACGTTCGATTGCGGAACGTCGCTGGGTTGCTTTGAAAGAGTTCCAATAATTCTGCGGGCAGAGGAGACTAACGAAGACGATGAGAAAAGCACTAATCGTATGGGGCGGCTGGGACGGTCATCAGCCGAAGGAAGTTGCGGGTATTTTTGAAGACGTGCTGGTGAAGGAAGGCTACGAGGTTGAAGTGTCGGATACGCTGGACGCGTTTGCGGACGGGGAAAAACTGAAGGGCCTCGATCTAATCGTACCAATCTGGACGATGGATAAGATTAAGCCGGAGTATGTGCAAAACGTATCGGAAGCCGTTCAAAGCGGGGTTGGCCTTGCCGGCTGTCATGGCGGCATGTGCGACGCTTTCCGGGAAAACGTGGACTGGCAGTTCATGACCGGCGGCCAATGGGTAGCGCATCCGGGCAATGACGGTACCGATTACGTCGTAAACATCAAGCATAGCTCCAGCCCGTTGACGGAAGGCATCGAGGACTTTGAAGTCAGCTCGGAGCAGTATTACCTGCATGTCGATCCGGCTGTTGAAGTACTCGCAACAACCCGTTTCCCGGTGACCGAAGGGCCGCACTCCCTGAACAAGGCGGTTGATATGCCGGTAGCCTGGACGAAGCGCTGGGGCGTTGGACGCGTCTATTATAACTCGCTTGGCCATCAAGCCAACATTATCGATATTCCCGTAGTCAAAGAAATGATGCGCCGGGGCTTCAACTGGTGCGCGGAAGGCAAAACGGCAGCGGTAAACGGAGGGACTCACGCTCATGCAAAAGCTTAAGGTCGGCGTTATCGGAACAGGCAATATCAGCAGCGCGTATTTGAACAACGGCAAGAAATTCGATTCGATGGAAATTGTCGCTTGCGCGGATTTGGACGTAGACCGGGCGAAGGCAAAAGCCGAGGAATTCGGCATCCGGGGCTGCTCGGTGGAAGAGCTGCTCGCCGATCCGGAAATCGGTATGGTCATCAACCTGACGATTCCGCAGGCGCATGCGGCGGTATGCCTGCAGGCGCTTGAAGCCGGCAAGCATGTATACGTAGAGAAGCCATTCGCGGTTACCCGCGAAGAAGCGCAAGCCGTGCTAGAGCTTGCGACACGCAAAGGGCTGCTTGTGGGCAGCGCGCCGGATACGTTCCTTGGCGGCGGTATTCAAACGAGCATCAAGCTGATCGAAGACGGCTGGATCGGTACGCCAATCGGCGCAACGGCCTTTATGATGTCGGGCGGTCATGAGACTTGGCATCCGGCACCGGAGTTTTATTATCAGAAAGGCGGCGGCCCGATGTTCGATATGGGGCCGTACTATCTGACGGCTATGGTAGCCATGCTTGGACCTATCAGCCGCGTAACCGGCATGGCCCGCGCTTCGTTCCCGGAACGGACGATTACAAGCCAGCCGAAGTTCGGTCAAAAAATTCAGGTTGAGGTTCCGACGCATGTCGCCGGCATTATCGAGTTTGCATCCGGTCCAATTGGAACGATTCTGCAAACCTTTGACGTAAGAGGCGGCTCCACCTTGCCTCGAATCGAGGTATACGGATCGGCGGGAACGCTGCTTGTTCCGGATCCGAATACGTTTGGCGGTCCTATCCAGTTCAAACGCGCGGGCTCGCATGAGTGGTCTGAGATTCCGCTCGTGTATCCGAACACGGATAACGTACGCGGTCTAGGCGCTGCCGATCTTGCGAAAGCGGCGCTTACCGGACGCAAGGCGCGTCCAAGCGGCGAGCTTGCTTATCACGTGCTGGAAGCGATGCATGGCTTCTTCGATGCGGCCGAGCAAGGCGCGCATTATACCATGAAGAGCAGCTGCGAGAAACCAGCGCCGTTTACGCTTGGTCTTCAACCGAACAGCTTGGACTAATTTGTCAAATATAGCCATTCTAGGTCGGCGGGTATCCCGCCGGCTTTTTTTCGATTAAACCCTCTTATGGCCGGAGTTAAATTATGGTATCTTTTGGGTAGAAGCCTGAAAGGGGTTATGCCTGATGACTGCTCAAACGATGAATCGCTCGCTCATCCGTAATGGGGTTGTTGTGCTTGAAGACCAGCTTGTCGCTGCAACGATCGCCGTCAAGGACGGTATCATTGACGCGCTTCTGACTGATGAAGAGGCTATTCGTCAGTATGAGAATAGCTGCGGAGATGAGGCTATGAATCGGATTGATGCAGCAGGGCGATATATTCTCCCCGGATTAATTGATATTCATAACGACGCGATAGAGAAAGAAGTGCAGCCACGGCCCAACACTTTATTTCCGCTTGCGATGTCGTTCCTGGAGTTCGAACGCAAAATGCCGCTTCACGGCATTACAACGATGTACCATTCTTTGTCGCTTGGCGTTGGCTTAAGCTTGCGGGGGGATCATCTGTTGACCGGGATGGTTGAGTGTATTGACCAGTACAGGAGAGAGCGCTCGGTTATCCGGAACCGAATCCATTTGCGTTACGAAGTCTCTTACTTGGCGGGGTATCCAATCGTTGAGCAGTATATCAAAGACCGGAAGATAGACTATTTGTCCTTTATGGATCATTCCCCGGGTCAGGGACAATACAGGGCGCCGGGATCTTTTGAACGATATGTCATGAAAAATCAAGGGGTTGGCATCGAGGAAGTACAGGTTATCGTCGAAGAGCTGCTTATGCGCAGAAACCAGATCGATTGGGAGAATCTCCGCGAGCTCAGCCGTTTGGCTGGACAGCAGGGTATTCGGCTTGCTTCCCATGACGATGATTCGGTTGAGCAGGTGGAGCGTTCGAGGGGATTTGGCGTTTCGGTAACGGAATTCCCCATTAACATGGAAACCGCCCAATATGCCGCAAGATCGGGTCTATTCGTATGCGTAGGCGCGCCGAATCTCGTTAGGGGAGGATCCCATGATCATAACCTGCGCGCATTGGATGTTATCAAGGAAGGCGAAGCAACTATTATATGCTCCGATTATCATCCGTCCTCATTATTAAAGGCTATCTTTATGCTTGCAGAGCAGGAAGTGCTGGATTTGCCGGCGGCTGTTCGTTTGGGGACTCTTTACCCGGCGCAGGCGCTTGGCATTGCCGATCAATACGGCTCGATTGCGCCGGGTAAAGCCGCAGATTTAATTCTTGTTGATCAATACCAAGGCCATCCTTGGGTTACGCATACCATTGTCGGCGGTAAAACCGTCTATACAGCGGATGCGCGTTAGGTCGCAGCAGGCTTCATTTGCTGAAGCTTCGCATGCAGGGCATCAACAAGCTTTGACTGCTCCTCGGCGGATATCTCTTTCCAGATCAGCTCGAATAATACGCCAAGTCCGGGGAGCGTTTTTTCCTCATTGCCGACGGAGTCCTCGATAACGTCCTTCATTTGTTCTTTTGTGTTGTTTCTGACGTTGTTGATAATGGCTTGACGCAAATCCAGATTAATCAATCGGATTCCCTCCAAGTCTTCATGAAATCGTGCTTCATTACTGTTTCCGAATCGGGCGATTTTCATCCGGGCACGGTGGATATGCTATAATAATCAGGATTAGGCAATGTCGTAAACGCATCTTGCATGCTTCGAAGGGAGTAGGATGAAACGAAATGGCCAAGAAACAATTTGCAGTTATCGGGATGGGGCGATTCGGCTCCAGTATCGCCAGTTCGCTAACGGAAATGGGCTTTGAGGTGCTGGCTATCGATTCGAGCGAAGACAAAATCCAGGACACCATTAATAAAGTTACCCATGCCGTATCGGCGGATTCAACGGATGAAGAGGCGCTTCGTTCCCTTGGCATCCGCAACTTCGATGTTGTCGTGGTGGCCATCGGGGAAGATATTCAGGCAAGTATTCTCACTACGCTAATCCTGAAGGATCTCGGCGTAAAAATGATTGTCGTCAAAGCACAAAACGAATTGCACGGCAAAGTATTAACCAAGATCGGTGCGGATAAAGTGGTTTATCCGGAGCGGGATATGGGAATGCGCGTCGCTCATCATTTGATTTCCCCTAATATCCTGGAGTATATCGAGATCTCGGAGGATCACAGCATTATTGATCTGAGAGCGCCGGAAGCGATGATCGGGAAAAGCCTCAAGCAGCTGGACATCCGGGCGAAATTTAAATGCAACGTAATGGCGATCAAGACGAATGGACAAATGAACATCGCTCCTTATCCGGATGATCTAATCCGTCCGGAGGATGTCCTTGTTATCGTTGGAAGAAACGCGGATTTATCCAATTTGGAAATAGCTTATTCGGAAGGCTGATCGGAATTATGAATCATTTATTATTAACCTCTATCCAAAATGAACGAGTGAAGCAGTGGGCTTCCTTGCTGGATAAAAAATATCGGGACCGGACAGGCCTATTCATTATTGAAGGCGTCCATCTGGTGCAGGAAGCCTTCAAGTCCTCCGCTGCCGTGCAATGCGTCGTATATAATACGGAGCGCGGCATTCCGCAAGAGCTGGAGCAGCATGCCCGGGAGGGCGGATCGGAATGGGTGCAGGCAACAACGCAAGTCATGGCGAAATGCACGGGAACCGATACGCCGCCGCCGGTATTCGCCGTACTGGAGAAGCTGAAGCGGGACGATACCGCTTTGTTCCGGAATAACAGCCTTGTTGTTGTCCTTGACGGGGTACGCGATCCGGGTAACGTTGGCACGATTATCCGCAGCGCGGATGCGGTTGGCGCGGATGCGGTTGTGCTGGGCAAAGGCAGCGTGGATCTGTATAATCCGAAGACGGTGCGTTCCACGATGGGCTCGCTATTCCATCTGCCGATTATTGAAGCGGATCTCGCGGAGCTGCTGCCCGAGGCGCAAAGCAAAGGAATCAAGCTTGTCGGGACAAGCCTGCAGGCGACGCACACTTGCTATACATATGACTGGACGGCAGGCACCTGGCTTCTGATGGGCAATGAATCGGAAGGACTGTCCGATGCGGTACGGAAGACGGTTGACGAATCGGTTATTATTCCGATGCAGGGCGAAGCGGAATCGCTGAACGTCGCGATGGCTGCAACCGTGCTGTTGTACGAGGCTTTGAGACAGCGGAAATATAAATAGGTTATGAACATTCGAATTCGATAACGAGCAAGGAGGAGCTTCGTCCCTTATAAACCGGGCGAGGCTCCTCCTTGCTCGTTTTTGTTAAGCGTTGCTTGAAATCTCAGGCTTCATCGTATCTTTGTTCGACTTTCCCCACATCTGCCGACGCAGCACAATCCCGGCGACACCGATTATCCCCACCGCCAGCCCGACAAGCAAGAACGTGCGGCTTGCTCCCATTAGACCGATCAGCGCGCCGCCGCTAAGCGGAGCAATAACGAAGATGACGCTGTTCAGGGAGTCAAATATGCCGCTGACACGGCCAACGGCATCGGGCGGCGTTTCCTTCTGCAGAATGTAGTTCATTCCCGAGGAGGTGAAGCCGGTACCGATCCCTCCGATAAAAAATACGAGCAGCATAATCCACAGCGGACTGTCTTGCCGGAAAGCGCCGGCTGCCGCGAACATCAGGCCGATCAACGCCACGCCTCCACCAAGCAACCTGCCATACGCCGTAAGCTCCTGGTATCGGCGAAGCCACGTCACACTCGCAAGTCCGCCGGCGCCGATTGCCGTTACGAGCCAGCCCATCAAATCGGGCTGTTCCGGGGCAATCTCGCGGAAGAGGACGGCAAATTGGGCATCAATCATTTGGATGCCGGCCAGCCCGATTAAGCTGAAGAGAAGACTGATACGCAAGATGCGGCTGTGCCATAGAAGGCGCCAACCATCGCGCCATTCGCCCCGCAGGCTCCCTTTCTTCCCGGTTGCGGAGGCGGCAGCCGGCACGCGCCCATCGACGGCGGGGACAAGAAGGAGCAAGAAGGCGGACACCACGTAGCAGACCGCGTTCACCGCCATGCTGACGGAAGGGGAAAATGCGGACGCTGCGGAGGCGCCAAGCAGAGGCCCTAGTATTTTGGACAGCTGGAAGATCGCTCCGTTAAGAGAGGTAGCCTGCAAGAGCTGATCCGGCGCAACAACGGCCCGAGTCATCGACTGTTGTGCGGGAAAGTGGAAGACGCGGGCGGTCGAGCGAATTGCGATTAATCCGAGAAGAACTCCCGCGTTAGGGGCGAAGATAAGCAGGACGGTTAATCCCGAGCGCAGGAGATCGGTGGCGATCATCAGGTTACGTTTGTTCCAGCGGTCCGCCAAAATTCCTGCCAGCTGGCTGAACGCAATGCCCGGCACGGCAAAACATAGAGGCAGCAGCGCGATCGTCATCGCGTCCGCCTTCCAAATGAAGCCGAGAAGAATCATGACGGCCATGAAGTCGAAATAATCGCCAAAAGCCGAAAGGCCGTAGGCGGCGAACATTTTTGCAAATGAGCGGTTTTTTCTTAACATTGGTAGGCTATCCCCCGTGAATGGAATCGTAATGATTCCAATGGTACCAGGGGAATGTCAGAGAATGATCAGAGATGCTTTTTAAGCAACTGCTCTGTTTGAGGCAGCAGCTCTTCAAAGCGATAACGAACAGCAAGCTGGTCCCATTGCCGTTGATAAGCTAGCCGATACGTTTCATCGCATTGGTGGATCGCGAGAAATCGCAGCAATGTACTTAAGCTAAAAAGAAGATGGGGGAGGAACTCCGTATGGCGGAGTGTCTCGAGCCCTTCATCCAGCGCAAGTCTCGCGGCGGGAATGCTGCTTCGCCGGTATAGGAGCATTGCCATGGCCACGAGATAAGCTCCCCGCTCGCGCTTGATCGGATGGCGCAGCAGCAGCTCGTCGCATTCGCGCAGCTTGGCATCCGCAGCCTCGAGCTTCCCCGTCCATATCGCCAGATACGTCTCCTTCAGCAGAAAGAGTGCCGTGAAGCTAGGGGAGTCGAGCCCTTCAATCTCCTGCCTGATTGTTTCAAGACCCTCCCGGGCAAGATCCGGCTTTCCGACTTCCGTATAGAGGAGAACGAGGCTGAGCTGCAAGTCATACCGCCATGCCAGTGCATTGGCGTTGTCTTGGGCAAGAAGCTTTTCGATATAAGGGAGCGTAGCTGCAGGCTCCGGTTGAATGATGGAGTGGATATACACCGCATACGTCAGCTTCTGCCAGAGGAAAATCCCGTCCGCTGTCAGGAGCCATTCGAAATCGCCGCGAATAAAACGCAGATAGGCGTCATTATAAGGGTCGCCTGGCAGGCTTAATACTTCACGGTTCTCCGATAGCAGCTGCATGGCCGCTCCCATGCCAAGGCTGTGATACCTGGAGAATAATCGCTTCACGTCCACCGCGAACTGTTCGTCAAAGCTTAGCGGGTTAACGTTCGACTCCGGAGCGCGGCGCACGAGCTTGTAGCCCTGGCCCCGGACGGTTTCCACGCGGACCAGATGGCTCCAGCCGGCTAATTTTCTTCGAACGCGGTAGATGTGGTCGTCTACGGTCCGGTCGGTGGGGGCTTCCATCGGCCAAACGGCATCAAGCAAGGCCTCGCGAGTGAACGAACGTCCGGCATGCTCGTAAAGAAAGCGAAAGAGCGCAAACTCCTTCGGCAAGAAACTTACGCGTTCGCCCGCGTACGCGACTTGATAAGTATCCGGATTGAAATGAATCATGCGAAACTCCCTGCCCTTTCCCCTTTGCGCTTGCAATACTTCTTTTCTTGATGATGGCATGGCGGATCGGAGAAAGCAAGCGAACAACTTGATCTGCCAAACCTATTTCAGACTTTTTCCGAAGTCTTTTACTCCCGTCTGGTTTTCTAAAATTTTGTTCGTTTTGTCGGATACCCGACATTTTTATAACAGGGAAATGTGTTATTATCCGTATATCACATGCGAAAAGTCGGATTAATTCTCATGCCTGATTCTTAAAGCTCGAATTCGAGGTGAATACGAATATGGATGAAATCGTCGCTGGCAAGGATTATCAGGAGAAGGACGACGTCAAGCAAACAATCCTGAGCGTGTTCCGCGAATACGGAACGGAGCGGACCTACCGCAAGCAAGAATTTATATTTCAGGAGCACGATCCGCCTTCGGCTGCTCATTACGTGGCATCGGGCCTTGTCAAAATCTCGCAAACCTCACAGGAGGGGCAAGGCATTACCTTATTCCTTCGTTACCCCGGCGAGATGTTCGGCAACGCGGAGCTGCTTACCCAGCTTGACCGCAGGCGTTACGCCCAGTGCTTGGCGGAAAGTCAAATCATGACGCTGGAATCGCAGTTGTATCAGGATCTGGCTCGATCCAATGCTTCGTTCGCTTATGCGCTGGCCGTGATTACCGCGCGAAGGCTGCTGCAGACGCAAAATATGGTGGAAACGCTGATCAGTCGTCCGGTCGCTTGGCGGTTAGCTTGGTTCCTGATGCAAATGGGCAGGGAGCGCGAGGATCGGATTGAGGTGCAGCTTCAATTGAGCCACGAGGAAATTTCCTATGTGATCGGCTGCAGCAGGCAGACGGTAACCGAGATTTTGAACAAATGGCGGGACAGACAGCTCATTACTTACAGCAAAAAGAACATTATTATTCATCATCCAAGCCGATTCTTCTCGGTAATTTGATCTTAAACGGCTTGGAAGGAAGGGACCGGCATGATTGAAATTGAGAAGGTCAGTAAAGCATTCGAACAGAAGCAAAAAAAATCCTACCAGGTTCTCGATGACGTATCGTTCACGATTAAACAAGGGGAATTCGTCTCCCTGCTTGGTCCTTCTGGCTGCGGGAAATCGACGCTTCTAAATTTGATTGCCGGCTTCGAGAAGAGCTACTCCGGCACGATTCGAGTCAACGGAGAGCCTGTCAAGGGACCGGGTGCCGGCAAGGTCGTCGTGTTTCAGGAGCACGGCCTATTCCCGTGGATGAACGTTCTGGACAACGTGGCGTTTGGCTTGAAGCAGCAAGGCATACCCAAGAAAAAAAGATACGAGCGGGCTTTGGAGGGCATCAAATCGGTGCATCTCAGCAAATTCATAGACCGCTACCCGCATGAATTGTCAGGGGGCATGAAGCAGCGAGTTGCCATTGCGAGAGCGCTCGTTATGGAGCCGGACATCTTGCTGATGGATGAGCCGTTTGCGGCGCTTGACGAACAAACAAGGTATATTCTGCAAAAGGATCTGGAGGACATCTGGCTGAAAACGCGCAAAACCGTGCTGTTCATCACGCATAACATCAGGGAAGCCGTACTCTTGTCCGACCGCGTTCTCGTTATGGCGACGCAGCCCGGCCGGATCAAGAAGGAATTTGTTATTCAGGCGGCACGGCCGCATCAGGCGGTCGATCCGTTGATTCATCATTACGAGAACAAAATCATGGAGACGCTCACCGAGGAGTTGGAGAAGGTTGTAAGAGAGGAGATGGGCCATGACTATCGCTTGGAGAAGAACGCTGTTCCTAGTCTTCCTGATCGCGATTTGGGAATTGGGATATAGGGTTTTCGATTGGGGCTGGAAATTTCCTTCTCCGCTCCAGACGGCGGAAGCCTTTGTTGACGGGTTTGCGAACGGCCATCTATTCGGCTCGATTCTAGCCAGTATGCGAAGGCTGCTTATCTCCTTCGTCATCTCCATTCTCCTCGGCACCGGGCTTGGTTTCCTGTTCGCTCGCTTTCGGTTCCTGGACGAAACCTTCGGCTTCCTTGTAGTCGCCCTGCAGACCGTACCAAGCATTGCCTGGCTGCCCTTCGCCATCATTTGGTTTGGACTAAACGACACCTCGGTCATTTTCATTACGGCCATTGGCGCAACCTGGACGATGTCGATGGCGAGCCGAACCGGCATTGCTCAAATTTCGAAAATTCATTTGCGGGCCGCCCGGATGATGGGCACAGGCAATGGACTGAAGCTGTTCTATCAAGTAATGCTGCCGGCCGCTTTTCCCCATTTAATTACGGGTGTTCGCGTGGCATGGGCATTCGCCTGGCGCGCCCTGACGGCTGGGGAGCTGATCGGACGTGGACTAGGTCTCGGCCAGACCCTTCAAGACAGCCGGGACATCGGGGATACGGCAACCCTTCTATGCGTCGTCATTATCATAGCGCTTATTGGAACGATCTCCGACCATTTTTGTTTTAAGCGGCTGGAGGATGGCATTATGGTGCGCTTCGGTCTGCACGCGGCCAAAAATTAAAACATGATTTTTATGAATACGGGGGAGAACGATGAAGATTAGAATTGGTTTGAAACCAGGCACAAAAAGCATTCTGCTGGGAGCCGTGTTCCTGCTGACGAGCATGCTGGCTGCCTGCGGCTCGAACGGCGGCCATGCTGCTTCTTCGGAGGGACAAGTTACCGTAAAAATCGGCCTTTTAAAAAACGTAACGCACGCTCCGGGCTTTGTGGCCCTTAAGAACGGGTATTTCCAGGATCAATTCGGCAAAAACGCGAACATTGAAGTTACGGCCTTTGACAATGGCTCCGACTTCTCCACGGCTATCGCTACGAATCAGATCGATCTAGGCTACGTTGGGCCTGGCCCGGCTATCAATCAATATTTGAAAAGCAAAAACTTCCGAATCATCTCGGGCTCTAACAATGGCGGTGCGGTATTGATCGCGGGCAAGGACGCCGGCATCAAATCCGTTAAGGATCTTACCGGCAAGACGGTGTCGATTCCGACCAAAGGCAGCACGAACGAAATTTCCCTGCGCCTTCTGCTGCAGCAGGAAGGGCTCAAGGTTGCGACGGACAAATCAGGCGTTCAGATCATCACGCGCGCTCCTGCCGATACGCTTGTCGCCATGCGGCAAAAGGAGGTTGACGCGACTCTTATTCCGGAGCCATGGGGTACGCAGATGGTCGAAGAGGGAACCGGCGTGGTGCTGGTGGATTGGGATAAAATCCCTCCAAACGACGGCGATTATCCGCTCACCATCTTGATGGCCAGCGATAAATTTCTGAAGGAACATCGGGATTTGGCCAAGGGCGCCATTAAGGCCAATAAGCAGGGAATCGACTTTATTAACGAACACCCGGACAAAGCCTATACGCTTATTAGCGACGAGCTGAAAGAGCTAAGCGGAAAAGGCATGGATGCGAAGCTGATCAAGGCGGCGCTTGACCATTTGCATTTGACCGAGAACGTGGATCTGAACGTCATCAAGACGATGGCCAAGGTTTCGTTTGACGCGGGCTATTTGAAAGGCATAAAGGACGAGAGTCAGGTGGATCTGTCCCAATTCTACGATCCTTCTCTGCTGGATGAAGGGAAGCAAGGGAAGTAACGAAATAAGTGGAGGTATCGGTATGTTGATTCAAACGCAAGACAATATCGTTTCCGATTATCATGAGCGCATGAAGGTCGTACTACTCGGAACGGGGACGCCGCGCGCATTCGGAAACCGGGCTAAATCCTCCGTTGCGATTCTGGCAGGCAGCAAAGTTTTCGTTGTGGATTGCGGGGGGGCCGTCGTGGACCAGCTGATCAGAGCCGGCATCATGCCGCAGCGCGTATCGGATGTGTTGTTCACTCATCATCACAGCGACCATAACTCGGGCTTCTTCGACTTATTCATCTCCAGCTGGCGAACGCATGTCGTGCCGGGACGCGTGTTCGAAGGCAGGTCGGTGCCGATGAGCGTGTATGGACCAACGACAACGCGCGAGATTATCGGGAAGATGCGAGAATCCTTCGATTTCGACGCAAACCTGCGGATCCACTACAACTTGTCCGCGGAAGACGCTTCCAGGATTGAATATTTTGAAAACAATGAAGGTGTCGTCTACGACAAGGAAGGTATTCGGATTACCGCATTCGAAGTGGATCATAGGCCCGTCTATCCCGCGATTGCATACAAGATTGAGTATAATGGCAAAGCGGTAGTTATCTCGGGCGACACGATCCCTGTCGTGAATATGATCAAGTATAGCAAAGGAGCCGATCTGCTTATTCACGAGTCTTACAATAAAACGTGGCTTGACGCTCTGATTGCGGAATTCCCGGAACAGGCACAGTCCTTAAGCAATCCGGCTAAGTATCATTCCACCACCTTGGAGGTGGCGGAGCTGGCAAGGCAGGCGGGCGTGCCCCATCTTGTGTTGACGCATCATATCCCGGCGCCTTTCCCAACGGAGGAAGCGGAAGCGGAATATACGCAGGGAATGCGGCAGATCTACCAAGGAACAATTACCATGGGCCGTGATTTGATGGCGTTTGAGTTATAAAAAAAATTTTTTATTCCAGGCGTATAATTTTCCAGTCATTCCACAAAATAACCTCACATCCAAGAAGGAGTTGACTATTATGGCTAACCAATCCAACAATTTAGTTGTACCGCAAGCGAAAGAAGCTTTGAACCGCATGAAGTACGAAATCGCTACTGAGCATGGCATTCCGCTCTCCGAAGGTTACAACGGCAATCTGATGACTCGCGAAGCGGGCACGATTGGCGGCAACATTACGAGACGCCTTGTTCAAATGGCAGAACAGTCTTTAAGCGGAGCACAATTCTCCAATACAAGAAGATAGCAAGCAAAACAGTCATTCCCCTCCATCTTGCACATCACTTACCATCGGCTAGCGATCATGACGATGTTATAATGGTGAGATGAGAGGGGAATGTTTATGTTTATCTCGCCTATGCAGCCTATGAAAGCTGAGGAACCCTTCAACTCAGAGGAATATTTATTTGAACCCAAATTGAATGGTCATCGTCTAATCGTTTCGTTTATTAACGGACAAGTGAATATGTACACCAGGAACAACAATGAAGTTGGAAGACAGTACCCCGAGCTGTTTAACGTTCCCGTTGACAGCGGAATAGATGTCGTTTTCGATGGAGAAGTTGTAAGATTGCGGGACGACGGAACGAATGATTTCGAAGAACTTATCCAAAGATACCGAATGGGCAAAGCAACAAAGATAAAAGAAGCCTCCAGAACTCATCCCGTGCAATATTACGTCTTCGACATCTTGTATCTGAACGGAAAAAGCTTGGCGCATCTGCCTCTTGTCAAACGGAAAGAGCTTCTTGCCCAGATTCTTAAACCAAGCGGGTATTATCATGTAACCATGTCCATTGAGCAAGAGGGAAAAGCCTTGTTTAAAGTAATGGAAGATAAAGGTCTGGAAGGCATTGTAGCAAAGAAAAAGAACTCTAAGTATGTGAGCAGAAGATCCGAGAATTGGCTCAAGGTCATCAACTATCATTACCTTGAGGTTTCCATCTGCGCCTACAGACGCAAACAATTCGGCTGGCTTGTCGAGCATGAGGGAAGAACAGTCGGCTGCATCGAATGGACGATTCCGATGGAGGACAGGAAAGCTTTTTACCAACGTGCTGAATCCCTTATTACCGGACAAGACAAACATTTTGTCTATGTAAAACCTATACTTAAAGTCATCGTAAGGTTCCGTGACTGGACTTCAAATCATATGCTTCGGACCCCCGAATACGTGGGATTTAGCGGAGAAAAAGCCTCTAAGATGATGATATCTTAGAGGCTTTGCATTATTCCGGACGTGATTTCATTAATTCGGCCCTAGCCTCGGCTAAAAAATTTCTAACTCACGGATTGAAGCAAGCCTAAGAAAGGAAATATTACAGCAGCCGCCGTGCAGGCAGTGAATAACCCCATTTTGTTTTTTCTGTAGGCAGCAAATAAAAGAAAGAACGAGATAAGGCCCATTGCCATGCAAAGGGCGCCAGCCATATTCCACTGCCATTGAAGCGATAAGTCATTTAGATCAGCGTGCAGCAATTTGAACAAAGTCGATGGCACGGGTTCCTCCGATTCTGTCTCGTGAGGTGGCTCCTGGTTCCCCATGAATGCCGTAGTGATTAGAATAAATAAAGCAATCAAACTTTCCGCTTTAAGCCAGGATTGCAATCTACGTTCATTCTGGCCGTTAGCATATATTTTGGTTAGAAATCCATTCATGAATGCTAACAAGATAAGAGGAATGAACAATAAATGCTTCAATAGGAGTGCCTCTCCATAATTTATTCCCCATGAGCTGATATACCCAACCTCGATGATGATTGACATCATTACAAAACCAGCGATTACGATTAGCGCCATACAAGCGATCGACAACGGCGTGTACCAGCGGGTAAAGGCTTTCCAATTCCAGCTTCCTTTTCGAAACCAAGCGACAAGAATAAGAATGCCAAGCCAGACAGAGACAGCACCAACATGTATGGTTTGAGCTGGGAGTCCCCATGTCTTGGAGAGTGCGGCGGGATGACTCGCATATCCATGGACCAGAACCAAACAAGCCCAAATACCGGCTGCGACCCCTTTCAAAGATTTATGCTTTAAGCCATTAAAAGAAATAACCATAAATAAAGCGCTGCCAAGAATAAAACTCATGATCCATGCCCGTCCGAAAGAGTAGTCGTTCAAAACGATCAGGAGAACTTCGGCGAAAGACATTTGCGGGGCAAAATCCATTAAAATAACGGATGTTCTTACGATTGAAGCAAAAGAGAATACCGGAATTCCGATAGCGGCTAACTGGATCATGCGAGCTGGCACATGGACTTCCGGTTTGAATCGGCTGGGGATAAACTCGAGTGCCAGATTGCCTGCGGTGATGGCAAACGAGAGGTAAAGAAGAGTTTCAAAAAAGTAAATATACAAAGAATCAACTCCAAGGTAGGATTGGACAACTGGATCTATCTTATCATGAATTAATAATTGAAAATATGTTCATGCGTAACTCATGACCGCTCCATAGTTAACTTATATCATCTATGTTATAATGATCATCACGTTACAAGACAAATAACGGCGAGGTACTTATGACGGATAAAACATTAGTTGATGCTTGTGATGAGACTTGCAACGGAACAGCGGTTGATATCACTAAAATACAAGAAAAACTGTTGCCTGAATCTGCAGCAATGGATTTAGCTGATTTATTTAAGGCATTAGGGGATCCGACCCGGGTTAAAATTATCCATACCTTATTACAGTCCGAACTATGCGTTCATGATTTATGCGAGGTGCTGGGAATGGGGCAGTCGGCCATTTCCCATCAATTGCGCTCCTTGCGCAATATGCGGATTGTGAAGCGACGCAAAGTGGGAAAGACCGTGTTCTATTCGCTTGATGACGAACATGTTGAGCAAATTTTCGTTCAAACGCTGCAGCATTTGAAACATGATTGAAAGTAAAGAGTGTGATTACACAATGGACGCCAAAGTCTCGGATATTTGGATGATATTATTCTCGTTCCATTCGGTGTTTACATAGCTCTCCGGTTATTTCCAAAAGAAGTGCTTGAGGAATACCGAGCCAAGGCAGAGGAACAAAGAAAATTAGGCAAACCAAAAAATTGGATTACAGGCACATTTATTATTGCCGTTTGGATTGCATTAGCGGTGCTGTGCGGCTGGTACATCATTCGGCTTGTTAAATAGTCACCTCAGCAGTCTTCATAAACTAAAAAAACCGCCGAATTTACGGCGGTTTTTTTAGTTTATGCAACCATACCGATAAGTGAAATGGCGAGCGACAGCGTTAAATAACTGCAGTTATTTAGATTGTTTAAAATTAATTTGTTGACAAACTAATTTGCGGCGAGTATGATTGGTTCATAAAGATTGTATGCAAATTAATTGTTTGCAAATGAAATTGAGGGGGAAACATGATGCATCAACAAACGGTTATTATCGGAACGGGTCCTGCGGGATTAACGGCAGCCATTTACTTGGCTAGGGCGAATCTGACTCCGCTTGTTATTGAAGGAACGCAGCCTGGCGGACAATTAACAACAACGACGGAGGTCGAGAACTTCCCCGGTTTTCCCGATGGAATCACGGGACCGGAGCTTATGGACAATATGCGCAAGCAAGCCGAGCGATTCGGCACGAGATTTCAATCCGGCTTCGTAACCCGCGTGGATGCGTCGAAACGTCCTTTCACGTTATACCTGGAAGGCGGCACCGAAATAACGGCGGACGCGGTAATCCTATCGACCGGTGCTTCCGCGAAAATGGTCGGTATACCCGGCGAAGTCGAAAATATCGGCCAAGGGGTTAGCACATGCGCAACCTGCGACGGATTCTTTTTCCGCAACAAAAAAATTATCGTGATCGGCGGCGGCGACACCGCGATGGAGGAGGCGTTGTTCTTAACCCGATTCGCTTCCGAGGTCCGCGTTGTGCATCGCAGAGAGGAGCTTCGGGCTTCCCAGATCATGCAGGATCGCGCGCGCGGAAATGCCAAAATCTCTTGGAGCCTTAACGCGGCACCGCTGGAAGTATTGTCCGGCGACAAAGGAGTGACCGGTCTCAAAGTTCGCAACAACGCGACGGGAGAGGAAGAAGTGCTGGAAACCGACGGAATCTTCCTTGCGATCGGGCATCATCCGAACACCGGGTTCTTAGGCGGCCAGATCCAAACCGACGAGCAAGGCTATGTGGAAGTTGTTCCGGGAACTTCCCGCACGAACGTTCCCGGCGTATTCGCTTGCGGAGACGTCATGGATCCGATCTACCGTCAGGCGATCACGTCGGCGGGCAGCGGCGCCAAAGCGGCATTGGATTGCGAAAGCTTCTTGTTCGAGCAGCACTAATTCGAATCGATTTTATAACAGCGCATTATAAAACTAATCATTTAATGGAGGTTATTTATCATGACACAAGAACGTACAGGTAAAGCAACAGTAGGCGGACAACCGATTACGCTGGTAGGCCCGGAGTTGAAAGTCGGTGACAAGGCCCCGGCTTTCACCATCAACAAAGATCTAATGACCGAAGCAAGCCTTTCCGACTATACAGGCCAGATCAAGCTTATTTCCGTCGTGCCTTCGCTGGACACCGACGTATGCGACGCGCAAACGCGCCGCTTCAATCAAGAGGCGTCGAAGCTGGGTGATGGCGTGGTCGTATTGACGATCTCTGTTGATTTGCCATTCGCGCAAAGCCGGTTCTGCGCGACAGCCGGCATCGAGCGCGTCATCACCTTGTCGGATTATAAACACCGCAGCTTCGGCGAGGCATATGGCGTGTTGATTAAAGAACTGCAGCTGGATCAACGAGCGATCTTTATCGTCGACGCCAACGATACCATCCGATACGTCGAATATTTGGGCGAGATGTCCGATCATCCGAATTACGAAGCCGCCTTGGCTGCCTTGCGCGAGCTCGCGGAGTAAGCGGCCCCTTAGCCTGAGGATGAAGAGCCCTTTGACCAGCTTTCGCTCAAAGGGCTTTCTTTAGCTGCATTGTTTTTTTAGAAAAAGGATTGTAATATGAAGGGCAGCGAAGAAACGTCAAAGGAGGGATGATCGATGAATCAAGATAAACAGGGGCCTCATGTACCACTGGATGCTCATTTGTGTTTTTCGTTATATGCGTGCTCGAGAGCTATTTTTCGCATGTACCGGCCGCTCTTGGACGATTTGGACTTAACCTACCCTCAATACCTGGTCTTGCTTGCATTATGGGAGCATGAGACGATGTCGGTCAAAGATATCAGCGAGCAGTTGGTCCTGGATTCCGGTACGCTGACGCCGATGCTGAAGAGAATGGAAGCCGCGGGACTTGTCCGGCGGGAACGATCGAAGGAAGACGAGCGGGTCCTGCATATCCGGATTACCGACAAAGGTATTGCGCTCAAAGATCAATCGATGTGCGTGCCGAAGTCGCTTCTTGAAGCAAGCGGGATGAGCGAAGCGGAGATCGGCGTATTGAACGGAACCATTCAGAAGCTGCTTAATCAAATTAATGAAAATTCTTCAGCAAAATAAAATCCCTCGCGGAAGACAACGCAGTCAGGTTTCAATATGGCCTGAATGCCGGCTTGTCGACCGGAGGGATTAAGTTATTTTACGGAGTTGCTTTTCGGAATAGAAGTAAAAATCAACTATCGGGTTGCGAGGGAGGCGGATGAAATGCTCTATATATTTAGCGGGCTGCCGGGTACCGGGAAGTCAACTTTATCCTCGGCTTTGGCTGGGGAGTTACGGGGTGTGTATCTCCGGGTTGATGCGGTGGAGCAGGCGATGAAGGAGGCCGGAATGTTGGTCGATGGACCTGAGGGTTACATGGTATGTTACGCGATTGCATCGCAGAATCTCAGGTTAGGTCTTGACGTGATAGCGGATACGGTTAATCCCATTCCAATCACGCGCGAGGCTTGGCGCAACGTGGCGGAATCGCTTGAAGTCCCGTTTGTGGAAATCGAAGTGGTATGCTCTGACGAACGCGAGCATAGGCATCGGGTCGAAACACGCAAAGCCGATATTTCCGGCTTTGTTCTACCTACGTGGGAGCAGGTCAGGAACAGGCATTACGACCCTTGGGACCGAGATCGCATCGTTATCGACACCGCTCGTCAAACGGTGGCCGAAAGCTTGAGGGCTTTATATGAACAGTTGAACAACAGCCGGTCAATATGACCGGCTGTTGCAGTAGCAATATAAAGGAAAATGCAAGGTTAAAACTTATTAGGGAATTGCTTGATAACGCCTTCCGTCAGCATGTCCGCCAGATGGATCATGTGCGTCTCATTCTTATCGGTCGCCGCAATATCTGCCTTCCAATCTCCCTTAATACAGTCCAGTACGATTTCCGTAATAAGCTGAAGGTGAGTGTACATCATATCTTGCACTGCTTTAAACGGCCAGTTCGGATTTGCAGAGCTTAAAAATGTGGCAATATCGTCCGCGTTTTTATGCCAATCCGCTTCTAACTTCTTTACTTCGTCTTGGTTGTTCGCTTTGGCAGCCGCTACGATTTTTCCCGCTATCACGATATGCTCTCTCAGTAAATCAGCAAGCTTATTTCCGGCAGTCTCCCCATAGTAGGGTTTTATCACGTTGCCTATGTCTTGCTGGTTTCTTAAGAGTCGGTCTAAAACGTCTTGCTGATCGTAACGATTCGACAGCGCGCTTACAATATAGCTTCTCGTCCAAATGGTATGGTCGATCCAAACCCTCTGCATATCCGTTTTCAATTGTACCATCTGGGGAGTTATGCATCCCGCCTTTTGTTCCTTAGCCGCCTGAGCGGATAAACCTGCCGGGTTCATGGCAATAACGAGCCCAAAGGTTAAAAGCAATGCCAGCATCCATTTGATTTTCACGTTTATCTGCTCCTTGTGCATTTTAAATCATTTAACCTGTATTATTATGGATATTTTAACCACTATTATGCACAAGGTCATTCGCAAAAAATACCGTAACGCAAAAACAGCTGGCCACATGGGCCAGCTGTTTTTTTTTACAATTATTATTTAGCCGATGGAGCCGGGGCTTCACCGATATAGGCGAGTGCATTGTAGATGAGTACGGCTGCATCCGCGCGAGTAATATCATCCGTAGGGTTAAAGTTTCCGTCCTGGTCAAGCTCAGCGATTTTCAGAACAAGCGCTCTTTGGACGGAACCATCGTACGAGATGGATACCTCGTCTTGATCGTTGAACTCCACCGGAGCAATCTTAATCATCGGCAGATTGCTGTGCTGCTCAATAGCAAGGATAAGCTGGTGGGTGAACTCTTCTTTGGTCCATGTTTTGTTAGGATCCAGATCATTCGGCAAGCCAATGTTATTGTTAGCCGCAATGATAAGCGCATCCGCATACCAAGCATTATCGTCTGCTTTCGGAAAATAGTCCGTAGCGTGAGGCTCTTTGAAGAAACGAAGCGTATCGATGTTCAGATCAAGAGCATTAACAATAAGCTGAATGCCTTGTGCAGCCGTCAGCGTTGCGTTAGGGAAGTAGCGATCTTCGCCAACGCCTTGCACCAGGCCTTTATTTTGCAAAGCCGCAATTTTATCCTTAGCAGATACATTGGCAATATCCGAGAACGGATTTGTTGCCGCAAAGCTCTGTCCGGCAATGGACAGGGTAAGTACGGCTGTAGCTGCTAAAGTAACGAATTTGGATTTTTTCGTCATGCTGGAATCACCTCATCAAGTTTTTGGAACGTTCCTTCCTCATAGACGGGCTTTTCCATAAAAGGTTGCAACGATACTTACCTTTTTTTATAAACTTAACAATTCATTAATATAACGTCCTCGAGCAGCTTGAATGACTTATTGCAAGGCTGCCATTTCTTTGGCATATCGCTTGCTGGCCTCCAAAATATTCTGGCTTAATTCGGGATCGTTAACCGAACGGGCTAGTAACAAGGCGCCAACCATAGAGCTTACAATGGCCATGCTTTTTTCATTGTTTTTTCCGATCATTCCCGCTATGAAGCTGAAAAATCGGGTGACCTCCAAAGTAAACGCTTCTCTAATTTCTTCCGAAGAACGGGAGATTTCGCTGGACAGCGTAGGGAGGATGCAGCTGATTTCCCGTTGATCCCGATGCGTGGTGCTGAGGTAATAATCGATGACGGTTTGTAATTTGGCAGCCTCTTCTTTCCGAACCGTAGCTCCTTGAAGAAGATTAATCGTCTCTTCGATGGCTTTCCGGCAAGCTTCGGCCACGAGTTGATCTTTATTCGCGAAATGGGCATAGAAACCGCCATGCGTTAAGCCGGCCCCCTTCATGATTTGAGGAACGCTAACTTCCTTGATACCCTTCTGGCGGAATTCATTGGCGGCATTTTGTACGATTTTCTCGCGGATATTTAGTTTATGGGCTTTGGTATAGGGCATCCCAATCAACACTCCTGTAAATATGATGATCTTAATATTATTATAGCGATTATTAACGTTTATGCAATTTTAATTCGCCAGATAGACGAAATATTGACTCTATCTAAATATGATGATAATAATATATTACAGTCATCATATTTAGAGTTTGGGAGGTTATCGGAAATGGACAGACCAATAGAAGCAGATGTTTTAGTCATTGGCTCAGGGCCGGGAGGTTATGCGGCGGCTGTACGGTCAGCGCAGCTTGGAATGAAGACAATCGTGGTTGAACGCGGCCAAATAGGCGGTATATGCACGAATGTGGGCTGTATCCCTTCCAAAGCGTTAATCGCGGAGGCGCATCGCTATCATTCGCGCAGGTTATGGAGCCGTTCCAGCTCCGTGGATTCTTTTGAGGAGGCCCAGGCTTTTAAAGAAGCGATCGTTAACAAGCAATCCGGAGGCGTTCAATACCTCTTAAAGAGTGCCGGCGTAACGGTTCTGGAAGGTGAGGCGAGCTTTATCGATGAGCATACGGCCAGGATCGCACAATTGGAGACAGAGCAGGTAGTAGCTTTCAAGTACGCAATCTTGGCGACGGGCTCTCGTCCGATTGAGCTTCAGGCCATTCCCTTTGGCAACCGTGTCTTGTCTTCGACGGAAGCTTTGTCGCTTGCTGGCATACCGGAGAGCCTGATTGTGATCGGGGGCGGTTATATCGGGGTTGAATTGGGACAGATGTACGCGAAATTCGGCAGCAAGGTCACTATTTTGGAGGGGGGACAACAAGTCTTGCCAGGGTTCGAAGCAGATCTGGTTGCTCCGGTTATGAAGCAAATGAATGCCGACGGGATGACCATCGTAACCGAAGCCACTGCTGTTAGAGCGGAGCAGGATTCGGAAGGGATCACGCTTCATTACGTCAGAAATGACATCCGCCACTCCATTAGAGCCGATTATGCGCTGGTAACGGTCGGAAGAAGACCAAATACGGATGGAAGCCTAGAGCTTGACCGAATCGGATTGCGGACAACAAGCAAAGGATTATTAGAGACGGATAAGCAATGCAGAACCGAAGTTCCTCATGTTTTTGCAATCGGGGATATTACCGCAGGACCGGCCCTTGCCCATAAAGCTTCTTACGAAGCTATAGTTGCAGCCGAAGCTATTGCCGGATTGCCAACAATGGTTGATTACAAAGTGATCCCGCTTGTCGTATTCTCCGGGCCGGAGCTGGCAAGCGTCGGATTAAGCGAAACGGAGTGCAAAGCAAAGGCGATTCCGACGATTGCCGGAAGGTCTTCATTCGGCATAAACGGAAGGGCCTTGGCAGTCAGGGAGCCGGAAGGCTTCGTAAAAGTGATCGCCCATGCGGAAACGGGATTGATTATGGGAGCCCAAGTGGTAGGAGCAGAGGCTTCCACCCTCGTATCGGAGCTTAGCCTTGCCATCGAGATGGGAGCGACGGTCGAAGATCTGGCGTTAACCATCCATCCTCATCCTACATTGGGTGAAGTGATTATGGAGGCAGCGCAGAACGCCGTGAAGAGGTTGGTGAAAAAGTAACGTTATGCCGCGTCGCATCGGCTGCAGCCATTTTCGTTTTACCGAAGCCGAATTGGCCTACCTGACTTTGCAGGACGAATAGAGACAAGAAAACCGCCTAGCTTGGCGGTTTTCTTGTCTAACTATTCCGTTCTCATTTTACGAAACTCCTTGGGCGTAAGCTCGAGATCCTTTTTAAAAGCCTGGATAAAATGGTTCACGTGATTGAAGCCCACTCTGCTGGCTATTTCGGTTATCGTATATTCCGTCGATTGCAGCAGCTCGCAGCTTTTGTTAATCCGGTACTTAACCAGGTAGGAGTATGGGGTCATATGAATGCTGGTTTTGAAGCTGCGCGTACATTCCGACACGCTTAAATGCGCGGCATCGGCAATCTCCTTCAACGTTATCGGACTTGAATAGTTCTGATGGATAAAGCTAAGCATCAATTGCAGCCGCTCTTGCTTCAACCGGTTATGCTTGGAGGATTCTTCCGACGGCAGAGAGATATTCGAGATCAGAATTAACCATAGCTGAACGGTTTTGATCGACACCTCATACTGCCATCCCCAGCTTTTTTTAATTTCGAATTCCTTTTTCATGGACCAGAGAATGTTCAAAATCTGCTTCTGCCATTCCGTATCGCCTTTAATCTCGCAGGATAACAGATAGGAGTTGGTAAACGGAAGGACATAGTTTTTTTCCATGGCACTGTCGGAATAGAAGGCAAGCAGCTTCTCCGGGAAGTTAAAGCTGACATATTCGCCTTCGGCAGTCAGTTGAGTCACGATGTGAAGGACGCTTTTGTTGATGAATATAGCCTGCCCCGTATGCAAATGATAGTCGATTCCGTTAATCTGGATCGTTAAATTCCCTTTGGTCGCTAGCGTAATCTGCAATTCCTCATGCCAATGCAGATCGTTAAAGCCTCTGCCTTCGGGAATCGAGCGATGGATCGTATGCTTGTACATGATGTACGGAAAGGTCTCGTCCGGAAATTGTATGGCCTCGTATAATTGTTTCCCCACAGTCATGCTCCTTAGTTGACGATATATCGATATTAATGAAAGATATTATTACACAAAATAAACAACCGCGATGATATTATTATATCCAGCTTAGGCTTACCCTTACAATTCCCGTGCACGGGTAATTGTCTATTTGCTTGGAGGAACCATGCTTAAATTAACGAAAGCTTCTTTGCCCTCTCATCCGTTCGTATTGTTATTTATCAGTATTTTGTCTGTCTCGGTTTCATCGATCCTCATTAAATTCTCGGATACGCCAACTTCCGTGGCGGGGATGTACCGCTTGTTTATTACCGTTATCATCATGCTGCCTTTTGTGCCGTGGAGGCGGCTTCGCTCCATAAAGCTGAATAGGAAAGACTGGAGTATCGTGGTCCTGGCCGGCATATTGTTAGGCCTTCACTTTTTGTTCTGGATGGAATCCCTGGTGCATACCTCGGTCGCAAGCTCCATGGTCATCCTGGCCTTACAGCCCTTGTTTGTCATGATTGGTTCATACTTATTGTTTAAAGAACAGGCTAACGTACTTACGGTATCATGCTTGATTGCGGCGCTGTTCGGTTCCATCCTTATCGCATGGGGAGATATAGGCGTATCGAGAGAAGCGTTGATTGGGGACGGTTTATCGTTTATCGGCACGCTAGCCGTGTCCGGTTACTTGCTCGCGGGACAGAAGGTAAGCAGCAAAATCGATGCCAATATTTACAGCATTATCGTATTTTTCATCGGCGGTGTCGTGTTGCTTATCCATAATTTGCTGAACCGTTACTCTTTCACGGAGTATAACTCGTCCGATTGGATCTACTTCTTGCTGCTTTCCATTATCCCGACTATTTTTGGGCAATTCTTATTTAACGTGCTGTTAAAATCCATCGGGGCCACTACCGTATCGGTAGGCATTATTGGCGAACCGGTACTTGCTATTATTCTCGCTTATCTGCTGCTCGGAGAAAATATTTCTTTATTTCAGCTTGCAGGCGGCATGATCACTTTATTTGGCATGGGCATGTATTTCTGGGCGAAATCATTCAGCGGAGGGCGAAAAGTTGGCAGCCATGGATGAGTAGAGGATCATCTCACGGTTAATTTTTGTTGCAAATGCAACAAAAGTACGATAACATTTAGGATAACAAAAGGGCTGTAATAGGCCTTAGTCCTAAAGGAGCCATACTGAAATGACTGTCACAATCCATAAATGCGTCCGTGAGGATCTGCCGTTACTCCAACGGATAAGCATAGAAACCTTTAACGATACCTTTAAAGATCAGAATTCGCCCGAACAGATGCAGGCTTATTTGGAACGGGCCTTTAACACGGGGAAGCTGGAAGAGGAATTGTCCAATCCGTCTTCAGAATTTTATCTCATTTTTTGCGATGAAGAAGCCGCCGGTTATTTGAAGGTAAACGCAGACGATGCCCAGACGGAAGCGATGGGTGGCGAAGCGCTTGAGATCGAAAGGATTTATATACGTTCCGGCTTCCAGAGAAAGGGGCTGGGCAAGCATCTTTTTGACAAGGCATTGGAAATCGCTATTGGTCATGGCAAAAAGAAGCTCTGGCTTGGGGTTTGGGAGAAGAACGAAAACGCCATAACGTTTTATGAGAAGGCGGGATTCGTTCGGACGGGAGCCCACTCGTTTTATATGGGCGATGAGGAGCAGATTGATTTTATAATGAGCAAGACGTTGGCATAACCTTATTCACCAGAGCGGCTAATCCGGATGATTAGCTGCTTTTTTGTTGCGTTGCTCTCAACAAAATGTATAGGCACGAGTACCATAAATCGGCATATAGTAGTAAGGCATCAAGTTTTTAAAGGCGCTTTCATAGCGCAAATTGGCGAAAAACGAGGTGGAAACATGCAAAACAGCAAGATTGCGTATTTCTCGGCGGAGTTTGGACTTGATGAATCCTTACCGATTTATTCCGGTGGTCTTGGCATATTGGCTGGCGATCATATCAAGGCGGCAGCAGACTTGAATATTCCGCTTACGGGCGTAGGCATATTTTACGGTAAAGGTTATTTTCAGCAGCACATTGACGAAGGCGGCTCGCAGCATCATTGGTATCCCGAAGTCGACCTAGAGGCGAGTGTTTATCCGGTTGAGCTTGTGCGGGACGACAATGGCCATCCTGTCATGATCGAGGTTCCGCTGGAGGGCAGAAGGGTCTACGCAAAAGCGTTTTCCGTGCAGGTGGGCTCTGTCACCCTGTATTTGCTGAATACCGACGTTGAATCGAACAGCGATGCGGACCGCCGCTTGACTGATACGCTTTATCCCGGAGCACAAGATATTCGTATAAGCCAGGAGATTCTTCTCGGTATTGGCGGTACGAGATTGCTTACCGCGCTTGGCATCCAGCCGGAGGTCTGGCATATGAACGAAGGACATTGCACATTCCTGACCCTGGAGCGAATCCGCATGCTGTCCGCGGAAGGCGTGCCTTTCGAGACGGCGCTTGAAGTCGTTAAGGCAAGCACCGTCTTTACGACGCACACGCCGGTTCCGGCGGGGCACGATGTGTTCTCCATTGAGATGATGGACCGTTATTTTGGCGATTTTTACTGGCAGCTAGGAGCGGATAGGGAGCGGGTATTATCGCTTGGCAGCATGAACGGCGTGTTCAACATGACGCGCCTTGCCGTCAGCGCTTCGTCGAAGGTGAATGGAGTAAGCAAGCTGCACGGTGAAGTTACCCGGGAAATGTTTCACCGGTGGATGCCGTACATTCCGGCAAAGGATATTCCCGTCGATTCGGTAACGAACGGCATCCACACGGGGACATGGCTGGCTTCCGGCCTAAAAGAATTGTTCGACCGGCATCTCCCGTCCGACTGGTCCCTGAAAGCAGCGGAGCCGGAAGCATGGGCTGCCGTTCGGGAGATTCCAAGCATCGAGCTGTGGGAGGAGCATCAGAGGGCGAAAGGCAAGATGCTGCAAGCTTTCGGGCTGCCGATCTCCCCTTCGAACGGAGTGCCGTTAATTATTGGTTTTGCCAGACGGTTTGCCACGTACAAGCGGGCGCTGCTTATTTTTAACGACCCGGAGCGGATCGCGCGCATCCTGGGCAATCCTAATCGTCCGGTAGTTCTTGTATTCGCCGGCAAGGCGCATCCCTCGGATGGACCGGGGCAAGACTTAATTCGCAAAATCGTAGAGTTGTCTGAGGATGAAAGGTTTAAAAACCGTGTTTACATGATAGAGAACTACGCGATGGATAAAGCAAAGCTGCTTGTTCAAGGCGTGGATGTATGGCTCAATACGCCGCTCAAGCCAATGGAAGCCAGCGGTACAAGCGGGCAAAAGGCTGCCCTGAATGGCGTGCTGAACTGCAGCGTACTTGACGGCTGGTGGGTGGAAGGCTATAACGGGCGAAACGGCTGGGCGATCGAGAGTACGATCGATGGCGATCCTTGGCTGCAGGCGAAGCAGGATACCGAATCGCTTTACCGGCTGCTTGAGGAAGAGATTATTCCGCTGTACTACAAGCGGGGGGATCGGAATGTCCCCGAGGAATGGGTCAGCTTGATGAAGGAGTCGATCTGCTCGCTTGCACCGGTCTATAACACCCACAGAATGGTGACTGATTATTGGAATAAGATGTACGTTCCAACAAGCGCGAGAGGGAAGCGGTACGCTGCGGATAACTATGAGGTTGCGTCTAGGGTTGCGGCTTACAAGCAATTCATTCGCAGCAATTGGTCGGCCGTTCAGGTCAGGAACGTGAATATTCAAGAGGACAATGGCAGCAGGAACGGACTGAAAAAATTCCGTGCCGAAATTCAACTAGGCACCATATGGCGCGGGGACGTCCGCGTGGAGGCGGTTGGCTCCGATGGTCGTCGAGGTATCTGGAAGGTGAAGCTGGAGCCGGTACAGCAGCAGGAGAAGGGACTATACGTGTTTGAAGGAGCTTCCGCAGACATCCCGACAGATAACATCTGGAAGGCTGACGTCAACGTGCGGGTTACTCCAATCAGCCCGGATTTCGCTAACGAATTCGAGCTGGAGCTGGCTGCTTGGGGGTAAGAAGAGCAGGGGGACATTCTAAATAAAGCAAAAAGCCGGGTCTCATCCAGGGATTCGGTTTTTTGCGATTCTTAAAGGAAGTTGCGCTGCTCAGATGCTTTTCCGTTTATAATAATATCCAGTATAACAGATTAAAAACTTCATTCCTCGAGGTGACGAATTCATGTTGGATACTAGCAATGATCTTCAACCTTGGATTGTAAACCGGGCGGATCCTTATGTGCTTAAGCACACGGATGGTCTCTATTACTTTACCGCTTCCGTACCGGAGTATGACCGGCTTGTGCTGCGCAAAGCCGCTACGTTGGACGGGCTTGTTAACGCTCAGGAAACGGTCATTTGGCGGAAGCATGAAACAGGCGAGATGGGCAACCATATTTGGGCGCCCGAGCTTCATTTTATCGAGGGCAAGTGGTACGTCTATTTCGCGGCAGGCACGGCGGAGGATCAATGGGCGATTCGTCCGTATGTGCTGGAGTGCGGCGATGAAGATCCGATTACAGGCACATGGGTGGAAAAAGGCAAAATAAAGCTCGACTTCGAAAGCTTCTCCCTGGATGCGACAACGTTCGAGCATAACGGGGAACGGTATCTGATCTGGGCGCAGTATAAAGAGTCCGACAGCAATCTGTACATAGCCAAGCTCGCTAACCCGTGGACGATTATCGGGCCGCAAGTATTGATCTCCACGCCGGAATACGACTGGGAGATTCAAGGCTACCGGGTGAATGAGGGGCCGGCCGTATTGCTGCGCAACGGGCGGATTTTCGTAGCCTTTTCCGCAAGCGCGACCGATCACCGGTATTGCATGGGTTTATTGGAGGCGTCTCTGGATGCGGATCTGCTCGATCCGGGCAGCTGGACCAAGCATCCCAAGCCTGTGTTCGAGACCAATGAGGAGACGGAGAATTACGGACCGGGGCATAACAGCTTCACCGTCAGCGAGGACGGCTTGACCGATCTTATGGTATATCATGCGAGACCTTACAAAGAGCTTATCGGCAGTCCGCTTTCCGATCCTAACCGCCATGCCCGCATTCAGGCATTCAATTGGAAGGAAGACGGGACGCCCGACTTCGGGGTGCCGGGGAAATAATGCAAAAAGACGTATGGAGCGCCCATACGTCTTTTTTACAGAACACTAAGGTTGCCAAAGTTAGATTTATACCGTAATATTTTTTGTTGAAAAAGCTTCGGATGAACCCTCCTATGGAACTGCCAAAATACCTCGGCACTCCCGTTCGCAGCTTTTACACAAATTCCCCCCGAAAAAAGGAGTCCTCACCATGTCCACTCGTTTATTTCCTCATGCCTACCACTCTGCTATCCTGTCCACTGATCAATTTGTTTGTTACTCGTTTAGGTTTCTTGGCAGTTGGAAGCATGATTTTCGCTATCATGTGCATTCGTACCTGGAACTTATTACGAAGATTACTCAATTACCTCATTTAATCAATGATCTTTTTGCTGCTCAAATTTCCGGTGCAAACCGGGAACAGCTTGATTTGTTACGAAAGCTGGTTGAAGACAATCTTCAACTGGTCGAGGAAAGACTAGACAGAATATCATGCTTTCTTCCCGCTATTGACAGAGGATGGCAAACCGATCTGGAAGAGATATGGCGCTTATTTTACAAGGTGAATCAGGAGATGGTTCTTATTGTCGGAAGAAACATCCATTATTCTTTTGATCTGGATGAGAAGCTGCACATGCTCTATTCTTTAAAAGCTGACAGCTGCTATGATTATGAGGATTGGTACTCCGATTTATCCGAATAACCCTGCAAAAATCCCCCTGCCGCAAGCAACAGGGGGATTTATTTAACCTTTATAATCGATATTAATATCGTAGCTGTTCATCTCGATGGAGATTTCGCTTCTTGTCTCGAAGTTGATGCTCTTTAGCCAGGTTGTGTCGAATTTATCAACGGTCTCGATCCGAAGAGTCTCATACTTTTTCTTCGCTTTATCGATTTCCTTGGCCAGCCAGTACAGGTAAACAAAGCTGACGATAAAGACCGCGAGCAGGAAGATGAGGAAGGAACTGCTCATAATGCTCTCATACAATCTCGCAAAGCTGCCGTGAATGGTGCCGATATTGCGGAAGTAGACAATGCCAAACATCAAAAAACAAAACAAGCATAGCAGTGCACAAAAAACAGCTCTTGATTTGCAATTTTCCCACTTTCTCTTACGGTCGATGAGTGTCTCGAAAGTTTTCCTTGCATCGTTTGGTACGAGTTCACGCCAAGCCATGCCAGCCAGCCCCCTCCCTTCAAACTTACCTGTCCAATACATGTTATGCCTGTACGCATAAAGCAATGTCTGCCGGCAAACAACTAATAAGAAAAAATTGGATGACGAAAGGGGATTTCCCGATGATTACGCCCATTAAAGTAAGAGACGTGAAGGACATTGAACAAATCAACCATATCGTGTCGCGTTACGACTTCGATATCTGGATTCACGGCAAAAGCGGAATGGCCGACGCCAAGTCGATTCTTGGCCTGTTTGTACTAAAGCTTAACGAGCCGTTAACGCTTGTCATCCCGGATGACGTGAACTACAAGAAGCTTTTCAAAGAGCTGGAGCCGTTTCTCGTCATTGGTTAGAAAGAACGGTAAGCGCAGCAGCATTCCTCAACAATTTAATACATCCCCATAAAGTTTGCTTTTACCCCCGTGCAATCCAAAATCGGGTCGTTTAGTATGGAGGTAGGCTTATACAGGCGGACAGGATATAATGGTCGCATTGCAACATAGATCATAGATCATGGGGAAGGGTGAGCGGATGCTGCGTGTGTTAATCGTAGATGACGAGTTCGAGATTCGCGAAGGTTTACGTAACCGCTTTCCGTGGAGCACGTTTGGGATCGAAGAAGTTCTGGTTGCCGATGACGGCGACACGGCTCTAATGCTGGCGAAGGATGCACGTCCGGACCTCATCGTAACGGATATAAAAATGAACCGCATGTCCGGGCTGGAATTTCTGAACGCCTTGCAGCCGATGAAGGATTACGATCCGGAAGCCATTGTGGTGAGCGGTTATGACGATTTTGATCTGGTGAAGCAGGCGATGAAGACCGGAGCGATCGATTATGTTCTTAAACCAATCAATATAAGCGAGCTCGAGCAAATTGTCCGCAAAGCGGTCGAAAATATTCAGCGGAAGCGGCTCGAGCAGCATAATGAGCAGCAGCTGATGAACCAGGTAAAGTTCGCGATTCCGAAAATGCGCGAAGAGCTGCTTCGGGAGATGGTGGAGCAGGAGCATGACCCGTATAAGGAAACAAGACGGCGCCACCGGCTGACGACGTTAAACATGGAATGGATTACAGTGGAGCATATGACGGTCATGGTCATTGTCGCCGATGATCTGAAAGCCATTGAGAACCGGCGCGGGCAGGAGAAGGACCTGATTCTGTTCGGGATCGGCAATGTCGTGAATCAGACGCTGGAGGAGGATTATCCTTATCCGTACGCGATCTGCATGGACAGCTCTAACAGATGGCTAGTTTTGTTAAGCTGCCTGCGTTCGGAACAGGCCGAGCTGACTAGCGGAATCGCGCATCTATGCATCAAGCGAATCAATGATTTCGTGAAGGTGAAGGCAAGCGTTGGACTCCGGACGAACCCTTGTACCTTCGAGCATCTGCACGAGATGTATACGGAAGCGCTTAGCGTTCTCGAGCAGAAGGCCGTCTACGGCGGCAACCGCGTATTTACGCTGCAAGGCGGTTTTGAAGAAAGCGAGCAAGCCGATCTCAAGCTGGCAGAGCCGGAAGAAGTACTGGATCTGGTCAAGTTCGGATCGGATGAGGATATAACGGCAGCAATGGAACGGTTCGAATTAATGGTACAGGCGTGGCAGCTAACGCAGCTGCGGGATATTCAGCAGAGTATTTTCGAATGGCTGTTCGAGATTTTCAGGAAAGCGGCCGCCGCCGGAATTCCGAATAAAAAATGGGGCAGCAATCCCATTGCGCTTTGGGAGCAGCTGGAGCAATACGATACGCTGCAGTCGCTTAAGGAGCAGGCCGAACGATGCCTGAAGGAAATCGCGGCCGATTTCCGGAGTCTCTCCGCTACGCCAAGCCAGATTATATGCGAAGCGGAAAAAATATTGCAGCGGGATTACGCGGAAAGCTTAACGCTTCAAAGCGTGGCAAGCGCCGTACACGTTACTCCCGTATGGCTCAGCAAGCTGTTCAAGAAAGAGAAGCGGCAGACGTTCCTTGAATATTTGACCGATATCAGGATCGAGAAGGCGAAGGAGATGCTTGGCGACATCCAGTACAAGGTGTACCAAATCTCTTACCAGGTCGGTTATAAAGACCCTGTTCATTTCTCGAAGCTGTTCAAAAAGCAGGTTGGCTGCACGCCCAAAGAATACCGCAGGCAGCGCGGCATTATTGACGAGTAACGCATAAAGGCAGTATCCAAGGTGAATAACGCTTTCCCTTTGGAACTGCCTTTTGCTGTATCCGAACGATCTTAAGACTTGATGCCAACCGTTACGATTTTATAGCCTTCTACCGGAATGCTGCCGCCCTCCGTCTTGCTCGCGGCATCTTCCATAATGTTGCTTAAGTAAGTTTCCGTTGCCGAGTTCGGCAGGACGGCAAGCGCCGTTGGTTCACCCGACAGATTGTACCAGCGAGCCATCAGGTCGCCGCGCTCTTCGTTGATCTTCAGACTGGAGAAAGCAAGGCCGTCCCCGTTCCAAGCGAGGAATTGATCCGAGAGAGGAAGCTCTCCTTCCTGCAAGCGTGCGCCAACCGTCGTTAGCGGTACCGGGAACCGGTAAGCTTCGCGGTAGGCGTCAAAACGCTCGTTCACGCCGCCGTAAGGGATGATCATCCATTCGGCGACATTGGCGCCAAGGCATTGCGCATCCGGCGTATGGAACACGCCCCAGTCGCCTAGTTCGCCGACGCAGCGGAGCAGCGTCAGCGCAATCGTATTCCGGCCATCCTGCAGGATTTCGTATTCGTTCAAGCCTTTGCCGGCAGTGGTCAGCCCTCTCTCTTTATCGTGAACGTCGATGAACGTCTGCAAATGCTGGCAGTTGCTCGGGTTCTCCCATACCGCGGACGGAACTGTCTGGCGCTCGGCAACTTCGAAGATCGAATCGGCAAAATGAGTAGAGCCTTCGACATCGGAAGGCAATAGTACCCGCAGCCGGTGATCCTTGGATTCGTTGTTGATTGTTGCCTGGACGCGTACTCCCTTGCCGTTGCGGTCCAGACTAAGCTTGGTGACGATAACGAGCGGGGCCAGCTCGGCGGAGCGTCCGGCTTTCCGGTTGCGGAATTCAACCATCGTGCCGATCTCTTGGGCTAACCGTTCGTCAGCGCTTGCCGGGATGGCGAGCGAATGGATGATTTCGATCGACGCTCGGTACGGAGTGTCCTCCACGACGCGAATAGCGGCTTTAAGCCCTTTGGTTGTAATAGCTTTGTCGAGAGCAGGCTGTTTGAAAATATATTCGTTGCCGATATCGCCAACATCCTCGTAAACGCCCAGTCCGCTGAAGGTCTGGCCGCTGGTTTTGTGATAGACGGCATAGCTTCCGTCATCTTCTACGGTCAGCTTCAGGTGGCGGTTCTCGATAACGCGGCCGCCGCTAAGGAGAGTCTTCTCTTCAGCCGTACCCGCTTTGCCGGCAACGGCGTTGCCTTGGCTTGGAATCCAGGCGAACGTCTGATACCCGAGCTGAGGAAGATTCTCCGCCTCAAAGGTTAAACGAACGGCGCGAGCCATATAGGGCTGGCGGAATTTATCGCTTGGCAGCTCATAGCCGAAGCGTACGCCCAGATCTTCCGCGGAATGCGAAATCGCCTGGCCTTTTGCGTTGATTAGATAACCTTCGCCCTGCGTACGCGCTTTTACCTCGGCGGCAATCGCTACCGGATCCTCGCTTTGGTCGAAGAACCGGTGGGAGAATTCCAGCTCCAGCGTTACAACGGATGAGCCTTCGTAGCCGCTTGTGTTAAAGACGGCAAAAGGCACGGCTTCCGCGCTGTACGCTGCAAAGGAGGAGGTATCGATCCTGGAGCCGATGAACGTGACGCTTTCTTCCGTCAGCCGCTTGCCAACCTCCATGCTTTTGGCGAAGCGCGTCTTCATCTCGTCGTAGACCTCATCGACGCTGCAGCCGCAGATGCTGTCATGCGGATGGTTCTGCATCAAGGTTTTCCAAGCATACTGCATCAGGCCATGCGGGTAAGGCTTGCCAAGCTGATGCGCGGCTGCGGCAAGCGGTTCGGCTACTTTTTCGAGCAGCGTCTGATTTTGCTGATTCAACTGTTTAATATAGACGCGGGCGGAAGCGGTATTCACGAGGGAATACCAGCCGTCGGTCTGCTGGCCGCGAAGCTCGCCGCGCGTGACGCTAAGCGTATCCGGCCGTTCAGTCTCAACCGCCCGCACGTAATCATCGAAGTTGGAATGAACAAATTCATAATCCGGGTATAGCTCCCTTGCCACGCGCAGAGCCTCGGACAGATTGGTCTGTACCGGCTGATGGTCGCAGCCGTTCATCAATAGCAAATGCCGGGTGGACGCGAACAACTCGGCGCGGGCCAGGCGGTGCTCCCAATAAGGCTTGGCCTGATCCGGATCAACCGGAATTTCCATGCCGTTGTTATACCAGTTGGCAAACAGGATACCCAGCACGCTGGAGCCGTCGGGCGACTGCCAGACAAGCTCGGAGAACGGCGATTCCAATCCCGAGTCATCCACCCGGTTATTAAATCCGGTCGCTTTGACGCCACGGCCAAAGACAGCCGTATCAATGCCGGCCTGCTTCAGAAGCTGCGCGGCTTGACCCATATTGCCGAAGGAATCGGGGAAATAGCCAAGCTTCGAGATCGGCCCGAATTTCGCCGCATCGCGGTGACCGATCTGAAGATTGCGTACATTCGCTTCGCTGCTCGTGAGAAATTCGTCCTGCAGAATATACCAAGGACCAAGGGAGAGCTTGCCCTCATCGCATAGCTTCTGGATCTGCTCCCGTTTCTCCGGGTACACCTGCAAATAATCGTCGAGAACAATCGTCTGCCCGTCGAGATAGAAGCTTCGGAATTCCGGATCGGATTCGAAGGTCCGGAGCAGCGTATCCATCGTCTCGATCAGCTTGACGTGATGGGCTTCGTACGGCATATACCATTCCCGGTCCCAGTGGGTATGAGAGATGACATGAACAACGCGTTTGGAAGACGGCATGATGGTTCCTCTTTTCTCTTTTTCGTAGAAGGTTAGTCATTACGCAACTAGTGTAAAGAATCGGGTATGCCGTCACAATGAGGGAAACGCAAACTTTAAGGGGGAATGTTATCGTTATGAGAAAAGTTTCGTTTCGGCTGGCGTCGTCCTTCCGCAACCGTATGATTTTTATCTTTTTGCTTATTATCATTGTCCCGTTCCTGCTCTTCGCCTACTATTCCCACATCAAGTCGATTGAGGGGATATCCGAGACGAATACAAAGATGACGATGAGCTATCTTCTTCAGGCGAAGAAGAACTTCGAAATCTATTTAAATAATTTGAATGAACAGGTCAACGAGGTTATCGGCAATAAAAGCATTCAGGATTTACTATACAAGGAGCCCGTTGACGAACAGGACGAGGAATCGTTTGCGGTAAATATGTTGACGGCTCTCTATCATGCCACGCCGGTTATCGATGCTTTCCGGGTGAAGGTATATCCGATTAATCCAACGAAGTACCCTTCCTATATGCGATCTATCGATGAGTCCGTGCGGATTGGCGACCAGTACTGGTTCCAACGTTCGAAAGCAACGGTAGAGCCGACCTGGTACCTGACCATGCCGAAGCAGGGGAAATACGCAAAGCCGCTGCTCACTTACGTGAAACGGTTTACCGGATTGTATGATTCCAAGCTAAGGGGGCTTATTGCGACGGATCTGTCGGACGATTTCCTGGAGCGGTATTTCTCCCCGTCGGATCAGCTCAAGGATCAAAAGCTGCTGCTCGTAAACGATAAAGGCATTGTGCATTACGATTCGGCCGTCAATGAATGGACCGGTCAGCCGTTCCCTTCGGAGTCTTTCGTGGGCTATATGAAAAAAAGCGACGCCGGTTCGCAGTCCATCGCTATCGGCGGACAAACCTACCTGGCGACCTACGTGACGATGGCCAATCATCCTTGGACGATTGTCAGTTTAACGCCGCTCAAAGAGCTGACCGGTGCCATGGACGAGATTAACCGTGTCCTTATTATTTTTCTGATCGTGTACTTGGTGTGCTGCTTCAGTGTCGTAATCTATCTGACCGTAACGTATACGCAGCCGATCGCCCATCTTGTCCGCCTGATGCGCAAGCTGGAATCGGATAATCTCCATTTTTTATCGCCATGGTCCTCCCGCAAGGATGAAGTAGGCTGGCTGTACCGGAGCGTTGGCAGCATGGTGCACCGGATAGACGGGCTTGTGAAGGATGCTGCGCGCTCGGAGCGCAACAAGAAGGCGCTGGAATTCCAGGTGCTCAGCCATCAGATTAATCCGCATTTCCTGTACAACACGCTGGAGTCGATCAGGTGGAAGGCAGAAAACCACGGCCGGAGCGATATTAGCGAGATGGTATCGGCGCTTGGCAATTTGCTTCGCTTGAGCCTCAACCAAGGGAAAGAAATCACGACGCTGAAGCGGGAATTCGATCAGGTGAAAGCTTATGTGGCGATTGAGCAGGCACGGATGGGCAAGACCGTCCGGATCCTGTACGCTTGCGATGAGGAAACGCTGGAGCTGCCGTTCCTCCGGCTGCTCTTGCAGCCCCTTGTGGAGAATGCGATCCAGCATAGCGTGAGGGATAACTTCGACAAAGGGAAGATCATGATTGCCGCAAGGCAAGAAGAGGATGATATTGTGATTGATATCGCCGATAATGGGAAAGGCATACCGCAGCATGTGCTCGACCAGCTTGAGCAGGCGGAGGAACCGTCAGGCGGCAAGTTCTCGCCATCGCGCAGAGGCGTGGGACTGCGTAACGTGAATGACCGGCTGCAGCTGTATTTTGGCGAGGCGTATAAGCTGAAAATTGTAACGGGACCGGAGATCGGAACCAAAATTACGTTAAGGCATCCGGTGCTGAAGGAAGGCCAGGAGCTGGATTCGACCTTTGAGTGAAAAAAGGGGAGCACGTTCCATGTCATGCTGCTATAAAAGGAGGAGTATCAATTGAATAACAGACGTTACGTTATTGGAAGTTTACTCCTGACGCTTATACTGGTTCTTGCCGCATGCTCCGGCTATTCGGCAGAGTCTCCCGCCAAGTCTCCGGAGCCCGCGCCGGTTACGCTCAGGCTGCTCACTTGGGCGGATGACCGTTACCTGCAGCTGTACGAGATGTTCCATAAGAAATATCCCTGGATTACGATTGAGCCGGTTAAGGTGGAAGCGAACGAGAAGGACATTATGGCGAAAATCAAAGAGCTGCAGAAGGCCGGGACACCTGCCGACCTGGCCTGGATTGACGGAGATCTGCTCGCCTATGAGGAAAAAGGGCTGTTGGAAAATTTGAAGCCTTATATGGACAAGGACTCCTCCTTCCAGGATAAAGTGCTCCCGGACGGTTACTTCGATACGATGAATTTCCGCGGGCGCAGACTAGCCGTGCCGTTCGTGGATGTGCCGATGTGGATTGTCGTTAACAAGGATTTACTGGCCAAGCACGGGGTGGAAATGCCGCCAAACAGCTGGACGTTTGATGACTTCCGATCCATTGCGAAGCAGGTAACCGACCCCGCGCAGGGCGAATACGGACTTACGACAAGCAATGAATTCGTCATGCGCCTGCTCCCGCTTAAGGCGGCGGCTGACGGCCATGCGGCCAATCTGGCTTATTTGGACGAGAGCATGACCCAAAGCCTGCTTAACACGCCGGCCGTTCTGGATGATGTGCGCTGGCTGAGCGGCTTTGTGACGGAAGACGGCTCCATGCTCTCGTGGTCCAAGGCCAAGGAGCAGCATGATGTCGCGCGCAATTTCATGAATGGCAAGACAGCCTTTGAAGTCGGAGGCGACTGGCTGCTGCCGCGGTTGAAGAAGGATGCAAAGTTTAACTGGGATATCCTTCCGTTTCCGCGCGGGAAGCTGAATCAATATTCTTTCCACATTTACGGACCGCTGGCTCTGCTCAGCGGATCGGAGCATAAGGATGAAGCTTACAAATGGATCAGCTTCCAGTTCGAGCTGGAAGCGCAGAAGTGGAAGATCGACGAGGGCGCCAATGCTTCCGTCATAGATCCGGAGCTGACCGATTATATCGACGCAGCTCCAATCTGGCAGGGCCGCAATATCGAAGCGGTCAAGATGACCAAAGACAACGGCCTTGTCCTTCCGGGAGCAACGATCCCCGGTTTCTCCGAATACAACTGGGTCAACATGATCAACGAGATCGTGTTCAACGGTTACGATATCGAGCATTTGATCCCGGAGACGACAAGCTGGAATAAGAAGACGCTGCAGCTTCGCGAGCAGTGGAAGCGGCAGACGGCTAAATAAAGAAATGAAGCCATCCATTTTAAATGGATGGCTTTTTGTTTGTTCTCCGCACAACTATACCCAAGGATAGTAACTGATCTTCATATCACTTCTTTTCAGCGGGGGGACTCCCTCCTATAATGAAAACAGGTTTTGCTTTGCCTATAGTAAAGACCGGGCAGAATCGAATTCCATATGAAGAGGTGCAGTCTTGCAGTTGGTCAAACGAATCCTAACATTAGCGATTCCGTCTATCGCCACATTTTCCTCCATGACTTTTACCGGATTGCTGGTGCTTATGATCGTCGGAAATCTGGGAGCGGCATCCATTGCGGTTGTCGGTATTACGAACATTATCATTTATAATCTATGGGCTTTATTCTCCGGCGTGCAAGGAGCGATTAACTTTCTCGTTGCCCAGAACTATGGCTCCGGCAATATCCGGCAGGGAAACCAACGGATGCAGATTGCGCTTTTAATTACGGCCGTACAGGGAGTGACCCTGCTCATAGGCAGCTTCCTGCTTCCTTACGGTATTCTCTATCTTATGGGCTCGAATGAAACCATCCTTACCCTTGGCTCTCCTTATTTGCTGGTGAGAATGATTGCGCTGATCTTTACGATGTTTAATACCGTATTTTTTGCTTATATGCGGGCGGTTGGGGATACGCGTACGCCAATGACCCTCTCGCTCATTAATAGCGCATTGGTCGTTACCTTAACTTATGTCCTTGCCTATGGAAAGTTCGGTTTTCCGGAGCTGGGGCTTCAAGGAGCGGCTTGGAGCATGGTGGCTGCCGAAGCGGTGACCTTCCTGCTTGGATTGTTGGTCTATTACAGTTTCATGAGCGGCATGTACGCAACGCGAAGCTGGGTACGCATCGAGGTTCAACAGGTGCGCCTATTGTTGTTCGAGAGCGTTAAGCTAGGCATTACGGAACTGTCCAACAGCGTTGGAATGCTTGTGTTTACCGCATGTATTACAAGGCTTGGCACAACCGCTATTGCCGCCAATGAGATTGCGCTTAACATCTTGTCCTTCGGGTTTATGCCTTCGAATGGCTTCGGCGCTGCGGCTACGATCGGGATTGGCCAGGAAGTGGGGAAGGGCAACGGGGCTTTTGCCCGAAGATTCGGGATTGTGACGGTTTATCTAGGCCTTATCTTTATGGCGTTGATCTCGGTCGTCTTCTTCCTGTTCGCCTTGCCGATCGCCAAGCTGTATACCTCGGAGAGGGAAGTGTACGAAACGGCGATTGCGCTTATCCATCTAACCGCTTGCGTCCAGCTGTTCACAGGGGCAAACATTATTTTCGGCGGCGGACTTCGAGGCATAGGGGACACCACGTTTTTGTCCCGGACGGCACTTATCTTGAACTGGCTGTTATTCATCCCGCTAACGATTTTGTTAACCAGAGTGCTAGATTGGGGGCAAACCGGCGCTTGGTCCGCGCTATGCCTGCTCATCGTGCTTTCGGCGGTTGCGAACGGATGGCGCTACTTGACGATTAACTGGTCGCAAGTGAAAGTGAAGACAGGCAAAGTACCGGTAACCTCATCGGCAGGACATATGTGAAAAAGAGAAGACGTCCATTACGGACGTCTTTGTTTTTTTTCTACGAGGATCTTTCTAGTGGCTGTTGACAAGGTTTTGTATTTAGAAACTATGAACTTTTGGCTAGTCCATAAGCCTTAATAGCTAGATTACTCTGCCATATATTGTGATATACTGTAGAAAAATAGAGCTCTCTGCGGCTTTAGAGAGGATAGCATGACTATGAAGATACTACTTAGAAGAGTTTATGCTGCGTTTCGGTTTCTTCTGCCAGAAATGCAACTCATTCAATTGGTTAAAGAGAAAGGTTTTTTTGCCCCTAAAGAGCCTTCATTTCCAAAGCGAAAAAAAGAAAGCTCACAGCAGTTTTCTCATGAATATCAGCAACGCAGTTCCAGATTGAATCACAGAGGAGCAGCGGCAAACTTAAATCCTTCGTTTGGAACCGGCAATAACTCCGCAACAGCGAATAGTTATTCTGCAGCTACTCCAAATGCAGAAACATTCGAGCTAAGTATTAATGAAATCGAAAAGATTTTCCAATCCATAGAGTCGGAAATCAACAGCAAGGTATACGGCCAAGAATCACTGATCACGGAGTTGATCGCCGCTTATAAGCAAGGATACATTAATGAACGGAAAGGACAAGCCCGAAATGTGATTCTATTGGCGGGAAATGCAGGCACAGGCAAAAAGACGGTACTCGACCAGTTGGTTAGTGCCATGCATCCGCACAGGCTGAGTCTTAGGCAGCAAGCGGTGGAAATCGATCTAAGCAGGTATGAAGAGGAAGAAATCTCGGGTAATTTCATTACCGATATGTCCAGTGCTTTTGCGGATGGGGAAGGTACAGTTATATTCCGTGGATTCAATGAGGCAAATGCTTCTATTCTTAACTTAGTTGCACAGCTTGCATCTGAAGGGAGTTTTCGCATCAAAGAAGGGGTGCGTATTAACGCAGCGAATTTTTTTCTGGTCTTTTATATGGATTATCCAATCACTAAACGCGAGAATGGCAGTCAGATTCCGTCCGATATAGCCGCACAAATACCTGTATCCGTTTTGCGCAGCATCAGGACTGCCGTTATTTCTCTGCCTCTAGATCATCAGTCTCTAGAGCGAATTACGGAATCTCTAATTAATAAAGCCATAGAGAAATTATCGGAGCAAGCAGAAGTATCGGTTTCCGTTTCTTCTTCTGTAATTGATGCATTAGCTGAAATGGCTACGATGAACAAAACGTTTGGCGAGGCAGTTCAATATTGGATAGATAATGAGCTCATGCCAGTGGTGGCGGGCTTGCGTGCTAGAAATGAGATTCGCAGGAAAGACAAAGTCAAAATTAAGTTTGAGAATGGTGTATTCTCGGTAGAAACTCGTCAAATTGAGGTTCCGATCAAGGTGCAGTCATTTGACCGCACGGAATCCGTTGATGAGGTTCTGCAAGAGCTTCAACAGTTAACCGGTTTGGAGTCGGTAAAGGAATTCGTAGAGGAATTGCTGGAGACTGTGCAAGTCAACCGGCTTAGGTCACGGGAAGGCCATAACACTGTAGCCATGGCGCTTCATATGGTTTTCACCGGTAATCCGGGAACGGGCAAAACGACTGTCGCTCGCTTGGTTGCGCGTATTCTAAAAGCCATGGGCTTATTGTCCCACGGTCAGTTGGTAGAGGTTGCAAGACAGGATCTTGTGGGTCAATACCTGGGTTCAACCGCTCCTAAGACAATGGCCAAGATAAATGAAGCAATAGGCGGTGTTCTATTTATTGACGAAGCCTATACACTGGCACGTAACGATAGCGATTCATTTGGCCTTGAAGCTATTGATACAATCGTAAAAGCGATGGAGGATCATCGTGATAATCTCGTTGTTGTCATTGCGGGCTATACGCAAGAAATGGAAACTTTCTTGCGGGCAAACCCTGGGTTGAGGTCAAGATTTCCTTATATCGTTGAATTCCCGGATTATACGCCGAATGATATGCTGGATATTCTCCTTCGCATAGCTAAGTCGAACGGCTTCGAGATTGACCAGAACGCAAATGAGGGCTTATTGGAGTTATTCGGGCAAAAACAAATTCCCGGCCGCAACGATAGCGGCAATGGCCGCATGGTCCGCAATCTTTTCGAAGAGGCCGTTCGCAAACAGTCTACCCGAATAAGCAAAACGGGCGAAGCGAATTTACAGCTTCTTATCGGGGAAGATTTTGGAATTGGCGAGAAAGAAGTATTTAATATTGAGAATGAACTCGCAGCTATTGTTGGCATGGAAAAGGTCAAAGCGTTCATCCGGGCGTTGGAGAAACAGTTGGTTGTTGACCGCAGACGCAAAGAAGCGGGCATACACGTTGATACGGGGCAAACGATTAATATGATTTTTTCCGGTAATCCGGGTACAGGCAAGACAACTATGGCCAGATTACTCGCCCGCATGCTCCAATCAATGGGGTATTTGAAAAAAGGTCATCTTGTCGAGGTTGATCGTTCAGATTTAGTAGCGGAGTATGTGGGCCAAACGGCAAACAAGACCAAGATTGTGGTAGAATCCGCGCTTGGTGGCGTTTTGTTTATTGACGAAGCTTATGCCCTAGCGCAAGACGGCGTACAAGGCGGGGGCTTTGGGAAGGAAGCCATCGATACTCTAGTTCGTTTGATTGAACTGCACAAGGATAATCTTGTCGTAATATTAGCGGGATATACAGAAGATATGCAAGCTTTCGTTCGAGTTAATCCCGGGATGTCCTCTCGTTTTCCGCTGCAAATTGAATTTCCCGATTATACAGCCGACGAGATGGAGCGTATCGCATCCTTAATGATAAAATCCAGGGGCTTTGTCATGGATTCAAACGTGAGTCAGTTACTTCGCGATTATTACGAAAGGAAGCAAATTCCGGGCAAAAAAGACGGAGGCAATGGCCGCTTGGTCCGCAATACTTTGGAAGCGGCAATTCGTCAACAGGCAGAGCGGCTTGCGGAGCATCCGGAAATTGCGCGGGAGAAGCTTAATGAGCTTCTAGTGGAAGATTTCGGTATTGTGGACGAAGCAAATCCAGCAGGCAATACAACGAATGCTCTTAACACTTTAGATGAAGTGGTAGGACTGGCAACGGTTAAAGATTTTGTGCGCAGCATGTCCGCACAAATCGAGGTAGCCAAGCGCAGACAAGAGCTTGGGCTTCAGAAGGCGTCTGCTCAGACGCTGCACATGGTATTCAAAGGGAATCCGGGTACAGGCAAGACAACGATTGCTCGCATATTGGCGCGCCGATTAAGAGAATTGGGAGTTATTAAGACAGACACACTTATTGAGACCGATCGCTCGGGATTAGTCGCCGGCTACGTTGGCCAGACAGCCCTTAAGACGAAAGAGGTCATCGAAAGCGCGCTTGGCGGTGTGCTTTTTGTAGATGAAGCATATGCATTGGCGGAGGGGGATCAGTTCGGGAAGGAAGCCATTGATACGCTTGTGAAGGCGATGGATGATTATCGGGACAGGCTATTAGTTATATTAGCCGGTTACGATCAAGACATGGAGAGATTTCTCGACCAGAATGCCGGACTGCGATCCCGTTTTCCGAATATTATTACGTTCCCGGACTATTCATTAGACGAACTCGTTCAAATTTCTCATAACTTGATTAGTTCACAAGGCTACGTCATGCAAGGGGAAGCTGAGAGCAAGCTGCGTGGCATCCTGGAGAAATATAAGGGGAATCAAAGCGCCGGAAACGGACGTTTGGTACGGAATTTAGTTGAGAAGGCGATAAGAAGTCATGCGATGAGACTAAGCGCCAAGGTTGATGCGACAGCTGAGGAATTATCTACAATTACAGCTAAAGACTTTGTAGAGTAGGAGGGCGAAAATAAATTGAAATGGTTGATAGCGATATTGTACCACCCTTTAATGATTTTAATGATTCCAATTACCCTGTTAATGCCTATTATGGTTTTTAGTGATGCAGTATCCATTATAGAAAATGAAGTACCGGCTTCAACTATAGCTTTTACTATTATTGGTTTTTCAGCATTTCTGGTCTATATAGCAACACGAAGCCAATTTTTCGGGAAACCGTACCGTAAAATTACAATACTGTTACCACTTTTGCACATGTGTATTTACACTTGCGCAGCTATAAATACAGGTATTGTGATCTTAAATAAATGGGCGGATGAAGCACTTTTTTCAAAAGCAGGGGCAGTTACTCTGGCATTGATTGCTTTTATTGTAACCCGGCTATTGATGTCATTACTGTATTGGAAGTATCCGATGATCCAAAGAGTCCCAAAGGAAGAGACTTAGTCTATATATGGGGGGAATTTCATGGCATTTAATAAAGGTAATAGACAGAACCAAAGGAATAATCAATCTAATATTCGACCACTCGATTCGCAATGGTACCTGAAACACGAGAATCAAGAGTTAAATTCTAATGCTGAACCTGAATCGGAAATCTCAGTACCAGTTGTACAGAAACCTAAATGGATTAAGAAGCATCAATTTTGGATAGGAATCACTGCAATTGTGACTATCGCAATTGGAATATTTATAGGAGGTATGAAAAATTACTCAATGAAAGATGTAGTTTCCAATGGTATAGGTAAGGGGATACCCGCAGGTACAACATTGATTTCTGCGGATGCTGACGCAGATTTGGTACCGAGAGATTATGATATTGAGATGAAAAAAGGTAAAAACTCAAGTCGAGTACTCATTTGGGATTTTGCAGCTGAAGATGGTGATGTCGTGACGGTAAAAGTGAATGATGTTGTTATTGCAGCTAATATCCAAATCATGCATAAACCGGTACCGTTGGAAATCACTCTACCAAGCAAGGTCGAGATTGTGGGAGATAAAGATGGTGGAGGCGGCATTACCTACGGCATCAAGTTCCCCGGTGCAGCAAATAATAGCTCCTATTTTAACGCAGCGCCTGAAGGAACGGCCAACACGTATAATCTGACTATTCCTTAAAGTTAGTCATTTCACTGATTCTATATTTTACAGCGAGCAACAACACCCATACAAACAAAGCCGTCCATTTCGGACGGCTTTTTGCTTTGATTAAGGTATTGATACCGCCCATTTAGGAGAAGGGACATACCCTCTCCCCCACAAAAGGCGTATCTAATCTCTAATCAATACAAAAATCGTCCCTAGTTCGGCTTTGTTTAATCCCAAACTAGAAAGGATAAGATTCACTCATGGTTTTCGATTTCCCTCAAATCTACAATAAAACTATCACAAGAGAGAAGGGAAAACGCTATGAAAAATGGAGTCATTCGGGAATTGTTTAAAAATCGCACCTTACTGCTTATGTTCCTCCCTGTAGCGGTACTCCTATTTTTGTTCAACTACCTGCCGCTGGCCGGACTTGTAATCGCCTTCAAAGATTTCGACTTTACAAAAGGCATCTTCGGCAGCGACTGGATGGATCCGCTATTCGATAACTTTGATTACCTGTTCTCCTCGGACACGGCGTTCCGGGCCGTGAGAAACACGATTCTGCTGAATGCGCTGTTTATCACCGTTGGCCTCATTTTCGAAGTCGGATTCGCGCTTCTGCTGAACGAGGTCAGGAACAAATATTTCAAACGGGTATCGCAATCCCTGACGTTCCTGCCGTTCTTTATCTCCTGGATCGTCGTTGGCGTATTCGCCTACAACCTGCTCGACTTCGAGAGCGGTGCGATTAACCACTTCCTTATAACCATTGGCCTCCAGCCAATCGACTTCTACAGTGAAGCAGGCTTATGGCCGCTGATTCTAACCATTGCAATCAGGTGGAAGGCAACGGGTTACGGCACGATCATCTACCTGGCCGCTCTGACTTCCGTGGATAACTCTTATTATGAAGCGGCTTCGATCGACGGAGCGACAAGATGGCAGCAAATCCGTTACATCAGTCTTCCGATGCTGCGTCCAACGGTTATCATACTAACGCTGCTCGCCGTGGGAAGAATTATGAATGCGGACTTCGGGATGTTTTACGCGATGGTTGGCGATGCTTCCCTGCTGTTCCCGACGACAGACGTTATCGATACGTTCGTGTACCGCAGCTTGCGTAAATCCGGCGACATCGGCATGGCATCCGCGGCAGGCTTCCTGCAGTCCATGATCGCATTTGTCCTGGTTATCGCGAGCAACTACGCGGCACGCAAAATCGATAAAGATTCAGCTATCTTCTAGGAACGGAGGAAACTCAATATGCCCGCAAAAAGGTTCTCAATCTCGCAATCTCTGATTATTCTCGTCATTTCCTTGTTCAGCTTGTCCTGCCTATTCCCGTTCATCATGGTTATATCGGGCTCGCTAAGCACAGAGAAGGACATTATGGATTTCGGCTATACGGTGTGGCCGCATCACATTACGCTTGACTCTTACAAAATCTTGCTCCTCGGTTCCAACCGAATTATCGATGCTTACGGCATCAGCATTCTCGTAACCGTTGCCGGTACCATTCTATCGGTGTTTGTCACCAGTATGGGCGCCTATGTAATGGCGAGGAGGTCGTTCAAGTACCGGAATATTTTATCCGTCTACGTCATCATTACGATGCTGTTCAACGGCGGTCTGGTACCTTGGTATATCATCTGCGTTCATTATCTGAATTTGAAGGACACGCTTTGGGCATTGATTCTGCCGATGCTCGCCAACGCGTTTAATATGTTCCTAATCCGCAACTTCATGAATTCGATTCCGGAAGAGATTAACGAGTCGGCGAAAATGGACGGAGCGGGGGAATTCAAAATTTTCTACCGCCTGATCATGCCGCTTTCGCTGCCCGTACTCGCCACTGTAGGATTGTTCGTCGCCTTGAGCTACTGGAACGACTGGTTCCTCGGCCTCATGTTCGTCGACAAGCAGGAGCTTCAGCCCCTGCAGCTGCTGCTAAGAACATTGGTATCCAACGTTGAGTTTCTTAAGAGCTCGAGCAACGCTTCGGCGATGCAGCGCATATCGGCGCAAATTCCGTCGGAATCGATCAAGATGGCGCTTACGGTCGTTACGATCGGTCCAATCGTTTTCCTGTATCCGTTCCTGCAGCGTTATTTCGTCAAAGGACTTATGGTAGGCGCAGTAAAAGGATGACTATATCGGCTAACGCCGTGTAGTATATAAATCACAAGCATAAGGGAGAGGTCAGGATGAAGAAGAAGGTCCGCATTATGTCGTTAGCTCTCGCTACTACGATGTCGCTCAGCTTAATGCTGTCGGCATGCAGCAGCTCCAATAACGGCAACGGCAACACGCCAAGCGATAGCAGCAGCGGCGGGAACACTCCTAAAGAAAGCACGGCAGCCGAAAGCACGGAGCCGGAAAAAGAAGTGACGCTGAAGTTCTACTTCGGCGGCGATAAAAAAGCGGCTACGGACGAAGTATGGTCCAAAGTCAGCGAGTACGTGAAAGAAAAAGGACTTAACGTTAAATTCGATATCAACTTTATTCCGTTTGGCGACTTCAAGGATAAAATGCTCGTTATGGCCGCTTCCGGCGATAAATGGGATATGAACTTTGACGGCGATTGGCTGTCCTACAAGCAAATGGCGGCAAAAGGCTCTTACATGACGCTGAACGATCTGCTGCCCGAGTATGCGCCTAACCTTTACAAGAAATACCAGGAGCAAGGCACACTTGGCGCCGCTACTGTTAACGGCAATATCGTAGGCCTGCCATGGACGATGAAGATGAATGAACGTAAGTTCATCGCCTGGCGTTCCGATTTGACTGAAAAAGCGGGAATCGATGTTCCGGAAGGTTCGATTAAGACGATTGAGGATCTTGACAAATTGCTCCGCCAGATGAAGGAAGCTTATCCGAACGAAAGGATTAACCGCACAACCCCGTTGTCCATGTATATGGTCCGTGATGAGTGGGTGGACCTGAACTTCCATGGCCTTGGCTTCTACTTGAACGATCCAGCCGTAAAGGTTCAGCCGGTCGAGCAACAGCCATTTTATATGGAAGCATCCAAGCTGGTCAAAACATGGTATGACGACAACCTGATTAACCGTGATGCCATGATCGACAAAACGGATGGAGCAGCCGAGTGGAGAAACGGTAAAATGCTCGTGACGCTTACTTCCCATGAATGGGTTAACGCGAATCCAGGCTTCTCCGATCCGACGTACAAACTGTCATCTTCCGTGCTTTATCCGGATAAAAAGTTCGTGAACCGAACAGCGCTCGCTAACGTTGTTGCTATTAACCGCAACTCCAAAAACGCGGATCGCGTGCTCCGCTTCCTCGACATGATGGAAACGGACAAAACGCTTTACGATCTTGTTCAATACGGTATCGAAGGCAAGACTTACGTTCTGAACGGAGATACGGCCGAATATCCGGAAGGCATGGATACAACAACAAGCAACTACATGGAGTGGGGCGGCCAATGGGCGTTCTGGAAGCCGCAATTCATGCGTCCAACGATGACTTACGGACCGGACTTCTGGGTGAACGAAGCGAAATTCGCAAGCGAGCCTAACAACGTTAACTCGCCAATCGACGGTCTGTTCCTCGCGGAAGACACGATGAAAAACGAGTTGGCAAAACGCGATGCGGCAAGCGACGAGCTGAGCCGGCCAATTGAATTCGGCGTAGTGAAGGATGTTGACAAAGCAGTTAACGACTACATCGAAGCGCAAAAGAAAAACGGTCTGGATACCATTATCGCTGAGACCCAAAAACAGATCGACGCATTTCTTGCCAACAAGAAGTAATCCAGCAGCAATCTACTAACATATCGCACAGACAAACAAGAGAAGCCGGCCTGATGACACCTATGGGGGGCTTCTCTTTTTCTTGGACTTGTAAGCGGATACAATTCACAAATACATCTGCAAACTGGAGGTTTGATTGTGATTACGAACCGAAATTGGACAAAAGCACGTGCCGGAATGGCGAAAATGCTTGTCATGCTGATTATTTTTTCTTCCGTTGGTTTTATGGGACTGCCGAGTGCTTATGCCGCGGACGATGCTTCCGATACAGCGTCGGTTACGCTAGGTGAGACCCCTGTGGAAAGCGGGATCTCCGGCAGAGCCGGCGATAACGGCGACGGGCTTCTAACAGGAACGGAAGCAGGTACTCCCTACTGGCAGACGAATAAAGCAGAAGGTACCACTTATCTCTATATGAACGTAAGCGACGATTATTTATTCGACAGCGCGGATTACGATGTGGATGTAACCCTCCGCTACTTCGATGAAGGAAACGGAAGCTTCCTGCTGCAATACGATGCACAGTCGGCTGCGTTCAAGGACAGCGCGAAGTTTACGTACACGGATACAAAGACATGGAAGGACTATACCTTTAATTTAAGCGATGCCAAATTCGCCAACCGCACGAACGGTTCCGACTTCCGAATCGCCATTGAAGGCGGAGGGATTAACGGCGAACAGAATCCGGACCTGAAGCTAGCAAGCGTAACGGTCAAAAAGACGCTTAAGGAAACGGCTGCTCCGGAAGCCAGCATAACGCTTGGCGCAACCCCGGTATCGCATGGCATTACAGCCCATCCTGGCGATGGCGCCGCGGACAATCTTTTGACTGGCGAGATCGGCGGCAAGACGTACTGGAAAACGAACCAGACGATCAGCCCAACCGACCATGGCGCCAATATTCTTTATTTCTACTTTGACGTTTCGGACAGTTATTTGTTCGACAACGAGGACCAGGATGTTTTCGTAACGGTCGAGTATTACGACAGCGGCAGCGGCAGCATGAAGCTGCAGTACGATGCGCAGTCGGCAGCCTTTAAGGATGCGCCTGAATTTACTTATACGAACACGAATACGTGGAAAAAACATACGTTTAAGCTTGGCGATGCCAAGTTCGCAAACGGCACGAACGGCGGCGACTTCCGCCTTCACGTATCCGGGCCGGGGGCGATTGGCGCCAATCCGGATCTCTATATCGCTTCGGTATCGGTAAAAACCCAGCCGCAGCAAAATGTTTCGACGGAGACAAAGGTGTACGACACGGTTTATCCGACGGATGACGTTGTCATCGCCGATATGAGCGTGAAGGACTTCGGCGCGGCCGGCGACGGCGTGAAGGATGATACCAAAGCGTTCCAGGACGCGCTTGCCGCAGCGGGCAACCGCGGGGGCGGCGTTGTTTTTGCGCCGGCGGGCACGTATAAGCTGACTAGTCATCTGATCGTTCCGACAGGGGTAACGCTGCGAGGCGATTGGATTAGTCCCGATTCAGCAGGCGGCGAAGTAAAAGGAACGATCCTGGCTGTCTATGCCGATAAAGGCATCGAGAACGGTCCAAGCTTCCTGCAGCTGGCGCCGGTGAGCGGCGTGACGAACTTGTCCGTCTGGTATCCGGAGCAGTCGCTGAATGCCCCGGTTGCTTATCCTTGGACGTTCGAGCAGTTATCGGGCGACAGCATGACGGTCAAGAATGTGACGCTTGTCAATTCTTACAACGGCATTAAGATTGGTCCTAGCTGGAACGAATTACATTACGTACGGAATCTGTACGGTACGGTGCTGAAAACGGGCATTTTCCTCGACTTCACGACCGATATCGGAAGACTGGAGCATATCCGTCTGGCATCCTCGTATTGGGCGGGCTCCGGCTTGGCAGGCTCGCCGCAGCAGGCAGAGCTGAAAGCCTATACGACCGGTAACACCGAAGGGATTGTCATGGGCCGCTCGGACTGGGAGTATATGTCCGATATTGATCTGGCCGATTTCAAGAACGGCATGCGGATTACGACAAGAACGGGTAGCCTGGAGACGGCTAACGCCCAGCTCTACAAAATCAATGTTCATGACAGCAACGTGGCGCTGAAGGTTGAAGGCGTGAACGATTTTGGACTTTTAATCTCGGACAGCAGCTTTAAAGCCAACGTAGGCGTTGACCCGAAAGCGGTCTATGCAACCGAAGGCTTCCACTCCATCGTTCAGTTCAACCAAGTAACGTTTGGCGGTACGCCTCATCATGCGGTTGTGAATGAAGGCAGCGGCGTATTGTCGTTCGAGAACAGCACGTTTGAGAACTGGGATGATCAGAACGGCGGTTACGCGATTGCCGCGAAGGGCGGTTCGCTTATTCTAGGTCAGTCGGCTTTCTCCAAGACTGCCAAGCATGTGCTCTTGGAAGACAGCGTAGCGACGGTTAACTCGGTGAACTCCGGACATAACGGCAGTCTGGCGGTAACCGATAACAGCGATGCGGCAGAGGTTAACGTTCATCAGGATGCGAAATACGTGCTGGAGCAGCAGCCAGCCGTTGCGGCGCTTGATCTGGCGAACCGTCCGAAACCGGCCAACAACAGCTTGTTTGATATTACGGCCGCCCCTTACGAGGCGGACAGCACCGGCGAGACGGATGTATCCGCGAAAATCCAACAGGCGCTTGACGATGCCGATGCGGCAGGCGGCGGTACGGTTTATTTGCCGGCGGGTATTTACCGCGTCAATAATCCGCTTACGGTTCCTAGCGGCGTAGAGCTACGCGGTTCATGGGATGTTCCGCATCATACGATTGGCGGCGGTACGGCGATTTTCACCAATTACGGGGAAAACAACGCTGACGGCGCTGCGTTTATCTCGCTTGAACAGGATGCGGGCCTCCGAGGCTTATCCGTTTATTACGACCAGCAGAGCTGGACGAACGTGAAACCTTACGCTTGGACCGTTCAAGGCAAAGGCAGCGGCGTTTACCTGATTGATACAACTCTTATCAACCCTTACATGGGAGTCGATTTTGGCACTTACGATACGAGCGGTCATTACATTGATTACGTTGCCGGCTCTCCTCTGATGGAAGGCATTTTCCTCGGCGGCGGCGCTGACGGCGGTTTGATGCGCAACGTTCAGTTCAACCCGCATTATTACGGGCGCAACAATTTCCCTAACCATCCTTCCACGGATCAGGACTTTGATGCGGTATGGAGCTACCAGAAGGAAAATCTGGATGCGTTCCGGATTGGCGACGTGAAGAACGAGACGATCTTTAATACGTTCGTATACGGTTCGAAATACGGGATTCATTTTGAAGAGCAGAATGGGGTTGGACCTGAAGCGGTTGTCATCGGCCACGGTACGGATGGCAGCAAGAAGGGCGCCGTGCTTGATGCGGCGGGAGAAGCGGGTCTGAAGCTGATTAATACCGAGCTGGTGTCGATGAGCTCCTCGGACAAAGTATACGTGGTTGTTGGCGAGGATTTTGATTCCAAGGCCGTATTCTTCAACTCTTCGATGTGGGGAGATACGACACGTTCCTTTGATATTTTCGGAGGAGATGTCCGCATTCAGCAAAGCAACTTTACGAGAGTCGGACAGCGCGGCATTAACGCGCTTGGCGGCGACATTACGCTTTACGATTCCTACTTCCAGCAGCCAAACACGAATCATGTATATGCCGGTCCTGACATTGAAAAGCTGATTATCGCAAACAACCTGTTTAAAGGCGGTTTGCAGCTCATTAATGAAGCGGGAACAAAGGTGACGGGCTCGAACCTGGTTCCGGTTGCGCTTGATCTAGTGAAGGGAGAGTTCGACGAGAGCAACCCGGCTAACGCGAATTTTGCCCTGAAGCTGACCAATATGACCGAATCCGATCCGCTTGCCGGCAAAATTGAAGTTATTGCGCCGGATAGCTACAAGGACAAATTTGTGCCTGTTCGTTTCAACGGTATCGTGCTTGGAGAGAGCGTACTCGTTAAGCTTCCTTATTTGCCCGCGGATACGCTGAAGTACAAAGTAACGCTGGATAATGGCTATTCCTATGTGACGCAGGTGAAGACCGCTCAGTCGTTTGCGACTCGCAAGGACGACAACAGCCAGGTTCAGCCTACTATCGATATTTCAAGCTCCACCAATTACTCGAGTCTAGGCGGCATTTGGGGCGGCAAGGACGACCTGAGCGCGCAGGCGAATGTACATTGGGATAACGATAATCTCTATGTGACGGTCCGCGCAACGGACAATACGCATTACCAGACCTGGACGAACGGCGATATTTGGCAGGGCGACAGCTTGCAGCTTGGCATTGATTTATCGAGAAAGGACGGCTCTGCCAGCCAAAACGTAAATGAGCTTGGTTTTGCCCTTACGAACAGCGGCACGGTCTCCAAGTGGAGATGGCGTGCGCCGGCAGGTGTAGCTGGCGGAGCATTTAACGATGCGGATGCGGTTATTACGCGGGATGAGGCGACTCATCAGACTGTCTATGACATTACCATTCCGCTCTCCGCCTTGCATGGTGCTGGTTATACGTTCTCGCAGGAGGATCCGCTTGGTCTGACGATTTTGCTCAATGAACATGACGGCGCCGGCCGTTCGGGCTTTATCGAATATAACCAGGGGATTGGAACAAGCAAGGACGCTACGCAATTTGGCGATTTGTACCTGCTCAGCTCGGATTACGAAAGTCTGCTCGAGCAATCGGCGGAAGCAGCGGTAGCAGCGGCTGAGCAGCATAAGGATGTAACAAGCATTGATGCGGCAACCAACTTTGTCAGCCTGCTTCCGCAAGGAACGGTAAAATCCGGACTGTCGGCAAGATTGTCGGCGCTTGGCGGAACAACAAATCCAGGTAACGGGCCGGGTTCCGGCTCGGGTTCCGGTTCTGGGCAAACGGATCAGCCGAAGGTGACGGTTGGCGCGAATGGCGCGGTTCAGGTGGAAGGCAAGGGAACGCTTGATGCCGGTTCGAAACATGCAAAACTTTCGCTGACCGCTGCGTTGCTGGATCAAGCGTTCTCGAAAGCAGCGGCTGGTCAGGACGGCAAGAAGAAGGTTACCGTGGTGCTTCCTAGCGTAGCTGGAGCTAATGGCTACTCCTTGGAGCTTCCTTCAAGCTACGTGAACCAGCAATCGCCGGATAAGCAAATCGAACTGGTAACCCCGACAGGGACTATACTGCTCTCGAGCGATATGCTGAAGCCGGATGCGGGTAAGCTTGGTCAGACGGTAACCATCAGCATTGGCAGCGCGAATACCAGCGGTTGGAGCGAAGAGCTGAAGAAGAAGCTTGGCGACCGTCCGGTTGTGGATTTGTCGATCCAGTCTGCCGGTCAAACGATTGACTGGCATAACAGCCAGTCGCCGGTGACGGTATCCCTTCCGTATACCCCTTCGGCTGCCGAGAAAGCCGATGCCAAAAAGTTGACCGTCTGGTACATCGACGGAAGCGGCAAGCCGTTCCCGGTACCTAGCGGACAGTATAAGGAAGCTGCCGGAAGCATCGTATTTACGACAAAGCACTTCAGTCAGTATGCGGTTGCTTTCGTGCAAAAATCGTTCAGCGATCTGAACGGCTACGCATGGGCGAAAGAAGCAATCGAGGTGCTTGCGGCGAAGGGAATCACTAACGGCGTATCCGATGCGTCTTACGCTCCTGGCGCATCGATTAAGCGGGCCGATTTCGTGAAGCTTCTCGTCGATACGTTTGGTTTTACGACGGACACTCCGGGCGGCTTTGCCGACGTGAGCTCGAACCGTTATTATGCCAATGCGGTAGGCACGGCCAAGGCTCTTGGCATTACGAACGGTGCCGGCGGCAACCGCTTTAATCCGGAAGCTCCGATTACGAGAGAAGAAGCGGCAACGTTTATCGAGCGTGCTCTTACTGTTGCGAAAGCCGGTCTTCCAGCCGGCTCCGAGGATGTGCTTGCAGGGTTTGCGGATGCCGATGATATTTCGGCTTACGCGAAGAGCAGCATAAGCTCGCTTGTAAAGGCGGGACTCTTGCAGGGTCATGACGGACTGCTGGAGCCAAAAGGCCGGTTGACGCGGGCGGAAGCAGCCGTATTGTTCTACCGGATTTACAATAAATAATTTAGGATGAGGGGAGCCGGATTCCGTGCAGGAATCCGGCTCCTTTTTGGCGTATTATTAGCGTACTAAACATGCCTTTGCACCAATAAGCTAGACAAGTAATGCCTTAATGAGATGCATACACTGGAATGGCTATTCATGTTGGGAGGCTAGATGGAATGAGCAACATTCGGATCGGGTTTATTGGAACGGGAGGTATTGCCGGCTGGCATGCCAAGCAGCTGCTGGAGCTCCCGGAGATTCAGATTACCGCGCTATCGGATACAAGCGAAGGCAATCGCATTGCTTTTGCTGAAAGATTTGGTTTGCAGGATGCCCGGCAGTTCTCCGCTTATGAGGATATGCTTGAGCAGGGGGAGCTGGATGCGGTTGTGATTTGCTCGCCGCATACGCTTCATTTCAGACAAGCCTACGATGCGCTGGATAGAGGGCTGCATGTGCTTATCGAGAAGCCGATGACTTGCTCGTCGAAGGAAGCGGAGCAGCTTATTCAGAAGGCGGAAGAGTCGGGGAAAGTGATGCAGGTGTCGTACCAACGGCATTTTCAGCCGGAATTTCTGTACATTCGGGATGCCATTGCAAGCGGTGAGATCGGGAGGCTGACTTCTGTAACCGCTTCACTTAGCCAAGAGTGGTATCAGCTTACGGAAGGCACGTGGAGGCAGGTTCCTTCGCTCTCCGGCGGCGGATTCCTGATGGACTCCGGCAGCCATATTATCGACGTGCTGCTCTGGACGACCGGAATGACTCCGGTTGAAGTAAAATCCCAGCTTCAGAACCATGGAGCGCCGGTTGAGATCGACAGCTTCACTTCCATCCGCTTTGCGGAAGGGGCTCTTGCGGGCCTCAACTTCGCCGGTTATGCGCCAGGCTGGAACGAGACGTTTGCGTTCTGCGGGGACAACGGCGGCATCTACTACGACAACGGTAAAATTACGCTTCGCCGTTTGAACGAGGAGCCATTCGTACCGGAGCTTCCGGAGCAAACCACGAACCAGGACAAAAGCTTCATCGACGCCATCCTTGGCCGCCACGAAGTACTTGTTCCGGGCGAGTTCGCCTTCAAGGTCGTATCTTTAAGCGAAATGATCTATCAGGCAGCGGGTTACGATCCGCTGAAGAGATAACAAGAAAGGGTTGCCCCTACACGGGGGCAACCCTTTTGTTTTTGTGTTTTAAAGGACTGCCAATCTCCTTGCCAACGCCCGCCAACCGGTGCACTTGAGCTAACTTGCCTACTGTAACCTGCCAAAGAGGTCTTACAGCACGCGAACGGATTAGTTCACCTCAAACTCGCCTACCAGGGCGATGTTACTGGAGCTTGGGCCGATTAAGGCGCGGAAGGTCCCGGGCTCGACGGTCCACTGCAGGTCTCGGCCGAGGACGCGGAGGTCGCGCGGGGTCAGCGTGAACGTGACGGCTGCGGTTTCTCCCGCTTGCAGGTGGATCCGCTTGAAATGCCGCAGCTCTTTCTCCGGACGCGCGACGGAGCTGAACACGTCGCTCACATAGAGCTGAACGACCTCGTCGCCGGCGCGGTCTCCTGTATTGGTCACGTCGAACGTTACGGCCATGCTATCCTCTACACCCATCTTCTCCGATTCCAAGCGGAGATTATCATAGCGGAAGGTAGTGTAGCTCAGGCCGTGGCCAAAAGTATAAAGCGGCTCGTTATTGCCGCCGACATAATGCTTTTGCCCGCCGCGGCGCCGGTTATAATAGACCGGAATTTGGCCGATTGTCCGCGGGAAGGAGATTGGCAGACGGCCAGCCGGGTTGTAAACGCCAAACAGCACTTCAGCAATGGCGTTGCCGCCTTGCTCGCCCGGATACCAGGCTTCGATAATAGCCGGAATATGCTCCGATTCCCATTCCAATGTCAGTGGACGTCCATTCTGGAGAACCAGAATAACGGGAGTGCCCGTCTCATATACGGCCTTCAAAAGCTTAAGCTGGTCGCCCGGCAGCTCCAGGCTGTTCCGGTCAATGCCTTCCCCGCAGGTGCGCTCGGAATCGCCAAGCGCGATAATCGCAACATCGGCTTGAGCCGCGACAGCTACCGCATCTTGAATGCCAATCGTGTTATGATTCCACCCGAGCACGATTTCGACGCCGTTGGTATCCTTGCAATATTCTACGCGGATATCGTATTCGCGACCGGCTTCCAGCTCGATCGCCACGCTGCGTTTGGCGCTCTTGTCCTTGCCCCAGCCGTCTGCAACAAGCTCGCCGTCCAGCCAGAAGCGCATGCTGTCCTGACTGATCGTGCCGATATAACCGCTGAAGCTATGCTTCGGAACAAGCTTGCCTGTCCACCGGACGGAGAAGCCCATCGTGTTAATGCTTTGATCCGGCTTCGTAATGACCCAGTTGAAGTTGATGTTCCGATCCAGCTTGCTCAGCACAGGTTCGCCTACCAGCTCCGGATTGTTGAAGTATTCGCCAACGAGTCCCGGATTGCCGCTGCCGTCATAGAGGCAGTCCGCCGGAATGGCTTCCAGCTCATCGGCCAGAATACCCGTACCCTTGGCATACAGCACTTTCGTCTCGGAAGTAACAGCCCGTTTAATGCCCTCGAGCAGAGTAACCGGTTCAAAGCCTTCGATATAAGGCGTGTAGTCGCCAAGCCGGACTTCAGCCGCGCTAGGTCCAATAACCGCAATGCTGCTCAAAGTTTTGCTGAGCGGGAGAGCTTTAGCCTCATTTTTCAGCAAAATAATGCCTTCCCGCGCCGTCTGAAGCGCCGTATGTCCATGCTCGGAACGGCGGATTACCCGCTTGGAAAGCTCTGGATCGGCATAAGGGTTCTCGAACAGGCCTAGCATAAACTTTACCTTGAGCACGCGGGAGACGGCTTGATCCACAACCGCCGAATCCAGCTCTCCGCTCTCTACCATTTCCATAATGGACTGCTGGTAGAGCTCATGCGGATAGTCATAATATTGCATATCCGTACCGGCAACAAGAGCCTGGCGGATCGCTTCCTTCTCCGAATCAGCCGTAAAATGGGCATGCTGCAGGCGGGCGATAGCTCCAAGATCGGAACGGACAAAGCCCGGCATATTCCACTGGCCGCGCAGCACTTCCGTAAGCAGGCTGTAGTCCGCGGAGCAAGGAACGCCGTCGATCGAATTATAGGAGCACATCGCATTAACCGCGCCAGCCTCCACGAAAGCCGCTTCAAAGACCGGAAGGTGGTAGGCATGCATATCGTTAAGGCCGATGGAGGCGGGAGAGTGGTTCAGTCCGGATTCCGGAATACCGTGTACGGCAAAATGCTTGGGCTCCGCAATGATGCTGGTATTCGCAGACAGGTCATCGCCTTGAAGTCCTTTAATCATCGCCACCGCCATGCGGCTCGCCAGATGCGTATCCTCGCCAAACGTCTCTTCCACGCGTCCCCAGCGCGGCTCGCGGGCCAGATCCAGCACCGGTCCAAACGTCTCGTGAATGCCGACGCTGCGCGATTCGGCCGCGATCTGCCGGCCAATCTCTTTCACAATCTCCGGGTTCCAGGTGGAAGCCATGGTGATCGCGTGCGGATATACCGTAAAGCCTGGCCGCAGTAGGCCGTGAAGCGCCTCTTCGCTGAACAGGATCGGAATGCCCAGCCGCGTTTCTTCCACCGCATAACGCTGCAGCTGATTATTCGCTTCGGCCGTGCCGTATAAGTCATGCAGACAGCCAATGCCGTCCTTGCCAACCACTTCTTTTACTTTGTCCCAGTTCACGACCGCATCGTCGGCCATAACGGTAATCATATGCGGATGAGTGGCGCTCATAAACGAAGCGCCGAAATATTGATCCAGCTGACGGACCTTCTCCTTTATCGTCATTCTCCCTAGTAAATCTTCCACGCGTTGCTCAATCGGAGCATCTGCCCTTTTGTACAAAGCCGCATTGGCGTTAACCATTTTCCATTCCTCCCGTTACTTGATCTAGCATGGCTATATCTAATCTAGCGCAAGAACCGGCGCCTAGACATAGCTCAAGCGAAAGAGGCTAAGAATGCGACAGAAAGTTTAAAGATGTCTCATTTAGAGCGCGCCCAAAGCGGACTAGAATGGGGGGAGCACGACAAGAGGAGGGTAATCGAATGGCAAAAATAACGGGAATCAAATGTATTCGCACCCGCAAAAACGGGACCTGGACCATCGTCAAAGTAATGACCGACCAGGATGGGCTGTACGGGCTTGGCTCCGCATCCGATGTCTATAATCCGGAAGCGGTCGTGCAAATAATCGAGCAATTGCTTGCCCCTCTATTAATCGGCAAGGATGCCGCCAATATAGAAGATTTGTGGCAGACGATGTATATGAGCGGGTATTGGAGAAACGGCGCATTGCTGCATACCGCAATCGGCGGCATCGACATGGCGCTGTGGGATATAAAAGGCAAGGAAGCGGGGCTTCCCGTCTACCAGCTGCTTGGCGGAGCCTGCCGCGCTGCGGTTCCTTGTTACGGTCATGCCGGCGGCAAGGATATTGCCGAGCTGAAAGAGGATGTGCACCGGTTTATGGAAGAAGGCTATACCGTCATCCGCGTACAGATGGGCGGCTACGGCGGAGGCGGCTTTATTGACCGGGATAAGGCGAATATTCCGCAGCAGGCATGGGGAAGCGGTCCGGTATTTGACGAGCAGTCATACTTGCATGCGATCCCGCATATGTTCGAACAGCTACGGAATGAATTCGGCATGGGCGTCCAGTTCACCCATGACGTGCATGAGCATTTGACGCCGGTAAACGCGATTCAGCTTGCGAAGCGGGTAGAACCATACAGCTTGTTCTTCCTAGAGGATGCCATCGCGCCGGAGCAGATCGGCTGGTACCGTCACTTGCGGCAGCAATGCGCAACTCCTCAGGCCGTTGGCGAGCTGTTCGTGAACCCGCAGGAGTGGACGCAGCTGATCAAGGAGCAGCTGATCGACTTTATCCGCGTGCGCGTATCCAAGGCGGGAGGCATTAGCGCCTGCCGCAAAATCGCCGCTTTAGCCGAAGCGTTTGGCGTACGTACCGCTTGGCAGGAGGGCGGGGAGAATGATCCCGTCAATCAGGCGGCGGCCGTCCACCTCGATATGGCGATCTGGAACTTTGGCATTCAGGAAGTGAACCATTTCAAGCCGGAAGAGAAGGATGCCTTCGAAGGACATATCAAGCGGAAAGGCGGCTATCTGTATCCGTCGCAAAAACCGGGTCTCGGCATCGAGCTGGATGAGCTGAAGGCGCAGCAGCTGCTCGGAGAAGGCTGGAGCAAATCGGTGTATTTCAATCCTTATCAGCTGGACCGCAAGGCGGACGGCACGCTGGTACGCCCATAATTTCTTCATTAATAGGAGTGTTATCCGTATGAAAACAATTGCAGTAACAGGCGGCAGCGGCAAGCTGGGGTCGGCTCTGATCAAGGAGCTTCAGCAGGAGGGCTATAGCGTGGTTTCCTTGGATACGCAGCGTTCCAACGAGCTGAGGTGCCGCCAGATTAAAGTGGACCTGAACGATTTCGGACAAGTCGTCTCCGCGCTCCATGGGGCCGATGCGGTCATACACTTGGCTGCCATTCCGGCTCCGCTTGGTTACCCTTATCCGTATATTTTTTCTAATAATGTGGTGTCCGGCTACAATATTCTCGAAGCAGCTTCGCTGCTCAACATTCGCAAGGTTGTTGTTGGCTCCAGCGAATCCTCGTATGGTTTTGCTTGGGCGCCCACCCCGTTCTCGCCGGATTATCTTCCGGTGGACGAGGAGCATCCGCAGCAGCCGCAGGAATGCTATGGCCTATCGAAGATCGTAAACGAGCTGACGGCCGCGATGTTCGACCGCCGTAACGGGATGCAGGTGATCTCGCTCCGCTTCTCCATGATTACGAAGCCGGAGGATTACAATCATCTTGCCATTAGCAAGCCGGAGGCGTTCAAAAATATTTTCTGGAGCTACATCGACATCCGGGACGCCGTCAGCGCTTGCATCGCTTCGCTTAAGGTCGAAGACAGAGGCGCAGTCTGCCTCAACATTACAAGCAGCGATACGCTGAGCGACCGGCCAACCGCGGAGTTAATCGAACAGTTCTATCCGGATGTAAAGGATCTGCGAGATCCGTTCCCGGACCGGACGGCATTCGTCAGCAACAAGGAAGCCGAGAGGGTGCTCGGCTGGAAGCCGCGGCATTCCTGGGCGGACAGCGAATAAGCCACAAAGCCAAAAAGCCCTGACCGATCAAGCCGGTCAGGGCTTTTCTCATCCTTTTATGGAGCCAATCATAACTCCCGTAACGAAATGCCGCTGCGCAAACGGATACATAATCCATACCGGCAGGCTGGAGACGATAATAATCGTATACTTGATGCTTTCGGCAAGCAGAATTTTGTCCTCCAGCCCCACATTACCATCCACGGCCGCCGATTGGCTGATCATCAGGATTTCGCGCAAGACGAGCTGCAGCGGATAATGCGACTCGTCGCGCATATAGATAAGCGCGTTAAAGAACGAATTCCAATGGCCAACCGCATAGAACAATACCATGACGGCCAGAATCGGCTTCGACAGCGGCAAAATGATGTTCACCAGCAGCCGCCAGTTCGAGCAGCCGTCGATATGGCCCGCCTCCTGGATCTCCCACGGAATGCTGGATTGGAAGTAAGTTCTCATGACGATCAGGTTGTACGTCGATATGGCGCCCGGAACAACAAGCGCCCAGATCGTATCCACCATCCCGAGATCCTTCACCAGCAGGTAAGTCGGAATAAGCCCGCCGCTGAAAAACATCGTAAGCGTAATAAGCAGCATCAGCATTTTCCGTCCGGGAAGGTCGGGCCTCGACAGCGGATAGGCGGCCAAGGTCGTCATTATGATGTTTATGACCGTTCCGGAAGCAGTGTAAACGATGGTATTCCGGTAACCGATCCAAACCTCGTTATTATGAAAAATATTCGTATAGGCCTCTAGCGTTAAGCCCTTTGGCAGCAACCACACCCCGCCGTCGAGCACCCTAGCCGGATCGCTGACGGAAGCGCTGACGACAAAAAGCAGAGGATACAGCACAAGAAGAATAATAATTGCGGCAAGTGCGTACACAACCGCGTTAAACAGCCGTTCACTCGATACTCCCGAGCGGTTGATCACGGGTTTCCCTCCTTACCATAAGCTTGTCTCGGACAGTTTGCGGGCGAACCGGTTCACGAAGAGCAGGAGCGCCAGATTAATGACCGCGTTAAACAGTCCAATCGCGGCGGTATAGCTGTATTCGCCTTTCAGAATGCCCGTCGTATAGACAAAGGTTGAGATGACATCGCTGGCCTCGATATTCATGCTGTTCTGCATAAGAAGCACCTTCTCGAACCCGATATTCATAAAGTGGCCGATATCCAGAATAAGCAGGATTACGATAACCGGCACGATGCCGGGCAGGGAGATGTGCCAGATCCGCCGCAGCCGGGAAGCCCCGTCCATCTTGGCCGCCTCATACAGCTGAGGATTAATGCCAATGAGGGCCGCGATGTACATAATCGACTGCCAGCCCATGTTCTGCCAGATGTTCGAGCTGATAAAAATCGGCTTGAACCATGCCGCCTCCTCGAGGAACCGGATGGGCGTACCGCCAAACGCCTCGATTAGCCCGTTGACGGGGCCGCTTTTGGGAGAGAGGAACAGCTGCAGCATCCCAACGATTACGACAATGGAAATAAAATGGGGAAGGTACGTAATATTTTGCAGCCATTTGCTAAAGCCCCTGCTCGGAAGCTCTTGAATAATGAGAGCCAGAACGATCGGAATCGGAAAGGCAATCAGCAGCGAAAATAAATTGATGGAGATGGTATTCCACAGCAGCCTCCAGAAATAATACGAATCAAAGAAGCGGGTGAAATGCTCGAACCCGACCCATTTGCTGCCTACGATTCCTTTGGCCGGATTAAAGTCCTTAAACGCGATTTGGAGCCCGTACAACGGACCGTATTGGAACAGAAGATACCAGGCAATAGGAAGTAAGAGCATCAAATATAAATCGTAGCGTCTTGCTATCTTTTTAAACAGCCGGGAGCCGCGCATGGAGCGGCTCCGCGGACTGGTGGTCGGATGATTGGCCTCGGCCGGTCTCATGTGCGACCTCCTTTTCAGCTTATTGTTTCACTTTATCGTAGGCATCCTGGTACAACTTCTGCAGCTCGTCGATCTTCAGCTTCTTAAGCGTAGCTTGGAAGTCATCCCACTTATCGAAGCTAAGCGCGCCGGTAATAAACTTGGTGCTTTGCTCGTCGTAGTATTTATCAAGGTCGTTGCGGAGCACGTCCACTTTCTTCGCGGTCTCCTCGTCGAACATCGGAGCGGCATAACGAACCTCGGGCATGTAAGGATCAAGCTTCTTTTGGGCCTCTTGAACTTGAGGCGGATTAATAAAGGAGGCTACATTCTCGCTGATGAGATGAGGTGCGCCGCCTCCCGCGTAAGGCGTAATTTTGCCTTGGTTTCCGGTATTCAAAAATTGCTCCGTATAGTACGGAATGCCGTCTTTCAGCTCATAATTCTCGCCTTCCCGGCCGAACCGGAGCAGGGTGGAGCCTTCTTCGCTGTAGAAATAATCGATCCAGCGCATGGTTGCTTCCGGATGCTTGTTCACGGATGTAATGGCGAACGAGCCTAAGTCGCGGGGAACCGGAGCGCCTTGGCTTTGCAGGCGGTCGCCATGCGGACCTTCAAGCGGCGCGATACCGGTATACTGGTCTTGAATCGGCAGGAACGAATTATTGGTCTGATCGAAGAAGAAGCCAACGTTGCCCGATCCCTGCTTGGCGATATATTGGGCTTCCGTCTGGGAGAACACTTCCGGGTCGAGCAGCTTCTCGCTGTAGAGCTTGTTCAAATATTGCAGCAGCTCCTTGTTGCGGTCATTGCCCATCCATATTTCCACTTTGTCATCGACCAGATTGATGTTATAACCAAGCTGCGTATCAAGGCCGAACGAACCGCTCATCATCGGAATAATCGGCAGGCCTAGACCAACCCCGGCGCTGGCGCGGGCCGTCAACGGGATTTCATCCTGCTTTCCGTTGCCGTTCGGGTCATTGTCCCGGAAGGCAACCAGCACATTATACAAATCCTCCGTCGTTTGAGGCTCCTGCAAATTCAGTTTTTTCAGCCAGGCTTGATTAATCCATTTCTTGTCCGTTCGTGCAGCTCCTACCGTAACAACCGTAGGCAGGGCATAAATATGGCCTTCCGGCGTTGTAATCGCAGATCCAATCTCCGGATATTGCTCCATCAGCTTTTTGAAATTCGGAGCGTAATCATTGATCAGATTTTCCAGCGGAATTAATTGGCCGGCCGTTCCGTAGCGGATCGCTTCCAGCGAGGTAAGAGAGGAACGGAACAGGGCGTCGGGCAGCTCATTGGATGCGAACAGCAAATTCTTTTTCTCCTGGAAGCCATCCGTAGGCACTTCGGTAAACTCTACATCAATGTTGCTTTGCTTGGCATAGTCCTGGAACACGGGCATGTCCTTGAACGGGCCGTTGACGGGGGCAATACGCGAGAACATTTTCAGCTTGATCGGCTCCTGCACGATCGGAAAGCCGGTTTGGCTGACTTCGCTTGAGGATGCTTCCTTTGAGCTGTTTTTGTTATCCGCGTCATGGCTTGAGCTGCACCCGGCTAGCGTCAAAGAAAGGGCAAGCATCGCGGACGCGGTAATGGTACTCCGTTGTTTAATCATCATTACAGCATTCTTCTTTAAAACATAGTATTCAAAGTCATATAGTTGGTTTTGTGAGCTGAATTTAGCATAAAGTAAGCCGTATGAAATAGAAATAACATTTCGTTGTGATCAATTTGGCATTTTGTTAGATGAGAGCAGCTTGCTGCGATAGTTCGACGGCGACATGCCGGTGTACGTGCAGAAGGCTCTCGAGAAGGTATAAAGGTCCGTATAACCAAGTGAAAGCGAGATATCGGTAATCGATAGAGTCCGGCTTTGCAGCATCTCGACTGCCCGTTCCATCCGCAGCTTGATCAGATATTCGCGGGGACTCATGCCGAAGCTTTGTTTGAATCTGCTGGACAGATGCGAGCGATGCATGCCGGACCACTCCGCCAGGTCCGTTACGCTTATGCCTTCCGCATAATGCGTCTGCATGTATTGCAAGCAGGCTTTCAGCCAATCTTTCTCCTCGCTCGCTTCGGGAATCGGACGCGACAGCATTTCGAACAGCTGGTACAGCATCATCTGCAGCTGCAAATCGCCGTCCTTCCGCCAGTTTTTCATTCGTTCCATGCATGCCTGCAACTGATTGGCAAGCTCAGCCGTGAGCCTGTTGCGCAAATACGGCTTTTGTTCGGACACTCCGATCCTTCGGACGAGCATCTCCGCTTGGGAGCCGGTAAAGGCTAACCAATGCAGCTTCAGCGGAGACGCGGAGTCATATTGCGTAATCCAGTAGCTGTGCTTCACATCGGGGAACAGGCAGAACATGCTGCCCTTCGGCAAGGTGATGGTCTCGCCCATACTGGACAGCGTAACCGAGCCGCTAAGCACAAAATGAAAGGAGAAGCATTCAATCACCCTTGGTCCAACGCTGTAATTCGCCTTGGCGATATTGTGGCCCGTGCGAAGCGGCCAAAGCCCTCCAAGCTTCTCAAATTCGTTAGGCGTGTAATAAATGATGTCTGCAAATTCATGGCCGTAATCTTTCAACGGAATTCACCCCATAAAAAAAGACATAGCAGTGCCAAGGGGCACATGCTATGTCTCTAGTAGTCTAGTCGACGATCTGTCCATTGTAGCATAGATCGTCATTTCCGTTCAGGGCTAGGCGTAAATCCGGTAGCTGCCGCTTAATGCCAGCAGGCTGAAGAAATAGAGGCAGTTATCGTAATAACGGCGCTCGCCCTTGCGGAGAGGGGTGTTCCAGAACAGCTGAACAAAGTAACCGGCATCCTGGCCATCCGCTGCAAGCGAAGCCATGGCATTGGTGGCGAGCAATCCGATAGGATGCAGCGCAGGCTCGTCGAATGGTTTGCCGTCAATCGTATAGCGGCGGTAAGCCGCAACGTCGACCGGGCGGAAAAACCGCTGGATCCGGTTCGACTGTCCGACCTGCCACGGGTCCTGGCGGAACCATGCCCAGTCTAGACCGATATTGGCCGCTACCCGGTAAGCATCGCTGTAGAAATGACGGAAGTCGCCATGCCGCTGCACCTCAGCCGGCGTTCCGTCGTAGTTGGCGTACTCCGGCGACAATCCTGTCTCAGGATGGCAGGCCGCATGCAGGTAAGTCCGGCTTGCGGAAGCCGCTTCCCGCCAGAACGGCCTGTCTTCTTCATCGGCCCATAGGGCAAATAATTCGTAGAAATGGGGGAGATGGTAGGATGGATCGCTAAATGGCGACTCCGGTACAAACTTGATCAACTTGTTTGCCGGTTCCCACATCGGACTGCCGCCATTGCCGTCTTCGCCCTGGTGGATGCAGGCCCGCAATATCCGTCTTGCCTGCTCCGCGTAATTATACGGCTCCGGACCGTCGCCCCAGCGGTGTGCGGCAAAGAATAGCGCCATGGCGAAAAACTCCTCGCCATCCGGCGCAGGACCTTGAGACAGACGGGTACCGTCCGTCTTGCAATGCCATGCGAAATAATCCTTGTAACGCCCTTCCGTATGCTGCATATAAGTGACGGAGAAGTTCCACAGCCGGTCGAAAATATCCTTGTCGTTCATCTGAACGGCCATCATCATGCCGTAAGACATGCCCTCGGACCTTACATCCACATTGCCGGTATCGAGGAAGTAGCCCTTGTCTTCTCCCATCGGGTAATAAATCCGGATATCCGGATCGCCATGCAGCAGATCATTCCAAGCCTGCTCCAGCCTTGCCTGTATCGCTGTCTCGGAATAGCCGAGTTCCTTGAACAAATTCCGGTATTCACCGGTATAATAAGCCCCTTTTTCCAAAGCTGTCATAGTAGTAAAAACCTCCATTTCGTGGTGTACAGCCCCATCTTAGCACAGGAGGAACCATACAAATTAAAGCGTTTTCAGTAAAAAGCTTAGATTAACGCTGTGAGAAGAAAATAAGCTGATGACGGGCACGTTCTAGTGCATCTAGAATATCTGCAGGATAAGTGGGAAGCTTTTACGACACCGGGCCCATAGAGTTATACGTCGTAAATATGCCTAGACCAATTTCAATCTGAAGTCTACTTCGGCAGTTGATCGGAGGATCAGCTGTCTTTTTTACGGAAGTAGCAGGATAGCACCATGACTTGGCGAATTGTTAAAAAAGGTAAATTAAGGGAGTTATCTGGCGTTATCAAAAATTTATATGAAAGGGAGATGAGGAAATGAATGCAAAAGTAAAACAGATTGAATGTGTTTATATCCCCATAACAAACCCGTTCGAGTCTGCAGAATGGTACCAGCGGAACTTAGGCCTTTTACTAAGAAATCCAGTGACTGAAGATCAAGTGCAATTAAAAGTAGGAGAGAACCAAGCTATATTTTTGATTAAGACAAAGGAGAAAACTACACTTAACTATATTGAAGCAGGCGGGACAGAAATGTCGGCCATTACACTTGAAGTTACAAACATAGAAGAGATTTATAACAATATGAAAATAAATGGTGCGAGAATTGAAGGTGTTAATGAAACAGAAGGTTGCGGGGATTTCTTTGATGTGTTTGATCCTGACGGTAATAAAATATCCATTTGGGGCGGATGGAAATATTAATGGTTGCTTCTCATTCGGATGGGGAATTTCGGTGAGAAACTTAAGTTCAATAAAACAGCGGCAGTCTAGGACGTCATTTCCTTGTCCTTGGCTGTCGCTGTTTTCAATTCTAGGCTTCACGGCGGCGCGGCTCTATTCCAGATTCGCGTGATTTCCGTACATGGCCGTACCTTGCAGCTCCTGCTGCTGCATCAGATTCAAGACGATTGTATCCAGCAGAAGCAGAAGGCTTTGCTCGAACAAGGTGCCCATCGGCTGGCTTGAGGCTCCGGAGATGCTGTCCTTGGTCACAGCCGGGATCGTTACCCGGGAGGAAGCTGCAGCGCCTAAAGTTGATTCGGGAACAATGGTCACCACGCCAACGGCTGCGCCGATGCTTTGGGCTTTGGCGGCCATGGTTGCCAGCGTTTTGGTCTCGCCGGAGCCCGAGCCGATCAGCAGCAAATCCCCTTCCGCAATGCCCGGCGTAACGGTCTCGCCTACGACGTAAGCGCGGAAGCCCATATGCATCAGGCGCATGGCAAATGCACGCATCATCAGTCCGGAACGTCCGGCTCCGGCAACGAAAATCTTGTCCGCTTCCGTTATCCGGTGCGTTAAAGCATCGATCTCGCCAGGCTTAACGGCCTCAAGCGTGCGTTCCAGCTCTTGAAGAATGGAGGAGGCTGCGCTCAGCGTACTCATTGGCTATTACCCTTTGATCAGCTGCTGCATTTGAGCGGCAACCGCCTGCTTGTCCTCGGCGCCGGTAATGCCGCCGCCTACGATAACCAGATCCGGCTGGGCGCTGATTACTTCGGGCAGGGTTTGAAGCTTGATGCCGCCTGCGATCGCTGTTTTTGCCTGCTTCACGACGCGTTTAATTGTAGCCAGATCCTCGAACGAGTTTTTGCCGTCTGCCTGATGATCGTAACCGGAATGAACGCAGATATAATCAACGCCAAGGTTATCGATTTCCGCTGCGCGCGCGGCAATGTCTTTTACGTTGATCATGTCGACCATAATCTTTTTGTTCTGTTTGCGGGCTTCATCAACCGCGCCTTTAATCGTGGAATCGTCGGATACGCCAAGAACGGTGATGATGTCGGCGCCAGCTTCGGAAGCCTTCATGACTTCGTAACCGCCGGCATCCATAATTTTCAGATCGGCCAGTACTTTAAGCGACGGGAATTCGTCTTTAATTTCTTTAACGGCGCGGAGCCCTTCGTTAATGACAACGGGGGTGCCAATCTCAACGATATCGATATAAGGGGCAACCTCTTTTACGACTTCCTTTGCCTCCGGGATGTTTACCAAGTCAAGTGCCAATTGCAATTCCATAGGTTGAATCTCTCCTTTAATTAGGGGTGTTGAAACCGATGAGTTCATATTAGGGGGATACCGAATGTAATGGAAGTACGCACTTTCAAGTAAGTCCGTATCCTGCAGGAAACTATGAAGCGCAAAAAAGCAGACTCCATGCGGAGTCTGCCGTTTTTATTGCGAAATATGCGGGTTTAAATTTCTGCAACTTGAAGGGGGACCGGCTTCGAATCCGAGGTTCTGCCCAGTACCTCTTCGCCATAATGCTTGCCCCAGTTGTACATCAGCTTCAGGATCGGCACGAGGCTTTCTCCATGCGGGGTCAGCTTATATTCGACCTTCGGCGGAACAACCGGATAGACGGTCCGTTCGACAAGCTGATCCTCCTCCAGCTCGCGAAGCTGGTTTGTCAGAATCTTTTGCGTGATATGGGGAATGAGCTTTTGCAGCTCGCTGAACCGTTTTGTGCCGTCAATGCCCAGATGCCAGAGGATGATAAGCTTCCATTTGCCTCCGATTAACGCAAGGGTTAGTTCTTTTTCACAGTTGATTTGATCAATCTCAATTCGGGAACGAATATCTTTCGCCAATGTTAAGCACCTCCACATAGCTAACCGTGTCACAATAGATTACAAGATTATCGGGCTCATGTCTATCTGGTTAACGAACTATATTATGTATTTCATTTCAACGATTGTTACCGTACTTACGCTGCTGTTATTGTTAACCGGACCGATCATTACGACTTATTTTCTTGTGTATGTCAATCTTGCCATCATGACGCTTTACGGCAATTCCATGGCGATTGGCTATTCCGGATTAATGGGCGTCCTTCTGACGGTTTATTGCTATGTAAGTCCCGACAAGACCGAGATTTTCGGCAATAACGCTCCAACCACGATGTTTATGTATTTCTTTATGGTAGCGGTTCCGCTATACGTATCGACCAAATTCAGCGAGCGGCTGCAGCATAATATTATTAAGCAAGGCGAGCAGGCGATGCTGGAAAACAAACGGTCGCTTGAGCTTGTCGGACAGGTCGTTCGTTCAGTATGAACTTGAAAGCCAATATGACAACGGCCGGTTCGATTTCCAAGGAAGTAACCTCGGCGCAGAGCAGGTGCTTGAAGGGCAGCAGTCCGTTGCAGGAAGTACGGCGGCAGCCCGCAAGGTAGCGGATGTGATGCGGGCGTTGGCATCTGACGCCAATAAGCTGGAGAGTCACTCGGGAGAGGTCGACTATTCGGCGGAGCAGCTGCAGGAGCAATATGCGAGGATTACCGGGCAGATCGTATCGATTGCCGGCTCCACGGAGCAGAATATGGCGGCAATCCAGGAAATGTCGGCCAGCATGACGACGCAGGACAGCCGGATTGTTGAGATTGTCGAGAGCTTCCTGCAGTTGGATAAGCTAACTTCCGATCTGAACGAGATGACCGAGAGCAGATCAGAGAAATAGAAATGAAAGGCCAATGAAGCCTAGTTTCATTGGCCTTTTTGCATGGCGCGCCTTACGGCTGAACAAACCTTTTGAGCGGTTTGAATAGAAATTCATCCAGTGTAGGAGTACCCGGCGTATCGGGAACATCGACAAACATGAAGATGCAGATAACCGCCAGGAGGGAGAAGAACACGGCTTTTTCCTTGACGCCCCATTTTTTTAACTTCGGCCATTCCAGCCATAGGATCAGGGAAATGCTAAAGGCGATAAATACAATAAACTGCAGCCTCATTTTTATTGCACCTCTTCGTATGGCATTCCGCCGGGCGTATTAATTAATCCCGGTTTCTTAATATCGGTTTCTACCTCGATTGTCACCTTTATTTTAGCGAACTGCTCATCCCACTGCTCCTTTACCCGCTCCCACTCTTTCGGATATTTCTTGTGGTAAACCGTGGCGAAGTGGATGGTATCCGCTTTTAGTTGCTGCAGATAAACGACGGCAGCCTCGATCCGACGATGGATATCGTTACGGAACGCCAGATTCATCTCCTTCAAATCTTCCGGCTTCATGGGATTCATCCTTGAATTGTTCTGAACAATGCTTCCCTCGGATTGAACTTTAATGGTCATCGACCAGTTATTCCCTTCAATATGAGGAGTCAAGCGCACCTTCGTTTTCACAGGATGCAGGGAAACCTGCTTCCCTCCGACATCAAACGTAATGCTGTAATCCTCGGCAACGTTATCAATCAGAAGAGCCCCCCGCAGCAGTTTTTCTGTAAGCTCGCCCGACAGCTTGCCCTTCTTCAGAATGGCTGCGCCTTTCATATAAGGGATTGTCTGAACGGGTTTGTCGGCCAGCTTGGATGGCGGCAGGATATAGACCATCGGAAGGGCATTGGACTCCGAATCCCCTTTTAGATCCATGCTCATTTGCTCCATAGTAACAAGCAGGCCGGTGCGCAAATTGGAGATTTCGCGTAATGCCTCTGACGAAGTGCGTTCAATCGGCGGAATGAGGTTGAGAGCTTCGCTTGCCTTTCCTTTGCTGACCATCATATAAGCCCGTTCCCGGGGCTGAGGATGCCGGACGAGATAATCAAATTCCTCGCGGATACCGATTCTCGCGATTTCCTCGCCGAATATAAATATTTTGCATTGTCCCCAGAACAGCCTTCTTGGCATTTTGCGTTGAAGCTTGGACAAGGCGTCTTCTATATTGCTTCCTTCAGCGGAACGTGTAATAGCCCGGGGGCCGCCGCCGCCGATTGCAGCTGTTTGCTGACCGCTCCCCTGATTCTGGGGAATAATGACCTGCACGGTAACCAGCATTTTATTATCAGTTCCCTTGTCAAAGGCGGTTGCCGAGATCAGCGCAAGATCGTTCAGCTCGGTTCGGTCCCAACATCCGGTAAGCAATAGCACGGAAGCGCTGAACATCATAACGAGCAGTAACCTTCTCATGAGACAAGCTTGCTCCATTGTTTTCTGCACAAAGCAATAATAAACAGCAGGAAAGGGACCACAAGCATAAAGGTGGACAAGTGAAACGAGCCTACCGTGGCGAGAAATCCGGCCATTTTGAAGAAGCTAGGGATATCCCAGAAGCAGTGAATAACAATCAGAATGCCGATGGGGAATACATAGGGCTTATAATCCTTCAGGTTAAAGCAGGAGGTGAAGGACAAGACGGCAGCGTAATAAACAGCCGCGATTTTTATGAAATTGCCAACCACCCACATGGCTAAAAGCAAAGCCTCCAGATTCTCGAAAAAATCAGCGCGGGAAATATAACGGAAAGCCGTTAATACCGGATATACCTTATTGGCTGTATCGGGACCAAGCACGAACAATGCAACAAGGCAAACATACGTTAAACTGGCAGAGACAGCCAAGAGTGAAAGAAAGCTGTATTTAACCGTTTTGTTCTGATCGATCACGCTGGGCAAGAAGTAGGCGATAATCAAAAATTCGGAATACCACGAAACCGGGGCTAGCGAGCCTTTAATCACCGGAATAAATCCATGGCTCATAAACGGCAGAATATTGCTGACCTTGAAATCCGGCAGCAGCAACAGCAAGAAAAATAACGGCAAAATAAAAAGCGGAGTTAACAGTAACGTGCTTCTGACGATTAGTTCAACCCCGCCTCGTACAGCAAACGCAGCAAGCAGTACCATTAAGATCACCAGGCAGAACATAGGCGTTTTGAATAAGAAATTGCCTGTTACAAATTCGGCATATTCCCTGGAGACAATGCCGCAGGTAAATACGAAAAATTGGAAATAGATAATCCCCAGAATTTTTCCGGGCACTTTGCCGATAATGCGCTCACTGTATTGAATCAGATTTTTATTCGGGTACAGTTGATGCAGTTTAATCGAGATGGCAAGCACGCTTCCGCCTGCTAATATGGCAAGGACAGGTGCAAGCCAGAAGTCGTTCATGGCGTAATGGGCAGAAATAGCGGGGATGGTTATAAAACCCGTTGCCAATATAACCGAGTACATTAGAAGAGAGACTTGAAAAGAAGTGATTTTTCCGTTATCCATCTCGAATCCCATTCCCTTCATTCGTCATTTGAGCCCTGTGAGGGCTTCGGCATTTGGCCCTGCGCTTGCCGGTATTTATTCGTCTCAGTGACCAGATCTGGCCTTGCGTCCATCATCCAAATTGGCGAACGGATGAAAATATCCTTTAGATCGCTCTTCACCACGGAGGATAAATAAGGAACGTGAAATGATTTCAGACTGCATAAATGCAAGACAAGCGCGATAAGACCCGACATGATACCGAGAAGGCCCAGCGAGCCCGCTAACAGAATAAAAGGAAACCGCAGCAGCCGTATGGGCAGTCCGGTGATGTAACGCGGAATCATAAAGGATGAAATGCCCGTAATCGCAACAATGATAACCATTGGCGCGGATACGAGACCGGCTTGAACGGCCGCCTGCCCGATAACAAGCGCCCCGACGATACTGACAGCCGCACCTATTTGCTTAGGCAATCTTACCCCGGCTTCGCGCAAGGCTTCGAACGTGATCTCCATCAGCAACGCTTCAACGAGCGCGGGAAAGGGCACGGCTTCGCGCGAGGTTGCCATACTGATTAACAACGAACCAGGCACCATTTCCTGATGGAAAATGAGCAGGGCGACGTAAAAAGAAGGCAGCAGCAGGGAGATCGCAGCGAAAAAATAACGCAGCCACCTGATGGCCGTGCTGAACAGAAACCGCTGGTAATAATCCTCGGCGGACTGCATGAGCGAAAAGAAAGTGATCGGCGCGATTAAGGCGAAAGGCGTTCCTTCCGTCAGTATCGCAACCCGGCCTTCAAGCAGGTTGGCGCTGACAACGTCCGGTCTCTCTGTGCTTAAGATTTGCGGGAATGGCGAGAGCGGGCTGTCTTCGATTAATTCTTCGATATAACCGCTTTCGAGAATCCCGTCGATCCGTATGCGTCCGAGGCGCTCCTTGACTTCGATTATCAGCTCGGCTGCTGCCAAACCTTCGATATAGGTAACGATAATGTTGGTTTGCGTATATTCGCCGATGCAAAGGGAGTCCATTTTGAGCAAGGGACTTTTGATGATCCGGCGAATAAGGGATGTATTGACGCGTAATGTCTCCGTAAAGCCTTCCCGGGGTCCTCTTATGACGGATTCCGCTGTGGGCTCTTCAATCGACCGGGTTTGCCAGTTGCTGAGGCCAAAGGTAATAGCTTGAGCTTCATCATTGATCAGCAGCAGAGGCTCTCCGATGGACAAATGTTTTATAGCCTCGTCGAAAGTAACGACAAGCTTGGATGAAGCCGAGGTGATCAGATGCTGGGCCAAGTAGCCGATTGAAATCGTCTCTCCGTTAAATCCCATAAGCGGCTCAACGATCGTCTGCTCGATTCGGGAGGCATTGGCTAATCCGTCGATGTAATAAATAACAACCTGGTTGCTGTCCCCGACCGGGAAGGATCGAATAATGAAATCGGAGCACTTCGAATAAACCTCTTCAAGCTGTTGTTTGTTCTGCTCCAAGCTTGAGAAGAGCGGATGTTGAGGCGCCTCCTCCTGCTGATTGCTATTCTTATTGGTTGGTGCTGGTTTTGAATGAATCATTCGTAAAAGTCTAGATTTTCTCATAAATTTACTTTTTACAGAATGAGTATGTCCTATTCGCTTCATTTCGGCATTCCGCGTCTCGGAACTTTATCGTCTATCGGAAAATGCTTAAATTATTAATATAAATAACAAAAATAGGGTATTTTCAATTTGCGTATAGTCGTCTATATTGAGAATTATTCAGGCCTTCCCCGTCATGTCAACGATCGGAGAAGGTCTTATTGCGCTCGGCAAATGGACAAATGGAGATGATAACGTGGTAGTTTTCATTTCGCTTATTTTCATTATTGCAGGAGTTATGGGATGGCTGTTCCCTTCTTTGAGTTGGCATATGAAGCATGGCTGGGCCGTGGACGGCAATTCGGGTCCAAGCGATAACTATATCTTTTTCAGCAGGTTCGGAGCCGTAATCGTACTAGGCTGGGGAATTTATATGCTTATTACCGGAGATTTGGGCAAGCTCAGTTCATAGAAGAGGCGAGGGATTAGGATGAGAAGAGTACCGATGGAACGGCCGACGGACCACTACGATGCCCGTTTATTCAAGATTGACGAACAGCTCTGCGCTTTGCTGGAAGAACGAAGAGAGATTTCGAATCACAACCCGGGGTTTCCGCCCTTCAAGAGCATTGAGTGCTGGGCTGACCGGTATCGCCTGTACCCGGATTTGTTAAAGTCCTTATTTAGCCTGTTATTGAATGAAGAAGTTTATCTGCCGCTGGTTGAGCCAGCGGGCTTTCGCAAGCATCTGCACGTTCTCCGGTGCGTAGAGAGCGGAGACAAAGTCTATACGTTGTCCGGTATAAGACAATACGAGAACGCAAGCGTCGTAAACTTGAGCATACATGGGGACTACCGGGAGCGTAACAATGAAGCCATGCGCACGCATACTTATATCGAGCTGGAGCTAGGCGATGGCTATCATTGTTATATCGAACAAGGAACAAGCACCGGGGGCAACTCCGCTTATGGCTTTGTTGTTTCTCCCGCGCTGCCGGACGATCTTGCCGGTATCACCTTTGCATTCCGTGAATACGAGAGGCCGTTAAAAAGGAAGCCGACGGGCGTAGAGATTGTTTTTCGGATGGAATAATAGACAATGGCCTTACTGGGGAAGTTAACCAGGGAGGCTAGGAATATGAAATGGATAATGTCCTTCATTGTGGCTATGCTGCTCCTTTTTCCTGGGAATGGGGCGGATGCTAGGCCGAAGCAAGAAGCCGTTCATCAGATGATTAATGCGCTATTGAGACATAAGTACGATCTGGCGCAGAGTTATCTCGCCAATGGCGTGAAAATGCCGGAAATTAGAGAAGATAGTCCGATCATTCAGATGGAAGGTCTTCCAGCGAGGAAAAAGGACCATCGCATCCTTATCGGATATTTCCGGGATGAAGCGTTTAAGAGCAAACGTATTGCATTTATTTGGGAGTTAACGATAAAACAGGATCGAATTATCCGGCTTGATGCCCTATACGATGGAGCCAATCCGCTTGTTAATGAAAATAAAGCCGTAAGGGAATACAGGAATCAGTTCGACCGTCATGTCATGGTACCTGGGCAGTTTCCTTTCGAGGTACATAAGGTGCAGGGTGAGATCATAGGCCGGAGGATTGCATTGCAATACGAAGATGATGCGAATGATCGGTTTCTTCTTATTCAGGCGGAGCCGGTTCGGCCAGGAAGGCCAATCCTGGATTGGCCTAAGCCAATGAAAGCGAAGGGAAGTTATGAATCCCAGCTTCAAAAAGACGGAATGCAGTACATGGTGACTCTTGGGCACAGGAGATGGCTGAGTCATGTTAAACCAGAGGACTTAGGCGATGTTATATCGTCCATGAAATGAAGAAAAGGCCTTACCGGTCTAAATCCGGTAAGGCCTTCTTTCATTATTGCTAGCGCTCGAGCGCGTCGATTCCAAGCGCGATCGATCCGCATAGACCGGCGTTGTCGCCAAGTCCAGGCGGCACGATATACGAATCAATGCCTTCACGCAGCGCTTCGTGCGAAGCGTAGCCGTTCAGGTTCTTCTGTACTTCCGCGCGGATCAGCGGGAACAGCTGCTCCTGATGCATAACGCCGCCGCCAAGAATAACCTTCTTCGGAGACAGCAGCAGTATCGCGCTGGAGATGGCTTGGCCGAGATAGAAAGCTTCCATCTGCCATGCCGGATGGTCCTTCGTCAGCGCGTCAGCCTTCACGCCCCAGCGTTGTCCGATAGCGGGACCTGCCGCCATGCCCTCCAGGCAGTCGCCATGGTAAGGGCAGAAGCCTGCAAACGTATCCTCCGGGTGTCTGCGGGTAAGCACATGGCCGCCTTCGGGATGCAGCAGCCCATGTACAAGCTTGCCTTCCGTGTAAACGCCAACGCCAATACCGGTACCTACCGTGTAATAAAGCGCGCTGTTAAGACCTTTTGCCGCGCCCCATTTGGCTTCGCCAAATGCCGCCGCGTTTACGTCCGTGTCCCAGCCGTAAGGAACGGGAAGCTCACGCTTCATCGTGCCGAGGAAATCATAGCCGGACCAGCCTGGTTTAGGGGTTGTCGTAACAAACCCATAGGTAGGGCTGGCAGGATCAATATCGATCGGTCCAAAAGTGCCGATACCGATAGCTTCAACCTGCTTATCGCGGAAGTAGTTCAGGACCTCGCGCAGCGTGGAATCCGGATGCTCGGTCGGCAAGCTGATCCGTTCTTCGATTTCACCGTGTTCGTTGCCAATCCCGCATACAAACTTTGTTCCGCCTGCTTCAATTGCTCCAATACGCAAGTTCGTTGCCTCCTTAAAAGAATTGCCACACGAACGGCCTCGTTTTTGACCGTACGTGGTAAATCTTGCTTCGTAAGCTGCAGTCTGTTATTCGTGCGAAATAATAAGCTCAAGCTGGCCGCGAAGCGTAAAGCTTCCGAAGCCCAGCGGAAGAATGAAATGATCGCCTTTTTTCAGCGGGTAGCTGCCTGTGGAATTCTCCAGCTCGCCAGTTCCGTCGAGGACGCTGCAGATCGTAAATTTAGCAGGCTCCGGGAATGCCGATTCGCTGCTCGTATTCCATTTTTGAACCGTAAAAAAGCTGTTGGATACAAAGGTAGTTACCTCGGTACCGCCAACGGTTTCCGTGGAGAAGGATGTCTCCGCATCCACATGAGGCACGGTAGTGACTTCAATGCCTTTGTCCAGATGAAGCTCGCGGGTCGTGCCTTTATCGTCTTTCCGGTCATAATCGTAGATCCGGTAAGTGGTGTCCGAGCTTTGCTGCGTTTCCAGTACTTGAATGCCTTTGCCAAGCGCGTGGAGAGTGCCGCTAGGAACATAGAAGAAATCGCCCGGCTTCACGGTTACCTTCGTCAGAAGCTGATTCCACTCGCCTGCGTCAACCATTTGCTTGAATTGCTCTTTGGTAGCCGCGGAATGGCCGTAAATAATTTCAGCCCCGGGCTCGCAGCCTAGAATGTACCAGCACTCGGTCTTGCCAAGCTCGCCGTTCTCGTTCACCTGCGCATAGGCATCATCCGGATGCACCTGTACGGACAGGTCATCCGATGCATCGAGGATTTTGGTCAGCAGCGGGAATTTAGCCGCCTTGGAGCCGAACAGCTGCGGCTCTTGCTCCCACAGCTCGCCAAGCTTAAGCCCTTTGTAAGGACCGTTATGAACAACGCTTTGACCGTTAGGGTGAGCGGATACCGCCCAGCATTCCCCGGTACGGTCAGACGGAATATCGTAATGGAATTGCTCTCTTAATTGCTTGCCGCCCCAAATTCGTTCTTGAAATACAGGTTCCAGGAAAATCGGTTGATTCGCCAATCTTGATCCCTCCAAGTCATCGATTACAACTTTACTAAACTTGACAATATAAACATCTGTAAAGTAAATTGATTATAACATAGGAACAGAGGAAGTTGAAGAATGCCGCGACCAAAAAAAATATCCATGCAAACGATCGCCGATAAGCTGGGCATATCCCGCAATGCGGTTTCCTTGGCGCTATCTAATAAGAAGGGAATCGGGGAAGAGCTGAGGCGTCAAATTATCCAGACCGCGCAAGAGGTTGGTTATCCGCTGAACGACGGCCAATCTTCCGTTAGCGCGCCGGTCCTCGTGCTGGTACCGGAGAGGATTTTGAGCCATGAGGATAACGAGCATTTTTTGTTTTATCATGATTTGATCTGGGGACTGGACAGCCGGCTGCAGGAGGAAGGCTATAGCGCGGTAATTGTACGAATCAGCATTGCCCAGGAAGAGGATCGTATCCTCCCCGAGCTGGTTCAGCATATCGACTATCAGGGGATTATCGCTTTTGGCATATTAGAGAAGGATTATATCTTGAAAGTGCAGCAGACCCTTACAAAACCGATGCTGCTGTTTGATTCCTATTACCGGGATATTGAGGCGTCCGCCGTGACTTCGGCTAATATTGAAGGGGCAAGCTATGCGGTGAATTCTCTAATAGAAGCGGGTCACAAGCGGATCGGCTGCATAGCGCCGGTTAACTTGACGACCAGTCATGAGGAGCGGTGGTTTGGTTATACGAAGGCCATGTTGGAAAATAACCTGCCGCCAGACTTTTCCCTATGCCTGCTGGAGTCGGAGGGCTTTGGCCGGACGCAAGAGGAACTGTCGGCTTATTGCGACCGGTTCGGGAAGGGAGAATACCCGACGGCTGTGTTCTGCGGGAATGACCGGATTGCTCTATTGCTCATGAAAGAGCTGGAAAAGCGGGACATCCAGGTACCCGGCGATGTATCGGTTATCGGCTTTGACGGGCTTGCCATGTCCGCGGAGACGAATCCTCCGTTAACGACGATGGCGGTCAATAAAAAGGCGCTATGCACCGCAGCGGTCGAGGTGCTTGGTCAAATGCTCCGGCAGCCAGACAGTCCCGTTGTGCGCTGCAGTGCCGCGCCTGTTCTTCGTGTGGGGGGCTCTGTCAGATGTCTGGCATGAGCCTTTTTTTTATGTTTACAAGCTTGCTCCGCTATTGCGCTCGAAAGCGACGATCCACTCGCCTTGCGTGGCGGCATAACCGGTATCGCCTTCTACAACAAGGCCGTACAGGTTTTTTACATCGAGGAACTCCTGGCGCTCGCCGTTAACAAATTCTAAAGTAATGTAATAATAAGTATGGGACGAATGACTGACGTGGCCATCATGGTTATGGGAGCTCTGCCTCACGTCCATTCGTTTGGATACGACTTTAGCGAAAGTCGACTCTTTGGGAGAGGTCGCATTTTGCACATACTTAGCGCCGCGGTAAATGACGGTACCGATGACGATAACGAATCCGATGACGATAACGATGGGAATAATAGTGATCATTAGATCAAATCCCATGGGTGATCCAAAGCCGTTGTTCATTCCTTGCTCCTCCGATGCTTCCACGATATGGATAATAAGTATCGTTGATTGTACGCAAGGAAGAGAAGAAAAGTTGCACTTGATCTTGCAACATCGAATATGTTATAAATGGAATATGACTGAATGACCGGAATTGAATTTTGGTCATTTTACGAAGATTCATGTCCGGAGAAGGAGAGGAGATTGGCTCATGTCCATTGACCGCAAAGCGTTAATATTGAAGGCAGCGACGCAGTCGTTTGCGCAATTTGGCTATAAAGCGACCACAATGGATCTGGTGTCCAAGATCGCAAGCGTAGGCAAAGGCACGATCTATACTTTTTTCAAGACGAAGGAGGAGCTGTTCGAAGCGATTCTGAACAAGGCCGAGATCGAATTGAAGGAAGCGATGAACTGCGGTTTCGATATGGAAGGCCGTGATCGTTCATTTATTCATAGTGTGTTCAGCCTGCTTGATTCTATCCTCGAATTCCGTTCGGATCATGAGCTGTTCGTGAAGCTGGCTCAGGAGGTTAGGGACATCGGCACTGTCCAGGCGCTGGAGGGGATCCGGCGAATGGAGCTATTTGGGCTTGAGTTTCTGAAGCAGAAGCTGGACCTTGCGATTGAGAAAGGCGAAGTCAGGGAATGCGATACGACAATCACATCCTATATGATCTTCCGCTTGTATCTGGGTCTTGCAACGGAATGGAACAAGTCGCATAGCGAGCCGCTTACCAAAGAGCAGATTAAGGAGAACATCGCAATGCTTATTACCAAAGGCATTATGAAGGAATCCCGATCTTAGAAAATTCCAGCCTGTAAAGGGCTGTTTTTTTGGTCCAAAATGACCAAAATACGAATTTAGTCAGTTATTCAACCGAAAGAAGGATGTGTGAACATGAGGCCGATTCAAGTTTTTCTCAAGGACATGAAGACTTTGGCGACCAAAAGAATGCTGCTGCTTTCTTTTATTGGCGTCGCCTTGCTTCCAATGCTGTACAGCAGCATATTGATTGACGGCTCGATGGACCCTTACGGCCAGACGAGCAAGCTTCCCGTAGCCGTTGTCAACCTCGATAAAGGGGCGACTTATGAAGGGAAGACGATGAATGTCGGGAAAGACTTCGTTGAGGAGTTGAAGAAAAGCGATAATTTCAAATGGGATTTCGTAAATGAAGAGCAGGCGAAGGATGGCATGGAGCATAACGATTATTACATGACCATCACCGTGCCAGGCAATTTCTCGGAAAATGCGGCAACCTTAACGCAGGAAAATCCGGTTCAGGCGGAGCTGATTTTCGAGCCGAACAGCCAATATAACTTCGTGGCCGGTCAGATCGGTAACAGCGCCATGAAGGAATTGCGATCGAAGCTTAACACGCAAATTACCGAAGCGTATACCCGCAGCATGTTCGAACAGGTGGGTACCATCTCCGACGGTCTGGGCAAAGCGGGAGAAGGCGCAACCGAATTGAAGGACGGAGCGGGCAAGCTGGAGGACGGCATAACCACGCTGAAGGAAAATCTCAATAAGCTGGCCAGCGGCACTTCCGAGCTGAGCGGCGGCGTATCCAAGCTGTACGATGGCGCAACAAGCTTAAGTCAAGGTACCAGCCAACTGTCGTCCGGCGCATCGGGCTTAGCCGGCGGCTTGGGGCAATTGTCCGCGGCCGAGCAGCAGCTCGAAGACGGAGCTTCGCAGTCCAAAGCTGGCGCAGCCCAGCTGGCGGAAGGATTAAAGGCTTCGAAAGACGGCGCGGCTGCGCTGAAGCAGGGATTAACCGCTTCTTCCGCGGCAAGCGGTCAGGTAGCTGACGGTGCGGACCAGGTTGCAAAAGGACTCGAGCAGCTGATGGCTGGATCGCCGGAGCTGCAGGATAACGAGGCGCTAAAGCAGCTGCTAGCGGCAAGCAAGCAGGTCGCAGCAGGCAGCGCGCAGCTGAAGGAAGGGCAAGAACAGCTCCTGGCTGGCAGCAGCAAGCTGGCGCAAGGCCAAGAGCAATTATATGCAGGCGCCAATTCGCTTAGCAAAGGCCAGGAAAAACTGGCTTCCGGCCTTGAGACCTTTGGCGGGAAGCTGAAGGAAGCGGGAACCGGTGCAGAGCAGCTTGCTGCGGGCGCAAAAGCCGCAAACAGCGGCGCCGCCCAACTGAAGGATGGACTTGGCAAGCTGTCCGGCGGCGTAGAAGGCATTGCCGACGGCTCGAAGCAGCTGGATCAAGGCGCAGGACAGCTGAAGGACGGCTCGGCGCAGCTCGTGAACGGCTCGGGCGAGCTGGCTACGAAGCTGAATGATGCCGCTGCCGAGACCGGCAGCATCAAAGATGGCGACAATATCGTAAACATGTTTGCGGAGCCGGTTGTCGTAAAAGAAAACACGGACCATAAGCTTGACCGTTACGGACTTGGTATTGCTCCTTACTTCTTGTCGCTGGCGTTGTTTATGGGCGCGCTTGTTTATACGACGGTATTCTCGGTGCGCGATTCGTACACCTTGGGCGCATCGCCGATGGGCCGTTTCATGAGCCGCACCTTGACGTATGTAAGCATAAGCCTTTTGCAATCTTTGATTGCCGATGCCGTACTCCTGTACGGATTGAAGATTGACGTAACAAGCGTACCGCTCTTTGTATTCTTTACCATTCTTACAAGCCTGGCGTATACGTTTATTATTCAAGCGCTTGTTACTTGGCTGGATAATCCGGGACGCTTCCTGGTCGTTCTGCTGATGATCTTCCAGCTGACCTCAAGCGCGGGCACCTTCCCGCTTGAGCTGCTGCCGGATTGGATGCAGAAGCTGAACCCTTGGCTGCCGATGACTCATGCGATTACCGGCTTCAAGACGATTATCGCAAGCGGCGATTATGCCCTGATGCGCGAGCAGATGCTTGTCCTTGGCGCATTTGCCGTCGTGTTCCTGGGCCTTACCTTCCTGTACTTCAAACGTCAGTCGAAGAGCCCTGCCGAGAATATCACGACAGCTGTGTAAGGATAGGGACTGGATAGCTATCTAGTAATTAACATGGAACATGCAACCACGTGCCCTTTTCTCTTACTAGTAAATCGGTTACTATAAATAGAATAAGTAGATAAACGAAGCGGCCGTCATTTGACGGCTTCTTTTCTTTTTTTCGCATGGGAGAGTGAGTACATTGATATCGTTCTACAAAGATGATTACCGGCGGTCGCCGATGATCGGAATATGGCTTCTGCTGCTTGTAAAATCCGTCCTGTTCCGGGTGTTCCTGTTCGGAGAGCTGCAGTGGAACGGCCTGCTGGCGGATGCGGCGGCCTGGCTGGGACTGCTCCTTATCGTGGAGCTAGTTACCGCCGCAAGATGGAGAGGGATTGCTTATTGGGCGGTGAATTTGATTGTTTCCGTTCTGCTCTTTGCGTCAACCGTCTACTTCAGTTATTACGGCTCCGTGCCTACGTACACGGCGCTCAAGGCGCTTGACCAAGTCAATCAAATTCAAGACAGCGTCGAATCGCTAATTAAGAGTATTTATTATATTTATTTTCTGGACCTTGCGATTCTAGCAATCTTGTATATCGTTCGTTTGATCCGAGGAACCCGGGTACCGGGACGAAAAAGAATCGGCCAGCTTCGTCTCGTCATTGGAGGACTTCTGATCTGTATCGCAGTATCCGGAAGCCTGGTTTATGCCGGGAGCGATATTCCGAATGAACTGGAGCAAGCCGAAGGGCTGGGCTTTATCGGATATCAGGCGGCTGCGGCCTGGAATAACCAGAGCGAGAAGGCGATGGCGAGCAGCGGCGATATCGAACAGACCAAGGTGGATATTAACGAGCTGATGTCTTCTTATTCTTATCAGGATCAACCAGGGAAGCCGGCTATTCAATTCGGAACCGCACAGGGGAAAAATGTGATTGTTGTGCAGATGGAAGCTTTTCAGAACTTCCCGCTTCATCTGTCCGTTGGCGGAACGGAGCTGACGCCCGTGCTGAACAAGCTGGCCGACGAGAGCTATTATTTCCCTCATATCTATCAGCAGATCGGCCAGGGCAACACCTCGGATGCGGAGTTTATGTCGAACACCTCGATTTATCCTACAGGCGAGATTGCCATGTCGACGGGTTACGGCAACCGCGAGCTGCCAAGTATGCCGCGCATGCTGGAGAGCAAAGGGTATGAGGCCAACACGTTTCACGTAAACGATGTGACGTTCTGGGACCGGAATAAGCTGTATCCGGCGCTTGGTTTTAATCATTATTATGACAAACCGTTTTATACGAATGATCACTTTAATGCGTTTGGCGCATCGGATGAGGAGCTGTACCGGGTTGCCGTAGACAAGCTGCAGGCGCTGCATGAGCAGAACAAGCCGTTTTACGCGCAGATGGTAACCGTCTCCAGCCACTTCCCGTTCGAGGTGCCGAAGGACCGGACGGATTTGACCCTGCCGGCTTCCATGGAGGGAACGCAGCTCGGCAATTATTTGCAGGCCGTTCACTACACGGACTATGCGCTTGGCACGCTGATTGACCGCCTGAAGGCGAACGGCATGTGGGACGATACCGTGCTTGTTGCGTATGGTGACCACTTTGGCCTGCAGCCGGAGAAAGCCAGCGCGGCGGAGATCAGCCAGCAGCTGGGCATTCATTACGATGACCGGCTCAGCCGGTTCAACATCCCTTTGATCATCCATGTTCCGGGTCAGAGCAGCGGCCATGTCGTGGACCAGCCGGGCGGGCAGCTTGATATTATGCCAACGCTCGCGAATCTGCTGGGCGTGAAGCCGGGGGACGAAGGCGTCGTTCCATTCGGGCATGACCTGCTGAACATCAACCATAACGTATTTGGCATGCGGTATTATCTGCCGACAGGATCGTTCTTCAACAACGATATCCTGTTCGTTCCGGGTAAAGGCTTTGACGATGGCACAGCCTATTCGCTGAAAACAATGGAGCCGGTTCAGGACTTCGCGAAGTACAAGAGCGACTACGACTACATCATGAAGCTGATGAGTTTGTCGGACCAGTATGTCCGGCAGTTGCCTAAGAGGGCTCCGTGAGGGGAATTGTAGTTTCGTCTCGACGAAAATGAATCTCCTTCCGGTCGCTGTTGCTTTCACTTTGCCTTGAACGATGTTCTAGATGATGCAAAGTGAAAAGCAAAGGCGAGCACTCCGTTCCTCCAGGAGATTCATTTTCTTGTTCCTTTCTACAATTTTATTAAACCACAAAGGGCAGCCAGTATTTGGCTGCCCTTTGGTTTAAAGAAAAGGGGAAAATCCGGAGAACAGAAAGATGCCAATCGCGATACCAATGATGCCCGAGATTCTACCCATAACGAGCGCGGCATCGCTAGGCTCTGCATTCTTGAACCGCCAGCCGTATTGCATGTACCAGCCCGCCCTCGGATACAAAAGATTGAGAATTCCCAAAACAATAAAGATCACGCCAACAAGCTGGAACATAGAAGCTCCTCCATTTCGTAATGGAACGGTTAACCATCCAGTAGTTGATCTAATCATAATGCAGATGGGATGTAATTGGAATAAAAAGGGGCAGCCCAGATTCATTGGGCTGCCCTATTCTGCTTACTCCCACCGTCGGAGCAGGAGGAGTGAAGGAAATGTATCTCCTGGAAGAGTGGAACGCTCGCCTTTGTCATTCTGAATTCTCGTTATACGAGTAAATTCAATAATTCAGAATGACAACAGCGACTGGAAGGAGATACATTTCCGGAATGACGGACATAATCCGGCACCATTCCGCCATCCCTCCCTTAATTCTGCTCCCGACGGAACCCTTCTTCTTTCATGTATTCCTCTACTTCGCCATACGCTTCAAACGCCATCTCCAGATTAAGACCGGAGTAGACGTACCACATATCGTCTTCCCATTTAACGGTCAAGCTTTGATTGTCCTCGTTGGTCCATAGCTGGTCTTTCTTCTTGCGGTTACGCGACGGCTTGGGAGCGGGCTCTTCCTCGCGTACGGAAAGCGAATCGATCGATTGGCGGAGCAGCGTACGAAGCTGCAGCTCGTTGTAGTCGCGGATATTGATCATGCCCTTTTCGTCCTGGCTGAAATTGCGCAGCAGCCCGGCATACACGAAGCCGTTACCGTTCGGGTGCAGGTGGTACACGACATTTTTCCGGTCATATAAGCTGTTCTCGAATTGGAAGTTCACGCGCCCCAAAGATACATCACTGCGAGTTAGCTCCGGGAACGATTCAATAATAGTCAGCTTTTCGTCAAAAGTTAACATAACATCCTCCATCATCTATCCAAAATGTGCTTCGGCTATTATAGCACAAGCGTCTGCCGCATACGAAGCGGCTATCCCGACTGTGCGCGGGAACTAAAGAGGCATGCCCCGGATTAGTCACCGCCACAAAGTTACCCCCGGCTCGTTTACTCCTCGCGCAGCTCTGACCTAAGATAAGGGAAACGAAGGGAGCGAGAGAGCATGAAGCAGGATCATACGTATTATTTGAAATATTGCATAGAGGTGTCCCGCAGGTCGAGAGAGAACGGCAATACGCCCTTTGGCGCGATCCTTGTGAACGAGCGGGGCGAGATTGTGCTGGAGCAGGAGAACGTCGAGCTTACGGAAAGACGGTGCACCGGCCATGCCGAAACCGCGCTCATGGAGAAAGCCTCCCATCAATACGAGCATCATGACCTGTGGAACTACACCCTCTACACCACCTTTGAGCCATGCGCGATGTGCTCGGGTGCTATCTATTGGGGCAATGTCGGAAAAGTGGTCTACGCCGCGACGGAGGAAGCGCTGCTGAAGCTGACGGGCGATCACGAGCAGAATCCGACGTTTAATCTTCCTTGCCGGGATATTTTCGCCAAAGGCCAGAAGCCGATTGAAGTGATTGGGCCCTTCCCCGAGCTTGAAGAAGAGGTTGTGGCCGTACACAAAGGGTACTGGGACTAAAATCTAACAGAAGCTGCCGGACGGCCGCCCTAACGGGAGGTCGTCTTTTTTGTCCTTGCCCCGCATAAGCATGTAAAGGTACGGGCTTACGAAGCAAGAATTACCACAACTGGCCTAAACATGGCCATTAGTGTGGCAATTCTTTGGTCTATGCTTACGAAGCAAGAATTACCACAACTGGCCTAAACATGGCCAATTGTGTGGCAATTCTTTGGTCGATGCTTACGAAGTAAGAATTTCCACAAATGACCACGATAAGGTCATTTGTGTGGCAATTCTTTTCAGGAGGCGATGGAAGTGACGAAATGGGGACGAAGGGGTTGGATGCTTCGGTCACTTGGCCTGAGCCGACAGCAGCTATGGTCTAACCGCCCTTTTGCGAAGGTGAAGCGGGTCAGCTGGGGCAGCAAAATTTCCGCTTCGGGCAGCGCGCCAAAGCCATGGGGATCAAGCAAATGGAAGTCACCGCGAAAGCCAAAGTCAGCGGGTAACTGGGGCGGAATGTGGCAGCCGCGCAAACGGCCGGTAAGACCGCCCGGAAAAGGCATCAAAACGATGAGCATCAGCTCGGTAGGAAGCGGAGGCGGAGGAACGAGGCTGAAATCCGGCAAACGGCGCACCAAGCTATGGATTATCGTCACTGTGCTTATTCTTCTTATTGGAACCCTTCAATCCCTTGTTTATATCGAAAAGCATCTGCGTCCGCCTCTTATGAAGGTTGCCCAGCTGCGGATCAAGCAGGTTGCTACGCAGGCGATTAATAAGGCCACGACGGATGAGGTTGTCAGCAATGCCGATTTCGAGAAGCTGATCGATTGGAAAATGAACAGCGACGGCAAAGTATCCGGCTTTATGCTGAACTATGCCGAGCATACGAAGATCCGGTCGGAGACGATCAAGACGGTACAGGCAACGCTTGATGAGCTGAAGGAGATTCCCGAGCATATCCCGGTCGGCAACGCGCTTGGCAGTGCGCTGATCTCGACGTACGGTCCAAGAATTCCGGTCAAGTTCGAGCCGGTGGGAGCCGTGAAGGTGGACCTGAACACGCGCCAGACGAATGCCGGCATCAATATGATTCTGATCGAGGTGTACATTCATATCGTATCCGAGGTTGCCATTATCGTGCCGTTCGAGACGGATCCGCAAATCGTGGAGACGGAAATTCCGATCTCGTATCTGCTCGTTGTTGGCGACGTTCCCATGTATTATTACGATAATGAGGGCAAGGCGGTTGGCGAATCCGCGCCAAATGCTCCGAATATCTCGCTGCCCATGTCGAAGGGCCAAGGAGTTACCCAGCAGTCGGACGGAAGCATGCTGAAAGAGCAGCTGGATTCGGGCGAATCTCCGCTGCCTGCAAGCAGCGGCAACAATTCGGCTAATAACGCAGGCAACGCGAATGCAGCCAATGCGGGAGGCGGCGGATAAAAAGAAAGGGGCATCCCAAAAGGTCCGGTCGAATCGGCCTTCGGGATTGCCCCTTTTATCTGTTTGCTGCTTTTAACCGGTTCCGCTCATCCTGTTCCCACCGTCGCAGGAGCGGATAAGGATCAAATGCCCATTCGATAAGCCCGCGGTCGCGATAAACCCCGTAATGCAGATGCGGCGGGAATTTGCCTTGCGTTCCGGGCTTGCCGTATCCGGAGCTGCCGACCCAGCCGATCGTTTGGCCGGGTTTTACAATCGTACCGATGCCAATGGTCTTATCGAATCCGGACAAATGGGCGTAATAGTGATAGTAGTTGTTCAAATCCCGGATTCCGATCCGCCAGCCTCCGTAAGGATTCCAGCCTTTTATCTCCACGACGCCATAGCAGGTGCTGCGGACGGGAATGCCGTGATTGGCGAAAATGTCGGTTCCTTCGTGAGTCCGCCGTCCTCCCCAGCCGCGGGCATTGCCCCAGGTGCTGCGGTACGAATAATTGGTTCCGACCGGGACGGGGAACGCATGCTCATACAAGTCCAGACGTCCGAAGGTAGCGTAAATATTGGAAAACTGCTGAATACGCTGCACAGCCCTGCTATTATGGTAATATTCCCATACGCCAATGGAGAAATCGTCTTCCGTAGACCCGCCATACTGAAGCAGTCTGTTCGCTACGGAATAGAGCAGGTCGAGATCGTTGTTGCGGTCGGCAAAGCCGTCCCCGTCTCCGTCGCGGCCAATGCCGTTGAACCACTGAATCGAAGCCGGTACGTTATCGGACGAATCCGGATTAAGCGGGCCGGCCCATTGCTCCTCGTCGATGTAGATGCCAACGATACTGCCCAGCTGAGGGCGGGCTTTTGGCCGGGCTTTGGACAACGTTCGCTCGTATTGGTCAACGGCAGCGATACGGTACCAAGGAATGCCGGTAACGGTGCTTAGCCTGTCGTAAAGCTGCTGTCTGCTGGTTAAGGAATCAACCTCTCCTTCCGAAGATTGGGTTTGAGCAGGCTTAGCGTTACCGGCATTTGAGTTCGCGTTTTTTTGAATCGGATTTGCATAGCCTGTATGCCCGGATATTAGCATGGAAGCGACAACGGCAGCCAAGGCAATAGAAAAAGTCTGTTTCAATCGTTCCACCCTTTCGAAAGCTCGAAGCAATATTCGTTATGTTTTGCAAATCATTGGATTTTATCCGAACTATGCTATAATAAACGGTGAGATTCGACTGTCCAATTGAAAGTGAAAGCAGGGAATTCCAGATGAAATCAAACAAAGAAAAATTGAAAAAGCCGGACTGGCTTAAAATAAAGCTTACAACCGAAGGCAACTACACCGAAATCAAAGACATGATGCGCACCAAAACGCTGCATACCGTCTGCGAGGAAGCGCGTTGCCCGAATATTTACGAGTGTTGGTCCAACCGTACGGCAACCTTTATGATTTTGGGGGATATTTGTACGCGCGCCTGCCGCTTCTGTGCCGTGAAGACAGGCCTTCCTACGGAGCTTGATCTGCAAGAGCCGGAACGCGTAGCGGAAGCAGCGGAGCAAATGGGACTTCGCCACTGCGTAGTAACATCCGTTGCCCGCGATGATTTGGCTGATGGCGGCGCTTCGATTTTTGCGGGAACGATCAAGGCTATCCGCGAGCGGATGCCATTCACTCGAGTAGAAGTGCTTATTCCCGATTTTATGGGTAACGAGGAGTCGCTGAAGGTCGTTATGGATGCGAAGCCGGACATTCTGAACCATAACATCGAGACCGTTGAGCGGATGTCGAACCGCGTGCGCGCGAAAGCGAAATACAGAAGATCCCTGGAGCTTCTAAGACGCGCGAAGGAAATGAATCCGAAGATTCCGACGAAATCCAGCATTATGCTTGGCGTTGGCGAGACTTACGAAGAAGTATTGCAGGCAATGGATGATCTTCGTGCGGTAGACTGCAACATTCTGACGCTGGGTCAATACTTGCAGCCTACGCCGAATCACATGCCGATTGAACGTTACGTGCACCCGGATGAATTCAAAAGCTTGAAGGAAGAGGGCTACAAACGCGGATTCCGCCATGTCGAGTCGGGGCCGCTGGTACGGAGCTCCTATCATGCCCATGAGCAGACGGATTCGGCTGCCGAGGCAGAGGAACGCGAGCTTAGCAACGTATAGCTTCTATTGGGGAATTCGAAAGAGGGGAAACGGAATTGATCCAAATTGGCGGCAAAATATATGAACTAATCCATGAAAATCGCAACGGCTGGAACGCGGATGCGTTCAAGGATCGTTACAGCGAAGTTTTGGAACGCTACGATTTTATTATTGGCGACTGGGGTTACAGCCAGCTGCGCCTGAAGGGCTTTTTCCGCGATAATCATATGAAGGCAACGAAGGACAGCGCGTACTCCGGAATGTCCGATTATATTAACGAATACTGCAATTTCGGCTGCCCGTATTTCGTTCTGGAGAAGACCGGTACGGCTGCAAAATCCCCGGATGAAGAGGCGGGAGATGAGCAGGAAGCTTCTTCGAAACAGGATACTTACGAGCAGGACAAGACTGATGCCGAGGACGAGCAGGAGGTTGGCGCTTCCTCGCTTGCGGATGCCGTACTGGCTGGTGCCGCGGCAGCGGCAAGGGAAAGCGCGGCTGCGGGCAGAGGCGGCGGACGTCACGCTGAGGATTCCCAGCAGCAACAGCAGCAGCCATCCCGACAGCATGGCCAGCATCATCAGCAGCGCAGCGGGAAAGATCAGCACCGCAGAAGTTATCGTTCTAACGGCAAGAAGCCGATTAGACCGGCTGCGAACAAGGATGTTGCCGCAGCATCCGAGCAAGCGGCGGTTCATTCTCCGTCCGGCCCTAAGCGAGAGCGGGGAGAACGCGGAGAGCGGGACAGAAACAGGGAGAGCAACAAAGTTAACAACCGTGATAACAACAGGGATAACAACCGAGATAACAACCGGGATAACAACAGCAACAAAGAGCAAAGCAGCCGTCCATAAACATAACGAAAGGGCTGTCCACAGGTCATCGAGACCAGTGGACAGCCCTTTTTTATATTGGAAGGGCTTCGATAGAGGTTTTCTCACATATCAACAAACGCATCGCGGACGCGGTTCCAGAACGGGAACGGACGGTACCTTGCAAAGCTGACTTTGCGGGTAGAGACGCTGCAGCGGATGGAGCGGATATCGGTCCGTTGAAGGCTGAGATGATCAATCGTAAGCAGCAGACGTTGCTCCTTTTTCGAGATAATATCGCAATGATGATGCTGCGGCAGCAGGAACGACGATCCAAGCGTCCGGTACACGCGATTGTTAATCGATGCGATCTCTGCTATCTGCAGCGATTCAATGGACGGGTGAACGATAGCGCCGCCGACGCTCTTGTTATAAGCGGTGCTCCCTGACGGAGTGGAGATGACAATCCCGTCGCCCCGGAACATTTCGAAAGACTCATCGTTAACGCTAAGCTGTACGACAAGGGTAGCGTCAACGCCTTTTAACGTGAATTCGTTTAATGCCAGGTAATAAAAGTTCTGCTCATCGGTTTCCACCGCGATTTCCGCAAGCGGATAACGGACGAGATGGGGCGTTTCTTCCGCCATCAAGGTGACAAGCGTCTCTAATTCATCTGCTTTCCAGTCGGCGTAAAAGCCCAGATGGCCCGTATGAATACCAACAAAGGATACATCGGTTACCCGGTCGGTATATTTGTGGAAAGCCTGGAGCAGCGTTCCGTCTCCGCCAATGGACACAATGATGTCCGGCATGTCGTCATGACGCGTGAGTCCGCGTTCTGCCGCCAGTTGATGGAATCGCTCCGCCAATGATTTCGATAATTGATCGCCACGATCGATGACTGCGTATTTCAAGAAATTTAAACCCCTTCCGGCCTATTGCAAAGATACTATGATGATATAGGAATATGGCTTCAAATTCAACGCCGATACAAAAGTTTAAGGCGCGAGCCATCCCCACAGCAGATAAACGAGAGCAACGGAGATAAAAGCGTGAGCAAGGCGGGCCAGCATAAGCGGCATGTATCGCAGGTCCGTACGGCTTAGCAGGCTGAGCACCTGGGCATGCACGGAAAGCCCTCCCCAGGACAAAATCCAAGCGGCTATAGCGGCCTGATGCATCAACCCGGTACCTGCTTCCCCCGCAGCCCGCGCGCCAAGGGTGACCTCGAATAAGCCAAACACGACGGCGTCGGCAAGCTTTGCAGGAAGCCCAAAGGCGCCGAATAATAACCGCAGCCCTTCGGCCAAAGCCTCAACGATGCCCGCATGAGTGAGCAGCTCCATCACGACGGAGAAAAAAACGACAAGCCCGCCTACAACCATCATGAGGCGCAGCGCGGATTGAATGCTGTCCTGCAGCAGCTTGCCGAGGCTTCGGCCATCCATAAGCCTGGCTTCATGCATCGCTTTGGTTGCTTCAACCAGCCGGGAGCTCCGGCGTGAAGGCATTCGCCTTAGAGATTCGGTAACCGGCTCGTGGCGGTCATGGAACCGCATGAGAAGTCCGATAATAAAAGCTCCGCCATAGTGGGCCGCTGCAAGCACGGGAGCGAGTGCGGCATTATGGAAAAAACCGACCGACACCGCACCGATCAGAAAGATCGGATCCGAAGTTGTCGTAAAAGCGACAAGTCGCTCGCCTTCGGCGCGTTTGACAAGGCCTTGCTCCCATAGTTGGGCGGTAAGCCTTGCCCCAACCGGATAGCCGGATACATACCCCATCGTAACGACGAAGCTTCCGATGCCCGGCAGGCGGAATAACGGCCTCATCAGCGGATCGAGCAGCTTGCCGAAGAAATGGACAATCCCGAAGCCGAGCAGCAGCTCGGAAATGACGAAGAAAGGGAAAAGGGCCGGGAATAAGACCTGCCACCATATCGATAATCCCCGCAGCGCCGACTCGAGAGTTTGGGAGGGGAACACGGCCATCAGTAGGACGATGAGCAAAGCGATAAGGCCGGTTATCGAGGCCGGCCGGGTAAGCGTTCGGAGCATAGATGCGTCCTCCTTTGGACTTTGGGACATGCGGAAAAGCAAAAATGTACAACCCCTACATGAGGTATATGAAGAAAGGTGGACATCCATCACTACAGGCTGGTTTTAGCTAAAGAAAAATTTTTTCATAATTCTAAGAAAACGCTTGCAAAAAGGGCTGGACGGTCCGTTTTTTTATGTTACAATGGAGTTACCTTTGAAGGCTTGGAGTGATGATAATGAGTATAATCGCTGGCATTCTGGTCTGTGCGTTTGTGTATGTCATCCGAGAATCACTGACAGCACCGGGAGAAGAGGACTACGAAGGTTAATCGTTGCAGCTAATCAATAATAATCCCGCATTGGTGACGATGCGGGGTTTTTTTTATGTTATAATACTAAATACCTACACGATGGAGATGAAATTGACGATGAATAGGAATATAAGCCTTTATGAAGCGATTGGTGGAGCTGAGACTTTAAGACGAATCGTTGAGTCTTTTTACCCTAAAGTGCAGGCGCATGAGCTGCTTGGTCCACTATTTCCGGAGAACATCATCCCCGTTATGGAGAAGCAGATTATGTTTTTGACGCAGTTTTTTGGAGGACCTACGCTGTTTTCCGATGAATACGGCCATCCAATGATGCGGGCGCGGCATATGCCTTTTCCGATCACGCCGAAGCATGCGGAAGCCTGGCTTGATTGCATGAAGCGGGCACTGCAGGAGGCTTCCGGCCTCGATGAAGAGCTGCAAGCGTACATTATTGAGAGACTGTCAGGTCCGGCCAACCATTTTGTGAACACACCCGAATAGGAGATGGATGGGCATGGAGCCGCTCTATCAGACAAAGATGAATTGCATTTGCTGTGAGACCATCTTTTCGACATCACGAGTACGCCCGAGCTTTAAAAAAGCGGTGGCTATCGATTCTGATTTTTGCGGTTATTACCGGGCGGAAGCAAATCCGGATTTTTACGTGGTCCGGGTCTGTCCGACTTGCGGATTTGCAACAACGGAGAATGGTACGCAAAGGCTTACCGAGCGTCAGCGCAAAAATTATTTGGAGCAGATCGGCTCACGCTGGACTCCTTATGATTTCGGCGGCGAACGCGATGCGGCGCAGGCGATGAAGGTGTACAAGCTGGCCTTATTGTCGGCGCAGGCGGTTGAGGAAAAGCCAAGAGTTATAGCGGGTATTTTGCATCATATTGCATGGTTATACCGTTACGAGGGAAATGGGCAGGAGGAACTGCGATTCATGCGGTTCGCTCTCCAGGCATATATCAAGGTCTACGAGGAAGAAGGATCGCAATTAAACAATGCGAAGCTGATGTACATCATCGGAGAACTCAACCGGCGAACGGGCGAGCTGTCGGAAGCGGTAAAATGGTTCTCGCGCATTGTCAGCGACAAACGCATTATGGATGAGGCGATGATCCGCCGGAGCCGCGAGCAATGGCAGCTTATCCGGGAACAGCTGGAGCAAGGGCAGCCGGTATCGCCGGCCGCTGCGACGGGAGATACTGAGTCTCCCGTGCAAACGACGGCATAATTGGCTTGTCCTGCATTAATGGCTCAGCTTGCGGAGCCGCTGATCCGTCAGCATATAGTCTTGATCCATATCGAGGACCGTAACTTTGTTATGGCAGCACGGGAAGACTAGCAGCTTTTTCTTCCCGTGCTGAATGTCCTCGATTTCCCGCACGCGAATAGGGATGAGTACGTTCTCGCTGCTGCAGAAGGGGCAGCTGGGAACGTAAACGTCCTTCATCACAATGTCATAGGGCCAAGTCCTCTCGAACGGAATCATGAGGACGACTCCTCCGTACCGGGAGCGGATTCAGACGGCTTACCCGCCTCTGCTTCCGCTTTTGCCAGTTCGGTGAGCTTCTGCAGTAATATATGTTTAGGCATATGCATTAAATGCTCGAGCGGCACGCCAAGCTGCTTGGACAACTTGATTGCGGTTTCGGGTGAAATTTGCAAGGGTTGTGACATGGTGTTATTCCTCCAATCTGGATATAATTAAGTTATACACCGCTGAAGCAAGATTGCGCAAATTTATTTGTCGATCTTTTTGTGGCGGTGTTTTTCTGTTTAAGGCTTACATATACGAGGTCAATAAAAACGCGAAGGAGAGGAACGGTTGAATGGCGACTAGCAATTATCCAATGAAATGGGATTTGGAGACGTTTTATGAAGGAGGCTCGGGTTCGGCCGCTTTCGCCAGTGAATTGGCCGGCATCGAGAAGGATGTGGCCGAGCTGGACCGGCTGCTGTCCGACAGCTCCCTGGGAACCAAGAAAAAAGTTGAAGATACGACGGCTATTCTGCAGTCCGTGCTGATCCGTCTGCGTCAGTCGGAATCGTTCGTTGAATGCCTGCAGGCACAAAATATGAAAGACTCCGCGGCGAGCGGATTAAGCGACCGCGTAAAAACGATCAGCGCGAAGCTGCTTGGAGCATTAACGCGTTACGATAATGAGCTTCGCCAGATTGGCGATGAGGAATGGGCCGCTATCTCTAGCGACGGTTCGCTTGGCGAGGTCGCGTTCAGCTTGTCCGAACGCCGCGAGCTGGCGAAGGAAAAGCTTGCGCCTGAGCTTGAAGCGCTCGCCGGCGATCTGGCGGTTGACGGCTATCACGGCTGGGGGGCTCTGTACGATCTGATCGTATCCCGTGCGAAGTTTACGGATATCGGCGAGAACGGGGAAGAGAAGATTCTCTCCGCCGGACAGATGTTCAACCGGCTGTCGGACGGCGACCGTTCGGTCCGTATCCGTGCTTTTGCCGAGTGGGAGCGCGAGTGGGGCGACGCGGCAGAGCTCTGTGCGGATGCGCTTAACCGCCTCGCCGGATTCAGGCTGAAGCTGTACGGCAAACGCGGCTGGGACTCGGTGTTGAAAGAGCCGCTGCAAATTAACCGGATGTCCGAAGCGACCTTTAACGCGATGTGGTCGGCGATCAACGAAGGCAAGCCGAAGCTGGTCCGTTATCTGGAACGGAAGGCGAAGCTGCTGGGTCTTGAGAAGCTGGATTGGCATGATGTCAGCGCGCCGCTTGGTTCTTCGGCGCGAACAATAAGCTTTGACGAAGGCGCGAAATTTATCGTGGAGCAGTTCCGCAAGTTTAGCCCGGATATGGCGGATTTCTCGGAAGTGGCCTTCCGGGACGCCTGGATCGAAGCGGAAGACCGTGCGGGCAAGCGCCCTGGCGGTTTCTGTACCTCTTTTCCTAAGAGCCGTCAGACGCGGATTTTCATGACCTACTCGGGCACTGCGGATAACGTTTCGACGCTTGCCCATGAGCTTGGACATGCGTACCACCAATATGTCATGGACGATTTGCCGGCGCTGTCCCAGGAATACGCGATGAATGTGGCGGAGACGGCCTCGACGTTTGCCGAGCTGATCGTATCGGATTCGGCCATGAAGTCGGCTGTTGATCGCGAAGAAAAGCTGGGCCTCCTGGAGGACAAAATCCAGAACGCGGTTGCGTTCTTTATGAACATTCATGCCCGGGTATTATTCGAGACTCGCTTCTATGAGGAGCGCAAGCAAGGTATCGTACCGGTCGAGAAGCTGAACAGCCTGATGGAGGAGGCGCAGCGCGAAGCGTTCAGCGGAGCGCTAGGCGAGCTGCATCCGCATTTCTGGGCATCCAAGCTTCACTTCTATATTACGAGCGTACCGTTCTACAACTTCCCGTACACGTTTGGCTACCTGTTCAGCGCCGGAATCTATGCGCGAGCGCTGCAGGAAGGGCCGGCGTTCGCGGAGCGTTACGTGCAGCTTCTGCGCGATACCGGCCGCATGACGGTGGAGGACTTGGCGAAGAAGCATCTTGGCGTCAACCTCGAAGAGGCCGATTTCTGGCGCGAAGCGGTTGAGCTTACAACGAAAGATATCGACTTGTTCCTGGAATTGACGGAATAGATATTGGGGAAAGGGCATCATCCTTGGGATGATGCCCTTTTTTTTATCTTCCAAGAGCAGTTCTCGCTCTTTTAGTGAATGATTCGATCGTCCAGGTTTTCGCGGTTTGCCACAAAGCTATGGAAACGCATAGTTCCATTACCTTCTGGCCGTAATATATTTTCCTTTACCATTTTCCGCAGAAGACGCCGAGCTGTATCGATATGAATGGACAAGTGGCTGCTTACGTCGCTCGATCGAATCGGCTTCTCTGAACGAAGAGCAAGCTGTAAAATTTCGCGCTGAATAATTTTTTTTGTTGAGCGCTCATCGTAATGATGATTTAACCAAGTGCCCATAAACTGTTGTACAATTTGCTCGCACATTCGGGGTCTCTCCTTAACATCGTCGTACGAGAACCGAAGAACTCGCCATCCATCTATCATTAGGTGGTTTTGGCGTATTCTATCGTCCGAGAATTGACTGCGGCTGGTCTGGGAAAAATGAGGACCAAAACCGTCAATCTCGATATTAAGTTTCAGTGGATATTTGAGATAAGCAAAATCCAGGTATCTGTTACCGTCGCGGAAGTCTGCTATCTCGTATTCGGGATAAAGATGCTCTAGGGATCGGAAAGCCGGGTACCATACATTTTTGCAGAAACAGAATCTCAGCATGAGCGTGCCCTTGTACCAGTCTTTCTTTTGCTTTGCCTTTACGTTTCTTGAGGTGCATGTTGAACCATTTTTGATGGACGGATTGAAATGACAATTTATCCGGGCTCCTTTCTAGAATAAAAAAACACGCCGCGGTTCCCAACGTTAAACGTTTGGAAAGCGGCGTGTTCTTCACGTCCGAAATCTGATTTGTGTAGATAATACCATTTTATGGGTTGTGCATCAAGGGTGTGTTACTTGGTGAGGAATTAGTAGTTAGATAGCAGGCGGTTGGCGGGACGGTGGAAGGCTGTGGTAGAAGAGTAGCAGGCAAAAAGCCTGCTACAGACGATCAGCGAGACGGTGGAGGGATGCGAGTAGGCGATTAGCAGGCAAAATGCAACTAGAATGGAAAGTGGACACCCGTTAAGAGAATTACCATAATGGTCTTAACAGGAGGTGTTCACATGGGTGAGCAACGGCAAAGGTACACAGAGGAGTTCAAGCGTGAGACCGTAAAGTTTGTCCAGGAACAGACGAAATCAATTGGGGATATTGCTCTAGATCTCAACATTCCATCGAGTACACTTCACCAGTGGATGGGAAAGTATCGTACTTTCGAGAACGAGCCAATTGGGAACATGGATAAGATACGGCAACTTGAACAGCAACTCCGTGAAAAGGAACGAGAGCTCGTGGAGAAAGATCGCCGCATTGCTGACGTTGAAGAGGAGTTAGCTATTGTAAAAAAGGCAGTGCACATCTTCAGCAAGCCAAAGAATTGAGATTCCAGTTCGTTGAAGACAATCGCTCGGAGTTTTCTGTGGAGAAGATGTGCAAAGTTATGGGTATTTCGACGAGCGGGTACTACAAATGGAGAACAGCAGAACCAAGTCCACAGCAGCTTGAAAAGGTAAAAATCCAAGAGCGTATCCTCTTTCACTTCCATGACAGCAATGAGCGCTATGGAAGTCCCAAAATCACTCATTTACTTCACCAAGAAAAGCTATTGCCAACAGAGCGTACAGTGAGCAAGTACATGGCTGAGCTGGGGCTTCGTTCTTGTGTCTCCAAAAAGTATAAGGTGCAAACGACAGACTCTAATCACGATTATGCCGTGGCACCAAATACGCTCAATCAACAGTTTGAGACGCCAAAGCCTAATCAGGTTTGGGTAGCAGACATTACGTATATCGCTTGCAGGGAAGGGCGTCTGTACTTGGCAAGTATCATGGATCTCTGTACGCGAGAAATTGTAGGATGGCGCCTAGGAAGCCGTATGCAAACGGAGTTGGTTTTAGGTGCCCTCGAAGATGCAGAACAAGCGAAGAAGCCGAAAAAAGACCTTATCCATCACTCTGATCGTGGCTCCCAATATGCTTCAAAAGAGTATCGTGACAAGCTAGTAGAGTACGGGATGCAAGCAAGTATGAGCCGGAGAGGTAACTGCTACGACAATGCCAGCATGGAGTCCTTTCACAGCATTCTGAAAAAGGAACTGATCTACTGCAATCCAACCTTTAGAACGAAACAACAAGCACACCAAGAAATTTACCGCTACATTGAGTTCTTCTACAATCGCAAACGAATTCACGGCTCGCTTGGTTACATGTCGCCAGTTCGTTTTGCAGCTCAATTCAAGCAAGCAGAGGCAGCATAATTACACTAACTCAGTGTCCACTTTCTTGACAGAGGTCCAAAAAGCCTGCTGCAGACGATCGGCGAGACGGTGGAGGGATGCGAGTAGGCGATTAGCAGGCAAAAAGCCTGCTGTAGACGATCAGCGAGACAGTGGAAGGCTGTGGTCAGAAGAGTAGCAGGCAAAAAGCCTGCTGCAGATAGTCGGCGAGAAGCTAGATATATGCGAGTACTCGATTAGCAGGCAAATAGCCTGCTAAAGATAACCAACATCATGATAGATGGTGTCAGGCGCTTGTCCCACTGGCTATATGCACAGCATAAATAGAGCACAATTCGGATGCGATAGAACATATATTGTGTAATAAATATATATGTGATATATTAAATCCGATTAATGATGGTTATATAGGTAAATGTGTGTAATAAAAAGGTGAGAGGGTGAACCGTTATCCAGCTATCGAATCGCCAGCTAGAATTGCTTGAGCTCGTTAAAAAGCATGCGCCGATTACGGGCGAGCAGCTTGCGGAATATATGGGCGTCAGCCGCCCGACGCTGCGCTCGGACCTGTCGCTGCTTGTGATGCTGAACCTGCTTGACGCGAAGCCGAAGGTTGGCTATTTTCTCGGCGAAGCCTACCGTTCGACCGACGATACGGCAGCGCGCCAGCGCTTTGACAATATTAAGGTTCACGAGATCCAAGGCGTTCCGGTCAATATTCCGGAGACGTTATCCGTCCAGGATGCGGTTATCACCTTGTTCACGGAGAATGCCAATACGCTTCTGATCGTGAACGAGAACAAGAATCTCGCGGGGATTGTAACTCCCAAGGATCTGTTGAAGATCACGCTCGGAAATCCGGGTGCAGGTGCTATCCCGGTAAGCATGGTTATGACGCGTTTTCCGAATATCGTCACGCTTGTTCCCGAAGAATCCGTTTCGGATGCGATTCGAAAGATGATGCTCCATCAAGTGGACTGCCTGCCGGTTATTATTTCGGGCGAGGGCGGACCGGAAATTAGCGGATGGGTATCGAAATCGAACATTATCCGGCTGATGTCGGATATTGCAACAGCATCGGAACTGGGGGATTAGGAGCTTATGTCAGAGCAAATTATCTATGTTTGTTCAGATGCGGTAGGGGAGACCGCGGAAGCCGTCGCGAAAGCGACCTTGCGGCAGTTCGCATCCGATCATGTCAAAATTAAACGATTCGGCCATGTAAAGGCCGAAGAGGAAGTTATCCAGATCGTTGCCGAAGCAGCCCGTACGGGCGGCTTTATCAGCTATACGCTTGTTCAGCCGGAGCTTCGCGAGCTAATGAAGGAAGAATCGTTCCGCTGGGGCGTACGGGCGGTTGATGTAATGGGCCCCATGATGCAGGCTTTCGTGGATACCTTTGGCAGCTCGCCAAAGCGCAAGCCAGGGCTTCTCCATTCCATCGACGACGATTATTACCGCCGGATGGAAGCGATTGAATTTGCGGTGAAATACGACGACGGCAAGGATGCCCGCGGCCTGATGCAGGCTCAAGTGGTTCTTATCGGCGTATCACGTACGTCCAAGACTCCGCTCAGTATTTTTTTATCCCATAAAGGAATCAAGACGGCGAATCTGCCGCTAATGCCTGAGGTCAGACCACCTGCCGAGCTTACGCCGGCACCGGGCCGGTTAATTGTTGGGCTCACGATGCAGCCGGAGCATCTGCTGCATATCCGGACTGAGCGTCTCAAGACGCTTGGTCTTCCGGAGTCCGCGCAGTACGCTTCCATGGAGCGGATTATGGAGGAGCTCGCTTACGCATCCAGCGTGATGCAGGCATTCCAATGCCCGGTAATAGACGTTACGAATCGAGCGATTGAAGAGACCGCGGGACTTATTATCGAGCAATTATCTTAAGTACCCCTAGAAAATCTTGCACAAAAAAAACGCCGCCAACGTATTTATCGCATAAAAATGGCAATACGTATGAGAGGATGCCCAAAAATGTTAGAACGCGAATTGTCTTTAGAGCTAGTTCGAGTCACGGAGCTTGCGGCGCTTGCCGCTTCCCCTTGGATGGGCCGGGGAGATAAGAACAGCGCCGACGGCGCGGCAACCGAAGCGATGCGGAGCATGTTTGATACGGTATCAATCCGTGGTACGGTTGTTATAGGCGAAGGCGAAATGGATGAAGCGCCGATGCTTTACATTGGCGAGCAAGTCGGCAGCATGCAGGGACCCGAGGTTGATGTTGCCGTTGATCCGCTCGAAGGGACGGAGATCGTTGCTCGGGGACTCAATAACGCAATGGCCGTATTGGCTGTTGCAGGCAAAGGCCAGCTCCTTCACGCGCCTGACATGTATATGGAAAAGCTTGCGGTTGGACCGGAGCTTGCCGGCAAGCTGTCTCTGAAGGACCCGATCCGCATAACGCTGGAGAAGGCGGCGCTTGCGCTGGATAAGCCAATCACGGACTTGACCGTGATGATTCTGGACCGTGAGCGCCATGCGGATATAACCCGCGACTTAAGGGAAGCGGGCGTTCGGATCAAGTTTTTATCGGACGGGGATGTCGCGGGAGCGCTAGCGCCTTCTTTTCCGGAAGCGGGCATCGATCTCTATGTTGGTTCGGGCGGCGCTCCCGAAGGCGTCCTTGCGGCGGCTGCGCTCAAGTGCTTGGGCGGCGAAATTCAAGGCAGGCTGATTCCCGAAAGCGAGGAGCAATATGAACGCTGCGTCTCTATGGGACTGGCGGATCCTCGCAAAATATTAAATATCAACGATATGGTAGGGACCGGGGATGTTATTTTCGCGGCAACCGGCGTAACGCCCGGTGAGTTCCTGGGCGGAGTGCGCTATATGCCGGAGCAGCGCGCGGAGACGCATTCCATGGTCATGCGGGCACAGACGCGTACCGTACGGTATGTGAAGTCGCTTCATTATTTACCGAACAAACCTCTATTGCGCAAATAAAACTAGGAATGAAAGAAGGAATGGAAATGGAACGAACCTTTGTCATGGTGAAGCCCGATGGCGTAAAGCGTGGATTAATCGGCAGCATAGTAGCAAGATTCGAGCACAAAGGCTTTAAGCTCATACAGGCGAAATTGATCGAGATCGATACGCCCCTGGCAGAGCGCCATTACAGCGAGCATGCGGCGAAGCCTTTCTTTGGCGAACTCGTCGAGTTCATTACTTCCGGTCCTTCTTTCGCCATGGTCTGGGAAGGCCCCGGTGCCGTAAAAAACGCCCGTACCCTGATCGGCCGCACGAATCCTACGGATGCGGATGCCGGCACGATTCGCGGCGATTACGCATTAAGCGTAGAGAGCAATATCGTTCACGGCTCCGATTCCGTTGAGAGTGCGGAACGCGAGATAGAGATGTTTTTTGGCGGACAGCTATGAAGTTTTTCCTGGATACGGCTAATGTCGAGGAGATTAGAAGAATTGCGAGGCTCGGTCTCGTTGACGGGGTAACGACGAATCCGTCCCTGATCGCGAAGGAAGGCCGTGAATTCAAGGAAGTTATCCAGGAAATCGCAGGTTTTATTCACGGTCCCATTAGTGCGGAAGTAATCGGTACGACTTCGGAAGAAATGCTGATGGAGGCTTTTGATATCGCGGATTGGGCCCCCAATATCGTCGTTAAGCTGCCTATGACCGAGGACGGTCTGTATGCAACCCGCGCTTTGTCGGAAAAAGGCATTAAGACCAATGTAACGCTGATTTTTACGGCTGCGCAAGGTCTGATGGCTGCCAAAGCAGGCGCAACCTACATTAGTCCTTTTGTCGGCCGTCTGGATGACATTGGTACGGATGGCATAGGGCTAATTCGGGATCTCCGGACGATCCTTCATAACTACGGGATGCATGCGGAGATCATCGCGGCAAGCATCCGCCATATCGGGCATGTCGAGCAGGCTGCGTTGGCCGGAGCCCATATCGCAACGATTCCAGGAGCGCTGCTTCCTTCACTTTGGAAGCATCCCCTTACGGATGCCGGCATTGAGAAATTCCTTAGCGATTGGGACGGCAGGAAGCCGAATTTGTAAAGAATAAAACCGTTCACTAACCCTCATCAAACGGGTAACCGTTTGCATGGGGGTTTTCTTTTTGCCGGAACGCTTCGCTGCAACGATATGTCGCAAAAATATGAAAACCGTTGAAAAAGCTATTGACATGATACGTATCGTATCTTAAAGTAGGGTATACAAATACCGATACAAATTGTATCCGAAGTCTTACAAGGCTGTAGGAGGGAAACGCGTGGAATTAAAGCAGTATGCTCAGATCGTTTTGAAAAAATGGTGGCTGATTGCCGCCATCGTTATCGTTGCTGTTGTTGCTACCGGCATTAAAAGCTACTTCTTCACAACTCCGGTCTACCAGGCCAAGGCCACTCTTATCGTCAATCAATCTCCTCAGCAAGCCGGCGTAGAAACGCTGAATCTTGGTTTGCTTCAATCCAATGTCATGCTTATCAATTCCTATAAAAAAATCGTAGAATCGGCCTACATCATGGAAAAAGTTGTCGAGCAAAATTCGAGCCTTGGGGTCACTTCTGATCAGTTATCGCAAAAGGTTACGGTTACCTCGGCAGACGATTCACAGGTAATGGACATTATGTACGCCGGTTCCTCCTACAAACAGGCTGCCCAGATTGTCAATGCGGTATCTGAAATTTTCAAAGACCAAATACCCCATATTATGAAGGTTGACAATGTTACGATTCTCGACAAGGCCGATGAAAAGGATATTCCGAGTCCAATCAATAACAGCCCGATCCTGAACATGCTGATCAGCTTAATCGTTTCCTGCATGCTGGCTGTCGGCATCATCTTCCTGCTTGATTATCTCGACGACACAATCAAGAACGAAGCGGAAATGCTGCAAACCCTTGATCTGCCGGTTCTTGCCCTAATCAATAAGATCAATAAGCAGGATATGGCCCAACAGAATAAGCCGACGATGAAGGTTAAAAAAGAACGAAATGAAGCTACGTACGCGACGCTTAACCAATAAGAAATAATCGAAAATGGGATTTGGTTTGGCAGCCCTAGACCTATAAGTCAGGGCTTGTATTTTATAGAGATACTATATTGGATAGGTGAGGGTGAGAGTGTAATGAACAAGGTGAAAAAGGCAATTATTCCTGCTGCCGGGCTCGGAACCCGGTTCCTTCCGGCAACCAAGGCGATGCCGAAAGAAATGCTGCCCATCGTTGATAAGCCTACGATTCAGTACATTGTGGAGGAAGCAATAGCATCCGGCATCGAAGACATTATTATCGTAACGGGCAAAGGAAAGAGAGCGATCGAGGATCATTTCGATCATGCATTCGAGCTGGAGCATAACTTGTTCAGCAAGGGCAAGTTCGAACTGCTGGATGAGGTTCGGCGTTCCTCCAATGTGGATATCCATTATATCCGCCAGAAAGAGGCGCGGGGGTTAGGTCATGCCGTATGGTGCGCTCGCAATTTTATCGGGGATGAGCCGTTTGCCGTCCTGCTTGGGGATGACATCGTGCAGTCCCACGTGCCTTGCGTAAAGCAATTGATTGAACAATACGAACGGACAGACCGCTCCGTCATAGGGGTTCAGACGGTCCGTGATGACCAAACTGACCGTTACGGCATCGTAGACCCGGATGAAAGCTTCGACCGGTTGTATCAGGTGAAGCGGTTCGTAGAAAAGCCTGCCAGAGGACAGGCGCCCTCTAACCTAGCCATTATGGGGCGTTATATTTTGACCCCTGAAATATTCGATTGTCTAAAGGACCAGCAAGAAGGCGCCGGAGGAGAGATCCAGCTAACCGATGCGATTCAGAAGCTGAATGAATTGCAGGGAGTATATGCTTATGATTTCGAAGGTACCCGGTATGATGTTGGCGAGAAGCTTGGTTTTATTACAACGACGATCGATTTTGCCCTCAGAAACGAAGAACTCCGTATTCCCCTGCTCGCTGCTATGGAAGAAATGATGCTGCGGGAGCAGTCCAATAAGATTAATTAGAGGTGAATGTTATGGCTCCGACTCCTCAGCAGAATGATCTGGATGCAGTCTTTGATGCAGCGACCATATATACCGCCTACGAGCGTCGGCCTCTACGGATTTATTTAATGGTCAAGCGCGGATTCGACCTCATTGCCGCTAGTTTGGGGTTGATTCTGCTTTCTCCGATTTTTCTTCTTGTTGCCTTATTAATTAAGCTGGAAAGTCCGCAAGGATCGGTTTTTTTCTATCAAACGCGGGTTGGCCGCAACGGACAGCCTTTCAAAATGTTCAAATTTCGCTCAATGGTGACTAATGCGGAAGCGATGCTGGATAGCCTGCTCAGCCAAAATGAAATCCAAGGCGCCATGTTTAAGATGAAGGAAGATCCCCGGATTACCAAAGTCGGCAAATTCATTCGCAAGACAAGTATCGATGAGCTTCCTCAGTTGTGGAACGTTATTCGCGGGGACATGTCGTTGGTTGGTCCACGTCCAGCATTGCCTCGTGAAGTGAGCGAGTACACGAACTATGACAAATTGCGCCTCAAGGTGCAGCCTGGCTGCACAGGCTTATGGCAGGTAAGCGGCCGCAACGAGCTCAGTTTTAAAGAAATGGTGGAGCTTGATCTTAGATATATTGAGGATCGGGGATTTCTGCTGGATTTGAAGCTTATTTTGCGCACCGTAAAGGTCATGTTTGGTTCTAAAAATGCTTATTAAAGACATTTGCGAACGGAGGAGTTTGGAATGAGGCTTGTTCTGTTATCGGGCGGATCAGGAAAAAGGCTGTGGCCGCTTTCCAATGATGCCCGTTCCAAGCAGTTCCTGAAGGTGCTCGAGGATGAAAGGCATCAGCATGTGTCTATGGTTCAGCGGGTATGGGGACAAATTACGGAGCGCGGACTTGGCGACTGCAGCTATATTGCTACAGGTAAATCCCAGATTGAAATGATGCATAATCAGATCGGCCGCCATGTACCGTTAATTATTGAGCCGGAACGCAGAGATACGTTTGCGGCAATTGCTTTAACCGCTGCTTATCTTTATTCGGAGCAAGAGGCAGGACTGGAAGAGGTCATTGCGATACTGCCGGTTGATCCTTACGTGGAAGGTCGTTTTTTTGACGAGGTTAAGAAGCTGGAGGATGTTTTGAATGACTCTGAAGCTAATCTTGCCTTGATAGGGGTGAAACCGACCTATCCTTCCTCTAAATATGGTTACATCGTGCCTTCTGCTTCAAGTAAGCAAGACAATTCTGGTTACCGTCAAGTCAATCGCTTCGAAGAGAAGCCATCAGAAGAACGTGCGGCCCGGCTGATCGAGGATTACGATGCGCTCTGGAATTGCGGCGTATTTGCCTTTAAGCTTGGTTTCCTCATTGGGCTGCTCGAGCAGAGAGGGCTGCCTCTTCATTACAAGGAGCTGGTTCTTCAATATCATACCCTTCCTAAGGTGAGCTTCGACTATGAAGTGGTTGAACGGACAGATCACATTGTCGTGAGCCCGTATGACGGGTACTGGAAGGATCTCGGCACCTGGAATACGTTAACGGAAGAGATGGGCAGCCGTCTGATCGGCAAGGGAATGATCAGCGAGGATAGCATAAATACTCATCTGATTAACGAGATTGACATACCGGTCTCCATTCTTGGGTTATCCAACGTTGTTGTGGCTGTAAGCCCGGATGGAATCCTTGTGGCGGACAAAAGCGCCAGTCCAAGAGTGAAGGACTTCATTAATTATAATCAAGGTCCGATGTTCGAGGAACGGAGCTGGGGCTGGGCACGGATTCTGGATGATCAACGCTATGATGACGGCCGTTCGGTAGTAACGAAGCGCGTGGGAATCCTGCAGGGGCGCAATATCAGCTATCAGCTGCATATTAACCGGGAAGAGGTTTGGACCATCGTTAAGGGCGAAGGCGAATTCATTCAGAACGGCAATTACATGCGGGTGAAGGCAGGCAACGTGCTTCATATTCCGATGAAGACGCTGCACAGCATTCGGGCAGTATCCGAGCTCGAAATCATCATTGTACAATCCGGCAACGGGGGCGAGGACAGCCGGATCGTTGAGCTGTACAATACCTGGGAAGAAGTCGAAGAGCATTGTACGAATATGTAGGAATATATGAACATGTCTCGCTGGCGCATTTTTCTCCATACGGAGGGCAATGCGCCTTTCTATTAAATTAATAAATCTAATCTATGAAGGAGGGCTATTCGCGGTTGCCGTTGCTATATTGGCTGCATATATGGAAGGAGGAGAAGAAAGGGGGAGTAAGTATGGCGACTGGTAAAACAAGTAACATGGGCATGAACATCTGGGGAACATCTGAAACGGTCAAACCATCCGAATTAAACGCAAACTTTACTGCGCTCGACAACGAGCTTGGTGCGCGAGGGATGGACATTCGGTGGAAGGGAGCTGATGCCAGCGGTGCTGCCGGCAGCTACAATGCACTCCTAACGGCAGTCAACGACACGGCAACAACCGCGATTTTTGTTCCGCCCGGCGTATATCTGATCGAGAAGAGCATAACGATACCCGCTACCAAGAGGCTGGAGTTCGCCCGCGGCGCCCGGCTGAAGCCGGCAAAAGGAGTTACTATTACTGTAAACGGAACCATTGCAGCCAGTCTTTATGATTGGATCTTCGACATTACGGCGGGAGGAACCATTGCGGGAACGCCAAAGGTAGGCGATATTTATCCGACATGGTTTGGAGCCGTAGGCGACAGTACGGCGGATGATACCGCAGCTTTTCAGGCTGCGATGGCGATTAGCGGCAAGAAGCATCGGATATTTATCCCTGTGGGCAAATACCGGATTCGCCAGACCTTAATCAATAATTCCCGTGGAATGTACGGTGCTGCGAATTACCTGGATGAAGATCAGAGCGGGTCACTGCTTTTGTGGGATCCGATTGACAAGACAACCGATTTATTACCATGTATACGGATAGAGAATGCTGGGGTTGATGCGATCTTTGAAAACTTCGCAATTATCGGTCAAGTGAGCTACAATTCGAGAACGCTATCGACCTGGGTCAATAAAAGTCTGTTTGATCAGGATTCTTACAGCATGTTTGCTGCAGGCACCACGGCAATTGAAGTAGCTGGAGGGGCCAAGCCGATTTTCCGAAGTGTCAGCACCAAACAGGTAAAGGTGGGTCTGCTGCTAAACAGCACAGACGGGCATATAACCTCTTACGATTGTACGTGGAACGGTCTTATCGGGCTTTACTGCGTGAAGAACAGCGAAGACTATTATTTTGAGGGCGGCGGCATTACCGGCGCATTCTGTTGTATCATGCTAGGGATAAAGGAGCATGTTGGCCATTATGGCGGATTTAATGCAACGATGAAGCGTGTGCATATGGGGTATTCGCCTTATGGGATCTATCAGGTCATCGATTCGGACACTTATAATAATGGAAGCGGTGTTGTTGGAGGGCTTAGCGGAACGATGGAATCTGTCCGGTTCGAGCAGATTGGTGAGGCTGCGATTCGGCTATTGCCGAAATCGGTAACAAACGGATTCTACATGTCCGGCTTTGGGATGTCCTGGTCTTCCATCGATCCGAACGCAGCCGAATATTATGCCCTGCCCGATACCTTAAAAGCCAGTCAGTCGAAGCAAAGCTACGGCGTATATCTGGGCACGATTATGAATGCCCAATTCGATGATATTGAAGGCCTTGTTGTTAAATCGAATGCACCTGGCGCATTGGGTACTGCCTATATCAACATGCTGGAAAAGGATAATGTTATCTCGGGTCTTCAGGCTAAATATGTTAAAATCGTAAAGCGTAATGTGATGGCTACTTTGCTTTACTCTACGCCTTATTCAGTAGGAGAGTCCATTCATGCCAAGGCGAATAACCCGGTAAGCCACGGTAATTTAATCGTCAATCCGGAGCAACAGAACAACTGGAAGATTGTTGCGGGTACCGGCATCAGCCTTACTATGGTAACGAATCTTGATTCTCTGCCTGTTCCCTTTAGCTCGGAAATGAAGGCATATGTAGATAAAGCTGTTGCTGGGGTATTGAAAATTACACCTAACGGCTCAAGTAACCCTTTTGTCGGAATCCCGTTTAATCCTTCACCACTTTCTATAGATACGAAACGTTACATTTGTTTTGAATATTTTATTTTATCCCCGCAATCCCGATACCGCAGCCGGCTTGAATTCGGAAATTTTACTACCCTCTACGATAATACGTTTGAGGTGCCTGTAAATCAATGGACGAGGATCTCCTGCAGGGAACAATATGCTCCAAACGCAAACGCCTATTCGGTTTCCTTCTTTGATTTATCAGCTTCACAGCCAACCTATTTGGCGGCTGTCATGGTATCTTATGATACGAACAGCTCTTACTCTCCGTACAATCATGCTTATTCAAGGCCAGCAATTGAAAGCGGAGACGCCTTTATTCTGACGGATAAAGCAACTGGGGCAAGAGGCAGAATTGAACTTGTTAACGGTAAACTGCAAATTACGATGATTCCATAAAGCGCTATTTCTATACCTGCTCATAAGCCGACAATTATGAAGTACTACTTCCTAATTGTCGGCTTTTGTGATGGAATAGTTCTTGACATGCTACTAATTGTATCATAAAGTTAGATATATACAAAACGTATCTAAAAGTACCGGCGGAGGTGCGTAAGTGGAAATTAAACAGTATTTCAGAATTGTACTTAAAAAGTGGTGGTTGATTCTTTTGTTTGTCTTGCTTGCTTGTACGGCATCTGGTGTAAAAAGCTACTACTATACAACACCAATCTACGAAGCCAATGCGAAATTAATTGTAAATCAATCCGCAAATATGAATCAACAAGGCTACCCGAGCGTTGGTCTGCTGCAGACAAACCTTATGCTGATGGACTCCTACAAAGAAATTATTGTTTCTTCCGCCATACTGGATAAAGTGGTGCAGCAATATCCTGCAATCGAGGATTCCGCTTATCAGCTGGCCAGCACACTTTCGGTCAGTTCGTCGGACAACTCTCAAGTGCTTAATCTTACTTATTGGTCCACCTCGTACGAAGCTGCTGCAAAGACTGTAAATGCCATTTCCGAAGTCTTTAAAGAGCAGATTCCCCTCATTATGAACGTTGATAATATCACCATCTTGAACGAAGCCAAAATAAATGACGGTCTATCACATGAACCGGTCAATATCAATGTCTTTATGAGCATTGTAATGGCCTTTATCCTCTCCCTTATGGTTGCGGTCGCACTGGTCCTTATCCTGCACTTCCTAGACGACACTGTAAAAAATGAAGAGGAACTCAAGGAGCTTCTAGGTATTCCGCTTCTGGCTACAATGGGGAAAATGAAAAAAGAAGATTTACGCGGCAAACGCGGCGAGCAGGTCCTAATTAGAAAAGAAGCAGGTGAAGGTTCATATGTCTCGCTCAACCAATGACAGTCGGTTAGTTGTATTGATTAATCCAAGCTCTATTGTATCTGAAGCTTACCGAACGCTGCGTACCAATATACAGTACTCCTCGGTTGATTCATCGATTCAGCTCCTGATGGTCACATCTGCCCAGGCAGGAGAAGGTAAATCAACAGTCATCTGCAACTTAGCAGTTGCGTATGCGATGGAAGGGAAGCGGGTTCTTCTCATTGATACGGATCTGCGAAAGCCTAGCGTTCACCGGATCTTCAGCCAGACCAACCGTCAGGGCTTAACGAGTTTGCTAACCGGGATGAGTACGCTGGAGGAAGTAGTGAGGGATAGTGGAGTGGACAATTTATCGCTGATAACGTCCGGGGCAACCCCGCCTAACCCGGCCGAGCTGCTTGGATCCACTCGGATGAAAACTTTAGTCGATGAGCTAAGGGAAAGTTATGATCTTATCTTGTTTGATACTCCGCCGGTACTCGCCGTAACAGACAGTCTGATTATTAGTTCTTTGAGTGACGGTGTTCTCCTTGTTATCCATGCCGGAAAAGTGAAAAAGGCTTTTGTGCGCAAGGCTAAGGAAAAGCTGGATTTTGTACAATCCCGTATTATCGGTGCTGTATTTAATCAGATGAAAAGGCAGGATATCGCTTATATGAAATATTATGGATCAAGCAAATAGCATAACATCGACACCGGAGTGCAGCAGAAGATAGGTAATGTCTACTGAACCTTTATCACTGTAGGCACTCGGTCACGCTGTGGGTCAATTGACCTTAGACATCATTGTCGATAGTGTGATGTGAGGACAGGTTAAATGCCTATTTTATTTCTTTTTTAAAATGCTAGCTATGTTTTCTTGCCCCGGCAAGAGGATATAGCTAGTTTTTTTAAACCGTAAAAAGGACCGGTGAAGTTTCATGAGAATCAGCGTCGTCATTCCTACCTTCAAGCGGGTGGACAGCTTAACAAATTGCTTGGACGGACTATCCAAGCAGCAACGGCAGCCGGATGAAATCATAATTGTTGCAAGAGATACGGATCAGGAAACAATAGACCTGCTTAGTCATTCGGGCAACACGCTTCTGAAATCCGTACTCGTTTACCGATCAGGCGCAGTGGCTGCTTATAATGCGGGGATAAAATCGGCATTTGGCGATATTATCGTCATTACCGATGATGATACAGTTCCTTATCCCGACTGGCTTGCTAGAATTGAACAGCATTATGAGGCAGACTCACAGCTGGGCGGACTTGGCGGGAAAGATTGGGTATATCATGCCGGACGTCTCGAATACGGTGAGGCGAGAAGCGTCGGAAAGCTTTCCTGGTTCGGAAGAATGACCGGCAATCATCATATCGGAATAGGTGCTCCAAGAGAGGTCGATATATTAAAGGGGGCCAATATGAGCTTCCGAAGAGAAGCGATTGCAGGTATCAACTTTGATGAAAGACTACGCGGAAACGGGGCACAGGTTCATCTCGAAATTGGAGTAAGTCTGCTCGTAAAACAAGGCGGCTGGCGGCTCCGTTATGATCCTAGTGTGTGTGTAAACCATTACCCGGCTGAGAGGTTTGACGAGGACAAGCGAAACTTGTTTAATGAGACCGCTTGTATGAATATGGCGCATAACGAAACTTACATGATCCTGAAGCATTCCAATGCGTTTCGAAGAATGATGTACGTGATGTGGGTTATAACGGTAGGCAGCAGTCCATCGCCTGGACTGTTACAGCTGATCCGGATGGTTCCGCGTGAAGGAGTAACCGCCTTTCGTAAGCTGAGCACCACATTCAGAGGCAGATGGGACGGTTGGAAAACTTGGATAATGTCAATAAATTCATAGATTTAACCCGGACTGCCTTTCTGAAAACTGCTAGCTTGGCCGGAGTATTATTTATTGTTGCGGTAATTGGCAATATTTCTGCCAAGACATATTTGTTCCAGGAGCTCTGGCAGCTGTCAGTCGTTTTATTGCTAACGATGGGCGCATTATTCATCCAGCAGGTCAAGCCGATTGCCTATTTGCCCTACATGTTGGCTGTTTGGTCCGTATACCCGGAATTAAGGCGGCTGCTTGACTGGTCTTTCAACTCCTATAGTGACACCCCCATTATGGCCTTAGCACCGTTTCTTGTCAGTCTAACGATGCTTATTCCAATTATAAAAGGTTATAAAAGGCTTTCCCGGGTATCGATCGGCGTCTTGGCCACTGCCATGTTTGTGTTTGTTTATGGCCTTATAATCGGATTGCCTCAGTACGGGGCAATGGCGGCCGGCTTTGATTTTATCAATTACCTGTCACCGCTGCTTATTGTGCCATATATCAATGTGAGTACATTCCATAATTCCGCTAGAGATCTATGGCTGAAAAGTTTTACCTCCATCGCTGCTTTGGTCGGAATATACGGGATCATTCAATATTTCGCCATCCCCCCGTGGGATAAATTCTGGATGATTCAGTCTGAGATGCAGTCGATCGGGCACCCCGAGCCGATGGAAGTGAGAGTATTCTCCACCTTGAATTCACCGGGACCGGCCGGAGTTTATTTTTCTTTTGCACTAGCTGTAATGGTAATGAATAAGAAATGGCGTGCATTCGGAGTACCCGGTCTGCTGCTTGTTGTCTTTGCTTTGCTTCTGACACTTGTAAGAAGCAGCTGGATTGGCCTTGCCGCAATGATTATTGCTTATTTTATGCAGGCTAAATCCCAAAATAAAATGAAGCTTGTCACCATGCTTGCTGCACTGGTCATTTTCTTTCAATTTGTACTTCCAAGCCTGCCGGGTTCGGATTCCATCACTTCCCGCTTTGAATCATTTGGCAATTTGAGCGAAGATACTTCCTATCAGGAAAGGCTTGCTTTCTCAACGCATATTTCGCAATATATTTCGGCCAATCCGCTTGGGAACGGCCTTGGCAGCACGGGGCTTAGCGCCAAACTTAACAAGAATGCCCTTCAGGATTTCGATAACGGATATTTGAATGTATTTTATACGTTTGGTCTGCCTGGAGGATTACTTTTTATCGGACTATTGTTGTTTTTGCTTGTTTACACGTTAAAAACGACAAACGAACACAAGGAATACCGTCACCTCGCGTTTGGAACGATGGTAGCCGTTATGTTTTTGTTCTTAAGCAGCAATATGATGTCGGGTGTCGGAGGGGCATGTATCTGGTTTTTGGTATCTATGGTTTTTATGGAGCATAAGGAGAAGGTGAATGATGAGAATTTGCTTCGTTACCCATAAGGTGAAAAAAGGCGATGGACAGGGACGTGTAAATTACGAGGTTATTCAGGAAGCTGTTGGACAAGGACATGAGATTATCATCATTTCCTCTGAGATATCCGAGGATTTAAAGGATCATCCGCTTGTTGAATGGAAGGAAGTAACCGTTAAAGGATGGCCGATGGAACTGCTCAGGAACCAGGTGTTTGCGATCGGAGCAACGATTTGGCTGGACAGACTTCGTTCCCGTGTCGATCTAACGATTGTTAACGGATTTGTCACCTATGCAAGGTCAGATATCAACTGTATTCATTTCGTGCACAGTGCCTGGCTTGCTTCTCCCTATCATCCTTACCAGGAAAGGAGAAGCCCGAGGTCCTTCTATCAATATATTTATACAAGTTTTAACCGGTATTTAGAGCGGAAAGCAATGAAGCGTTCAAGAACTATCGTTGCCGTGTCGGAACAGGTCAAAATGGAATTGGTTCAATATGCCGGCATTGGAAAAGAATGCATTGCCGTCATCCGTAACGGCGTTGATTTGCAAGAGTTTTACCCGAGACCGGTAAAGCGCGCTAATCTGAAGTTGTCTGAAGACACGGTGTACGCCATGTTTGCTGGCGATATTCGATCATCGCGCAAAAATCTGGACACGGTACTGAAGGCACTTACCAAGGTTCATGATGTTCATTTGCTTGTAGTAGGCTGGACAGAAGGCAGTATTTATCCTCAAATGGCAGCCGATCTTGGTATTGAGGATCGTGTTCATTTTTTGGGATACCGCAAGGATATGGCCGAATTGATGTCTGCAGCCGATTTATTCGTTTATCCCTCCCGGTATGAGCCGTTCGCGCTAGTTATTCTGGAGGCAATGGCGACAGGTCTTCCGGTTATTGCAAGCCGTAACTGCGGGGCGGTTGAACTGCTGAATGAGGAGGCGGCTGTTATACTCGATGATCCGGATGATGCGGTTGCTTTGGCTGAGGCGATAAGGAGTTGTGTTTATGACCGCCACCGATTGAAGCGCATGGGTGAGCAAGCGGTGCATATTGCCGGGGGTAATTCATGGAATGCGATGGCCCGTCATTACAGCCAATTAATAGATGAGACGGCAAGGAAGAAGACTTTTGCAGCAGCAAAGTCTTGAAGGGAAATGGATATGGCTATATTAAGGATGTTGAAGCGAAAAGATAGCTTTGGTTATATGACCCAGATTTTTGCGTCAAATGTATTTATCCTCTTGCTTAATACGATGACCGGCATCATCATTGCAAGATATCTTGGACCAGAAGGCAGAGGCGAACAAGCAGCCATGATTATGTGGCCGCAGCTGCTTTCCTATATCGTTACGCTCGGGCTGCCCTCCTCTATAATCTACTATATGAAGCAAAAAAACAGTGATCATGGCTCCCTGTTTCTTGCCTCCCTATGGATGTGTTTCGTTCTTGGTACCATATCCATGATCGGGGGACTTGTGTTTCTTCCGAGCTGGATGGATGGCTATTCCTCCGATAAAATCCGGTTTGCTTGCTGGGCGCTTATTCTTGTGCCTTTTGGTCTTCTGGGAGCAATCAATAACGCCGTTCTGCAAGCCCGGGAAGAGTACTCGTTATTTAACCGCATCCGCTACTTGCCGAACGTTATTACTCTCATTCTGCTTTTTGCCCTGGTTGTAACCGACAGTGTCAATCCATTCTATACGTCGCTTGCTTATGTCGCTCCAACGATACCGCTGTCCTTATGGATCATGATCAGGCTGTTGTCCGTCTATTCGTTTAAGCAAAAGGGGGTTATAGATTCCTCCAAGCAGCTTGTACAGTATGGCATCCGGTCCTATGGTACAGATCTTGCGGGGACCTTATCCTTTTATATCGATCAGGTGCTTGTTGTTGGTTTACTGTCGCCTGTAAGTCTTGGTATCTATCTTGTCGCCCTGAATCTGTCGAAGATGCTGGATATCATTCAAGCTTCGGTCGTCTCGGTCTTGTTTCCACAAGCCTCAGGACTAGATCAGACAGAAGCGATAGAGCTCACCTTGAAGGTTTACCGGATAAGCTCGGTGATTACGGTCATTCTCGTGCTTGGTGCTATCTTGCTGGCCCCTTTCGGATTATTGCTGCTCTACGGCAAATCCTTTGAGGATGCCATCCCGATCTTCCGCATTCTTATTATTCAGGCTGCTATTGGCAGTGCGACATGGACTCTTGCGCAAGGCTTTATGGCTACGGATAAGCCGGGCAGGGTTACGCTGCTCAAGGTTGCCTCATTGATTATGAATGCCGTACTAATCAATCTACTTACGCCGCATCTGGGAATTATGGGGGCAGCGTATTCGCTTCTTATATCCGCAGGTGTCAATTACTTGTTTATTTTGCTTCTTTACCGCAAGGAGCTTGGAACTAGCTGGACGGCTTTCTTGTTCAGAGTAGAAGATTGGCGCTGGGTGAAAGAGCAGCTAAACAGGAGAAGATCAAAGCCTATGGAAAAGGAGGGAGCTTTATTATGAATATTCTCTTAACGATTCATCATGAGATGAACATAAACGCAGGGGCTGCTAATGCAACCTATCAATTATACAGAGAATATGAACATGCCGGGCATCAGGTCAGTTTATTTACCTATGATAACCTGCCCTCCTATTTGCCCGGAAAATTGAAGGCTATTGCTTTCCCGTTTTATTTGTTCCGGCATATCCGGCGTGCAGGTCAGAAGCTGGATATTGTCGATGCATCAAGCGGTGATGCATGGATCTGGAGCCTGTTTCGGAGTAAGAATCGGGAGCCTTCTCTTATAACGAGAAGTCACGGACTTGAACATACGATGCATGAGGGTTTGCTGGAGGAGCATAAGCGTGGAAATATCAGATTGTCCTGGAAATATCCGCTTTATCATGGCGGGCTCCGGCTCTGGGAGGTCGCTTTATCCTTCCGGAAGTCCGATGGAGCCTTTTTCCTCAACAAGCAGGATTATCAATATGCTGTAACCAGATTGAAGGTGAAGCAGGCAAGCTCGCGTCTGGTCAGGAACGGGCTTCCCGAATATTTTCTTGGCTTGCCGGTAACTGTAACGGAAATCCAGCCGGGTGACAAAATCCGGGTTGTGCAGATTGGCAGCTACATTATGCGAAAAGGTATCCAATATACGGCAGAAGCCATGAATGTGATATTGCGTGATTATCCGCATGTGGAATTGTCATTTATCGGAACAGGTTGTCCGGCTGAAACGGTACTGGCAGACTATGACCCCGGGCTTCATTCCAGGATTCATGTTATTCCTGCTTACAACCATAAAGAGCTGCCGGCACTGTTGGCCGGACATCATATCAAGCTGCTGCCGACTTTGTCGGAGGGTTATCCTTTGTCCCTTCTGGAAGCGATGGCTTGTGGTCTTGCTCCGGTAACTTCCTTCACGACAGAGGCTTTTCTCCGTGATAATGAGGATGCGCTGGTCATTCCTGCGAGAGATCCGGATGCGATTGTAAGGAAGCTGAAGCTGCTGCTGGGTGACCCGTCCTGCTTGTTTGAACTCAGAATGAAGGCTTACCAGACAGCGCAACAGCATGACTGGAGGCAGATTGCCGGAGAAGCTATCGAATTCTATGAAGAAGTACGCGGGAACGGAGTGAAGAGGAGCGGATGAAAATCGTACATATCGCCAATCATGTTCAGGAGGTTGGCAATGGCATTGTAAACGTCATGGTTGATTTGGCCTGCGAACAGGCGAGGATGGGACATGAGGTTATTGTGATGTCGGGAGGAGGAAGCTACGAGCATCTTCTTCATGCAAATGGGGTAGCCCACTGTACGCTCGATCAAACGAGAAAGCCTGCATCGATGCTGCGGGCTTTTTTTCGTTTCCGTTCGGAGATCAGACGTTTGCGTCCCGATATTATTCACGCCCATATGATGACAGGCGCGTTACTTTCCCGATATCTGAAAGGGCTCCATTCTTACAAAATTATTACGCATGTACATAACGAGTTTCAAAAGCACGCCGACTTGATGAAAGTTGGAGATGCGGTTATTGCAGTAAGTGATGCTGTGGCCCAATCTATGGCTGCACGGGGGATTCATAAGAATAAACTAAAGGTCGTACGAAATGGAACCGTCGGAAGCCCTAGAAAAATCCAAGGTTCTTCCATGCTGGATTTGAAAGGAGTAACAATTGTGACGGTAGCCGGGCTATATACACGTAAAGGCATCGGAGATTTAATAGAAGCCTTTGATCAGATTGCCGCTAAGGTAGAGGGCGTTGAGCTGTATATTGTTGGTGAAGGGCCGGATCGATCCTTATTTGAGAGCATGGCAAGCTTATCCTTTTACGGAAACCAAATCAAATTCGAAGGCTTTCAGCATGATCCTATGCCTTATATGCAGGCTGCAGATGTATTTGTTCTTGCTTCTCACAAAGACCCGTTTCCGCTTGTCCTCATAGAGGCAAGGGAAGCGGGTTGTGCCATCGTTGCCACAGGTGTGGATGGCATTCCCGAAGCATTGGATCATGGAGGCTCCGGAGTGCTTGTTCCTCCCAGACAGCCAGCTGTATTGGCGGAGGCGGTAATTGATTTGCTGGAGGATGCGAAGAAAAGAGAGTATTTCCGGGAACAAGCGAGGCAAGGACTTGATTTCTACCGGGTGAAGCGTGTCGCGGAAGAAACATTACATATCTATGAGGAAGTATTAAACAGATAAGCAGGATGAAAAGAGTGATCGCTAATGAATGTGTTAACGACCGGATTAGGATGGAATGATCAGCAGCCCGGAGGACTAAACCGTTATTTTGTAGACTATACAAGCGCCATGAAGCAATACGGCCATTCAGAGCTTGGGCTCGTAGTGGCTGAGCCCGGAATAGAACTGAATACAAGCCTGAATGTAGCCAATACAGCAGTAAAGGCAAGTAATCTGCTGGCCCGGATCCGATCGGTCCGTAAGCACACCCTGCAGGCTGTGCAGCAATTTCGCCCGGATGTCTTTAATCCGCATTTTGCCTTATATGCATCGATGGTATCCAGGCAATCACTGCCGGAACATATTCCGATCGTCACCCACTTTCACGGGCCGTGGGCACTCGAATCGAAGCTGGAAGAAGGCAATAAGCCGCGACTTGTCCGGGAAGCCCGGTATTTGCTCAAGAAGCAGGTCGAACAGCTGACCTACCGGCGTTCAGACCGTTTTATTGTACTAAGCGAATACTTCAGGGACATATTGTCGGGCAATTACGGTATTGATGACAGGAAGATTCACATTATTCCCGGAGCTGTTGAGCATGAGCGGTTCAAGCCTCATCGGGACCGGGAGGCATTACGGGCTAAGCTTGGTATTGCCCCAGGCCAAAAGCTGTTGTTTTGCGCAAGGCGTATTGTACGCCGGATGGGCATTGACCGTCTGATTGAGGCTATGCATGCAGTAACCCGTGAGCACCCGACAGCTTTGCTGTATATTGCCGGGGATGGTCCTATGCGCAGCGAGTATGAGCAGCTTATTGTGAAGCTTGGTATAACGGCAAATGTGAAGATGCTCGGCAGGGTATCCAACGAAGAATTGGTAGAATGGTATCAAGCGGCAGATTACAGCATCGTCCCGACGATTACTCTTGAAGGCTTTGGCCTTGTTACCATTGAGTCAATGGCTTGCGGTACGCCGGTGTTTGGAACACCATACGGCGGCACCAATGAAATATTGCGCAAATTCTCGCCCGATCTGCTGTTTAATGACGGGACTGTTGAATCGATAAGCGGAAAATTAATCCATGCCTTAAGCGGGAGACTGGCCATTCCGACAAGAGAAGCCTGCAGGGAGCATGTTCTACAGCGGTATACGTGGAGCAGTGTGGCCGGTGCGGTCACCGAAGTATTCAAGGAGGCACAGCAGATACGCCAAAAAGGGGGAACCGGCAGATGAGAATCGCCTACTATAACCATACAAGCGCGGTAAGTGGGGCAGAGATGAATCTGATGGTGACGGCTAAGCATTATACGAAAGCTCACCCGGTAATTTTTGCGCCGGAAGGCGAGCTGCTTGACCGGGCAAGAAAAGATTGGCTTGAGGTTGTACCCCTGGCCAGCTTTAATGCTAGGCTCAGCCGCAATCCGTTCCGGCTGGCTGCAGGTTTAATCGGAATGTTTAAGGCCGGTTGGCAGTTATCGGAAGCCGTTAGGGAACAAGACATTCAAGTGATTCATGCCAATTCGCTGCGGGCGGGCATGATGGCTTCGTTTTTCTCCTGGCGTCACCGTATTCCTGTTGTGTGGCATCTCCATGATATCCCGCCTAAAGGGCTGACCGGCTGGTTAATACGAATGTATGCGATGAGGGCTGCGCAGTCGGTTATTGCTATTTCTGAGCCCGTCATGAAAGATTACCTTAAACTTGGACAACGGATTCAGCTCGTTCACAACGGGGCTGTGCTAAGCGAATTTCCTGTTAAGGAGAAGGAATATATTAGGGAGAAAATCCGAATGCAGCTAAATACCCCTTTAGAGAGCAAGGTTATGACCATTATAGGTCAAATCGCGCCATGGAAACGACAAGAAGATGCGATTCGGGCCCTTCATGCATTAGTCCAACAGGGAGAGGAGAATTATTTATGGATTGTCGGAGAGCCAAAGTTTCGTCTGGAGAATGAGCTGTATCTGGAGGAACTTTATCGGCTGGCCGAACGGTTGAAGGTGAAGGATTATGTTCGTTTCACAGGTTTTCGCGAGGACATTGATGAAATTTGCTGCGCGGCGGATCTGCTTCTGCTGTGTTCGGAGAACGAGCCCTTCGGGCGTGTCATCATCGAAGCAATGGCACAGGGAACTCCTGTTATTGCTACAAGTGGCGGAGGGGTATCTGAGATTATTCAGCATAAGCGTAACGGACTTTTGTATACAACCCGTAATATATTGGAGCTAGTCCAAGGTATTCAAGATATTCAAAGGAATGAGGAACTGCGTAGAAGGATCTGCGAGAACGGCATTGAACGGATAAAAAATCATTTCTCCATTGAGCAGGCTGCGGCAGCGACAGAACAAATATATTCGCACTTAACGACCGGGGAAACGGGAACAAACAGCGGGCTCCGGCAATCCAGGGAGGTGGCGAAATGAATTACCGGATAGCCATTGTTCATGATTATTTAAACCAAATGGGCGGAGCGGAGAGAGTTGTTGGCGTTATTCATAAGCTTTTCCCGGAAGCGCCTATCTATACGACTATAGTCGACAGGGAAAAGTTATTGCCCGAATTACGCAATGCTGACATCAGATCGACATGGATGCAGCGTATTCCGAATATTTTGCGTGATTTTAAACTTTACTTCTGGCTGTATCCTTTCGCAGTAAGGTCAATGGATTTCGAGAACTATGACATCATAATTAGCTCAAGCAGCGCCTATGCCAAGGGAATCCGTAAGCCGGATCAAGCGGTTCATTTATGTTACTGTCACTCTCCGATGAGGTTTGCCTGGAATTTTGACGGCTATATCGAGAATGTGAAAGTATCTCGATTTCGGAAAATAGCCGCAAAATGGCTGACCTTCCCCTTACGCCTGTGGGATAAAGCAAATTCAAAGCAAGTTGACCGGCTGATTGCCAATTCCAGCGTAGTGAAAGAAAGAATACGCAAGTATTACGGATTAGAGTCTTCTGTTATTTATCCTCCTGTCGAAGTAGAGCGTTTCTCGATCAGCGAGGAGGCTCCGGGCGATTATTTCCTCATTGTTTCAAGGCTGGTCTCTTATAAGAAGATTGATATCGCCATCGAAGCCTGTTCCCGCCTCGGACGAAAGCTTCTGATCGTGGGAGATGGCGACGACCGCAAGCGCCTTGAAGCCATGGCCGGACCAACCGTTCAATTTCTGGGCAGAAGAAGCGACGAAGAGGTCACCCGTTACATGCAGGGATGCCGAGCACTGCTGTTCCCGGGGCTCGAGGACTTTGGCATTACGCCGCTTGAAGCGAATGCCTGCGGTAGACCCGTCATTGCCTTCCAGGCAGGCGGGGCTCTTGACACGATCAAACCCGGATTAAACGGTTTGTTTTTCAAGCAACAGAATGCTGGAGATTTAATAGAAGCACTTCAAACGTTTGAGCAGCAGCAATGGAATCCTCAGCTTATTCGGGAACATGCGGAGACATTTAATGAACGTTACTTTATTGAACGGTTATTGTCCAGTCTTCAAAGTGCAATTGATCCGATGGGTAGCAGCATCAAACATTACGGGGTAGGAGCAGGCATTCATTTCGGGGGATAGTTCTGTCTTTTTTGATACATTTTGTTGATAAACACGGTCTATTTTGCTACAATTAGTATCACAAAGATAAAGAGGTGAGTCCGATTAGGGAGAATGAACGTTTTGAAAAAAAGTTTTATTCCGCTTATGGTCTACGGTTGGCAAGTGAAATGGAAATGCCGGAATTATGGGTTGAAGACGATGATGGTACCGCGGCGGACGTGAGCATTGAATATGCGGATTTAAGAGGCTATATACAGAACTGGGGGCCGGATCAAAAACGCCATATCGATCTCGCTCGAAATGAAATTGTGCTTCATATTCCGGAAGCGGGCTATTATCGAATAGCAGAAAATTCCCTTATTCAAGTGATGCCTGAAGAAGGATCGGATTTAAGAGAAGTCCGAATTTTCCTGCTGGGAGTATGTCTTTCTATTCTCATGGTAAATCGCGGGATTGCTCCGATGCATGCCAGCGGTGTCATGATTGATGGAAAGGCCTACATCATTGTTGGGGACTGCGGGGCAGGCAAGTCAACGCTTGGTGCTGCGTTTAGGCAGGCAGGTTATAAATTGATCAGTGATGACATCGTAGGGTTGACGATTGATGAGAACAACAAGCTTACGGCATACCCTGGTTATCCGCAGCAAAAGCTTTGGCAGCAAAGCTTGGATTATTTGCAAATGGAAGCAGCGAACTATAGTCAGATTCTCGATAATTATGCCAAGTTCGCAGTTCCATTTGGGGATCAGTTCACAAAGGAGCCTCTGCCGCTGGCAGGCATTTTTGAACTGGAGAAAGCCGATATTCCTCAAATTGAGATGAAGCCGCTGAAATCACTCGAGCGGGTACAGCTCATTCGATATCATTTATTTCTCGGTAAAGTTTTAAATGAATTACACAAGGAGCAATGGCTGTTGAACTTTGCGGCGAAAGCAGCGCTTGCGATTCCGTTCTATCAGTTGAAACGCCCGGTTAACGGATTCACGGCACCGGATCTGGTCAATCAAATCATAAGTACAGTGAGAGAAGGAGAGGTCGTAAAAATATGAGCGATCAAAGTGTATTGGTAAGCGGGCGGATCAAGCAGGCTGAGGGGTATTTGGTAAGCGACATGGGTGGAGACAAAGTGATGATGAGTATTCAAAGCGGCAAATATTTTAACCTTGGACAATCCGGCGGTGCCATTTGGGAGCACCTCGCAGAACCAACAACTTTGGAAGACATCGTAGGGAAGCTGTGCGAAGAGTACGAGATTGACCGGGATACTTGTGCAAACCAAGTAGCAGCTTTTCTGCAGCAGCTTGCTTTGCAGGGGCTTATTGTCAGCGCAGAGGTATAAAAAGATGGGACGGCTCCGTAAATTTATTTCTTCCGACAGAGCCTTTAAGTTTATGCTGCTGGAAGCATTCTTTTACCTCGGCTGGGCTAGAATCCTGAAGGCGATTCCATTCGCGAAGGTAGCTCCCAGCCTGGGGAATGCAATGAGGGAGACATCTTACACGACTGCTCGTGAAGATGAAGAGCTTATACATACCATTGCTCGGTCTATACGGATTATGAGCCGCTATACGTTATGGGAAAGCAAATGCCTGGTTATGGCTATCGCCTGTATGAAGATGCTGGAGAAACGCCGGGTAGAAAGCACTTTATATCTTGGCACGATGAAAAATGGCAGCGGAAAATTAAGTGCTCATGCCTGGCTCCGGACAGGTCCTTATTATGTAACGGGTGCCGAAATTATGAAACGGTATACGGTTGTCGGTATTTTCGGGAAAAGCTTAGCCGACAAGAAAGTAAGGGGAGAATGAAATGAGTCGTCCTTTAGATGTCAGCTCGTTTTCGAAAGAACTAAAATTTATGCTCAATTTGCTTCGATCCGACTGCCCAATCGATGCTGGCGAAGCCATAAGGCAATCAAAGGATCTGGACTGGCAGTCATTTCTGAAGCTTGTTACGTATCATGAGACGTTTCCTGTTTTGTACCCATTATTGGTCCAATTAAATGAAGAGCAGCGATGGACGCCTGATTTCGTGATGAATAAGCTGAAGACGGTTTATTCCAGAAATACGTTCGAAATGCTTCATCTGCGCGGAGAGATGGAGCGGATGAATGAAAAATTTGCTGATCAAGGAATACGCTCCCTCATTCTGAAGGGTCCGGTGCTTGCGGCGATGCTTTATGGTGATATATCGGGGCGTACTTCCGGTGATCTGGATATTCTGGTATCAAAGCAGGATTGGGACAAATGCGTAAAAATTTTGCTGGGGGAGGGCTATGTCCGGGGCGAGCAATATGATGAATCTACTGAAATATTAAATAATACTGAACGCAAAACTCATCATATCTCCTACATCCATCCTCAGAAGAGAATTGAGATTGAGCTGCATTGGCGTTTGAATCCTGATTCGGTCATTGAACCGACCTTTGAGGAGCTTTGGAGCAGAAGGCAGTCTAGTCTGCTGAATAAATCGGTCTTTACGCTTGGCAGCGAGGATCTGTTTGTATATTTAATATTGCATGGAACAAGACATGCCTGGACCAGCCTGCGATGGTTGATGGATATTGACCGGATGCTGAGCGGATTCATGAACTGGAACCGTGTGAATCAACTGTTTGCGGCAAGCCGAAGCACCAGACTTGGCGGCAAGGCCCTCATCTTATCCACCCAATTACTCGGAAGCCTGCTGCCGGAAGAGGCATATGCCATGACTTTGGATCCAAAAGCACACCGGTTGGCACAGCTTGCCCTAATCTTTATTCGGCAGAAGGTTATTTTATTTCCTGAACCGGAAAGCAAAGAAATCGCCGTGGCCTATAACCGCTATTTACTTGCTTCGATGACATTCAGGCAAAGGCAGTTCTACATCTGGAATAAATTATATCCAAGCTCAAAAGACGTCACGGTGCTGCATTTGCCCAAATCCATGCATTTTCTTTATTTCCCTCTCCGCCCATTCCTCTGGTTCTGGCGGCAAGTGAAACGGCAGACAACCTAAGGAGGAGCTTACTGTGAAAGAAATTTTAATTTTTCTTCGGAAGCTTTATGCCTCTTCAGGAATACTTCTTTATGTTCTCCTTCTGCTGATGCTTGCCGTAAGTGCGCTGGAGGGAATTGGGATTTTTCTTATTATCCCGCTGCTGAGCATTATCGGTGCCTTTGATATGGATATTGACGACATACCGTTCGTTGCGAGTGTGATGGATAAACTGAATGATTCGGATATTCCGCTCAATCTGCCCGTTGTACTTCTTATTTATGTGGTTCTAGTCGGCGGTCAAGCCCTTCTGCAGCGCTATCAGACAATCCTCTCATCCCAAATTGAGCAGCGTTATATCAAAGGACTGAGGCAGGAAACTCATGAATCGCTGTTAAAGGCAAAATGGGAGTATTTCCTCGGTAGAAGAAATTCGGACTTTAACCAGGTACTGTCTACCGAGCTGAATCGGGTGAGTAACGGGATCAGCCTCCTGTTAACGTTAATTTCCGCCGCAGCCTTTACCTTGATTCAGATTGGATTTGCAACGTGGCTTTCTGTAAAACTGACATCGATAATTATATTGAGCGGTCTGCTGCTTTCTCTGGTATCACGCAAATTTGTACGGAAATCTGCGAAACTGGGCAAAGAGACAACGAAGCTGTTTCAAAACTATTTCGCGGGATTAAGCGATCATTTCAATGGTATCAAGGATATCAAAAGCAATCTTCTCGAGCGCTCGCATATTCGTAAGTTTGCCGAGCTTTGCAGCCATATCGAGAGAAATTATATGAGAGCTGCCAGGGTATATGCCAACTCGCAATTTTTATATCGATCATCATCAGTTGTTTTAATTGCTGTTTTTGTATATGTTTCATTAACTCTGCTGCATGTAGCCGCCGAGCAGCTGCTGTTAATCGTTTTGATCTTCACCCGTTTGTGGCCGCGTTTTATCACTATCCAATCCAGTCTCGAAAGGATAGTGACCCAGTTGCCTGCAATGCAGTCGTTAACGCTGCTTCAGCAGGAAAGTCGTGACGCACAGGAAACACGGCTGATTGATGATAAAGAGGAATGGCCACCGCTTCATATCCGGGAAAGCATCGTTTGCGAGCAGGTAAGCTACCGTTATGATAAGGGCTCTACGCGGTTAGCTTTAAGGGAAATAGATATGAGAATTCCGGTAAATCGGATGACGGCAATCGTAGGAAAATCGGGAGCGGGTAAAAGTACTCTCGTTGATCTCCTGATGGGACTTATTCAACCGGACGAAGGAAAAGTGCTTATTGACAATGTCGAGCTAAATGAAGAACGACTGCATCGTTACCGTAAGTCGATCGGTTATGTATCTCAGGATCCTTTTTTGTTCCACGGCACTATAAGAGAAAATCTCCAGCTCGTCATGCCGGATGTGACAGAGAAAGATATTTGGGAGGCACTCCGATTCTCGGCTTCGGACGAGTTTGTCCGCAAGCTGCCGCAGGGTCTGGATACGGTGATTGGAGACCGTGGCGTGAGACTCTCTGGCGGGGAGCGCCAACGGATTGTTCTTGCACGTGCGATACTAAGAAAGCCATCCATCCTAGTACTGGATGAAGCGACTAGCGCCCTCGACAGTGAAAATGAAGTTCAGATTAAAGAAGCATTGGACCGCCTGCGAGGAGCGATGACGATTATTGTTATTGCGCATCGTTTATCTACAATACGGCATGCGGACCAAGTTATTGTGCTGGAGAACGGTGAAATTGTACAGCAGGGGAGTTATTACCAGCTGTCGCAGGAAACCAGAGGAACGTTTAAAAAACTGCTTAATTATCAAACTGAGGCCAACGCGTAATGGTCATAACCCCGTCAAGTAGACATCTATAAAAAGACAACTCTATGCTGCGACCGTTTCACGGTATTCCACCGGGGAACGGTCGTTTAGCTTCTTCTGGAAGCGTTCGTTGTTGTAGAACGAAACGTATTCTTCGACCGCTTGTTCCAATTCAGACATCGTTTGCGGACGAACAAGATAAATCTTTTCCGTTTTAAGATGTGAAAAGAACGACTCGATGCAGGCATTATCATAGCAGTTTCCACGTCTAGAGTGGCTGCCAATGACCCCGAGCTTCTCAAGTTTGCGGTTATATGCGTTAGAGGTGTACTGGAATCCTTGATCGGAGTGCAGGAGAACACCGGTGAGATCTGCTCTCTCGCTTAGGGCATCGACTGTTTTGGTAACAAGTGCAAGGTCGTTTCGTTCGGCCAACTGCCAGGCAACAATCTCATTGTTGTAGAGATCCAGAATAGTTGAAAGGTATGCAAATTGCTCTCCTACCCGGATATAGGTAATGTCCGTAACGAGTTTAAGCAGTGGCGCCTCTGCAGAAAACAGGCGTTCCAACCGATTGGGATAAACAACAGATACCTGCTTTCCGAAGAAGCGCCGCTTCTTTCGGATCACCGAGCGGATGTCCAGTTTCTTCATGAGCCGATAAACACGTTTATGGTTCACATGCAGTCCTTCGCGTTTCAAGGCGACTTTCATGCGTAAGTAACCAAAGTAAGGGTGTAGTCGGTGGATCGCCATGATATGCCTCTCTAGAAGTCGCTCTTCCTGTATACGAGCGGTTGGATCGGATACCCTTTTCCGCCACTTGTAATAGCCTGCTCGTGATACCTCGGCAAATTTCAGAAGCCAACGCAACGGATACTTTTGCCGCATTCCCTCAATGATCTCAAAACGAATGGCTTTGCTAGTCACTCCCCGTGTAGATTTGGATACCGCTTTTTTAAGTACTCAATCTCCGCTCTTAGGTAAGCCATTTCTTCCTCTACGCTGCTAAACTTAGTCTTCGGTTTACCCTTTCGCGTAGCTTCTTGTACGAAGGGCTGTCCTGCCCGATGTCGTTTGACCCATACCTCAACCTGCGTTTTGTTTTGTATTCCCAGACGCTTCGCGACCTCACGGTACGCCAAGTTGTCCTCCGTAACCAGCCTCACTGCTTCTAGTTTTAAATCTTCAGGATAACTTTTGTTCGTACGACCTGTTTTCCCCATGAAAAATCCCCTCCGGCAAACAACTAGTAAGTTCATCTTAACAGATGTCTTTTTCTTGTTGTCTACCGTGAGGGGATAATACCATAAGCGTTGGCTTTTTTTTACGTTCTTTATGAAATGCAAAAACTCGTTTTCTCATAGAGAAAACGAGTTTTTTGTGCAATAAATGATTAGCTGTAGTGATGGCTACCTCTACCTGGTCTGCCGAAAGTTTCAGCCTCAACGTCACCGTCGAAAGTCATTTTAACATCAAGTACTTCCAATGCAGGAGCTTCCCATACTTTTTTCATACTTTCACCTCCTCCTTATCGTTCAAGTACCTCGATATGTATGAGATACGTTACGTTTCTTATTATAACATATAACGATACGATTTGTATCATTTATCCTGAAATAGTTTAGAATTTTTTTTACAGATGATAGTTGACGGACATTTGGATATAGTGGTAATATTTATGCAATAAATGGAATCGGCAAACATACGGAAGCACCGTAGAAGGCCGCAGGTAAACTGCGCCTTTTACGGTGCTTTTTTGCGTTTGCCGGAAGAAGAAAGGCAGGAGCAGGCAGGTGAGACATCAATTAGTGATTGCGGTCAAGGAGCAGGATTATGTAAGAAGACTGGCCGATTACGTGCGAGACAGCCCGTTCGGCGAAATGTGGCAGCTGACGGCCTTCACTCATGCGGAAGCGTTTGTACAGTTTCTGAAGTCAGGTTATCCGGTACACGGAATTGCCGCACAGCCTTATATGCTGGAGGCCGCTGCCGGGATTTTGCCCGAGGGAGTTCCGGTTGCTGCGCTGGTTGCTGCGCCGGGCCAGCTCCCGCTTTATCATGAACTGCTTCAATATCAGGCGCTGCCGGGTCTATTGCAGAGGATGGCTTCCTTAATGGCGCCTGTTTCGCAGGCGTCTGCCAGAGAGCAATCCGTTCAAGTCATTGCCGTTTATTCAGCATCCGGCGGAGTAGGAAAAACAACGCTGGCCAGACAGCTTATTCATACGGCAGCGAGCAGTGGGCAGCGAATATTTTATCTCAACCTGGAGCGCTGGAATGCGGTGGAAACATGGCTGGAGTCCGGGGCGGTGCATGGAGATGAGGGCTTGTCCCAGCTGCTGTACATTCTCCAATCGCATCCCGACAGGGTTGGAGAGTGGCTTGGGCGGCACAGCAAGCGGCATGCGCTTTTGCGCGCGGATTATCTGTTGCCTTGTTCGAATCCGGAAGACCGTTTGACGCTTCAAGCCTCGGATGCGGATGCCATAGTACGGGCGATCGCGGCAAACGGACAATACGATCTGATTGTTATCGATCTGGATGAAGGGCTGGATGAGCTGCACTTGTCCGTACTGGAGCTAAGCCACGAAGTGATCTGGCTGGTAACGGAGGATCCGGCTGTTCAGCGCAAGAGCCAGCTGGCCTATCAGTACGGCGTGCAGCGTTTCGGGGAGCGTTTCCGCTTGCTGGAGCCAAGGCTGCAACTAGTCGTCAACCGCAGTGAAGGCCAACTGCATTCGAGACGGAGCATTTTCAAGCCGGCTTGCGCGTTCCTTCCTGATACGGCCGCAATGGGCAGGGGGGCAGCCGCCGTTCTTGCGTCGCCTCCGTATATGGCAGCAGTGGAAAGGCTATACCTGCAGCTGGCGAAGGAAGAAGGAGGTGCGCCAATTGCTAACGGATGAAGCGGTTCTTGAGTTAAAAAACCGGATTAAGGACCGGCTTGATTACTCCGGCTCGGTAACGGACGAACAGTTAACCGCCATAGTGGAGCAAACCGTATTTTCCTGGAGCAGCAGCCGCCCTTTAACCGCTTCGGAGCTGGCTTCGCTCGTTCGGCGCCTGTTTCATTCGTTCCGGGGGCTTGATATTTTGCAGCCGCTTATGGATGACCCGACGGTAACGGAAGTTATGATCAACCATCATTCGGAGATCTTTATCGAACGAAGCGGCCGGCTTAGTCTGCTGCCCGCAGCTTTCGAGAGCAGAGAGAGGCTGGAGGATTTGATTCAGTCCATTGTCGCAAGCGTAAACCGGGTCGTCAATGAATCTTCGCCGATTGTAGACGCCCGTCTCAAGGATGGATCACGCGTCCATATCGTATTGCCACCCGTTGCGCTTAGGGGACCGGCGATGACGATCCGTAAATTTCCGGAACAGCCGCTGACGATGGACGAGCTTGTGGCAAAGGGAGCTTTAACCGGGGAAGCGGCGTTTTTTTTGCAGCAGCTTACGAAGGCGCAATACAACATTTTTATTAGCGGCGGTACCGGGACGGGGAAAACAACCTTTCTTAATGCCTTGTCCCAATACATTCCCAGCGACGAACGCTTAGTCACGATTGAAGATTCCGCCGAATTGCAAATCCGGAGCGTTCCTAACCTTGTTTCCCTTGAGACGCGGAATGCCAATACCGAAGGGAAAGGGGAGATTGCGATTCGCGATCTGATTCGGGCGTCGCTTCGGATGCGTCCTAACCGAATTATTGTTGGGGAGGTACGCGGCGGAGAGGCTTTGGATATGCTGGCGGCTATGAACACGGGCCATGCGGGCAGCATGTCCACCGGTCATAGCAACGGTTCCAGGGATATGATGTCCCGGCTGGAAACGATGGTGATGAGCGCGGCGGAAATGCCGGTTCAGGTCATCCGCAAGCAAATCGCTTCGGCTTTGGATATTGTGATCCATCTTTCGCGCTTCAGGGACCGTTCCCGCCGCGTGACGGAAATTTGCGAGATCGTCGGGATGGAGGATGGAGAGATTGAGGTCCGGCCGCTTTTCCAATTTGAAGAGGAAGGCGAGGAAGGCGGGAGTGTGATCGGCACGCTTAAGCGCACCGATTATAAGCTCTGTCATACCGATAAGCTGAGGATGGCCGGCATTAAGCTTGCGGAGGAGGTAACGATATGCCCGTAATTCGAGCTGCGCCTCTAGCGGCAAAAGTGCGGACGATACTGGAATGGTGCGGTTGGGACTCGTCATTTCGGGCTGGCGGTCGGCGCATAAAGCTGCCAACCAATGTTAAGCCGCTTCAGAACTATAACGAGTACCAGCTGTCATATAAGCAGTTTATGGGATCGGCGGCTGTTGGCTTCGTCCTTGTTTTCGCTGCCGTCTACCTCATCTACCATTCCTTTATCGTATCCGGTTTGTTTGCCGCTGGAGGCCTGATTGCTCCAAGACTGTACAAGTCCTTCCTGCTTGCCCGGCGAAAGGAAAGGCTGCAACTGCAATTCAAAGAGGCCTTGTATTCCTTAGCCTCATCGCTGGCCGCCGGCCGATCGGTGGAAAATGCTTTTTTGGCAACGATTGACGATCTCAAGCTGCTGTACCCGGACCCGAATACGGAACTTCTGCTCGAATTCCAGATTATCAAGCATCGCCTCGATAACGCGGAACCGCTAGAACAGGCGCTGCGCAGCCTGGCAAAGCGTGCCCACCTGGACGATATTACGCAATTCGCCGACGTGTTTGCGGTATGCAAACGCTCCGGAGGGGATCTGGTTGAAGTGATGAAACGGACCTCGCAGACGATCGGCGAAAAGCTTGAAGTCAAACAGGAAATTTCCGTATTGCTTGCGCAAAAGCGTTTTGAAGCGCGGATTATGATGGCTGTTCCTTTTGCCTTCCTCGGTTTTCTGAGCGCTTTTGCCCCCGATTACATGAAACCCTTGTACGGGGGAGGGGGATATGTCCTGCTGACCATCGGCCTTGCCGTATTGTCCTTTTGTTTCTGGCTGATCCATCGGATTATGCAAATACGCGTATAGGAGGCGTGGAATGGCTTTTCTTGTACTGCTCTTGCTGCTGTTTTGGGGACTGCTTATAGGGAGGGACGGATTGGCGCAGCTTCTGCAGAAGAGACAACCGGATTGGAAGGGATTATTGCTCGTTAGACCCTTTGACCGGCTGCTGGAACGCGGGAAGCTTTACGAGCATCTGCAGCTTCCGCTCAGCAGCTACCATTCGAAGCAGATTATCCTGAAGGGCATGGATTGGCAGCTGAATCAGACAAAACAGCATATAGCGGAAACTACGGGTTTCGGCTATGCCGTGTTGTGCGGCTGCACTCTTCTGGCCGTGCTGGCGAAGGAGCCGCTGCTTATCGGGATTGGCGTGCTGATAGGCTTGTTGCTTCCGGTCAGGCCTTTTATGGAAGCAGGCCGGATGGTTGAACGAAGAAAACAGGCCATTGTTTCCGAGCTACCGGAAGCGCTTAGCAAGCTGATGCTGCTTGTTGGCGCGGGGGAACCGGTACTGCAGGCGTTCTCCCGCTGCCTGGATGGGAAAGATCCGGCTGCGCAGCCTTTATATAAAGAGTGGGACAGAGTGGTTATCGCCTTAAGGAACGGGGAGTCCTTCAGTACGGCGCTTGAGCGGTTCAACCGGGGCTGCGCCGTTCAGGAGGTATCTATTTTTACTACGGTCATGCTGCTTAATTATCGCAGGGGCGGCGATCAATTTGTCCTTGCTTTAAGGGAAATCTCTTACTCCTTATGGGAGAAACGCAAGGCGGTTGCCCGTTCCCGCGGGGAAGAGGCTTCCTCCAAGCTTGTTTTTCCGCTAGTGGGCATATTGCTCGTGTTAATGGTATTTGTTGCGGCTCCGGCGATGCTGCTCATGTCTTGAACCTTTAAATCAATGAATAGAGAGGATGTTTACTATGTTGAAAAAGTTAGGTAAAGCCGTTCGTTCCTTCTGGCGCTCGGAAAGCGGTCTAGGGACGCTTGAAGTGATTCTGATTATTGCGGTTGTTATTATTATTGCTCTTCTATTTAAAGATTGGATTATCCAGTTAATAGAGAAGCTAATGGGAAAAGCCGATGATGAAGCGGACAAAATTTTCTCCAACTAACCGAAAACGCAGCTTGCCGCAATGGCTTTGCCAAACGGAAGGGAGTTTTACGCTGGAATCCGCGCTGGTGTTCCCGGTTATCTTTCTGCTTATTCTTATGTTTCTCTTATTCAGCATGTATATCTATCAGAAAGCGGTGCTCTATTATTCCGCCTCCGAGACGGCGGAAAGGGCTTCGTTCAGTTGGGATAACAGTCACCGCAATGCCCGTAACGGGATGCTGACAACCGGTCAGTATGACGGCTTGTACTGGCGGGTGAGAGGAGATTTCATGCTTGGCTCGTTGTTTGGAATAACGGCTGACCAGACGGATGTAACCTTGGAACTGCCAGGGGCGCAGGATACGGATAAGCTGGAGCTTGCAGGCACGAAGCTGCATTCAGCATCGGCTTGGCTTACAGGCGATGCGGAGCTGCCGTTTCAAGGGAATATCGCTTACGCAAACAGCCTGCTCAAGCGGGAAGTAACGGTAAAGCTGATGCAGCCGGTGTCGCTTGCTCCGCTTGAGCTTACGCTCGGGCTGTCCGAGCCCAAGACGGTTGCGGCGGCCAGCATCGTTGATCCGGTTCAGTTTATCCGGGATGTCGATACGGTGCGGTATTACACCGCCAAATTCAGCAGCGGAACGTCGAAGCAGCAGGCCGGAAAAACGCTGACGGCATACAGCGGCGGCGGGAAAGCAGGCAAGCCGTGAATAAGCCATCGACATCTTACGGTTCGATAACGATATTTTCGGCGGTTGTATTGTCGGGTCTGCTTCTATTCTCCGCGGTACTCATCGATTACGCAAGAATGGCGGTATTGCACAAGGTTACCGAGGATGCTGCCAGATCCGGCGTCCGTTCCGCTCTTTCCGCTTACGATAATCGGCTGTATGAACGGTATGGGCTGTTTGGGCGGGGAGGGACGGACAGCAATGACATTTTTGAACAGACGGTTCAGGCGAATTTGGGAACATTCTCCCGGCAGAAGGGAACCTTTAAGCTGGTACAGGCTGAGCTCCAATCGGCGCATATCGATAACGCGGAAGTATTGGGAAAGCACGAGGTGTTTTCCCGGCAGGTACTGGAAGAGATGAAATATAAAGCTCCGGTCGATTTCGCCTTGGAGCTGGCCTCCAAGTTTGCCCCGCTTTCCGGAGCAATGAAAGAAGCAACCGTTACGGTTAATATGCTGGAGGAGCTTCGGAAGCTGTATGACAAACGGGAGGAAAAGCTGGCTGCAGCTTTGCAGCTGCAACGCCAGGCCGCGGAAACCGTTGGCGGCATAGCGGGCCTTATTCCGACCAAAGCGCTGGAGCTCGCCACGGGCACCGAGAATGCCGCTAGGCTTGCCGGCGATTACGCCCAGTACGCGAATTGGGTCATGACCGACCAACAGCTGGTTCAGCAGGGCAAGAAACCGAAATATTCGGATCAAATCGAGGCTTACGCGGAAAAAGCGAGAGGTTGGACTGACGGTATGTCCAAGGAGCTTAATAAGGCCAGGAAGCAGCATGATAAGCTGCAGCAGGAAGCGGTCAAAGCAATCAACGAGGCTAAGCAGGTTAACGCGGACATGCAGCGCATCAAACAGGAGACGGCAAATGCTCCTTCTAGCAGCAGTTATGACCGCGTAACCGGCAAAAATCTCGTGGGTGTCGATACCGTTACCCCCGTCATGGATACCGCGCCGGAAAACGATATGCAGGAGATCCGGAAGCTGACAGATGAGCTTATTTTGCCGGACGGTTGGTTTGCCGAATATAACGGGGAGATTGCGGATCAGGCCACGGTGTTTGCTTCGCTGCAAATGGAAGCAGGAGGCTTTATTGCCAATCTGACAGCGGGCCTTGCCGTTCCCAATCTCTCCAACGAGCAGATCAAGGAGGGAGCCGTTAATCTTCGGATTGCTTATGAGCAGTATGAAGCGGCTTACGTGCGCAAAGGCTCAAGTCTCGACGAGCGGGAGCAGAAGCTGACCGATAAGGAGCTGAAAAAAGAACGCCAGGCACAAGAGGCAAAGGCGGGGGAGCTATGGTCCCAAGCTCGCCGCTTGCTTCACGGAATGACATCGGTTCCCCAGAGCGAGGAACATCTTCAAGTCATTCAGGATATCGAAAAGCGATATAAGAACAATCTTTTATTCAATCAGGAAGCTGCCGGCGCCGAAGCGGAAGGGCTTGCCCTCGCGCAGGATGCGCATGAGGAGGCGGAGGAAGCGGCATCCGCCATGAGCGGTTTGTTTGGCGGCATTGCCGATATGCTGGAGCAAACCAGAGACTCCGTCTATTTATCGGAATATACGGTTTCGCATTTTGCTTCCTTTGCGCCGCAAAATCTGAGGGCATTGCTTACAAGCGGCGATACGAACGAGCTTGCCCATGCCGTCGCATTCAGCAATCAGGAAGCGGAATATGTCATTTACGGGTTTCATAGTCCAACGGCGAATTTGGCCACCGCTTATGGCGAATTAATCGGAGTTAGAATGGCGATCCGGACGATGGAAGGGTTGTCTGCCTGCCGGCCCGCCGCCCATCCCCTCCTGATCTTGTCATGTTCGGTTGCATACGGCCTGGAAAAAACAATGGAGGATATGGCCGCTTTTACCGAACGCGGAGCGGCTCCGTTATCCAAATATATAAACGTGGATGTTGCCTACACGGATTACCTGCGGTTGTTCATGCTGGGCCACGGGGGAGCCAACCGGCCTTCCGCTTTAGCCAGGATGATTGCCGTTATTGAACATAACGACGGGGTTACTTTGTCCAAGGTTCCGACTGCTTTAACGGGAGAAATAAAGGCCTCTGCCAGGCTGTGGTTTTTACCGGGCGTGATGGACATCGTCCAGCATTTTGGATCCTTGCAAGGAAAGGTTGTTGGCGGCAAGTATGAAACCGTTCAAACGATTGGCTGGTCTTATTAGGCGGCGTGGAAAAGCCGGGGGCGGCGAGAACGGCAGCATGGTGCTTGAGGCGGCGCTTGTCATGCCGCTGCTCCTGATGATCCTGCTGCTGTTCATTACGATGATCCGCTTATGCGCCGTGCAAATGGCCCTTCAATCTGCAGCGTCCCAGACGGTCCGGCAGATCGCGACGCATATTCGCCCAGCCGACCTAACCTTTCAAAAAGCTTCCTCTTCCATTCCCGATCTTGGTTTTATCGGTCTGAAGCTGCCCGATTGGGGAGGAGCAATAGCGAAGGAGGCGGCAGGGTGGCTGCCGGCTCCCGCAGACGCGTTAGCTTCGGCGGCTCTTGAAGGAAACTGGCAGCCGGTCACGGATGCGGCGACTACCGAGCTGGGGAGGACCGCCGTCGAGCCGCTGCTTCGGCAATTCGCGGATGAAGCGGTGCTGGAAAAGGAGCGCTTGGGCCTATCCCATCTGTCCTTGCCGGATCTGAAGGAAAAACAGGTGCCATATTTGACGATTGAAGCGGAATACGAGTTTCCTTTATCTTTGCCGTTCTTAAACAGAAAGATCGTATTGCGAGAGCAGGCATCCGAACGGGTTTGGGTCAGCGATGCGGCGCCTGCGAAGGAAGAAACCGCCGCTGCTGACGTAACGCCTATCCAGATCGTTTCCATTCAGCCGGTTCCGCTGCATCCCGGGAACAAAGCAACCGTTATAGCATTAACCTCTCCGGGTGCGTCAGCCTCGCTTACGGTCAATTATAAAAGCGGCACAAGCACGGCAAAGCATCTTGGCAGCGCAACGGCGGATGCAAACGGTTATGTGCAATGGACATGGCTGGTGTCCGGCAATACGACTCCGGGAACCTGGGAATTAACCGCAACCTCGGCGTCTGGAGAAACGGTGTCGATGCATTTTAACGTAACAAAGAAGGAGGACTCTCCGTCATGACGATACAGCTTTTGGCTGCAGGACTGCTCTTGCTTGCCGCATTGTATACCGATTTGAAATCGATGACTATTCCTAATCTGCTTACGGTTCCTTTTCTGGCAGGAGGATGTGTCTATGCCTTGTTCGCCGGTGGGGGTCACGGACTTTTGCTCGCCGTCTACGGTGCGGCGGCAGGATTTGTCCCGCTGCTGATTCTTCATTTGGCAAAAGGAATCGGCGCGGGTGATGTTAAGCTGTTTGCTGCACTGGGAGCTTGGCTTGGCGCATTGGCCGTGCTCCAGCTTATGATGTACGCCATCTTGTACGCGGGGCTGGTGGGACTAGTCCTGCTAGTTTTCCATAGACCGTTTGCCAGAAAAATGACGGCGGGCATGTATACGTTCTTTTCCCTTCGTTTCGGAGGACGGCCGAATGCTTCTTCGTGGCTGGCATGGGCGAAAAATGGACGGACCTTTCCGTTTATGCTGGCGGTGGCCCCGGGAGCTTTAACTTTATGGATGATATCGGGTTAATCGAAAGGAGGAGTATTCGTGAGGCAGCCGTTCAGAATAGATTTTTCCATGAACCGAGGGCATGAAATGATTGTCGACCGGAAGGATGGCATTGTGCGGGATGAATTGGATGAGCTTGAGCTGCAGATGCTGCAGTCGGGCAAAATTCCGCATCTCTTGCCAGTCGAATGGCTGGAGATCGACGGGTGTGTCACCTTCCGTTATGCCCTGGCAGGGCGAAAAATGCTGCTGCACCGCCTGCAGGTCCAGCCGCTTTCGATGGAGCAATTTTATACGCTTTTGCTTGGCGTCGTCGAAGCATTCGAGGAGTGCAAGCATTATATGCTGCGTCCCGAAGGCTGTCTGCTTGATGACCAATATTTGTTTGTAGGCGAGCAGTTGAACGATATTTGCGTTGCTTATCTGCCTTTAAAGGACGGATTGCGTGACAGCGGATCAGGCGCAGGGGATCTGCTTTCTCTTGTAGTCAGGTGGACCGCGTATATTCGGGATATTGACGGAGTGGGCCTCCAACGTATCTTGCAGACGCTTAACGGCAGCAAATGGCCTCTATCCGAGCTAAGATCCGTTCTTCTCGGATTAATTGGGGATGCTTTTATCCAAGCAGGCCCGAAGCAGGCTCCGGAGCGTATTCCCGTCGTTTTACCGGCAGTTGCTTTTGCTGACAGTGAAGCAGACGATATCGTGCCTAAGGCAAGTTACGAAGCAAAGCCGCGAGCTGCTGGTTTAAAGCCTGCGGCAAAAGCGGCATCTGCGCCAACCGCTCAAGATATTCCGCTTGTGGAGCTTGAGGAGCAGGATTCCGATGCGGCAAGAAAAAAAATATGGGTAACGGCAGCTGTTGTGGCCATAGCCGTTGCTTGCGTATGGAAATATATTTATTTATCCTCGCATTCCCGAAGCAGCCTCTATATATGCCTAGGCTTAACCTTTATGGGAATAGCCGCTCTTTATATGGTTTGGTCGCGCAGGCTTCCGGCCGGACTGCTTGCCAAGGAAGGGGACGGAGAGGGAGAAGAGGATTTTGTTCCGGAATCCCGGCCGCTAGGCATGTGGCCGCGGTATGAGGATATTGAGCATGAAGAGATGGCACCGGTGATTCGAAAGGAAGCGGAACTCCACCCGCTTGCAAGCAATACGGCTGATCTTCGCAGCCAGCCGGCAATGGCGGAAGCGACGGTACTGCTGGCAGAGAGGGACATGGACCCTGCCGGACCGAAAGGTCAGGCCTTATACCGGGAGTGGGCAGGCGGCGGTTCCTGGATTGAGTGGCGGGATGAGACGTTTACGATAGGCCGGTTAGGAGAGCAGGTTAGCTATGAAGAAGAAGCCCATGGCATTTCCAGGCTTCATCTGGAGCTTGCGCGGGACGGCGGAGCTTACCTCGCGAAGGATTTGGGATCGCGAAACGGAAGCGTATTGAACGGCGAGGTCATGATTCCGTATAAGTCCTATCCGTTTAGCGCAGGGGATGTTATTCAGCTGGCCGGCAGCAACGGGCCCAAATACGAACTGAAGACGAGAGGTTAACCTCTCGTCTTCGGCTTGTTCTGCTTTTATTTTATGCTTGGCTTATTTCCTTCATTGCGCTTTCGATCGTCGGGTATTTGAACGCAAAGCCGTTTTCCAAGGCTTTGCGAGGCAAGGCGCGTTGCCCTTCGAGAAGCAGGGAGGACATTTCTCCGAGTACGGCCTTTAACAGAAAGGCTGGTGTTGGCAGCCAATGCGGTCGTCCAAAAGCCTTCCCTAACACGCGTCCGAATCGGTCGTTCGTAACCGGTTCGGGAGCCGAGGCATTTACCGGCCCCTCAATTTCGCGGTGATCCATGCAGAACAAAATCAGCCGGACCAGATCCTCCAGATGAATCCACGACAGCCATTGCGAACCGCTTCCAAGCCGCCCCCCGGCGAATAGCCGGTGAGGCAGACTCATCAGGGGGAACGCGCCGCCGGTCCGGTTAAGCACGACGCCTACCCGCAGCTTAACCAGCCTTTTTACGGGGATGGAATCGGCAGCTTTCTCCCACTGCTCCACAACGCCGGACAAAAAGTCGGTTACCTTCATTGGACTGTCTTCCGCAAACGTAGCCGTTAACGAGTTGCCGTATGCAGAAATGCCGGAGGCGTTAATCACGGCCTCCGGCTTGGTGTTCAGTTCGGTTACAAGCTTGGCAATACGCGCTGCGGCAACTATCCGGGATTGAAGAACACGCTGCTTGGAAGCTTCGGTCCAACGCTGGTTAATGCTTTCGCCGGCCAGATTTACGATCATATCCGTGCCCTCCAGCCGCTGAGGCGATGCGGCAAGCTCGTCCCATGTCATATCATGGAGCTTAGTATTCCGAGGTGAAGCGGAAGCCGTTCCTTTCCTGGATACGACAGTAACTTCATCGCCCCGTTCAAGCAGTGCCTTCACCAGCGCCCGGCCAACAAAGCCGGTTCCTCCCGTTACCGCAACGCGCATTGTTCATCCGTCCTTCATTAGGATTTGACTTCTAGCTTCTTCAGGAAATATTGCGTTACATCGCCGCTGACCTTTTCGGTATAGTCGAACTGTACCTTTGTGTCTGGCGGTATGCTGTTAATCTTGTCCGTCAGATCGTCCGTAAATTGAAGCACCATCGGTCCATTCGGCAGGTCGATTTCAACAGAGGTTGTGTCGGCTTGTCCGACAAAGACGCCTTCGTTTGTCTTAACGGCGCTGTCATCGGGCGCTGCGCTTGCATCCGTATCCGGCGAAGCCGTTCCCGTATCCGCCACTCCGTTGTTTTGCCCTTCGGACTGGCTATTTCCCGTATTATTGTCAGTTGTATTATTGCTTGTGTTCTCCGGAGAAGCGTTGGCCGGTTGTTCAACCGACGAGCCTTGTTCATTGCCGTTTGAATTGGCTTTGTCCGAACCGCATGCCGATGCGGTCATCATCACCGCGAGCAATACGGCGCTAGCCGCGATTAAGCTGCTCTTCTTTTTCGTTTTCATAGTTGTCATAGAAGCACCTCCTGAAAGCATTAGCTGAAGAATGAACATACAAACAGCCGTGTACAAGCTGTTTATATGTTTTATAACGAAATAATCCGTTTAAGGTTCCAATAGATTTGTAAACACTATTCATAAGGATTAAACAATGGGCTGCCCCTGTTCTGAAGCAGCCCGTTGCTCTTTTGTTTATTTATTGAGCAAATGCCGAAAGGGATCGTAGTCGATTCCCTTGCGTTCCAGGAAAGAAACAAGGCTTCGATAGTCACGCTTAGGCGTTGCGCGTATGTATCCTTCGATGCAGTGATCCCGCGTTACTTCCGAAGCTCCGTTGTCAATGGCGACCTGACCGATTTTCGCGGCAATGGAATGCTTGGCGATATCCCGGAAAGCGGACGGAACGGGAGAGACAAGCTCGTCCAGAAATCCTTTTGATTCGTCGGTCCACATGCTGCGGCTCCGTTCGACCCAGTAGTTTTGCCAGTCCAGCTTAGACTTGCCGTCTCGCTGAGGCAGCACCTTCAAAAACTTGCGGAACATGAAGAAACCGCCGATGGCCATAGCGCCGACCATTACGACCGCCCAGAAAATGATGAAAAACATAAACCAATCGGGAGCTGATTTCATACTGTACCTTCACCTCAGGAAGAATTATACCGTATTCCTAGATTTATTTCGACATTCCTTGTAAAATAAGGGTTGATCAACCGAAAGGGGCGTTTAAAGATGTTGAAAATCGGTTCCCATGTATCATTTTCGGACAAGGGGCTGCTTACCGCGGCCAAAGAAGCCGTATCCTACGGTTCCAGCTCGTTTATGATTTATACCGGCGCACCGCAGAATACACGGAGAAAGCCAATCGAAACTTTATATATTGAAGAAGGCAAACAAATGATGGAGCAGGCAGGCATCAACGAGATTGTCGTGCATGCGCCTTACATCATTAACCTGGGCTCCTATAAGGACGACACCTTTGAGCTTGCCGTCCGCTTCCTTCAGGAGGAAATCCGCCGTACCGATTATATCGGAGTGCGCAATATCGTTCTGCATCCGGGCGCCTATACGGACAAGGATGCCGAGTACGGCATCGCCCGCATTGCCGAAGGCTTGAACGAAGTATTGGAAGGCACAAAAGATACGAACGTTAACATCGCTCTGGAGACGATGGCCGGCAAAGGTACGGAGATCGGCCGCAGCTTCGATGAGCTTGCTCAAATTATCGATAAAGTGCAGAATAACGACCGTTTGACGGTATGCATGGATACCTGCCACATGCACGATGCGGGTTACGATCTTATCAATGATCTGGACGGCGTGCTGCAAAAATTCGATCAGACCGTCGGACTTGACCGCGTTGCGGTTGTCCATGTCAATGACAGCAAAAACCCGGTAGGCGCGGGCAAAGACCGCCATGCTCCCGTAGGTGCCGGCTGGCTTGGACATGAGGCGATTCATAGAATCGTTCATCACGAAGCTCTGGCGGGCCGTCCGTTTATTTTGGAAACGCCATGGATCGGCAAGGATGACAAGAAGCAGTTCCCGATGTACGAAGCGGAAATCGCGCTGCTCCGCGGCGATGCGATGGAGCGCTTTGGCGAGTCGTTCTTCGACCATGTAGAACGTCTGCATCACTTCTATGGCAAGCAGGAAATTGATCCTCGCCAGTTCGTATTATCGACCTGGGACGTTCTGAAGAACGATGCCAAGGCGAAAAAAGCGGATCCGCGCGAGCCAATGGAGCGCCTGTTCGATCTTCTGGCCGAAAGCGACGCGCTTCCGGGCGATTTGACCGAAGAACAAATCAACAAACGGATTACGGCATGGTTCGCCGGCAAGCAGTTACTTAAAACGGTGTAACCAAGCTTTAAGATAACCATTGCAAAAGGAAGGAAGTTTTAACGTTTATGTCTTCATCTACTACTGAGTCGCGCAGCGGACGCGCGCGCATGCTGATCTCGTGCCCGGACAGACCGGGTATCGTGGCGGCGGTTTCGCATTTCTTGTACGAGCATGGTGCGAACATTGTACAATCGGACCAATACACGATGGATCCGGAAGGCGGCATGTTCTTTATCCGCTTTGAATTCGATTTGAATGATATGGACAAGGAGCTTCCGATTCTTGTTGAAGATTTCGCCCGCGTGGCGGACCGCTTCGATATGAAATGGCATACGTTCCGCGCGAGCCGCAAGAAACGTCTCGCGATCTTTGTTTCCAAGGAAGACCATTGCCTGATGGAGCTTCTGTGGCAGTGGAAAGCGGGCGATCTGGACGCGGATATTGCGATGGTCGTGAGCAACCACCCGGATATGAAGGACATGGTCGAGTCGTTCGGCATTCCTTACCACCATATTCCGGTTACTGCGAATACCAAGGCGGAAGCGGAGCGCAAGCAGATGGAGATCGTTGCGGACAAGGCCGATCTGATTGTTCTTGCCCGTTACATGCAGATCATCTCGCCGAAATTCATCGAGCAGTTCCCGAACCGCATTATCAATATCCACCATTCCTTCCTTCCGGCCTTCGTTGGCGGCAAGCCTTATGCGCAAGCTTATAATCGTGGTGTTAAAATCATCGGCGCAACGGCACATTATGTAACGGAGGAACTCGACGGCGGTCCGATTATCGAACAAGACGTTCAGCGCGTCAGTCACCGCGACAATGTAGAGGAATTGAAACGAATCGGACGCACAATCGAACGGGTTGTTCTCGCGCGTGCCGTGAAATGGCATACCGAAGACCGAATTATTGTGCATCAGAACAAAACGGTCGTTTTCAATTAATCCAATAAATGCTCTAGCCTTTCTCCATTTTAAGGATGGCAAACGGGTTTTCGGAATGGTACAATATTCAAAGCCTTTGCGCTACAACTCGCGCTATATCCAGATATATAGAGAGAGACAGAGCAATTTTAAACAGGAATTAGGAGGAAGTAAGAAATGACAGTTACACAAAAATCGATTGAACAGCTGTCGATCGACACGATCCGTACGCTGGCAATCGACTCCATCGAGAAAGCTAAATCCGGACACCCAGGCATGCCAATGGGCGCAGCTCCAATGGGCTACCAGCTGTTCGCGAAAAACATGACGCATAATCCGTCGAACCCGACTTGGATTAACCGCGACCGTTTCGTTCTGTCCGCAGGACACGGTTCGATGCTGCTTTACAGCCTGCTCCACCTGAGCGGTTACGATCTTCCTCTGGAAGAGCTGCAAAACTTCCGTCAATGGGGCTCCCTGACTCCGGGTCACCCGGAATTCGGCCACACGGCTGGCGTTGACGCAACAACCGGTCCGCTTGGACAAGGCGTTGCTATGGCTGTAGGTATGGCGATGGCAGAAGCTCATCTGGCTGCTACTTACAACAAAGAAGGCTTTGATGTTGTTAACCACTTCACATACTCCATTTGCGGCGACGGCGACTTGATGGAAGGCATCTCCCATGAAGCGGCTTCCTTCGCAGGCCACCTGAAGCTTGGCAAATTGGTTGTTCTGTACGATTCGAACGATATCTCCCTTGACGGCGCGCTTGACCTGTCGTACTCCGAGAGCGTTCAAAAACGTTTCGAAGGCTATGGCTGGCAAGTTCTTCGCGTTGAAGACGGCAACGACCTGAACGCTTTGACTAAAGCAATCGCTGAAGCGCAAGCGGAAACAGGCAAACCGACTTTGATCGAAGTTAAAACCGTTATCGGCTACGGCAGCCCTAACAAAGGCGGAAAAGGCGGACATGCGGGTCCTCACGGTTCCCCGCTGGGTGCTGACGAAACTAAGCTGACTAAACAATTCTACGGCTGGAACGAAGAGCATCAATTCCATGTTCCGGACGAAGTTCGCGCTCACTTTGCTGAAGTGAAGCAGAACGGCGAGAAAGCAAACGCTGCTTGGAACGAGCAGTTTGAAGCTTACAAAAAAGCATACCCAGAGCTTGCAGCTCAATTCGAGCTGGCGACTTCCGGTCAATTGCCTGAAGGCTGGGATAAAGACCTGCCTAAATACACGACGGAAGACAAGCCGCTCTCGACTCGCGTAGCTTCGGGTAACGCTCTGAACGGTCTTGTTCACAACGTACCTGCTCTGGCTGGCGGTTCCGCTGACCTTGAGAGCTCGACAATGACTCACCTGAAAGGCTTGGCACAATTCAAACCGGGCAGCTACGACGGCCGCAACATTTACTACGGCGTTCGCGAGTTCGGTATGGCTGCAGCTATGAACGGCATGAGCCTGCATGGCGGCATGAAAGTATTCGGCGGTACGTTCTTCGTATTTACCGACTACCTGCGTCCGGCAATTCGTCTGGCAGCTATCATGAAACAACCGGTTACTTATGTTCTGACGCATGACTCGATCGCCGTTGGCGAAGACGGTCCTACGCATGAACCAATCGAGCAGCTGGCTTCGATCCGCATCATTCCTGACTTGACCGTTATTCGTCCTGCTGACGCAAACGAAACTTCCGCAGCTTGGGCTTATGCCGTTGAGAACCAAAGCAATCCGGTAGCGCTTGTTCTGACTCGTCAAAACCTGCCTGTACTGGAAGGTACGGTTGAAGGCGTTCGCGAGAACCTGAAGCGTGGCGCGTATGTGGTATCCGATGCTGCAAACGGTGCTCCACAGGCTCAGATCATCGCTACAGGATCCGAGGTTCAACTGGCTGTTGCGGCTCAAAAAGCGCTCGCTGAAGAGGGCATCCAAGTTCGCGTAATCAGCATGCCAAGCTGGGATCTGTTCGATAAACAAGATCAAGCGTACAAAGATTCCGTTATCCTGCCTGAAGTTAAAGCTCGCGTTGCTGTCGAAATGGCTCATCCGTTCGGTTGGGATCGTTTCGTTGGCGACAAAGGCGTGGTTATCGGTATCGACCGCTTTGGCGCATCCGCACCTGGCGACCGCGTAATCAAAGAGTACGGCTTCACTGTTGAGAACGTAGTAAGCAAAGTGAAATCGGTACTGTAATTTAATAAGCTATTTGGCGTAGAGGAGCTAACCATACAATGTCGCAATTTGAAAACGTAACGGTTGTCAAAGAAGCTAATGTTTACTTTGACGGCAAAGTAACTAGCCGCGCTGTTCTGTTCGCGGATGGCACGAAAAAAACGCTTGGCATTATGCTTCCTGGCGACTACGAGTTCGGCACGGACTGCATTGAGATTATGGAGATTTTGGCTGGCGACCTGAAGGTGCTGCTTCCTGGGGAAACAGAGTGGGTACACATTCAAGGTAAAGGTGAGTTCACCGTTCCGGCCAACACGAAGTTCAAGCTTCAAGTAGCCGCTGTATCCGACTACTGCTGCTCTTACATCTACGAATAGCATTGGTTGAAAAAGGGGCCGTCCCATTCGTCATAAATATGACGATGGGACGGCCCCTTTGTATTTAGGTTAAACAGCAAACTGTGCATATTAATGTTCTTCCGATCGCCATTGCTCAGGGATTTCCCTTGAATCAAAGAGGTATGGTTGGAATCCCTTCACAAAAGCGAACGCTTGATAGCTTTCTGCAAGAAAGCTGCTTCGTAAGCATAAACACTGCTTCTACAGAATCATTAAAATGCTCCGTTTGCCATTAACCTGTTCATTTCAAAGGCAAGAAGGGATTAAAAAAGTGGCCATGCAAGGAACTGCATGGCCATAATTAATTACACTTTTTTATTACTGCTTATCGCCGATCTTACGGCCGATCCATTGCTCGTAGGCTTGCGTCACGCTGCTCATGTCGAGCTCGCCGAGACCCATGGAGTCGCCGATTTGGAATAGGCTTTTTGCCGCTTCCAGCATTGGCGTAGGCACCTTCAGGCCATCCGACAGCACGGAGGAGAGGCGGAGATCCTTCAGCATAAGCGCGAGGGAGAATTGGACATCATAATCGCTGGCAAGCACTTTCTCGCCCTTCAGCTCGGCTGTACGGCTTGCTGCGCCGCCCGATTGGACAAGCTCGAGGAACGCGCTGCCGTTGATGCCGCCGCTTGCCGCGATCGCCATGCCTTCAGCCAGGGCCGCCATATTGATGCCAACGATGGTGTTATGCGCAAGCTTTGCGGTTGCGCCGCTGCCGTTAGCGCCCATGTAGATCACCTTGCGGCCCATAGCGGTCAGAACCGTCTCGACCTCTTTCAGGGTCTTCTCGGGACCGCCAACCATAAAGGTCAACGTGCCGCCTTCAGCCGCCGGCTTGCTGCCCGTAACCGGAGCATCAAGGAAAGATGCGCCTTTCGACTCTGCTGTTTCCGTAAGCTCTAGAGCGAGGGATGGAGAAATCGTGCTGCTGTCAATCAGGATGGTGCCCGGACGGACTGCGTCAAAAATCCCGTTTTCCCCATAATAAACTTCGCGGATCGCCGCGTCGTTGCTGATCATCGTGATCACAATTTCGGCTTCACGCACAGCGTCGGCCGGAGTTGCGGCTTCGTTTGCCCCGCAAGCGATAAGCTCGCCGGCTTTGCCGGCTGTCCGGTTGTACACTTTAACCTCAAAGCCGCTGCGAAGCAGGTTCGCAGCCATGCCGTAACCCATCACGCCAAGACCGATAAATCCGATTTTTTTCATGTACAGTTCCCTCCAGTGTATCTTTAAGTTCTAAGTATTAATCACTTTTATCTTCTATCATAGCTTAGATTCAAGCGGAATGAAACTTGCCCGGCTGTCGAAGGCAGACGCGGCCGTTCTCGCTTGGTTAGCTCCATAATGCATCAAGCCATAAAAGCTTTTACTAATCATTATAGATAATCTTCATACCTTTTTCATGGTTTGTTGCTTGTTTTTCAAATCTAAATCCGATATTCTAAAGGCTAAGTAAGACAGGTAATTGAAAAACAGTATCAGGGAGGCCTTTCTTTCATGAGTAAAACGGTAAAATTCGATTACACTAAAGCCCTTGGCTTTATTGGACAACATGAAATCGACAATTTGTCGGAACAAGTTCGTATCGCCCACGAACAATTACATAATGGTACTGGCGCAGGCTCCGACTACCTCGGTTGGATTGACCTGCCTAACAATTATGACAAAGAAGAATTCGCCCGCATCAAGCAATCCGCGGAGAAAATCAAATCCGATTCCGAAGTGCTGGTTGTTATCGGCATCGGCGGTTCTTACCTTGGCGCGCGCGCGGCAATCGAGATGCTCTCGAACTCCTTCTACAACCTGCAAACAAAAGAACAGCGCAAAACTCCGCAAGTTCTGTTCGCGGGCAACAACATCAGCTCGACTTACGTGACGCATCTGCTTCAATTGCTGGATGGCCGCGACTGGTCGATCAACGTGATCTCCAAATCCGGCACAACTACCGAGCCGGCTATTGCTTTCCGTATCTTCCGCGAAGCTCTCGAGAGCAAATACGGCAAGGAAGCAGCACGCAAGCGTATCTACGCAACAACGGATCAGGCAAAAGGCGCCCTGAAGAAGCTGGCGAGCGAAGAAGGCTACGAGTCGTTTGTTATCCCTGACGATGTCGGCGGCCGTTATTCCGTCCTGACAGCTGTAGGCCTTCTGCCAATCGCCGTTGCAGGTGTCGACATCGACGCTATGATGCAAGGCGCGGCAGACGCATCGAAGGAATACAGCAACCCGAACCTAGCGGAGAACGAGGCATATCAATACGCTGCGGCGCGCAACGCGCTCTACCGCAAAGGCAAAGTAACGGAAATCCTCGTGAACTACGAGCCGAACCTGCACTTTGTATCCGAGTGGTGGAAGCAGCTCTTCGGCGAAAGCGAAGGTAAAGATTACAAAGGCATCTATCCGGCGTCCGTCGATTTTTCGACAGACCTGCACTCGATGGGCCAATTCATCCAAGAGGGCAACCGCAACATCTTCGAAACGGTTATCCAAGTAAACGAAGTAGCCGAGCACATCACCATTGGCAACGATCCTGCTGACCTCGACGGATTGAATTTCCTGACAGGCAAAACGATGGACTTCGTTAACAAAAAAGCATTCCAAGGTACGCTTCTGGCCCATACGGACGGACAAGTACCTAACTTTATCGTGAACATCGCCGACATGACGCCTTATACGTTTGGTTACATGGTTTACTTCTTCGAGAAAGCCTGCGGCATCAGCGGCTACCTGTCGGGCGTGAATCCGTTCGACCAACCGGGCGTAGAGGCGTACAAACGCAATATGTTCGCGCTGCTTGGCAAACCAGGCTACGAGAAAGAAAAGGCTGAGCTCGAAGCTCGTCTGTAATGCTGGAGCGTTATTCTACGGTTAGAGGTCCGGGCAGCGAAGAGGTCGTTATCAAGAAGTCCCGTTTTATCGGCTACGCAAAGCCGGTGGAGACGGAAGAGGAAGCCGTTTCGTTCATCGATGAGATCAAACGGCTTCATCGGGCTGCCACCCATAACTGCTCGGCTTATGTAGTCGGGGAACGCGATCAGCATCAGAAAGCCTCCGATGACGGTGAACCTAGCGGGACGGCCGGCAAGCCAATCCTTGAGGTCATCAAGCATAAGGGCTTAAAAAACGTTGCGGTCGTGGTTACCCGTTATTTCGGCGGGATTATGCTTGGTGCCGGCGGTCTGGTCCGTGCTTATACGGACGGCGCGGTAGCGGGCATCGAAGCAGCCGGCGAAATCGTGAAGGTGCTGCACCGGGAAGTTTTTGTTGACGTGGACTATACGTGGTACGGCAAAGTGGAGAATGAGCTCCTCGGCCGGGGCACTCGTCTTGGCGGCACTGAATTTACGGATCGCGTTACGGTGAAATGCCTTCCCGTCGTATCGGAGGCCGACGCTTTTGTGGCGTGGATAACCGATTTGACGCAAGGACAAGCCGTCATTACGGAAGGCGAAGAGCTTTATTATATCGAAGGCGAATAAGAAAAGCCGCCCGTTGTCTTGGCTAAAAGACAGCAGGCGGCTTTTTGCTATTTTCTAAGGAATGTTATTACAGCAAAAATGGACAGTCCAATTACGCATAAAATGTAAATATGGGATTGACTAGACCAGTTGTTCTCTGCTAAATTTAGAATACCAAGTGATCTAATAGGAATTGTGTATTTACTATTGATTAAGGTTTAGCAAACACCTACGGTTCGAACCGGTGGTTTGGAGGTCATAAGCAGCATGAATGTCATGTTTCGCAGCAAGTGGTGGAGCTTCGGATTTCGGAGCGCGATTATGCTCTACTTTATTGTATTAATTGTACTTCCCATTATCGGAATTTATACGCAGTCGGTATCCAGAGGTTTTGTTCCCTTCTGGGAGAGTATATCGGATCCCCTGGCATGGAAGGCCGTGCTGCTGACCATTAAGCTGGCGCTTATCGCAACCGTCATTAACGTGCTGCTGGGTTCGATGATCGGATGGGTACTAATCCGTTACCGTTTTCCGGGAAGAAGGATTTTGAACAGCTTGGTTGACCTGCCGTTTGCTCTTCCGACAGCCGTAACCGGGCTTATGATTTTGCTTTTGCTTGGCCCAGGGAGCTTTGTTGGCGAGCTGGCTTCGAAGATGGGCTTTACGATTGTATTCCATCAGCCGGCGATTGTGATCGCCATGGTCTTTGTAACTTTTCCGTTTGTGATCCGGGCGGTTCAACCGCTGCTCGAGGAGATCGACAAATCGGAAGAAGAAGCTGCCTATACGATGGGCGCAAGCAAATTCCGTACCTTTTTTAGCGTCATCTATCCTTCAATGCTACCGGGAGCAATCAGCGGTGCGATGCTGGCTTTCTCAAGAGCACTAGCGGAGTTCGGGGCCGTTGTACTGGTAGCGGGCAATATCCCGGGCAAGACGCTGATTGCCGCCGTTTATATTTTTGGAGAAATTGAGAGTGACAATCCGCAAGGGGCTGCAGCGGTTTCGGTATTGCTGCTGACGCTTTCGTTTATCATTTTATGGACGGTCAACCTGATTCAATCGAGGAGGCCGGGGAAATGACAATTAGACGAACGTGGATTGGTCTTACTTATATCGTTTTTACCTTATTGCTGATTATTCCGCTTATCGAGATCTTCACGGGCTCGTGGGCGGACGGCTGGAGCGGTTTTGTTGAAGGGTTAACCCGCAAGCAATCGCTTCATGCCTTGCAGATGACGGCCATTATCGTAGTCGTTGTAACGGCTATTAACACCGTGTTTGGCGTTATGCTGGCGCTTTATCTGGTTCGCGCCCATTGGATCGGACCCCGCATGAAGCGGCTGCTCAACAGCATCGTGGATTTGCCGTTTGCCGTATCGCCGGTTATCGGCGGTTTGATGATTGTTCTTTTATTAGGTCCTAATACCGTAATCGGTTCATTTTTCGAGGATACAGGCTTTAAAGTCGTTTACGCCCTGCCGGGGATGATTCTTGCTTCCCTGTTCGTGACGTTCCCGCTGATGGTGCGCGAGGTGCTGCCGGTGCTTCAGGAGATTGGCGCCCAGCAGGAGGAAGCGGCCTCTACTCTAGGCGCGTACTCGTGGTATACATTCTGGAAGGTGACTTGGCCGTCTATCCGCTGGGGCGTTATTTACGGCGTTGTACTGACGGTGGCAAGAACGCTAGGCGAGTTTGGAGCGGTGCTTGTCGTATCGGGCAATATTATGAACAAGACGCAGACGGCTACCACGCTCGTGTATCAGGATGTCGAGAATTTTAACGTTGTAGAAGCAAACGGCGTAGCCCTTGTGCTTGCCGTATTCTCCGTAGGCCTTCTCCTATTAATGGAATGGGCGAAAAAACGAAAGGAAGTGCATTAAGCCATGCATATTGAAGTTCGTAACTTGAGCAAGAGCTTTGGCGATTTCCACGCCGTGCAGGACGTCAGCTTCGAGATTGAAAAAGGTCATCTGATCGGGCTTCTTGGTCCAAGCGGCGGCGGCAAAACGTCGATTCTTCGTATGCTGGCCGGCCTCGAGACGCCTACTTCCGGGGATATTCTGTTCCATGGCAAGCGGGTTAACGATCTGCCCCCGCAGGAGCGCGGAATCGGCTTCGTATTCCAGAACTATGCATTGTTCAAGCATATGACCGTATATGACAACATTGCTTTTGGGCTGAAGGTAAAAAAGCAGTCCAAAGAGCAAATCCGCGAGCGCGTATCTACGCTGGTTGAGCTGACGGGTCTCAAGGGCTTCGAGCACCGTTACGTGCATCAGCTGTCCGGCGGACAACGCCAGCGCGTCGCTTTCGCCCGCGCGCTTGCTCCGGAGCCGCAGCTGCTGCTGCTTGACGAGCCGTTTGCCGCTATTGACGCCAAGATTCGTACCGAGCTGCGGACTTGGCTGAAAGAAATGATCGAGCGCGTAGGCATCACTTCCATCTTCGTCACCCATGACCAGGACGAAGCGATTGAAGTAGCGGACGAGATCATGATCATCGGCAAAGGCAAGCTGGAGCAGAAGGGCACGCCTTGGGAAATTTACAAAAATCCGCAAACGCCGTTTGTCGCAAGCTTTATTGGCGAATCGACGATCGTGGAGGACGTTAAAGTACTAAAAGGCTTTGACGCCGCATTGTCCTTCCCGGGAACAAAAGCTCTCATCCGTCCCGAATATATCGAGATTGGCAAGCCGGGCGAGATTCGCCTGCAGTCCGCGTCCGTAAACGCAACGGTGAAAGCCCTGCATTTCCGCGGCAGCGAGTGGATGGTCGAGCTGCTCGTGGACAACGTAAAGCTTATTACGTACCGTTCGCTGGAGAAGGAAGTGCTGCAGCCTGGCGAGCAGGTTAGCGTGCTTGTCCATCGCGCGTATCTCTTCAACGATAACGACAGCTGGATTATGGAAAACAGCCTGAAGGTTGACCCCATGCCGATTCATATCTAAGTACTCATCTTAGTAGAAAGAGTTGTATACGAACATGAATATAAATCGAAGAGCAAGCCGGCGGATTGCCGTACTGCTCCTGGCCGTACTGCTGATTATAACAGCAGGCTGCGGCAAGGAGGAGACGAAGCAGCCCGCCGAGTCTACCGCACAAGACGGTGATGTAACGCTTGTCATCGGTGCCTACTCCGTAGTGAAGGATGCGTTCAGCGAGATTTTGCCGCAATTCCAAGCCTATTGGAAAGAGCAGACAGGTCAGAAGGTTGTATTCCAGGAATCGTATGAAGCTTCGGGAACGCAGGCACGCGCCATAGCCGGAGGCTTCGAGGCGGATGTCGCGATTCTGGCGATGGAAGGCGATCTAGATAAAATCTCGAACGCAGGTTTCATTACGCATGATTGGAAGTCTCAGCCGAATAAAGGCTTGATTACGAAATCGATTGTTGTCCTCGGGACCAGAGAAGGCAACCCCAAAGGCATTAAGGACTGGGATGATCTCACCCGCAAAGGCGTAAAGGTTCTCTATCCGAATCCAAAGACATCCGGCGGCGCGCAATGGGATATCAACGCGATCTACGGAGCAGGGCTCAAGAAGTCGGAGGAAGAGACGGGGACAAAGGATCCGGCTTTTGCCAAGAAATATTTGGAGTCGATTCATAAGAACGTGGAGTCTCTCGATAAGAGCGGGCGCGCTTCCATGGCGGCTTTCGAATACGGCGTTGGCGACGTTATCGTTACTTACGAGAATGAACTGCTTGGCCGCATAATGAATGGCGTTAAGTATGACATCGTTGTTCCGAAGAACACGATCCTGATCGAGAACCCGGCTGCCGTCGTGGATAAAAACGTCGATAAACACGGTTCGCGCAAAGTGGCCGAAGCGTTTATCTCGTATTTGCAAAGCGAGGAAGCGCAGCGTACGTTCGTCAAATACGGCTTCCGTTCGGTCGACGATAAGGTAGCCGAAGAGTCTAAGGATAAGTATGTCGTACCGGAAGGGCTGTTCGATATTTCCTATCTGGGCGGCTGGAAGGAAGTCCGTCAGAATCTCTATTCGAAAAAAGGCATCTGGTATCAGGTGCTTGCGGGAATTTAAAACGCAACAAAAAACTCCATGGTGGAAGCGCCGCTTCCCCGTGGAGTTTTTTTGTTTTATTCGGCGGCTGGCTGCAGGACGAATTTCTCAATGACATGACGAACGCCTTCTTCGTTATTCGTCAGCGTAATATAATCCGCGATTTCCTTCAGCTTAGGGGTGGCGTTGCCCATTGCCACGCCAAGACCGGCTGCTTCAATCATTTCGTGGTCATTCCACGCATCGCCAATCGCGATGGTCTGCTCGACCCCGCAGCCTAAATGCTCGGCCATAAATCGCAGCGCATGGCCTTTTGTGCCTTCCTTGTGCATAAACTCGAGGTAATGAGGCTTGGATTTCGTAATATGGACCCGGTCGCCAATAATAGGCTTTAACTCTTCGGCGAGCTGATCCAGATAGGCCGGATCATCGATGATAAGCATTTTATTGTTAGGCTTGTCGAGCAAAGCTTCGAAATCCTCGGCTACGACATACGGGATATTCGTCAGCGTGGAATAGTTGACCGCTTTCTCGTTGGCTTCCTTCACGTATAAAATATCGTCCGCATAAAGCTGCAAATGGAGGCCTCGCTGCTCGGTGATCGCGTACAGCTCCTTCGCCGCATCCTGCGGCACGCAGCGCTCGTAGAGCACTTCCCCATCCAGGAGCGTCTTCACAAGCGAGCCCTGATAAGTAATAATCGGAACGTTCAGCTGGATCTGATCCGCGATTTTTTTGGCCGAAGCATACATCCGTCCCGTGGCCAGGGTAACGGTTACGCCTAACGCAATGGCTTCCTCCATCGCCTTTTTCGTGCCTTCGGTCACGATTAACTCGTCATTAAGAAGCGTATCATCGACATCGATTGCAATTAATTTGTACATGTCTCTCTCTCCTGTCTCTATTCGTCCAACAAAAGCTAGGTTGATTGTAGCGAAAAACCTAGCCGGCTTCAACCCTATACCCCAACGGATTACCCCGCCCATTTGCTCAGCGTACCCCAAATAAGCTACATTAGAATACAGAACATCAGTCATAGTCAGGAGTGACCCATAGTGAAAGAAATCTCGAATGAGGCAGCGAAGCAGCGGATTATAACGTTTGCGGTTATTGGCGCATTACTATTTACGATTATCGGATTTATTCTTGGCTGGCTCTGGATGGAAGTGAGGTATCCCATGCTGAAGGAGCCTGCGTTCCGTAATTTTACGGTGTCCTACAACACCATTATGGATAAATACTTAAACGGCGCGAAGTCGGAGGATCTCATTAACGGCGCCTCCCAAGGCATGCTTGCTTCGCTGGGCGATCCTTACTCCAGATATTTGGTCAAGGAGCAGGGCAGCGCTTATACGCAAGGCTACGAAGGAGAATTCTCCGGAGTGGGCATTACCCTTCAGGAAGCGGACGGCAAGTTTATCGTGGCCAGCGTGACGGAAGGAGCGCCGGCAGAGCGCGGAGGCGTTCACGCGGGGGATGAGATCGTTGGCGTGAACGGGACCACGATTAAAGGCAAAGAGTACGATGATGTCATTACCGTTCTGCGAGGAGATGCCGGTACGAAGGTGAAGCTGTCCCTTCAACGGGGAGACGTTGCGAAGCCGATCGAGGTGGAGCTGACTAGGGAAGCGATTGCGGTACATACGGTAACGTCGGAAATGCTCAGCGGCGGCATCGGGCACGTAACGATCACGAAGTTCGGGGAGAAGACGGATGACGAGTTCAAGACCGAAATCGGGAAACTCCAAAAAGAAGGGATGAAGAAGCTGCTGCTTGATCTTCGTTCCAATCCCGGCGGCCTGCTGCAATCCACGATCCAGATTGCGAATATGCTAGTGCCTAAGGATAAAGTCATTCTGGAGGTTGTCTACAAAAATCACACGAATACGGTTACTTACCGCTCGAAGCAGGAGAAGCCATGGACGATTCCGATCGTTGTCCTGGTGAACGGTCAATCCGCAAGCGCCAGCGAGGTGCTTACGGCTGCGCTCAAGGAATCCGCTGGCGCAACGGTGGTTGGGGAGAAAACCTTCGGCAAAGGCATCGTGCAGACCTTCCAGCAGTTCAAGGACAAATCGGTGCTTAGCCTGACGGAAGCCCAATGGAAAACGCCGGGAGGCACCTGGATCCATAAGCAGGGCGTAACACCGGATGTAACGGTAGCTCTGCCGGCCTTCGCAAGCCTCAGCCAGCTTCCGTTCGGAACGGAGCTTAAGACCGGAAGCTTCGGGGACAACGTCAAGACGCTCCAGCTGATGCTGCAGGAGCTTGGATACACGCCGGTTGGAGATATCGGCTTGTTTAACGAGCAGACCGCTGATGCGTTAAGCCGCTTCCAGAAGGATAATAAGCTGGGGGCAACCGGCACGTTTAACGACATGACGGGTTACCGGATACTCGAGTTATTAAGCGACAAGCTGAAGGAAGAGGATACGCAGCTTCACAAAGGGATCGAAATTTTGAACAGTAAATAAGTCCGCCGAATTCGCTATTGACAACGGGAATGATAATTATTATCATTCATAGAGGAAAGTATTACACCGTTGCGCAGCGAGGTGAGCCGGCATGAAGAAGATCAAATATTGCACCCGGAATTTAAAGAACGGAACCAAGCCTGTTTACAAGGCGATGAAGAACAAGTATCCGGACATAAAGATGAAGAAGAAGGACTGTCTTGGCAACTGCAGAACGTGCAAACGCGAGAGCTTTGCGATGATTAAATCCAGAAGCATCTGCGCTTCGAGCCCGGACCAGTTGTATAAGGAATTGAAGAAATTGATCGGGTAACCAAATATTTTGGATAATTTTGCATGGGACGGCTTTTGCCGTCCTTTCCGTTTATGTTAGAATAAAACCAAACACGAAAAAGAGGTGCATAAGCGATGAATGATAAATTAGCGGAAGCGCTCAATGAGCAGATGAATTTTGAATTTTATTCGGCGCATGTGTATCTTGCAATGGCAGCCTATTGCTCCGGCGAAAGTCTCGATGGATTCGCGAACTTCTTCATTATCCAAGCTGAGGAAGAGCGTTTCCATGGTATGAAAATATACAAATTCCTGAATGACCGCGGACGCCGCGCTACGCTTTCCGCGCTTGGCGAGCCTAAGAACGAATACGAGTCCATGCTTGACGCCTTCCAGCATGGCTACGCGCATGAGCAGCAAAATACGAAGCGCTTCTACAACCTGGCGGATCTTGCGCTTAATGACCGCGAGCACGCAACGATGTACTTCCTGAAATGGTTCATCGATGAGCAGGTTGAAGAAGAAGCATTGTTCGATAACATTATCCAGAAGCTGAAGCGCATTGATAAGGACAGCAACGCATTCTACATGCTGGACGCGGAATTCGCGCAGCGTACGTTTGTAGCTCCGGCAGAATAATAGACATTATGAGAAAACGGGACCTGGCAGCATTACTGACAGGTCCCGTTTTTTTATGATCACAAGATGGAGGAATGGAATGTTTATCGCGCAGCGTATTTTGGGATATGCGGCTATATTATTCGGTCTTCTGATTTCCTTTTCGGGACAAATCGGAGAGGGCGGGATGTTCGCCGCTGCCGGTTTTGTGCTTGTCTCGCTAGCCGAGCTCGTCCGGCTGCAGCAAGGAATGTACCATCTGGCCTTAGGTCTGCCGCTCAAAAATGAGCAGATTCATAAAATACTTAGACGAACCCCGCCGGTCAAAGTGACCTCAACGACCTTGTCGATTCATCCCTTTAATGAGACCGAATATCCGCTGCTGGAGCTTCAAGGAGAATCCTATTTGCGGGTAAAAGCCTTTATTCCTTATATCGAGCAGTCCGAAACGGAGTACCGGTTCACCTTCCCGGAATCGGCGCTTGTCCTGCTCATTTGCGACCCCCGTTATAGTCATGGAAGCCGCTTGTTCCAATATAATGACCAAGTATTCGTCAAGCTGTCGGCGTTGCCTCTTTCGGTACAGAAGGAAGGGGATCGGCTACGGGTTGAGATCGCAGCCCCGAAGCATTAACTATAAGCATGAATAATGAAAGACGATACCGCCGCGGGCTTGCCGCGGTAATAAGCGGGGGAGCTGATATACAGCTCCTCTTCCGCCCTTGTGACGGCTACATAGGCGAGCCGCCGTTCCTCTTCCATCGCAGCTTCCCCGACATTATCGCCAGCCTGAATAGCGCTTCGGTCGCTGTTCTTCTCCGCGGTAATCGCCGAGCTATGCGGCAGTATCCCTTCGGATACGCCGCACATAAAGACGACCGGAAACTCCAGCCCCTTGGACTTGTGAATGGTCATAAAATTGACCGCGTCGGCATTGCTGCTGTCCAGCTTCATCCGTTTCATCTCTTCATGTTTCGACGCAATCTCGTCGATAAAAGCAAGGAAAGCCGTTATGCCGTCAAACCGTTTGGCTGAAGCCTCCAGCTCGTCCAGCATTTCCTTCAGGGAATCCTTATGCTCGGTTAAGGCCGGTCCGCTTTTGTTAGCTTCAATAAATTGATCGTAGAATTCCATGCGAAGCCGGCGGATCGCCGCCTCCGGCTTCAGCTTCTCCAGGGAACGGATCAGCTTGATCCGTTCTTTTATTTTATCCTGATGGAAAGACTTAATCTCAGGATACCGGGTTAGATGGATAAGCGGCCATTTCTTAGCCTGCTTCTTATCCTCATTCCATATAAACGCCATCGCCTGATCCGGCCGGACATACATCGTGGCAAGCATCGCTTCCATCGCGTCAAAGTTGCGGCGGTCGACGGACAAGCGAAGATGGGCGATAACCGGCTTAATGACCCATTGCTCGTACAGCGATTCGCCGCTGCCGTAGTCGATAAACGGGACCTGGCGGATAACCAGTTGATCAAATATCGCCCGGCTGCTGCTGGCAGTCCGGAATAGGATCGCAAAATCTCGGAACGAGCGTCCTTTTTTCTCCTTCTGCTGCAGCAGCGTATTTACGATCAGATCCGCTTCGTCGTCGCTGTTGCCGGGTCTCGCATACACGGGCGGAAGGCCATGGGGCTTTGCCGTCAGCAAGGTTTTGCTGCGCCGCTGCTTATTATGGCGGATAACGGCGTTGCCAAGGCCAACGATGCCGGAGCCGGAGCGGTAATTGACGTCGAGAATAATGTTTTTGGCGCCGGGGAACTGCTTCTCGAAGTTCAGGATATAATCGTTGCGCGCTCCGTTAAAGGAGTAGATCGTCTGATCGTCATCGCCCACCACCATCAGATTCCGGTGCGGCTGAACGAGGAGCTTGATGATCTCGTACTGAATCGTATTGGTGTCCTGGAATTCATCGATCATGACATAGCGGAACCGGTTCTGCAGCATGGCGAGCAGGTTCTCGTCCTGCTTGAGCAGCTGGTACGCTTCGAGCAGCATGTCATCGTAATCGATTAAGTCTAATTGGCGTTTCCATTCTTCATAACTGGTAAAGATAAGCTTAAGCTGCCGGTCCTCTTCCGTTTTCTCGGGAAGGTCCGGAACGGCAATCATCTGCATTTTATAAGACGACAGCAGGGTTATAAGCGTCTCCGGCTGGTACGTCTCATGCAAATTGCGTTCGCGCAGCAGCCGTTTGAAGTAAATCTGCTTGCGTCCGGCTTCGCCCAGAATATTTTGCTTGTAGCCGCGCCTGCGCAGCATAAGAAGACAAAACGAATGGAAGGTTCGGGCTTCAATCTTGGCTGTGGCTCCTTGTCCGATATTCGGCAGCTGGCTGATTCGTTGCTTCATTTCGTCGGCTGCTTTTTTGGAGAAGGTCATAAGCAGAAGCTGCTGGGGCGGGATGCCGCGGACGGACAGCATGTATCCGGTCCGGCAGACGAGGACGGAGGTTTTGCCCGAGCCTGCGCCGGCCAGTGTCAGAATGGGGCCATCGATATGGCGCACCGCAGAGATCTGCCTCTGGTTCAACCGAATCCCTTGGCTTTCCAAAGCGCGGAAATAGAAGGCATCCTTGTCGGAAGGAGGGACCAGCTGCTCGCTTGTATCGGCGGAAGCAGGGGCGGCCGGTGTATAATTTTTATTAACAACGCCGTACGGGCGTTTGTAATAGATTTTATTGTTGGAATTTGTTGCATTGTTCATTGTCTATAATCACCTGTTGTCGATTATAGCATGATAGAATGGGTGTTCGTACGTTAAAACCGAAATTATTAATATTTGGAGAGGAATGAAGACATCATGATTGGACCGGCAGGCAAGGAAGACGTGGAGCAAGTAATGCCGCTGCTGCATGAAGCTATCGGCAACATCGCCTGCTCCCTTGCGGGAGTGGAGGATGAAGCGGAAGCGATGCGGATATTGGCCGAATTTTATATCGAAGAGGGGAACCGTGTCAGCTACCGGAATGTGATCGTAGACAAAAGAGACGGCGTAATTGCGGGTATATTGGTATGCTATTCCGGGGATCGCGCGGAGCAACTGGATCAGCCGTTAATCGAGCGCGTGAAGCGGGTAACCGGTATCGCGGATTACGCGATCCTGACGGAAACGCGTCCTGGCGAGTTTTACCTGGACTCCATTGCCGTCCATTCTTCATTCCGCAAGCAAGGCATTGCCAAGGCGCTGATGGCTGCTTTCGAGCAGGAGGCTGTGAAGCAAGGCTATTCTCTGGTTTCGTTAATCGTTGAGGAATACAATGGCCAGGCAAGGCTGCTTTATGAAAAAATGGGCTACAGGGCAGACGGCGAGCTTTTGATTAGCGGACACCGCTATACGAGAATGGTAAAGACTGTATCCGGAGAATAAGGGCGAGGAAAGAAGGAATGCGGCGAGTTATGTCGAAACTGTAGAACCGGCGTAATTATTACAAACATAACGGGTGATACATATATGAACCTTATCCCTTCCTCTTGGAGTACCCCGACTTTTAGTTGTGAAGATTTGCAGTCATCCGAAATTGGTCTTGTGCAGGAGTTGTATACGGCAAGCGCGCCGGTCGCCTTGTGGGATGGGAAAGAGCAAGATCCTCATTATATCGAGCTTTCCTATCATGAAGGCATACTGCCGGAAGGCGGCGTGAAGGAGCGGTTCCGGATTCAGTCCATCAGGCTGAAAACAACGGAGGAAATCGTTGGCTTCCTCAGTGTGTATCATAGCTACCCTCATCCGGATTCGCTGTATCTGGCCATGATGTGCATCAGCGGTGATTTCCAGAATCAAGGCTACGGCCAGGAAGTCATGAAGCATTTTCTGCTGGAGATTGGTCTGCTTGGTTATTCCGAAGTCAGGGTTAATGTCTCTCTCCGCAATTGGGCAGGACTTCGCTTCTGGACGAAATCCGGGTTCAATCGCATCAGCGGCATTTTTGGCGACAAGGAGTTCGCGGAAGGCAAATTTGCGGATATCGAGCTGATTAACCGATGGTCAATGTGAATTTTTAGATGTCATTGTGTAATAATGATAACTATGTTAAGATTATAATTATTCTAAATTATAATCATTCTAAATAAGCTTGAAGCACAACAACGGATATTGAAACACAAGGAAAGGCGGGTGAGCTTTATCATGATCGAAGAACAAATGGAAACGATCAACCGTCAGTTAAGAACAAAAGGCTACAAATTAACACCGCAGCGCGCAGCGACCGTTCGCGTATTGCTGGAGAACGAGAAGGACCATTTGAGCGCGGAGGATGTTTACATGCTGTTGAAGCGCAGCAACCCGGATATCGGTCTGGCAACGGTCTATCGTTCCCTCGAGCTGCTGAGCGAGCTGCACATCGTCGAGAAAGTAAACTTCGGCGACGGCGCAACGCGTTACGATCTGCGGAGCAACGATCAGGAGCATCACCATCATCACCTGATTTGTACCGAATGCGGTACGGTCGAGGAGATCATGGATGACTGGCTGCTGCCGATGGAGAATCGGATTGCGAAGGAATTCGGATTCAAGGTATTGGACCATCGCCTTGATTTTCACGGGATCTGCAAAGCCTGCAAAAGCAAAGCAACGGATAATGACCATAAAGCCGTGTCTTAACATAATAAGGAGCCTTGGATCCGGAATGGATCCAATGGCTCCTTTGTTGTTGAAAAGGCCTAGCTGCTCGGCTTGCCGTTTATGTAATAGCTGTCTTCCCGGTACGTACGGAAAGCGACCTCTACTTCAGCGATGCCGATCCGGGCCAGATGAGCGGTAACGGTTTGGGCGAACCGGTCGCGGACCGCTTGTCCGCGCTCGAACCAGCCTACCTCAACGAACGGATACGATTGTCCTTCCGCAAGACCGCCGAAGACGGCCGTCGCATGAAGGCATTCCATCGTGAAATTATCCGTGCCGCATTCGCAAATGGAGGCCAGATCTTCGGCCAGCGCCAGGCTAACCGTCGTCAGCCGATCGGCTGGTACCCCGCGAAATAAAAGCTGTGGCATATGCTACCTCCTTCTAGTCATGTAAAGCATCAGCTCCAGCAAGATGCACTATCCATTAGATTACCTTGACTTGGTCCTATATTGCAACGCATGGAAACTCCGAAGGTGGAGGTTGCGGAAGCCGATGCTCATGCGTTATCGTAGGAGACAAGAGCAAGACGAAGGCCCCCTTACGGATAAGGGAGCCTTCATGCAAGAAACATTAACTGTACTTGAGCCAAATATTGCTGAGGGCAAGAAGCGGCCAAATATAGTTGTTGCTGGCATAATGGGCATAGACGCTGCCGGGAAGCGCTCCGCCGGTTGGATACGTATACGTCCAGTCATGGCGGTCAAGGGACTGCAGGAGAGCTTCCACGCCGCGTTCCAGAGCAGGAGTAGGCTTAGGCAAAGCAGCGGTCAGCCCATCCAGCGCCCATGCCGTCTGGGATGGCGTGCTGAAGTTTAAGGGAACGTAACGCCGGACTTTATCGCTGATACAGGATTCGCCCCAGCCGCCGTCTTCATTTTGGACCTGAAGCAGCCAATCGACTCCCTTCTTGATAGCCGGATGATCCTCCGCGATGCCTACGGCCGTCAGCCCTTGAATAGCGGCACTTGTACCATGCACATAAGTGATGCCCCAGCGCCCGTACCAGCTGCCGTTGCTTTCCTGCTGGGACAGGACCCAGCGCAGCGTGGATTCAATCCAGCTGTTGCCGGCGTTCATGCCAAGCTCTTGCCCAAGAAACTGCAGCGTACGCGAAGTCAGGTCGACCGTGGAAGGGTCAACCGCGATATCCTTGGCACCTTCGAAATTAAAAAAAGCAATCGGCAGCCGCGAGCCCTGCCGCTCAAACGCCGGCCAGCCGCCGTTATCGTTGCGCATGGTGAGCACCCAGTTCAAGCCCCGTTGCCAGTCCGCTTGCAGCTCCGGCGTACGGGAGCTGTAGGGCTCGATGGCGCGAAGGGCGGCGGTGGTATCGTCCACATCCGGATAAAGGGTGTTTACGTTGGAGAAGCCCCAGCCGCCGGCAGGCGTGCCGGGATTACGGATTGCCCAGTCCCCAAGCTGGGTCTGCTGTCTTTGGCGGAGGTATGCACCGGCGTTCTCAAGCGCGGTTGAGGTAGGGTTTACTCCGGCCTTGCGCAGGGCATGAACAAGCATGGCGGTATCCCATACTTCCGAGGACGCGATCTGCACATGGCTGTTGGCGCACATGACGGAACGGATGCCGGACACCATGCGGTGAATAAGCGGTGAGCTTGACGAATAACCAAGCATCAGCAGCACCAGAATCATAAACATGGTGGCCGTTGTATAAGTGAGCAGCGTACCGTCCGGTTCCAGCCGGTCGAACAGAAATTGAACCGCCTTTTCCTGCGGGGTTGGCGATTCGAAGGGAAGCAGCTCCGACAGCGACAAGGAGCCAACCAAGGTGGCCAGGGCTGCAATCCACGGCGAATCGTTCTCGAATCGCTTGGAGCTGCCGACGAAGAGATCGGACAAATCGGGCATGGAAGCGCTATGCTGGACGAACTGGGCGTTAGCCAGCATAATGATCGGCACGATATGTACGCGGGCATGCCCGGATAAGGAAAAGAGATCGATGCCAATCCCGCTGTCGGAGAAAAAGACCTCGAGGGGAATACGCATCGACTTTGGCCATGAAGCCTGGCCTGCCGCGGCGAAGATGGCCTGCGTCAGGAGAGAGCGGATTTTGGACAAGCCGCCTTTGCTTAAAATAAACTGCTTCGCCTGCTGCATGCGGGGATCCAGCCTATTCAAAAAACCGGAGTAAAGCAGCGCGAAATAAGCTTCGGCCGTCGCATCCAGATTGCCGTCTTCTTCATCAGGGTATATTTTCCAAGTGCCGTTAGGAAGCTGTCTGCTCAAGATCCGGCTAGCTATTTGGCGGATAAGGGCTTCATTCTGGCCGTAGCCAAGCATCCGGAGAATAATGATAAAATAACTGTCCGGCATCGTGCCGGAATCAAAGCAAAGACGCCATGACCCGTCTGCCGATTGAAGCTGCAAGAGCTCACCCCGCATTTGCTCGATCCTCGCGCGGATTCGATTCATATCCATAGACCGCATTCATTCCTTTGCTGCGATGATATTGCTGCTTGTTATGTATATGCGGGAGCAAGCGGGGAAAAGAAGAAGCCTTGCAATTTCAAGCGTCATATCAGGAAAGGAGATTCGGATTAGATGCATGACATTACGATAGATTTGTATAGAAACTGGATTGATACGGTAAAGGAAGTTTTTCGCGGCTCGGGCCATCCGATTCCGGGAAATGTAAGCGACACGGAGGTAGCCATCCTGTATTTCCGTCAGACGGCCCAGTCGGATGAGGAGGCAGCAGCGCAGCAGCAAGCGAACGAAGAAAGGCTGCGCGGCATGCAGCAGGCGATTACGGACCATTTCGAATCGGTTATTTTGCCGGATATCCGGAAACGTACCCGTTACGAAGGCAACCGCTTCTGCTTCCAATGGGTATACAACAACGGCGAGCATATTATCGAGGAGTATTCGTCTTACCGCATCCCGGTATAGGTTCGAAAAAAAGAGGCTGACCCGTCTAACGACCGGTCAGCCTCTTCGTCATTATTCATCCGCTTCCTTGTAATGCTCCTTGCAGAAAGCAAGCAGCTCTTGCTCCTCGTCTTCCTCCAATTCGAAGTCGAGCAGCTTGTCCGTCACCCGCTCGATCAGCTCATGCTTGATCAGACGCCCGCCGCCTTCCTCTTCGCTGTATACGGCGCGGATATAGATGCCGTTACTTGAATACAATTCGTCTTCTTCATCCAGATCGATATCGACCAGGAACTCGTAACGGCGTCCGGATAAGATGCCAAACGGATCTTTAATAAATTCTACGCTGTAGCTTGTAATCTCTAGCATATGATCATCCTTTGCTTCTTCTGTTGTCTGCCTGGGCTGCCGCATTCCGGAGCGGATTGTAGAACAGCTTCGGTATTCCGGTATCGAACTTCAGGAGCTTCCCCGTTACCGGGTGCTCGAAGGCAAGAACCCGCGCGTGAAGGCCAAGGCGGCCAATCGGCTTAGTGTGCGCGCCGTATTTTTTATCTCCCGCGATAGGATGCCCGATATCCTGCATATGAACGCGGATTTGATTTTTACGGCCGGTCTCCAGATGAACCTCAACGAGCGAAAAGGCTTTTCCCGCCTGCAGCAGCTTGTAGTGGGTAACCGCGTGTTGACCGTCGTTCGGATGCGGACTGGAATACATTCGGAGCGTTTTGCTTTCCTTCAGCCAGGAGGAGATCGTGCCCTCTTGCCGTTTCACTTCGCCTTCCACAAGCGCAACGTAAGAGCGCTCCTTCACGATCGTCTGCCACTCTTCCTGCAGCTTTTGCTGCACGGCTTCGCTTTTGGCGAACATCAGCACCCCGGACGTATCCCGGTCGAGGCGGTGAACGATAAAGATCCGGTTCTTCGGATCGGAATCGCGAACATAAGCCATTAACTGGCGGTATGCGGTCATCTCGGTTTCTTTGTCCGAAGCTATCGTAAGAAGGCCGGCCTCTTTGCTGGCCACAATGACATGCTCGTCCTCGTGCAGAATCGTAAGCCCGACGAGGGGAAACTTTTCTTTTTCCCGTTCCTTGCGGATGACAACCGTTTGCCCGGGCTGAAGCGGGTAGTTATATTTCGTTTCGGCGCGGTCATTGACGTATACCTGACCATGCGCCAGCAGCGATTTGACCGAATTGCGGCCCTGGTTCAGATGAGCCAGCAAAAAAGCGAGCAGCTCGGACGCCTCGGTAACGGGGAACGACTTGTTTGGCGCGGCCGTACCGTTTTTGGATGAAGCGTTTTTAGCCGGGCCGGGGCTATGGGGTTTCTTTGACATGACTTTAAGTTCCTCCTGCGCTTGAGTTGCTCAAGCTTGACTGCAATCACTATACCATGATCGGCTTTGCAAATTCTACACAGAGCCCTTCATACTCCGTTCATGTTGAGCCGATATAATAAGCATTGGCATTATTAACCTATGAAACCATTTTCATAGACAAACGAAGGCAGATAGTGGTACGATAGATTAATCTATCATTTTAGCTGGTAATACAGTAAAAATTTGGAGGAAAAAGTAATCGTGAAAAAGAAATTATCCTATACCTTGTTAACTCCGCTGCTTGCAGCAGGTCTTCTGCTTTCTCCTCTCGGAGCTCCGCAGCATGCCGCAGCAGCAACGTCTCCCGTTAAATTCGCCGCTACGGCCAAAGCTTCCGCTATCAGCGTTTACGTCGACGATAAGAAGCTCTCGGTCTCGAAAGCTCCCTATACGAAAAATGGCGTTACCTTCGTTCCGATGCGCGAGCTGTTCAAAGCCTTGAATGCCTCCGTAACCTGGGAAGAGAAGGCGCAGACGATTATCATCCGCAAGGATTACACATCCATTACGCTTACGATCGGCAACAAAGTAGCTCTCATTAACGGCAAGTCGGTGAAGCTGGACGCCGCACCGGAAATCAAGAACAATACGACCTTTGTTCCGGCCCGTTTCGTAGCGGAATCGCTTGGCGGCACGGTGAAATGGGATAATGCCAAGCAGGCCGTGCGAATCACGACAGAAGAATACGAATACGAAAAGGAATTCGAGCAGCTTCAGGAAGAGCTGAAAAACCGTCCGAAATATACGCCGCAGCAGATCGTCGACATGTACGACGACAGCGTGGTAACCATTACGACCAATCTGGGTCTGGGCAGCGGCGTTGTTATTGGCGACCGTTACGTTCTGACGAATTACCATGTGATGCAGGATGCTTCCTCGGCAACGGTTATTACCGTGAACAATAAGCAGATCAAGGTATCCGGCGTTGTTACATACAGCCAAAACAATGATTTGGCGATTATCCAGACTGACCAGTCGATTGGCTCGACGCCGGTCGAAGTGGGCTACAGCAGCCTGAACGTGAAAAAAGGCGATAAGGTTGTCGCGATCGGAAGTCCGCTTGGTCTTCAAAACACGGTTTCCGACGGTCTGGTCAGCAATATCATTTATGAGGGAAGCACGCGTTACATCCAGACGAGTGCCCCAATCGACCATGGCAGCTCCGGCGGCGCTTTGTTTGACGAATACGGCGAGCTGATCGGCATCACCTCCGCGGGTTACACGTCGCAAGCGGATTTGAATTTCGCGGTCTCGACGGTTTATGCGGCGATGCTGATGGAGGATCTCCCGAAAGTGCCTTCCGCCAAAGTGAAATTCCTCGATCCAACGCTTCCGGACACGCTTGTTGGTCAATCGGAGGACAAGATTGCGGCTTTATTGAAAGAGCAATTCGGCGTTTTCTCGACGGAACAAGGGGAAGCGAAGCTGAGCAACTGGAAGGTTACGCGGGATTCCCAAGGCTGGCTTGTCATTACGACGGATATGGATCCCGTCTTTTACACGTATTACGGCGGGCAGAATAAAGAGGGTCTTCGCACCTGGGCTATCAACTTAGCAACCGAGCTTCATCGCATGCTGCCGGACGAAAAGATTCAATTCCAGATTTATTACGACCGTATTTTCGGCTTCGAACCGCGCGGCTTTGACGCAAGCGAAGTGAAGGCACTCGGCAATGACAAATGGGAGGTTCGCTTCCCGATTCTGGATATGCAGTTTAAAGATCAGCTTTATATTAACATGAAGGACTAATTCTCCATTATACGAAAAGAGGCTTACCGTTGGGGCAGCATGGATGCTCCCTGCGGCGGGCCTCTTCTTTTTTGGCCGTGTTTTCGGTACAATAGGGTAAGCTTGCATGAGAGCAGAAAGAGGTACCGTGATGAAAGTTGTGTTATCAACACTAAATGCCAAATATATTCATACTTCGCTTGCCCTGCGCTGCCTGAAGGCATACAGCGGCGAGCATTTCGATATGGAAATTGCCGAATATACGATCAAAGATCCCGTGATGAACATCGTTTCGGATATTTTCTCGCGCAAACCGGATGTTGTTGGCTTCTCCTGCTACATCTGGAATATTGAAGAGACGATTACCGTCATCAATATGCTGCGCAAAATCATGCCGGAGATCAAGATCGTCCTTGGCGGACCGGAAGTGAGCTACGACACGGAATATTGGATGGAGCGAATTCCGGAGGTTGATTTTATCGTTGTTGGCGAAGGGGAAGAGACCTTCCATCATTTGCTGACGGAGATTGAGGGAGCGGGCAAATACCATATGGTGTTCGGCATTGCTTATCGCAAGCAGCGCGAGGACCGGGTAGAGATTCTTCTCAATCCGGGCCGTCCGAAGCTGGATCTGGCGACGCTGCCGTCTCCGCACCGCTTCGAGGAGGATATTCCTCATCTGGGCAGCCGGGTTGTTTATTTCGAGACAAGCCGCGGCTGTCCGTTCAGCTGCCAATTCTGCTTGTCGAGTATCGAGGTTGGGGTCAGGTATTTCGATATGGAGCGGACGAAGGCCGATATTACGTATTTGATCGATTCCGGCGCGAAGCTGATCAAGTTCGTGGACCGCACCTTTAACATCAAGAGGGACTATGCGCTCGAAATGTTCAAATTCCTGATCGAGAACCACCGCGGCTGCGTATTCCAGTTCGAGATTACCGCTGATATCATGCGGCCGGAAGTGCTCGATTATTTGGCCGAGCATGCACCGCCGGGCGTTTTCCGCTTCGAGATTGGCGTTCAATCGACCAATGATCCGACCAATGAGGCGGTACAGCGCCGCCAGAACTGGAAGAAGCTCGTGCGGACCGTTACGAAGGTGAAGGAGTCCGGCAAGATCGACCAGCATTTGGACTTGATCGCGGGCTTGCCGCTGGAGAATTACGACACGTTCCGCGGAACGTTTAACGATGTGTTCGAGCTGGGTCCGGAGGAGCTGCAGCTTGGTTTCCTGAAGATGCTGCGCGGCACGGGCTTGCGGCGGGACGCCGATAAGTGGGGCTATATTTACATGGACCATGCGCCGTACGAGATGCTTGGCAACGAGCTGATGCCGTTTGCCGATATCGTGCGGATCAAGCGGGTTGAGGATGTGCTGGAGAAGTACTGGAACGCGCACCGGATGGACCGAACATTAGGTTACCTGGTCAACGAGGTCTTTCCTTCCCCGTTTGATTTCTTCCAGTACTTTGGCGACTTCTGGGAGGAAAGAGGCTGGCAGAAGATCGGTCATCAGCTTGAGGATCTGTTCTCAAGGCTCTGGGCATTCCTATCCGAGTACAAAGCGGGTGCGGCATCCGAAGAAGCGGCTAAGCTGGATCTGGATGTCGTGCTTGGCCTCATGAAGTACGATTATTTCCTGAACCATAACTACAAGCCGCGGAAAACATGGTGGGAATTCACGATGGACAAATCGGAATGGAGCGGCTGGATGCGCCGCCTTGCCGAGCGACCGGAGGAAGTATCCCGTGAATTTGCCGATCTGCAGCTGAACGAGAAGGAGCTTTACAAGCATACGGTAATCGAGCTGCTTCCGTTTGACCTGGAGCATTATCTGGCGACGGGCGAGGTTGTCAAGAGCAGCCATACGCTGCTTGCCGTCCTGTATGCCCTTGGCGGAGGAGAACGTCAGGCGAAGCCGACGCCTAAGCCGGTCATTATGAGGGTAAACTCCGATGCCATGTCCGTAGGTTTCTAAAAGAATCAAGGCCGCCCCGAGAGGCGGCTTTTATTTTGCATGCGTCCATATAAAACCATTGCCCGCGGCCGCTCATATGATACAATAGGAAGCTATGCGGAACGTTGAATAAAAGGAGTTATTATACATGGAACATGGCATTCCTTCTAATGCGCTTATTACGATAGCCGGTACGGTCGGAGTCGGCAAATCGACGTTAACGTCTGCCCTCGCGCAGCGTCTTGGCTTCCGGACTTCGCTGGAGCAGGTCGAGCATAACCCGTATCTGGAAAAGTTTTACCATGATTTTGAGCGGTGGAGCTTTCATCTGCAAATCTATTTCTTAGCCGAGCGCTTTAAAGAGCAGAAGGCGATTTTTGAGGCAGGCGGAGGTTTCGTGCAGGACCGTTCCATCTACGAGGATACCGGCATATTTGCGAAAATGCATGCGGATCAGGGAACGATGACCGCTACGGATTACGCGACGTATACCAGCTTGTTCGAAGCGATGGTCATGACGCCGTATTTTCCGCATCCGGATGTTCTGATTTATTTGGAAGGCAGCCTGCCGTCCATTCTGAACCGGATTGCGGCGCGCGGGCGGGAGATGGAAATTCAGACGGAACGCGCTTATTGGGAGCGGATGCATGAGCGTTACGCAGCCTGGATCGGCGAGTTTAACGCTTGTCCGGTGCTTAGGCTGAACATTGACGAATACGATGTTCACGATCCGGCATCGCTGGACGGAATTATCGCGCAAATTAGAAGCGTAATCGGAGCGTCGCGGTTGGCAAAGGCGCAGGCGGCTGCCGCAAGCGAATAGGGATAAATTAAAACTGCCGGGGCATCCCGGCAGTTTTTGCGTGTTTATACGGATGGGTCCGAACCTGAACCTATGCTTGCATGCGCCAGGTTGGTTTTTGGTTTAAGGAAAATATTCAGCCGTTCCGTAAACAGGAACATGGCTGCCGTGCACAGGACGATATAGAACGGGAAAATGCCGATGGTAATCGAGGAAGCCAATAAACCGAGAAGCGGCGGCATAAGCGTGCTGCCCGTGTAAGCCACGGCCATCTGGTACCCCATAATGGACTGCGATTTCTTTTTCCCGAACCGTACCGGCGTTTCATGCAGCATGCACGGGTAGATGGGGGCAAGGCCAAAGCCCACAATGATGAAGCCGGCAAGCGCAAAGCCTTCGGGCAGCGGAAGGAAAAGCAGCAGGGCGCCGATTAAGGCGATTAATTGGCCCCCGCGGATCAGATTGCGGTTGCTGACTTTGAAGGTGATGAAGCCGGTAATAAACCGGCCCGCCGTAATGCCTGCATAGTAGAGCGACACCCACTGCGCGGCGGTAGAAGCGGAAACGTTTTTCATGTTTACAAGATAGCTGCTGCCCCACAGGCCTACCGCCGCTTCAATCCCGCAGTACAGCATGAAGGAAACGAGAGCAAGCTTCACGCCTCTGATTTTTAACGGATGACCTGCCGCAGTCTTCTCCTCGGGCTCATTTACGGCTTCTTCCTGCGCGGCGAGGTGTGAGACTCTGCTATGAATCTTGGCAACCCGGTCCCATAAGGGGAGGGAGAAGAACAGGATGACGACAAGCGCGCATTGGATAGCCGCCACGGTCAGATAGCCGTATCTCCAGGCATTATTGGTAATGAATTGAGCCATAATGACAGGTCCAAGCGTAGCGCCTACGCCCCAGAAGCAATGAAGCCAGCTCATATGATGCGCTTTGTAATGGGCGGCCACGTAGTTATTCAGGCCAGCGTCAACCGCCCCGGCGCCAAGTCCTAACGGAATCGCGCAAACAAGCAGCCAGACGAGGGACGGGGAGGTGGCGTAACCAAGCAGGGCGCCAGCGGTCATAATGCAGCTGACCAAGGTTACTCTTCCGGTGCCGAAGCGATTAAGAATCGTGCCGCTGCCGAGGCTGGATACAATCGTTCCGGCGGCAATGGTCATATACAGCACGCCTGCCGCTCCAAGGGGAGCGTTCAGCTCCGGCCGCATGACCGGCCACGCCGTTCCGAGCAGGGAGTCCGGCAATCCGAGACTGATAAAAGCCAAATAAATAATGATCAGAAAAAAAGTTGCCATGCTCGTTCACCTGTTTCTTTTATTCAAATGGAGATCATCAGTTCCAGTCCGAGGCTTTGCAGGCCGTCCAGATAATCCTTCTTCATATCGCTCGCCTTCAGAAGAGGGAGATGCTCCTTCGGGATATAATCGGCGCTTCGCTCCAAGATTCGTCCCAGGATGGCCTCCGTTACCTCGGCGTTGTTAAAAACAATCGTATGCGGGTTGATAATCGCCGTAATCGATGCGATAAGCCGGCTGATGGCATCCAGCCTGCTGGCCCCGTCTTTTTTTTGTATCGCTTGCTGGAAGTTCAGTTCATTGTACTGGGGCACGAAGGAGACCTCTCCGGAGAAGAAGGTGCTTCCTCTTACGACATCTCCGTTGATCATAATGCCAGCGCCCGGGCCGAATTGCCCAAAGTACAAATAGACAAGGGAAGGATTGTTCTCGTGGCTACCTGTTTTGTAATAGCCCAGCACGGCGGCATTCATGTCGTTCTCCACCACGACGGGCAGGGAGAATTGCTCCTCCAGGTATTGCTTCAGGTTAATGTTCTGAAAGTTGGAGTAATCCGGGATATGGATGACCCGACCGTTATTGACCGCGCCCGGTACTCCGATTGCTATGGACTTGATAGTGGGATGACTCAGCAGAAGCTGTTCGATGTACAAGGTCAGGCTGGGAAGATCGTTCATTAACGCGCTTGACGTCGTGCCTTGCTCCTTCGTTTCTCCCGCACAGTTAAAAATCGTATAGCTGATCTCCGACTTCTCGAAAAAGATAGCCAGCCCCAGCATAAACTCCGTATTGTACGCGTATCGTTGAGCTCTTCTTCCGCCGCTCGAATCGTCCAGCCCTACGGTCATCAGCTCGCCGGCCTCTTCCATTTGGGTCAGAAACTTGCTGATCGTCGGGAAGCTGAGGCCAAGCTTTTGGCTAAGCTCCGCTTTGGTCGCGCTCCCCAGCGTCAGCAGGGCGGAACGCAGGCCGTATAGAATTACGTTTTTCATCTCTTTGGGTGTTGCCGGGAAATCAGTCACGGTTAACTACAGCTCCTCTGTACAGACTTATTAAACGTCTTTAATAAGTTGGTTTGATCGTATCAAAAATGATTCCGGAGAGCAAGAGGAGAGTCGTGAGAAAATGTTTTACGTTGGTGGGTATATTGCCGGATGGAACGGGAATTGGGAGGAGATTGGCGTTTGGCGGGCTTAACGATGCGGGGAAGCGGTGGAAGTGAGCGTGTTCGCATCGTTAAGGAGGCGAGCGGAGGCGGGGAAGCGGTGGAAATGAGCGTGTTTGCGGGGCTTAACGATGTGGCACATCGCTAAGGAGAGAAAAGTAGCTGGTTTGTGTGTCCTTAAAGATGCGGGGCATCGTTAAGGAGGCGAGCGGAGGCGGGGAAGCGGCAGAAATGAGCGAATTTGCAGGGCTTAACAATGTGGCACATCGCTAAGGAGAGAAAAGCAGTTAGTTTGTGTGTGCTTAACGATGCCGCGCATCGTTAAGGAGGCGAACGGAGGCGGGAAACCGGTGGAAATGAGCGTGTTTGCTAGGCTTAAAGATGCGGCGCATCGTTAAGGAGAGAAAAGCAGCTGGTTTGTGTGTCCTTAACGATGCGGCACATCGTTAAGGAGGCGAACGGAGGCGGGAGGCGGCAGAATTGAGCGGAATTGCGGCAGTTTAACGATGTGGGATATCGCAAAGGAGAGAAAAGTAGCTGGTTTGTGTGTGCTTAACGATGCGGGGCATCGTTAAGGGCTGGGCGGAGGGGAGTGAGGGCAGCGAGCGCAATGCCCGTGGGCATAAAAAAACGCCCCGAAAGATCAGTCCGACCTTTCGGGGGCGCTTTTTGAAGCTGCCAGGCAAGCCTCAGGCAGCTTACCTCTTCTCCACCGCGACCAAATACGGCGCGGTGTCTCTTTGCGGCTGGCGGTACAGCACAGCCGCGTACAAAGCCCCGGGCAGCTTCGCTGCCCAGTCGGCGACAATCGCCGCCTCCTCCGCGCCACCCGGATGCCCCGGGTATAGCGCGACAGTGACAATGCCGCCGCGGCGCAGCAGCGCAAGCGCCGCGTCCAGGGCGGCGATCGTTGTCGTCGGTACCGTAATGACCGACTCGTCGCCGCCCGGCAAATAGCCGAGATTGAACATCACGGCTGCAACGTTTCCTTCGGCGGACGGGCCAATGGCCTCCGCCATAAGTGCATGATTGCGCAGGTGAAGCCGCACCTGCGGCAGCTTGCCGCGCTCCTCCAGCGGGCGGAGCCGCTCGAGCGTGCGGTTCAGCGCATCCTGCTGGATGTCGAACGCGTGCACCGTGCCGCGCGCTCCGACCAGCTCGGCGAGCTTCAGCGTGTCGACGCCCCCTCCAGCGGTGGCGTCGATGACAATGTCGCCCGGCTGCACGCGTTCGGCGATCCATTGATGCGCCATGCTGAGAATAGACAGAAACCCCATTTTACACCGCCCCCCATAGCTTGCCCTGCCATGTGCCGCGGCGTTTCAGCTCCGCGTCAATCGCATTCAGCACCACCCATTTCTGCATGCTCCACATCGGCCCGATGAGAAGCTCCTTTGGCGCATCGCCGGTAAGACGGTGGATGATCATCTCCGGCGGCAGGAATTCAAGCGTGTCGACGATCAGCTTGACGTATTCGTCCAGCTCCAGGAAGCGGAGCAGTCCGGCTTCGTATTGCTTAACCATCGGCGTTTTGCGCATGAGATGGAGCAGGTGGATTTTGATGCCCTGCACGTCCATTGCGGCAACCGCCCGGCCCGTCTCCAGCATCATTTCGTGTGACTCCTGCGGCAGACCGTAAATAATATGCGTGCATACGCGGATGCCTCGTTCGCGCAGACGGCGTACCGCGTCAAGGTAACAAGCCGTATCATGGGCGCGGTTGATGAGCTCCGAGGTTGATTCATGGATCGTCTGCAAGCCCATTTCCACCCACAGGTAGGTCCGTTCGTTCAATTCGGCCAAATAATCGACGACATCGTCAGGCAGGCAGTCCGGCCGCGTTGCAATCGATAACCCCACCACACCCGGCTGCTGCAAAATCACCTCGTAATACTCCCGAAGCTCCAGGGCGGGTGCGTACGTATTCGTATACGCCTGGAAGTAGCCGATATAATTGGCCTCCGGCCATTTTTGATGCTGGCGGTCGCGGATTTTATTGAATTGCGTAACGAGATCATCGCGCCGGCTGCCGGCAAAATCGCCGGACCCGCGGGCGCTGCAGAACGTGCAGCCGCCTTTGGCAATCGAGCCGTCCCGGTTGGGACAGGTAAAGCCGGCATCAAGGGTCACCTTGAACACTTTGCCGCCTAGCTGCTCGCGCATCTCGTAGTTCCATGTATGAAATCGCTTGTCGCCCCACAGCATCGGCTGTCCTGGCGTCAAGGATGTTGAATTTGCTTTCATGCGGTTCTCCTTTATACGGATAAGAATGGCATTCTCCATTTTATCGGAAAGAAGGGGGAAATGCCATGCCGGATTAGGCGGATGGCCAGACATCCGAAGAGACATTTTGAACCGTAGAACAAGCTGGAAATTATTTTAAAACGGGAGCGAAATAGGCTTGCTATACCTTACATGATCTGTTATATTAAAAGTGCGACAAATCAATGAAAAAACCTTACATGCTTAATTCGTAATGATCGTCATAAAACGTCGATAAACTGGAAATGCTGTAATAAAAAAATCGATGAGGTGATCCTAATGAGTCAACAAACAAGAATTCCGCATGGCGATGAGAAAGTAACGGTTGAATTAACAGTCAAAGAATTGATGGCGCTTACAGGAGTTCGTTTCCACAACAACCATCATATCGAAATATCCGCACGCAAGAAGTTGAACGAGATTATCGAGAACACGTATCGCGACATTCAATCCGAAGGTCCGATTGATTACCAAATGCTCGTTTAATGATTATGCCAATATCCATACAAACCTAAAGCCTTGGCGATTGAAAAATCGTTAAAGGCTTTTTCTTTTGCGTCATTCCCGCTGGCATCTTTACAAGGCGGCCGAACTTGGGCACAATAGGGACTAGCTTAATTTGTAGGAGGACCTGTACAAGATGCGTTTAAGAGGAAGAAAAGGAATCCGCGAGTCGCTGGAAGCGCAGCCGGAATTAGTCGTATTGGATGCGAAGCCGCACAAGGGGAAATGGCGCGAGTTTTTCGGCAACGATAAGCCGATCCATGTAGAGCTTGGCATGGGGAAAGGCCGTTTCATCAGCAATATGAGCTTCCGCAACCCGGACAATAACTATATCGGCGTTGATATGTACGACGAGCTGATCCGTCGCGCAAGCGACAAGGCTCGCAGCATTTGGGAGGAAAGCGGAGTGGAAGAGCCGCCTAATCTGGCGCTGCTTCGCGCGAACATCGAGCATATCGAAGAAATGTTCGAGCCTGGCGAGATCGAGCGGATTTACCTGAACTTCAGCGATCCATGGCCAAAAAGCAAGCATGCCCGCCGCCGGCTGACCCATCCGCGCTTTTTGCGCAAGTATGCCCAGCTGCTGAACGAACGCGGAGAGATCCATTTCAAGACCGATTCGGAATCTCTGTTCGAATTCTCCCTTAATAGCTTTGCCGAGGTGGAATTCCAGCTCCGCAATATCTCGCTTAACCTTCATAAGAACGGTCCGCGCGAAGATCTGGTATTTACCGAATACGAGATGAAGTTTATGGAGAAGGGCCAGCCGATCTACCGCTTGGAAGCGGTAATTGGCGAAACCGTGCTGCGCGAATACCGCGAAAGCAAGCTGGAGAACTCGCGCCGCGAAGAAGCGGAAGCCGAGAACGCCGGTGAAGACGAAGACGATTCGGCAGAATAACAAAAAGGCTGTTCCCGCGGGGAACAGCCTTTTTCAATTCTAAGATTTTTATAAGTTTCTTCTCATCAGCATAGCTCCGCCAAGCCGTTCCCCTTGCTTTCAAAATAAAGTAAGAGTCCAGCTGTATTGAACGGTTATTGCCGTCAACGTGCCGACAAGCGCGCCGGCCGCCACGTCGGACGGGTAATGAAGGCCGAGATACATGCGTGACCACGCAACCGACAGAGCGAGTACGGCCGCAACGGGCAGGATAATCGGGAACCATACTCCGCCTGCTCCGATAATCGGAACGACATAGGCGAAGATAGCGGTTGTATGTCCGGAAGGGAAGGAGGAGTCGACAAGCGGATTTTTCCCCGTGTTTACTCCGTTTAACGCCTGATAAGGGCGAAGCCTTTTTAGTTTCCGTTTCACGACATAGACCGGTAGATGACTGATAAATACGGCAGTAAAGCATTGCCAGCCTGTCGTGCTCCAGGGATTAGGTGCAAACATGGCAACGAGGAAAGAGCTGATGAGTGTAAAGGACGCTCCTCCAACATGCGTCACCGTGCTTAAATAAACCCCAAGCAACCGGTGAAGCCTGCTTTGTGATCGGCGTTGATTCGCCCATAGGATCATTTGCAATTCCCGGGTTCGTAACCACCCTATCATTCTTCTCATCCGTTTCCTCCTAAAAGATTTGTGAAGCAAATCTGCTTCGAAAGCGTAGGCTTAAAGATTAAAGAGCAATTCTTAACTCCCACACATTATAATCGATATTTGTCTATTATGGTTCAATAAATAAGGTTGTACAAGTTTTAAGTTTATACGAAGAAGCCGAATTTCAAAAGATTAACCAATCTTTAAAATGAGGATGATTATTCGCTAACAGACCTCCTGTAGAATGGAGCCGATCAAGGTTTCATTCCGAAGCTTATGCTTTCGAGGCATGAATCACCACAACGGCTGAACCTTTGCCTTTTGTAGGTGCTAATTCATTTTAGGAGGCGTTCTTCATGAGAGTTGCGCTTTTTACCGACACGTTTGAACCTGATGTGAATGGCGTGGCACGCACGCTTGGCCGCTGGACCGACTATTTGAAGCGGCAGGGTGCGGAAGTGCTTGTTCTGGCTCCGGATCCGGCTGCAGGCAAGCAAAGCGGCAAATCATCCACTTCCGTTGAGCGCTTCGCCAGCCTGCCTTTCTTCCTATATCCCGAGTGCCGCCTGGCACTTCCCAATCCCATTCATATCCGCAGGGCGTTAAAAGAATTCAATCCAACGATTATCCACGTAGCTACTCCGTTTAACCTTGGACTTTGCGGCGTTCATTATGCCCGCAAGCTCCGGATTCCTCTCGTTGCGTCCTACCATACCCATTTTGATCAATATTTGCCGTTTTACAATTTGCAATGGATGGCAAAGCTGTTATGGAGATATATGGAATGGTTTCACCATGACTGCCGCTCCATCTACGTCCCTTCCCGTTCCACGTACGAGGATTTGAAGGAGAAGGGCTGGGATGACGGCCGGCTTGAAGTATGGAGCCGCGGCATTGATACGGAAGCCTTTCATCCGTCTGTCAACCGGGAGGAGTGGCTTCTCCGGTACGGAATCGACAACGATCGATTTGTCGTTCTGTACGTGGGAAGATTAGCTCCCGAAAAAAATGTCGATATCGCATTAGATGCTTTTGCGCAATTTCGGCAAAATATAAGCGAGGAAGCGGTTTTTGTCATCGCGGGCGACGGACCTTCGTCCGATGCGCTGAAGGAACGGTGCCGCCGCGAAGGAATCGACGCCCGTTTCATAGGGTTTACGGCTATGCCGGATTTGCAAAAATGGTATGCTTCCGCCGATTTGTTCCTGTTCCCTTCGGCAACGGAAACATTTGGCAACGTGGTGCTGGAGGCGATGTCCTGCGGGACGCCGGTCATTTGCGCCGACAAGGGAGGCGTAACGGATTCCGTTCAGCATGGCGTAACGGGACTGCAGTGCAATCCGGAGGATCCCCGTTCATTTACGAACGCGATGGGGCTTCTGTACAGCAATCCGGAACTGCGCGCGGCGATTGCCGAGCAAGGACGCATCTACAGCCAGAAACAGTCCTGGAACGCTATTTTCGACAAGCTGGCCGCCAGCTTTGAACGGTATTCGATTCCGTTACAGCCACATATTCGTCACAAAGCGAAGTGACGGACCGGGAACATTGTATCAACTCTTTACGTATGTATTGGACGTAAGGGCTAAAAAATTAGGAAATGGATGAAAATAAGGGCGATAGGGCGCAAAAGGAGGTAATGGAACCATCTGACTGCCATGCAAGCGTTTTAATGGCTGGATAACGGATAATGGCGGTAATTAGAGCTTTTGACAAAGATAATCAATCTGTGGAAAATCAAAATGTCCCGCGATTCGTTTACACAAACACAAAAAAACGGACCGGACACAAGAGAGAATTATGATAAAGAGCCTGTCGGCGCCTGATAGCAGGTCGATTAGAACGGGCAATTAAAAAGGGGTCTCAAGGGGGCAGTACCGAAAAATGTTCAACACGATTATGCTTGTATTCCAGATCGTATTCGCATTGCTGGGCTTGTACCAACTGTTTTTGACATGTTTTGGCTGGCACCGCAAAAAAGAAGATTTATCCCATCCGCCGCAAAAAACTTTCGCGCTTTTGATTGCGGCGCATAACGAGGAGCAGGTTGTAGGAGCGCTTATCGAGAATCTGCTGAAGCTGAAGTATCCTCGCGAGCTGTTTGACATTTTTGTCATCTGCGACAACTGCACGGACGGCACGGTCGATATTGTGAACAGCTACGAAGGCGTTTATGCCTGCGTGCGCAATAACAAGAACCAGCGGGGCAAAGGCTACGCCGTGGAATGGATGCTCAAGGAACTGTGGAAGATGCCGAAAAGCTACGACGGCGTTGCGATCTTTGATGCCGACAATCTGGTAGCGACCGATTTCCTGCAGTACATGAACAATGATTTGATTAACGGACACCGCGTTATTCAGGGCTACCTGGATACGAAAAACCCGAACGACTCGTGGATCAGCTCGGCGAACGCGATCAACTACTGGTTCTGTAACCGCCTGTGGCAGCTGCCGCGCACGAATCTGGGTCTGGCTAACTTCCTCGGAGGCACGGGCATGTGCTTTGATGCCAAGCTGCTTCAGGAAATGGGCTGGGGCGCAACAAGCCTCGTGGAAGACTTGGAATTTACGGTGCGTTGCATCCAACGGGGTATTTATCCGAAGTTTAATTTCGAAGCGAAAGTGTTCGACGAGAAGCCGATTACGTTCCAGGCATCGGCACGTCAGCGCCTGCGCTGGATGCAAGGACATTTCGACGTTACGCGCAAGTACATGCTGCCGCTTTTGTGGCAGGGCATTAAAGAACGCAGCATGACGAAAATCGATGCTTCGCTGTACGTATTTAACGCATATAACTATTTGGCCGGCTTTTTCATTGCAGCGATCATCTGGGGCGACATGCTTCTGTTTGGCGGCAACAATGTGGAATCGGTATACAACCTGCTGCCAATCTGGCTGAGCATTCCGTATATGGCTTACGTGTTTATCCAGATTCCTTTGTCGATGTACATGGCAAAGGTGCCGTGGAAGCTTTACTTGCGGATTCCGACATTCCTGCTCTTTACCGTGTCGTGGTGGCCGATTACGGTTCACGCGTTCTTCACGCAAAACAACAAGAAATGGAGCCATACGCAGCATACGCGCGTTATCCGTCTGGAGGACGTGCAAAGCAAACAGCTGTAATAAGGCATGACATAATGGGTTGACACATAGAAATCCATTGTGTTATAGTATGTCGGTAACGTTTTTGACAAAACATATTTGCACAAGCAGAAGCACCCGCTTCTCACCTTTCGGTCACGCCGACTGGTTTGCGATAACTGACTAGCTTAACGAGTTGCTTCCCTGCGAGGTAACGAGGGCGGCCACAATCAACGGTTATAACAATGCGGGTTCGTGCGAACCCGCATTTTTTATTTTGCACCACAACACATAAACATCCTATCTTGGAGGTGGCACGTTATTAGCAGAGAACATCAAATCAACGATGAGATCCGGGCCAGAGAAGTACGACTTGTAGGCGCGGACGGCGAGCAAATCGGTATCAAATCGATCCGTGACGCTATGCAGATGGCAATTGACCTGAGCTTGGATCTGGTGAATGTAGCACCAACGGCTAAACCGCCGGTTTGCCGGATTATGGACTACGGTAAGTTCCGTTACGAGCAGCAGAAGAAAGAAAAAGAAGCACGCAAAAATCAAAAAATCGTCGACCTGAAGGAAGTTTGGTTCCGTGCCAACATCGACGAGCATGACTATCAAACGAAATACCGGAACGTTGTGAAGTTCTTGGGCGAAGGCGATAAAGTTAAAGCCTCCGTACGCTTCCGCGGACGGGAAATCGCTCATGCCGCCATCGGCCAGAAAATTCTGGACCGTCTGGCGCAAGAGGTTGCCGAAATATGCAGCGTAGAACGTGCACCGAAGCTGGAAGGCCGGAGCATGATTATGATTTTGGCACCAAAAAGCAACAGTTAAATAAAGGGAGGATAATCGACATGCCTAAAATGAAAACACACAGCAGTCTGAAAGACCGCTTCAAAATTACTGGTACTGGTAAAGTGAAACGCTACAAAGCGTACAGAAACCACTTGCTTTCCCACAAATCCGGTCGTCAAAAACGTGTTCTTGCTGGCCAACCACTGATGGCAGCTGGCGACGTTCGTCGTATTCAACAAGGTCTCGCTAACCTTAAATAGTAGCAATCGTTCAGATAGCTTAATCAAATTCAACCTACGGGAGGTTTCCACTCATGGCAAGAGTTAAAGGCGGTTTTGTCCGCGCTCGTCGTCGTAAAAGAATTCTTAAACTGGCAAAAGGTTATTTCGGTTCGAAACACCGTCTGTTTAAAACAGCAAAGGAGCAAGTTGGTAAATCGCTTCTTTACGCATACCGCGACCGTCGTCAAAACAAACGTGAATTCCGCAGACTGTGGATCGTTCGTATCAACGCGGCTGCTCGTCAAAACGGTCTTTCCTACAACAAATTCATGTACGGCCTGAAACTGGCTGGCATCGAAGTAAACCGCAAAATGCTGGCTGACCTGGCTGTTAACGACATCAACTCGTTCAACTCCCTTGCTGGCGTTGCAAAAGCGAAAATCAACGCTTAGTTTTAAGCGTGATATAGAGAAGAGGTTGTCCCTGAGGGGGACAACCTCTTTTTTTCGTTCAAGCTACATCTCCCGCTCGGAAGAGGGCTGAAGCCGGTAAGCGCGGGGACTAACGCCGTAATAAGCACTGAAATGGCGGGTGAACGGATGAATCGACGTATACCCGAGCCGTTCTGCGATAGCCGTTACGGAATAATCCGTTTCGACGAGCAGCTGGGCAGCCTGCTTCATAAGAAGCCTATGGCGGTATACCTGCGGCGTAAACCCGGTCTCGCGTTGGAACAAGGAATGGAAGTAGGAGCGCTTAAGGCCGCACATGGCCGCCCAATCTTCGACTTGGGAGCGCGTCTCGGGATGCTCGTTCAAATAGGCGAGCAGCTTGACGATTCGGAAATCGCTGGGCTGGTGGGTGTGAACAACGTTGTACCAGCTGAGCATCCAGGCATACAGCATGCTGTTCACCAGCTCCGCGCGGTAATGCTGGCTGTTATCGAACTGCCTGGAGAGCGTAACGAAAGCATCGTACAGCCATGGATAAGGCTGAAGCGAGAAGAAGCTGGGCAGCGAATCCAGCTCCGGGCATGGCTCCTCGCGCGAGCCGGGCTCCAGCTCAAACGGCTCCGGGGCATGGATGAATACCCGGTTATAGGCTTCGGAAGTCCCTTCCCACAGATTGCAATAGAGATTATATGAAGATAACGGCTGTCCTTTCCGGATATGGAAGGCATGAGGCTCGCCGGGGCGCAGAAAGATAAGCGTCCCGCGTTCAATCGGATAAAGCTTTCCGTTCACTTCCATTTCCCCCGGTCCGTCAACAAACAGATGGAACGCGTAGACGTTGCTGATGCGAAGCTTTTCGTTCCAGCCCCCCACGTATAGATAACGCATGGAATCGCCGACATAAGGCTTTATTTCATTTATCGTTTTCATTCGGTTCCCTGCTCTCGAGCAAAAATTAGCGGATTAATCGTTAAATAATAGGACTGTCGGACAAATACGCTCTTTCCGTTCAATGTTACAATAATGCCATGATTTGCGAAAGGGCTTTCACTTGAAGAACGGACATTTAGCTAAAACTTGAGAGGATGAGCAGGATGAAAATGGTATATACCGAGCCGGCCTCGGGCTGGAAGCAGGGTCTTCCGCTAGGGAACGGACAGCTTGGCGCGGTGCTGCATGGCGGCATCGACAGCGAGACCTGGAATATGACAGAGATCACCTTCTGGTCAGGCAAGCCGGAGCGGTTCGGCGGATCGCCGGATGCCAAGGAAAAGCTGAAGACGATGCGCGAGGCTTTTTTCAACGGCAACTATGTGCTTGGAGATAAACTGGCTGCCGAGCAGCTTGAACCGGAGAAAGGCAACTTTGGAACCAATCTGTCCTTATGCGATATTCTCATTTCCTACAAGGATGAAGGCAGTCAGCTTGTGCGAGAGCTGGACCTCGAGAAGGCGGTTGTCGCGGTTTCTTACCGAAGCGGTTCCGGAGCGGTCATGCGAAGGGAAACGTTTGTGTCCCACCCGGATGGCGTGCTTGTCTCCCGGATTAAAGGGGATCAGGCAGGCTCCGTGTCTCTAACACTGAATATGGAGGGCAGGACAACTACGTTTGAAGCCCGGCTCGATGGACCGGATAAGCTTGTTTTCCGCACGCAGGCGACGGAGGACATCCATAGCGACGGCACCTGCGGGGTATGGAGCGAAGGCGCTTTAAAAGCGGTCGTTACAGGCGGGCGCGTATTAGGGGAAGGCGGTTCGGTAGCAATCGAGCAAGCCGATGAGGTTGTTCTATATTTTGCCGTAGCAACCGACTATGGCCGAAGCGATGAGGCATGGAAGGCGGAGCCCTCAGAACGGATTGAAGCGGCAGAGGCAAAAGGGTTCGAGCGGCTGCTCAGGGATCATATCGCGGATTACCGGTCGCTCTACGGCCGCGTTGATCTTGATCTTGGCGGATCCAAGTCGTTTGATTTGCTGCCTACAGACGAGCGCATCCGCAAGCTGAGAGCCGGGGAGTCAGCGGATAACGGACTTATCGCGTTGTTTTACCAGTACGGACGATATTTGACGATTGCCGGTACGCGGGCGGATTCTCGTCTGCCCCTTCATCTGCAGGGACTTTGGAATGACGGCGAGGCTAACGCCATGGCCTGGAGCTGCGACTACCATCTGGACGTCAATACGGAGATGAACTATTATCCGACGGAGATCAGCAACCTTGCGGAATGCCATATTCCGCTTATGAATTACATCGAGCAGCTTTCTTATGCGGGGCGTGCGGCCGCGGAAGATTTCTACGGCTGCGAAGGCTGGGTGGCGCATGTGTTTTCGAACGCTTGGGGATTCGCCTCGCCTGGCTGGGGACGCTCATGGGGGCTGAACGTAACAGGCGGGCTCTGGATCGCAACCCATTTGAAAGAGCATTACGAATATAGCCGGGACCGCGGGTTTTTGACTCGCCAGGCTTACCCGGTTATGAAGGAAGCGGCGCTTTTCTTCCTGGATTATATGACCGTTCATCCGAAATACGGCTGGCTGGTGACCGGCCCGTCGACCTCGCCGGAGAACAGCTTCTATCCGGGACCGGAGGAGCAAGGCGAGCAGCAGCTTTCCATGGGCTCCACGATGGATCAGATGCTGGTCCGTGATCTATTCGGCTTTGTGCTGGAATCGGCGGAGCTGCTTGCCGTGGATGAAGAGCTGCAAGAGAGGCTGAAGGAAGCCATGGAGCTGCTGCCTCCGCTGCAAATCGGCAGACGCGGACAGCTGCAGGAGTGGTTGGAGGATTACGAGGAAGCGCAGCCGCAGCATCGGCATTTCTCCCATATGTACGGCATTTATCCGGGCAACCAGATTACACCCGAGGAGACGCCCGAGCTTGGTCAGGCCATGCGGCAGACGCTGCTTGGACGGATGCTGGTCGATGAGCTGGAGGATATCGAGTTTACGGCAGCGTTGTTTGCCCTCGGCTTCTCCAGGCTTCATGACGGCAACCAGGCGGTGAATCATGTCCGTCATTTGATCGGGGAGCTGTGCTTCGATAATCTGTTGTCTTACTCGAAGCCTGGCGTGGCTGGCGCGGAGACGAATATTTTCGTCATAGACGGCAATTTCGGCGGTACGGCGGCCATCGCGGACATGCTGCTTCAAAGCCATGCGGGCTCCATTCATCTGCTGCCCGCTTTGCCGGCGGCTTGGGCAACCGGCTCGTACCGGGGGCTTCGGGCAAAGGGGAATGCGGAAGCAGCCGTCAGCTGGGAGAACGGGCAATTGACGGAAGCCGTTATTACCGCTTATTCGGATCTGGAGACGGTTGTGAAATGCGGAGGCAGCCAGATTCAGCTGAGGATGGAAGCGGGCAAGCGCTACCGGCTTGACGGCAAGCTTAAGCTGCTTGAGGCTGTAACGGCTTAATAGATCCATACCAAACCGCCAAAGAGGAAAGGGCCTTAAAGGTCTTTTCTCCAAACTTTGGCGGTTTGTCGTATGGTTCGTTAAATATTTGGATTGTTCGGGCCCTGTCTCTATTTTACATTGAAAAGGCAAACTGAAAGCGCTTCACCATTTTATGATGCGAACAGGAGGCTTGATGTAATGAAGAAGAAATTTGGGGCATGGTCCGGCAAAGGATGGTTTTTGCTGCTGGCAGCGGTCCTGGTCTTTCAATTAGCTGTAAGTTCCAACGGGCGGGAGGTTGAGGCCGCAGGAGCGGAGGTAACCGCCGTTGCCGATGCAGCATCTGCCGGCAGCTATTCCTTTGAGGCTGAATCCGCCGTCAACACGTTGTCTGGCAAAGCGGAGATCAAGGCATGCGCGGAAGCAACCGGCTGTTCGGGCAGCCAAATCGTTGGAGGACTGTGGGGCGGCTCGTCGCTCACCTTTAACGAAGCAACGGTAGATACAGCCGGCGTTTATACGATGACGATCCATTATATTTCAGGCGATCCGAGATCGGTTGGAGTCAGCGTAAACGGCGGTTCGATTGATCATTACGATTTGCCGAAGACCGCCGATTGGAACACGCTTGGCGTCTACGAGCTGGAGCTTGAGCTGAAGGCGGGAAGCAACACGATCCGCCTGGACGATGAGGGCGGCTATTCCCCGGACATCGACCGCATTGAGCTTCGCTTGTCTGATGGCGGTTCGGGCGAGCCTGGAACGGGCACGGCTTACGAGGCGGAAGCGACGAATAACGTTCTGACGGGCAATGCTTCCGTAAGCGGCTGCAGCGCGGCAACCGGCTGCTCGGGCGGCAAAAAGGTTGGCAATCTGTGGGGCGGCTCGACCCTGCAATTCCGTGACGTAATGGCGGAGAAAGCAGGCGTGTACACGCTTAGCGTTTCTTACATATCCGGAGACCCGCGCCCGGTATCGATTGCCGTTAACGACGGTCCGTCGGATAACTACGCTTTGCCTAAAACCGAGAACTGGGACACGCTTGGCGTATTCAAGCTGGAGGTTGAGTTGAAGGCGGGGGCAAATACGATCACGTTTAACGATGACGGCGGCTGGTCGCCGGATATCGACAAGATCGAGATTGCTTCCACGGAAGGTCCGGGCGAGGATCCGGGTCCGGTGGACAACATCGGCCAGATCGGGAAAGCGCTCGATTCCAAGAAATACGGCTCGATTAAAGTAACCGCGTACGAAAAAGGGGCAATCTTCGTATCCGGCAGCTACAGCATCACTTACAACACGGAGTCGGGGCTTTCTGCGTACGCCTGGAACGGCAAAACGCTTGTAAAAGGCGCTTACGCAAGCGCTCAGCTGGAAGATCAGCTGCTGGACAGCCGCAAATACAGCGAGCATAGCTTCAAGCTTAGCAGCGTGGAGAAAATCAAGGACGGGCATGGCAAGGGCGTCCGCATCACCGTTGAAAATAAAAGTGAAGGCCTTCCGCTTATGAAACAGATTTACCAGCTGTACGAAGATCAGTCTTACTTCCTTGTATCCCAGCAGGTAACGGGCAGCTCCGCGATCAGCTCGAACGACATGGCTCCGCTTGTCGTGAATGCGAGCGGCGGCGTTGATCTCGGAACCAGCGGCGACAACCGCGTCCTGATCACGCCTTATGATAACGATGCTTGGTCCCGTTATCAGGCTCGTACGATCAATACGGCTCTGAACAACAATAACTACATTAGCTCGGAAATGACGGCGATCTATGACAATACGAGCCGCGCCGGACTTGTTATCGGTTCGGTAACGCACGACGTATGGAAGACCGGTATTTTCTGGAGCGGCTCGAATGACAAGCTGAACAAATTGAAGGTGTACGGCGGCTTCACTTCGCTCACATCCACTCATGACAGCATCGGTCATGGCAAAGTATCGGGCACAACGATCACTTCCCCTCAAATTGCGGTTGGTTACTACGCGGATTACCGCGATGGACTGGAGAACTACGGGGAAGCCAATGCAGCAGTAGCGCCGCCGCTCAAGTTCGAGAAGGGCGTGCCTTCCGGCGTGCCGGTTGGCTGGAACAGCTGGGGCGCTTACGAAAGCTCGCTCAGCTACGACAAAGTCGTAGAGGTATCGAACTTCTTCAAGGATAATCTGCAAAAGTCGTTTACGAACAAAGGCACGGTCTATATCAATATGGATTCCTATTGGGATAACCTATCCGAGCAGCAGCTTCGCGACGCGGTAAAGGTTATTAAGAAAAACGGGCAAAAAGCCGGCATTTACTATGGTCCGTTCGTATACTGGGGTGACAACATGTCGCAGCCGGTGGAAGGAACAAACGGCAAGTATACGTACGGCGATATCGTACTCCGCGACGCGAACGGCAACATTCTTCCGAAGGTAGACGGCGCGTATGCGATTGATCCGACTCATCCGGGCTCGAAGCAGCGTATCGAGTATATTTTCAACAAGTTCCTGGACTATGGCTTTGAATATATCAAGATCGACTTCCTGTCCCATGGCTCCTTCGAGGGCAAGCATTACGATCCTAACGTGCAGACCGGCATTCAGGCCTACAACCAGGGAATGGCACATATCAACAAGACGCTGGGCGGCAAAATGTTCATCAGCGCGTCGATCGCGCCAATGTTCCCTAGCCAATACGCGCACGCAAGACGGATTTCCTGCGATGTCGACGGCTCGCTTGGCCGTACGGAATACCAGTTGAACAACCTGACTTACGGCTGGTGGCAGAACGGCACGATCTATTCTTACACCGATCCGGATTACATGACGCTTGCAAAAGGCGGCTCGTTTAACGCGGCTCAGACGCGGGTTAATGCCGCGGCTATTTCCGGCACCATCTACATGAACTCCGACGACGTCAGCAACGTGGAGACGCAAAAGCTGATGAAATCGCTGCTCACGAACAAAAACGTCAACGATATTGCCCTGATCGGCGAAGCATTCCGCCCGGTTGAAGGCAATACGGGCAACGCCGCGGCGGATATCTTTGTCCTCCAGGACAAGAAGGACTATTACCTTGCGGTGTTTAACTACACGAATGACGCAGTAACGAAAACCGTCGATCTGAAGCGTGCTTTTGGTATATCGGCAACAACAAAGGTTGAGCTTACGGACGCTTGGACCAACTCCAAAGTCGAAGCGAACGACACTCTCCAGGTGAACCTCGACGGCGCTCAATCCAAGCTCTACAAAGTAAAAATCAAGAATTAAACGAACAAAAGGCTGTGCCGGGTAAATCCCGGCACAGCCTTTTGTTATTTGGAGTCCTTTGTTTTCCTCCCCCTACACGCGATGCCCCCATGCGCCGACCTTACTATCGCTACGTTGGATTTCGTCCACTAGAATGATGCCGCAATGCCCGAAATTGGCGCGTACGTTGGATTCTATCCAGCGTAAACGTCCAAAAGTGGATTTAAACGCCCAAAACGGCTAATTTCGTTGGATGAACTCCAATGAAGGTTAGCTCCAGAGCTCTAATGCATGAAAAACGTTGGACTATATCCAATGTAGCTGTTGCCGAATCTTCTTTCCAATGCGGTAGAGGTTGACCCCGCACTTGCACTTGAATTCCAAAAACGGCTGTGACGGGTATACCCAGCACAGCCGTTTTTTCGCGTCACCCCAAATTCCTTGGCAGTATAAGAACTTAACCTCTAGGTTAAGTGCAGGCGGAGCAATTAAATGATTCTGGAGAAACGAAGTGTTCGCTTTTGTGAGGGGATTCCAATCCTATTGGAATTGTTCCAAGGAATCCCCGAGCAATGGCGATCGGAAGAACATTTAATTGCGCAGCATGCCCTTTAACCTGATAATCAAGTTCTTACTTCCCAGGAATCCGAATCGTCACCGACGTCCCGATTCCAAGTCGACTAAATATCGACACCCCATACGAATCGCCAAACAATAGCTTGATCCGATTATCGACGTTGCGGACGCCGTAGCCGGACAACGTATCCTCGCTTTGCGGCAGATCGCCGCTAGGCATCTTCATCCCCATGCCGTCATCGATGACCTTCAGGATGATGTCTTGTCCCTCGCGGTAAGCCCGGATAATGATGTTAATGCCGCATTCATGATCCCAGATCGCATGATTGATGCAATTTTCCACGAATGGCTGAAGAGTCAGCTTAAGAATCCGGCAAGGCAAGACCGATTCCTCGATATCGTAGTGAACCCGAAGCAGATTGGCGAACCGCACCTGCTGGATCGATACGTAATAACGGGTCAACTGAATCTCCTCGTGGATGGACAGCGTGTTTTTGCCTTTGTTCAGCGAGATCCGGTAAAACTTGGCCAGATCGGTCACCATCTTGTTCATTCGCGGGTCATCGTTGCGGATGGCTAGCGAAGAGATCGAAGCCAGCGAATTATACAGGAAATGAGGATTGATCTGAGCCTGCAGCACGTTAAGCTCCGCCTCCCGCTTGTCGATTTCCTTCATGTAGACATCCGAGATCAGCGAGCTTAGACGCTGGCTCATTTTTCGCAGCGCATTGCCGATTTGACCGATCTCATCCCGTCCAAGCGGCCGGATGTCGATAAGCTCGAAGTCCTCCCGTTCGATGCGGCGGATCATGCCAACAAGTTTTTCCATCCGTTTGGTGAACAGCCGTGCGGTGACGTAAATCAGGATAGCCATAAGGCCAAGGCTGACCAACGCGTAAGTCAGTATTCTTTTTGCCGTCAAATGAGCCTTGGACAAGAAGCTGCTGTAGGGAATAAGCGAAACGCTTTTCCAGCCGTATTTGGTCGTGTTGTAGACGACCAGCACCTTTTGGCCTTTATAGGTGCTGTCGAACCGCCCGTTATTTTCGGCGGGGAATGGTTCGGGCAGGTCGATCGGCTGGTTGAGAAGGCTTTTGTCTTTGGCGGACATCACGATGCCTTCTTCATTAATGATCAGCACCGCCTTGTCGCTCGCTTCCTTCGCCATCAGCCGGAAAATATCGGACTCTAGAATATTGATCGTTAAAACGCCGTACGGATTGTTCATGCTGCTGATGTTGAGCAGCCGCGTCAGCGTGAACATCGGAGGCTTGTCAGGCTCGGGAGGGGAGGTGACAAACCTTACGTCCCCAAAGCTGCCGCTAAGCGATTTGTAAGCCAGCGAGCTGCGGAATTTCTGATCCATGGATTTGATGTACATGCCGTCCGTGGGCAGCGTCTCATTGTTAATATAGATGCTCATGGATTCGATGTCCGGGTTTGTCGTCAGCATGTTGACGAACGAATTATTGATGTATTTGTAAGCATCAACGAACAGCGACGGATCCTTCGAATAATCGTTGGTCAGATAGGCGCGCATATTAGAGTCCAGATAGAGCGTTGCGGACAGCTTCGTGTACGTGTCCAGCTTGTTTTCAAGGTTGGAATTGATTTGCGCGACCGTAGAGTTCGTATTGGCGATCATCTGCGAAGAAAGCTCGCTGCGAATCGTCTCATACGAATATTGAACGAAAAAGAGCAGGGGGAGAATGCCCCCGAGCAAAAACATGACGAACAGCTTCTCGCGAAGCCTCCAATTGTATAAAGGATTAATCAGCCATCCGGCCAGCTTCCTCATGATTTAAGACCACCCAGCCTAAAGTTGCAGTTTGCGGTATTCGTTAGGCGTGCTGCCTTTGTGCTTCTGGAATACCGAGCAGAAATAGGAGACATTCTCGTAGCTGACCCGGTGCGCGATATCCCGTACCTTCAGCGACCGGTCCTTCAGCAGCTCCGCCGCGTGATTCATGCGGATTCGGGTCAAGTAATCCAGGATCGTCTCGCCTGTCTTCTCTTTAAAGATGGTCCGCACGTAATTGGGCGACAAATAAACTTCCTTGGCGATATCCTCTACCGTAAGAGGCAGATGATAACGCTCGGCAATCAGCTTCATAATCTGCTCCGCAACCGACTGATGGCGGTCAAGATCGCGCTCGGCTGCGGCTTTCAGCAGCTCCCTGCAGAACCTCAGCGCGTAGGCGTGATAATGGGCGATTGACGGGAGAGACGACAGCTCCTTCCAATGGTCGGCCAGCAGCTGGTCGCGAAGCGGCCCTACCATAAGAGAGGCAAAATGCTGCTCCAGCATGGACAACAGCTGAATAACCGCCCGGACGGCATAGTTCCGCTCGATTCGTTCCTGGCGCATGCCGGAGAACCAATCGTCCAGCAATTGTCCGGCGCGTTCGGCATCGCCGGCTTGCACGGCCGCAATAAGCGAAGCCGAAGTCGCGTCGACCGAGATATCGGTCTGCTTCACATTTTCGCCGGTACCGCCGCGTATAACGGAGCCGGCTTGCCGGTATAGCTTCTCTTCATTAAGTCGCTGCGATTCTTCGAACGCCTCTTTCAACAGATGAAATCCTTTGTATGGGCCAGACAGGCCGATGGTTGCGAAGGCTTCTCCTTCCGAAGTTGCGGCCAGCAGCTCTTCCCGCAGCAGCTCCCAATAAGCCGTCTCCCACTGCTGGGGTTTTCCTTGGAAGAGGACAAACAGTGTGCTTGGTCCGGTCTCAAGCACAATAGCGGCATCCAATCTCCGCCGCAGCAAAGCGCGGGCTGCTTCCGCGGCATCCGCGGTCAAGATGGAGGAAGAGGATGGCTGAGCCTGTTCTCCGTCTAATCCGCTAGTTGAGAAAGCGGGAGACTCCACCGTCATGTAAGCGGCACCAAAAGCCTGGTGCGAGAGAAAGCCGGAAGCTCCGTTCTCCCATTGCCGGATCCACTCCATCCGGCGCTCCGGGGAAGGTTCACGGACGATGCGCAGCAGCAGCCTCTCGAGCTGCCAGCCGCCGCCTTCGCTCGCCAGCTGCTCCTCCTCGAATTTCTTTTTCACTTTCGCAAGGAGCAGAAGCAGCTCCTCCATATCGATCGGCTTCAGCAAATAGCCGGCTGCTTCGATATTAAGAGCGGACTTGATATATTGGAATTCGTTATGTCCGCTTAGATAGATGATTTTGACGCTTTTGTCGATTTGCTTCGCGCGCCTTCCGAATTCCAGCCCGTCCATGATGGGCATGCGCACATCCGTAACGATGATATCCGGTTTCAGCTCGGTAAGCTTAGCCAGCGCTTCCTTCCCGTTGCGTGCTGTCCCAACGACCTGAATGCCGGCCTGCTCCCAAGGAACGTAATGCTCCATGGTCTCGAGCTCGAGCGCTTCATCGTCAACCAGAAGTACTGTATACATGTCGGCACCGCCTTTTTTCGATAGAAATAAAACCTCATGATGTACGATGATTCTAGTTTAACGGGTATGCCGTTATTCAACAATGGAGCAAACGGAAGTGTGTGGGATTGGAGCATGAATCGGTAGATCTTAATATAGAACGGCTCCAATGCCGGGCTATAATTAAGTCCATAAAGCGATGCAAACGGAAACTATATTCACGGGAGGGCAACACGATGAACATGCAAACGAAAGCGCATCCACAAAGTACCGGAGCGCTTGCCGTCAAGAGAAACAAAGGCGGTCTGCTGGCGAGGCTCAAGGAACAGCGGCTGCTTTATGTACTGATGCTGCCCGCCATTATCCTGACTCTGATGTTCTCCTATGTGCCGATGTTCGGGTTGTATATGGCCTTCATCAATTATCAGCCGGGCGGGGGAACGTTCTTCAAGCAATTTTTCACGACAGAGTTTGTAGGCTGGCAGTGGTTTAATTACTTCTTCACCAACGGCGATTTCGTACGGATTATGCGAAATACGTTGGCGCAAAGCTTCCTATCGCTGCTCTTCGGATTCCCGATGCCAATCATTTTGGCGCTTATGATCAATGAGCTGCGAAACGGCTGGTTCAAACGCACGTTCCAGACCGTCTCCTACATGCCGCATTTTATCTCCTGGGTTATCGCGGCAAACATTATTATTACGATGCTCTCGTCGGGTGGCGTAATCAACAACATTCTGACCGGCCTTCATATCGTGAACGAGCCGATTCAGTTCATGCAGAAGGGTCACCTGTTCTGGTGGATTATCGCTTTCTCGAATGCTTGGAAGGACATGGGCTTCAACGCCATCATGTATCTGGCTGCGATTTCGGCGATTAACCCCGAACTGTATGAGGTGGCGAAGGTCGACGGCGCAAGCCGCCTGAAGCAGATGCTCCATATCACGCTGCCGTCCATCCGTCCGACCATTATCATTCTCGCGATCCTCGCGATTGGCGGTATTTTGAACGCAGGCTTTGACCAGCAGTACCTGCTCCAGAACAATACGGTTATGGAATACTCGGAAGTTATCGATACCTACACGTACAAGTACGGCCTGCAAAACGGGATGTTCTCCTACGGGGCAGCCGTCGGATTGTTCAAATCGCTTGTGGCTTTCATCCTTGTCATCAGCGTGAATCAGATGGCTAAAAGAATGGAACAGCAGTCGCTGTTCTAGAACAATAACGCAAAGAGGAGAACACGCTATGGTGAAAGACAAAAAAGATTTTCTGTTTATGGCTGCCGTTTACGCCTTTATCGTTGCGATATTTGTGATAACCTTCTATCCTTTCTGGAACATTTTCATTATTTCGTTAAACAGTGCGGAGGATACTCTAAGAGGACATTTGTATCTGTGGCCGAGAGAGTTCAGTCTCAAAAGTTATGAGCAGATCCTTGGCGACAGCGAGATCTGGACGGCCATTCGGGTTACCTTGCTCAGGACCGTCATCGGAACGCCGCTTGCGGTTCTCACGATCAGCATGCTGGCGTTTGCGCTCAGCAAGAAGGAGCTTGTTGCCAACCGATTCTGGACGTTATACTTCGTCTTTACGATGTATTTTGGCGGCGGACTTATTCCGTACTACATGGTACTCAAAAGTTATCATCTGATCGACAACTTTATGGTGTTTATCGTGCCGGGCTTAATGAACGTGTTCTATATGATCATCGTCCGGACGTTTATGCAAGGGCTGCCGCAGGAGCTGGACGAGTCGGCCAAGATGGACGGAGCGAATTATCTCCAGATTTTCTTCCGCATCATTTTGCCGCTGACAACGCCGGTACTCGCAACGATTGGCCTGTTCACGGCGATCAGCCACTGGAATTCCTGGTTTGACTCGTATGTATTTACGTACAACCCGGATTTGAAAACGCTGCAGGCCGTGCTTGTCAAAATCCTTAACCAGTACCAGACCGGTTCCATGGTTGGCGATGCGCAGGCGATGGCGAATTCGGCGAAACGCATGCAAGTATCCCCGGATACAATCCGGATGGCGGCGACCATGGTTGCAACGCTTCCTATTATTATGGTGTATCCGTTCCTGCAAAAATATTTCGTTAAAGGTATGACGCTGGGCGCGGTTAAAAGCTAATCCGCCCGGCTTAGCAAGGCCAGATTAAGGATGAGGGGGTGCGTTCCGGCCGGGGATGCCCTGGCAGCTTGCCAATGCTATTATAAGTCCAAGATCAATCATAGGGGGATTACAGTATGAACTCGAAAAAATGGATGCTGTCTTTGCTTACGGCCGTTATGTCGGTTTCCTTGATTTCCGCTTGTTCTTCGAATTCATCGGATAAACCAAGCAGCAACTCGAACACGGGATCGGCGAATACCGGCACCAATGACAGCGCGACAAAGGATCCAAGCACGGACCCAATTACGATTACCTTCTTTGATAAAAATACAGGCGACAAGTTTGATAACGCCATTGCCAAAGAGATTACAAAGCGTACCGGCGTAACGATCGAAATTCAACAGCCGACGGGCAACCCGACGGAAAAGCTGAACCTGATGCTGGCGAGCGACGATTTGCCCGACATGATCATGTTCGACCGCTCCAGCGACCTGGTAGCGAAATATACGGAAGCGGGCTCGATTATCCCGCTCGACGATCTTATCGAGAAATACGGTCCGGATGTCAAAGAAATGTACGGCGACGTTCTGAACAAGACGCGTTACAAAGACGGCAAGAACTACTACCTGTCCAACTGGTACGGTCTTGAGCATGAGCCGGTATTCGGCTTCAACATGCGCAAAGACATCGTGAAGGAGCTTGCCCCGGATAAAGCGGATGGTGGCGTGCCGTTTACGCAAAGCGAATTCAAGCAGCTTCTGACCGACTTCAAAGCGAAATATCCGCAAATGGACGGCAAGGATACCATCGCTCTGACGATGGACGGCGAGAATTGGGGCGGAACGCTGGGCACGTTCAAAGGGATGTTTGGCCTGATGCCTTATTACGAGCATGACGGCAAGCTGCAATACGACGTGAAGGATCCGAAGTACAAGGATATGATTCTGTACATGAATGATCTGTACCGTTCCGGCTTGATGGATAAGGAATGGGCAATCAACAAACGCCAGGTGTGGGAGCAAAAGATCGCTACGGGCACCATTTTCTCCTCGACAGGCGCTTATTGGGATCTTGGCAACTCCAACACCATCCTCAAAAAGGATAAGGGCGATGAATCGCAGCTGTTCGCGTACAAAGTGGTTGCAGACGGCGTAGATCCTGCGAAAACGACTTACGGAGGCCGCAGCTCGCTTGGCTGGGATGCGATTGCGATCACGAAGAAGAATAAAAATCCGGAACGCACGATGCAGTTCATTAACTTCCTCGCAAGCGAAGAAGGCCAATACCTGCTCATGTGGGGGATTGAAGGCACGCACTGGGATATGAAGGACGGCAAGCATGTGCCGCGTCCGGAAACCCTGCAAGCATTCAAAGACGACTGGGCTGCTTATACGAAAGAAACGGGTATCCGCAAATGGACTTGGTTCATCAAGAACGGTCCTGGCAAAGACGGTACGCCTTATGACCTTCCAGGCCGTTATGAGCGTTCGCCGATCGACCAAATGGCAATCAAAAACCTGTCGGACAGCGTATTCGATACCGCGATTTATGACGGCATAAGCCCGCAAGGCGGCACGCCGGAAGCTCTGTCCGAGCAAAAAATCAGCGATATTACGAAGCAGGCGATCACGAAAGCGATTATGGCGCCTACGGCAGACGAAGCAAGCTCGATTTTTGACAAAATGCTGTCGGATATGAAAGCTGCTGGCGACGAAAAAGTGGAAGCCGTCTACACATCGAATTACGATGCCCGCAAACAACTTTGGAACTAATTAGGATGATCTATTTAAATAAGCAGTAGAAGGAGAAGGCCAGCCGTGCTGGCCTTTTTCCTTCCATCATCAGGCTATGAAATCTATGGACGACTGGGAGCGAAGAAATGATGACGACGGAGATGGGGCAATTCAAGCTGGAGCAGGCTGCGGGAACGTTTGCGGCGGATAACGGGCTGCTGAAGGTAACGGCAAATACGGAAGACGGCACGCTTGCGCTTGCCTGGAAGAGCGGGCATACGATGACGGGTTTTTACGCGGAAGCGCGCGTTGGCAGCGCCGTTGTCCGTTCTTCCTGGTACGGTGGGCATGCGGTTCAGGAAAGCTTGGTTCAAGAGGTTGAGGACGGCTTTGGCAAAGGGATTCGCTTCAGCTTTGAGCATACGGAGCCGGGCAAGCCTTCGCTGAAGCAGCACATCCGCTTGTATCAAGGTCTGCCTTACGCCTTGATTGAGCTTGAGGCGGCAGACTTGCAGGAATGGGAAACCAATGAGTTGACGCCTCTAGCCTCGTACTTGAATGACAACGGCGTGCTTGATTTCGGCGACGGCTCGAAGGAAGAAATCCGCTCGCTGTTTATTCCGTTTGATAATGACAAATGGGTACGTTTTGGTTCCCACGCCAATCCGTCCAGCGTCCGCAGCTATGAAGTAACGGCAGTCTACCGCGCGGAATCGCGCCGCGGCTTCGTGATCGGTTCGGTTACCCATGATACATGGAAAACGGCTATTGACGTGGAAGGCACCTTCACCGAAGCCATTGGCCGCCTGCGGGTAATTTCCGGCGTATCGGATCTGCAGACTCGCGACACGGTTCCGCACGGTTCGCTCCGCGGCACCTCCATTGTATCGCCGACGATTCTTGTAGGTGCTTACGACGATTACCGCGAAGGCATGGAGGCTTACGGCAAAGCCAATGCGGTCATTCAGCCTGCTCTTTCCTGGAACGGCGGCGTTCCGATGGGCTGGAACAGCTGGTCGGCCGTTATGACGAAGCTGGACTACGACGTGTATACGCATACTTCCGACTTCTTTGCGAAAGAGCTGCAGCGAAACGGGTTCGCCGATCAGGAGGGCAGCCTGTACGTCAACTTCGACGCCTTCTCCGACAATTTGAAGGAAGGCGAGCTTGAGGATGCGGTACGCCGCGTGAAGGCGAACGGACAAAAGCCGGGAACGTACTACACACCGTTTGCGTTCTGGGGCAGCAACCCGGATACGCCGGTGGAAGGCACGAACGGTACGGTTCTGTACCGGGAAATTTTGCTGAAGGACGAGTCCGGCAATCCGCTGCCGAAGCTGGACGGGGCCTTCCCGATCGATCCTTCGCATCCTGAAGCGATTGCGCGCATTATGCGCAAGCTTGATCAGGTTACGGCTGCCGGCTTCGAGTATTTGAAAATGGACTTCCTGGCGCATGGCACAATGGAAGGCGTCCATCACGATCCTTCCATTCGCACGGGCATCCAGGCGTATAATTACGGCATGGCGGCTATCGCCGAAGCGTTAAGTCCGGAGAAGCTTGGCCGTCCTTTCCTGATCAATTTGTCGATCGCTCCGCTGTTCCCGCACGGTTACGCGCATAGCAGACGCGTATCCTGCGATGCCTTCGGCATGATCGGAGACACGGAATATATGCTTAACGCGCTGACGTACGGCTGGTGGATCAGCGACAATCTGTACCGCTTTAACGATCCGGACCATATCGTTCTGTTCAAGAGCGACAATCAGCGGGCGACGACGGAGCATGAAGGGCGCAGCCGCCTGAATTCCGGCGTTATCTCAGGTACTTCGCTGCTCCTTGGCGACGATTACCGGATGGAGGAAGCGGCGGAACGCGCTAAAGCCTGGATGACCAACCGGGAAGTCATGGCGCTGGCAAGACGCGGCGAGTCCTTCCGTCCGGCCGAAGGCCGAAGCGGCATGGGCGGCGAGGATCTGTATTCCCTCGCCGGCGATGATGGTACATGGGTGGCCGTCTTCAACTTCGACGGGGAGAACGGGAAGTCGAAAGCAATCGATTTATCCCGCGTCGGCATCGACGGCGCCAAGGGCTTGACGGTCCGCGATTTGTGGAGCGGGGAATCGTACAGCCTAAAGCCGGGCACCTCCGAGCATACGGTTGAGCTGGAGCCGGCCGAGTCGAAGCTGCTGTTCTATATTTAATAGAAGAGGCGGTGCAGGGGATATCCTGCACCGCTTTATTTTGTTGCTGCCCGCTGTCTGATGAAGCTTGTCTCCTCTCTATCGCAACCTTCCTTCCCGGAAAATAGAACACCCCAATCACGGCACGTGCACGAGTGCCGTAATCGGAGTGTTCTTCATCCCTGGATGATATCTATTCCCGAATTATAGATGAAATAGATTTGTGCTTGAATCCGCTAAAGCAAGGACAAATAAACAGGCAGAAGCGATGCTGCCTGAATAATCTGTAGAATAACGGAAGGGAGGGATACTCATGAGCAAAGTGAGCAAAGTTTCTAAAGCACAAGTAAAGAAGCTGGTCGGCAAACCCATTTATGCGGTTAGCAAAGACGGATCTGTCGTTACGGGCAAGCTTGTGGAACTGCGGCACAACAAGCTCGTATTAGCACCTCTGAAAAAAGAAAAGGGGAAAGTCGTTCGGACGAAAGCGATTTTGCCGCTTGTATTGTTTGATCTGCTGGCGATCGGTACGCTTGGATTCTGGGGCGGCGGCGGCGGTTGCGGATGCGGCAACGCTGGCTGCGGTGGATGCGGTGGCGGTGGCTACGGCGGCGGATACGGTGGCGGCTATGGCGGTGGCTATGGCGGCGGATACGGCGGTGGCTACGGCGGCGGTTATGGCAGCGGCTACGGCGGCGGCCCGTACGGTGGCGGCGGATTCTTTTAATAGTAAGGATAAGATGAGGAAGCAAGCGGCTTAATCATCTCATAGCAGCGGAGCTCCGGATGATACTGGATGGCCTGATAGCCAAGGCGGGTGTACAGATTTTTGGCCCTGGCATTAATGTCGTCCACGAAAAGTCTGGATGCTCTGCAGTTTTGGGTTAAGCCGTAGGCTTCGGCGGCCAGCAGCAGCTTACGGCCCCATTGCCGGTTACGGTGATCCGGATGGACAACAAGCATATCCAAATACAGAATTTCCCCCGTGATTTCGAAGCGGATAAAGCCGTAAGGCTTACTTGTTTTTCCTTCTGAGGCTACATAGGTGACACCCCGGCGGAAGCGTACGGGAAGATCCCGTATCGTCTGGGCATCCAGATGATGCGCCGTATGCGACATCGGAATAAGCTCAGCTTGTATGAGACGGAATATTTCTTTATCGTCTGTTTTGGGATTACGTGCTCGTATCATCAGCGATCCCTTCCTGACCGAATGAAATTGCCGAAAATGGGCTATGTTATTGTATGATCGGCTGGCGAAATATGCCTCACACAATTTTTCAAATTGTTAGGCACATTAGCTTGACGAACAGATGTGCAAGGCATATAATAAAGAAAATCTTATCCAAGCATATGTTATCGGCAATGATGAGGACGAAGTGTTAAGGGCTCTTTTGCTCAGAGAGCGGATGGATCAGCTGCAACCATCGCCAAAACCCCTTTTCTACGAGCTCACCTCGGAGCTGTTTTCCTGAAAAGCAACACTGTCAATGTTGGCTATTAGGGGAAATCGCAAGACACGCGTTATTGTGTCAAAGGTATGGGCGTTTTGTGCGCACACGTTCATTACCTATGGAGGTTGTACATCGCAAGATGTATAACGAATTTGGGTGGTACCACGGAAGATATAACCTTTCGTCCCTCAGGCTTCGCTATATGAAGCTGGAGGAACGAAAGGTTTTTTTGTTGTTTTCGAGAGGAGGATGACTAATGGTCACGCAAAGTGCAACGCTGAAGTCAAAAGAAGAAGTTATGGAACGGATGAGAAAGCCTGAAGTAATTTCCGGTTCTGAAATATTACTCCGCAGTTTGGTGCTGGAAGGCGTCGATTGCGTGTTTGGTTATCCGGGCGGCGCCGTATTGTACATTTACGATGCGATGCACGGGTTCTCCGATTTCAACCACGTTCTCACAAGACATGAACAAGGCGCGATTCACGCAGCGGACGGTTATGCGCGCGCAAGCGGCAATGTCGGCGTATGTATCGCAACATCCGGTCCGGGCGCAACCAACCTCGTAACGGGGATTGCGACAGCCTATATGGACTCTGTACCGCTCGTTGTCATTACGGGTAATGTTATTTCGTCCCTGATCGGCACGGACGCATTCCAAGAAGCGGACATTACGGGCATTACAATGCCAATCACGAAGCACAGCTACATGGTCCGCGACGTTGAGGATCTTCCGCGCATCATCCATGAAGCCTTCCATATCGCGAACACTGGCCGTAAAGGTCCGGTACTGATCGATATTCCGAAGGATGTATCGGCGGCAAAAACGTTGTTCAAACCGGTAACGGAAGTGAACATCCGCGGTTACAACCCAACGATCTCGCCTAACAAGCTGCAAGTCGACAAATTGATCAAAGCGATCGAAGCGTCCGAGCGTCCGCTCATCCTTGCCGGCGGCGGCGTAGTGTACTCCGGAGCGCATGAAGAGCTGCTGGAGTTCGTAACGAAAACCGATATTCCGATCACGACAACTTTGCTTGGTCTCGGGGGCTTCCCAAGCGGCAATGATCTGTGGCTCGGCATGCCGGGTATGCATGGTACGTACACGGCGAACAAATCGATTCAAGCTGCGGATCTCCTCATTAATATCGGGGCTCGCTTCGATGACCGCGTAACGGGCAAGCTCGCGGGCTTCGCGCCACTCGCGAAAATCGTTCACATCGATATCGATCCGGCGGAGATCGGCAAGAACGTTCCGACCGATATTCCAATCGTAGGCGACGTAAAAACGGTTCTGCAGCAGGTTAACCAGCTTGCGAAACGGGCGGACAAGGCAGATGCTTGGCGCCAGCAGATTCAAGAATCGAAAGCGCAATATCCGTTCAGCTACAAGGATTCGGATGTTGAACTGAAGCCGCAATGGGTTGTCGAGCTGATCCACGAAACAACGGGCGGCGACGCTATCGTAACAACGGACGTAGGCCAGCATCAGATGTGGGCTGCGCAATACTATAAATTCAACAAACCACGCTCTTGGGTAACCTCCGGCGGTCTAGGCACAATGGGCTTCGGCTTCCCGTCCGCGATTGGCGCCCAAATGGCGAATCCGGATCGTACCGTTGTATCGATCAACGGTGACGGCGGCATGCAAATGTGCGCGCAAGAGCTTGCGATTTGTGCCATCAACAACATTCCGGTTAAGGTTGTTATCCTGAACAACCAGGTACTGGGCATGGTTCGTCAATGGCAGGAGCTGATCCACGAGAACCGTTTCAGCCATATCGATCTGGCAGGCAGCCCTGACTTCGTTAAGCTGGCAGAAGCTTACGGCGTGAAAGGCTTCCGCGCTTCGAACAAGGAAGAGGCGAAAGCTGTATGGGAAGAGGCGCTTCGTCATCCGGGCCCTGCAGTTGTCGAGTTTGTTGTTCGCAGAGACGAGAATGTATACCCGATGGTAGCGCAGGGTAGCACGATCGATCAGATGATCATGGGGGATGCAGAATGAAAAAGCACACGATCGCAGTCATTGTCAACGATCAGCCCGGCGTTCTGCAGCGCGTATCCGGCTTGTTCGGACGCCGCGGCTTCAATATTGAGAGCATTACCGTAGGCGCAAGCGAAGAGCAGGGCTTGTCCCGTATGGTTATCGTCACAACAGGCGATGACCATACGCTCGAGCAAATCACAAAACAGCTGTACAAGCTGATTGATGTCATCAAAGTTATCGATTTGAGCTCCAATCCGATGGTTTCCCGCGAACTTGCGCTTATCAAAGTAAGCGCGGAGCCTTCGGCCCGTCCCGAAATTCTGGGCGTAGTAGACACTTTCCGCGCGGCGGTAGTGGATATCGGCACTCATTCGCTTATCGTACAAGTTATTGGCGATACCGAAAAAATCGATGCCATGGTAGAGCTGCTGAAGCCTTATGGCATCCGCGAGCTTTCCCGTACTGGCGTAACAGCGCTTAACCGCGGTAACGTGCGTTAATAGCAGGTTTTACAAAAAAATTAGCAATGTCCCGTTTTGAACGGGGGTTTAAGGGGAGAATTTATAGGGTCCATTCTCTGCTTAAACACCCGTTCAAAAGGGTTAAATTAAAGGAGGCAATCATTAAAATGGCAGTTACATTGTATTATGAAAAAGACGCGGATCAAGGCGTACTTCAAGGTAAGACAATCGCAGTTATCGGTTACGGCAGCCAAGGCCACGCGCAAGCGCAAAACCTTCGCGACAGCGGCCTGAAAGTCGTTATCGGCCTTCGTCCGGGTAAATCCGCAGACGTTGCAGCAAAAGACGGTTTCGAAGTATTGACTGTAGCTGAAGCGACTAAAGTTGCTGACGTTGTTCAAATTTTGCTCCCTGACGAAACCCAAGCGAAAGTATACGCGGAAGAAATCGAACCAAACCTGAAAAAAGGCGCGGCTCTGATGTTCTCCCACGGCTTCAACATTCACTACGGCCAAATCGTGCCAAGCAAAGATACAGACGTATTCCTGGTAGCTCCTAAATCCCCTGGTCATATGGTTCGCCGTACATACCAAGAGGGCTTCGGCGTTCCTGGTCTGATCGCAATCCACCAAGATGCTTCCGGCAACGCGAAAGCAATTGGTCTTGCTTACGCAAAAGGTATCGGCTGTACCCGTGCAGGCGTTATCGAAACTTCCTTCAAAGAAGAAACAGAAACAGACTTGTTCGGTGAGCAAGCCGTATTGTGCGGCGGCGCTTCCGCACTCGTTAAAGCAGGCTTCGAAACTCTGGTTGAAGCTGGCTACGCTCCGGAAATGGCTTACTTCGAGTGCTTGCACGAGCTGAAGCTGATCGTTGACCTGATGTATGAAGGCGGTCTGGCTACAATGCGCGACTCGATCTCCAACACGGCTGAATACGGCGACTATGTAACTGGTCCTCGTATCGTTACCGAAGAAACGAAAAAAGAAATGAAACGCGTTCTGGAAGACATCCAATCCGGCCGCTTCGCACGCGATTTCATCCTTGAAAACCAATCGAACCGTGCTATGCTGACAGCTACTCGCCGCAACGAGGCTGCTCATCCAATCGAGCAAACTGGTAAACAGCTGCGCGAACTGATGCACTGGATCAAGAAGTAATAAAATCATAACCCGCAGATAAATTATCCCGGTTCGCCGGAGTGCGCGTAGGTTAGGGTCAACCTGCCTGTCACGCGCTCTGTGCGGCCGGGATGATTCTGTTCCCGGAGGTGTAAGGCACAAATGCGAAAAATTTATATTTTTGACACGACGCTTCGCGATGGAGAGCAATCTCCCGGTGTTAACCTGAACACGAAGGAAAAGGTTGAGATCGCGCTTCAGCTTGAGAAGCTTGGCGTTGACCGGATTGAAGCAGGCTTCCCTGCGGCTTCCCCTGGAGACCTCGCGGCGGTAAACGCGGTTGCGAGCGCAGTTAAGAATGCTACGATTATTGGCTTGTCACGCTCCCGCGAACAGGATATCGACGCGGTACGTGAAGCGCTGAAAGGCGCGCAGGATCCATCCATTCACGTTTTCCTTGCAACAAGCCCAATCCACCGCAAGCATAAGCTTCGGATGGAGAAGGAGCAGGTGCTGGAAACGGCTGAACGTGCGATCACTTACGCGAAGAAGTATTTCAGCAAAATCGAATTCTCGCTTGAGGATGCAGGACGTACCGAATTGGATTTCGTGTGCCAAATGACGGATATGGCGATTCGCGCGGGAGCTTCCGTCGTGAATCTTCCGGATACGGTTGGTTATTTGAATCCGCTTGAATACGGCAATATCTTCAAGACGGTGAAGGAAAATGTGCCAAACATCGAAAAAATCCAGCTCAGCGCTCACTGTCATGACGATCTCGGCATGGCAACGGCTAACGCTCTTGCGGCTATCCTGAACGGCGCCGACCAGATCGAAGGTACGATCAACGGTATCGGCGAACGTGCGGGTAACACGGCGCTTGAGGAAGTGGCTCTGGCGCTCGAGACGCGTTTCGATTATTTTGGCGCAAAAACGGGTCTGAACCTGCAGGAAATCGCGAGAACAAGCCGCCTTGTCAGCAAGCTGACCGGTATGGTCATCCCTGGCAACAAAGCGATTGTTGGCGCTAACGCGTTTGCTCACGAGTCCGGCATTCACCAGGACGGCATGCTGAAGGAGAAAACGACTTACGAGATTATTTCCCCGGAAACGATCGGTCTTCGCGATTCGAAGCTTGTTCTTGGCAAGCATTCCGGACGCCATGCGTTCCGTGAGAAGCTGATCGACCTCGGCTACGAGCTGGACGAAGAAGCAGTTAACGTTGCTTTCGCGAAGTTCAAGGATTTGGCTGACCGCAAGAAGCATGTTACGGATGAAGATATTCGTGCTTTCTTGGAAGAGAAGCTGGTCGATACGCCGGAGGTTTATACGCTTGAAGCGATTCAAGTCAGCTACGGCAACCAATCGACGCCTAGCGCTTCGGTTCGCATCCGTACAGCGGAGAGCGAGACTCGCGAAGAAGTGGCTATCGGCAACGGCTCCGTAGACGCGATCTACAACGCGATTGATAAAGTAACGGCTGAAGCGGTTGAGCTTGAGGATTACTCCATCAAGTCCGTATCGCAAGGCAAGGATGCGCAAGGCGAGGTGCATGTGGTGCTGAAGCAGGACGATATTTCTGCCCAAGGCCGCGGTCTCAGCACGGACATCCTTGAAGCAAGCGCACGCGCTTATATCGACGCTCTTAACCGTCTTATCGAGAAGCGCAAGTCCCCGGGACGCCGCGACAAGATGAGCTTGATCTAAGAAGCCATAGTACCGACAAAAGCCAAACCGAAAAGGTCTATTCAGACTTTCTCCGTTTGGCTTTTGCGATGAAAGGAGCGGAATAAATGATTACCGAGACGCTGCAAACATCAAGAAGAGACGAAATGATCGACATTACGCGCAAGGTGGCCTCTATTGTTGCCCGCGAAGGTATCCAGAATGGACTTGCTATTGTGTATTGTCCGCATACGACGGCCGGGATTACGATTCAGGAGAATGCCGATCCGGATGTGAAGCATGATATCCTGATGAGGCTGAACGAGGTATATCCCTGGGAGCACCCGAAATACCGCCATGCGGAAGGGAATACGGCCTCCCATCTGAAGGCGCTGACGACCGGGACAAGCCAGACGGTTATCATTAACGGCGGCAAGCTGGTGCTTGGCACGTGGCAGGGCATTTATTTCTGCGAGTTTGCGGGCCTCGAACCCGCCATTTTCATCTCAAGCTTATTGAAGGTTAAAGCAGGTTAACTGCCTTTATAAGCAGCACCTATAAAGATGATAGATTTTATATCTTGGATTTTCATGCTAGAAATGTGGTACAAATGATAACAGTATGAGAATAGCTTAATAGAGCGAATACGAGGAGTGTTTAATTATGTCAGAAGTAAAAAAAATCGCTGTCATCGCCGGCGACGGTATCGGCCCAGAGGTAGTTGGCGAGGCGCTTAAAGTTATGAAAAAAACCGAGGAGCTGTTCGGTTACCAATTCGAATTCGAGCATGGTCTGTTCGGCGGTATCGCAATCGACGAGAAAGGCACGCCGCTGCCGCAAGAAACGCTTGATATTTGCAAAAAGGCTGACGCTGTATTGCTCGGCGCTGTTGGCGGTCCGAAATGGGACAACAACCCGAAAGAGCTTCGTCCGGAAACAGGTCTGCTCGGCATCCGTAAGGCACTGGGCTTGTTCTCGAACATCCGTCCAGCTAACGTATTCGACTGTCTGAAAGAAGCATCGACGCTGAAGCCTGAAGTTCTCGAAGGCACTGACCTGATCGTAGTCCGCGAGCTGACTGGCGGCATCTACTTCGGCGAGAAATTCCGCCGCGAAGGCGCAAACGGCGAAGAAGCCGTGGATACTTGCGTATACAACGTGCAAGAAGTTGAGCGTATCGTTCGCCAAGCCTTCGACATCGCTATGACGCGCAGCAAGCGTCTGGCTTCCGTAGACAAAGCAAACGTTCTCGAAACTTCCCGCCTGTGGCGCGAAGTGGTTAACCGGATTGCTCCCGAATATCCGGAAGTTGAACTCGAGCATGTTCTCGTAGACAACTGCGCGATGCAATTGCTCCGCCGTCCGTCCAGCTTCGACGTTATCGTAACGGAAAACATGTTCGGCGACATCTTGAGCGACGAAGCTGCTATGCTGACAGGTTCGATCGGCATGCTCTCCTCCGCTTCCCTTGGCGAAGGCAGCTTTGGCCTGTACGAGCCGGTACACGGCTCCGCTCCTGACATTGCCGGTCAAGGCATCTCGAACCCGATTGCTACGATTCTTTCCGTTGCGCTTATGTTCCGCCTGACATTTGGCTACCATGAAGCGGCTCAAGTTATTGAAGACGCGGTTAAAAACGTTCTTGACGCCGGTCACCGTACGGGCGACATTGCCGTGGACAAGAGCTCCGCAATCGGTACAACAGCAATGGGCGATCTGATCGTTGCTGCAATGAAAAAATAAGCAACTGCTTATTTATAATTATTATAAATAAATATTAATTCCAATATTGACTTTATTCTAGGCTAGTGTTACTATTCTATAAGTAAGTCACGGCTTAATAGTGACATTAACTATAAAAATTGTTGGATAGGTTAAGGAGGAATTGTATTATGGCAGAGCGTTTGGTTGGCCGTCCGGCTCCAGATTTCAAAATGGATACGGCAACAGGTGACGGTAAAGATTTCGGAACAGCATCCCTTGCTGATTACAAAGGTAAATGGCTGGTATTGTTCTTCTACCCACTCGACTTCACATTTGTATGCCCAACTGAAATTACAGCTTTGAGCCTTGCTTTCGAGCAATTCAAAGCTCTGAATACAGAAGTTCTTGGCGTTTCCGTTGACAGCAAGCACAGCCACCGTGCATGGATCAACACTCCAGTTAACGACAATGGCCTTGGCGAGTTGAACTTCCCGCTGGCTGCCGATATCACTAAGAGCGTTGCTCGTGACTACGGCGTCCTGATCGAAGAAGAAGGCGTTGCATTGCGCGGCCTGTACATCATCGATCCTGAAGGCGAAGTAAAATACCAAGTCGTTAACCATAACGACGTAGGCCGCAGCGTTGACGAAACGCTCCGCGTATTGCAAGCTCTGCAATCCGGCGGTCTGTGCCCAATGAACTGGAAACCAGGTCAACAACATCTGGTTGCGAAATAAGTTCTTCTAAGCTGGAAAAAGCCCGTACCACATTGTGGTACGGGCTTTTTTTGTTTTTTGGCCGCCCGGAGGTAAATCCTGGTTTGCATGTAGAAAGAAGCCGGATTATGCTTGTAAAGCAGGAATTTCGGCAGGAAGAAGCGAATAAGTTTGAGAAGTAAGCATGCGCTGGTTAAGTTAATCCCTACGAAATAAGAATTGTCGCCGAAACCGCGAAAATTCTTAGCTGATCCTTACGAAGCAGAATTGTCGCCGAAACCGCGAAATTCTTTTAGGAGGTTGTCGCCCGATGAGCTTTTGTTGTGGAGCGAGTATGATCGGAACGAAAGGCACATTGAAGCATATGCGAACTCACATTCATAATGTACCGATTCTTTTCTGTCCTGTATGCCATCGCGTAGAGATACATTATTTGATTGAGAATGAATATGAAATATTGGCTGAGTATGCCCATGGGGACGGAGCAGCCGAGGTTGACTTCCAGGATTACGTGGAGCAGGAAGGCAAAGCGCTTTATGAGAATTGCGTTAATCACGAGAATGAGGATCCCATGGAGGTTGTATTGAGTCAAATCGACATTTCGCTTGATCTGCTCACCTTTGCGAAGCAGATTGGCGACGAGGCATGGGAAAACGAGCTTAAGACTCGTCTTGGGATGTTAAGCGGAAGACGAAATAAACTACGGCAGCGACGAACTTCTGTTTAACTTTTTTGCACGACCAAAGTTAAGCCTCCGAGTCGGGGGCTTTTTTTTCTAAGCATAATGACGGCTTTACCATAGATTTCTCATATTTATTCTCATATTTCTAACATTTGCTAAGACAGAACCCCCTGAAAACAAAAGCATGGTATCGAAACTTATATAGAGAGGAGGATACTCTTCATGTTTAAACGGTTTTTGCGGAAATCAGCCGCTGAAGCTGCTAATGACGAAAGATTAGCTCCCGAACAGATTATTAAACGAATTCATGACGGCGATGACCAATTGAGGGAAAAGTTTATTTCCGATTACAAGCCGTATGTAGCGAAGGTGACGAGCGGATTCTGCAAGCGGTTCGTCGACCCCACGCGCGATGATGAGTTTAGCGTAGCCTTAACGGCATTTAATGAAGCGATCACGCAGTTTTCCCCGGAGTCGGGCAGGTCTTTCCTTAGCTTTGCAGAGACGGTCATGCGCCGCAGGCTTATTGACTATGTGCGCAAAGAGCAGCGTCATCTCAAGACGGTGCCGTATACGGCCTTTGATCAGCAGGATGAAGAGGAACAGACTTACAACCCGATTGATACCAAAATGGCTATGCATGCTTATCAGCTGAAGCAAGACGGTGATGACCGGCGGCTTGAAATAGAGGAATATTCGAAGGAACTGCAGCAGTTCCAGATTTCTTTCATGGAACTTGCCGACAGCTCGCCGAAGCATGCCGATTCCCGCCTGCTTCTGCAGGGTATCGCGCAGACGCTTGCGAGTCAGCGGGAGCTGTTTGCCCAGCTGTATGTAACGGGCAAGCTTCCGGTCAAAGAGCTGACGGAGCTATGCGGCGTATCTAGGAAAACGGTAGAACGCAACCGAAAATATATTATTGCCATTTCGCTTATTTTAAACGGTACATATCCGTATTTATCCGATTACTTAAACATTTCAGTACCAATGCCAGGGAAGGAGGCGGGATTATGAAACGAGGGATTGTTCTCTCCATAGAAAACAAGAAGGCAGTCGTCATGACGGCGGATGGCCAATTCATTTCAATCCCGCGTCAAGCCCATATGAGAGTCGGGGAGGAAGCAGCGATTCCGGCGGAGACGGGCGCCATGCCAAGACGTAACCCTAAGGGAGTATACTGGTATTCCGGGGCAGCGGCAGCCATCCTGCTCTTTTTTATCCCCTTCTTCTATTTGACTACGGCAGAAGCTCATCCCGTCGTTGCATATGTGAGCCTTGACATAAATCCAAGCATTGAGCTGGGCGTGGACAAACAGCAGCGCGTGCAGGAGCTTAGCGGACTTAATCGTGACGGACAAGCGATCGTAAGCAAAATCAGCTATAAGGGCAAGTCTATCGAAGAGGTTGCCGCCTCCATTATGAGTACGGTTGCGGCAGAGCATTATTTGGATAAACCGGATAAGGATATCGTTATTACAAGCTACATGCTGGAGGATAAAAAACCCGGAAAAGAGCTGGAAAAGACGGTGACCGACGCTGTCGATCAGAAGGTTCAAGAGACGATTAAGCAGATCGACGCGGCTAAGGAGCCTAACGTAACGGTGCTCTCCGTTCCTACGGAAGTACGCGAGGAAGCATCCCAGAATGGCATTTCTTCGGGTAAGATGGCCGTTTATCTCATAGCCAAGGATGAAGGCTACAATATTGAGCTTGAGCAAATCAAGGCACAATCCCTTGCCGAAGCGACAAAGGCAGCGGGCGGCGTGAAGAAAATCGTGGAAAAGGGCGCCAGCAAAGAGAAGCTGAAAGAGCTTGCCGTCAAGGAAAAGCAAAACAAATCGCAAGCAACGGCTACACCGGCTGCGGATAAATCCCAATCCTCGCAAGGCGTGGGCGCAACCATCAATAAGACGGCGCCTATTAAGCCAACCGAGGCTCCGCTGAAGCATCCGACGAGACCGTCTCATGCCGAAAAACCGTCCTGGTCCAAAGAAAACAACTCGAATAAACCTTCCCGTCCCGCGAAGCCGGTATCTCCAAACAAGCCATCTGGCCCGGATAAGGAGAAATGGCAGAACGGGAATTGGTCTAACCATGGAAACAATTCGGGTAAAGATGGCGATGACGACAAAAATGACGATAAAAAAAACAATAATGCGGTGAACGGCTCGAGTAAGCTGGAGAAGTGGACTTGGCAAAACGATGATAACGAGAATAACGATAATGACGATGACCAGGGAAATGACCGAAAGAATAACCACAATGACAATAAGAAAGACAAGGACCGGGAGGACCACAACGATCGGGATAAATAAAAACTCGAATCATAGGACGTTGGGCACGGGAAAAAAGTCGGTTTTTCGCTGGAAAACAGGCCCATTTTTCGACAAAGTCTCCGATTGACAGCTATTGGCAATAAATCCTATGATAATAGAGATATGTAAGGTTGTTAAATGTTGTAAATCGTTGTGGCCGGGGAGGGTTGATGATGCATTCCATTAGAAAGCGCTATTTCCCGGCGCTTGCCGAATATATTCGTGGCGGCGAGGAGCAGTCCCTCTACAAAGCATCAGAACTCGGTAAAGACATTAAGGGGTTCAACCCTGAGGAGATTATTGCTGTTCACGAGGAAAGTATCCAATATTTGGCCGCCAATGTGGAATCCGAAGAAGCGTTAAAGCTTTATAATCAATCGTTCATGTTTCTTATAGAAGTGATGGTTGCCCACAGAATGAATGAAGTACCGGCCGAGACGGTCGAACAGAAGTTTTCGGATATGCGCGAGAGGCTTTTTCTTTCCAACCGCTCCTTCGAGATGGTTAAACATAAGTATGAGAATGTCCTCCAGCATATGGACAGCGGCATTGCGTTATTTGACAGCGACGGGATTTTGTCATTTATCAACGTCCGGATGGCTAAGCTTCTGGATATTCCACGTAAAACATTAGTCGGCTGCAATTTGCGGGAGATTCTGCTGCATCCGCTGCTGAAGCGTTCTACCAAACGCGTTATCCTTCGCTTACATAAGGAAATGATTCTGAAGCGGAATGTGTACTACGAGTTCCAGGACAAGGACGGCAAGCATTTGCTTGTGTCCTTTACTTACGGTGATCAGATGAACGGCGACTTTTTGATCAGCGTAAAGGATGTTTCCGAGTATAAGCAAATCGAGCAGACTGCCCTGCAAAATGACAAGCTGGCGATGCTGGGCCGGATTGCGGCTGCGATTGCTCATGAGATCCGTAACCCGCTCACGTCCATTCGCGGGTTTATTCAATTGTTGCGGCCCTATCTCATGCAGCTTGGGAAGGAAGAATACGCCCGGATTATTCTTACGGAGATCGACCGGGCGAATGATATTATTTTCGAATTCCTGAATTCATCCAAGCCTTCCGCGCCAATGAAGAAGTCGGTATCGATCAACCGGCTTGTGCAGGAAGTGATTCTGCTTACGGAAAGCGAAGCGTTGATGCGCAACTGCGACATCCAATTGGAAACCTATGAGAATGAAGATGATTTGATGGTCTCCATCGATGTGAAGCAGATCAAGCAGGTCATTCTGAATATCGTCAAGAATTCTATTGATGCCATTGAATCATTGCAGGAAGCACGCAGAGGCCGGATTGATCTTGTGGTGAGATCCGATGGTCAATTTGCGGAGATTACGTTGAAAGACAACGGCAAAGGCATGGACAAAGCGACGCTTGCCCGCTTGTTCGATCCCTTCTTTACGACGAAGGAAGCGGGAACCGGTCTTGGCTTGTCCGTCAGCTACCGGATAATCCGGAATCATGGAGGCTCCATCCGGGTGGACAGTACCGAGGGCAGCGGTACTTCGTTTGTTATCTATTTGCCATTAGCTGAATAAACGATTAGAATCGGGGATAGATCGCTTATTAGGATGCGGTCCCCGATTTTGTCATTGAGAGAGAGGAATTATTTAATGCGTACACATTTTACATATGAACCGGCGGCAACGGCAGGTTCTGCGGATGCGATCGTGAGACTGATTAGCAGTGCCGAGCTTAAGGCCGGCAGCATGGCGGAGTGGGTGCAGCCGCAAATCGACGAGGCGGTTCGCGGACTGTATGCCAAAGGATTATTTAAGGCGGAGCCGGAACAAACCGAGACGTTGTCGACGCTTGGGCTTCATTCGGCTTCCCATGTTATTTTTGCGGGCTATGACGATAAGACCGGCGTACACGGCCTTCGTCTTGCGGCTGCAGCAGCCGCGAATGCCCTAAAGAAAATCAAAGCGCAAACCGCGCAAATCCGCCTGCCTGAGGCGATTATGACGTCTGCAGACTACACTGTGCAGCAAGCCGCGCAGGCTTTGGTTGAAGGGCTGACGCTTGCGGTGCACGACCGCCTTCCGGAACTGCGTCAAGCCAAGCAGCGGTATGCGCTTTCCCATGTATCCTTTGTTCCCGCTGCGGGTGCGGCGGTACCGGCGGATATGGCGGAAACGTGGAATGAGGGCATGATGGTCGGCCAGCTGTACGCGGAAGGCGTGAAGGTTGCGCGCGATTTGACTAATCTTCCGGGTAATCAGCTGGTTCCGGAATCGCTTGCCGCTCATGCGGAAGAGCTTGCCCGCGAATGGGATCTGGATATCGAAGTGCTGGATGAGTGGGCAGCGATCGAGCAGGGAATGGGCGGTTTGCTGGCGGTAGGCCAGGGCAGCGTCCATGCGCCAAGAATGATTGTTATTCATTATAAAGGCGCTCCCGACAAGGAAGAAGCATGGGGATTAATCGGCAAGGGAATCACCTTTGATACCGGCGGCATTTCGCTCAAGAAAGGGCCGGGCATGGAGGAAATGATCTCCGATATGGGCGGCGCGGCAGCGGTGCTTGGCGCCATGCGCGTTATTGGCGAGCTTAAGCCGGACGTAAACGTTATTGCGGTTATACCGACAGCGGAAAATATGCCGTCTGCCCAAGCCTTTAAACCGGGCGATGTCATTAAAATGATGAATGGCTTAACGGTTGAAATCGTCAATACCGATGCGGAAGGACGTCTTGTTCTTGGAGACGGCCTGACAACGGCGATCCGCAGAGGCGCAACGCAGCTGGTTGACGTAGCAACGTTAACCGGAGCGGTGATGGTCGCGTTAGGCACGGAAGCGACAGGCGCCATTACCAATAACGAACCGCTGATGCAGCAGGTATTCGAAGCTGCAGGGCGCAGCGGCGAACGTATCTGGCAGCTTCCGGCTTATCCGGAGTATAAGAGACAGCTGCGAAGCGATGCAGCCGATCTGAAGAACAGCGGCGGACGGTATGCCGGCGCAACGACAGGCGGTTTGTTTATCGGGGCTTTCGCGGAGGATCTTCCTTGGGTTCATCTGGACATTGCCGGTACGGCATTCCTCGATAAGAGCCGCGGGCTGGAGCCAAAAGGAGCAACCGGCGTAATGGTTCGCACGCTGGTCGAACTCGTAACGAAGAACGAGGGTTAAAGGCATTCTCATTAAACAGCTAGTTATGAACGGCTGAAATTCAGCCTTCATAGCTGGCTGTTTTCTTTTTAAACCAATTCGATTCTCTTTAATTCGCAAAGAAAGTTCTATAGTTTCTTGGTATTGGACACCGTACAACCGCTTTATAATTTTCTTTATAAGCTTGACGGGACGTAATAAACCATAATTTGAAATCGCTTACAGAAAAAAAGTTAACTGTTCAAAAGTCCTAATAATAGGAGAAAAACAGGTAATCAGAGCAGGATGTTTTATCATTGGATTGCTTTTATAATTATTAATGTCATTAAGTATCGGTTTAAAGATTCAGCTGTCAGGGGGCCTTGCCTATGTACAAAGTGTTATTGGTGGATGATGAGATTTTTGTGCGCAAAGGATTAAAAAATTTAATAGACTGGGAATCGCTTGGCTATGAGATCTGCGACGAAGCGGGTAACGGACAGGAAGCTTTAGAGAAAATACAGCTGATTAAGCCCGATCTTGTTATCGCGGATATCCGGATGCCGGTGCTGGACGGACTGGGGCTGATTCAAAAGGTTACCGAGGAAGGCGCATATAGCCCAACCTTTATTATCGTCAGCGGGTATCACGATTTCCAATATGCGCAGCGCGCTCTCCGTTACGGAGTTCATGACTATATATTAAAGCCTATCGATGAGGATGAACTGGAGACAACGTTGAAGGCGCTTTCCGGAACGTTGGGATTAAAAAAGCTGGCCACGATCGCAAGCGACAGCCTGGTCACGGACTCTATTGTGGAAACGCTGGTTCAAGGCCAGTTCTCGGAGGCCGATAACGCGGCTTTATGCGCGGCGCTGCAAATGCCGGAGTTCTCAAGCTTCGATTATGTGCTGGTTGAGCTTCATGCCAGCGCGCAATCCAATGGGACCGAATGGCAGGCCAAGGAGCTGGCCGCCGTCGCGCAATCGGTGAGCGCTACTCCAAGCAGCAAAATTCCGGTCTATGAGCAGGCGAACGGTTTATTTGGTCTGCTTATTGACCAGAGGTCGTTTTTATCGCCGGAAACACGTCTTGATTCCGCATATAACAGCTTGCATGCAGCCGTTACGAAGACTTCGGGCAGGCCGGCTACCTTGTATATCGGCAAGACCGTGGAAAGGCTGCAAGAAATGTACGCTTCCTACCGTTCGGCGAATGAAGCCATGTCCTATAAATACGCCGAGCAAGGCAGCTCCGTTATTTACGCGAATCAGGTACAGGGGACCCCGCTGTATTATTTCGACGTTGATTCGGAGCTGTACGGCAGACTGCTCGAGAGACTGGAGGAGAATAACGCGGAGTTGTATGAGCAGGATATCGAGCTGTTATTCCGCCAATTCGTCGAGAAGCGGTTTGCTCCCAATGCGGTTGCCAATACGATTACCCGGTTTGTGATCGGGATTATTAATATTATTCGGAAGATGGAAGGAGACGAGAAGGGACTTAGCAAGTTCCCGCTCATTATGGACTGGCAGGGCAGCCATAGCCGTCTGAAGGACTTGAAGGGACTCTTCACGGATTTTCTCCGCGAGGCTGCCGCTTATTTGGCCGAGCTTCGGAACGAGCAGTCCAAGGGCGGGATTGAACGCATCAAGAAATACATCGAGGCGAACTATACCGAGAATATTAGCCTTAAGAGCATTGCGGGCAAATTTTATATGAACTCCGTTTATTTGGGTCAGCTGTTCCGCAAAACCTATGGGACCTATTTCAATGATTTTCTCCTGCAGATCCGGATCGGAGAAGCCAAAAAGCTGCTCCGCCAGACCGATTTCCGAATGTACGAGATTGCGGAGAAAGTGGGCTTTCAGAATGCCGATTATTTTGTGACCCAATTTGAGAAGCTGGAGAAAGTGACCCCGACCGACTACCGCAACAAGCTGCTGGGCAAAAAATAAACGGGTGGAGATTTGATGGGCAGATTTCATTGGAATCATCTTAAATTGCGGGACAAGCTTTTGTTGATGTACGTCTTTTGCGTATTTATCCCGATCGTATTGACCAATATCGTGTTCTATAACGTGACTACCAACAATATTAAAAACCAAAAATCGCATGACGCCGACATCGCCCTGGAGAAGCTTCAGGGCGAGCTTCGTGCCGTCATCGATGAAGCCGCGGGTATTTCCTACCTCTATTATATCGATCCGATGCTGTATCAGCTGCTGGACAAAAAGTACGATTCTCAAATCGAATACGTTGAAGCTTTTAACAATATCCGAAGCGTCTTCAACAAATCCGAGCAGGCTTACAAAACAACCAGCGCTACCGTTATTTATACCGATAATCCAACCGTGTTGTCCTCCGGACCTATTATGCCCCTTAGCGAAACGGAGAAGGAAGCCGACTGGTACCGGGATTTTATGAAGACGAATGTTTCTTATCCGTTGTTTATACAGGATGGAGACACGTTTAGCCTTGTTCAAAGACTGAACTATGTTAAAGGCAACGGCTATAACAATCTGATCAAGATTGATCTGAATATGGCAACGGTCAAGCAGTTGTTTGCGTTATCCGGCTTTGAGGGCAGCATTTACTTCTTGAACCCGGAAGGTGACGTCCTCTATTCCAACGATTCCAGCGTAGACTGGCACTCGAAGGCTCAGAAGAGCGAAGCGCTTCCGATGCCGAAAAACTCTCTCTCCTTTGACAAGGTGTATACGAACAACAATTATTTGAACGACTGGTCCCTGCATGGCGTCATTAACGAAGGGAGGTTTCTGCATGACGTGCGGAAATCCGGTTCCTTTGTCATCTATTTGGCGCTTATTAACTTTGTGCTGCCTTCTTTGATTATCGCGGCCCTCTCCAGATCCATAAACAAACGTCTCGTCAAGATTGTAAAGCATATGAAAAAGGTGAAAAATCAGCATTTCGAGACGATCCCGCTTGACGATGCGCGCGATGAGATCGGCCAATTGACCGGCGAATTCAACCGGATGACCGAGCGGATCGACAACCTCATTACCGATGTCTACCAGGCCGATATTCAGAAGAAGGATCTGGAGATCCGCCAGCGGCAGGCACAGCTTCATGCCCTTCACAGCCAGATCAATCCGCACTTCCTGTTTAATTCGCTCGAGACGATTCGGATGCGAAGCCTGATGAAGGGGGAGACCGAGACTGCGAAGACCATTCACTATATGGCAAAGATTTTTCGGAAGTCGATTTCCTGGAAACGCAGCTGGGTGTCGATCCGGGAAGAGATTGAGCTGACGGAATGCTTCCTTGAAATTCAAAAATACAGGTTTGGAGATAAACTGCAATACCAGATTACCGTCGAAGATACCGTTTACGACCAGATGATTCCGAAGATGACCTTCCTGCCGTTTGTCGAGAACGCCAGCATACACGGCATTGAAAGCTCGCCGGGAATCGGCCTTATTCAGATTCATATCGGAATTGCCGGAAACAAGCTGATATTCAGGCTGTCCGATAACGGGATTGGCATGTCCGAAGCCAAGCTGTCGGAGCTGCTTAGTTACCTGCGACTGGATGATTCCATCGGTGACAATGTCGGCATGAAAAACGTCTATACCCGGCTGAAGCTCTGCTATAAAGACTCCTTTGAATTCGACATTGTCAGCGAAGAAGCTCATGGAACAACCGTTGAGCTGCGTCTTCCTCTTGACATGAATGGGCAATAAACGACAAAAAAGGTTGAACTATGCTTTTCAAAGTACGAACTAAAGTTTGAGGGGTAATCAAGCTTTCGGATTCGTTTTATGATGAAAGTGCTTACAACAAACACGTTGAAATGACGAAAGGGGTCTAAACAGAAATGGTTAACAAAAAGCTTTTAACTGTCAGCCTGGCTGCTGCCATGTTAGCTGTTACGGCAACCGCTTGCGGCGGCAATAACGATAACGGCAACGCAGCTTCCAACTCCGCTTCTCCCGGAGCAGATGACAAAACGCCCGTCACTTTCTCGTACTACAGCTTCACCAGCCAGAAGGACACTCTTGCGAGCGACACCGTTATCGGCAAAGAGCTGCAAAACCAGACCGGCGTAGATTGGAAAATGGAATTCCTCGTTGGCGACCCGCAAACGAAATCCGGCGTTATGATCGCAAGCGGCGACTATCCGGACGTTATCGTTCCGGAAGGCGAAATCGACAAGCTGCTCGACGCCGGCGCATTTATTCCTCTTGATGATCTGATCGAGAAATACGGTCCAAACATCAAACGCGTATACGGTCCTTATTTCGATAAATTCAGACAAGCAGACGGCAAAATGTACTTCCTGCCGTTTGGCGCGAACCAAGGTTACATCGGCGATCCGGGGATCAGCCAAGGCGCATTCTGGATCCAACGCTCCGTTCTGAAGGAAGCGGGATATCCGAAGATCAAGACGCTTGACCAATACTTCGATCTGATCAAGCAATACCAAGAGAAGCATCCGCAAGTAGACGGCAAGGACACGATTGGTTTTGCATCCCTTGCAGGCCCTGCCGACAGCTTCTTCTCGATCACCAACCCTTCGATGCATCTTGCGGGTTACCCGAATGACGGCGACGTTATCGTCGACATGAACACGCATGAGGCTAAAACTTACGCTGCTACGGACATCGAGAAAAAATGGCTGCAAAAGCTGAACGAAGTAAACGCGGAAGGCTTGTTCGATCCGGAGACCTTTACGGCGAACAAAGACCAATTCCTGGCTAAGCTGACTTCCGGCCGCGTGCTTGGCTACTTCAACTACGCATGGCAGGTTGGCGACGCGACAAACAACCTGATGAAAGCCGGCATCGACGAGAAGCGTTACGCTCCGCTGCCAATCGTATTCGACGAGAATACGAAAGACCAATACGTGGATCCGCCTAGCTTCGTTAACAACCGCGGTATCGGCATCTCGGTAAAAGCAAAAGATCCGGTCCGCATCATTAAGTACTTCGACAACCTGCTTAAGGAAGAGAACCAAGTTCTCGTTCAATGGGGCGTTAAAGATCAGAACTACACCGTGGACGCTAACGGCCGTTACGTGATGGACGCGCAGCAAATCGCTGACCGCAATGACCCTGAGAAGAAACGCTCCATCGGATGGCAGTACTTCGAATACAGCTGGCCGCGTTACGGCAACAACTCCGTGCTGGCGGACGGCAACTCGTATGCCGTAAGCAACCAGCCTGAAGTCGCTTACGCGGGTTATACGGACGGCGACAAAGCGCTGCTGGACGCCTACGGAGCGAAGACCTTCTCCGAATATTTCTCGAAGCCTGACGAGCGTGCTTGGTACCCGGCATGGAGTATCAACAAAGGCCAAGGCACGCCTGAGCAGATCTTCCAGCAAAAAGCCAGCGACCTGCAAAAGAAATACGTTCCGAAGCTCGTTCTTGCCAAGCCAAGCGAATTCGACTCGATCTGGAACGACTATGTGGGCCAAATGGGCAAGCTTGACGTGAAAGGCTACGAAACCTTCGTAACGAAAGTGGTTCAAGACCGTATCGCGGGCAAGTGGTAATCAAATAAAGTAGACGGAAGGCCGGAAAGCTGATTCCGGCCTTCCGATCTATTGGATTCATGCAGGATGCTAGAGAGGGGAAGAGCAAGTGGAGAACATACAAGAAGTTACACCGTCTGTTGTCAGGAGTCCCAAAGCAAGCGAATCACGGCTTCAACTGTTTTTCAAAAAATTAATGCAGCAAAAAGTGCTCGTATTTATGTCGATGCCATTTGTATTATGGCTGTTCCTGTTTAAGTACGTACCGCTCTGGGGCTGGACCATTTCCTTTCAAAAGTTCAGACCGGCAAAGGATTTGTTCGATCAGGAATGGGTAGGCTGGAAAAATTTCCGCTTCCTGTTCAGCGATGACTCCTTCTATCGCGTGTTAAGAAATACGATTGTCATGAGCTCCATCAATCTCGTATTAGGTTTTGTTACCGCCATTGTATTGGCGATTTTATTAAACGAGCTTCGCCAAGTTATGTTTAAGCGGGTCGTACAGACGATCAGCTACTTACCGCATTTTATTTCCTGGGTCGTTGCGGCCAATATTATTTCTTCGGCGCTTGCGCCTGAAGGCATCGTTAATATCTTGTTAACGAAAATGCATCTGATTGATCATCCTATCTTATGGCTGGGCAAAGGGAATTACTTCTGGGGCATCCTTGGCGCATCGGAAGTTTGGAAAAACGTCGGCTGGAACACCATTATCTATTTGGCGGCCATTACAACCATTGATCCTTCCCAATACGAAGCTGCCGAGATTGACGGGGCGAACCGATTCCAGCGGATTCTGCATATTACTTTACCGGGCTTGAAGTCGGTTATCGTTATCCTGTTGATCATGAATCTTGGAAATATTTTGGAATCGGGATTTGAGCCGCAATATTTGCTGGGCAACGGCATGACCGTGGACTATTCCGAGAACCTTGATATATTTGTGTTGAAATACGGCATGAACATGGGCAACTATTCCTTGGCTACCGCAGCCGGCATGTTCAAAACGGTCGTTAGCTTTATCTTCCTCTTGTCGGCCAACTCGATTGCGAAGCGGCTTGGCGAGAGCAGACTGTTCTAGATTGACCCGAAAGTTGGACGAAGCAAGGAGGCTATCGACATGAAAGAGAGTTCGGCCAAAGCCAGGTACAGCTCTTTACCGGATAAGATTTTTGATATAAGTAATATAGTTTTTATGTTGCTCGTCGTGACGGTTACGCTATATCCTTTCCTTAATATGTTCGCGTTGTCCTTGAACGATGCGAATGACTCGATCCGCGGCGGTATTTATGTTTGGCCCCGCACGTGGACCTGGGATAACTACAATTACATCTTTAATGAAGCATCCATCTATCACGCTACGCTGATCTCCGCCTTGCGTACGATCCTTGGCACGATAACTTCCGTCTTCTGTACGGCCATGCTGGCTTATACGATCAGCCGCCAGGAGTTTGTTTTGCGCAAATTCGTAACGATGGTCGCAATTTTCACGATGTATTTCAGCGGCGGTCTCATTCCGGGGTACTTGCTGATCAAAGAGCTTCATATGATTAACTCGTTCTGGGTTTATATTATCCCCGGCATTATCGGCGTCTTTAATATGATCGTTATCCGTTCCTTTATTGAAGGCTTGCCGGACGGCATTATGGAATCGGCGAAAATCGACGGCGCGGGCGAATTCATTACTTTCATGCGAATTGTGCTGCCGCTGACCGTGCCTGCTCTTGCGACCGTATCGCTCTTCGTAGCGGTGTATCAATGGAATTCCTGGTTTGACGTATTTTTGTACAACTCTTCGCATCTTAACCTGAGCACTCTGCAGTACGAGTTGATGAAAATATTGCAAACCTCCAATACGGCGGCATCGTCAACCAATGCGGGCGATCAGTTTGCAGCCGGACAAAGCGGCGTGACAGCGGTTACGCCAACCTCGATCCGTGCGACGATGACGATTGTTGCGAGTCTGCCGATTATTCTGGTATATCCGTTCCTGCAGAAATACTTTGTTAAAGGGATGACCGTAGGCGGCGTTAAAGGTTAATCGCTTGAATCGCGTCCCTCGACTTAACATCGGGCGGACGCGTTTTTCTAATTCTGGCTGTTTGCACGACAATTCTTATTAGGGGGATTAAAGCATGGGAGACAACGGATACGCGGCATGGCTAAGATACGGGCAAGTGAAGGATGAAACGCGCTTGGAGCAATACGCAGGCTGGATGGGTGAGCTCGTGCTGCCCGCGGGAGTGCCGATGGAAGGGATCCTGAAGACGGCCGCCGTGGAATTGTCGCGGGGAATCCGCTCCATGCTGGGCGCAGCGCCTTCGGTTACGCATGAACCTTCCCGGCAGAGGTTTATCGTGCTCGGGGTACTCGGCGGCGGCACTTGGGTAGACGATGCGGCAGGCGGTGTAACCGCTTTAACGAATGAGGGCTACCTCTTAAAAACCGTACGGGAAGCGGAGAAGGAATATATCGTCGCGGCCGGCAAGTCCGAGAAAGCAGTGCTGTACGCGGTATTCCATCTGCTGCGTCTGATGCAGTCCGGGGCTGCGATCGATCAGTTGAATCTGGTCGAGTCGCCGAAATACAGCCTTCGCATGATTAACCATTGGGATAACATGGACGGCAGCGTGGAGCGCGGTTACTCCGGCCGTTCGATCTTTTACGATAATAACAACGTGCTGTCCGATTCGGAACGGATTCGCGATTACGCCCGCCTGATGGCATCGGTTGGCATTAACGGCATTGCGATTAATAACGTCAACGTCCACCGCGAGGAGACATTCCTTATTACGGAGAAGCTTCTGCCGGATGTTGCCCGTATTGCCGAGGTTTTTGGCGAATACGGCATAAAGCTGTTCCTGAGCGTGAACTATGCCGGAACGATTGAGATTGGCGGTCTGGAAACAGCCGATCCTCTTGATCCGGCCGTGCGAGGCTGGTGGAAGGAGAAAGCGGCCGAGGTGTACCGTTATATTCCGGACTTTGGCGGCTTCCTGGTGAAAGCCGATTCCGAGAATCGTCCCGGTCCGTTTACCTACGGACGCGACCATGCGGATGGGGCCAACATGCTGGCCGAAGCATTGGAGCCGTACGGCGGACTTGTGCTCTGGCGCTGCTTCGTCTACAACTGCCACCAGGACTGGCGCGACCGTTCAACCGACCGCGCGCGCGCCGCTTACGATCATTTTAAGCCGCTGGACGGGCGTTTCAAGGACAATGTAATTTTGCAGATCAAGAACGGTCCGATGGACTTCCAGGTCCGCGAGCCGGTCTCGCCGCTTTTTGGCGCGATGGAGCATACCAACCAGATGATGGAATTCCAGATTGCCCAGGAATATACGGGACAGCAGAAGGATGTCTGCTTCCTCATTCCGCAGTGGAAGGAAGTCTTGAACTTTGATACTTACGTCAAAGGCGCGGGCAGCACGGTGAAGGAGATTGCGGCAGGCAGCGTTCATGCCTATACGCATAGCGGCATTACGGCCGTCAGCAATATCGGCAATGACGAGAACTGGACCGGGCATCATCTCGCGCAGGCGAATTTGTACGGCTACGGCCGCCTGATCTGGAATCCGGAGCTGTCTTCGGAGGAGATTGCGGCGGAATGGGCCGTCCAAACGTTTGGCGGCAATAAGGACGTTCAAGAGGTTCTCGTAAACTTCCTCTTGGAATCGTGGTCCATCTACGAGAATTATACGGCGCCGCTTGGCGTAGGCTGGATGGTTACGCCTCATTACCACTACGGACCGGATATTGACGGCTACGAATATTCCAAGTGGGGAACGTACCATTTTGCCGACCATAAGGGAATTGGGGTTGACCGTACCGTGGCGACGGGTACCGGCTACAGCAGCCAATATACGTTGCCTAATGCCGAGATCTACGACAGCCTGGAGGCTTGTCCGGATGAGCTGCTGCTCTTCTTCCATCATGTTCCTTACACGCATCGGCTGAAATCGGGCAAGACGGTTATTCAGCATATTTACGATACGCATTTCGCCGGCGTGGAGCGGGTTGAATATTGGATTGGCCGCTGGCAGGAGCTCGAGGGACTTGTTGACGGCGACCGGTTCCGCCATGTAACGGGCCGCATGAACCGGCAGCTTGAGAATGCCAAGCAATGGCGAGATATCGTTAATACGTACTTCTTCCGCAAATCCGGCATTCCGGATGCCCGTAACCGGGTGATTTACTAATCTAGAAGGAAAGAGTTGGTGCAGAATATGTCATCTATTTCAAAACTATTGACACTCCGTTCCGTGTACAAGGATCATTTTGATATTGGGGCAGCGGTTAATCTGACGACGATTGAATCCCAGAAGGAACTTCTTACTGCCCACTACAACAGCGTTACCGCCGAGAATGATATGAAATTCGAGAGCGTGCATCCTTCCGAAGAGGCTTATACGTTCGAAGCGGCGGACAAGATCGCCGACTTTGCGGCGGCAAACGGCATGAAGCTGCGCGGGCATACGTTGGTGTGGCACAATCAGACCCCTGATTGGGTATTCCAAAACGCGAATGGGGCGCCAGTCGATAGAGAAACGCTGCTTGCCCGGATGAAAAGCCATATCGATACCGTTGTTGGCCGCTATAAAGGTATCGTTTATTGCTGGGATGTTGTAAATGAAGTGATTGAGGATAAAAGCGGTGTCTGGCTCCGGGAGTCCAAATGGCTGAATCTGGCCGGAGAGGATTTTATCGCGAAAGCTTTCGAATATGCGCGTGCCGCCGACCCGAAAGCGCTTCTCTTCTACAATGACTACAACGAGTGCAACCCGGAGAAGCGGGATAAAATTATCCGTCTCGTTCAATCGCTGCAGGCTAAGCAAGTGCCGATTCACGGAATCGGCCTGCAGGGACATTGGAATCTGAACGGTCCAAGCCTTGTCGAGATCCGCGAGGCCATCGAGCGTTACGCGGCAACGGGGCTTAAGCTGCAGGTCACGGAGCTGGATATTTCGGTATTCGATCATGACGATAAGCGGACGGATCTGACGGAGCCTACGGCAGACTTGCTGGAGCGGCAGGCGGAACGATACGGGCAGATATTCGAGCTGTTCCGCGAGTACAAAGAGGCGATTACCGCCGTTACTTTCTGGGGCGCGGCCGACGATTACACCTGGCTGGATAACTTCCCGGTTCGCGGACGGAAAAATTGGCCGTTTGTGTTTGATGCCAAGCACGAGCCGAAAGCATCATTCGGAAAAATAACCGATTGGCAGAAATAAGCGTGAACTTGAACGGAGTCCTTCGCGGGACTCCGTTCCTTATCTCAATAAACGGAAGCGGGGCAAAACGATTCATGGCACACGCATTAACGGGCAAGATCACGTACCGGAACCCGGTACTGCCGGGCTTTTATCCGGATCCAAGCGCTGTTCGGGTAGGCGAAGATTATTACATGGTGACCAGCACCTTTGAATATTTTCCGGGTGTTCCGGTATTTCGCAGCAAGGATCTGATTCATTGGGAGCAGATTGGCCATGTGTTGACCAGGGAAAGCCAGGTGAATCTTCGGAGCCGCAACAGCTCGGAGGGCATCTACGCGCCTACGCTCCGTTATAATAATGGCGTATTTTACATGATTACAACGGATGTGTACGGGATCGGCAATTTTTATGTAACCGCAACGGATCCGGCAGGGCCATGGTCCGACCCGATTCGGATACCTTACGGCAACATCGATCCTTCGCTGTTTTTTGACGATGACGGCAAAGTATACGTATCGGCGCAGGCCGGCTTTGGCGAGACGTCCCATATTATCCAATACGAGATCGATATCCTGACGGGCGAGGCATTATCGGAGCCGGTTGTCGTATTTGAAGGTGATGAAGGGCCTTGGGTGGAAGGCCCGCATCTGTACAAAATAAACGGCTTGTATTACATGATGACCGCATCCGGCGGAACGGGGCCGATGCACCGGGAGATTATCGGGCGCGGCACCTCTCCTTACGGACCGTTCGAAATGCTGCCGCATCCGATTCTGACGCATAACGGGTTAAAGGATCATCCGATTCAATACACCGGCCATGTCGAGCTGCTCGATGACGTGCATGGCCGGTGGTGGGCGTTGTTTCTTGGCGTCCGGCCGCAAGGCGGGAAGGGCAGCGTGCTTGGCCGCGAGACGTTCCTTGCGCCCGTTCGCTGGAGTGAAGACGGCTGGCCGATGATCGACAATAACGAAGGTCATGCGGCAATGGTGATGGAAGGTCCGGCCATCCGGGAGAGTAAGGCCTTTGCGGCCGGCTTGGACAATCCCTTGACCACCAAGTTTACCTCCGAAGGGCTTGGCCTCGAATGGATGCATAACCGAGTGATCCCTGGACAGGAGGAGCTGTCGTTAACGGAGAGGGAAGGCTGCCTTAGACTACGCGGCAATGCCAACGGTCTTCGCGACGGCGGAGCCCATGTATTCGTATGCCGCCGCCAGCAGCATCACCGGATGAGCATCGAGACCCGGCTGAGCTTTGCTCCGGGAAGAGAAGGCGAGCAAGCGGGGATTGCCGCCCGGCTGAGCGATAAGTCTTATTATTCGGTAGGAATAACGAAGAAAGACGGACAGACCGGCATTCTTGTAACGGCAATGGCGCAAGGAAGCGGGACGGAAGCTTTTACTCCAATTAAGGAGCAGGTTCCCGTCCGGCTATCGATCCGTTCGGACGGGAAGGAATACGAGCTGTTGTATACTTTGGGAGGTGCGTCCGCGGAGTGGGTCAGCTTGGGAGCCCTGCCGGCGGAAGCCTTGACGCCGGATGTGGACGGAGCTTTTACGGGCGTATGCCTCGGGATGTATGCGGCGGGAACGAAGGAAGGCCATTCAGCTCCCGCTTATTACGATTATTTCGAGTATCGCCCGCGTGCGGCTAACGAGTAAAGGAAGACTATGCGGTGCAGAGCGGGAAGCTCTGTACCGCTATTTTTTTGTTTATGCGGCAGCTTCTTTTTTATGGGCAGAATATAGGGGGTGAAAAACTTACAATTATTTGCTTGACTTCAGTAACTGTATATAATAATATTACAGTAACAAAAGTTGTTACAGTTAATGAGCGAAAAAAGAGAATACGATAGGAGTGGAGTTTTTGGAACAGAAATACAAACCTTTATTTGAATCCTTTATTTTCCCAAGCGGCGTGGAAGTAAAGAACCGTATTGTAATGGCGCCTATGACGCACTCATCCTCGAATGACGATGGAACGGTAACGGATGCGGAGCTGGAATACTACGCCCGCCGGTCCGAAGGCGCAGGCATGGTTATTACCGCATGTATTTATGTCTCGCCAAACGGCAAAGGATTTCCCGGGGAATTCGCCGGAGACAGCGATGCTATGATTCCGGGGCTTACTCGTCTTGCAGAGACGATTAAAGCCAAAGGCGCGAAAGCTATTCTTCAAATTTTCCATGGCGGCCGTCGTGTACCGCCCGCATTGGTGCCGAACGGCGATGTGGTTAGCGCAAGCGCCGTTGCGGCGACGGAAAGCCCGGATGTTGTTCCGCGCGAGCTGAAGCATGAAGAGATTGAAGCGATTATCCGTGATTTTGGCGAGACGACCCGCCGCGCGGCGCTTGCCGGCTTCGACGGAGTAGAAATTCACGGCGCGAACACTTATCTGCTGCAGCAGTTCTATTCCCCGCATTCCAACCGCAGAAACGATCAATGGGGCGGAGATATCGACCGGAGACTTACATTCCCGCTCGCCGTTGTTGATGAAGTGAAACGCGCTGCGGCTGAGCATGCTAAAGGGCCATTCTTGGTCGGATACCGATTCTCTCCGGAAGAACCGGAGACGCCGGGACTTACGATGGAGGACACCTTCCGCCTGTTAGATGAGCTTGCGCAGAAGGATTTGGATTACCTCCATGTCTCCTTATTCGATTTCCGTTCCAAACCGGCGCGCGGCGCGGATGATAGCAAAACAAGACTGGAATGGATCGCGGAGCGTGTAGCCGGCCGCGTACCGGTTATCGGCGTAGGGTCGATTCATTCGGCGGATGACGCCATCGAAGCTCAGCAAACGGGTATTCCGCTTGTTGCCATCGGCCGCGTGCTTCTGACGGATCCGGATTGGGTACAGAAGGTTGAAGAAGGACGCGAAGATGAGATTCAGTCCCGCTTAAGCTTAAGCTCGCAGAAGAAGCTTGTAATTCCCGACGGTTTATGGCACATGCTGACGGCAAGAGAAGGCTGGCTGTCATTTACCGATTAATATAAATGAGGGCTGACAATGTGGCGCCAGATGCGCTGATTGTCAGTCCTTTTTGTTTTGCATAAAATAGGCGGCAAAGGTATACTCGAATCCATAAGAGCATAATTGGAGGCCAAATAATGACCTTTGATGAAGTATTGCGGGCGTTAGAGGGAATGGGAAGCGAGCAGACCAAGAGCACTTATGTGCGGCATGGTGCGAAGGAGCCGTTTTTTGGTGTAAAGATCGGCGACATGAAGAAGCTGGTCAAAGAGGTTAAGAAAGACCAGGAGCTGGTGTACAAGCTGTACGACTCCGGCAATCATGATGCCATGTATTTGGCGGGACTGGCCGTTAATCCGAAAACGATCGCCAAAGAGAGGCTTCAGAATTGGGTGAAGCGGGCCTATTGGTATTCGCTTGCGGAATATACGGTAGCGAATGTTACAGCGGAGAGTCCTTTTGCGCGGGAGCTTGCGTTGGAATGGTTACAGTCCCCGGAAGAGATGGTTGCGGTAGCGGGTTGGAGCGCTTATGCGAATTACGTGACGATCGCTCCGGATGAGGAGCTCGATTTGACGGAAATCCGCAGGCTTTTGGAGCAGGTGCGGAAGAGCGTCCATGAGGAGCGGAACCGCGTACGGTATACGATGAATACGTTTGTTATTTGCGTAGCTTCTTACGTCGCACCCTTGACGGAGGAGGCCAAAGCCGTTGCGGAGGCGATTGGCGCCGTAAAAGTCGATGTAGGCGATACCGCCTGCAAGGTTCCGCTCGCCTCCGACTATATCGCCAAGGTAGAAGCGAGAGGAAAGCTCGGCATCAAAAAAAAGACTTGTATTTGTTAAATGATAAAGGCTGCCCCACCAGACGGTGGAGCAGCCTTTCATTCCTTCGTTTATCCGGCGGCCTGCTGCAGAGCTGCTTTTTGGGCTGAACGATCGAGATTATAGCTGTAGGCCGTTGCGGCAAATGCAAGCAAGGCAAGCACGGCCGCTGCCCACGGAAGATAACGCAGACCGTAATGATCGGTTACGAAGGCGCCGACCGAGGAGCCAACCGCAATCCCGATATTGGCGCTTATTGGCAGCAGGGAAGAGGCGAAATCCTTGGCTTCGGGCACATATTGCTCGGTCAGATGGATGAAGTACAGCTGGCATGCCGCATTGATTGAGAACGAAATGAGAGCGATAGCCATCAAGCTGACGATGCCAAGCCAAGTGAACGATAAGGTGAAACCAAAGATGACGTAAACAACGGCATGAACCAGGAACAGCGTTTTCAGCTTCGCCATGTAAGTGCCGCTTGCGATTTTGCCGCCTAGGATGTTGCTGAGAATGGTCACAGCTCCGTATACGAGCAGGATGGTGCTGGTTCGTCCTTCCGAGATATGCATAACTTCCAGCATAAGCGGATTAATATAAGTGTAGATGACGAATATGGCCGCGACCCCGATAATCGGGATAAAGAAGGCAAGCAGCACTCTCGGGTTAGTCATCAGGCGGAACTGGTTTTTGAGCGAGCTTTGCACCGCCGGCAAATTTCTTGGTACGATTCGGTACAGAAGCAGAATGCTTATAATCCCGCAAGCCGCAACCAGCCAGAAGGCGGCAGGCCATTCGAAATGCAGGCCTACGAAGGTGCCGATCGGAACCCCCAGCACGTTGGCAATGGTGAATCCGCCGATAATGTAGGAAAGCGCTAGCCCTCTCCGCTCAGGCGACACGTAATCCGTGCAGATGGAGACGGCCAGGGAAACGCTAAGCCCGCAGAAGACAGCCGTTGCCATTCGGGTAAGGAACAATAGCGGATAAGAGAAGGACAATGCGCTTCCCATCGTAAACAAAACAACCAATGAAGCACCTATCAGCAAGGCGCGGCGTTTCGTGAAGAAACCGGCGGCCATCATAACAAAAGGCGTTCCGGCCGCATAAGCAATCGCAAAGCCGGAGACCATAATGCCGGTCTGCGCAACGGAGACGCCAAGGCTGCTCGCAATTGGTGTCAGCAAACCAACGATTACATATTCGGTCGTGCCCAAGATAAAGGCCAGCAGGGTAAAGGTAAAGATAAGCAGGTTTTCTTTTTTCATGTTGAAGATCCTCCAGGTTTATTGCTTGTATGTCTTCTACCAACGCTCGGAGCCAAGAAGCTTATTGCCTCTTGCTGACAGATAAGCTTGATTGGGACTAGCTTTCCAGCTGCGCAGCCTTTCCTTCAGCAGGGACCGGTTATCGGGAGCTGCCGGGAAGTAAGTTATCGGAAGCCAGCTGTAATCCGGCATGGCGTCCAGGTCAATACGGCATTCTTCCGCGTTGTATATAAATAAATCGCCGATATTTGCAATGCTCCATTGCTTTACCGGTACCTGAACCGATTGCTGCAAGCATATTGCGCCTTTGACGGCAGCGGGTTCGCCAGGGCACAGATGCGCCCAAAGCGCGGTCGTCCCGAGTATCTCGCTAAAGGCCTCGTAAACAGGCTCATGCATACGTATATCCCATAAATATTGATGATGGATGTCGTAAGGCTGGTCAACGGGAAGCTCCTTCACCCACAAAAGATAACGCAGCGCATAAAAATGCGTTACTGCCCTTGGGAATAAAGCAAAGCCATACTGCTTCCAGCATTCCATCTCGCGCATACCCTCACCTCATTTTGGCTCTCTTTCCTACAGTCAAAGCTTAATGGAAGGCTCAAGCAGCGGCAATGAAGCATCTTGCCGGATATGTTTGCGATGTGATATATCTTGCTGTATAGATAAAAGATATTTGGAAAAGAGGGAGTAGGGATGACGGCTTCCGCTGCCGGAGAGGAAATACAAAGTCATCTGCTGTACGCCGGAAAAGTAAGCGATACGCCCAACTGGAATTTTCCGAGCCATAAGCATGATGATTTGCATGAAATTATCGTCGTATGCGGCGGCGAAGGGATGTTTACGATTGGAGGACAATCGTATAGCGTAAGCGGGGGAGACATTCTGGTCTACAATAAAGGGGTTCTGCATGAAGAGCAGTCCTTAATCGATAATCCGTTAATCACTTATTACTGCGGATTTTCGCTGCCTAAGGCAAGCCCTTCCGAGGATTGGGTCATCCCGCCTGGCGTCGAGCCCGTGATCCGGTCCAGCCGTGCTTTTTCGGAAATTGAGGCTTTGATGAGGATGATTGTTGATGAATCCTCTATCAAGGAAGAAGGATATGAGGGGATCAGCCGTTATTTGATTAATTCCGTTATTTTGTTGCTCAGAAGAGCGGTGAGGAATCAGCAGCAAATTAAGCAGGAATCTAATACCGGACTAGCCGAGCAGATCAAGGATTATATCGACAGGAATTATACGCAAAATATAAGCCTCAAGGATTTGGGGCGGCAATTCCACGTGAATCCTTATTATATTTCCCATGTATTTAAAGATCATTATCGGATTTCCCCGATTAACTATGCCATTCACCGCCGGATCGGAGAGGCGACCAGGCTGCTCGTCACAACGGAGATGAAGGTATGGGAAGTGGCGAAGCTTCTCGGCTACGACAATCCGAATTATTTTTCGATTATTTTCCGCCGGGTCACGGGTTTGTCGCCCAACCGGTTCCGGGAGAGTAATCAGCAGAATTTGTTTCCCCGCTAAAAAGCTTTCCAATCGCGAAAGAGGCAGCTTACGGCTTAAAAGCCAAAGCTGCCTCTTTCGCGATTTTCAATTATGATGTCAGAGCTTCTGCGTCTGCTGCGGTTGTTGCGGCATCCTCGCGGACAAGCTTCAGGAACTCGCGCATAAAGCCGGGAAGATCCGGCCAGGCATGGCCGGTTACAAGCTTGCCGTCCACATGAAGCGTCTCGTCCGCGTAGCAGGCGCCAAGGCGTTCAACTTCAAGGCGAGAAGCGTTGTAAGCCGTCATGGTACGGCCGTTGAAATAGCTGTAATCGGGCAGCGACAGGAATACCTGCGCCCCGTGGCAGATCGCGCCAATCGGCTTGTCGGCATCGATAAAATGCTGCAGAATGCGAGGCAGCTCCGCATTGCCGCGAATATATTCCGGCGCTCTTCCCCCGGGAATAATAATCGCAGCGTATTCGGAAGGGTCTACATCGGCGAAGCCCAAATGGGACTGCAGCTGATGAGCGGGTTTTTCCGTATACGTGTCCCATCCCTCGATAAAGTCATGGCAGACGGTATGTAAGGTTTTTTGCGTCGGGGAAGCGATAACGGCCTCGTAGCCTTCCTCCAGCAGTCGGTAATAAGGATAATACACTTCCAAAACTTCCGCGGCATCGCCAGTCACGATAAGCACTTTGTTCGACATAGGATCACTCCTCCAAAGAATTGTGAAGCAATTCTTACTTCGTAAGCATGGGCTTAAAAGAATAGTGAAGCAATTCTTCCATCGCAAGCATTCGCTTAAAGAATCGTGATGATGAATACACAGCTATTATGCCCTTCACTGTTGAAACAGTCAATATTTTCCTTTTTATATCTCAGAAAATCGTTCGTTTCTACTAGAATCAAAGCTTGAAGTGCGTGAAATTACCTATACAATAAATAAGAATAGCCATACTGCCGAATTGCATATTTGCTATATTTAAAGGAAGGAAGCTGGGGGTGCGTCATCATGAGAACGGGCTTTTCCAATCCAATGACCAAGCTAAGCGTGAAGCAGCAGCTGCTGCTCCTGTTCCTGCTTATGGTCAGCCCGATATTCATTCTTCACAGCTACGGAAATTCGGAGGCCGAACAGATACTCAAACGCCACGTAACGAATGCCTACGCTGAACTGAACAAACAGAACCATACGCTGATCGACCGGGATATCGATACCGTCAACAAAATCACAACGACGATTATCCAGAACCCCACGGCTCAGCAGCTAGTCCCCGATGACGATGAAACCGTCATTGAACGCGTCCGGAAATACGAGAAAATGGATGCTTTGCTGGCAGGCTATTCAACCGCCTTAAACGGCGGGGAGGCTGTTTATTACAGTCTGTATATCTATGATCCCAATAACTATTATTTCTTTGCGCCTAAGGTTCAGATGATCCAGAGCGGCGTATATTTCTTCTCCGACGCCAATAAGCCGAAATGGTTCGACAAGGCGGTAGGGCTGAAGGGTCAAGGCTTTATGGAGATTATCGAAAATAACGATATGCTCGTCAAGAAACGTACTTTGGCTTATATCCGGGCGGTAAATACCGTTAGTCAGGGGCACAGCGTCATCGGCGTGCTCATCGCAACCAACATGGATAAGAAGCTTGCCGAATCCATGCAGTCGGTATCCTTGCCCGGCGGAGAAATCTTTTTCACGGATAAGCAGAATTATATTCTGGCCTCCACAAGTCCGAAGACGATGGGCTCCACGGTTGAGCTTCCTGTAACCGCTTCCGGCGAAGCGGAAAGCCTGAATAAACCGATTATGACCTCGGAGTACATTTATATGGCCAGCGACAATGAGCTGCTGCAGCAGCGGCTGATCTACAAAATCCCGATCAAATCGCTCCTTCAGCAGCAAAATGAAGTGAAGCGGGTTATCCAGCTGATATCGGTGGCTTACATCCTGTTCGGGTGTATCGTCATATTCTATTTCTGGCGTTCGCTAATGACGCCGTTGCAAAGACTGGCAACGTTTGTCCGCCGTTACGAGCCTGGCAAGAGAGTGCCGGAGACGCCTGGCAAAGGCAGAAACGACGAGGTGGGAGTATTGATTGGAGCTCTGTACGATATGGCCCGCCGGCTTAATGGACTTATTCACGACAAATACCAGATGGAGATCAAGCAGCGGGAAAGCCAACTTCAAATTTTGTATCAACAGATTAATCCTCATCTTCTCTACAACACGCTTGAGAGCATTTATTGGAAAAGCTCGCTCGAAGGCAATTCCGAATCGGCGGAAATGATCAAGGAGCTGTCGAAGCTGATGAAAATCAGCTTAAGCCGCGGCCGGGAGCTGATTACGCTGGCGGAGGAGCTGGAGCATGCGGCTGCTTACGTGAAGCTGCAGCAGAAGCGTTACGACTATGACTTCCGGGTCATCTGGGCGGTACCGGAGGAGATGATGAACCATCTCATTCCGAAGGTTACGCTGCAGCCGTTGATCGAGAATGCCATCATCCACGGCGTCAAGAACATGGGGGAAGACGGCGAGATTCATATTAACGCGGAATACGAAGGCGACAAGCTGCTGATCCGCGTGGAGGACAACGGTTATAAAGAGGTGGATCATAAAGCGATTGAGTCTCTGCTGAACGAGCCGGCCGCGCAATCGTCCTCCGGATACGGCGTCAAAAACATCCATCAGCGGCTTCAGCTGCATTTCGGCAATGTCTACGGCATTCAGTACAAAAAAAGAAACGGCGGCGGAACGATCGTTACGATCCAGCTTCCGGCAGCCGGCGAAAGGAAGGAACTAGGCGATGTATAACATACTGGTGGTGGACGACGAACCGCTTATTTGCAAAGGTCTAAGCAGCGTACTGGCTTCTTCCGGCATTGATATTTCCGCCATTCACATGGCTCATAACGGTTACGAGGCGCTTGACGTCCTGCGGACCGACGATATTGATCTGCTCGTTACCGATATTCAGATGGGGACGATGAACGGCATCGAGCTGATGCAGCAGGCGAAATTAATTAAGCCATGGGTACAGACGATTATTATTTCGGCCCACGAGACGTTTCATTATGCCCAGATGGCGATCCGTCTCGGAGCTAAGGACTATTTGATCAAGCCGCTGAACAACGAGCAGTTTTTGGATTCCGTGCGCAACGTATTGCTAAAGCTCCATAAGCCCGAACCCGCCGAACAAGAGGAGCTGATCGCGGGCATGCAGGAGCATTTCCATATGGATGAGCTGAATCCGCAATCCGTGGATTGGCTTAATCAGCTCGTGAGCAGTCAGCCATCGCTTAAAGTGCAGGATATCGTTCGAATTTTGAAGGAGAAGCACGGGATCCGGCTAGAGGGTCCTTATTTCTCCATGATCCGCATCCGGCTTAATCTTGCGGACCGTAACCGCGAGTTATCGAAGACGGATGAAAGACTGCTCCGTTATGCCGCGCTTAATATCGTAAACGAGCTCTTTGACGAGCATTGGAATAATACCGCCTTTTACGCTTCGGAGCGGGAAATCAATATTATTTTGCAATGGAATGAGACGTTGTACGGGGAGACGGCATCTTCCGGCATTATGAACGAGCTGGATATGATCGGCCGCAGCCTGCATTTCAATATCCAGAAGTTTCTGGGAATTACAAGCGTAATCGGCATCAGCCAGATTCTGAAGGGGATCGAATTTATTGACGTGCTTCACGATCAGGTGATCAAAGCGCTTAGCTGCAATGACCGCCATAAGGACCACTATGTGTTCTATTACGGGGATTTCAACTGGAACCAATATTCCCAGCGCCCAACCGAAGAAGAGTTCACCGCCCAGACCAGCCTGATTGTCGAGAAAGCGATGGAGTACATTAACCAGAATTTCGCGCAGAAGGGCTTAACCCTGCATGAAGTCGCGCAGAACAACCATGTCAGCCCGAACTACCTCAGCTATCTGTTCAAGAAGGAGACGGGTTATAACCTGTGGGAATACGTCGTTAAGCTGCGGATGGAGGAGAGCAAGCGGCTTCTTCTTCATACGGACATGAGACGTTACGAGATTTCGGAGAAGGTAGGTTACGAATCGCCGGAGCATTTCAGCAAAATTTTTAAAAAGTATTACGGCATGAGTCCGAGCGAGCTAAAGAAGTAGAATTACTCATCATTGCCTTGGATACGCACATTACCTCGGGAGGCTCCTTTTTTTACAATAAGGATAGAGGATTGTTAAAGAAAAGAGGGAGACTTGTATGGAGCAACACGCTGTCGCAAACGCGCCTCTCGAGCGTAAAGGCCGATTTGCCGTATTTTTGAGGAAGCATTTCTGGGGACTACTGTTCCTGCTTCCAGCCTTTATTATTTTTATCTTGTTTCTATGGGTCCCGATCTTCAAAGGATTCATCTACAGCTTCTACCACATTGACTTTGTAAAAGGGAACAGCTTCGTTGGATTCGACAACTATAAAGTCGCGCTTCACGATAAAGACGCCTGGACGGCGGTGAAAAACACCGTTTATTATATGTTCCTTTGTCTTGTGATAGGTTTCTGGATTCCGATCGTATTCGCCATTGCGATTTCCGAGCTTCGCCGGTTCCAAGGTGTTGTCCGCGTAGCCGCTTATCTGCCGAATATTATTCCGGTAGTCGTATTGTACGGATTATGGCGCTGGTTCTATGACCCTGTCGGCCCGATCAACGGCGTGATTACAGGCTGGTTTGGCGCCGATGAACCGGTATCCTTTATGACGGATACCAAATGGTCGATGATCTCCCTTGTTATTATGGAATCATGGCAGCAATTCGGCTCGGCGATGCTTATCTATTTGGCCGCCGTGCTCAGCATTCCGCGCGACTGGTACGAAGCGGCGGAAATCGACGGGGCTGGCGTATGGAACCGGATTCGTCATATCACGCTGCCTTCGATCAAAGGCCTGCTTGGCCTTCTTCTCATTCTGCAGCTGATCGGTACCTCGCAGGGCTACCAATCCCAGCTTGCGATGCTGGACGGCGGACCTAACAATGCTACGCTGACCTACGCGCTGCTCATTGTAAAATACGCTTTTAACCAGCAAAATTACGGGGTTGCGGCCGCGCTTGGCGTTCTGATGTTTATCGTGCTGGGCTTGCTCGCCATCGTTCAATACAGGCTTCAAGGCAAGGAGGGAGACGTGCGATGAAACAGCTGGACAGAGGTATACTCTCTTCGTTTGACCTGAAGAAGAAGCCTATCTTGATCGGCTATTCGATCATGGTGCTTGTGCTGGTCGTCATGTCCTGTTCGATGATTTATCCGATTCTGACGACATTCTTTAACGGCCTCAAAACCAATGTGGAGGTTAACTCCTTCCCGCCGAGGTTCCTGCCAAGCGAATGGCATTTCGACAACTTTAACAAAGGCTGGAATTTCATCGATCTTCCGGAGTTTCTAAGAAATACGCTGTATATTTTCGGAGGCAACCTGGTCATTACCGTAGGCGTTCTTGGACTTGCGTCCTTCAGCTTGTCGAGGCTGAACGTGCCTAAGCGCAAAGCGGTCTATTTCTTCTTTATGATGACCTTGTTTATTCCGCCAACAACGTATATCATTCCGAACTTCGTGAACCTGAAGGATCTAGGCCTCATGAACTCGTTTGCGGCCTTCTGGCTGCCGGCGGGCGCCAATGCCTTCTTCCTGCTGCTGCTCAAAAACTTCTTCGACGAGATTCATTACGAAATTTTCGAAGCAGCCCGTATCGACGGCGCCTCGGATTGGAGAAGCTTCGTGCAGATCGCGCTGCCGCTGTCGGTACCGATCTTCTCGACGCTTGCGATCTTTATCTTCTCGTCTTCCTGGAACGACTGGTTCTGGCCGTCGCTCATTATGCATAACGACAGCCATTATCCGCTGGCGACGGCGATCTACAAATACGTGATTAACGCCAAAGGCCTGGCGCTTAATATCCGGTTTGCGATTCTGACCATGGTCATGCTTCCGCCAATCGTCGTGTTCCTGATCTTCCAGAAATACATCATGCGCGGATTGCATCTGGGCGGAGTGAAAGGGTAGTATTCAAATCGTAATAGTGCACATGATCGGAATAGGAATACACCTCGCAGGCTCCTATCCCTCTCCACTATGATGAGGGTGTAACAAATAAACGAACTCGAGAAGGGGAGTTACAATGAGAAAGAGCGTCTTTACGACAGTAGCTGCGGTATTACTTTGTTCGACTCTTGCCGCCTGCGGCGGCAACAACAATACGTCGAACAACGGCAACAAGCCGGCTGAAAGCGCGAATGCAAGCGCAAGCACTGACACGGCAACAGCCACTCCACAACCATCTGACGATATTACGCAAAAGAAAATCAAAATCAGCATTTATTATCCGCTTCCTGACCAAGTCGAAAACCGCAAGCTGGAAGACGACAAGATCGCACGCTTCAACAAGGTATATCCTAACGTGGAGATCGTGAAGAGCGACTGGCATTACGCTCCTAACGAAATCGGCATCAAAATGGCTGCCAACGAAGCGCCGACCTTCTTCAACACTTACGCAACCGAAGCGAAGTTCCTCGTTGAAAAAGGCTGGGCAGCCGACATTACGGACCTGTACAACAGCTACGAGTTCAAGGATCAGATCAACCCGGTACTTCAAAACCAATTCATCATTGACGGCAAAGTATACGGTATCGCTCAAAAAGGTTATGTAACAACGACCGTTGTCAACAAAAAAATGCTGGATGACAAAGGCGTAGCCGTACCTTCGTACGACTGGACTTGGGATGACATGGTGAATACCGCTAAAGGCGTTGCCGATGCGAAGAAAGGGATCGCGGGTATCGCTCCAATGGGTAAAGGCAACGAGGCAGGCTGGAACTGGACCAACTTCCTGTTCGAAGCAGGCGGCGAGATTCAAAACATTGCGGACGGCAAAGTAACGGCGGCATTCAACTCCGAAGCCGGCAAGAAAGCGCTCGACTTCTACAACAAGCTGAGATGGGACGCGGACGTTATTCCGAAAGACTGGGCACTTGGCTGGGGCGACGCTGTAGGCGCGTTTGGCCAAGGACGTACGGCAATGGTTATCGCCGGTGCGGAAGGCGTACTGGAGCAAGCGCTGAACCAAGGCGGCATGAAGATCGAAGACGTACTCACTTATCCAATGCCTGCAGCCGAAAAAGGCGGCAAACATACGGGCGTATTGGGCGGCGACTACCTCGTCATCAACCCTAACGCTACAAAAGACGAACAAGAAATGGCATTCCGTTACATCACGTTCGACTACTTCACCGACGATTATCTGACTTCGATCGAAAAAGACATTCAAGCTCGCAAAACGGAAGGCAAATACTTCATTCCGCCGCACATCAACTACTTCAGCCCGGATTCGGAGTATGGCAAAAAAGTTCAAGCGATCTTCGACAAGTACGACAATGTATACAAATACAACGCGGAATCCAATGCTCTGCTCGACGGCAAGCCTGAAGCTCAGTACAATACGCAAGAATACTACGGTTCGATGACGAACGTCTTGCAAGAAGTATTCTCGAAAAAAGGTACCGACACGCAAGCTCAGCTCGACGCGGCTGCGAAAGAAATGCAAACGAAGTACTACGACGCAATCAAGCCTTAATATGAACGGGAGTATCTCCTCGATCTAACCCTATAAGCGGCCGTGCAGATGAATTTGAATCTGCACGGCCGTTTTTATTTGACCATTGACATATTCAACATATCGTTTATATTGTGGAGGTGAACTTATGAAGCTGGCAGCCAAAAGGATAGGGGAGATAACATGGATCGTTATAGACCAAGGTATCATTTTACGGCACCTCGCAACTGGATGAATGACCCGAATGGACCGTTTCAGTTAAACGGCGAGTATCATTTGTTTTACCAGCATAACCCGTCAAAGCCCGAGTGGGGCGATATTCATTGGGGGCATGCCACAAGCCCGGATCTGGTGAATTGGACGCATCTGCCCGTTGGAATGGCTCCCTCTTATGAGCATGGCGAAGCTCACTGCTTCTCCGGCTGCTCCGTAGTCCATGACGGCGAAGTGACATTGTTCTATACAAGCATTGGCGAGGGGGAACGGAATGCGGCTACCGGAGCACAGCAATGGATGGCTCGCGGGACGGATTTGCGTACCTGGCGGAAACCGGACATTAACCCGGTTCTAACCCTGGAGCTTCATGGAGACCTTGAGATTCGGGACTGGCGGGATCCTTACGTCTGGAAGACGGAAGACGGCTGGCGAATGATTCTTGGCGGAATCCATGAGGAAAAAGGCTGCGCGTTTATATACAACTCCGAGGATTTGGAGAAATGGAGCTTCCAAGGTATTTTTTATAAGGGCGAAGAATGGATCTGGGAATGTCCGCATTTGTTCCGTTTCGGCGATAAAGCGGTATTGTTCTATTCGCCAAGCGGTCCGGTTCGTTATCTTTCCGGTACGATCAGCGGGGATAAGCTTATCGATGTGCAAAAACACGGCACCGTGGACCATGGCGGCTGGGAAGGCTATTATGCTTCAACCGGATTCGTGGACGAGAACGGCCGCCGCATTGTGCATGGCTGGATCCCGGAAGGCAGCAGAGGCGAAGAATTTCCCGAGAACCTGGACTGGGCCGGGGCTCTGGCGCTGCCGCGTGTCGTAGATCTTAAGCCAAGCGGCGCGCTTTCCATGTCCCCGGTACCTGAGGTGGAGACGCTGCGAGGCGTGAATTACAGCTTTAAAGATATAGCAATCGGACAAACGCCAGTTCTATCGGGAGTACAATCGACCTCCTTCGAATGCTTGCTTGAAATCGACAGGAAGTCGATTGAGGCAACAGGTCTGACCGTTTCCTTATTCGCTTCCGACTGCGGCAAGGAGCATACCGATGTATGCCTCAACTTGGCTTCCCATACGATTACCATCGACCGGTCGAATTCAAGCCTGCTTCCAAAGGTCCATAAAACGCCGGTTCAAGGTGAATTGCCGGCTGCAGACGGCACGGAGCTTATCAAGCTTCGTATTTTCGCGGACCAATCCATTGTGGAAGTGTTTGTGGATGACGAGACCTGCCTAACGGCCAGAGTTTATCCGACATTGGAAAATAGTAGCGGCATCCAGCTCCGAACAGACAGCGGTGAAGCCGTGGTTTCCAGTCTTCAGATTTGGGAGATGAAGGCTGCGGAAATCAGATAAGATGATAACCATAATTAGAGCATCCTTCGCAGGTGCTCTTTTTTAACTTTCAGCACCAAGCTCATCATGATATTCTCTAAGTAATATCGATCATGCAAAGAGGCAGGTTGAATGAAATGAAGATTGGCTGTTTACATGCTCATTATTCCAATATTGAATATATTGAAGCTTCAATTGGTTCGAAGGCGGAATTGATACACTTTGTGGATCCCGGACTTATGAGGTGTATGGAAGAAGGTTTTGACAAGGTTAAAGTTAAGGAGAAAGCCGCTGATCAGATCAAATGGATCACTCAGTCAGGTGTAGATGCGATTCTCATTACTTGCACCGGTTACATTGCTCTACTTGAAGAAGTTGAGACTAATCTGCCCATTATAAAAATAGACGAGCCCTTTTTTAATGAGATTTGTAAAATAACGCAGCCGCAAATACTTCTGTTCACGAATCCCGCAACTGTTGAAGGTACGATGAAGCGGCTGAAGAATTTTGCTTCATCGCATGGTTACCAGCTTCCGGACATTGAAGTCAGAGTGATTGAGAACGCGTTCCAGCTTATTATGCAGGGACAGAAGACAGAGTACGCCGACGAAGTCTTCAAGTTTATCGAGAAACTGCTCCAATCGGAACAGGATAAGAAAATAGCCGTTGCTCAGCTCTCGATGGTCAAAGCAGCCGAGAGGGTGGCACAAGAATATAATATATCCATCTCCAATCCATTAGCGCCGTTGGCAGCCTATGTTTCAAGAAAGGACAGGAGCAACTAAATAAAAAAAGCTGGGCGAAATGAATCGCCCAGCTTTTCTGCTTATTTTAAAAAGGTAATCGGTAGAGGAAAGGGGATACCCCGTCCTTAGAAACGATTCCGTTCACCTTATTTCCCGTTCCAGGACGCCTCGATTTCCTCCAGCGACTTGCCTTTCGTCTCCGGTACAACGCGCATCGTGAACAGGAACGTAATCAGCGACATGGCGCCAAAGATCCAGAACGTTACGGATGGTCCTGCCGATTCAAGCATTGGCGGGAACGACTGCGAAACGACGTAGTCGGCGATCCACAGCGCCATCGATGCGATTGCGGTAGCCCGGCCGCGGACGCGGTTCGGGAAGATCTCGCTCAGAACGACCCATACAACAGGTCCAAGCGACACGGCGAATGCCGCAACATAGATCAGGATAAAGATCAGCACAAGCGAGCCGGTCGTATGGCCGGTATGGAATGCGATGCCGATAACCGCCAGACAAATCGTCATGACGGACGAACCAACTAGCAGCAATACTTTGCGGCCGACTTTATCAATCAGCCAGATGGCCAGAATCGTAAACAGGAAGTTAACGAGGCCAATCAGGATCGTTTGCAGCAGGGACGAATCCGTGCCGGAGCCCATCGACTTGAAGATTTCCGGCGCGTAGTACATAACCGCATTAATGCCGGTGACTTGCTGAAGAACGGCAAGCACGACGCCAACGATCAATGCAAGGCGGATGCCCGGGCGGAAAATCTCTTTGAGCGAGCTGCCTTTTTCATCAGCGAAAGAGGCTTTAATATCGAGAACCTCTTGCCTTGCCTCTTCTTCGCCGTGAATGCGAAGAAGGATATGGAGAGCTTGCTCCGCCCGACCTTGCTTAATTAGCCATCTTGGGCTTTCAGGCACAAGGAAGAGCAGAATGAAGAAAATAACGCCTGGCACAACGCCTACTCCAAACATCCAGCGCCATGCGTTTGCAATATCCCAAGCATCATCGCCATAGCCGGCAATACCCGAGTTGACGAAGTAAACAAGGAAGATCCCCGTAACCGTTGCGAATTGGTTCAAGGCAACGAGACGGCCGCGGTATTTAGCCGGAGCAATCTCCGCGTTATACAGCGGGCAAAGCGTGGACGTAATCCCGATCCCAAGACCGCCGATCATGCGGGCAACGATGTACATCGAGAACGTATCCGGAATCGCTGAGCCAATCGAGCCGATAATGAACAGGGCTGCTGCCGCGATAAGTACTTTTTTACGGCCGAAACGGTCGCTTAGCACGCCGGAGAATCCCGCGCCAACAATACATCCGATAATTAGCGAGGATACGGCCCAGCCGACGGCCACCTCGTTTAAGTCAAAACGGTCTTGCATAAATCCGATTGCTCCCGATACGACAGCGGTATCGAAGCCGAATAATAAACCGCCAAGAGCGGCAATCATCGAAACGAGCGTAACAAACTTCATGCTTTTGCCATCGGCATTTGCAGTTAAGCTGCTCATTTTATTTATTCCCCTTCCATATGTGACTGATTGAATGGTTGCGTTTATTGAAACGAGTCTCATTATAACACCGGAATGGAGAGGGCTAGCGGACATTCGTCAGCACTTATTTGTGTAGTTCCAGCATGGAAAAGCCGCCTTGTCCGCTATAAAGGAGAGTGCTTGAAGCGAATAGCATTTTATTAGTTTGCCAAAACAAAAAAGTCCATGCCGCCCTGGCATGAACTCCCTGCATATCCTAATCATTTCGCTTGACTGCGGTATTCGGTCGGGGTGAGCCCCGTCACCCGCTTGAACACCCGGCTGAAATAATTCGGGTCCTTATAACCAACCTCGAAGCATACTTCCTTCAAAGCCAGCTCATCGGCGGACGAGATCAACTGCTTGGCTTTCTCGATCCGCAGCCCCGTCAAATAATCGATGAACGTCGCTCCGACCTGCTGCTTGAACACTTTGCTGAAATAGTGGGGATTCAGATGAACATGCTCGGCTGTCTCCTCGAGCGACAATTCCTCCGTAAAATGAAGCCCAATGTACTGCTTCGCCTTATCCATTACGTTAATCGTCTGCTGCTCCCGCTGCTCCCGAATCCGCTGCAGGGCGGAGATTACATAGGAGCGCTGATCCTCCGGATCGGAGTGTTCGCCCGAAGAAGCTGGAGCCGCCGCCGCCGCGGCAACGGTTGACCCCGTACCTTGTACCACACCTTCGAAATCGCGGACCTCGCCGAGATGCCGGTCAACGTCAGAAGCGAATACAGCCTCGAAATACGATTTGCGCCAGCCTCCAGCGCCTGATTGGACCGATCCGATTCCTATCGTAACCGGCAGCTGGAACTGCCTTTCGGCCAGACTGCACAGCTTCTCTCCAAACATCTTGATCTCGGCTTTCCAGTCATGATCTTTCGTATCATTCCGAATAAAAATAGCCATATGCAAGTCGATCAAGGAGCTGACAATACAGGAAATCCCGTAAGTCTTGGCGAAGCTGCGGAACGTTTCGTACAGCTTTTTCTTATCCAGTGTATAAATCTGCTTAGGGAAGGCCGCAACAACCGCGCAGCCCTCATCAAGCGGGAAGCTTAGCCAGTCGGACAGCTTCTCTTCATCCGCATCCAACACCTGATCGACCATAAGCAAGAGGGACAGTTCGTTTTCCACCAGCGGCTGCAGTTGGGATACTCTATCCCGCAAATGCAGCTCTTCGGTCCGTTTGGATTTCTCGCGTTCCAGCTCCTCAATGAGCTGGTTCAAGATCGACGAGATCTGCTCGCGTCCGGCAGGCTTGACGATATATTCTTTTACGCCTAGGGAAACCGCTTCTTTGGCATAGGCAAAAAAGTCATAAGCCGTCACCAGAATAAACTTGGTGTCCGGCAGGCGAGATTTTATTTCCCGGATGGCTTGCAGACCTTGAATACCGGGCATATTAATATCCATCATAATGATATGGGGGCGGAATTCCTCCGCCTGTTCAATGGCTCTTCGGCCATTATCGGCAAACGCGATCTGGAACCTGTCCGGCAGCATCCGGTGAATGAGATGCTCCAGCCCTTCGCGTTCCAGCGCTTCGTCATCGGCGATCAATAGACGGTACATCGTGATCCGGTCCTCCTTTCTGCTCTTCGCCCTGAGGCAGGAGGAGAATAACCGAGGTTCCCCGTCCTGGCTCGCTTTCGATCCTTACGACATCTTGCCGGTTATAGAAAAGCCGCAGCCGCTTAATCACATTTCGCGTGCCAAAGCCCATTGAATTTTTTTTCGCGGGAGCGGGTTTAGTGGGCTCTTGCAGGGCAAGAAGCGCGTCGCGATCCTCTATTGTCATTCCGGCTCCGTTGTCCCTAATGACTATTTTAACGTTTTCGCCGGACCGCTCGATAACAAGCTGAATCATTCCGCCTGACTCCATCCGTTCCACGCCGTGCACAAAAGCATTCTCCACAAGCGGCTGTACCGTCAGAGCGGGAATCAGCATATCCAGCACGGATTCATCGATCTGCTGCTTGATATCTACGCGGTTGCGGAACCGGGCTTGTTGAATCGTGAAGTACTCTTGAACATGCTTAAGCTCGTCGCCAAGCGTAACCGGGCGGTCCAGCTGGCTTAAGTTGTAACGAATCAGCTTGGACATCGACACAATAAGGTCGCTTGTCTGATCGGCCCCTTCAAGCAGCGCCAGCTTGGACAGCACATTTAGCGTATTGAACAAAAAATGCGGGTTGATCTGGCTTTGAAGGGCTTGAAGCTCCAGCTCTTTCACCAGACGCTCCGATTCCATGCGTTCCTTATCCCGGCCCATCAAGTCATTCAAATCCTTGATCATATGGCGGAACGCTTCCGACAGGATGCCAAGCTCGTCATTCGAGCGTTCGGGAAGATAAGCGGTATCGAGCTGCCCTTTGGACAGATGCTGCGCCGTTTGTACGAGACGGTCCACCGGCTCCGTAATGCTTCTGGATATCCATAACGCAACTACGATACTCAGCAGCGTATTGATGATGAATACGGCAGGACCAAGCCAATCCATTCGTACGATTTCCAATTGGATGCTCCGGTATACCGGCTCGTAAGCGCTAAGCTCCAGGTCAATGAGACGGCGTTCTTCCTCTCTTATGAAAGAGCTCGTCCGCTCCGTATCCTCATAGTAATCCAGCGCCTCGTTCGGAGCGGCAGACTTTTCAGCAGCTTGTACTTGCTCCGCCAGCGTCTGAAGCATATGGGCATATCCCTGCAGCACACCGGCGATGTCGGACTCCGTCCGCTGGCTTGCCAGCTGCCCGCTGATTTGCGCGAGTTCCGCCTGTTGCTGCTGAAGCGAAGCCCGGTTGTTGCCCTCGGGGTTCAGCAGATACGCGTACAGGGCCCGCACATTCTCATCGGCCGTTTGCGCCGACCGGGTATACAGCAGCATGCGGTCCATCATCGTATTGTAGCTGTGCTGCACCGTTTTGGAGCTTTCGAACAGGAAGAACGTGACGCCGTTCGTCAGGAGCACCAGCAGCGGGATAAAGAGCAGCAGCTTCCTTCGAAGTGTCATGGGGCGGGAACCTCCTTATCCGTAATGACGGAAATCGGAGTATACTGCTTCGAAGAAACGGTTTGTCCCTGAAAATATTGATTCAGCAGAGACATCGCTTCATAACCCATTTGGGAGGGCTGCTGCACAATCGAAGCTTCGATCTGCTTCTTCTTGATAGCGGTTAGAGTATCCTCCAGGTCATCGAAAGAAAAGATAGTAACCCCGCCGGGCTTAACGCGGGCAACGGCTTCCGCCATGCCAATACCGTCAAGGGAGCTGAAGCCGACCATATAATCGATCTCCGGATGCTCCTTCAGCATTAACTCAGCCTGCTGCGCGGCTTGAAGCCTGGATATATTCGAAGCGCGTACTTCCGCAATGGAGAGCCCCTTATACGTGTTAATGACCGACTGGAATCCTTCCAGGCGGAGCCGCTGATTGGCAGCCTCCTTGCTGCCTACAAGAACGCCAATGACGCCGCTTGGTTCCTTCGGTCCGTCCTCCGCAATAAGGCGTCCCATTTCTTGACCAGCATAAGCGTTATTGGTGCCGACATAAGCGAGGCGCTTGCTGCCGGGTTCATCCGTGTCGACGGTAACGACCGGAATCCCAAGCTTGTTCGCTTTTTCGATTAACGCCTTATCTTGCTCGGTTCCGATCCCCTGCAAAATAATCCCGTCCATCTTGGAGGCAATCGCCTTCTCCAGCAGCTTCATCTGCTCCTCCGCGTTAATGCGGAACGGTCCCATGTATTGCAGCTCCATCCGGTATTGACCGGCAGCTTTGAGCGCCCCCTGTTCCACGGATCGCCAGAACGGATTGTCCAGCTCTTGCGAGATTAGGGCGATCTGCCGCTTGGTTTGATCTTGATCGCCTGCCTCCAGCGGGGTTACAAGACCTCTAATCCGTACGGTAGACCAATAAAACTGAACCAGTACATAGGCAAAAATAATAAGTAACAGAAGGACGCCGATATTCCATCTTCTTCGGTTGGCCATATGGCTTCTTAAGCTCTCCTCGGGTGTCTGAATAATAGCCACATTATACATGAACGGACATTAAAGCCAAAATTAATCTAAATTCAATGTTCATGTTAGCAGGGGATTCCGGCATTTTGTGGAATTGATTTGAGTAGCGATCACTTTGAATTCGAAAAGGTGGAAATATTCGAATGGACAAGCATGGTCATATAATGAAGCATAACTTTATGGAATCGATATGGAACAATATCCCCGACGGGATTGTCGTAATAGATTTGGATGAGAATATTCTTGATGTCAATCCTGGGTTTGAAGCCCTTCACGGATGGAAGAGGGAAGAGCTGATTGGCAAGCCCTGCTGCTTTACGCCGGTACATCTTCTTGAAGAACGAAGATTAATGATCGATAAGGCCAAGCTTGGCGAAAGTCTGCAGTGTCAGGAGACGTTTAAGCTGCGCAAGGACGGCACGATGGTGTATGTCAGCCTTACTCTTACGGCTCTTAGGGATGAGAATGGGAATATCATCGGGGTTGTTGGAATTGAGAGGGATATATCCGACCGGATTAAGATGGAAGCCTCCTTGTTTGAAGCGGAAAGCTTGTACAGTCATCTGGCAGACAGCGCGCTGGCTGGTGTGTTTGTAGGACAGGGAAACCGTATTTTGTATGCGAACCCGTACTTGGCAGCCCTGTATGGTTATACGAATGAAGAATTGCTGCAGGTAGAGCTGGAAAAATTAATGCTGCCCGGCGAGCTGGAAGTCGTTTCGCGGGATGCGCAAGTAACCTTGATGGATCAGAAGCAAATCTACTTTCATTTCAACATTACAGGGGTTAAGAAGGACGGCTCCCCTGTTCACCTCGAAGGCAACTCCTGCCTGATCTCCTTTCAAGGCAAGCCTGCGCTGCTAGGCACGGTACAGGATATTACGATCAAGAAGGAAAAAGAGCGCTCCCTTCGCGACAGTGCCAACATGTATCAGCGTATTATCAAGTTCCTCCCCGAGCCTATTGTCTTGATCGACAATGGCGAAATTGTGTATGCCAATAAATTAGCGGTCAAGTTGATTGGCGCTGCCGACGATTCCGAGATGGTCGGGCGGCCTATCCTTGATTACGTCGATCCCGCTTATAGCGACGATCTGATGGATGTGCTCAACAAAGTGATTCATACCGACGACCCCACGAATTTTATCGAAAATAAGCTGCTGTGCAACGACGGTCAGACGATCGACGTTGAGATGTCGAGCATCCGGATCCATAATTACCGGGGAAAAATGGTGATTCTGACCGTTATCCGGGATTTGACGGACCGCAAACGGTCGGAAGAGATGCTTGTCCGTTCCGAGAAGCTCTCGGTGATCGGGCAGCTGGCAGCGGGCGTAGCTCATGAAATCCGCAACCCGTTAACCGCATTGAAGGGTTTTACCCAGCTGCTGAAATCCAAGGCGGAGGGGAACTCGTTCTATTATGACATTATGACCAATGAGCTGGACCGGATCAATTTTATCGTGAATGAATTTATGACTCTTGCGAAGCCGCATTTCTCCAAATTTAGCACGCGAAGGCTGGATCATATTTTACATGCCGTCATTTCGATTTTGGAAACGCAGGCGATTCTGATGAACGTATCGATCCGCACGGAATTCGAGAACTGTATTCCGTCGATTTATTGCGATGAGAATCAGCTGAAGCAGGTCTTTATCAATATTATAAAAAATGCAATAGAAGCAATGCCCCTTGGAGGGCAGATCACGATCACGGCGGCGATGGAACCGGATCATGAGCGGATGCGCCTGACGATCCGCGATGAAGGCATGGGCATTCCGGATGAGATCATCCGTCAAATCGGACAGCCGTTTATTACGACCAAGGAGAAGGGGACGGGTCTTGGCCTTATGATCAGCTCGCGCATTATCGAGCAGCATCAAGGGCTGATGAATATATCAAGCGTTCCGGGAGAAGGAACAACGATTGAAATCATCCTGCCGTTAAATACGGAGGAGCAATGAAGAGAAGGCTGAGCGACGATATCGCTCAGCCTTCTTTGTCTTTTATAGGGAAGAGACGGACCGGCGGATAATCAGCTCCGCGGGCAGGACGATTTTTTTCCACGGTCCGGCTTCCTCTTTATTCTGAATGCGGTCGATCAGCATCTGCATGCCCAGGTAACCGAATTGATAGGCCTGCTGCGCGGCAACCGTCATAAACGGATCAACCTCGGAATACGGGCCAAAATCGTCAAAGCAGACGATGGAGATGTCTTCCGGAATCCGCATATTCCGTTTTCTCAGCAGTCGAATGGCTTCGATCGCCAATACATTGTTGCCGGCTACGACGGCCGTCGGGAGCGGGTCTAGCGAATCCAGCCAGGCTTCCATCTCCGACAGATCGGTACGCGGACCGTAACTGGTCTCAAAGACGATGCTCTCGTCATAGGTCAATCCGTTCAGGATTAGCGCTTCCTTATAGCCTTCAAGACGCAGTCTTGCGCTTGATATCGTATCCGAGCCGTTTACCATCGCAATGCGGTGATGGCCCTGCTTGGCAAGATGGTTAACCAGCTGGCGTGCGCCTTCCTTGCTGTCCCCAAGCACGATGTCGCATTCGACGCCGGGCACCTCGCGGTCCAGCAGGACGAACGGGATGTTATGCCGCTGCAGCGATTCGAGATGGGGCAGAGATGGATCGCCGGCCGGGGCAATCAGCACGCCGTCTACCCGGGTCGTCAGAATCGTATTAATGTAGTCGGCTTCCTTCTCCAGACTTTCGTCGCTGTTGCCGAACAGCAGGCGGTAGCCGTTCTTGGTGGCGGCATCTTCGGCCCCCCGGGACAATGTTGTATAGAACGGGTTCGTTATATCGGTAATAAGCAGGAACAAGCTCCGGGTCTGCTGCAGAACAAGGCTGCGGGCCATTTGGTTCGGAACATAGTTCAGCTCTTCCATTACCTTTTTGACCCTGGCTCTTGTTTTCTCGCTTATTCTGCCTGTGTTATTGATAACTCTAGAAACGGTCATCGCGGATACGTTAGCTTTCTCCGCAATATCATAGATTGTAACCATACCTACTGCTCCTCATCGACATTTCATGCTTTTATCTTACAAGAGAAAACGATTGACAGCAACAGGACGCCTTGTTAAATTAGAGTTATCGGTAACATTTTATTTGCTAGTTTCGTTATTATTCATTCATTGGTTTATGCTTTCGAGGTAAGAATCATCACGAACAGCCTTAACGGCTGTTTGTGTGACAATTCTTTTTAGGAGGGGTATTTATGACGGACATCGCTTATCGCTTTCAGAATGGTTTTCCCAAGATCGGGATTCGTCCAACGATAGACGGACGCCGCAAGGGAGTTCGCGAGTCGCTTGAGGTTCAAACGATGAATATGGCTAGGTCGGTCGCGAATCTGATCGCCGAAAATTTGCGTTACCCAAACGGTGAACCTGTGCAATGCGTCATTGCGGATACGACTATCGGCGGGGTGGCGGAAGCAGCGGCCTGCGCGGACAAATTCGCCCGCGAGAATGTTGGGGTATCGATAACGGTTACGCCTTGCTGGTGTTACGGTACGGAAACGATGGATATGAACGCTTCCATCCCGAATGCGGTATGGGGCTTTAACGGAACGGAGCGTCCGGGTGCGGTATATTTGGCTGCCGTTCTGGCAGGCTACGCGCAAAAAGGCATTCCGGCATTTGGCATTTACGGCGAGGAAGTTCAGGAAGCATCCGATACCTCCATTCCGGATGACGTGCGGGGCAAGCTGCTTTCCTTTGCGAAATCGGGACTTGCGGTAGCTTATATGCGCGGCAAATCGTATTTGTCGATGGGCTCGGTATCGATGGGCATCGCGGGCTCTATTGTAAGCGATTCCTTTTTCCAGGAATACCTCGGCATGCGGACGGAATACATCGATATGTCCGAGTTTGTACGCCGCTTCGAGGAGCAGATCTACGATCCTGCCGAATTCGAGAGAGCGCTAGCTTGGGTGAAAGAGAACTGCGCGGAAGGTCCGGACAATAACCCGGAAGCGATTCAGACCTCGCGCGAGAAGAAGGATCAGGACTGGGAGACGGTTGTTAAAATGACGATGATCGCCCGCGACCTGATGATCGGCAACCCGCGCCTTGCGGAGCTTGGCTTCGGCGAAGAAGCAATGGGCCATAATGCGGTTGTGTCCGGCTTCCAGGGACAACGCCAGTGGACGGACCATTTCCCGAACGGCGACTTTATGGAAGCGATTCTGAACTCCTCCTTTGACTGGAACGGCATCCGCCCTCCGTTTATTGTCGCAACGGAGAATGACAGTCTGAACGGCGTCGTTATGCTGTTTGGCTACCTATTGACGAATACGCCGCAAATTTTCGCGGACGTGCGCACTTACTGGAGCCCGGCTTCCGTGGAGCGGGTAACGGGACATAAGCTTGAAGGCCATGCGGCTAACGGCATTTTGCATCTGCTTAACTCGGGTTCGGCAACGCTCGACGGTACCGGCGAGCAGCAGCTTGACGGCCAGCCGGCGATGAAGCCGTTCTGGGATATTACGGAAGACGAAGCGGCGGCTTGCCTTGCGGCTACTTCGTGGAGACCGGCTGGCGTGGAATATTTCCGCGGCGGCGGCTTCTCCTCCGACTTCCTGTCGCGCGGCGGCATGCCGATGACAATGTCCCGGATCAATTTCGTTAAAGGCGTAGGGCCGGTTCTGCAAATTGCGGAAGGCTACTCCGTCGAGCTGCCAAGCGATGTGCATGACAAGCTCGACAAGCGGACGGATCCAACCTGGCCAACGACTTGGTTCGCCCCGAATCTGACAGGCAAAGGCGCCTTCAGTTCCGTATACGACGTGATGGACAACTGGGGAGCCAACCACGGCTCGATCAGCTTCGGCCATATCGGCGCAGAGCTGATTACGCTTGCTTCGATGCTGCGTATTCCGGTCAATATGCATAACGTTCTGGAAGAGAACATTTTCCGTCCGCGGGCATGGGGTCTATTCGGCACTAACGACAAAGAAGCGGCTGACTACCGGGCTTGCTCGAACTTCGGGCCATTGTACAAGTAAGCAACATGCTTTCGAAGTAAGAATTACCTAATATGTCAAATAAGGAAATTCTTTTTAAGGGGATGGAAGAATTGGATATTCGGCAGGAGCTGTGCAAATACGCAAGAAAGACCGTTGCGAATAAGCTGGTCGTTGGACCGGGCGGCAATATAAGCGCGAAGCATGAAGGGAAAATGTACCTGTCGCCAAGCGGCTTTGCCCTTGACGAAGTGGAGCCGGAGCAATGGGTAGCGGTTGATATCGAGACCGGCGCGGTAGAGGATAACGGACTTCGTCCGTCCTCTGAGGTGCTGATGCATCTGTACGCTTACCGTGCGAATCCGGCGATTGGGGCCATTGTTCATACCCATCCGCCATACTGTATCGCTTTTACGCTGGTCGAAGAGGAGCTTCCGATTATGTTCCCGGACCAAGCGGCGCTTGTCGGCAAGACCGTCTATATTCCATACGTGCTGCCTACGACGGAAAAGCTGGCGGATGCCCTCGTCCCTAAAGTGAAGGAAGCAAGCAGCATTTTGCTTGGCAATCACGGCCTTGTCACAACCGGACGCAACCTGCGCGAGGCGTATTACCGGACGGAGGTTGTGGAAGAGAGCGCGAAGATCTTCCTGATCGCCAGCCAGGTTAAAGAACCAAAGGTGCTGACGAAGGAAGAATTCGAGGAGATCGCGTCGCTTGAGAGCGAGGCTTACCGGATCAAGCTGCTGCAGAAGCAGCAATAACTTAAGGACAGCGGCTGCCGCTGCAAGGAGGAATTCAGGCATATGGAACAAGCAACCACCGTATTGGCGTTTGATCTTGGAGCAAGCAGCGGCAGGGCGCTGATTGGCAGGCTGACGGGATCCGATATGGCGGAGCGCAGGCTGGAGGTAGAGGAGATACACCGTTTTCCGAATGTTGCGGTTCAGGTTGGCCGTCATTTGCATTGGGATATTCTTAGGCTGCTGCAGGAGATGAAGCATGCGCTGCGCAAGGCGTTCCAGCTTGGGTATAAGCCGGTTACGTTTGGCGTGGATACATGGGGCGTCGACTTTGGCCTTCTGGATGCGAATGGGGAGCTCCTTGGCAATCCCTATCATTACCGGGATCCGCATACGGAAGGGCTGATTGAGGAGATCGAAGCCAGATTTGGCAGAGGAGAGCTGTTCCGGCAAGGCGGTCTGCAGTTTATGCCGTTTAATACGGTCTATCAGCTGTATGCCATGAAAAAGGCAGCTTCTCCAAAGCTGGAAGCGGCGAGGACGCTGCTGCTGACGCCGGACCTGCTTGTCTATTTGCTGACGGGGAAGCGGGTTTGCGAGTTTTCGATGGCGACTACCACGCAGCTTCTTCATCCGGATACTAGGAAGTGGAATACGGCTCTTATGAAGGAGCTGGGGATTCCGGAAGAGATGTTCCTTGAGCCTGTTTATCCGGGAACCCGGATTGGGCCCTTGTCGGAGGAGGTTTGCGAGGAGCTGGCAATTCCGGCCGTTGAAGCGGTTGCCGTTGCCACGCATGACACGGAATCGGCCGTCGCAGCCATTCCGGCAGCGGCAGAACCGTTTGTGTACCTGGTATGCGGCACCTGGTCGCTGGTAGGGACGGAACTTGACCAGCCGTTGTTAACCGAAGAGGCGATGGAGCTTGAGTTCTCGAATGAGGGCGGAGTTGGCGGCAAATACCAGCTGCTCAAGAACATCATGGGGTTGTGGATTTTGCAGGAGTGCAGGCGGGAGTGGGAAGAGCAGGGGATGGCGTTTTCTTTTGGCGAGCTTGCGGTTATGGCCGAGCAGGAGGAGCCTTTCCGCTATCTCATTAATCCGGATGACCTGCGGTTCTTCGGCCCGTCCAACATGACGGAAAAGGTAAGAAGCTATTGCCGCGAGACGGGGCAGCCCGTTCCGGAATCGGCGGCGGAGGTTGCAAGGTGCATTATGGACAGTCTTGCTCTTAAGTACCGGAATGCGCTCGAGCAGATTGAGAAGCTGACGGGCAAGCAATACGGCGGCATGCATATGGTCGGCGGCGGTATTCAGAACAAGCTGCTCTGCCGTCTGACGGCAAATGCGATCGGCCGCCCGGTATGGGCCGGACCGGTGGAAGCAAGCGCGATTGGCAACATGCTGGCACAGTTTATGGCGCTTGGTGAATGCGCGAATCTGGAGGAAGCGCGGCAATTGTCGGCGGCATCCTTCCCGGTTGAAATCTACGAGCCAGCGGATACGGATGTATGGAATGAAGCTTATGCACGATTCAAGCAGCTGTTGCAGGCTGATCTTAATTAGGGAGGACCCCTAGCGATGTTGAATGGTATTCCGAAAATCCTTTCACCCGAATTGCTGAAGATCCTGATGGAAATGGGGCATAGCGACGAAATTGTGCTGGCCGACGGCAATTTCCCGGCGGTAAGCCATGCCCAGCGTCTTGTCCGCTGCGACGGACATGGCGTGCCCGAGCTGCTGGATGCGATTATGCAGCTGTTCCCGCTTGACCAATATGTCGAGAAGCCGGCTGCTCTCATGCAGGTGATGCCGGGCGATCCGGCGGAGACGCCGATCTGGGGCGAGTATAAGGCCATTATTGCGCAGCGCAGCGGCTTGGAAGAGCCGTTCGAGGAAGTGGAGCGATTCGCCTTCTACGAGCGCGCGAAGAAAGCCTACGCTATCGTTGCAACCGGCGAAAGCGCGATCTACGCCAACTTAATCTTGAAAAAAGGCGTTATTAAATAGTTTGTAATGGAGGAAGCTGCCCGCGAGGGCAGCTTTTTTCGCTCGCGCTCGCTTAACGCTGCGCGGCATCGTTAAGCGAGCACAAGTGAGTAAATTAGCTGGTCTTAACGATGTGGCACATCGTTAAGGTGGCTCTCAAACAGGGGAAATGCCCAGTTTGGGCTGATTTTAAGGAGCGTAGCAATGTGCGGCATCGTTAAGCTAGCCCATGCGAGTAAATTAACTGGTCTTAACGATGTGCGACATCGTTAAGGTGGCTCTCAAACAGGGGGGAATGCCCAGTTTGGGCTGATTTTACGGAGCTTAGCGATGCGCGGCATCGTTAAGCTAGCCCAAGCGAGTGAATTAACTGGTCTTAACGATGTGCGACATCGTTAAGGTGGCTCTCCAACAGGGGGGTGTGCCCAGTTTTGGCTGATTTTAAGAAGTTTAGCGATGCGCGGCATCGTTAAGCTAGCCCAAGCGAGTGAATTAACTGGACTTAACGATGTGCGACATCGTTAAGAAGATAACGCAAAAAAACCTGGTTACTGAGGGAGCCGGCGGGTCAACGCGAGGTGAGAGCAGCCTGGTAAGCGGGAAAAACCGTGTTACTGGGAGGGCGGCGGGTCAACGCGAGGTGAGAGTAGACTGGTAAGTTGGAAAAACCGTGTTACTGGGAGGGAGGCGGGTCAACGCGAGGTGAGGGCAGCCTGGTAAGTTGGAAAAACCGTGTTACTGGGAGGGAGGCGGGTCAACGCGAGGTGAGAGCAGCCCGGTAAGCGGGAAAACCGTCTTACTGTGTGGCCGGCGGGTTAACGCGTAGGGGACGCGGACGCGAAAAGGCCGTGCCGGTAATCCGGCACGGCCAACAAGACCTAAGTCGTCTTAAACGTATACGATTTGCGGGAAGCCTCTCGGTTCTTGGAATCAAAGACAACAACCTCGATTTTATGGCTGCCGGCTTTCAGCTTGTCCGGCTGGATCGAGAAGGTGTAAGGATACTGCTGGCGCGTCAACACAACAGCGCCGTCCAGTTTGATGACGACCTTGCTAATATAAGGGTCATACGTTTTCACCCATACGACGCCGGTAGCCGGCTTGCCGATTGTGCCTTGATTCGCAAACTTGCTTACGGTTTTCGTATAACTGCTTGAACCCGATACGACCTTCGACAAGTAATAAGGATCTTGGATCATTTTGCCGTAAGAAGCGAGCAATGCCGGACTTTCCGTCAGGCTGAAGTTGTTCAGGCTGCGCTCCGCGCTGTAGGAATCCGTCAACGTATTGAGACTGAACCAGTTGATTGATTTTACGCGAGGATACTTCAGTTTTGCGCCATGATAGAGCATATTCATCTTCGTAATGGCAAAATTGACGGCAGACGTATTACCGGCTTTGCTGAAGTGCGTCGCGCCAAATTCACTGATCATAATGGGCTTGCGGGAAGCGTACAGCTTGTACGTGTAATCCACGGAATCCAGCGGATTCACTTGATCGGCGGGCTCCTTCACATTGCCGTTGAAATATTTGACGCTGTAGATGCTGAGGCCAACCCAGTCAACATAATCGTCTCCCGGATAATAAGCCGTGATTTTTTGCTTCGGATTCGCCGCCGGCGACCAGACCATAGCGACATTCGGAGCTTCTTCCTTCATGACCTTCGAGACCAGGCGGAACTTCTCGATGTAGAGCGACGGATTGCCATTCCACTTCACCCAGCTGCCGTTCATCTCGGAGGCGAACCGGAGGAAGACAGGAACGCCCGCAGCTTTTGCATCCCGCGCGAATTTGCGTAAATACGCATCATCCTTGACCGCGTTTAATCCGTCATCCGGCTGCAGAGCAATTTGAATTGCGCCACCGGCTTCTTTTACGGTCTCTGCCCAATGATAAGGGAACGGATTGCCGTATTTATGGTAGTTGAAAAACACGGCATGCTGCTTGCTGGCGAGCTTGTTGAAGGCGTCAAATTTGCCGTCTTTTTGTTTCTCGACGCCGCTGTCTTTCTCTACGTAGGCACCGATGTACATGCCCGACGCGGGTTCGAACTTCGCTAAGTGGCTGCTTCCGGATGAGGGGGAGGCGCCTTCTTTCTCAAGATAAAGATCGATTTCCGTATTCAAGGCGTCAGCTTTGGCCAGTACGGCAAAATACGTGTTTAGGTCGCCGGATTTTTCCCCGATCGCTTTGTGGATTTTGGCTTCCCGATAATACGTATCGGCCGCCTTCTGGAACTGATTGTCCAGCGTATAAGCCTCCGCCAGCTTACGCAAGTAACCGGCTTGCTCCGACTGGGCTACGGCAAGCTCGAATTCCTTGATCGCGAGCTTGATTTTGCCTTGATTCATATAAGAAACACCGTTTGTGTAATGCTTCCAGTGGTGTACCGTGTCTGCCGCATGCACGGTTTGCGCGAGCGGCTGTACCGTTAAGGCCAGAATAAACGCCATCGCAAGGATAAATCGCAATCCCCTCCAGCCTTTCTTACGAGCGATTGTCATTTGTCATGCCCTCCTTATTTGTCCTATAGCTTGTTGTATTTGCCTGGAATAGGCATTTCTTTCTACAATTATCGGTTTCGCGTTTGCACAGCTGAATACTTGTCCGAAATAGACGACTTTAGTCCTATTAACTTCTTTTACACATAGACCAGGGAACTTGAAACGGAAGAAAATGAAAAGCCAAACCTCAATCCGCAGCAACCTTTATCTGGAAAATATAGTCTAGATCATATAGGAGCAAAGGGGAGGTTTAACGAATGAAGCTCACCGCCATAACGACTGCAATCTTATTTGTGCCGTTACTCTTAACGGGCTGCAGCCCGGATTCAAACTCTAATTCTGCGCCCTCTGCGAAACAGCCTGCAACGGAGGAAGCACAAGCTTCCGGCATTCCGCCGGCATCTGCTGCGTCATCCGCTAGCGAAGCTTTGCGCATAGACTTAATAAAACAAGATAAAGGGTTCTCCTTTCCCTTACATGATTCGGAAGAAGTTAACGGTTTTGTCGCACAAACATTTCCAGTCCCAAATGACCGTAATCTTGTGGCCCATGTCGTAAAACGAACCGTCTACGACCCGGAGGGGATTAGATATCGGTTGGACGTCGTTGCCGTTAATCCCAAAGAGCAGACGTACAGTCTGTATCCGGTGGCGGATATTACCGTGAAGGATAATTATTCCGTCGATTCTATTGCCGGGGCTTACGGGTTTACGAAACAGGATCAGCTTGTTCTTGTGCAGCCCAAGAAGCGGGAGGACGGGCAGGAGGGGATCCAATACGACGTGGTCGCGCTTGATTTACGCAATGGGCGGATAAAGACAATAGCGGCGAATGCGGTGCCGGATGTATCGCCGTCTTTTTATGCAAGGGGATGGATGAACAATTCCGGATATCTATATCTGAACAGCTATTCGGATGGCCGTCTTTGGTCGGTGGACCTACTTACGGGCGAGGTTCGGCCGATAGAAGGATCATTCAAGCACGAATGGCCGTTATATCTCGTGACGCCTTCGCCGGACGGCAATCTGTTCTGGCATGAACAAACCGACAGCTTCCGTCTATACGACCGGAATGGCAAAGAGCTTAAGGTTATTCCGCCAACGCTTGGTTATCATTCCTATCCGGCATTCGAATGGAGCCCGGACAGCCGGTTTGCGGCATTGTCCTTTACGTTGAGCGACAGTCATGACAATGTGCTGGGCGGGGATGAGGCCTACATTATCGCGCCTGAAGCAATAGCTTTTTATGATGAGAAAGGGGACTTGACCTGGGATGTTCAGGCTAAGCCGAAGGAAGGTCTGACTCATGTGGACTGGAACGGCTGGCTTGCGAAAGGCAATGAGGGAGTGCTGTCCTGGTACCGGCTGGATCGTGCTGAAAAGGGGGCGGTCCCCCGCAAGATTGATCGAACATACGCCTTGGCTAACGTGTTGACCGGTCAAATCACGAATCTGACGCCAGCGAAAAAGCTGGAGGATTTGAAGTCGCCGATGGCGGTGGTCAGTCGAACCGGACCGCTTCTGTTTGTTGACCGTGATGAGGGGCTATTCTGGTCGCCAGCGGAAGAGACGGGCAATGAGGACAGGAATTACGTTCTGCTGTCGAAACCGGAAGGGCCGCAGCTTATATGGGCGGCACGCGATTACAGCTCGGAGCAAACGACGATTAGCCGCTATAACCCGGTGAATCATGCCACCTCCGTTACGGTATTTAATGAACCGCTCGGTGAGGGGCTTCAATTAGTCGACGATACGCTTATTGTCGACAACAAAATGAACTATAGATGGATTCATTAGAATAGGCGAATAGCCTGCCCTCGAATTACCGGTGGCAGGCTATCTTTATGGTCATGCTATATAAGTACCGCATCAGCTTCCGCTGCCTATGCGGGCATTCTGCTGTTGTTTGCATATGATTTTTCGTAAGCTGTCCCCGGATAAAAAGTAAACCCGCTCAAGGTCAGCGATTGACCGCCCTTTGCAATATTCCGCGTAGATCTCACCATTGCGATCGTTGATCCGCGCTTTGGTGCCGCTCAGCTGTCCCCAGCCGGCTCGCTCTTCGCTTTGTTTCGGAATGTAAAGCAATTCGCCATCAATATATTGCTGGATTTGCCTAAGCAGAGTCGGGGGAAGCACATCTTTTCCGTTTTTGTAACGCCCCATCGAGGCCCTCCTTCGATATTTGGTTCCATTGGCTTTCGTTGGCTTGTTTTGCGTTAAACATGGCTAACCCTCCTCCTTTCGTATTTTGCGTTGCGATTATATTCAAAATTGATGGGGGAACCGGGTAGGTTCCCCCTATATGGGACATTCGCTTACGCGAATGCCACCTCCTGGATCTGAATCATTTCGTTCAGCCTCCTTTCCGTTCATTTCGTCGGCCCGACATCTATATTAACGCATAGAAAGGCGGTATCCCGCAAGGGCAAAAACGGTTAAATTTGTATTTTGCCATAATCGAATTTAAAATCCTTCTTGCTCATTCGCCTTCTCAGCCAACTGAAACGTACGCCTAGTTGACATTCTTAAAATATTTAAATAATATTCACCTATCTGACAGGTATAAAGGACGGTTGAACGATGATTCGCAAAATTAAAAAGCAGCATACCCATGAACTCGTTTCCGAGGAGATCATCAAATATATTGCAGACAAGGAATTGGCGGAAGGGGACAAGCTTCCGTCCGTTGACGAGCTGGTCCGGATGTTTGGTGTAGGACGGTCCTCCTTGCGCGAAGCGCTGCGATATTTGGAAGCCATTGAAATCGTAAAGGTCATTAACGGAAAAGGCATATACGTCAACGATGCGGGCTCTTACCGTTACAGCGGAAAAGTAAAAATAGACGACGAAAAATCGTTTCTGCTCGATATTCTTGACGTTAGAAGGGCGCTGGAAGGCAAAGCCGTCGAGCTGGCCGCGAAACGGATAACGGACGCCAAGATCGAGGAGATGAAAGCATGCCTCGCGGAATACGACGAACGAAAGCAAAAAGGTCTGGATACTTCGGCGATCGATTACGAATTCCATCAGCATATTTACGACGCGGCAGGCAATCCGCTGCTTCATAGCGTGTACGACTCCATATCGGAGCTGATTAAGAAGTTCTTTTCGGGCCCGTTCGGGGTGAAAGAGCTGTTCGACAATACCTATCCGTTTCACCGCACTTTATTCGACGGGATTGCAAACCACGATGCAAAGCACGCGTTGAACGAATTTAGCCAAATGATGGACATTATCGAGGAGACTATACGGGAATATTGACAGAAAATTTAGATATTGACAACTTGTAAATGGCTCACTTATATTAAACCTATCAGACAGGTATACAGTATGATACTCACTCATTTTAAGGGGGATTCCAATGCAACAAATGTCTTGGAAGAAATCGCTGTTATCCGTATCTATGATTGGTGTGGCACTAAGTTTGACCGTAACGGCATGCAGTTCTTCCGGCTCCAAGAATGGAGACGGTGGAGGAGACAAGGTTGTTACGCTGCGCATGATCGAAAGCTTGACCAGCCCTAATCGCACGGCCATCATTCAAGAAGGCATAAAGGCATTTATGGATCAGAATCCGAACATTAAGGTCGAACTGATCTCGCCGCCGTTCGATCAGGCGGACAACAAGATCAGAACGATGCTTAACGCGAAGCAAGAGCTTGACGTGCTTGAGGTTCGCGATCTCAACGTGGCGGAATTCGTAAACAACGGCTACGTGGAACCGCTTAATGACTATACGAAAAATTGGGATGACTTCAAAACCGTCACCTCCGTCGCCCAGTCCGTCGCTACCGTTGGCGACAAGCTGTATTTCATCGCAAACGGACTCTATCAGCGGCAGCTGTTCTATCGCGCGGATTGGCTGAAGGAAGCGGGCATCTCCGTTCCGGCTACATACCAGGAGTTAATCGATGCTTCCGTGAAGCTGACCGACCCTTCCAAAAACCGCTTCGGCTTCTCGTTCCGTGGAGGATCCGGCGCCAACGCCGTTCCGGATACGATGATCCAGGCTTACGATTCGGAAAAAATCAATATCGATGACGCGATGTTCCTGAAGGACGGCGGCACCATCTATTCGTCTCCGGAAGCGAAGGAAGCGGTCGAACAATACGTGAAGCTCTATAAAGAAGGCTCGCCGCCTGACTCTATCAACTGGGGCTTCCAGGAACAGGTGCAAGCTTTTACGTCCGGCGTGACGGCATTCCTGTTGCAGGATCCGGACGTTATACAGACGTTGAACGATAGCATGGAGGAAGGCACGTGGGCAACCGCTCCGATGCCGAAGGGACCGAATGGCAAAGCGCTCATTTCCGCCGGCGGCGCGGGTTGGGGAATTACCTCCTACTCGAAAAACAAAGAAGCTGCCTGGAAGCTGATCAGCTTCTTGTCCTCGCCTGAAGAGAATACCAAGCTGTCGAAGAGCCACGGCACCGTGCCGATTCACTCTTCCGCTACCGAGGATGCATTTTTCCAAAGCGGACCGTACAAGACGCTGCTTGATATGACGAATCAGCCGGACACGTTCGTTAACTTCAAGCCGCCTTTCCAATATCCTGCGAACGGACAATGGGGCACGGTAGCCATGGAATCCGGACAGAGCATGCTGCTGGGACAGACGAGCGTGGAAGATACGTTGAAGAAATGGGACGATTACTGGGTGAAAGCGAAAGCTGAATTGAAAAAATGACCTTAAAATAGCGGTGGGCGGCATGAGAACCGCCTGCCGCATTTTACTAGCGGGGGAAGGTGAGATGGCATGAGCAAGCAGCGAAGGTACATATTACTCAGTTTGCTTCCTGCATTGGCATTGCTGCTGGTGTTTACGTTCTATCCTTTTTTGCAAGGGGTAGTCATGGCGTTTCAAAATTACGTGCTGTTTGACCTGACCAACGTTCAGTTCATCGGCTTGCAAAACTTCGAAACCGCGTTTCGGGACGCGAAGTTTCTTTCGGCGCTCGAGAACAGCGGGTATTGGGTGTTTTTCTCGCTTGTGCTGCAATTCCTGATCGGTTTGTCGCTTGCTCTGACGCTGCGAAAAAAATTCAGGGGAAGAGGGATCTATCAAGGCTTTGTTTTCTATTCCTGGGCTTTGTCCGGTTTTCTAATCGGCCTGATCTGGAAGTGGATGTTCAACTCGCAAATTGGCGTCATTAACGATCTGTTAATGCGAACGGGCCTTATCGATACGCGCATCGGCTTCCTCTCCGATCCGAAATGGGCCATGACGTCGGTTATCATCGCTAACGTCTGGTACGGCATCGCGTTTTTCGCGATTATGCTGCTGGCCGCGCTGCAATCCGTGCCCGCGGATCTGTACGAAGCGGCGGAAATGGACGGTGCCGGAGGGCTGCGCAAGTTTTTTAACGTGACGTTTCCTTATATCCTGCCGACGGTTATCGCAACGACTTTGCTCCGGGCCATCTGGATCTTCAACGATCCGTCCATCATCTACGGCCTTACGAACGGCGGACCTGCCGGAACGACTCATATTCTCTCATCGCTTATGCTGGATAAGATTATCTATGGCGGGGATTACGGAATGGCCTCGGCGATTGGCGTGATCATGATCATCATACTTATGCTGTACACCGTGTTTTATCTGTTCGCTACAAGATCGGAAAAGGCAGGTGACTTCTAGATGAAGCAACGCGCGTTGACGGGCCTGAAGTCGCTTTATCTCGGCATCTTTTTCCTCATTATGGTTTTTCCGCTCTATTGGATCGTAATCACTTCGCTTAAGCCGCGCAAGGAGATTTTTTCTTTGCCGATTCGGTATTGGCCGGAGAAATTTACCTTCGAAAACTATGCCAATATTTTTAAAGTTTCAAAGTTTCATGTCTATATCGGCAACAGTCTGCTTATTTCGGTAATTGCCGCACTTATCGTCATCTGCATTGCAACGTTAAGCGGTTATGTCATGGCCCGGTTCCAGTTCCGGGGGCATAAGCAAATTATGATGGCCTTTTTCTTGACGCAAATGCTGCCCGGGTTTATTTCGCTCGCGCCGCTCTATCTGCTGATGGCCGACATGAACCTGATTAATAACCGGTTTTCCTTGGTTCTTGCCTACACGGTTATGCTTATTCCTTTTTCCACGATTATGCTTCGGGGGTTCTTCCAGCGAATTCCCAGCAGTCTGGAGGAAGCGGCGATGATTGACGGCTGCTCCAGGCTGACGGCTCTGATTCGGGTCATTATACCGGTCATGCTGCCGGGAATCGCATCCACCTTTATTTTCGCATTCGTGCAAAATTGGAACGAGCTGTTTATGGCGGTTATGTTTATTGACGATGAGAATTTGAAGACGCTGCCCGTGGCGATGAACTCCTTCGTTATGAAGTTCGACGTGGATTGGGGTTCCATGTCCGCCGGTACCGTATTGTCCGTCATTCCGACCGTCGTTCTGTTTGCGTTCGCTCAGCGGTATATCGTGGAAGGGCTGACGCAAGGCGCCGAGAAGGGTTAGAGGCATAGCGGCGGAATGACGCAAACAAAGGAATGAATGCATAGGGAGAGAAACCGAATGAATGAAGGACTGCATACCAAAGTAGCGCATGACGAAGTGGACACGAAGCATTACGGCGCCGTCACGATGCCGATTTATCAAAATAGCCTGTTTGCGTTCGAAAACCATGAGTCATTCGATCATGCCATGCAGGACGTATTGGCTGCTACCGTCTATTCCCGGGGCAATAATCCGACGGTACAATATTTGGAGGGCAAAATAGCGGAATTGGAAGAGGCTGAACGGGCGCGCTGCTTCGCGTCGGGGATGGCTGCCATTGCCGGCTCCTTGCACGCGCTGTTGAGATCAGGAGACCATGTCATCTGCGTCAATCAAGCTTATGGACCAACGAGGCAGTTCCTGGACGAATTGTCGGAACGGTACCGGGTCGAAGTAACCTACGTCGACGGCTGTCTGTTATCTGACTTCGAAGACCAGTTACGGCCGCACACGCGACTGATCTATCTGGAGAGTCCGACATCGGGTTTGTTCCAGCTGCAGGACTTGGAGGGAGTCGCGGCGCTTGCGAAACGCGAGGGTGTTCTTACGATGATTGACAGCAGCTGGGCGACGCCATGCTACCAGCGTCCGCTCAATTGGGGAATAGATCTCGTGCTTCATTCGATGACCAAATATTTCTCCGGCCATAGCGATTGCTTGGGAGGCGTCGTGGCAGGCCGCGCGGACCTGATCGATGAAATTGCAAACAAAGGGTATATGCTGTTTGGGGGCGTTATGACTCCGCATACGGCTTCCCTCATGATCCGGGGGCTGCGAACGCTGCCTCTCAGGATGGAAAGACATCATAGCAGCGGGTTGATTATCGCGGAATTTATGGAGAAGCATCCGCTGGTGAACCGCGTGAATCACCCCGGTCTGCCTTCGCATCCGCAGCACGCTCTCGCATGCAAGCAATTGGACGGGTACGGCAGCCTATTTTCCTTCGAAACTCAGTTGCCGGCAGAAATGCTGAAGAAGTGGGCGGACGCCTTGCGTTACTTCCGGATTGGAGTCAGCTGGGGCGGCTTCGAAAGTCTGGTGACGGTTGGACAAACGCCTGCAAGCCGCAATGCAACGGGGAATAACCCTTCTGTAGCCCGACTGTACATCGGTCTGGAGGATCCGCAAACGCTGATTGGGGATATCGAGCAGGCTTGGCGGCACGTTATCGGAACATAACGTCAGTCCCGTTATAAGGAATAGCAGGACAGCAGCCCGCCGCATGGCGGGCTTTTTGCTAACTTAAGGGCATGTGTTATTTTAATAAGTAGCCGCATTAATATATAGAAGGAGAATGGATGAGATGAAATCGTCGCTGCCTATCATTGTTCGCTCTACGGAAATTGACGTCAACGGCCATGTGAACAACGCAAAGTACCTGGAATATTTCGAATGGGGACGAGAGGAATGGTACGAGTTATGCGGGCTTCCTTATGAAGCCTTCGCCAGCATGAATATACAAACGGTTACCGTAAACATCAACGTAAACTATAGAAGCGAGTGCAGGCAAGGAGACCAATTAACGGTCACCTGCCAGCCTGAACGAATAGGCAATTCCAGCTACGTTCTGAAGCAGGAGATTAAGGACGAGCGCGGCGAAGTGCGGGCCGATGCCTTGGTTACGAGCGTAACGATGGATCAATCCACCCGCAAAAGCCGCGCGGTCCCGGATGAGCTTAGGAAGTTTTTCGAATCTCAGGAATAAACGGCCTCATTTTTCAAACCGCAGGTTTCCAGTACGCCCGCAAGAATCCCAATCATGTTCTCTACATCCTCGGCGGTTACGATAAGCGGCGGCATTAAGCGAATCGTGCGCGCATTTGGCGCATTCACAAGCAGACCGTTGTTCATGCACTGTTCGGCAAGGGCTGGGGCAGTTCCCTCGGGTACGTCAAAAGCAAGCAGCAGTCCTTTGCCGCGGACTTGACTGACCGCATAATTGTTAGCCAGCCCGTTCAGCTTCTCTTGAATAAAAGCCCCCTGTTTTGCCGCATTATCCGTTAGTCCCCGCTGCAGGATTTCGCTCACGACCGCATGGCCGGCCGCCATGCCAAGCGGCGCCGCGCTATAGGTGCCGCCTTGATCCCCCGGCTCGAACAGATCGTATTGCTCCGTAGTCAGCATCGCCGAAAGCGGGAATCCGCCGGCGATTCCTTTTGCGAGCGTCATCACGTCCGGCTTCACCCCGTAATGCTCGTAAGCAAACAGCTTTCCGGTTCTTCCGAGGCCGGTCTGTACTTCGTCGAAAATCAGCATAATGTCGTATACGTCGCAGGCTTTGCGCAAGGCTTGCAAATAAGGAGCATCCACCGAGTGGACGCCGCTTTCGCCTTGTACAAGCTCAAGCATAATCGCGCAGGTTTTATCGCTGATCGCGGCAAAGCAGGCGTCGAAGTCATTAATCGGCACATGCTTGAAGCCTGGGACCTTAGGCTCGAATAAATGCTCGAACGCCGGTTTGCCGGTTGCCGACATCGTGGCCAGCGTTCTGCCGTGGAAGCTGTTCATCAACGTAATAATCTCGTAAGCGCCGTTCAGATGAAGGGCGCCGTGCTTCCGGGCAAGCTTAATCGCGCTTTCGTTCGCCTCGGCGCCGCTGCTTGCGAAGAAGACTTTGTCAAAGCCCGAAATCTCCGTAAGGAGGTTCGCGAACTCAATCATGGGCTTGTTATAGAATCCCGGACTTGCATGCACAAGTTGACCGCTTTGATGAGCGAGGGCCTTCTGCAATACGGCAGGGGAATGTCCAAGACTCGTCACCGCCCAACCCCCAATAAAGTCCAGATAAGCCTTGTCTTCGGTATCCCACATATACATGCCTTCCCCGCGGGTCATGACTACTTCAGGACGTTTAGCCGTATATAGGAGCGATTGCTTGGCGGATGCGAGCAAGCCGTCGGTTGTTTTCGTTAACGATTGCATGAATGATCGAACCTCCATCTCTAACATGATGTGAATTAATATACATCATAATGTATATTAATTCAATATCGGGACGAGCGATTTGCGAAAAGAATATTTTTCCTGCTTTTAAGCATGAGAAAAGGCCATCCCGCATAGGCGGGATGGCCTTACGTTTCCTTTATCCGATTGTAATCTTTCCTTCCGGGTGCCGGTAAAGCTCTTTGGACTGATTCGGAACCAGGGTATAAGCGAGGGTGAGCGGCCCCATCCTTCCGACAAACATAACGATAATGATTAAGATTTTCCCGATGTCGGTCAAATGCGGGGTTAACCCCATCGATAAGCCCGTCGTTCCGAAGGCGGAGGTAACCTCGAACATCACCGTCAGGAAATCCGTCTCCTCCGTAGCGGACAGAATCATCGTAAACAAGACGATGGTGGCAACGGATACGGCCGTAATCGTCAGGGCTTTGTGTACCCGGTCTTTTGCCAAACGTCGCTTGAAGAAGACGACATCCTCTTTCCCGCGGATCATGGCAATAACGGCTCCGATCAGAATGGCGAAAGTCGTGACCTTAATGCCGCCGCCCGCGGATCCCGGGGAGGCCCCGATAAACATCAGAATAATAAGCAGGAATTGGCTCGCATTGCGCATATCGGCGATATTCAGCGTATTCGCGCCGCCGGACCGCGGCGAGATCGACTGGAACAAGGAGCTGTACAGCTTGCCCGCAAAGCTAAGAGGCTCCAGCGTGTTTGTATATTCGAATATAAAGAGGAGAACCGCTCCTCCCAAGAACAAGAGGCCGGACGTATACAGCACAACCTTGGAGTGTAACGACAGCTTGCGTATCTTCGGATAGTCAATCACTTCGGCCAGAACGATAAAGCCGATCCCGCCAAGAAAAATAAGCAGCATCAGGACTGCGTTAATAATCGGATCGTCCACATGATTGGTAAAGCTGTTAAAAGGACCATGAATCGGTCCCATTATATCGAGGCCTGCATTCGTGAACATGGATACGCTATGGAAGACGCCGTAATATAAGGCTTTGTCAAACGGCATCATAGCCGACCAGCGCAAGGTAAGGAGCAGGGCACCGGCGAATTCAATCGTAAACGCGTAGATCAGGACGCGGCGGATAAAACGGACAATCCCTTCAAGCGAGGTATGGCTCATCGATTCCTGCAGCCACAGCCGTTCCCGGAGCGAGATCCGTTTGCGGAAGGCGAGAGCGAATAAGGTGGCCATCGTCATAAAGCCAAGTCCGCCGACCTGCATCAGCATCAGGATGACAAGCTCGCCGAAGGCAGAGAAATGGGTCCCGGTATCGACAACGACAAGACCGGTTACGCAGGCCGCCGTTGTGGCGGTAAAGAAGGCATCGATAAAAGGCGTTTGCATGCCGTCTTCCGAAGCGTAGGGCAACGAAAGAAGGATAGAGCCGATCATAATAATAACAATAAAGCCTGCGGTCAGAATTTGCGGAGGACTGATTTTGGTTAGCATGGATTTCTTCAAGCCGTGTATCACCTTTCATGGAAAGCCTAGGACTTATGCGAAAATTCTAAGTTCCCGACGTTATCTGGTATAATTAGTATAAAGCAAACGGTACAGGAGGACTACAGCTACTATGAAATCAAGATACATTGCGAGTTTGTCATTGGCCATTATGTTTATCGGCTTTATCGTAACCAGGTTGTGGCTGCCGGACAATTGGTGGACGCGGCTCCTCGAGAGCGGCTTTGAAGCCGGTCTTGTCGGGGGAATTGCGGATTGGTTTGCGGTTACGGCTTTGTTCCGTCATCCGTTCGGCATTCCGATTCCGCATACGTCCCTGCTGCTGAAGAACAGGGACAAAATCGTCAATTCTCTCATATCGGCGATGGAAAACGAGCTGCTGAACAAGGAAAGCATCAGCAAAAAGCTGAAGGAGCTGAAGCTGTTCAGAGGATTGGCATCGGGCATTACGGGACTGATCGGGAAGCGCAAATTGAGGGTTGGCATTCTGCGGTTCGCCCAGTCCTCGCTTGAAGAGGTTCCGCTCGAGAAGCTGAGCGCCAAAATTCAGGAGCTTGCCGTGGATTATATCCGCAAGCAGGATATCGTTCCGATCGTAGACAAGCTGACGGACAAATTCGTCTATGAAGGCTGGGACGAGAAAGCATTGGATTTCGTTCTTGCGCAAGGACAGGAATGGGTGAAGAAGCGGGAAACCGAGCAATTCTTCGGAAGACTGGCGCATAGCAAGATGGAAGAATTGCAGGTAGGAGGATTTATGGGCTTCGCCGTGCAAGCCTTTGTTGGCTTTATGAGTCCGGAGAAGCTGGGGCCGATCATTCAGGGCATGCTGCTCTCGAGTATCAAGGAGCTTGGCACGCCGGGCAATCCGAACAGGCAGAAGCTGCTGGATGAATTGAAGAAGCATGCTTTGGCCTTGTCTTCCAATGAAGAGCTGATGACCCGCTTGAAGGCTGGACTGGAGTCCGGCGCGGAGAGCGTTGGAGTGGAACGGTTTATCCATCTTCGTCTGGAAGAGCTCCGTCAGCTGCTGCTCGATAAGCTGGAGGAGGAATGTCTGAACGGGGGACGCATTCTCGTCAAAGCCTTCCGCTTCCTGGTCGAGCAGGCGAAGAGCAGAGAAGAGTTAATCCATCGCTGGGAACAGTCTATTCTGGCTTATTTGGTCAGCTGGATCGAGAAGAACCATTACCGGATTGGCGTGCTGGTGCGGGATAACGTCAACCAAATGGATGATCAGGCGCTCGTTCAAATGCTGGAGCAGAAGATCGGCAAGGACCTGCAGTGGATTAGGGTGAACGGCGCGGTGTGCGGCTTTATCGTCGGCATCATCCTTTCCTTCTTCTAATGAGGGCGTATTGGAGGATAAATAAGTGACCGTATTGCTGGTAAATGAAATGGCAAAATCCAAGTTCGATAACCGTAATGAGTGGCTGTTCACCGGCGTTACGGCAGAGATCCGGCCGGAAGACCGGATTGTTCTGCTAGGAGGCTCCGGCCAAGGGAAAAGCACGCTGCTCCGTATTCTTTCGCTGCTCGAGCCTTTCGATAAGGGCGACCTTCAATTGGATGGGCAGACATTCGCGGAATGCAAGCCGCAAAGCTGGCGCAAAAAGGTTACCTATGTGGCGCAGAAGCCGGTCATGCGAAGCGGCACGGTTGCTCACAATCTCCGTACGGTCAGCGAGCTGCATAATAAGCCTTTCGAAGAAGAACTGGCCCGCAGCTATATGGAGGCTGTTGGCCTAGGGAAGATGGATTGGGACAAGCAGGCTTCGGATCTCTCCGGCGGCGAGCATCAGCGGCTTGCGCTTGTCCGTTCCCTGCTGCTTCATCCCGAGCTGCTGCTGCTTGATGAAATTACGTCTTCGTTAGATCCGGCAAGCAAGAGAGCCGTCGAGAAGCTTCTAATGGATTGGGCGGCTGGACAGGCCAATGGATTGGAGAGAGCATACCTGTGGATTACGCATGATCTGGATCAGGCACGCTTGATCAGCAATCAAGTCTGGTTTATGGCCGAAGGAAGGTTGCTTGAGAGGAGCGCTACAGAGGTGTTTTTCGAAAATCCGGCTACGGAACAGGCGGGCTTGTTTATACACAGCTTGCAGGAAACAGGGGGGAGAAGCAATGAATAATATGGCCCTCCTATGCACCGTATGCTTTGTTGCGGTTGCGGCCTTAATCTCCATGAAACAGAAGCTTGGGCTCGAGAAGGAAATTCTGATCGGCACGATCCGGTCGGCGGTTCAACTGCTGTTTATCGGCTACGTTCTTCATTTCGTTTTCGAAACAAGCCATCCGGCTTTCATCATTATTATTATTTTATGCATGATTATGGTTGCCGCATGGAATGCGGGAGCCAAGGCCAAGCACGTCCGGGGGATCCGCAGCCGGATTGCTATAGCACTGGCCTGCACGGAAGGGGTAACGATGGCGATTCTGCTTGGCCTAGGCATTATAGATCCAACGCCGCAATATATCATACCTGTCAGCGGTATTATTATTGGAAGCTCGATGATCGTATGCGGCTTGCTCTTGAACCAGATGAAGAGGGAGATGGAGACGGCCAGGGGCGAGATGGAGATGCTTCTTGCCCTGGGGGCAACGGAAAAGCAGGCGGTCCACGGTTCCTTGCGCCGCTCTGTCAGAGCCAGCATGATTCCGACGTTAGACGGCATGAAGACGGTTGGACTGGTGCAGCTTCCCGGCATGATGACAGGGATGATTGTAGCGGGAGCGGATCCGATTGAAGCGGTCCGTTATCAGATCCTCATTATGTTCGTGCTGGCCTCCTCCGCGGCAATGACCGCAATGGTGCTCAGCTTGATCAGTTACCGCTTATGGTTTACGAAGGATGCCAGGCTGCTGCCTATGCTTCCGGAAGATAATTGAGGTTAAGAAAAAGAATTTGTAAATTATATTGAAAGTTGCGAACATGCGTTCTATAATTAGGGGGCGGCAATTCTTATAGAAGAAAAAAAGCCTGCCTTTTCCGTATCGGAAAAGACAAGCCGTAACCAAAACTACATTTATTCAGAAAGGGTCGCCGCCTGTTCCTCCAGGCTTATCCACTCCTGTGACCACTTCTCGATTTCCCTTACAACAGGCTCTAGTGCACGGCCCTTTTCCGTTAGGGAATATTCGATGCGGACAGGAATTTCCGGATAAACAACGCGGGTAACGATTCCTTCAGTCTCCAAATCCTTGAAACGTTCGGATAACAGCCTGCCGCTGATCGGAAGCGCGGCTTGAACAGCGCAGAAACGCTGCGGGCCGGCTAACAGCTGATAAATAATTAGGCCGATCCAACGTTTTCCAATGAGATCCATCCCTTTCTGCACGCGCGGACAAAGGTCAGATTGCTCCATAACGATCACCTCTGGTTCATTTCCATTCCATTATAGTCACATTGTTAAATGAATACAAGCAAACTTTTGTTAGGCTTGTAACTTGACGTCACTTCATTATGAAATTATAATTAGTTACTATTAGTAACGAAGAATTCTGATGAAGATATCCCTATTCCAGCCTACATGGGCGAATGCGAGGATGGACCAGCAGCCTGTTGCGCTATGGCTTCATTCTCAATATACTGGTATCTACTGCAAGAATTTGGTCAATTATTCGTGGTTTATTATTCAGCTAAAAAGAAGGTGCGGTAAACATGTCTAATGAACATATCTTATCGATATTAAAAAATAAAATTAAAACCATCGACAAAGGCGATCATGCGATCCATGTCGTAGGTCCAATCAAGCTTCCCGTCGAGCTGGACGGTGAAACGGTAACATTCCAATGGTACAGCTGGCTCCGCCGCGATATTCAAAAGAGCGAATCCGTGGAAGAGCTGATTACGGAGCTTAATCAAGTTCATTATGCGGACTTTCAGCAGTCGAGCGTTCTGGTATACGGCGACTTCGAGCATGAGGAGGAAGTGCTTATCCGCATGCACAGCATCTGTCATACCGGCGATATCTTCGGCAGCCAGCGCTGCGACTGCGGCTTCCAGCTGAAGCAGTCGATGCGGATGATTATGGCCCACGGAGCAGGCGCATTGTTCTATCTGGCCAACCATGAGGGACGCGGTATCGGACTATTCAGCAAAGCGATGGCTTACCTGCTCCAAGAGGAAGGCCTTGATACGGTAGATGCCAATCTTGAGCTTGGTTTTGCCGAGGACGCTCGTGACTACAGCGAAGCTATTGACGTATTGAAGCTTCTTCGCCAAGCGCCAGTATCCATCATTACGAACAATCCGCGCAAGGTGGAAGCCCTTCGCGACGCGGGGATGAACATCACCTCCCGCGTGCCGTTATGGGGAGAGGCATCCGTTCATAACGAGAAGTATTTAACTACCAAGGTCGCCCGTTCCGGTCATTTCGAACGGGAGCTGGCGGTAAAATAAGGAACAGGCCGAGCAGTCGGCCTGTTTTTTTTGCGCAATGACCGAAACCAATCGATCTATCCTGTCGTCTAATGGATATGCTCAATCTGGCATACACTATATGGAACGGAAGGTTGGGTGTAAATGAACTCTCGTCTAAAACAATTCTTATATAGACTATTTACCGTCTGCATCGTGATCGGATTAATGGGGTGCAGCAAAGGGGAACCAAATGATAATGCAGCCCGGGCTGACCGGGCTGTCAAGCAACCCGCAACCACGGAAGCCGTTGAGAAAAGCTCTGAGCAGGATGCTCTCATACATAAATTCAAGACGGTGGTCAGCACGGCGAAGGAAGCTTCCGATATCGTATCCTTTCTGAACGAGAATTTGAACAAAGCGGGGCAGAATAATGCGGACCAGATGGTTAGGGAGCTTTACGCCTTTTACGCGAAGGATCTGCCGACCTCCCAGGAAGCTTTTTTTGGCGATAATGTTCAAAATGTGCTGACGCAAATGGACTGGCCGATCACCTCGGCGAACGCGGCGTCCATTACCGACGAAGCGGTCAGGCAGCTTGTGGTGACCAAGCTGTCCGGCGGTTACAAGCTGGTATGGGTAGAAGGCACCATCTATCCGATTGTAGACTATAGCAACCAGCAGAAATACAGCATGTATCTGTCCAAGCCGTTAAACAGCTATATCGCTTTGAAAGCCGCGGAATCCGACGAACCGGCTGCCATGGATGCCGGGCTTGTTATTTCGTGGAACGAATTAGCGAGCAGAGCGGTGATGGCCGAGACCTTTCTGAAGCAGTATGCGGATTCCCCGGAATACACGGAGGTTGAGAGCATCTATCTGGATACTTATTTGAGAATGTATATAAACGGACTTTCGAATACGCCAATTTTCGATTCAAACCATTTGAAGATAATACCGGAAGTGAAAGCAAGTTATAAGAAAGTGGCGGCTGAAAATCCGGATACCGTTACCGGCATTATGGCGAACCGGTTTTTGGAGATATTGGCGAAGTCGGATGATGTCGGCATGATGCGCGGGCCTGCTGGTACGCAGCTGCTGCCAGAGGTGAAGAAATTCCAGAAAAACTACCGCCAGACGGCTTTAAACCTGTTGAAGGAAGCCTAGAGCGCATCCAAAAAACGACAAAATTATTTTGCGTTCCGCATCTATTTCAAGTATGATTGGATGTAACATAAACGAACCAGAAGGAGTAGGACATGAACTCGAAAACTAGCCATTGTAAAATTGTCGATTGTACGATCCGCGACGGCGGACTTGTGAACAACTGGGATTTCAGCGTTGAATTCGTTCAACATCTCTATAATACATTGAACGAAGCCGGCGTAGACTATATGGAGATCGGCTACAAAAACTCGCCAAAGCTGCTGAAAGGCGCCGATTCGGCTGGTCCTTGGCGTTTCCTGGATGACAACTTCCTGAAGCAAGTCATCCCTAACAAAGGCAATACCAAGCTGTCTGCTCTTGTCGATATCGGCCGCGTAGACGAGAATGACATTCTGCCGCGCAGCGAGAGCCTTCTTGACCTCATCCGCGTAGCCTGCTACATCCAGGATGTAGATAAGGCTCTGCAATTGGTTCAACTGTTCCATGAAAGAGGTTACGAAACTACTCTTAACATCATGGCGCTCTCCAACGTGATGGAGAATCAGCTGATCGATGCCTTTGAACTGATCAAGGAAAGTGTAGTGGACGTTGTCTACATCGTAGACTCGTACGGCAGCCTGAAGCCTAACGATTACAGCTACCTGATTGAGAAATTCCAGCATCATCTGCCTAACAAACGCCTTGGTATCCATACGCATAACAACATGCAGCTTGCTTTCGCAAACACGCTGCTTGCCGCCGAAAAAGGCGTAGAGCTGCTTGATGCTTCCGTATACGGCATGGGCCGCGCTGCAGGCAACTGCAACACGGAGCTGCTTGTCGCTAACCTGCAAAACGCGAAATACAATGTGCGTCCGGTTCTTGACATGATCGAGAAATACATGATTCCTCTCCGCGAGAAGGAAGAGTGGGGCTACATTATCCCTTACATGATCACAGGCATGCTGGATGAGCATCCACGCTCGGCGATGGCGCTTCGTGATTCCGAAGACAAAGATAAATGCGTTGACTTCTACGATCGTTTGACGACTCCGGAAGTTGCTCATAGCAAATAATGGTGGGGCTGCCTTGGTTTAAGGCAGCCTTTGTTTTTTAGGGATGAGTGCATGCTCAGGTTGGATCATGCTGCGCTGCGTGTTGCTCAGGTTGGGAATGTTTCTTCTTCCAGCTCACCGAATTGCAATAGTAGTAATTCACCCTACAGCAATTCGTTGTTACTGTTGTTCCTCTGAATAATGAACTTACTCATCTGATGAGTATTCAGAGGAACAAAGGCAGGCGCTTCGCTCTTCCAGAAGATACATTCCCTCTCTTCGCTCACTCCGCGTGTTTCCCAACCTTCGCACTGTTCCCACAAAGGGGCTGCCTTAAAAATAGGCAGCCCCTTTGTGGTGGGGGCGAGGAGGCGCCTGGTGGATTCCAGGCGCCGTGCCGGGACAAAAAACATATAGTGCGACTTGTGGATAAAGTTGATTTTCCGTGCCTGAAGGATAAAGAAAATCATAACCGACTAGGCGCTAATGAAACGTAGTATCGTTATTTGAGGTAAATGGGCGGTTTTGGAATTCTAACGAAACGACATAGCGTTATTTGCTTGATTTGAAGGGAATACGAGGATGAAACGGGTGAATAACGATACCAGGTTTCGTTAGAACGCCAGGAGCGGGTATTTTGTATAAATAAGGTTACCAGGGTTCGTTAGATGTAAAGAGTGGCGCATGAGGAGCAGCTGTAGGTGGGAGTGATGAACAGGGCAGGTTATTGTTAGTGTCGAAAGTGCCGAAGTTTGGCTCCTATTGCAGGAGCTCGGCTTAACGAGATTATTAAAGTATCGGGGCGCATGGCGAGTGGAGAATGGGAAGCGGCAGATGGTAGATGAAAGGGCAGTGGAAAGGCAATGGAAGGGGAAGCACAACTAGTAGGTACGGGAGGGCAAACGAAGAAAGACAACCTTGAGAGACAGGCATTGATTGAAAAAGGTATAGAAAGTTGCGGAAAAACAAAGTAGAAAGGAGCTGCCGGCTATGACAGCTCCTTTCTGGTGCAACAGGGATCTTAAAGTGTTTTTTTCATGGTTACGTGAGGGATGCTCTCTTCCAGGAATACGTCGGAGACGGTGCGGTAGCCCAGCTTGGAGTAGAAGGCTTCCGCATGCGTCTGGCCGTTAAGCTTTGCTTCCTTGAGTCCGTCTTCGCGGGCAACCGACTCAAGTGCTTCCACAACGGCGCGGCCGAGTCCGTATTTACGGTGGGAGGCAAGGACGCAAATGCGCTGCAGCTTTGCTACGCCGTCAACCACTCTTACGCGGCCAGCGGCTACGGGCTCATTGTTGTAAAGGACCAAGACATGCTTGGACGATTCTTCGAATTCATCGTATTCGTTCTCGGCAGGCACGCCTTGCTCGTCCACAAAAACTTTTTTGCGGATGTCGTAAACCGCCTTCAGATCTTGTTCACTGGCAACCAATCTTGAAGTAATTGTCATGTTGTTCTCTTTCTCCTTCCCTATGTACAAGAGACTAGGATTGGCGCAGCTCGCCGTCGCCCCGGATCGCTGCGGCCTGATGCGGCTCGTTCGGGTGCAAATAGGCGGTCCCGTTAAAGGCTCGTCCGTCGGTTGCCGTTGCGTATAATTCGACCCGGATATCCTCGCTTTGTCCAAACCATTGAAGCAGTTCGGTATCTTTTACTCCGTTAACATCCACATACCATAGCTTTGATCCGTAATCCGACACTAGCACAAGCTCAGCGGATCGGAACAGAAGCTCCTTCATCTGCTGCCGGTATACAATCTCAATGTTCTTAAGTTGAATAGTTTCCATTATTGCAGCCCTCCATGAACTGGCATAAAACGGCCCGATCTTCAGCCGGGATGCCTGCTTCTGATTGTAATGTTGATTGCCGGTTAATGCAACAATCCCTTCGTTCCCTTCGTCTATTTAGAAAATAAAGGGGGTTATGGAAAATGATTAAAAACCAAACAAAAAACAAGCTCATGTCCATGATCGTTTCAATGCTCGTTATGTTGCTTATTCTGGCCGGCTGTTCGTCAAGCCGGAACGATAACGCCGCTGACCGGGCGGCTCCGGATCGCGGGACGGATAGCAGTAAAGCTGAATCTTCAGCGGATGACCGGGGGAACCGGGTTGAGAATAGGGCTGAAGAACCTGAATCCCACCGGGAAGAGGTGCGCCGTCAAGGGCGGACCGACGCGCCAATTCGGGCAGGCCAGCTGACTGCCGGCGAGTGGGATGATCTTGCCGCATGGGACCGGTTCAATAATTTGCTTAATAGTTATGAAGGCAGCGACAGCTCCGCGCATTGGGGCTTTGAATATTTTAACCGGCTGGAGGTATCGGTGACCTCTGACGGCCGTGCCGTGTCCGATGCAAGGGTAAGGCTGATCGGTCAGCAGAATCAGACGGTCTGGGAATCCAAGACAAATGCCGAGGGCAAGGCATACGTATTCGCGGGATTGTTCCGGGATAACGAGCAGCCTTATCAGAGAACGCGTTATTCGGTTGAGGTAATGGCCGACCAGCAGAAGAAAAAGGTATCGAACATCGAGGTGCCCGGTCAGGGAGCCTTGAAGGTAGATCTGGACGGGGAGCTGCCGGAATCTAATCAGGTAGACGTCATGTTCGTGATGGATACGACCGGCTCCATGCAGGATGAGATGGATTATTTGGAAGCCGAGCTGAAGGATGTGATCACCCGAGTGGGCGAGAAGCATGCCAATCAGCTGGATATCCGGATGAGCACGAATTTTTACCGGGATACTCATGATGATTATGTGGTGAAGGCAAATCCTTTTACAGCCAATATCGATCAGGCGGTAAAGCTTATTGCCATGCAAAAAGCGCAGGGCGGCGGGGATTATCCGGAAGCGGTGGAGCAGGCATTGCGCAATGCGGTCAGCGATCATAAATGGAGCGAGAACGCGCGGGCAAGGCTTCTGTTCCTTGTGCTGGACGCGCCGCCTCATCATGAAACCCAGATCATGCAGGAAATGCATAGCGTATTGGCGGAAGCGGCCAAGGCAGGGATTCGCATTATTCCGGTTGCCTCAAGCGGCATTGATGTGGATACGGAATATTTGCTCAGGTTTGCCGCGGTTGCAACCGGAGGCACCTATTTGTTCCTGACCGACGACAGCGGCATCGGCAGCGATCATCTGGAACCGGCGGTAGGCGAATACGAGACGAAGCTGTTAAATGATCTGTTGGTTGAAGTCATTAACCGGTATGTTCAATAGGTAAAGGATAGAGCCTCTGACGGTCCGTTTAGACGGGATAAGGGTTGTCCTCGTTGTAAAAACAAGAGTTGTCCGGATAAACGGGCAGCTCTTTTTTGTGACTATAGGATGGTCGTTATCGCGTATTTCTTTTACAATGGGGAAAAAGAGCAGAGCCGGAGGTGCTGATCATGTCTGTTCACGTAACGCCGCTTGGCGACCGCGCGCTTGTCCTCCAACAGGATACGCAGGGAGCGGACGGCTGGAAGCAGATGGCCGACCTTGCATGGACATTGAAGCAGCAAGCCGAAGCGTGGGTGGTTGATATTGTACCGGCATACGAGACGGTTACCGTCCTGTATGACCCTGCCAGGCTGTGGCGGGAGATTGAGCAAGGGCCGGAGGCTGCCGTTCTGCTGCCGTATCAGCTCGCGGAACGGAAGCTGCGTGATTTGATCGAGAATGGAAAAGCAGCCTCGGAACGAGGAGGAAAAGGCCGCAGATTCGATCTTCCCGTGTATTACGGAGGCCAATACGGTCCGGATCTGGAAGAGTCGGCCGAACGTTCGGGGCTGACGGCGGCGGAGTTCGTCGAGGAGCATTCGAGGGTGGAGTATACCGTGGCGATGATTGGGTTTATGCCGGGCTTTCCGTACATGAGCGGGCTTCCGGAGAACCTGGAGCAGCCGCGAAAGGCCGTGCCGCGTGCTATTGTCCCGGCAGGGTCTGTGGGAATAGCGGGAAAGCAAACCGGGATTTATCCGCTTGCTTCGCCCGGGGGATGGCAGATCGTCGGCTACACGCCGATCCATATGTTTGACAAGGAACGCAGCGAGCCTGTGCTGCTTCGGGCAGGCGTCCGCGTCCGATTTATTCCCGTTACCGGAGGTGACTTCCGCTTATGACGGATCGAAGCATAACCGGGATTACGGCGATAAAAAGCGAAGCAGAGAGCTTCAGTGGATTAAAGGTATTGAAACCCGGCCTATCGACCACGATTCAGGATTTGGGCAGGGAGGGCTACCGTTCTTCGGGCATTGCGGCCGGAGGGGCGATGGACCGGTATGCGCTGCGGATGGCCAATCTTCTAGTGGGCAATGAGGAAGGGGAAGCGGGACTTGAGGTAACGCTTGTTGGGCCGGAGCTGAGGGTGGATACGGATCTTCTCATTTCCGTTTGCGGCGCCTATCTGGAGCCAACCATAGACGGGGAAGAGCTGCCGATGTGGCGGCCGGTCTTTGTTCCGCGCGGCGCGGTGCTTCGCTTTGGCCGCGCCGTAAGCGGCTGCCGCGCCTACGTGGCGGCAGCGGGGGGCTTCGGCGTGCCGCGCGAGCTTGGCAGCCGCAGCACGGATGCGCGCGCCGCGCTGGGCGGGCTCGCCGGGCGGCGCCTTGCCGCCGGCGACGCCTTGCCCTGCGGCGCGGCGCATGGCGCAGCTGCCCCGTCCCGGTGGGCAGCCGCATGGGCAGCGGCGCTTTCGCGGCAGGGCGAAGCCTCCGCCGCGAAAGCGCCGGAAGGCGCGGGCCGCCGCCTGCCGTGGGCGGCCGCGCCATGGTTCGCGCCGCCGGGAGCCTACGGCGGCGACGAAGACGGCATCGTGCTTCGCGCGATGCCGGGGAGCGAGCACGGGCAGTTCAGCGCAGCTGCCCGTGAAGCCTTCTTCCGGGAGCGGTATGCCATCGCTCCCGCCTCGGACCGCATGGGGTGCCGCCTGATCGGCACCCCGCTGGCAAGAGAGTCCCGTGCGGAGCTGCTCTCGCACGGGGTAACGCCCGGCGCCGTCCAGGTACCGCCCGGCGGCGGGCCGATCATTCTGGCCGCCGACTGCCAGACAACCGGCGGCTACCCCAAAATCGCGCATGTCGCGACGGTCGACATGCCGCTCCTGGCCCAGGCGAAACCGGGCGATACGATCCGGTTCCAGCCTGTTACCCTGGACGAAGCGCAGCGGCTGGATCGCCAGCGCGAGCAGGATATCCGCTATCTGGCCGCCGCGATCCGCAGCCGTCAGCCTTAAAAGAAAGGAGCACCAGCATGGTAAACATTGATACGGACAAGCGCGCGGTAGATCTCAACTGCGATTTCGGGGAAGGCTACGGCAGCTATTCCTTCGGACAAGATGCCGAGCTTCTTCCCTATATAACAAGCGTGAATATCGCCTGCGGCTTTCATGCCGGCGATCCCCACACGATGCATGCGGCCGTGAAGCAGGCTTTGTCCGCGGGCGCCGCAATTGGCGCTCATCCCGGCCTGCCTGACCGGCTTGGCTTTGGCCGCCGGGAGATGCAGGTAACTGCAGCCGAGGTGTATGATTTTGTTTTATATCAGGTTGGCGCATTGCAGGCTTTTGTTCGGGCATTAGGCGGGGAAATGGCTCACCTGAAACCGCATGGGGCCCTTTACCATATGGCTAACCGCGATAAAGCGGTCTCTGAGGCGATTGTCAAAGCGGCCTTGGCTGTTGATGAGCGCCTCATTATTTACGGTCAATCCGGCAGCCTCCTGCTGGATACGGCCAAGCAATACGGCCTGCCTTCCGCATCCGAGGTATTCGCGGACCGGGCTTACGAACCGGACGGAAGTCTCGCTCCCCGCGGCAAGCAAGGAGCCGTTCTGCATGATGCGGATCAAGCGGCAGCCCAAGCGGTAGCGATGGCAGCGAAGGGCATTGCTTTTACGCCTGATGGCGCTCCGGTAAACGTGCAAGCCGACACGATTTGCCTGCATGGCGACGGTTCACACGCGGCTCTGTTTGCTTCCCGCATTCGGGAGGCGTTGATCCAGGAGGGGATTACTCTCCGGGCGCCGGGCAAGGCATAAGATATGTTTGTACGCGACAGGCTTACCGTGTTTGTGTATGGCTCCTTGCTCCCGGGTTTGATCAACCATTTTGTCATAGCGCCTTTTCTTATCGACAGCAGGAGCGGCATGATTTCGGGCAGGCTGGTGGACGTTGGGGCTTATCCGGCTGCGGTCAGGGATCAGTCGGCCAGAACGAACGGTGCGGTAATCGAAGGCTTATGGCTTACGATCGACCGTGCAGGACTAGCTGTGCTCGACGAGCTGGAGGAGTTTTACGGGATCGAGGAGAGCAATGACTACGAACGGGTGTGGGTCCGGGATGCCAGAAATCCAGAGCTCGAGGGCTGGGTCTATATTTGGCCGTCAGACCGCAGCTGCCCGCCGGTTCCCGGTTCATCGTGGCCGGATTATTTAAATAGCTTGACCACTAAACCAAAGCTTTCATGAAATGTAAAATTACTGCTAGACTGGAATCACATAATCTCCTAGAATTAGATATGATGTAGAGGTATGATCTAGGGCTAGGGGAGAGATTAACTATGACTGAAGATGGGATTACGGGAGAGTTTTTTGAAGGTTATAAGGTCACATTCCCTATGGGACGATATGATGTATCCGTCTATATGACAAAGGTATATTATGAAGCCTGGAAATACTTCAGAGATGCTGAAATTACGGATGTATGGGTAGAAGAGGTTAAGCTGGACTTGGTGAAGTTTCTGAAATAACACGATAAAGCTTGAACGGGAGAATGTACTTTTGGTACATTCTCTTTTTTTGTTCTTCAAAAATGTGGAAATCCCAAATTTTGTACTAGATCAAAATAGGCCAAATCTCCTAAAATAAGGACAGTTAATGAGGTTATTTATGGAAGGAGTGGAATAAAACGAAAATTCGTTGACTGTTATAAAATCCGCAGCCGTGCATGTATCCAATTACCAATAAGAGGTGTAGTTATGAAGTTGACCGTAAGCGGAAATTATTTATGGGATTTTTGGCTGTGCTTATCGTTTTGGCCGCAATCGTATTTGTCGGCTACTCCAAAATTACGACGGTTGACCGCGCCTATGGCAAGTTGATTGATGACAAGGCGAAGAAGTTGATCCTGATTCAGGAGCTAAACGTAGCGATCAAAAAAGAGCAGCTTAGCGCAAGGGGGTATTTGATTCTGAAGGATGATTCCTCCTCGCAAAATTTCAATGCTGCCCATGAAAGCTTCCTGCAGCTAAGCAAGGAGCTGAGCGCCATCGTAAAGCTTCCGAAAGCAAAGGAGCTGCTTGAGCAGCTGATTGGGCTGGAGAACCGGTTCCATGAGGCCGCCACTCGGGAGATGCAGCTGAAGGATCAGAATAAGACCGATGAATACATGGAGCTCGTAACGAAGCAGGGTCATGAGATTTCCTCGGCTTTTGACAGCAAGATGGACGAGTTGACGGATTATCAGCAGACGGTTATGGATGAGGGGCATCAGGAGACGGCGGATCTGGCAGCGAGCACAAAAACCTCCATGCTGGTGTTGGGCTTGGCCGCTAGTCTGATCGGGCTTGCGGTTGCGGTATATATAGGCAGGAAAATTAGCAGACCGGTGGTGGAGCTCTCCAAAGCTGCGGAAAAAATAGCGGCTGGCGATTTAACCTCAACGGAGCTGAACGTAACAAATAAAGACGAGATCGGAGATTTGGCCGTTTCCTTCAAGAGAATGCGCCGCAATCTGAGAGAATTGATTCAGACGGTCAATACGAATGCAAGCCAGGTAGCGGCATCGGCCGAAGAACTGACGGCAAGCGCCGAACAGACCTCGAGGGCAACGGAGCAGATTGCCGTTACGATGACTTCGGTTGCAACCGGGGTAGAGACCCAGTTCAATACGGTTGAAGAGGCATCCCGGACGATCGCCGAGATTGCGGCGGGGGCGCAGGAGATTGCCCATAGTACCCAGGTAGTGTCGGATACTACGCTGGACGCTTATTCGAGAGCCACCGAAGGGACGGCTTCCGTTCAGACGGCTATCGGACAAATGAACGCGATATCCCGCACGGTAAACGGGCTGTCACGAGTCATCGGAGGGCTTGGCGAACGTTCGCAAGAAATCGGCCAAATCAGCGGAGTAATTACTGGGCTTTCGACGCAGACCAATCTGCTGGCGCTTAACGCGGCTATCGAAGCGGCAAGAGCAGGCGAGCATGGGCGAGGATTTGCCGTTGTCGCGGCAGAGGTCAGGAAGCTGGCCGAGCAGTCGAGCCAGTCGGCGCAGCAAATCTCCGAATTGATCGCTTCGATCCAGGAGGAGACGCTCCGGGCGGTACAAGCGATGGAAACGGCGACTAACGACGTCGGCGACGGGCTTCGGATGGTTAACACGGCAGGCGAATCCTTTGATTCGATCCAGCAGTCCGTTAATATCGTATCCTCCCAGATTCAGGAGGTCTCCTCTTCCGTACAGCAAATGGCGGCGGGTGCCGAGCAGATGGTGCAATCGATGAAAGCAATCGCGGAGGTGTCGGAACATACGGCATCCGGTTCCCAGGAGGTATCGGCCTCCGGGGAGGAACAGATGGAGTCGATGAAAAATATTTCCGGCGCCGCTTTATCTCTTTCCCAGATGGCGGAGCAGCTTCAGATGCAGATTGAGAAATTTAGAGTGTAAAACAACTAACGAAACTACAACACGCTATTGCCCCGAAATTGGATTTTCTGTTGTTCTAACGAAACCTCATATCGCTATTTAGTTACTTTTTGCAGATTCCAGCCCTTATTCGGCCCAATAACGTTACTAGGTTTCGTTAGAATCCGAAAGATGTTGATTTTTGCCAAATAAGAATACGTAGTTTCGTTAGCGGAACAAACGTGGGATAGTGAATGGCCGGATAGTACGTCATGTGTGTTAAAAAAACCTCGGACACTCCTTATTCAAGGAGCTGCCCGAGGTTTTTTACAGCATTAAGCCTGAAGCGTCATGTCTTTGCGCTCCGCCAGATGCCGTTTTACCCGGATGGCCATCAGGGAAGCGAAGAAACAGGTGAAGCCAGCGATAACAAAAGCCTGCGTGTAGCTGCCAAGCCAGTCGCGCATAACGCCTGCGCCGTACGCGGCGGTTGAAGCGCCGATCTGGTGAGCTACCACGATCCAGCCGAAGATCATGCCGGACTTTTCTTTGCCGAAGGTTTCGCCGGCGAGCTTGGCGGTAGGCGGTACGGTCGCAATCCAGTCCAGGCCATAGAATACGGAGAAAATGACGAGCATAGCCGGAGTGGCGTCAAGCGCGTAAGGAAGGAACAGCAGCGACAGCCCCCTCAGACCGTAATACCAGAACAGCAGCCAGCGGCTGTCGAAGCGGTCGGACAACCAGCCGGATATCGTGGTGCCAAAGAGGTCAAAGATTCCCATCATCGCGAGCAGTCCCGCAGCGGCAACCTCCACCATCCCGTGATCCCCGCAGGCGGCAATCAGATGTGTGCCGATCAGGCCGTTTGTAGAGAAGCCGCAGAAAAAGAAAGTGCCGGCGAGCAGCCAGAACGTTTTGTTTTTCATCGCATAGCCAAGATTCTGGATAGGAGACAGGAACAGATTGCCGCGGAACGGCGTAGGCTTAACGATTTCATCCGTACCGTAAGGAGCGGCACCCACATCGGAAGGATGATTTTTCATCCAGATGGCAACCAGCACAAACACCGTCACGATACCAGCAACAGCCGTATACATCGCGGAGCGCCAGCCGTAATCGGAGGTCATTTTGGCAAGCAGCGGCAGGAACAACAGCTGTCCGGCAGCGGCGCTTGCCGTCAGCATACCGACAACCAGCCCTTTTCGCTTCACAAACCACAGGTTGCTGACGGTAACGCCAAGCACGTTGGCCATCATGCCGGTTGCAAGGCCGGAGACGAGGCCCCACAGCAGATCGAACTGCCATAACGCTGTAATGAATGGCGTAACGGCAAGGCTTGCGGCCAATACCGCTAGAGCGATAAGCACGACCTTACGGATGCCGAAGCGCAGTAACAGGGCAGCGGAGAACGGACCAACCAGACCGTATAGTAAAATGCCGATGGATGCTACGCTGGAGATTTCTCCCCGGCTCCAGCCGAATTCGTCCTGGAAAGGGATCATCAGTACGCTTGGCATGGAACGAATGCCTGCCGATACCAGCAGGGTAACGAAGGTGAGCAGAACGATTATCCACCCGTAATAAAACTTGCTCTTGACCTGATTCATGTCGCACCTCGACTTAATTTGTTTGTACATACAAACGTATGGACATAAATAGTTCGGATAAAGGAACTATGGCAGAAGCTTTGATTTAAACCCATTTCGAGTTGCAACAGTATGACTTATTGCAGTTACGGGCCGTTATTTCTCCAGCTGTTCGCTTGTTGTTTCCAGAGATAGCGTCAGCTGCGCCGCAGCTTCATTGCCAAGAATCGCTTGGTACGATTCAAGCAGCTTTTTGGAAGCGGCACGAATCGCTGGCTCCAGCTCGCGGCCTTTATCCGTCGGATAGACCAGAACGGTTTTCCCTTGCACCTTGCGCTCGACAAGCTGTTTGGCTTCAAGCTTATCAATAAAGCGGGTTAAGGTAGAAGGGGTAATATACAGCTTCTCGGATAATTCCTTTTGCGTAATGCCGGGTTTGGCGACACTGAGACGAATGACATAGCCATAACCGGGTGCAAGCCCCGTGGTAGCAAAAGCATCGTCTGCCATGCGGGTAATCGCTCTGCTTAGGCGGTTCGCCGTAAAATATAAGCAGGTATGCAGGAAAGCTTCGGGATTTTCCACTTGTTGTTCAATATCCGCAGCCGTTGCCGGGTCGATGTCTTTTGTCATATCCTATGCCCTCCTTGGGGTTTGATGACTTCTATTTTGTATGTACAACAAAAATAATTCAAATTCAATTTCCTGTCAATAGAAAAACGCCCCCATGCCCAAAATGGAGGCGTTATGAATCTACTTATGCTCGTCCTCGGACTCGTAAGCGATTAAGCTGATTGTTGAACCCATCTGGCCGGTTAGCTTTTGCTCTAATTGTCGGATCTCTTCAAGCGCTTCCGTATGGCCTTCAAGCTCAGCAAGCTTGAAATGATTATTGGTCATTGGTATTCCTCCTCTCTAATTTTCATTGTGCTCGCGGTTGAGCATTCTTATACGAATTGTTCTTTCGCAAGGTGTCTAGTACACTTGGAGGGGAGTCCACTATGCGATTACCCGGGAAATGTTATCTGCGTTAATCATTTAGAGCATTAGTGATGTGCGATCATTCATTAAGTTAATGCTTACGAATAGGTGATCGCTTACGAATCATGAATCATCACATCCAGCCTACATCAGGCTGTATAGGTGACAATTCTTTAGGTGATCGCTTACGAAGTATGAATCATCACGAGCAGCTTTTAAGCTGCTTGTGTTCTAATTCATTTTAGGAGATGCAAAAATGTCCTACAAATCCCTGAAATTTTTAATATTATGGATCCCTACTATCGTCGTTGGTTTATGGGAGTACGTCCGGCACGTCTTTCTGCTTCCGTACGTTTCCATGGAGCTGGGGAATTTTTTGGCGCCGGCTCTTGTATTTCTGTTTACGTTAACTTTATTGCGCGGATTGTTCGGCAGGCTGGAGCAGACGCAGGAAGCCCTTCAGCGGGAACGGGTGTCCAAGGCGTCCTTTCAGCAGCGGGAGCAGCTGGCCCGCGAGCTGCATGACGGCATCTCCCAATCGTTATTCCTGCTCTCCGTTAAGCTGGATAAGCTGGAGCGTATGGAGCTTGGAGATGATGCAAGGGACACAACCGTTCAAATCCGGCAGACCGTTAAGCATGTGTACGAGGATGTCCGGCAGTCCATCGCAAATTTGCAGTCCCCGGCTGTAGTCGTTGACGATTCATGGCTGACCGCGATTCATGGCGCGGTGAATGATTTATTGCAAAACAGCGGCATTCGCGCAAAGCTCGATTGGCAGCTGCAGGAAGGCGTATTATCCAACAAACAGCTGGTCGAGCTGCAGTCGATTATTCGGGAAGCGCTTATGAACGTCAGCAAATACGCGCAGGCGACCGAGGTTCGGGTCATTAGCCGGCAGCAGGGCGATGAGGATTTTGTATGCGAAATAAAGGATAACGGGGTTGGGGCGGAACCTAGCCAGATCGATGCAAAGGATCGATACGGCATTCGCATGATGCGGGATCGCGCTGAGCAAATGGGCTGGCTGTTTGACATAAAAAGCGCGGTCGGCGAAGGAACAACGGTACGCATTCAATCCGGAGGTGAAGGGAAATGAGTGAAGCAAACGGGCAGATTCGCGTTTTTTTGGTCGATGATCATCCCCACGGAAGGGAAGGTATGCGGGAAATTATCGGAGCGGATCCGGAATTTACGGTTGTCGGAGAAGCGGCCAGCGGCGAGGAAGCCATCGCCCGCATCGATGACGTGCTGCCCGATCTGGTGCTGATGGACATCAACATGCCGGGTATGGGCGGGCTTGAGGCGACGCAGCAGCTGAAATACCTCTATCCGTCCCTGAAGATTGTTATGGTGACCGTCTCCGACGACATAACCCATCTGTTCGAAGCGATCAAGCGGGGAGCCCAAGGTTATCTGTTCAAAAATCTTTCTCCTTCCGCCTGGAGGGAATATCTCCGGGCCGTTGTGGATGACGAGGCGCCGATGTCGAAGGAAATTGCCTTCAGGCTGCTGCAGGAATTTACTTCGGCTGCTTCGTCCAACGGGACAAACCCGGCAAAGACCGGTGCAAGAACTGGCGTTGCCAGTGATGCTTCGGCAATGACAACGCCGCTTACTTCCCGAGAGAAGGATATTCTTGAACGGGTGGTGACGGGAGAATCGAATAAAGAGATTGCGGTTGCCTTCGGATTGTCCGAGCATACGGTCAAAAACCATTTGAAGAACATTTTGCAGAAGCTTCATCTGGATAACCGCGTTCAGCTTACCCGTTATGCCTATGAACAAGGGCTGCTCGAAAAATAAATTTGCCTTGGCAGCGAATGGTTGCAAGGAAATAAGGAAATGCATATAATATAGATTATTGTGTCCAAGTGTAAAAATGGATGAAAGCTTTGATGGAGATAAGTAAGCAGGGCTTCCGTACAGGGAGAAGACGCCATGGATTGCGAGCGTCTTTACGGGATTAGGCTGCCGAAGTTCACTCCGGAGCAGACGCCTGAACCGCTGCAAGCCGCTAATGGCTTACGGCGAATTAGGGAAGGTCCGGTTCCCGCCGTTAACGGGATTTGAGGGGTTGCTGTTATTATGGCAATCCGAATTAGGGTGGTACCACGGTCTTTCGTCCCTTGCGGGGAGAAAGGCCTTTTTTTGTTGCTATTTTGTTTTAAATTCCACAGTGGAGGCGAGATTTTACGATGAAAGAACGTTTGGAAGCATTGCGCGTAGAAGCGCTGCAAGAGCTGCAGCAGGTTGACAGTCCGCAGCAACTGAATGATTTGCGAGTAAAGTACTTGGGTAAAAAAGGGGCGCTGACCGAGATTTTGCGCGGCATGGGCGGCCTGAGCGCGGAAGAGCGTCCGGTTATCGGCCAAGTGGCCAATGATGTTCGCGCCGCAATCGAAGGCGTAATCGACGAGAAGCAGAACGCGTTCCTCGCTGCCGAGACGGAAAACCGTCTTCGCGCGGAGACGATTGACGTCACGCTGCCGGGCAAAGCGTTGCCGACGGGCGCGGTGCATCCGCTGAACAAAGTCGCGCAGGAAATCGAAGACGTATTTATCGGACTTGGCTATTCCATTGCCGAAGGTCCGGAAGTCGAGACGGATTATTTCAACTTCGAAGCTCTTAACCTGCCGAAAAATCACCCTGCCCGCGATATGCAGGATTCGTTCTACATTACGGAAGACATTCTGATGCGCACGCATACGTCGCCGGTACAGGTTCGCACGATGCAGCAAATGAACGGCAAGCCGATCAAAGTCATCTGCCCGGGCAAAGTTTACCGCCGCGACGACGACGACGCGACGCATTCGTTCATGTTCAATCAGATTGAGGGCCTTGTCGTTGGCCCTAACATCCGCATGAGCGACCTGAAGGGCACACTGCTGCAGTTCGTTCAGCAAATGTTTGGAGAGCAGGCGCAAATCCGTCTTCGCCCAAGCTTCTTCCCGTTCACGGAGCCAAGCGCGGAGGTTGACGTAACCTGCGTGCAATGCGGCGGCCATGGCTGCCGCATGTGTAAGCAAACAGGCTGGCTTGAAATTCTCGGCTGCGGCATGGTGCATCCGCGCGTTCTTGAGATGGGCGGCTACGATCCGAAGGAAGTGAGCGGCTTCGCGTTCGGCATGGGCGTTGAGCGTATCGCGCTTCTGAAATACGGAATCGACGATATCCGTCACTTCTATACGAACGATCAGCGGTTCTTAAGCCAATTCGCGAGAATGTAAAGGGAGGGGAAACAAGCGATGAAAGTATCTTACCAATGGTTAAATGAATATATCGATTTGACAGGCTATACAGGCGAGGAATTAGCCGAAAAAATGACGCGTGGCGGCATCGAGATCGACAGCGTGGAATCCCTGAATAAAGGGGTTTCCGGCGTTGTTGTCGGTTACGTGAAATCCCGCGAGAAGCATCCGGATGCCGACAAGCTTAGCGTATGCAAGATCGATGTCGGTACGGACGAAGAGCTTCAGATCGTGTGCGGAGCGAAAAACGTGGACGCCGGCCAAAAGGTGCCGGTTGCGATGATCGGCGCGAAGCTGCCGGGAGATTTCGCAATCAAACGCGCGAAGCTGCGCGGCGTGGAATCGCAAGGCATGATCTGCTCCGCGAAGGAGCTTGGCATTAACGACAAGCTTCTGCCGAAAGAGCAGCAGGAAGGGATTCTCGTGCTCCCGGAATCGACTCCGGTCGGCACGCCAATCGGCGAAGTGCTTGGCATCAACGACGAGGTGCTTGAGCTGGATCTGACGCCTAACCGTTCGGACTGCCTTAGCATGCTGGGCGTTGCTTACGAGATTGGCGCCTTGACCGGCCGCGAGGTTCGCGTTCCCGAACCGGCCGTCAACCATGCGGCAGACCATGCGGACAGCCATATTGCCGTATCGATCAGCTCTCCGGAGCAATGCTCGCATTACAGCGCGCGTTACATCAAAGGAGTGAAGGTTGGCCCATCCCCGCAATGGCTGCAAAACCGCCTGATCGCGGCGGGTATCCGTCCGATCAGCAACGTGGTTGACGTAACAAACTTCGTTATGCTGGAATACGGCCAGCCGCTGCATGCTTTTGACGCGGATGCCATTACGACGGGCCGAATCGACGTTCGTCTGGCGAAGCAAGGCGAGAAGATCGTTACGTTGGATGATCAGGAGCGCACGCTTGAGCCTCATATGCTTGTTATTACGGATGGGGAGAAGCCTGTTGCCCTCGCTGGCGTCATGGGCGGAGCGAATTCCGAAGTAAACGAGAAGACGGTTAACATTTTGCTGGAGTCGGCGAAGTTCGACGGCGGCACGGTCCGCAAAACCTCCCGCCAGCTTGGCCTCCGTTCGGAATCGAGCATCCGCTTCGAGAAGGAAGTGGATCCGGCCCGCGTTATTCCGGCGCTGAACCGCGCGGCTGCTCTTATTGCGGAGCTTGCCGACGGTCTTGTGGCAGAAGGAATCGTGGAAGCGGTAATTGCAAAATCGGAGCCGGCCGTTGTTGAAGTAACGCTGGACAAAATCAACGGCTACCTCGGAACGGAGCTGTCGCGCCTTGAGGTTCAAACGATTTTCGACCGTCTGCATTTCAGCTACCGTCTGTCCGATGCCAATGACCAATTCGCTGTAACGGTGCCGACGCGCCGCGGGGACATTACGCGCGATGTTGACTTAATTGAAGAAGTAGCCCGTTTGTATGGCTACGACAATATTCCTACTACGCCAATTCACGGCGATGTGACGCCTGGCGGGCTGACCAAGCCGCAGACGATCCGCCGCGAGCTGCGCAGAAGATTGACCGATGCCGGCCTGCATGAAGTGATCACGTATTCGTTCACGGGTCCTTCCCGCACGGAGCTGTTCCCCGAATTGACCGGCAAGGATCTGAAGGCGGTGAAGCTGGCTATGCCAATGAGCGAGGACCGCAGCGTTCTGCGTACTACGCTGATCGCTCAATTGATCGAGACGGCGACGTATAACCGCAACCGCAAAAATGAATCGTCCGCTATTTTCGAGATCGGCAGCGTCTTCCATACGGAAGAAGAGCAGCTTACGCGCCTTCCGAAGGAGAAGCAGCGCCTGGCGGTATTGCTCACGGGCAACCGTGTAGACGCGCAATGGAACCGTAAAGCGGAGCCGGTTGATTTCTACGACGCCAAAGGCGTTCTGGAAACCGTGGTTGACGTTCTTGGCTTGACCTCGAAGGTTCGTTACGAATCGGCTCAGCCAACGAACTTCCATCCGGGCAGAACGGCAGCGGTTATCGTGGACACCGCTCATGGACCGGAAACGATCGGTTACGTCGGCCAGCTGCATCCGACTTTGCAGCATGAAAGCGACCTTGCCGATACGTACGTGGTAGAGGTGGAATTAGGCACGTTGTATGAGCTGGCTGATTCCGGCATCGAGTACAAGGCGCTTCCTCGTTACCCTGCTATGCAGCGCGATATCGCCGTAGTGCTTGACCAAGCTGTGCCGGCTGCGAAGCTGACGGACGTTGCTTGGGCCGTTGCAGGCGAATTGCTTGAGTCCGTTCGAGTGTTCGACGTGTTCACCGGCGAGAAGCTTGGATCCGGCAAGAAAAGCGTTGCCGTAGCGCTTGTTTACCGCCATGTGGACCGCACGCTGACCGACGAAGAAGTGACCGAGCTGCACGGCAAAGTCGTAGCCGAGCTTGAGCAATCTTTTGCCGCAGAATTAAGAAAGTAGGCAGGAAACCTTTTAAGCCGCATCGAAATAGTTCCTTGTGAACTTTCGATGCGGCTTTTTTATGCTGAAAGGCGCTAAAAAGGGTTCAAAAGATGAGTTTTTTCACATATTTGAAACTTTCGCAATCGATTTTTGTTACATAGATGAAGGCAAATGTTTGGATTTGCGTACGACTTAAAAAAACGCGAGGCGTTGAATAGGAGGATAACCCAGTATGGATGCTGACCAAACCGTAGTAACAGTTGATATATACGGACATCAATATAAGCTTAAAGGTCATAACAATGCTGATTATATAAAGCGGGTAGCCGGCACGATCGATGACGCCATGAAAAAGCTGGCGATTGGCAATCCTCGTCTCGATATGCCCAAGCTGGCCGTTCTGGCCGCCGTTCAGATGACCGAGGAGGTTTTCCGGCTTCGCCGCGAAAACGATACGCTTCACGACGCCGAGGCCAAGCGGCTTGTGCTGGTTGATTTGCTCGAGCAGGCAAGCCGCCTGGAGGTTTCGCTGCGCGAGGAGCTTGCGGCTGTTCAGCAGAAGTCCAAGGCAGAGCTGGAAGAGCTGCGGGGAGAATATGATACCGAGCTTGCCGCCGCGAAAGAGGCTGCTGCCGAAGAGCTGGCTGCGAGGCTGGAAGAAGCAGCCGAGTTGCTGGCTTTAGCCCAGGCGGAGGCGACGGAGGAAATCGAGCGCGTTCAAGCGCTTGCCGCGGAGCAGCTGGAGCGGGAGCTCGAGATTGCGCAGGCAAAAGCGGAGGCCGAGCTGGAGCGCGAGCGTGCGAGAGCGGCGGAAGCGTTAGCCGCGCAGCGGGCGGCAGCGGAGCAAGAGCTCGAGCGGGAACGAGCGAGAGCGGCGGAGGCGGCGGACGAGCTGGCGCTGGCGCAGGCGCTAGCCGCGGAGGAGCTGGAGCGCGAGCGGGCGAGAGCGGCGGAGGCGTTAGCCGCGCAGCAGGCGACAGCGGCGCAGGAGCTCGAGCGGGAACGCGCGCGAGCGGCTGAAGCTGCGGAGGAGCTGGCGTTAGCCGAAGCGCTAGCCGCGGAGGAACTGGAGCGCGAGCGCGCGAAGGCTGCGGAAGCGCTGGCGGAGCAGCTGGAGCGGGAACGAGCGAGAGCAGCGTCAAGTTTGGCGGAGCAGCAGGCGAAGCTGAACGAAGAGCTGGAGCGTGAACGTTTAAGGGCCGTTGAAGCAGCCGAGGAATGGGCGCTGGCGCAAGCTTTGGCGGCTGAAGAGCTGGAACGCGAGCGCGCTGCGGCAGCGGCAAGTTTATCTGCGCAGCAGGCGCAGGCGGCACAGGAACTGGAGCAAGAGCGCGCGAAAGCAAGCGAAGCTGCGGAGGAGCTGATTTTGGCGCAATCCCTGGCCGAAGAAGAGCTGGAACGCGAGCGCGCAAGAGCGGCGGAAGCGTTGGCCGCTTTGCAGGCACAGGCCGCACAGGAGCTGGAGCAAGAGCGTACGAAAGCATTGGAAAAGCTCGCTGAGCAAGTAGAGCGAGAGCGTGTGGCAGCTGCACAAGCACTAGCAGAGCAGCAGGCGAAGGCTGAGGAAGAGCTGGAGCGCGAACGGATCAGAGCGGTAGAAGCGGCTGAAGAATTAGCGCTGGCGCAAGCTCTTGCAGCAGAAGAGCTGGAACGCGAGCGCACAGGAGCAGCGGAAGCGTTGGCCGCTTTGCAGGCACGTGCCGCACAGGAGCTGGAGCAAGAGCGGGCAAGAGCCGCGGAAGCCGCAGAGGAGCTGGCGCTGGCGCAAGCACTTGCAGCAGAAGAGCTGGAACGCGAGCGTGCAAGAGCAGCGGAAGCGTTGGCCGCTTTGCAGGCCCAGGCCGCACGGGAGCTGGAGCAAGAACGGGCGAGAGCAGCGGAAGCCGCAGAGGAGTTGGCGCTGGCGCAAGCTCTTGCAGAAGAGGAGCTGGAACGCGAGCGCGCAAGAGCAGCGGAAGCGTTGGCCGCTTTGCAGACGCAAGCTGCACAGGAACTGGAGCAGGAGCGTATGAAAGCCGCGGACGTACTAGCCGAGCAAGTAGAACGCGAGCGTGCTCGGGCTTCGCAAGCACTAGCAGAACAGCAAGCGGCGGCAGCGGAGGAGCTTGCCTTGGCGCAAGCCTATGCCGCGGAAGAATTGGAGCTGGAGCGTGCTAAAGCCGCAGTGCTTGCGGAACAGCTCGAACGCGAACGCGCGAAAGCGGCTGAAGTCGCAGACGAGCTGTTGTTGAACCAAACGCTTGCCGCGGAAGAGCTTGAGGTTGAACGTATTAGAGCGGCGGAAGCTTTGTCCGCCCAGCTGGAACAAGAACGCTCTGTATCGGCGCAAGCCCTCTCGGAACAGCAGGCGGCAGCGGCACTTGAACTGGAACGCGAGCGAGCGAAGGTAGCGGAAGCCGTAGACGAGCTTGCCTTGGCCCAAGTCATCGCTGCAGAAGAGTTGGAGCAGGAACGCGCAAAAACGCTGGAGCTTATACAGTCGAAGGAGCAGCAGTGGCAAGAGCAGCTAGCTCAGCTGGAACAATCGCTGAAGGCCGATTTCGAACGCCGCCGCAATGGCTGGATTGAAGAGCGTACCAAACTTCTTACGAAATTGTCCGAGCTGGAGCAGGCTTGGAATCAGGATAAACAGCTGCACGAGCTTCGTCTTGAGGCTGCGGATGAACACCTGATGCAAGCAATGGAGCAGGAAGAAGCGCTGCGTGCTTCTATCCGGACGATGGAGCAGCAATCGAATGAGCTTGATCAGCAATACGCTGAGGTAAAAGAGCAGCTGGAGGAAGTTTCTCAGCAGTATGCGATATCGCTTGAGAAAATCGGGCAGTTGGAGCAGCAAGCTTCCAAGCAGCTGGAATTGCAGACGGCCATTGAAGTACTTGCCGCGGAACAAACCGAGAAGCTGCAGCAATTGCAGGAGCAATTCGATCTTCTTCAGGATGAAATGGTGAAGCAGCAGCGCCAATTCGAAGCAGAACGCTCTGTTGTCGAGCAGCTTCACGCGGACCGATACAGCGAAGCGGAACGCCGACTGGAGGAACAAGCGCGTCAGTTGACAGAAGCATCTGCTATTTTTGAAGAAAAAGAGCTTGAACTGGAACTTCAATACGAAGAGGACAAGCACAAGCTGGAGCGTAAGTATCAAGAGCAGCAGGAGCAGCTTGAGCTGCGTTTTGCCGAGCAGCAATTTGAATTGAAGGAACGCTATGCGCAGCAATACGATGAGCTGAAGCAGCAGCTTGAAGCCGTTCAGTCGACGAATCGGGAGCTGGAAGACCGGCTGCAAGCACAAAATGCCGCCATGGCAGAGCAGCAGGAGCAGCAAATTGCCGAGCTGGAGCAGCGTCATCAAGAGCAGCTTCGTTCCCTCGAACGGCAGTTCACCGATCAGAATGAATTGCTAGAGCTTCAATACATGGAGCAAATCGAGCTGTTGGAACGTCAGCAGCAAGAGCTCAAGGCAGAGTGGGACGAACGGGAGCAGGAGAATAACCGTAAACTCGAGCAGCAGCGCCAGCTGTATGAGCAACGCTACGAGGAGCGTCTATCGGAAGCGGAAGATCGTTACTCCGAGCTTCTGGCGAAGCAGGAAGAGCAGCAGCATAGCCTGCGCTCTCGCATTGAAGAGTTAGAGTCTTTACTGAAAGAGACGGAGCTGCGCAGTCTTGAAAAAGAAGAACAGCTTGCGGATTCAACAAAACGCGAAAACGAGCTTTTGGAACAGCTGGAATATACCGCTGCTCGCGAACGCATTACGGTACAGCAGATCGAGGTTGCCTCGCAACAGATCAAGGAGCTTAACGAGAAACTGCGGGCTGAGCAGCAGCTTGCGGAGCAAGCGAAGCAGGAAGCGGAGCGTCTGACGGAATCGGAACGTGCCTCCGAAGCAGCAGAGAAGTCTCTTCTTGAGGAGCTCGAAGCGGCACGGAAAGAAGCGGCTGCAGCTGCGGATCTGCGGGTATTGCTGGATGAACAGGCACAAGCATTGGCGGCTGAGCATCAGGATGCTTCCGGGGAAACGGAAGCCCTCCGCGAGGAACTCCGCGTACTTGGCGTGAAGCATGAGAAGCTGGAAATCGAATACCGCAAGCTTCAAACGGAATACAATGAATGGATTGAGCTGATCGAGCACAGTTAAGCCGTACTAACAAAAGAGCCGCCTGCTAAAAATGCAGGCGGCTCTTTTATGCCTATTGGTATAGGGGGTGGAAAAGGATCGGGGCGTTTCCGGCAGGCTTAAAGATGCGCGACATCGTAAAGGTATAGTGAAAACGGCCTTTGCGAGAGCTTAACGATGCGGCGCATCGTTAAGAGAGCTGCTAGGGCTCGATTCGAAGCAAATTCGGCCGTTACCGGCAAGCTTAAAGATGCGAGACATCGTTAAGCTGCAGTGAAAACGGCCTTTGCGAGAGCTTAACGATGCGCCGCATCGTTAAGGGAGCTGCTAGGGCTCGATTCGAAGCAAATTCGGGCGTTTCCGGCAAGCTTAACGATGCACCACCGAATTACCGGACGCAGAGAAAAAGCCGCCTCAATGTCACAGCATTGGAGCGGCTTCTTCTCTGTTGTTATCCGTAGCTGACAATCGTTCCGGTAGGACCGCCTACCGGAAGGCTGGCCAAGCGGATGAGGTCCGGGGTGACGACCGCCGGATCTTTGCCGGTGGCGTGCATTTCGGTACGCAGCGTACCGGGATTGTATAAATTAACAAGAATGCCGTGCTCATGCTCCTCGTCGGCGAGCGTGCGGGTCAGCGATTCCAGGCCGGCTTTCGCTGCGCTGTAGGCGGCATAACCGCCTGCTCCGTTCCAGGACAAGCCGGAGGTTATATTAATAATGCGGCCGTATTTGCTTTTGCGCATGGTTGGCAGAACGGCCTTTGTAAGCAGAAACGGTCCTGTCAAATTGGTGGCCACTTGCGCATGCCAATTCTCGGAGGTTAATTCCAGCACGGAACCGGGCTCGAATACGGCCGCATTATTTAATAACACATGGATGGAGCCCCATCGATCGATGACCTGCTGGACTGCGGATTGAATTTGGCTTTCCTGTGTAATGTCGGTAGGGATGATCAGCGCTTCGCGGCCCGTATTCTGTTTGATCAGCTCGGCTGTCTCCTGCAGCTTGCTTTCACGGCGGCCTAACAAAGCAACCTCGGCTCCTTCTTTCGCGAACGACAGGGAAGCTGCTCTTCCGAGTCCCGAACCTGCACCGCTTACGACGGCAATCCGTCCGTTTAATAAGCTCATGGATCATACCCCTCCTCAAAAGAATAATTTATGAATCATCTTATCAGACCGGAAGGCGGTAGGGGAAGAGTTCATAGCATCAGTCTTTCTTACCCTTTTGTAAAGGAATCATTATAATTCATATGTAGGCTGGCAAGCAGGCATGTCGCGGAAAGAAAAAAAGACCCCTTCAAAATAAAGAGGTCTTTGCGGTAATAAGGCTTAAGCAGCTTCAACAATAAGCTTGGCCGACATTTTCGAATGTCCGCCGCCGCATGGAATGTTGCATTTGATTTCGTATTCGCCGGCATCAAGCGTGATGGTTTTTGCTTTATTCTGAGTCAGTTTCACGTTTGTCTTCTCAATCTCGACGCCGTGAACGCCATCGATGAGCTCGAGCTTAATAGTCTGACCTTTTTTGATATGGTATTCTGGCTGATCGAATTCCCAACTGCTCGCTTTAATCACAACGTCCGCAACCGTAGAGCTTGCCGCGTCCGATCCGGAGTTATTGCTCTTGCTGTTGGAGCCGCAGGCAGCTACGACAAACACAAGGCAAAGCACGGATGCAAATATGAGCCACTTCTTCATCTTCATACCCCTTTCATAGCCAAAAGCATACAAATTTCAATACTTTTCCTATTGTAGCTTATCCGCATCCAATTTGCAGTGACAGTCCCGTGACAAATGAAAAAGCCCCTGCCCATCGTTTCCGACAGGACAAGGGCTTCAAAGCTTATTTGCTGCTAGTCGCGGTTGCGGTAATCGCTTCTGCCTGCTTCGTACGGGGTGCTGACCGGAATGAACAAGTCGATAATCCCGATAACGAGAGCGGCTAAGATTGCGCCAAGCCAAGTGACGGATACGCCGCCCACGATAAACTGTGCAATCCAGATGACAGCCGCGCTGGCGATAAAGCCAACGATACCGCGTCCAAACGGGGTAACTTTTTTGCCGAAAATACCTTCAATGATCCAGCCCAGCGCCGCGATAACAAGCGCCAGCAGGAGGGCGCTCCAGAAGCCGCCGACACTAAATTGCGGAACGATCCAGCCGACTACCATCAGAACGATGGCTGCAACGATAAAACGGACAACATGACCAAGAAAACTCATATCATTAGCCTCCTCATGTTAGGTTAGCCTAAGTATGGTGCGTTTCCTAACTTATTATGACCATTAATCAGGGAAACATGTATGAATCAAGCGGTGATGTCGTGCATCCTAAACCCCGATCAGCTATAATATAAGGGCGAGAGGAGTGTTCACTTGGACAGCAAAATTTTATCCACTTTGGAATTTCATAAAATTACGAATAAATTAGTGCATCATGCCGCTACATCGCTAGGGAAAAACGTGTCGGGGCAGCTTGCCCCGGTCTCCGATCTGGAAGACGTCAAGCATATGCTGCAGACGACCGATGAAGCGTACAAAGCAGACAGGCTGAAGGGCAATGCACCGTTTGGGGGCGTTGTGGACATCAGCGCTTCCCTTCATCGCGCAAGAATCGGAGGAACCCTGAACCCCGCCGAGCTGTTGGATATCGCGGCAACGGCAAGAGGCGCACGCCGGGTTAAGAAGCATATCGACAATCTGCATGAGGATGATCCGATACCGCTTTTGTTCCAGCTGACTGAGCAATTATCCGAGCATAAGCCGCTGGAGGATGCCATCTTTGACTGCATCGACGACCAGGCGGAAGTCATGGACAGCGCGAGCCCTGAACTCGCATCCATCCGTCGCGAGCTGCGGAGCGGAGAGTCGCGGATCCGGGAGAAGCTGGAACAGATGATCCGTTCGTCTTCGGTGCAGAAGATGCTGCAGGATTCCATTATTACGCTTCGGAACGACCGTTACGTCATACCGGTTAAGCAGGAGTACCGCTCGCATTTTGGCGGGATTGTCCACGACCAGTCCGGTTCCGGCGCTACCCTGTTTATTGAGCCGGAAGCTATTGTATCGATGAATAACAAGCTGCGGGAGACCAAAGCCGCGGAGCTTCGCGAAATCGAGAAAATCCTGCAAAAGCTGACGGCCCGCGCGGCAGAGCATGTAGAGGATCTGCTTTACAACCAGGATCTGCTCGGCAAACTGGACTTTGCCTATGCCAAGGCGCGGCTTGCCCATGAAATGAAAGCGACTTTGCCGCGCATGAACGACAGGGGCTTCCTCAAAATCAAACGCGGACGCCATCCGTTGATCGCTCCGGACAAAGTTGTGCCGCTTGATGTGGAGCTTGGCAATCAGTTTACGGCTATTATCGTTACCGGTCCGAATACGGGAGGTAAAACGGTATCCCTAAAGACTGTAGGTCTGCTCAGTCTGATGGCGATGTCGGGTTTGTTTGTACCGGCTGAAGAAGGAAGCCAGCTTTGCGTGTTTGACTCCATTTATGCCGATATCGGCGATGAGCAGAGCATCGAGCAAAGCCTTAGTACCTTCTCCAGCCATATGACGAATATTATCCGGATTCTGGAATCCATGACGTCCAAGAGCCTTGTACTGCTCGATGAGCTTGGTGCGGGAACGGACCCGGCCGAAGGCTCGGCGCTTGCGATTGCCATTCTGGAGCATATCCATAAGCTCGACAGCCGCATTATTGCGACTACGCATTATAGCGAGCTTAAGGCTTATGCTTATAACCGCAAAGGCGTCATTAACGCCAGCATGGAGTTCGACGTTGCAACGCTTAGCCCGACTTACCGCCTTCTTGTTGGTGTTCCGGGACGAAGCAATGCGTTTGCCATTGCGGAGAGGCTGGGTCTCAGCCAGGCGATTATCGATCATGCCAAGGGCGAGGTCAGCGAAGAGGATCAACGCGTTGAGAACATGATTGCCTCTCTGGAGGAAGATCGTCTAAGCGCGGAATCGGAGCGTAATACGGCAGAGTCGATGCGGCGCGAGATGGAAGCGCAGCGCAAACGCCACGAAGCGGAGCTGGAGCGCTTCGAGGAGCAGCGCGACAAAATGCTGCAGAAGGCGCAGGAAGAAGCGCATGAGGCAGTTGCGAAGGCCAGACGCGAAGCGGATCAGATTATCGCGGATCTTCGCAAGCTGGCTCTGGAGGAAGGCGCTTCCGTCAAGGAGCATAAGCTGATTGAAGCCAAGCGCAGACTGGAGGAAGCGGCACCGGAGCTTGCCGCGAAGAAGAAGCGTCCGGCAGGCGGCGGAGCGAAGAAGCCGGCGAAGATTGGAGCCGGCGATGAGGTTATGGTCTACAGCCTCAATCAAAAGGGTATCGTTGTAGAGATAGGCGCATCGGATGCTACCGTTCAGCTTGGCATTATGAAGATGAAGGTCGCGCTGGATGATCTTGAGCTGATTAAGCCGGTGGCGCAGCTCAACAAGCAGCAGCAGCCTAAGCAGACGGCAAGCCTGAAGCGCTCCAAGGAAGATAGCCTCCGCATGGAGCTGGATCTGCGCGGGGCGAACCTGGAGGAAGCTATTATTGAAGTGGATCGTTTCCTCGACGAGTCGTATTTGGGCGGGCTTGGTCAAGTATATATCATCCATGGCATGGGTACCGGCGTATTGCGTGCGGGAATCCAACAATATTTACGCAAGCATAGTCTTGTGAAGGCGTATCGTCTCGGAAAATACGGCGAAGGCGGCGCAGGCGTAACCGTGGCGGAGCTGAAATAGCTTCGCCGTTAAGCTTGTGCGGCACGGCAAGCAAGCCTTTGGGAGTGATAAGGATGGGTAATGAAGTCGATCGTTTGCTCAGCAATTCTTATGCGGCATCTCTCGTTTATGTATCGCTGGTTGTCCTGTCGCTTATCGTCTTTTTGTCCGTGTTTGAGCTTGTGACCCGTTATAATTGCTGGAAGGAAATCAAGAACGGCAACGTAGCGGTAGCTATGGCGACAAGCGGGAAAATATTCGGGATATGCAATATTTTCAGGTTTTCCATTGAAGCGAAGGTTTCCGTGTACGAAAGTCTGATCTGGGGGATATTCGGCTTTATCATATTGCTTGCCGCCTATTTCTTGTTTGAGTTTCTTACGCCGGTGTTCAAGATCGATGACGAAATCGCTAAGGATAACCGTGCGGTAGGATTTATTGCCATGATTATTTCCATTTCTTTGTCTTATGTTATCGGAGCAACGGTTATATTGTAAGCGGCATAGGCTTGCGTAATAAGAATTGCTCTGCAATTCTTATTTTCAGGAGGGCAGTCATGAAGTATTTATGGGGAATTTTACTCGCGATTGCAATTATATTTTTTGGATTAGGCGTTATCTATATTTTGAACAATTAAGCTTGTGGAGGGTTTTGGAATGGAAGAGCAAACAATTTGCCCATGGTGCGATACCGAAATTGTATGGGATGAAGAGATTGGGCCGGAGAAGCATTGTCCGCATTGCGAGAATGAACTAAGCGGCTATCGTACGATGCAGATCGGGATCGACCGCGATGAAGACGAGCAGGACGACAACTGGGACGAGGAGCAGGAAGAGCAAAAGCAGGATGATTCCTATAACGATGAATCCAACGAAGGCTTCCGTCAAATGAATGTATCCTGGCTTGCGGCGGAAGAAACGATCCGTCAAATAACGGACAGTCAGGAAGAAGCGCCGGAATGTCCTTCTTGCCGTGAATATATGCTGGAAGCGGGTAAACAAACGGTATCGCTTCAGCCAACGGTGCATGCCGTAACCGGTAAACCCGTTATCCAATCGCCGTTTGAGACCGTAACTTATATCTGTCCGTCCTGCTTCCAGACTTCGACGGTTCTAAGCGAGAAAGCCCGGAACCAGATGCTGGAGCTGCTTGCGCCAAAAGAGTAATTACTGGAAAAACGGCATGCGGCCTGCTTAATTGGGAAACCTAACGGAACATCACTGTTAGGAGGAATCGGATTGAAGCAGAGTCATCATGGCGTTAAGACCGGCGGGCGTATGCCTGGCAAATCAGTCGGCCGCGTTGTCCCGGGTTCACGCCACGGCGGGGCGATGGATGCGCAGGCCATCCTGCTGCTGACGGTACAAGGTCTGTTTGGCGTGGCAAGCGCACTGTCCGGAACGTTCATCCCGGTCTATCTCTGGAAAGCAAGCCAGTCCTTTATGCTAATTGGCTGGTACACGCTTGGACAATACATAACAAGCGGCATCATCTTTTGGCTGGCAGGCAAATGGGTGAAGGAACATCATAAAATGTACAGCCTCCGTCTTGGCATCGTGCTGTCGGGGGCGTTTTATTTTACGGTACTCATGCTGGGCCAGCAGGCCAAAACCTACAGCATACCTCTCGGCATGCTAAGCGGTATGGCATTAGGCTTTTATTGGATGGCTTATAATGTAGTTTATTTCGAAATTACCGAGCCGGATAACCGCGACCGGTTTAATGGAATAGCAGGCATTTTAGGATCATTGTCGGGGATTATTGCCCCATGGGTGTCGGGTTTCCTGATTACGACGCTGCATGGCGAGCGCGGTTACAAGCTTATTTTCACGATTTCCCTTGTTATCTTTGGTCTGGCCGTTGTCGGCAGTTTCTGGCTGAAGAACCGCGGCGTTATAGGAGAGAAGTACAAATGGTTCCTTGGACTTCAAGAACTGAAAGAAAAGGGAAATCCATGGCGGCGGATGTTTGGTGCTATCGTCGCTCAAGGCGTTCGCGAAGGCGTCTTTATGTTCCTGATCGGACTTGTCATCTATATCGCAACTAAAAACGAAGGGAAATTGGGGAATTTCTCGCTGATTACTTCCCTTGTTGCCCTCATCAGCTTCTGGTTTGTCGGCAAGCGCCTCAAACCGAGCAACCGCAGAATCGCGATGCTGGCAGGTACGATCATGATTGGTCTGATCATTCTTCCGTTGTTCTATAAAGTCACCTATAGTACATTGCTGATCTTCGGCATAGGCACTTCCTTGTTTATACCGTTGTACATTATCCCGATGACATCCCGGGTGTTCGACCTGATCGGCCACTCCGAGGAAAGCGCCGTTAACCGCGAAGAGCTAATCGTTCTTCGCGAGGCCGGCCTCATTATTGGCCGTGTCATCGGCCTAGCCGCTTATCTGGTTGTCGTATCCCAGACGCAGACGCCGGCGGCTATCGTTACCCTTATGTTTTGTGTTGGTATCGTTCCAATCGCCGGATGGTTTTTTATCCGGCCGTTCCTTTCGGCCAACAATAAATTTCGTTAAGTGCTTTTTAAAGGTTTCAATCGTCCTAGAGCGCGGAGCGAGTCTATCATGAATGAGAAGCGTTAGCGCTCGCCTTTGTCCAGGAATTTCAACCGCTAAGCGGTTTAATTCAAAGAAATTCAGGGACAACAGCGATCGAATCATGATAGACTCGCGCAGCATGGGCTTGATGGAACGATTGAAGTCTTTAACTGACACGAAAAGGAGAATTTATGCCACGTATAGTATCCACCATCATCGACCTCATCGGCGAAACGCCCGTCATCAGGCTTAACCGGCTTATTCAACCGGGAAGCGCGGAAGTGTGCGTTAAGCTGGAGCGGTTCAATCCGAGCGGCAGCGTGAAGGACCGCGCCGCGTCGGCTCTTATCGAAGCGGCCGAGCGTCAAGGTTTAATCTCCCCGGGCAGTACCATTATCGAGCCGACCAGCGGCAACACCGGTATTGGCCTAGCGATGAATGCGGCTGCCAAGGGCTACAAGCTTATCCTGATCATGCCGGACAATATGTCGGCGGAGCGAATCAAGCTGCTGCAGGCATACGGGGCTGACGTTGTTTTGACCCCGGCCGCGGAAAGAATGCCGGGAGCCATTCGCAAGGCGCTGGAGCTGCAAGCCGAAATACCGGGCAGCTTTATTCCGAACCAGTTCGAGAATCATGCCAACCCGGACATCCACCGGACTACAACCGCGGTAGAGATCCTGGAGCAAACGGGCGGCAAGCTGGATGCCTTCATTGCCACTGCCGGAACGGGCGGGACCATTACCGGCACAGGCGAGACGCTGAAGGCCTCATTGCCTCATATCCATATCGCGGTTGTCGAACCTGCCGGTTCTCCCGTTCTTTCGGGAGGCCAGCCCGGTCCTCATAAGCTGGTTGGCACAAGTCCCGGATTTGTACCCGCGATCCTGAACACGGAAGTTTATGACGAGATTATTCAGGTAGCCGATGAAGATGCCATTCGGACGATGAGAGACCTTGCGCGTCTTGAAGGATTGCTGCTTGGACCGTCCTCGGGCGCTTCCGTTTGGGCGGCTATGCAGGTTGCCAAGAAGCTTGGAGAGGGCAAGCGTGTTTTATGCATCGCACCGGATACCGGCGAGCGGTATTTAAGCATGAATCTATTTTAAAAGAGTCCGAAAAGAAAGCCCTTAAAGCTTATTTCCAAGCTTTAAGGGCTTCTTTAATAAGTCCGCGGCGTTCTCTTACATAATCGAGTATAAAAGAAGGCTCGTCGAGAAACGTGTCGTAGCTGCTTTTGCGGGTAAAATCATCACGGATTGCCGGCGTGATCTCTTTGTATAAGCGGGTAATCATAGGATCGATCCGCTCAACGGTAAAGGCTGTTTTTAATAGTCTATGCAGGATTGCGCGGTATCTTTGGCGGCAGGAAGAGAATTTAAACAGCTTGCCGGTCAGACTATTATACCCCTGCAGCCTTACAAGATCGCTGCCGCATGGCTTCCCGTAGCAGTTTCTCCCCCAGGTTCCCTCGTAATCCCAAGGAATAATTCGATATTTGCTTGTTTTCTTATGCTCATAGAGGGCATAGTTTTGATCAAAGCCGTCGTAGTTGCCGGTAAGAACCGCTCCGGCCAGCCACAATAAATATTGATTGATATCCAGCCGTTTGGCCGTATAGACGCTCAACTGTCTGCTAGGGAGGGAGTTGATATTGCGAATGAAACGGACCAGCCGGTATTTTGTGTTTGTTTGTCCGTTCACGATTTCATATCCGTCAAACAGCGAGTCTTTTTTCGCATTTGTATTCTGATCGACAAGACTGAAATCCGCGCTGTCATTAACGGCATAGATCAAGGAAGTATAACCGATACCTCTTTTTCTAAAGAACCGCCGGTCCACCGCTTCAATCTCCAAATAAACCCCTTGCTCATAACCGTTAATCTCGACGGAGATATGCTGGGTTTCCGGGGACGGCACTCCAATGAGGTTGAAAAACTGAAAGGATAAGGCGTTGCGGATCATGGAGGGATCGTCGAATTCCGCGTTCCAGTGCAGCGTTTTGCCCCCGTCTAGCCTGATCTCGAACGATTTCTTCGTGTAATTGCGCGTATGGCCGCCCCGAATGCCGCAAGTCCCCGAATAGCTTTTTCCATCTATTTCGATATGGATGGGTTTAAACGATTTGCTCCAAGGATTGTTCTTCAGATCCCATAGATCATCCTCGTCAATTTCAATTTTACGTATAGGCAGCTGTGCCACGGGCTTCACCCCTTAAGACCGAAGTCAAAGCCTATCGTGGCCGATAGGCTCCTGTGCTTATTTACGGTATTCGGGAAAGGGGGAGAATGACACCCGCAAGTGATGAAATTGTTTATTTCTTCTTTTTGTCCGCATAAATGGTTACTAATCTAGTACCTCTCCTATACGGGTTACATATAAATATATTACAAACCGTCACCAATGGTAGATGACTAGATAGCGAAACACCAGGAAGTTCAGCCTATTAGTGGTAGAAGGTCAATTGGATGGCACGGTTGTAAATCTATTAAGAGAAAGTTATCGGAGGGATTTATTACATGTACGGATGCAATTGGCAGCAAGGTAGCAACAACAGCGGCGGACACCAATGGCACAGGAGTCACAAAAGCCACAGAAGCAATGGCAAAAGCACAGGAACAGGCACCACAGGAACAGGCAACACTGAACTTAGAAACTTGGTAGGCGAAACTGTCCGAATCAACCGTGGCGGTCCGGAATCTCTGGAAGGCAAGCTGCTCGCCGTTAAAAACGATTACCTGGTTCTTTCGACAAAAGAAGGCGTTGTATACGTTGACCTCAGCCATGTAAAAAGCGTAACCGGATTTGCTACAAGCAAAAGCGGCGGTACTAGCACGGATTATATCAACGCGAACAACTTCAGAGGCGTTATTAATGCTTTAACGAAAGAATTCGTGCAAATCAACTGGGGCGGACCGGAAAAGGTAGAAGGCTTCCTCGCTGAAGTACAAGGCAACACAGCACTCGTTGTAGCAGCAAATAATCAAGTTGTTTATCTCCTGGTTGACCACATCAAAACAATCAAAAAACTCGGCGGCAAATCCGGCGGCAACAAGAGCGGAGGCAACCAAGGCGGCAACCAAGGCGGTAACAAATCCGGCGGCAACAAAAACAACAACAAATCGGGTAATAAAAACAACAACAAATCCGGCGGCAACAAATCGGGCAACCGTACCGGTGCTCAAGCTCAAGGGCAGTCGACAGGCAACAAATCGAAAAAATCCGGTAGCAGCAACCGCTCGAAAAAAGGCTAATCGATAGATAGAAGCCGGGCATTTACTTTAGTGTCCGGCTTCCTTAATAGATGAAGCTTTTGAAAAGGAGGTCGAGCAGTTGAAGAACCAGCATCCATTCCTCGATTCACAGGTTGAGCTTGTTATTTCCGGAAGAGCGGGCATACGCGGCAAGCTGATTGATTTTGGCCCCGATATACTTGTGCTTTATAACGGCACCCAGTTTTTTTACGTACCGCTGATCCATTTGCAGCAAATGAGAATTGTGCAGGATGAAAATCAAAACTACAGCAGTACGCCGGAGCTACCGTTCGAATCGTATAACGACTCCATATCTTTCCGCAAAATTTTATTGAATTCCAAAGGCATGTTTTCGGAAATTTATATTACCGGCAATCAATCCATACATGGCTATGTGACGGCAGTCATGAACGATTTCTTTGTTTTTTATTCGCCGGTCTACCATTCCGTCATGATCTCCATGCGGCATCTTAAATATCTGGTACCGTATAACGCCAATGTTACCCCTTACTCGTTGTCATCCGAACAATTTCCGCTCAAGCCAACACCCTTAACCCTTGCCCGTACCTTTGATCAGCAGCTGCGCAAACATATCGGACAATTCGTCGTTCTTGATCTGGGGGAGAATCCTAGAAAGACAGGTGTCCTCAAAAATGTCGATTTGAACCTGCTTGAACTTGCGGATGCGAGTGGATCATCGGTGTTTATCCATTTTGATCACGTCAAAACGATTCACCTGCCATAAACGGTAAAGCCCTTTTGATCGCGTCCAGCAAATCAAAGGGCTTTTTTCCATGGATAAGGAAATGCATCACTTTTCTTCCTAAGGGGAATGCTGGAAGCGAAGGTGGTGAATTCTGTGCAGCTAAATGCGAAGCCTATCGGTTTATGGCCAATTGTTATGATGACTCTGCTCAGCGTTGGCCTTGTCAATCACGTCATCGTTGTTCCCCTGCTGCTTGCCGAAGCGAAAAGAGATGCATGGCTGAGTATTCCGGTTGCGCTTATTATCGCGCTACCCATTGCCGTGTTTCCTTTGCAGCGCGTGATGTTCAAGATGAACAGAGTACGCTTTGACGAATGGCTCAGGCAACGTGTCCCGGCTTTTTTTGTATGGTTGATTCTCGCAATTATTAATTTGGCTTTGCTTTTCGTCGCTTTCGGATCTTTGGTAGACGTTGTCGCCTGGACATCGAATACCTATTTGCCGTTGACGCCGCAATACGTGGTTCTGTTTATTTTCTGCTTTATCTGCATGTTTGCGGCTATGAACGGACTGCGCACGATTGCTTATGTATCCTGCATTCTGCTTCCAATCGTTGTAGTGCTGGGAGACTTTGTCATGTCGGCCAACATGCCGTCCAAGGATTACCGGTACTTGCTGCCGATGTTCGAAATGGGGATATACCCGATATTCAAAGGGTCTGTCTATTCCCTCAGCGCTTTTATGGAACTGTCCTTCCTGCTTCTTATCCAACATGAAATGAAGAGAAGCTTTAAGAAGTGGCATCTCCTGCTGCTGACCATTATGCTCATGCTCTTGACCCTGGGCCCTACGGTAGGTGCTATTACTCTGTTTGGACCTGAAGAAGCAAGCATGATGCGTTATCCGGCTTATTCGCAATGGCGTCTAGTGCAGATTGGCAAATATTTCGAGCATGTTGATTTTTTTGCCGTGTTTCAATGGCTTTCCGGAGCGCTTATCCGGATATCGCTGCCACTCTATCTCATTCAGCTTTACGGACCGTTCAGGAAAATTAAGCGAAAATGGATCAGCATGCTGATCACCGTTTTTGTTTTGGCTATAGCAAGCTTTACCGTTCTGATGCATATGAAGTGGTACATGATCCTAATGCACGCTTACTTTCAGGTAGCTTGGATTCTGTTTGGCGCCGTTCTTCTGCTGCTATGGATTCTCACGTTCCGCAAACCAAAAAAATCAGCTCAGCCGGAAATGCAAGGAGGTTACCGCAATGAGTCATGAACCGGACAAGCAACATCGCAAACGGGATCGTTTGGACCGAATTTATGAAGAATTGGCCGGTTCAGGAGACATCGTTATTCAAACGTTGGAGGTTGGCAAAGAAGAGCAAAAGCGGGTATTCCGCATTCTGATGTGCAGCGGCATGGTGGATATGCAGACGGTATTTATCGCCTTGCTGCCGCAGCTCGACAAGCTGGCCGAGAGTTTAAACAAAAACTTCGGAGCGCTGGATCAGCCAGAGGCTGCGCGGGAACCGGTTGTGATGGACAAGAACAATCTGCACAAGGAAGGCCATTCGTTTGGCGCGCGTCTTTCGCTCGATAATGAACGGGAGGTCGCTTTCTTTTTTTCCAACCTTTACTCGGGCAGCGTCATCGTTATCGACGATGCTACGCGCTCGGTATATTCCTTCGATATCGCAAGCATTCCGGGGCGCCAGCCCGAAGAATCAACGATGGAGCTGTCGGTCAAAGGGCCGCGGGACGGGTTTGTGGAAAGTCTAGCTACCAATATTGCGCTTATCCGGAGAAGACTGCGCACGCCGGATCTGAATGTGGAATATATGAAAATCGGAACCGAGTCGCAGACGGAAATTTCGATGATGTTCATGAGAAGCAAAGCGGAGCCGTCCTTGGTCAGAGAAGCTAAAAAAAGGCTGGGTGAGATTCATATCGAAGCCTTGTACAGCTCTTCCGAGCTGGAGGAGCTTGTGTCGGACAGGCCAAACAGCCTGTTCCCGCTCGTTGATTACATAGGCCGTCCCGACTACGTCGTTCAATCGTTAATGCAAGGCAGAGTCTGTCTCCTGGTCGATGGCAATCCTTCCGTCATTATCCTGCCGGGTAATCTGACGCTCCTGGTAAAATCCCCGGAGGATGCCCATCTTCCTTATTACTATGTAACCCTGGAGCGGCTGCTTCGTTTTATCGGATTTGTGCTGGCTATTTGTCTCCCGGGCTTTTGGGTCGCTTTATCGGCCTATAATACGGATCAAATACCGTTTACGCTGCTAGCTACCGTCACGAACTCCCGAATCGGCCTGCCGATATCGGCCACGATGGAAATGTTTCTCATGATGGGGATGTTCGAGTTGTTCCGGGAAGCGGGCGTGAGGCTGCCTCGGCCCGTTGGCCAAACGGTGTCCGTCGTTGGCGGGCTCATTATCGGGGATGCTGCCATACGGGCAGGCATAACCTCTCCGACGATGCTTGTGGCAGCTGCTATTACGGCAGTCTCTACCTTTACGCTGGTTAATCAGACTTTAAGCGGAACCGTCAGCATATTACGATTTTTCGTGTTGACCCTCTCGTCGATGTTCGGGATCTTCGGCTTCTTTGTCAGCGTGTTTTTAATCCTGATCTATATGTGTTCGCTTGAAACGTTTAATCAGAATTACATGCAGCCCATTGCCCCGATTAAATGGAGGGAATTAGTGACGGGATTATTCCAGAAGCCTTGGAAGTCCAGAGCAAAAGGTGAGAAGCCATGACGGTTCATGCGAAAATTCGAAGCTATGCGAAAGCGGCTAAAGCCGCTCTGGCCGTTTGCGTGATGCTTGTAACAGGCGGCTGCTGGGACGAAGTGAATTTGCAGGATGTCAGTTACATATCGGCTATCGGCGTCGACTATGTTGACGATAAATTCGTTGTGTACGCCCAAATGATATCGTTTGGCGTCATCGCCAAGCAGGAAGGCGGCGCACCGCCGCCAGGGAGCCCGATATGGATAGGAAAGCATGAAGGCAATACCAATCTTGCCGCGGTGTTTAATTTAATGGATTCTTCCCAGTACAAGCTGTCGCTTAATCACTTGAAGTCGGTCGTGATCCACGAACGCGCTTTCAAAGAAATGAAGCAAATCATCGACAGCCTTAACCGGCTTAGCTCCACCCGATTCAATTCCTTTATATTTGGAACCAAAACAGACATTAACGAGTTGTTTACGATGGATATGCTGTTTAACAAAACGCCGCTGACAACGCCGCTTTACGCACCTCAAATCGAGAATAACCAGAACAGCTATGTCGATCCGATGACCCTGCAGTCATTCGTGCGCGATGCTCTTGAACCGGCTATGTCCGTCAAGCTTCCTTCGCTTTCGATTCTGCCGGATGACTGGGAGAACAATAAAAAAAAGCTAAACTTTTTAACCATTGATGGCGTGTTTTTATTCAATGAGAAGAAACCGTCCGGTTATATGTCCAGGGCAAAGTCCGAAGGGCTAATCTGGATTGACGAAGCATTCAAACGTTCCCTCATTCCAATTCAGGTTGAAGACAAAAGAGCCTCTGTTGTTGTTGATTCGGCAAACTCGAAGGTAAAGGCCAGCATGGATAATAACAACCCTCAATTCGTATTAAAGGTTAATCTGACCGGGCATTTAATTGAAGCATCAAGCGATATGACAGACGAGGAGCTTATTGAGCAAGTGGAGAAGACCGTAAAAAAACAGCTCAAGGACACTTACGCTAGGGGATTAGCCCTCAATGCCGATATTTATGATCTGGAGCATCAGCTGTACCGTCATCACAATAAGGAGTGGAAGCGCCTGGTTAAAGAAGATTGGAGGCCCGGTCCAAAAGATTTGACCTTCGAAGTGAAGTGCAAGATTACGAAGGAATCGGAGCTCCGCACGAAATCCGAACTCGAGCTGCATACATAATTCATGGGAGTTACGCCCATAATACGTATGCTATCCCAAACTTGGCATGAAGGAGACGAAAACATATGCTTCAAGCTCTAACCGCGAAGGAACTGGAATATATCGCGGACTCGTTGTCCAATGAAGACCTGCTGATCAAGCAAAATGCACTGCTCGCGTCCCTCGCGACTAACCCGACATTAAGGCAAGCCGGCATGGCGGAATTGCAAACGCATCAGCAGCATTATCAAACGTTGATGCAAGCACTGCAGCAGCATCAGCATTTGGCGCCAACGCAACCACAATAACTACTTACGAAGCATAAGCGGCTTCGCAATTTATTTTAGGAGGGTCCATCAACCATGTACCAACAACAGCATCATTTGCCGGATGAAGATTTGGCGTATACCGTACTTGCCGATCTGAAACGGGTTGTACGCGAGTATGCGACGGCTGCGACGGAATCGACTTGCCCGGAAGTGCGTCAAATGTTTACCCATCTGCTGAACAGCACGCTGAAGCTGCAAGGGAACTTGTTCCAAGCGATGCAGTCTCAAAATATGTACAGCACGGCTTCTTCCGCGCTTCGTCAGGAAATCGACAAGCAAACGAAGGAATATCAGCAAACCCAGCAAAAAACGACTCAATATTTGCAGCAGCGCATGGGCAACTCCCAGCCGTCGTTCCCGCAGTACGGCCAGTTCCAGCAACAGCAGCAGAACCAGTCGCATCAGCCTTTCTACATGTAAAGACCCTTCGGGGTCTTTCGTTTTTTTTCTTTGCAGGAACCTATAATTCGTTGTAAAATATTTTAATAACCGCAGTTTTGGAAGGAGTTTGACGATGAACGAACTACAGCTGAAAGTGCTGGAGCTGCTCAAGGAAGACGCGCGACGCGACGCCGACCTGATTGCCGCCATGCTGAATGAGCCGGTGGAGAGCGTGAAGCAGGCAATCGCCTACATGGAAGAAGAACATATCATCGTTAAATATGCCACGGTAGTAAACTGGAGCAAGGTTGATGACGAGAAGGTTACGGCATTGATCGAGGTTCAAATTACGCCTGAGCGCGGACGCGGCTTTGAAGGCATCGCCGAGCGCATATACTTATATCCGGAAGTGAAATCGGTCTATCTGATGTCCGGGGCATACGACTTGCTTGTCGAGATTGAAGGTAAGAATCTGAAAGAGGTTGCCTCTTTTGTTTCCAATAAACTATCACCGATCGACAAAGTGCTGTCGACAAAAACGAACTTTATTCTGAAAAAATACAAACAGGACGGAATTATCTTCGAGGAGCATGAAGGTGACCATCGATTGATGATTTCGCCATAAGAGGGTGATGGCTATGATTAAAGACGAGGTAACATCGAATCATCGCCAATCAATGGCTGATTATTTGTCGCCGCTTGCTCGGAGCATCAAACCGTCAGGCATCCGGCGCTTTTTTGATTTGGTTAGTACCCGTAAGGACGTAATTACGCTTGGCGTAGGCGAACCGGATTTCGTAACGCCATGGCATGTGCGCGACGCTGCTGTGTACGCGCTCGAGAAAGGCAAGACGCAATATACATCCAATGCCGGCATGCCGGAACTGCGCGAAGCGATTGGTCAATATTTGAACGATTCCTTTGCCGTTTCCTATAATCCGGCTAACGAGGTTCTGGTAACGGTCGGCGGCAGCGAGGCGATTGACCTTGCCCTGCGGGCCTTGATCAGCCCGGGCGACGAGATTCTTATTCCGGAGCCCTGCTATATTTCCTATTCGCCAATTACGACGTTAAGCGGCGGGAAAGCCGTTGGCATCGAGACCTTTGCGAAGGATAATTTCAAGCTGAAGGCGGAATCGCTGCGTGCGGCGATAACGCCAAAGTCCAAGGTTCTTATTTTATGTTATCCAAGCAATCCAACCGGCGGTATTATGACTTATGAGGACTGGCTGCCAATCGCTAAAGTTGTCGAAGAAAACGACCTGATCGTTATTTCCGACGAAATCTACGCGGAGCTTACTTACGGCTCCAAGCATGTGAGCTTCGCTGCTATCCCCGGCATGAAGGACCGGACGCTGCTTGTGAGCGGCTTCTCCAAAGCTTTTGCCATGACCGGCTGGCGGATGGGTTACGCATGCGGTCATCAGGATCTGATTGGCGCCATGCTGAAGATTCATCAATATACCGTTATGTGCGCGCCGATTATGGCTCAATATGCGGCGCTTGAAGCGTTGACTCCTCATGGCCTGGAAGAAAAGGATCGGATGATGGAGTCTTACAACCAGCGCAGAAGGCTTGTTGTGAAGGGCTTCCGGCAAATCGGACTGGAGTGCCACGAGCCGGAGGGAGCGTTTTACGCTTTCCCATCCATTACGTCAACGGGTCTAACCTCCGAGCAATTCGCGCAGCGGCTGCTGGAGGAAGGGAATGTCGCTGCTGTTCCCGGCGATGTATTTGGCCTGGGAGGCGAAGGACATCTGCGCTGCTCCTACGCAACATCGGTTGCCCAGCTTACGGAAGCACTTGACCGGATTGGACAATTTGTCCATAAGCTGAAGCAAGGCTAATAGCAGTAGAGGAAAACAGGCAGGGCGCGCCCTTGCCTGTTTTTTTGCGAAATGAACAAGCAGATATATGGTATAGTGAAGGGAACTATACCCTTAGGAAGGGCTGATTGGTATGAAAATTTATACTCGTACGGGCGACAAGGGCCAAACCTCGCTTATTGGCGGGCGGGTTCGCAAAGACGATATCCGCGTTGAAGCTTATGGCACAATCGATGAGCTGAACTCCTTTGTCGGGCAGGCGGCAGCGGAGGCTGCCAAGCACGAGGAATTGAAGGATATGGCCGCGCTCCTCGTCGATATTATGCAGGAGCTGTTTGACTGCGGCTCGGACCTCGCCTATGCAAGCCCGGGGGCTCCGCTTAAAGTGACGGGAGAGGCGGCAGTCAGGCTTGAGGCGATGATCGATCAATATACCGACGAGGCGCCTGAGATTACAAGATTTATTTTGCCGGGTGGCAGCTCCGTATCGGCTTTGCTGCATGTATGCCGGACCGTATGCCGGCGGGCGGAACGCCGCGTCGTTACGCTTGCAGCGGAGCATCCTGACAATCCGGCTAATCCGGAAGTGCAGAAATATTTAAACAGGCTGTCGGACTTTTTCTTCGCGGCGGCAAGAGCGGCGAACGCGAAGCTTGGCGTGCCCGATACCGAATACGTACGGAGTGCGGAAGTGTTCCGCAAGAAATCGAAATGACAGTAAAAGATATAGCGGGTTATTACAAAGCGCTGGCCGTTGAGGTCGGCGCTGATCTGGCAGGAAAAGACGTCAGGACGGTGCTGGAGCGGAAGCTGGGCGTATCCCGCTCGCTTCTGTCCCGGCTCAAGCTGACTGAATATGGCATTACCATTAACGGAGTAAGGGCATACACCACGGCGAAAGTGACCGAAGGAGATTTGGTCGCCATCCGGATGGAGGAAGAGATCTCGGAGGATATTTTGCCGCAGGATCTGCCTTTATCGATTGTGTTCGAGGACGATTATCTGCTTGTCGTGAACAAGCCCGCGGGCATCATCGTCCATCCGACCAAAGGACATTACACCAACACGCTCGCGAACGGGATCGTCTATCATTGGCAGGTTAACGGTGAACGCGTCCGGTTCCGTCCGGTACACCGGCTGGACGAGGATACATCGGGACTTGTCGTCATTGCCAAAAATCCGTACATTCACCAGCAGCTGTCCGAACAGCTGCAGGCCGGAACCATAATGAAAATGTATTGCGCCTACGTTTACGGTGCGCCATCCCCGGCAGAAGGAACGGTAGATGCGCCAATTGACCGCGACCCGGAGGATCCGCATGTTCGAATCGTAACGCTGGAAGGTTATCCTTCCGTTACGCATTACAAGACGACGGATGTATACGGCGAGGGACAGGCAGCAAGAGTGAGATTAAAGCTGGAGACGGGGCGCACTCATCAGATTCGAGTCCATATGAAGCATATCGGCTGTCCGCTGATTGGCGACGGCATGTACGGACGGCAGTCCGGCAAGGTAGACAAATGGGAGACAGCCGCCGGACGCCAGGCGCTTCATGCGGAGACGCTGGGATTGACGCATCCGATGACGAAGGAATGGATGGAGTGGACGGCTGCGCTGCCGCCTGATCTTGAGAAGCTGGAACTGGCGCTAAGAGAGTGCTAATAGGAGGATTTACACAGATGAGCAAGCTGATCATATATCAATATCCGAAATGCGGTACATGCCGCCAAGCCGTCAAATCGCTTCAAGCAAAGGGCAATGAGCTGGATCTGAAGCATATTGTGGAAGAGACGCCAACTCCCGCCGAACTGAAAGTGCTCGTACGAAACAGCGGATTGGAACTGAAGAAATTTTTTAATACTTCCGGCGAAGTGTACAAGGCGCTTGGCTTGAAGGACAAGCTTGGCAGCATGAGCGAGCAGGAGCAGCTTGAATTGCTGGCTTCCCATGGCATGCTGATCAAACGCCCAATCGTAACGGACGGCCAAAAAGTAACGGTTGGGTACAAGGAAGAACAATACGAGCAAGTATGGAACGGGTGACGGGATGAGGAAATCGTGGCGTTCTGAACGGTTGTCGCAGCTAGGCTCTTCGATCTTCGCCGAGGTCGCGGAGTGGAGAAAGGAAGCAGCCGGCAAAGGCAGGGACATTATCAACCTTGGCATCGGCAGTCCGGATAAGCCTCCAACGGAGGCAGTAAGAAAAGCGCTAAGCGAAGCGGCGCTGCGCACGGATATTTACGCTTATCCGGGTACGCATGGAAGTACGGGTTTTCGTAGGCAGGCAGCCGCCTGGATGGAGCATCGGTTCGGAGTAAAGCTGGATCCCGATCATGAGCTGGTCTCCCTGATGGGCTCGCAGGACGGCTTGTCGCATTTGGCTATGTCATTGTGTAATCCGGGAGATGTGGTTATCGTGCCCAATCCGGGCTATCCGATTTATACGGCGGCACTGGCGTTGGCAGGCGTGGAGCCTTATTTGCTGCCGCTGAAGGAAGAGAATCATTTTCTCCCTGATCTCGATTCCGTGCCGGTTGAAGTGTGGGAACGCGCAAAATTTATTTTGCTGAACTATCCGGGCAACCCTGTTTCGGCTGTTGTTGATCCTGCCTTCTTCGAGCGATTGCTCGCTAAAGCGAGGCAATACGGAGTGCTGGTCGTCCATGATGCGGCATACTCCGAAATGGCCTTCGACGGTCATGAACCCCCAAGCATATTGGCCGTTCCGGGAGCATTGGATGGAGCGGTAGAATTCCATTCTTTGTCCAAAAGTTTTAATATGGCCGGCTGCCGCATCGGTTTCCTTGCGGGGAATCGAGAAGCGGTTGGAGCGCTGCGAGAGCTGAAAGAAAACATCGACTATGGCGTATTTGGCGCAGTTCAGGAAGCGGGCGTAGCGGCACTGCAGGAGGCGATGTCCGATTCTGCGCCGCCTAAAGCCGGCGTATTATATGAACAGCGGCGGAATTCGTTTATCGAGGCATTGGCCGCTGAAGGCTGGGCTGTGGAAAAGCCGAAAGCGACCATGTTTGCGTGGGCAAAGCTGCCGGAACGCAGCGATGGCACAACATGGACTTCCCGCGAGTTCGCCCGCGGTCTGCTGGATCAGACGGGTGTTGTAGTTATACCGGGCGAAGCGTTTGGCAGCGAGGGCGAAGGGTATGTGCGGATTGCTTTGGTCGAAGACGAAGCAAGGCTGCGTGAGGCTGCTCGGCGGATCGGCGCGTTTCTTAGAGGCTAGGATCCTGATTGCGATGCGGCACTACGCAAGCCAATACTCTTCCGATCGCCATTGTCCCCGAATTTCTTGTTTGTAATCCGCTAGCGGATGAAATTCGGGGGACAAAAGCGAACGTTTCACTTCTCCAGAGTATTGGCTTGCTTCGCTTCGTCCAGCAATTTTATAGGGGCCGTTTGCATCACTCGTAACCTGAGTGATGCAGGTTCTTTATATGTCATCACTCGGAATACGAGTAATGGATCTTCAATAGTTTGTCATCACTCGGGAATTGAGTGATGGAGTACGGTCCACGGCCGTACACGGTTTTGGCTTCATCTTCATGCAAATTCAGCGGCATTAAGAGAGGTTGGGAGCGAAGAAACGGAGCGAGTAAAGAGGTGGGGAGCGGGAAGCGGAGTAAGGGAATGTTCTTGAGAAGCGTAGCGTTCGCCTTTGTTTTCAAAGTTTATCATCCGACAAATTATAATCCGAGAAACTTTGAAAACAACAGCGATCGAAAGAATATTCCCTTACGCAGCGACCCCAGCGACCCATCCTCCCGAGAAAGCTTTTGCAGTGACCAGCCAGCGACCTAGCATCCAATGCCAGCTTTTGCATTACAATGAACGCCAAAACTGCTGTACAATAGAATTATATTATGGTGTAGAGGATGGCCTTTCGAATGAACGAAAATAAAATTCTTATCGTAGACGGAATGGCGCTGCTTTTCCGGGCCTTTTTCGCTCAGCAATACAGCGCTAGAAGACTGGCGGACGGTACGCCTACCAATGCGATCTACGGTTTTATGCAATATCTGTTTGACGCGGTGAACCAGTTCCAGCCCACCCACGTGGCGTGCTGCTGGGATATGGGGAGCAAAACGTTCCGAACCGAGATGTATTCGAATTACAAAGCGAACCGGCCGGAAGCTCCGGACGATTTGATCCCGCAGTTCTCGCTCGTGAAAGATATCGTAGCCGCGCTTGGCATTCCGAATATCGGAATCGAGGGTTACGAAGCGGACGATTGTATCGGCACGGTATCGAAGCAGCTTAGCCAGATGGCTCATGTGTACATCCTGACGGGCGACCAGGATATGCTGCAGCTGGTTGAGGAACGTATTCATGTTGTCATTATGAAAAAAGGCAGAGGCAATTATGCGGTCTATGATCTAGGTTTTCTTAAAGAAGACAAAGGTATCCATCCTTTCCAGGTGATTGAGATGAAAGGCCTGACCGGCGATACAAGCGATAACTACCCGGGTGTCAAAGGGATTGGCGAGAAAACGGCTTTGAAGCTTCTTCAGGAGTTTGAGTCAATCGATGGCATTTTGAGCAATCTGGACTCTGTGTCCAAGAGCATTAAAGCGAAGATTGAAGCGGATCTGGATATGCTGCATTTGTCCCGGACGCTGGCGCGAATTAACATCGAAGTGCCGGTTGCATGCAGTTTGGAAGAATGCGTATGGAGCGTACCTGCCGAAGCCGAAGTTGTATTTGAAAAATATCGTCTGGCCTCATTATTGAAAATTATCGTTTAACTTGAAGGCAGCTGCTTCTGCAGCTGTCTTATTTTTTTTGCCAAAAAATACTAAGTTTTTGTTGCGAAGAAAGGAAACCGGAAAGAAATGTCGAACTGGTAACGAAGACCTATATTGGCTAAAAATAAGCAACTTCTCATGTTAGCATTGCCCATTGGTGATAACAGGGTGGCTGGGCAATTGAGAGGGTTTTTGGCGCGCGAAAACCGGCGGATCTGCTAGCGACGGAAGGGAACAAACGGTACGGGGCAGGGGTCATCTGAACAAACAAGGAGGCGGATTATGAAAGGTGTTTTACGAAAAATAGGAATGGCGGTTATGTCGGTTATTCTGGCATTAATCGTGTTCAGACTGCTGCCCGCGCAAACGGGTTATGCGGCAGCGCTGGCTCCTATTCCGGCAAGCGTGGATTATTTCCACGATAATACAGGTTATTATTTTAACGGGGATGATTCCGTAGGTCCGGGATATAGCTGGATTGGAACTTATTTTGATTCGGCGTATGGAAATTCCGTAACGGTAATGCAATTTGATTTGGGCAATATACCCGTTAACGATACCGTTACGAGCGCAATACTAAAGCTTTACGTGCCGTACGTAGACTACGATCATACAGACCCAACCCCATTATTTGTGAATGTCTACGGTTCAAATGACGATACGATTTCGGAAACTTCCCAAAAGATCCCGACCAAAGACGTTACCATCATTAATGGACAGACCGGCATTGTGCAAAATCAGTTTTTGCTGCTAGATCTTACTTCCTATATTAAGACCCAGGCTACGGGCGACAGAAAAGCGACTCTTGTGCTGACCAGCAAGGATACGCCTGGAAAAAGCAATCAGTTCGCCATCAATTCCAACAACGCGCCTTCCGACAAACCAGCGCTGGTAGTGACTACGGCAACAAACGCAAAAGTACTGTCGGTGACGACTCCGCCGAATGGAACCTACACTGCCGGGCAAAACCTGGACTTTACGGTGAATTTTGACCGAATCGTCAATGTAACGGGGGCGCCTTCCATCCCTCTGACAATTGGTTCGACGACTGTACAGGCAACTTATGGATCTGGTACCGGCACTACCGCCCTCACCTTCCGCTACGCCGTAGCGAACGGTCAGCTTGATACGGATGGTGTGCAATTAGGCGGTTCAATCAGCCTCAACGGCGGCACCATTAAAAATCTATTGAATGAAGACAGTATTCTTACCCTCACTAATATCGGCTCTTTAAGCAATGTAAAGGTAGACGCGGCAGCTCCGACGGTAGGCTCAGTCAGCGTGCCGGCTAACGCGACCTACGGCAGCGGACAAAACCTCGCGTTTACGGTCAATTTCAATGAACCTGTAAACGTAGCGGGCGGAACGCCTAGCCTTGGCCTTACTATCGGTTCATCAACCGTGCAAGCCAATTACTTAAGCGGTTCGGGAACAAGCTCGCTTGTATTCCGTTACGATGTGCAGGACGGACAATCGGATGCTGACGGAATAACGGTAAATTCGCTTGCCCTCAATGGAGCAACCATCAAAGACCTGGCAGGAAATGCGGCTGCATTGACTCTAAATAGCGTTGGCAGCACGGCAGGCGTAAGAGTTGATGCCGTAGCACCAACCGTCAGTTCGGTAAATCTGCCTGCAGGAGGTACCTATAAGACAGGCGACCCACTTAACTTCACCGTCCATTACAACGAGAATGTAAACGTAGCGGGCACTCCCTATTTGCCGGTTACAGTTGGCGCATCTTCGAGGCAAGCAGCCTATGTTTCCGGATCAGGAACGCAAGACCTTCTGTTCCGCTACACGGTCCAAGCGGGAGATCTTGATGCCGACGGAGTTCAGCCAGGGGCAAATCTGGCGCTGAACGGGGGGAGCATTCGGGATGCGGCAAACAACAACGCAAATCTCGCGCTCTCCGGCATCAGCGCCAATATCGTACTGGTAGACGCGGTTGCCCCAACCGTCAGCAGTGTAACCGTGCCAGCTAACAAAACGTATCTCGCCGGGCAAGAGCTCGAATTCACGGTTCAGTACGACGAGCCGGTGGCGGTTACGGGAACGCCTTATTTACCGTTAACGATCGGCAGTAAGGCCGTTCAAGCAACCTATGTTTCCGGATCGGGAACAGCAAACCTCTTGTTCCGCTATACCGTTCAGGAGGGAGATTACGATGCTGATGGAATTGCGATTACTTCAACCCTGAACTTGAATGGCGGTACATTAAAGGACGCCGCCACGAACAATGCCAATCTAGCCTTAAATAATGTTGGAAGTACGGCGGCGGTCTTGGTGGACGCGACAGCCCCAACCGTTAGCAGCGTTGACGTGCCGTTGAACGACACCTACGGCCCAGGGGATAATCTGGACTTTAGGGTTCATTTTAGCAAAAAGGTGGTCATTGCTGGGGGAACGCCTTCTATTCCGTTAACGATTGGATCCTCTACGGTACAGGCGCAATATTTATCCGGAACGGGTACGAACACGATAGTATTCAGCTATGTCGTGCAAGCTGGCGACAATGATAATAACGGCATTGAAGTCGGCAGCACTATTTCCCTGAATGGCAGTACGATAAAGGATGAATCGGATAATAATGCCGTTTTGACTTTGGCTGGCGTGGGCAGCACCACAGCGGTCTTGGTTGATACGACGGCACCGGCCGTTGCGAGCGTAGATGTACCTGCAGGTGGCAGCTACAAATCAGGCTCCATTCTGGATTTCACCGTTCATTATTCCGAGAATGTTGCGGTTACGGGGACTCCGACATTGCCAGTCACCATTGGTTCTTCAACGGTCCAAGCCGCGTATGTATCCGGTACGGGGACAAACGCCCTTTTATTCCGGTATACGGTGCTTAGCGGACAGGTAGATTTGGATGGCATCGAAGTTGGCAGTGCACTGGCGCTGAATGGCGGAACGCTGAAGGATGAATCGGACAATGCGGCGGTTTTGACCTTGGCAGCGGTTGACGATACCAGTGAAGTGCTTGTCGATGCGGTAGCTCCATCCATTACTAGCATTGATGTGCCGGCGGCTGGTATATATAAATCCGGCAGCAGCTTGAGCCTTACGATTCACTATGATGAAAAGGTTGCCGTAACCGGTACGCCTTATATTACGTTAACGATCGGAAGCACTGCGGTCCATGCCGCTTATACGTCCGGATCGGGTACAAAGGATATTACGTTTACTTATTCCGTTCACGCCGGCGACGAGGACACAGACGGAATTGAATTAGGCACCGTAGTGTTAAACGGAGGAGCGCTGAACGATGCAGCCGGTAATACGGCTAGCTTATCGCTTGTTGCAGCGGGCAGCACCAACGGGGTGCTGGTTGATACCACAGCACCAACTATCGCAAGCGTAGATTTGCCGGACAACGGCATTTACAAAGCCGGGGACAAGCTCGAATTTACCGTTCATTATGACGAGAAGGTTACGGTAACCGGCGGAGCGCCTTACCTGCCGGTAACGATAGGATCGGCCACGGTTCATGCCGTTTACGCGTCGGGTTCGGGTACAGGCGCGTTGCTGTTCGAATACGAAGTGCAGGCGGGAGATAATGACCTGGACGGCATTCAAGCAGGCAGCTCCATCCAATTAAACGGGGCAGCACTTCAAGATGCGGCAGGCAATGCCGCCGTTCTGAGCTTGACAACAGGCAGCACCAGCGGAGTGCTGGTGGATACCGCCGCGCCTTCCGTCACAAGCGTGCAAGTGCCTAGCAGCGGTTATTACAGCGAGGGTTCGGCTCTAAACTTTACGGTTCACTATAATGAGAAAGTAACGGTTACGGGTACGCCGACCCTTCCGATTACGATTGGTTCTTCAACTGTTCAGGCGGCATACGTAACGGGAGCGGGAACGGATTCTTTGGTTTTCACCTATACCGTGTTAACGGGTCAGGTGGACTTGGACGGAATCTCCGTGGGCGCTTCGCTCAACTTAAATAGCGGAACGATCGCAGATACGGCCGGAAATGCGGCGGCTCTGACGCTCGCTTCGGTAGGCAGCACAAGCAACGTCTTAGTCGATGCGATAGCTCCGTCGATTGAAAGCGTAGACCTGCCCGCAAATGGTTTCTACGTGGCAGGCGATCATCTGGATTTTACGATTCATTACGACGAGGCGGTAACGGTTACCGGAACGCCTTCGATCGCAATTACGATTGGTTCTACTACGGTGCAAGCCCAATATGATTCGGGTACGGGGACAACAGATCTGCTGTTCCGCTATACCGTACAAACCGGCGACAATGATGCGAACGGCATTGAAGTTGGAGCCTTGAGCCTAAACGGCGGAACGCTGAAGGACGCAACCGGCAACAACGCCGAAGCGGTTCTTGGCGGCCTAGGCAGCACAGCGGGGGTAAGGGTTGATGCGGTTGCCCCAGCGGTAACAAGCCTGGATGTTCCGGCAGACGGAACGTACAAAGCAGGCGAGGCTTTGATCTTTACGGTTCATTACGATGAAGTTGTTCACGTTTTTGGAGGAACGCCATATTTGCCCGTAACGATTGGGACTACGCCAGTAGAGGCTTCTTACGTGTCCGGAACCGGAACCAATGCGCTGGTATTCCGGTACACGGTAGTAGCCGGCCAAGAAGATACGAATGGCATTGAAGTTGGCAATGCGGTAAATCCGAGCGGAGCTTCCATTGTGGATTTGGCAAGCAATGCCGCTGGCCTTGCTCTTGCGGGAGCAGGCAACATTAGCGCGGTACGCGTCGATGCGATTGTACCAACCGTTGCAAGCGTTGCTGTTCCGGTAAACGGGACCTACAAAGAGGGAGAACAGCTGGATTTTGTGGTTTACTTCAATGAGAACGTAACAGTCAGCGGCGGAACGCCGTATTTGACACTTACGCTTGGTTCGACTGCCGTCCATGCGGAGTACGTATCGGGCACGGGAACAAGCGAATTGTTATTCCGTTACACGGTTCAAGCCGGCGACCTTGACGGAAACGGCATAGAAGTAGGAAATGCCATTGCCTTGAGCGGAAGCGCGCTGAAGGACGCGGCCGGCAATGCGGCAGACTGGACGCTGGCTTCCGTAGGAAGCATAAGCGCTGTCCTCGTGGATGCGATAGCCCCATCGATTGAAAGCGTGGATTTGCCTGCGAACGATGTTTACGTGGCAGGCGATCATCTGGATTTCACGATTCATTACGATGAGGAGGTAACAGTCAGCGGAACGCCTTCGATCTCGATTACGCTTGGTTCGACTGCGGTGCAAGCCCAATATGTTTCGGGTACGGGGACAAAGGCATTACTGTTCCGCTACACCGTGCAGACCGGGGACAATGATGCGAACGGTATTGAAGTCGGAGCCTTGAGCCTGAACGGCGGAACGCTGAAGGACGCAACAGGCAACAACGCCGCAGTGGTTCTCAGCGTTCTGGGGAGTACGGCTGGAGTGAAGATTGACGCCGTTGCTCCAAGCATTACGCAGGTTGATGTTCCGGCAAGCGGCTCTTACAAAGCGGGTGCAAACCTCCAGTTTAAGGTTCATTTCAGCGAGAATGTTCTTGTAACCGGCGGTAACCCGGAGCTTGATGTGAAGCTTGACGGTAAAACCGTTCAAGCGTCGTATGTTTCGGGATCGGGCACAAACGCTCTTGTATTCCAATATGAAGTGCAAGCCGGAGATACCGATTCGGATGGCATTGAGCTTGCTGCGGCAATCGCCTTGAAAGGCGCTGTAACAATCGCAGACCAAGCAGGCAATGCGGCTGTACTTACTCTTGCAAGCGTAGGCGATATTAGCGCGGTACTGATCGATACTGCGGCACCTGTTGTGAGTCTGGTCAGCGTACCTGCTGACGGAACGTATCATGCAGGGGCAAGCCTAGATTTTATCGTTAAAGCAAGCGAACCGGTTATTCTGAATGTTACAGCCGGAAAACCATACCTTGAAGTACAGGTTGGATCCGCTGTCGTTAAAGCGGAATACCTTGAAGCTGTATCGTCAAGCGAGCTCAAGTTCCGTTACACGGTACGTCTGGAGGATCAAGATGCGGATGGCATAAGCGTGGATTCCGGAGCATTAGCCTTAAACGGAGCCGTTATTTCGGATGCTGCAGGCAACGGCTTCAGCACAACGCTTAACCATATCGGCGCTACCCAGAACATCAAGGTCAGCAACAGCCTCTCGATTACGCCGAGTGAAGCAAACTGGACGAATAAAGACGTAACGGTGACCATCACGACTGATCCTGACAACGAGATAGAGTACAAGCTGGGCAGCAGCGGGACATGGACGAGCTATACCGTTCCCGTAGTTGTAACTCAGGAAGGACTAACAGCCTTTTACGCAAGAGTCATCGACCCTGATCATCACATTAGCGAGGTCAAATCAGTCGAAGTGAAGATCGACAAGACGGCCCCGGTTATCGTGCTGAACGGCAATGATACGGTTATTGTTTATAACGGCAGCACCTATACGGAGCAAGGGGCTAAAGTGCAGGATGCGAATCCGGCAGCTCCTCTTGCTACGGTTACCGGAACGGTGAATACGACGGCGCTTGGAACTTACACGCTGCATTATAACGCGGTTGACCTTGCAGGCAATCAAGCGGTAGAAGTCATTCGTACCGTAAATGTGGTCAACAGACCGGTCAGCAACACAAACGTACGCCAAGTGACGGTTGAAGTCGGAGACCCCAATCATCCGCAGGTTGTCGTGCAGATTGATATTGTACGCGAGGTCATCGGCGGCAAGAAAGTGGACACCGTCATGATGAACGAGGACAAAATCAAACAAGCGGTTGAAAGCGCAATTGGTGCCCACCAAGGCACGATAAGAATTATCGTGGACGATATTCCCGGAGATCCGGCAGATAAGGTGAAAGTAAAACTGTCGGTCAACTCCATCAAGTATCTCCTCGAAAGCTCGATACAAGTGGTGATTCAAACGGAAAATGCGTCGCTTCATCTGTCCACAGAGGCACTCAGCGCGATGAAAGGCAGTCAGGAGTTCTTCTTCGATATCCTGCCAATCCGCAAGAAAGAAGAGCAGGATGCGGTGAAGGACAGAACGGTTAACGCGGAAGCCATCCGCAAAATTGCGAACGCAGGCAAAGTGAGCGTGATCGGCATGCCAATGACAATCGAGACGAATCTGCCGAAAGTAGCCGTTCAAGTGACGTTTCCGCTGGATTCCAACGTGATTCCAAGCGACCTGAATCAAAGAAAGCTTTTCCTTGCCGGTCTTGGCGTGTACATTGAACACTCGGACGGCGAGAAGGTATTCCAGCGCGGTAAAATTGTCTATAACGACAAAGGATACCCGGTAGGCATTCAAATCGAGGTAAACAAGTTCAGTACGTTTACGATTGTGTCGGCCGAAGGCGCAGCCGTGCATCATAACGCCTATATGACGGGGTATTCCGACGGCACTTTCCGTCCGAATCAATCGGTAACAAGAGCGGAGATGAGCACCATGCTGTATCGTCTTTTGTCAGGCACTCTTCCGGGCAAAGGCTCCGTTACCGCTTTTACAGACGTATCCGGCAGCTTCTGGGCTTCCGAAGCTATTCGGTGGGGGCAGCAGGTAGGCATTCTCAGCGGTTACCCGGATCACAGCTTCAAGCCAAACGCCACGATTACGCGAGCTGAAATGGCGGCTATTATAGCGAAATGGCTGCAGCTTGATCCCGGTGCCGCGAATCCGGCGTTCCGCGACGTGAAGGGGCATTGGGCGTCTGCCCACATTGCTGCGGCGGCAAAGCTTGGTTACATGACCGGATACTCGGACGGCACGTTCCGTCCCGACCAGCCGTTGACCCGTGCCGAAGCGGTTGTCATTGTTAACCGGATTCTAGGCCGCGGTCCGTTAACCGGCGTAACAACACCTACTTGGAAGGATGTACCGGCTTCTTTCTGGGCGTTTGGAGCTATTGAAGAAGCTTCAAGGTCTCATGACGCGGCACGGGATACCGGTGGCGGCGAAACATTTATACCGGAATAAATCTATCCATTTTGAAGCCCTTGCCTAATTCAGGCAGGGGCTTTTTTTAATATTTTTATACATTAATTGACAATATCCGTCTCTTAAATCTATAGTAGAATTGCACTACTTTTTGCTAATATTTACTACTTAAAAAGTGGGGGTGCGATGCTGATATTCGAATCTGCTTGTCCTGAAGATGCTGATTTTTTGTTTGAGGTTTATGCCGATACAAGGCGCGAAGAGATGGAAGCCTGGGGATGGCCGGCAGGGGACGCAGAAGCTTTTCTGCGCATGCAGTTCGAGCTTCAGGCCAGGTCTTATGCGTTGCAGTTCCCGGAGGCCGTTACGCAAGTAATAACGCATGACGGGAATCGAATAGGAAGGATCATTGCGTCCAGGCGCGGCTCTATTCATCTCGTTGATATTTCCTTGCTGACCGCTTACCGCAATAAGGGAATTGGAACGGCGGTAATAACAAGCCTACAGGAAGAAGCAGAGGCAGCAGGTCTACCGGTTAAGCTCAGCGTATTGGAGCACAATCAGGCAAAGCGGTTGTACGAAAGACTTGGCTTCAAGGCTATAGGAGGAACATCTCCTTATATTTCTATGGCCTGGCAGCCGGATACGAGAGAGGAGCAATTAATATGAGTGATCAGTACGTAGGTGAAATTCGCATGTTTGGAGGCAATTTCGCTCCTGTCGGCTGGGCTTTTTGCAACGGTCAGGTATTGTCCATCAGCGAAAACGAGGTTTTGTTTTCCTTGATCGGCACAACGTACGGCGGTGACGGTACATCTACCTTTGCGCTGCCGAATATGCAGGGGCGTTTGCCTGTACATACGGGACGCAACAATACGACAGGCAGCATGTACGTGATTGGCCAGAATGCGGGTACCGAATCCGTTACGTTGACTATGAATCAGCTTCCCGTTCACTCCCATGCAGCGAACAGTTCGACTTTATCGGGAACGAGCAGCAGTCCGGAGAATGCTTTTTGGGCGGTCAGCGACAAAAATCTGTATTCCGACGCAGCCCCCAACGTTACTTTAAACGCTGCAGCTATAGAAGCGACCGGTGGAAGCCAGCCTCACGACAATATGATGCCTTATCTGGCTGTTTCGTTCATTATTGCCCTTGAGGGGATCTATCCGACCCAATACTAGAAAGAGAACAAGGAGGAAATATCATGGCAGAACCGTTTCTTGGCGAAGTAAGACAATTTCCGTTCAACTTTGCTCCAAAGGGCTGGGCGCAATGCAACGGCCAGCTCATGTCGATCCAGCAGAATCAGGCGCTGTTTTCTCTTCTTGGCACAACGTATGGCGGCGATGGCAGGACCACCTTCGCTCTTCCGAATCTGCAAGGACGCGTTCCGGTTCATCCAAGCCAAACCGTCGTATTAGGGCGGACGGACGGCGAGGAAGTTCATACGCTTACCATTAACGAGATGCCGCAGCATAATCATCAGGCTAAGGGCGGATCCGATGCTGCGGGATCGGGGCCGGCCGGAAAAACCTGGGGAACCTCCACCAGCGTTACGCCTTTTGCTCCGCAGCCCAATGCGACTATGTCACCGAATGCCATCGCGCAAGCGGGTGGCAGCCTGCCCCATAATAATATGCAGCCGTATCTAGTTGTCAATTTCTGTATTGCACTACAAGGAATTTATCCTCCGAGAAACTAGTAGAAAGGACTGAAACGAGATGGATCCATACGTTGGCGAGATTCGGTTGTTTGCAGGCAACTACGAACCAAGAGGCTGGGCATTCTGCAATGGTCAAATTATGTCAATCCAGCAAAATACAGCTTTGTTCTCTTTGCTTGGCGTCACTTACGGAGGCGATGGCAGAACGACATTCGCTTTGCCGGATCTTCGAGGCCGCGCACCGATGCATTGGGGACAAGGACCGGGACTTTCGCATAGAGATCTAGGCGAAATGAATGGCGAATCCAGCGTAACGCTGCTTCAGACCGAAATTCCTGCCCATACCCATCTGGCAAACGCGCAAGCCGCTTCTAACAAAACGGAGGCGCAGAATGATATTTGGGCAATGGCGGGCGCGCCTGGCCGGGGCGGAATCCAGTATTATTCCGATAAAACGGATGTTTCCCTTAATCCGATGGCGGTAGGAATTACAGGAGGCTCTCAGCCGCACAACAATATGCAGCCTTACCAGGCACTTAATTTTATTATCTCTTTGGAAGGCATATTCCCTCAAAGACCATAACGGCAAACAAAGCCCCGGCCATTGGCCAGGGCTTTGTTTTATGGTTCATCCATTGCATCAGGGAGCGAGTCGTAATCATCATCGCCCGCAAAATCACGGTTGTATTCCTCGTGCATTTGGCGATTCTCATAGCCGTAAGGCCTCGAGGAACGCTGATCCATGCGCCAAGGACCGCTTTTGCCAGTTGGCCCCGTTATGCTCGAGCCGTAGGAACCGTCCGGGAACTCCTCGTGCGAGAGATCATTCCTTTGCGATTCCACCGTCGATAAATCCGTGTATTCGCTACGGTCTTCGTCCAAAAACCGATCCACCGATATCTCCTCCTGAAATGGCTTAAGTTTGCGTTCGCCCTCTCAGTGTACCCTTGATTAATCGGTAAAATTCACCGTTCCTACTACAAAATATAAAAATTGGGCCAGCTCGGCCGCTTCTTCCTCCGTCAGTTGAAAGGTATGTTCCAGATAACCCTCCTCTTCCAGATCATCCGGGCCGATGATAGCCGTACGTCCGGCTTGAAGATCGGTAATAAGCTTCTTCCCGTAAAATCTTGCCGTCGACATAATAGCGAGGTCGAAACGCTTCATGCTTGGCGTAATAAACGTCACGAATCTCGTGGACGTATCTTCCGTTGTATCGGACATAAAATCATAATCAGGCAGCAGCATGATAAAGCCTCCATAAATCGTTTGCACACATTATACAATAAGAAAACGCTTGTAAGAAAGGTACGGTTATGTTAGCATTAAACTAATCGAATAAACGAACGTGAGGAAGCACCTCTCTTGCATTTTTTGCAGGAGGGGTGCTTTTTTTTTGCGTTTAGGCTTGCTTACGTTTATTCGCGCGATTATCCATTTTGGTCGAGGAGTGAATGAATCATGCAAATCGTTTTTCTGAACACGTTTGAAAAGCCGGTTGAGGACGGCACCATTGTTACGGGAAAGCTCTCCATCTGCGAGAGAGACGGCATCTGGGCAGTCTTGTGGTCGGAGGGGGATGCAGAGGCAGTCAGCTGGTTTGAAGGTACGTCCTGGGAAGAAATGCTGATCGGCTTCCGTCATGGCGTTGCGGTAAAAATGGGCGAAGGCTATACGCCTGTCGTAGACGGCATGCTGGAGGAGAAGCGTGGGGGAGCCGGCAGCTTCTTGTCGATGCTGCAATGCTACGGCGAGCTACATGCGAAGCAGGAGCTGTTCGAGGCGCTTCGGGAATGGCGCCGCAAGAAGGCAGTCTCGGAGAAGCGTTCGGCTTATTTGGTTGCCACCAACCGGATGCTGTGGATGATTAGCGCATTTGTTCCGTATACAACGGAAGAATTGCTGCAAATTCCGGGCTGGGGAGAGCAGAAGCATGCGGCCTACGGGCAGGAGCTCTTGGAAATAACGGTTCAGCATGGCCGCGAGACCGATTTTCCGCTGAAATGGGTAACCGAGAAGCTGGAGCCGGCTGCGTATACCCAATGGATGTATAAGCAGAAGGAGGCACGATACAAGAACGATATGATCCGGCAGCAGCAGAAGAAGCGGATATTAAGCTTTGTATTTGAAGGCGGTTCGATGGAACAGCTGCAATCGGAGCTTGAGCTTCCCCGCCGCGAGATTATGGACCGGATTGAACAGCTTGAAACGGAAGGCTACGATTTTGAACCGCTTATTGCCAGAGAGCTCGCGGATATGCCGGATACGGAAAGAGAGCTGATCTGGGAAACGTTCCGCCAGGCCGGCGACCGTTACTTGAAGCCCGTGCTGCAGCAGGTATACGGGGAAGACAGCTTGAAGGAAAAGCAGATGGATGTGCTCTATGAGAGGCTGCGCCTTGTCCGCCTCCACTACCGGAAGTCCGCGAAGCAGCAAGCGATGTAATTGGTGAGGGAAGAAATAAAGGAAGCTCCCGCTTTAGGGGGCTTCCTTTATTCCGCCATCCGGCCAAATCGGCTCCGCATAGCGAATGCTCGCGCCGGAATCGCAGGGAAGTCCGGTCTCATAGGAGAGGTTGCCGATAAGACCTTCTGCATGCTGACGAAGCTCCGGCCTTCCGCTGCCTTCTCTTAAATAGCGAAGAACCGCGGGAATAACCAGCAGCGCATCCTCCATCGCATGGTTCCATAAGGTCCAGGCGGTCTCGTTTCGGATAACGGTTTTGTCCGAAGGATCAATCCATGGCGTTCCGGCTTCGTTCAGCACGTCGTAAGGCACTTGCTTCCGAAAGACAAAGGGTTCAATCTGCCCGAAGGTAACGGATCGTTTAATAGAAGTTGGATCGTGGAACAGACGTTGAGCCCGGATCATATCCCGGACTGCGTTATTCCAATCTTCCTCTCGGACGACCGGAGCAAGCTCCGGATAGAAGCTGCCGGTAATGGCTTGGAAGGCTTTCACTACAGCTTCCGGCAACCGGCCTCCTATGTCGATTTTACGCCATACCGGTGTTTTCCACGTTTCGATTCCCCATTGCCGCCTGGCAATAATCGTATCCATCATGACCTCGTAACGCTGATGATCCCATTTGCGGAAGCCGGATCTGCTGAAGACAAGCGGGTGCATATGCCGGTCGAGCACATGGTGGAGCACAAATCCCAATGCATACACAACAGCCGGATCAGGCTGACCGGCCACCGCGGAACGTCCGGCAACCGAATCAAGCAGCTTCATAAGGACAGGCCCGCAGTCCCGGTTATGCATGTCGCTGCCAAGCTGGATCATGGGCGATTGTCCCTGCCACGGCAAAAAACGGTGATAGAATAGGAAATCCGGACCCTGACAGCCCATATAAAATAACCGGCGGAGCGGTTCCGAGGCTGCAAGCCCGGACTCTTGCAGCTGATCAAGTACTTTTTGGCCAAATATGAGATGCGCCCAAACGTTAGGCATGGAAGGAAACCTCCACTTTTTGTCAAATTAAGTATGAAAAAGTGACTATATGCGTAGGACTTAAGGTTCAATAATGATAATATTAGTATACTTGTCCTACGTATTTAAGTATAATGGAAATAGAATAGACTACGTGCGAATTTTGTCGAAAAGGAGCGTTCCCGCTAATGAAGGCAGAATACATTAATCCGTTTCTCGAAGCCGCAACGATCGTCATCGAACAGGTGATCCAGATTCGGCCTTCCACCGGAAAGCTAGGCTTGAAGAATATCGAATTAGTAGAAAATCACATTTGGATTCAGATTGGGATTAATGGGCAAATGAATGGCGACATTGTATTCGGGCTGAGCGAGCAGGTAGCTCTGAAGATGGTCTCTGCCATGATGGGCGGATTTACGATCTCCGAGCTTGACGAGATCGGTCGCAGCGCGATATCCGAGCTTGGTAACATGATTAGCGGTAACGCAAGCACCATGCTTTTCAATCAAGGGGTAAGCGTAGACATTACGCCTCCAAAAATTATTCAGTCTGCTAGCGCCGAAAGCTTATCTGCAGGACAGGCATTAACGGTACCTCTCATAATGGACGGAATCGGTCAATTTGATATTCAAGTCCTAGTCGCATCGTAACATAGAAGCAGGCTCCTTCGGGAGCTATTTTTTTTGTTTTATTTTTTGCTAATCAGGGATTGATCAAGTACACTTAAGAGATGAGAATGAGCGAAGCGGATGCAGGTGATGATGAGTGTTAAAGGGGAAAATTGTCCTTATTTCCGGAGCCTCCAGCGGAATTGGAGCGGTCACGGCAAAACAGCTGGCTAAGCTTGGCGCGTTGCCGATCTTGACCGGGCGGAATCTGGAACGGCTTCGCAAGCATGCAACCGTCATCGGTGCGGCATGCCCGATGTATCAGATGGATGTAACCGATATGAAGCAGGTGCAGCAGACCGTTGATGCCATTATAGCGAAATACGGCAAAATCGATATTCTTCTGAACAATGCGGGCTTTGGCAAATTCGAGACCTTCCTGGAAGCAGAGGTAGAGAGCTTCGAGCAGATGATGGACACCAACTACATGGGGGTTGTCCGCTGCACGAAAGCCGTGCTGCCCTACATGCTGAAGCAGGGAAGAGGACATATTGTTAATATTGCATCCATGGCGGGGAAAATCGGTTCCTCGAAGTCTACCGGTTACTCGGCAACCAAGCATGCGGTGCTTGGCTTCACCAATTCTCTGCGCATGGAGCTGAACGGTACCGGCGTTATGGTATCGGCGGTTAATCCGGGTCCGATCCGTACCGAATTTTTCGATGTCGCCGATCCTTCGGGCACTTACGTGAAGAACGTAAGCTGGTTTATGATGAAGCCTGAATACGTGGCATCGCAAATTATAAAAGTGATGGAACGGCGGAAAGCCGAAGTGGACCTGCCAAAAACAGCGGCTGTTGGCATTAAGCTGTATCAGCTGTTCCCGCGCATCGCCGACCGAGTATTCGGCGGCTGGTTTAATCGAAAATAGCGGTGAAATAAGAGAGGAACGTATATGAGTCAAAAGACATGGAATGATCTAGGCATTACGAAGGCGCTGGGCGATAAGCTGGAAGCGAACAACATAAAGGTACCATCGGCCATCCAAGCCGAAGCGATTCCGACCTTGCTGGAGGGCCGGGATGTATCGGCGCGTTCGCAGACGGGCTCAGGCAAGACGCTGGCCTATTTGCTGCCGATGCTCCAACAGCTGAAGCCCACATCGGGGGCCATTCAAGCGATTATCCTGGCTCCAACGCAAGAGCTGGCGATGCAAATCGTCCGTGTAGCCGAAGGCTATGCGGAGCCGCTTGGCCTTCGCGTCCAGCAGTTGATCGGCGGCGCGGCGATGAAGCGCCAAATCGAGAAGCTGAAGCTTCGCCCGCAGATTGTCATCGGTACGCCGGGGCGGATTCACGAGCTGTTGAAGCTGCGCAAGCTGAAGCTCAGCGAGGTGCGTCATATTGTTATCGATGAAGCGGATCAGGTATTTGAGCTTGGTTCGACCCGCGAGGTGGAGACGATCCTGTTCGCCATGAGCCAAGAGCGCCAGCTGGCCTTTTTCTCCGCAACGTATCCCGACGTGATGGCACGGTTCGAAGGACGCTGGATGAAGGATACCGTCCGCATTCAGATTGCGCCGGAGCAACGGGTATCGGAGACGATTGATAACTTTTACGTCGTATGCGATAAACGGGACAAGCCGGATGTCGCAAGAAGAATTGTCCGCATGCTGAAGCCGGAGTCCGCGCTTTTGTTCCTGAATATTACCGAAAATATCGCGAACTGGGAAGCGAAGCTGAGCTATGAAGGCTTCTCCGTAGAGACCTTGTACGGCGATTCGGACAAGCAGCGCCGCGCAGCAACGCTGGCCAGATTCCGTGAAGGAAAAACGCAGCTGCTTCTCGCAACCGACGTAGCGGCCAGAGGTCTTGATATTGAGGGTCTGCCGCTTGTCATTAACCTGGAGCCTCCTATCGATGCGGATCATTATGTTCACCGCGCTGGCCGTACCGGGCGGATGGGCCGGAAAGGAACCGTTATCTCGCTCATTACGCCTCAAGAACGGTTTATTATGGACAAGTTCCGCAAGTCGCTTCGGATTGAGCTTCCGGAGAAGGCGATGTACAAAGGCGAATTCGTGGCTCCAAGCGAGCTGCCAAGCAAAGTGGTGGCAAGACCGTCCCCGCGCCGGACTCCCGAAGAGCAGGAAGTCAGCACGCGTTCCTTTGTTGCGCCGAAGAACAGCAAGGAATGGGAATCGCTGCTGAAGGAAGAACGGAAGCCTAAAAAAGGCGCTGCTAAACCAGACAGCGCAGCTCCGGCCCCGCGTCCAAAGCAGGCTGCTGCCAAGCAGGAGAGGCTCCGCGACAAGAAGGACAAGGGCGCTCCAAAGTGGCTGAAGGCGAAGCGCGAAAATCAGGATAATCAATAAAAAACCAAATAAAAGAAATTTTTTTTGAAAGCCACCCTCCCAAAACTTTAGACCTTCGACGAAAACGTATAGGCGAAGGTACAAGCGGAATATTTTCCGTCAAAAAAGTACAAGGGAGAGTGGCTTTTTATGAAGAAACAAGCGGTATGGAAAAAAACGGTGATCTCTTCGATGGCAGTAATGATGCTCGCAGGCGGTGCGTCTTCGGCATTCGCAAACGGTAACCATAACGACAATGGCGGAAATAAAGGCGACGATCGCGGCGGTAAAAAAGAAGTTAAAGTGAACTGGAAATTCAAAGACGAAGATGATATGAAATGGGCAATGGAATATATTATGCGTCTTGCATCGAAAGGCGTATTTACCGGTTATGAAGACGGTACGTTCAAGCCGAACCAAAAAATTTCCCGCATCGAAACTCTCGTTTCAGCGGTTCGTCTGATGGGACTTCGCGATCAGGCGGAATCGACGGCAGAAATGAGCACGAAGCTTAACTTTAAGGACGCCGATCTGATCGCGAAAAAATATCCGTGGGCTGTTGGTTACGTAGCGGTTGCGGTTGAGAACGATCTGTTCTCCGAAACGGAAACTTCGGTAAATCCGCAAGCGAATGCAACTCGTCTGTGGGCGGCAACAATTCTCGTTAAAGCGCTTAAACTGGAAGATGAAGCGAAGGCGCTTAACAATACGCAGCTTGATTTCAAGGATGCGAAAAACATTCCGGCGGGTTCCGTTGGGTATGTGGCTCTGGCTATCAAAAAAGGAATCATTACGGGCTACAACGATAATACGTTCCGTCCGAACCAGCCGGTTTCCCGCGCGGAGCTTGCTGCCTTGCTCGACCGCACGGATTCCGAAATTCCGGATAACGACGGACAAGCTATCACGGGCAAGCTGAAAGCAGCTGCTTCGAACGGTCAAATTACGATTACGCAATCGAATGGTACGGATGTAACGCTTGCTTTGGATCCTAACGTCTTTATTTTCAGAGAAGACAAGAAAGCAGCGGTAAGCGCGCTGAAAGCCGGCGACGAAATTCTTGTCCGCACTTATCAGAACAAAGTTGTGTTTATTGAAGTAACTAAAGCAGCCGTTGATCAGTCCACTGTATTTGACGTTACGGGCAAAATCAACACGATTACTTACAACGCCAACGGCAAGCTGGCTACGATCTCCATCTCGAAGCAAGACGGAAACCAAACAACGGTAACCATTTATAACGTTGCGGATAACGCGCTTATTGCCGGCGACCGAAATAATCTTGTAACAGGCCATGATGTTAGAATTCAAGGCAAAGACGGCGTTATTGCGGGTATTACGATCCTTTAATAAGAATTGAATGGAAGCAGGTATTCCTTCCCTCGCGGAAAGGAATACCTGCTTTTTTTTGATATTGCGGCTGTAATTCGGTATGCTGATAGGAGAAGAGCAACTTATTTTATAGGTAATTGTAGGTGACGGAATATGAGCGAGCCCATTTTGCAGGTGGCCGGATTAACCGGCGGTTACAGCCCGCGGCGTCCCGTGCTTCATGATGTGACGTTCGAGGTGCGCGCAGGAGAAATGGTAGGATTAATAGGACTTAATGGTGCGGGCAAAAGCACAACGATTAAGCATATTCTCGGGCTTATGAAGCCGCATCAGGGGCAGGTGAAAGTGGACGGCGTTACGCTGGAGGACAACGCGGAGCGTTACCGCTCCGCTTTTGCCTATGTGCCGGAGACGCCAGTCCTATTCGACGAGCTGACAGTGGAGGAGCATTTGCGTCTGACCGGGATGGCCTATAATGTGGCTGAGCCGGCATTTGGCGAACGGCAGGAGCAACTGCTGGACGAATTCCAGATGAGGCCCAAGCGCGGGGCATTTGCTTCGCATTTGTCCAAGGGGATGAAGCAGAAGGTAATGATTATGAATGCGCTGCTATCCGAACCGCCGCTTTACATGATTGACGAGCCGTTCTTAGGCCTGGATCCGTTAGGTATTCGTTCTCTGCTTGAACGGCTGGTTGAAGTGAAGAAGAAAGGCTCGGCTATTCTGATGAGCTCCCACATCCTGTCGACGGTGGAAGCGTATTGCGACCGGTTTATCGTTATGCATCAAGGCAAGGTGGCTGCATACGGCACGCTTGAAGAGGTATGCAAGACTGCCGGAATCGAAACGCGCGGCGGGGCGCTGGAGGATGCCTTTTACAAGCTTGTCACCGAGGGACGCCAATGAGCGGGGGAGGTCGGTCGCTTGAGGCTTTATGGCTCAAGCGGTCAGGAGAATTCCGGAAAGAAGTAACTCCTTATTTCGGTTATATGGCGCAAAGCGGGTTTCCGTTGTTTATGTCGTTTATCGTGTTGTCATCCGCCTTTGGTTACATCAGGCTGATCCGGGATCTGCCAAGCGGATTTCCGATTACGCTTGTTGGTACCGTGGCCTTGTTTATTATTCTTAGCTGGAGTCCGCTTCGAACCTGGCTGACCTCGCCTGATATTGTCTTCCATATGCCCCGTGAGGCGGAAATGGGCGGCTATATGCGCAGAAGCTTCCGCCGCTCGGCAATTATGACTTCTTTGCTCGGGATTATTGTGATCCTGCTCTACTGGCCGATTTACCGGCAAGGGGACGGGGAAGCCGGCTTTTTGACTTTGCTGCTCTTTTGTGCGGTCATGCGGGCGGCAAACCTGCGGGGGGCGTGGAAGGAACGGAAATTCGCCTGGTCCGGTGTCCGCCTTCTGTTTCGGTTTTTTCGCTGGGCGGCGAATGCGCTTGCGCTGGCGGTTACGCTGACGAGCGCGCCGTGGCAGGCTGCATTGTTCCTGCTGCTGCTTCTTGTCTTGTTCGCTCTGCTGTACCGGCTGCCGGACAAGCATTCGTTCCCATGGGAACGGCTGATTGAAGAAGAGGCTCGAACCCGAAGAAGCTACTATCATTTTTTCGGCTTATTTATCGATGTTCCAACGATGCCTTCCCGTACAGCATCCAGGGCTTACCTGGCGTGGGTTTTAAGGTATATCCCGAACCGGCACCGCCTGACTTACGTATATTTGTACGCGGCGTCTCTTGTAAGAACGGAGATTGGCGGCATCGTCTTGCGGCTTACCGTGTTGTTTGCGCTTATCGTTTATTGGTTTGCGGAGGACGGATGGCTGTCGGGTTGGGGAGCTGCCGGAGCTTATTTCATCCTGCTGCAGCTGGTAGCCGTACAGCTCGGGGGATTGCGGCATTCCCATCGCTATTCCGTCTGGCGCCATGTCTATCCGCTGCCTGAAGCCAAGCGGATGGACAGCCTGATCCTTGTAGACCGGTGGGCGTTTGCGACGGTTTCATTCCTCATGTGGCTGCCGACAGCCATCATGCTGCTGGTTCAAGGGCTCATCGTTCCGGCGATTGTCGCGCTGTTGGCTGCTTACGCGCAGATTCTGTTCTTGCGTCCCGGCCGTTTGCGCCGCAAGCTAGTCGAAGATGCGGAGGAGGAATGACGGTTTTTCGTTATAAAAATAGCGGTGCAGGGATCATCCCTTGCACCGCTGTTTTTTATTTATAAAGGGCAATTAACCGAGCAGCTCGGTAACCGCCTTGTAGATCGTATCGAACAGCTCTTCCAGGTTCGGCTCCTCAATGCAGGAGAATGCAACGCGAAGATCGGTCTCGCCAAGCGCGATTGTTCCGATTCCGTACTCGTCCAGGAGACGTGTGCGGACCTCTTCCGCGGAGACGCCTTTCAGCTTAAGGCACATAAAGTAACCGGAGTTAAATGGATAGTAGCTCCATACGTCTCCGTAACGACCGCTGTCGAGCAGATCTTTTACTTTATTGGCGCGCTTTTTCATCACTTCGTATTTCTCCGCTTTCTGTTCATCGAACTCAGCCGACTGCAGTGCGCGCAAGACGAAGGTTTGCGACGGATGCGGGCCGCTCGAGATTGTCGCGCGGATAATGCCCATCGTTTTCTGCTCAAGAGCAGCCAGTGCTTTATCGGAAGGGTTAGCGTAAGTAATGAAACCAACGCGGAAGCCCCATACGTATTCTTCTTTAGTCGCGCCGTCGACTTTGACAGCCAGTACGCGCGGATGCAGATCGGCCAGCTTGCCGAATAGCGATTCATGCAGCGAGTCTTCAAAGAACAGGCCGAAGTACGCGTCGTCCGTTACGGCCACTACGTTAATGCCTGCTTCTGCCGCATCGCGGATTGCCGCAACAATCTCATCGCCTTCCTGAGGATCCGGCGAGTAGCCTGTAGGGTTGTTCGGGAAGTTGAGGATGACAATCGCTTTTCCTTTGTCCTTCTGAGCGAGCAGAGCTTCGCGCAGACCGGCGCTGTTGAAGCGGTAATCCTCATTGTACAGCGGGTATTCAACGATCTCGGCACCGCGGCGGATGTTGAATGTCAGTTCATAGTTCTCCCAGTTCTTGTTCGGGATGATAACCGCATCGCCGACGTCGGCGAACAGGTCGGCAACAATACTCAAACCGTGTGTCAATGCGTTCGTTGCGACAGGGTTGCTGAATTTTTTGCCTTCAAGGGAAGGGTTTTCTTTAACCATTTTGGTGCGCCATGCGGAACGCAGCTCCGGCTTGCCTGCTGGCGGAGCGTATTCGTAGATATCTTTTGGATCATACGAGGACAATGTGTCTTGTATAACCTTAAGGTGCATGGGCTGACCGTTTTCTATTGCTATGCCGATCGTGGCGTTAAATTTCTTAGCTTTGGCCTTTGCTTCTGCGGATTGGCTGAGTATGCCTTCCTTCGGGAAATAAATCGCTTTTCCTAAAGCGGACAACATGTCGTAGACGTTCGGACTTTCGGCTTTGAGCGTCTCATTCAACTGCTGAGCAAGTGGGTTCATGGACTCCATTCCATCCTTCCGGGAAATCAATTCGTCATTTAACGCTTATCGGGTGCTATTATAACATTTTTTTAACAAAGCACACCAACCAAAATGCAATATTTTTTGACTTTTGTGCAAACGGGAGGGCAATACCCGCTTGCGTGCGGGTTTCCGGCTGTTGTATGATGTCGGCAAGAACTCGAAATTTCGCGAAAAATGCTTCGGAAAAGCGTCGCGAGATCCTTAATATTCGTCTGGGAAGTAATTTTCGGCATAACGAAAAGCATTATTTGGTAAACTTTGGATTATGCTTGCCATGTAATTTCAACCAATAGCAAGCGGGGTTAAACTTTTAGGAGGATTCGCATGCTGCACTTATCTACGGATTCGTACATTAAATTGCCGCCTATTGCCAAAATCGTATGTGAACCAAACTGGAGATGGCAGCGGCGCGAGAAGCCAATGGCGAACTATGATTTATTTTATGTATGGAGCGGCGAAGGGGAAGTGGAAGTTAACGGAACAGCGTATCCGGTAGGAAAAGGAAGCTGCTTTTTGTTCCGGCCTGGTGACCACACGAGTGCTACCCATAATCCACAAAAGCCCCTTGTCCTGACCTATATTCATTTTGACGTACGTGATCCTGTGCAGTTTGTGCCGGAACGTTACCGGAAGCTGACGGATACGGTTGATTTCGAATATTTGCTTTCCCGGTATGTCCGGCTGTTTCTCGTTGAGACATACGCGGCGGAGGAGGAGGCCTTGCTGGTGCTTAAGCAGCTGATGATCCATCTGCTGCGCGAGGACCGGGAGATGCCGGTTGAACGTAAAGGCAGCAACCAGCTGACCGAAGCGATTCAAGAGGTTGCCAATTACGTGAAGCAGCACCCGAGCGTAGCTCACCGGGTTGAGGATTTGGCAATGCGCGCCCAGCTGTCACCGCGGTATTTCTCCGTAAAGTTTAAGGAACTGATTGGTATGTCGGTACAATCTTATATGATCCGGACACGAATCGAACGGGCCCAGCACCTGCTCATGTACGAGGGCATGAACGTGACGGAGGTCGCGGACGCGCTTGGCTACAGGGATATTTTCTTCTTCAGCAGGCAGTTCAAGCAATACACGGGCAGAAGCCCATCCGAAATCCGTTAATAACAAGAAAATGCGCCGCAGGGATAATCCCTCGGCGCCTTTCTTCTATATAGGGCCATTTCGGGTAATGAAATGGCTCTATTCGGTTCTTATAAATAAGTTTAATTAGGGGTAAAAGTGCGATTGGAGCATTAAATGATTCTGCAGAAGTGTAACGTTCGCTTTTGCTCCGGGGATTCCAATCCGCGAGGATTGTTCAAAGGAATCCCCGAGCAATGGCGATCGGAAGAACATTTAATGCGCAATGAGCATGCCTTTTAACGCGCAATGAGCCTGCTCTTTACCCCTCAATCAACTGCCCCAGCTTCTCACCCATCCTCACCTTTAATCCGGGCGCAAGATCCTGCCGGGGAATGAAGGTATCGTTCTCCATGAGCAATACGACCGTTGAGCCGAACTCGAAATAGGCAAGCTCGCCGCCTTTTACGGCTTTGTCGCGAATGGGCTCCACATAACGAATACTGCTGACGTTCATGGCGCCAACCTTGACGACGGCCGTTTCTCCTCCGGCATGTTTGATGTAGGTAATCAGTCTTTCATTCCGGCTGAGGACGCGGCGCATGCGGCGAAGGCCAAAGTCGTTAACCGGGTATACCTTGCCCGGAACATGCTCGCGCTCGACAATCCGTCCGTCTACGGGGGTATGTATGCGGTGATAATCGGTTGGACTTAAGTACAATACGATGTAATATCCGTCGCGGTAAAGCTCTGTTCGCGGAGAGCGGTTAAGCAGCTCCTCAATCGTATAATCCTGTCCTTTTACGTTAACAATCGTACCGTCTTTGATCGGTCCTGTCCCCGTGATCAAGGCGTCCACCGGACTTATAAGTGCTGTAGTCTCTTCATGAATAATCCGGGAGCCCGGCTTCAGGCGCCTCGTAAAAAATTCGTTTAACGTGCTGTATGCTTCCAGCGGCTTCTCCGCTTCTTCGATTTTGATGTTATACATGCTGGCGAATCTCGGAATCCAGCCGCGGCTTGCCTTCGATTGCGCGAAGCGGCCGGTCAGTCTGGATATCCATTTGCGCGAACTAAGCTCCGTCATGGCTTGAAACAACCATCCCATCATGCCCGCTCACTCACGTCCTTTCCTTGCATCTTGCCTTTCGGTGTCCTCCGAACAGTGTGACACAACCATTCCTACAAATCAATAGTATAGGCGTCCGCGCAACCTTGTGGCAATAACGGAATCGCTTGCGTATGCTAACTGCAAATTGATAACGAAGGAGGCCTTCCTTCGACATGTCGCCTGTGAAAGTGGCATTCGTTACGCCTGGAGCCTATCCGATTCCATCGGGAAACAGCAGCTCAGTCGAACGGGTTGTTGAAAAATTCGTTCCTCTGCTGCGTCCTAGTGTTGAGCCTCGTATTTACGGGAAAACCGGGCGCAATTTGCCCCGCCGTAGCCTTGTTCATGACGTCGTATGCGAAAGATTCCATGCTGCCAGACGTTCCGCTTATGTTGCGAATATAGGACGTGCTATCAAGAAATTCGGTCCGCAAATTATACAGGTCGAGAACCGGCCGACTTATGTTATAAAGCTGAGGAATTCCAACCCGAAAACCAAAATATGGCTTAATCTTCATTCTTCCACTTACATCAGTCCGAGACACATCTCCGAGTCGCAGCTCCGCAAAAGCTTTGCTCTAGCGGACCGGATTATTGTAAACAGCGAATTTTTGCGAGGTCTGATCCTTAAGAAGGTGCCGGAAGCCAGCACGAAGCTTCGCGTCGTATATCCGGGAGTGGAGACAAGACGCTTCCAGTCCCGCTATACGGCGGAAGGGGAGGCAGCGCGAAGACATCACAGGGAGCGTAAAGGCCTGGTCCACCGAAAAGTAGTTGTTTTTCTCGGCAGGCTGATTCCGCTTAAGGGCGTGCATCATTTGCTCGCCATCGTGCCAAAGCTGATCAAGATCCATCCCGATCTTCTTGTTGTCATTGTCGGAAGTCCATTCTACGGGTCGCACCGTACGACGGCGTATTCCCGCAAGCTGTTAAAGATGGGTGAGCGGTACAAGAAGCATGTCCGGTTCGTGCCGTACGTGCCCTATTCGGAAGTTCCGGGCTGGTTCATGGCCGCCGACATTGCCGTCATGCCTTCGGGCAAGCGGGAAGCGTTCGGGCTTGTGAATGTAGAGGCGATGGCAACGGGCCTTCCGGTTATAGCTACGCGCGCTGGCGGAATGCAGGAAATTATCCAGGACGGAGAGACCGGTTTTCTCATCAATCAGACGGAAATCAAAACCGAGTTGACTGCCAAGCTCCTGCTCCTGCTCCATAATGCGGCGCTGCGCCGGCAGATGGGGGTAAAGAGCAGGCAGCGGGTGGAGCAGCTGTTCACATGGGAACATACGGCGAAGCGGTGGTTAAAGATTCAAAGAAATGAAGCGGACCTGAAATACAGCGACAACCCGGAGTTAAGTGATGAAAACTTAGATCCGGAGTCGGTTTCGCAGCTCGTGCAGGAAAAGGCTCATGAGGAGGAGCAGATGATCAGCTACGAAATGGGCTACTTGAATCATACGCCTTATACCCGGGAGGACGGCAGTTAAGAGCTGCCGTCCTTTTTTGTTGGCTAAACGTTAGTAGCGCGCCCATGGGTAAGAGCATATAGTGAAATAACTTTGGGGAGGAAGAAAGAAGGAGAGGTCAATGACAAAAGGTAAATCGTCGAAAAGCGCCAAAGGGCGTAAGCCGAGTTATTTTGTTGATAATCCGAATGCCTCGGAATTAAAGTGGCTGGATGAATTGAAAAGCAAAAAGAATAAGGTTCAGAATAATAACCTGCTTGTTCCGCAGCCTAAACCTGCAGAGAACCGGTCGGTGAACATTAACGCAATAGCTCCTGTGGAAGAAGCCCCGCAAGCGGAGACGGATTTGATCCCTGTATTGACGGAAGAATTGATCCTTGTTGCCGATGCCTCCTCATCGGCTGAAATAAGCGACGCTGAGACAGAGCGGCTTATTGAGGAAATCGCTTCTTATGATGCTGATCCCGTACCGATTCCGGAGCTGAAGCAGGAGCCTAGGCTTGAACTGAAGCAACAAGAAGTTAAGCAGGAATCGAAGCCTGAATCGAAGCCTGAATCGAAGCCGGAAGCCAAGCAAGCGCAAAGGCAAGAATCGAAGCAGGAGCGGAAGGAAGAAAAAACATCTGTACCGGGACTTGAGCCAACTTATGAGAAGAAGCTCGACAAACTGGTGGAGAAGCAGGACCTATACAAACCGTTTCCGTTTATCTATGCGGATGATATCGTGGATGGCGCCGTAACAGGCAGCAAGCTTGCTCCTTACTCGGTAGACTCGGACAAAATGCGTCCGGGCAGCATCAACTCTTCCACCTTATCCGATTATGCGGTGCAAAATATTCATCTTGCCCCCGGAGCCGTAACGGGCAATAAAGTTTCGCCTTTAGCCATTACGGGCAACCATCTTTCGAACAGCTCCATTACCGGGGATAAAATCGTGGATTCCTCGATTAACGGCAGCAAGCTGCAGGATGGCAGCATCACCTCGGAGAAGCTGGCCGACCGGACTATTGATTCCAGCAAAATCTCGGACAGCTCGATTACATCGCGGCATCTTCAGCCGTTTATCATCACGGAGGAGCTGATCGACAACCATTCCATCTCTGCGGATAAAATTCAAAACAGCGCCGTCCGCACGGAAAAAATAGCCAATGAGGCCATTACGAATTCGAAGCTTGGCGAGGCATCGGTTACTCATTCCAAATTGCGGGACGGAGCGATTACAGGTAGCAAGCTGGCCTCGGATACGATTGAGTCCGTTCATCTGAAGCAAGGGCTGCTCCTGGCGGAGCATGTCTCGATTGGAGCTATCCTGGGGAAGCACGTGGCTCCAGGCGCCATCACGCAGGAGCATCTGGCGGAAGGAGCGGTAGGGACCGGAGCCCTTCAGCCTCAATCCGTAAACGCCGAGCGGATAGCACCCGGAGCCGTTAACGCAAGTCATCTCCAGCAGGAGACCGTTTCCGCCGAGCATATCGTGGCCGGACAGATTGGGAGCAAGCATCTTGTCGATCAAAGCGTCAACTCGAGCAAGCTGACAAATGAAGCCGTGCAAACCCGTCATATCGGGCGCAGCAGCATCATTTCGGACCATATTGCCATCGGCCAGATCGAGCAGCGCCATATTGCCCATCAGGTGGTGTCGCGTCAGCATTTGCAGTCCGGTTCCGTAGGCAGGGAGCAGCTGCAGGACGGCTCTGTGAAAGGGGAGAAAATCGCTCCCCAAGCGATTTCGACCGATCATCTGAGTGACCAGTCGGTCGGAACGCACCAGCTTGCGGACCAGGCCGTAACGGATCGAAAAATAGCGGACGGCTCGGTCAAAAGCTCCAAACTCGCTGCGGGAGCTATCGAAACGGGCCATCTGAAGAACGAGATTATTACGTTTCAGAAGATTGCTCCCGATACGCTCCGTGCCTATCATTTTTCGGCAGGCGCCGTAACCGAGGATGCGATTTCCCCGGAAGCGATCTCCGGCGAGCATTTGAAGCCGAAGGCGATTGAGAAGCAGCATTTCGCCAATCAGGCAGTAGGCACGGATGCCATTCAGGATCTGTCGGTTACAAGCGGCAAGATCGCTTACGGTGCGATTACCGAGTTTAACCTGTCTCCGAACTCCGTTCATCCGCATCATCTGGCCGATCATAGCATCGGCTCCCAGAAGCTCGCTCCCGAATCCGTTTCAACCGACAAGCTGGCCGAGCGAAGCGTAACCGCCTCGAAGCTTGGCGATGGCAGCGTCAACGAACAGCATATCGCGCAAGATGCGGTGAATTCCGATGCGATTCAGCCTGCTTCCATCCATGGCGGTCATCTTCAGTATTCCTCTATCGCAAGCGAGCATATTGAGGACGGCGCCATCCAATCCGTTCATTTGGCGGAGGAAGCAGTAACGAGGCAGCATTTGTCGGAAAGCAGCGTACAAACGGAGCATTTGTCCGACCAAGCGGTGACAACCGGCAAGCTGGCTGCCCAATCGGTAACAAGCGAGAAGCTGGCGGATTCGAACGTTACCTCCTCCAAGCTGGCGGATGGCAGCGTGCAATCGAATCATATTGCTCCGGGCTCGATTCATTCAGAATTAATCGGCCTTCAGGCGATCCAGTCGGAGCATCTGCAGACGGGTATTATTCAAGCGGAGCATATGGGCTATCAGTCCGTTACCGAGATGAATCTGTCGTACGATATCGTGAACACGGATCATATTGCCGACCAGGCCGTAACGGCAAGCAAGCTGTCCAAAGATGCGGTAACAACCGAAAAGCTGAACGATTCAAGCGTAACCTCTTCCAAGCTGGCAGACGGCAGCGTTACGGCTGGCAAACTTGCGGAAGGCTCCATCTACTCGGAGTTAATACGCCCGTTCTCGATTCAATCGAATCATATCGAGCCGCTCTCCATTCAATCCGAGCATCTGACGGAGGATATTATCGGAGCGGATCATATCCGCGGCGGAGCGGTTGGAACGGAGGCTTTGTCTAACCAGTCGGTAACGGCGCCTAAGCTGGCAACCGGCGCTGTGCAGTCCAGCCATATCGGCAACGAAGCGGTTGTAAGCAGGCATTTGGCGAATGATTCCGTCCTTGGCATTCATATCGTAGAGGGCAGCGTTCGCAACATTCATCTGACCGATGAAGCAGTCACCGAAGCGAAGCTTGCTCCGCTCAGCGTAGGGGAAGCCCATATCCAAGCCGGCGCGGTAAATTCGGAAGCCCTGCAGGATGAAATTATCGGAACGGAGCATCTCGCGGACGGTGCGGTTCGGGAAACCAAGCTGGCTTCCTTATCGGTTAATGCCGATCATATCCAGCCGTTGTCCGTTCAGGAGAAGCATCTGACGCCGGGCAGCATCGATGAAAGCAAGCTGCAAAACGGCGCGGTAACATCCGCCAAGCTGGCAGTTGATACCGTATCGGGCGATCACCTGCGCCTGGAGACGATTGCGAGCAAGCATATTAAGGCCGATTCCATTCAAAGCTATCATCTTCGGAAAGGCACGGTGTCCTTCGATCACCTGAGTGCGGATGTTCTTAATGAATTCAAGCCTAAAACGATTTTGCCGGAGCAGTTGGCTGAAGGGATTATCGAAACCTCCAAGCTGCTTGACGGCAGCGTTGTTACCGATAAGCTGGCGGATGGCAGCATCACAACCGGGAAGCTGGCCGATGAGAGCGTCACAACCGGCAAGCTTGCGGAAGGAAGCATCACAAGCAGCAAGCTGGCCGACAACAGCGTCACGGGCGAGAAGATTTCGGATGAGAGCATTACCGGAAGCAAGCTGACGGCAGGCAGTATTAGTAACGACAAGCTGGCTGATAACAGCATTACGGCCGATAAGCTGGCCGACGCAAGCATGACAGGCCGGAAGCTGGCATTCGAGAGCATCACCGGCGATAAGCTGACAGCCGAAAGCGTAACGGGCAGCAAGCTGGCCGGAGGCAGCATTACCGGCGATAAGCTGGCGGATGAAAGCATTTCAAGCCGGAAGCTGGCAGATGGCATTATTACGGGCAGCAAGCTGGCCGACGGAAGTATTACCGGCAGTAAGCTGGCTGTTGAAAGCATTACAAGCGATAAGCTTTCGGACGGAAGCATCACGAGCAGCAAGCTGGCTGATCAAAGCGTTTCGGCCGAGAAGCTGCTGGATGAAAGCGTGTCTGGCCGGAAGCTGGCAGACGACAGCGTAACGGCGGAGAAGCTTGCCGACGATAGCGTTGCAACCCGCAAGCTGATGGACGAAAGCGTCACTTCCGAGAAGCTTGCCGAAGAGAGCGTAACGACGAGCAAGCTGGCCGATCAGGCGGTAACAGGCCGCAAATTGGCAGCGGAGAGCGTCACTTCCGATAAGCTTGCCGACGACAGCATAACTACCCGCAAGCTGCTTGATGAGAGTGTCACCAGCGAGAAGCTGGCCGACGGGAATATCATTACGAGCAAGCTCGCGGACCTGTCTGTCACCGGCAGCAAGCTGGCGGATGAGAGCGTTGCGACGGAAAAGCTGGCGGAGGGAAGCGTTACATCTGAGAAGCTCGCGGCAGAAAGCATTACAAGGCGTAAACTGGCTGACGAAAGCGTAACGACGGAGAAGCTTGCCGACGACAGCATTACAAGCCGCAAGCTGACCGCGGCAAGCGTAATTACCGAGAAGCTGGCGGAGGGAAGCGTCATTACAAGCAAGCTAGCTGACCTGTCCGTCACCGGCAGCAAGCTGGCGGATGAGAGTGTCTCGACCGGGAAGCTTGCCGATTCCAGTATTTCGAGCCGTAAGCTAATCGATGAAAGCGTGACTGGCGATAAGCTGGCAGGCGGCAGCGTGACGAGCGAAAAGCTGGCTGATCAGGCTGTTACCGGAAGCAAGCTTGCCGATAACAGCATTACCGGCGAGAAGCTGGCGCCCGGAAGCATTACGGCTGATAAGCTCTCCTCAGACAGCATTACCGGAAGCAAGCTGGCTGATGAAAGTGTCACGACCGAGAAACTGGCGGACGATAGCATCACGACCCGTAAGCTGGTGGACGAAAGCGTGACCGGCGAGAAGCTTGCCGACGAAAGCGTCACGGGCCTAAAGCTGGCAGGCCTGGCCGTTACCGGCAGTAAACTCGCGGACGAGAGCGTTACAACCGAGAAGCTGGCAGGCGGCAGCGTAACGAATGAGAAGCTGGCTGATGCTAGCGTGACCACCTGGAAGCTGGCAGGCGAGAGCGTCACGACCGAGAAGCTGGCGGATGAAAGTATTACATCCCGCAAGCTCGCGGGCGGAAGTGTCACGGCCTGGAACCTGGCCGAGGGCAGTATCTCAAGCGATAAGCTAGCCGATGAAAGTGTCACGACTGGCAAACTGGCTTCCGGAAGCATTACTTCGGAGAAGCTTGCCGAAGAGAGCGTAACGACGGAGAAGCTTGCCGACGACAGTATTACATCCGGGAAGCTGATTGATGAAAGTGTGACCGGCGAGAAGCTGGCCGACGGCAGCGTATCAAGCAACAAGCTGGCCGATCTGGCCGTCACTTGGAGCAAGCTGGCCGATGAGAGCGTCACAACGGAGAAGCTTGCGGCGGGAAGCGTCACGGAAGAAAAGCTTGACACTGCTAGCATTACAAGCCGCAAGCTAGCCGATGAAAGTGTGACAACCGAGAAGCTTGCCGACGATAGCATTACAAGCCGCAAGCTGATTGCGGAGAGCGTAACCTCCGAGAAGCTGGCGGACGGAAATGTCATTACGAGCAAGCTAGCCGACCTGTCCGTCACCGGAAGCAAGCTGGCGGATGAGAGTGTCTCGACAGGTAAGCTTGCCGACTACAGTATTTCGAGCCGCAAGCTGATTGATGAAAGTGTGACCAGCGATAAGCTTGCCGACGAGAGCGTGACAAGCGAGAAGCTGGCTGATCAAGCGGTGACCGGAAGCAAGCTGGCCGATAACAGCATTACAAGCGAGAAGCTTGCGGCTGGAAGCATTACGGCCGAGAAGCTTGCGGCAGATGCCATTACCGGAAATATCCTCCGGGATGCCAGCATACTCGCAGAGAAGCTTGCCGACGACAGCATCACAAGCCGCAAGCTGGCCGAAGAGAGTGTGACCGCAAGCAAGCTGGCGGACGGCAGCGTTACGATCAATAAACTGGCTGATCAAGCGGTGACTAGCAGCAAATTGGCCGACGAGAGCGTTACGGCGGAGAAGCTGGCCGATGACAGCATTACAACGCTTAAGCTAGCCGATGACAGTGTAACCACTTGGAAGCTCGCGGATCTTAGCGTCACATCCGGGAAGCTGGCAAATAGCAGCGTTACCCGCGAGAAGCTGGCGTTCGGCAGCGTGACGGGCGATAAGCTTGCCGGCAACAGCATCACTGGTGATAAGCTGGTAGAAGAAAGCATCACGGCCGAGAAGCTGGCCGATGAGAGCATCACAACCGAGAAGCTAGCCAATGAGAGCGTAACGAGAGAGAAGCTGGCGGAAGACAGCGTATGCGGCTGGCATATTGCGACAGAGGCAATAACGATGGATAAATTGGCGCCGGAGCTTGTATCGGCGATATTCCCGCCAGTCATAGAAGATGCGGAAAAACAGTCGGAACAAGAGCCGGAACCGGCGCCTTCCTATATCCGCTCCACGGGAACCGGTCAGGTCATTCAACAGTTCGGCCTTGCCCCGTATTCGTTCTTCAAAAAAGGGAAGATGCTGGAGATTGAAGTTATATTCGACGAGCCGTTCAGCAATACGGACTATGCCATTACCGCCATCTGCGATAATCCGGAATGCTATGTATCCGTCTTTAGCAAATCCGAAGGCAGCGCCATTCTAAACATTGTCCGCTCCAGAGGTTCGTTTGAGCCTGAGGGATATATGAACTGGATCGCCATTGGCCGGTAACATTCATAGATTCAATAGAGGATGGGAGCTAAATCTATGCTCCTATCCTCTTTTTTAATTGGGAGGGGGACAGACGTCTTGGAAGTTGTACAAATGCCGTTGCGCCAACAGTCTGCATACATACTATGTGATGTGCATCAATATGCTTGCAAATATTAATAGGCGTAAAACCGAGGTGATTCAGTGGATGAAACGCGCACCTCATCCTAATCCGGCCGTATCGGTCATTATCCCTGTTATGAATGAAAAATCGACCATCGGGCGCGTGATTCGCGAAGCGGCAAAGGTACATCCCCGTACGGAGGTTATTGTCGTTGCCAATGGTTCTACAGACGGTTCCATAGCAATTGCTAGAAAGATGGGGGCAAGGGTGCTGCAATTCGGGAAGCCTCTTGGTCATGACGTCGGGAGAACGATAGGGGCATTGGAGGCTAAAGGCGAGGTTCTGCTGTTTATTGACGGAGATATGGTTATATCAGCTGCTAATTTGCGTCCTTTCATTTACGCAGTGAGAGAAAAAGGAGTAGACGCGGCGTTGAATAACTATTCCGGTCCGGTTCGCAAAGCGAAGGTTCATAGTGTCGTGCTGGCTAAGCATGCCTTGAATGCCGTTCTTCAAAGGCCTGACCTGAAGGGAATGTCGTTCACGGCCGTACCGCATGCGATCAGCCGCAGATGCCTGGATACGATTGGAGCGGAAGCCTTGTCAGTTCCTCCGCTTGCCCACGCCATGGCTGTGAAGCAAGGACTTAAGGTGAAAGCCGTACACACCGTTAATGTCGGCAAAATAAACAAACGGCGGCCGGAGCGGGAGAGGAAAAACCCGCTTGAACGATTAATTTTAGGCGATCATTTGGAGGCGATCTATTGGCTGCTGTCATGCACAGATGAACGGGGCGGGTTCGAGGATCGGCTGCGCAAGCGCGAGATGGCCTTGTAAGTCTGCACATGGTTAGGAGGGCTGCACTTTTGAAAGCTGTTATTTTGGCGGGCGGAACCGGTACACGGCTCATGCCTCTTACTTCTTATATCAATAAGCATATGCTGCCGGTCGGCAGACATCCGATGATCCATCATGGTATCGAGTCGCTGCGCAGGGCAGGGATCAACGAGATTCTGATTATCACGAACCGTCAGTCTGCGGAAACGTTTATCCGGTATTTCGGCAGCGGGGAAGACCGGAAGGTGTCGCTGGTATACCGGATCCAGGAAGGAGCCGGGGGCATTGCGGATGCGCTGCAGCTGGCCAGACCGTTTATTGCGGATGGCGAGAAGTTTCTCGTTCTTCTGGGTGACAACTTGTTTGAAGAGGATTTAACGCCTTATATTCATGATTTTCGGCAGCAGCAAGACGGGGCGATGGTGCTTCTTAAGGAAGTCGACGATCCGCACCGGTACGGGATTCCGGTCTTTGATGCTAGCGGTGCAATCAAGCACATAGTAGAAAAGCCCGCGGAGCCGCAGTCGAATCTATCGGTTACCGGTTTATATATGTATAGCTCGGATGTTTTCGAGCGAATCGAGAATATCAGCCCGTCAAGCAGAGGAGAACTCGAAATTACGGATCTGAATAATCTTTACGCGGCTTCCGGTCTATTAACCTACCGGACGTTAGCCGGCTGGTGGATGGATGCGGGGACATTCGAGTCGCTTAAGGAAGCATCCGCCCGATATTGGGATATAGAATACTAGACGGGAGAGATTTGTGAGTGAGACGCAAACCGCGGGGCATTCGTCGTCTCAAGCCCGCGCCTACGAAAGAGGGAAGGCGTTCGGCTAACTATCAGGCCGGTCTGCAGGCAGGATACAATCAGGGACTTCTTGCTGGTCAAAGCAGCTATCAATCTTTGTTCGAGGGAACAAGCATTATTATCCCGAGCTACAATCAGGTGAATTATTTGCGCGGCTGCATCGACAGCATCGTGGACAATACGGAGCAGCCCCACGAGATCATCGTTGTCGACAACGCTTCGACTGACGGGACAGCCGAATATTTGGAGCAACTGGACGGTCAGGTACGTTACCGGGTTCTCGATCAGAATTACGGCTTCGCTGGTGCGGTGAATATGGGACTCATGATGGCCAAAGGCACAACGATGCTTATTCTGAACAATGATACGCTTGTGACGGATAACTGGCTTGGCAACTTGCTAATCTGTCTGCACAGCGATCCCACAATCGGAATGGTGGGGCCGGTCACGAATTATATTAGCGGGGATCAGCAAATTCCGGTCCCTTACGAAAGAATTGAAGATATGCCGGAATTCGCGAGACTTAATAATATTTCCGATCCGAAGCGCTGGGAGAGAACAGACAGGCTGCCGGGCTTCTGCCTCTTGTTCCGGCGCGAATTGTGGGAGCAGGTCGGCTTTCTTGATGAAGGGTTCGAATTCGGCAACTATGAGGATGATGATTATAATATTCGGACCAGGCTGCTCGGTTACTCCCTTATTATCGCAAGGGACACCTTTATCCATCATTTCGGGAGCGTCAGCATCAAGGCGCTTGGCGATCAGCTTGAACAGGTTAACACCCGAAACATGGTTTACTATATGACCAAATGGAATAATCCGTATGCGTGGATTCATCAAGTTCGCACAAGCCATCCGAAGCCAGCTTCGCTTAAAGGAAAGGGAGAGATCGCCTTCTACCCGGAAAGTGTCGCTGTGAAGGGAATTGGCCCGCAGGTTTATTGGATCGAACAAGGAAGCAAACGTCCAATCGAAGGGCAATGGTCCGGACCGGTCGTGCGTCTGCCGCAAGTTCTGCTCCGGAGCTGGCCGTCTGCGGACGCGCTGCCCGCGGTTGAAGCGGCATCCAAATGGCATGCGCTTCACTCCGCTCATTACGGCGCTTCCCTGCACGGGCAAGTTGCAAGCGGGCTGGACGGCTTCCTGTATTATCTGGAGAATGGCACCAAGCGAAAAATCATTACGGAAGCAGCAGCCGTCTCCTGGCATTTGAACGAAAGGGCGAAATATCCGCTAACCTCGGAAGAGCTGCAGGCAATGCCGGAGGGGCTGCCTCTGATTCCGCCGGTTAAGCTGCGTCAGGTCCTGTAGGCATACGCAAGTATCACCCTTTTTCAAAGATGCATATGCTAGTATGACGACGACAATTGAACTTGACACGTTTATTGCTGCAAAGGAGGGGCTGGAAGTTGCAGCAGATCGTAAACGAAATAATAGAGCATTTATCGCATTCCCATCAACAAATGGCTCGCATGATTGACTCCAAGCGGCATGTTGTCGTGCGGATGGCCGAGGTTGTGAAGGCCATCCCCGACAACAATCCGAACTTTGGAGGAACGGATGGACTGCTGTCGAATACGCAGGCTCTGCTTGGCGGAGTTGTTTCTTATTTAACAACGATAGCCGAATTGCAGGAGACGCTTGCCGCGCAGCTGACGTTTACGGTCCGCGAGCTTCGCCTAGAGGAAGAAGAGTAAGCTTGCCGGAAGGAGGATGTTTGTCATGAATCGGGAACAGGCTTATATGCGAATGCTGGGCGCTACCGCCCATATGCAGTGGAATATTGCCAAAATGCTGGAGGCTAAGGCCGAAGAAACGGAGAAAGCACGTCATTGGATATGTAATCATATTACCGCGGCATCCTTCCTGGGCGATCAAACGCAGCTTAAACAGACAGCCCAAATCAACGAGCAGGTGATTGAATTATTGGACGGCGTTAACAAAATGAGCCAAGGGATCCTATCCGTCATGCGCTCGGTTCTGCCTAAAAGCAACGAGGGCGGAGGCAATCATGACGGGGACGACGAGGAGATGCTGTTCGGCGGCATGGGTGACATGAATTGAGATTCCAGTCGTCCAGAGAACAGCAAGTGAAGCTGGAGATTCTCTCTTCTCTCGCCAGCAGCCAGACGGCGCTTGCCCGCATTCTGAACAGCATCGCCGACGTATCGGAGGCTTCCCCGGCGCTTGCCAGAAGCATTGCCGAGAATGTGAAGCTCCTAACGTCCATGCAGAAAAATATAGCGGAGTCGGTAACGGGGCTGACCATGCGCGGCAAGCGTCTGAAGCGGGGGCGCCCCGGCAGCCCTTGGCTGAACGCCAAGATCAGCAGGCTGTAAAATAGAAGTCATCCATGAAGGAGGCGTTTGATATGAAGAAGAAAAGCGCTGTTTCAGCCAAACGGAGAACCAAACGCAAGCCTGGTGTAAGGACTAAACGCAAAGTAAACGGAGCCCGGAAGACGGCGGGGAAGAAGAAGCCCGGCAAAAGCACGATGAAACGCCGGAAGTCTTCGGCCAGAAAAAGAAGAAAAAGCGTAAGCTTTGATCAGGCCAGCTACGATAACGGTTTTAACCAAGCCTATAACGACGGGTATAATTCCGGCTTCGCCAAAGGCTTTGAAGACGGCCATCAGATTGCTTACGAGACGCAGGTTTAATCGCACAGACGAAAGATAGAGGTCTTAGCTCTGCCTTGTTCATGCCAGAATGGACAAATCAGGAATAAGGCTTTTTTTGTATAACTTCGGATAACGGGCAGGTGAGTGGGAAATTTGAACAAGGCAGCAGCGGCGTCCTTTCGGCAAGGCAGGCAGCAGGGTTATTCGGCCGGATTTCAGGCAGGTTGGCGGGACGGGGCTTGCGAATGGGCAAAGACTTCTCCCGTAACTCCGGTTCCGGAAGCATTACCTTTGCGCGTGCTATATATTCCGCAAGGCTCATTAGGCTTTGACGCCATTGATTCCGGCATTATTCAGGCGCTGCAACGATGCGCCAGCGAAGTGCATGTAGGCGCGCAGGAAGGCTTGCTGCAGCAAGCCGCAGCCATTCGGCCCGATCTTGTGCTTGTATTGAACGGCTTATACACTTTCCCGCCGGATCATCTGGAGCAGATTGCCGCGATTCGCGCGCTAGGGATTAAGACGGCGATCTGGTTTGTGGATGACCCGTATATGACGGCCCACACGGTCCAGATCGCGCCAGCTTACGATATTGTACTGACGCATGAGCGCGGGACAATACCGCTCTATCAACAGCAAGGATGTCTTCAGGTGCATCATCTGCCGCTTGCCGTCAACGAGACGGTATTCCGTCCTTTTCGCGCGGATAAGACGTATGAATACGAGGTTTGTTTTATCGGTGTAGCCTTCTGGAACCGGGTAGAGCTGATTGATTCGATCGCCGGGCAGCTGTCGAAGCGAAAGCTGTTTATTGCCGGAGGGCACTGGGACCGTCTGAAGCAATATCCGCTGTTAGCATCGAATATTCACCCGGAGGGCATTGCGCCAGAAGCGGCCGCCCATTATTACAACGGCTCCAAGATTGTGATCAATATGCACCGGTCCGATGTCCCAGGGAAGGATAATCAGATTGAAGCGCAGGCACCCGGCTTGTCGCTGAATCCGAGAACCTATGATGTTTCGGCTTGCGCGACGCTGCAGCTAACGGATATCCGGGATGACCTGTTTTCCCAGTACCGTCCGGGTTATGAGATCGAAACCTACGGCAATGCGCAGGAGCTGCTGCAGAAAATTGATTACTACTTGACCCATGAAGAAGAACGCTTGCGGATTGCCATGAGAGGCTTGTACCGAACTTTGCGTGATCACACGATGACTACGCGAATCGCTACGCTTTTGAATCTATTGAAGTAGGAGTGACAAATATGGCGCCAGTGGTCAAAAGGAAGAGCGATGAGGAGGCTGGACGCGCGGCGGGATATAAGCTGGGATGGGATCACGGATACTGGTTCGGGTTATGCGAGGAAGCGATCAGCCGTATTCCGAAGGACAACAAAGTATGGCCGATTCACGCCATGTATGTGGAGACGGGCAAAGGCTTTCCTTACTCGCCGATCGACGAAGCCGTAAGAGGGACTTTAGCGTCTATGGTCCAGAGGTTGACCGTTGTTAACGCGGCGCAGTCCGTGGCGGAGCTTGCGCTCGCTGACCGGCCGGATGTCGTTATCGTTCTGGATGGACTGCAGTTTGATGTCGCCCAGATCGAAAAGCTTCGGGAAAACGGAATCCGGACAGCGATCTGGCTGACCGACGATCCTTATTACATGGATATTACAACAATGATTGTTCCGTATTACGATACGGTATTTACGCTCGAGCGCAACTCGGTGGACTATTACAAGCAGCTTGGCTGCCAGAATGTGTTTTATTTGCCGTTTTGCTTCGATCCGGCGCAATATCGCCCGACGAATCCCGAACGCTCAAGCCGCAAAGAAATTACGTTTATCGGATCCGCCTATTTGAACCGGGTTAGCTATTTCAATGAATTAACTCCTTATCTGGCGGGGAAAGATACGTTAATATCCGGTATTTGGTGGGACCGGTTAGCGAAATATGACCTGCTGAGCTCCAAAATCAAGCTGAATAATTGGATGGGACCGGCAGAAACAGCCTTGACGTACAATGCTTCCAAAATCGTGATCAATATGCATAGGGCGCATGACGATGCCTTGTACAACAGCAACCGAATCGGATTAACGGCCGTTTCCCCTAACCCCCGGACCTTTGAAATTGCCGCTTGCGGCGTACTGCAGGTATGCGATACCCGGGATGATCTTGCTTCCTTTTTTACACCGGGAGTAGAAATCGTTACCTATTCCTCGCCGGCGGAGCTAATCGAGAAGATGGAATATTACCTGAAGCATGAAGAGGAGCGGCAGCAAATCGCCCTTCGCGGCATGTACCGGGCTTTCCGGGACCATAAATACGCGAACCGTCTTCAGACGATGCTGACGATATTATTCCCGCTCCTCTAATTCTTCATGAATTAAATGGACCAACGAAGCAGGACGCCAGACTGCGTTAATCCGCCGCCAAAACCATAGAGCAGCAGCAAGTGTCCCGGTAATACGCGGCCGTCCCGGACGGCGGCATCAAGGGCAAGCGGAATGGATGCGGCAGACGTATTGCCGTAGCGCTCGATGCTCGACAAAGCCTGCTGCTCGCTTATGCCGGTCCGTTCGCATAACGCGTCGATAATGCGCTGATTCGCGTTGTGCGGAACGAACCAGTTGATTTGGGACGGCGTGTAGCCGCTGTCCTTCAGCAATCCGGCGATTCCTTCCGATACGTGGCTAAGCGCCCATTTGTATACTTCCCGGCCATTTTGAACGATACGGCTTGACGTATCGATATCCGCCGCGTTAATGACGGGGGACAAGCCGCTCCGGTAAACATGATGTCCGCCGGCGCCGTCCGTCTGGGCGGAAATCGCCAGAACATCTCCGTCTCCACGGGCTTCCATTAAGAATGCGCCGGCGCCGTCGCCAAACAAAATGCAGGTCGTCCGGTCTTCGTAGTTCGTTACCTTGGACAAGGTTTCTCCGCCAATAACGAGGATTTTGCGGTAAACGCCGGACAGAAGCAGGCCGTTCGCCAGCTGAATGGCCGATGTGAAGCCTGCGCATGCGGCCTGAATATCGATTGCGCCGCAATGACGGATTCCAAGGCCTGCCTGAACCTGGGCGGCAACGCTTGGGATGACATTGTCCGGCGTAGAGGTAGCGACAATAATGTAATCCACATCCTCGATTTCCACCCCGTACCGCTCCTGCATATCCCTTACCGCCCGAATGCATAAATCGCTCGTGAACTGGTCATCCGCCGCAATCCGGCGTTCACGGATGCCTGTGCGCTGAACAATCCATTCGTCCGAGGTTTCGACGATACGCTCCAAATCCGCATTGGACAATACTTTATCCGGAATATAAGTGCCGATGGCCGTAACAGCTGCGTTGGATTGCAATTGCTTTTCCATTAGAACCAGCTCCTTTTCATTTCATACTATCGCTTCTTGGCATTTTGTTAGTACCAGGTACTAATACTTGATATTAAATTACTGAATTTGAATGGATTTGTCAAGCCTTATTGGGGATAGCTTCCCCGTAACCGAGCACAATAAGACACGGGTCAAAGCCTAACTATTCGAATGGAGGAGTGGCCAGTTCATGAAAAACAAATTCATTCTTCTTACAGCAAGTGTGGCTTTAGCAGCAACGTTAACGGGGTGTGCGTCCAATCAGGGAGATATCGGCAATAAAAATATCCGTCCCAACAGCGTGCGTTACGATGCTAACGGGAATGTGATACGTAATCTGGCGGCTCCGGGAACATTGACCGACAAACGTTTCGCGAATGATCAAATGAACGAGATGAACCGCGTCAATGGCCGTCGTCTCAACAGCAACAACATTGTTGGCAGTCATAAAAATTATAAAATGGAAATGAGCGAGGAAATCGCCAAGAAGCTTGTGGCTATGAATACGGTTAAGACGGCCAATGTCATGCTGACCGATCATAATGCTTATGTTGCCGTATCCTTCGAGGATCATACGCGCGGCTTAAGCGCAAAAAGCTACAACCGCACAAACCTGAGCAGCCCGATTACCGATACGAACCGCCACATGAACGGCACGTATGGCGCAAGCGGCGGGAAATACGGCATGAACGGCATGAACGGAACGTATGGCATGAACGGTACGATGGGCGGTTACCATAATGACGGTATTCGCGGCCTGAGCACAACCGACACCGGCGAGAGCCAGCTGACCGATAAAATCAAAAGCGATATCGCCGCGGAAGTGAAACGGCTGCATCCGTCGGTTCAGAACGTTTATGTATCCGCAAGCCCGGACTTTGTGGACCGCATGAACAGCTATATGGGCGATGTTCGCCTGGGTCACCCGATTCAAGGCTTTGTATCTGAATTTAATGCCATGGTCGAGCGCATCTTCCCGGCGAATGCGACGAAGCTGAACTCGAATATGGCCAAGCACACCACTCCTTATATTTACGATCACCGCTAATAGCCGAAAATAAACAAAAAAAGGGCCTGCTTGCTTCGCAAGCGGGCCTGTCCTAGAAATGGTATCAACTGTGGGGTTGATGCATATGATTGTATCGAAGAAACCTTAGTCTAAGATTAAAGAACTTTGTCGAAATTGAAACAAAGTAAAAACCCCGCATCCTGTATAAGAAGCGGGGAAATGAAATAGCCCAAATCATGAATGGGATGGTTAGATTTGTAACTCCCCAAGCTTGATCAGCTCGACAACCGCTTGCGAACGACCTTTAACATTTAACTTTTGCATGACATTCGAAATATGGTTGCGGACGGTTTTTTCGCTGATAAATAATTGCTGCGCAATATCTCTAGTTGTTTTATCCTGCACCAGCAGCTCAAATACCTCGCGTTCACGATGTGTTAATAAGAACTTGCTTTTATGGTCGCTACCCTTCAAGTTTGTCACCCCTCCTTGCTCGGGTTTTTATGGTTTAACAAGGTTAAGGGATACAGTCAAATTATTGTATGAAATGGCTATGGCAATGGTGCTGTATGTAGGGAAAATGGGCGCTTATAATAAAAGAAGGGCTGTCCCGCATGCTCATCGTTACTGAACATGGGGGGACAGCCCTTCTCTGTTTTTTGCTTAAGCCATACTTAGTATCCGTCTGTTTTGTGCCCAAGCTCCTCGGCGACTTCCATGCCTTCGCGGGCGGGGAAAGTGCCTTTGTGCTCAGCTTTCATCGCAGAGGATTTCTTGATGGCTTCCGCTACAAGACGGCCGTACTCCGGATCCGCTTGCGTTAGATTGGACAGCATTTTGTCCCGGATAACAGGCGCGCAGGTTGACAAGGCATCGCCCAGATTATGAACAAGCTCGTCGCGCTCCCACTGCTCCAGCTTGCGGAACGTATCGCCGGCCTGGGCGAAATCGTTGGTCCGGTCTATCGACTGGCGGACGAGATTCGCGTCGTAATGCGGCTCATGCGGGGCGCCGGAAGCTTCGGCCTCCGAAAGTCCGTTCAGACTGGAGGGTTCGTAGTTCACATGCGGATTCTGACCCGGAGCGACATCTACGTAAAAGGCCATTTGACCGTCGCGCTGATTGGTTGCGGCACGCTTCTTCGGCGCATTGATCGGCAGCTGCAGGTAATTCGCGCCTACGCGGTAGCGCTGGGTATCGGAGTAGGATAAGGTGCGCCCCTGCAGCATTTTATCGTCCGAGAAGTCCAGCCCGTCCACCAATACGCCCGTTCCGAATGCCGCCTGCTCCACTTCGGCGAAATAGTTTTCCGGGTTCTTATCAAGCACCATCTTGCCTACCGGCACCATCGGGAACTGATCTTCCGGCCACAGCTTGGTATCGTCTAGCGGATCGAAGTCCAGCTCCGGATGATCGCCGTCCTCCATGATCTGCACCTTCAGCTCCCAGGCCGGATAATCTCCCCGTTCAATCGCCTCGTACAGATCCTGCGTAGCATGGTTGAAGTTCTTCGCCTGAATTTGCTCGGCTTCCGCTTGAGTCAGGTTTTTGACGCCTTGCTGCGGGTCCCAATGATATTTGACCAGTACCGCTTCGCCCTTCGCATTTACCCATTTGTATGTATTGACGCCGGAGCCTTGCATTTGGCGGTAATTCGCCGGAATTCCCCAAGGGGAGAACAAGAAGGTAATCATATGGGTCGCTTCCGGCGAATTCGAGACAAAGTCGAAGAAGCGCTCCATCGACTGCACGTTCGTTACCGGATCCGGCTTAAAGGCATGAACCATGTCCGGGAATTTCATCGCATCGCGGATGAAGAAGATCTTCAGGTTATTGCCGACCAGATCCCAGTTGCCGTCCTCGGTATAAAATTTGGTCGCGAAGCCGCGCGGGTCGCGGAGAGTCTCCGGCGAATGCCCGCCGTGGATCACGCTCGAGAAACGGACGAAGACTGGCGTCTTTTTGCCTTTTTCCTGGAACAGCTTTGCTCTTGTGTATTTGCCGATCGGCTCGTTGCCGAATGTGCCGTAAGCTTCGAAATAACCGTGCGCGCCTGCTCCGCGGGCGTGAACAACCCGCTCGGGAACGCGTTCGCGGTCGAAATGGGTGATTTTCTCGATAAAGTGGTAATTTTCAAGGGTAGCCGGCCCGCGGTTGCCAACCGTTCTCGTATTCTGGTTGTTGGATACCGGATGGCCTTGTCTCGTCGTCAGCGTCAGATCGGTTTCGCCTGCCGCTTTGCGGTTGTCGGCTGCTCCGCCCGCGCCTGCCGCATGAGTGCCGTTTGTATCGTTTGCGGACATTTTAGCATTTCCTCCATTTCCAATTTAAAGTCGATTTTACCTAATACTCCACTACTATTCCTCATTCCGAAAGAGTTTATGATAACAATTGGCATATCCTTAAAGCTCTATCCCCCTATTCAAGCGGCAAGGCGCGTAGTACTGTATTAAGAAAACAGCCTGCTGACAAAAGGGTGGAAAGGACTGGTCTCATGAACATATTGATCGTCGACGACGAACCGCGGCATTTGAGAGGAATGGCTGGCATGATTCAAATGATGCGCCCGGAGGCCAAGGTGAAAACGGCCAAGGATGGAGAAGCGGCCCTTGCCCTGGTCAGGGAAGAACAGCCCGATGTGGTGCTTAGCGATATACAAATGCCGAAGCTTGACGGGCTTGCGTTCCTGCAGCGGCTGAAGGAAGAGGAGCTGCGGACCAAGGTCGTTATGGTATCGGCTTATAATTTGTTCGAGTACGCCCAAAGAGCGATTCGCCATGGCGCGTACGACTATCTGCTCAAGCCTGTCGACGTGGACAAGGTGGAGCTCCTGCTGCAGCGGCTTGACCGGCAGCTTGCGGAAGAAGAACGGGAGCGCGGCGAGTCGGCCGAGATGAAGCAAAAGCTTGAGCTCGCATCTTCTGCCTACCGCAGCCGGCTGCTGCACCAGTGGCTGCACGGCGTACTTCCTCCTGGCGAAGAGGTTGACCTGGAGGAGTGGCCTTTGCTTAGGCAAATGAACACTCTCGTATTGACGGAAATCCGAAATGAAGGAGAAGCTTTCCCCGTGACGGAGCTGGTCGAACAGCTTAAGCAGCGGGTATCGGTCTATGGCGAGGCTTGCGTGTTTCCTCTGCAGACGGTATCGCAGCACAGCATTCGCCTGGTCACCGTGCTGAAGCGGGAGACCCAGCCGGCAGCGGGTATAGAGGAGCTGCGCTCCTGCCTGACGGAGCAGACGGAGATATGGCGCGCTTGCGGCGCGGTATCCCATGGCATTGCGGTTCTGCAGACGGAGCATAGTCTGAATCCCGCCGAGATCTTTATCCCCAAGCTTTACCGCCAGGCGGAGGAAGCATTGGAATATGCTTTCCATGAGGAATGGGCGAGCGTCGTAACCTTTGGGCATGAAATCGGGCTGGGCCATACGAATCCCGTCTTCCAGCTGGATGGCGAGCTGCTGTTCGAAGCGCTGCAGGAGCAGTCACTCGAAAGAGCAGAAGCCATGTGCCGGGCTGCCTTTGCCGAGCTGTCCTCGCAGGGTTACACGGAGCCGAAGCTGATGAAAAATTATGCGTCTCTTACGCTGATGAAGCTGAAGAGCCGGACCTCGGGCATCATAGACCAACAGGTTGGAAGCGCTCTCGCGGATACCGCGTCTACGGCAATTCCTTCTTGCGCGAGCAGCGGTATGCTGATGGAGCTGATGCTGGTCAGACTAGCTGAGGTGCACAAATCGCTGACGGACCGGAAGCAGGGCAGCGGGGAGCTGGCGGTGGAGCAATGCCTGAATTGGATTCAGGGGCATTATGCGGAGGATCTGACGCTTGATAGGGCAGCGGAACAATTTCATTTCAACCCCTCCTACTTCAGCACCTTGATAAAAAGCCGCACCGGACGCTCGTTCTCCGATCATTTGACGGAAGCCCGTATACGGGCGGCGAAGGAGCTGCTGGCCGGCGGGCGGCTTAAAATCTATGAAATTGCGGAGCAATGCGGCTACCGGGATACGAAATATTTCACCCGGATATTCAAGCGGCAGGTAGGGTTGTCGCCGGAAGCTTATAAGCATACGCTGCGTCCGCAGACGGGGGGCGGGGATAGGCCATGACTTTTCGATTAAGGCTGCTGCTCAGCTATCTGACGCTTATCGCCTTGCCGCTGCTTGTGCTGAGCACGCTGTTTTACAATTCAAGCTTAAAGGTCGTTACCGAGCAGGCGCAAAACAATGTTCACGATGTCGTGATGAAAAACAACGACGTGATCGACACCAAGCTGGGGATCGTCGACCAGAATAGCAGGTCCTTGTTCGTGGACAAGGACCTGTTCCAGATTTTCAACAACCTGAATCCGGCAAAAGAAGAGGAGCTTGTCGCGGCCGACCGGCAGGTTACGGCCATCTTAAGCAAATATTTCTCCCAGAATTCGGATGTCTATTCCGCGCAGCTGTGGACCTCTTACTACACCTTCGGAAGCACGATGCTGATGCCGCTTGGCAATCCGGTACAGTCCGCGATTTACAAGGAAGCGGTTAAGGCAGGGGGCAAGATGGTCTGGTACCCGACCTACGATTTCATCAAGATGTACGACCAGCCTTGGCTTCAAGACGGGACGATAGATTACCGTTACTTGTTCTCCGCAACCAGGCTGCTTAACTTCTCCCACATGGAGGACAGCACGCTGGTCAAGCTGAAGCCGGAAGTCGAGCGTCCCGTGCTTGCGATCAGCTTCAAGTCGACGGTGATGGACGAGCTGTTCGAGCGGAGTATCCCGGCTGGCTCCTCGTATATGGTGCTTGATCCCGACAATATCGTCGTGGCTTCGAGCGACCAATCACAGGTAACGAAGCGTTTCGATGAGGACTGGATGGATCATTTCCGCGAGCAAGGCAGCGGGAGCCAACGGATCAAGCTGAACGGGCATAACCAGATCGTCAGCTTCGCCCGCTCGGAAGTGACGGGCTGGATGTCGATTGTCATTACGCCGCAATCCGCGCTCGTAAGCTCCCTGGTTCCGGTTCTCCGGACGTCAACGATCGTCAGCGCCATCGCCTTAAGCGTAGTAGCCCTGGTGTTTGCTTACTTCATCATTAGCCGCATTACGGGTCCGATCAAGAAGCTCATGAGCGCGATGCGTTCAGTAGGGGAAGGGGACTTTGAAGCCCGCGTGGACGTGGACCGGAAAGACGAATTCGGTCTCTTGTCCCAGCGCTTTAACCGGATGAATGACCGGATTGCCATGCTCGTGAAAGAAAACTACGAGATCAAGCTGAAGGAGAAGGAAGCGGAAATTCAGGCGCTTAACATGCAGATGAATCCTCATTTTTTATATAACACGCTGAACATCATGAACTGGACCGCTCTCGAGAATCGCCAGACGGAGCTCAGCAAGATGCTGGTCTGCCTGTCCAATATGCTGCACTATACATCCCGCAAAGATTGGGAGGCCGTTCATCTGTCGGAGGAGCTGGAATGGATGCGCAATTACTTCTTTATCATGTCCGCCAGGTTCGAGGGCAAGTTCACGGTCGCTTACGAGATTGAGCCGGCGCTCTATGAGAAAAAGCTGCCAAGACTTCTCTTCCAGCCCTTTGTGGAAAATGCCATTCTGCACGGATTCAGCGGCGTGGAGGAAGGCGGGCAGATTACGATACGCGGCTGGATCGAGGACGACAGCCGTTATTTCGAGGTTCGCGACAACGGACGGGGGATCAGCAAGGAAGGGATCGATACGATATTGTACAAGGAATCCGCGTCTATCGGAATTAAAAATACGATCTCTCGCATCCGAATGGCCTATGGCGACGAATACGGCATCCGCATTCATTCCGCTCCCGGCAAGGGGACAAGCATCGTCATCCATCTGCCGAGCAAGACCCAATAAAAGTCCACCATTCTAGAAATGCTCGGGTTTTGTAAGCGTTATCCATCATCTACAATAAAAGCAATCATAGACTGCAGCTATGAGCCATGAGGATGAAATGAGAGAGGGGCTCGAAAAAAATGATTATGAATCGATGGAAATACACTTCCGCATTTATGGTTACGGTTCTGTCGGCCGTGCTTGTCATGTCCGGCTGCACCAAGTCCGATAGTTCCAGCAATGGCAATTCCTCATCCAACACGAATAACGCAAGCGGCTCGGCCAATACGAGCAGTTCCGGTGCCGATACCGGTGCCAGCAGCGGCGAAAAAATTACGCTGAAGCTGACCGGCTGGGGCGCTCCGGCGGAAGTAGCGGCGTACAAATCCGCCATTGCCAATTTCGAGAAGACTCATCCGAACGTGAAAGTCGAATTTCAGTCTATTAGCAGCGGCGATTACGATACGAAGCTGACGACAATGGTAGCCGGCAACGACGAGCCGGATGTCGCGATGATGGAATCCGCGACCATTGCCTTCCCTCTGGCGGAAGAAGGCAAGTTCCTTAACCTGCAGGACTTCCTTTCTAAAGATCAGCAGATCACGCTCGATTCGATTGTTCCGAATATTACGTACTCCCAGGCGCCGGGCAACATTATCGGCATCGGTCCCGGTCCGGAGACATTCGGACTGTTCTATAACGAAGACGTATTCAAGGATGCCGGCATTGAACCGCCTCCATCCGACGCTTCCAAAGCATGGACCTGGGATCAATTCGTAGACGTTGCGAAGAAGCTGACTCTCGACAATAAGGGACGCAATGCGGCGGATCCGAATTTCGACCCTAAAAATATTAAGCAATTCGGCATCAACCTGCCAACCTGGTGGGGCGCTTACAGTAACTTTATCTACTCCAACGGCGGCGACTTCCTGTCGGCCGACGGCAAAACCTTCGCCCTTAACCAACCGGAGGCGGTAGAAGTGTTCCAGAAGATGGCCGACCTGATCAACGTGTACCATGTCGCTCCATCTCCGCTCCAATCGAAAAACATTCCCGGAACAAACGTCGCGCTTCAGACGAAGAAGGTTGCGATGGCTATTGACGGACAATGGGCTTCGTCCTCGCTTGCGGAATCCAAGTTCAACTATAACGTAGGCGTTCTGCCGGTTATGAAAGAGCCGGTAACGACCGTAGTAGCCGGCATGTTCTCCATCTTCAAATCGACCAAGCATCCGCAGGAATCCTGGGAGCTGCTGAAGGCGCTGCTTGATCCGGAAGCTTCGCTTGACATGCTGACTAACGGAACATGGATGCCTGCTCCTAAAGATTGGTACACCGACAGCGAGAAGCTGGACAAGTGGACCAAAGACTTGGCAGCCCGCCCATCCGGCTATAACGGCGCGATTATTGACATGCTTCTGAATCACAGCCATGCAACGCCTACGGCTTACGTGAAAAACTTCAATAAAATCATGGATGTCGTTAACCCCGCTTTGGATAAAGTGTGGCTGGGCAAAGAGACCGCCCAGGAAGCGCTTGATTCCATTGCCGCGAAGGCGCAGCAGCAGGTACAAGGCCGGCGCGACGTCGAGTAAGCTGTCCGCAAACCGCGGATAACAGGAGAGGACAGCGGTTCGGGAATTTGATGAATCGCTGTCCTCTGCCATAGACAGGGAGGGTTACGGCATGGAGATTTCGGCAAACACGGGCAAGTCCGTCAAGACGGTTGCCAGAAAGAGCAGCAAAAGGGAGCGCAAGGCCCTGTTCTACGGCCTGCTCTTTACAGCGCCGGCGATACTCGGCTTTATCATCTATACGCTAGGGCCGATGATTGCCAGCTTATATTTGAGCTTAACGGATTATAACGTCTTTAAAGACACGACCAGCTTTATCGGTCTGGACAACTATGTCAAGCTGTTCAGCGGCGAAGACGATTTGTTCTACAAGTCGCTTGGCACAACCTTTTATTTCGTTATTCTGCGCGTGCCGGCGGTTATCATTATTTCGTTCTTTTTAGCGATCCTGCTTAATATGAACGTCAAGGGCCGGGCGATTTTCCGGACGATTATCTACCTGCCGAGCATTGTCCCGGCGGTTGCCGCTTCGATGATCTGGCTGTGGCTTATGAACCCGGATCTAGGCCTGCTGAATATGGCGCTCGATTGGCTTCATCTGCCAACAAGCAACTGGCTGTTCGGAGAGGGAAGCGTTATTCCGTCTATCGTACTCACGACATTATGGGGGATCGGCGGTACGGTTATCATTTTCCTTGCCGGCCTGTCAGGCATACCGAAATCCTACTATGAAGCGATTGACGTTGACGGCGGCGGATGGTATAGCAAGCTTCGCCACATCACGGTTCCGATGCTGACGCCAACGATCTTTTTCAATACCATTATGACGATTATCGGCTCCTTCCAGGTGTTCAGCGAAGCGTACATTCTGACCCAAGGCGGACCCAATAACAAAAGCTTGTTCTTCGTCTTCTATCTGTGGCGTACCGCATTCCGCGATACGGAAATGGGCTATGCTTCCGCGCTGGCGTGGGTATTGTTCATCATTATTATGATCTTTACGGTGTTTGTCTTTAAGACCTCGAAATCCTGGGTGCATTATGAGGGGGAAAAACAATGAGAGAGTCCAGGCTGAAGCTTACCGCCGGGTTTACCTCCCTGCTTATCGTTTCCGCGATGTTTATCGTGCCGTTCCTTTGGCTGCTTCGCAGCTCGGTGATGGATTTGTCGCAAATTTTCATCATGCCGCCGCAATGGATACCGAAGCCTTTTCACTTTGAAAACTTCAAGGAGGCCTTAACTGTTGTACCGTTCGGGACCTTCTTCAAAAATACACTCATTATCGTAGCCGGGGTTCTGCTCGGAACGGTTGTCTCGAGTACCATCGCCGCTTTTGGCTTCTCCCGCATTAAGTGGAAGGGGCGCGACATGGTATTCGCCATTCTGATGTCCTCGATGATGCTTCCGGGAGCGGTAACGCTTATTCCAAGCTTTATCGGCTGGAAGGAGCTTGGCTTCTACGATACGTTCTACCCGCTGATCGTGCCCGCGTATTTCGGGGGCGGCATGTTTAATATCTTCCTGCTGCGCCAGTTCTACATGTCGATCCCGCAGGACTTCGACGAGGCGGCTCTAGTGGACGGCGCGAACTACTTCCAGATCTATTGGCGCATCCTGCTGCCGCTCAGCCGTTCGGCCGTTATCGTTGTAGCGCTCTTTACGTTCCTTGCTTCATGGAATGATTTCATGGGCCCGCTCATTTATTTGAAGAGCGACAGCCGTTTTACGCTTGCGCTAGGCCTGCAGATGTTCCAGGGCAGCTATAATGCGCAATGGGATTTATTGATGGCTGCGTCAACGGCGGTAGTACTGCCATGCGTATTAGTCTTTTTGATCGGTCAAAGATTTTTCCTGGAAGGCATTACGCTTACCGGGTTGAAAGGTTAACTAGGGCGAATAAGGAGGAAGAAACGTGACCATTGCGAATCAACAGATTAAAGGGTGGCGCGGAGTTCCGTTCTCGGAAGTAAAGATTAACGATGCATTCTGGCGTCCGCGCCTCGAGACGCTCAAAAACGTAACGATGGGCGTCTGTCTGGACCAATGCGAGAAAACGGGACGGATTGCCAACTTTGCCATCGCCGGCGGATTGACGGAAGGCAAGTTTGAAGGCATGTACTACAACGATTCCGATGTGTACAAGGTGCTTGAAGGCGCGGCCTACTCGCTTATGACGGACCGTGATCCTAAGCTGGAGGCGGAGATCGACCGGATTGTGGAACTGATCGAGGCCGCTCAGGAGAGCGACGGCTATTTGTCCACGTATTATACGCTGGAAGCGCCGGAGCTTAAATGGACCGACATGGAAAAGCATGAGATGTACAATGGCGGCCATCTGATTGAAGCAGCCGTTGCTTACTATCAAGCGACGGGCAAGCGCAGGCTGCTGGATGTCGCCTGCCGGATGGCGGATCATTACGACACGCTGTTTGGACCGGGCAAACGCCACTGGGCGGAAGGGCATGAAGAAATTGAATTGGCCCTCGTGAAGCTGTTTGGCGTGACGGGTGAAGACCGGTACTGGAAGCTTGCTCTATGGCTTCTCGAGGAACGCGGCCATGGCCACGGCGTTGGCGCCATCTGGGATAAAGAGGATTGGGGACCGGCGTACTGCCAGGACGATGTGCCCGTAAGGGACATCCATGAGGTAAAAGGGCATGCGGTCCGGGCGATGTATCTGTACACGGCGATGGCCGATGTCGTGCTGGCTTCGGGTGATCCGGCTTATATGGAAGCCCTTGACCGCGTATGGGCGCATACGGTAGAACGGAACATGTACGTGACTGGCGGCATTGGGCCGTCCGTTCATAACGAAGGCTTCACGTTTGATTACGACCTCCCGAACGAATCGGCTTACTGCGAGACCTGCGCGGCGATTGCGATGGCGTTCTGGAATCACCGGATGAATCTGCTGCATGGTCACGGCAAATACGCGGATATCGTGGAGAAAGAGCTGTTTAACGGGGCGCTGTCGGGCATCTCGTTATCCGGAGACCGGTTCTTCTATGTAAATCCGCTCGCATCCAAAGGCGAGCATCACCGGGTGGAATGGTTCCATACCTCCTGCTGCCCGACGAACCTTGCCAGATTCCTGCCGTCGATTGGCCAATACGTGTATGCGGCGTCGGAAGACGGGATTTCGGTGAACCAGTACTTAAGCAGCGAGACGACCGTTAAGCTTGCGGGCGGAAGCAGCGTGACGCTTGCCCAAACAACGGCTTATCCTTGGGATGGCCGGGTAGAGCTTCGCGTAAATCCGGAGCAAACGGATGAATTCGTCCTCCGTCTGCGCCTGCCGGGCTGGTGCGGAAGCTACCGGATCTATGCGCAAGGCGAATCCGTAACCGGTGAAGAGGCGCTGGCCGAGAACGGTTACCTCGTTCTTAAACGGCAATGGCTGCCTGGCGATACGGTCGTGCTGGAGCTGGATATGCCGGTAACCGCGGTGCGTTCCCGCAAAGAAGTGGAAGCGAACCGCGGAAGGATCGCCTTCCAGCGCGGTCCCGTCGTTTATTGCATTGAGCAGGCGGGTAACCAGGAGCTTGTCTATGACGAATTCGCGTTTAAAGCCGCTGAACCGTTTGTTGCGGAGTATGCCGGCGATCAGCTTGGCGGAGTAACGGTGCTGCGCGGCAGAACGGAGGACGGCCGTTCCTGCGAGCTGATCCCGTATTACGCGTGGGATAACCGGGAAGCCGGATTTATGCAGGTGTGGGTACGCGAAGCCGAAGACCGCAGACTGTACCGCTAAGACCCGTTAGCTGCGGCAGGTAATGCGGCGAGCTGTTTGTACAGCCTTTCAATAGGGCTGTATGGACAGCTCTTTTTTTCGTGTTATAATCATCATTCGCCGATTTTTAATGGTAATCGGAGCAATTGAGGAATATTCTGTAACAGGTCTTTCATGCTTTCCGTAGATAAGGTTATCGATGAAATCTATTTCTCAAGATGATAGGGTTATGCTACTATTAATAAACACATATTTCACCAAAATATACCTTAAAATGCACGTATACAAACAAAAATCGACAAAAACTGACGCAAAAAAAGTTTAAGCAGTAAAATTTCTTTTTAGGAGGGTCCTATGGGAAAACTCTTTTTATTGTTTGTTTTCTTTACGTGGTTGTTCGGTAATCCCATTCTTGCCATCATTGCGCTGTTAGTTATCGTTTACGTTATCGACCGCCGGTTTATCGGTCTGTCTCCAAGCCTGTTGAAGCCGATTCGCCGCTCCTCGCGTTTAAGCAAGCTGAAGAAGCATATCGCCCAATCTCCTAACGATACATCCGCCAAAGTAGAAATTGCCCGAATTCTGATCGAGAAAAAGAAATACCGGGAGGCGCTTAATCTGCTTGAGCCGCTTGAGCGGATGCTCGACGATTCCGCCGAATATTGGGATGATCTTGGACTTTGCCTGATGCAGACCGGACAACCGGAAGCCGGCGAAGCTGCCATGAGCAAGGCGCTGCTGCTTAATCCAAGAGTGAAATACGGCGCACCTTATTTGAGGCTGGCCGCTTATTATTCGAAGCTGGATGGGGAACGGGCACTCTCTTATATCGAGGCCTTTCAGGAGATTCATTCTTCCTCCTGCGAAGCTTACTACCGGCTTGCGGATATCCATGAGCAGATGAACCGCAAAGAGGATGCGATGGAGGCCGTTTCGGAAGGGCTGCGGATTTACCGCTCGCTGCCTCGTTACAAGAAGCGCGCGGAACGCAAATGGGCTCTCCGTTTGTACTTCCGAAAGACCCGGGGATGATGGAAAGAACTGCTTGTTTATTTTGCCGCATGCCATATTGTTGTTTCCGTGAAAATCATCCATAATCGAATTACATTACGAGAGCTTAAAGGAGCATCATATGCCGCGCAATATCTGGCTCATGGCGATTAGCTTGAGCGTTATCATCGTTTTATTAAGCAATGCCGCTTATTATTTTCTGACGAAAAAAACGTTGGAAGATGCGCTAAACCATGAGATGCGGGCTGTTGCGAAGCAAATTGAATTTTCCGTCGAGCAATCGAGGCTTGGAGCCGAAAAGTTCCAGGAGCAGATCGGGAGAGAACTCCGGGTCGTATCGATCGCGGCTCAATACGCGCTTGATCCGGACGTTGAGAAGGTGACAAACGACCAGCTCAAGGAATTAAGCGCCAAGCTGGGCGTCGAACATATTACGCTGATGAAGCGGACGAAAGACAACATTATCCTGTACAAGTCCTCGGACGTGAACGAGCTTGGCAAAGGGACAAAAACCTGGGATCCCTGGTATGTCGCCTTCAATCAGCTGTTCGACCAGCACGAGGTCAAGATCGACTGGCTGGGCCAGACGCTTCCGAACTTCTGGAGCGGACCGTTTGAGGTAGCGTCAACGGACCCGGACAGCATTTACAAATGGGGCTATTACTACGACGGAACAACCAATTACATCATCGATCCGTACGTCAACTATACGACGCTTGCCGACTACGAGAAGCTGACGGGCATTAACGAGCTGATCGGCAAATCGATTGAGAGCAGCGATTCCTTGCTGGAAGCGACGGTATTTAATCCAATGACGTTCGGCAAAGGCTCCTTCGATACGATTAACGAAGCCGGCGAAGTCCAGGGGCATTTGCTGCAGAAGGATATCTTCTACGGAACGTACCGATACAAGGGAGACAAAGATGTCGACTATGTGAAGAAAGCTTTTAATACCGGCAAGAGCGTCTCGGCCAAAGAAAAGATCGACGGCAAGCATGTGCTCAAAATGTTTATTCCGGTCTCGACGGGCTCGGGGGTTAACCTGGTCGACGAGAACGGGACCCCGATTCATGGCTACGTGCTTTCGCTCGTATCCGATTATCAGGTCATTCAGGACAGGCTCGACAGCCAGTTTCTGAACATCGGAATCGTTATTTTTCTCGTAACAGGCATTAGTCTCCTGATCGCTGCTTTCGCAATGCGGTATTTCCGCCAGACCCGCGAGAAGGTAGTTGTGGTGACGCAGCAGACGTACGTAGACGAGATCAACAGCATGTTCCAGTCCATCCGGGCGCAGAGGCATGATTTCCTGAACCATGTCCAGACCATCCATTCACTCGCGGAGCTGAACAAATCGAGGGAGCTTGTCGCGTATACGAAAGAGCTGACCGGCGAGATCCGGCTGATGAACGATATTATTAATATCGGGAACCCGGCGATTGCGGCGTTGATCCGATCAAAAATCTCGCAGGCAGAAAGCTACCGAATCGCTTTTACCTGCTCCTTTAGCGGGCTAAACCGTCTGGAGATGGGGATTAAGACGCTGGATGTGAACCGGATGCTTGGCAATTTGATCGATAACGCTTTCGACGAGGTTATGAAGTATCCCGAGGAATGCCGGATGGTCGAATTGACGGGACAGCAGGTAGACGGCTTCATCGAGTTCCGCATCACCAATACGTGCTCGAATGCGCGGGAGGTTACGGAAAAGCCGCTCTTTGACGCAGGCTTCTCCACCAAGGACGATGCCCATCAGGGACTTGGCTTGTTTACCGTCAAATCCATTACCGAGCAGTATAAAGGAACCGTACAGATCCATGCCGAAGTGGAAGACCGAATTACCTTCTTTATCCGCATCCCGCACTAATAACATTTGTAAGCTTGGCAGCCCGTTCACTTTCAACGAAGTGAAATGGGCTGCTTTTGTCTTTTCAGAGGGCGCATTTTTTGTGGTATACTAATAAGATGCTAGGTGAACGGAAAGAGGGCAGGTGAGCGAACTTGGCAAGTCTTGATGATAAGCTTCATACAGCGCTTGAACACAGTCTGGGGCAGCATTTGAACGAAGAGATCATTCGCCGCGGATGGGATTATTATCGGAGCGGCCAGGTGCTGAACGTCAAACAGGCAGACGAGGATACGTTATACGGCGCCGTACAGGGGTCCGACGTTTATTCGGTTTTGCTTGATTCAGACCATTTCAGATACAGCAAATGCACTTGTCCTTTTAATGATTATTGCAAGCATATGGCGGCTGTCTATTTCGCCTATTGCCATAGCCTTGACGGCGAAACGGCTGCCAAGGCGGCCTACGACCGGATTACGGGCGTTGACCGGAAGCAGCAGCGAAGTACGGTTACCGTAAGCGTGCCGAAGTTTAGCGGCCGTCATGTCCAACCATCCGACGATGCTTCGCCGGAAGAGTGGGGATTGTGGATGGACGCCGAATACGGCGAAACCTGGCGCAGCTGCCGGCATTCGCTTCATGCCCTGCAGCCGGTTCTGTCCGCGCTTAAGGGAACAACGAAGCATTGGGACAAAAAGAGCCAGCGGCTGCACTGGATGAGCGTCATCTTATTCGTGCTCGACCAGGCGGAGCAGGCCATCAAGACGGTCGATACGTTCAGCCGTTATTATCATGAAATGTCGTTTCTGCGCATGGCGGAGCCGTGGGTGGAACATTATTATACGCTGGCGCTTGAGCTGGAGCCTGCCGAGGTTACCGGTCATGACCGCAGCTGGGTTGATTACGTTGCCGGTTACGCGAAGGGCAGAGCCGTGAAAAACGAGCAGCAGCTGTTTGACTGGACCTATATCTATTTGGCCATTTGCGAGCGGATGGCGGTAGATGCAGATTGGTATGAGCATGAGCTTGATGCCATGAGGAAGGAAGAGCTCCGCGATTCGGAAGAGCCGGTTAATCGTACCTTTGTGCATACGGCGGCGGCCATGCTCTGTTTCTTCGGGCGCAATGACGAAGAGGCGCTGGCGCATTTCGGCAAGACGGATTTCCAGCGATCTCAGAAGGTAATCTACCCTTGCGTCGCGCAGCGGCTTGAGGAGGGGGACTGGGAATTGATCGGCCACTGGATGAGCTTCCTGTACGACCATATTTCCAGAGTGAAAAATGCGAGAACGATTGGACCGTTTATGACCTTGTGCCGGAGGGCCGATACGGATCAGCCCGACGAACCGCGCTGGACCCGGTATATGGTTGAGCTTCTTCCGCATTCCTATGCGGATCTGTCCGATCATTGGCTAGCCGTGCAAAAGTACGAGGAATGGGCGGATCTTCAGCTTCTGATCGGCATGAAGCCGGATGATCTCGGCATTCAGAATGTGCGCGAAGTTTCGAAGGCGGCCCCAGGCGTTATGATTCCTCTCTATCACCAGTCGATTGAGGAGGCAATTCATTCGCGCAACCGGCAGGGCTACCGCCTTGCGGTGAAAGAGCTGAAAAAGCTCGAGAGACTGTACAAGGCCGATAAGCATGCGGATAAATGGGAGCGTTACATTGAAGGAATCGCAAGCAAGTATCAACGGCTGCGCGCGTTTCAGGAAGAGCTGTGGAAAGGAAAAATCGTAACATGAAATCATTCATCGGCGCTCGGACGTTACTCGTGGACGGTTACTGGAAGCAAGGCGATACAGCAGAAGACAGTGCGATTATACTCGCGGCGGCAGACCGGGGGGATAGTCCGGCAAGGCTGAAGCAGGTGCTCTTCGCCTGGCATCAAGCCTCCTGGTATGGCGCGGAGGTTGAGGAGATAGATTCGGAAATCGGGAAGGCGCTTAAGCTGCCTCCCCTGCTTGCCGTCGATTACTTGTCCTCGCCCCGTCATGTCCGGCTTCTGCAAGTGGAATGGACGGATCGGCTGCAAGACTTGATGCGAATGGCAGGGAAGCTTCGCGAGGCGCTGCTTGAGGGATGGTTTCAGCCGGATTGGAGCAGATGGTCGGAGCACCGGCGCGCTTGGCGGCTGGAGGTTCCGGCGGAACAGGCTGCTTTTGCCGCGGAATGGCAGGAGCTTGTAAGGGATACCGGGATAACCGGTGCCGATCAGTGGTTAAGCGAGGCTGTTGAAGAGATTTTGGCGCAAAACGGTCCCGCCGCGGCGGCGTGGCGCAAAATTGCCTCAGCGGCTGGCGGAGAATCGGTATTGCTTCATAAAGCAGCCGATGAAGAGGACTGGCTGATTGCGCTTGGTCTTCATAAGGATACGATGCCGTTCAAGGTCGCTTTGCAGCTCGCGGAGCCTGTGGAAGGCGCAAGCTGGCAGCTTCGTCCCGCGCTGCAGGACCGAAACGGCGGAGCATGGATTCCCGTTGCTTACGCAAAAGGGCAATGGCAGGTCTTGTTCGAGCAGGACGGCCCGCTGCCCGAGGACTGGGGGCCGCATCTGGATGCCAGACTGGCCAAGGAGCACGGCAAATGGCTTGCCGTCTTGCCGGAGTGGAGGGATGAAGCGGACCCGGAAAAGCTGCGCGGACAGCTTACGGATAACGATGCCTGGTTCTTTATGGAGAAGGCGAGCCTGCAGCTGCTGGAGGCTGGATGCCCGGTGCTCTTGCCGGGCTGGTGGGAAGCGGTACGCTCCCGCCGTTTAAGGCTGAAAGCAAAGATGAAATCGTCGGTTGGCTCCGACGCGCAGCCGATGTTCGGCTTGGACCAGATTGTGCAGTTCGACTGGAAGATGGCTCTTGGCAATATCGATTTGTCGGAATCCGAGTTCATGCGGCTTGCCGAAGAGAACCGGAGGCTTATGAATATCGGCGGCGAATGGGTTCATCTCGATCCGCAGGATGTCGCTCAGATTCGAGACTGGATCAAGCGGGTTGGCAAGCGCAAAGGGCTGTCGTTCCGCGACGTGATGGAAATGCATTTGCTTGGCGGTACCGTTATGGAAGACGGAGAGGATGCTTCCGCCCAGCTGCGGGCAGAGGTAGAGCTGAACGATCATCTTACGAGATGGCTCGAGCAGCTTCAGCATACGGCTGAAATTCCTCTGGTTGATATACCGGACAGCTTCCTAGGTTCTCTGCGTCCGTACCAGCTGCAAGGGGTTTCCTGGCTGCTGTTCCTTCGTAGATTCGGCCTTGGCGGCGTGCTTGCCGACGATATGGGTCTTGGCAAGACGATTCAGTTCATGGCTTATCTGTCCTATGTGAAGGAGCACGGAAACCAAAGCCTCGGACCTTCTCTACTGATTTGTCCGACCTCCGTTATCGGCAACTGGCAGAAGGAATTGGAGAAATTCGCCCCGACCTTAACGGCGTATCTCCATTACGGTCCAAAGAGGGAAAAAGGCGAGGCGCTTCAAGAAGCGGTTGCGGGTGCCGATATCGTCATTACGTCTTACTCGCTTGCCCAAATCGATGAAGAAGAGCTGAATCAGATCGAATGGGATGCCCTATGTCTGGATGAAGCTCAAAATATAAAAAATGTATACACGAAGCAATCTGCCGCTATCCGCGCGCTGCCGGCGCATCACCGCATCGCGCTGACAGGTACGCCGATGGAAAACCGGCTGACCGAGCTTTGGTCGATCTATGATTTTATTAATCCGGGATACCTGGGCAGCATGGGCGAGTTCCGCAAGGCGATTGTACTGCCGATTGAACGAACCCGCGACGAACAGGTCATCAGCGGCCTTCAACGTTGGGTGAAGCCGTTTATGCTTCGCAGGGTGAAGAAGGATCCCGCGATTCAGCTGTCGCTGCCGGAAAAGAATGAAGCAAAGACCTATTTGACCTTAACGACGGAGCAAGGGGCGATCTACGAAAATATCGTTGCCGATCTGCTCGAGAAGCTGGATAAGCTGGGTCCGATGCAGCGCCGGGGCTTGATTCTGGCTTCGCTTACGAGACTGAAGCAGCTATGCGATCATCCGGCGATGCTTAGTGAAGAACGCGAGCTTCAGCAGCAGTGGGATGAGAACCGTTCGAACAAGGTAGCGCGATTGCTGGAAATGGTGGAGGAGATTGCATCGGAAGGCGAACGCTGCCTGATTTTTACCCAGTTCGTGGATATGGGCGAGCAGCTCAAGAAGCTTCTCGAGGAACGGCTGGGGCTTCCGGTTCCGTATTTGCACGGCGGAGTGCCCAAGGCCAAGCGGGACGAAATGATCGACAAGTTCCAGAACCCGGAGGAGCCATGCTGCGCATTCGTGCTGTCCCTTAAAGCCGGAGGTACCGGTCTTAACCTGACGGCGGCGAATCATGTCTTCCATTTCGACCGGTGGTGGAATCCGGCTGTCGAGAATCAGGCGACGGACCGGGCTTTCCGGATCGGTCAGACGAAGCAGGTACAGGTTCACAAGTTTATTACGCTTGGCACGCTTGAGGAAAAAATCGACGAGATGATTGACCGCAAGCAGCAGTTGAACGAGCAGGTCGTCGGGCAGTCGGAGCAATGGATTACCGAGCTGTCCACGGATGAGCTGAAGGAGCTGTTCGCGCTCCGCAAAAACTGGCTGAAGGGATGAGGGGGATAAATGTCTGGAGAAAAGGACAAGTGGGCGAAAGCAATGAGTGAGCGGCACACCGGTTCCCCTGGACCCGATCAGCCGGACCAGGGGAGCAAAGGTTCGGAGACGTCAGGTTCTGAGCAAGGAAATGAAGAGTGGAGAGCCTTTTATAAGGCAATCCGAGCCCATATTGAGGATATGCGTAAGTAATAGGTGAATTATCATTACACAGCTTGTCGGTAATAGTAACCCGATAAGCTGTGTTTTTTTATCCCTGTTTCGAAAAATAATAGAATTGTATCCCTCATCGGGCTTATTTTCGACCTCCCGAGCAAGGAATCATCGAATCTATAATAAGGGTGCAAGGCAAACAAGCAAGATCATATCGAGGAGGTCTTCTTAAATGAAAAAAAGTACTTTGCTCACCGCCACGTTGCTTGCCGCATTCACCATGGTCGCTTCGGCCTGCGGATCGGACAATAACGGCGGCAATAACACTCCTGCAAGCACAGAAGCTTCGCAAGAGCCGGCAGCTACAACAGAAGCAACCCCTACTCCTGCAGCGAAGGACGTAACGTTGTCCCTGCGCCATACGCAAATTAAAGAGACCAGCAAAAACCGCCTTAAAATTCTCGAGGATGTTGTTAAGAAAACGCAGGATGAGAACCCTGGCTTGACCTTCAAGCTGGAGGGCATCGACGAAGTGGTCAACCGCGACCAGAAGCTGAAAGCGGAAATGACGGCAGGCAACCCGCCTGATATCTTCGAAGTGTTCGGCGGCGCCGACCTGAACCTGTACGTAAAAGCAGGCCGCATGCTCGACTTGACCCCAATCATTGAAGAGCTTGGCATTAAAGACAAATTCGCCAGCCTTGACGAGTTCACGGTTGACGGTAAAGTATACGGCTTGCCGTTCGGCGGCTATTCGGAAGGCATTTTCTACAACAAGAAAATCTTCTCCGATCTGGGTCTTTCCGTTCCGACCAGCTGGGATCAACTGCTCGAAACAGCGGACAAAATCAAAGCAGCAGGCATTACGCCGCTTGGTCTGGCAGCAAAAGACGGCTGGGTTAACGGCATGCTCTGGAACACGGTTATGGAGCGTAACGTAGGTATCGATGCAATCAACAAGCTTGTTACCGGCGAAACCAAATGGACGGATGAAGGCTTTATCAAAGGCTTCACGGACTACGCAACGCTTGTAAACAAAGACTACTTCACGAAAGGCGCATTGGGTCTTGCTTACGCGGATCAAGGCGCGCAGCTCCTGTCCGGCAAAGCAGCCATGGTATTCACGGGTTCGTGGGATGCCAACCGCTTCACCGGCGACGAAGCAGGCGACCTGAAAGGCCAAATCGGCTACTTCAACTTCCCGTCGATCGCGGGCGGCGCAGGCGACCAAACGTCGATCAACGCGTCTTACTCGAACGGCTTTGGCTTCTCGGCTAACCTGAACGAAGATCAAGTTGCCATGGTTAAGAAATTTATCGCTAACTTCTACAGTGAAGAAATCCAAAAACGCACGCTGCTCGAAGACAAGGTTCTTCCTTCGATGAAGCTGTCCGACCTGTCCGGCGTAGATCCGCTGATCTCTGACGTGCTGACGGTTATGGCTAACGCTTCGACTTCCTGGAAAGCTTACGACGCTATCGTTCAACCTGCCGTAGGCGCCGTTGTAAACGTAGGCTTGCAAGAGCTGATCGGTAAGGTGAGCAAGCCTGAGAAGGTTGCTAAGGATATTCAGGCCGCACAAGATAAGGCGAACGCTGCTGCGAAGTAAGGATTAGAATGGATCGAATCGCATGATGACCGCTGCGCGGAAGTATCATTCTTCCAATCGCCATTGCCACCGAATTTCTTCATCATAATCCGCTTCAGCGGATGAAATTCGGATGACAAAAGCGAACGCTACGCTTCTCCAGAATGATACTTCCGCTCCGCTAAGACGTCGCGAGAAGATCCAGTTCTAAAACAACTTCACAGGCAAGGGAATAGGAATGGGAAAAAGCTAAGGTTTTCTGCGAACCTTAGCTTTTTTACCAGAAACCCACCTCTATCGCGGTCGAACATCTTCAAATGGCTTCGGTAAAGGTTTTTTTCAAAGGAAGCAGGAGGCGAAGTTATGAACAAGGCTCTCAGAAATCCGTATACTTATATCGCGTTCATTCTACCAACGCTTGTATTGTATGCTTTGTTTTTTGTATATCCGGTTATCGTATCGTTTGTTTACGGATTTTTTCAATGGGACGGCATTACGCAAAAGGTGTTTATCGGCCTGGACAATTTCACCCGGCTGTGGAAAGACGACGTTTTTCTGAAATCGCTTGCGAACAATTTCTACTTTATGGCGTTCTCCTTGATCGTGAATATTCCGCTCGTCTTCCTTATCTCGATTCTGATCAGTAAGGTTGGCCGTATGCGTGACTTTTACAAGTCGGCCGTGTTTGTTCCCGTCGTAATCTCGACGGCAACGGTCGCTATATTGTTTGGCGTATTGTACAACTACGATTCGGGTCTTATCAACCAATTTATCCGTCTGGTCGCGCCGGACAGCTGGGCACGCGAATGGCTGTCGGATCCGAAGCTTGCGATGCTCTCGATTCTGATTGCGAACGCGTGGCAGAACATCGGGTTCTTTATCGTCCTTTGTCTGGCTGCCATTCTGAACATTCCGAAGGAGATTGTCGAAGCTTCCAAGATTGACGGCGTCAACGGCTGGAGCGAGACTTGGCTTATTACGCTTCCGCTGATTCGTCCGGTGTTGTTCGTTATGCTGCTCCTCACGGTATCCGGCACGATGAAGGTGCTTGATATCGTTCAGATTATGACGAACGGCGGTCCGTTCCAATCGACCGAAGTTATGTCCACGTACATGCTGAAGGTGGGCTTCCGCTCGATGGAGCTTGGTTACGGCAGCGCGATTGGCGTTACGATGTTTATTCTGATTCTCGTGCTTACGGGCATCCTGCAAAAACTGACGAAGCATGAGGAGGTGCAGTACTGATGAATGCAGCAATTACGGGCCTTCGCAGAGGAAAGTTCTGGATTCATTTTTCCTTGATCGTGTACATTATCGCAACGCTGTTCCCGCTCGTGTGGCTGCTAATGTCCTCTTTCAAGACGAGCCGCGAGATTACGGTTAATACGTGGGGTTTTCCCAAGCATTTCAATTTTGACAACTACCGTCAAGCCTGGGAGACGGCAAAAATCGGGCTGTACGCTTTAAACAGCGTAAAAGTTACGGTTATCGCCTGTCTAGTCACGCTGCTCTTTGCGGCGATGACATCCTTCGCGTTGTCCCGCATGAAATACTCCCGGATGAACAAAGCGGTGTACCAGTTTATCCTGTTCGGCCTGCTTGTTCCGCCGGGGGCGCTGTTCATTCCGCTGTACCGTTTGATTCAGCAAATGAGCGTTGGCGGCATTCATTTATACAATTCGCATTTCGGCCTTATTTTGGTATACTGCACATATGCATTGCCCATAACCGTATTTATTATTTATGCATTTATGTTATCTATTCCCAATGAACTTGAGGAAGCTGGAATTATGGACGGGCTGACGGCCGGCGGCTTATTCGTCAAGGTTGTATTGCCAATCTCCCTGCCGGCGCTCGTTACGGTAACGATTCTTAATTTTATCGGCAACTGGAACGAATACATTTTATCCCAATTATTTATAACATCCGAATCGCTCCGCACGCTGCCGACGGGTATGGCCAGCTTTAATGACGGTTACCGTACGAATTTCGCCGCATTATCGGCTGCCGTTATTATGAGTATTATTCCGGTGCTTGTTGTGTACTTCTTCTTGCAGAAGCAAATTATCGAAGGCATGACGGCGGGAAGCGTGAAGGGCTGAGGATGACCGGAAGGGGCCCGCTAGATGAACTTGAGACCGAAACTGATGCTTGCTTTTATATTTCTGGTCGTGGTTCCGATGATTGGACTTGGCATCGTGTCTTTTCTTAATACGGAAGCCGTGCTGGAGAAAAAGTACAGCGAGCAGACCGAGATCTCACTCAAGGCTGTCGGAGGGAATATCAAGTACTTCTTCAAGGAGCTTGATCAGCTCTCCGACACGAATTTAACGAGCTCCGAGGTACAGGATACGCTGAATTACACGAAATATTATTCCAGCGATGACGCCAGCACCCTGATTGCCATTAACCAATCCGAGAAGGAAATGAAGCGTATCCTGTTTCAGCATCCGGCTGTAAGCTATGTGGTGCTGTATGCGATGGATGGAACGATGTTCCGCGCATTCCGCAATGATCCAACGACGTTCCGGCCGATTGCCTTCGAGGCGCTAAAGGATCAGTCCTTATATAATGAAACGATTCAATTAGGAGGCCGTCCGAAGTGGATTGGCCCTTATGAGCATCAAGAGCTGACTGGGGTTGAACCGCCTCTATTTACCCAGCTCAGACTAGTTAAAGACTATGAAACCCTTGACGACCTAGGCCTTATGATCACGCAGTATAAGACCGAAGAAGTTTATTCGATGCTGAATACCTTCCTCAATCCGGAGGCGGAAGGCCCCAATTCCAGATACGTTATTGTAAACTCCGAAGGACTTGTCATGCTGGACAGCGGCAAGCATTTCGAAGGGACCAATATATCGGAATATTCCAGCGTTTTACCGCAAAATACGGCCGATTACTCCAGCGCAAGACTGCGTTTTAACGGGGAAGACAGCCTTGTCTCTTCCTATAATCTCGGCTTTAACGACTGGGTGCTCGTATCCGTAAAGTCATGGGATATGCTGACGAACGAAAACGAACGTTTTGTCCAATGGATTGGGATGATTACGATTCTATGTATCCTGTCGGCTATTTTGTTTAATATCTTTTTCGTGAACCGGGTAGCGAAAAGCATCATTAAGGTCGTCCGCAAAATGCGTCTCGTTGAGCAAGGTCTTCTCGATATCCGCGTTAACGCGCAGGGCAAGGATGAGACGGTGCTTCTCGCCAACAGCTTTAACAGCATGGTGCAGCGCATTGGCGATCTGCTCACGGAAGTTCGAACGGAGCAAGAGCGCAAGCAGCATGCCGAGATGATGCTGATGCAGGCGCAGATCAAGCCGCATTTCTTGTTTAATACGCTGGAGTCCATTAATGCGCTCGCTGCTCAGAATGAAGGCGGAAAGATTATGATGATGGTGCGGCGGCTCAGCAATCTGCTGCGCACAAGCATGCATCATAGCGAAGAGATTTTCCTCAGCCAGGAGATCGAGCATGTCCGCAGTTATTTGGAAATTCAGAAGTACAGATTCGAGGATTTATTTACGTATGAATTAAACGTATCGGAAGAGGCGTTGGAGTATTCCATACTCAAGTTGACGCTTCAGCCGCTTGTTGAGAATAGCATCCAGCATGGCTTTGAGGGGCTGGAAGACGGGGCAGGCATAATCACCATTGAAGTCACGGTCGAAGCCCATCAGATTGTTATTATGGTCAGCGATAACGGACATGGCATGAACGAGCAGACGCTCAAAAAATTCGCCGAACGAGAACAGCAGCTGCCAAGCGGGAAACGGCGCAATGCCGCAGAGCTTGGAGAACGGCGGGGACTGGGGCTCCGCAACGTGGCGGATCGCCTTCGCATTCATTATGGTCCATCTTACGGATTAAGGATTTGCAGCGCGGAAGGATTTGGCACAGTTATACGCTGCACCATTCCGAAGAACAGAGGTGAACGATTATGAACGGCAAAGTATTGCTCGTAGACGATGAACCGCATATTACCCGAAATCTCGAGAAGGTTATTCCGTGGGAGATGCTTGGCTTAACCGTTGGCGGAACGGCGAAAAACGGGATGGAGGCTCTTGAGCTTCTGGAATCGGAATCGTTCGATCTCGTGTTATGCGATATTCGGATGCCGGTTATGGACGGGCTGGAGCTTGTCAGGCATATTCGGGAAAAAGGGACGGAAAGCGACATTATTATGCTATCCGGCTATCAAGATTTTGCCTATACCCGGGCTGCTATTCAATACGGCGTGAAGGATTATGTCTTAAAGCCTATCCCTTATGACGAATTAACGGGAGTTATTGCCCGGGTAATGGCCAATCAGCGCCAGAAGAAAAAGCAGCAAAGCGAAGAGCAGCAGAAAATCGGCCGCATGATTGATCTTGCGAGCGAAAAGGTTTTATACGATATTTTGATGGACTATACCGAGGTTACAAGCGGCAACTGGCTGTTTAACGGGGAAGAGCAGGAGCTGGATAAGAAGTATGTGCTGATTGTGCTTGATCTCGACGTCAGCTCGGAGCGGACCAAGGATTGGCGGGAGTGGTCGGACAAGGAGCGGAAGCTGTGGAACTTCGCGGTCTGCAATGTCCTTCGGGAAAGGCTTCAGCAGAACGGTCTGCATCATGCGGTAATCCAAATCCGCGACGGCGAGTGGTGCGTGCTTATCGAATGCGAGAAGACGTTAGCTTACAATTTGAAGCAAATTACGATCTGGACGGAGCTGCTGCTTACGGCGGTTAAAAATCACGTCAAGCTATCGCTGTATGCCGGCATTTACCGGGATTACGCGGATATAAAGGCGTTGTCGCAGGCATACAAAATGGTACAGCAGGGGATGCAGCTTACGCCGGTGCAGGAGCAGATTTCCGTCTACCCGAATGATTGCGCCGGGGCTTCAAGGGAAGATCAAGCCTTCTGGGATACGTCCGAGAAGCTGATCGGGGCTGTCAAACGGGGCGATACATCGGTTGTTGACGAGGAGCTTAAGCATCTGACCGCCCAGCTGCAGTTGATGAACGAGACTTCGCTCGGACGGTTTAAGCCGATGCTGCATTTCTTTGTATTAAATCTGATGCGCGAAACGAAGGAAATGGGGATTTTTTCGCGCGAGCAGGAGGATCTGCTCTGGCTGAAGCTCGACCGCAGGTTCGGCATTAAGGATCTGTTGTCGGTCATCCTGCAGGTGACTAAGGCCGTTGCCGAGAAGTCGACGGACAAGAAAAAACAGTCCGAACGCTCCATGGCGGAAGCAAAGGCGTTCCTCGGCCGCAATCTCTACCGGGATCTGAGCGTAGAGGAAGCAGCGACCCATGTAGGCTTAAGCACTTCTTATTTCAGCCTGCTGTTCAAACAAACCTATAACGAAACCTTTATTGAATACGTGACCCGTGAACGGATGGAGAAGGCGAAATCGCTTCTCGCCGATACGATGAAAAGCATCGCTCAGATCGCCAAGGAAGTTGGTTACGCGGAGCGGCGGTATTTTACAAAGGTCTTTATGAAGTATACCGGGGAGAATCCGACGGATTACCGGAGCAAGCATCAGTTGGTTCAGGAGGAGCAGGAAAGCTAGATTAGCGGGGAGAGAGGGGAAGGTAATGGGAGAGTATAATTGGAACGGCTGGTCGCTAAGGGAGAAGGTTGGACAGCTGTTTGTATTCGGATTTCACGGCTATGAACCTACGGAAGAGATCACATCGTTAATTGAAAAGTATGGCATTGGCGGCACGATTTACTTCGGACGCAACGTACGCAATGCGAAGCAGGTTCATCAGCTTTCCAGCTCGTTGAAGGATATTGCCGGTCGTGCCGGTCGGCCTAACATGCTCGTCGCGATCGACCAGGAAGGCGGCATGGTGGCCCGGATTGTAGACGGGGTCACGCTGATGCCCGGCAATATGGCGCTTGGAGCAACGGGTTCGGCTGAGGGAGCGGGAGAGACCGCCCGCGTATGCGGCGAAGAGCTTCGCTTGTTAGGCGTTACGATGAACTACGCGCCATGTCTTGACGTTAACAACAACCCGGATAATCCGGTTATTAACGTCCGTTCCTATGGCGACCGGGCGCACATTGTCAGCGAGCTTGGGAAAGCTGCCCTGCTGGGCTATCAGGCGTCAAAGGTAGCCGCAACGGTAAAACATTTCCCGGGCCATGGCGATACCTCGGTAGACTCCCATCATGATTTGCCGGTGCTGCCTCATAGCCGGGAGCGGCTGGATGCGATCGAGCTGGCACCGTTCCGTGAGGCAATTGCGGCTGGAACAGCTGCAATTATGACGGCGCATGTCTGCCTGCCAGCGCTCGATCCGTCGGGTAAGCCTTCGACTTTGTCCCAGCCGGTCTTAACCGGCCTCCTGCGTGAAGAGTTAGGCTACAAAGGGATTATCGTCACCGATTGCCTCGAGATGGATGCCATTGATCGATTTTACGGACCGGCGAATGGCGCGGTACAGGCCATTCTAGCCGGAGCGGACATGGTTCTCGTCAGCCATACGTATGAAAAACAAGTGGCTGCGCTTGAAGCCGTGGTAGCTGCCGTTGAGAACGGCGAGCTGTCCGAGGAGCGGATTAACGAATCGCTCGCCAGAGTGATGCAGCTGAAGAAGGATTATGAGATTGAAGCGCCTCTTGCGGCTTGGGAAGCGGTTGAACCAAAGCTTGCAACCTCCGGCAACCAAGCGGTTGCACGGAAGTGGAGCGAAGCCTCGGCTACGCTAGTGAAAAATGAAGGCTCGCTGCTTCCGCTGCGTCGGGAAGCCCGTACGCTTGTGCTGTGGCCGGATATCAAGCCGGTATCCGTTGCGGATGAGATGTTGTCGGGAGACGGTACGCTTGGGGACTATTTGAAGGATCGCCTTGATCAAGTCGAGGAGCGTTCCATAAGCGGCTCGGATCCGCTTGCCGGCGTGGAAACGTTCGAGCAGATTGTTGTTGTCACTTACGATGCAACAAAACATCCGATTGAACGCGAGATCGCAGAGCAAGTCATTAAGCTGGCAGGCGACCGCACCGTTGCGGTGTCTGTCCGCAATCCGCTGGATCTGAACGTATATCCCGATGCGAAAGCCTACCTGGCCGTATATGAATGCCGTCCGCTTGCCCTGGAATCAGCCGCCAAAGTATTAACCGGCGAGCTGAAGCCAAGCGGCGCATTACCGCTTGAGCTATCCGCGCAATACCCTTTTGGCTGGAATGTAGCGCTGTAACAATAGAAATGCCTCTGATCTCGTCATGATTGACGTTCAGGGGCATTTTTTATTTAAGGGAAGAGGCGAGAGTTACCTGCAACAAATCAATATCCTTTTACGTTTTTTTGTGAAGGAGATATTTTCCATTTTACTTTCGGGGAGGAGGGGAATCTATGAGGATGATAGTGTTAGTTTTGATAATGTCTTTCCTCTTAGCGGGTTGCAGTGACCAAAATGAAGAGTCAAGCTCATCATATCCAAGCGCTGTTGCCTGGAATAATATTCTATATGGATATTCGATTGAGGAGATTTCCATTGAAGAAATCGGTAAAGAAATAGGTAAGATTAAAAGACAAACAACCCCTATGCCGAAAAAAAATGGTGACTCAAATGACCTGCGCATACCAATAGGAAGTATTTTGTTTGAAATAAAAGGAAAAGACCCCAATCAAGCCATTGCAATAAAAGTAGATGATAAGTATTTTAAAGCTTCGAAACTGGGACCTCTGAATTAATGAGCTGCGATTATCACCCGATGTGATATCACAAGTAATATAATGATTTAACAATTTAAGGAGGACGATATGAACACCATCATCTATATGGTCAGGCATGCTGAATCGCCATACAATGAAGGAACGGAAAGAACAAGGGGACTTACCGCTAAGGGCAAGGACGATGTTGAAAAAGTTACAGAAATTCTCAAAGAAGAAGGAATTGATGTCGTCATATCCAGCCCGTATAGCCGAGCAATTCTGAGTATCGAGGGATTGGCACTAAACTTGGGATTAGATATCGAAATATTTGAAGATCTCAGGGAAAGGCATTTTGCTAGCGAAGTTATTGAAGATTTAATGTCGGTTATTCATGAGAAATTTTATGATTTTGATTATTGTTTACCGGGTGGAGAGTCTAATTATGAATGCCAGAATAGATCTGTATCAGTGATAAAAAAATTATTAAAAGAACGCTCCGGGAAAAAAATAGCTATCGGAACTCATGGACTTGTAATGACATTGATGATGAACTATTTTGATTCGAGCTATGGTTTGGATTTTTTAAATCAACTGGAGAAACCGGATATTTATAAATTAAGATTTGAAAATTTAGAACTAAAAGAAGTAACAAAAATGTGGAATGGGGATTTTCGATAGTACAAGAAACAGCGGTAGTTTTGGACTACATATCTGAGTCCAAGGCTACCGCTGTTTCTATTTTTCTGTTTACTTTTACTTAGCCATATATTCGACGAATCTTACAAAGATAGTGGCTACTTCGGCGCGGGTGGCGGTGGCGTTCGGGTCAAAGAGGTTGTTCGGCTTGCCTGATACAATGCCGATGCCCCTCAGCGCCTGAACGGCCTTGAGCGCCCATGAGCTCATCTCACCCTCGTCCGCGAAGGACTTAGATTGGCTTTCAGGTATCTCATAGCCCTTGTACTTCATGTAGTTGTACAGGATCACCAGCAACTGCTCGCGCGTCATCGGTGAATTGGGGTCAAACAGGTCTGCGTTTATACCGTTGACTATGCCGCTTTCGGCTGCCCACTCGACTGCCGCCGTGTACCATTGCCCGTCCGTCACGTCGCTAAAGCGGGAACTCGTGTAGTCGGAGCGGTTTACGTTCTCAAGATTGGCTAGTACCTGCACGAACATCGCGCGCGTCATAGAGGTGCCCGGTGAGAACGTCGTGGACGTCGTGCCGTTGAAAAGACCGTATGTGTAGGCGAAGTTTACGTAGCTGTAGAACCAGTCTTCCTTGTTGACATCCCTAAAAGGATTGCCCGACATTACGAGGAACCCCAGCGGGGTGTCGTCATCTAACACAAGCTCCGTACCCTCATGGAGGTTCAGCGACATGCCGCCGGGTAGCGTCACTTCGGCGCTCTTGCCCGCCGGAATGGTCACTTTATCGTTTAAGTCTATAGTTGTGCCTTCGGGTACCTTAATCTTCGTCCCACCCTTGATCGCGATCTCGCCGCCGCCGGGCAGGGTGGTGTTGCCGTTTTTGTCTGTGACCGCGGGCTTATCCTTAGGTGTATTCAAAGTGTAGTTCGACTTCGATCCCGCGTCTGTCCCGTTGCCCGAATTTCCGCTGTTGCCACCAGAAGTTGTCGTCTTCGTCGGCGTAGCCGTTGCACTGATCTCCGCGCCTTCACCCTTCGCATTTACCGCAACGATCTTGAAGGTGTAGGCTTGGTCATTTGTCAGGCCCGTGAAGGTATATTTGGTCTCCGCTGCCCCCAGTGTGACTAGCTTCACGCTGCCATACCAGACCTTGTAACCCAATATCGCGCTGCCACCGTCGTCAGCCGGAGCAGTCCAGCTTAATGCGACCTGTCCGTCGCCCGCCGTTGCCTTGAAGCTGCCCGGAGCACCAGGACCGTCCGTTTTTCTCTGCGCGAACATCCAATCAAAGACGTCTGTGTAGTCATTGCTCCAAGTCGGCAAGTTAGGGGACTGCGCCGTTGGAGCAATGCTCCAATTCCCCATCGTTATCTGGTTGTAAAGAACCGCAGCTTCAACCTCGTGCGCTATATAATCAGGCAGGGCAGGTGTGTTGGCCGGATTCGGCCTCTGACTCGGCTGATCATATTGATTGTAGGGCCATGTAAGAGCCTCATTGCTCTCAAAGCGGGAAGCTCTCGCGTTGGTCATTTTCGGCATATTGGTGTTTATGAAGGTAGCGAGGTTAGTCTGGTATATTCCAACGTTATTCGCATTGATAAACATCCAATAGGCCAGTTTGGCGTGAGCGTCGTTGGTGCTCGCGTTCGGTGATCCGTTTACCGGAGACATAGGTGCTGCGGCCGCGAAGAAGCCGGGGTAGTCGTTAACTAAGGTGTTCGTATATAAGCCGCCCCATGAGAAGCCGGCCACGTAAATACGGTTAGGGTCTACTGCGCCGCTGGCAATCAGGTCGTCTATAACCTTCTTAACATTGGCTGTGGAGGGAGTAGATACGCCATTATAGGAAATATTCAGGATATGGCTGGCGTATTTTTTAGGGTTTTCCTCCATTTTCTTCATTAAAGCGACCGAGCCATTGGCGGATTTCATGGCCGCTTTAGGGTCTGTTTCAGCGTTTGTGCCGCCGCGTGACCTGCCGTGGGTATAGACATACAGCGGCAATCGTTGCACCACGTTACCGTTGCCATCCTTGTGAAGGTAGAGCGCGCGATTGACCGAATCGCCCGTAGGTGTTGTAAACTTGTCAAGGATCGGATTCACAACTTTGTCCTGCTCAAAAACCACGTTGCGAAGCGAACTCCCATCTGTTAGTTGGATCTCGTCGTTCTGGACGATGTTGTAAACCTGCTTTGTCGAGTTACTGTTGCCGTCCAGCGTTATATTGCCGCCGCTCTCTGAATAAAACTCAAACTCAACTACGATGTAACGGCCGCTTGCCAGTCCTTCCTGATAATCCGGTGAATGGCTTACCGTGCCCAGATAGCCGCGTACTTTTGGTTCGTTGTTGGCGTATACCCTTGTGATCTTGCGCGTCCCTTCAAAGGTCACCGAGTCGCCGCTGAGGGTCGTGTTCCTAGCCGATACGGTAAACAAGCCCGGTTTAAGCGCGGAGCTTAACGCCGCCTTCCCATTGCCTAAGTCAATGATGACGGCCGTCGTGTACTCGCCACGGGCGAAGTTGTCATTCCATACGATAAAGGGAAGCTGCTTCGCGTTCGGATCGTTTTTGAATGTCACGTGAATGGTATGGTCAGCCTCAATGTTTGCAAAGGTATAAGTGCCAGCAGTTAGAGTCACGGCCTCGCCGTCTACCGTTACGGTATCCACTATTTTGCCGTGATTGGGGTTAAACGTAAATTGTTTGCTTGAGCCCTTAGCAAGTCTCAGAACATCGCCGGGAGGGTCCGGCGTTATTGTACCGCCCGGTCCCGCCGTGGCTGTGATTGAGAATCTGGTATCCGCTTCATTGGCTGAAGTGAGCTGCAGGCTGTCTGTAAATGAAGCATCGCTGGAATAACCCGCGTCCGGAACTCCGAAAGAGGAAACGACTTCATAGCGGTCACCGCCCTTTTCCGTTGAGTTATTGATATAGACCTCAAAGGTAAGCTTGCCTTCCTGTAAGGTCAAGGTTCCTTTGGGTATTCTCATCTCCACGATATATCCAGTATCCGTGATCTGGGTCCACGCAGCTCTGCCAGGAGCGGACTGTCCTGAAAACACACCCGTCGCGCTGACACGCCATTGGTTTGAGCCTCCGGATCCATTGCCGACATAAAACTCCAGGCTGTCGTACTGGTAATCTCCGCCGGCTCCCTTATATAAATTGCTGTCCTCCACAACTACGCGGGCATACAGGTAGTCGTGGTCCCAAAGGATTCTGGCTGTGCCCGTGGCATGGGGTCTAGGGTCGTCGGGTACAGTGCTTTTGTTGATGGGATGTTCCATTGTCAAGGCCCACAGTGGGTCGTTTGACCCGAGTTCGGGAGTTCCGAAAATGGCGGTCGGCGTTTCATTCGCCTGCAAGCTTGCAAGAGTTGTAGAACTGAGGTCGCCATTAAGTGCTTCTGCGTACTCGCTGTTGTCATTGGCGGCGGCAAAGCTGGCAGACATTAGCGACGCCACCATTACCAAGCAACAGAGGAACGCGAGCATTCTGCCAAATCGTTTTGACATAAATGAAAATCCTCCTTATTTTTCGATCCGGTGCGCCTAGGGCTTACCGCATCGTATTCGGACACATTGTCAGTTTGACAAACGCCCAACTATATGATGTTGTATATTTACCAGGTTTACAACCTGTCAAAATATAGAATCTATGGAAACGCTTACTCCGAGAGATCTTTAACCATAATCATGATTCCATTCAAATAATAGCTGATGCGGAGGGATATATTTGATGATGGAGGTTTCATTATGTAAAGCAGATTTAAAAGATGCAGTGAATATTCATGAAATGAAGGTCAAAGCGTTTATGCCCTTGTTGGAAAAATATCAGGATTTTGAAACAAGCCCCGCCAATGAAACCTTAGAAAGAATTATCACTCAAATCAATCAATCTTTTACGGATTATTTCATCATTCATTATCTTGAGGCTGCTGTTGGTGGAATTAGAGTCGTGAAAAAAGATAATCAAATTTATAGTATTAGCCCAATTTTTATACTGCCAGAACATCAAGGAAAAGGTATAGCTCAAAAAGTTTTTACATTGGTTGAGCAGATATATGATGATGCAAAGTCATGGAAGTTGGGTACCATCCTACAAGAGAAAGGAAACTGTTATTTGTATGAGAAGCTAGGCTATAAAAAAACAGGTGCAACAAAAGTAATTAACGACAAAATGACAATGGTTTTCTATGAAAAGCATTTATAGGTGATTAGCCATTGGAGTTATAAAGCTAGGGGGCAGATAGATGGAGTTTCTATTTATTCGACACGGTCACGGAGAACACCTCAACGATTATCCCAATCGGTTGAATACTTTACACCCTAGTCTGACGGAATACGGCGAGTTTCAGGTAGCTCAACTGCGAGACAAAGTAAGAATTAACCCTGATGATTTGATGCTTGTAAGTCCTACCAAACGTACAATTGAAACAGCTTCGATATTACACGAAAGCTTAGACTTCATTATTTCCCCTTTTGTTGGTCCAAGAATGTTCCCACAAAATCAAGAATCCCTTTTTCTATCTTGTGATCAGATCCTTTCTAAAACTGAGATTACAAACCTATATGGAGATGTAAAAATTCTTGATTTTAATTTGGACTGTTGGAAGGAAGGTATAAATAGGATAGACCAAGAGGTTTTCGAAGGGTATGCAAAGCAATTATTAGATTGGATCCCGGAAAGTTATAAGAGAGTATTGATTATCTCACATGATGGTACCATAACGAATTATCGGATTTTGCTTGGAGAAAAGGGATTAACAAGAAATGATTTTCTCGGTGAGGCAGGAGTTTACCGGATGAAAATAAAGCCTTTTTATCTTTAAGCTATGGGAGACACTAGTTTAAACGGCTCTACAGTCAAATGAAGAGCAGCGGAGTTGCGATATCAACTATAGCTTAATCACAAAAGCTGCAGCAGACCGGAGGATCTGCTGCAGCTTTTGTTTTGAAACGGGCATGCGTGCTTTAGACGAGAAGGTAAAAAAATGACAACGATCTAAAAAAGTGGAAGCATAGGGGGATGGCATGGAGTAAAGAGATGATAATGAAGTAACAAATTGAAAATATACGATCAGTAAAAAATAACATAGAATTTAAAATGTGCTTAGTATTCACACTATATGAGAGGGGTTTTAAGGTGAAGAAAAATCAACCGTCTTCAAAAGCAATACTTCTTATGTTATCGCTGATGCTTACAACGGGCTTTATTTCAGCATGCAGCTCCAATTCACCCGAGAAGCAGTCGAATACTCCAACTCAAAGTCCAGCAAACAACAGTAGTACGGGCAACAATGAACCGAAGGAATCGGTTTCCGGAGATGCTGATCCGTTCGGCAAGTATGAAACGCCGCTTACGATTCGCTTTACTCGTGATGTTGACAATGACACCCAAGATAATATCATTCCTAAAACTCCAGGAGAAACGATTGAAAGCAACAGATGGTTGAAAGCGTTTTCCGAGAAGCTAGGCATTAATGTTACGTATGACTGGACAGTTAGCACCGGCGATGCTTATACCCAAAAAATGAATGTTACGTTAACATCCGGTGACTTGCCAGATATGCTTCGCGTAACGCCAGCGCAAATGAAGCAGCTAGCCGAAGCGGATTTAATCGAGGATTTAACGCCATATTGGGAGCAGTACGCATCGGAAGATCTAAAGAAACTTTACGCTGAACAAGGACCGGCTGTGCTTAATTCTGCTGCAGTTAACGGAAAGATTGTGGGACTTGGTAAGGCTGACGTTTACGGTGATGGTGTTTATTTATGGATCCGCAAGGATTGGTTAGACAAATTACAGCTTCCTGAGCCAACCTCCCTGCAGGATGTGCTGAAAATATCCGAAGCGTTTACAACACAGGATCCAGACGGGAACAAGGTAAATGATACGTATGGCTTAGCTTTAACAAAAGATTTATACGGCGGCGCAATGGGCTTGGAAGGATTTTTTGCAGGCTACCATGCTTATCCGAATATGTGGATTGATGACGGCTCAGGAAAGTTAGTTTGGGGCAGCACGCTCCCTGAAGTTAAGGAATCATTGAAAGCGCTTTCTGATATGTATAAGGCAGGTCAGCTTGATAAAGAGTTCGGGGTTAAAGACGGTGGCAAAGTAGCCGAGAGTATTGCAGCCGGTAAAATCGGCATTGATTTTGGCGCTCAATGGAATCCCATGTATCCGCTCATCAGCAATTATCAAAATGATCCAAATGCCAACTGGGTAGGTTATGCTCTTGTTTCCGTAGACGGTAAACCGGCCCTTTCTCCGCAAAGATTCCAAGCGGACAGCTATTGGGTAGTAAGAAAGGGATTCTCTAACCCTGAGGCGCTTATCAAAATGTTCAATTTACACGTGGAGCTTAACTGGGGCAAAACAGGAGATTTTGACTACTATTACATGCCGGCAGCAAATGATAGCGTAGGGGTGTGGAAGTATTCCCCGGTTCAGCCTGCGTCAGCATTTAAAAACATTCGAGCTTTCCAAGAAATCGAAAAGGCTAGAAAAGATAATAGCTTTGACAGCTTAACGGGTGAAGCATTAGCTATTTATCGCAATATTAAAGCTTTCGAAGACGGGGATGTTTCGCAATGGGGTTGGCCTAAGATCTACGGAGCAGAGGGCGTTTACAGGCATGGGGTTAATTATATGGATAACGAACGATTCAAGTATGAAGCGTTTGCCGGTCCGCCGACAGAAACGATGGCTGAAAGAAAATCTACATTAGAGGCATTGGAGAAAGAAACATTCGTCAAAATTATTATGGGTGCGGTGCCTTTGGATGATTTCGATAAATTCGTAGACAACTGGTATAAAGTTGGCGGAACAGACATCACGAAAGAAGTCAATGAGTGGTACGCATCAAACAAATAACACGTTATGGAAAGCAAGGAGCATCCTTGCTTTCCATTTTCTTAATCCATAGGAGAAGGTGATTGAGCTGAATTTAAAAAAATTAAAAAGAGAATTGCCGTTAAATCTCATGATCTTGCCAGGGTTTCTATTCGTCATCCTATTTAGCTATGTTCCTATGGCTGGCATTATTATAGCGTTTCAACGCTTTATTCCGGCTAAAAGGCTCTTTGGCGATCAACAATGGGTCGGTTTGAAAAATTTTAAATATGTGATGAGCCTGCCCAATTTCGACAATATTTTGTGGAATACCTTTTATATTGCGTCTTTGAAGGTCATCTTGGGCTTAGTTGTTCCCATCGTGATTGCGTTGCTGTTAAACGAAATGAAGCATGTCCTATTGAAGCGCAGCATTCAAACGGCAATATACCTGCCGCACTTCCTCTCCTGGGTCGTATTGGGCGGCATCTTTATCGACATCCTGTCCCCTACAAATGGACTTATTAATACGTTGATTAATAAGCTTGGCTTTGATTCCATATTCTTTTTGGGTGACAATAAGTGGTTCCCGTATACGATGATATTAACGGATACGTGGAAGGATTTCGGGTACGGAACGATTATTTATCTTGCTGCGTTAACCGGGATTAATCCGAATCTGTACGAGGCGGCTCAAATGGATGGGGCGAATCGTTGGAAGCAGACGATACACATTAGCTTACCCGGCATTCAGATGGTTATCGTATTATTGATGGTCTTGAGCTTAGGGAATCTTCTGAATGCAGGCTTTGACCAAATCTTTAATATGTACAGCCCGATGGTCTATGAGAGTGGAGACATACTCGATACTTTCGTCTATCGGATCGGTTTGTTGGATGCGCAGTTTGGCGTAGCTACGGCAGTCGGTTTGTTTAAATCCGTCATTGCATTGATCCTTGTCTCAACCTCTTATTTTTTTGCTTATAAATTTGCCGATTATCGAATCTTTTAGGAGGTATAGGAATGCGAATCAAAAAAAAACTAGACTGGTTTTTAGTCATTAACAATATCTTTCTCCTTCTGGTCGCTGCGGTTTGCGTGCTTCCGATGATTCATATTTTAGCGATATCCTTATCGTCAAGCGCGATTGCGTCTACCGGTACGGTAACCTTTTGGCCCAAAGAGTTTTCATTAACCTCCTATGAATTTGTTGCTCAGCGTAAAGCCTTTTGGGACTCCATGCTTGTATCCCTGCAGCGCATCGCTCTTGGCGGCGCAATTAATGTGGTGTTAGCGACAACGATTGCCTATCCTTTATCCAAGGAAAAGAAAGACTTTAGTTTTCGAGCCTTCTATGCATGGACCTTTTTCATCACGATGATTTTTGGTGCCGGTTTAATCCCAACCTACATGCTGGTCAAGGAATTAGGACTCATCGATACGGTTTGGGCATTAATATTGCCTGGTGCGGTACCTGTATTTAGCGTAATCGTCCTTTTAAATTTCTTTAGGCTAACCCCAAAGGAATTAAGCGAATCCGCATTTATAGACGGAGCAGGCCATTGGAGAACGTTATGGAGCATTTATGTTCCGGTATCCATGCCGGCTATTGCAACGATTTTATTGTTTTCATTGGTTGGTCATTGGAATAGCTGGTTTGATGGGCTCATTTATATGAATAATCCAAGCAATTATCCGCTGCAAAGCTATATGCAAACGGTTGTTGTGCAAAAATCATTTACGACATTAACACCTGAGGAAGCGAAAGTAATGGCTAAAATTTCCGATAAAACGTTAAAGTCCGCACAGATCTTTTTAGGTGCTCTGCCGATCATTTGCGCTTATCCATTTTTACAGAAGTATTTCGTAAAAGGTATGGTTCTAGGCAGTGTTAAAGGCTGATCGCGATCAGCCGTCCATGAGGCCGCTAGCGATGAAACAAATAGTCATGTTTTGTGCTATGATTTTTTGTTAATATGTAGGAAAAGAAATAGAAGGAGGGGGTGGCAATTAAATCTAGCATTTTTGTTAGATTAATGGCTACATTTTTAGCCGCAATCTTGGTCATTGTCGCTTTAGGTATTTATATGTACAACTGGAGCTTAAAGACGGTTAAAGATGAAATTTACAAATCAACGACGGCTCAGGTTACCTTTTATTTAGAGGGGCTGGAGGCAGAAATCGATCGAATAAAAATATTGCAATATGATGTTTTAAATGATGAGGATTTAAATAAGCTTGCGATACGATATACGATTATGGACGATTACGAAAAGATGGAGAGTATGAGAAAGCTGCATCATCGCCTGGTATCCATACAAAATAGCAATGCTTATATTTCAAATGTTAGTGCGCATATTTACCCTATACAAAAGACCATTTCCTCCAAAAAATCAGTGGGCGCTTTGAATAGGGACAAATTTGAAGCATTAAGAATTCCGGAAGGGATGAAGGGCGCTCAATTATTAATGTATAATGGGAACCTTCATCTCAGTACATTTCTATCGGGCAACATGGGGTTAAGCCCTTTGTTTATGATCGAAATCGAACTAAATACGGAAGTATTCCGGGAAGCGTTAAAGCAGTTCGATACTTATCCCGACAGTCAGTCGATTTTGCTGGATCTAACAAACGGGTTAACGATATATAGCGACGAGGATCACATGTTCGACGATGTTGTTCATTCGTTCGCAAGAAATGAAAGCGAATTCAAAATTGGCAAAGTGATTAGTCATGGCGACACGTTCATCATCGCGGAGAAATCCGAATACTTAAATATGGTGCTGTTTCGATTCATACCTAAAGATGCTGTACTAGTTCCGACAAAAGGATTTTACGTGTGGCTATGGGTGTTTACGGGTGTAGTACTTATCCTTGTCACGTTTATCTATGCTTACACCTACCAGTTAATTCAACGTCCGATGAAGGAGCTTGTGAAATCGTTCCGCAGTGTTGAAAAGGGTAATTTCAATGTCAAAGTCGAAGTGAATCACAACAATGAATTTGATTACTTAAACAAGGGCTTTAATTCCATGGTTCAAAACGTCTCGAATCTCATTGATCAAGTGTATAAACATAAAATTCTTGAACAAAAAGCCGAGTTAAAGCATCTTCAATCTCAAATCAGCCCCCACTTCTTATACAATAGCTTTTTCTTAATGAACATGATGGCGAAAGTAAAGGATGAGAATTTGATTCCTTTTACCAAGCTATTAGGGGAATATTTTCAGTTTATTACGAAAAATGACTCCGACTTTATTTCTTTGTATGAGGAAATTGAGCATGCAAGAACCTATGCCGATATTCAGTTAATGCGTTATCCAAGCAAGCTGACGATTGAATTTGAAGATTGTCCGCCTTTCTTTAAGGAAATCAGCGTCCCTAGATTAATCGTGCAGCCAATTATCGAAAATGCTTTTAAATATGCGGTAGAGCATTCAAAAGGTCTCGTCACCATTCGGGTTTATTTCCAAACGACAGATGATAAGCTATCGATTTTTGTCGAGGATAATGGAAAGCAATTAACCGATGAAAAATTGCTGGATCTAGAAAAACAATTCATGGAAGCACACAGCAGCGAATCGTCTGGGCTGAACAATATTCATCGAAGATTGCAACTGATCTATGGTGAGGAGTATGGGCTGCAGGTAGCAAGAAGTGAGCTGGGCGGATTATTAGTCAGATTGCAAATTCATGCTAAGCTGAGGGAGTAGCCATGTTAAGACTTTTGATTGTAGATAACGAGGAAATTATAGTTAATCATTTATTTGAGGTATTTAGAGGGATGGACCACTTATCGCTTGACGTGTATAAGGCATATAGCGGTGAAGAAGCGATAGAGTGGCTGCATCGCACCCGTATGGATATTGTGTTAACGGATATCGATATGCCGAATATTAACGGGCTGCAACTGATGGATGAAATATTTAAGCAGTGGCCGCAATGCAAAATCATCTTTTTAACGGGTCACAGCGAGTTTAGTTATATCTATAAAGCGATCCAGCATCCCGATGTAAGCTATATTCTGAAACTGGAGGATATCGATAAGATCATACAAGTTGTTGAGGAGACGGTGTTCAAAATCCGTAAGGAAATCAAAACCGGTGATCTCATCAGAGAAGCCAAAGAAAAAATTCACATCGCATTGGAACTGTTTCAGGAAGGTTATCTGCTTAACTTATTAAAGGGGAGCTCCATGGTAAAGGCAACGAAGGAGCAATTTGACCAGCTTTCTCTGCCCATTACGGATGAAGCCCCTGTTATCCTTGTTGTAGGTAAATTAGATGATCTATCGCTCCAAGACGATAACTATTTAGAGAAAATACAGCAAATTTACTCTGTTCGACAAATGATAAAGCGGTATCTTACCTCTAATTTGAAATGCGTCATCATTTTAGACGATCATTTTAGATTTACGATCCTTATACAACCGAAGGAAAACGTAAACCCGGCTACGGAGGATTATGTCCATACTTTACACTATATAAAGGGAATGCTTGAGTCCGTCCAGCAAAGCTGCCAGGATAAGCTCAATCATTCTATCAGCTTTACCGTTGGCAGTAAACCGACGACATGGAATGATATCTCGCAGCAATATCATGCCTTGCATTCCCTTTTGAATTACCGAATTGGAACAGAGAATACGGTATTATTAGTAGATGATGAAGTGCCCTCGACTGCTGCAGCGGAGAATAAAGCGGAATGCCCTGACGATGAGGAATTTGAAGCAGAGCAAAAATTACTGTCACTTACAACTACGAATTTGTTTACTTTCATAGAGCAATATTTAGAATCAGGGCTGAAGGATAAGTATTTTGAAGAGCTGGAGCAAATTTTGCTGCCTTTAAGCTTGATAAAAAATAAAAATAATCTGGTTGCCCAGCAAGTGTATTGCTCTATTTCAATGTGCTTATTGTCTTATATGAATCGTTGGGGATTGCGTGACAAGGTAATCAGCAAAATAGGTGAAATCCGGTTTGTTAATACGGTTAGTTTTTGTAGTTGGGCCGATGCAGTCACTTATATAAGAAAGCTTTCCGTATGCGTTTTTGAACTTCAAAAGCTAGAGCAAAAAAGAAGGGCTGATAATGTAATCTCGTTTATTCAAAATTTTATAGTTTCACATCTCGGTGAGGATTTGTCTCTTGTTCGATTATCCGAGCAAGTGTATTTAAACCCCTCATATTTATCAAGAATATTTAAGCAAGAAACGAAAAAGAATTTAACGGAATTCATTGATGCAGCCAGAATTCAAAGAGCCAAAGAATTGTTAGTGAATGAAAACATTAAAATACATGAGATTGCCAGACAAGTAGGTTATGAATCAGCTACCTCCTTTACAAGGTTCTTCAAAAGCTCAACAGGCTGCTCACCGCAAGAATATAGAGATTCATACGTGATGAGGGTTAAGTGAGCGAATCCGCATATCTATGCCGAGATCGCTGCTTCGCTGGTCTTGTCAATTTTTCACTTGTAGATTGTCAGAAACCTTTATCCGCAGCCTGTTTGAATCGCTTGAGTAATTGAGCACTCTCAATGAGCGAATTCAGCAGGCTACAGACGGGGTCATGTTTATTCGCTTTGCTCCTGCTGCAAGGTACTCCATACTTCCCGATAATGCGGGCTGTGAATCAAGCCGATAATGTTGCCGAACGGATCTACTACCGACGCAGTTAACCAATTCACGCCACGCTCGGTCAGTGGTTCGTATTCCGTAGCACCAAGCTCTTTCAACTTCTTCAGCATAGAGGCAACGTCGTCCACGTGCCAGTACAGCGTCGCACCACCTGATCCCGCCATATTAGCTGCCGGAGGTGCATACTTCTTATCAATGATCCCGAGCTCGTTCTGGTAATCGCCGATCCGGTACTCGATATACGCGGGAGTTTTCGGATTCGGGGCTTGAAAGTAAGGCTCCGCACCGAGTAGATTCGTATACCAAGTCCTCGCCTCATTCACGTCCTCCGCCCAGAAGCTAACGTTGGCCATTCCTCTTAAAGTTGTTGTGTTTATCATTGTTTATTTCTCCTTTATTTATGGTAAATTGGAAAGTATATAACGATTGTAGGTGATGTCATGGGTACTGTATTACAAAAATCCGCATCCGGCTATAAGTCTCTCGGGCAAATGGATCCCGCTGGGTTCGAGCATCACATCGCATTCGATACGTATCAGCCGCCAATTGGCTTATCTCCGTTCGTCCTTCATTTCTGGACGATTCAATGGCACAACACGACGGGCCATCCATATATTTCCGAGCAGGTCATGCACCGCCCCTACGTTGACGTATTCGTCTCTCTGCCGGAATCAGGCATCCAGTGCACGTACCGGAATCGGCGGGATTACGAAGCGGCTGACAGAGGTCGCATTATCGGCGCAAGGTTTCATCCCGGCGCGTTCCACGCGTTTCGGAAAGGGTCGTTGGCGGGACTGCATAATGGGAAGATCGCTTTGCAGGACATTTTCCCAGATGCTGATCAAGCTTTCGTTGAACGTACGCTCTCCTTGGAAGATGCCGCCGCCGTCGGCGAGCTGGCCGATCTTTTACAAGCCCAAAACCCGCAAGACGACCCTCAAATCGCGATCGTAAGCCGCATTATCGAGGCTATCGAAAAGGATGGCATGCAGACCGTAAAGGAAGTGGCGCAATGGTCCGGAATGAGTGAAAGATGGCTCCAGCAGCTATTCCAGACATACGTTGGTATCGGGATTAAGTGGCAGCTCCAAAGGAACAAACTGCTGAAAGCCGCTTCGTCCATTCGCTTATACGATGCCCCTGATTGGGCGGATATCGCTTACGAACTTGGTTACAGCAGTCAACAGCACTTCATCTCGGACTTCAAGCGCGTCCTGGGCAAGACACCGGCGCAATACAAAAGAGAACTCCGCGATCCTGCATCGCCTATAAGCGATCAAGTTTAACGAACGTATTCCAGCTTGGCGATCACTTTCCGCAACCGAGTTGATCGGACGCTGGATGTCGCTGCTTTCAGAATAGGCAGGAATAAGGCGTACTGGGCGGTCTTGTCGAGCCGATGGAATGCCTGCTTCGCTTGCGTATGCAACTCTAGCGCGGCTGCGAGATCCGGCGGAATCTCCGCCGTCTTCTGGGATTCGTATGCGATATCCCATCGACCGTCAGCTTGCGCGAGGCGAATCTCCGCGTACCCTTGTTCCTTCATTTGTCCGGTCTCAATCAACTGCTCCGCTTTCTTTACGTTGACCTTAGACCAAGGACTCTTAGAGCGCCTAGGAGAATAGCGTTGCAAATAATATCGTTCGTCGAATGACCGCCTGTGACTGTCGATCCAGCCGTAACACAGTGCACAGTCGAGCGCCTCCTCAATGGTGATCGACTGGATTCCAGTACCTTTTTTGGCGACCCGAATCCAGGCCTCGTCTTTCCGGTCGCTATGCTCTGCCAGCCATAACTCCCACTCCTGGGAGTTGGTAAAATCGAAAAAAACCACTGCATCGGATGTTGCCATTTTGTCGAATGCCCCTTTCCAATTCGTTTGTTATTCATCTGTCTACCTTCAAGATACCAAAGATCATACGAGACGTATTACAAAAAACCGCAGCGAACGGATCAACCAACGTTTACTAAAATTGTAAAATTGGTTTTAAGCATTGAAGATGTACTCACCTATGAAGAATTCTTAAATAGTCAGTAGTTTAATCAACAAAGCTGTAGCAGATCGGAAGATCAGCTGCAGCTTTGTTTTATTGAAGTAAGTGTGGGTGCACTTAGATTCATAAATGAAAAAGCATCAACTACACAAATTTATGCTGCGTGGTGGACGCCGGCGAAAACTCTGCCGCAGGTTCTTTTAGTATTATTTCAGTCTTAGATTAAGAAGGGCGGAAAGTTGATGTCACAAATCAGAACCTTAAATGGTTATATGAACAAAACAAAAAAGGAGTGTTGTACAATGGCGGTTCAAGATGAATTGGATCAAGCGAAGGAAGGCTTTATCGCCAAAGCACCTGAAGAGGTGTACTCGCAGGTTTTTCGGCACATTAAGGAGCAACAGGGTTCTGGTATTGTTTTCGGTTTAAAGGAAGGGAACAAAGCTCCTGATTTTACGCTAACCAATCCGCTCGATGAGCAAGTGAACCTATATGACGAGCTTGCGAAGGGACCGGTTGTTCTAACCTTCTATCGCGGCAGCTGGTGTCCGTTCTGCAATATTCAGCTTCGGGCTTACCAACAATCGCTGCCGGATATTGAGAAGCTTGGCGGCCGGCTCATTGCTGTATCTTTGCAAAGCCCCGACAATTCGTTGTCGCATAAAGAGAAGGAGAATCTGACTATCCAGGTACTGAGTGATTTGAACGGCCGAGTCGCTGAAAGTTACCGTGTTTTGTATGAATTGCCCGATTACCTACAGGACGCCTTCTCGAATTTTGGTTTGGATCTGACCGTGTTCAACAGAACCGATCGCTGGATTTTGCCGCTTGCGGCGACGTTTGTTATAGATAAAGAAGGGATAATCCGCCGTGCGTACGTCAATCCGGACTTCATGAAACGAATGGAGCCTCAGGAAATTATCGACGAATTGAAAAAACTCCAAGTAGAACCATGAAACTTCAGCAACATCGGGGATTTTGAATGATGCTAGAGTCATTATTAATGATTTATTGTCAATACTTTGTCCCCTTTCGAATAGGTATAACTATGTATCTATTAGGAGGGGTGAGCGCATGTATTCAGCTGAAATCAGCCGTTCGAATCCATCGTGTATCTTGTTTATTATCGACCAATCCGGGTCGATGTCCGATCCGTTTGGGGCAAGCACGAAGTCCGAGAGCGTTTCGGACGCCATCAACCGGTTATTGCAAAATCTCGTTATCAAGTGCGCGAAGTCGGAAGGGATACGCGATTACTATCATGTCGGCGTAATTGGCTACGGCGCCGGAGTCGGTCCGGCGTTCGGAGGTGTTTTAGCGGGGAAAGAAGTGGTGCCAATTAGCGAAATTGCCGATAACCCTTCAAAGCTGGATAAGCGGTTGAAAAAAGTGCCGGATGGGGCAGGCGGACTGGTTGATCAGCTCGTCAAGTTTCCGGTCTGGTTTGAGCCCGTTGCAAACGGAGGCACGCCGATGTGCGAAGCGATGAGAACGGCTCAAACCGTTCTGACTCAATGGATCAGCGAGTACACGCATTGTTTTCCGCCGGTTGTCATTCATATCACGGATGGGGAATCGACCGACGGCGATCCTACACTTGAAATGGAACAAATTAGAGCACTCTCGACCGATGACGGAAATGTCCTGCTATTCAACCTGCACATATCCGATAGTCCAAGCGCGGTGGAGCTCCGCTTTCCGGAAACCGCGGACGCGCTGCCTGACGCGTATTCCAGAATGCTTTACGAAGGCTCAAGTTCGCTGACGCCTTTTATGATCCGAGTCGCCAATCAGGAATACGACTTGAATCTTTCTGATGGAGCGAGAGGTTTTGTCCTCAATGCGGATTTGACTCTCGTGATCCAGGCGCTTGATATCGGAACGCGTCCGGCCAATCTGCGATAGAGCTTAAAGCTATGCGAATCGAAAGCGAATGTTTTCTATTGCCGAAGGCAGGAAATCGCACCGATGAATACGAGGATGCCTCCCATAGCAGCACGCATGTTGACAAGGAGACCACATGCTGTAGATTCGCAATAGCCGATGGGGCAAGCGAGTCCTCGTTTGCTGAACTATGGGCGAGATTGCTCGTAAAGGGTTATTGCCTTGGCAGATTGGGAGATAACCAGATCCATAGATCAGTCTCCCCATTATCGAAAGCCTGGAAGAAAAAAACCAGCGGCAAAAGCCTCCCCTGGTATGCGCAAGAGAAGCTCTGCAGCGGGGCGTTTTCCACATTAGCGGGGATCACGTTCCGATTCGCGGTGGATGCGGAGTCCGCGGCATTTGACGCGATTGCGGTCGGCGACAGCTGTATTTTTCATGTTCGAGAGGATACGATGCTCGCTTCCTTTCCTTTAAGCACAGCCGATGATTTCGGGAGTCGTCCTGTTCTCATCTCGAGTAACGCCGCCAATAACGTCCAGCTTCATGCGTTTGTTCGCAAATGGAGCGGTACCGCGGAAGCGGGAGACGAGTTCTGGTTGATGACCGATGCCCTAGCCTGCTGGCTGCTCACTCGATACAAGGAAGATAGCAACGTAATAAGCATCATACAAAAGCTGGCCGGCGAGAGCGACTTTAACACTCTCGTGCATGAAGAAAGACGGCGGCCTCATCGTGAAGGCTGTTTCTATCTTAGAAATGATGATGTTACGTTCATTCGTCTAAAACTGGTTAAAGGGAAGTGAGGCTATTGTTCTGGCCCACTCCGCAGGATTATAGGGAAGCCATCCAAAATCCGCGTATCTGCTTCAAGGACCCGGATCTGCAGGCTGGCCTTCCTGAATTGGATAAGCTCGGCCTCCCCCGTCCGATATCGGGAAGCTTCGCCAGCGTGTACAAACTGAATTGTGGCGAAAGAGAGTGGGCGGTCAGGTGCTTCACTAACAATGTGAAGGATCAGAAGATCCGCTACGATGCCATCAGCTTGCATTTACGCTCCAATCCTCTTCCTTATCTCGTCCCATTCGAATATCTTTCCGAAGGCATCAACATTAACGGCCAGTGGTTTCCGATCGTAAAAATGCAGTGGGTGGAAGGAGAGTCGCTGCTCGATTACATGGAGCGGAACCTGCATCGTGCCGACCTGCTGCAGGAACTCTCCGATAAATGGATCATAATGACCCGCGAGCTGAGCTTGGCCAATATCGGGCATGGCGATTTGCAGCATGGAAATATATTGATCCACAATAATGAAATCATTCTGATCGATTACGACGGGATGTATGTCCCCGCTTTAAGCGGCATGCCAAGCAACGAGCTTGGTCATCGGAACTACCAACACCCGGGAAGGAATGAAGGACATTTCGGCCCCTATATCGATCATTTTGCGGCATGGGTGATTTGGATATCGATCGAAGCTGTTCGTTCCGATCCCTCATTATGGCATTCGCTTGAAGCGGGTGAGGCGGAGGAAAGCCTTCTTTTTCGGCGGAATGACTTTGTTAGTCCGGATGTTTCACGGGCGTTCGAATTACTGACGATGGTTGAGGAAGAAGCGATACGCAAGTCAGCAAACGCTCTTCGCGTTTTCGCGGCAATGGAAGTACCGGAGGTGCCTAGACTCCCCAAGCCCGATTCTGAGGGAGAGAAGGATATGCAGCCTTCAAGCCTCCATATCTCATCCACCTCCAAAAATACGGCTTTTAAGACTTCACTAATCGTCTTGTATGATCGGTTCTTGAAGCGAATGCCAAGGAAGGCTGCCGTCATATCGCCGCCGGAAACCTCGTATTCCGGCGGGACGTCCTGGGTGTTGGACCATATTACGTTGGACAGGGCGCCGCGCAAGAAGCGATCAACGTATTTGTTTTTGCGGGACAGCTTCGTTTCTTACCTGATTTTACTCGCGGCAGCGCTAGCCGCGGCTGCTTTCTACGGAAGTGCCCCGGTTGCAGCGCTACTCTTCTGTTCGATTATAGGTTTTGGAACGGAGATGGCCTTTTTAAGCTGGCGTTACGGAAAGGTTCCCGCCGTCCGGGAAAAGAGAGAAACGCGCGAAAACATAAAAAGGCTGGAGCTTGTCCTGTCCGAACTGAGAAGCGAATTGAAGGAATTAAACGATAACAAGCAAAACTTTAGTCAAATGGAAGAGGAATCGATCTACGATTGCGTACAAAAGCTCGAGGAAGCCGCTTATCGGGAAAGGCATGAAAAGGAAGCGGTGGAGAAGGAGCTTCATATTCATTTAAACGGGTTATTTGGCGAAAGACGGAACATTGACCATGAGGAAAAAACGGAGCTGTCCGGCAAATTGGCCTCATTCCAAAAAACATGGCTGGAAGAGCAAATAACGAAACATAAGATAAGCCAGGAAAAAATTCCGGAGATCGATGATGAAATGAAGCGCCGTTTAAGAACGAACGGAATTCGAACGCCGGCCGATTTCATGGACATTACGATCAATCAGTCCTATGGCCGCAAACAAATCGATAGGGCCTATTTGATTTTAAAAAACGGCGGTTCGGTTCATGTAGGCATGAGCCGGTCTCAAGCGAAGGCACTGGTCGACTGGAAAAGAAAAATCGAACGCAAGTACCGGACTAAAATTCCTGCAGTTCTTCCTCACAGTGAAATCTCTGCCATAGCGTTAAAGTATAAGGGTCGAAAATCAAAATTAACCGATGCGGAACAAACGTATAAAACCGAAGCACAGGAAAAATTAGATTTGATCAAGCAGGCCCATCATCCTGAGCTGGATTCCTTAACGAGTGAATTGGAGGCTGCCAGAACCCGGCTTAAGAGCGAGCTTCATCGCTTTGATAGGCAGATCGATGAACGAAGTAAACGCCATTCAGACAAACTGGAGGAATATCGCGATCTAAACAAACGACTGGCATCGTATACGGATGTTCATTTCTTAAGGTACGTAAAGCAAATATTCCTGTTTCGAGGGTAAACTTCCATTATCCCGAGTTAGCATCCCTTCCGGTATCCCGGAGGGGATTTTTATTGCGGTTAAAAGCCAATTGTCTTCATATTGATGTCGCAATCCCACAGTATCCTTGAGTAACTTAGTAAATAATTTTTCACTTCTTATTCCGCAAAATCTCTAATGTTATAATGAATGGAATCATATGTTATATCAAATATTCACATTTCATTTAGAGGTGATAGTCATGGAATACCGTGTACTAGGACGATCCGGATTGAAGGTAAGCGAGATTAGCTTGGGCTGCTGGGCGATTGGCGGTCCTTCGTGGCGGGACGGTGAACCCGTTGGCTGGTCGGGCAATGATGACAACGAGTCTCTTGCCGGCTTGCGCAGAGCGCATGAGCTTGGCATTAACCATTTGGATACAGCGGATGTATACGGCAACGGCCATTCGGAGCGGGTAATCGGACAGTTCCTGAAGGATGTTCCCCGCGACTCCGTCGTTGTAGCCTCCAAGGTAGGATGGTTCAGAGGAACCGCACCTAACGCGATGCAGCCGGTGCATATCCGTCACCAGCTGGAGCAGACGCTTACGAATCTCGGAACGGATCATGTTGATCTCTATTATTTCCATAATACGAACTTTGGCCCGGAAGACCGCTATCTGGAGGAAGCAGCCGATACGATGCGCGAGCTTCAGAAGGAAGGCAAGGTCCGCGTCATTGGCCAATCGGCATACAGCTATGCCGATTTTATGCGGGTATGTCCCGTAACTCGTCCGGACGTGCTGCAGTTCCATTACAACGCCTTCGGCAATGAATTTGATCGGGAGAATACCAATCTGTTCCGCTGGGCGGAAGAGCAAAATCTAGGCATGGTCTTATTTGGACCGCTTGCTCAAGGTTTGCTACTTGATAAATTCGATCCGGAGCATCCTCCAAAGTTTGGGGAAGGGGATATCCGTTCAACGAATCAATCCTATTCCAAGAAACGCTTGCTCGAGATCCGCAGACAGCTTCAGCCTCTTAAAGAGCATTTTGGCGAAAGCACGCAGGATCTGGTTAGAGCAGCTATTCAATTTGCGTTGGCACAATCTCCAAATGCATGCGTCATTCCCGGCTTCAAAAATATCCGTCAAGTGGAATCCAACGCGTTGGCGGCGGGAGAGCCGCTGACAACGCAGGAAGTGGAGCTCATCCGGCAAGCCCTTGGCAGAAAATAAGAAACAAAATAAAGCTCCCTCTAATGCCAGCATGAGCTGGATGCGAAGGAGCTTTGTTTTTTAACCAGAGGATCCTCTTAAATCCATTGCCTAGGGCCAATGGTATGGAAGAGAGACTTGCGGTTTGAATCTAGCGCATGAAGAATCCGGTTGCTGGTAAAATCGCTGATTGGCCTTGGGAGATTAGCGGGATCGCAATAGCGGCATTCCAGTATTTCCGGAGAGCTTGGCACGGGATCCTGGTCGCCATGAATGTCCGCCAAGAAGACAAAGTGGTGCATATCATAAGCCGGATCGTAATAGATCCCCGTTAACGCGCCAATCTCGACCGTCAGCCCGGTCTCCTCAACCACTTCTCTTGCGGCAGTCTGCTGCGCCGATTCGTTAGCTTCCGATTTGCCTCCCGGCAGATCCCAATTGTTCTTGCCATAACTATGCTTGACCAGCAGCACCTTGCCTTCGGTATTTGTAATAATCGCTGCCGCGCCCATTAGCTTGTCCGACAAACCTATTCCTCCTTGGTAGTTAAGGTATGAGCTCTATTCCTTTAACGCCAATAACTGGAATTAAGTTGCGGTAAAGACAAGGCAGTCAGAAAATGCTTTCAATAGGACGAGGAGGAAAAGACGATGAAGGAAACGGCTTGGAAGGCTCGATGGATTTGGGGAGGGGAGGAGGAAAGCCCTCGCAACGAATGGCGCTGCTTCCGTTCAACGTTTGACGTGCCGGGGGCGGGAGCATCCGATGCGCAGCTGCGAATTAGCGCGGATTCGAGATACGTTGCTTATGTGAACGGGGTGCAAGTCGGCAGAGGTCCGGTCCGTTCTTGGCCGGAGGAGCAGTTTTACGATACCTATTCCATCGGTCATTTACTTCAGTCGGGCGGAAGGAACACGATTGCCGTTCTTGTGCTGCATTTTGGCGTAACCAACTTCTATTATTTGCGGGGGAAGGGCGGTCTTCTCGCGGAAATCGCTTCAGGCGCTGACGTGCTGGCAGCGACGGATACGTCCTGGAAGACGGAGAAGCTGAGAGGCCATCATACCGCGGCTCCCCGGATGTCGTGTCAGCAAGGCTTTGCGGAAATTTACGATACGAGGGAATCGGATGGCGATTGGACGGAGACAGCCTACGACGATTCTTCTTGGTTGCAGGCTTCACACGTTGCTGAAGTCGGGGAAGGGCCGTGGAAGAAGCTGATTCCCCGCGATATCCCGTTCCTGACGGAAGAGAAGCTGTATCCTTCCCGCATTGAGTCCCTCCAGCGGGTCAAGCCGCCTGCCTGGACGGCAGCTATCGATCTTCGGAACGCAATGGTTCCCGGTTCGGTGGAGCATGCCAATCCTATTCAATATATGGGCTACATGGCAACGACGCTTTCGCTGGCCGAAGCCGGCCAGGTGACGGTTGGCATTTTGCAATCCCACGGCGAGAAGCTCTGGATCGACGGACAACGGATTGAGAAGAGTTACGGAAACGATCCGGAGCGTTACTATGAGGTAGAGCTAGAAGCCGGCGAGCATTTCCTTCTGCTTGATATTACCCAAGGGGATCACGGGGGAGCCTACCACGTGGCGATCCATTCGGAGCGGAAGTTCTCGCTTCATTCTCCCGATCCGGCCGGGGAGACGCCGTGGCTGCTGGTTGGACCTTTTGACGATACGGAATACATGGATACAAGGGAAAACAGGCAGATTGACCGGAATGAGCCTAACTATATAAAAGCGGCAGGAGCCGCTTCAATGGAGGAGCTTGCTGCCGTCCAATCTTGGATCCGCCCTCTGGAAGGCGTTTATTATACCGAGCAGGACGTATTTGGCTCCAATGTATGGCGTCCGGAAGCCGAGCGGTATGCGATGCCTTCCGGTCTTAATGCCTGCCTGACGGCAGCGCGGGAATATACGGTAATCCCTCGCTTCCAAGACGGAGATACCGAGCTCGTCATTGATCTCGGCAAGCAGCGGACCGGCTTTTTCGGCTTCAAGATTGAGGCTCCGGCTGGGACGGTTGTGGATGTATACGGCCTTGAATATTTAAAAGCCGATTTCCGGCAGCATACGTTTGGTCTCGATAATACGTTCAGATACGTTTGCCGGGAAGGCCGGCAGCAATACGAATCGCCGGTCCGGCGCGGGTTCCGTTACGCGGTGCTGACCATTAGAGGAGCGGCAGGGCCTGTTAATCTGCATGAGGTCTATATGGTGCAGAGCACTTATCCGGTTGCGGAAGCCGGAACATTCCATAGCTCCGACCCGCTGCTGAACGACATCTGGGCGATCAGCCAGCACACGACCCGGAACTGCATGGAGGATACGTTTGTAGACTGTCCTTCTTACGAGCAGACCTACTGGGTAGGAGACAGCCGCAACGAGGCATTGGTTAACTATTATGTTTTTGGTGAGCTGGATATCGTGAAACGCTGCTTGCGTCTTGTTCCGGGCTCGAAGGACAGATCCCCGCTCTATATGGATCAGGTGCCAAGCGGCTGGACGAGCGTTATTCCGAACTGGACGTTCTTCTGGGTGCTCGCGACGATGGAATATGTGGAGCATACGGGAGACAAGGCTTTTGCCGCCGAGATGTGGCCCCATGTCCGCTTTACGCTCGAGCATTATTTGACCCATATCAATGCGGATGGGCTGCTCGACATGCGGGGCTGGAACCTGCTCGACTGGGCGCCGATTGACCAGCCGAACGAAGGGATTGTCACCCATCAGAATCTGTTTCTGACGAAGACGCTCCGGCAGGCGGCACAAATGTCCGTCGAAGCAGGGAAAGCGGATGAAGGAGCTTCTTTTGCCGAAGCGGCCGGATTATTGGAGCAAGCCATAAATGACCGTTTATGGGATGAGGAGCGGGGAGCTTACCTCGATTGCATTCATGCGGACGGACGGCGCTCGGACATCTATAGCATGCAGACGCAGGTCGTTGCTCTATTGTGCGGCATCGCTCAAGGGGAGCGCAGAGCAAAGCTGGAATCGTATCTCCTTCAGCCTCCGGCTTCGTTTGTGCAGATCGGCAGTCCGTTTATGTCGTTCTTCTACTATGAAGCGCTGGAAGCGATGCGGCATATCCCCGCCATGCTTGACGATATCCGCCGCAATTACGGCTTGATGATCGCAAACGATGCAACGACATGCTGGGAGATGTACCCGAATTTTACGGAAAATCGTGCCAATGCCGAGTTGCTTACCCGCAGCCATTGTCATGCGTGGTCTGCTGGCCCGGCTTATTTCCTGGGACGCAACGTGCTTGGAGTCAAACGGCTGAACAGCTGCTGGAGCAAAGTGAGGATCGAGCCGGCTCCATGCGATTTGAAATGGGCAAGAGGCGCAGTACCGCTTCCAAACGGAGGAACCATCGAGGTGGAATGGAGCATTGCGAATGACGCCATGTCCCTTCGAATTTTGGCTCCGGAAGAGATTGAGCTTGATGTTCAGCTGCCTGAAGCCTTAACAGGGAATGTTTCCATTGTCAGAACGAAAAAGCTGCCCTTATAATAGGGAAAGCCGGGTCCTTGTTGACCCGGCTTTTCTTTGTCTTCGGATAGATTCGAATATGTCAATTTTGACAAGGACAGGCTGGGCGCCTAATCCCGCTGCGAAAACAACATATTGTCCGATTGTCTGTAGAGATTGTCAACATCGCTCCGGCCTTGCCGGGTGGGCTTTTCACGTTCACGAAAACGACATATTTACGTTGGCCGACTCCATGCTCTATCCTCGGAAGTAAGCGCTGACAAGGACAAGCAAACGTTCCTTCGCGGCGAGAGCACTTGAACCTATTTGGAAGAGGTGATCCGATGCAAGATTCGAAGGCTGCCGCAACGGGCAGCATGGCGCTACGATCCGGGACTTCGACCAAGCGGCTCGGAAGAAGGATCGTGCAGAACTGGGAATTGTACATTTTTGTTGCACCGGCTTTTTTCTACTTTCTTATCTTTTGTTACCTGCCGATGTACGGCGTCCAGATCGCGTTCAAATCGTTTATCCCGACCAAAGGAATAATGGGAAGTCCTTGGGTGGGACTGGACCATTTTGACCGGTTCTTCCATTCCTATTATTTCTGGGACTTGATCTGGAATACGCTGAGCGTCAGTCTCTATGATCTAGCGATTGGCTTTCCGATTCCGATCATACTGGCGCTGGCCTTTAATGAAGTACGCAACGGCTTTTTCAAAAAGATGGCCCAGACGGTCACCTATGCACCTCACTTTATATCGGTTGTCGTCATGGCCGGGATGATCATATCCTTCCTGTCGCCGTCTACCGGAATTCTGGTTCATGTCATTCAATGGCTTGGCTTTGGCACGCCGGAATTTCTTACCGATCCCAAGTGGTTCAAGACGATGTACGTATTCTCCAACGTGTGGCAGAGCGCGGGCTGGGGGACGATCATTTATTTGGCCGCCTTATCCGGCGTGGATCCCGGACTTCATGAAGCAGCCATTATCGACGGTGCTTCGCGGTTCCAGCGCATTCGCCACATTAATATACCCGTCTTGATTCCGACGATGACCATTTTGCTTATTTTGAACATGGGAAGCTTGTTTGGGGTTGGATTCGAAAAGATTCTATTGCTCCAAAATCCGCTTAATTTGGAATCTTCCGATGTCATTGCTACCTTCGTCTACCGTTCCGGATTGGAGGATGCCCAATACAGCTTCTCGGCAGCGGTTGGCTTGTTTAATTCCGTCATAAACGCCATCCTGCTGATAGCCGTAAATCAGATCGTTCGCAGGACGAGCGAGAACAGCTTGTGGTAAAGTGAAAGCTTACGAAGAAGGAGGCTGGAGACGCATGTTCCATGGCATTAAAGAGAGCAGGGGCGATAAACTATTTCTCGCTTGCAATTACTTGTACGTTTTTCTCGCCTTTCTGATCGTTTTCTATCCGCTGGTGTATATGATGAGCGCATCCATCAGCGATCCGAAGGCCGTAGCTTCGGGTGAGATGTGGCTGTGGCCGAAAGGAATTACGTTAGAAGGCTACAAGATGGTGTTCAAGAACACCAATATCTGGATTGGCTACGAAAATACCATCATCTATACGGTAGTTGGGACGGCGATCAACTTGTTCGTGACGCTGCCCGCAGCTTACGCGCTAAGCCGCAGAGATTTCGTCGGGAGAAACTTCTTCATGGGCATGTTTATGGTTACCATGTTCTTCAGCGGCGGTCTGATCCCAACTTATCTCCTCGTGAAGGAACTAGGCATGATGAATTCGATGTGGGCGATCGTTCTTCCGTCCGCCGCGTCCATCTGGAATATAATCGTATCCCGCACCTTTTTTCAAAGCTCCATTCCGAAGGAGCTGCAGGAAGCCGCGCAGATTGACGGCTGCTCGAATATGCGGCTGTTTTTCAGAATCATACTGCCGCTCTCGCTGCCGATCATCGCCGTAATGGCGTTGTTTTACGGGGTAGGCAACTGGAACAGTTATTTCTCGGCGCTCATTTATCTGAACGAGGCCGGAAAGTATCCGCTGCAGCTTGTCTTGCGTCAAATCCTGGTTCTTCAGGAGATGGGGGCGCAAGGAGGAGGCGCGATCGACATCTCTTCGGCAACGGCCATGAACAGCAAGGCGGAGATTGCGGCGCTCGTCAAATATGCCGTTATTATCGTCGCTACCATTCCGGTTATCGTGATTTATCCATTCTTGCAGCGTTATTTCGTTCAGGGTGTAATGATCGGTTCCGTTAAGGGCTGATCTTCCCATATCAATCAACTAATAAAAGGGAGTGTGTATTGCATGAACAGGATTTCCAGGGCATCATCCGTTATTCTCAGCGTTACCATGTTAGCCAGCATGCTGGCTGCCTGCAGTTCTTCGGGCGAGAACAACAATTCCGCTTCGCCATCCTCTTCTGCAAATTCTTCTTCACCCGAGGCTTCTACCGATAGCGGCGTAAAAAAAGACGGCTTTCCTATCGTAGACAAGCCAATCACTCTTAAGATGATGTCGCAGGACGTGGGCAAAGCAGACTGGAACACCATGCCGGCGTTAAAGGAAATGGAAAAGCTGACGAATATCAAGTTCACCTATCAATTGACGCCGCTGGACAGTTTCTCCACGAAGAAGAACCTCGTATTCGCGAGCGGAGACCTGCCGGATGTCCTCTACGCTCCGGATTTGACGCCAGCTGAACAGGTGACGTACGGAACCCAAGGCGTGCTTATTCCGCTCGAGAAGTATATTGACGAGGGCTACGCGCCGAATCTGAAGAAAATTTTCGACGAGCATCCGGACATCCGCAAATCGTTTACGACGCCTGACGGACATATGTATGCTCTTCCGTACATCGATCTGTCGGCGATCTGGTACCGCAGTCCGATGTGGTACAACGGCAAATTCCTCAAGGCGTTAAACGTAACGGAACTGCCGAAGACGACGGAGGAGCTGTATAACTTTCTGAAGCGGGTGAGGGACGAGGATCCGAACGGAAACGGGAAGAAGGACGAAATCCCGCTCACTTCCGTGAAGCTGGACGATCTGCGCATGTTCTTCTTTGGATTCTGGGGCATGTATGACGAGACGATCTATGCCGATAAGGATGGCAAGGTTCACTATTCGCCGCAAGAGGAAGGCTATAAGGGTTACCTGACGTTCATGAATCGTTTGTGGAACGAGAACCTGCTGGATCACGAGACCTTCTCGCAAACCTCCGACCAGAAAAAAGCGAAAGGCCAGAATAACCAGATCGCCTTGTTTAACGACTATTTCCCTTACTTCACGCTTGGAGGCGAGCCTAGCGGGGATAATCCGCTTATGACGCCGGTCAGCAGCGAAATCGCGGGAACGCCGGTCTATGGCATGCATCCGGGCATCTCCGCGAACGGAACGTTTGCCATTACGAGCAAGGATCCGAATCCGGAGGCGACCATGCGCTGGGTTGACTATCAATACAGCTACGAAGGCGCAACGCTTATGAACCAAGGACCTGAAGGCATGCTCTGGAAGTACAAGAACAAGGATACGCACGAGAAGGAATGGGTCGAGCTTCCGAACGGCCAGGATCGCGAAGATTTCCGCGGCACGCTTACGCCAAACTTCGGGATCTTAACGCCGGGTATCAAAATTAACGAACTAACGAATGGTCTTACGACCGAATTCGATAATTGGATTCAAAAGGAAAGCGAAGAAAAGCTGAAGCCAATCGGCAAGGCTCCGTTCCCTAACGTCTATCTGACCAATGACGAGCAAAGCGAAATTACGTCCTTGCTGTCCGATCTGGACACTTACGTTCAGCAGATGGAAGCGAAGTTCGTGACGGGACAAGAGCCGATGTCGGGTTGGGACAAGTATCTGGCGCAGGTTAAAAAGATGGGCGGAGACCGTATAGCGGAAGTATATCAAGGCGCGTACGACCGCTGGAAGTCGGGCAAGTAACGGGAATAAGCCAACGACCCCGGTCGTTGGCGGTTGATTCTATTGAACGTATGCGAACATTTTGCGGTATTGCCCCGGCGTGTAGCCGGTCTCCTTCTTGAATTTGCGGATGAAGTTAGGCGCGTCCACGTAGCCGACCCGGATAATGATGTCTTTGAGCGAATCGTCCGTCGTCTTCAGCTGGTGCATCACTTCTTCCAGCCTTTTCTGCCAGATGTATTGGACGAAGTTCACGCCCATCTTCTCCTTGAAGGAGCGGCTGACGTGGGACGGCGACAGGCTGAATTCGGAAGCGACCGTCTCGAGGCTAAGGGCATTGTCCGCAAAATGTTCTTCGATGTAAGCGATCATCCGGTCGGTAAGCGATTGTTCTTCCTTCTGATTGGCCTGCTCTACCTGCTCGCATAGCCGGGAAGCCAAATGGAGGAGATTGCGCTCCAGCTCGTCCAGCGATTGGCCCGAGATCATCTGCGGCGCAATTTCTTGAATCAGCCGCTGGTTCTCGAGTTCGGAGGCGGTCTTCAGTATGGTATTCAACAGATCGATGCCGATGCAGCGGATGAGCAGCGTGGACTGCTCGGACTGCCGCAGGCTTAGGATGGCCGACTGGATCATTTGCGAAGCTACTTCGAAGCTGCCTTGCTTTAAGCTCTGGGAGAGCTTTAACAATGTATTGTTCGGTATCCAGAAGGTTTGATCCGTCGCAACCGATTGTTTCTCGAAATAATTCACCGATCCGGCGCTTGATGATACTCGCAGGTCGTAGGCGGAACAGGCTTCGATATAGCTTTGATTCAGCCCCTCCGGACCGGAATAGCTCGTGCCGACGCCGATGACCGGCTGAATCTGGCAAGAGTCCGTCAAATGACTGCGCAAAGCTTCAACGATAAGCTGCTTGTGTTCGAATTCGCCGGCAGCTTCATCCGGATCGAAGCTGACCAAGACGCCGATCTGGCCTAATTGGGAAAGCTCGACGCCGTACCCGTGGCTGTTCAGATTCGGGAACTCCATATGCGTTAACAGCTCGAGTATCTGCTGATGCTCCAATACGCCGTTTTTTTCGCTGCTAATCCAGCCAATCACCATGACGAAGTGAAGCGAGCGGTCGAATCGGAGGTCCAGCGCCTCTCTTAACTCCGGCGTCAGAATCCGCGAACTGCCGAACCGGAGCAGCATGGAGAGCAGATGATGGCGGGCGAACGGCTCTTGCAGATCGACCCGGGCACTGTATTCCAGCAGCGTTGTCCGAATTCGGTCCAATTCGTTGCGGGACTCGCCGGGACGGCTCAGAGGCTTGCAGCTCTTGGAGGCAGCGAACTCAACCAGCGTGGAAATCGGCTGGTATTGCATGCGGGCCAAGAGCAGCGCGATTGCCGCTCCGGCGGCCACAACAAAGATGAGCAGCATAATGATAAAGCTGCGAACATGAAGGACACTGCTGAAGAATTGCTCGCTTGGCATGATGGTCACGTAGGTCCAGCCGTTGACTGGCGATTGGACGGAGACGATCGAATGCTCCTTGCCGTTTAGAACATGCTTTTGAATACCCGGGGTCAAATGACCGAACAAAGAACGGGTGTCCGTATCCGATAACGTCTCGCCTTGGAGGTTGTCCACCAGAATTTGGCCTTGGTTATCGAGAATATACGACTGGCCCTGATAATTGCCCAGTATGGAATCGATGAGGCTCGTCAGCTCGGATTTCTGGATCAAATACATAACCGTTCCGTATGGATTCGGATTATTGGGTTTGATCGGAATCAGATAGGCGAGCATCGATTGTTTCCGGCCGGAAGAGTTGCTTGCCATATCGGCAGGCCGCATTGTCGGGAATTTGACGTCGTTTAAATCCTGGTATACCGCGTCTTTATTCCAATTCTGGAACAGAAGATTGCTCGTGAATACGTCGAAATGGTTCATCCCTTCACTGGAATAAATGCGGTCGTCCTTGTGGAAATACAAGTACAGCTCCCCGATGATCGAGCTTGTCGCTTTGTATTGGTCAAGGGCTTCAATGGCTTCTCCGCTATGAATCGGATCGTGCACGAGGTAAGAGGCAAGCCTGTGGTCGTACGAGATGCGGACCGCAATCTCGCTTAGTTCCTTCATTCGACCGTCAATGATCGTTTCGGCTTGCGTCAGCTGGTCGAGATGGGAGCGTTCGATTTCGGAACGAAGGCGGTGCGATGCGTTTTCATAAATAAAGATCGACGTAAAAATCAAAGGAATCAACAAGATGAATAAATAGGACCAAGTGTATTTCAGAAAAAGCTTGGACTTGAAATAGTTCCGGTTCAAATGGTACGCCCCCTGACAACGGTTATCTATCTCTTTTACAAATCTTAAATATCTGAAAATTAAATCTATTATACAACGTTAATCGGATTGAAAGAATGGTTTTTTAGGAGGAATTAGGATGAGTGAGAAGGAACAGGCAATTGCGGAATCGGAAGAGGCAGTCGAGCAAGGGGTACATAACTACAGCAGCGAGGAGAGCTGGGTGAAGCCGGAGGATCCCCTGCTGCTCGAGCGGCTCGAGTGGTTCAAGGATCAGAAGCTTGGCTTGATGATGCACTGGGGGCCTTACTCCCAGCTGGGCCTGGTTGAATCATGGGCTTTGAGCGACGAGGACGGAGATTGGTCACGGGACGGTATCGATTGGGATATCGATTCGGAAGAGCTGAAGCGGCAATATTTTGCCTTGAACAAGACGTTTAATCCGCTTCGTTTCCAGCCCGAGCTGTGGGCCGAGCTTGCGGCGGAGAACGGCTTCAAATATTTGAATTTCACCACCAAGCATCATGACGGGTTCTGCATGTGGGATACGCGCACGACCGATTATCGCATTACGGGACAAGAATGTCCGTTCCATACCCATAAGCACGCGGATATCGTGAAGCACCTGTTCAACTCGTTCCGGGACAAGGGGCTTGGCATCTCCGCCTATTTCTCCAAAGCGGATTGGCATACTCCCTATTATTGGACGCCGGGAATACGGCCGGATACGAAGACATCCAGGGGACCGAGTTACGATCCGATGGAATACCCGTGGCTGTGGGAGAAATTCGTTCAATTTACGCATGAGCAGATTATGGAGCTGATGACGAATTACGGCCGGATCGACGTGCTGTGGCTGGACGCCGGCTGGGTGAACGATTACCGCAAACAAAATATCCGGCTGGGAGAAGTGGTCGAGAAGGCGCGCGAGATCCAGCCTTGGCTGCTCTCGGCGGACCGGACCGTCGGAGGACCTTACGAGAATCTGATCACGCCGGAGCAGACGCTGCCGGAACGGGCACTGCATGTGCCGTGGGAGAGCTGCATTACGATGGGGACGTCGTTTTCTTTCCGTTACGAGGACCGTTACAAATCGGTGCGTCAGCTTATCCAGCTGCTCATCGAAATTGTGGCAAAAGGCGGCAACCTGGCGCTTAACATCGGCCCTCAGCCGGATGGCAGATTGCCCGAGACAGCGATCGCCCGCATGAAAGGAATGGGGAAATGGCTGAACGTTTACGGTGAAGCGATCTATGGCACTCGGGTCTGCGAGCCGTATTCGGAGGGGAATACATGCTTTACTCAGAAAAACGGCGTCGTCTATGCGTTTTACCTGTACAAGGACGCAAACGAGCAAGTACCGGAGGAGATTCTTATTCCTTGGAACGGAGAGGCCGGAAGCATCGATCTGGTCGGCGGAGAGGAGCGGCTTGCCTATCGCCGTACCGAAAGCGGGATTGCCATTCGTCTGCCGGAAACGGAGCGCTCCGCTAAGGAAGCGCCAATCGCGCATGTATTCCGGATTCATGCATAACTATCGCTTGAAAGGATGATTCGGAATGCAGAGATGGTTCGAAGACGCTAAGCTGGGCATATTCATACATTACGGAATTTACGCGGTTGACGGCGTGGCGGAATCATGGTCCTTCTACAACGGGAACATGACCTATGAGCAATATATGAAACAGCTTGGCGGGTTTACGGCTTCAAGCTTCGATGCGGAAAGGTGGGCCGATCTGATCGAGAAGTCGGGTGCGAAGTATGCCGTTCTGACGACCAAGCATCACGATGGCGTAGCATTGTGGGACACGCAGCTTAGCGACCTGAATGTCGTGAAGAAGACGCCGGCAGGACGGGATTTGGTCAAGCCATTCGCGGACGCGATGGCCAAGCGGGATATTCGGCTTGGCCTGTACTACTCGCTGATTGATTGGTCGCACCCGGATTATCCAAGCGTCTATCAAGGCGGCAGGATTCCCGAGGATCTGAGCCAAGTCAACCGGTTTTCCAGTCCGGCGGACGGTATCGAGGACGGGGACAAATGGCAGCGGTTCCTCCGGTTCAACGACGGACAGCTTCGGGAGCTGCTTACGAATTACGGCCGGGTAGATCTGCTGTGGTTCGACGGGGATTGGGAGCGAAGCGCCGACCAATGGAATTTGCCGGCGTTCAAGCAGTATCTGAAGTCGTTTAATCCCGATGTGATCGTTAACTCGCGGCTGCAGGGACATGGCGATTACAAAACGCCGGAGCAAGGACTTCCCATTACGAGACCGGAAGGGCCTTGGGAATTCTGCACGACGATTAACGGCTCATGGGGTTATGTGCCGACCGACAACCGTTATAAATCGCTTGGCATGATTATCCGGATGTTCTGCGACTGCATTTCCATGGGCGGAAACATGCTGCTCGACATCGGGCCGCGGGAGGACGGTACGATCGACAAGCGCCAGGAAGATATATTGCTTGGCCTCGGCGAATGGATCCGTCAGCATGCGGAGGCGGTTTACGGAACGAGAGAAGGCATCATGACGCGTTATTATTTGGGCGGAAGCACGTTGACCCCCGATAAGAAGACACTCTACCTGTTCGTCTATGACGATCCGAAGGAACATGTATGCCTGAAAGGGTTATGCAATCCGATTAAGCGGATTACCGTGCTGCATTCGGGGAAAGAACTGTCCCATCACATTCATGGAGGCGTTCCTTGGTTCGATATTCCGGGAACGACCTGGATCGGTCTAACGGCGGAAGACACGCATGAGCACGTAACGGTGTTGAAGCTGGAATTTGACGAGGAAGTAAAGTTTTACGGAGGCGCAGGAGCCGTAGTGACCCATAACTAGCCAGAACAATGCGATCGGGGGACAGGACATGATGCTTAGCGGAGTGCCGGAGCCGGTGATCGATTACGGGCCAAGGCATTATATTTGCCGGCGTGCCACAGGGCCGCTCGCGCTTGACGGATGCTTAAACAAGCCGTTCTGGGAAGCGGCCGACTGGACCGAGGATTTTACGGATATCGAAGGGGATGTTCGACCTAAGCCGGCGAAGCGGACTCGCGTCAAAATGCTGTGGGACGACGAATATTTGTATGTCGGAGCGGAGCTGCTCGAGGATCAGATCTGGGCAACGCTTACCGAGCGGGACTCGGTTATTTTTTACGATAACGATTTTGAAATTTTTATCGACCCGGACGGAGACACGCATGGTTATTACGAGATCGAGATCAATGCGCTGAATACGGTATGGGATCTTCTTCTCGTCAAGCCGTACCGCGACGGCGGACCGCCGGTGAACGGCTGGGATATAGCCGGACTCCGGAGCGCCGTTTATATCGAAGGCGAGCTGAACAATCCAGCGGCGGAGAACCGCATGTGGAGCGTCGAAATCGCTATTCCTTGGGCCAGCTTGCGGGAGTGCGCGGCGGAGAGCAGGCCGCCGCTTACCGGGGAGTTCTGGCGCATTAACTTTTCCAGGGTGGAATGGCAGGCGGAGCCGGCGGAAGGCGGCTACCGCAAGGTGATCAATCCGAAGATCGGCAAGCCCTATCCGGAGGACAACTGGGTGTGGTCGCCGATGGGCATAGTGAACATGCATTACCCGGAGCTGTGGGGCTATGTGGTGTTTTCCGGCGAAGACGGTCCGCATTCTTTTGCGATGCCGGAGGAGGAGCGCATCAAGTGGGAGCTGCGGAAGCTGTATTACCGCCAGCGCAACCATTATGCGGCTGAAGGCAGGTATGAAGCGGATGCGAAGCGATTGATGGAAGGCGATGGGTGGTCCATCGAAGCAACCGTCGAGACGACGCGCAGCCTGTTTCAAATCTCGGCATTGTCGGAGGATGGAATGTCGCTGTGGTGCATTCGCGAGGACGGGAAGCTGTGGAAGGAGAGAGTGGGACCATGACGACTTGGACTTCGCCGTTTTCGCTGAATCGGGCGGAGCGGGATCTGATCGAGAGCAAATTCAATAGAAAACGCCAGCTGGCGCAGGCCAGGGAACACGAGCTATTCGATGTATTTCGGGAGGAATTGACGGAGGAAGAGTGCTGGGCGCTCAAATATTTGTTTGCCTATATGCCGGTGAACGATCTCGCAGACTATGACGGCGCTTTGTTCTTGAGCCATGTGCGCAGGACGCTGGCGATCCGCCGGCTTGTCCCTTGGGGCGATCGGGTGCCCGACTCCCTGTTCTTGCATTATGTTCTCCCCTACCGGGTCAATACGGAAAATATCGAGGATCACCGCGGCATTTTGTTCAACGAGCTAGCCTATCGCATAAAGTCGCTGACGATGGAAGAGGCCATTCTGGAGACGAATTATTGGTGTCACGAGAAGGCTGCCTATACCGGCAGCGATTTGAGAACGATGTCGCCCCTTACGATGATCAAGAGCGCAAGGGGCCGCTGCGGCGAGGAGTCGACGCTGGCGGTTGCGGCGCTGCGCAGCATCGGCATTCCCGCCCGCCAGGTCTATACGCCCAGGTGGGCGCATTGCGACGATAATCATGCCTGGGTAGAGGCTTGGGCCGACGGAGAATGGCATTACCTCGGCGCCTGCGAGCCGGAAGCGCGGCTGGACCAAGGGTGGTTCGGCCCGCCGGCCCGACGGGCAATGCTTCTAAATACGCGCATCCTGGCCGACTATCCGGGTCCGGAGGATATTACGGTAGCAAGCGATTGGTTTACGGAGATTAATTTGCTCGAAAACTACGCCCCAACGCGTACCGTTAATCTATCGGTTAAAGACAGTGCCGGAAATCCTGTCCCGGGCGCCGAAGTGCGCTTCGAGCTGTACAACATGGCTGAATTTTATCCGATCGCGACGCTCTTGGCGGACGAACGGGGAGAAGTCAGCTTTAAGACGGGGTATGGCGATCTGCTGGTTCGCGGTGCTTGGAACGGCCGATGGGGCGAGGTTAAGCTGGCTGCTTATGGGGATTACCTCCATGAGTTGGTTTTGGATCAAACGGGGCAGCCGGAAGGCATCTTTGATCTGGATATGGTTCCTCCGCCGGAAGGCGAAGGCGAACCTGTAGAACCCTTGTCCGGCGAGCGGGAGAGCGAGCATGCTCGCCGGCTTGAAGAAGGGGCGAAGCTTCGCGCCGTCTATGAGAGCACGTTCGCAAGCAAGCAGGATGCCGAGGCATTGGCTGCTTCGCTTGGGCTTCCGGGAGAACGGGTGTGGAATGTTCTGAGCCGCTCCCGCGGGAACTTCCGCGAAATCGAGTCTTTCCTGCGGGAGCGGACGGCCGAATACGGGCAGTGGCCGCTGCGGCTTTTGGAGAGCCTCCGCGAGAAAGATTGGATCGATACGAGAAAGGACACGCTGGACGATCATCTGATCGGCTCGCTTGCCGCTTGCGGAAGCCTGCCGGACGGGGATTTCGTTTCTTACGTGCTTTGTCCGCGCGTGCTGAACGAGCTGATCGTGCCGTACCGGCAGTTTTTCCAAGCGGCTTTTACGGAGCCGGAGCGGGAAGCCTTTCGGTTGGACCCAACTGCGCTAATGCGCTGGCTGAGCGAAAGGCATGGAGAATGGGAGGACCTTCCCAATCTGAAGGGGAAAGGCAATCCGGTCGGCACGTTTAAGCTGCAATGGGGAGACCCGGATTCACTGAACATTCTTTTCGTAGCCGTCTGCCGAAGTTTAGGCATACCGGCGCGGCTGCATCCGCATGAGCTAACCTCACAGTACATGGCTGACGGCGAATGGCGGGACGCGATGCAAGGCGCGAATGCGCTTCAGTCTTCGATCGGGAGCAAGGGCAGCATTCGTCTGCAACGCGATCCCGAAGCATCGGATGATGCGCCAGAGCCGTCGTATGCCGAGAATTTCACGGTGGCACGTCTTGAGGAGAACGGATTCTACAAAACGTTAGTCTATCCGGACAAATTTGGCGATGTGTACGGCAAGCTGCTTGAGGCAGAGCCGGGTTCGTACCGGCTTACGACGGGCATGCGACTTCGGGACGGCACGGTATTGGCGCGGTTTACCTATTTCCGCGTACGCGCAGGCGAGAATACGGATGTATGGCTCACCTATCGCAAGGCCACCCGCGATCTTCCCGTGCTTGGCGTTATGGACCGGGCCAGACCGCTCGAAGGGCTGGACGGCTCGGAGCTGACAATAGGCGAACAGATCATGGAGGATGGCGCGATTGTTGCTTGGATCGAGCCGGAGCGCGAGCCAACGAAGCATTTGCTTCGCGAGTTGGGGGAGCTAGCCGGTTCCTTGAACCAACTCGGAGGAGTGATCCTGCTCATTATCGGCGATGCGGAATGGAGCTCGTCGTTTGATCCTTCGAAATACGAGCAATTGCCGGCAGAGGTTAGATTCGCGAGAGATCGATCACAGGTCTCCCTGCCGCAGGCGGCGGTCAGCGAGGCGGGCTACCCGCATCTGTTTGTGCTGGATGGCAAGGACCGCATCCGTTACGCCGCGTCGGGCTATAAGATCGGAATGGGGAAAGAGGCATGGCAAGCGCTGGGTGCCGTAAGGCAGACCAACGAATCATCGCAAGCGAAAGGGAGCGAATCTTAAATGACAAAGCAGAACTACGTGGTCGCCGGCTATGCGAGCGATAACCATCTTGCCGAGCTGACTGTAGAAGATTTGGCGAAGCTTACGCATCTGAATGTCGCGTTTGGCCATGTCAAGAGCGATGCTATTTCAATCGATCATTTGCGCCATCTGGACGAGCTCGCGCGGATTAAGAAGGAACGTCCGCAGTTGAATATCCTGCTCTCCGTCGGAGGATGGAGCGCCGGAGGTTTCTCGGAAGCGGCGTCGACGGAAGAAGGAAGAAACCGCATGGCCGAATCGGCGGTTCGCGCGGTGATCGAGCATCCTTTTGACGGAATTGACCTGGATTGGGAGTATCCTTGCTATGGGGAAGCCGGAATCGGGGCCAGCCCGGAGGACCGCACGAATTTTACGCTGCTGCTCGCTGCCATCCGGGAAGCGCTGGATAAGCTAGGGGATCTGGACGGCAGGCATTATTTGCTTACGATCGCGGCGGGAGCCGATCAGTATTACATTGACGGAACCGAGATGGATCAGGCACAGAAATATCTGGATCTGATTCAGCTTATGACCTACGATATGCGCGGCGGGTTTCAGGTGTTGACCGGTCATCATACCAACCTTTATACACCGACGGGAGACTTGTTCCGGATCAGTACGGATGCCTCCGTCAATTTGTTTGTTCGTGCCGGGGTGCCGAAGGAGAAGATTGTAATCGGTGCTGCCTTCTATTCGCGGATGTGGAATCAGGTTCCAGACCGGAACAACGGGCTTCACCAGATGGCCGGCAGCGTTGGCGGGTACGGGCCGGACTTCACGGCTTTAACTGAAGAATACATTGGCAAAAACGGCTTTGTTCGTTATTGGGACGAGGAAGCTCGCGCGCCTTATTTGTTTAACGGTTCAAGCTTTATCTCTTACGACGATGAGGAATCGATCCGGCACAAGTGCGATTACGTGAAAGCTAGCGGATTAGGCGGTCTGATGTTCTGGGAATTCGGCTGCGACCGGACCCGCCGGCTGCTGAATGCCATACAAGACGGATTTCGGGGAGATGGGGAGACGTTATGAAGGTTGGATTAAGTACATACAGTCTGCTCCCGGCGCTTAAGGCGGGGGACATGTCGGTGCTTGACGTTGTGGAGTGGATTGCCGGGAACGGCGGCGAGCATATGGAAATCGTTCCTTACGGCTTTACGCTTGTCGATCAGCCGGAGCTTGCGGATGCCGTGCGGGAGAAGGCCAAGGAAGCTGGAGTCGAGCTGTCCAACTATTCGATGCCGGCCAACTTCGTGCAAGACGGCGAAGACGCGTTCCAGGCCGAAGTCGCGCGGGTTAAAGATCATGTCGATCTGGTAAATAGGCTCGGCATGAAGCACATGCGTCATGACGTGACGGCGTTTACGCTTCCGCCCGAGAGCATGACGATTCAATGGTTCGAGGAGAATTTGCACCACATGGCGAGGGGAAGCCGGCTGATCGCCGATTACGCCGCGGCGTACGGCATTACGACAACCATCGAGAACCACGGCTTCAGCGTGCAGGCAAGCGACCGCGTGCAACGCGTCCTGCATGCGGTGAACCGTCCGAACTTCAAGACGACGCTCGACGTTGGTAACTTCCTGTGCGTCGACGAGAATCCGCTCGTTGGCGTGAGCCGCAACTTGCCCTATGCATCGCTGATCCATATTAAAGACTTTTATATTCGTCCTAGCGACGAGTCTCCGGGAGGCGGCGATTGGTTCAAGTCTACCCATGGCACCTATTTGCGCGGCGCGATTGCCGGCCACGGCGATCTCGACCTCCGGCGAATCTTCCGTCTGATCAAGCAATCCGGCTACGATGGCTATCTGACTGTTGAATTCGAAGGGATGGAGGAGTGCCGCATGGCCTCCCGCATTGCCATGGATAACGTAAAGCGGCTATGGCAGGAAATATAAGAAAAACCACTATCGCGGCTGCTCTATTGCGGTAATGAAAAATCGGTCTCCCACGGAGACCGATTTTTCATTGTTGCTCGTATTCCGCTTTTACCCTCTGCATCTGAGCAATATGCCGCTTGGCGTGAAGAGCCAAGAAATAGATGTACTGGTACACATCGATTTTGCCTAGGTTATTTACGCTCATCATCGTTTTATGCAAGATTCCTTCGCCATTGCTTAATTGTTGCAAAATGTCCAGGCATTCCCCAACCTGACTTTCTAGCAACTTGCGAACCTGATCAAGCGGCATTTCTCTCCTTGGCTCCATATGCTCCGGCCTGATCCATTTGAAAGATTTGTGTTCCGCGATCTGATCCAGCTCTCCCAGATTATCTTGATAATGATTGAGCGAATCTTCCAAATTCAATTTGGCTGCGAGCATAAGGGCCTTGTTTTTTCCTTTTCGAATGAGGATCAGCAGAAAATGGTTCGTAAGAGTAACGTGCTCCAGAATTTGAGCGATGCTCCATCCTTCGAGAGGCTGGTACATTTGCAAAGCTTCCGGAGCAGCAAACCAATACTCGTAATCACCTAGTATCTGATTTAACTCCCTATTAATCCGCTCCAATGTGTTTTGAATGGACATAAGACTCACCAGCCTTGGTTAATCAATTTCCGTACAGATACTGCATGACCTCTTTTTCTTTTAGCTTGATTTTATACTCCTTGGCCAGGAATCTGCCTATTGATTGACCCTTATAGTACAAGTGAGAATCGAGTTTGCAGGTCGTCAAATCTTTAAAGAGCAAAAGGTAGTAATCTTCCGTCGGACCTTTTGTGAGATTGATATAGATGTAACCCAGTTTCTTTTTGGTAACGGCTTCTATTAACTTAATGTCCTTGATTACGAGGCTTTTCTTGAAAAAGAATAGCGTCGATTTCGTAAGTATCCCATCTTGAATCTTGCAGCTTACGGTAAGATAGAAACCAAGGAATAGAGATACGGCAGCAGCGAGCCAGTATAAGCCGCTGAAATAATTCCACCCGAGAAGGAGTAATAGGAAAATAACTCCGAGTAAGAAAAGGACATGCCCTCTGGTTATTCTGAACGTCATGATTACTCCCCCCAAAAACATTGCTGTTTTCTACTGAAACGTAAAGAGCAGGACTCTGCTCTTTACGATAATTCATCCAGCGTCATGCCGAGGCTTGGCGCCATATGGGCGAGGAACCACTCCGTTTCCGGAAGCCCGAGCTGCTTCATTGCGGCTTCCGTCTGCCCCTTGGCCACGAGAAATTCCCGGTTGCCGGTGGATACCTCGGTCAGGCATTTCAAGTAAGCGTCCAGCAGGTCTGCGGCTTTTACGATTTTGTGGAGCAGCTGATCTTCTTCGGATAACGTGCTTCCCGGCTTGCCGAGAAGCGGGGCATACGAGGATTGCAGCTGTTCCGGCACCATGCCGAGCAGCCGCTCTGCTGCCATTGCTTCTATCTCGCGGAAGCTTGCGAGCATTTTCGGATTGTGATGCTTCACGGGAGTCGGGATATCGCCGGTAAAGACCTCGGTCGCATCATGGAACAAGGACAGCGTTACGGCGCGGTCCGCGTTATAGCAGCGTCCGAAAAAGCTGTTGCCGATCTCGCATAGCATATGGGCAAGCAGCGCCACGTGGAAGGAATGCTCCGCAACGGTCTCCTTGGTCGTGTTTCGCATCAGACTCCAGCGTTCAATATATTTCAGGCGGTACATATAGGCGAAAAAATGACTTTCCATCCGTTACGCAAACTCCTCTCTAATCCCTCGTGCATCAGTACTTGTTTTACAATATCCTACCATAATTCCGCGGACTCCCGCATACATGCGGTAAATTCTAACGAAACGACGTATCCTTATTTGCCCGAAAAGAGGGCATTCGGAATTCTAACGAAACGCAGACACGCTATCAGCTGGAAAAAGCCCGCCAGATGAGCAAATGCAGCCCAATAGCGATACTACGTTTCGTTAGAAATGGGAAACAGCAAAATTAGGCGAAATAACGATACGTAGTTTCGTTAGCCTCGCGGTAAGAGGAGGCGGATGGTTTACGGCCATACGGGAAGGGGCAGCATGTATTTGCAGATCATTGTTGGAGACAAACCGGTCGATGCGTTTGATGATTTCCTCCTGAAGTGGAAGGAGCTTGGCGGCGATTCGATCACCGAAGAGGTAACTAAGATTATAAACGGAGAACAATAGCCAAATCGCCTTATTAACTTAACTTATTTAAATATTTATCTTGTTTTAATTTAAAAAAATCATTAAAATAATCCTTGGGTAAAGGAAATAAAGCTTTTGCCTTTTTAAATTGCTTTTTAACGGTTAACGACTAATTCGGCATTAATGAACCAGAGATGGAGCTGGACATAAGCCTAAATAAGAGTTGGTTTTTTACAACTTTTATTTAGGCTTTTTTTGTCTCTATTTAAATTACATATTGAAGGTAAAGATCAGGTTTACCTAAAACTAAGGATGGATTTTTTGGAAAAAAATGAAAAGCAAATTCAAAAAGAAGTTGCGAGTCACATTGGAAGACTACTGCGAGAAGCTTTTGGAAAAGGCCCGCAATCGATTTTTGTTAATATCAGCCGCCCGTTTATCGTGATCTACTTGAGGAATTTCCTATCGCCAACCGAAAAGATTCTTCTTCAGCAGGATCAGGTGAATTCCGTGCAGCATACCCGTGACCTGGTCATGAAATCGCTGATGCCGGAAATGAAAGCCTACCTCCTCCTGCTTGCGGGTATGAACATCAGGGAGTTTTATTATGATTGGGGATTTCATAATCATTCCGGCATGCTTGTCGGCATTGAAGCGGAGGATGATTCCCTCGGGTTCAGACCGCAGGAACGGTATACGGGGAAAGAGGAGCTGCACGATGAAATCGATCGCATTAGTCACCAAATCCAAAAGAAGCCGGATGAAACTTATTCCTACATGATCAATGATCGGACACTCCTGGTCGTCAGAAGGGGAATCCTGATCAGCATCGGCAAGGAGTTAATCCGTCTTGGATTCGAAGAGAGCCTAAAGCTTGCGGAACGTAATCTTGAAAAAAGCTATCTGATTAACAGCAGCCGCTTCCAAGAGATCATCAAATCGCAGATTTTAGACGTGTTTGTAGATTGGGATTTCCATGAGGATAAAAGCGTTATCGTATTTATTCTAAATCCGAATCCTAAATGAAGAAACGGATAAGATGCGGACAAAGGCAAATAATAGGTAAAGTTTCGGTTGAGTTATTCCGAATATATTACTACAATAAATCTGGGGCGAAAGAAATAATGCTTTTGCCTAAATTAAGGATGAATGATCTTGGAAAAAGAGGCTCAAGCCGAAATAGCGAGCTATGTTGGCAGATTGCTGAGAGAGGCTTTCGGAAGAGGACCGCAGTCCATTTTTGTCAGCATCAATCGGCCGTTTGTCGTTTTATATCTAAGAAACTTCCTGTCGCCGACGGAGAAGATTCTTCTTGAGCAAGATCAAATCCACTCGATTCAATCGACCAGAGACCTATTAATGAAGTCGTTGATTCCCGAGATCAAAGCCTATCTGCTGCTGCTGGCAGGCATGGATATTCAGGAATTTTATTATGACTGGGGCCTGCACAATCATTCGGGCGTTATGGTTGGCGTTGAGGGCCGGGATGCCCAAGGCCAACCCTTGCTCGGTTGCGAATATACGGGGAAAGATGAGCTCCAGCACGAAATCAGTCTAATCAGCCAGCAGGTCCAGAAGCGCCCGGACGAGTTGTATTCTTGCCTCATCAATGATAGAACTCTACTCGTTATTCGGGTGGGAATTCTGATCAGCATCGAGAAAGAATTGATCCGGATCGGACATGAAGAAAGCTTGAGACTGGCCAAGCGCAATCTTGAAAAAGGGCATCTGCATAACAACGGTCATTTTCAGGAGTTTTTAAACGCAAAGGTTATAGATCTGTTTGTTGACTGGGATTTCCATCTGGATAAAAGCGTCATGGTGTTCATTTTAAATCCGAATCAATGATTGGCGGTAATGAACCAGATAGATCGCTGGACATCAGCCTAAATAAAAGCTGCAATATGCGGCTCGTATTTAGGTTTTTTATTATGGGTAAATTATTTTCGGACAAGGAGTAGGAAATATGAGCCATTATGTTGAACGAAGCGAGGTTCTTAATCGAATAACAGATGCCGTCTTTGCTCTCAATAACTCCTGGGAATTTACTTATATGAATAAAGAAGCAGCCAAATTGTTTTCTTGCACGCCGGAAGAAGCGATTGGCAAATGCATATGGAGTGCGTATCCAAAAGAGGTTTATAGCATTTTCTACGAGCATTATCTTAAAGCGATGCAGGAGCAGGTTCGGGTCGAATTTGAAGCTTACTGTCCGCCCATCTCGATGTGGTTAGAGGTAAAAGTCTTTCCTTCCTCCGACGGCTTGTCGATATACCTGCATGATATTACGAAGAAAAAAGGCTTGTCTTTGCTTAAGGAGCAGCACTACGCCTCGCTTTTCAAATATAATCCGGATGCGGTATTTGCCTTTGACCTGGAGGGGAATTATCTTAGCGTAAATCCGGCAATGGAGCAGCTGTTAGGCTATGAGGCGGATGAATTTTTGAAGATGTCCTATATTCCGCTTATTCCCGCGGAGGAGCTGGAGAAAACAAAAAGTCACTTCAAGCTGGCAGCAAAGGGAATTACGCAGCATTATGAAACAAAGGCGATTCACAAGAGCGGCAAAGTTATTGACGTGAAAGTAACGAACATGCCGATTATCGTTAATAATGAATCCGTGGGAGTCTTTGGCGTTGCCAAAAACATTATGCAGGAGAATCAAAACAAAACAAAGCTGCTGGAAGCGGAAAAATTGACGGCGGTTGGCCAGCTGGCAGCTTCCATTGCTCACGAAATCAGGAACCCGCTCACTTCGCTGAAAGGTTTTGTTCAACTCATCGAACAGACTGTATCGGACGTTAGCGCTAATTATTTTACAATTATGAAGGACGAGCTGCGCAGAATCGAGCTGATTACGAGCGAGCTGTTATACCTGGCTAAGCCGCAGGCTCAGGAATTCAAGGATGAACGAATCTGCCAAATCATCCAGGATGTTAACATGCTAATGAGCTCCCAGGCTTTAATGAATAACGTGGAGCTCCGAATAACGGGCCTGGATGGTCTGCCGGAAATTCGTTGCGTGGCGGCGCAGCTGAAGCAAGTATTTATCAATCTGATTAAAAACGCCATGGAAGCTATGCCTAGCGGCGGGGTCATACATATCCATGCCTCCAGCCCAAGCCCGGAAACGCTAATGATTCAGGTGTCCGATACGGGAAAAGGCATCCCGCAGGAGCTTATCGCAAAGATTGGCTCTCCCTTCTATACAACCAAAGAAAACGGGACGGGCCTTGGCATGATGGCCACCCAGCAAATCATACATTCGCATGGCGGAACGCTTGATATAACAAGCACGGAAGGCGAAGGGACTACGATCCATATTTGTTTGCCCGCCGCAAACGTACAGAATCAAGATGAAACGGGTGACGGTAAATGAAGGAAGATATCAGAGAGGCATCCGGAATGTGCGGGTGTCTTTCTTTGTTTTCGGACAGTTATCTTTCAAGGAGTATGCTATTATAAAGGCTATAATGTTGATCGACATCATATAGAAACGAGGGATGACTTACGAGGGAGTTTGGACTTGCGTTTAATCACTTTTTCGAACGATGGATGTTTCTGCTGATCCCGGGATCGCTGGTCCTGGGTTTTCTTTTTGCCGATACGCTTGCTCCGATGGTGGATGCCGTACCGTATTTGTTCGCTTACGTGACCTTGACGATGGGCATTGGCTGCGGACTCCGGCATTTATACGAGGTGGTCAAAAAGCCTGGCATCCTGGTATGGACGCTGATATTGGCTCATCTATTGTCTCCGCTGGTCGCCTACGGGCTTGGCTCGTTATGGTTTGGAGCGTCCTCTCCTTATGTGGTTGGGCTTGTACTCTTTACGATCATTCCGCTTGGCGTATCCACCGTTCTGTGGGTCGGGATGTCAGGGGGCAGCGTGCCGCTTGTGCTTGCGATGGTCGTGCTGGACTCCGCGTTAAGCCCGCTTGTTGTGCCTTACGGCATTCATTTATTTTTTAATACCTCGGTTGATATTGCGATTGGCCCGATTATGTTCGACTTGTTTGTTATCGTTGTTCTGCCGACTATCATTGGCGTAGCTCTGTACGAGCTCAGCAAGGGACGTATTCAGGAGAAGGTCAAGCCGGTTGCCATGCCAATCTCGAAGCTTTGCTTTGTTGCGGTGGTCGCTTTAAACGCTTCGGCTATTGCTCCGTATGTCGACCAACTGAAGCATGACATGCTAAAGCTGATCCCGCTTGTTATCGTGCTTGTGGGGGTATGTTATGCAGTAGGCTTCCTGGGAACGGCCAAATTCGGAGGCAAAGAGGTGCAGGTAACCGTCTCCTATGCCACCGGCATGCGAAATATTTCGCTTGGCATCGTGCTGGCGCTGGGCTATTTCAGCCCGCTGGCTGCCGTACCGGTTGTGCTCTCTATCCTTGTGCAGCAGCCGCTTGCGACGGTGCATCATTTTGTTTTACAAAAACTTAACAAAAACAAGACTGGCGAAGCCGCATGACGGCATGTACGATAAAACGAGTGACAAATAGGCATATTGGAGATGAAAGGCCATGAACAGCTTTCGCAACCGATTAACGTTAACCATGATCATTATCCTTGCGTTATCCGTAACCGCAGCCGGCCTCTTCATGGCAAAAACGTTTAAGGATAACCATATTAATGCGCTTGAGGACAATATGATCCGGGAGATGCATATCATTCTGGCCAAAACCGAATGGAAACAGGGAGATAACGCGGCGTTGTTCCCTTATTTCACGGAGGAAGCCGAGAATCTTAAGACCTATGCGGATACCAGGGTTACCTTCATAGCAGGAGACGGAACCGTCCTTGGCGATTCGGACCATGCTCCGGAAACGATGGATAACCACAGCAGTCGGGTAGAGGTTGTGAAGGCTCATAAGGACGGCATTGGACGGGCTATACGCTACAGCGACACATTGAAGGAGAATTTATTATACGTTGCCTTGGCGGTGAATCCTTCCGATCCTCACTCTAACGTTATCCGTCTTGCAATGAGTCTGAAGGAAGTCGACAAGAGTATCGATCAGCTATGGACCGTATTGATTATCGGGCTGCTGATTTTGTTTATCGTTGCCGCTTTTATCAGTTACCGGATCGCCTTAAGCTTAACCCGTCCGCTTGAGCAAATTACGAAGGTTGCCCAGCGTATCAAGCAAATGGATTATAAAGCAAGGGTGAAGGTCAGGAAGCAGGATGAAGTTGGCGAGCTAGGTCATGCTATTAATGCCATGGCCGAAAGCCTCGAGGTACAGATGACGCGGATCCGGCAAAACGAAAGCCAGCTGGAGAGCGTGCTTGAAAACATGATTAACGGCGTTATGATGATCGACCCGGCCGGCAAGATTCTACTGATGAGCCGCCGCGCCGGAGAACTCCTCGGTATTTCGACCGGTGAGCTTGTCGGCAGGAATTACGCGGAAGCCAAGCAGCAATACGAGCTGTCCCAGCTGATTCAGGAGGCGTTGGAGGGCCGCGAGCATATCCGCGAGGAGATTACGTTCTACTTCCCGGAGGAACGCTTGCTGGAGCTTAACCTGGTGCCGATTCTTCAGGAGAACCAGGAATTCGGCGGGGTTCTTCTCGTGCTTGCGGACGTGACGGCGATCCGCCGGCTTGAGCGGATGCGCAGCGAATTCGTGGCAAACGTATCGCATGAGCTGAAGACGCCAATCGCGGCGGTAAAAGGCTTTGCCGAGACGCTTCTTGGCGGCGCGGTTAACGATGAGGAGACCGCCCGTTCGTTCCTGCAAATCATTTATGACGAGAGCGACAGGCTGAACCGTCTCATCGGGGACATATTGGCGTTGTCGAAAATCGAATCGAAGCGTGTTCCGCTGTATTTCTCGCCGGTGGAGATGGATTCGTTCATGACGAAGACCGTTACGATGATGGAGCCGGAGGCAGCCAAGAAATCGATCAAGCTGCAGCTGGAGATGGAGCATGGCTTGTACGTGGAAGCCGATGAGGACCGTTTACGACAAATTATGATGAATGTCATTGCAAATGGCGTAAACTATACACCAGAAGGCGGTAAAGTGTCGGTTCATATCGAAAGCATCGATGAGGATCATATCCGGATTCAGATCAGCGATACCGGCATCGGCATTCCGAAGAAGGATTTGCCGAGGATTTTCGAGCGGTTCTACCGGGTGGATAAAGCAAGATCCCGCAGTTCAGGAGGCACCGGGCTTGGTCTGTCGATCGTCAAGCATCTGGTTGAGCTGCATAAAGGCACAATAGCGGTGACAAGCGCCGTAGGCGTTGGTTCCACATTTGTCATCGAGCTGCCCGTTCTCCAGCAATAACAGCCGGCCGAAAAATTTACCCATTCTTCATGAAATCGTGCTAAACTAAGGTAGAAAATTTGTGTCCAGGCTGGACAAGCTGGAGGTACTCATGTCACATAAAGTGCTCGTTATTGAGGATGAACCGACACTCGCGCGACTTTTGTCGTATAATCTGACGCAAGAGGGTTACGATACGACTGTTATTGATCATGGTGCAACCGGGCTTCAAACCGCTTTGCAGCGCACCTTTGATCTCATTATTTTGGACATCATGCTGCCAGGCTTGAACGGCTTTGAAATATTGACAAGGCTTCGCCAGAACGGGGTTAAGACGCCTATTATTATTTTGACCGCCCGCAATGCGGAGGAAGAGGTCGTTCAAGGGCTGAAGCATGGCGCTGATGACTACATTACGAAGCCGTTTGGCGTTGCGGAGCTCCTCGCGAGGGTATCGGCGGTATTGCGCCGGACGCAGCAGGATGACAGCGTGCCGATCGAGACGTCGGAGAAGGTCATTACCGTGGGAGATTTGTCGATTTATCCGGAGAAGTACGAAGTGATTCTGAACGGGGAGACCGTTCCGCTTCGTCCGAAGGAATTCGAAGTGCTGCTGTATCTCGTACAGCGTCCTGGGATGGTTATTACGCGCGATGATTTGATGAACGTAGTCTGGGGCTTTGATTATATCGGCGGCCAGCGTACGGTTGACGTCCATGTCAGCTCGCTGCGCAAGAAGCTGGAGCTTGGCCAATCCGTACAGATCGAATCGATTCGCGGCGTTGGTTATAAATTAGTCATGTCAAAAAAACTCGTCACACCAAAGGGATAAGGTGGACGAGTTTTTTGTTTGCGCTATTGCCGGTTCCAATCCAGCATCTTGCGCTGGAATTGCTTGGGGGAGCAGTCATTGTACTTCTTGAACATCTTATAGAAGTGGGCCATGTTAGGCATTCCGATCCGTTCCCCGACCTCGGTAATGCTTAGATCCTTCGTAAGAAGAATACGTTCCGCCCATTTGATCTTCCGGTAATTGACGAATTCCGTGAAGGACATCCCTATTGTTTTCTTGAAAAACTTGACGAAGTAGTAATAGCTCATGTTGGCGATCCGGCATACTTCTTCCACCTGAATCCGGTCGGTCAGCCGGTTCTCGACATAGTCCAGGACAGGCTTCAGCCGCAGTCGGTCGAAGTCGTCCTGCTCGGCGAGCATCTTCCGGTTATCGTTGCGAAGCAGCGTCAGAAGAATCTGCTTGATCAGCACGCTAACCGCAATTTCATAGCCGGTCTCCTTGCGTTCCGCCTCATGATGCAGCTGGCGGATGTAATCTCCGATCTGCTTCTTCACTTTGCCGTTCTCTTGGAAAATATAATTGGCCATGCTGAGCGGATTCTCGGTCTCGGAGAAATAACGCATATAAGCAATCGTGCTCTGATCGAAAAACGGCTCCAGCTCGAACTGCAGGACGATGTAGTCGAGATGCCCGACACTCTTGTCGCGGTGCAGCTGGGAAGCGCCGATCATAATGATGTCGCCGGGTTGCAGATGGTAGCTCTCTTCCTCGACATCCACATCCAGCCTGCCTTTTATGATATAGAGCAGCTCAAGCTGCCGGTGATAATGCCAGTTGGTGAAATCGTCATCCTTCCGGATTGGCTGCCAGACACGCAAGGATAACAAAGGGTTTTCATAGACAACTTTCTCGTTAAACGGCTCCACCTTTGCTGGTCCCACCTTACGTTGAAGTTTAATTCCGCACTTGCCGCCAGCAGGCGACAGGTTGCCTTCTTCATTGTAGTGGGCTTGGGCGTTAAAGGCAACCATTCGCCAAATCGCCGGGGAGATAGGTATAATAGAGTCAGAACGCGAGAGGAGATGACGGCATGCGGCCAAAAGTGTACATATCATCCAAAGTATCCGATGAGGTAAAAGCATACCTCGACCAATATTGTGAATGCGAAATGTGGCAAAACCCGGAGAGAGCGATTACCGGGCAGGAGCTTGCCGAAAAGATCGGCGACGTGGAAGGACTGCTTGCAGCCGGAAATGCAATCAGCGAGCGGCTGTTAAGCGCAGCGCCGAAGCTGCGCGCGGTCAGCAATATATCGGTTGGCTACAACCATAACGATCTGGACGCGATGAAAAAACGCGGCATTATCGGCACTCATACGCCTTACGTGCTGGATGAGACGGTGGCGGATTTGACGCTTGCCCTTATGCTGGCAGCAGCTCGCAGAGTAACGGAGCTGCATAATCTCGTCCGTGCAGGAGAATGGCAGCGCGGTGTTGGCGAGCAGCTGTTTGGACTTGACGTGCATCATGCCAAGCTTGGCATTATCGGGATGGGACGCATTGGCGAGCAGATTGCCAAGCGCGCCAAATTCGGATTCGATATGGAGGTTTCCTACTATAACCGCAGCCGCAAGCCAGAGACGGAGGAGCGTCTCGGCGTAAATTACCTGGCGCTGAACGAGCTGCTGGAGCAGTCGGATTTTATCGTGCTGATGACTCCGCTTACGCCGGAGACCAAGCATATGATCGGCGAAGAGCAGTTTAACCGGATGAAACGGACCGCGATCTTTATTAACGTATCGCGCGGCGAGACGGTTGACGAAGCGGCTCTGATTGAGGCTTTGCGCACGAAACGCATTTATGCCGCAGGCCTCGATGTGTACGAGAAGGAGCCGGTCAGCCCGGACAATCCGCTGCTTCAGCTCGATAATGTGGTGACGCTGCCGCATATCGGCTCGGCAACGAAGAAGACGAGGAACGACATGGCTATGGTTGCGGCCCGCAACCTGGTGGATGCTTTATACGGCAGAGAGCCTCAATACGTCATTCCGGAATTGAAAAACTAAAAGCGAAAGAGGCTGTCCCTGCGAGGGAACAGCCTCTTTTTTGGTGTAGACTCCGATCGGTGTTAATGCCGGTCTTCGTGGCTTTTCCGGCCCTCGAAGTACATTTTTGCCGGATTCACTTCGCTTTCCTTCGCGGAGATGGAGCTGGACACCAGCTTGAATACGGAGGTTTTGCTGCCCATTGAAGAAACGTACCGTTCCAGATGGGTTCTTGCAAGCGGCCGGTCGAAATAACCGGGAACGTATTTGTCCAGCATGACCTGCATCGCCGCGGTTGCTTCCTCCCAATCAACGACCTTCTCGATGGTCCCGTAAATAATGGCGCTCATATAAGCGGTATCCACATGGGCAGGCGTGGGATCCGCGATCGTGCCGTACTCTTCGCTGACCGTAAAGCAGGCCGCCGGGTTTTCGGCAATCATTTCGATTTTTCGTCCTTCGGATGCACCATGGAAGTAGATGGCGTTATCCTTCCAGACGAAGTTTAAAGGCACGACGTAAGGTACATTATCCGAGGCAAGGCCAAGAAATCCGGTCCGGGCCTGCCCCAGGAAGCGTTCGATTTTGCCAGCATCGGTGCAGGCTCTTTTTTGTAAGCGGATGGGAAACATTTTACTTCACTGCCTTTCTTTTCGTTCATTGTGTTATCATTGTAGAAGGAAACTGTCCCTGTCAAAAGGTACAGTTTTGTTCGGAATAAGGGGTACAGATTGATTGAGGTGACAGGATGATCAGCTTAACGCCGGAATTGGATAAACAGAGTGAGATTCCGCTTTATCAGCAGCTATTTGCCTATTTAAAAGGACAGATCGAATTGGGCATGCTGCGCGAAAATGACCGGCTGCCTTCGATCCGGCAGCTCTCCGTTTATTTGTCCGTCAGCAAAAATACCATCGAAACCGCCTATCAGCAGCTTTTGGCGGAAGGCTATATACAGAGCCGGCTTCGCAGCGGCTTATACGTCATGCCTCTTGATCAGCTTGAGGGAATTAAGGTGTCAAAGCCGGCCAGATCAGAGGTAAAGTCCGGCGCGGTGACGCTGCCTCCTAACGCGATCAACTTTGAATACGGCGATGTAGAGCTGGAGCATTTTCCGGTGCGGCTGTGGAAGAAATGCCTGGTGGATGCGCTGGAGGAATGTACGACGGAGGTATACGGCTACGGCGACCGTCAGGGGCATAAGGGACTCCGGTCGGAGATTGCCCGTTATTTGTACCAGTCACGCGGGGTGGTCTGCGCGCCGGATCAAATTTTTTTGAGCGCCGGGACGCAAACGATGGTCAGCCTGCTGGCCCAGCTTTTGCCTCTGCCTGAGATGATTGCGATGGAAGAGCCGGGGTATAACGGGGTTAGGACGGTTCTGATGAACATGGGGCGAAGGATCATTCCTATGCCTCTCGAGCATGACGGAATCTCGGTCGAGCATCTGAGGGAAAGCGCGGCGAGTATGGTATACGTGACGCCTTCCCATCAATTTCCGCTAGGGATGATCATGCCGGTTCCCAACCGGATCAAGCTGCTTCAATGGGCATATGAGCGGGACGGCTATATCATCGAGGATGATTTCGACAGCGAGCTGCGTTACCAGGGACAGCCGATTCCAGCGCTTAAGGCGCTGGACACCGGGGACAAGGTTATTTATTTGGGTACGTTCTCGAAGTCGTTCCTGCCGGGAATACGGCTCAGCTATATGGTGCTGCCGGAACGGGCTGCGCAGGATTTCCGAAGCAAACTGCAGGCGTACAGCCAGTCGGTATCGCCCCTTATTCAAGCCGCCATGTACCGGTTCATGAAGGAAGGGTATTTCGAAAGCCATATCCGCAAGATGAAGAAGCTGTACCAATCCCGTCATCGGACGCTGCTTCGTACGATACAGGAACAGCTCGGCAGCCATGTCGGCATAATCGGGGAGCGTTCGGGCATGCATCTGCTGCTTGACGTCTATGGACGCTGCAGCGATGAGCTTGTGGAGAAAGCGCTGGAGCATGGGGTTATGGCTTATACGCCACGGAAGCATTGGCTGCACCCGGAGGCATGCCCGCCCTCGTACATTATGCTTGGATTCGGCGGACTGAACGAGCAGAAAATCCGCGATGGAATTATTGGGCTGCGTAAGGCTTGGTTCCCCTAAGATGTGATACAATACGATGGAGACCTATCTAAGGAAAGAGAAGTGAATTTTTTTGATTACGATTACGATTCCGGAACCGGACGTTACGATTTACAAGCAGACGAACCCGCAGCTTAGCCATATTTACAACTTTACGGATTTCCATCTGATTACGCGCGAAAAGGGCGGCTTCTTTATTTTCTACAATTTTAAAGGAGACGTGCTGTTTGTGGGCAAAGCGAGAAAGCTGAGACCACGCATCAAGAAGCATTTCGAAGACAGCGTATCCCCAATGAAGAATCACCGCGACGAAGTGACCAAGATCGAGATTTACGTGAATGAAGATCCGGTGGAGCGAGAAATTTACGAGACTTACCTGATCAATGAATTCCGGGCTAAATACAATGTGGACAAGGTGTTGTTCCGTTAGGAAATAGAAGCGATTGCTTGCGAAGGCTGCTCAGCTATGAGGGCCTTTTTTTGTTGGGAGCATTGTTGGAATGGGGAGATGTGAAGATCCTGCAGAATGTTCTATAGTTTCGGTAGTTCCATTCGCGATAGGATGAGCTATACTGTAGCGGCAAATCGATTTCCTGAGAGAAGAGGGACTGCTAATGGAACAAGAGAAGCGGAATGGGATTGCAGTTAACCAGCTTGGCTTCCGGAGGATGGACCGGAAAACGGCTGTTATAGAAGGAGAAGGCGGGACGTTCAGGTTAATTAACAAGACAACCGGCGAATCGGTGCTGGAGGGAAAAACAGGGGCTGCAGCTGAGGATAGATCCAGCGGGAAAAAAGTTTGCCGCGTGGACTTTTCGGGCGTTCAGCAAGACGGGACCTATAGGCTGGAGACGGAGGAAGGGCAGGTCTCGGATTGGTTTACCATCGGCGATGAGGTATATGGGTCTGCTCATACGGCTATATTGAAAGCGTTTTATTATTTTCGCTGCGGGATCGAGCTGGAGGACACGTACGCGGGAGTATGGAAGCATGATGCCTGCCATTTGACGCCTGCGATTGTATACGGAGATGAAACGAGGCATGTGGATGCTTGGGGCGGATGGCATGATGCCGGCGACTATGGCAAATACGTGGGACCAGGTGCAAAAGCCGTTGCGGATTTGCTGCTTGCTTATGAGTGTTATCCGAATGCATTCGTGCAAGCGTTGCCTTTGCCTGAAACAGACGATGCGATGCCGGATGTGCTTCATGAATGCCGGTATGAGCTGGAATGGATGCAGCGCATGCAGGATGCGGAGTCCGGCGGCGTGTTCCATAAGCTGACGACGCTGCGGTTCCCTGCTGCGGATACGATGCCGGAGGATGATACGGACGAGCTGTACGTTTCTCCGGTATCGGCCACGGCAACGGGCTGCTTTGCCGCTATTATGGCGATGTCGGCGCGCGTGTACGCAGGCTTTGACGCAGCGTTTGCCGCCGGGTGCAAAGCTTCGTCCGAACGGGCATGGGATTGGCTCGAGCAGCATCCGGAGGTGCCGGGCTTCCGTAATCCGCTGGAAATCGTAACCGGAGAATACGGTGATAAGGTGGACACCGATGAGCGGTATTGGGCAGCGGCCGAGCTGTACCGCACAACGGGAGAAGAGCGGTATCACGAGGCTTTTCTTCAGTTGGCGGAGCGGGAATTCGATAAGTACGAGCTGGGCTGGGCCGATATGGGAGGCTATGGTACAATCTCGTATTTGTTATCGGAACGACGGGGGGACTTGGCTGTTGCGGAACGGCTTCGGGCCGGTCTGTTGGAACGAGCCGAGCGGCTGGCCGCAGTAAGCCGGAAGGACGGATACGGCGTATCTTTACAGCCGGAGCAGTACATATGGGGCAGCAATATGCTGGTGCTTAACCATGCGATGCTGCTGCTAATTGCGGATCGCGTGGCGGGGACGGCTTCGTATGCGGAGCTGGCGCTGGATCATATCCATTACTTATTCGGGATGAATGTGCTGGGCATCAGCTATGTAACGGGCTTCGGCAGCCGGCCGGTTAAACATCCGCATCATCGCCCATCCGAAGGCGACGGCGTGGACGATCCGGTTCCGGGGCTTGTATCAGGGGGGCCTAACCTTGGCATTCAGGATGACTATGCCCGCGAGCATCTGGCATGCAGAGCTCCTGCCGCTTCCTTCGCCGACGTGATGGAAAGCTACTCGACAAACGAAGTAACGATCTATTGGAATTCGCCTGCCGTGTTTGTTCTAAGTCATTTTGTGTAAGAGGGCCGATTGCTGAGCGTGGATAGGAATAAGACCCTCATGGGGTCTTATCGCATTTGCGGGTAGCTGAAAAGGGCCCGCGGAAGCGGGCTAAATGCGGAATAAGACCCTGAGAGGGTCTTATGGATAAGCTCAAGGAGCTAAATGGTGATGATAAGACCCTCATGGGGTCTTATCGCATTAGCGGGTAGCTGAAAAGAGCCCGCGGAAGTGGGCGAAATACGGAATAAGACCCTGAGAGGGTCTTATGGATGAGCTCAAGGAGCTAAATGGTAGTGATAAGACCCTCATAGGGTCTTATCACATTTGCGGGTAGCCGAAAAGGGCCCGCGGAAGCGGGCGAAATACGGAATAAGACCCTGAGAGGGTCTTATGGATGAGCTCAAGGAGCTAAATGGTGATGATAAGACCCTCATGGGGTCTTATCGCATTTGCGGGTAGCCGAAAAGGGCCCGCGGAAGCAGGCCAAACACGGAATAAGACCCTGAGAGGGTCTTATGGATGAGCTCAAGGAGCTAAATGGTGATGATAAGACCCTCATGGGGTCTTATCGCATTTGCGGGTAGTCGAAAAGGGCCCGCGGAAGCGGGCCAAACACGGAATAAGACCCTGAGAGGGTCTTATGGATGAGCTCGAGGAGCTAAATGGTAGTGATAAGACCCTCATGGGGTCTTATCGCATTTGCGGGTAGCTGAAAAGGGCCCGCGGAAGCGGGCTAAACACGGAATAAGACCCTGAGAGGGTCTTATGGATAAGCTCAAGGAGCTAAATGGTAATGATAAGACCCTCATGGGGTCTTATCGCATTTGCGGGTAGCTGAAAAGGGCCCGCGGAAGCGGGCTAAACACGGAATAAGACCCTGAGAGGGTCTTATGGATAAGCTCAAGGAGCTAAATGGTAATGATAAGACCCTCATGGGGTCTTATCGCATTTGCGGGTAGCTGAAAAGGGCCCGAGGAAGCGGGCGAAATACGGAATAAGACCCTGAGAGGGTCTTATGGATGAGCTCAAGGAGCTAAATGGTAGTGATAAGACCCTCATGGGGTCTTATCGACTGACCGCATTGTTAGTAGACGGCTATTGGCGATCTAATATTGAAAAAGACTCCGTCGGGGTCTTTTTTTGCGTAATCTAGAACTTACATCTGAAGGCAACGTTTCTCGTAATTAAAGTCCCTAAAGGGCCTTAATCACGAACGGACAATCCCGAATAGTAGGAAATGAAGGGGATCACGGGCTGTTAAGGTCCATAAGGGACTTTAACAGGGGGAATTCGGAGCTAATCGACATGATTTAGGTCCATTAGGGACTTTAACCATATCCCAGCTACTTCTCGCGCACCATCAACACCTGCTCCATCGTGGTCACAAGCCCCATCTCGGCGAGCAGCTCGACCAGCACCCCGTTGGATGCCCGGATATTAAACGCCGAGCGCCGGCAAGTCTCGCCGGGCTGCCATACCTCGTGCAAGGCGGCTGCCATTACCTCCTTGGCGTCGGTACGTCCCGGAGCAGCTTCAACCCGGTACAGGACAATGCCCGTTAAGTCGCCGTCCGGGTTAAACGTCCTCCTGTACAAGGCATAACCTGCCGCTTCTCCTGCATCAAAGACGGCAACGCTCTCGCCATCCTTCAGACTGGGCAGACCAGCCTGCCAGACTTCGCCCGGGGAGTAGAACGAAAGACGTGCGGCTTCCGCTGCCATGCCTATCGCAATCTGGTACGGATGCTCGTACGTGTCGTCCATATCCGGAATCGGCTGTTCCGTGGACTGGATCAGGAGACGGTCGGTCTGCCTATAACCAATCGATTCATACAGCCGAATGGCATTCGTATTTTGCGAGATCGCCTCGAGATACGCTTGGTCAACGCTTAATTCCTCATACAGCTGCAGATTCCTCATCATAAGAGCTTTGCCAATGCCTTTGCCCCGGAACGCCGGCTTGATGGCGGTTCCGCCGTTCCATGCCAGCGTTCGCCCGTCGTATTCACGGTAGCCGTTCAGGACTAATCCGGCTGCTTCGCCGTCGACGTAACAAGCAAGGGAATGCTCAAACGAGAGACCTTCAGAGGCAGTCCGGCCGATGAACCGATCAAGCGGAAGCGCAGCCGGAACCAAATAACCTTCGAAGGACTGGTTCCACAACGCAGTCACCTCGATAACCGGAAGCTCGCTGAGAGCTCGGAATGTCACATTCATTAGCAGCAGTCTCCTTACAGCGCTTTGTCGTCTATGCTTTCCAGCCAGCCGTCGATGCTGCCGATAACGGAAGTAACGCAGCCGTCTTCGAACGGCGAGATCAGGCCGGCCACCTTAACAAGCTCGGTGAAAGAGAGGCTGCCGCCTTGCTGGCAGAGCTTGAGATAATCGGCCCATGCCGCGGTCCGGTCCTCATGCATTCTTTTCCAGAACTGAAAGGCGCAAATTTGCGCGAGGGTGTAGTCGATATAGTAGAACGGACTGCCAAAAATATGCCCCTGACGCTGCCAGAAGGCACCATGCTCGAGATAGCTGTTCTCCTCATAATCGCGGTGAGGCAAGTATTTCTTCTCGATTTCGCGCCATGCAGCCTTCCGTTCAGCCGGGGTAGCATCCGGATTTTCGTAGACAAAATGCTGGAATTCGTCAACCGTTACGCCGTAAGGGAGGAACAGAAGGGCGCTCGCCAGATGCTGGAACCGGTATTTATCCACGTCCTCCTTGAAGAACAGGTCCATCCAAGGCCAAGTGAAAAATTCCATGCTCATCGAATGGATCTCGCAGGCCTCATAAGTAGGGAAGGCGTATTCCGGCACGGCAAAGCTTCTGCTCTCGTACACCTGGAACGCATGGCCGGCTTCGTGCGTCAGCACGTCGATATCTCCGGAGGTACCGTTAAAGTTGGAGAAAATAAACGGTGCGCCGTATTCGCTGATATAAGTGCAATAACCGCCGCCTTGCTTGCCTTTTTTCGCAACGAGATCCATCAGGCCGTTATCCAGCATAAACCGGAAAAACTCGTCCGTCTCCGGCGACAGCTCCGCGTACATCCTTGCTCCGTTCTCGACGATCCATTCCGGGCTGCCTTTCGGCTTCGCATTGCCGGTCAGGAAAGCGAGATTCTCGTCGTAGTAGTATAGATGGTCGACGCCGATGCGTTCGCGCTGGCGTTCCTTCAGCTTGCTGGCGACAGGCACGATATGCTCCAGCACCTGATTGCGGAAGTTCGCCACCATCTCCGCCGTATAATCGGTCCGGCTCATGCGGGCATAGCCAAGCTCAACGAAATTGGCGAAGCCCAGCTTTTTCGCGATGCGGGTGCGTACCTTGACAAGCTCGTCGTAAATCCGGTCAAATTCAGCCTCATTCTCGCGCATGAAACCGGAGGAAGCTTCCGAAGCCTGTTTGCGAACGGAGCGGTCGGTCGATTGCTGGAATGGCGATAACTGCGAAAGCGTCCGTTCTTCGCCGTCGAACATAATTTTGGCGGAAGCGATAAGCTTCGTATATTCGGTGGACAGCTTGTTCTCCTGCTGCAGATCCTCGATTACCTCCGGGCTGAAGGTTTTCAGCGAAAGTTCGGCCAATTGGAACAATTGACGGCCCCATTTGGCTTCAAGCTCCGTGCGGAACGCCGAGTTCACAAGCGCCCGGTAATAATCCGTTATGTATTCCTGAACGACAGGTCCGTTCTCATCGAAGAAATCCTGCTCGGCTTTATAAAATTCATCGTTTGTATCAATCGAATGACGGATGCTCGCAATTTGCTGCATCGTATCAAACTCGCTGCGCAGCTTGTTGAGGCCGGTCATCGCGGCGTCCTGCTCCTCGAAACGGCTTGCCGCGTTAAAAGCGGATAGAAGCTCCTTGAACTGCTTCTCGAAAGACGCTACTTCGGGACGTTCGTAACGATACTCATTAAATTTCACTTGGATACACCTGTCCTCTCTTGAACAATCGTTTTTGAAAAAAGGAAACGGATGGAAGAACCATCGCCTTGACATGTCTATTCGTTGGGATTAGCGGTTAATCCTGCTTCATCCGCAAGCAAAAAGGCTTCCTTCACCAATGCTCAGGAGAAGAGAAGCCTTTATTGAAAGTATGTTCAGAATGCAGCGTTTATTTTCGGGTTCTCAGCTCAAATTCCTCGCGAATCCGTGCGAGCACGGCCGGATCGGAAACCACGTCGTAAGCGGTCGCAGCCAGCGTCTTGGCGGCAAAAATCATCCGCTCGAGCGCGCGCTCCGTCATTGCCGCGTCACGGAATTCCACGGTGTGGAGGAGGAAACGCTCCTCGACGATTTTGACGTAAGGATGAATGGCAGGACAGCGGACGGATACATTGCCCAAATCCAGCGAGCCGTGATCCTTTCCGGTTTCAATCTCTTCCGGCTTCACGCCCAGCTCAAGCAGGTTGGCGGTAAAGCATTCGGACAAAGCCTCATTCGTAAGCAGCTCGTCATAGGAAAATTCATAATTGCTCATCTCCAGCCTGCAGCCGGTCTGCAGTGCGGCACCTTCGGCGCAGCGCCGAACCTTCTCGGCGAGCTCATTCGTGTAAGCGCGGGTAGCGGAACGGACATAAAATTGGGCGGAAGCGTAGTCGGGAATAACGTTAGGCGCTTTGCCGCCGTTATCGATAATGCCATGGATGCGGGCATCGCTCCGGGTCTGCTGGCGGAGAGCATTAATGCTGTTGAACAGCTGCAGCACCGCGTCAAGGGCATTAACGCCTTCGTAAGGGCTTGCCGCCGCATGGGCCGGCTTGCCGAAATATTCGAACCGGATCGCGTCAAGCGCAAGCGAATCGCCGGATTTCTCAAACGTATAATAAGGATGCGCCATCAGCGCGAAGTCGCAGTCGTCGAACAGCCCGGCTTCGGACATCGGCACCTTGGCGCCTTTGGTTTCTTCGGCAGGCGTGCCGTAGACGCGAATGGTTCCGCCGAATTGATCCATAACGGCCTTTAAGCCAACGGCTGCCGCAATCCCCATCGTGCAGATGAGATGATGGCCGCAGGCATGTCCGATTTCCGGAAGTGCGTCGTATTCGCATAAAAAAGCAACGGTTGGACCCGGCTTGCCGGTTGCATAGGTTCCGATAAACGCGGTAGGAATGCCAAGCGTTCCCTTTTCAACCGAGAAGCCTTGTCTCTCCAGCTCCTCGATCAGAATGGCTGCGGATTTGAATTCCTGGTGGCCAAGCTCCGGATTGGCGCCAATCGTACGCGAGATTTGTTTGAAGATTTTCGCATGGGATTCAATGGTGTCGATTACTAGTTGTTTATTGCTGCTTGTCATGGACATGAACAAGCCTCCTTCTATCAAACTTCTTCCCCACCATTATAACCGATCCGCATGATTGCCTGCAGGTGTAGGCCAATGAACAAGCTCGGGCATGCTTAATGGATGCCGTGCATTTTCTTGAATTGCTCCGGACTCATGCCCTCCATTCTCTTGAAGACGGTGCTGAAGTAGCTGGCGCTGTCGAAGCCAACCTTCGACGCAATCTCTTGCATTTTAAACTCCCGGCCGAGAAACATCAGCTCTTTGCTGCGGTTAATCCGTTCCCGGTTCACGTATTCCATCGGACGCATGCCCATCAGCTGCTTGAACAAGCGGCACAAATATTGCGGAGTAACGCCTATGCGCGAGGACAAATCCTGTATCGTCAACACGCTGTCGATATGCTCCTCGATATAGCGGATGACCGGATTAAGCCGCATGTAATATTGCTCTGCGGATTGGGTACTGACCTGTACGACCTTCATCAAATCGAGCAGGAAAAGATACAACAGCTTCGAGCATTCAAGGCCGAGAAAAGGAAGTCCCGACTCCGCCATGGCGGAGATGCCGCGCAGGTGGGCAACGATCATTTCGCTGTCGGTAACGGAGTACAGACCGGGTTCTTTAATGCCCGCTTGGCCAAGCAAGTCCTTCGCAAGGCTGCCGCCAAAGCTGATGAAATAAACATCCCAAGGGTCCCGAACCGCGTAATAACGGTGGGGAACGCCGGGGAATAAACAGAAGCCCTGGCCGGCCTTTACGGCAAACTTCTCGTCACCGATCCAAAGCTCGCCTTCGCCGCCCGTGGACTGAAGCCATTGATAATGCGGAAAGCCCTGCTGCCGGTCAATCGTCTCCTGGTTATTCCAGTGCCCGATAATGTCCACGTAGACGGGAAGCTTGCGGTCGGAATCGGCCAGAATCGGAAATACCAATTTATCCATAATGGAGCCACTTCCAGTTTCATATATTTAAAGTGATGTGAATATAATGTGATTTTATTGGATCTGAAAGCGTATTACAATATTAATATCGTAATAGACATAATACTTGTATGGAGGTTAACACCCATGACCTTGAAGTTCCCGCCAATCAGTCCGAAATTCCCGCAAATGCTCCATGGAGCGGATTATAACCCTGACCAATGGCTTGATTATCCTCATGTTCTGGAAGAAGATATCCGCCTGATGAAGCTGTCGAGCAGCAACGTGATGTCTGTCGGCATTTTCTCGTGGGCAGCTTATGAGCCTGAAGAAGGCGTATATACGTTTGAATGGATGGACCAGCTGCTTGACCGCTTCGCGGCGAACGGCATTTATGCCCTGCTTGCCACGCCGAGCGGAGCAAGACCGGCTTGGATGTCGGAGAAATATCCGGAGGTTCTCCGCGTAGAGGAGAACGGAATCCGCAATATGCATGGCGCGCGCCATAACCATTGCTTCTCCTCGCCGGTATACCGCGCGAAGGTGAAGGAGATGAACGGCAAGCTGGCGGAACGTTATTCGCAGCATCCGGCCGTTATCGGCTGGCATATTTCCAACGAATACAGCGGCGAATGCCACTGCAACTACTGCAGAGAAGCTTTCCAGAACTGGCTGGAGAAGCGCTACGGCACGATTGAAGCGTTAAACCACGCATGGTGGACAACCTTCTGGGCTCACAAATATACAAGCTTCAGCCAGATCGATACGCCAACCTACCGCGGGGAAAAAGCGGTACACGGCATGAACGTGGACTGGAGAAGATTCGTCACCGATCAAACGGTAGATTTCTGCCGCAACGAAATGGAGCCGCTTCGCGAGATCAATCCGGAGCTGCCGATTACAACCAACTTCATGCTCGATTTTGAGCCGCTGAACTACTGGAAATTCACCGAGCTTCTCGACGTGATCTCGTGGGATGCCTATCCAACCTGGCATGACGCGAAGGATCAAAGCGAGCTTGCGGCGTGGATCGGCTTCAACCATGACGTATTCCGTTCGCTCAAAGGCGGCAAGCCGTTTATGCTGATGGAAAGCACGCCAAGCATGACGAACTGGCAGCCGATCAGCAAGCTGAAGAAGCCGGGCATGCATCTGCTGGCTTCCCTGCAGGCGGTTGCCCACGGCTCGGATACGGTTCAATATTTCCAATGGCGCAAAAGCCGCGGCTCCAGCGAGAAGCTGCACGGGGCCGTCGTAGACCATGTTGGCCATGAGAATACCCGCGTCTTCAAGGATGTTACGGATGTCGGCCAGGCGCTCGAGAAGCTGCAAGAGGTAGTTGGCACTTCGGTTAAGCCTGAGGTCGCGCTTATCAATGACTGGGAGAACCGCTGGGCGGTGAAGGATTCGCAAGGCCCCCGCAACGGCGGCATCCATTATGAAGAAACGTTGAAGCGTCACTACCGTCCTCTGTGGGATATGGGCGTGCCTGTCGACATTATCGATTCCGAATGCGCCTTTGATTCTTACAAGCTGCTGATAGCGCCAATGCTGTACATGGTTCGTCCGGGCGTTGGCGAGCGAATTGAAGAGTTTGTGAAAAACGGCGGCACGTTTGTTGCGACTTACTGGTCGGGTATCGTTAACGAAAGCGATCTTTGCTTCCTGGAAGGCTTCCCTGGACCGCTCCGCAAAACGCTGGGCATCTGGTCCGAAGAGATTGACTCCCTGTATGACGGGGAGAAGAACAGCGTCGTGATGTCGGAAGGCAACAAGCTGGGTCTTGTTGGCTCCTATGATGCCATTGAACTCTGCGACCTGATTCATCTGGAAGGCGCCGAAGCGTTGGCCGTATACGGCGATGACTTCTACGCAGGCCGTCCGGCACTGACGGTGAACCAGCTTGGCGAAGGCAAAGCGTATTATGTCGCATCCCGCAATACCGAGCCGTTCTTCACCGATTTCTTCAAGAAGCTGGTCGAGCAGGAAGGGCTGAAGCGCGTCGTTGAGACGGAGCTTCCGCAAGGCGTTACGGCTCAATTGCGTTCCGACGGCGAGTTTGATTACGTATTCGTGCTCAATTTCAGCGAGTCGGCGCAGCATGTGAAGCTTGACGAGCAGGAGTACGAGGATGTTCTTGCCGGCGGCAAGGTAAGCAATGAGCTTGAGCTTCCGCTTAACGGAGTGCGGATTCTGAAAAGAAAAGCAAGCTTCCACTCCTAAGCCGGCAGCGAGCGATAACGATTGACATTTATTGCGCCATTCTCTATAATTTCTGTAACTTGATATCACATATGCGGCGAAAGAGCGCAGTAGCGGCTTAATCCCTGTTCTAGAAAGCCGGGGGGCGATGGAACCCGGCACACATTAAGCCCGCGAAATACACTCTGGAGCATCCCGGGTAATGCCGGGCGGTTACGGCGAACGATATCTCGCCTAGAGCGGTATGAAGGTTAGTCTTGCGCAAGGCGGCTTCATGCAATTTGGGTGGTACCACGGTAAACGAATCGTCCCTATGTCTATTTAGACATAGGGGCGTTTTTTTGTTTTTAACACGAATAAGAAGGAGAGCTAATCAATGAACATTATTGACGAACTGGAATGGCGCGACGCCATTAACCAACAAACCGACGCGGAGGGACTGCGCGAATTGACGAACGAAAAGGCTGTCTCGCTCTATTGCGGCGTTGATCCGACGGGAGACAGCATGCATATCGGCCACTTGATTCCGTTTATGGTGCTTAAGCGGTTCCAGCTGGCGGGCCACCGTCCGGTTATTCTGATCGGAGGAGCGACCGGTACGATTGGCGACCCAAGCGGCCGCACATCCGAGCGTTCCTTGCAGACGCTGGAACAGATCCAGGCGAACGTCGAAGCGCTTGGCGCGCAGCTTCGCAAGCTGTTCCTCACCGAAGGCGACAACAATATGCGCATGGTCAACAACTACGACTGGACGCATAAAATCAACGTCATCGAGTTCCTTCGCGACTACGGCAAAAACTTCAGCATCAATACAATGCTTGCGAAGGATGTCGTATCGAGCAGGCTTGAGAGCGGCATTTCGTTTACGGAGTTCTCGTACCAGATTTTGCAATCGCTCGACTTCCTGCATTTGTTCCGGGAAGAGGATGTACAGCTTCAAATCGGGGGCTCCGACCAATGGGGCAATATTACGAGCGGCCTTGACCTGATCCGCAAGAAAGAAGGCAGCGAGGCTAAGGCGTTCGGCCTTACGATTCCGCTCATGCTGAAGGCTGACGGAACGAAGTTCGGCAAGACGGCTGGCGGTGCGATCTGGCTGGATCCGGAGAAGACCACTCCGTACGAGTTCTACCAGTTCTGGGCTAACACGGACGACCGTGACGTCGTTAAATACTTGAAATACTTCACGTTCCTCTCGAAGGAAGAGATTGAAGGGTTGGCTGAGAAGGTCGCTACGGAGCCGCATAAACGCGAGGCTCAGAAGAAGCTTGCCGAAGAGATGACGCGCTTCGTTCATAGCGAAGAGCTGCTGCAGCAAGCGCTGCGCATTACGGCTGCGTTATTCAGCGGCGATATCAAATCGCTGAGCGCGGATGAAATCGAGCAGGGCTTCAAGGAAATGCCGACATTCGAGTCGACGAATGAAGCGAAGAACATCGTTGATTGGCTTGTTGATCTCGGTATCGAGCCTTCCAAGCGTCAAGCACGGGAGGATATTACGAACGGCGCCATTTCCATGAACGGCGAGCGCGTAACCGACCTTACGCTTGAGGTGTCCTCGGAACACGCGATTGGAGGACGGTTCATCATTATCCGTAAGGGCAAGAAGAAATACAGTCTGGTGAAGATGGCTTAAGGCTGTTGAAATAACAACCCCTGCTTTTATCCCGTTTGGGAGGAGGCAGGGGTATTTTTATTTTATTCGAACAGATTCGTCGCACAAATAGGCATGTCCAGCACGCTTGTCCACATAGAATGAATATAGCAGGTCAGGCGGATGAATTTTTGAGATGGGGTGTTGGCATGCTTCGAGGATATAAAGGTTTTTTTGTTGGCTTACTAATGGGAGGTCTGCTCATGACGGCTTTTCCGTCCGTGGCGGCTACGAATAAGACGTCGTATTCCTTGACGGAAGCGGCTTATCCAATCGAAGTTAACGGTTCGGTCTATACCGGGCAGGGATTGCCCGTCCTCGTTTACAAAGGCAACACTTACGTTCCGCTCCGGGCGATGGGGGATATGCTGGGCGCTTCCGTGGCTTGGAACGACAGGCAGGGCAAGGTCGTCATTTCCTCCGGAGCTGCAATCGCCCCATGCAATAACGCGTTCTGCGATGTGTTGGTCACCGGCTCGGGCGGTCATTATACCGTAACCGGGAAAGGCAGAGTATTCGAAGGGGTTATGCAATACGCGGTGGAGGACGGGCATGATTATTTGCTCGAAGGGCATCAGCTGCTGGATGAGGGGGCGCCTGCATGGTCTCCATTCTCGCTCAAGATCACGATTCCGCCAGAGCAGCTGCCGACGAACGGGACGCTCACGCTTGAGCTTTTCGAGAACAGCGCGAAGGATGGGTCGCAAATCAACGTGTTAAGCATTCCACTGGAAACGTTCCAGTAAAAAAACCTAACAAAACGGCAAGCAGAACGCATGATGCGTTAAGGCTTGCCGTTTTTTTGTTTTCCTCCACCGGAAATGGATTCTCCCGTAATATCTTTCAAGCGATCAGAAAAAAATTTGTTCTCTATTTTATAATATTTAATATAATAAATGAGTCGAAAGGATGCGGAATTTCGCGATTCGGTTCGAATTCTGGCGATTTTATCTAAAAATGGTGATATCTTAAGTCAGATTTCTTACTCATGATCTAATAATGAAATATTGATTATATCTAATATTTATATTAATATGTGGGCAAGAACTACTTCAAGTACTTTCCGATTTTCCGAATCCTCTTAATGGCTTTCGCAACCAAATGAAGAAGACAGGCCGAACGAACGGTTCGGCTGCAAAGGAGGCATCATGCGAGTGGGGAAACAGCATGAACGCGCCGAGTGGACGGGATTTCAAGAATCGCGTCCTTATGGGCCGAAGTATGATCTTAGAACGGATTTTGTCATGGTCTACGGGTTGTCGGATAAGCTGGAGGAACGAATCGAGGGCTGGAGGAAAGCCGGCTATACGATTCATCTCATGACCGGCGTCTCATGGGGCGAGTACCAGGATTATTTGTACGAGAAATTCGACGGAAGAAATCACTGGGACGAAGCTCAGATGGACCGGTTCGGCAACTATATTCAGCATGGGAAAGACGTGCCTTATATGGACCCGACGATCGCTTTCTCCGAATATTTGGCGACTTATATCAAGAAGGCGATTGACTGCGGCGTCGAAGCGATCCATCTGGAGGAACCGGAGTACTGGGCGGCATCGGGTTATTCCGAGGCGTTCAAGCGCGAGTGGCTGACCTATTACGGGGAGTCGTGGACGGCTCCTCACTTATCGCCGGACGCGCAATACCGGGCTTCGAAGCTGAAGGCGTACCTGTATTACCGCGCGCTTGATCGGCTCTGCGCGCAGATGAAGGAATACGCGCTCGTTACGTATAACCGCCAGGTTCGGTTCTATGTTCCTACTCATAGCTTGATTAACTACACGCAATGGCGCATTATCAGTCCGGAGGCGCTGCTTGTGTCGATGCCGTCCTGCGACGGATTTATCGCGCAGATCTGGACGGGTACGGCAAGAACGGCAAATGTATACCAGGGCATCCGGCGGGAGCGTACCTTCGAGACGGCATACCTGGAATACGGCGTCATGCAGGAGCTGACCCGCGGTACGGGAAGGGACATGTGGTTCCTTCACGATCCGATCGAGGATAATCCTCGCTATACCTGGAGCGATTACCGCTATAACTACCGCGCGACGGTTGTCGCTTCCCTGCTTCATCCCGGCGTATCGAAGTTTGAGGTCTGCCCTTGGCCATGGCGGGTATTCACGCGCGGCTATCCGACGGAGGACGGCACAGGCAAGGAAGGAATACCGGCTAGTTATAAGACCGTTCTGCTTACGGTGATGAACGTGCTTCGGGATCTTCATCATCATGAGGAAGAGCAGACTGATGTCTATACAAGCGGCATCGGATTGCTTTTGTCCAATTCGGCTATGTACCAGCGCGGCGATGTTCTGCCGGAAGAGCCTGAAATCTCTACAGGCAAAAAAGAAGGCGGCGTGACAACGTCGGATATGCTGTCGCCTGAACAACGGGAGCTGCTGGATTTCTCCGCGTTTTACGGACTGGCGCTGCCGCTTGTGAAGCATGGCGTTCCGCTGCGTCCGGTGCAGCTGGATAACGCGCTTACCTTCCCGGGATATCTCGATGACTACAAAGTGCTGCTGCTCAGCTATGAGTTCATGAAGCCTGAGAACGCCGGCTTGCACCAAGCTATTGCGGGATGGGTCAGAGACGGCGGCGTGCTTATCTATGTCGGCGACGGATCGGACGCTTTCCACGATGTGCGCGAATGGTGGAACCGGGAAGGAAGCCGCCGCTCTTACGAGCGTCCGGACCAGCATCTGTTCGAAACGCTCGGGTTAGCAGCCAATCAGGAGGATGGCGAGTATGCCTACGGGGACGGATTCATTCTTGTGCGACGCGTACATCCGGCTGCTCTATCGCGTACAAGCGAAGGAGCGGATTCCGTCCGCGATTGCGTGAAGCTGGCGCTGAAGCTTAGAGGCGAAGCGGATGCTTACCGGGAAAGCGGAATTCTCCGCATTAAGCGTGGTCCTTATGTCATTGCGCAAGCCCTGGATGAGAGCAGCGTTACCGACGGCAGTACACTCGAAGGAAGGTTTATCGACCTGTTCGAGGACGAACTTCCGATTGTCCGTAACGTTGCGCTGAAGCCGGGCGACAATTGCTTGTTATATGATTTGGAAGCTGCGGGGACAGCCGGCGACGGCCATGCGGCTAAGGTTCTGGTCGGCTCTTCGCGTATCGAGGATGTGACGACGGATGCGAAGACGATTTCGTTCCGCTCGGAGAGCCCGTCGGATATGACGGTCAGCATTCGTTTGCTTGCCGCCTCTGCTCCGAATGTGGTAACGGCGGATGGACTTAAGGCGGATTATGCCTATGATGAAGCTTCGGGAACTTTGCTTATCCGTCACCCGGGTAAGCCGGAAGGCGTATTGGTGGAAGCGGCCTGGAGCTAACGAGGGAAGTTTAAAGAATAACGGCGCAGAGATGCGCCGTTATTTTTATTTTTGGCCATATGCGGCTTGCTTCAACAATAAACCGGTATTTTCCGATAACTTTTTACGCTGCGAAAACATTTCTATGAAATGGAATTGATGCTTAAGCCCTATAGTAGGGCTAAAGGAGTCCATAGAGAGAAAGGTGAGAGACTATGACCATTGCTGTATTGGATCGTCAACCGCAAGAGAAACAAGTTGAAGCTGCTGCCCCGACCTCAACCCGCCTGCTGGAGTACGTTCGCAAGGCGCCGGTGATCGCAGCCTCCTGTTCCTGCAAAGATACCATTGCGTTATTCAAGCAATATCCGGACAGTGAATGCGTAGTTATAGCCGGTGAGGGGATAGAAAAGGACAAGCCGGTTGGTCTTATGATGCGCAATCAATTTTTTATGCGGCTCAGCCAGAGGTTTGGCGTAGATCTGTATTATGAAAAGCCGATATCGGAACTGATGGATTCGTCCCCGTTGATCGTCAATCAAACCTATTCCCCGCAGCAATTAATCGATAATGCTCTAAAACGTGACGACAGCGTTCTATATAACTGCGTAATTGTAACCGGAGAAGAACGGATTGTCGGGATATTGACCGTGTCGGATCTGCTTCGGATGTCCAGGCAGCTACAGCAGGAAGCGGTGGACGGGCAGGTAAAAACAATCAACAGCGTTGGCAGCCGGGTGAAAGAGATCGACGAGGCCGTCAGCTCGGTACGCCAATCGGCCTTGCAAGGGAAGCAGATTTCCGCGGATATGGTGGACCTGACGTTAAGCGGCAAAAATCAGCTGGACAAGGTAACCGCAGCCTTCGGGAAGCTTGCCGCGAATTCGATGCAGCAGGAGCAGCGGATGAATGAGCTGCAGGCTGAAGCGGGCTCCATCAGCCATGTCTCCAAGCTGATCAAAGAGCTGGCGGAGCAGAGCAATCTGCTTGCCATTAACGCTTCAATCGAAGCGGCCCGCGCGGGCGAGCATGGCAGAGGCTTTGCGGTAGTAGCCGGCGAGGTAATGAAGCTGGCCAGTGAAACGAAGCGTTCCGCCGAGGCGATTACGACGCTGACGAAGACGATTGTCGCAGCGATTGAACAGACCGCTTCGCTTGCGCGCGAAGGCCGGGAAGAAGCCGTAGTCAGCGAGTCATGCGTTCAAGAAGCAGGCAGCGTGTTCAGTCACCTGTTCCAGGCATCCGCGAACAGCAAGAACAGCACGGAGCAGATTGGCAAGCTGTCAGAGCAGGCTTATCAGCAGACGGTACATGTCTCCAAGGAGATCGATAAGCTTCTGGGGTCCTATTTTTAACACGGAATTTACAAAACGACAATACCCGATTTACAAACGGCTAGTAGGATAGATACGTCAGAGATAAAAAACGAAATTTACGATTATCCAATAGGTTACCCATTATACTTACGGTTATGATTCGAAATGAATGGCCAAGCCTCAGTATGAAACTCGTTCATCTGGGGCTGCTGTTCATTATCCATGCATATACGGAGGAGAACGATCATGCAAACTTTATTGCAGACGCAACCCTTAATTAACATTAACAAATTGAATTTGTATTACGGAGCTTTCCATGCTCTGAAGGATGTATCGCTTACGATTCCCGAGAAAGCGATCACCGCGTTTATCGGACCTTCCGGCTGCGGCAAATCGACGCTGCTCCGGACGCTTAACCGGATGAACGACATGATCCCGGGCACCAGAATCGAAGGCAGCATCGCGATTGGCGGAACGGAAATTTACTCTAGCGACGTAGATGTCGAGACGCTTCGCAAGAAGGTGGGCATGGTGTTCCAGCAGCCGAATCCTTTTCCGAAATCCATCTATGACAACGTAGCGTACGGTCCACGCCTCCATGGCATTACGAACAAGAAGCAGCTGGACGAGATTGTCGAGACAAGTCTGAAGTCGGCCGTACTGTGGGATGAAGTGAAGGATTATTTGAAGCGCTCCGCGCTTAGCCTCTCCGGGGGCCAGCAGCAGCGTCTTTGTATTGCTCGCGCGATTGCCGTTAATCCGGATGTTCTGCTCATGGACGAGGCGACTTCGGCGCTTGACCCGATCTCCACGCTGAAGATTGAAGAATTGGCGCAAGAGCTGAAAGACCGTTATACGATTGTTATGGTTACGCATAACATGCATCAAGCGGCTCGTGTATCGAATCAAACGGTATTTTTCTTGAACGGCGAGGTTGTGGAGTTTTCGGAAACGGAGAAGCTGTTCTCCAATCCAAGCGACCAGCGTACGGAAGATTACATTAGCGGACGTTTTGGCTAACACAAGGGGGAGTTGTACAAATGATGACGACAAGAAAAGAGTTTGACCATGGCCTGGAGCAGCTTCATAATCTGCTCGTTGAGATGGGAACGTTCGTGGAGGAAGCGCTTGTTGATTCGATGAAGGCGCTGAGCGGCACGGATACCGAGAAGGCAAGAGCGATTATCAATAATGACCAGCATCTGAACAATCTGGAGGACAAGATTACCGATCTTGGCTCGAAATTGATTGCGACGCAGCAGCCGGTTGCGAAGGATCTGCGCCGGATTCTGGCCGCGTTCAAGATTGCCTCCGATCTGGAGAGAATGGGCGATCTTTGCGTAAACATTGCGAAGTTTGTTATCCGTCTCGAAGGCCAGCCGCTTATCAAGCCGTTGATCGACTTGCCGCGCATGGCGGAAATCGTGCAGACGATGACGTACGAATCGATTCAATCCTTCGTGCAGGAAAACGTGGACCTGGCTTACAAGCTGGCAACGGAAGACGATCAGGTCGATGCGCTTTGCGCTCAAATCTCGCGCGAGCTGCTGTCGCTTATGATGGAGAACCCGCGTAACATCTCGCAGGCAACGGTTCTGAACTTCGTAGCCCGCAATATCGAGCGGATCGGAGACCATGCGACCAACATCGGCGAAAGCGTCGTGTACCTCGTGACCAACAAACGTCCTGACTTGAACACGCAGCATAGTATTTAAGAAGTTAAAAAGAAGCCTGTTAACCGTGTGACTCGGGTAACAGGCTTTTTTTGCATTGCATCCATAAATATCCTTGCCAACGGAGGATTTAGATCGTTATATTTATTAAAGTTATTTTGATTTTTGAGAGATTTTTCAATTTAGTATGGGGAGTGGGTTATGTTAAATTTTTTAGACAAACAAAAGAAATGGACAAGCATGCTTCTGATTGTTTTGTTGGCTGTAGGATTATTGTCCGGTATAGGAATTCCAACAGCGCAGGCTGCAGGCAATGCAGAACATGGATTAACGAATCTAACCGTTAAAGACCAGGACAATCATGAATATTTGCTTACGCCTGAATTCGATTCGTGGCAGTGGAATTATGACTTGGTAGTAGACACGTCCGTAACTCAGTTAACATTTGAAGCAACTCCTTTATTGGAAGGTGCAGTAATCACTTACTCAGGTGCTATATCACAGACAGGCGGTAGTGCAACGCTTGCTACTCCGGATAGCAAAACTTATATCGTTCATGTGCATGTTGATCAAGGCGATCAAAGCGCGTCATACCAGATTATTGTTAAACGCATCGATCCGAAGGATGCTTCACTGAAACGGTTAGGCGTATACGATAATACAAACGATGTGGATAAGTCGCCGGTTGTAACTCCTGGTGTAAAAAACTACTCTGTAGAGGTAGAAAGCAATACAAAGCAGCTTTGGATGAGTATTTTTCCGACAGACGAGAATGCCCAGTTAACAATCACTGGAGGCGTACAGGATCCGGATGAGCCAATAAAAGTGTTTTACGGTATCCCGGACAAGACCACGGTATTCACTATTAAAGTCACTTCGCCGGATGGGACGGTAACCGAGACTTACACATTAACGGTTACGAAAAAGGATGCGCCGGTTGTAACTCCACCTGTAGGCGGAGGTGGAGGTGGCGCGGTTGAATCTTCAAGCCCGCTTGAGGAAGCCTTGAACAATGCGACTTCTTCCACGATTACGGTGAAGATATCGGGTACAAGCTTTACCGTCAGCGCGGCAGAGCTTGCCAAGTTGCTGGCTCAGAAAAAAGTAGAGACTATCGTCTTTGAATCGCAGACAGGCTCGTATAGCTTTAATCCGGGTCAATACGACTGGAGCAAGCTTGCTGGCATTCTTGGGCTTACGTTAACCGACTTGCAACTGAAACTCGAAGTAGCATCCGACCAGACAGCAGCTGATTCCGCGGACAAAGCGGGTCTCGATGTTCTGGGTTCGGCTAACTTTACGCTGAAGGCTGTGAAAAAGGACGGTCAGGAAATTGTTCTTAACGACCTTGGCCATTACATCAAGCATACGGTTAAGCTTGGCAGCCAGACTGCAGCCGGGCACGCGGCGGTTGTCCGCGTCGATAAGGACGCGAACGGCAAAATCGTCTACACGCCGGTACCGTTTACAGTCAACGGCACAGAGGTTTCCGTGATGAGCCGTACCGATGGGACTTTCCTGATCGTGCAGACGGATAAATCGTTTGACGATACGGCGACCCATTGGGCCAAAAAAGAGGTTGATGCGTTGGCTAGCCTCCTGATCATTGACGGAGTAGGCAATGGAGCATTTGATCCGAACCGTTCCGTCACACGGGCCGAATTCACGGCGCTGGTCGTTCGCCTGTTTGGTCTTGCGACACCGGCTGCGGCAGGAAACGGCAAGTTTGGGGATGTTCAAACGAGTGATTGGTTCGCATCCGCTGTAGCGGCCGCAACGGGAGCCGGTCTTATCAATGGCTATAAAAATGGCGAGTTTAGACCGGACCAGACGATTTCCCGCGATGAAATGGCGGTCATTCTGGCTCGCGGCCTGGCCTTCGCCGGACACAAAGGCGACGCTGCTGGAGCTGAAGCATTTGCCGACCAAAGCGATATTCCGGCATGGGCGGCTGAAGCGACCAGCCAGCTTGCGGGCTTAGGCATTGTAAACGGCAAGCCGGGTAACGCATTTGATCCGGAAGGCGAAGCAACACGTGCGGAAAGCGCGGTTATGATGTTCAGAATGCTGTCGATTCTGACGTTTACGAAGTAACGGAAATAGAAAGCAGGATACCGCCTGGGCTGATGCCCCGGCGGTTTTCTTTTTGCCGGCCTCCGGCGAGAAGTTTGCTTCATAAATATGGTATGATAGAGGGTAGAATGATTAGGTGAGGTGTCTGAATGGACAAGTGGATATTGATTGATGGCAATAGTATCGCAAACCGTGCCTTTTATGCGATGCCGCCGCTTACGAATTCAGCAGGTTTACATACAAACGCGGTGTTTGGATTTACGACGATGCTGCTTAAATTGCTGGAAGACGAGAAGCCAACCCATGTGCTGGTTGCATTCGACGCGGGTAAAGTGGTATTCCGCCATGAAGGCTATACCGAATATAAAGGCGGCCGCGCGAAAACGCCGTCGGAGCTGTCGGAGCAATTCCCGGTAATGAAGGATTTGCTGAAGGCCTTCGGCATTTCGCAATTCGAGCTGTCCGGCTACGAAGCCGACGATATTATCGGAACGCTGACGCGTCTTGCCGATGAGCAGAAGGTTGAGACGCTGGTCGTAACGGGCGATAAGGATATGCTGCAGCTCGCTTCGGACAACGTTACGATAGCGATTACGCGCAAAGGGATCAGCGAGGTCGAGCACTATTCCCCGGCTGCCATTGAAGAGAAATACGGATTGAAGCCGATGCAGATCATCGATCTTAAAGGACTGATGGGCGATGCATCGGATAATATTCCGGGTATTCCGGGCGTAGGCGAGAAGACGGCGCTCAAGATGCTGCATGAGTTCGGCACGGTCGAGGAAGTGTTGGCGAATACCGATAGCCTCAAAGGCAAGATGAAAGAAAAGGTCGAGACGCATAAAGACGATGCGATCATGAGCAAAAAGCTGGCTACGATCTTCCGCGAGGTACCTCTTGAGCATAGCGCAGAGGATATCCGTTACGAAGGTTACCAGCCGGCTACGCTTGCCGATGCGTTCCGCAAGCTGGAATTCAAGTCGCTTATCGAGCGGCTGGATCTGAATGGAGCAGGCGCGGAGGGCGGCGAATCGGCAGCTCCCGCTGTAGAGCTTAACATCGTGGTAATTGAATCCGATAATGACGGTGAAGCGCTGAAGGACATGCTGTCCGCATTGCAAGGTACGGAGCATGGCTTGTATGTGGAAGCAATCGGCGAAAATCCGCATCAGGCGGAAGTATTGGGACTTGCCGCGGCGGTTGGGGATAAGGCGTACGTTGTGCCTGTATCGGCGCTTCAACAACCTTTCGCGGCGGAGCTGCGGAAATGGCTCGAGGATGCGGACAAGCCTAAAAACGGTTTTGATACGCATAAAACGGAGCTAGCGCTTGGCTGGAGAGGAATCGAATGGCGCGGCGTGGCGTTTGACGTGCAGTTAGCCGCCTATCTGCTCGACCCGACCGACACGAACCTGACGTTAAATGCGTTATGCGACCGTTACGGCCAGTCTTCGGTTCCTCTTGACGAAGCGGTGTACGGCAAGGGAGCCAAATTCAAAGTGCCGGACAACGAGACGTTGTATCGCCATCTGTCCGTGAAGGCGGATGCCGTCCGTAAGCTTACGGTTCTGATGCGCGCAGATCTCGAGAAGCGGGGCATGAACGAGCTGTATTACGAGCTGGAACAGCCGTTGTCCGTTGTGCTGGCCGGGATGGAGCGCCAAGGCATCAAGGTGGAAAAAGCCGAGCTGGAGCGTCTCGGCAGCGAGCTGGAGAGGAAGCTGTCCGCAGCCGTGAGCGAAATCTACCGCTTGGCTGAAATGGAGTTCAACATCGGCTCTCCTAAACAGCTTGGCGAGGTATTGTTTGAAAAGCTCGGACTTCCCGTACAGAAGAAGACGAAGACCGGCTATTCGACAGACGCGGAAGTATTGGAGAAGCTGGCTCCTTATCACGAGATCGTTCCGTTGATTCTGCATTACCGTACTTTGTCCAAGCTGCAGTCCACGTATATAGAAGGTCTTTTGAAAGAGGTGCGTCCGGAAACGGGCAAAATTCATACGTATTACCGTCAAACCATTGCGGCAACGGGACGTCTCAGCAGCCAGTTCCCGAATCTGCAGAACATTCCGATCCGGCTTGAGGAAGGCCGTCAGATCCGCAAGGCGTTTGTGCCGTCCGAGCCGGGCTGGTATATCCTTGCGGCGGACTATTCGCAGATCGAGCTGCGCGTTCTCGCCCATATTTCCGGCGACGAGCGGCTCAAGGAAGCTTTTATTAACGATATGGATATTCACACGAAAACAGCGATGGACGTATTCGGCGTATCGGCTGATCAAGTGGATTCGAATATGCGCCGCTCGGCGAAGGCGGTTAACTTCGGTATCGTATACGGCATCAGCGATTTTGGTCTATCCCAGAACTTGAATATTACCCGTAAGGAAGCCGCGAAGTTCATTGAGCAGTATTTCGAGGTGTTCCAGGGCGTACGCAAGTATATGGACGATATTGTTATGCAAGCCCGTCGCGACGGATTTGTGACGACCTTGCTGGAGCGCCGCCGTTATCTGCCGGATATCAAGGCCTCCAACTTCAATCTGCGCTCCTTCGCGGAACGTACGGCGATGAATACCCCGATTCAGGGTACGGCAGCCGATATTATCAAGCTGGCTATGGTGCGCATGGACGAGACGCTCCGTGAGCGCGGTCTGAAAAGCCGCATGCTGCTGCAAGTGCATGACGAATTGGTATTCGAGGTTCCGGAAGAGGAGCTTGAGCTTATGAAGGAGCTTGTTCCAAGCACCATGGCCGGGGCGCTGAAGCTGGACGTGCCTCTGAAGGCGGACGTGAATTACGGAGTCAACTGGTACGAGGCGAAGTAATACTTGGCAGCGAAAGTTTCGCCTAAGCAAAGGGATTGACAAAAGTATCCCGTCCGAAGCGAAGTTTCGCGATTATCAAGCTTGGGATAGCTAATGCCATCCCAAGTGAAGGCGAAAGTTTCGCCTAAGCAACGGGATTGACAAAAGTATCCCGTCCCGCAGCCCATCCGAATCGGGTATAATGGGTTTGAGGTGAATAAGAATGCCTGAATTGCCAGAGGTAGAAACGGTTAGAAGAACATTAATTGAATTAGTCGCAGGCAAGCGAATTGCTTCGGTAGAAGTGAAGCTGCCTCGTATCATACAGCGTCCGGCTGAACCGGAGGCGTTCGAAAGGGCGCTTGCCGGACGGACGATCCAAACGGTTGAGCGTCGCGGAAAGTTTTTGAGAATCGTGCTGGACGGTCTCGTGCTGGTCTCCCATCTTCGGATGGAAGGGCGGTACGGCGTATTTCCAAGCGACGAGCCTGTTGAGCTTCATACGCATGTCCTGTTCCACTTCGATGACGGAACGGATCTGAGATATAAGGATGTACGCCAATTCGGCACCATGCATCTGTTCGAGCCGGGAACGGAATTCGAGATGAAGCCGCTGAGCAAGCTTGGTCTCGAGCCGCTGGAGAATGAGGCTTTTACAGCGGAGGCCTTGAGAGGTTTGCTTGGAAAAAAATCAGGCTTAATCAAGCCGCTTCTTCTAAATCAGGAATATGTGGTGGGGCTTGGCAATATTTATGTGGATGAGGCTTTGTTCCTTGCGGGCATTCATCCGGAGCGGACGGCCGATTCCTTGAAGAAGGCGGAATGGATCCGTCTCCATGAGGCGATCGTATCGACGCTTGCGAAGGCTGTTGCGGCAGGAGGCTCATCCATCAAGTCCTACGTGAACGGACAAGGCGAGATGGGAATGTTCCAGCACCAGCTGCTGGTGTACGGCAGGAAAGACGAGCCATGCACAAGCTGCGGCAGATTAATCGAGAAATCGGTTGTGGGCGGAAGAGGAACGCATACCTGCGCAAGCTGCCAGCCTTTGCCCAAGGCACGCAAAAAGGCCGTCCCGCAGGTTTAATGCACCGTAACGATTTCCCCGCATATGCTATTGTTGTTACGAACAATAGGCGGATGTCTAGATAAGCGCGTCGGCGCAGCTAGAGACATCCGGTATGCGGGGAGGGCTGCGGGTTGTTCGCGCATTTTGCTTCTTTGCTGGTGCTTGCTTTTGCCGTCAGTGTGGACGGCTTCGGAGTAGGCGTGACATACGGATTGCGGCGAATAAGAATACCGCTCTTGTCGGTTGTCATTATCGCTTGTTGCTCAGGTTTGGTCATCTTTTTATCGATGATAGTGGGTTCATGGATTACGGGGTATTTATCGCCTTTTGTGGCTAAGCTGATTGGAGCAGTTGTACTTGTCGGCATTGGCACTTGGGCGCTGTTGCAGCTTAGGCGAAGCAGCCGGGAAGCGGGAGCTGCCGAAGGCCAGGCCGAAGGAGATTCGGATCAGCCGGCGGGGACCAATCAGGAGCCGATTGACCGCACGCATCCGGTTCTTGTCGTGATCGTTGAATTGAAGCGCCTGGGATTGGTTATACAAATATTGCGGACTCCGCAAGCCGCCGACGTGGATAAGTCGGGAACGATCTCCGCTACCGAAGCGTTAATGCTTGGCGTAGCCTTGTCGTTCGACGCATTCGGCGCCGGAATCGGAGCGGCTATGATCGGATTATCTCCTTTATTAACGCCTATTATGATTGCTGCGGCCAGTGCTTTATTCCTGCTAGGCGGAATGCGGTTTGGCTTCCGGTTCTCGAACTGGAAAGGCATGCAGGCGATATCGGTGCTTCCGGGCATTTTATTAATCATAATCGGTATTTTAAAGCTGTTATAGAGTCACAAGCAATACGCAGGAGTTACTTGAACGGGGTGAAAGCTAATGAAGATCGGTTTAACCGGCGGGATCGCTACCGGCAAAAGCACCGTGGCTGCCATGCTGGCGGAACGCGGTGCGATGCTGGTCGATGCTGATCAGGTTGCGAGAGATGTTGTTATGCCCGGCGAACCGGCTTTAGAAGCGGTCGCCTCCGCGTTTGGACAAGCTGTTATACATACGGATGGAACATTGGATAGGAAGGCGCTTGGCGGCATTGTGTTCAACAACCGCGATTTGCTCGCGCAGCTTGAGAATATCCTTCATCCGGCCATACGTAACCGCATGCAGCAGCGGATAAGGAAGTATGAAGAGCAGAACCCCCGGCAATTGGTCGTTGCGGATATCCCTCTTTTGTACGAGACGGGTCAAGAAAAGCTGTACGACGGGGTGATGGTCGTTTACGTTCCTCAGGCGCTGCAGTTAAAAAGGCTGATGGAACGGAACGGTATAGCGGAAGAGGAAGCACAGAGACGCATTGGACTTCAAATGGACATTGAGCAGAAGAGAGGCCGTGCGGACTGGGTTATTGATAACAGCGGTTCACTTGACGAGACTAGGCGGCAGGTGGGCGATTTCTGGAAGAGCAAGGGATTGCCATGAAGTGGTTAGTTCGGAAAAGAGTGCTGCTTATTCTGCTCATTGGCTTCATTGGCGTCTTATTTCTTAATTCCAATTGGCTTGCCCGGATGATGTATCCGATTCAATATAAAGAAGACATACGCGCAAGCGCATCAAATTACGGTGTTGATCCGCATCTGATTGCGGCAATTATCCGGACGGAAACGAATTATTCGACCGGACAAGTCTCCAAAAAAGGGGCGCTTGGCCTCATGCAGATTATGCCGGATACGGCGGACTGGATCGTGAAGCAGGCGGATTTCAACAATATCACAAAAGATATGCTGCAGAATCGGCCGGATGTCAGTATCGAGGTAGGGGCATGGTATCTGCAGTCCTTGCACAAACAGTTCAAGCAGAATACGGTAGCCGTTATTGCCGCTTACAATGCCGGTCCCGGCAATGTAAAAAAGTGGCTGGATACGGGGAAATGGGATGGCAAGCTGGACACAACGGATCAAATTCCGTATGGGGAAACCCGTCACTATGTACAACGCGTTATTTATTATTATAATAAGTACAAAGATCTTTATCCTGTTATTTAACTTGGACAAGAAGAAGCCTTGGCTGTCCGCCGCTTCAGGACGGAACAGCCAAAGCATCTGTTATACATGACTGATGAAATCATTATTGGCGGCCAGCAAGGGATTGTTCGGCAATTTGCACTAGGCGGCGAGTAATGTTACCCCCGATGTAGCCTGCGTCTTTAGTAAGCAGGTTGCCGTAGTAACCGTCTTGCGACAACGCAATACCCAGCTCTTGAGCGACCTCATATTTCATTTGGTCCAGTGCTGCAGTAGCTTGCGGTACAAGTACTTGGTTGCTGTTGTTCGAGCTCATTGATGTTCACCTCCTTGCGGTTGGTAAATGTATTATGTGCGGAATTCGCAACTTCATTCAGGTAACGACTGGAAATTTCTTAAAAAATAAAAACAGGATTCGGAAGGAGTGAAAAAAATGAAATGCCCTTACTGCGATTTTGCCGGTACGAAAGTGCTTGATTCCAGGCCAGCTAACGAGAACAAGTCCATCCGCAGACGGCGTGAATGCGAAAAATGCAGCCGCCGTTTTACAACCTTCGAGATGATCGAGGAAACACCGCTTATTGTAATTAAGAAGGACGGGAGCCGGGAAGAATTCAGCCGCGATAAAATTTTGCGCGGTCTGATCCGTGCATGCGAGAAGCGTCCCGTCTCGGTTGAACGACTCGAGGTCATCGTCTCCGAAGTGGAGAAGGAGCTCCGGACGACAGCGCTCGCGGAAGTCGAAAGCCGCGAGATCGGCGAGATCGTGATGAGCCAGCTGTACCCGGTTGACGAAGTGGCTTATGTGCGCTTTGCATCCGTGTACAGACAGTTCAAGGACATCGACATGTTCATGAAGGAACTGAACAGCTTGTTATCCAAACATCCAATGAACAATTAATTTTACTGCGTGAATAGTCCTCCCTATACGGGAAGGACTATTTTTGCATCTATGATAAGCCGGGAGTTGAGGGAATGATAAAGATTGAAGCATTGGATCATCTTGTATTAACCGTGGCCAGTATTGAGAAGACGGCAGCTTTTTACGAAAAGGTGCTGAATATGGAGGTCATCGTCTTTGGCGATAACCGAAAGGCGCTGCTATTCGGCCGGCAGAAGTTCAACCTGCATGAAGCGGGTAAAGAATTTGAACCGAAGGCAAGGAACCCGCGTCCGGGGTCTGCAGATTTTTGTCTCGTTACGAAGACGCCGATGGATGAAGTCATCCGGCATTTGGCTGCTTGCGAGGTGCAAGTCGAAGAAGGGCCGGTCGCCCGTACGGGGGCAGTAGGGACAATCGTATCGGTGTATTTTCGCGATCCGGATTTTAATCTGGTGGAAGTGTCGAATTATGCATAATTTCTTCTATAACATCTTTAATTTCTACCGCGCGCGCTCGCTGGGTATCTCTATAATGAATAGAGATACACGGAGCAGGAGGCGATAGATTTGCGGAATAGCAGCTTTACAGGTCCGGCAGCACCTAAAGATCCGAACGAGAAACGAAGCGGATTTTTTATCCTTTACGATACCATAATAGAAGCAAGCTCCCGTCAAGACGGGAAGTTTACGGAAGAGATTTACCTGGAAGGAAGGCTGAGCGAGAAAGCCAAATTTTCCGGTGGCGTTGAGGATGAGGATATATTAGCGCTTCTATCTAGTTGTAATGGGTTCCGCCAGCTGGTACATAGCATGGGAATAACGGTGAACCTTCATGATGACAGCAACCGATCGGACGTATTTTTTAGTCTGGAGAATTGGGGGAAAACAAGCAAATACGAGTCAGGCACCCGGATCCGGATTCCTTGCGAAACAGACGGCTCGGAGAATGTAGTTGTCTTAGCCGATATCGAATGGTCAGCGGATGATGACGTGCCCGGCAAGTTTGCTTTTGAATTTGACCAAGCCGGCGCCCTTGCGACAGTAAGTATAAGGCTGTACCTGAATGATGGATACGAAGTTCCGGAGAAGGAAGTTGAACCACCGGTTGAATTCGGGACGGATGCTTACCGCGGGATGATCGCCAAATCGCTGTTGAATAGAGGCAATACCAAACGGTTAAAAGCCGCTATGGGGAAGGCAAGACGAGGCGAGGATGTCACCATTGCCTATATAGGCGGTTCCATAACGCAAGGAGCCGGGGCGAAGCCGATTCATACGGAGTGTTATTCGTTTAAAGCTTATGAACGTTTTAAAAGGATGTATGGTGAGGCTGGTGCTGACGGTAACCATATTCATCTTATTAAAGCCGGAGTCGGCGGTACGCCTTCCGAGCTTGGAATGATCCGTTATGACCGGGATATTTTGCGGGATGGAGCTTCCGAGCCGGATATCGTTATCGTTGAGTTTGCCGTAAATGATGCAGGGGACGAGACAAAAGGGAACTGTTACGAAAGTCTGGTGCTCAAAGCCCTCAACGCGGCCAACGCGCCGGCCGTTATTTTATTGTTCAGCGTATTTGTGAACGACTGGAACCTGCAGGACCGTCTTTCTCCTGTCGGATGGCATTACGATCTTCCAATGGTAAGCGTAAAGGATGCCGTGGTCGATCAGTTCAAGCTGACCAAGCAAGAAGGGAATGTCGTTTCCAAAAGGCAATTCTTCTACGATATCTATCATCCGACGAATGTTGGCCACACCGTCATGGCGGATTGCTTGTCCTATCTATTCGAAGAGACGGATCGTTCGGTGGAGGATGCAGAAGACATAGTGACCGATAAGCTCCCGGTTATCGGGAATGATTTCGTGGATGTGCGGTTGCTGGATCGGAGTAGCTATGAAGGTGTTGCTTCGGTAGAAGCGGGTGGGTTCGATCAGAGCGACATCGACTTGCATTTCGTTGAGATGGACAGCAATCCCTTCGGAACGCCGCAGTTCCCTCATAATTGGATGCATTCGGCTGAGTCGGGAGAGAGCAGCTTCAGAATGACCATTAATAGCAAGCGCCTTTTACTAGTGTTCAAGGACTCGGGCAGCCCGGATTTCGGCAGTGCCGAGGTCTTGGTGGACGGTCAGTTGGTGGTGACCGCAGATCCTCATGAGATCAATTGGACGCATTGCAATGCCGTTATTCTGTATAACGAGCAGGAGACAAGAGAGCATATCGTTGAGATCAGAATGGCTTCCGGACAGGAAGACAAGAGGTTTACGATACTAGGGTTCGGCTATGTGAAGTGAATGTAAAAAAGACAAGCAAAATGATTGACAGTGTGGAAATGTCTGTGCTATTATTTTGCTAGTCCGGGGCCATAGCTCAGCTGGGAGAGCGCATCGCTGGCAGCGATGAGGTCAGGGGTTCGATCCCCCTTGGCTCCACCATAATAAACAATCAAACCACGTCAATTAGACGTGGTTTTCTGTTTATTATGGTGGAGCCCATATAGGGGGCGAACCCGGGTTCAGTCCGCGCGGACGCAATGAAATGAGAAGGCCACGAAGGCATACTTCTAATGGAGGAGCACGGCGTCTGAATCTACCGCTAAAAGTCATCTTCGATTACGCTTCCTCTATTCAATAAAAGATTCAGACATCCCATGATGAGAAGACGAGCAAAGCGTAGTCGGATCCCCCTTGGCTCCACCATAATAAAATGACTCAAAACCCTTGTTTATCAAGGGTTTTTCTTTATTTTTGGCAAGATGATCATTGGCAGTAAGGTACCTGTTTTCAGTAATAGAACATACGGGTTTTCACCTGGCGTAGATCATGCAATCGTAACGCTGTTTTTTGGATTCTGGTATAAAAAGGATAATGAAGATCTGTTTAATGGTGTGACAGAATGGTAAAACCTAACGATAGAGCAAGCTTTATGCGCTTGCTATCGATTGCGTAACTAAGCAGCGCATAAATGCTTGACAATATCATAGAAAACCTATAGGATTTAATCATTAACTGACTGACTAGTCAATCGGGTGGGGGTGGGAACAGATTGAGCGGAGAGAAAGAAGCCCAAATCAATAGCGAGCGCAGAGAGCATATTCTGCAAATCGCCTTAAAGCGATTTGCCAAGGACGGTTATCACGCTACAAAAATTTCCGATATTGTCGCTGAGGCCGGTGTGGCCCAAGGGACTTTTTACTGGTATTTTAAAAGCAAAGAAGCGATTGCGCTGGAACTTGTGAAAGAGGGAAGGCAAAAGCTGCTTGACGTCATCGGCCAAGGATACCGGAGGGAAGTAGGGTCCGTGCAGGATATGGTACACGCTTCCGAAGCTCTGCTCGAAAGGCTGTTTCGGTTTGCGGAGTCCAACCGGTATTTAATAGAGCTTATTCTTGGCAGCGGTGGAGGCGTTGAAACCATCCGTCATGCGATTGGGGAGACAAGAGCTTCTCTGGAGAATGCCTTTCTTCTGAACATCCGCAGAGCAATCGAGTTAGGGATGCTCCCGGGTTCCATCGATGCCGAGTTCCGTGCCACGATGATTATGAGCTTGATCGAAGGCGTCATTTCACGCTGGTTGCTCGGGTTCGCCCCGCCAGGCAGCGGGATCGAATCCAAAACCGCTGAGCAGCTTGCCGCCGAGACAGCAAGGTTTGAATTTTTTGGTCTGCTTGGCGTTTAGTTTGTACACATACACAGATTAGAGATAGGAGAGAAAAGCATGTTAACCAAAAAGAAATCCAGAAATACTCTGTTCCTAACGTTGTCCGTCTTATTGCTCGTTGTTCTGGCATTGGCCGGCTGCGGTTCTAATAATAAAAGCAATAATGCGCCAACCTCGTCTCCTGCCAATAATGCCGCAAACGGCGGCAGCTCCGCAAATGCCGGAAACGAAGATAATTTATTGAACAAGGTTAAAACGGCGGGCGTTATAAAAGTAGGATTAATGGGTACTTACGCGCCGTACAACTTCTTGAATGACAACAAGGAAATCGATGGTTTTGATGCCGACATTGCAAAAGAAGTTGCCAAACGCATCGGCGTTAAAGTCGAGTTTGCTCCGCAGGAATTCTCGGGACTGATCCCTAGCCTGCAGGCCGGCAAAATCGATGCCATTATAAGCCAGGTTACGATTACCGATGAACGCAAGCAGCAAATTGATTTCACCCAGCCGTACATTACGAATCAAGTTAAAATCATCGTAAAAGAGAATAATAATTCGATCACGAAGCTGGAAGACTTTAAAGGGAAAAATATCGGCGTAGGACTAGGCACAAACGATGAATCCTATCTGCGGAATGAAGTGCTGCCGAAGGTTGGGAGCTTCAAGATCAAAACGTATGACGATGTGATTACTTCCCTGCAGGATTTGAATGCTGGCCGGATCGATGCCACGATCAACAACCTGTATGCCTTGAAACCGATTGTCGATAAAAACGGCTTTAAAATTAAAGCGGTAGGCGATGCGATCAAATCCGACCAGGCGGGTATCGCGGTCCGCAAAAACAATCCGGAATTCCTGGCCGCACTCGATAAAGCTTTGACCGATATGAAAGCTGACGGTACCTATAAGACCATCTTCAAAAAATGGTTTGGGGAAGAGCCATCGGCCGAGTAAGAAAAGTGAAAAGGACAAGGCCATGAGGAATGCGTATTCTGCCATGGCCTTCTCGTTTTAACCAAGGAATCAAAAGGGGATTCAAACGACAATGAATCTGGTATGGGATAACTTGCCTTTCTTGCTTAAAGGCGCTTATTATACGCTGCTTGTTACCGTTATATCCATGTTTTTCGGACTTATTATCGGCTTGGTAGTCGCGATAGCCCGATTAAAGGGTAACCGGCTGATCCGAGGAATCGCCCGCGTATATGTATCCATTATTCGCGGAACACCGCTTCTCGTCCAAATATTTATTGTCTATTACGGGCTTGTCGATTACGGAATTACGCTGGGGCCGCTGACGGCAGCTTACGTGGCATTGAGCATAAACGTAGGTGCCTATCTGTCCGAAACCTTCAGAGGGGCGATTCAGTCGATACCCAAAGGTCAGACGGAGGCCGCTTATGCGACAGGCATGACGGGCTGGATGACGATGAGAAGAATCATTTTGCCGCAAGCGGCCCGGGTGGCCATTGCGCCTATGGGCAATACCTTTATCGGCATGCTGAAGGAGACCGCACTGGTGTCCGCCATTACGGTAACCGAGTTGCTTCGTTCAGCGCAGCTTCTAATCGCCCAATATTACGTCTACATGCCATTTTTCCTTGGGATCGCTGCCATGTATTGGATCATGAGCACGGTGTTCTCGGCCATTCTGAATGCGGTCGAGAAGCAGCTGTCCAAAGTATATTAAGGCTTGAGGTGGAGCAAACATGATTCAAACGACAGGACTGTCCAAGTCTTTTAACGGATTAGAGGTTTTGAAGAGTATTGACTTGCGCGTCGCTCCCAAAGAAATTGTTGTTTTGCTTGGACCAAGCGGTTCCGGCAAAAGCACGCTGCTGAGGAGCCTGAACGGGCTTGAGGAGCTGGACGGCGGATCGCTTGAGGTTAATGGCGTTCGAGTGGAGGCGGGCATGCCTTCCAAAAAGAAACAGGCTAGCTTCCGGGAAATTCGTCGTCACACGGGAATGGTTTTTCAACAGTTTAACCTGTATCCGCACAAGACGGCGCTTGGCAATGTGATCGAATCGCTGATGACGGTGAAGAAGATGAAGAAGGCAGAAGCCGTGAAGATCGGCGAACGATTGCTGGACCGGGTTGGGCTGCTGGTTAAGAAGGACGAATATCCCTCCAGGCTTTCCGGCGGCCAGCAGCAGCGGGTGGCCATTGCCCGGGCGCTGGCGATGGAGCCGGCGATCATGCTGTTTGACGAGCCTACCTCAGCCCTTGATCCCGAACTTGTCGGGGAGGTACTGGAGGTTATGCGCCAGCTGGCCCGGGATGGGATGACGATGGTCATCGTCACCCATGAAATGAAATTTGCCCGCCAGGTCGCTAACCGAGTCGTGTTTATGGACGGCGGCGTGATCGTGGAGGAGCAGGAGCCGGAGATATTTTTTCAGAATCCGAAGTCCGAAAGATCCAGAAAGTTTATCAATCAACTTCAGGAGCATTAAAATACAGAAAGCGGGTAATCATCATGAAGGTCATGACAACTTGGAATGGAAAACGCTTGTTCACATCAGTCGGGGATTCCGGTTATCCGGTAGGAATGGACGCAACGCCGAAATACGGCGGCGACGGCAAAGGCGCGACGCCTATGGAGCTGCTGCTGGCCGGGCTGGCCGGCTGTATCGGCATAGACATCACCATGATTCTGGACTCGTTTCTTGGTCAGATCACTTCGCTTGAGATCGAAGCGGACGGCACCCGAAAAGAGCAGAATCCGACCGGCTTTACCGCCATTGAGCTGATTTTCCGTGTTGAAGGGGAAATTCCGGATTACCGGATTTGGAAAGCCATTGAAATGGGCAAGGAAAAATATTGTGCCGTATCGGATTCGCTGAAAGCCGACATCAGCTACAGATTGATTCTAAACGGTCAGGAAGTTTTCCGGCCTTAACAAAGCACGCCCACCTCTCACCTCCTTCTCGTCTGGCACAAGAAGATAAAAGAAGACAAAGACAAAAAATAAAGTCAATGAAAAATGAGCCTCTAGCATTGCGTCTAAGGCTCATTTTTCGTTCAGGGAGTCATTTATTGACCCCTGATTTTTTGATTTTTCAAAAAATGTACTTTTGCAGGGCTCTCCGTGTTAGGTCATTATTTCATTCGAAAAATATGGATTAGACTAAAATTAAAATTTAGACTGAGAAAAAATAGTTTTAGAATGTTCGTAAACGTCGTTAAGCTAAAGGGATAGTTTAGTTCCAATCTCTTTATGATAAAATAGGAAATAAAAGTGACAAATTGAGGTTGAGAGATGATTAATTCTGCTGAAGAATTTGTTAGGCTAAGGAATAGCGAAAAAATGGATGAGTACCTGAAAGCAGCAGGGGATTTTGCACCTTTTGAGGTTTGGTTAGAAGTAATTAAAATGTACCCTGATATGCGTGAATGGGTAGCACATAATAAATCAATTCCTGTTGAGATAATGGAAATTCTCGCTGACGATGTAGATGAAAGGGTTAGATTTAATGTTGCAACAAAAAACCGACTACCTGAACACTTACAATTAATACTAGCAAAAGACTCAGATAGCTCAGTCAGACAACGGATTGTCTATAATAAAAAAGCGACATTTCAAGCTCTAAGTGTCTTACTAAACGATGAGGACGAAGAAATACGAACATTGGCAAAGAACAGAATTGATGAAGGACGATATAGGTAAGCATTAAGCATTAAGAGCAGTATAGTGGAGTGATAAAAACATGCATAATGGTGTTCAAAGATAGAAGGAGTGGTTATATGCATAGAATTGCAATTGATATGGACGAAGTTATAGCTGATTTTAACCCGAAACATTTACGAGTGTTTAATAGTGATTACAATGAGAATCTGACTGTGAATGACTTGATGGGAACGCGTCTTAGGGAGTTGCGTCCTCAGATGAAGAATGAGATTATTGCTTACTTAAATGACCCTACATTTTTCCGCGATTTAGATGTCATGAAAGATAGTCAAGAAGTAATCAAAGAATTAAGTGAACATTTTGAAGTATTCATTACCACAGCAGCGATGGAGTTTCCATCTTCTTTCACCGCGAAATATGAATGGCTAAAGGAACATTTCCCCTTTTTAGATGAGATGAATTTTGTTTTTTGCGGAGATAAGAGTATTATCCATGCGGATTACCTAATTGATGATAATGTAAGACATTTTCAACGATTTAAAGGTCAAGGAATTTTATTTACAGCACCGCACAATATAAACGAAACAGGATACGTTAGAGTAAACAACTGGTTGGAAATACGGGAGTATTTTCTGAGGTAATTTTGTACTAACTGGGAACGATTTAGTTTTCTCACGAATGCTCGCTTATTCGCAGGATTTCACCCTTGCCAGAATTGCAGAAAGATAGTAAGAGAACCCTTTTGGTAGACTAGGACATTATGAATGCGTAAGGAAATAGAGGGGGAGGTCGAAACCCCATATCCTTCCATATACTGCACGCATTCTCCACACCGCCCCTGGAGGTTTTCACTCCCATGTCTCAACGGGTCTTTGCCCTCTCATTCCTTCGTTACGCCTGTCCAAGGGGTGGAGGCCGGTCTTGCTAACGGTACGGGTCAGTGCCCTTTGGTTCAATGTATCCGGTACTCCGTGCTTTCTTTTGAAATCCCGCGAATAAGCCAAAATTCGTACAACGAAACGGTTAGATAATAATTAAGCAGCTAGCTGAGTGGGCATTGTTTTGTGGGGATTGTAATCTTCCCGGCTTCGGGCCATACCAACGAGAACTCGAGCTAATTTACCGCATAGTTTCATAAGAGATCTCATTTTTTTCATCTTTTTCACCTGTACATTGTGCGCATGTATGGCCTTGAATTCAGGGTTGTTTGCAACTAAACTCATGGTCATCATGAAGATGAAACGTCGAAGTCGAGATCGTCCACGCTTACTAATCTTCATCTGTCCGGTCCATTTGCCCGAGCTTGCTTCTGCCAGGTTGAGACCGGCATGACGCAACAGCGCATTGCCATGAACAAAGCCGCTTAAATCTCCCGCCTCACCAAGAATACCAGCTAATGAAATGGCACTAATCCCTTTGATTGCAAGCATGGATTTAGCAAACGGAATGCGATCCAACACAGCAATACATACTACAAAGCGCCAAACCGAACGCGATGTGGATTTCGGTTGAACAAGTCGATTATGACGCTGTTACGGTAGGCGACCACGTGAGCATTAAGATTCCGAACGGCGGTATTATTAACCGATCTTACCCAGCTCAAACGACGGCGGACGTGGGATTATTACGATAACGGGGAACGATAGTTCAACGAAGACAGGGAGCAGACCGCCGCGGAGCTGTTTCATTTGAAGTAACGGGCAGGATACCGTGATTGAAATATTTATCTAAAAAACCAATTTATAGGTTTATATGTTATGCTGTAAAGGGGCCTTCGCCGTAGTAATAAATTTTTTGAGACAATGAATAAGAGAGGAATACTGAGATGGATAAGGGTAAGATCGTATTTTTAAACGGTGTAACTAGCGCCGGGAAAACTTCTATAGTAGATGCCATTCAATTAAGATCGGATGAATTTTTTTATGTTGTTGCAAATGACCTGTTTGAAAATACAATTGGCGAAAATTATCTACGTGAAAACTACTGGAAATATTTAAGTGATGCAATAATTATGATGTATCATACCGCTAAACTGTTTTCTGATCATGGGAAGAATGTGCTTATCGATGGCATTTTGGTTGAAAGACCTGAGTTAAAACCGCACTATGAAAAAGTTAAGGACATATTCGCGGGATATCCCTTCTATATTGTTGAAGTTTTTTGTCCATTGGAAGTTTGTCGTCAAAGAAATATTGAACGCGGAGATAGAACCGAAGATCAATCCGAGTGGCAAAATAAAATAATGGCCAAAGATATTCAATATAACTGTACTGTCGATACTCACATAAATTCTTCAGAAGAATGTGCAGATTCAATTTTAAAAAATTTGTTTGGCAATTCCGAGATTTAAAACACATTAAGCTATTGGGAAACGATAGCTGTATATACACCTAGACGAGCTGCTGGGATTATCGGCAGCTTCTTGAAAACCTGGATGAACAGTTTTATGCAATTATGGATGACTTAGAAAATAAGCTAGAGCCAGTCATTGTAGAAGCGATAAAGCTAGCTGACAAGTAACTCATTATATGTCATGGTGTTCAACTAACTGGGAACTATAAAGGAGGGTAGTAATGCTTGATACAAGTTTGGACTGGTACAGAGTCATTCTAAAACGTAGTGCAGGGAGACTGCTTCCAATAGCTTCATTGCCTCAAGGATTTTCATTCGTAATGTTCCAGCCAGGTGATGAAGAATCATGGGCTGAAATTGAAACTTCTGTTTTGGAATTTAACTCTAAGGAAGTGGCTTTGGAGTATTTTATTAAGAGCTATTTGCTATACATGAGTGAAGTTAAATTAAGAACTTTGTTCATTCAATCTGCTGATGGTGAAAGAGTTGCTACTTTTACAGCTTGGTGGAAATATACAGGAATTCGTCGACATCCATTTGTTCAGTGGGTTGCTGTCAAGCCGCAATATCAAGGACTAGGGCTTGGTAAAGCATTAATTGCAGAAGGCGTACGACATATGATCAATATAGAAGGTGATCAAATAATGTATGTGCCTACATCAACTTGGGCTTATAAAGCAATAAAGCTATATAAATGGGCGGGATTTGAGTTAGAACTTAATGAAGATGCCCCAGGAGGCTATAAGAATCAAACTGTACAGGCATTAGAACTTATAAGAGATCGTATATAGGTCATACATTGTTGAAGTAACGGGGAACTATAGTAGAAAAAACACCCCAAGATGAGGTTGCCGACATGACCGGTAGCCTTGTTAAGCTAATTGGTGATTTGCGTGGTGTATGATCCAAATTGCGGATGAAGGAAAATTCTATACCTAAACGGAGCGCGTTATGAAGTGCAACTAAATAATATAACTTATTGGAGAATAACGATGTACATACAGAAACTCATTAATCGCGTACCAGACTTACCATTGATAATGGTAAGACCAACTTTAATATTGCTAAATGAAGATGGTCTAATTTTGTTTGTGAAACATTGTGACGGTACATGGGGGCTTCCAGGTGGATTATTAGAGCCAGGGGAATCAGTTGAGGAAGCGCTTAAAAGGGAACTTCACGAAGAGCTAAATATTTATATAGATGATTTAAATCACTTCAAAGTTTTCTCAGGAAATGGTTTTAGTCATAGAGGAAGGTCTGGGGTGGAGATTCACTACATTGCTCTTACTTACATAAGTAGTAACTTTGAAGGTGTGATTAAAATTGATAATCATGAAGTTATTGAATATGGTTTCTTTAGATCAAACGAAATTCCCACAGATACGTTAGACATGATTAAAATAATTATCAAAGAATACGACAATCTCCATTAAAGTAACGGGAGATGCTAGTTTAATAATATAGCGGCATTCTAGGACATTTGTGTCCAAGAATGCCGCTATTTTTTTAAATTAAAAGGTTTGGGAGGAACTTATCACTACACCGTGCTTCACAACAATTGTTCAATTGCCTTCCTCCGGGGCACAAGCAAGGTCGTGGCGCGGCGGAAGGGGCTAAACAAAGAAGATACGAAAAACTTGCAGACAGATCTCTCGGAATCTCCGGTGGCAGCGAATACGACGAAGATTGCTTCTCTCTTGTGGAAGATGCTTGCGATTCATCCATTAGTCCATAACGATTTCTACCGTAAGGTTAACCCGTTAGCAATCACCCATTAAACTCGGGTTATAGTGACGGCAATCATACCAGAAACCTGCGTGGATATGTTAAACTAATGGGAACTAAACCATGAGGTGTTGAATTTGAAAACAATTATTGTGATTGGTGGCGGCATTACTGGGCTGTCGGCCATGCATGAATTTCGCAAATGGAGGAAGGCAACCGGAGCTGCGGTCAGGCTTTTATTAATTGAAGCGTCTGCACAGTTAGGCGGTAAAATTCAAACCGTCAGGCATCAACAATTCGTGATGGAGACCGGGGCGGATTCTATTGTAGCGCGAAAAATAGACGACATGAGCGTGATTGAAGAACTGGGCTTGAAGGATGACGTGGTCTATAACGCGACTGGACGCTCCTTCATATACGCTGGTGGCCATCTGAAGCCGATTCCGGACGACGCGGTGTTCGGTATTCCGGCAAGCATCGAGTCTCTCGCCAAGAGTACGCTCGTCTCGGCAGAAGGCAAAGTTGCGGCGCTAAAAGATTTTTATACGAAAAATGAGACGTTTACGAAGGACGATTCTGTCGGCGCGTTTCTGGAGTATTTTCTCGGGAGCGAACTAGTCGAAAAGCAAATTGCTCCCGTCCTTTCCGGGGTCTATTCAGGGAATTTGAGCGAATTGACAATTGCCTCAACACTACCTTACTTGATCGACTACAAGGAGCAATACGGAAGTATTATTAAAGGGCTAGAGACAAACAAGCAGAAGTTTAGGATTGGTGAGAAGAAGTTTTTCTCGCTAAAAAACGGTCTGGGCTCACTAATTGACGCCTTTCAAGCTAGTCTGACCGAAGAATTGCTGTTAAACACTAAAGTCTGCAGAATTGATAAGGACAATGGCCGGTATCACGTGCACTTAGACAATCAGGACATGATCGAAGCGGATTATGTTGTACTAAGCATTCCGCATACCGCAGCAGAACCGATTCTTGACGATTCGAGCCTTACGGAGCAATTCTCGGGATTGAAAAGCAGCTCGCTCATCAGCGTATATGTCGGCTTTGACGTGCCCGATTCAGTGCTCCCCGCCGATGGAACGGGATTTATTACCGCGACGACCGATGAATTGTTCTGCAACGCTTGCACGTGGACAAGTCGCAAATGGGAGCATACGTCCAAATCTGGAAATTTGCTCGTCCGGTTATTTTATAAAAGCAGCCATCCCTCGTACGCTTCAATAAAAGATCTGGATCACGATGGACTGCTAAAGGTGGCCCTTAGCGATATTGAGAAGGGGCTTGGAATTACCGCCGAACCTGTCGTTAACGAGATCACCGACTGGTCCGGGCAAATGCCAATTTATTCGATTACCCATCCGCGAAGCGTCCATGCACTTGAAAGCATCATGGCAAATGTATTCCCAGGCATTATCCTTGCTGGATGCTCTTATTATGGCGCAGGGATCTCGGACTGCATGAAGAACGGAGCCGATTCGGCAAGAAAAATCATTGATTTGTTGAAGGAAGGCTATTCCCCAACCAATAAGTAAGGGCATCAGATTATAGTTGATCAAGCTAACTGGGAACATTAGTTCAATCATAAAAGCTGCAGCAGATCGGAGGATCAGCTGCAGCTTTATTACGTTAACCGACAGGCTAAACAACAATAGTCTAGTATCTTTTCTGGTATTAGCTTATTATTAGTAAAATTAATTTGAGGAGAGATGCAGATGTCGGACATACAGGCAGTTGTATTAGACCTGGACGGAACACTGCTCGGCAGCGACAAATCCATATCGCCTAGAAATTACGAGGCTGTTAAACGGTGTTATGATTCTGGAATCCATATTATCGTTGCCGCGGCACGACCGCCTAGAGCGGCCAATCAATTGGAGATTAGCCATCAGATTAACCATTTCATCAAGTTACATGCAGCTCAATCGATAATTAATTACGAGGTCAATGACTCATGCTATACATGTACACCAATTTCTGACTCAGAACTTATTCATTTCGGTATTCGTTCAAGTGATCCTAAACCTTTGGTTGTTGATAAGGATTTTTTAAGTTCACTTTCCCCAACAAAAATATTGGTTCATGGTTACAGTGCATGGATAGATATTATCGAGCAATTCGGCGACCATGTGAATGTAATCGCAACCGACGGAGGTGTACTGGTTCAAATCATGCACAAATCAGCCTCAAAGGAATGCCGTGCAATGGGTGCTTAATGAAATTGGGGTGAGGGCAGAAAATGTAATGGTATTCGGGGATGACTTTAACGATTTAGGTTTATTCCATAACTGTGGATTTCCGATTGCTATGGAAAACGCAATAATGGAGTTAAAAAATTGTGCAAAACACATTACTGAATCAAATGATAATGATGGTGTTGCTGTTGCTCTCGAGAAATTGGTGCTGTGACAAGCTAATAATGACTCGACTAACGGAAAGTTTTAGTTGATGATTCAAAGAGAAAGATTTGAACAGAGAGTTGGCACGCTGGAGGATTATATAAATACTTGGTCACCAAGGTTGCCGCATGACAAAGGAGAACGAAACAATGAAAAAGTTCATACTCTTCGATCATGATGGTGTTCTGGTTGATACGGAATTCTGGTATTACAAAGCGGGAGCACGCGCTCTAGCTGATATAGGATTTACTTTGGATAAAGATCAATACCTTCGCGATATGACTCAGTCATTGGGCACTTGGTCCCAAGCTAGGGCGGCAGGTATCGATGAACAGATCATCAGTAAACAGCGTGAGGTTCGCAATGTCTATTATCAGGAATATCTAAGAACTGAAGCTATAGAGATTGAAGGTGTAGCTGAAACTCTGGCTGAGCTGTCAAAGTACGTTCGCATGGCGATCGTGACAACCTCAAAACGTGCGGATTTTCAACTTATTCATGAAAATCGTCAGATTACACAATTCATGGAATTCGTCCTTGTTCGCGAAGACTACGAGCGCACCAAGCCTCACCCGGAGCCTTACTTGACCGGACTAAAGCGTTTCGGAGCTACCAAAGAAGAGACTCTGGTTGTAGAGGATTCAAATAGAGGGTTGAACTCAGCCGTGGCAGCTGGTATCGACTGTGCTATTGTACATAACGACTTCACAAAAACACATGACTTCACAAAAGCCAGTTATCGAATCAGAACTCTGATTGAACTAAAGGATATCATCTTGAGTTGACAATAACACAAGGGGCTTAAGCTAAGGGAAACTTTAGTTCAAAGCACCAAGAAGAAGTAAGTGATGGTTGCTTTGCAACATTAGTTTTAAGAACTATACGAATCTCGTTACTCAATCACCGTGATCCGGCTCGGAATATTGGCCAGATTCGTGCTCACGATCTCTACTCTATAGTCAGCTCGGAGAGCATCCAGCACCTCAGGTACGTTTATTCTGAAGCGCTTTAGCTTACCGTCATCCCGAAGCACGTTAATAATGCTGCCTTCTTTGTTTATGATACGGCCTTGAATCGTTCGCCGCGCCTCCATCAGAAGATCGATTAGCATCACAGCGAGAAGTCCCAGAAATACTAGGCTCACGAGAAAATAGGTAAAGCCAATAAAAGTGGGGACCATTTGATGGTCCATTGTGAATAATCTCACGACTGACAACGATAGCTGCAGTACACAAATTATTATGAAGGTCACTATGGTTTTGTTCGGTTTCAACTGCATAGTTGCTGCTCTCTCCTTTCCTACTGTACGCTTTAGAATAAGCGTTCTATCATCACTGAGAGCCATGTATGATCAGTATGGAAAAATAACCAATCAACCCAACTTTAATTTGGTTTAATTTGGATACTAGTATACACGATTGAGGGGAAGCAGAGAACAACTTTATGCATTTATACCGCTGCCATCATAATGGCCACTGGGCCTTTATGTGCGCACCTGTATTAAGGTCGTTTCACTCGGTTAGTCCATTCAACTATCGGAGAACTTTAGTTCAAAAACAACAAGGCGGTAACGGATATGATATCCGTTGCCGCTTTTTATTAAAGTAAAGGGCAGCATTCCTATTATGGAGAAATACGAGGTTTGAGAAACAAAAAGACTCCTTGGTATGATGTATGAGGGTCCCAGATGCTCGCCAGCGACCGGATCCAAATACAAACCAAGGAGACTACAAGATGAATTCTACTCAAAATGAACGCATTAATCAAATTACTTCTTCTACCTTAATTGTCGGTGTAGACATTGCTAAATTCAAACACGTTGCTCGAGCACAAGACTACCGCGGAGTCGAGTTCGGGAAATCAATTGCGTTTGAGAACGACCGTGAAGGCTTCGAAATGTTCGTTAACTGGTTCAGAAAGCTTGCGACGGAGCAAGGGTTCCAGGATGTCATCGTTGGCATGGAACCAACCGGCCACTACTGGCTGAACCTGGCCCATTTTTTAAGAGAACAGCATGTTACGTGCGCTGTGGTTAATCCGCTCCATGTGAAGAAAAGCAAAGAATTGGATGACAATTCACCAACCAAGAATGACATAAAAGATGCTAAAGTCATCGCACAGCTCGTCAAAGACGGGAGATATGCTGTACCCAACCTTCCCCAGGGCATCTATGCCGAACTAAGGGAAGCGATGAAAATTCGCGATCATCTGTCGACTGACCTGCGCGTGGTGCAAGGCCGCGTTCATAACTGGTTGGATCGGTATTTTCCAGAGTTTCTCACGGTATTTAAGGACTGGGAATGCAAGTCAGCACGCCAAATGCTCAGTCTTTGTTTGTTGCCCCATGAGCTGGTTTCTGAGTCTGAAGAAGCGCTGCTGAGTCACCTCAGAAAGGTTGCCAAGCGAGGTCTGGGCATCGAGCGTATGAGAAGTCTGAAAGCAGCGGCAAGCCGTTCTGTTGGTATACGAGAAGGGACCGCACTAGCAAAACTAGAGCTTCAACTGTTGTTAACGCAGTACGAGTTGCTTGAGAGTAAGTTTGAAGAGCTTGAGGCAAGGCTGGATGAGCTCTTGGAGCAAATCCCCCATGTGAAGCAATTACTGGACATAAAAGGCATTGGCCGGGATAGTATAGCCGGTTTTCTCGCTGAAGTTGGTGACATTACGTATTACCGGCATCCGAAACAAATCATTAAGCTCGCCGGCTTGAATCTAAAAGAAAACACGTCCGGTAAACACAAGGGACAAACGAAGATTACGAAGCGAGGTCGTAAGCGACTACGAGCGTTGCTATTTCGCGTCATGATGCCACTGGTGGCTAAGAACCGAGCGTTTAAGGCATTGCATCAGTATTATACGAAACGACCAAATAATCCCTTGAAAAAGATGCAGTCGCTCATTGCGTTATGCAACAAGCTAATTCGAGTTCTCTTTGGTGTCCTGAAAAAGGGGCATTGGTTTAGTGAAGAAACGATGTTACAGGATATCCCCCAGTTTACAGCATTGTCGTTAGCAGCTTAGATTCTATGCTTTCTTAGTAGAACATTCATACGGAATACAGACAATTGAAGCACGGATGAGTCGGAACAGAACTATCATACGGACGAAGATCCTGTCGGGCAGCATATCCGACCTCCACCTCATGGACAGGTTGAATGAAGGAATGTGGGAGCGAAGACTCTGTGAGACATGGGAGGGTTGACCGCCATGAGCCTAAGTGGAGATCCAAAGGTGCAACCATATATCTCCAGAATGTCCACTTTTTTAAATGAGTGGTCTGAGTAGATATATTTTTGCACTTTCCCCGCCCCATATTTTACATATTCTACAACCTTGTTCCATCTAATGATTGTCTGGTATGAAAGAAAAACGTACAAAATCTAAGGAAACATGAGAATTTAAGAGAATAGTAATTCTCCATAGAGGGAGGTTAGATTGAAGCACTTCACGAATAACTTAAATGTCATTTATAATTTAGAAGTTTGAATAACTTTATCCGAAAGACATTTTGATATTGAGGGAGAAAATTCAATGAAACGAAAAAAAACATTAATTATTTTTGTCTTATTGCTGACCTTCACATCTACAGTCAATGCTTCTAGTTCCTTAAAACAAATCAAAGCGTATGTAAATACAGAATTAACTATTGGATTAAATGAAAAAGTATTTATTAGTAACCCAATAATTTATAATAATTCGACATATGTGCCAGTCAGAGATGTTGCAAAGGCATTTAATTCTGAAGTCATCAATGACAGTAAGAACAATTTAATATCAATTAAAACTAAACCAGAACGAGATGAAATTCCTTATAAGGATGCTCAAATAACTAATTATGTTGCTTTAGGGAAATCTCTAAAAGTAGCAAATAATGTTTCAATATTAATTGAGAATATGGAGCAAGTAACTTATCAAGGTAATGAAAATGTTGCTAAGCTTACCGTTAGAATTACAAATGATAATCAACAAGAATATTATTTTAAACCATATTTTTATTTCGAACTTGAAGATAGCAAGAAAGAATTTGATTTTAATAACCAATCTCCGATAGTTATTGGACCTGAATCTGTAAAGACTAGCCAATCAGTTGAATATCAGTTCATTTATCCAAAATTACCTCAGTCATCAATAGTTAGAATTTCATTAATGTTAACAAGAATAAATGATTTAACTTGGGTACCACTTGAACCAATAAAATTCTAAGATAAGTCGATTAGGCATTTCAAATGGGCAGATTTAGTAGTATGCATGATTTTGCAGTCCGTACAAAGGTAAATACTGAGTCTGTATGCCGGCGCTCCATCAAGCGTTCGAACAGGTTTGTCCGATCTTCAACCTGCGTCTTGGCTCCAATAAACAATAAATTCAGCCTGCTTCGTTCGAAGGAGGTTTTTTATTGTTTGCCGGCGCTCATCTTAGGGGCGGACCCGGCAGTTGCTCGAGCTTGGAAGAATCAGCGAATCTATTTATTGTATAATGTCCGATATATGACTCTCTGCTGGACATCTGCAGCAAGGGAAGGAGACAACTTTTTGAAGGCTTTTCATTATAATTCGTATCGTTCATCCCGAGATAACCCGGATTTTTATTTATCTTATTGGGGGAAAGAAGACTGTTCTCCTAACCATGCATTCGGTCCTGGCATACGTGACCATTATAAGGTACATTTTGTACACCGGGGAACCGGAACTGTGCAGGTTGGCGGTTCTACGTTTAAGTTGACTTCAGGCCAAGCTTTTCTGGCTTACCCCGGTAAAGTGATTTCCTATCAGGCTGATGCTGTCGATCCATGGAGTTATTCTTGGATCGGCTTTCGCGGTGAACAGGTGGGAGAGGTTCTGGAGCGAACCAAGCTGACATCAGAGGAGCCGGTGTTCCCTATGGATAAGCAGCTCATGCCCAATTTGTACGAACTGCTTTTGGAAGCGGCGAACCATCCCAGGAATCATGACTTGAGATTGACTTCGCTCCTGATTGAGTTTCTTACGGTGTTGATTGATTCGCAGCCTTCGTCGGCTGATGGCGGTGTTCAGCCTCGCAAGCAAGATACATACATCCATCGCAGCTTGGATTTCATCCATAGTCATTTCAGCGAGCCGATAACGGTTCAGCAGATGGCCGCCTCGCTTGGGTTGGATCGCAAGTACTTGTCATTCCTCTTTAAGGAGGCAATGGGACTGCCCCCGCAGCAATACTTGCTTAATTACCGGATGGATCGGGCGGGGGATCTGCTGCGTAAAGGTGAATATTCGATAGGCGAGGTTGCCCGTTCGGTAGGTTATCAGGATGCACTGCTGTTCTCCAAAATGTTTAAAAAGCTAAAAGGAGTCCCTCCAAAGCTGTATCGATAGTAGATAAATTCAGACATTATGCCATATTTACCTTCCATGCGGACATAGGCCGTCCCAATCAGGCGTACTATAATGAGCCTATACGTTAAGAGGAGGTTGTAAGAATGTTATATACGGCAAGACAAGAAAGATACGAATCGATGACATATAACCGCTGCGGAAAGAGCGGATTGAAGCTCTCTGCGATCTCGCTTGGACTATGGCACAATTTTGGCGGAATCGATAAGTATGAGAATGGCAGGGCGATGGTTAGAAGGGCATTTGATCTGGGCATTACGCATTTTGACCTGGCGAACAATTACGGGCCGCCGCCCGGATCCGCAGAAGAATCATTCGGCCGTATGTTGAAGGATGATTTGAGACCTTACCGGGACGAGTTGATCATCTCGACGAAAGCGGGATATTACATGTGGCCTGGACCTTATGGGGAATGGGGCTCCAAGAAAAGCCTCGTATCGAGTTTGGATCAGAGCTTGAAGCGGATGGGGGTTGATTATGTTGATATTTTCTATCATCACCGTCCTGATCCGGATACACCTCTAGAGGAAACGATGGCTGCGCTGGATATGATCGTCCGTCAAGGTAAGGCGCTGTATGTGGGGATCTCCAACTATCGACCGGAACAAACTCGAGAAGCGTCCCGCATCTTGAAGCAATTGGGCACTCCGTGCGTGATCCATCAGCCGAATTACTCCATGATGTCAAGGTGGATAGAGGATGGCCTGCAGGAAGTTCTCGAGGAGGAGGGAATCGGATCGATCGTATTCTCGCCGCTTGAGAAAGGAATTCTAACCGACCGGTATTTGAATGGTATTACTTCTGATTCTCGTGCAGCTGGACCAAGCGTATTCTTACGCCCCGAGGATATTAGCGAGACGCGTATTGCAAAAGTCAAAGAATTGAATAAATTAGCATTGGAAAGAGGCCAGAAACTGTCCCAGATGGCATTAGCCTGGGTTTTGCGCGGCGGCCGGGTCACTTCTGCGTTAATAGGCGCCAGCAAAGTAGAACAGATAGAAGATGCCGTTGGCGCACTCGCGAATGCATCGTTTTCTCAAGACGAGTTGGATCGGATCGAGTACATTTTAAAATAAGCGAAAGACTCTTAAGCAGCGATATTTAATAGGCTGCTTTTTTTATTGGGAATTTCTCGAATATTGCCGATAATAGTAACAAACATAGATTTAAAAAAGGAGTATTATCCATATGAAAGCTATGGCTATACTAAGAGATTCTAGCTTTGAAAGCGCCGAAGAACAAAGACTTAGCATTACTTCTTTTGCTCAATCCGAGAATATTAAGGTTGCCTATTGGCATCAGATTTTTGAGGATAATTACGCAGGTATTTATGATAAACTTCCCAAATTAGACGCAGTAATTGTAACTAAGGTATCACGAATTTCAAAAGAGGTAAAAATGCTTGATGAATTTAAGAAGACGCTAAATAAAAATGGTGTTAAATTCATATCGATGTTTAGTTAAATTAGAGGAGAATTCCATAAAGCTATAGGTGAATTTTTTATGCTTTTTTTTTCTTGCGAGAATCAGAAAAGCAAGACGGTAGCTAATCAACAGATCAGCTGCTGTCTTGCTTTAAGTACTGGGAGGAACAGCGCCAATTATTAGAGATCAAGTATAACGGTTAGCCGGAAACGGTAGGTCAAGATGCTCCCTCAAGGTAGCGCCGGTGTAATCCAACCGGAACAAGCCTCGCTCCTGCAAAATAGGCACGACTTGCTCGACGAAATCCTCTAATCCGTCAGGTAACGAAGGCGCCATCAGCATAAAGCCGTCAGCAGCGCGGTTTCGGAACCAATACTCTAAAGTGTCGGCAATCTTCTCCGGGGTACCAACCAGATGGTCGCTGCTGAACGATCCGGTGAGCAGGGAGTAAACCTCGCGAAGCGTCGGATTTATCCGGGAAATAATCGGCTGATGCTTCAAATAGTCGGTTTTGGTCATCGGGAGGCGATCCAGTCCGGCATCCTTGGCCCGGTCTTCTAGTGTAAAGCCGGTGAAATCGACGAAGCCTTGGAAATAATCGGATAGAAAACCGATACCGGTCTCTTCGGGAATGAGGGACTCTAGCCTGCCTCTCTTCTCTCTCGCTTCTGCCTCCGTAGAACCGATAATAGGAGAGATGCCTTGCAGAATATGAACTTGATCCGGGTTCCGTCCGGCGGCAGCCACTTTGCTCTTGAAGGTATCATAATACGACTTCGCATCATCTAAATCGTACTTGATGGAGAAGATGACTTCGCCAACCCGGGAAGAGAGCTCTTGCCCGGAATCGGAGACACCGGCTTGAACGAGTACGGGGCGTCCTTGGGGGGAACGGCCAATATTCAGAGGACCTTCTACCGAGAAGAACTCTCCCTTGTGCTGGAGCCGATGAAGCTTGTTGCGATCAAAGAAAACTCCGCCCTCCTTGTCGTGAATAAAAGCATTATCCTCCCAGCTATCCCACAGACCCAGCACCACGTCCAGGAACTCACTGGCCCTTCGATAGCGGAATCCATGCTCAAGATGATCCTCGGCACCGAAATTTCTCGCAGTGTTCCCTGATAAATCGCGGGTCGTGACGATATTCCAGCCAGCCCGGCCCTTGCTAATATGATCGACGGACATCAACAGGCGAGCGAGGTTGAACGGCTCGATGTAGGAGGTAGATGCTGTGGCGACAATGCCGATTTGCTCCGTGCTGGCCGCCAAAGCGGCGATAAGGGTAATCGGCTCGTAACGGTTAAGAATGTTGGGATGAGAGACTTCGTTGATCGCTAGGCTGTCTGCAAGAAATGCGATATCGAATTTCCCTTTTTCGGCAGTTCTTACAAGCTTCTTGTAGTAGTCGATGTCAATGCTGGCACCGGCGTGTGCTTGCGGTAGTCTCCATGAGGCGACATGCATTCCGGTGCCGACCAGATAAGCCGACAATTTCATTTGGCGTGTTGCACTACTCATGATATGCCCCCTAAACATAAGTATTTTCATGTGAATAGTATAATTAAAGGTTTCCTTTTTGGGAAGATATTGACACCTTGTGGAAAATGAATTAAATTAGTTAAAGCATATCGGAATAATAAGAATTTAATAGGGGATCATTAAGTTGACCAGATGTCTGGAAACTAAGTACTCGTCCTTCAAATGAAGGGGGAAGGGCTTAGTTTTTTTTATTTGTATGAGGAGGTGACGATTTGATTCTCGTGGAGCAACTGAGCAAAACCTATCTGACGAAAAAAGGAAGTGTCTCAGCGCTGGACCGCATCGATTTACAGATAGCCACTGGGGAAATCTTCGGGGTTATCGGAGTTAGCGGAGCCGGTAAATCCACGCTGATCCGGTGTATGAACCGACTGGAGGAACCGGATTCGGGGCGTATCTGGATCGGAGGCGACGATGTTACGCAATTGAAAGGTCGTAAACTACGCAAGGCACGGCAGAAGATCGGCATGATCTTTCAACATTTTAATCTGCTGGACGGTAAAACCGTGTATCAGAATGTTGCGTTTCCGCTCGTGGTCGCAGGTCATCCGAGAGAACGAATTCGGCAGCGTGTCCGGGAGATTCTTGACTTGGTTAAGCTGTCCGACAAGGAAGGGACATACCCTGCACAACTTAGCGGGGGGCAGAAGCAGAGGGTTGGCATAGCCCGCGCGCTCGCGAATGATCCGGATGTACTTCTAAGCGATGAAGCGACTTCGGCTCTCGATCCGGAGACGACCTATTCCATTCTGGAACTGCTAAAGGACATTAACCGCCAGTTGAAGCTGACGATCGTGCTCATTACTCACGAGTTGGAAGTCCTCCAGCATATATGCGATAGCATGGCCGTTATCGAGAATGGGAGAATCGTGGAGACCGGTCCGGTCGCCAAATTGTTCCTGAATCCGGAGAGCGATACCGCACGGAAATTCGTAGGCGTTTTGGAGCAGTATCGTAATAGAAGAGGCCTGATTGAAGGATTGGGGGAGGGAATTTGAAAAACGATTTATTCGAGCTCCTGTGGAAAGCTCTACGAGAGACTCTCTATATGGTGGCCTGGTCATCCTTCTTCGCTCTTCTATTAGGAATGGCCCTTGGTATTCTGCTTGTCGTAACAGATAAAGGACATGTCTTACAGTCCGTGCATGTCAACAAGGTGATAAGCTTCCTCATCAACGGCATCCGGTCGATTCCGTTTATTATCCTGATCGTGCTGTTGCTTCCCCTAGCGCGCCTAATCGTAGGAACGTCGCTTGGTCCAACCGCGGCAATCGTTGCGTTATCGATCGGTGCTGCTCCTTTCCTGGGACGAATTGTGGAAAACTCGTTGAAGGAAGTGGGCGCGGGGAAGATTGAAGCGGCGATCGCAGTCGGTGCTTCGCCCGTTACGATCATCTTCAGGGTTCTCATACCCGAAGCGCTGCCTGCGCTTGTGCGAGGCGTAACGATTGCCATCATCGGAATCACCGAATTAACGGCGGTTGCCGGAGCTATCGGAGCTGGCGGACTAGGAAGTCTAGCGATTCGCTTCGGCTACCAACGATTCCGGGAGGATATTATGTTCGCAACCGTTTTGGTTATCATACTCCTGATTCAAGCCATTCAGTGGACCGGCGATGGGATAGCGAAGTCCATTCACAACAGGCGTTATAAGCTCGAATAATCCTGGTTTGCCGGGGAAGAGCGACTTGAAGTTTCAATACTATTACAAATATAAAAATGGAAAGTAGGAGAGAGAAGATGTCTAAGAAAAGAATGGCGGTCCTTGTTGCCTTCCTGTTTGTTGTGAGTCTGATTGCCGCTGCTTGCGGTTCGAATAACAACGGGTCCTCCGGCAATAGTTCTCCGCAAGCCTCCGCTAATCAGAATCCGAGCGAAAGTCCGTCTTCGTCCGCCTCCGAGCCGGTTAAAGAAGTCACGTTAAAAGTGGGAGCGGCAGCCGTGCCTCATGCCGAAATTTTGGAGTTCATCAAGCCTAAGCTTAAAGAGGAAGGAGTTAATCTGGAGATCGAAGTACTCGACGATGAAGGGCAGTTGAATCCGGCCTTGCAGGAGAAGCAGATCGACGCCAATTACTTCCAACACGTTCCTTATCTGGATTCCGTCAAAGACGAGAAGGGCTACGACTTCGTCGTAACGACGAAAGTGCATGTGGAGCCGATCGGCTTCTACTCGAGCAAGCTCAAATCCAAGGACGAAATCAAAGAGGGAGCAACAATCGGCATTCCTAACAATCCGTCCAATGAATATCGTGCTCTCGTTCTCCTGCAGCAGCAGGGTCTGATCAAGCTCAAAGACGGACTGACGACTTACGAGGCAACACCGAAGGATATCATCGACAATCCGAAAAAACTCAAGTTCGTAGAAGCGGATTCCGCTACATTGCCAAGATCTCTTCCGGATCTGGACGGAGCGATTATTAATACAAACTTGGTTCTGGAGGCCAAGATCGATCCGCAGAGCGCATTGTTCAGGGAAGACGCAAATTCTCCGTACGCGAATGTCATCGTTGTAAGAAGCGGTGACGAGAACCGGGATGAGATTAAGAAGTTAAACGCCGCGTTAACAACACCGGAAGTGAAGAAGTTTATTGAGGACAAATACGGAGTAGCGGTTGTTCCTGCTTTCTAAGCAAGTAATAATAATATGGTAGGAATAAAGATGACTGTCGAGATTTTTCTCGACAGTCTGTAACGCAACCTGATAAGGGCTGCGTTTTTTTGTGTCTGTTTCAAGTAGGGTACGGCGTTTGAATCCAAGAAGGATAGGTGAGCTTCTTTGTGATCAATTATAGAAATGTAAAATGAGCGTATTGATCTTTTATATTAGACGTGGCTGTTTGAGTTGTTCTATATTATTTAAAACCAACTATTTTTAGGTGATTTATCTGTTTAAGTTTGCTTTCAGTACATGGGCCGGACTGAACCTTCATCAGTCTAAGCTTCTATTCAAAGTGGATCGTTATATAGGAAAGGGGATAGTAGAAGCATGGGAACCTTAAATGAATACTTGAAACAGAAAAGGGAAGCACTTCTAACGCGTAGAGTTCAAGCCGAGAAACAGCCGGATCAAGTTAATTCTATCAGTGCTAAGGTAAGAGCGTCAGGAAGAAGCGGTGTTCGGGAAATCCGAATTCGGGACTTCCAAGTCATAAGCGACAGTCCGCCGGATTTCGCGGGCTATAATCTTGGTCCCTCTTCTCCTGAGCTTCAGCTTGGGGTGCTCGGAAGCTGCTTGACGCACATTGCATTAATCCAAGCTGCTGAAAGACAAGTCTCTCTTCACTCGCTTGAAGTAGAAGTAACAGGGGAGATGCACCCGCTAGCCGGTCGTCCGGGCTACGAGCATATCCCGATTTACCCTCATAACATTCACTACAAATTGATAATAGGATCCGAAGAGTCAGAGGAAACATTGCAGGCGCTCCATCAAGCGATCGAACAGGTTTGCCCGATCTTCAACCTGCTTCGCAACCCTCAGCAAATTGAAGGGCAATTGGAAATCAGTCGTCTAAGCTCAGCAACAGTGTTGTAGAGTCCATTTCCAGGTAAAAATGGGGGATAACCATGTCTCAAAGGCAATTAAAGCTAGGGGCGAATCCCCCTTGGCTCCACCATAATAAAACAAAGAAAAACCTTTGTGTATCAAGGGTTTTTCTTTGTTTTTATCAAGCTGCTCAAATGGCTTTAGTTCAACAAAGTGGAAACGACCGGACATGAAGCAACAAAAAAGACCGAGGAGATCAATGCTCTACTCGGTCTTTTCAGTTTTGTTGGTTGTTTCCGGCACCTCGTAGTATTCGGAATTGTTCCGGGGTCATCCCCTCTGACTTTCGGAACCGCTGAATGAAGTATGTACTGTTTGCAAAACCGACAAGCTCAGCAATATTCTTTATGGTCATGCTCGTCGATACCAGTAGGTTTTTGGATTGGAGAATACGGCATTCCGTTAAATACTCAATCGGAGTCTTCCCAATTAAGCTGTGGAACTGCCTGCTGAAATGCGAAGGACTGCAGCTAGCTTGCGATGACATCTGCTCGAGCGTGAGCGGCTCGTGGCAGTGTGTGCGTATCCACTCCGCTGCCACAGTTAGCCTGTCCCGCATTCCAGGTTTAGGGTTGCCTTCAATAGTCTCAGCATGCTGGACGATTAAAGCGATCATTTCATAAGTAATGGCAGATAATCTAGCTGCTCCTTCCTGCATTGGAGGCATGCGGAAATCTAACAATTCTGACCACAACTGGTCAAGCCGTTCTACTCCTTCCCACGAGAAGAGCCAAGGCTCTCGATCCCCCCGTCCTTGCAGTAGTGTACCTAAACCGCGAGCCGTAAAATGAATCCACCTGATATCCCATGGCTCAAAGCTGTCAGCGTAGTATTGCTGTGGCACACCTGGACCGTATAGAAAACCTGTACCACTGTTCAGCTCCACGGTTTTCTCTCCGATCCGAACATATCCCTTGCCTGCCCGAACGATATGCCAGTTGTATGTGGTGAGTCCATTAGGTCGGTTCTCGTAGTGCTCTGTCTCGTTTGCGTAGTGGCCAAATGATTCTGGGTAACAGAGAAAGCGTTCGAATCGTGGGTCAGGAACAAAGTGATTTATGCGCAATAATCTCACCTCAAATAGCATAATAGTGATATGTATAACAAAAAAGTGTGATTTAATGCTCTTTATATAAATAATATAATAAGCCTATTGAATGAATTGCAAGCAAAATAATGATATTAGAAATGGAGAATTATCAGATGAGAATGGGTGTGGATTACTACCCGGAGCATTGGGATCGCTCCATGTGGGAGAAAGATGCGAAGCTCATGCAAGATACGGGCGTCAGCCTGATTCGTGTTGCTGAATTCGCTTGGTCTAGATTAGAGCCCACGGAAGGCTGTTATGACTTTACGTGGCTTGATGATGCAATCGATACATTTGCAAAACATGCTATCCAGGTTGTCATCGGAACCCCGACCTGTACACCTCCGAATTGGCTTGTCCATGAGTATCCAGATGTACTGCCGCGTGATGCACAGCTGCATCCGCACTATCCCGGAGTTCGGGGACACCGATGTTATAATAGCCTTTCAATGAGACACTACTCGACCTTAATCGTGGAAAAGCTTGCGCTTCACTATGCGGCTAACCCAGCTGTCGTAGGATGGCAGATTGATAATGAGTTCGGTCTGCATGAGTGCAACTGCGATCATTGCAATTCGCGGTTCCGGGATTGGTTGCAAAATAAGTATGGTTCTATCGAGGCTGTCAACTCAGAATGGGGGACTGTCGTTTGGAGCGGGGAATACAGCAATTGGTCACAAATCACTACCCCACTAGGAGGCACCAAGCATAAAAATCCATCGTATTTGCTGGATTACAAACGTTTTGAAACCGATTCGGTAGTCGAGTTCCAACAACTGCAATTGAACATCTTGAAGAAGCATTGTCCGAATCATTTCGTTACGCACAACATCTGGAGCTATCCGATGAGCCTGGATTACTACAAACTTTGTGAGAATCTGGACTTTGTCTCCCTTGATTATTATCCGAGCACGAGTCCGGAAAAGGATGTTTCAAGTGGATATAGTGGAGCATTGACCTTGGATTTGACGCGCGGAATCAAACGGCAGAATTTCTGGATCATGGAGACAATTAGCGGTCCCCCAGGCTGCTGGATGCCGATGTGGCGTACACCGCATCCTGGATTTATACGAGCCTTTGCTTGGCAATGCATTGCACGTGGAGCGGATACGCTTGTGCATTTCCGATGGCGGAGCGCTCCGTCGGGAGCAGAACAATTCTGGCACGGGCTGATTGACCATAGTAATGTACCCGGGAGGCGGTTTGAAGAGTACCGTGGACTCTGCCAAGAAGTACAGAAACTTGCTCCTCTCTTAGAAAGGACAAAAGTACAGAGCGAAGCGGTTATCCTTCATTCGCACGATCAATTTAACGCCTTTCAGATGCAGCCGCAAGTAGAAGGAATGGATTATTTCGATAATATAAAAACAATTCATCGCGCCTTCACTAAACTAGGCATTATGACAGATGTACTGAGCGAGAATGAAGACCTGAGCGGATATAAGCTCATTGTGGCTCCTTCGCTATTCTTGCTCGACCCAGATCTAGCGTCACGTTTGGAGGAATGCGTCAAGAATGGGGCGACGCTTGTATTGATGCCTCGAACAGGCGTGAAGAATCCAAATAACATATGTTGGATTCGACCTTTGCCCGGACCTCTTTCCGATGCTGCGGGGGTCACTGTAGCGGAGTACGATCCAATAGGCAGAGATGTTCATACTATTCGTTGGCAAAACAAGTCTTACTCCTGCAGTCAATGGTGCGACATCTTATCACCTCAAAGTGCGGAACCTGTAGCATGGTACGAAGATGATTTCTTCGCCGGCCAGACCGCTGCAACCGTTCACGCTTTGGGTGAAGGCAAAGTGTACTACTTGGGAACGATTCCTGAGGAAGCTTTTTATGTAGATTTCTTTAAAAAGGCTGCAGACGAATCAGGCCTGCACTTATTCCCTGGATTACCTGAAGGTGTTCAAATCTCATTGCGTGCAAATGAGTCAACACGATATTTGTTCCTAATGAACCTCACGCGTAAGCCACAGACCGTACAGCTTGATGGGATATATAGAAGTATCTTCAACGATTGTGATATGGACCAAACCTTAACAATGGAGCCATATGCGGTCGAAATCGTGGAGCTTCCACAGAAAAACGTATAGCTTTGTGTCAGCCATTCTATTTCTTTGTTCGGTAGACACGCTCCGGCCGGCCGACGACACCGTAGGACAGATCTGCATAGACCACAGATTGCAAGATCGTACTGTGCGGTATCGGCGCGGCAGGCATTGCATGCACGAAAATATTGCAGGCAGCGGGAGTAACGCGGATTGTAGGCGTTGACCGGGAAGGCGCGCTTGTACGAGGCAACAGCTATGCGCACGAAGCTTGGCGCTGGTATGCGGAGCATACGAATCCGGAGATGGAGAGCGGAGCGTTGTCCGATGTTATCGAAGGCGCGGATATTTTCATCGGTGTTTCGGGCCCGGGCGTACTAAAGCGCACGGATATTGAACGGATGGCTGCCGATCCGATCGTATTTGCGATGGCTAATCCGACTCCGGAGATTTTGCCGGAGGAAGCCGAGGGCCTTGTCCGGGTTATGGCAACCGGACGCTCGGATTATCCGAACCAGATTAACAACGTGCTGTGCTTCCCGGGTCTATTCCGGGGCGTGCTGGATTGCCGGGCTTCCCACGTTACGGAAGCGATGAAGCTGGCTGCGGCCCAGGCAATCGCAGACGTCGTGAGCGAAGAGGAATTAGGTGAGCATTACATCATCCCGGGCGTATTTAATCCGCATGTTGCAGAACGGGTGAAGGAAGCAGTCATTCAAGCGGCTTATGCCTCCGGCGTAGCGCGCAGGAGAGTGCGAAGCACAACCAGCTAACCTGCAGACGCCGGCAGGCATATCAGAGGATGGGGGATAACAAGTTTTAAGCCCTCGCATCACCAATTATGGTCGATGCGAGGGCTTTTCAATTACTTTTGGACTTTGCTATTAGATACTGATTCTAACCAAGTCATTATTCAATACCGTACTGCCTTCCTGCGGTACAAAGGCGGCGTTGGTACCGAAGTTGTTGATAATGACGTTTGAAGTTCTTGAAGTTAAAACGACAACCTCGTAATGAAATTGGATACCGCCGACATTAGTCGAAAAGCTGCTGAACGTGTTAGCCGGAATTACACGGTTCGTGGTACTCAGCACGACAGGTGAACCGGAATCCCAGTTGATAACGATGACCCTTACGGTAATGGCTGAATTTCGGCGATTCAAGATTTCGGTATGGGCAATAGTGACAGCCGTACTTTTGTTAATGACACCGGTACTCAATGCGGCGACAAAGTTATTTATACTAGCTTGATTCTGCAGCATCGTAACCAATTGCGATTTCATTTTGCTGCTTCTGGTCACTCTCTTTGCCGTCGTTTTTTTGAATTTTTTCATTTTCAATCTTATCACTCCTTCTAGCTGTAAAGTAATATATTGTATTCACGATTTAATAGATTCACCTGTGCTAGTGCTTATTTAATAGATTCATAGTTTCATAGAATTCGCTTACTAGAGAGAGAAGGAAAATCCTAGGCGGGAAGGAGCCCATAACTATATGAAAAGAGACTGCCCTTATAGCCGTCAGAGGCATTGCGGGACAGTCTCGTTTTGGCAATGACAGAAAGAAAAAACGTAAAAAGCACTCTGAACATAGAGTGCCCTTTATGAATAACTGAAAGTATGAGATTTTAGGTTATTCTTCGCTATTTTCGAATCTTCCTCGAATCCTCCTCTTTTTCCTTTTATCCATCCTTTTGATTTGTTCAGCGATCGTGTATCCGATTAGGTAGGCCGCAGCCGAGGTGTTTCCATCCACAGTAAATGGGATAATGGAAGCATCCGCAACAATTAAATTTTTCACCCCATGAACGTGTCCCCTCCGGTCAACGACCCCGCCCTTGCTTAAGGGAGCCATGCGAAGCGAGCTTTGCTGATGATGATTGTGGTCGAAATTTTCTCTAATAAATTGCTCGAGTTCGCTATCGTCATCTATCGTTTCAAGCGTTGGTGAAATGAGGCGGTATGTTGGATCTATGGAGTTTAGTTCAGTAGCTATATCCTTTACATAGATCTTGTAAATGTTTTTTATGGCTTCCATATCACTCGGATTATCGAGAAAGCCTTCATCTGCGAGCACAATTTTAAGCGGGTCTTTGTTTTGGATTCGAATGGAACCGCGACTTTTCGGATGCAGATAAATTAAACCTAACGTTAACGTATCGTCTTCGGAACCAATACCCAGAATCTGAACCGCCCGACGGCGCTTGCCGTCTATTTCCAAAGGGGCAGGCAGGAAAGCGCCTCCGGTATAAAGGGCATTCGGATCATTGGAAGGTAAAGGCCTGTCGTGCGGATTCGATTGAAATACCGCAAAGTTCAGTGTGTGATTTCTTAAGCTTTTCCCCACGTTTGGATTATGAAAGACGCAGCGAATACCGGCTTCCTTCAGTGTTTTTGAGGATCCGATTCCGGATAGCATTAAGAGCTGGGCGCTGTTAATACCCGCTGCAATAATGACTTTTTTCCTTGCGTGCGCGATTATACGCTTACCGCTTTTTAGAAATTCCACTCCGCTAGCTCGCTTATTGGAAAAGATCACTCTTAAAGCAGTCGAATCGGAAAATAATCTTAATTGACGGCCATCTACTCCCCGACCATTCGGGGTTAAGATATCGGAAGACAAAAAAGCAGTGGAAGAGCTTTCTCTTCTGCCATTCGGATTCTGATACAATTGCCATCGGGTAAAGGGGCCAATTGGGGTTCTCGGGTCATTGTAATCGAGAATTTCAGAGAATCCGGTAGCTCGCTCGATTGCGGTAACTACTTTTTTTGCCATGGATGTCGGATTGGCGGGAGCCTGACGAATGTCAATGCGCCCATGATAACCGTGCGCCAAGGTATTATTTGTTTTCCCGTTATATCTTTCAAGTCTTTTAAACCGCTGAACCGCTCGATTTGGAGACCAGAGAGGCCCGAGCAGCCTTTCCCATTCTTTGAATACCTTGCTTGTTGGGCGTACGTATTGTTCCCCGTTTATCGATGAACCGCCTCCCAAGAGACGTCCTGTCGTCCATTCAAACGTTCTATCGTCCAGCCCCGCTTGCGGAACACCTTCTCCTTGCCAGAAATACTGAGGGAAGTATTGTTCCTCCAACTCGGAAGCCATCGTCGAGTCGCTAATCGGTTTATCTTTATCATTGTTTCCGCCTGCTTCCAGAACAAGGACGGATGTTCTTTTATCGTCGGATAAGGTTTTGGCGATGACCGCTCCTGCAGGTCCTGTACCCACTACGATGTAGTCATAGATGAAGTCGCTTCCCATCAAAACTCTCCTTTTACATTAAGGGGCTAATGTAGGATATTAAGATGAGTTGTCTCATGTGTCGAAAAAGCAGCTTACCTTATATTCACAATCAGAATATAATGAAAAACAATTCTAATTTATTGTAAAACAATAAATTTTATGTTAAGGTCATTTTGTGATTAAATTAGCGAGGTGCTTTTATGAAACGGGGAACAACACTCTTTTTGAAGATGGCCGTTATTCTTATTGGAATCCCGGTTCTTGCTTTGTGCATTTTTTTAGTGCCCAAAATCGGGGATTTTGCTGGAGAATCTTATCCGGATCTTGCTTATATAAAGCCTCTCGTTCTAATCGATATGTACGCGGCAGCGATACCTTTTTACTTTGCTTTGTATCAAGCCTTTAAACTTTTAAGCTATATCGATAACAATCAAGCGTTCTCGGAATTATCCGTTAAGGCTTTAAAGAATATAAAATATTGTGGCATCACCATTAGTGTCTTGTACCTGCTAGGTATGCCGCTCTACTATCTCATGGCGCAAAAAGTTGATCCTCCAAGCTTCATGCCAATGGGAACAGCCATTATTTTCGCCTCAATGGTGATCGCCGTTTTTGCAGCCGTTCTCCAAAGGCTGTTACAAGAAGCCATTCGAATAAAATCGGAAAATGATTTAACGGTCTAAGTTTGAAACTCTATCCTTATTCTTATAAGCAGCCAGCGTTCATTTTACGCTGGCTGCTTATTTGTTGAACTATTGGGCAGGGCAGCGTAATAAATATAGTTGAGGAAAGGGTGATCGCTAATATGGATAAAATATTAGAAGCGCTTCTTGAAGGATTTAAGAAGCAGTATTCCAAATCAAAAGCCATTATTCCGCCAAAGGTATATGATGTATCCCCTCAAAGTAAGGAGGAAATATTCGATATGAATTTCCCCGGAGTTTACATTTTTTATGGCCAGACGAGCTATTGCTCCAAAAAAAAGGTGCTTTACTTAGGGGTATCCGGAGCGCAAGGGGGCGTTGGGAAAAAGGTTCAAACTCAACTCGACAAGCTTAAATCGGATTCCGGTTTTCAGAAAAACATGAAAGAGTTGGGGTATGATGGAGCTATTCATTATGACATGGCTAGTTTTTTAGACAGTGCAAAGGCGACAGTTCTACTGGAGGAGATACATATCGTGGAAATTGAAGGGAAAGAAAACCTGAAGCTTGTTGAGAGGTTTCTTAGTATCGAAGAAGAACCTCTTTTTTGCAAAGAGCATATTACAGAGCCCATGAAAGATCGGCATAAACGTTATATAGATGAGTGCCGGGATGAGGTACTCCAAACCGATTAATCAGGAATGGGAAAGATGTCAGGGACAATACAGATATCGTTAGCCGGATTGGGATAAACAGGAATGCGGCTTATTGCCAATCTACTAATTTTTTCCTTTGTATAAGCACAGATCTAGGTGTATAATCCGTTCAGACATCGGAGCGAGAAGTGGGGAAATGGTTATGAACAGCGGATTGGTAAACGCCATTATTGCGTATATCATGTGGGGAGTCCTCCCCCTATATTGGAAATTGTTTAACGACGTGCCTGCGGGAGAGATTCTGTCCCATCGGGTCGTCTGGTCGTTCGTCTTCATGGGTATTCTTGTTGCCGTCCAGCGCCGCTGGGGCGACATGAAGCGGATTGCGTCCAGCCGCACGCTTCTGCTTCCGCTCGCCGCGAGCGGACTGCTGATCGCGGCGAATTGGCTGATCTTCATCTGGGCGGTCAACAACGGTCATGTCGTAGAGACAAGTCTCGGTTATTATTTGAACCCGCTCTTGAACGTTCTGCTGGCGGTTGTCTTCCTTCGCGAGAAGCCCAACCGTGGCCAATGGCTCGCGATTGCCATCGCAGGGTTGGCAGTGCTCATCATTGCCATTGACTACGGGCGGTTCCCGTGGGTCGCGATATCGCTGGCCGCGTCGTTCGGCTTGTACGGCTTAGCGAAGAAAAAGATTGCGCAAGACGCCTCTGTTGGCTTGCTGTCGGAAACGGCAGTCGTCCTGCCCGTCGCGCTTGGTTACTGGATTTACTTGGCTGCCACGGGAAAAACGACGGCATGGACGCTGCCCGCGACCACGTTCGTCGAACTGCTTTTGTCAGGCGTGGTTACGGCGTTGCCGCTGCTCTTCTTTGCGCGGGCTGCCGCTCGCATGGCGTTGTCCACACTTGGATTCGTACAATACATTGGGCCGACGATTATGTTGTTGTTAAGCATATTCATATTCAAGGAATCGGTCTCTCCGGTCCTGCTTGTCGGGTTCGCGCTCATCTGGACATCGCTCATCGTATATGCCGTGGCATCCGTTCGCGGTACGAGACTCGCGAAGGCGAGTTGAGTTTAGGCTAAAAGGCTAAACGCCTCTTATGATTACGTTAAAGCAGTGGCCGGTCTATAAATGACCGGCTGCTGTTTTTATATATGGCTTAAAATCAATTTTTATTTTATTTGTTGGTAAAGGTTTGAGTGAGACATTTAACTTCTTATGGTCATTCCCATATTCAAAATACCATTCAGAAGGCGTACCCCAGATTGTTAATTCTGGGTATGGCTCTTTGATTCGATATCTTTTTTTATCTCGAGAAAAATGAGTGCCAAGAAGTAACACATCATCCCAATAAGTATAAAAATTTATTGATTGTGGAACTAGTGTTACATTACTTATATCCTGTGGAATATGAACAGAATAGTTATACAGTACATTTCTTATAACCGCTGCGATCAGCTCAGGAGAGCTATTAGCATAAATTGAATCCCTAATGAAGGCTTGAGAATTTATTGTAATAGAGATATCAAGACTTTTACTTTCATTTTGATAGTTAACTTTTGTGGCAGGCAAATCCAGTTTATTTGGCAATCCAATAGTTTCGAGTTTAATGAATTCAGTAATGACTGTATTAGTAGGCTCCGTTTTAATAAGTTTTTCATACTCCAAGATTCTAGGGAGAATAAATAGAATAAGGAACGAAAGGATAAAAATACATGCCGCTAGTTTTCTCTCCAAAAACTATTTTTTATTGGTGAAAAAATAGTAGAAAGAAGCCATTAGTGAAAGTGTTGGGAAAACATATGCGTAAATTAATAAAGGAGGGATAGCTATCAAGGCAAGAGAAACTCGTCCAAGTAAGAACACTAGAAGCCAAATTCCAGTAAGGATATAAAGCGTATTGAGAATGCCTCTATTACTGGTCTTCATTTAGACGAACCCCTCCTAATGAGATAAATAATACCGCGTCTCCTATGTAACTAAGCATAGAGTATGCTTAATGGCTTAATAAGTTCTAACTTTTATAGAACCCTTTGGAAGGACCTCTGGGACCACCTCAGTACCTATAGTCTGAGAAAAGACTTGGATCAGCTCTATAGAGCTGGCGCGAATACTCAAAGATGCCTTGCTGGAAAAAGAACCAACCTTAAAGGTTGGTTCTTTTTTTACCATTATTATGAAATGATAGCTCATGTTCATAGCTACATAATAGAATAATCAAATTTATTCTATTATTTTTAAGTAGGCGGGTTCCAAAAAGTGTATAATTCTTGTTAGTTTATGTCGAATTACCGCGCTTTTATGGGGAGGGAAATCAAGGAATGAAATTAAATGCGATCCCCGGTTCCGAACGGGGGCCAATTGCCGTATCCAAGCTGCTTGTTCCAAATGCGGCATCCAATTATGTCGAGCGGCCGAGACTGTCGAGTATTATGGACCGGTCGAACACCTGCCGGATGACGGTGGTAGCGGCGCCTGCCGGATTCGGCAAAACAACGCTAGTCAGCGGCTGGATCAGTAGGCGGGCGGCTCGCGCAGCCTGGCTGTCGCTTGAACCGGCCGATAATACGTTCGTGCGGTTTTGGAGCTGCGCGGCCGCGGCGATTGACCGGACGATTCCGGGCTTCTACGAAGCGGCGATGCCGATCTTCCTCTCATTCGGCGAGACGTCCGCGGAGTCGGCGATGTCCTTTTTCCTGAATGAGTTAACGGGCCGGATTGCCGAGGAGACGATACTTGTCGTGGACGATTATCATTTCATCGACAATCCGGCCATTCATAATGGTCTTTCTTATTTGCTTGATCATATGCCAGCTGCCCTTCATCTCGTCATCGTCAGCCGAACGGTTCCGCCGCTTCCGCTGTCACGGATGCGGGCGCGGAGACAGGTGCTGGAGCTGGATGGACGTCATCTGCGGTTCACGGCGGATGAAGCGATGGAGCTTCAAAACAAGACGTCGGAGACAAGGCTTACGCCTGAAAAAATGACGGAGCTTGACGCCAAAACCGAAGGCTGGGCGGTAGGACTGATTCTGGCCTTTCATTCCTTGGCCGCAACAGGCGGCAACGAGAATTTTCTTCGTTCCTTCGACGGTCATAACCGTTACGTATTTGATTACCTGATCGACGAGGTTATCCATCGTCAGCCGCAGAATGTGCAGAGCTTTTTGCTGCGGACGAGCATTCTGGAGCGCTTTTCCGTATCGCTATGCGATGCGGTGACCGATTGGGCGAACTCCGCTTCCGCGATTGCCTATTTGGAAAAATCGAATCTGTTCGTCAGCCCGCTCGACGATACGCGTACCTGGTATAAGTATCATCATCTTTTTGCGGAGGCGCTCCGGAATCGATTGGACGAAACCTGTGACCAGGCAACAAGAAGCGAGCTTCACCGGAAAGCTCATCGATGGTTCGGAGAACGCGGCTTGTATCGGGAAGCGATCAAGCATGCGCTGGCGGCGGAGGATTTCGATTCGGCCGGCCAGTACATGGAACGGCATTTGCCTGAAATAATCGGAAGCGGGGAAGAGGCCGATCTGCTTCGATGGCTTAGCGAGATGCCGCTCAGAAGCATCGTACGGTTTACGAATCTGTTCTTTTTCCAGGAAAGCGTACAAGCCGCGAAAGGGCGGGCGGCTGAAGCCCGCCGGTACTTGGATCAAGTCACAGCCTTGTTGGATACGGAGCCCGGGCTGATTGAAAGCGAACGGGTAAAGGAAATGCAAGTGCATATCCGGATGTACAGCAACTCGCTTTCCTATTATGAAGGGGATATTGACGGGTTCATCGGACAGCTGAAAAGCAATCTGGATTTATTGGTGCGGCATGGATCGATTGCGAATGTCGTGAATATGGGCGAGGCTCTGCTGTATCGCGGTCCAGTCGGCTTCGGAGGCAGATTGCGCAAAATCGCTTATTTGTCCTCACACGTTTCGGCCGATGAGAAGCTGTCGCTTGTGCTGCATCGGAGCCTGGAGGGCTTGGGCGTGATTTTGCTTGCGGATTTGTTATACGAACTCAATCGCATTGCAGAATCGCGGCTAACCCTTGAAAAGGCGCTATATGGCGGGGCGTTTCCGCGCAATCCAGCGGCTTTGGCGCCTGGATACATCCTGCTGTCCAAAATTTTGCAGGCGGAAGGGCAATTGGATCAGGCCAGGGACGTCATCCTGCGCGCGATTGAAGAGATGAGGGAATGCCGTTCTCCCCGCTGGCAGATGATCGTGGAAGCAAGACTGGCGAGACTGCAGCTTGCCGCGGGAGAAACCGAGGCGGCTGCCGCATGGATTAATGCCCGTCATATTCGAATCATGGAGCGCGCGGATGTGAGCCGCGAATACGAGAACTTTACTTTGGCGCGCGTCTTGATGTCGCAGGGCGAGCTGCGCAAGGCTTTGGGCTGGCTCTCGCGAATTAGCCTGGAAGCGAAACAGGCGGACCGGATTGCAAGCCGAATTGAAGCGCTCCTGCTTCAGGCCTTATGCCACAAGGAGCTGGCGGATTACGCCAGTGCCGCCTCTGCGTTGGCACAAGCCTGCGAATTAGCGCGCCCGGAAGGTTTTATCCGCATTTTCATGGACGAGGGACAAGCATTAACTCCTCTATTCGAGCGGTGGTTAAGCGAAGCTAAGCCGGAGGGAGAAATGGCTGCATACGCGAATCTGCTGCGTGAGAGGATTTCCGAAGGCGGTTGGACTGCTTCCTATACCCGGGCGAAAGAAATCCCAGCCATCAAGTTGACCGAGCGGGAACGGGAAGTATTGCGGAAAATCGGCGAGGGTCTTTCGAACGAAGAAATCGGCCGGCAGCTTTTTCTCTCCACGGGGACGGTCAAGAAGTACGCTTATAACATTTACGAGAAGCTGCAGGTCAAGAATCGGGTGCAGGCCATCTCGAGAGCAAAGGAAATGGGATTGTTGTAAATACCAACTTTAGTTGGTTGAGAGAGCGAAGCCAAGTTCCCTATAATTCTTTTTTAGAAGAAAGATAGGGAGGAATTGGACTTATGTCTCGTATAGGGAAGCTGCTGCTGGCGTTAATACTCGTATGGATGATTAATCCGGGATATTCCCATTGGGCTATGGCCAGCGGTGGAGCGGCTGTGGCTGTACATAAGCAGATGAAGGCGGGAAACGAATTTACGCTGCTGCTGGACGAAGGAGGCCGTATATGGTCCTGGGGCAATAACGAATACGGAACGCTTGGAGACCGAACCAAGAGAGACCGTCTCACTCCGGATTTAGTAACGGGATTAAGCGAGGTCAAGGGAATCGCGGCCGGAGCTGATTTCGCCCTTGCGCTAAAGATTGACGGTACGGTGTGGGCATGGGGAGACAACTTCTTTGGGCAGCTTGGATTAGGCCACAGCTATGAGCGTAACACGGAGGTGCAAGTCAGCGGGTTAAGCGACGTCAAGACAATTGCGGCGGGAGCGGATCATGCCTTGGCCTTGAAGAATGACGGAACGGTGTGGAGCTGGGGATTAAACGCGAATGGACAACTCGGAGACGGGACCATGGATAACGGATATTTCCCCGCGCAGGTTTCCGGTCTAAGCGATGTTACGGCGATCTTTGCCGGATTCGATCAATCCTTTGCCGTGAAAACCGATGGAACGGTCTGGGCTTGGGGAATGAATAATGATGGACAGCTTGGCACGGGGATAATCAATTATTACCAAGCTGTTCCAATGAAAGTCCAAGGTTTAAGCGATGTCGTGGCGATCGCAGGGGGCGGCAACCATACTATTGCGTTAAAAAACGACGGAACGGTGTGGGCATGGGGAGATAACGGTTATGGTCAGCTTGGAAACAACGGAATAACGGATAACACGAGTTTCCCCGTACAGGTAACCGGTTTGGATCACGTGAAGTCGATTGCCGCAGGACGATTCCATTCCTTGGCGGTAAAGAACGACGGTACCGTCTGGTCATGGGGGCTTAATAGCTACGGGGAGCTCGGAGACGGAACCAATACCAATCGCGACTTGCCGGTGGAAGTGACGGGATTAACGGATATAACGGAAGTTTCATCCATGGTTAACCACAATGTTGCTTTAAAAAAGGACGGCACAGTATGGGGATGGGGAGCAAATTACGAAGGTCAGCTTGGTGACGGGTCCACCGGGGACCAGTCTATTCCGACGCAGGCTTTAATAATAAATCCTCAATTAGGAGGTCTTGATCTATCCGACGGCCGTTTGAGCCCGTCACTTTCTTCCGAGGTGAATGAATATAGGGTAGTTGTGGCCAAAGGAAAAAGCGGAATTACGGTGACGCCAAGAGAGGCCAACGCGAGTGCAACGGCAAGCATGTACAATGCATCGGGCTTGCTCGCTGCGGGTCCCTTCGGACTGACTAACGATACCGCTTCGGATTTGCTTCCTCTAGCGAGTGGTGACAACCGGCTTGAAATTACGCTGACTCCGCAATGGGGACCGGTTAAGACGTATATCCTAACCGTCATTCAAGCTAACGATAACGCTGAATTGAACAATCTGGAGATTACGGGCGGAACGCTGTCAGCCGCTCCTTCGCCAGCCGTGAACGCCTACACGGCGGACGTGGCGAATTCCATTGCATCCGTCAAAGTAAAGCCAACCGCAGCGGATGCAGCCGCGACGATTACGGTGAATGGCAAGCCGGTAGCAAGCGGAGCAGATTCGGAGGATATTCCGCTCAGTGTCGGCAATAACACGATTTTGGTGGTTACGACGGCGCAGGACGGTATAACGAAGAAAACCTATACCATTAACGTCACTCGGGCTTCCGCGCCATCGAGGCCCTCTCTGTCCGGTAATGCAAGGTTAGGCGGTATCACCTTATCCAGCGGAGAGCTTACGCCGGCCTTCTCATCCTCGATACAAGAGTATCGGACGACAGTACCTGATGACGTCGATAAATTAGTGATTACCCCCATAGCCGAGCATTCGCAAGCAACCATTCGCCTTAACGGAAAGTTGGTACCCGGAGGCGAAGCCAGCCAGCCGATCATTCTTGCAGTCGGAGAGACGACAATCGAGATTGCGGTGACGGCTGCAGACGGAACGGTTGCCGATTATCGAATAGTCGTTACGAGAACTCCCCAGCCATGTGTCAATGACGGATCACGACTATCCGATATTGCCGGTCATTGGTCGGAAACGTTTGTGAAGCAAGCAGCATGCGCGGGTATCGCCGGAGGGTATCCGGACGGGACATTCAAGCCCAACGCGCCGATTACGAGAGCGGAATTTCTCGTCATGCTCATGAACGCAATTCGAGCGGAATTAACTAGGGCGGCTACGGTGAATGTGTTTGCCGATCAAGCGGAAATACAGGCATGGGCGGTGCCGGCCATCGGTATGGCCTATGCAAAAGGAATTGCGCAAGGTTACCCGGATGGAACGATTCGTCCAAACGCTCGGATTAACCGCGCGGAAATGGCAACCCTGGCCGCGAGGGCGTTCGATATCCCGTTAACAGCCGGGGACGCCGGATTTGCGGATGACTCCGGCATACCGGAATGGGCGACCGGAGCGGTTCATGCACTCAAGGAGCAGGGAGTTCTGAATGGCAAAGGAAACGGCATGTTTCATGCTGAAGCCGAGGCGACAAGATCGGAAGCTGTTGTGGTGATTCTGAAGCTACACCGGTTAAGAACATCGGATGAATAAAAAAGGAGGGGATAAGGTTCCCGTCATTTGCGGATGACAAGAATCTTATCCCCTTCCTCGCTCACACAAACGATACATCGGATTCGTCGTTGAATTCTTCCTCCAGCACCTCGACCGGTACCGTCTGCTCTTCTTCCGGCGTGGCCGTCGGGTGAATTCTCGCCGTGCCTGCCCCTACATTAACATGCTCGATAAAAACGGGGACGCCGAAATACGATACGATAATCATATCCGGAGAATCGGCGATCTCCTTCGCTCTAAACGCTTCCACAGTCCATCACCTCTTGCAAAGTATTTACCTTGTCTAGGTTGTTTATCCGCCGGTTCGCATCGAACAAAAACACGATATTCTCCGAACAAATTGCCTCTTTTCATTCGAGAAAATCCCGCTGCGAAACAATTACCCTCCCCTCTGAAAACAACTGTCGGTTACGGCCGAACTCCCCTTTCGATAAAATGAAAGCGTATACGACGAAGTCGAGAGGGAGATTATGATGAACTTTGACTTAAATATCGTTCCGTTCAGTCGGAGAGACTCGTTCCTGGCGGTCTCGATTCTGCATGAAGCCCAAGATAGAGAACAAGGTCTGTACCTGCGCACCGTTCGCGGCGGCGATGATAAATTCGGCGAGGCTTTTCATGTCGCCATGCTGGATGAAGGCGGCCAAGCCGTACCGTTCAACTCGGCAGCCTCGCCTGAGCGGGTGAAACTGGCATCGGAATGCGGCTTAACGGCCGAGATCTGCATTTCCGACAGCCGGACATTCCGCGTCCGGACAAGCGGCTGCGGAATCCGATTAACGTTCCGTACATCCGCCTATGATTACGCGTTTCAAGAGTCGCCCGGCAGGTGGGAGGTCAACAGCTTCACCCATGAATGCCGGTTCAGGCTTACGGCGCTTGTCGGAGAGCTGCGGATGGAGGTGCCATGGGATAAAATCAAAAGCACTTACGTGATCGCCGACTTCCTGCCGGACCGGGCAACAGGGCAATCCGAATTCGCTATCGAAGAATTCCTCACCGTACTGGAGCCGCGGGCTGCCTGGAAGCCGTTCGATGATATCGTAAATGAAGTGAAGGAAGAGTTTAGCCAGTGGCTGAATAACAGCTTGTCGATGCCCGAACGCTGGGAAGATAGCCGTGCTCTTGCTTCCTATATTACCTGGTCCTGCCTTGTTCCGGCGGAAGGATGCCTGACGCGTCCCGCTATGTATATGTCGAAGAACTGGATGACGAATATTTGGAGCTGGGATCACTGCTTTAACGCCATGGCGCTCGTACGCCACGATCCGAAGCTGGCTTGGGATCAGTTCATGATCTTCTTCGACCGCCAGGACGAGAGCGGGCTTATCCCGGATTTCATCAACGATAAGTATGCGTTATGGAATTGCAACAAACCGCCTATTCACGGATGGACGCTTGCTTGGATGATGGCGAGAACGGATTTTATCCAAGAGGAGCAGCTGGCTGAGGTATACGGGCCTTTATCCAAATGGACAAATTGGTGGTTCCGGTACCGCGATAATGATGGCGACGGCATACCGCAATACAATCACGGCAATGACTCCGGATGGGATAACAGTACGGCGTTTAACAACGGCATTCCCGTCGAAAGCCCGGATTTGGCGGCTTTTCTAATTATTCAATCGGAAGTATTGGCCGGCATCGCGGAGCGGCTTGGAAAAGCGGAAGAGGCGGTCGGATGGCGGAAGCTTGCCGAGGACACACTAGAAAAAATGATTGCCCATTTCTGGGACAACGGACGGTTTGCGTCCTGCCGCTCCGGTACTCACGAGAAGTCGGAAGGAGACAGTCTGCTCCTGTTCGTACCGATTCTATTGGGCAGCCGTCTGCCTGAAGATATCCGTGCTGCTCTGCTGCGGGGATTGAGAGAAGAGGGCAGATTTTTAACGGTTAACGGCTGGGCGACGGAAAGTCTCGATAGTCCCTTCTATCTTTCCGATGGTTACTGGCGTGGTCCGATCTGGGCGCCATCAACCATGCTTTTAGTTGAAGGCGCTGCCGCGGCAGGAGACAGAGAGCTTGCGGAAACCGTCTCGAGGCGGTTCTGCGCGATGCTTGACCGGAGCGGGATGGCTGAGAATTTCGACGCGGTTACGGGAGAAGGCTTGCGGGATCGCGCATTCACTTGGACGTCCAGCGTATTTCTGATTTTGGGAAATGAATATACAACTTAATGGCTTGATCGCACTTCTTCACCGTCTTAAAAAGACTGGCGAGGAAGTGCTTTTGACGTTTGGGGACCAATGACATTGTTTGTCGGAATGGTCCATGCTACAATTCAGTTGATTTTTGCAAGCAGCAGCACGGAGGGCATCCCTATGAACGATTTACTGAAACGGCTTCGCATTCGCCTTCAGCCAAGCGCTTACCGGAGTATTCGCACCAAATTTCTCGTCAGTTTTCTTATTGTTACGATTATCCCGCTGCTATCGCTTGGCGCCATGTCCTATTACCAATCGGCGAAGGTTATCAATTCTCAGTTCGGCAAATACGGAGAGAACGCCGTAGCGCAGCTGGAGCAGCAGACGAGCTCCTATTTGAACCGGATGAATCAGACGACGGAGACGATTTATACGTATTTGCTTGATCCCGCTTGGGCTGACTTAGGAGATCAGCCTCCTTCAACCTATAGCGATATCATGGATAAAAATGATTTGGAGTCGCTTTTGAAAGCGCTTAAAACCGATCGGACGACCGGCATTTATATCATTACTCGTACCGGCTATTATTATGGGGAAAATAATCTGGACGTATCCAAGCTGACGGCCATTCCCGCATGGCATACGATGCCGGATTCCCAATCGGGCAAATATTGGCTTGGGTTCTACCCCCAGAGCCACGGAATGAACGATACGGCTGATGCCGGCATGCCGGTTCTGGGCTTGGCCGTATCGATTAATAATCCCTATGGAGCCCTGAAAGGAAGCAAGATTCTAATCGAAGAGAATGCCGAAGAGCTGCTTCATATGTTCAAGCTGTTCGAGAACGATACGAAGGCGCATCTTCGAATCAATGACTCAAGCGGAAGGGTTATCTACGAAACGGCGGGTGCTTTTGCTTCGCAGTCAAGCGATATTGTCTGGAACAAAACCATAGCCGTAAACGGGTGGAACATAGAATCAAGGCTGCCTGCCGCATCGTTCTATCGTTCCTCCGGCATTATCAGGTCGAACACGATAATCGTGGCAACGGCTTCTTGTCTTTTGGCATTTGGACTCGCTTATTTGTTCTCATCCCGTTTCACCGTGCGGATCCGCCGGCTCAAAGACGCAATGCAGAAGGTCAGCTTCGGCAAGCTGCATACGAGAACGCAGGTGGAAGCGAAGGACGAGCTGGGCGTTCTCGATATCAGCTTTAACAATATGGTAAGCGGCATACAGACGTTAGTCGGCGAGATTGAACAAAGCGAGAGGCTTAAGAAGGAAGCGGAGCTCAAAGCCTTTCACTATCAGATCAATCCCCATCTGTTGTTCAATACGCTGAACTCGATTCAATGGAAAGCAAGACTGCAGGGAGCGGAGGACATTCGCCAGATGCTATACCATCTGACCAAGGTGCTGGAGGGTAATCTGGATATCTCGCAGGAGATGATTCCCCTCGGGAGTGAGCTGAAGATTATTGAGCATTACCTCAAAGTCCAGGAAATACGTTATGGCCCCGTGTTTACGTACAAGCTGGAATGCGAAGAGCAGCTTAAGCGCTATTTGATTCCCCGTATGACACTGCAGCCGTTATTCGAAAATATTTTTTTCCATGGGTTCGAGGATGGTCAAGGAGAGATTGGGTTAACCATTCGCGAAGCAGGCAATCATCTGCGGCTTATCCTGTCCGATAATGGAGCGGGCATTCCCGCAGCGAAGCTGGAACGTCTTCTTTTGCCGAATACGGAGAAGCGTAAGGGCAGGGGAGGGCTTGGCGTGCAGAACGCGAATCAGAAGTTCAAGCTGCATTTTGGACCACAGTTCGGGTTAAACGTACAATCGATTCAAGGGGAAGGGACAACCATCATCATCGAATGGCCCAAGAAGGAGGAGAATCCGCATGGAAACGGAAACAGCGATTAAAGTATTGATTGCAGACGACGAGAGTATTGTCCGCAAAGGACTCCGTTCGACCGTACCTTGGGAGAAATACGGAATGGAAGTGGTCTCGGATGCCCCGAACGGGCGTAAAGCTTGGGAAGCTTTTCTGGAACACCAGCCCCAGGTCGTCATCACGGATATCGTGATGCCCGAGATGGACGGCATAGAATTATCTCGGAAAGTGAAAGAAACAGCTCCCGATACCAAAATCATTCTGCTCAGCTGCCATAGGGACTTCGAATACGCGCAGCAGGGCATGAAGCTTGGCGCATCCGGTTATTTGCTAAAAACGGCATTCGAGGATGAAGAGCTGGAGGAAATGCTCGCGAAATTCCAAAGAGAGTTCGCGGCAGCTTCGGAATCAGCGGCTGTGAAAGACAAGGAAACCGATCAAGGAGAGCGACTGAGCACTCTTCTATATGCTTGGCTGAACGGACACAATGATAAGTTTATCGGCGAAATGGAGAAGCGTTCCGGCGAGGACCGGTCCTTTAACGATGAGCCCGTCTATATCTATTTGATTAAAACCGTGGGCTGCGAATGCTCATGGCCGGTCCTGCTTAAGCAAGGCACCTCTGATGATCAGCAGCTTTGTACCGGTATGCTAATTCCGTATGGGGAGGAGCGCTGTTATTGCATGCTGCCGAAATCTAAGGCAAATGCTATGGAGAGCTTGCTGGTGGAGCATAAAAGCGAGCTTGCGAAGCTGCAGTGGGCGAGAAGAGGTCCGCTCTCGGATACGGAAGAAAGATTGGAAGCCTTTCTTGCGCTTCATAAGGAGGCCGAATTGGAGAAGGCTTATAATGTATCGAAATCGGATTGGCCGGAAGCCATTTGGCGCGCCGTCAAGCTGCTTCACGACAATCCGTCCGCCGAATGGTCCGTCAGCGATGTGGCAAGGCAGGTCGGTCTCAGCCGGAGCCATTTCTCGATTCTGTTCAAGAAAGCGGTCGGGGACAGCTTTGTCGCTTTTCAATACAAACGGAAGCTAAAGCTGGCTACGGGATTATTAAGAGATACCCATCTTACGATGCAGGAAATTGCCGAGCGCACGGGGCTTGGCGACAGCAAATATTTCAGCAAGTGGTTCAAGCGGTGCACGGGGGAGACGCCAAGCCGCTACCGCGCCGAACAAAAAGACAACAGGCATCTAACAGATGACCACCCGCCTTCGCAATCGAACAAAAACACGGAAACAATCGAATAGTTATCGGTTTTGAACCGCTTTCATTTTCGTTATGATGAAAGCGGTTCAATTATTATATATCTCATTTTTCAAAAGGGGAGCTGCCAGAAATGAAAAAGAAACTAACCTTTATTCTTCTGACAACTGTAGTGTCGATGGCTGCGCTGACGGCATGCGGAGGCAATAATGAAAGCTCGGGCGGCAATTCGGCGCAGTCCGCGGGCGGAAAAGGTTCCGCCGATGTGAAGAAGCTTCGGTTCGCGACATGGGATACAGGCGACGCGCTTAAGATCGAGCAGGATATCGCGAAGAAATTCGAAGCCGATCATCCCGGAACGCAGGTGCAGGTAGAAGCCTACGCGGATGGCTTTGACCAGAAGCTCGCGGCGGGTTTTGGCGCTACGAATCCACCGGATGTGATGTACATGTGGGACTTCCCAACGTATCACCGGTCGCTTGAGCCTCTTAACAGCTACGCGGACGGCGATAAGGATCTGAATAAGGATGATTTCTACAGCGGTTTGTTCAACTATGCGACTATAGATAACAATCTCTACGGCATTCCGGCAGGCTTTACGACTCGCGTGGTCTACTACAACAAAAAGATGTTTGACGATGCGGGCATCGCGTATCCGAAGGATGGCTGGACATGGGATGATTTTCAGTCCGCCGCGCAGAAGCTGACGGATAAATCGAAGAAGCAATACGGCTTTGGCGTACGCGCGGAGAACGATACGTATGATCTGCAAGGCTTTGTATGGAGCAACGGCGGATCTTATATCTCGGATGACGGCAAAACGATCGACGGCTTTATGAACAGCAAGGAAACAGCCGGCGCCATCCAAATGTTTGGCGATATGCTGAAGAACGGCTCGGCTGTATTGACGGGCGGCAAAGGGCAGCAAAGCGGAGAGGATATATTCAAAGGCGGAAAAATCGCCATGTGGGAAAGCGGCATCTGGCCGCTCGAATCCTTCAAGCAAGCAGGAATTGACTTAGGCACGGTAGAGATGCCGGCCTTCCCGGGCAAGCCGGTAAAAGGCGTCGTCGCCGAATCTGCCCTGTCCATTGCCAAGGATTCCAAGCAGAAGGAGCTGGCTTGGGAATTTATCAAATATTACGTGTCGAGCGAAGCGATCAAGATGCGCGTAGCCGACTTGCCGGTACGGGTAAGCGTAGTAAGCGAGCTGAAGAAGGATCAAGATCCTCTATACAAGCCTTACTATACGATGCTGGAGCGCTCGGACAATACCCCAGCCTTTCTTCTTAACGACAAGTGGAATGAAGTGAACCGTCAGCTGTCCGCCGCGGTTGAAGCGGTCGTGCACGGCAGCGATGCGCAGGATGCGCTTAATCAAGCCGTGAAGGACAGCGAGCGGTATTTGAAATAACATTACAGCTTTGGAAAGAAGGTTAGGAGATGGCTCAGACCTACTCGCAGACAGCAGGGAACAACGCGGCCAGCTTCACGCCTAGAAGAAAACGCAGATGGGGTGGGGCTGCGCCCTACCTCTTCATCTTCCCGTGGATATTCGGATTCCTCGTTTTCACGCTAGGCCCGTTATTGTTCTCGCTTATTATTTCGTTTTTTGATTGGCCGATCGTAGGCCAGGTGCATTTCATCGGTCTTGGAAATTACAAATCCATGTTTACGGATGATCCGTTATTCTGGAAGTCGCTAGGCGTAACGCTTAAGTTTGCCGCGCTGTTTGTTCCTTTCAACATTATCGTCGCGCTGGGGCTTGCCATTCTGCTCAATCAGAACACGCGCGGCACGGCTATTTTCCGAACCGCCTTCTATCTGCCTTCCGTTATTTCCGGCGTTGCTCTAGCGATGATCTGGTCCTGGGTGTACAGCGGCGATTACGGCATCCTGAATTATTTTCTCTCGATTCTTGGCGTGCAAGGTCCGGACTGGCTGAACGATACCAAATGGTCCATGGTTGCGATGGTTGTCGCAAGCCTATGGGGACAAGGCTCCATGATGCTCGTCTTTCTCGCCGGGCTTAAGGGAATTCCGAAGGATCTATATGAATCTGCTTCACTGGATGGAGCGGGGAAAATCAGGCAGTTCTTCAGCGTGACGGTTCCCATGCTAAGCCCGACCATTCTATTTAACTTGATTACTTCCATTATCGCGGCCTTCCAGCAGCTCACTCTCGCTTTACTCTTGACGGGCGGCGGGCCGATGAAAGCCACTTACTTCTACGCGATGTACATGTATGAGAATGCATTCAAATATTACAAAATGGGTTATTCCGCAGCTAACGCATGGTTTATGTTCCTTATCGTGCTTACGCTGACCTTCCTGGTATTCAAGTCTTCCGAGGCGTGGGTGTTCTATGAAGGCGAGATGAAGCGCAAGCCGCAGAAGAAAACGAAAGCTGGCGGAAAGGGGAAAACCGCATGAAAAAGCTATTTATCTATGCGTTATTGATTTGCTGCTCGCTGTTGTTCGCCGCGCCGCTGTTCTGGGCAGTGACCACGGCGCTTAAGTCACAAGCCGAGCTGTACCTTTTTCCGCCGAAATGGATTCCTTCCGCACTCCAATTCAGCAACTTCTCGGATGCATGGACGATACAGCCCTTCAACTTATTTTTGAAAAACACGGTTATCGTGACGCTGTTGTCAACGATCGGCCAGCTGGTATCCTGTACGCTTGTGGCTTACGGCTTCGCAAGATTCGAATTCAAGGGACGCAATCTGTTGTTTCTTGTCGTGCTGGCGACGATGATGATTCCTTGGGAAGTGACGATGATTCCGCAATACATGGAGTTTAACTACCTGGGCTGGATCAATACGCTTAAGCCGCTTATTGTTCCGTCATGGTTCGGGTCGGCCTATTTCATCTTCCTGCTCAGACAATTTATTCTTACGCTTCCGCGTGAGCTGGATGAAGCGGCGACGATTGACGGAGCGAACAAGTTCGGCATTCTCGCGCGAATAATCGTGCCGCTTATGGGGCCGCCGCTTATTCTGGTCGGAGTGTTTCAAGTGATGAACTGCTGGAACGATTACCTGGGACCGCTGATTTTCCTTAATGATCAGTCGAAATACACGCTTACGCTTGGCTTGTCGCAGTTCAAGGGGATGTTTGGCGTCGATATGCAGTCCATTATGGCGATTACCTGTCTGATCTCGATTCCGCCGCTTGCCGTATTTTTCTTCGCGCAGCGTTATATTGTAGGCGGAATCGCCAATACGGGGATTAAATAAACAGAGAGCTTTGCGATTCGGGAGGAGAAGCATCATGACAAACAAGACAATCGAACGGGATTGGGACAATCTGGCGGTGCTGGAGCGCAACCGGGCGAAAAGCCGGGCGTATTTCATCCCTTTTTCTGATATAGAAGGCGCTTTGAGCTATGACAGGGGGAGCTCCCCTTGGTTCAAATCCTTAAACGGCAACTGGAAGTTTCATTACTCGAAAGGGCCAGAATGGGCGCCGGAAGCCTTTTTTGAAGAGAGCTATGACGTGTCCGGCTGGGACGAGATTCAGGTTCCGGGTCACTGGCAGCTGAAGGGCTACGGCCATCCGCATTACACGGATCTGTATTATCCGTTTCCGGTCAATCCTCCCCATGTGCCTAACGATAATCCGACAGGCAGCTATGTGCGGGAGTTTGAGCTTCCTCCGTATTGGGACGGAAGAAAGCTGGCGGTCAAGTTTGACGGCGTAGACAGCGCCTTCCATGTATGGGTGAACGGCGAGTTCGTCGGTTACAGCCAAGGAAGCCGATTAACGTCGGAGTTTGATTTGACGCCTTATGCGAAAGCCGGAATTAACCGCATGGCCGTCCGGGTTTATCAATGGTCGGACGGCTCCTACCTGGAAGATCAGGATATGTGGTATATGAGCGGTATTTTCCGGGATGTATATCTAGTTTCCGAGCCATCCTCCATCCGTCTTGCAGACTACCGGATCGTGACCGAGCTGGACTCGCAGTATTGCGATGCAAACCTGTCCGTAAAAATAGAGTTAAGCGGAGACAACCTGCAAGGGGAAATCAGATTGAACCTGCTGGATCAGGAAGGCAATGCGGTTGCATCCGCGGTTAATCCGATCGATTCGGCAAGCCAAGATCAAGCTTGTACTGAATTCGCGATGCTGGTAACAAAGCCTGCGCTGTGGAGCGCCGAATCGCCGGCACTGTATCATTTAACGATCAGCATTGTCGATCAGCATGACCATGTGTTGGAGACGGTTGCCCAACGGGTAGGCTTCCGCAAGATTGAAGTGAAGGACGGCCAGTTTTTGGTGAATGGTAAAGCCATTCTGCTTAAAGGCGTGAACCGGCATGACCATCACCCGGATACGGGACGTACGGTTACGCTGTCCACGATGATTCAAGATGTCATGATGATGAAGCAGCATAATATTAATACGGTGAGAACCGCGCATTATCCGAATGATCCCCGGTTCTATGACGTTTGCGATGAATACGGGCTGTATGTGATGGAAGAAGCGGATTTGGAGACTCACGGATTCGAGCCGCTTGGCAATATCTCTCGTTTAAGCGATGATCCCGCCTGGCGGGACGCGTATGTCGACCGGATCCGCCGCATGGTCGAACGCGATAAGAACCATCCATCCGTCTTGTTCTGGTCGCTTGGCAACGAATCCGGCTTTGGCTGCAATTTCAGGGCGATGTCGGAATGGTGCAAGCAGGCTGATCCGACCCGTCTCATTCATTATGAAGAAGACCGGGAAGCGGAAGTATGCGACGTGGTGAGCACGATGTATTCCTCCGTGGAGAAAATGGAAGGCTTCGGACAGCTGGTTGATCATCCCAAACCGCATATCCTGTGCGAATTCGCTCATGCGATGGGCAATGGGCCAGGGGGGCTTAAGCCGTATTTCGATACCTTTGATGCTTACCCGAGATTGCAGGGCGGCTTCGTGTGGGAATGGATTGACCACGGTATCTCCCGGAAGACGGCTGATGGAAAAGACGATTACGCCTATGGCGGAGACTACGGGGATGAACCAAATAACAGCAATTTCGTTATTGACGGTCTTGTTCGTCCCGACCGGACGCCTTCACCGGGACTTATCGAATACAAGAAGATAATCGAGCCTGTAAGGGTTGAATATCTGTCGAATCATCGTATACGCATCGTTAACCGGTACGATTTTATTACGCTGGATCACCTTCACGCGGATTGGAGCGTGATTGCAGACGGACGTACGGTTCAAAGCGGTGTTCTGGTGCTGCCTTCGATTGGACCGGGCGAAAGCGCGGAGCTGGACGTTCCTGTTCGGACGGATGCGCAGCTTGCCCATTTAGATCCTGGTGCCGAGCGGTGGTTGAACATCGGTTTCTCGCTTGCGGCAGATTGCAGCTGGGGAGAGCGGGGACATGAGCTGGCCTGGGCGCAGCTTGCGCTTGAAGCTGCGGAGAGGAACGCCTCGGCGGCAGCTGTAAATCTGCCTATTCGAAGCTTATCCTGCTTGGAGGAAGGACGAGAAATTATTCTTGAAAACGATTTATTCCAAATAGCCTTCGACTCCCGTCAATCCGGCATCCGCTCGCTTCGAATGAACGGACAAGAGATTGTGAACAAAGGGCCGCGCCTTAATTTCTGGAGGGCGCCGATTGATAACGACATGTATGTCCTGTCCGATTGGCGCAAGGCGCATCTGGATAAGCTGTCGGAGCGTATTGATGGATGCCAGTGGGAACGGCTTGATGAAGGGACTGTTCGGATCAGCTGGATCTCCCGCATAGCGCCGCCGGTGCATGATTGGGGCTTCCGCTGCGAAACCGTCTATACCGTAACGGGCTCCGGATTAATAATGATTGATATTCACGGGGTTCCGGAAGGCAAGCCGCCAGCTATGCTGCCTAAGATTGGGCTCCAAATGGAGCTCTCTCCGTCTATGGATAACGTCAAATGGTATGGCCGCGGACCGGGAGAAAATTATTCCGACAGCAAGGAAGCTGGACGTTTCGGCGTGTATAGCAAAACGGTAGACGAGCTGTTTACCCCTTATATTTATCCGCAGGAAAACGGCAACCGCACGGATGTCCGCTGGGTGTCGGTGACGGACGGCGGCGGTATCGGGCTGCTTGCCGTAGGCGAGCCAACGCTTGAATTCAGCGCCCGAAGATATACGGATGCCGATCTGGAAGCGGCAAGGCATGCCAGCGATCTTGTTCCGCGGGATTTCATTACGCTGAACCTGGATTATCGGCAGAATGGTCTTGGCAGCAATAGCTGCGGGCCGGCGCAAGCACCGGATTGCATGGTTACTCCTGACGAATTCCGTTTCCGGGTGCTATTAAAGCCTTACCTTTCCGAGGATTCCGCTCCGGAGCGACTCAGTCATCAGATGAGATTGGAAGCGAAGCGCGGCCTTTCCACTCTCGGAAAGGAGTAGGAGATGTCAGACTATTTCCGGGGATTATTGCGTCTGCCCTCAGGCGTTCGCCGCTTCCTGATGACCGAGTCTTTGTACGGTATCGGAATCGGACTGTATTCGCTCGTCCTTAATTTGCATTTATTGTCCAAAGGATTAAAGGAAGATCAGGTTGGCGCTTTAGTATCCGTTGGCATCTTGATTATGGGGATACTGGCTATCCCCGTATCCTTGCTCGCCAATCGGTACGGCCGCAAAAAGCTGCTCGTTACCGGCATTTTGTTTATTGCGGCAGGCAATGTCCTGTATGCCTTTACCGGCGAACTTACTTACTTCTACCTGGCTCAAATCCTTGTTTCTATCGGATTAACGTTGGTAGAGACGACGGAGGTACAGCTCCTGTTCCATTATTGCACGTCCCGCAGGGATGAGATGCGAGCGTTCTCCCTAATGTTTGCGGTCTTTACGGCCTTCACGGGAGCGGGTACTTTAATCGCGGGTTATTTGCCTAGCGAAGCAACAAGTGGAGAAGGCTATCGGACGGCCCTGCTTCTCGCCGGACTGGTGTTTGTCATTCATGGAATTGTCCGCGGCTTGATTCTTCCGGCAGAGAGCGGCGCCACTCCTCCTACGGAGAATAGATTGGATGATAGTAGAAACCTTGAGATGATGTCCGGTTGGAAAAAGAAGCTTCCTAGCTCCAAGCTATGGCTGTTCGCCGTCTTTATGGCTTTGCTAGGAGGAGCGCTTGCGATAACGGGATCATTCCTCAATGTGATCGTCAAATACCGGCTGGACTGGATGGACGATAAGGTCTCTCTGCTGCTTGCAATAGCGGGAGTTGTTCTCTTCGTAAGTTCTTTGCTTACTCCTTATATCATGGAGCGGTTTGGCCCGCATACGGCAATTATTTCTGTTTTCGTTATGAATATGGTTATTTTCTTGGCTCTTTTCTGGTCCATGCCGGTATGGCTGTTTACGGTGTTGTTCCTTATCCGCGGAGGCGGGGTGACCATGCTTTCCAATCTGGTAGACAGTAAATTAATGTCCGCGCTTAAAGAAAAGGAGAGAAACCTCTTCGCCGGGATGCGTTCGGTCTTCCGCAGCGTAGGTTCTTCCATTGCCGCTTATTTGGCAGGATTGATTTTGGCCGGTGCGGACTACCGGATGCCTTTCCTCATAACGACGGTAGTGCTGGGCGCAGGGTTGTTATGTTATGCGAGGTGGATTCGTCCGCTTTTGGATTAAATTATAAAAACAAAGAAAAACCTTTGATAATCGAAGGTTTTTCTTTGTTTTTATAAGAGTGATATTTTGGTTCCCACATATTATCAATTTAAACTATGGGAGTTATAATAAATAGAGCTAATTAATAGAGTTAATTTAAACTATTACAGAAATGGACAGAGGCCGTCATGAAAAACTTATCACGAAAATCGATGTTTTTGCTTATCCTTGCGATGATCTTTCAATTGGGGCTGGGGAATTATTTGACGTCCAGCACATTCGCCGCCGCCGCGGATCCCGTCATAACCGCAACTCCGGGTTCGGCTTCATTCGTGGCAGGAGACAACACGGCCTCTACACCGGTTATTATCGACTCCGGTCTAACGGTCACTGATGGGGTTAGTACTACGCTAGAAAGTGCAACTGTTGCCATTACGGGCAACTTCCATGCCGGAGAAGATGTTCTGGGGTTCTTCAACGACGGGGCGACCATGGGTAATATTTCAGCCAGTTATAATGCAGCAACGGGCTTGTTAACGCTGACGTCTGCGGGCGCAACAGCAACGTTGGCGCAATGGCAAAGCGCATTGCGTTCCGTTGCTTATACAAATACCGCCATCTGGCCAAATACGGCAACGCGTACAATCAGCTTCAGTGCCATTGACGGGGCAAGCAATACTAGCAACACAACAACAAGGACCGTTACGGTAACAGCGACGGACCAGACGCCAATCGTGACCGTAACTGGCGGGACAACTGCTTACATATCCGGAACATCTGCCGTAACTATTGACCCCGGTGTGACGGTGTCCGATCTGGACAACACGACATTGTCCAGCGCGACGGTATCCATTGGGGCTGGTTACAAATCCGGAGATACGATTCTTTTTATCAATACGAGCTCAGTCCTATACGGAAATATTGTTGCCAGTTATAACACAGCCACAGGCGTGCTCACGCTGGTGTCCGCAGGCGCAACGGCTACATTGGCGCAATGGTCCAACGCTTTAAGCACGGTAACGTTTTCAACAGGGAGTACGACGACGGGGAACCGTACAATCAGCTACACGGTAAGTGATGGTGCAAAAACCAGCGCTGCTTCTACGAAAACCGTTAATGTGCTTGGGCCTCCAAATTTAACCGCAAGCAGCGGTTCGGCTTCGTTCGTAGCCGGTGATAACACGCCCTCTACTCCGGTTGTTATCGATTCAGGTCTCACGGTAACCGATGGAATAAGTGCTACGCTTGCAAGCGCATCGGTGGCTATAACGGGTAATTTCCAATCTGGGGAAGATGTATTGGCTTTTACCAACGACGGAGCGACCATGGGGAACATTGCGGCTTCTTATTATGCAGCAACGGGAGTGCTGAAGCTGACCTCTGCGGGCGCAACAGCAACGTTGGCGCAATGGCAAAGCGCATTGCGTTCCGTTGCTTATACGGATACGGCCATAACGCCAAATACGGCAACGCGTGCAATCAGCTTCAGCGCAATCGATGGGGCAGGCAATTCCAGCAATACAACAACGAGGACCGTTACCGTAGCGGCAACGAACCAGACGCCTGTCGTATCGTTGAGCAGCGGTCCGGCCATTTTCAGGACCGGTGATCTATTAACTTCTACTCCGGTCGCTATCGACAACGGTCTTACGATAAACGATTTGGACAACGCAACGCTAGCAAGCGCAACGGTTAACGTCTCGAGCCATTACAGTGACCAAGAGGATGTACTGGCATTCGTGAACGACAATGCGTCGGCATACGGCAATATTACGGCCAGTTATTCGAGCACAAGCGGCGAGTTGACGATGACTTCCGCGGGAGCTGCAGCAACCTTGGCCCAATGGCAGAACGCTTTACGCGCGGTGACCTACAATAACATAGCGGCGACACCGGATACCGCGGCTCGCACGATTAGCTTCACCGTAAACGATGGAACAAGCAACAGTAACAGGGTAACAAAGAGCATGACTTTGATCGCATTAAGCAGCTTAAGCGCTAGTACGAATGCAATAAGCGTTCTGGCAGGGCAAACGGCGACTACAGCCATTACGGCCAAGTATTCGGATCTGACCCAGGCGGATGTGACTTCAAACGTATCTTGGTCTGTTCGGAATTCCGCAATCGCCAGCGTCTCAAACGGAACAATAACAGGTCTTCAGGCAGGCAGTACGGTTATCACCGCCGTCTACGGAACCAGATCCATAGACATAAACGTGACTGTAAGCAGTGTCTCCATCTCGGGCCCTGTAACGAACCCGGCTGTGAAGATCTTCTACGATTTCGTGTCTATGGACCGGCTTAAAGCTTCCATACAAAATGCCTTAAATGCCGGGAATTCTGCATCATTCCAAGATACGGCGTCCCATTGGGCTTCCAAAGATCTCTCGCTTGGCGCTAAGCTGGGCATCATTAACGGTTATCCGGACGGCAGCTTTAGACCGGATGCCTCCGTTACGAGAGCCGAATTTAGTACGCTTGTCGTTAAAGCATTTGCTTTGCGTTTGGAAAACGGCGGGAAAGAGTTCGAAGATACCCAGACCTCCTGGGCACGAGATTCCATTGGAATTCTTGCCTATTACGGGGTTATCAGCGGCTACCCGGATGGAACATTCCATCCTGACCAAAAGATTACGCGTGCCGAGATGGTTGCTATTCTCTCGAAAATATTAATCCTGCAAAGCAATTCCGGTGAAGCCAATACCTTCATTGATGTAACACCACAGTATTGGGCTAAAGCGATTATTGAAGAAGCTGCGGCAGCAGGGATTATTCAAGGCAAAGGAGAGAACCGATTCGCGCCGAATGATAACCTTACGAGGGCTGAAGCTTTAACGGTTATCCTGCGCGTGATGAAAAAAGATCCGGTTATTTCAGGTCTGCTCGTTTAAGACGATGATAAGGGCAATCTCTCAGGTTAACGACCCGGTGTCTCCGTTACGATCTCACCTTCCGGGCCGATGATCTTCACGACTTCTCGTAGGACATGCCGTTGGTTCCATTCAGTCCTTCCGCATGGAATTTCTCTTGGCGCTCGCCTTGCCCTGGGGGATCAAGAACTGTACAATGTTTTTGAACAGATCTTGACTACAAACTAAAGGAGAGAGATCAGATATGCAATCCGTAGCAGGGAAAGTAGCGTTAATTACAGGAGCAGGGCGTGGGATCGGACGCGCGGTAGCCATTGCGTTCGCGCAAGAGGGTATTCATGTCGGCCTTGTTGGACGAACGCTTGATAATTTACATAAAGTAGCGGAAGAGCTTAAGCCGTATGGCGTGAAGGTAGCCCTTGCATCAGCCGACGTGGCCGATCTGGCTTCGATTACCGCAGCGGTTGAGAGCATTCGCTCCGAGTTAGGCGCCATCGACATTCTAATTAATAACGCCGGCATAGGCAAATTCGGCGGCTTCATGGATCTGACGCCGGAAGATTGGACGAACATCATTGATGTTAACGTCAAAGGCGTGTATTACACGACACGCGCGGTATTGCCTGAGATGATTGAACGCAATACGGGCGATATCGTAAACATTGCGTCCACGGCCGGCCAGAGAGGAGCGCCTCTCACAAGCGCCTATACGGCTTCGAAGGCTGCCGTTATCGGTCTCAGCGAATCCTTAATGCTTGAGGTTCGCAAGAATAATATTCGGGTAATCACCTTGACCCCAAGCACGGTGGCAACGGATATGGCTGTGGAGCTTAAGCTAACCGACGGCAACCCAGATAAGGTTATGCAGCCTGAAGATTTGGCGGACCTGATTGTAGCGCAGCTGAAGCTGCACCGCCGTGTCGTATTGAAGCAAGCGGGACTTTGGTCGACCAACCCATAAGGGCGTAATACGAAATAAGAAACAAGTAAAAGACTGCCGAGTTATCGTCAGTCTTTTGCTTGTTGCATACGGAATAGTGTTATAGATTCGATATTATTTATAACACTCATTCGTAGACGGAGGTGACAATGGCAAATATTAATGACATTGCAAAGCGGGCAGGCGTTTCGGTATCAACGGTATCCAGAGTGCTGAATCATAATCCGTATGTATCGGAGGAGAAGCGGGCGGCCGTTCAGCGCGTGATCGACGAATTGGATTACACGCCAAACCGCCTGGCCGTTGATTTAATCCGTCAAGAAACAAGAACCATCGGCGTCATCATGCCCTATAATAACAATCAGGCTTTTGATCAGCTGCTTCACGGCGTGCTTAACCGCTCGGCGGAACACGATTATTCCGTTATGGTGCTGCCTACCAAATATGATCAAGTTAAAGAGCTCCGTTCCTTGGACAGGCTGAAAAATAAACAGCTGGACGGGATTATCCTTACGTCACGCTCGAATGCATGGGACGCCATTGTCCCGTATTCCAAATACGGTGCCATTGTGGCTTGCGAATATACGGAACATCCGGAGATTGGCTGCGCCTACATGGACCGGTATGCTTCTTTCGTAGACGCCTTCCGCTTATTAAGGGACAAGGGTCATACCCGTGTCGCGTTTACGACGGCAAGAGGAGAAGAGAGCAACAGTACCCGACTGACTTTCAAAGCGTATGAGCATATATTTGGCGAGCTTCCGCCTGCTTATCATATCAGCGATTGCTACAGCATGGAGGATGGAATAAGGGCAGCCAAGCAGCTGCTTCATGCTAAACGGAGGCCAACGGCTATTTACGCGAACGGCGATGAGGTTGCAACGGGGATTTACCAGTATGCAAGAAGCATCCAGCTGGAGGTACCGGAAGACTTGGCGATCATCGGCCAAGAAAATCAGCCGGTTGGAATTGGATTAGGCTTAACTACGGTTGATCATCAATTGGTGAAGGTTGGGGAACAGGCCTTTGATCTCATCGTTGAAAAATCCAGGGATAAGATCGAGATCCCGTATCACATTATTATAAGGCAATCGATTTAGCTATTGACCTGAAAAGGATTTCATACTTTAGCCTACAGACAAGAGATTCATTCTAAAGCTGTAGGAGGAAGATAGCTATGTATACGGCCCTTATTTTTGACATTGACGGCACTTTAATCAATACGGAGCAAGCGGTGTTAGGTACGATTCATGTATTTGACGGAATTGGGGAGCTGCTTGCTGAACTTAGGGAGTACCCGGTTCTAAAAGGAGTGGTTACCTCGAAGACGAGTCAAGAGTATCTGAATGACTTTGTTCCCTTTGGTCTCGTTCGCGATCTGCCCTTTGTTTTATGCGGGGATGATACGAATCGGCATAAGCCTCATCCGGAGCCCTTGCTTACCTTTCTTGAGATCTCCGGCGCAAGGCCGGACTCAACCATTTATATCGGCGACACCGTCTACGACTACGAATGCGCCAGAGATGCCGGAGTAGATTTTGGATTAGCGTTATGGGGATGCAGGCAGCCTGACCTTATTCCCGCGAAGTATAAATTCGAACATCCGAAAGATATACTGACTCTTATGAATCGTCCTTAATGGCAAGGGAGATTGACCTTTCCAATCCCATTGCCAATAATAGAGAAACAACCCTTAACGCAAGCTGCATCTTATTTTGTTTCCCTAAGGAGATTTACCTTGCATGTCCATACGTTTTAAATTGCTATTATCTTATGCGGCCATGCTGGTCATACCGCTAATCTCGATCCTGGTTATCAGTCTGCTCCTGGTTATCTTCTACCAAGGGGATGTGAAGAATCTAAAGGGCGTTTACGAAACGACGGAAAACAGGTTTGGCCACGAAGCCGTCGAGCATGCGGTCAAAGAAATCAAACGCACCTCGGTTCGGCATCCCGATTTATTGCTGGACTCGACATATTTGAATGATATGTCCGCCGATTTGGAGAAGAACGATTCCGGTATCATCGTCAGAAGAGGCGATGCCATCTATTACCGCTCGGAAAATATGGCGCAAAGCCCTCGGCTGGCAGCGGATTTGCCGGAATATGCACGGCCGAATTCTTCAAACGGTTATACGGAGAAAAAAGAAGGAAATACGAATTATGTATTTTTGCAGTTTGACGTCATGTTTAAGGATGAACCGGTAAGCCTGTTTATTATATCGAAGGAAGATCCGCTTACCTACTTCATCCGCAAGTATTTCCCCACCTTATTTGTGTGTTCTTTGTTGATTTTGATTATTACCCATGTCCTGCTGACGACTTATATGTCCAAAAACATTATTCGCCGCCTGCGGACCTTGCGGACAGCCGCGCGGGAGATGAAGAACGGAAACCTGGACTTCAAGCTTCAGGTTGAGGGCAAAGACGAGATTGGCCAATTAAGCATGGCATTTGAGGATATGCGTTCGCGCATGCAGGAGTCCATTCAGATCCAAGCGCAATACGAGGTGAACCGCAAAGAGTTGATCGCAAGCATATCGCATGATCTGAGAACGCCGCTTACCGCCATACGGGGTTATATTGACGGGGTAATGGAAGGTGTGGCGGACACGCCCGAGAAAAGCGCCAGGTACATGAAAACCATCGATGCGAAGGCGGCGGAGCTGGAGCATCTGATCAACGAACTCTTTTTGTACTCCAAGCTTGATCTTAACCGTCAGCCATTCCAGTTTGAAGCGGTAGAGCTCTTGCCTTTTCTAAACGATTTATCGGAGGAGCTTCAATTCGAGCTTGAGAAAAAATCAATCGCGTTCGAGCCCGATATGGATGTGCCTGCCGGATATTTCGTGCGCATGGACAGGGATCAATTCAAACGCGTGCTGAACAATATTATCTCCAATAGCGTCAGATATATGGACAAACCATTGCCGGTTATCCGGATGAAGGCTTATTTGGCGGGCCATCAAGCGGTCATGAAGATTTCGGATAACGGGATCGGGATGAAGGACAAGGATCTTGAACACATATTCGAGCGCTTCTATCGCGCCGACGAATCGCGAAGCAATAAGACGGGCGGCAGCGGTCTGGGGCTTGCCATTGCAAAGCAAATTATGGAGAGCCATAACGGAGAAATCACGGCGGCAAGCAAGTGGACAGCCGGTACAACCATCAGCTTGAGTCTGCCTATTCATTCAAGGGAAGGGGGAGGGAAATGATAAAATCGGTTTTGTTGATTGAAGATGATACAACGATTGCGGAGCTTCAGCGGGATTACCTGGAGATTAACGGGTATGAAGTGCAGGTTGCCGGGGATGGAGAAGCGGGTCTGGCCATGAGCTTGTCCGGTCTTTACGATCTGGTCATTCTGGACCTGATGATTCCCAAGATGAACGGATTTGAGGTCTGCAAGAAAATAAGGGAGAAGCAGGACATTCCGATTCTTATCGTCACTTCCCTCCATGACGATATTGACGTGATTCGGGGTTTAGGCCTTGGCGCTGACGATTATATTACCAAGCCGTTTAAGCCGGCGGAGCTGGTTGCTAGAGTGAAGGCCCATCTGGCCAGGTATGAGCGGCTGGTCGGCAAAAAGGATATCAAAAACATCATTCAAATTCGCGATTTGTATATCGATCCGGATACGCGCAAGGTCTATGTGAATGATGAAGAAGCCGTATTAACAACGAAAGAATTTGATCTGCTGTACTTCCTGGCGAGTCACCCCAACAAAGTATTTAGCAAAGAACATCTTTTTGAGCGGATTTGGGGAGTTGACGCGCTTGGGGATATGCAGACGGTTACCGTGCATATCCGGAAAATTCGCGAAAAAATTGAAAAGGACTCTGCTAACCCCGACTATATCGAAACGGTATGGGGGGCCGGCTATCGCTGCAGAGGGTAAAGAGAAGTCTGATCAGAGGATCAGGCTTCTTTATTTTTCTTCATAATAGTTAATAAAAATTTAATTGAATATTCACAGCTCGTTGAGATCTTCGCCTTACATTAGGAGAAGTTTAATTAAGGCGTGATTTACGAGAGGAGTAGTTATTCCGTTATGCAAAACATTCTTACAGCCGTCGTTCAGGGCATCATAGAAGGATTAACCGAATTCCTTCCGGTGTCTTCAACGGGCCATTTGATTTTGTCGGGAAAGCTGTTGAACTTTACCGGCGACAAGGCGGATACCTTTGAAATTATTATACAGCTTGGAGCCATTCTGGCAGTTGCCGTTATTTATTGGCGCAGAATATTAAACCTTCTGGGGATAGGGAGACTATCGCCGGACATGGCTGAAAATCAGCAAGATAAGCAGCCAGGCAAACTTAATCTTCTTCATATTATCCTTGCCTGCTTGCCTGCGATGGTGCTGGGGCTAGTTCTGCACTCGTTTATTACTTCGTATTTATTCTCCGCGTACACCGTGCTTGTAGGCTTGGTTTTCGGAGGGATCTTTATGCTGTTTGGCGAGAGCAGCAGCAAGTCTTCCGTCCAATCGACCGGAGTGGATCAGATTACTTATAAGCAGGCCATTTATATTGGATTATTTCAATGTCTGGCGCTTTGGCCTGGCTTCTCGCGCTCGGGGGCGACAATTGCGGGAGGATTGCTGGCTGGTGTTGGTTATAGAGCGGCAACCAACTTCTCGTTCCTGATTGCAATTCCGATGATGGTAGCCGCCAGCGGATTCGAATTATTAAAAAGCTATGACACCTTAACAGCGTCGGATGCGGTTTTTTTTATTACCGGCTTCCTGGTCGCTTTTGTGGTGGCGCTAGTTGCGGTTATTACGTTCTTGAAGCTCCTTGAACGCTTTAAGCTTGCGCCTTTTGCTTATTACCGCTTTGCGCTTGCAGCCGTATTTCTGGCATACCTGCTGGTTACGGGCAACTAATCGCTCTATTTTCATATTCTCGGAATAATTAAGCGTAACGGAAATCGAAAAATCACAACGGCTGCCGGGCATCACGTATGACGGCAGCCGTTTTTATTAGCCAATAAAACAACCGGATTTTGGAAGAAAAAATATTCTATCGCGAATGAACAATTCCGCCCATACCGGAGTCTTTCCCTATATAGACAGGAGAGGAGAGTAAATAATGAAGCGAATTATAGAAGCAGTTATGCAAAGATCAGCCATTATTTTAATTAGCGTCGTATTAATTTTGGCATGGGGGGCCGTATCGGCGTTGCAAATGCAGCGGGATTACCTTCCCGGCATCAATAACACAACCTTAATGGTGTCCCTGCGTGCGTCTTCGTATCAAGCAGATCAAATCAAGCGGGACATTACGGCACCAATTGAGGATGCGATCCGCAAGACGAACGGAATAACGAACTTGGAGACAACCTCGTATGACGGCGGGGTATTAATGAATATTTACTATCCCATGGACTATGATATGGGCAAAGCCGAGAATGCCATCAAGCAAGCGTTAAACGATGCGGCGCTGCCCGACGGCGTAAACAAACCTGCTGTAACCAGGCTGACGTCCAGCACTTTTCCGATCTTGAGTTACAGCCTTACGTCAAACAGCGGTAAAATCGATGATTTAACTTTGCAGTCATCTACCCAGACCGACATCGTTAACCAATTAAAATCCGTTCCGGGCGTTTCCGACGTTCAGACGGTAGGGGGAGCAAACAAAGGTTATGTCGTCGTGCTCCGCATGAAGGATCTTGTGGCGAATAATCTGACTCTCGATGATTTCAATAAATCCATTACGGCAGATATTCCGAGTCTGCAAGGCAATATCGCGAATATCAAAGCGTCGTTCCCGATCAAGGTTGAGGGCTGGGATCTGACAGAAGATCAGTTGAGCAAGCTTATGATTAAAAATAAAGACGGAAACCGTGTTCCCTTATCCGCTATTGCTGCCGTCTATCCGTCTCTGACGGATGTGAAAACCGTTTCCCGCACGAACGGGAAAGCTAATGTCATGCTTAATGTCATAAAAACGCCAACCGCAACCATAACGGATGTGGCCAAGCAGGTCAAGCATCGCGTGAATCAGATCCCGGTTGTTCAGAGCGGGGACGTCAAGATGGAATTGCTCACCGACCGCGCACATGATCTGAACAGTTCACTGTTAGGACTTGTCCGGGAAGGATTACTAGGCTGCGTGTTCTCTATGCTTTGCGTCTTATTCTTCTTCCGGAATGTGCGTTCTACCTTGTTGATAGCCGTTACGCTGCCAATCTCCCTGCTCGCAACAACAGCCGTATTGAAAGCAATGGGCATTACGCTGAACATTTTGACGGTGTCCGGACTTATCGTTGCGATGGGCCGGATTGTGGATGATGCCATTGTCATCCTGGATAATATGTACCGGAGAATTCAAGAGAACAAAGAGAAGCCGGTTCTTGGCGTTCTGTCCGCTGCGGTTGTTGAGATGCTGCCGGCGATTTTTGCATCAACCGCAACAACGATAGCCGTATATGTTCCTATAGCTTTGGTAGGCGGCATTATCGGGGCTTCCTATTCCGGTTTTGCCTGGTCGGTAGTTATTGCCCTGACCGTATCGTTCCTTGTTGCCATGATTGTCATCCCAACCTTTGCGATGATGGGTTGGAGCAAACCGAAGTCGGAAGCGGTAACGCTGGAGCCGCTTATGAAGCCATTGCTTCTGTCGGCACTGAAGCGCAAAAAAACCGTGGTAAGCCTCTCGCTCATTCTGTTTGTGGCTGCAGCAATCTTTGGATCGCAGCTTCCATTCAGCCTGCTCCCAAGCACCGCAAGCGGGCAGGTGGCCGTTAAGGTGGAGCTTCCGAAAGGGACGCCTTTGTCGGAGGTCGATAAAGAAGTCAAAGTCGTCGAAAACGAACTTCAACATAATGCTGGCATTGCTTCTTATACCGCTACTTTTGGCTCCAGCTTTACGCCTACGGCAGACGATGTATTTGACCAAGGCGGAGGATTTATCCAGCAGCCAAACGTTGCCAATCTTTCCATTCAGCTGAAAGACAAGAAGAGCGTCAAGGCATTTATTCCTTCTTTGCAGTCGGATTTGAATAAGGTGTCGGGCCAAGGGGCGATCACGGTCACTAATCAGAATATCGCCGGCGATGACTCGACGATCAAGATCATGTTAGCCGGCGCGGACCAGCTGACGCTAGAAAAAACAGCCGGGCAAGTACGCGCGAAGCTGGTTCAAATTCCGGGACTTAGCGTGACCGGCCAGACGGATTTGACGAACGGTAATCCTAAATACGAGCTTTCGATAGATAAAGACAAGGCCCTTGCTGACGGCATTGATCCGGATGAGGTCAATAAGCTATTGCTCAGATATACCTCCAAAGCAAAGGATTTTGACATCTCGACATCAACGGGAACGGGTACGATTCCGGTGGATGTATATATCGATTCGGTAAAAGAGGGAACAGCGACCGGCTCATCCGTGCCGGTGTATTCGCCGGAACAGGTGCTTGCCTCCTTATCGGCAGAGACCGTTAAAGGCAGCGGCGGGAAAGCTTACCGGCTCGATTCCTTTGTAACGATGCAAAAAAGCAATGCATTATCTTCCATTCAGGAGCGGGACGGCGAGCCGGTTTCAGTCGTTCAGGCTCAGATCACTTCGAGCAATATGAGCAAGGTATCCAAAGACGTGGATAAGATCTTAAAGGATCTGCAGCTTCCGGAAGGAGTAAGCTATTCGCTTGGCGGAATTACCCAGCAGGTCACGCAGATGATTATCGAGATTGTCATTGCGGTTGCCGTATCCATCTTGCTTGTGCTGCTTATTACAAGCATGGTATTCAAAGGCTGGAAGGCGCCGTTTGCCGTATTGCTAAGCATTCCGCTTGCTTTGTCAGGCATCGTGATCTCTTTGTACGCGATTCATGGCCAGTGGAATCTCGCGGCGTTTATCGGCGTGTTGATGCTCACGGGGATTGTTGTTACGAACGGTATCGTGCTTATCGATAAGATCGAGCGTAACCGAAAAGAAGGAATGGAGCTTCGCGACGCGGTTATTCAGGGCAGCTTGTCCAGAGTTCGTCCAATCTTTATGACAGCCGGCACCACGATTTTGACCTTGATTCCTCTAGCACTCTCGCATAGCGCGGATACGGTAATTTCTCAGGTGCTTGGCATTGTGGTTATTGGAGGTATGATTACCTCCACATTAAACAGCTTCTTCATGATTCCGATTATTTACGAATGGATGCAGGGCAGAGCCGCACGAAAATCCTAATCCTTCATCAGGATGAATAGCCGATATCCGGTTCACAATAATGGAAGAAGCAAGGGGGTATACGTCATCGATATCGCAGCTTGGCTTGAACAGTATGGTTACGGAATTATTTTTCTCTCGTTATGCCTCGAAATGCTGGCCTTGCCTCTTCCTGGAGAGATTATGATGAGCTATGCGGGAATGCTCGTATTCGAGAAGAAATTGAGCTGGCTTCTTAGCATTCTGACGGCATCAGCCGGTGTTACAACCGGAATAACGCTTTCCTATTGGATCGGTTATTGGTTAGGCAAACCGTTTATAACGAAATACGGGCATCGGTTCCATATGGGTGAGGAACAAATGGAGCGCCTAACAATCTGGTTTGAGAAATACGGCGATAAGCTGTTGTTTATCGCGTATTTCATACCGGGCGTCAGGCATATTACGGGTTACTTCTGCGGAGTAACCCGAATGCCGTTTCGGCGGTATGCGATTTATGCTTATTCCGGGGCTGTCTTTTGGGTCAGCTTATTTATCTCGCTTGGAAAAGTGTTAGGTCCTAAATGGGAAGCGTACCACTCCACGGTGAACCGTTATTTGATTATCTTTGCGATTACCTCAGGTCTGCTGTTTTTGCTCTACAATCTCTTGAAAAAGTACAAGTACCGTATCATTTCGTTCCTGCTGGATCTAGTTGGCGGAGGAGTCCGCCATGTACGCTCATTGGGGAAAGCGAAATATTTGGTGCTCGTTGCCTTTGCCGCATTCGTATTGTCTCTCTCGCTTATGTTCGGAATGATTCAAGATTATGTTGCCCAGGAGTTCGGGAAGTTTGATGAAGTGACTTATTATTTGATCCTGATGATAATCGGCTCAGGCCGGCATGAGCTGATGGCGAATTTCCTGCAGATAGGCAGCATTTATCTGTATGCCCCGGTGATTGCCCTTACCCTGATCGTTATTCGATTCAAGGGCGATAACAAGCTACTGGAAATCGTATTTGTATGCTGGACGATTGCTGGTGGTGTCGTTCTAAATGAAGGGCTTCGCATGGTCTTTCATCGGACGGGGCCCGTTTCTTCCGGTATTCCAATCACCAGCACCTTTCCAAGCGAGGATACCTTTGCGGCGGTTACCGTATTGGGATTTTGCGTCTTTCTAATTTTGCGGCATTACAGCCAGGAGATCGTTCATGTCGTCCTGATTGCAGCCGCGGCGCTTCTATGCCTCTTGTTAGGGATAAGCCTCATCTATTTCAACTTGCAATATCCAAGCGATGTAGCTGCAGGTTACGTATTCGGCGGCGTTTGGGCAAGTCTAAACGTTCTCATGCTGGAAGTGAGGCGGAAGCTGCGGCGAAGCAGAGTAAGTATAGCGTAAGTTATCGTCAGGATTGAAAAGCTTAATCCTATTACAGCGGCAGCTGGTCACTACGACCGGCTGCCTTATTTTTTGCGAAAAAAAGATTGATCTTGTGAACGAATTCTAGGTAAAATATGGATATTGTATGAGGAGGGATTTTATTTTGTCCATTGTGATTGTCATCGTTATTGTAGCGGCTGCCTTCATCATCATATCCAACGTGATGGGAACCTCCAGTCCAAGAGGGAACCGTTCCAATAGCGGAAATAGGAGATCGGGACACTCCTCGGTGGATCCCAATCTGCATTCTCCCATCATAAATAACCACTCGGATGATAATATCCACCGCCATCACCATCACGGCCAGCATCACGATCATCATCATCATCACCATCATGATCATGGAAGCAGCTCTTCTTCGAACGATTCGTCCTCGGGATCCGATTCGGGAGGCGGTGGATCAAGCAGCGATTAACAAAGAAGCTCCCCTCAAGGGCAATCAGGCGAATCAACCTGTTCCTGTGCGGGGGAGCTTTTTTTCTTCCAGCATCTTCTTAAGGAAAACTTAAGGTTTATCCTTAGGTTTTATTAAATAGTTTTTCTTATCCTAGAGCTTAGATTGTACAGGAGGAGAAGGGAGAATATTTCTCTATGGACCGGCAAGTAAAAATCGCTATCTTACGGCGGTATGAGTCCTATTGTTATCAGATTTGCCATTATCTTATCCAGCAAGAACCGTATGCTTCCCAGGCAGCGAAAGAGGCATTGCTCAGCATAGCCGTCGATGCTTGCTTTTTTACGGATTCCGACGAAACGCGAAAGGATAAGATCCGCCGCACCAGCATCCGTATGTCCTTGTTATGGCAAGGAAATGGACTTAAGAATAAATCTCTACCTTTAACATAACCGTAGCTGGTAAAAAAACCACTTCTCCGCGTGTAGGGAGAAGTGGTTTTGTTTAATCTAATTTATACGCCTTGAGCGATCATCGCGTCGGCCACTTTCACAAAACCGGCGATGTTGGCGCCGATAACGAGGTTGCCCGGAACGCCGTATGTTTCGGATGCTTTCATGCTCGCGGAATAAATGTTGTGCATGATTTGCTGGAGCTTGGTATCTACTTCCTCAAGCGTCCAGGACAGTCTTGCGCTATTTTGCGCCATTTCCAGAGCCGATACGGACACGCCGCCTGCATTTGCCGCTTTCGCTGGAGCGAACAGTACTTTGTTGTCAAGGAAGACATCGATAGCTTCCAGCGTGGAAGGCATGTTAGCACCTTCGCCAACCGCTTTTACGCCATTATTGACAAGCAGCTCAGCCGAAGCCTTGTTGATCTCGTTTTGCGTTGCGCATGGAAGCGCGATATCGCAGGCAATCGACCAGATGCCGGAACAGCCTTCAACGTAGATCGCGTCCGGATGCTCAAGAACATAATCTTTGCATCTGCGGTTTTCGACTTCTTTCAGGCGTTTAAGCGTATCGAGGTTAATGCCGGCCTCATGATAGATATAACCGCTGGAATCGCTGCAGGCTACAACTTTCGCACCAAGCTGAATGGCTTTTTCGATGGCATAGATGGATACGTTGCCCGAGCCGGAAACAACTACCGTGCTGCCGTTAAAGCCGAGGCCTACGCTCTTCATCATTTCTTCAACGAAGTATACGGCTCCGTAGCCTGTTGCTTCTTTGCGGCCAAGGCTGCCGCCGTAACCGATCCCTTTGCCTGTCAGAACGCCGGCTTCGTAAGCGCCGACCAGCTTTTTGTATTGGCCGAACATATAGCCGATTTCTCTGGCGCCAACACCGATATCGCCTGCCGGTACGTCCGTATCCGGACCGATATGCTTGCTAAGCTCCATCATGAAGCTTTGGCAGAAGCGCATGATTTCCAGATCCGATTTACCTTTGGGATCGAAGTCGGAGCCGCCTTTGCCGCCGCCGATCGCTTGGCCGGTCAACGAGTTTTTGAAGATTTGCTCAAACCCGAGGAACTTGATAATGCTGGCGTTTACGGATGGATGGAAGCGCAAGCCGCCTTTGTAAGGACCGATGGCGTTGCTGAATTGAACGCGGAACCCGCGGTTAACTTGCACTTTGCCCTTGTCATCCGTCCAAGGTACGCGGAAAGAGATAATCCGGTCCGGCTCAACCAGGCGGTCGAGGACGGCATGCTCGATATATTTCGGCTGCTGAGCGAGCACGGGAATCAGGGACAGGAACACTTCCTTCACAGCCTGATGGAATTCAACTTCACCCGGATTGCGTTTTTGCACGGTTTCAAACAGATCATCAATATAGCTGTGGGCAGCTTCTGTGTTCGCTTGTTCGACTTCTTTTACGATACTCATCGCGGTAACACTCCCTCAAGGTTTGTAGGAAAACTTATTCATTTCTCTTTTTTAATTTAGTAGTTTAATATTAATATCAAATATTTAATCGCAACAATATTCAGATAGGATAAAGTTGATGCGTTTTGCGCATGAAGGATAGGGTGAGTGTAGTGGAAGTTAGACAAATGCGATATTTTATGGAAGTTGCAAAGAGAGAGCATGTGACTGAAGCCGCCAATGTCCTGCATGTTGCGCAATCCTCGGTCAGCAGGCAGCTGGCTCAATTGGAAAGCGAATTAGGGGTCGATTTATTTATCCGGAATGGACGGAGAGTTAAGCTGACGCCGATAGGAAAGATTCTGCTGCAGCGAGTGGAACAAATGCTTCACATGATGAACGAGGCCGAGCGGGAAGTAAAGGAATATTTGGATCCGGAAAAAGGGGTTGTTCGTATTGCCTTCCCGATCAGCTTGGCGGCGCATGTTCTGCCAAAGGCGATTTACGCCTTTCGCAAAAAGTATCCGGAAGCCAAGTTTCAGATGAGACAAGCCCTTTACGGCGATTTGATTGACGGTGTTGTCAACGGCGAGTTTAATTTGGCCATGATTGCCCCGCTGCCGGAAGAGGATAAACATATTGAGCAAAAGCTTTTGTTTACGGAACGGATTGTTGCGCTGCTGCCCATCCATCATCCGCTTGCCAACAGGTCCAGCATACAGCTGTCGGAGATCAAGGATGAGTCCTTCGTCACGCTCCCGGAAGGAACGATTTTCCGTAAAATCGTACTGAGTGCCTGCCACGAAATCGGCTTCACGCCCCATATCGCGTTTGAAGGGGATGATATCGATGCGCTGAAAGGCCTGGTGTCGGCGGGCCTCGGGATTGCCCTTATGCCGGAGGTTACGTTGGTGGAGACCATTCCGCAATCGACGGTGAAAATTCCGCTGGCAGATCCCGCGGTTACGCGAAGCATAGGGGTCATCTGTCCGACCCAGCGCAAGCTGCTTCCGACGGAGCAATTGTTTTACCGCTTTCTTACCGAGTTTTATACGCCGGATTACAAGCTGTAACATCGGCCCAAATAACAAAAACGCATTGAAAAACTCCTTGATAACCAAGGAGTTTTTTGTGTGTTCGATATATGCCGGGAGCATCAATCGAGAATGATTGAGGGTAGTTATGGTCACAATACCATTACCATAAATGGAGATTTGAGGATTTGAAATGGCTGATGATTTGAAGACCGATTTCCAGGATTTAATCGAGTTGAAAAAGTTGATAAGCCAATCCAGCGATTACAAATCGCTGCAGGTTGCCGCGGGCAGCAAAACGCTGAATATCTGCTATTTCAGCACTTTGATTGACGAAAAAACCCTTCAGACGAATGTACTTCTCCCTATGCAAAACCGTTCGCTGGACTCGGATCTTGAACGCCTTGAGGACTTGAAAAACTGGATTCCGGTCGAGAACGTGGAAATATCGGATCAGGTGGAAGTTCTTCAAGCGAAGCTATTGAAGGGCTGCGCCATAGCTTCGTTTGCCCGGGACGACCGCAAGCACGCCATTATCCATATCGCGACAGTTGAAGGAGTACGCCAAAACAACGATACCGAAAATGAATTCAGCGTTGTCGGGCCAAAGGTAGGGTTTGTGGAAAGTCTGGACACGAATATCGGATTATTGCGGTCTCAGGTTAATATTCCCAACCTGGTTGTAAAAGAAATCTTGATTGGGACAACGTCCAAGACCAGAGTCGCCATCGTTCATATCGACGGGATAACCAATAAGGAATATGTGCAAACCGTGGAACAAAGACTGAATAATATCGATGTTGACGTTGTTTTCGATACCTCCCAGCTGGACCAGTTTATCTCGGACAATTCTAAAACGCCATTCCCTTTATTTTTGTCCACGGAACGGAGAGATCGCGTCGTTTACGCGCTTACTCAAGGGCAAGTGGCGATTATTAGCGATGGCTCGCCTTATTTCGTTACCGGTCCGTCTACCTTATTTGATTTTTTCATCTCTCCGGAGGATTATTATTTGCCTTGGATCCTGGGATCTTTCTTTCGGCTCATCCGTATTTTCGGCGTCATTTTTTCCTTGTTCGCAACCTCCATGTATATCGCGATTACCACTTTTCATTACGAGGTTATCCCAAGGGATCTGCTGGAGCCGCTCATATTCTCGAGAAGAAACGTCCCGTTTCCGCCACTGCTTGAAGTATTGTTTCTGGAAATCACAATCGAGTTTCTCCGGGAGGCCGGCGCACGGCTGCCGACCAAGATCGGTCAGACCTTAGGTATCGTAGGCGGTATCGTAATTGGCCAAGCTACGGTTCTGGCCGGTTTGACGAGCAATATTCTCGTTATTATCGTCGCCTTCTCGGCGCTTGCTTCTTTCGCTACGCCGATCTACAAGATGTCGAACGCGATCCGCTTTTTGCGCTTTCCTATGATTCTTGCATCGTCGATATGGGGAGCTCTGGGGATGTTTATCGGAATCGGTTTTCTGCTTGTCCATTTAATCCGTCTGACCTCGCTTGGCGTCCCGTACATTGTACCGATTCACCCTATGAGAATCCGGGATTTGAAGGACAGCTTTATACGTCCGTCTTATGAATTCATCAACAGGAGACCAAGCTACTTAAGAACGGAATCCTTGGTAAAGTACAAGTCCGCCAAGGTGAAAAAACAGAATAATCTCGACAGAGAATGATTTGGAAAGCGGGTATGACGGTGTTGAAAGTCAAGGTTCTCCTGATGCTTGTTCTTAGCGCGCTGCTGACGGCATGCGGCGATACGAACATAGTCAACAGCATTAAATTTGTTCAAACCATAGGGTACGATGCCGTCGAGAACGGGGTAACCAGCAGCGCCATAATCGCCAATTACGAAGAACAGGGAAAATCGAAGCTGGAATTTTACGTGACGGAGTCCAAATCCATCTATGACAGCATGCCTAAGCTCAACATGAAGCTTGACTTCCCTATCGAATACGGGCAATTAAGAATGGCGTTATTCGGAGAACGCTTTGCGCGCAAGGGGATAAAAACGGCGATCGAAAGCCTGATCCGCGATCCTAAAATATCCTCGAGAGCTCATCTTGGCGTTGCGGATACGGAAGCTCTGAAGATGCTTAACATAGCCGAAAACCGGAATGACCCCTATTTTATGTCCGATATGATCGAGCAGAATATTAGATACGGCAATTTGCCGAGGATTAATCTTCACCTGACGTTTTTTGATTTTTACGGGAGCGGAAGAGATTTCTTTTTGCCTCATTTCACCGAGGAACGGGGCGAAATCAAGCTGGATGGGATTGCCTTGTTTAAAGAGGACAAATTCAAGACTAAGATCGGCATAAAGGATTCCTTTTTGATGAAGCTGCTGACGGAAGACTCGTCAAACGGCAGCATTATGGTTCCGGTGAAAGCATCGGATCAAGCCGGCGACGAGTATTTTTTAATGAACAGCATTCATTCGAAAGCAACGTATAAAGTGATCCAGATCGGTCCTCCAGCCTCCCTGGACATTCGGGTAAAGCTTGATGCCCAAGTAAAGGATGTTCCTCAATGGATCGATCTTACTTCGCCGGAGCAGCTTGCCTTGCTGGAGACCTGCATAGAGAACTATTGCCAGACTGAGATTCTGAAATTTATTGCTTTATTGCAAAGCAATGACGTGGATCCGCTGGGCCTGGGGGACTTGATCAGAAGCAGATCGAAGAAGTGGAACCCGCAAGAATTTCAGAAGCATTACAAGGAGCTGTCGGCGACAGTTAGCGTAACGGCTCGCATTATTCGGACTGGCGCAGGAGGTTAGGCGGATTTGAACAATGATATCAGCGAGAAATACAAGATATCTCCCTATTTAATCATCTTTCCGCTGTACGTCAGCATGGTCGGGATTGGCGTGCTTACTTACCAAAGGACGGTTATTAAGCATGCCGGTTACAATGCGTGGATCTCGGTTATCATAACGGGTTTCAGCATTCATATTCTATTATGGATGATTTATAAGCTGTTGTCGGCTAGCGAAGATGCGAACGATATAGCCACAATCAACAACAAGCTGTTCGGAAAAATAGTGGGCAGCTTTCTTAACGCGGCGATCGCGTTGTACTTTGTGTTTGGGGCATTCGTGAAATTCAAGGTGTATATCGAATTGATTCAAGTCTGGTTGTTTCCAAGCATGAATTTTTTGTACGTCAGCATCGTTATCGTCTTGCTTGTCTACTATGCCGTGTCGGGCGGTCTCCGGTCCGTAACGGGTATCGCGGTGTGGGCGACGATGATATCGCTCGTATCGATTATCCCGCAGGTTTCGCTTACCTTCCCGTATTTGCATCCTTTGAACCTGCTGCCGTTATGGAATCATTCCCTTGCTGAAGTTCTTTTATCTTCCAAAGACATGGCCTTTAATTTCCTTGGCTTCGAGATCCTTCTTTTGTTTTATCCGTTTGTTAAAACCCCGGAGAAATCGCAAAAATGGGCGCATCTTATCCTTTTTATGGTCATTTTATTGTATTTGGTTATTTTGGTTCTGGCCCTTATGTTTTTCACCGAAGAACAGCTGCGCCATTCCATCTGGCCGACGTTAAATATGATAGGGATCTTTGAAGTACCGCTGCTTCAAAGGCTGGAGTACATTGCTATTTCGTTATGGTTTATCAAAATAATAGCCGGCATTTCCATCTACTTATGGTCGGCATGCCGCGCAACCAAGATTGCTTTTCGCATAAGGCCGAGATTGTTTTTAGCTTTGAGTCTTATCGCGATTACGATTCTTTGCGAAATCATCAGGGATCACAGAACGGTCGAGAAGCTGTCGGCTGTTTATTCCGAGGTTGGTTTGTATTTTATATACGCCTATATTCCGTTGGTATTAATTGTCGTTCTGATCCGGAAACGGTGGGTAAGACATCTTCGGCGCACAACCTAACGTAGGATGGCTCATGTTCCGATACAAAAGGTGAAGTCAAATTTGAAAGGAGGGGAATGATGGATATTCCGGCTATGTCCGTTGCTTTGTCCCAAAGCAAGCTTATGAACGATGTTGGAATCAGCGTGCTCAAAATGGCGAAGGACCATTCAACGGAGCTGTCGCAGCAGTTGATCCAAATGATGGCGCAAAGCGTGCAGCCCCATCTGGGTGGCAATATCGATTTGAAAGTGTAATGAGTAGACGGAAGGCCGCCTTAAGCGTCGATTAGACGAGAAGGCGGCCTTTTTGCATTTTCCACGGATTCACTAAAAATAACGCTTTACAGGACACCAAAAGGTGTTATATTATAAACTCATAAAAGGACACCAAATGGTGTCTGTTTAATGAGTGATCCAAAACAAAAAAGGGAGAGATTTTAAACATGCATATTTTAGCAATTATTATTCAAAGCTGGCTGCTGTTCTCAATGGTTTTCTTCGGAATTACGAAGCTAACCGGTGCCAAACATCAGGTGGAGCTGTTTGAGTCGATCAAGCTGCCGCAGTGGTTCCGCGTCGTTACGGGTCTTGTTCAGCTGATTGGAGCAGCTGGACTCCTTATTGGCTACTGGTATCCCGGCATGGCATTCTGGGCGGGCGTTTGGATTGGGATTACGATGTTATTTGCGATTTTGTCGCATCTGAGAGTAAAGCACGCGTTCGGCAAAATGTTCCCCGCTGTCCTGAATCTCGTCATAGCAGCTGCGGTGATCCTTCTGTTTGCGGGGGATCTGGCTCATCCGTTTGGCTAAGTTACGGCAAAAATAACAAACCGGTACGCTGATACTTCAGTCGTACCGGTTTTTATTTATATAAATTTTACAAATCGTAGGACTCTCACTTACAATAAAATAGTAAAATTATCACTATATTCTGACGATATCTTGTCCTAAACTATTGATTGTAAATCCCTTCCCTATACGAGGAATGAACAGATTCAATTCCTGGCATAACGGTGATTAATAGAGGAAGTCCATATCGGATGCAATCCAATCAGGTGAGGAGAGGTAGAGATGACAGAAAAAACCGCAAGCAAGAAAATCGTGCTGGAGCCGGAAGCTTTAAAATTCGCTCAGGATACGGCAAATCCGCCGTATTTGTTCGACCTTGGTCCGGAAAAGGGCCGAGAAACGGTAGATAACGTTCAAGCCGGACATATTGCGAAGCCTAATGTCGACATCACCGATCTAACGATTGAGGGCGGGCCAAGCGGGCAGGTGTCCATTCGCATTCTCCGCGCTCCCGCTACGACCAAGAAGCTCCCTGCTATTCTCTATATTCATGGCGCCGGCTGGGTGTTTGGCAACGCCCATACGCATGACCGTCTTATCCGCGAGCTGGCGGTTGGAGCGGAGGCTGCCGTTGTGTTCCCGAATTACAGCTTGTCGCCGGAGGCCAAATACCCGGCAGCGATCGAAGAAATTTATGCTGCCCTGCAATGGATAGCGGAGAACGGCGAAGAGCATGGCCTGGATACAAGCCGGCTTTACGTGGCAGGGGACAGTGTTGGCGGTAACATGACGGCTGCGATAACACTTATGGCAAAAGAACGCAAAGGACCTCAGATTCATAAACAGCTGCTTTTCTATCCGGTTACGGATGCAGGGAATGAGACCGAATCCTACAAGGAATTCGCGACGGGTTACTTCCTTCGCCGGGACGCTATGGCCTGGTTCTGGGATCAATATACGACAAACCGCGAGGAACGGGAGGAAAACTATGCCTCGCCGCTGCGCGCGACAACCGAGCAGCTTGCCGGCTTGCCGCAAGCTCTGATCATTACGGGCGAAGCGGACGTCCTTCGCGATGAAGGCGAGGCATACGCCAATAAGCTTCGCGAGGCTGGCGTGCGGGTTACGCAGGTGCGCTTCCAGGGAACGATTCACGATTTTGTCATGCTGAATGCCCTGGCAGACACGGCTGCCGCTCGCGGAGCGATGCTGCTGGCGAACGCTTGGCTGAAGGAATAACCTTTAACCTTTTATTAGGTAAAAATTCGATTGCGCCAACGATGCGCAGGCAGGAGCGGGACATGAACAATATTGCTATTTTCGGCTTTGGACGGATCGGCAGACAACTTCTTCGGGTAGCTTTGCAGGACCAGCTGTTTGTGCCGGTATCCATCTCGGATATTAAAGACGAGGCCACGCTTGCGGCTCTCTTTGAAGTCGATACGAACTACAAGCGTTGGCCGGAGCCCGTGGCCGGCACAGAGGGAACGATCAAAATCGGCGACCGTTCCATTCTGTATTTGAACTCGTCGCAGGAAATTCCGAATTGGAGCGAGCTTGGCGTTGGGCTTGTCATCGACTGCACGGGGCGCGCGGTGACCAGACAGGTAGCGGAGCTTCACCTGGAGCGCGGTGCGAAGCGCGTTCTCGTCAGCGGACCAAGCAAAACCCTTGACGACTGCGATGCGGTATTGCTGAAAGGGATCAATCTCGACAGCTTTGATCCGGAGAAGCATAAAATCATCAGCATGGCGAGCTGCACGACCAATGCGCTTGCTCCCGTTGTTAAGCTGGTCCTGGAAAACTTCGGCATTCAATACGGCTTATTCTCGACGGTGCATTCCTATACGAATACGCAATCGCTGACCGATCAGCCGATGAGAGACCGAAGGGATTCCTGGGCAGCCGCGGAAAATATTATTCCATCCTCTTCGGGGGCGGCAAAGGCGCTTAAGTTTATTTGGCCGGATCTGCAAATTACGGGCAAGGCTTACCGGATTCCGACGCGTACCGGAAGTATCGCGGAGCTGAATCTGGTTACGGAGAAGCCGTGTACCGCACAGGAAATTAACGATATGTTCCGTAAAGCCGCGCAGGAAGGCCCGCTTAACGGAGTTCTTGATGTGTTGGAAGGAGAGTGGGCTTCCTCGCGTATCGTAGGCGATTCCCATTCTTCGATTATCGATCTTCCGCTGACTCATGTACAGGGCGGACTTTTATCCGTTGCCGCCTGGTATGATAACGAGTGGGGTTATGCTTCCCGCCTCGCCGAAGTAGCGGCATTTTTAGGCCGGCAATAATTGAGAATAGGAACCCGCTTTCTCCAAGTAGAAGGCGGGTTTTTGCGATTTCGGACATTGTTGACAAGGTCGCGCAATCGTTGCCTGGGACTTTAAAATTGGCCTAAATGGCCTATATTGACAACCAAAAAGTTTATGATATATTAATCTCATGGTTTTACTTGGTATTAATTGGCACCTATTGGATGAACCATCCAAACAAACGAACCGCTGACCGGGCAACTGGAAGCGCAGAAGACCAACTTACGTTGTGGTCGGCTGCGCTTTTTTTGTTATTGCCGGGTAAAAGAGAAAGGGTGAGAGAGATGCCGGCATTAGAAAAGCTTCGATTCGAGAATGTGGCAAAAAGCTTTATCGTGCGCGATCCAAAGCAAAAAGGGGCGACGCAGCAGTTTACGGCGGTTAAAGATTTGAGCTTTTCCGTCAAGGAAGGCGAGTTTATTACCTTGGTAGGACCAAGCGGCTGCGGAAAATCAACCCTGCTTGATCTCATTAGCGGTCTGTCGCTTCCAACTAGCGGACGTATCTACATGGACGGGAAAGAAATTACCGGTCCGGGCCTCGACAGAGGGATTGTTTTTCAGCAATATGCTTTGTTTCCCTGGAAGACGGCAAGAGGGAATATCGAGTTCGGGCTGGAAGCCAAAGGCATCCCGAAGCATGAGCGGAGGGAATTAGCGGAGCATTTTCTATCTTTAGTTGGTTTGAGTGCCTTTGCTAACCGGTATCCCCATGAATTGTCCGGAGGCATGAAGCAGCGCGTAGCGATTGCCAGAAGCCTTGCTTTTAACCCGGATGTTCTGTTGATGGATGAACCGTTTGCGGCGCTTGACGCGCAGACGAGGGAAACCTTGCAAAGCGAGCTGCTTCGGATCTGGCAGAAAACGAAAAAAACGATTATTTTCATCACGCATGGCATTGACGAAGCGGTATACCTGGGAGAACGCGTTGTTGTTCTGACTCCCGGTCCGGGTACGGTGAAGAAGATCGTCGATATCCCCTTGAAGCACCGGCTGGATGATGCGGACATCCGCTCCAATCCGGAGTTTGTAAAGGCGCGGCACGAGGTATGGAGCTTATTGCATGAGCTGGAGTACCAAGGTGCGTACATCTAACGGATTAACGAAAGGAGCGTATCGAAATGGAAAATGTAAAAGCGGTTCCTAGACCCTTGCAGACTAGAAAGATCAAGCTGGGCATTTCGCTTAATATCCGCAAGCTGTTCAAGCAGTCTATCGTCCTGATTCTATTGGCGCTGGTCTGGCAGTTTGCTCCCCTAGCGGGCTTCGCGGATCCGGCTTTTCTGCCCCCGTTCTCCGATGTCATTCAGGCGTTGTGGCATTTGATAGTGTCCGGCGAGCTGTTCCATCATTTTGCGGCGAGCATGATCCGTTCGTTAAGCGGATTTGCTCTGGCTCTTGTTATCGCCATTCCGTTAGGGCTTGCGATTGGCTGGTATCCACTTGCGAGGGAGCTGCTTAATCCGGTTATGGAATTGTTCCGCAACACGGCGGCGCTTGCTTTGCTTCCCGTGTTTATGCTCATCCTCGGCATCGGAGAGACATCCAAAATCGCCATCGTTTTGTTCGCCTGCACATGGCCGATTCTTCTGAACACGATCGCCGCCGTCGGCAACGTCGATCCGCTGCTGATCAAATCAGCCCGGTCCATGAATCTCTCGTCTTATAAGCTGTTCCTCAAAGTTATACTTCCGGCGTCGGTGCCTACGATCTTTACCGGAATCCGGATGGCGGGAACCGGAGCCATTCTCGTCCTTATCGCCGCCGAGATGGTAGGTGCCAAGGAAGGACTCGGCTACCTCATCACGTATTCCCAATATAACTTTCAAATCCCCGAAATGTTTGCCGGTATCCTCACGATCGCTTTGCTTGGCTTGTTGATTAATCAGGGACTAAGCGTGCTGGAACGTAAATTGTCCAAATGGAAGCAGCAGGTATAAACGAAGCGGATATTTTTTTGTATTAAAACTTATTAAAAATATAGGAATACTAGGAGTGGTGAGTATGACCAAAAAACAAATGAAGCTTGGAGCCTTCTTTAACCTGCCGGGCCATCATGTGGCCAGCTGGCGTTATCCGTCCACGGATCCTCGCCGTACCTTGGATCTGGAGTACTTAAAGGAGCTGGCGCAGACGGCGGAACGGGGCAAGTTCGATATGATTTTTTTCGCGGATATCCTTGGCCTCAAGCGCTTAGGCAACTTTGCTACCTCAACCATTAAGCTTGATCCGCTGATCATTATCTCGGCCCTTGCGGCAGTCACCCGGAATATCGGTCTGACGGCGACGCTTACGACCACTTATAACGAGCCGTTCCAGGTAGCGCGCAAGTTCGCGGCTATCGACCATTTATCCGGGGGACGCGCCGGCTGGAATGTAGTGACTTCGGGCAACGAGAAGGAGGCGCAGCTGTTCGGCAAGGAAAAGCATCTCGAGCATGCTCGTCGCTATGAAAGGGCGGAAGAATTCGTTGAATTGACGAAGAAGCTCTGGTTCTCCATCGAAGAGGAAGCGCTTGTTATCGACAAGGAGAATGGCCGGTTCCTGGACGTTGACAAGGTGCACCCCGTTGATCACCAAGGGGAATGGTTTAAAGTGCAAGGTCTGCTGGATGCTCCGTCGACGCCGCAAGGTTATCCCGTTATTGTGCAGGCGGGATCCTCGGAGGCGGGGAAAGAGCTTGCCGCGAAGACAGCCGAGGTCATATTTACCGCCTGGCAGACGCTGGAGGAAGCGCAGGCCTTCTACCGGGACGTGAAGGGGCGCCTCGCCAAATACGGACGCCAGCCGGATGACCTGAAAATTATGCCGGGCGTGTTTATTACGGTCGCGCACACGGAAGCCGAAGCGATTGCGAAGCGCAAGGAGTTAAACAGCTATATTTCGCCAGAGGTTGGTCTGGAGTACTTATCGAATTTTATCGGCGTCGATTTGAGCGGTTACGATGTGGATGCGCCGCTTCCGGCAAGCGGGGAGAACGAGGACAAGACGAACCCGCAGACCCGCACGAATATCATACGCGCTCTTGCGGAGCGGGAAGGCTTAAGCACGCTGCGCGAGGTGTACGAATTTATCGCAGGAGCAAGGGGACACCGGGAAATAGTAGGCACGCCCGCCCAGATCGTGGATCAGTTGGAGGAATGGTTCTTGAATGACGGAGCCGACGGCTTCAATATCATGCCGCCTACGTTCCCCGAAGGTTTAAACGACATTGTGGAGCTAGTTATTCCGGAGCTGCAGCGCCGAGGATTGTTCCGCACGGAATACGAAAGCCATACGCTGCGGGGGAATCTGGGCTTATCCGTTCCGGTTCATCCATACAGCAAGCAGCCGCAGCAATCGCATCAATAAATATGAAGAGGTCGGGAGAGGGTCTTATGAAGAAACGATTTACTCACGTTCATGCTTTTTTGTTAACGATGGGCTTAGTTAGCGCGCTGCTTGCAGGCTGCTCCGAGAGCAAGGCGAAGTCGGGGGAAGAAGACAAGGTGCTCCAGTACAATTCGGCGCCGGGAAGCGTATCGTTCCCTGAGCTGGCGAAGGATTTGGGGTATCTCGGCGATTTGGAGCTGGAATCGATCGGGAGCACGACGGGTGGACCGGAAAGCATTCAATTGACGGCAACGAAACAGATTGATTTCGGTTCGGCTTTTAATGGGGCGATCATCAAGTCCATCTCGCAAAACGTAAAGATTAAATCCGTTATCGGCTCTTACGGCAGTGATAAGAATACTTACATCGGCGCATACGTGCTGGCAGACAGCCCGATTAAATCGCCAAAGGATTTTATCGGCAAAAAAATTGGCGTCAATACGCTGGGAGCCCATTTGGAATTTGTAACAAAGGATTATTTAAGGAGAGGCGGCTTGACCGAAAAGGAAATCGAACAAGTGACGCTTGTGACGATTCCGTCCGCCAATGCCGAGCAAATTTTGCGCAGCAAACAGATTGACGTTGTGCTTATGAGCGGTATCGCAAGAGACCGAGCCCTGGACAAAGGGGGCATTGTTGAGCTCTTTAAGGATACGGACGTCTACAAGACGGAATTTACGGCGGGCGATTATTTCTTCCGGGAGGATTATATCAAGAAGAACCCGGACACGGTGAAGCAGTTTGTCGAAGGAGTAGCCAAGGCTATAGAATGGGCGCGCACGACTCCGCGGGAAGAGGTCATTCAGCGGTTCGAAGCCATAATCAAAAAGCGCGATCCCAACGAGCCAACCGAAAATCTGAAATATTGGAAGAGCACCGGAATTGCGAAGGCCGGAGGCGTTATAACGCCGGGCGAATATCAGGTCTGGATTGATTGGCTCGTAGCTAACGGTGATTTGAAGAAAGGCCAGGTTAAGGCGGAAGACTTGTACACCAACGAGTTTAATTCCTACGCGAAGAAATAAAGGAAAGCTAATTATATATAGAAGAGATGGAGTGGTGAAGATGACGGCAAGACAAATGAAGCTTGGTGCTTTTATCATGCTGCCCGGACATCATGTGGCGAGCTGGAGACATCCTGATTCCGGAGCAGACCGTACCTTTGATCTGGCCTATTTGACGGAGATCGCCAAGACGGCGGAGCGGGCCAAGTTCGACATGATCTTTTTCGCGGACGGCTTTGGCTCCAATCTGAATGAGCATTCCAGCTCCGCGCTTAAGCTGGATCCGGTTATTCTAATCTCGGCGCTAGCAGCCGTTACGGAAAAAATCGGGTTAGCCGCTACCTTAACGACCACTTATAACGAACCTTTCCATGTCGCGCGCAAGTTTAGTTCGATCAACCATTTGTCTGGCGGCCGCGCAGCCTGGAATGTCGTAACCTCCGCCAATGACAAGGAATCCTTCCTGTTTGGCAAGGATAAGCATCTGGAGCATGCAAGCCGGTACGAGCGGGCCGAGGAATTTGTTGAGCTTGTCCAGAAGCTGTGGCAATCCATCGACGCCGATGCGCTTGTTATTGACAAGGAACAAGGACGTTTTCTTGATGTTGATAAAGTGCATCCCGTCGATCATGACGGAAAATGGTTCAATGTAACGGGTACGCTCGATAATCCGGCTAGCCCGCATGGCAACCCGGTAATCGTGCAAGCCGGCTCATCCGAGTCCGGCAAGGAACTAGCCGCGAAGACGGCCGAGGTTATATTTACGGCCTGGCAGACGCTGGAGGAGGCGCAAGCATTCTATCGGGACGTGAAAGGGCGGCTGGCCACATACGGACGGGAAAAGGATGAGCTGAAAATTATGCCGGGCGTCTTCATTACGGTCGCCAAGACCGAAGAGGAGGCGCTGGCGAAGCAGAAGGAGCTGAACGGCTACATTTTGCCGGAGGTAGGTCTGGCATATCTGTCGGGCTTCACCAATATCGATTTGTCCGGTTACGATGTGGATGAGCCGCTGCCGGATATCAGCTCGATTGAAGACAAGACCAATCCGCGCATCCGGTACAATATTATCCGGGATATTGCAAAGCGCGAGAATTTAACTTCGATCCGCGCCGTGTACGAACGGATTGCCGGCGCCCGCGGACACCGCGAGATCGTCGGAACGCCTTCACAGATTGCCGATCAGCTGGAGGAGTGGTTCCTGAATGAGGGAGCGGACGGCTTCAATATTATGTCGCCGTATTTCCCCGGCGGATTCGAAGATATTATCGAGCTTGTCGTTCCCGAGCTGCAGCGGCGGGGACTGTTCCGTACCGAATACGAGAGCGGCACGCTGCGCGGGAATCTGGGGCTGCCTCTTTCCGTGGCAAAGGCAGAGAAGGATGAAGCGGCAGTAGGGCCGGTTTAACAGCAACCTGCGCATTTGAATGTTCTTCCGATCGCCATTACTCCGGGATTCCTTTATCTATATTATTTAAGGTAGGAATCCCGAGAGTAAAAGCGAACGCTAGCGCTTCTCCAGAAACATTCAAAATGCTCCGGTTGTGTTTAACCTTGATTGGGAATATATTGAGGCATTTTTTTTGCGTATATAAAAATGTTATCTATAACCCGTCGTATCCGCCGGCTTGCCCGCCTCGATAACTTCAACCAGATAAGGCATGCAATTGGGCTGTGATCCGTCCACATCCGTGAAGCCGTAAACCTGCGCAAGCTGGCCGCTTGACAGGGATTGTCCATTCCAGCGGCTTACTTCCGAATCTCCCGCAAGAGCAGCGACGGCACGTCCCACATAGCGAGGCGATTCGGAAATAATAAAATGAGGATCCTCGGAAGTGCCTTCCCGCCAGTTCTCCTCCGTCACCTTAAAAATTTCCAGCATGAGTTCGGAACGAAGCCAGCCGGGCGTCAAGGAAACAGCCGTGCATTCGTGAGGCTTCACTTCTTGAGCCAGCGCCCAAGCCATGCGATTGATGGAGTTTTTGACCAAATCGTAATACATCGACAGTCTGTAATGATCCCGATTGTACTCGGCAGTTCCGTCCGTCATCTCGACAATCAGCCCGTTCTTGTTCTTAATGAGGAGAGGGAGAACGAAATGGCTCGTAATCAGATGAGTATCAATGGCGAGTCTCAGCATGCGCAGTCCCTTATCCAGCGAATGCTCCCATACCGGAGTATTCCATTCCACGAGATTTTCGCCTCCCCATATATCATTGACCAGAATATCAAGCCTTCCATGCTCCTGCTCAATGCGGTTTGCCAAAGCCTGCACCTGTTCGGGAATCAGATGATCCACCTGTACGGCAATTCCCTGTCCGCCCGCTTTCGTAACTAGCTCCGCTGTTTCCTCAATGGTTTCCGGCCGGTTGTACTCGGATACTTGCGCCCGAGTTGTGCGCCCCGTGACATACACCGTTGCGCCTGCCGCTCCCAGTTCAATGGCAATGCCACGCCCGGCTCCGCGCGTTCCTCCTGCTACCAGCGCGATTTTTCCATGTAAAGGTTTCATTTTGGTTGCCTCCTAATTAGAATGGTGCTGCAATGGGTTGATTCTCTTTTCATTGTAAACTATAATGACGACATCTTTTGTCATATATAAAAAAGCAAAGGTGAATGGATATGAGGGCAGACCGTCTGCTTAGTATTATGATTTTGCTCCAGAATAATGAAATATTGACGACCAAGGAGCTTGCCAAAAGACTTGAGGTGTCGGACCGGACTATTCTTCGCGACATGGATGCGCTTAGCCTTTCCGGCGTGCCTGTCGTAGCGGACCGGGGGAAAACAGGCGGTTGGAGATTGATGGATCATTTCCGGAGCTACTTAAGCGGTCTTAAGCTGGAGGATACAAAGGCTTTGTTTATTCTTCCCGCCGAACAAATGCTGAAGGATCTAGGCGTGGAGATAAAGGGACTCGATATCCGTCAGAAGCTGCTGGCTTCCTTGCCCGACTCCTCCAAAAGCGAAGCATTGCATTATATGGAGAAAATTTATATGGATACGGGAACGTGGAAGCCCGCCGAGGACAAGAATAAAGCTTTGCTAACGATTCAAAAAGCGTTATGGGAGGATACCCGGCTCAAAATAACTTATCAGAAAGCCGATGGAACCAATTCGGAAAGGACGGTAAGTCCTTTGGGGCTGGTGGCGAAAGGCAGCTCCTGGTATTTGGTAGCCAGGAATGACGACGGAGCGTTCCGGAGCTTCAGGGTATCGAGAATTACGAGGGCGGAAGCTACGGATGAGTTGTTTTCCCGACCTGACGATTTCGATCTTGCTGAATACTGGAAGCAGAGCAAGCTGGATTTTGCCGGTTCGCTTCCTTCCATAGAAATAAAGGTTCTTGCGGATCCGTCCATACTAGGCCGAATGTCCTTCACGGATCGGTTTGTAGAGAAGCTGGGCACGGCTGTACCGGCCGTGGACGGGAAGGTCCCGGTAACGCTTCGCTTTAATACGGAGCAGGAAGCCGTGGAATACGTTCTTGGCTTTGGCGGCGCCATGATGCTGGAACAGCCGGACCATTTGATCGAAAAAATCGTGCAGCAAGCAAAGGCCGTCCTTGCCATGTACGAATAGAAAAACGCAACCGGGAACGGTTGCGTTTTTGCTAATTTTACAACTTATTTGCGTATCAGCTGCCACGTTTGAGCGACATTATTGTAGTCCTGCCAGATTTGAACGTTGGTGCCTGCCGCAGTTGCGCCGCCGGAGACATCAAGCGCTTTGCCGCTGTTCGGATTGATAAGCTTGAAGTTGCTTCCTCCGGTACCGAGAATTGCCCAACGCTGGGCAGCATTGTTCATATCCTGCCAGATCTGAACATTCGTGCCGTCAGCCGTACCGCCCCCGGCAACGTCAAGCGCTTTGCCGCTGTTCGTGTTAATCAGCTTGTAAGAACCGTCGCCCATGCTGGTAATGCGCCATTCTTGGGGCTTGTTGTTCAAATCATCCCATATCTGCACATTCGCCCCGTCAGCCGTGCTTCCGCCCGTAACATCCAACGCCTTGCCGCTAATCGGATTAATCAGCTTGTATACAGCGCCGGAGATAACGGCCGGGCTAGCCGGGAACAGGTCGAAGCAATCAAGCTCGCCATAGCCATCCCCTTTGGAGAAGCGGATTTTGTTCCAGCCTGCATTCAGCGTAAGGCGTGCGACCGAAGCTCCCCAGTTTTCCCAGCCTTTGTTCGCAATATATAAATTGCTGAAGCTTGTGTTATTAACCGTAAGAACCAAATAGGACCAATCCAGTCCCGTCGTCCCGTTACCTGTCCGGGCCGACATCACATAATCTCCCGCAGCCGCGGCGTAAACGTCGAATTCCACGTAACTGCTCGCCGTATCGATATGGCCGGCTTTGTTTCCGCCAGAACCGTTCGGGCTCGACGAAGCGTAAGCGGCGCCTCCGAATACGCCGGCCTCGCCTTCATAACGGACGCGGCCCGTGTCTCCCGAAGGTATGGCGATTGGAGTATTCGGAGCTGCGGGAGCCCCGAGATTTGGCGTGTTGTCCGCGTTCCAGGTAAACTTTTGTGCCCGGATTTCCCTATTCCAGCCCGCGCCGGAGTACTTCGCCGTATGATAGACGATCCAGTCCTCCGTACCGTCGGGAGATGTCGTGAAGGAATGGTGGCCGGGGCCGTACAAGCCGTTGCCGGATTGGAAGATCGGCTGGTTCCGTTTGGTCCAGGAGGACGCTTGCAGCAGGTTACTGCTCGCATTAGCCGTAACAAGGCCTAAGCAATAACCATCTGTCCAGCTTCCGCTTGCCGAATAGACAAGACTGATGACGCCGTTGCGGACGATGACTTGAGGTCCTTCGTTAACGGAAGGAGAGGTATTGGTTTCCCAGGAATAGGTCGGATGCGCAATTTCAACCCGAACCGAGTCGATCGTCCACGGATTGCTCATATGGGCGATATACAGTTTTTGCGAGACATTTGCTGTGCCTTCCCAGCCAGACCATATGAAATACAGATTGTTATTTACTTGCAGCACGGTTCCGTCGATTGCCCAACGGTTTGTAGAGTCGGTAATTTGTCCCTTGTTTACCCAAGTGCCCGTCATTGGATCGGCGGAGGTATTCTCCAGAACGTACATCCGGTGATTATCGTTGTTGCCGTCATCCTTGGCGTAATAGATATACCAGGCTCCGTTGATGTAGTGAATTTCGGGAGCCCAGACATTGCAGCAGCCGGTAGAAATCACTCTTTTGGCGCCGGCGTCAACTCCGGTAAGCGAGCTGGACTTCCAGATCGTCACGTCGCCTCCCGTTGTTTTGGTGAAGTAATAGAAGCCGTCGGTATGCTTGTAGATCCACGGATCCGCGCCGTCTTGGAAAATCACGTTGTAAAAGTTGCTGCTTTGCGTTGAGGCAGTTGCGTTTGCCGCCACAGGCAGGACAAGCAGCAATACAAGGAACAGCATCAAGCCTTTGATACCGCTTACAAAAAACTTCGATTTCATTCATACACCAACCCTTCGATTTGAATATGTTTTCACGTATAGTTAATCATTTCCAGTCAATGAGAAACAGGACGCCATTATAGATCGTACGGACATTTTTTTAGCCGGTGAGGCAAGGAAAGGGCGCATAGCAGGCAGAAAGCCTGCTGCATAGCAGCATGAGGCCCACGGCGGGCAAGCAAATGAAACAGCCTGCCCGAGATTCTCAGGCAGGCTGTTTATATAAGAAAGAATTAGTTCACCCGAAGATCGTAACGGTCCGCGTTCATGACCTTTACCCAAGCGGCAACAAAGTCGCGCACAAATTTCTCTTGGTTGTCGTCTTGCGCATACACTTCGGCAATCGCGCGAAGGATGGAGTTCGAGCCAAACACGAGATCCACTCTCGTTGCGGTACGGTCAACCCGGCCAGTCGTCCGGTTGCGGCCGTAATATACGCCGCCATCCCGAGGCTCCCAAGCAATGTTCATGTCGAGCAGCTTCACGAAGAAGTCGTTGGTAAGGGTGCCGACGCGATCGGTGAATACGCCATGCTGGGTGCCGCCGTGGTTGGTGCCCAGAACGCGAAGGCCGCCGACAAGGACTGTCATCTCCGGTGCAGTCAGGTTCAGCAGCTGAGCTTTGTCTACCAGAAGCTCTTCGGCGGATACGCTGTACGTCTTCTTCAGATAGTTGCGGAAGCCGTCCGCTACTGGCTCAAGCACCGCGAAGCTCTCTTCATCGGTTTGCTCCTGCGTGGCATCGCCGCGGCCAGGGGAGAATGGAACCGTAACGTTAAAGCCTGCCTCTTGCGCGGCTTTTTCGACTGCGGCACTGCCGCCAAGCACGATCAGGTCGGCGATGCTGACCTTCTTATCCAAGTCCTCTTGAATCCCTTCGAGGATCGTTATGACCTTAGTAAGCTGCTGCGGCTGATTGACTTCCCAATCCTGCTGCGGAGCAAGACGGATACGGGCTCCGTTGGCGCCGCCGCGCATATCCGAAATCCGGAAGGTGCTGGCCGATGCCCAAGCCGTCGTCACCAGCTCGCTGATGGTGAGCCCCGAGTCGAGGATTTTCGTTTTCAGCTCGGCAATTTCTTCATCGGACAAGGTATAGTCAACGGCCGGTACAACATCCTGCCAGATCAGCTCTTCAGCCGGAACTTCCGGTCCGAGATACCTGTCGCGAGGTCCCATGTCGCGGTGAGTCAGCTTGAACCAAGCGCGGGCAAAAGCATCCGCGAACTCTTCCGGATTCTGGTGGTAACGGCGGGAGATTTTTTCGTATTCGGGATCAACGCGCAAAGCCATGTCGGCCGTAGTCATCATGGTTCGAACGCGGACGGATGCGTCTTCGGCGTCCGGCGCAAGATGATTCTCGTCAGGGTTGATAGCGACCCAAATATGCGCGCCCGCGGGGCTCTTCGACAGCTCCCATTCGTAACCGAACAGCATATCGAAAAAGCCGTTATCCCATTGTGTCGGATTTGGCGTCCATGCGCCTTCAACGCCGCTTGTGATGGCATCGCGGCCTTTGCCGGAGCCATGCGTGCTCAGCCAGCCAAGACCTTGCGCTTCGAGAGGGGCCGCCTCAGGATCGGGACCAACTAGAGAAGCGTCGCCTGCTCCATGTGCCTTGCCGAAGGTATGTCCGCCGGCGACAAGCGCGACGGTTTCTTCATCGTTCATGCCCATGCGGCCGAACGTTTCGCGAATGTCGCGGGCGCTTCCGGCAGGATCCGGATTTCCGTTAGGACCTTCGGGATTCACGTAGATGAGGCCCATTTGCACGGCGGCAAGCGGATTTTCCAGATCCCGTTCGCCGGTGTAACGATTGTCGCCCAGCCATTCTTTTTCATTACCCCAGTAAATATCTTCTTCCGGATGCCAGACGTCCGCTCGTCCGCCGCCAAATCCAAACGTTTTGCCGCCCATCGATTCAATCGCGACATTGCCTGTCAGAATCATCAGGTCGGCCCAGGAAATTTTATTGCCGTACTTTTGCTTGATTGGCCAGAGCAGACGGCGGGCTTTATCCAGATTGCCGTTGTCCGGCCAGCTGTTGAGCGGAGCAAAGCGCTGCGTACCGCTGCCGGCACCGCCGCGTCCGTCGCCTGTCCGGTATGTACCCGCGGAGTGCCAAGCCATACGGATAAAGAACGGGCCGTAATGTCCGTAATCGGCCGGCCACCATTCTTGGCTGTCTGTCATCAAATTGCGAAGATCCTGTTTAAGAGCCTGGTAGTCAAGCTTCTTGAATTCTTCGGCATAATCAAAGTCTTCACCCATAGGATTCGATTTTCTGTCATGCTGGTGCAGAATGTTAAGGTTCAGCTGATTAGGCCACCAATCTCTATTTGAAGTACCACTAGATTTGAAGCTTGTAGCGCTTCCATGCATCACCGGGCATTTACCTGCGTTAGGAACTGTAGCGTCCATCCAATCATCTCCTATTAGCTTTATTAAAGTAGCAAATGATAGAAAAAAATTTGCACTTATCCTCTTTATAAAACGTTATGAAACCGAAATCAATCCAAGTTATAAAAATTCATCCAATCTTCACGCAAATCTGATAATTTAAATAGATGAACGGAAAAAGAGGGACAAATAGAGGATATGAACGCCACATGAAAATTAGAATATCGAAATGAAATCTTAAACTTTTGCTGTCGAAACGGTTTCGAATCAAGGTGAGCCATGCTACAATGTAGGCAAGTAAACCGCTTTACTCATTTAGGCTAATGATTGTGACAACGCTTACATGCAGAGTCGGGCGCGGCAGGAGGAAAAACATGCTCAAGCTGAACAATTGGTATATACGACTGCTCGTTTCTTATTTTCCGATCCTGGTGCTGACCGTATCCATGATCATTTTCTTGTCTTTTATCGCAGTTAATGAGATATCCCGGTCAGAGACGGCCAAGGCAGACCGCATTACGACAGGCTATGTCGTAGGCAGCGTGGAACGTTCAATTCATGAAGTGGAATTTAATGTGCTGGGGGAAGTCGAGTCGAACAAGAGCTACGCGGCTTATTTGAACGGTTCTTCCGAATCCACAACGATCAAATATAATGTGGTTCATAGCCTGAGGTCGCTGATTGAGGATAACGACCTGGTCGAATCGATTTATTTATACAGGAAGTCGGATAATGTTGTCCTGACGTCCAGCGGCGAGACCGATTTGTCTGAGTTTGGCGACCGGGAATTCCTGAGCAAGGCGGAGGAATCCCGCGATTACAAGGGATGGTCGGCAAGCCGCGAATTCAAGGAATACGACGGCTTGAAGCCGGTAAAGGTCATTTCGATGTATAAGGAGACGCCGCTTCCTTTCGGCAAGGACGGCATCCTCGTGATTAACATCAATCTTTATAATGTCGGGCAGATGATCGGAAGCATGACGAACCACCAAGTATCGTTCATGCGGATTACCGATTCGGCCAAGCAGCCCGTGTATCCGGGAGATAACGGTACGGCTTCCGGCGGCAATGTGCTGACAACGATTACCTCGCAGCCGCTTGGCTGGACCTTCGAGAGCGGTATTCAAGCCGGGCATTTGATGAGTTGGGTTTCGGTTGTTTCTTATGTATGGGTTATTATCGCGGTCCTGACCTTTGGGGTTGCCATTGTTTATATTATTTGGGTAACCCGGCGAAATTATAAGCCGATTAGGCTGATGATGAACCGGATTCAAGCGCTGCACCTGCGGGGGAGCGACGGCACGGCGGTTAAGCTCGATGATTTGACGATGATTGACCGCGCGCTCGAGAATCTCATCGTCCAATCCCGCGATCACGAGAAGGAGCAGCGCGAAAGCGTTGTGCTTCAGCGCAGGCAACTGTTCAACGAGCTTATTAGCGGACAGCGCAGCGATCAGATGGTGGAACGGCTTCGCAGGCTGAATCTGTTGCCGGATAAAGGACGATTCGCGGTTATGGTCGCCAGGCTTAACAAGTACGAGGAATTCCAGGCGGATAATACGCTTCATGAGCAGAATGTATTAAAGTTCGCGCTTGGCAACGTGATGCAGGAGCTGGCGAATAACGAAGGCCTGCAAAGCTGGGGAGAATGGTCGGCATCCGACCGGATTACGTTCGTATTCGCATCCGGCGACGGAGCTGTCGATTCCGACATGCTGACTCAGCTTCGCAAGACGGCTGCGGTGGCCAGGGAATGGGTAAAGGGACATTTGCGTTTTAACCTGGCTTTGGGCATTGGCTCCATCGTGAAAGACTGGAACGGAATAGGCGGTTCCTATCGCGATGCGTTAAACGGCATGGAATATCAATTCGCCATAGGCCGAGATGCGATTACGTTCAGCGGGGATATTCCTCGGGAGCAGCCGCGCGGCATGTTCAATTACACGCAGCAGTGTACCAATTGCGTGCAGGAATTCAGGCTGACCAATGAAAGCTGGCGGGATACGTTCGAGCAGCTGTTCAAGCATTTCGAGACGGACGTTATGAAAGACGAAGATATTTTATCGTTAGTCCAGCTTTTCCTGCAGATGCTGAGCCGGGAGCTGAAGGAGCTGTCGGACACGCTGAACGAATGCTTGGACGAGGCGCGTATTTCGGAAGTGCTGGCAGGATTAAGAGGCGCGGCAACGCTTAGCGAGATGAAAGAACAGCTTTCGGATTATTTGGTACAAGTCTATGATACGTATGTCGCGATGAGCCAGACCAAAGGGTATAAGACGATGATCACCGAGATTAGAGCTTATATCCAAGAGAACTTTGCCGATCCGGACTTGTCTCTCAAGCATTTAAGCGACAAGTTCGAAATATCCGGCAAATACGCCAGCCATTTGTTCAAGCTGGAGTACGATATGAAATTTGTTGATTTTCTCGTACAGCTGCGGATGCAGCAGGCGGAGCGTCTGCTCGCGGAAACGGACGAGACGGTGCAAAATATCGCCCTTCAGGTTGGTTATGCTAACTCTATAACGTTCGGACGGGTGTTCAAACGGTTGACGGGCGTAACGCCGGGCGAATTCCGCAAGCTGAAGATGCGTCCTTCCACAACTCTTATTGGCGCACAGGGCAATCGCGATGAAACCATTATGGATGATAAAGCTAACGATTAAGTGCTGACGACAGCGGCGTTCCGGATAAAGAAATCTATTCGGACAGCCGTTGTTTTCTTTTTACAACGCAAAGTTTATCGCGGGAAACGGCTTTATTACGGGCTTTTTGCGATATGGTTTATGTCGGGAAAATGATTTATGCGGAGCATCAAAAGCCTTGCGGGGCAAGGCATTGGCGGAATGGTTTGCATCGCCGAAACTGGTTTATTGTCACTTTCCCGCAGCCCGTGCCATACTGAGGGCACTTCCCAAACACGGGCCGGCAGCGATGCATGTAAGCGTGTTCAATACATTTACACCGGGTGCAGGAAGCAAATCGAAAAGGGATGAAAGAGGGGTTGGATTCGAATGAAGCAAAGCAGAAAAGGTAGAAAGACAGCCAGCACTCTATTAACGGCTACGCTCGTAGGCACGATGCTGCTCAGCGCATGTAGCAACAGCGGCGGTAACGAGAAAGCCAATGAATCTAACGGAGGCGACAAAGCTTCCAGCGGCAAAGCCTCGACATTAAAGGTTGAAGTATTCGACCGGGGCAATTCTCCTGCAGGCTCTACCATTACGAACAACTACTTGACGAAGCTTGTACAGGACAAATTCGGTACTCCAAACAACATCAATGTACAATTCGTACCGATTCCGCGCTCGGAAGAGGTTCAGAAGCTGAACGTACTGATGGCTAGCGGCAGCGACGTTCCGGATATCGTATTTACTTACGACTCGGGCACATTCTACCGGTACGCGCAGCAAGGCGGTCTAACGGATCTGGGCGAACTGCTTGATCAATACGGTCCTAACCTGAAGAAATTCCTTGGCGATGAAACCCTTGCTTACGGACAATATCAAGGGAAACAGTTTGCTCTGCCGGCGAAACGCTCGCATCTTGGCAAATACTCGTCGTTTATCCGTCAGGATTGGCTCGATAAGCTGAACCTTCCGGTTCCAACAACAACCGACGAGCTTTACAATACCCTGAAGGCGTTTAAGGAAAAAGATCCGGGTCAAACCGGAGGCAAAGTCATTCCGCTTGGCATGGCGCTTGCACCGGCCCAATTCGAGCCCTTGATTTGGTCCTTCATCCAGCCCGTGACGGAGGAACAGAGATACACCTTAACGCAGCAGCTTGGCTCCAATGATTATCCGGTGCTGCTGCCAGGCTTCAAGGATGCGCTTCAATTCATGAATAAGCTTTACAACGAAGGGCTTATGAGCGCCGATTTCAGTCTTGACGAGGATAAGAAGAAGCTCGGAGAGGATGCCGCAAAAGGTTTAATCGGTTTCTACAGCGAGGACGACATGAATCCTTTCTATGCGGACGGCACGTACGCAACGCTTCAGAAAAATATTCCTGATGCAAAGCTGTCGGCAATTGATGTTTATACCAACTCGGAAGGCAAGCATCCGAAACCGGAATATGCGCCAATCGGCATGTATTTAATGATTCCTAAGAGCAGCAAGCATGCGGTGGAAGCCGTTAAATACCTCGATTGGATGGCATCGGAGAATAACCTGTTCGACATGCAGAATGGCGTCGAAGGCGAGAATTATACGCTTCAGAACGGCGTTCCTATTGTAAAGACAGATGCATCGGACGATGTGAAGAACCGCATTTACAACTGGGGCGACATGGCGATTATCTCAAACGGCAAGCAGCTTGGCGATGCGGACAAGAACGTAGAAGCTTACGTATACGGCATGCCTGAGGCTTACCAGGATGAAACACGCAAAGCGCTCACCATTTCCAGATCCGACACCATTAAGCCTGTACTGTTCGACCATCCGATTGAAGCGCAGGCGAAATACGGCACGGCTTTACGTGATAAGCTCAATGAAATCATTGTCAAGACAACAATGGCGAAACCGGACCAATTCGAGAGCACTTACGAGTCCGTAATGAAGGATTACATGGCAAACGGCGGTCAAGCGATTTTGGATGAACGCACAAAAGCTTACGAGGCAATGAAATAGAGGCAGATCCTACAATATAAAAGCTTGGGGACGATGGGCGTGCATAAGGCTCTCGTCTCCCGGCACATCGTAAGCGGACAGGGGTGGATAGCATTGAAAGGACTCTCGTATTTACGCAGATATTGGCAATTATATGCTCTACTGGTACTACCGGTAAGTTACTTTATTATTTTCAAATACGGTCCGATGTATGGCATTCTGATCGCGTTTAAAGACTTCAACTTTTTCCAGGGCATTAACGGCAGCGAATGGATCGGCTTAGACGGATTCAGGGAAGTGTTCGCGATGCCGGACTTTTACAAGGTACTGCGCAATACGTTGATGCTTAACTTCTTGGACCTCATTGTATCGTTCCCGGCTCCACTCTTTCTGGCCATTATGCTCTATGAGCTGAAAATAGGTTGGTTCAAAAAGCTGTCGCAAACGATTTTGTACATTCCGCATTTTATTTCCTGGGTCATAATCGGCGGTATCGTATTGCAGGTATTCGGTACGCAGTCCGGCATGATCAACAACATCATTACGTCGCTTGGCTTTGATGCCATACCGTTTCTGACGGATAAGAAGGATTGGCTTATTACTTACTTGGCCGTTGGCGTCTGGCAAAGTGCCGGATGGGGCACCATTATTTATCTGGCGGCTCTTACGGGCATTAATAGGGAGTTGTTCGAAGCTGCAGACGTGGACGGCGCGGGCCGTCTCAGAAAAATTTGGAGCATTACGCTACCATCGCTGAAACCAACGATCGTAACTCTCCTGATTATCAACCTGGGGCATATGATTGCGATCGGATTTGAACGTCCTTACATTATCGGCAATACCGCCGTTCGGGATTACGCGGATGTGCTTAGTACCTTCGTGTACCGCATCGGCATTGAATCCGGGCAATATACCATTGCTACCGTAGTTGGTTTATTCCAGGCTCTTGTTGGACTCGTCTTCGTACTTGGCGCGAACTATGCCTCCAAAAAATTGGCGGATCAAAGTATTCTGTAATCTATGCTATCGAAAACGGGAAAGGAGCGGAAAGACATGAGAGATCGAAACGCCAGCCGGTCATTTGACGTGATTAACACTCTTGCGATACTTCTATTCGTGCTGATATGTCTGGCTCCGTTTATTCATATAATTGCGATTTCCTTAAGCTCGTCACGCGCTATTATGTCAGGCGATGTCAGTATTTATCCGGTAGAAATCAATTGGGGTGCTTACAAGCAGGTAGTCACGGACATGTCGATGATCCGTTCACTCGGCTTTACGATTTTGCTGACGGTTCTGTTCACCGTGTTCTGCATGGTGATGTCGATTGCGGCAGCGTACCCGCTGGCCAAAACCAAATTAAAAGGCCGCAAGGTTGTCATGTTTATTATCATCATCACGATGTTTTTCAGCGGCGGCATTATTCCGGAATACATGCTCGTGCGCAATCTGCACCTGCTCGACTCGATTTGGGCGCTTGTGCTGCCGGGACTAATCAGCCCGTTTTATCTGATTATTCTGATTACGTTCATTCAAAATATTCCCGATTCGCTTGAAGAATCGGCGGAGATCGACGGCAGCTCTTATTTCCGTACGTTAACGAGCATTATCGTGCCGCTGTCGATGCCGGTTATCGCTACGCTAAGCTTGTTCTATGCGGTAGGCCGTTGGAACGGCTTTACCGATACGCTGATGTACATTACAAGCCCGGAGTTGTATCCGCTCCAATTAAAGCTGTACCAGCTTGTTCAGAACAACATGGTCACCGATTTGATCGCGGCGGAAGGCGCAAGCGGACGCCAAATGCTGCAGCCGGAAAGCCTGAAGGCGGCAAGCGTTATTTTCGCAACCGTACCAATCCTGATCGTGTACCCGTGGCTGCAGCGCTATTTCGTAAACGGCGTTATGCTTGGCGCGGTAAAAGGTTAACCAAAGAGGCGGCAAACGCCGCTATGTATCTGGAGGATGAAAGTCATGGGGAAGGACAAAGGACAATATTCGTTCTCAACCTGCTGGAATATTAAAAGGCATCAAACGGGCAGCAGCATGATCGAAGAGATTCGGGAGCTTGGCTTCCGTTACGTCGAGCTGAACTACAATGTGACGAGCGAGCTGCTGTCAACGATTGAACCGATGATTGAACGGGGAGAAATCGGGGTATCGAGCGTGCATAATACGTTCCCGCATGTGGCGGATCCCGATTACGGTACCGATTCGGTTCTGCTTGGCTTCGATGACGAAGAGAAGCGTCAGCGTTCGATTGAGCTGCTGCTCCGCTCTGCCGAATACGCGAATCGTTATGGCGCGAAGGCGGTTGTGGTCCATCCGGGAGAGGTTCCGTTCGACTACAACATCGATCAGGAGCTCAAAAAGATCTACAGCGAGCAAGGCCCCGAATCGGCTGCTTATCTGAAGCTGTGGAGCGAAATGCTCGAGCGCAGGGAAACGCTCGCCGGCCGTTATCTTGACCGGATTGGGGACAGTCTCGAGGAAGTATGCGACCGGCTCGAGGCCAAAGGCTTAGACGTATCCATCGGCATCGAAACGCGCTCGCGCTGCTATCAAATGCCGACGTTAAGAGAAGCAAAGACGGTCTTCGACCGGCTGAAAGGCGCACGCGTCGGGTTATGGTACGATTTTGGCCATGGCATGATGATGGAACGGATGGGGCTGTACGATAACGCCCGCGATATGGAAGCGATTAAGGATCATGTCGTCGGCATTCATATTCACGAGACGGTTGGCCTGTCGGATCATTGGTGCCCTTACGTGCATAGCGGCGACATGAATTATTTTGACCGCTTCCTCCCGATTATCGCTGCCGCTCCCGTCAAGGTGTACGAGCTGAAAGCGGCATGCACGCCGGAGGAAATCGAGCTTAGCCATGACCGGCTGCTCGGGAAGCTTGCGGCAATCGGAGGCTAGATGATGGATATCCGCCAATTGGCAGCATACGCTCCGCGGTTATATTTCGATAAACAGGAACCCTTTTACCCGGTACGGGTTGGGGTTTCTGTTCTTCATCGGGGAGAGAAATCCCCTTCCTTTCCGCGCAGGTTCGAGCAACTCGCTGACGGTATTGATTATGTGATTGAATTCGCTATTTATTGGGATTATGACATTCAGCATTTGTATGAGCTCGAGCATGTGTGGGTTTACGTCGATAGGAACGGTGGGGTAGCGGATGCCGAAGCCAGCTTTCACGGCAAGTACTTGAAGGCTTTGCTGCCGGACCGCTCGAACCTCGCGGGAAAGACGGTAAGCGTCTATTCCCAGCCGGGGAAGCATGCTTTCTCGCCGCTGCCCGTCTTATTCGAACTGCTGCCAAGCGCAAGAACGGCGACGGAGGAAGGGGCAGGCAGGGACGGCTTGACGCTTCCGGAATGGTATACGGCCAAGGGAAACTACGATGACAAGACGAGCGAGCTGGTCCGCGTCTATCAGCAGAGCTATCACCGCTTTACGCCGTCCTTCGAATTTGTTCCTTACGAGCTTGCGGAGCAGGAAAACCTGTTTGTTCCATGGAAATCGCTGTACCAGGAAATACCGGATAGGATCGAAGCGGAATTGGCAACGATCAGACATACACTTGCCGGCTTGAAGGAGCCATTGGAAGGATGATTACGATGTACCAGAAGCTTGTGGCCGTTAACGATGATTGGGTTACGCGAGGCTTGGATAATCAAATAAACGACAGTCAAAGCCGCTTTGATGGCGGGGTAGCGGATCCGGACAGCGGAATTCCGTTTGCTACCCATACCGGCACGTTAGCCGTAATGGCTATTTGGGGCTGTGCGCTGGTGAATGCGGATTCCCGTTACTATCATGACGAGAAGCTGCTTGCCAGCCTGGATCGGGCGGCGGCTTTTATTGTCCGCCAGCAGCATGCCGACGGCACGATCTCCCCGGGCTGGACGAATATGCATTCGCCGCCGGATACGGCGTTTGCCGTTGTTGGGCTTGCGCAGCTTTACGAACTGCTCGACATGCATGATTGGGCGGCTATGGAGCCCGTATGCCGGAATATTAGGCGATTCCTGGAACAATCGGTTCCGGCAATGCTTACCGGTGGCTGCCATACTCCTAATCACCGCTGGGTGCTGACGGCTGCTCTTGGCTTCCTGTACACGATTACCGGCAATGAGGCTTTGATTGCCCGTGCCGAAGCCTGGCTCGCGGAAGGGCTCGATTGTACGGAGGACGGCGAGTGGACGGAACGAAGCAACGGGATCTACAACGGCGTAAGCGACGTGATGTTGTACCATACCGCCGAGCTGCTTGGCCATCCCGAGCTGCTGGAGCCGGTTCGCCGCAATTTGCGGATGATGGCTTACCTGATTCATCCGGACGGGGAAGTCGTAACGGATTATTCCGGCAGGCAGGACTTTGGCCATAAATACGATATGTCGGGTTATTTGTTCGTATCCTGCCTGATGGCCGAATACGACAAGGATCCTTTGTTCGCCGCGCTTGCCAAGCTGGGCGCGGAGTCTTCCACCCATCCGGGCGCGATTCCCAACAATGCATTGCTCGGCCTTTTGCTGCACCCGGAGCTGCGCAGCTCAACGGTTGAGGCTGGCCATTTGCCGGAGTCCTACAAGGTTGTCATTAACGGGCAATTCGACAGGAAGCATTATTTAGGCCGGATGGACGCTGCCGGACATGGCGGGAAAATCTATCACAGCCGGCTCCATCCGGAATTTGGCGCACCGGTCGCCCGGCAGCGGGAGGGGCAAACCAGCCTGACGGTTATGGCGGAGACCAATTCCATCTTTGCGCTGCGCCACGGAAAAACTCAGCTGCTTGGGGTGCAAGTGAGCAGCTCGTTTGAGCCGGGCTTTATCAAGATGAACGAGCTGGAGCAGCTCGAGAATGGATATAAGCTAACAGGCTCGGAGTCAAAGGGCTATTATGGACCGATTGCCGCCGACAGACTGCCTGGATCAGCTGCAGAGCAAGTGAGCCCTTGGTATCTTTTGCCGCATCAGCTGCGCGAGGTCACTCACCTGCAGCAGCATCAGGTGCAGGTGGAGCTGACGGAAACCGTTGAAGGCTGGCGACTTCGCGTACGCTGCGACAAGCCGGATGTGCTGTTGACCCAGATTTCCTTTATCTTTGGGAAAGACGGAGAGTTTAGCGGAGGAGATCGGGCGCCTGCCGAGACCGGAACCGAATTTTGGAAAGAAGGTACCGTATCGTTCAAGGCTGGCGAAGACTGGATGGAGCTCGACGGCGGCGCCCATGAGCACCGGATGAAGTCGATTCGCGGAGCAGCCTATCCGGCTGATTGCCAGACGCTTGTGGTAAATGTGCTGACGCCGTATGACCGGACCTTTGATATTCGGCTGTCGCCTTCAAATGGAAGTGGGAGGAACGGGCAATGACCGTATATATAGAGCCTCGGGATAGTGCAAGATCTGCGTTTGGCGATGATGAACACCGCATTTTGGAGCTGCTGGCGAGCCGCTATGTCGGCGCGAATCCGCCCATTCCGTTTGCGTATCGCCCCTTTTCGAAACAAGGTATTTTGCAAAATGAAGAAGGTCTGTACGACATGGAGCTTGGCTCCAGATGGCCGCAGGCGGTAACCGGCGATTACGCTTACGTGTACGGGCTTGTATGGAGCGACAATGAGCGCTCGATTGATTGCAATCTGGAGCCGATCGGCCCTATTCGACTATACATGAACGACCAGCTGCTGTTCCGTACTACCGCCGTGGAAGAGATGAAGCCGGATGCCCGCGTCGTTGTTCCGATGCTGCTGGCGCAAGGCTGGAACCGGATTCTGATCGAGGCAAGACGGACGCCTGCGGGCTTTGGCTGCCGGTTTGGGGCGGATGAAGCGAAGGTGCGGATTCTGAACGTGCTTGCTCCATTCACCGGACGGGACGGAAGCGCGGGATGGGTATTCTCCGAGCCGGTGAAGAAGTCTTTGTACGGGGAACTAGGTTTCCCTAACGAACGTTTACCGGAAGAGGAGACCGGCATCCGCTGGCTTCCTCGAACGAAATGGCAGGAGGATGAAGCTTCGCAGCCGAACCTTACGCGCCTCTTCGGTACTCCGGAGACAACCGTTGCCGGGTACGGCTGGACCAAGCTTCCTTTCCTGCCGGGTACAGAATCGCTTGAGCTTGAAGGAAAAGTATTTGGTCCGGCATCGGTATGGCTGGACGGCAAGCTGGTGCTGAGCCTGGCCGAAGCGGGAGCATTCCGCGAAAGTCTGAAGCCGGAATCCGGCAGCGGGCATCTGTTGATCCGCACGGACAGCAGCGCGCGTGGCTGGGGCTTTGAGTTGAACGCTTCGTCAGGCGGCAAGCCGATGGCTCTCCGGGAGCCTGTACACATTCACGGGTATGACGGCGAGTGGATTTATGCCGGGCCTATTGCGGCAAATGCGGAGCTGGATGCTTCGGAGGTTGGCCGGCTGTCAGCCCTGCTGCCTACCGTTCGCTTGGACGGTCAAGCCGCGGGCAGCACGTATTGGGAGCTGGATATGCCTAAGACCCGGCTTCGTCCATATTATGAGAATGCGATGCTTAGCAACAAGTGGACGGTTGGCACAGCTACTAATTACGGGCGGTGGGACTATCCGCTTGGCGTTACGATGTACGGCTTGCTGCGCACGGCGCGGGAATTGAACCGGGAGGACTGGTCGCGTTACGCTTTGTCGCATATCCGCACCTGTACGGATATGTACGATTATTCCTTGTGGGACCGGCGGGAATACGGATTCCCGAGCGTTAATCATCAGCTGGTGCTGATGAAGATGCTGGATAATTGCGGCTCGTTCGGCTCGGCGATGCTGGAAGCCTATCTTCAGGAAGGAGACGACGTATTCCGCCGCATTGCGGATTCCATCGTCGACTTTATGCTGAAGCGGCTGGAGCGGAGAGAAGACGGAGCTTTCTTCCGGCTCAGCGAAGGGGAATATTTCGACAAAACCATGTGGGCGGACGATCTGTACATGAGCGCGCCGTTTCTGACCCGTTATGCCGTCATTACCGGGGACCGGGAAGTACTGAACGAAGCAGCCCGGCAATTTTTGCTGTTCCGCCGTTATCTGTTTATAGAAGAAGAACGGATTATGTCGCATGTCTATGATTTCAAATACGGCCAGGCAACGAAAGTGCCTTGGGGACGGGGCAACGGATGGGTGCTGTTCTCGCTTTCCGAGCTGCTTGAGCGTCTGCCGGAGGATCATTCGGACCGAGAGGCATTGCTCGATTTCTTCAAAGCGATGTGTTCCGGAGTAGCCGACCTGCAGAGCGGCTCGGGTCTTTGGAGACAAGTGCTGAACGAGCCGGAAGCCTATGAGGAAGCTTCTTGCACCGCGATGTTCGCTTACGCCTTCTCGAGAGGCATCCGTTTCGGCTGGCTGCAAAACAGCGAAGACCATGACTACGCAGCCGCGGCAAGGAAAGCCTGGAAAGGCCTGACCGAGAATGCCATCGACCGTTCGGGCAGCGTACACGGCGTATGCAGCGGCTCGCGTTACTCCTTCTCGCCGGATTACTATATGCACGACCTGCGAACCGTCGTAAACGACAATCACGGCATTGGCATTATGATGCTTGCCGGCGTTGAGGTAAGCAAGCTTAACCGCGCAGGAAGCGTTGTCTAACGAGGGCTTGCGGCTACGGTAAGGGGGGGATTAACGCTGTTTGCGTTTAAGCTTGGGGTGGCATTAGCCCTTGGTCTGCTCATCGGGGTAGACCGTCAGCTTCGGCATAAGCCGCTTGGCATTAAGACAAGCATGGTCATCTCGGTAGCAAGCTGCCTCATTACGATGGTCTCCGTAGAAGCGGCAACCACGCTTGCCCGCCCCGGGGTGACCAATATGGATCCGATGCGTCTCGCCGCCCAAATCGTAAGCGGAGTTGGCTTTATTGGAGCCGGAGTTATTCTGCGGCGGAACAATGACGTCATCTCCGGCCTGACAACGGCCGCGATGGTGTGGTCCGCCTCCGCGCTTGGCATTGCGGCGGGCGCGGGCTTTTACAAGGAGGCTTTCACGGCCGCCGGCATTATCATTCTGGCGGTTAACCTTGTGCCCCTTGCCGTTCGGGCGCTTGGTCCTTCCAAGCTGCGGGAGCGCGACGTATCGGTCTGCTTGACCTTCGACCGCTCGGCCGAGCTGGACGGGATGCTGGCAAGCATCCGGTCGGATCATCAGATCAAGCATACAACGATTAAGGATATCGGGGATGGCCGGATGCAAATCCGGCTTGTCCTGTCATCCGGAGAGCTGTATCCGACGACTTCGATCTACGAGGAAATGCGCCGGTTTAAAAACGTTCTATCGGTTGAAGTCGAAAATTTGAGCTCCTGAAAAGGAATTTGCAAATATTCCAGATAAACGTTGAAAGCGCTCTCCTTAACGCGCATAATGGACTTAAATATGTTTCGCGCGATTGGAGACCGTCAATGATGAAAGCGACCATATACGATGTAGCTAAAGAAGCAGGCGTATCCATTGCCACTGTATCCCTTGTCATTAACGGCAAAGGGAAAATCAGCGAGGAGCGCCGGGAAGAGATCCGGCAGATCATGCTGCGCATGGGCTACAAGCCAAGCATGATCGCATCCGCGCTGACCGGTAAAAAAACGTATGCCTTAGGCTTGCTTGTGCCGGATATCTCTAATCCTTTTTTCGCTGAGATCGCAAGGGCGGTTGAGGATGAAGGGCAGCGGCATGGCTACAGCGTCTTTATATGCAGCACGGACAACAAAGACGAAAAGGTGGAGCATTATGCCGCCTTGCTCCAGCAAAAAAACGTAGATGGCGTTATTATCAGTACCGGCTTGAAGGAGCTGTCCGTGTTAAATCCGCTTCTGCAAGGGGGAGTTCCGGTAGCCCTGCTGGCTAGGGAGTTTCCAACCGTTGAGGTTCCGACGGTTGTTGTGGACGATTATGAGGGAGGGGCAGCCGCCGCAGGGCATCTGATCTCGCTTGGGCATACCCGTCTAGCCGTTCTGGCCGAGCAAGGCTCGATCAGCAGCAGCAGGGAGCGGGTTCGGGGGTTCAGGCAGACCGCCGAAGCGGCGGGACTTATGCTGGATCCGTTATTTGTCGTCAGCTGCGGCCATAAGGATGGCAAGGACAGGGCATGGGAGCTGCTTCAGATGAAGGACCGCCCGACGGCGATTTTTTGCTGCAACGATTTGCTGGCGATTGGCGCACTCCGCGCGGCCAAGGAGCTGGGACTGCGGATTCCTCAGGATTGCTCGATTATCGGGTTTGACGACACGGTGCTTGCTTCCGTTACGGATCCGCCGCTGACAACGGTCGCCCAGCCGATTGAACAGATGGGGCAAAGAGCGGTGCAGCTGCTTGTCCGCCAGATCAGTCAGCCGGGAGAAGAGAGTGAACGGATCGTGCTTTCCCCTTCGCTGACTATCCGGCAGTCCGCCGCGATGCCGGACAATGCTTCCGTCTATAATCATCTTAGCGAGAAGAACTCAGGCTGAGCTTACGGCCCGTAGTCCGGGAACCTTTCGGACTGCGGGCTTTTTGCGGCCTGTCCGCAGCTGGTATACTGGGTTAAGAAAGGCGTATTCGTAAAATTGCGGGGTAACGGGAGGATATTATGAGCATTGTACGGTTTGGCATTATAGGGGGAGGCTGGCGCAGCGAGTTTTTTCTGCGTATTGCAAAAGCGCTGCCTGAACGATTTGATGTTGCAGGCGTCGTTGTGCGCGACGAGCAGAAAGGCAGAGCATTCGAGCAAGCATGGGGAGTTCCGACGTTCCGTACGGCTGCCGCGATGCTGGATGCCGTTTCTCTTGCGTTTGTTGTCGTCAGCGTACCGCGTAAGGTTGCTCCGGACGTCATGCTGGAATTGACGGGACGAGATGTTGCGGTGTTATGCGAGACGCCGCCCGCCGAGAAGCTGGAGGATCTCATCTCATTATACCGGCAGGTCGGCGGCAAGGGGCGGATTCAGGTTGCCGAGCAATATGCGTTTCAGCCGAATCATGCCGGGAGGCTGGCCATTGTCCGCTCCGGCAAGCTTGGCCAGGTGACGCAGGCTCAAGTATCGTCCGCGCACGATTATCATGGCATTAGCCTGATTCGCCGCTATTTGGGCATTGGCTTTGAGAATGCCAGCATTCGCGCCGCCGCTTTCTCTTCACCGATTATGGAAGGTCCGGGCCGTTCCGGTCCGCCGTCAGAGAGCCGAATAAAGCAATCGGAGCAGGTTATGGCGTCGCTGGATTTTGGGAAAAAATACGGTGTTTACGATTTCACCGGAGACCAGTATTTCTCTTGGATTCGTTCGCCGCGCGTGCTGGTGAGAGGGGAACAAGGCGAAATCAACAACTTTGACGTCCGCTACTTGCTTGATCATTTGACGCCGGTCCATTTGCGGATGACCCGTCAGCAGGCGGGATTGGACGGCAATTTGGAAGGCTATTACCTGAAGAGCCTTCACTTAGGCGAACAGATCGTGTATAAGAATGACACGGCGCCGGCACGTTTGACCGACGACGAAATCGCTGTGGCGGCATGCCTGGAGAAGATGGGAGTATATGCGGCCGGCGGAGAAGATTTCTATAGCCTGGCGGAAGCCTGCCAGGACCATTATCTGGCTCTTATGATGAAGGAATCCCTGCTAACGGGCGAATCGGTTACGACGGAAACCCAAATCTGGGCGGAGCATAATTAAGAAAAACTTTAGATTTGCCCTGCTTAATTTTTAAACAATGAGTCTTATTCTGATTAAGTCAACGCAGGCGGCAATTGGCTTAACAGAAGGGCAGGGATATTTATGATGAAATACACCAAAGGCAGCATCCTATCGGTTCTTTTTTTATTCTATCTTTATATTTTGCTAAAGGTGATCTTGTTTAAGTTCAGCTCGGTTAACATAGCGTTTCTATGGCAAAAGCTTCACTGGACGTTAGAATACCCGGAATATATGCGGTATGGTCTGGAGCGGGCCAATTTTACCCCGTTCAAATCGATCTCGCAAAATCTTCACGGGCTGTCGGAGCGTCACGAACAGGTAAATCTGTTTGGCAACATCGCGATCTTCCTGCCTTGCGGCATTCTTGTGGGCTTATGGACGAAGCATGACTCCATTTCCTTTCTTGGAGCAGCCGCGCTTTCATTCGGCCTAAGCTTGGCCCTGGAATGCTCGCAGCTTGTTTTCGCGATGGGCAGCTTTGACGTCGATGACCTTATTCTGAATGGCTTTGGCGGGCTTCTGGGATGGTGGATCCTGTTTGTCGTACGCAGGGAAAGAGTACTTGCACAAGTTTAGCTTGCGCAAGTGCTCTTTCGTATATATGTACCGCCGTCATTAACCTTAAAGGTACAAGCTGTGTCCCGAACACGGCTTGTACCTTTTTTCATGCGGATCCCAACATTGGTTAACGTCCGTACAGCTTCCGGTAAGTCTCCGGCGTCATGCCTTCCTTTTGGCGGAAGGTGGAGACGAAATGGCTCGCGTCGCGAAAGCCTACCGCTTCGCCGATGCGGCGTACGGTCCAGTCCGGCCGGGAAGGCAGCCATTCCTTCGCTTTCCGGATCCGCAGCTGAATGAGATACGAATAAGCCGTCTGGCCAAACAGCTCGCGGAATCTTTCGTTCAGCTGCCTCTCGCCGATGCCAAGCTGCCCGGCCATGTCGGCCAATCCGATCTCCGGGTTGGCGAAATGCTGCTCCAGCCAGGCCAGCAGCACCTGAATCCGCTCCAGCCGTTTGGACATGGACGGGCGGTTGTCCGTTCGGGCATTGGTCCGTAGGAGCGTCAGGAATTGGTATAAATCGGCCGATGACTGCCAGCCGGAAGGATCGCTTCCGGCTTCGGCAGAGGTCAGCATGTTGAATAACTGATCGCTGATCCGGTCGTTGCCGGCTTCCCATTGGAATCGTTCGGCGCTTCCCCAGCCGAACGATTGCACGATGCTGGCAGCCATACCACCGCGAAACGTAATGTAACCCGTCTGCCACCAGCCGTTTCTGGCCTCGTACCGGTGAGGCGTATCCGGGGCAAGAAGGACGCCGGAGCGCTCATTCATTTTCCAGGTTTGACCGCCAACCGTTAATTCGCCTTCCCCTTCCAAGGTCTGGAGCCAGTGGAAATAGGGATAACCCTCCTGTCTGTCCAAGGTCTCCTGATCGGGGTTGAAGCCAATCGTTTCGAGCTGCAGGGGCAGCGGCTCAGAAGGGAAGGCGGGCACGACTCGTCGCATCATAGAAAACCTCCATATTCTTATATCCAAAATCATTAATTTTATATAGGTTAAGGTAATGAGAAGGCTTACAATAGAAGGAGATAATGCAGTTTTATCATATACAAAGAGGTGTGACAAGATGATAAATACGAAAAAACCGAAGATTTGGTATGGCGGCGACTATAATCCGGATCAATGGGAGAAGGAAGTCTGGGACGAGGATTTAAGGATGTTCAAGCTTGCCGGAATCGATGTGGCGACGCTTAACGTGTTCGCCTGGTCAAAAAACCAGCCTGACGAGGATACCTACGATTTCGGCTGGCTCGACGAGATGATGGACAAGCTTCATGCGGACGGCGTTGGCGTCTGTCTGGCTACAAGCACGGCGGCGCATCCCGCGTGGATGGCCCGTAAATACCCGGATGTGCTGCAGGTTGATTTCAACGGCAACAAACGCAAGTTTGGCGGGCGCCATAACTCCTGTCCGAACAGCCCGACCTTCCGCAAGTATTCGGTGCGTATGGCGGAGAAGCTTGCCGAGCGGTACAAAGATCATCCGGCTCTGCTTATCTGGCATATCAACAATGAATACGGCGGCGCGGGCAACTGTTATTGCGACAATTGCGAAGCGGCATTCCGCGTATGGCTGAAGGATCGTTACGGAACGATTGAAGAAGTAAACAAAGCTTGGAATACGGCGTTCTGGGGTCATATTTTCTACGACTTTGAGGATATCGTTCTGCCAAGCGGACGCAGCGAGGAATGGTACGGCGCGAACGGCCGGACGGAGACAAACTTCCAAGGTCTGTCGCTCGACTACATGCGCTTCCATTCGGACAGCCTGCTCGAGTGCTACAAGCTGGAGTACGAAGCGGTCAAGAAGGTTACGCCGGATATTCCGGTCACAACCAACCTGATGGGCGCTTTCAAAAAGCTGGACTATCATAAATGGGCGAAGCACATGGACGTTGTATCCTGGGATAACTACCCGAGCTTCGATACGCCGCACAGCTATACCGGCATGATGCATGATCTGATGCGCGGCCTGAAGGACGGCCAGCCGTTTATGCTGATGGAGCAGACGCCAAGCCAGCAGAACTGGCAGCCGTACAACTCGCTTAAGCGTCCGGGCGTCATGCGCTTGTGGAGCTACCAGGCCGTTGCGCGCGGAGCGGATACGATCCTGTTCTTCCAGCTGCGCCGCTCCGTCGGGGCATGCGAGAAATATCACGGCGCGGTTATCGAGCATGTCGGCCATGAGCATACCCGCGTATTCCGCGAATGCGCGGAGCTTGGCGCAGAGCTTGGGAAGCTGGGAAATGCTTTGCTCGATGCGAGAGTGAAAGCAAAGGTTGCCATTCTGTTCGATTGGGAAAACTGGTGGGCGATTGAAATGTCCAGCGGTCCGTCCATTGCGCTTAAATACGTGAATGAAGCCCATAAATTCTATGATGCGCTATACCGTGCCGGCATTGCGGCCGATGTGGTCAGCGTGGAAGTGGACCTCAGCGGCTACGACCTGGTTATTGCGCCGGTCATGTACATGGTGAAGGATGGCGTGGCCGAGAAGCTGGAAGCCTATACGGCTGCCGGCGGCGCGGTTATTACAACCTACTTCAGCGGTATCGTAAACGAGACCGATCTGGTGACGCTGGGCGGTTACCCGGGCAAGCTGCGTAACCTATTCGGCATCTGGGCGGAGGAGATTGATGCCCTGCTTCCTTCGCAGCGCAACCGGATTGTTCTGTCCGATAACACGCTTGGTTCGAAGGCGGAATACGAATGCGGCATGCTCTGCGATCTCATTCATTCGGAAGGCGCCGAAGTTAAGGCCGTATACGGGGATGATTTCTACCGCGGCATGCCTGCCCTAACGGTTAACAAGTTTGGCGAAGGCGAAGCCTGGTACCTGGCGACCAGCCCGGAAGAAGCCTTCCTGCAGGACTGGCTGCCTCAGCTATGCGCTTCCCGCGGCATCAAGCCGCTGGTCTCCGGCACGCCGGATGGCGTGGAGACGACGATCCGCTCTAAAGACGGCCAGGATTATCTGTTTGTGCTTAATCACAATGTGGATGCCGTAACGGTGGCGCTCGGAGAGCAAACCGGGGTTGATCTGCTTACGGGAGCCAGCGTCCAAGGCGGCGCAACGGAGCTTAAAGGCTATGACGTGCGGATCATTAAGCTTAACCAGGCATAGAATAGAGTTAAACCGCTAGGGCTATAACCTTAGAGAAAAAGCACGCCTTTTCATGGCGTGCTTTTTGTTATTTTAATTTATTACAAAACCTCACTTAATAAATTACATTTTATTAAAAATCCCAGCAGGTATAATTTTTTACATGAGCTCACCTTATACGGAAAGAGGGATTGATAAAATTGAAAGCGGTTTTAGGCAGAGATAGCCAGCGCGTCGAAATAAGGAGAAAAAACCGAATCGTTCAAAATATCAAAAGAGATTTTTTGTTATATGCCCTTTTGCTGCTGCCAATGGCGTATATCGCGTTATTCAGATATGCGCCGATCTACGGCGTATTGATGGCATTCCAGGATTACAACATTTTTCAAGGCATTAGCGGAAGCGAATGGGTTGGGCTTGACGTGTTCCGGTTTATTTTTGAGCAGGACAGCTTTTACCGGGCTTTAACAAATACGCTTGTTCTTAATCTTCTGGATTTGGTTGCAGGCTTCCCGGCACCGATTATTCTGGCGATTTTGTTAAATGAGCTAAGGTTTACGCGATTCAAAAAACTGACGCAAACCGTTCTGTACCTGCCGCATTTTCTATCTTGGGTCATTATCGGAGGCATGGTGTACCTGATGTTCTCGTCGGGCGGCATGGCCAATACGATCTTGTCCGGCCTTGGTCTTGGCAAAATCGAGTTTCTCTCCGACAAAACAAACTGGCTGATCATGTATGTAGCCGTTGGAATATGGCAGAGTGCCGGTTGGGGGACCATTCTTTATTTGGCTGCCATGATCGGAATAAACAAGGATTTGTACGAAGCGGCAGACATTGACGGCTGCAGCAGGATTCGTAAAATCTGGCATATTACTTTGCCGGGCATCAAACCAACTATCATCATTCTGCTTATTCTGCAGATCGGAAGAATGGTCTCGATCGGATTCGACCGGCCATTCGTCATGGGAAATTCTCTTGTCAGCGATTACTCCGATGTTATCAGCACTTATGTCTACCGGATCGGGATTGGATCCGGCGATTTCTCCCAGGCAACGGCTGTCGGATTGTTCCAATCGGTTGTAGGGCTGCTGTTTCTCGTATCGGCCAATTATGTTGCTAAAAAAATCGGCGAGAACGGAATCTGGTAAAGGGCGTGAGTGTGTTGAACAAATCAAAAACGAATCTCGTAGATCTACTGATTGTATTATTCATAACGGCGGTTTCAATAACTTGTCTTGTTCCCTTCCTATATATGATAGCGCTTTCCTTAAGCTCGAATAATGCGATTATCTCGCAAAAGGTATCGCTTTGGCCGGTAGAACTCACGTTTGAAACCTATAAAACGATTCTGAGCGATAACGACATGCTTTATACCCTTGGTTATACCATTGTGCTTACGATTTTGTTTACCGCATGCTGCATGTTTTTAACCATATGCGCCGCTTATCCGCTTACTAAGAAAAGACTGATGGGTAGAAATTTCTTGTTGACCGCAATGGTGTTCACGATGTATTTCAGCGGAGGACTCATTCCGAGCTATATCCTGGTGAAAAATCTGGACATGATGAACACGATGAGCAGCTTGATCTTGCCTGGCGCATTGAGCGTCTTTAATATGATCATACTGAAAACCTTCTTTTCGTCTCTTCCGGAAAGCCTGGAGGAAGCGGCAGCGATCGACGGATGTAATGAATGGGGCATTCTGGTTAAGGTTGTTCTTCCGTTATCGATGCCTTCTATAGCAACCTTAAGCCTCTTTTACGCAGTGGACCGGTGGAACGGCTTCCAGGATGCTCTGTTTTATATTACAGACAAGAACCTGTACCCGATGCAATTAAAGCTGTATCAGATTATTACCGCCAATCAGCAGCTGGATGCGCAGCAAGGCGAAGGAAGCATGGGAGCGTTTATCGTTCCGGAATCCTTGAAGGCTGCAAGCGTCATGTTTGCTACCGTACCGATATTGCTCGTTTACCCTAAGCTTCAGAAGTATTTTGTTGACGGAGTAATGACGGGGGCTATCAAAGGTTAAGGCAGAGCCTCGTGGGCTGCCGTACGGAAAGGTGGTGATCGTTGCCAAATTGCCGGATTTCGTGAACAATTATTGGGGCCAGTTAAGATTCCATAAAGACGATAAAAATAAAAAAGCGAGGTTGAAAAACATGAACAAAAAAATGTTGGTTTTACTGCCCGTTCTTACTTTGCTAGCCAGCGGATTGGCCGGTTGCGGCGGCGATAACAATAATAAAGAGAATCAGCCGAACGAATCATCGGCCGCTTCAACCGAGACGAAATCCCCTTCAGGCCCGCCGACTACACTTACGGTAGAGGTGTTTGACAGAGGGATACAAGGCCAGCCCGATCTGAACAACAACACCTGGACCAGGTATATTAACGAACATTTCGGCAAGCCAAACAATGCGGTTGTAAAATTTGTTCCGGTTCCGAGATCGCAGGAGATTGATAAGCTTAACGTCATGATGGCAGCGGGCGAGGCTCCGGATATTTCCTTTACTTATGACAGCGCAACCGTATCCCGGTACGCCAAGATCAACGGTATTATGCCATTGGAGGAATTGCTTGAGAAGTACGGCCAGGATCTGAAAAAATATCTGGGCGAGACCGTTCTCACTTACGGGCAGTTTAACGGGAAGCAGATGGCGATTCCCGCAAAACGAACGTCGCTGGCTTGGATCGGCAGCTTCATCCGGAAGGATTGGCTGGACAAACTAGGGCTGCCGGTTCCGACGAACAGAGATGAATTATATAATACTCTTGTTGCATTCCGAGACAAAAATCCCGGAGGCGTAGACGGCGTTATTCCTTGGGGATTGGCGGCGACCGGCATGAATTACGGCACCGGTAATTTGGCCGAGTCCTTCTGGGGCGAACAGTCGGAGGAGGATTTCGTAACCTCTCCGAACTGGTTAAAGCCAGGAAACAAGGAATCGCTGAAATTCCTCAACAAGCTGTACAATGAAAGATTGATCAGTCCCGATTTTGCGCTGGACAAAACGGCAAAGCAGGCGGACGCGGACGTGACGAACGGGAAGGTCGGATTTTTCAGCGCTAACTGGGATTACGCGTTTAGACAAAATATAAGCGAGCCGTTAAAAGCCAATGTGCCTGATGCTAATTTTATTCCGATCGATACGTTTAAAAACGATGAAGGCAAATACAAAAAAATGATTTACAACGAAAATGGTTTAAATGTGTTTATTCCGAAGTCCAGTAAAAATGCGGAGCTGGCGATTAAGTACTTGAACTGGATGGCAAACCCCGACGTGTTATTTTTCCTGCAATACGGGGAGGAAGGCGTAAATCACAAAACGGTAGACGGAATCCCGCAGGTGATTGCGCAGACCGGAGACAATATGCAAATGAGCCCTCAAAACCTCGACTATACCTTGGTGGTAAACGGCGTTGAGCTTGGCGATCAAGAGAAGAATATTAAAGCTCTTTCCGCTTCGTATGCCGGATTAGAAGAGTCGGCAGAGCAGTCCTACAAAATCAATACGACGGACGGTTACACCAGCTTCTTCTATGATACGCCAAATGATGCCAACATTAAGTACGGCAAGACGCTTGGGGATTTGAACAAACAGATGACCGATAAGCTGATTGTGTGCAAGCCTTCGGACTTCGACAGTTTATACGATAAGCTTGTAGATGAGTACATGGCGGCAGGCGGCAAGGCCGTTATGGAGGAGAATGTGAAAATTTACGAAGCGATGCAGGCAAACAAGAAGTGATATAATAGGTTGGCTTGCTGACAAGCCTATGGACTTTAGGGTCCATAGGCCTTTGTCCATATAAAGAGAATGGCTGCGATTTGTTCCTGGTTACCGAGTTCCCACGATTATGACGAGAAGAACCTATCGGGAGGTACTTATGTATAGTGTCATTATTGTAGATGATGAGCCATGGGCGATTAAAGGAATAAGGAATGCCTTTGACTGGGGCAAACACGGATTTGAAATAGCCGGTCAGTTCACAAGCGTTCATAAAGCATTTGAGTTTATATGCGATGAAAATCCCGACCTGATCGTTACGGACATTAGAATGCCTGAAATTTCCGGGCTAGAGCTCATGAGGATGACCAGAGAAAAGGGCAAGCATGCCGACTTTGTAGTTGTAAGCGGTTTCGCCGAATTTTCCTATGCGCAGGAGGCAATAAGATACGGGGCGCTGGATTATTTCTTGAAGCCTATCGATATCGAGTTGGCGGAAACCTTAATTAATAAGCTGGCGGTCCATTTCGCTAACAAAAGAGGTCACCGTAATAGCCTTATCCTGGAAGCGTTAATGTCGGCGGACAAACATGAATTGAGCCGTTTAACTCCTTTTTTTGATCCTTCTTCTAAGGATGACTATTATCGTGCGCTTATTCTTTATTCGAATCGTGAACAAATCGGCGGCAAAAAGAGGTTTGATGTCAAGCATGCCTTGGAGATCGAGCTGGGATCAAGGAAAACGTTATATATACTAAAAAGCAGCCAATTGGCGGATTTGAAGGGACTTGATTTGGCGAGTTTGGCGGGAACAGATATTAAAGCTGCGGGAATCAGCAGCATCTCGAATCATTACAAGGATCTTGCCAAGCTGATCAAGGAATCCGACCTGGCGGCCTCAAAGGTCTTTTTAAATGAGGATGAAAAGGGTTTATTCGAATTCGAGCAAAAGCTGAATACAGTCAAGCCTTTTATAGATAGCATTTCCGTCATTATTCAGGAGAAACAATTCGAAGCTTTGGAAGATACCATGGGGAGGCTCAAAAACGACTTCAGCAAAAATAACGCGGGCATGGGGGAGGTAGTATATTTATGGAATCAGGTGGTCGGCGTATTATTGGCTTCCTTTTACGAGGAACTGAAAGACATGGAGCTTGGCTTCCTGAATTATTCAGAGCTCAAGGAGCGCTTCGAGAACTTTGAGTCCTTATGCGGTTTTTTGTATGATGTCCTTCTCTATATCAGGCAGTTGAACCGTCAATGCGTCAGCGAAGGCGATATCGGCTCCTATTTCGCCCAGATGGTGAAATATATCGATAATCACTATTCAACCAAGCTGTATCTAAAGGATTTATCTTCAAAGTTTTTCCTTAATCAGGTCTATTGCTGCCAGCTGTTCAAGAAAAACTTGGGGAAAACCTTCTCGGAATACGTCACGGAACTCAGGATAAACAAAGCCTGCGAGCTGTTGAAGCATACGGAAATGTCCGTTGAGGAAGTAGCATTAAAGGTCGGGATCATGGATTATTATTATTTCAATAAAGTATTCAAGAAGCAATGCGGAATAACCCCTGCAAAATACAGAAAATGCTGATTTTTAAATTAACGTATCGGAGTGGGCAGCTTGAAGATCAGCAGACTGAAGCTTAAACATCAAATCTTCCTTATCGTGTTGTTTACGGTCATCATCTTTACCTTTATGGAGGCTTATTTCTATTTCAGCTTTTATAATCTGACCCAGACAAGGGCTGCCAATTACGGCAATAAAATCATTGAGCAGACGCGCCAAAAGATCGATTCGGTTTTTAACGATATAAAGATCAGCACGAATACTGCTGTAGATAATAGAAAAATTCAGGAATTTACTACGGCGGATAACGATTACACGAGAGATATCGACATCGGCAATTACGTCATCGACTTAATGGAGTACATGAGATCCTTCAATTCCTATGTAAGCGGCATTGTCATTAACGATAATCAAGGCAGAAAGGTTTACAGCGTCGATTCGATAACCGGCGATATCTTTTTCCTGAATCAGTATAACGCGTTTATCGCTAAGTACAAAAACGACAGCGAAGCCTTAAAAGAAGGAAGGTTTACGGATTTGTTGAAAGACGGCAAATCAGGCAATAAATATTTCTTTTATGTGACACCTATTATCGAATCGATAGGCGGCGTTCATTTTTCGCAAAGAACCGGCTTTTGTTCCGTTATGGTCAATATCGGAAAGCTGCAGGAACTGATTGAAAACACGGAGCTTACGCCCCACTCCGCCCTGTATGTTCTGAACAGCAGCAACGAAGTGATAGCTTCCAACCAGGCAGGCTTCCGCGGCGTTTTGTTCGAGGATATCCTGTCGGCGGACCGGAACAGCTTAACAAGCGGAGTGAAAACGGAGATTAACGGGGAGAAGGTTATCGTCCAGGAGAAAGGTCTGGAACAAGCAGACGGTTGGAGCATTGTCAGTATTATCCCGGTCCATGAATTGACGGAGGACATGAACCCCATTAAACATAACAGCATAATAGCCGGAGTCGGAATCATACTGAGTCTCTTTATTCTGGGTTATTTCTTTTTAAACAATTTGACGCGGCCGGTTATGGGTCTTGTAGCGGACATGAGGAAAATCGGCAAGCGGGAGGGCTTCAGAGTAAAGGTCCGATCGACGAATGAAGTCGGGGTATTGGCTTACGATATCAATCGGATGATTGACAAAATGGAGAATATGTCCAGCCATGTTATTAGCACGCAAGCACGATTATACGAATCGGAGCTGAGCAAGAAGCAGGCGGAGTTTTCTGCTCTGCAAAGCCAGATCAATCCGCATTTTCTCTATAATACTTTAAATTGCATCAGCGGCATCGGGCTGGAATACGGCAGCAAGGAAATCGCCCAAATTACCTCGTGTATGTCCAAGATTTTTCGCTACAGCGTGAAAGAGGATGAAGTGGTACGGATCAGCGAGGAAATCGAATGCATTAAGGCTTATTTGAATATTATCTCTATTCGATATGAGAACAAATTTGCAATGGAAGTACGGATAGACGAGAAGCTGATGAACCTGCAAACACCAAAAATGATTTTGCAGCCCATTGTGGAAAATGCTGTTTACCACGGGCTTGAGAGAGTGGATGCCGAAGGAGAGCTTAAGGTGAGCGGCCACTTCGATGCCAATGGAGACATATGCTTTGCGGTAACGGATTCGGGAAGAGGAATGGATGAGGACAAGCTTGAGCGCCTAAGAGAGAAGCTGAATACGGAGCATTCGGATAGAGGGTCCGGGAAAAGTATCGGTCTGCCGAATATAAATAACCGAATAAAGCTGCTGTTCGGAGAAGGCTACGGCGTAGTAGACATCGTTAGCCGGTTGGGATGCGGAACGACCATAATTGTCAAAATACCAGCTTTGGAAAAATAAATTTGACCACCTTCCATACATCCTTTTCCTTGAGCATCTCTTGAAATTATTGCTATAATTTCCTAATAGAGCTTCAGGAGATAGAGCATGCAAAGGAAAAGGGGGATGGAAGATGGAGCAATGCAATGAAAGCTTTATTATTAGCATCGACCGTTTCAAGCCGCATACCTTTCATTTGGAAGAGGGAGACGGTCTTTTTATCTCGCATTCTCATGATTACGACGAATTGACTTTGGTTCTGGATGGAGAAGGCTATTACAGTTCCCCGGAACAAAACATTAAGGTGCGCGCGGGCAGCTTGATCCTGATTCCTCCCGGACTGCATCACGGCTTTGTATGCACGAAGCCTTGGAGAGGAGTATCCGTTCATTTCAGCCATGATCGGATTCCGCTCCAATCCCGTTTTCTGTTTCAAACCGGATATGAATGTAATCGAATTCATCCTATTCAGCTGGATGAAGAGGATACCGATTGGGCGAAAATCAGCTTTAGCCAGCTGGAGAAGGAATGGAAGAAGGATACGCGCAGCATGGATTCCTTCAATATAATGCGAATTGCTTTCGAGACGGTAATCGTCTTATTTCAGCGGTATCAAGCTCTTACTTCCCAAACAGCCGGCGGCAAAAATGATCAGACGATTATTCAGGAAGTATTGAAGGAAATTCACGCCAGGTTCTACAGTCAGCTTACGGTTCATGAGCTGGCCTCCAAGCATTTCGTATCGGAGAGCAATTTGCGCAAGAAGTTTACGGAGATCGTTGGCGTATCGCCGAAGCAATATATGATTAACCTGCGGATGGAGGAGGCGAAGCGTCTGCTGCGGCAGACCGACAAAGCCATCGAATCGATTTCCTCCGAAGTCGGCTTTACCTCCTCCAGCCGATTTTATGATTTCTTCGTGAAAGCGGTTGGGGTAACCCCGTTCGAATGGCGCAAGCAAAACATGAAATAACAAATTTGATAAAGCCGACTCTTTTTCGACCGTCGAAACCGATTTGGCTATTCCGTTTTTTGAATAAAAAATAAAGCGCTTTCGCAATTGTTCGCCGAGGGGAGACTCCTAGATAATAGGAGATGCAAGACGTAATGATGAAGGAGCAAGAAAAGGAGAGAGTAGATGACTAAGGCTAAGACATTCCGCAACCCTATTGTTGCAAACGCTGGCGATCCATGGGTGTATAAGCATACGGACGGTTATTACTACTACATGTGTACGCTGGGAAGCCGTCTGGAACTGACGCAATCCGCCAGCTTGACCGGACTTGCGGGGGGGCGCAAACAAACGATTTGGACACCTGAGGCCGGAGGCCCGTTCAGCAGTAATTTGTGGGCGCCGGAAATTCACTTCCTGAATAACAAATGGTACATCTACTACACCGCTAACGATGGAGGAGGGGATGATACCCGCCGGATTTGCGTCCTGGAGAATGAGCAGGCGAATCCGCTTGAAGGCGAGTGGACGTGGAAGGGCGCGTTGCAGACTCCCGTACCCGGTCTGGACGGAACCGTTCTCGAGATGGGAGAGCAGCTGTACTTCCTGTACGCCGGATATGGTCACTTTCCGGATTACGGATCAGCCATTTATATCATGCGAATGACGAATCCGTGGACCTTAACCGGAGAGCAGACCTTGCTGACGGCACCAACCCTGGAATGGGAGAAGCAGGGCGGAATGGCGATTAACGAGGGACCTGTTATGCTGAAGCGTAACGGAAAGGTGTTTCTTGTTTATTCCGCCAGCACGACCTGGTCTGAGGATTATTCGCTTGGAATGCTGACCATGGAGGATTCGGCGGATCCGATGGCTGCCGATTCCTGGACGAAAAAGATGCAGCCGGTATTTAAGAAAAGCGTGGAGAACGGGGTATACGCGACCGGACATAACAGCTTTACCAAGTCGCCTGACGATCAGGAGGATTGGATTGTTTTCCATGCGCTGCATGCGCCCGGAGTGGAGACCAAGCATCGTGCGACCCGTATTCAGAAGTTCGGCTGGCATCCGGACGGATCGCCTGATTTTGGAGTGCCTTACGGGGATACGTTTGCATTAAACGTGCCATCGGGGGAATAAGGAACAGCTCTTTTTTTTGTCAATTGATACATTAATTCTGTAACCAAATAGTTTTTCTGAGAGGCAAAACGAAAGGAAAGCTCTTGAATACGCAGGATTTGATAAGATTAGTGCTATTAATTCCATGATTTAAAAATGAAAACGTTGACATTAAGGGGGATAAATATGGGAACGATGAAGAAACGTTTGCTTAACCTGTTGCTGGTATCCGTATTGACCGGTTCCGCTCTGGCCGCCTGCAGCAACAACAATAACGATCCGAAGGAGTCCTCGGATCCGGCAGCAACAACCGATAGCTCGCAGGCGCCGGCAGAGACGACGGCTTTCTCGGATATCAGCCCAACGATCCGCGGCAATAAAACCCCAACCCAAGAGCAAATGGATGAAGTCAACAACACATTAAACGATACTTATCTCGGTGATCTGTACGACGAGAAAATTCCAAGCCATTATGACGCTTATCCTTATAAAAAGGATGTCACGCTGGACGTATGGCTGCCAGCCGATTCCCAAATTCCGGATATGAACAATCAGGTGGTTCAGAAGCAGGTTGAGAAATTAACCGGCATCAAGGTGAATTTCATTACGCCTCCGGTTGGACAGGAAGCGGACGCGTTTACGCTGATGATGTCTTCGGGCGAGCTGCCGGACATTATCATCGAGCCGGAACGTTACCCGGGCGGACTTGAAGCGGGCGTTAAAGACGGCGCTTATCTGGATCTAACGGATTACATGGATAAATACGCTCCGAACTACAGCGAATGGCGCAACTCCGATGAGACCAGAAGAAAAACGACGGTAACGGACAGCGGCAAGCTGCTGGGCTTCTACGGCATCGCTCCTTATTCCGAATGGATGTGGTTCGGCATGCTGATCAAGAAGGAAGCGCTTGAGAAGACCGGGCTCGAAGTGCCGAATACGATTGATGAATGGCATACGTTCCTGACCAAAGCGAAGGAAGTCGGCTACAGCGAGCCGCTCAACTACGGTTCCACTTACGGCCAGATCTTTACCGGCATCATTAACGGTGCTTACGGCGTATGGGACTGGACGTTTATGGATGCGGACGGCAAGGTGCAATGGGGGCCAGCGCAGCCTAAAGCGAAGGATTACCTCGCTACGATGCAGCAATGGAACAAAGAGGGACTGCTGAACAAGGACTGGGCGACGGCGGACTTCAATCAGCGGATGGCAAGCGCCATTTCGGATAAAACAGCCGTTATGATGGATTCTCCGGATACGATGTGGAGCTACTGGAAGCAGCAGAACAATATTGACTTCGTAGGCGCGTTGAACCCGGTTCTGAATGCCGGCGACAAGGCGGCTACCACTTACAAGAACTTCAAAAGAACAGGCCGTTCCGCAGCAATTACAACGCAGGCCGATGACGTGGAAGCGGCTATGAGATGGCTTGATTTTGCTTACAGCAAGAAGGGCTGGGAAATTCTGAACTACGGCGAATACGGCAAGGTGCATCTGGTTGACGAGACAGGCAAGCCTTACTTCCAGCCGGACAGCTACATTTACAAAGATCCGGACGGTCAGCCGGTGGCGACAACCCTTGTGAAATACCGCATGCACTCTTGGCCGGATATCCGCGACGAGCATAACTCCAACCCGCTTATCGTAGCGGAAGGCAGCTACTCGGGCGACATCCGGAAAACCTGGACGGAAAATATGGACACAAGCGTAGCGATGCCTCCGATTACGTTCACGACGGAAGAAGCCTCCCGCGAGGCGGAGCTTGGCAACCAGCTGTCGACGCTGCGCAATGAATATTTTGCCAAAATCATTAAGGGCCAGCTGCCGGTTGATGCCTACGACAAATTCCTGAGCGAAGCGAAAAAGATGGGGCTTGACGAGTTCCTGAGCATCCATCAGGCTGCGCTTGACCGGTATAACGCACGGTAATTTCAAGCTCAGGTTCATACAGGAGAGAAACGGGCATGGCTGTCTGCTTAATCGGCAGGCGGCGATGCCCTACCTGGGAAATAAGGCGGTGGATGCATGAGAACGGGTCAAATCATCAAAAAGGACGTTAGAAAAAACTGGTTTGTCTATTTATTGGCGGTACCTGTCATCGCATGGTTTGTTATTTTCTGCTATGGGCCGATGTGGGGGCTGCTGATCGCGTTCAAAGACTTTAAGCCTCTGCTGGGCTTCTCGAACAGCGATTGGGTAGGCTTGAAGCATTTTATCGATTTCTTCGAGGGTCCGTATTTCTGGCGGGTCGTTAAAAATACGCTGCTTCTGAACGTATGGGGACTTGCTTTTGGCTTTACCGCTCCGATTATTCTGGCGTTATTGCTCAACGAAATCCGCGACGGCAAATTCAAGAAGCTGGTACAGACGATCACTTACATGCCGCATTTTATCTCCCTGGTTGTCGTCTGCGGGATGATTCATATTTTCACGGCGGATGAAGGGGTTATTACCCAGCTGCTTCAGCTGATCACGGGCAAGGAATATACCTCTTTGCTCGGGTATTCCCAATTTTTTAGGCCGATCTATACGTTCTCCGACATCTGGCAGACGATCGGGTGGTCCAGCATTATTTATCTCGCCGCCATGAGCTCGATCGACTCGACGCTGTACGAAGCGGCGGATATGGACGGAATCGGCCGGCTGAAGAAAATGTGGCATATTACGCTGCCGCAGATCAGCCCGGTCATTATCATTCTGTTTATCTTTGCCGTAGGCGGCATTATGGCATCCAGCTATGAGAAGATTATCCTTCTCTACAATCCGCTTACCTACGATAGAGCCGATGTTATTGCTTCCTATGTCTACCGGAGAGGCTTGCGCGAAGCGAGCTTGAGCTATTCGACGGCCGTAGGTCTTATCAGCTCGTTAGTCAATTTTGCCCTGCTCTGGGTAACGAACAAAATAGCAAGCCGCAAATCCGAAGTGAGCTTATGGTAGAAAGGGGGAGGCCTTTACGATGAAATATCATTCGATCAGCAGCAGAGCATTTGATGTCATGATCTATGTCCTGCTCACGGTTTTAACATTGTGCTGCCTGTATCCGATCGTCCATATCATCTTCGCTTCCGTCAGCGATCCGGCGAGACTGGTTGCGCATAAAGGCGTTTTGCTTAAGCCGCTTGGCCTTACGATTGACGGCTACAAGCTGATTTTTAAGGATAACAGTCTATTGGTCGGCTACAAGAATACAATCTTGTATGTAGGGCTTGGAACGCTGGTGAATATGCTCATGACGATTATGGGCGCTTTCGTGCTGTCCAGACGCGATTTATACTTCAAGAAATATATCATGATCATTATTACCGTGACGATGTTTTTTGGCGGCGGTTTGATTCCGTGGTTCTTATTAATGAAGGATATCGGGCTGTACAACAATCTGTGGGCCATGATTCTGCCTACGGCGCTGAATACGTGGAATATGATCGTGCTCCGTACCGGCTTCCAGTCGATTCCGACCGAGCTCGAGGAAGCGGCGATTATCGACGGCGCAAGCCAGCTGAAGCTGCTCGTAAACGTTATTCTGCCGCTGTCCAAGGCGACGCTCGCCGTTATTTTCCTTTATTATCTCGTAGGCAATTGGAACTCCTGGTTTAACGCGATGGTGCTGCTGAAGGACCGCGACCAGTTCCCACTGCAGCTGCTGCTTAAGGAAATTCTGGTCGCGAACGATTCCACGGCTACGACTCAGGGCAGCGCCGGCGGCGTTGTGATCGACAGCGCATCCAGCGCGACCGCATTCCGGGAATTGGTGAAGTATTGCACAATCGTATTTTCCACGCTGCCGATTCTGATGGTGTATCCATTCCTGCAGAAATATTTCGTAAAAGGCGTCTATGTCGGTTCAATTAAAGGCTAAATGCAAAGGAGCTTGCTAACTTATGAAACTTACGATTCCCCGCCCCGAATATCCGCGTCCTCAGTGGGTTCGGCCTGATTGGATCAACCTGAACGGGCAATGGCAGTTCGAGATTGACCATGGCAAAAGCGGCAAGGAGCGCGGCTTCCAGGAGCCCGGTCTTGAGCTGTCCGGTACGATTACCGTGCCGTTCTGCCCGGAGAGCAAGCTCTCGGGCGTGGAATACAAGGATTTTATGGCAGCGGTCTGGTACAAAAGAGAAATTAATCTTCCGGATGATTGGGCAGAAGACGGGCGAGTGCTGCTTCACTTTGGCGCCGTGGATTACGAGGCGGAGGTATGGGTGAACGGTACGGCAGCGGGCAAGCACCGCGGCGGTTATTCCTCCTTCAGCTTTGACATTACTTCCGCGGTCGCGGCGGGGAGCAATGTGATTACCGTATACGCGGTAGACGAGCAGCGTTCGGGACGCCAGCCGCGGGGCAAGCAATGCGGAGGGTATTACTCTTCAGGCTGCGACTATACCCGAACAACGGGAATCTGGCAGACGGTATGGCTGGAGCGGGTGCCGGTGGCCTATTTGGCAGGTATGAAGCTTGTCCCGGACCCGGACAACGCATGCGCGCACCTGGAGCTGCAGCTTGGCGGAAGCGGGGTTAAGTCCGGTACCAAGCTGGCTGTAAAAGCGTTGCATGAAGGCGATGCGGCGGGCGAAGCGGCGATTGCAGTAACCGGTCCGTCGGCGAAGCTGACTTTGCCGTTGACGGAGGTTCACCTTTGGCAGCCGGGCAGTCCGGAATTGTACGATCTGGAGATCAGTCTGGTTCGGGACGGGCAGATTCTTGATACGGTCCAGTCTTATTTCGGGCTTCGCTCGGTGAAGCTGGACGGAATGGCTTTCCGCATTAACGGCAAATCTGTATTCCAGCGGCTTGTGCTGGATCAGGGCTTTTACCCGGACGGTGTCTATACGGCTCCAAGCGACGAAGATCTCCGCAAGGATATCGAGATCTCGATGGGACTTGGTTTTAACGGCGCCAGGCTGCATGAGAAAATATTCGAGCCCCGTTTCCTGTACTGGGCGGATAAGCTTGGCTACCTCGTATGGGGCGAGCATGCCAACTGGGGATTGGACATTACGACTTCAGAGGGGCTCGCCGGCTTTTTGCCGGAATGGCTGGAAGGAATGGAACGCGATTTCAACCATCCCGCGCTTATTGGCTGGTGTCCGTTTAACGAGACTTGGGATAAGGACGGGACCAAGCAAAATAACGAGGTGCTCCGCATCGTCTATGAGATGACGAAGCGTATGGACCCGACGCGTCCAGTTATTGATACGAGCGGTAACTTCCATGTCGTCACGGATATATTCGACGTTCACGATTACGATCAGAATCCGGAGACGTTCCGGGCGAGATACGAGCCGATGAAGAAAGGCGGCGAGGTATTTAATACGTTTCCCAAGAGGCAGCAGTATGAAGGCCAGCCTTATTTCGTCAGCGAATACGGCGGAATCTGGTGGAATCCGGACCAGAAGGACGAGAAGTCGTGGGGCTATGGCGACCGTCCGGTATCGGAGGAGGACTTCCTTGCCCGCTATGCGGGATTAACGGATACGCTGCTCGATCATCCGATGATGTTCGGCTTCTGCTATACGCAGCTGTATGATGTGGAGCAGGAAGTAAACGGCCTTTACACGTACGACAGACGGGCGAAGTTTGACCCCGGGCTGATCCGCCGTATTAACAGCCGCAAGGCGGCAATAGAAGATTGAGCTGAGAGGCTTCCGGTTAACCGGAAGTCTCTTGTTTTGTTGCTAGAAGGAGGAATAGGGAGGGTCACTATTTAATAAGTAACTACGGGGTGATTTATATGAAAAAGCTAGGTATGCTCTTCTGCGTGTGCTTGCTGTTACTTACCGGATGTCAGAGCTCCAATGATGGGCTTGCCAAAGCCCAGGAGAAGATTGAGCAATCCAATCTCTCTTTTAAAATTCCGAAACTAGACGGATATGAAGTTAATTATGTGCAACTCGTCGGTCCGCCAAAGGATGAGCGGGGAAAGGCCATCGGAGACAAGCAAGAGGTTCTTGTTGCTTACACCAATCATAAAGGTAAGCTGATTAAGCCGGCAGACGAACAGAAAGCAAATAAGGATAGGGACATCCTATATGGACCTTATCAAGGTGAAACGTTCATTACGGTAACTTATAGTAATTTTAAGTCTGATCTGGACAATAGTCAGGAAACGATAATAGGCGGCGAGCAAGTTCGGAGAGCAGCTGCAGGCGAACGAACCTTACTGGTATTTAACGGCGGGGAAGGTTCAATAACGTTGGAGTATAACAAATTAGATGAAGCAGCTATTACAAAATTGACTGAACAGGTAATCAAGGAGAACAAATAGATCTAACCGATTAAGACTTCCGGATTTCCGGAAGTCTTTTTTTGTCATTTAAAGGAATTGTCGGTCTCCTTCTTAAGACCCTAAAGCGGACGTAAAGCACTATTTATTTGGTAATTTTTGTCGAAGTTATTGAAATGACATATACAATATATATAATATGTCTTGTGTGTGAGCCACAGCTATGATGCACCGCTAGGAGGTGGGAAGCCAGCGTTTCGTTTTCGAACTTGCAGCATCACTAATTAAACCATAAGAGGTGTGAGAACATGATTCGAAAGTTAACGGCAATCAGTCTAGCCATTGTCAGTACGCTGTCTTTCACGGCGGCAGGATCGTATGCCGATCCGCAGCCGGCGGCACAAGGATCCACCATTTCATGGCCGGATAAACAACAGCTTCCGACCTTCAAGCAGCCTAAGCAGCTGGAGGTTGCGGACATTTATGACGCTCCGGGCGACGTGAAGCTTATGCTGTCTACCCTGCAGGGGATCGTCAACCGTAAGGAGCCCCGTATCTACCTGCTGGAAAGCAAGGAAGAAGGCAAGTATAAATGGCTGAATGATCTGGACGTCGACTATAAAGTGCGCGACGATTATTTCGACCTTTTGAAAAAGTTCCAAAAAGAAGTAAAGGGTATCATTATCTACGATCCTAACGTACCGGATTCCGTTAACGTGGCTACAACGCTTGCCGGACTTCGCGACGGCGTGGCCGTAAGCCCGGAGCTGGGCGCAAAGCTGCAAGCCGCACCGTATAATTTCAAAGTAATCGAGGATCTTCAAGGCAAATTCAAAGACCGCGTAGATGCTTATACATGGGAGTACGAGAATTTGTGGAAGGAAACAAGCCACCGGATGCTGGTTGGCTTGAGTCCGGAAGTATCCGCTCGTCCGCCTGCGAATCAGCCTGATACGTACAAGGTTGTAGCGCAGGAGAAGACGGAAGAGCGCGATGCCAAAAACCGTCAAGTATACGATCTGGACTTGTCTTCGTTTTTGGCAAAACCTGATGTGTACGTGAAGTTCGGGGATGCTTTCACCCAGGACGGCTGGGGATCGGCCGTTCACGAGATTACGGTGAAGGCTGACGGCGTAGAGGTTGCGCACTTCCTGCCGGGTACGGATGCAGAGAAGCCTTTCCTGTACGACCCGCAGAGCTCCCAGGTATCTTCGGGCAGCGGCGGCCACCGCTTTGCGGACGGCGGCAACTACTTCACTTACAAGTTCACGCCGCCTGCGGGCACGAAGGCTCTAACCATGTCGGTTGAGATGTGGAATGAGTACAAGGTGAGCGCGACCAATGACCAGCCGTTCTCTTCCCTGACGAAGGAGCCATACGGTTACCTGCGCGATTACGCGGTAGCGAACAAAGCGATGGTCTTCTGGCTGGATTCCAATGATCCGGCGGAGAAGGAGCTGTTCGAGAAAATCCTGTCCGATGTGAAGCCGGGAACGCCGTACCTCGGATGGTTCAGCAACGATTTCCAAGGCGAGTTTAGCGGCGTAGAGGTTGCTTCGAATCATGGCGTATACGTGCTTGCGGCGGACTGGTTCAGCAATATGACCGTGTTCTCCGGCACGAAGCCGGAATTCTCGAAGCCTAAAGCTCCGAAGCCGGTGAAGCTGGATAACAAAATTTACGTAACGTATACCTTCAGCGAAGGCGACAACCTGCAATATAACCAGCATAGACTGCGGAATTTGTGGGATGATCCAAAACGCGGCCAGGTGCCGATCAACTGGACTTCCAGCCCGCTGCTCTACGATGCCGCTCCTGCCATGCTGAATTACTTCTATGGCACGGCAACGGCTAACGACCAGATTATCGCGGGTCCTTCCGGAGCGGGTTACTTCTATCCGGCAGCTTGGCCGGAGAAGGCTCTTACCGATTATCTGAAAAACACGAAAGACTACCTGAAGAAAACCGGCATGAACATTCCGTATGTGCTTAACCGTCTGAATGGCGAAAACCTGCCGCTCAGCAAAGCGAACAATGCGGCATACCGCGATCAATATGAAGTGCCTGGCCTGTTCATCGGCTGGGATAACTTCACCAAGGTAGACATTGTTGACGGTGTTCCAACGTCCAACATTCAAGGCGTAGGCTCCGTAAACGATACGAAAAAAGCTCTCGCGGACGCCAAAGCGAAATGGGACGGCAAATCGCCTCTCTTCGTATCCCTCGGCATCCTGGCATGGGGCATGACGCCAACCGATCTGGCGAACGTTACAGCCGAGCTTGGTCCTGAGTACCAAGTGGTCCTCGCCGACCAATACTTCTCGCTGATCCGCGACGCCAACGGCTTGCCGGTGAAAAAGTAACCTGATCCAGACAAAGACCTCCGGGGTTCCCGGAGGTCTTTGTTATTTCCGAGCCAAGCAGTCCGTCCGAGCCAAGCAGTCCGTCCGAGCCAAGCAGTCCGTCCGAGCCAAGCAGTCCGTCCGAGCCAAGCAGTCCGTCCGAGCCAAGCAGTCCGTCCGAGCCAAGCAGTCCGTCCGAGCCAAGCAGTCCGTCCGAGCCAAGCAGTCCGTCCGAGCCAAGCAGTCCGTCCGAGCCAAGCAGTCCGTCCGAGCCAAGCAGTCCGTCCGAGCCAAGCAGTCCGTCCGAGCCAAGCAGTCCGTCCGAGCCAAGCAGTCCGTCCGAGCCAAGCAGTCCGTCCACATTGCCTGACCGTCCGCACCAAGCTGTCCTTCACTCGCTAACGAAACGTAGTAACCTTATTTGTGACAATTTAGCTGTCTGCCAAATCTAACGAAACTTGGTAACGTTATTTGGCGCATTAGAGACCACTTGGTGCTCAAAAGCAGTAAATAGCGATCTGTAGTTTCGTTAGAATTTCAAAAGACCGAAAATCGGGCGAATAGCGATACGGCCGCAACAACAGCCGCAACAACAGCCGCAACAACAGCCGCAACAACAGCCGCAACAACAGCCGCAACAACAGCCGCAACAACAGCAACAACAGCAACAACAGCAACAACAGCAGCACCAGCAGCACCAGCAGCACCAGCAACTCAGACTAGCGAGCGAACCATCATCACACCCGTAAAGCGTATGTACGATACCGCTGTTTACCGCTGGCTACTATTAGAAGTCTGAGGTCGACCAGATTGGCTAGAATCCGGCGTGCATATTGGTCCGAAACCCGCAGATGGGCAGCGAGCTCGGAAGGAACAAACGGCCGCAGCAGTCTTCTGGCGTAACGGATGGTCTCTGCTTCAAGACAGCCCAACGACTCCGGAGCATCCGATGCAATGAACTTGCCTATAAAAGAAAGCACGAGCTGTTGGCAGCGCTTAGGTTCCTCAACGATGGAGAGGTAAGCAACCGGAAGGAACAGCCAGTTGTCCAAAGCGAGCAGGCAATGCCGCCAGCACAGATCCTTAAACCGCCGCACATCCAGGTCCCGGGCATGAGGCCCGTAGCCTTGGATTTCTATGCCGCCTTTTGCGTCTCCTCCAGGCATATAAGCTAAATCGAGATAGCGATAACCGTTGTGGAAATCTTGCACCTCCCACTCCGGGTAGAGGTGTTTGAAGCTGCCGACTGCCGGGAACCAGACTAAACGCAGAAATTCGATCGTGCCGTGTCCTAGTCCTTTTTCCAGCAATTCGCGTCTTCGTGGGTTGTTTTCCTCGCGAATCATGCTCTGCATCCATTCCTCAAAAGCTTGTTCGAATTTGATGATGACCATCACATCCTTTTCTGAAAAGGGTCGTGAAGACAAACAAAAACGCCGCTTCGAAATCGTCTTATCACGGAGATAAAACGAAAATCAAAACGGCGTGTGCTTCACGACCAACTATTTATTAACAGTATAAATTAATAATAAATGAGAAACAAATCGCTCTTTTATGAGAAAAATGAAAGAATTTCTAGCGTATTTCAGCTTTTCTGTGAAAATGTTAATCCAAACTTCATATTTCCATGTGGTACAATTACCCAGAGCATGAATGGTTCAGGGCTTTATACCTACATTTATTCAAGGAGGTATATATGATCATACATAGCATGCAAAAATCTGTGAAGATCATGTCTTGTGTAATGGCTTTAGCGCTTCTCTGGCTTAGTGCTGGACCGCTTGCAAGCGTTTCTGCGGCAGAAGCGGGCGCAACGGTTCGGGTAAATGGCGAGAACGCGAAGCTGTCAGATTCCATTATTACACAAAAGAACAGAATGTATGTACCGGCAGCGCGCATTGCTACGATGCTTGGCGCCGAGATCAGCTGGGACAGCAATAATGAAGAACTTACAATAGATACAGCTTATAATGATGAAATTGTATTCGGCAATGGCGTACCTGTCGTATATTTCAACGACAACCGTTACAAGATGGATGCGGTACCGTTCATGGAAGACGGCAGAATGTATGTGCCTCTCCGCCAGCTGGCTGACGTGCTTCACGCAGATCTGACATGGGATACCGATTCGAATACGGCAAAGCTTACCGATGTGGACCGTGCAGCCGTAACCGATGAATACGGTCTTGCCGAGATCAGCAAGGAATACGGCATCAGCGCCGCGACTTTGCTCAAGCGCAACGGATTAAACAGCAAGGACCAGGTAAAGCCCGGAACAAAATTAAAAGTCGTTATCCCTTCATTCCTGGATAATCCGGCTTCTTCTTATTCGCAAAGCGATTTAACGCTGCTTGCGAAGATTTCCCAAATTGAAGCAGGCAGAGACTCCTACGAAGGACAGCTTGCCATTGCGAATGTTATTCTGAACCGGGTGAAGGACTCCCGTTTTCCGGATTCCATTCATGATGTAATCTACTCCGGCAAGCAATTCCCGCCAGCCCATAACGGACTGCTAGACAAGAGCAAGCCGAACGATAGCGCGCTTCGCGCAGCCAAGGATGCCTTGAACGGGAGAAATAACGTTTATGACGCCGTTTATTTCTACAATCCGAACGTCACCAGAGGATCGTTCTGGAGCAGCCTCGAGGTTGTAGCCAGAATCGGCGGACACAACTTCGCAAGATAACAGGATAAGATCATCGATGCACCTCATTTAATGAGGTGCTTTTTTTATATTAACTTTTACCCCTATCCGGAACAAGTTGAAACCTCTTACCGCTGCCTGATGCCTTGCAGGAAGAGAAGAAAAAGCATTTTACAGCCATAATTAGGGAAAAATCATGTCATATCAGTCCGTATACGCAGCTTTATAAATAAAAGTGATTAATATTACAGAATATCTTATAGACATTTTTCGACGAACGCATTGAACCTAACGAAAGCCTGCGTTAGTATTAAGTATAGTAAAAAACAGAGTGTCGAAGTCGGATTTTATAGATTGATGTGAGGTGGATGTTGTTTGCAACTTCAAGTGACGAATAGTCCGTTTACGGGCGAGCAGGCAGAACTGCTTAACAAGCTGCTCCCAACTTTAACAGGATCTCAAATGCAATGGCTGAGCGGTTATTTAGCTTTTTACGGCGCGGGCAATAACACGGCTCTGGCATCGGTTGCCGCGGGAGCCGCTATCGCGGAAGCGCCTGCGACTGCACTTTCCGTAGTACCTGCCGTGCCGCAAGGTCCTAAGGATGCTACCATTTTGTTCGGATCGCAAACAGGCAATGCGCAAAGATTGGCTGGCCGTCTTGCCGAGAAGCTGAAAGCGCAAGGCTTTGACGTAACGTTGTCGGCGATGAACAAGTTCAAGACCAACAAATTAAAAGAAGTCGGCTATTTGTTTATCCTCGCAAGCACGCATGGCGAAGGAGATCCGCCGGATAATGCCTTGACATTCTACGAATTCCTGCATGGCAAACGTGCACCGAAGCTGGAGGGCATGAAGTTCTCCGTGCTGGCTCTTGGCGACACATCGTACGAATTTTTCTGCAAAACAGGCGCAGACTTTGACTCCCGTCTCGCTGAGCTTGGCGCTGAACGTATCGTAGACCGCGTGGACTGCGACGTTGATTTCGAAGATGCGGCAGCCGGCTGGCTTGCGGCAGTCAGCGGAGCGGTTAGCGCTGCGCCATCGGCAGCGGCAGCTCCGCAAGGAGCTGCGGTATCGGCTTCCCCGGCAGCAGCCGGCGAGTCCGAATACTCCCGTTCGAATCCGTTTATGGCCGAAGTGCTGGACAGCTTGAACCTGAACGGCAGAGGCTCCGATCGCGAGACGCGCCATTTGGAGCTGTCGCTAGAAGGATCCGGTCTGACTTATGCGCCTGGCGATGCGGTTGGCGTATACGCGCAAAACGATCCTGCATTAGTAAACGACATCATCGCGCTTCTTAACTGGGATGCGAATGAGAAGGTTGTAACGGGTAAAGCCGGAGAGACTTCAGCGCTGCGTGAAGCTCTGCTCCACCATTATGAAATTACGGTATTAACGAAGCCGCTGCTGGAAAAAGCCGTCGCTTTCTCGGGCAATGCCAAGCTTGCCGAGCTTGTTAAACCGGAAAATAAAGAAGAATTGAAGGCGTACCTGAACGGACGCGATCTGCTTGACCTGTTCCGTGATTTCGCGCCTTGGACACTGAAAGCAGCGGATGTCGCAAACTTGCTCCGCAAGCTGCCTCCGCGTCTATATTCGATCGCAAGCAGCATCGAAGCGCATCCGGAAGAAGTGCATCTGACCATCCGCAAGGTGGAATACGAAGCGCATGGCCGCGACCGCAAAGGCGTATGCTCGGTATTTGTATCCGAACGTCTGCAGCCTGGCGACAAGCTGCCGATCTTTATCCAACAGAACCCGAACTTCAAACCGCCGGTTAGTCCGGAAACGCCTGTGATCATGGTTGGTCCGGGTACTGGCGTTGCACCGTTCCGCGCCTTCCTGGAAGAGCGCGAGGAATCGGGTGCCGAAGGCCAGACTTGGCTGTTCTACGGTGATCGCCATTTCGTAACGGACTTCCTGTATCAAACCGATTGGCAGCGCATGCTGAAGGACGGCGTATTGTCGAAGCTGGACGTAGCATTCTCCCGCGATACGGAAGAGAAGGTCTACGTGCAACACCGCATGCTGGAAAATGGCGCAGAGCTGTACAAGTGGCTGGAAAACGGCGCTCATGTTTATGTCTGCGGCGACGAGAAGCACATGGCGCATGACGTTCAATCCGCGCTCCTGACGATTATCGGCCAATACGGCGGCAAATCGCCTGAGGATGCGGCAGCCTACCTGTCCGCATTGCAAGAGCAAGGACGCTACCAACGCGACGTATACTAGGCGCTCGATCGGCAGCGCATAGCAAATAGATAAGTATGGGCCCATTACATGGGGCAAAGGAGCTAACAGCAATGGCAAAGAACCATAAAGTCGAGCCCGTCGGCGGACCGCCGAGCGACGTGGAACATCTGAAACTCGAAAGTAACTATTTGCGCGGTTCGTTGACCGACTCGCTGGCAAACCGGATTACAGGCGGACTTCCCGAGCTGGATAACCGACTTCTGAAATTCCACGGCAGCTACATGCAGGACGACCGCGATTATCGCAACGAGCGCGAGAAGCAAAAGCTCGAGCCGTATTATCAATTTATGCTTCGCGTCGTTACACCGGGCGGTGTAGCGACTCCGGAGCAATGGCTTCTGATGGACAGCCTGGCTGACAAATACGGTACAGGCAGCCTGAAGCTGACTACGCGTCAAGCGTTCCAGCTGCATGGGGTATTGAAATGGAACCTGAAGAAAACCATTCAAGAGATCAATGAAGCGATGCTGACGACGCTTGCCGCTTGCGGCGACGTTAGCCGTAACGTGATGTGCAACCCGAATCCGTACCAGTCGGAGCTTCATAGCGAAGTATTCTACTGGGCGCAGCAGCTGACATCGCATCTGGCGCCAAAAACGCCTGCTTACCATGAAATCTGGCTGGATGGCGAGAAGGTCGTAGACGGCGCGGAGCAAGGCGAGGTTGAACCGATTTACGGTCCGGTCTACCTGCCTCGTAAGTTCAAGATCGGTATTGCCGTACCTCCTTCGAATGACGTGGACGTGTACTCGCAGGATCTTGGCTTTATTGCGATCCTGGGCGAAGACGGCAAGCTTGCCGGCTTTAACGTCAGCGTTGGCGGCGGCATGGGCATGACGCATGGCGATACGGCGACTTACCCGCAGCTTGCTAAAGTCATCGGCTTTGTAACCCCTGATCAAGTATTGGATCTGGCGGAAAAAGTCGTGACGATTCAACGCGACTACGGAAACCGTTCCGTACGCAAATACGCTCGTTTCAAATATACGATTGACCGTCACGGCCTTCCTTGGTTCATGGATGAGCTGCAGGACCGTCTGGGCTGGGAGCTTGCTCCTGCCCGCGAATTCCGCTTCGAGCATACGGGCGACCGTTACGGCTGGATTAAAGGAAAAGACGGCAAATGGAATCTGAATCTGTATGTTCAAGCCGGCCGCGTGGTTGATACGGAAGACAATAAGCTGAGATCGGCGCTTCGCGAAATTGCGAAGATTCATACGGGGGATTTCCGTTTAACGGCTAACCAGAACCTGGTTATAGCGAACGTTACGGCTCAGAAGAAGACCAAAATCGTTGCTATATTGAAGGAATTCGGCATTGCGGAAGGCTCGAACTATTCGGCGCTCCGCCGCAGCGCATTGTCCTGCGTAGCCCTTCCAACCTGCGGTCTTGCCATGGCGGAAGCAGAGCGTTACCTGCCGTCGCTGATCGACCGTCTGGAACCAATCCTTGCTAACGCGGGACTCCGGGACCAAGAGATCAACATTCGGATGACGGGCTGCCCGAACGGCTGCGCGCGTCCGGCGCTTGGCGAAATTTCGTTTATCGGCAAATCGCCTGGCAAATACAACATGTACATGGGCGCAGGCTTCGCGGGCGACCGTCTCAGCAAGATGTACAAAGAAAACATCGGCGAAGACGAAATCATTGATACCCTTACACCTATCATCAACCGTTATGCAGCTGAACGGAACCAAGGCGAGAATTTTGGCGACTTTGTTATCCGTGCGGGTTACGTGAAGGCTGTAACGGACGGAACGAACTTCCACGACTAACAGCAAAGCGGTGCAGAGAACAACCTCTGCACCGCTTTTTTGCGTTAACCTTTATATGGAAGATTTAAGACAGGAACCTGCAGAAAGTTCTGGATCGCAATCGCGCATGCGCCAAGCACGCAGGATTTTTTCCCGATGGTGGAAATTTTGATTTCCCGGTAGTGGCTGACTCTGGAGTTTAAATTCGATTCAATGAGCGGGAGGGAGTCCGGATAAATCCGCAGCAATTCGCTGTCCAGAATAACAACCTCCGGGTTATAAATATTAATAATGTTATTAAGACCGATGGACAGATAATAGATGAACTGCTCCATTATTTCCGTCACGTCCGGGTCCTTCTCCTCCATCCAGCGTTCAATTTGCGCGTAGGTGATGTCCGCGTCCGGCTTCTTGGCGCGCAATTGCTGGAGGACGCTTGTCTCGGAAGCGTATTTCTCCCAGCAGCCTTGATTGCCGCAATTGCACGGAAGGCCGCCAGGCATAACAATCATATGACCAATCTCCCCGGCAAATCCGTCTTGCCCCCGGAAGAAGGAATGATTTATCATCATGCCCATCCCGATGCCGGAATGCAACGTGACGCTTAACAGATCGTTAGTCTCGTGATGGAAAAAAACGCGCTCCGCGAAAGCGCTGAGATTCGCATTGTTCTCCAGCTTGACCTGCAGGCCAAGAGCGTTCTCCAGATCGCTCTTCAGCGGGACGTCATGCCAGTCAAAGGACGGGATATAATGAATGACTTCATCCGTTGAGACTAGGCCGTGAATGGCGATGACAATGCCGATAATGCCGTACCGGCTGGCAGCGAAGCGCTCCTGATAATGCTTGATCTGCCCGGTCAGCAAGGTCAGGATATCCGCGTAAGCGTTGTTTTGCAATTTGATGGCGTCGGTGAGGACAAGAGAGCCTTGAAGATCCGAGATCGCGAAGGAAATCCGATCATACTCCAGATCGATGCCAATCGCGTAACCGGCCTCCGCGTTAATGGACAGCATAATCGGTTTGCGGCCGACCTGGTTGTATTCGATTTCTTTCTCGATAACCAATTCCTCGTCAAGCAGATCCGAGACCTGGCCCGATACCGTCGCCCGGGTTAGGGCGGTTACTTTGGAGACGTCGGCTCTCGATAACATGCCTTCCTTCAAAATTTCTTTCAGAATCAAAGAGCGATTCATTTTCTTTATATAAGAAGCGTCGCCGGTAATCATCTTTATCCTCCTAGCAGCATAAATACGGAATTGACAATAGAGATAGTGCTTGTTACATTTATAATACAATTAATTTGTTCATTAAACAAACAAATTATTAGAGCGTAAAAAGGAGCGATGACTGGATGGGTATTTTGCAGGATTTGGTCAAGGATATTCCGATTCCGCGCATGGCCAAGGTGAAAGTCAATTTCGACGATACAAAAATTGAAGATATCGCAAGCGAGCTGCTGCCGAAGCTTCAGCGGGAGCAAATTACAAGCCGCGTCAAACCGGGCATGGAGATTGCAATCGCGGTAGGCAGCCGCGGACTTGACCGTCTCGTGGAGATTACGGCGGTTACCGTGAAGTTCCTGAAGGATGCCGGAGCGAAACCTTTTATCGTGCCGAGCATGGGAAGCCATGGCGGAGCGACGGCGGAAGGACAACGCGAAGTGCTCGCTCATCTGGGCGTAACGGAAGAGACGGCTGGATGCGAGATCCGCTCTTCAATGGAAGTTGTACAGCTTGGCGAGCTTCCGAACGGCCTTCCCGTCTATCTGGATAAATTCGCTGCCGCGGCGGACGGTATTGTGGTCATTAACCGCGTGAAGCCGCATACGGCATTTAGAGGCCATGTGGAAAGCGGTATCATGAAGATGATCAGCATCGGTCTTGGCAAGCAAAGAGGCGCGGAGGCATGCCACCAGCTTGGCTTCAAATATATGGCGGAGAATGTTCCGGCTATGGCAAAGCTTATTATGGAGCAGAAGCCGGTATTGTTTGGCGTAGCGTCGATTGAGAATGCTTTCGATAAAGTCCGGTACATCGAAACGCTTACCCCGGATGAGATCGTAGAGCGGGAGCCGCAATTCCTCGCCCAAGCGAAGGAGCTGCTGCCGAAGCTGTTCTTCGACCAGCTGGATGTTCTCATTATTGATCAGATCGGCAAAAACATCAGCGGCGACGGAATGGATCCGAACATTACGGGCCGTTACCCAACGCCATACGCGCATGGCGGGCCGGACGTGAACAAAATGGCCGTGCTTGACCTGACGCATCAGACGGAAGGCAACGCAAACGGCGTTGGAACGGCGGATTTCACAACGCAGCGTCTCGTAGACAAGATGGACCTGGAGAAAACGTACGCAAACGGTCTGACTTCGACGGTTGTGGCGCCAACCAAGATTGCCACGACGCTTCCGAATGACCGGGAGACGATTCAGGCGTCGATCAAGACGTGCAATATTTTGCATTTTGACCAGGTAAAAATGGTTCGGATCAAAAACACGCTGGAGATTGGCGAGATCGAAGTATCGGAAGCTCTCCTGGAATACGTGAAGCATCATCCGCGCATGGAAGTCGTGAAGGATTTATATGAGCTTGATTTCAATAACGACGGAAACTTGTTCTAGATCAGAGACAATGGGGAGAGAAGAATAATGACGGCTAACTTATTTGATTTGACGGGGAAAACGGCGGTTGTCATCGGCGGCAACAGCGTGCTTGGTTCTTCCATGGCAGCGGGTCTTGCCGCTCACGGCGCCCATGTTGCGATTGTTGGACGGAATATCGAAAAGGCGCAGGACGTCGTGGACGCCATTATCAGCGACGGCGGCAGCGCGAAGGCGTTCCAAGCGGATGTATTGTCCAAGGAATCGCTGCTCAAGGTACAGTCGGAGATTGAAGCCTGGAGAGGCGGATGCGATATTCTGCTCAATGCTCCGGGCAAAAACAGCGCAACTCCATTCTTCGAGCTGGAAATGGAAGAGTATGACGACATCATGGACGTCAATCTGAAAGGAATCATACTCACCTGCCAAATCTTCGCCAAACGAATGATCGAGCAGCAGCGGACGGGCAGCATAATTAATATTTCTTCCGTATCCTCCACTACGCCGTTGTCCAGAGTGTTTACTTATTCGGTATCCAAGGCCGGTCTTAACAGCGTTACGCAATTCCTCGCCCGCGAGTTCGCCGAGCAAGGCATCCGGGTGAATGCCATTATTCCGGGTTTCTTCCCGGCTGAACAGAACCGTAAAATATTAAGCGAGGAACGTGTTGCCTCCATCATGCGTCATACGCCGATGAACCGGTTCGGAACGCCGGAGGAGCTTCAAGGCGCAGCGGTATGGCTGGCTTCGGAGAAAGCATCGGGCTTCGTTACGGGAACCTTGATCCGCGTGGACGGCGGTTTCGGCAGCATGACGATCTAGAGAGGGGAATGGAAATGCAGACTGAAAAATATGTTGCCCTGCAGGACATTCTTCGCGAGATGGGATCGGTTGTGGTTGCTTTTTCCGGAGGGGTGGATAGTACCTTTCTGTTAAAAGCGGCGGTTGAGACGCTTGGACCGGAGAACGTGCTTGCCGTCACGGCCGATTCGGAGACCTACCCGACGAGTGAGCTGGAAGAAGCCAAGGCGCTGGCGAAGCAAATCGGCGTACAGCACGAAGTCGTTTCGACTTCGGAGCTTGCCATTCCGGGGTATGCGGAGAACAATAAGAACCGTTGTTATTTTTGCAAAAGCAGCCTGTTTGACCACCTGTTCCCGCTGCTCGAAGAGCGATCCTTCGCCAATCTGGTGTACGGCGTTATCGCGGATGACAAGAACGAACACCGTCCCGGCATGCAGGCGGCCAAGGAAAGAGGCGTCAGAGGCCCGCTGCTGGAGGCGGATTTATATAAACAGGAAATTCGGGAGCTGTCGAAGGTCTTTGGCCTGCCGACATGGGATAAACCTTCCTTCGCCTGCTTGTCCTCAAGGATTGCTTACGGCGAGAGAATTACGAACGAGAAGCTGCTGAAGGTGGAACGCGCGGAAGCTTATTTGAAATCGCTCCGTATTCGCCAAGTTCGCGTGCGCACTCACGACGAGATTGCTAGAATAGAGGTAGAACCTGGCGATATGACGCTAGTGCTCGCTCATCACGAGGCAATCGTGGCGCAGCTTCAAGCCTTCGGTTATAAATACGTAACCCTTGATCTGCTTGGATACAAGAGCGGCAGCATGAATCGATCGCTTAATCTATAATTCGGGCAAGCCGTTTCACCTTGGGGAAAAGGAAGGATTATCAAATGTCAAATTACGTCATTGGGCTTGATCTGGGCACAACCAGCGCCAAAGCCTGTATCTTTAACCGCGTTGGCCATCTTATTGCGGAGGCGGAGGAGCTTGTTGACTCCGAATACCCGCAGGTAGGCTGGGTCCAGCAGAATGCGGCTGCTATTGAACGCTCTGCCGTTCTGGCCGTAAGCAAGGCGATTCAGAAAGCGGGAATCGGGAAGGACGAGGTTGCCGTTCTCGGATTTTCAGCGGCTATGCATTCTCTCGTGCCGGTAAGCGGAGAGGGGAAGCCGTTATCCCCTGCTATGATCTGGTCGGACGGAAGGGGAACGGATCAGGCGGAACGCCTGACGGAGGAAGAGCGTCAGCGTTACTATGAGAGAACGGGTACGCCAATCCATCCCATGTCGCCCTTCCTGAAGCTGCTGTGGATGAAGGACGCCGGATACGAGCCTTACCGTCAGGCTGCTTTTTTCATGTCGATCAAGGAATATTTGATTTATTGCTGGTTCGGCAAGCGGGTTATCGACTATTCGATGGCCTCCGCTACCGGATTGTTTAATCCGTATACGCGGGAGTGGGATGGGGAAATGCTGGATCTGGTCGGTATTCAGGCGAGCCAGCTATCCGAAATTGTTGCCCCTACGACCCTTCTAGGTACGATTAATAGGGAGATTGCCGAAGAAATGGGAATCGCGCCGGAGCTTCCCGTGGCGATTGGCGCCGCGGACGGCCAGCTGGCCAACCTGGGAATTGGCGCGCTGCTGGCCGGAGAAGTTGCCGTATCAGTCGGGACAAGCGGAGCCATCCGCCAAGTAACCCATGAGGCGAAGGTCAGCAGCCGCGGCGAGACGTTCTGCTATTCTTTTACCGAGGATTGCTATATTATCGGCGGACCTACGAACAATGGCGGCATCGCGCTCCAATGGCTGAAGCAGCTTCTGAATGATCAAGGCAGCTATGAAAGCTTCCTCGCGGAGGCGGACAAGTCCGCTCCCGGAGCCGAAGGCCTGCTGTTCCTCCCGTATATTAACGGGGAGAGAGCGCCTCTGTGGAATCCGCGTGCAAGAGGCAACTTCTACGGCATGACCGTAGCCCATACGAAGGCGCATTACGTTCGCGCCGTGCTGGAAGGCATTACGTTTAATTTGTATCAGATTGGACGGGCCTTGGAGCAACTGGCCGGTCCTTCCCGGAAAATTTACGTAAACGGCGGTTTAGCGCGTTCGCCGTTCTGGCTGCAGATGATGGCGGATATTTTCGATGCGGAAATTTACGTTTCGGAGAATCATCATAGCGCAGCTTGGGGAGCCGCCTGGATTGGGCTGGTCGCAATCGGGGAAGAGAAGGATCTGGCTTCTATTAAGTCTAATATCCCGATGGGGGAAGCCGTGCATCCGAATCCCGGGAACAGCAAGGTATATAAAGCCATTTATGATCGCTACGAGAAATTGGCAGCCGGTATTGCAGCATTGTTCTAAAGATCCAAATAGGCTTAAGAGGTGAATACATGCTTGAAGAAGTGCTAAGACAGGTACAGGACGGCAGGCTTAGCGTCGAGGATGCGGCGAAGCAGCTGGCGACATTCGAGAATTTGGGCTTTGCGAAGGTGGACCATCACCGGAAAAAACGCCAGGGCTTCCCTGAAATCGTCTATGGGGAAGGCAAATCGGCGGAACAAATTATCGGGATTGCGAAAGCTTTGCAGGCGCAAAATCACGAGGTTCTTATTACCCGCGTGTCTCGGGAAAAAGCTGACCAGATCCGGGTTGTGTGTTCCGATTATCAATACGATGCCGTAGCTAGACTGCTGTTCTGGAAGCATGCGGACAATCGGGAGAGCAAGCTGAACGGGTATGTTGCGGTTGTGGCGGCAGGCACATCGGATCTGGGCGTTGCCGAAGAAGCGGCTGTAACGGCTGAAGTTCTGGGAAGCAGCGTACGCCGCTTCTACGATGTTGGGGTTGCGGGCATTCACCGCCTGCTGCATCATGCGGAAGAGATTCAGCAAGCCGCCGTTTCGGTCGTCGTTGCCGGGATGGAAGGAGCGCTGCCAAGCGTTGTAGGCGGCCTTGTCGCCCATCCGGTTATCGCGGTTCCGACAAGCGTGGGCTATGGCGCTAACTTTAACGGTCTGTCTGCACTTCTCACCATGCTCAATTCATGCGCCTCCGGCATCAGCGTCGTCAACATCGACAATGGATTTGGCGGCGGATATAACGCCGCGCTGATCCACCAGCTTATAAACAAAGGAGCCGCTGGCCTATGAAAACCTTATATATCGATTGCTTCTCCGGCATTAGCGGAGATATGTTTATCGGCGCCCTCCTGGATGCGGGAGGCGATGCCGCTCATCTGCAGGCAGAACTGAAGAAGCTTCAGATCAGCGACGAATACGAGCTTGCCTGGAAGCATGTGATGAAGAACGGCATCAAGGCTTTAAAGTTTGATGTCGAGCTGAAGCAGGAGGGGCAGGGGCACAGCCATGTTCATGATCATGATCATCATCATGAGCATAGCCATGAGCATGAACACGGACATGATCATCATGACCATCACCAGCATGCGCATAGTCATGATCATGAGCACGGTCATGGTCATGGTCATGGTCACAGCCACCATCACGATCACAGCCGCCACAGCCATTCGCACGATCATGAGCACGACCACGATCACAGCCACAGTCATTCGCACGATCATGAGCACGATCACGGTCACAGTCATTCGCATGATCACGGTCATCACCACCATGATCATCGGGCGTACAAGGACATTGTCCAGCTGATCGGGAAATCTGCCTTGACGGACGCGGTTAAACAAACCGCGCTTCAAATTTTCAAGAAGATTGGCGAGGCCGAAGGGAAGATTCATGGCCTGCCGCTTGAACGGGTTCATTTTCACGAGGTAGGCGCGGTTGATTCCATCGTTGATATCGTTGGCGCGGCGATACTGCTTCACCAGCTGCAGATTACAACGGTGAGATGCGCGCCCGTACCGGTTGGAGTCGGGAAAATCCGGATCGATCACGGTATTTACCCAGTACCGGCGCCGGCAACGCTCGAAATGCTGAAGGGCATTCCGATCGAGCAGTCGACGATTCGTGCGGAGCTTACGACGCCTACCGGCGCAGCTTTTGCGGCAGTGCTTGCCGAAAGCTTTGGACCTATGCCATCCTTCAAGGTGGAGGCAATCGGTTATGGAGCAGGGACTAAGACGTTCCCGGACCATCCGAATGTTTTGCGCGTTGTCATTGGCGAATAGAAGGAGATAGGAGTCGGGCGAAATGTTCAATCAGCCGGCATATGAGCATGAAGACAGCGGTATGATCAAGCTCGAAGTGAATCTGGACGATATTTCGGGCGAATGGCTCGGGTATGTGATGGACTTGCTGTTTGAGGAAGGCGCTAATGACGTGTTCTATACGCCGATTTATATGAAGAAAAACAGGCCGGGAACGATGCTGCAGCTGTTATGCCCGCAGGATAAATTAGAAGCGATGAAAGCAATTTTGTTCCGCGAGACAACTACGCTGGGCATCCGCTATTACCCGCTTACCGTTCACCGGCTGGAGCGGGTATTCGAAACGGTCCAGACCGAATGGGGACCGGTCACCGTCAAGAAAGGCTTGTATAACGGAGAAGTGGTTCAATGGGCACCGGAATACGAGGATTGCAAAAAAATCGCAAGCACGCTTGGCATTCCTCTTAAACAAGTTTATGATAGAGTTCGGATGGAACAAAATGGTTAAATGGTAGAGAGACAGGAACGCTTGGGAGGCTATACGGGATGGGGAGTTTAATAACGGTTTTGCTGCTTGGTCTGGTGCTTGGCATCAAGCATTCCATCGAACCCGACCACATTATCGCGGTATCGACGATGGTAAGCAATCAAAAGAAGCTGTGGCGTTCGACGTTAACGGGGATCTTTTGGGGAATCGGCCATACAAGCACGTTGTTTATCGTAGGCATGGTGCTCGTCCTCTTAAAGGGAGAGCTGCCGGAAGTTTGGGCAATGTCGCTGGAGTTTCTGGTAGGCATTATGCTCGTTTACTTGGGTTATAAAAACGTAGTATCCGTAAAGCGCGCTTATCAGCATTCCCATCGGCATGACAAATCCTCCCTCATCAAGGTGACGGTTATCGGCTTTATCCATGGTCTTGCCGGAAGCGCGGCGATGGTTATTCTGACCTTGTCAACGGTAGAGTCGGTATGGGAATGCGCCTTGTACATTCTGATATTTGGGGTCGGAACGATCACGGGCATGCTGATTTTCACAACGATTCTGGGCATTCCGTTTGTATATAGCAAGACGAGCGTAAAGCTGAACCGCGGTTTGATGCAGGCTGCGGGCACGGTGAGTTTTTTGTTCGGCCTTTATTATATGTACAACCTTGGGGTTACGGAAGGACTGTTTGAGTTGTGGGTGAAATAGTCGCCTGCTGAAGCAAACGGGAGTAGATCGCGTGGTACGCCATCGTGACTATTCCCGTTTTTTTATAGTCCAAAGGAACTGTTCACAAAACAGAAAAATTTGGTAGAATAGGTATTACCTTTAAATGGATGGTGATGTTCAGATAGGTAAGCTAGCTCATTTTGATTCTGATGGAGGAATGTAATAGCATGCTGCTTGAGGCTCATGTTAAGGTGACGGACTCCGATCGCCAGAAGGTGAAGCAGCTGCTGAAAGCTTACCCGTCAATGAAAGCGGTAGTCGATATTTCCGCGTGGGATCATAGGGTTGACCAAATTGCTGAATATGCCGGAAAATGCAAAGCGATCGAACGGGCGCTGGAGGCGCTGCCTTATGAAGGTAAGGAAATTTTGACCCGGTGTTTTTTTGAGCAGAAGAAAGATAAGTACATATACGAATTTGTGCTGAAGATACCCAAGAGCACTTACGATGTTTACAAATCGAGAGCTGTACATACGATATCCTCCATTTTAAAAGCAGCTAATATGATCTGACAGACGATATGATAACAAAAGCTTCCTGCGGGAGGCTTTTTTTTATTGTCTATAAACGTATTGCGCTTCCTTATAGTCAAAATCTAGGCATTTCTTAGGCGATTTTCATACGCAACTCATACAAGCCATGTACCGAAAATAAGCTCTTCTCCGCTTACACTGGAACAGATTACGTTCATGAAGGGGCTGGTCGATTTTGTTTGCCGACATCTTGTCGATTGCGTCCTTGTGCGGGAAGTTGATCAGCGCCGAGCAGTACATCGGCGATGTGCCGGAGGAGAAAACATTCCCCGCATTGGCCTTTCCTCCACCGAGGGTGGTAGACAGTCCGGGCAACCTGGTGTCGTTCCGCAAGACGTATACGCTGGTCATCAAGGTATTTGAGGAGACCGACAGCAAGGCCTTTATGGCTGCCGAGATTATAGCGGATGGAATCCGGGCTCCCCGTTACCGTGTTCCATGTCTCGCGGAGGATGGATCGTTGACCGGTGAATTTATTCGCGTCGACAAGCTGGATCTGCAGATGGGCGGTACCGGAGAGGCCCAATTAACGCTGGAATGGTCCAGACAGATCAGCTTTGAAAGGGAGACGTACGAGAAAGTAAATACAGTAACGGTTACGGAAAGGATGAAAAGCGATGCCTAGACCTAGAAAAATCGAGGTCCAGCCGCCACCGGCCCAAGTACCCGCGGATGCGCTCGAAAGCGCGCCGGCTGCTGCCGGACTAGAAACGGCGGAGACGCGTTATACGGCGGAAAGCCTGCGACGAAACGCGCGGGAGCTGTTCCGGGTGAATCCGGAAGTGGTTGACGGTGCTTTATACGGAACAAGCGCTCATGAGCTGACCATTGCGGAGGCGCAAGCGCTGATCAAGGCCTATATGCAAAGGGAGGTTCGTTAAGATGGCGGGAGGAACATGGATTCAAGGCGTGGAGAAGGTAAGACCGGGATTGTATATGAACTTCAAAATCGCAGCGTTGGAGCGGATCAAATCCGGCGAGCGAGGCACGGTGACGATGCCGCTTGAGCTGAGCTGGGGCCAATCCAAAACCTTCCTGAAGATTGAAACGGACGGCGATGTGCTGGAGCTGCTCGGTTACGATATCAATGATCCCAAAATGATCAAAGTGCGCGAAGCGAAGAAACGGGCAAAGACGCTGCTTCTCTACAGGCTGAATGCCGGCGACCGTGCGAAAGCGACATTTGGCGCGGACTCTAATGCCGTAACGGCAACCGCCATACATACCGGAACAAGAGGCAATGATATTGCGATTGCATCGGAGGATGATCCATCCGGAGCCGCGAAAAAGCTGGTTAAGACGCTGGTTAGCGGCCGCGTTGTTGACCAGCAGGTTGTCGGCAGCGCATCCGAGCTTAAAGCCAACGCTTGGGTAACCTTTTCCGGTACGGGGGGCGTGGACAAAACGGCAGGCTCTCCGCTGACAGGCGGTACAAACAGCTCGGTAACCGGCGGGGATCATACGGAGTATCTGGAAGCGACGGAGACGCAGCATTTTGACGTTATCGCGTATCCTTTCTCGGATGATAATCTGAAAATCTCGTTTATCTCGTTTATCAAACGGATGCGCGAGGAGGAAGGGAAGAAGATTCAAGGCGTTATCGCGTCGCCGGTAAAGGACGGAGCGTTCTCCAATATTTCCGACTATGAAGGAATCGTCAGCGTTGGCAACGGCGTGGTATTGCTGGACGGCACCACGCTGAGCGCGCTGGATGCCGTTGCCTGGGTAGCCGGTACAACGGCCGGAGCTTCGATTATTCAATCCAATACGTACAGCGCTTATGAAGGAGCGGTTGACGCGAATCCGCGACTGAAGAACAGCCAGGTGATCGAAGCGCTTAAGAAAGGCCAGTTCGTTTTTGTCCATGACGGCGTGAAGGTAAAAGTCGAGCAGGACATTAATTCGCTTGTTTCTTACTCGCAAACCCGCAACGGCCGTTTCTCGAAAAACCGCGTAGTCCGCGTGCTGGACGCGATTGCGAATGATTTTGCCCGTGTCGCCAACGACAGCTATATCGGCAAAATCGATAATAACGGGGATGGCCATGCGCTGCTGAAGGCCGCCGCTAATCAATATTTGAGAGATTTGCAGGATGCCGGCGCGATTCAGAATGTTGATTTTATAAAAGATTTCGAGATCGATACAATCCGTTCGGTTGGCGACGAAGTGTACGTCAATCTTGGCATTCAGCCGGTTGACAGCATGGAGAAATTTTTCTTTACGGTGGAGGTGCGATAATCGATGGCAAAGTTCCGTGCGGATAATACGATTAACGGCCGGGAAGCAAGGCTCTTTATCGACAGCGAGGAAATCGGCTACGCCAAGTCGTTTGAAGCGACAATCGAGAAGAATAAGGTGGATGTGGCGGTTCTCGGCAACCGTTGGCTCGGAAAAAAAACGACCAGCTTAAGCGGCACGGGTACGCTGACGCTTTATAAAGTAACGACGAAGTTCTCCAAAATGCTGCTGGAATACGCAACCTCGGGCAAAGACGTATACTTCACGCTGCAGGGCGTGCTGGACGATCCGGGCTCCGGCCGCGGAACAGAGCGTATTACACTGCTCAACTGCAATATCGATTCGGTAAAGATCGGGCAGTTCAACGTAGAGGCCGAAGTGCTGGAGGAGGAAATTCCGTTTACCTTCGAAGGTGCCGAAATTCCGGAAGCCCTTAAGGACGGCTTTGAATAATACTCTCTAACTCGGAAGGGGAATGGACCATGACAACAGCAACAAAATCGATGAATGTGTTCATGAAAGGCAAGGCGAAGCAGGCGGTCATCGAGGAGATTATCGTATCGCGGCGTTACGAGGACGAGGACGGCAACCCGATTCCGTTCCGGCTCAAGGCCGTGGACACCAAGCGTATTGAAGAGCTTCAGGACGAGTGTACGGTACCGCAATTCAAAAAAGGCAAGAAGGTCGGCGAAGAAGTGGACTGGAAACGGTTCGCTTGTCGCTTGGCCGTTGAGACCACGGTATATCCGGATTTCCGCGATCAGGAGCTGCTGAGCAGCTACGGCCTGGTGGACCCTTGCGATCTGGTAAAAGAAATCTTGAACGTAGGCGGCGAATACGCCGAGCTGATTCAAGCCGTTCAGCGCGTGAACGGTTTTGACACGGATTTTGAAGAGCTGGTGGATGAAGCAAAAAACTAATCCGCAGTGGCGATTATCATGCGCTGATCTCCCACCGGGTCTGGCAGAAGCATCATCTCCCCCCGCAGGAGCTTTGGCAAATGGATGATTACCACCGCGCTTTTATTTATGCCTCCGAGTTTACGGAGATGGAGGCGGAACGAAAGGCTGCGCGCGCGCAGGGCCGCAAATGAGCCCATGCAAGCGGGAGAGGAAGGAGGCGGTTATGAATGGCAGCCGCAGCCGCACTGACAGGTACGGGGTTTAAACTGGCACTCAAAAAAGGCGCAAAGAAAAAAGGGGCCTCCGTTTTTCTGAACAGCTTCAAATCCTTCAAAAAGCAAGGCCTCGGCAAGCAAGCGGTGCAGGCCATCTTCGGGAAGAAGACGGCCGCTAAGCCTCCTGCCGGGGCCGAAGAGAAGAAGCCAACCTTCGCAGATCATCTGAAGAGCATGCAGGAGGTGTTCGGCGGCGTAGGCGAGCAGCTGAAAAGCTTTGGCACCGCTACCGTTGGCGCAGCTGCTGACCTGGAAACCGACAGGATTGGCTTCGACTTTGTGGTCAGTAAGCTGAAGCCGCCCGGGGGTAAGGGCGGGAAAGGGAAGGGAGCGGCAAGCGCGGCTGCGCTTCAGAAATCCTTTGCCGATTATTGGACAGCGCTCCGGGATAATGCCCAGACAACCGCGTTCTCGGCTAATGATGTGCTAAAAGGCGGTACGCAGGCCATCAAGCTGACCAAAGGCGATACGGGAAAGGCGATGCAGCTGGTTAAGCTGGCGGAGGATATGGCGGGCTTTAACCCCGGCAAGACCGTCGCAGAAGCCATGGAAGCGATAGAAGCCGCGAACGGCAAAGATTACAAGAAGCTGGAGGAATTCGGCTTCGAATTCAAAAAGGGCAGCTGGAACAAGTTCCTGACGGATGCGGGCAAATGGTTTGATGGCGGCTCCAAAAAGCTGAACGAATCCGCAAGCGGCATGTGGGAGATCGTGACTGAAGGCCTTAAGGGCTCCCTGCAAAATGCGGGGGTTGCCGCGCTGGATCAGGTGAAGCCGATTATGCAGAAGCTTGTAACCTGGCTTACGAACGGCGGCTTCAAGAAGCTGGAGAATATAGCGGCCAAGACCGTTGATGTCTTGGTGAAAAGCTTCCTATGGCTTGCCGACGTGCTGGGTCCGGTATTTGGCTGGCTGGAAAAGGCACTCGACTGGGTAAGCGCCAACTTTGATTCGCTAAGGCCTGTTCTGAACGGACTTATCGCGGCATTCGCTGCTTTTACGGTTATCTCTACCGTTGCTTCTATCATTTCGGGGATAGGCGTCTTTATTGGCCTCTTATCCAATCCGATCTTCTGGGTGGTTGCCGCCATTGGCCTGCTTACGGCAGCCTGGACGGGCAACTGGGGCGGCATTCAAGACAAGACCAAGGCGGCTATCGCTTGGATTGTATCTGCCTATAACGGCTTTGTTCAATCCATGAAGCAGTTTATCGCGGATACCAAGCAGCTGTTCTCCGACCTTGGCGCCTGGATGAATCACCTATGGTCGAGTGCCGTAACCGGCGTACAGCAGTTTGTGAACCAGCTGGTAACGGGTACGATTACCCGCTGGAACAAGCTCGTCAGCACGGTTACGCAGCTTGGCGCGCAGCTGCAAGCCTGGCTGACCCAAACCTGGAGCAATATCGTATCGGTGACGACGCAGCTGCTCTCGCAGGCCTGGCAGGCGGTCAGCACAGCCTTCCAATCCGTATGGGCAACCGTTTCCGGCGTCATGATGCGAATCTTCCAATTCTACGCGCTTATCTGGAACGGAATGGTGAAGATCGTCGCCGGAGCGGGGTCCTTTATTATCCATACCGTCCGTTCCGCCTTCCAGTCGGTGAGCGGCATCATCACCTCCGCTTTTGACACCATCGTTGGGATCGGGCAGGCGGCGATGGATATGCTGCGGGGCATTTTCAAGGGCGTATGGCAGGGAGCAGCCGGCGATCACCAAGGAGCCGTACAGACGATCCGGAATGCGGTTATGGGAGCAATCGGCAAAGTAGGCAGCCTGCTCGCCGGCTTTGCCTCGAAATCGGTGAATTACGCCAAAGCCTTCGTATACGGTTATGTGTCCGGGCTTGGTCAACTCTATCAGACCGTAAAAAGCGCAGTAATGCCGGTATGGCAAATCGTTACGCAGGTTTGGGGCGCTATCTCGAGCTTTGTCGCATCGGCTGTCCAAACCGCTTGGTCAGCCATTCAAAAGGCATGGGATTCGATATCCGCCTTTGTTGTGAATGCCTTCCATACGGCCACTGATGCGATCCGTCGGGGCTTCTGGAGCATGATCGGCTTTGTGAAGACGGCCGTTCAAGCAATCAAGCAATGGCTGGACACGGCCATTGCGGCGGCTATTGCCTTTGCGATACAAAGCTTTCATTCGTTTGTGGACTTTATGAAAGCCGCGGGGCCGGCAATTGTCGATTTTATCAAACGAACCTTTGAAGCGGTTATCGAAGCCTCCGTCAAAGCTTTCTTTACGGTGGTGGAGACTTTGGGATCGGCTATGCGGGCACTGTGGTCGGTCATTACAAACACGATGACGGCGATTAAAAGCTTTTTTATCGAAACCTGGGGCATTGTCTCCGCGGCTGTCGTGAGCGCCTTTACAACGATGTACAACTGGGCGGCCAGCACGCTCACTGCTCTATGGGGGGTCATATCTCCCGTACTGACAGGCATCGGCGAATTTACCACCTTGATGTGGGGAATCGTTGTTGGCGCCTTTGCGTGGGGAGTGCGAATCGTCTATGACCTGATGACCGGCTTCGTTCAGCAGGCGATGTCCTTCGGGACGCAGTTTATGGAAAGTCTCATTCAAGGCTTCCAATCGATGTGGGGAACGCTTGTCCAGACGGTGCAGCAAATATGGGATTCGGTCAAGTCGATCTTTGGCAGCGCCACGGCAACGGTAAATATGGCGGTTACGCCCATCAACGGCAGCCACCTGAACGGCTTGAACCGGGTACCTTTTAACGGCTACATTGCCGAGCTCCACCAAGGCGAGATGGTGCTCACCTCGGAGCAGGCGAATCAGTACCGCGGCGGTCAGCTTTCGGCCGAACAGCAAAGCGCGATGCTTCAGCCTTACAGCCCTTCCGGCGGAGGCTCGGTGAACAATTCGAAGTCGGTTGAAATTGCGAACCTGGTTGGCGAGATCCATGTGCATGACGAGGCGGACGAGAACCGTTTTATCGACAAGCTGAAACGGATGCTGGAAGAGGATTTATTAACGGAAGGAGAAGGCGTGTATGCCGGTTGAGTTCTGGTTCACCTATAACAACGGAGCGGAATCGCTGTGGCTGCCCGTCAATCCTTCCGAGCTGAAGGTGACGGCAGGCTCCGCGAATGAAACGGTAACCGTTCAGGGACTTGGCCAGGTGACGGTCATTCAGGATCCGGTGCTGAAGACTTACGAATTCTCCTCCCATTTTCCTCAGCATTACGGTCCGTATTGCGCTTACAAGGATATTCCTCCTCCCAAGAAATGCGTCGACCAGCTTGAAACCTGGAAGTTCAGCGGCTTTCCCGTCCAGTTCGTCATTATTAATCCCGAAGGGCAGAAGCTGACCGTGGCGGTAACGATCGAGTCGCTGTCCTACCGAGAGATTGCCGGCGATATCGGCAGCATCTATTATGAACTGTCTCTTCGGGAGTTCAAGTATACAAAGCCTCGTGCGATCGAGACCAAGGAAGAGAACGGGCAAAAGGTAGCGGAGATCAGCAGCAAGGGGCAGCGGCCGAACCAGACCGTAAAGCCTGCCTCCTATACCGTCAAAAAAGGCGATACGTTATGGGCCATCGACCGGATGGTCGGGGTGCCTTACGAGAAGATTGCCGCGGCCAACGGCATTAAACCGCCCTATACCATCTATCCGAACCAAGTGCTGGTGATCCCATGATCCGGGTCATGCTTGTCGACAACGGCAAAACAACGGATGTTACTACTCTGGTAGAAACGGTGGAATGGTCCGGCAGCTCGCAAAAGGCGGTACGGAAGCTGTCGGTCAGTCTGCTTTTTGCCAAGGAAGGCGGGGCCAGCCCTTCGATGGTCCCTAACGGAACCGGCATTATGCTCCACGACGGGGAAGAGGAGCTGTTCCGCGGGATTGTCTTTAACGCCGAATACAAGCCCGGGAAGCTAAGCCTAACCGCCTACGATCAGCTGATTTATCTCTCGAACAACAAGGATTCTTATGTGTTCAAGAGCATGAAAGCTTCGGCAATATTAAGCAAGCTGTGCACGGATTTTTCCATTCCGGCCGGTACCATTGAAGACTCGGAGTATGTCATCCCGTACCTGGTCTGCGATGAAGAGACCTTGTTCGATATGGTGAAAAAAGCGCTTGCGATCACTTACCGGCAGAAAGGCATCCGCTACTCGCTGTATTCCAAGGAAGGGAAAGTGCAGCTCGTGCCTTACAAGAAAAACAGCCGCAACTGGGTCATCGAGACCGGTATCAACCTGATCGATTATTCGTACGGCGAATCCATTGAAGAGACAGTGACGAAGGTAAAGCTTCAGGGCGGCGAAGAGAAGCAGACCATCATTGCTACCGCGGAGAACAAATCCCTGCAGAAGCAATTTGGCGTCCTTCAGCATTACGAGAAGGTGAAGGAAAAGCAGAACCGCGCGCAGCTTCAGGAAGCAGCGGATCACTTGCTCGCTGAGAAGGGGAAAGTCAAGAAATCGCTCAAGCTTGACGAGGTTATCGGGATATCCGAGGTCATCGCCGGTACCGCTATCGTGGTGAAGGTGCCGGAGCTGGGCATTGAGCAGACGTATGCCGTAGAGGAAGACAATCATCAGTTTAACGGGCGTTATCACAAGATGTCCTTGACCTTAACCGAGATGACCTGAGTGGAAGGAAAGCAGGTGAACCGCAGTGTCGCTGGGGGAACTGATCAGGCAGCACAGCATGAAGAGCGCCAGGTCGCTGAAGATGCTGGAGCTCATGGAGGCCGAGGTCACGAAGGCTCCGCCGGAGCTTGCGATCAAGCTGAAAGGCAGCGATAAGCTGATCATTCCGAAAGAGCTGATCGTTGTCGCCGAGCATTTATGCGAGGTGAAGCAGCAAATCAACCTGCATGCGGACGGCCAGACGGAAGTAGGGAAGCAATCTTTTGAAATGACCATTACGGAAGTGCCGCACACGGTGCCGCCTCCTACTCCCGATACATCTCCGCACGGTCATCCAAAGACGATGCTTGAGGTAGCTTTGACGAATAAGAGCTTGGATCTGAAGGAAGGCGAGCTTCACTACATTAATGACGACAAGAAGGATGATCTATTGCAAAAGGGCGACAAAGTTATGGTGATGACCTTTGAGGGCGGGCAGAAGTTTTTCATCATCGACCGGATTGTCCAATATTAACGAAGGCAGGTGCGTCCATGTCGCTTGGGGACTTGATTAAACAGCATAGCGTCAAAAGCATCCAGGCGATGAAGCTGCCGGAGCTGATGGAAGCCGAGGTTGTCTCGGACCCTCCCGATTTGAAGATCAAGCTGAAGGGCAGCGACAAGCTGATTATTCCGAAGGAGCTGATCGTGGTTGCCGAGAGGCTGTGCCGCGTCAAGCGCAAGGTGAATCTGACGAACAGCGGAGCGACAACGATTGGCGCTCAGACCTTTAGCGGTAATACAGAAAATTCGCCTACCTTCGCGCACGTCCATCCCTACTCCGTTGAGGTTAGCCTCAAGGATCGGGATTTCACCTTGAAGGAAGGAGAAATCCATTACATCAATGACGACAAGAAGGATGATCTGCTTAAAAAAGGCGACAAGGTGATGGTGATTACCTTCGAGGGCGGGCAGAAGTTTTTTATTTTCGACCGAATGGTTACCTATTAATCGATGATAGGAAGGCGGAGAGTAAATGGGGCTTACCCCCGATATCGGGTTTCCGGATGTTATCGTGAAGAAAAAGCCGGTCTTGCGCACCTACAGTCTTGATCTGGAGACGGGCGAAATCGGCAGGCAAATCGATGGCCTGGATGCCATTAAGCAGTTTATACATAAAGCGATTCAAACGATCCGCTTTGCTTATCCCATCTATTCGCGGGACTATGGGTGCGAGGTGCAGCTGATGCTGGGCAAGGCTTATACGCAAGGTTTTATTCAAGTAGAGATGAGCCGGATGATAACGGAAGCTCTTATCTATGATGAGCGAATTAACCGCGTCTATGATTTCGAGATTGCCTGGGAGAACGACGAAGTGAAAGCTGCTTTCAAGGTTGATTCAACGTCGGGCTTGATCCGGTACGAAGGAGTGTTGTAGCTTGGTCGGTACAAATACGCTTAGCTTCGAGTCGAAGCTGCAGCAGCTGCTGGACCGGGTGGATAACGGGCTGGACAAAAGCGAAGGCTCCATTATCTACGATGCGCTTGCGCCCATCGCCATGCAGCTATGGATTGAGGAAAGCAAGTTCCGCAGCATACTGGAGCAGGCTTTCGCCGTAACGGCAGAGGGGCGTTTTCTCGATTTAATCGCGAAGGATTACGGTCTTGAACGGACGCCGGCTGCGGCAGCTTGGGTCGAATTGACGTTTACCGGTATCCCGGATGCGGTTATTCCGGAAGGGACAACCGTCGGGATCGAGAACTCGGATATCTCCTTTGCTACGACCGCGGAGGCGGTTATAGGAAGCCAAGGGAAAACAACGGTGACGGCACGGTGCAAGCAGCCCGGTGTAATCGGCAATGTAAAAGCGGATACGATCCGTCTCTTATTCGATCCGGTCAAGGATATTTGGACGGTTAACCATATAGCTCCGGCTGCAGGCGGCTTGAACCAGGAATCGGATGAATCCCTTCGCGGCCGTATTTTGTACCAGAAGCGGAATCCCGAGCATGGCGGTACCGAATCGGATTACAAGCGCTGGGCATTGTCCGTTACCGGCGTAACCTACGCGGAGGCGATCAACTTCGGCCGCGGATTAGGTACGGTGGATGTTGTCGTTGGCGCGGACGGCGATCTGGAGCATGTATGCCTCGAGGTGCGGAAGCTGATCGAGTTGAAAAAACCGCTTGGGGTGGATGTCATCGTGAAGCCGGTTATTCCGGAGCCGATGACCGTAAAAGCGAAGGTAATCGGGCTAAATGAAGCAACGGCGAAAAATGCCGTATACGCCTACTTGAGAACGGTCGACATCGGCGGAACGATTTATCTGTCCAAGATTGTCGCGGCTCTTATTGCGGCGGGGGCGGAGGATGCCTCCATTCTTGAGCCCATTGCCAATCTGGAGCTGCCGATTGACCGGAGCCTTCAGGCGGAGGTGATTATCGTATGACCTCGCCGCTTATTCAATATTTGCCTGATTATTATCACGAGAGCAGGCAGATGAACGCGATTATGGATGCAGCGGCGCCGGATATTCCTGATGTGGAAGGGCGGCTGCTGCATTCGTTGTTTCTGTCCGAATCCCCGGACGAGTGGCTTTATTTGTGGAAGCAGGAGCTGCAGGAGGAAGAACGGGAGGCGCTGCTTGCCAAGCTGCGCTCTTCCGGAACGTTAAACCGGGAGACCATTGATGCGCTTGGCCTGTCGGCGCTCGAGACGTTCCGGTTAAGCCCGGATGACGGGTATACCTTATCGGGCGACGATGCAATGTTTCCGGACGGGGAGTTTTTTGGACCTTTAATAACAGCGATCTATGTCAATCCGGATCAGGTCGAGGTTGTCCGCAAGCTGATTCAGATCAGCGGATTTGCGGGTTTCAAGTATTGGCTCGCCGTTATGCTGAAGCAAACGGTGAAGCTGGACACTGCGAAGGCGGGAACGCTTCGCAGCTTGTATCCGGGGCCGGACCGGGAAACGAAGCTGAACTATGAAGAGGTCAGCGGGTATAAGGTAAGCACGGGATTGGCGACGGCGATTTATGCAGGCAGCAGCAAGGCAGAGGCAGAGCGGGGGGCGTGGTGGTCGCCGGGCGTATTCTTCACCGATGAGCTGTACTTTACGGAAAAGGAGCTGCGGATACAGCAATCCGCTGTTACCATAGCTCCGGCAAATCCATAGGAAATGCTTACGCGTAAGAATTATCGCGGAGAACGCGATATTCTTTTTAGGAGGAATCTAATATGGGAGTCAGTTACACGGCGTCGGTTGCCGGGATGCGGGCGTTTCAGGCGCTTCATCTCGTCCGCACCGACAATATATGGATCGGAATCGGCAGGCAGTCACCGTGGAATGAGACCGACACGGTACCCGAGGTATCGGGCTCCTCGCTGCTTAATGAGCCGATCGGCTACAAAAAGGCGGAGAAGGTACGTTTTGTTATCCCTGACCCTGAGGGGGACATTATCCAATTTGATCAGCGTTGGAAAATAATCTCCGAAGAGGAAGCGGTGTCCGGCCTTGTCCGTTGGGTGTATGTAGCGGCCTGGATTACCGGAACGGAGCTTCCGGCGGTCAGCTATCGGCAAAGCGCTATCGTAACGGATCTGCTGCTGGCGGAAACGACTTTGCCCGGCAAGCTTGCCGTTACCGCGGAGGAAGTCAGCAGCCACGGTTATGCTCTGGTCGTCAATAACCGCTCGCCGATTCACCGGACGGAGGATCAGCGGGAATTTCTCGAATTTATCGTAGAGTTCTAGGAGGAACGTTCATGAGCATATACAACCGTTTCGCCCCGGACAAACGCTGGATCGCTCTGCAGGCGCAAAGCGGCAGACGTTTGCAGTCGGCTGAATTAAACGAGATCCAGTCGCTTTCCCTCTACCGGGATAAGCGGATGGGCGACGTTATTTTTGGCTCGGGCCATATTATCGAAGGCGGACAAATTTATGTCCAGGATGATAAGAAAAAGGTCATTATTTTTCCCGCAACCGTCTATTTCGACGGCGTTATCCACGATATCGGAGAAAGGATCATTCCGCTTACGGGTCATGGGGAAGAGATCATTGGCCTGAAAATTACATACACAACCATCACCTATGAAATGCAGAAAGAGCTGCTGGATCCGGCCGTAGGCTATGCGAATTTTGGTTCCCCGGGGATGGACCGCCTGGTGGCAACACCGGAATGGGTGTTGAACGACGCAGCCGCTATTCCGATGTACCGGCTGGCTGACGGGGAAGTCGTTACGGCCAAGGTCCCCCCGGAGCTGGAAGGCTTTACGCCGGTGCTTGCCAGAAGAACCTACGATGCAAGCGGAAGCTTCCTCGTCTCGGGGATGGACGGGTTTATCGAGCCGGCGGAAGGCGATGATGTAACGCTGGTCATTGAAGCGGGCAAAGCTTATGTGCTGGGCTACGAGATCAATAGACTGGTTCCGACCCGGATTAAGCTGAAGAAGTCGCTCGATTCGCGCAGAGTATCGGATGAGGTGAAAACCTTCGTTGCCGGTACGACCCGTTATTCGCTGAACAGCAAGCCGGTAAAGGCCATTCAGGAAATTACCGCCAGGGTGCAATTGCCGGGTATCGGCATAACGAGAGGCGGTTCATCCCTGCAGGATGCGCTTCCCGCGGATGCCGTCGTTGATATTGTGAGCATCGTGCAAGGGACAAAAACCTATGCGAAAGGCAAAGACTATCAGCTTACCGAGAATAGCGTTGACTGGTCCATAGGCACAGCCCGGCCAGCTATCGGCGAGACGTACCGCGTGACCTTTGAATATATGAAGCAGATGGCGCAGGGCACGGACTACAAGCTGGAGTCCGGTAAAAATGAAGTCACCTGGCTAAGCGGCGATCTTCCGGTTGCCGGCTCGATCTTTAACGTGACCTACGATTACTATTTATCCCGCAAAGACGCCTTCTATTTGACCGCTGACGGGCAGATCCGGATTGTAACCGGGCAATCGGACGTTCACCCGCCTTCGCCGCCTGTTCCGCCGGATGTGCTGGAGCTGGGCGAGCTGCAATATCCGCCGGCAAGCTCCGACGTTGTTGTCGTGAACAACAAGCCGAAACGGCTGACGATGCTTGAGCTTCGCTCCCTGCTGGATCGCCTCGAGAGGGCGGAGTATAACCAGGCGATGCTGGAGCTGGACCGTACGGCGCAAATTTCGGATCCGGCTACGTTTAAGAAAGGCTTTTTTACCGATAACTTCACGAACTTTGAACGTGCTGACCTTGAGAGAGGCTTCGATGCCATGATTGACCCTTCGAATCAAACGCTGCAGCTCCCGGTGAACCAGCTTTTCTTAGAAATGGAAGCCGAAAGTCTCGATTCGGTGCACCAGCATGAACGGCTTTTAACCCTTGAGTATGCGGAGCAGCTCATCATCGATCAGAGCTATGGAACAGAGGCGCTTAACGTCAATCCGTATCAGGTGTTTGGCTCCCAGGCCACGATTCGGCTGACGCCGTCCCAGGATTCCTGGGTGGAGACATCCTACATCTATCAGACCGTTTGGGGCTGGTGGGATGCGTGGTGGACCGGCAACCGTTCGGAGACCCGCGTCATTCTGGATGAGAATATTCCGTTTATCCGTCAGCGGGTTGTAACGGTTTACGGTGAAGGCTTTGAGCCTAACAGCAACAACCTGCAGGCGACCTTTGACGGCGTGGACGTAGCGCTGGTTCCGGCTGCTAGCTATGAAGCGGGAACAAAGCCGGGGACGATAAAAGCCAATGGCGCGGGCAAATTTGCCGCTACCTTTGCCATTCCGCCGAATATCCGGACAGGTACGAGGGAAGTCCGTATTTTTAACTATGTATAGGAGGGGTAGAAGTGGCTCAGATTCAAAATGAATCAAGGACCTCTTATGTCGGCGTCGGCCGCAAGCAGATTATCGAGCAGACCTTCTGGCAGGTGCCCTGGTGGAATCAGATTGATCCGCTCGCGCAAACCTTTTTGCTCCCGGAGGAGCGGTTCGTTACAAGCATAGAGCTTTTTTTCGAAACAAGGGACTTGGATGCATCGGGAGGCAGCGCTTATAAGGCCAAGCCGGTTACAGTACAGCTTCGCAACGTGGTGAACGGCTATCCTGGAACAACTGTCCTCGCCTCCAAAGTGCTGGAAGCCAGCTCGGTAAAAGTATCGCTGAAGGGCGACGTGCCGACCAAGTTTGCGTTCAGCGATCCAGTACTGCTGCAGGCCAATGTGGAATATGCCGTAGTGGTGCTGACGGGCTCAAGCCAATATCGGGTTTTTGTTGCAAAAATGTCCGGGAAGGATCTCGCGAGCGGCAATATCGTCTCGCGCCAGCCGTATACCGTTGGATTGCTCTTCTCTAGCTCCAACGCTACGGCTTGGACCCCTCATCAGGATATGGATTTGAAGTTCCGCCTGTATGCAGCGGAGTTCAAGAAGCCGACCGGAATTCTGAATTTCGGAAAGCTGCCGCTGCCGATTGCCGTCTCCCAGCTGCTGCTCTCGACAAGTCAGGTGGTTCCGCAAGGCAGCAATCTGCAATGGCAGTGGTCGCTCGACCGGGCAAGTTGGTATGCGCTTAACGATGCGGGAGTAACCGCACTTGGAGCGATGACCAAGGATGTTTATGTTCGGGCTTTGCTGTCGGGCAACGCAAAGAGCTCGCCGGTCATCCAGACCGGCGCGATTGGTGCCGGGGCATTGTCCTATAAAGCAAACGGAACGTATGTCAGCAAGGAGTGGTTCACGAACGAGACGTTTACGAAGATAACCGTCTACGTTGACTTTCATACGCCGTCAGGTACTTCGCAAAACGTGGAATACAGCGTTGACGGGGCAGCGACTTGGGTGGCTTTCCCTACGGGGAAGGTAAGCCAGCAGTTAGGCGTCTATACGCAATTTAAATATGAAGCAACGGTTACAGCCTCGCAGAAGGTCCGGATTCGCATTAAACAATCGAATTCGGTAAACAGCCAGGCGGAGACGCCGCGGGCCAAGCGGCTGATGGTGACTTTATCTTAGGAGGAGCGGGGGAGTAGCGATGAGCAAGACGAACCGAATCAATCTGGATCCGGCTGCCCCGGACAGCTTATATGCCGGTGCGCAGAAGGTGAATCAGGCGCTGGATGAGACGGAAGAGCAGCTGGAGCAGCTGAAAAAGGAAATGAACGTTAAAATAAGCAACGCGCTTTGCCTGCATTGGATGGGGGGATAGCATATGGCGTATGAAGTCTATTCCGCGGTGGATTTGTATGCGGGACAGCCGGGCGTAACGTTGACGGATCTTGTAACGCTGCAGCAAAAGACGATTCTGAAAAGCATCGTCATCCATAACACAACAAGCATAGGCGCCAAGCTGAGGCTGTATATTATCCGGCCGGGAAAAACGGCGAATGCCGAGACACAGCGGATCGGTACCAGCATCGGCAGCGAGGATACGGTCAAGTTTTCGTTTGAGACGGTGCTGCCGAAAGGAACAAAGATTGCGGCTTCCCAAGCTATTGCCGGTGCATTGTCGCTCGATATATCCGGAGTAGAGGTGATTCCGGGTGTATAGCTCCTTAAAGGGTTTGACCAGCGGGGGTGGAACGTCCTCCATTAAACGAACCTTCCCTGTTGCGCCGGGAGAGACGATCGAGAAGGATGACGTCGTTACGATTTTTGACAACATGCTTTATAGAAATGCCGAAATGCCTGTTGACGGGCTACCCCGGTTTAGTCCGGATGTGCTTTATTTGAACAGCGAGGAATACAGCAATTCCATTCATCCGATAGGCGGAAACAGCTATCTGTACATCGGGACGACGCAGAAGGTAATTTCTATTTATCGAGTGGAATTGGAAGCAAGCAGGATGTCTGTGTCCGTTGTAAAAAAGCTGCCGATTTATGGAGTAGAGGGGATAAACCAGTTTCAATTCAAACCTCTTTCGGAAGATATGGGTATCCTTTGTTACCTGGAATCCAATACATCGATATGGACGATGCTGACGATCCGGTGGAATGATAGTGGCTTGCAGCTTGGCGAATCATCCCGCATGGAGCTGTACTCGGGTGGTTCGCTTCCGGCGATTGAGAGCTTAAGCGACAATAAATTTCTGCTGGTATGGCATTGCACGAAAGTAGCGCCTTGGAGACTAAAGGCATCCGTATGCCATATTGGCCTTAATGATCTTATAACGCTTGAAGGGTATGCAACCGAGATTGACTCCGCAGCTAATCTGTATTCGGAATTTGCCTTCAGCAAGCTTTCCGCAGGGATGTTTGCGGCCAGCTATTGGGTAAAGGAATCAGATACAAAGGGCTCCTTGGCAACTAAAATGGTCACCTGGAACGGAGAGAGGCTTGCGCTAGGCGAGAAGACTGTTATCCCTACGGCGGGGAGCTGGCAGAGCGAGGTTAAGCATTTGGTGCTGTCATCCGTCCATTTCATTTTAAGCCTTAAACTGGATACTACGTTGACCTTCCATCCGATTACTTTGCGCGAAGCAGCGAATATTCCGGTTAACGGAGGCCCAACCACAGGCAATTTGGCGGATTCCTTTTACGATGCGGTTAAAATATCGGAAAAACGGTTTGTGACAGCCGTCTGCTATAAAGAATCGGGAGCGCTTGTCTTGAATCTCTTTGACACCACGGACGGGAACATTAAGCAGATAGCCGGCAAAGCTGTCTTAACCTCGGTGAAAGGCAGTTCCAATAAGCTGACGCTGACTGCTATCGGGCAATCCTTGTTTGTGCTTGCTTTTAACCATGAGCCTGAACGGGATTATGCTTATACCCAGGCTTTAATGTTTAAGATGGCTCCTGATCAGAATGTAATTGATGATCTCAATTGGAAAGAACAGCTGACAACGATTTGGAGTAGGGACGCTGCTGCTTACGGCTTTATCTTTTGCCCGACTGCAGCAAGCGGTTTTATCGCCGCTGGTCAAGGCAGGCTGAAGCTGTTCCGCTGCGGGTGGTCTCCTACCCGGTTTATCAGCTCAGGAGTTGGCGAATTTAATAGGGTCACCGGCGACCATGACAGAATCTGGAGAACAGTGGCATCGGTCGTATTGTCCAACGGATATGTAGTTATCGCTTATCGGGAGCGGGATACATGGCATGGCAAGCTGTCCGTCTTACAGCCGTTTGAAGGCAGTTATAAGCCGATACAATCGCATACCTTTTCTTACAGTCATGTTGATAATCTATCTATCGTGGAACTGACTCCCGGCGTCATTGCGCTTCAATATAAACAGCGAATTAACCCTTCTTACGACTCCAAGCAGCTTAATAGCGACAATACGTTCGAAGAGTTGAAGTTGCTTACGGGCAGCGTCTCGAGCACGGGACTCAGCGGGAAAATAACGACTGGCTTCAAACCCGAAGAGGCCTATATTAACAGTCAAATTGTGAAGCTGGATAATGGATATTTGCTGCATGTAGGCGTAACTTCGAATTACGTCGTTACAGCCAGAGTAATCCGCTGTGTGATTAATGATGCTAGCGTGACCTTTACGCCTCTCGATCAGGTCGAGTACCTGGATTACCAGCGAATGAATGCTTCAGCCATTCTAATTGGTCCCAACCTGGCTGCAATCCAGACCGATTCTAAAATGATCGTGGTAGAGGTAGGCGAAAACGGCTTATTATGCAAGCTGGCTGATCACTATTTCCAGCTGCAGGATCGGACAACAAGAGGAATCATCGCCGATGGCAGAGGCGGGTTTATCCAGGTGACCACTCATAACATTAATCAGGAATTACTGGAGCTTACCCCGTACCGTTTCGGAAACGACAAGCTCTTTCAATATGCAGACACCAGATCGGTTAACCGGACAACGTTAGATGTTAAAGTCGAAGTTGGCGCTGATGGCAAAGCCGCGTTATTCTATCAGGCCAGATGGCAGAGCGGCAGGAGCTCAAGTCTTGCAGAGCCGCATCAAAACCTGGTGCTTGGTTTACTGGATATGAACGCGGGCTCTAATCCGGAAGACCGCCATTATCCGTTCCCATGCTCGGAAGGCACGTTGCCTGTATTTCTCCCGCTGGACAGTCAGCGTTATTTCTGCATGGGTACCGATCCGGACGGCAATCAGATCTATATGACCGCTTACAGCAATGGTGAACAATTAACCTACGGGAAGCCATGTCTAACCCCGCAGGGGATAGCCGGCTCTAATGGTGCTTCAGGAGAGTATGTAGAGGTAGCGATCCGAGGAATTGCGGAGGTAGAGGTTCCTCTTCGGGCGGGATCAACTTATTACAATGGGCGGGACGGCAAGCTGTCGCTTTATCCGAATGGCAGCAAAGTTGGCCTTGCGATTTCAGAGTATGAGCTCTTACTGGAATAGTCGCTCTCTAAAAGCAGAAGGAGGTGCTTTGCGATATGGCGCAGCAGCTAACGAAACAGGCGTTTTTCGCCTTTCTGTCAGCTACCGTTGTGAAGGTGTGGAAGGAAGGATCGCCGCTCTTGCCAAGCGTGCGAATGGCTCAGAACTGGCTGGAGACCGGCGGGAAAATTCATGAATGGAACAATCTTGGCGGCTATAAGGTTGGCAGCGGAATTCCGAATGCCTATTGGAAAGGCCGGACGGTGTGCACCTCAACCTGGGAGGTCTATAACGGGACCAGGGTGACCCAGAAGGCGGATTGGCGGGCTTACGACTCCATCTATGACTTTTACAAAGACCAAGATCTGTTGTTTACCAAAAACCGTTATGACCGCGTACGGTCAGCCAAGACTCCGGAACAGCAGACGACAGCCCTGTATGCCTGCGGATACGCTACCGATCCCGATTATGCGGCAAAGCTGATGTCGATCATTAGAGCTAATAACCTGACGGCATTTGATGTTATAGAAATAGAGGCCGAAGTAGAAGAGGAAAGAGGGGAAGAGGAAATGGAGCCTATTACCGTCTATGTGAACGGCAAAAAAATAGATGATGGCTTATACGACGATTCCAAAGGCATCACTTACGTGCCAGTCCGTACGTTGGCCGAAGCGCTTGGCGCGAAGGTGCAATGGAACGGGCAGGAGAAGCGGGTTGACCTCACAAAAAAATAGGGCAAAAAAAAGAAGACGTTACTCTCTTTGTTCGAGAGAGTAACGTCTTCTTTTTTTGGATTCAAATAAATTTCTCCCTCTAAAACCTTATAACGTTATAATATCCCCTCATAGTGGAATTTTCCACCTTACCTTAATTCGCTTCCTGTTCCATGATAGATTTACTAGAAATTAACAACTTAATGTCACTAAATACATCGGTGGTGATGAATGGGAGATTGCTTACGTGATGCAGCAAAATGACTTGCAGCGGGGTCTAGCAGCTAGCCGAGGTTAAAATCCAATCCTAATTCAAATCCAATAGAGGTGAAATAATTGAACTTATCGATGATGAGAAGATCTTTATGGAAACTCCCCTTGTTGTTAGTGGTTTCAATCCTCGCCGGAATATTAACTTTTACGCCTAATGCGCATGCGGAGGAGGGGCAGGCTGTACCAGCTGCTCAAACCGGACCTGCTAATTTGCGCATAGCACAAGACGAGAACGGCAAGGATCTCATTACTCATAATACAGCGAAAATTGCATGGGACATGATAGGCGACGAGACCAATAACAATGATATCGACATCTGGAACGCGGATACGAACACTTGGATGACTTGGGGAGACCGAAGCAAACAGGAAATCGGCGGGCTAACGCCGGAAACGACTTACAGGGTCTATATTACCTGGTATGCGGACCGCCCTTCGCTCGACTATAAAAGCAATGTCATCGAGTTTACGACCGCTCCAGATACAAGCGAATATCCCGAGCCGCCGCTTGCTCCTCCGGGACATCTCCGCACCGCCGCGATTACCGATAACAGCATCACCTTGAAATGGACCGGAAGCCCCGGCGCTAACGGTTATGATTTGTATGTTAACGGCGCCTGGAAGCAAGGCATATGGGACGGTTCCAATACGGTAACCTATACGCTTCCCGATGGAGGCAATGCAGCCGGTACCGCGTATAAGTTCGAGGTTGCAGCCCAGAACCTGCCGAAGGTATCGGCAAGCAGCAATGCCGTAACGGTAACATGGGGCGGGCTGGCAGAACCAATTGGCTTGCAGGCGGTTACCGCGACCAGAACGGCGGCTGCGCTTGGCTGGGCGGAGACCCCTGGCGCCACCGGGTACGATATATATGCAAATGGCCAATTTATCGGTTCCAGTCTCGAGAACCGTTATGTGGCTTCCGGTCTTCAAGAAGGAACAAGCTACGTCTTCACGGTTGTAGCGAAAAACGCGGTTTGGCGTTCGGCGGACAGCTCGCCAATTACGGTTGTTCCGGGAGCCGATTACAATATCGTCACGTACTATACGCTTTGGTCTCCGAGCAGTACGGGACGGAACTACCATCCGTCCGACGTGGATGTCTCGCAAATTACCCATGTGAATCTTGCATTTGCGGATCTTTGCTGGAGAGGTTTTGGATCAGGGGCGAAGGCTTGCCAGAATGCCGCTGTTCCAACGCAAACCGATTATGTCTATGACGGCGAAATGATTGTTGGGGATCCGTCGGTGGACTTGGCGCTTTTCCAGGAATGGGCAGCCATTCGGGATGCGAACCCGCATCTGAAGCTTATGATTTCCGTCGGAGGCTGGTCTTGGTCGAACAACTTCTCGAATATGGCCGGCACGGAAGAAACCCGGCGTGCCTTCGCTAATTCGGTTGTAAAATTTCTCCGCGCCTATAAGCTCGACGGAGTCGATATCGACTGGGAATACCCGGTTGAAGGCGGCGAGGACGATAATTCCCGGAGCCCGCTGGATAAGGAAAACTTCGGACTGATGGCGCAAGCCGTAAGGGAAGCGCTGGATGCGGCTGGCTCGGAAGACGGCAAATATTATTTGCAGACGATTGCCTCGGGCCAAGGGGATAATTTTGTAGTCAATTCGAATTTGGGCGAATCCTCGGACAATCTTGATTTTATCAACATTATGACTTACGACTACAGCGGAAACTGGGATACGCTCGCACACCATAACTCCCCGCTTTATTACGATAAGAACCATCCTAAGGATTACGCGAAGCGCAACAACGTGCTTGGCGCCGTGCTTGCCGAGCTGAACGGAGGCGTACCGAACTACAAGGTGAATATAGGCATTCCGTTCTACGGCAAGGGCTGGGTTGGCTGCCAACCGGGCGGTCAATATCAGACCTGCGTGAGCGGAACGCCATTCGGTACTTGGGAAAACGGTATTTTCGATTTTACCGACATACAAGAGAATTACTTGAATGATGAGGGTTACGAGCATCAATGGAATAACGAAGCCAAGGTTTCTTATTTGTACAATGCGGACAACGGCGTATTCCTTACTTACAATGACGAGTCCTCGATGATGTATATTGCTTCGCTCGCGAAGTCTCTTGATTTGTCCGGCGTCATGAGCTGGGATATTAGCGGCGACCGCAACCGGACCCTAACGACAAGGCTCGCCAAGGATCTGCCTATTACAGGAGTACCGGATCCCGATGCGCTGTCCGCGCCAACCGGTCTGCAGGCCGCATCCATCAGCAGCGGAAGCATCAAGGTCAAATGGAACGCTTCCGAGCATGCGACGGCCTACGAGGTTTACCTAGGTAAGGTGTTGGCTGGGACTACGTCGGGTATGGAGTTAGAGTTGACGGGTCTTACTCCGGACACTAATTACGCAATTGAAGTGCTTGCGATTCAGAAAGACAACAGTAAGCTCGTAAACGTATCGGCCTTCAGCAATCCGCTGACAACCAAGACAGCGCCGGTGAAGACAACATCGCCAGAGCCGGTGAAAGGGCAGGAAGGCTTGCATACGCAGGTTGCAAAAGACGGCGATAAGTTAATAGTCAGCCTGCCAAGCGATGCCGCCCTGAAAGAAATTGCTTCGGCTGCGTCCACAACGTTCCCGATTATTGTGGAGGGCGATGGCAAGCAGCTTGAGGTTGCTTTGCCAAAAGAAATTACGGCGGCAATCGCGGCTAAAGGCAGTGATTCGGTTATTGTTATCCGCTGGAGGGGCGCGGCGTTCTCGATTCCGGCAGCCGCTTTGCCGGCGGGCACGGATATCCGGATCTCGATGGAGACCTTGGATACAAAGCTGCTGCAGCAGAGCGGTATCCCGCTTGTGACGGCTCCCCTGTCCTTCAAGATAGAGGGCAAACAGGCGGATGGCGCATTTAAGGAAATAACGAATTTCGGTAATTATTTCTTATCGCATAGTTTTACCGTAAAAGGCTCGGATATCAACAAAGCTCTAACAGCCGGTGTCGTTTATTTGCCTGAGTCGAATGAGCTTCGTCCGGTTCCTGTATGGTTCACGGACAATACCGATGGCACGGTAACCGCGGAATTGAAGAGGAAAGGCAATAGCGTTTACGGTCTGGTGAAGACGACAGTATCCTTTGCTGATACGCTGGCTGCCTGGGCTCAGCAGGAGGTATGGCAGGCAGCTTCCAGGCTGATCGTGAGCGCAGACGCTGACGGCAAGTTTAACGGAGCGCGAGTTCTGAATCGCGGGGAAGTAACTGCTCTTATCGTAAAAGCGTTAGGTATCCTGCCTGACTATTCAAGCGCAGGTACGGCATTTAAAGATGTGGCGGCAAATTCTGCTTTTGCCGCGGATATCGCGGCGGCGAAGAAGGCCGGTCTGGTAAACGGCAAAGGCAACGGCCAATTTGATCCGGCGGCCGCAATCACTCGCGAAGAAACGGCGGTTATTCTCGCGAAAGCATTGGCTTATGCCGGGGTAACAGCGCAGGCGGATTCCGCCGTACTGAACCACTTCGCGGACCGCTCAAAGGTGTCGGGCTACGCGGTGCCTTCACTTGCCCTTCTCGTCGAACGCGGAATTATGAAAGGCGTATCCGCGCATCGTCTTGCTCCGCAAACAACCGTCACCAAAGAGCAGGCAACGGTGTTAATAATGAAGACGCTCCGGTCCGCCGGCTTGTCGAACTAAGCGGTAAACCGCCCGTGAACTCGGGCGGTTTTTTCTTTTTTCCTGCTGCGGGCTATACGTGAATACATCCGCAGACTGATTTACCGGTAAAGGGATTAGCTTAAGATTGAAACATTGATTCGAAATGTAACGATCGTTTAAATTCAGTTTAAAAATGAACGGTAAGATGATGACATCAACAATTCTTGGGAGGAAACAGGAATGGAATATAAGAATGGGAAAAAGCCAAACAACGGCGACTGGGCGGTTGAGGCTAACGGACTAGTCAAAGTGTTTGGAGATAACAAAGCGGTGGACGGCGTCAACTTGAACGTGAAAGCCGGCTCCATTTATGGCGTGCTTGGTCCAAACGGGGCAGGCAAAACAACAACGATCCGCATGCTGGCGACGCTGCTGCGTCCGGATGCGGGCTCGGCCCGGATTTTTGGCCACGATGTGCAGAAGGAATCTCAGATTGTCCGCCAATTGATTGGCGTTACCGGCCAATACGCATCGGTTGACGAATCGCTCAGCGCAACGGAGAACTTGATTATTTTCTCCCGCCTGCTTGGACTGGGACGTGCGGAAGCGCGGAAGAAAGCCGCTGATCTGCTGGAAGAGTTCGGATTGACGGAAGCGGCCAAGCGCCCGCTTAAGAACTTCTCCGGCGGCATGAGACGCCGTCTGGACCTCGCTGCCAGCCTAATCGCGCAGCCGCCGCTTATCTTCCTGGATGAGCCGACAACAGGTCTTGATCCGCGTACCCGCGCTCAAATGTGGGATACGATCCGTCGTCTGGTGAGCACGGGTTCCACGGTTCTGCTCACGACCCAATACCTGGATGAAGCGGACCAGCTGGCTGACCGGATCGCCGTTATCGACCGCGGTCATGTCGTGGCTGAGGGCACCGTAGACGAATTGAAGCAATCGGTAGGAACTTCTTCGTTGCAGCTCAGAGTTCTGGATCCATCCGATATTGAAATGGCTCGCCAAACCGTCGAGCATGTGCTTGGGGTGCAAGCGACCTTATCAAGCGAGGCTGCCAAAATTACGGCCCCTATGGCCAATGCCGACCGGGTTACGGATCTGTTAATCGCGCTTCGCGAGAAGGGCATTACTTTATCCGAAGTCAGCGTTCAGAAGCCAACTCTTGATGAAGTGTTCCTGACTATTACCGGTCATGGCGTTGAAGAGAAAGCGAAAGAAACGGGAACCGAAACAAAAAGAGCGGAGGCTGTAAACGTATGAGTTCATCGGTAAAAACAGGTCATCTGAAAAATCACACGAGTTTTATTCAATCCTTGCGTCATTCGCTTACCATGGCATACCGGGGGATTTTGAAAATCCGCCGCACCCCGGAGCAGCTGTTTGACGTAACGCTGCAGCCGATCATTTTCACCTTGATGTTTACTTACATTTTTGGCGGCGCGATCTCCGGAGACGTGCAAAGCTACCTGCCGGTGATCATCCCGGGTATTCTTGTTCAGACGGTCATCACCACGTCCATCGTAACCGGCGTTCAGCTCCGGGAGGATATGGACAAAGGCGTCTTCGACCGGTTCAAGTCGTTGCCGATTGCCCGGATAGCCCCGCTTGCGGGAGCCTTGTTGGCCGATACGATCCGGTATACGATCGCTACCGTGCTTACGTTTTCCATGGGCTTCATTATGGGGTACCGTCCTGACGGCGGTATCGGCAGCGTTGTTCTTGCGGCTTTGCTCGTTATTTTTGTCTCCTGGGCAATGAGCTGGATCTTTGCGTTCTTTGGCGTTATCTCTCGTACGGCTTCCAGCGTGCAAGGAGTATCGATGCTCGTATTATTCCCGTTAACGTTTATGTCGAATGCGTTCGTGCCTGCCGATACAATGCCTAACTGGCTGCAGTGGTTCGTAAACATCAACCCGGTTTCCCACGTAGTCTCGGCGGTCCGCGAGTTGACCAATTCCGGCACGGTTGGATCGGATATGGTCTGGTCCTTGGTAGGCGCAATAGCTATCGTAGCTGTATTTGCTCCAATTACGGTTCGCGCTTACATGCGCCGGACATAGGAATTGCTTCATTGGAAGAGATGGCATAATCGCCATCTCTTTTTGTCATTATAAGATGGTTAATCCTGAGCGGTTTAAATTCAGTTTAAGTAGCAGCGTTACTATATCTGTGTAAGGAAAAAACAACAAGCATGGGTATGGGAGATGATTAGCATGACAACAAATCATATAAATAACACAAAGAAAATCGCGATTATCGGCGGTGGACCAGGCGGGCTTACACTGGCTCTCATCCTGCAAAGACATGGCATTGCCGCAACGGTCTATGAACGGGAAGCCCAGGATGGGAATGCCCAGCGCGGCGGCTCTCTCGACATACATGAGGATTCGGGGCAGATGGCGCTGAAGGAAGCGGGGCTGCTGGAGCAGTTCAAGGCGATTGCCCGCTATGAGGGAGAAGATTTCCGCCTGTTTGATAAAACCGGAAAAATCTATATGGACGACAGGGCGGAGGATGGAGAGCAAGGCGACCGTCCGGAGATTGACCGCGGCGTATTATGCGATCTTCTGCTGAACGCATTGCAGCCGGGTACGATTCGCTACGGCTATAAGCTGACGGAAGCGGCTGCTATGGAAGGCGGTCGGCATGAGCTTCACTTTGACAACGGCGAGAAAGTAACGGCTGATCTTGTCATAGGGGCGGACGGCGCTTTCTCCAAGCTTCGTCCGCTGCTGACCGATGCGCAAGCCTCATACTCAGGATTAACGATGGTGGAGCTTCATGTGGATGCGGAGGCGCACCCGGATCAGGCGGCTTTTAACGCAAGAGGCAAAGTATTCGCGCTTGATGATAACAAGGGAATACTTGCACAGCTAAATGGGGACGGTAAAATTAAAGTATACCTGACCTTTACGGCCGAGCAGAGCTGGCTGGATACCTGCGGCATCCCGTTTGACCAGCCCAAGGAAGCCAAGCAGCAGCTTCTCGCGTATTTCGCTGATTGGGCAGAGCCGCTCCAGAACTATATTCACAAGTCGGAAGATCTTGTTCTTCCAAGACGTATTTATATGCTTCCGGTTGGACTGAAATGGGAGCATAAACCGGGAATTACGCTTATTGGAGACGCTGCGCATCTGATGTCCCCGTTTGCGGGCGAAGGCGTAAACCTCGCCATGCGCGACGCAGCCGAGCTTGCGCTTGCCATTGCCGGTCATGAGGATACTGATCAGGCCATTCAAGCTTATGAGAAGAAAATGTACGAGTATTCTGTGGAGTCGGCACAATCGTCCGATGATAATTTGAAGCTGATGTTCTCGGGCAATGCCGCTCCGAACCTTAAAGCATTGTTTGACGTGCTCCATGAGCAGTTTGCCCAGTAAAAATAAGTGAGGCTGTGCCGGTTTATCGGCACAGCCTCTTTTTAATCTAACGCGTATATTTCTCAACGAATACGATCTTTTATTTACATGTCCATTTTCTATGCAGGTCTGGATGATTGTGGTAAAGTTTGAGTAGATGCGAATTCCATTGCAAATGGAGAGGATCCATTGAAAAAGATCGTTTGCGTGTTTATCATGCTTATCGTTGTACTGGCGGGGTGCAGTCAATCAACGGCATTGATAAGGGAAGTCGATTCGCATAAGCTGAATCAGAAGGTGAAGTCTTTCGTAGACCGGAATAAGAGCAAGAATGGGATCTATCTGTACTCGGTGGCGGGAGAAAAAGAGTATTTTATCGTGAATGCATGAAGAGGCAAGTAAGATACAGGTTAAGATTAACGGACAAGAGACTCCGATCGATATAGTCGGCAGCTGAGTCAGGTTAGGAGGTTTGTTGCATGGATGGAAGCAATGAGGCAATCAACGAAGAAGATAAAGGCTCGAGCATTTGCGAGGTGCTTCAAATATTGGGGGCGAAATGGGCATTTCTTGTACTGGAGGAGCTGATGAACGGACCGTTAAGATTTAATCAGCTTCAACGGAACGTCTCCATCGTGAAGACCCAATCGTTAACCAATACGGTACGTCATCTGGAGAACAACGGCCTTGTCATGCGCCAGGTATTTCCGACAGTGCCGGTGACCGTAGAGTATTCCCTGACCGAGAAGGGAAAAGATTTTCAGGCTGCGCTTAGAGAGATGGAGAAATGGGTGCAAAAATGGGGCGATTCCCCTAATCCCCGGCTTAGCCGTTCCTAACGGCAATGTTGCAATCGAACCGTAAGAGCTATTAGCTCTTGCGGTTTTTTTGTCCTCCACTTACTTACCGAACGGTTAGTTACTCCAAAAGGATGGATTATGCCAAAATAAATTGCGTTCTTACTAAAAGTAAGCAACCTCGTTATAATCCGAATTAACAAATCGTTTTGGAAAAGGAAGTGTCGTTATGAATCGTGTTGTGATTTACGTCTTGATGATAGCGGTATTTTTTACGGCCACCTCAGAGCTGGTGATTGCCGGAATCTTGAATGTGCTAGCCAATCAAATGAATATATCGGTGAGCTTGGCAGGTCAGTTGATCACGGTTTATTCTTTGGCTTTTGCGATTGGCACGCCGGTTATTATCGCCTTATCCGTCCGAATACCGCGAAAAAGACTTCTGCTCCTCGCCATAGTCGTATTTATAGCCGGCAATTTTTTGTCCATTGCAAGCACGAACTTCATGGTTCTGATGGCAGCGCGGATGCTGCTTGGGGTTAGCTCCGGCGTCTTTATCGTGGCAGCGTTTAGCGCTGCGGCCAAGATGGTGCCGGTTGAAAAAATCGGCAGCGCGATCGGAACGATTATCCTCGGATTCAGCAGCGCGATGATTTTGGGCGTTCCGCTTGGCGTTGCTTTGACGAATATGTACAGCTGGCAGACAATCTTTTTGTTCCTTGGCATAGGAGGCATTGTGATCCTTATCGGTCTTGCTCTCTTGCTTCCGCAAATCGAGGGGGATGCTCCGGTTCCCTTCAAGCAGCAAATGGGGCTGCTGGCTAATCCGGTGATCTTCTACGCCTTGCTGCTTGTGCTGTTCAGAGAAGCGGGCAACTCGGTGATGTTCACGTATATTGCTTCCTTCCTTGGCGACATTCTTCACAGAAGCTCCGCGGAAATCGGCCTAATGATGCTGGTGTTCGGGCTTGCCGGTGCGGTTGGCTCCAGGATCGGAGGCTCTGCCGTAGACAAATGGGGAAGCGCCAAGTTAATACTGATTGGAGTCACGATCCATGTTATTGCCCTGTTACTGCTGCCGTTAGCCGTTCATTCCTTCCCGGTTGCCATCACCTTGTTGTCGTTATGGATCATGTCGATGTTCACCTTAGGACCGGCAACTCAAACGTATTTCATCGAGCGTGCTCCGCAAGCATCGAATCTGATCATCAGCCTGAATATTTCCGTCACTCAGGTCGGCATCGCCGCCGGAGCCAGCGTCGGCGGACTGGTTGTCAATTGGCAGGATACCGTCCTCTACAATCCATTAGCCGCCGGTCTAATCCTCATTTTTGCCCTGACTTCAGCAGCAGTCTCCATCCGAAAAAGCCGGCCATTGAAACTCCCATCGCTCTAAATTCTAAACGATAACAATAAGGGCTAGATGAACCTGACCGGTTCGTCTAGCCCTTATTGTTATGCCGCTTCATTAACCGAAACGGCCCGTAATGTAGTCGTTAGTCCGTTGATGCGCGGGATTGGTGAAGATCGTTTCCGTTTTATCGTATTCAACCACATGACCGTTCAGGAAGAAGGCGGTTTTGTCGGATACGCGCGCTGCCTGATGCATGTTATGGGTTACGATAACGATGCTGTAATCCTGCTTCAGCTCGGAGATCAGCTCTTCGATCTTGGACGTCGAGATCGGGTCAAGCGCGGAAGCGGGTTCGTCCATCAGAATGACATCCGGTCGAACCGCAATCGTACGCGCGATACAGAGACGCTGCTGCTGACCGCCGGATAAAGCCAAAGCGGATTTGTGAAGACGGTCTTTGGTTTCCTCCCAGATCGCGGCTTTCCGCAGGGATTGTTCGACAAGCTCATCCAGCTGCTTCTTGTTCTTAATGCCGTGATAACGCGGACCAAAAGCGATATTCTCGTAGATCGACTTATGAAACGGGTTAGGACGCTGCCATACCATCCCGATTTTTTTGCGAAGCGCTACGACATCCGTTTCCGTGCCGCTGATTTTCTGCTCTTTTAGCCAGATATCGCCGGTAACCCGGCAGGATGGGATCAGGTCGTTCATCCGGTTCAAGCTTCTGAGGAAGGTTGATTTGCCGCAACCGGAAGGACCAATCAAGGCAGTCACTTCTTTTTCGGCGAAATCAAGCGAGACGTCATGAACGGCATGTTTTTCTCCGTAGTGAACATTTAATTGTTTGGCGGCCAATGCGATTTCTGTCATGCTTGTAACCCTCCTTATTTCGAAGCTGTGAATTTATTATGCATGTAACGACCAAGCGCCCGTGCTCCAAGGTTGAAGAGCAGAACCGTAATGACCAGCACGGCCGAAGCGCCTGCCGCGATTTGCGTAGCATCCGGAGCAAGACCTTCCGAGTTGACTTTCCAGATGTGAACGGCGAGAGTCTCGGCCGGACGCATAGGGTTAAGCGGCGAAGCGGAGTGGAGCGGGTTCCAGTCGGAAAAATCAAGACGCGGGCTGCTCATGCCTGCGGTGAACAGAAGCGCTGCAGCTTCGCCGAAGATCCGGCCGGCAGCCAGAATCGAACCGGAAAGCACGATTGGCAGTGCGATCGGGAGCTGAACCGAACGGATAGTTTTCCACTTGGAGATACCAAGCGCAAGACTTGCTTCCTTCTGCTGAAGCGGTACGCTGCGGAGACCTTGCTCGGTAATCCGCACCATCAGCGGCAGGTTGAAGATCGTCAGCGCGATCGCGCCGGATAGCAGGGAGAAGCCCAGGTTGAATTTATTAACGATAACAAGAAGGCCGAACAAACCAACGATAATCGAAGGGAAGGAAGACAATACTTCGACGACCAGACGAATCGCGGAGGTGATTTTGCCGGCTTTTGCGTATTCGCTCATATAAATGCCAGCGCCGATACCAAGCGGCACGGTAATAACCATCGTAAGTACTAGCAGGAACAACGAGTTGAACAGCTGCGGACCGATACCGCCGCCTTTACGAATCGTTTCCGGCGGGGAAGTAAGGAAGTGCCAGCTGATATGGCCAAGACCGCGGAACAAAATGTAGCCCAAAAGTCCGATCAGGGCGAGAGCGATTAAGCCCGTGATGAAAATAATAATGCCGGTTGCGATTTTATCTACTGTTTTGGCACTCATAGCTTCTTCCTTCCTTCCAGCCAGCGAATGATAAAGACGAATACAAAGGTCATCAGCATCAGAATCAATGCAAGCGACCACAGGGCGTTATTTTGAACGGAGCCCATCGCCGTATTGCCCATGCTAAGCGTAATGGCACTGGTGAGCGTTGAAGTCGATTCGAATAGGGAATGCGGAATATGCGGTGCGTTGCCGATAACCATCTGTACGGCTAGGGCCTCGCCAAATGCTCTCGCAATACCAAGCACGATACCTGTCATTTGCGCGGGAAGCGTAGTAGGCAGGACAATGCGATATATCGTTTGCCAACGGGTAGCGCCAAGCGCGTAAGAGCCTTCTTTCAGGCCCGCGGGCAGGGAAGCCAGCGCATCCGTTGCTATAGTCGTAATTGTAGGTAAAATCATAAAGGCAAGTACAAGCGCGCCTGCTGCGATCCCGACGCCTTGGCCAGGGAACAGGTTGCGGAATAATGGAACGATGACGCTTAAACCAACAAATCCGTATACAACGGAAGGAATACCTGCAAGCAGTTCGATAACCGGCTGCATAAATGTCCGGCCCAACTTCGGAGAGAGCTCAATCATAAATACTGCCGCGCAAAACCCGAGTGGAGCAGCAATGATAGCAGCAAGAATCGATGTGCTGAACGAACCAAAAATAAACGGCAAGGCGCCAAACAACGCCGGTTCGCCATCCGGTTTCCATTTGAGTCCTGTTAACAAATCCTTTACGTTTACGCCGTTTACGATAAAGGTGCTAAGTCCTTTTGAAGCGACGAAGTAAACCATCGAAAAAATGGTGATGATAAGAAACAAGATGCAGATGAATGTATATACTTTGCCAACCCATTCCTCCGCAAGATGCGGCGTGGCTACTTCCCGATCATTAGACTTCTTCATCGCGACCACCCTTTACATAATTAACATGTAGGCATGCAGTCAAGAGACGAGCTTGCCCGCCTCTTGACTATGCCTTTATTTATTGGAGATTAATTATTTCGTTACTGCGCCTTGAGCATCGCGTTTAACTTCCATTTTGCTTACCGGAATGTAGCCCATTTCCACTACGTCGCCTTGGTCGCCTTGAACATCTTCGGATACCATGTAGTCGAGGAATGCTTTAGTAGCTGCATCAGGCTCGCCTTTTGTATACATGTGCTCGTAAGCCCATACCGGGTAAGTGCCGTTAGCTACGTTGTCTACATTTGCTTCAACGCCTTCGTACTTAACAGCTGCGATCGAATCGTCCAGGTAAGACAAAGCCAGGTAACCGATAGCGCCAGGAGTTTCGCTTACGAGCTTCTTAACCGTACCGGAAGCATCTTCTTGAATCGAACCTTGAAGGTCTTCTGTTTTAGTGCCAAGCGCGAATTTCTCGAAAGTAGCGCGAGTACCGGAGCTCGAAGGACGGTTAACGATTTGGATTTTCTCGTCTTTACCGCCAACGTCTTTCCAGTTCGTTACTTTACCAGTGAAGATGTCAACCAGTTGTTGCTTAGTCAGGCTGTCAACGCCAACGTCTTTGTTTGTTACGGCAGCCATAGCGACTACGGCTACTTGATGGTCAACCAGCTCAGCTGCTTTGTCGGCATCCAGCTTCTCTTCAGCGAATACGTCGGAGTTGCCGATTTGGGCTTGGCCTTCCGATACTTGAGTCAGACCAGTACCGCTGCCGCCGCCTTGAACTTGAATCGATACGCCGGAGTTTTTGTCCATGAACTCTTTGGATACTTGGTCAACCAGCGGTTGAAGTGCAGTAGAGCCTGCTGCCAGAATCGATCCGGACAGATCAGCGGAAGCTGTGTTATTTGTTGTTGCATTGTTTGTAGCGGCAGCATTGCCATTCTTTGCACCGTTGTTTGTATTGTTATTGCCACAAGCTGCGAGCGATAAAGACAATGTCAGTGCCATAGTGACGATCAGAGATTTTTTCATTTAAGTAGGTTCCCCTTCCAATCTTTTGTTTTTGTTTTGCTTACATGAGTTATTGTAGTTGGGCTACGTAAACGCAAAACGTTATTCATGTTAACGCAATGTAAATTTTTTTGAGAGTTGTTAAGGTTGTCCGCATGATTGTAATCCTCTATAGTAAGGGTGACATTTTCCTTATGAAATGAGGATGTATTAGATGAAGGAAGCAAAACTGAAGCATGTACTCGATCAGGTGGAAAGCCGGCAGGATGAGTTGTTTGCCCTGCTCGCGGAACTGGTTGCTTTCCCGACGGTAAGCCCGCCGGCGCGCAATACGATGCAGGCGCAGCTGTTTATGAAGGATCAGCTGCATGACCTTGGCTTTGAGACGGAACTGTGGGAGGTTTATCCGGGTGATCCGAATGTAACGGCCGTCAGACGGGGAACGGAGAGCGGTTCCTACAAAAGCCTGCTTCTCAACGGGCATATGGACGTAGCGGAGGTGGGCGACAGCACGGAATGGTCCATGCAGCCGTTTCAATTAACGCTTAACGACGGACGGGCATACGGCCGCGGGACAGCCGATATGAAAGGCGGCCTTGCCGCTTTATTGTTTGCCATTAAGCTGCTGACGGAAGCCGGTATCGAGCTTAAGGGAGATTTGCTGTTCCAATCGGTTATCGGGGAGGAGGCCGGAGAGGCTGGCACCAGAGCATGCATGGAACGCGGCTGCGAAGCGGATTTCGCCATTGTCGCGGATACAAGCCATCTCGCGGTTCAAGGACAAGGGGGCGTTATTACCGGCTGGGTTACGGTGCAAAGCCCGGTTACCCATCACGATGCGATGCGCTCCCGGATGATCCACGCGGGAGGCGGGCTGCATGGGGCAAGCGCGATCGAGAAGATGGCGAAGCTTATTGCCGGGCTGCAGGAGCTGGAGAGGCATTGGGCGGTAACGAAGTCCTATCCGGGATTCCCGCCGGGCTCCAATACGATTAATCCGGCTGTTATTGAAGGGGGACGCCATGCCGCGTTTGTTGCCGACCGCTGCGCGCTTTGGATTACGGTTCATTTCTACCCGGATGAAGATTATGAATCGGTAGCCGCGGAAATCGAGGATCATCTGATGCGCGTGGCGCAGGGCGATCCATGGCTTCGGAATCATCCGCCAACGTTCCGATGGGGCGGGAGATCGATGATTGAGGAGCGGGGAGAAATTTTTCCTTCATTAGAAGTTGATCCGGATAATGATGGCGTGAAGACATTGTTAACGAATCACCATGCTGTTCTGAACCGCGAGGCGGAGGTCGGAATGACACCAACGGTTACGGATGCAGGCTGGATCGGGCGGGCAGGAATCCCGACGGTTATTTACGGACCGGGGGAGTTAAGCAAGGCCCATGCCGTAGACGAAAGCCTTGCTATTGAGGAGCTTATTGAATATACGAAGGTGATGGCCGCTTTTATCGCTGACTGGTGCAACCGGGAAAAAGCCTAAAAGATGAAAATGACATTTACAGCCCTTATAATGAATACTGTTAATGACGATTCAGAGGAGAGATCATGAGATGACGAACATCAATGAGTTTATTGCCGGTTGGAAAAGCCATCGTAACGTTCTGCACGACATGCTGACCGATGTAACAACGGAACAACTGTCCTACAAGCCGTGGGAGAAAGGGATGTCGCTTGCCGGGCTTGTCCTGCATATTACGGGCGCGATGGATATGTTCGCGAAGACCGTGCAAAACGGCGTTTACACGCCAGGCGCCAAGCCGGCTGCGCCTGCAACGATTGAAGAACTGAAAAGCGTCGTGGCAACGGCAACGGAACAGACGGAAGCCGTTCTCCGTTCCCTTACGCCGGAACAGCTTGCAGCGCCAATCGATTTCTTCGGCAACTCGCTTCCGGGCGTTGTTTTGCTGCAAAATGCCAAAGACCACGAGATTCATCACAAAGGCCAGCTGTTTGTCTATTTACGCCTGGTTGGCATCGAGAAGCTGCCGTTTTTCGTAAGCAAGGGCTAACGCTGTAAAAGTATAGCACTGGACGGTATAAAGCGCCGGATGGTATGATGCTTGAGGGTGAAAACAATATGAATAATGATATTACGAATGCGAATAATAACGAAACTAACGATAATACCGAGGTCTGGGACGCGCTCATGAAGACGATCTTCCAGAAGGGACTCGCGACTCTAAAGCCGTACTTCCCTCATGTGGAAGGTCTTGTCGTGAACGATGAGAAATTTGGGCAGATCTTTATTTACCGCGTGACGAACGACTTCAAGAAAACGTATGACTGCGGCTTTTTCCTGCGCGAGCTGGCGGAACAGTTCCAGGATGGCGGCCGTGAAGCAGGGGAATGGATGGCTTCCTTCTTCTACGAGCTAATGAAGACGAACAAAGGCGGCAAAGAGCTGCCTCCTCCTCCGGACAGCGAACAGAAGGAAGAACAATTCATCGATGATGTATTGTTCCCGCATTGCCTTAGCGCGGTCAGCGAGGAATTCGCGCCGCTTACGATTACGGGCAACAGAGGGCTTGATGAGAACCATACGCCTGTGCTTGAGCTTGGCTTCAAGGATGTTCCGGAAGAGAAATGCGTTTTCCCGATTCATTATCTGTACAAAATGATGCAATTGAACCGCGACCCTTCGGATACGATTCTCGTCCAATTGGCCAAGCTTCGTCAGAAATACGGCGTAGAGTAAATAGGATTGATGAACCGTCCCTTTGGGGGCGGTTTTTCTTTTGGACTAGACTGATGATTTGTCGGAATGATATGATGATTACGGGTGAAGCGAATAATGAATAATGAGACGACAAACGAAGAGATCCAAGGCAATTCAGAGGAAGAAGCGAAGCAATTCGCTGAGCTTGTCAAGGCGGTCCAGCACAACGGCTTTGTCGCTTTGAGACAGCATTTCGAAGATGTTCAAGGGCAAGTATTGAACCAAGAGCTTTATGGTCCCGTGTTTGTTTACAAAGTGAAGGATGAATCTGGCAGCGATTACGTTTGCGGCTTTTTCCTTCGTGAGTTAATCGCGAATTTCCAAGCGGGCAACGAAGAGGCGACAGAATGGATGGCTTCGTTCTTCTACGAATTGATGAAGACCGAAGGAGGTAAGCCGCTTCCGCAGCCTCCTGCAAGCGAAGATGATGCCAAAGCTTTAATCGATAAAGTTCTCATCCCGCATTGCATCAAGTCTGTTGAAGACGAATTCCCCGAGGAGAAGGTTCATGCAGGCCTTGCCTGGAACGAAGAGCTGAAAGGACCTGTATTCGAAACGGGTTTCCCGGCGATTTCCGACGGCAATAATGTTTGCGCTTTCTCCCTGCATCTCTTGTATACGCATCTTTTGATCAACCGCGATCCTGCGGAATTGCTGCTTCGGGGACTGTACAAGATCCGCGAAGAGCATGGCATGGATTAGAAAAAACAGCTCCTTTATAGGAGCTGTTTTTTTGTTGCCGCATTTTTTGTGATATACTGTTTATTAAGTACACAATTATGGCGTGACCGGTATGGAGGATAATGGGATGGAGCATGGTGACGAGGAAGACGTATTAAAATCCTTGCCGCGGGGAGTTGCATTGGCATGGGGGCTGGTGAAGGAATCGCAGAGAGGGCCCAAGCGCGAGCTGTCTATCGACCAGATTGTGGCTGCAGCGGTTGAGCTGGCGGATAAGGAAGGACTTCAGGCTGTCTCGATGAGCCGGGTTGCGTCATCGCTCGGTTTTACGGCGATGTCGCTGTACCGTTACGTGCAAAGCAAAGACGATTTGCTGCTGCTTATGCAGGAATCGGTCTGTAAGCTACCGGATAGGCTGGAGGACGAAGACGCGGATTGGCGAGAGGGCATGCGGCAGTATGTACGGGATTGCATTCAAGTATTTCTGAAGCATCCCTGGTATGCGGATATCCCGGTATCGGGCGTCCCCCTAACGCCTAATAATCTGTTGTTTGTGGATTTGGCCCTGCGGCCGATGCGGAAGCTTCCGCTTAATGACTTTGAGAAAATGTCTACCGTTCTGTTGTTAAGCAATTACGCGCGCTCCACCGGTCTGATTCAAAGGGACATGGTCCGGGCGATTGAAGGCGGGGCAAGTCCGGGCTCCTTCAGCGGACTCGATTATACGAAGGCGCTTAAGGTACTCGTGAAGGAGGAGAATTATCCGGACCTGCAGCCGCTTATCGCATCAGGCGTATACACGGAGGAAAATCCGGCGGATAATCCGATCGGCAATGATTTCGATTTTGGCCTGGAGCGCATTCTGGACGGTATTGAGCATTATCTTGCTTCCAAAGGTTAGATGCGAAAAAGCCAGCCATCTGATGGATTTTCATCGGATGGCTGGCTTTTTCTGTTTCAGGAAATCCGATTAACGGCGTCCGGCTTTTTTGCGGAAGGAGAAGATGCTCCAGACGAACGCAAGAGTCAGGATGAAAAGGCACCAGCCAACAGCCCACCAAGCGCTATTATCCAGCGGCGTACCCGTCAGCAATCCCCGGATCGTCTCGATGACAGGCGTTATCGGCTGATGATTGGCTACGCCTTGCAGCCAAGAGGGCATCGTATCCGTTGGCACAAAGGCGCTGGACAGATAAGGGAGAAACAGAAGCGCAAAGCCGTATCCGCTTGCTGCCGCCGGACTTCCCGCTACCAGGCCGATTGCTGCAAATAACCAGGTGAAGGTCAATATAAACAGGGTAATCACGCCAATCGCCAGCACCCACTCGATAAAGCTGGCATTTGGCCGGAAGCCGACAAGCAAGGCGACTCCAATAACAACGGCCGTTGCGAATAAATTGCGGGCGAGGCTGGCTGCGACATGACCGGTCACAACGCTGAGGCTCTTGATCGGCATCGTCCGGAACCGGTCGATAATGCCATTGGTCATATCGTTGGACACGTCAACCGCCGTGCTTGAAGAGCCGAACCCCGCGCAGAGCAAAATAATGCCTGGAACCACGTAATTCACATAATCCCCGCCGGAATCGATAGCTCCTCCAAAGACGTAAGTAAACAGGAGCATCAGCATAACAGGGAGCATTATCGCCATCATCAGAGCCTCCGTATTACGCAGGCTGTGACGGAGACTGCGGCCGATGAAGACAAGGTTGGTTGTCAGCATCGATGCCGGTTTTGCAGGTTTAGTTGAAGCGATCATACGCGCTGCACCTCTTTCCCGTTAGTTGTTAAGGCAACAAAAACATCGTCCAAGCTAGGCCGGCGGATATTGACCCGCGTCCCGGACGGAACCGAATGAATAAGTTCATTCAGCGTCCGGCTAATATCCTGAATGCTTCCGGTTGTAGGTACCGTATGAATAACCTCGTCATGGCCGTTTAATAATTCGATGACTTCTCCACCGACACGCGCTTTTAATTGCTCGGCGCTGCCGGTTGCCACGATCCGGCCGCCATTAATGACGGCAATCTGATCGGCCAGCTGATCGGCCTCCTCCAAATATTGCGTAGTCAGAAAGATCGTTCTGCCTTGACTCGCCAGTTCGCTAATGATATCCCACAATGCCCGCCGGCTGACGGTATCCAGACCTGTAGTTGGTTCATCCAGAAAGATAACGGGGCGGTCGACCACAAGGCTGATGGCAAGATCGAGTCTTCGGCGCATGCCTCCCGAATAGGTTTTTACCCGTTTCTTTGCCGCGTCAACAAGATCAAATGCTCTTAACAGCTCTTCCGTACGCGTTCTGGACTGTGAGGAAGAAAGCCCGGACAGCCTGCCGATCATGCGCAAATTTTCTTCGGCGGACAAGACTTCATCCACTGCGGCGAACTGGCCGGTGAGGCTGATATGCTGCTTGACCAGCTCCTGCTCGGTCTGCACATTATATCCTCCAACTAGAACCTTTCCGCCATCGGGTGCAATTAAGGTAGACAAAATATGAATGAGAGTGGTTTTGCCGGCTCCGTTAGGACCAAGCAGGGCAAAGACGGATCCGGCCGGTACGGACAGTTCAAGTCCGCTTAATACGGATTGTTTCCCGAAGCTTTTGCGGAGACCCGATACTTCAATCGCCATTGATTTCACAAAGCGCCTCATTTCTGTGTATGTTGTACACTGATTATTATGTAAACAGTATATGACATAAACATTAAAAGATGCAATGGTTTTTTAAAAAAAAGAACGGGCGCAAACTTTGCTGTTTCAATTAACCTTTAGAGGTGTAATAGATAATACGAGATCGGATACGGTTTCGAATACGAGAACGGAATAAAGGAGAGATAACTATGCCAAAGGAAAACACAGGTAGCGGTCTGCTGGTAGGTACAATTGTAGGGACAGCGGTTGGTGCTGTCGGGGCGCTTCTGCTAGCGCCGAAAACAGGTGTGCAGCTGAGGGAGGATATCTCGAATAAGTTCCAGGCACTCAGCCAGCGTACTCAGGAACTTGCTTCCACGGCGAAGGACAAAACAAAGGATGTTCTGTCCAGCGTAAGGGAAGAGGCGTCGGATTTGACGGATAGGGCGAAGAAATCCAACGAGCATGTCATGGATGCCTTCAGCTCCGCCAAGGACGATATGAAAGACAAGATGAGGTCCACAACGAATTAAGAAGCGGATCGAAGGGAGAGGTTGTCCATCGGACAACCTCTCTTTTTTTGCGCTTGGATTGGCAAAAGAAAACCGCCCGTCTCCTGACGAGACGGGCGGTTCGTTCAGCCTCCTTCGCTTTGCGGCGGATGAAGAAGCTGTCTTAATTTATCGAGCGCGCGCTTCTGGAAGCGGGATACGCTCATTTGGGATACGCCAAGCTGATCCGCGATTTCCCTCTGGGATTGGCCATGCTGATAGACGAGAACGAGCACTTTGCGTTCCTCATCCTTGAGCTGTGCCATGGCATCGCTGAGTGCAATCTGGTTATCGACATGGCTGTATTTATCGCTGTTGTCGCTTATGACATCGCCAATTGTCGCACTGTCGCCTTCGCTGGAGAGCGGGGTGTCAAGCGAGACATACTGATAGGATTCGCGGGAAGACAAGACTTCGATCGTTTCCTCCACCGATAATCCCAAATAAGCGGCAATCTCGTCCATCTTGGGGGAGCGCTCGAGCTTTGTCGTCAGCTCATCGATGGCTTTTTGGACGAGCAGGCCTTTTTCCTTCATATTTCGAGGAACCTGTATGTACCAGGACTTGTCGCGCAAATAATTTTTCAGCTGGCCAATGACGCTTTTCATGGCGTAGCCTTCGAATGGAACGCCCTTGTCGCTATCATACTGCTTGAACAGCCGCAGCATGGACATTTGGCCGACCTGATACAAATCCTCGTACAGATCGGGGCGGTTTCTCGAAATTTTTGACACGGCCATCCGGACCAATGATTCAAAATGCTGCAACAATGCCGTTGCGGCATCGTTGCAGCTCATTTCCTTGTATCTTTGAAGCAGATCATTAATTTGCTGCTGATTTAGGCAGGATGATTGTGATTTCATGCCATCTCCTCTTTCCTACCAAGTCGCTTGGTTAGAATCACCTCGGTGCCTAATTCCGAACGGACCTCAACCTGGTCCATTAAAGCCTGCATCAGAAAAAGACCAAGGCCTCCCACATTCGCGTCGATTAACGGCTTTTCGTGCAGGGAAGCATGCGCAATAACGGTCGGCTCGTAATGAAAGCTGCTCCCCGAATCCTTGACCCGGATTTGGAAGGAGTCTTCCTCTGCTTCAAAGATGACCTCAATAATCCCGAATTCCCCTCCGTTGTAGGCATGCAGGACAACGTTGCTGCATGCCTCCGTAACGGCTACCTTCATATCTTCTATTTCTTCGTAAGAAAAGCCTTCCTTGGCGGCCAGTCCCGACAGGGTCAGCCGCACGATATCAATATATTCGGCTTTCGCCGGTATAGTTAAGCTAGTCCATGGTTTCATCATTGTTCCCGTTCCTCTCCGCTTATCCTATTATAGCTTAATGTTGTTTGAGTTTTCTCCAAATTCGTAAGGAGGAAATAATGCCATCTGTTATTGCGCCTGTAATCCTTCCATTGCTTGGCCGGGGTGTTCCGCTATCGTAGACTTCCCGCTGAGCTTTATTTTTGACAGTGGCAACAAGGCCTGCGGCCGTTTCCTTCATGACGCCTGTAAAGCTGTGCAGGGTCTGGCCGATGTCATGCACGGTTGCGAATACGACATCCAGCGAGCGGAGCTTCGTGCGGACATCAAGGGTCATCTCCGTGGTGTTATGAATCATTTCCTTCACGTCCCCGCTGATCTCGGAGACGTCGGTTCGAAGCTCGCCGACCGTATTGCGTACTTCGTTCAAGGTTGAGGTCAACGCTTTGATGGTCTGGATAAGGAAAAACATCAGGATGACGAAAGCAACCGTAATGACGGCAATAATGATCTGAATGAAAATATCCATTACAATCACATCCTCTTTTTTTCTTTTTAAATACCCTAGAAATATGTAAATGAAACAGCCGTGTGATTGTAAATATAATGGTATAATTAATTTAAGAGATTAAGAGAGAAGGAGATTTCTATGCTGCGAGCATTCAAATTTAATATTAGAACCAAGATTGCAATCGGGTATTTCCTTATTCTTATTTGTTTAGGGGCTTCGATTGTAACGGTGACGGACCGCATAGAGGCACTGCAAAACGAAGTTGAAACGATAACTACCCGGGATGTCGAGGTTCACAACCTGATTGCTTCCATTCAATACGATGCGGTCAGCATGGAGACAGCCCAGCGCGGATATATCATTACGGGCGATGAAAGCTACCTGGATCCCTACGATAAAGGAAAGTCGCAGTGGGAGTCCAATTATAACAGCCTGTATGCTTACATCGCGGACAATTCAAGCACGCAGAAGCAGCTGGAGGAAATCAAGCTGACCATCCAGGAATGGATCAGCAAAGCGGCAGAGCCGACAATCGAGATGAAAAGGGAAGGAAGAGAGGCGGATATTATCGCCTTCTTCCAGAATGACGTCGGCAAGCAGCGGATGGACAGCCTCCGTTCCAAATTCGATGCGATCGGCAATCAAGAGGTTCAGGCGACAAAGCTGCACATTATGGATCTGGAGAACAAAAACCGGATTCTTACCATAGGCATCTACCTGCTGCTGCTGGCTGCAACCATTATATCGTTTATGATCGTGTCGTTTGTGTCCGGTTCGATTGTCAAAACGATTAAGCAGGTCGTGGAGACGATTAAGGAAATCGCTTCTTCCGGCGGCAATCTGGCAACCCGGATTAAAGTTAATTCGAAAGACGAGATCAAGGATCTTGGCGATGCAACTAACGAGCTGCTTGCAAGCCTTGAGGCGAAAAGCTGGATTCAAGCCAAGGTTGCGGAGGTCGCAACGATGACGCAGGGGATTAACGACCTGCAGGTGCTTGCCCGGACGTTTCTGACGAAGGTCGCACCGATGGTTAACGCGTCTTACGGCGTGTTTTACATCCGGAAAGGAGCAGGCGATCAGCAGCGTCTGGAGAAGCTGGCCTCTTACGCCAGCTCCGGGGAGGATGCGGGCAAGTCCGAAATCCGATTTGGAGAAGGGCTGGCAGGGCAATGCGCAATTGAAAAACGCATTTTCCTTATCAATCAGACGAAGGACCATGCTCCGCTTATTTCAACCGGACTGTTTCAGATGGAGCCGCGGAGTATACTAATCGTTCCCGTTGAGTACGAAGACAGGCTGGAAGCCGTTATCGAATTCGCTTCGCTTGAGTCATTCACCACCCAGCACCTGAAGCTGATGGAAGAGGTTGAGAAAGACTTCGGCATTGCGGTTAACAATGTAGCCGGACGTATGGAGGTCGAGCGTCTGCTAAGCGAATCCCAGGTGTTAACCGAGGAATTGCAGATGCAGCAGGAAGAGATGCGGATGACAACCGAACATCTGGAAGAGCAATATCTGGTGGCCGAGCAGAAGACGAAAGAGCTCGAGAAAGCAAAGGAAGAATTGGAGGATTACTCCGAGCAGCTGGAGAAAAGCTCACAGTACAAGTCCAATTTCCTTGCGAACATGTCGCATGAGCTTCGCACGCCGCTCAATAGCATTCTCATTTTATCGCAGCTGCTGGCAGAGAATGAGAACCATACTTTAAGCGAAGACGAAGAAGGTTATGCTAAAGTTATCCATACTTCGGGAACGGATTTGCTCAAGCTCATCGACGATATTCTGGATCTGTCGAAGATTGAAGCGGGGAAAGTCATTTTGACCGTGGACGAAGTGAATCTTACGGAAATTCCGGAGCTTATGAAGCTGACCTTTAACCCAATAGCGGAAAAAAGAGGAGTTGCTTTTGCAATTGATATGGCCGAGAACCTTCCTGCCGTATGGTACACGGATGGCCAACGCCTGCAGCAAATTTTGAAAAATCTGCTGTCCAACGCTTTCAAGTTTACGGAGAAGGGCTCCGTTCGATTGGGATTTGATCATACGGATGACGGTATGCTGGCGATTTCCGTGACGGACACGGGTATCGGTATTCCTAAGGACAAGCAGAAGCTGATCTTTGAAGCCTTCCAGCAGGTGGACGGCAAGACGAACCGGATTTATGGCGGAACGGGACTAGGGTTGTCCATCTGCAACGAGTTTGTGAAGCTGCTGGGCGGGTCCATCAAGCTCGACAGTACGCTTGGGGAAGGCAGCTGCTTTACCGTCTATCTGCCTCTGCTTAGTCAAGAAATGGTTGATATGATTCAGATGGCTCAAATGGAAGCATCGGCGGCCATTGAGATTACGGGAACGGAGCAGCCAGAACAGACGCAGTCCTCTGGAGAGGAAGCAGCGGAAGAGCATGTCGCCGGCTGCGTGTTTGCAGGGAAGAAGGTGCTGCTGGTTGAAGACGACGCGCGCAATGTGTTTGCGCTCGTTAACGCGCTGGAGAACAAGAAGATGCAGGTGACGGTTGCGGGCAACGGCAGGGCGTGCATGGATCTTTTGAAAGATAATAAAGACTTTGATCTTGTTCTGATGGACATTATGATGCCGCTTATGGATGGGTACGAGACGATGAGGGAGATGCGCAAGCAGCCGGAGCTGCAGGCCATGCCGATTATCGCCCTGACGGCTAAAGCGATGAAATCCGACCGTGATAAATGTCTCGAAGCGGGTGCTTCGGATTACATCAGTAAACCATTGCAGATGGATCAATTGTATTCGCTTATGCAGGTATGGCTGACGAAGCAGGTGGGGAGCTAAATGGACAATCAGCAGCACTTTGATTTACCGGATCATACGCTCGATGAACTGCCGGCCAACGAATGGGAAGACATTGAGATCGAACTGTTGATTGAAGGGCTGTTCCGTGCATACGGTTATGATTTCCGTCATTACTTAAGATCCTCCCTCAGGCGGCGGATCCGGAACCGGATGTATATGGACGGCGTGCAGACCGTTACCGGAATGCTGGAAAAGGTTTTGCATGAGCCGGACTATGTTCATAAGCTGACCAATGATTTCTCCATCAAAGTAACGGAGATGTTCCGTGATCCAAGCTTTTTCCGGGCATTCCGCGAACGGGCGGTTCCGCTGCTGGACAAGCTGCCGGAAATCCGGATTTGGCATGCGGGCTGTTCAACTGGCGAAGAAGTATATTCCATGGCCATTCTGCTGCAGGAGCAAGGGCTGCTCGAGAAGGCCAGAATTTATGCGACCGATATGAGCGAGCGTGCCATTGAGCAGGCGAAGGAAGGAAAGTTTCCGCTTAAGCGGATGCAGACGTTTACTAAAAACTATTTGCAGGCCGGCGGAACAAAGGAATTCTCCGCTTATTACACGGTTGAAAGGGATTATGCGATATTTGACCCTTCCTTGGCGCAGCATGTGATGTTCGCCCAGCATAACCTGGCAACGGACAGTACGTTTAATGAATTTCATGTAATCCTATGCCGTAACGTGATGATTTACTTTAATCCCGAGCTGCAGGACCGCGTACACCGGCTGTTCCATGAGAGCTTAACCAAGGCGGGCATATTGGGACTTGGCAGCATGGAATACCTGATCGCTCCTTGGAAGCAGCATTACGAGGAGCTTGCCGACGGCGAGCGGCTGTTTGTGAAAAAGGATTAGACTTATACGGCTCCGGCTGTTGGATGATGATAAATCCGGCAGCCGGAGTTTTGTTGTTTATAGGTTATTCATAGTATGATAAAATTTTTAATTAATCGATTTGTTAAATAAACAAAAAGCGAGTGTGAGCGGATTGAATACCCCAAAAACGAAACAAGGAAAAAACCTGGAGGACATCCAGGAAATGAATCGCTCGCTTCTTATTCGCCTGATGAGAAAGCGGCAGCAGGTGTGTACCCGCGCGGAATTAACGCAAGAGTCCGGACTTAATCAATCTACCATTACGAATATAATCAATGAGCTGATCAACTGGGGGCTTGTCGTGGAGACTGGCGTCATCGAGGGGAAAAAGGGCCGCAGATCCATTGGCATCCGCTTAAACAACGAGCCGTTTAAGGTTGTAGGCATCCGGTTATCCCGTAAATCGATTACGGTTGCCCTTTACGATCTAGGCGGAAAGGAATATGGCAGCAAGCAAGTCCCGATTCGTAATCTGGAGGGGTCCGATACGGCTTTTGCCAAGATGAAAGGGCTCATTGCCGAGATCATCGAACCCTGCAAGGAAACGGTTAAAGCTATCGGAATAGCAACGCCTGGACCGCTTTTCCGCAGTGAAGGCCGAATCGCCCTGATGACCGAGTTTCCCGGCTGGGAAAAGATTAATATACAGGACGAGCTGAATCAGGAGTTTGGCTTGCCTGTTTATATCGAGCATGATGCCAAAGCCGGAGCGCTGGCTCACTGGTGGTTCAGCGAGCCTCATCGGGATCATGGCGTTATGGTATACGTAGCGGCCGGGCAGGGGGTAGGAGCGGGTATTGTCATGGACGGCAAAGTATATAGGGGAACGCTTGGCATGGCCGGTGAAATCGGACATATGAGCATCGATTACAACGGTCCGTTATGCGAGTGCGGCCATAAAGGCTGCCTAGAGCTTTATTGTTCAACAACCGCGCTTCTAAAAAAGCTGAATAAGGAGTATTCCTCTCTTCCGTCCGTTTGGAAAGCGGTACAACAAGATGAACCTGCGACCGTTGAAGCAGTCCGAAGCGCGTCCTGGTTCCTTGGCTTTGGATTAGTTAATATCATCAACACGTTTAACCCGGACCGGATCATTATAGGCGATGAATTGTCTAATGCGGGAGAACTTGTGCTTCGGACGATTAGAGAGGTTATCGATTCCAATGCGCTTCCGGTTGTATCCAGCCGGGTCACGCTGGAATTAGCTTCACCCGCTGTAGACGATATCCTGGTGGGAGCCGCGACAACTGCCATTGACAGCTTACTGGCCCAACCTTCCGTCTTATTCGGGCAATAGACCTTAGTAAAAATGCTAAGGTCTTTTTTTTGATTTAATACTTGATCAAATCAATTAATTGATTTATAGTAACAATAGATCAAGTAAATATTTACATATTCGCCGCAGCGGAGGGAGCTTTGAAGGAATGAGTGTATTACTGGGAATTGATATCGGGACTTCAAGCGTTAAGTCTCTGCTCATGGATGCGGAGGGCAACGTGATTGGCTTCTCGCAGCTTGAATACGATATCAGCATTCCGTCGGTTGGCCGCGCTGAGCAGGATCCGGAAGTCTGGTGGGATCTGGTGTGCCAGGCAACCACGCTTGCGCTAGGTCAAGCGAATATCGAGGCAGACAACATTACGGGTATCGGTCTTTCGGGACAAATGCACGGCTTAGTTGCCCTCGACCGGCATCATAACGTAATTAGACCGGCCATCATTTGGTGCGATCAGCGTTCCTCCGGTCAAACGGAAGAGCTTAACCGGCTATTTAGCCAAGAGGAGCTAGGCGGGCTTATCCAGAACCCTGTTGCAGCCGGCTTTCAGCTGCCGTCGCTTATGTGGCTGAAAGAGCATGAACCAGACAGTTATCGGAAGATCGCGCATGTGATGTTGCCCAAGGATTATATCCGGTTCCGGCTTACCGGTCGGATTGGCGTCGATACAACGGACGCATCAGGCACTTCCGCGTACAACGTGGCGGGCAAGACCTGGGCAATATCATTGCTGAACCGGGCCGGGATAGATGCTTCGATATTCCCGGCAGCAGGCGAACCATGGGAGATCGCCGGACAGGTCAGCCCCTTGGCGGCAGCAACGAGCCCTTTTAAACAAGGAACACCCGTTGTTTATGGCGGAGCGGATCAAGCGATGCAGGCGATCGGAAACGGCATCCTTGCACCGGGTATCGTCTCCTGCACGATAGGGACGGGGGGCCAGTTATTTACTCCGATTGACACGCCGGTGTACGATGCGTCATTGCGTACGCACACCTATGTTCACGCCGCCCCAGGCAAATGGTATCTGCTCGGTGCATCGATGAGCGCGGGGCTTTCCCTGAGGTGGCTGGCCGGCAAGGTTCTGGGCCGCAATGATTACGGGCAGCTCGACCTTGAAGCGGCTAAAGTCGCAGCAGGCAGCGAAGGCTTGTTGTTCCTGCCTTATTTGGCGGGCGACCGTACGCCGCATATGGATGCGTACGCCAAAGGAATGTTTTTTGGACTCACCCTTAACCATGGTTACGAGCATATGGTTCGCTCCGTGCTGGAGGGAGTTGGCTATTCCATGCGGGATAGTCTGGAGATTTTTAAAAAGCTTGGCGTACGGATGGACAGAATCATCGTCTCCGGCGGCGGGGCTCAAAGCCGTTTGTGGAAACAGATAATGGCGGATGTGCTGGGCAGCGAGGTATACACGAGCACGATGAAAGAACAAGCCTGCGTGGGAGCTGCGATAATGGCCGGGGTAGCCACAGGGGTGTATGCCGATGTAGAGCAAGCGATTGCCGCAATCGTACGGATTCAAGAAGAACCCATCCGACCGCTTTCCGAAAACGAAGATGTTTATGCTAGACAATACGAAGTTTATAAGCAGCTGTATGCAAGCAACAAAGCACTTTTTCCAATGCTGGGTCGACACGATTAACCAAATGGAGGGACAAACCGTGATGAATCAATGGGAAATGCCTAGCCTGTTAAGGCTTGAGCAAGGGGAATCGGCAAAAGTAAACGAAGGTGCCGTAAAAACGCTGGCGATTGGACTCGAGCTTTCGGAGCTGCTTGAAGGGGAATGGCTTGTTGCGAAAAATGCAAACGGAATAGCTGCAGTACGCATCTATTCCGCTCGCGGGGCAGAAATGGAAGCGTTATCAGTCTATGCGGATTGTTATACCGATGCAAGAGAAATGCCTATACGGTTATCCGTTCCTTGGAGCGCGATAGGCGATGGCGAGCATTCGATCCTCTGGCAATACGGCGGTCATTTTGCCCGTTTATACGTGGATGGCGTATTGGTTGACGAAGATTGGCCGATGGGCTCCTTGCTGCTGGACGGCTCCGTGCAAGTGCATGTAGACAAAGGGGTGCAGCAGGCAGGAATCTGGCGCGAGCTATCCTCTTCCATTAGCGCTGACCCAAGCTTGGTTGACCGGTATTTAGGGAAGGAACCGGAGTCTATTCAGTATTGGAGACCTAGGGGATTCAATACCGGCGTTGGCGATTGCATGCCGTTCTTCGACGGACAGAAATATCGAATCTATTATTTGTTCGACCGCCGCGGGCATGCAAGCAAATGGGGGCTAGGCGCGCATCAATGGTCGCAGATTTCTACCTCTGACCTGCGCAATTGGGAGCATCATCCGATGGCCGTTGCCATTACGGAGGAAGGGGAAGGCTCTATCTGCACCGGCTCCGTTTTCCGCAAGGATGAACGCAGTTACTATGCTTTTTACGCGGTTAGGGCAGTCGATGGTTCGCCTGCGCAATTAACTTACGCGGTAAGCGAAGACGGAATCAGCTTTGCCAAGACGGGACGAAGCATCGGGCTTTCAGACCGGTATACGCTTCCGTCGGTTCGCGACCCGCATGTATTTCAGAGCGAAGACGGCAAGTACCATATGCTGATTACGACAAGCCTGATCGACAGCGGCAGAAATAAAGGATGTCTGGCGCATCTCGAATCGGATGATCTGGAGAACTGGACGGAGCTCGAGCCTTTTATCGTTCCCGGCTACCATGACGAGCCGGAGTGCTCGGACTGCTTCGAGTGGAACGGCTGGCATTATCTTATCTTTAGCAATGACGGAACGGCCCGTTACCGTTATGCCCGCGATCTGAACGGACCTTGGCTGCGGCCGGCCATGGACGTGTTTGACGGTCCGCAATGGCGGGTGCCGAAGACGGCGGCTTTTCCGGGAGGCCGGCGAATTGCCGCAGGGTTTCTCTCGTCCCCGGGCAAATACGGCGGAGAATTGATTCTGCGCGAAGTGGTGCAGCAGCCTGACGGCTCCTTAGGATTCAAATTTGTGCCGAAATTGATGGAGCAATCAACCGCGGCGCCGAAGCTGCTGGAGCCGTTCCGCTTGGAGGGAGGGGCCGGATGGGCGGATAAGGCTGCCGGACAGCCATCGGAATCCTATCGGCTGTCCTTCCAAGCGAAGCCTGAGGACCAAACGATGTACTTCGGATTTTCCGTAGCCGATTCCTCTAACTTTACCTCTGGCTACGATGTTCGTTTTGAACCGTCGCGGAGAAAAATCGGAATTCACCGCATTCATGCGTCTACCTTGCAAGAAGATGAGCTGTCCTCCATTTACGACGTTGATGGCCTGGACCAACCTCTTTCGGTTGAGGCCGTCATTAAGCCAGGCTGGATCGATTTATGCGTAAACGGTCATCGGACGCTTATATCCCGAATCGACATGCCATGCGGACATCTTCGTTTCTTCGCTCAATTCGGTTCTGCCGAGTTTGCTTCCATACGGATTGAAGGGACAGAGGAGGCAGCCGGGCGGGAGGGGCAGGATGGTTAGGCTGGGGAGGATAGCCAAGGGCTGGAGGCTGTACGTTTTGTTGCTTCCGGCTCTTGCATACCTGATTCTGTTCCAATATGTTCCGATGTACGGCGTCCTCATCGCATTCAAGGACTTTAACGCGGTTGACGGAATACTAGGCAGTCCATGGGCGGGATTCGTTCATTTTCGGGAGTTTTTCGAGTCGTATGTTTTCAAGTCGATATTGACGAACACTCTGAAACTTAGCGTATATTCGCTGCTCATCAGCTTTCCGATTCCGATTCTATTCGCTCTCTTGCTCAACCAGATCCGCAGCAGAATGGCCAAAAAATTCGTGCAGACCGTTACTTACGCTCCTTATTTCATTTCTACCGTGGTATTGGTCTCGATGCTTAACGTCTTCCTTGCTCCCAGCTCTGGAATTATCAATAACTTTATCACTTTGTTTGGCGGCGACGCCGTGAACTTTATGGCGAGGGCGGAGTGGTTCCGCTCCGTCTATATCACCTCCGGCATCTGGCAGACGATGGGCTTTAGCGCCATTATTTATTTGGCTGCACTCAGCGCCGTTAATCCGGAGCTTCACGAGGTTGCTATCGTGGACGGGGCGTCCAAGCTGAAACGGATTCGGCATATCGATATTCCTTCCATCATGCCGACGATCGTCATTATGTTCATTCTTGGGATTGGCAGCATCATGTCCGTAGGCTGGGAGAAGGCTTTCTTAATGCAGCAGGGGATGAACCTGACGGCCTCCGAGATTATTTCTACCTATGTCTACAAGATTGGATTATTGAATGCGCAGTACAGCATGGCTACGGCCATCGGCCTATTTAATTCACTCATTAACTTTACACTGCTGATTCTGTCAAACAGCTTGTCCAAGCGGGTGATGGGAAGCAGCCTGTGGTAAAGGAGGGCAAAAATGAAGGCGCTTACAATTAACGACCGTCTATTTACGATCTTTATTTATAGCCTGATGGCGCTTATCACCATCAGTATTCTATACCCGCTTTATTTTATCGTGGTAGCTTCGTTTACGGATCCAAACATCGTAAATAAAGGCGGTATTCTGCTCTATCCTTCCAAGTTTTACTTTGACGGATATAACAAAATATTCGAATATAAACCGCTTTGGACCGGTTATGCCAACTCAATTCTATACACGGTATGCGGCACATTGGTTAACCTGGCCGTCACGATTCCGGCAGCCTATGCCCTTTCGCGCAGGGACCTTGCCGGCCGTACGCCTCTTATGATGCTTTTTGTCTTTACGATGTTTTTCAGCGGAGGATTAATCCCTAACTACCTGCTCATTTCCAAGCTTGGTTTGCTGGATTCCATGTGGGCTTTAATTTTGCCTACGGCGGCCTCGGTGTGGAATCTTATCATTACACGCACGTTTTTCCAGAGCTCTATTCCGGATGAAATGCATGAAGCGGCAGTCGTGGACGGCTGTACGGATTTCCGGTTCTTTTTCTCCATGGTCCTGCCGTTATCCAAGGTCATTATTGCGGTTATGGCGTTATTCTACGGAATCGCGCATTGGAATTCCTTCTTTGAACCTCTCATTTATCTCACCAGCGACAACAAGTTTCCTCTGCAGGTTATTTTGCGCAATCTGCTTATATCGAATGAAGTAAGCAACCAGATGGTACTCGATCCGATGTCTATGGCTGACCGGCAGAGAATCGCCGAGCAATTAAAGTATGGCGTAATTGTAGCTTCTTGCTTGCCTCTATTGATTGCATACCCGTTTATTCAGAAATATTTCACGCAAGGCGTAATGATCGGCTCGATTAAAGGATAGCAGCTTGTAAAAGGAATCAACCCGAATCCATGGGAAGGGAAGATCGATTAATGAGAAAAACATTGTTGCTGTTAGGTACGATTGCGTTGGCGGGAGGGGTACTGTCAGGCTGCAGCGGCAGTAAAGACAATCAACCGTCTGCTTCGGGCAGCGATGCAGGAAGCGGGAAGGCAACCGGCGGTACGATCAAAATCGTACGTGCCAAGGACCCCCGCAATCTGCCGGCTAAAGACATGATTTGGTACAAGAACTATACGAAGGTATCAGGCATCAACATTAATTGGGAAGAGATTCCCGGTGAGTCCGCTTCCGAAAAGGTTAATCTGATGCTGTCTACCAATAAGCTGCCCGACGCTTTTCTTGGCACGTTAAACACGAATATGGTTATGAAGTATTCCGCCCAAAATCTATTTCTCCCGCTGGAAGATTACATTCAAGATATGCCGAATTTCTCTAAAATGCTGGAGCAAAGACCGGAATATAAAGCGCAAATTACCGCTCCGGACGGTCATATTTACGGCTTGCCTTATATTGAGGAAATGTTTGGCCTCGTAGCGAACCAAGGGATTTTGCATATTTACAAGCCTTGGCTGGATAAGCTTGGTCTGCCGATGCCAACTACGATTGACGAGTACCGGGATACGCTTAAAAAATTCGTGACGATGGATCCGAACGGAAACGGCAAAGCGGATGAAATTGGTCTGGCCTTGGCGAATAAGGATGCCCATTCGGGGATTGGCAGCTTCGGCCGGAACGCTAACGATTTTGGACAATGGTTTGGCTTATGGGGGCAGGCAGACCGAAGCGATAGTCTAAGCGTGGATGCAAACGGCAAAGTGTTCAGTACGGCAACAACCGATGCCTATAAGACCGGCGTTGAATATTTGCATCAAATGTATATGGATGGATTAATCGATCCGGAGTTCCTTATTACGGACGGCCCCAAAATGCAGGCGAAGCTGACGAATCCGGACGTTATTGTCGGTTCGCTTATGACCTTCTCGATCAGCGACGTAGTGGGGGCGGACCGGGCTAAAGATTACGTGGCGGTTCCGTATCTGAAAGGGCCGGGCGGGGAAATGGGCACTCGCGAGAATTACTCGGAAATGCATAATCCCGTAGCGCTTGTATTGACGAAGGATGCGAAGGATCCGAAAACCATATTGAAATGGGCAGACGGTTTATACGATCCATCGTGGTCCGTACAAACCAACTGGGGACCGCTTGGCTATCAATATAAGCTGAACGATAAGGGCGTTATGGTATTTGATACGCTTAAGGATGGATTGGAAACCTACAGCGAAATGCGGGGCCGCAATACAATCGGGGGCAATTCGCCTGTTGCGGTTTTGAAGGATTATTACGACAAGGTGGTTGAATACCCGCAGGATGCTCAAAGGCTTCTGAATGATATGAAGGCGATTGGATTCGTAGACAAACACCTGAATGATCCTTATATTCCGAACACTTTGTTCTATGACCCTGCAACGTCAGACCGCATGGCTATACTTGCCGCCCAAGTATACGGTGTTATAGATAATAACCGACGCAAGTGGATTACCGACGGAGGCGTCGACAAGGATTGGGATAATTACTTGAAGGAGCTGGACAAAGCGGGATGGAATGAATTTATAGGTTATGTCCAGAAGGCTTACTCCACCTATATGAGCAACGTGAAGTGAAAGTATTAAATTCCATTGAGGTAAATACAAAGACCGGCGAACATTCGCCGGTCTTTGTTATTCACTGACGTATTTGGTTAGAATCACTTCGGTGCAGCTGTCAGTTGACTGCACGGATACTTCATCCATGAGAGCCTCCATCAAATAAATGCCGAGGCCTCCGACCGGCAGCTCGCTGATTTCGATCCCCTGCAGGGGAGGGCTGCCAGTTCCAGTTTCGGTTTCGGAATGCTCGAATGGAGGGCCCTCATTTTTGACAGTAATCGTGATCCCTGCTTCCGAGGGCTGAAAGGTAACGTCAATCAGGCTGCCGCCTTCCTTCTCGGAGCCTCCATGCAGCACGGCATTCGTGCAAGCTTCGGATACCGCGACCTTCATATCTTCGATGTCTTCGTAGGAGAAATTCAGCTTGGACGCAATACCGTAAAGGCACACTCTAACGATATCGATATAATCGGCATGGGAAGGGATTTGTAATCTTATCATGATTATCCCTGTGTCCCTTCCGATAAATAACCGGATATGCCCGTCAAATCAAACAAACGTTGAATGGACGGGGGAATATCTTTGACCGAGAATGGCGCATTAATGCCGTCACGGTATTTGAGCACGGATACGATAATGCCGATGCCCGTGCTGTCGATGTATTTCAAATCGCGAAGATTAAGCACGAGACCGCGGTCCGTCCGCTCCATCAGCGGCTCCAACGCGGCTCTAAGCTGAGTAACGACCGATAGGTCGAGCTCTCCGCCAAGCGATAAAATATAGCTGTCGTTTGTTTCCTTTTGCTCAATCTGGAATTGCTGAGACTTCATTTCATCCACTCCGATCCTTATATTAAGATAGTCCTCCGTTAGACGGAGGAGATATGGTAATAAGCGATAGATTCAAGAGTTCCGGTATCGTAGTTGATAAACAGCTTCAGGACATTCTCCCGGCGTTCGTATACAATACCGTCCTCTGCCTTATAATCAGGTTCGCCGAGCGCGTCGACTAACGCTTCGATCGAGACAGGGATTTCTTCGTCATCGATCCAGATGGTGCTTGCGCTGCCGCTTACCTTGATTTCATCCATGATGCCGTCACGGAATACGATGTCCATATTGGGATATTCGTAGGTTTCCATCTCCGTTAACCATTCATCTTGGTTGATTTGGTTCGGTTCGCCGAGCATGCGTTCGACGGTTATTTTATCATCGTAAAGAGAAAGCCCGTTGACGGATTGCAGCCGGAAGTCGGATACCGTATAGTCCGCATGCGAGACGGTCGCCCATTCGGAAGCTGCTCCCGTGGTCGTTGCCTGCGGCTCTTGCACGGGATGGGGAAGAGACATGTAAGCAAGCGGCACGACGCCGATAATTCCTCCTGCAAGGTAACATGCTATAAATGCATTCTTCATAAGTTATCCCTCCAGCCGTTGTCATTTGCTTTACTATCAAATACCCGGGCAGTGGGCAGTTGAAACAGGCTGGAGTAAAAAATTATTTCGTATACAAGGTTACAAGACAAATATCGTCCTTCTGCACGGTGCCGCTATCCTGCGGGATCATGGCGGCTACAAGCTCCGATGGATCTAATTGATCATTATTTCCCATCCAATCGATTAACGTTTCGTTGGAGGGCTCCTCACCGGTTAACGCTGCAATACCGTCGGTTAATCCGTCCGTATACAAGACGATTCTTGCATCCCGCTCATATTGAAGACTGCCTTTGCTTACCTTCAGCTTATTAAATAAACCGATAGCGCTGCAGCAAGGCTCAAGCAAGGCGGGCTGGCCGTCCAGGAAGGCGATTCCCGGGGGATGGCCTGCATTAACGTATTCAATCGTTTTGTTCTCCACGTCAAGCACCAAATAAATGGCGGTAAAATAGTAGTTCATCAGTTCATCCTTGATATGCAGCTGATTCATGTAACGGTTAAGCTCATGCATCACTTGTTCCATATCGTTTATGCGCGTTATCGTATCCCGAAGCACGGACGAAATGTACATGCAGACAAGGGAAGAGGAGATGCCGTGGCCCATCATATCCAGAAGGATTACGCCGTATCGGTTCTTGTCGATCCGATACCAATTATAGAAATCCCCCGCCAGCTCCGAAGAAGGCTGGTAGACGGCGTTAATCCGCATATTCTCATCGTCAATCTCCGTGCTGAGCACGCTGAGCTGCACCTGCTTGGCCAGCTCCAGATTATATCTCATATTTTTGTCGCGTTCTTTGTGCCGGTCGATTTCCTGCTTCAGCCGCATCGCCGAGCGGATGCGGGCAAGCAGTTCCATGCGGTTGATCGGCTTCATGACGTAATCGCAGGCTCCGGCATCGAGTGCTTCGGCCATTTTGTTCGAATCGCCAACCGCGGTTACGAATATGATGGGGATGTCTTTGTAACGGCAGTCCCGCAATACCGTGCGGCATGCTTCGATTCCGTCGATGTCCGGCATCATCATATCCATCAGAATGAGCTCGACATCCAGGTCTGCTGAGGTAGCGGAGCCTCCTGTGCCAAGCATATCGTAAAGCTCATGGGCTGACGAGGCCGTTAATAGATTCCGATAACCGGCCTTATTCAGGATGGTCTGTATGATAAGCTGGTTGGTCGCGTTATCGTCAACAATGATAATACTCATCCGGGAGCACTCCTTTCTTTGCTTCTATTCTTTTAACACTATACCATAGATCAAAGACCTACCCGTAGGAGTAGGCCTTTGATTTTGGATTGCTCGGTTATAAACGGTATTCCGGATAGTAGTAGACGGAGGAGTCGTATTCGTCATCCTTATACTCTTTGCCGCCCCAAGCGATAACCAGAATTTTATCCCTGTCCATCTCTTTTTCCAGATGCTCCGCGTATTGCTTCGAGATCCCAAGCGATCTCATCTTGGCGCGAAGCTCATTGCCGGTGGAGCGGAAAATGTTGGCGATAGCCGTTCCGACGCCCTCCGCCGCTACGGTGATTTGCTCGGCGTTGGTATTTTTGGCAATGCGTTCCGTACGGTCTTTATCGTGAGTCAGTACAAAGATATTCTCTCTCGCATAGCCGTCACGTTCGAAGCGGTGAACCTGCTCCTGTACTTCCAGCATGTTGTTGACCGTGTGTACTCTTGTCGTCATGGTTTGAGTTGTCATTGTAATTCCTCCTCGATTTTAATGAAATTGGTGGTGTTACGATGCTTGCGGGTTATGCTCGTCTTCGTCCCAGTATCAGAGAAGCGATAAAGAGGACGATAAAGACCACGAATAGAATTTTCGCAATACCCGCAAGCGCGGAGGCGATGCCCAGAAATCCGAACAGGCCAGCGACGACTGCGAAGATAAAGAAGAGTAGAGCCCATCCTAACATATGAATCACCTTTCTTTCGATTGGATACTTGCTTGTTTTGTCTGTCTTGCTTGTCTTGCTTGATAGGTATTTAACCATGATAGCGGAAGGTGAAACATCTTCTTTCGCAAAAAGTCGGTCAAGTATTTTACTTCATTAATAGTCAAATAAAAAACAGCCTGCAGGGGATTATCCCTGCGGGCTGTTTGACATGCCAGGCGATTAAATTCGGTTAAGATGCTCGTTCAAGAGACCCGGAAAATCGGTGATAATGCCCGTTACGCCGATGGAAATCAGCTTGTCCCATTCGGCGGGATGATTGGCCGTGTAAGGATAGATCTGAAGTCCGGCCGCGAGGGCGTCCTCGGTATCCCGGGCTCCGATATGGCCATGATGGGGATGAAGAGACCATACCTCCGTCTCCAGCAGCGCCGCGTACGTAGCATGATGAATGAGGTCGGCGGCATAGAGCAGTCCGATACGGAGCTCCGGCTCTGCCTGCTTCAGCCTTAGAAGCAGCTTATGATCGAACGAAGAGACAACGGTGCGCTCCAGGCGGCCTTCGCCGCGGAGATAATCCAGCAGTACCTGGTCGAGAAGGGAGCCTGCGGAATCCTTGACTTCGACATTGATTTCGATCTGTTCGGGCAGCAAATCGTATACTTCCTCCAGGAACGGAACTTTCTCGCCGGCAAAAGAAGGCGAGAACCAGCTTCCCGCATCCGCCTTACGGATGACTTCCGAATGCAGCAAGCGGATCGCTCCGGAGCTATCCGTAGTCCGGTCCAGCGTATCGTCATGGCAGACAATAAGCTTGCCGTCCTCCGACAAGTGAATATCCAGCTCTACCATATGGCTGCCTTGCTCGGCCGCAAGCCTGAAGCTTGCTAGCGTATTCTCGGGTGCTTCTCCGGCTGCGCCTCTATGTCCAATGACAATGGGGCTGCTTGCATGAATATTTGGCTCGATTTCCCTCGACATTCTTAAGATCCCTCCCAGTCTGGCTCCAACGACATCCAATGGATTACCCTATCGCTTGCCTTCATTATAGGTTGGGACGGTTAACCTGTCCCTCATTGATTATAAATCTAAAGAAAATCTTTAGAAAGACAGGTTTATTTTCAAGTAAGCGTTATCACATTTCCTAATCTTAATAAAACGCTGACATAGGAGTTACAAATGGCGGTTATTCTTGGACTTGCCAAGCCATATCAGGTTCAGCAATTTCTTGAAAGGGCGGTTGTAGCCACATATGAATTCGTCACTCTATTCAGACAAATCCAAGCCGGTCTTGTCTCCGGCATCCGCGGCAGCGCCTGGCAGCCGGATCAACGCGGGCATGCTGAGAAGAATACGGGAGCATCTCCTCGGGTACCTGTTTTTGGCGCCAAGCGTGGCTATATTCATCCTGTTCTTCTTCTATCCGATGGCTCGCTCCGTTTATCTGAGTTTTCAACTTACCGACCCCCGCGGCAGGGTGGCCGCCTATGCCGGATGGGACAATTATTCGCGCATGATGGAATCATCCGCCTTCTGGAACAGCCTCTGGATCACGGTGAAATTCACTCTGATGACAGTGCCAGCCGGTCTTATCCTCGGCCTGCTATGCGCCAGCCTTGTTCACTCCGCAGGCAAAGGGAGCAAGCTGTTCCGCTTTATTTTCTCGCTTCCGCTGGCGCTCTCCGTCGGTACGGCATCCATTCTGTGGATGATTCTGTACCACCCGTCGCTAGGCATGCTCAACTATTTGCTTGGGCAGATCGGCTTCGGACAAGTCCAATGGCTGACCGATCCGGGTGCGGCGCTTGATTCCGTCTCTCTTATGACGGTATGGATGAACTCCGGATTTCCGTTCGTCCTGCTTCTGGCAGCTATTCAGGGGCTGGATAACGATATCATGGACAGCTCGCGAATCGACGGCGCATCCATGTGGAGAACGTTTTTCTCGATCAAGCTTCCGCTGCTGTCGCCAACTCTTTTCTTCCTAGCGGTTGTGTCGATCATGAGCGCCTTCCAATCATTCGGACAAATCAATATTTTGACCAGGGGAGGACCGGCGGGTTCAACCGATGTGCTGGTGTACTCCATCTACCGTGAAGCCTTTATCAACTATCAGTTCGGCACCGGCAGCGCGCTGGCGATCGTCCTGTTTATTCTGATGCTTCTGCTGACGGCCGTACAATTTCTAGTCCTCGGAAAGAAGGTGCATTACCAGTGAAGGCTTTCGGTCATCCGCGCAGTCCATACCGCTTATTCAGCCTTTACGGCCTGCTCGTCCTGCTGTCGCTGTTAGTGCTGGCACCGCTGCTTTACTTGCTTGCCCAAATCTTCATGACGCCGGACGAAGCAAGCCAATTTCCGCCCAAGCTTCTTCCTTCGGGTCTTCACACGGGGGAGCTGAAGAACGCCATCGATACCGTGCCGATATTCGGCTTTATTCTCAACAGCTTTGTTCTGGCGGTCTCAATTATGGTTCTTCAGGTGCTGACGGCGGCGCTGGCCGCTTACGCATTTGTGTATATCCGGTTCGCCGGCAGCCGGTTCTGGTTCGCTTTATTTATCAGCACCATGATGATTCCATGGGAAGTTACGATTATTCCCAATTATTTGACCGTCAAAAGCTGGGGATGGCTCGATTCGTTTCAAGGGCTTATCGTACCGTTTGCCGCTTCGGCGTTTGGCGTGTTCCTGCTTCGCCAGTTCTTCATGCAGCTGCCGCGCGAGCTTTTTGAAGCGGCACGCATCGACGGCTGCGGGCATTTCCGCCATTTCACGTCTATCGTGCTTCCCTTATCCGGCCCGGCTGCCGCATCGCTTGCGGTGTATGTATTCCTGAACGGATGGAATCAATACTTGTGGCCGCTGCTCGTTACAAGCAGCGACGCCATGCGAACGGTACAGATCGGAATCGCGATGCTCCAGTTCGAGGAGCTGACAAGCTGGAATCTGGTGCTGTGCGGAGTCGCGCTTGTGTTGGTTCCGTCGTTTGTCCTGCTGGCACTCGGCCTGAAGCCGCTTGTGCGGGGAATTACGGCCGGCGCGATGAAGGGTTGATCTTACCCGGGTACTTGTCCAATCGGACTTGCCATATAGAAAACATTATTTCAAGGGAGAGAAAAGAAACCATGGTTAAACGCAATTGGAAAATGGTATTGCCTGTGGCGGCTATGCTCGTGCTGCCTTTATCAGCCTGCGCATCGAATCCGAATAACGGAGGTAACGAACCGTCGCCTACCGTCTCGGCTTCCAATACGGAGACCAGCGCCAATGCGGGCGCAGCATCCACCGAACCGGCCAAAGAGCCTGTCAAAGTAGTCTGGTGGCATTCCATGAGCGGCGAGCTCGGCACAGCCGTGGACAAGCTGGTCAGCGATTTCAACGCTTCGCATCCCGATATTAAGGTAGAAGGCGTTTTCCAGGGTACCTACGACGAGAGCTTGAACAAGCTGAAGGCTTCCATGGATTCGAAGTCGGGTCCTTCCTTAATCCAGGTGTACGAGATCGGTTCGAAATTCATGATCGATTCCGGCGCCGTTACGCCGGTGCAGCAGTTCATTGACGAAGAGAAGTACGACTTGTCATCGTTGGAGCCGAATATTGCTAAATACTATACGTTTGACGGCAAGCAGTACTCCATGCCCTTCAACACCTCCAATCCGATTCTTTACTATAACAAGGACCTGTTCGAAAAAGCCGGTCTTGATCCAAACAAGCCGCCTGCGACATACGAAGAAGTAGCAGCCGACGCTAAAAAATTGACCGGGAACGGCGTGACGGGAGCATCCTTCGCCATCTACGGCTGGTTTATGGAGCAGCTTCTGGCTAATCAAGGCAAGGACCTTATCAATAACGGGAACGGCCGCGAGAGCGCCGCTACGGAATCGCTCGTAAATCAGGAAGCAGCCGTAAATACGCTCACTTGGTGGAAAGGCATGGTCGACAATAAATCGGTTCTGAATCTTGGACGCAAAACGGATGACACGAAAAAAGCGTTCCTGGCCGGCCAAATCGCCATGACGCTGGACTCGACGGCTTCGCTGCGCGGCATTGTTGACGGCGCGGCGGGCAAGTTCGAAGTAGGCACGGCTTTCCTGCCTAAGCCAAACGCTTCCTCCGAAGGCGGCGTTGTCATCGGCGGCGCGAGCAACTGGATTCTGAACAACAAGCCGGCGGAAGAGCAGAAGGCCGCTTGGGAATTCATGAAATACCTGGCTGAGCCGGCCGTGCAAGCGGAATGGCATATCAATACCGGTTATTTCCCGATTACGACAAAGGCTTACGACGAGCAGATTGTAAAGGATAACCTGGCGAAATATCCGCAGTTCCAGACCGCTGTTGACCAGCTTCATGCCTCCAAGCCAAGCACGGCAAGCCAAGGCGCCGTAATGGGCGTGTTCCCTGACGCTCGTCAGACGGTGGAAGGCGCGATTGAAGAAGTGTTCACGGGCAAGAAGGACGTTAAGGCTGCGCTTGACGGCGCAGCAAAACAAATTACGGAGAAAATCGATATCTACAATAAAACGGTATCGAAGTAATGCAGCGAAGAACAGCTCTGGAGCTAAGCGCTCCAGGGCTGTTTTTTTGTTTTGAGCAAATAAATTCAGAATTGTCTGATAATAATGTTTCAACCCATCGTTAGCTGGTTAAGTAATGACATGATAGCATTTCAAATCGAAAAGGATGTGGGATCGATGGATAAGCATAAGGTAAATGTCAATGGCATCGATATGGTATACGAAGAATGTGGACAGGAAAACGAAAAAGCGATTATTCTGCTTCACGGTTTTTGCGGATCGTCCCATTATTGGCATAATGTTTGTCCGCTGCTGACCGATCACTACCGTGTAATTATGCCGCAGCTGAGGGGCCATGGCGAGACATCGGCACCAGACAATGTGTATACGATGGAAGTAATGGCCGATGATATAAATGCATTGATCGAAAAGCTTGGAATCGAGAAAACCGTTGTATTCGGCCATTCTCTAGGCGGCTATGTAACGCTCGCCATTGCGGATAAATACCCTGACAAGCTGGCCGGTTTCGGACTGATTCATTCCACCGCCCTGCCGGACACGGAAGAAGTGAAGAGGAAAAGGTACCAGGATATCTCCTTCATCCAGAAGGAAGGGATCGAGCCTTACGTACACGAGCTGATTCCGAAGCTGTTCAAGGAATCCAAGAGGCAAGATATGCCTGATGAGGTGGAAAAGGTTAAAGAGGCCGGACTCAACATGTCTGCAAAGGGAGCTATTCATACGCTTGAAGGCATGATGATGAGGCCGGACCGAAGCGCGATGCTGCATGAAGCCAAGTACCCGATTCTGCTTGTCGCCGGCGCGGAGGATGAGGTTGTATCCCCGGACGATACCTTCTCCGTCAATGAAAAAGAGACGCCGAAGACAACCTATGAATATCCGCATATTCAGGAAAATACGTTCGAAGGCGTCGCGCATATGAGTCTGGTCGAAGCTCCCGAGCAGCTGGCCAGGGTTATCGCCAACTATCTTAGAACGCTGAGCGAGAAGGAGCCCGTGAGGGCGTTGTAAAAACGAATAGGACTGCTCAAAACCGTGCAGGCTTAGCGCCTGCACGGTTTTTCCTGTTTTTTAGTAAACCTGCTCGAAAAACAATGAGTTGTGGGTTAGAATAAGTGGGCAAGATCATTATCGACAAAGGAAGTGCATAGTCAGATGGCAAAGCTCACACCGTATTTTTACTCCGAGGACGCGAAAACGCAAGCCGGATTTTACGTGCAGGCTCTTGGCGGTAAAATCATCGATCAAATGACGTATGGGCAAGCTCCGGGTACGGACGAATCGATGAAGGACAAAATCATACATATGGTTTTTCAAGCCGCAGATGTTACCTTCTACATTGCCGATACGATGCACGAGCCTCCGGGACGCAGTACGAGCTTTGATCTGAACCTCGAATTCAAGACGGACGAGGAAGCTCAGCAAGCCTTCGCCAACCTGTCGGAAGGCGGACGGGTGATCATGCCGCTGGAGAAGCAGTTCTGGGGTACGCTGTTTGGCCGGGTAGAAGACAAATTCGGCATCAAATGGCAGATCAGCACGGAGCCGAAGCCGCAAGGCTAATGATGGGAATCCTGACTATCCGCAGCTCCAGCTTGGGAGGAACGCTCGGATAGTCTTTTTACGATAGAGGTTTTCTCATAAGGAGAGGGAAACAAAGCGATGGCAAACGAATGTCCGATCTGCAAGGGGAACAATCAATGCGGCAATCTGCAAGGACTGCCGGCCGGGGAATGCTGGTGCAGCAAAGAGGTTTTTCCGCAAAAGGTGTTTGAACAGATTCCGTCTGAATTAATGGGAAAAGCCTGCGTATGCCAAGCATGTCTGGAAAGGCTGAAGCGGGAATCGAAGGAAGAGTCCGGGGAGATGCAATCATGAATCCGATAAATCCATTAGAAGTAGAGGATTTGCTGCGAACGTTTACTGGGGAAGAGATTTACGTCCATAGCGAAGCAACATCCTACGTTTTTGTGCGGAACTTCAAGATGAAGCTTACGCAGGCTTTTACAGCCGGGGAGGGGCCGTTCCGGATCGCTTTGCGATTCGATGAAATTGGCTGGCTGCGAATGGAAGCGCTCACGCATTACGAGCTTGATGCGGAAGGACGCTTGCTGCTGACCGGCTACGATGACAGAGGACGAATGAATGTTGCGCTGCACCTCGGAAAGGAGCCGTTTGCGGAATGAGTACAGAACCAAGAAAGCTGCTCGCCGTATTTGCCCATCCGGATGACGAGTCTTTTATTTGCGGCGGTACGTTAGCGAAGTATGCCGACAGCGGCGTGGAGATTACGCTGGTCAGCGCAACAAGAGGCGAGATGGGCAGGCGAATGGGCAATCCGCCGTATTTGAACCGCGAGACGATGGCCGCGGCCCGCGAGCAGGAGCTTCGGGAAGCGTGCGAATGCCTCGGGGTCAAGCATCTGCATTTCTTCGATATTCGCGATAAAACGGTGGAGTTCGCGGATCCGGATCAATTGGCGGACCGCATAGCCGGATTCATACGGGAAATTAATCCCGATGCCATTCTTACTTTTCATGAGAAATGGGGCGGGCATCCGGATCATTGCGCAATTGGCAAAGCTACGATTGAAGCGCTTGCCCGCACGGGACTTGCGATAGCCTTGTATTTCATTTCGTTCGGTGATTCGCTGGCCTATCCCGAGGCTTATGGTTACACGCAGGAGGAGATTGCCCGGATTGACGTAAGCCGCTATAAAAAAGCGAAGCTTGCGGCGTTCCGAGCACACCGCTGCCAGACGGAAATCGATGAGTGGGTATGGCTGCCTGACCGTCAGGCCATGGGCCGTTTCGGGGATCATGAATATTTCATCAAAGGAAACAAAGAGGCGCTCAAACTCGGCAAAGCCGATTTGTTCTAGCGCCTCTTGGGGAATCTTATTCGAATTCGCTTAAAGCTGTCGCCGCCAGATTTTGAATGACGACATTGTCCATCGGCGGATTATGCAGTCCGGCCCGGACATCCCTGTAATAACGCTCGAGCGGCTGCTGACGGGATAAGCTGGTGCCGCCGACGATCCGCATGGCCAGATCAACAATCTTGATGGCATTATTGGTAGCCGCGTATTTCGCGAGACCCAGGTCAGCTTTCAAAGCTGGCCTGTTTTCCGTTTCCCGGTCCCAGCGTTCCGCGATCGAATAGAGCATCGTATGGGCGGTGCGAAGCTCAAGCTCCATCTGGCCAATCGTATGCTGGACGGAAGGAATAGACGAGATCGGCTTATCCATCTGGCCGGGCTTATAGGAGTTAGCGAACGACAGGGCATAATCTCTCGCAGCTAGCGCGATGCCAAGATAGCAGGCCGGAATATGCAGCAGCCAGCCGCCTCCGTCATCCTTCCCTTTCCCGGTAAGCCGGTGATCGGCGGGAACAAAGACTTGATCCAGCACAACATCGTGGCTTCCGGTCGCGCGCATGCCAAGCGTATCCCACGTTTCGATGATGGAGACCTGCTCGTCCCGGCTCACCATGAAATCGCTAACGCTGTCCTCGTCCGGAATATAAGCGGTTACGACAAACCGGTCGAGGATGGAGGACAACGTACTAAAGGTTTTGCGCCCGGATATAAGCCATCCTCCCGGGACGGCGGTTGCGGTTGTTTCGGGCCTGCCGCCCCGGCTGGGACTGCCGGAAGCTGCTTCGCTGGCGAAGGTGTTGATCATCGCTCCGTCTTTGACAACGGCCGTGCATAGATCTGCGAAGACAGGCTCCTGCCATTTTCGTGAAGTGCGCAGATGCAGCATTTGTCCCATATGCCAGCCAACCGCAAGTGCGGTAGAACCGTCGCCGTAAGCCAGCCTTTCCTGCAGCATCACCATCTCATAGAGGGAGATTTCTTCTCCGCCGTATACTTTGGGAACCGTAAGCTTCAAATATCCCGCCTCGCGCAAGTCCGCAAAATTATCAAACGGAAACGAACCTTCACGGTCGTGCCGGGATGCTCTTTCCGCGAAAGCAGCCGCCAATTTATCTACTTGCCATACCCGGGCTTGTTCCTCTTCATTCCGGATATATTGATCTACCCAACGAGTCATCTATTTTCGCTCCTCTTATAATGAAAATTCACAAATAAGGGCTGTGCTGCAGGCTGTATGCCTTACCTTATTATAGCAAGCAGAGGAGACGTGTCGCTATCAGGCTTGAACTCCGATATGACGGTTTGACGCGAATTCGAACAAGCCCTTGTCCGTTATCTTGAGCTCGGGGATGACCGGGAGTGCCAGGAAGGATAACGTCAGGAACGGGTTGAAGGCATCCGGTGCGCCAATCGTGCGAAGCGCCGCATAGAGGCCAAGCATTTGTTGATTCACTTCGCTATAGCCTTGTTCGGACAGCAGGCCTCCGACTGGCAGGGATAAGGAAGCAAGAACTTCACCGTCCGCGACAACCGCGAGCCCGCCGTTCAACGCAGCCACATGACCGATAGCAAGCAGCATGTCTTCATCGGTTACGCCTGCGCATATGATATTGTGCGAATCATGGGCTACCGACGATACGATCGCGCCTTTGCGGAGGCCAAAGCCCTTTACAACCGCAAGGCTGATATTGCCGGTCCGGTGATGACGTTCAACGACGGCGAGCTTAAGCTGGTCGCGTTCGGTTGAAGGAAGGAACTTCAGCTGCCCATCCCTTGCTACCTGTTCCTTCAAATGCCGGGTCACAAGAGAGTTCGGAATAATCCCGATAACATGGCAGGTATCGGACGCGAGCGGAAGCTCAAGAGCATCCGGCCGAAGTGGCTTCATTCCCGCTTTTATATCGGATGAATGCATCGGTTCCAGGGAAGCTTGCGCAGCGCTTGAGGAAAAGGCCTCCTCCTGAAGAGTTTCGTTGCGAAATACGCATACGCCTTCCTTAAATACCTGGCTGATCGCCAGCTTCTCCAGATCATCAACGATCACAAGATCGGCTTTATAGCCGGGAGCAATGGCGCCTTGCCGGCGCAGACCAAAGCATTCCGCGGCATTTAGGGTCGCCATCTGAATGGCGGTAACCGGATCAAGCCCTTTGCTCACGGCCAGACGGATGCTGTAGTCGACGCTTCCTTCCTCCAGCAGGTCGTCAATGAGTTTATCATCCGTTACGAACAGACATCTCCGGCTGTTCCCGGTGTTAACGGCAGGAAGGAGCGCCTCCAGGTCCTTGGCCACGGTACCTTCGCGGATCATCAGATACATGCCCAGCTCGAGCCGGTGCCTTGCTTCTTCCGCGTCAATCGCTTCATGATCCGTGCGGATGCCCGCGGCCATATAGAGATTGAGCTGTTCCCGGTCAATGCCGGCGGCGTGACCGTCGATATGCGCATGAAGCTCGTTCGCGTCAGCCAATTTGCTGATCATGCCGGGACTGCCGGCTGCAAGTGCGGGAAAGTCCATCACTTCAGCCAGGCCAAGTACTTTCGGGTGCGCGTAGAACGGGCGAAGATCTTCCGCTTCTAAGGCTGCGCCGCTTGTCTCGAACGGGGTAGAGGGTACGCAGGACGGAAGATTGACGTAAATGTCGAGGGGAAGTCCTGCGGATTGGTCAAGCATGTATTGTATCCCTTTGCTGCCCATCACGTTAGCCATTTCATGCGGGTCGGTCACAACGGCCGTAACTCCATGCTGCAGAACAACCTTCGCGAATTCGCGCGGCGTCAGCATCGAACTCTCGATATGCACATGCCCGTCAATTAAGCCGGGAATAATCCATTGTCCTGCCGCGTCAATGACTTCCGAGCCTTCCGTGTACCGGCCGATTCCCGCGATCACTCCGTCCGCGATTGCGATATCGCCGGACATTATGCTGCCTGTAAACACGTTTACGATTTTTCCGTTTCGTATAATAAGATCTGCCGCAGCGCGTTTGGCTGCTACGTCGATTCGTTTCGTGAGTTTGTCTTTTGTATGCATGACAGCTATTCTCTCCTTTTTTATACTAAAATAAAAAAACTCCCGATTACCGCCGATGCTGAAAGAAGCATGCTGGTAATCGGGAGTTTACGGTTCCCGGTAGAAACCCCCGGCCCGTATTGCCGAGGTTATACGCAATATTGGATTCTATTGTAGAAGATGGACAACGGGAATGCAACTGCTTATTTAGAATTCTCCGGATTGAACGCGTTCCGCCGCTAAAGGACGGCGAAGCCGTTTCACCTTGTCGCAGGAGCGATATGCGTCGGAATCTGGCCGTTCGGATACGGCCCTTCCCAGCCGAGATAGTAATGGCGGATCGGCTTCAGTTCATCATCCAGCTCGTACACAAGCGGAATACCTGTCGGGATATTCAGATCTGCAATGCCGTCCGGCGGTATCTGGTCCAAATATTTAACCAACGCCCGCAGCGTGTTCCCGTGAGCGGCTATAATAACCTGTTTTCCGGAGGAAACAGCGGGAGCGATTTCGGCGTTCCAATACCTCAGAACCCGTGCCTCCGTGTCTTCCAGGTTTTCCGTTAACGGAAACTCGCCTTCCTTGAGTCCGATGTAACGAGGGTCGGCAGCAACGTATCGCGGGTCGGTTACATCGAGTGCCGGAGGACGGACATCAACCGATCTGCGCCATAAATGCACCTGCTCCTCTCCGTATTTGGCGGCGGTTTCCGCCTTGTTCAGCCCTTGCAGCGCGCCGTAATGCCGTTCGTTCAGCAACCAGCTTTTCTGCTCCGGTATCCATAAGAGATCCATCTCGTGAAGGATAATCCATAAGGTTCGGATGGCGCGTTTCAAGACGGAGGTATAGGCGGCGTCGAAGACGTATCCGTGTTTTTTCAGGATTTCTCCGGCTTCCCGGGCTTCATCCAGACCTTGCGTTGACAGGTCCACATCGGTCCAGCCCGTGAACCGATTCTCGACATTCCATACGCTTTGCCCATGGCGGATCAGGACGATTTTTTTCATGAGGCACCTCCTTTCCAAAGTTTGCTTATCTCTATAATGTTTCCAATCGAGAAAAAAAACAAGCCAACCCGGTTAAAATCGGGTCAGCTTGTTCCAAATTTTTATTAACTTATCAATGCGCTTCGGCCTGGTCGACATGCTTCAGATGTTTATGGTTGAATGCAATGAGGATAACGGCCAGGATAACAAAGCCGCCGCCGATATAGAACGGGGCATGGAAATCGAACCATTCGGCGAATTTGACCGCGTAATACGGAGCAAGCGCGCCGCCGATGAAGCGAAGGAAGCTGTATGCCGCGGAAGCGGTTGGCCGTTCGACCGGAGCGGCGTTCATAACGGCTGTCGTGATAAGGGTATTATTGTTGCCAAGGAAAGCCCCTGCAAGAATAACCATGCAGATGACGACCGCTTTTTCCGTTGTCCAATAGCCCATCGCAAACAAGGTGCAAGCGAATAGAACAAGCTGAATGCACATCGATTTGATTGTGCCCGAACGTCTTTGCAGCTTAGGAGCCATAAAGACGGAAGTGAATGCCAGAAGCAGACCCCAGCCCAGGAAGACATAACCAAGTCCGTGAACGTCCAGATGATGCAGATGGCCAAGCACCAGCGCGGCATACACGAGAAGAGTAAAGAATCCGAAGTTGTAAAGCGCCGCGGAAAGGCCAAAGATCAGAAGGGCGCGGTGCTTCAAGGCACGGAACGGATCGAGTATGGAAGCTTTCTTTTTCACCGCAGGAGCAGCAGGAGTTTTGGCCTTCGGCATCATGAAGGTGATCAAGCAGAAAGCGACAATCATTAAGCAGGCGACGCCGTAGAACGGGCTGCGCCATGAGATGGCGCCAAGCTCTCCGCCAAGAAGCGGACCTACGGAGATGCCTAGACCTACGGCAACCTCAAACAAAATAATCGATTTGGCAACGCCAACGCGGGATAAGGAAACAATGGCGGACAGCGCGGTTGCGACAAAAAACGCATTGCCAAGACCCCAGCCGGCGCGCAGCCATACGATGGACATGACATTGTCGACGCTTCCGGCAAGCGCGGAAAATATAGCGATGAGGACTATACCGGCAAGCAGCATTTTTTTCGTGCCAAGCTTGGAGGAAATAACGCCGGTTACCAGCATGGCTACGGCCATGACGGCATTGTAGCTCGTAAAGAGAAGCGTAAGGTCGCTGTCGGACGCGTGAAGCTGATCCTTCATCATCGGCAGGATCGGGTCTACCAGACCAAGGCCCATAAAGGCAATAATGCTTGCGAATGCAATCGCCCATACGGCGATCGGCTGGTTGAACATGGACTCGGCGGATTTAAGCGGAGCCGCGGCTGCTGCTGGTCTAGCAGTTGAAGACATATTCGTGTTATCCCTCTCTTTAAATAAATTGGTATAGTCTCTTTGAAACGGATGCAGTAAACGAAACAATCGTATCGCCACATTAATCTTTACGTCAACGTTAACTTTGTGCTAATGGTTGGCTTGAGACGAAGGATACGTTATTTTTGCAATTGATAAATCCGGTGTCACAAACAAAGACCTCTCCTCGTTCTATTTGCAAAAGCATTTAGAGGAGAGATCATCTATGACGGAATGGACAGTGGTTGTCATTGGCGGCGGGTATGCGGGAATTCATGCGGTAAAAGCGGTTTGGAAGCAGTATGGCGCTCATGCGGAAGGACGGAAGCTTCGCCTTCTATTATTGGATCCGAATCCTTACCATCTGCGCAAGGTGCTCTTGTTCAAGCCGGCGGTAGGGGCTGACAAGATTACGGTACCGTGGAAGCAAATTTTGCCGGAAGCGGCCGAACACGTGCAAGGAAAAGCACGGCATGTGCATGCGGATGAAAAGATGCTCGAATATGAAGATGCGGAAGGCAACTCCGTACGGCTTGCTTATGACACGCTGGTTATTGCGGTTGGCAGCGTAGCCCGCGAGACGGAGTCCGGTCTTGGGGGCATATCCCTTACGGGAATGGAGTCGGCTGTCCGAATCAGGGAAGCATGGGGCTATAATATGCAGGCTACAAGGGTGGAAAACAACGCGGAGGAACGCCGTCGCTTGCTCACGGCAGCCGTGGCCGGAGCGGGAATTACCGGCATTGAGACGGCCTCGGAGTTAGCGTACGCCATGAGAGAAGAAGCAGCCAGACAGGGACTTAACCCGCAAGAAATCCGGGTCCATCTGCTGAATGCCCAGGATCGTTTGTTTCGGGAGGGACCAATGAAGGCAAGCCGCAAGCTGGAGGAGGAGCTGGCGAAATGCGGCGTATCCGTGCATCATCGTTGCAAAGCGGTACGAGAGGAGTACGGCAATCTCATGCTCTCAAGCGGTGATGCCCTACCCGTTGGCCTTACGGTTTGGACGCTGGGTCTTGTTCCGAATCCGGCTATTCGCAGCTTTGGGCTGCCCGTAACGAAGGATGGCAGGCTTATCGTGGACGAATGCTACCGTGTGAAGGATGCCCGTGGCGTGTATGCCATTGGGGATTGCGCGTTTATCGTGGATCCGGATAACGGTGAAGCCGCCCGAATGACCTGCAAAGAGGCGATTCTGCAGGCACAGCGATTAGGCAAAATCATTGCGGCGGACAAAACCGGCAGCGAGGCTCCCCGCCATAAACAGGTGATGGATGGCTTTACGATTGGACTTGGTCCGGGACGGGGAATGACATGGACGCGCAAATGGGGGCTTGATATAATCATTTCGGGAAGTTTATCTTATAAAATCAAACGTTTCGTCTGGGATTACGCGAGTATGCTGAAATCATAAGGAGACGTCATATGATTGAGCTGTATGAACGTTATAAAGGCTTGTTGTTCAGCCTTGCTTACCAGTTAACCGGCTCGGCCGCCGATGCGGAGGATGCGGTTCAGGACGTATTCCTGAAGGTGCAGAATATGAACCCGGATAAGCTGCACGAGCCCAAAGCGTATTTGTGCAAAATGATAACGAATCGATGCCTGGATCATCTTCGTTCGGCAAGGGTTCGCCGGGAGCAATACGTCGGTCCTTGGCTGCCTGAGCCAATAGCACAATACTACGATGGCGGACTGGAGGAAGTGGTTCGCCATGACCTGCTGTCCTACGCGATGCTTGCTCTGCTCGAAAGGCTGTCGCCTTCGGAACGGGCCGTATTCGTTCTGCGCGAAGCGCTTGGGTTCGATTATCCCGCTATTGCCGAATTAACGGGAAAAAGCGAGCAAAACTGCCGCAAGCTGATGAGCCGTGCTAGAGCTAAGATGGGAATAACGGAAGAAGAGCTGCAATCTGGCGGTACAATCGAGCAGGCGTGGATAAACCGGTTCGTAGCGGCCTTATCCGAAGGCGAGGTCGACACCGTGCTGTCCATGCTGGCGGAAGATGCCGTGCTTATCTCCGACGGAGGAGGCAAGGCGTCGGCGGCTGTCCGGCCAATCGAGTCAAGGGAGCGCGTGGCGCAGTTCCTGCTGGGCATTTTCCGCAAATCCCAGATTACGAGCCATATGACGGTAGAGGTAAAGCCGCTAAACGGAGAACCCGCCTTCGTATTCCGGCAGGAAGGAATCGTGGATTCGGTCGTATTTCTTGAGCAGCGCGAAGGTGTTCTTCACCGGTTGTTTATCGTCCGCAACCCGGATAAGCTTCACAATGTATAAAAAAAACGGTTGTGCTTGTTGGAAACAGGCACAACCGTTTTTTTATTTATTTCGCTACTTTTTCGCGATTGAGGTATACCGTCTCGCCAGTGCGGGCGGATTCGTAAATCGCTTCCAAGATTTCGGTTACGACAAGAGCTTGCTCGGCTTTTACAACCAGATCCGTATCGTTCAGGATTGCGTTGATCCAAGCTGCGCATTCCACGTCGATATCGCGCTCCGAAGCGCCGTCATAGAACGCTACGCCGCCGGCGGAAAGGTCGATTTCTTTAACGAACAGACGGCTGTTCTCTTCGCCGTTGATGCGAAGGCCGTTCTTCATGTCCGCGCCGCCTTCCGTACCGCAAAGCGTACATTTTGCTTCGTCGATATCAAGCGTATTCAGCGCCCAGCTTGCTTCAAGCGTGATCGTTGCACCGTTCTCCATCTTGATAAAGCCTACAGCGGAATCTTCTACCGTAAATTTCGCAGGATCCCATGGGCCCCAAGCGTTAGCGGCATTTTCTTTCGATCCAAGCTTATGGAATACGGAGCCCGTAACGGAAACCGGCTTGTAGTTGTCCATCATCCACAGCGTCAGGTCAAGCGCGTGAGTACCGATATCGATAAGCGGTCCGCCGCCTTGTTTCTCTTCGTCGAGGAATACGCCCCAAGTCGGAACCGCGCGGCGACGGATCGCATGAGCGCGTGCATAGTAGATTTCGCCCAGCTCGCCTTGCTCGCAAACCTTTTTGAGGACTTGGCTGTCCGGACGGAAACGGTTGTTGTAACCGATGGTCAGCTTTTTGCCCGTGCGCTTCGCGGCATCCAGCATAGCTCTTGCTTCAGCAGCCGTCTTAGCCATTGGCTTTTCGCACATAACATGCTTGCCGGCTTCAAGGGAATCTATCGTAATAAAGGAGTGCGAGTCATTAGGCGTTAATACATGCACAACATCGATCGACGGATCGGCAATCAGCTCGCGGTAATCCGCGTATACTTTCGAGCCTTCAGCGCCGTATTTTTGGGATGCTTCTTCAGCGCGTTCCACTACAACGTCGCAAAAGGCAACGATTTCAACATTCTTGTTCTTGCTGAGTGCAGGAAGATGCTTGCCATTCGCGATACCGCCGCAGCCGATGATGCCAACCTTCAGTAATTTACTCATGTCCAGCCTCCGATTAATTGGATTTATATAAAAAGGTGTTTATGCCATTACTATAGGTTTGACCGATATTTAGAGTCAATAAGGCTATAAAAAAGTTCTTGTCTGTGTCGTATAATTATAGTCATAATGTCTTTATGTTCTAGTTTTACTTTGGTAAATGGTGTGCTACCTTAGAAATAAGTCGCAAATATGTAGTTATCCCAAATAATCGGTCTGAGGAGTGGAAGTTATATGATTAGAGTCGCAATGTTAAGTTATTGGCATGTTCACGCATGGGATTATACGAGAGAGGCGCAAGCGCATCCGGATACGGAAATCGTAGCGGTATGGGATGAAATTCCGGCTAGAGGCGAAGAAGCAGCTTCCAAGCTGGGCGTTCCTTTCTTCTCCAATCTGGATGAACTCCTCGCTCGCGAAGATATTGACGGAGTGATCGTGGACGCGCCTTCCAATATTCACCGCGAGGTTATGGTCAAAGCCGCTCAAGCCGGCAAGCATATCTTTACGGAAAAAGTGTTGGCGCTTACAACGAAGGAAGTTAACGAGATCCTAGCGGCAGTGGAAGAAGCGGGCGTGAAGCTGACCGTATCGCTGCCAAGACTTAACGACTGGTATACGCCTTCCATTCAGAACGTGCTGGAATCCGGCATTCTGGGCAAAGTTACCTTGACTCGCGTCCGCTTGTCCCATAACGGCGCAACCGCAAACTGGCTTCCTGAGCATTTCTACAACCTGGAGCAATGCGGCGGCGGCGCACTAATCGACCTTGGCTGCCATCCGATGTATTTGACTAGACTGTTCCTTGGCGAAATGCCGGTTCAGGTTCAAGCTTCGTACGGTTACGTTACCGGCAAAGACGTAGAGGATAACGCGGTATCCATTCTCACGACGGCCGGCGGCGCAATCGGTATCGTGGAAGCGGGCTTCGTAAATGCCCATTCGCCATTCACGATCGAGATTCATGGCACGGAAGGCTCGCTCTTGTACGGTACGCCGGAAGACCGCATTCTGGTCCGCAGCAATAAGAACGGCGAATCGGAGTGGACGGAAGCGGATAAGGCAAGCGGCCGCATCAAGGCATTCGAGCAATGGGCTGACCATATCCGGAACAATACGGTTGCAGCAGAGAACATCCGCATGGCGCAGGATCTGACGGCGCTTATGGAAGCATCTAACCGCTCGGTTGCTGAGAAGCGGGCTGTACGTATTGAAGAAATCCGCTAATACGATGACTGGCATGGATGAACGGGAGCAGATCGTGGAGTCAGACAGCAAGGTAAGCGCAAGACCGTATCCTTATGCCATTATGAAAGAAAAGATGGACGCGCTCGAACGGCTTGATCTGCATTTCAGATGGGGACGTTACGGGATCAGGGTGCTCAAATGGCATCTGACCACCTTTAAGCCCGGACAGCTGATCAAATTCCACAAGCATTCGGAGTTTGAATTCCACTTCGTGCCGCGCGGCAAAGGAACGGTCACCTTGATTGACCATATTTACAAGCTGAACAGCGGCATGTTTTATTTGACCGGTCCCGGCGTTGTGCATCAGCAAACGGCGGATAACCGTTCCGGCATGGAAGAGCTGTGCCTGCATGTGGATATCACGCGTCTGCCGGACGGAGAGGAACGGGAAGAATGGGGCTCGGAGTGGGAAAATAAAGAGTCGGAAGCCTGTATTCAGGCGCTGACCGATTTTCCGCTTCGCCCGTTTATGGATCAGCATGATGCCATGACATGCTTCCTGCAGGCTTACATGGCTTGGCGATCCGGCGAGCTTGGGGCTTATACGACGATCCGCCAGTCCTTGATTCAAATCTTGCTGCGCGCCGCCAAAGCGACCGTTGACCGGGATGGCCAGCAGATGCTTCCGGCGCGGGATATACAAGCGCATCGCTTCGAGATGGCGCAGCAATATATTTACGACAATTACGCAAGACCGCTGACCCTGCAGGAGGTTGCGGACCGGATCCAGATCAGCACGAGGCAGCTGCAGCGCGTCTTTCACCGATACGGGGTCAGCTCCTTCAGCAGCTATTTGGAGGATTTCCGGCTGCAGCGCATTTGCGAGGAACTGGTCGAGACCTCGAATACGGTGGAGTCCATCGCGGTTAACCATGGTTTTACGAATACCAACTACCTGTTCCAGGTGTTCAAGAAAAAGATGGGGATGACACCGCTCGCTTATCGTCAGCGCCATCAGTTAACGAGCGTATAAGTGCAAAGGACAAGCCGGAATTGGCTTGTCCTTTTTTTGTTTTTCATCCAATGACGGCCATGTCCTTCTTGTATTGCGAAGGCAGCATGCCGGTCCATTTCTTGAACGTCTTCGTAAAATGAGCCTCGTCGTAATACCCGACTTCCTTGGCAACGGAATGGATTTTCATATCGCTGGCCTGCAGCAGTGCTTTGGCCTTCTCGATCCGGTATTGATGGACATAATCGAGAAAGTTAACGCCAAGCTCCTGTTTGAACAACGTGGAAAGATAGGTGCTTGAGACAAACAAAGCCTTGGCGACTCCGGCCAAAGTCATCCCGTGATCGGCATAGGAGGCTTCGATGGCTTCCAATGCCTGCTGAACCTTGCGCTTTGGCGTACGATGCGGGTTCAAGCTTAGCTTGCGATACAATTTAGAACCTTGATTAAATTGCTGCTCCAAAGCCTTTAACGCTTCTTTATAAGAAAAATACAGCTGATGTACATTTGGTTTGGGCAGGCCGAAGGTAACGCTAGCGATTATTTTCAAATATTGCTGCTCCAAATTTTTTACTTCTTCCATGGCTCCCGAAAGACAATTTGTAAGATGATCAAATAAGTGCTTCATTTCTTCATACGGTAATTCATTCATTGGTAAAGCTGAATGGTTGAGACGGAGATGTTCCTTTTCCGCAACGAACAGCTTTGGCATAACATGCCTCCTCACCGTTTATGGAATCGATTACATTTCACTCTTTACTATAAATTGCAAATGGAAAAATGGCTATGCCCAATGTTTTAGCTTTATAGCGTTTTAATGTTCTTCGTTTTTTTGAGGCGGGGTTGAAACCTTGCTTCGCCTTTTTTTGTGTTATACTGAACAAAGTAAAGTAACTTCGCAGGGAAACAAGGTGGACAACTTGAATGACAGAATCGTAATGCCCGTGTGGATGCTGGGCTTGTTTGTCGTGGTCATGAATACGACCATGTTTAACGTCTCGGTGCCAAGTATAATTAACGATCTCGGAATTACTTCGGATCTCGGCTCATGGATCGTATCCAGCTATTCGATCGGTTATGCCCTATCAACGGTGATTTACAGCCGCTTGTCGGATATCGCTCCCATACGCAGGCTGGTAGCGATTGGGCTGCTTATATTGGGTCTTTCTTCGGTGCTTGGAATCTTTGCCCATAATTTCGCTCTGCTGCTGACGGCGCGGATTCTTCAATCGGCGGGAGCGGGGACGATGGCCGGACTTGGGCTTGTATTAGCCAGCCGCTATATCCCGGTCGAACGAAGAGGCCGGGCGATCTCGATGATCGCGGCCGGCAGCGCAATGGCGTTTGGTCTTGGGCCGATTGTAGGCGGCGTCATCAGCGAATATTTTGGCTGGAACGGCTTGTTTGTGGTCACTTGCCTGGTGCTGGCTATATTGCCGGTCTTGCTGAAGCTGCTGCCGAAGGAAAATCCGCAGCCGGCCAGCTTTGACTATTGGGGGGCCGCATGGACCGTTATTAATGCGACTTCCTTACTGATAGCGGTAACGCAACAATCCGTCATCTGGCTTCTAGTCAGCGTGATTACGATTGTGATTCACGTGCTCCATATCCGGAAGGCGAAGGGCAACGGAACCTTCGTGAATCCGGAAGTGTTCCGCCAGCCCGGTTATATCCGGCTGCTTGTGGTAGGCTTCTGCCTGCTTATCATTAACCTGGGCAACCTGTTCCTCATGCCGCTTGTCCTCGCGAATCTGTTCCATAAATCGGAGATGCTGATTGGCTTCCTGATTGCTCCGGGTGCTATTCTATCGGCGGTATTAACGCCATTTGTCGGGCGCTGGCTGGACCGGTACGGCAATGTCCGGTTCCTGTTTATCGGGACAGCGGTCTTGACGGCCGTAATGGCTTTGTTTATGACGGCTCTCGGAAGCTCGCCTTTTGTTATCATGTGCGGGTATTTGCTGTTCTCGCCGGCATTCTCGGCAACGCTGGCCTCTCTCAATAACCAGACCTCCAGCATTTTGCCAAGGCATTTGATCGGCTCCGGCATGGGGATGATGCAGCTCATTCAATTTTTCGGAGGCTCCTTGTCGGTGGCCATCTGCGGACTATTGCTCCATAAGATGAGCAGCATTACGCTGGAGCACGCCTATAACCATGTCTATCAGCTGCTGTTCGTATGCCCAATCATAGCGATTGTGATGTTAGGCTGGTATTACTCGTCTTACCGTAAAAAAGTACAAGCTCAAAAGCTTGTTTAATGTTTTCGTCCATGCCAATCTGGTAGAAAAGGGCTGTCCCAAAGCGGGACAGCCCTTTCGTATGTTTAGAAATATTTCTCCATAAGGATGGACAGCATCTGAATGCCTACTTCGTTCTGTCCGCCTTCGGGAATAATGATGTCGGCGTATTTTTTGGACGGCTCGATAAAGGCTTCATGCATCGGTTTAACCGTCTTCAAGTATTGATCGTGAATCGATTGAATGGAACGGCCGCGCTCTTCAATATCCCGCAGCACGCGGCGGAGGATGCGGACATCCGGATCGGTGTCCACAAACACCTTGATATCGAGCATCGCGCGCAAATTTTCATCGGACAGCACATGAAGTCCTTCTATAACGATGATTTTGCAAGGTTTCAGCGCAACCGTCTTATCCTTAAACCGGGAGTGGTTTGGAAAATCGTAGACCGGAGCTTCGGCCGCCTGCCCGGATTTCAACTGCTTCAAATGCTCGATTAAGAGCTCGTTGTCAAAAACAAGAGGATGATCATAGTTCAGACCTTCGCGCTCGGCAAAACTCAAATGCGGATGATCCTTGTAATAATTATCTTGCGAGATAAAAGTGACCTTATCTTCGCCAAGCCGTTCAATAACGGAGCGTGCTACCGAGGTTTTCCCCGAACCGGTGCCGCCAGCGATACCAATAATAAGCATAGTTGTTCTTAAAGCCTCCTAAATGTGTAAAGCCCGTCAATTCAAGTATTGTATCATAGCGAGGCACGAAAAACATCTGAATCGCCTTTGAGATTATTTAGGATGCCAAATGCTTTTTTATTTCGGCTGTACAAGGACTTGAATACCCCGAAGTACGTATCATAGATAGCTTTGTTCCTGGGATTGGGCGTATAGGAGGCGCGTACCGGCACGAAAGATTTGGCTGCGTCCAGGTCTGGAACGATGCCAAGTCCAACGGCCGCGGTAATGGCTGCCCCGATGGCACCGGCATTTTGCGGACTGTCAACCGTCTCGATCGTCCGTCCCAGAATATCGGCGAGAATCTGGCAGGTAAGCGGGGCAAGCGCGCCGCCTCCGACAAAACGGATCGCCCGGGAGGTCGTAATCTTCCGGTCTTGCGCTTCGAGCTGCCACCGGAGATGGTAACAGATGCCTTCCAGCACGGCATGAATGAGCTCGGTTTTCCCCGTTTCAATGCTGATATTGAAAAACAAGCCCCGTGCGTGCGCGTCCTCAAACGGACAACGGTTGCCATGCAGCCAAGGCGTAAAGATAACGCCGTTGCTGCCCGCGGGCACGTCTTTGATCGCATGCATCATGTAATCGTATAGGCTGCGGTACATCGTTTCCTGGGAGTCGGATACTTGTTTTTTCTCCAAATAGATGCCGATTTCATCCAAGGCCAGATGGTTTTTGACCCATTCCAGGCATTTGCCCGCCGTCTCCAGCTCGCAGAAATAATGATAATGCTTCGGCCTTGCTCCTACAATGGAAGCGATCATGCTGCCCGCATCGATAATCTGACGGTTCACAACCGTCGATACCCAGCCGGATGTACCCAGGTAAATATGCGTATCGCCTTCCGCAACCGCACCGGCTCCCACGCCGATAAGAGAGGCATCGCCTCCTCCGCCGAATACGGGCGTGCCCTCCGTAAGCCCGAGCTCCGCGGCAGCCCCGGCGGTTAATAATCCGGCCATTGCCGTGGACGGAATCACCTTTGGAAAATGCTCGTTCCGGACGCCGAACATCCGGCACATTTCCTTGCTGAACCGGTTGTTTCTCGCGTCGTACAGCAGCGTAGCATAAGCGGTGTCCTCGGTCATGACAAATTCGCCCGTACATTTGAAGAGCAGATATTCCTTGACGTCCAGCCACTTGTGAACGCGGCGGAACACCTCGGGTTCATGCCGCTGCACCCACCGATATTTCCAGACGGGATCCTTGACGCTGGCCGGAACGGCGCGGGTGATTGCAAGCGACTTAAGCAGCTTGAATACATTGGCCCCGGCAATTTGAATACCATGCCTGATTCCTTTGCGGTGCTCCTCGGCAGCCCGGGTATCCATGTAGCTCATTGCTTTGCGGACCGGCTCGCCTTGTTCGTCGACAAGCACTAGACCTTGCATTTGGGCGCAAAAAGAGATGCCGCTAATCTGCGAGGCTGGGATGCTGCTCGTCTCCAGCACCTGCCTTGTTGTTGCCCTCATCGCCTGCCACCAGTCCGCCGGATTCTGCTCCGCGCCGCCATTGTCCAGAATCGTAAGCTCATAGCCATGCAGAGCGCTGGCCACAAGCGACACGGAGGGGGACAGATCGTAAAGACAAGTTTTGACGCCGGAGGTTCCTATATCGTAAGTGAGCACGTAAGCACTCATTTGCTGCACCCGCCTTTACCTTTTACATGGACTGATTGGTATCTTCCTCCTTGGCCTGGTAGGCCGATTCCGGAATGCGCAGCGTAACGGGAAGCAAAGCGGCCGTCAGCACGACAAACAGCAGCATCGGCCAGACGATAGACTCCAGTGCTTCGTTCAGAACTTCAAACAGATAAACGAAAGCAATGCCGGAAACCTGCCCCATCAGCAAAATCATGCCAAGCGAAGTGCCTTCCCGAACGGGATAAGCAAGCTCCGAGCCATGCTGGAACAAGATCGGGGCAACGCCCATAATGGCGAAGCCCGCAAGTCCGGCAATAACGGTTACCGGCACGAACTGTTCCGCAAAGGTTAATCCCAAGTAGGCAGGAATGAGCAGCGTAATGGCCGCGATAAAAAAAGGCGCCCGAATCCGGTGTCTATCCGACAGGATCGGCAGAGCAATTGCGCCAATAATCCCGGCGACGATAAATACGGCGCCAACAAGTCCGGCTTCCTCGGATGTAAATCCCCGGGGAGTAAGGATCGTTTCCAGCAGGGTAAGAATCGTGTTGAAGATGCCGATGCAGATAAAGCTGACAAGCAGGATAAGAAAATAGCTTTTGTTCTCGACAAGAAGACCAATCGATTGGAAGCGCAAGACCTCTTGTCGGGGGGCTGTGTCGGTCAAGGAAGCGGGAGGTTTCACGAAAACAAACGCAGCGGCGAGACCTGCGGCAGCAATCGCAAACGCCGCGAACAACATAAACAGGCCGGGGATGCCGGAAGCTTCCGCGATTGCGGGAGCAAGCGCCATCGGAACGATAAATCCGATATACTGGGCAAGCGTCAGAATGCCGGCTGCCGTCGATCTCTCCTGCTGCGGGAACCAGTCCGAGGCTACTTTTGTAGCGATATTAAGCAGGAAGGGCTGCCCGATCGCCAGAATGAACTGGAAGATCAGGACAAGCGTAAAATCCTCCGCATACAAGGCGCGCAATAAGCTAAATACGGCAGTCAGACCTGCGCCGATCAGCAGGGAAGCTTTGTATCCCCATTTGTCTATTACCCAGGAGGCGGGCATGGAGAATAAGATAAACATGATCATAAAGCTCATGGAGCATAACGTGACGGACATGCTGCCCACGCCGTAATAGTCTTCCGCCAAGCTCGAGATTGGCGCGAGGGAGAGCCACATCATTTCGGTCGATACGATAACCGGGACGATCGATAAAAGAATGATCCATTTCATGAGGAAGATTCTTTTAATAACAATTCCACCTTTCGGCTAGGAGGTCGCTGCAGCCTGCTTCGAATATTTTTTCAAATACACCACTCGCATCAACAGGCTTTCCAGGTAATGTATAGGCTTGACTTGGCCAAGGAGCTTAGCTCCGATATGTGCCTTGCCGTTTTTCTCCAAAACCATTCCTACCGCTAGAGCATCGTCATAGGTAGCGCCGCAGCATAAAGCGCCCCTTCCGCGGATCAGCACGGCGGAGGAACTTTTGAGAGCGGCGGTTACCTCGGAAGGGGAGAGCGCAGCGTTTCTTGCCGAGGTGCCGATCAGCTGGGCAAAGTCGTCAAGCAGCGGCTTCAGCGGCTGCCCGGTCTGGGACAATGCCGTAATCTCCGGAATACCGCTCCAGCGAATATGGTTAATTTGCTTATGCGTACGGTAGATTTGCTGGTAGACCCAGGCTTCTTCCGGCATGGCGGCATCCAGCTCGTCATACCGGGCAAAGAGCTCGGAGCCGGAATCGTCAAACAGCAGGAAACCATCCTCAGTCCTACTGCTGTGATACAGCATCCGGGACGCAGGTTCCGGTGAAGAGCAGCTCAGTCCAAGCGCAAACCGGCTTAACGCGGCCGCATCGGCTTCTTGCTCGCCAGTCAAGCTTTTGTAAGTACCCTCGATATATTGACGGCAAGCCTGATCCAGCTGCAGGGCCGCTTCGAAGGCTTCCGTATCGTTGGCGCCGTAACAGACGGCACCGTGGTTTTTCATGATAATCGCTTTGTTGGTGGTAAGAGTAAGCGCTTTAGCAACGTTGCGCTGCAGCTTCTTGGTACTCGGGAGCGCGTAAGCCCCGCATAATACCTGGCCTGCCAGCATGCCGCCGGTAATCGGAACGGTATCCACCTTGCAGGCGCTGATGACGGATGCATACTCCTGATGAGTATGGATGACGAAATGGGCATTGGGAAAACGTTTGTAGACCTCGGCATGCACGCCTTTCTCGGAGGAAGGCTTGATATTGCCGCTATAGCTGCAATCGGAGATTTGTACGGTAACGATATCCTCCGGCGTTAGCGAGCGGTAATCCCGGCCGCTTGGTGTAATGACGAACCGGCCGCTGTCGATGCGGTGGCTTACGTTTCCCCAGGTGCGGGCAATCAGACCGGTTTCCATTAGCTTGATTCCGGCTTCGATAACACGCTGCTTCGCTTCCTCGGTAGCTGTCACGGGCATCCTAATTATCCCTCCAATAAGGCTACATGGCTGAAAATACGGTCAAAGCGGACAAGGACGTCGTCAATCATTTCTTCCGTGTAAGCCCCGCTGGTGTACAGCCGGCTGCCTGCCAGAGTTACGATCCCTTCGGCCATGTAGGCCGCGCCCATATGCTCCATCTCTCTTTTCCGTTTGGACGTCTCCGACAATACCTTCGGAATTTGCCAAGGCTTCGACCAGTTGATGGAAAAATGCATCGTGCCTACCGTCTCGAGGTGGCAGATCGATCCTTGGTTAAAAGCGACAAAAGGCAGCTTGTATTTGCCGATTAAAGCCTGCAGTCCTTCGGTCAGCCGGTCGGCCATCCGGCCGGATCTCGGGATCGCGTTCGTCCGTTCAATCTCGCATAACGTATAGTAGCCGGCTACGCAGCTTAGCGGATTCGCTGCCATCGTACCGCCGATTAGCGCCTTCTTATGCTTGCTTCCGGCTTCAATGCCCGCGGACAAATATTTCATGTATTCCTTCTTGCCGCCGAGGCCGCCAGCCCCCGGATAACCTCCGGCAACGACTTTGCCGAAGACCGTCAGATCCGGCGATACCCCGTAATAGCCCTGCGCACCGGACATTCCGATACGGAAGGCCGTAACCACCTCGTCGAAAATAAGAAGGGCGCCGTATTTGCGGCAGAGCTGCTCCACGCCTTTATTGAAATCCGGGTCAACCGGCCTTGTGCCGCTCTCCGGTCCAACCGGCTCGATCAGGACGGCTGCCGTGCCGCCGCGCAGCTGATTGAAGCGGAGCTTTCGTTCCAGATCCTCCAGATCGTTCGGGAAAAACTCCTGGGTATGCTTGAAGATATAACGAGGAACGCCCTGCGCTTGCGTCCATTTGGAGCCGGGGATGCGGATGCCGTAGGCCAGCTGGTCGCTCCAGCCATGATAAGCGCCGCCCATCTTGATAATCTTTTTCTTCTTGGTTGCCAGACGCGCCACGCGGATAGCCGCCATGCAGGCTTCCGTGCCAGAGCCCAGCATGCGGAACATTTCGACGGAGTCGATGCTGTCGGCGATTTTTTTGCCTAGTTTATATTCGTATTCGTGGAAAAGTCCGGTGGAGGGGCCGCAATCGTTCAGCAGCTCGATGACCTTCCGGCGCACCTCGGGCGGGTTGCTTCCGAGCACCGTCGGGCCGCCGGCCTGGAGAAAATCATAATAACGGTTGCCGTCGGCGTCGTAGAGGTAAGCGCCTTCGGCTTTCGTAAATACAAGGGGGAACGGATAGTTAAAGGCCAGGTTATGCTGGACGCCGCCGGGAATAATCTCCTTGGCAACGTCTATCATCTCTTTCGATTTCGCGCATTTCGCTTCAAAATAATCCTCTTCGTATTTCTTCAAAGCATCGGGTCTAATTGAATAAATCGGCTGATCAATGAGCCGGTCCAGCTGGCTTGTCACGGCCTTTACATCGGGGTAGCGGGAAATCGAAAAAGTCCTCTCCATATGTACCCTCCTACAGATAGTAGTCACGCAAGGGGCAGAGAAATTATAATTCAAGTATATATAAACGGTTCGCAAGAAGGAACCAGTTTAGGTAATATCTCACAAAAATATATAATAGAATTAATGCTTTTCTACTAAGAAACGATTACCAAAGGTTTCTTCATAATCGAAAAATAACACCATATGCCGATAAGCAATTTGTTGTGTGTAATGATGTAATGAAAAGGTTGAATATTTGTAAAAGAAATAAAAAAACCGGAGGCCATTAAGGCTTCCGGTTTATGCGTCTATCTCATCAATCCGCCGAGGATGAACTGCTCATGGACCTCGGCGTATTGCTCCGTGACAGCGGCCTTGGCCGCTGCGATATCACCGTTCTTAACCGCTTCGTAAATCCGGCGGTTCGTTTGAACGGAGCGGCTTGGCTGGTATTGCGGATATTTTTTGCGGTAGGCAACGGTATGGAAGACATACCGCCCGCGGTACAGCTCCATAATTTGCAGCATGCTCTCGTTATGAATCGTCCGGAGAATCGCTTCGGTGAACAGAAGGGTATGGTTGTAATAACCGTAGTAATCGCTTTGTTCCAATGCTAACTGCTGCTGCTCGAGTAATTGGCGCATCGTATCCACATCGAAAGAAAGCTGGCGCTTTAAGGCCGTGTCCAGCGCGAACAGCTGCATAGAGACTAGAACTTCATACATTTCGCTGAAATCATGGGCGGACACTTCCTTAACCATGACCCCCCGCCCGCGAAAGGTTCCCACAAGGCCTTCCCGCTCCAGCAGGGAGATGGCTGCACGGATAGGGGTCCGGCTCATGCCAAGCAGTCCGGCAAGCTCATTTTCCGATAACATGGAGCCGGGCATATATTCCGCGCGCATAATCCGCTCCCGAATTTCACGATAAGCGACCGTTTCCAGAGAAGTTGAAGACATCATGATCTATTCCTTTATCTGTTTTTAGTTTAATAGTAACAAATGTCGCGAAAATACTGCAATGAGGAAGATAACCTCCAAGTGCCCCTTGCCAACTCATTGTATTACTGCCATAATACAGTCATAGCAGGAGGCAGGTGAGGGTATTGCTGACGTTTCAGGATTTGCAGTTGAATAATAAAATGCCGGTCTATATGCAGATTGCCCTGTATGTGAAACGGCGTATTTTGCTAAAATGGGCCGTATCCGGCGACAAGCTTCCTTCGAGAAGGGATATCGCGATGCAGCTAAACATTAATCCGAACACCGTTCAGAAGGCGTTTAAGCTGATGGAGGATGAAGGCTACGTCCGAACGAGCAGCACTACGGGAAGCGTGATTTATCTGGACGACGAGATATACGGCCGGATTGAAACCGAGCTGACAAAGGAAATGGTGGCGGCGTTTATCGCGGAAGCCAAGGAAGCGAATCTCTCGTTCAAGAAAACCGTGGAGCTTCTAACGGAATTGTGGGAGTAAGTTTTTTTATAGAGTCATTGTATTAGTCGATTAATACAGGAGGTGCTGGCAAATGAAAGGTTTGTACCGGCTGCATAATATTCAATTCGCGTCCATGCTGCCCGTTTTGTTGATTCTGACGGCGGGGATGATCGTGACGCCGTATCTTCTGCTGCAATCCGCGGCGGAGAAATTAAACGAAAATTCCGTTCATCCAAGATTCGAGAGCTTATATGCTACAACCGGCTGCAAGACGGCGTTGTTCGCGTTTATTGCCGTGTTCTGCGTTTATTTTCTCGTGAAGCAGTACAACGCGTATTGGGGAAGCAAAAGCATCTATACGTACTTGACCCTTCCGGTAAAGCGCGAGGCGTTTTATTGGAGCAATCTGATATCTTTTACGATTGGGCTGCTGCTGCTTTTTGCGGGTCATTTGCTGGCGATCCGCTGGGGGTACTCGGCGTATGCGAGTCATATCGGCAGCTATGCGGATGGAAGGTTCGTGATGCATAACGGGTTGTTCCTCGCTTTTATCCGATCCAACTTCCTGAAGGTTTTATTGCCCATTAGCATCAGCGGCTGGGTGGCTTCGGTCAGCATGCTTGTAAGCCTGGCAACCGGACTCTATTATGCGTTCCTGTGCGAACGGGGAAGACGGCATTGGCACATCATTCTCGTCATTGCCGCGGGGTGGATCATGAGGCATATTCTAAACGCTCAGATTGCCGCGCCGGATTTGGATTGGACAATGGCAAAGCTGTATGCGTATAGCATAGCCCTGTTTCTCTTGAGCGGTTTCTTCATCTGGCATAGCATGAGGCTGGTCCGGAGAGGGGTTATCGCCTGATGTTGCGTTTAGACAAAACAATATCGCGCCATGCGGCCCTTCCGATTTTCATTCTGGCGCTCTTTCTGATCGCGTCGCAATACATGCTGGTTCATGCGGACAAGGATAACGGAGTTTTTTATTTAAAGGATCATGAGGGAGACCAAGAAGCGTTGTCGGATGTGTCCATCAGCGGTGAACTCGGAGACGGCTTTCACAGTACCCGGTTTAATCTGGTTAATGGAGAGGTAACGACGAATACGAAGCTGTTTGATCCGCCGCGGGCGGTTTGGTACAACAGCACGCAGCCCGATAAGTTAAAAGGGAAGTGGAAATTTGACAACGTCTTTTCGCCGGACTCGATAACGGCCAGAGACCCCGAGGACCCAGGATCCTACTGGCAAGCATCGGTACATCCGAATATAACCGAGTATGACGAGAACAAGCAGCCGCGAAAAGGAGATGGAGCTACTTACACGAACCGGCTTGAATACGGGCTGGCCAACATTGGAGATCAGTACTACTTCGTCGTTCCCTCGACAAACAGCTATGCCGGTACAAGCGGAATCTATCGATTAAACTTTATTAACGGCAGGGATTATCGTGGGGAATTGCCGGCATCGGAGGCCTTGGCTACCTTCAGTCTTGATAAAAACAAAGGTGACGGCTCCTCTGAGATACAGGTGCTTGGACTCGAAGCGGTTGGCGACAAGCTAGCATTAGTGCTGGAGGAAGATCATAAGCTGGTGATCCGGAGCTACGACAGCAAGAGCGGGGAGCAGGTAGGGGAAGCGGTCGTAAGCGGCTTTTCCATTTCGGGATCCGATAAGGCTCATGGCCGCTCGTTCTATGAATCTTATGAAGCGTAATCGGATTCCGACAGCGGCAGGTTAAGCCTGGCGTTTATGAGCAGTCCCGACCAAGGACAAGTGCGCAAAACGATATGGAGCTTTGATCTTGCGGACGGAGTAAAGCTGCTGGACGAAACAGCCGTCAGCTACCCGGACGATATGGAGTCCAACCTGCGCAACATGAAGAGCATTCACTATATAGACGGCAAGCTGTATGTCATCTATCAGTCAACGGAAACAAAGGATCAAAACGATATCTTGTTTGATATGGCCCGCCCCAAACACCTGATGATAAGGGTCTACAAGGCAGCGAGGCTTCAATATGAAGGCGAGCTTGTAACGGACCGGAACCAGGACAGCAACCGGGTCGCGCATCTTTCAACCAGTTATAGCTATGATCCGACGTATAACAGGGAATTTGATCATATTCGAATTCGGCCAGTGGAATAAGGAGGGATGTACGATGATGATTGTTCGGAAGCTTTCCCGTCATCTTGCCATTCCTGTAGGCATAATAGCCATCCTGCTGATTGGGTTCTTTTCCTGGCTGAACCATGCCCACCAGAATGCGGGGACCTTGTATATAAAAGATCATTTTGGCGACCGGTCGGCAATTGACCCGATTAGAATCTCCGGAGATATTAGCGATCAGTATGCGAGCACGGCGTTTGAGATAAACAAGGGAAAATTAACGAAGCATACCGAAGTGTACGATCCTCCGTTACTTCTGCCGGATCATTACAAGTACGTCAACGGAGGCAAAAAAAGGATAGACAATCTGGAGTACGAGGTGCACGGAGAAGGCGCGTTTTACGTCTTGTATACCGACAAGAACGTGTTGAATGTTAAGAATAACGGCAAGTCCTCGCTTGTCTATACGAAAATTGCGAAAGCGAATGCGGATGGCAATTATGTCAATCCACTGGAATACGGACTCGCAAAGGTTGGAGACCATCTGTACTTTACCGTGCCTAGCGCCGCGGACAGTACGGGCACAAACGGCATTTACGAGCTTTCTTTTGCAGAGGAAGGAACGACCCGGACGGTGACGGAATTTAGTCTGGACCAAAATAAAGAGGGTGCCTCCCTTGCCGTGCTTGGACTTGCGGCAGCGGGTGACAAGCTTGCGCTTATATTGAAGGAGAACGGGCATGTCGTTGTCAGAGGTTACGATCCGGTAAGCGGGAAGATGCTTGGCAATATCAGGCTTGATCCATCGGGCAGCTCGTATTCGGATCAATACGAGCCCTTTACCAATGATAAGGTGTTGAATCTTGTCTTTCAGAACAATTCCGTTCAAACGGATTATGATACCTTTTATCGCAAAACGGTATGGAGTATCGATTTTCACAACGGCATGCAGCTTGTGGATGCAACCAATCTGGACTATGCAAGCACCTGGAAGGATTATTATCGCAGCCGAATGAACATGCAATACCTGGACGGAAGGCTGTATCTGGTTTATACGTTTACGGAACCTAGACCAGAGGATCGGTTTGAAGGCTACCTGCCGATTCATTTAATGATAAGAGTGTATAAGGCGAATCAGCTTCTTTACGAAGGCGAGCTGGTATCGGATTTGAACGATGACCTGGTTAATACCTTTAACTGGCCGGAAGGAGAGTCTTATGATCTCCAGTTCTACGACTATCGTTTATTCGACCATCTGAAGCTTGAGCGGGGAAAGGGGGAATAGCTATGCTTGAATTAAAGTACGTGGAGAAAACGTTCGGCGATGCCAGACCTATCCTGCATATTCGGGATTTGACCATTCCGAGCGGCGAAATTGTTGGCGTATTGGGCGAGAACGGAAGCGGGAAAACGACGCTGCTCAAAGCGATTATGGGGCTGGGCGAGGTCCAGCATCGGGATATTTTGCTGAACGGACGTCCTGTAGAGGAGCAGTATGAGCAAATTGCGTTTATAACCGAAGAGGGAAGCTACATTCCGAAGCTGACACCGGTTCAATATGCGGAATTTCTCTCCGCCTTTTACCCGCAATTTGACCTTGCGTATTATCATAAGCTGCTGAAATTTTACGAGCTGGAGCCCGACAAGCGAATTCGCACCTTCTCGAGAGGCCAGAAGTCCAAGCTGGAGATCAGTGCGGGGATGGCGAAAGGCGCCAAATACTTTCTGATGGATGAGCCTTTCCTCGGCAAAGATATGTTTACGCGGCGGGACTTCCTGAAGCTGATGATCGGCAATCTGAAGGGGGATGAGACGATTCTGATCGTTACCCATCATCTTGACGAGATCGAGACGGTTATCGACCGTGCGCTCATTATGTCCAGAGGCCGTATTGAAGCGGATCTGTACATGGATGACCTGCGGGAGCAGGGCAAGGAGCTTGCCGCTATCATGGCGGAAAAAGCAGGCTATCGGCCGGACCGTTACAAAAGCGTACTGGAATAAAGCAAAGGAGCCGCGTAGCGATACGCGGCTCCTTTGTTTACTTCATCTGCCCAATAGACAAGCTTACCTTATAGTTGCCGTAGCCAAGCAGTTCGTCGAGAAAGCTTGTCAGCTCCAGCTGCGAGCCGACGCGCACGCGCATCCAATAGCAGCCTTCGCCGCTGACGCGGTGAATTTCGACAACCTGATTGCTGCTGCCCGCGAATTGCTGGAACGCCTGATGCGCCGTATTGGATGCCAAAAAGACGGTGACAAAGGCATGGACGGTCATGCCGATTTTCTCGGGATTCCAATTGACCGTTGTGCCTTCAATAATTCCGAGGTCCTGAAGCTTGCGGACGCGGGCGCCTACGGCCTGCCCGGTCATATGCACCTGCTCTCCAATGGACTTGTGGGACTGGCTGGCATCCGCAATCAGGCAGCTTAATATTTGTCTGTCGATATCGTCAATTCCGTATGAGCTTAGCATGTCGGAAGTAATCCTTTCATTATGAAAATAAAAGCGGCTATATCGTTTCACGAGGTTATTCGTACGCGATGCGGCTTATTTTATAATTGTATCAGACACGATTAGAAATGAGGGATACAAATATGAACATTCAGCTTATCAGGCATGCCACGTTGTGGCTGGACTATGCGGGAGTACAGTTTCTTGTTGATCCGATGTTTAGCGATGCCGGCGTAAATCCGCCGATTATGAATGCAACGAACGACCGGCGGAATCCGCTTGTTCCGCTGCCTTTTCCCATGGAAAAACTGCTGCAGCCCGATGTTATTCTCGTCAGCCACCTCCATCCCGACCATTGGGATGCCGCCGCAATAGAGTCGCTGCCGAAGTCGACTCCGTTGTTCTGCCAACCGGGAGACTTCGCGGCGATCACGGGACAGCATTTTTCTAACGTAACGGAAATCGGCCAGTCCGCCATCTATAAGGGCATTACGATCTCAAGAACAAGCGGCCGGCATGGGACGGGAGAGATCGGCCAAAAAATGGGGCAGGTGTCCGGTTTTGTTCTTCAAGCGGAAGGCGAGCCCACTCTTTATATCGCGGGCGATACGATCTGGTGCGACGAAGTGAAGCATGCATTGGATGCTTTCAAGCCGGATGTCGCGGTTGTGAACGCGGGCGGGGCGCAATTTGCCGTTGGCGATCCCATCACGATGAATGCGCAGGATGTCATCCGGGTATGCCGTTACGCACCGTCTGCGAAGGTGGTTGCCGTTCATATGGATACGATCAATCATTGTCTGGTGACAAGAGACATTCTCGCGGAAGCGTTAAGCGCGGAAGGATTGCTTGGTCAGGTTCTGATTCCTGCCGACGGGCAGCGGTTAACGTTAGACAAATAATGCCGGACGGTCCGGTTAAAAGCTTCCGGCTCATCCGCATTGGCGCAATGACCCGCAGCCGGAAGGGTCACAAGCTGTGATTGCGGCTCCAACCGATGTAGTTCCTCCGCGGCATCGTGGGCCAGCTTCCGGTCATACTCTCCGATAATAAGCAGCATCGGATAAGGCATGGGTTCGGTTTTCTCCGTGTAAAAGGAGCCCATGCCGCTCATCGCCTGAAAGGATTGGCGCCGGAAGTGCCGGATTCCCTGGTCAAACAAGATGCGCCCTTGCTCGGTAGCGCAAGAGGCATTCAAGACATGCTGCTTGAATTTGGGCATGGAGAATAGCAGATATCCAATCCATCTGAGCCCTTCGGCTTGCTGTTCTTTGCGGACGCGCTTATTCGCTTTATGAATGGAGTAACCTCCAACGATAATGACGGACCGTGCCTGCTCGGGATATCTCTCAGCAAAAGCCTGCGCGACCAGCGAGCCAAGCGAGACGCCAAGCAGATGGCAGGAAGCGATCCGGTTGTCCGCGAGAATGCGGCTGATGATGTCCGGCATGTCTGGCATGGTAAGCTTGGATTTCGTTCCCGCGCTAATACCGTGTCCAGGCATGTCGAGAGTGATCAGCCGGTAATGCCCGATCAAATCAGGGATTTGCTCCTGGAACAAGGTGTGGTCAGCAAAAGCGGCATGCAGCATGACGATCGTTTCCTTGTTCTCGTTGCCGCTTATGTGATAGTTAAACTCCTGATCTCTTAGCCTGCCAACCTTTTGGTCTAAAGAAATCATTGAAATTTCCCCCTTTGGTCGGAATTGACAATAAAATCCAGATCCTATTATGATATTGGCGGAACCTTCGGGTACCCATTAAAAAATAAAGGATGATGCGTTTATGTTTCTTCAAAAGCTGCCATGGGCGGGTATTCGCGTATTAAGCGGCGAAACATCGATTGCCATTGACCCGATGTATCATTTTCCCGCCAAGTTTGGTTCATCCCATGAAGAACTGTTTCCATTGGACGAATTCGGCCATGCGGATGCCGTTTTCGTTACGCATCATCATGAGGATCACTTTGATCCAAGAGCTATCGCCGCTTACTACGGCGCATCTATTCCGGTCTACGTTCCGCAGGAATCCGTACGGCATATGACCGATACGCCATTGACCAATATTCAAGGCGTAAGCTTAGGGCAGCAGATAGTAGTTGGCGAATTAACGATTACGGCTGGCTTTTCCGTAGACGGTTTTGGCGATCCGCAAGTTTCCTGGATTGTGGAGGGTGGAGGGAAGAAGCTGATTCATAGCGGCGACACGTTATGGCATGGCTACTGGTGGAAGCTCAGCAAAGCGTATGGACCGTTCGATGCTGCTTGCCTGCCGGTAAATGGAGCCGTTGTGGAATTTCCGGGTATGATCCCAAGCGGCCAGCCTATTACGCTAACTCCGGAGCAGGCGGTAGCTGCGGCTGTTGTTCTGCAGGCTCATGTTCTTGTGCCGATTCATTTCCGTGCGGTTCATCATCCTCCGGTCTACCGGGAGACGCCCGATATTGCGGAACGGCTGCAGCAAAGCGCACAGAACCGGATCAAGCTGGCGATTCTTCAATCAAAAGAAATCTTGCCGTTATAACGGCTTTTTTAACTTACGCGGCATTTAAGGTAGTCATGTCGGAATATAAAAAACGGCTGTGCTAAGGCTAGGTCTGACCCCATTTGCACAGCCGAATTTTTTTGTCTATTCAATTTCCTCTTACAAATCCCGCTCATCGGCGCCAATCGCCAATATCTCGCGGATATCCGCATCGGTAAGCGAAGACAGCTGCTCTTCGCCGGGCCGGATAATGTCGTCGATCATATTTTTCTTCCGTTCCTGCAGCGCGTACATCTTATCTTCAACCGTGCCGTGGGCGGCCAGCCGGATGACCTGAACCACCTTGGTCTGTCCAATCCGGTGCGCCCGGTCAGCGGCTTGCTGCTCAACGGCAGGGTTCCACCACAAATCATACAAAATTACGGTATCGGCGCCGGTCAAGTTAAGTCCTGTTCCGCCCGCTTTAAGCGATGCGAGGAAGATGTCCTTCTCCCCGTCGTTGAACCGGTTGCACAGCTCTACCCGTTCCGCGGCTTTGGTACTGCCGTCGAGGTAGAAATAAGAGATGCCTTGGCGGACCAGTTCTTTGCTGATGAGACCCAGCATCTCGGTGAACTGCGAGAAGATGAGCATCCGTTTGCCGGTGCTGCGGCATTCCTCCACGATCTCGAACAGCTGCTCGAACTTGGCGGAGCTTCCTTCGTAATCGGTAATGAAGAGGGCGGGATGGCAGCAGATTTGACGCAGCCGCGTTAGTCCTGCCAGTATCTTGATTCGGTTCTGCTGGAAGCTCCGGTCATTATCCAGATGCTTGACGGTTTCCGTACGCAGCTTGGCCAAATACGAGACGTACAGCTTCTTCTGCTCCGGCAGCAGACTGGTGGCCTGGAGGGTCTCGATTTTGTCCGGCAGCTCCTTCAGCACGTCGGATTTCAGGCGGCGAAGCAGGAAAGGGCGCGCGCGACGCGCGATGTTTTCCCTCGGCAGGTCGGAGAAAACCTTGCGGGCAGGGAACAGCTCGGGGAACACGGCGCCAAAAATGGACCATAGCTCCTCGACTCTGTTCTCAAGCGGAGTACCGGTTAACCCGAACCGGTTCTTGGCCTGCAAGGCTTTTACGGCCTGCGCGGTTTGAGTCGCATGATTTTTGAATGCCTGCGCTTCGTCCAAGATAACCGTATGATAGAAGCGTTGTACGTACAGCTCGACATCCCTGCGGAGCAGCGGGTACGACGTGATAACGACGTCGATTCCTTTCAGAGACCTGAGCTTGGCCGCTCTTTCCGGTCTTGTTCCATCTGCGATGACGACTCGGATCTCCGGAGCAAACTTCTTCAGCTCGCTAAGCCAGTTGTACATAAGGGATGCCGGCGTAACGATAATGGCAGGCTGCTCCATTTCCCTGATCTCCGGAAGACAGGAGAGAAGGAACGCGATGCTTTGAATCGTTTTGCCAAGTCCCATATCATCCGCCAGAATGCCTCCGAACCGGTAATGGGCCAGCGTCTTCATCCATTGGAAGCCGTAGGCCTGATAATCCCTCAGCACATGCCGCAGAGTAGCCGGTACTTCAAATTCCAGGTGATCCGGGTTGCGGATATGAGCGAGAAGCTTGCGAAGCGACTTGCCGAGCTGAATCGTTCTTCCTTCATTCTCGAAATCCCCGAGATGGAGTCCGCGCGCCACCGGGATGCGGAAGACGGATTGATTCAGGTCCGTACGGAGGAAGCCCGTCTCGTTAATAATCCTCGTAATGGCTTCGTATTCCTTGCCTTCGAGCGGCAGCAGCGCGCCTTCCTGAAGCCGGTGGTATCGGCGCTTCTCCACGATAGAGCGAAGCACGCTTCGGATCTCGTCGTCGGAAATGCCGGTCAGCTCGAACTTGAATTCCAGCCAGTTGGTTCTCTCGTCCACTTCAACCTTCAGCAATGGCGGAGTATTCGGGACAACGATCCGCGTCTTAACGGCCGAGGTAGCATGAACCTGCAGCAGCTTTTCCAGCTTCGGAATGGTATGTCTCAGAAACTCGTATTCGCTTTCCTCATCCTGCATGTAGTAGCCAAGCTCCGTCGTAATAAAGCCGCTTTGCTCCATGATATCGAGGATCTGATTTTCCTTGTCTCCATCCCGGAGAAGAATCCGGTCCTCGGTCTTATAGTCCGTATGGGCCGCCAGCGGGTTAATCTTGATATCCCCGTATTGAAACTCCAGCTCGGCGAGCAGCCGTTCCCGAATCCGGTCCAGATAGAGTCTTGCCTGCAGGGGAGTTTGCACGATTTTTTCCGAGACGCTTCGGGTTACCTGAACCTTTCCAAGCTTCATCAGCTCCGGGACAACCTTCTCCATAAAAGGCTCGATCTGTTCCGGCGAGATGACGACATGCTGCCGGTGCGAGGCGTCCAGCATATTTTTGAAATCGGCCAGCTGTTTGCATGAGGCTTCGGGAAGCTGCTTCATCCGGCCTTCGCTTAATACCATGTTGTAGGCGGTTAAAACGGTAATCTTGTCCAAGCCTTCAACATTTAGCTGAAAGCCGCTCTCGTCCTGCTCGCCGAATTCGAACCGGACGGGGGAGGCATCCTCGTCTATTTGCAGGCCGGCAGTAACGGTACCCTCCTGATCAATCAGCACGGAAGGGCAGGCAGTAAGCAAAGGCAGCACGGTTGGCCAATCCGCAGGAGGGATCATCAGCATCCGGTTGTTTTGCTTTCCGCGCGCCTTCCCGCCAGAAGGCGCGGCCTCTTCCTGATACAGTGCTTCGTTTCTGCTGATTCGGGCTAATTCGCCCAGCAAGGCGTAATCCTCATTACGGAAACGATGCTCAGCGGGGTTAAACGTAAACTGCTTGGAGAAGGTGCGAGTAACGTTCAAAGCGATTCCTTCTATAAATGCGCGGATATCCGGCACCACGTACAGTCTTCCAAGTCCCGTGCGCAGCTCGATTCCGATCCGGTAGTTCCGGTAACCGCTCGAGAAGATCACGCAGGTGAACTGAACTTCAACGGGGATGCGGGTGTCTCTTACATAACGCGTACTGCCAAGAAGAGTTGACTGTCCCCGTTCGCGGCTGCCGAATAAGTCCAATATGCTTGACGACAGCAGCTGGTCGCTTGCCGAGATGCGGGCCAGGTTCATCGCTTCTTCGGGCAGCTCGGGTAGCTCCAACAGATGCAGCAGCATGGCTGCGACATGTTCGCAATATTTATCTTCGGGATCAAAGTCCGGGCAGGTGCAGGTTGCCACGATCTCGCCACGTATGCGGGTAGCCGTTACGATCAGATCGCGGTTCGTCCGGACATTGGCTTCGCAGTACGGCTTGTCCGGGTCATACCGCAATATCGTCACTCCGCCCGCCTGCCAGATGGATTCCCCTTCCTCGAAGGCGAACCGGCCGCATAATACCCGGACATCATCATCGGTATATTGAAAGCTCATAAGCTGTAATCCTTTCCGGCTATTCGCTCAGTTGATGCAGCAAACGCAGCAGCTCGCCGCGGTCCTCCGGCGACATCGAAGCGAGAACCATGTCTGCCGACTCGCTCATCGCAAGCCGCGCTTGTTGGATAAGGGGAGGCGCTATTTCGGACAATTGGATAAAGGTAGCCCGGCGGTCTTCCGGATCAGGCAGTCGGATGATCAGCCTCTCCTGCTCAAGCGCATCCACGAATTGCGTAACGGTACGCGGCTTGATGCCAAGCTTTGCGGCGATATCGCTCATCCGAATTTGTCCGGCTTCGGCGACGGAGACGAGGAAGCGCAGCCTTGGTCCGGACAAATATTCCGGAACCTCGAAGGCGGATAATTGGGCTTCGAACCGGAGATGCAGCCGGTGGGTTGTCCGGAGCAGCGTTTCCAGCAGGTGGCCGGCTGATGGTATTGTTGTTTCGGATGCTGCCATAGTTCCTCCTTGACTTTTGACGCATGAATTCTTATAGTCTACTTATTGAATAATTAGTGAGTATACTCAATATGTGTTCATTCCGTATTTTGATTTTACACGATTCCGCAGGACATTCCAATAAGGAGGGCTAATTCCCATGGCTCAAACGATGCAAGCCATCCGTTATTATCGATTCGGGGGACCCGAGGTGCTGCTGCTGGAGGAAGCTCCAAAGCCGGTTCCTCAGGAAGGGGAGGTGCTGATCCGCATTGCGGCTGCCGGAGTGCTTCCCGTGGATTGGAAAATCCGCAAAGGGATGTTCCCGATGCCTGTTAAATTCCCCGTCATACCGGGGACGGCTTTTGCCGGCGTAATCGAAAGCGCGGGTCCGGGAGTGACCGGACTTATAGGCGGGCAGGAGGTATTCGGAAGGAGCACAAACGGGACCTACGCGGAATATACAACCGTCGCGGCGGATTCGGTTGCGCTTAAGCCTTCTTCCATCGGTTTTGCCGAAGCAGCAACAATCTCTGGAGGAGCAACAACCGCCTGGCGTGCGATCAACAACGCGGGCATTAAGGCCGGGGACCGCGTATTTATCCATGGCGCGGGCGGCGGAGTAGGCTTGTTTGCCGTCCAGTTCGCCAAATGGAAAGGAGCCTATGTTATCGGAACGGCGGGTCCTTCGAATATGGATTTTATCCGATCCATTGGCGTGGATCATGCCATTGATTATACCGCCGGGCCGTTTGAAGCGGGACTGGGGCAGGAGGCGGATTTTGTGCTGGATACGATTGGCGGAGCTGTGCTGGAACGTTCCTGGCCGCTTATCAAGCCGGGAGGGGCTTTGCTTACCATTGCGGGCCAGCCTCCGATAGAGCGGGGACAGCGGGAGGGCGTGCGAGTGCTTCGCTCAGCGCTGGCCTCCAAGCAGGACTTGGAGGATATCGCGGAGTTGATCCGAACAGGCGTTGTCCAAACGCAAGTACAGGCTGTATATCCACTTGGAGAGGCACGCGAAGCTCATACCCGGTCGGAAGCGGGACATGGCCGCGGGCGTATCGTTCTTGCCGTTGGAGAATGATAGTTGTGCAGAAAATGGCAAAAAACCTGTGTAATCCGCCGATTGCACGGTTTTTTTGCGCTGAAATCTTAATTTTACAAACAATGTTCTTTAATTTATGTAGTTTAACGTCGGCCGAATAAAGTTAGAATAAAAAAGGTGTATTAGCATGGTACCAGTTATGCGCGAAAAGGAGATTAAGCACATGTCCAAACCAAATGAACCAATCGTAACGCATATTTTTACGGCAGATCCTTCTGCGCATGTTTTCGAAGGCAAAATTTATATTTATCCTTCCCATGACCTCGATCATGACGGACCGACTAACGATAACGGTGACCAATATCAGATGGAGGATTATCACATTTTATCCATGGATGACGCCAATTCACCGTGTGTCGATCACGGCGAAGCTCTTCATGTGAAGGATGTGCCTTGGGCTTCCAAGCAAATGTGGGCACCGGATGCCGCATTCAAGAACAATACTTATTACTTGTATTTCCCGGCCAGAGATAAAGAAGGCGTATTCCGTATCGGCGTAGCAACCAGCGCAGCTCCGGCAGGGCCTTTCAAGGCAGAAGAAAACTATATTCCCGGCAGCTTCAGCATCGATCCTGCCGTTCTCGTGGATGAAGATAACAGAGCCTACATGTACTTCGGCGGTTTGTGGGGCGGACAGCTGGAGAAATGGACAACCGGCGAATTTGTTGCCGATGCCGCTGATCCGGATGTAAACGGACCTGCTCTTGGTCCACGCGTCGCGGAACTGAGCGACGACATGCTGACCTTCAAATCCGAGGCGAAAGAGATTTCCATCGTGGACGAGGAAGGCAATCCGCTGCTTGCCGGCGACGAAGACCGCCGTTATTTCGAAGGACCGTGGGTTCACAAATACAATGGCAAGTACTATCTGTCGTATTCGACGGGCTCGACTCATAAGCTTGTGTATGCCATTGGCGACAACCCGCAAGGACCTTTTGTCTTCAAGGGTACTATTCTGACGCCGGTAATTGGTTGGACAACCCACCACTCCATCGTGGAATTCCAGGATAAGTGGTACTTGTTCTACCATGATGCATCCCTTTCCGGAGGCGTCGACCATAAGCGGAGCGTGAAGTTTACCGAGCTTAAGTATAACGAAGACGGCACGATTCAAACGATTGATCCTTACAATAACTAATAAGAAAGCACGGAGCCATGGCTCCGTGCTTTCTTTATTGCTATACGATGGTTAATCCCGCGCTTGCATAGCCGGCAACGGTAGTTGCGACATCCACCCCCGCCGTTACGGAAGCCGAGAAGACAAGGAGCAGGCGAGTACCGGCCGTCACGGGAATGGAGAGTCCGGTAGTCAGACCGGAAGAAATTGTACCAAGAGCTAGAGTTCCGGTTAGAGCCGGACTTAAGGTTACCAAAGCGCCAGGGACTGCCGTAAAGGTGTTGTTTGGCGTTGCGGATTCGAAGAGCTGGGCTGTAATAGTGATCGTCGAGCCTACCAGTGTTAAGGCTGCCGTTGTACTGAAGTAAGCGGCTAAAGAGGTGATTGTTCCGGTACGCGGCGCGGAGAATGCCATGTTCAGGAGTAGACCTGCAGAACCGGTCAAGTCAATCGTGCCGCCTGTAACGGTAACCCCCGCAGCGTTGGTTCCGAAAGCGGTCAACGTAGAGGTGTTTAACAGCCCTCCCAGTACAGTAGTCAAGACGGCAGGCGTACCGGAAGCAAAAGGAATAATTGCGCCGGAGCCGGCTGAGCCCGTCGCACCAGTTGCTCCCGTGGCGCCTACGCCAGTCGCGCCGGTAGCGCCCGTAGCGCCGGTAGCGCCAGTAGCGCCAGTGGCCCCAGTGTCGCCGGTCGCGCCAGTAGCGCCAGTGGCTCCAGTGTCGCCAGTCGCGCCAGTAGCGCCGGTAGCGCCAGTAGCGCCAGTAGCACCGGTGGCACCAGTGTCGCCGGTAGCGCCAGTGTCGCCAGTAGCGCCGGTCGCGCCAGTCGCGCCAGTGGCCCCAGTGTCGCCAGTCGCGCCAGTCGCGCCAGTCGCGCCAGTCGCGCCGGTCGCGCCAGTGGCCCCAGTGTCGCCGGTCGCGCCAGTGGCCCCATTGTCGCCGGTCGCGCCAGTAGCGCCGGTCGCGCCAGTAGCACCGGTGTCGCCAGTGTCGCCAGTATCACCAGTCGCGCCAGTCGCGCCAGTGTCGCCAGTCGCGCCGGTCGCGCCAGTAGCGCCGGTCACGCCAGTGGCCCCAGTGTCGCCGGTCGCGCCAGTCGCGCCAGTGGCCCCAGTGTCGCCAGTAGCACCGGTCGCGCCAGTGGCCCCAGTGTCGCCGGTCGCGCCAGTAGCGCCGGTCGCGCCAGTAGCGCCGGTGTCCCCGGTAGCGCCGGTGTCCCCGGTAGCGCCCGTAACGCCAGTGTCCCCGGTAGCGCCAGTGTCGCCCGTCGCGCCCGTTGCGCCCGTCGCGCCCGTTGCGCCCGTTGCGCCCGTTGCGCCCGTCGCGCCCGTCGCACCGGTAGCGCCAGTGTCGCCCGTTGCACCGATAGCGCCAGTGTCCCCGGTAGTGCCGGTCGCACCCGTCGCGCCCGTCGCCCCAGTCGCGCCCGTCGCCCCAGTCGCGCCCGTTGCGCCCGTCGCGCCCGTTGCGCCCGTCGCGCCCGTCGCCCCGGTAGCGCCAGTGTCCCCAGTGACGCCCGTTGCGCCCGTCACCCCGGTGTCGCCCGTCGCCCCAGTAGCGCCAGTGACGCCCGTCGCACCCGTCGCGCCTGTTGTGCCGGTAGCGCCAGTGTCCCCAGTGACGCCCGTTGCGCCCGTCACCCCGGTGTCACCCGTCGCGCCAGTGGCGCCGGTATCCCCGGTCGCGCCAGTGACGCCTGTCGCACCCGTCGCGCCAGTGTCCCCAGTGACGCCCGTTGCGCCGGTAGCGCCGGTTGCCCCAGTGTCGCCAGTAGCGCCAGTAGCGCCGGTCGCACCAGTGTCGCCCGTTGCGCCGGTCGCCCCAGTCGCGCCAGTCGCGCCAGTGTCGCCGGTCGCGCCAGTGTCGCCGGTCGCGCCAGTGTCGCCGGTCGCGCCAGTAGCGCCCGTTGCGCCGGTCGCGCCAGTAGCGCCCGTTGCGCCGGTCGCGCCAGTAGCGCCCGTTGCGCCGGTCGCGCCAGTAGCGCCCGTTGCGCCGGTCGCGCCAGTAGCTCCGGCAGGGTCTCCAGAGAGATATAAATAATCAGGAGAAGAGTCTGGTTCGCCTGTTGGACCCGAGACCAAAACTAAATAAGTATCGCCCTCATAAGCGACAAGTTGGCCAAAAGGATAAGATGAAGAGCTTAGAGGATTGTAGACCGTAATGCCGGCGAGACCCGCCCCGGTCGCACCCGTCGCCCCGGTCGCGCCAATCGCGCCATCTGCTCCGGCTGGTCCAACTGGTCCAGCCGGTCCTGCTGCCCCTGCCGGTCCAGCGGGTCCAGCGGGCCCGGCAGGTCCCGCAATCCCCGCAGGGCCTTGAGGTCCGGTTGACGGACTGATGACGGGGAGGATCATGGCAAGCTGACGGGAGATGGTCCGGATCTGGCCGATGAGGGAGTCCTTGGAGGCCGGAGGAATATCGAATAATAAGGCATCCGCTCCAAGAATATTGATAAGAGATTCCGTTAAAATAACCGTTCCAATCGGAGAGAACGGTACCGTTTCGACAAGGGTAATTTGATTTTCAAGAAGGGAAAGCAGCGCGGACTGTTCATTCGCATCAAAATCAATGCTTAATACGAGAGATCGAAGCTCATTTAATATGGTAATCAGTTGAGACACGCGGCTGGATGTCGGGTTCTCCAGAACATTTGGCAGCAGATTGGACAAATCGGTTAATACATTTTGCATGGAAGCTAATTGTGATGCCGTAATTGGGATTGGACCTGTGGCCATCCTTTATCACTCCTCTGGATGCATGTTTGACTATTGACATTGCTTAGGCTTGCGGCAAGCTATCTCCCTTCCTTCTTCACCTCATCGCACACGCCGGGAAAATGGAATATTGAAAAATATGTTCCATAAATTAGTAATATTCTTTATGGCTAAACGAAAACGAAGACTTGTCTATCGAGAACTGTCGGAACTCGGCGGAAAAGTTCGAATAAGGGAGGGTTCTGGGCGATGATTAGTATCAGCCTTTGTCTCATTGTGAGGAATGAGGAGGATGTTCTGGCACGATGCCTGGATTCGGTGAAAGGAATTGCGGACGAGATTATTGTCGTTGATACGGGATCCTTGGACAGGACCAAAGAAATTGCTTCCGATTACACGCCAAAGATCTACGATTTCGAGTGGATTGATCATTTTGCCGCGGCAAGGAACTTCGCTTTCGGGAAGGCAACCTGCGAATACATATTGTGGCTGGATGCGGATGATATTTTTAAAGAAGAGGATCAGGTGAAGCTGCTCGAGCTCAAATCATCCCTGTCAACGGAAGTGGATACCGTGTCGATGTTCTACAATTTGACGCAGGACGAGTCCGGGCAGGTAATTAACAGGCTGCGCCGCAACCGGTTGGTGAAGCGTTCGCGAAATTTCCGCTGGATTGGCGCCGTTCATGAATATTTGGAGGTGTACGGGGTCGCTAGCGCTTCGGATATTGCGGTTACTCATGCCAGCACGAGACATGACAGTGACCGGAATCTGCGGATCTACGAGCAGCGGCTTGCCAAGGGCGAAGAATTAAGTCCAAGAGATTTGTACTATTACGCCAATGAATTAAAGGATCATAGCCTTAATGAGAGAGCGGTCCATTTTTACGGCCTGTTTCTTCAATCCAATAAGGGATGGGTGGAGGACAATATAGCGGCTTGCGGCAAGCTTGCGGATTGTTATGCGGCATTGGGCAATCAGGAGCTGGCGCTCGAATCCGCACTCCGTTCCTTCAGCTATGGAAGTCCAAAAGCAGACAATTGCTGCCGGATCGGTTATTACCATCTGCAAAAAGGCTCGTATGAAACGGCCGCTTTCTGGTATGAATCCGCTTTGCGGGCGCCAAAGCAGGATGAGGCATGGTCGATGCAAAATACTTCCTGTTCAACCTGGCTGCCTCATCTGCAGCTTTGCGTCTGTTATGACAAGCTTGGAGAATGGCTGAAAGCCTACGAGCATAATGAAATTGCACGCGCCTACCGCCCGGATCACCCGTCTGTCCAACATAATAAAACCTACCTTGAAGGGCTGCTACTACCGGCGCAGGCGCTGGAAGCATCCGATTTAAGCCTTACGCAGACCGCTCCATGATAATTGCCGGAGCTCGGAGGCGGTACGGCCGGTAGCTTGCTTAAGCTGCCTGGCGAAATGATGGGAGGTCTTAAAGCCGCAGCGCTGGGCAATCTCCGTGACGGTTAGACCTGTATTGTTGAGCAGTTCCACCGCTTTCTGGATACGGTAGCTCCATAGGTATTGGAAGGGCGTGGTTTGCTCATATTGCTTAAACAGTCTTACCAGATGCTCGGGAGAAACGTTTGCGGCAGCCGCCATTTCCTTTAAAGCCACCTCTTCGGCATAATGCTCGCGAATCCAGGCTAATGCCGCATAAATCGCAGGATGCTTCTCCTTCTGCTCCAAGGACCGCTTGGATTCAATGGGATACAAGTGCAAAGCGGCTAGTCCAAGCTGCTGCATGACGGGGTCGGTTGGCGATGCATCCCGCTGAAGACGGAGCAGGAGATCCGTAAGCCGATTCATTTCTTCCGTGAGCGGCAGGCATTCCGGCAGCAGCCGGAACGATTCCCGGGTCTGTTCCGCCAGCTCCGGCACATGTACCGCAATCCAGCGGTGCCAGGTATCCTCGGTTCGCGAGAAGACGAACTGCTCTTCACGCCCGGGCATAAGCAGAACGACATGTCCGGGCTGGACGTGGAGCTCCCGGCCGTCGATCGTGACGGACATCTCTCCGGTATATAGCATCACAAGCTGAAAATCCTGTTGGATACGAGGGCCGAATTTTCCTCCAGGGGGATAAACGACCGAGCCGGCTACAGCTGATGCTACGTGCATACAATCACCTCAGAACGATTGTATATCCTATGAACTCGAAATATCAATCACAGATACGAATGTGTAATTCGCAGCCATTGTCCGGATTAGGTTAGGGGGAGTACGATGAGTGTATCGCTCGAGCAAAATGATTCATAAAGGAGAATGATTAGTGAATACGACTTATACGGCTCCGCTTACTCCCCTTACGGACGAACAGATTGCCTTTTTCAGAGAAAACGGATATTTGTTATGGAAGAAAGGCATGTCCAGCGATTTGATTGATGCCTTTAACGGACACATTTACGATATCAGGAACCAGCCGCAGGTGCCGGAGTGGGCGGCTTGCGAGGAGTCGAAAAAATATTCGCTGCGTCTCTTTAACCCTCATAAGCATGACAGCATGTCCAGACAGCTGATGAAGCATGCGCTGGTCCGCGGAGCGCTGGCGCAGCTGATGGGCAAAGAAGCGGTATGCGTGCAAAGCATGTATTTCTACAAAGAACCTGGTTCGCCGGGACAGGCTGCCCATCAGGATTACTACTATATCAAGAATGACCCGATGACGATGATTGCGGCATGGACGGCGATGGAGGAGCAGATCGATGTCGAGAACGGCTGCTTGTGGGTAATGCCGGGCACCCATACACTGGGGCTGCTGCCGCATGGCTCGGTCAAAAACATCGAAGAGCATGAGCCCTGGACCGAAGAGACGGAAGGCGTGGATACAAGCAAGCAGATTCCCGTTGTGATGGAGAAGGGAGACATCTTGTTTTTCAGCGAGCTTCTCATCCATTCGTCAGGCAAAAACCGGAGCAACGATCGCTGGCGCCGCTCCTATGTCTGCCATTATATCCGCGAGGATTCCCATGTGCTTCACCGGGAGGATTTGCGTCAGAAATATCCATTATATTAGGTTCACAAGCAGAGGGCTGGAAGGCTCTCTTCTTTTTGCGTATAATTAGTTTACAACCGTAACGGTTTACAAAGATAACTAAGAAGGTGTTTAAAAGATGGCAGCAGATGCAATGGATATTTACCAGTCTTTTTTCCGGATTACGCGCCAACTGAAGAAGCTGGCTTTTCACAGTGCGGCTAATCTCGGCTTAACCGTGCATCAGATCAATATTTTGGAGTCCGTCCGGCTGAATCCGGGGCAGAAGCAGAAGGAGCTTACGGAGAAGCTGGTATTCGCCAAAAGCCGGGTCAGCGTTCATATTGACCAGCTTGTAGAGAAAGGGCTTGTCGTACGGGAGCCCTCCGAGCAGGACCGGAGAGAGATCCAGCTGTTTATTACGCCCGCCGGCGAGGAGCTGTGCGAGCTGTACAATCAGGTAGCGGCTTCTTATAAAGCCTTGAGCAGCGCGCTTGAGAAACTGTCTACGGATGATGTCGACAAGCTGCATCAGCTTCATCAGCAGATCTTAAGCCATCTCTAAGCGGACGTTTAAGAAAGAAGGGGTTCCGATGTCCAGAATGTACGGAGGACCAGGGGGAATGGGCTTTAACAGGATGAAGTATGATGACGGAGCGAAGCCGAATATTACGAAAGCGATGCTCGTCCGCATCTCCGCTTATTTTGTCCCTTACTGGAAACAAACCGTAGTTGTATTGTTTATTTTGCTTCTATCCTCGGGATTGGGGCTGCTGCCTCCGATTTTTATTCAGCACATCGTGGACGAAGCGCTCCCGAATAAAGATATGAGGCTGCTCTTGGAGCTGGTGCTTATATCGCTTGCCGCAACCGTTGCGTCCGGCCTGCTTGGCGTGCTGCAGAGCTATCTCAATTCCTATATTTCGCAAAATATCGTATACGATATGAAAAACCAGATGTACCGGCATCTGCAAAAGATGCCCATGCAGTTCTATTCCAACGTGAAGCAGGGCGAAGTCATTACGAGAATGACAAGCGATATTTCCGGCATTCAGGGGGTGTTCAACAGCACCGTCGTTAATTTTGCGAGCAACCTGTTTATTCTTGCGACAACGCTTGGAACGCTGTTCGTCATGAACTGGAAGCTGGCTATACTGGGGATGATTGTTGTTCCCCTGTTTCTTTTTCCAACTCGCAAAATGGGCCGTGTCCGCTGGAAAATCGCCAAAGAGACGCAGGAGAAGATGTCCGAGCAGAACCATATCATTCAGGAAACGCTTAGCATCAGCGGTTATCTGCTCATGAAGCTGTTCACGAAGGAACGGAAGGAATATGAAGGCTTCAAGGCCGTGAACGCAGAATCCACCCGTCTGCAGATCAGGGAGTCAATGGCCGGCCGCTGGTTTATGATGCTGCTGTCCACGTTTACAACGATTGGACCTATGCTCATTTATTTGTATGGCGGATACTTGTATATTCAAGGCGAGATATCGGTAGGGGAAATTATCAGCTTTGTTGCTTTGCTGGGGCGGATTTACGGGCCCTTTGGCCAAATGACGAATCTGTACGTCGATATCAACCGCTCGATTGCTTTGTTTGAACGGATTTTCGACTATTTCGATATGGAGCCGGTTATCGTCAATAAGCCGGAGGCACTGCCTGCGGATATTTCCGGGCAGAATATTGTTTTTGAGGATGTAAGCTTTGCTTATCAGAAAGACAAACCAGCTTTGAGGAAAATCTCGTTTACGGCCGAATCGGGGACAATGACTGCACTTGTTGGTCCAAGCGGGGCGGGGAAGACGACCATTACGAACTTGCTGCCGCGGCTTTATGAGCGAAGCTCGGGCCGTATCCGCATTGGCGGAGCGGATATCAAGGATATGACGCTGGAGTCGCTGCGGTCGCAGATTGGCCTGGTCACCCAGGACAGTTATTTATTTAATGGGACGATCCGGGAAAATCTGATGTATGCCAATGACGAAGCCTCGGAAGAGGAAATGAGGGAGGCATGCAAAGCGGCTTATATCCATGACTTCATTATGGAGCTGCCGGACGGCTACGACACGGTAGTAGGCAACCGGGGGATGAAGCTGTCGGGCGGGGAAAAGCAGCGGATTTCCATTGCGAGGGTTCTACTCAAAGATCCGGCCATTATTATTTTGGATGAAGCGACATCCTCTCTCGATACGGTATCCGAGTACTATATTCAGAAGGCAATGAGCGTCCTGCTGCAGAATAAGACAAGTATCGTGATTGCGCATCGGTTGTCCACCATTATGGCGGCCGATCAAATACTGGTCGTGCAGGACGGAACGATTGTGGAAAAAGGCAGGCACGAAGAGCTTCTTCAGCAAGACGGGGTTTACAAAGACTTGCATGCGAAGCAGTTTGAGAGGATGAAGGAGGAGCAATGACCCATGACCGTAAATATTGCGTTGCTGCGGGGCATTAACGTCGGCGGAAAAAACAAAATCAAGATGGCCGACTTGCGCGAGGCATTAACCGCTATCGGATTACAGGATGTCCAGACGTATATTCAGAGCGGCAATATTTTATTCAAGTCGGATGAAGAAGAAGCCGTGCTGCGGAAGCAGATTGAACAGCAGATTGACACGGTGTTTGGGCTTTCGATCAAGGTCATTATGCGGACAGCGGAGGAGATGCGGGCTATCGCCGCAAGCTGTCCGTTTACGGAAGAGCAGCTTGCGGCGGCGGCAGCCACGGCGCAGGGGGAATCCCTGTATGTGTCGATGATGCTGGAAGAGCCTGCAGCCGAGCAGCTCGATATGCTCCGGTCGTTCGAAACGACTGAGGAGCTATTCGGCAGCAAGGTACGGGATTTGTATTTGCTGTTCTATCAAACGGTTCGCAATTCCAAGCTTGCGGTGAAGGCGGAAAAGCTTGGGGTGCATTCCACCGTCCGCAACTGGAACACGATTAACAAGCTGGTGTCGCTTGCGGACGGGATGGAATCTTCTAGGTCTCCGTCATGACCCCGCCGTTCACATGCAGAACTTGACCGGTAACAAACGAGGAATCGTCGGATGCGAGATAAATATAAGTAGGCGCTAGCTCGAATGGCTGGCCGGCGCGTTTCATCGGCGTCTCCAGGCCAAAGCTTTTGACATATTCGGCAGAGTAGCTCGATACGATAAGCGGCGTCCAGATCGGACCGGGAGCAACGGCGTTTACGCGTATGCCGCAGCCTACGAGCTGAAGAGACAAGGAACGGGTGAAGGAGACGATGGCGCCTTTGGTCGAGGAATAATCAACCAGCAGCGGTGCTCCCGCATAGGCCGTAACGGATGCCGTACTAATAATGGAGCTTCCGGCCTTCAAGTGGGGGAGGGCAGCTTTGGTCAAATAGAAATGCGGGAAGATGTTTGTCCTGTACGTATCCTCGAGCTGCTCGTTGGAAATGTCCAGAATGCATTTTTGCGGGAATTGCACGGCTTGATTCAAGACTAGGATGTCCAGACAGCCATAGTGCCCGATTGTTTTTTGGACAACCTCCGCGGAAAATTCCGGCTTTCTGAGATCGCCTTCGATCAGCAGGCAGCGTCCCCCGTATTGCTCCACCATCCGCTTGGTAGCCAGCGCGTCTTCGCGTTCGTACAAATAAACGATTGCGACATCCGCGCCTTCCTTGGAAAATCCGATCGCAACGGCGCGGCCTATGCCGCTGTCACCGCCCGTAATAATCGCGACTTTGCCTTTCAGCTTGCCGCTGCCCCTGTATTCCGGGTTATCCGAGATCGGAGTCGGATTCATAAGATATTCCAGGCCGGGCTGTCGGTCCTGATGCTGCGGCGGAAAGGTCACCGGTACCTGCTTGCATTTGGTTTCCTGGCTGTAATAAGGATAATAGGGTATCATGCTGGGCCTCCAAAACAGAAAAGTTTGCTATAGGGTATTCACCTATTCCCGGGAAGGTGTACGTTTGCCTATACCAACCCCTGGGTATTGGCATACGCTAACGCAGGCATTTAATTACTTTTCTGATAAAGGAGTAATTGCTAATGACGAAATCTAATCGGACATTTGTCCCTGGAGGCTTTCCGCCGGGCTCGCCGGGCGGATTCCCGCCGCCATGGGGCTGGCAGCCGCCGCGTCCTCCATGGTGGGGTTGGGGACCACCGCCACGTCCGCCGTGGTGGGGCTGGGGACCGCCGCCGCGTCCGCCATGGGGCGGGCCGGGATTTGGACCGGGATTTGGACCAGGATTTGGACCGGGCATAGGCGGTCCGGGACCGGGTCCGGGTGGACCGGGCATAGGAGGCCCAGGCGGCCTAGGTGGCCCAGGTGGTCCGCCTCCGGGAGGACCGCGGGTTAGCAGAAATAAATAATGAATAATAAAAGCCGTCCAATTCATGGACGGCTTTTTTCATGAACATCACGGCGCTTGCTGAAGAGCCTCCCGCGCAAAAGAAATCCATTCGCGCGTAGCGAAAGATTGGTAGCTGTCGCGGCGCCAGATCATGGCCAGATGCCAGGGAATACTTGGCGAAGTCAGCGGGATAATGCGAAGCCGTTCCAGATCGAGCTCCCTGCATATCGCCTCGGGCAGCAGCGCGATTCCCAGCTTTGCGGCTACCATCTCGCTGATGAAATCCCATTGGGTGCTCTTGAAGACGACATCCGGCAGAAATCCCAGCTTCTCGCATTCGGCGATGATCCGGTCATGCAGCGTAAATTCCTCATGGAAGAATAGAAACGGCTCTTCCTGAAGCTCAATAAGCGGCACTTCGCTCCGGCTGGCGAGCTTATGCGAAGGAGGGACAACCAGCATCAGGTCCTGCCGCAGGAAGCAGAAGGATTCGAACTTCTCCTCATTCGTCGGCAGCAGAATAACCCCGATATCCAGCGCGCCCGAGCCTACCTCGGCCTCGACCTTCTTAGCGCCGTGCTCAAACAGCTGCATCGTAATTTTGGGGTACTTCTCGCGAAACTTTCCGATGATACGGGGGAAAAAGGTGACCCCTACCATAGGCGGCAGGCCGATGCGGATATGTCCGACCTTTAGCTCCATAAGCTCGGACAGCCGCGAATTCATGTTGCCGAACGATTGGACCATTTGCTGAGCTTGCTCGAGCAGAATCGAACCGGCATCGGTTATTACGATTTTTTTGCCGACCCGTTCGAATAGGACAACTCCCAGCTCTTCTTCAAGATTTTTGATCATTTTGCTGATGGTCGGCTGGGTAATATAAAGGGATTGGGCGGCTTTCGTGAAGCTTTGGAAACGGGCGGCTTCCACAAAATATTGCAAGTGTCTTATATCCAAGCGCAAGCTTCTCCTTATCCATAGATAATTGGAATGAAAACCATTCTGTAAATGTATTTTACCTATGAAAAAGGCTGCTGTACACTTCCATTAAAGGGAGTTGGCCGTTATGCGTTACGCAGTTAAATTAATCATTCAGGTTTTATTCTTTATCGTATTCTCGTGGCTGATGAACCACATGGTTGAATGGCTTCATTTGCCTGTTCCCGGCAGCATTTTGGGTATGCTAATCTTGTTTATCCTGCTGCAGGCGAAAATAATTCCTCGCAAATTCGTGGAGTCCGGCTCCGATTGGCTTATTGCGACGATGCTGCTCTTTTTTATTCCGCCCGCGGTTGGCATTATTGGCTACAAGCAGCTTATTATGAGCGCCGGCGTTCAAATCGCGCTTGTCATTACGCTTGGCACCGTTATCGTTATGTTGTGCAGCGGACTGGTGGCGCAGCGGGTAGCTAAACGCAAGGAGGAATCGCGCATATGATGATGGCAGCCGTAAGTCTGCTAATTACCGTTCTCGTATATATAATGGCCCAAAAAATTTACCGTTATAAACCGATTATGTTTTTATCCCCGCTAATTGTTACGCCTGTGGTGCTGATTGTGCTGCTGGCCTTGACGCGAACCAGTTACGCCGACTACAACACAGGCGCGCATTGGCTGTCCGATATGCTGGGACCGGCAACGATTGCTTTCGCTATTCCGTTGTCCAGACATTTTGAGCTTATCAAAAAGCATGCTGCGCAAATCATAATCAGCGTATTAACCGGCTCGGCTGCTGCCGTTGCTTCGTCATTATGGCTGGCGAAAGGCCTTGGCCTTAATGACAAAATCATTTACAGCCTTATTCCGCACTCCGCGACAACCCCAATCGCCATGAATGTGTCCCAATCCATTGGCGGCATTCCGACCATTACGGCCGTTGCCGTCATGGTGACCGGAATTTTCGGGTCTTTGGTAGGGCCGCCCATTATCCGTCTGTTCCGGATCCGCAACGAAGTTGCACGTGGGATCCTGCTTGGAACAAGCGCGCATGGGGCAGGGACGTCCAAAGCGTTTGAGCTTGGCAGCATCTCGGGCACCGTATCCAGCGTGTCGATGATATTGACGGCTATTATTACGTTATTTCTGACACCGCTCCTGCTGGGACATTAAAGCAATATCAGAGAGGATCAATCATCATGCAAACCTTATCGAAGCGGCAAACCGTATTACTCATCACTTTCCTGGTGCTGGTGTGGGGGATCAACTGGCCGCTTTCCAAATACGCGCTTCATTATATGCCGCCCATCTTGTTCTCTGGGGTCAGAACGTTGCTAGGAGGCGTGCTTCTCCTTGCGGCCGCGGTCCCAAGGTACCGCCAGCTTCAAATTCGGCAGACCTGGCCGATTTATCTCCTGTCCGCAGTCGTTAACGTAGTGCTGTATTACGGGCTTCAGACGATTGGCATACAGTATCTTCCTGCCGGTTTGTTCTCGGCGATTGTTTTTCTTCAGCCTGTACTGGTCGGGCTTTTCTCATGGTTATGGCTTGGCGAGCTGATGAACGGGCTAAAAGTCATCGGCCTGGTTCTGGGTTTTGCAGGCGTAGGGGTTATATCGAGCGGGGCGAGTGGCGCTTCCGGGCATATTTCCGCGGCGGGTATATTGCTTGCGCTTGGCTCAGCGTTAAGCTGGGCACTGGGTACGATCTATGTGAAGAAGTCGAGCGGCAAGGTCGATAATATCTGGCTTGTTACGATGCAGCTCATAATCGGCGGCGTGTTTATGACCGGGCTTGGTTCCGTCACCGAAAGCTGGTCGGACGTGGTATGGAGCGGCCGATTTATTCTCAGCCTGTTATTCATCTCCATCTTTGTTATCGCGCTTGGCTGGCTTGTCTTCTATAAGCTGATGGATTCGGGCGAGGCGAGCAAGGTCGCGTCCTTCACCTTCCTGATTCCGCTGGTTGCGATCCTGATCGGCACCATGTTCCTGCATGAGCCGTTTACCTATTCGTTATTAGCAGGACTTGTTCTGGTGCTTGGCAGCATCTATCTGGTGAACCGGCCTAGGCGCGTAAGCGTTGTCCATTCCTAATGAAAAAACCGCCTGAGAAGAAGGCGGTTTTTTGTTAGTTTGTCCGAATAAAAGGATGATCGTGGATATCGAAAGTTTCGTATGCCTTGCCGACCATATCCCTGTCTTTGTCGAACAGATGGGACGCTTTATCGAAAATGCCGCTTGCTTTCGCTACATGGTTGAGTTGCTCGACCATAAACTCCGAATTGCAAAGCACGAGCACTTTTTTGCTGTAGGAAGTCAGCTCTTGTTGGAATTGTACGGCTCTTTCCGCAACTTCGGGGGAATAAACGACGGGCTCACCGTCGGAAGTGACCATGCCGCGATGATCCACCAGAACGTCCAGCTCGTCTTTCCCGTATGCGGAGCAAATGCCAAGCACAATATTGGACATGTATTCTACGTCCTGCTTACCCGATGCCAATCCGTTTACCTGGAACGACAACAGTTTTTTATCCGGATCCAGCGTGTAATGCACCCGGTCCTTGAAAGGAACGATGAAGTCTTTCGGCTGGTAGGCTTGCTTCGGAGAGAAGCGCTCGCCGGAGAATAGATAGGCAACGCCGATTTGCAGGGCAGAGGCAATCTTCTCGATATTGATAATGCTGACATTCCGTTCCCCGCGCTCAACACCGCTTATGTAACTCCGGTCAAGACCGGCCCGATAGGCTAAATGCTCCTGTGACATTCCGCTCCGGGCACGCAGTTCTTTGATTCTCTGTCCAAATTCGATGCGAATATCCACGTTAGTCCGCCCCCAGAATCTAGTATTCTCCTTTGAGATTATCCGCAATGTGACTTAAAGTCAACAGACGGATGGACGTAATGGCGATATGATAGATGCAGTTCATTGTCGTAGGAGGATTCTATGCCATTTATCCAATTACGGGATATTCCGGTCAACTATCAGATATATAACGCGGAATCCGCTTCGGAAACGATTGTTTTGATACATGGATTGGGACTTAACCTGGAAATATGGGAGCCTATTCTTCCCTTTATCAAGGAGCATTACCGGGTTGTTCTGCTGGATCTGCGGGGACATGGCCTGACGGAGAGAGGCGACGTTCCCTTAAGCTGGGAGTTATTTACCGAAGATTTACTTATGCTGCTGACCAAGCTCGAGCTTGGTCCCGTTCACCTGCTCGGACATGGCTTTGGCGCAAGCCTAGCCGTAAAGTTCAGTATAGAGCATGCTGAGCTGGTGAAAAGCCTTGTTCTGTTGTCGACGCCTGCCTTTTTGCCGAGAAAAACGGTAGCGTCCATTATCCAAGGCCGCAAGCAGCTCATTAGTAAAGGAAACATGCTGAATCTTGCGGAAAGCTTGGTTAACGGAATCTTCAAGCTGACGGAGGAGCATGCATTATACCGTAAAATCATTGCAGGCTATATGGCCGTATCGCCGGAGACTTACTTCGATACATTCGAATTGTATGGGGAAACGCCGGTTAACGAGGATTTCGCTCGGTTGGCCCATCCTACGCTGACGCTGATCGGCTCCGAGGATTCGATCTCCCTGACATCCAATGCGTTGTCCTCACAGCTGCTTATGCATTCATCCGTCGTTGTGGTTCCTAGCGCAACCAATACGTTATTCATTGACCAGCCGCAATTTACGTTTGAACGGATTCGCGAGTTTATTATTGATCCATCGCAGGTGGCAACGGATTACGCCTCCTTCGAATGTCATGTCGCGAAATACGTGATGCAGTATTTCAACGAAGCTTTTGAACAGGTGCTGAACAAAAAAGCGGTACAGGCTTAGGGCCTGTATCGCCTTTTTGTTTTATAATAGAACATTATTGCTAATAAGATTGGTGAGGATCATGGACATAAATAACACGATTCTGAATATTGTTGACCGCCTGAAACAAGTAGGAGGCATAACGGCAATTGTTCTGGGAGGTTCAAGGGCTAGAGGGACGGAGAGCCCCGAATCGGATATCGATATTGGGATTTACTATGACTCCGAGGCAGGTCTCGATATAACCGGGCTTCGTAAAGCTGCTGCCGGAATGGACGACGAGCATAGAGATGACGTAGTGACCGAAACAGGCGAGTGGGGACCCTGGATTAATGGCGGGGGCTGGCTTAAAATCAATCAAATTCCCGTCGATTTCATCTACCGGGATCAAAACAAAGTGTCGCAAGTAATCGAACAATGCATTAGCGGGAATATCGCCATGGATTATCAGCCCGGCCATCCTCATGGATTCGTGAACACGATTTATTTGGCGGAGATTGCGCTATGCCGAGTGTTATGGGATCCTTCGGGAATCGTAGGCAAGCTGAAAAGCAAAACAATTCCGTATCCGGCTGCATTAAAAAAAGCGATTATCCAAAGGTTTTACTGGGAGGCGGGCTTTTCTCTCGAGAATGGATATAAAGGTATTTATAAAAACGATTTAGCTTATATTGCGGGCTGCTGCTTCCGTTCGGTGGCATGCTTGAATCAGGTGCTTTTTGCGGTTAATGAAACCTACTTCATGAATGAAAAAGGGGCTTCCGCTATCGTCGATTCTTTTGCCGTCGCACCAAGCCATTACTCCCGTAGAGTGAATGAAATTTTCACTTTCATTACGGAAGATCCGGATCGCTTGAAGAATGCCGTGAACCTGATGCGGGAGCTCATTGAGGAAACGGAACAACTTATGAAGTAAGTATTTGACAAATCTATGCGTTCTGTTGTAAAAATGGAATAACAAAATCATATGCCAACTTGCGATGATGAAGAGAGTACGCATAACGAATACTCCAGAGAGCTGATGGATGGTGCGAATCAGTGTAGGGATTATGCCGAAGTGGGCTTCTGAGCATCCAAACCGAAAAGAATTTGAGTAGGCTTTGGCGAAAGTCTCGTCGTTACAAGAGACGCGTATTCCAGCATCCAGCATGCGTCGATACGTCAAAGCGAGTCCGATTTGCGCGAATCGGGCTAATGAAGGTGGTACCACGGGGTTTCTCGTCCTTTCCAAGGATGAGGGCCCCTTTTTTATTTCTATGTTGAAGAAGGGAGCAAACACATGAGCACGGTATTGACGGGCATCAAGCCAACAGGAAGAGTGCATATCGGCAATTACATCGCGGCTATTAAGCCGGCGCTGGAAATTGCAAAAAATCGGGATAACACGGCTTTGTATTTTATCGCGGATTATCACGGTTTAACGTTTATTCAAAATCGGGATGAGTTTAACGACTTATCTTACGGGATTGCGGCAACCTGGCTGGCTTTGGGGCTTGATCCGGAGCAGGTTGTATTTTACCGCCAATCCGACGTGCCGGAAATTTTCGAGCTTAGCTGGATTCTGGCTTGCATGGCGCCAAAGGGTCTTATGAATCGTGCTCATGCTTATAAGGCGATCGTGGATAAAAACGAGCAGCTTGGCGCAGACAGCGATACCGGTGTGAACATGGGCTTGTTTACGTACCCGATCCTGATGGCGGCGGATATTTTGCTTTTTCAAACGGATCAGGTTCCCGTCGGCAAAGATCAAATTCAGCATGTCGAGATTGCAAGGGATCTGGCTGAAGCTTTTAATCGCATTTATGGCGATACCTTTAAGCTGCCTAATTACATCGTGGATGAGCAAACGGCCGTAATACCGGGACTGGATGGACGGAAAATGAGCAAAAGCTACAATAATACGATTCCGTTGTTCGAAACCGCCGACAGCTTAAAGAAGCTGGTAAGCAAAATCAAGACCGATTCTACCCCGCCGAACGAGCCGAAAGATCCCGAGGCTTCGAATGTTTTTCTGCTCTATAAAGAGTTTGCCGCGGATGCACAGATTGAGGTTATGCGAGAAAGGTTTCGGAGCGGTATCAGCTGGGGAGAAGCCAAGCAGGAGCTTTATCAGGTTATGAACGCATTCTTGGAGGGACCGCGGGAGAAGTATAATCGATACATGGCGGACAGAGATCAAATCGATGATATTTTGAGAGAAGGCGCAAGGAAAGCAAGAGCGGTAGCTCAACCCCTGCTGGAGCAGGTGAAATACAGGTTGGGGCGATACAGGTAGACAATAAGAGCAAAACTCTACGGCCTCTTTAAATGAGGTGGTAGAGTTTTCTGGTTTAATCATTTAATCCTTTGCCGTCAAGAATTTGCTGATAGTATTTTTCAATTCTGGCTTCGCGCGTTTTGGGTTGCTTGGCAGCGGAGAAATGAAGCAGGTAGGCTCTTTGCCGGCCTGGAGTTAAGGCTTCAAACGCTTCCTTAAACGCAGGCTGGTCATCGAATCTGGTTTGGAGCTCTTCAGGGACCGCATACTCGTCATGCTTTTTATAAGGAATTTCCTGACCGGACTTCTCTACCTCAATAGCCTCATATATATAAGCCTTCAGGATATCTTCCAGCTCTATGATTTGCTCCACATTCGTGAACCGGATTTGGCGAGCAGCCTGCACGTTTTCGGTCTGTTGGATGAGAATGCCGCTTGGGTCCTTGAGCAGAGCACCCTTTTGAAACAGGATGGCGCAATACTCCTTAAAGCCATGGATGATTAGAATGTTTTTGCCCTCAAACGTGTAGCAGGGATGCATCCACTTGAAATCCTCGGTCAGCTCGCAATCAAGCACGATTTCTCTTAGCTTGATATATTCTTCCTTCCACTTCTTGGACTTGTTTATAAAGCCGTCAACTTTGCGGTTTAAAGTACTGTTTGTCATCGAAAAACCTCACATTAAGATTAATACAACCGATTCTTATAGCCATCCTCAAGCCGGGCGGCAATGACTTCCGGGGTTGAGCCAGCCAGGTTGGCATGCTCCGAAATGATTCGGGCGGGGGAGGGCAGCTGCTCTTTGCCGAGCCAGGTTTCGGGCTTCCACAGCCGGGAGCGGAGAAATGCTTTCGCGCAATGCATATAGCATTCCTCGACCTGTACGACGATCCCGATTTGAGGCGCGCGGTCTTTTACGGAAAGCGGCTTTAAAAGCTTCTCCTCTTTCGTTATGTAAGCATGGCCGTTTATTCTTAAAGTTTCTCCAAGTCCCGGAATAAAAAACTGCATGCCGATATGCGGATTCGATAAAATGTTGCGCAAGGTATCTATTCTTTTATTGCCGGGACGTTCCGGAATTATGAGATGCTTATCGTCCAAAACATGAACAAATCCAGGCGCATCGCCTCTTGGGGAGACATCGCAATTCCCGTTGGAATCCGCAGTCGATACAACGAGAAAAGGGGACTTGGCGATAAAATCGCGGCAGTTAGCATCTATTAGGGAAATAACCTTATGCTCGACAAGCTCGCTCGGATAGCCGATTAACGATCGAAGCTCGGCTTCGGAAGTAATCAACTGGCTCTGATCTATTTCTATCAAAACGCAATCACCCTCTCAAGGAGATTCCATTATTTTACCATAGGTTGGAAGGGGTTACGAGGTGCGGTGCTGACTTTTCAGGGCGGAATTTGATAGATATATAGAAGGGACTGACCAAAAGCTTTGCGGCTTACGGGTCAGTCCCTTTCTTCTGCGGCTTAACGATGTGGGACATCGTTAAGCCGTGATATAAGTACCTTTTTAATGCTCTTAACGATACGGGACATCGTTAAGAACGCTGAAATGGGCGGAAAAAGCTTTATTTGAAGTGAAAAGCGGCTGCTTGACGATGCGGCACATCGTTAAGCTTAGGTAAAAGCTAGGTTGGTACTCTCTTAACGATGCCGCGCATCGTTAAGGAAGGATCCTGAACTAGCGCAGCTAGTGCGGCATTCTACTTGTAATTCGCACCGTCCTAGTTACGCGTTTTCCTGCAGCCGGCTTCGGTATTCCCTCGGCGTGCAGCCAAAGCGCTGGCGGAACACGGTGTTGAAGTAGCTTAAGCTGTTGAAGCCAACGTCGAGCGCGACTTCCATGATCTTGGCATCGGATTGCCGCAGACGGCTGGCCGCCTGTTGGACGCGGTAGCTGTTCATATATTCGATTGGGCTTTTTGTGGTCATCCGTTTGAAGAACCGGCAAAAATACGACTCGCTCATTCTTGCCAGCTCGGCGAGCTTCCGCAAAGGAATAGGCTCGGCATAATTCTGTTCTATATATTCGATTACCGTCTTGAGCCGCTCAATCCGGAAGCCTTCCTGTTCGGGCTTTACCCGTACGGACGGTTTTCCCAGGCTGACCAGCTTAGCGAATATGCTGAACAGTAGTCCTTTTATCGTAAGCTCCGAAGAGGTATGTTCGTGACGATGAACCTCAAACAACTGTTCGAGCAAGGCAAGAAGCTCCATGCCGGAGCCGGGTTCCCGGCGCAAATGGGCTGGTACTTCGTATCTTCCCTCAAGAACGGGAGATATATAACGGTCGAACAAATAATCGATGGATCCGCTGCTGAACAAGCTGGAATGGAACACAACAGCCTCGAAAGAGCATGGTTTATCTCCTACAACATACCCGGAATGAAGCTCGCCGGAATTAACGAAGATCGCTTCCCCCGCCTGCAGCTCGTAATCCTGCAGATCGACACGGAATACGGCTGTTCCTTCCGTCACGAGCAGCAGCTCAAGCTCGTCATGCCAATGCAAATCGAGTAACGGAGCATCAGCCGGACAGGTGATTTCGTACAAGCTTACCGGATAGATGGGGGTACCATGCTTGCGTGCTTCTTTCAGCAATGATTTATCCATAAACAAAACTCCTATAGAAAAATAGACAATGTCAAAATCGTGATAATAATGAGCAATATTTAGGCAGAGTTAAAGAGAATAAGACAATATTATTATATCATAACCGTTTACAAGGTACGAGAAGCTACTGAGTACCTAGCAACAACCCAGAAATCCTTGCACGGCAAGACTTTTATGACGTTTCATTAAGCAAACGCTTTCGAAGCTATAATTGCTTCGCAATTATTCAGCGAATGCTTACGAAGTATGAATTGCTTCACAATTCATAAGCAAATGCTTACGAAGCTATATTTGCTTCGCAATTATTAAGCAAATGCTTACGAAGTATGAATTGCTTCACAATTCATTTTAGGAGGAACCCAAACATGAAATTTACCGATGGTTATTGGCAAATTCGCGAAGGCGTTCATATGCAGCATCCGGTTGATGTTCGCGAATTGAAAGAAAAGAACGGCAAGCTGACGGCTTACATGGCAACAAAGCCCGTTGTCATCAAAGGCGATACGCTGAACGGCACGATGCTTACAGCGGAGATCAGCTCTCCAATCCCCGATGTTATTAAAGTTCGCTGGGTTCACCATGCCGGCGTGAAACAAGTTGGCCCTGAATTCGAAACTCTTGTGGATGCAAATCATAGCGTATCCGTTGAACATGACGAGCAATTCACAACCCTGACAAGCGGCGGCCTGCAGGCACGTATCCGCAAATCGCCGACCTGGGGCCTGGAATTCATCCAGAACGGCCGCAAGGTAACGGGCACAGCGCAAAAGGCTGCGGCTTACGTACAAGAGCAAGGCAAAGCGTTCTTCCGCGAAATGCTGGATCTTGGCGTTGGCGAGCAAGTATACGGTCTTGGCGAGCGCTTCACTCCGTTTATTAAGAACGGCCAGGTCGTTGATTCCTGGAACGAAGACGGCGGCACAAGCTCCGAGCAAGCTTACAAAAACGTACCTTTCTATCTGTCCAGCGCAGGTTATGGCGTATTCGTCAACCATCCGGAACGCGTATCGTTCGAGATTGGCTCCGAGGTTGTATCGAAGGTTGGCTTCAGCGTACCGGGCGAGCATCTGGAGTATTTCATCGTAGGCGGCAAAACGCTCAAGGATGTACTCGACAACTACACGAAGCTGACCGGCAAACCGGCATTGCCTCCGGCATGGTCGTTTGGCCTATGGCTGACAACGTCGTTTACTACGGACTATGATGAAGCAACGGTTAACAGCTTTATTGAAGGAATGGCTGAGCGCAATATTCCGCTTCATGTCTTCCATTTCGACTGCTTCTGGATGAAAGAATACGAATGGTGCAACTTCGAGTGGGATGCGGACATGTTCCCGGATCCGGAAGGCATGCTTCGCCGTCTGAAAGAACGCGGTCTTCGCATTTGCGTATGGATCAACTCCTACATCGGCCAGAAGTCGCCTCTCTTCCAGGAAGGCATGGAGAATGGCTATCTCGTTCGCAAACCGGACGGCAGCGTATGGCAATGGGATAAATGGCAAGCGGGCATGGGCCTTGTCGACTTCACGAACCCGGATGCGGTGAAATGGTACAAAGGTCATTTGAAACGTCTGATGGATATGGGCGTCGACTGCTTCAAAACGGACTTCGGCGAGCGTATCCCTACGGATGTCGTTTACTTCGACGGTTCCGATCCGCAAAAAATGCACAATTACTATACGCAGCTGTACAACAAAGCGGTATTCGAAGTGCTGGAAGAAAACCGCGGCAAAAACGAAGCGATGCTGTTCGCGCGTTCGGCTACGGCTGGCGGCCAGCAGTACCCGGTGCATTGGGGCGGCGACTGCTCGGCGAACTATGATTCCATGGCGGAATCGCTCCGCGGCGGCCTGTCGCTTGGCCTGTCCGGCTTTGGCTTCTGGAGCCACGATATCAGCGGCTTCGAACGGACGGCTCCACCGGATATCTACAAGCGTTGGGTAGCTTTCGGCATGCTCAGCTCGCATAGCCGTCTTCACGGCAACGAGTCGTACCGCGTGCCTTGGCTCTTTGACGAAGAATCCGTTGACGTGCTTCGTTACTTCACGGAGCTTAAGAGCAGCTTGATGCCTTATCTGTTCAACCATGCGGTTGAAGCAACGGACAAAGGCGTACCGATGATGCGCGCGATGGTTCTCGAGTTCCCTGAGGATCCAACGACTCATTATCTGGATCGCCAGTACATGTTGGGCGAAAGCCTGCTTGTCGCTCCAATCTTTAATACCGAGGGTACAGCGAAATATTACGTACCGGCGGGCAAATGGACCAGCTTGATCGACGGCACGACGGTTGAAGGCGGCAAATGGGTGGAAGAACAGCACGGCTACAGCTCGATTCCATTGCTTGTTCGTCCTAACACGCTTCTTGCCATCGGCAGCAATAACCAAAAGCCGGACTACGATTATGCGGATAACGTAACGCTGCACCTGTTCGAGCTGGAAGACGGCGCAACGGCGAAAGCGGTTATCCATGATCTGAACGGCCAGCCGCAAGCAACAGCTACGGCTACACGTACAGGCAGCACAATCGAAATCAGCTACGATGGCACAGGCAAGCCATGGCAGGCCGTATTGCGCGGTATTGCGCAGGCAGCGGCTGTTGAAGGCGCTGAATCGCAGCAAACATCCGAAGGCTTGAAGCTTGTTCCAGCCTCCGGTCAGAAGATCATTGTAAAACTGTAAGTTTGTAAAATGATAGGCGACCGGCCGCTTGCTCCCAAAGAGCAAGCGGCTGTTTGCCCATTCGTACGTAACAAAGATACGCACGGCAATAGAAAAAGCCCGGAAAGGGAGTTTTACTCCCATCTCCGGGCTAACAAACAGCTATTTGCCGAAGCGGAACCAGCTCAGCTTCGTTTCGCCTTCGCCTTGAACAACCAGATACACTTGATGCTTGCCGGCTGCTCGCTCAATCGATCCGCTGACAGTCTGCCAAGCGGAGCTTGCTTGCAGCGTCAGGCTGCCAACGAGCGGACCGTCCGGAGCATCCAGGCGGATTTCCAGGGCTGCGCCTTTCGCAGACAAGGCTCTTGCTTCGAAGAAGCAGATTTCTTCGCCGATCAGGACGTCATCGTAACGGAGCCAAGCAGCGGACGATGTTGTTGCTGCGCTGTCGCCGCCTTCGGTACTGTCGCTGATGATGATATTGGAATAATCGTCATAATTCACGGCACCGGTAACTTGGGACAAATCGCGTGGCGGAATCGTCTCGCCGGCAACGGTCAAGGCTCCTTCCAGGCGGATATCGCCGGAGGATGCTCCAACGAGGAACGCATAGCTGCCTTGCTCGACGCACATTTTGCTTCTGGTCACATCCCAGAAAGCGAGGGCGGAACGATCCAGCGCGAAGCTTACTTCCCTGGATTCGCCGGCAGAAAGCGCAATGCGTTCGAACGATTGGAGCTGTCTGAGCGGACGCTTCACGCGGGATTCCAAGGCTCTTGTGTACAGCTGAACTACTTCTTCCCCGTCTGCTTCGCTAGTATTCGTAATGCGGAAGCTAACGGTTATCGAATTTTCGGACTGCTCAAGCGCGAGAGCATCGTACTGGAATCGGCTGTAGGATAGACCGTGTCCGAATGGATATAATGGCTTTCCGGCAAAATACTGGTAAGTGCGTTCGCTTTTGATAATATCGTAATCCATAAATTCGCCAAGCTGGTCAGCCGACTCATACCAGGTCATGTTGACGCGTCCAGCCGGATTGTAATCGCCGAAGAGGACGTCTGCCAGCGCATGGCCAAGCTCTTGGCCGGCATGCGACAGATAGACGATCGCAGGAATATTCTCCTGTACCCAAGGCATGGCGAACGGATAGCTGCCGACAACAACAACTACGGTATTCGGATTAACGGCGTAGACTTCGCGAATGAGCTTTTCTTGATAAGCGGCAAGCGTCAGGTCAGGGCGGTCAATCGTCTCTTTTCCGTTAATGAGCGGATGGTTACCGACAACAACAACCGCAACTTCGTTGTTGCGCGCGGCAGCAATCGCTTCCTGCAGACCGTCGGTTTCTTTTTCCATGGCAAATGGCTCGGCCATAATCGCATCGCCATCTTGGACTTCCAAGGCTCCGGTCTCGGCATTAACGGTTACGGGACGATTGTTCCAGGTCGTGAAGGTCACGACGTTCTCGTCATGCTGCGGGCGAACGTGGAATACTTCCTTGGTGAACCATTCCCAAATATGCTCGGACGATGCGGTGATTTTCTCGTCGTCGGTCGTCAGGTAGAGCTTGTTGTTCTCCGCGATGAGCGTATGGCTGTCCCAGCCCCAGTCGGTTGTTTCGAACAGCTCGGCAGAATCGGCACCTTGGGAGCTTGCGGACAGCGAGTTTTTCTCGTCGCTTCCAAGCGTGACGTACTTGCCGTTCTTCAGCGATTTAAGCTTCACGCGGCTGCTGCCCGTTGCAAGGGTTACCGCTTGATGAGTACCGTTCATTTTCTTCCGGATGCCTTCGAACGGCGAAATGGAGTAAGGCATAAGACCGCTATACCAGTCGCGGTACACGATGCCGGCCAGTGGGCCGATAACGGCGGCTTTGCTCAGCTTATCCGCGGATAGCGGCAGGATACCGTCGTTTTTGAGCAGCACGATGCTCTTGCGTACGGCATCAAGGGCAAGCTCGGCATGCTCCGGCTTCATGATGACGGATTCGTCGATTGCCGCATACGGGTTGCGCTCCGCCGGATCAAATTCGCCAAGGCGGAAGCGGACTCGGAACGTATTGCGCAGCGCGATGTCGAGATCATTTTCGGTCAGCATTCCTTCGGCCAGCGCATCGCGGATCGCCTGCTTCGAAATCGGATGATCGTCGGTGATGCTGTCTACGCCGGCTTTGATCGTGAGAGCTACCGCTTCCTTGTACGTGTCGACGTAATGATGGTCGTTGACGGTGCCAAGCACGTCGCCGGCGTCGCTTACGACAAAACCGTTCATGCCCCAATCCCGCTTAACGATGTTGTTCACATCCGGATTGATGTTGGCGGGAACGCCGTTTACCGAATTGTACGCCGTCATCATCGACAGCGCTCCGCCTTCCTTGAACGGAATTTCGAACGCTTTCAGGTAGTATTCGTGTTTGTTGCGCGGGTCCAGGCTGACGGAGCATTCTCCGCGGTCCGCTTCATTGTTGTTGCCGATAAAATGCTTGAGCGATGCGACCGCTTTCACGTAAAACGGATGGTCGCCCTGAATGCCTTGCGTCAGCGCGGCGGACAGCTTGCCAGTTAGATGCGGGTCTTCGCCGTAAGCTTCTTCGGTGCGGCCCCAGCGCGGATCGCGCTCCATATCGACGGTTGGCGCCCATAACGTCAAGCCGTTATGCGTAGGATTCTGGGCATAGAAGCCACGTGCTTCGTCGCCGATGACGCTTCCGATCTTGCGGAGCAGGTCTTTGTCCCAGGTACAAGCGAGTCCAATCGGCTGAGGGAAAGTGGTTGCTTCGCCCAGCCAGGCCATGCCATGCGCCGCTTCGGTGCCGTGCTTGTAGGCTTTAACGCCAAGATGGCCAATCTCGTCCTGGTACTGGCACATCAGATTGATTTTTTCTTCCAGGGTGAATCGGTTAACCAAATCATTAACGCGCTGCTCGAGCGGCAGGTCGGGGTTTTGAAATGGATATTTTGCTTCCGGATGTTGGGTCACGACAAAGTCAGCTCCTTTAATTGTAAGGGGTTTCAAAAAATTCTAACATGACTGCGCAACCGTTCATACCCGACAAATTGGAGATAAAATCCCTGTACAATTAGCGGTTGAACCCCTAGAATGTAAACGCAATCAAATATTTTCGTAATGGTGACGGGGGGCTTGCAAGATGTTTCAGATGTTCTCGCACCTGCTCAACAACGTAAAGCTGAGAACAAAGCTCATCTTATCCTGTATCGTAGTCGCATTCATCCCAATTCTGATCGTTGGCGTGTTTCTGACAAACGAGCTGCGCAATATGGCGCTGGATAACGCGATGGAGCAGACGCATACAAACGTGCAGCGGGTCAAAGCAAGGACGACCGAGCTGATGAATGTCGCTTACGACAGCGCTTACCGTCTGGAGAACAGCCGGCTGGAGGCGGTGACGAACCGGAAATACGAATCGACCTACGAGGTCGTTAAAGCATACCGGGAATATACCGATTTCAATGAGATTAGGCAGCAGCATGACGAAGTAGCGAATATCCGGTTTTACATGGAGAATCCAACGATGCTCAACAACTGGGATTTCATCCAGCCGGACAATTCGATTAAGGAAACCTTCTGGTATACGAAAGCATTAAAACCCGGCAGCGGCGTGAATTGGTATTATCTCGAGGACGAGCGGGACAAGCGTAGTTATTTGAGTCTCGTGCGCGGAATAAGCTTTTCGAGCAACCATTCAAGCGGCGTCCTGGTCATTACGCTTAATATGCAGGCGCTGAACAGCATCCTGAATCAGGAATCGTTCGAGACGATGATTGTTGACGACAATAACCGGATTGTTGCCGCAAACCGGATGGGCCGGGCGGGGAAAACGCTGCAGGAAATCGACTACGAGCAAAGCATCGTGGAAGAGAAGAGCGGAATGTACTCCGCGAATATAGACGGTCAAGCCTCGCGTGTCCTGATAGAGCCTTTGATACCCGAAGCCAGCGGAAATACGCTTCGCATTATTTCGGTATTTTCGGTAGACACGATTGTAGCGGATGCCAACCGGATTAACTCGCTTGCCTTAACGGTTATTTCAATCAGCTTGATTATTGCCATTTTCCTGATTATAGGCGTATCCACGATTATAACGAAGCGGATGCTCCGCTTGAGCAAGCATATTACGAAGGTTGCGACCGGCAAGCTTGACATCGTGATGGAGATTGACGGCAGGGATGAGATTGGACAGCTGTCCAGGCAGTTCAATTCCATGGTGTCGAGCATTAATAGCCTCGTCGAGGAAGTCCAGGAATCCAACAAGATGAAAAGCCTGCTTGAAACCAAGCAGAACGAAATCAAACTGAAGATGATGGCCAGCCAGATTAATCCGCATTTCCTGTTTAACGCGCTGGAATCGATCCGGATGAAAGCCCATTTGAAAGGGGAAAAGGAGATCTCGCAGGTTGTCCGCCTGCTTGGCAAGCTAATGAGGCGCAGCATCGAGGTCAGCCAGCGGCTTACCCCTCTTGCCGATGAAATCGATATTGTCCGCTGTTATTTGGATATTCAGAAATTCAGGTATGAGGACCGTTTATCCTACGAGCTTCATGTGGATCCGATTGTGGAAAGAGTGTCGATTCCTCCGCTTATTATTCAGCCGCTTGTCGAGAATGCCGTGATTCACGGCTTCGAGAACAAGATGGAGGGCGGCATGGTAACGGTTCGCGCAGTAAGGGAAGGGGATTACGTCCGGGTTGAAGTCATCGATAACGGAGCGGGGATGTCCCGCGAGAAAATAGATAAGCTTACCCAGCATTTGAACGAAACAGAGGATGCAGAAAACAACCGGATTGGTCTGCGCAATGTCCATTTACGCCTGCAGCTGACGTACGGACCGGAGCACGGGCTTCAATACGAGAGTGAACCGGGTATAGGGACGAAGGTTTCCTTCACCTTGCCTTTTGGGGAGGATTTATATGTATAAAGTATTGCTTGTAGACGATGAACCGATGATTCGGGAAGGTCTCCGGACTTTGCTGGAATGGGAGAGTCTCGGTTATGAAGTGGTTGACACCGCAGCCAACGGCAAGGATGCCCTGCAGAAATGCGAACAGCATGAGCTGGATCTCATTATCGTGGACATTCGCATGCCGGAGATGAACGGGCTTGAGCTGATCCGAACGATCCGCGAAAACGGCGGCACGATGCATGTATTGATTCTAAGCGGCTACGCGGATTTCGAATATGCCAAGCAGGCAATAGTCCAGCGGATTGACGGGTATTTGCTGAAGCCCGTTGACGAGGACGAGCTGATGGACTACTTGCAATCCCTGAGGAAAGAGCTGGATCTCGAGTATGAGACGCGCCGGAAAAGCTTGGACGAACGCCAAGGCAATGCGGAGGATGACTTGAAGCGTCTACTTGTTGAAGGAACGGCGAGCCCAAGCCTGTCTCAGCTGTCCGCTTCGCCGGATTGGAAGGAGTTCGAATTGCTGCTCGTCAAGACGCATGAACGGAATGAGGAGGAAACGGCCGGATATGCCCAGATTAAACACAGGTTATCCGAGCGGCTGGAGCAGTCGGGTGCGGGTCTTGCTATCGCCATGGAGCCGTATTTGCTGATCCTGCTGAACAAAGGCCTGGACAATGAACGCTTCCGCCGGGAAACGCATGCGATAATCGCCGATGCCTGCGAAGGATTGGCTTCGGATTTTACCGTCGTGTCGGGAGGCAAGGCAGCGTGTTGCGCGGATCTTCCGGCTGTCTATAAGAAGGCGCTTGAACGGATGAAAAACAGGTTCTTCCTGGAGAGCGGACAGATCATGGCGGAGGATCCGCATTTGCCGACAGGCAGTGGGGATTGCAAGCCGGATTTGACCGGAACGGCGGAGAAGCTTTACCTGGCGCTCGAGATTGTAAACAGGGAGGCAATCCGTCAGCAGATCGAGGAATCCGCGGAAGCGATGAAAGCGATGGGCTTTGGCGAAGCCGAGATGAAGGCGGCATTTGTTGAGCTTGTGTCAGCCGTTCTCGATAAGCTCGCCTCCAAGCGGCCGGAGCTTCCGGTCCGCGATTACCGGCAGCGAATACCGGAGTTGTTCGGCGAATACCGGATGAGCTCGCTGACCAGACTTGTTACGGCGATCATCGATCAGATTGCCGACGCTCTCGACAACTCGTCCGCGGACAAGCAGATTAATCGCATGATCGACTTGATTCACCGGAATTACAAGGAGAACCTGAAAATGGAGACGCTCGCCGAATTATTTAACTATAACAGCGCTTATCTCGGCAAGCTGTTCAAGCAGGTAACCGGAGAAAACTTCAACACGTATCTGGATAAAGTACGGATGGAACAAGCGAAAATATTACTTGAGCAAGGACTTAAGGTGTACCAGGTTGCGGAGATGGTCGGCTATGCGAACGTCGATTATTTCCACAGCAAATTCCGCAAGTATGTAGGCTCTTCGCCGTCTGTTTTCCGAAAGAAAGAATCCTGACAGGAACGCGTGGTTTTCTCTCCCCGGAGAAAATCATGCGTTTTTTGTGGTGTTGAATCCGCTTACACTAATTTTTATATGATTTTATGCCAAATCCTTTGGGTACCGAGAGCTGCCATGTATCCGTTATCATGAATGCATAAGGCAGGAGGGATAACGATGAAAGCGGTCACAACTAGCGTTCAGCAGCAGACGCGAAAAAGAGAGAGAAACTTTTGGAAAACAGCTATGCGTAATAAATACTTATACATGATGTCGCTGCCTTTCATAATCTGGGTGTTTGTATTTAGTTATTATCCGCTCTGGGGCTGGACAATGGCCTTCCAGAAATTCAAGCCGGCCAAATCGTTCTGGGAGCAGGACTGGGTAGGCTTCGATCAATTCAAAATGCTGTTCCAGGATGATACGTTCTATCTTGTTATGAGAAATACGCTGGCGATGAGCTTTATGGGGATTATTGCAGGCTTTGCGGTACCGATCATCTTCGCGGTTCTGCTTAATGAAGTCCGCAGCATGGCCTTCAAACGGTTTGCCCAAACCGTATCGTATCTGCCTCACTTTGTATCCTGGGTTGTCGTTGCGGGTATCGTATCCAAGATGCTCTCGGCCGACCACGGTACGGTAAACGAAATTCTGATGTGGCTTGGCATTATCGATACGCCGATTCAGTTCCTGGCGAAGCCGCATTATTTCTGGGGCATTGTAACCATCTCCGATGTATGGAAAGAGATGGGCTGGAACACCATCATTTATCTGGCGGCTATTGCGGGCATCAGTCAAGAGATGTATGAGGCGGCGAAAGTAGACGGAGCGAACCGTATTCGCCAGATTTGGCACATTACGCTGCCGGGCATTCGTTCGACGATTGTTATCCTGCTCATTATGTCGATCGGTCACTTGATCCAGATCGGCTTCGAGAAACAGTTCCTGCTCGGGAACAATCTTGTTCGCGACTATTCTCAAGTCCTTGATTTGTATGCGCTTGAATACGGCTTGCAGATGAGCCGGTACTCGTTTGGTACGGCGGTTAATATTTTCAACTCGGTTGTTAGTATTATTCTTCTGTTTATGGCAAACGGGCTGTTTAAGAAAATTACGAAAGAAAGCATCATGTAAGGAGGAGGTTGAGCCATGACATCAAAAAAAATGCTGGGCGGCGCGCCTCTGTCAGACCGGCTTCTGAGCGTGTTCGTATACGTATTCGTTATCTTCGTAATGATCATCACTTTGTATCCGTTCCTGAACGTGCTTGCTCTTTCGTTTAACGATTCCGTAGACAGTGTAAGGGGCGGGATTACGATTTTCCCGCGTGACTTTACGACTGAAAACTATAAAGTAATCTTCTCCTTCGGCGGCTTGATTACCGGCTTCAAAATCTCCGTATTGCGTACGGTAGCCGGCACAGTCGTAGGTTTGATCAGCGCTTCGATGCTCGCGTTCACGCTGAGCCGGCCGGATTTCCAAGGACGCAAGTTCGTATCCGTCTTCCTGGCGCTGACTATGTATGTATCGGGCGGGTTGATTCCGGTTTACTTCCTGATCCGCGACTTGCACATGATGGGAACGTTCTGGGTTTACATTCTTCCCGGTCTCGTAAGCGCGTTTAACGTATTCGTCATCCGCTCCTTTATGGACGGCATTCCCTATGCGCTGCAAGAGTCGGCCAAGCTCGACGGCGCGAATGACTTTACGATCTACTGGCGCATTATTCTTCCGATGGCAAAGCCGGCGCTTGCGACAATCGCTCTGTTCCTTGCCGTTGGCCAATGGAATTCCTGGTTTGATACTTATCTCTACAACGGCTCCAAGGAATCGCTCACTACGCTGCAGTTCGAGCTGATGAAGGTACTGCAAAGTACGACTTCCGGCAATAACGTGGATATCCATAACACGAACATGACGCAAATGATGTCGTCGGTTTCCCCGGAATCCGTAAAAATGGCGATTACGATCGTAGTAACGGTACCCATCCTGGTTGTTTATCCTTTCTTGCAGAGATACTTCGTCAAAGGCATGACATTAGGCGCCGTAAAAGGCTGATCAGATGGTTAGAAGCGGTATTCTTGGGGAAACCCGTTAATACGATATGGTTCTCATAAATATATAGGAGGGTTATTACATGAATCAAATCAGCAAATGGTCAAGCCTTGCATTGTCTACTACGTTAGTTGCCGGTTTGCTGGCGGGCTGTGGCAGCAATAACAATGATGAAAAAAATAGCGGCAGCAGCGCGAATACTGGCGGCAATGCAACAAATACGGAGTCGGCTGCTCCGGAAGATACTTCACCGCTCACATTGACTTTTTACAGCGAAGATCCATCGCCTAACTGGGCGAACATGCAAGACGAAATCGGCAAAACCCTTACAGAGAAAACAGGAATTACCCTTGATGCGGAATTCGCGGTAGGCGATGCGGTTCAGAAGTCGTCCCTGATTGCGGCAAGCGGCGAGTACCCTGACCTCATTAGCGCAAAAGGCAGTATCAGCAAATTTGTTGATGCCGGCGCCGTTATCGATTTGACAGATCTGATTGATAAATACGCACCTCACCTTAAAAAGCTGTATGAAGGCCAAATGAGCCGTCTTCGTTACAGCAATGATGACCATGCGATTTACGTTATTCCAACCTATGCAGCCGTCGGTCAGCAATACTTCAACGCAGGTGGTGGCTTTGAGCTGCAGCACCGCGTTGTGAAAGAGCTGGGCTACCCGCAAATCCGTACGGTAGCGGATTATGAGAAAGCAATCAAAGATTACCTTGCCAAGCATCCAAAAGATGAAAATGGCAACCCGAATATCGGGCTGTCGCTGAATGCTGACGACTGGCATATGTTTATATCTGTAACGAATCCGGCATTCCTTACAACGGGCGGATCAGATGACGGCGAATTCTATATCGATATTGATACGCAAAAAGTTACGTATCACTACCGCCGTCCGGAGGAGAAGGAATACTTCAAATGGCTGAACCATATGAATGCGGAAGGTCTCCTGGATCCTGAAAGCTTCGTCCAAAAGTATGATCAATATAAAGCGAAAATCGCTTCCGGCCGCGTTCTTGGCTTGATTGACCAGGACTGGGATTATGGCGACGGCGAGAAGGCTTTGAAAGCAGCAGGTAAATTCGATCAAGGCTACGGCCATTATCCGGTTACGTTGTCTGAAGAGTACAAAGATACTTCGTTCTGGCCAACAGGCTATATGGCTGGCACCGGCGTAGCGATCTCCAAGGATAATCCGGATCCGGTTCGTACAATCAAATTCCTTGACTATCTGGCTTCCGATGAAGGTCAAGTTCTTATGAACTGGGGTATCGAAGGCAAGCAGTACAATGTAGTTGACGGCAAACGCGTAATTCCGGAAGAAGTAAACAAACGTAAAATCAATGATGCAACGAACTTTACGAAAGAAACCGGCATCGGTCTCTACAACCTGCTTAGCGGCCACTACGGTGACGGCGTGAAGGATCCAAGCGGCAACTATTACACAACGAACTTCCCTGAACAAATCGTTGCCGGCTTTAACGATGTAGAGAAGGAAACGCTGAAAGCTTACGGTGCAACGACTTGGAAAGATCTATTCCCTAAAGAAGAAGAGTTCAAAGTTAAGCCTTGGGGAGCAGCTTGGAACATCCCGGTTCCTGGCGACAGCGAAGCGGTTGTGATCGAGAAGAAACTGCAAGATATCACTTGGAAACGTATCCCTGAAGCAATCTTGGCTAAACCGGCTGACTTTGATAAAATTTGGGATACCTACCAACAAGAGCTTCTCAAAGCTGATGTTGAGAAAGCAGAAAAGATCCGCGAAGATTTGGTTAAAGCTCGCGTAGAGCTGTGGAGCGAATAATACGCAATTAATGATTAGGGAGCCCGAATGATTCGGGCTCTCTTTGGCTTAGGGAGACGGAGGATGCGCGATGGGGAAAGTACGGGATTGGAAGCTTTGGTATGAGCAGCCGGCATCGGTATGGGAAGAAGCCTTGCCAATCGGCAACGGCCGGATTGGCGGAATGGTATTCGCGGGAACGGAAACCGATCAAATATTGCTGAATGAGGATACTTTATGGGCCGGTTTTCCGCGGGACCCGATTAATTATGAAGCCCAGCGTTATCTGGCCAAGGCTCGGCAGCTTATATTTTCCGGGAAATACACGGAAGCCGAAAGGCTGATTGAATCCACCATGCAAGGTCGGGATGTCGAGCCTTACTTGCCGCTTGGCGGTCTTTCGATCGTGCGCAGAGAAGACCGGGAATCCGCCGTATCGCAATACAAACGGGAACTGCATCTGAATGAAGGGATTGCCGCAGCCAGCTACCGGGATGGCGCCCTTACGGTAAGCTCCCAATATTTCGTGAGCGTACCGGACCAAACGCTTGTCGTCCGTTATGAAGCTGCAGGCGGAACTTTAAACCGCGATATCGTTGTGGATTCCTTGCTGCGGTACCGGTTAGAGGAAACGGCGGAAGGACAGCTTCATTTGATTGGACAAGCACCAAGCCACGTGGCCGGCAATTATCATAAAGATCATCCTATGGATGTCCTCTATGAGGAGGGGCTTGGCCTGCCGTTCGAGATCCGGGTGAAGGTGGAGACCGATGGAACGGTGAAGAACGGAGAGAAGGGGCTTGAGGTCCGGAATGCGGCTTACCTTCATATTTATTTGACTGCCGAAACGGGCTTTGCCGGGTACGGCCGGTCGCCGGATCAAGAAGCTTGCTCGGCACGCTGCTCCAGTCGGTTGGAAAAGGCTGCGGCGCTCGGATTCGAAGCGCTGCGCAGCCGTCATGCCGAAGATCACCGGCTGTTGTTCGACCGTGTTTCCTTCTCTTTAGATGATGAAACGGACGGTTCCGACAAGCCAACCGACCGCAGGCTTGCGGACTATCAAACGGCCAAGCAGGACTCTCATTTGGAGGCGCTCTATTTCCATTTCGGACGTTACCTTCTGATGGGAAGCTCGAGGCCGGGTACCCAGCCCGCGAATCTTCAGGGAATCTGGAATCATCACGTATCGCCGCCTTGGCATAGCGATTACACGATTAACATCAATACGCAGATGAATTACTGGCCAGCGGAAGTATGCAACCTCAGCGAATGCCACGAGCCGCTCTTCACCATGCTTAAGGAAATGAGCGAAGCCGGTTCGCGTACAGCGAGAATTCATTACGGCAGTAGAGGCTGGACCGCCCATCATAATGTGGACATCTGGCGCATGACGACGCCAACCGGCGGAAGCGCCAGCTGGGCATTCTGGCCGCTTGGCGGTGCATGGCTTGTCCGTCAGGTATGGGAGAGCTACCTATATAACCTGGATAAGGATTTTCTGGGCGAGAAAGCATATCCGCTGCTCAAAGGAGCGGCTTTATTCTGCCTGGATTGGCTGATCGAAGGACCAAACGGCGATTTGGTTACGAATCCGTCTACCTCGCCGGAGAACAAGTTCCTGACGAGCGATGGGGAGCCATGCAGCGTTTCGTATGGTTCGACCATGGATATGGCCATCATACGAGATCTATTCCAGAACTGTCTGGAAGCTATTGACGTACTTGGCGTGGAAGAAACGGAGTTCCGTGATGAACTCCTTGCGTCTCTGGATCGTCTTCCTGCTTACAAGATTGGCCGTCATGGCCAGCTTCAGGAATGGTATGAGGATTTCGAAGAAAGCGAGCCGGGGCATCGCCATGTTTCGCATCTGTACGGGGTTTATCCGGGCAAAGAAATTAACGAAAAGACGCCGGAGCTGCTGGAAGCGGTTGTCGCAACGCTTGATCGCAGGCTGGCTAACGGAGGCGGGCACACCGGCTGGAGCTGCGCTTGGCTGCTGAATCTGTTTGCCCGCTTGAAGGATGAGAAGCAGGCCTACGGTGCCGTGCAGACCTTGCTTGCGCGATCCACTTACCCGAATCTGCTGGACGCTCATCCGCCATTCCAGATCGACGGGAACTTCGGCGGAAGCGCGGGTATTGCTGAGCTTCTGCTCCAAACTCATCTAGGTACGATCGACCTGCTGCCTGCGCTGCCCGCATCGTGGACAAATGGCCGGATCAGCGGCTTGAAGGCAAGAGGCGGATATGTGGTTGATGTGGAATGGGCGAATGGAACGCTGAAGCGGGCTGCCATTGAAGCAAGAATAAACGGCGTTTGCAAGGTTCGCTATGCCGGCTTTATCCGCGTGGAGGATGAGAAAGGGACGGCTGTTGCTCTTAGCGACGGCGGTTTTCAAGCGGAGCAAGGCTGTACGTATTACGTTTATTCGGACGCAGAATAGAAAAAAAGTTGTCCCGCGTGGTTGAATGCGGTAACCGTCTCCTCTCTCTAAAAATAGGATACTAGTAATCGTCATAGGAGAGAGGAGATTCATCATGTCAAACGGCAAGAAGGCAAGAATCAGTTTATCTCCGCCGGAATTTACGTATTTTAATGAGATCAAATATTCGGTTGGCAAAGACCCGCTTGTAAGGGTTGGCTCGCTGGAGGATCATGGGGACGGTCAATTCGAGGTTAAGCTGTTTGTAAAAGGGATTAAGAAAGCAAAAGCGCTGGCGACCCTAATCGCTTCGGACAAAGTTATCGGCGACATCGGCATTCGCGTAAAAGTCATCAGCGGCGGGAAAGCAATTAGCCCGATTGCGCGTATCTTGACGGCGAGAGAGATCGCGGGACTGTACCGGATTGCATTTCGCACAAACCGGATCTTCCAGTTTGTCGCCCTTCGATCGATATTCGGCAGCACCTACGTTTATCCGGTATTCCGGATTAAGGTCGTCCAGTTCTATAATGATGACCTTTCCGACTTCTACGGGAACTATAATAACGTAGCGGCCTTTGTGTTCCGCAATGTTCTCTTGAACGAAATCGACGGAGTCCACATCCAATTCTCAACGGCTAAAAAGAGAAGAAGCAGGAAGAAATAAGTTACTGTCCGAAGCGGCTGTGCGGGAAACCGTGTACAGCCGCTTTTGTTTTTTTTCTTGCGGACGGGCGTATCCGTCAAGTAAATTGAGAGGTATACATCCAAGTGAAGGACTGAGCGCCAATGTTCACCCGATTATTCCGCTTGTTAACGCCGGCTACGTTTAAAAACCGGATCTTGCTGTCCCTCCTGATCTTCCTTCTTGTTCCTATCGCGCTGCTATTCCTATACAATTTCCGGGAGACGGAAGAGCTGCTCCAGCGGAATGCATCCGACAAAAACATCGAACAGCTTGAAGGGCTTAAGACCGATCTTGTTGACCTGATGAGCCTTGTCATGAAGACGGGAATGCTGCTCGAGCAGGATTCCGTTCTTCGTCAGGTCATGCAAAAGCCGGAGCAATACGATGCCATCAACCGCAAAAAAATCGTTGAAAATAAGTTTGCGGGTATCGAAAACAGCTTTTTCCTTACCGGTGCTACGGTTTACTACACCTTGATCGACTTAAAAGGAAACGCTTACACCTCCTATACGCCGGAGAATTCCTTAAATTACGAGGAGATCAGCTCGGAGGCCTGGGTTCGGGAGCTGAAGCGGGAAGGCGGTCAGCGGTATATTTGGCGCACGAATGATCAATCCACCGAAATACGGGAGGTAAAGGGCAACCGGATGCTCAGCCTTTTTGAAGTGCTCAGGGACGACGGGCTAAAGCCTTTTGCTTACGGGCGGTTCAGTATTGATTACGAAGCATGGTTTGCGGAGAAAACGCAGGGCAGCAGCGGGGAAGGGGCTTATTTCCTGCTTGATGCCGGGGGGAATACCATCCTTCAATCCTCTACTGAAGAAAGCGTGCCGCCAGCCGTTGCCGCGTCCATCGCGTCAGCCGGCTTGAACGGGGAGAATGATGCTTCCTCCACCTCAATATTGAATAACCAGATGATGTATACGTATAGCCATGTTCAGGAGCTGAACGGTTATCTTGTTAAAAAGGTTCCTCTATCGCTGCTGTTTAACGAGGTGGACAAGCAGAAGAAGCGTTCCTTTGCCCTCTATATCGCCATTCTGATCTTGTTTATGTTGATGATTTACTTGATCTCCTCCACGGTTACCGGACCGCTGAAGCTGCTTCAGCGAAAGATGGAAACAACGGTCAAATCCAATCTGAAGGCCAAGCTGCCGGAGCAGGGAAGGGGCGAAATTCTGGCCTTAACCCGAAGCTTCAACTCGATGATCGCCGACATTAACGGTCTTTTGGAAAGATTAAAGCTGGAGGAGCGGCAGAAGCAGTTTGTCCGGTTCCAGGTGCTGCTGGGGCAGATGAATCCCCATTTTCTGCTGAACACGCTTAATACGATCAAAAGCATAGCCTTGGATAAGGACGAGGACGATATTTACGATATTTGCGTAGCGCTTGGAAAGATACTGGAAACGACGCTAAATACGGAGGCTGACCTTATTCTTCTCAAAGAAGAGATCATCCTTATTGAATCTTATATGGACATTCAGCGGAAGCGGTTTGGACATGGCATTGAGGTTCACTATGAGGTAGAGGGCGAGCTTGAATTCGCGCTGATTCCGAAGTTCAGTCTGCAGCCGCTTGTTGAAAATTCGCTGCTGCACGGATTTGGACAATCCCAGCGGGAAGGGCGCATCATTATAAGGGCAGCTAGCCGGGGCAAGCAGCTTATTCTGGAAGTGATCGATAACGGAGTGGGTATCGAGAAGGCGAAGAATAGGCAATCCCCGCGTAAACGGAAAAGCATCGGTATCCAGAACCTGCGGGAAAGTTTGGAGCTTTTGTTCAAAAATCAGCCTTCGGGACTTCAGCTGGAATCGTCGGAAGAAGGAACGCGGGTGACGATGTATTGCCCGCTGCTGTTATCCAAACCTTATGCGGAGGAGGGACTTACCCATGTGGCGGACATTAATCGTTGAGGATGAGCAGCATGCAAGAGCAAGCTTGCGCAAGTTATTCGCGAAGGCGGATATTCCGTTTGAGATTGTTGGTGAAGCGGCAGATGGCGAAGAAGGGCTGCTGATGATCCGGGAGCTTCAGCCCGATGTCGTGATATCCGATATTTTTATGCCGGTGATGGACGGCATACGGCTCTTGCAGCTTGCCAGGGAGGAAGGGTTCGAATGCCGGTTTGTTATGCTTACGGCCGTCAGCGAATTCGAATATGCCCGTCAGGCCGTAGAATATGGAGCTTCGGGGTACTTGATGAAGCTGTCTTTGGATTTGGCAGGCTTAAGGCAGGCGATGGAGAAGGTAGCCGCCGAGCTTGCGAGAATGGAGAAGCTGCGCAAGGCAGACAAGTGGTTTCCGGAGAAGACGGCGCAGGAGCCAACCGATCATCCGGAGATGAACCGCATTATTGCCTATATTGAAGAGCATTTCGCCGAGGATATCACCTTGAAGAGTCTCGCTGATTTGATCCGCATGGATGCAAGCTACGTCAGCGATTTGTTCAAGAAGAAGACGGGCTCCACCTTAACGCATTATATCCAGAACCGCCGCGTTGCGGCAGCGAAAATGCTGCTTGCAGAGACCGAACGGACTGTCAGCGATATAGGCCGAACCGTAGGCTTCGAGAATGACAACTACTTCATTAAAATTTTCAAACGCTGGTGCGGCGTCACTCCAAACGAATACCGCAAAGAACAAAAATTCGTTCTATGATTCCCCAAACGCTGTTCATCCCCCAATTGCCGGGCAGGTGATAAAGTTAAAGACGTAGCAAACAGGCAGGACATCTTCAGGAGGGGGAAGACGAATGAAAAGAAAAGGCTGGTTAAAGACAGTACTGATTACGACCTTGGCTGCCACGATTCTTGGGGCATGCGGAAGCAACGGCGGCAATAACGGAAATACAGGTGCAAGCCCCGGAACGGCAAGCGAATCTCCGGCAGGCAAACCCGGTGAAAAAGTAAAGCTTACCCTGTGGGGAGCCGTTCCCGCGGAAGCGGGCCCTAAGGCCGTCATTGACAACTGGAATAAGGAAAATCCGGATATTCAGGTCGAATATATCCGCTACGTCAACGATGATCCGGGCAACCTGAAGCTTGACACGGCGCTTATGACCGGACAGGATGCAGACCTCTACATCAACTACACGCTCACCCGCTTGCAGAAGCGCGTTGACGCCGGCGTAGCCTTGGATCTTAGCAGTAAAACCGACTATAACATCGATGACCAAATGGGTCCGGATGCCGCGCAATGGAAAATCGGAGACAAATATTACGGCATTCCAACAAAGAAAAATATGGCGTTTATCTGGCTGAACAAAGATATGCTGGACGCAGCCGGACTGCCAATCCCTGCTGTGGACTGGACTTGGGATGATCTGAGAGAGTACGCGAACAAATTGAAATCAGACAAGGTATACGGACTTCTTCAGCATGACGCCGCCTTTACCGCTACAATCGACGGAACGATTGCCGGACTTGGCGTAACGAAGCCGGACGGGACTTCCAACTTCGATAACGATTTGTGGAAAAAGCAGCTTCAAACGGTGCATGACATGATGTTCGTAGACAAATCGACGCCGGAATACGGCGAGCAGGTAACGAGCAAGATGCCGGTAGACACGATGTTTCTGAAAGGCGAGGCAGCGATGCTGTCGGCAGGCGAATTTATTTTCCGTAACGCGAATGACCTGACCAATTTCCCTCATGACTTCAAAATCGCGTTCGCAACGATCCCTAAAGTAACGGCGGACCAGAAGGATTACAAATATCCGGGCGGTCTAGGCGACGTGCTTTCTGTAAACGCGAAATCCAAGCATCAGGACGCTGCCTGGAAGTTTGCGAAATGGTATGCGGACGGAGGCATGCTGCCGATGGCAAGCGGCGGACGAATCCCGTCCTCGAAGAGCGTGGACAACAAACAAGCGATGGATCTGCTGCTTAAAGGCGTAGAAGACAAGTACGATACCGAATCAATGAACAAAGTCGTATTTGGCCAGTTCCCTTCGTTCCAGCTCAGCGTTCCGCAGCAGGCTTTGGATGCGCGGAAGGAAGAGTACGAGAAATTCTTCCTGAACGAGCAGGATCTTGATACCACACTCAAAAATATGGCCAAACGCCATCAGGAATATATCAAGTAACCGAATATAGCTTTTCAGCCCCCAAGAGAGAAGAAGGATTCCCCGCTTCCTTCTTCTCTCTTTTCTATATTCAGAAAGCTCTATACGATCAAGAAAGGCGGCGTTTTCTGTGAAAAGGAAAAGCTGGATTCAGAAGCAAGGCTGGATTGGTTACGCGTTTGTTTTACCGAATATGCTGGGCATTGTGGCCTTCTTTATTTTGCCAGCCTTGTATTCATTCTTCATGATGTTTACGGATTATCAATTCGCTAATCCCAACTGGAAGTTCACCGGCATGGACAATATCAACCGTTTGTTCGGCGATGATCAGTTCTATGCTTCGCTTAAGCATACCGCCATCTTCCTGTTCTCCGTTCCCGTCTCGCTGGGGCTGGCGTTCCTCGTTGCGCTGGTGCTCAACCGCAGCGTGTACTTGAAGGGACTGCTCAGGGGGATGTTCTTCCTGCCGTATATTTCAAGCGGCGTAGCGGTTGCGTTTGTCTGGATGCTGTTGTTCCAGCCGTCCCAAGGACCAATCAATGAAGTGCTTCGCTTAATCGGCATCGTATCGCCTCCGGGCTGGTTCGCGGATACAAGCTCGGCGATGTATGCGATCGACGTTATCCAAATCTGGTTTATGCTTGGCTACAACATGATTATATACTTGGCGGCCCTCCAGGAAATCTCGACCGAGCAGCTGGAAGCCGCGCGGATCGACGGAGCGGGCTCGGCAACCATTACCTGGCGGATCGTATGGCCGCTAGTCAGTCCAACGACATTTATGCTTCTTATTACCGGTCTGATTATGACCGTTAAGTCCTTCTCTCTTATCCAGGCTATTACGGGCGGCGGTCCAAGCGGCAGCACGACCATACTGTCGCTGTTCGTCTACAAAACAGCCTTCAGTTACTATGAGATGGGTTATGCGTCAACGATATCGTGGTTCCTGTTCGCTTTTATTCTTATCATTACGATCATCCAGTGGGTTGGCCAAAAACGCTGGGTCCATTACTAAGAGAGGAGCAAGCCTGATGATTGAAACCAATAAGAACCTACCGGTTAAGCTTTCCGTTACGATCTTGATGCTGATCGCAGGGTTGTTTATGATTGTCCCTTTCTTATGGATGATCAGCACATCCTTCCAGACTCCAAGCGAAGTATTCCGCCAATGGCTTCCTTCGAAGCTCGACTTAAGCAGTCATAAGCGGATATGGTCGGGAAGCTATAACTTTTTGCCTTATTATTTGAACTCTCTGAAAATATCGGTGATAGGCACGGCCGGCGCCGTCTTTATGTCGGCACTTGCCGCTTACGGCTTTGCCCGCACGGAATTTAAAGGGCGGAACACCCTTTTTATGGTATATTTATCCATGATGATGATCCCTCCTCAAGTTATCTTTGTTCCGAAATTTATCATGTTTAACTGGCTTCATATCTATAACACGCACTGGGCGCTGATCTTGCCTGCCATGTTCTCGATCTTTGGCGTATTTATGCTCCGGCAGTTTTTCCTGGGCATTCCGAAGGAGATTACGGAATCCGCCTTTCTAGACGGGGCGGGACATTTCCGGATATTCTTCCGGCTTGTTCTGCCGCTGGCTAAGCCGGCCTTGGCGACGTTTGCGATTATCGATTTTTCCTGGCAATGGAACGATTACGAGAATGCGCTTGTCTTCCTGCAAAGCCCCAAGCTGTATACGATTCCTCTAGGCCTCCAGAATTTCGTTCTGGAAAACAACGTTGACTACAACGGCATGATGGCAGCCTCTTCGGCGGCAATCGTTCCTATGATTCTAATTTTCCTGCTTGGCCAGAAGTACATTATACAAGGTATTTCCAGTTCGGCCGTGAAAGGCTAAATTGAAGGAGGCTTATGACATGAGACACGAGACGGTAAAATCCGATGTGACGGTTATTGGCGGAGGTCTGGCAGGCATCAGCGCGGCGATTGCCGCGGCAAGATTGGGGCAAAAGGTGGCGCTTGTCCATAACCGGCCGGTGCTTGGCGGCAATTCCAGCTCCGAAGTGCGGGTATGGGTATGCGGCGCTACCGGGCATGGCGTTAACCGGTATGCCCGGGAAACGGGCATCATGGGAGAACTTTTTATTCAGAACCAGTACCGCAATCCGGAAGGCAACCCTTACCTGTGGGATGTGACGCTGCTGGAAGCGGTAAGAGCGGAGCCTAATCTAACCTTGTATATGAATACGGATGTCAGGGAAGTGGAGGCAGATGGAGAACTCGATGACAGGACTATCCGCAGCGTAACGGGCTGGATGATGGGCTCGGAGCGGGAAATGACGTTCGAGAGCGACGTATTCCTTGACTGTACGGGAGACGGATTGGTTGGCTTCCTCGCGGGGGCGGCATACCGCATCGGCCGGGAGGCCCGTCAGGAGTACGGGGAGGATTGGGCACCGGAGGCTGCCGACGATATTACGCTGGGCAGTACCTTATTGTTCTACACGAAGGATACCGGCAAGCCGGTCAGGTTCGTTGCCCCATCGTTTGCGAAAGATATTACGACGACCTCGATTCCGCTCAAGCGCGTCATCCGCAGCGGCGATTCCGGCTGCCATTACTGGTGGATCGAATGGGGCGGCGAGCTGGATACCGTTCACGAGAACGAACGGATCCGGGATGAATTATGGTCCGTTATATACGGCATTTGGGATTATATTAAAAACTCCGGCAAATTCGAAGCCGAGAATATGACGCTGGAATGGGTTGGCTCCATTCCGGGCAAGCGGGAATACCGGCGCTTTCTGGGCGATACCATCCTGACGCAAAACGACGTGATCTCCCAGCGTCCGTTCGAGGACCGCATCGCCTTTGGCGGCTGGTCGATTGACCTGCATCCGCCGCAAGGCATGTACGCAACCGAAAGCGGCTCCAAGCATCTCCATGCCGACGGCATCTACCATATTCCGTTCGGCTCCTTGTACTCCCGGAATGTCGGCAATCTGCTGTTCGCGGGACGCAATGTCAGCGCTTCTCATGTTGCCTTCGGGACAACCCGCGTGATGGCAACCTGCGCGGTAATGGGGGAGGCAGCCGGCGTTGGCGCCGCGCTGTCGGCCAGCAAAGGCATAACGCCGCGCGAGCTGCGCGAGCGGCATTTAACCGAGCTACAGCAAACGATGCTGCGCATGGATGCTTCCATTATTGGTCTGCGCAATGAAGATCCGGCGGATTTGGCGAGAACGGGAACGGTGACGGCATCCAGTACGATGACGCAAATCCGGCTTGATCGTCCGGCTGAAGAGTATCGGCTTACTTCGGATGTCGGATTCGTGTTTCCTGCGGACGGCGGCTTTGACGGATTGCAAATTCTCGTGTCCGCATCCGACGCAACCAGCTTGAACGTGGAGCTCTGGGATACGGGGCGTCCGGAGAATTATGTTCCGGCAGGCTTTAAGCAAGCGTTGACCATCCCGGTTGCAGCGGGAGTGAACCAATGGGTGGAGGTGCCCGCAGACCGTGAGCTCTTTGGTGATGAGCCTTGCAATGCGTTTGTTATTGTCCGGGCAAACGAAGCGGCAAGCCTCCATACGTCAGCCGTTCCGGTTACCGGCGTGCTAGCGTTCGAGAGAGGCGTTAAGCCGATTGTAAGCTCCGATCTGGAGGACCATCAGCCGGATCAGCCGGTAATTGAGTGGTCCATGAAACGATTGGTCCGCAAACCGTTCTGCTTCGCGGTTGGGACAAAAGCTTTTGCCCCGGATAAAGTCATTGACGGTTATGTGCGTCCGTATGGCGGCCCGCATTTGTGGGTGTCCCAGCCGTTGGCAGACGGCCGGGAGGAATGGGTGGAGATTACGCTTGAAGAGCCGGCTGATGTAAGGGAAGTTCATATTACCTTTAACGATGACGTGAACGAGGATCTGATTAACCTTCATCACCATGAAACGCCATTCCTTGTTATTCCGGAGGTTGCCAAATCGTATGAGCTGCAGGCATGGGCAAGCGGCGAATGGATCACTGTCGCAAGCGACGGCATGAACCGCACCCGCAAAAAAATCCACACGCTGGGTAAACCGGTACGGACGGACCGGGTCCGGGTTGTGGTAAAGGAAACCAACGGAGGCGAACATGCCGAAGTGATCGAAATCCGCATTTATGAATAAGGTTATTTTTAACAGCAGTGCAGGGGCTAACCCTGTACTGCTGTTTTCATAGTTTGATCGATCTCTTGCTGTTTCTTCTGCAAACTACCTCAACACGGAATTACTTCAACAATAGATAACAGAGTTCTACGTTGGATTTAATACAGTAATATGAGGTGTTTCTAGTGGAGCTGACGTTCTACGTTGGATTATCTCCAATAGAATTAGCTCAATTTTGATCATTCAGCTCATTTTTGGCTTTTTTGATGGAGTGATTCCAACGTAGCACAAAATAGTTCCTCATTTTGCTGAGTTCACTGGAGGAAATCCAGCGTACAGTGACAAAATGGAGCGGCGGTACCAGGTATCCTAACCTTATATTATAAGAAACAACTCACGGCCTTAAAGGCGCAGCATTATCGTCCCCGCCTTTTATTCATGAGCAAGAATGTTAATAAGCTTCCCGAACGGATCGCGGACATAGAATCGCCGAACGCCCCAAGGCTCATTAACAGGACCATATTCTATAGGGAATCCAGCCCTCTTCATGCCATCCCATGCAGCATCAAGATCATCGACTTCAATCGATAGATCGGGCGTTGGGGTTTCCGAGCCGCCCTGCGAAGCGAAACTAATCTGAATGCTCATCTCCTCATGTAAACCATAGGTTCTAATCCAACCATGATCCATCAATAAATCAAGACCAAGCACATCCTGGTAAAAGCATTTTGCCGCTGCGGCATCCTTTGCATGGATATTGGCGACGATTCGTTTGACCTTCATTTCAGACCTCCCGGATATAAGCATCAATATAAAATACATTCGACATCTGTCCGTTCATTCTTCCTTAATCAGAACATAATCCACTGGTTTTGAAGCCGATCATCAAATTTTCTTTCAAAAAGGAATTGAAAAATACAGGGCGGTATGTATAATGGAGTTAAGCGCTTAACTAATTTTACTTAACTTTGTTTTATATTGTCGAATAAAGTCTTATAATTACTTATTTTATGTCTAATTAAGCGATTAACTAAACGGGAGGTACTATGACTACTATCCGATTAACGATGGCTCAGGCTTTGGTTCGGTTCCTCGATGCGCAGTATGTTTCAGTCGATGGCGAGGAGATCAAGTTCGTTCAAGGCGTCATGGGGATTTTTGGACACGGCAACGTAACGGGGATTGGCGAGGCGCTGGAGTATAGCCCCGGCAGTCTGACTTTGATCCAGGGTAAAAACGAGCAAGGCATGGTGCATGCGGCCGCGGCCTTTGCCAAGCAGAAGAACCGCCTGCAAATTTATGCCTGCACCTCTTCCATCGGACCTGGCGCGCTGAATATGGTAACCGCCGCCGGAACCGCTACCGTGAACCGCATACCCGTACTGCTCTTGCCCGGAGACAACTTTGCTTCCCGCCAGCCGGATCCGGTGCTTCAGCAGCTGGAAGTCGCTTCCGATTATACGGTATCCGCTACGGATGCTTTCAAGCCAGTCAGCAAATATTGGGACCGTATCGTACGGCCTGAGCAGCTCATGCCGGCAGCGCTCCAAGCGATGCGCGTGTTGACGGACCCGGCAGAGACGGGGGCCGTGACCTTGGCTATGCCGCAGGATGTTCAGGCAGAAGCTTATGATTACCCGGAAGCGTTTTTTAGTAAGCGCATTCATTATATCGACCGCCGTCCGCCTGCCGAGGGCGCCGTGAAACGCGCGGCAGAGCTGCTTAAGGGCAAGAAGAAGCCGCTTATTATTGCCGGCGGAGGTGTATTGTACGCATCGGCCGTGAGCGAGCTTCAAGACTTGGCGGAGACGTACGGCATTCCGGTAGCGGAGACGCAAGCCGGGAAAAGCGTACTCCCATGGAATCATCCGCTCAATGTTGGCGGCGTTGGAGTAACGGGAACGCTGGCCGCTAACCTGCTGGCGAAGCAAGCGGATGTCATCATCGGGGTGGGAACAAGGTATTCCGACTTTACCACATCGTCCAAATCGGCTTTTGCGGATGATGTTCAATTTATAAATATTAACGTGAGTCCGCTGGATTCCGCCAAATGGGGCGGTGCCGCCTTGACCGGCGATGCCAAGCTGGGACTTAAGCAGCTTGCAGAGGCTCTTGAAGCATCCGGTTACCAAACCGCTTACGCTGACCATGAAGTTGCGGATCTGAAGAAGACCTGGGATGCCGAGGTAGACCGGTTATACGCCTTGGAGCATGAGCAAGGACTTGCCCAGACCCATGCGCTTGGCGTCATTCAGAACGCGATTGATCCAAGCTCCGTTATTGTCTGCGCGGCAGGCAGCCTGCCGGGGGACCTGCACCGCTTGTGGAGACCGGCCGAACCGAAAACGTACCATATGGAATACGGTTTTTCGTGCATGGGCTATGAGGTGAGCGGAGCTTTCGGAGCGGCACTGGCAACTGCCGGCGAACGGGAGGTCTATGCAATTGTTGGGGACGGAAGCTACTTCATGCTTCATTCCGAATTGATTACAAGCCTGCAGGAAGGCGTCAAAATCACGATCTTGTTATTCGATAACCATGGTTTCCAGTGTATTCATAACCTGCAGCGCGGCCACGGAAGCGAAGGCTTCGGCAACGAATTCCGCTACCGCGACAAGGCTTCGGGACGTCTTACCGGCAGCTATATGCCAATTGACTTTGCAGCCCATGCCCGCAGCTTAGGGGCCAAAGCCTATAAGGCGAATTCCGCGGAGGAGCTTAAGGCAGCTCTCCTTCAAGCCAAGCAAGAGACGGTAACGACCTTGATCGAAATTCCCGTCGTGCCGGGTACCAATACAGCCGGTTACGAATCCTGGTGGAACGTTGGCGTACCGGAAGTATCGGTCAGCAATAAAGTGCTGGACGCGCATGTGGACATGAAACAGCGGATCCGCGCCGCAAGAACGATATAAGACGCTAAGGGAGCTGAGGCTGATGAAAACATTGCCGTTCAAGATTGGCGCCCATCCGATCAACTGGGTCGGAGAAGACGTGAAGGAGCATGGCGCCGACACCACTTACGAGCAGATTATGGACGATATGCAGCGGCTAGGCTTGACCGGAACCGAGATGGGACGCAAATATCCGACGGATATCGAGGTTCTGAAGCAAGAGCTGGCGAAAAGAAACCTGAAGCTTGTATCCCAATGGAAATCCGTGCTTTTCTCGGATCCGGCTTACCGGGAGGAAGAGCTTGCGGCTTACGAGCAGCATGTCAAATTCCTTAAGGAAATGGGCAGTACGGTGATCAGCACCTGCGAAGTAGGCGGTTCGCTGCATTTCGATCCGCGCCGCACTCCTCACGAGAAGGAAGTTATTCCGTTAGACGAGGCGGGCTGGAAGAGTCTTGCCGAAGGGCTGAACGCAGCCGGAGCAATAGCCAAGCAGCATGGCCTCAAGCTGTCCTACCATCATCATGGCGGTACGGCCGTAGAAAGCCCGGAAGAAATCGACCGCCTGATGGAGCTGACCGACCCGGACCTCGTGTACCTGCTATTTGATACGGGGCATGCCTACTATGGCGGAGCCAATCCGATTGAGGTGCTTCGCAAGCATTATAACCGGATCGCATATATTCATCTGAAGGATGTTAGGCAGCCAGTGCTGGATGAAGCGCGAGCGGAAAAAGCCGATTTTATCACTTGCATCCGCAAGGGCGTATTTACGGTTCCGGGAACCGGCGATCTTGATTTCCGTCCGGTTGTGGAGGAGCTGCTGGCCCGTGGTTACAACGGCTGGGCCATGCTTGAGGGGGAACAGGATCCTGTCAAAGCTCCGGCATTCGAATTCGCGTCCAAAGCCATCACTTATCTGGAGTCGCTACTTCCTACGAAAGCGGGGGAATCCCAATGAACGACATCACGTTTCCGGCTGACCGGTCTCTCGACTTTACGGCAATCGGCCGTCTCTGCATCGACCTGAACGCGAACGAAATTAACCGTCCGATGGAAGAGACGAGTACATTCACGAAATATGTGGGCGGATCTCCGGCCAATATTACGATCGGCATGTCGCGCTTCACTCTGAAGACTGCGTTTATCGGCAAAATCGCCAATGATCAGATGGGCCGTTTTATCCGTGATTATCTGGAGAAGAACGAAATTGATACAAGCAATGTCGTAAACGACTACACGGGCGCGGTTACCGGTCTTGCTTTTACCGAGATCAAGAGTCCAACCGACTGCAGCATCCTGATGTACCGCGACAACGTGGCCGATCTGCTGCTTACGCCAAGCGAAGTGAATGAAGAGCTGATCGCCAAATCCAAGCTGCTCCTTATATCCGGAACGGCGCTTGCCCAAAGTCCTTCGCGCGAAGCGGTGTTCCAAGCGCTTCAATATGCGAAGAAGCATGGTACGGTTATTGCCTTTGATCTGGATTACCGCCCTTATACATGGAAATCGCAAGAGGAAACAGCCGTTTATTATAATCTTGCCGCCGAGAAATGCGACATTATCCTTGGCACGCGGGAAGAGTTCGACATGATGGAATGCTTCGAGCAGGAGCATAGCGATCACAGCACGGCATCGAGATGGTTCAATCATTCGGCGCAAATCGTCATTATCAAGCATGGCAAAGAAGGCTCCATTGCGTACACGAAGGACGGGGCAAGCCACCGGGCCAAGTCGTTCCCGGCCAAGGTGATCAAGACCTTTGGCGCAGGCGACTCCTATGCGGCAGGTTTCCTGTACGGCGTTATGCAGGGCTGGACGCTCGAGAAAAGCATGGAATTCGGCAGCGCGTCCGCGTGTATCGTTATTTCCAGCCACAGCTGCTCGGATGCCATGCCAAGAGCAGAGCAGGTTCATGATTATATCGCCCGCTGCGAACGCGGTGAAATTGTAGTCTAATTCGCAAATACAAGGAAGAGGTGCTCCTATGACGCAACAATTAAAAAACTGGATTGGCGGCCAATGGGTGGAAGCTGCAGCAACGCAAAGCGAGCCCGTCTACAACCCCGCTACCGAAGAAGTTCTCGCCAACGTTCCATTATCTACGAAAGAAGACGTCGATCTGGCTGTACGCACGGCTTCCGAAGCATTCAAAACTTGGAGCCGCACGCCGGTGCCGAAGAGAGCGCGCATTCTTTTCAAATATCAGCAGCTTCTGGTCGACAGCTGGGATGAGCTTGCGAAGCTAGTAACGCTGGAGAACGGCAAAAGCTACAACGAAGCCTACGGCGAAGTACAGCGCGGAATCGAATGCGTGGAGTTTGCCGCCGGCGCTCCAAACCTGATGATGGGCAAGCAGCTCCCGGATATCGCAACCAACCTGGAATCCGGCATGTACCGTTATCCGATTGGCGTTGTTGGCGGCATTACGCCGTTCAACTTCCCGATGATGGTGCCTTGCTGGATGTTCCCGCTTGCGATTGCTTGCGGCAATACCTTTGTTCTGAAGCCATCGGAGCGTACGCCGCTTCTGGCTAATCGTCTGGCCGAGCTGCTGCAGGAAGCGGGACTTCCCGAAGGCGTGTTTAATATCGTTCACGGCGCTCACGATGTCGTTAACGGCATGCTGGAGCATCCAACGATTAAGGCGATTTCGTTCGTGGGCTCCCAGCCGGTAGCCGAGTATGTGTACAAAACGGCTTCGGCGCACGGGAAACGCGTACAGGCGCTTGCCGGCGCGAAGAACCACTCGATTGTTATGCCGGATGCGGATCTGAATCTGACGGTAAAAGAAATCGTAAACGCAGCCTTTGGCTCCGCGGGCGAGCGCTGCATGGCGTGCTCCGTCGTTGTGGCCGTCGGCGAGGTTGGCGACACGCTTGTCGGCAAGCTTAAGGAAGCGGCCGACAACATTACGATCGGCAACGGCATGGAAGACGGCGTTTTCCTTGGCCCTGTTATTCGCGGACCTCACAAGGAACGCACGCTCAAATATATCGACATCGGCGAGAAGGAAGGCGCTCTGCTGATCCGCGACGGCCGGAAGGATGCGGCATCAAGCGGTCAAGGCTATTTTGTTGGTCCAACCATCTTCGACAAGGTGCAATGCGAGATGAAAATTTGGGAAGACGAAATTTTCGCTCCGGTCCTGTCGATTGTGCGCGTAGACACGCTGGACGAAGCGATCGAGCTGGCTAACCGTTCCGAATTCGCGAATGGCGCTTGCCTGTTCACCCAAAGCGGGGCGTCGATGCGCCAATTCCGCGAAACGATCGATGCGGGCATGCTTGGCGTTAACCTGGGCGTTCCGGCTCCAATGGCCTTCTTCCCGTTCTCGGGCTGGAAAAAATCGTTCTACGGCGACCTGCACGCGAACGGCACCGACGGCGTCGAGTTCTTCACGCGCAAGAAAATGGTTACAACACGCTGGTAATCGATCATACGGGAGGTTTACTCGATGTCAAAAGTGAAAATCGGCATCATCGGCGCTGGCCGAATCGGAAAAATACATGCGGAAAATCTGCTTAAGCATCCGGAGGTTGAGATCGTTGGCGTCAGCGATCTCTTCGCCGGACCTGAGCTGGAAGCGTGGGCGGAGGCAAAAGGGATTGGCCTTCTGACCAAAGATTCCGACGCCATTATCGGGCATCCTGATATCGATGCCATCTTTATCTGCTCCTCCACCGATACGCATGTGCCGCTGATCAAGCAGGCAGCGCAAGCCGGCAAGCATATTTTCTGCGAGAAGCCGGTCAGCATGTCCGTCTTGGAAACGGCTGAAGCGATAAAAGCGGTGAAGGAAGCCGGAGTTAAGCTTCAAATCGGATTCAACCGCCGCTTCGATCATAACTTCAAACGGGTAAGAGAGCATGTGGAAGCGGGAACCATCGGGGATTTGCATATCGTGAAGATCACTTCCCGCGATCCGAACCCGCCGTCCAAGGAATACATTAAAGTTTCCGGCGGACTGTTTATGGACATGGCCATTCACGATTTCGATATCGCGCGCTTCGTATCCGGCAGCGAGGTTGTGGAAGTATTCGCGCAAGGCAGCGTTCTCGTTGATCCGGTATTCGAAGAATGCGGGGATATCGATACGGCGATCGTTACTCTGAAGTTCGCGAACGGCGCTCTTGGCGTTATCGACAACAGCCGCCAGGCGGTGTACGGCTACGATCAACGCGTTGAAGTGTTTGGCTCCAAGGGCAGCGTGGCGATTGCCAACGACCATCCGAATACGGCTGTTGTGAGCACGGCGGAAGGAATTATTTCCGACAAACCGCTGCATTTCTTCCTGGAGCGTTATATGGGCGCTTACGCGGATGAGTCGAAGCAGTTTATCGACAGTCTGGTTCACGGCACGGCACTGCCGGTAACCGGAGAAGACGGATTGCAGGCGGAACGGATCGCGCTTGCCGCGAAGCTGTCCTGCAAGCTGAACCGATCGATCAAGCTGGCAGAGCTGGACGAATTGCTGTTGCAGTCTGCCATACTATAACGGAGGTATACGAACATGTCCAAGCTTATCGTCACTCCAGAGAGCGCAGCGGGTCCGGATGGCTCCGTCCTGTCCATTACGCCTGAATCGGCCGGATGGACCTACGTCGGTTTCGAGGTTCTGAAATTGCAGAAGGGCCAGGTCGTCGAGAGACAAACGGAAGACAAGGAAGTATGCCTGGTTCTGCTGAGCGGGCTGGCCAACGTAAAGGCGGCGGGCAAGGAATGGAGCGAAATCGGCCGACGGATGAGTGTTTTCGAGAAAATCCCGCCGTATTCGGTCTATGTCCCCAATGGCCAATCTTACGGAATTGAGGCTCTTACCGACTTGGAGCTTGCCGTCTGCTCCGCGCCCGGTCACGGAAACCATGAAGCGCGTTTGATCGCGCCCGAACAGGTAGGGACGGAAGTAAGGGGCTCCGGCAATATCGAACGTCTCGTCCAAAATATTTTACCGGAGCAGGAGCCGGCCGACAGTCTGCTAGTCGTAGAAGTGTTTACGCCAAGCGGCCACTGGTCCAGCTATCCGCCTCACAAGCATGACCGGGATAACCTTCCGGAGGAATCGTTCTTGGAGGAAACCTATTATTTCAAGGTAGATCCGGGACAAGGCTACGCGATTCAGCGGGTGTATACGGATGAAAGGGATCTGGATGAGACGCTGGTCGTGAAGAACGGCGAGGCCGTGCTTGTTCCGCGAGGCTATCATCCGGTTGCCGCACCTCCCGGCTATGAAGTCTATTACTTGAATGTCATGGCTGGACCGCGCCGGATATGGAAATTCCACAATGATCCCGATCATCAATGGATCTTGAACTCTACGGCCAAGTAAGCCCGGCAATTGGCGCTCTCCACGGTTGCAACTGCCGATAGAAACACTCATAATAAGAAATCATGGGGATAGGTCATCTATCCCCCATCTTACTTTTCAGAGGGATTCGGCATGAAAGCAACCATATACGATGTGGCCAAAGAAGCAGGGGTCTCGATTGCCACTGTCTCCAATGCCATTAACGGAAAAGGCAATGTCAGCAAAAAAAGACGGGAACAAATCTTTAAAATAATGGAGCAGATGAATTACCAGCCGAACGTAAACGCTTCCGCCCTGATGGGGAAGAAGACCTATACGCTGGGATTGCTTATACCGGATATATCCAACCCGTTCTTCTCCGAGATTGCGCGGGCTATCGAGGATCAGGCGCATCAATTGGGGTATAGCGTGATCATGTGCAGCACGGACAATAAAGACGAGAGAGTAGAACGTTATATTGCGCTGCTGGAACAAAAGAACGTCGACGGCATTCTTATTGGAACCGGGGTAGACAACCTGGACATCCTGACAAACCTGCAGGCCAGGAATATCCCGATCGTGATGATCTCGAGGGAAGCGACGGCTTTGGAGGTGGATACGGTTGTTGCCGACGACTATGTTGGCGGGCTCATGGCTGCGCAGCATTTGGCGGATATGGGACATACCCGGATTGCGATCTTGTCCGAGCAATTGAAGGTAAGCAGCGCCCGGGAAAGGATCCGCGGCTTCAAGCAAGGGCTGCACGACTGCCGGATTTCATTCGACGATCGCAATCTCGTTATCTGCGATTACATGGTAGAGGAAGGACGCCGCGGAGCCGGCGAGCTGCTGGGCCGCGAGGACCGTCCAACGGCGATATTCTGCTGTAACGACGTGCTGGCAATCGGGGCGATGCAGGAAGCGAGGAGTCTCGGGATCAAGGTGCCCGAGGAGCTGTCGATTGTTGGCTTTGACGATACGATCCTGGCGTCTGTCGTTGATCCGCCGCTTACGACGGTAGCACAGCCGATTGCCAGCATGGCGAAGCAGGCGTTTCAATTGATGATCTCCAATCTGGACGAAGCCGAGCCGGTCAAAAAAAGAATCGTGCTGCGGCCGGAAATCAATATCCGTCAATCGACGGCTAAAGCAAATACCTGATGAAATGCCTCCTGTAAGCCGGGAGGCATTTCATGTTTGTTCCGTGCCGGATTGGATGGCATAAGTTACGCAAAATTGGCTGGTTACAGAAGCATGCCCGGACTTTATGATGAGGTCACTAACATCATAACGCAAAGGGTGGTTACGCATGAAGGAACTCATCTCCTTTATATTTCTAACGGCGGCGTTTATCTCCGGTCCGTTTCTTATTGTATTATTCGGACGTATGGCTGTCCGCGGCGAAGAGCTTCTAGAAGCGGAGCAGAAGGCTCATTAAAAGAAAAAGACGTATGCATTGTGTCCGGAATGAGGACATGGCATACGTCTTTTTTACCACAATAGAATATCTAAGTTTTGATAACAGTTGAAAACTGAAATTCGATTTGGCGATAAAACCTACCTATAAACGCGGTCGCTCATCTTCGAGAGGCCTCGACAGAGGTTTTCTCAATTGGACATCGTCTCTCTCAAGGCTGCGGCAAATTTATCAATCCCTGTCACAATTTCGTCGATGGAAGAACGGGCATAGGATAATCGGACAAACCCCGGCTCTGTGCCAAATACGCTGCCCGGAATGAATAATACGCCATGCTTGATTCCGTTATTAAGCAGGTGGTAATCTTTGATTTTTCGATTGATTTTACACCAGAGATTTAACCCGCCTTGGGGCAAATGGAAGGAGACCTCGCTCCCAAGCTTCCGATGCAGCGCCTCCGCCATTATGTCCCGACGCAAACGAAGCGAATCCCTCAGTCGTTCCAGATGCGGAGCAAGCGAAGCGGACTCGAGCAAATGCGCGGCTATCCACTGCGGGAACAAGCTAAGGCCAAAATCCATCTGCTGCCGTGCATCCGACAGACGCTGGATAACGGTATGAGGCGCTGCCATCCAGCCTATCCGAAGGCCGGAAGCCGCTACCTTCGATAAGGAACCGATATATAAGACGCTCCCGTTCCGGTCCATGGCCTTGATAGGCGGAGGAGCGGCGTCATCGTAGGAGGTCAAGCTGAACGGATCATCCTCAACGATAGGTATTCCGAGCTGCTCGCAGCAACTCAAGACCTCTTCTCTCCGCTGGGCGCTCATGACCATTCCGGTTGGGTTCTGGAAATTCGGGTTGAGAAATACCATGCGGATCCGGTGCTGCTTGTAAAGAGCCCGTATTTCCTCCGGATCAACCCCATCTTCGTTAACCGTTAATCCGAACAAGCGGATTCCCGCCGATTGGAACATGGGCAGGGAGTAGCAATACGACGGATTTTCGATCGCGATGGCATCCCCCGGATTCAGCAGGCATTGCGTAATGAGATACAAGGATTGCTGAGAGCCCGAGGTAACCAGAATGGAATCATCGGTGGCCTGAATCCCGCGCAGCTCTTGGAGAAACCCGGTTATTGCCGAGCGGAGCGGGACATAGCCTTGAGGATCTCCGTATCCGAGCGGCTCATGAAACGGCTGGTTCCGCATAATCGACGCAATCTCTTCGTTAGGCGATAGCTCCGGAGCTAATTCTCCGTTTGCGAAGTTAATAAACGGCTCTCCGCTTTGAACCGCTTCCCGAATCCTGCGCATGAATGGAAAGTTAGGCAGGAACGAACCGCCTTCCACGTAGCGGCTCCAATTCGGCGCGGGATCCATGCCCCATAGATGCCCGCAGACGCGGGTGCCGCTTCCCGTCAGGCTTTCGATCATTCCGGAAGCGCGAAGATTCTCATAGGCTTGGACAATGGTGCTCCGGTTAACGCCCAATTGCTCGGCCAGCTTGCGTTCAGAAGGCAAGTGGCTGCCGGGAGGCAGCTCCCCTAACGAAATTCTTTGCTCCAGATAGTCCGCGATTTGTTGATACAACGGTTTTTTATCATTTCTGTCCGGTCTCCACATGCTGTTCACCTCTAAGCAATACAATACTATACGGAAGAGCCATACGTCTAAATCTGAAGCAGGGACGTTGATTTTGTCATGTCGATTAAAGTGTGCTAAAATTAGCACATATTATTGCGAAGGAGGAAACGGTCCGTCAGCTATGGCACAACTGAAACGGTTTGGATTTGGCGTACAGGCCTTAATCGTATTGGCTTCCCAGACAGAGCTGCTGACAAGCAGCGAAATTGCAGAGCGGATTCATTGCGAGCCAACCGCTTTGCGCAAGATTCTGTCGCAGCTCGTGGAGGGCGGTATCATTGAAGTGAAGCAAGGGCGTACCGGAGGCTACCAGCTGGCGAAACGTCCGGAGCTTGTTACGCTCCGCGAGGTATATAAGACCGTGCATGAAGAGGAGCCTCCATGGGACCGCATGCTGGACACAACCGGGAATCATCATTTCGGCAAAAAAGTAAACGAATCTTTCAAGCAAATCATGGCGGATATTTCCGACCAGGTTTATTTTGTGCTGGGCAACTATACGATATCCGATTTATTGGACTAGAAATAGTCGTTCATCCATTCAAGAGCAGCCTCGACAGAGGTTTTCTCAAATTCTAAGAATTTATAAGATTTATCTTATAAGCATGACTTAGAATTCTCCGGATTGAAACGCGCTACGCCAAGGAAGGCGATAGCCGTTTCACCTTGTTCCAAAATGTGCAAAAATACGCACATATTCAAAGGGGGATTTTTTATGAAAATCAAATGGTATGGCCAATCTTCATTCTTGCTGACGACAGACGAAGGCACGCGGATCTTAATCGATCCTTACGGACGTCTCCTTGGCTACAGGATGCCCAAAAATATCGAGTCCGACATCGTTGTCGTCACGCATGATCATAAGGACCATAACCAGATTCAGGTGGCTTCCGGCGAATATATGCTGGTTAATCAGCCAAGAGGATACGGGAAAAAGGAGGTGTCCATCTCAGGTATCCCGACTTTCCATGACAAAGTAGGCGGCAAGAAAAGAGGCCCTAATATCGTTTTTGTGATTAAGGCTGGGGACCTGACGGTATGTCATTGCGGTGACCTGGGACATCTGCTGACAGCGGAACAAATCGCTCAAATCGGAAAGGTGGATATTCTAATGGTTCCGGCTGGCGGAAAGATGACCTTAAACGGTACGGATGCCGCGGCGGTTATGAACCAGCTCGATCCTGCCATTACGATTCCGATGCATTACCGGACCAAGGCGCTTGGACTGCCCGGCAAGCTTTTGTTCGATAAAGTGGAGAAGTTCATCTCGGCAGCCGGCAAGCCTAGCCGGGAAGTGAAGGAGCTTGACGTGAAAAAAGAATCGCTGAAGGATTATGCAGGCATCGTTACTTTCCTGTATGATTAACGGGTAAGGGAAGGAAGGATTGTAACGATGGGCAGGCAAGCAATATCGGAATCAAACGGATTTAAATTTTTGATAACTCTCGTAACCGCCGTTGGCGGCGGGATCATTTTTTACCTACTGAATACCCCGATACCGTGGCTGCTAGGGCCAATGATTGCGGTGTTAATCGGATCAAACGCATGGAAAGGCAAATATAGATGGCCTCGCCAAATTCGCAATTCCGGCATGATGATTGTCGGGTATACCATCGGTCTGTCCATGACGGGAACGGCTCTGAAAGAGATGGGGGCGCAGCTGCCGACGATGTGCCTGATGACCGTTATTTTGCTGCTATTATGCGGGGGAATTGCCTTTGCGGTATCGAGGCTTTCGGATACGGACTTCATGACCGCTTTGCTTGGCAGCATACCCGGCGGTTTGTCGCAGGTACTGGCGCTTGCCGAGGAGACGAAAGGCGTAAATTTGACCGTTGTTACAGTGACGCAGGTCGTCCGGCTGATGATTATTGTCATTGGGATTCCGTTACTCGTGTTCAGTCCGATCTTCGGACAAGTGCATGACGCGGCGGCTGCAGCCGTGCCGATCGCGGCCAAACATGAAAACTGGGCAGCTCTATTCCCGAACATACTGATTTTTGCGCCGGTATGCGTCATTTGTGCGATTGCGGGCAACCGGATCAAATTTCCGACCGCTTTTCTGCTTGGACCCGCGATTTCTACAGCTATTCTCCAAGGAATCGGGCTGCACGGGCCGTTGCTTCCGTCTACGTTAATAAGCGCATCGCAGCTGATGATCGGCACGTATGTCGGGCTGCTGCTTAAGCCGGGCAAGCTCCAGCGGAAGGTAAGGACGTTTTCTTTTGCCATAGTAAGCGGATTGGTGTTAATGCTCTGCGCTTGGGCGCTTAGCGAGCTCATGACCTTGCTTCATCCGGTATCGCGGTCTACCGCTTTACTTAGTCTTGCGCCGGGCGGGATGGATCAGATGGGGATATTGGCCCATGAGATCAATGCGGATCTGTCGATGGTATCCGGTTATCAATTGTTCCGTACATTCTTTATTTACTTTGCGGTATCGCCGCTATTGCGATTGTTATTGCGGATCAAGCTGAAAAGCCCGCGCACGGAGCAGCCGCAATAAAATCCGTAATTGAAGGGAGAATGAACCCGTTATGAAAATTATGGTTGCCGGAGCTGCCGGCGTTGTCGGACGATTGCTGCTGCCTTTGCTGACCGAAGCGGGACACGAGGTAATGGGATTAAGCAGAAGCGCTTCCAAGCTCAAGCAAATCGAGCAAGCAGGAGCAGCAGCCGTTGTTGCCGATGTATTCGACCGGGACAGACTGTTTGAGCTGCTTAAGGATTACCGTCCGGATGTTGTGATTCATCAGCTGACCGCTCTAAGCCAATGGAATCTGGCGGATAATGCGAGAATCCGCATAGAGGGGACTCGTAACCTGGTTGATGCAGCCTTGGCTGCCGGGGTGCCGAGAATGATTGTGCAGAGTATTTCGTGGGCTTACGAGCCCGGCGAATCGGTCGCAACCGAAAAGGATCGTCTGGATGCGGAAGCGCCGCTGCCGCGAAAAATCTCGGTTGACGGTGTCATTGCGATGGAGCGGGCAGCAGCGGAAATGCCGCATTCCGTTATTTTGCGGTATGGTGCCTTGTATGGGCCGGGTACGTTTTATGACCATGAGAGCGGGATGTTTGCCGGGCAGGTGAAGCAGGGTAAGGTTCAGGCAACCGACGGCCGAACCTCGTTCCTTCATATCGAGGACGCAGCCCGCGCTGCCCTTCAGGCGCTGGATTGGCCGGCTGGTCCCGTAAACATCGTGGATGATGAACCGGCGGAGGGGAAGATCTGGCTGCCGTTATATGCCAAGACGCTTGCCGCGACGGAGCCGGTTACGCAGGATGGCATGAACCGCGGCGAGCGGGGAGCCTCGAACGAAAAGGCTAAACAGCAATACGGATGGACGCCTAAATACCCGTCTTGGCGGGATCAATTGTTAAGGACTTGAGACATTATGTATCAAGTCCTTAATTTTACAACACCAATATTCTAAAGTTCACCCCTCCTTCATCTGGAAATGAAAGCGTTATTATTTAGTTAGACCTGCCACCTAGACTTCCATCCAATAAGATTTGGGAGGTAAAGAGGCAATTATGAAGAAGATGAAGAAGGTGACGGCCGCCGTTTCCGCGTTGGCGCTTGCCATCAGTCTTAACACCGTCTATCCCGCAGTCACGCATGCTGCCATTCCGAGTTCCCCCGCTAACTCCACGATTTTTGGGCCTAATGTGTATGTCTTCGATCCATCTATGTCTAAATCCGATATTGAAAGCGTTACTAGCGCCGTATACGGCAATCAGGAAAGAAACGAATTCGGCGACGAACGGTATGCGCTGCTCTTCAAGCCGGGCACCTACAACGTCAATATGAATGTCGGCTTCAATACATCCGTAGCGGGTCTTGGTCAGAACCCGGATGATGTTACGATAACAGGCGCTTTAAATGTCGATGCCAAATGGGATAACGGCAATGCTACCCGAAACTTCTGGCGTTCCATCGAGAACGTGAAGATCGCTCCGGCAGATCCGAATGCAACCGTCAGATACGCCGTCTCACAGGCGGCCCCGATGCGCCGCGTGCATGTCGTAAGCAAGGATATGCATCTGTTTGATTTTACGGCATCCTGGGATGCGGGCTGGGCGAGCGGCGGATATCTGGCGGATTCCAAGATCGACGCCAATATTATTCCGGCTTCCCAGCAGCAATGGTTCTCCCGCAACAGCGAATGGAACAGCTGGTCGAACGGCGTATGGAACATGGTGTTCGTCGGGGATAAAAACGCGCCTTCCGGCGAATTCCCGGATTCTCCTTATACAGTCATCGATAAAACGCCGGTTGTGAAAGAAAAGCCTTATCTTTACGTCGATCACCAAGGACACTACCAAGTGTTTGTTCCTTCGCTCGAGACGAATACGCAAGGCGTCAGCTGGGTGAACGGCCAGACGCCGGGGCAGTCGATCTCCATCGATGATTTCTATATCGCGAAGCCAGACTCGGCTACTTCGGCAGCTATCAACGCCGCTTTGGAGGATGGGAAAAACCTGTTCTTCACCCCTGGCATTTATCATTTAAGCGACACGATTCACGTAACCAACCCGAATACCGTTGTATACGGCATCGGACTGCCGACATTGATCCCGGATAACGGGCAGGACGTCATTGTTATTGACGATGTAGACGGGGTTAACGTATCCGGGCTTGTTATCGAGGCAGGCGAGCAAACCTCCTCTACGCTACTGAAGGTAGGTGAACCGGGTAGCGCAACCGATCACTCGGCCAATCCGATCTTGCTCTCCGATGTGTTCTTCCGCACCGGCGGTCATGTGAATGGCAGCAATGACACGGCCCTCGAAATTAACAGCAATGATGTCATCGGCGATCACTTCTGGATCTGGCGCGCCGACCACGGAGCCGGAGCAGCGTGGACATCCAATGTCTCGAAGAACGGTCTTGTCGTTAATGGGGACGACGTTACCATCTACGGTCTATTTAACGAGCATCATAATGAATATCAAACGGTCTGGAACGGCAACGGCGGACGGTTATATTTCTATCAATCGGAAATCCCCTACGATGTTCCGGATCAACAATCCTGGATGAGCCATAACGGAACGGTTAACGGTTACGCCTCTTACAAAATCGGCGATCAAGTAACCAGCCATGAAGCTTGGGGGCTTGGCATTTATTCGTACTTCCGGGATGCGGCGGTTAAGCTGGAGAACGCGATTGAAGCACCGGCTAATCCGGGCATCAAATTGCATAATCTGACGACGATTTGGCTGAACGGAACCTCAGGCAGCGAGATTACGCATATTGTCAACGGCAACGGCGGAAGCGTAACCTCCAGCAGCAACATGCGACAAACGATGAAATTGTTCGTGGGGGGCGACGCGGAAGCGCCAACCGCTCCAACAGGCTTGACCGCAACGCCGGTATCCAGCAGTCAGATTAACCTCAGCTGGACGGCTTCGACCGATAACGTTGGCGTTGAGGGTTATGAGATATACCGGAACAACACGCTGATCGGATCTACGATCGCTACCGCATACAACAGTACGGGGTTAAAGGCGTTGACCGGCTATACGTATAAAATCGTGGCAAAAGACGGAAGCGGCAACCGATCGGCAGCCAGCAGCCCGGCAACGGCCGTAACGCCGGAAATATCCGGCGGCGCGCTTGACCGCACAGGCTGGACGGCGGAATCGTCGCCTTCCAGCGGTGATGCTCCGGCCAATATGTTCGATGGAGCAGGAACCCGTTGGAGTGCGGGAGTTCCGATGGCAAACGGCCAGTATATTATCGTGGATATGAAAACGGCAGCGGATATTACGAAGATTGTAACGGAATCGAGCGGGTCCGATTATGCCAAGAGCTATGAAGTATACGTATCCGCGGACGGCACGAATTGGGGAAGCAGCGCAGCCAGCGGCAATGGAGCAAGCGGTGCAACAACCATTAATGTCACGGCAGCGGGCGTCCGCTATATCAAATTGGTTCAGACCGGTACATCCAGCAGCTGGTGGTCCATCAATGAATTTAACGTATACGGCGTATATCAGAATACGCAGGTGGACACAACTGCGCCGGATACCGCAATTGTTTCTTCACCGGCAGCCGTATCGGGCGACAGTACCCCGTCGTTTACGTTCGGCAGCAATGAAGACGGATCAACCTTTGAGTGCAGCCTGGATAACAACGGTGAATATTATGCAGCTTGTACTTCTCCGGTTACTTTTTCGAAGCTTGCGGACGGCTCTCATACGCTGTATGTCCGCGCGGTAGATATTTTTGGCAATACGGACGAAACGCCTGTCCCGTACACGTGGGTGATTGATACGGTGAAGCCGGTGATTACGATAAACGGCGACCCGGTTGTTCAATTGGAGAAGGGAACGGCTTACACCGATCCCGGAGCAGCTGCTACGGATAATCATGACGGGGATTTAACCGGGCAGATTACGGTTACGGGAACGGTTGATCCAACAACGGCAGGAGACTATACGGTTCAATATAATGTATCCGATGCCGCAGGCAATGCCGCCGTTACCGTAACCCGTACGGTCCGCGTGCTGGAGCCGGTCGTGTCGGAAGGACCTTCCGCTACGATTACCGGCGCGCCTAATGCCCTTGCCAACAGCAGCTCGGCTTCTTTCAGCTTTATAAGCAACGAGGAGAATGCGACCTTTGAATACAGCTTGGATGATTCGGACTGGACAGCGTCGGCTTCACCTCTCGTATTATCGGAGCTTGCCGACGGACCACATACCTTGCAAGTTCATGCCGGGAATGGCCAAGTAACAGGCGAAGCCGCATCGTACACTTGGACGATAGATACAGTGAAGCCGGTTATTACGCTTAACGGCGATGCGGAAATTCAGATCACGAGAGGCACGGCTTATCAAGATCAAGGAGCAACGGCAACGGACAGCAGACAAGGAAACTTAAATAACGTTGTTACAACAGGCGATGTTGTAGATGTAAATACTGTTGGCGTCTATACAATTCACTATAACGCGACTGATGATGCCGGCAATGCGGCCGACGAAGTCAGCCGTACGGTGCGGGTAGTAGCTCCGCCTCCGGTGATCAGCGGTCCATCGCTATCCAGTGATGCCAATTTGAAAGCCATCAGCCTGTCCGCCAAAGGGCAAGCCATCAGGTTGTCCCCAGCTTTCAGCCCGGCTACTACCGACTATACGGCTGAGACGGAAGCTGATCAAGTAGAAGTAAGCGCGACTGTATCGGATTCCAAGGCAAGAATAGGGCTCAAAGTAAACGGCCAGGTTCCGGCATCGCAAAGCTCCGTTCATCTAACGCTTGGAGCTAACGTGCTGGAGTGGACGGTAGCAGCGGAGAACGGCAATACAAAAACGTATAAAGTGACCGTTACCCGCACAGCAGTTCCGGCTCCGGTCTTTAAGGATCTTCAGGGGCATTGGGCGGAGGAACTGATCAAGCAAGCTGCGGAGAAAAAGATAGTGAACGGCTATGCGGACGGTACGTTCCGTCCGGACAATACCGTTACGCGTGCCGAATTTGTCGTTATGCTCGTGAAGGCACTGCAGCTGCCGGTCTCAAGCAAGGAAGCGACGTTTACCGACGGAGCAAGCATTCAGGAATGGGCCGAAGATGCGATTGCAATCGCCGTCAATGCCGGTATAATTAACGGCTATGCCGACGGAACCTTCCGTCCGGACGCTGCCATTACCCGTGCGGAGATGGCGGTTATCATTGCGCGTATCCTCCAATTGCCGGCAGCTTCCGCCGGGACTACGGGATTCAGCGATGATGAGGCTATTCCGGCATGGTCGAAACAAGCGATAGAAGCGTTAAAGCAAGCAGGAATCCTTAACGGGCGCGGAGACAATCTGTTTGCGCCAAATGGAACGGCCACGCGCGCCGAGGCTGTTGTGCTGCTGCTCAGGCTTCTGGAGCAATAGGCAGCTAGAAAACCACGCCAACCTGCGTGGTTTTCTAGTATTAATTTCCATATTAAACATGGCATGCTTAATCGCGTAGATTAATAGGATGATGGGATGTGAAAAGAATGGCCGAAATTACGGCAGGTCGTAATCAGCTTACGTTTGATATTGTTATTCAGGCTGCGCCAGAGGATGTATGGGCTGCGGTTGCCACTTCAGAGGGGGCTCAGGCAACCTTATTTGGATGCACGATGCAATCCACCTTTGAGCCGGGAGCGCGAATTGAATTCCGCAGGCAAGGGGCGGACGGAGACAACACGCTGCATGTATACGGTTTTGTACGCAGCTATGAACCCAACCATGAATTTGCTTATGAACAGCATGCCGCGCCGGCTTACGACCCTCATCATGAGACAAATTATTGCGATATGCACTTCCGTATTATTCCTGAAGGAGAGGAGACCCGACAGATTCTTACCTGTGACTGGACGGCTGGCAATGCCGGCTATGAGCATGCCAAGGCGACTTATCCCGAGTCCGATTATATGGATGGAATTAAGCGTTTTGCGGAATCGCGGTAATCGCCTTTTTTGAGGCAAAAGATAAGCTGCTCACGCTGCTTAAAGATTTTATCGACCTGCCGAGCTGTCCTTGATTGATAAAACGATGGAGCAGCAGCTTATTATTAATCAGTTGTTTATTACGATGGAAACGGTCAACTTTATGAGCGTACAGCAAAACACGTTTGTTACCGAGATCAACCAAATTAACAATATAATTAACGTATTCGAAAATGATGGCCCACCGGATGTAGCAACGGCTACTTCGTTAACGGTGCCGACAGCCGGAGATTACACGGCAGATTGGAGCGTGTCCTTTCTGCCGCCTCCAACCCATTGCGCGTTCGGAATTTTTATTAACGGCACCTTGCATCCCGCAACCACCTCGGGGCTAGCTGTAACCGACGGTCAGCAAGTCAACGACGTAGGGGCAACGGCTATAATGCGTCTAGGTGCCAATGATGTGGTCGAGCTTCGGGCGCTTATCCCTGCGACCAGCACTCAGACCGCAATCAATATTAGCGCGGTCATCCAATACCCGCCCTTTGGAGGCGTAGCCGACCAGCCTATCGCCAGTGCATCGCTTAGAATCATCAAGCTGACCGCTTAACCGGATTTTTTGTTTGTTATTTTCGCAAGGCTAGACAGGATTGTCTAGCCTTGTTTGTTATGTCCGGGTTTGTTTATCGGTTACATGGTTCGCGCATCGGTTGACGCCAAACTGCAACGTATGCTAATCTTGACTACGTTACTTATTTAGTAAATTAGTAAATAAGTATGAAGGGGATGATGAGCAAATGGAGAAACAGCGCAAGCGCGAGCTAGGGACGGCTTACGCCCAAACCTTCCGGAGAATGGGTGTTTATCAGATTCGGAATACGGAGAACGGGAAAATTCTGGTGCTTGGCTCAATGGATTTGGATGGGGCAAAGAACCGGCTCGCCTTCATGCAGCAGACAAACATGAACACCGTATTCGAATTGCAGCAGGATTGGAACAAATACGGGGGAAGCTGCTTTGTTTTTGAAGAGTTGGATTCGATCAAGCCGCGCGAAGAGAATGTGACGGACCGTTCCGAGCTGAAAAAATATCAGGCGGAAGTGGATGCTCTACTCGAGCTTTGGATCGAGAAGCTTCAGCCCTATGAAGAAAAAGGCTATAACCGCCGGCCGCGCGCGAATTAAATCGTAACAACCTGTCATGCGATAATATACGGAACAACCCGCGACTTCCTTTGGAGGCTGCGGGTTGTTTTTGCATTCGGTGCGAATAAAACAAGCAAAAAGCTTCAGAAAGCGATGCCCGCGACGTAGTTAAGCTTGCTACTCTATCCTTGTTCACCTACAATCGAATTTAGGACATTATCGGAGCTTGACGTGGGAAGAGGGGAATAGCCATGCTGACTTATACCGATCGGCAGTTTGATGGCGTTGATTTCAGCGGGGAAGATTTCAGGGAAGCCGAGCTGACGCGCTGCGCTTTCATAAAATGCAAGTTTATCGGCGCTCGGTTGGAGGAAGCTATTACGACGGGCTGCAAGTTCGAGGAATGCGATTTCCATGGCGCCGCGCTTAATGCTTCCGTGCATACTGAGTCGGCGTTTACGAATTGCTTGTTGGAAGGAGCAAATCTGTTTGTCGCAAAGTTCACGGCCTGCAAAATGACCGGCTCCGACTTTACGCGTGCCGAGCTGAGCGGAATAACGATAGTTAAAGGCGACTGGTCCTATACGAACCTCAGGCATGTAAAGCTGGACAAGCAAAATCTGAGGGATATCCGCTTCGTGGAAGCCGATTTGATGGGAGCTTCGCTCGAGAAATCCGATCTTCGCAAATGCGATCTGACAAGGGCAAACCTGACGCAAACGAACTTAAGCGGCGCGGACTTGCGGGGGGCCGAACTGGAAGGCGTACCTTGGAAGACGGTTAATCTTAAGGGAGCCCGGATGGATGCCATACAAGCGATTGTGCTGCTCAGGTCGCTAGGCGCTAAGGTAGAATGATGAAAGCGCATTAAAAATCTGCTAGGATAGAGTGGTTAGCACTTATCCTGTCATCATTTCATCATACATAAGGGGAGAAGCGGAAATGGCGGAATCTTCGGGCATTACGAGCTTTCTGGAAACAGTGGATATAGAATCCGGCGAGCGGAGCGTCCTGGCGTCTTTCGATTATCTGATTGAGGCGCCGAACTGGACAAGCGACGGTAAGACGCTTATTTATAACAGCAAGGGCCGGATATACAGCTTTAATATTGAACAAGGGACTAGCACGGAGATCCCGTCCTCCTTCGCCGTGCATTGCAATAACGACCACGTATTGTCACCGGATAATACCCGTCTTGCGGTCAGCCATCATACGAGAGAAGACGGACAGTCCCGTATTTATACGTTCCCGCTGGAGGGAGGAGATCCCGTTCTTGTCACTCCGATGGGACCAAGCTATCTGCACGGCTGGTCGCCGGATGGCCGAACCCTCGCTTATTGCGCGGAGAGAAACGGACAGTACGACATTTATACGATACCGGCAATCGGCGGCGAAGAGACGCAGCTCACGAATACGCCGGGACTCGATGACGGTCCCGAATATTCGCCGGATGGCGGCTATATCTGGTTCAACTCCGTCAGAACGGGCCTTATGCAGATCTGGCGAATGAAGGCCGACGGCAGCGAGCAGACGCAAATGACGTTCGACGAGAGCAACAGCTGGTTCCCTCATGTGTCGCCGGACGGCAAGCAGGTTGCTTATATCACCTACCGTAAGGGGGATGTGGCACCGGGAGATCATCCGGCCAACAAGCATGTGGAGCTCCGTCTGATGGACAGCAATGGCGGAGAATACCGGACGCTTGTTAAGTTGTTTGGCGGACAAGGGACGATTAACGTCAATTCCTGGTCGCCGGACAGCCGGAAGCTTGCTTTTGTCAGCTATCGTTTGGAATCCTAATACGGAATTATAAAAGCCGCTCTGCGCCTGCCTTTTGAAAGGGGGCGATAGAGCGGCTTTTTCCTGTCTTCCGCAAGTCCTCTATAGGCAGGAATGCTTCATAAACTGGATGAAGGAGCGGACATGGAAAGCCATAATATCGGCCTTTCGGAAGGCCAGGCAAATATGGCGCTGCTGCACGTTTCCCGGCAGCTCGCGAAGCACCAGCTCCTTCGCCTGCACCTCTCTTGTCACGCTCCGCCAAGGCAGCATGCCAATGCCAATCCCGTGCTTAACGGATTCCTTGATCGTCTCGATCGCCCCAAGCTCCATGATAACCCTCCATTCCAGGCCGTTATCCCTCGCCCATAGCTCGGACAACTCTCTGGAAGTAGAGCCGTGTTCATGCAGAAGGAAGGATTCATTCTTTAAATCTTCAACAAGGATGGTTTCTTTGTGGGCAAGCGGATGATTATAAGGCAGCACCAGCTTCAAATCGTCATCCGCCAGCGGAATAATCTCGAGATCGTCGAAGGGGCGGACGATCAGCGATACAACCGCGACATCAATCTCGAATTCTCTCAGCAGATTGATAACGGTACCGGCCTGCTTTACCGTCATTTGCGGCATAACCTTGTCGTATTTAGCCTGAAAGGCAGCTAAATAGGGTGGGAGGAAATAGGTAGCGGGCGTATAGCTTGCCCCTATTTTCAGATGCCCCCGGCCCTGCTCCCGGTGCTCCTTCATCAACTGGCTGGACTCATCCAATAACGCGCATATCCGCTTGGCATAAGGCAGCAAGGTTTGTCCCGCATCCGTCAGGCGCAGCTGCCGGGGATGCTTATAGAACAGCTCAACGCCTAGCGACTCCTCCAGTTTTTTTAGATGAAAGCTTACCGTTGGCTGTTTAAGCTGCAGCTCGGCTGCAACCTCGGTTAAGGTAGACAGGCGTGCGGCATGGGCAAATACGCGAAGCTGCTGAATATTCATTATGGGCTCATCTCCTTAACTCTTCTTGTCATACTATAGATAATTTCGATGAAGCTATCAATATGAATAGATATTATTTAATATAACTTTATCATTCACTTAATCTTCCATTTACAATCCGTCGTTAATCTGAGAATGAAAGAAAAAGACATTGGAGGGGTAAGAGAAATGGCAAACGGATATAAAATGAAGGGTCTTATGCTTGTCAGCGTCTTGGCGGTAACAGCAGCACTTTCGGCGTGCGGAAATAACGGCAATAACGAGGCTAATACGGCAGCAACGGGCAACGGCGCAACAAATGCCTCCGCAACAACGGAAGCAAGCACGGAGCCATCAGCGGATGCAGCGGCTAGTCCGTCCGCGGCGGATGCAAGCAAGGATGAGCCTCTCGTTGTATATTTGAATGATTTCGACGATATCGTAAAACCAATGTTCGAAGAGAAGACAGGCTATAAGCTGGAGATCGTTTCCGGCAACGGCGCCGAGATCGCTTCCCGTATCGAAGCGGAAAAAGGCAACCCGCATTGGGACGTCGTATGGATGGACTCGATGCCAACCATCGACCAAATGGGTAAAAACGGACAGCTGCTCGACAACTGGACACCAAGCAATCTGGATGGATTGACGGATTTCGCGAAGACGGTCGTTCCTGCGAACAACACTTACTTCCCTACGGGCGCGCATGCCGCATCCGTTATCGTCTATAACACGAATGCATTTGACGCAAACAGCGCTCCCAAAACATGGGATGACCTGCTTGACGCGAAATATAAAGGCGTAGTAGGCATGGCCGATCCGGCTGTAGCGGCACCTGCCTATCCGTTCGTAGCGTGGTTCTTCCAATCCAAAGGCATGGATCAAGGCAAAAGCTACTTCGAAGGGCTTCTGAAGAACGGCGTTCATGTGTATCCGAAAAATCCTAACGTCGCTAAAGCGCTGACCGACGGCGAGATCAAAGCGGCAGCTCTTCAAGAGAGCAATGCATATACGCTGAAAAATTCCGGCGAACCGGTTGATATTGTCTGGCCGGCAGAAGGCGCGCCTGCATCGGTACGCGTGGCAGCGATTCAAAAAGAGTCCAAGCATCAGGAAGCGGCAAAAGCATTCATTGAATTCCTCCTTGATCCGGCAACCCAGCAGGCTCTTATCGATAAAGGCGACGAGAGTTATTTCGAGCCATCGGTAAAGGGCGTTAACGCAAAAGCCAACCGTGCGGCAGACGCAAAGCTGCTTGTAGCGGAGGCTGGCTGGGCGGGCGAGCATGAAGGCGAAATTAAACAATGGTTCGCGGATAACGCGGTGAAATAATGCTGCGACTTCAATCACAAGGAAACCGGACTGGCTGGCTCGTGCTGGCCGTCCTGTTTCTTCTTATTCTGCTGCCGCTTATTGCCGTCGTTATTCAGGTACTCCTGCCTGGAGTATTTTTTGGTCATTTCGAGCTTGGCGATTTATCGCTTTTGCTGGATGTATTCCGGCGGCCGCTTTGGTATGTTTCCCTGAAAAATTCGGTCATTCTTGGCATTGGAACCACGGTGCTAGCCACAATGATCGGTACGGCCATCGCGATGGCCAGATCGAACTGGGCCTTCCGCGGCGCCAAGCTGCTTGACTTTGCCGTATGGATTCTGATTATTACGCCATCCTTTATTTTGGCGCAGGGCTGGGTCATGTTTGCCTCTGCAGACGGACTTGCCGCCAAGTGGCTGGGCTGGCATAGCCTGCATTCGTTTATTTTTCAGCCAATCGGGCTTATTGCCGTCATGACGCTCAGCAAATTCCCGCTGGCTTACTTAACCGTCTATTCCGCGTTGGAGTGGAAGGTAGACCGGCTGAGCGAAGCCGCGCGATTGTCCGGCGGGTCCAGCTGGACGGTATGGCGTACGATCCAAGCGCCGCTCCTGCTTCCGGCCATCTGTTCCGGAGCCATGCTTGTCTTTATGGATACGGTAGGCGACTTTGGTCTCCCGGCGTCCATCGCGACCATTTTCCGTTTTCCAACCTTGCCTTATTCGATTTATTCCGCGTTATACACGTCGCCGATCCGGTTCGATATGGCCGGGGCGTTATCGTTCTATCTCGTGCTCCTCATTGCCCTGGCGATGAGCGTACAGCTGTATGCCATGCGCAAGTCGCGTTATGATTTCCTGTCTTCGAGAGCAACGCGCTCAGAACCGAAGAAACCGCGTAAGGGCGGGATTTATCTCGTTTTTGGCAATATCGTGTTTCTTGCCGTCGTAATCGGTATTCCGTTCGGCTCCAACCTGCTGATGTCTATTTCGGGCAGCTCGACCGCCGGCAAAGGGCGCGAGTTGACGTTCGAACATTATAAAGCTTTATTTGCCGGTAATAACCGCACGTTGCTGGAAGGACTTGTCCATTCGCTGGAGATTGCGGCCGTAGCAGCCGTTATCGGTCTTTTCGTTGGGTTCCTTGTCGCGTACGTTCTGACGTATTCGCAATTCAAGCTGCGCAAAACCATTGATGTCATCTCGCTGGTATCGCTCGCCGTACCCGGAATCGTGCTGGGGATCGGGTATATCTTCATCTGGAATCAGGCATGGCTCGAAAAGATTGGACTTCTGCTGTACGGAACGCCTTGGATTCTGATTCTGGCTAGCGTAGCCGGGGTGATTCCGGTTATTACGCGCGTAGTGGTCGGAGCGATGGCGAAGGTGCCGAGACAGCTGCTGTCGGCGGCGCAGTTGCAGGGAGCATCGTTCGGCCAGAGAGTAACCACGATTCTGATGCCTCTAATAAAAGGGGCTCTCCTATACGCGGGTCTGGCTGCTTTTGGAGCAAGCGTATTTGATCTGGCCATCTCGTCCATTCTGTATCCGCCTAACTTTATGACGCTTCCGGTTGTCATTAACAAGGGATTCGAGGATCTCAAGTTTGGATATGCGGCGGCGGCAACGCTGACCGGCGGGGGAATTGTCATCTCGATCATTGCCGTAATGGAATTGCTTATTAAACCTTCAAGAAAGCGGGTAAAATCATGACGAATACGATACTGGAAGTTGAACGGCTGGGCAAATCGTTTGGTTCCCATACCGCGCTGCGGGATATTAACTTCTCGGTGAGCCAAGGGGAGATTATCAGCGTGCTAGGACCGTCCGGGTGCGGCAAATCCACGCTGCTCCAGCTGATTGCCGGCCTCCAGCAGCCGGACGAAGGCGAGATCCGCCTGCGCGGCGCAACGGTTGCGTCGGTATCCCGGCTGGTTCCGCCTGAGAAACGCGGCATCAACATGGTATTCCAGGATTACGCGTTATGGCCGCATATGACGATCTATGACAATATCGCTTACGGCCTCCGCAGGCAAAAGGCAGCGCCAGCGGCCATCCGCGAACAAATCGCGGAGCTTGTAGCACTCCTGCATCTGGAGGGGCTGGAGGACAGACTTCCGCCGCAATTGTCCGGCGGACAACAACAGCGGGTAGCTATCGCGCGTGCGCTGGCAACCAAGCCGGATCTGCTGCTGCTTGACGAGCCGCTTTCCAATCTGGACATGCGGCTCCGCATCGAGATGCGCTCGGAGATGGCTTATTTGTTCCGTCAGCTCGGCACAACCGTATTCCATGTGACGCATGATCCCGATGAAGCCTTTGCCATGGCCGATCGGCTTATGATTATGCGGGCTGGCGCCGTTGACCAGATTGACCGGCCGCAAATTTGCTACGACCGTCCCGCAACCTTGTCCGCAGCCATGCTGCTTGGGGCGGGCAATCGCTTGAAGAGCAAGCTGGTCAGGGAGGGGGAGCATACAACCGTACGGATAGCGGGACAAGAAATAGTGGGCACATCACCAGGCTCTCCCGGGGTACAACGAACAGATCTGGTTGATCTGCTGTTCCGTCCGGATTCCGCCGAGTGGAGGTCCGTGCCAACGGCTTCGGCGAACCAGCTGCCCGTCCATGTTCTGCATAGCGTATTCGAAGGGAAACGCTGGCGCGTGCTTGCGAAGACATCCGACGGACAGCCGATCTCCTTCCTGCACGACGAATACCTGGATGCGGGAGAGGAAGGCAATTTGCATATCAGCGCTTCCGACGCGTTCGTGTATCCGCAGCAATCGGCATAAAGGCATCCAAAAAGAGACAACCGTCCATGCGGTTGTCTCTTCTGGTCTTATTAGCACCACAAGTGCGGGTTAGAAGAAATAAGGCGGGTTGGGCTGCTGGAGATAGCTGAAGGGTTGCGGATATTGCTGCTGTTGCTGCGGATAAAACTGGGGTCCAAAGGGACCGTGTGGGCCATAACCCTGCGGTTCATTGGGATAGGGAGCATAGGGCAGCTGGGCCTCCGGCTCGCGCTGCATTTGCTGCGGCTGGCAATTGGCCGGTGGACCGATGACTGTCGTATCCGTAATGGGTGCCAGCGTTTCTTTGACCATTTGCTCGTTCAGACAGTAAGTATGGGCGAGAACCCCGGGAGGCGTCAGGCGCAGCATATCGGAATATCCGATAAACTCCGGCACAGGTGCGTCAAAGATCGCAAGCAGATGGGTGTTATCGACCGTAGCGATTTCGTAATGCGGCCAGCCTTGCGGCACGTTCGCGACTTGACCGGGCTCTATCGGGAAGTTCAGCAGCTTTTTCGTAAACGGGTTAATAATGGATACAACGGCCGAACCGGAAATGCAATAGACCAGCTCGGTAGCGTTCTGATGAATATGCGGCTCAACTACATTCGAACGGCTGAGGTAAATATCCAGCAAAGAAACGTTGCCCAGCGTATTTAATTGTGCAATCGACAAGGTATTGATGAAGTTGCGATTGTCTTTCTTGAACGTTGTGTTTGTGTTCACGTCATACCAGAACTGCACGTTAGGGGAAGTGAAGTCCATATAGGATACCGCCACTAGCTCTCCGCCTTTCCAGACTCTAGACTAATGGGATATCCTATGCATTCGCCCGGAACGACGTTCGCCTATTTCAAATAGGATTTGCCCGGGTATTTCACGACCGGCCACTTCTCCTTGCGCAGCGCATTCAGAAGCTCGGGGCCAACATGCAGATTATCCCTTATCAAATCTCTAGGCGTAAGCGCCATCCATTGGTTAAGGGATACGTCCATAAACCGGTCGCTCTTGAACATCTCCAGAAACCATAAGGACTCATCGCCGGTATTCTGAATGTAATGCCCATAAGCAAACGGCACGTAACCGACATCTCCCGCCCGGTAATCAAACGTTCTTGCGGCACCGTTCCCGGCAAAAACGGTCATCCGTCCTTGTCCGGTTAAATAATATTGCCATTCGTCATTGTTTGGATGCCAATGCAGCTCCCGCATAGCTCCGGGTTTGATCTCGACAAGCGCTGCGGCTATCGTTTTGGCGGCATGAAAGTTGGTGGAGTCTGCAATCCGTACCGTACCGCCGGGCGTTACGATGGGCGTCTGGGCAAGGAGGCGGTATTTGAAGCTCTGAGGCACCGTGCCGTAAGGCGAGTGAACCTGCTGACTTTCGATCGAGCCGGGTACTTCATCCTGGAAAATGTAAAGCTGATCCTTCGGGATGGAATCAAAGGCCGATTCCGGCACCCCAAAGTTGGCGCATAATACCTCTTTTGGCGTGTGGGCGAACCAGTCGGAGATCGACAGCGTATTCAGGTCGGAAAATTTGCCGTCGTCAAAAACAAGCAAAAACTCGCAGCCATGCTCAAGCCCTTGTATGGAATGGGGCAGTCCTGCCGGAAAAAACCATAAGTCGCCTGCTTCAACGTCCGCGATGAAATTGCGTCCGTCCTGGTCGACGGATGTGATCCTCGCGCTTCCCCATATCATATAAGCCCACTCGGATTGTTGATGCCAATGCAGCTCGCGGACACCGCCGGGCGTCAAATACATGTTTACGCCGGCGAGAGTTGTGGCAATCGGCATCTCGCGCTGCGTGATCTCGCGGGACCAGCCGCCCTGATTGAGCTGCATATGTGTATCGGAGAACGAGAATTTCAGATTCGGCACCAGTCCGTTGTCGGTTATCGGAGGTCGAAGCATATCGGGATTTTCCAAATCCCGCATAATGTCCCGCGGACCTAAGTCAGGGCCTCCCGCGCAATCGATTGGCCGATAAGGCTGAGGAACGGCAAACGATTCGCTTTTCCCGCCATTCGCCTCAGGATTATTGGAAGCATTGGCATTGTTACTGCCTGCGTTGGAGTCGTTCATTCCTTTCCCTCCTAAAATAAGCTCTTCAAGCAAGCTTATGACGGAAGGGTTGGTTATTATGAGGCAGGCTGGCAGAAAAAAAGCCGGGCAATCCGCCCGGCTGTCATGCGTTTTAGAAATCGGCTGGTCCCATTTTGCCATCCTGGAAGTCGACAAACGCTTGAAATACTTCTTGTCGGCTGTTCATGACAAACGGTCCTTGCTGAAAGACCGGTTCATCGATCGGTTCACCGCTTAGAACGATCACAAGCGTATCGTCGGTCTGACCCTCAATCTGAATGGCTCCTGCGGTATTGGAGAAAAGGACAAAATCACCTTCGGCGGCTTTTCGCTCTCCGTTAATGATGGCATTGCCTTTTAGCACCATCGCCGCCGTATTGTAAGAAGCCGGGAGCTCAAAGCTTGCTACACCTCCCGCTTTAAAAGAAATGTCAAACAGATTAACCGGCGTAAAGGTTTGAGCAGGACCGGTTACGCCGTTGAAGCTTCCCGCAATGACGCGAACCGTACCGCCGCCGTCAGGAAGCTCCGAATACCCCATATCCCCTTTTAGCAGCTCCTGATATTTTGGCGCATGCATTTTGTGCGCGCGGGGAAGGTTAATCCACAGCTGAATGACGTGGAACAGTCCGCCGCGGCGGGAGAAGCTTTTCTCATGATATTCCTTGTGCAGCAGACCGGAGCCCGCCGTCATCCATTGCACATCGCCTGGACCGATAATTCCGTGATGGCCTTTGTTGTCATGATGCTCGACGTAACCGTCATAAGCGATGGTCACTGTCTCGAATCCGCGGTGCGGATGGGCGCCAACGCCTTTCACCTCATTGCTTGGCGGGAAAACAAACGGCGCATTGTAATCCATCAGAATGAAGGGACTAAAGCGCTCGCCGAAGTTCGTGCCGCCAGGGAAATAATTCGATACCCGGAAGCCGTCGCCGACCATATGGATCGGAGCCCCTTGATAGACGCCTTCTACTGCCCGGAATGTTGTTGTCATGATTGAAGCAACTCCTTCTATGTGAATTTTGTCGATGAATAATTATCTTAATTTAAAGATATTGTACTATAAAAAAGTAAGTGTGTAAAGGGGAGAGCTAAATGGAGAAAGCTACTTTGTTGATTGCCATGTTTAAGGCTTAGAACGGAGATCAAAAACTTCTTGATAGTGCAAAAAGAACTGCTTCATAAACGACGAAGGAGCTGCTACGCAGCTCCTTTTAGTATTGTACATATGTCCGCCGGATCGGCTACTTTTTCTCCGTTAACGGGTAGATTAACTCGATAAATTAAATTATAGGTTCAACTTACAATTCGGCTGAGTTACTTGTTGTGATTTGGTGCTTTGCGAGCTTCTTTCGCTCGATATGGGCCGCTCCCCACTGGTGTATGGTTTCCATCACAGGAGACAGGCTCATGCCGTATTCCGTAATGGAGTATTCCACTTTCGGCGGGACTTGCGGATAAATGACTCGTTTAACGATCTCTTCCTCCTCCAGTTCGCGCAGATGGAGCGTGAGCATTCTTTGAGTGATATCGGGTAGTAATCTTCTTAACTCATTGACCGCAAAGGTTCACCTTGAAGCAAAAGATAAATGATTAACGGCTTCCATTTGCCGACGATCGTATCCAGCGTCCTAACGAATTGACATTGGTTAGTAGGGTTCTTTTGCATACGTTGGCCTCCCATTACAGTACCTTTTTTTATACTATACCACATTATTGTTCCTACTTACTATAATAAAGTAAATATTATATGATAAGTCCATGAAATGAAATATATTAATTTTTATTGGAGGGAATCATGAATACAACTCAATCAGTTCAGAAATTGTTTAAACCTGTTGTCGTAGGAAATATGACACTACAAAGCCGCATTGTGATGGCTCCGATGACACGCGCTTTTTCTCCTGAGGGAATTCCAGGTTCGGATGTCGCTGCCTATTATCGGCGCAGGGCCGAGAATGGTGTAGGTCTTATTGTGACGGAGGGAACGGTTGTGAACCATCCGGATGCTCATCAGCAGCCTGGCGTCAATTTACCGCAATTTTATGGGGAAAAAGCACTGCTTGGGTGGTCAAAGGTAGTGGAAGAAGTTCATGCAGCGGGAGGTAAGATTATTCCGCAATTATTCCATGCGGGCAGCAACGTGACAGAGTTTACGGAAGCGGAGATTACAAAAATGATCGAAGCATTCGTGCAGGCGGCAACCGATGCTAAGCGGCTTGGTTTTGACGGTATTGAACTCCAAGGAGCACATGGATTCCTGCTCGATCAATTTTTCTGGAAAAAAACGAATCAGCGCACTGATCGTTATGGTGGTGATATCGTATCGCGAACACAGTTTGCTGTAGAGTTAATTGAGGCTTGCCGTCGGGCCGTCGGACCGGATTTTCCGATCGTGCTGAGACTGTCACAATGGAAATCATCCGATTTTACGGCCAAGCTGGCTGAGACGCCCGAGCAACTCGAACAATTTCTCACGCCGCTGGTTAGAGCCGGTGTGGACGTATTTCACTGCTCCACCCGCCGTTTCTGGGAGCCCGAATTCGATGGTTCTGATCTGAATCTGGCAGGTTGGGTCAAGAAGCTGACCGGGAAACCTACCATAACGGTTGGATCGGTCGGGCTGGATAGTGACGTCATAACTTTCTTAGGTGAAGGAAAAGGCTCAGGGGCAGAGATCTCCAGCATCGACAAACTGATTGAGAGACTGGCCCAGGAGGAATTCGATTTGGTATCCGTAGGGAGATCTTTGCTCGCTGATCCCGCTTGGGCAGTCAAGCTTCGTGATGGCCGATGGAACGAGTTAATACCGTTTACTGCAGAATCAGCTAATATTTTGTATTAATAGCAGCTTCATGAGTTTCACTAAACTCTTCTGGCCGTTAGTTAAATGAAAAAAGCTGCAGCCGATCTTCAGGAGATATGCTCCCCCTACGGTAGACAGGTAAAAAATAAAACCTGTACTGTAAGGGGGAGCTTTTTCATGGTTGGGGAAAAATATAATGCGCTCGAAAAACTCAATATCATTGAAGAAGTTTCTCGTGGAGAGATTGGTTTTCTAGCGGATGCTAAGAAGTCATTGATCATCATGAACAGAAGTCCATAGCTCTGTCACGGGTTCTAAGGCTTCTTTTTGTTTTTATTGGAGTGAATAGTTCGAGCGCTTCTACTTCTCGCTATTTTTATTCTAAAGCGGCATCTGAGCGAGAATTCGCCTGCTCGTGTGCTTAGCCCAATTTGATTCCAATTGTTGCATTGTCATCCGGTGTTCCAAGCCAGTAACCGTAAGCGATAGCGACTTGAACAAAATGTTGCAAAACTTCCGGTGAAGGAGGACCTGGTTGAATCGTATCAGCTGGACGGCCGATTTCAACGAAGAAATCTCCCATTTTCGCAGTCGAGGCGACCAGCAATTTGACGGTTTCATTCGTGGAATTTCTCCAAGCGTGCTTCACGTGGCCCGGAATATCGACCGTTTGTCCAGCATGAACGGTTTGCCAGCTGTCATTTGTAAAAGCTTCGAGTTGACCCTTGAGAACGACAAAGGTTTCGCGGTCATCGTGACTATGAACTGGAACGACCACACCTGGCGGAACTTCCGCTTCCATAAGGCTGTACTCCCGATTTTCCGCTAAGTCAGTCAAAAGTTTGATACGTGGTCCCATAACATCTAAAAATGTCGACATAGTTGTATTCCTCCATAATGTGTATTGTATTTCGTGCTATATTTCGTTCTGACCCGATATAAGCTTCCTTTCATGTTCGTTATTATAGCCGTAATGTTCTTTCGGTTCTGTAATCTATTTTACGAGAAACAATTTTTATGTAATCTTCCACATTCCTTGGTCTGCAGAAGCTGAAAATATGGTGCTTTATGATGCATTATGATGAATGCAGCAATTGAATAGAGGTAATATTACTCGATAGCGAATAGAAAGAGGAGGACTCATGTGGAGCATTTCGAGGCAATTATTATTGGTTTCGGAAAAGGCGGGAAAACGTTGGCCGCAGCTTTGGCTGACCGAGGCAAAAAAGTTGCAGTGATCGAACAGTCCAAGATGATGTACGGAGGCACCTGTATTAATATCGGCTGCATTCCAACAAAGGCGTTGGTGCATCATTCAAAGCTTTCACAGTTGAAGAGACTATCGAGTTTCGAGGATCAAGCCAGAGAATACCGTTCAGCCATTAACAAAAAAACGGAGTTGATCGCTGCCATGCGGCAAAAAAACTTCGAAAACCTCGATAAGAAAGAAACAGTAACACTCTATACGGGTAAAGCTTCTTTTGCATCTCAGCATGAAATCTCCGTACAAACGGAGACCGGCAATGTGATGCTGCACGGCGAGCAAATTTACATTAACACTGGAGCAACTACTGTCATACCCGAAATTGATGGGATCCAGGAAAGCAAACATGTTTACACTAGTACTTCATTAATGGAACAGACAGCCCTTCCCAAACGACTCGTTATTATTGGTGCCGGTTATATCGGATTGGAATTCGCTTCCATGTATGCCGGATTTGGCTCCGAGGTTATCGTTCTGGATTCGCATCGCAACTTGCTCGAAAGGGAAGATCGAGATATTGCGCAAGCCGTACAAAGCTCATTAGAGAAAAAAGGAGTGACATTTCATAACAACGCAACTATCGAATCCGTGAGAGATGTGGAACATGCCGCAATCGTTACATATGCAGAAGCCGATCAAAAGCGGCAAGAAACAACGGATGTTGTCTTGGTTGCAACGGGTAGGAAACCGAATATTGAAGGTTTGCAACTTTCTAACGCAGGAATTGCGATTACCGACAGAGGCGCAATCCAAGTGAACGAGCGTTTGCAAACAACTGTCCCTCACGTCTTTGCGATGGGTGATGTAGTAGGCGGGCTACAGTTCACATACATTTCGTTGGATGATCAACGGATCATCATGGACCATTTGTATGGAAACAAGCGTCGGACAACTCAAGACCGACAATTCGTTCCTTATTCCGTTTTTATCGACCCGCCGTTGTCTCGTGTAGGATTAACGGAACAAGAAGCGGTCGAATCTGGGCATGAAGTGAAAATTGCGCTCTTGCCGGCAGCAGCCATACCTCGAGCCAAATTGAGCGAAGAGACGGAGGGACTCTTAAAAGCGGTCGTCGATGCACAAACGGATCGAATCCTAGGCTGTACGTTGTTTTGTGCCGACTCTCACGAGATGATAAATATCGTTCAAATCGCAATGGTAACCGGACAGCCCTATACCTTCTTAAGGGATCATATTTTTACACATCCTTCGATGAGCGAATCCTTGAATGATCTATTTCAAATGATTTCGCACTGATCGGTGGAGACTGGGGAATGTTTGAACATCGGTTGGATTTATGATATCGAACTTCTGTAACTTAGATTACAGAAATATGTCGTATGCTGCGCTAAGATGAGCACATAACAAGGAGGGATGCACAATGAATAGAATTGAAAATGAAACACAATTCCAAGAACAAATCGGTCAAGATAGCTATACTATCATGAAGTTCGACGCAACCTGGTGTCCGGATTGTAAAAATCTTGATCGTTTTATCGGAGATATCATCAGTGAAAATAGCGACAAAGCCTTCTTCGCCGTCGATTCGGAACAATTCGAGACGCTTGCAGAAAAGTATGACGTTAGAGGAATACCAAGCTTGCTAGTATTCAAGAATGGTGAGAAATTGGATCACTTGCACAGCAAGTTTGCAAAAACTCCAGCTCAAATTAGGGAATATCTGAGTAAGTTAGATTCACCTTCAAAAGATCAATAACAAAAAATGATGGAACAGGAATAGGGGGAGTCATCGTGTCCAATCAACAAGTTCAACTAAATATTCGCTTCAAAGCTAAACCAGGGAAAAAGGAAGAATTCCGCAAGGCGTTATCTTCCCTTATCAAGGAAATGTCATCCGAGAAATCATTCATCAGCGCTATCGTCTCCGATGATCTGGATCAGCCCGATGATTTAGTCATTTATGAAACATGGCAAGGCACAAGAGACAGCTGGATTGCAGAGGAATTCACCAAGCCATATCGTAAGAACTACGAAGGAACTCTAAGCGATTTAATCGTTGATAGAAATGTTAGTTGGCTAGAACCTAAGGGTGAATGGGGAAGTCAAATCACAAACGCGTAATCATACGGATAATCGTTTTTCAGTTCAGGCAGAGGAGACTAATTACAGCTCCCTGCCTGATTTTCATATCCCGGCGTACGGAGGATCGGCACCTGTTGTAGAGGAATGATCCTGTTCCATTTCGATTCAGTAAAAATGTATACACAAGGAGAGAGCGTAATGATTAACGTATACCCCGCAGAATCGAGACATTCCTTCGATCTGGGTTGGCTGAAAGGCAGCCATAGCTTTTCATTCGGTAATTACTTCGATAAGGAGAATACAGCGTTTGGCCCGTTAAGGGTCCTGAACGATGATACGATTTCTCCAAAACGTGGTTTTGGCGCTCATCCGCATAGCGACATGGAGATTCTTTCAATTGTTCTTGATGGAGCGCTCCGTCACGAGGACAGCTTAGGAAACGTGATGGTGACGACATTTGGTGGCGTTCAGCGAATGTCTGCTGGCACTGGAGTGGTGCATACCGAACATAATCCTTCGGATACCGAAGATGTCACGCTGCTTCAGCTCTGGTTCGAGCCAGAAAGAAGAGGATTAGCGCCGTCTTATGAGACAACGAAGTATGATCCGAGTTTGCTCCCCGGACGGTTGCTGCCGATCGCTTCCAGCAATTCGGTCGAACATTCGGTTGCAAAATTGCATCAGGATATGACTGTTTATCTAAGTAAACTGCAAGCTGGCTCAACGGTGTCATTTCAACAACAACCGGGAAGAAGGGTATTTTTGTTCGTCATTGAAGGACGGCTTGAGGTAACCGGCACGAACGATGCAAGGACGCTGCTGTCCAGACGGGATTCCGCGCGCCTCGTGAATGAAACGGTTTTGAAGCTTGAAGGAGTACAAGAAGCAGATGAAACGTTCTTTATGTTGATAGACTTGCCTTAAGGAGGAGCCATAATGGCCAGATTTTTGATCAAGCATGCTGTAGGCGGGAGGACGTTCGTAGATACTGATGCTAACCCGCAAATTCAATTTGTAGTGAAGGAACTAGATAAAGGCGGAAAGCAGATAACCGTCTATCTTCCTGCGGAGTTGGAACCGGAAATAGCTGAGTTGCTAAAGTGGAGACAAGAACTGAATGTGTTTATATTTGACGAGCTTGAGAATGGGCTTCAGCAGAAAACCTGGTTTTATTCGGGAGATGGCGATCTTCATTACAATGAGACCGATCGAGTCTTGAATATCGGCAGCAGCCGCGATATTCGTTATTTGCCTTCCAATTTCCTAGAGTAGTATCAGTAAGAAACGCTATTCAAGGTCTCAGATGGGCGATCTGTTCATATTCATACTAAGACGGTTGAACTTGCAAGGAGGGGGAGCTATAGATGTCCTTGGCTGTGCAGTATAAGAAAATGAACATCGAAGGGATAGAAGTCTTCTTTCGCGAAGCGGGAAATCCGCGGAACCCGGCTATTATTCTTCTTCATGGATTTCCGAGTTCATCCCATATGTTTCGGGATTTGATACCGCTACTGGCCGATTGCTATTATGTCATTGCACCAGACTATCCCGGATATGGAAACAGCAGCATGCCCTCAGTGGATGAGTTCTCGTATACGTTTGAACATCTTTCATTGGTAATAGAACAATTGATTAATGGACTTTGCATTCCTCAGTATATTTTATATTGTCATGATTACGGTGGCCCTGTCGGTTTCAGGCTCGCTATCCGTCATCCGGAGCGGGTACTAGGCTTTGTGATCCAGAACGCAGTTGCGCATGCTGTAGGGCTTGGACAACCATTTGATTTATTCAAGGCGCTTTGGGCAGATCCAAGTCTAGAGAACAAGAACAAGTTTGCCACGCTTGTTGATGCTGAGTTCACCAAGAAACAATATACCTTTGGTGCGTGCGATCTTTTTCGAATTAGTCCGGACGGTTATATAATGGACCAATATTTCCTCGATCGGCCGGGCAATGGCGCTATTCAGTTGGCATTAGGCTATGATTACCGAAATAACGTGGAGCAGTACCCGAAATGGCAGCAGTATTTACGGACCTATCAGCCTCCAACCTTGATCGCCTGGGGCAAAAACGATTTTATTTTCACCTTGGCGGGGGCGTATTCGCTCGCAAGGGAACTAACATGTGTCGAACTCGTGCTTTTATGCGGCGGGCACTTTGTCCTCGAAGAAGAGAGCTTCACGGTTTCTAGATTAATCAAATCATTTTTTCGTCGGGTTTATGGATTTTAGTGAGCAATTATTAAAACAGATGAAACGGATGGCGTTCAGCCGATCCGTTTTTTTTTTGCGTTGAGCGATAAGGGTTAAATTGGATTTGACGTACATAAATAAAACATAGTAACATACAAAAAGTAAGAAGCTTAATAAGTGTTAAATGCGTTTATCAACAAAAACGTAACGGAGTAAATTCCGATTAATAAAAGAAAGAAGGATTAAGATTATGTCCACAGTTTTGTATATCACCGCACATCCGAATGAAACCGAGGCTTCGTATAGCTTGGCGGTCGGCAAACAATTTCTTGAAGCATACCAAGCAGCCAATCCGAATGACGATATTGTTCATCTTGACCTGTTCAAGATGGATATCCCGCGCATCGATGCTGACGTATTTAGCGCTTGGGAGAAGTTAGGATCCGGGACGGCATTCAATGAACTAACGATCGCGGAACAAACGAAAGTCGCTCGACTCGGCGAGCTGGTTGATCAATTCGTAGAAGCAGATAAATATGTATTCGTTAACCCGACTTGGAATTTCTCTTATCCTCCAGTATTGAAAGCATACATTGACTCGATTTGCGTTGCTGGAAAAACATTTAAATATACGGAAAATGGTCCTGTAGGTCTTCTAGACAACAAAAAAGCCATCCACATTCAAGCTAGTGGAAGCGTACTGTCCCCGGGCTCCGATTATGCTGATTTTGAAATTGGGCACCGTCATCTGGACGTCATTATGAAATTCATCGGTGTTCCTAGCTTTGACGCTATATTCGTAGAAGGCATGGCGGCAGCGTCAGATCAGGCTCGTCAAATTAAAGAGAATGCCATTCAACAAGCATGGAAACTTGCAAGAACATTCTAATATTGAGGGAGTCATATTAACTTGATCCAACTTTTAAAAAAAATCTTCAGCTCTAATCATGACAATGGCCGCAAACATAAAGTGTTGTATATAACGGCTCATCCCAAAAATCAAGACACTTCGTATAGCATGTCCGTTGGCGCTGCGTTTATAGAGACTTATAGAAAAGCAAACCCTAACGACGAAATCATTCACCTTGATCTATATAAATCGAACATACCGGAGATCGATGCCGATGTATTGAACGGTTGGAAGAAAGCGGGTGAAGGCAAGCCATTATCCGCTGCAGAACAAATCAAAATTGATCGTTTAAACGAACTCGTGGATCAATTTGTGGAAGTCGATAAATATATTTTTGTGAACCCTATATGGAACTTTTCTTTTCCGCCCGTGTTGAAGGCCTATATCGATTCTATCTGCGTAGCGGGGAAGACATTCCAGTATGTCGCAGGCAAAGGTCCGGTTGGATTATTGGAACACAAAAAGGCGGTTCATATTCAAGCCAGCGGCAGTGTATTGTCGCCAGGTTCTGACTTTGCCTCTTTCGAGATGGGGCATCGCCACCTGAACGTAATCATGAAATTTCTTGGTGTTCCGAGCTTGGAAGGGATCTTTGTGGAAGGCACGGCATCAGCTTCGGATCAAGCAAAGACGATTATCGACAAAACCATCCGTAAAGCGCGTGAGGTTGCGAGGACATTTTAATTATGGAATTGAAGATCAAGCCGGGTCGATATAATCGATCCGGCTTGATTTATGTAGAAAACACATACGACCTTGTGCATTTAATCTGTGCGAAAGTCATCCATGAAGAGTCTAAGGAGAACAGTAATATACATTACAACAAGGGTTATGATTAGTGATTTTATTTTGGGAAAAACTAAAGCGGTAAAACTGCGATTTCGCACAATTTGAGTGTTATTGTTCAGGTTTGAGATGATCTATACAGAATTCAGGAGGTGGGCACCTCGGAATGTTAGATAAACGATATTACTTATCACAAATGAGTATTTTTGATGTACTGACTCCCGATGACTTAGATGAACTGGATCATATATCCCCGATGACACATTTTAATACTGTCCCTAAAGGGAGTATCATACAGAAGCCTGATACTGCTCAAGACGGATTGTATTTTATTAAAGAAGGAAAAGTACGTTTATATAGAATTACTCCGGAAGGTAAGCAATTTACGGTGGTCATTTTAGGTAAGGGTAACATCTTCGGTGAAATAGAAACATTTTCGTTTGGAACGAATGGTTATTACATCGAGACCATGGATGAAACGTTGATCTGTTCGGTGTCTAAACAAAATTTTGAAGGATTCCTTGCTGAGCGGCCTTTGCTTGCTATGAAAATGTTAACGGAATTGAGTAAGGTTCTTAAGGATAAGGATGAGATGCTTGAAAAGTTAGCGCTTGGTGATGTCCGAGAGCGCATACTTCATTTATTATTCAAGCTATCCGAACGATTTGGAGTCGAAGATGAGGGGAATATAAGAATCGACTTGCCAATCACACACCAGGATTTAGCGAACATGGTTGGCGCTACTCGCGAAGCGGTTTCTGTTATTTTGAAGACTCTTGAGAGGAACAATATTATTCAAACGGGAAGAAAATCGATTTCCATCTCACCCTTGAAAGTAGCGGAAATACTCGAACTTACCTACTCGTGAAGAAAGTAAGAAAGCAAAACATAGCAGCTCCCAATGCGGGGGCTGCTTTTCGTTCCTTATGTAATCTAGATTACAGATGAGATTCAGCTTGCTGAGCTATGATGGCACAGGAGGGTTTCAAAATGAAAAAAAACTTTTTATCGGGAACTAACGAAGCATATGGAAGCTAAATTCAGCATGTCGCAAATTAAGTTTTTCGAATCTCTTTCGTCGGCAATAATTGATGAGATGGATCAGGGCATGAATGATTCAAATCTGATTACGAAGCCGAAAAACCACATCATCCAAACACCTGGTCATGAGAAAAATGGTTTGTTTTTCATCATTTCCGGTAAAGTACGATTCTATAAAACCAACTCAGCCGGTAAAGAATATACGGTTTGCATTCTTGACGATGGGGGAGTGTTTGGCGAAGTTGACTCGTTCTCTTTAGGGAATAAAGGAACTTATGCAGAAACGCTGGAGGGAACGACATTCTATAGAATGCCGAATGAACAATTCGAGCTTCTTATTACCAAATATCCAGAGCTTTCTTTACCCTTCTTATCCGAAATAAGTAAGCGATTGCGACTTCAGGATGAATTAATTGAAAAACTGGTTTTTAGAGATCTTCGAGGAAAAGTACTTTACTTTCTCAACAGACTTTCCAATAAATTTGGCATTGAAGAAGACGGATACCTAAAGATCGATATACCGCTAACACATCAAGAGCTGGCTAATATGATTGGTGCTACAAGAGAAGCTGTATCGCTTACCTTACAAGAACTATCCAACGAAGGAGTACTCTTAACCAGCAGAAAAATGATCATGATTCATATTGAAAAGGCAATGAATGAATTGACGTGATTGTAATCTTTAGCAGTAGCGTATAAAGCGCCGCTTCGTTCACAATAATGGATTCTGTATGACTTGAGGAAACCAAAGACGGTTATTCGTTTAAAAATTGAGAGCTACACGAGGTGCAAGTGAGTGTATTCAATAGTAATGTCGTGGGATGTCCCTGCGATGCTAGTGATGTTCATGCTTGGTTTAATCGCTTCGACATTTGGTGCCATTGTGGGTTTAGGCGGTGGGGTTGTAATCGTGCCCGCGTTGCTCCTGCTCGGTCCGTCCATGCTCGGCAAGAACATAGACACGTCGCTGGCAGTTGGCGTTTCGCTCGGTGCTCTCGTGTTTACATCGTTTACATCAACGCTAACGTTTGTGAAGGAGGGCAAAGTTGACCTTCGCAGTGCCTTATTCTTCTCGATCTCGAGTGGTCCATTATCGGTATTGGGCGCAAGCCTGACCTCGCTGTTCAATCCGGAAGTATTCCGGCGAGCATTCGGGTATTTCATGCTGTTCATGGTCATGCTGCTTCTGTTTCGAAAACAAATCAAACCTTATACCGGTAACTGGCGTTATGTGCGGAAATACACCGATAGCGCTGGAGTGGAGCAAGAATACGGTTATAACGTGTTACCGGCATTGTTAATTGGCGGGGCCGTCGGCTTAATTGCCGGATTGCTCGGCATCGGTGGTGGTATATTGCTCATTCCGACCATGCTGCTTTTATTCCGCTTCCCGCCGCATATGGCTACCGCTACCTCAATGGCGGTTATCTTCGTCTCGGCATTGTTCGGCAGCGGCATGCATCTGATCCGCGGTGAATGGGACTGGTTGCTTGTAATCTCTCTGGCCCCGGGAGCGCTGCTTGGCGGCTGGATCGGCGCACGCATATCGCGACGGATCAGCAGCGTGCTGCTGATCCGCGTCATGTGCGGCACCTTGCTGCTGTTCGCAGTGAGGATGATTTTTACATAACTCGGGAAAGAGTAAGCCATACAAAAATCCCCTCCAGTTCATGGTGAGTTCGTTGTAAACTCAACATGAACTGGAGGGGATTTAATCAATTATTCATATAACTTCAATTTCACAGTTTCAAGAAAAATGTTTGCCTACCGTAATCGTAGTTCCCCACTCAGCTGTCGGTGTGTAGAAGCTAAGCTCCCTTCCCAATAAAAACTCTGCTGCCTTCGTATAAGGACCTTGACGATAAGCCTTCGATTCCTCTTCTGCCAGCCAAGTCTCTTTTGAACAGTTCCAAATTTCATAGAAGACAATTTCATCCGGATTGTCAACATTCTCATGAACAATTCCATTTACAAATGTCGGTTCTTTTGACATGGTATCAAACAGTGGCTTTAGATTATCAAAAAAGGCTTGTTTGTCCGAGTTCGGCTTTAATTGAAAGCGTGCAATAATTACGCTTTGTTCTTTTGCGTTCATAATAATTACTCCTTTAGAGATGAGTTTGTTTGTTTCCCGGGAATACTTCAGATTATATCGAGAACTTTACGAATGGTCTGTATGCTAAATTACAAATCAGGTCTGGCAAAGTTCCACACCATCCGTTTTAGAATTTCCTCCAGCCCATTAGAATTATTCAGAACCCCCAAACAGGGACCGTATAAATACGGAAGGAAATGAGAATTGTATAAATTGCATTGCAAGCTGCTCTCTTGAGCGTCACTGGCATCATTACAGGAGGAGATCTGATGAAGGTATTTCCGTTAAATAAAGAAGATTTCCAAGTACAAATTGACCATGGGATTACACTAGTGGGCTTTTTTAAATCCGAATGTGAGACCTGCCAACAACAGCTTCCTATCTTAGAAGAGCTAGCCGATGAAGTAAAAAATCAGGCAACACTAGTTCAAGTTGATATTGAACAAGAAGGAGAACTTGCCTCGACATATGGCGTAATGAACACTTCGACTTTCATGCTATTTAAGGACGGATACCAAGTAGAAACACTACATGGCTTTCAAAATAAAGAAAATCTGAAGCAGACCATCCTCCGATATTCAGGAATTGGAGATACGTGCTGATCTCATTCTTCAATGATTTTGATGGAGAACCTGTTCGTTATACTGAACGGGTTTTTGTGTTTTTTCACTGTCTCATTTCAAAATATAGGTAAATCAGATGCCAACGATGAGGCAAATAAGAAATAAAAATTGCCTGATGACGTTAAATGGCTACACAGATTAAAGTTACAAGTAAGTTACATGTTGTATATACTTTTGAAACATGTTTTTTGCATGATTAAAACATGGTTATTACTGCTACCTGACTTTGTCGTAAAGCTATTGCAACTTGAACGGGGAGCATCCCCGACATCCCAAGGAGGAAGAAAGTAATGAAATTTTACAAATCCATGAAAAAAATTGCGGTGGCTACAGTTGCCGCCGGAACTTTAGCTTTAACAGCTGTAGGAACCGTTCCATCCCATGCGGCCGCTACTCAAACTGCTGCTCCTATCGATGCACACACAAAAGCTTACCAAACGCTGATGAGCTTCTATAAGCCGGCCCTTAACGGCAAGTTTCCTAATTTCCATGGGTTTACGATTGGTTTAACTACTCATGCATCAGTTATAAAGGCAATTGGAGAAGCTGAATCCCCTGCTAAGGATTCCGACGGCTTCGATGTTTATCACGCCGAAATGGGACATCCTGGGTATGCCATTAGCTATAAGCTAGGTAAAATCAAGGAAATGCGCTATTTCGGAACAAATGTTGAACGTGAGACCAACTTAGGTGGGATTACCGTCAAAATGCTTACTCAACACTGGGGTACTCCCAATGAGTCCGTCCTGATTAAATCAGGCAAAACCGTACAGAAGAAAATCACCTACATTCGTGGCAAATATCAAATGGAATTTATCTTTGATGGTACGAATGGTTCCGGTCTTAATCATATTAACCTTGTGAACAAAGTAATTAAGTAAACTATGCGCTTTTAAAATTCTATGTGGACTTGTCCGCCTCTAATGTACAAGCACTCTTTCAGGTAGACAATACAAGTAACAAAAAGATAAACGGCCTTGTTTCCAAATTCAATTGGACAAGGCCGTTTAATTGTTATTTGAAATGTTAGATGCCAATCTATTTTTTTACCTAATTACAATTTTTTTGCAGTGTAAACATATGTGGGAATAGTAAGGTAAAGGCATAACCGTTTTTTAACCAAGATCGGTCAGAATCCCACTTTTCTTATCAAGTTTTTTTATAACATATAAGGGACATGGATTAGGCGGCCAGGAGGAGTTCACGATTAATCTCAAAACAGAAGGCTGCGCGCAGGATTGATACTGGCTTCGGCGGCGGAGTTCCTGCCGGATTGCGGTAAGTATTGTATACTTTCCTGACGGATCTGAACGAGCCCTATAAGGTTATTTGACGTGCTGTTGACTCTTTCAATATAAAGATCTCCAGGCATGCCGTCCTATTATTTTGGTGATTAAACATTCAGGAGGACATTTCAATGACGATTAGAGTTGGCATTGTAGGAGCAAGGGGCTCAGCAAGCTTCAGGACTTCCGTTGTGTGGCAGACGTCGAGGTCACCGCGCTGTGCGATCTAGATGCTAATTATGTGAAGGAGGCGGCATTCAACCATGGCATTCTAAATACTTACAGAGTGTTCGAGGACATGCTCGATACCGATATTGACGCGGTTTACGCCGATGCAGTTTCATGTTCCGCAGACGATTGCGGCGCCAAGAGGGTTAGCACATACCAAGTGAAGTAACCGCCGGCGAAACAGTGGACGAACTTTGGTAGTTGAATGAAACTGTTGAGGCTTCCGGCAAGGTATACATGATAGCGATTGTTATATTCCACTTGAAGACGCTTGAGAAGAACAGCATTATTCAAACGGGAAGAAAATCGATTTCCATCTCACCCTTGAAAGTGCACATTTAGCTATTGCGCCTTTTGTAATCTGCATCACAGATGAGATTCAGCATGCTGAGCTATGATGGCCACAGGGACTAAAATGAATAGAATTCAAAACCAAGAACAATTTCAAGAGCTGATCAATCAAGATCAATATACCATCATGAAATTTGACGCTACATGGTGTCCCGATTGCAAAAACTTAGATCGTTTTATCGGTGATATTGTTAGTGAGCATAAGGATAAATCTTTTTTCGCCGTCGACTCTGAACAATTTGATATGCTTGCGAAAAAATATGATGTGCGTGGTATTCCAAGTTTACTTGTGTTCAAAAACGGTCAAAAATTGGATCATCTGCACAGCAAGTTCGCAAAAACACCGAATCAGAACAATACTCTATAGAATGCCGAATGAACAAATCGAGCCATTATTGACTAAATATCCGGAGCTTTCTCTACTATTCTTGTCCGAGATAAGTAGTCGATTGCGACTTCAGGATGAATTAGTTGAAAAGCTGGTTTTTAGAGATCTTCGAGGTAAAGTACTTTACTTTCTGAACAGACTTCCCAAAAATTCGGTGTTGAAGAAGGTGGATACCTAAAGATCGATATACCGCTAACCCATCGATAGTATCAAGCTTATGTAATCCACATTACTGCAGTGAAATTCATGCTGTTATATGATTACATTATCCAGTTAAGGACAATTGGATTATAAAATTAAACTTAAGGGAGCGAATATAAGATGGGAAAATTCGATGGTAAGGTAGCAGTCGTCACAGGAGGAACAAGTGGTATCGGTCTTGCGACTGCACAACGCTTTGTTGAGGAAGGTGCCCACGTATTCATTACTGGCCGTCGACAAAGCGAATTGGATGCGGCGGTGAAATTGATTGGGGAGAGAGTGACCGGCATTCAAGGTGATATTTCTAATCTTAGTGATTTGGACAAGCTTTTTGATGCAGTAAAGCAGGAGAAAGGTCACCTGGATTTTCTATTCGCAAACGCCGGGGTTGGTAGTATTCTGCCTTTGGGTCATATTACGGAAGAACAGTACCATCTGACCTTCGATGTTAATGTTAAGGGAACCTTGTTTACCATCCAAAAAGCACTGCCACTGTTTCCGAAGGGTGCAGGCTCAATTATCATAACAGGTTCTACAGCGGGCACGATCGGCGATGCGGGATTTAGCGTCTACGGAGGAACCAAAGCAGCTCTTCGCCAAATGGCGAGGAACTGGATCATGGACTTAAAAGACACCGGAATACGGTTAAATGTTCTGAGTCCTGGCTTTGTCCACACGCCTGCTTATGACGCTTTGTTTGGCGAAGCTCTGGATCAAGTCCTTGCTTCCGCCAAGGATAATGTTCCGATGAGCCGTGTAGGAAAGGCGGACGAGATCGCAAGCGCCGTCATGTTTCTGGCCTCTGAGGAAAGCAGCTATGTAAATGGAATCGAACTTTTCGTAGACGGCGGCATAGCTCAAATCTGATCTAATCATTTAAGTCGTTTATCCGAACATTATAATTAATATTAAATCAGGCAGAGAAGTTTATTTCTCTGCTTGATTTTTTTGCATGGATGTTGATCTTCCAGATATTATCCATAATTCTTAATGCGGAAGCTTAGGCATGAAGTCAATCCTAATGTATACCAATGTCAGCAGTATGAAACCGACGATATAACATTGGACACCATGGTCGTCAAACTAATTTCAGATCTTGGGTTGTGCAATTGATTTGGATATTATGTCCGTATATATCCGGAAGGAAATGAGAATTGTATAAATTGCATTGCAAGCTGCTCTCTTGAGCGTCACTGGCATCATTACAGGAGGAGATCTGATGAAGGTATTTCCGTTAATCAAAGAAAATTTCCAAGTGCAAATCGACCATGGGATTACACTGGTGGGCTTTTTTAAATCCGAATGTGAGACCTGCCAACAACAGCTTCCTATCTTAGAAGAGCTAGCCGATGAAGTAAAACATCAGGCAACACTTGTTCAAGTTGATATTGAACAAGAAGGAGAACTTGCCTCGACATATGGCGTAACGAACACTCCGACTTTCATGCTATTTAAGGACGGATACCAAGTAGAAACACTACATGGCTTTCAAAATAAAGAAAATCTGAAGCAGACCATCCTCCGATATTCAGCAATTGGAGATACGTGCTGATCTCATACTGGGGGGGAAAGAAGGGGAGAATGGTAAATGGAATCTTTGCATGCGTCAGCCAGCGCAAATTTTCAGGAGCTAAAGCGCCTTTATACCGGAAACGAACTATTCACGTTCCATAATATAGGTAAATCAGAAGCCTACGATGAGGCAGTTGTTATCTACCTGAATTCGCTCGTGGATGAAAAACGATTAAACCAGTTCATTATTCGAAAAATGAATATGGATTTACGTGAACACAGTGGACCCGCAGGAGAAGTCTTATTGAATTCGTTGCATACACTTGGCGAAGTCACCATTCTCAACGGAATCGAAGAAATTATAAACCATATTGCAGATGCCAATTTCGTATTGTTCATCGACGGTCATGTTGAGGCTTATGCCATGAAATTGCCGGGCTTCGAGACGAGGGCCATAGAGGAACCGCAGGTTGAACTTAACATTCGCGGCCCGCGCGAAGCCTTCACCGAGGACTTGCAAAAAAACTTGGGCATAGTGTTGCGGCGGATAAAGTCGCCGCAATTGAAAGCGAAATCGTATGTGATCGGGAAAGACAGCCAAACGAAAGTGATGCTTCTCTATCTTGCCGACAGAACCGATCCCCAAGTGTTGAACGAGCTCAGACAACGGATGGATGCCATTCAATTAGACGTGCTATCGGATAGCATGCAGATCGAAGAGTGGATCCAAGACAGCACGTTTTCGCCATTCCCGCAATTAATGAATACGGAAAGACCTGATCGGGTCGTCAAGGCGATGAGTAGGGGCAAGATTGTCATAATGACCGATGGTACGCCGAATGCTCTTATTGCCCCGAGCACGTTTTTTGAAATGCTTCATCCCAGCGAGGATCAATTTGAACGGTTTTACTTTGCCAATTTTTTACGTACGATCCGACTCATTACTATGATTGTTTCATTAATCGGTCCCTCATTCTACATAGCATTGACTACGTTCCATCTTGAGATGATTCCGACGCCTTTGTTAATGACGTTTCTATCTGCAAAGGCGGGGATTCCATTTCCTACCTTCATAGAAGCTTTGATCATGGAGGTCGCTTTCGAGGTGCTGCGGGAAGCGAGTATGCGTCTGCCTCGCATTATGGGACAATCCGTCAGTATCGTAGGAGCGCTAATCATCGGGGAAGCAGCCGTTCAATCCGGGATAGTTTCTCGTCCAATGGTAATTGTCGTTGCAATGACGGGAATTGCTTCCTTTACAATCCCTTACTACAGTACGGCTATCGCACTTCGCTTGTTGCGTTTTCCGTTAATGTTCCTGACGGCCTTTACGGGGATGTTCGGATTATCCATAGGAATGTTTATTGTCATTTTCCACGTTTGCTCCCTACGGTTTTGCGGCGTTCTGTATCTTGATCCGGTCGGTACAGAAGGTTATAAGCATTCAATAAAAAAAATCTTCTTGCCCCCAGTCCGTTACAGAGCAAGATTGAAACGCGAAAGGAGTGAAATCGATGTACCCAATAGACAATCTCATTATTTTCACGGGAAGGAATGGGATTAGTCCAAAAAGAGGAGTAGGCTTTTTTTTAGTTGCACTATGCTTGCTTTCGATAACAGGTTGCTCGCCGGACGTAAACGAAATCAGCGATATTGCTTTGGTTACAGCAGCTGCAATCGATTACGATGTCGAAACGAATAAATATTCGTTTAGCGCCTTTTGCGTCATGCCCTCAAATACAAGCCAGGAAAAGGCTTCGGCACTCACCCAGTGGGTTTCAAGCGCTACAGGTAAAACGCCATTAGATGCTGCAAGAAAAATGCGGTCACGAGTCGGAAAGAATTTAATCTTCCAGCATAATAAATTTTTTATTATCAGCGAGAGCGCGGCAAAACATTCTCTTTTTGAGGTGATGGACTACCTGTCGAGGAAAAGAGAATTTCGGCTTACGGCATATCCAATCATTGTGCCAGGGCAAGCATCCGATAAACTTAAGCTCGGTACGGAATCCGGTGATATGTTATCCAACGACTTGCTGGGTCAAGTCCGTAATAATAAGCTGTCCGGTCAAGATGTAGCGTTAACGATTAAAGATTTTGTGGATTTATTCGAGAATCCTACTCGGGGGTTCGTGGCAGGCAGAATAATGATGAAATCATCAGAGACAAATAATAAAGAGTTTCTCACAGTGACCGGGGGGGCAGTTATATACAAACAGAAATTTGCAGGATGGGTGGATGGTAACGACGTATTGATTCTTAATTCGTTATCGAAAAGGAAAGTATGGAAAGATATTGAGTTCAATGATGTCATTCATTCGAAGAACGGTTCGGTATTTTCAGCATTATTCCATGAAAAAGATTTGGACATCCATGGCGATATTCAGAATGGAAGACCCAAAATGAGTGTGTATCTTAAATACACTGCTTCTGTGGAGGATGTCAACAAAGATTCCGATGTCGGTGATGCGAGTGTTATTTCACAAATGGAACAAGCAGCCTCCAGTCATTTGGAGGAAAAAATAAATAAGAGTTTGGCGTTTTTTCAAAAAAAATTGAAAATAGACGTTCTTGGATTCTCCGATTATTACAGTCAGTATCACTCGAAAGCATGGAAAACAATGCAGAAGGATTGGGAGACTCTTTACCCCATGATTCCGATCCAAGTTCACGTCACCGTTCTGATTGAAAAATCCGGCATGACTACATACATAAAGGAGGAGTCGTAAATGTTTAATATAGCTATTTTTGTTGGCTCCCTTTGTTATGGCGTTGTATATTTTGTCCTGTTGCGCAAACGAGGAAAGCTATCCGATGCTGTGATTATGCTGCTTCTTTGCGGTTTCATTGCGGGTTATAACGCTCCATATATCGGGAAAAGGTGGCCAACGGTAGAAAAGCTGTACAACGGCTTATATACTCCGCTCTCCCGGTACATCTTCAGTCATCTATTGAGTTTTAATAATTGAAAAGGCGGTCAAATGATTGTGAAGGAGAAAATAACTCATCTTCAATTAGGGTTCCTACTATTCGGATTTATCGCCGGTTTCGAAAGCATGTTTTTAACCGAATCCAAGCTGATGAAACAGGATGTATGGATCGCGAACCTTTTCAATACTGCAGCCGGGCTTGCGTTGCTCTGGATTATTTCGTTTGTTCAACGTCAGTTTCCGAACCTTAATTTGACCGAGATTTGCGATAAGCTGCTGGGAAGATGGTTCAGCAAAATGCTGCTCTGCGTATATCTGCTCAATAACTTGGAAACCATATCGGGAGGTTTCAGGGCGGTATCCATGTTTTATACCACGGTAATTTTGCCAAATACGAGTTCGGATTATCTAATATTTTTGTACGCGGCATGTTCAACCTATGCTGTGTACATCGGCCTCGGCACTTTGGCGCGTACAAACCTGGTCATCTTACCGTTCTTTTTACTCGGTTTTCTTGTCACGTGCTTGTTTATCATTCCGGAAATCCAAACCAATCCTTTTCTACCTCAACTCAAGAGTTCGTTGCCGAATAGGTTGGTCGGAAGCATGCATTTGTTTACCTTTACATTCTCGCAAGTGATTACGTTTGGATTTCTTATGTCGCGCGTTGAAAATATGAAGAAAATTTTCCCTTCCTGCGCAATCGCAATATTGATGACAACTATTTATTTAATTATGATTTCTTATTTGACTTTAAGCTCGCTGGGATTTAACTATGTACAGACATCGACGTATCCGTTCTTTTCGACGATTCAAATGGTAAAGTTCGGAGAGTATCTAGAGCGGATTGAAGTTCTATTGGTGGGTCTGTGGACGGTCCTTACCTTGGTCTATGTGGCGGTCATGCAATATGTGTTTACGCTTGTAGCTGGCCATGTTTTCGGTATTTCAAAGATGAAACCTTTTGTGGTAGCAATGGGACTCCTATGCTTCGTACATACTTCAAAAAGCTATATTCGCACTGCGGATCACTTTACGTACGGCATAAAGATTTATCCGCTTTCCTCATTATTGCCCTGTATTGCCTTTCCGGTCTTGTTACTGGTTATGACATTGATTAAGAGGAGAAGAGAAGTGAAGTCCTTATGAAAAGTCTCCTTGCAAGCAAGGCGAAAAAGGGATGTCGATGGGTAGTATTCAATAATGACGGTTCGAAGTGCAAAGCCCCAGCAAGCCGGGGCTTGCAAAATTGCAAAATTGATCCAATCGTAAAAGCTTGGGACTCATTTCCCTTCTTTAATAATGGAAGAAGCCGCTACGACCACTAACAATCGGTGTCTCTCCACCTGCAAGCCAATTCGAGAAGGCTAAAGCGGCGGCATTAGCTACTTCAATATCTTGAGCACTTGTGCCTCCGCTTACACCAATGCCACCAATAACTTTTTTATCAACCACCAAGGGAACGCCTCCGCCTAATATGACAAGTTTACCTTGGTTCGTAGTATTAATGCCGAACGATGGAAAGCCAGGTTGAGCCGCTTGGGCTAGATTGGCTGTCGGCATCTGCATGGCAACGCTAGTCCAAGCCTTATTTTGTGAGATTTCGATTCCTGCAATTTTGGCACCATCCATGCGATGGAAAGCGATTAGATTCGCTCCTTCATCTACGACTGCAATATCGTTTGACAAGCCCAATTGTCGTGCTTTCTGTTCCGCGACAGCAATCAAATATTTTGCTGTTTCTAAGGTTAAGTTAAACATCAAATTCACTCCTCGGTATCTGGTGGCTCATGTATTGTATGGTCATTCCCCCAATACGGTGAACTCATGTTTTTGGATTATGAGTCATTTGCGATTGTGTTATTGGCATGCTTCGACATGAGTGGAACAGCGGCTTCAGACCGAACAATTTATGGGGATAATGTAATGCAACTTACAGAAAATTATATGGTACTTGTATTAAACTAAGTTGAAGCCGAGATTTGAAAAGCTTAATGGAGCAATTGGCTTAAATTGCTTCTTAAATAAAACGTAAGAAAGGGAATGAAAAACATGAATCAAGTCATAATTGAAAAACATATGTATTCGGTCTGGAGCGAAACAGACCGGGAAAAGAGAAGAGCAGCTATTGATGAAGTTTATGCGGAGAATTGCTTAATTTACGATCCGCTGTTTCAAGAGCCTTTCCAAGGGCACAGCAGGCTAATGGACTTAATCGATAACGTACAAAATCAATTTCCTGAATCCGTCTTTCGCATTGAATCTTACGATATACATCATCAAGCGGTTCGACTCCACTGGTCGTACGGTAAGCCCGAAGAATCTCCAACGGTAACAGGTGTAGACTTTATGCTCTTTGAAGGAGATAAAATTCAAACCATGTATATTTACATTGACCAACTGTCTTGATTAAACTGGCTTGATTGTAAGCGCAGGAAGCAATTTCCTTCGGTTGCTCATCCCGTTTAGTAATCTAGATTACGGTCGAAAAATTCATCTAGCGTTATGATTTCTTCATCCGGTAACGGAGCAACACCATAAAATAAAATTTCAAAGGAGCCACTATTATGAACCAAATAGAATTGCAACAAAGACGTATTGATTCGGCAGTTAATTACTTTCGATATGTTGAAGTCGGGGATCCACGCTTAATGGCACTTTTTAAAGATAATGCTACAATTTTTTTTCCGAAGGTAGGTATGGTACACGGCAAAGATGAAATTGGGCTTCTTGCTCAAGGATTTGGGGCTTTAGATGTCGCCTCTATGGAACACGACATCAAGAACTTTAATATTATGCCAAGCGGTGATTATGTAGTAATTGAGGGACAAGTAAAAGGTACCACAAATTCCGGCGAGGCTTTTCCAAGTAACGCGTATTCGCATGGCCGCTTCTGTAACGTTTTCGAATTTGACGGCGATCTCATTAAAGGGGTAAATGTGTACCAAGATCCTGATTTCAAGGGTGAGGATGCTCCGCGAGTAGAGTGGGCGAAAAAGGTTCAAGAATCCATTGCACAGCACAGAAACTCTCGCTAAGCGTGGTTTATGTTCCCGTCTGAACGTTTTAAGATTAAAGGAGATTAATAGATATGGGTATTTTTGATGGCCATATCGATTTTCTTTTCGCGAATGCAGGTTTGGGCTCGCTCGTTCCTCTTCACGAAATTACAGAGGAACATTACTACAAGACGTTTGATGTTAATGTAAAGGGAACCATTTTCACGGTGAAAAAAGCATTGCCGCTATTCCCGAACGAAGGAAGGGTACGCAAATTCGAGTAAATGTCATTCACCCAGGATTCATTAATACGCCTGCATATGAATATTTATTTGGTAAAGAAGCACTACCAGCGTTTTGCTCTAGGCATAGCGAGTTTTTAAAAGTAATCTAATAAATAGAATGTTTTCGTTAATTAAAAATCCCGATCAGCACTGCTGATCGGGATTTTATTGTGTTGAATTCATACTATTTAAGCTAAGGCAAACAATCCAAAAACACAACGGAGTATATGTTCGCCGTATCGTATCATTAACACGCGCATTGCGAAGGAATAGGAATTATGTTAAAACTATTTAAACTAGGAGTAGTAAATTTTCGTTAAACATTCGTTTCTCATCCTCGTTTCAGCACTTCTTCCCTAGATTTGAAAGCGCTTTTAAGGAGCCTGAGAGCAATGAACAATGATCTGACCGTATTGATTGCCGAAGATGAATTTTTAGTCAGAATCGGAATTAAAGTATCGATATCAAACTCCAGCCTGCCGTTTATAGTTATAGCGGATGCGCCTGATGGCACTTCAGCGTTTAATTTATATCTGGAGCATCGGCCCAATATCGTATTTACGGATATCCGAATGCCAAGAGGGGATGGAATCGAGCTTATTCGGAAAATACGGGAACAGGATGATGAATGTGAAATCGTAGTCATTTCATGCCTGGAAGATTTCGAGACGCTTAAGGAAGCAGCTAAGTACAACATCTTCTCCTACTTACTAAAGGCTACTATGACAGGCGCCGATGTGAAAAGCACGTTATCAAAACTTCATCAGAAGATTCTCGGCTCTGGTAAAAAGCTTGAGGCAATCAGAGAGAACTCACCGGAAAGTTTCGAGAATTTACTGCAAAAGTATGCGATAGACAGAAAGCTTGATTTCAAAGCCTTTATGGCTATGAAAAGCAAAATGGGCAATGTACAAGACTATGCGATACTGTTTGAGGTTATTCTTCCTTCCGAGGATAGGTTAGACATTTTGATACCGACCGTTATTGAAATATGCAAAGAACGATTCGACGGTATCGTTTGCTGCAGGACGGAAAACAGAATAATCTGCTTATATAAAAAAAGCAGCTCTCTGCACGAGGATATTAAAAACGTCTGGAAATATATCGAGAAGACATGTTCTGTCAGACTCGGTCTACTGGTAAAAACTTTTGATGACTTGTCGGAGCTTCCGGAGCTGATCGAATTATTCGAACAGACCATTTTGCGACAGCCATCAATCGCCGAGTGCATCTATTTTGACGATCTCAAGTATGGAAATTCCAGAAGAAGCCATGTTATCAGAAGCGAGATCAAATCGATCATTAAATATCTCGAAAGCAATTCCAGCAAAGATATAACCTTGAATGATGCGGCGTCAATGGTTGGATTGAGCACGAATTATTTTTCCAATCTCTTTTCGCAACAAACAGGAATCAGCTTCATCATGTATTTAAATCACCTCAGGCTTGAAAGTGCTAAGGAAAAGCTGGAGACTACCGATTTGCCGATTAGCGAGATTGCGCTCATTTGCGGTTTTAATGATGAAGCATATTTCAGCAGACTGTTTCGAGACAAGATCGGCATAAGTCCTACTAAATGGAGAAGAATGCAGTTTAAAACGGAGAAAAAGGGTTGAACATGAAGCGGCTAAAGTTACTATTCAGTCATATTCAATATAGGATGCTGCTGATCACGCTGCTTGTGATTACAATGTCGCTCACCATCGGATTTATGATCATTATTCAAGTCGTCACGGATATGATGCTGAAAGAAAACGAAAAATCGACAATTGCCGGCTTTTCAAAGATCGAAACAAGCATAGAGCTGCTCTTGAGCAATGCGCTCAGATTTTCAATGTCGGTGCAAAACATGGATTCTGTACAGGCATTTCTTCACAACAATGAACTTGGCGAAATCGAGAAAACACAGGGGAAGATCGAGCTCATAACCAAGTTGGACCAAATGCTCGCTTCGTATGATGCGATGAATTCCATAATCATTTTTAAGAAGAATGGGGAGATAGGCGGAACATCCAGCCCTCGGACATTCTTCTCCAGTCAAAGCAATCACCCGTTTTTCTCAACCCAAGAGTATGCTGAAGCGGTTCGGAATCCTTGGAAAATCGTTTGGTCTACCCAGTACCCGAGAACATTCTTCTCGCAGAGCGCCGCCGATGGCTCTCTTCAGTCCACTGATATATTCATTGCCGGCATTAGGTCATTGGAAAAGAATCGGAATTCAACCAATTTCGGAGATGTCCTGCTTGTATCGCTTAAAGAAAGCGTTCTGCGCCAATACTACGGGCAGCTTAGCGATGAACATGGCGAAATCGTGATGCTTGACGAGCAGGGCCGATTATTTTCAGGTACGAGACTTGAAGGGTTCGGCAAAGTTCCATACTATTTTGACAAAATCGACAAAACATCGAACGCAGGCAGCTTCGAGGTGTCTTCAAATCAGGAAAAGAATGAAATTGTATACTACCGTTTGAATAATACAGGCTGGTGGATGGTCAAATCCATGCCTGTCTCGTTTTATCAGCAGAATGTCGCCGTCATAAAGCCCATCATGATCCTGGTCGCAATCGGCGTAGCAATATTAATAGCGGTGCTATACACGGTAGGGTTTATGATTGTCACAAAGCCGCTCTATGCGCTTCTCAAGGTATTTCGAATCATCGGAAAAGGGAATTTAACGCAGAAAGCAAACCAGAATACCGGCATTTATGAGATTGATGTTATCGGATCTGCATTTAACAATATGCTTGACGACATTAATTCGCTTATTGATAAAAGCAAAATGATGGAGCGAGAAAAGCATAAGCTGGAGCTCGTTGCGCTTCAAAATCAAATTAAGCCGCACTTCTTTTATAATACGATCGTGTCCATAAGATGGATGGCGACGCTCTCCGGCTCGGACAATGTAGCCGATGCGCTTGTGGTGCTGATTAAACTTCTGCGGCCTGTATTCAGCTCGCAGCAGTTTCAATGGACGGTCGGCGAAGAGCTGCAATTCATCGAAAACTATCTTCAGCTTATGGAATTGAGATTTGGCCATCAGGTTAGGCACGTTGTCGAGTATGGAGACGGTGTTGATGCCGAGCAAGTTCAAACCGATCTTATACCGCGGTTTTCACTCCAGCCGATTATCGAAAACTGTTTTGAGCATGCCTTCATACCAAATCAAGAGATGGATATACGAATAAAAGTAACGGCGGATGGCAGCTTTTTAACGATTACCGTTTCGGATGACGGGGCAGGGATGAATCCTTTATTGGAAGAGGCTTATAATTATAAGTTTTCAAGGGAGATCATGAGCAGTGATGAGGATGGCCTCCACGAAACGCATATAGGTCTTCTCAATGTCAATAAAAGGCTCAAGCTAGCCGCTGGAAACGATTCGGGGATTGCAATCGAATCGACGGAAGGCCTTGGCACCCGCGTAATCATCAAAATTAATCGTAAAAAAATCCATGAATCTGTAAATAATGCAAAAACTCGATAAGAACGGTTATAGTGCCCGCTATAGCCGTTTTGTTATTGTTAAGTAGAAATTTGAACGAACTTAAACCATTCAACAAAAAGGGGCGAAAAAACGATGAAAGCAAGGAAATTATTCATTCCATTGATGGCCTTAACCGTATCTGGAATGCTATTGGCCGCTTGCAGTAATTCCCCAGGTTTAAATTCAGCAAATAACAGCGCAAGCTCGAACTCAAGCGAAGGCGCAAACCAAAATGAAAGCGCTAACCAGAGCGAAGGGAGCTCCGATCCCGTCAAGATCACCTTTGGCACACTGGGCGGGACCAATCCAATGGACGAAAAATGGTGGCCGGATGATGTGACCGCCGAAATCGAAAAAAAGCTCAACATCAAATTAACCTGGATTGTATATGACACCGATAAGCTGAACCTTGCTCTGGCAGGCAACGACCTTCCAGATATTATGAAAATCCCGGTAAGCTATGTTCAGCAGGTTCTGGATTCAAAGCTGGCCGTTCCTTTGGACGACTATCTGGATAAATACGGACAAAGCATCAATTCCTATACAACCAGAAACGACATCATCCGCAAGTTCTTGAGCAACGGTGACGGAAAGCTGTACTTCCGAACGCCTAACACTAGCACGGAAGGCGAGGATATCGGTGCTGAAGGTTGGGCGGGCTACGTCGTTCGCTGGGATCTTTACAAGCAGCTTGGAGCACCCAAGATTGCCAACGATGACGACTACGTGAAGGTTCTGAAGCAAATGAGGGATTTAAATCCTAAAACCGAGTCAGGCCAGAAGGTTTACGGCATCGGCATCCCGGGTGCGGACGGACTTTGGCAATGGAACATAGGGAAATTCGCATCTATGGGCTATGTGAACAACTCCACATGGGGCTACGCATCGAGCGTCAAGGACAACTCTCTTATTCAAAACTATTTGGACGTCGATAAGTCTCCTTTCTGGGCAGCGATGAAGATGTATAACAAGCTGAACCGCGAAGGGCTCATGGATCCGGACAGCTTCACGATGAAGTCCGAGGAGATGAACGAAAAAGCGGCAAGAGGCCAATACGTGGGCGCTAAGATTACATGGGATGTAGGCTCGTATAACGATGCGATGAAGCAAGCGGACCCGAACACAATCAATGGTTTCATGGCGATTCCTGCTGAGGGTCAGTACTCCTGGTATGGCGCACGCTCCATCGCCGGCTGGGGCGATAAAGAAATGTTCGTTACATCGACATCGAAAAACATTGAAAAAGCCGTGCAGCTGCTTGACTTCCTTGATAGCCCGGAAGGCAACCGTCTTCATTATTCCGGCGTTGAAGGCAAGCACTGGGAGAATAAAAACGGAGTTCCTACGCTTCTTCAAAGTACGATCGACCTGCGCAATACAGGCAGCCAAGAAGAATGGGCCAAGACAGGGATTGGAAGCATGTCGAATTTCATTGGTGCCGGAGGCAAATCCAAGGACCCGAATGGCTACCCGTATGATCTGTTTCAAACAAAGGAAGGACTAATCGCTTCCCTTTCGGCACTGCAAAAGGATTTTGCCAAGTTCTACAACGTGGAGTATCCTGGCGAGCTCCAGATGAAGATGGTTGAGGAAGGCAAGCATTTCGACCAAAGAAACTCCCTTGCGACCGCCATTAATATTGGTATCGGGGGCGTACCGTCCGACATTTCACGGATCGACGCCAAAATGGACGAAATTGCGACGAAGGCAATCCCAACGCTCATTCTTGCCAAGAATGACGAGGAGTTCAACGCTGCACGAGACAAATTTATCAAAAATATCAAAGCTGCAGGAGCAGATACGGCGTGGCAGTGGTGGGAAAAGCAATGGAATGCTTCAAGAGAGTACGTCATGTCTGTTGATAAAAAATAAGTACAGCAACAGATGATCGTTGAGAAAGTCGCAGAACGCGCGGCTTTCTCAATTCTATTACTGAAAGCTGGTGAAACATGAATTACCGAAATAAGGCCCGCTATAGCTTGCTGTATATGGCGCTTCCTTTGATGGCATTGGTGTTCCTTTTCAGCTACATGCCTTTGTTTGGCTGGATCTATGCCTTCTATGACTATAAGGCGGGGATTCCTCTCTTTCAAAACGAGTTCGTAGGCTTAAAGTTTTTCAAGTTAATCTTCTCAGACAAGGCGGATATGATCCGCGTCATGAAAAATACGCTTATTTTTGCGTTTATCGGTCTGGCGCTTTCTCCGCTGCCAATGGTTTTTGCCATACTGATGAACGAAATCCGAATCAAACGCTTTAAAAGCTTCATCCAAACAGCAACGACGCTGCCAAACTTCGTAAGCTGGATTATCGTGTACTCGCTCACGTTCATGATATTTTCCACAGAAGGCTTACTGAATCAGATTGGAGATTCGCTTGGATTACTGTCAAACCCGACTAATATTTTAACCAAAGGCGATGCCGTCTACTGGTTTCAGACTGCTCTTGGCGTCTGGAAAGGGCTTGGCTGGAGCGCAATCGTCTATGTCGCAAGCATTAGCTCAATCGACCAGGAGTTGTATGAGGCTGCCGTCATTGACGGTGCGGGAAGATTCAAATCGGCCATGCACATCACTTTGCCGAGCCTTGTGCCTACCTATCTTGTCTTATTGATTCTAAGCATCGGAAACTTCTTGAACGTGGGCTTGGAGCAATATTTGGTCTACAAGAATGCGTTAACTGCCGATAACATCGAGGTGCTTGATTTATACGTCTACCAGCTCGGAATAAACAACCACGACTATTCCTACGGCGTTGCAGTAGGGATATTGAAATCGGGCATCAGTATCATCCTTCTTGTCATTGCAAACGTCATTGCAAAGAGGGTCAGGGGCTCAAGTATCTTCTGAAAGCGGTGTGAGGAATGAAAATATACAGTCGTACTTTTGGCGGAGTTGTTTTCGATATATTCAACTATGTATTCTTTACGTTGCTAGTCGTCCTATGCTTGTACCCGTTCTGGTATATGTTTGTCTATTCCATTAGCGAACCTTCGCTTGCGGCAAAAGGAGTTACGCTGCTTCCCAGGGGGTTCACCTTGTTCAATTACAAGAAAGTTATGGAGCTGAAAGGGATTTACAATGCTTTCTTTATCTCGGTGATCCGAACGGTAATCGGTACGGCTTTAAGCGTTTTCCTAAATGCGCTGCTAGGGTATTTATTCTCGAGAACCGAAATGCCGGGAAGAAAAATATTATACCGTATGCTTTTGCTGACCATGTATATAAGCGGGGGCTTAATCCCTTACTATTTGATTATTAAGAATTACGGTCTGCTTAATAATTTCATGGTATATATAATTCCGGGGGCGATCGCTGCCTTCAACGTCATTCTCATCAAAACCTTCATCGAGTCGCTGCCCGATTCGCTGCAGGAATCCGCGATGCTCGATGGGGCCGGATATTTCACGATATTCACGAAAATTGTGATGCCGCTTTGCCTCCCGATTATTGCGACGATCGCCGTATTCTCGGCCGTAAGCAATTGGAACTCATGGTTTGACAATTACATGTTTATCAGCTCGGAAAAGTTGAATACGCTTCAGCTTACGCTTTACGAGTACCTTAACGAGGCGCAGACGCTTGCACGGCTTCTACAGGAAAGCGGCAATATCGAGGACTACAAGAAAACGATGCAGAGAAGCCTGACCCCGCGCGGCGTACAGATCACGATTACCATGATTACAACGATTCCGATTATGCTCGTATACCCGTACATGCAGCGATTCTTTATCAAAGGAATCATGGTTGGAGCCATTAAAGGTTAGCCTGGGAACAACTAATTTTGAGGAGGATGATTCATATGAGCAGCACGCTTCCGACTAAACAGCAGCTGGAGTTTTTGAATTGGGAAATCGGCGTTTTCTTCCATTTTGGCATCCGTACCTTCTATGAAGGACACCGGGACTGGGATGGGAAACCCATGCCTCTCGATGGATTCAACCCGACCATATTAGACTGCGAGAAATGGATTCAAACCGTAAAGGCAACTGGCGGGAAATATGCGATTTTAGTTTGCAAGCATCATGACGGGTTTGCAAACTGGCCGTCAAAATACACGGAATATGGCGTACACAATACTCCTTGGAAGGAAGGCAAGGGAGACGTTGTCCAGGAATTCGTGACAGCGTGCCGCAACCATGACATCAAAGTCGGTCTCTACTACTCGCCTGCCGAGATGGGCTATACGGAACGGTCCCCGAAGGAGCATGACGACTATTTCATCAACCAAATCGGTGAGCTTCTGACCCATTACGGGAAGATCGATTATCTCTGGTTTGACGGATGCGGCTCGGAGGGACATCAATACGATGAAGCAAGAATAATTAAGGCAATCCGGACGATGCAGCCGGAGATTCTGATCTTCAACATGTGGGATCCGGATGTGCGATGGGTTGGCAATGAAGGGGGAATCGCACATTTTAACAATTCAAATCTGGTGACCATGCTGGATATTTCCGTGATGACCGATGAGGTGAACAGCCTTTCCGAACAAAAATTTCTGCCCGCGGAATGCGATTTTATGATACGCGATAATTGGTTTTACAGTGAATACGACACGGACCATGTGAAAAGCCTTGAGGAGCTGATGGGTATCTATTATTACTCGGTCGGCAGAGGCGCCAACTTCCTGATCAATATCGGGCCGGACAGAAGAGGCCTGCTTCCGGAGGTGGATGCGTCAAGGCTAATCGAATTCGGCAACGAGGTTAGAAGAAAATTCGCAAATCCGATTGAAACGACGGTCGAGCTAACGGATAACGGTTTTTGTATCACGCTTGACAAGGCGAGGCTTATCAACCACGTCATTCTCAGAGAGGATCTGACGAAAGGCGAGCATATCGAGGAATTCGAGATTGCGGTTAAAGCGCCGGTACTCCATCAAAGTGCTGTCGTACATATCGGGAAAACGATTGGCCACAAGCGAATAATTCAGTTTCCTGTAGTCGAAGCCGCACAAGTTCTGATCCGTATTACAAAATGCTCGGGAGAATATGAATTGTTATTGCCGGAGGTATATTACTGCAACTGACAAAAACGACGGCGAGAATGGGTGCCCTATCCATAAGGCTGCAGCAGGTCAGAGAATCTGTTGCAGCCTTTGTTGTTGCTATCCGTTTGTGCGAAGGGCTAACAATTGTTTTAGATGATCATCGATAAATCGATTATCTTTATTGTTGATTCCGCGGCCGGCAAAATGGAATTAATTTCCCCTCTTTTGCCTATCTCGGGATCGCTGGCGGTTACAGCTTGCGTAATTCGCTTAATATATCTTCAGGCTCAAACCGCTTCATGAAGTCCGGGTTAACGTATGCCGAACGGATGAAGCCACTCTCGTCAATCATGAATGTCGAGGGCACTGGAAGAATCCAACGGCTTGTGGCGTTGTATTCAGCCAGATTGAGACCTAAGCCTTGCTGGAATATGTCCTGTACGTAGAAGGGCACGTCGTATAGGATACGATACCTCGCCGCAACCAAACCGTTTCGGTCACTTAGAACATGGAAACGCAGCTCTTCCTTTTCTATTTGGGACAGTGTGGCATCGGGGCTTTGCGGACTGATTGCGATCAGTTGAGCGCCAAGCTTTTCGATCTCGGGCAGCACTTGCTGATAAGACTTGAGCTGTCTGCTGCAGTAAGGGCACCAGCCTCCACGGTAAAAGGTTAATACGACAGGGCCTTTGGCCAGTTCATCGTATAAATGAACTGCCCGGCCGAGTGCATCCTGCAGGGTGAAATCCTTAGCCTTCTGTCCAACAGGAAGACCAAACGGGTCTGCCGATTCCTGTTGCTCCCGGATTAGCCGCGACAGAGCGGCCTGTGCTTCCATCGGCGTATGAGGGTCAAACGTCTTCTTCATCTGCGCTAGTTCTTCATTTAAGGTCATTGTCATTCTCCTCTTATTTTTATATTTTCATAAACCCAATAACCAGAAAAACGATGCCAATCGCGATGGATAGGTAACCGGCAACTTTCCTTACAGGACCGCCCCATCTTGCTAATTTGCTTAGAATGGAAATAGAAAAGACTGCTACGGCCAAGAGTATCACGCCTTTCCCTAACGAATAGGTTGTCATGAGCAACGCACCGTGCAGCGGACTCCCTTGAAGCGCGATATAACTAATCAGCGCAAAAAAGATGGGAATCGCACAAGGCGAAATAACAAGCCCGTAAGGAATTCCTAGCTTGAAAGCGGCCAAATGGTTTTGAGGGTGCTGTGGCCGGTTCAGCTTTTGAAACGCAGGCATTGCAAATGAAATGACACCAAGCAGCTGGAGCCCGGCAATTATGTCAAAGAGGGGCGGAACCCAGGTTAGCAAACGATATTTTTCAACAGCGGGCAGGAACTGGTGGCCGAGCAGTGCCATGATCAAACCAAACAATACCGAAGTGACAACCATACCCAAGATAAAGCTGACAGCGATCCGGATGGCTTTTCTTCTCTCTCCGGCAGCCCCTTTCTGTACATAACTTGCAAACATAGCAAGCACGGGTAAATAACAGGCCAATACCGCGCTTACGATTCCGACGATGAACACAAGAATGTAGGTAGAGGCGGAAATTCCGCCTGTAATCGTAAAATGATATAATTCTTCCATTTGTTTCTCCTTTTATCTAGTGGATTATTGATGAAGTAATTCATACACGCGTTCATGAAGCTTAGGCAGTGAGGGCAAAGTGGCAAATTCTGCTTTCCCATTGATAAGAATCGCTCCGGCACTGAAAATGTTCAGTTCCTGAAGACGCTCAAACTGATCAACCACATGCAGTTCCTGAATCTCGATTTGCGGAAACTCGGCCGCGACTTGCTTCACTGCCTTCATCGCTTTCTGACAAATGGAACACCCCGGTCCAGCTGTTACAACCTCGATTAACAATAGATCTCCTCCTTCTTTTCCTTTTTCATAAAAATCCGCCGTGCAAAAGGAAGATTTGATTTGATTATAAAGATCGCGCTGTTAAATCCTTGTTAAGTCACTGAAGCTTCAAAAGAGCGCCGGATTTTCCTCGTTTCGCAGAAAAATGTGTGATATCCTATTTTCATTGTCATGGAAGGAAGGAGTTGGTGATATGCGAATCCTCATTGTCGAAGATGAGGAGGATCTTTCACGCGCATTAGCCAAGGGTTTAAGGCGGGAAGGTTATGCGGTGGATATCGCCGTTGACGGGCTAACGGGGTGGGAGCTCGCGGATACCAATGATTATGACGTGATTCTCCTGGACATTAATCTTCCGGAGCTGGATGGGATTTCGCTTTGTCAACGAATTCGCCAGTCCTCGCAGTATAACGATGTTTTTATTCTCATGCTTACAGCCCGCAACCATCCGGATGAGGTGGAGGAAGGGCTTGATTCGGGTGCGGATGATTACCTCCGCAAACCGTTTATGTTCAATGAATTGCTTGCCCGCATCCGGGCGCTTCTTCGCCGGAGCACGTCCGTGAAAAGCCCCGTCCTGCGGTTCGAGCGGCTTACTCTTGATTCAAAGACAAAGGAAGTCTGGCTGGATAATGTGCTTATCCCATTAACGAAAAAAGAATTTGGTTTGCTAGAATATCTCATGCTCCATCCAGGCGAGGTCATTTCGTCGGAGAAGCTTCTCGAGCATGTTTGGGATATCTTCGCGGATCCTCTTTCTTCAACGGTGAGGGTTCACATTAATTCCTTGCGCAAAAAGCTCTCGACCCATGATCCGGAGGCAGGAGAACGATATATTCAGACTGTTCAAGGTTATGGGTATAAATGGGCTCAGAGCCTTGAAAAAGAGGAAACGACATGAAACCATGGAACCGGCTTTCACTGCGTGCAAGATTGACGCTGTTCGCTATTTTATTTTTGGGAATCTTGATCACTCTATATGTAGGGATAGATACTTTATTATCCGTTTACAAGTTTTTACCGGAGATGCAGGGGCGACTCCTAAGCTTGCTTGTCGTATTGGGAGGCATGGTTCTCAGCGCGCAATGGCTCGCAGTGATTATCCTGAAGCCCGTTAAAAGAATGAGTGAAACCGCGGCTGGAATAACGGCGGCTACCCTGCATCAACGGCTGGAGATTGACCAGCTTCATGATGAATTGAAGAAGCTAGGGATTGTATTCAATACGATGCTGGATGGGCTGGAACACTCTTTCACTCAACAAGCTCGCTTCGTTTCCGCGGCTGCGCATGAATTAAGAACACCGCTATCCATCCTTCGAACGAATCTGGAAGTGGCCGGAGACGGTGACAGCATTGATTCAAGCGAATGGAGAGATTATAGGGCGACAACAGAGCGGACGCTTGCGCGCCTGGAATCCTTAACGGAGGATTTATTGCTGTTGGCTGACGGTACTTACGACCGGGAAAATAACATGCACAAGGTTGCGGAGCTTGCTGACATTCTTGCGGACGCAACTTCCTTCATGCAACCGATGGCAGACAAATACGGGGTGACGCTTCATTTGGTAGAGCCCTGCGATGCCCTTGTTAAGGGGGAAGAAAGCTTCTTATTCCTGGTCTTTCGCAATCTGCTAGACAATGCGATACGGTACAATCGGCCAAATGGGAACGTTACGCTGCAGGTATCGCAGGAAGAGGGACGAATTGTGGTTCGGGTTACGGACACGGGAAAGGGGATACCCCTTTCATCAAAGGAACTGGTTTTCGAGCGGTTTTACCGGCTTGACTCCTCACGGGCACGTCGTCATGGCGGGGCTGGGCTAGGCTTGTCAATCGTTCGCCATTTGCTGGCAATCTCCCAGGGTACCGTTGAGCTCGAGTCGAGTTCCGAATCGGGCAGCGTGTTTAAGGTTACCTTGGTCCGGGGTTAAAAGGCAGACAAGTTACTTACGACAATTTTTGTTCAAGAGCAGGAACGAAAACCTCCATTCGGGCACGAGCATTCGTGTAGGATCGGAGGTTTTTTGGTTGAAGAGGCACTTTTAATTAAGAATATTTACAGGTTCGTTACAGGCGCGAAAAACGATCGAAATAATCTCTGTATATAATGAAACCAATGAATACATTCAAGCAAGGAGAGGATAAGATAAATCCACAGTTAGGACCAGTTGCCTTATAGTATAATTCAAGGAAGGATGTACGACGAGAATGACTACGGCTTCACAAACCCTGCAAAAAAGGGACAATATTCCTCAACTGCTGCTCGTACGGGCAATGGCTATCATAGGCGTCCTATCCGTCCATTCCACTTCGTTTGCCACCGTTGATATGGTGAATTCCAACTATTTTTTTCTTTATAACTTCTTCAATATTTTCATGAAGATCGGAACCACAACCTTTATCTTCCTGAGCAGCTTTGTCCTTTTCTACAATTACTATACCCGGCCGTTGGACAAGCGGCTGCTCGGAGGCTTCTATAAGAAACGGCTGTTGTACATTATTATTCCGTATTTGGTTTTCTCATTGTTTTATCTTGCGGTCTTGCATTTCCTCTATTATCCGGACCGCTCACTATCAACGGAAATCGAGAACTTTATCGATAAAGCACTTACCGGCAAAGCTTATACGCATTTATATTTCGTGTATATAAACATACAGTTCTATCTGATGTTTCCGTTGTTCCTGTGGCTGATGAAAAAATATCCGCGCACGATTAAATGGGCCATTCCCGCGGGGATTGCCATTCAATGGGCTTTTTTTATCATCAATAAGCATGTGCTTCCCGCTCCCGGCGTTCCTAACCGCGGCAGCTGGTCGTTCTCTTATTTCTCTTATTACTTGCTTGGCGCTGCTCTAGGCATCTATTACCCGAAAATCAAAGAATGGATTATTATTGCAAGAAATCATATTACTAACGCTCGCGTCGCAGCATGGGTTGCTCTTTGGGCATCATGGCTCGCGGCGGGCTTAGCCCATGTGTATTTGTATTACGAGACCCGGCTTCACCTGAAATCGTTCAACACTACATGGTTTGATCTGGTGTGGAATCTTCATGGGTTGCTGACGGCGCTGGTATTATTGCAATTAGCGTTTGTGATGTCGAAGAAGCTGCCGAAGGTCCTTACTAAGGTTACCTCGAGACTCGGCGCTTTATCGTTTGGCGTATACCTGATTCATCCGTTCTTCCTGCTTCTGTATCGGGAATACCCGCTTCTTACGGGTACGGCATGGCTGCTTCATCTTTGGTATCTCGGCGGCTTCGCGCTTGCCTTGATCGCATCCTGGATCGTCGTTGGTTTCTTCGCCCGTTATGTGCCATTTAACTGGATCGCTTTCGGCAATCTGCCCAAAACCGATAAACGGCCTTCTCGGTTGGTTACGCCGGCAAGACAACAAGAGATGTAATCCCTCCTTAGAGGGTGAGTATCTATTGCAGACTTTTTGGGCGGCACCATACGTCTTTGAAGTCAACCTTGCCCCATACATTCATAGTAATTCCGCTAAGTGAATTTTGATGGCCGATCACTCGTATATGCTGGTGTAGAAATAGCAGGCAGAAGTTTTTCACGAGCTCATCCTGAAGTTCGCGAAGAATCGCAAGACGGTCCGATTGCTCAGGCATGCGCAAGCAAGACGAGATCCGGTCATCTAATGTTTTTTGCCAGCTGCAAGGCAGCAAATTCCGAATTAAGCTATTCCGCGAGCGGTAGGTTTCAATCAGTGTCATATCTGGCTGCTCGCCTAGTACTTCGCCAACCGAGATCATGTCTGCTTGTATCATCACTTCTGGATCAATCAGCTCCTTCGCCTGGAGGAAACTTATTTGGATCTGTATGCCTAATTTGCCAAGGGCTTTTTGCAGCCAAATCGCGTTGTCTCTATTGGTGGAATTATCGTAGGTATAAAGCTGCAAAAGTTCGCCTTTATAAGAGGATGCCGCTAGAAGCTCTATAGCTTTGGTCATATTGTATGGCGATTGCATGCAGGATCGGTCCGTTCCGTCTGTGAAGATAAATCCGTTAGACGGTATAATTCTGCCTCCATTTAACTCTTCGACGGTGTCCCAACGATCAAGCCCGAAATGAATGGCCTGTCTCAGCCGAATATCCTGAAGAGGGCCCGGTTTAACTTGATTAAAGATAACATAGTTACTTCCATGCTCAAGCTCCTGCAGGGTATGAAGCTCATCCTTGCCTGCTTCGTGGTTCAAATGTGCTTCGTTGTAAAGCAATTGTACATTCTGTTCCGAGGCTGTTTCCGCAGGTACACCTTCATAATTCGGCCATACCCACATTTCAATGCGATCCAGATGCGGCCGTCCCTCGAAATAATGCTCATTTGCTTCAAGGACAAGCATCGAGGAATTGTTCTTCACTATGCGGAACGGGCCTGTCCCAACAGGCATGCCCGGATGTTCTCCATCCCAGCCTGTTGGAACAATATAGCAGCGATCGGTACCTATCATATTTGGAAATGCACCGATCGATTCGTTAAGTTCAAAAGTAACGCTATGCTTGCTGGACTTATATACATCTGCAATGACCAAGCTAAGCCAATCAGAAGGGGACTTTGTTATTATACGTTTAAACGTATGAACGACATCGTCGGAAGAAAGGATATGACCATCATGAAAGCGGACGCCTTTTCGCAGATAAAAAGTCCATCTTTTGCAGTCAGCATCAGATTCCCAATGATGAGCGAGCTTCGGGAGCAGTTTTTTCTCCTTGGTTGAATACTCCACAAGTTTGTTCATCAATTGCCGGAGCCAATTTAAATCGGAGCTGCGCAGCACAAGCGCGGGATCCAGAAGCGGCACCTGACGATAGTAGGGGAATCTTAATACGTCGAGCTCATCTTCATCCGTTTGAATACCAAACTGCATGTTGATCGATCTCATAAATTCATGTTTTTGCAGCTCATCTAGTGAAGCTATTAACTGCCAAGCCTCCTGAATGCTTTCCCTGCCAATCAATTCCTGCACCTTGCGCTGCAACAATTCCCGACTTGGTACGAGAAATTTAATTTCCGATTGATTTCCCCGGCCTCTGCCTGGTCTCCATTGAATAAATTGTTCGGACGACATTCGCTGCAGCACAAGTTGCGTATTTCGGCGGGTACAATCGAGCACCTTTGCTATCTCATCAACTGATACCGTGAGGATTTGAAAATCTGCAGTTGAAGCATAGCGGTCACGCAGTTTTTCATAATAATCGAGTATCTTCATGCCTAATTGTCATCTCCAACATCGTTAAAACTTCGAAGTCTATAACTATAAATGAGCAAAAGCCCGCAAGATTACTAGTTGTTCTCATTATAGTAACAAGCATAAACTCAGACTCCTTGCAAAAAAAAGAGAAATCTATTGAACGAATTATTCACTTTTTACTCTTTTCTTATACCCGCGGACGGAATTCCAGGTTAAATGGAAACGATTACGCACACTTTGTTTACCAATTAAACAAAGTGTGCTACGATAGAATCGAAGTTTAAAGCGCTTTCTTGAAATGACAACAAAGATTAGCAATGAAGATTCAAACCAGCCTTGTAAAGCATTCACATTTACCAATGAGGAGATCCGAAAATGAAAAAGCAAGGTTTAAATCCCTATCTTCCTTCATGGGAATACATTCCCGACGGGGAGCCGCATGTCTATCATGACCGTGTGTATGTCTATGGTTCGCATGACCGCTTTAATGGGCATGTCTTCTGCTTGAACGACTATGTCTGCTGGTCGGCACCAGTGGATGACTTGGCAGATTGGCGGTATGAGGGCGTTATTTATCGGATAACGGACGATCCGCTCAATCCGGATGGCCGGATGTGTCTTTATGCGCCAGACGTTACGCAGGGTTCCGATGGCCGTTATTATTTGTACTACGTACTGGACAAAGTCTCCGTCGTGTCGGTCGCCGTTTGCGATACGCCAGCCGGCAAATACGAGTTCTATGGTTACGTACAGTATTCCGATGGCACGCGACTTGGCGAGCGAGAAGGCGATCAACCTCAATTCGACCCAGGCGTCTTGACCGAGGGCGACCGGACGTACCTGTACACCGGATTTTGCGCAATCGGCGACAAGTCCCGAATGGGGCCTATGGCAACGGTGCTTGGTCCCGATATGCTTACCATTCTCGAAGAGCCTGTTTTCATCGCCCCAAGCGAGCCTTACAGTCAGGGCAGCGGGTACGAAGGGCATGAGTTTTTCGAGGCGCCTTCCATTCGCAAAATAGGCGATACCTATTATTTCATCTATTCTTCGGTCGTCATGCATGAACTTTGTTATGCTACAAGCCAGCATCCGATCCGGGGCTTTGTCTACCAAGGCGTCATTATCAGCAATAACGATCTCCATATCGATACCTACAAGCCTTCAGACAAACCGATGTATTACGGCGGTAACAACCATGGAGGTATCGTGGAGATACGAGGACAATGGTATATTTTCTATCACCGCCATACCAACGGTACGAGCTTTTCCAGGCAAGGCTGCATCGAGCCGATTGCATTCCTGGAAGACGGGACGATTCCTCAAGTCGAGATGACTTCTTGCGGGGCTAATGGGGGGCCGCTGATCGGCCGCGGGGAATACCCGGCCTATCTGGCCTGCAATCTATTTTGCCAGGACGAAGCGGTATACACGGGCACACACGGAGCCTGGATGGACGGTCGGTTCCCGAAGATTACCCAGGACGGTAAGGACGGAGACGAAGAGATCGGATACGTTGCCAACATGCGGGATTCCGCGACGGCAGGGTTCAAATATTTCGACTGCCAAGGTATCCGTCAGGTTAAAATCAAGGTTCGTGGCTACTGCCGCGGTTATTTTGCCGTGAAGACGGCGTGGGACGGACCGGAGCTCGGCAGAATTCCAGTTGACTTTACGAACGTATGGACCGAATATTCGGAGGATATCGTTTTACCGGATGGCAAGCAAGCCCTATATTTCACGTATGTGGGAATGGGTAACGCAAGCCTGGCTTCATTTACGTTAAATTAACATAGCGAGCAAAAACGAAGGAGCATGCTGCGGCAGCTCCTTTCGTCATTTTACCGATAGACCGGGTAACGCTGTTAGGCTATTCAAACAAAGTAGTAGACAGCATCAAGAAAAAAAAGGTAAAATTGATATTGTAGAATAGAGTTCTATAATATCAAACTGAAAGAAGACCGAACTCATGCCGATCATCCAATCGCTCGATCGGGCGTTGTCCATTCTGGACCTGTTCGACGAGCGGAATAGAGAGCTGAAAATTACCGAGATCAGCGCACAAATGCAGCTTCACAAGAGCACCGTTCATTCGCTGCTCAAGACACTTCAACTGCACCGGTATATCGAGCAGGACGCGGAGACGGGTAAATACCGGCTGGGCATGCGGCTGCTCGAGAAGGGGCAGCTGCTGCTTCAGGGCTTCGATATTCGGGAGATTGCGCGTCCCCATCTGGAGCAGCTGTCGCAGGAGACGGGGCAAACGACGCATTTGGTCGTGCAAGACGGCTCGGAAGGGGTGTATATCGATAAGGTGGAAGGTGCGAAAGCAGCCATCCGATATTCCCGAATAGGCAAACGCGTCCCGTTGCACAGCAGTGCAGTCGGCAAAGTGCTCGCTGCCTATTTGCCGGTAACGGAACTGAACCGGATCCTTGCAGCGTATCACTACCAGATCCAGACACCGCATACGATAACGAACGAAGCCGATTTGCGCGCCGAGCTTGAGCGCATACGGACAAATGGCGTCGGATTCGACCGTGAGGAGAATGAACCGGGAGTGCGGTGCACAGCCGCGCCGGTGTACGACCACAGCGGTCATGTCTCAGCCGCTGTCAGCATCTCCACAATGGTGTCCACTGTTAACGACGAGGAGTTCGCCAAGTTCGCCGCGCTGGTCGTTCGGACGGCAGACAGTATCTCTAAAGGACTTGGCCGATTATAAGTCCGTGTTCTCACGTACATGCCGTTAGGCATGTACGGATGACTGCTCAAATATGAGAACGTGGTTTTATAATATAAAACTGAAATGGGGTTGAGCGTATGCGTATCGTTCGTTACCGGGAAGCATCGTTTTCACGATTAGGCGCATTAACGGAGGAAGGGGCCGTCTATCAGCTGGAAGCGTCGGACCTGATGGAGTTGGTGGCCGAGGCGCGAGCTAAAGGACTATCTCCGTCCGAGCATGTAACCGGCTTGATCGCTGGGAAGGTGCCTATTGCTTTTTCTCTCGAAGAGCTTGAACTGCTGACACCGGTCGATGCGCCGGAAGTATGGGCAGCCGGCGTCACTTATTTGCGCAGCAAGGAAGCGCGGAATTATGAGGCAACCGGGGGTAAGCTGGATGCCACTACGTTCTACGACAAGGTGTATGAGGCGGAGCGGCCGGAGCTGTTCCTCAAATCAACCCTTGCACGTACCGTTGGACCGGGACAGCGGGTATGTCTCCGCAGCGATTCGAATTGGCAGGTCCCTGAAGCCGAGCTGGGTCTCGTGCTGGACCGAGAAGGGACTATCATCGGTTATACGGCCGGCAACGACATGAGCTGCCGAGACATTGAAGGCGAGAATCCGCTGTACCTGCCGCAGGCCAAGGTATGGAGCCGTTCCTGCTCGATCGGGCCAGCCATCCGTTTGGCTGAAACGGTTGCGGATCCGTATGCGCTGCAGATCATATGCCGGATTTACCGCAACGGCGAGAAGCTGGTCGACGAACAGGCAAGCACGGGCATGCTGAAACGCAGGCTGGAGGAGTTGGTAACGTTCCTGAAGCGGGATAACGAGCTCTATGACGGTACGGTGCTGCTGACCGGCACCTGCTTGGTACCGCCTAATCAGTTTACTCTCGATTCGGGAGACCGGATTGAGATTGAAATCGAAGGCATCGGCATCCTGGCCAATACGGCTGTCTATAAGCATGAACTGACGCAGCCGTTTTATCAGACCAATTAGGAAAGGGTGAGTGTTCATGAATGAACAAGCAAGAATCATAGACAATTATATTGACGGAGAATGGACGGCCCCGCTGTCCGGCAAGCGGCTGCCGAGCATCAATCCGGCAAATAAGAGAGAGGTTGTCGGCGAGGTGCCCGATTCGATTGATGCCGATCTGGAGAATGCCGTAGCCGCCGCCGAAGCGGCCCGGGTTCCCTGGCGGAAGCTGACCGGTGCGCAGCGGGGGGCCCTGCTGTTCAAGGCTGCGGATCTGCTCGAGGCGAGGCAAGAAGAGATCGGAAGAATGATGACGCGCGAGATGGGAAAAACGTTGCCTGAAGCCAAAGGCGAAACGGTGCGCGGCGCGGCGATCCTTCGCTATTATGCAGGCGAAGGCATGCGCAAGGTTGGGGACGTCATCCCTTCAACCGATGCCGAAGCCCTTATGTTTACGACACGGGTGCCGCTTGGCGTCGTTGGCGTTATCTCGCCCTGGAACTTTCCGGTTGCCATTCCCGTCTGGAAAATGGCTCCCGCGCTTATTTACGGAAATACGGTCATTTGGAAGCCGGCTACTGAAACCGCTGTCACAGCTGCTCTAGTTATGCAATGCTTCCATGATGCAGGATTCCCGGCCGGCGCGGTGAACATGATTGTCGGCAGCGGCAGCGTAATCGGCAGCGGGATTGCGTCGCACAACGGCGTTCACGGCGTCACATTCACCGGCTCCAACGCGGTGGGCAAGCGGGTCGGGCAGGCAGCGCTTGCGCGCGGAGCGAAATACCAGCTCGAGATGGGCGGGAAGAACCCGGTCATCGTGGCTGCGGATGCCGATCTTGAGCTTGCCGCAGAAGCTACGATCAGCGGTGGGCTGCGCTCCACCGGCCAGAAGTGCACGGCGACCAGCCGCGTCATTGTCGTTAGCGACGTTTACGAAGCTTTCAGGGAAAAGCTGGTGGCCAAAGTAGCGGAGCTGCGAGTCGGCGACGGACTCCAGGAAGGTACCTGGCTTGGCCCGTGCGCTAACGAAAGCCAGCTCAATACCGTCATGTCCTATATCGGCAAGGGCAAAGAGGAAGGAGCGCGGCTTCTTGTCGGCGGCGAACGGCCGAGCCAGCCTGAGCTCGCCGACGGCTTTTATGTAACGCCTGCCGTATTCGACGACGTGAAGCCGGATATGGCCATTGCAAAAGATGAGATCTTTGGCCCCGTACTGTCGCTCATTCGCGTAGACAGTCTGGAAGAAGCCATCCGGGTAGCCAACGATACCGAATACGGACTCAGCGCTTCCATCTATACACAGAATATCGGCAATTTATTGACTTTCGTTCAAGATATGGAAGCGGGGCTAGTCAGGGTTAATGCCGAAACGGCTGGCGTTGAGCTTCAGGCTCCGTTCGGCGGGATGAAGCAGTCCAGCTCGCATTCACGCGAGCAGGGGCAGGCTGCGATTGAATTCTTCACCTCCATCAAGACCGTTTTCATTAAGCCATAGGCCTTCGAGAGGGGCAATTCGGGATGAATGAACAGATTAGAACCATAATGGGCGGAGACGACGGGACCTTCTTCTCCGTGAAGACACATGCGCCTGGGCCTGCGGGCAAGCTCCCGCTGACGCCAGACTTATTGCTTCATGCGCCAAGCGGCGATCTGTTCGGACTAACGCAAAATGTCGGCATGGGCTGGAGCCCAAGCCGGCTTGGCGGGAAACAGGTGCTGATCATGGGGACGATGGGCGGCATCCGGAATGAGGATGGGAGCCCCGCGGCGCTGGGCTATCACACCGGGCATTGGGAAATTGGGATGCTTATGAAGGCAGCCGCTGACGAGCTGACCCGTGCCGGCCACATCCCGTTCGCCGGCTATGTTAGCGATCCGTGCGACGGGCGCAGCCAGGGAACAACGGGGATGTTTGACTCGCTGCCTTACCGTAACGATGCGGCGATTGTGGTTCGGAGGCTGGTGCGCTCACTGCCTACCCGTTCCGCCGTCATCGGGGTGGCGACCTGCGACAAGGGACTGCCAGCCATGATGCAGGCGCTGGCCAGCATGCGCGATCTCCCCGTAATCATTGTACCCGGCGGCGTAACGCTGCCTCCGACATCCGGGGAGGATGCGGGCAAGATCCAGACGATTGGCGCCCGGTATGCCCACGGGGAACTCAGTTTGGAGGAAGCGGCGGACCTCGGCTGCCGCGCCTGTGCGACGCCGGGCGGCGGCTGCCAATTCCTCGGAACTGCAGGAACGGCGCAGGTGGTCGCAGAGGCTCTTGGTTTGACGGTGCCCCATGCAGCACTCGCACCTTCCGGCCAACCCGTATGGGAAGAGATGGCGCGCCAATCCGCGCGAGCCGCGGCGGCTATGGCGGAGCAGGGCATTACATCGGCCCATGTGCTGACGGATGCCGCTATCCGGAATGCGATGGCGGTTCACGCCGCATTCGGCGGCTCTACGAATCTGCTTCTCCATATCCCGGCGATCGCGCACGCCGCAGGACTGTCAATACCGGATGCAGGCGACTGGACCGCGATTAACCGCAGTGTTCCGCGCCTTGTCAGCGTATTGCCGAACGGACCGATCCCCCATCCGACCGTCCGCGTGTTTCTAGCAGGCGGCGTTCCTGAAGTCATGCTTCATCTGAGACGGCTCGGAGTCATTGACGACCGGGTACTCACAGTGACTGGATCAACGCTGGGCGAAGTGCTCGATTGGTGGGAGGGCTCGGAACGCCGCCGCCAGATGCGCAGCTATCTGCTGGAGCAAGACGGGATCGACCCGGACAGTGTCATCTACAGCCCGGAGCGAGCCAAGGAGGCGGGACTAACCTCAACGGTGACGTTCCCGACCGGCAATCTGGCGCCGGAAGGGGCGGTCATCAAATCGACGGCCATTGACCCCGCTGTCATCGACAGTAACGGCATTTTCCGACATGTCGGGCGAGCCAAAGTATTCACAACCGAGCGTTCGGCCATCCGCGCCATCAAGACGGGCGGGATCGCAGCAGGCGACGTACTGGTGCTGATCGGCCGTGGACCTTCCGGTACGGGGATGGAAGAAACCTACCAGCTGACATCGGCTCTGAAGCATCTGCCTTACGGCAAGCATGTCTCTCTGCTCACCGATGCCAGGTTCTCAGGCGTATCCACCGGAGCTTGTATCGGGCATATCGGACCGGAGGCTCTCGCCGGAGGGCCAGTAGGTCGGCTGCGCACCGGCGACTGGATCGATATCCGGATTGATACTCGTCGGCTGGACGGCACCGTCCATATGGTCGGCTGCGGCGACAAGCCGGAGACCGAGTTGGAGGGAAATTTGATACTTGCCTCCAGGCCGCAGCATCCCGAACTGGCTGAGGATCCTGCATTGCCGGATGATACCCGGCTGTGGGCTGCGCTTCAGGCTGTAAGCGGAGGCACCTGGAAGGGCTGCGTCTATGATGTGGACCGGATACTTGAGGTCCTCTCGGCCGGCATGAATGCGCTTACAGAAGTAAAATCGGGACCGCATGCAGATTGAGGCCATAGACGACTTTGTTTTCGTTGAAGGCAGCAGGCAGCGGAAACTCCGGGACCAATGGTTTCGGAAGTGATAAACGTGATAGCGAATAGTAAATCATGTCATGTAGAATGGCTGATAATCCAGGAGCAGTTTGCCGACGCGGCAGCTGCTCTTTTTGTCGTTAAGCTATTGCCCAGAAGTTAACTGCTTCGTCTAATTTGCATAACACTGGCCACAAGAAGACGGATGAACTCATCGCAATATAATTAAAAAGAAGGCACCTTATTTAAGCCTTGCATTAATTATGGTAAAATGTGGGTTAAATCTATTTAGAATCGATGAAACAAATTAGGCTGGTGATAGAATGTGAAGATGTCTAAACTAGGGGAATTGGCCGTTATTGCTATTGTTGTTGTATCCGTTGTTTTATGTGTCCAGTACACCAAACGCACCTACTATGGGAATGATGGGGTAGTCATCAGAGCTGAAAGTAAACCTATGTTAAATGAGGTGCCGTTAGAGGTGAAAGCAACTATCGCAGAAGTTCATGGAATATTAGATGATTTACTCGGCTGGGGTGCGGATGAGGAGTTTCAATTTACGGATTCTGATAAGATACAGTTAAAGGATGCTGTTGACAAATTGGAGGGCGTTCCGCCGCTTTCAAGTGACTTTTTAAGAGAGGATTTACAGAATGCTCAAGACCTTCTTACATTCGGTGTCATGCGTGAGGATCTGAAAGCTGTACAGTATGCGTACCGTATCCTAAATGATTTAGATATTGCCTTTAATGATTACTTTGGCGATAAAGTTTGGCACTATTCGCTTGCTGGAGCGGGTAATGGAAAGAATGTCGAGAGGGTAAGAAAATATCTGAATCTCACGGATAATGGATAAAGAATTTCATTTACGAGACTAGTGATTACAACGGAAGTCGCATAAACTGCGGCTTTTTTATTTTTTGTATAGAAGTCCTTGTCGTCTGCTCAAGACAAGAACTTCTATACATAAGCGACAAGCGCACAACCAGGTTCGACCCGAGCAGCCCGTGAAGAGATGATGGTCATGCTGATGCGAGCAGGACGCAAATTCTGATTAAGCTACTATCGGAGGGATATGCTCCCTTCCTTATTTATCTTGTCTCTCGATGAAGCGTCATCTTTTTATGAGAAGGACAATATTTGCTAAGCTCCAGGCGGCTCGGATTATTTTTCTTGTTTTTCATTGTCGTGTAATTACGGGCACCGCATTCCGTACATGCTAAAGTAATGATCACTCGCATGATGATTATCACCTTCCTTTATCACCATGTTATGTATGAGCTGAACCAGGTGATCAGCACGAAATAAAGAATATACCGGATTTCATCATTTTTTATTTAGGACATGAAAAAGCATCCACTACTTCATTTTATGCCCAACTAGGTTTATACAATTTTTAGGAGTATCCTTCGTCCCGAAGGATACTCCTTTTACATTACGAAAAAATGCGTTACAGCCATTTTTTATTCGATTCTAAATCGTAATATTGTTGTATAGATCGTTTTATATTTTTATTGATATGCATAATGCAAACGTATACAATTCACCTAAAGAGCGTAATATTACGTTACCATTCCGGCCGGAAGGTATTTTCGTTCTTTAGAGAGGGGGATGTTTTTGGCGCGGTCGCTTATGAGTCAGAAATATTTATACATGATGGTTTTGCCAGGCTTTCTTCTCGTCTTGATCTTTAGCTACTTTCCCATGTATGGGATTCTTATTGCATTTAAGGATTACAGTGTGGCCAAAGGGGTATGGGACAGCCCTTGGGTAGGTTTTAAGTATTTTACGCAATTTTGGGATAATCCAATGGCCATACGCACCGTTAAGAACACAGTGTTGCTTGGCGTCTACAGCTTGCTGTGGGGGTTTCCCGCGCCGATCATATTGGCGCTGCTGTTTAATGAACTGCAAAGTATGAAGTTCAAGAAGTTTGTACAAACGGTATCGTACTTTCCGCACTTCATTTCAACAGTGATTGTCGTCGGGATGATTAAGGAATTCACTTCAGTGGACGGACTAGTGAATCATATTACCCAATTCTTCGGAATGGAGCCCATCAATTTTTTGTCGGAATCGCCATATTTTCGAACCATTTTCATAAGTTCGGGTATTTGGCAAGGGATCGGTTGGGGGACGATACTGTACTTGGCTGCATTAAGCAATGTCGATCCTACCCTGTACGACGTTGCGTCTATCGACGGGGCGAATCGTTGGGAGAAGATGAAGCACATTTCACTGCCCAGCATATTACCGACAACCATCATTTTGTTTATATTGGCCGTAGGCGGTATTCTCGGGAACGATTTTACGAAAGTCATGCTTATGTATAATCCAGCTACGTATGAAACTGCCGATGTGATCGGAACTTACGTGTATCGTGAAGGTTTGCAGGGCGGACGACTGGAGTATGCAACCGCGGTAGGGTTGATGCTGTCCGTCGTGGCTTTCTGTCTCATCTTCATTACGAACAAAATAGCAAGAAAATTTTCCGATTCGAGTCTATGGTAGGTGATTAACGATGCATTACAAACAAAGTTTCAGTTCCCGGTTGTTCGACGCAGCGAATTATGGCTTCATGATCCTGCTGGTCATCATTATGGTATACCCGCTCATGAACGTTATCGCGATATCGCTCAGCTCTCCCGATCATATTGATCTTGGGGATGTGGGTTGGTTTCCGAAAGGCTTCAACACCGTGGGGTATGAAGTGATATTGGAGAAGCCCAATTTGTACATCAGCTATAAAAACACGATTGTTTACGCAACAGCGGGAACTTTACTAACGTTGCTTATGACTTCTCTGATGGCGTATCCGCTGACGATTGCAAATTTTCGATTGAAGAAATTCATTACGGTTTTTCTTGCAGTGACGATGTTCTTCGGCGGCGGAATGATACCCACGTACATGTTGATGAGAAGTTTGCACTTGTTGGATACATTTTGGGTTATGGTTGTTCCCGGCTGTATCGGCGCTTTCAATGTTTTCATTTACCGATCATTCTTCCAAAATATCCCTGCCGAACTGCGCGAATCCGCCTTAATGGACGGGGCTAACGACTTTACGATACTATTTCGCATTTATTTGCCTTTATCGAAAGCTCTGCTTGCCACATTCGCATTGTTTTCTATTGTCGGTTTCTGGAACGAGTGGTTCAATGCGCTACTCTATTTGAAAGATGAAAGCAAGTATCCGCTTCAGATGTTTTTACGCAGTCTTATCATCGAGGATAGCGGAGCTTCGTCGCAAGACATTCAAAAAATGGTAATCGGCAGGGAAGTGAATCCTAAGAATATCCAGATGGCTGCGATTATCGTGACGCTGGCACCGATACTAGGTATGTATCCTTTCGTGCAGAAGTACTTCGTCAAAGGCGCATTGGTTGGTTCTATTAAGGGATGACCATCATTATTAACGAGTAAACAGGGGGGTTGAACAGTGAAAAAAGGTTGGATGCTCGTAATTGCACTTATGATGACAGTAACGTTAATGGCTGGCTGCAGCAATAATAATAGCTCTGAATCTGCTACCACGAAGGAAAGCGCAAATACACAGGAAAACAACAGCGTCAAAGAATTAAGCTTCGAAGTCATGATTCCTAAATTCGGTGTCGATCCTGCGGACACATTGATTCAAAAAGAATGGCAAAAGGAAATGGAGAGCTATCTGGGAGTCAAATTGAACATTAAGTGGAACCGCTTGCAATGGGGAAATGAATACTCCGAAAAATCGAAGGTGATGTTGGCGAGCGGAGAAATTCCCGATGTCATGCTTGTTCAAGGAAAGGATCAGATCGATGATTACGGTGCGGAAGGGCTTCTTGCAGACCTTACTCCATACGTTAATGAAAATCCGAACTATAAAACCTTCGTAGAAGCAACGCCTGATTCGGAGAAGTATCTTTACTCCGCGGATAAAAAGATATATGCCTTCTTCGACGGCTACAATAATCCGACAGACTTGGAACCGTCCCAATTTAATCCGGCATATCGGCTTGATATTTTCGAAAAGAACGGAATCAAAATTCCCGAAACAATTGATGAGTTTTACGATGCCGCAAAAAAACTGAAGGAATTGTATCCCGATGTGTATCCGGTTGGTATCAGCCAACCGTGGCTGCTCTACAACGGCTTCTTCAACTCGTTCCATGCGAATAGCGGGATTTACTATAACGGTGAAAAATTCGTTTTCGGCCCGACAGAAGAGAACTTTAAAGAAGCTTTGCAATTTATAAACAAACTTTATTCGGAAAAACTGCTGGATCCAGCCTTCATGACAGACGATCTGGATCAGTCCAGACCGAAAGCAACAACCGGCAAAACCTTTATGTACCCGGATATTTTTTCCGGATATGTTACCGAATTCAATACGAACAACCAAGCTTCAGTGAAATGGACCAATTCTCTGTTCCCGTCTTCGAAATACGGGAAAGGCTGGCAGCAGTGGGCCGAGCCGAGTGGCAAAGGACTGAACAACGATTCCGGTATCGTGATTTCCGCTAAAGCGAAACATCCTGAGCTTCTTGCTAAGCTGATCGATCATCAATACTCCGAAAAAATGATGGACCTGATGAACTGGGGGGTCGAAGGGACCACGTACGTGGTTAAAGACGGTAAGAAGGAATTAGCACCAAATATTTTGAACGCATCGAATATTTATGAAGAATTGAACAAGTACGGTGTGGGTACGACTAACAAAGCTCGGGCAGGTATCGTATGGACACCTCAAGACAAACTCGCCAAATACACCGATCCGGGCAGCATTACTACGTTCTACCATGATGGGAAAGCCGAGGAAATCAGCTATTGGGTCGCAAATGGAACCTATGCAAAAGATGCAGTGTCCCCTAACGATTTTGCGCCGCGTGTCGTATTTACGAAAGACGAAAACGATAAGAAGGCTAGCATCATGACTCCTATTGACACATACGTGAACGAATCGATGATTAAGTTTATCAAAGGGGAAATGAAATTCTCCGAGTGGGATGATTTCCAGAATAAGTTGAAGAAGATGGGCGACTACGAAGAAGTTGTAAAGATGTTTAACGATAAATTAAATCAATAGCCGTTTCGGGGGCTGAAGCCCTACTTCAGCCCCTTCTTTGCGGTTGCGGCGCTTTTCATCAGATTTGTTAGTTTCATTTTAAGTGAGTCTTGCGAAATTCTCCCGGGGTTACGCCCTCCATCTCCATAAATATTTTATTGAAATAACTGACACTGGGGTACCCGGAGTCGATTGCAATTTCTTTGATAGACATATGCGGGTCGGCGAGAAGCTTATGTTTGCTGTTTTGAATTCTGCATTTCGTTATGTAGGCGAGAGGCGTTATCCGGGTTACCTTTTTGAACAGGCTACAGAAATAGTTCGGCGTCAGATTTACCTTATCCGACCATTCTTCCAGAATATAAGGAAGATGGGCGTTTTTTTGCATGGAGGGCAAGAGCTGAATAATCCGGTCGACATTTTGGGTCCCTCTCTTATTGGAAAACGGAATCGCATTGCACATGAAATCAATCAGCACGGCGTAAGTCAGAGCGGAGATTTTGGCCGGCCGCGAGAACTGGTTTCGTTCAATTTCATCAAGCAGCTCGAGCCAGGATTGCTCCAGCATCGTGAAATCATTCATATACCATATGGACGGTTCGCGAAATCCTCTCTCCAGTAAAAAATCTGCGAGTCCTTTTCCGTTAAACTGCAGCCAATAGATTTCCCAACGATCGTCTTCGGAGGTGTAGTAGCGCATTCTCTGCTGCGGACAATGGAGGAAGACGTCGCCCTTTTTCAATGCATGGACAGTGTCGTCCAGCTCGATATATCCCTTACCCGCAACAACGAGGTGCAAACTGAAATCTCTAAGTCCCGTTTCGCGATTGACATCCTGATCACTTGGCCGCGTGTATTTCCCGAGGGCAAGAGGAAAACAAAAAAAATCGAATTCCTCGAAGCGTGGCAGAAAATAATGGCGGTACATCATATAGGTAAGACCCCTCCTTTCGCATGATCAATTATAACATTTCGACAAAGAGGGGGAAAACATCGTAAATTGCTGGGGAAAGCAAAGAACCCGAAAGAACGGTCACTTTTTCAAAGTGTCCATCTTTCGTATGCACCATCAATGGTTGCAATGAAAGTATTTCACAATCCAACACTAAGAGGCTATGTAAAAAAGTATATAACCAGGCTTACATTTTAAAGAGCTGTATTTGGATAAGAACTTCTATACAATCCCGTGATCCCCGGGAATACACGAGTTATTAAACTATCATGAAAATTCATTGAAGTAACATCAAAAATAGACAAAATCAGAGAAGGGTGCGTCTTTTAAGTTTTTTAAAGTATTTCTTTTCGGTTTATGTTAGTGGCACAAGAAAGCCCAGGCTGACCCGAGTGTGGGCTTGCAACTGTTTGATGGGCTTACCATCATATGAGCAATTTCGTATGTTTGGACTCATACAGTCTCTCAAGCTGCGAGGCAATTGCGACCAATTCATGCTGCGATTGCAGCAGGCCGAGCAAAGCGCGAACGAGCACCATCCGCGGCGACTCGTCAGCCGCTGCCTCTTGCAGCAGATGGGCCGCTTCATGCAGCTCCGACTTGCGGGCGTTCGTCACTTGGAGCTCTTCAATGCTGGACATGAGCTTGGTCAGCGTCGCATGCAGCTGCTCGCCGGCTGGCGCGTGACAGCCTTTCATCCCTCTTGCGACGAACTGTGACATGACTTCGGCATCTAGGATCGGCTCGTGTGTGGACTTCTTAATGCCTGCGACCATCTCATCCATACGATCAACGACGAAATTCGCCATACGAGCATAATTGAACGGGCTGCTGATGAGTGTGATCATAATCATATATTCCTTGAGAATACCGGTGTATAGGGCGATTAAATCCCATTTGTGTTTCTCAATTTCCGGCCCGTATACACTAATCATCAGCTCAGCAAAATTAACCAGCATTTGCGAGCGCATCTGTTGAAGAAATTTGGAGAAGGCGCCATCCTCTTTCATGGGCAGTTCGTAGAAGTCCTTTATGCTGTATTTAAATTCCAGAAAAAATTCAAACTGGCGGTGCGTCTGCAGCACGAATTTCTCTCGCGGCGACAGCTCCGGATTCGACTTTATTCGATCAGACTCCTCGAACATCACCTGCGTCCGGGAACGATACACCTCAACGAGCAAGTCCTCTTTAGATGCAAAAAATTTATATAATGATCCTTTGGCTATGCCGCAGTCGTTCGCGATATCTTGGATGGAAGTGGCCACGTAGCCTTTTTGCGAGAAGATTTGCATGGCCGATCCGATGATTTTCTCTTTAAGCAAGCTCATGGTAGTTCCCCTCTTCAAAAAAAGATTGACAACGGAATGTCTTTTGATGAGAATATTGTATGTCATGACTGATGAGTTTTCAATAAAAACCTTCGGTCATGAAATTAAAGAGAAGAATTTTCATGGAGAGAAGGTAGAAAGATGTCTAAGCAAACAGCAGCGGCATCATTATCATCCGAATTCTCGATCAAGAGCATTATTGCCCCGCTCATGGCCGTCATCGTCGGTATGATTATGGTTATTCTAGACAGTACAGTCGTTAACGTAGCGCTGGCGAAATTTCAAACGGAGTTTGACGCGACGATCAACACGGTGCAATGGACGTTCACTGGTTATACACTTGCATTGTCGGCGGTAATTCCACTTGCCGGCTGGATGACCGATAAATTCGGTTCGAAACGGATATTCCTTATTACAATTGCGCTATTCACGCTCGGTTCCGTTCTTTGCGGAGCGGCACAAACGGTAGAACAATTGATCATCTTCCGCGTCATTCAAGGTCTTGGCGGCGGTATGGTTATGCCAATTGGTATGGCGATTATTTTCCGACTTGCTCCTCAGGAGAAGCGCGGTTCGGTTATGGGGATGCTAGGTATACCGATGCTGCTTGCTCCAGCATTGGGTCCGATTCTGTCGGGCTGGCTGATTGACGCGGTATCATGGCACTGGATCTTCTTGATTAACTTGCCAATCGGTATTGTCGCTCTGTTCGTTGGTATGAAGTATTTGCCGAATTTCGAACAAGGTAAAGCACCTGCTCTGGACATTATTGGTATGATTCTTGCCCCAATCGCATTTGCAACTCTCGCTTACGGCGTAAGCGAAGGCGGACGTGTGGGCTGGTCAGCGGAAAACACGCTGTGGGGTCTTATTGTCGGCGGCATAGCATTACTGTTGTTTATCTTTGTTGAGCTGCGTCATAAGCAGCCGCTGCTTGAGCTGCGCGTGTTCCGTTCATCGGACTTTACTCGCGGTACGCTTCTGGTCTGGATCGTTCAAATTGCGCTGTTCGGCGCAATGATTCTGATGCCAGTATTCCTGCAGCAGATTCGCAATTACACGCCACTGGAAACAGGGATTATCATGCTTCCGCAAGCGATCGGCTCGATGATCTTCATGCCAATCGGCGGTCGTCTGTTTGACAAGATCGGCGCGCGTCCACTCGCAATTGTAGGTTTGGCTCTCGTAAGTGGCGCGATGTTCCTGCTCCACAACATCGCTCTCGATACAAAGCTTATCATGGTCCTCATTCCGCTGTTCATGATCGGCTGCGGTATGGGTCTGTCGATGATGTCACTGAACACGCACGTATTGAACTCGGCGCCGCGTCACCTCGTGACACGCGTTACGCCGCTTACGACAGCAGCGCAGCAAGTCGTCACGTCGTTCGCAGTCGCTGGCCTGACTGGTTACATGACAACACGCGCAGCGGATCATATGAAGACGCTTGGTGCCAACGGCAATCCAGTGGATGCTGCAGTCAGCGCATACAGCGACACGTTCTTGCTGTCGTTCTGTCTGGTTCTGTTCGGTATCCTGTTCAGTCTGTTCCTTCGCAAGCCGAAGCCACAGAAGGAAGTTCCGGATGTTGAGCAAGTCGATCCGGCTATGATGATGGGTCACTAATCGTTGGTTGACGAAGAGGTTGAGTAGAAGGAATTCCTTCTGCTCAACCTTTTTTTGTGTCTGGTGTTAGCGACCTGCTGGCAGAATAATCGGTCTCCGTTATTGATCTTGCTACACAGTCCTACATCAATCGGCAGTTGTTTTTTATTGAACGATTTGACAGGATAACGGAAATGATTTGTAGAAAAAAACTAAATGATAGTGACAAAAGTAGTGTAGGGTATGTGGATTCCAGATCTCGCAGATGATGCAGAATCATATGCCTACCCTCTCTGGCGATTTTCAATCTGGACAATTCTACCGGCAGTTGAATAAAGCGGATGTGACAATTCAACCAGCGCTTGATAGGATTGCGTTTGCGGAAATGCTATGCTGTTTTCGACAGTGCGCACTGTACATTTTCTTTTATCGGAGGTATACGATGCTCGACTTGCGTAAAATTGGAGCTTATATTTCGAAGCTTCGCAAAGACCAAGATCTGACCCAATTGGAACTTGCCGATCAACTGAATGTAAGTCATCAAGCGGTATCGAAATGGGAACGGGGTGACTCGCTACCGGATATCGGAACGCTTCCGCAGTTAGCGAGGTTATTCGGCAAAACAGTAGACGACATTTTAAATGCAGAAGACAACGCAGAAAATCGAGAGCACCAGCACCTGGGAACGATCGTTAAGGAGATCGCAGAGAACAGGCCGGTACAAGTTGCAGAGATGGTCAATGCCGGAGAGGTGAAGGTGGAAGAGCTTGTACAAGTAGCGCCGTTTGTAAAGGCAAGCGCTCTGCATAAGGTTACAGAACGATTAGACAGCAGCGTCCTTAAGTTAGACGTGATCATGCGGCTGGCTCCGTTCCTTGGAACAGATACATTGGATGAACTGGTTCGTCAGGCAGAAGAGGGCGAAATTGAGTGGAATGCCATTACTGGACTCGCTCCGTTCGTCAACAGCGACACATTAAGCCGACTGGTAGATAAATCGATTGACGGTTCCTTAGAAGTGCACAATCTTGTTGGAATTGCCCCGTTTCTTGGAAGAGAACATGTAGATCGGTTGGTACAAGAAGCCGAAGAAGGCAGCTTGAGCTGGCATTCCGTCCAAGGGCTGGCACCTTTTATTAGCAGAGAAACATTAGGTCGTTTGGTAGACCGGGTTGTAGATGGCACCATCGATGCGAACCGGATCGTAAGCCTCGCACCTTTCCTGGGTAGGGAGCAAGTGGATCGGTTGGTACAAGAAGCCGAAGAGGGCAGCTTGAGCTGGCATTCCGTTCAAGGGCTGGCACCTTTTATTAGCAGAGAAACATTAGGTCATTTGGTAGACCGGGTTGTAGACGGCACCATCGATGCGAACCGGATCATAAGCCTCGCACCTTTTCTGGACAGGGAAAATCTCGAGAAGTTGATTGGTGGAGTCGAAGGTGAACATCTTAGCCCGGATCTGCTGGCAAGTCTTGCTCCTTTCGTCGATCAAGGTACATTGAGCAGAATGGTGACAAAATTATTAAATAAAGTAAAGTAGACATGTATATCTGAGAACGGAGATTGGTGATGCATAGACCGTCTGCGATCTGAAAAGCTACCGGCTTGAAATTTGGTAGCTTTTTGTTTTGATTTTCGGTTCATTGCGAGCCAACAATACACAGACTGCGGCTGTCTTGGGAAAATAAAAAATTAGACTGAAATAAAGTATTCTATTGTGAGAATAAAGTTCTAGATTAGGCAACGGCGTTAAGCTAACATAGAACGATAATATTCCGGCAGCAGACTCTACGTCTCTGATATATTCAAGAAAGGGTGCTAGTCCCTCAAGATTATGCTGAAACTTAAAGACCTTTCCGTACGGTAATCCACGTTTTAAAAAGGCTTGTGCATGACTCTCTCCCTTAGAAATATCCACACCAATGACAGGATTCATTTCATCACTCCCAAAGTAAATTCGCCGGCAGCCCCTAACTTTCTTGTTGTCCACACTATCGCATGTGATACGGGATTAATGTCCCAACCAGCCTAAAGACGAACAGAATAGCTTACGGGATCTGAGTCCCACGGGCAGTTACGTTCGATCCCCGGCTACTGCAATCTTACGACCCTACAAAAAAGAGGTCGACCAGAAAGATCTGGTGACCTCATAATACGAATGGGCAGTTTAACGCAACCTTCCTTATAATACCAACGTCTAAAAGATATTGTAAAAGGCACAATTTTGAACGGGGATGATTAGTATCAAAATGTTCATTATACTTTTAATAATTTGTGCGCTGTCAGGATGCGCAAATAAAGCGAGTAAAGTGGAAAGTGCCTCGTCCAATTCTGAATCGTTACCGACTACTCCCATTTATTATACTTCTGCTTATGATGAGAAAGAATTAGAAGAACTTGGTATTACATTAAACTCAACAAAAATAGCCCCTAAAACAGGTAAAACTGAAGTGCGTAGAATAGCTGAAGATTTATTGCGTCAAACCGCAATACAACCCAAAGGTATTTATATTGAATACGGTCTAATAACGGCGCCTAATGTTGGATTAGGTGCATTATCAATTGACGCAATGGAAGCAAATCCAATATTGAAAAATAAAAAGTCAATATCGGAAATACCTGTCTGGATAATCACATTAAAAGGACTGCTTCCAGACGACTACAAACCAGACACCAGACCAGGAAAACAACCTTTGGACATTAGTAGTACCGTAATTGATGCGATGACAGGCAAGGTTTTATTTGGATTCGGAAAAGGGAAATAACTAAACGGTTTCAACTAATGGAGACGATAGCTCAACATAAACAGTTCAGCAGCCGGTCAATTCTGACTGGCTGCTTACGTTTTTCAACTAAAGGGGAGTTATGCGTAACTTCCAGGGAATGTAAAAGTCTAAATATAGTAAGGAACGAGGAGGCAGACATTTCATGGGAGGAACGAATGTATGGGATGCGGAGTGGGAGGTTAACGAAGAGCAGGCGCGGACGCTGATCGGCAGACAATTCCCACAGCTGTCATCGAAGCAAGTGAAGCGATTGGGCTGGGGTTGGGACAATACGGTTTTTCTTATCGGTGACGAGTACGTGTTCCGGTTTCCAAGAAGAACGATTGCAGTTGGCTCGATTCGTATGGAAGGGAAGCTGTTGCCGAAGCTGGAGGCATATATGACTATCCCCTATCCGAGACCGTTTTTTTATGGCGAAGCAAGTGAGGAATACCCGGCACCATTTCTTGGCTATGCCTACGTGCCAGGAGATTTTCCCATCGGTTTGACGGAAGAACGCCGGGCTTTATCGGCAGAGACGTTGGCGAAATTTTTGCGGAGATTGCATGAGTTTCCGGTGCAGGCGGCGCTGAAGTGCGGAGTTCAGCAAGATCATCGAAGCTTGACGGACATAGCATCGCGCAAAGTGAAATTGGAGGGCTTTCTATCGAAGGTGGTTGAACACTTGTCGCCGGAGGAGTCCGGTGTGATCGAAGCGTATATTAGCAGGCTACAAACGGACCGTGTCGAGGCGGTGAATGTACTGCTACATGGCGATCTTCATTTCAAAAATATGCTTGTGAATGAGAACGGAATCGTTTCCGGCATCATTGATTGGGGCGATCTGAGCGTAGGCCATCCGGCTTGCGATTTGAGCGTTGCTTACAGCTTTTTACCACCTTACGCTCGCGGCGTGTTTTTCGAAACTTACGGAGGAGCGGACGAGGAAACGAAGCTGTTGGCTCGGCTGATCGCGGTATACATCCCCGTACTGATCTTGATGCAAGCGGTCGATGACGGAAATGAAGCGATTGCGGCAGAGGCGAAATCCAACATCATGCGAGCACTGTCGGATTAGGCTCATTATTTCGTTGTAGCTATAGGGCTATGGCTACATTTTGTTGTTTAAAGGCCGCGATAAGGTACGATTTGCCTTCTCTGATGCCGCTTTATGTTGAGGAACACGAAATTCAACAGAGTAAGTCGTTGCGCTAAACGGGAAACGTTAGTTCAGAAAAAAACAATGGCAGCTGATCTTTTAATCGGCTGCCATTTTTGCGTAGTATAGGTCTGGTCATTCAAAAGTAAAACGGACACCATTATGTGCTGGTTAAAAGGACTTGCTATAAATGCCATGGATATATACTACTCTATAAAAAAATCAGCATAAGTCTATTACTTTTTTGGCATTAATTGTATTGTAATTATGCGACCGCGGCGCGATGCAAAAGTGATAATGATTGCTCATAGGCCCTGTATTTATTTTGCTCCTAAGGAGATAACCGAATGGAAGATTACTATTGGAACGATAAATTTGATTATTTAAGCAAGACCAGATGGTTGTATTACAATGATGATTATTTAAACTTCCTTATAAGCTCTGTTTGGAATATCAACAAGCCTGTTCGAATCATCGATTTTGGCTGCGGCTATGGGTATTTGGGAACCAAGCTAATGTCGCTACTCCCTATGGGATCTACGTATACGGGTATAGATGCTGGTGATAAGTTAATTGATGAAGCTAGAGAGATTTTTCGAAACGCACCATTCCAAACAGAATTTATCCTTGGTGATATTCAAAAAATGGATATAAATAAAACGTACGATGTAGTAGTTTGCCATGCCTTCTTATTGCATATGGATAATCCAAAGGCAATACTACAAAAAATGATAGATAGTTTGGTGGATCGAGGCAGAATAATTTGCTTTGAGCCTCATTGGATCTCAAGCATGGCAAGCTATCACCTTGAAGGTCATGCACTATCAGATATAGTGCAATTGGGGTTCCTCCAGGAGTTATATGAAAGGGATGCCCAACGGAGTGGGAGAGACGGCAATATAGGAATTAAGTTGCCTGTTTATTTAAGCCAGTTAGGAGTTAGACAAATCGAATGTAGAGTCAGCGACAGGGTAAATTTTTTAGATCCCAATTCTGACTTTGAAAAAAACAGTGTACTTTACAACTCTCTAAAGGAAGATGGCTTCGGGGCTGATCCGGGGGAAGAAAAACCGTTTATTAAGAATTTGGTGGACCGTGGTGCTGCCCTTGAAGAAGCGCAAAAAGAACACAGGCTGGAATCTGCCTTGTCGGTAGCTTTTAACAATGATGTTTTTCTGTCGTATGCACCAAGTATGAAGATAACTTCAGGAATCATTGAAAGATAGGAAACTCATTAAGCCCCTCGGTACGATTCAGTTTCTTACAGCAGCCGGTCAATAATGACCGGCTGCTGACGTTTCTCAACTAATGGGCAGAGGAGTTGAATTCGAAACTACCGATGGCTTATGGCTTTCCTTGCGCTCCGTTCGAGACAGCTTCCCATGTCTCCCAAGTGGCTAAACGATCGGCATAGGTTTCGCGCACCAAAGGCAAGACCCCAGCGCCGACCGCAAACCGCAGAGGTGGGTCCTCGGCGTCTACGATTTGAAGAATCGCTTCGGCCGTCGCCTTCGGATCGCCACGTTCTTCGGTCGATAAACGAGTGGATACCCGATTTCGAAGATCAGCGTAAACTTCCATTACTTGTGATGTCTTCATGGACAAGGGGCTTCCAAAGTCGGTGGCAAAGGCGCCCGGCTCGAGCAACGTGACCTTAATGCCGAAGCCTTTAACCTCTTGAGCGAGGCTATCGTGCAGCGCTTCGACTGCCCATTTGGAAGCGCAATAGAAACCAATGAGCGGCGCCGCAACAATTCCCATGGCGCTTGATACGCCGAGAATGTGCCCGCTGCCCTGTAGTCGAAGCAGAGGCAGGGCAGCTCGGATGACACGAAGCGTACCAAAGTAATTGGCGTCAAATAGTTCGCGGACGTCGGATTCGTTAGCCTCCTCAGTCGTGCCAACCAGCGTATAACCGGCATTGTTTAGGACGACGTCCAGCCTGCCGAAATGCGCGTGAGCCTGCTGAACGACATGCTCGACCTGACTAGAATCCGTTACATCGAGCACTAAGGGGAGAACAGCGTCTCCAAAACGTTCCTTAAGGTCGATGATGCTTTCCGGTGTGCGAGCGGTCGCGGCAACCATATCCCCGCGAGAGAGTGCGGCCTCTGCCCAGATGCGCCCTAATCCGCGAGAGGCTCCTGTAATAAACCAGACTTTTTTTTCCATAGTATTATCCTCCAATGCTGTTCCTGTGTGTAGTATTTTTAAAGCTTCTATTTTCTCTTTTGTTCACCTCTAATGTTACGGCGTAGTAGCTTGATACGGAATTTCAAATAAGTTAGCATGGTATTAACTTATGGTTTATACAAAAGGAGGGGCCTTCCTGAATGATTGAGCAACTAAAGACTTTTGTTCAAGTGGCGGAGTCCGGAAGCTTCTCTAAGGCAGCCGAAAAGCTTTTTATTTCTTCAACCGCTGTGATGAAGCAAATGAATTTGTTGGAAAAGCAAGCTGGAGTCCCACTATTTATCCGTACCAACCACGGTGTCAGGCTCACAAAGGCAGGAATAACTTTTATCAAAGATGCAGAATTTATGCTGCAGTATTTTCAAGAATCTCTTATCCGTATGCATCAGTCCGCACAGACCAATCGGCATATGGTTCGGGTGGGCACTTCTATGCTTAACCCCTGTAATGTTTTGATAGAATTGTGGAATGGAATTAGCGACCTATACCCGCAATTCGGAATAAACATCGTTCATTTCGAAGATGACGCACATACACTCCCAACCACTTATCGCATGATTGGCCAATCACTCGATATCATTGCGGGGCCATTTCTTACAGATAACTTGAAGGATTACTACCGTATGCTTAAACTGGGAAGTTACCGTGTTTGCTTTGCCGTATCTCGGCAACATAGGCTAGCTTCAAGAAAAACACTTTCTGTCAAAGATTTGTATGGGGAAAGATTGGCTATAGTGAACGGTGGCGAGAGTGCGATCATTCATGACATACGTGATTTCCTGATCATGAATCATCCTCAAATACGAATTAAGGATGTTCCGCGTCTCTATGATCTTGATGTGTTTAATCGCTGCGAGGAAAGTAATACGGTTATGCTAACATTGGAGGCCTGGGCAGATATTCATCCATCTTTGGTGACGATCCCTAGTGATTTAGATATAGAGATTCCATATGGTTTGATATATCCATTACATCCATCCCAGGAAGTTGATCAATTCTTAGAAATCATAAAAGAAATGCAAGGTAATGTTCTAGCTAAGGTTGAGTGATTCGAGGTGCAATGTGTAGAAAATGGTGACTGGAGCTGGAGCTGGAGCTATTGGTGAACGATATCTCAATTAGAAACGTCAGCAGCCGGTCAATAATGACCGGCTGCATGACGTTTCTTAACTAATACGGTCCACTAGATGAAGATAATGCATGTTGAGTTTTCGCTTAATCAAGTTTACAGATCGACTTTCCAGTTCCCCATCATCTTTGCAACTTCCGGATCACGGTACGATAAGAAAAGACTTTTTCGCGTATCGAGAGTGGAAATTTGTTCGATGTCGTCCGTGCTCAATTCAAAATCGAAAATGTTAAAGTTTTCGACGATCCCTGGTAACTGGGACAAAATCAAGCATATGCATAGTGACGTATTTTACTCGCAGAAAACGTAAGATATCACAAGAGACTTAACCCCTTTGAATAATAAACTCGGACATACAATAAGCGTCTTCCATTAATAAGTAAGCAAAATGGCAGCTGATCAATGATCAGTTGCCATTTTTGTTGAAGAAAAGGGCAGGATTACGTTATAAAACAATAAATTTTTGCGTCTTTATAACAGAGATGTTTTTTATAGACCTATGTGAAGGATGGAAAGGAGTTAACCATGTCACAACACCGTAAGATTATTTCTACCATAACCGTACTCTATACTATTTTGATTCTTTATTTTTTATTTCTCGCTTTCGGTAGAATAGGCGCCGCAGATCAAACGACTGGCTACACCTTTATATTTTTACCGGACGATTTCTTTAAGTTGCCAAGTATATCGGATCTTCTACATCCTACCTTGATGGATTTTGTAGGATTTGGAAACCTCGCAGCCTTCATTCCTTTCGGCCTATTGATTCCATTGTTATATCGGATCACCTTTGTTAGATTCATTACAGTGTTCTTTCTATCGATTCTCTTAATGGAAACCATACAGGCACTAACGTTGCTCGGCAGCTTCGATATTAACGACGCGATTCATAACGCATTAGGCGCGGCAGTCGGTTTTGGGGCATACAAGCTTGGTGTTCGCTCAAAAAACGGTTGGCGCAATACTGTGATGACTGCCATCTCCTGCATGGTTCTTTTATTAGGAGTACGGGGATTGTTTGGGATTGTAGATAAAGCGTTCACCAAAGAAGAAGGTCCCTTTGTGGCGATAAACGAATTGAAAGACAGCTCCGGAAATTCATCAACGGGAGAAAAAACAAATAGCTTTATAATTAGCGGTCAAAACGTAAAACCCCGCTATAATATGTATGACGTCGAAGGTGAAAATTTAGAAACGTTCACCTATACGTTTAAGGAGAAGTCTGTTTTCTCCTTGTATTACGGAATACCTGATCAAACGGATGATTCCGGAAGCATTCGTGTTTCCGTCAATGGGAGCGAGGTAATGACCGGTTCTGGAGAAGATCAACGCCGTTATCCGGAACTATTCCCGGCTATGTGCGAGATTCCTATCGAAGCGGGGAGCGAGCTCACGATAACAATTGAGGGGAACGAAAAAATATGGGATGTTGGGTATAGGAAGATGCAATATTTCTGGAACTGAGTCCATCGCTGTACTTATTAATTTTGCTCGCTATTTAATCAATCCGCCGAATACTTTAGGTACGGCGAAATATGCGGACCGATGTACTTAAAGATCATCAACAAATACTTCACATTGTTAATACGATGGGGGAATGAATAAATGAAAAATAATGAAAATATTCTCTATCTGATATCGGGACCACTCGGAGTAGGCAAATCAACCACTTCGAAAGAACTTGCACGAAATGTTCAGCAATGCGTACTTATTGAAGGGGATATTCTACTTGGCATGTTAAATGACGAACTCTCACTTTCGTGGGAAGAACGCTTACGACTCACATGGGATAATATACTGACATTAACCAGGAACTATTTGCAGCATGATTTAAATGTCGTTATTGATTTTGTAGTGGAGGAAGAACTGGAATGGTTTTGTAACCATTTATCGGACTTGAAAAATGTGACTTTAAAATACGTCGTGCTGACAGCGGATAAAGATAAAATAATAGAACGGCTAAACTCTCGAGGGGATATTGATTCCTTGGAACGTTCTTTGTTTTTATTAAACAAGATGGAAAGTTCACATTTCAATAAAAAATTTAGCTATAACACTACCCATAAACACCCGACAGAAACGGTAAAAGATATTATCGAAAACTCTCGTTTTCATGTGCCATTGAATCCTTTTAGATTGAACTCTAACGGCAAACTATAGTGCAATCAATACAGCTGCAGCTTTTTATCATTATCCATCTAAAGATCACTTGATCGTTGCCATTCTGGAACGCTCCAGCGAGATGTATTGGGCTTGGTTCGAGGAGACGGTGCATATGGCAAGTAACACTTTAATTGTTATGAAGGTTGTTTTCAAAGCCGAACCGAGGAGGCAATCGGTACGGCTTTGTTTGCATTCCGTCGATCTTAGCTCCTGGGTACTGAGTGTTGACAGCCATCCAAATATAGGATAACATGATGTCAGTCACCACTGACAGACATTAACGGGAGACGAGGTGTTCATCATAGATATCAGCAAGTTGGGAAGTAGCGAAAGACTCTTGCTAGTGGCGATCGATCTCATCTCGGAGAGAGGCTACAATGGGGTTACCACGCAAGAGATCGCTACGGCCGCCGGCCTGAGCGAGAAGACATTGTTCCGGCACTTCGGCAGCAAGCTGAAGCTACTTGAAGCCGCCTTCGAACGGTATCACTACGCCGAAGAGATGAGAAAGATTTTTGCGGAAAAGCTATCATGGGAGCTGGAAAAAGATCTCCTGACGATCAGCAAGACCTATCACGAGATCATGAACCGCAATCGCAAATTGCTCAAGATCAGCATCAAGGACGAAACTCAGATGTCGGGATTTAAAGAACGATTGCTTAGGCATCCTCTGCAGTTGCTCGAGTTTCTAACGAGTTACTTCAACACGATGAGCGAGAAAGGGAAGCTGCGTTTGACGGATCCGAGGATGCAGGCTTTTACGTTCATGATGTCGCAGTACGGAGCATTTATGAACGATCTGGAAGCGGGGAGGAACTACCCGGATATCGCGCTGGAACCTTTCATCGAGGAAAGCGTCAGAATGTTTGCTAGGGCTTTAACCCCCTAGCTTTTTTTCCAAACTAAATGTCAGTAAGTACTGACAGACAACAGGAGGGGATTAAAATGGCAGGACTAGAAAACCTGTACGATGTAGCGGTGATTGGCGGAGGACTGTCGGGTCTTACGGCCGCCGTATATCTGGCTGCAGGCATGGCAAGCGCTAAGCAAGCTGCTTTGGAGGTGATGAGCGATGAAAGGGGTTAAGCTCGCCTACTTGCTGGCCGTCGTCAATGCCGTCGTAATTGGGATGTCGTTCCTAGTCGTCAAAAAGTCGCTTGACTACGCAAGTCCATTCGATACGTTGACTTTTCGTTTCGCCGCAGCGTTCGCCATCCTATCCATCATGGCAGCATCCGGCTTGTTCAAGTTGAACTACCGCGGCAAACCGCTATACAAATTGCTGATGTTGTCCAGTATGTATCCTCTCGGTTTTTTTACCTTGCAAACGTACGGACTGCAGTATACAACTTCCGCGGAGGGAGGAATTATTAATGCGCTTTCGCCTCTCGCGACGATGGTGCTCGCCTCCGTATTTTTGAAAGAAGCGACGTCCCGGCCGCAGAAGCTATCCCTTATCCTGTCCGTGTCAGGCGTCGCCTTTATATTCATCATGAAGGGCAACGGCATCGGCTTTTCCAATATGAAGGGCGTGTTTCTGTTGCTGTTGGCTTGCGCGGCTCTCGCCGGATACAGCGTGCTTGCTCGTTCCGTGTCGAAATCTTTCAGCCCGGTGGAAATCAGTTATTTCATGGTAGGAACGGGATTTGCCGCATCGCTGGTATTCTCCCTTGCCTTCCATGTATCGGACGGAACGCTGAGCAGACTCGCGGCACCGCTTGCGAGCATGACATTCATGATGCTGATTCTTTGCCTCGGAGCGGTTCAAGTCGCCACGGCGCTGATGGGAAACTACATCCTGTCCCGAATCGAAGCCTCGCGAATGGGAGTATTCATCAACTTGTCGACGGTTGTCTCCATTGCTGCCGGCGCCGGGGTCCTCGGTGAACCTGTTGCCTGGTATCATTTTATCGGTTCAGCACTTATTGTTGCCGGAGTTATTGGAATGAATCTGCGCATACGGAAGGAAGGACTGGCCTTATGATCAAAGGCTCCGCTATAGCGGAGCCTTTTCTATAAGATTTCGATGACCTAAGCCTTTGGAATTTTCAGCACCATGCCGGCTTTCACATCATCCATATTATCAATATGATTGTAATCCGCGATGAATTTTACATATTTGTCGGAGCCGTAATAGATTTTGGAGATGCTGTAGAGCGTCTCGCCACTCTTTACGGTATGAACGGATGTCTTCAAGGAAGGAATGATGAGGTTGGTGCCAGCTTTCAAGCCTGCATTTTTATCAAGCTTATTTTCTTTCGCGATATAATCCACATATTCCACCGATTTGTAGAACATTCTGGAAACCTCCGACAGCGTGTCGCCTGCTTGGATTAGATAGGTAGCGGGCAAGTGTATTTTCGAATAGTCTTTAGTTCCTTGCTGGGCGCCATTTATCGAGCCGTTTGTTGATGATAAGGCCGGGATCTTAAGATGATCTCCAACTATCATATCATTAATAAACAAGATATGGTTATACTCTGCAAGCAGCGTATAATACTCCTTAGATTGATAAAACTTCTCTGATATCATTCTTAGCGTATCGCCTTTTTGAACCACATAGGTGGTTGGAAGCTTTACCGTTTTAGCGGGGGCTTCCGTTGATTTATTGCCATAATTCTTATTTTCTTGCATAGGTTTTTCTGTCTGTGCAGGCTTAGGCGTCTCCGTTGGCGTATCGCTTTCACTGACCGGTGTGTTGGATGCAAGAGGAGCAGGTTCTTCTATCAAATCATTTGATTCCTCTGCAGGCTCTTGTTCGTCTTCACCGTTAACGGTTCCGGCGGTGGGGTCATCCTCCGATAGCTCGTTTCCGCCATTCCCATTATTAAGGGAATCCGAATCAGCTGGCTTGCTAATACTGCTCTGCCCATTGGCTTGCTCGGCATTCTCGGCAGCTAGCGGAAGTTTAGAGTCAACTTTATTCGTATATTTTCCATAAATTACTCCGCAAATGCCAATAAGAAGGATGACTATCGCCAGATAGATGATGAGATTTGTTTGTTTTAAAGATACCAATCTTCCCTTGGAATGTTTGCTGCTGCGTGTGCTTCTCTTATCCAAAACGTAATCTTCTCCTTTATTACAAATTTAAACCTATTCTATCGGACTTATTAACCTCTGTGGAATGGGCCTTAATAGCCAATTCATTCTCAACGAGCATGTACACCGATTGAACAGTAATCCTATTTAGAAAATCTAGTTCTTTGGTGGCGTATGAGAATGCGGGTTAATATAGGTCTGCACGAATCTAGTAAATTCAGGTATAATAGTAAGCCTACATAACCTAAGAATATTAAAGGAGACTTATAGGCTTATATGAAAAAAATTGTATACCTGACAATTTTGATCTGTGGGTTGATTAGTATTTCCGGTTATATGCCAAACCGGGCGGAAGCAAGCGGTAGTTATACGGCCAAGGTATACACCGACTCCTTGAATGTCCGGAGCGAGCCATCGGGTGATTCGTCGATTGTAGGCGGTTTGAAGAATGGCGATATTGTCACCGTTTCAGCTGAAGAGTACGGCTGGCTGCGCATCAAGTCGAACCGCGTCTCCGGTTGGGTGGCAGGACATTATTTGAAGAAAGTTAATGCCGTTACGGCAACAGCGACAGATCAAGATGACAGCGTGAAGAAGAGCTCTGCAGCCGCACGTGCGACTGTGCTTGCCGATGGGCTTCGGCTCAGGGCAGGCGCCGGATTAAATCAAGAAATTCTGGGATATCTAACAAAAGGTGAGACTGTTACGATAATAGACAACCGGGAAGGATGGGCTCGGGTCAAGACTCTGGATAAGCAACTCGGCTGGGTATCGGATCGTTATATCGCGAAAGGCGAAACACAAACGGCGGCGGTTGCAGCGGGAAAATCGAAGAGCCTCAAGGGGAAAGTAATCGTAATCGACCCCGGTCACGGCGGAGACGACCCAGGAATGATCGGAACTACATATGAAACGATTGAGAAAAAGCTTAATTTGAGCACTTCCTTCTACCTAGAGAACGAGCTTCGCAGCCGCGGAGCGCGCGTCCTCATGACAAGAACGAAGAATGAGGAGAAGCCCGGGCTTTCCGATAGGGTCAGGATAAGCGAATCCGCCGGTGCGGACGCATTCGTCAGCATCCATTATAATTCTTCGGAGAAAAACACGTCCGGCATACTTACCTTCTATTATTCGAATACAAAAGATCGGCCGTTGGCCCGCGCGATAGAAAACAGGCTTGCGAACGGCATCGGCTTGAAGAGCAACGGGATTTCATACGGCAATCTTCACGTTTTGCGGGAAAATGATACGGTATCCACACTCGTAGAGCTCGGCTTCTTGTCCAACGCATATGATGAATCCATCGTCCGCGGCTCCGACTATCAGAAAACAGCAGCCAAAGCAATTGCGAATGGGCTGGAGGATTACTTCAACAGGTAACTGAATGTTTCGTACTCTACCGCTTCGTTCCTGCAGCCTGGTTTATTTTCCACTTATGTATGTACAGAAATCATACCAAACTTCGTTAATCCCCCTACAAAACGGTGGCCTCAATTAAAGGCTGCCGTTTTTTGAAATAAAGGGCAGTTTAACGCAACTATCCAAGTATTGGAAGCGTAAAATGTGTCGTATAGTTTTTCTGAGAAAGAAGAGGGGGGAAGGAACCTCCCTTTGGGAAGATCGTTAAGGGAGGCCGAGATGAACGAAACCGCATTTGACGAACCATTATTTGCAAGCCTGAGGCCGGGCTTAACCTCGTTCTGTTACCGAATGTTAGGCTCCATGGACGATGCGGATGATGCCGTTCAGGAGACGAGTATTCGGGTCTGGCAGAGCTGGAGCACGTTCAGACAGGATTCCTCTTTCAAAACTTGGGTCTATCGGATTGCCTCCAACCTGTGCTTGGACAAGCTGAGACAATCCAAACGCCGCGCGCTTCCCGTTGACCTATTCGATCCGGCCGTCTCCATCGTCGAGCCGCGCGAAACGCTGCCGGACTCTGCCTGGATCTGGCCGTCTTCCGACTTTGGGGGCAATCCGGAGGATCTGCTTCTCCGCAGGGATACTCTTCAACTGTGCTTCATCGCTCTCCTGCAGATCTTGCCTCCGCGGCAGCGCGCGGTACTCATTTTGAAGGATGTATTTGAATGGTCCTCCAAGCAGATCGCGGAAACGTTGGCGATGTCGCCGGCAGCGGTGAACAGCGCCTTGCAAAGAGCCCGAGAGACGATGGACCGGGCGCAGCTTCGCTCGGATGAGCTCAGCAGCATGGACGTTCAACCGGAGCAGCAGCTGTTGTCCCGATATGTGGAGGCCTTCGAGCAATTCGATATTGCCGCTCTCGTCGCGTTGTTCCACGAGGAAGGCTGCATGTCTATGCCGCCCTTCGAGATGTGGATCCGCGGCAAGGAAGATTTGTCCGCCTTCTATTCGCTTACTCGCTGGCATTGCGAAGGTTCGCGATTTGTGCCTATTACGGTGAATGGCGGTTACCCGGCGTTGGCCCAGTATATGCCGGACAAAGAGGGCCCTGGCTTGATACCCTGGGGCATCCACGTCATCGAAACCAAAGAAAATCAAATCCTGCACGTTCAAAACTTCATTCATACGCCATTATTTTCGCGATTTGGGCTGCCTGAGCGAATTGACCGATGAATTTCGTCATTGGGTTACGTCTATAACATTGAGGATAACCAAACAACGAATATCATGAGAGAGGTGTATATTTAGGATGGAAACGAGTCAACCGACGAAAGTAACCGTGCAAGCTGTCATTCTAGCTCCTGTAGAGAAGGTATGGCGCTATTGGACCGAGCCGGATCACATCACGAAGTGGAATCAAGCATCCCAGGACTGGCATGCACCGAGAGCTGAAAACGATCTGCGGGTCGGCGGCAAGTTTCTGACACGGATGGAAGCGAAGGATGGCAGCATGGGCTTTGATTTTGGCGGCGTCTACGATGTCGTGAATCGGCATGAGGCGATCGGCTACACCATGGAAGATGGAAGAAGAGTGGATATTGCTTTCGTCGATCAAGGGAATGAAACGAAGGTCATTGAAACGTTCGATGCGGAAAGCTCCAATCCCGTCGAGTTCCAGAAAGCAGGCTGGCAAGCGATCATGGACAATTTCAAAGCCTATACGGAACAAAACTAATCATCACGAAGAAAACGCCGGGGAAGATGCCCGGCGTCTTTCTTTTTGAACCCTAGTACGAGCCTGCTCTCCGTTAGTCTTAACCTTGTGCCGCATCCATGTTCATGCAGTTGATGGCCCACAGATGACCGTCCAAGTCCACGAAGCCCCAATGATACATGGACCCATGATATTCAGGTTCAGCGTGCAATTTCCCGCCCAAGGAGACTGCGGTATTTACGATTTCATCGACTTTTTCGCGGCTCTGGAAAGCCAATGCGATCGTCATCTGCGAGTACTTGCTCGTATCGACAGACTGCTTCTCCGTTAGCGTATTAAAGAATGCTTGATTGATCAGCATGACCTGCAGGTTGTCGCCGATTACGATGGCTACCGAATTCTCGTTATCGGGGAATTGCGGGTTGAGTTCGAATCCGAGTCCGGTGAAGAACGCTTTCGATTGTTCAACGTTTTTTACAGGCAGGTTAAAGCTCGTGAATGCGGACGTTAATGCCATTTTCAAAACACCTCTTCGTCAAATTAGTTTGTGTGCATTATGCCTTCGTTTATATAGACGACAGCCGATCCGGGAATTCATCGGTCTAATGGATAAGGAAGTGTAATCATGTTCAAGTTTATGCCAAAAATTTTTAGTGTTGTAATTCTGGTTGGAATGCTTGCATCTTGCGGTACCACTAGCACGACCGTTGGGTTAATTAAAGTTGTTGATAAAGAGCAACCAGAGAGGGACTCATACTGGATTAAAGTCGAAGATTTAGGTAATCATCCCGAGGAAGTCCGGCTTAAAGTGAATAATGAAAATACATGGAATCTGATATTAATAGGTGAGATTTACGCTGTATCATACGATTTTAAAACAAAAGACGAGAACAAACACACCGGAAAGCTAACATCAATAAGACCGGCTACTCAGCCTAAATGATTAGATACAATAGCTAAGACACGAGAAATTCGTATTCGTAAATCGCTTGAATCCTTTCCAGAACGTTCCGCGCCTGGTCTTTAAACTTTAATTCCGCAACCCGTCCTTTCAGCAAAAACACGCCGCTCTCATGATGGTGTTCCCCGAGAGCACCTTCGTACAGCTTATTGGCGCCGAGGGTAGGAGGGGAGAAAAATAGCTTCATCAATACTTCAACCACAACGGGCAGTCCGGATTGTTTCCCTTTTCTTATCGTATTGTTGCCACCCGGGTCAACGCTGCGGATCTTGATGTCGTCCTTGGCGAGCTGCGATGCCACGGCCTGAGTCCATAGCGAAAGAGCTAGCTTCGAGGTCGCGTAAGGACCAAGCAGCTTGCGAAAGGTTTTGGGATGCTCCAGGACTTCGATCGAAAATTGTTTTGTAAATTTAAGAGCAGAGGATGAGGTATTGATTACCGTTTTTAAACGACTATTTTTCAGGAGTTCCTTCAATTCCATCAGAATAATATAAGGAACAACCGTCATCAACTCATAATGCTTCTCGCGCCCTTGTTTCGAATAGCTCAGCTCGGGGAAGGATCCTCCGGCGTTATTGAATAAAATATCGATCCGCCGCTCCTTGCTTTTAATCTCTTCCAAAGTAAGTCTCAAGCTTGCAAAGTCGGCAAGATCATCCGTTTTATAAATGCGAAGCGATCCGCTCTTGACCGCATTGTGGAGACTCATATCGTCGGCAGGAAAGTCAGAACGGTTTACAGCAACCACATGCCAGTTCTCCGACAGTAATTTCCGTGTGAGCTCCAACCCGATCCCGGCGCTTGCGCCTGTAATCAATGCGATATGTTCATGCTGGTACTTGTTCATTGTGCATCTCCTTCTTATATATGATATTTGATTCGATAGCGCAAATTCTATAACTTGAAGTCGACTCCAAGTCAAGATGCGAATATAATGTTTTTTCCAAGGATAATTGGTTTGACTTGGAGCGAGCCTCAAGATGTATAATGTACAAAAATTAATCAATTTAAGGGAGGGAACAGGATGAAGGAAGAGCAACGCTTTACGATAAAGCAAACCGCCGAGCAAACGGGAATTACTGAGGATACAATCCGTTATTACGAAAAGATCGCGCTGCTGCCTCGCGCAGAGCGGAAGGATAACGGGCACCGCATCTACCGGCAGGAAGACATCGATACGATCCGGCTGATAGCATGCCTGAAAAAAACGGGAATGCCGTTAGAGGAAATTCGGCCTTTCTTGGAAGTCTCAGTTGATACTGATCCCGCGGAATATCCCGAGCTTGTGGAACTCCTAAGAAGTCATCGCGAAAATATTGTCAGCCAGATTACTTCACTGCAGCAAGTTGTAGATTTTATCGATATGAAGCTGGATGAAGGGAAATATAGACGGGATTGTTCGGATGAAGAGAACGTAGGGGTTGAACCGAAATCAAAGCCTGTCTCACCCGGCGAAATGAGGTATTTTTCCGTATCGGCCAAAACGGGCAAGTCACAGGCCTCCGCCAAATAAGCTCGTCATAACAGGGACGGCTGCTTCTCAAGTAGACTACTTTAGTCCATTGAGCTAACGGAGAAATTATAGATCAGTACGAAACCAGGCTGCCGATCATGGATCAGTAGCCATTTTTATTAAGAAGGAGGTTTTATTTCTGAAGCATTTTATCCCATACTTATTACAACGGTTGGATGTCAAAGTGAAACTGAGGTAGTACCGAAGGCTAGTATGTTCAGTATTAAAGTACATACTTCTAGCCATTTACAAGTTAATCAGGTGTTTGCTGTTAATAGTTCTTTAATTAATAACTCAAAAAGCTCTTGGGATATGGAGCACGGTGCCGATATGTTCACCTATGAGGTTTATGATAGGAAAGGTAAACTCATCCAGCAAGATGTAAAGGAACGGTTTGTGAATGCTATCGGATATGAGACCACATTAAATCCAAATGACTCCTATAGCTATGATGAAGGGGAGCATGTTTTCCCGAAGTATAACGAGCTTTCGTTACAGGAAGGAAGGTATGAAATCATTTCAAAGGCGAAATTCAGAATTAAAAAAGAGGGGAAAGACTTTGAATTTGAAGTTGAATCAAAACCTTTCAAAATCGATGTTTATTAATAACCGCCTTATTAAGAACTCTTAAATATCTCATTCGCGGCCGCATAAATTGCGGCTTTTTTGTGTTTACCAATGTTATGACAAATAAACGGCTCATGCAACACTTGATCTTAATAAAGTAAGCCTCTTTTTGCTTCATTATGTAATTAAACATAACACGAATTATTCTTCTTATAAAAAATCACAATAAACAAGTTCACGTTTTTGTGAGATTCACAAAGAAAATCGGTATTTTATGTGATATAATGTGACATATAAGAAAGAAGAACATCGGAAATGTGATGGATTGTTATTGATTCTTACAAAATGAGAGTGAAGAAAGGGGAAACCTAACATGCAGGTTACAGCAAATCCCTATGCATGGCCGTACGATGGCAGGATCGATCCTGCGAAAACAGCGCTCCTTATTATTGATATGCAAATCGATTTTTGCGGCAAAGGTGGTTATGTAGAGCAGATGGGATACGATTTGTCATTGACGGCCAAGCCGATTGAACCTATCAAAAAGCTGCTGAACCGGGTTCGCCAGATTGAAGGTATGACGGTTATCCATACAAGAGAGGGCCACAAGCCCGACTTGTCCGACCTTCCTGCAAATAAACGCTGGCGAAGCAAGCAAATCGGCGCGGAAATCGGCTCGCTTGGTCCAGCCGGACGCATATTGGTGCGAGGTGAACCGGGCTGGGAAATCATTGAAGAACTTACCCCGATTGAAGGGGAGTTCATTATCGACAAGCCGGGCAAGGGAAGCTTTTATGCAACAGACTTGGATCTGGTGTTAAAGAACAGGGGCATTACTCACTTAATACTGACTGGCATCACGACTGATGTTTGCGTCCATACGACAATGCGGGAAGCAAATGATAGAGGCTACGAATGCTTAATCCTTGAGGACTGCACAGGCGCGACCGATCCAACCAATCATCAAGCGGCGCTTCATATGGTGACGATGCAAGGCGGGGTATTCGGCAGCGTCAGCAGCTCAGCGGATGTACTGGTTGCTCTGGAAAGCTACTAACACGGACTATCGCGAAACTTCTATTCAGCATCCAGCTATTATTTATCCATAAATAGAGACATACCGGAGGGAAATATAATGTGGAATAAAAAATCATTGTTTATTGTTCTGACGGCTCTGATGCTTGTAGTAACGGCTTGCGGTTCCAATGCAAAAACCAGCACCAGCTCAAATGCGGTCTCTTCCAACTCGACAGCCGGAGAGACAAAGAAGCTGAAAAAAGTCGTGCTGAGGCTGAAATGGATTCATCAAGCGCAATTTGCCGGCTATTACGCAGCGGTTGAGAAAGGCTTCTATAAGGAAGCGGGATTGGATGTTGAAATCAGGCCGGGCGGAGCCGATTTCCCTTCCGTTCAGATGGTCGCTTCGGGAAGCGAGCAGTTTGGCGTAACGGGCGCGGATCAAATTCTGATGGCTCGGGAGAAAGGCGTACCGGTTAAAGCGTTGTCCGCGGTATACCGCAAAACGCCATTCGTATTGTTTAGCTTAAAAGACTCGGGCATTACGAAGATCGAAGATCTTGCCGGCCAGAAGGTAGGCGTGAAGCTTGGCGGCAATGAAGAGCTGACCTTCCGAGCGATGGTCAAAAGCGCGGGCATAAATGCGAAATCGATTGATGAAATGCCAGTGAAATACGACATGAGCCCGCTGCTCAGCGGTCAAGTGAAAGCGTGGCCGGGTTATGTCATCAATGAGGTGCTTGCCGTACAAGAGCAAGGGCATGAGGTGAATATTATCCAGCCTGGCGACTACGACATTAATTTCTATGCAGATACGTTATTTACGACGGAATCGTTGATTAAGAAGGATCCTGAAATGGTGAAAAGCTTCGTTGAGGCTTCGATGAAAGGTTGGGAATATGCGATTGCCAATCCGGAAGAAACAGCCGGGTTTGGTCTGAAGTTCGGCGATAAGCTGAACCTCGAGCATGAGACAGCGATGATGAAAGCAAGCATTCCGCTGCTGGAGCCGGATAAACTGCCGCTTGGCAAGATGAATACCGAAGCCTGGGACGTTTTGCAAAAAAGCTTGATTGATTTGAAGTTTCTGAAGAAAGAACAAGATCTGGATAAAGTGTTTACGAATGACTATATCGAATAGGGAGTGATTGATGTGCAAGCGACGGTAAGTGAATGGATGAATGGAGTGGCAAAGCAAGAACAAGCATCGGTTTCTTCGATGAACGAAATCGCGGTTACATTAAAGAATTGCTCCCTTTCGTTCGGCGATGTTCCTGTACTGAACAATGTTTCCTTGGACATCTATAATAATGAATTTGTTTCTATCCTTGGCCCAAGCGGCTGCGGCAAGTCCACGCTTCTGCGCTTAATGCTGAGTCTCCTCCAGCCGAATGCCGGAGGGGAGGTTAAGCTCGCAAAGGATCTCTCAATCGGGATGGTCTTTCAGAAGCCGGTTCTGATGCCTTGGCTTACGGCCATTCAGAATATCGTACTGCCACTGACGATCGGAGAGAAGCGCTTCTCGAAGAAAGAAGCTCGGGACAAAGCGGAGGGAGCGCTTCGGCTGGTTGGCCTGCAGGACTTTACGAATCACTTCCCGCATCAACTAAGCGGTGGCATGCAGCAACGTATCGCTATCGCGCGAGCGCTTGCCGCTGACCCGGCCGTGCTCTTAATGGATGAGCCGTTTGGCGCGTTGGATGAATTTACGAGAGAGAAATTGAATTTCGAGCTGCTGCGGCTGTGGGAAAGTCCAGACACAAGCTTAAGCACAGTCGTTATGGTCACTCACTCGATTCAAGAATCGGTCATTATGTCGAACAGAATCGTCATGATGTCCCCAAGACCGGCCGGTGTGGATGCCATTATTCCCGTTCCGCTTCCTGCGCACCGTGAAGTGGGCATGGAGGAGCTTCCGGAGTACCATCATACGGTTAATGAATTAAGAAAGAGGGTCAAGCACTTATGATGAATAAAATAAAAAGCAGCATGTACCCTATCAGCTTTGCGCTTGGCTTTATTCTTTTGTGGGAGCTGGCCGTCCGGTTGTTCCATGTCCCCGTGTATTTACTTCCCGCTCCTTCTGCCGTCATTGAGGTTATGGACGGATCGCTGTCGTCCCATATGCTCGTCACGCTAACGGAGGCGTTGGCAGGCTTTGTGCTCGCTAATATTTTGGGGATGATAACGGCCGTTATTTTCGTTCACTCCAAGTCCATTGAGAAGGGAGCCTTCCCGCTCGCCATTGCGCTTAAGACGACTCCGCTCGTCGCGTTGGCTCCGCTGTTGGTCGTTTGGATGGGAACCGGCTATTCCTCGAAGGTTGTCGCATCGATGCTTATCTGCTTTTTCCCGATTCTCGTCAATAGTGTCAAAGGTCTGAAAGCCATTGAACATGAGGCTTGGGAGCTGTTCTCCACTTATAAAGGAACAAAAGCGGAAATATTCTGGAAGCTGCGCCTTCCGACGAGCTTGCCTTACGTATTCTCTGCTTTGAAAATATCCTCGTCGCTTGCAATCGTAGGAGCGATCGTCGGGGAATTTGTCGGAGCGAACAAAGGGCTAGGCTATGTCGTACTCGTATCTTCCTATCATATGGATACGCCGATTATGTTCTCGGCCATTATTGCATCGGCATTATGCGGACTGTTGCTTTTCTGGGGCATTAGCTGGTTGGAGAAGAAAATTGTATTCTGGCAAAGGGCGGATGATCTATGATGAAATGTTCAGTTATTAAAGTACCGGCTCGTTCACCGAATGATATGTCTGCGCTTCAGCGCTATATTGACGAGTCGCTTATTAACCCGAAGGAAGTTGTAGCCGTGCTGGGCAAAACGGAGGGGAACGGCTGTGTCAACGACTTTACCCGTGGGTTTGCGGTTCTGGCCTTGAAAAACTTGTTCGCTCCTTATAAGGAAGCTTCTGCTGAACCGGTCTCGTTCGTGATGTCCGGAGGAACGGAGGGGATATTAAGCCCTCATTTCTCGGTCATTACCCGGAGTGAATCCGATTCGATTAGGAGCAAGCAGGAGTTGTCTTCATTAGCGATTGGAGTAGCAAGAACGCCTGATTTCATGCCTGAGGAGCTTGGGCGTCTCGCCCAAGTGGATCAAGTGGCGGAGGCCGTTCTCCGGGCAATGGAAGGGGCGGGCATTAACGATGCTGCCGACGTGCATTTTGTTCAAATTAAATGTCCGCTGCTGACGGCGGAGCAAGTGCAGGAAGCGGTTCTTAGAGATGCCTCCACTGTAACCGAGGATACTTACAAATCTATGGGCTACTCTCGCGGGGCATCGGCGCTTGGCGCAGCCGTAGCGCTTGGAGAGATTGAACGGGAGCGACTGCAGGATACGGATATTTGCCACTCGTGGGAGCTTTTTAGCCAAGTGGCATCCACGTCGGCAGGCAGCGAACTCGCCTATTGCGAGGTTATCGTATTCGGCAACTCCGCTTATGCGGAAGGGCCATATTTTATCGATCACGATGTGATGAAGGATGCAATTGACGCGGGAGCACTAAAGCGGATTCTGGAGAAATATCCGGATGCCGAGATGGTGCAGGTGCTTGCTAAGGCTGAGGCTGATCCAACCGGAAATATAAGAGGCAAACGGCATACGATGCTCGATGACTCGGACATTAATCATACCCGTCATGCACGCGCAGTCGTCGGAGGCGTTCTCGCTTCCGTATGCGGCGATCCAATGATCTACGTATCCGGCGGCGCGGAGCATCAGGGTCCGGCGGGCGGCGGCCCGGTAGCGGTTGTTTTCCGGCGTAACGAACATAAATAGCGAATGATAGGAGACTGATTATATGACAATTGCAAATGAGACAGAGGTTATCGTTGGGGAACATATGGAATGGGGGCTGATGCCAGACCATATTCATTTGTATCATAGAGAAATCGTATCGGCGGCGCAAGCGGATAGGCTGGGAATCCGTTCGAGCTCGATTCTATGGGAGAAAATCGGTGTCGGCGGGCAAGTACTGCCTCACTATCACGATGTCGCCGAAATTATATATATTTCCGTCGGAAAAGTAAAACTGCTCTGCAACGGCGAATGGAAAAGCTACAAAGCTGGCGATACGTTTCATGTGCCGGCCGGGGTTATTCATTCCGTAGCGAACGATGATGATCAGCCGTCCGAACAAATCAGTATTTTCCTCCCCGTTGAGGAGAACGTGCCTGCCAACTCGTTTTTCAATACAACTCTCGTGGAAGATGTTTATTCCATTAAGAAATAGAATAGCGGGGTAATGCCATTGGAGACTAACAATCAGGCAAGCTTCACCTGCGGAGACATCTTGCTTATACCCGACTTCAAGGAAGCAGTCGTACTAGCCGGTGCCGGCGGTATGCATCGGAGCATTAACCGGGTCAATGTCATGGAAGTGCCTGATGTCATCGATTGGGTGAGACCGGGGGAATTTCTCATTACGAGCGGATTCCCGTTCCGGGATCAGCCGGAGGCAATAGCGGACATTATTCCGCAGTTGGTTGAAAAAGGCGTTGCCGCGCTTGGCATTAAGACGAAGCGGTTCATTGACGAGATTCCTGAGCGGGCGCTTGAGCTGGCGGATCGACTCGCTTTTCCCGTCTTCGAACTTCCGGCTACGACCGTGTTCTCGGATGTTGTCCGCGATATTATGGAGCGAGTGCTGGTAACCGAAGTAAGGGAGCTGTCGCTTCTGCAGAGCCGATTCCAAAAATTATCCCAGCAGCTGTTGTACGGAAATGGAATTGAAGAATTTCTGCAAACGCTCGATGGTATGTTGAACAATCCAATCGTGCTGCTCGATGATACCGATCAGCTGTTTCTATCCCCGCAAGCGGGGCTGCTTGCGCAAGCGGCGAATGTCGAGCTCTGGTCGCAGCTGCGGATGGAGACGAATCTTGGCGTCAGCTTCATTTCCCTTGGCGACCGCCGTATTCGGGTATACGTCTCGGAGGTAAACGATAAGCAGCATGAGAAGTGTTTGCTTATTCTGTTGGAGTGGAATCAGGAGCATTCCATCGTCGATCAACTGACGATAGATCGGGTTGGCATTCTAGTAGGCTTGGAAATGATCAACGCAAACGCCCGGAGAGAGGTTGAATTAAAATATATTGACCAGTTTCTTCAGGATTGGATTTCCGGGCGGATCGTGGCAATGGAGGATTTGAAGCTCAGGGCAGAAGCATCGGGCAGCCAGTTGGAGGATCAGCAGCAGCTATTCGTAGCGCTTGTGCGCTGGTTAAATGGAAAGCCTGCGGTTAAGCAGCTGCAGCAAGTAGTCAAAAAGCTTCGTTCCAAGTCGCTTCGCGAAGGACTGCAGTTCACGATAGCGGAAGGGGAATTGATTTTTCTTATTCCGGTTTCCGCGCAGCACTCGAAGCAGACGGCGCTGGACCGGGTTGCGGCAGACCTGAGATCGGTTATTGGTTCGTCAACTGCGTTCTCGCTTTGTATCGGCAATGTCGCCAGCCGGCCTGACCTGGTGTGCGAAAGCTATGAAGAAGCCAAAAAAATTCATCACATCAGCACGATTTGCAATTATGAAGAGCCCTATGTGGATTTTAAACGGCTTGGAGCTTTTCAACTGTTATATCACCTGCCTCATTCAGAGGCAGTTATACAATACCGGGATCAGTATATCGTTCCACTGCTCGAATACGATAAGAAACATCAATCCCAGCTGTATGAGACGATCCGCGTTTATTTCAAATATAACCGGAACGTAAAAAAGACGTCCGCGGAGCTGATTACGCATTACAACACCGTTTCTTACCGGGTGGAACGAGTATGCGAGCTGCTAGGCATTAACGTCGATGACGGCGACGATATTTTACAGCTGTATTTGGCCGTTAAGCTAAACGAGATGCGGCCGGTAACGTTATGAGAGTAGGAGGTTGGTCATGAGCAAATCAGGTATTCCGGATAAGCTGACCATCGAGCGGCTTCGAGAGTTGTACGCAAGCGGAGCGCTTACGCCCGAGGCTGTTGTTGATGGAATTATGGAGCGCGTTCAGGCGGATGCCGGCATGAATATTTGGATTACGCCGCCAACTATGGATAGTGTGCAGCCCTATTTGGATCGGTTGAAAGGGACGGACCCGGAAAGCCTTCCATTATGGGGGATTCCGTTTGCCATTAAGGATAATATCGATGTTGCTCAAATTCCTACGACGGCGGCATGCCCGACATTTGCTTATACACCTCAGGAGCATGCAGCTGTTGTGCAGAGGATGATAGATGCAGGTGCGATTCCACTCGGCAAAACAAACCTGGACCAGTTCGCGACCGGACTAGTAGGCGTGCGCAGCCCGTATGGCGAGACGCATAATGCGCTGCGGCCCGAGCTGATTAGCGGCGGCTCAAGCTCGGGCTCGGCGGTCGCTGTTGCACGCGGCCATGCGGCTTTTGCCTTTGGTACGGATACCGCCGGTTCCGGCCGGGTTCCGGCTGCATTAAACAATCTGGTCGGCTATAAGCCAAGCCTTGGAGCCTGGCCGACCAAAGGCGTGGTTCCGGCTTGCGCCAGTCTTGACTGCGTCAATGTATTTGCCCACTCCCTCGCGGATGCCTTAGAGGTTGATAAGCTTGCGCGCGGCATTCATGAATCCGATCCATGGTCCCGCAGCATCGAGCGTTCCGCATCAAAGCTCCCGAACAAAGTTGTATTGCCAAGCGTCAAGCTGCAGTTCTATGGACCTTATGCCGCAGAGTATGAAAAAGCTTGGGAAGCTGCAGTAGAAAGAATTACTAAACTTGGAGTCGCTGTGGAATATATCGATTATGACTTCTTCTCCCGGGCGGCGGCGTTATTATACGACGGGCCTTGGGTTGCGGAGCGGTGGGCGAGTCTGGAACCATTCGTGACAGCTAATCCGGGCGTAACGTTTGAGACGACGGAGCGAATTTTGAGGTCAGGTGCTTCCGGGAAGCACAGCGCTGCTTCTGTGTTTAAAGCTATGCACCAATTGCAGCAGTATAAGCTGGAAACGAAGAAGCTGCTTAAGCAGGCGGTAATGGTGATGCCGACCTGCGGAGGCACATGGACGCGCGAGCAGGTGAGTGCCGATCCAATAGGGGCAAACTCGGATATGGGGCGCTACACCAATCATTGCAATTTGCTTGATTTATGCGCGGTTGCGATTCCTGCAGGCTTTGCTGCTGATGAGCTGCCATTTGGGATTACGCTGTTCGCGCTTGCAGAAGAGGAGGCACTCATTACCGGCGCTGCTGAGCTTTTCCTTACGGGAGAATGTGGTGCAGCTGTACCGCCTGTACCTAATTCCGTAACGGAGCAAGCAATGGTACCCGTTGCCGTATGCGGACTTCATATGCGTGGATTTCCTCTGGAGAAGCAAATGCTGGAGCATGGTGCCCATTTTGTTCGTGAGGCGGCTACAGCCGCAAAATATCAAATGATTAAATTGCCGACCGTTCCGGCTAAACCCGGCTTGATCAAGAAGGGTAACGGAGGGCAGTCCATTCAGTTGGAAGTATGGGAAATGCCGAAGGCGGCATTTGGTGCATTCACAGCCCTTATTCCTGCACCGCTTGGAATCGGGAAAGTCGAGCTTGAGGATGGCACCGAAATTCCCGGCTTTATTTGCGAAGGTTATGCGGAGCAAATAGCTGAAGATATTACCGATTCTGGCGGTTGGCGTTACATTAGCGTATAGAGGTTTTTACGCTAACGGCGAACTTTAGTTGAGAACAACAAAATGGCAACTGATCTGAAAAATGATCGGTTGCCATTTTTGTTGAAGTAAGGGGCAATATGTTATCACCTAACGTGAAGCTTATTAATCAGGTGATACTCTTTGGCCAGAATGGCAAGCCCGGAGCATTTGGCCGAGGGATAAAAAAGAGGCGGTTGGTTACCTAGTTTATGCTAACCAACCACCTATTTACTGCCTAATTACAGATAGACCGTTCCGTCAAGATGCACAGGACCGGTTATGGTAACGGAATTTTGACCGATATGTTCTACGGTCAGAGCATATTGCTGGAAAGTACCAACTAGAGCGGCTGTTGCCATTTCCGTATGCTGGAAGGCTGTCGTGAAATCAAGCGATACCCAAGGACCCTCATCTCTTGTTCCGATAAAAGCAGAATCTGTTGTCTGGTAAATAATAGGAGCAGGAGCAGCGGTTCCGCCTCTCCGGATGCGAAAGAGCAGCTTCGGAACAATTGTGAGTAGAAGCAGCTGTGCCTCCCAGCCAATTGTTGCTTTTATTTCGATCCGATTGTTGATGTTGTTCACTTGGAGAAAGAATGAGGTCAACAGGTATTCCGCACCAGGAGAGATTATAAACGGAAGCGAACCCGTTCCTGCTGCAACATCTTGATATTGGTGATCTACAATATTAACTGACATACTATCACCTCCTTTCAAAACGGGCTCCAATTACGGTAGTCGTACTCCTACCAGCTGTTTCTGTAGAACGAAATAGGACCTATATGATCTGTCCCTTATCGGTCTGGGGGATTTCACTTTAAAAAGTGTAATAGAGATTGAGATAGCGTACTTCGGGGGGATAACCTATGGGGGGCGGCTCTCAAGCAGACGGAGGCTCAATTATTTGCGATGCGTGGAAGAACACCTTACTGCAAAGCTAATTCCTGTCCTCTTCTTTATCTTATTTTCATATATTAGATTCATAGATTCAGTACTATGCAATGTACAAATATACGATGGAGCATGGAAAATTAATTTCGCTGCCAGTATGTCAACGAAGGCAGAATCGTTATAACTAAAGTCTTCCGTAAATTGGTAATTCCATTTGATATAATCATCTAAGCAGCTGTTGATTCTCGCAATGTGGATTAAGTAAACGAAGAAAATGGAGGAAGTAATGAATATTGAACATAAGAAGCTTATTTATGCTTTAAACCAACGCTTCAAGATGGATATCATCTCTGCCGACTGCGAAACTATTCCTTTACAGGGCGGAACTGTCGGAAATGTGTACCTGTTAAAGGGGATCGCTGAAACCGTGGACGGCGAAAAATTGCCGTACCGTATAGTACTGAAACACCAGAATAAATGGGAGCGTTACGGCGATCCGGGCTCATGGCGTCGGGAATATGATCTGTATTCGTCTGACCTAGGATCGACGTTCTCGCCAGCCCTTCGCTGGCCGACATGTTATTTCGCCGAACTCAATGCGGAAGAGAATGAATACCAGCTTTGGCTGGAATATATCGATGGCTTAACCGGTTTAGACTTGACCAGTGACATGTATGAAAAAGCTGCGCTAGAGTTAGGGCGCTTTCAAGGCAAATTGTATGCGGAACAGCCCGCCGTGCTACAGAGCCTGACCAACCTGAGTCATAAGGATTTCATGAAGAATACTTACTTGCATTATCGGTCATGGCCGGTCGTCTACGATTATATACGATCGGAAGACTGCCAATTTCCGCTACACGTGCGACAAATGCTTATAGACATCGATGAGCAAGCAGACCGGATATTCGCCCGTATCGAAAAATTGCCCCTCGTGCTATGCCACCGGGACTTCTGGGTAACCAACCTGATATATGTTGACGGGAAATTCGCGCTCATCGACTGGGATACCAGCGGATGGGGCTACCTCGGCGAGGATCTCGCAAGCCTGATTGCGGATGAAGCAGATATCGATCACATGGTAGAACACTACCAGCGATGCGTCCCTGCGTACTATAAAGGCTTTTCGGAGTATGTGGATGTATCCCTTATTACCGATCATTGTGTCTACGAAATAATCCTTCTTGTATTTGGATACAGGCTTGTGGAGCAGTATCTCCATACGGTGGCAGATGATGAGAAGACGAAGTGTGTCCATATTCTCCAAAAAATCTATGAAATGAAGGCTCTGGATGGTCACATCTGGTTACAGTGGAGCAGATGAGTTATGAAGGGATGAGGAGAAATGAAATTTGAAATTGTTTCAGTACCTTCATTTTGGGGAACTGATTTAAAGCAAAAGCTTATTTCAGTTCAAGAACGAAATAATAAACTTGTTGTACTATTTCCGGGTAGAAATTACTCTTGTGAACTTCCGCTTCTTTACTATGCGGGGAATGTCGCGCTTCAACACAATTATGATTTATTTATATTGGAATACGGATATCAAGCTGCACGAACCGGTTTTGACATGAATGATTTATCTAGAGTAATAGATGAATGTTATGACTCGATTAGGAGCAAAGTGGATAGCTATAATGAAATTATTTTTATTAGCAAGAGTATGGGGACTATTGTGGCAGGTGAGGTTTACAAAAGATTACAAATAAAAGCAAAGCATATTTACTTAACCCCTTTAGTTGAAACGATTCCATTCATTAATGCATCAGAAGGAATTGTCATTTATGGTGGGAACGATCCGTACTTTACAAGGGAAAATGCAATTGAAATTGAAAACAAACAAAGGGTTTTTGAGATTCCAAATGCAGATCATGGATTAGAGTCCGGAAATATAGATGAAAACCTTACTATATTGATGAAGGTTATAAATTTTTATAAAGGTGAATTACAGTTAATTAAAGAATGATATAATTAAATTTATTAAGTTTTAGATAAATAAAGAGGTGGAAATTATGGAAACTAGTGCTGATGTATTAATAATTATCGATTTACAAAATGGTGTATGTTACAACAAAGAACATTTGTTTGGATTAGAGGAATTACTTATTAAAGTAAATGAAAGAATTTCGTTATACAGAAAGTTGAATAAACAAATTATTTTTGTTCAACATTGTGATGAGGAGCTCATACCTGGAGAGGAACTTTGGGCTATTGATGCTAAACTTGATGTCCAAGAACAAGATTTTTTGATAAAAAAGATACATGCCAATTCTTTTTATAGAACGAACTTAAAGGAGATTTTAGATCAATTAAATGTACACAGTATAGAATTTTGCGGTGCCCAAACAGAATACTGTATGGATGCTACTATTAAGTTTGCTCATGGACTGGGGTACAAAAATTTTATGGTAAAAAACGCAACCTCCACATTAAATAATTCATTTATGTCTGCAGAAGAGACTATTAATTTTTATGAAAAGATGTGGAATCATAGATATTTAGAATTTGTATAAAGATGATAAGAAATCTTAGATGTTTTATTCATTCTAATATATAAGTTCAACACATAAAGCTGCAGCAGATCGGATGATCAGTTGCGGCTTTTGTTTATGTAGGGCAGGTTAGCGCAACAATCGTGTGTGTGCTTCCGTCAGATAGCAAGGGGGTAGTAGAATGAAAAAAATTGTGATGTTTCTTTTTCTCTTAATAATGCTTACGGGCTGTGGGTCGAAATCGCAGTCAGTACCTGGCAACCTAATAACGCTCACTCACGATTTTGAACAGAACGGACTTGTACTAAATGCCAAAATTACGATAAATAAAAATATTAAAGTCGTTGCATCGATTACCAATAACAGTGGGGAGACAATTGTTTATAATGACCGTTGCAGCATTCCTTTTAAGATATTTGTGCAAAAGGAAGATGCCTATTCTCTCCTTATTGCAATTGGTGAAAAAGAAGTAGTATGTGTAGATATTTTTGATCCGAATGATTTAAAGGAAATGGAGCCAAACGAAACATTAGAAAAAGAAATAACATTTAAACGTGAGGTTAGATTATCGAATGGACAATCGGTAAGCGCATTAAGTGGCATGTATGATGTATATTTTTCATTTCAAATGCACGGCAAGGAGCGCTTCCTATCCACATTACCATTAGAATTAGTAATGGATAAAGTGTCAGAAATCTTGACTGTAGATCAAGCTAAAGCGAAAGCAAAAGAGAATAAAGAAGTGATGGAATGGATTGAGGAGCATGAAAAAGAAAATATGTCCATTGAATCAGAAGACGCCATTTTAAGCGAAGGAATGTGGACAGTTATGTTTCATTCTTTTCATAAAGAGAAAGATGATCGCTTAGATCGCATCATCATCAACATGGATGCCAGATCTGGAGATATCAAGGGGATTCACTATGAAGAGCTTAGCAAAGAGGCATTGGAATATCTGAATTAATAAAATTTATTTACCATTTTTAGAACTGCAATCCGATAATGGAAACGTATTTGGTATATTCATAGATACCCCATGTTACTGGATATACCTTAAAAGTCATAGAATCGGAGGAGTTTCCATCGAGCCCAATGAGCTATCCTCCTTATTTTTAGAACCACCTTTTGTTGATTTGTACTTGGTAATGTTAAAAATAAAACAGCTTTTATTGAACATTTCAGATTTAAGCAAACCAATTCAAGCCTTCGGAATTTTGCCCAATCAAACGGAACATTTTTCTCGATTAGGCTTCAGCATCCAGCCTCAAACCGAATAGCATCCAAATTATTAAGAAGAGCGTTAACTGTGTTGCATGAAGAGTATGAGGTTCTTCGTCTTTTTATCACAATAGGAAATCCAGCGGAAGCATTATATTACAATGTAGGTTTCTATCCTGGATTAGCTCAAACTACATTTGAACTGCCACATAGAATCATTTGATGAGACTAACGGGGAACATTAGTTTAATCAAAAAGATTGGCAGCAGATCGGAGGATGAATGAGCGGCTGCCTTTATTTATGGGTGTGTGTCATGCTCATTCGCCCTTATTATAACTTCATCCTCAGAGTATCTTTGCTTAACATAAAGATCTCCCCAATCACAAACTCCTTTTAAAACGTCATTCAATGAAGCCCCTAAGTTTGTAAGCGAATATTCAACCTTCGGCGGCACTTGATTGTGCACGATTCTGGAAACTAACCCATCTTGTTCGAGTTCCTTTAATTTTTCTATAAGCATTTTTTGTGTAATCCCCGTAACCAAACGTTTTAATTCACCCGTTCTAACAGGTCCACTTCCTAAATTGAAGATAATATGTGACTTCCATTTTCCCCCCATTACATCTAACACTACTTCAACTTGATTATTATATATCTTTCTCATTTTGATTAGATCTCCTAACAATAATGCAATTGTTACTTTTTCGTGTGTATATCACGAAAAAGTGCGTACTTTTCAATGTATTTGTACTATACCATAATAAACCCGGTAAGCTATTTAGGTCTTATAGCTTAAACTAATCTATTCTATTCATATATGACGGAGGCAAGGCAAATGGAAAAGAAGAAAAATCTAAGTGCTAGTTTTTACGATGTGATTCATGATCGCCGATCTGTTCGCAAATATGATACTTCAGTTCATGTTCCTGATGAAGAAATTAAAGAACTTATTGGAGAAGCTATCCTTGCTCCAAATGCTCATAATCTAAACACTTGGAGGTTTATGGTCTTTACGGATCCTGTTCTTAAAGAAAGATTACACAAAATTGCTTTAGGTCAACGTCAAGCACTTGAAGCATCTGTTGTAATTGCTGTGTTAGGTGATTTGAATGCTTATTCTATAGAAAACTCGGATAGAATTAACCAAAAAGCTGTCGATGCGGGTTTTATGACAAAAGAAGTTAAAGAAAAAATTGATAATAGCATAGACAATTTTAGTGGGCATGTAAATGAGCAAGTCAAAAGAGAATGGCTAATGCTTGATAGTGGCCTAGCAGCTATGCAATTTATGTTAGCTGCAAAAGCAAGAGGTTACGATACTGTACCTATGATTGGATACGATGTTGAAGAGTTTCGTAAAGAGTTCAATATACCAGAAAATCTCGTTAATGTTCTACTGATCGCTGTTGGAAAAGCAAAAGAACCTGGACACCCGACTGTAAGATTAGAGGTAGATGAAGTGACCTTCTGGAACTCGTATACTTGAAATTACTCTGAAAGACGACATGGCAAACTCTTTAACTGAATTGCCGTTATCGGTGGACGAAATCTTTCGTGGTATTGATGCAGTTATTATTACCCATCTTCACGGGGATCATTACGATGATGCAGCCAAAGAAAAATTCTGCTTGAACCTGACGTTACGTAATGGTTTATGATAAAAGTGAATAAATTCGAAATCAAAGGAGTAACGGACATGAGAAAACTCGTATTGTTTATGCATGTATCGCTGGATGGGTATGCGTCGGATTTGAACGGAGGACTCGATTGGATTCCGTATAACGAGGAACTAGAGAAATACGCCGAGGAGGTCGTTGCCGAGGTCGGAGCTCCCGTCTATGGGCGTACGACGTATCGGATGATGGAGGGCTACTGGCCCACGATGTTGGACAATCCTGATGCGTCAGTCCATGAGATGGAGCATGCCAGATGGCTGCAGGATGTTCAGAAGATCGTCATTTCCGGAACGATGGACAAGTCGGAATGGGACAATACGATACTGATTAAGGAGAATATCGCAGAGCAAATCAAGGAGCTTAAAGAGCAGCCAGGGAAGAATCTCGTCATCTTTGGCAGCCCGGGAGCGGCGAAAACATTGCTTGAGCTTGGCCTGATCGACGAATTCCTGCTGACGATTTGTCCGGTCGTCTTGGGCAGCGGAAAATCGGTATTCGAAGGCAGCGAGAAAGTTAAGCTCAAGCTGTTATCCAGCCGAACGTTCAAGTCGGGCATTATTGCGACCCGTTATGAGTTGGAGAAATAGCCATACCGTTACGCAACGAGGATGAAGCTGCCGATATTGTCGGCAGCTTCATGGCGGTGCAAGTTATTTTTTTACCACAGGTACCCAGAACTCGCCGTAAAAGATGCCCTCACCGTTATCCTCGCGATAGGTCGCATTTGGTCCGCCGATGTAAGCATAATCAGTGATTTGGGACAAGACTTCGCCAAAAGCAAGGTAAGTCAACTGATCAAACAGAGTCTCCTTGTCACCCTTTCCCGCGACAACGATGTACTCGCTCTCCGGAAATTCGATCATGCGGGTAGCGTCAGCCACTGATTTTCCAGCTTCCACAGCAAAATAATTCCACGGCTTGCCTTGATATACCTCGTTCACGGACCATTCACGGTCATCTTTTGCAGCGTCTTTGAGCTTAGCAAATCGCCCGTCAGCCTTGAGTTTGCCCCAGAATTCGGCTTTTTCCTTTTGCAAAGCTGTCATGTCCTGGAAATTGGACTGGATTGAAAAACCGTATGCGGTTAATGTGAACGATTTTTTACGCTCAATTGTATATTCTGCTGCCATGGGAGCTCCTTTCGAAATTCGTAAAGATTAGGCGTCGACTTTTTTTGCGCGAAGCCACATTTCGCCGTAGAATTCACCGTTTTCGGCTGCTTTGACGAATGTTGAGTTGCCAGGTCCTACGTATTTGTAGTCAGTAACTTCTTGCAGCAAGCCGCCGAAAACTTTGCCTGTGATTTCATCAGCAAGGCTGTCTTTGTTAGAGCCTGTGCCAGGCACAACGAGGTAGTCGCCGGCGAGGAAATCGAGGACAATCGCGTCTTCCACCTTGAAATCACCCATCACGCCGAAGCCGCGCCAAGCCTTGCCGTCGAGCACGTAATTGATTTGATATTCTTGCCCGTCAGCCAGCGCGAGAAGCTCAGCAAGCTTGCCGTTTTCGGTGATTTCAGCCTTTTTCGCTGCCGTTTTTGCTGCGTTGCCTGCCCAGTCGTTGAAGTCCTCGAATGAAACACCGAAAGCCGTCATTTTGTAATTTTCCGAGATCGTTTTGATGGAGTAGTTAGACATTTTTATTATCTCCTTTGTGTGTTTACTTTGACAAGATTGATTCTATTTGCCGAATGTATCAAAAAATGATACTTTTTTGATACAATAAACACATGAAGAAAACAGAACGAGTAAACCTAATCATGCGCTATATCAATAACCGCGCGCATTTTACAATTGCCGAGATTCAGCGGGAGTTCAAAATTTCCCGAGCGACGGCGATTCGCGACATTAACGAGATCCAGGCGATGGGTTTTCCGCTGACAACCGAGCTGGGGCGGGGCGGAGGCTACAATGTCCTGCAAAATCAGTATTTGCCCGCTGCACGTTTCACGCCGGATGAGCTGAAGGCGATTTTTATCAGTTTTATAGCCTCGAAAAACTCACAGCTGCCCTATCTGCAAAATCGCCGCTCGATCACGGAAAAACTTATCGGCATCGCGTCGCAAACGCAGCAGGACGAGCTAATCGAGCTGAATCATATTTTGCTTTTTGAAAATACGAATCCTGCCAATCCGAATCTGTTGGAGCTCGACGATGCAGCGCCTGCGGAATTAAATCAGTTGATTTCGCTTGCTGTGCGAGATAAGCATTTGCGCGTGACGTATGAACCGAGTCCCGGCTGGCCGCAGTTGCTGGATGTTTTTTTGCTGCATATTTTCAACTCGAATGCCCAGTGGCTAGTCGAGGTTTACGATTTTGATACGGACGAATTTCGTTATTTGCCGGTTGATTTGCTGCGGGATTCCGCGATTTCCGAGGATGAGATGAAACACTCCGAGCAAGAGATTTTAAGCAAAAAACGGATCGGTGCGCGTCAGTCCAATCTAGTTGTGAAGCTTGACGCGGCTGGGATTCAGCGTTTTAAACGCATGCACCCGCCGGGGATTATTTTGTCCTTTACCGGAATGTTTCAGTCGAGCGGGATTTTTAATGTTCAGCTCGATGTGAACGATGCTGAGGAACTGGCTTACTACGCGGATTGGCTGTTATTTTTGGGGAAAGGGGTCGTGTTTGAGCGTATTCCAGAAGAGCTGCGTTTGATTTTGGAAGATCGTTTAACCCATCTAAGATTTCCTAACTAGTCTATTGTTGTATAAAAGTTAAATTTAGCGACGATACTTCTGAATATCTAGTATATTTGGAGGTTATTTCTATGAGTCAACAACTGAGTTATGATAAAACTCATCTTTTAATATCTAGCTTTTTGAACGAAAGCAATGATAAAGTGTTTTGTTTTCTGACAGCAGATCATACAAGCGGGAATTCTTTCGTGCTTAAGAGATACTGCAAGGATAACGATCATGCAGCTTATATGAATTTAATGTCTGCTAGATCTACTAAATCGTTGATCCTTCAATTGCTGCATTCGATAGAAGTGCCTTTTGTCAAACAATATCAAAATGATTATTTAATTCACTTGTTGTGTTCGGAACTGGCAAAAAAGAAGATTTCTTATTTTGTCTTTGATAATATTCAACAATTTGAAACGAGCACGAATATCTCCGAGATATTCGAGCTGTTAAGATATCTAAATATCAATACGGATGTTCGGTTTATTTGCGTAGGCTCTAGAATGCCGGAGAGCTTATCCGCGGAAATTACGAGGCGCAGCGAGTTTTTAAACGTCATCTAAAAACGAAAGATTGTTTCCGTTAAATCCCGATTAACTCTGCCGATCGGGATTTATTTTAGTGTTTCCCAACCCTTTCCTAGTTAAGCACAGACATCGTATCCAGAGTAATATCTATACTTGCAAAAAAAAAGACAGCTTCAGCATTTTATCTGCTGTAAGCTGTCTTTCATGTTTATTTCGCAAGCTCCGAAACGTGCTGCTCAACGTAGGAACGCACGGCTTCCGCATCGTCCAGATCAAGCACGGCTTCCGCGAGGGAAGTCAGTTTCTCGCGGTCTAAACGCGAGAGAAGCGCGCGGGCGGGAAGGACGGCCGATGCGCTCATGCTGAATTCATCCAGCCCCATGCCAAGCAGAATCGGAATGGCGATTGGCGTTCCCGCCATTTCGCCGCACATGCCTACCCACTTGTTCTCCTTATGGGCCGCCCGGATAACCTGATCGATCAACCGGAGGACGGGAGGATGGAGGGGATCGGATAAGTAGCCAAGCTTCGGATTCATACGGTCGGCTGCCATCGTATATTGCACGAGGTCATTGGTGCCGATGCTGAAGAAATCAACCTCCCGGGCGAACCGATCCGCCATTTGGGCGGCAGCAGGGATTTCGATCATAATACCGGCTTCAATCCGTTCGTTAAAGGCGATATTTTCGCTTCTAAGCTCCTGCTTGGCTTGCTCGAGCAAAGCCTTGGCCTGCCGCCATTCGCCAAGCGTAGCGATCATCGGGAACATAATTTTCAGATTGCCGTAGGCGCTTGCGCGCAGAACGGCGCGTAGCTGAGTCTTGAACAGCTCCGGCCGGTCCAGACAAATCCGGATCGCTCGGTAGCCGAGGAAGGGATTGTCTTCCTTCTCGAGCTGCAGGCTTGGCAGCTCCTTGTCGCCGCCGATGTCCATCGTCCGGATGACGATGGGAGCACCTTGGCCAAAGGCCTCAGCCGCATCTTTATAAGCGGAGAACTGTTCATCCTCCGTAGGCAGGTCGGAGCGGCCCATGTACAGAAACTCGGTACGGAACAAGCCAACGCCTTCTGCACCTTGTTCATGCGCCTGACGCGCATCTTGCACGGAGCCAATGTTGGCGACCAGTTCAACCTGATGTCCGTCCGCGCTAACCGAAGGCTTGCCGCGGAATTGCTCAAGCAGCGCGCGTTGTCCCGCGGCTGTTTCTTGCAGCGCTTGATATCGGGCCAGCTCTTCGTCTTCCGGCTCGACCAGCACAAGTCCGGCAGCACCGTCTACGATAACGAGCTGACCGTCCTCAATACGCAGCGCTTCATCTCCGGCGCCAACAATCGCGGGGATGCCGACCGAACGGGCAATAATGGCGGAATGGGAGGTGCGCCCACCAACCGCCGTTACGAACCCGCCAATCACAGAAGGATCAAGCTGAGCCGTATCCGAAGGCGTCAGATCGAAGGCGAACAGGATAGACTTTTCTTTTGAATGCGTAGCTGTTGTTGAAGCCGGAACGGAATCGGCGTCCGTGCCGTGACCAAGCTTACGAATGACGCGGCGGCTGACATCGCGGACATCCGCCGAGCGCTCCCGCAAATACTCGTCATCCAGGGAGGCGAGCATGTCGGCTACTTCTTCGCCGGATTCGTTCATCGCCGCTTCCGCCTTGTAACGTTGTCCGCGGATCCGTTCCTGTGCCGCGCCAATCAACTCTTCGTCCTCAAGCAGCATCAAATGCGCTTCGAAAATTTCGGCTTCCTTCTCGCGCCCGTCCGTTATCATGCGGTTATGAAGCTCTTCAAGCTCACTACGCGCTGCCGCCACAGCAGTATCGAAGCGGCTGAGCTCAGCCGCTTCTTCGCCTGCTTCGACGTAAGTTATTCCTTGAGGAACAGCCTCTTCGCGGAGGATAACCGCACGGCCGATTGCGTAACCTTCCGATGCGGCGATCCCTTTTATCTCGGTTGCCATCATTTTGCGTGCCTCCTTACTAGGCTTCCACAGAAGCCAGCACCGCACCAATAGCGTCAACCGCAGCTTCGGCTTTTTCTCCTTCGGCACTGACCGTTACCGTATCGTTTTGCTTGGCTCCGATTGACAGCACGTTAACCAGGCTTTTTGCGCTGACCTTACGTCCGCCTTTCTCGATGTAAACCGTGCCTTCGCAAATTTTAGCAGCTTCAACGATTTTTTTAGCGGGACGGGCGTGGACGCCCGTCGGGTTCATAACTACGTATGCTTTCTCCACCATAAATCCTCCTAAAAAGAATTGCTGCACAAATGGCCTCGTTTTGGCCATTCGTGGTGATTCTTACTTCGTAAGTTTGAGCTAATGTCGATCCTATTTATCTGATTACATGCGTTTTTTGATTTGTTCTTTCAACCTTTCCGACTGCGTACCGAAAATCGCTTGCACGGCGCCTTTGCCAAGGCGCATTACGCCTGCCGCGCCAAGACGCTTCAGTTCGGCGTCGTTCACCGCTTTCTCGTCTTTCACGATCAGGCGGAGGCGGGTGATGCAAGCATCGATGCTCTCGATATTGCCGGAACCGCCAAGCGCCGCAAGAACCTGACTCGCTTTATCGTCGCCTGCACCTGCCGGAGCTCCATCCTTGGCGCCATCTTCCACCAAATCATCGTCTTCGCGGCCAGGCGTTTTCAGGTTCAGCTTCACGATTACGACGCGGAACAGGACATAGTACACAACGGCGTATACGAGACCGATCGGGATAATCATCCAGCCCTTCGTGGAGAGCGGATAGTTGATCGCGTAGTCAAGGAAGCCGGCCGAGAAGCCAAAGCCATGATGAATGCCAAGCTCAACGACAAGCCATGCGGATATACCGGTCAACACGGCGTGAATCACGTACAGCACAGGTGCCACGAACATAAACGCGAATTCAAGCGGCTCCGTAATACCCGTCAGGAACGAAGCAAGAGCGGAACCGATAAAGATGGAAGAGACAAGCTTGCGTTTTTCCGGTTTTGCCGTATGAATAATCGCAAAGGCAGCGGCCGGGAGGGCGAACATCATGATCGGGAAGAAGCCTGTCATGAACATGCCTGCCGTTGGGTCGCCCGCGAAGAAGCGGTGCAGGTCGCCGTGAACGACGTTGCCGGCTGCATCCGTGTAGTCGCCGATTTGGAACCAAGCGATTGCGTTAATGACGTGGTGCAGACCAAACGGAATAAGAAGCCGGTTGGCCGTCATGAAGATAAACGCGCCGACGCCGCCAAGGTCTACGATCCAGCGGCCGAACGTATCGAGCCACGATTGGACAGGTCCCCAGATGAGACCAAAGATAAGACCTACGATAACCATCGCAAACGAAGTGACAATCGGAACGAATCGCTTGCCGCCAAAGAAGCCGAGCCAATCCGGAAGCTTGATGTCATGGTACTTGTTATAGAAGTAGGAAGCGACAAGACCCGCAATGATACCGCCCAATACACCCATGTTAAGCGTTGTGTCTTTATCCACGAGACCCGTGAATACGGTTGGGATTTTGCCCAGCACGTTCGTAAGAACAAGATACGCGATAACGGCGGCAAGCGTTGCAACCGCATCACCGGCCATCCCGATCGCAACGCCAATCGCAAAGATGAGAGGCAGGTTGTCAAAAATCGCGGAGCCGCCCGCTGCAAGGAACGGAGCGATATAATGGTTCAGGAAGTCGCCGAACTGGCCGAATCCGAAATCCTTTACGTAATCGATGTTGCCGAAACGCAATAAGAGGGCTGCCGCAGGCAAAGCTGCGACGGGAAGCATTAGAGATTTACCGATCTTTTGCAAAAATGCGAGCATCTTATCTCACTCCATGTCAAATAGTTTAGGTTTTCAGAACAACCTTAATCGCATCCGGTTCTCCGGCATTAACGGTTTTGAAGGTGCATTCCACTTTCTCTGCGCCGTCTTCGTTCGCTACGATAATCGGTGTTATGACCGGATAACCGGCATCGCGGATTTTATCCAAATCGCATTCGAGAAGGGTTTGACCCGCTTTGAAGGAATCGCCTGTCTTCACAAGCGCATTAAAGCCTTCGCCGTTTAAGGCAACGGTATTGATGCCAACGTGAATAAGCAGCTGTAGTCCGGACGAATGCTCAATGATCAAGGCGTGATGCGTGTCGATCAAATGGCTCACGACGCCGTCAAACGGCGCGATGACGCGGCCTTCCGTCGGCTCGATTGCAACTCCTTCTCCCATTAAGCCTTGCGCGAACGCTTCATCCGGCACTTCGCTAAGCGGAACAAGCTTGCCGCTAAGAGGTGCGGCTACACTAACGGAATTCGATTTTTTGCCAAACCATTTCATATGATCTACTCCTTGCTATCCATGTTGTTGTCTGTTTATGTTCATTCTGTATCTACCGAACGGAACAGCCGGTACAAATGCATCGCGAGATAACCGATCTCGTCGGTGGAGACCTTGACGTTTAGTCTTTCTCCGATCATCTTCGCAATTAACTCCGCCTTGCGATGCTCGGTAGGTATTTTGTCTTTAATCTCTGCGGAGAACGGATTTTCAGATTCCTTATTCTGCAAAATACGTTCCATCATATAACGCAAATGCATAATCAGCCGGGCATAATCCGAGCTCTTCTTGGACATTGGCGCTTCCCGCCAACCTTCGATCCGCTCTACGATCTCGTTCATCAGCTCCGTCAGCTGAACCATCTGTCCCGCGGTAACGGACCCTGCTGCCGAATACACGTGATACGTTAGAAAGCCGACTTCATCTTCAGGGATAGTGACGTCGAATTTCTCGCTGATCATCTTGGCTGCCTTGGCCGCGATCTTGAACTCCTGGGGATAACACATCTTCGTTTCGTACAGGAAAGGATTGACGATTTCCATGCCGTTTCTTAACCGGTAGACGACAAACTGGATATGGCTCGGTAAGGCGAAATACACTTTCGGATCGACGGGCGTTCCCAGCCGTTCCCGAATCTCATCAATGATCTGCTCGGAGATTTGAACCACTTCCGGGTCCAATTCCTCCAAAAGTGAATGGTAATGCAGAGCTTTATCCCGGTCGTCAAGCCGGTACCGCTTCTCGATTCGTGGGTCTTCGGCATCGATAAACTTCTGGCCTTTGCATGAGAAGCCAATGCCCTTGCCAAACAGCACGTATTCCCTCGATGAATTCGGCTCCATCGTCAGGATGACATTGTTGCCAACGATCCGGTCGATCCGAAGTTGTCCCGTAAGTCCCACGTCAATCCCTCCTCTCAGTAGTAAATTCCCCATTATGAGCACAAAAAAACCAAGAAAAGACACCGCCGTCATTCGGGCGGATACTCTCCTTGGCTCATGCCTAGTCGAACTAGTAACATGCCAAAAGGCTTGTTATATATTTGGCTCGTTTTCACTATAATTCATGCAACCGTTTACGTCAATCGAAAAATATTCATGCCTCAAATTAGTTGGTCTGATTCTCGAGACCTACCTGGCATGAACCCTTCCAGCCGTCTTTCATATAATAGTAGATAAAGTATCCTTACAGATTTAAAGAGTCAATAAGGGGGTGAAACGGATGGCGACGCTTATTTCTCACTTCTACAATGAGGAATATTTGCTGCCCTGGTGGCTGATGCATCATGTTCCCTTATTTGACCACGGCATTATGATTAACCGAGGGTCAACGGACAGATCCTCGGACATTATTCGGAAGCTCGCACCTCACTGGGAGTTAAGGGATTCCAGCGTCCCGGACTTTCATGCCGTTAAAGTCGACAAGGAAGTAATGGATATCGAGAAGGGTGTATCCGGCTGGAAAATCGTGCTGAATACAACGGAATTTCTCGTCAGCCGATACGGCATTCAACTATTTCAGATCCTGGATTCGCTTGGCGGGAAAATGTATTCGGTGAGGACGATTACGATGGTTGATCCTCTAGGTTACTATACGGATCCTATCTATGCGCAGCCGCTGGTCAAACAGCGCTATCACGGCTTATTCCCGGCAGATCCTCAAGCCTTGTATAACGGAAGATTTATTCATAAATACAGAAGCGGCGGATATACGGCAGGCAGGCATTGGACGACTAAGCCTTACGAGGTGCTTCTGATTCCGGCTTTTATTATGAAATTCTCGTTCAGTCCCTGGAATTATGCCGTGATTGCAAGGAAATTGCAGATTGGTCCCACGATTCCGGAAGATGCTTTGAAGAGCAACATGGGCAGCCATCATCTATTTAATCTGCATGAACTAGAAACCAACTATTTAGCTCTTGCCACTATAACGGAGGATTTGCGCCGTATCCCGGAATTCAGGTCGTTGAGATTACGTTAGCTTTGGGTTGCTTTGCTTGCTTCAGATTGGAGGGGAAGTTTGACGCTTGTCGCATAAGGTAGCCGTAACCGGCGCAACCGGCTGGATTGGCCGGTACGTTATCGCTTCGCTGCTGGCAAAAGGATACGAGGTACATGCCGCATACCGAACAGCTCCGCTTGCGTTAGGCGGGAATTGGCATCAGGTTGATCTGCTGAACGCAGATGAGGCGGCGCGTTTTATCTTGAAGGTAAAGCCCGATTCGTTAATCCATCTTGCTTGGGACTCCATTCCTCCGGGATGTTACCGGTCCTTGACCAATTACGAATGGACAAGATGCAGCATGGCGCTTATTCATCAGTTTGTCCAAAGCGGCGGCAAGCGCGTGGTTGCAGCCGGAACGGGCGCGGAGTATGTATGGGGAGAAGGGGTATTGTCGGAAACGGAATCCCCCGATTCATATGCCCATGCTTACGCAGCCTGCAAGAACAGCTTGCGGATCTGGCTGGAATCCTATGCGCGGATAGCGGGTTTTAGCAGCGCATGGGCTAGACTATTTCATTTGTACGGCCCAGCTGAACCCGGTAAAAGATTGGTGGCATCCATGATTACTTCCTTGTTGAACAAGGAAGAAGCTTATTGCCGGCAAGGCAGTCTGTACCGGGATTATTTATATATCCAAGATGCGGCGGACGCATTGGTGGCTTTATTCGAAAGCCGATGTGAGGGAACGGTAAATATCGCAAGCGGACAGCCCGTTCAGCTGGAGCGGATGGTCAGAATGATCGGCAGCCTTATCGGAAGCGAAGCAAATATTAGGTTTGGCGATGAACGGCCGGAAGAGCCGGTTGTCGTAAGGGCTGATATTGCGAGGCTTCAAAATGAAGTGCAGTGGAAGCCTGCCATTTCTTTGTCCACGGGGTTAAAAAAGACTGTAAAATGGTATTCTGATCGAGCTTAGCGGCAGTACTATCGCCGTGATAGATATGAAAACCTTCTTTTTTTGCAAGGAAGCTTGACGTATGCTATAGAATTAGGCACAATTACTTACTAGAGACTTCACTTACTATACGTATACTACTTACTTTACGTACATGAATAGGAATGGAAGCAATGTCAATCATTAGACTATTAGATCACGGTGGCATTGCTGAGGAGGACATACGGATGGGTTCATCAGGGAATGACGGGAATTTTGAGTTTGGCATTTACACATTAGGCGATCTTGCGGTTGATCCCCGTACGGGCGGGCTCAAGAACGCGGGAGAACGAATGAAGGAGATTATCCGGTCAGCCAAAGTTGCGGATGAAGCGGGTATTGACGTATTTGGAGTAGGCGAGCATCACCGCTTGGACTTTGCTTTATCCTCGCCACCGGTTGTACTTGCCGCAATTGCTCAGGCGACCTCCCGCATTCGGCTTACAAGCGCTACTACGGTACTAGGGACTGCGGACCCGGTACGGGTATTCGAGGATTTTGCGACGCTGGATCTCATCTCTGACGGCCGTGCGGAAATTATCGCAGGCCGCGGTGCTTATATCGAATCGTTCCCGCTCTTTGGCTTTGAGCTGGATGACTATAAAGAATTGTTCGCCGAGAAGCTGGAATTAATGAGACAGCTTAATTTGTCGGAACGGGTTACATGGAGCGGCCGTCTTCGCAGTCCTTTGGAGGATGCGGAAATTGCACCGCGTCCCGCGCAGCCGGCAATCCCGCTCTGGGTCGGCGTTGGCAGTACGGCGGAAAGCGCGGCTCTGGCCGGTCGGCAGGGGGCAGGGATGGCACTTGCGCTGCTTGGCGGAGAACCGACGAAATACAAGCATCTTGTAGACAGCTACAAGGAAGCGGGCATTGCGGCAGGCTACCGGGAAGAAGAGCTGAGGGTGGCGATTACCGGTCACTGTTATGTTGCGAAGACAACCGAGCAAGCACTGGATGAATTTTACGCCGGTTATTCGGTATACTATTCCCAGTTCATGGGCGGCAAGGAGAACGGAACGCCGCTCTCGCGGGAGGATTTCGAGAAGCTGGCGGGGGCGCTTGCGATCGGAAGTCCGGAACTGATTGCGGAGAAGATTATCGCCCAGCATAAGCTGTTTGGACATTCCCGCTTTATGGCCCAGATGGACATTGGCGGCATGCCTGCCGCCCAGGTGGAGTCTTCTATCCGACTGCTGGCAAAGGAAGTTGCGCCGCTTGTCCGGGAAGCCCTGCAAGTAAAAGTATAGTTAAACGATTGTTAAATCTTACTATTCACACTAGACAACTCGGAAAAACAGCGTTATACTCAATCCAATCATTTAAAAAAATTAATGGAATAAGGATCTTCGGGGCAGGGTGAAACTCCTGACCGGCGGTAAACGTGATTCCCTGCTTGGCAGAGGATAGCAAAGCCCGCGACTCCCTGAGCTGACAAACAGCAAGGGGACTGACTTGGTGCAACTCCAAGGCCGACGGTATAGTCCGGATGATAGAAGATCGCTTAAGTAAGCCTGCAGTAGACGGGAAACCGCCCAAACGCATGTTTATTTGAGTTGGCCCCGATTCGCGGAACCAAGCGGATCGGGGCTTTTAATTGCAAAGCGAAACCGTCTGCCGTTCTTCTAGCCGAAGGCGCAGCCGTAACGCTTGCTCCGTCCTGTATTCAGAAAGGGTACTCATTATGAACAATGTCACCGCATCACCACTTATTCGTACCAAATCTCCCGTTCGTCCGGAGTTTTGGCTGGTTGTCCTTGGAGCCGCGCTGTGGGGCGTGGATCCGGTATTCCGCATTATTTTGCTGAAAACATTAACTTCTACTCAAATTGTGCTGCTGGAGCATATCATTTTGTTCATCGCAGCAGCTCCGGTGTTATGGAAGTTCCGTGCGGATCTTCGCGGAGTCCGTCTCCGCCAGCTTGGCGCATTGCTGTTTGTCTCGTGGGGCGGTTCGGCGCTGGCAACGATTCTATTCACGCAAGGCCTCGTTCACGGCAATCCTAACGCGGTTCTGCTGCTGCAGAAGCTGCAGCCTCTCTTCGCGATTGTGATGGCTAGGATCCTATTGAAAGAGCTTCTGCCCAAAAAAATCGGACCGTTGCTCGTTCTTGCCATTGTCGGAACCTATTTGCTGACCTTTGGCTTTACGCTTCCTTTTGGGCATGTCCATGAATTTGTCCAGGTTGGCAGCTTGCTGTCACTAGGCGCGGCTGCTCTATGGGGCGGATCGACGGTTATGGGGCGTTATCTGCTTGGCAGCATGAAATACGAGACGGTTACCTCCCTGCGATTTATGATGGCATTGCCGCTGCTGCTTGTGATTACTTGGTCGGAGGGAGCAGCATGGAAGCTGGCGGAAGGAACGGATCCGGTAGCCGTTATCGTCAATCTGCTGCTTCAGGCTTTGCTTCCGGGGCTGGTCAGCCTGCTTGTCTACTATAAAGGTTTAAGCAAGATCAAGGCTTCTTATGCGACAATCGCCGAGCTGAGCTTCCCGATGGTGGGCGTTCTTCTGAACTGGACGGTATTCGGCCAAGTGATCACTAGCGCACAGATTACAGGTTTTGTGTTTATCTGGTTTACTTTATTTTTCATCTCCAGGCAGCAAAATTAAGCGCGGACATATCTCCGTAAACCGCTTTCATATCGGGTCAATTGCTGATATACTGCGGTTGGAGGTGTAGGAAATAATGGAGAATAGAACGATCAAATGGGGCATTCTCGGCGCAGGCTGGATTGCATCCCAATTCGCCCGCGATTTGGCTTTTGCACAGGATGCAGAGCTTAGCGCGGTAGGCTCTCGCTCCCTTGAGAAGGCTGCAGAGTTCGCCGGCAAATTCGGCGGGAAACGCGCGTATGGAAGCTACGAGGAGCTGGTGAACGATGCCGAGATCGACATTATTTATGTCGCGACTCCTCACCCGTCCCATAAGGAACATGTTCTGCAATGTCTTCGCGCAGGCAAAGCGGTATTATGCGAGAAGCCTTTTACGGTCAATGTAAAAGAAGCAGAGGAAGTTGTGCAATACGCAAGAGAAAACCGCATCTTCTTGATGGAAGCGATGTGGACGCGGTTCCTGCCCGTCATCCGCAAGGTCCGTGAGTGGATCGAAGAGGGCCGTATCGGCGATGTTCGGCTGCTTAAGGCAGACTTTGGCTTCCGCACCGGAGTTAATCCGGAAGGACGTTTATTTAAACCGGCTTTGCGCTGCTGGATGTCGGCATTTATCCGCTCTCCTTCGCTTCCATGTTATTTGGGGCAAAACCGAAACAGATTCTTAGCACCGCTCATCTTGGCGAGACTGGCGTAGACGAAGAGAACAGCATCCTGCTCTCTTATGAAGGCGGTCAGACCGCTTTGCTGAGCTCGGCCATCCGTCTGAACTCGGGCAGCGATGCTTACATAATGGGGACAGAAGGCTCCATTAAGATTCCTTCCTTCTTTAATGCCAAGTCCGCAACGCTTGTTGCCTCGGACGGTACGGAAGAAACCTTCTCGGATGACCGTACGACGCTTGGTTACGTGTATGAGGCCGAAGCGGCAGGGCAATACCTCCGTGAAGGCAAGCTTGAGAGCGAGGTTATTTCGCTGGACGAAACCCTGCAGCTTATGCGGATCATGGATGAAATCCGCGGGCAATGGGGACTGCGTTATCCATTTGAATAATAAACGAAGAAAAGGACCGGTTCTGTACCGGTCCTTTTTGTCTTAGAATAAAAAAGTGGCCCGCATTCGGGATACGGGCCCAAGAGACAAGCTATATCAAATAGGGAGTATGGTCATTATGTTCTCCCAAGATTAAACAAAGCTGAAAAGTACATTAGTTTCACATAAAAAATTAGGGCCATTGTCCGCAAAGCTAAGGTATAATGATCTCTATATTGTTTGCCATTTTGCCGGAGGGGGAAAATCCACATGGAAAATATTAATTTTTGCATGGCTTGCGGAGATAAGCTGGAAGTAAGGGAGATTGGCGGGGAGGACCGCAAGGCTTGCCCAAGCTGCAGCTTTGTTCACTGGGGTAATTACAGCATCGGCGTAGGAGCATGCGTCGTGAAGGATAACAAGGTTCTTCTGGTCCGCCGCGCCCATGAACCGGGAAAAGGCTATTGGACAACGCCGGGCGGCTACATTGAACAGTTCGAGCAGATTAGAGGTTCGGTTGCCCGCGAGGTATGGGAAGAAACGGGCGTCCGCGCGATCGTGTCCAAAATTATCGGCATTCGCGACCGGCCGCATTCGGTGCATGACGTCTACATAACATTCGAAATGGAATACATCGACGGCGAGCCTCGTCCGGACGGCGTGGAAGTAGACGGCGCGGGCTTCTTCAGCCTCGAGGAAATGGAGTCCATGAACGTTGCCGACTTGACCGCCTGGCAGGTCGATCTCGCCCTTAACGGCGACGGCGGCGGCTTGGCCGAGGATACCAAACCAATCCGCGACAGCCTTAAGAAGTACGGCTTGTACCGGGCTAAGTAACATCTTCTCCAATAACAAAGAGCCCCGGATTCAATTCCGGGGCTCTTGTTTTGTTCCCACTCCCACACCCGATAAACAGGTGTGGGACGAAGCGTTTGTGAAGTTAAAGGTGCGTGCGAAAGGTGGGGTGGAGGAAATGTATCGCCTGGAGGAGCGGAGCGTCTGCCTTTGGTTTCGTGGGAATACACCTAATCAAATTCATTCAGAATCCCACGAGACCAACAGCAGCCGCAAGGCGATACTTTTCCGTAATCCCCATCCTGAAGCATGCCTTTTAATATCACATCTGCTTCGTCTTAAACAACCTGTTTATCGATCCGCCATTATTAATGATACGCAAAGCATTCGCCAGCAGATCCGCCATTGGCAGAACAACAAACTTGTCCGAATGGTTCGGGTCAATCGCGATCGTATCCGTAATCACAACCTCTTTAATGAAAGGATGCGTCAGCTTCTCAAGCGCGTTCTCCGAGAACAGGCCGTGAGTGGCGCAGATATAAGCATCGTTGGCACCGCGCTTGTTCAAGGCTTCCACAACCTTGATAATGGTGCCGCCCGTATCGATCAAATCCTCGATAATAATCGGCGTCATGCCTTCGACTTCGCCGATAATATGCGTAATCTTCGACGTATTGTGGGCAGGACGGTTCTTGATCATAATCGCGAACGGACAGTCCATGTAGTTGGCAAGCTTCTCCGCCGTCGTTGCGCGTCCGGCATCCGGCGAGACAACGACAGGGTTTTTAATATTTTTGCTCTTCAAATAATCGGTGATCAAATCAAGGGCGGTAATATGATCGACCGGAATTTCGAAAAAGCCCTGGATCGGATCGGCATGCAGGTCAACCGTAATGAGGCGGTCGGCGCCAACGGTCGTCAGGACATCGGCAACCAGCTTGGCGGAAATCGGCTCGCGCGGAGCAGATTTCCGTTCCTGACGGGCATAACCGTAATAAGGCATGATGATATTGATTGTTTTTGCGGAGGCCCGTTTGGCCGCATCAATCATAATCATAAGTTCAACAAGATGCTCATTCACCGGATGAGACAATGATTGAATGATATAAACATGGGCCGAGCGAATCGACTCTATGTAACGCAGGCTGATTTCTCCGCTTGCCAGTCTGGAGATTTCAATGTCTCCAAGAGGAACGTCAAGTTTTCGGCATAGCTCTTCCGCGAGCGGGCGGTTCGAGGAACCGGAAAAGATTTTTACATTTTGCATCCGCTTGTCTCCTTACGTTCGATATACAGATAGTCCCATTATAGCCTTTCCCCAAACAATTTCAAAATTCCGGTAGGCCCAAAAAAGAAAGCGGCCTCGAAAAGTCCACTTAGGACTTCTCAAGACCACCTGTCTTCGCTTATTTCGCTACGATATCTTGAATCGCTTTTTCCAGCTTGTCGAAAAGCTGGTCTTTATTAATCGATCCGCCTTGGTACTCCTGCATGGCAGCGCCCCAGCCTTGCGGCACGCCGTCAGGGTAACGGCCCCAATGCCAGCCGCCGGCAGTTGCTGCCTGCTCGGATACGGCAACGCCCATTTGACCGATTTCATCCGCTGTAGGCTTGATGGAAGTAAGAGCAGGGATGAATTTGAATTCTTTTGTCAGGTACGATTTGCCGGTGTCCGATGTAACCATCCAGTTCAGGAATTTTTTCGCTTCTTCGGCGTTTTTGGATTTGCTGTTTACGATCCAGAAGTTTGCAGGGCCCGTGTAGATATGAGCATTGCCGCTGTCGTCAATCGGAATAGGGAGCAGGCCAACGTTCAGCTTCGCTACTTTGTCCACGTCGCCTTGGATCCAGTTACCTTGCTGAATCATCGCTGCTTTGCCGGATGCGAAGTTCGCAACCTGCGTCGCATAGTCGGTTGTCAGCTTGTCTTTCTGGCTGTATTTGAACACAACGTCAACGTAGTTAATCCATTTCTTGAATACATCGTTGTCTTTGAAGTTTGCGCTGCCGTCTTTTGTTCCGTTGATGAAGGCGATTGGATCCGGCTGTTCGGCAAGACCAACGTTGATCGTGTGATGACCGATCGACCACCATTCGTTTGTTGTCGAGAACGGCGTAATGCCTGCTGCTTGCAGTTTTTTCGCTGCGTCCTCAAGCTCAGTCAACGTTTTAGGAAGGGTAGTGATGCCGGCTTTTTCGAACAAGTCCTTGTTATAGAAAATGCCATAGCCCTCGATGTTCATCGGCATGCCGAGCAGCTTGCCGTCTACTTGAGCAGGTCCTGCAGCAGCAGGGATGACGTCTTTCGCCCAAGGCTCGCCGGACAAGTCTGTTGCGCGGTCGTAATAAGCTTCAAGCGCTGCGTAACCTTCGGAGTTGAAGATCTCCGGTTCGGAGCCGGAAGCGATTTCAGCCTTCAGCAGGGCATTGTAGTCTTCGCCGCCTCCATGCGTTTCGACTTCGACTTTAACGCCGGTCTCTTTCTCATATTCTTCAGCCATGCGGTTAAGCGCGTCGGCAATTTCCACTTTGAACTGGAATACTTTGATCTTAACGTCTTTCTTAGGAGCCGTAGAAGCCTCCGATGTCGCATTGGCGGATTCAGAAGGCTTGTTGCTTGCTTCGGAGCCCGAGTTATTGCCATTGTTGCTGTTGTTACCGCAGCCGGCAGCGGTCAATGTCAGGATTGCTGCAGCGAGAAGAATAGAAAGCTTTTTCATTTCGTTAACCTCCCCATGGTTTGTCAAGCTTTAGCGGTTCTCTTTACAATTTTGATTATATGGAAGCTGAAAGCCAAGAAACACAGACGTTTTTGTCGTGAAAAGTGCAAAATATTGATATTACCACAATAGAATTTATACGTTTCGGAGAACTCGAAACATAAATTCTATTTGGCGATAAAACCTACCTCTAAACGCGGTCGTTCATCTTTGAGAAGCCTCGATAGTGGTTTTCTCACCCTTTGAGCGATCCCGAAGAGATTCCCTCGATAATATGCTTTTGCAGCATAAGGAACATGATAATAATCGGCATTATGCCCATGGTCAGACCGGCCAGAGCCAGATCCCATTGCTTCGTATATTGCCCAAAGAAGCGGGTAATCGCGAGCGGAATGGTCGTGAGATCCTTGTTCGAACCGATGATCAGCACCGGCAGCAGGTAGTCGTTCCAGATCCACAAGCCGTTAAGGATAATTACCGTTACGATAATCGGGCGAAGCAGCGGGAACACGATTTTCCAGAACACGCCATACGGCGAGCAGCCGTCCACTACGGCCGCTTCTTCGATCTCAAGCGGAACGCTTTTAATAAACCCGTGGAACAGGAAGACCGAAAGCGATAAGCCAAAGCCGAGATAACAGACGACAATGCCGAACATGTTGGCTCTAAGCTCCAGGAAGCTGGTTACGCGTACCAGCTGAAGCATAACCGACTGGAACGGTATGATCATCGCCGAGATAAACGCCGTGAACAGGATTTTGTTAAAGACGGTTGGCTTGCGGACAAGCCGGTAGCCCGTCATGGCGCTGATGATTACGATGCCAGTCACGCTGATGCCGGTGATCAGGACCGAGTTCAGCAAAGCTTTCGGGAATTTAATAATATCCCATACCTTCGAGTAATTCGAGAACAGGTACTTGTCCGGGAACGAGGCGGCGTCCACCATAATCTCGCCAAGCGCTTTTACCGAATTGACAAGGACGAAGTAAAAAGGAGCAATGAAAAGCAGAGCGAGCAGGATTGCTGCAGCTGCAACGGCCCAAAGCCGGGAACGGGAAGCTGTCATTTACGCTTCTACCTCCTTCCGTTTGGTCAGCCACACTTGCGTGACGGCAATGATGGAGACGGCAAAGAAGAATAGCATGGCCTTGGCGGTGCCTAGCCCGTAACGGTTGTTGACCAGCGCCTCGGCATAAATGTTATAAGCAAGCGATTGGGTGGAAGTACCCGGACCGCCCTTCGTAAGCGAAAGGTTCAGGTCGAACATTTTGAACGCGCCGGATGTCGTCAGGAACAAGCAGACCGTAATGGCCGGCATAACAAGCGGCATGATCACCTTGCGGACGGTTTGGAAGTAGGTCGCTCCGTCAATCGTTGCGGCTTCCATCAAGTCCTTCGGTACCCCAACGATCGCGGCGATGTAAATAACCATCATGTAGCCGGTTGTCTGCCAGACGAAGACGATAACGAGTCCCCAGAAGCCGGTCTCCGGCGTGCCGAGCCATGGAAGCTCGAAGAAATGCCAGCCCGTCATTTCGCCGATGGTTTTGAAGCCTTTGGTGAAAATAAACTGCCAGATGTAACCGAGCAAAATACCGCCAATCATGTTAGGCAGGAAGAAAATCGTACGGAGCGTATTGCGTCCCCGCATGGGCCGGGTTAACAGAAGCCCCAGGATAAGAGCCAGAATATTGGTCACGACAACGGTCACGACCGTAAACTTCAACGTAAATTTAAAGGATGCCCAAAATTTGTCGTCGTTCGTAAAGATGCGGTGGAGATTATCCATGCCGATCCATTTCGCTTTGTCTAGATCCAGGCCATTCCACTCCGTGAAGGAAAAGTAGAAGCCAAGCAGGAACGGAATAAGCACGATAATCGTGAAGACGATCATGCCCGGTCCGACAAATACAAGCTGCTGTATCCATTCGTTTGATCTTTTTCGTAAGTTCAATTGGAGTCCCCCTTCGTAATGCGGCTTTAAGTATCGGTGCATAGCTAGACTATAAACAGTTATTGAAATTTGAACCACCGATAGATATGATGGGTTAGGTGTAATATATTGACCTGGAGGTAGGACGTCATGTTTGCGTTCGCAACGAGTATTAACCGGAAGCTGATGGCGCTCTTGCTCGCCGTCACGATTATTCCGATTACGGTATCGATGATTATCTCGAATTATTACATCAAAGATAAGGTGACGCAGCAGTCGATTCACGAGAATCAGAACCTGCTGGCGCTTGGCAAAAACAACATCCTGGGCTATATGGACAAGATCAACGAAAACTCGCTTGACGTGTACTTGAACATTAACAAGTCCAATTCGCTGTATGCCTTGATCGAGCGGGGGCAGTCGCCAAACGTAAACGTACCGATGTTCGACGAGAAAAATAATTTGCAGATTTACGCCCATATGCTGAATATTTATCAGTCTACAAACGGGATTCATCAAATCCAGCTGCAGATCGGGGATGGCAAGCTGACGTATCTGATGGCCCGCGGGTTTTTCCGCAGAGGGATCAATCAACCGCTGGAATGGCCAACGGAGCATGGCTCGAATCCGAAGCCGTTTGTGGAGGCTACGCATACAAGCGCGCATTATAATTTGGATTGGAGTCATGCCGTCAAAGAGGAAAGCGTTTTCACTTTGCGGCGGCCGATTATCCGGACGCCTAGCGACGAAGTGATTGGTTATTTGTCGATGGACGTTAAATCGGATGAGCTGAACCAGATCTGCCGGCAGCTGACGATGTCATCCGAAGAGCAGCTGTATATTATCGACCGGAGCCGCAATTTCGTGTGCTCGGTAAATGGGCAGGAAGACCAGGATCAGCTGAAATGGACGACTCAGGTTCTTGCTTCCAAGCAGGAAAACGGCGTGATCAAATGGAAAGATCAGTCTTTTTCCGGCATCGTCATTTATGATACACTCAGTACCAATTACATGGACTGGGTCGTGGTGAAGCAGCTTCCGTACTCGTATTTGTACGAGAGCGCAACGGCGATCCGGACGATTAATACGTCGGTTATCGCGATCTTTATGGTGCTTGCGGTTATCGCAAGCTTCCTCGTCAGCTACCAGTTCACGAAGCCGGTCAAGCGGCTTATCGGGCATATCAACCAGGTGCAGTCCGGGAATTTCAACGTCGTGGTGCCAGTTGATCGGAAGGACGAGATCGGCATATTGGCAAGGCGTTTCAATACGATGATTCAGACGATCCGGGATTTGATCAATAGCGAATACCGGCTGGAAATTGCCAATAAGACGAATCAGCTGAGAGCGATGCAGGCGCAGATCAATCCGCATTTTCTGTACAATGCCCTGCAGTCGATCGGGACGCTGGCCCTTCATGCCGAGGCGCCAAAGGTATATACGCTTATCACTTCGATTGCGAAAATGATGAGATACAACATGAATACCAGCGAGTCCATTGTGCCTTTCTCGATGGAGCTGAATCATGCGAAGGCGTATCTTGAGCTGCAGCAGCAAAGATTCAACGAACAGCTGACGGTGCATTACGAGATTGATCCGGCCTCTCTGTCGGTACAGGTGCCCAAAATGCTGCTGCAGCCGCTTGTCGAGAACTATTTCAAGCATGGCTATGAGAACTCGGGGCGCAGCGGCGTTCTTCGATTGTTCTCGGAAGTTACCGACGACGGAAGCTGGCTGACGATCCGGATTGAGGATAACGGTAGCGGGATGGATCCGGATAAGCTGCGGGAGCTGCGACAGCTGTTATTCCGTTCCACCGGAGCGCTGCTCGAGGAGCAGAGGAGCATCGGCATCAGCAACGTCTGGATGAGGCTGAAGCTTTATTACAACGAGGAAGCGGAAATGAGCATTGACTCTTCGCCTGCGGGCGGATTTACCGTGACCCTGAGAATACCTGTGCAAGAGCTGGAGGAACGAGCATGAAAATACTCATTGTAGACGATGAACAGCATGTGCGCGAAGCGGTTAAGCTGCTGATTGATTGGGAGCAGCTCGGAATCAATGAAATTTACGAAGCCGATAACGGCGATTCCGCCATTGAAGTGCTGGGGAATATCCAGCCGGAAATCGTCATTACCGATATGCGAATGCCGAACCGAGATGGGGTAGAGCTACTGGCTTGGATGAAAGAGAAGGGGCGAAAAAGCAAGACGATCGTCATCAGCGGCTACGACGATTTCCATCTGGTGCGCAGCTCGATGAAATATGGCGGTCAGGATTATTTGCTGAAGCCGATTGACCCGGAGCAGCTGATGGAGGCTCTTCAGAAAGCGAAGCAGAGCTGGGAGCAGGAGGATCAGGCCCGCAGGCTTGATCAGCAGCGCAGCATCGAAATCAACCAGATTAAGCCGGTGTACCGGGATAAGCTGTTCTCGACGATGATCAGTGAAGCCGGGGCTGGCGGGCAAGTGGCGGTTCCGGCCGTGCTGAAGGAGGAATTTCAGCTGGATCGCGCGACGGAATGCCAGGTCATCATTCTGAGCACCGGGATGCTGGAGCCTCAAATCTCCCGTAAATTCGATGGTAACCGGGATTTGCTCACTTTTTGCCTGATCAATGTGTGCAACGAAATACTCAAGCCGAAAAATAGCGGCTTTGCGTTCCGCTATTGGAACAGCGAGCATGAGATTATTATCTTGCTGTGGGATCGGCTGGCGGACTGGGAGGACTTGCTTGCGCAAATTACGGAAGGAATCGTGAAGTCGATTCATGGACGGTTCCATTACGGAGTAGGGCATAAGCAGGCTTTCCCAACGGGTTTATCGTTATCGTACCAGGAGGCAAGAGTCGCGCTGAAGCAGCGTAATCTGCTCAAGGACAACAGTTATGTTCATTGCAGCGAGCAAGGCTTTAAAACGGGAATCCACTCCCTGAGCATTGCCGCTTACGAAGAGCGGTTCCGTCTTGCGGTGTGGAGCGGCAAGGAGAAGGATATCGAGACGGCCGTCGAGAGCTTCCTCGAGAATGCACGGCTGCTACCGGTTATTACGCAAGAGCAGATTGAGCTATGGCGCTTCGAATACGAATCCATGCTGAGCCGCTGGCGGCAGGAGCTTGCGGCCAAGCAGGACATTCAGGCAAGTGCGGAGCCGTCTTCGAGCCTGCCGTTGTATGTGTTGCTGGATGAGCAGGGCAGATTGTCTCTGGAGCTCTGCAGGCGCGAGCTTCTGAACGGGCTTACCGCGTTTGCTGCATTAACGGGTGCCGGCGGCAATAAAGAGCATAGCATTATGCGGGACATTGCCAGATACATGGAGCAGAATTATAATCGCGAGGTTACGCTGCAGGATATCTCCGAAAGGTTTTACCTGAGCAGAGAATATATTTCCCGCCGCTTCAAACAGGAGTTGGGGGAGAATGTTTTTGATTACCTGGGCCGTATCCGTGTTGAAAAAGCGAAGCTGCTGCTGCAAAATCCGAATCTGAAGATCGCCCAGATCGCCGAGATGGTCGGTTATGACGACGATAAATATTTCAGCAAGGTGTTTAAGAAGTTTGAGGGGCAGTCGCCTAACCAGTACAGGAAATTGTGAGACTGTACGACTGCGCTTTGAATGTTCTTCCGATCGCTGTTGCTCGGGGATTCCTTGATTAGAATATTATGAGGTGGGAATCCCCAAGCAAAGGCGAACGCTGCGCTTCTCCAGAATCATTCAAAAGCTCCGTCGTCAGCTCACAAAAGAAAAAAGAATAAAAGAGAAGGAGCTTGCCATTGCGGCAGCTCCTTCTTTTTTGGATACATAGCAGGATTGGTTGGTTATTCGATCATGTTTTTGGTGGCGTGATACATGTTTTCGGCGTATTTGTCGATATCGTCGCGGGACATACGGAGACGGTCTACCGAGGTGCCGTAGCCGATCTCGGATTTGCCTTCCTCGAGTCCTTGGAAGATACCGTCCGCAAACGCATCGAGAGGTTCGCCGTGGAAATGGAGACCGGCGCCGCCCAGATCGGTATTAACGGCCGGAGGGGCAACCTCGATGACCTCTACGGAAGTAGCCGAGAGCTGATGTCTCAAGCTGATCGTAAAGGAATGAAGAGCAGCCTTCGTAGCAGAATAGATCGGTGCAATGGCGAATGGCGTAAAAGCCAGACCCGATGTCACATTGATAATGGCGGCGTTCTCTTTTGCCGCAAAAAACGGGGCAAACAGCATCGCAAGATGGAAGGGCGCTTCAATGTTTGTTGTCAATTCTTTATTGAAATACGCCCAGTCGTTCTTTACATCCGATTTTAACACGTTGAAACGCTGCTGAATCCCCGCATTGTTAACCAGTACGTTGGTCGCCGGATAATTCGCAGTCACCCAATCAAACAGGGCAATCCGCTCGGCTTCATTGCTCAAATCGCTGGCTTTGGTTATAAGGCCGGGCAGCTTGTCTTGCGCGGCTTGAAGCACTTGCTCGCGCCGTCCGGTTACTATAACCGTATTGCCGGCTTTCATAAATCGTTCCGCGAATGCTAGACCAATCCCCGTGCTTCCGCCTGTGATGAGTATCGTATTTCCTGAAAGTTTCATATTAGCGCCTCCTGGGTTTGTTTGATATAACGTTGTATTTTTACTTCGATTCCTTCTAGGGATTCCGTCATTAAAGCCATTTGCGCCAGCACCGTCTGCTTATGCTTGTTCAGCATGTCAAGACGAAGAGTCACCGTGCTTGCGCCTTCAATGACCCAATCGATATATTGCTTGATATCATCGATGGGCATATTCGTGTTCTTTAAGCACATGACCGTTCCAAGCAAGGTCATTTGATCTTCCGAAAATAACCTTCTCCCCGCATGATCACGCTCAATTAGAGGGAGCAGTCCTTTTTTTTCATAGTAACGAATCGTTGATTCGGGTATATCTAATTTGGCAGCAGCTTCACCAATGGAATAATAGTTCATCTGGAGTCCTCCAATTTGTTGTCGACGGGAATATCATACGACTTAAACCTTGGTTTAAGTCAAGCGAAATGAAAAAAGAATTTATTGTGCCTTTATACGGTCATGGTAAAATACTCCATATAGCTTTTTTCTACATGGAGGTGTATTGAAATGACTAACAGGATTTCACTGAGACAGCTTTCCAGCCTGGACGAGGCCGAGATGTTGAATAAGGAATTTGCCGCACATTTTCCGTGGTATCGGCAAGGCGATTATTATATCAGATGCTTGGAAGAGAACCGTGCTGGGAAACGAATAACGTTGATGGCCTTTTACGGGGAGGAGCTGGCGGGCTGCTGTCATCTGATCTACGAGTCCAAATACTCGTATTTTGCCGAACGTCATATACCGGAAGTAAACGATTTAAGCGTATTTCAAGAGTACAGAAAAAAGGGGATCGCCAGCAAACTGCTGGACGAGCTCGAGAGCAAAACATCTGAATCATTCAAGTATATCGGGCTTGGTGTCGGATTATATAAGGATTACGGAAATGCCCAACGGTTGTATGGTAAACGGGGATACGTCATGGACGGCAACGGGCTGACTTACAATAATGTCGAGGTTAAACCCGGCACGGACGTCTTTGTGGATGATGAGCTGCTGGTTTATATGGTGAAGGAGCTAGTAACGTAACATGATGGCCTAACGATACGGCGTATCGTTAAGGACGCGGTAAATCTTATTTCCAGAGCGCTTAACGATGCCGCGCATCGTTAAGGTCCGCGGATTTGCAGGCAAGTTTGATTTCGGGGCAGGGAAAAGATTGTGGGGAATCAGCGAGGATCTAATCAGGCATTAGACGAAAAAAGCGCGGCAGGAATTATCCTGCCGCGCTCATTTATTAATGCGGTTTGCACTCTTCCGAGCAATGACGATTATGCTCCGCTTCGCATTCCTCGCAGCAGATATGACGCTTGTCGCAGGTCACATTCGCGCAATTGACGTAGCGGTCTTCCGGTTTGCCGCAATGATGGCATTTGCCGATGACGACATCTTCTTCCGTCCGATTGATCGGCACGGAAATCCGGTCATCAAAGACGTAGCATTTGCCGTCCCATAAGCGGCCTTTTACTTCTTCATCCTTGCCGTAAGTGACGATACCGCCCTCCAGCTGGGCTACGTCTGTAAAGCCCTCCTCCATAAGAACGCCGGTCAGCGTTTCACAGCGGATACCGCCGGTGCAGTAGGTCAGAATGGGCTTATTCTTCGCGTCCTCCGGCAGGTTCTTGCGAATCCATTCCGGGAACTCGCGGAACGACTCTACCGTAGGGCGGATTGCGCCGCGGAAGTGGCCGATATCGTATTCGTAGTCATTCCGTCCGTCAATGATAATGACATCTTCCTGCTGAAGCTGCTCGTAAAATTCCTTCGGAGACAGCCGTTTGCCCGTAAGGACATTCGGATCCATCTTTTTCTTGTAACGCAAAGTGACAAGCTCGTTCTTGTGGCGGACGAACAGCTTTTTGAATACATGTCCTTCGGACTCGTCGATCTTATAAGTGATATCCTTAAATAAGGGATGTTCATTCATATACGCCATATAGGCATCGGTTTGCTCGATCGTGCCCGAGCAAGTGCCGTTAATGCCTTGATCGGAGATGAGAATGCGGCCCTTTATGCCAAGCTCTTTGCAGAAGCGGAGATGCTCGGCCGTTACCTGCTCGGGATTCTCGATATGCACGTATTTATAATAAAGCAGTATGCGGTAAGGTTTATTTTCGGTATTTTCGGTCATTGGCTTACTCTCCAAAAAACTGTTTGATTTCCTCTTGCACGGCTTCTTCCACCTGCTTAAGGCATTCTTCCTTGGTGCCCGCGTAAATCCGGTTCTCATTCACCATCGCATAAGGCCTTGCGCGGCATAGATTGCACATATTGAGGCAATCCGTGCGCATGACTGCCGCTTCCGGAAATTTCTCCTCAAGCTCCTCAAGAGGCAGCAGTGCCATTTCGTTGCGGGTACATACCTCAACAACAACTAACCCAAGTCCCATAATTTATCACCGACCAGAAATAACTTTCAATTTGCGTGCTTCGTCGTTCACTTTGCATTCAGGCGCGCAGTAGCTCTCATGCTCTGCTTCACACTCTGGGCAGCAAATATGCTTGCGATGGCAGAGGTCGTCCGCGCAGTTGATGTAGCGGTCTTCCGGTTTGCCGCAGTGATAGCACTTGCCGACGATAATATCCTCGTCCGTCCGGTTGATTGGCACGGAGATGCGCTCATCGAATACATAGCATTTGCCGTCCCACAAATGACCTTTTACCTCTTCGTCCTTGCCGTAAGTCACGATACCGCCTTCAAGCTGATTAACATCCGAGAAGCCTTCCTCAAGAAGAACGCCGGTCAGCGTCTCGCAGCGGATACCGCCCGTGCAATACGTGAGAATCTTTTTGTTCTTGGCGTCTTCCGGCAGATTCTTGCGGATCCACTCCGGGAACTCGCGGAAGGATTCTACCGTTGGACGGATCGCGCCGCGGAAGTGTCCGATATCGTATTCATAATCATTGCGGCCGTCGATAATAATAACGTCATCTTGCTGCAGCTGCTCGTGAAATTCCTTCGGTGACAAATGCTTGCCCGTGCGGACGTTTGGATCAAGCTTCTTGTCGTAACGAAGGGTAACAAGCTCTTTCTTGTGACGAACGAAGATCTTCTTGAATACATGACCCTCGGACTCGTCAATCTTGTACACCATATCGGCAAACAGCGGATTCTGGCGCATATGCGCGATGTAGGCATCCGTCTGTTCAATCGTGCCGGAGCAAGTGCCGTTAATGCCTTGCTCGGAGATCAGAATACGGCCTTTAATGCCAAGATCCTTGCAGAATTGAAGATGCTCCGCGGTAAGCTCGGCAGGGTTGTCGATGTGAACATATTTATAGTACAAAAGGATACGGTAAGGTTTGTTTTCGCTCATGTCTAACGCTCCATTATATAAGATTATCATTATATGTTAAAACTCTTAAATCACTTAGTCAACAACGATTCCAAGGCATTCTGTTGAACTTTCATGCCTATTTATTGATCCATTACCTCTTTGAGGAAAATGGACGAGCAGGACGGCAAAGTGGCGTCTTTTCGGGTAACCACGCCAATCGCGCGGGAAGGCAAAGCCTCCGTCAATTTCACCTCGAACAGCGTTCCGTTATTCAGCTCCTGCTGGGCAAACCGGCGGGTAAGAAACGCGGTGCCGTAACCCCTCTGCGCGAACTCGATAATCATCTCCGTGCTGGTCAGCTCAATGTCCGGTTCCTTATAGATGCCGTGACCGGCCAGCCATTGCTCGACAAAAAGCCGTGTACTGCTGCCTGCCGTAGGCAATAATAAAGGAAGCTTAAGCAGCTCGCGGACCGAGATTGCATCGTTTGCAAGCTCCTTATAAGCCTCGCCGACAAGGAAACAGTCTTGAATAGACATCAGCGGCTGAATAGCCAATTCCTGATCGTCAAACGGCAGATGGACAAAGCCAAGATCGATATTCTCTTCCTTTAACTGCTTGGAAATCTCGTTTGTCTTGCTTTGCTGAAGACGAATGCGCACATTCGGATGCTCGGCATGAAACTTATCTATATAAGGAAGCAGAATATGCTTGATAATCGGACCGCTTGCTCCGATGCGAAGGTCGCCTCCATGCAGGTTGGCAAGCTCCAGCAGCTTGCGTTCCCCGCGCTCGATAAGATGGAAGGATTGCTCGATATAGTCGAGCAGCGCTTTTCCTTCAATGGTAAGCTTTACGCCTTTCGAGCCGCGGTCGAATAATTTGACGCCAAAGGACTCCTCGAGCTGTTTGATCGCATAGCTGACCGATGGCTGGGTGACATGAAGAATTTCGGCTGCTTTCGTAAAGTTGCCCGTCCTTGCCGTGTACAAAAAAATCCGGTAGCTTTCTAAGTTATTTAATTTGTTTGGCATAAACCCTCTCTATTACAAGGCTATTGAATTGTGATTTCATTTATTGCATATTTGAAATTATAATAAAATTAATCCATATAGTCAAAAGAGAAAGGTTGGTTTTTCATATGTCAGGAAGCAGCTTTGGCACTCATTTCAAAATGACCACGTTTGGCGAATCGCACGGCGAGGCTGTAGGCGTTATTATTGACGGCGTTACGCCGGGAGTAGAGCTTACGGAAGCGGATATTCAAGTACAGATGGACCGCCGCAAGCCGGGTCAGTCCTCGGTTACGACTCCGCGTAAAGAATACGATATTATCCGTATCCTGTCGGGTGTCTTCGAAGGCAAAACAACGGGCGCTCCGCTGGCCGTTATGCTGAACAATACCGATATGAAGTCCAAGGACTACGAGGCGAACCGCAAGCTGTTCCGTCCGGGTCATGCCGATTTCACTTACGTGCACAAATACGGTCACCGCGATCACCGCGGAAGCGGCCGGGCATCGGGGCGCGAAACGGCGGGCCGCGTGGCAGCGGGCGCTATCGCTCGCAAGCTTCTTGAACGCCGCGGCGTATCCATCGTTGCGTACACGAAAGAAGCAGGCGGCATTAAATGCGAGACGTTCGACGAATCCGTTATCGAGAAAAATCCGATGCGCGCAGCCGATCTGAACGCCGCGGAAAGAATGGTAACGCTCGTGGAGGATCTGGCGGCTAAAGGCAACAGCTGCGGCGGCGTGGTGGAATGCATTATCCGCGGCGTGAAGCCGGGGATCGGCGAACCAGCATTCGATAAGCTGGACGCGGAGCTTGCGAAAGCGATGCTGTCCATCGGTGCGGTAAAAGGCATTGAGTTTGGCGCAGGATTTGCGGCAACAACCATGTTCGGCAGCGAACATAACGATGAAATGGACGCAAACGGCTTCCTGACCAATAATGCCGGCGGGATCGTTGGAGGCATCAGCACGGGGCAGGATATCGTTTTCCGTATTGCGGTAAAACCAACGTCGTCGATCTCGCTTCCGCAGCAAACGGTTGACGAAGAAGGCAACGAGCATACCATTCAAACACTTGGACGTCACGATCCGTGCATCTGCCCGCGCGTTGTACCGGTAGTGGAAGCGATGGCTTGCATGGTGCTTGAAGATTTGTACAAACGCCATACGGCTTTGCATGACTAACATTAATTTTATTTTATCAATAAATATTACATCCCTCGTAAAAAATAAACTATAATGATGGATGTTATGGTTTATCACGCAAGAAAGAAGGGGAAATGGACTTGACGCCGTTTGAATTTCTGACCACACTACTGTCCATTGTATTTATTGATCTTATTCTCGCTGGCGATAATGCGATCGTGATTGGGATGGCGGCAAAACGGCTCCCGAAGGAGACGCAGAAAAAAGCCATCCTGTATGGTACCTTCGGAGCTATACTGCTTCGGATCGTAGCGACCGTTCTGGTTGTGTACCTCCTTCAGATTCCTTGGCTGCTTGTTGCCGGCGGAGTCATTCTTCTCTGGATCGCGTACAAGCTGCTTGTGCAGGAAGAAGATCATGAGAACATCAAGGCGGGAAGTACGCTGTGGGCTTCCGTGTGGACGATTATTGTAGCGGACGCGGCAATGGGGCTGGATAACGTAATTGCCGTTGCAGGCGCCGCTCAGGGACATACGCTGTTAGTTATTATAGGTCTGATTATCAGTATTCCGATTGTGGTATGGGGGAGCACCTTGTTTATCAAGCTGCTCAGCAAATTTCCTTGGATCATTTATGCAGGCTCGGCCGTGCTGGCTTATACGGCATCCAAGATGATTACTCATGAGCCGGCGTGGAAGGTTTGGTTCGAAGAAAATCAGGTCGTCAAGTGGCTCGTAATCGCCATAGCGGTTGTTGCGGTGCTTGGCGCAGGGCTTTGGACGAACGAATGGAAGAAGAAGCATCCTCAAGCTGCACACGAATAAATCAGAAAAACCGATGTTAGAGTGGACAGGCTCTAATGTCGGTTTTTTGTTTTTTTTCAATGAAGAATACACTGATTTTTATACCTTTATCCCTGATAATTGCATAGAGATTTCCCAGTTGTTCCCTTACAATGGGCATGGTTCGGATTTCAATATCAACAAGATAAACATACCGTGAAATTCAGGTAACGGGTACTAGTCGACAGGATAAGAAAGGAGGAGCAGACGGATTCCCCATCTTTACCTATGATTGTTACTATGAATTGGAGGTTGAAAATGATGCAGGCCATACGCCGCAGACATCCTTTGGCAAAGCTTCTCCTTATCTGCTTACTCTCTACCTTGCTCGTACCGCTTCATATTACTCCTGTGCTTGCCGCAGACATGGCAGTAGTTGATGAAGATTTCTCTGCTTATCCTGTTGGCGCGCTGACAATTGGAAGCGGTAACAATTGGACGAAGGAAGGAACGGCACCGGTTGTCGAGGTCGTTAACAATCCGGATACCCATCAGCAATACGCTGCAATCAGCCATGATCTGACCGGCTCCTCTTATTTCGGTCAACGTTTTACTCCTCAGACTGGAGGCATGATTCTGCAATTTGACCTTAATATGCCTACAAGCAAAGGCGGAACCTTCTGGGTGATGGAAGGGAAGGTAAACGCCACAAACGCAGCCGTTACCCGTATGGTGATGGATGGCGGCGTGATCAAAATGCAGAACGGACCAACCCTCGTCACGTATGACACGACGCATTGGTACAGGTTTACCTTCGTTTACAATATTCCGCAGAAAAAATACACCTTATCGATCAAGGATTTAAATACGGGCAATACGGTTAACACCAATGAAAACTTCTACAGCGCCAGAGAACGGATCAGCAGCTTCGGCTTCTTCACCAATGCGGACGGAGGCCGGTACAACCTGGCGAATATGAAAGTCACGGCGCTTGATCTGGCTTTGGCCAATGTTCAGCTTAAAGCCGGCGATTATGCTCCTCCCTTTGCTTTTGACCCGACAAATAACAACTATACAATCGATGTGCCTTATTCCGCAAGCGTCCTGACCGTGACGCCAACGGCGAGTTATGCGGAAGGCGTTCAACTGAATGTTGGCAGCTCAACCGTTGAAAGCGGTTCTTCGATTGACGTGCCGATTAACGGTGCTTCCTCGCCAATAAGCATTACGGTTGCTTCCAAGCAATATACGGATGTAGCCCGTACTTACACGATTAATGTCAAAAAGTTGGACAAGGCTCCCGTTGTTACGGATCTGGCCGCGGAAGGCCATGACGGCAAGGTTCTAATTGGCTGGAAGGCTCCGATTGATCCGGCATACCAAAAGGCCAATGTCTACATCGTTAATGAAGACGGCACGGAAACTCTGGTCGCTGCGGTGCCAAAAGGAACGTATATCGCAACTGTTGACGGCCTTGATAATGGTACGGAGTATACGTTTAACGTCAAGGGTGTTTACGCGTATGAGGGAGAAGAGCTGACAGAATCAGCTCCCGTAACCGTGATGGCTAAGCCGCAGCTGCTGCCGGCCCGGCAGATGGAAGACTTGGATCGCGAACTTGTAGCCGTAGAGCAGGATGGACATGTCTACCTCTCTTGGAGATTCCTTGGCACGGAACCGGATAATATCGGCTTTAACGTATACCGCGACGGGGTTAAAATCAACTCTGCTCCGGTTCAATCCAGCACAAACTATGTGGATGAGTCTGGAACGGCGGATTCGTCTTATGCGATCCGGGCGGTTGTGAACGGTGCGGAACAAGCGCCGTCCGAATCGGTACGGCCTTGGAATACGAATTATTTGAACGTACCGCTGGATAAGCCTGCCGATGGCGTGACTAGCGCTGGCGAAGCTTATACGTACCGGGCGAATGACGCATCCGTAGGCGATCTGGACGGGGACGGCAAATACGAAATCGTATTGAAGTGGGACCCAAGCAACTCGAAGGACAACTCACAGTCGGGTATTACCGGCAATACGTATCTGGACGCGTACAAAATGGACGGTACGCGACTATGGAGAATCGACATGGGTCCGAATATCCGATCAGGCGCCCATTATTTGCATCCGATGGTGTATGACCTGGATGGAGACGGCAAGGCGGAGGTAGCCGCGCGTACCGCGGACGGAACGGTTGACGGTTCAGGAACCGTGATTGGCGATGCAGCGGCTGACTACCGAAATTCAAGCGGATACGTCCTTGACGGGCCGGAGTTTTTTACGATCTTTGAAGGAGCGACGGGCAAGGCACTGGATACGGAGGATTATGATCCGCCAAGAGGCAATATCGGAGACTGGGGAGATACGTACGGCAACCGGATTGACCGTTTCGGAGCAGCGATTGCTTATTTGGACGGCGCGCATCCAAGCTTGATCCTGCAGCGCGGCTATTACACGCGGATGGTACTGGTGGCGTACAACTGGCGAGACGGGGAACTAAGCAAGCTGTGGAAGTTTGACTCTCCGAATCCGGGTTACGGACAAGGCAACCATCAGCTGAGCGTGGCGGATATCGATGCGGACGGCAAGGACGAGATCGTAACCGGCAATACGGCGATTAACGATGACGGAACTTTGCTGTGGAATACGAAGCTGGGCCATGGCGACGCCATGCATCTCGGTGATCTGATTCCTTCCCATCTCGGTCTAGAGCTGTGGACGGTGCAAGAGGAGACAGGCGCTAAGTATTCGGCAACGATGATTGACGCGCGGACAGGGAAGCCGTTATACGGACAGCCCCAGATTGGCGCGGATACCGGCCGCGGCTTGTCCGCGGACGTGGATCCAAGATACGAGGGCGAAGAGTCCTGGGCTATTGACGCGACGAAGCCAGCCGCAACGGAAAGTAACTCAAGCGGCTTTATGTTTAACGCGGAAGGCATCAAAATTTCTAACCAAATCCCTACCTCCAACTTTGCCATCTGGTGGGACGGCGATTTAAGCCGCGAGCTGCTGGATCATGATTGGAACGCTGCAACAGGCAATGGCGTGCCGAAGATCGACAAATGGGATTACGAGAATAGCTCGCTTGTCCGGTTAGAGACGTTTGCCGGTACGTATTCCAATAACGGAACAAAAGGCAACCCGTCTCTGCAAGCCGATCTGCTTGGCGACTGGAGGGAAGAGGTGGTTGTCAGAACGGAAGACAGCAGCGCGCTTCGCATTTATACAACGACGGACGTAACGGATCAGAAGATCCGCACGCTGATGCATGATCCGGTATACCGGTTAGGCATAGCGTGGCAGAACACCGGCTATAACCAGCCGCCGCATACAAGCTTTTACCTGGGCAACGGAATGGAGAAGCCGGATGCTCCGAACATCTACCTCGTCGACAACACGGCTCCGGCTACAACCGATAATGCGCCGGCAGGTTGGGTTAATCATAATGTGACGGTAAACTTAACGGCGAATGACAGCATTTCCGGCGTTGACGCTACTTACTATACGTTGGACGGAGGAGCGGAGCAGAAGGGAACTACCGTTCAAATAACGGAGGACGGTGTCCATACCCTTGTTTATTGGAGCGAGGATCATAAGGGGAATGCGGAAGCTCCTCATACGGTTAAGATCCAGATCGATAAGACAGCGCCTGAGCTGAGTGTAGTACTGGATAAAACGGAGCTATGGCCGGCCAATCATAAGCTGGTTGACGTAAAAGCCGTTGTGAAAGGCACGGACCTTACGTCAGGCGTCGATTCGGTCGTATTAAGCTCCATTACAAGCAACGAGAAGCTTGCGGAAGGAGCGAATGCGGATATTCAAGGGGCTGAATTCGGTACGCTTGATCAAGCCTTTAAACTGAGAGCAGAGATGTCCGGCAGCAAGAATGGACGTACGTATACGATCAAGTACACGGCAACGGACAAAGCAGGCAATGTAACGGAGAAGTCCGTTACGGTTATCGTGCCTCACGATCAGTCCGGCACAAAGGAATAGGGGATAAATTAAATTAAATTAAAAAGGTGAGCCCGAGGGCTCACCTTTTTGTTATAACGAATAAATTAGTTCTTAATCATTTGACGCAGAACCGTTTGCAGGATACCGCCGTTACGGTAGTAGTCAACGTCCACAAGGGAGTCGAGGCGTACGATAACTTTGAATTCGATTTGGGAACCGTCTTCTTTCGTAGCGATAACCGAAACCAGGTCGCCTGGTTGAACATCGTTCGACAGACCAACGATATCGAAGGTTTCGAAGCCAGTCAGACCAAGTGCCTGCCAGCCTTGGCCAGCTTGGAATTGGAGCGGAAGAACGCCCATGCCAACCAGGTTGGAACGGTGGATACGCTCGAAGCTCTCCGTAATAACGGCTTTAACGCCGAGGAGGAACGTACCTTTAGCTGCCCAGTCACGGGAGCTGCCTGTACCGTACTCTTTACCGCCGAGTACAATCAGGTTCGTTTTGTCCGCTTGGTATTTCATCGAAGCATCGTATACGGAAGTCACTTCGCCGGTAGGCTGGTAAGTCGAGAAGCCGCCTTCTGTGCCCGGAGCCATGTGGTTACGGATACGGATGTTCGCGAATGTACCGCGAACCATAACTTCGTGATGACCGCGGCGGGAGCCGTAGGAGTTGAAGTCTTTCTTCTCAACACCGTTAGCGATCAGATATTTACCGCCTGGAGCATCTGGACGGATGCTGCCTGCAGGCGAGATATGGTCAGTTGTAACCGAGTCGCCGAGAGCAAGCAAAGTTTTTGCTGCTTTGATGTCTTCAACGTCGCGGATGCCGTCAGCAAGGCTGTCGAAGAACGGCGGGTTAGCGATGTAAGTGGATTTTGGATCCCACTCGTACAGTTCGCCTTCCGGTACTGGGATAGCGTTCCAACGTTCGTTTTGCGTGTATACATTCTCGTATTTCGCACGGAACATTTCCGGGGACAGCGAAGCGCTCATCGCGTCAGCGATTTCCTGGTTCGTTGGCCAGATGTCTTTCAGGAAGACAGGCTCGCCTTGCGGATCGAAGCCGATTGGCTCGCTAGCAAAGTCGATGTTAACTGTACCAGCCAGCGCGTAAGCAACAACAAGCGGCGGCGATGCCAGGTAGTTCGCTTTGATTTGCGCGTGGATACGGCCTTCAAAGTTACGGTTACCGGACAATACGGCAGCAACAGTCATGTCGTTGTCAGCGATTGCTTGGCTTACGTCTTCAGGCAATGGACCGGAGTTACCGATACATGTTGCGCAGCCGTAACCAGCAACGTGGAAGCCAAGTGCCTCGAGGGACTCGAGCAGGCCAGCTTTTACGAGGTAGTCGGTAACAACCAGGGAACCTGGAGTCAGCGAGCTCTTCACGTATTCAGGCTTAACGAGACCGCGAGCGACAGCTTTCTTCGCCACAAGGCCCGCGCCTACCATTACGCTTGGGTTGGAAGTGTTCGTACAGGAAGTGATAGCGGCGAGTACGACTGCGCCAGCTTTCATTTCGCTTACTTTGCCGTTAGCGTGGTTAACGGTAACGACTTCTTCCGTTTTCTCGTCAGTCAGGCCGTAACCGCCTTTGTCGACTGGCTTGCGAACGATTTCGTTCCAAGCGTCCTTCATCGAAGTCAGCTCGATACGGTCTTGCGGACGTTTAGGACCGGCAAGGGAAGGAACAACCGTCGACAGGTCGAGTTCAACCACTTCCGTGAAGACAGGGTCCGGAGTAGCATCCGTACGGAACATGTCTTGTGCTTTGTAGTAAGCTTCAACCAGCTCGATTTGCTCTTCCGTGCGGCCCGTTTGGCGCAGGAAGTCGAGTGTAGTTGCGTCAACCGGGAAGAAACCGATTGTTGCGCCGTACTCAGGAGCCATGTTGGCAACCGTTGCACGGTCAGGAAGGCTGATGTTGGACAAGCCGGAACCGAAGAACTCGACGAATTTGCCGACAACGCCTTTTTTACGAAGCATTTGAGTGATAGTCAGGGCAAGGTCAGTCGCCGTAGCGCCTTCTGCCAGGCTGCCAGTCAGTTTGAAGCCGATAACTTCAGGAGTTACGAAGTACAGCGGTTGGCCAAGCATGCCAGCTTCCGCCTCGATACCGCCAACGCCCCAGCCAACGATACCAAGACCGTTAATCATAGTTGTATGGGAGTCCGTACCGACGAGGGAATCCGGGAATACGAAGGTTTCGCCGTCAACCGTTTTTGTAGCTGCAACGGATGCCAGGTACTCAAGGTTGACTTGGTGAACGATACCCGTATCCGGCGGAACCGCACGGAAGTTATCGAATGCCGTTTGTGCCCAACGGAAGAAGCGGTAGCGCTCTGCGTTCCGTTCGAACTCGATGCGTTGGTTGATTTCAAGCGCATCCGGGGAACCAAATGCGTCAACCATTACGGAGTGGTCGATTACGAGATCGACAGGTACAAGCGGGTTGATTTTTTTAGGGTCGCCGCCTGCTTTTTTAACCGTTTCGCGCATTGCAGCAAGGTCAACGACAACCGGTACGCCGGTCAAGTCCTGCAGTACGATACGGGAAGGGATGAAAGGAATTTCTTTGTCGTCGCGGTTAGCCGCCCAATCAGCGAGTTGTTTGACATGCTCTTTTGTGATAGCACGGCCGTCGAATTGACGAACAGCGCCTTCGAGCAATACTTTAATCGAAAATGGAAGTTTGGAAATGTCGCCAAGTCCTTGTTTTTCCAGACCTTGAAGGCTGTAGTAAGCATAGGATTTGCCGCCGACTTCCAAGCTCGACCGTACAGAATAATGGTCTTGATTTGCCATGTTCGGGTATTCCTCCTTGAATGATGTTGACGATTTTGTTGTTTCATTCTGTGAAACTCTATTTCAAAAATCGTTATGTCTTTATTATAGCTCGAGATGTGAGGTTCGTAAAGCAGATTCAGACAGTCATTGGCGGAAATTCACGGTTATTTGCGCAAGTTGCTGGCAGAATGGATACAGTGGTCACTTACTAATGTATAGCAGTTGCGATAGAACTTCGTTATAATGGACATGATGTCTCATGAGAAGGAGAGTTGGACATGACAACAACGAAAAAGCTTGGCAACGTCAAGCTGTCTATATTAGATCTTGCGCCGATTGTGGAAGGCTCGACGGCCTCGGACGCCCTGTGCAACAGTCTCGACCTGGCCCAGCATGCGGAAAAATGGGGCTATACCCGTTATTGGGTAGCCGAGCATCATAGCATGCCGGGAATCGCCAGCTCGGCTACTTCATTAGTAATCGGCCATATTGCGGGCGGTACATCGACCATTCGCGTCGGCTCCGGCGGCATCATGCTGCCTAACCATGCGCCGCTTGTGATCGCGGAGCAATTCGGCACGCTTGAATCGTTGTATCCCGGCCGTATTGATCTTGGCCTTGGCCGAGCTCCGGGCAGCGACCGCCAGACGATGATGGCGCTGCGCCGCGATTTGTACGGCGGGGAGAATTTCCCGGCGATGCTGGAAGAGCTTCGCGGCTTCTTCCGCGGACCGGAATCGGAGAAAGCGGTACGCGCGGTGCCGGGCGAAGGCCTGGATGTGCCGATCTGGCTGCTTGGCTCCAGCGATTTCAGCGCGAGGCTTGCAGGCGAGCTGGGCTTGCCGTTTGGCTTCGCGAGCCATTTCTCGCCGGACTTCACGCTGCCGGCGCTTGATATTTACCGCAGCAGCTTCAAGCCGTCGGCGTATCTGGATAAGCCGTATGCGATGGTTGGCGTAAACGCCATCGCGGCTGACACGGATGAGCACGCGGAATGGCTTGGCACAACGCTGGAGCAGCAGTTCCTCAATCTGATTCGCGGCGGCGTGCCAAGAAAGATTCAGCCGCCGGCCGATCTCGAAGGCTTCGCGAATCCGTATGAGCTGACGGCCGTGCGCAACCAGCTTCGTACGGCGATCAAAGGCAGCCCGCAGACGGTTGAAGCAAAGCTGAATGCGTTCATCGAGCAGACGGATGCGGATGAAGTGATCATCAACTGCGCGATTTACGATCATCAGGAGCGGTTGAAGTCTTACGAGCTGATTGCCCAGCTCGGATTAAGCGGCAGCAAGGAATAAGCGGATAGCGGTGGAGCAGCCTTCGGGCTGCTCTTTTTTCGTTTGAAGAGATTAGCTTAACGATGCGCGGTATCGTTAAAGCGGCGAGGAGGGCTGGGCTGGTGAGCTTAACGATGCGGCACATCGTTAAGAAGCGGGAGAATGCGTGAAACAGGCCCAAAATGGGCTGCAGGCGGTAGCTTAACGATGCGCGGCATCGTTAAGGCGGGCGAGGAGGGCTGGGCTGGTGAGCTTAACGATGCGCCATATCGTTAAGAAGCGGGAGAATGCGTGAAACAGGCCCAAAATGGGCTACAGGTGGTAGCTTAACGATGCGCGGTATCGTTAAGGCGGGCGAAAAGGGCGATGCTGGTGAGCTTGCCGATGTGGCACATCGTTAAGGAGTCGGAGAATGCGTAAAACAGGCCCAAAATGGGCTACAGGCAGTAGCTTAACGATGCGCGGCATCGTTAAGGCGGACGAAAAGGGCGATGCTGGTGAGCTTGCCGATGTGGCACATCGTTAAGGAGCGGGAGAATGCGTGAAACTGGCCCAAAATGGGCTACAGGTGGTAGCTTAACGATGTGCGACATCGTTAAGGCAGACGAATAGGGCGAGGAGGGTGAGCTTAATGATGCGCCAAATCGTTAAGATGCGGGAAGTGGGAAGGGGCAGATATGTGTCGGTGGAGATGGATGAATGAAGTACAATCTACCCAACAAAAAAACCGTAGCAGGCTGGCCTGCTACGGTTTTCTCTTATCGTCTAGCGGAGGTTTGGAATATCAACTTCCGGATTTGTGTCTGCTTCGTAGTCGATACCGTCGGTTTCGAAGCCGAACAGCTGGAAGAACTCGCGGCGGTAGCCTTCAAGATCGGACAGCTCGTAAACATTTTCCGTGGTAATCTCGCTCCACAGCTTATCTACCGCAGCTTGGACGTCTTCGCGCATTTCCCAGTCATCCATGCGGATGAGGCCTTTTTCGTCAACCGGCGTAGGGCCGTCTACATACAGGCGGGTAGCGAACATGCGGTACATTTGCTCGATGCAGCCCTCATGAATACCTTTTTCCTTCATTACTTTGAAGAGCGCCGAGATGTACAGCGGCACGACCGGAATCGCGGAGCTGGACTGCGTAACCAGCGCTTTGGCAACCGCAACATAAGCGCGTCCGCCAGTGGAGGACAATTGCTCGGTGAGGTTGTGCGCCGTAGCCTCCAGATCGTTTTTCGCGCGGCCGATGGTGCCGTCACGGTAAACCGCATGCGTAATTTCCGGACCGATGTACGAGTAAGCAATCGTAGTAGCGCCTTCTGCAAGCACGCCGGCTGCTTGGAGCTCGTCGATCCACATTTGCCAGTCTTCGCCGCCCATGACGGTAATCGTCTGGCTGATTTCTTCTTCCGTAGCCGGTTCAATCGTAGCAACGGACACAACGCCGTTATGGAAGTTAACGGTTTTGTTCGAATAGGATTGACCGATCGGCTTGATCACCGAATTGAACACTTCGCCTGTCTTCGGATGAACGCGGCGAGGTGCGGCAACGCTGTAGACGACGAGATCAACCGAGCCAAGCTCCGTGCGGATCAGATCGATCGTTCTAGCTTTGGTCTCGTCGGAGAATGCGTCGCCGGTGAGGCTGAACGATTTCAGGCCGGATTCCGCAGCAGCCTTCTCGAAGGCAGCGGAGTTGTACCAGCCCGGCTTCGCCGTACGGTTGCCTTCCGCGCCTTTGCTCGTAAATACGCCAACGGTATTCGCGCCAGCGCCAAATGCCGCAACGATGCGGGAAGCAAGGCCGTAACCCGTAGATGCGCCGATAACAAGCACATTACGCGGACCTTTCAATTTCGGTTGGGACTGTACGTATTCCACTTGGCGGTTCACTTGCTCCGCGCATCCAACCGGATGGGCGGTTGTGCAGATAAAGCCGCGTGATTTCGGTTTAATGATCATATGGTAAAATCCTTTCTTCATTAAAATCATAATTATAGGTTCAGTCCACAATAAGACAAGCCATTTCTCATTTTACCGATTTTTAGCTCTAAAGGGAAGTTCACGCACAAAGGAAATCATAAAAAAACAGGGCTAAGCCCATTGAAACAGCGATTGCTGCAGGGTTAGCCCTTGTCGTGTAAGTGAGTGCCGCTTGCTTAATACCGGCCGGATATTTGCTGCTCCGCCATCTGGATCAGGCGTTTGGTAATCGTTCCGCCGATAGAGCCCATATCGCGAGTCGTCATATGGCCGTAGTAGCCGTCAGCGGGAAGCTCTATGCCAAGCTCTTGCGCGATTTCGAACTTAAGCTGTTCAAGCGCGGCGCGGGCATTCGGAACTAATAATGATTTGCGGTTAGCCATGGAAAGTGCCTCCTAAAAAATAGTCGAATTAGACGACCATTTATTACCGTTATTATGCGATACAGGGATAAGAATTATCCGTAAATTCACCCTTTTTTTACCTTAGTGCCGGTTAAAACAAGCGCAATGACTGTAATCCGGCCAAGTTGCATAAACTGGATATATTCCATACTGTAGGAGATGTGATACAGATGAAGGATTTGTTCGGAAGAGCCGTATCGTTTGGACTTGGATTTGCGGTGACAAGCAAGGAGCAAGTAGAGAAGCTGGCGGAGGAATGGGTGCGAAAAGGCGAAATTACCAAAGCGGAATCGTCCGTCTATGTCGATGAGCTGCTCAAGAAAGGCGAAGAAACACGCAATAAAATTGAAGAAATGATTCGCGAACGCGTACAATCCATCATTGGCGAGAAATACGTAACCAGAGAGCAATACGAGCAGCTGGAGCAGCGTGTGGCGGCGCTTGAGCATAAAGAAACCCCTGTGGACTGATCTGAGGCGGATGTATGAGCGTAAGATCGAAATTCCGTCATTTGCAGCGTTATCGGGAGATCGCTGTCGCTTTTGTCCGCAACGGCTTTGGGTATATTGCCAAGGATTTGGGACTGCCGGATACGGGACTGGCGCTGCGTGGCGGTGAAAGGCAGGGCATTCGCAAACGGGGAGTCGGAGAGCGGCTTCGCATGTTTCTGGAGGAGCTTGGTCCAACCTTCGTCAAGCTGGGTCAAATGGCGAGCATACGGCCTGACCTGATTCCTGCCGGCATTATTGCGGAGCTGGAGCAGCTGCAGGATCATGTTCAGCCTTTTTCGTATTTGGAAGCCGTACATATTATTGAAGACGAGCTGGGTTCGCCGATTGAGCAATTATTTGCAGAGTTTAGCGAAGAGCCGCTGGCTTCCGCGTCAATCGGGCAGGTATACCGGGCCAAGCTGATAGACGGCACGGTGGTAGCGGTAAAAGTACAGCGCCCATCTATACAAAAGGTCATCGAGACGGATCTCGATATCTTGTCGGAGCTGGCGCGGGTTGCGGAGCATCGTCTCGAATGGGCGCGCAGCTACCGGCTACGCGACATGATCGACGAAATTGCCAGAGCGCTTCGCGCCGAGCTTGATTACGGACTGGAGGCACGCAATGCGGAACGGTTCGCCGCCCAGAGCAGCAGGTTTGACGGCATCATCATTCCGGCGGTGTACTGGGAGTATACGAGCAAGCTTGTTCTGACGATGGATTACGTGGAAGGGATCAAGCTGTCGGACCGCGAGCATCTCGAGCAGGGTGGCTATGATCATAAAAAGCTAGCGGAGCGGTATTCCAAAGCGATCTTTCAACAGGTGCTGGTGGATGGCTTTTTCCATGGGGATCCGCATCCGGGCAATGTGCTGGCTCTGCCTGACGGGAACCTGGCTTTTTTAGATTTCGGGATGGTCGGAAGGCTTACGTCTGACATGAAGCAGCATTTCGCCACCTTCGTAATCGGCCTGCGCAATCAAAGCACAAGTACAATTATCCGGGCGATTAACGGGATGGGCTTTATCCCCGATGCTACGGACAGGAAGGCGCTCCGGGCTGACGTGGACGAAATGAGGGACAAATATTACAAGGTTCCCCTTAGCCAGGTAAAGATCGGGGAGTCGGTCAATGAGCTGTTCGCGCTTGCTTTCCGCCATGGGATTCGAATTCCGTCCGAGCTTACCTTGCTGGGAAAAACGTTCCTCACCCTGGAAGGCGTAGTGACGGCGCTTGACCCGGACTTCAGCGTGTTTGACGTCGCCGAGCCGTTTGGCCGAAAGCTGGTGATCGAGAAGCTGGACCCGCGTCGGCTCGCGCGCAAATGGGTGGATGACATCCCGGATTATCTGGAGCTGCTCTCGGATGTTCCGCTCAGTTTGAGGAGCGTGCTCAATATGATGCGAAGGGGAAGGCTAGGGCTGGATCTTGCTATTCCCGAATTAAATGCCGTGCTGAAAAAGCTGGATCAGATCAGCAACCGGTTAAGCCTCAGCATTGTGCTGCTATCGTTCAGCATTATTATGGTTGGCCTTATTATAGGCTCGTCAATGGGGCATCAGAGCACGCTGCTGTGGAATATACCGGCGATTGAGATCGGGTTCGGGATTGCTTCTATTCTGTTTGTGTGGTTGATTGTGGCAATCATTCGGAGTCGGTAATGGAAAACGGAATTACGGAAATGTATCTCCTTCCGGCCGCTGTTGCCAGTACTTTACTTTAACAATTTTTCAAGGTGGTAAAGTACATGGCAAAGGCGAACGTTTCACTCCTCCAGGAGATACATTACCTTCATTCCTCTTCCATTTTTATAGGGGAACAGGCAAAGGAGCAGGGGGATTCCCTGCTCCTTTACTTTTGAGAAAAGATTATAATCTTCTGCGGTTGAAGTATTTGATGAACAGACACGAGAGGAGCAAGACAAGGATTGCGATACCGGCCGTAATGGCTTCTTTAGAGTTATCCTGCTTAGGCTGGTTGCCCATGCCCATGCCCATTCCGGGGAAACCTCCGCCGCCCATGCCGCCTTGGAAGCCATCCGGTGGCTGGCCCATACCTCCGCCCTGGAAATCTCCCGGCGGGGCTCCCATATCGCCGCCAGGGAATCCCATGCCGTCGCCGCCTTGGAACCCGTCCGGCGGCACGCCCATATCGCCGCCTTGCTGCTGGCCGCCGTTGCCAGCGCCGGTACCGGCTTGGCCTTGCTGCGCATCGGCGCCATTCGCGCCTTGCGCGGCAGCCGGTACCGCGCCTTGCTTGCTGTCCGCAGCGCCATTGGTGCTCTGCTGTGCAGCGGCACCCTGCTGCGCCGCATTACCGCCCACGCCTTGGGCTGCAGCGGCACCTTGCTGCCTTACGCCTGCGTCAGCGGCATTTTGCTGGCGGTTGCCGCCGCCGCGCATGCCACCACCAAAGCCCCCACCGCTGCCGGAGCCGTCGCCCGAAGAGGGGATCGTGCCGTCGAGCTGCTGCGAGATATTGCTGATCGTGCTCGCATTGGTCGAGACTAGAGATTTGACTCCCGACTCATACTCCTCGTACGTGTAGAACGAGGAAGGGTCCGCTTTGACATACGAGGCGATCATCGTGTTAAGCTCATTTACTCTTGCCTGGAATTGCGAGTCCGACAAATAACCATCAACGATCTTTTGGAGCATCTCATGGTACTTCTCTTTGTATTCATCCACGGCAAGCAGCTTTGCGACCAGCGGACGGTCCGCAAGCGCGCTTTGCGTCGGCTCGTCGATTAAGAGACTGCTCGAACCTCCGCCGCCCATCATTCCCATGCCGCCAAAGGCCATATTGTAATCCCACGGCAGGATGGAGAAGACGCCGTCATCCTCATACAGATAATAATTCTGCTTGTTGCCTCCAATGTAGCTGTCCATATTATTGGTAGCTGCGTTTAGGGCGATATACCCCAAGGCATCATCGACATTGATATATTTCTCCAAATCGGTACCGTTGTTCAGCTCGTTCAACATATCGATCAGAATGTCGTTATTGGAGGATTTGGATTTTTGCGTAAGACCCGGGTAAGAATCAAGCTTGTCGTCGATCCAGAGAAGATCGCTGCCCGTCGACATAACTCCTTTATACAATGCGCCATACGCATTGCCGAAGTTGCGGTTCAGATATTCATCTCCGACTTGTTCGACCGCTAAGTAGAAGCCCCACAGTTTATCGTTCACATATACGTTAACGAACGAGAACTTTGGTGTCGGCAGCCCCATCTGGTCGGCCAGCTCATACGTCAGAAATTCCCTCATATAGGAAGCATCGCTGTAATTATTGTTCAGGTTGATTTTGCTGATGCCGCCAAGCGTCTGGTTCACGTATTCGTCAAAAGAGATCTTGAAGCTGTACCGGTCGGAATCATCCATCCGCACGACGCTTGCAAGGCTTAAGTTACCCTTGGCGCGGATGCCGACATTGTCGAAATGCTCTCCGTTATAATCCACGGAAGCCGCGTGGTATTCCTCGGCGCTGGCATTATCAATAATGTTCTGGAACTGATCTTCATCGATCGTAATTTTCACGTCGACGACTTTGTCCTTCGGAAATACGGTTTCGTCTAAAAACTGCTCCTCCTTGGAGGCGGGTTTGTTCTCAGCGCTTTCTCCCTCATTGTTCGCTGCCGGCTTGGAGCCGCATCCTGTTAATCCGATGATCAGAATGATGGAGAAGAGCGTCAGCATAAACTTCGCTTTCATCTTAAGCACCATCCCGTCTTTTACGATACGTAATCCCCGCTGTAGCTGATCAGAACGGCATTGCGAACGCCGGCAATCTGCGACAGCTCGTTTACAAAACGTCCTTCCTGATCGTTCAGACGGACTTCCAGCGTAATTTCGATATTTCCTGCGGATACGGTTTTTTGCTTCACGTTATAGCGTTTAACCAGCTTGCCGACTTGTTGCTGAACGGCTTTTTCGCTCTCGTCATTTGCGCATTGAACAACCAGAAGGTACGGATTTTCCACCTTGCCGCCTTTTACGAACAGGAAGAGGACAAGCCCGATAACAACAGAGCCAACAACGGCAAGAGTGAAGAAGCCTGCGCCGGTTACGATACCGGCAGCTGCCGCCCAGAACAGGAAGATCAGGTCGGTCGGGTCTTTGATTGGCGTACGGAAACGAACGATCGAGAGCGCGCCGACCATACCGAGGGACAGGACGAGGTTCGAGTTGACCGCCAGAATAACGACGGACGTAATGATGGTCATCCCGATCAGGGAGACGTTAAAGCTCTTGGAGTATAACACCCCGCTGAAGATTCTTTTGTAAAGCGTGTAAATAAACAGACCGATTAAGAAAGAGATAGCGAGCGTGATCAGCATTTTCGAAATATCGATGCTTGAATTGAAGTTGTCGAGGACCGAGCTTTTGAAAAGGTCGGAAAACGTGTTGGTCGTATCGGTTGCGTTAGTTGTTGTATCCATTGGTTTAATAATCCTCCCACGAGTTATATTTCAGAAATTTACGGCAGATGACGTACTTGGACGCCGATTGCCGGTTCAGGCCTTCAAGCTGCAGCGCAGTCTGAATGTAGCCCGGGATGTACTCATCGAATTTCACTTCCAGGATGATGAGATCTTCATCGATCGCTTTAACGGGCGCCAGCTCGGGATCAAAAATATCGACCGCATGCAGCCCGGTCCGCAGGTCCTTGTCGAACGTAATCCGTACGTTGCCGTTATGGCAGACATAAGGCTCGCGCACATAATCGACGATTACCTTCGGACGAAGCAGATTGTCGTGCATTTCATTGTAGATCTCCTTAAACAGCGGCTTGTCCGGCACGTTCAGAACCTCGTAATCGCCAGCCATAATGCGGTTGTACATCTCTCTGGTAAGCGGCTCCTTCAACTTGGCGATGTAGTCCATCCGTTTAAGCTTTTTTTCGAAATGAATGACTTTGTCCTGGCCGTTGTAGATGCGGATCCGGTACTTTTTCCTGTCCCGGAAGCCGCCCAGCTTGTCGTTTAAGGCGGTATTGCTAAAATCGTCGAAATACAAGCTTCGGATATGGTATTCACCGGTTGAACCCGCATGCTCGTCGGGCTGCATCAGATGACTTAACCGTTGGCGAATCGTGAAATATTGCAGATGGTTGATGAAAAATTTCAGCTCATTCCTGAATTTGATTTTGCTCATTATTACACCTCATTTCACTGTCATGTTTGCTTTCGTTTACATTCTCTTAACAAAACTAATTGTATAGGCTGAGTCTGATGCTAATCTTAACGCTGGCTGAAAGAATGCTGAATGTCTTCATGCGCGCGGCAAAAAGGCCATCCCGCCATTTGGTATGACGGAATAGCCTTTTAAGGATGAAGCGGCAGTCTGATTCGGAACGTGCTGCCCGAGCCTTCTATACTGTCCACTTGTATGGTGCCGTGATGCTTGGCGACAAGGGACTGGGTAATGGCAAGGCCAAGACCCGTACCGCCGCTTTTGCGCGTTCGCGAGGATTCGCTTCTGTAGAATCGTTCGAATAGATGGGGCAGATGCTCTGCCGCTATACCGGAGCCATTATCGGACACGGCAATAACCGCTTCATCCGCTTCCGTATATAGCTTAAGGGACAAGCTGCCGGTATCCGGATCGGTATGCTGAACGGCATTCAGGAACAGATTCAGCACCGCTTGCTTAAGCTGATCGGGATGCCCGGAAACCTGAATGCCCGAATTGATGCGCAGGCTAACGCTGCGAGTGCCGCCTAGCAGGAGAAGCTGGGGCTCCATTTCCTGCAGAAGCTTGTCCAGCCGGATCACGATCCGTTCGGGCGAAGGGGCCTGATCAAGCTTGGCAAGCAGGAGCAAATCCTCGACCAGCTTGTTGATCCGTTTGGATTCCAGCTGCATGCTGGTTAAGGCGGAACGAAGCTGATCCGGGTTGGAAGCGGCCCCGCGCAGCAAAACTTCGATAAAGCCATGAATAGACGTAAGCGGTGTGCGCAGCTCATGCGACGCGTCCGCGATAAACCGTCTCATTCGTTCCGTTGTCTGCCGTTCGGCTTCAAAGGAAAGGTCCAGACGCTCCAGCATCCCGTTAAAGGCGACGGCAAGCTGGTCGATTTCCTGCTGCCCTTGATTAACGGGCAGTCTTTCGTTCAGATTAGCGGCATCCGTCTGGCCGACCTTTTGCACGACGCTCGACAACGGGCCAAGCGTGCGGCGCAGCAGGGGAATATAGAGCCATAAGCCGGCAGCCAGCGCAAGCACGGACAATCCGATAAAGATCGCAAGCTGAGTCATCAGTATTTGCTTCAGGGAAGCGGTATCCGTTCCGGCCTGGATGATGCCGTCGGGATGTCCGGGAGGCCCCGTGACATGAAAGACGACCAGCTGCTGCGTGCCTTTTTTGTCCGTCAAGATCCGGTAAGCGCCACGCTGATTAGGCTGTTTAAGCAGCTCTTTATATTGCCCGGCCGATAATTGAGGAGCGTTAAGCTCCTCATCGCGCGACAGATCGGTAAATTCGCCTTCAAGATTAATGGAAGCCAGGGACAAGCCCGGCTGATAATAAAACGGGGCCGGGATCGGCAGCTGCATGGGCGGCAAGCTGCCGGGGAGACTGCCGCCGCCGAACGGCTTGCCTCCAAACCAATCATGGGGAAGCGAGATTAGTTGGGCTTCCAGCGCTTCGGCTTTATTTTTATATTGAAAATCCTTCATCAACACATACTGCAAAATTCCGATCATAAGCAGCAGAGCCGCCATGACGAACAGAGAGCGCTGAAGAAGCTGAAATCGGAGGGAACGGGGGGCTAAGAGCGAGCGTCTCATGACAGATCCATCCTGTAACCGACGCCCCGCAGCGTACGGATAAGCCGGTGCTCCTTGTCGCCAAGCTTGTCCCGCAGGGAGCGGATGTACACCTCGACGATATTGTCTTCCCCGCCAAATCGGTAGCCCCATACGCTGTCCAATATTTGCGCTTTGCTGAGAACAATGCCGTTGTTCAGCACCATAAATTTCAACAGCTCATATTCGGTGGGAGAGAGCTCCAGGGTCTGATCCTGGTAGATCAGTTCCTTCTTGAGGTCGTTAACGCGGAAGGGGCCGTAAGTCGCCTCGCCCAGCAGGCTAGGGAACTGGTTGCGGAGCCGGGCTTTGATCCGGGCGAGCAGCTCTTCGAAGCTGAAGGGCTTCACGACATAATCATCCGCGCCAAGCGTTAAGCCCTTCACCCGGTCTAAGATCTCATCCTTCGCGGTAAGCATAATGACCGCAACGTTCGCTCCGGTGTCTTTGACCGCTTGACAAACTTCAAACCCGTTCATCTCCGGCATCATGACATCGAGAATAAGGACATGGGGCTGAAACTCCTTGGCCAGCTGCAAGGCGGCTGCTCCGTCCTCGGCGGTACGGATGTCAAACCCTTCGTTCAGAAGACCCAGCTCAAGAAATTGTATAATATGCGGCTCATCGTCAGCCAGCAATAATCGGATTCCGTTCATAAATGCGTTGCTCCCCGTTATCATGTTCAAAATTTGTTGTCTACTTATTATCGTCGTTTTTAGCAGGGATTTCATTAACCGCAAATAAAAAAAAGCTGCCGACCCTATAAGGGAAGGCAGCTTGCGCGTTAGATGGACAGCTTCTGGCCGGGCTCGAGGAGCTGGCCTTTTAAGCCTTTTGCTTCCAAAGCCTGAACGAAGGCTTCCGCATCCTGGCGGATAACCGGGAAGGAATTGTAGTGAACCGGGATTGTCACCTTGGCGCCGAACCATTCGGCCGCTTGGAGAGCATCCTCGGGGCCCATCGTGAAGTGGTCGCCGATCGGGATGAGAGCAACGTCAATGTTATGACGGTCTCCGATCATTTTCATATCGCCATACAGAGCAGTGTCGCCGGCATGGAGAATCGTCTTGCCGTCCACCGTAATAATGTAGCCGCCCGGCATGCCTCCGTAAATAATGCGCTGCTCTTCCGCGATGGTAATGCCCGAGCTGTGGAACGCTTGAATCATTTTCGCTTTGGCAAAGCCAAGATCAACGGTCCCGCCAATGTTCATGCCAATCGTCTCAACGCCTTTCCAGGACATGTAGGTAGCAAGCTCGACGTTCGCGACAACCGGAGCATTGTTCGCCCGGGAGATAGGCTCGGCATCAAGGATATGATCGATATGGGCATGCGTGAGAAGGACCGAGTTGACCTTGATGTCTTCGGGCTTCGTTACAGCCAGTTCGTTCCCTCTCAGGAAAGGATCGATTACAAGCGAGTTATCGCCGGAAGTAATCTGGACACAGGAATGTCCGTGAAAAATAATATCAGTCATTGTAGCAGCTCCTTAACGGTTGTTTTGTTGGACAAGTCTCGTGGTAAGTTTAATGCGTACGCTGGACGGATCGGTGACGAAAGCGGCGCCGTCCTGCTGTTCAACGGAAATGCCTGCGGCAAGAAGCCGTTCAAGGGCCGATGAGAGTTCGCCGGAATCCGGATAGACGATCGTAAAATAGTCTAGCCCGGTTGATCGGGAGGAGGGAGCGGGAGCTCCGATGCCAGCCCATACATTAAGTCCGATATGGTGATGGTAGCCTCCGGCCGATACGAATAATGCCCGCATCTGGGTATAATCGCCGACAATATCGAAGCCTAGCAGACCGTTGTAGAACGTTCTTGAATCCGGAATGCCCACCGTATGAAGATGAACGTGGCCCATGATGGTTTCAGGCGGCAGACCTTTCGTTATATCTTCTTCGCCGGCTTCCTGCAATAGACCTTCCCAGTCGATCGGATCGGTTGCCATTACGTAATCGCCGTTAACGTCGCGCTTCCATTCGGATCTTGGACGATCGGCATAAATCTCGATTCCGTTATGGTCGGGATCGGATAAGTATAACGCTTCGCTGACCAAGTGATCGGCCTGGCCAAGCGGGATGCGGTGAGCGATCAGCCGCTTAAGAACGATGCCAAGCTCCTTGCGGCTGGGAAGCAGCAGGGCATAGTGGTACAGCCCGGTTGTTCCTCTGCGCTCTGGCGCTACAATAGCGTCCGGTATTTGCTCAAGCAGAATGAGAGCTGTCTTGCCATCAGCGGCTAATGCGGCAGTCGTGCTCGTCTGCTCCAGAATCCGGAGGCCGATAACCTCGGTGTAGAAGCTGAGAGATTGCGCGAGATTGCTGATCTTGAGCTTTACAGCGCCAAGAACGGTATCTGGATGGATGCTTGCGGACATGATGTAGCCCTCCTTCGCTTAGTTACTTTTTGTAAATTAATATAAATAATATATTTAGTGTTGTCAAGTTATGGGATTGTGAAAACCGGGGAAAAGGCGTGGAGTAAGGTTGCGGAAATCGCTTATGTACTTGTGTTAGTGTGGAATAAAAATGCGAATAAGATACGCTGTTGTACCCGGATGGAGGCAGATAACGAAATAAGAGGAAATTATCGTGTTGCAGCGGGGGGATTAGCGGGAGTTTATAATCGGAGGTTCTGCCAACCTACGGCGCCAATAATAAAAGCCCGCGCAATGGCGGGCTTGGCTGAACCTATTTATTTGATAAGACCGGCATGCACGAGACCGTTGCGGATGCCGCTGTCGCTTACATGCGTCGTAATGTAATTCGCGAACGGCTTCAGCTCTTCATGGGAGTTGCCCATCGCAATGCCAAGGCCAACAACCTCGAGCATTTCTTTGTCGTTCAGACCGTCGCCGAACGCAACGGCTTCTTCCGGAGCGATGTTGAGCAGCTTGAGCAACGCTTTAATCCCTTGCGCCTTGGAGCCGTCAACGGTAAGCACGTCCATCGCGGTGTCATGCCAGCGGATAAAGCGAAGTCCAGGATTAGCCTCACCGTACAGATGCTCTTCGCCCTCGGTACAATGCAAGAAGATCTGATAAACATCTTCCTTCTGCCAGAAGTCCGGATCAAAGCCCGGCTGCGCAACGCGCAGCGATGCTACGGAATTAAACACATGCGGGTGGGATTCCGTATTGCGGTAGAACGAATCATGTCCTTCGAACACGAGAGTATGATTGTGGGCGGAAGCATGGCTGACCAGGGTTTCCACGTCTTCGCGCGGAATAGGGCGACGGTAGATGGCTTCTCCTTTGTATACGACGTACGCGCCATTCAGGCTGACATAAGAATCGATACCAAGCTGCTCGGCAATCGGAGCGAAAAAGTAGGGTGCTCTGCCCGTTGCGATAACAGCAGGAACCCCGCTGGCCTGCAGGTCGCGAATCGCGTCGATCGTATCCTGCGGGATTTGTTTTTCTTCATCCAATAATGTGCCGTCGATGTCAAAGAAAGCAATTTTGTATGGCATAAGCTTACCTCTCCTATCCCTATTTGCGGTTTCATCTATATATTGACGTACTATAACACCGATTTCCGTGATTAGGCAAGCTTTAAAGGCTGGAAAGCGGCGCAGAAGAGTGCGAACATTTTGAATGAATCGGTGTAAAGAAGTAGGAGTTGGACGCATTATGCGATATAATCAGATGGGTATCTATAATTGGGAAATAAGGAGAATGCACGCAATGGAAAAAACATTGATCTTCGGGCACAAAAATCCGGATACAGACACGATCTGCTCCGCGATTGCCTATGCCGAACTGAAATCGAAACTTGGTTTTAACGTTGAAGCCGTACGCCTTGGCGAAGTAAACGGCGAAACGCAATATGCTCTGGACTACTTCAAGACGGAAGCTCCGCGTTTTGTCGAGACTGTAGCAGGCGAAGTAAACAACGTTATTCTGGTTGACCATAACGAGCGCCAGCAAAGCGTTTCCGATATTGATCAAGTTCGCGTCGTTGAAGTTATCGACCACCACCGTATCGCTAACTTCGAAACTGCGGCTCCTCTGTACTTCCGTGCCGAGCCTGTAGGCTGCACGGCTACAATCCTGAACAAGCTGTACAAAGAAAACGGCGTTGCCATCAGCAAAGAGGCCGCTGGACTGATGCTGTCCGCTATTATCTCTGACTCCCTTCTGTTCAAATCGCCTACATGCACGGAGCAAGACGTAGCGGCAGCTCGCGAGCTGGCTGAAATCGCCGGCGTTGACGCTGAAGTTTACGGTCTGGAAATGCTGAAAGCCGGCGCGGATCTCCGCGACAAAACAATCGGGCAGCTTCTGTCGCTGGACGCGAAAGAATTCTCGATGGGCAGCGCAAAAGTAGAAATCGCTCAAGTTAACGCGGTTGACACAAACGACGTTCTGGTTCGCCAAGCGGATCTGGAAGCGGCAATCAACGAAACCATCGCGAAAAAAGGTCTTGATCTGTTCGTATTCGTCGTTACCGACATCCTGAACAGCGATTCCATCGCTCTTACTCTGGGTGCGAAAGCTAACGCTGTCGAACAAGCTTACAACGTTACTCTGGAAGGCAACAAGGCGCTTCTCAAAGGCGTTGTGTCGCGTAAATCGCAGATCGTACCGGTTCTAACCGAAACGTTGAGCAAGTAATACGCTATATAATAGAAGAAAGAGGTTGTTCCCATTGGGACAACCTCTTTTCTTATTGCCGCAGCTGCACTTACTTCAGCCTCAGCACCATATCTTCTTCATCCCAATACTGGCCTTGCGATTTCATGGCATTCCGCTCAATGCCAAATACCTCGAAACCGCAGCTGGCATACAGCGCTTTTGCCGCAGCATTTTCGGAAATAACGGTTAAATTAATCTGTTCGAGTCCATCCATTGTCGAGGCTTTACGGATCAGCTCCGTAACCAGCCGCTTGCCAGCTCCTTGACCGCGCGCCTCCGGAGCGACATACATCGCGTAGATATTCCCTTTGTGGAATATTTTCGGTTTACTTTCTCTCACGAATGTAACCATGCCAACCAGCTTGCCTGCAAGAAACGCTCCTAACGTGAACCGCCCTTCATCCGGCTTCAGCCCACTTGCGATCTCGGCAAGCGATCTTACGACCTGGATCTCGTAGGTGGTAAGGAACGCTTCGGGACTTTCAAGCAGGGATTGCAGACGAAGCTCATGGTAAGCTTGGGCATCGGCTTCGGTCAAAATCCTAATTTCCACAGTTTCACCTCCATTACGGATTGAAATTCCATAGGAGAGGGAAGCTTTCCTTCCTGTAATAAAAAAATGGCTGAGCTTGTTGGCTCAACCATTGTGCAAGTTAGAATTTAGTTAACGACACGGCGTGCAGTTACGTATTTGCCGGACCAGTAGGAGCTGGACATGTCGGATACGGTAACGCCTTGGCTAGTGGAGCTGTGAAGAATTTTTTTCGATCCGGCATAGATGGCCACGTGGCTGATGCTGATGCCGTTCGTACGGAAGAATACAAGATCACCTGTGCTCAGTTCCGTTTTTGGCACTTTTTTGCCGACAGTCGCTTGCTCGGCTGCTGTGCGGGGCAGGTTAACATCAAGGCCGGCAAACATGAATTTCGTAAAGGACGAGCAGTCAAAGGCATATGTAATTCCGACCGGGGCACCGTATTTGTAAGGCACGCCTAAGTAATTTTTACCTTCGCTGATCAAGGCCAGCGTTTTTTCCGTTGCAGCGTTTGCATGATTCGTTGTAGTAGCAAGAGTGAAGGCTGATGCAGCAATGGTTGCAACCAGGCTAAATGTCATTATTTTTTTAAGGGATTTAAATGTGTTTTTCATGGTAGTATGGTTTCCTTTCGTTTGGAAGTTCATTCGAATACAGATTCCATCTTTCGCTGAAATTACTATAACACAACCGAAACAGCACAAATTTTTACAATTAGAGCGAAAGATCAATGAATTGTAAAGAAAGACACCTTTATGAGAAATAAATGAGAATCTCTTTAGAAACGCTCTCAGAAAAGTCTCCTCATATAAGCCGCTTCTCATTGACGGGTAATAGGGGAGTGAAATATAATTAGGTAGCCTATTATTAATAGTACTAAAATAATTAGTGGCTTACATATTTAAAGGGTGAGGTGATCAAATGGCCGGCGGTGGAGAAGAGACCGCAGCACGAAGACTAATAGAAGTATTTATGCTGTTCAACAAGATGAACTGGAACCATCAGCCGATGGATCTGAAGCAGAAGCATAGCGAGCTGCGGCTGCTAGTCGTGATCAAGCGAATGGGCAATGGAGAAGATGAAGGGGTCAAAGTATCCGATTTGAGCAAGTTTCTGAAGGTGACGTCGCCAACCGTTACGCAGCTCCTTAACCGGCTTGAAGAGATGGGGCTTATTGTCCGCAAAGAGGATCCGAGAGACAGAAGAGCGGTCCGCGTGTCCCTGACCGAAGAAGGCGAATTAACCGCCAAAAAGGCGCTGCAAGGTTTTATGCAACGGATGAACGGTCTTGTTGATTTTCTGGGCGACGATGACACGGAGCAATTAATTCGTCTGCTCAGGCAGACGACGACTTATTTCGAACAAATGAATCTGAACGATTCAAATGGAGATGATGTTAATAAATGTTGAAATTATTCCGCTATTTAAAGCCGTTTCGGCTTTTGGTAATTGGTGTTTTGGTTTTTGTCTTTTTGCAGACCTTGTCTGATTTATATTTGCCAACCTTGATGGCGGATATCGTGGATAAAGGCGTATCTGTAGGCGACAAGTCTTATATTTGGAAAATCGGCGGCTTCATGCTGCTGGTTGCGGCTGCGGGCGGGATCTGCTCCGTATTGGCCAGCTATTTCTCCTCGAAATCCGCAATGGGCTTTGGACGGGATGTCCGCAGTAAAGTGTTCAAGCATGTCGAGAACTTCTCGCTGCAGGAGTTCGACAAGATTGGCACAGCTTCGCTGATTACCCGCACAACAAACGATATTACGCAGGTACAGCAAGTGCTCATCATGATTTTGCGGATGATGATTACCGCGCCTATGATGTGTATCGGCGGCATTATTATGGCCATCTCGAAGGATGCCAAGCTGTCGCTTGTATTTGTAGTCGTTATACCGGTACTGGCAGGCGCGATCTTCCTGGTCGTGCGTAAAGGGATTCCGCTGTTCAAAGCGATGCAGGTGAAGATCGATAAATTGAACCTGGTGCTGCGCGAAGGCCTTACGGGTATCCGCGTTATCCGTTCGTTTGACCGGATCAGCCATGAGAGTAAGAAATTCGATGCGGCGAACGCCGATCTGACCGATACGGCGGTGCGCGTAAACAAAATTATGGCGATTCTTATGCCGCTGATGATGCTGATCATGAACATTTCAACGATTGTCATTATCGCGATCGGCGGTATTCGAATTGATCATGGGAATATGCAAATCGGTTCCCTGATGGCTTTTATTCAATACGGCATGCAAATTATGTTCTCGCTTCTGATGATGTCGATGATGCTGATTATGATTCCGCGGGCGCAGGCATCGTCTGTCCGTATTAATGAAGTGCTCGAAATGATACCAACGCTGTCCGACAAAGAAGTAACGAAGAAAAACAGCGGCAAAGAAGGCTATCTGGAATTCCGCGGAGTGTCATTCAGCTATCCGGGCGCGGAACAGCCTGCGCTGTCGGATATTTCGTTCCAGGCAGGCCCTGGTGAAATTACCGCCATCATTGGCGGCACAGGAGCGGGTAAATCCACGCTCGTCAGCTTGATTCCTCGTTTCTATGATGTGGATGCGGGTCAGATTATGATTGACGGCATGGACATTAGAGATATGAGCCAAGAGGATCTCCGCCATAAGATCGGCTTTGTTCCGCAAAAGGCGGTTCTCTTCACGGGCACGGTAGCGGAAAATATCCGTTACGGCCAGGAGGTTGCAACAGACGAGGAAGTCGCTCATGCCGCGGCTATTGCGCAAGCTTCCGAGTTTATCGGCCGGATGGAGCAGGGCTACGATTCCATGATCGCGCAAGGCGGCAATAACGTGTCCGGCGGTCAGAAGCAGCGCTTGTCCATTGCGCGGGCATTGGTGAGAAGGCCGGAAATTTACGTGTTCGACGACAGCTTCTCGGCACTCGACTTCAAGACGGATGCCAAGCTTCGTGCGGCATTGAAGTCTGAGGTAGGCAACTCCACGGTTATGCTTGTCGCGCAGCGCGTAAGCACGGTTATGGATGCGGACCGGATTATCGTCCTTGATGAAGGACGTATTGCGGGGATCGGCAACCATAAGGAGCTTATGCAAACTTGCGAAGTCTACAAGGAAATCGTGTCGTCGCAGCTGTCAGAGGAGGAGATTGCATGAGCCAGCAAAAAGGAAACGGACGCCCTCCAGGCGGACCTGGCAGAGGCCCGGGCATGGGCGGTCCCGGCGGATTCGGGATGCCGGTGCAAAAGGCGAAAAACTTTAAAGGAACACTGTTCCGGTTAATGGCGTATCTGAAGCCGCATCAAACCAAGCTTCTGCTTGTGCTGCTTACCGCGATTTTGAGTACGGTATTCAGCATCGTAAGCCCGAAAATTATGGGTCATGCGATGACTAAGCTGGCCGAAGGTTTTTTTGGTAAACAAAATGGCGGGGCGGGAATCGATTTTGACGCGATTAATCAGATTCTGCTTATTCTCGTCGTTCTCTATATCATCAGCTCGGTGTTCAGCTATATCCAGCAGTATTTGATGGCGGGCGTAGCCCAGAATACCGTTTACGATCTGCGCAAGCAGGTGAACGCCAAGTTCAACCGGCTGCCGCTGAAATATTTCGACTCCAAATCCAATGGCGAAATATTAAGCCGGGTCGTTAACGACGTGGACAATATCGCCAATACGCTGCAGCAAAGCTTAACGCAGCTGATTACATCCGTTATTACGCTGGTTGGTATTATCATTATGATGCTCACCATCAGCCCGCTGATGACGTTGATCGTCTTCCTGACGATTCCGATCAGCTTGCTAGCGACGGCTGTTATCGCTAAGCGTTCGCAGAAATATTTCGTGAAGCAGCAAGCGGAGCTTGGTAAATTAAACGGCCACGTGGAAGAGATGTATACCGGTCACAAGATCGTAAAAGCTTTTGGCCGCGAACGCGAATCCATGGAAAAGTTCGAGAAGATGAATGAGCAATTGTACGATGCCGGCTGGCGCGCCCAATTCATCTCCGGCATTATTATGCCGATCATGAGCTTTATCGGAAATATCGGTTACGTGTTTGTCAGTATCGTTGGCGGTATCCTTGTTACGAGACGCGCGATTGAAGTCGGGGATATCCTGGCCTTCATTCAGTACACCAGACAGTTCACTTGGCCAATCACGCAGCTGGCTACGATTTCGAACGTTATTCAGTCGACAATCGCATCAGCGGAACGCGTTTTTGAGCTTCTGGACGAGGAAGAGGAAGTACTGGAAGCAAATCCGGCGAAAACAATCACTCGTCCGAGCGGTTCCGTGCATTTTGACCATGTGAAATTCGGTTATACAGCGGATAAAACTCTGATCGATAACATGAACATCAATGTGCTGCCTGGTCAGACGGTGGCGATCGTAGGTCCAACAGGTGCCGGTAAAACAACGCTCGTAAACCTGCTTATGCGGTTCTATGAGCTGAATGACGGGAAAATTACGATTGACGGCGTCAACATTACGGATTTGAAGCGCAGCAATTTGCGCGGCATGTTCGGAATGGTGCTTCAGGACACCTGGCTCTTTAACGGCACCATTCGCGACAATATTGCGTATGGACGGGAAGGGGCGACGAAGGAGGATGTCGTTAACGCAGCGAAAGCGGCTCATGCCGATCATTTCATCCGGACGCTGCCGGACGGTTACGATACGATTCTGAACGAAGAGGCGTCCAATATCTCGCAAGGGCAAAAGCAGCTTCTTACTATTGCCCGGGCAATTCTGGCTGATCCGTCCATTCTGATACTGGATGAAGCAACCTCCAGCGTCGATACTCGTACAGAGGTCTACATCCAGAAGGCGATGGGACATCTGATGGAAGGCCGCACAAGCTTCGTTATCGCGCACCGTCTGTCGACGATCCGCGATGCAGACCTGATTCTTGTCATGAACCAAGGCTCGATTATCGAGCAGGGTACGCATGAGGAGCTTCTGGAGCAGGGCGGATTCTATGCGGATTTGTATAATAGCCAGTTTACGGGGAAGGCGATTGAGGCTGTTTAGTTTTAAAGGCAAGGGATAGCAAAGCAAGGGATTACGGGTTTGTATCTCTTCCGGCCGCTGTTATCATTCTGAATAGTGAACTTGTTAATCTAACGAGTATTCAGAATGATAAAGGCGAACGCTACGCTCCTCCAGAGATACAAACCCTCCATCCCCCTCCAATCTTAAACCATACAAGCCCACAATTAGTCTCCCCTTAATGGCTATGTGTGGGGAGGACGGTAAAAAGAGAAAGCGCGTTAACTGCGCTTTCTCTTTTTGTTTGTCATGAGCGGTGGTGATGCGCAACAAATGTTATCGCATGACGTCTTAATAAGTAATTCCAAAGATAGGAAAATGAAATGCGGGGGTACATTATGTGAGAAAAACCTTTATTTTCATTGTTGTTTTATTTTTAATGGGAGGCGCGTATCTGTATCTTCGTTTTGGACCATTGTCACCACAGCATGAATTGAAGAGACAGTTGGAGCACATTATTCATGAACATAATCAAGCGAATATTCAAGCTCTCTCATTAGACGAACCAACAACGGAATATCTTCTTGAATTGCCGACTGACGCAGTAGTTGAATCTGCAACGGATTTTCAAGGAGGCTCAGAACAAATAGGTTATTTGGTTAGCAGGGTGGGGGTAAAGCCGCTTCATGTATATATGACAGTGACTACCAAATCTCTATATCATAAGCTTTTTCCTAAATGGACTTTATTAAAAATAACAATCGCACCAAATGGAACGCTACCTTCCATTCGTGAGCTTCAAAAGTCTGCAGAATCGGAAAGAAATCAAGTCGTAGCCGAAGAGATTATTAAATGGGGAGAAGGAGTGTAGGCATGTCTAGAACCATAAATCTATTTATTGGGTTTATCGTTGGGGTAATTCTAATGATACTACCTCAGCCGCATATTTTTATTGTTAGCGATCTATTGAATGCTTTAAGCGGGGGAGACATCCTTGATGGTCTTATCCATAAATTTTTGGGAACCATCGGCTTTGTTCTTGTGTGTATTTTTGGATATAAAATAGTTACATCCGTTCTTCGGGAGAATTAATATAAGGTAACGGAAGGCGGGGAATACATTGAAGAAAACATATAGTATCCTGCTTGTTGTTTGTCTTTGTTGCTTTCTGGCCGCATGCGGGAAAATTAAGGTGTTTGAAGATCGTATAGACACAATCGAAACCAATGAATTAATGGTCAATTGCTCGGCTGAAGTAACTAAAGGTCAGTCGCAAGTTAACGATATCGGATACTTATGCCGTGTACATATAGATGAGAATACGGTCATTCAGAACGAGCGAGGTGAGCCTGTCCAATTGTCGGAGCTGACTACCGAAGATATAGTTCGGATCGTTCCCGTGAAACCTCAGAATGTGAAAAAAGGAAAAAGAGAATTTACGGCCAAAGAGATTACCGTGCTGGAACAAGATAAATAGAGGAGCGAGAAACAAGAAATGAAGCCTATTCGAAACTCAGGAAAAGCTATTATTATTCAGGATGAGAAAATGTTATTAACGGTTAATAAGGATGATGCTGGGCTCTTTTACTTGTGTCCCGGCGGGGGGCAAGAGCATTCCGAGAGTTTGAGGCAAGCGGTAATAAGAGAATGTCTCGAGGAAATTGGAGAAGAGGTAGAGGTTCAAGATCTTGTCTGCATACGTGAATATATCGGCAGGAACTATATTGATGGCGATCCAGGAATGCATCAGGTGGAATTCTTTTTCGAATGTAACCTGGTTTCCCCGAATCCAACCTTCGAGCATGTGCCGGTTCCGGATGACCATCAAGTAGGAGTTGAATGGGTAGAGGTAAGCAGGCTGGATGAAATCCGATTTTACCCGAGCGAATTAGGGGTCCGAATAAAAAATAAGGATAAAAGCAAGCGTTATCTAGGCGATATAAATTAGAAACGGTGGTAAAGGAGGCTAAAATATCCTTAAATCTCTTTCAGTCATTTTACTTATTGTTACGAGTTTGTGTTTATCGGCATGTTCAATCTCAGCCGGAGAAACAAAGTCTCAGACTCCATTTGGAAATGATATACTGAAAACCTTCGGAAAAGAAGATGTAGTACGAATGCAGCACTTCATTAATCGTTTTCATGATCATAAATTTGATTATGTTCTCGCCATTCCGCCATTTTTAGATGGAGGTTATGTCATCTATGATTTGATCGCCGATGATGGCGAGGTCAAGGTAAGATTGGACTCAACGCGGGATATTTATAGCAGCGACGCCGGTTTGCAGTTAACTTGCAAAGCTATAGAGTTCGATAACAAAGGAACTGTAGTGGTCGAGCAGTGTACAGGCCCGGAGAGTGTGGAAGTTTCCCATTACTCTTTGTTTTCATTTGATCCCACGCGAAAATAAGGAATAGGAGCATGAATGGTGAAAGTCGTAAACGCAGAGAAAGAAGATATAAAGCAGTGGTTAGTATTGGCTGCTGAGGTGGAAAAGCTGTTTGGACCTATGGTTGATGATCCTTTGTTTGTTCAAACGCTTGAACGAAATATCCGCGAGGGCAGGGCTTTTTGCATACGGGAGGATGACGGTTTTCCCGGAGAACAGCTGCTTGGCGGGATTCTCATCTCAACGAAAAAGGCTCCCTCCTATAAAATCGGCTGGCTGGCAGTATCTGCACAAGCAAGAAACAAAGGGGTGGCCTCCGCGCTTATGAAGCATGTCCTCGAACATTTTCAATCCCCGGCAGAGGTATCGGTTGTTACGTTTGGCGAAGATACGAAGGGCGGACTTCCGGCAAGAAGGCTGTACGAAAGGTTTGGGTTTGCGCCTCAAGAGGAGCCTGTTCCGAATGGACCGGAAGGCGGAAGCAGGCAGCTATTCAAGCTGATCATGAACTAATCTATTCGGGAGGTGTAACATGCGGTTTAAAGCCGTACTCTTTGATCTGGACGGAACGCTGCTCGACCGCGATGCCTCTTTGGCTTTATTTATCGATGATCAATATGAACGTTATCCGGCGTTTCAGAAGGTGCCGAAGGATGTTTTCGCGAGACGGTTCATTGAGCTCGATCAGCATGGCTATGTATGGAAGGATAAGGTGTATGAGCAGCTGCTGGCAGAATTCCAAATTCCAGGCTTGCGCTGGGAAGAGCTGTTAGAGGATTATTTGCAGTCGTTTCAAAAGCATTGCGTCGGGTTCCCTCATCTCATTCAGATGCTCTCCTCTTTAAAAAGCTGCGGAACCAAAATCGCCTTAATTTCAAACGGCTACGGCCAGTTTCAATATGATAATTTCAAAGCACTAGGCATTAGCCCATTTTTTGACGAGATCCTTATATCGGAATGGGAAGGGCTTCGCAAGCCGGATCCGGCTATTTTCGAGCGGGCGCTCTACAAGCTTGGCGTGAAGGCGGAGGATGCGCTTTTTGTTGGCGACCACCCGGACAGCGATATAAGAGGCAGCCGCGCGGTTGGCATGAAAGCCGTGTGGAAGTATAATTCGACCTTTTCTCCCGATGTTGAGGCGGATGGTATTGTTTATGAATTGGATGAACTACTCAAAATTATATTTTAGTGCAGGTTAAAGCGATCAAATTAGCTTTAAATTTTTTTTGCGTATCTGTCACATATCACATCCCTTGCCCGTCATACAGGTAAAATTTGCGAGGGGATGATGAACGATGCAAAAGGTTGACGTGGTTGTGGTTGGAGGAGGAATTGCGGGTTTAACCGCTGCTATTTACGCAGCCAAAGCCGGGAAACAAACGGTGGTCATTGAAAAACAGAGCCGCTTGGGAGGCCGAGCCGTTTCCAACAAGAAAAAAGGTGCTTACTTTAATCTAGGCGCGCATGCCTTGTATCAGGGGGATGCCTATGCGACTTTCAGGGAACTGGGATTAACCTTACAAGGAAAAAGGCCTTCATCGTTCGCTTATGGCGTTTGGAAAGGGAAAGCAAGCCCCTTGCCTTCGGATATGAAATCCTTGTTTACGACCCCGCTATTGTCCTGGCAAGGAAAGATGGAGTTTGCTTCCTGTCTTATGAAAGTTAAAAAAGCGGATACTCGTCAATTCGACCGAATCAGTATCCGCGAATGGGTAGAAGGGAATTTGCGAGACCCTATGGTGCGCAATATCTTTTATTCGCTCTTTCGTGCCGCCAGTTATGTGGTTGGGCCGGATTTGCCAGCAGCCGGTCCTGTGTTGAAGCAGCTGCAGAATGCCCTTAAAGGCGCATTGTACCTGGATCGCGGCTGGGGCGAATTGATCGAGGAATTGCGGACAAAGGCATCCGGTCTAGGCGTAAAGTTTTTAACGAATACCAAAGTCGCATCCATCGATACCCGTGGCGGGATCGTGCGGCAGGTTCTTTGTGCGGACGGAACGACAATCGATACGCAGCATGTTATTCTTGCCACAGCGCCTTCCATCGCCAATGAGTTGGTGCCCTTTGCGGAAAAAACCGCCCTTCATACCTGGAAAGAACAAGCGATTGAGGTCACCGCGGCTTGCCTGGATGTGGCCTTGAAGCGGCTTCCCGAGCCTAAACAACAATTTGCTTACGGGATTGATCAGACGGTGCTTTTTAGCAATTATTCGCGTGCGGCTTATCTAAGCGACGATGGAGCGCAGGTCATATCTCTCATTAAGTACCAAGGGAAAGAATCGGACCCGGATAAAGATTTGCAAGAGCTGGAAGGCGTGCTGGATTTGATGCAGCCGGGATGGCGGGAACAATTGGTTGTGAAGCAATACCTTCCAAAAATGACGGTTTGTCACGACTTTATGCATATGAAACGTCTTGAGAATCCCGGACCCGCTGTCCCGGAAATACAAGGATTATATGTAGCGGGAGAATGGGCGTCGCATGGTGAAGTATTGGTCGATGCGGCGACGGCAAGCGCCAAAAGAGCCGTACAACACATGCTCTCCCTTGAGGGTAAGGAGAGGAATGCCTTTTATGAGCATAGAGGAGTTATATAAACGTTATAAAACGGAGCTGTTTTCGTTAGCGTATCGGATGCTCGGCAGTGTGATGGATGCGGAAGATATCGTGCAAGATGCTTTTTTAAGCTATAACGGGCTGTCTGATGCAGGGACCATCCGAAACGAAAGGGCATTCCTATACAAAATCGTCACGAATCGTTGTCTTGATCTTTTGCGCTCGTCGGCCAAAAAACGGGAAATGTATGTCGGCCCATGGCTTCCGGAGCCCCTGATTGATAAAGGGGCTTCGGACAACGACCCATCCCATAAATATTTGCGGTCCGAGTCGATTTCCACGGCTTATCTTCTGCTCCTGCAGCAACTGAGCGCAACGGAAAGGGCAGTCTTTCTTCTTCGGGAGATTTTTCATTATTCGTTTGAAGAGATTGCCGATATTGTCGGGAAAAGCATTGCGAATTGCAGGCAAATTTTCCACCGCGCCAAAAAAAGCATCCATTTCGACCCGGACCAGCAACCGTCGGTTTCCGTTGCGGAGGAGAAGATTAAAGAGTTCGTGAATTCGCTCTTGCAAGGAAATACATCGAAGCTTCTTGAACTGGTTAGCGAAAATGTTGTGCTCTACTCGGACGGCGGAGGCAAAGTAAGGGCGGCGCAAGTACCAGTTGTCGGATTTGAGCAAGTGCTGAAGCTGCATCAACATTCGATCAACCTGCATGCGGGTAAGATTACGTATTCGTTCCTCATGGTGAATGGGCTCCCCGGAATCAGGCTTCATTTGGATGAAGGGATTCAGTATGTTTATTCATTTGCTTATCGGGATCATAAGATCGAAGCGATTTATGCGGTTGCCAATCCGGAAAAGCTGCGCCATCTATCGTGAATTTTTGTTGCGTTGACCCTCATCTCCGATTTTTTGGGGATAGGGTCTTTTTTTCTTTCATTTTGACACCAATCGTAAGATCGTCTACCCGCCCCTCCTAGCAGACCTTATTTTTGTATACCTAAATAGAGCGTTTTATCGGTTTGGCTGGAGAAGCAAACACGATAAAGTAAGGATTAAAGAAAGCACTTACATTTTTCGTGAAGCGCTTTCTCCAATAAGAGAGGGGTAGTCGAAACATGAGAGCAAAGAAGAAAGCCGGAATGATGCTGACCGCCGGAGTGGCGCTTGCGCTAGCCGTAACGGGATGTTCTTCGTCCAACGGCGGCGGTAACGCGGATAACAAAACGAATGCCGGAAACGCAGGCGGCAAGAGCGGCAGCCCGGTAGAAATTACGTTCTGGAATATGTTCGGCGGCGGCGAAGGGGATTTCGTCGATCAGATTATTAAAGGATTTAACGATTCGCAGCAAGAGGTGATCGTGAAGCAGCTGCGTCTGGAATCAAACGAATATTACGCGAAGTTAGGCACGGCGCTTTCTTCTTCCAAGGGACCGGATGTAGCCGTAGCCCACGTCGACCGGCTTTCTCCTTTTGTAAAAGCGAAGCAGATTGTGCCGGTTGACGAGCTGGCGAGCAAAGTCGGATTTGATCTTGGACAGATCAGCGAATCGAATATAACAAGCGTTACTTATGAAGGCAAGCCTTACGCGGTACCGCTCGACACTCACTTCCATATGCTCTACTACAATAAGGACATTCTCAAAAAAGCGAATCTCTTAAATGAGGACGAGACTCCTAAACTCGATGATGTAAGTCCCGAAGGTTATTTGAATACGTTAGCTCAAATTAAAACAGCCGTTCCGGATGTGCAGGCGATGGCCGTTAACACGCCTTATTTCCAAGAGCCCTTCCTCAATATGTATTATGAAGCCGGTGGCGATATCCTCTCGCCGGATTTGAAGAAAGCGGCTATCAACAATGACAAGGCACTAAGCGTATTGAAATTCTACGATGACATTTATACCAAGCAGTACGCGGACATTAACGACAAGAATCCATGGGATACGTTTAGCAACGGCAAAGCCGCCTTCTGGTTTGGCGGGGTATGGGAAGCTGGGGTGCTGCTTGGAGATGCCTCGAAACATATCGGCGCAATGCCATTGCCTGCAATTTTCGGAAGCCAGACGCATTGGGGCAGCTCGCATACGCTAGTCATTCCGTCGTATGTTTCTGCGGAGAAGCAAGAGGCTGCTGCCAAGTTCATGAAATACTTCTCCGAAGTGGGCGGCCAGACTTGGGGTAATGCGGGTCACGTGCCTGCGAACAGCAAGGTGACGGCAAGCGAAGAATACAATAAGCTGCCCTATCGCCAGTTCTTTATCGAAGCGCAGAAAACCGTCAAATTCGCGCCGCAAACGGATAACTATACGACGATCATTACGACGATCGCCGAATCGCTGCAAAACATCATTTTCCATAATGAATCGGCAGAAGACGGCTTGAAGGATTTGGAGAAACAGATTAACGAGATTTTGGCTAACTAATACAGCTCTTGAAGGGTAGGCTGGGCAGGAACGGCGTTACTACTGCCTGGCCGACTCTATATAAATGAATGACGTAGAGAAGCAGGGAGAAACACATATGGATACCAAACCGATTGAACTGCGCAAGAAAAGAGTATCGGGCAAGCGAGCAAAAGCCGAGCTAAAAGCGATCCTGTATATTGTTCCCTTTTTGATCCCGTTCGCCCTATTCTATTTGTGGCCCGTCCTGCGCGGCACCTGGATCAGCCTGCATGTCTGGAATATTCAAGGGATGCAGCGGTACGTGGCGCTCGACAATTACAAACGAATTTTCGAGAATAGCGATTTCTACAAGTATTTATGGAACTCGTTTTATTTTGTACTCATCTGTGCTCCGACGGTTCTCATATTGGGGCTGATTCTGGCGCTTATTATTAATCAAAGGATCTGGCTGAGAACCTTGATTCGTTCCGTTTATTTCCTACCTTATGTCTTGTCGGTTTCGGTAATCAGCTTTATTTGGCTGAAGCTGTTTGATCCGAAGAACGGTCCGGTCAACGGCCTGCTGGGACTTCTTGGCTTGCCTCAGGACATCAATTGGCTGACCGATCACCGGTTTGTATGGTGGGCGATTACGATTGCGACGGACTGGTGGACGGTTGGATTCGTTATGGTGCTGTTCCTGGCGGGTCTTCAGGAAATTCCCCAGGATCATTATGAAGCAGCTACGATCGACGGGGCTGGAACATGGAGCAAATTCTGGCATATTACGATACCGGGATTGTCCAGAGTCATGAAGATTCAAATCTTTTATCAGGTCATCAGCTGCTTGAAATTGTTCGGTCAAGTTCAGATTATGACCGGCGGCGGTCCGGGGGACTCTACGAACACGATGATCCGTTATATTTACGTGACGGGCTTCAAGAAAGATATGTTTGGTCTTGCCTCCGCGCAGTCCATCGTATTTTGCGTCATCATGCTGCTCATTGCAGTCATTCAATTTAAACTTACGGATCGAAAGGATTGAGGGGATTAACATGAACAAGTGGGCTCTTAACATCATTGCAACGGTACTGGCGGTTCTTTTCGTGTTCCCGCTCATCTGGATGCTGCTTGTCTCCTTGAAGCCGGACGGTACGAATGTTTATGCCATGTCCGACTGGGTTCATTTCGCGGATTTGACGTTCAGCAATTACAAGAAAGTGATCACCGGCTCCGAGATTCTCAGATGGACCTGGAACAGCACGGTTATCGGCGTCATTACGACGCTGTTATCCATACTGCTCAGCTCCCTGGCCGCGTATTCTTTCTCCAAAATGCCTTTTAAAAGCAAAGGTTTTTTATTTGTCCTCATTACCTCGGGACTTCTTATTCCGACCGAAGCGATTCTGATTCCGTTATACGAAACGACGCTGCATCTGAATCTGATCGATAATAAGTGGGCCATTATTCTCCCCGGCCTTACGAATCCAATTGGCATTCTTCTTCTCAAGCAATTTATGGACGGCGTTCCGAAGGATTATATCGAAGCCGCTCAAATTGACGGAAGCGGAACCTTCCGGATCTGGTGGAACATCTGCCTGCCGCTGACGAAATCGGCGATGGTATCGGTTGGCATATTCTTTCTGATTTTATCCTGGAATAATTTCCTCTGGCCGTATCTGACGATTACCTCGGAGGAAAATATGATATTGTCGGCAGGACTGCCTACGTTTTTATCGAATAATAATATGTCCTTAAATATGATTATGACGGCAAGCGGCATTGCGGCTATCCCAACGATTCTGGTCTTTGCCATTCTACAGCGCCATATTGTGCAAGGGGTGGCGATGTCTGGCGTGAAGGGCTAATGAAATGATCGGGAAGACGTTTGCCAATAAAAACGGCATGTCCGGCAGGAGCAGCGAGGTACAATGAGAAAACAATCCGGCTGGGCAAGGTTTTTGCCCTCGATGAATATATGGAAGAGCAGCATACGCTACAAATGGATGCTGCTCTTATTTCTATTTTCCCTGACACCGTTAATCGTGATGGGTACGATCTCGTATTCGCTCTCCAAATCCACAATTAACGAAAAGGTAACGGAGTATTCGGAGCAGCTGCTCAAGCAGACGGCGGATAACATCGATACCCGCTTGGGCATTTATAAAGACCTGATGATGCAGGTCGTGAATAACGGCGAGATTATCCGGATGCTGCGGGATCTGGATAAGACAAGCGCGGATAAGCCTTACGATATCGACAGCTTGTCGCTGACGACAAAGCTTTCCACGATTATTGCGATTAATCAGGACATTCAATCCATTTCGTTTATTTCCAAGGATCATTATATAAAAGGAATTTACCGATGGAAGAACCGCACGCCCGAAGAGGTAAGCGGTTTCTTGACTACGCTTGAGGACGGAAGCAATTTCAGATGGTTTCCGACCCGGCTTAACACGTATGTAGACAGCTTGAACACGCAAAACGTCCATGTTTTTTCGCTCTCCAAGCAGATTTACAAAACTTCGGACGACAGTCCGGTAGGGATTATAGCGGTACTGGATATCCGCGGCGAGGTGCTGAAGGAGCTTGGTTCAAGCTCAACCAACAACAACCGGGATATTCAAAGCTTCGTTATCGACGGTCAAGGCCAGATTGTTTCTTATGGCGAGAATGACATGATCGGGAAAAATGTAAAAGAAGTACTCGGGGAACAAGGTTATAATCAGATCGTTCATTCCGGCCTGGAGGAATACCGCTTTCCCATTAAGGAACAAGGGAAGAAGCTGATTGTGAATTACAAGAAGCTTCACACCAATGACTGGATAGTCGTGAACGTCATCTCCGAATCGATTCTGTATCAGGATTCCGACCGTCTGCTGCGGACGATATGGATTATTGCGCTGCTCTGTATCGTGTTCTCTATTATAACGGCCATTTTTCTTGCAAATTCGATCAGCAATCCGATTCTGAAAATGATCCGCCTCATGAGACAGGTCATGTCGGGGGATTTGACGGTTCGGTTCCGGGTCAAGAAGCATAGCGATGAATTTGATATATTGGGCAATAATTTCAATTACATGGTCGCCCGGATTGATGAGTTGCTGAAGACGGTGTACGAGGAGCAAAATCAGAAAAGAACAGCGGAACTAAAAGCTTTGCAAGCGCAGATCAATCCTCATTTCCTGTATAATACACTCGATATTATTAAATGGACGGCCCTGATCCAGAAGGCGAATAACGCCGCGGAGATGGTCAGCCTGCTGTCCCGTTTATTGCGGATCAGCTTGGACAAAGGGAAAGAGACGGTCACCGTTGAAGAGGAAATCGAGCATGTGCAGTGTTATCTGGGAATCCAGAAGTTCCGGTTTAATTATAAAATCAAAACGGAGGTCTATGTGGAAGACGGTGTCCGTCAACTGCGGACCCCGAAGCTGATACTTCAGCCGATTGTCGAAAATGCGATCCTGCATGCTTTTTCCGATTCGGAGCAAGAGGGGCAAATCGATATTTCCTGTACCAGAAGCCCGGACGGAGGCATACGCTTTCAGATTGCAGATAACGGTAAAGGAATGGATCCGGCTTACGCAAGGAGTCTTCTCCGGAATCAGAATCAGGAGCAGGGCGGCAAGACGGGAGGAATCGGGCTCGCGAATGTGGATGAACGGATCAAGCTCATTAGCGGCAAAACGTACGGTATCGATATTGCAAGCGAACCGGAAGCGGGAACAACGGTTACGATCAAGCTTCCGTATTTGGAATAGGAGAGATTATGGCAGATGTACCGAGTGATGATTGTTGAGGATGAGTTTATCGTGCGCTACGGTATTCGCTCTATGATCGATTGGGAGAAGGTAGGATTGGAAGTAACGGGCGAAGCCGCCAACGGAAAAGAGGCACTGGAGCTCATTCGCCGGGATCCTCCCGATATTCTGATCACGGATATCAAGATGCCGGTTATGGACGGGATTCGGCTCATTGAGGAAGTCCGAAGCAGCGGATTTACGATGAAAGTGATTATTTTAAGCAATCTGGAAGAGTTCCAATATGCCCAAAAAGCTATTCGTTACGGAGTTTCGGAGTATATGATCAAGTCGGATATGATGCCAAGGGATTTCGAAAAAGCATTAATGAACGTTAAAGCTTCATTGGATACGGCCGAGTCAGATCCCGAAATCAATGCAAAAGCGTCTATTGTTGAACCGGCACGGAAGGAAAAGCTGCTGCTGGGATTGATTGAAGGAAGCCGCACGGAAGAAGGGGAAGCCGGTTCGATTCCGGAGGAAGCGGAGCTTAATGGCTTGCATCTGCCTGCCTATCTCCTGTACACGCTTATTCACACGAGAGACTGCGGGCTGTTCGAGAAGCAGCAGGTCATTCATGAAACGTTCGAACAGATCGGAAGCGATCGAAGCTTTGTTGTGTTTGCGGATAAACAAGGGGAAATTAACGTCCTGCTTCCGGTTCCGCAGCATGAGGCGGTCAATTTGGAAGGGATTAAGCAGCTGGCGGAACGGATCATCTCCCATCTATCGCAGGCTTACGGACTTGCATGTACGATTGGGTTAAGCGGAAGAGTAAGCGAGTGGACGGAGCTAAGCAAGGCATACGGCGAGGCTTTGGCGGCTGCCAAGCAAAGCATGTTCGCCGGGATCGGGAAAGCGATCTTGTATTCGGAGCTTGCCGGGGCCAAGGAAGCAGACGGCGCGCCAATTAAGGTAAGCCAATCCCATATTCATACTTTGCTGTATGGGCTGCAGTCCAAGGAGCTTCACGATTATGTGAACGGCTTATTCGATCAGTTGGGCAGGCGGCAGGATCCGGATCTGGTGCAGCTCATCTCCCTTGAATTGATTATGATTCTAACGGCGATATGGCCGGATGTCTCCCATGATCAGCAGCAGGTGGTCCAATTGAAAAAACAGTATTTCGACCAATTATCGAAGCTGGAGACGATTGAGCAAAGCCGCGACTGGTTCCTCCAAGCCTTCGCGGAGCTTCTTGAGCATATGATTCGCATTTATAACAGTGACCGGAACAGTATAATAAAAGCAACGCAGTACATTCAGCAGCATTACCAGCAGGAAATATCCTTGCAGTCCATTAGTCATTTCGTTCATTTGAGCAAAAATTATTTTGCGAATCTGTTTAAGAAGGAAGTCGGGGAAAGCTTTCTGGAATACGTAACGAGAGTACGGATTGAGAAAGCAAAGGCGCTGTTGGCCGGTGAGATGAGAGCTGCCGACGTCGGGCAGATGGTCGGCATTCAGGACCCTAAATATTTCTCGAAAGTATTCAAGAAGATTACGGGAGCAACTCCTTCGGAATATAGAAGCTTAGTGAAAGATAATAAGGAGAACAAAGGGATTATAGATAGCTCTGAAACAGGGCAATAAATATGTCTGCGGAAGGTGAAAGTGTGGGGAAAAAGCTTTCTGCATGGTTGTTCGTTATGGTGGCATGCATGGGATTGCTGGTCGGATGCGACGGTTCGGGCAAAGCGGAAGCACCGGTCCGTAAATCGGCCAAAGCACCGGTTGAAATCTTGTTCTGGAATCCGTTCGGCGGCGGAGAAGGAGACTACGTTGGCCAAATCATCAAAGATTTTAACGAGTCCCAGCAGGGAATCGTCGTCCGGCAGCTTCGTCTCGAATCCAATGAATATTACGTCCGGCTAAGCACGGCATTATCTTTCGGGAAAGGCCCCGATGTGGCCGTTGCCCATGCGGACCGGGTATCGCCTTTTGTGAAGGCGAAGCAGATTATTCCGCTCGACGGGCTGGCGCAGTCTGCCGGATTAGATTTCAGTCATATTGAGCCAACAAACCGAAATAGCGTCGTGTATAACGGGGAGACGTATGCGGTTCCGATCGATACGCATTTTCACATGCTGTATTACAACAAGGATTTGCTGGCTAAAGCCGGATTGGACGAGGACGAGGTTATTTCCAAGCTCCGCCATCTAACGCCGCAGGAGTTTATGGATTTCCTCACGTTGCTTCAGAACCGTTTGCCCGGCGTACAGCCGCTTGCGGTGAATACGCCTTTTTTCCAGGAGCCGTTTCTGGATATGTATTACGAAGCCGGGGGCGAGCTGCTTACTCCCGATATGAAGCATGCGGCGATCAATAATGAGAAGGCGCTTGAGGTGCTCCGGTTCTACCAGAAGCTGTTCGCCAGCGGTCTAAGCGACCTTAACGATAAAACGCCTTGGGATACCTTCCACAACGGCCAAGCCGTATTCTGGATGGGAGGAATATGGGAAGCGGGTCATCATCTGAAGGATTCGTCCTTTCAGAGCGGAATTGCGGAGCTCCCGTCCTTGTTCGGCGGAAATAAGCAATGGGGCAGCTCGCATACCTTGGTTATTCCGACCTATGTGACGAAGGAGAAGCAGCTCGCGGCGATGGCTTTCATCCGTTATTTCTCGGAAGTCGGCAGCTTGACCTGGGGGGAAGCGGGACATGTTCCTGCCAACAGTACGGTGCAAAACGACTCCCACTATCAGAACCTCCCGTACCGCAAGCTGTTCCTGGAATCGTCGCATCATGTGAAGCTGGCTCCCAATACGGACAAATATTCCGCTTTGTACACCGTTCTGTCGGAGGAGCTTCAGAATATTATTGCCAATCGACAGGATCCCAAGAAAGGCCTCGTTGATCTGGAGCAAAAGGTAAACGAGCTGTTAGCGAGCTGAGAAGAGGAATAAATGCGGTCCTTCCGTGTCCCGGCGGTCAGTGGAGGAAAAAGTCATAATTCGATGCTGTTTTAAAAGGGCTAGAGATTTAGGGAAACATCCCGAATCTCTAGCCCTTTATTATTCCTCTCTCTCCGAGAGAAGGGAGGAATAGAGGAAATGTATCTCCTGAAGGAAAGTGTATGCTTCCGAAGTAGCTTTCTTTCAGAAAGCTTTTAAGCGCCCGCCTTTGCCAGTCGTGAAATCTCGTTGAAAAACGAGTTGATTCAAAATTTCACGATGGCAACAGCGACGTAAGGAGATACATTTCCGGCATTCCGGCAAAATCTCTCCAATACGCTTTTCCCCCACTCATTATCGATTTTTCCTATTGATTTGTACAAATCATCACTCCCACCATCAATATAAATGGCGAAATCCTCAATTCCCCCTTCTCAAATCCCCATTTGATTGCATCTTTTGCCCATATCGACTCTCCTCCTGCTCCTTTACTCTATGGATGTAGCCATTTTCACTACACAATTAAACGGAGGTAGGGTCATGAAAAAATGGGTAGCAGGTTCGCTCAGCATCGCTTTGCTGGGAACAATGCTTGCAGCGTGTTCTTCCAATAATGATAAGAACGGCGGCAGCTCGAACTCGGGCAATAACGGCAACAGCTCGGCGGAACAGCCGGCGGAAGCAACAACGTATCCGATTAAGACGGATAAGACGCTCTCGTATTGGGGCGAGATTAACGGTCAGCTGATCGGCGTAAAGGAATCCCACAAGGATATTCCGTTCTTCCAGGAATGGCAGAAGAAAACCGGCGTACCGCTCGAATTTACGGAGCCGCCAACCGGACAAGTAAAGGAAGCGTTTAACGTGATGCTCGCATCCGGCAAGCTGCCGGACATGGTGGAGTACAACTTCATCGGCGACTTCCCGGGCGGTCCGGAGAAAGCGATCCAGGACGGCTATATCGTGAAGCTGAACGATCTGATCGATAAATACGCGCCTAACCTGAAGAAGTATCTGCAAGATAATCCGGACATCGACAAAATGGTGAAAACGGACAGCGGCAGCTACTACGCCTTCCCGTTCATCCGCGGCGACGAATACCTGCGCGTGTTCCAAGGTCCGATTATCCGCAAGGACTGGCTGGATGAGCTTGGCCTGGCTGTACCTGAGACGATCGACGACTGGACCGCGGCGCTTACCGCATTTAAAGAGAAGAAAGGCGCTGCTGCACCGCTTACGTTCAACAGCAAGCCGCGCTTCTTCAACGACGGCGGCAACGGTGCCTTTATGGGCGCGTTTGGCGTAACGCGCGGCTTCTACCAGGAAGACGGCAAGGTCGTGTTTGGTCCGGAGCAAGAGGGCTACAAGCAATACCTGGAGCTATTCCGCGACTGGTATTCGAAAGGCCTGATCGACAAGAACATTGCAACGGCGGACACCAAATCGGTGGACGGCAACATTGCGTCCGGCGCAACGGGCGCTTCGATCGGCAATGCCGGCGGCGGTATCGGCAAGTGGCAGCCGCTTGTTGAAGCGAAGGATCCAAAAGCCGTTCTGATCGGCGCCCCTTACCCGGTACTGAAGAAAGGCGACACGCCGAAATTCGGCCAGCATAACACCGCTTACGCATCCGAAGGTACGGTAGCGATCACGACACAAGCGAAAGATCCTGAGCTCGCTGTCAAAATGCTCGACTACGGCTATAGCGAAGAAGGCGGCCTGTTCTTTAACTTCGGTACGGAAGGCGTCAGCTACAACATGAAGGACGGCTACCCGACTTACACCGATCTTCTGCTGAAGAATCCGGACAAGCTGGCTCCGGCGCAAGCGATCTCGCTCTATACGCGCGGCAGCTACAACGGTCCGTTCGTTCAGGACAAACGTTATGCCGAGCAATTCTTTGCTCTTCAGTCGCAGCGCGACGCGGTAACCACATGGCAAAAAACGGACGCGGCGAAATACCAGCTGCCGCCAATCACGCCATCGCCTGAGGAAGCTTCCGAGTACGCGGCCATTATGAACGATATCAACACGCTGGTGGACGAAATGTCCCTGAAGATCATCCTGGGCACGGAGCCGGCCGATGCGTTCGCCAAATACGTGGACAAAATGAAATCGCTCAATCTGGATCGCGCGATCGAAATTCAGCAAGCGGCGCTTGACCGTTACAACAATCGTTAATAGATAGCAAGAGAGGAGAGGGCCTTGAAAGCCCTCCTTCTCCCTCAATAAGGAGTGAGGCATGTGGGGAAAAACCGCTTTATACGCGATTTTAAGCTAAACAAACTGCTCTATCTGATGATGCTTCCCGTCATCGCGTATTACCTTATTTTTCACTATATTCCCATGTACGGGGCGTTAATTGCCTTCAAGGAATACTCCCCGATGAAAGGCATCCTGCACAGCGATTGGGTTGGCCTCAAGCATTTTCATGATTTCTTCGGCAGCTATTACTTTACACGGATCCTTAAGAATACGCTTGTCATCAGCTTGTATTCGTTAATCTTCGAGTTCCCCGCACCGATTATATTGGCGCTGCTCATTAACGAGGTTCGCAACAAGACATTCAAACGGGTAGCTCAAACGATTACGTACATGCCTTACTTTATTTCCCTCGTAGTCATTTGCGGGATCATTACGGACTTTACGAACGCTGACGGCATTATCAATAGATTGTTTATGCTGTTTGGCTACGACGGCCAAGCGATGCTGCAGAAGCCGGAGCTGTTCCGTCCGATTTACATTTTATCGGAGATCTGGCAGCGGATCGGCTGGGAGTCGATTATCTATATCGCGGCGCTGATGAGCATCGACCAGGAGCAGTACGAAGCGGCCAGAATAGACGGCGCAAGCCGGATAAAGCAGATCTTCTTCATTACGCTTCCGGGCATCCTGCCGACGATTACGATCATGTTCATCCTGCGGATGGGCAATATGCTGAACGTTGGCTTCGAGAAAATCATTCTGTTGTACAATCCGGTTACCTACAATACGGCGGACGTGATCTCGTCCTTCGTCTACCGGAAAGGTTTATTGGAATTTGGATGGAGCTACAGCTCGGCAGTCGGATTGTTCAATTCCGTTGTTAACCTTGCCTTGCTCGTTACCGCCAATTACATCAGCCGCAAGGTGAATAAAAGCAGTCTATGGTGAGGTGAGAATCCATGCAAATGAAGGCGACTTTATCCGAGAGAGTGTTCGATGTCGTTGTATACGCCGTCCTGATCCTCCTCATCGTGTCGACGTTGTATCCGCTGCTGTACGTTTTGTTCGCTTCCTTCAGCGACGCGGGGCAGCTTGTAGCCAATAAAGGCATCTTATGGCATCCATTAGGATTAAGCCTGGATGCGTATACGAGCGTGTTCAAAAATCCGGGCATTACGACCGGTTACAAAAATACGCTGTTTATTCTCGTATGCGGTACGGTTCTCAACCTGATTATGACCGCGCTGGGCGCGTATGTCTTATCCCGCCGGGATGTCATGTGGAACAATCTGTTCATGGGCATGATTTTGCTAACGATGTTTTTCAGCGGCGGCCTCATTCCGCTATACCTCGTTGTAAAAGGCGTAGGCCTCTTGAATACGTTATGGGCAACGATTATTCCGTTTGCGATCAGCACGTTTAACCTGATCATTATGCGTACCGCGTTTAAAGGTATTCCGGAAGCGCTGGAGGAATCGGCCAAAATCGACGGAGCCAACCACTTTACGATTTTGTTCCGGATTATCATTCCTCTCTCGATGCCGGTTATCGCGGTTATGATCCTGTATTATGCGGTAGACAAATGGAACGGCTGGTTCTACGCCTCGATCTTTATCCGCAGCCGGGAGCTGTTCCCGCTGCAGCTGGTGCTGCGCGAGATTCTGATTGCGAACTCGACGGACAGCATGGCATCGGGCGCATCGGCAGGAGACCGGTTCCAGATTGGCGAAACGATTAAATACGCGACCATTATGGTGGCTACGGTTCCGATTCTATGCGTCTATCCGTTTGTGCAGCGCTTTTTCGTCAAAGGCGTTATGGTAGGCTCGGTTAAAGGCTGATTTATTTCATAGTCCAAGAGAATAATCCGGGAGGCAGGGAACATGCAAGCAAGCTCGACTCAAAGCAAATTGGATGTAAAGCGCATTTGGAAGCAGCTTGAAGAGAAGGTAGACCGCATGATCGTTCAAATCGGGGAGAAATCCCCGCATGCGGCCAAGGCGGACGGCATTTACGATGATCAAAGAATCGACTGGTGGACTTCGGGTTTCTGGCCGGGCATTCTGTGGCTGATGAACGAAACGACCGGCAACGAGAAATATAAAGAGGCTGCCTGGAGCTGGGATGAGCGGCTGGAAGCGCAAATGCTCCGGCCGAACTCCTTCGACCATGACGTAGGCTTCCACTTCCTGCCGACGGCAGTTGCGAAATACCGGATTACCGGAGACAAAGACGCGTTGCGCCGCGGCTTGTTCGCCGCGAATTTTATGGCGGGACGCTTTAATCTGAACGGGCGGTTTATCCGCGCCTGGAACGGCGACATGCATGGCTGGTCGATTATCGATACGTGCATGAATCTGTCGCTTCTGTACTGGGCATCGGCCGAGAGCGGAGATTCGCGCTTTGCGCATATAGCCAGCGCGCATGCGGATACGGTATTGAAACATTTTATCCGCGAGGACGGCTCGGTGAACCATATTGTCTGCTTCGATCCGGAGACGGGCGAATTCGACCAGGTGCGCGGCGGGCAAGGGGCAGCGCCGAATTCCGGCTGGAGCCGCGGCGCTTCCTGGGCCTTGTACGGAATGGCGAACACTTTCCGTTATACCGGCAATATCGAATATTTGCGGGCGGCGCAGCGCGTTGCGCATTATTTTATCGCGAATCTGCCGGAGGATCATGTTCCTCACTGGGATTTCCGCGCGTCGGAGCAGATGGACGAAGAGCCACGCGATACGTCGGCCGGAGCGATTGCCGCTTCGGGCCTGATCGAATTGGCAGCTCTGCTGGCCGAGAAGGAAGGACGTATCTACCGCGAAGCGGCAGAGCGCATTCTGGCGTCGCTTTATTCGAATTACGGCACATGGGCCGAACCTTCGCATGAAGCGATTCTGAAGCATGGCACCGGCCATAAACCGGCTGGGCAGAACGTGGATGTGTCTCTTATCTACGGAGACTACTTCTTCGTCGAAGCCATCGCGAAGCTGAACGGCTGGAAGCAGCGTATGTTCTAATACCGAATATCGTATAATGGCAAATAGCCCGATTGGATGATTCCAACGGGCTATTTGTGCTGTTTTTGGGGCTCCAGTAGAGCTATCGTCAATCGTTTTGCACATATTGCAACTTCCTCTGGCGCCTTTTGTATGCGTATAATAAGGTTCTAAAGCTGGCAAACAACATGAGCAACCTTAACATTTACGTACAGGCGAGGAGATCTTGGTTTGAATATTCGATCCATATGGGAGAAACGGAAAAGCATCATCGTAACGTGGCTGATTTCCTATTGCGCGGTATTATTCGTACCGATACTAATCAGCTTAATTGTATATTCGCAGTCGAGCGCGGCGCTTCGAAGCGAGATTCACCGTGCCAATGATTCGCTGCTCAAGCAGGTGGGCTACACCATCGATAATCAGGTGGACCAGATGAAGCGTCTGACCATGGAGCTGACCTGGAATGCAAGGCTTCAGACCTTGATGTATTCGAGCAGAACGGAAGCGGATGCGCAATTCGATGCTTATCAGCTCGTGAAGGAATTTCAAACCTATCAGACTTCTTATGCTTCGATAGATGAGTTTTACGTCACCTGGGAGCGGGAGCATGCGGTATTGCGCTCCGGCAATGTCCGCGATATGAAGACGGCCTTTGCCACCCTTCACGACACCGGCCAGATGAGTTATGAAGATTGGCTGGCTGCCGTAGAGACTTCCGAGCATAACCAGTTTACGCTGCTGCCGCTTATGGATGCGGGGGCTACGCAGTCTTCAATCGCCTACATTACTCATTTGCCTAAAGATCTGAACGGCAGGCAAGCAGGCACGGTAGTGGTGATGTCGGATTTGGCCAGATTCCAGAATGCCATCAAGAGCATCTCCGGCTTTAGCGGAGGGTACGTTCTCATTCTGAACCGGAATAACGAGGTGCTGCTGTCCAATCTGCCGAAGAAGCAGGGCGAAGAGGTTATCCTGCAGAAGGTTCGGAGCGGCGGCGAAGAGATGCCGACCTCGATGAAATCGGGAGATTCGGAAATCTTTTACCTGCAATCATCCGTATCGGATCTAAAGTACGCGCTGGTGATCCCTAGCAGCATTTATTGGCAGAAGGCCGAATATGTCCGGAAGCTGACGCTGGTGAGCGTACTGATCAGCGTGATGGGGGCAGGCGTGCTTACATGGTTCTTTATGCGCCGCAACTATTCGCCGATCCAGAAGCTTGTAGAGTCGTTAACCGACAAAAATAACGATGAAGAGCATGCGGAATGGAACGAGCTGAATTTCATTCAGCGGGCGGTTAGCCGGACGCGAAGCGAGAAGGACAAAATCGCGATGCAGCTCCAGATGCATCACAACGTGCTGCGGTCGAACATGCTCAGCAGGCTGCTGAAGGGTCGGCTGGATTCGCCTATTCCTTACGAGGAAGCCTTCAAGACGTACCGCATGGAACAAATCTCGGATGATTACGCGGTTATTTTATTTGTTATCGAGAATGATGAAAGCCTTTACGAGAAGCTGCCGGGCATTGACGACAATGAACGGAGAAGATTCCTTCAATTCATTATCAGCAATGTCGTGGAGGAGCTTGCCGGACGATACGATCATGCGGGCTATGTTGCGGAAATGGACGACATGATGGTCTGCCTCGTGAATTTGTCCTGCGGCAGCGGGGATGACGATCAATACAAGAAGGATTTGCACGAGATCGCAACGGAAGCGCAGCGCTTCCTGAAGCGTTACGATATGGATCTTACGGTGGCGATCAGCGGCAGGCATAGCACTTTGACGGGGATTGCAGCCGCTTATAGCGAAGCGGTAGATGCGATGGAGTATAAAATGGTGCTTGGCAAAAAAGGCATCATAACTTATGACGATATCCGCAAGACGCCTACCGATGCCGTTCAATTCGGTTACCATTATCCGCTTCAGGCGGAGCAGCAATTGATTAATCTGATCAAGAGCGGCGATTTCGAACAGGCTTCCGCTTTCATGAATGAGATTGCGGACCGCAACTTCCAGCAGCCGATGATGAATCTGACGCTGGCCAAATGCTTTATGTTTAATCTGGTCGGAACGATGGTGAAGGCCATTAACGAGCTTGGCGACGGCAAGGGCAGCGTTCTGAACGATAATCCGAATTGGATGAATGGCATTATGGCTTGCGATACGGTCCAGGAGATGCGGCAGGAGCTTCATTCTTTGTTAAGGGATGTATGCGCTTTCGCCTCTGCAAGGCTCGAATCCAATATGACGCATGAGCGCGCCGAGTCCATCCGCGATTTGTCGGCCCGCGTGGCCGGATACATTGGGGAGAATTACGGAGATTCCAATATGAACGTTAATACGATCGGCGAGCATTTCGATTTGAAGGGAAGCTACTTGTCCAAGCTGTTCAAGACGCAGACAGGCGAAGGGCTGCTGGACTATTTGCATAAATACCGGATTGCCGAAGCCAAGCGGCGGATGACGATGCTTCAGGAATCCGTAAACGAGGTATCGCGCGCGGTTGGATACAATGATGCCGCAACGTTTATCCGTGTATTTAAAAAGTACGAAGGCATAACGCCGGGCAAATACAAGGAAATGAACTAGGGGGATATCACAATGAAGAACTACAGCATAATTGCCATCCTCCTGATTACCGCTGTTTCGCTAAGCTGTCTGGCCGGCTGCAAGCAAACGGGCCATAACGGACAACATTCAACGGCCCAGAAGAGGGAGGAACGGCAATCGCCGGCATCAGGCGAGACATTGACCTACTGGGCCGAGTTAAACGGCAATGCGGCGAGCGTCAAGCCGCGTTTTCAAGACGTTCCTTTTTTCCAGGAATGGCAGAAGCGCACCGGCGTTAATTTGAAATTCATCCAGCCTCCCGCCAACCAGGCGAAGCAGGCTTTGAATGTCATGCTGGCTTCGGGGGAGCTGCCGGATATGATCGAATACGAATGGGCGACTTTCCCCGGCGGGCCGGAGAAAGCGATAAAAGACGGCTATATCCTGAGGCTGAATGATCTGATTGATCGATACGCCCCGAATTTAAAGCGGTACTTAAGCGAGCATCCGGACATTGACAAGCAGATCAAGACGGCGGACGGCAGCTATTACGTGTTCCCTTTCATTCAGGGGGATGCGAGGCTGCGGACTTACCAAGGTCCGATTATCCGCAAGGACTGGCTGGAGGAGCTTGGCTTGTCCGTTCCGGTGACGATCGACGATTGGCATGCGGTGCTGAAGGCGTTCAAGGAGAAAAAGGGCGTGCAAGCGCCGCTTACGTTCCTTAGTACGCCCAGTCCGCTGTTCGGCGTGGAGAACGGCGCGTTCGTCGGAGCATTTGGCGTGAAGAAAGGGTTCTATCTGAAGGACGGGCAGGTCAAATTCGGCCCGATAGAGCCGGGATACAAGCAGTTCTTGTCCTTGTTCCGCGACTGGTATGCCGAAGGGCTGATCGACCGCAACATTGCGACGGTGGATACAAGAACGATTGATTCCAGCATGCTGAACGGCAGAAGCGGCGCAAGCATCTGGAATGCCGGATCCGGGATCGGGACCTGGCTGCCGCTGCTCAAGGAGAAGGATCCGGACGCGGAGTTTGTGGCGGCGCCTTATCCGGTCCTTCATCAAGGGGAGCGGCCGATGTTCGGCCAAAGAGTGAATCCTTACATGAGCAGCGGCGGCGTTGCGATCTCGACGAATAGCAGCCATGCCGAAGAGGCGGTTCGGATGCTGGACTACGGTTACGGCGAAGAGGGGCATCTGCTCTTCAACTTCGGAATTGAAGGCGTAAGCTATACGATGCAAGGCGGAAAGCCGACGTACACGGATCTGATCCTCCATAATCCGGATAAGCTGGCTCCGTCCCAGGCCATTGCGATGTACAGCAGGGCGAGTTACTTCGGCCCGTTCGTGCAGGACGTAGCTTACATGGAGCAATATTACATGCTTCCGGAGCAGAAGGAAGCCGTGAATATATGGGCGGATACCGAAGCGGAGAAGTATATGCTGCCGCCGGTTCAGAAGACCGAGCGGGAAAGCGCGGAGTTTTCCGCCATCATGCAGGATGCCACGACGCTCGTGGACGAAATGTCCTTGCGCATTATTCTGGGAATCGATCCTCTCGACTCGTTCGATGATTACGCCGCCCAGCTCAAAGCGCTTAATATTGACCGGGCGATCGCGATCCAGAAGGCGGCGCTTGACCGCTATATGGCCAAATAGCCCGTTTGATAGAATGTATACCATTCGAACAAGCACCCCTTATTTTATCTGCATAGAATAGATGGATTACTTGCAGAAAGGGGTGACGAGAGATGCAGTTAGTCATGGTGTGCTCGGTTAGCGGGATTATCGGCTTTGTGATTACGTTTGCATTCGGCGGATGGATGGAATCATTAACTCTATTGGTAGTGGCGATGGGCATTGATTACGTTTCGGGCATAACCGCGTCAATTAAAGAAGGGAGAGGATTGAACAGCTTTTTCGGAGCTTGGGGGCTGGCACGAAAAGGAATGATGCTGCTCGTCATTCTTCTTGCGCATCGGATTGATATTTTGCTTGAGCTCGATAATATTACCATGGGTGCAGCTATCTATTTCTATATAGCGAATGAGATCATTTCCATTATAGAGAATTACGGCCGGATTGGTCTTCCGCTTCCCGACCGCATACGCAAAATAATTGAGGTGCTGAAGGATAAAGAGAAGTAAGATTAGGGTTGCGTTGTACAAGCGGCGTTCGCTATAATGAGAACAAGTGTTCGATTTATAGGAGGCGATAGCAAATGGCTATCCGGTATGCTGATGAACAGGTACGCGAGCGGGAGGCTCCGGCCTATTCGGCAGAGGACGAAACAACGCTTGTGCAGCGCTATGTCCTGCTTGGAATCGTGATGCTCGTATTGGATCATGATATAAGAGTAATGGGGACGGGCTCCATTAAGCTTCCGAGACTGTATGAATCGCTGCTCCGCGGCATACAGGACCGGGTCTTGCTGGAGCAGGCCGCGTTGCGCATGCAGTTCAGGAAGGCGGGCATCAAGCTGTTGGAGGAACGAAGATTGAAGGAAGGCATGGAGACGGTCTACATATGCCGCGGCAGCACAAAGCGCTGCTATCTGCCATGGAGCTATTTGAAGGCGGAATCGGAGCAGGCCATTAAGCAATACTTTAAAAGTTAAAGTCACAAAAAGTTCATTGTTTTGTCATATTCGGGAAAAAACTTTTCCTGATTCTGCAGTTTAATGTTGAGAACTTCGGACGATCTTATGTAATATAAGAATTAAACACTAAGACAATAAGATCGCAAAGGGGAGCACGTAGCAATGCACAAATGGATCATGTTCGTACTATTATCAGCGGCATCTCTTCTCGGGGTATACTTGCTGACATTCGGCCTCCCAGCCAAACCGGTAGACGAATCTGCTTCACTTCCTGAAGGTACGGTACTCGTTAAAGTTGAAGCGAACAGCGACTTTACTTACGGTCAAGAGGAATACCATGTCAAGGTTGGCGACAAAGTTATCCTGAAGCTGCAAAATAAAAGCGGTATCCATGGTTTGAAGATTGAAGATCTGAACGTAGATCTCGAAGGCGATAATCTCGAGACCAACCTGGAATTTGACAAGCCAGGCGAATACGTGATGCATTGCTCCGTCCCATGCGGCGCAGGTCATGCGGATATGAAAGCGAAGCTTATTGTAGACGCGGCATAATGATAAGGAAAGAGGAGCCTCAGGGCTCCTCTTTCGATTTGTATCTATGCTCTATCGCGGTCGCGGCTTCTGCCGCGTTCAATCAGTCTGTCGGCGATAAACCCTAGAAGGGCCCATGTCGCGACGGTAAGTACGTACATAAGAAGAACGTTTACCTTATGGATGTCGACGAACATGTCCACGATCCATGCCGGAGGGCTAAACATAAAAAACACGAAATTATGCGGGTCGTAACCGGTTGAATTATAAACACATAGGGCAAGACCTATGAAGGTAGCCACAAACATAACGGGATAGCGCATAACGTACCGTTCCTTTCTCAGGCTAATGTTGCCGTAATGCGACTGCTTGGGTTATTATGTGACAAAAGGATATTTGTCATTCGACAAGTTGAAGGGAGCATGACCATTTATGATTACGCATATCGTATTGTTCAAGCTGAAGGACGGAAGCAGTGAAAACGTGGAACGCACGGCTCAAGTATTGCGGGATATGGAAGGCAAAATCGACGAGCTGAAATCGATCGAAGTTGGGCTTGACGTTATCCATTCGGCACGCTCTTACGACATCGCTCTGATCACGAGATTCGAGTCGATGGAAGCGCTTGAAGCGTATCAGGTTCATCCCGTACATAAAAAGGTCATCGAGCATATTAACGAAGTTCGCGAAGCTGTTGTTGCCGTTGACTTCGTAAGCTAATCGGACAGGGGAGCGCGAACCGTTCATGGGAGACGTCTTTGAGATTATGACTTATTTGATCGTGATCCTCATCAGCAGCGTTGTGATGGTGGCATGGTTAAAGAAAAAAGGAAAAAAGAAGAAAGCAAGGCTGAAAGCGGGCGAATAAAGACATGTATTATGTAAATAAAGAACAAATTGCAGTTAGACTAAAGGCTATACCGGATATCGCAACGGCTCTTGAAGCATTGGCTTCAAGCTGGCAGGGTACGCTGCTTGAAGGTCTGGCACAGGAGCGGGCTTTGCATCTCGCGATTGAGACCGTTACGGATGTCGGCAGTTACCTGATTGACGGTTTTATTTTGAGGGATGCGAGCAGCTACGAGGATATTGTGGAAATTGCCGGAGAAGCGGGCGCTTTCCCGGAAGCGATGCAGCCGCTGCTTATCGAGCTGGTTAAGCTCCGCAAACCGCTTGTTCAGGATTATTACAGCTGGCCTAGAGCCGAGCTGCATGCCCTGACAAGGGATATTCCGCAGCAGCTTCGATTGTTCGGCGAGTCCGTACAGCAGTATTTGGAGCGCGAGCTGCCGGACGAATCCGATTTACGAAAAGATTGAAATACGTTACAATGACCCTAACAATGCCTGCAAAGGTGGTGATGGGTTGATGCTGGAGAAGCAGCGCGCGATGGAAACGGAATCCCGCAGCGTGGAAGGAACAACACGGAGCCGGATCTTGTTCTTGCTGAAGACTAACGGTCGATTAAGCGCAGGACAGCTATCCGGAGAGCTAGGAATAACCGAAATGGCAGTAAGGCGGCATATGTATGCGCTCGAGCGTGAAGGCAGCATCAGCATCGTCTCCGTTAAGCAGGGGATGGGGCGGCCGGTGCACGCTTACGAGCTGACGAGGCTTGCCGATGACCGCTTCCCGAAAAACTATAATCTTCTTGCGCTTGATCTGCTTGAGGAGCTGGCGGAAGACCCCGAGACGGCAGGGCTGATTACCCGCATGTTCGAGGGACGTCAGCAAAAGCTTCTGGACCGGTACGAGCCAAGGATGACCGGCAAAAGCCTGTCGGAGAAAGTAACGGAGCTGGAAGCGATTCAGAATGCCGGCGGCTATATGGCTAAGGTAGAAGATAGGGATAACGGTCAATACGTTCTCCATGAATATAACTGTCCGATTGCGCAAGTCGCGGGTAAATACGAGCAGGCTTGCAGCTGCGAGCTTTCCTTGTTCGAGTCTTTGCTCCAGACGAAGGTGGAGCGGACGGAATGCCTTGCCAAAGGCGGGGGTAGATGCAGCTATACCATCGGAATTGAACATCAGGCTAACGGTTCTTAACGAATCGTTAGCTTTTTTATTGCCTTCTTTTGTGTCAGGTCAAGCCCATGCTGCTTATAATGGCAATACGAAATGGGCATTCGCCCGCTCAAGCAAAAGGAGGGAAATGGTCATGACGGTTATGGAATGGAGTGCGCTGATTGCTGCCATCACGTTTGTAATTCTTGCTGCGGGCCTGTTGATCGGCGTCCGTACTGCGCTTAACAGGCTGTCGAGGCTGCAGCTTCAGGCGGAGACGATGCAGGAGGAAATCCGGCAGACTTCCGGTAAAATGGGGGCTTTTGCCGATACGGCCCAGCAGACGGTCAACACCGCGCATCTTCAACTGCAGCAGGCGAACCGGCTGTTTGAAGCGGTCGGACAGATCGGGGATACGATTGGACATACGACAACGGCGATTCATCGCGTATCCAGCGTTATTTCGCAATCCGCGGTCAAACATGCGGAGAGTGCGGCGGCAGAGCGGCAGGCGAGTTCCATGCTGGAATGGATGGAGCTTGGTATGGCTTTCTGGCAGCAATGGCAGACTAACCGTAAACGTTATGAACCCTCCAACAACGGGCAGGGCGAATAGCTCTAATTTGAAGGGAGCGATTTTTTATGGCATCAAGTAAACAAACAAAAGGGTTTCTGTTTGGCGCAATCGCAGGAGGTATCATTGGTTCGGTGACGGCATTGCTGTTCGCGCCTAAAGCGGGCAAGGAGCTGCGCCATGACATCTCGGAAGGCGCGAGAAGAGTTCAGGAGCAAACGGTTAGAGCCGCAGGTCAAGTATCCGATACAACGGTTAGAATCGCCAAGCAAATCGGCAATCAGGCGACTGAGCTTGCGGATACGGCAAGAGCAGCAGCAGGCGCCGCTGTATCCACCGTGAAACAACGCCGTGCCGAGCCGGCAGAATCGGTAGAGGAAGTTACCGATGAAGTGACGGATACTTTCGAAGAGGCGGCGGAAGAAGTTTTCGAAGACGCAAAACAGCTTCAAACCATCAACTAATTAAGACCCGCACGTATCGGAATCGGTTGCTGCAATTACCCGCGTCATCCCTGTGATTTCCTTGAACCTGTATTGGAATTGAGATAAGATGATGGAGGTACATTTTTGTGCCTCGTTTCATATAGTATTGAAGCTTCAAGGTCTCCTTTACATCAAAAGTTCAAGAAAGCGGTGTGTTTGTGCAGCAACCGATTGCGATACTCGACTCAGGCGTAGGCGGCCTTACCGTTGCCAGAGAGGTCATGCGCCAGCTGCCGCGTGAAAAAATCGTTTATTTTGGCGATACCGCCAGAGCTCCTTACGGTCCGAGAGACCCGAAGGTCGTGACTCGTTTTACGCGTGAAATCGTAGATTATCTCATTCAATTTCGTCCTAAAATGATTGTAATAGCTTGCAATACCGCAACCGCATTCGCTTTGGAAGAAATACGCGCAATCGTGGATATCCCCGTAGTTGGCGTCATTAAGCCGGGAGCAAGAGCGGCGCTTGGCCGGACGATTACGGGCTGTATCGGAGTAATCGGCACGGAAGGCACGATAAACAGCGGCGCTTACGAGCATGCTTTACTCGAAATTTCTCCTAATGTGCATGTCATTAGCGAGGCGTGCCCTCTTTTTGTCCCACTTGTAGAGAAAGGGAATTTCCGTTCTTTGCAAACCTATGAAACCATCCGCAGCTCGATAGGCCACCTCCGCAAATTCCCGATGGACAGCTTGATTCTGGGCTGTACCCATTATCCGTTTCTCGCTGATGTTATTCAGGAGGTTGTTGGTCCCGACATCAATCTGATTAGTTCCGCCGATGAGACTGCGCGGGAAGTAAGTAATATCCTGCAGGATCAAGGGATGCTGGCTCGGGGAGAAGTCATTCCGGTCCATCAATTTTTCTGCAGCGGAGAACCGCAAATGTTCAAATCGATTGCCCAGCAGTGGCTTGGAGAGCAAATTGAGTTGACTCCTGTCGTATGGCAGGTGCCGCAGATCGGATAACAAATAACGGCTGTCCTGATTCGCTTTCCGGGCGAAAGCGATAGGGGCAGCCTTTAACCATTTCATTTTATACATAATGACTCTAGCAAGGATGGGTGGACAACCTATGAACAAGGAAGATCAGGTCCTAACGGGTTTCAGGGAATTATATAACAAGCTGGCGTGGCTTAATAAAACGAAGATGGAAGTCAGTCTTAAAGGTTATAAGTCTTCCGAAGTGCATTGCATCGAATACATTGGAAAAAATGCGGATTCCAACGTGACGAAACTTGCGGAATCCTTTTATATGACAAGCGGTGCGATCAGCAAAATGACCAAGAAGCTCATTCATAAGGGGCTTATCGAAAGCTACCAGAAGCCGGAAAACAAGAAGGAAATCTATTTCAGGCTTACCGAGCAAGGGAAAGCTATTGATAAGATCCATAATGATCTTCATAAAGAGTTTCAAGAGCGGGATAAAGAAGTATTCGAGCAGGTTACCGACGAACAATTCGAAGGAGTTCTTCGATTCGTGGAAAAGTATAGCCGGCATTTGGATGCAGAGATTAAGAAACAAGGCTTGGATCTCAAGTCGGAAAAAGAATAAAGTGGAACGTCAATCGAATGAAGCCCGGCTCAATTGAGCATGGGCTTTTTTTTATTGCGGTTTTTGTTGACAAGGAAACAAAATCGCGTTACGATGTTTTTGCTTCCGAGGAAGGAATAATATCATATCAAGGAGAGCTTATGACCATACAGAAATCACAGCAACAATCACAATCAGAGCCAATCGTAGACAAGCATGCCTTACTATTCGGTCTTATCTCCGTGTTTCTTTGCGGGTTAGGGTTTAGTATTATAACGCCAGTCGTCCCTTTCTTAGTCCAGCCATATGCCGGCAATCCGGGCGAACAGGCGATCTTTGTTACGCTTCTAACTTCCGTTTATGCCGTCTGCGTGTTTTTTGCGGCCCCCGCGCTAGGCGCTTTGAGCGACAAATACGGACGCCGCCCGCTGCTCTTAATCTGCCTGCTCGGTTCCGCAATCGGTTATTTCGTATTTGGCTTGGGAGGGGCCCTGTGGGTGCTCTTTGCCGGACGCATCATAGAAGGAATAATGGGCGGGAGCATCGGCACGATCTTCGCCTATTTTGCAGACATCATCCCTCCGGAGCAGAGAACCAAATATTTCGGATGGGTGAGCGCCGTTGTTGGCGTCGGAACCGTTATTGGCCCTGCTCTAGGCGGGTTGATTGCCAAGCTTGGTTATTCCGCTCCCTTGTATTTCGGAGCCGCAATTACGTTATTGAACGTGGTGTACGGATACCTGTTTATGCCGGAGAGTCTCCACAAACATCACCGATTAAAGCAGATTACCTTCGTTAGGCTGAATCCATTTATACAGCTTGCAAGCCTGCTTTCCATGAAAACCTTAAAAAGGCTGCTTGTCTCCGCGTTCTTGCTCTGGATTCCGAGCGGATCTTTGCAAGCCGTCTTCTCGCAATTCACAGTGGATGCTTTCAACTGGAAGCCTGCCGTAATCGGACTTATGTTTTCCATAATGGGGATCCAGGACATCCTGGCGCAAGGCTTCATTATGCCCAGGCTTTTGAAAAGGCTCCATGATAAACAGATCGCCATTCTCGGAATGGTCTCGGAGATGATCGGCTACGGTTTTATTGCAGCATCGGCCGTGTTCTCCTTTTACCCTCTGCTTATCGCCGGCATGTTTATATTCGGGTTTGGCGATTCGATCTTTGGCCCTTCCTTCAACGGGATGCTCTCCAAATCGGTCGATTCCAGCGAACAAGGACGGATTCAAGGCGGCAGCCAATCGATTCAGGCTTTGGCAAGAATGATCGGTCCGATCGCTGGAGGCCAAATCTATGTGATGGTTGGCCACGCCGCGCCAGCTTGGATGGGGATGATTCTTATAGCTGCGGCAATACCGGTTCTATATAGGAGTACGCAAGCGACCTGAAGGTATTTATTTTTACAAGTATTATAAGCCCCGGTGTTGGCATGCGCCGCAATTCACATGAATAGCATGATAAAAGATTACAGCCAATGTTCGATAACAAGGGGGAGTAGCGGCATGGAAGAGCTCGTAAACGGGCAATACGGGTACCGGGACACGGTGGAGGATTGCGACAGACTGATGCGTACTTATCCTTTTGTCCGGGGATACGTCATAGGGCATAGCGTGCTTGGAAGACCCATCGTAGCGCTCAAATGCGGGGAAGGCACGCGGCGTATCCATATGAACGGCTCTTTCCATGCGAATGAATGGATTACCACACCGCTGCTCATGCGGTTCGCTGAAGAATGGGCCGCGGCATGCGCGCAGAATGGTTCATTGTTCGGGGAACAGGCTTGTCAGCTGTACCGGGAGACGGAAGTATGGATCGTTCCGATGGTGAATCCCGACGGCGTTCAGCTTGCGCTCGAAGGCATTGATGAGGCGAATCCGTTCCGGCAGCAGCTATTGCTGTGGAATAAAGGCTCCGAGCAGTTCGATCAATGGAAAGCGAATATACGCGGCGTGGACCTGAATGACCAGTTTCCTGCCCACTGGGAAGAGGAAAGGCTTCGCAGAGGAATGGAAGGACCGGGTCCTCGCGATTTTCCGGGGCCGTTTCCGTTAAGCGAGCCGGAAGCCCAGGCACTTGCCCGACTTACGCAGTCGCTGCAATTCGACTCGGTGCTTGCCTTACATACGCAGGGCGAGGAGATCTATTGGAATTACCGGGAATACGAACCGGAGCATGCCGAAGGCCTTGCGGACCGGCTTGGCAAGGCGAGCGGCTACAAGCCCGTGAAGCTTACAGGCAGCGATGCCGGATATAAGGACTGGTTCATCAAACGTTTTCGCAGGCCGGGCTTTACGGTTGAAGCGGGTTACGGCGTGAATCCGCTGCCTCCCGGAGCGTTCAACGGCATTTATTCGAAGATTGGCCCTTTGTTGACGGAGTTTCTGCGGCTGCACCGCTGACGGACATAAAGGTGATTCCGGGGCACGCCTATGCTATAATGATCGGCAAAAGCTGATGAAGGTGGTGTGCCTCATGCGCAAATGGTTGTCGCTTCGGCATTGGAAGAGCACATTTGTCCGGATCTATAAGCTGATTGTCTCCAGAGAAGTGGCCATTACCGATAAATTGTTGTTTCTTGTGCCGGTTATTCTATATTGGGTGCTGCCGGACGCGCTTCCTTTCGTCCCCATTGACGATATCGCGGTGACGATGCTGCTTGCCGAATGGTTTGCCCGGAGAATGGAGAAGAAGTATAATAGGATCAGGTAATGTTAACCATTGAGTTGGTATAGGCTTACGAATTCACAATTCTTTTTTAGGAGTGGAATAGAATGAACGTCAAAATTACGCGCAACGCGGCAAAAGTACTGAAATTGGAATTGGACAAGCCCGAGAACGAAGGCAAGAAGCTTCGCGTATACGTGACGCATTCGCATGGCGACCATGCGCATTACGGCATGGCGATTGACGAGCCTAACGAGAAGGACGTTGTGGTATCGACGGATAAAGAAATCGACGTTATCCTCGAGAAAGACAACGAATTCCTCGACGGCGTGCGTATTGATTACTTCTACGTGCCGGAAGAAGGCTTTGCGGTAACGAACCCGTCCAAAGGCAACAGCGGCGACCACTAAGAGCAGGAATAGATACGATTGGATTGGAAAAGACTCAACATCAGATGTTGAGTCTTTTTATTACCGCAACAGGGGAAGGGACGTTCAGATGGTTCGTCATGCTCGTTATTATGTGGCCGGGATCATTGCGGTCATGCTGTTTATCCTTGCCGCAGAGCTGATCTGGCTCCCCGCGCCGCTGCGGACCTCCTCCGGCATGCTCTGGATCGATATGATCGACGATCTGCTGTACGGCCTTGCCGTTATCCCCTTGTTATGGGGGATCGGAGCACTGATTGGGATCCGGCGGTTATGGACGGAGCAGGGCCGATTAGGCGCTGGAAAAAGAAGATGGCTCTTGCTTATTGTCCGCATGCTGCTTCTAGCGGTAAGCGCGGCGGGAGTTGTATTCCTGCTCGTAAAGCCGGATGATCTCTTGATCGGCCTTGGCGTGCTCGCGATTGGCCTGATTCTGCTATTTGTCGATCTAATCTGGAGTGATGCCGTATACCGAAGGCTTGCGGGCAAGGGAGAGGGACTTAGATGGCCTTGGCGAAGCGTTGTAGGTCTTGTCGCGACGGCTGCGCTATTTGCCTGTCTGGCTTTTCCTACGTCTTATAACGTTACCTATCCGGGTCTGACGATGGGCATGAACCGGTACGCGCATGTAGACGGAGGCAAGCCGGTAGGCAGCATCAGCGGCGTGCTTGTCTTTGAACGGATTGCCGTGCCTGCGGATTGGCTGTATGCCAAGCTGCTGCCGATGTACAGCTTCGAGAAGAGGAGCAAAAATGAACCGCCGTTAACGGAGTCCTACACCGAGGTTGTGCAGATGAAGCAAGGTGCCGATGACGTGGCGGGGGCTATCGCAATGGGCAAGGCGGGGATAGGCAAAGGGATTGAACTTACCGGAGCCCGGGTGCTTGCCATCGCGGACAACGCGCCGGCCAAGTCCTTGATTAAGGCGGGCGATGTCATTATCGCGTTAAACGGCAAATCCATTAGCAATATGACCGAGCTGACGGATTATATGGTGAACCAGGTCAAACCGGGTGATACCGTTGAAGTAACGCTCCGGCGGGGTAAAGAGACGATTAAGGCACAAGTGCCGACGGGTGAAGCGGAGGCGTCCGGAGATTTGCCGAAGCGTGCCGTATTCGGCATTGGGGCGGAGAACGACTGGCATGCGGATATCCCGCGCCAGATTGCGTACCATCATTACATTGCGCATATCGGCGGACCTTCGCATGGCGCCATGCTGACGCTTGCGCTGATCGATCAGCTGACGCCGGGCGGGGTAACGCATGGCGTGCGGGTAGCCGGCACCGGCACCATCGAGCCGGACGGCTCGATCGGTCTTGTTGGCGGCATCCCGCAGAAGGCCTACGCCGTCAGCCGCACCGATGCCGAAGTGTTCTTCGTGCCCGCCGCTTCGCTTGAGGAAGCGAGGAAGGCAGCCCCGGGGCTCAACATCGTGCCGGTGAAAACCATCGACGAGGTGCTGGATTGGCTGAAGGCGCACGCGAAGGAATAAGGGATAAAAAAGGCTGTCCCCTCATGGTCGATTGACCGAGGGGACAGCCTTTTTGCTGTGCGCGGCGCTACTTGCCCGTGCCGCTTATATTGGCGGCGGTTGCCTCGCCGCCGTCCGCACTTGCCTCTACGGCAGCTGCGCGGAAGGATGCAATCAAATCATGCTGCACGATTTGATCGGACATGGACAGCTCGGTGCGCGCGTCTTCCACCGCACCGAGGCATTTCTGCACATCGCCAAGCTTATTCGCCGCGATGTTCCAGCACTTTCCATTCTCGGCGACGGCATCGCCGGAAGGCATGTAGTAGACGGTGCCGTCGGTGAAGGCACCGTTCCTTTGCACGACCAGCTTGCTTTGCGGCTGGCTTGTCAGGAGCGGCTGGCCAAGCAGCGTCATGTCAGCCGTCGAGATGCCAAGCAAATGCAGGATGGTTGGCGTGACATCAAGCTGTCCGCCTACGTTCGAATGCGTGCCGGCGTATTTGCCATCAGGCAGATGGACGATAAACGGCACCTGCTTCAGAATCATTTCCCGCTGCAGGTCGTTCAGCGGCTGTCCAAGGAAGGTCTCGAACAAGCTCCAATCCCGGATCGAGTTGTCATGGTCGCCATAGAAAGCGACGATCGTGTTGTTCCATAGTCCTTCAGCCTTTAGCCGGTCGATGAAGGTGCCAATGGAGGCGTCGACATAATGAACGGCCTGCAAATAGTCGCCCATAATCGTGCCGTCCAGCTCGCCGACATTCAGCTTTTTCTCCGATTCCGGCATCGTAAACGGATAATGGCTAGATAACGTAATCAGAAACGAATAGAACGGCTGCTGCTCCTTCGCCATCAGATCCACGGACTGCCGGAAGAACGAATTGTCGCCTAGCGACCAGCCTACCGGCTCGTCCATTTCGTAATTCTTTTTGCTGTAAAACGTATCGTAGCCCATATTGGCGTACATCGTATTCCGGTTCCAGAAGCCGCCCTCGTAAGCATGGAATGCGGCCGTTGCATAACCGTTATCCTTGAGAGTGCTTGTCATGCAGTTGTACTGATGATTCGGGTACTGGATAAAGACAGAGCCGCTCATCATCGGCTGCAGCGAACAGTTGCTCAGGAAATCGGCGTCCGAAGTCCGGCCTTGGGCCGTCTGGTGGTAGAATTGGCTGAAATACGCGCTTTCCTTCACCAGCTTATTCAGATTCGGCGTAATTTCCTGGCCTCCGACCGATTTGCCGATCATAAAGTTCTGGAAGGCTTCCATCTGTACCACGATGACATTGCTGCCTTTGTATTCGCCAAACGTAGGATCTGATTCAAGCGATTGGCGCTTATCGCCGCGGGCTTCCGTCCAAGCCATCGCCTCGGCCGTTTCTTCGGCGGAAGCTTGCTCGGAGTCGATCCAATGCAGCTTCGCGTAACGGTAGACATCATAGCCGTGGAAACCAACGATACCGGTGACATTATACAGCGAGACGTTCCACCAGTTGCCGTCGAACAGGCCAAGCGCCCATGTTTTTTTCGCTTCGTTAACATTGCCGATCGACATCGACATCCCGATTGCGAAAATCGCGGCGCTAACGGTGATCCGAATGACGGCTTTACGCCAAAGGGGCGTTTTCCGCATGGAGGAATAGCCGTATCCATAACCATGGGAATCTCTGCGGAGATCCGAGCGGCCTTTCCAGATCACATAAACGCCAAAAGGAATGATCAGCAGCCAGTCTACTCCAAGCAAAAAGTCTTTCGCATGCATTAACGTCCGGATGCTCTCGCCAAGCGAATCTACTTGGTTCGCCTGAAGAAGCACGGGTACGGAGATAAAGTCCTGGAAGTAACGGTAGTAGATTAAGTCTGCGTACATGATAAACGATAACAGCAAATTAAGTACAATCAGGGCCATAATCCGGCCGCGGGTCGGCAGCCAGAATGTCCAGAAGGTGACAAGAGCCAGCGTGCCGATCGCAACAACGGTATCATAGCCGTCCATATCCATATTCGGAACATGGATTAGCTTGTTGAACCACAGCTGCTTTAACAGCATGACGATAAAAAAGAGAATAACGTCGACGCCTTTGAGGCGGTTCAGCCATTCCAGCGTGAATCGCATCAAGCGGCGTACGGCGTTAGGTTGCTCGGTATAACTTAACATAAACGCAAAAGTTCCTTTCTCTTATTTCCGGGGAGGCAGCGGGCCGAAGAACTGGTAGTAGTTGCATTGGATGCGGCCGTTAAAGAGCTTGCGCTTCTTATCCGCCGGCTTCCCGAAATAATGCTCGACGCTTGCGGACGGGCTGATGGCAAAGAAGGACCAGGTCGGCAAATAAAGCGCGGAGCGTCCGAATTGCATCAAAGCCATTTCCGCATCCTTGTCATCGCCCAACCGCTCGCCGTAAGGCGGATTCGTAATAATGACGCCATAATCGCCTTCAGGCTTGATTTTGGCCACCGGCATAACCTTTAACTTAATTTCTTTGCCAAAACCTGCCTTTTTAACCGCGGCTTCCGCAATTTCTATCGCATAAGGATCAATGTCGGAGCCTGCGATTTGCAGAGGGATATCATCCTTCACGGCGTCAAAAGCTTCCTCTCGCGCTTCATCCCACAGCTCGTGAGGGACAAGCGGCCAGCCTTCCGCGTTAAACGAACGGCGAAGGCCGGGAGCGATATTCCAGGCAATCATGGCAGCCTCCACGAGAATCGTGCCGGAGCCGCAGAACGGATCATACAGCGGACGCTCCGGACTCCAGCGGCTGAGGTCAACAAGAGCAGCGGCCATCGTTTCGCGGATTGGCGCTTCGGTCGATACTTTGCGGTAGCCGCGCTGATGCAGGCCCGCTCCCGTTGTATCAAGCGTCAGCATCGCCATATCGTTCATAAGCGTTACTTCAATGACATAACGTCCGCCGTCCTCGTGGAACCATTCGGTGCCGTAGCGGTCCTTCATTTTCTCGACTACCGCTTTCTTGACGATGCTTTGGCAGGCGGGAACGCTTGTCAGCTGCGACTTCTGCGAACGGCCGTTAACGGGGAACTCTCCGTCCTCCGGAATCCATTCCGGCCAATCCAGTGCTTTTGTTCCTTCGAAAAGCTCTTCGAAGGTTGTCGCTTTGAACTCGCCCATATTGACGAGAATCCGTCCCGCGGAGCGAAGCCATAGATTCGTGCGGCAAATATCGATCGGCTGCCCGGTGAAACGGACGCGTCCGTTCTCCACCTGAAGGTCTGTGTAGCCGAGCGTTTTCAGCTCGCGCGCAACGACCGCTTCCAGTCCCATCGGTGCGGTAGCGATCAGATTAATCGTTGTCATGATTACAATTCTCCCCTTACCTGTGAAAACATGAGTTGTATCCACACGGTCAAAATCATACAATCAAGTATAGGACAAAGAGGGTAGCTTTTACAAATTGTAAAAATAGAGAGGCTGAGAGTAAATTGACAGACGAACAATATGTTGACGGGCTATATGGCGAAGATCAGGATCTGGTCCGTACGAAAAAAGGGATCGCCGAACGCGGCATGCCCGATATATCGATAGCTGACGGATACGGCAGGCTTCTGACGATGCTAGCCAAGATGAACGGAGCGAAGAAGGCGCTTGAGATCGGTGCGCTTGGCGGCTATAGCGGGATCTGCATTGCCCGGGGGCTCGCCGAGGGAGGATTGCTTACTTCATTAGAGCTGAAGGCGGAATATGCGGAAGTAGCCAAGGTGCATATGACGGAAGCAGGTCTAGGCGACGCCGTCGAATATATAATCGGGGATGCCCGCGAGAGTCTCGTGAAGCTGCAGGAAGAGGGGCGAACATTCGATTTCTTCTTTATTGATGCGGACAAAGAAGGTTACCCGGTTTATCTGGAGCATGCGATTGCGCTCTCCAATCCGGGTGCGGTTATTATCGGCGACAACATCCTGCTGCGGGGCCGTACAACGGATCCGGCCAAGGAAGGTCCGTCCGTCAAAGCCGTCCGCAGCTTCAACCAGCAGATTGCAAGCGACGAACGCCTGATGAGCACCGTTCTCCCGGGGTATGACGGACTTGCGATTGCGATCGTAAAATAAAGCAAGCAATAGAGAAGAGCAATGATGCTGCGCGGCATCGTTGCTCTTTTTTTGCGTTGTTCTTTTATGGTTCTTTAGACTTAGTTTATTTGCGGCAAATCTATGAAATTAGAATCACTATTCATGGTAAAAAAAGCAAGATTATAGTAAAATAGAATTAGTTTTTCGCAAAAAAAGAAGGCGGATCGTAGGTGCTAATGATATGAAATGGATTCAGCATGGCAATAAGGAATCCGGATTAACCTTGGTGGAAGTGCTGGCTGCACTTGTTATTTTATCCGTTGTAAGCCTGGTGCTGACTTCCTTCTTCACGAATGCACTTACTTACGCGAAAGGCAACCAGAGCAAGACGGTTATGGTCAATCTGGCCCGCAACGCGTTATTTTATATGGAGAAGCAGCGCTTTGAACCGATCCAGACCTACTTCTCGAATACCTCAAACACGGCTATTAACTGTCCTCTAACCGGATGCAATACCGCTGTGAGCAAGCTGGCCGAAGATTCGGCTGTCTTGCAGCAGATTTTAAATCCCAATATAAACGGCGTGCAGTATACCATTTCCGTAATCTATCAGAGAGATATGCATGACGCAATGCTCCACGATGCGGACAAGAAAAACATGGCGGAAGAGCTGTTGCCCGTTCTGGTGCGGGTAGAGAAGGCCAACGGATCAGCCAGCGCCCGTAACGCGGCGGAAGTGGAGGGATATATCGCCAGTGAGAGAGTTCGTTAAGAAGTGGCGGAACGAGGAGCAGGGGCTGACGCTGGTGGAGCTGATAGCGGCTATGACGCTGCTGTCGATCGCCGCGGGCATTATTTTTTCCGTCGTTACCTTCGGCATGAATACGTATAACCGGATCGAAACGGAGAATGCTTTGCGGGATGATGCGGATCTGCTGATGTCCTCCATTATCACGGAGCTGTATGCTTACGGTCCGGATCTGATTTCGACGAATGGGAACGGCATTACGCTGGTACGCGATGCAGGAACCAGGGAAGAACAGAAGATTTTTATCCGGGACAAACAGCTTCATATCGGCAGCAGAACGGTGGATACCCGCTCGGATGTGGATATGCCGAGTCAGACGGAACCAACCTCTGAGGCCTCATCCATTGAGCTTAAATGCAAGACGAATGTAACGGAATGCGGCAGCGGTCTCATCGAGATCCGGCTGGTGCTTGAGCAGAATCATAACGGGCGTAATCAGCAGCTGACTCTGGAAAGCAAATTCGGGTTTTAGGGGGAAGGGTGCATGGGGAGCGAGAAAGAGCGCGGATACGCTCTGGTCTTGGTTCTGTTTATGATCTTGCTGCTGACCATTCTGGGTACAGCGGTTGTCAGTTCGACGTTAGGCGGGGCAACGCGGGCGGAGACGCGTGAAAATGATGTGCAAAGCCTTCATCTGGCGGAAAAAACGTTAAATGAAGCAGCCTCTTATCTTGTCACGAAGTATAACGGCAGGGAAGATATTGCGCCGGAAGAGCTCTCGCAATTGATGCAAGCCGGCATTGATGAGCTGCAACGGCTTAAGACCAGCACCGACCTGCCGGGGGCCAGCGGAAAAATTACGGATGTAACAACGGAGCAGGTAAGCGTTGGCGATCAGACCAGCTATAAGCTCAACCTGACGGCGGAAGCAGTGGTTCATGGCGTGACAAGACGGCTTACCCAGCAGATTACGATAGGCGCTTATCCGGATTTCCTGAATTACGCCTTTGGGTCGGAGAACGATGTCATTATTAACGGTGCTGCCTATGGGATGGGCAATATTTATGCCGGTCACGATTTTCTTATCGATAACACCGCGAAATACATTTACAACAATGACCCGAATAAAACAAAGGATACGAAATATCCGTTTTTTGAAGGCAATATCTTTATTCAAAATATGGACTCCATTAAAGTGCGGGACAAAATCACGGGCAACTACCAGCCGTATTCGCGAACGGATCTGACCCTGCAGCAGATTCTTGGGGTGGACAACAGCAAAATTCAGCTCCGGGATCAAAAGAAGTTTATCTCGATTAACGTAGCGGAATCCTTCATTGATAAGGCTCAGGAAGCAACCAATGTGGACCGCAACAGCATAAAGGCGGCCGTTGATTATGGATTGGCGCATAGCGGAGAAACGGGCAGGTTTAATAACCTGGCGGCTGTTTTGAAGAATGGCAGCGGCGTTACGGTGACCTCCGGTCCTCCCGAAAAGCCAACTTTGCCTACGGATTTGGACGATACGGCAGCTATGTATGCTTATAATGAAGCTTTGAAGGAATACGATGCTTATTTCATGCAATTTAACTCCTTATCGAGCACCGTTCTGTTTAATGGAGACTTGAAGCTGGACGGCTTGGATTATAAGAGCTTGATCTTCACGGATTCGGCCAAGCAGGACAATCATAAATGGCTGATCGTAAACGGGGATTTGACGGTATCGAACTATTCCAGCGATCCGTTGGTGGTGAAAGCCAATATTTTGGTTACGGGCAATGTGTTTATAAGCGACAGCGTTCAAGTCGATTCAACCGTGTTTACGCTCGGGAGTACGACTATTGAAGATGCGAAAATACAAGGCATTCAAAAAGAGAACGTACGTCAGCAACTGATTCTCATTTCGAAAGGACCGGTCTTGGTTAACAAGGTTGACTCTTTTGGGGATTATGGAAATTATACTTCAGACAATAAGAATATTCTCGATGCGTTCTTTTATACGGATGAAGATGCAGAGCTGTATGGAGTTGGTTCAATCTTCTGGCTGCGCGGAGGCTTCTTCTCCAAGGGAGATTTAACGATTAATGCCGTGCTTGGCAAAGCCTCCGAAGGAGCTTCGGATATTATGTTCGATGCAAGGCAGCAAAGCACCATCCCATTTAATGAATCGCGATTTATCATCAACTACGATTATGATTTCTTCGAGAACCAATACGAAGGCTTGCCCCGCGTCAAGAAGCTAAGCGTTATTGTGGGGAAAAAGCAGCTGGTATCCTCTGCTGTGTTACATCAAAGTAACTAGATGAACTTTTTTTCAGTACTACTGGCGAAAAGACAGAACTGATATACTTAAAAATGGAAATTTCTTCTTCACTGCTCTCGAACAATTCATAATTATCTCTAAGGAGGCTGCAAGATGACGATACCGCAACGCAAGCTTGGTTCGACAGGGATAACCGTGGGCGAAATCGGGATGGGCGGAATGCCGCTCTCCGTTAACGGACGCCCTTCGGAGGAAGAAGGCATTAGAGCAGTGCATGCCGCATTGGAGCAGGGCATTACCCTGTTCGATACAGCGGATTCGTATTGCTTGGATTCGACCGAAAAAGGCCATAACGAACGCCTGCTCGCCAAAGCTTTACATAACCGTCCGGAAGTGCTCATTGCAACCAAAGGCGGGCACATTCGCCCGGATGGACGCTGGGAAACGGATGGCCGTCCAGAACACTTGCGTCAAGCGTGCGAGGACAGTTTGCGTGCTCTCGGCGTGGAAGCCATCACGCTCTATCAATTCCACCGTCCGGATCCTAAGGTTCCGTTTGCGGAATCCGTGGGGGCAGTCTCTGAATTACAGCGGGAAGGGAAGATCGTTCACGTGGGACTGTCGAACGTTTCCGTTGCACAGCTGGAAGAGGCTCGCAAAATAGTAACGGTCGCGTCTGTTCAAAACCGTATGAACTTGTTTGACCATTCTTCCATGGACGTGCTGAAGCGCTGCGAGGAGTACGGAATTGCTTTCCTGCCGTACAGCCCTCTAAACGGCATGGGCAATGCGCAAGGCATAGGCAGCAACGAGACGCTTTCGCGGATCGCCAGAAGCCATGATGCGTCGCCGCAGCAGATCGCGATTGCATGGCTGCTCCAATTGTCGCCAATCATTTTGCCGATTCCCGGCGCCAGCAAAGCGGTGAACATCGTTAACTGCGCGGGGGCATCCAACCTGGAGCTTTCCGACAAAGACGTGGCAGAATTGAACGGGACGCTGCTCAAATCACCGCCTAATGCCACTCCATTTAAAGGCCCCGATCCTGTTTAGGATCGGGGCTTTGTTGATGCGGAATTAATATTTCTCGCCGCTGGTATTGCTTCGTTCCACGATAATCGTTGTTTTTGCCGTAATGGACGAATCATTTCTGTAAGTGACCGTGATGGTGACTGTACCTGTTTTTACGCCGGTTACGCGGCCGCTGCTGTCTACCGTAGCAATGGATGGATTGCTCGAAGACCACTGCAGATCACCCTTAATGTTGGTTTTGCCTGCGGCGGGACTGGAGGCTAGAGCAGCGAACAAATCCTTGAATTTGCTAACCTGGATGCGGTAGGAGCTTTCCAGCCTTAGAGTAACCGATTTGACGGTAACCTCCTGCTGGGCAATGTAGACCTTTCCGTTCTTCGTATGAACCGTAACCTTGATTTTGACTTTACCTGGTTTTGTTCCGGTAAAATTTAATGACTTGCTTGTGGTCGAACCCTTAATATTCGCTTTGCCCGGTTCCTCTGTAATAGCCCATTCATAGGACGTAATAACATCACCGGTTGCCGTTGTTAGGTCAACGGATAAAGTTCCGTCCGTTCCAAGCTCGATTGCGCTTGGTCCCGAAATAACAGGAACCGGATCAATGACCTTAATGACCGCTCTGCCCGTCACCCCGCTGCCGTCCTGCGCCTGTACGGTGATCGTTGCTTCTCCAACGCCAACGGCGGTGACAAGGCCCGAACTGTTCACGGTTGCCGCGCTTGAGTTGCTGCTCGGCAGCCAAGCTATGGATTTATCCGTAGCATCCGCTGGACTTATGACCGGATTAAGCTGGTAGGTGGAGCCTACGATCATGGTCGTACCAGTCAGGGTAATGGAGGTTACTTTTTTAAATACGGCAATGTTCATCTCTTTTGTATACGTATGATTCTGATCGGTTCCCACCGAAAGACGGACGGTAGCATTACCTACGTTTTTGCCCGTGACGGAAACGGTATTGCTTGATGTTCCGTTTAAGCTGATATAGCTCGAGCCGTCTTTAATACTCCATTGATAGCTTGTTATTTTCTCATAATCCGCGGTATACAGGTTGGCAGTCAGGTCGATTGAATCTCCTGATGCAACGCGGTCCTGACCAACAATGTTAAGACCAGGTACAATGGCGGTTACCGCTGCCGTTGCGGATAATCCGCTGCCATCCGTTGCTCTTGCGGTGATATGGGCTGTACCTGCTGCCAAGCCTTTCATAATGCCGGAACTATCGACGGTTACGAGATCCGGACGATCCGATTCCCAAATATACGTTGAAGCATACGTTGCGTTAAGCGGCGCATAGGTCGGAATCATTCTCCGGCTGTCGCCAACAAGCAGCTTTGTATCGGTTAAGCTAAGCGAGGTCAGTCTGGTTACAGCCTCCAGAACATAACCGGGGAATGTCAAGGTTCTTGCGGATTGCTGGCCGATATCGTTAAACGTAAGCGCCGCGTTTTGAAGCGGATACAAGCCGTCAGCCGTAGGCTTCACTCCAATCTGGAAGGCCACCGGTGAAGCGATATAGCTGTTGCCGTTTAAGTTGTACGTAATGGCAGCAAGGGTACCCGAAACGGTATATCCGGTTGCTGTCGTGCCGGTTTTTGTCCAGCCTGACGGAAGACTGGTTACTTCCAGCTTCGCAGGCAAGGTTTCGCTGAATGTTATGTTCGTAATCTTCATCTTGTCTGCGGACAAGGCGTCGCTTGACGGAATGGCCTTTGGCGTTACGGTATAAGTGAAAGTAGCGGTTGTATTCGTCTGTACCCGGTTATCCGTTACATTGCCCGATACCGTACGACTCAGATCAATGTTGGATTCTACCTTTACGACTTTTACGTTAATCGTTTGACTAACTTGAGCACCTTTCTTATCCTCGGCGATAATCTGGATTTGCATATCTCCTCCATTAGGAAACGGATTAGCCACTTGTTCGTTAATCGTACCACCGGAAAGTACGGTTTTGTTCTTGAAAACGGGATGTGATTCTCCTCCGTAAATAAAATTAACAGTTGTTTGGAGCTCACGGTCCGCAAGGTCAAAGTCATCGACCTGATAGTTCAGTAAAATATTTTGATAGGACGGGATGAAATTATTGCTTGCCGAATTGTACTCTACAGGTGAGTTAATCGTCAGCTGAGGGGCATGGTTTGAGCCGATATACGCCCGGTACATCGTATTGACAAATAACTGCTGCTCCCAGTCCGGAAAGCGGTTGTTTGTATGCCCGGAACCGGAGTACGTAACATTTCCTTTGGAATAGGTGTAATAAGAATTCCAGCTGTCGCCGGAAGTCCGTTTGCCGCCGCTCATGTTATACCAAGGGATAACGGTCGAATCTTCCAGATCAAGCGTGTAGTACTGGTTGTGGGTAGTGGCTACATTCGTTGTATCGCTCAACAGAAAAGGAAATTGCGTCAATAAGCCGTCATTCACTTTTTCTGTTGTTGTTGAAGCTTCAGGCGCTCCGAGACCTAGATCGGTTCGCGGTGCAATCTGACCGGTAATCGCCTGGAATTTGTTGAGCCAGTTGCTGCTGTTCGAGTTACTGCTGTTATAGATCGTATCATGGGTGAACATGACGCTTTGTCCTGTGTTTATAAAAGTAATAACGGCTGCAGAAGCATTATCGTTGATTGGAGAGTTGTTGTTATAAATATCGCCAAAGCCAAAGATGAGCATGTCGTATTTACCGTTCAAGGTCTGGTAGCCAGAACTGTTAAACGTGCTCATGTTCATCGTGTCTATACTGATGTTATAGGCGTCTTTTGTATTCCCGGAAGTGGGTACAAGATAGGACCCGTTCATATTGCTTGTGTTTTTCAATGAGCTTGCACTGCTGTCGTTAGGCATGACTTGAAGAACCTTGATCGTAATCTTCTGATCCTGGAAACGGTAAACCCCCGAACTATAATCCTTCAGCTTGGTGTTGAAATCCACCGCTTCGAGCCGCCAATATTGAATGCCGGAATAGCCCTTGGGCAGCGTGTAAGAGATCGTTCCCGTTGCGCTGTCCGCTTGCTTGGTAGCTACCACCTGTTCAGCGCCAAAAGGCAAGGAGCTATCCGTACTGATGTAAAGATTGAGCTCAATATTTTTCTGGCTGATATCTCCTACGTTATCAATCGTGTAATTGAAGTTGATCGTGTTTCCTGCGTTGTATTTATTCGCCTGGTTAGCCGTATACTCGGTTGGTTTGCTTGTTACGGTTAGTTGCGGGCGAATATTGGCTCTCTCGAGCAGATTTGTCTTGCTCATGAAGTTAGCTGCGGAAGAGATATGGGATGAATCCACGTAAATAGCGTTTGCCGTGCTTCCGTCTTTGTAAGAAAGGAAGTTTTTCTTCAGCAAAGCTTTGGAGCTAGAGCTTAAATCCGCTTGATACTCGATGCCATTCCTCGTTGAGGAATCGTTGTAAAAGACAACCGGGAGACCTTTCTTTATAAAATCGTTCGTAATTTCGTTTGCCTTGAGCTGCGTGATATCGTTTTGAATACTGCTTGTGTTATGGTTATTGCTTTGCGTTGCACTGCCGGAGGATTGCGCGCTAAGCAAGGACATGCTGTATGGTGTTTTACTCTTGTTGTCTTTGTCGACCAAGGTGCCTTTCCCTATGTATACCGCATCGTATTTGCCGTCCAAGTCATCGCGGGAAGCAACAAATTCCTTCATGCTGTATGTATCGATAGTGAACGGAACGGGGGAGCTGCTGCCGAGTATGGAGGAGAGATCCGATGTTCCGGATTCGGTTACTTCCAGTATGCGAACGGAATCGCGGAAGGAGGTAAGCTTGAATTTCTGGGAACTTTGAATGGTTGTAGCGCTGCTGAGACGCAGATTATTGTTTGATGAAGTCGTGCTAATATACCTGCTCTTGACTGAAGAGTAGAAGGAAACGGTACCGTCAGAGTTAGGCGTGATTGAAAACCTCTGGTTATCGCTCGTATTGGTGTCGCTGCTTGCGGTGAGCGAGCTGTTATTGCTCCCTGCCGATAAATATTTTCCCGTATTATTCGATTTCAACGTGTAATAGCTGCCTGACTTCGCCAATACGAAAAGCTCTTCGGTCCATACCTTGTCCGAGTCGGCGGCAGGAGTAGAGTTGTTTGACGTTACCCTCACGTATTTGCTTTTCTCGGCTGACTTTAGCGCAACAAGCCCCAGGTCGAACGTATCCGCAGCTTCGGCCTGTTTTACCGGAAAGCCTGCAAATGCGAATATCGACGCAAGGAGAGTAACGGCTAAGATGATGGAAATTTTTTTCTGAAAATCAACCAGTTTCATAGTTCTATCCTCCTATTTTTACATTCTCTTTACTTAGTTCTATTTACCTAATAAACTTCTTGAATTCTAGTAATAATGCGCTATAATCAGTTTAAGTCAGTGGGTCGATAGATGCAACAATTAATATAATAAATATTGCCAAAATTGGTTCCGTGGTCTAGAATTCTGGGTATAAAGGACCCAGCAGGATATAAGAGAATGGGGCTGTTAAGAGATGGTGGCTATTAAGAAGAGACTAGGAGATTTATTGGTCGAGAGCGCCATAATATCCGAGGAACAGCTGCAGAAGGCGCTGCTAGAGCAGAGCAAATCAAAGCAGAAGCTTGGCGACTTGCTTATCGCGCAAGGGTACATAACGGAGCAGCAGCTTATTGAAGTGCTGGAATTCCAGTTAGGAATTCCGCATGTTAGCTTGTATAAATACCAGATTGATCCGGAAATCACCCAGATCATCCCCGAAAGCATGGCCAAACGCTACCAGGCGATCCCGCTTCAGAAGGACGGCGGCAAGCTGATGGTTGCTATGGCGGATCCTCTTGACTACTTCGCGATCGAAGAGCTGCGCATGAGCACAGGCTTCCGAATCGAACCTGCTATTTCCAGCAAAGACGAATTGCAGCGGGCTATCGCAAGGCATTACGGCCTGCAGGACTCCATGAGCCAGATGATGATTGATCTTCCGACGCAGGAAGAAATTCGAGAGACCGAAATCACGGACGAGGATTCTCCCGTCGTACGGCTTGTGAACCAAATGATTCAACAAGCGGTGCAGCTTCGAGCCTCCGACATTCACGTTGACCCGGGTGAGACAAGCGTAACGATTCGTTACCGCATTGACGGGGTGCTCCGCACGGAACGGGCTTTGCCTAAGCAGATGCAGGGCTTTATTACGGCAAGACTGAAAATCATGTCCAAATTAAATATCGCCGAGCGGAGGCTGCCGCAGGACGGCCGGATGAAGATGCAGTTCGAATTCAAGACGGTAGATATCCGCGTCGCCTCCTTGCCTACCATTCACGGCGAGAAGATTGTTCTGCGTCTGCTTGACCTAAGCACGGGCGTTAAAGCGGTTGACCAGCTTGGTTTCAATAATCACAACGTCCAGGTATTCAAAGAAATGATTGAGCGTCCGTACGGCATATTGCTCATTACCGGCCCGACGGGCAGCGGCAAAACAACGACCCTGTATTCCGCGCTCAGCCACTTGAATGAAGAGGATACCAACATTATTACCGTTGAGGATCCGGTCGAGTACCAATTGGATGGTATCAACCAGGTCCAGGTTAACCCGACTATCGGCTTAACCTTTGCAACCGGTCTGCGCTCGATTCTTCGTCAGGACCCTAACGTGGTCATGGTCGGCGAAATTCGGGATACGGAGACCGCTGAGATCGCGATCCGCGCCTCCCTGACCGGCCACTTGGTATTGTCCACTTTGCATACGAATGATTCCGTCAGCTCCATTACGCGTTTCCGGGACATGGGGGTCGAGCCTTACCTAATCGCATCTTCGCTTATCGGAGTTGTCGCGCAGCGTCTTGTACGACGGATATGCAGCGACTGCAGGGAAGCGCAAGAGCCGACTGAACAGGAAAGATTGTTCTTGAGAAGCCGGGGGATTCAGGCGCAGACGCTTTACCGCGGCCGAGGCTGCGGCAACTGCGGCAGCACGGGTTATCGGGGCAGGGTGGCTATTCACGAGGTTTTGCATATCAATAACGAAATTCGTGAGCTTATTACTTTAAACGGTTCGTTAAGCGAGCTTCGCGAGGCAGCTAACAAGCAAGGGATGATCCAACTGATGGATGACGGATTGGAGAAAGTTACCCGCGGCATTACGACACTGCAGGAAGTTCTCCGCGAAACCGTGGCCAATTAATTCATGCTTACGATGTAAGAATGACCGCATTAGCTTCGGTGCAACCCATTGATGTGGTCATTCTTTTAGGAGGACAGCCGTGTTTAACGAAGTTATTATGAATTGGCTTAAGCAGGCCTATGAGCTGCGGGCGTCGGACTTGCATTTGTCGGTTGGCAATGTTCCCGTATTCCGGATTAACGGAGAACTCCAGAAGATTGGTGACACTGCCATTACGGCACAAGCAGCAGAGACAATGGCATTAAGTCTGCTGTTAAGCGAGCAGGCGGATAAGCTCCGAACGATTGGGGAAGTAGATTTTTCCCTCGCATTGCCGGGGTACTGCCGTTTCCGGATCAATGTATACAAGCAAAGAGGCTTCATCAGCCTTGCCGCCAGAACGATTCCGACGCAAATTCCTACCTTGGAACAGCTCGAGCTGCCTCCTTCACTTGCCACGCTTGCGGAGAAGCACCAAGGGCTTGTGCTTGTGACGGGACCAACGGGAAGCGGAAAATCCTCGACGCTTGCCGCTTTAATCGATCATATTAACCGGACGCAAGCGAGACATATCGTTACTCTTGAAGATCCTATTGAATTCATACATACAAGTCAGTCTTCGATTATTGAACAAAGAGAAGTTGGCCAAGATACAGGCAGCTTTTCAAGCGGTCTTCGCGCCGCTCTACGGCAAGATCCCGATGTCATTCTCGTTGGAGAGATGCGTGATCTCGAGACGATTTCGGCTGCTATTACGGCAGCAGAGACCGGGCATCTAGTGCTGGCAACCTTGCATACATCCGATGCACCGCAGACGATTGACCGGATCATTGACGCGTTCCCGGCCCATCAGCAAGGACAGATTCGCACGCAGCTAGCATCGGTGCTTCTTACCGTCGTGTCGCAGAGGCTGCTTCCGAAGCGGGGAGGAGCAGGCAGAGCATGTACAACGGAGATTCTGGTTAATACGCCTGCCGTCTCCAACCTGATCCGGACGGATAAGGTGCACCAGATTAAAAGCGTTATGCAGACAAGCCGTGCCCAAGGCATGCATACGCTGGAAATGTCCGTGAAGGAGCTGCTTCATTCCGGCGTCATTCATCCATCCGCGGCTAAGCCGTATATGGCGGAAGGAGGTCTCTAATGCCGCAATTTGCTTATCATGTGAAGACAACCGGGGGCAAGCAGCTGCAAGGCAAGCTAAACTCCATGGACAAGTCGTCGGCGGTAGAGGAGCTGCGTAAGCGCGGATTGACGGTTTTGTCCGTAGAAGAGATACGCAAAAGTGTACTATCGACCGAGATTTACATTGGCAATCCGGTAAAAAGCATTCATTTTATTATTTTCTGCCGTCAATTCTCAACGCTAATCCGGGCTGGGGTAACGATCGTAGAAGCAACAAATATCCTTGCTGCCCAGACGGAAAGCAAACCGCTCAAGAAAGCGTTAGTCGACGTAAGCTCAGCCCTTCTAAGAGGCATTCCGTTCTCGCAGGCCGTTCAAGAGCATAAGCGGATTTTCCCGCCGTTATTTGTCAGCATGATCCGTGCCGGGGAAGAGACGGGGGATTTGGAAGGCACCCTTGACCGGTTGGCACTGTTCTTCGAGAAAGCACATACGACCAAAGAAAAAATTAAATCCGCGATGACCTATCCGGCGGTTGTTGGTCTGATGTCCATCGCTTCCGTTATTTATTTGCTGCAAGGCGTTGTGCCGCAGTTCGTTACGATGTTTGAATCGTTTGATACCGAGCTGCCTGCCATTACGAAGATTGTGTTGGCACTCAGTAAAAGCATGTCCCATCAATGGTATTACTGGGTCATTTCGTTTGTTGTCCTCATTGTGGCCTATCAGCTATACAAACGCACGGAACGGGGCCGGTATGTGCTTGATTACGCCAAGCTGAAGGTTCCGATCTTCGGCAAGCTGGCTCAAAAAGGCGCAATCGCCCAAATGTCGAGGACGCTCTCCTCGTTATATGCAAGCTCCGTGCCGGTGCTCCAATCTCTGACCATTGTGGAGGAGGTGGTAGGCAATAAAGTGATCGGCGGATACATACGGAAATCGGGAGAGTCGCTGAGGCAAGGTAATTCCTTGTCGGAGCCGTTTAAGAAAGCTTGGGTATTCCCTCCGCTGGTAACGCAGATGATTGCGGTAGGGGAAGAGACCGGCTCGCTTGACCAGATGCTGGCCAAGATCGCGGACTTTTACGAGATGGATGTCGACAATACAGTTGACCGTCTGAAATCTCTGATCGAACCGCTTTTGATCGTTTTCCTAGCGGGGGTAGTCGGGCTGATCGTCATGGCGATTATTTTACCGATGTTCACCTTGTATTCCAGTGTCCAGTAATACCTTGGGGTTTACAAGCAAGACAACATAGAAGAGACAAAAATTCAAATTTAGGAGGAAACCTACATGTTGAAAAAAATGATGAAACGTCTGAAAAAAGAAGAAAAAGGCTTTACTCTGATCGAGCTTTTGGCTGTTATCGTTATTCTTGCTGTGATTGCGGTAATTGCGGTTCCTTTGATTGGTAAGATTATTGATAATACGAAGCAAGATGCGGATGTTGCGACAGCACAGCAATTGTATGATGCTGCAAGATTGTATGTAACAGGTGAGTTGGATGGAGATTTTAATGGTTCGAGTAATAATGGACTTGACGTTACTTTCCAAAATTTAGTTAGTGCTGGTTACATTGCTGCAAATACATCTTTGCCTAGTACAAAAGCACAACTTGATAATACTAGTTCGAAAGTAACGTTTAATGCTGCAGGTGATCTTCAAAGTGTAACTTTAAATACCAAGTCATATACTGCTGCTCAAATTAAAGATGGAAAAGCGCCAGCAGCAACATCAACTCCAACTGCAACCTAATAATTTCATCATCAGAAATCGGATACTTTATCCGATTTCTGGTGTCTAACAACACTAAACCGAAAGCGAACCCGCCTATGACCCTATTTCTCGTTATCTACTTATTCTTTTTAGGTTTAATAGTAGGCTCTTTTTTTAACGTTATTGGGCTAAGAATTCCGATCAAGCTTTCGGTTGTATCGCCGCCATCGCAATGTCCGAAATGCGGGATGCGCCTTAAGCCGCGAGATTTGATGCCCGTCGCGAGCTATCTCTTGTCACGTGGACGCTGCCGCCAGTGCGGCAAACGGATTTCTCCTGTATACCCGCTTGGGGAGTTGGCCACCGGCCTTTTGTTTGTATGGATCTATCTTACCTTCGGAAACAGCTGGAATACGGTAATTGGACTGCTCCTGGTCAGCATGTCGGTGATCCTTACCGTCTCCGATTTGAAATATATGCTTTTGCCCAATCGCATTTTGCTCTTCTTTGCTCCACTATTTATTGTGCTTGGATGTCTGTTTCCGGCAGGCTCCATCTGGCTTCATCTTGGAGGAGCATTTGCCGGCGGCGGGGTTCTGCTTGCAGTTGTTATTCTTACAAGAGGCGGCATGGGACTTGGCGATGTCAAGCTGCTTTTCCTGCTGGGCTGGATCCTTGGGCTGCCGAATTTGATACCCGCCTTTATTTTGGCTTGTTTCTTCGGCAGTGCGGTAGGCGGATTATTAATGCTGTTCAAGGTAGTGAAGAGGAAGCAGCCTATTCCGTTTGGACCGTTTTTACTGCTTGGCGCTTTGCTGGCCTTTGCTTACGGCGATGCAATGATTGATTTATACCGTTCAATTCTAATGTAGTGGGATGTGAGAAAGAATGCTCGAGAGCAGCAAGCGTGTTGGTCTAACGATCGATCATGGCGGAGTTCGCTACGCGAGAGTAAGGAAAAGGAAAAAGGGCTGGGAAATCGAGAAGACCGGCTTCCTGCCTTTTGCCGATGGAGTCATTCTTGAGGATCAATTCACGAACATGGAAGAGCTTCGCACGAGTCTGAAGGATTGGGTGAAGAAAGAAAGGCTTAACGGTACTTCGATTACGTTATCCATTCCGACATCGCAAATCATTATCCGGAAGCTTCAGATCGGGACCGTTAACGCAAAAGAGCTGGACCAGCTCATTAATCTCGAAGTCGAAACTGCGCTTCATCTTCCGTTTGAAGATCCGGTCTATGATTATATAGCTGCCGGATCGGAACAGCAGTCAACCCATGTGCTCGTATACGCCTCCCCGCAAAGATGGCTCAAGCAATGCATTGAGCTGCTCGAAAGCACGGGACTGAAGGTCAAATACGCCGAGCTGGCCTCAACGGCTTTTGCGAGAGCGATTCAAGCAAGATATATTGATTCGCTTGAAAATACGATGCTCATTCATCTGGATAAAGCGAATGTGGAAGTGTACATGTTCCATGAGGGGCATCCGGTCTTTATGCGGGTCATTAATGAATATGATTACAGCGGCTCCATTGACGGAACGTTTACCCCGGAGCTGATCTCCAGCATTAATGCCGAGATCTCCAGGCTTCTCAGCTTCTATCAATATAGTATTCATGAAGGCAACGCGCGGATTAATCAGGCGATTATCGCAGGCGAGCTGGCCGGACGTACGCAGCTGGCAGCCGAGCTGCAGCAGGCGCAGCCAGATATGCGAGTCGAGACCGTCGAGCTGGAATCGCCGCTTCGCAAGCGGGTTCGCAGGAAGCTTGATGAATACATGATTCCGTTTGGTCTTGCGATTCGCGAGAAAACGACCCCAGGCATTAATCTAATGCCGGAGAAAGCCAGAAAGACCAAGCCCATTCCGGCCAAGCTGCTGGCTGCAGGCATTCTATGGCTGCTTTGCCTTGGCGCCATACTCGCTTTAAATACAAACAACAGGCTTCAAATCTCGGATTACGAGCATACCGTGCAGGTGATCAAAGATAAAACGGCCTTGCTCCAGCAGCAGATGTCGACGCAAAAAACGGAGGCGCAAGCGGATGCGGATCCGCTGGCTGTCGTGAAGTTTATTAACGATAACAGACAGGATGCCGTTGCCGTTCTAAACGGGCTGACGAATCGGCTGCCTTATGGCTCCCGGCTAACTACGATTGAATACAACAAGCCCGGAACGCTTTCCCTTACTTTCAAAAGCACGGATTTAACCGCGTTGTCCACTTACTTGACGAGTCTTCGGGCCATGCCGTTTGCCGGGAACGTTCATCTGCAGTCTTTTGCCGATAATAATGGCCAGTGGGTAGCAAGCTACGAGATTGCTTGGAAAACAGCGTCTGCTTCAGACAATAAAAAGGCTGACGCAGGAGGCTCGGACAATCATGGATAATTCGAAAAACCGTTCGCTTGGCCTCATCGTCATAATGGTGCTCTTCCTTGTCCTGCTTCTCTTATACGTCGTCTTGCTTCAGCCTTCAAGCAGCAAGCTGTCGAACCAGAAGAAGCTAGCGGAACAATCCCAGCTGCAATTAAATGCTCTTCAAGCCAGCGTGACCAAACAAGAGGAGGGGAGCGGCCTTGCGGAGCAGGATATACAAGCCGCGCTTCCTCTATGGGATAACTCGGAGCAGCTTGTTGTTACGCTCAAAAGCTTAAGTCTGCAGACCGGAGCGAAAATAAACAGCGCAACCGTTGACCTTCCGGACGAAAATAAGCTTAACGCCTTATCCGGCAGCGCCGATCCGTTATACCCAACCGTGAAGGAAGTTAACGTGCATGTGTCTTTGCTTGGCACTTACGCGCAGGTGAAAAGCTGGATGGCTCAGCTGCAGCAGCAAAAGCGTCTTATCGTTATCAACGACTTTACCCTGCAGCAGACCGACAGCGGAATGAATACGACGGAGCTGTCTTTTACCGCGTATTTCGACCCGTCCTACAAGTCGTTATTAAAGGATCCGATCTTGCCGGCGACGGCCGAATAAGAGAAATCACACAGCAGTGGAGGTGCCCTGAACGATAGGGAAAGCCTTACTGCTGTCTTCTTTTTTTTACGGTTAATATTCATCGGTTCTTCATGCAGGGAAAGGTTGATTGTCATACTATTGTCATAGGAAGCAAGGCGAGAATGGTTGTTAGGGGTAACGAAAACGGGCATAATGGAAATTAGTGAAAAATTATAGAAAAGAGGAACGGCAACATGAGCTATAACGACCGTTTCATTCGGGCATGCCGGAAGGAACTTGTAGACACTGTACCGGTCTGGTACATGCGTCAGGCAGGACGATATGATCCTGAATACCGTAAGATTAAAGAGAAATATTCTTTACTTGAAATTTGCAAGCAGCCAGAGCTTGCGGCGGAAGTTACGATGATGCCGGTACGCAAGCTAGGCGTTGATGCGGCTATTTTATATTCGGATATTATGAACCCGGTCGCTTCGATCGGGATTGATTTCGACATCGTTGCCAACATAGGACCGGTTATTCACAATCCGATTCGCACGGCAGCAGACGTGGAGCGGTTAACGCCAATTGACGTAGAGGGCGATCTGGGCCATGTGCTCGAGACAATCCGCATATTGGACAAAGAGCTGGAAGTGCCGCTAATTACGTTCGCTGGCGCTCCGTTTACCATCGCAAGCTATTTGATCGAAGGCAAACCTTCGAAAAACTATCTGCGGACAAAAGCGCTTATGTATAGCGAGCCGAAAGTTTGGTTCAGCCTTATGGACAAGCTTGGCGATATGGTTATCGCTTATCTTCGGGCCCACATGGCAAATGGCGGCAAGGCATTCCAGTTGTTCGACAGCTGGGTTGGAGCTCTTACTCCTGCCGATTTCAGCAAATTTGTTCTGCCAACGATCGAGCGGATTTTCGCTGAGCTGTCGGATCTTCCGCAGCCGAAAATCTACTTCCCGGGCGTCAGTTCGGGAGAGCTTCTGCCGGAGCTGCGCAATCTGAAAGCCGATGTTATCGGCCTGGATTGGCGCGTATCGATTCCGGAAGGCCGCCGCCGTCTGGACGGCAAATACGCGGTGCAGGGCAATCTCGATCCGGTTATTCTGACAGCGCCCATGAGCGTTATCGAACAGTATGCGGCAGAGATTATCGACCAAGGAATTCAGCAGCCGGGCTTTGTGTTTAATCTGGGCCACGGTCTGTTCCCGGAAGCTTCGCTTGAGAAGTTGACAGAGTTAACGGCATTCATTCACTCCTATTCGGAGAAAGCTATTGCAGCGCGAGAGGGGAAGGAAACGAGCCATGTCTGAGACGAATAACAAGATTGGCGTTCTGGTGATGTCCTATGGCACGCCGCAAAGCCTGGATGACGTTGAAGCTTACTACACCCATATCCGCCGAGGCCACGCGCCAACGCCGGAGCAGTTGAAAGAGTTGACCGACCGCTATGAAGCGATCGTTGGCGGCGTATTCCCATTGCGCGAGAATACAAACGGACAAGTGGCAGGCCTGCAGGATAAGCTGGAGCAGCTCGCGCCGGGCCGTTATGTTTGCTACCAGGGATTGAAGCATGCCGTTCCTTATATCGAAGACGGCGTGGAGCAAATGGCCCGCGACGGAATTAAGGAAGCGGTAGGGATTGTACTTGCGCCGCATTATTCGATCATGAGCGTTGGTTCGTATAACAAACGCGCGCAGGAAAAAGCAGCCGAGCTTGGCATTAAGATGTCGTTCGTCAAAGAATACCATCTTCACCCGAAGCTGCTTCAAGCGCTTAGCGAGCGCGTAACGGACGGCTTGGAGCGTCTGGCGAAATCGTCCGGCAATGCAGCGCCGGTGAAAGTATTGTTCAGTGCGCATAGCCTTCCGGAAAAAATCCGCGAGATGGGCGATCCGTACGAGCATCAGCTGCTTGCTACCTCGGATGAGGTTGCAAAACTTGCGAACGTGGATGCGCAGGATTGGCAGTTCACATGGCAAAGCGCGGGCCGAACAAGAGAGCCTTGGCTTGGGCCGGACATTCTGGATACGCTGAAGGTTCTTGCGGATGAAGGGATTAAAGCCGTCTTGGTTGCTCCGGTCGGATTCGTATCCGATCATCTGGAGGTCCTGTACGATCTCGATCTTGAAGCAAAACAGGCTGCAGCCGAGCTGGGTATTACGCTTGAACGGATTACCATGTTGAATAAAGACCCTTTATATATGGACACGTTGGCAGAATCGGTAATTAACGCCGGTTCTTTGGAATAGCGAAAGGATGAAGAACATGCGGAGAATCGGAATGGTTGATCGAATTGTCGTAATCGGCGGGGGGATCAGCGGACTGAGCTCCGCTTTTTATTTGCAGCGGGAAGCGGAGCGGCAAGGCAAACAGGTGAAGCTGACCATTGTGGACGGCGCGCCTGTTCTTGGCGGGAAAATTAATACGCTGCAGCGTGACGGGTTCGTCATCGAGAAGGGGCCGGATTCTTTCCTGTCGCGCAAGCTGCCGATTATTGAACTGGCGAAGGAGCTTGGCATCGAGAACGAGCTGACGGCGCAAAACGAAAACGGCAAAACCGCTTATATTATGCGGAACGGCAAGCTTCATGCGATGCCGAAGGGCATGGTGCTTGGCATTCCGACGAATCTCGATACGTTTATGCAGACGACTTTGTTGTCGGAGGAAGGCAAAGCCCGTTCGCTTGAGGATTTGGAGATGCCGTCAGAGGCACCGGAGGGAGATGAGTCGCTGGGCGATTTTCTATCCCGCAGAATTGGATCCGAGATTGTAAAGCATATTTCAGAGCCGCTTCTGGCGGGCATCTATGCGGGGGATCTCAGCAAGCTAAGCATTCAGGCGACATTCCCGCAGTTTGCCGAGGCAGAACGCCAGTATGGCAGCCTGATTCGCGGAACGCAGATGCAGCAAAAGAACAAAGCTCCGCATCAAGCGCCGGATTATTTGCCGGATGAATTAAAAAACAGTGTTTTCTTGAGTTTTAAAGATGGTTTGTCAACGATGGTGCATGCCCTCGATAAAGCTCTGCAAAGCGTAGAACGGCGTTTGGGTGATGCGGTTGTGGCCATTAAACCTCTTAACGGAGAGGATGCAGCTTCTAATTACGAGGTTGTTTTAGAGTCGGGCGAGGTAGTGCCTGCCGATGATGTGCTAATTACCGTACCGGCATTCCGTGCGGCAGAGCTGCTAGAGCCGCTGGTGGAGGCAGCCGAGCTACGGGCCATTAACTATGTATCCGTCGCGAATGTGGTTATGGCGTTCGAGAAATCGACGTTTGACAGAGCCTTTGACGGGTCGGGCTTCCTCGTGCCGCGTTCGGAGGGACTCCGCATTACGGCCTGTACCTGGACGTCGAACAAATGGCTGCATACCAGTCCCGACGATAAAGTGCTGCTCCGCTGCTATGTCGGCCGAGCAGGCGATGAAGAAGTGGCTATGCTTCCGGATGACGAGCTGAAACAAGCCGTGCTTGAAGATATTCAGAAGGTGCTGAGTATCGATGCCGTGCCGATCTTTACGGAAATTACACGAATGCCGCGATCGATGCCGCAATATCCTGTAGGGCATCTGGAGAATACGGCAGCTCTCCGCAAACGTCTGGCAGCAGAGCTTCCAGGCGTATATGTTACAGGCGCAGCCTTTGGCGGAGTAGGATTGCCCGACTGCATCAGATCGGGGAAAGAAGCGGCTCTCGAAATTCTAGCGAATCTATGAAACCTTCGCAATCTAGAACTAACCTTGCTATAATAGAAGGGATATTCTGGCTGGAAGGAGCCGATCCATGTATTCATCCCGTTCTGAAGCGCATCAGCATGAAAAACGAAGACGCAAAAAAAGATTTCGCCTTCTGTTAACCGTGAATTTGATGATTGTTGGCCTGATTGTCGTTCTAATCGCGGTTTGGGCCTCTGCCGAGGACGGTGGCTTATTCCATAAGAATAACAAGCCACAGACGGAAGAATCAGCAGCTGCTGGTCATTCCCCAGACCCGACTAACTCTTCCGCAGGCGGCAATTCTTCCGCTGAAGCAAGCCCTGAGGCAAGCGCAGCACCAATTGAAACGTCCGCAGCCGACAACGGAAATGCTAGCGGTGCGGATAATGGCGGAACCAAAGAAGACAATTCAAGCGGACAAAGTGACCCAAGCACGACACCGTCAGGGGGCAGCTCATCAAGCGGCGGAGCGTCTGGCGATACGGTTAGCCTTGCATTTGTAGGAGATATTCTGCTGGCGGAAAGCGTCGGCGATATGATGAAGCAATACGGTGACGACTATCCGTATAAGGAAGCCTTATTTCATCTAAGCGAGCCGGATCTGACGGCGGCGAACCTCGAATATCCGGTTACAAATCGCGGAATACCTGCCGAAGACAAGCAATTTGTTTTTAAAGGCGATGCTGGCGCGCTGCCGGCACTGAGGGATTCGGGTATCGATATCGTGACGTTAGCGAACAACCATACGCTGGATCAAGGCGTTGAGGGCTTGATGGACACGATGACTCATTTGAACAAGGCCGGCATTAATCATGTGGGCGCCGGCAAGAACGATACGGAGGCTTTTGCCCCGGTCATCAAGGAGGCAAACGGCATTAAGGTTGCCTATATCGGCGTCAGCAAGGTTGTGCCGACAGGCGATTGGAAAGCAGACAAGAACCGCGCGGGCGTAGCCGAGACTTATGATACAACAAGAACCAAAGCGGCGATCAAGAAAGCCAAGGAAAAGGCTGATCTCGTCGTTGTGATGGTTCATTGGGGGATTGAAAAGGCGGAAACGCCGGAGCAATACCAGCGGGATTTTGCGCGGGAATATATTGATTCGGGCGCGGATCTCGTGATTGGCAGCCATCCGCATGTGCTGCAGGGGTTCGAGCAGTACAAAGGCAAGTGGATTGCCTACAGCTTGGGCAATTTTATTTTTAGCGCGTATCCAAAAGGGGCTACGGCAGATACGGGCGTACTGAACGCGGTTTGCACCAAATCGGGTGACTGCGACCTGAAGTTTGATCCGATGAACAACAATCTTGCCCAGCCGAAGCCGCTTGACGGTGACAAAGCGAAGACGCTGCTGGATCATTTGACGGCGTTGTCGTTTGGCGTGAAGGTGCGCGGCGACGGCACGATTGCAGCGAAATAAGGTAAGCGAAAGGATGGTCAGCGCCTAATGAGAAATGCATGCGTTGCGCATCGGGGCTGGTCCGGACGCGCTCCGGAGAATACGCTAGCAGCCATTCAATTAGCGATTGATGAGCCGGATATCGAGTGGATCGAGCTTGATGTGCAGCTATCGAAAGACAATATACCTGTCGTTATCCATGATTACAAGCTGAAGCGAACAACCAACGGACGCGGCGACGTGAAAAGCCTGACGGCGGCCGAGCTGCAGGCTTTGGATGCAGGAAGCTGGTTCTCTCCGCTGTACAAGGGAGAAGGCGTGCCTGCGCTAAGTCAGGTGCTCGATAAGGCCCGCGGGCGTATCCGTCTGAACATCGAGCTGAAGACGGATGGGATCCGTTATCCGAAGCTTGAAGATTATGTGGTTCAGCTTATTAAGGATTACGGGATGGAAGACGAGGTTGTTATTACGTCGTTTCACGCCGGAACGTTGTTTAATACGCATAAGCTGACGGGCGGCAGCATCCGAACCGGGCTTATCCTGGACGGCTGGCGCAATTCGCTGCCTGTTGAGCTGCAGCAGCTTGGCGCCCAGTTTCTGTCGATCGAGCATGGCCGGTTGAACGCCTCCCGTCTGGAATTGCTGAAGCAGGCGGGAATCCAAGTGATGGCCTGGACGCCTAATGACGAACGCTCCATCCGCAAGCTGATTGCGCTTGATCCGGAGCTGATGATCTGCACGAATTATCCCGACCGCTGGAAAAATGCAATGCAGCAGGTTGGGGTGTAACATAAGCAAGCAGCGGACCCCTGTTGGGCTGAAACCAGTCTGACAGGGGTTTAGTTTAAACTAGCTGGATAAGCTTTTTTTGTAGAGAGTTACGGAGATTTATAAGGCTGAAATCAGCCTTACAGCGTGGAAACAGGCAGCATGATGAATGGAAAGGCTGCCGCTAAGGAGCGAGGAATATGGTTGGATGGGTAGACGAGTGGTGGCTGAGGCTGCTTGCGGGTCTTGTCGGGAGCGGTTTGATTGCCGGTGCAGCTTATCGAACACGCTCATTATCAGGCTCGGGAGCGTGGTCGGCCATGATCATGGGAACGGGCTTTGTTACGTTAGGCGAGCCGGTCTGGTTCGGCTGCCTTATTGCGTTCTTTGTATCTTCGACCATATGGTCGAAGTGGAAGAAACGCCACCGGGCCAAAGCCGCCGCGGAAGCGAATTACGAGAAGACCGGCAGGCGAGACGCCGGACAGGTCTGGGCCAATGGCGGCATCGGTCTGCTCTTGTGCGCGGGCAATGCGCTCTGGCCGGACACGGCCTGGCTGTTCGCTTATATCGGCGTGATGGCCGCCGTAAACGCGGATACTTGGGCCACGGAAATCGGGGCCCTAAGCCGTACCGCGCCGCGGTCGATCACGACCGGCAAGCGGGTAAAGCCGGGCACGAGCGGCGCGGTCACGCCGCTCGGCACGCTTGCAGCGCTGGCTGGCGCCGCCTTCATCGGCGGCGTCGCGACTGCGCTGCTGGCGCTCCCGCAGCAGGCTGCCGCCGCTGCGGGCAGCGCCCCAGGCGGCGCGGCGGCGGTAGTCATCGCCGCCGCTGCCGCCGGCCTGGCCGGATGCTTCGCCGACTCGCTGTTCGGCGCCACCGGCCAGGCCATGTACCGCTGCCGGGTATGCGGCAGCGAGACCGAGCGCGCCGTCCATTGCGGGACGGCGGCAGAGCGGGTGCGCGGCTTGGCCGCGCTGAACAACGACAGGGTGAACCTCCTGTCGTCGGTCTTCGCCGGCCTGCTTGGCTTGGCCATCGGCGCCCTCTTTTAAACAATCCCCAGCAAAAGCTTAGCTTGAAGACAGCTAAGCTTTTGCTGGGGTTTTTTTTATCCTTTTTAAACATGAAGCTACTGGATTTCCGCACTGGTTTCCTATAAAATGGAATTATAAATTGAAACTATGTTTCATTTAGTGAAACAATAGGTGGTGGGAGGATGTCTTTCTTATTCACTGGAATCGATCATGTTCAATTAGCGGCACCGGAAGGCTGTGAACGGGTAGCGCGCAGCTTTTACGCTGACTTGCTTGGCTGGAGAGAGATCGCAAAGCCTCAAAATCTGATGAAACGCGGCGGAGTATGGTTTCAATGCGGAGCGCACCAGGTGCATATCGGGGTTCAAGGCGACTTTGTCCCCGCCCGAAAAGCTCATCCTGCGTTTCAGGTGCAGAACTTAAATGCGCTTCGGGAGTATTTACTTCAAGAGGGAATTCAAGTGATAGATGATCATGCGCGGTCTGATGAAGGAGTCGTGCGATTTTATCTAAACGATCCTTTTGGAAACCGACTTGAATTTCTGGAATGGCTCTAATAATTAATAAATGGATTAGGAGATGACGAATCGATGAACAGCAAGGAGCGTTTTTCCGACCGGGTTGATCAGTATGTCAAATACCGTCCGAGCTATTCGGACGAGGTTATTCAATATATGTACGGAACAATCGGGTTCACTCCGGAATCCTCTATTGCGGATATTGGAGCGGGGACGGGCATATTCACCAGGCTGCTTTTGGAAAAGGGAAGCAACGTAACCGCCGTTGAGCCTAATCCCGATATGCGGCTGGCAGCCGTTGAGCAATTAAGCGGATATCCCAAATTCCAAGCGGTGCCCGGTTCAGCCGAAGAGACCGGTCTTACGGACGATTCCGTTGATTTTATCGTTTGCGCCCAGTCCTTTCATTGGTTTGACCGTACCGCGGCAAAAGCGGAATTCAACCGGATCTTAAAGCCCGGCGGCAAAGCCGTGCTGATCTGGAACTCGCGTTTAACGACCGGCACGCCATTCCTGGAAGGCTACGACCGGCTGCTCCGGACTTACGGCATCGATTACGAGAAGGTGGGCCACAAAAATATTTCCCAAGACGCCCTTACGCCGTTCTTCAAAGACGGAGAACTCCATAAGGCAACCTTCCCGTTATTAAGCCTGCTTAACTTTGAGCAATTAAGCGGACGGATGTCGTCTTCCTCTTACATGCCGCTGCCCGGCCATCCTAACCATGAGCCTTTAATGGCTGAGCTTCGGAAGCTTTTTGACGCTACCGAGAAAAACGGTCTAATCTCCTTCGACTATGAGACCGAAATCTACTGGGGCGAAGTATAAATTCAACCTTTGCAAACTGCCTTGTTAACGGAATCTCTATCTAAGCGGTTGGAGGATTGTGGTATAATGGGGCTTGAATCGGGAGACAAGGAGAATTGCGTGATGAAAATAATCGATTTAAGCGTTCCTATCAGTCCATCAATCAGAGAGCCTTTGCCTGCCAAAATCGAATATTCGAGCCATGAAGCAGGGGCGCAGCAAGCTGCGGCTATCCTTGGGCTTAAGCAGGAGGACTTTCCGGAAGGCAAAGCGTGGGCGACGGAAACGGTAACCTTGAATACGCATGCGGGCACTCATATAGACGCGCCATGGCATTACTGGCCAACGTCGGAAGGCAAGCCGGCCAGAACGATTGACGAGCTTCCTCTCGAATGGTTCTTTTCCGACGGCGTATTGCTAGATTTCAGCGCTAAGCCGCCTGGCTACGAGATTACTACGGAAGACTTGAAAGCCGAGTTGGATCGGATCGGCTACACGTTAAAGCCATTTGATATCGTCCTGATCCGGAGCGATGCGGACAAACGTTTGTACCATGAGCATTATGCATTCCTGCATGCGGGGGTATCGGCCGAAGCAACCGTTTGGCTGCTTGATCAAGGCATCAAAGTAGTGGGTACCGACGGATGGGGATGGGATATTCCTCTCAACCTGCAAGCGGAATCGTTCAAACAGGATCCAAGAGAAGGCGTCTTGTGGGCTGCCCATTTCGTCGGCAAGGACCGGGAATATTGCCAGATCGAGAAGCTGGCCAACCTGGACCAAATCCCGCAGCCATACGGCTTCAAAGTATGCTGCTTCCCGATCAAAGTGGAAAAAGCAAGCGGAGGCTGGTCCCGTCCAGTCGCCATTTTACAGGATTAAATAAAAAAGACAGCGGGATCAGCTCCCGCTGTCTTTTTTCATGGAGTCTTCAGGGATGGTCATAATAGATCTGTTATCGCCAATCTGACATCCGGTTGCGACGTAGCGTATATTTCCTTCTTCGGTTTTCTCCTGTTTGATATTCGTGCATTCCGTTTTGGAGGCACCTGTATCGCTCCCTCCAAAAGCATCTTCGCTGTTATCGTGTACATATTGCAGCTTGGTTCCGTCAGTGATCAGATAGATGTAGATCGGATCGCCTTCAATTGTAAGTGATGTTATTTTTACTTGATCCGCTTGGTGGTTGATAAAGCTATTTATGAAGCTCTTCCATTTGGAGACATTATAGTATTTAAAATGCTGGACATAAATTTCATCGCCTAACAGCTGTTCAATGGAGCTTTCAATGCCGGAATTGTAGTTGGTTCTCTCTCGGGGGCGTTCGCCGCTAACGTTAGGCTGGTACAGGATTAGGATGTTTTTCACGTTATAAAATAGCGGCGAATTGACGTTCATGACCTTGGTTTGCTCCGCAAAATCGAGTCTTGCCTTTTTCGTATCTTTGGCAGTGTCATAAACGTACAGCATAATTCTTTCATTGCCTGGGAGCGCATAAATAGAAGGCTTCACTTTATTTAATTTGAAATAGGAGTCTGAAGGGCTAGCCGTCAACTCGACACCGTTTGCCTTTAAAGTTTTAACGATATTCTCTTCTTTTAACGGAGTTTCCTTGTACGCAATACCATCGTTTGAAGCAACATGGGGAGCGCTAGAATCGGGCTCGGATTTGCAGCCGGCTAGTCCAACAAGCAATATTGCTAGGCCAAGCATGATTAGATAACCTGATCTCCATTTATTAATCATCCCATCACCCTTTCTATATTTAAATAGACGCAGGGAATAACTGGAAAGTTACGCGCTAGCGCCAACAAAAAAGACAGACTCGAAACCACCGAGTCTGTCTTTTTCTGTCTTTCCTCTTTCCAACCCTTTACACGAAGTAAAGGGAGCTTTTGGTCTGCAATTGAGAGGAATGGGTAGAGAGAGAGGGAAAGGAGCTCCTAAGGAAAGTATATGCTTCCGAAGTAGCTTTCTTTCAGAAAGCTTTTAAGCGTCCGCCTTTGGAACTCGGGAATACACCTTTAGGTGTCATTCAATATTCCCGATTCCAACAGCGGCCGAAGGAGTTCCTTTCCCGTCCTCGGAGCGGCCCATCAAGCATTTCTCCAAAGTTACTTCGTCAACTCCTCCATCTGCTCAATCAAGCTTTCAAACACGCTCATCGCTTGCTCGATTGGCTCTGGGGAGGACATGTCAACGCCAGCTTTCTTCAGGATGTTAATCGAGAAGTCGCTGCCGCCGCTCTTCAGGAAGCCGAGGTAACGGTCAACCGCCGGAGCGCCTTCTTCGAGAATTTGCTTCGAGAAGCTTGTTGCCGCGGAGAAGCCGGTTGCGTATTTGTACACGTAGAAGCTGTTGTAGAAATGCGGGATCCGCGCCCATTCCATCTCGATATCCTTGTCTACAACCATGTCTTTGCCATAGTAGAGCACGTTCAGGTCGTAGTAGATTTTGCTCAGATCCTGCGGAGTCAGCGACTCGCCTTGCTCGGTTTTCTCGTGAATGATTTTCTCGAACTCGGCAAACATCGTTTGACGGAATACCGTTGTGCGGAACTGGTCTGCATAGTAAGTCAGCAGGTACATTTTTTCCTTCGGATCCGTGGACTTGTTCAGCAGATAATCCATAAGCAGCGCTTCGTTCAGCGTGGACGCAACCTCCGCAAGGAAGATCGTGTACTGCGCATCGCGGTAGTTCTGGTTCGTATCCGAGTAGTACGAGTGGAGCGCGTGGCCCATTTCGTGCGTCAAGGTGAACATGCTGTTCAGGTTATCCTTATGGTTCAGCAGCACGTATGGATGCGTGCCGAAAGCTCCCCAGCTGTAAGCGCCGCTGCGCTTGCCTTCGTTCTCGTACACGTCAATCCAGCCGTTATCGAAGCCGTCCTGCAGCACGGACAAATAATCCTCGCCAAGCGGCTTCAAGCTTTCTTTGACGATTTTCTTCGCGTCGTCATACTTGATTTCCATGTCGAACTCGTCGACTAGCGGTGCGAACAGATCGTACATATGAAGCTCGTCAACGCCAAGCAGCTTTTTGCGGAGGTTCATGTAACGGTACATAAGCGGCATGTGCTTATGGATCGTATCGATCAGATTCGTATAGACGCTCTCCGGAATGTTATCGCCATACAGCGACATGCCAAGAGCCGAAGGGTATTTGCGTGCCCGCGCGTAGAAAATGTTTTTCGTAACGTTCGCATTCAGCGTTGTTGCGAGGGTGTTTTTTAATTTGCCGTATGTATCGTACATCGTGTGGAAGGCGTTAGCGCGCACTTCGCGGTTTTTGCTTTCCAGGAACTGAATGTAGCGGCCTTGAGTCAGTTCGACTTCCTCGCCGGCTTCGTTTTTTACTTTAGGAAATTTCAGATCCGCATTGTTCAAAATGCTGTAGATCGAACCCGGAGCGGAGCTTACGTTGCCGACCTGCGCCATCAACGCTTCTTCCGATTTGGACAGGACATGCGCTTTCTGGCGGCGCATCTCTTCCAGCGTATGCTTGAATACCGCAAGATCCTTGTTCTCGATCAGAGCGTCTAGCTCGGCATCGGACAGGGACAATACTTCCGGCGTAATATAGGAGAGGGCTTCGCCGGTTTCCACGCTGATTTTTTTGGCTTTGTCGGACAGAGCCTGATAGGTTGGTTCAGCGGTATCCTCGTGATGCTTCATATTGGAATATACATAAAGCCGTTCAACATGCAGGGAGAGCTCATCTTCCAGCTCGAAGCAGGCTTTCAGTTGAGCGGGATCGCTCAGCTTGCCTTCGAAAGCTCCGACTTTCTTGATCAAAGCTTTTGCCTCGGCAAACTCTTTATCCCAGGCAGCCTGGTCGGCAAACAGATCCTCCAGTTTCCAACGGGCTTCTACTGCGGTTTCGGAACGCTTAGGTACGTGATTCATCGAACTCCTCCTCGGTACGGATATAGATGATTGGTGATATGACGCAGCCTGCTTGCCGGCGTCGGCGGAAGCCGAACCGGGAGCAAGGCATAACGCTAATACGACAGGCAGCCATTTCATTCGCGGAAGATCACCTCGGGAACACAGTTTGTCCTAGTATGTCCGGTGATGCTTCCAATCATGTCCTAAGTTCCCAGTGTAAAGAAGCTGTACACAATGAGGAAAAAGGCGAATGCGATTAAGACGATAGATACGATTGCCATCCATCTGCGCAGGTGTGGCGCCATGGAATCGCGCTTAAGAATAACAAGGCCGCCAAGCACGAAGGCGGAAATGATAAATATTGCGTTTACGGAGCCCATTTGTTCCTCCTAAAAAAATCGCATAGCAATTTTGCTTCGGAAGCATATGCTTTAATTTGCGAAGCAAATTACTACGAAAGCATGCGCTAGTCTATTGTCTATGCACCGTGTTGTAACGATATGTGTTCGCCGTGCAGGTTAATATTTCCTGCCGGTTTATACCTCTTTCAGCGCTTTCAGAATATTTTCCCGTTCTTCCTCGCGTCCGGTGAATTGCTCGGGCTTGAACCGGTTTTCCGCCCAATGCATCATTTCCGGACGGCTGACGAAGGTATGGGTCTCTTCACCCCATTGATCGGAAATTTCGCGGACGATCAAGGTTTTGCCTTGAACCTCCACGGTAAGCATATTGTATTTATCGGTTTTGAAAATTTCATGTTTTTTAAACATTGTTGCAAGTCCACCTTTCCTTACCTAGATATACTGTTCATCATAGCCAAATTTAGGGGTGGAAATCAATAATAGCGGATGGTAGAATTAGGCTATTCTGCAAGCAGGCGGAATGATGAGACGAGAAGAGCCGAGATGAGGAGCGTGTTTGAGATGAGTAAGCAGGTATACGAGCAGGTTGGCGTGGCAATGACATGCCGGGGATTTGACGAGTATGCGAGAATGTTTGAGTTAACGGAACGCGAGCTGGCAAAGGGTAAAGTGCTGGATGTCGCCGGTGGCGGTTCCTCGTTCACCGCGGATGCGGTAAGCCGGGGATATGATGCAACCGCTGCGGATCCCCGTTACGCGTTGGACACAGTCGCTTGGCTCGAAGAGGCGGCAGCCGAGATCGAGATCTCTACGGCTAAGCTTGATAAGCTGAGGGAGCATTTCGACTGGAGCTATTACGGCAGCCTGGAGCAGCATCGCGATGGGCGGCTGCAATCGCTTGAGAGGTTTCGCATGCATTTGCAGTCAGCTGAAGGGCGCAGCCGGTATGCAGCCGGATCCTTGCCGGAGCTTCCGTTTGAAGACCATGCTTTTTCGCTTGTCCTGTGCAGTCATTTCCTTTTTCTATATGCCGAGCAATTTGGCTTTGAGTTCCACAAGCAATCCCTTCTGGAATTAATGCGGGTGTGCAAGCCGGGCGGAGAGGTAAGAGTCTATCCGCTGTATTCCTTGGGCTGGAAGCCATACGAACGGATGGATGAATTGCTGGCTGCCGTTAGGGCAAACGGCGGGGAGCCGGAGCTTATGGCATCGGGGCTTCCTTTTATTCCGGGCTCCAGTCAATTCCTTCGAATTACAATTTGTTGATTTTTCCAAATTAGGCAGATATAATGATGTTACTCGTCGTTTCAAGCGGCGGTTATTTTAGGAGGTAGTGAAAGTTGAAGGGAACAGTTAAATGGTTTAACGCTGAGAAGGGCTACGGTTTCATCTCGGTAGAGAATGGCGAAGACGTGTTTGTCCATTATTCCTCTATTCAAGGCGACGGCTTCAAGTCGCTGGAAGAAGGTCAGTCGGTAGAATTCGAAATTACACAAGGCAATCGCGGTGCACAGGCGTCCAACGTCATTAAATTATAAGATCAACCGCTTATAAGCACGCAAAAGAGCAAAAGAGATCCATCTCGATACGAGAGGATCTCTTTTTTTGTGTTTTAAGCGTTATTTCGTCCAAATACATGCTGGCAGAAGAACAGAACCGCCGAGATCAGGGCAAGCACGGCTCCCATTTGATAAAAGCTGCTCCGTCCGAAATGCTCGAAGAAATATCCTCCGACCGTACCGCTGATTAGGCCGGCGAGTCCCGACCATACAACGGCATAGACGGCCTGGCCGGAAGAGCGGTATTCGTCGGGAATAAGCTGCGACAAGTACCGGAGTGCCGTCGAGAAATAGATGCCGAAGCTGACGCTGTGCATAAGCTGCGTGCTGAGCACAAGACGGGGATCCTCCAGCACGGAAGCCAGCCAGAACCGGAGCATATACATCAGGCAGGCGAATACGAGCAATGGCAGCTCTTTGAATTTATGTCCGTATTTGCCCATCAGGAACAATACCGGAATTTCGCTGATCGCGGAGAACAGCCAAGCCAGTCCAACCTGGGAATCCGATGCGCCCATCTCCCGCAGGGCTACGGCCAGGAAGCTTTCGTTCATCCGGTGGCTGATCGACACAAGCAATATAATGAAGAAGAAAAATAGGATTTCGGGCTTGCGAAGCAATTTGAAAAATCCCGAAAAGTCGATTTTGCGGGTATTGCCATGGTAATCCTTCAGGAAGAACGATAACAGGATCGTGACGGTTATCGTGCCCAGACCAAGCGGCAACGTCCATTCCGTGCCAATCCCTTTCAGGATTAAACCAAACAGGTAAGCCGATACGGCAAAACCAAGCGAGCCGAATATGCGGATTAGCGCATACGGTGTCTTAATGTGCTGGCTGGCGAGCAGGATCAGGCTGTCGCTAAGCGGGTTCATTGGTGTCTGAAAGAAATAAAAGGCCGTCATGACGAGACAGATAAGGGCAAAGTGATGAACCGGGAACAAGAGAGAGATCATAACCAGCTGACCGAACAGCAGGACGGTAAGCAGCTTCTTGATCGTCCGGAACCTGTCGCTGGCCATGCCTAGCAAGAGGTTTGCAAAGATAGAGATAAAAGGGCCGGTCGAATAAATAATGCCGATCTGATGCGCCGAGAACCCCTGATCCATAAAATATAAGGGGATGTAAGAGATGAGCAGAGCCTGCGTGGAGTACATCGCAAAGCTGAAGGCCCTAAGCGAAAGCGTATCCCGTTTGACCGTAGCCGCGGAAGGCGTCTCGCTGCCTGAGTGATCCATATGTTTTTCCTCCTGAAAAGAATTAACGCGCGTTCTTCGCGATAATTCTTACTTCGTAAGCATGTACTTATCAAAACAACATTGTTTAACAGTATAGCATGATAGGCTGGATTATTGTTTGTCGAAATGGTACATTATTGTCTGGAGGTTCACGAATGTTGATGTATCGGTTTGAGTGGAATGAGCGGCTCTTAATCGCATTGCCGGTGCTCGAAGCGGACTGGGAGCAGTATTCTTCCGTAGAGCAGCTGGACATCGTGGAACGTTGGGAGCTCATTAGGGGAACAATACCGGATCGGGTTATGGAATTTGAGAGAGTTATTAACCGTATGCAGAATCAATTGTACGAGGAAGAGAACTTCGAAGAGTCCTGCCGTTTGAACGCGGAGATTGCCGAATACGCCAGCCGGATTAACGACTTGCATATCTGGTACCGCACAAATCAGGAGCTGGATTCCCGCCGGCATACGTAAGGCTGTCTTAGAAAGGGGTGCGTTGTGAGAGTAACGACTTTGTCCGGCAATCGGGTACCCGAACGCCCGTTAAAGCTCATGCACCGCGTCTACAAGTACATATTGCCTGAAGTGAATATCGAGCTGCGCAAGCTGCGCAGGCTGGCCGAGCAGATTCCGGATCCCGAGCTTAGGTCGCAGGCCCTTCAGAGCATGGACAGCAAGAAGTTTCATTGCCAAGGCGGCGCGATTTACGCGTCTATGAATTTGGACGAGCGGTATGTTCTCATCCCGCTAATAGTGGCGTTGCAGACGATCAGCGATTATTTGGACAATCTGTGCGACCGGAGCACTTCGCTGGATCCGGATGATTTCCGTTTGCTCCATCAATCGATGCTGGATGCGGTCGACCCGTCAGCAGCGGTAAAGGATTACTACGCTTTGCGCCAGGAACGGAACGACGGCGGTTATTTGCATCATTTGGTAAATTTATGTCAACACTGTGTGTCAATGCTGCCTTCGTATGCTTCGGCACAGCCGTATGTTACGGAGCTTGTTGGCTTGTACACCGATCTTCAGGTGTATAAGCATATCCGCAAGGACCTGCGCGAGGAGAGTCTTCTCGCTTGGTGGAAGCCGCATGCCCACAGGTTTCCCGATTTATATTGGAATGAATTTGCAGCCGCGACGGGCTCGACGCTAGGCATGTTTATGCTGTTTACCGCGGCGAGCGACAAGACGCTACGTCCGGAAGACGCGGAAGCAATTAAAAATATATATTTTCCGCATGTGTGCGGCCTTCATATCATGCTCGATTATTTGATCGATCAGGAAGAAGACCGAGCCGGCGGCGATTTGAATTTCTGTCATTATTACGACAGTCAGCAGCAGCTTGTAGAACGGATTGTCACGATTGTTAATAGGGCCAGGGAAGATGTGAAAAAACTCCCCTCAGCCGGCTTTCACCGGCTTGTAATCGAAGGGCTGCTAGCCCTTTACCTATCCGATCCCAAGGTCCGGACCCAGTCGGATGTGCTGGCCGCATCCCGCAAGCTGATGAAGAACAGCCCGCTTACCCGCCTGTTTTTTTTGGTCAACAGCATCTGGATTCGAAGACAACAGGTTTAGATAAAACTACTTGGAGGAATGATTATGTCATCTGTAAAATCTATTGCTGTATTAACGAGCGGAGGCGACTCTCAAGGCATGAACGCGGCGGTCCGCGCCGTTGTCCGGAGCGCTCTGTATAATGGTCTCGACGTATATGGCGTTCAACGCGGCTATCAAGGTCTGATTAATGATGACCTCTTCAAGATGGATCTTCGCAGCGTAGGCGATATTATCCAACGCGGCGGCACGATTCTTCAAACGGCGCGCTGCAAAGAGTTTACGACGCTTGAAGGACAGCAGCGCGGCGCTGAAGTACTGCGTGCACGCGGTATTGACGGTCTGGTCGTTATCGGCGGCGACGGTTCTTATCAAGGCGCTAATAAATTAAGCAAGCTTGGCATTAAGACGATGGGGCTTCCCGGTACAATCGACAACGATATTCCGTTTACGGACTTCACGATTGGCTTCGATACCGCTGTCAGCATCGTAGTCGACGCGATCAACAAAATCCGCGACACCATGTCTTCGCACGAACGTTCGTCGGTTGTGGAAGTTATGGGCCGTCATTGCGGGGATATCGCTTTGTACGCGGGTCTTGCGAGCGGCGCGGAAACGATCATCGTTCCGGAAGTGCCTATCGACATGGCTGAAGTGTCCGTGCGCATGGAGAGCAACTTTGCTAAAGGCAAACGCCATAGTATCGTAGTTGTTGCGGAAGGTGCGGGACGCGGTGAAGACGTGGCAAGAGAAATTACGAAGGGCTGCGGACTGGAGCCTCGCGTAACGGTTCTGGGTCACATTCAGCGCGGCGGCACGCCAACGGCGATGGACCGGATTCTGGCAAGCCGTCTGGGCGACTTTGCCGTTCATCAACTGATGGAAGGTGAGTCCGGCAAAGCCTGCGGTATTGTCCGCGGCGAGCTGGTAACGACGGATATTGATAAAGTCGTTAATTCCAAGAAGCCGTTTAATATGGAAATGTACAACCTGGCTCTTCGCCTTTCCCAATAAGACAAGCCTTTATAACGAGAATGCAACCCGCCAGAGCAATTGCTGCTCTGGCGTTTTTTTGTTTAAATTGGGTTTACAATGCCGTAGTATTCTTCAGAAAGACTAGAATGTTGGCAGGAGAGGGATGAAATTAATGAGACAAGAGAAGAAGGAGCGTAATGTCGGAGGGAGCTGGCGTCCGTTTCTGAAGCTGATGCTCGACACTAAACCTTCGAAATGGCTGCTCGGAATCGCCATAGGATTAAGCGTGATCTCTACCGTTGTTGGGCTGGCGGTACCTTTATTAACGAAAAATGTGGTGGACAGCTTTTCCATTACCGATATAAGCACTATGCAGATTATTGGGCTATGCCTGGCCTTTCTTGGGCAAGCGGCGGCATCGGGGGTTTCCATCTACTTGCTGAACCGGGTTGGGCAAAGCGTTGTCGCAAGCCTGCGCGACCGATTATGGAAGAAGCTGCTAGTCTTGACCGTGCCCTATTTCGATAAGCACCGGACAGGGGATACGGTAAGCCGGGTAATCAATGATACGGGAGTCGTCAAAGGATTGATTACCGAGCATTTGACCGGATTTTTTAACGGATTGATTTCGATTATTGGCGCGGTAACGATCCTTCTGTTCCTGGATTGGAAAATGACGCTGCTAATGTTGACCGCCGTGCCGGTTGCGATGCTGATCTTTATTCCGATCGGCCGGAAGATGACGAAGATTTCTAGAGAGCTCCAAGACGAGACCGCAGCCTTTACGACGGTGCTTGATCAGGCGCTGTCGGAAATCCGATTAGTAAAAGCATCAAATGCAGAAGACTATGAATATAACAACGGCAAGCGTTCCATCGGAAAGCTGCTTGCTCTCGGCATTCGGGAAGGCAAGCTGCAGGCAATTATTTTCCCGATTGTAGGACTGGTCATGATGGGGATGCTTGTTCTGATTATTGCTTACGGCGGAATGCGCGTATCGTCAGGCGAGCTGTCGGCAGGCGATTTAGTCGCTTTTATTCTATATTTGATTCAGATCGTGTTCCCGATTAACCAGATTTCGCAATTTTTCACGCAAATGCAGAAGGCGATCGGAGCGACGGAGCGGATTATCGCTACCCTGCATTCGGATGAAGAGTCTTTCCGCCAAGGCCGTCCATTGCTGGACGCAAGGCAGCCGATTGTGGTGGAGGACGTCGCGTTTGCATACGGCGAGCAGGATGACGTTCTCCGGAATATCGATTTTACGCTACAGCCGGGTACGGTGACGGCGATTGTTGGTCCGAGCGGAGGCGGGAAAACAACCCTGTTCTCTCTTCTTGAACGTTTTTATGAACCGCAGCAAGGAACGGTCCGGATCGGACAGGAGGATATCTTCGAGTTGTCCTTGCATGACTGGCGCAGCAAGATCGGCTACGTATCGCAGGAAAGCCCGATTATTGCCGGGACGATTCGTGATAATCTCACTTACGGCACGGGCAGAACGATAACCGATGAAGAAATAGAGCTGGCTGCGAAAATGGCGTATGCGGATGTCTTTATCGATGAGCTTCCGGGCCGGTACGAGACGGAGGTCGGCGAGCGCGGCATCAAGCTGTCCGGCGGGCAGCGCCAGCGAATTGCAATCGCAAGGGCCATCCTGCGCGATCCACAAATACTGATGCTGGATGAAGCGACTTCAAGCCTGGACAGCAAATCGGAGATTGTCGTGCAGCGGGCTCTGGACAATCTGATGGTTGGACGTACAACGCTGGTTATTGCGCATCGTTTATCCACGGTGGTGGATGCCGATCAAATTTTGTTTGTCGAGAAGGGAACGATTACGGGTAGAGGCACGCATGAGCAGCTGCTGCAGTCCCATGAGCTGTACCGCGAATTCGCCAACCAGCAATTGCGTTTAGAGAAAATCTCGTAAAGAAAGGGAGAATGAACATGGCTTGCATTATGGTCGTCGACGACGATTTGCATATTCGGGAATTAATCAGCCATTACTTGAAGGTTGAAGGATTTGAGGTGCTGGAAGCCTGTGACGGGCTGGATGCCTTGAGAATATTGGATTCGGCCAAAGCGGATCTCGTCATTATGGACGTGATGATGCCCAACATGGACGGCTGGGAGTTATGCGCCGAGATCCGCGATCATTATGATCTGCCGCGGCTTATGCTGACGGCGAAGGGGGAGACGGCCCAGAAGCTGAAGGGCTTTGAGCTGGGCGCCGATGATTACCTGGTTAAGCCGTTTGAACCGCTGGAGTTAATCGCGCGGGTGAAGGCGCTGCTTAAGCGTTACCGGATCGCTTCTTCGCAAACCGTTCAGGCGGGGGATCTTACTCTTGACCGGAAAACCTATGCCGTTCAAGTCAATGGGCAGAGCATGACGCTTCCGCTTAAGGAATTCGAGCTTTTGTTCAAGCTGGCCAGCTATCCGGGGCAATCGTTCTCGCGCGGGCAGCTCATTGAAGAAATATGGGGGTATGATTTCGAAGGGAACGAACGGACGCTGGATGTCCATATCAATCGGCTGCGCGAAAGATTCCCCGAAGCGCTGCATACGTTCCGAATTGCGACGATTCGCGGGCTAGGCTATCGTCTGGAGGTGCAGGGTTGAAGGAGAAGCTTAAGGTTGTACTTAAAGTTCTCGTAAGAATAGGCCAATTCAGCCTCATGCTTTCATTTGTTACGGCATGCTGGACTGCCGTTTATTTTTTTAGTCACTGGCTATACAACCAAATCGATTGGACTCCACATCATTATGTCGCTCAACTGTTGAATCTGCTGGGCGGTTTCTTTTTGATGGGGCTTGTGATCCAGTTGATCGGCTTCTTCTTTTTCCATAAGAGACAGAAGGAATTTACGAATTCGATGAGAGAAGCGCTTAGACGGATTGCTCAAGGGGATTTCAAGGTGCGTCTCAACTTCGGCAAGATGGATCCAAGGTACATGGAAATTCTTGACGAGATTAACCTCATGGCGGACGGACTCGAGAAGCTGGAGGAGCTTCGGCAGGAGTTTATTTCCGACGTTTCGCATGAAATCCAGACGCCCCTTACCTCCATCAGCGGATTTGCGCGTGCGCTGCAGAACCAGTCGCTTGATTCTGACACCAGGATGAAATATTTGCGTATTATCGAAGGTGAAAGCTCCAGGCTGTCCAAGCTCAGCGAGAACCTGCTCCGGCTTGCCTCGCTGGATTCGGAGAAGCATCCCTTTGAGCCTAAGCGTTACCGGCTGGACCGACAGCTCGGAACGCTTATTCTTTCTTGCGAGCCGCAATGGACGGGGAAATCCATTGAACTTAATGCGGATCTGGACGATGTTTACGTGGAAGCCGATGAAGATCTGCTCAGTCAGGTCTGGATTAATCTGATCAGCAACAGCATCAAGTTTACGCCGGAAGGCGGTCAGATTGACGTTACTTTAAGGCGAAAAGGGAGCTTTGTGGAATTCCGGATCAAAGATACCGGGATTGGCATTGCCGCCGATCAGCACGAGCTTATTTTCGATCGCTTTTTCAAATCAGACAAGGCAAGAAGCCGCAAGGTTAGGGGAAGCGGACTTGGGCTGTCGCTGGTGAAAAAAATCGTCGAGATGCATCAGGGCACCGTTGTTGTGGAAAGCGAGCTTGGCCATGGCTCCGTCTTTATCGTAACTCTTCCTGCAATGAGGAGCCATTTGTAAGAACTTTGTAAGAAATGCTTTCGAGTTCGTTTAGAATTCACGGTTATGATAAACGATAGATTCAAAACTTCCGCAGTCAGGGTGAGTACGGTTGTCCATACGAGTGAAGCTGTACATGTCGTATTTGGCCATGGTTTTTCTGCCGATGGTCTTGATCTTGGGTTTTGTCGTGTTTGTGCTTTATGCCGGAGGCATGCAGGATTTGAGGGAATATTTCCGCGTGGAGAAGGAGGAGAAGACGAACCAGTCCCTTATTTACGGTGAATTGAAATACGTTCTCGAGAATGATACCGACAAGCTGTCGTCCCCTGCTTATACAGATAAGCTTCAGCGTAGGCTGGCTGACCAATGGGCGGGCCTCATTATGACGAAGGATGGAATCGTAACGGAGGTTCCGGTATTTTTGAAGGAACTGTCACCGCATGAGGATTGGCAAGGTTTGTTTGACAAGTCCCCGGACACGGTATCTTTCAGAGCTTTCAAGTTCCAAGTCAACGATATCGCCTTTCGGTATCCGGACGGGCATAACGGACAGATGCTGCTGCTTCGCCGTTACGATGTGGTGCCGCCGCTTTGGAGGCCCATTGGAACTTTGATCTTTATCGCGTTTATAGGATTATCCAGTCTGATTCTGACCTATTATGTATCCCGAAGCATCATTCGGCCGATTCATGCGCTGAAGACGGCTGCCCTGCAGATCAAAGACGGCGATTTATCGCAAAAGGTTGTTGTTAAGAGCAAAGGCGAAGTTGGCCAGCTTGCCGCGGCTTTCGAAGCGATGAGGATCCAGCTCAAGCAGTCCATCGATCAAAGCTTGCAATACGAGGAAAACCGGAAGCAGCTGCTATCCCATATCTCGCATGATTTGAAGACGCCGATCTCCGCGATTAAAGGCTATGTGGAAGGCATTATGGACGGCATCGCCAACACGGACGAGAAGCGCCAGCGTTATATGGAGACCATTTATCACAAGGCTAACGACATGGATCAATTGATTGACGAATTATTTTTGTTTTCCAAACTGGATTTGCACAAGGTAGCCTTTGATTTCAAAACGATCGATTCGGTCAAATATTTAGGGCATTACCTGGAGGAGCAGCGGTTTGATCTGGAAAAGTCGGGCGTGCAGCTCAGGTTTGAGGCTCCTCCCGGCGAGCAGCTGCTTATCGCGGCCGATCCGGACAAGCTTGGACGGGTATTGACGAATATTTTGAACAACAGCGAGAAGTATATGGGCCAGCTCCCGGAATCCGCGGACAAGAGGGTTACGGTATCGGTTCGGGAGAAAGGAAGCGATGTGCTCGTTGCCGTCGAGGACACGGGACCCGGGATTGAGAAGGAAGATCTTCCGTATATCTTCGACCGGTTCTACAGGGCAGAGCAATCCCGGAACTCCGAGACGGGTGGAAGCGGGTTAGGTCTTGCTATTGTCAAACAAATTATTGAAGGGCATGGCGGTACGGTCTGGGCGGAAAATGCGGAAGGCGGAGGAGCAAGATTCTGCTTCCTTCTCCCCAGAGCGGAGCCGGTTAGAATGGTGGTGATAGAGCATGAAGAGCATACTAATCATTGAAGACGAGAAGGCCATTGCCGAGCTGGAGCGGGATTACCTGGAGAGCCACGGCTTTGCCGTCGAGATTGAAGGGCGCGGAGACGTCGGGCTGCAGAAGGCTTTGGGCGGCTCCTACGATCTGATCATTCTGGATGTCATGCTGCCGAAGCTGGACGGATTCGAAATCTGCCGCCAGATCAGGCAGACGAAGAATATACCGGTGCTGATGGTAACGGCGAAGAAGGAAGATATCGACAAGATCAGAGGACTTGGTCTAGGCGCGGATGATTACATGACGAAGCCGTTTAGTCCAAGCGAGCTGGTGGCAAGGGTGAAGGCGCATTTAGCCAGATACGAGCGGCTGACTGCCGAGCGGGGCGAGAGTCACGAGCAGATCGGAATCCGGGGTCTTATGATCGATAAAACATCCAGAAGAGTTACGATTCATGACCGGGAGGCCATGCTGACTTCCAAGGAGTATGATCTCCTGCTGCTTCTAGCCTCCCATCCTAACCGGGTTTTTGAGAAGGAGGAGCTGTTTGAGCGGATATGGGGTCTTGACTCAAACGGCGACGCAGCTACGGTAACGGTTCATATTCGGAGGCTGCGTGAAAAAATCGAACATGACCCGTCGAACCCGCAATATATCGAGACGATATGGGGCGTCGGATACAGGTTCAAAGTGTAAGAGCAAGAGCAGATAATAGAGAAGGAGTGGGAAGGTTTGAAGAGCATTATCAAGTTTTCGCTGAATAACAAATTTGCTTTATGGATCATGACGGTTATCGTCCTGTTCGCGGGCCTGTACTCCGGCCTGAACATGAAGATGGAGACGCTGCCGGACATTACGGTGCCAATCGTCAGCGTAACCACGGTGCTGCCCGGCGCAGCGCCGGAAGAAGTAATGGAGAAAGTTACGAAGCCAATCGAGCAGCAGACACGGAATATGGAAGGGGTAGACAGCGTCAGCTCGACCTCCTTCGAGAATGCATCGTCGGTCATCATTCAATATAAATTCGGTACCGATATGGATAAGGCGGAAAGCGATGTAAAAAGCCTTCTTGCCGACTTGAAATTGCCTGAAGGAGCGCAAGATCCGGATGTATCCCGGATCAGCCTGAATGCCTTCCCGGTCATTTCTCTTAGCTTCGCGAACGACAAGCAGGATCTGGCGCAGCTGACCGATCTGGTCAACTCCAGTGTTTTGCCTGAACTGCAAGGGATTTCTGGCGTGGCGGATGTTCAGATTTCCGGCCAGAACGTGATGCAAGGGCAGCTTGCGTTCGATCAAGCTAAGCTTGCGCAGCTTGGCCTGACTGAAGATGCCGTAAAAGGCATCATTCAAGCCTCCGCAATGAAAGCTCCGCTTGGGATCTTCGAGTTCGGCGATACCGAGAAAGCGGTAGTTGTTGACGGCAACGTATCTACGGAAGAAGATCTGAACAATCTGATTCTGATGCCGAACGTTAAGCTTAGCGATGTGGCGAAGCTGACGGTTGAAGGCAAAGCGGAATCGGTATCCCGCACGAACGGCAAGGATTCCATCGGCATTAACATTGTAAAAGCGGCGGATGCCAATACGGTTGACGTTGTTAACAACGTGAAGGATGCCATTAAGGTTATGGAAGAGAAGAACGATGGCCTGACGATCGTTACAACGCTCGACCAAGGCAAACCGATTGAGAAATCGGTTGAGACGATGATCACGAAAGCGGTTATCGGTGCTTTGTTCGCGGTGCTCATCATCATGATCTTCCTGCGCGACATCCGTTCCACGATTATTGCTGTCGTATCGATTCCATTGTCGATTCTGATTGCGCTGCTCATCTTGAGCCGGATGGATATTACGCTTAATATTATGACGCTTGGCGCCATGACAATCGCGATCGGGCGGGTTATCGACGACTCGATTGTCGTTATCGAGAACGTGTACCGCCGTATGGCGCTTAAAGGCGAGAGGTTGAAAGGCAAAGAATTGATTCTGGATGCGACCCGCGAAATGTTCGTTCCGATCATGTCCTCGACGATTGTAACGATTGCCGTATTCCTTCCGCTGTCGTTCGTATCCGGCATGGTTGGCGAGATCTTCACGCCGTTTGCCTTGACCGTCGTATTCGCCCTGCTCGCCTCCTTGCTTGTTGCGATTACCGTCGTACCAATGCTGGCTCATATGATGTTCAAGAACGGCATCAAGGAAGGCAAGGCTGTAGACCACGACAAGCATGGCCGACTGGCAACCTGGTACAAAGGCATTCTGTCATGGTCGCTTAACCATAAAGTCGTTACCTCCCTTATCGCGATTGTTCTGCTTGTAGGCAGCCTCTCGCTAACGCCGCTGATCGGCATGAGCTTCCTGCCTGGCGATGAGCAGAAGTCGATGATCGTGACTTACAACCCGGCTCCGGGCGAAACGAAGGAGCAGGTTGAGGAAATGGCGCTGAATGCGGAAAAAGAACTGATGAAGCGCGAAGGCATTGATATCGTGCAGTACGCGGTAGGCGGACAGAATCCGATGAGCCCCGGCGCATCGAAGCAAGCTTTGTTTAACCTGACTTACGATGAAGACATGAAGAACTTCTCCGAAGAGAAGGACCAGATCGTTCCGCTGCTTCAGAAGCTGGGCGGCAAAGGCGAATGGAAAGAGCAGAACTTCGGTGCTGGCGGCGGCGTAGGCGGGTCGACGATCTCGATGGTCGTATACGGTCCGGATATGGATTCGCTTGATCCCGTTGTTGCCGATCTGATGAACAAGCTGAAAGAAAATAAAGATCTGGAGAAAGTGGACTCGAGCCTCTCCGAGCGTTATGAGCAATACCGCATCGTAGCGGATCAAGCGAAGCTTAGCCAATACGGCCTGACTGCCGGTCAAGTGGCAATGGCGCTTAGCCCGGTTAGAGAAAATCCGGTATTGACGACAATCAAGAAAGACAATGAAGACGTAAATGTATACGTTAAAGTGGATACAAAGACGTACAAGGAAAAGTCCGACCTGGAAAACGTCAAGCTTAAATCGCCTGTTACCGGCGCAGAGGTAGCTCTGAAGGATGTCGTTACCATTGAAGAAGGCAAGTCTCCGAACACGATTACCCGTCTTGACGACCGCATCAATGCGGAAGTAACGGCTGACGTGGTATCGTCCAATGTTAGCGCCGTGTCCTCGGATCTTCAGAAAACGATTGACGGCATGAAGCTGCCGGCAGGCGTTGAGATCAAAATGGGCGGCGTAACGGAAGACATGCAAGAATCGTTTATGCAGCTTGGCTTGGCTATGCTTGCCGCTATCGCTGTTGTTTACCTGGTTCTTGTTATTACATTCGGCGGAGGGCTTACACCGTTTGCCATCCTGTTCTCGCTGCCGTTCACCGTTATCGGTGCATTGGTTGGCTTGTGGATCGCGGGGGAGACAATCAGCGTGACCGCTCTGATCGGTATGCTAATGCTTATCGGCATCGTGGTAACGAATGCGATCGTACTCGTAGACCGCGTCATTCAGAAGCAAAAAGAAGGCTTGACCGTTCGCGAAGCGCTGCTTGAAGCAGCGGGCACTCGTCTGCGTCCAATCCTGATGACCGCTATCGCTACGGTTGGCGCGCTTCTGCCGCTGGCGTTTGGTTTCGAATCGGGCGGCCTGATCTCGAAAGGGATGGCGATCACCGTTATCGGCGGTCTGATCAGCTCGACGCTGCTGACTTTGATCTTCGTACCGATGGTCTATGAATTGTTCAACCGCAAGAAAAAAGCTAAGGCTATTGTTGAGTAATTTATACAGAATTTAAGAAAGGCTTCTTCGATCCGTAATTGATCGAAGAAGCCTTTCTTTTTGCGGTCAGCGGAGGTTATTTCGAGTCGGGCGTGACTTTTGCGCGTTTATTTCAACCAATAACTAGTTGATCAAGAAACAAACCGCAAGGAACGACCGACCGAAATAACCGGAGCGTCGGAGCGTCAGTATTTGACGCCCTCAGAATAATTGTTTCCGGCATTCCATAACAGGTATTCGTCAACTCCGGCGTCATGGAGGGCTTTGATTTGGGCTTCCACCTCCGCAGGGCCGTACTTGATATAATGTCCTTTGCCCAGCCAGCTGGCAGTGAAATCCTGAATCCAAGGACGGATGATCGGCTTCTTGTCTCCGATCGGATCGAGCTTTTTATGCGTATCCTTCATTGCTCCGGCAATGGTGGCATACGGACTCTTGTCCGGATCCTGCTGGTCGAACCACCCTGCGCCGTAATGGCTTGGATAGATCATAGGAGAGATAACGTGAACATCGCTTGATATCTTAACAAAGTCTTGGCCAATGCCTTCAGCGGCAGGCACGGACGCGGCATAGCCGAATATATCGACGGAAACCCGGACGCCAAGCGGCTCGAGCTGCTCTCGTGCGTATTTCACGAAGCCGGCTACTGCGTCAACCCGGCTTTGTTCGGTTTTGGTGAACGTTAGCGAATCCGCCTTTTTCTCGAATCCTTCCGGGAAGCGGACGTAGTCGAATTGGATTTCTTTAAAGCCTAATTTCACGGCTTCCTTGGCAACTGCGACATTATAGTCCCAGACTTCGCGGATATACGGATTTACGAAGCTGTCTCCTTTGCCGTTAGCCCATAAGGAGCCGTCCGCGTAACGGTAGGAGTACTCGGGATGCTTTTTCGCCAGAACCGTATCCTTGAAGACGACAATCCGGGCAATCGGATAGACCTTGTGAGCCTCCAGCTTGGACATCAGGGCCTGGATGTTAGAGATGTATTTCTGCGTGGTGCCAAGCTTCAGCAGCTCGGGCGCTTGTGTCGGATAGGTTATGTATCCGTTATCATCTTTAATGTCGATGACCATGCTGTTAAGCTCTGTATCGTCCATTAGCTTCAGCAGAGAGTTCAGACGCGATCCACCGGCACTGTAAGCCGTTACGTAGACGCCTTTGACGGTTGGGGCATCCGGCTGGGGATCGGCCTTAAAGCCGTCTCTGAGCGCTTCTGGCGTTGCGGTGGTCATTGCCGGTACGGCTTGGATAATCGTTTTTCCTGCGGCTGCGTTAAAAAGAGAGGCAGCTAGCTGTTTCGAGGCGGCATTTTCTTCTCCCGTTCCCGTAACAAGATGATACAAAAGCATCAGCGTCGAAAAGATAATGTCCATAATTATGCCCTCTCCCCGTTAGCGTTTTCATCCAAATTATAAAGCAGAAGAAGGAATCGTGGCATTATTTTTTTCGGTCAGGCCTCTTTCTAAGCAGGCAATTGTTTCATGTCTTGGGCGCAAACAAAAAGCCTGCCGGCTTAAAGCCGGCAGGCTAAACTTTCTAGATTTTATACCCCATCTTGTCATTGCAGTAAAGCCTGTATTTGATGCTCGCAAATGCTATGCTGCACAATTTCCCTTGCATCTTCCGGTTCCAGAACGGCTAATCCATCCCGCAGCACGATGTTGATCGCAAGCTCGCGCTTCGTGAGGAAAGAACTTAGCTCGGGCACCAGCTTTTCCACAATCTGTGACAATGTGACTGTTTCCATATCCACCTGAGCATCACCCTTTCATCATAGGTTCAGGGCAAATCATATGGCAAGAAACCAAAGTTAACGGGATAACCACATTATAACAGGATGAAATGCAAAAACATAGGGATATGTATATGATTCCATGTTTGTCTATTATAACTGGGCTAATCCTTCGACCGCCGGAAGTCGCCTATAACCCCGACGGTTTCCACGATATTAACGAAAGCGCGGTTATCGATCGAGGCAATCGTTTTTCGCAGCTCGGCAAGCTCGTACCGCGTGCGGACGGTCATCAGCATATCCTGCTCGGCGGACGTATAGGCGCCTCTGGTCTTGATGATCGTAATGCCGCGAGGATGGCTTAGCAGCTTCGTAAGCATCTCCTCCGTCTTGGTGGTTATAATAAAGGCTGTTACTTTAATATGCCGGACATGGATGATGTCGACCACTTTCCCTGCGATATAGATAGACAGCAGGGAGTAGAGCGCGAGATTCCAATCCTGCGTATAGAGGACCAGGGCCGCGATGACGAGGCCATTTAGGGTGAAAATGATGGAACCGACCGGCAGATCCCTTTTTCGTGTTATAATGGATGCGATGATGTCAAATCCCCCTGAGGAGCCACCGTACCGAAGTGTCATACCGGTGCCGATGCCAAGTATAATGCCGCCAAAAACAGAGCCAAGTACGATATCTTTGGCAATGGCTGCGACAGGAATGAGCTGGAGAAATAACGTTGAGGCCAGCACGGTGTACATGCTCCAAATGATGAATCGCCTTCCCACAATAAACCAGCCCCAGACTAGAACCGGAACATTAAGCAACAAATAGAGCCAGCCGATATTTCCGCCGGTAATATAGCCGATCATCATCGCAACGCCGGACAAGCCGCCGCTCAGCAATTGATGGGGAATCAGGAACAAATTGAACGCGCCGGCAATTAGCAAAGCGCCTATGGTCATAACTACCGCGGTAACCGCAGGTTTAAAAATCCATTTGTTCATTTTTGGTAATCTCCATAAATTGAATTCGCCGAAAATCAGCGGTTGTTAATCTATGGTAGTATGGCTTTTTGCCCATTGCTGGTATTCGTAAGTTGTTATGTGCTATAATGGTTTGGATATTTTTTAGTAGGCTGCAGATAAAAGGAGTATGAGAAAAGTTTGAAAACATTTGCTGAATTTGGCCTGGAACCGAAAGTGTTGCAGGCAATTACGGAGCTTGGATTTGAGGAATCTACCCCAATCCAAGACAAATCGATCCCAATTGCAATGGCAGGGAGCGATATGATTGGTCAAGCACAGACGGGTACAGGCAAAACGGCTGCATTCGGAATTCCACTTATTAACAAAATTCCGACTAGTGAAGAACGTATCGTTGCATTGATTATGACGCCAACCCGCGAGCTTGCTATCCAAGTAGCAGACGAGATCGGGAAGCTGACTAAATACAAAGGTCTTCGTTCACTGCCGATCTATGGCGGACAAGAAATCGGTCGCCAGATTCGCGCGCTGAAAAAGAAGCCGCAAATTATTATCGGTACACCGGGCCGTTTGCTCGACCATATTAACCGCAAGACCATTAAGCTTGAAGATGTACGTACCGTTGTTCTTGACGAAGCGGACGAAATGCTGGACATGGGCTTCATGGAGGATATCCAATCCATTCTGAAGCAAGTGCCGGAAGAGCGCCAAACTTTGCTGTTCTCGGCAACTATGCCTCCGAACATTCAGAAGCTGGCACAGCAATTCCTGAAAAATCCGGAGCATGTAGCGGTTATTTCAAAACAAGTTACAGCACCAACGATTCAACAAAATTATTTCGAGGTTCACGAGCGTCAGAAATTCGAAGCGCTAGCCCGCTTGCTCGATATGGAATCGCCTGAACTCGCAATCATTTTCGGTCGTACGAAACGTCGTGTTGATGAGCTCAGCGAAGGTCTGCAAAAACGCGGATATTCGGCTGATGGCTTGCATGGTGACCTGTCTCAGAACCAGCGCGATAATGTTATGCGCAAATTCCGCGACGGCAGCATCGATGTTCTCGTGGCAACAGACGTGGCAGCACGTGGTCTCGACGTATCGGGCGTAACTCACGTTATCAACTTCGACCTTCCGCAAGACCCTGAGAGCTACGTTCACCGTATCGGCCGTACCGGCCGTGCCGGTAAAGAAGGCTCCGCTTACTCTTTCGTAACGCCTCGCGAAGTGGATCATCTTCACTTCATCGAGAAGGTTACTCGTCAACGCATCAGCAAGAAGCCTTTGCCTAGCCTGGCCGAAGCGATCGAAGGCAAACAACGCCTTACCGCTGAGCGCGTGCTCGAAGTTGTTCAGAATGAAGACTTCACCGAGTACAAAGGCATCGCAATCCAATTGCTGGAGCAATACGATTCCGTGCATTTGATGGCGGCGGCTCTGAAGCTGCTTACCGGCGAGAAGAAAGACGTTAGCGTTGAACTGACGCCGGAAGAACCGCTTCGCGCTAAAAAACGCAAGCCGGATATCCGCTCGAATGGTCGCCGTTTCTCCGGCGGATCGTTTGGCGGCGGCAACCGCGGCGGCGGTCAAGGCGGCGGCGGATACCGCGGCCGTGATGACAGACGCAGCAATGGCGGCGGAGGATCCCGCGGCAGCTATGAAAACCGCAATCGCGACAACAACGGTGGAGGACGCGGACGCAGCGGCGAAGGCCGCAGCAACAGCAGCGAACCGCGCCGTCCGAAATATTCGTCTGAAGACTTCGTAAACAACTAAGGTATGTAGATCAGGGGAAGTCCGTGATGCCTAAACGGGCATCCGGGCTTTCCCTTTTTTCCATAATCATTCTATTAGGGTAGGGGCGAATCAAATGGAACCAAAAGGCCTTGTTGGCGGTTTGTATCGGATTTCCGAATGGATAATGCGTCTGGCGGTCATTAACATCTTATGGCTGGTATGTTCGATTCCGTTTGTATTTATCGCTTGGAGCGGACTTCTTGCAGCCCCGGCGAATACATCTGATTCTGCGATTACCAGTCAGGTGTATGCTACATTAATTATGATGGCGGTTATTGCGCCATTCACCTTGTTCCCGGCTACGGCAGCCATGTTTACGATTGCACGCAAATGGGTGATGGGCGAAGTCGATGTACCTATGTTCAAAACGTTCTTCCGCGGTTACAAAGAGAACTATTTGCAAAGTATGATTGGCGGCATTTTCTATTCGCTTATTCTTGGCATCATGATTATTGATTTTATTGTTTACCAGGATAAATTCAATTTGTTTTCCTATTTGTACCTGGCGATCTGCCTGATTCTCGTTGTTTCCTTATTCAACTTCTTCTCGATGCTTGTGCACTATCATATGAAAACGTTTCAATTGCTGAAGAACGCGATTCTGATTACGATCGGACGTCCGATCCGTTCGTTCTCGACTGCGATTATGGCCGCAGCGGTCATGTACTTCAGTACGCAGTATACGTTCCTTATTCCGTTTTTCATGGGTAGCGTAATTGCTTACCTTTCGTTCTGGAATTTCCACTTGATCTACCGCAAGCTTCAAGATCAGATGGAGAACGAGAAGAAGAAGGCAGCGGCGGAGCAGGAAAACGAGTTTGCGGAGCTTACGGAGTCCGAGAGGGACCGGAACCAGTAAATAGCAAGCAAAGCGAAGTTTACTTTTGCCGGATTTACGTCTATAATAGCAATACATCCTGCGATGTTCGTTTCGGCTTTTCGTTGTTTTGAACCAATGGCTGTTTCTAGGGAGACCAACATTGAAACGCGGCTGACAAGCCCCCAAAAGGGGATCTCAAAAACGTTTCTGCGGACACCCACCTGCGAGAGCGGGTTCAGAAGCATGTAAGTCGGACGGCATTCGCGGGTTTTTTCTTGCCATTATAGTGACCGGCAGTTCCTTGGTTATCCTCACCGGATGATCAAGGAACTGCTTTTGTATGTTGAACCAGGTTAATGGACTTTTTTCATACATATAAACATGCTACAATTATATTGATGTACATAGATGCTAGAGGGGGAGATCATCGTTGTTGAAGCGCACTCTAATCGGACTGCTTCGCAGTCACGAAGCGACGGGCGATAAAGCTAAAGACCCACTGCTCAAATCACATATCTACAAGCTTTCGAAGGAAAAGGCATGGGAGGAAGTTGTGTCCACCCTGAAGAAGATGCAGGGTTACAAGCTGCTCCACGAAGTGAAGTCAGTTGGGGAGATTGTCCTGGAGAAACGTACGATGACAGGACGTACAATGGATATAACGGTTACCGTTATTAGCGTGAATCCTGTTACCTCGGCAGTTGATATTTATTCCGCTTCCAAAGGCTCGTTAGGCGATCTTGGTTCCAATTACCGGGTTATTCTTGATATTTACCGGACGCTGGACAAGAAGCTTGCTGCATTCAAGGCATAAGAAGGAATCACATAATAAATAAAAAAGCGAGGAAGGTAAGCCTTCACTCGCTTTATTTACGCGTAAATTATACGAGAGCTTTAACCGCGTTAATCGCTTGCTCGTAGTTTGGATGTTCCGTCATTTCGGACAGATATTCGACGTATTGTACTTTATCGTTTGCGTCGATGACGAAGATGGAGCGCATATCAAGACCGAATTCTTTTATGTATACGCCGTAAGCTTGGCCAAAGTCATGCGATTTGAAGTCCGACAGCATAACGACTTTATCTACGCCTGCCGCACCGCACCAGCGGGATTGCGCGAATGGAGTATCAACGCTAACTGTCAGCACGATTACGTTATCGCCCAGCGAAGCGGCTTCTTCGTTGAAACGGCGGGTTTGCGCATCGCATACGCCTGTATCGATCGAAGGAACAACGCTGATCAATTTTACTTTACCTGCGAAATCTTTCAAGGATACGGAGTCGACAAGCGATTTGTTGACGGTGAAATCAGGAGCTTGATCTCCCACTTTTACTTCCGGTCCGATTAATGTAATAGGATTGCCTTTAAATGCGGCAACGCCAGTGCGTTCTTGTGACATAATGGATATGTCCTCCTTCTCACGTTTAAGGTTTGTAACAGGTTTTATTATAAGCTTTATGAATCGGGGTTGTCCAATGGTTGGAAGGAGTGATACGTAATGATTTTTTTAAGATACGAAAGCTTTCGGGGTTATTTGCGCGCCTATCCGGTTACTTCCGTCATCATTGCGCTTAATCTCATTTATTTTATTGCAATCGCCGTGACGGGGGATATTAACGACAATTATCATTTAATGCGGTCAGGCGGGTTTGTCAGCTATATGCCGGATAATCCGTACGGGCTTCATGAACCTTGGCGGATCATAACCTCAATGTTTATGCATTCAAGCTTTCAACATATTTTCTTTAATATGTTTTCGATCCTTGTATTTGCTCCGCCTCTGGAGCGGTTATTGAAGCCGGCGAAATATGCCGTGTTTTATCTCTTATGCGGAATTATCGCGAATTTGTTAACCGGAGCGGTTCATGGTCTGTTTGGGGATGACCGGACAATTTATTTGTCCACAGGGGCTTCGGGAGCGATCTACGGGGTGTTTGGAGCGTTTCTCTATATCGCAATCTTCCGCAAGGCATGGCTGGACCAAGGCTCAAGAAAAACGGTATATACGATTCTTGGCTTTGGACTGGTCTTCTCGGTTATCGTGCCTAGCGTAAGCTTGCTCGGGCATGTTGGGGGCGGAGTTGCAGGATTTTTGCTTTACGGCTTATTGGACCGCGCGATGACGAAGAGACGGCGCGTGTATTAGAATCAGGATGTACGGGAGAGATTGGAGACATTATGGAACTACGACAGCTTTATTATTTTGTGAAGGTTGCCAAAAAAGAACATGTGACGCAAGCGGCCGAAGAGCTGCATGTTGCGCAATCTGCGGTCAGCCGTCAAATCCATCAGCTCGAGGAAGAGCTGGGTGTGAAGCTGTTCCTGCAGAAAGGGCGCAACCTGCAGCTGACGCCGGTAGGTCAGCTGTTTCTTAAACGCGCGGAAGTGATCCTTGACGATCTGGAGAGGGCAGTCGTGGAAATTCACGAGTTTATGGATCCGGAGAAAGGGGAAATCCGGCTAGGCTTTCCGCATAGTCTCGGGGTGTCGGTTGTTCCCCAGGTTGTCGCAGCCTTCCGCAAGCTTCATCCTAATGTCAAATTTCGATTCCGTCAGGGGATGTACCCGTCCTTGATTCGGGATATGGTAAAGGGCGAGATTGACCTCGCTTTTATCTCGCCTTTTCCGGATGAGCACGAGCAGGTTTGCGGCGAAGTTCTGCTTACGGAAGAACTGTTTGCTATCCTGCCACCAAATCATCCGCTTGCCGGAGAGCAGGAGATCGACCTTATTCAACTGAAGGAAGATACGTTTGTTATGTTCAGTGAAGGGTACTCGCTTCGGCCAATCGTATGGGAAGCCTGCCAGGAGGCTGGATTTACCCCGAAGATCGGCTTTGAAGGGGAAGAGACCGAGACCATCCGAGGTCTGGTTGCAGCCGGTATGGGGGTAAGTCTGCTGCCGGAGATGGCTTTGTATCATGCGGGTGTGCTGCAATCGGCCAAGGTTCGCGTAAGAACTCCCAATGTCACGCGGAATATCGGCATCATTCATCGCTCTAACGAGAAGATGCCGCTAGTGGCAAAAGTATTCCATGGCTTCCTGCTGAGATACTTTAACGAGCTTGAAGGGAAACAAGGACACAAAGAGAAATAAACGATAGAAAAAGGGCTGTCCCATCGTCATGTGACGATTGGGGCAGCCCTTTTGTTATTGGTTAGTCATCATTGTTCGAAGATGTGAAGATCATAATGTACTTAACCAGCTCCAGCAAAGAGATCAGTGCTGCCGCCACGTAAGTGAGTGCAGCTGCGTTAAGTACTTTGGCTACGCCACGTTCTTCTTCGTTTGTAATAAAGCCTTCAGCTACCATTAAATCGCGTGCCCGATTACTTGCGTTGAACTCGACCGGCAACGTGATCACCTGGAAGGCAACGGCAACGGAGAAGAAGATGATGCCTAGTCCTACAAGGTTCATTGCGTGGAACAGGAAACCGGCGATGAGCAGGAACGGTGCAATGCCGGATGCGATGTTAACGACCGGGAATATCCGGTGGCGAAGCACCAGCATCGGGTAATGGACTTTGTGCTGGATCGCGTGGCCAACCTCGTGGCAGGCAACCGCAACGGCGGAAATCGAGCTTTCATAGTAGACCGGCTCGGATAATCTGACAACGCGGTGGATCGGATCGTAGTGGTCCGACAAGGTGCCGCGTACGGGCTCAATAGGTACGTCATGCAAGCCGTTAGCGTCCAGCATGCGTCTTGCAGCCTGGTAACCGGTCAATCCGTACGCGGTTTGTACGCCGGCCCAACGGTTGAACGTTCCTTTTACCCGGAACTGCGCCCAAATGGATAAACCGAAGGCGATTAGGATAAGGAAGTCCATAGGGTGAAAAAACATGTGATCATACCTCCATCAGAGTGGTCAAGGATTGCATCGATGGGACATATCCTTACATAAACGGCCCCTTGTTAATGAGAAGCATTAACGCCTCGATGCAAGCCGCGGTTTGCGGCATCAAGCGGGTGTACAGCCGGTTTGCTTGTCTCGGCTTAAGCTGTTTGATCACCGGCTCCAGCTCTTTTACTTCGCGTTCCAGCTGGGATAGGTGATGCTGAAGGTCTGTCAGCTTCTGAGACACTTGCTCCTCCGGCGTAACCTTGCTCCAGCCGTCCAAAGCTTCCTTGATTTCGTCTAGCGTATATTTTTCGTTCTTCATTTGTTCGATACGTTTGAGACGGACTAAAGTTTCATCATGGTACAAGCGATAATTTTTGGCGGAACGTTCCGACGGTTCTAGCAGGCCCATTGAGGTGTAATAATCAATTGTCCGAGGGCTGACACCCGCTAGCTTCGCGAGCTCGCCTATACGATAAAGCTTCGTATCCCCAATCTCTCCACCTTCTTTCTATAATACTGTCCCCTAATCATAATCGGAAACTAACCGTACAGTCAAACGTGTTACATGAATGTACAAATTTCGCCTCTTTAATGAAAGTTCGTAGATTCTGATTCCAAAGTCGTAGATTCAAAATGCGAAGAATGGATAGGCTCTAGAACCAATTCCCTAGGGGATTTGTGAAAAAACTTAACATTCCGTTCGTTTTGAGACACGAACGTTAGATTTTTTTTCTATTTTACAAGAATATATATTGTCAAATTAGGTGTTCCTGACTATAATGACATTAAGTCTTTCCTAACATGTTAGTAAACATCACATTAAGGGAGTGGTCGTATTGATTAAGAAAATGGTGTTAACTTTAGCTGCGTTATGCTTGGTGTTCCCGGCAATGGCATTTGCCGATGACCCAACGGCAGGAACACTTAACATGGGAATTAACTCGCTGTGGGTAATGGTAGCCTTCGTGCTCGTATTGCTCATGCAAGGCGGTTTTATCCTTTTAGAAACAGGCTCCACCCGAATGAAAAACGCTGGCCACGTTGCCGGCAAAACGATTTTCACGGCAGGACTTGCGGCATTGATTTACTGGGCGGTTGGTTACGGCTTCGCCTTTGGCGCCGACAGCTCGATTAACGGATTTATCGGATTCGGCGATTTTCTTTTTGATCCTTCTATTATTAGCGTAGATGACGGTCTTCCTACTACCTTGTTCTTCCTGTTCCAATTGGCTTTCGCTGCTGTATCGTTGTCCATCGCATGGGGCGGCTTCGCGGAACGAGCTAAATTGTCCTCTTACTTTATCTTTACGATTGTTTTCGTTGGCGTTATTTATCCAATCGTGGCTCACTGGATCTGGGGCGGCGGCTGGCTTGCAAAAGACGGCGCGCAAGATTTCGCGGGTTCTACCGTTGTTCACTTATCAGGCGCGCTTGCGGCTTTCGCGGCAACTGTTCTGTTGAAACCTCGTATCGGCAAATTTAACAAAGACGGTTCCGCTAATGAAATTTCCGGTCACAACCAAGTGTTTACTGCACTTTCCGTATTGCTGCTGTGGGTTGGCTGGTTCGGCTTTAATGCTGGTTCTACTCTTGCAATCGGCGATGGCTTCTTTGGTTATGTAGGCTTTACTACTATGCTGGGTGCAGGCGCCGGCGCCGTTGCGGCTCTTCTGATCTCATGGGCGGTTAATGGCAAAGCCGACATTACGACTATGCTGAACGGTACTCTTGCCGGTCTGGTTGCCATTACGGCTTCTTGCGCATTCGTAGAGCCTTGGGCTGCCGTTGTTATCGGTTTGGTAGCAGGCGTTCTTGTATTCTACAGCGCGAAATTCTTCGAGAAAATCAAAGTCGACGATCCGATCTATGCGATGTCGGTGCATGGCGCCGCAGGTATCTGGGGTACGCTGGCTAACGGTATTTTCGCAACGGACGAATTGGCTGCAAAAGTTGGCGTTGGTCAAGGCGGTCTGATCGATACAGGCAGCTGGCACCAATTGGGCGTTCAAGCGCTGTCGGTTCTGGTATGCGGCGTGTTTGTCCTTGCGGCATCGTTCTTGGTTCTTTTCCTCATTAAAGTAGCAATCGGCTTCCGCGTAACGGAAGAGCAAGAAATTATCGGTCTTGACCTGAGTGAGCACGGCGCTTATGGTTATCCTGAGCAACTTAAAAAAGGTCAAGGCATCCAAGGTTAAGGCAAGGTTTGTTGGACTGACCTGAGGGGAGAGGCGGCGGATGGGCGATCCGGTGCGTGTGCAGCTTCTGAAGCAAATCGGCAAAGCCGATAACGTGAATGTACTGCGCAATTTGCGGGATCAAGTACACGAGCATATGAAAGGTATTCTCCAGATGAGTCCGGTCGAACAATTCAACGAACAATTAAATGAGCTGCATGATACGCTTATCTGCCGCTCAATCATATTAGCGGAAGCGGAAATGGCACGGTTGGGGATGGGTTCTCCCCCCGTGCCTTACGCGTATCTATTGTTCGGCAGCGGAGGACGTCTGGAACAGACGCTGTCGAGTGATCAGGACAGCGGTATTGTGTTTGAAGACTCCGCAAGCGATTCGGAGGAAACAACGGCTTATTTTCAGCAATTAACCTCAATCATCGTCTCGATGCTGCATCAGTCCGGTTATCCGTTATGCGAAGGCAATGTGCTGAGCAACAACCCGGAATGGTGCATGTCGTTAACCGAATGGAAGGTCAAGCTGAATGGCTGGTTTAGAGAACCTTCCTGGGAAGCTGTGCGGTACTTGTTGATTTTGGCGGACGGAAGGTCGGTTTACGGCGATCATCGTCTCGCATTTGAGCTAAGAGATCAATATTTCAATAATGTAATAGAGTATCCGAATATCACGCGGCGAATGCTGGACAATACCATGCGTCATAAAGTGCTGCTCGGATTATTCGGTCATCTGCTGAAGGAACAATACGGATCGGATGCCGGCAGTCTGGATATCAAATACGGCGCTTATATCCCCCTAGTGAACGCGATTCGGCTTCTGGCCGTTCAAGCGGGCATCCGCGAGACGTCAACGTTGTCGCGAATCCGCACGCTTGCCCTCCACGATCAATTGCCATCGGAGGAGGCTGCGGCATATGAGCAGGCCTTCCTGCTCTTTCTCCGGCTTCGGTTAATGACAACGGAGCAGAATGAGGACGGCCTATATGCCAACAACGGTAAACTCTCCAGCCGGAGCTTGTCGAGAGAAATGACCGAGGAGCTGAAGAGCGCGTTAAAAACCGGCAAGAAGCTACAGCGCAAAGTGTTTAAACGGACAACGGGAAGGCTTATGTAAGGCGGTGATGAAAGGGAATGAAGGAACCAAAAGGCGTCGGACGGATGTGGAACCTGTATAAAATGGGAGGCTTTACGCCTGCCCTTGCTTCCATGCTGGGCTCGCAAAATGCGCAGCAGATGGCGTTTATCCGTTCCATCAACAAGGAGCAGCGCAAACAGTCCATGCTGGATACGCCTCTGAGGGAGCTAGATATCGTTGTTTTTGATTTGGAGACGACCGGTTTTTATCCTTCTAACGGCGACGAGATCATATCGTTTGGGGCTGTCCATATGAAAGGCCTTGAGCTTGACGAATCCAGGCAGTTCCATAGTCTTGTTAATCCGAAGCGCCGTATTCCAAGGCAAATTATCGAGCTGACGGGGATAACGAACGAGATGGTGCAGGATGCGCCCGATCTGATGCAGGTTCTCCATGATTTCATGGAGTTTATCGGAAGGAGGCTGCTGATTGCGCATGCGGCCGGACACGATAAGCAGTTTTTGAACGCAGCATTATGGCGGACCTCCAAGGTCAGCTTGAATCACCGGGTATTGGACACCATGCTCGTTGCCAAATGGCTGGAGCCGAAGCGGGCTTCCTATGCGCTCGACGATCTTCTGGAGGACTTTGGGATTCCGATTACCGAGCGTCATCATGCCCTGCAGGACTCCCTGATGACGGCGAAGCTATGGCAAAAGTTTCTTGTCCGGATTTTGGATCGGAATATTACGACATTAGGGGATTTATACGCTTATTTAAGCAAGCACTAGAGCAAGCGGACGAAAGATTTGTCCATCCATCCGGAAAGGCTGGACAACTGCCGCGGGACTGCCCGGCATAGAGATTATCCAATAAGAGAGCCCATCATCGGAGACCGGCAAGCCAAGCCAATCACGTTTGGAAGGGACTGCCGATGAAATGGGATGGGAGTGGAAAAAACCGACGAGCGACTGTCGGTTTTTTTGTATGTCGTAATACGCGGATACCCATTCCCCGGGGTGAAACCGGAATGAGCGAATGGGCTCTTCGTGTACATTCGATATCATGTAAACATGGGTAACAACCGCGGGGCTGTCTGGCGTCGCGGCCGCTCCTGCTAGAACACCGCATGCCTCCTGCGGCAGCGATTTTTGGCAAAAGCCAAGCAGCTGTTCGTATGCTGGACGTGTTATGGCAATGGAAAGCATGTAAGCCGGATGCTCCTTTCCTGAAGGTACAGCTCATTATACATTCCCCAGGAACGGTTTAGCTAGCCGGATTAGCCGTTTTTTCCGGATGCAGAAGACGAATTGCGAACAGTAAGGCGACAATAGCCAACACGGCCAAAAGGATAAACAGAGCGGTAACCGACCGGTCCGCGAGCCAACTGAACAGCGGAGGACCTGCGGCAACGCCGAAAAACCTTAAGCTATTATAGAAGGAGGTTACAATCCCCCGGTGAGAGCTGTCGACGGAGCCTGTAATCCATGTGTTTAGGCAGGGAAGAAGCAATCCTGTGCCTACGCTGCTTATTGTGATGAAACCAATAAACACGTAGATGAGCCAATAGCTGAACAAGCAGCCGATCAGGGCAGCGCTCATAAGCGAGAGTCCGATCAGAATGCACCGGCGCATTTTTTTCCCATCCTTCTTGATGGAATGTCCGGTTAAATAGGCGGTTATGACAAGACCAAGCAGCGGAATGGCAAGAATACAGCCTTTCAGAACACCGTCGATGTTGTAGGGAGGTTTCTCCAGCAGATCGGACAAATAAAACAAGACCCCAAATAACAGGAATAGGCCTAATGCTCCCGTACAGTATGCGGTAATCAGCCATCGGCCTTTTTCACGGAATATTTTTTTCATGTCGGCCAAATATTGCTTAAGCTTCAAGGGCTCGGATTTGGAATCCGGTTCCTTGATAAAAAACCAAACGGCAAGCAGCGATGCCGCGCAAAATACGGGAAAAGCAAAAAATGGCGCGTACCAGATAATAAGGGCGAGGAGAGAGCCAAGAATCGGACTAACCACTTTGCCTGCGCCGTTGGAGGCTTCGACTATGCCTAACGCTTCGCTTTCCTGGCCATCCTTGTACATATCGCCAACCAGTGCCATTGCAATTGGAGCGGTTCCGGCCGCTGCGAGACCTTGCAAAGCCCTGGAGCTGATCAAAAGCCAATAAGACCCCCAAATCGCGGCAAAACCCGCAACGATTCCCGCAGCCCCATATACCGCCAATGCGGGAATGATGATTGCTTTGCGGCGAAAGCGGTCCGACAAATACCCAATCGCTGGTATGAAAACGGCGGCGCTTACCGAGAATAAAGTGATAACAAGGCTGGACTGCAGCTCGGACAGCTTCATTTGTTTGGCAAGGTCGGGCAAAATCGGGACAAGCATGGAGTTGCCGAGCACCAGGACGAGCGGGACGGAAGCAAAAGCGATATACTGCAGCCATTTGTGTTCGGCCATAAAAGGTTGTCCTCCGATCTAGGTGACATTGACGATTTTATGGCTAATGTGCCCCCCGGCTTGAGCTTCCATTCCTCGCCGTGTTACGATAGGCATAATCTAGAAATGAAGAAGAAAGAAGGGACACCATGAAGCGCGCTACGATGCTGTTTATCGCCGCATTTGTATTGGCTGGTTTAGCGGTGTATCAATATGTATCCAAGGATGAATCAAGCGTTACGGCAGCGGCTTCCGATTTCAAGCCAAAGGCCGGCTCCGAGGCGGTAACCTTTGAGCTGCCGGGGCTTGATGAGAAGAACTACGCAATCGGCGGCAAGCAGGACAAGCTGACCTTTGTGAATTTCTGGGCTTCCTGGTGCGGGCCATGCGAGCTGGAAGCGCCGGATTTGCAGAAGCTGTATGAGAAATACGGGGATAAAATCGCGTTTTACGGCGTAAATGCCACAAAGTTCGATAAAGAAAGAGCGGCAAGGCAGTTTGTGGACGATCACGAATTTACGTTCCCGGTTCTGATGGACCGGAAAGGGGATGTCACCAATACCTACAAGGTAGATACGTTCCCTACAACATTCCTGATCGACTCCTCGGGAGTCATCCGCGAGAGAATCAACGGCGTCATTACGATTGACGAATGGGAAAGGCTGATTGAGCAATACAGCTGATTCAAAAAAAGAAACGCCCGGCAGGCTAGCTGCCGGGCGTTTCTTTTAATTTAGTGGTTAATTACGCCGATGCGTTCGATATTGTCAAAGTTTGCCGTTGTTGACTTCTCCATGTTAAGCAAAGCATAACGGATACTGTCGACAAGCGCTTCCCAGCTTGCTTCGATTACGTTGCTGGATACGCCTACCGTGCTCCATGTGCTGTCCACATTAGAGGATTCGATAAGAACGCGCACCTTGGCGGCTGTTGCATCCTTTTCGTCAAATACGCGAACTTTATAGTCGGAGAGATGAATCTCTTCGATCTTCGGATAAAACTGCACCAGAGCTTTGCGCAGGGCATTGTCGAGCGCGTTGACCGGACCGTTGCCTTCCGCTGCCGTGTAGACCTGCTGGCCGTCTACGTTCAGCTTGACGATGGCTTCCGAGTTCATTTGACCCTTCGCGCCGCTCTCAACCAGAATCTTGAACGACTCAACCTTGAAGACTTCAACCGGCTCGCCAAAGGCTTGACGGAGAAGAAGCTCAAGGGAAGCGTCCGCGGCTTCGTATTGATAGCCTTGGTGTTCAAGCTCCTTGATATGATCCATGATCGCTTTGGTCTGCTCGTTGTTGGCATTCACATCGAGTCCAAGCGACTGCGCCTTCGAAATAATATTCGATTGGCCGGCAAGCTCGGATACCAGAATGCGCTGCTTGTTGCCTACAAGCTCAGGCTGGATATGCTCGTACGTTTTGGAGTCTTTCATGATTGCCGACACGTGAATACCGCCTTTGTGGGCAAATGCGGCATTGCCGACATAAGCCTGTCCGACCGGCATATTCACGTTCGCAATTTCGCTCACGTAACGGGCGGTGCCGGTTAGTGACCGAAGCTTCTCTTCCGGGAGAACATCGTAACCCATCTTGAGCTGAAGATTCGGGATGATCGAGCAAAGATTCGCGTTGCCGCAGCGTTCGCCGTAACCGTTAATCGTTCCTTGCACCTGACGCGCACCGGCCTGAATGGCTGCAAGGGAGTTGGCCACGGCCAGCTCGCAGTCATTGTGGGTATGTATGCCGATAGGCGCCGTCAGCTCTTGGCGGATGCGGCTGACGATTTCGTGAATTTCACCCGGCAAGGTACCGCCGTTCGTATCGCAGAGCACCAGCCAGTCTGCGCCGGCTTCCTGGGCTTTTCGCAATACCGCTACCGCATACTCCGGATTGTTTTTGTACCCGTCGAAGAAATGCTCGGAGTCAAACAAGGCCTCCATGCCTCTTTGCTTCAAGAAAGCGATGGAATCGTAAACCATGGACAAATTCTCTTCCAGCGTAGTCTGCAAAGCCGTATGCACGTGGAAATCCCACGATTTGCCTACGAGCGTAGCCGCCGGTACGCCGGACTCCGCAATGCGCACGAGGGAAGCATCTTGATCTGCCTGGCTGAATTTACGGCGCGTGCTTCCGAATGCCGTAATTTTCGATTGCAGCTTCAAGCTCTTAACCCGTTGGAAAAACTCAATATCCTTGCCGTTGCTTCCAGGATTCCCGCCTTCAATATAATGAACGCCGAGAGCGTCAAGTTTTTGAGCAATTTTGAGCTTATCATCCGCTGACAGGCTGATCCCTTCGCCTTGCGTACCGTCGCGCAGCGTAGTATCAAATATTGTTATCGATGTTGTCATAGCCGGGACGCCTCCTTCTTCACTGATCGCCTACACAAAATATAATTAACTATTATAACACTTGTTGATTAGAATGTAGAGAGGAGCATGGAATTTTTTTGACGCCTCCATATGATTTGACGCACCTTCCTGCTGGGCGGTATGCTGGGAGGAGTAGGAAGGTGAATACAGGCTATGGCTGACGTACACAAGGATTATCCGGCCAAAGGGCGCGTCATTCTTCATCTGGATATGAATGCATTCTACTGCTCCGTGCACGAAGCGGAGGAACCAGAGAAATATAAAGGAAAGCCGACGGCCGTTGCCGGAAGCGTAGAGCTCCGCAAAGGGATTATCGTCACCTGCTCTTACGCCGCGCGAGGCAAAGGAATCAAGACGGGCATGACCGTTAGGCAGGCGATGCGGATCTGTCCCGATCTCATCATCATCCAGCCGGATTTTGAGCTGTATCGCATATATTCGCGCGGGTTTATGAAGATCGCAAGGGAATATACGCCCTTAGTGGAGCCGATCTCGATCGACGAATGTTATATGGATATTACCGGCTCCAAGATCTTCGGTTCGCCCCTGGAAATCGCGGAAGCGCTGCAAAAGCGGATCGCGGAAGAGTGGACGCTGCCATGCTCGATTGGCGTCGCGCCTAACAAGCTGCTCGCCAAAATGGCTTCCGATATGAAGAAGCCTAACGGATTGACGGTATTGCGGCTGCGGGATGTACCGAATGTATTGTGGGATAAACCATGCGACGTGCTTCATGGTCTCGGGAAAAAAACGGCCGAAAAGCTGGAGAGGCTGCGCATACGAACAATCGGTCAGCTCGCGGCGGCCGACGAGGAGCTGCTTATTCGCCAGTTCGGCATATACGGCTCGTGGATGAAGTCGGCCGCCCACGGCATTGATCATTCCGAGGTGCGCGCGGACCGGGAGCAAAGCAAATCGATCGGGCACACCACCACGCTGCCTTATGACGTAACGGACAGGGAGGATGCCCACCGGATTCTGCTCAATTTGGCCGACCAGACGGCCCGCAGGCTGCGGCGGCAGAAGCTTATGGCATCCACGGTCCAGATCACGATCCGGAAGCCGGATATGGCCACTATAACGCGTTCCAGCACGCTTCGCGCCCCGACCCATTCGACAGATGTTATTTATCATGAAGCCTGCCGGCTGTTCGATGAGCATTGGAAGGGAAATGAACCTGCCCGGCTCCTAGGGGTTACCCTGCAAAATCTGACGGCGGAGGAAGAGACTGCCGTTCAGCTTGATCTGTTCGATTATAAGGAGCAGCCTCGCAAGGAAGCATTGACCAAAACGATGGATGTGCTGCGGGACAAATTTGGCGAGAGTGCCGTACTTACGGCGGGCATGCTGGGGGATGATCCGTCCGTGCTTATCCGCAATAAGCGATTGCGCGGCACTTCTCTCCAAAAGGATGAATTGTAACAATTGCATGGGCATAGCTTGTTGCCAAGGTGGTCGGTTTGTTATATATTGATGAGTGAAGGTTCACAATAATTATAGCGAGCGGTAGATACATCACGACGTTTGCAGAAGCATTTTTATGTCTATTTTTTGTGGGAGGGAATACCAATGGCTAAATTTACATGGGTAGAGAAAGACACCTGTATCGCATGTGGAGCTTGCGGCGCTACGGCACCAGATATTTACGATTACGACGACGAGGGTATTGCTGAAGTCATCTTCGGAAACGACGGCAACCATGGTAATACTGAAATTCCTGAAGATCTGTACGACGATCTGCAAGATGCTTGCGACGGCTGCCCTACAGATTCGATCAAAATCGCTGACGATCCGTTTAATATGTAAGCTGTCATAATAAAACTCCATGCTACTTCAGCGTTCGCTGGGAGCATGGAGTTTTTTTGCGCGTCTGCGTATGACTATTGATTGAGGATGAGGAGGACGGTAACGGCGGCGATAATAACAACCACGACCGAACCGATCCAGGCGAGCGCCTTGACGTTTACCTCTTCTTTTGGCTTCTGTTTCATAGCGGGAGCTTTCCGTTTGGCTGTGCTCATCGTCAATCAACCTTTCCGTGGGAAAAATGAATACCGTATACCCACATTGTAAACGGTTTCTTGTTCTGCCGCAATATCCGGAAGGACTTGCCGGCCAGCGTCGCCCTTTTCTTTTTCTTATAAAAAAGATAAACTGTCAGGTAGGACAGAAACTTGAAACGGAGTGTGTAATCTTGCTTTATTCTTCTATTCTTAAACCGGTATTTTTCCAAATGGATCCCGAAAAGGCTCATCATCTCGTCATTGACGGCCTGCATACAGCCGGACGCGTTCCGGGCATGAACAACATGCTGCATGCCATGTACGGCGTGAGCGATTCGCCAGAGCTTGCGGTTGATCTGTTCGGCATTCATTTCCCTCATCCGGTAGGGCTTGCCGCCGGCCTGGACAAGAATGGCGTGGCAGCGGACGGCTTCTCCAGCATCGGCTTCGGTTTTGCCGAGGTAGGAACGGTAACGCCAAAAGGACAGCCGGGCAACGAGCTGCCGCGGCTCTTCCGCTTGCCTTCCGACGAAGCGCTTATTAACCGGATGGGCTTTAATAACGAAGGGGCGGAAGCGATGGCCCGCCAGCTGTCGCAGCGCAAGATTAACCGGATCCCGATTGCCGTTAACGTCGGTAAAAATAAAGCAACGCCAAATGAACGGGCTCACGAAGATTACCGTTCCTGCATACAAGTGTTATATCCGTATGGCGACTTCTTTGTCGTCAACATCAGTTCCCCGAACACGCCGGATCTGCGCGCGCTGCAGCATGGCGACGAGCTGCGCACGCTTCTTGGCGAAGTGTTGGAGGAAATCGGGCTTCAGGCGTCGAAATTAGGTAGTAAAGCAAAGCCGGTTCTGGTGAAGATTGCTCCTGATATGACGGACGAGCAGCTTGAGCTTACCGTCTCGACGATTAAAGACAGCGGCGTAGCGGGCATTATCGCTTCGAATACGACGATTTCAAGAGAAGGGCTTAAGCATCCTAACGCCAAGGAAACGGGCGGACTTAGCGGAGCGCCGCTGCGCGAGCGCTCGACCGAGGTTGTTAGGGCGGTATACCGGCAGACGGAAGGCAAGCTTCCGATTATCGGTTCGGGCGGAATTTTCACGGCGGATGACGCATACGATAAAATCCGCGCCGGAGCCTCGCTCGTCGAAATTTATACCGCTTTGATCTATAAAGGTCCAGGAGTACTCCGCGAACTGACGAACGGCTTAAAAGAACGATTGCGTAAAGACGGCTACCGTAACATATCGGAGGCAGTGGGCGCAGATCATCGATAGGAACAGGAGGCGGCCGGATGGATGGAAGAGATTGGAATCTTTTTTTACAGCCTTACGAGCAAGCAGTCGAAGAATTGAAAGTGAAGTTGAAAACGATGCGGGTCGAGCTTAAGATGCGTGAGGCGTATGCTCCGATCGAGTTCGTTACCGGTCGTGTTAAGAAAGTGTCAAGCATACTGGAGAAGGCGAGACGGCTAAGCGTTCCCGCCGATCAGCTGGAAAAAGGCATCGAGGATATCGCGGGTATCCGGATCATGTGCCAGTTCGTAGACGATATTCACCGTGTCGCCGGATTCATCCGCATCCGGAAGGATCTGAAGCTTGTCTACGAGAAGGACTACATTACGAATTACAAGGACAGCGGCTATCGCAGCTACCATATGATTGTGGAATACCCGGTGCAAACGGCGCTTGGTCAAAAATTCGTGCTCGCCGAAATTCAGATTCGCACGCTTGCGATGAATTTCTGGGCTACGATTGAGCATTCGCTGAATTATAAATATAAGGAAAGCTTGCCGGACGACGTTCGCGAGCGGTTGAAGAAAGCAGCCGAAGCGGCTTTTCTGCTGGATACCGAGATGTCGAGCATCCGGCACGAAATTTTGGATGCGCAGCGCGACTTCGAGGAGCGCTCCAACGTGGTTTCCACCGTGCTCAGCGCCATTCAGGATTTGTATTTCTATCACCGCGTAAGAGAAGCGGCGCAATTCCAGATGAAATTCAACGAGCTGTTTGAGCAGGAGGACCTGTATGGTCTCAAGCAGCTGTCGGTTGATATTGAAGCGGCGATTCTCCGCGCGAAGAAAGGCAACAATCCTGGCTGAGGCTCATCTTCAAAATCCCGCGTACTGCTTATAGGCAGGACGCGGGATTTTATTTGCGCTGAAATTTGACAAAAACTTGAGTCCGCCTTATCTTAACGATGTAAGGTTAACGATAAACATGAAGCATGAAGCTTAACGGCCGGGAGGCATAAGATGCAGCAGAACCATGTAACGATGAAGGATATCGCAAATAGGCTTGGCGTCAGCAGCGTAACCGTCTCGAAAGCGCTGGGCGACAAAGAAGGCGTCAGTGACGAACTCAAGCAGAAGATTAAGGAGATTGCCCAGGAAATGGGCTACCGGTTCAATACGGCGGCGAAGGCAATGAAGGAAGGGCTCTCCTACAACATTGGCGTTGTTATAGCAGAGAGGTATGCCAGCGTAACGCAGTCTTTTTATCTTCAATTTTATCAGTATCTGTCTACCGCTCTGGAGGATGTGCAGTATTCCGGCATTCTGCATACGTTGAGCGAGGAAGATGAAGGGCAGCTCGTACTGCCGAGAATCTACCATGACCGCAAGGTCGACGGGTTTATTATATTAGGCCAGCTAAGCAATGCTTATATTTCGGCCATTCATGAAACCGGCATCCCTCTTGTATTTCTGGATTTTTATACGGACCGGACGGAACTGGATTACGTCATTATGGATAATTTCTACGGCATGTACGAGATGACCAATTATTTGATCGCAAACGGCCACCGGGATATCGCTTTTGTTGGCAGCTTGCATGCTACCAGCAGTATACAAGACCGTTTTCTGGGTTATTATAAATCGCTCCTTGAGCATCGCATACCGCTGCGGCAGGAATACATCCTGAATGACCGGGATGAGAGCGGCAAATTGCTGGATGTCGCCATCCCGGAAGCACTGCCAACCGCTTTTGCCTGCAATTGCGACCAAGTGGCCTATCTTCTGATGAATACGCTGCGCAAGCAAGGAGTTCGGGTACCGGAGGATTGCTCGGTTGTTGGCTTCGATAACGATATTTACGCCACCCTTGCCGAGCCGGCGCTTACGACGGTTGAAGTTGACAGACAGGAAATGGCTAAAACGGCGGTTAACAAGATGGTCCGCAAAATTAGTGACCCCGCATTAAACAGCGGCAGGGTACTGGTCAGAGGGAAAATGATTTACCGGGAATCGGTAAGAAGCATGAAGTGACGATAGTCGCTTCATGCTTTTTTTATTGACGGGAGTGAGCAGTCCTTTTACAATGAACTTGTAACTTAATCGATAACTTAATATTTAATTTACTTAAGTTATAACCGGGGAGCTGAAACGGGTGGAGCAGCAAGACTTAAAAAGCTGGCGGCAAGAGATCGAAAGCGAGCTGCAAGATAATATTCTTTCCTTTTGGATGAAGCATTCGCTTGATGAACGGGATGGAGGGTTCGTTGGGCGGATCGCCAATGATTTGAAGATTCAGGAGAAGGCGGATAAATCCCTCGTATTAAACGCGCGCCTTTTGTGGACGTACGCTTCCGCATACCGAAAGTATGGAGAGCCTGCCTATTTGAAGATGGCTGAACGGGCTTACCGTTATTTAACCTCCTGTTTTTACGACCGGGAGAACGGAGGGTACTTCTGGCTGTTGAACCACGAGGGAGAGCCGATATCGAAGAAAAAACAAATTTACGGTCAAGCCTTTGTTTTGTACGCTTTTTCGGAATTCGTGCGTGCTTGCCCGAATGAAGAGGTGCTTAAGCAAGCCGTTCAGTTATTCGAGCTGATCGAACGATATAGCTATGATCCTGTATACAAAGGGTATATCGAAGCGCTTGATAGCAACTGGGAGGCCACGGATGAGCTTAGCCTTAGCTCTACCGATTTGAATGAGAAGAAATCCATGAACACGCATCTGCACGTGCTTGAAGCGTATACGAATTTGTGTCGGGTATGGCCTTCGGAGCGTTTGAAGGAAAGTCAAAAGGAGCTTATCGCGACGATGCTTGATCATATCGTGGACCCGCAGTCCGCGCATTTCAAGCTGTTCTTCGATGAACGGTGGAATTCCAAGTCGCACGAGATTTCTTACGGACATGATATCGAAGGCAGCTGGCTGCTCATGGAAGCAGCGGAGGTGCTGGGAGACGGGGAGCTGATTGACCGTACGGAGGCGGTTGCGCTTGCCATGGCGCAAGCCGTCTACGAGGAAGGCTTGGATACCGACGGCGCGGTCGTTAACGAAGCGGACCCGAAGGGCTGGACGGATACCGATAAAGTGTGGTGGCCGCAAGCGGAGGCGGTCGTGGGATTCCTGAATGCCTATCAGCTGTCGGGCAAGGATTATTTTCTGAATGCGGCTTACCGGACCTGGCGGTTTATCGATCGTTATCTGGTGGACAAGGCAAACGGAGAATGGTTCTGGAAGGTCAATCGGGCGGGTGAGCCCGATATGGCGGACATGAAGGTTGATGCTTGGAAATGCCCGTATCACAATGGCCGTATGGGCCTGGAAGTGCTGGAGAGGATCGAGAAGCTGAACGTACAAACCAAATAGGCGAAGGGATGAGTAGACAATGAACGAAACCGTTTTTATGGAAAAATTACAACGTTTGCATGCGGAGCACAAGGAGCTTCTTACTCGGCCGAACACGCCTGTTCATGGCGGAAACGGTATCTATGACCGTTATGCATACCCGGTTATTACGGCAGCTCATGCGCCGGTTTATTGGAGGTATGATCTTAATCCGGAGACCAATCCCCATCTTATGGAGAGGATTGGCGTAAATGCCGCTTTTAATCCCGGAGCAATCGAATTAAACGGAAAGTTCTATCTGGTTGTGCGAGTGGAAGGTCATGACCGGAAATCATTCTTTGCGGTTGCGGAGAGCGTTAACGGCATTGACGGATTCCGTTTCTGGGATTATCCGATAGTAATGCCGGAGACGGATATTCCGGATGTGAACGTGTACGACATGCGGCTGACGAAGCATGAGGATGGATGGATCTACGGCGTATTCTGCACGGAACGGAAGGATCCCGAAGCGAAGCGGGGAGACACTTCCAGTGCCGTCGCAAGCGCGGGCATTGCTAGAACGAGGGATCTGAAGGCATGGGAACGGCTGGATGATCTCCGGACCCCTTCTCCCCAACAGCGCAACGTCGTGCTCCATCCCGAATTCGTGAACGGCAAGTATGCATTCTACACTAGGCCGCAGGATGGGTTTATTGAAGCCGGATCCGGCGGCGGTATCGGTTGGGGCTTGTCAACTAGCATCGAGCATGCGACTATTGAGTTGGAAACGATAGTGGATGAGAAAAAATACCATACGATCAAGGAAGTGAAGAACGGACAAGGTGCGGCGCCAATCAAGACAGAAATAGGGTGGCTGCATATTGCCCATGGCGTTCGGAATACGGCGGCAGGACTGCGTTATGTGATCTACGCGTTTATGACGGATTTGAATGATCCAAGCAAGGTAATTTATGCGCCCGGAGGCCATTTGATTGCGCCGGATGGGGATGAGCGGGTTGGTGATGTGTCGAATGTCGTCTTTACGAACGGGCTGATCGCTAGAGACAACGGAGAGGTGTACATCTATTATGCTTCCTCGGATACGCGCTGTCATGTCGCGGTTACGACCGTTCAGAAACTCGTCGATTACGTTGTAAATACGCCTGCGGATCCGCTTCGTTCCTATGCCTGCGTGCAGCAGCGCAGCGAGTTGATCGCCAACAATCTGAAGCTTATGGAGCGTCCCGATTTCAGCTTTCTTAACGAATGAAGTCCCGAAGCAGTCGGGGCAAAAAGAAAGGGATATGATCTATGCCGCTAATTGATATGCCGCTTGAACAGCTGTACAACTACAAAGGACGCAATCCTCGTCCGGAAGACTTCGACGCTTATTGGGAGCGTGCGCTGGATGAAATGCGTGCGGTCGATCCGCAAATCGAGCTTGTGCCGAGCAGCTTTCAAGTACCGTTTGCAGACTGCTTCGACCTGTATTTCACGGGTGTGCGCGGAGCGAGAATCCATGCCAAATACGTCCGTCCGAAAAATGTCCCGGAGCCGCATCCCGCCATTATTCAATTTCATGGCTATACCGGGAATGCGGGAGACTGGTCCGATAAGCTGACTTACGCGGCACTCGGATATTCCGTGTTCTCGATGGATTGCCGCGGACAAGGCGGGCTGTCGGAGGATACGGGCGGAGTAAAGGGCACTACCCACAACGGGCATATAATCCGGGGGCTGAACGACCACCCCGACAATCTGCTGATGCGCCTTATTTTCCTTGATACCGCGCAGCTTGCGGGGATTGCCATGGACCGGCCGGAGGTTGACCCTGACCGGGTAGGGGCAATAGGCGGATCGCAAGGCGGCGCGTTAACAATTGCCTGCGCATCGCTGGAACCGCGTATTTCGAGACTTGCGCCCGTGTATCCGTTCCTGTGCGACTACAAACGCGTGTGGGAGATGGATTTGGCGAAGGACGCGTACGGTGAGCTGAGAACCTTCTTCCGGCATTTCGACCCGCGGCATGAGCGGGAAGAGCAAATTTTCGAGAAGCTTGGTTACATCGACCTGCAGCATTTAGCCAATCGGATTAAAGGGGAAGTGCTGATGACCGTAGGATTAGCGGATACGATTTGCCCTCCTTCCACGCAATTTGCGGCGTACAACAACATTACCGCGCCGAAGTCGGCCGATATTTATCCGGATTACGGTCACGAGCATATTCCGGAAGTGTCTGACCGGACGATTCAGTTCATGCTTGGTCTATAAAGGAGAAAGAGGAGGTTGCCCATTTCGGGACAACCTCCTCTTTCATTATGCCCGTGACCGGATTCGCTGCTCGGCCGTCTCGTTAAACTTAAGCAGCAGAGTGCCGAAGGTACGGATATCTTCCTCGCTCCAATCGTTAAGAAGATCCTTGAAAAATGCCTCTCTCGACTCGCGAACTTCCGCGAGCAAGGAAGGCGCATCCTCCGTCAGCTGCAGCAGGCTGATCCTCGCGTCATTCGGATCGGTCAACCTTGAGATTAGTCCTTTGGCTTCCAAGGCCGCAATCTGACGGCTTACCGTAGAGATATCCAGCTGGAAGGTGGTGGAAAGCGTTTTGATTCCGGTTGGTCCCGCTTTTTCCAGATGCTGAAGGATCAAGTAAGAGGAGCGGTCCATCTCCTTGCCCATAATATTGGAGAGCCGGGCAGCCTCGGCGCGGCGGATGAAGAGGGAGATTTGGCTTTCAATCAAGCTGAATGGCGACTTATCGTTCCTGTCCATAGGGCTGTTTTCCATTCCTGTCTTAGTTTCTTAATGTTAGCTTACCTTTCGTGTTTGCATAATGCAAGCAAGTCCATGGTAAGTAATGTATGTCCTCACGATATGTATTTGCATTCCGAAAATAAACTTGTATAATACAATGGTTATTACTTGTATCATACAAATAAATAGTAGGAGTGCATGTCAAATGAAAGGGAACTTATTCTGGCTTAATCTGAAGCTGATGGCTAATCACAAAACGCTTCGGATCGGCTCGATTGTTTTGTTGTTTATTCCGCTGCTCTATACAGGCATGTTTCTGGCTGGCTATTGGGATCCGTACGGCCATATGGACAAGCTGCCCGTAGCGATAGTCAATGAGGACAAAGGGGCCGTATCGGAGGGCAAAGAGCTGCATCTTGGCCAAGATATCGTGGATAATATGAAAAGCGCCCATACGCTTGATTATCATTTTGTAGAGCGGTCAGAGGCAGAGAAAGGGCTCTATGACGGCGATTATTATTTGACGATCGTTATTCCGGACAACTTCTCGCAAAGCGTTACGACGCTGACGGAAGAGCATCCGCAGCCTGCCGATTTGGTCTATATGACGAATCCGGGCAACAACTATGTATCCGGTCAGATCGGAAGCAACGTGCTGAAGGAGCTAACGAATAAGGTCAGCCAAAATATCGTAAAGAGCTATACGCAGACCGTTTACGGGAAAATGCAGCAAATGGCTGACGGCTTCTCGGCTGCGAGCAGCGGCGCGGAGCAGCTGGCGCAAGGAACGGAATCCGCGCAGGATGGCGTAAGCAAGCTGAATAACGCGATAGCGTCGCTGGCCAGCGGTGCAGGAAAGCTGAGCGATAGCATGAAGCCGCTCGGGCAAGGGATTCAGCAATTAGCTAGCGGAGCTGCCGGCCTATCTACGGGGACAGCTTATTTGAACGATAATCTTTCCAAGCTGAAGTCGGCAGGACAACAGCTTGCTGACGGGGCAAATGCGCTGCAGAAAAATACGGCAGCATGGAATGAAGCGGCAGACTCCGCAATGAAGGCTGCTTCAGGAGTGGACAACTCGGCTGAAAGCCTTCAATCACGGATCAAGGCTTATGTCGAGCAGCATCCCGAGTTGAAAGATGACACTGCCTTCGCTGCGATTGTAAGCGGCAGCGAGAAGCTTGCTCAGGATGCTGACGGCGCCAGCAAGTCTGTTGAAGGGTTAAAGCAGCCGGCGGAAGCCGCCCGGCAATCCGGCGTTAAGCTGGCTGCAGGACAATCGGCATTGGCGGACGGCCTTGCGCAAGCGTACGAGGGCAGCGGCAAGCTTGCAGCCGGCAGCGCCCAGCTGAAGGACGGGCTGGACGCCTCCAGCACTGGCATCGGCAAGCTGCAGAGCGGCATTCATCAGCTTGCCGGAGGCGCGCAGCAGCTGAACAACGGTTCGCAAGAGCTGCTTGGCGGGGTTATCCGCCTCGTGGACGGCTCGCAGCAGCTGACGGACAAGCTGTCGGATGCCGCACAGTCAACAGCGGGTATAAAAGCAAGCGATGCGGAGCTTAATATGTACGCCCAGCCGGTGCAGCTCGAACAAAAAGAGCTGAATACGGTTAAGACGTACGCAACGGGCTCAGCCCCTTATTTTCTGGCGTTAGGCCTCCTGGTTGGTTCTTTGATGGCCTCTAACATTATACATTTCCAAGAGGGGCAGGTCCGTTCCGCATGGCAAAAGTTCTTGGGCAGAATCGGCGTCTTTTATCTGGTAGCCCTGCTGCAGACCATCGTGCTTGACCTTATCGTGCTGTACGCGATTGGACTGGACGTGCAAAGCGTGCCGAAGTTCTTCCTGTTCACTTTCGTTACGGCCTGCATGTTCACGACCCTCATACTGATGCTTGTCGCGATCTTCGGAACGCTGGGCAAGCTGGTGGGTATTGCGCTTGTCGTAACCCAGCTGGCGAGCAGCGGCGGCACGTTCCCGATGGAGCTTGCGCCGCAATGGATTCAATCCGTTGGGCAATGCCTGCCGATGACATATGTGCTTCGCGGCATGAAGAGCGTCATCTCCACAAGCAACTGGGATATGTATTGGAGCAATACGGGCATTCTGGTTGCCTTTCTTGCGGGGTTTGCGGTTATTATGCTTGCGGCGTATCTTCTTCGTTCTGCCAAAGAAGCACCTGCGGCGCCGGCAGCCGCACACTAGAAAAACTTGCGCGCTTGCCCGTTTCCGGGTAGTCTCAATATAAAAGAGAAGAAATCGGGCAGGAGGATTGCAAGAGAATGAAAGCATTGCAGGATAAGATTCGCAACGAAGGCATTGTGTTAAGCGAGACCGTACTGAAGGTGGATTCCTTTCTTAATCATCAGATAGATCCGCAATTGATGTTTGAGATCGGGCAGTTTTTCGCCGCGGCGTATGAAGGAGAAGGCATTACCAAGGTGTTGACGCTGGAATCGTCAGGGATTGCTCCCGCGGTTATGACGGCACTGGCACTCCGGGTGCCCCTTGTTTTCGCGCGCAAGCAAAAATCGCTTACGCTTCGCGACGATCTCTACGTCGAGGAGGTATACTCCTTCACGAAGCAGGTGAAGAGCGAGGTGGCGATCTCCCGCAAGTTTTTGTCGCCGGGGGAGCGGGTGCTTATCATTGACGATTTCCTTGCTTACGGGGAAGCGGCCTTCGGGATGGCGAGAATCGTGGAAGCGGCTGGCGCAAGCGTAGCGGGTATCGGCATTGTAATAGAGAAGTCCTTCCAAAGCGGAGCGGACAAGCTGAAGGAAGCGGGCTACCGGGTAGATTCGCTGGCACGCATCGCTGTCTTGTCTCCGGACGGCATTCAATTCGCAGCGGAATAAAGCAAAAGCGGAAGCTCTGTTTGGAGAGCTTCCGCTTTTTTTATCATTACATCGCCTGCAAGCCCGCCTGATTGAGCAGATTCCAAGGCTTGTTGTAATGAGGCTGGAAGAAGAAGTCGACGAAGGTGAGCTCATTCATCGTCATGCCGTTCTGGATGCAGACCGACATCGTATTGATCGCTTGCGTCAGATCATCCTTCGACATCACCTGGGCACCTACAATCCGGCCGGTATCCGCTTCGTAGACGACCTTGAGCAGTACTTTCTCGTAGGTCGGCATAAATTCAGGACGGTCATTGTCTTCCAGGGTGACGGTTTTTACATCCATCCCGGCGTCGAGGGCAGCCAGCTCGGTCATGCCGGTCGAAGCGATGTTTTGCTCATAGATCTTAATGCCCGAAGTGCCTTGCGTACCCATGTAACGGACCGTTGGAGCGACAAGGTTGCGGGCAACGAGCGTACCCATCCGGACGGCATTGGTTGCGAGAGGGATGTACGCATGCTTGTGGGTCGGGTTATAAAAGACGGCGCAGCTGTCGCCCGCGGCCATGACGTCCGGATTGCTGGTGCGCATATACTCATCCACGATAATGGCTCCGTTGGGCAACATGTCGATCTGGCCTTTCAGCAGATCCGTATTCGGGCGGAAGCCGATGCAGAGGACAACAAGGTCCGTGTCGTATTCGCCGGCTGTTGTTACGACGGTGTTTACCTTGCCTTCTTCGCCGCGGAAGCCGGTTACGGTCTGTGCCAGCTTAAGCTCGATACCGCGGTTGCCAAGCTCTTGTTCAATCGCATCGGTAAACTCGCGATCCAAATATTTGTACAGGATCCGGTCCATATTATCGATAAGCGTCACTTGCTTGCCAAGCTGCTCGAAAGCTTCAACAAGCTCGATTCCGATGTAGCCGGCACCAATAACGGTAATCCGGTTGGCGTGCTTCGCTTTTTCGATGATCGCTTGGGCGTGAGTGTAGTTTTTGCACAAGACGATATTTTCAAGCTCCATCCCTTTCAGCTTTGGAATTATCGGCCACGAACCGGTTGTTACGACCAGCTTGTCGTAGCTTTCCAGCTTCTCCTCATTGGTTTCGAGATTGCGAGCCAGAATTGTCTTGGCTTCTGTGTGGACTTCCAGCACATCATGGCGCAGCTTCATCTGAACACCCATGTCCGTCAGCTGCTGAGGCGAAGCGTAGAACAGCTTCTTCACATCCTGCACAACGCCGCCGACATGAAGGGCAATGCCGCACGAGAGGAACGATACGTTGTCATTGCGCTCGTAAACCGTAATTTGCGCCTCGGGATAAAGCTTAGCCATCTGAGTAACAGCGGCGGTACCTGCATGCGTGCATCCAATAACAGCGATCTTCATATAAAATTCCTCCTCAAATTTTCCTGTGAAAATATTCACATACTTCTGCGAAAGTAAAGGAAGCGGATCTTGACGGGGGAGCATGTTGCTTGTTCATTGCATCGCCGGCTTCCTTCCGGGCTCAGTGAAGATGGTGATGAGAGCTTGCGGTTTGATAAACGGCGATGCCGCTCCATCTTGTGTGAATTAATTCACAATCTCTTGTTGCTCTTATCATATGCCACTTTTATCAAATTGACAAGGGGTTGTGATTAATTTCACATATTGATCACAAATGCTCAGCCCTTCTAATTAGAGATGCATTAGAGTATACTCGATGTTATATTTCTAACGTATTTTAGCTGCTTGCAAGGGGATGACCAGATGTCCGGCTATTTGCCGATTGCTTTTACGACAAAAATGAAATCACTGCTTGGAGAAGAGTTTGACCGGTTTATGTCTTCCTACGAGGATCCTCGTGTGTACGGTATCCGGATCAACCGTTTGAAGCTGGGTGCCGAAGAGTGGAGGTCGATCTCGCCGATGGGGGAAGCCGTTCGCCCGATCCCGTGGGCGCCGGAAGGCTTTTATTATGAAGAAGGAGCAAGACCGGGCAAGCATCCGCATTATCATGCCGGTCTTTACTATATTCAAGAGCCAAGCGCGATGGCTCCGGTTGAGCTGCTTGATGTCCATCCCGGACATCGCGTGCTTGATCTATGCGCGGCACCGGGCGGCAAGTCGACTCAGATTGCGGCCAAGCTGCAAGGCACTGGCGTGCTGGTAAGCAACGACAACGCCAGGGAACGGACGAAGGCGCTTGCCAAAAACATCGAGCTGGCCGGCGTCCGCAATGCCGTTGTACTAAACGAGGAGCCGTCGGCTCTTGCGCCGGTCTTCCGGGAATGGTTCGACCGCATACTGGTCGACGCGCCATGCTCGGGAGAAGGCATGTTCCGCAAGGATGAGTCGATGATCGCGGAATGGGAGAAGCATTCCATCGAACGCTGCTCGGCGATGCAGAGGCCTATTTTGCGCGATGCGGCAGCAATGCTGGCTCCGGGAGGCGTTTTGGTCTATTCCACCTGCACGTTCTCTCCGGAAGAAAACGAAGCTCAAATCGCGGAGCTGCTTGCCGAATATCCGGATTTCGAGGTTAAGCCGGTTCGGCATCAATTCGGCTGGAAGCCGGGGCATCCGGAATGGGCTGGAGAAGCGGGCGAAGGTCTTGCGGCAGAGCAATCGGCGTCGCTTGCGGGAACGGTCCGGCTGTGGCCTCACCATATTGAAGGCGAGGGTCATTACGCGGCGGTGCTGACCCGCAAAGGCACGGCTCCCGCGGAGGGAATGCCTTACAATGAGCCCCTTATCCAGACGGTCGAAGACAACATAAAAAGAAAAAAAGTAAAGGGCAATGCAGGTGCTGCCTTGCGTGCAGCGGAGAAGAAGGGCGGCCGCGGAGCAAAAGACGGCGGCAAGCTTCAGCGGGCTGGCGGTTCGGTACGGCATTCAGGCAAAGGCCAGCCGGAGGTTGTTGATGCAGCCGCGTCATGGCATTCTTTTGCGGATCAAGAGCTGTCGGGTAGTTTTGCCGGTACGGGGTCTATTCAGAGCTTTGGCTCTCGTATCTATCTTCAGCCGGAAGGAATGCCTTCATTAGACGGTTTGCATGTTGTGCGCGCAGGCTGGTACGTCGGGGAAGCGGGCCGCAACCGATTTGAGCCTTCGCAAGCGCTTGCCATGGGGCTCCGGCATTCGGAAGCCGTACGATCGCTCGATTTTGCGTCGGATAGTCCCGAAATTATCCGGTATTTGAAAGGCGAGACGCTTTTTGTAGAAGCCCATAACATAAAAATTGAAGGAAATCCCGCACAGCCGCTTAAAGGATACGTGCTTGTATGCACGGACGGTTATCCGGTCGGTTGGGGAAAATATACGGGAGACGGCATGCTGAAGAACGAGCTGCCGGCTGGCTGGAGGTGGATGTAAGATGGGTAAAAAGATGCGGATAGACAAGCTTCTGTCCCATACCGGATACGGAACCCGCAGCGAGATCAAGAAGCTGGTGAAGCAGGGAAAAGTTACGGTAGCCGGAAAAGTCGTCAAAGACAGCGGGCAACTCGTTGATCCGGAGCTCGATGAGGTTGCGTTCGACGGGGAACGGGTAATGTACCGAGAGGTTATTTACTTGATGATGAACAAGCCTCCCGGCGTCATCTCCGCTACGGAAGACCGCCGCGAACGGACGGTTATCGATTTGCTTGAGCCGGAGGATCAATTAATGGATCCGTTCCCGGTCGGAAGATTGGACAAGGATACGGTTGGTCTCCTGCTGCTCACGAATGACGGACAGCTGGCGCATGAGCTTCTGTCGCCGCGCAAGCATGTTCCCAAAACTTATGAAGCGGTTGTGCAAGGCGATGTCGGCGAAGAGGATCAGACGCAATTCAAGGCCGGCGTTACGCTGGATGACGGATACGTCACGATGCCTTCGGATTTAAAGATATTGAAAAAGGACGGCGGCGAGGGTGGCGTAACTTCGGTCATATCGCTTACGATAATGGAAGGGAAGTTCCATCAGGTGAAGCGGATGTTCGAAGCGGTAGGCAAAAAGGTTGTATACCTGAAAAGGGTATCGATGGGACCGCTTGAGCTGGATGCCGACCTGGAGGAAGGGACTTACCGCGAATTAACCGATGAGGAAATCGTGCTTCTGCGCGCTCACCGGGCTGCGGATTAAAAATAGAGACCGGGATGGAGAGAATCGTATGGCATTACAGTATGATTTGATTGCGCTTGATGTAGATGGCACCTTATTGACGGATGATCATCAACTGACAAGCAAGACTCGTGAAGCCGTGCGGGAAGCGGCAGACCGGGGAGCAAGCATTGTATTATGCACGGGCCGGGCGCCTTTCAGCGTCTTTCCGGTACTGGAGGAGTTAGAGCTGACCGGTACGATTATTACGCATAACGGCGGAGCGACGATTGACTCGGATACGAGGAAAATCATCCACCAATACGAGATCGCGCCGCAGCAGCTGGAACCATTCGTGGATTATTGCCGGAAAAATCAAGTCCATTACGACGTAAACACGGCTTTTGATATGATGGTTGAATCGTTAACGCCGGAGGTATCCGATATGTACAGCAAGTTTCATGCGTCGCCTTCCGTTCTGGGACAAGGAGCCAGCCTGCCGCAGGGGCTTGTCAAGTTTACGGTATTCGGCAGCAAAGAGGTGATGGACCGGGTGCAGGAGGAATGGGAGAAATGGCCGTCGTCCCTGCAGACGATCCGAAGCGGCGATTTCTTTATCGACGTGCATCATCCGGAAGCAAGCAAGGGCAGAGCATTGCGGCAATTTGCTCTCAGCCATGGCATTGACCGGAGCCGGATTCTTGCGATCGGCAATTATTATAACGACATTTCCATGCTGGAGTTTGCCGGCTGCGGAATTGCGATGGGCAACTCCCCGGACGGGGTAAAGGAAGCGGCGGATGTCGTGGGACGTTCCAACGCCGAGGATGGCGTTGCGTACGCCCTTCGGGAGTTCGCCTGGAGCTGAGCGGATTGAGAATGAACAATAAGAAGGGGCAGCCCCCTTGGTCATGTCGACCTCGGGGGCTGCCCCTTCTTTCATTGGGTTTAGTACCAAGTCCTTAGTGCCAAACTCCTCTAATGATGATTACCAGAAGAATGAAAAGGACAAGGATGAAACCTACCGTATTGACGCCGCCTCCATATACGCCAGACATGCTAATTCCTCCTTGTGATTATATTCCGCTGGAAGGCTGCTGTCACTCGAGTACATTCGCCCTCTGTTCGGTATACAGTATAGTATTGTGGGAGGCCTTCTTTGGAATGGACTCCTGTCACGATACATCGGGATTTGGGTAGTTACCCAGAAGGAAAAAGCTTGCTGGCAGCGGGTTTCGGCATCATCCCCGGCATTCGCCGCGGTATTTAATTGAAACGCCGAAGCCCTTTCGGCAGATGGTTCTTAAGCTGGCCGCCGCTTGCTTTAGCCCAGCCAAGCGCAAGCCCGTCTACGGCAACAAGCCCCCAGCCGCTCTCTTCGCCCACAGCGGGCAGCGTCTCGCCGCGAAGGTAAGCGGCAATCTCCGGTGCATCCGGCGGATAGCTCCGTACCCACGTTGCGTCCTCCGCTTGAATCGCGAGAGCAAGCGCATGCGCCGGCTCCAGCCGGTTCTTGCGGATATCGCCGAGATGAAGGCCGGGCCGCGCGACCTTAAGACCGTCAAGATCGGCGGCGCCAAAGCTGCCGTTTGTTTGATGGGGCAGCCAATAGAGGGCGTCGCCGAAGCGAAGCGGCTCGCCCGGACCAAGCTCGAAGCCGGGCAATGCCTGCTCGGCAAAGCTGTGGAACAAGGCCATCTCCGCCGTCAGCGGCTTGGGCCGTCCCGCCGCGCGTTTATCGCGCCGTTTGTCTCTGCCTTTTGCCGGTTCATCCGCCGACTCAGGCTGCTCGCCTTCGGACGTTTTCCGCAGGCGGGCGACAAAATGTCCTTCGCCGCGGACCTGCTGCGGCCATAAACGCTCGATTTGTTCAACCTGGAAGGAAGGGTGGTTGGCAACGAATTGCTCGATCGTATCCTCGTTCTCGGCACGGTTAAACGTACAGGTCGAGTAGACGAGTATGCCGCCGGGCTTAAGCATGACCGCGGCATGCTCCAGAATTTCGGACGAGCGTTCGGCGCAATAGGCGACATGAGCCTCCGACCATTCGGCTACCGCATCTTCATCCTTGCGGAACATGCCTTCACCCGAGCAAGGAGAATCCAGCATGATGCGGTCGAAAAAGGCGGGAAACCGTCTCGACAGCTCATGCGGCGCGGCATTCGTAACAACAGCGTTGCGGATGCCGAGACGTTCAACGTTTTCGCTTAAAATTTTCGCTCGGGCAGGATGGATCTCATTGGCGATCAGCAGGCCTTCGCCATTCATGCTGCCGGCGATTTGCGTCGTTTTGCCGCCCGGAGCGGCCGCGAAATCAAGAACCGTCTCGCCGGGCCGGGCATCCAGCAGCTCGGCCGCGGACATGGCGGACGGCTCCTGGATATAATAAAGACCGGCTGTATGATAAGGATGCTTGCCGGGTCTTGAAGCTTCGTCATAATAGTAACCGGTTTTGCACCAAGGTACGGGCTCCAAATGAAACGGCTGCTTAAGAGCAGCCGCTTGGTCCCCGATTGGTTGTCGACATTTCAAAGGATTAAACCGAAGCCCGTAAACACGGGCATCATTGTAGCTGTCAAGAAACCGCTCGGCTTCTTCCCTTCCGAGAAGAGCCTGCATTTGCCGGACATAAGCCTCCGGCAGCTGCACGTTCTTCAATGTACTGCAACTCCTTTATGCTTATCTGTTGCGTCCGCGTCGACCGCCGGGAGCAGGACCGCGGGAACCGCCGCCGTTATTGCCTCCGCGCGAATCTCTGCCGCCGCGTGGAGCGCCCCCGCCCGAGCCGCGTGAATCTTTGCCGCTGCTTGGACGGCCTTCCCATCTGCCGCCGCCGGCTGCCGCGCCGCGCGTATTGCCGCGTGCTGCGCCGTCTTGGCTCCGTTCGCCTCTGCCGCTGCCGGTTGCCGCGCCGCGCGTATTGCCGCGAGCAGAACCGCCTTGAGTCCGTTCGCCTCTGCCTCCGCGGTTAGCGCCGCGAGCGTCTCTGCCACCGCGTCCGGATTCGCGTTCGCCGCCTCTGCCGCCGCGTTCGGGAGCAGCAGCTTCCCACGGATTGCCCTCTGTGCCGCTGACGGCAGCTCGTTCCGGCTTGCCGCGTCCGCCTGCTTGCGAACGGCCTGCACCCGCGCCGCGCTCATTGCGCTCGCTTCTGCCGCCGCGTCCGCCTTGGGCCGGTTTGAAGTCGCGATTGCCGCGACCGCGGCCTCCGCGATCCGGTTTTTTGTCATAGCTCTTGCCTTCGCTGCCGGAACGCGGAGCGCTAGTCTTCACGATTGTGCCGTCCGGTTCAACCGTGCGGCGCTCAAGTACAGCATTGATGCTGCGCTCGATATGGGCAACCGCACCGCGGTCGTAAGGCGATGCGATGGTAATTGCCACGCCGCGTTGTCCGGCACGGCCTGTCCGGCCGATCCGGTGGATGTAAATCTCGGAGTCGGTTGGCACATCGTAGTTGAATACATGGGTAACGCCTTCAACGTCAAGGCCGCGTGCCGCCACGTCCGTTGCGACCAGAATTTGAAGCTTCGCATCGCGGAAGCGCTTCATGACCTGCTCGCGTTTGGCTTGCGTAAGATCGCCATGCAGCTCGTCCGATTCGAAGCCGTGGTCTTGAAGATCCTTGTTTAGTTTTTTTGCGCGAACCTTCGTGCGGCAGAAAATAACGGCCAGGTAAGGGCGTTGTGTTTCGATCATGGAAATCAGCGCTTTCTGGCGTCCGCGGTCAGTCGTCTCAATAACCAGCTGTTTGATATTGTCCAACGTGACATTCGCGCTTTGAATTTTAATGTCGACCGGAGTCTTCATGTAATTCTCGGCGAGACGTTTGATCTGATCCGGCATGGTAGCCGAGAAGAGCATCGTTTGACGGGCGCGAGGCGTCTGTTCAACGATATTTTGCACTTCGGGCAGGAAGCCCATGTGAAGCATTTGATCCGCTTCGTCGAGTACAAGCATCTTCAGCTTGCCGAGGTTGATCGTCTCGCGTCTCATATGGTCGATCAAGCGGCCGGGCGTAGCCACAACGATGTGAGGCGAATTGTTAAGCTTGCGAATTTGCGCGTCTACGTCTTGTCCGCCGTATGCGGCAAGGACTTTGGCGCCAACCGCCGCGGCAAGCTTTTTCAGCTCGCTTGTAATCTGGATAGCCAGCTCGCGCGTCGGAGTCAGAATCAGCGCTTGAACCTGCTCCTTCTCGACGTCGATGCGCTGCAGAATCGGCAAGGTGAAGGCGATCGTTTTACCCGTCCCCGTTTGGGCCTGAGCGATGACGTCTTGTCCGGACAGCAGGACGGGGATTGCTTTCTTTTGCACGGGAGTTGGACTCGTAATCCCATTGGATTGCAGGACATCGGTCAGTTCCGGGATAATACCCATGGAAATAAATTCAGTTGACATTTTGTATATGTTCCTCATTTCATCGAACTCGTTTATCGTTTAGTATACCAGTTGTGCCTTGGAAGTGCATCTTTCATCTACATATGCTATGCTGGGCGTCATAAGCTATTAAGCATACATGCAAACAAAGGAATGATCAACAATGAATAGCGGTACAGAGCGCGCTTCGGTGAAGCCGGGGCTTGAGGTGGATATTGTCCTGAAGCAGGATCAGCGGACGGGGAAGCTGACGCGCGGCATCGTAAAGGATCTGCTTACGAATTCGCCGACGCATCCGCATGGCATCAAGGTACGTCTCACTGACGGCCAAGTCGGAAGAGTAAAACGCATTTATTCGTGAAAAAGGAGCTTAGAGCGCGATGGCATTCGGGATTTCCAGGTCTGAAGTGACGGCATGGAAGGAAGCGGTCGCCCGCGGGGAGATTGCCTACCTGACGCATTATTGGGTGGATCCGCGTTTTCCGGGCATGAAGACCGTAACCAAGGTAGGCTGCTCCGATCTGGACAAGCTTGCGTTATGGTGCAGGGATAACGGTCTCAATCCGAGATATATTCATAGACGGGATAAATACCCGCATTTTGACCTGTTGGGGCCTAAGCAAAAAGAAATTCTCTTGCGGGAAAATCTACATGCGCAGCTGGAACGGTTTCATCTTCTATGAAAAGGAGGACGTTGGACATGCAGACGAACACGCTGCATCAGATGATAGAAGAGTTAAGTCTCAACGCATGGCCGTCTCTTCAGACGGTCGTTTACGACGGCTGGCTCCTCCGGTTCGCGGATGGTTATACGAAGCGTTCGAATTGCGTGATGCCGCTGTACGAGAGCCATGGCCAAGTGATGGAAAAAATCGTTCACTGCGAGAAGCTGTACGCGGAGCGCGGTTTGGACGCGGTATTTAAAATCACGCCGTTTGCAAGACCTAGTCAGCTGGATACTCTATTGGAGGAGCGGGGCTACCGGATGGTGGATCCCGTTTACGTGAAGACGGCGGCGCTGGAGGATCTTCCGGAGCCGGCAGACTTCGCATGCCGGATCGACGAACGGCTTAGCGAACACTGGCTGGATGAATTTACGCAGATGATGCCGCTCTCGGACAAGCAGCGGGAAACGGCGGTTAAGATGCTGACCGGCATGCCGCTCCGCCAATGCTTTGTCACATTGTATGCGGATGGGGTTCCGGCGGCATGCGGAATCGGCGTAATCGAGCATGGCTATATCGGCTTGTACGATATTGTCACCTCCGAGAGGTTCCGTAATCGAGGACTTGGCTATCAGCTGCTGCTGCACATTTTTCGTTGGGGGAAGCGGAACGGGGCGGATAAAGCCTATTTATTGGTCGTTCAGGCGAACCAACCCGCAAACCGGCTGTATGACAAATTCGGTTTCGAGACGCAATACGAATACTGGTACCGGGTTAAATCTTTGAAGCAGGATGAGTGAACGTTTAGATGGTCTTAGGGTTAGCATTCATACAAGGCTTTTTATTTTCTTTATCTCTATGTTTGGATTTGGGCATGGTGAACGTTGCCATTATTAAAACCGGGGTCGAGCGCGGCTTTAAGCCTTCCTTTATGATAGGTTTCGGTTCATGCTTTGGAGACTTGACCTATCTGGCGCTTGCGCTGATCGGGTTCAGCTTTATACTCGAGATTACCGTCGTTCGTTGGATTTTATGGATTGCGGGAACGGCGGTTTTGCTTCTGCTCGCTTATAAAATGGCGAAAGAATCGCTCCATCCGAGAATGATCGATTGGAAGGCGAGGGAATCGGAAGCAGGGCAGCAGCCCAAGCGGAGGCTCGCGGATTTTCTGTTTGGACTCGGAGCGGCCTTGTCGTCGCCTACGGTTATGCTGTGGTTTGTCGCTTCGGCGGGGCCGATTGTAGCCGAGGTTCACGGCGATAGCCGTTATACGATTGCGGTATTTATCGCGGGCTTCTTTTCCGCCGGCTTATTGTGGTCGCTTGGCATGGCCTACCTAAGCGGGCGGGCAGGCAAAGCGCTAGGCGCAAAGTTCGTGAGGATCATTTCGATTTTCTCGGCTCTGCTTTTTGTTTATTTCGCAATCCGCGTATTCTGGTCGGGGCTGCAGTTTGTGTTAGGCGAGTAGGTTATTTATTGTGCGAAAGAGGGATATCGTGTCCGTTGTGAATGTGTTGGCTTCCAGGCTTGGCCGTAATGACGAGGAACCTAATATTGAACTTGCGCGAAGGCTGGCAAGCGAAGAAAATCTTGCCGGCATACAAGATATCATCGAGAATTTGTCCGGTAAGGATAAAAAGGTTCGGCATGATTGCATCAAGGTTGCCTATGAGATTGGCGAGCTTCGGCCGGACCTGATAAGCCCATTCGCTGCACGATTCATCGAGCTGCTGGACAGTTCGGATAATCGGCTGGTATGGGGCGGGATGACGGCATTGTCCACCATTGCGGATGCGGAATCGGAAGCGATTATGGAGCATTACGGTCAAATCGCGAAAGCCATGAACGAAGGTTCAGTCATAACCGTGGACAAGGCTGTTCTTACGCTTTCGAAATTAGCGGCAGCAAACGAGGACAACAACAAGTTAATTTTTCCGATCCTGCTCCGCCATCTTGAAAGCTGCAGGCCCAAGGAAGTTCCGCAGCATTCGGAAAGCGCGCTTCTTGCCGTGACGGCTCTAAATAAGGAGGCTTTCCTGAAGGTACTGCGTGCAAGAGAGCAGCAACTCACGGAAGCTCAGTTAAGGAGAGTCAAAAAGATCTATAGGACGTTAGACAAATAGCACAAAATTAAAAACTCGGATGCGCTTATCAAGGACAAGCACATCCGAGTTTTTAGTTTTAAGCCTATTTACAGCATGAGCGACAACAGCTGCTCTTTCGTAATCGGGCCGAAGTAGAAGTTCACGTCGATCTCATCCAGCAGCTTGCCGAGCGATTCCGCGTCGTAACGCGTGCCGATCAGCTTCGAAGTCACTTCGCTTGTCTCGCCTCTGCCGAAGAAGTCGCCAAATACGGCGGCATCCACGATTTTGCCTTCTTCCACCTGCAGGCGTATGTCGTAAGTGCCCGCGCCTTCAATGCGCTTTGTCTGACGGACGTTAAAGGCAGGGGAGCGGCCGTAATTCCAGTCCCAGCTGCGGTAACGCTCGTCAGCCAGCTTCCGGACATTCGCCCAATCCTCTTCAGTAAGCTCGTAAACCGGAATTTCCGGCTCGCCTTCGAATATCGACTCCAGCAAATATTGTCTCAATTCCTGAATGGTCATTGGTTCCTTCAAAAATTCCGAGATGTTGGCAACGCGGCTCCGAATGGATTTGGTTGCTTTCGAGACGTATTTCTCCGCATTAACCTTAAGCGCCGAAACGACGTTCTCAATCTCCGAATCAAATAAAAGAGTGCCGTGGCTGAACATTTTTCCTTTGGTAGCAAATTGGGCGTTGCCGGAAATTTTGCGTTCGCCGACCTGAAGGTCGTTGCGTCCCGACAGCTCCGCGTCAACGCCAAGCTTGCGTAATGCCCGGACAACGGGCTCCGTGAACTTCTTGAAGTTGTGGAACGACTTGCCGTCATCCTTCATGATGAAGCTGAAGCTAAGGTTCCCGAGATCGTGATAAACCGCGCCGCCTCCCGACAGCCTGCGCACCACATGGATGCCGTTCTCGTTGACGTATTCGGCGTTAATTTCCTCAACCGTATTCTGATTCTTGCCGATAATGATAGACGGCTCGTTAATGTAGAACAGCAAATACTCGTCTTCCGGCAGCGAACGTAAAATATATTCCTCGAGCGCCAGATTCAGCGTCGGGTCCGTGATATTGTGATTGTCGATAAAGCGCATGCGTGATTCTCCTCTTTCTATTCCGTCCTGCTCCCATTATAACCCTCACGGAAAGATTTTTCATGCGGGATCGGACAAAATGTTGGCGCGTCCTATCTCACACGCTGCGTGCTTTGCCGCCTTCCCCGATCCAGGTTTTCTTCCAGTCCAGCTGGGCAATCGCAAGCATAATGACGCTTAACAGCGCTATGCCGCACAAAATGAGGAAGCCCGGCGTGTAGGAGCCCGTGGACTGATACAGGTTGCCCAGAATAAGCGGCAGCGCATATCCGCCCAGTCCGCCGGCTGCGCCAACGATCCCCGTTACCAGTCCAATCTCGTCGCCGAACCGCTGCGGTACGAGCTGGAACACGGAGCCGTTGCCGGCGCCAAGACACATCATGCCTACGAATAACAGGCCAATCACGAGATAGAGAGGCGGAAGACTCGAAATCGTTGCGAGCATAACAGCCGCACCGGTATACAAAATCATCAGAACCTTAATGCCGCCAAGCTTATCGGACAAGTAGCCGCCAATCGGACGGAAGAAGCTGCCCGCGATGACGCATAGCGTAGTGAAATCGGCTGCTTTGACGGCAGACAAGCCGTATTGGGTGTTGAAGAAGATCGTCAGGTAGTTGGAAAGGCCAACAAAGCCGCCAAACGTAACGCCGTACATGATGCAGAAGAGCCAGGTATCGCGCTGCTTTAATATTTTTGCGTACTGGGACAGCTTTTTTGGAGCGGGCTGGTTCGGGCTGTCTTTCGCGAAGATTGTAAAGACGATGAAGGCAATTGTGATCGGAATAAGTGCAAGGCCAAAAACCACTTCCCAACTTCCGAAATGCTGGGCGATCCGGTTGGCGAACAAGGTGGAGAAGACCGTTCCGCTGTTGCCCGCGCCGGCGATTCCCATGGCGAGACCTTGATATTGAGGCGGATACCAGCGGCTTGCAAGCGGAAGTGCAGCGGCAAACGATGCGCCTGCGACACCAAGCATGAGGGCAACGATATGCAGATCCGACAGGGAATCAACAAATTTCCAGCCCCATACAAGAGGGATCATCGTAAGCAGCATACCGAGCTGTCCGGTTCTCTTTGGTCCGATATAGTCGGTAAGGAAGCCAAATACCAGGCGGAGAATGGAGCCGCCAAGCACCGGCAGGGCAACGAGGTTGGCTTTTTGAACCGGCGTCATATCATAATCTCCGATAATAACGACGCTAAGCGGTCCAATCAGTACCCAGATCATAAAGCTGATATCGAAATACATAAAGGCGCTAAATAATGAAGGCTTATGACCGCTTTTCCAGAACGACGTAGGGTTGCTCATAACCAATTCCCTCCAATGGATATATTTCTGTGTTTTCTGTTTGCAGACTCGCGTTCCCGGGACGAGGGTCTGATTTTCGTTTCATTTCAACATTAAAAAAAGGCCGCAAACTGCCCTTGCGGACAGAAGCGGCCTCTTTGCCGAAGGCGGTACAGCATTGTACCCGCCGGATCGTACGGTCACATCATTGTGAACCCAATTCGAATTATAGGTGAATTGTCAAATACATGTCAATAAACTTAACACCAAATTTTTAAATAATCCTAAAACAAAGCGGTATTCGATATTTTTGTGTAACTTATATTGACATGTAAATAAACTTCCATTATGCTCAAAACAAATGATCAGCACAACGATGTGCTGTCGACCTTGGCAACGGAGCCCGCTTCCTTATTTATATAGGGAACGGGCTTTTTATGTTCATTTTGTACGGTGGGGAGGGAATGTCTAATGACTACCTTGCAGAAGCAGCAGCTTGTTGTATCCGTAGAAGAAGCGCTTCGTCATTTGTGCGGGGGAGCGTCCCCCGTTCGAACCGAAAAGCTGCCCTTGGAGGATTGCGTGGGCAGAGTGCTGGCGGAAGATTTCTTTACGCCGTTTCCAATGCCGCCGTTCCGCCGGGCTGCTATGGACGGGTATGCCGTACGCTCTCAAACCTTGCTTGAAGCCGGTCCGGGCAGTGAGGTCATGCTTAAAGTGATTGCGGAGGTTAAGGCGGGCACATCCAAGGAATGGGCTCAGGAGTGTACCGTAGACCGGCCGGTTAATGATAGGGATGCCGTGCGGATTTTTACGGGTGCGCCCGTGCCGCATCGTTACGATACCGTTGTCATGCAGGAAGTGGTTACCCCCATTTACGGAGAAGACGGGAAGCCCCTGTGGATCGGAATAGACCGTCCGCATCCGGCAGGCCGACATATCGCGGAAGCCGGAGAGGATCTTGCGCCAGGCAAGCTGATTCTTGTGAAAGGAACCGTGATCGGGGCAAAAGAAATGGCGGTGCTGGCCTCTTACGGGCAGGCTGAAGCGGTTGTGCGCGTGAAGCCCAGGATCGTTGTTCTGCCGGTTGGCGATGAGCTTCAGGAACCGGGTACGGCGCTTTCCGCAAACCGGATTTATGACGCTAACGGACTTGTAGTTTACGCTTTCCTGAAGCAGCTTGGCGCTCAAGTCACCCGCCGGAAGCCGGTTCCGGATCATCCCGCCATTCTGGCTAATGAAATCAGGCTTGCCGCGGAGCAGGCCGATATAGTGATAACGACAGGCGGGATATCGGTCGGTGACCATGATTACGTTGAGCGGTCCGCTGCCAGCGCCGGCTTTGAGCCGATGTTTACGAAGGTGCTGATGAGGCCGGGAACCCCAACCTCCGCTTTTAAAAAAGAGGGCTGTCTGCTGTTTGGTTTGTCGGGTAATCCGTCCGCTTGTTATTCCGGTCTCGAGCTGCTGGTGAAGCCGGCCGTTCAATGGCTTAAGGGAATGAAAAATTACCGCAATCAATGGTTAAAAGGGAAGCTGGAGGATTCGGTCGGCAAGCCTTGCCCTTATCCCCGATATATTCGCTCGATAGCAACCATGGAGCTTGGGGTATGGCGAATTGCACCCCTCCCCAATGACAAATCGGGAAATATTGCGGCATTCGCGGAAGCAAACGCCATTGCCGTAATCCCGGCGGGCGGAAGAGGTGCGGCGAAAGGGGAAATCGTTTCTTTTCTATTACTAACGCATATGGCAAACGGAGGATTAACGTTGTGACGACAAGGAAACTAGCGGTAATCGGCAATGGAATGGCAGGCGTAAGATGCGTAGAGGAGATAGACCGGTTATCGCCCGGAGCCTTCGAAATTACGATTATCGGAGATGAGCCGCATCCGAACTACAACCGGATTATGCTGTCGAAAGTGCTGCAGGGCGATACCTCCATTTCGGATATAACCATCAATGACTTTGCCTGGTATAAGAAGCGGGGGATCCGGCTGCTGCTGGGCGAGAAGGCTGTGCGGATCGATGCGGTTGGAAAAAGCATTTATCTGGAATCGGGCAAGACGGTGCTTTACGATGAACTTATATTGGCAACGGGATCTTCGGCTTTTGTCCCGTCGATCTCGGGTATTCAGAAATCTGGCGTAACGGCCTTTCGCAACATAAAAGATTGCGAGACGATGATCGAAGCCTCGGAATCCTATCGGAGAGCGGCGGTTATCGGAGGCGGCCTGCTGGGGCTGGAAGCTGCGCGCGGTCTGCTTAACCTGGGCATGGAGGTGCATGTCGTTCATAACGCCTCCTATCTGATGAACAGGCAGCTGGATGCGATGTCGGCCGATATGCTGAAGCGGGAGCTAATGCAGCAGGGCATGCGGTTCTGGATGGAGAAGCGGACGGAGAAAATTATCGGCCGCAAAAGGGCGGAAGGGCTGTTGTTCAGCGACGGCACCAAGCTTGTGGCTGATCTTATCGTCTTGGCCGTCGGGATCAGTCCCAACATCGCGGTAGCCGTTAACAGCGGAATTGCCACGAACCGGGCTATTCTTGTCGACGATTACATGCGGACTAACGTGCCTCATATCTATGCGGTTGGAGAATGCGCGGAGCATAACGGGACGGTATACGGATTGGTCGCCCCGCTGTACGAGCAGGGCAAAGTGCTGGCCAAGGTACTGACGGATACAGATAACGTTCCTTACAAAGGCTCCATTCCTTATTCCATGCTGAAGGTGTCCGGGGTGGACGTGTTCTCGGCAGGAGACATTCAAGGCGATGTTGAGGTGGCGCTGCAGCAATATAACGGTCTTCAGGGTACCTACAAGAAAGTAACCGTCAGAAACGGAAAAATAGCCGGAGCTGTATTGTACGGGGATAGTTCCGAGGGTATGAAGCTGCTTGATTACTTGAAGAAGAAAACGGATGCGAAGATACTCCTTGAGAAGCCAGAGGGGGCATCCGGCGGTGCCGATGAGGCTGTTGTTGCGATGGCCGATCACCAGACCGTATGCTCGTGCAACGGCGTCAGCAAGGGAGCTATCGCATGCGCGATCCAGGAAGACAATTTGCAGACGGTCGAGCAGATCCGGGATAAGACAAAAGCATCCGGCTCGTGCGGCGGCTGCAAGCAGCTCGTTGGCGCGGTGCTGGCAAGCGTGCTGGCGGGAGCAGGAGGCGGAACCAAAAAGGCGGTGCCAATCTGCGGCTGTACCGAGCTTGGTCATGAAGAAGTAAAAGCCGAAATTGCGGAACGGGAGTACGCAAACGCGGCGCAGGCAAGAGAAAAGCTAGGATGGAGCAAGGCAGACGGCTGCGTCGTTTGCCGCGGCGCCATTCCTTATTATATGGGATTGATCCAGGAATCCAAAAAGACAGTAAGCCCGTTGTTGGACGATGAGCGCAAGGAGTTATCATGGGATACCCGGGAACTCAAACTGCCTTATCCGGTGCAAACCGAGCGGTCTGCCCATTATTTGAAGCCTTCGGACGTCCTGGTCCGGGATTTTGGGCTTGCCGCCGTACCTGCCGGCTGGGAGGTTTACGTTGGAGGCCATTCGGAGCATCCGGTCAAGCAAGCGCAGCTGCTTGCGGTAGAGGCGGAGGAGGAGCAAGCCATGCAGCTGGCGGCAGCCTGCGTTCAGTGGTACCGGGAATCCGCTTATTACGGGGAGCGTCCTTGGAAATGGCTTGAGCGAATCGGCCTCCAGCCGCTTAGGGAAAAGCTTCTGGATCGCGGAGAGCAAGAAGATTTACTCAGCCGGTGGCAGGCGGCGGAAAGGGCGGAGATGGTATGGAGCGGCACGTAGAAACAATGACATTCTCGGTGGAGCAGGCGAGGCAAGTGATGGCCACGCAATGTCCCTTTTGCAGCGTGCAATGCAAGATGGAGGTTGTGGAGGACCGCTTGGGACGGCGGCCGACCTATCAGGTAACGGCGATCCCGAACAAAGCTTCGGAAGGCCGGTTATGCGTGAAAGGGATGAACGCGTATCAGCATGCGGTCAGCAGGGAAAGGCTGCTTCACCCGATGATTCGCAAAAACGGCAAGCTGACGCAGGTGACGTGGGAAGAAGCTCTCGAGGCGGTCAGCAGCCGGCTGTCCGGACTTCAAGCGGAGCATGGCGCCCATGCCGTTGGTCTCTACGGCGGCGGATCACTTACAAACGAATCTGCCTATTTGCTGGGCAAGTTCGCGCGGGTAGCCCTGCAGACCAAATATATTGATTATAACGGCAGGTTTTGCATGTCGGCGGCGGCATCGGCGGGCGTAAAAACCTTCGGCATCGACCGCGGCCTGACAAACAAGCTGTCGGATATTCCTCTAGCCGAATGCATTATTTTGGCGGGGACTAACATCGCGGAATGCCAGCCGACGCTGATGCCGTATTTTACGAGAGCGAAGGAAAACGGGGCCATCATCATTGTTATTGATCCCCGTGTATCGGCCACCGCTTCTATCGCAGATGTCCATCTGCAGGTGAAGCCCGGTATGGATGCGGCTCTGGTGAACGGCATGCTGAAGGTTATTTTTGACGAGAAGCTGATTGACGAAGCCTTTATCAAGAGCAGGACAAAGGGCTTTGCCGAGGTGAAGGAGCATGTGGATTCGCTGGACCTTGGTGAAATGACTGACATTACCGGCGTAAGCTTGGACCTGATCCGCAAAGCGGCAATCAGCTTTGGCAAAGCGCGTACGGGAATGGTCTTTACTGCCCGCGGCGTTGAGCAGCATGCGGATGGGCATATGGCCGTAAGAAATTTTCTTAACATGGTTCTGGTCACGGGCAAAATCGGCAAGGAAGGCTGCGGCTATGGCGCGGTGACCGGACAAGGGAACGGGCAAGGCGGACGCGAGCATGGGCAAAAGGCGGATCAGCTGCCCGGTTACCGATTGATCGAAAATCCGGAGGACCGCGCTTATATAGCGGGCGTATGGGGGATTGAACCGGAAGAGCTTCCCGGCAAAGGAGTATCCGCGTACGAGATGATGGAGCTTGTTCATAGCCGGGATATAAAAGGGCTGTTCGTCATGGGCTCTAATCCGATTGTATCGAACCCAAACGCCGTTCTGGTGGAAGAAGCGCTGGAACGGTTGGAATTCCTTGTTGTTGCGGATATGTTCCTATCGGAAACCGCAAAGCTCGCCGATATCGTACTGCCTGTGACTTCCTATCTCGAGAACGAGGGAACGATGACGAATCTGGAGGGCAGGGTTCTTCTGCGTCCGGCTGGCCGTCCGGCTCCGGGTGAAGCGCGTCATGACTGGCAGATTCTATGCGACTTGGCTTATTGGCTTGGCAAAGAAAAGTATTTCACCTTCCGCCAGCCGGAGGACATTTTTAATGAGCTGCGCGTTGCAAGCCGCGGTGGCATTGCGGATTATTACGGCATTACGTACGAAAGGCTCCGCAAGGAGGAAGGGATCTATTGGCCATGCCCTTCTCTTGACCATCCGGGAACACCGCGGTTGTTCGGAGAACGATTCGCCCATCAGGACGGGTTTGCCGTATTCCAGACCGTAGACAGTCAGTCTCCGGCCGAGCAGCCTAATCATGAATATCCGCTGTACATGACAAACGGCCGAATGCTGTCCCATTACCTAACGGGAGTGCAGACGCGAAGAAGTCCCGTCCTGGCTGCCCGCGAGGTGGAAAACATATTGGAGATTCACCCGTCGACAGCGCGGAAATACCGGCTTGAGGATGGCGTGCTCGCCAGCGTGCAATCCGTCAGGGGAACGGTTATCGTTCGCGCGAAGGTGACTTCGGATATTCGCGAGGATACTTTATTTATCCCGATGCATTGGGGAGATGCCCAGAACGTGAACCGGGCAACCCATGCTCTTCTGGATCCGAATTGCAAGATGCCGGATTTCAAGACAAGCGCGGTAAAGGTTCAGCCTCTTGCTGAATATTTGTTGGAGGAGCAGGAGAAGGGGCTGATGAAGGAATGATTGGCGGCATTATATTGGCCGGTGGCCAAGGCAGGCGAATGGGCGGATTAATGAAGGCGCTCCTGCCGATCGGCGGGCAGTTTATGATTGAGCGCGTTCGTGACAACATGCTGCCCTTATGCGGCAGCGTGACGGCCGTGGTCGCTTCGGAGGATCAAGCTAAGCTCCTCTCCGGCTTGAGGCTGCCATGCCTGATTGATGCGGCGCCCGGTCAAGGTCCGCTTGCGGCTCTTCATACCGCTTTTGAATACAATTGTTATTCCGCGCTGTGGATATCCGCTTGCGATATGCCTTTCGTATCGGGTAAGGCTGCCGCTATATTGCAGCATCGGATGGAAGAGAGCGGCAGTCTGGCTGCCGTGCCCGAAGTGAATGGTCGGCTTCATCCTCTTCATGCTATTTACCGCGCGGAGTGCCTGGAACAGGTTGAGCGTTGTCTGCGGGAAGGCGACTACAGCATGAACGGATTTCTGAAGAGGATCAACTATGCCAAGGTTCCGGAGGAGAAGTTTAAGGCGGCCGGCATTTCCCATAGCTTTGTTGACAATATCAATACGCCTGAGCAATACGAAGAAGCGAAAATTCGAAAGGAGGTGTAGCCATGGCAGCAGCCGTGTATCAGATTACGGGCTATAAAAATACGGGCAAAACAACGCTCGTGTGCCGGCTGATCGATTATTTGGTATCCCGCGGCGTGCCGGTCGCAACGATTAAGCATGACGGGCATTCATTCGAAGCGGAGCCGGCCCATACGGATACCGCCAGGCACCGTTCCTCCGGAGCGGTCTGGTCGGCGATTACTTCGGCAGACCGGACGGCTATTGTGAAGGAAAAGCCTTCCGCATTGCTTGAGCTGATCGGAGAAGCGCCGGCGGAGGCTTTTATCCTTGTTGAAGGGTTTAAGGCGGAGCGGTTGCCGAAGCTTGTAATCGTGAGGCGGGCGGAAGACGAACGGCTGCTGGGCGAATTGAGCGGCATTACAGCAGTAGCGGTCTGGCCGGGATATCATCTGCGGAAAAACGCCATTCCGGCAGGAGCCGAGTTATTCGAGATAGACGATGTGCAGGGGATAGGAGATCATATACAGATAAAAGGTTCGAGAAGACTGTCCTGAGCGGGACTGTCTATTTTTTTTTGCATCCTGAGAAAAACTTTTTCGGTATTGAACCGTATACAATACTTAACGAAGAAACAGCAGCAGGAGGCGAACCCATGTTTCAATTATTCATCTATATCGGCTGTGGATTTATTTTGATATCCGGGGTAGCTTTGGGAGCCTGGACAACGCCTGAGCAGCAAAGAAGCAATTTTAATTCGGAGCAGCCATCGGATAAAAGAATGAGAAACAAAGTTGCTACCTGGTCCTTTTTGCTGGCTTTGGTCTGTCTCGCAATTGCCGGACTGATCAACTGGCTGGATTAATAAAAAGCGCCCCGTTTATGACAAACGGGGCGCTTTTTCTCGTCAGTTTTCCGGAAAGGGTGCTTCCGAGGGGTTCGTCGAAACGGAGGGAAGGCGGATGACGGCTTCCGTTCCAACCCCTTTGGTGCTGCTGAAGCGGATCGAACCCTCCATAGCCTCGATAATCCGGAAGGTGACCATGAGACCAAGGCCCGTTCCCTTGGATTTGTTGGAGAAATAGGGCTCGCCAAGCTTGCTTAGCTTCTCGGGATCAATCCCTTCGCCATTATCGATTACCCGGATGAGAACCTCATTATCTTCCTTGTTGGCCAGAATGGATACGGCTCCGTCAAAGCTGGATATGGCCTCCAGGCTGTTTTTGATCATATTTATGATTGCCTGTTTAAACTTCTCGGCGCTGCCGAGCACATAAAGGTCCGGTTCCGCGATGACTTCAAGCCTTGTGCTTTGCATTGCGGCAAGCGGTGAGATGATATCCTGAATCTGATTCAATTCCTCCGGAATATTCAAGGTCTTTATATCTTCCAGATGAGGCTTGGCGAACGTGAGGAACTCGGTAATGATGCTGGACGCGCGGTCGAGCTCTTGTACGGCCAGCTGCAGGAACTGCTTCTCCTTGTTTACGGCCTTTTCTCCTACCAATTGAATGAATCCGCGCGTCACCTGCAGCGGATTGCGTACCTCATGCGCGATAGAAGCGGCCAGATGGCTGATCAGCTCCATTTTCTCCGCGCGCTGAATTTCCCGGTTGAACATTTCGAGCTCCTTGGAATATTTAACGAGCTGGTCGTGGTTGCGGGAGAATTGCCTGCCCATCACGGCAATGAGCGACAGCAGGAAGGCGAGCAGCCCCCACTTCCAATAGATCAGATGATAGGTCTCATCCCGGAAATAGATAATAATCTCCGAAATAAACACGCTGAAGAAGACGGAGTATCCGACGGAAATCATAATCGCGTCCCGGTTCCCCTTCCAAGCGTAACCAATCGCGTGAACAGTCAGAATGAGAAATTGAATAGCGGCGATAAAGGTAAGCGGTACAACTTGAAGCAAGCTAAGGCTTATGCCCGGAACAATGGTTTTGCCAAGCGCCCATAACACAATAACCAAGACCGTAACCGGAATAAGGACGATTCTGAATTTTTTTATAATGCCGTGAATGCCAGGTCCAAGAGTCTGTTCGAAAAAGACCGCGAGAGCAGGAGTAAGCAGGAACAGGGCTAGATCAAACAAATCGAGAAACGGTTTTCCGTAAGCATAATAATGGTGGTATAGAGCGGGAGAGTAGGCTAGTATAATTTCACCCAGGCATAAGATGATCAGGCATAAAGACATCCACAGCACCATTTGCTCGCGTTTAAGAAAAAACAGGCAAGTCATCATGATTAAGGCAATGAACATAAACGAACCGCCATAGACCAATTCAATCAATCCGTAACGCTCATATTCGGGAAGCATCTGATTGTAATCTCCGATGACCATTTCAGGCTCCAGCGATTGTCTCTCATCGGATAAACGGAGCAGGATCAGCAAGTGATTGCCTTTTGTCGCATCGGACAGAGGGAGGAGCGTATAGTTCACATCGTAAGGATACGATCTTTCCATGTTATAGAGCAGGCCTTCCCGATGTTCAAGAGCTACGCTGACAGCAGTCCCGTAAGCACGTTTTATCCATATTCCCGGCGTATTCCAATCCAGGGACGGAAGTGTGATGCGCAGGATCAGGGCATCGGCACCGGCTGCCCGCTTCTGCATAGGCTGCTCGGTGTCGGCATGCTGCCATTTTGTCGGGTCTCCCTCTGCGATCCATGCCGGTTGATAGGATTCCTTAGGCTTGTACAGCCACTGGTAGTCCCATTCCTTGATGACGGAATAGTTTTGCTGGGGTTTCTCTATGGAAGAGACATGTTGAATCTGGTAGACCGAGCATATAACCAGTACAATTATGCCTGTAATCAGAAGAATGGTTGATCTCATTACCGTCACCTACAGTTGATATTTCTGTCATCTTTTACCATACTTGCTAATTCGACAAAAATCAATATGATGCAACAAAGTATATATCACCTTCATACTTGAGTGCTATAATAAAGCCATTTAAATTGAGGCAGGGGCGGTGAAAGCATGGGGGTAAGCGAGTATTACGCGCGTAATGGCGAGGTCAGCATTCATTATTACGATTCAAGAGACGAAGCGGATGAAAGGTTGGTTCCGATTGTAGTCTGCCCGGGATTATCGGAAACGGCGGAAGAATATTTGGATTTTATGGAAGCGGCGGCGCCAAGGCGATGCATTCTGTTATCATTCCGCGGAAGAGGGAAAAGCGATACCCCAGAGGCTGGTTACGATCTGAAGGATCATCTGACTGATCTGGAATCCGTCGTGAGGGATGCCGGGGTGAAGAGCTTCCATCTGTTTGCTTATTCAAGAGGGGTATCCTATGCGCTGCAATACGCCCATGCCTTTCCAAACGATGTGCGTTCCTTTATCGTTGGCGATTATCCGCCCGAACATCGGGCGATGCCTGACGGCTGGGCGGAGGACTATATCCATCATTATCTGATTCCATATAACCGTACATCCAACATACGGACGGACGCAGTATGGGGAATACAACGGGAGTCGGTTCAAATTCCGCTGGACCAGCCATTGCAGCTGCCGCTTATGGTGGCAAGGGGACAACGGGAGGGCTCTTTGGTTACGGAAGAGGATCTGGCCAGGTACAAACGGATGAGTGAAGCGGTCAGCGTGAAAGAGTACGCCCGGTCTGACCATGCGCTGAAGGGTGAAGACAAAGCATTGTTTTACGCGGATATTATCCGGTTTGTTTATGAGCAGGACGGAGGTACGGAATAAGAAAAATAAGTAATTGAAGGTCGCAACTATTGTGTGTTATAACTATTGCGGGTGATGCAGGAATGGAACAATTGCCGCAGTATGTGGATGTGCGCGAAATACTGCAAGGCGTCGTTAGAAGATTCGGCCTGCAGCAGAAGGGCGGAGCCCAGGGATTCGGGATTTCCGTTATTCAAAGCCATATTCTGTATGAGCTGCACAAGCGTCCGAATCTATCGTTGAATGAGCTGGCGGATGTGCTCTGCGTGAAAGCAAGCACGTTAAGCAGGCAGGTCCAGCAATTGGTTGAGCTTGAGCTGCTCAGTCGCGAACCGGATCAGAAGGACCGTCGATACGTAACCTTGACCTTGACGGCAAAGGGACACCTGAGCAGCAGAAGGCCGTTGCGGAAGCAATGGAAGATTATATCTTAAGCATTTTTCAGTATGTGCCCGCAGATAAAAAAAGGCAGGTGCTCGAAAGTCTTCAACTATTAAATGAGGCGATGGGGCAAAGTTCTCATTGCTGTTTACCTCCTCTATAGAGGAGTTTATTTTTGGATAATAGTTGCAAATTGCAATTATTAACCGAATCGATATGAATTAAAGCGGGGAACGACAAGTGGCATTTATAGCAATTATTCTTTTTTTGATTACGTTAACGTTTGTTATTTGGCAGCCGAAAGGGCTTGGTATTGGCTGGTCAGCCGCAGGCGGTGCTGTACTGGCGTTGCTTTTTGGCGTTGTCAGCTTTGCGGATGTAGGAACCGTAACCGGCATTGTATGGAATGCAACGATTGCTTTTATCGCCATTATCCTGAACTCGTTGATCCTTGACGCAATTGGTTTCTTTGAGTGGGCAGCCCTTCATATGGCCCGTCTAGCTAAAGGAAACGGCAGAAGAATGTTTGTATACGTCATTGTGCTTGGCGCAGCGGTTTCGGCCTTTTTCGCCAATGACGGAGCAGCGCTTATCCTTACGCCAATTGTGCTCGCCATGGTCAGGGCGCTTAAGTTCGACAGTAAAATGATCCTGCCGTTTATTATGGCCGGCGGTTTTATATCGGATACGACATCATTGCCCCTCATTATAAGCAATCTGGTAAATATCGTTTCGGCCGATTATTTCGGAGCGGGTTTTGTGGAATATGCCAGCAGGATGATCATCCCGAACCTCTTCTCGCTTGGCGCAAGCCTTCTTGTGCTGTATCTTTTTTACCGGAAAAGCATTCCCGCGGATTACGATGTCCGCGAGGTGAAGGAACCAAGAGAAGCGATTAAAGATCACAAGCTGTTCCGCTTGTCCTGGATTTTGTTGGCGATTCTGTTTGTTGCCTATCTGGCCAGCGAATTTATTCATGTGCCGGTATCGATCATTACGGGGGCCGTGTCTTTGGTCTTCTTGCTGTTCGCCCGCCGGAGCCCGGCGATTCAGACCAAGAAGGTTTTGAAGGAAGCTCCATGGACCGTTGTTGTGTTTTCGATTGGCATGTATGTCGTGGTCTACGGGCTGCGAAACGCGGGACTTACGGATGCGCTTGGGAACATCATTCAAGCCATTGCCGACCATGGACTTTTTGCCGCAACGATGGGTATGGGCTTCCTGTCGGCGATCTTATCCTCCGTAATGAACAACATGCCAACGGTAATGATTGATGCCTTAGCGATCAAGGGGACAGCTACGGCAGGCGCGATCCGGGAAGCGTTGGTTTACGCGAATGTGATTGGATGCAATCTGGGTCCAAAGATGACGCCAATCGGTTCGCTGGCCACCTTGTTATGGCTTCATGTTCTCGCGAAGAAGGACGTGAAGATTTCATGGGGCTCTTATATGAAAGCAGGCTTCGTATTAACCGTGCCGACCTTGTTTATCACGCTGGCCGGGTTATATATCTGGCTTGAGTTTATTCATTCGTTTAACGTGTATGTTGGCTTTGCGATTGCGGGATTCCTATTGGCAGCGGGTGTTGCCCTCGCCTTTTTCTTCAGGTTGAAATCCGGCAAAAAACAAGAAGCGGAAAAACAAGTGGCATAGCCATGACAGGAGGATACGGATGACAGCAAAACCTATCGTATATTTCCTATGTACGGGCAATTCGTGCAGAAGCCAGATGGCGGACGGATTCATGAAGCTGCTGGGCGGAGACGAATTCGAGGTGTACAGCGCCGGCTTGGAAGCGCACGGACTAAATCCGAAAGCCGTGCAAGCGATGAAAGAAGCGGGAGTGGATATTTCGGGCAATACCTCCGATGTGATTGATGTCGAATTATTAAACCGGGCTAATTACGTCATTACCTTATGCGGGCATGCGGACGAGCATTGCCCGGTCATTGCCAATGAAAATGTCGTTAAGTGGCACTGGGGATTTGACGATCCGGCGAAGGCTACCGGCACCGAGGAAGAAATCATGTTCCAATTCCGTGCCGTGAGGGATGCCATTCATGACCGAATTAAACAATTTGTAGATGAAAAAAGCTGCCGTTAAGGCAGCTTTTTTATTAATCCTCAGGCTCATTCATGCCGCGGACGTAAATCACGTAACAGCCCCGGTCTTCGTCAATTTCGGTTGATGTCGTAAACATGGGACCGTAACCCGGAACATCTACGATATCCTTCAGCAAGTAACGGATAACCTCATAATGGTTGGCGCTGCCGATCTCGGTCAGCTTGCGTCCCCGCTCGTTAGGCTTCCTGAATTCGATATAAATGCCGCGTCCCCGGTAGTTGGATTCGTCTCCGTAATTCTCGTTTGGACCGATGCGCTTGACGATCAGCATTTCTTCGTTTTCCTGCATCTCGTTTGAGGTTAATTCGTATTGAACTCCGTTTGCAATCAGGTAGGTGCATAATTGACGGGCATACATCTCATCGATTCCAACAGAAGCGGCAGGATACTCCATTAACGGCTCGTATTCATTAAAGCCTTTGTCGACAAAATAAATTAATTTATTCATCTCTCTCACTCCGAATCAAAATGATTTCACTATCATACCATCATTTTATGGAAACTTTAACTTTTCTTGCTGCATCCCTATTAAAATATGATATAACTTTATAGGAACTATGAAGCTTGGAGGATACCAGTTTATGAATTTAACTCAAAAAGCAATGCTTGGCGTCTCTGCCGTTGCCATGGCTACCGCCCTTGCGGGCTGCGGTCAAACAACGACTTACCCGCGAACGGCTCCGCCAACGGACAGCCAATGCAGGGACTGGGAGTGGGACAGCAAAAACGGAGTATACCGCTGCGACGATTCCAGCTCCTCTTACTACCGGAATTATTACTATGGCAACAGCTATTATTCCTCCCGATCGGCTCTGCAAAAAAGCAGCTCTTATTCTGCTTATAAATCCAGCATTACAAGCAAAACGAGCTCCGGCTTTGGCAAAGGCAGCTCCATTGGCGGAGGCTGAACGTGGACCAATTCGCCAAGGCGAGAAACGCCTTTTATTCCGGAATTAAAGATTATTGGGCAGATTTGTACGGCGAAGAGTATTCCCTTTATGACCTATACGGCATGACGAAAGAAGAGGTTCATAAAATTCGCGAATCGACGAACCGCATTGGCCATATTTTCTATAAGACCGCGCAATTGCTTCGGACCGTGGACGACGATACTTTGCTGATGCTTGGTTTCCCGCGCGAGACATTGGCGTACATAAGAATCAGAAGCTTATCGGTCGAGAGCGTTATCGCCAGACTGGATCTGATTGGGACGGGAGAGACGTACAAATGCATGGAGATCAATTCGGATACCCCGACCTTCATCAAAGAGCTCCATTATGTAAACGGACTGGTCTGCGAAGTCTTTAATCACCATAATCCGAATAAGGGCTTTGAGAAGCAGCTTGCGCTTGCGGTTGAGAAAGCGGTTATCGAGAGTCTGGAATACCTCGGTGAAGATCCGAATGAGCCTCGCATCGTGTTCACGGCCCATGGAGATAACGTTGAAGACGCCAATACGGCTCTTTACTTGCAGAGCTTTCTGCCCTTCCCGTCGAGCTTTGTTCCGCTTGATCAGCTTCAAATTATTCGGCATGTCGGGTTGTTTGACGGTGAGGGAAATCCCATTCACGTGCTGTATCGCCAAACCTTCCCGGTAGAGAATCTTATTGAGGATGAAGATGAGGAAGGGAATCCCATCGGATTATGGCTGCTGGAGCTCATCGGGCAGAAGAAGGTTGCTGTCGTTAATCCGCCGTCCGCCTTCCTTCTCCAATCGAAGGCCGTGCAGGCTATTATTTGGGGACTGCATGAAGAAGGGAGTCCTTTTTTTACCGAAGAAGAGCACCGATGGATCGGAGAGCATTTTCTCCCCACCTATCTGGAGCCGGACCGCTTTCTTGAAGGCCGGACGAAATACGTGATGAAGCCTGCGTTTGGACGCGAAGGGGATACGGTCAAAATTTTCGAAGGCGACGGTACGGTAGCGGCGGAGGATAGTCATAACTCCTACGCTCATTACCTTCCTGTCTATCAGGAATACGTCGAGCTGCCAACCGCCAATTTCCGGACGGTAAAGGGAGAACGTGAAGGCTCGTACATGTACGGCAGCTTTTTAATCGGAGGAAATGCGGGCGCCATAGGCATTCGCATCGGCAGCCCGATTACGGATAATTTATCTTATTTTTTGCCGGTTGGCATTACTAAATCAGAGTAAGGAGCTAAATTGGAATGGACACTAATTTATATGTGGATTTTTTGCTTTATTCATTGACGGGTTTCGCCATTATGATAGCAGGGCTGCTCTTGTTTGAACTGACAACGAAGAATAAGGAGTTTGCCCTTATCTTTAAAGGAAATGCTTCGGCAGCCTTGTCGCTTGGCGGCAGGCTGGCAGGTCTCGCCATCGTAATCCGCGCGGCTGCGGAAAACTCGGTATCGCTCTCCGACATGCTGCTGTGGGGCGTGATCGGGATCATTGCGCTCGTTATCCTCTACTACTTGACGGAGCTGATTACTTATTTATTCGGCAAGGGGCTTAAGGTGAACGTGACCATCTTTAAAGCCATTGAGCAGAACAACATCGCGGTAGGCATTCTTATTCTGCTTATTTCGTGCAGCGTAGGCATGATTATCGCCGGATGCCTTACTTATAATCCGGATTTGCTCGGGTAACCCGGCAAACACCCGCATATCTTGACATGTGGCGTCACTGGCGGTATAATCGGGTCTAACCATGTTTTTCTATACTTAATGGCGTTGAAGAGGAGCAGTAATGTCGCGGAGCAAGGCTAAGAGAGCCGGCGGATGGTGCAAGCCGGACCTGCAGCGATATGAATCTCGCCTTGGAGCTTTGCGTTATTATTACGCAACGAATAGCCTGCGTTAAAGGCAATGAGTGAACGAAAGGCAAAGCATGCCGGACGTTAACTAGGGTGGTACCACGGGAATAATCTCTCGTCCCTAGCGATAATACGCTAGGGGCGGGAGTTTTTTTATGTTTGTGATGCGCTCGCGCACACTTTTTAGGAGGAAATGATGATGAGTCAGGAATTTCAAGGCTACAACCCGCTGGCGGTAGAGCCGAAATGGCAGAAATATTGGGATGAGAACAAGACATTTGCAACAACGGAAGATCCGGGCAAGAAAAAATTTTACGCCCTTGATATGTTCCCTTATCCGTCCGGCGCGGGTCTGCACGTAGGTCACCCGGAAGGTTACACGGCTACGGATATTGTATCCCGTTACAAACGGATGCGCGGCTATAACGTTCTTCATCCGATGGGCTGGGACGCGTTTGGTCTGCCGGCGGAGCAATACGCTCTGCAAACGGGACGCCATCCGCGCGAGATCACGGTGGAGAACATCAACAACTTCCGCCGCCAGATCAAGTCGCTTGGCTTCTCGTACGACTGGGACCGCGAATTCAGCACAACGGATCCGGATTACTATAAATGGACGCAATGGATCTTTATCCAACTGTATAATAAAGGACTCGCTTATGTTGCCGAAGTACCGGTTAACTGGTGTCCTGCGCTGGGTACCGTACTGGCGAACGAAGAAGTGATCGACGGCCTGAGCGAACGCGGCGGCCACCCGGTTATCCGCAAGCCAATGCGCCAATGGATGCTGAAAATTACGGAATACGCCGAGCGCTTGCTCGAGGACTTGGAAGAGCTCGACTGGTCGGAAAGCATCAAAGACATGCAGCGCAACTGGATCGGCAAATCGACTGGCGCGGAAGTAACTTTCGCCATTGACGGTCATGATGCTTCGCTTGTCGTATTTACAACGCGTCCGGATACGCTGTTTGGCGCAACTTACTGCGTACTGGCACCCGAGCATGAGCTGGTTGCGGCAATCACGACGGCTGACCAAGCCGAAGCGGTTGAGGCGTACAAAGAAGCGGCGGCTCGCAAGAGCGATCTGGAGCGTACCGACCTTGCGAAGGACAAAACAGGCGTATTTACGGGCGCTTACGCGATCAACCCGGTTAATGGCGCAAAGACGCCAATCTGGATTGCCGACTACGTGCTTGCGGGTTACGGAACGGGCGCCATTATGGCGGTACCAGGCCATGATACCCGCGACTGGGAGTTTGCGAAGCAATTCGATCTGCCAATCCTTGAGGTTGTTCAAGGCGGCGACGTAACGAAAGAGGCTTATGCAGGCGACGGTCCTCACGTCAATTCCGATTTCCTGAACGGTCTGAATAACGACGATGCGATCAAAACGATGATCGAGCATTTGGAAGGCTCGGGCAAAGGCCATGGCAAGGTCACTTACCGTCTGCGCGACTGGCTGTTCAGCCGCCAGCGCTACTGGGGTGAGCCGATTCCGATTCTGCACCTGGAAGACGGTACCATGAAGCCGGTTCCCGTAGATCAGCTGCCGCTTGTATTGCCGGACGTGGATGCGATCAAGCCATCCGGCACCGGTGAATCGCCGCTTGCGAACGTTACGGAATGGGTAAACACGATTGATCCGGAGACGGGCATGAAGGCTCGCCGCGAGACAAACACGATGCCGCAATGGGCGGGAAGCTGTTGGTATTACCTGCGCTTTATCGATCCGAAGAACGAGAACGAAATTTGTTCGCCGGAAAAACAAAAGGAATGGCTGCCGGTTGACCTGTACATCGGCGGCGCGGAGCATGCGGTGCTTCACTTGCTCTACGCGCGCTTCTGGCACAAAGTGCTGTACGATCTTGGCGTCGTAAACACGAAAGAACCGTTCCACAAGCTGGTGAACCAAGGCATGATTCTCGGCACGAACAACGAGAAAATGTCCAAATCGCGCGGCAACGTTATTAACCCGGATGATATCGTGAACGAATTCGGTGCGGATACGCTCCGCATGTACGAAATGTTCATGGGACCTCTGGAAGCGACGAAGCCTTGGAATACCAACGGCGTAGAAGGCACATACCGCTTCTTGAGCCGCGTATGGCGCTTGTTCGTCAGCGAAGACGGCAGCGTAAACGCGAAAATCGCAAACGACGGCGAAACAACAAAAGCGTTCAAGCAAACATGGCACCGTTCCATCAAAAAGGTGACCGATGATTTCGAGAACCTGCGCTTTAACACCGCGATCAGTCAGTTGATGATTTTCGTTAACGAAGCCTACAAAACGGATGTATTGCCGGTTGAAGCCATGAAGAACTTCCTGCAAATGCTGTCCCCGTTGGCTCCGCATATCGCTGAAGAGCTGTGGGAGAAGCTGGGCGGAACGGGCTCCATCACTTACGAGCAATGGCCTTCGTACGAAGAAGCATTGACCGTGGATGATGAAGTTGAAATCGTCGTGCAAGTGAACGGTAAAATTATCGAGCGCGTTTCCATTGCAGCCGATACGGCGGAAGCAGAGATGGAAAGCCTTGCCAAAGACATGGATAAAGTGAAAGAACTGATAGAAGGCAAAACGATCCGCAAAGTGGTCGTTGTTAAGGGCAAGCTCGTTAACATCGTAGCGAACTAAATAGCAGGCAAAAAAAGAAGAGGTGAGCGGCCCAGCAGCGCAAAATGTGCTACTGTCCGTTCACCTCTTCGCCGTAGAAAGCGGTATTTATTTTTGCGACGTCTTCGTCGAATTTTTTATGCGTCGTCCGGATCAACCGGTTAAAGGTGCCGTCAAGCTCACGATTCAGCAGCTGCAGGGCCTGGGCCGTAATTCCTCCGGGAACGGCTACTCTCTTCTGGATATCTTCCGGAGATAGTCCGCCTTCCGTCAGCAGAAGTCCCGTGCCGAGCAGCATGTTGCTTGCAACGCTGACCGCGTCCTCGCGGCTGATTCCCGTTTCGCATACGGCGGCATCTACGAACTGCTCGACCAGATAAGCGAAAAAGGCAGGTCCGCAGCTGGAGAGGTCGGATACGATCCGGGTGTAAGGCTCTTCGATAGGAAGAGGCTCGCTGATGAAAGCAAGCATATCTTCGATAAGGGTCTGGTCCTCTTCCGTAATGCGGGAGCCATAGATGCATAGGGTAGCACCGCTCCAGACGAGGTTGGTGACGCTTGGAATAACCTTTGCGATTTTGCACGGCAAAAGCTCTTCCAGATGCCCGATCAGAACCGGGCTTGTTATGGATATAAGAAGCTGCTCCGGTCGCAGGACCGGCAGAAGATCATCAATCACTTTCTTATATTCAAGCGGTTTGACGCATAAAAACAAAATGTCGCTAACGCTTGCGGTGCTTGCATTCGAACGCTCGGCTCTCATTCCGGGATATCGTTCAGCAAGCGCCTGGGCTTTGGCGTAGGTGCGGTTGCTGATTACGATCTGACACGGGTCGAGTGCTCCAGATGCGACGAAGGCTTCGATAAGCAGGCTTCCCATCGCGCCCGTCCCAATGAATCCGACATTCATGCTCAGCCCTCCTAACAGATTTGCTCTTTTAACCTATTCCTCAAGACTTGCCTAATATGACATGGAAATGCTAAAAATCCCCTTTTTTTGGGTAGAAGGAGTGTTCGCAGTGGCTCGTTTCCTGCAAGGACGTCAAACCAATTCGAATAAAAACGGATTTATAATCCCTCTATTTCTTGTCGCGGCTGCGGTTGTATTGCTTGCTGCAGCCTTCGCGCAGCCAAAGGAGAAAGCGCCGGATGAGTGGGTGAAGCTAAACCGGGAGGTTGGCGTTGCCCTGCAAATGAATGAAGAACCGGAAGAACCAGCGGAAAAGGCGGATCTGCCGGAAAAAACGAAGGAGAGCGGAGCGCAGTTGCCGAACGCCCAAACGGGGAGCATTCATGCGGAGGCTAATGCCGGAGAGACAGCAGGGAAAGAAGAAGTCCCGTCAGGCAAGCTTGATATTAACCGGGCAACGGCCGAGCAGCTGGATACGCTGAAAGGGATTGGCCCGGCAAAAGCGCAGGCCATTATCGCCGACCGGGAACAGAATGGACTTTTTTCATCCGCGGATGATCTTCTTAGAGTGAAGGGAATAGGCAGCAAGCTGCTTGCCGGAATAAAAGATAGCATTGTCGCATCGCCATGATTATGAGAGAATGGGACAAGGTGCAGGGAGGTTTTCCCAGGCCTATATAACCATATTCGGGCATTAAGTTCGATTCCATTGGACTACCCAAACCGAGCCGTTTGCTTTGAAATGGTTGAAGCATGTCCATCCCATATACCAAGGAGTTGTTGCACATGACGAATCAAGAACAAAACAAACGTTCGCTCGACACATTGGCTGTCCATGGCGGACAGGAGATTGACCCGACTACTTTTGCCCGCGCGGTTCCGATTTACCAGACGACCTCTTACGGCTTCCGTGACACGGATCATGCGGCGAACCTGTTCTCGCTTCAGGAATTCGGCAATATCTATACCCGCTTGATGAACCCGACAACAGATGTATTCGAGAAGCGTATCGCCGAACTGGAAGGAGCGCCTGCCGCACTCGCCGTAGCGTCCGGACAAGCTGCGATTACGTATTCGATTATGAATATCGCGGGAGCGGGAGACGAGATAGTATCCGCTACCAGCCTTTACGGCGGTACATACAATCTGTTCTCGACAACCCTTCCGAAGCTTGGCATTCAAGTCAAGTTCGTAGACCCGTCGAATCCCGAAAATTTCCGCGCGGCCATAACGGAACGCACAAAGGCTTTGTATGCGGAAACGGTAGGCAATCCGAAGGGTGATATCCTTGATATCGAGGCCGTAGCGGCTATTGCTCACGAGAACGGCATTCCGCTTATCGTGGACAATACGTTCCCGAGCCCTTACTTGCTCCGTCCGATTGAGCACGGCGCGGATATCGTGGTTCATTCCGCAACCAAATTCATTGGAGGTCACGGTACATCGATCGGCGGCGTTATCGTGGACGGCGGCCGTTTCGACTGGAAAGAAAGCGGCAAATTCCCTGGCCTGACCACTCCGGATCCTAGCTATCACGGCGTTGTGTACACGGATGCGGTTGGTCCGATTGCTTATATCATTAAAGCTAGAGTACAATTATTGCGTGACATGGGCGCTGCCCTGTCGCCGTTTAACTCGTTCCTGCTGCTGCAAGGTCTCGAAACCCTGCATCTGCGCATGGAACGCCATAGCTCAAACGCCTTGAAGGTTGCCCAGTTCCTGGAGTCGCACGAATCGGTGGAATGGGTAAGCTATCCGGGTCTCGAGAGCCATCCTTCTTATGAGCTGGCCAAGAAATATTTGCCGGACGGCCAAGGCGCCATTTTGACCTTTGGCATTAAAGGCGGCATCGATGCCGGCAAGAAGGTGATCAATTCCGTGAAGCTGTTCTCGCATTTGGCGAACGTTGGCGATTCGAAGTCGCTTATCATCCATCCCGCAAGCACAACCCACCAGCAGCTGTCGGCTGCGGAGCAGGAAGCGGCAGGCGTAACGGCCGGGTTGATCCGCCTGTCGATCGGCACGGAAGGCATTAAGGATATTTTGGCTGACCTGGATCAAGCCTTGCGCGCAAGTCAATCGAACTAATACAACGATATCATCTATATACATCTAGATAGAGGCAGCTCCGTCGGGTTCCTTCCTTGAGGAATCTGACGGAAGCTGTCCGGGCAAAAGGAAAAGGAGTGGAAGACATGTCAGAAGCGCAGGATGCTTCACGCAAAGACTGGGATACGTATTTTATGGATATTGCCTATATGGTGTCGACACGCTCGCGTTGTCCCCGCCGTCATGTCGGATCGGTGCTCGTGCAGGGCAAGAAGCTGCTGGGAACCGCCTATAACGGCGCTCCGATGGGCGTGCAGGACTGCTCGGAAGCAGGCTGCATGATTGCGGAAGAATGGGAGACGCGAATCGGCGACGACGGTCAGGAGCAAATGGTCAAAAAACAGCGCTGCATCCGCACGATTCACGCGGAGCAGAACTTGCTTCTCTTTACGGACCGCGCCGACCGTGAAGGATCAACGGTATACGTAACCGATCAGCCTTGCTGGACTTGCGCCAACATGCTGGCAAACAGCGGCGTGAAGGAAATTGTGTTCCATCGCGGTTATCCGAAGGATAGTGACAAGGTAAGCCTGCTTATGAGCCAGAAGGGGATTGTATTCCGTTCGCTGACGGATTACGAGCCGCCGCCGCAGGCAAGCATGAAGGTTACATCCTAACTAAATAAGCGAATGGGGAAGAACCTCCGTATGCATCTGCTTTGATGCGTCCGGAGGTTCTTTTTTTTCTGCACGGAGGAGGGATTGCCGTGAATAGACGGCCTTTAGTATGGTTTGCCGTGTTCTGGATAGCGGGAAGCAGCATGGCCGCTCATCTGAGCATAGGGGGAGCGGCTCTGGCCATAAGCTCGGCGGCGGTTTTGTTGCTTGCGCTTGTGCTAGTTGGACAATCGACAAGGCGGCTTGCCGTTGTCTGCTTAATCGGCTGCATGCTTGCAGCCGGCGAGCGGCTGTGGGCCGATGCCCGCAACGGGAGCGCGCTAGATCTGCCGGGCGCTTCGTATGAAGCGGAAGTGACCGGCACGATTGTATCCGCGGTAGAGGTCGACGGAGACCGCGCGATGTTCCGCGTGACGGCCGATGCCGTCCGCGTGGGTGGCGAAGCGGCGCCGCGCAAGGTCCGCGAGCGCCTGCTTGTTCAGGTGCGGCTTGCCGAGCAGCCGCACCAAGAGCTCGCCGCCGCGTGGCACCGCGGCGGCAGCGTGCGCCTCGCCGGCGAGCTTGCGCGGCCGGCCGGCGTTTCCAATAGCGGCGGCTTTGATTACCGCCGCTATCTGGAGAGCAGCCAGCATGTCCACTGGCTGCTCAAGGTCAAGGGCATCGGCGCCGTCCAGGCGGCGCCGGGCCCGGGCTGGACCGTGGCCGCCGTGCTCGGCCGCGTGGATGCCGCGCGCGACTGGCTTGGCGCGCGGATGGACCGATTGTACCCGGCCGACCAGTCCGGGTACATGAAGGGGCTGGTCCTCGGCATACGCGAGGACCTGGACCCGGAGCAGTTCCAGCAGTTTTCCCGGCTGGGACTGACTCATATATTGGCCATTTCGGGTCTTCACGTGGCCGTGTTTGTATACGCGCTGGGGGCCGTTTTGCGGCTGCTGCGTTTGACTCGGGAGCGGCTGCTGCTTACCCTGATTGCGGCCGTTCCGTTTTATGTGCTCCTCTCCGGCTCGTCGCCTTCCGTCGTAAGGGCAGGGCTCATGACGATGCTGGCGCTTCTAGCCGCCAGAATGGATAAGCTGAAGGACGGCCTGCATCTGCTGGCCGCGGCGGCGGTAGTGATGCTGATCTGGAATCCTTCCTTTATTCAGGATGTAGGCTTCCAATTGTCTTTTGCCGTTACGGCAGGGCTTATTCTGTTTGTGCCGCCGGTTAGGCGTGCGATGCCGAATTGGCGCAAAGGAAAATCGCTGCTTGATCTGCTTGCCGTGACGGTTGTGGCGCAAGCGGTATCTTTTCCGCTGACGGTCTATTACTTTAATCAGTTCCACTTGCTGTCGATTCCGGCTAATCTGATCCTGGTGCCGTTTATTAGTTTTATCGTAATGCCGATAGGGGCGGTAGCGCTGGTCTTTGGCCTGCTGTGGCCGCTTGGCGGTCAACTGCTGGCAGCCGTCAGCGTATACGCAAATGATTGGACGTTTCTTCTGGTTAGCTGGCTTGGGGAAGTGGACGCCGTCCGTACCATCTGGGCCACGCCTCCGTTATGGTGGATTGCCGCCTGGTATTTGGCTCTTGCCGTTCTATGCAGACAGCTGCCTGCTGCACCTGCTGCTGTTCCGAAGGAAACGGACGAGACTATGCCCCTGCAAGAAGCGTCAGCCGGCATGGAACGTGATGCGGTTCCTATTTGGGAGCTCCTGGAGGAACGGAAGCTCCCGATATGGAGGAGGCGTTCAACCGGATTAAGTCTCGCCATGTTAGCGGGTGCGGCCTTATTGTTCTACGCCTATTTTCCGGATATGCTGAAGCGTACGGCCGATGTTGATGTTCTTGATGTTGGACAAGGGGATGCCATCTTTATCCGTACGCCGCAGGGCAAGAGGATTCTGATCGATGGCGGGGGAACGTTAAGCTTCCGCAAACCCGGCGAGGAATGGAAGCAGCGCAGCGATCCGTTTGAGGTGGGAAGCAAGGTTGTTGTTCCCTTATTAATGAAGCGAGGGGTTCATTCTCTTGATCTGCTTGTCATTTCCCATCTGGACAGCGACCATATCCGCGGTTTGCAGGCGGTGCTCGACGCTATTCCCGTACGCGCCATTGCATGGAACGGAAGTTTAAAGCATGCCGAGGACGCGGAAGCGATTATGCGCACGGCCTTGCGAAAAGGGATCCCGCTTTACCGTGCGGAAATCGGAAAGGAGTGGAAGGTGGATGCCGATACGGAATTAACCGTCTTGTGGCCGCCGGCTGCAGGTGAAGGAATTCCCGTCATTGAGGATCAGAACGACGACAGCGTTGTGTTATGGATGAGAATCTATCAATCCACCTTTCTGCTGTCGGGGGATATTAGCAGCACAGCCGAATCGGCTATACTATCGCGTATGCGGGATCAAAATACTACTCTCTCATCAACCGAATCCTCCAAAAAACTAAGCCGGATCGATGTCCTGAAAATTGCTCATCACGGCAGTAAATATTCAACCTCGGAGGAATGGCTGCGCTATTGGAAGCCGCTTCAGGCGGCAATTTCCGTCGGGGCAACCAACACTTACGGTCATCCGCATCCGGATGTGCTGAAGCGCCTGGAGGAGTACGGCGTCACGGCATTGCGGACGGATCAGAATGGCGAAATCCGCTATAGAGTGGGTTTATCTGGAATATATGAACAAACGATCAGGAAGAATTAGGAAGACGCTGGCGAAAGTGCCTATATTCCTAATCGGGTATCCTGCTAAAATGCTTCTTTCAACCTAACTCACTAGGAACTACCTATATACGGGGTTCCATTTTTTTGTTATCCTTTAGGTTGGAGTTTTCTACTTTTTCAATTAAAAAATTAAAGGTTTTTCATTTTAGAGGTGCAACAATTTATGCAACCCGCTCGTCAGAGAGGTTGCAAGAGAGGGGGATCCTTCGTGGTAGAGCCTGGCCTTATTAGAGCCGCTCAGTCAGGAGATCGGGATGCTTTAATAACTCTGTTGCGAGAGATTGAAACCCATGTTTACCGGACAGCCTATTATATATTGAATAATGAACAGGATGCGATGGATGCGGCGCAGGAAGCGTTAATCCGCATATACACAAAAATCGGCTCCTACGAAGAGAAGGCCCAGTTCAAAACGTGGATTCAACGAATTGTAACGAATATTTGCATAGATAAGTTTAGAAGAAGCAAGCCAACCGTATCGATAGACGAGCATGAGATGGTATTCCGGGAGAAACAAAATGTCGAGGACGAGGTTATGTCGGCTTACGCCGTACAAGACATCCGCAAGGCAATCGATAAATTGCCGGAGCATCACCGGGCAGTAGTTGTACTGCGGTATTTGCAGGATTTCTCTTATAACGAAATCGCTGACTCGCTTGATCTGCCATTAAATACGGTCAAATCCTACTTATTCCGAGCTAGGCAGCAGCTTCAAACTTTACTACATGATTATCAGAAAGGTGGTGTCCGGGGATGACTTGTCAAGAGGTGATCGAATACATGAACCGTCAGCTAGACGGCGATTTGGATGAACATGAATATGAGATCTTGATGAATCATACGAGACATTGTCCGGACTGTGCAGCAATGTTTGAGCGGCTGAAAAAACTGTCCGATGAGCTTGGCAATTTACCTCATGTCATGCCAAAGTACAGTCTGGTAGACGCTATTTTGCCTCAGCTCGAAGAAATTGTTCCATTCCGGCAGCCGGAGGCGGCTGCGGTGGAGATTGCTCCGGTGGCCGTTCCTGCGCCAACGCAGCAAACCACGCGCCGTGCCAAAGAGCGGCATCAGCTGCGCTTCCGGGCGATAACGGGAATTATTGCGGCGAGCGTAGCAGCCGGATTATTCCTAGTATCTTATAATGCGGGTTTATTCCCGTCGTCTTCGCATAGCTTTGATGACGATAAGGTGCAAACGGCTGCTGCGGATACTTCCGCCAGTTCAGCTGAAGTGCAAAGACAGTTTAAAGAGGTTCAGCCTTACGCCAACAATGCCAACGATACCGGGAAAGCGCACGTCAACACGGAATCGATTGATCCGGATCAATCTGCATCCTCGGCTGATTCAGCGGGCAACGACGATTACCATGTGACGACGGAAGAAGACTTGGGGATAGCCGCATCCGAATCGGAAGCAGGCGGATCCAAGGATAATCAAGGGAACAGCTCCGGTGGCAGCAACGAGCCCGCATCGGACAACAAAGGGGCCTCGACCGGGGAAGCTCCTTCCGTCAAAGGACCTAGCCAAGGCATTGGCGATGGCAGCGAGCCGAATCAGGGGATAGCCGGGTTTACGCCTGCACCGCTCGAGGTCGCTTCTCCGGACGGAAGCTACATTGCCAAGGCAGTGGGTTACCAGATCCATGTTTACAAGAACGGTGACGATGCAGGGAAGGCCGTTTATGATTCCATACGCAGAAACGGCAAGGTTGCCACGCTCGCATGGTCGGAGGACGGCAAGCAGATTACCTATGAGGTGCAGCTGGAATCCGGCGGCATGGAGCGTTACACGATTGACCTGGCAGCAAAAACCGAATCGAAGGCAGCTCATTAATTCTAGACATTTTTACGGCTGATATTCGCACACTTTATCGTTCACTTGCGTATGATATACAAATGAAAAGTCAACGTGAGCCTTGACCAAAAGTATGACCATCTACAGGGCGGTACCATGGGCCTGTCTGCAGATGTTTATATAGATGTTCAGGGACAAAGGGATGAGGCCTAAGAAGCCCATCCCTTTGTTGCTGTTCAGCGAATGCCGTAAGATGCATGCACGGGAGACGGGGAGAGGTGAAGCATGGAAGCAAAAGAGGCGTTAAAGGAAATTAAAGCGGGGAAGTTCCGTCCCGCTTACGTGATATACGGCAAAGACCGGTACCGGATCGGCCAGTTTACGGAGACGTTAACGGAAGCGATGTTTACGCCGGACGAGCGTGAGCTTGGCGTAGTCAAGTTCGATACGTCGGAGACGCTGATTGAAGAAGCGGCGCTTGAAGCGGAGACGCTGCCTTTCTTTGTGGAGCGTAAGCTCGTTATTGTACGCGATTCGGTTGTTTTTGCTGCCGGAGGCAAAGAAGGCGGCAAGCTGGATCATAAGACGGACCGGCTGCAGCATTATTTGGACATCCCGTCGGAGACAACGGTTATGTTGTTCATTATTAACGCGGAAAAGCTGGACGAGCGGCGCAAGCTGGTGAAGATGCTGAAGGACCGCGATGCGCTTATCGCTTTTCAGGAGCTTGATGCGGCGGAGCTGAGACGCTGGGTTGTCAAACGCGCGGAGGAACAGAAACGGACGATGACGTCGGATGCGGCGGATCTTCTGCTCGTGCGAACCGGGGCGAATATGCAGCAGCTGGCAATCGAAGTGGACAAGCTATGCCTTCATGCCGGTGAAGGCGGGGTTATAGGCGTTGAAGAGACGGAACTGCTGACAGCCTCTACCGTTGAGGAGGATGTATTTGCGCTGGTGGATGCCATCGCAAGCCTGCAGGTTGACCGTTCGCTGAAGCTGTACCGGGCTTTGCTCGTCAGAAGGGAAGAGCCTATTAAGATTGCCGCGTTAATCGCAAGGCAGCTGCGAATCATGCTTCAGATCAAGGAGCTTGAGCAGAACCGGTATTCTCCGCAGCAAATGGCGGGGCAGATTGGACTTCATCCGTACGCGGTTAAGCTTGCCGCCGAGAAAAGCCAAAAGTTTAAAGTAGCACGGCTTGGCGCGCTGCTTAGCGATATAGCGGATCTGGATTACAAAATGAAGACGGGCGCTATCGATAAGACGCTGGGATTGGAATTATTCCTACTGTCGCTTGGCGTTCAGCAAGGACAAGGCGCCAGATAATCGAATAATGACAAATCAAAAACGGCCTCGCATAAGCGAGGCCGTTCATTTGTTTGCGGTTTATTAAGCTTGAGCCGACAGAGCGTTCAGCTTTTTAGCAAGACGAGATTTTTTGCGGGAAGCCGCATTTTTATGAATCAGGCCTTTAGTAACCGCTTTGTCCAATTTTTTCGTTGCAGCGACCAGAGCAGCTTTAGCTGCTTCTACATCAGTGCCAGCGATAGCTTGGTCAGCAGATTTAACAGCCGTACGAAGCGCGGATTTTTGGGAAGCGTTCAAAGCGCGGCGTTTTTCGCTCGTTTTAACGCGTTTAATTGCGGATTTAATGTTTGGCATCGAGTTTCACCTCCTACAAAGTTTGCGTAAGCAAACAAAAAGCGTACGCGGTAAGTCTAGGTAACACAACTTAAAATATATTACCATGCACTCTCATGAAAAGCAATAGCGAGCCTGTCCTGCCATTTTTGCTCAACCGGGCAAAAGTATGAAATTGTCTCCCTTGCGAACAATAAGCTGGAGAGAATGGTATGGCTTTGAAGGGAGAATGGTTAAATGACCGAACTTGATTTGCAGCAATACAACATTCGCACCGATCTGGCGCTTGAGGCAAAAGAAATCGCGGAGCAGCTCGGCGGGGGAGGCCCGATCCCGGGCATACATTCGGAAACAACCGAAGATGACGGCATCACGATTACTCATCTGCATGTGCAGAATGAGCAAGGCTCCCGCGCGATCGGCAAAGTGCTGGGCCGCTACGTCACGATTGAGGTACCCGGCCTCCGCAAGCAGGATACGGAGCTGCAGGATCGCGTCGCCAAGCATTTCGCCAAGCATTTCGAGACGTTCCTGGAGCGGATTGGTATAGGCAAGACGGCAAAGGTGCTTATTGTTGGGCTGGGCAACTGGAATGTAACGCCGGATGCGCTGGGACCGCTCGTCGTAGAGAATGTGATGGTTACGCGTCACTTCTTCGAGCTGATGCCGGATCAGGTTGCGCCGGGTTACCGTGCGGTTAGCGCTGTAGCACCGGGCGTGCTCGGGATAACCGGCATCGAATCCAGCGAGATTGTCCAGGGTATCGTGGAAAAAACGCATCCCGACGTCATTATTGCGATTGATGCGCTGGCTTCCAAAGCGCTGGACCGCGTGAATACAACGATTCAAATTGCGGATATCGGCATTCATCCGGGTTCGGGCATCGGAAATAAACGAAAAGGCCTTACGCAGGAGATTCTGGGCATACCGGTTATTGCTATCGGCGTTCCGACGGTGGTGTACGCCTCCACGATCGTAAATCATACGATTGAGCTGATGAGGGACCATATGGCGGCGAACAATGCCAATAACGATCAAATATTCGGTTTGATGAACCAAATGGGCGAAGCCGAGCGACTGCAGCTTGTCAAAGAGGTGCTTAATCCGGTGGGCCATGATCTGCTTGTGACGCCAAAAGAAATCGACGAGTTTATCGAAGATATCGCAAACATTATCGCAAGCGGCTTAAACGCTTCGCTCCATGAGGCTGTCGATACCGATAACGTTGCCGCCTATACGCATTGAATTTATTCAAAGTCCTTGGGGCAAAAAAGCCTCAGGGGCTTTTTTGGCTTTTTTGACTTTTTTGACGGCCAGCCGTTTACGCTAGATGGAATCTCTTAATCTATCAAAATTCATTAATCTATTATTTCTTTTCGGTTCTATTAAACCTTCTTGTCTCATAGATTAGTAACAGTTGAGCAACGAAGAAGCGGGAGGTAGAGCTCGAAATGAAAAGAACCATCATGTTGTTTGATCTGACACGCGGGAGCAAACGCATTCGCCGGCTGCTTGTAACGGGAAGAACCTTCGCGGTGTTGTCGATAAGCTCCATGCTGTTTTTTGTTGCGATAGGTATTGCGGGAATGGCCCAGCAGCATTCGCTCGCTGCACCGGTGTCTTCCATGTCCGGTTTCGCGGCTTCTGTTTCAAGCGGTTTTTTTGGGGATATGCTAGAGATGGAGATGCCTCAATTTAAGAGCACGAAATCGGGCGAGGAGTTGTCTGGCACGCAGATCAGCAGCTTTATCCTCCGGTTGATGACAAACGTGAATCCGGGAGATCCAAGAAGCCTGATCGCCGGAGAGATTCCGGGCATGGGGGCGGATTCTTCCTTTCTGATACGCGGCGGGGTAGGAACGCAGCCGAATGTGTGGCCGGAAGACAACATTCCGATACCTGGCGATGATACGGGGGCAGCCAATGGCGATGACCATGGCCCGGACACTACGGGCGGGGGCAACGAGCCTTCGGATACTCCGCCGCCGCCAACATCGACGCCAACTCCAACGGAGAAACCAACATCAACGCCAACGCCGGATGATGCGGGAACGCATACAACGGGGAAAGACAAAGTGGTATTTATTTATCATTCGCATAGCCGGGAATCCTGGTATCCGGAGATTGCGGACAAGAATGGGGATGCCAACTCGGCTTCCAAAAATATTACGCTGGTAGGCGAGCGGCTCGCCGAGAAGCTTGAGGATCTGGGCGTAGGCACCACGCATTCGGATGAGGATTACCCGACAACGGTGCCGGGTTACGATTGGAACTACTCCTACAAATACTCGAAGAAAACCGTGCAGGAAGCAATCGCAAGCAACAAGAAATTGAAATTCTTCTTCGATATCCACCGCGATTCGGGCAGACGCAAAACCACTACGGTGGATATTAACGGCAAAAGCTACGCGCAGGTTTATTTTATTATCGGACACAAGAATCCGAACTGGAAAAAGAACGCGGAATTCGCAACCCAGATCCATGACGTTCTGGAGAAGCAATATCCCGGCCTTTCCAGAGGGATCTTGGGCAAGACCACGGCAACGGGCAACGGCGAGTACAACCAGTCGCTTGCCGAGGACAGCGTATTGATCGAAATTGGCGGCGTGGACAACACTTTGGCCGAGAGCTACCGGACGGCGGATGTATTGGCAAAAGTCATTGCGGATATTTACTGGGACGCAGAGAAAGTATCTGCTTCAAAATAATCAAGCTTCGGGCGAAGGCTGCTGCGGCAGTCTCGCCTGGCTAAAAGGGGCTGGAGAGAGATGAAAGGCGCATTTAAATGGATTTTGCTTGGAGGCGTGCTTGTATTTATCGTGTTATACGGCATCGAAATGTCTTCGTCAGGCATTGAGCGTATATACGGGCCGATCGAGAAAAACAATTCTTCGTCGGTTATTTCGGAGGAGGACCGATATAATCTGGCTTCCTCCGATGAAGAATCAACAACCGTGAAGAGCAGCGGATTATCCACGGAAGCCGACCGGAAAATCGCCGAGCTCGAGAAGGAATTGAAGGAAGTCCGGAAAATCGCGGAGCAAAACGGACGCCATGAACGGCTTCCCGGCCTATCTTCGGACAACGGGGAACCAACGGTGAACAAGGTTGCTGACGGAACAGCAGGCCTTTTGCAGTCCGTCTCCAACAGCGGGATCCGCTTTATTGCTTCATTATTCGGGTCGGTTACCGGATAGGCGGCCGTGCATCTTGCCGTAACCGCATTGCTGGTATACCATATAGCTGATATAATGGAAAGAATGATTAGCTATATTGGATTGTGTGGGGGTTAGGCATGACTGACGTTCGTGACCGGCAAAAGAAAATTAGGAATTTCTCGATTATTGCACATATTGACCACGGGAAGTCGACGCTCGCTGACCGTATTCTCGAATTTACCGGAGCGTTATCCTCGCGCGAAATGCAGGAGCAGGTTCTCGACCAGATGGATTTGGAGCGGGAACGCGGCATTACCATCAAGCTGCAGGCCGTACGCCTTACTTATAAGGCTGACGATGGCGAAGAATATTTACTTAATCTGATCGATACGCCAGGGCATGTCGATTTCACGTATGAAGTTTCCCGCAGTATGGCCGCTTGCGAAGGCGCTTTGCTTGTTGTAGACGCGGCGCAAGGCATTGAAGCGCAGACGCTGGCCAACGTATATCTGGCACTCGACAACAACCTGGAGATTCTCCCGGTTATTAATAAAATCGACCTGCCTAGCGCCGAGCCTGAGCGCGTAAAGCAAGAGATCGAGGATGTTATCGGTCTTGATGCAAGCGACGCGGTTCTGGCTTCGGCAAAAGCAGGGATCGGCATTAAAGAAATTTTGGAGCAAGTGGTCCAGAAGGTGCCAGCTCCAACCGGTAATCCGGATGAACCGCTTAAAGCGCTTATTTTCGACTCGCACTACGATCCGTACAAAGGGGTTATCGTGTATGTGCGCGTTATCGACGGCAGCATTCAGGCCGGCAAGAAAATTCGTTTTATGGCGACCGGCGCCGAGTTTGAAGTTATCGAGGTTGGCGCATTTAAGCCTCGGATGGGCATTGTGGACGAGCTTGCCGTTGGCGACGTAGGTTTTGTCGTTGCCGGCATCAAAAACGTAAAAGATACGCGTGTCGGCGATACGGTTACGGAAGCAAAACGTCCGGCTCCGGAAGCTTTGCCTGGTTACCGCAAAATCAATCCGATGGTTTATTGCGGTCTGTATCCAATCGAGACGCAGGACTATAACGATCTGCGCGAAGCGCTCGAGAAGCTTGAGCTTAACGATGCGTCGCTCCGTTACGAGCCGGAAACCTCGACGGCGCTGGGCTTTGGCTTCCGCTGCGGCTTCCTTGGCCTCCTGCACATGGAAATTATTCAGGAGCGTATTGAACGCGAGTTCAATATCCCGCTTATTACGACAGCGCCAAGCGTTATTTACCGCGTTACGCTGACGAACGGTACGGTTCTCGATATCGACAATCCATCCAATTACCCGGAAGCGGGCAAGCTGGAGTATGTTGAAGAGCCGTATGTAAAAGCTTCGATTATTGTCCCTAATGATTTCGTAGGCGCGATTATGGAGCTTTGCCAAAGCAAACGCGGCGAGTTCGTAAACATGGAGTACCTGGATACGAACCGGGTTACGCTTACTTATGAAATTCCGCTCTCGGAGATTGTTTACGACTTCTTCGACCAGCTGAAATCGAGCACCAAAGGTTACGCTTCGTTTGATTACGAGCTGTCGGGCTACCGCAGATCGAATCTGGTGAAGATGGATATTATGCTGAACGGCGAGCAGGTCGATGCCCTGTCCGTTATCGTTCACCGCGACCGCGCTTACCATCGCGGACGCGGTATTTGCCAGAAGATGAAAGAGCTGATCCCGCGCCAAATGTTCGAGGTGCCGGTACAGGCTTCGATCGGGACGAAGGTTATCGCGCGCGAAACCGTTAAAGCGATGCGCAAAAACGTTCTTGCCAAATGTTACGGCGGCGACATCAGCCGTAAACGGAAGCTTCTCGACAAGCAGAAGGAAGGCAAGAAGCGGATGAAGCAGGTCGGCAGCGTAGAGGTGCCTCAAGAGGCCTTCATGGCGGTGCTGAAAATCGACGAGGACTAAGAGCGGGCTGCTCCTTAGTCACTGTCGCAGGATAATGGCATTAGGCTGAGCTCAGGGGACAGGGTATCTCCTTACAGCCGCTGTTGCTGATTTTTTTCCTGAATGAAGTGTGATCGGAAGAAAAAAATGCAGCAAAGGCGGGCGCTTCGCTCCTCCAGGAGATACCCTTTACCCCAAAGCGGCCTATGCCAATAATCTAGACAGGACTAAGGAGCATGCTCTCCTTAGTCCTGTCGATTTTTTTAATTGGGGAGTAAAAAAGAAGGAAGTGTTGAAATGATTAACTACGCGCCTAAGGCGCTTTACATTCATATCCCGTTCTGCACGAACAAGTGTCATTATTGCGATTTTACTTCGTATGTATTAAAGGGACAGCCTGTCGACGAATATCTCGACGCCTTGGAGAGAGAGATGGCGCTCACGGTTGCCCAAATACCGCCGGAGAGAATTGATACGGTATTTGTAGGCGGAGGTACCCCTACCGTATTGACGCCGCCTCAAATGGAACGTTTTCTCGCTTCGGTGAAAAAGTATTTTCCGCTTGCAGACGATGTGGAATTTACGATGGAAGCAAATCCGGGCACGACCGACCCGGAGAAGCTCGCCGCCATGTTTGCCGGCGGAGTGAATCGGATCAGCTTTGGCGTGCAATCGTTTGATAACGGGCTGCTGGAGCGCATTGGGCGCATTCATAATGTAGACGATGTTTACCGCAGTCTGGAAAATGCCCGCGCCGCAGGCTTTACGAATCTGTCGATTGACCTGATGTTCGGACTGCCGAAGCAGACGGTTGAGATGCTGGAGGACAGCGTAAATAAGGCATTGGCGCTTGATCTGCCGCACTATTCGCTTTACAGCCTGAAGGTGGAGGAAAATACGCTGTTCCACAAGCTGTATCAACGCGACGAGCTGCCTCTTCCTCCGGAAGACGAAGAGTTTAATATGTATACCTTGCTTATGGACCGGCTGAAGCAGGCGGGTTACGTTCATTACGAGATCAGCAACTTTGCGAAGCCGGGGTATGAAAGCAGGCATAATTCGACGTATTGGCGCAACGAGCCTTATTACGGGCTTGGAGCCGGCGCTCACGGTTATGCACGCGGACTCCGCCATGTGAATGTGAAAGGCGTACAGCCTTTTATCGACTATACAAAAACAAAGCTTCCGCGTCTTGAAGAAAACGTTGTTCCGGAGTACGAAGCGATGGAGGACTTCATGATGGTAGGGCTTCGATTGCTCAAGGGCGTGCGCGCTTCCGATTATGCCGCCCAATTCGAAGGGCAGAAGCTGGAGGATAAGTTCGGCCCCATCATTGAGAAGCTTCTAAAAGATGGACTGCTCGAGAAGGTCCTTGAGGAAGGCGATACGATATACAAATTGACCGATAAAGGCGTTCTTTTCGGCAACGATGTATTTGGTTCGTTTATCGGTTTAGAGGAAGAAGCCGCTGGCTAAAATTCGGAAAAATAGTTCTTGAGAAAACATGCGACATGCTGTATATTTATTCAATAGAATTTATATGCACCGGGTGGAGGCGAAGCAGCATGGAGGCAACGGAACAGTTAACGGTAGTTTGCAGAAAAGCAGCACCGGAAGATGTGGAAACTTTGTACGAACTCATTAAAGGCTATGCGGAACAGGGGATCATGCTGCCCCGCACCCGGGAAACGTTGCTGCGTCAGATTGATACGTTTGTCGTTGCGGAGATCGGGGATAAGGTTGTCGGGTGCGGCTCCTTATTGCGGCTTGGGCAGGATCTGGTAGAGATTCGTTCCCTCGGCATGTCCCAGGAATATAGAGGCCTTAAGATCGGCAACAAGCTGGTCGATTTTCTTGTCGAGCAAGCCAGAGAGCAGCAGATTCCCAAAATCATGGCGCTAACGTACGCCGTAAATTTCTTTTTGCGTAACGGATTTACCGTTGTGGAGAAAGAGATTTTTCCGGAAAAGGTTTGGAAAGACTGCGTGAACTGTCCGAAGCAGCATGCCTGCGACGAAATCGCCGTACTCAAAATGTTAAACGAATAGATGAAGGGTCAGGCTATAATGCCTGACCTTTTTATTTTTATCGAAGGACATAGGCCTGAAAAAAGGGAACCGACTTGACAATGCTTAAGGTGGTTTGGTATTTTTGTATTAATGATTAGCACTCGGGTCTAATGAGTGCTAACGAGAAGATCCGATAAACTTTTTGGAGGGATGCGAATGTTGACTGAACGGCAACGAATGATACTGAATGCAATTGTAGACGACTATATCCGTTCGGCTGAGCCTGTTGGTTCCAGGAGCATATCTAAGCGCGGCGATGTCGCCTTTAGTCCTGCAACGATCCGTAATGAAATGGCCGATCTGGAGGAGCTTGGTTTCCTCGAGCAGCCGCATACATCGGCGGGGCGTATTCCATCAACCAAAGGTTATCGTTATTATGTTGATCATCTCGTGAAGCTGAATGAAATAAACGAAAATGATTTGAAGCAGGCTCATTCCTTCTTCTCGGAGAAGATGATTCAGATGGAGCAGGTTATCCAGCATGCCGCGATGATTTTGTCCAACCTGACGAATTACACCTCGATTTTGCTTGGGCCGGAGATGTTCAGCAACTCGCTGAAGCATTTTAACCTGGTGCCTCTGGACGAGTCGACGGCGGTTGCGATTATCGTAACCAATACCGGCCATGTGGAAAACCGGACCATCACGGTTCCTCCGGGCATCCATATGGATGAGATGGAGAAGATCGTAAATATCCTGAACGCCAAGCTAGTTGGCATTCCGCTCGTGCGGTTGAAGTCGAAGCTGTACGCCGAGGTAGGTCAGGAGCTGGAGCGTTACGTTGACCATTGCGAGGAAGTGCTTGGGATCCTTGATAGCGCGCTGTCTAACGATTCTGAGCAGCGTGTGTTCCTCAGCGGAACAACGAATATGCTTACGCAGCCGGAATTCAAGGACGTCGATAAGGTGAAAACGATCCTGGATCTGCTGGATGAAACGCCTACCGTGATGAAAATGATTTCCGCCGCGCCGTCGGGTATACAAGTACGAATTGGAACAGAAAATGACCATGAGGCAATCGCGAATTGCAGCTTGATTACGGCTACGTATCAGATTGACGGCCAGTCGCTTGGCACGATCGGCATTCTTGGGCCGACACGGATGGAATACGGGAAAGTCATTACGCTTCTTGACGTGATTTCGAAGGATATGGCCCATATATTGGGCCGCTTCTATAAATAAGCTGCTGTTGCTGTATGGGCGGGTGCTGTGGGCTTGTGCGCGTACGAGCGGGGTATTGCCTTCCGTCGCTGTTGAAAACGGGAATGTGGATTAGGATTCCTGCGGAATATTCCCGTTTTCAAAGGCGAGCGCTCACGCTCTTCAGGCAATACCCCGCTCTCCCGCGCCCGGCGCGCAGCACCGCAGCCAAGAGCAAAGGCAGCAACATTTATACGCGCTTGGGGCGCGTCTTCAACTGGCACTGAACCGCCAGTTGTAACCATTTTTAAATTGCTTCGCAATTCTTTTAAGGAGGTGAATATGGTGAGTAACGACCAACATAACGAAACAATCGATGAAGTTATAGAAGAACTACAAACAGAGCAGCAGGAAGAGAACGAAGCGCAAGAAGATCCGCGCATCGAAGAACTGACAAAGCTGGCTGAAGAGAATCAACAACGATACTTACGCGCGCAAGCGGATTTCGATAACTTCCGCCGTCGTACGCAAAAGGAAAAGGAAGATCTTGCGCAATACGCTTCGATGAAGCTGATCGGGCAGCTGCTTCCGGTTGTCGATAACTTCGAGCGCGCTGTTTCCGCGGCTTCCGCGAATCAGGATTTTGAAGCTCTGGCTAAGGGCGTGGACATGATCTTCCGTCAGCTGGAACAAACGTTGCAGCAAGAAGGCTTGAAAGCAATGGATGCTGTTGGCGAGCCGTTTAATCCCGAATTCCACCAAGCGATTATGACAGTGGAATCGGATGAGCATGAAGAAGGCATCATCGTAGAAGAAGTTCAGAAAGGCTACATCCTGAAGGAGCGCGTTCTGCGCCCTGCCATGGTTAAAGTTAGCGGCTAATCCCTTTTCCGGTTACCGGAATTTAAATACGGAATAAAATTAATATTTAGGAGGAACTTACGATGAGTAAAGTTATAGGTATTGACCTTGGTACTACAAACTCTTGTGTTGCTGTAATGGAAGGCGGCGAAGCTGTCGTTATCCCGAATCCGGAAGGCAACCGCACAACGCCATCCGTTGTAGGCTTCAAAAAAGACGGAGAGCGCATTGTCGGCGAAACGGCGAAACGCCAAGCCATCACGAATCCCGACCGTACGGTAATGTCGATCAAACGTCATATGGGTACTAACCATAAAGAAGTGATTGACGGCAAAGAATATACGGCTCAAGAGATTTCGGCTATTATTTTGCAAAAACTGAAATCCGATGCGGAAGCCTATCTGGGCCAATCCGTAACGCAAGCGGTTATTACCGTTCCGGCTTACTTCAACGACAGCCAGCGCCAAGCAACAAAAGACGCAGGCAAAATCGCGGGACTTGAAGTTCTTCGTATCGTCAACGAGCCAACGGCGGCTGCGCTGGCTTACGGTCTTGAGAAAACAGAAGACCAAACGATCCTCGTCTATGACCTTGGCGGCGGTACATTCGACGTATCGATCCTGGAACTTGGCGACGGCTTCTTCGAAGTTAAAGCAACAAGCGGCGACAACAAGCTGGGCGGCGACGACTTTGACCAAGTCATCATCGACTACCTCGTAGCCGAATTCAAGAAAGAGCAAGGCGTTGACCTGTCCAAAGACAAAGCGGCTGTTCAACGTTTGAAAGACGCTGCCGAAAAAGCGAAAAAGGATCTGTCCGGCGTAATGTCGACGACGATTTCGCTTCCGTTTATCACAATGGCCGATGGCGTTCCACAGCACTTGGAGCTTAACCTGACTCGCGCGAAATTCGAAGAATTGTCCGCTCATCTGGTTGAACGTTCCCTCGCTCCTACGCGCCAAGCTTTGAGCGATTCCGGTCTCTCCGTAAATGAAATCGATAAAGTTGTTCTTGTCGGCGGTTCGACTCGTATCCCTGCCGTTCAAGAAGCGGTTAAGAAGCTGATCGGCAAAGAGCCGCACAAAGGCGTTAACCCGGATGAAGTCGTTGCCCTCGGCGCAGCGGTTCAAGCCGGCGTATTGACTGGCGACGTAAAAGACGTGGTATTGCTTGACGTAACTCCGCTGTCCCTCGGCATCGAGACTGCAGGCGGCGTCTTCACGAAGATGATTGACCGCAATACGACGATCCCTACAAGCAAATCCCAAGTGTTCTCCACTTACGCGGATAACCAACCGGGCGTTGAAATTCACGTTCTGCAAGGTGAGCGTCAAATGGCTGCCGGCAACAAAACGCTGGGCCGCTTCACGCTGAACGATATTCCTCTCGCACCGCGTGGCGTTCCGCAAATCGAAGTTACCTTCGACATCGATGCGAACGGTATCGTTAACGTATCCGCTCTTGATAAAGGCACAGGCAAGAGCCAAAAAATTACGATCACTTCCTCGGGCGGTCTGAGCGAGGCTGAAATCGAGCAAATGATGAAGGATGCCGAGCTGAACGCGGAAGAAGATCGCAAACGCCGCGAGCTTGTTGAAGCGAAGAACAGCGCAGACCAACTCGTTTATTCCGTTGACAAAACATTGAAAGATCTGGGCGATAAAGTAGATGCTTCCGAGATCGAGAAAGCTAACGCAGCGAAAGAGAAAGTAACAAGCGCGGTAGCGACAGACGATCTGGAGCAAATTACGAAAGCTACCGAAGAGCTGACTGAAATCGTGCAACAGCTGTCCGTGAAGCTGTATGAGCAAGCGCAAGCTGCTCAAGGCGGCCCGGAAGCAGGCGCTGAAGCAGCCGATGCAGGCGCTCGCGGCAAAGACAATGTTGTGGATGCTGACTATGAAGTAGTTGACGAAAACAAGAAATAAGACTTAACTTGTAATGGGAGAGGTCAAAGACAGGGTCTTCCTGTCTTTGGCCTCCTTGTGTGAATAGGCTGTATTGCAGCAAACATGGGTGGAGGTGAGATGAGTTGGCAGATAAACGCGATTATTACGAGGTGCTTGGCGTAGGCAAGAGCGCTTCCGGAGACGAGATCAAGAAGGCGTACCGGCAGCTCGCGCGCAAGTACCATCCCGACGTCAATAAAGAAGCAGACGCGGAAACGAAGTTCAAAGAAGTAAAGGAAGCATACGATGTCCTAAGCGATGACGGACAACGCGCAAGATACGACCAGTATGGTCACGTCGATCCGAATCAAGGCATGGGCGGAGCTGGCGGATTCTCCGGAAATGGTGATTTTGGCGGCTTTGGCGATATCTTTGACATGTTCTTCGGCGGTGGCGGCGGACGCCGCGACCCGAACGCGCCGCAGCGCGGCAATGACCTGCAGTATTCGATGACCATCGAATTCAAGGAAGCTGTGTTTGGCAAAGAGACGGAAATTACGATTCCGCGCACGGAATCTTGCGATACTTGCGCCGGCTCCGGCGCGAAGCCGGGAACCAAGCCGGAAACTTGTTCGGTATGTCACGGTTCCGGCCAGCAGGAGGTTGTCCAGAATACGCCGTTTGGCCGTATGGTCAATCGCCGGGCTTGTTCGCATTGCGGCGGCTCGGGCAAAGTCATCAAAGAGAAATGCGGAACCTGCCACGGCGCAGGCAGAGTGAAAAAACAGCGTAAAATCAATGTCCGCATCCCTGCGGGCGTGGATGACGGCGCTCAAATTCGTCTCTCCGGCGAAGGCGAGGGCGGACTCCGCGGAGGCCCGGCCGGCGATCTGTACATCGTGATCCGCGTGAAGGCGCATGAATTCTTCGAGCGCGAGAATGACGATATTTACTGCGAAGTGCCGTTAACCTTCGTCCAGGCGGCGCTCGGTGATGAGATCGAGATCCCGACGTTGACCGAGAAGGTAAAGTTGAAAATTCCCGCGGGCACGCAGACGGGTACTTATTTCCGACTCAAAGGAAAAGGGGTGCCGAAGCTTCGCGGCTACGGCCAAGGCGACCAGCACGTCAAAGTGACGATTGTTACCCCGACGAAATTGTCGGATGAGCAGAAGGACCTGCTTCGCCAGTTTGGCGGAATCGGCGGGGAGTCCCCGGCAGAGACCCAAGAGCATCACGAATCGATTTTCGAGAAAATGAAGAAAGCGTTCCGCGGCGAGTAGCCCGGAACGTCTTTTTTTTGCGCGGTTGCGAATAGTTCGGCTTTCCTTGCAACAAGCTACTTAAGTAATGGACCTACCTACTTACTTGAAGGAGCTGGATAACAATGACTAACGAGAATAAAGACTATATGGAAAAAGTGAACTTCGGGGATTTGCCGGTTGGCAAAAACGAAGATGTCGAATTCTCCCAAGAGCTTGCCGATGAAGCGGACAAACAAGCGGCGCAACGCGCGGCCGCAGCGGATGCGCGGGCTCAGAATGAGCAGGGCGAGTAATGTCCCAGCAGGTTGAGATCCGGGCTAACTTCGGCGAGCCGGCTGCAGCCCAGGAGGCGCTTCGCAAGCTGCAGGCACTTAGAGCGTTTGAAGTGAACGGTTTGTTTGAGAACGGTCTGCTTACCGCCACGGTGGACGAAGCGATTGTCGAACGGGCCATTCATATGATTGAACAGATCGGCGGAAGTCCGGAGACCGGAACGATCGGCTGATTGTCGTGAGCGGCAAACTTGTGTTTGCCGCTTTTTTGTGCATAAATGATGAATAGTGTACAATAGATGGTAGTTTTCACTTATGGAGGGTTATAGTACATATGAAATGGCATGAAATTACGATCTCGACAACGGAACAGGCAATCGAGATGATCTCTAACTTTTTGCATGAAATGGATGCGGGCGGCGTATCCATTGAAGAATCGGGTACTTTGAACAAGGAGCGGGACACTTCTCTGGGTCAATGGTACGAGAAGCCGCTGAACGATATTCCGGAAGGTCAAGCGGTTATCAAAGGATACTTTACGGAAAGCGTGGACATGAATGAGCTCAAGCTGCAGATCGTGCCGCGGATTGAGCAGTTGAAGGAATTCGGCATTGACCCGGGCACCTACGAAATCTCATTTAAGCTTGTTGACGAAGAAGACTGGGCTACAGCCTGGAAGCAGTACTTCAAGCCTATTAAAGTGTCGGAAAGGCTGACGATCAAGCCGACATGGGAAGAATACGAGCCGGCTGCCGGAGAGAGCATCATTGAACTTGACCCCGGCATGGCCTTCGGCACGGGCACGCATCCAACAACCGCGCTTTGCCTTCAAACGCTGGAATCGGTCATTAAAGGCGACGAAGAAGTGATTGACGTAGGTACGGGATCCGGTATTCTGGCTATCGGCGCGATGAAGCTTGGCGCACGCCGCGTATTGGCGCTGGATCTTGATCCGGTGGCTGTATCGAGCGCTACGGAGAACGTAAGGCTTAACGGCCTGCAGAACGATGTCGAGGTGCTGGAAAGCGATTTGCTGGGCGTGCTTGGCGGTAAGGTTGTCCATGCGGTCAACGAACGGGATGCGCTGTCAACGTCGGTAACGCTTCCGGTAGATCTGGTTGTAGCGAACATTCTCGCGGAAATTATTTTGCTCTTTATCGACGATGTGTTCGCGGCGCTCAAGCCTGACGGTATTTATATTGCATCGGGTATTTACATGAACAAAGAAGCCGACGTGGAGGAAGGGTTGATCCGCTCGGGCTTTGAAATCGTAGATAAGCGCCGCGATCAGGATTGGATTGCATTCGTGGCGAGAAAGCCGCAGGTGAATGAATGAGCTGGGATGATTTCTTAGCGTATCCAATCGAGGACCTGCCTTTTATTGCGCTGGTCCTGATCATATCTTTTACGGTGCATGAGTTCGCGCATGCTTATAGCGCCTATAAGTTTGGCGATAACACGCCTAAAGAGATGGGAAGAGTAACTCTCAACCCTCGCGTGCATATCGATCTGCTTGGCGCCATCCTTATTCTGATCGCGGGCTTCGGTTGGGCGAGGCCTGTTCAGATCAACCCAAGCCGCTTCAAGAATCCGCGCGTCATGGGCGTTATCGTATCGGCCCTTGGTCCTATCAGCAATTTGCTTCTTGGCGTCTTAGGCGTTCTTCTTGTGTTAATACTGGATAAGACAGGTTTGATGTATGCAGGCTCAAACGGCGTTAACTTGGCGCTTCAGCATTTTTTCTTTTATTTCATGTATCTGAACTTTCTTTTGTTTATCTTTAATCTGATTCCGCTGCCGCCACTCGACGGATACCGGATTATTCAGGATCTGGTGCCGCTGAAGACGCGGATTAAGATGGATCAGAACGTACAGTGGGGCATGTACATCTTCCTCCTGCTCGTGTTTCTTCCGCCGCTTCGCCGGGTAACGCTGGATCCGATTCTCGGCTGGTGGGAGCCGCTTTACAATTTCTTTTTCAATTTATTCCAACCGCTGTTTTAAGCCGCATTTCATAGATTTTTAAGGCGGAAACATGCTATGATGAAGGATGGTTAGACTGACGCAATGCAGCGATATTTTGTGGCAGCGGAGCAGTTTGACGGCTCTAGCGTGCGTTTAATAGGAGAAGATGCCTTCCACGCCGTCCGCGTGATGCGGATGAAGCCGGAAGAGAAGTTTATCGCAAGCGACGGCATTTCCCGCGTCGTGCTTGCTTCGGTACGCGAGGCAGCCTCTTCAGAGGTTGTGGCGGACATTGTGGAGGAGCTGCCGATGGACAGCGAGTCCAGCTGGTCGGTAACCATCGCGCAAAGCCTGCCGAAGGGTGATAAGATGGAGCTGGTCATCCAGAAAGGGACAGAGATTGGCGCTTATGCTTTCGCGCCTTTTCAATCCGAGCGGATGATTGTTCAATATGACGGCAAGAAGGAAGCGAAGCGTATGGAGCGCTGGAGCAAGATTGCCAAGGAAGCAGCGGAGCAGTCGCATCGCTGCCGCGTTCCGGCAATCGAGCCCGTGCGCAGCTGGCGCGAGCTGAAGGAAGCGATTCCGGCTTTTGATTTAGCGTTATTTTGTTATGAACGGGAAGGCGATGCAGCAGCGGGTACGGGCATCAGGGATGCCTTGCTAAGCTGGAGGCAGGCTGGCCATACGGCAGCCGAGCCGAAGATGCTGCTCATCGTTGGACCCGAAGGCGGCTTTACGGAACGGGAAGCAGATGAGGCGGAGGCGGCTGGAGCCGTTATCGTAGGACTTGGCCGGAGGATCCTGCGGACGGAAACCGCGGGAATCGTCGGGTTGACCTGCTTGCTGTACGAAGCTGGAGAAATGGGAGGAGCGTAAGGATTTTATGCCATCGGTTGCATTTTACACCTTGGGATGCAAAGTTAACTTTTACGACACGGAAGCGATTTGGCAGCTGTTCAAAAACGAAGGATACGAGCAGGTTGATTTCGAATCGACGGCTGACGTTTATCTGATCAATACATGTACGGTTACCAATACGGGCGACAAAAAGAGCCGCCAGATTATCCGCCGCGCGGTGCGCCGTAATCCGGATGCGGTTATTGCGGTTACGGGCTGTTACGCCCAAACGTCTCCTGCGGAGATTATGGCGATTCCGGGGGTGGACCTCGTTATCGGAACGCAGGACCGCGAGAAAATCATGACGTTTGTGAACCAGATTCATGATGACCGCCAGCCGGTTAACGCGGTTCGCAACATTATGAAGACCCGTGAGTTCGAGGAGCTAGACGTACCGGATTTCAACGAGCGCACACGCGCATTCCTGAAGATCCAGGAAGGCTGCAACAACTTCTGCACCTTCTGCATTATTCCGTGGTCACGCGGTCTTTCACGCAGCCGCGATCCGAAGAGCGTGCTCGAGCAAGCGAAGCAGCTTGTAGCTTCCGGCTACAAGGAAATCGTCCTTACCGGTATTCATACGGGCGGTTACGGCGACGATATGGAGAACTACCGTCTCGTTGACCTGCTGTGGGATCTGGACAAGATCGAAGGACTGGAGCGGATCCGGATCAGCTCGATCGAAGCCAGCCAAATTGACGATGCGATGATCGACGTGCTTAACCGTTCGACCAAAATGTGCCGCCATCTGCATATTCCTCTTCAAGCCGGCGATTCCTCCGTGCTTAAGCGGATGCGCCGCAAATATACGACGGACGAGTTTGCAGCCAAGCTGAAACGTATCCGCGAAGCAATGCCTGGCGTAGCGATTACGACTGACGTTATCGTTGGCTTCCCCGGCGAGACGGAAGAGATGTTCGAGAACGGCTACAAGTTTATGGAAGAGGTTGGCTTCTCGGAAATGCACGTCTTCCCGTATTCGAAGCGTACAGGCACGCCGGCTGCCCGCATGGATGATCAAGTGGACGAAGAAGTGAAGAATGAACGCGTCCATAAACTGATCGACTTGTCCGAGAAAATGCAGCTTGCTTATGCCGAGCAGCATGTAGGAGCCGTCCTGGACGTTATTCCGGAGCGTGACTACAAGGGCGCTCCCGGTACGGGGCTTGTGATGGGGTACTCGGATAACTATATTCAGATTGTGTTTGAAGGAACCGAAGCGCTTGTCGGCAAGCTTTGCCGCGTGAAAATTACTGAAGCAGGCGTCAATGAATGCCGCGCTCAGCTTGTCCGCGTACTGGACGATGTCCCGGCGGAAGCGATGAGAGCTTAGAGATAGTCATAACGCACGAGGATTTCACGCTCATTTCTGTCGTATCGGAATAAGTGGGGAATCCTCGTTGTTGCATGCAAATGTCGAGCAGGCAAGGGGGGAACGGAATTGGTTGAAATTTCGGCAGGAGGCGTAGTCTATCGCCGGAACGAGGCTGGGCTTTTGCAGATTCAGCTGATACAGGACCGTTATGGCAAAGTGTCGCTCCCGAAAGGCAAGATGGAGCCCGGGGAGACGGTCGAGCAAACGGCGCTTAGGGAAATTGCCGAGGAAACGGGCATGATCGGGGCTATCGTTAAACCGATTGACCAAATCAAGTATCAGTACCATGATGCGAATAAGGGAACCGTCAACAAGGAGGTTCATTATTATTTGGTTGAAGCGGTAGGCGGATCGCTCCAGGCGCAGGTGGAAGAAATCCGGGGCGTCGAATGGTTTGATCCGCTTGAAGCCTGGAGACGCCAGAAGCAGTCGGGCTATGAGAATAATAACCGGATCGTGGCGGGGGCCCTCAGCTTGCTTGGCGTGAAGTTTGATTAGACCGGAAGCTTGCGGAAAACAGGCAAATAGCAGAACGGCAAGGCAATCAATGAGCTTAGAATATTGAAAATCGTCTGCGCGTGAGCGATCTGGCTGGCCGGGGAATGGGCGAACCATCCTGATGCAGCCGATAACTCGCCAAGGAACGGCATGAAGAGCAAAGCGCCGCCGGCATTTAGGATGGTATGGGACCAAGCCACGTATTGACCGGGCTTTGAACCGCTGAAGGATGCGAGCAGCGCGGTAGCGCATGTACCGATATTCGCCCCTAGCACAACGGCAACGCCAAGCTCGAGAGGCATTGCCCCGATGGCTGCAAAGCCCATAATAATACCGATTACAGCAGCACTGCTGTGGACGATTGCAGTCAGCACCGCGCCGGCGGCTAATCCCCACCAGAGGCTGCTTGTTGATTTTTCAAGGAACCAGCCGAACATGGAGCTTTCCTGCACGGCGGGTCCAATCGCCTGCATCATGGCCATCCCGGCAAGCAGCAGGCTGAAGCCGCCTAAGGCAACGGCGGAGGAGCGAACGGTCTCAAGCAGCCGGAGCGACCGGGTTCTTGGCCAGATTCCGAGTTCGTTCAGCAGTACGGTTGCGAGCCAGCAGGCCAGCGCCAGCAGAAGCAATGGAACGGAAAGTTTATTTAAGCTCAGGCCGATAAGCTCGGTCGTCAGGCAGGTGCCGATGTTGCTTCCGAGGATAATGCCAAGTGTCCGGGGGAAGGTAAGCAGGCCGGCATTGACTAGCCCTATGGCGATAACGGTAACGGCTGTACTGCTCTGCAAAAAGGCGGTAGTTGCCGTACCGACTGCAAGGCCATGGACCGGCGTCGCCGTTGAGCGATGCAGGACACGCTGCAGGTACGGGCCGGCTAACCGGTGCAGCGCCAGCTCCATCAGCTTCATCCCGCTTATAAAGATGGTGAAGCCGATCGCCATTGGCAGAAGAATGGAATGGAGCATAGCAAAGGTCTCCTTTTTATAAAAAGTTATCGTTGATACATATGCTTACGCTTAGACAAGCATGACAAGCCAGGAATAGAGAGGGAGATTAACGAAGTGAGCAAAGCGAAAGTTTGGCTGCAGAAGGGCCGCAGGAAACGTCTTGAAGCAGGCCACCCATGGATTTACGCAAATGAAATCGAAAAGCTGGAAGGAGAAGCAGAGCCGGGAGCGCTGGTAGACGTCGTTGGGTCTAACGGCAAATATTTGGCGACCGGATATTACAATCCCAAGTCCCAAATCACGGTCCGCGTCGTCTCCTATCAGCCGCTTGAAGAAATGGACGCCGACTTTTTCCGCGAGAAGTTTCGTTTATGCGAAGCGCACCGCAATCGGTTCGTGCAGGACCGCGATTGCCGGCTCGTCTACGGAGAGGCTGATTTTCTTCCCGGTCTAGTGGTAGACCGGTTCGCCGATGTGCTGGTCGTTCAGATTTTGACGCTTGGACTGGATATCCGCCGGGAAGCGATTGTAGCCGCTCTTGTTGACGTGTTTCAGCCGAAAGGGATCTACGAACGGAGCGATGTCGGAGTTAGACAACTCGAAGGGCTTGAGCTGCGCACCGGAGTGCTGTACGGGGAATGCCCGCGGATTCTCGAAATTGAAGAGAATGGCCTTAAGCTGGAAGTCGATATCGTGGAAGGCCAAAAGACCGGTTATTTCTACGATCAACGCGAGAACCGCGCTTCTATCGAGCCTCTCATGAAGGGCTGGGGCGCTCGCAGCGGCATTCGCCTCGAGAACCGTCCGGCTGATACCGATACGGAAGTTACGAGGCTTGTACCGGTGAATGCGAACGGCAAAGAAGTAACCTTCCCATATTGGGACGGTGCGACCGTGTTGGAGTGCTTTGCCCATACCGGCAGCTTCACACTCCATGCCTGCAAATACGGGGCGAAAAAAGTAACCTGTCTCGACGTATCCGAGCATGCCATCGACACAGCGCGCCGCAACGTCGAGCGTAACGGCTTCACCGACCGCGTGGAATTTGTCGTGGCGGATGCCTTTGATTATTTGCGCACGCAGGTAAAAGGCGTTGAAGAGCGTGCGGAGCGCAGCCGTGCCGGCGCGGATACTTCCAAGCCGCTTAGCGGCGGCGGCCGTACATGGGATGTTGTTATCCTTGATCCCCCTGCTTTCGCAAAGACCAAAAGCGCGGTTGCCGGGGCATGCCGGGGTTATAAAGACATCAACCTGCATGGCCTCAAGCTGGTTAACGAAGGCGGCTATCTCGTTACGGCCAGCTGCTCGTACCATATGCGGCCGGATCTGTTCCTAGAGACGATACAGGAAGCGGCATCCGATGCCGGCAAGCTGCTGCGTCTCGTGGAGTGGCGGGCTGCAGGCAAGGATCATCCGCAGCTGCTTGGCGTATCGGAAGGACACTACTTGAAATTTGCCGTGTTCGAAGTGCGGAGTAAATAATACGAAAAAAGCCGTATGGATCGGCGAAGGATCCATGCGGCTTCTTGTTCGAAAAATAGACATATTCAATCGATTGATAGAAGTGTATAATAGGAATGTAACGCTGAGAGACAGACGACTGTACCCAGCGGTTCCATAATGGACAGAGCAGTTCACTGCATGTCTTCTAACCCATAATCCGGCAGAGCGGAAATCCGCATGCGGGATTTTTTATTTTATTCTAAAAAACTCATAATCGGCGATAGCCGTTTCATCCTGCTAGAAGGATTCTTTGAATTGCCGGCTCAGCTCGACACGCTGCAGCTTTAACAGCCAGACCTCTTCCCGTAACGTTTTCAAATCGGAAGAATCATCGGAATTTCTCAATTGCCGATAAAGATCAATCATCTTCCTGTTAATGACGTCAAACTTTCTCCATAACTCAGCGGCTTTCGTCGACAGAGCTTGCTGGCTTGTTTGTTCCTTCCACCCGGCGAGCGAACGGGTAATCTCCTGCTGCCACTCCAGATCACCGATTTGCTTGGCGTAGTTGAATAAATCCAGATAATCGTTAATCCATTGCGTTTCTTCCGAGGTCATTTGCCGTTCCTCCGATCCGGATCATTATATTACCTAGTATTATACTCGGTATTTAAGGGATTGCAATATTTTCTTGTTAAAAAGATAGCACTTCTTCCAGAACATACGTTTGTCGTCCGGGTGAAAAAGGCCCCGCGTTATGGTAGAATGATAGATTATGAGATAGATTCGGAGGGGAAGAGTTAGGATGGGGCTTCGATTTGTGCTTGGCCGCTCGGGAACGGGGAAAACAACGTATTGTCTGGACGCAATCCGCGCCAAGCTGCAAGGCGAGCCGGATGGAGCGCCGCTTGTTATGCTGGTCCCGGAACAGGCTACTTTCCAGACGGAGTACGCGCTTTTGAAAAATACGACGCTAAGCGGAACGATTCGCGCCCAGGCGCTAAGCTTCCGCCGTCTGGCCTTTCGCGTCATGCAGGAGACGGGCGGCACCGCCTTAATTCCGATCAGCGATAACGGCAAGCATATGATGCTTTTCAAGATTATACACCGGTTAGGCAAGCAGCTTGAGCTTTTCCAAAGCGGGGCGGAGCAGCCCGGTTTCATTGAACGGCTGGGCGAGCTGTTGACCGAGTGGAAGCGTTACGGGATTGACGCCGATCTGCTGAAGGAAAAAACGGCATCGGTAGAAGACGCATCGCTTCTCAACCGGAAGCTGCATGATCTTCGGCTTGTGTATGACAAGCTGGAGCAGGAATTGCTTGGCCTTTATATCGATTCGGAAGATTACTTGACGCAGCTGATTGCAGGCTATGCCGATGCTCCGGCGATGCAGGGAGCCCATCTGTGGATTGACGGCTTCCATGGATTTACGCCGAAGGAATACGATGCGCTTGGCACGCTGATCGCTTCTTCCGCCGAAGTGACCGTTGCTCTGACGCTTGACCGTCCTTACGATAACGGCGAAACGCCGCATGAGCTTGAGCTTTTCCACCCTACGGCTGAAACGTACGGAAAGCTGGCTGCTTTGGCGGCTCAAGCCGGCGTGCTCGTGCATGAAACCGTCGTGCTGGATGAAGGAGTTCCATATCGCTTTACTGGGAGTTCGATGCTTGCCCATTTAGAGAAGCATTACGGCGGAAGAACCCCAATGCTTATACCGGATAAGAAGATGCTTGCTGTAGACAATTCCGCCTGCGGGGTATCCCTTCATGCCTCCGCGAACAGAAGAGCCGAGGTCGAAGCAGCGGCACGCGATATGGTTCGGCGGGCACGCGAAGAGGGGCTGCGCTGGCGCGACATGGCGGTTATGGTGCGGAACGCGGCTGAATATACGGACTATATTCAAACGATATTCGATGATTACGAAATTCCTTATTTCCTTGACCAAAAGAATAACACGGTCCATCATCCGCTGGTAGAATTTATCCGTTCCGCGCTGGAGACGGTGCTCCACGGCTGGCATTACGAGGCGGTATTCCGATGCATCAAGACGGAGCTGCTGTTCCCGATTGACGGCAGCATGTCTCGCGAGCTGTTTGACCGCTTGGAAAACTATGTGCTGGCAGCCGGAGTCGACGGATGGAAGTGGCTTGACCGCTCCAGGTGGAAGCCGCTTATGCAGCAGTCTCTCGAGGATGAGCCGGAAACGGTATCCGAGCCGTCTGCAAAAGCCAAACGGGAATTTCAGGCCGTAATGGCGGCGAGAGAGGCGATTGTACCTCCGCTTCGCCGCTTCGAGCAGTCCTTGAAGAAAGCCTCCAGCGTCAAAGAGATGTGCGAAGCGTTGTACAAGCTGCTGGATCATGCGGATGCCGCCGACCGCCTTGAACGCTGGAGCCGCGAGGACAGCGCGTCCGGTCGTACGCAGCGCGCCAGATCACACCGCCAGCTATGGGATGGCGTCATGCAGCTGCTGGATCAGCTGGTGGAAATGGTCGGGGACGAGGATATGCCTCCGGAGCTGTTCGCCGGCATGGTGGAGACGGGGCTCGAAAACTTGAAGCTTGCGGCAGTGCCGCCCGCACTTGATCAGGCACTGGTCGGCAGCATGGACCGGACGCGTTCCGGGGATGTAAAGGTCTGTTACGTGCTAGGCGCTAACGACGGCGTCATGCCGATGCGCATTCAAGAAGACGGCGTGCTGACCGAGCAGGAGCGGGAACGCCTTGCTGAAGAAGGACTGGTTATGGCGCCGGGCGTAAGACGCAGGCTTCTCGACGAACGTTTCCTGATCTATAACGCCTTGACAACGGCCAGCCAGCATCTGTGGATCAGCTGGGCGCAGGCGGACGAGGAAGGGAAAACGCTGCTGCCTTCGGAAGTCATCCGGCAGGTGAGGCAGCTGTTCCCTGGCATTCCGGTTTATCAGAAGTCTGGAGAGCCGACTCCGGGTATGGAGACGGGCGAACAGCGCTCTTATATCGAGCATCCTCAACGGACGCTTGCTTATTTGATCACGGAGCTTCGTGCCTGGCGGCAAGGCTCCGAGATTGCGCCGTTCTGGTGGGATGTCTATAACTGGTTTGCGATCCGGCCGGAGTGGCAGGACAAGCTGCAGCTCATGAACGCGTCATTAAGCTTCTCCAATCAGGAGACGGTGCTTACGACAACGACGGCGGAGCAGCTCTACGGGACAAAGCTGAAGGCCAGCGTGTCGCGGATGGAGAGATTCGTGTCCTGTCCGTTCCAGCATTTTGCCATTCACGGCTTAAGGCTTCGCGAACGCCAGATGTACCGCCTTGAAGCGCCGGATGTCGGGCAGCTGTTCCATGCGGCGCTCAGCCGTCTGGCCGGAAGCGTCGGACAGCGCTGGGGCTCGATGCCGGAAGGGCAAATCCGCGAAGCGGCGGCGAAGACCGTTGACGAGCTGGCGCCAAGGCTGCAGTCGCAAATCCTGCTCAGCAGCGGCCGGTTCCAATACATTGCCCGCAAGCTGAAGGAAATCGTTGCCCAGGCGGCGGTTATTTTAAGCGAGCATTCCCGCAGGGCTCAGTTCCAGCCGGTTGGGCTCGAGGTTGATTTTGGCCCGGACGGCACGCTGCCTGCCCTTGTCATACCGCTGGATAACGGGGGCACGATGGAAATTATCGGACGGATTGACCGCGTAGACGCGGCTGAGACCGAGGAGGGCTTGCTGCTGCGCGTCTTGGATTACAAATCGAGCGCAACGCAGCTTAAGCTGGAGGAAGTGGCGTTTGGACTATCTCTGCAGATGCTCACGTACCTGGACGTGCTTGTTACGCATGCTTCCGAATGGCTCGGAAAGCCGGCATCGCCCGCGGGCGTGCTTTATTTCCACGTTCATAATCCGATGCTTGCGGTATCCAACGGGTTATCCGTGGCCGAGGTAAACGCAAGAATGCTGAAAAAGTTCAAAACGCGGGGACTCATTACGGCCGAAGCGGAAACGGCGCGGCTGATGGACGGCGATCTGGAATCCGGCTACTCGGAGATTCTTCCCGTTGCCTTGAAGCGCGACGGAAGCTTTTACAGCAGTTCTTCCGTTGTGACGGACGATCAGTGGGATGTGCTGCGCAGCTCCGTCCGGCGGACCATCGGAAAAATAGGCACGGAAATCGGCTGCGGAAAGGTGTCGATCGAGCCTTACCGTCTCGGAACGAAGTCGCCTTGCCAATACTGCGATTACAAGCCGGTATGCCAATTCGACCCGTTATTCGACGGCAATGAATACACGAAGCTGAGCAAGCTTTCGGAAGATGAAATTTGGCAGCAGCTGCATGGAGAGGAGGAGACAGCGGATGGAAACGATTAATTTGCCGGCTAAGCCGGAGAACAGCACATGGACCGATGACCAGTGGCGCGCGATTGTGACGGAAGGCTCGGATGTTCTCGTTGCCGCGGCAGCAGGCTCGGGAAAAACGGCGGTACTGGTAGAACGGATTATTCGGAAAATCTCCTCGTTCTCCGATGTCGACCGGCTGCTGGTCGCAACCTTCACGAAAGCGGCGGCTGCCGAAATGAAGGACCGGATCCGAATTGCGCTGGAGAAAGAGCTCGAACGTCAGCCGGAATCGGAGCATTTGCGCAGACAGCTTGCGCTTATGAACCGGGCGTCGATTATCACGCTCCACTCCTTCTGTCTTGACGTTATACGCAGGTATTATCCGTTAATCGGGCTCGATCCGGGCTTCCGGATTGCGAATGAAACAGAAAGCGAACTGATGCGCATCGACGTGCTGGATCAGCTGTTTGAAGAGAAATACGAAGGATCCGCCGGCGACAGCGGGGCATTCCTGCGCCTGGCCGACCGCTACGGCGGCGAGCGCGGCGACGAGCCGCTGTATAAGCTGGTTCAACAGCTCTATGACTTTGCGCAGAGCCATCCTTGGCCGGAGCATTGGCTCCGCCAGACCGCGGCCAGCTTTATGGTTGAGAACGTGGAAGGGCTCAGGAGCAGTCCTTGGGTGGCAAGCTTGAGGACTGACGTGGAACTGGCGCTGTCGGGTGCGGCGTCCCTTCTTGACCAGGCAATGCGATTGACGAGGGAGCCGGCTGGCCCGGCACCTTACGCGGCAACCTTTGAAGAGGATCTCGCGGTTGTGGGCAGCCTAGCCGAAACCGTTCGCATACATCCTTGGGAGAAGTGGTTCGAACCGTTCCAAGCCGTGCAGTTCGGCAAGCTGAAGGCTATGCGCGGCGATGATTACGATAAAAGCATGCAGGAGCAGGCTAAGGAGCTTCGCGATCAGGCCAAGAAGCTGATTAGCTCGCTTGCGGACGAATTGTTCGGACGTTCGGCGGAGGAGTTCGCTTGGGAGCTGCGGGAGCTTGCCCCGCTCATGGCTGCGCTGTCCGAGCTTGTCATCGAATTCGGCCAGCGGTACGAAGCCGCGAAGCGGGCTAAGGGTCTGCTCGATTTTGGCGACCTGGAGCATTATTGCTTAAGGATACTGAGATCGCCGGAATCAACGCCCGAGCTTACGACTCCGTCGTCTGCGGCTATGGAGTACCAGCGCCAGTTCGATGAAATTCTGCTTGACGAGTATCAGGATACCAACATGGTGCAGGAAGCCATCGTGTCTCTGATTGCCAATCCTCATGCGGGCAACCGGTTTATGGTAGGCGATGTGAAGCAGAGCATTTACCGGTTCCGTCTGGCGGAGCCGAATTTGTTCATGAGCAAATACAAAAATTACGGCGCGCCCGGAGGTGACGGTCTTCGCATCGATCTGGCCCGCAACTTCCGGAGCCGTCTTGAAGTCGTTGACGGAGTAAATGACGTGTTCCGCGCTATCATGAGAGAGGCGGTCGCGGAGATGGATTACGACAAGCGAGCCGAGCTGGTATGCGGGGCTTCCTATCCCGAGCCTGACAGACCCGGGCGATTTGCCGTCGAGCTTGCGGTTATCGACAAAGCGGGCTCTTCGGACGAGGAGGATGGGGCGGCTTCTGCCGCGGATTCCGACGAAGAATCCGAGCAAGGAGCCGAATCGGTGGAGGAGCTGCAGACGGCGCAGCTGGAGGCAAGGCTTATTGCCCGCCAGATCCGTTCCCTTCTTGACGGGGGCTTCCGGGTCTATGACGGCAAGAAGCGGGAAAGCCGCCCGATGGAATGGCGCGACATTGTCATTTTGCTGCGGGCTACGCAGGCTTGGTCTCCCGTCATTATCGAGGAGCTTCAAGGTGCGGGTATTCCCGCCTACGCGGAGCTGAGCAGCGGGTATTTCGACGCGACGGAAGTAGAGACGATCCTTTCCTTGCTGCGGGTCATTGATAATCCGTATCAGGATATCCCGCTCGCGGGCACTCTCCGATCGCCGATTTTTGGCTTGAATGCCGAAGAGCTGGCTCTTATCCGGATCGGAGCGATGCACGATACCTACTATGACGCGGTGCTGCAGGCGGCGGGCGATCTTCTTTTGCCCGATGAGCTGAGACGCAAGCTGTCGCTGTTTCTTGACCGGCTGGACAGATGGCGGAATGATGCCAGACAAGGCTCGCTGGCGGATTTGATCTGGAGCATTTACAGGGAGACCGGCTATTACGATTTTGCGGGGGGTCTTCCCGGAGGCGTGCAGCGTCAAGCGAATCTTAGGGCGCTTCATGACCGTGCCCGCCAGTATGAGGCCACCTCCTTCCGGGGCTTGTTCCGCTTCCTGCGCTTCGTTGAGCGGATGCGGGACAGCGGCGGTGATCTGGGTACGGCCAGGGCGCTTGGCGAACAGGAAAACGTCGTGCGCATTATGTCCATTCATAAGAGTAAAGGACTTGAATTTCCCGTCGTATTTGTGGCAGGCTTAGGCAAGAACTTCAATCAGCAGGATTTGCGCAGCGCATTTCTGAAGCATAAGCAGCTTGGGTTCGGTCCCAAATTTATCGACCCGGAGAAACGCGTCAGCTATCCGACTCTGCCGTTCCTCTCGATCAGGCGGCGTATGCGGATGGAAATGCTTGCCGAGGAAATGCGTATTCTATACGTTGCCTTAACCCGTCCAAAGGAGAAAATGTTCCTGGTCGGCACCGTGTCCGATGCCGCGGCCAAACAGCGCCGTTGGCAAACCGCCGCGGATGCCAAGGGATATATTCCGGATTTCCGGTTAAGCTCGGCGTCTACGTTTCTGGACTGGCTGGGTCCGCTCGCAGCCGCGGCCTTTAATCAGCTGCCGGATGAAACGGTGCCGGGACAGGAGGATTCAAGGCTGCTGCAATGGCGCGCGGGCGTGGTAGATGCCGCTATGCTGGGGCTTGAAGCGGCGATTGGCGTCGAGGAGCGTACGGAAGAGGATCAGGCCAGGGAGGACCGCCTGCAAGGGGTATTGTCATTAGCTCAGCTTGATCAGGTGGAGCGGGATGAAGAGCTTCGCAATCGGCTGGAGTGGCGTTACGGCTATCGCGCATCTACCCTTGTGGCAGCCAAAACGTCGGTTACGGAGATGAAACGGCTGCATTCGGAAGCGGTGGAAATGCCGGAGGACAGCGCAGCATTATACCCGGCCGATGCCTTAATCGAGAGCCAGCAAGAAGAAGGCAGGAAGAGCGGCAGCGGAGGCAGTTATACTTTCCGGTTAAGACGGCCGCGGTTCATGGAAGAGGCTGCGCTTACGGCTGCCGAGAAGGGAACGGTAAGCCATCTTCTGATGCAGCATTTACCGCTAACGGGAGACGTGGACGTGGCCCGGCTGGAGTCGATTCTGAGCGATATGGTATCGCGCAAGCTGCTGACCGCAAGGCAAGCAGAGTCGATCGATCTTCCGGCCGTGGCAGCCTTTTTCGACACGGAAATCGGAAAGCGGCTTGTTCTTGCCAAATGGGTAAGGAGAGAGGTTCCGTTCAGCTGCATGTTCCCGGCGCAGCGCGTGTATCCGGGACTGGCATCCGATATGGCCGGCGAACCGGTTCTAATTCAGGGCGTTATTGACTGTCTCTTCGAAGACGAGAACGGCATTGTCCTGCTTGATTATAAAACCGACCGGATCTATATGAAGCAGTGGGAGCAGGCGGCGGAGCGACACAGATTCCAATTGGAGCTGTATGCGGAAGCTATCCAGTCGGTTATCGGCCGGCCGATTGCGGAAAGCCATGTATTCTTTTTTGATGGCGGCCAGGCAGTAAAGTTAAAAAGACGTTAGGCTATCGCATTCTTTTCTGCGGGAGGGCAGCAATCCTGTCCTTCCGCGGAATAATAACTTCTGTTAACGACTTGGAAGGATGAACAAGAGATGGAACAGGATAAGGAACAATCAAAGAAACGGTCTTACGCAATGCCGATCACTTTATTGCTGCTTGTATTCAGCCTTACGGGCAACGTGTTTCTATACTCGCAATCGCTGCAGGGCGGCCAGAATGACAAGTACGAGAAAGGGTTGGATGTAATCGGAGCCGCTAAGAAAGCAACCTCTTATTATGAGGCTGTGCTTGATGATGCGGCTGCTATTCTGGAAGGGAAAACGTCAGAGGCGGGCACTGTGATCCGCGATGCGGCCGGCGTGAATGATTTCTTGCAGCTAGCGGGCAGCTTTGATGAGGATCATCCCTTTGATTCCGGCAAAATCTATGCCTATATGATTGACGTTGATCATTCCCTATCGTACATAAAAGAGCAGGACGGACCGCTTACAGCGCAGGAATCCGCGTACTTGAAAGCATTGCAGGATGTCTATTCGAAGCAGCTGGCGATCGTCAAGCAGTTTAACGTCGACGCGGACAAAACGCGCAGCGGAGCGATTCAGATTGGGGCGGGAATCGGATGGCTCGATATTGCCAAGCAGCTGGAGCAATCTATCGAAGAGCAATCTAGCATGAAATTGTCCGCCCAGTAGCCAAAAGCCCAGTTCTGCATACGATAGTAGCAGACGGGAGGTTGACAAGGATGGAGAAAAGCAAGAAGGAAAAAGGGAAATTGACAGAGGTGAAGCCGGCTGCGTCCAAGCCGGCTACGATTGCTCCGGCGAAGGCAGAGAATCAGGCACCGGCCGTGCAGGCGGCGGTAACGGCGCCGCAGACCCAATCGCTGAAGGATCACTGCTCCGCGCATACTCACCGCTATGTGCTCGCGCAGACGCATGACGGATGGTGTATCGACGGCATCGTTGAATACGTGGATGACCAATATTTATGTCTGGCAGTCCCGTGCAGCGGGTCCATGGGCTGGGACAGCAGAGCATTTTTGCCGTACCCCGGTCTATATCCTTACCCCTACTACCCGAGAGGACGCTTCTACCGCCAGGTATTGCCGCTGGCCGGGCTCCTCGCATTGTCGCTATTGCCATTTTACTAAGAGCAAAAGGCTATATCCGGCTCAGGAGCGCGTTTGCGTTCCGGCCGGCATCCTCCGATTGGACGAGCATGCCATTTGTTTGTTATAATTATTGGCATAGTATGGAATGAAGGGAGGGGCATATTTGGACTGTATTTTTTGCAAAATTATCGAAGGCTCCATTCCTTCGACGAAAGTGTTTGAATCCGAGAACGTCATTGCGTTTAAAGATATTCAGCCCGCGGCTCCTGTACATATATTGATTATTCCCAAAAAGCATATTCCTACGATGAACGATGTTGCCGAAGAGGATGGACCGGTCATTGCGGAATTGTTTGCGGCTGCTCGGGAAATCGCGAAGCAGCAAGGAATTGCCGAGTCGGGTTACCGGCTGATTAATAATGTGAACAGCGACGGCGGACAGGTTGTTTATCATCTCCACATCCATTTATTGGGCGGGGAGAAGCTAGGTGCACTAGTAGGAAATAGTGTAAGTTGACACTTCATTTTGTTTTGTCTTATAATGAAGTGTGATAAACCGTGTTTATGTTTAATGCTCTGGACGGTCTGTTTCGGAGGGAGGGAAAACTGGTGTCTGAAACTAAAGTTCGCAAAAACGAAACTATTGATGCTGCGCTTCGCCGCTTTAAACGTTCCATCGCTAAAGATGGTGTTTTGGCAGAGGTGAAAAAACGCAAGCATTATGAAAAGCCAAGTGTAAAGCGCAAGAAGAAGTCCGAGGCTGCGCGTAAGAGAAAGTTTTAGGAGGATCCTTCCATAATGAACCTGAGCGATAGATTGAACGACGATATGAAGCAAGCCATGAAGAATCAGGACAAGTTCAAGCTGACTACGATTCGCATGATTCGTGCGGCTATAAAAAATTTGGAAATTGATTTGAAGCGTCCTCTCGAGGATGCTGAAGTGGTAGATATACTTAGTCGTGAAATCAAACAACGTAAAGATTCCCTCCAAGAATTTAGCAAAGCCGGCCGAGATGATCTGGTTACAGATCTTTCAGCAGAAATTGAAATTATTAGTCAATACCTTCCCGTACAGCTGACCGAAGAAGAGATAAAAGCGATTGTAACGCAGACCATCCAGGAACTCGGTGCTTCTTCCAAAGCCGAGATGGGAAAAGTCATGGGTGCGCTTTTGCCAAAAACAAAAGGGCGCGCTGATGGTAAACTAGTAAATCAATATGTACAACAATTTCTGCAATAACTATATGTTCGGACGAAAACACCCCTTTCGAGGGGTGTTTTTGCTTTATTTATGACAATTTTGAAACATAATGTTCATATAAGCGTATTAACGGTTACTGATTGAAAAGGAGGAGCGACACTTTGCAAACGAAACGATGGCGCATTGCAGCTGTCATTTGGCCTCTTCTGATGCTTGTTTCGATGCTGCTGGTTACGGCAGGAGGACTGGCAACCGGCGGTAAAGCCGCGCATGGAGCGGAAGGGTCAGAGCTTGGTCCCGCGGTGTACGTTGTGCCGGTGAAGCAAACGGTGGAGTCCGGACTTAAATCGTTTTTGGAGCGGGCATACAAGGAAGCGGCCGAAGCAAAAGCGGAGAGAGTCATTCTGGTGATCAATACGTTTGGCGGAGAGGTAACCAGCGCCGAGGAGATTGGCGAGCTAATCCGCAAAAGCAGCGTTCCTACCACTGCTTACGTAGAAGGCAAAGCGGTTTCGGCAGGGACTTATATTGCGCTTAATGCGCAAAACATTGTAATGGAACCCGGGAGCACGATTGGCGCAGCGGCAGTCGTTAACGGCTCCGGCGATCTTATCGACAACCCGAAGGTCGTTTCCTTCTGGGTGAAGACGATGAAGGAGGCGGCTGAGCTAAACGGACGTGACCCGGATATTGCCGCCGCGATGGTGGATCCAGGCGCGACATTACCCCTTCCGGATTTGAAACAGGTGAAGCAGTCCGGCCAGATTCTGACCTTGACGGCCGATGAAGCGCTTAAAGTCGGCTATGCCGAATACAAAGCGGAGTCCGTGGATGACGCGATCAAATGGCTGGGGCTTGAAAACCGGGAGCGAATCGAGCTTAATCCTTCGATTGCGGAGAAGCTTGCTTCCTGGCTGGTAAATCCGATCGTTATGACCGTGTTATTTATCTTGGGCATTGCCGGTATTGCGATCGAGCTGTTCGTGCCGGGCTTTGGAGTTCCGGGCATTGTAGGCATATTGTCGTTCGGCCTGTATTTCTTCGGCCATTACATTGCGGGGTTTGCGGGGATGGAGTCCGTTGTGCTCTTCATTGTCGGCATTGCGCTGTTGTTGATCGAGGTCTTTGTGCCTAGCTGGGGAATTCTCGGCATTCTAGGCAGCGCCTCGCTGATCGCCGGCGTGTTGACAGCGGCTTCAAATCCGATGACGGCATTTATTTCGCTCGTTATCGCTTTGGTGGCAGCGGCCGTAATCCTGTACTTTGTAGTCCGTAAATACAAAGACCGGGGGATCTGGAACAAATTTATTTTGCGCGAGAAGCTGACGACCGAGCAAGGTTATTTATCCGCCGAAACCAAGGAGGATCTGCTAGGCCAAGAGGGGATTGCGATAACGCCGCTCCGCCCGGCAGGCACGATCCAGATCGGGGATAACCGGATTGACGTTGTGACTTCCGGCGAATTTATCGCTTCAGGCAAGACGGTAAAAGTAATAAAAACCGAAGGGACTTGGGTTGTGGTAAGAGAGGTCCTGTAGGATAATAAGAAAAAAATGACATGGAGGGTTATACCCAATGGACGGAATGGTATCTGTTTTAATTATTGTAGTGGTTGCGATTATTGCCCTATCGGTATTCCTCAGCTTCTTCCCGATTATGCTGTGGATTTCCGCTCTGGCATCGGGCGTACGGATCGGCATTATTACGCTTGTTGCGATGCGTCTTCGCCGCGTAACGCCTAGCCGGATCGTGAACCCGCTGATTAAGGCGACAAAGGCCGGACTAGGGCTTACGATTAATCAGCTGGAGAGTCACTTCCTCGCCGGCGGTAATGTTGACCGTGTCGTTAACGCCTTGATAGCAGCGCAGCGCGCGAACATTCCGCTTGTCTTCGAGCGCGCCGCAGCCATTGACCTCGCGGGCCGCGATGTACTGCAAGCCGTGCAAATGAGCGTAAATCCGCGCGTAATTGAGACGCCTATCGTAGCCGCGGTAGCAAAAGACGGCATCGAAGTGAAGGTTAAAGCCCGCGTGACGGTACGCGCTAATATCGAACGCCTCGTCGGCGGTGCCGGCGAAGAGACGATTATCGCCCGCGTCGGCGAAGGTATCGTTACGACGGTTGGTTCTTCCAATTCGCATAAAGACGTACTCGAAAACCCGGACATGATCTCCCGTACCGTGCTTGGCAAAGGTCTTGACGCAGGTACGGCCTTCGAAATCCTGTCCATCGATATCGCGGACGTAGACGTAGGCAAAAACATCGGCGCGCATCTGCAAACCGAGCAGGCTGAAGCAGACAAGCGGATTGCGCAGGCGAAAGCCGAAGAGCGCCGCGCGATGGCCGTAGCGCAGGAACAAGAGATGAAGGCCCGCGTCGTAGAGATGCGCGCGAAGGTCGTGGAATCCGAATCCCAAGTGCCGCTCGCGATGGCGGACGCATTGAAATCCGGTAAAATCGGCGTAATGGATTACATGAACCTTAAGAATATCGAAGCCGATACCCAAATGAGAAATACGATTGGCAAGCCGGACACTCCTAACGATAAAGACAACTAAGGCGCTTAAGCCGTGTCTAGCAAGGAGGTGCTGGCGTGAAAATTATAAGTTTTCTTCTCGAGAACATCTATTGGGTGATCGTGGTGGGCGGGGTGCTCTTCTCGATGTTCGGGCGTTCGGGCGCCAAGAAGCGTACGAACCGGATGCCGAGCTTTGGAGGAAGCAACGAGCGCGAGCCGCATAGGCCGGAACGTCGTCAAGATCCGGTATGGGAAGAAGAGGATGAAGAGGAATATCAGCCTCAGAAGCCCGTAATGGCTGGCTCCCCCCTTCAAGAAGAAAGGGGAAGCTCTGGGGAAGTCAACAGGCAGCAAACGCTGGAGCGGGCGATTCAGGCGGCACCAAGCCGGCCGGCGGAACCGCCTCGAGCGCGGCTTGCAGCGGCTAACAAGCCTCAGGCGACAGCGGCTCCAGCTGCAACTAGCCATACTGAAACGCCGAATCCCAAAGCCGACGAGCTGCGCAAAGCGGTCGTATGGGCCGAAATTTTAGGTCCTCCGCGTTCCAAGCGCCCATTCGGCAAATAGAACTAAAAACCGTAACAGCCGGGTAACGATGCGATCATGCATCGCTGCCCGGCTGTTTTTTTATCGCAACGCTCCTCCATATATCTCATAAATCGTTCCAACGTCGCATATTTTGGTACAGTACAATAATGTGCACTCGCGCGGCGGAGGGGGACAATGGATCAGCTATGGGCCGTATAAACCGTAAATTTCGAAAATGGACTGCCGATATATTGGATTTGCCGCAGGATGTGGTCTATGATCTGCCCCGCATGACGATGATCGGCGACCGGCAGCTTTATATCGAGAATCACCGCGGCGTGCTTCATTTCTCCAGCGATAAGCTGAGACTTGCCTTAAGCAAAGGCGAGCTGGAAGTAACGGGAACCTCGCTTGTCATACGTACGATCTGGACGGAAGAGGTATTCATAGAGGGTCAAATTAAAAGTATCGAAGTTAGGGATCAGGAGGGATAAGCATGGCGGGTCAATGGCTGCAGTGGGTACGCGGTGTCGTTACGGTGCATATCAGGGGCGGACAACCTGAACGGCTTGTGAACAGGGCTCTCGAAGGGGGGCTCGAGCTGTCTTCCATTCGTTGGACAAGCGGTGGGAAGCTGGAATTCGAGCTGTCGGTAGGCGATTTTTTCCGTCTTCGCCCGTTTCTGAAGGAGACAGGCTGCAGGGCGCATGTCGTCAAGCGGGAAGGGATGCCCTTCTGGCTGGTCCGCTTTGAGAAAAGAAAGTTTTTCGCGATCGGGATCGGCCTGTTTTTTGTGGGCATCTATTTGCTGTCTTCCCTTGTCTGGTCCATTGAAGTGAAAGGGAATGTCAAGCTGACCGAGGAACAGATTCTGACCGCCGCCAAAAAGGAAGGAATCTTTCCGATGCAATGGTCGTTCAAGCTTAAGGATAAAGATCTGTTATCCAAGGAATTGGTAACCGATCTTCCGGGAACAACCTGGGTTGGCGTAGAGAAAAAAGGGACAAGGATCGTTATTCAGGTCGTGGAATCCACGGAAGCGGAAAAGGCAGAGCTTCAGAATCCGCGGCATTTGGTTGCTTCGAACGACGCGGTAATAACGGAAATCTATACAGAGAAGGGACGCCCCGTCGTCAAGAAAAACATGAAAGTCAAGAAGGGCCAGACCTTAATTTCGGGAACGATCGGAGGCGGTGCGTATACGCAGTCGGTTGTGGCGAAAGGCAAGGTACGCGGCCTCGTATGGTATGAATTTAACGTGGCTTCCCCCCTGACGCAGGAGGTCAAAGTATACACGGGCGAGAAGAAAACGAAATGGTACGCGGTAATAGGAAGCCGTGCGCTGCAAGTGAGCGGGTACGGGAAAAATCCGTTTGATACATCCGAAAACGTTGTGGTGGAGGAACAGGCGACATGGCGCGGTTTGAAGCTGCCGTTCGGACGGCTTAAAAAAACGATTATGGAGGTACGCACCGACGAGAGGGAGCTGACCGAAGAGGAAGCGAAAAACAACGGAATGCTCCAGGCGAAGGCCGATGTCATGCTGAAAGCAGGCAATGATGCGGTTATATTAAAGGAAATTGTTTTGCATGAAAAGACGGACAATGGTAAAGTTTATATGAAAGTTCTTTTTGAAGTGGAGCAATCAATCGTAGAAGAGATGCCACTAGTCCAGATGCAAGGAGAATGAGGTTGTTGCAGAGTGAAGCAAAAGTAGTCAAAATTCCGCTCCAAAATGCAGTAGAGGGCTTGGCCGTATTTGGTCCCCAAGATAAGTATCTAAAGCTTGTGCAGCAGCAGATGGAGGCGACTCTGTCGTCCCGAGACGCGGAGATTGTGATTTCCGGCCCGGCACAAGAGGTGGAATCGCTAGAGCAGTTGTATAACGTGCTGCTACAGCTTGTCCGCGGCGGATACACTCCGTCCGAGAGAGACATTACTTATGCGCTTGATCTTGCGCGCAGCATGCAAGCGGAAGAATTGCTCGATTTGCTTAAAGCTGAAATTACGACGACTTACAGAGGCAAGCCGATTCGCGTGAAGACGATCGGACAGCGGCACTACGTGAAGACAATCAAGAAGCAGGACATCGTGTTCGGGATTGGCCCTGCCGGTACCGGCAAAACCTATCTTGCGGTTGTTCTTGCCGTAGCGGCGCTTAAGGAAGGCTCTGTTAAAAAAATAATGTTGACCCGTCCTGCGGTTGAAGCCGGCGAAAATCTGGGCTTCCTGCCAGGCGACCTGCAAGAAAAGGTAGATCCTTATTTGCGCCCGCTCTATGACGCTCTGCATGACGTATTGGGTCCTGATCAGACGACAAAGGCGTTTGAGCGCGGAACCATCGAGATCGCTCCGCTGGCTTACATGCGCGGACGCACGCTCGATGATTCGTTTATTATTTTGGACGAAGCGCAAAACACGACCCCGGAGCAAATGAAAATGTTCCTGACAAGGCTCGGCTTTGGCTCGAAAATGGTGATTACGGGCGACGTGACGCAGATTGATTTGCCGCGGGGCAAAAACTCCGGGCTTATCGAAGCGCAGCGCATTTTGAGAGATATTGAGGAAATTGGTTTTATTCATTTTTCCGAGCAGGACGTCGTTCGCCATTCCTTGGTTCAGAAAATAATCGTGGCATACAACTGGGACGCTGAAAACAAAGCATAGAGAGGAATGTCCGCTCGATGAATCAGACTCAGGCCGGAAAACAAATTAACCTTCAACAGACAAAATCGGCTGGCTGGAAGCAGAGCACAGCAGTGCGAGCCCTGCTCTTATTTTTGTTTGTGCTGCTGTTTTATTTCAGTCTGGCTCCCCATCTGGTACCTGAAACTTACGATATCCAGGTGGATGCCCCTAGTGACAAGGATATAGCAGCCCCGCATCAGATATTCGACAGCAAGGCTACGCTGGAAGCGCAGGAACAGGCTGCGAATAAGATCGATTCCATCTATTCCAATGTTGCTCTGCGTAACGAACAGCTGATCGATCAAATTTTTATTCGGATTGAGCAGCTGAATCTGGATGATCAGGTGACGGTACAGAACAAGGTTGAAATTTACCGGAATGAGATTCCCGGCAAATATGATGCGTTTGTCGATAATTTCGTCAAAATGAATATGGGCACCGGCAAGTACAACGACTCGCTGCTCGAAGAGATGTCGAAGGTAATCAAGGAGCAGGTATATACGATTCCGGAAGAGACGTTCTACAAGCTCCCGAATCTGACCCTGGATCAGCTGGAGGAGATGCGCTCCGTCGGGCAGGATGTTGTGCGCAAGCTGATGAGCGAGCAGCTTCGCGATGCGGAAACGGCGCGCACGAAGGTTGCGGAGCTGGTGAACGCAAGCTCGCTGACCAACCGCACCAGCCGCGAAATTGTGCAGGAGCTGGCACGATTTACGATAATGCCGAACCGGTTCCTCGACCAGCAGGCAACCGATGAAGCCAAAATTCTCGCGAAGCAGAACACGCCGCAGGTTGTCATCAAAGAAGGCGATCTCATCGTGAAAAAGGGCGAGATCATCACGCCCGAGATGTATGAGCTGCTGAAGGAATCCGAGCTTCTGCAGGACAAGCGCAATTATTGGCCGCAGCTTGGACTGCTGCTGATGTCCGTCATGATCGTGGTTGGCCTGTATACATATATACACCAATACGGGAGCAACGACACGACCAAGCCAAGCTACAGCAATACTCATCTGCTGATGCTCTGGCTCATTTATCTGATTAATATTATTACGATGCAGGTTATCTCCCTTACGCAGACCGATTCCGCGCCTTATGCCGGTTATTTGGCTCCGGCTGCGCTTGGCACGATGCTGATTACGCTGCTGCTGGATGTGCATCTGGCGCTGATCAGCTCTGTTTTGTTCGCGCTTTGTGGAAGTATTATACTAAATACGCAAACCGGTCAAATTTTCGACTACCAATACGGATTTGTTATTATCGTCGTTTCCCTGGCGGCAATATTCTCGATTCACCGGGCAAGCCAACGGTCTACCATCCTTAAGGCGGGCATTATGGTCAGCTTGTTTGGTTCGCTGGCCGTATTGTCGCTGATGTTCCTGAAGGAGCAGTTGGAGCAGGGGCCGCTCGTGTATTCTCTTGCTTTTGCGTTCGCAAGCGGACTATTAACGGCGATTCTCGTTATCGGGCTTATGCCATTCTTTGAAATTACGTTTGGCATATTGTCCGCGCTGAAGCTCGTAGAGCTGTCCAATCCGAATCATCCGCTGCTGCGCAAGCTGCTTACGGAGACGCCGGGAACGTACCATCACAGCGTAATGGTAGGCAATCTTGCCGAAGCGGCTGCCGAATCTATCGGAGCAGACGGCCTGCTTTGCCGCGTAGGTTCTTATTATCACGATATCGGCAAGACGAAACGGCCAAGCTATTTTATCGAGAATCAGACGAATATGGAAAACCCGCACGATACCATCGAGCCTAAGCTGAGCAAGTCGATCATTGTCGCCCACGCCCGCGACGGCGTCGATATGCTGAAGGCGCAGAATATTCCGAAGCCGATCCGGGATATAGCGGAGCAGCATCATGGCACAACCTCCTTGAAGTTCTTCTACTTCAAAGCGCTTAAGCAAGCGGAGGAGCAGGGGCTAACCGTGAATTTCACGGAGGATGACTACCGCTATCCGGGTCCGAAAGCGCAATCGAAGGAAGCGGCAATCGTTGGTCTTGCCGATTGCGTGGAGGCGGCTGTCCGCAGCCTGCGAAGCCCTACGGTCGAACAGGTGGAAGCGATGATCCAGAAGATTATTAAAAGCCGCGTAGATGACAATCAATATAATGAGTGCGACCTGACCATGAAGGAGCTCGACAAGATCGCCCATTCTTTGAAAGAGAGCGTTATTGGCATATTCCACTCGCGGATTGAATACCCGGAAGACGTAAAACCAAAGGAGCGTTAACGAAGCATGAGCTTGCAATTGGACTGGAGCAACGAACAAGACAAAATGGAGATTCCCGATCAATGGGTCGAGAGGCTGGAGCAGCTTCTGCAGATTGCCGGCGAAATGGAAGGGCTGACGGATGGCGAAGTGACGTTGACCTTTACCGACAACGAGCAGATTCACCAGCTTAACCGCGAATACCGCAACATCGACCGCCCTACGGATGTTTTGTCCTTCGCGATGCAGGATGACGGAACGGAAGAGCTCGATATTATTTTCGAGGTGGAGAGCGAGGATGAGATTGATCCCATCTCCGGCATGCTTGGCGATATTGTGATCTCGGTTGAGAAAGCGCAGGAGCAAAGCGAGGATTACGGCCACTCCCTGGAGCGGGAGATCGGCTTCCTCTTTGTGCATGGATTCCTTCATTTGCTCGGTTATGATCATATGGACGACGCGGGCGAAGCCGAAATGACGGCTAAACAGGAAGCCGTTTTGCAGAAGGCAGGTCTGTCGCGTTAATGCTGAAGTTTATCCGCAGCCTGTCCTTTGCCTGTTCAGGAATTGTCTTGGCTGTCCGGTCTCAGCGTCATATGAAGATTCACACGGCGGCAGCCGTTGCCGTGTGTCTGTTTGGGGCGTTCCTGCCCCTGACCCGGCTGGAATGGGCGGTGCTTCTGTTAACGATATCTGTTGTGTTCACGCTGGAAATGGTGAACACGGCGATTGAAAAAACCGTTGACCTGGCTAGTCCCGGCATCCACCCGCTTGCGAAAGCGGCAAAGGATATTGCTGCCGGTGCCGTGCTGGTTGCGGCATGCTGCGCGATAATGATTGGGCTGCTCATTCTTGGGCCGCCCTTATGGCATTTTCTCATGGATTAATAGAAAGAATAGGAGTTGAGGCTTATGGCATTCGAAGGATTATCGGAGCAGTATTCGAACTTGCTTGAAGCAGCGAAGGAGGCCATGTCGCGGGCATACGTGCCGTACTCCAATTTTCGCGTAGGCGCCGCGTTGCTGGATGAAAGCGGCCATGTCCACTCCGGCTGCAACGTGGAGAATGCCGCGTACAGCCCTTGCAATTGCGCCGAGAGAACGGCGTTGTTCCGCGCAATCGCCGATGGCAGGCGGCCTGGAGAATTCCAGGTCATAGCCGTCATGGGGGATACGGAAGGACCCATTACCCCTTGCGGAGTATGCCGCCAGGTACTGGTGGAGCTATGCAAGCCGGATATGCCGGTTGTTATGGGCAATCTGCGCGGCGACTGGAACATTATGACGGTAAGCGAGCTGCTGCCGGGTGCATTTACACCGGCTTCATTAGAGAAAGGAAGTTAACTATTCACATGACTCAAACGAAATTCCGTTCCGGATTCGTGGCGATTATCGGTCGTCCGAATGTCGGCAAATCCACGCTAATGAATCATTTAATCGGGCAAAAAATCGCCATTATGTCGGACAAGCCCCAAACGACTCGGAATAAAATCCATGGCGTGTACACAACCGATACATCGCAGATCGTTTTCCTTGATACGCCCGGTATTCATAAACCGCAGTCCAAGCTTGGCGACTATATGATGAAAACCGCTGAAGGCGCTCTAAAAGAGGTTGAGGCCGTTCTCTTCCTGATTGACGTTGCAGACGGACTAGGCGGCGGTGACCGCTTTATCATCGAGCAGCTGAAAAAGGTGGATACGCCCGTATTTCTTGTCATGAACAAGATTGACAAGGTGCAGCCTGAGAAGCTTCTAGAAATTATCACCCAATACAAGGATCTGTATCCGTTTGCGGAAATAGTGCCGATTTCGGCGCTTCAAGGCAACAACGTCGAGACGCTGCTTACGCAGATCCAGAAATATTTGCCTGAAGGGCCGCAATATTATCCGACCGATCAGGTCACCGACCATCCGGAGCAATTCGTCTGCGCGGAGCTTATCCGCGAGAAGATTCTGCATATGACCCGTGAAGAAATTCCGCACTCCATTGCTGTTGGCATCGAGGATATGAGAGTGCAGGAGAATGGCGTTGTTTATATCGGAGCGGTTATTTTCGTGGAGCGGGATTCCCAAAAGGGCATTATTATCGGCAAAAAGGGTGCTTTGCTGAAGGAAGTCGGCAAGCAGGCCCGCCGCGATATCGAAGCTTTGCTTGGATCCCGCACTTTCCTGGAGCTTTGGGTCAAGGTGAAGAAGGATTGGCGCAATCAGGAGCGCGTATTGAAGGACTTCGGCTTCCGGCATGATTAAGCCGGATTGACGAATTTTGTTAAGGATAGCATTCGGTAAAATGCCGTATCCTAATTACCGTCTGGGGCTTCATTTCCATGGCGGAAAGGGATGAATACGAATGCGAAATTTTTCGTGGAAGTATTTTACATTGACCGGTGATGTGGAGTCATACATGCTCTACAAGGAAATGGATCAACTTGGTCCAGAGAATCATCCTCAACATTTGCCGGGAGACAATGAGGAGCTTGCTGCTGAGTTCGAGGATTCGTCTGCCCTTTAATGGATTACCCTGCAGACTGCCTTGAATCAAGCATGGGGGAGAAGGTAGTATGCTATATCGTGTGGAGGGCATTGTCATCCGCAGCATGGATTATGGGGAAGGCAACAAAATAATTACGCTGCTTACGAAAACAAACGGAAAGCTTGGCGTAATGGTGCGCGGCGCGAAGAAGGTGAAGAGCAGGCATGCTTCTCTCGCGCAGCCATTTACATATGGTGAGTTCGTATTTTTCCGGAATAAAGGTTTAGGTACGCTTAATGCTGGTGAGATTCTTGAATCTCACCATCTTTTACGTGAAAAGCTCGATTTGGCGGCTTACGCCTCTTATTTGGCAGAACTGACGGACAAGATGCTACAGGAAGACGAATCCGGTGCCATGTTGTTCGAACAGCTGAAGGCGGGGCTTGCTGCAATGGAGGAAGGCAAAGATCCGCAAATCGTATCGCATCTGTTCGAGATGCGCATATTAGAGGCTGCGGGTTATGCTCCGGAGCTGGAGATTTGCGTCAATTGCAGCAGCGAGCAGGGACCGTTCCGGTTAAGTCCTCACGCTGGCGGCGTATTGTGCCCCAGATGCGCAAGAAACGATGCTCAGGCGATCCCTATGGGGGAAGGGGCTTATAAGCTTCTGCGGCTGTTCAGCCGGATGGACTTGAGGCGTCTTGGGGCTATTCAGGTGAAACCGGAGACGAAAAAAGAACTGAAGAAGCTGATGCGGGAGCTTATGGACGTCCACATCGGCATTCCGCTGAAATCCAGAACATTTCTTGATCAAATGGACAAATATTCTTTCGAATAAACGGCGTGAGTCGGTCCCCGGACCGAGAACGTCGTTTTTATTTTCCTGTAAGATTAATCTTGTTCAAATGGGAGGAAATGGGGGGATCTCTACGCATGTCGAGAGCCCAGATTCCGCAGGATGTCATGGACAAAATCGTCGGCATGCACTCAAGCTCGATTTCCGTTACGTTTATGCGGTCGATTATTCCTGCCGTGCTTGCGCTTGAGAGCGTCTTGTTCATGGGGAAGGCCTCCATGAAGGATCTGATTGGTCATCCCCGTAAAAGCGGAACCGAACGCTACGGAAGTGCCTGGGCATTAGTGCCTAATAACTGGTTTGACAACGGCATTAAAAATGTTTAATATATTTGAATATGAATATGGACAGTGATGGAGAAAGTAGCAGTTGATGCCTTGAGCTAGCGATCCGGGGATAGTGGAAGCCCGGGAAGGCTAAACATGCGAAAAGGCACTCCGGAGTCAATTAACGAAAAGAGGATTTTCGCACGCTGCCGGAATGAGCAGCGGCAAGCGGAAGTCAAGTAGGGTGGAACCGCGGGAGTCAGCTCTCGTCCCTACGTCTGGCAGCAGGCGTAGAGACGAGAGCTTTTTGTGTCTCGCCTTCGCCATACTAATGGATAAAGGAGCGGAAATTGTCATGAATTTTCAAAACATGATATTGACTCTGCAGCAGTTCTGGGCAGAGCAAAACTGTATTCTCGTACAGCCGTACGATGTCGAGAAGGGTGCGGGAACGATGAACCCGATGACCTTCCTCCGCACGATTGGCCCAGAGCCATGGAACGTAGCTTACGTCGAGCCTTCCCGCCGTCCTGCCGACGGCCGTTACGGCGAGAACCCGAACCGGTTGTACCAGCATCATCAATTCCAGGTTATCCTGAAGCCGTCTCCGGACAACATCCAAGAGCTGTATCTGGAAAGCTTGAAGCGTCTTGGAATCGATCCGAAGCATCACGATATCCGCTTTGTTGAAGACAACTGGGAATCGCCGACACTGGGCGCATGGGGCCTTGGCTGGGAAGTATGGCTGAACGGCATGGAAATTACCCAGTTTACGTACTTCCAGCAAGTCGGCGGCATCGACGCTAACCCGGTTGCGGTCGAAATTACGTACGGTATGGAGCGTCTGGCTTCGTACATTCAGGAAAAAGAGAATGTGTTTGATCTGGAATGGGTAGACGGCGTAACTTACGGAGACGTCTTCCTGCAGCCGGAGTTCGAGCATTCGAAATATACGTTTGAAACTTCCGATTCAGCGATGTTGTTCCAGCTGTTCAACATGTATGAGGAAGAAGCGAAAAAAACGATGGAGCATAACCTTGTATTCCCGGCTTACGATTACGTGCTGAAATGCTCCCATACGTTTAACCTGCTGGACGCACGCGGCGCGATCAGCGTAACGGAACGTACGGGCTACATTATGCGCGTCCGTAATCTGGCGCGCGCTTGCGCAGCGACTTATCTGGAGGAGCGGGAACGTCTCGGCTTCCCTCTGCTGAAGAAAGGAGTGGAGAACAATGGCTAAGGATTTATTGCTGGAGATTGGGCTTGAGGAAGTACCGGCGCGTTTCGTGCGCGGCGCCATGAACCAATTGAAGGAGAAAGCGGTCAAATGGTTCGATGATTCGCGTATTCCATACGATTCGGTTGAAGTGTTTGCGACGCCTCGCCGTCTGGCCCTGTACGTAAAAGGCGTAGCCGAGAAACAGGAAGACGTAAACGAACAGGTTAAAGGTCCTTCGCGTAAAATCGCCCTTGATGATCAAGGCAACTGGAGCAAAGCGGCGCTTGGATTCGCGCGCAGCCAAGGCGTTGAGCCGGAGCAGTTCTTTTTCCAGGAGCTTGCCGGCGTAGAGTACGTGTATGCGAACAAAAGCAGCGTAGGCACGGAAACGGCGTCCGTATTGCCGGAAGGGCTGACAAACCTGATCACATCGATGTCATTCCCGAAAAACATGCGCTGGGGCAGCTATGAACTGAAGTTCGTGCGTCCTATCAAATGGATTATCGCTTTGTTCGGCCAGGATATTATTCCGGTTGAGATTACGAACGTGAAGAGCGGCAACGTATCCCGCGGCCATCGCTTCCTTGGCGAAGAGACGGTAGTGGCATCTCCCGCGGATTATAGAGAGCGTCTGCGCGAGCAGCATGTCATCGTTGACGTTGAAGAACGCGAGCAGTTGATCGTGGCTCAAATTGAGGAGCTGGCCAAAGAGAAGAACTGGGAAATCGCGATTAAAGAAGATTTGCTCGAAGAGGTCTTATTCCTGGTCGAGTATCCGAACGTATTATATGGGACATTTGATCCTGCATTCCTCAATATCCCGCAAGAGGTTCTTATCACGTCGATGCGCGAGCATCAGCGCTACTTCCCTGTATTGAATGCGGAAGGCCAGCTGCAGCCGTTCTTCGTAACGGTGCGCAACGGCGACCGGACTTCGATCGAGAACGTTGCGAAGGGCAATGAGAAGGTTCTCCGCGCCCGTCTTTCAGACGCGAAATTTTTCTACGAGGAAGATCAGAAGCTTGCGATTAACGATGCGCTTGCGAAGCTTGAAAATATCGTTTATCACGAAGAGCTGGGTACGGTTGCGGACAAGGTTAGAAGAATCCGCGCGACAACCGATCTGATTGCCGCAAAACTTGGTGTAGACACAGACGCGGCTTCGGCAGCAAGCCGAGCGGCGGATATTTGCAAGTTCGACCTCGTTACTCAGATGGTATACGAATTCCCTGAGCTGCAAGGCATTATGGGCGAAGATTACGCCCGCAAGGCAGGAGAAAGCGAAGCGGTAGCGAAAGCGATCAATGAGCATTATCAACCTCGCTTTGCAGGCGACCGTGCGCCGGCATCCCTTGTAGGCGCCATCGTAAGCCTTGCCGACAAGATGGATACTATCGCGGGCTGTTTCTCCATCGGCATCATTCCGACAGGATCGCAGGACCCTTATGCCCTGCGCCGTCAGGCATCGGGCATCGTTCAGATCATTCTGGCTCAAGGTCTCGATCTGAAGCTGACAGACCTGTTTGACGCAGCGCTCCAGGTGCATGAAGCACGCGGAATGAAACGCGGCGCGGACGAGATTCGTAAAGATTTGAACGACTTCTTTGCGCTTCGCGTGAAGAATGTTCTGTCGGAGCAAGCTAACCGTTATGACGTCGTTGATGCAGTTATGGCAACCGGCTTTAATGATTTGCGTATTACCGTTCAACGGGCGGCACTGATTAACGAACTGGCATCCGGCAATGAGCGCAGCGAGTTCAAGCTGACGATCGATGCCTTCAACCGGGTATGCAACCTGGCTTCCAAAGCGGAGTCCCGTGCAGTGGATCCGGCTCTGTTCGAAGTAGAGGCAGAGGGTGCTCTTTACGAGCAATGGCAAAAAGCCCATCCAGCGGTTGCGGCAGCTGTCGCCGAGGGAGATATTGCTTCCGCGCTTGCTAATTTGTCTTCGCTTAAGCAGGCGATCAACGCCTATTTCGATTCGGTAATGGTTATGGCCAAGGATGACGCCGTGCGCAGCAACCGTCTGGCAACCCTTTCGCTTATCGCGGACGACATTACGGCTATTGCCGACTTCTCGAAGCTGGTCTGGTAATACAGGTTGCACTCGTCAATGTATCATTGTCGTCAATCCATAGAGGGAAGGGATGATGATTATGGCAGGTTCAGCTGAAGTGATTATTTACGTTGTATCCGACGCTGCGGGGGATACCGGAGAGCTCGTCGTAAGGGCTGCGGTAGCGCAGTTCCATCCGGTTCAGACTGACATTCGCCGAGCGCCGTTTGTCATGGACGTGCCCACTCTGGAGCGGTTTGTTCTGCAAGCCAAGCTGTCGGGCGCCATCGTTCTCTATACGCTGGTCATCCCGCATTTGCGGGAAGCGATGAAGAACCTGGCCAGGGAGCATCAAGTGGAAGCCATTGACCTGCTTGGATCGCTGATCGAAAGCCTCGAGCGGCAGACCGGACGTCATTCGCGCCAGGAGCCTGGCCTTAACCATGTTCTTGACGCGGATTACTTCCGCAAGGTGGATGCCGTCGAATTTGCGGTGCGTTACGATGATGCCAAGGACCCTTCCGGCGTCCTGAAGGCGGATATCGTGCTGATCGGCGTATCACGGACGTCGAAGACGCCGCTGTCCATGTATCTGGCGCATCAAAAATACAAGGTAGCCAATATTCCGCTCGTTCCGGAAATCAAGCCGCCCAAGGAACTGTTCAATGTTCCGGTCGATAGGATTATCGGCTTGACGATTGGCGTTCCGTACTTGAATACGATCCGGAAGGAAAGGCTCAAGGCGCTTGGTTTGCCCAACAGCGCGTCGTATGCCGCGGAGGACCGGATATTGAAGGAGCTTGAATACGCGGAAGCGATTATGAAACAAATCGGCTGCGTCGTCATCGATGTATCGCATCGCGCGGTGGAAGAAACGGCGAGTCTGATTATGGAGCATTTTCGCGGCGTTTAAGCCAAAATGCAGGATTTTTTTGAAGTATTGCCGTATATAATAGTACGGTAATTGAAATATACAACAATAAGCGGTGATGCGTGATGGAGCTTAATCAACCGACAGTCGTCGTTGACGGCGACGCTTGTCCCGTTAAGACCGAAATTGCTCGGACCGCACGCAGCTTCCGCGTCCCGGTTGTCATGGTATCTTCCTATGACCATCGGCTTGAGCCGCAGGAAGGTGTTTCGGTTGTGCAGGTCGACCGGAGCAGCCAATCGGTCGACTTGTATATCGTCAATCATATAGCCAAAGGCGATATCGTGATTACGCAGGATTTCGGTCTGGCATGTATTGCAATCGGAAAAGGGGCGGTCGTCTTGTCTCCGCGCGGCGAACAGTATTCGGACGAGAACATCGATTATTTGATGGAGCGGCGTCATGAATCTGCGAAAAGAAGGCGTGCCGGGGGTAAAACGAAAGGCCCAAAAGCCATGAATCATGAGGATCGGGAGCGTTTTCAACAAAAGTTGACAAAAGTTTTATCAAACTTGCAGGAGAAACATGACATTTAGCGAATATTATTTACGTGTCATTAGGATGAAGGTGATGGATAATGACCTACGGTAAAATACCGGATGACGTTATTGAGGCGGTACGCCGTCATCATGACATCGTAGATACGGTGAGCAAATACGTTCATCTCTCTAAGAACGGCAAGTATATGAAAGGGCTTTGTCCCTTCCACTCGGAGAAGACGCCTTCCTTCACCGTGACGCCGGAGCTGCAGATTTTTCACTGCTACGGCTGCGGCAAGACGGGCAACGTGATCCGGTTCGTGGAAGAGATTGAAAGCTATACCTTTCCAGAAGCGGTCCGAGTGCTTGCCGAAGAGGCAGGCATACCTGTTACCTGGGCCAATCCGGACGGCTCGAAGCCAACGGCGGCCGATACCGAACGCAGCGCTGTTCTTGAAGCGCATGAGCTGACTGCGAAGCTGTACAACTATCTGTTGAACAATACGCAGCATGGCCGTGCCGCCAAAGACTATTTGCGCGATCGCGGGCTTGGCGACAAACTGATCAATCATTTTATGATCGGTTACGCGCCGGAACAGTGGGATACGCTAAGCCGGTTCTTGACAGCCAGAAATTTCGATCCCTCCTTAATGGAGAAAGGCGGGCTGCTATCCGCGAAATCAGACGGAAGCGGATATGTGGACCGGTTTCGGGGACGAATCATGTTTCCGATTTGGGATCGGGACGGCAAAGTAACGGCGTTTGCGGGACGAATAATCGGTGAAGGCCAGCCGAAATATTTGAACTCACCGGAAACGATGCTGTTTACGAAAAGCCGCACGATTTACAATCTGCATCATGCGCGACCTGCCATCCGCAAGAGCAAGCAAGTTGTTTTATTCGAAGGGTATATGGATGTCATTAAATCTTGGAGTGCGGGCGTAAAAAACGGGATTGCCACAATGGGAACGGCCTTGACGGAGGAGCATTGCAGCATTCTTGCAAGGCAGGCTGAAGAAATTGTGATCTGTTACGACGGTGATGACGCCGGACAAGCAGCCGCCATGAAGTCTATTCCGATGCTCGAAGGAGCAGGGCTTAGAGTGATGGTGGCCATGCTTCCGAAAGGAAAGGATCCGGATGAATATATTACCGAATACGGTCCGGATGATTTTCTTCGGGAAGTCATTGATCAGCCTGTCACAACTACAAAATTTAAGCTTATATATTCAAGAAAAAACCATATACTGCTAAAAGAAGAAGGTCGGAAAAATTACTTGCTTGAAGCCGCCGGAATTGTGGCAGAGCTTGATTCGGCTATTGAACGCGAGGTTTACCTGCAAGAGCTTTCGCGCGAATTTAATTTCCCATTAGAGGTATTGAAGCAGGATTGTCACTTAAAGCATCAAGAATTGCAAAAAAAGAAACCCGGAAGGGATAATAACGACAATTCGTGGAATAATGGTAGGAATGAAAATCGCCGAAGATCGGGGCCTCCCGTGCTAATGCCTGCTTATACGTATGTAGAGCGGAGGCTGCTTCATGTGATGATGCGCGACAGGGATGTGGCGCAGACCGTCCATGAAAAGCTGGGAGACGCGTTCAATATTGAGGATCACGCAGCGCTTGCTGCTTATTTATACGCATTTTATGCGCAGGGCTATGATCCGGATGCCGGGAGGTTTATCGCCTCGCTCCAAGACGAACGTCTGGAGAGAACGGCTGCAGCCATTCTGATGATGGACGGAGATTTTCCTTTTGACGATGCAATTTTGGAAGCCGATATTCAGGACATTATCAAAGTACCTAGGTTCCGGGAGATCGACCGAAAAAAAGAGGAAATGATGCAGGCGGAACGCGCCGGAGATCATCTGCTCGCCGCGCAAATGTTAAGTGAGATTATAACCCTAGAGAGACAGCTAAAAGGAACGACTTGACGATCGGTTCTAGGGAGGAGGGAGTCGGAATATGGCGAATGATCAGCATACTGAACTAGATGCCGAACAAAAACTGGATTTAGTGAAGGAACAATTGATTGAACAGGGGAAGAAAAGAGCCTCCTTAACTTATAAAGAGATTATGGAGAAATTGTCGCCGTTTGATCAAGATCCGGAGCAAATCGATGAGTTTTTCGAACAGCTTGACGATTTAGGAATTGAGGTATTAAACGAAAGAGACGAGGATCGTGATCCGCTTAACCGCGGTGAGGACTCGGATCGCGAGCAGGATGATTTCAACTTCGACGATGACTTGGCTCTGCCTCCGGGGATCAAAATTAATGACCCTGTACGCATGTATTTGAAAGAAATCGGCCGTGTTCCGCTCCTGTCGGCGGATGATGAAATCGAACTGGCAAGACGGATCGAGAACGGGGATGAGGAAGCGAAGCGCAGACTTGCGGAAGCGAACCTTCGTCTCGTTGTCAGTATCGCGAAACGCTACGTCGGCCGCGGCATGCTGTTCCTTGATTTGATTCAGGAAGGCAACATGGGTCTGATTAAAGCGGTAGAGAAGTTCGACCATCAAAAAGGCTTTAAGTTCAGTACGTACGCAACCTGGTGGATTCGCCAAGCGATTACGCGCGCCATTGCGGACCAAGCGCGTACCATTCGGATTCCGGTTCATATGGTCGAAACGATCAACAAGCTGATCCGCGTCTCGAGACAGCTCCTTCAAGAGCTTGGGCGCGAACCGACCCCGGAAGAAATCGCTGCGGAGATGGAACTCAGTACCGATAAAGTAAGGGAAATTATGAAGATTGCTCAAGAGCCGGTATCGCTCGAAACACCGATCGGTGAAGAAGACGATTCGCATCTTGGCGATTTTATTGAGGATCAAGAAGCACTTGCACCTGCTGACGCGGCGGCTTACGAGCTGCTTAAGGAGCAGTTGGAAGATGTGCTTGATACATTGACAGAGCGTGAGGAAAATGTACTCCGTCTGCGTTTTGGACTTGACGACGGCCGTACTCGCACCCTCGAAGAGGTTGGCAAAGTATTCGGCGTAACCCGTGAACGGATTCGTCAGATCGAAGCGAAAGCACTCCGCAAGCTCCGTCACCCAAGCCGCAGCAAACGGCTTAAAGATTTCCTAGAATAAGATAGCATTAACCGATAAGGACCTTTCTGCTCTTGCAGCAAGGTCTTTTTTTCCAATTGAACCTATCGTCATTCTACCTGAGAGGATAACATAAGGCATATGAATGAAGAGCGACGCCAGATTATCGTCAGAGAAATTGAGCACTGGAGCAGGAGCAAATTGCTGCCGGATCAATATTGTGATTTTCTGCTTAACTTGTATATGGATCATGATCAGGAAGTAAGGCGTGAATCCAATCATTCGATAGCCAAGGCGGTAATGGCCGTTCAACAGGCTTCAGGCAAACATTGGCTCCTTACATTTGGTTTTTTTACCTTTATTTCCTTTGTTGTGCTTTATTTTAACGTTTTTCACCCTCTATTGCAAATTGGGGTTTCGGCCGTTGGCGTCATTGGTCTGCTGTGGTTTGGCGCCCGTTTGAGAAGACGCCAGGAGTCAGCCGGGCTTGCTGTAACAGGCGGGGGCATGCTGTTGATGCTTGGCGCCGGCCTATACATATTGGATTTGCACGAGATGACGGAATGGGGCTGGAAGGCCGGGATGCTTGGTTTTTGCGCGCTGTTCTGGGTGGTGTACGGAATCGCGGCAAGAATCCAGCTGCTGCATCTTTGCGGCTGGCTTGCGGGAATAATGGTATATGCATGGCTGCTTGCCAAGTTTACGAGCGCGCCGGAGTGGTATGAATCTCAGCTCTATTGGATGCCGCTCTCGGTTCTGTTCGGCTGGGCAAGCTGGTTTGTCCACCGTTGGTCCAAGCAGGCTGCTATGGTTTTATTCGCCGCATGCGCGATTTTATGGTTTGTGCCGGAGTTATACGAAATGATTGTATGGAAAGAACCGGTTATGCTGCAGCTGCAGCTTCAATTGCTCTTGAAGATTGCTGTGGGCGGCGGGCTGTTATTCTTTATGCGAAAACAATGGATGGTGTGGGTTGCTTAATGTTGAAATTATCGAGACGTCTGCAAAGAATCGCAGACTTTGTAACGCCGGGCTCGCGCGTAGCGGATATCGGTTCCGACCACGCGCTGCTTCCGGTTTATTTGATCCAATCCGGCCGAGTTCCCTCTGCCATTGCGGGAGAGCTAAATCCCGGTCCGTTTGAGGCGGCGCGTAAGCAAGCCGCGGATGCGGGCCTTACCGGCAAGCTTCAAGTCCGCCGCGGGGACGGGTTGTCCGTCCTGCAGCCTGGGGAGACCGATACGGTAACTATTGCGGGCATGGGCGGCAGCTTAATGAGCAGCATTTTGGAAGAAGGTTATTTAGCCGGAAAGCTGGATGGGGTAAAGGAATTGATTCTCCAGCCTAATGTCGGCGAAGAGTTTGTGCGAGGCTGGTTATTGAAGCGCGATTGGTTCCTTGCGGAGGAGTCCATTCTGGAGGAAGACGACAAAATTTACGAAGTGCTGCATGCCTTCAAATATGATGAAGCCGAAGCGAGGAAGCGAAATTCCGAAGTTTACGACCCCTCATTCCTTGCACTGCCTGCTTATCAAGAGAAAGGTGCTGCGATTCTGGAAAGGATGGGGCCGCATCTGCTTCGCGCGCCGCAGGATGTCTTCTTCAAAAAGTGGCGTCTTGAGCTCGATAAGCTTGGCAAGATTGTAGCTCAGATGTCCCAATCCGATCTCGAGCAAGCGGAGCAGAAGAAGCAGCAATTCCGTGAGGAAATGAATGTAATCGAGGAGGTGCTTCAATGTTTGCAAACGGGCAGACCGTCATCCAACTAATGGAGCAGCTTGCGCCAAAGCATTATGCGGTCGAGAATGATAAAATCGGACTGCAGCTTGGAACGTTGAACAAGGAAATCCGGAAAATCATTGTAGCGCTGGATGTGACGGATGAAGTTGTCGATGAGGCCATCGCTGCCGGAGCGGAGCTTATTATCGCGCATCATGCCATCATCTACCGTCCCTTGGCGAAGCTGGATACCTCAACTCCGGCAGGAAGGCTGTACGAGAAGCTGATCAAAAATGATATCGCGGTCTATATCTCGCACACCAATCTGGATGTGGCTGACGGCGGCATTAACGATTGGATGGCAGACCTGGTTGGCATTAAGGCGGAAGGCCGCCAATGTCTCGAAGAGGTGCACACGGATAAGCTCTATAAGCTGGTTGTTTTTGTTCCGGAGGAGCAGCATGAAAAGGTGCTTCAAGCAATGTTCCAGGCGGGAGCCGGCCATATCGGCGATTACAGCCACTGCAGCTTTAATATCGAAGGGACGGGAACGTTCCTTCCCGGAGAAGGCACGAATCCGTTTATAGGCAAGCAAGGACAATTGGAAAAAGCGAAGGAAATTCGCATTGAAACGATTGTTCCGCACAGCGTTCACCGCAAGGTGGTGCAGGCCATGCTGAAGGCGCATCCTTACGAAGAAGTAGCCTATGACCTGTACTCGGTTGATCTGAAGGGCAGATCCTTTGGCCTTGGCCGCAGCGGAAAGCTGGAGCAGCCTGTCACCCTTGGCGAACTGGTCGAAAAGGTAAAGGAAGTGTTCGAGGTGCCGTATGTTAGACTTGTTGGCGACCCGAACCGGGTCATTAAGAAAGCAGCCGTTTTAGGCGGCTCAGGCGGGCGTTACACCCGTCATGCGCAATTTGCCGGAGCGGATGTGCTCATCACGGGGGACGTCGATTATCATACCGCTCATGACGCGCTCGCGGACGGTCTTTCCATTATTGATCCAGGTCATAATGTCGAGAAAATCATGAAGCAGCGTGTGGCCGACTGGCTGAATCAACAGCTGTCGGAACGGAAATACGAGACAAAAGCTGTTCATTCCTCCATAAATACGGAGCCTTTCCGGTTCGTGTAGCATTTGGGACGATAAAACAGGTTGAGGTTTTGTAAAATACCCTGTATACTTATTCGTGCATCGGAAAGTTTGACAGACAATCGCTGGCGGCCTTGTTGCCGCGAGAGGAAAGTCCGGGCTCCACAGGGCAGGGTGCTGGATAACGTCCAGTCAGCGCGAGCTGAAGGATAGTGCCACAGAAATGGACCGCCGATGGCTGGTTTACGCCGGCACAGGCAAGGGTGGAACCGTGGTGTAAGAGACCACGAGGAGTATGGGTGACTATATTCCTGGTAAACCCCACTTGGAGCAAGACCGAGAGAACGTAGCAGCCTAGAGCTGCAGCCTTAGCCCGAGGCTCGTTCGGGTTGGTTGCTTGAGCTGTTTAGCAATAAACAGCCTAGATAGATGATTGTCGCTTCGCCCGTGGGAGGGTCGTTCCCGTTATGACCACTAGAAGCACAGAACCCGGCTTACGGCAAACTTTCCGCAACGGACAACAAATTACGCCTCCTGGCATTCGCCGGGAGGCTTTTTTGTTGCTTATTGCGGAAAATTTAGGTGGTTGGCCGTTGGATCGTCGGGGCTGGAGTAGCTCTTTCGACCGCTATTGTCTACGGCGGACGCTTCGCTTCTCAAGAGTACTCCTTTCCCTCCTTTATCGCCAGCCCTTGTCCTGCACGACAACAAATAAGCTCCACTTGCTTATTCCAAGGGAGCTTACGCTTATTTACCTCAAACCGAAGGTTGCCTCGCAAGGCTTCACCGCTAGGTATAGCTAATTACATAATGGCAGCCAGGCTACGTCGCATAAAATACAGGATATTACAGGGTAGCAACAAGAGAAGGGGAGATACACTGCAATAAATGCCAGGATATCTTCGCGCAATGAATTAAAAATAGCTGGCTTGGCGAAATATACTGTATTTCATACAACATAATTCCTAATACAAGCCTAAACGAGCTAATTATACTGTATTTCGTGCAAGGTGAGCAGCAGGTTAAAAGTAAAAGCATCCTCGGACAAAAGCCAGAGGATGCTTCCATTTTTATATATAAATTGAACGGCGGGAGTCGAGGGTAAGGGCAGCTTCCGTTCTTAGCTGCCAGCGCTATACCGCCGGCTAATCGCTTCCAGGCGACGTTCGGTTTGACTTGGGAAGTTCTGCAGGGCAGTGGTGTAGTTCGATGCTGCCTTCAGAGCTTTGTCGACGTCGATCAGACCGTAGCCGAAATAGTTGTCTTTACCCTTGTTGCCAAGGTCAATAGCCGATTTGCGCATAATGTCCATAACCTCTTCATTGTTGAGGTCAGGGTTAATGGAGCGAATCAAGCCGGCTAATGCCGCTACGTGCGGGCTGGCCATAGAGGTGCCTGACAACGCCGCATATTGGCTGCCCGGATAAGTGCTGGCGATGCTGTCGCCAGGCGCTGCTACGTCAATGTAATCGCCGAAATTCGAGAACGAAGCTTTGTTTTTCGACGCATCCGTTGCCGCAACAGCAAAAACTTCCGGATATGCGGCCGGGTAACCAGGCCGGTCGGTATTGTCATTGCCGCTTGCCGCAACCATCACGACGTCATGATCGTAGGCATACTTAATCGCATCATGCAGGAATTCGGCCTGCGCATAGTTGCCAAGACTCATATTAATAACTTTGGCGCCATGGTCGGTAGCCCATATGATCCCTTGCGCAACCGAATAGGTAGAGCCTGCGCCGCTGCTGTCGAGCACTTTAACCGGCATAATTTTGTTATACCAGGAGATGCCCGCAACACCTTCGCCATTGTTGACGGTTGCGCCAATAATACCTGCCACATGGGTACCATGACCAACATCGTCATTCGGAGCGGCATTCGTATCCACAATGTTTGTGCCATTGAGCAGCTTGCCCTTCAAATCCGGATGATCGGCTTGGACGCCGGTATCCAGAATAGCAACGATAACTTTGTCATTACCTTTGGATAAGCCCCAGCCTTTTTCGGTTTCGATGGAAGGCAGATTCCACTGGTATTGGGAATATAGGGCATCGTTAGGAGTGATGATGTCGGCTGTGTTATCGGACGCGGCCGTTTCATTCGTCAGGTACAGATAATGAGGCTCCACGTATTCGGTTTTCCAAGATTTTTGGAAATAATGAACCATTCTATCGGCATCCATGTTCTTGGAACGGAATACATAGGTATCGCCAACGCGCTGAATTTTCTCGGCATTGATTTTTTGCTTGATTTGTTCTAATTGCTGGTTTGTCAGCTTATCCTGGAAATGTACAACCACATCCTTGACATGATAATGGCTGGCATTGCCGTTGTCTTCGCCATCCCGTACTGTCGTTTCGCGGTTGGTATTAGGTTCCACCGATTCGACTCGGTAGTTGCCTTCAGCAGGATAAGGAACAAGCCGTAAATTCCGTTTTTGATGGCGCTCGACCTGCATCACGATATCCTGATTGATGACGCCTACGACACCAATGCCGTTATTTTTCCCGCTAGGCACTCCAAGCACCATGTACCGGCTGCCGGTTTCGCTCATAAACGGCTTGGAGTGATAAGGCTGGCTGGCTTTTACCTTAGCCTTGGCTTCTTCCACATATTGCGCCGCTGTTTTGTCCGGGAGAGCGCCGCGGTCTACGCTTCGATCTCCGTTGATCCAGCTGATGTAGACCATATGCTTATGCATGTTCATCAAATGGGCTACTTTATCCGACTGCGCCTTCATTGCGCCCTTTTTGGTGTCGCTGTTCATTAGCTTGCGGAATTCCTTGCTGCATTCCGTCGTACAGAGAAGAGCGGTAGCGTCCATATCCTTGTTTAAAGTTTTGACTTTCAATGTTTTTTCCTGATGCGCCGAGAAATTTCTTACTTCGGATTCAGGAGCTTTCCGGTCATTGAAAATATATCGCGTACCGGGTACAACAATGGCTACCAGTGCTATAATGGCACAAAGACCAACCCATTTTCTCGCATTCATTGTTTCTTTCGTCCCTTCATCGCTTTGCCAGCTTAGTTGCAACGCTAATGGATAGGTTGCGCATCGCATGGCCGAAAATATGCGCCGAACAATGTCTGAACCGCCAGTACCAAACGAATGTAATTTGTGGTATCATGTTGTTGATGCCTTAGTTTTTTTGTTGTAGTAGAAGAAAGGGGAACTACCTATGCCATCGACCAATGCGAAGTCGCTTAGTGAAACATCGCGTACAAAGTTAAAAGATGCAATTAATCAATTGGAAACGTTTCTTAACCAGTATTCGCTGAACCAATTAATCGGCGAAGAGACTGGAGATGAAGCACAAACGTTCTACAAAGGCCTCTTGTCTGATTTGAGACATCTGTTGGTCTTCTCTGAAGTCTCGGTTGAGAAACTTGGAGTACTGCTCAGACGGCCAAATTTCGATAACGATTTTGCTGAACGCGCCTTGTACGATGTTTATCATCAGTGCGTGAATGCCTTCTTCTATCCGAAGAATGAATGTTATTCGGAAGACGGCCGTTATGCTTACACCGGACAAGACGCCATCCGTTTCCGGTTCAAGCCTATCCGCGAAGCGCGTAACATCGTCCTGAGCGTTTCGAAAATTTACGAAGAGCTCCGCGACGAGCTGGCTTATTATGAGAATGATTACATGACCCAGCGCCGTATGCAGGGGCAAAAATAGGACGGAATGAATCACTTTCGATCAGGGAAACTTGATATCGGAGGTGATTTTTTTATGCCGAAAGGTGTAACCTGCAGCGTGTCCAATTGCGCCTTCTGGAAAGAGGGCAACAATTGCAATGCTGATGCCATTTCCATCGATATTGATCAGCATGCAGACTTCAACGAAGAATTCGCAGCTGATGATCTTGGGCTTTACCATCAGGATCAAGCTACAGAATCATCCGCTACCTGCTGCCACACTTTTAAACCGAAGGAGTGACGGGGAATGGATCAACGAGGCGTAAAAATCACGGATCGTCACAAGAACGATTATCCGCAATACGAAGTGTCTGCGCCAAATGCAATGCCTGACTTGAACGGCGGTAAAGTGGAAGAATGGGCTAACGAGAACAACGTGGGCAACGTCCACGAAGAGATGGCGGCGGATTTCGCTGTGGGCAGTCCAGTCTCCTATGTACCGAGAGAACAGAAAATCGAAGAAGCGGCAGATGCTGTGGAGTCCGGGGGAACAGCCCTTGGCTGGGTAGCGCTTGTATTTGCGGCAGCATCCTGGTTCCTGTGGCCGGTGGTGCTGGGCATCACTTCAGCCGTACTGGGCTTTATTGCTTTCCGTCAGGGAGCAAGGGCGCTTGGGGGCTGGGCGATGGCAATTGGTCTTATCGCTGTATTGCTTTCATTAGTTATCGTTCCATTTTATTATGCGGTTACCTGAAGAATTGGCCTTGGCAGCAATTGCTGCCGGGCCTTTTTTATGTTCTCCAATCGTACATACGGAAAAGTATTAATGGACTGTCAATAACTTTGGATTGCCGCTCTGCCCGATTTTACCTATAATTTATAGATGTATGGGAGGGAACAACCGATGGTTATTGATATTCAGCAGGCTAGCTGGGAACGTGGGGACAAGCAGGTCCTTCGCGATATTAATTGGAAGGTTCAGCCAAACGAGCATTGGTGCTTGCTGGGCTTGAACGGATCCGGGAAAACAACACTTCTCAATATGATTAACGGCTATATTTGGCCAACGAGCGGACAGCTTTCGGTGCTTGGCAAAAAATTCGGGGAATACGATTTACGCGAGCTGCGCAAAAGCATCGGCTGGGTAAGTACCTCACTTCAGCAAAAGCTGTACGGCAGCGAAAATGCCATTAACATTGTGTTAAGCGGAAAGTTCGCCACGATTGGTCTTTACGATCATACAAATGAAGCCGATCGAGACCAGGCGTTGGCTTTGCTGACGAGTCTGGGCTGCGCTTATTTGGCTGAACGCACTTACGATACGATGTCGCAAGGCGAGCGGCAGCGCGTCCTGATCGCAAGGGCATTAATGGCAAAACCGAAGCTGCTTATCCTGGACGAGCCATGCACGGGACTTGACGTTTTTGCGCGCGAGCAGCTATTGTCCATGATTCATAAGGTGGCGAAAGACGGCCCTACCATTATATACGTCACGCATCATGTGGAAGAAATATTGCCTTGTTTCAGTCATACGCTATTGATTAAGCAAGGTGAAGTTTTTGCTGCGGGAGCAACTAACGATGTTTTAACCTCAGAGCGAATGAGCCGTTTCTTTGATGTTCCGGTAGAGATTGAACGCCGCGACGGCCGGAACTGGCTGTTCGTCAAGCAATCGGAGTCGCTATGGAACTCGAATTAATTCAATCGCATTTGCAGCCGGAACCGGAACCGCGAAGAAAGAGATTTCTTAGTTGGCTTCGCGCCCGAATAGGGAACCGGCTCGAATACGATGGTCCGCTCTGGCGGTCCGGGGCGGCGGGACTCCTGTTATTCGGATCCGCAGCAATCATAACCGTCGCATTAGGCATGCCGACCGGATTTGGGACGGCTATCGACGTTGGGGCGTTTGTGCTTGCGAATGCAGTGGCTTTACTGATCGCTTCCCAGCTTATTTCCATTATCTTATCGTTGCTGTATGTGCCGATACCGCGTTTATTCGCCGGTTTTCTGATTTACGTCGGCTTCGAGTGCTATTATATTTTGTATTATTCGGATTTCGAGATTTGGAATTCGATTCTATGCGCCGTTATCTATACGATAATAGGCGCTGTTGCCGGGGTATTGATCGGCTGGTTCAGCCGAAGCCGCATACGGTTCATATCCGGCATTGTGATTGCCGCCATGTCGGTGACCGGTGTATTTATATGGATGAAAGAGCCTTACGGCGGCGGGCATGCGGCAGCCGTATTCGCCGGGGCGGAGGAGATAGGAGCTTCCGAAGTAGCTGCTATCGACGCCGATAACCCTAGCGAGCTTGGCAGCTACAGCTATCGTTTTTTCACGTATGGGAGCGGAACGGACAAGCAGCGCAAGGAGTATGGAAAAGGCGCTGAGCTGATCTCCGCATCAGTGGATGCTTCCGATTACATCAAGAACTGGTATTGGATGAAGGAAAGGTTCTGGGGCTTCGACGAAGAAAAGCTGCCGCTGAATGGCCGGGTATGGATGCCCGACGGGGATGGCCCGTTTCCTCTCGTTCTGATGGTGCATGGCAATCATCTGATGGAAGATTTCTCGGATGCCGGTTACGATTATTTGGGCAAGCTGCTTGCTAGCCGTGGATACATCGCTATTTCGGCAGATGAGAATTTCTTGAATTATTCGGCTTGGTCGGGAATTCCGGATAATGATTTTAAAGTCAGAGCTTGGATGCTGCTTAAGCATATTCAACAAATTCAAGCGTTTAGCGAAAAGTCGGATAGTGCTTTCTATAATAAAGTGGATTTCTCCAATATTGCGCTCATCGGGCATTCTCGCGGCGGTCAAGCCGTAGCAATGGCAGCCGACCGGGATACCTGGTTTGCCGGCGATCGGAGTCTGGACAGTCTCGATAAGGAACAGGTTCATATTCAAACGGTAATTGCCCTCGCACCCACGGATAAAGCAATCGATAACAAGTCGGCTAATCTTGCCGATGTGAACTATCTAGTCCTGCAAGGGGCTCGAGACGGAGATGTAAATGACTTTTACGGAGACCGGCAATATATTCGGACTAGCTTTTCTCCGGGTTCCGGTTATAGGAAAGCTTCCGTTTATTTATCCGAGGCGAATCACAGCCGGTTTAATACGGAGTGGGGAACGATGGACGAACGTCCGCCGGGCGGTCTTTTCCTGAGTCAACGCGGAATGATGGAGCCCTTAGAGCAGCAGCTGGCCGCTCAAGTCTATGTGTCGGCCTTCCTTGAAACAACGCTCCGCCATCAGGCAGAATACATCCCGCTGCTGCAGGATTACCGCACCGGCCTCGACTGGCTGCCTGATTCCACCGCTTACGTATCCAGATACGAGGACTCGAGCTTTGATACGATTGCAAGATACGACGAGGACCGGAACAAAACAACGCTGCCGGCAGGCGGAAAGCTTGAAGAGGATAACCTGAAATCCTGGGATGAGCTGGATGTGAAGGACCGGGATCACAATAATAAAGGAACGGTTGGTGCGCAGGTGGAGTGGCTGGAGGACAGCTCTTATACCTTATCTTTAGCTGAGCCATTCTCGCTTGCAAGCGCGGCTGACGCGAATCGGATGTTCACCTTCTCTCTCGCCAATCTGGCGTCGCAGCTGGATCCCGACTATCAGGAATCCGTGCCCCAGATTCAAATTGAGTTAATGTCAACGGCTGGAGATACCATTATTTTACCGCTGAGTGCCTACATGCCGGTTCAGCAACCGTTCGTTACGACGTACACCATTATTCCTTGGCTTGAGAAGACCATTAAAAGCGGGAAGTACAAGCATGACACGGAGTCGGTATTCCAGACATTCCGGGTACCGCTCAATGATTTTGCCGAGGCGGTTGACAACAAGGACTTATCCATCAGTCAGATCACCTTCCGCTTTATTGGCGGTCCAGGCAAAATCATGCTTGATGATATTGGATTATCCAATTGAATTCTCCAAAAAAGAGCTCCCTGATCCGGGAGCTCTTTTTCTTGTTTCATTAAAATTAAGGCTATTCTTCCTTAAACGTAAACCGCCTTGCTGCATACAGGAACGGAGTAGAACATAGGGATACGATAAATTTAATGACATAGGTCGAAAGAAAGACCGAGACCCATACGCTTCCTTCCAGCGTGCCGGCAAATGCGATGGTGCAAAAGATAAGGGTATCAACAAATTGACTGATAACCGTACTGCCATTATTGCGGATCCAGAGTTGTCCGGGAGCCGGGAATACCCGCTTAAGAACGGAATAGATCCTCACGTCGAGAAACTGGCTGACGAAATACGCGCACAAGCTTCCGAGCGCAATTTGCGGCATCAGCCCAAAGATCATGTGCAGGGCATCATTGGTGTCATGGGCAAGCCCGGAGCTGTCCGGGTGGAAGACAAGCGCCATCTGCATAATGATCGTTGAGGCAATTAGCGTAAAGAAGCCGAACCATACCGCTTTTTTGGCAGCACGCTCTCCGTACTTTTCGTTAAGCAGATCGGATGCGAGATAAATGGTGCCATACATCGTATTGCCAAGCGTAATGACGATATCAAAAGGCATTTCCACGGTTTTTACCACCTGTACATTCGCCAGTACGGTTGCCATGCCGATCCAGGCGTAAATGCCGACGCGCCCAAATAACCGGTAAGAGATCAGAAATAAGGTAAAATGGACGAGCATAAATAGCGCGCCAAACCACAAATTAAACATATTGCCTCCCTGTAGGTCTCGAATAAAGTAAGCGATGAGCGGAACTTGCAGCAGGGCATCGCAAGGTGTATGATAGATTTTCTGCCTTTGACATTATAATCGCTTGTTATCGGGGGATCAATACTCCCGCCAAAGGACGGAGAAACCGTTTCACCTTGAATTCAAGCGTTTATAAGTTTTTTCGTATAAAAAGGGCTTAGAATTCTCCGGATTGAAACGCGCTCTTCCGCCAAAGGATGGAGAAACCGTTTCACCTTGACAGGCAGATTTTGTTACAATGGTAAACGAACTTTTAATCGTATTTCGCGTAATTACGCTTGAAGGAGAGGATCAATCATGCAGGACGAGCAGCGAATCGAGGAGCAGAAGCGAGTGGACCGTGTGATGCGGCTGATTCGCGAGCAGCTGGGCAAGCTGCTGCAAAACTCAAGCGGTATGCGGGAAGATATCGTGGACATCCGGAAAAATTTCTGGGACGATGTTACGCTGAATTTCGAGGATGCGTCGGAAGCGGCGGAGTCCGCTGCGAGCCTGAAGCAGCAGGCTGAGGTGCTTGCGGAGCGGGAGCACAGCCACAGGCATGCATCGCAGCAGGTGAAGCTATTGCGGAAGCTGGAGCAGACCCCGTACTTCGGGCGCGTTGATTTTATAGAAAATGGCAGCTCCGAGGAAGAGCGGATCTATCTTGGAGTTGGCTCCATGCTGGATGAAAGCGGGTCGAATTATTTGATTTACGACTGGCGAGCGCCAGTCTCGAGTCTCTACTATGATTATTCGCCGGGCCCGGCTTCCTATGTAACTCCTGCGGGATCGATAGAGGGCCGGATGACGCTGAAACGCCAATATGTTATTCGCCGCGGGCAAATCGACGGTATGTTCGATACCGGTGTCACCATCGGTGACGAGCTGCTGCAAGAGGTGCTTGGCAAGCATTCGGATGCCCAGATGAAGAGCATTGTAGCTACGATTCAGCGGGAACAAAACCAGATTATCCGCAATGAACGGGCAAGGCTTCTGATTGTTCAAGGTGCGGCCGGAAGCGGTAAAACCTCTGCGGCGCTGCAGCGCGTAGCCTATCTGCTATACCGTTACAGGGGATCGCTGCAAGCCGATCAAATCGTCTTGTTCTCGCCAAACCCGATGTTTAACAGCTATGTCGCAACGGTTCTTCCGGAGCTTGGCGAACAGAATATGCAGCAAACAACTTACCAGCAATACCTCGAGCATCGTATTGGGCAATCGTTTGCGCTGGAGGACCCGTTTGCTCAGATGGAGTATACGCTTGGAAGCATGGAGGATCCGGATTACGAAACGCGCATCGCCTCTATTCGACATAAGTCGGGCGCATCCTTCATGAAAGTGATTGAGCGTTATGTCGATACGCTTGGTGAATCGGGATTATTGTTTAAAGCGATCAAGTTCCGGGGACGCAAGCTGATTGCGGCAGAAGCTATCGAAGAGCATTTTTACAGCTTGGACAAAAGCTTCACGATTCCGAACCGGTTCAAGATGACAGCCGATTGGCTGCTTAAGGAGCTGACCAGGCTAAGCAAGGAAGAACGGAAGAAACAGTGGGTAGAAGACGAGATGGAGCTGCTGGATAAAGAAGCATACATTCATGCGTTTAATGAGTTAAACCGCAAGGAGCGCTATACCTCGGACTCCTTTGATGATTTTGACCGCGAAAAAGATGTGCTGGCTACCATGATCGTCCAGGAAAGGTTCAAACGTTTGCGGAGCCGCGTGAAGAAACTAAGATTTGTCGACACGCAGACCTTATACCTTCGATTATACGAAAGCGAGCAGGCTCCATGGCTTGTCGAAGAAAGTCGGCTTGAATGGGAGGCGATCCGCAAGCTTACCGTGGAACAGCTTAAGCATGGAATACTTACTTATGAAGACGCAACGCCTTACTTATATATGAAGGATTTAATTGAAGGCTTCCAGACCAACACATCGGTAAGGCATCTGTTTATCGATGAAGCGCAGGATTATTCGCCATTCCAGTTCTATTATTTGAAGAGAGTTTTCCCCATGGCGAAGATGACGGCGCTCGGCGACCTGAACCAATCGATATTCGCGCATGCCGCTTTAGGGAATGGATTCGATCCGCTGGGAGAGCTTTACAGCAAGGAAGAGACTGAGACAATAGTGCTGACTCGCAGTTATCGTTCGACAAAACCGATTGTCGAATTTACGAGCAGGATGATCGAGGGGGGAAGTCGAATCGTGCCGTTTAATCGTAACGGTGACGAGCCGACGGTAACGGCTGTTGCGAATGTATCGGAGCTGCACGGGATGATTGCGGAGCGAATCCGGCGCTTGCAAGAGGAAGGCGCAAATTCCATTGCGATCATTTGCAAGACTGCGGAGGAAAGCCTGACAGCTTATGAGGCATTGGAACGGAACTGTCCCGGAATGAGGCTGATTGAGAAGGAGACGGTAACCTTCGAGAACGGCACCGTCGTCATTCCGTCTTATTTGGCCAAAGGCGTGGAGTTTGATGCCGTTATTCTGTACAACGCTTCAAGCGACGTTTATGGCAGGGAGAGCGAGCGCAAGCTGTTCTACACCGCATGCACCCGCGCCATGCATGAGCTGCATCTGTACTATCTCTCGGAACCGACACCGTTCCTTACGGAGGCCATATCCAAAAAATAAGTCAGCGATTACCGGCCGTTACGTACTTCAGGCCAGATATCGCTGACTGCAACCTGCAGTTCTCCTGCAATAAGCTCAGCCGTTAACCGGTTGGGCTTTTGTATATGTCCATTTCGAAGCTTGGAGATGGTCTGCAAGGAAATATTCGTCGCGGCAGCCATCTGGTTGGCACTTATATCCCGCTTGGCCATCCACATCTTAAGCCGTTTGGAAGAGTCATAGACTTGCTTGATCGCCGTTAACGGCTCTTCTCGCGCATGTTCACTCTTGTTTCCGAAGATGATCAGCGCGTATCTGGCTTCATCCTGATCGGATATAGTCAAAGCCCGGAATTCCAGATGCACGGCAATCTCGTCTTGTTTGGCGGATATCAAGATTGTCTCCTGCGTGAAATGCAGGCTGCTGTCGCACGGCAAATAATGGGCTATAAGCAGATCGATCGACATTCCCTTCAACTGCTCCTGTTTATATCCGGAAAGCCTGCAGAAGGCTTCATTTGTTTCATGTATCGTTGTTGACGCCCTTGATACTCGGATAAGTATCATCGGCTGGTCAAGTATTTGGAAGATTTGGTAAAATGCAATCAAAATTGGTCCTCCTTAATTCCAAGCGCGCCAATGCACAAAATCGAGTATAAGCTTTACGCTTGTACTATACAATAGCTTTACTATATTTAACAAAATCGTCAAGAATAAATGCAGTTTGGTTTAATAAATTAAACTTGCTGGCATGAAACGGTTCAATCATGCGGAAGCTGTCATTTCTATGACAAAATGATAGGGTGTTCAGCTACCAGCGAGTTTTGTATGAATCTATGTTCTCGGGTAATATTAGAAAACGCAGGTTTGAAACTTAGGGGGAAATAGACAACATGAAAACATGCGGGATCGATAATTGCTCCAAACCGGTCAAGGCAAGAGACCTGTGCTCCATGCACCATCAACGCCTGATGAGACATGGCGATCCGAATACCGTTATGCCTCGCAGGACAAAGAAGCTGGTCGATTGCAGCTGGATCAATTGTTCAAGTCAAGCCGTATCGAAAGGACTGTGTGTCAAGCATTATTACATCAATCGAGTTTTAAAGAAAAATGACCAATTTGATGTAAGGTAACTTTACATCCATTTTCTGAAAATGGGGTGTTTATTTTCATTAAAATATGTATAATGGAGGTAACTCCCTATTTATCAGAGAATGAATCCTTTAACGCTGCGGTACCATTGTAACCAAATGGAGGCGATTGTCGGAAATGATTCAAACGGCACCATACGGCCTTCTGATGAGCGATTTGTATCTGTTCAACAAAGGCAGCTCTCACCACAGTTACAGGTTCATGGGCGCGCATGTCATGGACTGGGACGGTAAAGATGGCGTCAGGTTTGCAGTGTGGGCTCCACACGCCAGGGAGGTTCGGCTTGTTGGCCAGCATAACAACTGGGATGGTTCCGGTTCGTTGATGGAACGCGTTTCTTCGACAGGGGTCTGGGTTCTCTTCGTACCGGGACTTGGCGAAGGCGCTATTTACAAGTACGAGATTGTTACCTCAACAGGTCAGCGGCTGCTCAAGGCAGATCCTTACGCTTTCCTCGCCGAAAGGCGTCCTCAAACCGCCTCCGTAGTGTCTGATCTATACGGATTCCCGTGGCGGGACAAGAAATGGATGGATTCCAGGCATAAGCGGCCCGCTTATTCCAATCCGCTAATGCTTTACGAAGTGCACGCCGGCTCCTGGCAGCTGAAAGGGGAGGAGAATTTCCTCACCTACGAAGAACTTGCCGATCAGCTTGTTCCTTACGTAGCCAAGATGGGATATACCCATATCGAGCTGATGCCAATCAATGAACATCCTTTTGACCAATCCTGGGGTTATCAGATTACCGGTTATTACGCGCCGTCCAGCCGTTACGGCAAGCCTAAGCAGCTGATGAAGTTTATCGACCGCTGCCACGCGTACGGCATAGGCGTTATTCTCGACTGGGTTCCCGGTCACTTTTGCAAGGATGAACATGGATTGCGTCGCTTTGACGGTACTCCGATCTTTGAAGGAAATGACGAGCGGCTTGCCGAAAAGCCTTTATGGGGAACACTGGCCTTCGATTTCAAACGAAACGAAGTGATCAGCTTCCTGATCTCCAATGCCATCTACTGGATGGAAATGTTCCACTTCGACGGTCTTCGGATTGATGCCGTCGCCAGCATGATCAATCTCCACATGGATAAACCGCCCGAGCTCTTCACCTGGAACGAGTATGGCGGCACCGACAATCTAGACGCTCTCCGCTTCATGAAACGGCTTAACGAAACCGTATTTCACTACTACCCAGACGCACTAATGATCGCAGAAGATTCTTCCGCTTGGCCTGCAGTCACCTCACCTACCTACTTAGGCGGGCTGGGATTTAACTTTAAATGGAATATGGGCTGGATGAACGACGTGCTCAAATACATGTCGATGGATCCTGCCGACCGCTCACACCACCACCACCTACTTACTTTCTCACTTTTGTACGCTTTCTCTGAAAATTACGTTTTACCGTTCTCGCATGACGAGGTTGTACACGGCAAACGTTCCTTGCTGAACAAAATGCCTGGCACCTACGAGGAAAAATTCGCTCAATTACGTTTGTTATACGGCTATTGGATCGCTCATCCGGGCAAGAAGCTGCTGTTTATGGGCAGCGAATGGGGACAGTTCGACGAATGGAAGGACCGCGAACCGCTTGATTGGATGCTGCTCGATTACGATCTTCACGGCAAGATGCACGGCTATGTCAAAGCTTTGAACCAGGTTTATACCCATGAACCGTCGCTATGGGAAAGAGATCAGGACGCTTACGCATTTCAATGGATTGATGTGAATAATGCTGAACAATCGATCATATCTTTCATTCGTTATGGCAAGCAGGGCTTCACTGTTACGGTTGCCAACTTCTCCAGAAACGGTTATACCCATTATCGATTAGGCGTGCCGCAGCCGGGCTGTTATCGCATGATCCTAAACAGCAATGAGGTACAGTTCGGAGGTTCCGATTCACAGTGTTTACAGAAGCATGACAGCGAGAAAGTGAGCTGGCACGGCTATAACCAAAGCATTTCCATCAATCTCCCCCCTCTATCCTTCCAATTATACAGCTTTGCGGGCGGAGACCACATTAAGAAGGGGTTGGTGTCATGGGTCGAAAAAAGGAAATGATTGCAATGCTGCTGGCAGGAGGAGAAGGCAAGCGACTGGGAGTTCTCACAAAGGATTTGGCGAAGCCGGCTGTCTATTTTGGGGGGAAGTACCGCATTATCGACTTTACTTTAAGCAATTGCACGCATTCCGGCATTGACACGGTTGGGGTTCTTACGCAATACCAGCCGCTCGAATTGAATCGGTATTTGGGCATCGGAAGCCCATGGGGGCTGGACCGCAGGGATGGCGGCATGTCCATTCTGCCTCCATTCGTCAAGCAAAAAGGCGGGGTATGGTATAAAGGAACGGCAAATGCAATCTATCAAAATATGGCGTTTATTGAATCTTATGACCCAAACTATGTTCTGGTCATCTCGGGTGACCATATTTATAAAATGGATTACGATCTGATGCTGCAGCATCACAAGAAAAGCGGGGCGGATATTACGATTGCCGGCATTGAAGTGCCGTGGAAGGAAGCAAGCCGTTTTGGCGTCATGCACGTGGATGACGAAGACCGGATTACGGCTTTCGAAGAAAAACCAAAAAATCCGACCAGCAATATCGCTTCGATGGGCGTCTATATTTTCACCTGGTCGGTATTGAAGAAGTATTTGATTCAAGACGAAGCCAGCCGCAATTCCAGTCATGACTTCGGCAAGGACGTAATTCCTTCCATGATGAGAGACGGTTTGCATCTGAGCACGTATGCTTTCCGCGGTTACTGGAAGGATGTCGGCACGATCGAAAGCTTATGGGAAGCCAATATGGATTTATTAGATGATAAGCCTTCGCTTGATCTTGCCGATAAAGATTGGCGAATTTTCTCCGTCAGCCCTAACCGTCCGGCCCAATACGTGGCTTGCGGGGCGAGCGTATCCTCCTCTATGGTGACGGAAGGCTGCATTGTGGAAGGCGATGTCGAGCGATCCATTCTGTTCTTTGGCGTTACGACGGGCAAAAACAGTATCGTTAGCGAATCGGTCATTATGCCGAATGTGAAAATTGGCGAAGGAGCCCGCGTCTACCGGGCGATAATTGGTGAAGGTGCTGTAATCGAAGACGGCGTATGCATCGGCAGTCCCGACGATGATGCGATTACCGTTGTTGCCGTAGGCGAGTTTGTATCCAATGAACCGATGCTGCTGGAGGTGGAGCCGTCATGAAACATCAAGTTATGGGCGTTATCAATCTGATTCACGAAAACGACGATATGGAGCGGCTGACGCAAAACCGCTGCCTTGCTACCGTGCCGTTTGGCGCAAGATACCGGCTTATCGATTTCATTCTCTCAAGCATGGTGAACTCCGGAATTAATAAAGTAGCCGTATTCGCACATACGAAATACCGTTCCCTCATGGATCACGTCGGTTCCGGCGACCATTGGGACTTAAATAACCGTCAGAGCGGCTTGTTCCTGCTTCCTCCGGCAACGGACGACATTCAGGAAGTCAGCCGCGGGGACTTATATCATTTCTACCAGCACCGCGACTATTTCAACCGCTCCACGCTGGAATATGTCGTAATTGCCCGCAGTCATATGGTGTGCAACATCGATTTCGAACCGATTATCGAAGCGCATAAGGAACGCGAAGCGGATATTACGGTCGTGTGCAAGCGGGATGCCAATCTGATGGGCGGCAAGGCCCGCAAGATGAAGATGGATCCGGATGGCCGCGTCACGGCTATGCAGGACCATTACGGAAGAATGAACAGCGATATCTCTTCCATGGAAATGTACGTAATGCGCAAGGATCTCCTGATGGAACTCGTCGAGACATCCCTTGCCCAAGGGCAGGACCACTTGGTCCGCCACGCGATTTTCTCGAGAATCGATAAGCTTCGCGTCTTCGGCTATTTGCACGAGGGTTATCTGGCTGTCGTGAATACTCTGTCGAGCTTCTACCAGAGCAACATGAGCCTGCTTCGCCCCGAAGTGTGGCGCGAGCTGTTCTTCCAGCCGGGCATGGTCTTCACGAAAGGCAAGGATGAACCGCCGGCTCGCTATTTGGGAACATCGAAAGTGACCGATTCTCTTATCGCTAACGGCTGCCGAATTGAAGGAACGGTCGAGAACAGCATTCTGTTCCGCGGAGTTCATGTCCGCAAAGGGGCCGTTGTCCGCAATAGCATTATTATGCAAAACGGCGACATCGGCGAGAATAGCCTGGTTCAGCACTGCATTCTGGATAAGGATGTACGCGTTCAGTATGACCGCGATATCCGCGGTTCTTCCGAAAATCCGTTTCTGGCAGGCAAGCGTAAGATTATATAAATAGCAATTAAATTATGGATAGGGTATGAGGTGATCAGGCGTGAATATATTAATGGCCGCTTCAGAAGCAACTCCGCTCGCCAAATCGGGCGGACTGGCTGACGTTGCAGGAGCTTTGCCTAAGGCGCTTAAGCAACGTGGAGCCGATGTTCGTATTATTATGCCCAAGTATGAGCAGATCCCAGATTATTATATTCAGAATTTTGAGAGAATTGCAGAATTTTATGTAAATTTTGGTTGGAGAAGTCAATATTGCGGCTTGTTCCGTGCGGAAATCGACGGTGTAGTCTTCTATCTGATCGATAATGAGTTTTATTTCGGGCGCAGAGGGCTGTACGGTTATAACGACGATGCCGAGCGGTTTGTCTTCTATTCCGTCGCGGTAATGGAGGCTGTGCGGTACCTGGATTACAAGCCGGATATTGTTCACTGCCATGATTGGCAGGCCGGTCTAATTCCGGTTCTGCTCCGCACCCGTTATTCGAATGATCCAGCCTGGGACGGCGTGAAGTCGGTATTCACGATCCATAACCTGATGTATCAAGGGTTGTTCGGCATTGATCTATTGAAGGAGCTTCTGGGAGCGGGAGACGAGATGTTTACCGCCGACAAGCTGGAATTTCACGGTGCCGCAAGCTGCCTGAAAGGGGGGCTTGTTTATGCGGACAAGCTGACAACGGTCAGTGAATCCTATGCGAGGGAAATCCAGAGCTGGGAGCATGGCGAGAAGCTTGACGGTCTGCTAAGCAGCCGTTCCGGCGATCTTACAGGCATTATCAACGGGATTGATACCGAGCTATACGATCCGATGAACGATGATGCCCTACATACGCCTTACCGTTCCTCTATCTCCCGCAAGCGCAAGAACAAGCTGAGCTTGCAGGCGGAGCTGGGTCTTCCCGAATCGGAGGAAACTCCGCTGATCGGTATTATCAGCCGTCTGGTGGAGTCGAAAGGGATGGACCTCATTACCTGGAAGCTTGACGAGCTTATGCAGGAGGATGTACAGCTTGTTGTTCTGGGAGCGGGAGATTGGCATTACGAGAATGCCATGAATCAACTGGTCGCCCGTTATCCAAATAAAGCCGCGGTATGGCTTGGTTATAATGACCGCCTGGCAAGAAGGATCTATGCAGGCTCGGATATTTTCCTTATGCCGTCCCGTTTTGAGCCTTGCGGTTTAAGCCAGCTGCTTGCTCTTCGTTACCGTTCCATTCCCGTAGTCCGGGAAACTGGCGGTCTAAAGGATACGGTCTTCTCCTATAATGAAGAGACCGGGGAAGGCAACGGCTTCAGCTTCACGCACTATAACGCGGACGATTTCATGTATACGGTGAGACGGGCGCTGCACTTCTACCGAGATGATGCCGTCTGGCGCCGCATCGTAGACAACGCCGGCAAGGAAGATTACAGCTGGAGCCGCTCGGCAAAAGCTTATATAGCCTTGTACGATCAACTTCTTGCTTCTCGAAAGGGGACTGAAAGATGGCCCGTCACCTTGTAATCGGCAATGGTAAGTTGCTGCTCAATTTGGATCAACATTGTTTTATTCGGGATATTTATTTTCCGTATGTCGGACAGCTAAACCATGTGGGCGGTCACTATTGCCGGTTCGGGATCTGGATCGGAGGCGCATTTTCTTGGCTGGATGAGAAGGAATGGGAATTCGAGCTCAACTATATCGAGGATTCCCTTGTGACGAACATTATTGCGAGGCATGAGGGATTAGGCGTAGAGTTGCAAATGAACGATGGCATTCATCAGCGCGAATGCATCTACATTAAACGGGTTGTCGTGCGCAACAAGAGGAATGAAAGCCGGGAAGCCCGGCTTTTCTTCCATCAGGATTTGATGATTGAAGGTTCGGAGGTAGGAGATACGGCTGCTTATTATCCGGAAAATAACACGATGTTCCACTACAAGCGCTCGAACTACTTCATGTTCAGCGGATGCACGGATGAAGGCGGCATTATGCAGTATTCTACCGGTATTAAAAGGTTTCACTCCGCCGAGGGAACCTGGCGCGACGCGGAAGACGGCGTGCTCATGGGCAATACGATTGCCCAAGGCTCGGTTGACAGTACGATTGGCCTTCGCACAACGGTGCCGGGCAACGGAGAAAAGACGTTGTATTACTGGATGTCCGTTGGCAAAAATCTCGAGGAAGTCAAAACCCTTCATAAATACGTGAAGGATAATCATCCCGAGAAGCTGCTCAGCCGGATCGTCATTTACTGGAAGCATTGGCTGCAGCGTGCCGAGTCCGATCTGGGGGATTTGCCCAAAGAGGTCACCCGAATGTTCAAGCATAGTCTGCTGCTTGTCCGGACGCAGGTCGATGAGCGCGGCGCTATTCTGGCCGCGAATGATACGGATATTTTGCAGTACAACCGCGATCATTACAGTTATATGTGGCCGCGCGACGGCGCGCTGATCGCCGAGGCGATGTCGCTGGCTGGCTATCAGAGCGTTATTTCGCCGTTTTTCTATTTCTGCGCGAACGCCTTGTCACCGGAAGGTTATCTGTATCATAAGTACAATCCGGACGGCACGGTAGGCTCCAGCTGGCATCCCTATATTGTGAAGGGGAGCCAGAGAATTCCGATCCAGGAAGACGAGACCGCGCTTGTTCTGTTTGCCTTGTGGCAGGACTACTCGCGGAATCAGGTTATCGAGCTGCCTCAATCCCTCTACAGCAATTTGATCCGGAAGGCCGCTTCCTTCCTCAGCGAATATATCGAGCCGGAGCTGTCGCTTCCGAAGCCAAGCTATGATCTGTGGGAGGAACGGTACGGGATATGGACGTATACCGCCGCTTCCGTTTATGCCGGTTTAATGGCAGGAGCCTTCTTCACCGAGCTGTTCGGAGATTATGAGCGGAGCGACCATTACCGCAATATGGCGCATACGGTCAAGACCGGGATATTGACCCATCTCTGGGATGAAGAATCCGGCCGTTTCGCCCGCGGGCTTGTACAACGGGATAACCGGTGGGTGAAGGATATGACGCTGGAGAGCAGCATATTCGGATTATGGGAATTTGGCGTCTTGTCCGTTCATGATGAACGCGTGCAGAAGACGATGAATGCCATAAAAGAAGGGCTTCGCGTAAAGACTCATATTGGCGGTATCGCCAGATATACCAATGATTATTACTTCCAGCAATCCGGAGAAATCGACCAGGTTCCGGGCAATCCGTGGATCATATGCACGCTGTGGGTGGCTAATTACGAGATTGAATCCGCGCTTACGCTGGCAGACCTGGAAGGTCCGCTCAGGACGTTGGAATGGGTCGTCGATCACGCCTTGTCGAGCGGACTGCTGCCGGAGCAGCTTAATCCGTACGACGGCTCGCCGCTGTCCGTGGCACCGCTCACCTGGTCGCATGCGACCTTTGTTCAAAGCGTAAGCAAATACGCTGCGAAGTATAAAGAACTCCAAGGCGCAAAGAAGTAAATCCATGAAGTAAAGCCGCTTAGCAGAATGCTAAGCGGCTTTGTTTTGATCCGTAGCGCTTCTTATAAGAAGCTGCAGGTACGGATAATGATAACCAGCAATACGAATAAAACAAGAATATAGGCCGCGCTATTATTCCAGACTCCTTGAACCGGTGCACAGCCCATATTAGCTCCTGCTACAGGGTAACCCATTGTTCATTCCTCCCGAGTCGTTGTGGTGATTCCCAATCACAAGACCAATATATGAGGGGAGTGGGTACGGAAATTGGACATTTGTACCTGTGCAGATGCTTTTGATGATTTCGCCTAGGTGATAGGAATCAGCGTTTTCTCGTACTGCCTGATATGCTTGATTCTAGATTCTGCAATTGTTCGCATCGCATTGCCCGCAAGCAGGCTTGAAGTAGAGCCCACGCCAACCACGCTTATGCAGCCTACGTTAATCTTAGGGCAGTGGTTAACCGTTTTGATCCGTACATCTTCTCCGGCGTCCGCTACAGGGTCGATCAGCTTGGGGAGCGGACGATCGAAAATCGGGTAGGATTCGAAATAAACGCTTCCTGCTTTCGTATGATCAACCGCTCGTTGAACGGCAAGGGCATTCAGCTTAGGCGAACCTTCGGCGCGGTCCCCGAATTGGATAATAGCCCCGATCGAAACATCAACAACGGACACCAGACCAATCTGGGATACTCTTATGGGATAAGATTCTTCCATTCGTACGGTTCCCCCTAACCGGCCATCGGGGATTCGCCAACCGCTTCCTCTTCGCCTTCCGGCGTAGGGAGCGGGGCTATCGGCCCAACAATGACGGATTCGGGCGGGGTATCAAACATCGAATATAAGGTGACGTAGTCGGAGTCGCCGATCTGGAACATGGAAGCTGCCGATACACCTAATATTTCAATATTGCCAACGGTCAAACCGCAATTATGCACTGTGAAATTCACCATTGCCTAACCTCTCCTGTCAGCTGCCATTGCCGCTTTTTAGCGACTGGATATATTTTTGCATGGCGGCATCCGCATCCCGGATCGTTTTGGATAAAATCATTTCTTTTTTTTCCTGCTCGGTTTGCGGATTTTGTTCTTGTCCGCCGGTTCCTGCTTCAGCCTCGCCCGGCTTCAGCTGCATATAGAAATGAATGCGGGTTGGAAGCTGCTTGCGGATATCCTCGAGAACCATGCGGCGATGATACGGATCAAGGTCGACCCCGTATTCGGTTTCGAGTGCAATGAGCCTTTGCGTACCGTGCTGGCTCAAAAAACGATCCACTTCCGCCCGCAAGCCCGCATATGGCTCGGACGGCGGGGTTATGCCGGAGGCTGCTGCCGGGTATACGTTAGGCTTATGCTGCTGTACCGCAAGCTGATCGATATCACCGTCACCGCCGGGCATGCCCGGCGGAGTCATGCCGATATTTAAAGTGCCTTCAAGCTTCTCTACTTTTAATTGGTCGAAATGATATTCCAGCTTCTCGATATTATAGGTTGGCTTGTTCTCCAATTGCTTCAGCTGCTCGCTTAGAACAGCGAGCTGCTGCTCCAAGGAATAAATCTGGCTCTGCTGCGCTCTTAATTTGGTTTGAAGCTCAAGCGACCAGGCTTGCCATGGAGACAGCCCATTGCCGGGCGGCTGCTGCTGCATGATAAAAGCCTCCTCTCTAATTAAACGTTAAGCGGGATCCGGAAGCGGGACCAGCGATAGCGGGCTTTCTTCCCCGAGCTGCGGCGCGGGTTGGGTAAATCCTCCCGTATTGTACATTTGGGATAAAGACCGGATGGATCCCGCGCTTCCGACTTGCAGGACAGAGCTGTTCGATACGCTGTTTACTCGAAGCTGCTGTATAGTGATCGTCTGATAAATAGTCCAGTTCATACCTTACACCACGGTTTCAAGATTGTTTTGAGAATTGTCTTGAACGTCCGGATCAAGCGTGTTGGTCGCGCTGACCGCATTGTTTGAATTTGCCAGGCTTCCTGTCAGGAACGAGCCGGAGCCGGCATAGGTTTTCGTCTGGCTGGAGGGCGATACTTGAACCGCGTCTCCGAATTGAACGACGGCACTTGAGCCGACGCTTACGACTTTTACAAATCCAACGATAGAAGGCATTCGTACTCACCCTTTTCCCTTAAAGCGTCTCGTATATTATCGTATGCGGCATACGCCTAGAGGTTCCGCGGCCCGTGTGGATAAGTGCCCAGCGAACGGAAAGAAGTAGCCGCACCGCCCAGCTTCGCATATGCTAACAAGGAATGGCTGGAGGTGAACGGGATCGTGGAAAACAAATGGGATGAGCTTGAGAGATGGCTGGACGGACAACGTTTGCCAAAAGGCTTCGATGTGATGAAAGAGCCAGATTGGGTGGAGAAATTCGTCAGGAAGATGATGACGAAATCACTGCCTTCTGCAGCAAATTCCATCTTGGATCAAGCGGATGAGAACGAGGGGATTTCTTTCTTTGAGACTCATCAAGACTTACTTGTGAAGTTCCACCTTCCGCGTGAAGTAAGCCGGGAAAATCTTCGGTTGTACGTGCGGGACGACCGATTGCGGATTGAAGGGCTTCCTAATCAACAGAAGGAAATCATTAAGCTGCCTAAGCTTGTAAAGCCGACTATTTGCCAAGCGGTTGTGAAAAACTATGTGTTGCAAGTTAAGCTGCGCAAAAGACCCCGGGCTGGCTCTTATTACGAAACGGATATACGATGGTTGAAAGGTCGCTAATCCAGGGCCTATTGGCCGTCGTTTTCTTTAGGTTAGTAACGTTTTGAACCTATGGGTGGTGAAAGCCGTTTCATTTTGTCACCTTTTCTTACGGATTGTGGTTGGCGAACGGAGGGACAATCCCTTATAATGCTAATTGTGTACTTGCATTATTACATAGGGGAGTGTATGCAGTGACTTTAGTCGATGTCAGTGACATCTCTACTTCGTTATTTATTATCGGGGTCGTCTTTTTATTGCTCATATTCGGATTATTAAGTCTTGGCATTCTTCGTATGTTCCAGCAGCGCTTCCGTTACGGATGGTTTTGTTTTGCGGGAGCTGTCGTCAGCTTCATCGTCTTGATGATTATTTTGAACAAATGGTATTTATAGCGGGTTTCTGCAAATAAATAGGGAGGGTGCCCGTTATGATGTGGACGGCGATCTGGTTTGTTATTAACATGTTTTTTGTTGCATCCGTCATTACGCTGTTGTTCATGCACCGATCCGTTACGGAAGCGGCACTTGATCCATCAGGCGGCGAACGCCTGGCAGCGGCGAAGACAAGACGCAAATGGGTGTCGATCGTAAGTATGGTGTTATTTTTGGCTATGTGTGCAAGTTTTCTAATAAACATGCGGCTGAACGGGTGATAAAGGCCGCGGCTTAAGAGAGGCTCTCATTGACGAGAGTCTTTTTTTTCGGCATTATGAATAGAAAGACACTTTATTTTCGGAGGTCCTTTCATTGCATACCATAGATGAAATCATACAAAGAATGACCGGACAAGGACTGCGCATTACGGATCAGCGCAAATCGCTGGCCAAATTGTTTGCGGAGACTCCGGGATACCTGGCACCTAAGGAAGTTTACGAATATATGGGCAAGTCATACTCGGGCCTGAGCTTTGATACCGTATACCGTAATTTGCGCGTGATGGAGGAGCTTGGGGTCATCGAGCAGGTTATCTTTGAGGATGGCGTTAAATTCAAGCTTCATTGCAGGGAAAATGACCACCACCATCATATGATCTGTTTGCAATGCGGGCACACGTATCCGATTACGTTTTGTCCGATGGAGCAGACGGTCGTGCCGGATGATTTCCGGGTAGTAAAGCATAAATTCGAAGTGTTCGGCTACTGCAAAGACTGCATTCAAGAAGAGTCTGCTGCCGGGGCAAACTGATGGCACGCAGCCGAACAGCCGTTAGAGTGCTGAAGGCACCGGTCCTTTTTTACCGCAAAGTGATATCTCCGCTTACGCCGCCGACCTGCCGTTATTATCCGACCTGTTCGGCGTACGCCCTGGAAGCGCTTGAGAAGCACGGAGCAGCTAAGGGCTCATGGCTTGCCGCGAAGCGGATCGCAAGATGTCATCCGTTCCATCCGGGGGGCTATGATCCTGTTCCTCCTGTCCCGGGAGAGCAGGAGAGTGACGCGGGCGGAACGGCTGCTCCTTGACAATGGAGCGTTTAATTGGTTATATTTTGTCATATAAGCATATTTCCAATATTCGATGAACGGATAAGTACGATGAAGATGCCATAACAGAGAGCCGGGCAGGACGCTGGAAGCCGGTATGGATAAGCATCCGAAGATGGTCCCGGAGAATCTGTTTCCGAGCCTCAAATACGAGGTAAGGGGATGGCGTGAAGCTGGCGTTAACGGCTCTGCCGTCCATAGAATGGCGGCAACACGAAGCTGCTGTGCGGTGGTTGAATCATGAAAGCGCAGCGGGAATTTGGGTGGTACCGCGTGAGTGAACTTGAACTCTCGTCCCATGTTGGACGGGAGTTTTTTGCGTTCTCTCGCTTTATTTTGATCATAACGGAGGAATGACAAATGGGTAACGATAAAAAATCGTTTTATATTACGACACCGATCTATTATCCGAGCGATAAGCTCCACATCGGACATGCGTATACGACGGTAGCCGGCGATGCGATGGCAAGATACAAGCGGCTTCGCGGGTATGATGTCTGGTATTTGACCGGCACGGACGAGCATGGCCAGAAAATTGAACGCAATGCGAAGGACAAAAACAAATCGCCGCAGCAGTTTGTAGACGATATTGTCGTTGGCATCAAAGAGCTCTGGTCGAAGCTGGAAATTTCGAACGATGATTTCATCCGTACGACGGAGCCTCGCCATAAAGAAGCGGTGGAGAAGATTTTCGCGCAATTGCTGAAGCAGGACGATATTTATAAAGGCGAATATGAAGGCTGGTACTGTACGCCATGCGAATCGTTCTTCCTCGAGCGCCAGCTGGTAAACGGCAACTGTCCGGACTGCGGACGTCCGGTGGAGCTCGTGAAGGAAGAAAGCTATTTCTTCCGGATGAGCAAATATGCCGACCGCCTCTTGAAGCATTACGAAGAGAACCCGGATTTCATTCAACCGGAATCGCGCAAGAACGAAATGATCAACAACTTCATTAAGCCCGGTCTTGAAGATCTTGCGGTATCCCGTACAACCTTCGATTGGGGCGTTAAAGTTCCTGGGGATCCGAAGCATGTCATCTACGTATGGATTGATGCGCTGTCGAACTACATTACAGCGCTTGGTTACGGCAAAGATGGAAGCAGCGATTTGTATGACCGCTTCTGGCCGGCAGACGTTCATCTGGTCGGCAAGGAAATCGTACGCTTCCATACGATCTATTGGCCAATTATGCTGATGGCGCTTGGCCTGCCGCTTCCGAAGAAAGTTTTCGCGCATGGCTGGCTGTTGATGAAGGACGGCAAAATGTCGAAGTCGAAAGGGAACGTCGTTGACCCGGTAACCCTGATCGACCGTTACGGCCTGGATGCGGTTCGTTACTACCTGCTCCGCGAAGTGCCGTTTGGTTCCGACGGCACCTTCACCCCGGAAAACTTTGTTGACCGGATCAACTTCGATCTGGCTAACGACCTGGGCAACCTGCTCAACCGTACGGTAGCGATGATCGATAAATATTTCGATGGCGAAATTCCGGCTTACGGCGGCAATGTAACGGCATTTGACGAATCTCTTCAAGTGCTTGCTGCAGAAACCGTACGCCAGGTGGAAGCGTCTATGGAGACGATGGAATTCTCCGTTGCTCTGTCGGCGATCTGGCAGTTTGTCAGCCGTACGAACAAATATATTGACGAGACATCTCCTTGGGCGCTTGCGAAGGATGAAGCGAAGAAGAACGAACTGGCTTCCGTCATGTATCATTTGGCGGAATCGCTCCGCATCATCTCGATTCTGCTTCAGCCTTACCTGACGCATGCACCTCGCGAGCTGTGGCGCCAGCTTGGTCTGGAAGAAGGCGAATTGACCGCTTGGGAAAGCACGAAGCGCTTCGGACAGCTGCCTGGCGGCACGCGCGTGAGCAAGGGAGCGCCGGTCTTCCCACGTCTGGATGCAGCCGAAGAAGTTGCTTATATTGCTGCTGCAATGGGCGGCGGAGCTGCGGCTAAAACGGAAGCGGCCGCGCCGGCAGCAGACAACGCCGCGCAAGCCGCTGCACCGGCGGTCGAAGCGAAGGAAGAGATCGGGATCGAAGATTTCGGCAAGGTCGAGCTTCGCGTCGCGCAGGTTATTGCAGCCGAGCCGGTGCAAAAGGCCGACAAGCTGCTTAAGCTGCAGCTGGATCTTGGCTATGAGCAGCGTCAGGTTGTATCCGGAATCGCGAAGTTCTACACGCCGGAGCAGATGGTTGGCCGCAAAGTGATTTGCGTAACGAACCTCAAGCCGGTTAAGCTTCGCGGAGAGCTGTCGCAAGGAATGATCCTTGCGGCTTCGCATGGCGATCAATTGACGCTTGCTACGGTACCGGATGACATGCCAAACGGCGCAATCGTGAAATAATTCAGAGGTATTGAGAACCGCCCGGATGTTGAATCCGAGGCGGTTCTCTTGCTTATTAACGTATGCAGAGGTACAAGCATGTAAATAGTAGTTAATAGTTTATGGTTGACAGGGTGTAAGCCCGCTCGTATAATCTAGAACGTAATAGTAACGATTACTAAAAAGAGAGTTGAAATGGAGATTATTACGAATGCGTTCTTTTAAACATATGAGTGTGCTGCTGATTGTCATGACCGTTTTGCTCTCCGCATGCGGCGCGAATTCGGGTAAAACGCTAGTTGAAGGCAAGACCAACGTGGTTACGAGCTTTTATCCGCTTTATTATTTGGCTTCCGAGATAGGCGGCGACAACGTCAATGTCGTCAACCTTATTCCCGCTGGCGTAGAGCCTCATGATTGGACGCCTAAAAGCCAGGATTTGACCATTGCGTCCAAGGCGCAGCTGTTCCTGTATAACGGTGCCGGTCTAGAGGGCTGGACGGATGATTTCCTGAAAGGTCTGCCGAAGAATGGTGGTCTGATCACGGCCGAAATGAGCAAGGGAATTGCACTCATTCATGGAAATCCGGAAGAAGAGGAAGGTCACGATCATGGCGATCATGACCACGACCTTGACGTCGATCCGCATACTTGGGTGAGTCCGAAGTCTGCTATGGTTATGGCTGCAAACGTGAAAGACAGTCTCATTCAGGCAGATCCTGCCCATAAGGAAGCGTTCGAAGCGAACTATCAAACGCTTGTAGGCAAGCTGGAAGCGCTGAACGAAGAGTTTGAATCGAAATTAGCGGCAGCGCCTCATAAATCGATTGTAGTGTCGCATCAAGCGTTTGGTTATTTGGCCAGAGATTACGGTCTGACTCAGATCGCGATTACGGGACTGTCTCCCGATGCCGAGCCTCGCGCCCAGGATTTGCTCAAAGTTGCGAAGTTTGTGAAATCGGAGGGCATCAAATATATTTATTTCGAAGAGATGGTATCGCCGGATCTGGCAAAAACGATCGCAAGCGAAACGCATACCAAGCTGCTTGTGCTTAATCCGATCGAAGGTCTTACGCCGAAGCAGGAAAAGGCTGGAGAGGATTATCTTAGCCTGATGGAGAAAAATCTGCAAAATTTATTGACCGGCTTACAAAAATAATAGGATAGATATAGCGAAAGTGAGGTGGGGAACGATGCAAAATATAAATTGTCATCAAGATATAATAACGCTTGAGGATGTATCCTTTTCCTATCAGAGTCAAACGGTTCATAAAGGACTTAATTTCTCGGTAAAAGAACGGGATTTCATCGGACTTATCGGATCAAACGGCGCTGGAAAAACAACTCTGCTGCGCATGATTGTCGGGCTGCTCAAGCCGGAGAGCGGAACGATCCGCCTGTTCGGACAGCCGGTCTCCCAATTCAAGGATTGGGACCGGATCGGCTACGTCCCGCAAAAAAATTCGTTTAATCCGCTATTCCCGGCTACCGTCCGCGAGGTTGTTTTGTCGGGGCTGTACAGCCGGAATAAACTTTTCCGCAAAATTACGAAAGCCGATCAGAAGAAATGCGAGGACGCCCTTCATGCCATGAATATTGAAGATTTGGCTATGAAGCGGATCGGAGAGCTGTCCGGCGGACAACAGCAGCGGGTATTTCTTGCAAGAGCGTTAATCAACAATCCGTCGCTGCTGATTTTAGACGAACCAACGGTTGGCATCGATTCGGAGACGCAGGAAGGCTTCTTCCATATGATCAAGCATATGCACCAGCATCATAATATTACGTTTCTCATGGTATCGCATGACATGGAGATGATCCGGTCCTATCTGGGCCAGCAGCCTGCGGCGGAAAGCGGCAAGCTGAAATTTTACAAGAAGCATTCGCATGATCTGCAGAATTGCGTAGAGAACGATTTGACGCATAGCTTGAAGGAGCTTCGTCAACAAATGGAGAGCAGGAGAGAGGTCGTTACGGTTGGAGATCTTAGCTAGTGAGTTTTTTCAGCGGGCGTTAATCGGAGGCGTATTGATCGGGATCACGGCACCGCTTATGGGGATATTCCTTGTGCTGCGCCGCTTATCGATGATTGGCGACACTTTGTCCCACGTATCGATTGCGGGGGTCGCTCTAGGATTCCTGATTGGCGTATATCCGGTAGCGGTTGGCCTGGTGTTCGCGATTATTGCCTCTTTCTTTATCGAGAAGCTTCGGAAAACGTACAAAACCTACGCGGAATTGTCCATTGCCATTATCATGTCCGGCGGCGTTGCATTGGCGTCAATCCTGTTCACGATGGGCAGAGGCTTTAATATTAATGTGAACGGCTATTTGTTCGGCAGTATTTTTACCCTCGACAACGTGGATCTCATTACGATTGCCGTCGTTAAGGTTGTGGTATTGGTAGCGATCCGCACGCAGCTGAAGGAGCTGTTCCTGCTTACGTTTGACGAGGATGCGGCTGCCGTAAGCGGCTTGCCCGTTCGGTTCTATAATGTTATGATTAGCGTGCTTACTGCACTTGTCATTAGCGCGTCTATTAAAATCGTGGGAGCGTTGCTTGTTTCGGCACTGCTTACCATTCCGGCGGCCTGCAGCTTGATTATTGCCCGCAGCTTCCGTCAAAGCGTCATTACGGTTGTTATCATCGGGGAGCTTGCCGTTGTAGCCGGACTGATGATGGCAGGCGTATGGAATCTAGCGCCGGGCGGTACGATCGTTTTGTTATTGATTGCGATTATGCTTGTTCTTCTGCTGCTGAAGCGCGGCATGAAGATGGGAAGTTAACTTCGACTGAGGTGTTTAACTTTGGATAACATTAACGTATGGCTGGCGTTTGGCGCCGGCTTTGCTTCATTTATCTCGCCTTGCTGCCTGCCTTTATATCCTTCGTATTTATCTTACATAACCGGCATTTCCGTTAGCGATTTGAAGAATAATAATCATACTTCCCAGATGAGAATGAGGACGATGTCGCATACCTTGTTTTTCATACTGGGATTTTGTACGGTTTATTACACGCTGGGCTATGGCTCCAACGTATTCGCGGAGTTTTTTAGCCAATATGAGGATTTGATCCGCAAGCTGTCAGCTATTCTGATTGTGCTTATGGGCCTATTCCTCGCGGGTATATTCCAGCCGCAGGTGCTCATGAAGGAACGCCGCTTCCACTTTGACCCGACCAAAAAAACCGGCTATCTCGGCTCCTTTATTTTTGGCGTGGGTTTCTCGGCAGGCTGGACGCCTTGTATCGGACCGGCATTAACCGCCATTCTGGCTTTGGCTGCTTCGAAGCCGGGGACATGGTTCGAGCTGACGACCGCGTATGCGTTAGGGTTTGCCATTCCGTTTTTCCTGCTGGCCTTTTTCCTTGGGTCGGCACGCTGGCTGCTTAAATATTCGTCCGTTGTTATGCGAGTCGGCGGAGGCGTTATGGTGCTGATGGGGATTCTTCTGTTCACGGATCAGATGACCAAAATTACGATTTGGCTGAATCAGGTAACGCCTGCTTTCATGAAGTTTTAATGGGGAAGCGTAAGCAAATCGGCTTGCAGTAGCATTAAAAATAGTTGTATGATACTAAGAGTAACGCCATGAGACAAGGTGTAGAATGCAGGGTTAGGGGGTTCTTCATTGCCGACTCCGAGCATGGAAGACTACTTGGAACGTATTTATAAGCTTATTGATGAAAAGGGCTATGCGCGCGTATCGGATATAGCCGAAGGGCTTGAGGTGCATCCTTCATCTGTCACCAAGATGATTCAGAAGCTGGACAAAGACAATTACTTGATTTACGAGAAATACCGCGGGCTTGTTCTGACAAGCAAAGGGAAAAAGATGGGCAAGAGACTTGTTGACCGCCATCATTTACTCGAGTCATTCCTGACGATTATCGGCGTGCAGGAAGAGAACATTTACCGCGATGTGGAAGGCATCGAGCATCATCTAAGCTGGGATTCAATTACATGTATCGAGACATTGGTTGAATTCTTTAACCGTGAGCCGTCTCGCTTGGACGAGCTGAGAGGGATACGGACTGAACTAGAAACGGAATGAAAAGCTCGCCGCTTGCGGCGGGCTTTTTTAGTTGCCCTTGGGAGGCGGCCGGAATCGGGCTTGGGGCACGGGGTATCTCCTTCGGCCACTGTTGTCTTTCCTTTGCCTCGAATGAAATAGTTCAAGGTGGCAAAGGAAAGACAAAGGCGGACGCTCCGCTCCTCCAGGAGATACCCCTTAGCCCCGGCGCGCCGGCAGCCGCTGTAGACAACATAAAAAAGCCCGCCGCTAAATCGGCGAGCTTTTTTGGGGGGAGGGCTATGGGAGGCCACCGAAGCCCAGCTGGCTGCCGTAAGGCAATATAGAAACAGCCCGCCGATTTAACTGCGGGCGTAGTGCTCAATAGTCGGATACCCTGCATAAAATGCAACGGTCTTTCCAGTTAATAGGTGATTTTCGGAATTATGGTGTACGTTATGCAGCATATTGCGCAGTTTCTCGTCCAATAGGACAGTTTTCAACTGAATATCCTGCAAAAAGTGCAATGGAGCCAAGCTCAATAGAGTGTATAGGACCAATAGACTGCATAATATGCAATCTAAATATCGGTCTCTTTAAGGCCAAGTACATCCCATACCATTTTCTTGATCTCCGGCACCCTTTTCTCTTCGAACGATGGATGGGTTTTGAACCACCTCACATTAAGCGGAGAAGGATGGGGGAGCACGATGGTTGGCTTGCCATTAATCTGATAGTTTTGGAGAACCAAGTCTTCAAAACTTTCTTTCGGAAATAAATACTTAGCCGCTCTGGCACCGATGACGATATAGATTTCGTTGTCCACCATATCCATCTCTTGGGCGAGCCATTTATTCGCGCAAGCAAGCGGTGGAGGGTTGTCTCCGCCTTTAGGATGCTTGCCGGGAAAGCAATGGGCGAGCCCGGTCATGTAGAAGTTGTCTTCATTGTAGAAAATTTCGTCCGTAATTTGATACCATTGATATTTTAGCTTTGCTCCCGAAGGGTCATTAAACGGCAAGCCGCTCTCATGCACCCTTTTGGAGGGAGCTTGACCGATCTGCATGATCTTCGAGTGCGCTTTTCCATGGAAGACGGGATGAGGAGTAAATCCGAACTTCTGCGCGCAGTCCCGGCAGCTTATAATTTGTTCTTTTATATCATGAAAGCCCATTGTCTAATCTCCGATGTCTATATAGTACCTTCTAGCTTAAACCATTTGCAGTATTGAGAGAATAACTTCCGTTTAAGCTTATCCCCAACCATATGAAAGGTCTGCTCAAAGGAATACTCGTAAAAATCCAATAGATCCGTCCGAACGGATTTTAACATGGAGACGAGTTCGGCATGTTCATACGAAATGCAGAACAAGGCTTTTCTCTTTTCCCCGGACAATTCTTTATTCCACTTTCCCGAAAAATCATCGGACCAGATCTTTACGTGATCACCACTATACTCAATGGACGGGTAAGGATCATGACCAAGCCATGGACTTGATCTGCCAAGTACCGATTTATATACCTCTTGCCAATCTTCGAGCCCGCAGCAGCAGCTAGGTGCTATTAAGCGTTCCTCGTCCGCAAAAGCGATTCCGCCGCTTATTGGGACTTCATCCCTTTTAAGAAGCTGCTCAAAAACGTTCTCAGGCTTCTGTTCAATATCGATATCGATATATCCGCATAACAAAGTCAGGAAGAGTACAGCATCTTCCGTTGTGGAGTGCCTCGATAGGAAAACGGTATCTTTATAGTTAACTTCCGGCAGCCATGGGGGCTGCTTAAAGTAAGGATTGGTGATGACTGCATGAATGTTTGCCATATTGCAACTCCCGTCAGCCTTGCAGAGTAAATGGTTCTTCGCTATATTTTCTCACAACGCTAACATGTAGACAATTCTTCTTCGCATATATACTTCTGATGGAAGCCGGATTTGACACTGCTTCCGTTGTCCGGAGGATGCGGAAGTGAAGATTAATGCAGTGTTCGAAGGCGGAGGAGTGAAGGGGATATCGCTGGCAGGCGCGGTCAGGGCTGCGGAGATGCAGGGAATTCAGTTTAATCAGGTAGCGGGTACATCAAGCGGAGCCATCATTTCCGCGCTGATAGCGGCAAATTACAGCGGTCTCGACATCAAGCGGATCGTGGAGAATACGCCGTTCTCGTCGTTTCTGAAAAGGTCGTTTATTTTTAACCTAAAGGTCATCAGCCCTGCATTAAGGGTGCTTATCAAAAAGGGGCTTTATAGCGGCGAAGCGCTTGAATATTGGATTTCATGCTTGCTGGAAGAAAAGGGGGTAAAGACGTTTGGGGATTTGCCGGAATGCAAGCTTCGAATCGTAGCTTCGGATATTACGAACGGGAGACTGCTTGTCCTGCCGGAGGATGTAAAGATCTATGGCATGGATCCGAAAAAACTCAGCGTTGCCCGGGCGGTCCGGATGAGCGCCAGCATTCCCTATTTCTTCGACCCGGTCGTAATCCGTTACTCGAAGCTTCATTCCTTAACGAATAAGGGGAAAGAGAAAGCGCAGCTGCATCAGGCTTATATTGTGGACGGGGGCTTATTGAGTAATTTTCCGTTGTGGCTGTTTGATAAGGAGCAGGCGGGAAGGACAAATCCGGTTCCGACAGTGGGCTTCCAAATGGTCGGTAAAAACGACAACGAACCGCATGAAATACGCGGTCCGTTGACAATGCTTGAAGCGATATTCGAGACGATGATGCAAGCTCATGACGAGCGTTATATCAAGAAATACGCGCGTGACCGGACGGTGAAAATACCTACGCTAGGTGTCCGGACTACTCAGTTCCATTTGCCTGAAGGGATGGCGGAAAAGCTGTTCCATTCCGGCTTCAAGGCAGCAACGCAGTTTTTTGAAGGCTTCCGTCAGTGATATTTCGGCAGATCATCGTCATCTTTGCCGCCATCGATAACGCGGAACGGCGCCCGGCGGGACTTCGGTTTTTGCCGAGGGGTCGTTCTGGTTTGTTTCACATGAGGCTGCTGCTGTCTGACCCGGACACGGGTACCCCATGTGTTAGGCGGATATTTATACAGCAGGAAAATGCCGCCCAGCACAATGATGGGAATTAGAAACGAAGTAAGATGCTGTCCGATTCCGTATAAAATCCCGATTGCCAGTAGCGTCAGCACGATAATTGACGATGCGTTCCATCTCCGCGGCATAATATCACCTGTCCTTTATGTTGGAATAGATTTAAGCTTTGATGCTCATTTGCTTATCGAGCTCGCGCATCCGGTTGAAGGAGGCGATAGATACGGCAACTTGATCATCCTTGGGTTCTTTGGTGGTTAAAAGCTGAAGCCATAGCCCAGGATAACCCAGGTAACGCAGTACCGGCACATCGCGCAAGGCATTTGTCCAGCGGAGTACTTCGTAAGAGATACCCAAGGTTACCGGCAGAAGCAAAATCCGGATATAGACGCGTTCCCAAATGCTATGCCATTCAAAGATTGGCAGGGAGTAGATGATCACCCCTACGATAACGGTAAAAATGATAAAGCTGCTGCCGCAGCGGTAATGAAGCCTGCTGTACTTCTGAACGTTGGCAACGGTTAGTTCCTCGCCTGCTTCGTATGCGCTAATAACCTTATGCTCGGCGCCGTGGTATTGGAACAAACGTTTGATGAGCGGCGTCATCGACATGAGGTACAGGTACGCAAGAAGCATGATGAGTTTAATAAGTCCTTCTAACAGATTATGACCAACTTTGTTCTCGAATACATTCTCGAACAGCAAACTTTCGATCGCTGCCGGCGCAGCGGTCAGAAGCAGCTTGCCGAATATAAAGGAGATAACGCCTGCGGCGGCAACGCCTACAATCATGCCCAGGCTCCAGCCGGATTTTTCTTTTTTCTGGGCTGCGGCTTTATCCGCCTCGGACATATCCGATGTCTCGTCCTCCGCATAGGCCTCCATGGAGAAATTCAAATGCTGGGAGCCCTTGGCGCTGGAATCAATAATCCCTACAAAACCACGGACGAGAGGGATTTTCTTGAGAACCTGGATCCACCGCTGCGTCGTGCGGGGCACCTCGTAAAAAACGATCTCATCGTTTTTTCTGCGTACAGCGGTTACATTTACATGCTTGCCTGCGAACATGACGCCTTCGATCACAGCTTGTCCGCCGTAAATGCTTGTAGTGTTTTGAGACAAGAGCTTGTCACCTTCCTTAATAGTATCGTCCCGATCAGGTGACGAAAGGTATACGTCTATTGTACTTGATCGCTAATGGATTTGCCAACGCCATCATCTTGGTTATCCGCGGCGCTAAAGTCGCATACTAGAAGAAGACTTTAAGCGGATCATGAATGGAGGCATACGCATGGAGGTAACGAACGAAAAAAGCATTAGCAATGGCAAGAAAGGCCAGGATCATCGCAAAAGCGAGTACGGTGGTCAGCATCATACGAACCCTTGGCTGTTCAGCAGCATGATCGGTTTTTTTGCGGGATTGATCTGGGGAATCCTCCGCTGGCTCTTTTACGAATTGAAATTTACGACCGAGCTTCCGGGCATGTTGGCCGACCCGTTCTTTAAGTCTACTTATTTAAAGACAGGCTGGGGAATCGTCGTTGGCATTGCAAGCTATATCGTATTTTCCGTTCTGGCTGCTCTGCTGTACAAGGTGCTGTTAGGCCGGCTGAGAGGGCCGTGGCCGGGCGTATTGTACGGTCTTGCATGGTGGGCGGTCATTTTTCTGCTGCTTGGTCCGGTACTCGGCATGTCCCGTCAAATTACGGTTGCAGGTTGGAATACGCTGTTCTCCGAGTTGTGCATTTTCCTCTTATGGGGGCTCTTTATCGGCTATTCCATCGCCTTCGAATTTACCGACGAAGCATCGCGGGAACCGTTAGGCGCGCATTAAGCAGGTTGCGACTTCTCAAGAAGCGGTCATATGTGGTAAAATGGCTAATGATCTTTGGCTAAATGCAAGATTCGGCTGATTGGGAGGTGCGAAATTGCTTAGAATTGTTGTTTTAAACGGGCCTAACTTAAATATGCTTGGCGTACGAGAGCCAGGTGTTTACGGCACGGAGACGCTGGCCCAGATCGAAGCGAAATTGCGCGAGCAAGCTTTGCAGCTCGACGTGGAGCTGGATTTTTTCCAATCCAATCACGAGGGCGCTCTTATTGACCGGATACATAGCGCATTTGGACAGGCGGATGGTATACTCATTAATCCGGGTGCATTAACGCATTACAGCTACGCGCTGAGAGATGCGTTAAGCACGGTAGCTTTGCCGGTGGTTGAGGTGCATTTGTCCAATATACATAAACGTGAATCCTTCCGTCATGTATCGGTCATTGCGCCGGTTGCGATTGGCCAAATCGCAGGCTTTGGCGGTCAAAGCTATGAGCTTGGACTTGCAGCGCTTGTTGCAAAGCTTCAAAATGGTGCAGCGTGAAAGGGGAGAGTAACATGACACTCGAAAGAGTTAACCGGCTGAGACAAGTGATGGCCGAACAAAACCTTGAAGCGATCATTATCGGAAGCGAGCATAACCGTCGTTATCTCAGCGGATTTACGGGATCATCCGGAACGGTTGTCATTACCGGGCAGGAGCAGTTCCTGTTTACGGATTTCCGTTATATGACACAGGCACCTCAGCAGGCGCCTTCATTCCAGGTAGTTGAGCATGGATCGAAAGTCATCGGGGATATCCGCGATTTGCTGGCAGGCAAAGGAATCCGAAGCGCGGCATTTGAACAGGATCAGGTCGTGTACAGCCAATATGCGGCTTGGAGCGAGGCTTTAGGCGATATCAAGCTGACGCCGGTATCCGGTCTTGTCGAGAATCTGCGCATGATTAAGGACGACGCGGAGCTGCAAATTATGCAGGAAGCGGCCGATCTGGCCGATGCCACGTTCCGCCACATGCAGAACATTATCAGACCCGGTTTGAAAGAAAGCGACATTGCGCTTGAGATGGAGATGTATATGAGGAGCCATGGGGCGACTTCATCCTCCTTCGATACGATTGTAGCGTCCGGCGAACGTTCCGCATTGCCGCATGGCGTGGCTAGCGAGCGGGTTATTGGCAATAATGAGTTTGTAAAGCTTGATTTCGGCGCTTATTACAAAGGATACTGCTCCGACCTCACCCGTACGGTTGTCGTTGGAACTCCTACCGATAAGCATCGCGAAATCTATGATATCGTGCTGGAAGCCCAGCTTCATGCTCTCGAGAACATTCGTCCGGGCATGACCGGCCACGAGGCCGACGCGCTTACCCGCGATATCATTACGAAGTACGGTTATGGCGACAAGTTCGGCCATAGCACAGGTCACGGACTCGGCATGGAAATTCACGAGTATCCGCGCCTTGCAAGAAACAGCGATACGATTTTAACCCCCGGAATGACTGTGACGGTTGAACCCGGCATCTATCTCCCCGGCTTTGGCGGAGTACGGATCGAAGACGATATCGTCATTACGGAATCCGGTATTAAAATATTAACCTCATCCCCGAAACAATTAATTACTCTGGGTTAAGGACTATTAAAGCAGCTATTTCAGGAGGGAATTTGAAGTGACAGTTTCAGTTAACGATTTCAAAACAGGCTTGACCGTCGAAGTGGACGGCGATATTTTCTCGGTTACCGAGTTCCAGCACGTAAAACCAGGCAAAGGCGCGGCGTTCGTCCGTTCCAAGCTGAGAAACCTCCGCAACGGCAACGTTGTCGAGAAAACATTCCGTGCAGGCGAAACAATCGGCCGCGCAATCATCGAAAACCGCGAAGTGCAATACCTGTACAACTCCGGCGAAGAATATACGTTCATGGATAACGAAACTTACGACCAATTCGGATTGGACAAAAAACAGCTCGAGTGGGAACTGAACTTCCTGAAAGAAAACATGAACGTAAACATCTCCAGCTACCAAGGCGAAATCATCGGTATCCAAATGCCGAACAGCGTTGAGCTGAAAGTTGTTGAGACAGACGCAGCCGTTAAAGGCAATACGGCGCAAGGCGCGACTAAGAACGCGAAAGTCGAAACAGGCCTGAACGTTCAAGTTCCATTGTTCATCAATGAAGGCGACGTACTGCTGATCGATACTCGCGAAGGCAAATACATCTCCCGTGCATAGTTTATAGAAGACAAGCCGCCCGAATCCACCGATTCGGGCGGCTTTTTCTTTTTCGACAAAATCCGTGGGCGGATATACCCAGACAAGCCGGGGATGTGATATACTATTGACTTGTATGTTATATGTCAAGGTTGGGAGTGAATCAGCTTTGTCGTTGATTGTGATGAAGTTTGGCGGAAGCTCGGTAGGAACACCGGAGCGGATGCAGCGTGTTGCTAAGCGGATTGTAGACAGCCAGTTGGCGGGTAACCGCGTCATTGTTGTCGTGTCCGCGATGGGAGATACAACGGATGATTTAATCGATCAGTCGAAGCTGCTTAACCCGAACCCGCCGGCGCGGGAGATGGATATGCTGCTGACGACGGGTGAACAAATATCGGTTGCCTTATTGTCGATGACGATTCATCAGCTGGGCCATCAAGCCGTATCGCTTACAGGCTGGCAGGCTGGCATTCGGACGGAAGCCGTACACAGTAAGGCGAAGATTACGGATATTCGTCCTGATCGTTTGTTCAAGGAATTGGATGCGGGCAATGTCGTTATTGTCGCGGGCTTCCAAGGCATGACGGAAGACGGAGACATTACGACGCTCGGACGCGGCGGTTCGGATACGACGGCCGTAGCGCTTGCCGCAGCGGTCAAAGCGGATGTGTGCGAAATCTACACGGACGTGGACGGCGTTTATTCGACGGATCCGCGCGTCGTGAAAGTCGCGCGCAAATTGAATGAAATTTCGTATGACGAAATGCTGGAGCTTGCGCATCTGGGCGCAGCCGTTCTTCACCCTCGCGCGGTGGAATACGCAAAGCATAACAATGTGAAGCTTGTCGTGCGTTCCAGCTTTACGCAAAACGAAGGTACCAGTGTGAAGGAGGAAGCGGTCATGGAGCAAGGCGTAGTCGTACGCGGCATCGCTTTTGACAAAAATGTAGCAAGAATCAGCATCCTCGGCGTGGAGGATGAGCCAGGCGTACTCGCCAATGTATTCGGTTCGCTGGCAAATAGCGGAATCGACGTAGACGTTATCGTGCAAAGCGGAGTGAAAAGCGGCAAAGCGGACTTTTCCTTCACGGTTTCCGGCGATGACGAAGCTCGTGCGGTTGACGTGATCAACGGCATTCGCGCGGAAGTTCCGTTCAGCGAAGTGACTTCCGAAGCGGGCCTAGTGAAGGTCTCGATCGTTGGCGCTGGCATGGTCAGCAACCCTGGCGTTGCCGCTACGATGTTTAAGGCGATTTCGTCGCTGGGCGTCAGCATCAAGATGGTCAGCACTTCCGAAATCAAAGTATCCTGTATTATCGCAGCCGAACCTCTGCAAGAGGTTGTTCGTTCGCTTCATACGGCTTACGGACTGGACACGGCGGAGCAAGTATTCGTCGGCGGACCTCAAGACCGCCGCTAATAACCATTAATTCCATACAAAAAAGCCGTGCGCGATTCAAATCCGCACGGCTTTTTTTGGTCCCCACATTTAAACGGTAAACGGAGCATTTCAAATGATTCTGGAGAAGTGGTAACGTTCGCTTTTGTGAGGGGATTCTTACCGCTTGAGAATTGTTCGAAAGAATCCCCGAGCAATGGCGATCGGAAGAACATTTGAATGCGTAGTTCGCCGTTTATCCGCCGCCGATTAGCTTAAACAACTTGTACAAAATCGCCGTAATTCCCGCAGCCATCAGAGGGCCAACCGGGATCCCCCGCAGAAAAATAATGCCGAAAATCGAACCGATAACAAGTCCGACGACCATCTGAGGATCAAGCTTAAGCAAATCAAGGCCCTTGGCATTCATATAAGCGGCGACGGCTCCGCCTATTAGGGCGAGCCAGCCCGGCCAAGTATTGAAGGCGGCAATGAGTTCCTTCATCTGCACTTTGCCTGAGGCAAACGGGACAAGGACGCTAAGCGTAAGGAATAATAAACCGAGCTCCAGCCCCCGACGCTCGATCGAAGGCAGGAACCGGCTGAGATGAAGAAGCTTGACGGCCAGAAGTACGCAAGCCGCCGTCGCTATAATTGGCGAACGCCCGATCAGACCAATAATAATCAAACCTACTAATATCAATTCACCAGTCATCGTTCGTACTCCAGTCATGAAGCGGATAAACTGCTTGCTTCATTATATGGACAGACTCTGGCGAATATGTCAGCTGCACGAACAGATCAACGTATCTCCGTTAGCCTGAAGCCGGGGAACTCCCGCGAAGGTGTCAACCTCCGAACAAAGATCGATATCTCTCCCCATACCCAGCTTGAGAAGCCGTTTGCCGGTTGCGCCTTTCCGAATCGTTTCTTTTATATCATTGGCGCGTTCTTGATAGAGTGATAGCATGGCGAGTCCGAAGTCATCCATTTCGAGCGGAGTAGAACCCCGTTCTTGCATTCTGGAAAGAAGAAGTCCGGCGCATAAACCATCCTCAATGGCGAATTCATCATGGCTTCCCGCACACAAAATAACAACATCCCGCCGAAGATCAACCGCCGCTTTCGCGCATGCGGAGGCATTCAGCAACGCAGCTACCAATACATAATCCGCCCGGGTAGATTTGTGAATGGCCCGGGTGCCGTTCGTTGTCGTTAAGATGACACGGCGGTCTTTAACCGAATTGAGCAGTAACTCGTCAGGCGAATTTCCGAGATCGAAGCCGGCGATTTTTTTGCAGAAGCGTTCCCCGCATAAAAGATCGCCTTCCTGCTGCGCAGCTCGTGCCTCCATCACGGTCTCCACGGGGACAACGCCGGAAGAACCGGCAGCCAGCGCGGTAATAATGGAGCTAGTAGCCCGTAGCACATCGATAATAATAGCCGTTTTGTGGACGAATTGCGCGGAGCTGGCTTCATTCACGCTTGAAATGACTTGCACCTGCATAGCAATCGCTCTTCCTTTCTGTTGTTGCTTAAATCATGTAATGAGCGGGCTCCTCCCGCATTCCGAACTCGAAAGTGTCGGAACGGAGTCCGCGGCGCATCGCTTCGAGCGCCAAGGCATCGCTAGGCGGAATGTTGCCAAGATGTACGTTCGGACCAAACTGCTGGAGCAAATAAGCCTGCTGCTGCTTCAGCGGAGCTTCCCACATCAAACAGTCCTGGCTAGTCATTTCGGTCAGAATTTGCTCAATCGTCTGCTCACGGCAATTGCCCTTTTCATCAAATAAGCCTACATCGACGCCCGATTCCCTGGCTTCTACCGTAATCCAAGCGGCGCCTGCCGCAAGGTCGTAATCGGCTGTAACAGCCAATTGCTCGGGATCAATAAGCGAACCCGCCGTTTTTTTGCCATATTCGGTAAGAACCAGAAGCCCCCTTTGCTTGCCCTCTTTTATAAGCTCTGTCCGCTGTTTTCTGCTCATTTCTATTGTGCCGTCCGAAACCTCGATCCCGTTAAAGCCAAGCTCGCAGATGGAATCAAAAAACGATACGGTCAAACGCTGCTGGACTGCTGCTTCCAATAGCGTTCCGCCGGGCATGATGATAAGCCCGTTTTTTCGGGCAAGCTCGATTTTGCGCTGCAGGAACTCCGGTTCGTATAGAACGGCCGTACCGAATCCAAGCTTGATGACATCCATATAAGGACCAGCTACTTGAATGAGATCGGCGAAAGCGTTTAGTCCGATTCCTTTGTCGATTACCATCGTTTTGCCTTTATGTTTTGCAGGGCTGTAATCGCGATATCCGCTTGGATCATGCATCGTGCGGTGCCAGATGCTTGTTTTTGTCATGGGAGTTGACTCCTAACATTTGTTGATACCCGCATGAGGGCGGGGCATGGAGCAATATATGCAGCAACTGCTGGGCGTGTGCCCGAACCGGAAGCATGAACAGGAGACGAGCCTGCATAGGATGTAGAGATGGAAGTTTGTTTATAGCTGCTTGAATAAGGCCTGATTCGTTAGGAACGGACAAGGAGGTGAACGGTTATGTTGAATAAAATCGTGCTCACCATGGCGTCTCTGCGGATAACCTCGGGGACAATCGAAATTTGCGCCGCGCTGCTCATGCTCCGGTTAAACCAGATCGACAAGGCGCTGGTCGTCAATTCTTCGCTCGCATTAGTAGGACCTTTTATATTAATCGCCACAACCACGATCGGACTCATAGGCATGACAGACAAGCTGTCTTTCGGGAAGCTGGCTTGGGTTACGGCTGGAGTCGTCTGCTTGCTAATAGGAATCTTAAAAAAATAGTAATCTAGCAATCTTCAAGAAGTTGGACATATTTATGAGGGTCAAGCATACAAATAAGAGTACGTACGAAGGACTTTTCATCCGGGAGTGATGACTCATGCTGGACCGTGTCATACATCTGCTTCCGCCGGAGCTTAAGGCGGTGCTGGAAAAGCTGCCCGAATCGGCTATGGAGCATTTAGAGGAAATTCGGATCCGGGAGGGCCGGCCGCTCGAGCTTGGTATCCGGGGGCAGTCCCGTTTCGCCGCATCCGACGGAACTCTGCGTGCGGGCAGTGACGGAGCGTACAAGCCAACTGCCGATATTTGCCGTAAGCTTCTGGAGAAAATAACCAATCATTCGCTATACGCAATGGAAGAGGAGTTAAAGAGGGGATTTATTACTGTAGCAGGCGGGCATCGGATCGGGCTTGCCGGCCGGACGATTCTGGACGGCGGCAATGTACGAGGGATACGCGATATCGGCGGATTTAACATCCGAATCGCCCGGGAAGTAGTCGGTTCGGCGCGAAATCTGCTGCCCAAGCTGCTGGACAAGAACCGCAAGACCGTTCATTCGACGTTGATCCTCGCCCCTCCTCAGCAAGGCAAAACGACTATTGTCCGCGACATTGCCCGCTCGATCAGCTACGGACATTGGGGACTGTTCGAGAATGCGGCAGGCTGGTCCGGGCGCAAGGTAGGCATTGTGGATGAACGCTCGGAGATCGCGGCTTGCGTGAGAGGAATTCCGACCTTTGACGTTGGACCGCGGACGGACATTATGGACGCCTGTCCCAAAGCGGAAGGCATGATGATGCTTCTCCGGTCCATGTCACCTGAAGTGGTTATCGCCGACGAGATCGGCCGGCCAGAGGATGGAGAGGCGATCCGCGAAGCCAGCCATGCCGGAATCAGCGTCATTGCAACCGCTCATGCTTACGATCTTCAGGATGCAAGAGGCAGACCGGTTCTGAAGCAACTGCTCGAGGACGGTACTTTTACTTACGTCGTTGAACTTAAGCGGACGGGGGAAGGTTTCATGCACAGGGTTGTTGCAGCCGATCTGAAAGACAAGCTGCCTCCCGCCGCCAGGGAACCTACTGCCGCAACCTCTAAAGGCGAGCAGGGGCGGACATACGCCGGAATGCAAAGGGGAGATGCCCCTTGATCAAGCTGCTGGGCGCTGTACTCATCCTTTTCGCAGGTACGATGATCGGCTTTCAACAGGCTGCCAGGCTTGCTGCGAGACCGCGGCAGCTTCGCCAGCTGGCGCATGCCTTGCAAAGGCTCGAGACGGAGATCGGCTATGGCCATACTCCGCTTCCGGAAGCGCTGGAGAGGACCGCGGAAGCTGTTCCGGAACCGCTCGCTGAACTGTTTCGGGATACCGCGGACCGGGTGCAGGGACCTGAGGGGCTTACCTTTCGCGAAAGCTGGGAGCAAGCGATGACAAGCGGATGGGGCTTAACGGCGCTTCGGCAGACGGAGCAATCGGTCATGCTGAGGCTTGGTTCGACCCTTGGCATCAGCGATAAGGAGGATCAGCTGAAGCATATCCACCTGGCGCTGCTCCAGTTGAAGGCGGAAGAAGACACAGCAAGAGAGGATCAATCGCGCTATGAAAAAATGTGGAAAAGCCTAGGTGTATTGATCGCCGTGCTCGTCGTGATATTGATGGTTTAGTGGGGTGCCGCACAAATGAACATGGATGTGAGCGCTATTTTCCAAATTGCGGGTATCGGAATTATCATTGGCATGATTCATACGGTACTGAAGCAGATGGGGAAAGAGGATATGGCGCAATGGGTAACCTTGATCGGCTTTGTCGTTGTACTATTTATGGTCATTCGGCTGCTGAACGATTTGTTTCAAGAAATCAAGACGATCTTCCTGTTCCAGTGAGACGTCTAGAGAAGCCGCAAGTAGGTGAATAGAGTTGGAGATTATTCAGATCGTCGGCCTCGGGCTGATCGCCACCATTCTCATCATTGTTGTCCGGGAGCAGAAGCCGTTGTTCGCTTTTCTGCTTGCGGCTTTTACCGGGCTTTTTATCTTCATCTTTCTTATCGGTAAAATCGATTCGGTCATCAAAGTACTTGAGGATCTGGCGAACCGCTCGGGCATACCATCCATTTACTTGAAGACGATTCTGAAAATAATCGGTATCGCCTACATCGTTGAATTTGGCGCACAGATTGTAAGGGATGCCGGTCAGGAAAGCATCGCATCAAGAATTGAGTTCGCCGGCAAGGTGCTTATTCTCGTCATGGCGGTTCCGATAATAAGCGTCATTGTCGAGACTGTAATCGGGCTGCTGCCGGCAGGGAGTTGAACGGATGAACAAGCTCTATAAGTATACCGTCCGTTTGATCACGTTCGTATGCATCGCCTGGCTGGTCAGCATGCTTCTGGTATCGCCGGTTACGGCTGCCGGGAACGCGCCGGAAGACGGAACAACGCAGCAGCAAAGCGAAACGACGATGACGGATCAGTTGACGGAAAGCCAGCTGAAAGGCTTGGACACCGGAACCGTCGAGAACTACTGGAACCAGCTGAAGGAACAATACGGCGGTTACTTTCCCGATGAGAAGATGCCGAGCTTCTTCGAAATGCTGAAGCCCGGCGGTGAAGGCCTCAAGCTGTCTACCGTATTCAAGGGATTACTTGGTTACTTCTTTCATGAAGTTCTTTATAACGGCAAGCTGCTTGTCACAATCGTTATGCTGACGGTATTCAGCATGGTTCTGGAAACGCTGCAGAACGCTTTCGAACGCAATGCCGTCAGCAAGGTGGCTTACTCGATTACCTACATGGTGCTTATCATCATTGCCGTCAACAGCTTTCATGTCGCGATCGGGTATGCCAAGGATGCGATCGGCACCATGATCCAGTTCATGCTTGCCATGATGCCGCTGCTTCTGACCTTGCTCGCTGCAATGGGCAACGTGTTGACGGTCTCGATTCTGCATCCGCTGATCATTTTCATGATCCATACGGTTGGAACCGTCATCTACACCATTGTGTTTCCGCTTCTGTTCTTCTCGGCCGTCCTTCACATCGTTAGCGCCATGTCAGATAAGTTCAAAGTGACCCAGCTGGCGAATCTGCTGCGGAACGTCGGAGTTGGGATCATGGGGGTGCTTGTCACGGTGTTTCTCGGCGTGCTTTCGGTGCAGGGGGCAAAAGGGGCAGTAACCGACGGGATTACGATGAGGACAGCCAAGTTCGTCACCGGCAACTTCGTTCCTGTGGTCGGGCGGATGTTCACGGATGCGGCGGATACGGTGATCTCGGCTTCCCTGCTTGCCAAAAACGCGATTGGCCTTGCCGGCGTTATTATTCTGCTGTTTCTCTGCGCATTCCCGGCTATCAAAATACTGACGCTGGCGCTTATCTACAATGTCTCTGCCGCAGCGATGCAGCCGCTTGGCGATTCTCCCATCGTCGCTTGCCTGCAAACGATAGGCAAAACGATGATCTACGTATTCGCCGCTCTCGCAGCCGTCAGTCTCATGTTCTTTCTGGCCGTCACCATCGTGCTCACGGCGGGCAACGCCGCTCTTATGGTCCGATGATGACCGTGCAGCATACCGAAGGGAGCGAGGATTCGTGATTGCTTGGCTCAGCGACTGGCTGAAGAATATTATCGCGGTTATCATGCTGGCGGCATTCGTCGAACTGCTCCTTCCGAACAAAGCGATGCTTCGTTATGCAAGGCTGGTCATAGGGCTTCTCATTTTGCTTACGATCATGTCGCCGATCCTTCGGCTGCTGCAAGGAGATTTTAATGCCAAGCTGAAGGAAGGAATCACCCACTGGGACCAGCTTGAACCGCAGCATGAGGTGAAGATGCCCACTCTGAGCGATATTCAGAAAAAAGCGGATGAGCTTAACAAGCAGCAAAACAATGACGCGGCGGTATTAATGGAGCAGACGCTGGAAGCCGCCATGAAGGATGCGGTAGTTAAGCAAATGAAGCTGGCGGTCGAGGCGGTGGACGTTTCCTTGAACTGGGAAAAGCAGGGGCAGAAATTAACGCCAACGATAGCTTCGGTACTGGTCACTTTGCTGGCGGAGAAAGCAGAGCCTGCGGGAACGGCTGAGCCGAATGAGGAGGACGTCAAAGAGGTTTCTGCTATTTCGGTAGACGTGGACGTACAGACGGAAACAGGCGGAACCGATAAGCAGCAGGCGGAAGCAGGCAAGTCAGAGGCTGGTGATGGCTGGGTGCAAGTTAACCCTACCGAAAGCAAGGAGATCAGGAGCTTGCTGGCCGAAGGCTGGGGGATCCGTTCAGCGAACGTTCAAGTAAGGCAGCGGGCAGGGAATAGCGATTAATGGAAAAGGAGAGGAAGCGCAGTGGCCAAATGGCTGAGTGGTCTGGAATCGATGGTGGGCGGCGGTCCGGGTGGTCCGAAGCGGGTTAAGACATTTAGGCTGCTTCTCGTTATCGGTTGTATTGGAGCGGCCCTCATGCTGCTGAACTCCTTTCTCAAATTCGACAAGGTCGATACCTTGACTCAGGGGCCGAACCCGCCTCCCCAGGATACGGCCGCAATGGGAGGGATAGGATCTTCCGACAACTCCACTTTTTCAGCTATTGAGCGGCCGTTGGAGAACAGGTTAAAAGAGATTTTGGAGAAAATCGTTGGCGTCGGCTCTGTGGACGTGCTGGTGACGATCGATTCCACGGAGGAGATTGAAATTGCCAGGAATGATCAGGAGTCGCAAAACATAACGGACGAGACGGACCGCAACGGAGGCAAGCGGCATATTACGGCGATCAACAAAGATGGCCAGGTCGTTATTGCTGAAGTAGCGGGCGATCAGAAGCCGATCGTGACGAAGACGATTAATCCGAGCATTCGCGGTGTGCTGATCGTCGCCAAAGGCGCCGAGAACCAGACCGTGAGACGCCTTATCATAGACGCGGTGGAGAAGGGCGTAAACGTCCCGGCCAACCGCATTTCCGTAGCGCCAAGCAAGCAATGATAATAAACCAATATTAGGAGGGTGTTCTATGAACACGAAAAGACAAACAATTTGGCTCGTATCGATGCTTAGTTTGATGGTCGTATTGTCCGCGTATTACCTGTTTACGCAAGATACCAAATCGCCAGACTTGCTCTCTGACGGCACGCAGCAGGAGCAGAAGGCGGGAGCAACGGAAGCGTCGTCAGGCAATAACAGCCAGATCGTCGTGGATCAAGTGGATCCTGCCGGCAACGCGTCCGGATCGAAAGACAGCGGCATCTCGGATGCCGACAAGCAGGTGCTTGACCAGATTGACGCGCAAGGCGGGGTAGACAGCAGCGTATTTGCCCAAGTTGAAGAGAAGCGCAGCGAGCTGAACAGCACGCAGCAGGATAAATTATTGGGCGATATGACAAATCTGCAGGATCCGAAAGAAGCGCAAGCAGCTGCTACGCAGCTCGACCAACTGGAAGAGAAAAACTCCAAATTGACAAGCATCGAGAACGAGTTAATGAAGACGTTCCAACAGGCAATCGTCAATGAAGAAGGCAACGGCTACAAGGTTCTGGTAGAAAGCGACAAGCTCGACAAGAGCCAAGCGGCAAACATTATCGATCTCGTTATGAAAACATTGGGCGTAGACGCAGACCAAGTTTCCGTGCAATTTATCAAATAAGGAAAGTAGAGGCCGGCAGGGTTTCATGCCCTGGCCGGCCTCTTTTTATTTGCTTTTTCGCCGCCAATTCTTCAACTCGAAACGCATCGCTGCTTCTTTGCGGAAGGATGGCGCATCCGTTGGCGACTAGCCGCGTTAAAAAATTGATTCGTGTTCTGCCGCGTTTATGATATAATGTTAGACGTTATGTAAAGGATAACTAGGATTATCCATCGAAACTGAATAATGCTATTTCCATCTGAGAAAACGCATACGAAGCAGAAGGCTTCGGAAACTTTTAAGGAGTGAAAACTATTCATGTTCAAATTGAGCGAGATTAAGGAATTGATCAAACTGGTTGATCAGACTTCCGTTCATGAGCTGGAGATCGAAAACGAAGGAGCACGCTTATTCATTCGCAAGCCTGGCAAAACCGAAGTGGTGAATGTACAAGCTGCAGCCCCAATTACGCATACATATACGCAGGCGCCTGTACTTGCACCGCAGCCGGTTCAAGAAGCTCCCGCAGCAGCGGTACAAACCAGCACGCCTGCAGCACGTCCCAACACGGACAACCTGCATCAGATTGTATCGCCGATGGTCGGCACGTTTTACAGCTCCCCGTCTCCGGACGCTGCGGCATTCGTTAAAGAAGGCGACCGCGTAAACGAGAAGAGCGTTGTATGCATCCTTGAAGCAATGAAGCTGATGAACGAGCTCGAAGCGGAAGTTCGCGGCGAAATCGTTGAGATTCTGGTGTCGAACGGTCAACTGGTTGAATACGGTCAGCCGCTCTTCCTTGTTAAACCGGAATAATACAAGCTCCGAATTTGGAGAAATTGTTGCCTGAGAGGAGTACAAACGTGAAATTCCAAAAAGTATTAATCGCTAACCGCGGAGAAATCGCGGTACGCATCATTCGTGCCTGCCGCGAACTCGGTATTTCCACAGTTGCCGTTTATTCCGAAGCAGACCGCGACTCCCTGCATGTACGTCTTGCAGACGAAGCGTACTGCATCGGTCCAACCGCATCCAAGGACAGCTATCTCAACCTGACCAACCTGATGAGCGTTGCTACGCTTACGGGCTGCGATGCCGTGCATCCGGGCTATGGATTCCTGGCTGAGAATGCGGATTTCGCAGAAATCTGCGAATCCTGCAACATTACGTTTATCGGTCCTTCCCCTGAAGCCATCAGCAAGATGGGCGACAAGGCGGTAGCCAAGCAAACCATGAAGGAAGCCGACGTACCGGTTATTCCGGGCTCTGACGGTCTGATTGAAAATATGGATGAAGCTGTCCGCGTTGCGCGCGAAATCGGTTATCCGGTTATTATCAAAGCGACAGCCGGCGGCGGCGGTAAAGGGATTCGTATTGCCGAAGACGAGGAATCGCTTGTTCAGCAAATTACGACAGCCCAGCAGGAAGCTCAGAAGGCGTTCGGCAATGCCGGCGTTTACCTGGAGAAGTACCTGACGGGCATGAAGCACGTCGAAATTCAAATTATGGCCGACAAGCATGGCAATGCCGTACATCTGTTCGAGCGCGACTGCTCCGTGCAGCGCCGCCGCCAGAAGCTTGTTGAAGAAGCTCCTTGTCCGGTTCTGACGCCGGCCATGCGCGAGCGGATGGGACGCGCTGCCGTGCGTGCGGCGCTTGCCGTGCAATATGCGGGAGCGGGGACGCTCGAATTCCTGCTTGGTCCGGACGGCAACTTCTACTTTATGGAGATGAACACCCGTATTCAGGTTGAACATCCGGTAACCGAGATGATTACAAATGTCGACCTGATCAAAGAGATGATCTCCGTAGCGGAAGGCAACCCGTTGTCGTTCAAGCAAGAAGATCTCCAGATCAACGGCTGGGCGATCGAATGCCGCATTAACGCCGAAGATTCGGAACGCAACTTTATGCCGTCTCCGGGTCCGATTCCGTTCTACCTGCCGCCGGGCGGCACGGGCGTACGGGTGGATAGCGCGGTATATCCGGGCTACACGATCTCCCCGCATTACGATTCGATGATCGCGAAGCTGATCGTTTGGGGCAGAACAAGGGAAGAAGCGATCGCGCGGATGAAGCGCGCTCTTGCCGAGTTCGCGATCGACGGAATCAAGACGACGATTCCGTTCCACCAGAAGCTCTTGAATCACCCGGTCTTTGTGAAGGGTAATTTCGATATTAAATTCCTCGAGGAATATGACGTTAACCAGCCGGAATTAGCCGAATAGTACAATCTGCTCCTGGTTTGTCATATTTCACGTCGAATGCTATAGTATAGAAATAAGATGCGAAGGCAACACTCCGGTATTTACCTCACGGTAAATACCCGGAGCGCGCAACTTTAAGGAGGTGTACAACCATCATGAGTACGATTGCTGCAGATTATGAGAGAACGGACATTGGCACGATTCAAATTGCCCCTGAAGTCATTGAAGTTATCGCGGGACTAGCTGCTGTCGAAGTGAAGGGCGTAGCGGGTATGAGCGGAGGTTTTGCAGGCGGTATCGCCGAGCTGCTTGGCCGCAAAAATTTATCCAAGGGTGTAAAAGTTGAAGTTGGCCAGCGGGAAGCCGCGGTCGACGTGTCGATTATCGTGGAGTACGGCAACCGGATTCCGGAGATCGCCTCGGAGATTCAACAGAATGTCAAACGCTCCATTGAAATGATGACGGGATTAAACGTTATTGAAGTGAACGTACATATTCACGATGTCCATTTCAAGACGGAGAGCAAGCCGGAAGAAGAAGATTCGAATTTCCGCGTGAAATAACATATACACGCAAATGAATTGAATTCATATAACCCCCTCGTGATGGTTATGCCGCTTCGCGCCAGGGGGTTTTCATTCGCTCAAATGCGAGGAGGCGTTACGTTGATCCGAATTATAGACAAGCTGTTCTTGTTTATTTACAGTATAGTCATCGGCGTTATATCCGTCTTTATTGCCTGTATCGGTTTTGAGTGGATACGGGAAGACGATTTGAATAATATGGTCAGCGAGCTTTACGGTACGGACTCATTCCTGATAACAACCATTGTAGTTGGTCTGGTTCTGCTCGTACTCAGCTTGCGCTTCTTTATTGTATCGCTGAAACGTTCTTCCTCTTCGGCGCCGTCGATCGACCAGCGTACCGACTTTGGCGATATTCGTATCTCGATTGAGACGATTGAGAATCTGGCTCTTAAGGCTGCCGGAAAGCAGCGCGGCGTAAAGGATCTGAAAGCGCGAATTCAGGCTTCCGATTCGGGTCTCAACATTATTTTGCGCGCGGTGGTAGACGGGGAAAACTCCATTCCTAGCCTTACGGAGGAAATCCAGAAGGCCGTAAAGGATCATGTGGAGGAAATCGCCGGCATTCCGGTGACGAACGTAGCCGTCTATATCGCTAACGTCATTCAATCCGCACCGAATAAAAGTCGCGTCGAGTAAAGGGGAGAATGCCGATGTGGAGGGAGTACTGGGCAGTCTATGGGAAACGGACGGTCGGCGCTGCCGCTGGTCTGTTTTTTGGATTCGTGTACTTGTTTGCCGGTTTTTGGGACATGCTGTTTTTCATACTGCTCGTCTCGGTAGGTTATTGGATTGGCAAACAAAAGGACTTGCAGAACGGTTCTATCCTGCCCTGGCAGAGGCTTTGGTCATGGCTCATGGAAAGGTATCGGCCGTTTAGATAATCCTGTGGTCTCCTCCGTACGCCGGAAGATGGATTGCCGCCAGTTCCGGGCAGGGAGGAGATCATAGGTTTTTTTATAAAAATAAGAGTAAATCGGCAGAGAAGCTGCCGAGGAGGAATTCATGAAACGTAGATTAGCACGCGAGATTGCAGTATCAAGCCTGTATCAATTGGAAATGAACGAAGTAACCCCCATGGAAGCCGTGGACATGCTTATGGAGGAAGCTCGTTCCGAGAACGAGATCGAAGCGGAATTCGTAGAGAATGATCAGACGGACCAATATGTCCGTGAGCTGGTTAACGGCGTTGCCGATAACAAAGCCGCGATCGACGAGATGCTGCAGCATTATTTGACGGGCTGGCAGGTTGATCGCTTATCTCGCGTAGACCGTCAAATTTTGCGTCTTGCCTGCTTTGAGATTGCCTACCGCAACGATGTTCCGCCTAAAGCCGCAATCAACGAAGCGATCGAACTGGCCAAGCATTTCGGCACGGAGGAATCCGGTAAATTCGTAAACGGCGTGCTGGGCAAGCTGCTTAAAGAACGCGAAGGCGAGACGGCAAATTCGGAATCGACTAATTAGATAAGCGGCCTGTCGGCCGTCTACATAGGGGAGAGATGATGATGAGCGCACAAATTATTGCAGGGAAAAAGATTTCGGATATGATCCGGGAAGAAATTCAGAAGGAAACGGCTGATCTGAGAGAAAAAGGCGTCGTACCCGGTCTTGCGGTTGTTCTCGTAGGCGAGGACCCGGCTTCGAAGGTCTATGTGGGCTCGAAAGAGAAAGCCTGCCAGCAGCTTGGCTTCCATTCCGAGGTTCACCGCTTGGAAGAGTCTGCTTCGGAAGAGCAATTGCTTGCGCTTATTGATCAATTGAATAACGATGACAAGATCAACGGTATTCTCGTACAGCTTCCACTGCCTAAACACATCAACGAAAAAGCGGTTATTGACGCCATTCGCGTGGAGAAGGACGTTGACGGCTTCCATCCTGAAAGCGTCGGTAATCTGGTTATTGGCGATGACAGCCTTCTGCCGTGCACGCCTGCCGGCTGCATTGAGTTGATCAAACGGAGCGGCGTGGATATTTCGGGTAAACACGCTGTCGTGATCGGCCGCAGCAACATTGTGGGGAAACCGGTTGCTATGCTGCTTCTCCGCGAGAACGCAACCGTTACGATCTGTCATTCCCGTACAGCCAACATGGAGGAAATCGCTAAACAAGCTGACATCCTCGTTGTAGCCATCGGCAAAGCGAAAGCTATTGACAGCAAATACGTGAAGCCTGGTGCGGTCGTGATCGACGTAGGCATTAATCGCCTGCCTGACGGCAAGCTTTGCGGGGACGTAGACTATGATGACTGTCTGGAAACGGCAGGCTTTATTACTCCGGTACCGGGCGGCGTTGGTCCTATGACGATTACCATGCTTATGAACAACACGATTACTGCTGCGAAGCGAGCACACAAAATCGGGGAGTGATTGCGCTATGGCAGATCAACCTCGCATATATTCGATAAAAGATATTAACCGGTACATCCGGATGAAGCTCGAGTCGGATGCCTTGCTCGGGGATGTATGGCTGAGAGGGGAGATTTCCAATTTTACTCACCACTCCAGCGGCCATATGTATTTTACGCTCAAGGATAAGGACAGTCGGCTAAAATGCATCATGTTTGCTTCGCATAATCAGCGGCTGCCGTTTATCCCGCGTGAAGGCACTAAAGTCATGGCGCGCGGTAATGTATCGGTCTACGAGCGCGACGGAAACTATCAGTTTTATGTGACGGCTATGCAGCCGGACGGAATTGGTAGCTTGTATCTAGCTTATGAACAGCTGAAATCAAAGCTGGAGACGGAAGGGTTGTTTGCCGAATCGCGCAAACGGCCCATTCCGCGTTTTCCCCGGGCTATAGGGGTAATCACTTCTCCTACCGGCGCGGCGGTCCGGGATATTATCATTACGCTGCAGCGCAGGCATCCTTCCGTTCCTATTTATGTGTATCCGGTGCTGGTCCAAGGGACGCAAGCGGCACCTTCCATTGTAAAAGCGATTGAATCGATGAACCGTTTTGGCGAAGTCGACGTATTAATTGTAGGCAGGGGCGGAGGTTCTTTGGAAGAACTTTGGGCATTTAACGAAGAACCTGTCGCAAGAAGCATTGCCGCATCGCAAATTCCCGTCATTAGCGCGGTTGGGCACGAGACGGATTTTACGATAGCGGATTTTGTCGCCGATCTTCGGGCGGCAACGCCAACCGCGGCCGCGGAGCTTGCGGTGCCGCATGTAGCGGAGCTGCAGCAGCAGCTGGCAAGGCAACGGCAACGGTTAGAGCAATCGCTCCGTATGATGGTTCAAGGCCGTAAGGAGCAGCTGCAGCGCGTTAGAAGGTCACCGTTTTTTGTGCATCCGCGTAAATATTTGCTGGATCAGGCACAGCGGCTGGACCGTTTGCAGGAACGACTGCAACATCGGACTTTACGATTAACCGAACGCGGGAAAGCAAAGCTTGAAAGACTTCAAAGCCAATTAGCCGGGCATCATCCGGGAGAGCAGGCTGCTTTTGCGGCTAAGCGTCTGCAAGGTGATGTAAAACGGCTTGAGCAGGCGATGGTATCCTCTCTAAAAGAGCGGCGTTTACAGCTCCATAGCGCAATTAGGCAGCTGGATGCGCTTAGTCCTCTCAAGGTAATGGCCAGAGGCTACAGCCTGGTCTACGACGAACAGGAAAAGCGACTGATTAAATCCATTGCAGATGTTCAGCCGGGTGATCTTGTAAGGGTGAAGGTAGCGGACGGACAGCTAGATTGTCATGTCTGGTCAATGAAAGGAGAAGATGGCGTTGAAAGCAGCGGAGAATAGTGAACTTAGTTTTGAGGAAGCAATGGAACAGCTGGAGAAAATCGTCGAACGGCTTGAAAACGGCGATGTACCGCTCGAAACGGCAATCGATCTGTTCCAGGAAGGCATGAAGCTGTCGCAGCTGTGCGGCGGCAAGCTGGAGCAGGTTGAGCGCAAGATTGAAGTGCTGATTGAATCAGAGCAAGGTTTTCAGAAGAAGGCATTCGCTCCAATGAACGAGGAAAAAGGGGAATAACGTTGATTACAGATATCAAGACCTACTTGCATGAATGTGCCGCGCTTGTTGAAAAGTCGCTTCCCGAAGCGCTGCCTGCCGAATGGAATATTCCGCTGCAGCTCAGGGAATCCATGCTGTATTCCCTGCAGGCCGGAGGAAAACGGCTGCGTCCGGCACTCGTTCTGGCCGCCGCGGAGGCCGTGCACGGCCAGGCAGCGGCTGCTCGCCATGCGCTTCCGGTTGCATGCGCAATTGAATATATTCACACGTATTCGTTGATCCATGACGACCTGCCGGCCATGGACAACGATGATTATCGCCGGGGGAAGTTGACGAATCACAAGGTGTTCGGAGAGGCGATGGCGATTCTGGCTGGAGACGCCCTGCTGACGCACGCGTTTCACCTTATTCCGAGAGTAGCGCGCCTTGGCGGAATCAGCGCCGAAGTAGCTCTTGATATCGTGGAAGACCTTGCCATGCTTGCCGGTGCAAGAGGCATGGTTGGCGGTCAGGCGGCCGATATGCAGGGAGAGCAGGGAATCACCTCGATTGAGGAGCTTGAATACATTCATCTTCACAAAACGAGCGATTTGATTGTTTTCTCGGTAACGGCGGGCGGCCGCATTGGGGGCGCAACGGCAGAGCAGCTTGAAGCGCTGCGCCATTACGGGCGCAATATCGGTCTTGCCTTCCAGATTCAAGACGACATTCTTGATCTGATTGGCGACGAGCAAAAGCTTGGCAAAAAAACAAACAGCGATGTTGAGCAGCAAAAGGTTACGTATCCTTATCTAATCGGGATCGAAGAGAGCAAAGCGCAAGTCAAACGGTTAACTCGCGAAGCGAAGGCTGCCATTCTCGAAGCACAGCTGGATGCGCCGGATAAATTGCTGCTCATTGCCGATTACCTTGTGCAACGAGACTATTGATTAGGATCGTGCAACTGGGTACATTGGGAAATGTTCTGCAATTGTGCTATAATGATTGAAATATTTTGACGTTTATTGTGGAATGGGATCATGCTCGAAATGTCGTATTCCAGAAAGCGAGGAAGTAACGTGCTGCTTGATCAAATTAACGGACCTCAAGACCTGAAAGATTTATCAGTGGGAGAGCTGGAACGGTTAGCCGAGGAAATTCGCCAGTTTCTTATTGAGAAGCTTTCCGTTACAGGTGGTCATCTCGCACCTAACCTGGGGGTTGTGGAGCTGACTCTCGTCCTCCATTATCTGTTTGACAGTCCGAAGGATAAGTTTCTATTTGACGTAGGACATCAATCGTATGTTCACAAAGTTTTGACCGGGCGTAAAGACCGGTTTGATACATTGCGTAAATATAAAGGGCTGTGCGGCTTTGTCAAACGCGCCGAAAGCGAACATGACGTTTGGGAAGCCGGCCACAGCAGCACTTCTCTGTCGGCCGCGATGGGCATGGCTCTGGCCCGTGACCTGAAAGGCGAGAATAACCGGGTTGTTGCCGTCATCGGCGATGGCGCCCTGACAGGCGGCATGGCGCTTGAAGCGTTGAACCATATCGGGGACGAGAAGAGAAAACTGATTGTCGTTCTGAATGACAACGAAATGTCGATCGCGCCAAACGTTGGTGCCATGCATCATTATTTGAGCAAGATCCGTACCGACCGCCATTACCAGAAGGCGAAGGATGAGCTTCAGCATCTGCTGAACAAAATTCCGGCCATCGGCGGCAAGTTGGCGAAGACGGCCGAGCGTTTCAAGGACAGCTTGAAATATTTGCTGGTCAGCGGCATTTTGTTTGAACAGTTCGGCTTTACGTATCTTGGACCGGTAGACGGCCATGACATGGAGCAGATGCTCGAACTCTTCAAGCAGGCGGATTCCATCCCCGGGCCGGTTCTCGTGCACGTTATTACGGTGAAGGGAAAAGGCTATTCTCCAGCCGAGGTAGATTCCTTCAAGTGGCATGGCATTTCACCGTACAAGATTGAATCGGGCCAAGTGGTAAAGGCGGTTGGTCCGCCTATGTACACGGAAGTATTCGGCAACGCCCTTATTGAGCTGGCTGAGATGGATAAACGGATTGTTGCGGTAACTCCGGCAATGCCGGGCGGTTCCGGCTTGCTCCCGTTCGCTGAACGATTCCCGAACCGCATGATCGACGTTGGCATTGCCGAGCAGCATGCCGCTACGATGTCGGCTGCTCTCGCCATGGAAGGCATGAAGCCGGTCTACGCCGTTTATTCGACCTTCCTGCAGCGTGCCTATGACCAGGTTGTGCATGATATTTGCCGCCAGAACGCCAACGTGGTATTCGCGATAGACCGGGCGGGCTTTGTTGGTCCTGACGGAGAGACGCATCAAGGCGTGTACGATATTGCGTTCCTTCGCCATGTGCCTAATCTTGTCATTATGATGCCAAAGGACGAGAATGAGCTTCGCCGCATGATGAAGACGGCAATCGACTACAATGAAGGGCCGATTGCGGTCCGTTATCCGCGCATTAACGGCCTCGGCGTGAAGATGGACGAAGTGATGCGTCCGCTTCCGATCGGGAAGTGGGAGACGCTTCGCGAAGGCGATTCCGCCGTTATCCTGGCGATGGGGCCAATGATTCAGGTAGCCGAAGAAGCTGCGGATCTTTTGAAGAGAGACGGCCTCAATGTTCAAATCGTTAATGCCAGATTCATTAAACCGCTTGATGAAGAGATGCTGCTGTCGTTTGCAGCGGAAGGCAAGCATATTCTCGTCATCGAAGAAAGCTCCGAGCTTGGCGGGTTCGGCAGTTCGGTAATGGAGTTTTACTCCCTCCGTGGAATTTATGGCATGCCGGTCCGCATTATGGGCGTTCCGGATATTTTCGTGGAGCACGGTTCCATTAAGGAGCAGCGCGTGGAAGTTGGTTTAACGGGAGAACGGGCGGCGATGGAGATCAAAAACCTGCTGCCAAGCCTCCAGAAACGCGCAACCGGACAGTAACGAAGGAGAATCATGACGACAACACCTAAGGAAAGAATAGATGTATTGCTTGTGGAACGCGGGTTCTACGAGAGCAGGGAAAAAGCGAAGGCGGCCGTTATGGCCGGTCTGGTGCTGGTGAATAACGAGCCGGTAGACAAAGGCGGCATGAAGGTCCCGCGGGAAGCGGAGATCAAAGTGAAAGGCGCTGTCCACCCTTACGTCAGCCGAGGCGGGCTTAAGCTGGAAAAAGCGATCCGGTCCTTCGATATCGACTTAACCGGGAGGGTAATGCTGGACATCGGCGCTTCAACCGGCGGTTTTACCGATTGTGCCTTGCAGCACGGCGCTTCGTTTGTATATGCCATCGATGTTGGATATAACCAGCTGGATTGGTCGCTCAGACAGGATGAACGGGTCCGCGTAATGGAGCGTACCAACTTCCGGTATACGCAGCCGGCCGATCTGGACGGTCCGCCGCCTACTTTTGCCTCGATTGACGTATCCTTTATATCGCTCAAGCTGATTTTGCCGGCACTCAGCGGTCTGCTGAGCGTAGGCTCCGGAATTGTCGCCCTTATTAAGCCGCAATTCGAGGCAGGGCGGGAGAAGGTTGGCAAATCGGGCGTTGTCCGGGAGCCAAGCGTTCATAAGGAAGTGCTCGAGACGGTTCTGAAGGCTGCGTCAGAGCTTGGCTACAAGCTGCAAGACCTGACGTTCTCACCGATTACGGGCGGGGAGGGCAATATCGAGTTTCTCGCCTACTGGACATGGGAGAATGAGCCGAACGGGCCAATCCCTGACGAAGAAGGCATCAAGGACGTTGTCCGTCAAGCCGGCGAGACCTTCACCGTAAAACAGAAACATTAACCGTAGCAGCCGTGTTTTGCGCAATTGGCGTAATCGCCCGTATTGGAGCAACACGTATTATAAGGGAATGCTTCGACCGTTTTGAAAGCGGCCAGCGTTCCCTTTTGTTTTTCCTCTTTACAAACATGTGTTCGATTTGCTAAACTGAGAGCAACCAAACATGCGTTCGTCCGTTTGTTTTTAAGAGGAAAATGCTCCCTTCATCACGAACCAATTAAGATAGGTTCTAATGGAATGGAGGGCTGCTTATGGAAATGTACGGTGACTGGTTTATTATGCTGGTCGCTGGCGCGTTTTTGTTATTCTGGGCGTACCGGGGATTCTATCGCTGGCTTCACCAGCCTGCAAGCGTCAATCGATTGACGCTTGGCAAAGGCGGTGAACTTGCTAAAGATGACGAGAACATTCAGTTCCTGAAACGTTCGGGATATGGAGTTGTTTCCGGTAAGCACAGGGTTCCGATCGGAATCGAATTGGACGGACAATCACTTAACAGCCGATTGTACATTGATTATATTGCCGAGCAAGATGGCAAAATGTATATTGTAAAAACTGCTCGAGAACGTATGCCGATGGATTGGACAGGCAGCGGTGTTCGAGACCGCCTGCTTGTATATTCCCTCCTGTTGCCCGAGTGTGCGGGAGTTTTGTTTGTAGACGTGAAAGAGCAGATCATTCGGCGAATTATTTTTGACATAAGCGATTAGCTAGTTTGGGGAGGAAAGTTATGAAGGGCATCAGACAGTACAAAATCAAGGAATTAATTACGAAGAGTACAATCGAAACGCAAGAGGAACTGGTGGACGCCCTTAGGGATGCGGGACTTCAGGTAACTCAAGCTACCGTATCCAGAGATATGAAAGAGCTTATGCTCATTAAAGTACCCGCAGGCGATGGACGTTATAAATACTCGCTGCCACAGGATCAGCAGCGTCAGAATCCCATCAATAAGCTGAAGCGGGCGCTTATCGATCATTTTACCCATATCGACTTTACCGAGAATCTGGTGGTCATGAAATGCTTGCCAGGCACAGCCAATGCGATTGGCGCGCTGATCGACAACATGGAATGGCCGGAGGTCATGGGGACGATATGCGGCGATGATACGATCCTTATCATTTGCAGAACGAAGGAGAAGAGCGGCGAGCTTGTCGAGAAGCTGCTCGACCTTCTGAATTAAACATTGTTGGAGGTCATTGGCCATGCTGCGCGAGCTATCCATTCGGAATTTAGCCGTTATTGAGGAAGTAAACGTTTCGTTTCATCATGGATTTCATGTATTAACAGGCGAGACAGGTGCGGGGAAATCCATACTTATTGACGCACTTAGCTTAATTGTTGGTGGACGGGGCTCCGCAGATATGGTCAGGTATGGCTGTGATAAAGCCGAGATGGAGGCAATGTTCGATTTGCCGTCCCAGCATCCGGTATGGGCAGTAATGGAGCGGCTTGGCGTACAGGCGTCGAGAGAAGAGATGCTTGTTATAAGACGCGAGCTGACTTCTCATGGCAAGAGCAGCAGCCGTGTAAACGGACAGCTTGTCACGATGACGATGCTGAGGGAGATCGGCGAATGCCTTGTTAATATCCATGGTCAGCATGAGCATCAATCGCTCTTGCGGACCGAGCAGCATCTTGAATGGCTGGACTTGTTTGCTGGCGATTTGCTCATTGAGCGGAAGACTGCTTATCGTGCCGTGTATCAGCAGCTTCAGCAAGCGCGTGCATCCCTTCGCGAGCTGGAAGAGACAACCCGCCATAATGTTCAGATGCTGGATTTGTACCGCTATCAGATCGAAGAGATCTCAAATGCCAAGCTTAAAGACGGCGAGGATGAGCAGTTGGCTGAGGAACGCCGTAAGCTGCAATACGCAGGCAAACGGATGGATTCCGTATCCGAAGCTTACGCCTTGCTGTACAACGGCAAAGGCCTTGACGCAATCAGTAAAGCCATCAGCAAGCTGACCGATATCCAGACTTATGATCCAGCAGTGCTAACGCCTATGCTGGAACAGCTTCAGTCTGCTTTTTACCAAGCCGAAGACGCGGTTTTCCAGCTTCGCGATTACAGGGACAGCATTGATTCTGATCCGGAGCAGCTGTCCATTATTGAAGACAGGCTGGATTTGATCAACGGACTGAAACGCAAATACGGAGAGTCTATCCCGGATATTCTTCAATATTTGGAGCGCATTACGGAAGAGCGTGACAAAATCGAGAACCGCGACGAGTATCTGGAAAAGCTGCGAAAAGATGAATTGCGACTGTATTTGCAGGCACATGAATTGGCACAGGAGTTGTCCGAGCTTCGATCCCATGCATCTGAACGTCTCGCAGCCGCAATCGAGCTTGAGCTTAAGCAGCTTCAGATGGGCAATACGATCTTCCGGGTTCAGCTCGACCACTCGTCAGCTTCTGAAACGTCGGAGATGGCGGTTCTTAACGCTAACGGCATCGATGAAGCCATCTTTATGTTGTCGACGAATCCAGGCGAGCCGCTTAAACCGCTTAATAAAATTGCTTCCGGCGGCGAGATGTCCCGAATCATGCTTGCGCTTAAGGCAATTTTTGCCGAGATCGACCAAGTGCCTGTTCTGGTCTTTGATGAAGTGGATACCGGCGTAAGCGGCAGAGCGGCGCAAGCCATTGCGGAGAAAATGTCGCAGCTGTCTGCGAAATGCCAGATCTTCTCCATTACGCATCTGCCTCAGGTTGCTTGCATGGCGGATCACCATTACGAAATTAAGAAGCATATTATTGAACAACGCACTTCCACAAATGTCACGAAGCTGGTGGAGCACTCGCGTATTGAAGAGCTTGCCCGCATGCTGGGCGGCGTTGAAGTAACGGAAAAAACACGTCATCATGCTCAAGAAATGCTTGTTTTGGCGGATCGGCAGAAGGGAGCCTAAAGGAAGGTATTCAGGGAATGTTTTTGTGGTCATAAAACAAACAGTGCAGGGTAACTTAAAGGTACGCCAATGGCGAAACGACCTTACTCGTCATGCGATGGAATAACAGGGAGCGTGAAATCATTGAACTCCAGCCCAAGGAAGAAATGGTTTGGCCTAGTTCTCGTTATCTGCGTCTGCATGATCGGACTCTCCGCGCCGTTTCAACATTTTGCCGCATTCCCGAATGAACTTCGTTTATTCTCCGGCCAACTGAAACGATTACAATATGGAGTTCCCGTACATGCAGAAGTTACCGTGGATCCACGAATGCTTCAAATCAATGGCTCAACCCGTCAGTCATTATCAGTCAATTTGAATGACCCCATTTCGTTACAGCCGCATCAAAGCGGACAGACGAGCATGAAAGTGAAATTATTTGGTAAAATTCCGTTCAAGACCGTTAAAGTGAATGTCGTGCCTGATTTAAGGGTGATCCCGGGTGGTCAGACAATTGGCGTGAAAGTGAAATCCGCCGGTATTCTTGTTGTTGGCCATCATCAGGTTCGCGCGAGTAACGGAACAAAGGAGTCGCCTGGTGAAAAAGCAGGTCTCCGTTTAGGCGATCTTATTATTAGGATCGATGGGCACAATATTAATGAAGTCAGCAAGGTGGCCAATCTGGTGGAGCAAGCAGGCAAGGAGCAGCGTCCGCTTGCAATTACTTACAAACGTAATGGTACCATCGGAGAAACGAGGCTTTATCCGGTCCGTGATGCAGAAGAGCGCAATTGGAAGCTTGGTCTTTATATTCGGGATTCAGCGGCCGGTGTCGGTACATTAACGTTTTATGCTCCTGATCAAGGTGTCTACGGTGCTCTTGGCCATGTCATTACCGATATGGATACCCAGACGCCGATCGAAGTTGGCGAAGGGCAGATCCTGCAGTCCAGCGTGACGTCCATTAACAAGAGCCAAACGGGAGAGCCGGGTGAGAAACGTGCCCATTTTGTCAAAGAAGGCAAGATTTTAGGCAATATCGAACGAAACACGCCATTCGGTATTTTTGGCAAAATGAACGAAAACCCGAACCATAGCTTTAGCGATAAAACGATTCCTGTGACGTTCGCCGAAGATGTTAAAGAAGGTCCGGCTCAAATTTTGACTGTTGTTAACGGACAAAAGGTCGAGCGGTTTGATATTGAGATCGCTCATGTTACGAAACAGCCTGCGCCAGCAACCAAAGGTATGGTTATTAAAATTACCGATAAACGCCTTCTTGATAAAACGGGGGGGATTGTTCAAGGGATGTCGGGTTCTCCGATTATCCAGAACGGGAAACTGGTTGGAGCCGTTACGCATGTCTTTGTTAACGATCCTGCTTCGGGTTACGGATGCTTTATTGAATGGATGCTGCAGGATGCAGGCATCTTGATGAGAGAGAAATCAACGCAAGGTACAGCTGCATAACCAATAAAATAACCGCTGATTGGGCTTGTTAAACCCTTCAGCGGTTTCTTCATGGAGACGTCTGGAATTGGTTGGATTTGTCGAAAATATACGAACGGCATCATAAATTGTAATAAATTATTTATTATAACGAAAAAGATTAAAAAATCAAAGGAAAAAAATTTTCGACAGAAGGAATTTAAACCGGCATGTCGAAAACTTTATCCAAGACAACTAGGGAAAGGTAATCGCGAGTGAATATCATTTAAGGGAGGACCAGACCTTGCACAAGATCGAAGTATTGCTGGCAGATGACAATCGTGAATTCACCAATTTATTATCCGAATACATATCGGATCAAAATGATATGAACGTAAGCGGAGTAGCTTATAACGGTGAAGAGGTATTGTCTTATTTCGAAGAAGGCAGAAAAGTACCTGATGTTCTAATCCTTGATATTATAATGCCTCATCTGGACGGCTTAGGCGTACTGGAACGCATTAAAGAATTAAATATTACGCCAATGCCCAAAATCATCATGCTGACTGCATTCGGTCAAGAGAACATCACCCAAAAAGCCGTTCAGCTTGGCGCATCTTATTACATTTTGAAACCGTTCGATATGGAAATACTCGCAAATCGGATTCGTCAATTGGTTGGCAATTCCACGTTTGCTTCCTCGGCATCGTTTAGCAGTTCTGCCGCAACAACAACGGTCAAATCAAATGTCGTGCCACTTGCCAAAGGCAAAAATCTCGACGCCAACATTACAAGCATTATTCACGAAATTGGTGTTCCTGCCCATATCAAAGGTTATCAATACCTGCGCGAAGCGATTACGATGGTGTACAATAACATCGAAATTTTGGGAGCCATTACAAAAACGTTGTATCCTGCCATTGCGGAAAAGTTTAAAACAACGCCATCCCGCGTTGAACGCGCCATCCGCCACGCTATTGAGGTAGCCTGGACGCGCGGCAATATCGACAGCATCTCGCACCTGTTCGGCTATACGATTAACATCAGTAAATCCAAGCCGACCAACTCCGAATTTATTGCGATGGTAGCTGATAAGCTCCGGATCGAACACAAAGTTAGCTAAAGAATAAAACCGCTATTTATTATTGGTTCTGCCCAATATGAAGGCGGTTTTTCTTTTCAGGGCAAAAACAACACCCCGCCATACTCCAGGAGTAGCAGCGGGGTGTTCTATGTTCGTTTATGCTTGCGGTTTAGGCGGTCTTGGGCGTTTCGGACGGAATCTTGGGGCTACGTAATTGCGTTTGCGGTCGCGGAAGAAGATCCAGCCGCCGATAAACCCAACTCCAATGGCAAAGAGTACAAGTCCAAATAGAAAGCTTAGCCAAGCAAAGTCTGGCTTAATGGCATCGTTTCCAAAATCGGAGAAGTAATTAAAAAGGGCATTTTTCATCTTAAGAAAACCGATACAGGCGGCAATGCCGGGAATGACGAGCAGCAGTACGGCAACTAGACGGGCAGCAACTAATCTCATATGTATGACGATCTCCTTGTTCCGTAATTGAACATTCCTTCCTATGATACCTTTTTCTGCAGGCAGTGTCTATTTCGGAAATTTAACGATGTAAATCGATTTGAAAAAAGGTACAATAGGACGAGTGGTAAAAGAGTTGTCACTAAACAGCTGTACATAATAGCTTGCCTGCAACAATCTTAAAGCGAACGCTTTCGAAGTATGAATCATCACGATCACCGCAGTACGGCCATTGTGGTGATAAATCATTTCAGGAGGGAATACATAATGACAATCCAAGTGGATGTAGCTGTGCTTGGCGGCGGCCCCGGCGGATACACAGCAGCGATCAGAGCTGCTCAGCTGGGCAAAAGCGTAGCTATTGTGGAGCTCGATAAGTTGGGCGGCACTTGCTTACATAGAGGATGTATACCAAGCAAATCGCTGCTTCGCAGCGCGGAGGTTTACGCGACTTTGCTTGAAGCGGATAAATACGGAGTTTCGGTTACAGAGGGTGCTCTGTCACTGGATTTCAATAAAGTTCAGGACCGTAAAGAAAAGACGGTTGAACAATTGCATCGCGGCCTTAAAGGCTTGATGAAGAAGTATGATATTCAGATTATTAACGGCAAAGGCCGCATTATAGGTCCTTCTATTTTTTCGCCCCGCAGCGGTTCATTAGCCGTTGAACTGGCTGACGGAGAGATGGAATCGGTCGTTTCGACGAACCTGATTATCGCAACAGGCTCACGCCCTCGTCATCTGCCGGGGCTAAAACCGGACGGCGTGCATATCTTGTCCAGCGACGATGCTCTTCAGCTTGAGAAGCTTCCGGAATCGATGCTAATCGTTGGCGGTGGCGTTATCGGGGTGGAATGGGCTTCGATGCTGCAGGATTTTGGCGTTCAGGTAACCTTGGTGGAGGTTGGCGCAAGACTTCTTCCTGGCGAAGATGCGGAGGTGTCGGCAGAGCTGACAAGATTGCTTCGCCGCCGCGGAGTGCGGGTTCTCACGAATGTCCAGCTCAAAACCGAAGAGCTCTCGATAAACGGAGATGAAGTATCCATTACAGCAGAAACTTCCGAAGGAAATATTATGCTTACAGCAAGCAAGCTGCTCCTGTCTGTCGGCCGTCAGGCGAACATTGAAAACATCGGTCTCGAAAATACGGATATTCAAACCAAAAACGGCGTCATCTATGTCAACGAATTCGGTCAAACAACCGAGCCTCATATTTATGCGATTGGCGATGTCATTGGCGGCGTACAGCTTGCGCATGCGGCATCCCATGAAGGCGTTGCTGCAGCCGAGCATATTGCGGGACATAAGAAAGAGTCGGTTGATCCCAATCTGATTCCGCGCTGCATCTATTCCCGCCCGGAAGTGGCTTCTTACGGTTTGACCGAAGACGGCGCCCGGACGAAAGGGCATGATATTAAGACCGGTAAAATTCCGTTCGCCGCAATTGGCAAAGCTCTCGTGCTCGGCGAAGCAGACGGATTCGTCAAAGTAATTGCAGACCGCAAGACCAATGACATTATTGGGGTTCATATGATCGGTCCGCATGCGACGGATCTGATTTCGGAGGCCTCGCTTGCCGGACTGCTTAATGCAACGCCTTGGGAAGTCGGTCAGCTTATTCACCCGCATCCAACCTTATCCGAAGCTCTTGGGGAAGCTATGCTTGCCATTGACGGCAAATCGCTCGCTCTCTAGCGAAGGATTTTCTTTTTCGGCCGAATGCGGTTATAATAGGTAATATCAAGTCTTAGTACCTGGTTTTAAAATCAGGTTAAAGGAGGCACAACCTCATGAGTCAATCAACCGAACAAACCTTTCGTCATAACGAATTAGGCTTAACTAACGAACAGGCTCTTGAAATGTACGCAATGATGGTGCTCGCCCGCAAATTCGACGAGCGTAATTTATTGCTGCAAAGAGCGGGTAAAATTAATTTCCACGTCTCCGGCATCGGCCAAGAGGTTGCGCAAGTGGCAGCTGCCTTCGCGCTTGACCGGGAGAATGATTATTTCCTGCCTTATTATCGCGATTATGGATTTGTCCTTGCCGTCGGCATGACGGTAAAAGAATTAATGCTGTCTGTTTTCGCGAAAGCGGAAGACCCGAACAGCGGAGGCCGTCAGATGCCTGGCCACTTCGGAAGCAAGCGCCTCCGGATCGTAACGGGCTCCAGCCCGGTTACGACGCAGGTGCCCCATGCGGTGGGCATTGCCTTGGCCGCGAAAATGAAAAACAAACCGATCGTCAGCTTTGTAACCTTCGGGGAAGGCTCAAGCAACCAGGGCGATTTCCACGAAGGATGCAACTTTGCCGGAGTACATAAACTTCCGGTCATCCTCATGTGCGAGAACAACCAATACGCGATCTCGGTGCCGGTGAGCAAGCAGCTCGGCGGACGTGTAGCTGACCGTGCCCTTGGTTACGGCTTCCCGGGCTACCAAGTTGACGGAAATGACGCCCTCGAAGTATTCCGGGTAGTGAAGGAAGCGCGCGAACGCGCGATCGCCGGCGAAGGTCCAACGCTTATTGAAGCGATGATGTACCGCCTGTCCCCGCATTCTACTTCCGATAACGATCTTGCTTACCGTACGAAGGAAGAAGTTGACGAGAACCGCGCGAAGGACGGAATCCCGAAATATAAAAGCTATCTGGAAGAATGCGGCCTCTGGAATGAAGAGCTTGAAGCTGAGCTTCAGGCGCGTACCCGCAAGATGATCGATGAAGCAACGGAATACGGCGACAACGCGCCATTCCCGGCGCCAGAATCCGTACTGTTGCACGTATACGCGGAGGAGGGACGCTAAGATGGCAAAAATGGATTATATCGATGCGATTCGGTTGGCAATGAAAGAAGAGATGGAGCGAGACGACGACGTATTCGTGCTAGGGGAAGACGTTGGCGTAAAGGGCGGCGTATTCACGACAACCAAAGGGCTGCTTGAGCAGTTCGGCGAGATGCGCGCTCTTGATACGCCTCTTGCCGAGTCCGCTATTGCAGGGGTTGCCATCGGTGCAGCCATGTACGGCATGAAGCCGATTGCGGAAATGCAATATTCGGACTTCATGTTCCCGGCAACTAACCAAATTATAAGCGAAGCGGCAAAAATCCGTTACCGCTCCAATAACGATTGGAGTTGTCCGCTTGTTATCCGCGCGCCAATCGGCGGCGGCATTTTTGGCGGCTTGTATCACTCGCAATGTCCGGAATCGGTATTTTTCGGCACGCCGGGCATCAAGATTGTAGCGCCTTACACGGCTTACGATGCAAAAGGGCTGTTAAAAGCGGCTGTCCGTGATCCCGATCCGGTTATCTTCTTCGAAAACAAAAAATGCTACAAGCTTATTAACGGCGACGTGCCGGAAGATGATTATATTGTTGAGATCGGGAAAGCCAACGTGCTGCGCGATGGCGACGACATTACCGTTATCGGGTACAGCATGCCTCTCATGTTTGTTGAGCAGGCTGCTGCAGAGCTTGCGCAAGAAGGCATCAGCACTCATATTCTTGACCTTAGAACGCTGCAGCCGCTTGACAAGGAAGCCATTCTTGCGGCAGTCCGCAAGACGGGCAAAGTATTGATTATTCATGAAGACAACAAGACTGGCGGCGTAGGTGCGGAAGTATCGGCTATTATTGCGGAAGAGCTGCTGTATGAGCTGGATGCTCCAATCCAAAGACTTTGTGGTCCGGATGTGCCGGCAATGCCGATTAACCCGCCGGGCGAGAAGTTCTTCTTGCTCAACAAAGACAAAGTAAAAGAAGCAATGCGCAATTTGGCGCTATACTAAGCGACAAGTACGTGTCAGGTAGGGAGATGGATAATTAATGAAATCGGTGAAGGAGATCGTCATTCCTCAGTTGGCGGAATCGCTGGTCTCGGCGACTATTGATAAATGGCTGAAGCAGCCGGGTGACCGGATTGAGATGTATGAACCAATCTGTGAGCTTATCACGGATAAAGTAAGCGCGGAGCTGCCGTCCACGATTGCCGGCACGCTGGTTGAGATTCTGGTTGGCAATGGCGAGACCGTACCGGTCGGGTCTCCGGTATGCCGTGTAGAGACGGAAGTTGCTTCATCCGCATCGGAAGCCGAGGGAGCATCGGAAGCAGCTAAAGCTGCCGTAACCGCGGAATCGGCGGATGAAGGCGACCAGTCGATGCGCAACCGCTTCTCGCCGGCTGTCCAGCAGCTTGCGGCTGAACATGGCGTCCGTCTGGCTGATGTGCCGGGAACGGGACTTGGCGGAAGAATTACGCGCAAGGATATTCTGGCTTACGTAGCTTCCGGTGCGGGACAAGCGCCTGCGTCTGCAGCGGCCAGGCCGGTGGCCCCTCCGCCAAGCACAACCGTATCGGAGGTGCGTTCGTCCGGCCTGCATTTAACGGAGACGCCTCGCACGCCAACCGTACCTAGTCAAAGCGCCTCCATTCCGGGCCGTGGGGAAGACTTCATCGACGTATCGCCGATCCGGAGCGCAATCGCCCGCAATACGATGTTAAGCGTAAATGAAATTCCGCATGGCTGGATGATGATTGAAGTCGACGTTACCAATCTGGTTCAGCTTCGCAACAAGGTAAAGGATGAATTCATGAAGCGCGAAGGCATTAATCTGACGTATCTGGCCTTCGTCCTGAAGGCTGTCGTTAATGCTTTGAAGGATTTCCCGATCATGAACTCCATGTGGGCCGTCGATAAAATTATCGTTAAGCGGGATATCAATATCTCCCTTGCGGTAGGAACCGAAGAGTCCGTCGCGACACCGGTTATCAAAAATGCCGACCATAAGACGATTGCCGGCCTCGCGCGGGAAATCGATGATCTGGCACGCCGCGGACGCGAAGGCAAGCTGACGCTCAGCGATATGCAGGGCGGTACCTTTACCGTCAACAATACGGGTTCCTTTGGTTCGATCATTACGAATCCGATTATTAACTATCCGCAGGCAGCTATTCTGACCTTTGAGTCGATCGTGAAACGCCCTGTCGTGATCAATGACATGATTGCGATCCGATCCATGGCGAATATGTGCTTGTCGCTTGACCACCGCGTACTGGACGGCGTTATTTGCGGCCGCTTCCTGCAGCGCGTGAAAGACAATCTTGAAAGCTTTAACGTAGATACGAAATTGTACTAGAAGAAACGGGGTAATCCAGCATGACTGACACGGCATCTAAACACGTGGAGCGGCATTTGGAAGCCCGATATATACCAATGATCGGTTATGCGGAAGCTTGGGAGATGCAGAAATCGATCGTGCGGCAGATCAGCCAGGAGGAGCGTCAGGAGACGCTTCTCCTTCTTCAGCATCCGCCTACATATACGCTGGGCACGGACCGTCATCACGAGCATCTGCTGCTAAGCGAGGACGAGCTGAACGAGCGCGGAATATCGGTCTTCGAAATCGACCGCGGCGGGGACATTACTTATCATGGGCCGGGACAATTAGTCGGTTATCCGATGCTGTTCCTGCCGATGGAGGGATTGGATCTGCATGCGTACCTGCGCAATGTAGAGCAGGCAATAATAAATTGGCTGGCCGAATATGGTATAGAAGCGGGGAGAAAGCCGGAATATACGGGTGTATGGGTCGGCAATGAGAAAATCGCCGCAATCGGCGTGAAATTCAATCGTGCCCGCGATCGCGGCGGTTTTGTAACAAGCCATGGCTTTGCCTTGAATATTGAGGCGGGAATAGGCAACGAGGGCTTTAGCGGCATTATTCCATGCGGCATTCAGGAGTATGGGGTAACATCCTTTAACGACTTGTCCGGCGTTACCCTGTCCGTCGAAGAGGCAGCGCGGCAGCTGTTGCCGCATTTCTGCCGTGTATTCGGATTTTCGACTCCCGCCCTGCTAGAGCAGAGAGCTGAGTGAAGCAACAAGCGTCGTAATGACAAGGGCGGTAACAACAAGAATAGCAACTAGACGAATAAGCTTTTGCATTTTCAAGGGTAAAAACTCCTTTCTTTTAAAAAACAAGCTCCCGTCTATTGTAATCGAAAACAGAGAGCGGAGGAAATAGTTATGGTGAATCAGGAACGGATTGTCAGCGAGTTTATCGAACTCGTCAAGGTAGACAGCGAGACGAGATTCGAGCAGGAAATCAGCAAAGTGCTGAAAGCAAAGTTTTCGGAGCTGGGTCTTTCCATTGAGGAAGATGACGCGATGGAAAAAACGGGGCATGGCGCAAACAATTTGTTCGCTTATTTGGAAGGTACTGGAGAAGCAGGCGCGCCTACGATTTTGTTTACTTCCCATATGGATACCGTAGCGCCCGGAAACGGCATCAAGCCGCAAATTGACAGTGACGGTTACATACGAAGCGATGGCACAACGATACTCGGCAGCGACGATAAAGCTGGGCTTGCTGCCATGCTGGAAGCGATCCGCGTGCTCAAGGAAAACAACATTCCTCATGGACCGATCCAATTTGTCATTACCGTCGGAGAGGAATCCGGTCTTCTTGGCGCACGGAATATGGATGCCTCCAAGCTGAAAGCATCGTTTGGTTATGCGATAGATTCCAACGGTTCGATTGGGGATATGGCCGTCGCAGCGCCTACCCAAGCGAAAGTCATCATGAAGCTGCATGGCAAGTCGGCGCATGCCGGCGTAAATCCGGAAGATGGCATCAGCGCGATTCAAGTAGCCGCAAAAGCAATCTCCCGCATGCCGCTAGGGCGCATTGACAAAGAGACAACGGCTAATATCGGCAGCTTTGAGGGCGGCGGCGCGACCAATGTCGTCTGCGATTTCGTGAAGCTGGTAGCGGAAGCGCGCAGTATCGTGCAGGAGAAGCTGGACCGTCAGGTGGACGCCATGCGCGAGGCGCTGGAGAGTGCGGCGGAGGAGTTTGGTGCAAGAGCGGAATTTGAAAGCCAATTAATTTACCCAGCTTATGTCCATGACGATCATTCGCCGGTTGTCCAACTGGCCAAATCGGCGGCAACGGCCATTGGACTTACGCCGCGCACGTTCCATTCCGGGGGCGGCAGCGACGCGAATATTTTCAATGGTCTCGGCGTGCCTACGGTCAATCTGGCCGTTGGTTACGAGCATATCCATACAACGAAGGAACAGATCAAGGTCGTTGACCTTGTGAAAATTACGGAGCTCGTGATCGAGATCATCAAACAAGCCGCTAAAGGTTAACAACGGTGAATAAACGGCTTGTCCAAGGCAGGATAAGCCGTTTATTTCGTTTTTTGCGGGGACAGCAGCTTTTGAAGCGGGATATCCATTCGGGAAAGCTTGCGGAGCTGGCTTTGAATTTCCCAGGCTTTTCCGACGAGTCTCAGTTCATTATGCGTTAGATATTGTTTCATCCTTCACACGCTCCTTTGCGTATTTCGTATATGCAATGGATATGTAAGAAGGGGACAAGTTATTCCGTATTTCATCATTCGAAGAACAGGGGAGAATCAGGATGACTCAGAACAACGAGCTTTGGCGGGAAGAAACTATCAGCACGCAACCTATTTTCGAGGGGAAAATGATTACGCTTCAGGTGGACACCGTAGCGATGCCGGATGGCCGTACGGCTACGCGCGAGATTGTAAAGCATCCGGGTGCGGCAGCCGTTATGGCGCTGCTTGACGGCAAGCTGCTAGTTGTCGAACAGTTCCGCAAGCCGCTGGAGAAGTTCCAGATCGAAATTCCCGCAGGCAAGCTGGATGCCGGAGAAGATCCGATGGAAGCCGCGGCACGCGAGCTGGAAGAGGAGACCGGCTACAAGTCTGACAGCCTGAAGCTTGTCAGCGGCTTTTTCACCTCGCCCGGCTTTGCCGACGAGAAGCTGTACCTGTATTTCGCGGAAAATGTGACGGCGGGCACGCAGCATACGGATGAGGATGAGTATTTGCAGGTAGAAGCGATTACGCTGGAGCAAGCGGAGGCTTATATTGCGGAAGGCCGGATCAGCGACGCAAAGACGATACTGGCCGTGTATGCATGGAAGCTTTATCTGTTAACGGGTACGATCTAAAACTTGTCCCGACCGCTCTCTTGGACGTCATACGGTGAATAAAGGGAACATACACTTTATCATCAGGACAAGAAGGGAGAGTGTTCCATGCGTTCGCCAGCTTTTCAAGACGCGGTAAAAAACCAGCTGACCTTGTATGTATTCGTCGCCGTACTGTTTGTTGTAGGAGCCATATTCGGCGGGCTGATGGTCAACGCTTTGACACTGGAGCAGCAGCAGGATTTGGCGGCGGATGTGAATCAATATATCAGGCTGGTGAATGACGGCGTAACGCCCGATGCGGCGCAGTCGTTCTGGGACAGCTTTATCTTTCATGGCAAATGGCTGTTTTTGTTGTGGTTTCTAGGCATATCGGTAGTGGGGATTCCGTTCGTGCTTGCGCTGGATTTTCTGAAAGGGGCGCTGGTCGGCTTTGCGGTAGGGTCCTTAATCTCCCAGCATGCCTGGAAAGGCGTGTTGTTCTCGCTAGCCTCCGTCGCTCCGCCGAATCTGATCGTAGTGCCGGCCATTATGATAACCAGCGTTGCGGCCATTACCTTTTCGACCTATGTCATCAAAAATCGCCTGCTCCAGCAAAAAGGAACTTTGGCTCCTCAAGTCGCGGCGTTTACGTCTACGGCACTGCTTATGCTGCTGCTTTTGGCCGGTGCATCTTTGCTGGAAGCGTATCTTTCGCCTTACTTCATGCAGTGGGCGGCTCCTTTACTGACAGGGGCTGCAACAGCCGTCTAACGGCAAAATGTTTGACTTTAGGAATGGTTAACCCCTATAATGAAAGCAAACGTTTCCTGATGTTGGCGCAGACATGTGGTAGGGGGGAAATCATGGAAGCCCGGATTGAGAAGATAAAACAACAGTTGCAGTCGCAGGGCTACAAATTAACCCCGCAGCGTGAAGCAACCGTTCGCGTATTGCTTGAGAATGAAGAGGATCACTTAAGCGCCGAGGATGTATTCATGCTCGTAAAGGACAAGGCCCCGGAAATCGGACTCGCTACGGTATACCGTACGCTCGAATTGCTGAGCGAAATGCATGTAGTCGAGAAACTTAACTTTGGTGACGGCGTTGCCCGCTATGACCTTCGTACGGATAGCAGCAAGCACCATCATCATCATCTGATTTGCGTGCAGTGCGGCGCAATGGACGAGATCAAGGAAGATTGGCTTCTTCCATTGGAGGAACGGCTGGAGCAGGAATACGGCTTTACCGTTATCGACCATCGTCTCGACTTCCAAGGCGTATGTCACCGTTGCAACGCGAATAATGACAAAACAAATGAATAAACGGCTTTGCTGCCCAGCGTAACTGGACGGCAAAGCCGTTTTGGCGTTTTTTGGGCGTTATATGCGATCCAGCTGCAGGAGGCCGGCTCCTTGTTTGTTCTCGCTCTCGGACGGAAGCGGGTGCGCCCAGCTCTTAAGCTGCTCCGTTACCTGGGTTGGGCTAAGTCCCGACTGCTTGGATAACAGGAGGGCAACGCCGCCAGCTGCATGCGGGGAGGACATGCTGGTGCCGGACAGCGACATGTATCCGCCATTCAGCCATGTGGACTTTATCTGCTCGCCCGGTGCGGCAAGGTCAATGCCGGAGCCGCGGCTGCTAAAGCCGGTTACTTTATCCGACAGGTCGGTAGCGGCGATGGCCATTACTTCGGGAAATGATGCAGGGGCGTCAATCATGCCGTTATCTTCCGTGCCGGAGTTGCCGGCAGAAGCCACAATGACGATTCCTTTATTATAGGCTTTCGTAATTACGTCCCGCAGCGCTCGGTTTACGGAAGTTCCTACAAGGCCAAAACTCATATTGATGACATCCATCTTGTTGCGGATGCACCAGTCAACGCCGGAGATGATGCTCGATACGTATCCGCCGCCGCGGCTGTCCAGCGCCTTAATGGCATAAAGCTCGACATCGGGGGCTACCCCTTTAATCCCGTCCAAGCCTTGGGCTGCGGTGATTCCCGCGACATGAGTGCCGTGACCGTTATCATCCGCGTAGCTGCCGCCTCGAATCGTATTGACTCCTCCAGCGATCCGCAGGTTGGGATGCGCTGCAATTCCCGTATCGATAATCGCGACCTTTATCTTTCCGCCGGTAACCCGCGGCCAGGCTTCATGGGCTTTGACGCGGCATATATTCCATGTCAGCTCGGGCGGGCATGCCGACATTGCATGGACCTTTTTGCTTCTCGCCGATGTCTTATGCTTCCTGAAGAGATGAACCCGGATCCGGACATCGCTCTCGACCCTTTTTACCTCCGGGTGCCTCGCAATGGGTCTCCAAGGACGGCGCTTGTCGAAATGGCAGCCGATCGTTCGGAGTGCCGGCATCCGTTTGTAAGGCTTTAACCCTTTGATACGCAGCTTTCTGAGATATTTTTTATATGATCGATCCGTTTTGAAAGTAATTAATTTACGAAAAGTATTTCTGGATGGGACACGCTTTGAGCTAGTGAACAGCAGCTTTTCCAGCTTTGGCATATACATTCTCCTATTCGTTCTATATAAAGATCGTCAAAGCCAATGAAAATGTGCTTGTTCAGTGTATGGAGAGCCAGCAGCGTTCGTTATGGACACCTGTACGGAATAAAAGCACATATTTTTTGATCGGGCTGGAAAAGGTACGCTTATGGGCTAACATTTGTCCCTAAAGCTACATACAACATAGTAGATAGCGCGCCACATTCCAGGAGGGGAAGCTAATGATTATCGGCGTTCCGAAGGAAATTAAATCGAGCGAGTACCGTGTTGCGCTTACTCCGGCGGGCGTAACCATGCTGAAGGCGGCAGGCCATAAGGTGATTGTGGAGACGAAAGCCGGCGAAGGAAGCGGATTTGAGGATCGGGATTACGAGGCGGAAGGTGCTGAGATTCGAGGGAACGCATCGGAGGTATGGACAGAAGCGGATATGATCATGAAGGTCAAGGAGCCGCTTAAGGAAGAATACGCCTATTTTCGCGAAGGACTGATCTTGTTTACGTATTTGCATCTTGCCGCGGCACCCGAGCTTACGCGAGCTTTGATGGACAGCGGAGTAACGGGGATTGCTTACGAGACGATTCAGCTCGCAAACGGAAGCCTGCCCTTGTTAACGCCGATGAGCGAAGTGGCGGGACGCATGTCCGTACAGGTGGGTTCGCAGTTTCTTGAAGCTTTTAACGGCGGCAGGGGAGTGTTGCTTGGAGGCGTTCCCGGAGTGCCGCCCGCTGAGGTCGTTATTATTGGCGGCGGAATTGTAGGAACCAACGCAGCGAAGATAGCATTAGGCATGGGCGCTAACGTTGTTATTTTGGAAAAAAGCACAGACCGCATGAGATACCTGGATGATGTGTTTGGAGGGCGGCTTCGGACGGTGATGTCGAGTCCCTATAATATTGCGGAAGCTGTAGGAAAAGCGGATCTACTGATTGGAGCGGTCTTGATACCGGGAGCAAAAGCGCCGCATCTGGTAACGGAAACGATGGTGCAATCCATGAAAAAAGGCTCGGTTATTGTCGATGTCGCGGTTGACCAAGGCGGGTCGATTGCAACCGTTGACCGTCCAACCACGCACAAGGATCCCATCTATATCAAGCATGGCGTGATCCATTATGCGGTCGCCAACATTCCGGGTGCCGTTCCGCGCACGTCCACCTTTGCTTTAACGAATGTTACGATGCCGTATGCGCTTGATCTTGCAAGCCGGGGATGGGAGGCGATTAGAAGCAGCGTGCCGCTGCAGAAAGGCGTCAACACTCACAGAGGCACTGTCACCTATGAGCCTGTCGCTGAGGCTTCGGGACTCCCCTACACCTCCCTGCAGCGCTGGCTGGACAGCATCGCTTTCGACAATCTGGAGCCTTAACTTCAGGCGATTCCAGGCGTAATTAAAGGTATAACCGCAATGCCTCCTTCATAGATTGTTACGGATGGACAACCGTAAAATTAAAGGAGGAAGGCAGATGGTCCTCTCCCTGCGCAGATGGTTAAGCCGTATCCTGTTTGTTGTGATATTCACCTTATTGCTTTTGATCGTGACGGGCAGCTATCGCTGGCTGGTTGACGCGATTGCGCCCGTCCACCCTTATAGAGAGCCCAAAGGCGCTGCATTGAAGGTTTTCCAGGCTGATGCGGAAAAGGGCAGCATGGCGGATCGGCTAAGATGGTTTTATTGGTATGGGGAATGATATAACCTGTTATAAAATAAAGTGAAAAAGCAGGATTTGAACGGCCGGTTGTGGAATAGTTGGTTAGCAGGATAACTTGCCCGCAGACAAGGTCCATAGTCCTATGGCCTTGATCATCCTTCTTGAACGAAAGGAACCGGCATGAAAGCTCAAGTAGAATCCTTTATACAATATTTAATGAACGAGCGCGCCTTATCCAGCAGTACGCTGGAGTCTTACGGACGTGATTTGCAAGGCTTGCTCGACTATCTGGAACAGCAATCGATTGCGAATGTGGCCGACGTGGGGCGTCACCATTTGTCGCATTATTTACTGCGTCTGAAAGAGAGCGGACGCAAGACTTCGACAGTATCGCGGCATATCGCGTCCATACGTGCCTTTTTTCATTATTTGGCGGTAAATGGGTATATTCAGCTGAATCCCGCCATCTACATAGAGTCCCCCAAGCAGGAAAAGAAAGAACCAAGCGTGCTGTCGATGGAGAACGCCGGCCAGCTGCTTGAAACGCCTCAGCCGGTTACGGCTGCCGGGAAGCGGGACAAAGCAATGCTGGAACTCCTGTATGCCACCGGGATACGGGTGTCCGAGCTGATCTCGCTTAATGTGGACAGCGTGAATGCGCAATTAAACATCATTCGATGCGTAGGCAGCGGCATGAAAGAACGGATTATCCCGTTTGGGCGAATGGCGGCAGCTGCCCTTGACGATTATTTGTCGAATGGCAGAGCGGAGCTGCTCCGGCAATCGGAGGACGAGCCCGCTTTGTTTCTCAATCAGCTTGGCACCCGGATGACGAGGCAGGGCTTCTGGAAGATGGTTAAGAAATACGCGAAGGAAGCGGGAATCTCCGATGAGATTACACCGCATACTCTGCGCCATTCGTTTGCGGCGCATCTGCTGGAGAACGGGGCTGATCTTCGGGCGGTCCAGGAGCTGCTTGGCCATGCGGACATTTCGACCACCCAGCGTTATACGAAGGTCTCCAAGGTGAAAATGAAGGACATATATTCAAATGCCCATCCCCGGGCTTGATTGCAAGAATGGCAACGAGAAGCGTGCTGCCATTCTTTAGGTTTACGCTTACGAAGTAAGAATGGCAACAAAAAATCGTGCTGCCATTCTTTTTAGGAGGATACCCATGAAATTTGATCGTATTGCAGTAATCGTATTAGACAGCGTCGGCATCGGCGAATTGCCGGATGCGCCGTCCTTCGGAGACAGCGGTTCCCATACCCTTGGCCATATTATCGAACGCGTGCCTTCCATTCAACTTCCGAACCTGCGCCGCTGGGGACTTGACCGGATCGCCGATCTGGCGGACTGGAAGCCGGAAGGAGAAGCAGCCGCTTATTACGGCAAAATGGCTGAAGTCTCGGTTGGCAAAGACACGATGACCGGTCATTGGGAGCTGATGGGGCTTAACATTACCGTACCGTTCCAGACTTTCCCGGAAGGCTTTCCGGCTGAACTGATTCAGGCTTTTGAGAAGCGTACCGGCCGCAAGGTAATCGGCAACAAGCCGGCCAGCGGCACCGAGATTCTGGATGAGTTAGGCGCGGAGCAGATGCAGACAGGGGCCTGGATTGTTTATACGTCCGCCGACAGCGTGTTCCAGATTGCGGCTCACGAGGACGTTATACCGCTCGAGGAGCTGTACCGCGGCTGCGAGATTGCCCGTGAATTAACGATGGACGAGCGGTTTGCCGTTGGACGGGTTATCGCTAGGCCGTATGTCGGATCACCCGGCGCTTTCAAGCGGACGCCGAACCGTCACGATTATGCGGTAAAACCGCCCGAAGCTACCGTCCTGAACCTGCTGAAGGACAACGGGCTCGATACCATCGCCATCGGCAAGATTAACGATATCTTTGACGGCGAAGGGATTGCGGCGACAACGTCGACCAAAAGCAACGCCGACGGGATTGCCCGTACGGTTGAAGCATTGAAAAAACCGTTCAAAGGTTTGCTGTTCACCAATCTTGTCGATTTCGATTCCCTGTACGGACACCGGCGCGATCCGGAAGGTTACGCTAGAGCCCTGGAGGAGTTTGATCGTGCGGTACCGGAGCTCGAGAGCACGCTTGGGGAACGAGACCTTCTAATCGTAACGGCCGATCACGGCAATGATCCAACCCATCCGGGAACCGACCATACGCGAGAATACGTACCGATTCTGTTGTACAGCCCGGCATTTGCAAATCCGGAGCGTCTGGACGCAAGAGCAACCTTCTCGGATCTCGGCGCTACAATCGCCGAAAATTTCGGCGTTCCGACGCCGCCAAACGGCGCAAGCTTTTTAAGCTTGCTGAAGACCAAAGAGTAATAAGAATGAAGAGGAGGAACTAACGATGAGTTCAACTACAATGACAGCAGCGCAGATTAAGGAGGCTGCTTCTTTTATCGCCGGCAAAGTACAGGTGAAGCCGGAGATTGGCCTGATTATGGGCTCCGGGCTTGGCGTGCTTGGCGATCATATCGAAAACCCGGTTACGATCGACTATAGCGAGATTCCGCATTTCCCGGTTTCAACGGTTGAAGGCCATGCGGGGGAGCTGGTAGTCGGAACCCTGTCAGGCAGAGCCGTCGTGCTTATGCGCGGCAGATTCCATATGTACGAAGGATACGGACCTGAGCTGACGGCATTTCCTGTTCGCGTCATGAAGGCGCTTGGCGTGTCGTCCTTGCTGGTAACAAATGCGGCAGGCGGCGTGAATCTCGATTATGAGGCCGGCAACCTGATGTTGATCTCCGACCATCTGAACATGACGGGAAAAAACCCGCTGATCGGTCCTAATGACAATGAGCTAGGCGTAAGATTCCCGGACATGTCCGAAGCCTACAGCAAGCGTCTGCGCGCGATTGCCCGCGAAACGGCGGCTAAACAAGGCCTTAAGCTGCAAGAGGGCGTTTATGCAGGGCTGCTTGGGCCAACGTACGAGACGCCTGCCGAAATTCGCATGCTGCGCGTATTGGGTGCGGATGCTGTCGGCATGTCGACTGTTGCGGAAGTCATTGCTGCCCGCCATTCCGGCATTGAGGTTCTCGGTATTTCCTGCATCAGCAATATGGCGGCAGGGGTGCTAGACCAGCCATTGTCGCATGACGAGGTTATAGAAACGACGGAACGCGTAAAAGCTGAATTTTTGGCGCTGGTGAAGGAAGTCATCCGACTTTTTTAGTAGATCTTTGTAATAAAAATGTAACATTCGGCTCGACGGAATATGACAGTATTTGATGGCGGGATCGTCGTATAATGTCCATGATTATGCGATGATGGAGTGGAGAAAAAGTGGATAAGCTATTACTCGTCGAAATCGAGCAGCTTAGAGGGAAAATGGTTGAAAAAGCAATGAAAAAGAAAACATTTGTACATCGTGAGGTGCTCCAGCTGAGTCAGATGCTGGACGAACTGATCGTTCGGCAACAAATGCTGCGGGCGCATTCTCATAAATGACTGCGCGGCAGAAACGGAGTGAATAACATGCGAGCAGTAGATCTAATACAAAAGAAGCGGGACGGCGGAGAGCTGACTGCAAAAGAATTGACGTTTCTGGTGGATGGCTATTGCGATGGGGACATTCCGGATTATCAGATGTCGGCTTGGGCTATGGCGGTACTCTTCCGGGGAATGACACCGGCCGAGACGGCGGCGCTTACGCTTGCCATGGCGAATTCGGGAGACCAGGTAGATCTGGCTCCGATTGCGGGAGTAAAGGTAGACAAGCACAGCACGGGCGGCGTAGGCGACAAAACAACGCTGATTATTGCCCCGCTTGTTGCATCCGTTGGCGTTCCGGTTGCCAAAATGTCCGGCAGAGGACTTGGCCATACCGGAGGAACTATTGACAAATTGGAATCGATTGCAGGCTTCCAGACGGAGCTGACGAGGGAGAAATTCCTCGAACAAGTGAATGAGCTTGGCTTATCGGTAATCGGACAAAGCGGAAATCTGGCACCGGCAGACAAGAAGCTGTACGCGCTGCGGGATGTGACGGCTACCGTCGAATCCATTCCGTTAATCGCGAGCTCTGTCATGAGCAAGAAGATCGCGGCAGGTGCCGATGCCATCGTGCTGGATGTGAAGACGGGAAGCGGCGCTTTCATGAAGACCGTGGATGATTCCGAGAAGCTGGCCCAGGCCATGGTGGATATCGGTACCGAGGTCGGCCGGCAGACGGCTGCTGTCATTAGCGATATGGATCAGCCGCTTGGCTTCGCTATCGGCAATGCTCTGGAAGTCCGGGAAGCTATTGAAACGCTGCAGGGCAACGGTCCCGCGGATCTTACCGAATTATGTCTTACCTTGGGCGCGCATATGGTTGTTCTTGGCGGAAAAGCTTCGACGGTTGCAGAAGCGAAAGGGCTGCTTCAAAGCCAGCTTGACAATGGCGAAGCCTTAGCCAAATTCAAGCAGTTTGTCGCCGCGCAAGGCGGCGATGCGTCGGTCGTGGATGACGTTAATCGGTTACCGCAGGCTGCGGAGCTAGTTGAGGTAAAAGCCGCATCCGCAGGGTATATCGCTGCGATTGATGCGGAAGAGCTTGGAATCGCAGCGATGCTGCTGGGCGCCGGCCGGGCAACGAAGGATGCGTCCATAGACTATTCCGTCGGCATCACGATCCGCAAGAAGGTTGGGGATTCGGTGAGCGAAGGCGACACGCTTGCCGTGCTTCATACGCGCGCTCAGGATTCCGCCGTGGAGGAAGTTTTGAATAAGGTCCGCGAAGCTTACGCCGTAGCGGCCGAGAAGCCTGAAGGACGTCCGCTTCTCTTATCCGTAGTTACAGCAGAAGGAACGAAGCGCTACTAGTCCCGTTTCATATAACGCCGTACTCCCTTAGGGAGTACGGCGTTTTTTTGTTAGGTTCGACATCTATTTCCGTGGAATAATTTTCTTGAAAGAGGTCAAGACTGGAGAAGACAATATAGCCCAATTGCGGTGTAAAACTTATGCGACAAGAACCGCATCATCTTTGAAGGAGACCTGCACAATGAAAAAAGTTTGTACGAAGCTGTTCATTCTATTTGCTGCATTTGCCCTAACCGCAATGCCGGCTGCTGCTAACGCCAATGCCGTAACTAGCGCGAAAGAGCCCGTTCCCGGCGCTCAAGGCCAGCAGCAGACCGCATCGCTTGATCTAGCACCTTCCGCGCGCTCCGCGGTCCTGATGGATGCGGACAGCGGAACCGTTATTTACGAGAAGGACAGCAACGTCAAGCTTCCTCCCGCGAGCATTACGAAAGTCATGACGATGCTGCTGATCATGGAAGCATTGGACGACGGGAAAATCAAATTGACCGATAAGGTGCCAACTAGCGAATACGCGGCATCTATGGGCGGTTCCCAAATTTTCCTGGAACCCGGTGAAGAAATGACGGTTGACGAAATGTTGAAAGGGATCGCGATGGCTTCCGGCAACGATGCCTCTGTCGCCATGGCGGAAAAACTCGCGGGTTCCGAGCAGCAATTCGTTGTGATGATGAATGAGAAGGCGCAGCAGCTTGGCTTGCAAAATACGCATTTTGCCAACTGCAATGGGCTGCCGGCTGCCGATCATTACACTTCCGCGCATGATATTGCCGTCATGTCTCGCGAGCTGCTGAAGCATTCCGAGATTACGAAGTATACCGGCTCCTACCAGGATTATTTGCGCAAGTCATCGGAAAAACCGTTCTGGCTCGTAAATACGAACAAGCTTGTAAGGTTCTACAGCGGTGCCGACGGACTCAAAACAGGCTTCACGAATGAAGCGAAGTTCTGTTTAACCGCAACGGCTAAACGCGATAATCTGCGAGTGATCGCGGTTGTAATGGGCGAGCCAAACACCAAAACAAGAAATGCCGAAGTATCGCAGATGCTGGACTTCACATTCGCGCAATACACGACCCATCCGATCTTCAAAGAAGGGGACACGATGGGAACGATCAAGGTCGAGAAGGGCGCAGTACGGGAAATTCCGCTGGTTGCTAAGCATCCTTATAGCATTTTGCTCAAAAAAGGAGCGGCTACGCAGGATATCCGTTACGAGCTGCAAATCGATCAACCGCTTAAAGCGCCGGTTGCGATCGGACAATCCATCGGCAAGCTTGTCGTCTATCAGGGCGATCAGGTTGTGAAGGAGTTCCCGGTAGACGCGCCTCAGTCGATTGATAAAGCCGGTTGGTTCAAACTTCTTAAACGTTCCTTCGGCGGGCTTTTCTCTTAGCGCATTTTGTCAGCTTCTAGCGCTTCTCTTCTAGTTTTGTCGCCGTGCAGGAAACCTGGGGATTCGCGGAGAAATCGTAGTGCGATCCAATAGCGAAGCCCAAAGGAGTTGAACGGCGACAATGAGTCTGCAAGCAGAACTGGAGCATTACCGTAATGTATTGATCGTGCGTCTCCGCGGAGAACTTGACCATCATACGGCGGATATTGTCCGCAATAAGATGGAGGCGGAGATCATGAGAGGGGAAAGCCACCACATTATTCTAAGCCTGAAGGATCTGCAGTTTATGGACAGCTCCGGATTAGGCGTCATTTTGGGCAGATACAAGCAGATTCGCAGCAAAGGCGGCAAAATGGTCGTATGCGACGTGAACCCGAGTGTCTACCGCCTGTTTGAAATGTCGGGCTTGTTTAAGATAATGAGCATTTACGACAATGAAAGAATGGCGATTTCTAGTCTGGAGGTGGTCTCGTAATGGGACGCAACGAAATGACGTTATCCTTTAGCGCCCGGTCGGAAAATGAGGCTTTTGCCCGTATTGCGGTGGCATCTTTCGTGTCGCAGCTGGACCCGACGCTTGAAGAACTGAACGATTTGAAGACGGCAGTGTCTGAAGCGGTTACGAATTCGATCATTCATGGCTATGACAGCGATCCTGCCGGCAAGGTAACCATTGAAGCCTCCATTGACGGTGACGTGGTTTCCATTGCGATTTGGGATAATGGCAAGGGAATCGAGGATTTGGAGCTGGCGCGTCAGCCGCTTTTCACCTCTAAGCCGGAAATGGAACGTTCGGGCATGGGCTTTACGATTATGGAAAATTTCATGGACCGTTTCGAAGTAACCAGTGAGCTGGGCCAAGGTACGCGGGTAGCGATGCTTAAGCGTATTGAATCGAAAAAAGCGCTGTATAACTAGCGTATAGGGGTTGAACCTCATGGATGTCGATTTGAAGCAAACGGCTCAGCCGTATTTGGATGATGCGGAAGTCAAACGCTTGATAGCGTTAAGTCAATCCGGCGATACGATCGCTCGGGATACGCTTGTTCAATGTAACATAAGATTGGTTTGGTCAGTCGTGCAGCGGTTCATTAACCGTGGTTACGAGCCGGAGGATTTGTTCCAAATCGGGTGTATCGGGCTGCTGAAGTCCGTCGATAAATTCGACCTGTCCTATGACGTGAAGTTCTCTACCTATGCGGTGCCGATGATTATTGGCGAGATTCAGCGCTTTTTGCGTGATGACGGTACGCTGAAGGTCAGTCGTTCATTGAAAGAGACGGCGAATAAGGTTCGGAAAATGAAGGATGAGCTGTCCAAGACGCTTGGGCGTCTGCCGACGGTCAGCGAAGTGGCGGATCGGCTGGGCATCACGCCGGAGGATGTAGTCTTCGCGCAGGAAGCGAACAAGCCGCCGACTTCCATTCACGAAACCGTATTCGAGAATGACGGCGATCCGATTACCTTGATGGATCAAATAGCGGACGATTCCCAGGAGCGCTGGTTCGACAAGCTTGCCTTAATCGAAGCGATTGAGGGCTTGAGCGAGCGCGAGCGCCTGATCGTATACTTACGTTACTATAGGGATAAAACCCAATCCGAAGTCGCCAGCCGCTTGGGGATATCCCAGGTTCAGGTGTCGAGGCTGGAGAAGAAAATTTTGCAGTCTATACGAGAACAAATCGCGCAATAGTTGCGATTTGTTCTTAGTAAATACGCGAACAGATCGCCCACTAATGGCAATTTGTTCGTCGTAAATACGAGAACAAATTGCGCAATAACCGCGCAAAAAGACCAAATGGCCGCAGCCTTTTCAAGGCGCTGCAAAGCCATTTGGTCTTTTCCTTTTTGTCTCGCTCCAGCGGACAACCTTATTTCCATGCTTCTGCAGCTTGGCTTCAAACGCGGTTTTGTTCCGCTCGAAATCGTTTGTCCACTTGAACATCATACGGAGCATATGAAGATCGGGCTTGTAATGACAAGGCTCCAAACCAAGCTTTTGCTTTAAGAAGCGGGATAAGATTCTCCAGCGCCGTACCTTGAGCGGCGTATCCACAAAAATAATCTTCTCCGCCATCTGGTAAAGGAATTGGTAGGAGTCCCGGTCTGTCCCCTCCAATATCCATGATCCGTTACGGTCAATGTCCATAATGATTTCAAGCTGCTCTTCGGCCGTCCGCTTCGTTCTCCCCGATTCAATGCGATGATGAACGATAGCATCAAGCTCATACCAGGGAATACGAAGCTGCTCGGATAATTGCTTGGCCAGCGTCGTTTTGCCGCTTGCCACGATGCCGACAATAAATATTTTGTTCATCCCCGTTCCTTCCTCAAATTGTTCAAAAAACGTTTGGCCTCGCTTTCGGGCCAAAGTGGACTTGCCCGCTCCGCCCGATCCTATGATGGCAATTCGTTTCATTGTGTCCTCCAAAGGTTGATTGATCTTTACTAATTCCACCCGGCGAAGGTTAATCCTTGCGGGAGTTTCAATTTTTTACCTCTATAAGCATGACTATCCGGTATCTCCTTTTCTCATACTAACAGGGAAGTAAACCCTAAGCGGGAACAAAGGAATGATGACAGATGGAAGCAACTGAGCCATCCGCCCTCTATCTGCGACTGAAGAAGAAAGTAAGCATCCGGCCGGAGCGCAGCGTAACGCTGGGACAGGTGTCCAGGATGCTGGCGCCTAACGAGAAGCTGGAACAGGAGCTTAGCGAGCTTGTGCTGTACCGCCATCACAAGGGGGATGGTAACCGGGTCGTCATTGACCTGCTTCAGATCGTGCGGGTAGTCAGGGAAGCGGCTCCGGAACTATCCGTGGAAGCTTACGGCGATCCGCAGGTTCTTATCATGATATCCCCCAAACCGCAGAAGCCGCGTATTGCCGTGCTTATTTTCGCCTGGCTGCTGCTCTTTTTCGGAGCGGGACTTGCGATTATGAACTTCCACACGGATGTCAGCATGAAGGAGGTTCATATCCGGATCGTCGAGCTTCTGACCGGCAAGCGGACCGATCACCCTTTATGGTTCCAGATCCCGTATTCGATCGGAATTGGCCTAGGCATGATTCTGTTTTTTAACCATCTCTTCAAGAAGCGGTTCAACGAAGAACCCAATCCTCTGGAGGTGGAGCTGTATACGTATCAGGAAAATGTAAATGCCTACGTTATCGCGGACGAGATGCGCAAAAAAAACCGCCAGCACGGAGAGCGGTGCGATGACGATGGGTGATTGGCTGATGCACATATTCGTGATGCTGCTCGGTCTCTCCGGAGGGCTTGCGGTCGGCAGCGGATTGGTCGCTTTTTTGATCATACTCGATCTTATCCCTAGGCTTGCCCAGATCGCTTACGCCTATCGCGTGTCCGTATGGTTTGAGACGGCTGTTATTTGCGGTTCAATGTACTGGACGTTCGCCGACTTTCTGGATTGGCGGTTAACGCTGCCGAAAGCGATTATTCTGACGGTTTCCGGTCTGATGACCGGCATGTTCGTCGGCATGCTGGCTGGAGCATTGACCGAGGTTATGAACGTGCTGCCGATTCTGGCGAAACGAATGAATCTATCCGATTATCTGGTTGGTCTTGTGATGGCAATGGTGTTGGGCAAAACACTGGGTTCTTTGTTTGATTGGCTGTATTTCCAGTGGTAGCAAGTATAACAGACACGAAAGGTTGATGACGATGACGGACCGGGAGAAGGACAGGGAGAAGGACCGGGAACATTCGAGCGGGGAACCCCCGTTTATGTACATACCGGAAGCGCAGAAAAACGAAGAGCAGGGAATAGCTATCCAGACGCCACCTTTCGAATTAACCGAGCGGACGGCTAAACACGGTCAGGCGCTTGCGAGGCATGACAAGGCCGAGGGCAAGGATGATGTGATCCCCGACAGTCTGGACGAGGTCTTTGAGCGGCTGGAGAACGAAGTCGGTTATAAAGTAAGCTTTGATATCGTCGTGCGCGAAATGACGTTTGGAGAAAGGCGCGTTGCTTTTTTCTACATGAATGGCCTCGCCAAAGATACGATTCTGACCGAAATTCTCAAACGGCTCACTTATTTGCAGCCCGACGATGTCTCCGGTGATGCTTTTCATGATTTCCTGCATTTGTATGTGCCTGCCGCGCAGGTGGATAAGAAGGATAAATGGAATGAGATGCTGACCTTCGTCCTATCCGGAGCGACTGCCATGTTTATTGACAAAGAGCCGCATGCCATCATTATTGATGCCAAAGCCTTCCCGGCGCGCAACCCGGAGGAGCCGACTCTTGAACGCGTTGTGCGCGGCAGCCGCGACGGCTTTGTCGAGACGCTTATGACCAACATCTCGCTTGTGCGCAGGCGCCTGCGCGATCCTCAGCTCCGTTACGAGCTTCTCAGGGTCGGGGAGCGTACGCAGTCCGATATTTGCATTGCTTATATCAACGACCTTGCGGATCCGGAGTTAGTCAAATCGATTAAGGATAAAATCAAACTGGTCCATATTGACGGGCTGCCGCTTGCGGATAAGCAGCTGGAGGAAGCGACCGTTCAACGGGGGTGGAATCCATTCCCGCTCGTGAGGTATTCCGAACGCCCGGATGTAGTTGCCGCCCATCTGCTGGAAGGCTCCGTCGTGGTGTTTGTGGATACTTCGCCAAGCGCGATGCTTCTGCCGACGACTTTCTTTGACTTGATTCAGCATGCCGAGGAAAACCGGCAGACTCCGTTTATCGGAACGTACCTGCGATGGGTTCGTTTTCTTGGAATATTCTCCTCGTTGTTCCTGTTGCCTTTATGGCTGCTGTTCGTAGTGCATCCGGAGCTTAAGCCGCAGGCTCTAGCCTTCCTGGGACCGGAGAAAATCGGCAAGCTGCCGCTGATCGTACAGTTTCTGATCGTGGAGGTTGGCGTCGATCTGATGAGGCTCGCTTCGGTGCATACGCCGTCAACGCTGGCGACCGCCGTATCCCTCGTTGCGGCCATCATGGTTGGCGATATCGCGGTGAAGACAGGGCTTTTCATCAACGAGGTTATTCTCTATATGGCGATAGCCGCCGTCGGAATGTTTGCGACGCCAAGCTATGAGCTGGGGCTGGCGAACCGTATCGTCAGGCTTGTGCTGATCATAGCCGTATCGTTGTTTAACGCGCCGGGATTTGTCATTGCGACAACCGCGATTCTGATGATGCTGAGCATGCAGCGTTCGTTCAACCGCCCGTACATGTGGCCGTTTATTCCGTTTGATTACAGAGCGATGTGGAACATCATCGTGAGGAAGCCGGTGCTCAAAAACCGTACTCGTCCCAACCTGCTCCGACCGCAGCAAAGCGACAAAATGCCGAGGACCGAATAGCGACCAAGAAATACAAATGAAATGTGAATTTATCCATTTCTCTCAAGGGTAGATTGCGATATACTGTGGCTATTGGTGCAAATCGTAATCAACTTCTATTACGTTCCTGTAGTAGATATCTGAGGGGGAGCATAATTCGTGTACTTACATGGCACAAGCAAAATTAATGCCCAGGGACATTTGGAGATTGGCGGAGTTGATGTAACGGATCTGGCGAAAGAGTACGGCACGCCGCTATACATTGTCGACGAGACGCTAATTCGTCAACGGGCGAATGAATACGTATCCGCATTTAAGGAATCCGGTCTGAAATTCCAGGTTGCCTACGCTAGCAAAGCATTCTCGGTTATGGCGATGTGCGCTATTGCCGATCAAGAGGGCTTGTCGCTCGACGTGGTATCCGACGGAGAGCTGTATACCGCTCTGCAAGCAGGTTTTCCTGCAGCCCGCATCCATTTCCACGGCAACAACAAAACGCCGGACGAAATCAACATGGCGCTGGACGCCAACATCGGATGCTTCGTTGTAGACAACTTTGTCGAGCTTCACCTGCTGAACGCGCTTGCGGCGGACAAAGGCAAAAAAGTAAAAATCCTGTTCCGCATTACGCCGGGCGTAGAAGCGCATACGCATGAATATATTTCGACTGGCCAGGAAGACTCGAAGTTTGGCTTTGACCTTGGCAACGGTGCCGCGAAGCAGGCCATTCAGGAAGCCCTTCAGCTTTCGAATCTCGAAATTTTGGGCGTGCACTCCCATATCGGTTCCCAGATTTTCGAAGTCGACGGTTTCCGCATGGCGGTTGACAAGGTTGTGGCTTTCGCGGTACAAATCCGCGACGAGCTGGGACTAACCTTCAAGGTGATCAATCTTGGCGGCGGCTTTGGCATCCGTTACGTGGAAGGCGACACCCCGCTTCCTGTAGCCCAATATGTGGCTGCCATTACCGATTCGGTTATTTCGAATTTCTCGGCCGCAAACTTCCCGCTGCCCGAGATTTGGGTTGAGCCGGGCCGCAGCATCGTTGGGGATGCAGGCACAACGCTGTATACCGTAGGCACTATGAAAGACATTCCGGGCGTACGCAAATATATCGCGGTGGACGGCGGCATGATGGATAACCCGCGTCCGGCACTGTATCAATCCCAGTACGAAGCGATTCTGGCGAACCGCGCGAACGAAGCGAATGCGGAAACCGTTACAATCGCGGGCAAAGCTTGCGAGAGCGGCGACAAGCTTATCATCGACCTTGAGCTGCCCAAAGCGGTAACGGGCGATTTGCTTGCCGTTTCCTGCACGGGCGCTTATAACTACTCCATGGCGAGCAATTACAACCGTTTCCGCCGTCCTGCCGTTGTCTTCGTAAAAGACGGCCAATCCGACCTCGTCGTGCAGCGCGAATCGCTTGAAAATATCGTCGGCAACGACGTAATTCCGGCAAGACTTCTCAAATCGCTTGCTAAGTGAGGGAGATTTTTGGTAACGTAGTCTTATTCGACATAGAAAGGTAGATGTTAGACATGGCTAAACAAGCAAAAATCACACTTGAGAACGGCGCAGAGGTTATTCTCGACCTGTTCGACCAAGATGCTCCAAATACGGTAGCAAACTTCGAAAAACTTGCAAACGAAGGCTTCTATAACGGCGTGGTATTCCACCGCGTTATCCCTGGTTTTGTTGCGCAAGGCGGCTGCCCTAACGGCACAGGCACTGGCGGTCCAGGCTACACCATCAACTGCGAGATCAACCCGAACAAGCATGAACGCGGTACTCTCGCTATGGCACACGCGGGCCGCAACACAGGCGGAAGCCAATTCTACATCTGCTATCAGCCGCAGCCTCATCTGGACGGCCAACATACCGTTTTCGGCAAAGTTGCTAAAGGCATGGAGCATGTTGACGCGTTCAAAGGACGCGATAAAATGCAAAAGGTTGAAGTTTACGAAGTTTAATGTTAAGATACTAACAAATTTATAGTTTGTGGCTTACCTTCGGGGCAGGGTGAAAATCCCAACCGGCGGTGATCGAGCGGCGCTTGCACAACAGGAATCACCTGCGTGCGGCGCTTACTCGTCAGTCCGTGACCCGGGCCATCCCAGGCAAGAGCGATTCATCGCATTGCGTGGGGAGGAACGGTGGACCTGGTGCAAATCCGGGACCGACAGTATAGTCTGGATGGGAGAAGGGGACACATTTGATGCGTTTGCGTCTGAGCGTTCATGCTTATTTTTCTTGTGCTTATTTTCACAAGTGAGATAGGTTTGTTTGAAATATAAGAAAGTATATATTCTTTATATTTTTATACTGGACTTATATTTCTTCCGCGAAACATTTGCGGTTCCCTATTGGGACGGCAACATCGTTTGCGTTTGAACCGTTTCTATTTGCAAGCATTTAATGGTTATTTTTCCCACCCCCGTTGGCTAAGCTGGCTAATGGGGGTGTTTTTGCATTTATGGAAATTTTAAACGATTCGTATTATATGAATCTTGCTCTTGAGCTAGCCGCCAAAGCCTCCGGTCAGACCGGCATTAATCCGGTTGTCGGCTGCGTCGTTGTGAAGGATGGACGCATTATTGGCGTTGGTACCCACCTTAAGCGGGGAACAGGTCACGCGGAGGTGCATGCGCTGCAGATGGCCGGTGACGAAGCGGAAGGGGCCACGGTGTATGTAACGCTAGAGCCGTGCAGTCATTACGGCAAAACGCCGCCATGCTGCGAGCGCATTATTAATGCGAAGGCTGCCCGCGTCGTTGTGGCGACCACGGATCCCAATCCGCAGGTTGCGGGCAGAGGGATCGCGCGTCTCCGGGAGGAAGGCATCGAGGTAGAGGTTGGACTGCTAGAAGAGCAATCCCGAAGCATGAACGAGAAATTCAACAAGTATATTACGTCCCGGCTGCCTTACGTAACGCTGAAGACGGCAAGCACGCTGGATGGCAAAATCGCTTCCCATACGGGAGACAGCCGCTGGATTACGGGATCAGCCGCTCGCGAACAGGTGCACACGCTGCGCCACCAGCACGAGGCGATTATGGTGGGCATCGGAACTTTGCTGGCGGATGATCCTCAGCTTACGACCCGTGCGGCTGTTCCGGCGATACATCCGGTTCGGATTATCGTGGACAGCAAGCTTCGGCTGCCGCAGGACGCAAGGGTAGTGACGGATGGCTTATCCCGCACGATTGTACTCGCCTCTGCGAAAGCTGATCCGGCTCGCGAGAAGGCGCTCACCGAAGCCGGCGTTGAGGTCATCCGATGCGGCGACGGCGAGCAGGTCGATCTGGCTGATGCGATGCGCAAGCTTGGCGAGCTGGAGATTGGTTCGATCCTTCTGGAGGGCGGCGGCAAGCTTAACGGCGCCATGCTGGAAGCCGGACTAATCGATAAGATCATGATCTACATGGCAACCAAAATTATCGGCGGGTTTGACTCCCCCGGCACCTTTACGTTCGCCGGGTTCGAGAAAATGTCGCAGGCCATTGAACTGGACAATGCGAAGGTGGAAATGGCAGGAGAAGATATTTGCATATCGGGATATCCGGTATACGGTAATGAATAGATTGGGGGAGTGCCCGTGTTTACCGGCCTGATTGAGGAAGTTGGCACTTTAAGACGGGTTAAGAAGCAAGGCGAAGCGATGGTTCTGACGGTAGAAGCTTCCAAGGTTACGGAAGGCGTTGCCCTTGGCGACAGCATTTCCGTAAACGGCGTGTGTTTAACCGTCATTGCCTTCGACCGGACATCGTTTGACGCGGACGTGATGCCGGAAACCTACCGGAAGTCCAATCTGCATCAACTCCGCCCGGGCCAGGACGTGAATCTGGAGCGGGCGATGATGGCCGGGGGGCGGTTCGGCGGTCACATCGTGCAGGGGCATGTCGACGGGGTTGGCGTGATCACCGGCCGGGAGACGGATGCGAACGCGGTTGTATTCGCCATACGGCTGTCTGACGACGAAATGATGAGGTATGTCATTCCGAAGGGCTCTATTACGATTGACGGAATCAGCCTAACGGTAGTCGGTACCAATGCCACTGGCTTCTCGGTATCGGTGATCCCGCATACGTTGGGAGAAACCGCGCTGATGAACAAGAAAGCCGGCGATTCGGTTAATATCGAATGCGATGTCATCGGCAAATACGTCGATCATCTGCTGCATTACAAACCCTCCGGCAGACCGGGTTCTTCCGGGCGGACCGAATCAAAGCTCAGCGCAGCTTTTTTAAGCGAAAATGGTTTTTTGTAAATACGAGGGTAACCGGATAGCAGGGAGGGAAATTGATGAATAGACAAGAGTTGGAACTGCAAGAAGATCTGTTTGACTCGATGGAAGCTGCGCTGGAGGATTTGAAGGCCGGCAAGCCCATTATCGTAGTGGACGACGAGGACCGCGAGAATGAGGGAGATTTGATTGCCCTGGCGGAGACCGCGTCGCCGGAAGTTATTAATTTCATGATTACGGAAGCACGCGGCTTGGTCTGCGTCCCTATTACGCGGGAGCGCGCCGAGCAGCTTGATCTGCCGCCGATGGTTCAGCATAATACGGACTATCACGGCACGGCTTTTACGGTATCCGTGGATCACGTATCCACGACGACGGGCATCTCGGCTTACGAGCGCTCGCAGACGGTTAAAGCATTGATTGACCCGGCGACGAAAGCAACGGATTTCCGCAAGCCGGGACATATTTTCCCGCTGGTAGCGAAAGATGGCGGCGTCATTCGCCGCGCGGGCCATACGGAAGCCGGTATCGATCTCGCGCGTATGTGCGGCTCGGAGCCCGCTGCAGTCATTTGCGAGATAATCAAAGAGGACGGGACGATGGCCCGCCTTCCGGACCTGATCGCTTTCAAGGAGAAGCATAACCTGAAGCTGATTACGATCCAAGGAATGATTGCTTACCGCAACGCCATGGAAAAGCTTGTCGACCGCATCGTAGAGGTTGACATGCCAACGGACTTCGGAAACTTCCGGGCAATTGCCTTCTCCAATCAGGCAGACGGCAAAGAGCATATCGCGTTTGTCAAAGGCAAGATTGCTTCTGATAAGCCGGTGCTTGTCCGCGTCCATTCGGAATGCCTGACGGGGGACGTTTTCCATTCGCACCGCTGCCAATGCGGCCCGCAGCTGCAGTCGGCGCTGGAACAAATCAATGAGGAAGGCAGCGGCATTCTTCTTTATATGCGCCAGGACAGTCAAGGACTCGTGAACAAGCTGAAAAATTACGCCCAGCTTGACCAAGGCGCGGATAAAGAAGAGGTTAAGCCTAAGATGGATCTTCGCGATTACGGCGTGGGTGCTCAAATTTTGCGTGATCTGGGTGTCCGCCAAATGCGCCTGCTCACGAATAACCCGCGCAAGATCAGAGGCCTTGAGGGTCACGGAATCGAGATCGTGGAACGGGTACCGATTGAAATTCGCGAAGGCGGCAAGAAATAAAGCAAGCTAAAATATTAAACATAATGACCAGGAGGGCTTAACATGCCAAACGTATTTGAAGCAAGCGTAGTATCGGAAGGACTTCGATTTGGGGTAGTTGTAGGACGTTTTAACGAATTTATCTCGGGTAAGCTGCTCAGCGGTGCGCTTGACGGCTTCAAGCGCCATGGCGCGCAAGACAACGACGTGGATATCGCTTGGGTGCCGGGCGCATTCGAAATTCCTCTTATCGCGCAAAAAATGGCGGAAAGCGGAAAATACGATGCCGTTATTACGCTTGGCGCCGTTATCCGGGGATCAACTCCGCACTTTGACTACGTGTGCAACGAAGCAGCAAAAGGCGTAGCCGCAATCGCCCTGAAAACAGGCGTGCCAACGATTTTTGGCGTATTGACGGTGGATTCGATCGAGCAAGCCATTGAGCGTGCGGGCACAAAAGCGGGAAATAAAGGCTATGAAGCGGCTGTTTCTGCAATAGAGATGGCAAATTTGTCGAAATTACTGCATAATTAGAGTAATAGCTCAAATTATGCTGCGTTACTTGTTATAGGACGTCAGCCATTTGCGCATGGCAGGGGGATCGTAAGAAGTGACGATGCACTACAAGTTGGAATCCTTTGAAGGACCGCTCGATTTGCTGCTTCATCTTATCGATAAGTCAGAAATCGACATCCACGAGATTTCGATTAGTGAAATAACGGATCAATACATGGATTATTTAAATGCGATGAAGGAATTGGAGCTGGAGCTGACAAGCGAGTTCCTTGTTATGGCCGCTACGCTGCTGGCCATCAAGAGCAATCAGCTGCTGCCCAAACCTCCCGTGTTCGAGGATTTCTATGAAGAGTGGCCGGATGACGGCCTTGATCCGAGGGACGAGCTTATTCAGAAGCTGGTCGAATATCGTAAATTCAAGCAAATTGCAGAGCAGCTTCGGGAGAAGGAACTGGAGCGCAGCCTTATTTATTCCCGAGAGCCGGATGATATGACGCCGTATATGAAAGAAGAGATCGTCAATCCGCTCGAGGGCTTGCATATATCCGATCTGATTGCCGCATTCCAGCGGGCGCTGCGCAGAGCGGCGCGACGCAATATCGTGGCAACCGTGCAGAGGGATGAAATCTCGGTTAAGGACCGGATTCGGGACATTGTTGAGGTTCTGAAGCAGTTCGAGACCGTACGGTTCTCCCGTCTGATCCGCGAGAATATGAACAAGCATGAGGTTGTTGTGACGTTCCTTGCTATTCTGGAGCTGATGAAGATGAAACATATTCGCTGCTTCCAGCATCAGCTGTTTGATGACATCGTCATTCATTGGAGAGGAGAAGCGGCGGACAATGGATTATCCGAAGTTGAAATCGATTATTGAAGGCCTGTTATTCATGGCGGGCGACGAAGGACTAAACAAACGGCAGTTAGCCGATATTTTGCAGCTTGAGGCTGATCTGGCAGCGGATCTTGTGTACGACCTTCACAGGGATCTGGCTCGCGAGCAGCGCGGGGTGCAGGTAACGGAGGTAGCCGGGGCGTACCGGATGACCACGAATCCGGACCATGCCGCCTACTTCGAACGCATGGCGTATACGCCTACACGTTCCCAGCTGTCGCAGGCTGCGCTTGAGACCTTATCCATTGTGGCCTACCGCCAGCCGATAACCCGTATTGATATTGAGGAGATCCGGGGCGTCAAGAGCGACCGGGCGATTCAATCGCTTGTGTCCAAGGATTTAATTGAGGAGGTCGGACGGGCCGAGGCAATCGGCAGGCCGATTTTATACGGAACCACGAAATCATTCCTGGATTATTTTGGATTGCCGAATATTAAAGCCTTGCCGGAGCCTAAACAAGTCGATATCGAAGAGGCGCTCGAGGAACAGACGCAAATGCTGTTCGAACGTCTGGGCGAACGCCAAACAACGATTGACGAGTTTATTCCGGTTCATGACGACAAGGAATAACCGGATTGTCAGGTTTTTCTAAAGAATGGTCGAAATGTTGAACAATTGGTCCGTTATTTCCCGCTGAAGCGGGATAACGGACCTTTTTACTTTTTTATCTAGTGACAATTGCGTTGAAAGTTGGTTATAATGGCGGTTGTCCTTTTTTTAAAGGAAAGGATGAACCTGTTTGAACAGGGGATTCTAGCTGTAATGGCATACGATGGATAGCAGGAGGTAATACCACTGATTGAGCTTCTGGACATAAGAAAAACTTACGTAAATAGCGTGGAAGCTGTTAAAAATATAAGCCTGACCATTAATAAAGGTGAAATATTCGGCATTATCGGACATTCCGGGGCAGGCAAGAGCACTTTGCTCCGCTGCGTGAATTTGCTGGAGCGCCCGACGTCGGGGACGGTGAAGGTAGGCGAAGTGGAACTGACCCGGCTGTCGTCCACGCAGCTGCAGAAGGAACGCCGCCGAATCGGAATGATATTTCAGCACTTTAATCTCTTGTCGATGGCGACTGTGCGCGATAACATCGCGTTTCCGCTTGAGCTAGCGAAGCTGCCAAGAACAGCCGTTAAACAACGGGTCGACGAGCTGCTTAAGCTTGTAGGGCTGGAGCAGCATGCGGATAAATATCCGGCGCAGCTCTCGGGCGGTCAGAAGCAGCGCGTGGGAATCGCCAGAGCGCTTGCGAACAACCCGGATGTGCTGCTGTGCGACGAGGCTACCTCGGCGCTTGATCCGCAGACGACAAACGCGATTCTGTCACTTCTGATGGACATTAATCAAAAGCTGGGCATCACGATTCTGCTTATTACCCACGAGATGCATGTGATCCGCGCAATCTGCGACCGCGTTGCCGTTATTGACGGCGGCGAGATCGTCGAGATGGGGGATGTCCTCGATGTCTTCCTGAAGCCGCAGCATTCGATTACGAAGGATTTCGTCAGCCAGATTGCGGATTCCTTCGATCCGCGCGAGCTTATTAACACGAGGAGCGGCCGCCTTATCAAAATCAACTACGTTGGCGAGATTACGTACGAGCCGCTGCTGTTTAACGCAGTCAAATCGACCTCGGTTCAATTTACGATTCTGCAGGGAACCGTCTCCCGCATGAAAAATACGCCTTACGGACAGCTGGTCATCGAGTTTATCGGCGATGACGGTGAAATTGACAGGGTGCTCGACGAGCTTCGGGCGAAAGGGCTGGAAGTAGGTGATTTGAAATGATGCTGAAGCAGAACATTGACTGGAGCCAGGTGCGCTGGGAAGATATTTGGCCGGCAACCAAAGACACCTTGACGATGATTGGCGCTTCGCTGCTATTTACCGTCATTCTCGGTTTGTTAATCGGGATCATCCTTTTCCTGACCTCCAGAAAACAGCTTCTGGAACAGCCTGTCGTGTATGGATTATTATCGCTTGTTGTTAATATCCTGCGGTCGGTACCGTTTGTCATTCTAATGATTCTGATCATGCCGTTTACAAAGCTGCTGACCGGTACGACGTTAGGCGTACAGGGCACGATTCCGCCGCTTGTCGTTGCGGCAGCGCCGTTTTTCGCCAGATTGGTGGAAACGTCTCTCCGCGAGGTGGACAAGGGCGTTATCGAGGCAGCGCAGGCAATGGGCGCTTCCAGATGGGATATCGTCAGACGCGTCCTGCTGCTTGAAGCAAGACCGGGCTTGCTGGCCGGAATTACGATTACAGCCGTGACGCTTGTATCTTATACGGCGATGGCCGGCGTTATTGGCGGCGGCGGGCTAGGTGACCTTGCCTTGCGTTACGGTTATCAAAGATTCCAGCTGAGCGTTATGATTGTTACGGTTCTAATGCTTATTATTTTGGTTCAACTCCTGCAGATGGCAGGCGACCATTTGGTTCGCCGGTTCAGCCGGAAGTAAGGTGGACATCATAGAAGCAACATACAGAAGATGGAGGAAAGGGAAATGAAGAAATTTGGTTTTATCCTGCTTGCCCTTACGCTGGTCATCGCGTTATCCGCATGCGGCGCTAAGAAGGAAGAGAACGGCACGAACAACACTTCTGCCGGCAATGGCGGCAATGAAGTAAAAGAAGTAACCCTGAAGGTTGGCGCAACGCCGGTACCGCATGCTGAAATTCTTAATTTCATCAAGCCTGCCTTGAAGGAACAAGGCATTAATCTTGAAGTCGTGGAATTCAACGACTATATTCAGCCGAATACGCAATTGTACGAGAAAGAACTGGACGCAAACTTCTTCCAGCATACCCCGTACCTTGACCAATTCAACAAAGACAAAGGTTACGACCTTGTAAGCGTTGCGGGCGTTCACATTGAGCCAATGGGCGCTTATTCCAAAAAAATCAAAAGCGCGGATGAACTGAAAGACGGCGCTAAAGTGGTTATTCCGAATGACCCGACCAACGGCGGCCGCGCGCTTCAGCTGCTTGCCGCTAATAATGTGATCAAGCTGAAAGACGGCGTAGGCGTATCAGCAACCGTGCACGACATTACCGAAAATCCGAAAAACCTGAAAATTACCGAGGTAGAAGCCGCTACTCTTCCGCGCGTTCTGGGTGAAGTCGATCTTGCTCTGATCAACTCCAACTTTGCGCTTGAAGCGGATCTTGTTCCTACGAAGGATGCAATCTTCATCGAAGGCAGCGATTCGCCATACGTAAATATTCTGGTTGCCCGTCCGGACAACAAAGATTCCGATGCCATGAAGAAGCTGGCTGCGGCTCTGCAATCCCCTGATGTGAAGAAATTTATCGAAGACAAATATGCGGGCGCAATCGTTCCGGCGTTTAAATAATCGTTCGTTAAATAAACCGTACAGATTAATCTGTACGGTTTATTTTTTTGTCTATCAATCTAGAACATTACCAGATTTACTGTTAACAGCCTTGTATTCTGAGGGGGTGCATGAAATCCGATAGCCAAGCCATACTACAAGTAACCTATTTTTCATAAAGCTGGAGGAAGCATGGAATGATCGGTTATCCGTATATTTGGGTACTCGCGGCCGGTCTCATTATTGTGCTTTTCCTTCTCATTGCCTTGGTATCGCCGGTTACGATCCAGGGAGAGATGAGACGCGATGGGGAAAATGACGACATCGAGATCAATTTCAAGGCGCTCTTCGGATTATTGCGCTATAAGCTGAAGATTCGCTCGATTGATTTCAGCGGCAAGGCGATCCGTCTGCATGAGCATTTAATGGGTACAAGCATCGGTATGAGCAGCAAGGACGAGAAGCACGATGAAATTGACACTCACCGCGTAATGGCTGGAATCGAGAAATATAAACGAGCCGCTGCATTGACGTACAATCTCTCCCATTGGGCCAAACAAACGTTAGCGAAGATCAGGCTGGAAGAGTGGAAGTGGTCGACTGCCGTAGGCACGGGAGATGCGATGTGGACAGCAATGGCGACGGGTGCGCTGTGGTCGGTCAAAACAACGACCTTGGGCGTGTTATCCCAATTCGTGAAGCTGAGGGCCGAGCCGAGAGTGGAGGTGCAGCCCGTGTATGCGCAGGCTTGCTTCCGAACGGAATGGAATTGTATCGCCAAAATTGGATTGGGCAATGCCATCATGGCAGGCTTGCACCTCCTTGTTCGCCTCAGGAATGCAAAAGAAGGCGTTCAGGCTTGGCGAAGCTTGCTGTTTAAAGCATAAAACGCTTAGGGCTAATTCATGACTGACGGTTGGTTTCATACATAGTCCGTTACCGGAATGAGCAGAATACCAAAAGTGTAGGCGAGTCCTCATCCTTTACGCACAAACACAAATTCACTTCAGGAGGAGTCACAATGCCAGAACATCCGATTCAAGGCCTCATGCAGACCGCAATGGAAAATATCAAAGAGATGGTCGACGTTAACACGATCGTCGGCGATCCTGTTCAAACGCCGGACGGCAGCATTATTATGCCGATCTCCAAGGTTGGCTTCGGCTTCGTGGCTGGCGGCAGCGATATCCGCTTCGACGGTTCTGCTACGCATGATCACTCTTCGTCGTCATCCGATGGCCACAACCATCATAATGCCGGGGTTGCGGGTCCGTTTGGCGGCGGCAGCGGCGGAGGCGTCTCGATTACCCCAATTGCCTTTCTTGTGGTTGGCACGCATGGCGTGAAGATTGTACCGCTTGATAACCAAACGCATCTGATGGAGCGCATTATCGATTCGGCTCCTGTCGTATTCGATAAAGTGCAGCATATGTTCAGGACATCAGCCAACAAACATGATCATGACTATATCACAGATGGTAACGACACCCTCATCTAGGGAAACTGCCCGCAAGGGCAGTTTTTCGTTTTAGGGCATGTCTTAATTTGCCCCTTCTAAGCATATACTGTACAAGGTGAGGGCTGACGATAGGAAAGGAGCAGCGAAAGACGTGATAGGAAGACAGCTTCGCCGAATAGGAATCGCCTTATGGGCGGCAAGTTTGATTTGGGGGACAAGCTTTACGGCATCCGTGCATGCGGCGCCGAATCCGTATCACACAAGCGCAAAAGCCTCGGCGCTGGTTGATGTGAAATCGGGTAGAATTCTTTACAGCGAGAATGGAGACCAATCGATGCGAATTGCCAGTCTGACCAAAATCATGACGGCGATTGTTGCGATCGAGCATGGCAAGCTGTCCGATCAAGTGAAGACAAGCAACAGAGCGGTTGGCAAAGAAGGCTCTTCCATTTATCTGCAGCTGGGCGAGGAAATGACCCTTCTCAATATGCTATACGGTCTTATGCTGCGTTCAGGCAATGATGCGGCGACGGCAATCGCCGAGCATGTAGGAGGCTCGGAGGAAGGTTTTGTCCATCTCATGAACGAGAAAGCCGAAATGCTTGGTTTGACGAATACCCAATTCAAAAACCCGCATGGTCTGGATGCAGAAGGACATTACTCATCCGCCAATGACCTTGCCAAGCTGACGGCATACGCGCTCCGCAATCCCGTATTTGCCGAAATCGTGAGCACCAAGGTCAAAAGCGTTCCGAATCCTCATGAGAAGTGGCAATACAGCTGGACGAACAAAAACAAAATGCTGGCGATGTATGAGGGTGCGGATGGCGTTAAAACCGGTTATACCAAAAAAGCGCTGCGCTGTCTGGTCAGCTCGGCGACACGTAACGGACAGCAGCTGGCTGCCGTTACCCTGAATGACCGCGACGACTGGGTAGATCACAGTCAAATGCTGGACTGGGGCTTTAAACATTATCCGCTGATGGAAGTGGCAAGAAAAGGTCAATCGATTGCCGGTTATCCGTTAGCCGTAGGTAATTCCTTTTATTATCCGTTAGCCGAAGAGGAGCGGGGCAGTCTGCAATCCCGGCTGGTCGTTCTTGATATGGCAACGATGAACTATAAGCTTGGGGAACGCGGTGCGCTTGAATGGTATTTAAACGATAAGAAAATCGGATCCATTCCCGTTTACGATATCGGAAGCACGAGAATGAGCCTGCCCGAACGTAAGCCGATGTCGGATGCCGCATTGCTTCTCGATTACAAAAAAGCTTCCAGAGGGCATGAAAGCTTCATACATTCGATAACTGCTGTTATCGGTGCACTATTTTGAAATATAGGCCATTTACACGGCTTGTATTTCGCACGCGAAACGAATGCTGCTTATTGCAGCCGTTTACGCTTGGCTAATCGGGGGAGGTAAGCCAATTATGGTGAACTGGATATGGTTGTTTTTTATTGTTGTAAGCGTGGTTGTGGCGGCTGTTAACGGACGGATTGATGCGGTGACGCAGGCGGCATTCGATGGCGCCAAATCCGGGGTGACCATCAGCTTCGGGTTAATCAGCATTATGGTATTCTGGCTGGGGATGATGCGGATTGCGGAGGATGCAGGGGTGCTGAAAAAAATGGCCAAGCTGTTGAGTCCGGTTGTACGCTGGTTATTCCCGGACGTTCCGGCCAATCATCCGGCAATGGGCTATATAATGAGCAACCTAAGCGCTAATCTGTTCGGATTAGGCAATGCCGCCACGCCAATGGGGATTAAAGCCATGCAGGAGCTGCAAAAGCTTAATCCGGATCAAGAGACGGCAACGCCCGCTATGTGCACGCTTCTTGCCTTAAATACATCCAGCATTACGCTTGTTCCTACTACTTTAATTGCAATCCGGATGAATTACGGTTCGGCTAATCCTGCGGAGATCGTTGGTACGACGCTTGCGGCAACCTTTGTTGCGACTGGCGCCGCTATTCTTGCGGACCGATGGTACCGCAGGAGGTCGGGGATGCCTCCGGCAAATAAACCATACACCTCGGGTAAAACATCCGGCAAGGCATTGCCGGCACATACCGCCATGGATCCTCCGATATCGGCCGTCTCGACGGTTAAGGGAGGTGGCGATCGTGTTTGAGTGGTTTACCCGCATTTCGGCTTGGCTTATTCCTGCCATTATCGTATTTATTCCTTTATATGCGGCATTCCGGAAAGTCCCTGTATACGAAACCTTTGTAGAAGGCGCAAAAGACGGCTTTGGCACGGCCATTAACATAATTCCCTCCTTGGTTGGCATGATGGTAGCCATCAGTATGTTCCGTGCGTCTGGCGCCATGGATTTGATGCTTGGCGCCGTGCGTCCGTTGTTTGATTGGCTCAGCATTCCGACGGAAGTTTTGCCTCTAGGCATTTTGCGGCCGCTTACGGGAGCGGGCTCGCTTGCATTTACGGCCGATCTTATCGCCACGCATGGACCCGATTCCATGATTGGGCGCATTGCGTCCACGATTCAAGGCAGCACGGATACAACCCTTTACGTGCTGACGGTTTATTTTGGCGCCATTGGCATCCGCAAGACCAAATACGCGTTAAAAGTGGGCTTATTCTCGGATTTAGTCGGATTTTTGGCCGCAATTATGATCTGCATGTACATATTCAAGTAGCTCGCGCTTGTGCTTTCCCTTCCATATCGTTATGATGGAGGTTGAGGTGAAAGCATTGGAACGTTTACAGAAAATATTAGCGCAAGCGGGCGTCGCATCCCGTCGAAAATGCGAAGAGCTTATTCTTGCCGGTGCCGTTGAGGTCAATGGCGAGAAAGTGACGACGCTCGGAGTAAAAGCGGATCCGGCAACGGATGAAATTACGGTGAATGGCAAGCCGATCCGCAGCGAGAAAAAAATCTATTTGATGCTGAACAAACCAAGAGGTGTCATCACAAGCGCCAAGGATCCGCAAGGGCGCAAAGTGGTGGCTGATTTTTTGCCCGGCATCAGAGAGCGCGTGTATCCGGTCGGACGTTTGGATTACGATACGGAAGGACTGCTGCTTCTTACGAATGACGGGGAGTTCGCTAACCTCCTTACGCATCCGAGTCATCACGTGCCTAAGACCTATTACGCAACCGTAAAAGGCGTACCGCACGGATCGCTTTTGGATCAGCTGAAGAAGGGCGTTATGCTGGAGGATGGCATGACGGCGCCAGCGGAGGTCGAATATCAGGATATCGACGAAGAGAAAAATATGTCGACCATCCGCATTACGATCTACGAGGGACGCAACCGTCAGGTGCGCCGCATGTTTGATGCGATCAAGCATCCGGTTCTGAAGCTGAGACGCGTGAAATTCGGCGAACTTGGTCTTCGCACGCTAGCCAGAGGACAGTTCAGACACCTTACTCCGGTTGAGGTTAAGGAGCTTCGGGACCAGGCTCGCAAGACACATAAAGTTCATAAAAAGTAAACGGCGGCAGCGGTTATTGCCGCCCATTTTTCGTTATAATGAGTGTATTATTAGCTGACATCAATGGTGAAATGTAGGTGATGGGACGGGAATGGGCAAGTATCGAAAAACGGTGCAAATTGTCATTCTGCTTGCCGTGCTAGTTGTAGGCGGATATGCCATTGGCAATACCCTATTCGCCGCTAGGGACGAAGGGATCCCGAAGATCGGGGAACAGCCGCCCGAGTTTACGCTGGCCGATTTGCAGGGCAATACGCACAATCTTTCCGATTATAAAGGCAAGGCCGTTGTCATTAACTTCTGGGGGAGCTTCTGTCCGCCTTGCGTGAAGGAAATGCCGGAATTCGAGCGCCAGTTCGAGAAATGGAAGGACTCGGGCCTTGAGGTGCTTGCGATCAACCTAAGCGAAGATACGCTTACGGTTAACAACTTCGTGCGCAGATTTGACCTGAGTTATCCGATATTGCGCGACGTGAACCGAAAGACGGAGCGGAAATACGGGCTGGAATCTTACCCGACAACCTTTTTTGTCAAGCCGGACGGGACCATTCTGGATGTATTTGTAGGCGGGATGAGCGAGCAGGACATCGATTCCCGTGTAGACAAACTGCTGCAGTAAAGCTGACTAGGAGGTTTCACGGTGTTATCGCTACATAACACGAAATGCGAATGCGGGCATCAGAATGCGGTCGGAACGGTCTTGTGCGAGAGCTGCGGCAAGCCGCTCATGGAAGACGCAGAGAATGATGCCCCTCTTGAAATGCGTTACGACGGTGTTGCTCGCCGGTCGCAGAAGAGCAATCCGAACCCGATCGATAAAATTTGGAATTTCTTCTCGTCCGTCAAAATCGCCGTTTACTTAATCGTAATTACGCTGGTAACGGCTATGCTGGGTACGATCTACCCACAGGAAGGGTCCTTCCTGAACAATTTCAAGCCTTCCGTGTATTACGAGGAAACCTACGGGCTGCCCGGCAAGATTTATTATAAGCTAGGCTTGTCTCATACATACGATTCATGGTGGTTTATCACGCTGCTGGTCATGATTGGCACATCGCTCGTCATCTGCAGCCTCGACCGCGTGCTGCCGCTGTATAGAGCACTCAGCAAGCAGCAAATCCGCAAGCATCTGCGTTTTATTAACAGACAAAAGGCGGTTTACAACGGTCAGTTGGAAGGTGACGCGGAAGAATGGGTCAAGCAGTTCTCCACGCATCTGAAGAAAAAGCATTACAAGATCCATACAGACGGTACGGCTATGCTTGCCGAGAAGAACCGTTTCAGCCGCTGGGGTCCTTATATTAATCACATCGGTCTTATCTTGTTCCTGCTGGCTATCCTTGCCCGGAGTCTTCCGGGATGGCAAATGGACAGTTACGTCAGTATTCCCGATGGCGACACGGTGCAAATCGAAGGTACGAATTACTTTGTGAAGAACGAGAAGTTCTCCGTCGAATATTACAAGGATGAAGAACTGCCGCCCGAGCTCAAAGGAACGATCCGCGCAAAGCGTTACGAGACGGCCGCGATCCTCTATAAATGTACGGAGAATTGCGGTGACAATGCCGCAGGCGAACCGGTTCTGAAGGAAATAAAGAAACAGGAAATCCTGGTCAACCATCCTCTTAAATACGACGGAATCAAGCTGTATCAATTCGATTACGACGTAACGCCTAAGTTGAAGAGCGTAAGCCCAGTTCTTTTGAACAAGGAAACGGGTGAATCTTACGGACCGTTTGAGCTTCCGATGAAGGATGCGCCGCTGGATTATACGCTTGGGCCTTACAAAATGAAGCTTGCCGCCAATTACATGGAATTCGGCATCGGGGAAGACGGGGAACCCGTTACGCTCAGCCGGGATCCGAATGCGCCTGCTTTTATTTTCTTGATTACGGGTCCTGGCTTGCCGGAGAAAGGCCAGCCTTATATTTATTTCCCGATGCAAAAGGATAAAGAAAAGTTTGATCAGGACAAGCTTAATGCTTCCATCGCGGACAAACTGGAGATCAAGGTAAACGGCATGGAAAACGTTCATTTTGCCGAAGCCTCCACCTATCTGAATGTCCGCAAAGACAAAGCCTTGACTTATGTCTGGTACGGCGCCGCCATTTCGATGCTTGGCCTGCTGCTAGGCTCTTATTGGCAGCACCGCCGGATTTGGCTGCGCATAGATGACGGCAAGCTGTCGCTTGGCGCGCATACAAACAAAAACTGGTACGGCATGAGAGCAGACGTGGCTTACGCGCTCCGGAAATCCGGAATTGACGTAGATCCGAAGTCGCTCGATAACGGAGGGAATAACGCGTGAGTTATGTCGATTTCAGCAGCGATGCCTTTATCGCCGCCTTCTTCCTGTATTGCTTTGCATTCCTGTTCTATGTGGTAACGATTGCAGGGAAAAAATGGAGCAATCGCGATCCGATTAAGCATGAACAACGCTGGTCGCGAATTTCGTTCGTCACCTCGACGCTTGGCCTTATCGCTCATCTGACCTTCTTCTTCACACGGTGGATCGGAAGCGGCCAAATTCCGACAAGCAACATGTACGAATTTATTACCTTCCTTGGCATGGCTATTATGATCGCGTTTACAATCGTATACGCGATCTACCGCAAGCCCTTGCTCGGGATGTTCGCTTTGCCGCTGGTCGTCCTGGTTGTTGCTTATGCCTCGGTATTCCCGCAGGAAGTGCAGCCGCTTATTCCGGCGCTAAGCTCCATCTGGCTGAAAGTGCACGTAACGACCGCCGCGCTTGGCGAAGCCTTCTTCGCCGTAGGCTTTGCGGCCGGTCTGATGTACTTGCTTCGCGTGGTCGATTTCAAGCAAACCTCGAAGGAAGCTAAACGGGATCAGTTTTGGGTAGAATTCTCTTTATATACGATTGTTCTTGTCATTGGATTCATCGCGATTGTATTTATTTTCAGAGGGGCAGGGTATCAGGCTACCTTTACGCAAGAGAATGTCACGATCGACAGCAAAGGCGTGGATCACTCCTCGACGGATACGGCGGAATATACGCTGCCGCCAATCGTAAAGCCTTATAACAGCACAGCAGACCATATGGATTCTTTCCTTGGCATGGATAAGCCGCTGTTTGAAGCGCCTAGCTGGATGAAAGGCGTTAACGCCGGACGCAAGCTTAATACGGTTATCTGGTCGGTTATTGCGGGCTCGATTCTTTACGGCCTTATTCGTCTCTTGTTCCGCAAACGGATCGGCGCCGTCATTCATCCGCTTATGGGAGACATTGATCCGGATGATCTCGACGAGATCAGCTACCGGGCAATCGCCATCGGCTTCCCGGTCTTTACGTTAGGCGCTCTTATCTTTGCGATGATCTGGGCGAATATCGCCTGGGGCCGCTTCTGGGGATGGGATCCGAAGGAAGTATGGGCGCTTATCTCCTGGCTGTACTATAGCGCTTATCTGCATTTCCGTTTATCGCGCGGCTGGCAGGGCAAACGTTCTTCTTGGCTCGCGGTTATCGGCTTTGTCGTCATTCTATTCACCTTGGTTGGGGTTAACCTTGTCATCGCTGGTTTACACTCCTACGCAGGCGTATAATATCTTATAGAAATTGTTTTGAAAGGAGCAACACCGCATGTCCGACTATGCAAGCCGTATTCTTGTGGTAGATGACGAGGAACGGATTCGTCGTTTGCTGAAAATGTATCTGGAGAAGGAAGGCTATTTAATCGATGAAGCGGAAGACGGTGAGACGGCGCTTCGGCTCGCTACCGTAACCGATTATGCGCTTATTCTGCTCGATGTCATGCTTCCGGGCATTGACGGCGTGGAGGTGTGCTCCCGTTTGCGGCAAGTAAAAGCAACGCCTGTAATTATGCTCACGGCCAAAGGGGAAGAAATGAACCGGGTGCAAGGATTCGAGGTTGGCGCAGACGACTATGTCGTCAAGCCGTTTAGTCCCCGGGAGGTCATCTATCGGGTGAAGGCGATTTTGCGCCGCTCGTCGGCTACGGCCTTTTTGACAAAAGAAGTGAACTCGAGCAACAACATCGTATTCCCTCATCTTGTTATCGAGCATGATGCGCACCGCGTATCGGCCGGCGGACAAGAGGTCAGCTTAACGCCAAAGGAATACGAGCTGCTTCATTACCTGGCCGTATCGCCTGACAAAGTTTTCTCGCGCGAAGAGCTGCTGAAGGATGTATGGAACTATGAGTTCTTTGGCGATCTTCGGACGGTTGACACTCATGTGAAACGTCTTCGCGAGAAATTGAACAAAGTATCGCCCGATGCGGCTTCCATGATTACAACGGTATGGGGCGTCGGATACAAGCTTGAGGTGCCGAAGTAATGAGGCTGCTGAAGCGCTGGGGGCATTTCGCCCTGCATACGGTGGTCGGGAAGCTGTGGTGGACGATTATGTTTCTCGTCGCCCTTGTCCTTGTTATTCTCGGGACGTTCCTGCTCCAGTATATCGATATTGCCTTTAATACAGATTCTCAACATCAGATCAAAGTGTTGTTTATCGTTGTGGCCATAATCGGTTTCCTGCTCTCCACCTTCTTTGCGTTTTTCCTCTCCTCACGGATTCAGCAGCCATTGCTGCAGTTGAAGAAGGCAGCGGATTCCATCGCAGGCGGCAATTATAAGACGCGGGTGCAAATCCGGTCTTCGGATGAAATCGGCGATCTGGCCAAAACCTTTAACCATATGACCGAGCAGTTAGGTACGCTGATTGATGACTTGAATCATGAGAAAGAGCATCTGTCCAGCATATTGCGGAGTATGGGTGATGCGGTGATTACGTTTGATGCCGATGGGGAAGTCATTCTGACGAACCCGCCTGGTCATATGCTGGTAAGCCGGTGGTCTGATCTGGAGATGGACATCGATTGGGAAGAGGAAGAAGCACCTCCATTCCACAGCGTGCCCGGACCTCTGCGCGACACGTTTGAGCGCGTGATGCAATCCGGACGCGACTGTACCAATAAAGTACAGGTTATCAACAACGTATGGTCCGTTGTGATGGCCCCTCTGCAAAATGACGGGGTTGTCCGCGGTGCGGTTGCCGTGATCCGGAATGTAACGGAGGAGCATAAGCTTGAGAAGCTGCGCCGGGATTTTGTCGCGAACGTTTCGCACGAGATCCGAACGCCGCTCTCCATGCTGCAGGGATACAGCGAAGCGCTGCTCGACGATATCGTTGCTTCGCCCGAAGAAAGGAAAGAGCTCGTCCAGGTTATCTACGATGAATCGCTTCGGATGGGCAGACTCGTTAACGACTTCCTTGACATGGCCCGGATGGAAGCCGGTCACGTGGAGCTTAGCTTGCAGGAATTCGATCTGCGCAATGTCATCCGCCGGGTTCACCGGAAGTTCCAAGTGTATGCGAAGGAACGCGACGTCAGCTTGATTGCCGATCTTCCGGATACGCCGCTTGCCGTACGCGAAGCGGACGAAGACCGGATTGAGCAGGTATTGACGAATCTGATGGATAATGCGCTTCGTCATACGCCAGCCGGCAAATCCATTAAGATTGCAGGTCAAATGGCTGCTATCAACAACCTTAAGTTTGTAAAGCTGATTGTAGCGGATGAAGGGCAAGGGATCCCAAGCGAGGATGTGCCTTATATCTTCGAACGGTTCTACAAAGCCGACAAGGCCCGCAAACGCGGTGCATCGGGCGGTACAGGACTTGGACTTGCCATCGTTAAAAACATAATTACGCAGCATCACGGCCGCATTGAAGTCGACAGCGTCCTTGGAAAAGGCACGACATTCACCTTGCTGCTGCCTGTCGAATCCAATCAATAGATGTCAATACGCTCCCTTCGGGGGGCGTTTTTTTGTTGAATGAGGGGGATTAATCTTGTTGTTCGTGGAACATGATGTGGTTTTTGTTGTTTCGCGGCGGAGTGCTTGTCGCCAAATATGGCATTTAAGGAGGGGCTGGATAGCTCGGGCACCGGGGGAACGCTCCTTCGGCCGCTGTTGTCGGTCCATTGCCTTTGATTGGAATTGGGCCGGGGTAGGCAATGGACACGACAAAGGCGGACGCTGCGCTCCGAGAGAAGCGTTCCCCCTAACCCCTCGCGAGCCCCTCGGCCGTGCACGCTTCGCGCTGGCCGCGAAAAGACAAATGCCACACCATGAAGTGGTGTGGCGGGGGAAAAGCGAAAGCGGGGATACCCGGTAAATATCATTAGGGGATATCTATCAATTACAGATAGAAGATGGTTTTCATAGAGCTCGGGTGATAGACCAGTACGAGCTATTTATCATGTACATATAAATACAGTATATCGTTACTTATAACCAGTTCGAGTGAAGGGAGTGCATCTATGAAAGCATGAAAAGCTAGATTTCTAGATTAATAATGAAATGAGTGAGTTGAGCATGAAGAGAGGTTAGAGCATGAATGATTTAATGACGATCATTACCATTTGTACCTTCTTCCTTACGATTGGCTTTATATTCTGGAAACCCAATATTAATGAAGCGATTCCGGCATCCGTGGGAGCCGTAATCATACTTTTAACCGGAACCGTATCTTTGGCCAACCTCGGAGAGATCACGGAAACGATAAGCGGAGCAGCGATTACGATTATAGCTACGATCGTAATGGCTATCGTATTAGAAAGCTTCGGTTTTTTTCAATGGGCTGCCGAGATTTTGGTTCGGAAAGCAAGGGGATCGGGCATTCGGTTATTTTGGCTGACGAACCTATTTTGTTTTCTAATGACGTTATTCGTAAACAATGATGGCAGTATTCTCATTACGACCCCAATTTTATTAATGCTGCTTAATAGCATGGGACTTAAAAATCATCAAAAAATCCCCTATTTGATTTCCGGCGCACTTGTCGCGACAGCATCCAGCGCACCGATCGGAGTCAGCAATATTGTCAATCTCATTGCTCTCAAGATCGTTCATATGGATCTCTATATGCATACGGCGATGATGTTCGTTCCTGCTTCCCTTGGCCTCGCATTTATGACAGTTCTCCTCTTTATCCTTTTTTACCGTACCCTTCCGAAAAAACTGTCTCCAGTAGCACCGTGGAGCTTAAAACCAGGCGGTCATCCACTTAAGGGAGAATCCAATGAAGTCAAAGTTAGAAGCACGAAATTCATGCGCAATGTGCTGATATTCGTTTTCTGCGTGCGTGCAAGCCTGTTTGTTGCATCATATATTCATTTCCCGGTATCTTTGATGGCGGTTATCGGATCTGCTATACTGCTCGCTTGGCGATGGATTTATTTGAAGATTCCGCCTGTGGATATGATAAAGAAAACGCCTTGGTATATACTCGTTTTTGCATTCGGGATGTATGTCATCATCTATGGCCTGCGAAATCTTGGCCTTACGGAGTGGCTTATCCAATTGTTGCAGCCGCTTGTCGCCGGCAGTCTGGTGCACGCCAGCGTCCTCATGGGGCTGCTGCTGACGATTCTGTCCAACCTGTTCAACAATCACCCGGCATTAATGGTAGGAACATTGACGTTAACCAACATGGGACTTGATCCGATTACGCTTAAGATCTCTTATCTCGCAAGTGTCATCGGCAGCGATATGGGATCGCTTATCCTTCCGATAGGCACGCTTGCAACGATTATGTGGATGCACATCCTTAGAAAAGGCGGCGTTAAAATAAGCTGGGGCCAGTACTTGAAAGTTACGATAGTCGTCATACCGATTACCGTTATCGTCACGTTAATCTTGTTAAGCTTCTGGGTATCGTGGTTGTTCTGATGGCTGAATGGCTCAAGAACCCGGCGGAAAATAAAAAATGACCTTCGGGAAGGAAGGTCTCGGGATACACATCATCAGTTTATGAGAGCGGTTAGCCATAAGCTTGGGTTTTACCGGCGCATGCTTCTCATTTAACAAAAAAAGCATGTAAAAACGCCGGGCATAAGCTGATCGCAGCTTTATGCCCGGCGTTTATTTACTAGAACAACGTAATTTCTTTTGCTGTATTCAGTTCAGGCAGGCTAGTCAATTGCTCAAGGATGTCTTTACCTGCGTTTTTATCAACAGTAAGAACCATGATCGCGGAACCGCCAGCGAGCTGACGACCTACCTGCATCGTAGCGATGTTCACGTCGTTGTTGCCAAGAAGCGTACCAACGCGGCCGATGATGCCCGGTTTGTCGTTGTGGGAGATCAGGATCAGGTTGCCTTCCGGCGTAACGTCAACCGGGAACTTGTCGATTTGAACAACGCGCTCGCCGTAACCGGTAAGCAGTGTGCCAGCTACGATACGCTCTTCTTGTTTCGTGCGGAGCGATACCGTTACCAGGTTCGTGAAGTCTTTGGAAGCCTGGGATTTTTGCTGAACGATGTTCAAGTCGCGAACTTTAGCAAGGTGCATCGAGTTAACGACGTTTACTTGGTCGGAGCCAAGGTGATGCGAGAGCACGCCTTTTACAATGTAACGAGTCAGCGGCTGTGTATCTACCTCTGCAAGCTCGCCGGAGTAACGCACGGTAATTTCCTGTACGGCACCTTCCGTGATTTGCGCAACCAGGCTGCCAAGCTTCTCGCCCAGCGAGTAGTATGGCTGCAGCTTGCTTTGCAGGTTAGCCGGGATAGGAGGCATGTTAACCGCATTGCTGAACGGCTCATTGCGCAGGATGTGCAAGACTTGCTCCGATACGTCGATTGCCACGTTCTCTTGAGCTTCAACCGTGGAAGCGCCAAGATGCGGAGTTACGATGATTTTAGGATGCTTCAGGAATGGATGGTCCTCTGTTGGAGGCTCCACTTCAAATACGTCGAATGCCGCGCCGGCTACGATGCCGGCATCGATTGCTTCGACAAGGGCAAGCTCGTCGATGATACCGCCGCGCGCACAGTTGATAATGCGCATGCCAGGCTTCATAACTTCGAATTGTTTCTTGCCGATCATGTGACGGGTTTCCGGAGTAAGCGGAGTATGAACCGTCATGAAGTCCGCATTGCGAACGATTTCGTCAACGGTAGCCAGCTTAATGCCAAGCTTCTCTGCACGCTCTTCCGTCATGAACGGGTCATAACCCATGATTTCCATGCCAAATGCTTTAGCGCGTTTTGCAACTTCGCTGCCGATACGGCCCATGCCAAGAACACCAAGGGTTTTGTTGCGAAGCTCAACGCCCAGGAACGATTTACGGTCCCAAACGCCGCCAACGGTTTTCAGGTAGGCTTGCGGGATGTGACGGGCAACCGCCATCATCATAGCAAAAGTATGCTCACAGGTTGTAATCGTATTGCCGTCTGGTGCATTGATAACGATAATACCGCGTTGAGTTGCTGCTTCCAAATCGATATTGTCTACGCCTACGCCTGCGCGGCCTACAACCTTGAGCTGTTTGCCTGCTTCCATAATACGCGGTGTTACGCGTGTCTGGCTGCGCACGAGCAGGGCGTCGTATTCGCCGATAATGCTCACCAATTCGTCTTCGCTTAGTCCGGGCTTTTTGTCGACTGCTACATCTTGCGCGTCTACAAGCTGTTGAATGCCCAGATCACTGATGGGATCCGATACTAACACTTTAAACATATGTAGATTGCCTCCTAAAATTTTTGTGAAGTGCCGACATAAGGAGCAAACAGGGGTTTGCTTCTTATGTCGGCACTTCACGTCCATTTGTATTCTGATCGTTGTTGCTAAAACAAAAAACCCCGTCCCGGCACAGTAACGAGAGCGAGCCGGACGAGAGGTTCGTCTAAATTGCGGGCAATCGTAAATGGCAGTTGTTGTCTCCGATGTGTGAAAAAAAGCACGATTTATATCAATACGAAACGTGATTAAACCGATATGGACAACCGTTATTATTTTATAGCAAGGTGGTGGACAAATGCAATGTATAAACTTGATCAAATGTGAAATTTTCGTTATGATTCAAAGCATTACAAGAGATATTAACAGGTCAGGGGAGAGAAAGGCATTGATTGAGTGGAAGGAATTGGATCCGGAGCTGCTGCTGCGCATGCTTGCGGACGGACAGATTGAACCGGAGCAAATCATCGACGTACGCGAAGCTTACGAATGGGATTATTATCATTTGGAATCATCCCGGTTAATACCCATGAATACGATCCCTACAGTCTCGGAACCATTTCGGACGACAAACCGTTATATATAGTATGCGCGCATGGGGTACGCAGTGCGGCCGTTTGCAATTATTTAGAAGAACAAGGCTACGGCAACCTCCACAATGTTACCGGCGGAATGGCTGCCATAGCCTCGTTGCAAGGGTTTCAATACGACTAAAAAAGCTTAAGTTAAGAGAAGAACGGTAGCTGAGGCAGAAGATCTTTATTGTAGAACTTCGAGCGATTCTCGGTGAAGTCCCCGCTGCGGACGGCCTCCGTATCGATCAGCAGATCGGCAATTGCGGATACCGTCTTCAAATTCAGCTTCGCGGACTGGCCGGAAGCGATAAAATCATCGATGCGGCTTGTCAGATCCTGCGGATAATAAGCCGTGAATTGCTGACGCGAAGCCATTTGATCCGCCATCAGCTTGTTTTTCACGATCAGAGGCAGGCTTGACCATTTGTTGATTTCGATTACCTTAGGCATTGTATAATTAGCAGGGATGTTTGGTTCAACCGTTGCTCCCCATTTCATCATGGCGGTGTAGTAAGCTTGTTGGGCAGCCAGTGCCTGCTTGACCGCAGACTGGTAGGAACCCAATTGCTTAATGCTGTTTTGAAGCTTGGCTGCATCCCCGGATTTCGAGCTTGCAGCCGCTGCCTTCGCTGCCTGTTCGAATTGCTCCAGACTTCTGATATAATTCGTTTGGGCATCGCCGAGAAGCGGGGACTTCTGCATATCGAAATTGGAAGCCGCGGTTCTTTTCGAGCGGGCGAGCTCCGCTAAATTTTTTAGGGTAGACGAAGCGCTGCCGCCTTGGCCTTTCGCGAAGTCGTCCATCGCATCATCCCATTCGGATTGAAATTCACGGTAAGACAAAAATACGGTATGATAGAAAGAGACAAGATCCTGCTGCTGATAGGGGCTGCTTTTTTGAACCGCTGCCGCCTGCAATTCTTTCATTTCGTACTTGGTTTCCGTTTTGGACGTTCCGAGCTTTACGCCGTAGAAGAATGCACCAACCGCGCAGACGAGCATAAAGACAAACCCCAAACTAAATATCATTGCGGAACGAGGTAAACGTTTCTCCATCACAAATCTCCTTCTATGTATTAGATATGCCGTCGTTTGTGCCCTATCAGTATAGGTGAAATGATCATAAAAGGAAATATGACCTACTTAGACAGGCGGGAAGCTATGAAAAAATTCGATCTCCGTAATATCCGCGTGCGTCAACTATCCGTTGATGAGATAGACGACCGCATGCTGCTAGTAAATCTTTACGTTACGCAAGCGATTACTATTATTATCGGTTTGGTGTGGGCATTATTTCAGCGTTCCAATCCATTTCTGTTGTTACAATTTCCCGACAGCCTCTCTTTTTTATGGTGGGGACTGGGATTAGGCGCCGCGGTTATTGCGGTTGACCTGCTGATTTCCAGATGGGTACCCGAGGAAGCAACCGATGACGGCGGTATTAATGAACGGATATTCAAGAACAGACCGGTGTGGCATATTGCCGTTATTTCGTTAGTGGTCGCCATTTGCGAAGAGGTATTGTTCCGGGGGGCTGTGCAGCACTCCTTTGGACCTTATTGGACAAGCATTATTTTTGCTGCCATTCATGTCCGTTATTTAAGGCATTGGATCCCGACGGGTCTTGTCTTTTCGATTAGTTATGGGTTAGGCTGGATTTATATCCAGTCGGGAACCTTGTGGGCACCGATTGTTGCGCATTTCCTTGTGGATTTCATTATGGGGCTGATTATCCGATTTAGGAGGGAGCAAACAGAGCAGTGATGAGCAGAGTGGAGAAATTCGGTAGCTCAAGAGGAAGAAGACAACATGAACAGGCGGCAGTTCAGCCTGGCATCGCGACCGACACGAATGCAGAGGCGCTGCCGCCTAGACGTAAAGTACACCCTTCCAATTCCTATAAAATGACCAAATGGTATTATAATGTATTATTTTTATTATTCGTTTGTCTGGTGGCAGGGCTGTTCTGGTATGGCGTCCGGTTTACGGACTGACCTGAATCGTCTCGGGATCGATAAAGGAATACCCCTTATCCTCAAGCTTTGCGAGCAAGCCGTCGAGCGCGGCAGCCGTCCATTTTAATTCGTGCATTAGAATATTGGCGCCGGGATGAAGCTGCTCCAGCACATTGCCGATTACTTTGTCCGGATCGCCAGGAGCTTTCTGCTCCCAATCGAGTGAACCATTCGACCACGTCATGAACAGCATGCCGTGGTTTTTTGCTGCTTCCTTCACCGTATCTCCGCCGGACCCGTAAGGCGGCCTGAAAAATTTCGGTTCCTTGCCGGTTAAGGCTTTAACCTCTGCTTGGACATCCGCAATTTGCGACTCCACCTTGCCTGGTTCCTCTTTCTTAAGATCGATATGGTCCCAGGAATGATTGCCGATCGTCTGGCCGCGGTCATGGATCAGCTTTAACAGCTCGGGGTGCTGCTTCACTCGATAGCCGTTAACGAAAAAAATCGCTTTTGCCTTGTGCTTGTCCAAGGTATCAAGCAGGCTGTTTATCACCTCTTCATTATGGGGAGCATCGTCAAAGGTAAGCAAAACGGCTTTTTTAGATGCAGTTGCCTCGTCAATAGGGACGAACCGGTAGACGGCAGTCATTTTATACAGCGGCGCCATGGCCTTGGGAGAAGGACTGGGCTCTGCCGCGGGAGTTGCCGAAAGCGCCGGGGTCTCAGGGGCAGGCAATGTCTGCCGGACCGGCGGCGACTGGGCGTCTGCCGAATGGGCAGAAGGCAGTGCGTTTGCGCTCCCGGAGGTCGTCTCGGACGCTGAACCGCAAGAGGTCAATAGGGCTGTAAGGGCAAAAACGGCACAGATCGTATTCATCGTTGTTTTCGTCATTGGTTTTCCCGCCTTGTTGTCAATTGTTGGCTAGTCTAAAGCCATATTACCATAACAAGCGGTACCGATTCCTATTTCCGCTTTCCTTAATTTGTGGAGGATGCCGCAGGTTTTGAGGGAGAAAATAAATGTTGCAACTATCCCCGAAGGAGGTAACGAAAGCCATGAGAATCGGCGGGTTTATGTTAGGCGCCGTCGCAGGACTTGCGGCAGCCGTGTACGTATCGCGCAAAAGACCAGGTATGGCGGCGTGGGCATCCAGCTCGCTTGCGGGCGCATGCTCATCCATTGGCAGAAGTGCCGCATCGATGATGATGAGACGAGGAATGAATAAAGCAATGGCGGCAACCAATATGGCCCCAAAGCATTCAGACGATACCGCCGGAAAGCAAGGAGGAGGCTGGGAGCAGGTTGAGAAGCTGATCAACAACGATCCCGGACTTAAGGAGCAGGCGAGCCAGATCATGGCGGAATCGTCTTTCAAGCCGCATTAAATGAAGCTGTTTTTGGAATCGGTTGATGTACGCGCCTTAGCCGGGTGCTGCACAAACGATTCTTTTTTTGCCTATTTTAGGTGCAATCCGGGGACAGACATGTTAAAGTAAATACATAGTACGATTTGATCATTTTTGATCTTTTTGATCTTTTTGATCACATCCTGCTAATAATTTCATACGCTGTTTACAACAGATGCTGCAGAGGAGGGATCCTGTCATGAAAATCGAACGGCTTAGTCAGGACAAGATACGGATTTTCCTGACGTTCGACGACCTGCTCGAGCGTGGGATCCAGAAGGAGGACATGTGGCGCGAAATTCCCAAAGTACACGATCTTTTCAGTGAAATGATGGAACAAGCATACAGTGAACTTGGTTTCGATGCCAGCGGCCCTCTTGCGGTCGAAGTGTTTGCACTCCCCGCCCAAGGTATGGTGGTGATTGTCACCCGTGGCAAGATGAACGGTCATTCCGATGAACGGGCAACCGATGATGAAGACACGGAAGACGAGATATACGAGATGGAAGTTACGATGGAGCAGAGCGATATCGTGATGTATTCATTCCGGGATTTTGAGGATGTCATTAATGTATGCAAACAGCTCCAGGCAGCTTCGCTTACAGAGGATGGACGCTTGTATTCCTACAACGGAAAATGGATCTTGGCCCTTGAACCGGCTTTGATCGAGACGGCGCGCCATAACGCGGTTATCGCGCTGCTAGCCGAATACGGAGAAGCGACATCCGTTACCTACGCGATGCTGGAGGAGTACGGCAAGGTTATTATGCCATCTCAAGCTGTCCGGGAAATTTGCACTCATTTCTATAATTGAGCAGCACATGAATGTGGAGCATCGGCAGACAATATTGTCTGCAGGTGCTCTTCTTGCATGTTCTGGCCCCCTTTTGGAATATCGTGATGTATACACGCTCATATTACAAGTAGACAAAGGCGGGTGAACTTGAAATTATGGCGGATAACAACGATGTGCTCAAATCAACACAGGTAGTTATTGAAGAAGCCCTATTGAAGCTTGGCTATAAAGAGGATATGATTGAACTCTTGAAGGAACCGATGCGTATCTTGAGCGTCAGGATACCCGTCAAGATGGATGACGGGAAGACGAAGGTGTTTACCGGTTACCGGGCTCAGCATAACGATGCGGTTGGTCCAACAAAAGGCGGAGTCCGCTTTCATCCGGCCGTAACGGAGAACGAAGTAAAGGCTTTATCCATCTGGATGAGCCTGAAATGCGGAATCGCCGATCTGCCTTATGGCGGAGGTAAAGGCGGAGTTATCTGCGATCCTAGAAAAATGTCTTTCGGGGAGCTGGAACGGCTCAGCCGCGGATACGTCCGCGCCGTGAGCCAGATTGTGGGTCCGACGAAAGACATCCCGGCTCCCGATGTCATGACGAATTCGCAAATTATGGCATGGATGCTGGATGAATACAGCCGGATTAGGGAATTCGACTCACCCGGTTTCATTACCGGGAAACCAATCGTGCTCGGCGGCTCCAGAGGACGGGAGACGGCTACGGCACGCGGCGTTGTCATTATGATTCATGAGGCGCTTGCCCTTAAAGGCATAGAGCTGAATAAGGCAAGAATTGTCATTCAAGGCTTCGGCAATGCCGGAAGTTACCTTGCCAAATTCATGCATGAGGCCGGTGCGCGCGTAATTGGTATATCCGATGTGAACGGAGCGTTGTATAATGAAGATGGATTAGATATTCCTTACTTGCTCGACCGTAGAGATTCCTTCGGCAATGTAACGAATCTATTCCCCCAGACGATATCCAACACCGATCTGCTCGAGCTGGAATGCGATGTGCTTGTACCTGCTGCCATCGAGAATCAGATTACCGAGGATAATGCTCCGCGTATCAAGGCGACCATTGTCGTAGAAGCGGCTAACGGCCCTACGACACTCGAAGCGACTAGGATTTTAACCGAACGAGGCATTCTTCTTGTTCCGGATGTTCTGGCAAGCGCCGGAGGGGTTATCGTTTCTTATTTCGAATGGGTCCAGAATAATCAGGGCTTTTACTGGGATGAACAAGAAGTGGATGACCGGCTGCGCGTCATGATGATCCGCGGCTTTAACCAAGTATATGAGATTCATAAATCAAGAAACGTGAACATGCGGCTTGCCGCCTATATGGCAGGCGTACGCAAAATGGCAGAGGCGGTGCGTTATCGCGGCTGGGTGTAACCGGCGGCTGCGCAGCCGCCGGATGCCTGGGAGGTGAAACATCGAATTGCTATTGTTTTCTGTGCTGACTGCCGCGGTGGCTCCGGGTATATCGCTGCTTACGTATTTGTATCTGAAGGACCGTTATGACGCAGAGCCGATTCATATGGTCGTTCGCATGTTTCTGCTCGGCGTCCTCATTGTCGTGCCGATTGTAGTCATCCAGCGAGGGCTGCAGCTTTGGTTCGGCGACCATCAGCCCATGCTGTTCTCTTTTGTGGAGTCGGCGGGCATTGAGGAATTTCTGAAATGGTTCGTGCTCTACCATATGATTTACAACCACACGGAGTTCGACGAGCCGTATGACGGGATTGTCTACGCCGCTTCGATCTCGCTTGGCTTTGCAACGCTGGAAAATGTATTGTACGCGATTTACTCGCCGGCCACGTTCGGAACCTTGCTCATGCGCGCGCTGCTGCCCGTCTCCGGGCATGCGCTGTTTGGCGTCATGATGGGTTATTACGTCGGCAAGGCGAAGTTCGCTACTTCATCCAAGCGCAATATTTACTTGACGATTTCGTTAGGTCTTCCGCTGCTGCTGCACGGTACGTACGACTACATCATGATTTCGTTCAAAACCAACTGGATTTACGTCATCATTCCGTTTATGGTAGCCTTGTGGGTATGGGGCCTCCGTAAAATGAACCGTGCCAATTCGCGCTCGCCGTTCCGCTTCATCAGCCGCGAAGATGAGGTTAAATTGTAAGCCTTTCGTCTATAATGACTAGTAATAATTGTTAATTGACGGAGGCAAGGAATGGAACCGAGAGTTAAGGTAACGATCCGGTGCAACGTATGCGGCGAGAAGTTTGTGCTTCGCGGCAAACGGGAAAAAGGAATGATCGACACCGGCTTCAAGCAATGTATTTGCAACAATACAAACGACCTCGATATCGAGGAACACAGCATTTGACACAGATGCATAAAGCTCCCTTCCGCAAACCAAACTAACGCTAGGTTTTGCAGAAGAAAGGAGCTTTTTTGTTATGTACAAACGTCTAAGCGCGGTGTTGTTCCCCATCATGACGCTTTTCTTAATCGGCTCAGTGTATTGGGGCTATCAAGAGCACCAAGAGAAAAACTCGATTCTCATAAAGGCCGAAAACCAATACCAGCGTGCTTTCCATGATCTCACCTATCATGTCGAGCAGCTGCATCAGCAGCTCGGCAACACGCTGGCGGTCAACTCCACCTCCCAAAGCTACCATCGCAAAGGGCTAGTTAACGTGTGGCGTCTGACAAGCCAAGCACAGAACGAAATTAACCAGCTACCTTTGACAATGCTGCCTTTCAACGAAGCGGAAGACTTCTTGTCGCATATTTCCAATTTTGCCTACAAAACTTCCGTGAGGGATTTGACCAAGCAACCTTTGTCCCAAGACGAATTCAAGACGCTGAAAACCTTGTATGCCAAATCGGAGGATATCTCCAAGGATTTGTATAAAATGCAGGAGAAGGTGCTGAGCGACCATCTGCGCTGGATGGATGTCGAGGTAGCTCTCGCAAAGCAGAACTCGCCAAATGACAATACCATTATCGACGGGTTCAAAACGGTAGACAAAAAGGTAAGCGAGTACCCTGAAATCAACTGGGGTCCTTCGGTCGCAAGCATGTACCAGAAGCGTACCATCAATATGCTTAGCGGCAGCATGGTTACGGCGGAGGACGTGAAAAATCGCGTAACAGAATTCCTCGGCACGAAGCCTGCGGACATCCGCGTGGTCGAGAATGGCAAAGGCACGGAGTATTCTTCGTACTCCGCTACGGTAACAGAGCCGAAGTCGGGCCGAAAGCTGCAGATGGATTTTACGCAAAGAGGCGGCAAGCTCATCTGGTTTATGGATTCCCGGGATATTGGCGAGAAAAAGCTAGGTCAGAGAGAGGCCCAAGCTTCTGCTGAGCAGTTTTTGAATGACCATGGGTTTAAAGGCATGAAGGCGGTCAGCTACAACATGTTTGATAATACGGGCGCCTTTACCTTTGTCAGCACGCAGAACGGCGTTCTTATCTATCCAGAGAAGCTCACCGTCAAGGTTGCGCTGGATAATGGAGAAGCGGTGGGTCTTCAGGCGAATGACTACGTGTACGAGCAGCATAAGCGCAGCATTCCGGCAGCCAAGCTGTCCAAAGCCGAAGCCCGCAAAGCGCTTAATCCCGAATTCAAGGTAGCAAATGACCAGATGGCCCTGATCATGAACGAATTGGGCGAAGAAACCTTGTGTTACGAATTTACGGGCGGCATTAACGGCAGCGATTACCGGATTTACATCAATGCGGAGAGCGGTGTCGAAGAAGCGATAGAAGAGCTGTCACCGCTCGACAAACGGACAAGTTCCGGCAAATAACGATATGGCTCCCCTCAAATTGACGTGTTATAATAAACACCAATATGGGAGGGGAGCCAATTGTTGCCTAGAGTAAACCAAATGTTGTTTTTCGAGATCGCGTCTGCTGATGAAGAAGAGGCAGCTGTAGAATACAAAGCGAGAATTGCGGATGAGCTGGAAGACGGTTTACTTATCGAGAATCCGCTTAATATCACATCGGGTCGGATGAAACGGCTTTATTTGGGGGACGAGCTGTCGGTTTATTACGTATCCGATGAGGGTATAAAGCATTATTTCGACTCGCATGTCATTGGCTTCCGGGACGATGTCGTTAAGCTCATCAAGATCCGCAAGCCGGATCCCGAACGGATTACAAAGATCCAACGCCGGCATTTCCTTCGCGTGTCCGCTGATCTTGAGATCGCCGTAAACCTGTCGGGCAATGTCCGCTTCGTTACGGTTACCGACGATGTAGGCGGCGGAGGGATTTCCTTCCTGTGCGACGGGAAATGGCCGATTACATCCGGCATGGAAATGGACTGCTGGCTATTGATTCCCTATAAGAACGGTACGCTTGAGCATGCCTCCTTCAAGGCGGAGGTTGTAAGGGTAGTTGATCTCGCCACGGGACGCAAGCAGGTTATGAGCAAATTTATTGCCATCAGCGACAGCGAACGGCAAAAAATAATCAGATTCTGCTTCGAAAGACAGCTGGAATTCCGGGGAAGATAACGCTGCATAAAGTAGACGCCGGCTACGCATCCTATTCGGAAAAGACAGGAAAAGGATGGAAGCGGCGATGCGGATTGCAGAGGACGAAGAAGAGTTGAAAAAGCAAATGGATGCCGTGTCGAAACGGCTGGTCCGATTTGCTTTTATACTTATAATCGGCGTGGTGTTAACGCAAATTTTGCTCAAAAATGACATGGTTCGACATTGGGTGACAGCCGTCGAGCATTGGGAAGGCGAAGCTTACCGTTAGCTTGCTAAGCCCTAAGGAACAGCGTTTTCGGGCAATTGCCGTTTTTGCATCTGCGTATATTGTGTGGTATAATTTTCACGATCGCAGGCGGTGCCTGCTTTTTTCTTGAAATTCTAAGTTTTTCTTGGAATTTGCCGGAAATGATACATATTCCCGGTTATTATCAAATGGGCTGCGGCCTATTTGGTCCGGCCAAGCCGTTTAATGCCTGAGAAGCAGAAGCCCGCATCAGCATTCGGCCAGCCGTTTGATTAAGCTTAGGCTATCGATGCAAGAATCAACACGAACAGCCTGAACCGGGCTGCCAGTGTGTTAATTCTTTTGAGGAGGTAGAATGTTGGTGATGCAGCAAGACGGTGACAGCGACCGGATCAACATTGCGATAGACGGTCCTGCCGGTGCAGGAAAGAGTACGGTCGCACGCAAGGTTGCCGAACAGCTAGACTACATCTATATCGATACGGGAGCGATGTATCGGGCTGTTACACTTAGTGCCCAGAGGGCGGGAATTGAGCCTCGGGACAATGAAAGACTGGCTAAGCACGCAAGGACGCTGGATATCAAGCTGGCGCCGGGCGAGAAAGGTCAAGCCGTCTTTTTGAATAGCGAGAATATAACGGATCTGATCCGTTCCAGGGAAGTCACGCTTGCCGTCTCGCATATCGCGGCAAATGAAACAGTTAGAGAATTGCTTAGCAAGCTTCAGCGGCAATTGGCAGAGCGCAAAGGCGTTGTCATGGACGGCCGGGATATCGGCTCGCATGTGCTGCCGAACGCTGAATTGAAAATTTTCCTCACCGCATCCGTACAAGAACGCGCACAGCGTCGCTACAAAGAGATTGCGGGAACGCAGTCAATTACCTTGGAGCAGCTTGAACGGGAAATTGCGGAACGCGACCGCCTGGATGAGCAACGCGAGATTTCACCGCTTATTTGCGCGAAGGACGCAATCGTTCTGGACAGTACGTCGATGTCAATCGATGAAGTTGCGGCTTCCATTGTGAAATTAAGCCGAACCAAATTGGCGGAGGCGAAGTAAACTAATGTTATACGGCATTTTTAAAGCAGTGTTTAATGTCCTTTACGGATTATTGTTCCGCCTTGAAGTCCGGGGATTGGAGAATATTCCGAAGGAAGGATCCGTGATCCTGTGTTCCAACCATATCAGCCTGCTTGATCCTCCTGCTGTCGGCATCAGGGTGCCGCGCAAGGTTCACTATATGGCCAAAGCCGAGTTGTTCAAAATCCCGGTATTCGGACCTTTGATTCGGGCATGGGGCGCGTTTCCCGTAAAACGGGGCGTCGGCAAGGATGCGATCCGCTCCGCGCTTAACCTTCTTGGCGAAGGAAAAGTGATGGGGATATTCCCGGAGGGCACGCGTAACAGCGACGGCGCAGCGGCAAAGAAGGGCGCAGCGATGATTGCTTACCGCAGCGGAGCAGCAATTATTCCCGTAGCGGTAGTAGGCCATTATAAGCTTTTCCGTAAAATGAGAGTTTTCTACGGCAAACCGGTTGATATTTCTGCTATCATAAATGAATCCTCGCCGGATAAGCTGGACCTTATTACGGATGCCATTATGTCTCGCATTTATGAGATGATTGAGAAGAACAAATAAAAGGTGTTTTAAATACTGCTTTTCATCGTGAAAGCGGATTTAAATAAAGTTGGGGTATGAATTGAGGAGGTTATTTCCATGTCAGAAGAAATCAATGTTCAAGACCAAGCAGCAATGGACAACTTTGTGTCCTTGAAAAAAGGCGATACTGTAAAAGGTACAATCATCAAAATCGATGATAACCAAGCTTATGTAAGCCTTGGATATAAATATGACGGCGTCATTCCGGTTCGCGAGCTTTCCGCGGTGCAGCTGGATAACGCAAACGATGCCGTTCAAGTTGGCCAAGAGGTTGAACTTAAAGTCGTCAGCATCGACGACGAGAAAGAAAAGCTGGTTTTGTCGAAGCGTCTGATCGACGGTGAGAAGGCTTGGGATGTTCTGCAAAGCCGTTTCGAAAGCGGAGAAGTATTCGAAGTAGCGGTTGCTGACGTTGTAAAAGGCGGCCTCGTGGCTGACGTTGGCGTACGCGGCTTCATTCCTGCTTCCATGGTAGAGCGTCATTTCGTTGAAGATTTCAGCGATTACAAAGGCCGCACGCTCCGCGTTAAAGTGAAAGAAATCGACCGCGAGAACAACAAAGTGATCCTGTCTGCAAAAGACGTGCTGGACGCTGAGTTCGAGCAAAACAAACAACAAGTCATTGCTGGCCTGCAAGTTGGCGCGCAATTGGAAGGCACTGTGCAACGCCTGACGCCGTTTGGCGCTTTCGTGGATATCGGCGGCATCGACGGTCTGGTTCACGTATCCGAGCTGTCCTGGCAGCATGTTGCTCATCCGAAGGATGTTGTATCCGAAGGCCAAAAGGTTACCGTTAAAGTACTTAAAGTTGATCCAGCGGCAGGCAAAATCAGCCTGAGCATCAAAGCTGCTCAACCGGGTCCTTGGGAATCCGCTTCCGGCCAATTCAACGTTGGCGACATCGTAACGGGTACGGTTCGCCGCCTTGTTACTTTCGGCGCATTCGTTGAAATCGCTCCGGGCGTTGAAGGCCTTGTGCACATCTCGCAAATCGCTCACCGTCACATCGCAACTCCTTTCGAAGTTCTGAAAGAGGGCCAAGAAGTGCAAGCGAAAGTGCTTGATTTCAACCCAGCTGAAAAACGCGTAAGCCTGAGCATCAAAGAAACGGAAGAAGCTCCAGAGCAGCCGGCTGCTTCTGAGCAAGCTCCTAAAGCAGGCAGACCTCAACGCGAGCGTACTCCTCAGGTTAAGCCGGAAGATCTGGGCAATAACCCGAATGTCAGCTTGAACAGCTCCAGCATGAGCTACTCGCTGGCAGAGCGTTTCGGCGATAAGCTGAGCAAATTGAAATAATTTAATATCGATGTAATTAGAGAGGCTGTTCCTGATGATGTGTTAATCAGGAACAGCCTCTTTTTCTATTCCGGAATTGTCAAATACGGGAATAGCACCTTTTATTTGGAGCATAATAGGTCAACGAGAGGTGATTCTGCGAGTGAATGCCGGATATATTTCAATCTGGATAATGCTAATGGCTTTTATTTTACTATCAACGGGCTGGTCGGATTTTGTCGGATTAACGATTAAGCATAAAAGATGGGTCTTTGTCGCACTTGCCGCGTGTGCGGCGCTTCAGCCGATACAAGAAACCTTCCGGCTTGGACCCGTGCAGCTTCATGTTTTTGCGGGTACGATCCTGCTTATGCTGATCAGCCTGCTAGCGATGCGCGGGCCGCTTGTATGGGATTCGCGCGGCTATCTTCTTATCTGCGCCTTGCTGGCCGGGATGATCTGGGGGAGCGTAAGGAAGATGTACAGCGTTGATCCCGTGTTCTTCTGGCTTGATCCGATGCTTGACGGTCCCGTTGTTGCCGGCGTGCTGGCAGCGGCTTTCTCTTCGAAGGGGCAGCATCAATTAACCGTCCTGCTGTATGCCGGCGCTGCAGCAGAGCTTGTTCATGCCTTGCTGCAGCGCGGGGTTTACGAGGCGTCCGTCGGTTCGCTGCAGTGGTGGGACAGCATCTGGATTGCCTTTGTCGCTGCGCGCCTGATCAGCTTGCTGTTTATGCTCGTGCGCGCCGGCGTTACACGATTTATAGCCATACCCTGGCGCAATAAAGGAGGAAGCTCACCCGAATGAATGCTTATCTTGTTGAGCACAAAATGTTGTTAGGCGTATTGCTCGGAATTGTATTCGGCATTGTATCACGGCTTCTTATGCTGACTACGGATTACAGGCAGTATCCGACTTATCCTCACGGGCGGATTATCCATATCTCCCTTGGCGTGATTGCCGCTGCGCTCGGCGCGGTTGCCGTTCCCGCCCTTTACAATAAGGACTATACGGCGATTACCTTCTTGTCGCTTGCCGCCCAGCAATTCCGCGATGTGAGAAAGATGGAAAGAGAGACCTTGACCAAAATCGACGAACTGGAGCTTGTCAGCCGAGGCTCCACGTACATTGAAGGCATTGCCATGGTGTTCGAGGGACGGAACTATCTTGTTATTATGACGGCATTGGTAACAAGCTTGTTCTCAATCATCTGGAACATCTATTTAGGCTTTGTCGGCGGGATCCTATCCTTGCTCTTTGTCCGATTTCTGAAATCGGGCAAAACGATATCCCACATTTGCCGCACGGAGGGGGCGGAGGTTCGAGTTGACGGTCCGGATCTGTTCGTTGGCGACATCTATATCATGAACGTGGGCCTGCAGTCGAATCAGGAGATCATCAAAGAGCGGGGAATGGGCTTTATTCTGACTCCCTATAATCCGAATGGAAAAGTAACGATTGGCAATTTGGGCCAAAGACAGGCAATCCTGTACGATCTGTCCACGATTCTTGGCGTATACCGGGATGACGGAGAGCCGGCGCTTATTCCGATGGCCAAGCTGGATATGAAGGACGGACGTCTTGCCGTATTTTTCCTGCCGCAGGAGAGAGATATGTCCAAAGCGCTCCAGATTATCAACAAGGTGCCGATCCTGGAGTCCGCCGTCCGCATGCCTACGGAAGCTTCGGTTAATAAGGAGGCTCCAAACAATGGCTAAGATCATCGCGGTTGTAACCACTCAGCACGAGAAGGTTGGGGGAGGCGCGCCTATTTTCATTGAACCGGATGAGAAAGCGATGCAGCAGACCGCCTTCCTGCTCGAAAAAATATTGGATGCCAGCGCGCACGATTTGAAAAACGGCACGATTGTCATTGTAAACCATCATTAAAAGATGAAAAGTTCGCCAAGAACGTTGTTTTTTGCTATGATGATAGTCGTGAGTATTTCTGAAGGAGTGAGCATTGACCTATGGCAAGACCCGTTATTGCAATAGTTGGTCGCCCGAATGTGGGCAAATCCACCATTTTTAACCGGGTGGTTGGCGATCGGCTGGCAATCGTTGAAGATAAACCGGGCGTAACCCGGGACCGTCTTTATAGCCCAGGAGAATGGAATGGTAAAGCATTCAGCATCGTTGATACAGGCGGTATTGAAATCGATGGCGAAGATGAAATTATGAAATCCGTCCGCATGCAAGCGGAGCTTGCTATTGAGGAAGCGGACGTCATTATCTTTATGTGCGACGCGAAAGCAGGCGTTACGCATGCGGATGACGAAGTGGCGCAAATGCTGTTCCGTTCCCATAAGCCGGTCGTTCTCGCTGTAAACAAAGTGGACAACCTGAACCGGATGGACGAAATTTACGAATTTTACGGCTTGGGCTTCGGTACTCCGATTGCGGTATCCGGCTCGCATGGCCTCGGAATCGGCGACATGCTGGATGCGGCGATTGAGAAGCTTCCCGAGCTTGAGGATGACGGCTATGACGACGATGTTATCCGCGTAGCCTTGATCGGCCGCCCGAACGTCGGCAAATCGTCGCTTGTTAACGCGCTGCTTGGGGAAGAGCGTGTTATCGTCAGCAACGTTGCCGGAACTACCCGCGACGCGATCGATACGCCGTTCGAGCGCGACGGCCAGAAGTACGTGCTGATCGACACGGCCGGCATGCGCAAGCGCGGCAAGGTTTACGAGTCTACGGAGAAATACAGCGTAATGCGCGCGTTAAAAGCAATCGAGCGTGCCGATGTTGTGCTCGTTCTGATTAATGGCGAGGAAGGCATCATCGAGCAGGATAAGCATATCGCCGGTTATGCGCATGAAGCGGGCAAGGCTTCGATCTTTGTCGTGAACAAATGGGATGTTGTCGAGAAGGATGACAAGACCATGCAGGAATTCACGCAAAATATCCGCGACCACTTCCTGTTCATGACTTACGCGCCAATCGTCTTTTTGTCTGCGAAGACAAAACAGCGCTTGCACAAGCTGCTGCCAGTCGTAAATCATGTATCGGAACAGCATGCCATGCGTATTCAGACCCATCTGCTTAACGATGTCGTGTCTGACGCGGTTGCTTACAATCCGCCTCCGACGGATAAAGGCAAGCGTCTCAAAATCAATTACGTGACTCAAGTGGCGACCAAGCCGCCTACCATCGTTATCTTCGTTAACAATCCGGAGATGATGCACTTCTCGTACGAGCGGTATCTCGAGAACAAGATCCGCGCGGCATTTGATTTTGAAGGAACGCCTGTCCGTTTGTTCACAAGAAAGAAATCGGATGAAGATTAGGGGAGAAGAAGCTTGATATACGCTGTAATCGCGGTTGTTCTGAGTTATTTGCTCGGCTCGGTATCGTTTAGCATCGTAATCGCAAGACTGGTGAAGGGCATAGATATCCGGGAGCATGGGAGCGGCAATGCAGGCGCTACCAATACGATCCGGGTTCTTGGAAAAGGGCCGGGGCTGCTTTGCTTCGTGCTTGATTTTGGTAAGGGGATTGCCGCGGTATTTATCGGTCGCTGGCTCGGATTGGACGGCGTTGACTGGACGCCCGCAATATGCGGCCTTGCGGCGATAATGGGACATAACTGGCCGATTTATTTCAACTTCAAAGGCGGCAAAGGAATTGCGACCACGATTGGCGCAATTGCGGCGCTTGCCTTTGTACCGGCTCTGATCGCCGGAGTAGTTACGATTATCGTCATTGCCATCACCCGTTACGTATCGCTTGGATCGCTTATTTTCGCGGCTTTGACTCCCGTACTTATTTCGATTTTCTTCTATTCCGCGCCCGTATTAACAGTCAGTCTCATTCTATGCGTATTCGCGTTTGTACGGCATCGTACGAACATTGTTAAGCTGCTGCAAGGAACAGAGAACAAGCTTGGTGCTAAGAAAGGGTCGTGATCGGAAGGATGTCGCAAGTAAAGTCGGAACGTAAAGGGCGTGCGGCGGTATTGGTGGCAGGCAGCTGGGGAACCGCGCTTGCCGCCGTACTGGCCGGCAATGGTTACGATGTACAACTGTGGACACGGTCTGCCGAGCATGCGGACCAGATGAATGCCAGTCATAAGAACGAGAAGTATTTGCCTGGCGTTGATCTGCCGGCGTCGCTCCATGCGACAACGGACATGCAGGAAGCTCTCAGGGATGTGGAGCTGGCTTTATTTGTCGCCCCTTCATCGGCAATGCGGGCGGTTGCGAAGCAAGCCGCTCCTTATTTGGCGAAAGAGACTTTGGTCGTCCATGCGACAAAAGGCTTTGAAGCAGAAACGCTGAAACGGATGACTACCGTATTGTCGGAAGAGCTGGACCGTCCTGCCGACAAGATTGTCGTGTTGTCGGGCCCAAGCCATGCCGAGGAAGTGATTCGCAAGCAGCCTACAACGGTGGTGGTTGCTTCCGCGGACATGAAAGCGGCGGAGCAGGCGCAGGACGCTTTCATGAGTACATATTTCCGCGTCTACACGAACCCGGATGTGGTTGGCGTGGAAGTGGCGGGCGCGATCAAAAATATTATCGCACTTGGAGCAGGATTGTCAGACGGCCTTGGCTTTGGCGACAACGCGAAAGCGGCCTTGCTCACCCGGGGTCTTGCCGAGATCAGCCGTCTCGGAACGGCAATGGGCGCTAATCCGCTGACCTTTGCGGGTCTTGCGGGCGTTGGCGACCTGGTCGTAACCTGCACGAGTCAGCACAGCCGGAACTGGCGCGCAGGCTCCATGCTGGCGGACGGCACGCCGCTCGAGGAAGTGCTGGAGCGGATGGGCATGGTCGTGGAAGGCGTAAGAACGACCCGGGCAGCTAACGAGCTTGCGAAGCAGTATGATGTACAAATGCCCATTACGGCAGAGTTGTACAGCGTACTGTTTGCGAACAATTCTCCAAAGTCCGCGGTCGAGAATTTGATGGGCCGCTTAAAGACGCACGAAATTGAACAGTTAGGCTAAGACATGCGCCTATACCAAACATTTGCCCTCCTCATATGATGTTCCAAGGCTAACGCTTATGAGGTCTTCAGCGACATTGAAGGAGGGGAATGTAGTGGCAAAGGATCTTTCCAAAGATGTTCTTAATGCAATAAATAAAAAAACCGGAAAAAACATATCCGAGAATGCCGTAAAGAAACTGGCTAACGGTGTATCGGCTTCAACGATGCAGAACGAAGACGAGCTCCGGAAGCTGATTAAGAGTGTATCGGATATGGCGAAGGTTCCGGTATCGGACAAAACGATGAACGATATTGTTAAAGCCGTGAAAGCAAGCGGCATGAGTATAGGCGGTATCGAATCGTTGATCAAAATGATGATTAAGTAACGTAAGAGCCAAAAAATCTGCTTTCAACAAGCAGATTTTTTGGCTTTTTTTGTCCTTTTTTGAGCTTGATGTTATAATGAGTGTTGCATTTATTACCGTTTTCAACTAGGGAGTAGATTAGTTCATGGATCCAATGACGAAGATGTGGGTATCTTTAATCGGAATCGGACTTATGGCGATCGCCGCCGTAATCATTACGTTCGCCCGGTTAAAGACCAAAGGAATTATCAAGTTTACGTTATCCTTTGTTTCCTTTATTCTGCTTGTATTTGGTTTTCTATGCGGGCTGATTGCCATTGTCTAACAGAGAGGCCATACATATCGACAACGCGAAAGGAACCGTAACCGCATGATTGAACTGAAGGGGCGAACAAAAACGGCGGTGGTTGAGCCAGAACTCGGGGCGACGCTCCTAAAGCTCGCGCTGAAAGCAAAGGTAGATTGGTCATCCAACTGCACCCGCGGAACATGCGCGAGATGCCGTTGCTTGATTGAAGAAGGGGCCGAAGCCCTTGAAGGAATTACGGATGCCGAATGGGACCGGATGGAGCCGGAGGAGTTTGAAGACGGTTACCGGCTAGCCTGCCAAGCAGTCGTGAAGAACGGAGAGATCCCGGTAAAAGCCATAAACAAGCCATATTTCTAGCTAAAACGCTGGGGGAGGATGTGCAGTGATGAACAAAGAAATATCCATAGAGAACGCTCTTGCTGCAATCGTCCGGCTGCTCGAGGGTACTCGTGCTGAATGGGTTCTTGGCGGAAGCGCAGGTCTAATGCTGCGTGGTCTGCCGCTACGGGATAAACCGAATGATATCGACTTGTATGCCGACGATGAAGATTACGATCTCATATACGAGCGGCTGAAGCCGTATGCTTCCGATACGAAGGAACTGAGTGAATGCGGTAATTACCGGTCCATCCTTAGTCATTTTGTCATTGAAGGCATTCCGGTAGAACTGGTCGGCGGCTTTGTCGTCCGTTCGGAAGGCTCGCGTTATATAACCGAAGTCCGTAAATTGCTGAAACCGTATTCGGAGCAATTTGTTGTCAAGAACGGGCAAGAGGAGCTGTATGTTCCGGTTGTTCCGCTTGCGCATGAGCTCTGGTTCAATAAACTGAGACAACGCGAAGACCGGCTGCAATTGATCGTGGATCATTACATTAAAGAGGAATCGCTGCACGAGGCCGCCCGATTGCTCCTTGAACAGCGGAATGTGTTTACTCTGGAGACCAAGAAGCAAATGAATCAACGGCTTTCCGGCAAACAGGCAGGTGCTGCCAAATGAGCGGAAGGATTACGTTCTGGCCTTCAGGCACTACGATTGAAGTAAAGCCGGGAACCCCGATCCTCTCGGCGGCGAGAAGGGCCGGCGTGCTCATTCAGACCCGCTGCGGCGGTAACGCGGCCTGCTTTATGTGCAAGGTGAAAATACGTCCGGGCAGCGACCTGATGCCTATCGCGGATGAGGAGAAGCGTAAACTTGCCGGTCTGGAAGAAGAGGGCTACAGGCTTGCCTGCCAAGCTAAGGTAAGAGGAGTGGTTCAAGTCGACGTGCCGCTTGATCCGCTTCGAGCCGCCGTTCAGAAGCTTCTGGCGAAGCAGGCGGAAGAAAAAGACGAGTTGTGGTAGAACGAGGAGGAGCAGCAATTGATGCGGGTAAAAAAGAGAAATTCATTGTCTGGAGCTTCTGGCCGTATGGCAATGCTTACTATACTGATCGTGACCGTATTGTCACTGAGCGGCTGCATGTACCCCAAAAGCGAGCTTAAGCAAAATCAGGCCGCGCCAAAGGAAGCCGTCCGGAATGTCCAGGCGGCTATCGATCAATACCAGTCGGAGACCGGGATGCTGCCTATGAAAAACAGCAGCGCCGATACGCCGGTCTATGAAAAGTTCCAGGTTGATTTCACGCAGCTGAAGAACAAGGGATATCTAAGCTCGATACCAACCGCAGCTTTCGAGAATGGCGGCAATTATTATTTCCTGATCATTAACGAAGAGACTAAGCCGCAAATCAAGCTGATGAATCTGGTTACCTATCAGCAGATCAATGACATTCAAAGCTGGGTGAACGATTATAAGAAGAATCACGATAACGGGCTGCCAAAAGGCGAGGCCGCTTACCCAGGCTATTCTTATATCGATTATAAAGCGATGAACAAAAAGGCGCCGGAGCTGCGCAGCGATTATTCCTTCCAGACGATTGCGGCCATTATGGACGAGTCCGGCCGCGTGTATACGGATTACGGAATCGACATTATGCAAGCCATGCAGAAGAAGGGCGACACGGGTATTTCGGCTGACACCGATCTACGTACCGTTCTGGTTGATTCCGATATGTTTGTACCGGTCAAGGCGCCGGTCTACCACTGGGTGAATAAAGAACCGCAGGCCGCTTCGGAGCAAGGCAAATAAACGGAAAACACGAATCCTCATTACCATCCTATACGGACCGGTAGTGAGGATTTTTTGGTATAGAAATCTTTACATCTTCATATAACTCAATCTTGGAAGGGCAAGAGCGTGACTGACTTAAGGGAAAAATTGTGAAAGGAATCGGAATATTCGGTAGGCTAGGACAATATGATATTACTAGTCCAACAAGCTGTACGAGTTGCGTCGCTGGCCTGCCCTCTGAGTCCGGTGGAAGGCGGCGAACCGGAAAATCAATTGGGAGGGGATATTCAGTGGAGAAAGTGGACATTTTCAAGGATATAGCCGAACGTACCGGCGGGGATATTTACCTCGGGGTAGTAGGGGCTGTCCGTACGGGCAAATCAACGTTTATCAAGCGGTTTATGGAAACGGTCGTGCTTCCGAATATTGCAAGCGAAGCCGAACGCGTGAGAGCCGTTGATGAACTTCCTCAAAGCGCCGCGGGTAAAACAATCATGACAACTGAACCGAAGTTTGTACCGAATCAAGCGGTACAATTACGCGTCAGTGAAGGACTTGATGTAAACGTCAGGCTTGTGGACTGCGTTGGTTACGCCGTCGAAGGGGCGAAAGGCTATGAGGATGAGAACGGCCCTCGCATGATTACCACGCCTTGGTTCGACGAACCGATCCCGTTCCAAGAGGCGGCGGAGATCGGCACCAGAAAAGTGATTCAAGAGCATTCGACTCTTGGCGTTGTAGTGACAACGGATGGCTCCATCGCCGAAATCCCGCGCGCATCCTATGTAGAGGCAGAAGAGCGCGTGATCGGCGAATTGAAGGAAGTCGGCAAACCGTTCGTACTTATCATTAACTCCACACGTCCTCGCAGTGAAGAAGCGATTCAGCTTCGCGGGGAACTGCAGGCCAAATACGATATTCCGGTAATTACGATGAGCGTCGCGACAATGGGCGAAGAAGAAGTGATGTCCGTCCTGCGCGAAGTGCTCTACGAATTCCCGGTTCACGAAGTCAACGTTAATCTGCCAAGCTGGGTAATGGTTCTGAACGAGAACCACTGGCTGCGCAGCAACTACGAAAATTCCGTGCGCGATACAGTGAAAGATATTCGCAGACTGAGAGACGTCGACCGCGTTGTCTCGCAGTTCTCCGATTATGATTTCATTGCCAGAGCCGGCCTCAGCGGCATGAACATGGGCCAGGGCGTAGCGGAGATCGATCTCTTCGCGCCGGATGAACTGTATGACCGCATCCTGATGGAAGTGGTCGGAGTTGAAATCCGCGGCAAGGATCATCTGCTCCAGCTGATGCAGGAGTTCTCGCATGCGAAGCGGGAATACGACCGGTTCGCGGAAGCGCTCGAGATGGTTAAGGCTACAGGCTACGGGATTGCGGCACCTACGCTTGCGGAGATGGCTCTGGATGAGCCGGAACTCATCCGTCAGGGCTCCCGCTTCGGCGTTAGGCTGAAAGCGACTGCGCCTTCGATACACATGATCCGCGTGGACGTTGAGTCCGAATTCGCGCCAATCATCGGGTCGGAGAAGCAGACCGAGGAGCTGGTCCGTTATTTGATGCAGGACTTCGAGGCAGATCCGATCAAGATCTGGGAGTCCGACATCTTCGGAAGATCGCTCCATTCCTTAGTGCGGGAAGGCATCCAGGGCAAGATCGCCATGATGCCGGACAATGCGCGCTACAAGCTGCAGGAGACCCTCGGAAGAATTATTAACGAAGGTTCCGGAGGACTCATTGCCATTATCCTTTAAAGCTAGATTAAGAGGACGGTTGAACCGGCATAACGCCGGATCAGCCGTTCTTTTTGCGCTGTGCGGCGTTATGCCGATGCTGTAACAAATTATTCATTGCAATTATCCGTCGTGGTTAATATAATGGCAATTGTTGAACGTTTCGATCTTTTTCGACATTTTCATTCGTGTTTGTCGAGTTTTTCCCATATTCGTGAAATAATACTTAAATTCCGATTGACATACTTGGTAAAAATGATATGATTACAAATAGATCATTTCATCTATCATTTTGGTTAGATAAAAAGGGAGAGAAGAACATGAAAAAATGGGGTAAACTTTCGTTAACGCTGCTTGTTGCTATCGTTCTTGTCATTGCATCGGCATGCGGCAACAGCAAAAACAACAACTCTGCTAATTCCGAGCCTAGCGGCAATGCGGCGGCTAACGCATCGGAAGCGCCTGCAGCATCGGGCAACAGCGAGCTTGACGCACTGAAAGGCAAGAAAGTAGCACTCGTTATGCAATTCAACACAGGCACATTTTCTTCGCAATACGTAGAAGGCGTGAAAGAGCAAGTTGAGAAGTTCGGCGGCTCTGTTCAAGTTTTCGCTTCCGATAATGACCTGGCTAAAATGTCTTCCAACCTTGACGCAGCTGTCAACCAAGGCTTCGACGGTATCCTGATCGACCATGGACAAGCCGGCGCTCTGGAACAAGGTATCAAGAAAGCACAAGAAAAAGGCATCAAAGTTGTCGTATTCGACGCAGACGTAAAAGTAGACGGCGTACCTGTTCTGCAGCAGGATGACCAATCGATGGCTAACCTTACGCTTGAACAGCTGGCTAAAGACGCTGGCGGCAAAGGCAACATCGTTAAAGTATGGGTAGCTGGCTTTGCTCCAATGGAACGCCGCCAAGTTGCTTACAAAGCATTCCAAGAGAAATATCCTGACATCAAAGAAATCGCGGCATTCGGTAACGCTAACAACCCAGCAATGGACACGCAAGCGCAAATGGAAGCGATTCTGAAGCAATATCCGAACAAAGGCGACATTACGGCTGTATGGGCGGCATGGGATGAATTCGCAAAAGGCGCCGCACGCGCAATTCAGCAAGCAGGCCGTACTGAAATCAAAGTATACGGTATCGACATGAGCGACGAGGATCTTCAAATGATCCAAGACAAGAACAGCCCTTGGATTGCTTCGGCTGCCGTAGACCCGAAAGATATCGGCCGCGTTCAAGTTCGTACCCTGTACAAAGAGTTTAAAGGCGAGGCTAACGATCCGATTACCGTGCTTAACGCCGTATACGTAAGCCGCGACGAGCTGCCAGCCGACAAAGTAAGCACAACTCAATTGTCCCAATATATCAATGGTTGGGGAAGCAGCACGCAAAACTATGAAGACTGGATGAAAGAGCTGGAAGGTTCGAAATAATCCAGAGGCTTAATGCTTGCGAAGCAAGAATGGCGACGCCATTCTTGCTTAGTCTTTAACGAAACGCTGGAGAGGTGCACAACATGAGTGTTGCAAAGCAATTGCAAATGAAGGGGATCCGGAAAGCCTTTTCCGGCGTCCCCGCCCTCCGCGACGTCGAATTTAACCTGCTAAGCGGCGAGGTTCACGCGCTGCTTGGTGCCAACGGCGCAGGCAAAAGTACCCTGATGAAAATTTTATCGGGTGCTTACAGCCAAGACGAAGGCACGATTACAATCGACGGGCGGCAAGTTCATATTGGTTCACCTGGGGATGCCAAACATTTGGGCATCCATTGTGTTTATCAGGAAGTCGACACGGCTCTTGTTCCGCAGCTGAGCGTGGCGGAGAACGTTATGCTTGACAGCATTTCCAGCAAAGGCAGCAGCCTATGGCTGAACTGGCGCAAGCTGGAGAAGCAGGCGGAAGCAACACTGGCGCGGCTTGGCGCATCGATTCCGGTCAAAAAGAAGGCAGGGGAGCTGACGCTCGCCGAGAAGCAGCTTGTGCTTATTGCCAGATTGCTGACGGAGAAAGCAAAATACGTTATTTTCGACGAACCGACCGCACCGCTGAGCCTGGAAGAAGCGGAGCGGTTATTCCGTGTTATCGGGCAGCTCAAAGAGGAAGGAATCGGTATCGTATTTATTTCCCATCGGCTTCCGGAAGTATTCCAGCTCTGCGATCGCATTACGGTTATGCGCGACGGTGAGCGCGTGTTGACCGAGTCCACTTCATCGTTAACGATTGATGACGTAGTCCAAGCTATGCTGGGCCGGGTTTTCGAGGAAGAATTTCCGAAAACGGAGGTTCCGATCGGTGATGCGCTTCTTGAGGTGTCGGGCGTTACGCGAGGACATCATGTCCGCAATGTAAGCTTTAATGCCCGCAGCGGTGAAGTCGTTGCCATTGTTGGTCTAGTCGGAGCCGGCAAGACAGAGCTGTCGAGAGTTTTGTTCGGCGCCGATAAGGCAGATAGGGGTAAAGTGACCATCGCGAAGAGGGCCGTTAACAACAGCGAACCGGCGGATGCCATAGCCGGCGGGATTGTGCTGGTGCCGGAGGAACGGCGGAAGCAGGGCATTCTTGTAGGAGAATCGGTTCAGAACAACTTAAGCCTGCCGATTCTGAAGCTGCTGACGAGAAGCGGGTTCCTGTCGGGGAAGAAAGAGTCGAACAACGCTGCCGCGATTATCGGGAAGCTCGGGATCAAGACCTCTTCTCCCAATCAGAAAACCGGACAGCTTAGCGGTGGCAACCAACAGAAAGTTTCCATAGGCAAGTGGCTTCCCACCGGTGCGGAGGTCTACCTGTTCGATGAGCCGACAAAAGGCGTGGATATCGGCGCAAAAAGCGATATTTTCCGGATTATCGGATCACTCGCCGAGCAAGGAAAAGCAATTGTTTACTTAACATGTGAATTTGCAGAAGCGATGGGTATCGCCGACCGAATCCTCGTCATGTGCGACGGCGCAATAGTGAAGGAATTTGGCCGGGGCGAAGCCACGCAAGAGCTGCTGATGCTTTATGCAAGCGGCGGCAAGGAGGAGCAGGCATGAGAGAGAAGTCACTAGATTTCATTTTTAAATTCGGATCATTACTTGTTATTGCCTTAGTCATCCTATTCTTCTCGATGTGGGATGAGCATTTCTTTACGTACGCGAATTTATCGGATATTTTGCGGTCTATTTCGATTACGACCTTCGTTGCGATTGGCGTAACCTTCTCTCTGACGGTTGACGGCTTCGACTTGTCGGTAGGCTCTACCGTATCGTTGACGACGGTTGTCACGGCCGCCTTCATGGTCTGGTACGAGCAGCCGGTTGTCGTCGTTATTATTGTTGCTCTATTGATTGGCGCATTGGTAGGTTTGTTGAACGCGCTTCTGATCGTCAAAATCCGCATTCCGGACATGCTGGCCACATTGGCGGTCATGTACATCGTTGGCGGTATCCATAAGACCTATACAAAAGGTTATTCGATCTACAACAACATGCCGATGCCCGACGGATCTACCGCCCCGGGCAAGTTCAGCGAGTCTTTCCTGTGGCTTGGCCAAGGCAAGCTGCTTGGCATCCCGGTTCCGGTGGTGCTCATGATCATTGCCGTTATCGCGGTTCACCTGTTCTTTAAATACACCCGCTGGGGACGCCAGATGTATACAACGGGCGGCAACGAAGAGGCTGCTCGGCTGTCCGGCGTTCGTGTGCGCCGTATCCGTACGTTTGCTTACATCGCTTCCGGCATTTTTGCGGCTATCGGCGGCATTCTGTATGCGGCGCGTGTCGGCACGGGCCAGATTGATGCCGGCGCTCCGATGATGATGGAATCGGTCGCTGCCGTCTTTATCGGTTATTCCGTGCTTGGCGCGGGACGTCCTAACGTAATCGGTACGTTCTTTGGCGCGATCCTGATCGGCGTGCTTCTGAACGGCATGACGATGATGAAAGTACAGTACTATGCCAACGACATTGTCAAAGGCGTAGTTCTTGTCCTTGCGCTTGCCGTTACCTTCATTCATTTGTCCAGAAGACGAAGCGGCTAAAAAGAAAAATGGATGAAAGTACGCGGAACCTCTATAGGCTACTTGAAATTGGAAATCGGCTGTATTACTATAAGTTTGTTTGATGTTGAGGTATATTTTTCAAGTTTTCAGTAAATAAGAGGGATAAGATGACTCTTCATTTGCCTTTAGGGGAGGTGAAACAAATGAACAAAACCGATTTGATTAACAAAGTGGCTGAACTGTCCGATCTGTCGAAGAAGGATGCAACGAAAGCGGTTGATGCCGTATTCGAAGCCATCTCCGATGCCCTTCAAAGCGGAGACAAAGTACAACTGGTTGGCTTCGGTAACTTTGAAGTTCGCGAACGCCAAGCCCGTAAAGGACGCAATCCGCAAACAGGCGAAGAGATTGATATCGCTGCAAGCAAAATGCCTGCATTCAAGCCTGGCAAATCTCTTAAAGACCTCGTCTCCAATTAATTGCTTTCGTATAGCGCCCGAACGCCAACGCGTCCGGGCGCTTTCGTTTTTCGGTCGTATTGCCAAGTCTTGCATGTCGGAGCCGGTCTATAGTATAATCGAGCCCGATGCTAGAGCAGTCATCGCGGTGAGCGGCGAATGCTTACGAAGTAAGAATTATCACAATTGGCTGAAAGGAAGCAAATTGTGTGACAATTCTTTAAAGCAAATGCTTTCGAAGCAATGAAGTCCTCACAATATGCCTTAACATGGCAAAATGAAGTGATGATTCATTTTAGGAGGGTTAAGATGGAGCCGAATCAAGGCGATTACATCGTTATCAAAGCGAAGGATCAAGGCGTTCAGGTGATTGGCCTCACGCGTGGTCAGGATACCAAGTTCCATCATACGGAGAAGCTGGACAAGAATGAAATCTTGGTTGTTCAATTTACGGATCATACATCGGCAGTCAAAATCCGCGGCAAAGCTTCCGTCATGACCAAGCACGGTACGGTGGATACAGACCAGTAAAACATTGCTCGGACAAACTCCCTCGCGCATAATATGCGCGTTGGGAGTTTTTTTGTGCATAGCTTGGCAGCATCGGTTGTAAAATGGGATATAAGGGATTTTTGGAGCGTTTACTAGGATCGGAGGGATTCCGTTATGCGAAAGGCCTATTTGACGGCGCTGGGAGCGGCGCTTGCGGTAACGGCGGTGATTGGCCTAATGCCTCATTCCGGAATCAGTCCGGGTAAGGGAAAAGGCGAGGTGGCCGTCTTTCATCCCTCCGAGATGAAAAGGCTGACAAGTAGCAATCTGGTTGATGCCATCGTTAGCCTGCAGCTGACCGGAAGAGTAGGCAAGGTGCAGTGGACCCAGGCCGTGCTGACCGTTGAAATGCGCGCAGACGACGAGAAGCAGACGGAGCGTTGGTACAGGGATATGGAGAAACTGATCAGACTGTCTTTCACCCAGATGGAAAACGTAAATCGGCTGCTGATCCGCTATGTCGACTCCAAATCGGACGGCCAGCTGCTGTTTGCGGCAGATGTCCGCAGAAATGACAATTGGCTTGGCGAGAACTTTAACGAGTTAAGCGACGCCGATCCTCTGCATGACGAGCTGTGGAGGAAGCGTCTGAGGATTGCGTATACCTCCTTGCTCGAAGAGAGGCTGGGACCAATTGATACCTATTCTACCGCACCCCTTCCAGCTTCCTGACGGAGTTGTAGCCAAATATTGAACAATTTGACCTTGGCGGCTTGTTTCGTATGCTCATGACCTAAAGTTGTGCTATAATAGTTTAGATTATTTAGCGGCAATATCTGTTCGGAGGCTTACCCCATGAAACCTTATCGTATCAACGAACTCGCATCCAAGTATGTCGAGTATGACATGATTCAAACTTACACCGAGCTGCCTGCTTTTCCCGACCCGAGGCTAAGGCTGCTTCATGCCGTGTTAAGCGAGCATGAATCCCTGGAGCCTAAGAGCGAGCTCTACTCTCTTGTTGTATCGCTGGTACAGCTGGGGATGGATACGCATGACCTGATCGACACGGAGGAGACTCGGCGCTCTGAGAACGAGATGAGGTCAAGACAGCTGAAGGTACTGGCCGGCGATTACTTCAGCAGCCGTTTCTATCAGCTTTTGTCTCAAGCCGGGCAGATCGGAATGGTATCCAAGATCAGCGCCGCGGTATGCGAAGTAAACCGATTGAAGATGGATCTTTATACCAAGATGCAGAAATCCCAATTGAAGGCCGAAGAGTATTTGAACAAGCTGACGGAGCTGAGGAGCGAGATGTTTCAGCTGTTCAGCGGTATGATGGAAGGCGCGTTCGTGAAGCTTTGGCCGGAGATGCTGGAGGATGTAAGCCGTTGCGAGACGGTTTTGGATGAAATGAATCGCTTTGATTCACCATCCCGGTTTTATCAAAGCTGGGCTTATTGGCATGTCATGCAGGAAGGCACGCCGGAAGAACAGCAAAGCCTCTCCCGGAAGACGGAGCATTCCTTTATCCATGACCTGCGGGGCAAATACGAGCTTCAAAGCAGCCTGGTCTCCAAGCTGAAAGCCGCTTCGGACAGTCTCCGCAGCACGGCGGCAAAGCTGGAGTCCGACCGGCTGAAGAACGTCATTCAGGAATTGGCGGATTCCTTCCTGGAGAAGATGGCAGCCCACACCAGGGCTTAATGAAACGAGGGATATGACAGATGAATGCAAACACAAGCTCTGAATCAAGTTCAGGCTCCAGCTCGAAAGAACATGTGCATGCGCTATTCGAGAACATAGCGCCCAAATACGATATGATGAACGATCTGCTCAGCTTCCGCAGGCATAAGGCGTGGCGGAAATTTACGATGCGCAAGATGAGCGTGCAGCAAGGTCAGACCGCACTGGATTTGTGCTGCGGTACTTGCGACTGGACGATAGCGCTTGCGAAAGCGAGCGGCACGGGTCAGGTTACGGGACTCGACTTCAGCCAGAACATGCTGGACGTCGGTGCCGTCAAGGTGAAGGGCGAAGGCTTGAATAAGCAGATCACGCTTGTGCAGGGCAACGCGATGGAGCTGCCTTTTGCCGATAATTCCTTCGATTTTGTTACGATCGGCTTTGGACTTCGCAACGTTCCGGATTACTTGCAGGTGCTGAAGGAAATGGAACGGGTCGTGAAGCCGGGCGGCAAGGTGGTATGCCTCGAGCTTTCCAAGCCGTTGTGGCAGCCATTCAAAGGCATGTATTACTTATACTTTGAACGGATGCTGCCGATGCTCGGCAAATGGGTGGCAAAGCGCTTTGACGAATATAAGTGGCTTCCGGATTCCTTGAAGCTGTTCCCCGACGCCAACCAGTTATCCGAACTATTCCGGCAAGCCGGGCTTCGTGAAGTACAAGCCTATCCGCTTACTGGCGGAATCGCGGCACTTCACATCGGTACAAAGGAGAAATCGCAGCAATGATTCGCAAACTACGCATTATTTTGGAAATGATAAAATTCGAACATTCCGTATTTGCTCTTCCATTCGCTTTTCTGGGAGCCGTTCTCGGCACGTTAGCGGTTGAGAAGCGATTGCCTTCCTGGGGCGAGATTGGCTGGATTGCGCTTGCGATGGTGGGTGCCCGCAGCGCGGCCATGAGCCTGAACCGGGTTATCGACAAAGCAATCGACAAAGCCAACCCGAGAACGGCGCAGCGGGCATTGCCGGCAGGCTTATTGAAATCGTTCGAGGTTATCTTATTTATTATCGTCTCCTTTGCTTTGTTGTTTGTAGCAGCGGCAAACCTAGATCCCATCGCGATGAAGTTGATGCCAATTGCGGTTGTGATGCTGGTTCTGTATTCTTATATGAAAAGAGTTACCTGGCTCTGCCATGTATTCCTTGGCCTTACGATCGGCTTGTCTCCGCTTGGGGGCTGGGTTGCCGTAACGGGGTCGCTGAATGCCGCGGCATGGGTATTGTATTTTACCGTTGCCCTTTGGATCGCGGGCTTCGATATCGTATACGCAACGCAGGATTACGAGTATGACCGCGACAGCGGACTTCATTCGATTCCCGCGCGATTTGGTCTCTCCGGCGCTTTGTGGATCGCTAGAGGCTTCCATGTAATAACGGCAATAGGGTTCTTCGCTTTGTTCTGGATGACCGAATTGAGCTGGGTGTACCTCATTGGCACGGTCGCATCGATTCTGATGCTCTTCTACCAGCACTGGCTGGTAAGACCAAATGATCTGTCCCGCGTGCAAATTGCCTTCTTCGGCATGAACGGAACGCTAAGCGTTGTGTTGTTCGTATTCGCGATGTTTGATCTGCTGGTGGTGCACCAATGGTAGAAGCAAGCAGCGCAACAAGACCTAAACGCTGGGTAGTCGGAATAACCGGGGCTAGCGGGGCTATCTACGGAATCCGGTTGATCGAAGAACTGCTTCAAGCGAATTACCTCGTTCATGTCGTCGTGACGGAAGCGGGATGGCGGGTATTGAAAGAAGAACTTGGCTGGGATACATCTCGCCGCCAAGCTGCATTGGAGCATCGGTTCGGTGAAGCCGTAACGGCTGGCCGGCTGGTCTTCCATCCGAATGCCGATATCGGCGCCAGCATCGCAAGCGGCTCCTTCCAGGTTGAAGGCATGGCGATTGTGCCTTGCTCGATGGGTTCTCTCGCCTCGATGGCGCGAGGCATTTCGGACGACTTGCTGACACGCGCGGCGGACGTCATGCTGAAGGAAGGTCGCAAGCTTATTATTGTTCCGCGCGAAACGCCTCTGCATGCTATACATTTGGAGAACATGCTTACGCTTGCCCGGCTTGGGGTAAGAATCATTCCGGCAATGCCGGCCTTTTATTATAAACCGCAATCGATGGATGAAATGATTAATTTCCTTGTCGGCAAAGTGCTCGATAGCATGTCGATCGAGCATCAATTATTCAGAAGATGGGGAGATGACCTTACATGACGGGCAGACTGAATCCACTCCGAGTCGGCCGGATTGATTATGCGAATGCATGGCCGCTTTTTCACTATTTAGAGGATTATACCGAGCATGCCGGCATCGATATCGTGCTGAAGGTGCCGGCGGAACTAAACCGGTTGCTGCGCGAAGGGGAGATCCAGGTTTCGGCCGTATCTTCCTTTGCTTACGGGATGAACGACAAGGATTATGTCCTTCTCCCGCATTTATCGGTAGGGTCGGAGGGTAAAGTAAATTCAATTCTTCTATTCCTTAAACAACCGATCGGGCAGTCGTCACCGCAGCGAATCGCTGTTACGACAACGTCGGCTACGTCGGTCAACCTGCTTAAAATATTAATGAAAAAGTATTACGAGCTTGATCCGGTATACGAACCGGCCGAGCCTGATCTTGACCGGATGCTGGAATGGGCCGATGGCGCTCTTCTGATCGGCGATCCCGCTATACGGGAGTCTTGGGAAGACAAAGGCTTGACCGTTATTGATCTCGGTGAAGTGTGGAATCAGTGGACGGGACTTGCGATGACGTACGCCGTTGTAGCTGCCCGCAGGGAAGCGGTGGAACAGTCGCCGGAAGCTTTCGAGCGATTGTTCCGGGCGTTTACGGCCAGCAAGGAGAAAAGCGTAGGAGATCTTACGCCGCTTATCCAGAAGGCTATGGAGCAGCTTGGCGGCGATCCGGCTTATTGGCAAATGTACTTCACTTGCCTAAATTACGACTTTGGACCAAAGCAGCAGGAAGGCCTTGCGTTGTATTTCCGCTATGCCAGCGAGCTTGGCTTGCTCGATCACGACGTGAACCTGCATTTTTATAAAGAAGAAACTCTGCCGAACAGGTGAAAGAATGAAACTATTAGACATTTTTGCAAAGTTGAAAGGCGATATGTCCCGAATCGAGCAAGAGCTGGAGCGAAGCATTTCGTTCGGCGACGAGCTGCTTAGCGAGACGTCTCTTCACCTGCTGAAGGCAGGGGGGAAACGGCTGCGCCCCGTATTTGTGCTTCTTGCGGGCAAATTCGGCCAATACGACCTTGATAAACTGACGAAGGTAGCCGTGCCGCTTGAACTCATCCATATGTCTTCCCTGGTGCATGACGATGTCATTGACGATGCATCCACTCGGCGCGGTCAGCTAACCGTCAAATCCAAATGGGATAACCGGATTGCCATGTATACGGGCGATTATATTTTCGGCAGGGCGCTCACGATAGTAACAGAGCTGGATGATCCGTTTATCCATCAGATGCTCTCGAAATCTCTCGTACAGATGAGCATTGGAGAGATGGAGCAAATCCGGTATTTCTTCAATACCGAACAAACGATACGAGATTATTTGCTGCGCATTCGCCGCAAGACGGCGCTGCTGATCGCGATCAGCTGTCAGCTTGGCGCGGCTGCGGCAGGCGCGGACCGGGCGACGCTCAACCGTCTGTACCGTTACGGTTACAATGTCGGGATGACCTTCCAGATCCGTGACGATATGCTGGATTTATTCGGCACCGAGAAGCAGATCGGCAAGCCTCCGGGCTCGGATATCCGACAAGGAAACATTACGCTGCCCGTCATTCTCGCCTTGAAGGATGACAAGGTGCGCGAACCTTTGCTGGAGCAAATTCGGATTATCCGCGAGCATAACGGGAATGTTGATACCAAACCGGCTATTTCGCTGATCAAAAGCAGCAAAGGTATTCAGTTGGCTGACCAGCTGGCGAATGATTACATCAAAAAAGCTTTGGCTGCTTTAGAGGGATTACCGGGTATTGGAGCGAAGAAGAATCTGATTGACATTGCGCATTTCGTAGGTAAGCGTAACTACTAGGGGATGCGGTGCTTGAATTTGTTCCACACCATTCTTTTAGCGGATGCTTACGAAGCAAGAATTGTTTCACAATCATTAAGCAGAGCTTACGAAAATGTTCCACACAATTCTTTTAGGAGGTAGCGTTATGGAAAGAACCTTTTTGATGATTAAACCAGATGGTGTACAACGCGGCCTTATCGGAGAGATTGTGTCGCGGTTTGAACGCAAAGGCTTGAAGCTGGTTGCCGCCAAATTTATGGTTGTGAGCAGAGAACTTGCGGAAACCCATTATGCCGAACATCAAGGCAAGCCCTTTTATGAGCCGTTGCTGAACTTTATTACCGCCGGGCCGGTCTTTGCCATGGTATGGCAGGGGGATAATGTTATTGCCCTCACTCGCGCCATGATTGGCAAGACGGATGCGGTAGATGCATTGCCAGGCACGATTCGTTCGGATTTTGCCGTACATACGAATTTGAATTTGATTCATGGTTCGGATTCCCCGGAAAGCGCCGCAAGGGAAATTGCTAATTTCTTCTCGCCCGAGCAGCTGGTGGAATACGAACATACCGTGCAGCGTTGGATCTAAGCCATACATAACGCTGTAGTTACAACAGGAGGCGTCCATGTCGGTGGATCTGGATTTCGATCTTTTTATCCAAAGAATGAAGGCTAAGACCAATATTGATTTGTCGCAGTACAAAGAAGCCCAGATGAAGCGCCGTCTGACGACGCTTCGCCAGAAGCACGGCTACCAGACGTTTGAGGCTTACTGGAAAGCGATCGAGCAGGACCGGAGTTTGCTGAACGAATTTTTGGACCGGATGACCATTAACGTGTCCGAATTCTGGAGGAACCCGAACCGGTGGGAAGTGCTGCAAAGCCGCTTCCTGCCGGAGATGCTACAGCGGGGAGAGAGGCTGAAGGTATGGAGTGCCGCTTGTTCGACGGGGGAAGAGCCATACACGATCGCTATGATTCTGTCGGAGCTTGACGCTCTTGCCAAAACGTTTTTACTGGCGACTGACCTGGATTCCGTTGTATTGCAAAAAGCGAAGGAAGGGCAGTATCTGGAACGATCCTTGCGGGATGTTCCGGCTGCCTACAGGCAGAAGTATTTCGAGCCGGATCATGGAATGTACGCGGTATCGGATAAGCTTAAAAACGCGATTACGTTTAAACAGCAGAATCTGCTTTACGATTCCTTTGAGCAGTCCTTCGATCTGATCGTCTGCCGGAACGTCATGATTTATTTCACGGAAGAAGCCAAGCACTTATTATATCAAAAATTCGCAAGCGCGCTTCGGCCCGGCGGACTTCTGTTCGTCGGAAGCACCGAGCAGATTTTCTCTCCTTCGCAATATGGCTTTGAATCGGCCGATACCTTCTTCTACAGAAGAATTACCGGCTGATGTATACCGATTTCCATCCGCTCCAATACTAAGGACAACCGATCTTTAATTGGAGGATGAAAATGGACAAGCGACAAGTGATTCATGCTTACCGAAGCGGGATCATATCCATTCAAGAATGCGCTCAAATTCTCGGTCTGGACAGCCGTCAGCTCCCTAATCTGATGAGTCAGATGGCAGTGAAGGCAGACCGGGAAACAAGCAAGCGCTTTGTGAACAGCTAACGCTTTCCATAGCCGCCCGAAAGGCGGATGCCGGGGCCAGAAATGGCTTTGGCATCCGCCTTTTTACGCATTTAAGAGGTGGTGCATTTCTTGTCAAAGACTGAAGCCTGTACTATAATGAGCAAAGATGTTTACATAAAAAGCCCGGAATATGAACAGTTAGGATGGTAGAGATCATGCGCGAACTGAAAGTTGAGCTAGGCGAACGCTCTTATCCCATTTATATCGGTGAAGGTCTTTTGCAGGAGGCGGAAGCGTATTTCAAGAAGCATCAGATCAGCCTGAAATCGCCGATGCTTATCATTACGGACGAACATGTTGCCCCTCAATACCTGGAGCCGCTCGAAAGTACTCTTCGTGAAGCAGGTTTTACAGTAGCTAGTGCGGTTGTTCCTGCAGGCGAAAGCTCCAAATCGCTCTCCATGCTGGAAAGCCTCGTGACAAAAGCGCTTGAAGCCGGCCTTGACCGGAAGTCGACGATCGTTGCGCTTGGCGGCGGCGTTGTAGGGGATCTTGCCGGGTTTGTGGCAGCTTCCTATATGCGCGGCGTTAAGTTTGTACAGATTCCAACAACGATTCTTGCCCACGATTCAAGCGTTGGCGGCAAGGTAGCGGTGAATCATCCGCTTGCGAAGAACATTATCGGCGCATTCCATCAGCCCGAGATGGTGCTTTACGATCTGAATACGCTGCAGTCGCTGCCTCCGAGGGATGTCAGCGCGGGCTTATCGGAAGTTGTGAAGCACGGGTTAATCTGGGATGCGGAATTTACGGCATGGTGCGAAGAAAATGCGGAGCGCTTGCTCGCGCTTGAACCGGATGCGCTTGGCTACGCCCTTTACAAAGGCTGCAGCGTTAAGGCAGCCGTTGTCTCTCAAGATGAGCGCGAGAATGACCTGCGCGCGATTCTGAACCTTGGCCATACAATCGGCCACGCGCTGGAAGCGGTAGCCGGCTATGGCGAGCTTTTGCATGGGGAAGCCATCTCCATCGGCATGATCGGCTCGGCGAGACTGGGATTGCGCTACGGCGCGCCGGAAGAGGTGTATACGACCACGAAGCGCGTTTTGTCCAAGGTAGGTCTTCCGGTGAAGCTTCCTGCGCATTACGACGTGGATGCGATTATGGACGCGATGATGCATGACAAGAAATTCAGCGAGAGTACGATGGTATTCGTCGTGCCAACCGAGATCGGCAAAGTGGAAATCAAGAAGGATGTTCAGTCCGCATGGGTAAGGGACATCGTTGAGCAATTGAAACTGGAGGCGTAAAAGGGATGACAGTTAGAGGGATTCGCGGTGCCATTACCGTCGACGTAAATGAGAAAGAGCCCATTTTACAGGCAACGCTTGAGCTGCTGCAAGAGGTTGTGAAACAAAACGATATCGTACCGGATGATATAGCGAGCGTGTTTATTACCGTTACGCAAGACTTGGACGCTACATTCCCGGCTATTGCGATCCGTCAGATGAGCGGCTGGGATCTTGTGCCTTTAATGTGCGCGCTGGAAGTGCCGGTGAAAGGCAGCCTTGAGCTCTGCGTTCGTTTTATGATTCATCTGAATACGGACAAAACTCAAGCCGAGATTAACCACGTCTATCTTGGAGGCGCGCGCGTGCTTCGTCCGGATTTGTCAAAATCCTGATTGACGCGTGGCCTAATCGGTAGTATATTGGGTACTAACAATAGTTAGGCAAGAGAAGAGTAGCAAGTTAAAAGACAGGTTTTTTAGAATGAAACTTGAAACGTCATCACAGGATGGCGCAGATGTTTCGCTTAGGTAGCAGGCTTTTAGTTGAGTTGAGATGAGTTAAGCAGAGATGAGTGCAGGACAGTTGAGAATAGAAGGCTTGATTACCGCAGCTAAGCGTAGCAGATAGCATAACTATCGTACGCCTTAGGTCTATTCTTTATTTTGTTCGCAATCTTATTTGTCATCATCCATACATTCAACGCCCCTGCTCCCGGCAGGGGCTTTTTTAATGCCCTTCTAACCCATACGCGAGTACCAAGAGGAGGAACCCCCCATGACAAATGAATTGCAGCAAGTAACGAAGCTGGCCGACCAATACAATATTATTCCGATCGTACGCTATATGCTTGCGGATACGGAAACACCAATCAGGCTGTTCCAGCATTTTGCGAAGGAGCAGCACGCGTTCCTGCTTGAGAGCGTAGAGGGCGGAGTGAAATGGGCGAGATATTCATTTATCGGGACGGATCCTTTCATGATGCTCTACGGGAAGAACGGAAAGATGGTACTGGAGCATAACGGAGAGAAGCAAGTGTTCGACGAGAAGCCGATTGAGCTCTTGAAGGCTCAGCTGCGCGGCTTCCGCAGCCCGTCGCTTCCGGAGCTCCCGCCGTTTACGGGCGGTGCGATCGGATACTTCGGATACGATTTGCTCCAATATTACGAGAACCTCCCGGCGCACCGCATCGACGACTTGCAAATGAATGATTTGCAATTTATGTTCTGCGACCAGGTTATCGTATTTGACCACTTCAAGCAGCAGCTGCAAATTATCGGGAATGTTCATATTCCTCATGCGGCTACCAACGCGGATATCGAGAAGGCTTATAACCGTGCGGTAGCCAAGATCGAGGCAACAATCGAACGTGTGCAGCAGCCGATTACGGTTCCTGCAACATCGGGCTCGTCGATCCCGGTTGATCCCGAGCTTGGCGATGTACAGTCCAACCTGACGAAAGAACAGTTTATTTCGAACGTTGATCAGGCAAAGGAATATATCCGAGCCGGCGATATTTTCCAAGTCGTCTTGTCGCAGCGCTTCAGCATCGAAACCGAGGTTGATCCTCTTCACGTATACCGCGTGCTTCGCACGATGAACCCGTCTCCTTATATGTACTATTTGAAAATGGGAGATGAAGTGATCGTAGGCACATCGCCTGAAGCGCTCGTAAAGGTTAATGGCGACCGCAAAGTCGAGACACGCCCGATCGCTGGAACTAGGCCGCGCGGCAAGACGCCGGAGGAAGACAAGGCGCTTGAAACGGAATTGCTCGCCGATGAGAAGGAACGGGCGGAGCATCTGATGCTGGTTGACCTTGGCCGCAACGATATCGGCCGCGTGTCGGAATTCGGCACGGTACGCTGCGACGCTTACATGGAGATTGAGCGTTACTCGCATGTCATGCACATCGTGTCCAACGTATCCGGCAAGCTTCGCGAGGACAAAGACTTCTTCGATGCTTTCCTGTCCTGTCTGCCGGCTGGGACGGTATCCGGCGCTCCCAAGCTTCGGGCGATGGAAATTATCGCTGAGCTTGAGAACGAAGCGCGAGGCGCTTACGCAGGGGCAATCGGTTATCTCGGATTTGGCGGATCGCTGGATACATGCATCACAATCCGGACCATTGTGTTCAAGAACGGTAAAGCTTATGTGCAGAGCGGAGCAGGGATCGTATGGGACTCCGTTCCGGAGAGCGAATATATGGAGACGGTTAATAAAGCAAAAGCGTGCCTTAAGGCGATCCGCGCTGCGGAAGCGGTTTTTGGCATACGGAAGAGCCCGGCTGAACAGGCGGTTAACGCGGACTACTATGTAACAAGCGGAGAGGTGTTGTAAAATGAGTTTGGTGACAGAACAGGTAACGATGCAAGGAGCTTTAAACAAGCTGATGAGCAGCACCGATCTGACGCGTGAAGAAGCCCGGTCGGTAATGGATATTATTATGAGCGGCAACGCTACTCCTTCGCAAATTGCGGGCGTAGCGACTGCCTTGCGTATGAAGGGTGAGACGAAGGACGAGATTACGGGGTTTGCGGAAGTGATGCGCCAGCATTCCAGCCATGTCCAGACGAAGCAGGAAGGCTTGCTTGATACTTGCGGAACCGGCGGTTCCGGTATTCATAAATTCAATATTTCCACGGCTTCCGCAATTATCGCTTCAGCGGCCGGCATTCGCGTGGCGAAGCACGGCAACCGGGCGATGTCCGGCAAAGCAGGCAGCGCGGATGTACTCGAAGCACTTGGCGTGAACATTACTCTGACTCCGGAGCAAGCATCCGAATGCTTGAATCAGATTGGCATCTGCTTCATGTTCGCTCAGCTGTATCATCCGTCTCTCCGCCATGCGGCTGCGCCGCGCCGCGAGCTTGGCGTCCGCACGATCTTTAATATGCTGGGTCCATTAACGAATCCGGCTGGCGCCGATCGTCAGCTGATCGGTTTGTACGACCGTACCAAAACGTCCACGATCGCAGCCGTATTAAATGAGCTTGGCGTGAAGCGGGCGATGGTTGTCAGCAGCGTAGACGGATTGGATGAGATCAGCATTTCGGCGCCAACCCAAATTTCCGAGCTGCGAAACGGCGAAGTGGTTACTTATGAACTGACTCCGGAAGAGCTGGGGCTCTCCCGCTATCCGATTTCCGAAGTAATCGGCGGAGATCCGGAGACGAATGCGGCGTTGATCCGTGCGATTTTCAACGGCGAACAACGCGGCGCGTACCGCGATATCGTGCTCGCTAACGCGGGAGCTTGCATTTATGTAGGCGGCTATGCGGATTCACTCCGCGAAGGCGTTGCGCTGGCAGCCAAAATGATTGATACCGGCATGGCAAATCAGCAATTGCAAAAGCTTATTCAGACGACAGGAGAGTTGACTCATGTTTCTTGATAAAATCGTAGTAACGAAGCGGGAAGAGGTTGCTCATCTCGCTTCGGGCTTCCAGTTATCCGAGTATGAACGCCAAATCGCATCGCTTCCCGAATGCCGCGGCTTCGAACGCGCCCTAACGGCCGGCCGCAAACGGGATGTAGGCCTGATCGCGGAAGTGAAGAAGGCATCCCCATCCAAAGGCCTTATCCGTCCTGATTTTCATCCTGTTGAACTTGCGGCGGCTTATGAGCGCGCAGGCGCGGACTGTATATCGGTGCTGACGGACCGCGATTATTTCCAAGGCTCCAATGAATACTTATCCCTGATCAAGAAGACGGTTAGCAATCCGCTTCTCCGCAAAGATTTTATTATCGATTACCGTCAGGTATACGAGGCTCGTGTTATTGGAGCGGATGCGGTACTATTAATAGCAGCCATTCTCACATCTTCCGAGCTGTCGGAGCTGTATGACACGGCAAAATCGCTTGGCATGGACGTTCTCGTTGAAGTTCATGACCGCGAGGAGCTGGAGCGGGTTCTGGAGCTTGATAAAGCAACCCTGATTGGCGTTAATAACCGTGACCTGAAATCCTTCGTAACCGATCTCCGTACGACTGAAGCACTTATTGATCTCATGCCAAAAGGAGTTACGGTTATAAGCGAAAGCGGGATTGCGGGTCGAAACGATATGGATTATCTACAATCCGTCGGCGCGCAAGGCGTCCTGATCGGCGAACATTTCATGCGCCAGCCGGATGCCGGACAGGCTGTTATCGACCTGATGGGTCCGGTGACGCGGGCATGACGGCATCGCCAAGAATCAAGATTTGCGGATTGAGGGATTCCGCTACCATCGCGGAGATGAACGGGCTTCCTTTTCATGAGATCGGCTTCGTGTTTGCGCCAAGCAAACGCCAGGTCGATGCGGAAACCGCTGCAGCTCTAATTCAGACAGCCAGGCTGCTTCAGGCAGCTGACGGTGTAGCGCCTCAAACGGTAGGCGTCTTCGTTAATCCCGGCATGGAGGAGCTGACAGCGATTGTTGCGAAAGCGCCTCTGGACGTCGTGCAGCTGCATGGGCAGGAGACGCCGGAGTTTTGCCGCCTGGTTAAGAACCGCTTGGATAAGAAGATATGGAAAGTATTCTCTATCGGAAAAGACGGCGCTGATGCACACGATCGCGTGTCCGCCTATGAGGGTGCCGTAGACGCCATACTGATCGATACAGCCGGCGGCGGTACGGGTCAAACTTTTGACTGGCAGCTCATAACGGACTATCAGAATGCGGCAGCAGCCATCGGTGTTCCTTTGTACGTGGCGGGAGGACTTCATCCCGGCAATGTGGAAGAACTTCTGGCAGGCCATCCGGTTGACGGTATTGACGTATCGAGCGGTGTTGAGACGGACGGCCGTAAAGACATCGAGAAGATTAGACTATTCGTTGGAAAGGTGATAGAACGATGAACCAAGTACCAGACGAAAACGGGCGCTTCGGCAAATTCGGCGGCCGGTATGTACCGGAGACGCTGATGAACGCTTTGCTGGAGCTCGAAGAGGCTTATAAGCATTATTCGCAGGACGAATCTTTCAAGCAAGAGGTTCATGATCTTCTGCACAAATATTCGGGACGCCCTACGCCGCTTTATTATGCGGAACGGTTAAGCCAGCATCTTGGCGGCGCAAAGATTTACCTGAAGCGCGAAGATTTGAACCATACCGGCGCCCACAAAATCAATAATACGATCGGGCAGGCCGTGCTTGCCAAGCGCATGGGCAAAACAAAAATCATTGCCGAAACCGGCGCAGGCCAGCACGGCGTCGCATCGGCAACCGTTGCCGCTTTGCTTGGACTGGAATGCAAAGTATTCATGGGCGAAGAAGACATGAAACGCCAGCAGCTGAACGTATTCCGCATGCAGCTGCTTGGAGCGGAGGTTGTTCCCGTTATGTCGGGCACCCGTACGCTCAAGGATGCCTGCAACGAGACGCTCCGCTACTGGGTCAGCCATGTAGACGATACGTTCTACATTCTGGGATCGGCAACGGGGCCGCATCCTTACCCGATGATGGTCCGCGACTTCCAGCGTATTATCGGGGATGAATCCCGCAAGCAGATCGTCGAAGCGGAAGAGCGCCTTCCGGACTATGTGGTTGCGGCGGTTGGCGGCGGCAGCAATGCCATCGGTATTTTCTATCCGTTTATTAAAGATGAATCCGTCCGTCTTGTTGGGGTTGAAGCAGCGGGACGCGGTATTGATACGGAAGAGCACGCAGCGACGATGACTATGGGCAGCCACGGCGTATTCCAAGGCTCGATGAGCTACTTGCTGCAGGATAAATACGGCCAGGTTCAGCCTGCGCATTCCATCTCGGCGGGGCTTGACTATCCGGGCATCGGACCGGAACATGCGTATTTGAAGGATTCCGGCCGCGCGGAATACTTCCCGATTACCGATGCGGAAGCACTTGACGCTCTTCAACTGCTGTCGCGCACGGAAGGAATTATTCCGGCATTGGAATCCGCCCATGCGATTGCGCAGACGATTAAGCTGGCTCCAACCCTTGATAAAGACAAAATTGTCGTTGTCAGCTTGTCCGGACGCGGCGATAAAGACGTGGAAGCAATCATGGGTTATCTGGGAGGTACAGAGGCATGAATTTGATTGATGCTGCTTTTGCCAAATTAAAGCAAGAAGGAAAGACGGCGCTTATTCCGTTTCTGACGATTGGGGATCCGGATATCCCTACATCAATCGCTATTATTAAAGAGCTTGAAGCAGCGGGCGCGGATCTCGTGGAGCTTGGTGTCCCTTATTCCGATCCGCTTGCAGACGGTCCCGTTATTCAAAGGGCATCCGAACGCGCGCTTAAGAATCGCATTTCGATTTTGGATTGCATCGAGACGGCTGCGCAAGCCCGCGAAGCCGGCGTCAAGCTGCCCTTTATTTTGTTTACTTATTTCAATCCAGTGCTGCAATTCGGCCTGGAGAACTTTATGAATCTTGTCGTGGAGAAGGGGATCAGCGGGCTTATCATCCCGGATCTTCCGATTGAAGAGGATGAGGAAGTGCGTACGCTGGCCGAAGCGAAAGGCGTTCACCTTATTCCGCTGGTGGCTCCAACCTCGAAGGATCGCGTTGTCCGTATTTCCAAGAAAGCGCGCGGCTTTGTCTACTGTGTTTCCTCCCTGGGCGTAACGGGAGTCCGTGCCGAATTCCACAGCGGCATTGACGATTTCCTTGCAACGGTTCGAGAAGCAACGGACCTGCCGATTGCCGTGGGCTTTGGAATTTCCAGCCGCGAGCAGGTGGAGCGCTTCGAGAAAACCTGCGACGGCGTAGTCGTAGGCAGCGCGATTGTGCGCAAAATCGAAGAAACGCTTCCTCTATTAAGCGATTCTTCGAAGCGGGAAGAGGGATTGGCCGAAATCCGCAGCTTTGTTGCCGGATTGAAGGGCTGATGCGAAAGGACAGAGCTTGCCGGCTCTGTCCTTTTTTATTTCAAGCATTTGCGCTGTCTGTAAAATGAATGGCAAAGCCTATTCGCCTAGTGAGCTCCAATTCCTATTTTACAAGACGACCCTTTAAAACCTTTACAAGATGTGAGACAATAGAAAACATGCGGTTAGCCAATATGGCCAATATGACAAAGAGGTGAATGGCGATGCAGCCAAAAAGCAATATCGTGCATCTCCCTGTTTATCAGCCGGGAAAACCGGTTGAAGACGTTAAGAGAGAGCTTGGATTAGACGAGGTTATCAAGCTTGCTTCCAACGAGAATCCGTTCGGTTACTCGGAACAGGCGAAAGCAGCTATCATAAATGAATTAGGTCAAATTTCAACCTATCCGGACGGTGCAAGCTTTGAGCTTACGGCAGCTGTAGCGGCAAGATACGGAGTAGAGTCCAATCAGATTATTTTTGGCACGGGCTCGAGCGACATTATCCTTATGCTGGCGAGAACCTATCTTGCTCCGGGCGACGAGACGGTTATGGCCGACGAAACATTCTCCCAGTACAAACATAACGCGGAGATCGAAAATGCCCGCATTATTGAAGTGCCATTAAAGGACGGCAAACATGATCTTCCGGCGATGCTGGCCAAGATTACGGACCGTACGAAGCTGGTATGGGTATGCAATCCGAATAACCCGACCGGCACGATCGTCACGGAAGATGAACTTACCGCTTTCCTCGATCAGGTTCCTAAGGATGTTCTGGTCGTATTGGATGAAGCGTATTGCGAATTCGTGGAAGAGCCCGGTTTCCCGGACGGCATTAAGCTGCTGAAGAAATACCGGAACTTGATCGTGCTTCGCACCTTCTCGAAAATTTACGGTCTGGCCTCGCTGCGTATCGGTTACGGAATCGGCCACGCGGATATCATCCAATATATGAACCAAATCAGAGAGCCGTTTAATACGACCCGCCTCGGACAAGTAGCGGCAAAAGCCTCTCTTGCCGACGATGATTTTATTGCGTTCTGCCGCAAGCAGAACCGCGAGGGAATCGAATACATGTCCAGTCAATTCGACCGTCTTGGCTTAAGCTACTTCCCGGCGTACGGCAACTTCGTTATGGTTGATACGAAGCTCCCTTCTGCTGACGTTTTCCAATCGCTCCTTCGTAAAGGGGTTATTGTTAGATCGCGCTGGACGTACTATCCGACCCACATCCGCGTCTCAGTTGGCACTCCGGAGCAAAACGAAAAGTTCATCGCGGCTCTTGAGCTAGTTCTGCAGGAAGCGGCGGTGCGCGGATAGCCTTATGACGAAGATCGCGATATTTGGGGTAGGATTGATTGGCGGTTCATTGGCGCTTTGCTTCAAAGGCAAGCCGGAGCTTACCGTTGTAGGTTACTCGAACCGTCAGTCCTCCGTTGAAAAATATATGAGGCGGGGAGTTGTCGATTACGCGACAACTTCCTTGCGCGAAGCTGCCGAGGGCGCCGACTTTATTTTTCTATGCGTGCCGGTAGGCAAGCTTGAAGAATACGTAACGGAGCTCGGCAAGCTAAATTTGAAGCCAGGCTGCATCGTAACGGATGTAGGCAGCACGAAAGCTTCGGTGGCCGAATGCGGCAGAAGACTGGAGCAGAATGGCGTGTCGTTTATCGGCGGCCATCCAATGGCCGGTTCCGAACGCTCCGGCGTGGAAGCAGCCTCAACGAATCTGTTCGAGAACGCGTTCTATGTACTAACACCGGAAGAGACTACACCGCCGGAAGCTTTGGAACGGCTGAAAAACCTTCTGGTTCATACAAGAGCGCATCTTGTCAGCGTTGATGCCAATTCGCATGACGAGATTGTAGGGGCAATCAGCCATCTGCCGCATATGATCGCGGTAGCGCTCGTTAATCAGGTCCGCGGCTACAATGAGAATAACGGCTTGTACGAATTGCTGGCTGCCGGAGGCTTCCGGGACATTACGAGAATCGCGGCAAGCGATCCGATCGTCTGGCGCGATATTCTGATTAATAACCGCGAAGTTCTGCTGAAGCTTCTGAAGGACTGGAATTCGGAAGTGGAGAAGTTTGCGGTGATGCTCGAAGCTTTGAACGGCGATGCGATTGAGGAAGCCTTCCAGACAGCCGGAGAGTTCCGCAGCAAGCTGCCCGAGCGCCGGAAAGGCATGATTCATTCTTTATACGATTGTTATGTGGATGTACCCGATCATCCCGGCATTATCGGCAATATTGCCAGCGAGCTGGGCAGTGCCCGGATTAACCTTAGCAACATCAATATTATCGAGAGCAGGGAAGATGTTCCCGGCGTGCTTCGTTTATCGTTCCGGACTCAGGAAGATTTGGATCAAGCGATGGAGCTGCTCGGCAAAACCGGATATACCGTTCGTCAATAAAACCTCGAAAGAGGTTTTTTTGTTTGTTGGCGGATGAGAAATTTTATGGACAAAAAAGTTTAAGCGTTTTCAAAAAAACCGTTGACATTGTGGAAGCGTATACATATAATAAAAGTACAGTATGGTTTCTCTCCACTCCTATCCAAAACTATAGCGTTCAATATGAATGCTGACCACTCTTCGGAGTGGTTTTTTTTTGTTCTTTTTTGTGGACATGCCGTTTGCTCCAATTCCGACAAAATCCTGCACGCTGGAAATTAGAGTTTATTTATTTTTTGAGACTAATGCAAAGAGGTATGTTACAATATCGAAGGACAGTGGGTATTGTTAAAATATGGATTAAAATCCTTTTTGTCGAAACAAGAAGGATTTTGGCTCTTGCGACTCGAATTACATACATCGTATTTATTGATATTTTTTATGATAATGACCGCAACTTTTCGCTTCCGGTTCGGTATAAGGATACATAATCGAACTGGGAAGAAGAATTCGCAGGTGAGGAGGTTCGCCTGTCATGACTGATTCCCAATTAATACGTGAGATTAAGGACGGTAACATCGAGCTCTATTCGGAGCTGATGCGCCGTTACCAACGCAAGATATTAGCATTTATCTATCATATGTTGAAGAGTGCCAAGCTGGAGCTGCTCGCTGAGGATTTGTGCTCGGAAACGTTTTATAAAGCATACCGCAGCCTCCATTCCTTCCGTGAAGTGGATGCCTCTTTTTCGACGTGGCTGTATACGATTGCACGAAATACCGTGCTTAGCGAACTGCGCAAGCAAAAGTCTGCCAACGTTCCTCTCGATGAGTCGAATATGATGCCTGCCGCTCCCCCGGATCAGGTGCCAGAACAGCATGTTCTGCGCAACGAACGGATGGCGATGGTCCGAGAAGCAATCAACAATTTACCTGAAAAACAACGCTCGGCACTCATTCTGCGGGAATATGACCAGTTGGACTATCAGGAGATCGCCAATATCCTGGGCCAAACGGTAAGTTCCGTAAAATCGTTGTTATTCCGGGCACGAGCCAGCGTAAAGTCGCAGCTTGAGCCTTACTTTGGCGAGACGCCGATGATGGAAGAATACGAAGGGATGAACACACGATGAAATGCGATGACGTACAAGACAGGTTCGATGTCTTCGGATGCTTATCAGAAGAAGATGCCGAACGTGAAGCGATGGAAGCTCATTTGCTCGACTGCGAGCATTGCGCGGAACAATACCGTCTGTGGGAAGAAAGCGAAGAATTGATCCTTCAGCTTTCGGAAGAGGAAGAAGTTGTTACCGCCCAGATGGAGCATGTCAATCGCAGCGTTATGGATCGCATTTATGCTGAACAATCGTGGTTAATGCCGGTTTCTCAGAAAAGCTATTATTTTTCGCCTGCTTTCAGGCGTAACCTTGCTATTGTGCTGTCCGCTTGTTTAGCCATATTCGCGTGTTCGCTTATTTTTTTCATCAAAGGCAACGAACACGGCACGCCGGAAGAAAAGATGGCTCAACTAACCGGATTAATGGATACGGCTAATGCGTCCGGCAGCGATTTTGTCATTAGCGCAGAATTTGAAGTTCCCGTCGCAAGCGTTAGCGATCCGTTCGTTCTGCAGGTCGTCCCAACCTACCCGCAATATTGGGTAGCTCTTTCGCTTCTTGGAGTTGTGATGACGTTGTTAATCTTGAACTGGTTGTCTAGAACGCGAAGCTAATGCACAAGCTTAACTAAGGTGTTGTATAGATATTCAACCTCTAACCGTGACCGTTTATTTCGGCGCCGCGATAGAGGTTTTCTCATTTATATTCGGAAAGGCAGGAGTCGCAATTGATCATTGGCATGGTACGACACGGCAATACCGATTGGAATGCTTTAGGGAAGATTCAAGGCCAGACCGATATTCCGTTAAATGAGCTTGGAAAAAAGCAGGCGAATGCGCTAGCCTCGCGATTGAGCCAAGATGAGAAGCTGTGGGATGCGGTAATATCGAGCGATCTCCAGCGCGCTCGCCAGACGGCTGCCGTTATTGCGGATAAGCTGGATATTCCGCTGCTGGACAGCGATCCTCGGTTGCGCGAACGCAATTTCGGCGAAGTCGAGGGACTGACCCTGCCCGAGAGAGTGGAACGTTGGGGCGAGAACTGGCGTGAAGTTGCGCAAGGATTGGAAACGGACGAGGAGGTTCGTGCCCGGGGATTGGCATTCCTGGAGGAGTGGCAGAAGCAGCGGCCGGAAGGCAGGCTGCTCGTGGTATCCCATGGCGGGTTCCTGGCGCAGATGTTTGATACGCTTTGCGTCGACCTTGAGAAGCAGCATCTGGGCAATCTTTCTTATTCGATTCTCCAGTTTAAGGATGAACAATGGGCTCCGCTTCTATATAATTGTACTCGTCACCTAGAGGAGGCGAATTCGAGAATTTGACGTAATAGGTCACTCTCGGGAATGTATCTCTTTCCGGCCGCTGTTGTCATTCTGAATATGGATTAGATTTTATAAGGTGTATTCAGAAGTGACAAAGGCGAACGCTTAAAAGCTTTCTGAAAGAAAGCTGCTTCGGAAGCATACACGCTCCTCCAAGAGATACATTCGCCGCTCGCTCCTCGTCAATTTATTTTTTACAACAATTCAGGCTGCCGTTTATGTGGCAGCCTCTTATAAAGAACAGCAAGGGCTGCCGTTTACATGGCAGCCCTATTTGCTGTTCTCGCTTTTGGATTTTAAAGGCTTTTTTGTGTAGAAAACGAGCAAGCGGAAGCGGAGCAAGCAAATGTTCATTGAGAAGCGCAGCGTTCGCTTTTGATAGCCGGATTCCCCACCATACAACTTCGAATCGAAGGGAATCCGGTATCAACGGCGATCGAAAGAACATTGGCTTGCGCAGCGTGCATCACGCGCATCAAGCGAATTTAGGCACTCAATGTGAAGCTTTTTCACACAACTAGTTTTAAAATTCAAAATTCTTCCCATAATGGTACTAATTATTGCTAGCGAATCAAATAAGCTCGCGATCGAGACACAAACGGCGGGCAGTTGCGGAAAGGAGAGATACCATGAATTTGTCGGATATGTTGGGCTATGCGGATATTCAGCAGTTGAGCCGGATCGCCTCCGTGTATCAATGTGAGTGCAATGGCCACTCAAAAAATGATTTGATTCAGTCTATTCTCTCAACCGTCAGCCGGAAAGATGTATTTGAGGCGCAGATCAGCAGTATGAAACTGGACGAAATGCGGTTCTTGAACTCCCTGTTATTCGAATCGAGAGATTCCTTCAGCCTGGAAGAGCTGATTGCAAGGGTTCAGCAAAGCAAGTTTGGCGAGCTAGAGCCCCCAGCGGAAGAACCGCCGCAGAAGAAAACGAAACGCACGAAGAAGAAGCAAGCCGAGGCCGAAGCGCCCAAAGAATCCGGACCACGCGAGATGATCTCCAGGTTCAAGCATCAAGGATGGCTCTTTAACGGAGTAACAGGAACCAATCGTTATATGTTCCAGGTACCGCAGGATCTGAGAGTGAGATTCCGCGAGACGCTTCGCAAGAAGTTTACGGCAGAGCTGCATTATACGGATGAGCCGCATATGTACCGGGACGAACAAATGCTCGTGCAGGAAGACGTTTATCAGCTGCTTCATTATATTTATCACAATGAGGTTCAGTTGTCGGCGGACGGCTCGATGTATAAACGGTTCAGCGGACAGATTTTGGAAAAGCTGGCCATCTCGGAAGAACTGCCGGGTAAGGGCGAGTGGCGATTCGGGTACGGCAGACATTTTCACCATTATCCGAACCGGATGTCTCTCCTGTTTGACTATTGCAGCTATATGAAGTACTTCGTGGAAGATGGTCTGTTATTGGTCTTATCGCCGAGCGGCGAAGAGCGGTTGTGCAGCAAGCCGGCCAATGAAATGGAGCAGATTTACAAGTTCTGGCTGAAACTGTACAAAGGGGCAATTCCCAACATTCATGCGCTCGTGCATTGGATAAACAGTTTGTCGGAGCAATGGGTTACGGCTGCTTCACTCCGCAAAGTGCTTATCCCTTTCGTCAAACCGTTCTATTACGATTCAGCCGACAGGGTGCTGGATGTACGGTTAATGGGAATGATGGTTCATCTGGGAATGCTTCGGATCGGCGAGCATCAGGAGCATGGAACGGTTGTGCGGATGACCAAATTGGGAAGGGCCCTTGTCGCGGGAGTAAATCTCGAAGATCAGGATGGGATGTTTCTCTATTAGTTTTTCTATGAAACCAACTAGGCGATGGCATATTAATTGGAATGGGGGCAATCGTACTTATCGGCGCGCAGAATGGTGAATATGCTTAAAGTAGGAGCCGGTTCGATTGTGACTGAGAATGACGAGTTGACCTATACTCTTTCACTTGAATCACCGCGTGACGATAGTCGAAGACGATAGGATCTCTTTAACGCCGGTTTGGAGGTGTATCCTATGGACAAAATGAAAGTTGCTTATGAAGCAATGCTAGGATTAGCAGCGGAGATGGTATTAGATGAAGCCGTTCACAAGTTTCGCTCGGATCGAATCTACAAAGAGATCGATCAAGCGTTGGCCGTTGGAGACGAGGATACGTTCTACCGTTTAGCCGCTCAATTAAATCAATTAAAGAGCTAATTTGCGCGAATAGAAACTTCCGCCCTATGATGGAGGACTTAAGGCTCCGTTATAGCAGCGGGAGTTTTTTTGTTGTTTGGATTGGCAAAATCCCCCTTTATGGGTAACATAGAGATTACGGACGATTCTCAACAGGAAAGGGAGCAGGAAATGAAATTTAGCGATATTGCCGAGCAACAATGGGACGAGCTTAAGCCTTATCTCGACACATGCTTGCTGCCGGTCACCGGAATGACGGGATTGGAGCAGCCGTTTGAAGCAACGCTTGCACTTGAGCAGTTAAGGGAAATAATGGATCTCATAGAAATTCCTTTTAAAGGAAGAATAGTAACCTATCCGGCGATGCATTACATGAATGAAGATTCCGCAGGGGCACTCGTTTCGAAAACTTGCCGATCTTTAAAGGAAACCGGATTCCGGTTTGTCATTGTTATCTCCGCTAAGAATCAGGACGGACTGGAATGCCCGGATGCCGATCTTGTGATCTGCCCGGACGGGGACGGAGAAGCGCCAACCGCCGCAAATGTGTCGAAAGCCGTGCAGGCTTTGTGGAACCGCGGCGACTCCTAAACGACAATAAAGCGCTGTCATCTTCAAAACCGGGGTATTTTTGAATAAAAAAAATGGGTTTTGGGGAAACAAAAGTTAAGGCAAGGTTAAATGTGACAAATTGCCAACAAATTTGTGAATGGCATTTTATAGGTAAATAAATCGCGAGCCATATTCTTGACGCTCCCAAGCGCCTAGGCTATTATAGTTTATGTCCTAGTTCGTCAAGCGTTTTGCCGTGTGGCTGAACGCGAGAAATGGTTGGCAAAGGGGGTTAGAACAGAAGATGAGTAACCACGAACATCAAGAAACCGCGCATCGTCCGGTTCAACGCAAAGAGATGTCCCGGCGTCAATTTTTGTCGTATACACTCGGCGGTACGACTGCATTTATGGTTGGTGGCGCGGTTTTGCCTATGGTCCGTTTTGCGGTTGATCCTCTCTTGGCAAAAAAAGCCGAGGGAACATGGGTTAAAGTAGTTGAAGAGAGCAAAATAACAACTGAGCCTCAAGAATTCAAGTTCCAAATTCATCAGGTCGATGGCTGGTATGTAAGCGATCCCGAACTTTCTGCCTGGATTACGAAGGACGCAAATAATCAGATTTTTGCGCTTTCTCCGGTATGTAAGCACCTCGGTTGTACGATCGGTTGGAATACGCTTGGCCATCACGAGTATGATTGTCCTTGCCACGGTGCACGTTATACCGTTGACGGGAAAAACCTTGCAGTTGCCCCACATCCATTAGATGAATATGAAGTGAAAGTTGAAAACGGTTTTGTGTACGTAGGTCCGATCAAAGCGAACTCTCGTGTATAGGAGGCTAATAGCAGATGTTTAAATCGATGTATAACTGGATTGACGAACGTCTTGATATTACGCCGCTTTGGCGGGATGTAGCGGACCATGAAGTACCGGAGCACGTTAACCCTGCTCACCACTTCTCGGCATTCGTTTACTGCTTCGGCGGTTTGACGTTCTTTATCACCGTAATTCAAATTTTGTCCGGCATGTTCCTTACCATGTACTATGTACCGGACATTATCAATGCTTATGCAAGCGTTGACTACTTGAACCATAAGGTTGCATTTGGCGGCATTGTTCGCGGCATGCATCACTTTGGCGCAAGTTTGGTTATCGTAATGATGTTTTTACATACCTTGCGTGTATTCTTCACGGGTTCCTACAAAGCGCCTCGTGAAATGAACTGGGTCGTAGGGATGCTGATCTTCTTCATTATGTTAGGCCTTGGCTTCACGGGTTACCTGTTGCCTTGGGATAACAAAGCTTACTTCGCAACGAAGGTAGGCGTACAGATCGCAGAATCCGTGCCGTATATCGGTCCTTACATCGGTCAGTTCCTGTACGGCGGCGACATTGTAGGCGCGCAAACGCTAACACGCTTCTTCGCAATTCACGTATTCTTCCTGCCTGGCGCTCTGATTGCAATGCTTGCAGCGCACTTCCTGATGATTCGGAAGCAAGGCATTTCGGGACCACTTTAAGCGAAGGGAGGATTTATTATGGCGCACGGTCATAAATCGAACGAGAAGGTCGTATATGTTGGCGACTCGCGGGTGAAGAAAAGCAATCATCCAAACATTCCGCCAGATTATACGTCCTACCCCGGTAAATCGGAAGCGTTCATACCGAACTTCCTGCTTAAGGAATGGATGGTGGGCTGCGTAGTCCTGGTTGGTTTCCTGACTTGGACCATTGCGGAAGGTGCACCGCTAGGTTATCCGGCGGACCCTACGAACGCATCCTTTATTCCGATGCCGGACTGGTACTTCCTGTTCCTGTATCAGTTTTTGAAATATCCATGGGTTTCTGGCGACTACATCGTACTTGGTACGATGGGGGTTCCAGCTGTTATGTTTGGCGGCTTGCTGCTTGCTCCGTTCCTGGACACAGGTAAAGAGCGTCGGTTCTACCGCCGTCCAATCGCTTCATCGCTCATGTTCTTGTCCTTGATTGCCTGTGTGTACTTGACGGTTATCTCGTGGAGTCACTACACGCACGAGATGGAAGCTACGAACTCGATTCCGGAGCATAAGGTCCGCGAAGAGAAAGCCCGCGAAGCACATGAGAAAGGTCAGGAAGCTCCAAGCGCATCGAAACCGGCTAAAACGGTTGCATTGGTTGACGCGAATGACCCGGCAATGGACATTGTCAAGAAAGCGCAATGCGTTGCCTGCCATGCTAACGATCTGAAGGGCAATCCGCCGCAAGTACCGGCTTTGACAGGCGTAGGCGACAGGTTGTCGAAGGAAGAATTGGTTGAGACCGTAACTAATGGCCGCGCTGGTGGTAAAATGCCAGCATTCAAAGATACGTTGTCCGCCGAAGAGATTGACCAATTAACAACTTGGCTTGCGAAGCAAAAAGCGCCGGCTGAATAATAGCACCGTTTAAAAACCTGATCGTATTTATGCGGTCAGGTTTTTTCAAATCTAATCGAAACAGGAGGCGTATATTTCTATGGGCGTACCGATATCTTGGTTCTGGAGCCGATCTTTTTTATTAAGTCGCCTCTTTTTATGGGTCATGTTTATCTTTAATTTCCTAGGCACCGTGTACGGTTACATCTGGTACGGCAATCAGATTGAAGATACGGTAAGCAATCATCCGTTATGGCAGGTTGTATTTGTCCCGGATAGTCCAACCGCAAGCTTGTTCTTTACGCTAACCTTGCTGTATTGGCTGTTTCCGCCTCAAGGCAACTCCCGCTTTGTCAACGGAGCGCGAATGATTATTGAAGGTCTCGCTGTCGTTACTTCTATTAAATATGGCATCTGGGCGGTTTCTATGATCGTTGCGGGAAGCATGCAGGGGGATCCGCTTCAATGGGAGCATTGGATGCTGATGGTCTCACATACGGCAATGGCCGTGGAAGTGCTGTTATATGCCCGATTTATGAGAGCTGGCGTAGGGGCAGCCGTAATTGGTGCGTTATGGCTTTTGCTGAATGACACCGTAGACTATACGTATGATGTGTTTCCGTGGCTTTCGGACAGGCTTATGGATGATTTGACGGCTGTCAAATGGTTTACATACAGCTTAACGATCTTCAGCTTTATTGTCGGCGCGCTTGCATTAAGGGCAAGAAAAGAGACATAAGTTTGGACATCCCTTCATAAAGTGGTCATAGCAATTCTTTATGAGGGGGATGACCATGAAGATACGAATTGTACTGCCTTTATTCTTATGTATCGTCATGACCGTCTGTTCGGTTACGGCTGCCAAAGCCTTTCCCGCGGACCTGCTTCGGACAGGCAATGCAAACGAATCCAGGAATGAGCTGCTTCGCTTAGACGAGACGGCCGCAGCTTTATACGAAGCTGCTTACATGAACAATCGCCAAGCCGGCTATAAATATGTCCAGCAGCTGGATAAGCTTGTGAACAAGAGCGATATCAGACAGGCGGGACAAGCTGCCGGATGGAAGCTGATGGAGGAGAGCATCAATTCGATTACCTACACGCTTAAAAGCGGGAAGGTAACTTCCGATTGGCTGACGGCAGCGGCACGCATTCATCTCACGACGGATGCATTGCTGCGTCCGGATCACGCTTTATGGCTGCAGTATGAGAAAGTGATGCTGGAGGATTTGGAGAGAGTGAACCGTTCCTGGAATAGGCAGACGGATGACGGGGCGATAGCAGCGAGAGCTGCGATGAATAGCTTTAATCAACATTTATCGCGAATAGAAGCCGCTGCTTCCATGCAGCGGCCAACGGAACGGATTAACGAATTGCGTGATCGGATGCATTATACGAACGTCCTGCTTGAAGCGGGGATGAAAGGGCAGACCAAGCAGGACTGGACGGACAATTCGATTTCGGATCTTGAGTTTTCGGTAAACCGGCTATTCGATAACGGTCATTCGCAGGACGAAGAACCGGTTGTGGCACCGGTTGGGGAAGCACATCCCATTAGTTGGATTTTGCTTCTCGGCGCCATTATTATGGCCGTTCTTACCTACACGGGCTGGAGAAAGTACAAGCAGCAGCCCTATGGCGTAAAGCCATTGTCCTAAGCTTTATTCTTCTTTGAATCCTTCGCCAAGCACATCGTGAACTTCGCTAATAACGGTAAACGCTTTGGGGTCGATACGGCGTATGATGTTCTTAAGACGGCGCATTTCTTGCCGCTGAACAACGCAGTAGACGACCTCTTTTGATTGTCCGGAAAAAGCGCCCCTTGCCGGCATTAAAGTTACTCCTCGGTCCAGCTCGGAAGTGATTTCGGCAGCCATCTCCCTGCCTTGGTCGGTAATAATGGAGAAGGACTTGGCTGAGTAAGCGCCATCCTGGATGAAATCAATCAGTCTGGACGCGACAAACACCGTGACTAACGTGTACAACACTTTTTCGATCGGTATGTACAATAAGGAAATCCCGATAATGACGGCATCCGAAATTAATATGAATTGCCCCATGCTAAAGGCTTTGCGCCTTGATGCAATCCTCGCGATAATGTCTACGCCGCCGGTAGTTCCGCCTGCACGGAATACAATGCCTAATCCGCCTCCCAGGGTAACGCCCGCATAAAGAGCGGCAAGAAGATAATCATGGGAGTTATGGAAGGTGACAATCCAGCCTTTGTCGATCATCCATTCCATAAGGGCGAGGAAGCCGGATAAGGACACGACACCAATCAATGTATAGGCCATCTCGCCAAGGCCTAATTTCCTCCAGCCAATCAAGAAAAGCGGTATGTTCAAAATCAGCGTGGAAAGAGACAATGGAACCTCGGCAGCATAATTAAGCAATACGCCTATGCCGGTTACGCCGCCTTCCATCAGCTGATTCGGAATTACGAAATAATGAAGACCAAAAGCATAGATGGCTGTACCGACCAAGATAGGCAGTACGGTTTGAAGCTGAAGCATGAATTTCCGGGACATAAAATAAACTCCTTTTAAGTTCTTGAACAGGTTATTTATGTATTATAGCTTAACAGACGGTTCAAAAAACATTGTTTTCATTGCTTCTTTACGTTAACATAGGTGATATTAGCGTTATACATAAGGAAGAAAGGGTCATTCACACATGGCAGAGAAATCTTTAGCCGATATCCAACGTGAGGTGGATGCTTACATCGGTCAATTCAAGGAAGGCTACTTCAGCCCGCTAGCGCTTATGGCGCGAATGAGCGAAGAGGTTGGCGAGCTCGCTAGGGAAGTGAATCACTATTACGGCGAGAAACCAAAAAAGCCGAATGAAGAAGTAAACTCCGTTGAGATGGAGCTTGGCGATATTTTGTTTATTTTGTCCTGTTTTGCGAATTCGCTCAACATTGATTTGACGGAAGCGCATAACAAAGTCATGAATAAATTCAATACCCGGGACGCTAACCGCTGGACGAGAAAAAACGGCGAACAGTAGAACGCACCTTTACATATGCTGTACCATCAACCTGTGTACAAGGAGGATGGGCAGATGGACGGGGAAAGCTGCGTGAAGAAGGCGTATGAGTTTATTCTTAACAGTGATTTTGAACAAGCGATTTATTGGTTCGAGCAAGCGATAGCGGCAGAACCTCTAAATGCGAGCTATCAACATATATGCGCGGTTTCATGCGCCAGAAGCGGGAAATGGACCAAGGCGCATCAATATGCGAAGCAAGCAGTAGAGCTTGACGGAAATCATCCCGAATATCAATACCATTTACAAACGATTGAATCGAGACTACTCGTGGCTGCGGCGGAGCACAAGCTTGCGGAAGAGCCATCGCAGTATACGGATGCAATACCTTTGCTGCAGCAAGCTGCAGATCTGGATCCGCTTAGCTTCGAGGCGTTTTATTTGCTTGCGTTATCCTACTCGGAGATGGGGCGGTTGGAGGATTCCGTCATAAACGCCAGGGAAGCAATCAGATTAGATCCCGGTCATTCCGCGGCGCGCCGCTTATTCGCTGATGTGAATCGGAAGCGCAGAATGCTGCGCAAACGGGTGATGGGCAAACAACAACAGAAGGAATAGGTGATCTTGGTGGCAATTAAGGTAGCAGTAATCGGAGCAAGCGGCCGAATGGGCCGTGAAGTTGTGAAAATGGTGCTGGAGGACGAGGCGCTCGAGCTCGTTGCTGCCGTCGCTCCTTCAGCAGGTCCTGTGGACGCGGGCGTATTTGCTGGCAAAGCGAATACGGGAGTTACCGTTAGCGCAACCATTGAGGAAGCTTTAAGCAGCGCAAAGGCAGATGTTATGGTTGATTTCACCGTGCCGGCGCTTGCTTATCAGCATACCAAGGTCGCGATTGAGCACGGCGTTCGTCCCATCATGGGCACAACCGGTTTTACGCCGGAACAGATCGAAGAGCTGGACAAGCTTTGCCAGGAAAAAGGAATTGGCGGGCTTATTGCTCCAAACTTCTCGATTGGCGCCATTCTGATGATGAAATTCGCTGCGGAAGCATCCAAATATATGCCGCATGTTGAAATTATCGAATATCACGGCGATCAAAAGCTGGATGCCCCGTCGGGCACTTCAATCAAAACCGCCGAATTGATCTCTCAGGTTCGCCAGGAGCTTCGTCAAGGCAACCCTAAAGAGGAAGAAGTCATTGAAGGCGCGCGTGGCGGTTATTATAACGGCTTCCGTATACATAGCGTTAGACTTCCAGGCGTATTTGCGCAGCAAGAAGTTGTGTTTGGCGGTTATGGCCAAACGTTGAAGATCCGTCATGATTCCTATGACCGTGCCGGTTACATGCCCGGCGTTAACGTAGCGGTCAAGAAAGTGATGGACTACAGCGGTTTGGTTTATGGTTTTGAACATTTGATGGACTAATCTATATACAGCCTAGAAAGAGTGGGGATTATAGGATGTTGAAAATTTCCTTTATCGCGCATGACCGTAAAAAAGAAGAAATGGTTAACTTTGTAACCGCCTATGAGAGTGTCTTTGCGCCGCATGAATTATATTCTACCGGTACAACGGGCAGCCGTATTATGGAGAAAACAAATCTTCAGATCCAACGGTTTATGTCCGGTCCGCTTGGAGGAGACCAACAGATTGGCGCTATGGTTGCCCAAAACGAGATGGATCTCATTATTTTCCTCCGGGATCCGCTCATGGCACAGCCTCACGAGCCGGACATTATCGCTTTGCTCCGTCTTTGCGACGTACAAGGCATTCCGGTTGCAACAAACGTGGCTACTGCGGAACTGCTTGTCCGAGCGCTTGCGCGCGGCGATTTCGCATGGCGCGAGCTTGTACACAAATATAAGCCGGGTGTGGATGCACCATGAGCGAACCGTTAGATATTCTCGTCTTTGGCGCGCATGCGGATGATGCGGAGATCGGGATGGGCGGTACGATCGCGAAGTATACGGCTGCCGGGAAACGGGTAGGAATCTGTGATTTAACCGAAGCGGAAATGTCTTCAAACGGCACCGTGGAGCTAAGGAAGCAGGAAGCTTCCGCAGCTTCCTCGGTGCTTGGTTTATATACCCGTACCAATCTAGGATTGCCGGACCGCGGTCTCGAAATCAACAAGCCGCACATTGATGCGATTGTCGCGGAAATTCGCCGTTCCCGTCCGCGCATCGTATTCGCTCCGTATTGGGTGGACCGTCATCCGGATCACATCGCCTGCAGCAAGCTGGTTGAAGAGGCCGTATTTAATGCAAAGCTTCGCCGGTATATGCCGGAGCTGCCGGCCGTGCAGGTGGAACAATTCATCTATTATTATATAAACGATGTCGATAACGTCTCGCTTATGGTTGACGTATCGGACTTTTACGACCAAAAGAGACAATCTTTGATGGCGTACCAATCTCAATTCCAAACGGCTGCCCCCGGCGAAGACCGAGTGGCGACTCCTTTAACGGATCGTTATATCGAACGGGTTGAAGCCCGGGATAGTCTGCTTGGTCAGACTCGAGGCTGGAAATATGCGGAGGGCTTTGCCATCAAACGCCCGCATGCCATTGAGTGGTTTTAACAAAGATAAAAAAATCTCATAATCAAAATGATGTCGAATATATAAAATATCAGCATGTTACACGAGAGGGTGGACTTACGATATGGCACGTAAATTAAAAATCGGAATCACGTGTTATCCAACCCTGGGCGGTTCCGGCGTAGTGGCTACGGAGCTAGGCAAGTTGATGGCCGAACGCGGCCATGAAATTCATTTTATTACCCATAGCATACCGTTCCGTCTCGGGAAATTTCATAAAAACATCTTTTTCCATGAAGTTGAAGTTAACGATTATTACGTATTCCGTTATCCGCCGTATGATTTATCGCTAGCAAGCAAGATGGCCCAGGTAGCCAAAATGGAGAAGCTGGATCTTCTTCACGTGCATTACGCGGTTCCTCATGCCGTATGCGCGCATCTGGCCAAACAAATGATTGGCGACGGCTTCAAAACCGTTACGACGCTGCATGGCACGGACATTACCGTGCTTGCTCAGGATGAATCGCTGAAGGATTTGATTCGTCTGGCCATTAACGAAAGCGATGCCGTGACGGCCGTATCGCAGGACCTCATTAACGAAACAAGACAGCTCCTGGATATTACGCGCCCGATTGATCTGACGTACAATTTCGTAGATAAACGCGTTTATTATCCGCGCGACGCGGTATCTCTGCGGGCCGATTACGCGCAGCCTCATGAAAAAATACTTATGCATATCTCGAACTTCCGTCCGGTGAAGCGTGTTAGCGACGTTGTGGATGTTTTTGAACGCGTATCCTCGCAAATTCCAGCTAAGCTGCTGCTTGTTGGCGAAGGTCCGGAATTGTCCAAAATCCAATGCAAGATCCGTCAAATGGGTCTGGAAGACCGTGTCCATTTCCTTGGCAAGCAAGAGGACGTCGCGCAGGTTATTTCGATGGCTGACCTATTGCTCCTGCCTTCCGAGAAAGAGAGCTTTGGCCTTGTTGCGCTTGAAGCGATGGCCTGCGGAGTTCCAACCATTGGTTCAACTGCCGGGGGGATCCCTGAGCTTGTGACGCATGGCGAGACCGGTTATTTGTGCCCAATCGGCGATGTTGAAGGAATGGCTTCTTATGCCACTCAATTGCTCAAGGACGAGAAGCTTCATCAGTCGTTTAAGGAAGCTTGCTTGTTCCGAGCGCGCAACGAGTTCTGTAATGATGTGATCACCACGCAGTATGAACAAATCTATTATCGGGTTCTTGGAATGGAAGCCGATTTGCCGATGCCGGTATGCGAGGCCTAATACAGGAAGGAAGTGCCTAAGTCCATGGAAGTACGCTTCGCTTTGCCAAACCTCATGCTCCAGGCATTACCTGTGCTTGAAGCGCTTGTGCAGCAGGGCTTTGAAGCGTTTTTTGTCGGAGGCTGCGTGAGAGATACCGCAATGGGATTGCCGATTAAGGATGTAGATATTGCAACTTCGGCCAGACCCGAGCAGGTGATGTCGATTTTTCCGCGCTGCATTCCGACGGGGCTTCAGCACGGAACGGTAACGGTATTGCATGATGGTGAATCTTACGAAGTGACGACCTTCCGTACGGAATCGGAATACGAGAAGCATCGCCGCCCATTGCAGGTCGAATTCATCGACCGCCTGGACGGCGATTTGCTGCGCCGTGATTTAACCATTAATGCAATGGCAATGAATGCGGCCGGAGAATTATACGATCCTTTTCGCGGATTGGATGATCTCAATAAAAGAATGATTCGCTGCGTGGGCGACGCCGACGCCAGGTTTCAGGAGGATGCTCTGAGAATGCTGCGAACGGTCAGGTTTGCCTCGCAGTTTGAGTTCGCGATTGCGCACTCTACCTGGAGAGCGCTTATCAAGCATCGGGAGCTGCTTCGGCATATTGCCATGGAGCGGGTTCAAGCGGAATTAGACCGCATGATAGGCGGAGCTCATCCCGGCCGGGCATTGCATCTTCTCGCAGCTTGTAAATTGCTTGACTATACGGGTACCGTCCTGCCTGCAGCACACAAGCTTGCACAAGGCCATACCCTTTATCGCGGTCTAGACAAACTCGCTGACCCGGATACCCGTTACGCCGCGCTCCTAATGGCGGAAGGGATCACGCTCCCCGACGCGGAAGAAACATTAAAGGCGCTTCGTCTACCTACGCAGAAGATGAACGCCATATTGTCCGTTTTGTCCATTCAAACCGCCATGAAACAGTGGAACGGTAAGTCTGATTTGCGGCTTGTCTGGACAAGCCTGATCCTTCAATACGGGGAAGCGTCTCGCAGATGGCTCTCGATCGCAGCGTGGGATCGCAAGCATAATCTGCATGACCAGACAGAGCTACTGGATAAATGGCTGAACGGAATGCCCGCCATGACGTTAAAGCAGCTGAAGCTCAATGGCAAACAGCTTGCGGAAGGACTGCAGAGAGTACCTGGAACTTGGACAGGACAGCTGCTTAAGCAACTCCTGCTTGAGGTTGCGCTGGACAAGCTGCCAAACGAGAAGGAATTATTACTTAAGCAAGCCCAAATATGGAATGCCGAGGACCGATAACGATGTCAAATAATCGATTGCTTGAATTGTTTGAACTAAATCCCGGATCGTACGTGTCGGGAGAAATGATCAGCCATGAGCTGGGCGTCAGCCGGACAGCCGTATGGAAGCAGATTAAGAAGCTGGAATCGCTGGGCTATGTCTTCGAAGCGTCAAGACGGCTTGGTTATAAGCTCGTGTCACCGCCGGATACCTTGTCTGTACCTAAGCTGATAAGCGAACTGAAATCCAAGGTGTTCGGCAGCTCGATTGAGTGGCATGAAGCGGTGGACTCTACGCAAAATCTGGCACAAAAGCTGGCGGAAGAAGGTGCGCCTGAAGGGACACTGGTTATTGCGGAGCAGCAGCATAACGGGCGCGGCCGAATGGGACGCGGATGGGTATCGCCGCAAGGAAAGGGCATTTGGATGAGCATGGTGCTCCGCCCGTCCGTGCCGATTCATTTTGCTCCCCAGCTGACTCTTCTTACAGCGGTAGCCTTGTGCCGGAGCTTGCGGCGAATCACTTCGCTGCCTATTGGAATCAAATGGCCCAACGATCTGTTGATCGAAGGAAAGAAGATTAGCGGCATTTTGCTGGAATCGACGGCGGAAGAGGAACGTCTCCGCTATGTCATTGCCGGAATCGGCATTAGCGTTAACTTGGAGAAATCGGATTATCCGGAGGAAATCCTCGAGAAGGTTACTTCCCTTCGAATTGCCAATGGTGGGGACGGCTTTGACCGAATCACGGTTATATCCGATTTCTTGCAGGAATGGGAGCAGCTTTATTTCCTCTATCTGGATAAAGGATTTGCGCCGATTATTACGCTTTGGGAAGCGTTATCGGTATCCCTTAACCAGCCGGCGCGGCTAATCACCCCGCAAGGAACAATCGACGGCGTACCGATTGGCCTCGACGCAAGCGGCGCATTAACCGTTCGCAAGGACGACGGCAGCACGGTTGTCGTATTCTCCGCCGAAATGGGCGAGCCCGTACGCTAAAGGCGTTTACGGGCACGCCTTTTTTTGCTACTATAAAGGAAGCAGGCGGTATCTGGTAAGAGCTGCACTGCGAAGGGTAATAGATGTTGTAAGCAAGCAAGGCACACTCTGCTCTGAGCCGTAGGGACCGAGACAGAAGGAAGCAATTATTTAGCATACGTTTCCTTTTTCGTTCGGGAACCTTTTTAGCAGCGGCTAAAAGGTTTTTTTGTGTTTATCCTAAAACTTAAAAGGGGATGAAGCGTAATGAGGAAACGTTTGACGATTACCAACCTCAAGAAGATGAAGCAGGACAAAAATCCGATCTCGATGCTGACCGCTTACGATTATCCGTCTGCCGTACTGGCAGAGGAGGCTGGACTGGACGTTATTCTGGTCGGCGATTCGCTGGGTAACGTTGTACTTGGTTATGACACAACGATACCGGTTACGCTCGATGATATGATTTATCATACACGCGCCGTTGCGCGCGGTGCCAAGAACACCTTTATCGTTACCGACATGCCGTTTATGACTTACGGCATCGGCAGGGAAACCACTCTCCGCAATGCAGCCCGTCTTATGCAGGAGGGCGGAGCCCAGGCGCTGAAGCTGGAGGGCGGAACGGAGATTGCTTCTGAAGTCGAAGCGCTCGTCAAAGCCGGCATTCCGGTGATGGGTCATATCGGACTTACGCCGCAATCGGTGCACCAGCTTGGCGGCTACAAAGTGCAGGGCAAGCTGGAGAAGGAAGCCCAAAAGCTAATGGAAGATGCCAAAGCGCTGGAGGCTGCGGGAGCCTTCGCGATTGTTCTTGAGCTTGTGACAGAGCCAATCGCGGAAGCGATCAGCAAGGAACTGACGATTCCGACGATAGGAATCGGAGCCGGACGCGGCTGCGACGGCCAGGTTCTCGTGTATCACGATATTTTGCAATATTCTTCTCCTTATATGGAGAAAAAAATGGTCAAAACTTATGCGGATATCGGCTCCACAATCCGGAGCGCCATTAGCAGTTATGTCAATGAAGTGAAAGCGGGAGCTTTCCCGGCTGAGGAGCACACGTTTGGCGCCAAGCCGGCAGCGATCAATCATCTGTATGGCGCAGGAGAAGCAACAAATACAAACAACGGTCAGGCAAGCAGAGAGGAGTCTCCCAAGCGTGATTTTGTGTCGAACCATAGCTGAACTAAAAAACGAACTTATTCTTATTAAAAAATCAAACGACAATGCTACAATCGGCTTAGTGCCGACAATGGGATTCCTGCATGAAGGCCATGCCAGCCTGATGCGCCAATCGGTGTCGGAGAACACCGCTTCGGTCTTATCTATTTTTGTCAACCCGATGCAGTTTGGTCCTAACGAAGACTTCGAGCGTTATCCGAGAGACGAGGCGAGGGATCTTGCGATTGCGAAGGAGAACGGCATCGATATCGTCTTTATGCCGGATGTAAAGGAAATGTACCCTTCGAAGCCGCGCACTTCGGTTATTATAAGCCAGCTTACGGACCGTCTGTGCGGTGCCTCGAGACCGGGGCATTTTGACGGAGTGGGTCTGGTCGTCAGCAAGCTGTTCCATCTGGTTCAGCCCGACCGGGCGTATTTCGGCATGAAGGATGCCCAGCAGCTTGCGGTTATTCAGCAAATGACCGATGATCTGAACATTCCGGTTGAGATCGTGCCATGTCCGATTGTACGGGAACCGGACGGTCTTGCGCTCAGCTCGCGCAATGTCTATTTGTCGGCTGAACAGCGCCAGCAGGCTGTCGTCTTATCCCAATCGTTAACCCTTGCGAAACAATGGATGAAAGAGAAAGGGATTACTCCCGAGGAACTGCTTGCAAGGGTAAAAGCTAAAATCAACGAAGCGAGCCAAGCTGACATTGACTACGTGGAATGGCTGACTTATCCTTCTCTGGAGCTTCCGGCTTGGAATGAGCCAATTGCTGCCCAGAGCGGTAAATTTATTTTGGCGCTTGCCGTCAGATTTGGCTCCACGCGCTTGATTGATAATGCCTTATTCGTACCAATTACCGAGGTGAATGATCATGTATAGAACGATGATGAAATCGAAGCTGCACCGCGCAACCGTCACGGAAGCGAACCTGAACTATGTCGGCAGCATTACCATTGACGAGGATTTGATGGATGCGGCCGATATTTGGGAAAATGAAAAGGTGCAAATCGTAAACAACAACAACGGCGCGCGTTTTGAAACGTATGTCATTACGGGCAAACGCGGCTCCGGCGTTATTTGCCTGAACGGCGCGGCGGCGCGTCAGGTACAGCCGGGAGACCAGGTCATTATTATTTCTTATGCTTCCATGTCCAACGAAGAAGCGCGCGCTCACAAGCCGATCGTAACGATTCTGGACAGCGACAACCGTCCGCTGAAAAGCTTGTCCGAGGAAATTCACGCAACGGTTTTGTAAAGCACCGATTCCAGCGCTATGTAACGAATGGCATGGGGTATGAAAAGCACCCCCGAAACAAAGAATGAGCATAACACTCCTCAATTCTTTGGTGAAGGCGGGATGCGTAATGTTCCAACAAATGTTCGATGCCATGAACGAAATACTGGATCACCTAATTGAAGCCTATCCAACCGCAAGCGGCGAGCAGAAAGCCCAATTCGATGAGCAGCTCGTGATGCTTAAGAAAATGAGCGATTCCCTTGTCGAGCAGTGGATTGATTTCGAAGAAAAGTTTTCTTATTTTGTGGAGCAGCATGCAGCAACCTTGGAAGGTCCCGTGACGCAAATGATTCCGCCGCCCATGCTGGCGATGGAGAGCAGCACAGAACTTGGCGAGCCGCCTGCTAAGCCTTCACCGGCAGCAGGGCCGGCTGCGCCGTCACCATCCAAGAAGCCAACTGCGCCGCCGCAGACTATGCATTCTGCTGCCAACCAGGCAGAGGAACATCAATCAGTATCAGCCGAGGAAGCTTACAATGCGGAGCTTGATATGGAAGTGCCGTACGAATACGCGATGATGATCTCGAAGGGGCAGGGGTATTATAAATTATTTATGTTTTCTGATGCTGCCACTCATTTTCAATCTGCGGTTTCTTACCTTCCGGAATGTAATCTGGCCCGGCTGTATCTGGCAATGACGCATATGCATCTGCAAAATTGGAGTGAGGCGCAGCGGCATTTCCAATTGCTGGTTTCATTAACGGACTATCCGAAGTGGCGTGCTTTAGGCTATAATGCCCTTGGGTGCATTCAAGCGATTTATATGAATTTAGAGCAGGCGGAGCAATTTTTCATTAAAGCATACGAAACCTGCCCAAGCTTCAAGGACCCGTTAAACAATTTGAAATGTTGTAAAGAAACGCCGCAGCAATTATCCTTATTTTTCGGCAGTACCGAGCTTTGCTGCTTATGAGGGGATAGAAACGTAATGAAATTCGCAGTATTGGATTTGGAAACGACAGGACATAGCGTCAGCGACGATATTTTGCAGGTGGGTTTGGCCGTGCTGAACGACAACCTCGAAATCGTTGAAACCTACAGCTCCTTTGTACGTCCTACAATAGAAATTCCGGCATTTATTACGCAGCTGACCGGCATCGACGCCGATATGGTGGCGGATGCTCCGGAATTGGATGAGGTGCTTCTGCAGCTCATCCCTCATCTGGAGGATGCCGTGCTGGTCGCTCACAACGTTAACTTCGACGCCGGATTTTTGAATCAGGCGCTTGACCGTTGCGGCTACCATCCGTTTATCGGACGGCGGCTGGATACGATTGAGCTGCTAAGAATTTTGTATCCGTCGATAACGACGTACCAGCTGGGCGCCGTAACCGAGCTGTTCGGCATTGCGCATGATCAGCATCACCGTGCCGACAGCGACGCGGTAGCGACCGCCGAATTATTTGCTCAATCCGTACAAAAGCTCAGACAGTTGCCGCTGCTTACTTTGCAGCGGCTATCCTTTCTTATAGACAACGGGAGCGATCTGAGCTGGTTTATGGCCGAGACGTTGAAATATGCCGAGCTTCATACGTCTATCGACATGAATGCTTATCAATATTTCAATCAATTTGCTCTCAAAGCCGGGGAATGGACCGACGAGCAGCCTGCCCGCGCCGACCAGGAGGAGGATCCGCTTAAAGACGTGTCCTTCGAGCAATATTTGGACGGTATCCGGCAGCGCTTTATGGAGAAGTATCCGAATTACGAAGAGCGTGAAGCGCAAACAACGATGTTCCGCGAAGTTTACGATTCCTTGTGCAATGACCGCCATCTGCTGATCGAAGCGGGTACGGGCACAGGCAAATCGCTAGGTTATTTGATTCCGGCGCTTTATTACGGCATTCAACAGGAAAGCAAAATCGTGGTCAGCACTCATACGATTAATCTGCAGGAACAGCTTCGTCAGCGGGACGTACCGCTGCTTCGCGAGATTTTACCTTTTGATTTCCGTGCTTCAATCTTCAAAGGCAGGGGCAATTATTTGTGTCTGCGGAAATTTGAAAGTAAAATCAATGCGAAGGATCTAGTTGCTCCCATTGATGATGCCATCACGGCATCGCAAATGGTCGTTTGGCTTAGCGAAACGGAAACCGGCGATCAGGAGGAACTGAACTTCGGCAATAAAGGCGCAGATTTCTGGTCTACCGTGGCGAGCGACGCGGATTCTTGCCTTAACCGTCAATGTCCGTGGTTTAAGCGCTGCTATTACCACCGCGCCAAGCATGAATCCAATATTGCAGATGTATGTATTACGAATCATTCCATGCTGTTTACGGATGTTCAAGCGGATCACCGTCTGCTGCCAAGCTACAGCCACCTGATTATTGATGAAGCGCATCACGTGGAAGAAGTGGCGGGCAAGCATCTTGGCATGCAATTAAATTATTTCTCCTTGACGCACCAGACAACAAGGCTGTTTAAGGATGCCCGTTCCGGTCTGCTTCCGGCGCTCAGACTTCGTCTTCAGCAGGAGGATGACGAGCGGGTTCAGGCATGGACGGAGACGATCGATACGGTTATTCCCGTGTTCCAGGACGTAAAGGAGCATTGGGATAAGCTATTTGAGCTGCTGTATGCCTTTGTGGGAGAGTCGGGAGAGGCCGGCAATGATAACGGTCAGGCCGTATGCCGTTTGCGCAGCGATACCCCGCCAAAGGGCTGGGATGACGTTCTGACGATTGAGAACAATGTGCATACGGAGCTAAGCCGCGTTGTGAAGACGGTGGATAAGATGGCATCGGATATCAAGGACCGGCTTGACGATCAATCGATACAGGGACTGATTACGGATTTAAACGGCGTAGTCCGTGATTTGACCCGGGTCAAGGATGATCTCCGAACGTTCCTTAAGATGGAGCAGAACTCGGAAGTCTATTGGATTGAGGCAAGCACGACATACCGATACCGTTCCGTTCATCTGTACGCGGTACCGGTCGACGTAAGCAAGCAGCTTCAACAATATTTCTTTGACGTGAAGGACAGCATTATTCTTACATCCGCAACCTTGTCCGTTCATAAATCGTTCCAATATGCGGAAGAGCAGCTTGGGCTGGAAGGCTTTGAAGAAAATAACCGGCTGAAAACCGTGCAGCTTCCGTCTCCCTTTAATTACCGGGAGCAAGCATTGGTTATTATCCCGCGTAATTTCCCGACCCTGAAGGGTTCGGCGGGCGACCCTCAATTCATCTCGATGCTGGTAAGCTCGCTTGCCGACTCTGCGGTTGAGACAAAAGGCCGCATGCTTGTGCTGTTCACTTCTTACCGGATGCTGAAGCAGGTCTACGAGCCGCTTAAGGAAGCTTTGGCTGGCTCCGGCATTCAAGTGCTCGGCCAAGGCATTGACAGCGGCAACCGGACGAAGCTGACGAGACGGTTCACCCAGCAGCCGGAGACGGTTCTGCTTGGCACAAGCAGCTTCTGGGAAGGGGTGGACATCCCGGGCGAAGCACTGACTTGCCTGGCTATCGTCCGCCTGCCGTTTCAGCCGCCTAATCATCCGCTTGTTGAAGCGAAGTCGGAGCTCTTGCAGAAGCAGAAGCAGAATCCTTTCATGAAGCTGTCCATTCCGCAAGCGGTTATCCGTTTTAAGCAAGGCTTCGGCAGACTTGTACGGACGGCCAAGGACAAAGGAATTGTTATTATCTACGACACGCGCGTCATTGATACGTATTACGGCAAGCACTTCCTCTATTCGCTGCCCGGTCCGAAGATCGAAACGATGCATATCGACCAGATGGTACCGCGGATGCGGGAATGGCTGCAAACGGAAGAGGAGGAAATCGGGTGAAGCAGGCGAAAATATCGGAGGCCGTTGTGAGACGGCTTCCCATCTACCTGCAGGTGCTGAACGAATTGTATAACCGTGAAGTGCAGACGGTTTCGTCGCAGGAGCTAGGGCTTAAGCTGGACCTTAATCCAGCTCAAATCCGAAAGGATCTTGCCTATTTCGGGGACTTCGGCCGTAAAGGCATCGGTTACGACGTCTCTTACCTGATCGAGAAAATTCAGCAGATTCTGAAGCTCGACCAGCGGATTAACGTTGCGCTTGTTGGCGCCGGCAATCTCGGACATGCCTTGTGCAACTACAATAAGTACTCCAAGGACAACATGAAAATTGTCGCGGTCTTCGATGACCATCAGAACAAGATAGGCACGATGATCAACAATTTGACCATTCTGCCAATGGATAAGCTGAAGGAGACCGTTCAGGAGAACAATATCCGGATTGGCATTATTACGGTCCCGGGTCCGGAAGCGCAAAACGTGGCCAATCAATTCGTGGAGGCAGGAATCGAGGGCATCCTGAATTTCGCTCCGGCGATTTTGCGTTTGCCCGAGCATATCCGCATTCACCATGCGGACTTTACGAGAGAGTTGCTCAGCTTGGCTTATTATTTGGAGAAGGAAAGGAATGAGCAGGAAAATGGCGCAGTTGTGGATTGAGAACGGCCTGTTTGTAACAATGAACGATGCCAATGAGGTTTTCCGTGGCCATATGGTCGTTACGGACAACCGAATTACATATATCGGAGCGAAGGCTCCAACTGGCCTGGATGAGCAGGTTGAGCGAATCGACGGCAGCAAGCTGGCATTTATGCCTGGACTTATTAATACGCATGGCCATGCCGCCATGTCGCTGCTTCGCGGTTATTCGGACGACCAGAATCTGCAGGTATGGCTGGAGCAGAAGATGTGGCCGATGGAAGCCAAATACGTCGACCAAGATACGCGTGCGGGCAGCGCGCTTGCGATCGTGGAGATGCTGAAGACGGGAACGACCGCTTTCGTCGATATGTACGATCGCATGGATCAGGTTGCGCAAATGGTGGAGCAATCGGGAATCCGGGGTGCTTTGACCCGCGGCGTAATCGGATTGTGCCCGGAGGAGATTCAACAGGCGAAGCTGAAGGAAGCGATTGCTTTTGCCCGTGACTGGAACGGTAAGGCGGACGGCCGAATCACAACGATGATCTCTCCGCATGCTCCTTACACTTGCCCTCCTGATTATATTGAGAAGTTTGTGCAGGCAGCCCATGATTACGATCTGCCGGTTCATACCCATATGTCAGAGACGCTTGCCGAAGTGGAGCAAAATGTACGCGATTACGGCTCCCGTCCGGTTGAACATCTGGACAAGCTTGGTTTCTTCTCGCGGCCGGCGCTTGTTGCGCATGCCGTGCATCTGAACGATGAAGAGATTGCCCTGCTGGCCGAGCGCAACGTTGCCGTATCCCATAACCCTGTCAGCAACCTCAAGCTGGCAAGCGGCGTGGCCCGCGTTCCCGAGCTCCTTCGCGCAGGCGTGACGGTGTCGCTTGGGACGGACAGCGTAGCAAGCAACAACAACCTGGACCTGTTCAAAGAGATTAAATTTGCGGCGTTGCTCCATAAAGGAATCTCAGGCGATCCGACCGTCATTCCGGCGATGGAAGCATTGCGAATGGGAACCGTCTACGGTGCCCGTTCGATCTGGCAGGAAGGCAGCATCGGGCAGCTTGCGGAAGGAATGAAAGCCGATTTTATCGCGATTGATCTGGAACAGCCGCATTACTATCCGCTTACGGATATCGTATCCCACCTTGTTTATTCCGGATCCGGCCGGGACGTCAAGCATGTATGGGTAGACGGCAAAAAGGTTGTTCATAACGGCGAATGCACGATGATGGACGAGGAAAAAATCCGTTACGAGGCACAGGCCAGCTTTGAACGGCTGCTCAACGCATAATGAGAGCGACAACTAGAAAACGTCAGCCGGTGATGAGTCCGAAGCGCTGGCTGGCTGTTTTCCTTGTCGCTCTGGTTGCTGTCATTGCGGTAGTCATTATGTACTACAACACCATTCAGCAGCCGTTCTGGAATTCGGAGAATCCGATCCGGAAAGAGGCAAAGGAAGCAGCCGGCCTGAGCGAGGTATCATCCATCACGAAGCAGGTTTGGGATACGACATCGTGGATCGTGAAGGGCGAGAATGACGCGAAAGAAGAAATTTACGTATGGCTGATCGGTCCGGACAAGACCGTTCAAACGGTTAAAGCCTCCGAATCAACGGATAAAGATGCCATTAAGCAAGCCGTCTTGCAGAAGAAACCCGATGCGGCGGTCAAACGCATTCAGCCGGGAACTTTAAACGGCCAGCTCGTTTGGGAAGTATTCTATTCGCAAGGCAAGAATCCCGAGAAATACAGCTACGATTTCTATGATTTCCGCAGCGGTGCGTACGTGACCGAATATCATCTTCCCGCCAAAACAGCGAGCTAGCCGCAATAACGCGACTGGCTCCGCTTCCTGTTTTTACACCGCCTCTTTGATGTCGTTATATGATATACTTTCGTATGGCAGAGTTGATATACGTTAGTGTTGCTATATAACAGATATAGAGGAGGAAACCAACTATGAAACTTCGTATTGTCCCGTTCGTGCTTTCCGCTGTAGCTACAGCCTTGCTGCTATTCGGTGGATGGATGTTATATAAGCAGTTCGCCGTTGTTTCTCCTTTCCAGAAGTCTATTGGACAAATTGAAGGCATTGCTTCGGCGAATGCTCCTACTATAGATCAAGACCGCGTTTCGGTGCAGGTAACCCTTAAGCCGGATGCGAATTTGAAAGACGTTTACGAATCGATTTCCAAAGAAGGCAAAGAGGCGATTGGCAGCCGCGAGCTGTCGCTCGACATTACGAATCAAGCGCCAAGCGATCAATTAGAGAAGGTGTGGTCTTCGGTTCTGTTTAATGTGGCTGAAGCGATGGAAAAGAAAAACTACTCGGAGATTCCGAATGCTCTTCATAAAGCAATCGCAAATCACGCCGGCATTACATTCGAAACCGCGCTTGACGATAACAATGTGTACATTACGCTGAAGGATGGTAACTCGACGAAGTATGTAGTGCTTCCACGCACTCCTGCTATGCTGGAGGTGTCGGCTAATGCGTAAATATTGGATTGAGATTACGGCAGGCTTTGTTCTGATGACAGTTGTTTTCCTTGCTTACAGAGGAGTTAATATTTTCCCTGTCCTGCTGCTTGCTTGTTTGGCGGGGGGAGTCTGGTTTGCATCGCGCGGAGGCAAAGGACGTATGACCGCTCTGCCGGGGTCTAAGCGCAGCAAGCAGATTCACGCGGTATCCATCAGTTTTGATCAGATTGGCGGTCAAGACAGAGCCAAGCAAGAGCTTACCGAAGCTTTGGACTTCCTGGTTAAACAAGACGAGATTGCGAAGCTTGGCATTCGACCGATGAAAGGGATTCTCCTTACAGGCCCTCCGGGCACAGGTAAGACGCTGCTTGCGAAGGCAGCCGCCCATTATACGGATTCCATCTATCTGGCTGCCTCGGGCAGTGAATTCGTCGAGATGTATGTGGGCGTAGGTGCGGGACGTATCCGAGATTTGTTCAAAGAAGCTCGCGAGAAAGCAAGAAAAGCAGGCAAGAAAAGCGCCGTTATCTTTATCGACGAGATTGATGTTATCGGAGGCAAGCGGGACGGCGGGCAGCATCGTGAATACGATCAGACGCTGAATCAGCTGCTTACCGAAATGGACGGCATTCATTCCGACGAGGCGCCGCGTATCCTGATTATTGCCGCGACGAACCGCAAAGAGATGCTGGACAGCGCGCTTCTCCGTCCTGGGCGTTTCGACCGCCATATCGGCGTGGATCTACCGGACAAGAAAGGACGCCTTCATATTTTGCGTCTGCATGCGGCCAATAAACCGCTTGATGAGTCGGTTGACCTGGAACGAATCGCATCCGAATCGTTCGGCTTCTCCGGTGCCCAGCTGGAAAGCGTCATGAACGAAGGCGCAATCTACGCGATGCGCGAGCAGAGCGGGACGATTCTGGAGCAGCATCTGGCGATGGCCATCGATAAAGTCATGATGGGCGAGAAAACGGACCGCGAGGCTACGGCGGAAGAGCGTGAACGTGTTGCCTTGCACGAACTTGGTCATGCTATATCCGCAGAGCTGGTTCGGCCGGGCAGCGTATCTCAGGTGGCTTTGTCGCCGCGTGGTCAAGCGCTTGGTTATGTCCGTCATAACCCGCAGCAGGACCGCTACCTGTACACGAAAGAGTTCTTGGAAAGCCAGATTATGATCGCGCTTGGCGGAGCAGCCGCCGAAGAGATTTTCTACGGCGGACGCAGCACCGGCTCCCGAGGCGACTTCGATCAAGCGATGAATATCGTTCGCACAATGGTTGAATCGGGACTTACGGAGCTTGGCATCATTGACGCCAACATGATGACGCCGGACAAATGGGCGAACATTACCCGTTCCATCCTGGATGAGCTGATGAGCAAGACAAAAGCGATGCTGGAAGCAAAACGCGAAGTATTCGTTCAATCCCTGGATGTGCTGATCAAGGAAGAAACGCTTGGCGGCGACGATTTCCGTGCTCTTCTGAGCCGGTTGTCCCAAAGCGCATAATAATGGTATACCGTAATGAACGGCAGTTCATGTTAAACTGCCGTTCATTTTTTGGTGTAAAGGCAACAAAATCGAAAAGCGCATAAATCGTTCATTTGTTGTTCATGAGGTGTTCAAGATCCGTTCATCCTTCCGCCTTCATTCTTTGACTAAAAAAGGGTATAATGGATGCGAGGTAGAGAGAATTATTCTCAATCACACCCATAAAGAGAGAAAACATACGAGGAGAGAATTTACAGAATTATGGCAATTAAAAAAGTTGGCGTTATCGGCGCCGGTACAATGGGGCAAGGAATTGCGGAAATGCTCGCATCTAAAGGGCTGGATGTGTATGTAATCGAAAGCTCGGAGGAACGCTTAACATACGGTATGCAGATGATCGAACTCAACCTGGATAAGCAGATTGAGAAATGGGCTCTGACGCAGGCTGAGAAAAAACTGATTCTGAATCGTATCCATACATGCACGAGCTATGAGGACCTGACTTCCTGCGAGCTGGTTATCGAATCTATCACCGAGGATTTGGAAAGCAAAAAGCAGGTCATCAAGAAGCTGGACGAGATTTGCGACGATAACGTCATTATTGCCAGCAATACCTCCACGCTTAGCTTAACCGAGCTGGCAAGCGTAACCGTCCATCCGGAGCGCGTTATCGGCCTTCACTTTATTTATCCGGTATCCAAGATCGACCTGGTTGAAATTGTCCGCGGCCTGAAAACCTCCGATGCCACGTTTGACGCAACGAAGGAATTCGTGGATGAGGTGATTCAGAAAAAAGGAATCATGGTGTTCGAGTCGCCAGGTTTTGTAACAACCCGTCTGATCTGCCTCTTCATTAACGAAGCGCTGCATGTTCTCGAGGAAGGCGTAGCATCGGCCGAGGATATCGACAATGCGATGCGTATCGGCTATTCGTTCCAGAGCGGACCTTTCGAGATGGCGGACCGCTTTGGCTTAGACTCCGTCCTTGCTGCCCTTGACCGGATGTTCCGCGAGTACGGGGAATTGAAATACCGTCCGTCCATCGTCCTGAAGAAGATGGTGCGCGGTGGACATCTCGGCGTGAAATCGGGCGTCGGATTTTTCAAATATGACAAGGATGGGGACCGTATCTAGATGAAAGTACTCGTAATCAATGCAGGAAGCTCTTCGCTGAAATATCAGCTTTATAATATGGAGAATGAGACGGTGCTTGCGAGCGGGCGCGTAGAGAGAATCGGAATGGATTCCTCGATCGTGACCCACGAACCTCCAGGCAAGCCGGATGTGACGCAAGTAAGCGAGATTCTTGACCACATCACGGCGGTTAAAAAAGTGATCGACATGCTGACGCATCCCGAGCATGGCGTAGTAGCTTCGATGGGAGAGATCGACGCGGTTGGGCACCGGATCGTGCACGGCGGCGAAGTGTTCAAAAGCTCGGCGCTTGTAACGGCTGAAGTGAAGCAGGAAATCAAAAAGCTGTTCGATCTTGCTCCGCTTCATAATCCTGCGCATATGATGGGCATCAACGCGGTGGAAGCCAATATGCCTAACGTTCCGCAGGTGGTCGTATTCGATACCGCCTTCCATCAGACCATGCCTAATACTTCCTACTTGTATCCTATCCCTAGAGTGTTGTACCGCCGCCATAAAGTGCGTCGTTACGGCTTCCACGGAACATCGCATCAATATGTCAGCCGGAAGGCTGCCAAGTTCCTTGGCAAGCCCCTGGAGTCGCTGAAGATGATCTCCTGCCATATCGGCAACGGAGCAAGCGCAACGGCCATTCTGGACGGCAAGTCGTTCGACACCCGCATGGGGATGACGCCGCTGGAAGGCTTGATGATGGGTACCCGCAGCGGTGACCTGGATCCGGCCATTGTTCCGTACGTGATGAACAAAGAAGAACTGACGCTAAGCGAAGTGAATTCGATGCTGAATAAACACAGCGGCATGCTTGCGATCTCCGGCATCAGCAGCGATATGCGCGAAATCGTGGAAGCAATGGGCGAAGGCGACGCCAACGCAAAGCTGGCTTTCGATATGTATACGTACCGCGTCCGCAAATATATCGGCGCTTACGCGGCAGCGATGAACGGCGTTGACGTTATCCTGTTTACGGCAGGGGTTGGCGAGAACTCGAACGTTCTGCGCAAGGCGGTATGCGAAGGCATCTCGTTCCTGGGCGTTGAACTGGATGAAGAACGCAACAATATTCGCAGCAAGGAAGTACGCGAGATTTCGACGGATGCTTCCCGCGTGAAGGTACTGGTTGTACCGACTAACGAGGAGCTTCTAATCGCCCGCGATACGTATGCGATTGTGAAAGGCGAGTCCAAATAAGAATAGCAGTAGTTAAGGTAGCGGAGGGATCGATTGCATGAGCAATGAGGACATGTGGAAGGCCTATTCGCGGGGGATGGCGGCCGTCATGAATGAAGGGGGCGTGCATGTATCCGCGCTTCTTCTACGGTCTTACCGCCAATTGAATTTATCCGATACGGAAGCCATGCTGCTGCTGCAGCTTATGCTGTTCGGAGAATCGGAAGGGATTGAATTCCCCACAATGGAGCAGCTGGCAGAACGTACCGGCTCGACGACCAGAACCATTGAGCAGACGATTGGCCGTCTGATGAAAGAAGGTTTCTTGACCATCGACGAGCGGATTGATCCGGTGACCGGAATTCAATCCGAGCAATATAATTGGAGCGGATGGCTGCTGAAGGCTGCTGAATGGGCGGCTGAAGAGAAGCGGGAGACGCGGAGAGCGGAGCGGCGCACGGTGAAGCGGGCCACGGATCCGGGCAACATTTTCTCCGTGTTCGAACAGGAATTCGGACGTCTGTTATCGCCGATGGAATGCGAGACGATATCCGGATGGCTCGATCAGGACCGTTACGCGGATGAATTGATCCGGTTTGCCTTGAAGGAAGCCGTCTTTGCAGGCAAGCTGAATTTCCGTTATATCGACCGGATTCTGATCGAGTGGGGCCGAAACCGGGTGACGAACGTGGATGAGGCAAGAGCCCATTCCCAGAAGTTCCGTGGACCACGCGGATAGCACTTATATCGATTATACGAAAGCCTTGTACTTCCTAATGCGGAAGGACAAGGCTTTTTTCATTCCGTTATCGCGAGAACTGCTTCCTGTATTTCAGGGGCGATGTGCCTGCGTATGCCCGAAAGCAATTGGAAAAGTATGGCGCATGGCGGAAGCCCGTCTTATCGGCGATAACCGAGATGGACCATTCGGTCTTTACGAGAAGCAGCTTGGCTTGCTCCAGCCGATATTGGTGCAAATAGTCCATGGGGGAGCAGTGATAGATTTCTTTCATGCACCTGACGATGTAATTGGGATGAAAATGAAGCGCCTCCGCCAAGATCGCGTTGGTCAGCTCCGATTGATAATGCTGCCGGATATAGGCTTCCGTCTTGCTGGCGAGCTTCATGGCCGGAGAATCCGTATTCGCGCGATCCCGCCGTTCCTCCAGTAAGCCAAACAGCTCGATAAAGAGCTGATGTTCGTGCCAATAAACGCCTCGTTGATGCTCGTTGGAGTAGGTTAACAGCTGAACGAGATGCCGCTCGGCAAGAGTAAATTCAGGCGGCGCCGCATATTGGGGAATCTGGATAAAATAAGGGTTTTCCCAGACCTGTCGCAAAGGCATAGGCGGGGAAGAAGGTTCCGACGCATGCTCCTCCCATTCCCCTTTAAAGTCGAAATGAATCCAATAAAAGGATGTGTCGCTGTCGCAAGGCTTAGTCGAATAATGATAGCGGTCCGGCAGAAGCAGCAGCGCCTCACCGGCTTTGACTTCCCACTGCTTGTCTTCTTCCCCGATATATAACGTTCCTTTCGTTACCCACAGGAGATCAAACAAGCCAAGGTTGCGGCGGTTAGGATGTTGCTCGCCGGGCTTATACACGGTCTGGCCGATCGCGATGTAGTAGGGTATAGGAGGAAGCTGAAGGGTTACGTATGTCATGCGGTTAGCCCATCTCCCGTCAGTGTTATATTTTATAAAAAAGAAGGTCGTTTTGCTTGTAGTTTCCTTGTCTTCCCGAGAATAAACTAGAAATCAGCAATAATCAAATCTTTTATATTCGAGCAGGAGGAACGTTCATGGCGAAGCAACTTAACAGGCAGCTGGGAAGCAGTCAGGTACATATTGAGGATGCTTTTTGGAACCGCTTTACGGAGCTGGTGCGCGAGACCGTCATTCCTTATCAATGGGAAGCGTTAAACGACCGGATCGCGGATGCGGAGCCAAGCTATGCCATCCGTAATTTCCGTGTCGCGGCGGGACTTGAAGAGCATCCCTACGGCGGTATGGTGTTCCAGGACAGCGACGTGGCGAAGTGGCTGGAGGCGGTTGGTTATTCCTTGGCGAATCATCCCGATGCCGAGCTGGAGCGCACCGCAGATGAAGTGATTGATCTCATCGCGATGGCTCAGCATGAAAATGGCTATTTAAATACGTATTTCACGATAAAAGATCCGGGCAAGCAGTGGACCAATCTGTATGAGGCGCATGAGCTGTATTGCGCGGGCCATATGATGGAAGCGGCGGTTGCTTATTATGAAGCTACGGGAAAACGCAAGCTGCTGGACGTCATGAGCCGGTTCGCCGATCATATCGACGAGGTTTTCGGCGCGGAGGAAGGCAAGCTGAGAGGCTATGACGGCCATCAGGAGATTGAGCTTGCGCTGGTGAAGCTGTACCGGGCGACTGGGGAAGAGCGTTATTTGAAGCTGGCCCAGTTCTTTATTGACGAACGCGGGGCGGAGCCGAATTTCCTGGTCGAAGAAGGGATACAGCGTGACGGCTATAGTTTGTGGGCCGGAGGCAAACGCCCGATTCCAACCGTGCCGCAATTAGCGTACAACCAGGCGCATAAGCCGGTCCGCGAGCAGGAAGCGGCGGTGGGCCACTCGGTCCGCGCCGTGTATATGTATACCTCTATGGCGGATTTGGCGAGATTGACCGGGGATAAGCTGCTCCTTGAAGCCTGCGAGCGGTTATGGAACAACATGACGCGAAAACAAATGTATATTACCGGCGGCATCGGTTCCACGCATCACGGCGAGGCATTCTCCTTTGACTATGATCTGCCGAACGATACGGTATACGCGGAAACCTGCGCCTCTATCGGCCTCATCTTCTTTGCGCAGCGGATGCTGAAGCTGGAAGCAAAAAGCGAATACGCCGATGTCCTGGAGAGAGCATTGTATAACAACGTGGTAGGCAGCATGTCGCAGGACGGCAAGCATTACTTCTACGTCAATCCGCTTGAAGTATGGCCGCAAGCCTCCGAGAAAAATCCGGGCCGCCATCATGTGAAGGCCGAGCGTCAGAAATGGTTTGGCTGCTCCTGCTGTCCTCCCAACGTGGCGCGTCTGCTAAGCTCCTTGAATGACTATATTTATACGATATCTGCCGCGAACAATACGATTTACGCCCATTTGTTTATCGGCAGCGAAGCCCGATTTGAACTCGCTGCAGGCTCCGTTGCATTAAATCAGCAATCGCAGCTTCCGTGGAAAGGGTATACCCGATTCGAATTTACCGAAGTTCCGGGAACACCGTTTACATTTGCCCTTCGGATTCCATCCTGGAGCAGGGGGACGGCCGTACTGAAAATTAATGGCCAGGCGGCGGAATTCAAGGCAGAGAAGGGGTACGCAGTTGTTAACCGCAATTGGCAGCGGGGAGACGTTGCGGAATGGGAGCCGGCGCTTGAAGCTCAATTGACAGCCGCGCACCCTCAAATCCGCGCAAATGCCGGCAAGGTGGCTATTGAGCGCGGTCCGCTTGTTTATTGCTTGGAGGAAACGGATAACGGAAGTCCGCTTGCCGCGGTGTCGCTCGTTACAACGGGAGAGCTTCATTCTCGATTTGATGATCAATTGCTGGGCGGAGCGGTTGTCATTGAAGCCGAGGGGCAGCTGGATGAACAGGATTCCTGGCAGGAGGATACGCCGTATCGTCCGTATGAGCAGCGCAGCGCTTCAAAGCACATTCAGTTGAAGGCTGTACCATACTATCTCTGGGGCAACCGAGAGAAAGGCGAGATGACAGTCTGGATTCGGGCTTTGGGATAGATCGTAAGGAGAGCATGCGAATTGCCGCATGCTTTCTTTTTTACTGGGAAAAAGGACAATGCAAACTTTGCATTGTCCTTTTTTTGCATTTCCAGGAGTCATTAAACTGCTATACCTAGTAACCTGAGCGTTAGTAGACGGCGATGGAGATTTCTATAATTAAGTCAAATGCTAAAGAAACAGGTGACTTGAGACGATGCTAAAAAAACTGAAACGCTATTCAAGCTATTGGCAGCTTTACGTCATGGTACTTCCTGCCGCGATTATTCTGCTCATGAACAACTATGTACCGATGTTTGGTTTGCTGATTGCCTTCAAAAACGTGAATTACACGGACGGCATATTCGGCAGTCCTTGGGCAGGACTCTCTAATTTTAAATTTTTGTTTGCAACGAATGACTCATGGATCATCACGCGAAACACGATTTTGTATAACGCCGTTTTTATTCTGTTGAACATTACAATACCGGTTATTCTCGCAATCCTGCTTAACGAGCTAAGGAGCAAGTTTCTGCCGAAGCTTTATCAAAGCGCGATGTTCTTCCCATTCTTTTTATCGATGGTTGTTGTCAGTTATCTCGTATTCGCATTCTTGAGTCCCGAAAATGGGTTTATGAATAGCACCGTGCTTCCCTCCATGGGAATAGATCCTAAAGATTGGTACTCCGACCCTAAATATTGGCCTTTTATCCTTCCGCTCGTCAACGTGTGGAAAAATATCGGCTACTATACGATTTTTTTTGCGGCAGCCATGGTCGGATTCAATCAAGAATATTATGAAGCGGCCGTTATTGACGGCGCAGGCAAATGGCAGCAAGCCTTTCGGATTACGCTGCCTCAGTTGTACCCGTTAATTATCGTGCTGACCCTGCTTCAAATCGGTCGAATATTCTATGCCGATTTTGGCTTATTCTATCAAGTTCCGCTTGATGCAGGCGCTTTGTATAACACCACTAACGTCATTGACACCTATGTGTACCGCACTTTCATAAAAATGGGCGATACGGGGATGTCTTCGGCAGCCGGGCTTTATCAGTCGGTTATTGGTTTTGTAATTGTATTCGCTTCAAACTATATCGTCCGCAAGACTAACAAGGAAAATGCGCTGTTCTAGGAGGAGTTGCACATGCTGATTCGTCGCAAAAGAAGTTTCAACGACATTGGATTTACTGCGAATTTAGTCATTAATCTTATTTTTATAGGTATAGCCGTGTTATGCATCGTTCCCTTATTGCTTGTTATATCTGTGTCCTTTACGGATGAAAATACATTGATCAACGAAGGCTATCATTTCTTTCCAACACACTGGAGTACAACGGCTTACGAGTATCTATTTCAGGATATGAGCCAAATATTGAGATCTTACGGGAACTCCTTCCTGGTAACGGGAGTGGGGACTTTAATCGGCCTTGTTATTATGGCTCTATATGCTTACCCGATTGCAAGAACGGACTTTCCGCATCAGAAATTTTTCTCCATATTCATGTTTCTGACGATGCTGTTTAATGGAGGCCTTGTTCCATGGTACATGGTATACGTGAAGTATCTTCATCTGAAAGACAGCTATTGGGCGCTTATATTGCCTATGCTCGTTGGGCCGTTTTTTGTCCTTATTTTAAGAACCTTCTTCAAGGGCTTGCCTATTGAATTAATTGAATCTGCCAAGATTGACGGGGCAAGCGAATTCAGAATCTTTAGATCCGTCATTCTTCCGTTATCTACGCCGGTGCTTGCAACCGTAGCTTTGTTCTCCACCCTGGGCTACTGGAATGACTGGTTTATGAGCCTTGTCTTCATTACGGATGACAGCAAGGTCTCGCTTCAATACCTGATGTACAAAACGATGCTGAACATCCAGTACTTAAGCGCCAATACGCAGGCTGCTCAAGGGATAGCCTCAGGGGGCACGCATATCGAGCTGCCGAGCGAATCTGCCCGCATGGCCATGTGTATTGTCGGAATCGGACCCATTATATTCGCTTATCCTTTTTTCCAGCGTTACTTCGTAAAAGGACTTACGGTTGGTGCCGTTAAAGGCTAATAGCAGCTATACCCGGAAATTCCGGATAGCATAGATGAGTAAAAAGTTTTACACTAAAAAGGGAGGCAAAAAGCAATGAAGAAGCTATCTTTCGCACTACTATCTGTAACCGTTTGTATGTCTCTGGCACTTGCTGCTTGCGGCAACAATGAAGCCAACAAAACAGAAGAAGGAAATAAGCCTACGGATACTTCAAGCCCGGCGACTGCAACAAACAGTGGGGGAGACGAACAGGCAAGCCAGTTAAAGCCGTATAAATTAACGATGTTTTATCCTGGCACCCCTCAGCCGGATGAAGCGAAAGTAGAAGAGAAAATGAATGAGATTCTGACGAAAAAAATCAACGCAACCATCGATATCCAAACGATTGACTGGGGCGCTTGGAATGATAAAATGAATCTCATGTTCGCTACGGGAGAACCGGCTGACGTTATCTTCACGGCCAGTTGGAACGGGCATGCCCAGAATGCCAAGAAAGGCGCATTTCTCGAGTTGGATGAATTATTGAACAAATACGGCAAGGAGATTCTGGCTACGGAGAATCCGAAATTCCTGGAAGGGGCGCGAATCGACGGCAAGCTTTATGCGATTCCAACCAATAAAGAAATCGGAACAAGCCGCGGTGTAGTGGTACGCAAAGACATAGCCGAGAAATACAACATGAATTTCTCGAATGTAAAAACGATTGCCGATCTTGAGCCATTCTTGAAAACCGTGAAAGAGAAAGAACCTGGAATGACACCGCTGTTTGAATCGCAAACGGCTACCATTCCTACGTTCGCAAGCGTTCGGGATGCTCTTGGCGATGCTACTATTCCGGGGGTTATCTCTGCAACTGGCACGGATACAAAAGTCTACAATTATTACGAAACACCGGAAGCTCTGGACACTTTCAAAGTGATGCGGTCGTTCTTTACTCAAGGTTATATTAATAAAGACGCAGCAACCAGCAAACAGTCCGCATCCGATGTAGCGAAAGCGGGAAAAATATTTATGTGGCCGGAAGCACTGAAGCCGGGTAAGGATAAAGAGCTGGAAGCTACAGTCGGCTATCCGCTTCAACAGATTGAATTGACGCCGGCTTATATTACAACGGGCGAAACAACAAATTCCATGCTTGGCATTTCGAAAACCTCCAAAGACCCTGAGCGTGCCATGATGCTTATTAATCTTCTTCATTCGGATAAAGAACTGCTTAATCTGCTCGACTTCGGCATCGAAGGCGTACATTACGAAAAAGTAAGCGACAACGTCATTAAGCTGCCTGCTGGCACTGATCCAAGTAAACGAACGTACAATCCCGGTTCCGCATGGATGTTTGGCGACCAATTCCTGAATTATTTGTGGGATAATGAGGACCCGACGAAATGGGATAAATTTAAGGAATTTAATAACAGTGCCATTGCATCTCCTGGTCTTGGCTTTGTCTTCGACTTTGAGCCTGTTAAATCAGAAGTAGCTGTACAGAATAATATCGGACCAGAGTTCCTTGCCGCTTTGGAAGTTGGAGCGGTTGATCCGGAGGAAGTACTTCCGAAATTCATCGAGAAGATGAAAGCCGGAGGACTTGACAAAATTATTGCAGAAAAACAAAAACAACTGGATGCCTTCCTCGCGGCGAAAAAATAGCGCATGAAAAGAAAGAGCTGTACAGGTGACTGTACAGCTCTTTCTTCGTGTAGAAATTATTTATTTAAATAACCATTGCGATATTCCTGTGGAGTTTGTCCAATCACTTTTTTAAACATCTTGGCGAAATGGGAGAAGTGGGTATAGCCAACGGAGGAGGCGGCATTGCTAATCTTTATTTCAGGCTCCTGAAGAAGCTGCTTCGCCTTTTCCATTCGAACTTTGACAATGAAGTCGCTAAGCGAGATTCCTTTCTCTTTTTTAAACAGTCTTGAAAGGTAGGCAGCGTTTAAATGAACATGCAAGGCGATCTGCTCACGCGATAACTCATCGTCCAGATGCTCATAAATATAATCCGATACGGCTTCGATCACGCTGGATTGGTAATTGGGCTGTTCTTCATTCCACTCAAAATAACGTTCCGCAACTTGAATGGCCCATTGACGGGCATGCGAAATCGAGCGTAGAGCCGACTCTTCTTGCCAGTTAATGTTGAACGGAAGGCTTGATGCGCCTCTATTTATCCCCGCCTGGTAATAAAAGTTCAAATAACTTCCGTAAAAAGCCTGCAAGGATTGAGGAGTAGCCGAGTCCTCCAATAAGCTGTCAAACCATAGATGAATTCGCTCCATTAATTCATTCGATTTGCGAGTTTCCAATAAGACCATCCATTCCGTATAAGGCGGCAGCGTGAGCCGGCTTTCAGAAGGAGTTCCTCTGAGATCTCTGTAATAAAGAACCGTACGGTGCTTAGTAAGATTGTTTCTCTCCATGTGAAGCAATTCGCGGAACATGGAGGATACGGAAGGAAGGGGAACGGCATCTCCAATATAGCAGGAAAGATCCACCCTGAAATACGTTCTGCATTGCTGGATATATTGCGTGCATCTTTCCGTCATTTCACTTGTAAATAGGGAAGAACAATCCTCGGGACGCTCGAAAAAAAGCAAAACGACATTAGAACCATGGCGCTCTTGCAGAATCTGGCCCGGATGAGTTCCCAATAATAGCTCGCCGGCGGCATTGCGCAAAGCATACTCCAGGATTTCTTCATCGCGTGTTGTCAAGGCTGTTTGCCATTGTTCAATGCTAATCAGAATGGGAAGCACATGCATATCTTCCGTAACCGGAATATGGTAGAGCTCCGCAGCCGCCTCGAGCTTATCTTGAGCGGCAGAAGAGCGCTCGTTGATCAAATCCTGCCAGAATCGCTCGCGTAATAGAGGAAGCTGTTGATTCCATTGCTTCTGGTACATATCGTAATCGACCGTGTATTGCTTTACTTTTTTCAATTCCGTGATTTTCGTTAAAGCATTCGTTACTAAACCTTTCAGTTCATTGAAATCAAGAGGCTTTAACAGATAGTGCAGGCTGCCGTGTTTTATAGCTTTTTGAGCATAGTCGAAATTGGCATGGCCTGTCGTAATAATGGTAGCGAGATCAGGATAATGTTCATGAACAAATTCGAGCAGATGCAATCCGCTTTTGCCCGGCATCTCAATATCCGTAATTAGTATATCGATAGCATGATTAGTCAGCAATTCAACGGCTTCATCGTAATCATACGCTTCATAAATCGAGGATATCGGCATGTCGCTCCAATCAATGCCGGAGGCGATAGCTTTTACCGCAATCATTTCATCGTCGACGATCAACAAAGTAAACATAGGATGAGCCCCCGTTCCCGTACACATATATTCAAAAAGTTGTTCTCCTACTATAATGATCAGCCTCTAATAAGTATAGCAGTTAGATGACTACTTCTATCAGTTTGGTGATTTTGAACGGAAGGGAATAGTCATTATAATTTTTAGTCCGCCTTTCTCGGCGTGCTCAAAATCACATGAGACTTGATCATCGCCATAATAAAGCTTTAACCTCCGAAGCGCATTCCAAATGCCAAGATGCTTGTTATCCGAATGGGATTGCTGGGCGACAAGCTGAAGATTGTTTAATTGCTCTTCACTTACCCCGGCTCCGTTATCTTCAATAACCAAAATAACCTGGTCGATTTCATTAGCAAACGAGTTCCATTCGGCATGCAAACGTATAGTAAACGGATTGATTTTTCTGCGGAAGCCATGAATGATCGCATTCTCTATAAAAGGTTGAACCGTTAGCGGAGGAATATGAAGCAATTCCAGGTCTTGCGAAAGCTGAACGTCAAAGAGCAGAGCAGATGGATACCGGTATTTCTGTATCGCAAGATAATTGCGGATATGCTCGATTTCCTCCCTTAAAGTAATGACCTGTCTGGAGCTTGTCGTTACAAATCGGAAATAAGCAGCAAGCAGGCGGGTCATCTCCTGGACAGAATGAAAATCGTGCAGCTGGGCCATACCGTTTATGATATTTAGGCTGTTGGCATAAAAGTGAGGGTTAATTTGCATCTGCAGCTGCTTCATTTCTGCCTGCTGAACGCGCAGTTTCTCCTCATAGATAAACAGTTTAAGGCTTTTAATCTCTTCGGCCATGTTATTGAAGGTAGACGTCATGTACTGAAATTCAGTGGAAGCGTTGAGATCAAGACGCAAATCGAAATTCCCGTGAGACAACCGTCTCATTCCGCCTATAATTTGCTGCATGGGCCGGATAAGAATCCGCTGCATAAAGACTAAATACAGAATAATGATAAGTACGATAGCGGCTGGTATCAGCAAAATGACCTTTTGAAAAAAAGACAGCTTTTGCACGATATCGCTGGACGGAATAAGAATGACGTAGCGCAGATCCATGGAAGCGGATGATTTCATTATGAACAGATGCTGCTCATGATCGATTGTCACGGTGCGTTCGATGGGGCTTGAATCGTTTGGATTGGAATCAATGGTTTGTTTAATCCACTTTAATTGCCCATCCGTTAAACCCTCGTTTACAAGCGTAGTTCCGTTCTTATCTAGAATGACCGAGTTTTTTATATTGAGCGATTCAAGCAGATTATTCAGATTAAACCATGCCCCTAGCTGCAAGGTAGAGCTCGCATTATAAATGCGGATGAGGTAATGGATTCCGTTAAGTTCATAGTAGGTTGTATCTAGCAGTCCGCGTTGCGGAACCGGCTGAAGTTCGCTGCGCTCCTTCATCAAATGGTTAGCGGCTTCAAGCTTCCCTTCGTATTCCGTTGTCTGATTGGACGAAATAACGGCCTCTTTGTTTTTTAAAGAGTAAAGCATTAGCGTATCGATACCGGTCATATAGCTCTGATTGATATTAAATCTATTGCTGACTCTCACTTTGGTCAGCGTATAGTTTGTTTGGTCTGCCAAAGACAGATCCATGCTGTTCACATCAAGCTCTTGCTGCTGAACATTGATCAGATATCTTTCGGCCGCGGTCATCATATCGTCGGTTTGTTTAACGAAGTTGGCCAATGTGGTTTCATGGGCCTCAATAGCCTGACCTTCGACGACGTTTTTCGCGTAGTTGTTATTATAGAACAGCAAAAAAACTAGCGGCATGATGACTAGCAGAAACAATAGAATGAATTTAATGCGAATAGACCGAAACCATTCGTTATTCTGAAATTGTATCTTCATCTGTAAGCCCTTTCTTTAAATGAGTACCCCCATTATGAAAGTGATTATGGTTCTTGTCCAGCAATTTGTGAGAGAAGGGAATGACACGCTAATTTAAGTCATGAGAATGCTATAGTTGGTTATTTAACTGATAGAGCAATCAATGTCGGGACGATATACTCTTCGTGAATCTGGAAGAGGAGAGAGGAGGATTCAAAGAAAGGACCGGATTGGATCAAGGATTATTTTGAAAGCGGTTTCTGAAGTTTCGAAATGAATTCGGAGGGTTGTATATGTTGAAACACGCTAAAATTCTGGCTGAAACATGCAGGCCAGTGCTAATGGCATTTCTCTGTCTAATCGTTTGCTTGTCCATGTTCCCCGTTGCAGTCCCGTCGACCGCTGCGGCGGCATCCAGCAATGTATTGGCTAACGGCGATTTTGAGGAGGGCACCAACAATTGGACCGCTTCGGGCGGCAATTATTTTCAGGTGGTCGATGACGCAAGCATTGCGCATGGCGGTTCCAAAGCATTAAAGATTGAGGGTGCCATAGGCGCCTACGAGAGATATGAGCAGCAAGTTCCTGTCGAAGACGATGCTGAATACATTTTGTCGGGATATATCAAATCAGCGTCAACCGATGGTGCCGTAGAGATCTTTTTCCCTTGGGATAACGGCAGCGCGAAATGGATTCAAGTGTCTCAAACCGATAACTGGGAAGCGTTCTCCGTGACCATAAATCCGAAGACTAACAAATATTTTGGAATTAAACATGTTCGAATAGCGTTGTATACCTGGATGATCTTTCGCTCGTGAAAAAAGAGGCTGCAGGCAAGGACTATTATATGTCAACAACAGGCAGCGATCAGAATGACGGCAGCTTGAACAGCCCGTTTGCGACCGTTGCCCATTTTGTAACTCTTGCAAAGCCGGGTGATACTTTATATATTCGCGGCGGTTTCTATGAGCAAAGCACGGATATTACTTGTTCGGGAACGGAAAATGCCTGGATCACGATCCGAAACTATCCGAATGAGGTGCCGATTTTTGACGGTTCGGATTATTGGCACACGGGAAGCAGCTCCAAGACAAGAATAGCCGCTTTCTTTGGAAACGCCGGCTCCAATTATATCGTCATTCAAGGCTTGGTCATGCAAAACTACATTATGTCCGCGATTACAATCGGTTACCGGGAAAAGGATTCCAACGGGCAGTATATCGGAGCCCCGGCTACGCATTATAAAATCCGTTATAACCTTGTGGACCGCATTGGTCAAAACGGTATTTCTTCCGGTTCCGGCGCATCTGACATTACGTATGAGAACAATATCGTAGGCCGGACAGGATACGATATGACCTTTGGCTCCTGGTCAAGCGGATTAAACTTCCTGGATCTGAGCGGAGACGAGAATTACGTCCGTAATAATGTTTCCTACCAAAATATTGATGTTTCCGCACGTCATACCGACGGTAACGGCATGATTCTGGATACCAGCGGTCCCAATACGTCAGTGGTGGTCGAAAATAATTTATTTTTTATGAACGGCGGGGTGGGCATCGCGTGGACGGATGCCAGCAATGCGATAATCCGGAATAATACGCTTTATGAGAACGGACAAGATCCGGATTATGTAAATGGCCCGACAGGCATGGCGTTCTGGGAGGCGCACCATAACATTGACCTCTCCAATAATATTGTGTATCAAAGAAACAAAAACGGATTAAAAACAAATATTCCTTTTGATGAGGACAGCGAGATCACCGCAAACAATATCTCCGGCCAGCCTGGCGCTCATAATCCGAAGTTTATGGACCCGGCTAACGCGGATTTTGCATTAGCGGACGATTCGCCGGACATTGATCGGGGCTACAGCAGCAAGGGCCCTCTGGATACCGTTGTGTTTGACCATAAAGCTCTAAAAAAACAAACGACTGGTCAACCGGTGGATTGGTTCACCTTCGCACCGGATATGGATTATATCATCGGCAAAGGCGGACTTGAACATATATTTACGCCGGCAGAGCGTGAAGCTGAAAACGGAAGAGTAGATTTGGGGGCGTTCACCAGCTCCTATACAAACGCTAATCCCGATGCCGTTATTCCGGATGAGGAGCTTCCGCCAGAACCTCCTAAAGCCATAGAGTTGTTGTCCAACCAAGGCTTTGAAACCGGAGTTGCCGGTTGGAACGCGCTCGAAAGCAGCATTAGCAGCATCAACAGTATTCAAGCCTGCCAAAGCGGCTATCAGTGCATGCAGATTTCGGGTCGTTCCGCATTCTGGAATGGCATCTATCAGTCGATCACCTCTAAGGTGAAAAACGACAAGACCTATAATGTAAGCGGGTACGTTAAATTGCCTGATCAAGCAACCGCAACCGGCAAGCAAATCGCGCTCTATATTAAGATTGTCATGGACAGCGACCCGGTAAACGGGCAAGGCACGAAGGACGGCAATACGTACATGATTGGAAAGGTAACGCCGTCCGCAGCCGGCTGGCAGCAAATTGCGGGCACGATTTCCACGCCGCCATCTGGAAAGATCGAGGAATTCCAGCTCCTTGTGCAAGGAGCGCCCGACTGGAACGGCGATCCCGATGCCTATAACGATACAACGCCAATTCTTGTTGACAACTTGTCTATTAAGGAGCAATTGGGCAAGACGAAATTAACAACAAATGCGGCTAAGGGAAAACCGGATGCCATTGATGGAAAGGCTGACCGCGCCTGGGATTTTCTTAATGAGACGAAGCTGTCCGATTCCAGCAGCTACAAGGCACTATGGGATGAAGGAAATCTTTATCTGCTGATCAATGTAAAAGACGCAACGATCGATAGCCGCGATCATGTGGATCTATTTATTAATGGAGATTACGATAAGTTGTCTTCCTATGAAGGAGAGAATGACCGCATGCTGCGGGTAGCAAGATCCGGTACCGCAAGCGGAGGCAGCTTTGATGCCGCGGTGAAAGAAGTACCCGGAGGCTATATTGTAGAAAGCAAAATTCCGTTCCCGGCGAAGACATTGTCCAAATCGCAGCTGTTAGGGTTTGATATAAAGCTGACGAATAATGATCAAGAAGTCGCGTGGAACAATACTGACCTTAGCCAGTCCGAAGATAAGCAATCGCTTGGCAAGCTTCAGTTGATTCAGCAAAACGGAAAAACGGCTTATGTACCGAAGGGCACGCCAAAGCTTGAACTTCAAAGCGGCATTGACCCTTTGTGGGACAAAGGGGCCGAGCTTAAGACGGAGATCAAGACAGGAGAAAGCCAGAAGAACGGTACGTTCCGTTTATTGTGGGATGATCAATACTTGTATGTCCTTGCTCACGTTACCGGCAGCACGTCTCTTAACAAGGACAATGGGAATGCTTACGAACAGGATTCAATAGAGTTTTTCAAGGACGAGAATAACGAGAAGACGCCGCTGTATCAAAATGACGACGGCCAATTCAGAATCAATTATGCCAATGAACAGAGCATAAACAGCAAAAAGGCTGAAGAATTGGTCTCTTATGCGAAGGCTGACGAAAACGATTATTGGGTGTCGGCTAAGGTGAAATGGACGCTTGGGCATTCGGTGAACGATGTACTTGGATTGGATTTGCAAATCAACGATACGAACGGTACTTCCGGCAGAACAGGAACGCTGAATTGGTCGGATGGAACAGGTCAAGGCTGGCAGAGCACGGAGGGGTACGGTTATATGAAACTGGCATCCGCTCCGAATCATGATACTCCAGATACTCCCGATACGGGAAATGCGGTTATTGATCATGCCCCGCGGATTACCGTAACGGCAGGCACCATTGGCATAAATCCTGCGGAGTCCGATACAACTGCGGATATTGAATTAAGCGATGCCGTCCTTCGAACGGCCATTCAGGCCGCTTCAACCAACAACGCTTCTCTAATCATAAAGCTGGAAACGGCTGGAATATTAAGTCAGGCTCGGTTTCGCCTGCCGGCAGCATCCATGCTAGAGGCGCAGAAGAAGGGGATAAAATCAATTATATTCCAAACTCCATTCCTGATCATGACGTTGAAAGCAGACGCAATAAAGGAATTGGATGCAAACAAGAAGAGCTTCCTTGTAGAGCTGAATAACGGGAAGACGGAAGCCATCGTTGGACCAAATGGACAACAGCAGGGCAGCGTCTATGAAGCTTCACTATTTGTAGACGGTCAGCCGGTTCATACGTTCAAGACCGATAAATCCGTTAGTCTTCAAATTCCGTACGCCTTAAAGCCCGGGGAAGAAGCACACCGAGTTGTGGCTGCTTACGTGAATGACAGCAGCCATTTAGAGATGATTCGCAGCTCGACGTATGACCCATCGACTGGCCTGGTTTATTTCATACCGGCTCACTTCAGCCAGTTTACGGTCTTATCGTCAGCAAATACGTTCAATGATCTCGCTAGCGTTCCTTGGGCGGAAGAAAGCATTGAAGGGCTGGCCGCCCGCGGTATTGTCGCCGGTTATGGCAGCAATCAATATTCACCGGGCAAACCGGTTACCCGTGCGGAATTCGTATCCATGCTTGCCGCGTTTCTTCCTGAGGCCACTACTCAATCGAAAAAATTTAAAGATGTGAAATCGGATGCCTGGTATGCCCGCTCCATATCCGCTGCAGCGGAGCTAGGCTTGATCAAAGGGTATGAGGACGGTCGTTTTGGACCAGACCGGTTTATAACAAGACAAGAAGTGGCCGTTCTTATATGGCGTGCGGTTCAAGCTCTTCAAATGAATCTTCCTGAGCAACCGGCTCATTCATTTAAGGATGATAAGATGATTGCCGGATATGCAAAAGACAGCGTCTCCCGATTGCAAGCCGCAGGTTTATTGAAGGGCGACCAGGCCGATAGGTTTAATCCGACCCAAAACGCTACGCGGGCGGAATCAGCAGTATTGTTGTACCAATTGCTCCTGCAACTGCAAAAGCAATTCTGATTAAAAACGCGGCCTGCCAACCGAGCAGGCCGCGTTTTTATGAATTAGAAAGAGCCATTTATCGATAGTCATGAAAGTGCTTACAATGGTAATCCCAGTGTTAGAAATACAAAGGTTCTAAAATCTATTATTAAGGCAGAAGCGTCCGCTCGTTAGTTTCGGACGTTAGAGGGGGTGGAGAAATAGTAACGCAGGAAAGGATACCATTACCTTAAAAACGGAGGATGATTGAATTGAAGCGTTTAAGAAAAACAATGACCGTTCTTGCAGCCTTGTTATTCGCGGTAAGCATTGCTGTACCGTTGCCTAAGGCGCATGCGGCATCCAGCTATTACGTAGCTCCCAATGGAAGTTATTCCAACGATGGTTCTTTTAGTTCGCCATGGCCGACCATAGCCAAAGCGATGGAAGCGGTACAGCCTGGCGATACGATCTATGTTCGCGGGGGAACATACACGGGTGAAACGTACTTAACGAAATCCGGCAATGCCAATGCCTACATTACGATTCGGAATTATCCCGGCGAAATTCCAATCCTAGACGGCAACGGAACCTCGGGTGTTGCCTTTTATTACGGCGAAGGACAGCAGGGGGCGGGAAATGGCAGTTATATAAATATTGAAGGTTTTATCATTAGGAACTACTGGCGGTCTGCGATTAATATAGGAGCAGCGAGTCAGGTTATCTACCAGGAGGATGGCAGAGACATCTCGCCTTACCAAACCATCTCTCACCTCAATATTCGCAATAATGTCATAGACCGATGCGGTCAAAACGGCATTTCCATTTTTAATGCAAGCGATGTTCTCGTTGAGAATAATCTTGTCGGACGTACAGGCTGGGACCCGAATACGGGCTCTTGGTCAAGCGGCATTAATTTCTGGGGTATGTACGGAACCAATAATGTCATTCGAAACAATGTATCCTATCATAACGTAGACGTATCCAACAACCATACGGACGGAAACGGCATTATCGTGGATCTTTCTTTCCATAAAGGCGGGGCAAAGATCGAAAACAATCTTCTCTTCGAAAATGGCGGTCTCGGCATTGCGATAACGGACAGCGCTTACTCAAGGATTTTTAATAACACTCTAGCCAACAATGGCAAAGAACCGACTTATATTCAAGTGAATTCGGGACTTGTATTTGCCGGACAGGATTCTACCGATCAAGTAAACGTGCGCAACAACATTGTCTATCAGAGTACCATCGGCACGAACGGGGCCATGTTCTATGCGTTTTCCAGCGGCTATACGAATAGCGTATTCTCCAATAACAATGTCTCTGGCCAAGCTGGCGCGAGCGACCCGCAGTTCGTGGATACGAACAACGCGGACTTCACCCTCAGCGCTTCATCCAGCAGTATAGATGCGGGAACGTCAACGGATACTCCGGATGACGGGCTCGTATTTGATCAAGAAGCGCTGATGCAGACAACAGCCAATCAACCGATTTCCTGGTACCGGTGGGCACCGGACTGGAATTACATTGCAAGCAAAGGCGAAATTAAAAACTTGTTCGGATCCGTTGCAAGGCCGCAAGGTTCTGCCAAGGATCTAGGCGCTTTTGAGCGCGCTTCGGGAATAACGCCAAGCTCAGGTACTATAACTTTAAAGGCAAAGGCAAATGGCTTATACGTACGCGCGCATGTCGATCAGAATTACGCGCCATTGTTGGCGGTTGCCTCTAACGCTCAGGCTTGGGAGACTTTCCAGCGAATCGACAACGGAGACGGAACCGTGTCTTTTAAGGCAACTAACGGAAAATACGTGCAAGCCAACGCGAGCTGGACGGATGCTCCGCTGCAAGCGATCTCGGATCAAATTCAACAGTGGGAGAAATTCCAGGAGATAGTAAATTCAGACGGATCCAAATCCTATAAGGCATTAGCGACCAATCTCTACGTTTCGTGTAATCCGAATGCCAATAACGCCGGACTATATGCCAATCAGTCTTCCATTGGCATGTGGGAGAAATTTGATTAATAGAATACATTCGAAGCCGCCACTGATGTGACGGCTTTTTTTTGATTCGCAGAATTAGTCATTAGACTGTTACCGAAGGTTTTCAAACTGTTAGAGGCCGATTCAGGAGGCGAATATACTTAAGCATACGGAAAAATAAAGAACGAAGGAGTGGAAATGTTGACAATCCGAGTAGGCATCATCGGATGCGGATCTATTGCGCAATTTCGCCATGCGCCTGAATATGCCGGACATCCGGACGTGCGGCTTGCCGCTTTCTACGATCGTAATCCTGAACGCTCCGCGAGAATGGCTGAAAAGTACGGAAGTAACGTCAAAGAGTCAACTGAAGCCCTGCTTCAAGATCCCGATATCGATGCGGTGAGCATTTGCACGTCCAATGAAACGCATCATGACCTTTCCATCGCAGCACTCCGCGCAGGCAAGCATGTCCTCTGCGAGAAGCCGATAAGCGTGACGATAGAAGAAGCGGAAGCAATGAAAGAAGCCGCATTGCAAGCGGATCGTATTCTCATGATCGCGCATAATCAACGCTTTAACGAGTCGCATCGAATGGCCAGGACGCTTCTTCGGGAGGGAGCCATTGGAAGAGTATTATCCGTTCGCGTGACATTTGGACATAGCGGGCCGGAAAACTGGGCTTATGTCAAAAGCACGAAATCCTGGTTCTTCGACAAGACAAGGTCCGTATTTGGCGCCGCAGGCGACCTTGGCATACACAAATTCGATCTTGTAAGGTTTTTGCTTGATGACGATTTGTCTGAAATCGCCGCGCTTGACGGGACGCTACATAAATCCGATGAGAATGGTTCGCCGGTAGCCGTAAATGACAATATGGTCTGCGTCTTTCGGACGAGCAGAGGCGTGCTGGGTACGATGGCCTTAAGCTGGACCTATTACGGCGAAGAAGATAATAGCACGATTATTTACGGAGAAAAAGGCATTATGAAAATTCTGGCAGATCCTATTCATCCGCTTATTGTTGTCCATGCGGATGGCAGCGTGGAAAGGTATCAATCTGCCGGCATGCAAACCAATGATAGTCAGTCCGACAGCGGAGTTATCCGGGAATTTATTGCTGCAATCCTGCAGAACGAATCTTCACCCGTGGACTGTAATGACGGAATAGCTTCCCTGCGCATGCTGCAAGCGGCAGCCCAATCCGCCAAAGAAGGACGTTTGATTACTATATAAAGGGAGGAAGACATATGTTGATGAATTCTTCAGGCATCTCTGCCTATAACTATTCTGAAAATTGCCCTGCAGCAACAGGCTTGCGTCTATTCGTTAATGGAAAGCGGGAGTTTTTGTTCCATGCTACCGTGGCTTGCTTTGCATCGTTTTCAATGGAGGGTAGAGCGGAAATTGCTATAGAGACGGATTTTCCGGTTGAGAGAGTTCATATAAGACCATTAAGCTTTGGAATCGAATATCAGCAGCACGAACGATCGATCTCGTTTGTAATCGCAGAGCCAATGAACGTATTCGTGGAAATCAATGATCAGAAGTATCCGTTGTTTATCTTTGCTAATCCACCTATGAAGGATGTGCCTTCCGAGAATGATCCGGATGTGATTTATTTCAAGGCGGGGGTGATTCACGAAGTTGGCACGCTGAGACTGAAGAGCAATCAGACTCTTTATATAGAGGGAGGAGCCGTTGTTCGCGGGGTCATTCGAGCTACGGATGCCGAGAACATTCGTATTTGCGGTTATGGCGTACTGGATGGGTCGCTTGAGCCGGCCGATGGTCCGGACCGCCGTCATTTCGTCGTGCTGGAGGGCTGCAGGAATGTAACAATGGAAGGAATTATATTAATAGAGACTCCCCACTGGATGATTGTCCTGGGCGATTGCGAAAATGTTGAAATTCGGAACATTAAGGAGATTGGGCATTGCGTATCCTCGGATGGTATCGACATCGTAGGATCCAGAAAAGTTCTTGTGGAAGGCGTGTTTCTGCGCAATAATGACGATTGCATTGCGGTAAAAGCCTTGAATAACTCCGAGCCAAGAAACGCGAAACGAACCTGGGCCAATGATGTACAAGACGTGATTATCAGAAACAGCGTTATGTATTCTGCCGAAGAGAACGGCGGGAATTGTCTGGAGATCGGATTTGAATTGAGAACCGGACTTGTCGAAAATATCGTGTTTGAGAATATTGATGTCATTGCCGTACATGGATTTGGCTCTGTATTCAGCATCCATAACGGCGACCGCGCCTTAGTTAGAAATGTTCGCTATGAGAATATCAGAATCGAGCATTTTTACGATAAGCTAATCGATATTAGAGTGGTTGATTCGCCTAAGTGGAATGAGGATAAGGTAAAAGGAGCGATTCGGGACATCCATTTTAAAAATATTCAGGCTATCGAGCAGCCGTTTAACAGCGGTTATACCTGCTCCCTCATCGGGGGAATCGCCTCTTCGACGGTCGATCATATTCTGATAGAAGATTTCTATTTGAACGATAAAAAGATCAACAATGAAGACGATTTATGGCTGCACACCAAGCATGCCAATCATATTCGATTCAAATAAAAGGAGTATGGAAAATGGTAACTTATATCGAATTTCCGGAATGCAACCGAGTAACGATTGGTCAAGAGAGATTGAATGATTCACCGTTAGGCGCAAAGGAAGTCATCATCCGCAATGAAGCCTCAATCATCAGTGCCGGCACGGAATTAGCAAGGCTAAAGGGCATTGAGCCGGGAACCGAGTTTCCGGTGCGGCCAGGATACGGTTCGATTGGAATCATTGAAGCAAAAGGCAGCGAAGTTACGGATTTCGAAATTGGAGATCGTGTATTTTACGCCGGCAAGCATGCCTCGAGAGAAAGATTCGTTCACGATCAAGGACATCAATGGGGACATTTATTTAAAGTCCCTGCCGATTTAGACCCGATTGAAGCTGCACTTGGCTGTATGGTGGAAATCGCCATGACAGCGCCTAACATGACCAGCCTGCGCCTTGGAGATACCGTTGTAGTATATGGACTTGGCATTGTAGGCGTGCTTGCCGCGCTCATGTATCAACTGAAGGGAGCCAGAGTCATTGGCGTAGATCCTCTTCAAGAAAGATGCGAATGGGCAAGGTCTTTAGGGATTCAAGAGGTTGTGGATTGCCATCCTTCTTCCCAGGTGGAGGAGGTGCTTCGATTAACCGGCGCGGAAGGTGCTCCGTTTACGGTTGATGCCGTTGGGCATGTTCGCGTCATTGAGAATTGCGTAAAGACGACGGCGCCGATGGGAGAGATCATTTTGCTTGGCTCGCCTCGTGTTCCGGTGGAGGGTGATTTGAACGCAATCATGTGGGATGTGCATCTTCATGGAAAATCGATTCGCGGAGCGCATATGTATCGTTATCCGGTTCGCCCTCAACGCGGCGTAAGCATGGATGTGGAATGGGTGTTTTCGACCGCCTTCCAGCTTATTCTCGACAAAAAGCTTGATGCATCGCGTTTCATTAGTCATGTCATCAGCCCGGAGCAGGCTCCTGAGATCTATCATGATCTTCTGTTAAACCCTAACGAATATAAAGCGGTTGTGATAGATTGGAGAACTTGTGAATGAAGACAGCTCTTCTGGAACTTCATAATTTCGCTGAACAAATAGAGCATGATGGAAAATGGGTATGGAGCAGAGTCCCGAATGCCGTGCGTCTGGAGTTGAATGCTTTGGCGCAGCAAACCTCCTTTTGCATGAGCGGCTCCGAAGTCAGGTTCCGCATGCAAAGTGACGAGGTTACGATAAGATTCAAGCTGGCAAACGAGCTGCAGCCGGGCGCAGCTCTTGCGGAAATCTTTCACGGCTGTTTCCCGGAGCCGGAACCTGACGTGTTCTTGGGGATTAATCCCGAGCTGCGTATCCGAAAACCGGAAAAGCTATCATTAATGAGAGCTATAGCCGAACAAGAAGACGCATGCTTTAATCCGGAATTGGTTCGAATTTTGCTACCGATAAATGCCAATATTGCCGAGATAGAGCTTGTTCAAGGCGCAATAGCAGCCCCTCTGCCGGAGGACAAGCCTTCGTTGCGCTGGCTTGCTTACGGTTCCTCGATTACGCATGGAGCATCGGCCGGCCTTCCAAGCTCAACTTATGCCATGAAAACGGCCAGCAGCTTGGGAGTTGATTTGATAAATTTAGGGTTCCCGGGCAGCGCTCTTTTAGATGATGCAGCTGCCGCTTATATAGCTAGCCGGACAGATTGGGATTTTGCAACGTTAGAGCTCGGAATCAATGTAAAATGGGATGTTGCTCACAATAAGCCGGTTCCCGTTTCCGTGTTTGAGGACAAGCTGGAGCGATTCCTGCCGCACATTGCCAATGCGCATAAGGACAAATGGATTTTTTGTATAGATATGTTTGCCATGCAGGGAGATTTCGACGGAGATCCGTTAGTCTATCCTTACCGTGAAGCTGTTAAAAAACGAGTGAAGCAATTAAATTTACCAAGGCTTATTCATCTGGACGGATTAGAGCTCTTATCGCAAGGAACAGGTCTAGCATCCGACCTTATTCATCCATCCAATTCTGGAATGGAGAAAATATCCCATAAACTCGCTGAAGTTATATTGGCTCATATGAGTCCATCCAAAGTTTGACCGCAAAGACAACCTTCTTCATTAAGGAAGGTTGTCTTCTTTACGATGCGGTTCTTGTTTATATTTGTGCTCGAATCGTCTGTAATAGGCCATCTTGCGTTATGCGTTGTAGAAGTTTAACTAATTGATCAATTGGAATTTTTTCTCCTTGCTGAAGCCAACTGCCTGTTACTCCTATCATGGCAGAAAGCGCATATTCAAGCACAATCTCCAATTCCATATTCATTGTAATACCGGTATTAGCCAGCTGTTGTACGATCATGTTGCTGTAGCTCGCCTTTATTTTATGTTGAAAAGAAGGGTCCCCGTGGTCCCCTAGAAGAACAGCTAAATATTTGCGGTGTGTGACGAGTTTATTCATCATTTGATCGAGCGGGATTGGAGCTTCGGTAAGTAAACTGACGGGTGTAATCTGCTGCAAATCCGCTATCAGTTCATCCTCTATTTGTGATAGAACGTCGTATACGTCCTTAAAATACTCATAGAAAGTACCGCGGTTGTACCCGGCACGTGAGGTAATTTCTCTGATCGTTATCTTTTCTATCCGTTTAACGGTATACAGCTCCCAGAACGCTTCCATTAAATTCTGTCTTGTTTGTACGGTTGTGTTAGATGAAGCTGGCATAGTTATTCCCTCTATTCCGTAAACGAATAATTCCGACATCTGTGACGAAGTTGTCGGTTGAACATACTTCCGGTGGATCTTAGACTAAAATCATACGACATGTTGTTGGAATTTTCAATTCGATATGAATGAGGAGCGTGTTTGTGAAGTGTTCACTGTATCCGTTAATCGTATTACTAAGAAATACGCAGCGAACAAAGGCGTTTTTGATCTATCATTTACTATTGGCGAAGGGGAGGTTTTTGGGTTTCTAGGTCCTAACGGGGCGGGCAAGACGACAACAATTCGCCATCTGCTAGGCTTTATTCGACCGGATAGCGGGAGCGCTTCTATACTGGGACAAGATTGCTGGCGTGAAACGAAGAGCATTCAGCGGCAACTTGGCTATTTGCCAGCAGAAATTGCACTGCCCAGCCATATGACCGGCACCGAGCTAATCCAGCATGCATCTCGTATGCGTGGATTATCAAGCCATAGTAAAGCTCAGGCGCTAATAGATCGATTCGAACTCGACCCGTCTATCCCTGTGAAGCGTATGTCAAAGGGGATGAAGCAGAAGGTCAGCATCATTTGCGCTTTCATGCATGATCCTCAGGTCATTGTGCTTGATGAACCGACAACTGGACTCGACCCTCTAATGCAGGCCGCTTTCGTCTCGTTAATCAAAGAAGAGAAGGCACAGGGGAAGAGCATTCTGATGTCTTCCCATCTATTTGAGGAAGTTGAAGGTACGTGCGATCGCATTGGCATTATCAAGCAAGGACGCCTCGTCTCCCTCGCTCATGCTGACGAGTTCATTCGCATGAACCGGGCAGTGTATGTCCTGACATTTGGTAATGCCAGTGATTATGAATCATTCCGACAAGGACCGTTTGCAATAACTTCTTCCGACGATAACCGGCTGCAGCTGACCATAGAAATGGAAGAAGGTCGTATTAACAGTCTGATTCAAGCGCTAGCTTCCCATGAATTAGTTTCTCTGCGTGAATCGCAAGCATCTCTGCAATCGCATTTTATGGCATTTTATCATTAAAGGAGGCTCACTTAATGTTTAACCTAGAGCTGTTCAAATATATTGCGAAGTCCCATTTCAAGTCATTCGCAATCATTACCGTTTCTCTTCTCGTTCTCATATCCATCATTATGACGGTCTTTGACCCGTCAACCATTGCGGATATTGCGGCTGCCAGCAAGGATGCTCCCGTCAATCCACTAGGAGATATCACAACATTAATCGCATTTGTCGCAAATCAATATTTCGGAAACTTCGTTATTATCTTAGGTATTATCTATTCTGTCATAACAGCTAACAAGCTTGTCGCCGAACAAGTGGACAAGGGCAGTATGGCATATCATCTGTCCATGCCGGTTACCCGGGTAGAATTGACGGCAACAAGCGCATTGTATTTGTTTTCATCACTTGCATCTTCTAGTATTCGGGGTTGGATGGAGCGTTGCAGAATCGGTACAGCCTGGAGAGCTGCCAGTTGGCATTTTTTTTACCCTCTCATGGGGGGCGTTTCTGCTGCATTCAGCTATCGCAAGCGTTGTATTCCTTGCTTCCTGCTTGTTTAATCGCTCTAGTCGAGCGCTAGCGCTTGGGGCAGGCTTAGCTGTTTTCTTCTTTGCAGCCGATCTACTATCGGGTTTGAGCAGCAGCCTGGAATGGATGCATAATCTTACGATCATTACGCTGCTGGACGTAGATGCTATTGTTTCCGGGGGAAGTTATGGCATTCAGTTGTTCGTTCTGGCCGCTGTATCGTGCAGCCTTACCTTGATTGGAATCAGCATCTTTAAACGTAAGGACTTGCCGATCTGATTCAGCAATAGGCATTTAATATAAGAGCTGAAGGGAACCCCTTCAGCTCTTGTCGGCTTCCTATCCTTATAGAACATATTCTTCAGCCCAGTACCGCGCAGGTACTGGGTTTATTGTATTGCGTTGCTTCATTCAGACTTCTAGTGCCATTTCCGGTGGACCGTTATAACAGATAAAGCCTTGCAATTACTGTATAGATTTTGTATATTGTTTGCATAGTTATTGTATAAATATTGTGTAGCTTAGGTTCCCTTATGGGGAAGAAGGTCTGTCGCATAGCTGCTGAACATTCTAAATGATAAGAGAGAGGATTACGTCTGACTCATGTACACCATTTCTCAAGTATCTGCTATAGTCGCTCTTCCCATTGTTACGATTCGAGCATGGGAGCAGAGATATGGGGCCATAAAACCTCTAAGAAAGGATTCTGGTCATCGACTATACGCGCAATCCGATATTGATGACTTGCTTTGGCTAAAAGAACAGAAGGAGAAAGGCATTAACATTGCACAGGCAGTTATGCTTCTGAAGCAGCGGCATTCTGTCCGAGTTCAGGAATTGGAGCTGCAGGACTCCGATAAGACATTGGGAGTCCCCCAAATGCTTCAGGAGACCTTAAATCCTTGTCTGGAGCTGCAAGAGCAGCTCTTCCATTCCTTTAGCCGTTATGAGACCGAAAAGGCAAAGCTGCTGTTAGACAAGGGGTTTGCGGTTTTTGGCTATGACAATATGATTTGGGAGGTTATTGTACCGCTCATGCATCGGGTTGGCGATAAATGGGAGGAAGGGGAGATAAGCGTGGCGCAAGAGCATTATATTACGCAGCTTGTGGTACAACGTTGCATGGTTTTTCTGCAAGTGTTCACCGCCACGCGCAATTACCCGAGAGTACTTGCCTTCTGTCCCCCTGGTGAACATCATCAATTTGGACTTCTTTTATTTGCGCTTTATCTTCGCCAACAGGGAGCGCAAGTCATTTATTTGGGTCCGGACACTCCTTTAGAAGGGATGATCCCTCTCATTCGGACACAAAACATTCATTTTGCTGCAATTTCCTTAAACAATGTGAACCGTCAACCAAACGCCGTTCATCTCATCGAGAAGCTAAAGAAGGAATTTCCTATGCTTCGTTTCGTGTTAGGTGGAGCGGGGTTTAACGGTATCGGTGAGCCATACCGCAGCTGGTGGCTTTCTGGAGGAACCCAGAGTGAATGGGAAAACTGGTTTAACGGCACCCTCTGCACCAATGAGGCAGTTACCGGTGATCAGGTATTCGAGTAAAGGAGGAATCGACGCATGCATACCCTTGCAGATAAAAGAATCGCCATAATCGGAGCTGGTCCCGGGGGTCTCGCGGCAGCTATGCTGCTCTCAGCCGCGGGCTTTAAGGTGACGATCTACGAGAAACAATCCTATTTAGGAGGCCGCACTTCCCGTTTGACCCTTGGGGACTATCATTTTGACAGGGGACCGACCTTTTTTATGATGCCCCAGCTCCTAGAGGAGCTGTTCGCCGCAACTGGACGCTCCTTGCATGATTATGTAAAGCTCCTGCCTCTTGATCCCTTGTATACACTGCGGTTTGGCAGCGTAGAATTCTCGCCCTCCTCCAACAATGAAGTAACGGCTGAAAGGATCAAATCCCGATTTCCAGGGAATGAAGATGGCTTCAGACGGTTTCTAGTGGATCAGCAGAAGCAGTTTGATGCCTTGGAGCCGCTTCTCAAACGTCCGTTTTCTTCCGTTGCCGACTACTTATCCAAGGATATTTTGAATGCACTTCCGCACCTGCATCCGTTTCAAAGCGTGTATGACCGATTAAAGCTTTATTTTAATGATGAGCGCTTAAGGTATGCATTCACCTTTCAGTCCAAATATTTGGGCATGTCCCCGTGGCAGTGTCCGGGAGCTTTCACCATGCTGTCCTTCTTGGAACACAGGTTTGGTCTCTATCATCCTGTCGGCGGAGTAAATCGGGTATGCGAAGCGATGGGCGAGGTTGTAAAAGAGAACGGCGGAGTGATTCATCTCTCTACGGGCGTTTCTCGCGTGCTTGTCAAACGGGGCAAGGCAGTTGGCGTTAAGCTGGATAACGGAGAGTCCGTCGAAGCGGATCATGTCATTATTAACGCAGATTTCGCAGCGGCGATGAGCAGCTTGTTCGCCCCTGGCGATCTAAGAAAATATACGCCAAAGAAGCTGGAGCGCAAACGTTACTCCTGTTCGGCCTTTATGCTTTATATGGGAGTGAAGAAACCTGTTTCTATGCCTCATCATGCGATATTGTTCGCAAATGACTATCGGAGGAACGTTGATGAAATGATGGGCGGAAGCACGCTGTCCAACGATCCATCCGTTTATGTGCATAATCCTTCGGTGCTTGACAGCACCCTTGCGCCGGAAGGTCATTCCGCCCTTTACGCGCTAATGCCCGTCCCTAATTTGAAATCGGGCATGGACTGGGGCCGAATTCGTGAGGAAGCGAGAGATCGAATGCTTGGAAGGCTGGAGAAGGAGCCCGAATTACGTAGTTTGTCCGCGTCCATCGAACGGGAAGCTGTCATTACTCCGCTCGACTGGCAGGATGCCCACCACATATTTGCAGGTGCTACGTTTAATCTTGCCCATACCCTCGATCAAATGATGCTGCTGCGTCCACGCAATCGCTTTGAAGAGATAGGGAACTGCTGGCTGGTCGGCGGAGGAACGCATCCCGGCAGCGGTCTGCCGACCATATTCGAATCCGCGCGGATTACCTCGCAACTGCTGCTTCAGGACGAAAGGGCTGCTAGCATTGCCTTATCGATGAATGGGGCCTCAGCCGGCGTTGCAAGACAGGGGAGGGTTAACCTATGAAAACAGCCATCGTTGGTGGAGGAATCGGAGGGATCGTGACCGCTTTGCTCTTGGCGAGGAAGGGGATGGAGGTCGAAATATACGAGAAGAGCGGTAAATTAGGCGGGCGTCTTGCTTACCAGGAAGGGGGCGGCTATCGGATTGATCAGGGACCAACTATCGTTCTGCTTCCAGAGATGCTGCTTGAAATATTGGCGGAGTGCGGAGTGGAACGGGATGCCCTGGAGCTTCTTCCATGCGACCCGATGTATGCCATCCATTATGGAGACGGCACAGTATTTCGCAAGTGGAAGGATACAGACGCCCAACTGGCGGAGATTTCCGTTACGTTCCCTGGCGAGGAAGAGGGCTTCAAGGATTACATACGGGACATGAGCCGGATATTTACGGAGGGAAAGCGCGCCTTTCTGGAAAAAGCGTTCCTGCGAAAAAGACATTTTCTCACTATCGGCAATTTGCAGCTGCTATCCAAATTAGGTGCTTTCAGAAGTGTACGTGGACTTTCCGGCCGTTATTTCCATAGCGAGCAATTGAAGGATGCTTTTTCGCTTCAAACGTTGTATATCGGAGGCTCGCCTTCTCGGGTGCCTGGAATATATACGCTGCTTCCGTATGCGGAGCATGCTTTTGGGGTGTGGTATCTAAAGGGGGGGTATGCTCGTCTTGTTGAAGTGCTGGAAAGAGAATTAAGGAAACAAGGAATAACCGTTCATTTGGAACAACCGGTAAGTCAATTGCACATCGAAGAAAGCGTATGCAAAGGACTTGTTACGCAAGGAGAGCTCAAGAGATATGATGCCGTCGTGTACAATGGCGATTTCCCGAACATACGGGAGCTATATCCCGATAATCTCACAGCTGCCAAGAAGAAAGCAGGCGGATTAATGGGCAAAAAATATGTCCCGTCCTCGGGCTGCATGCTCATTTACATGGGACTGAATCGTCAGTGGCCATGTTCCCATGTTCATCAGTTTTATCTGCCCGCTTCACTTACAGACAGCTTGAAAGAGATTTTCGAAGAGCACCGGATTCCTAAAGACCCGTCTTTTTATGTGTTTAATCCTTCGCGTATAGATGAACAGGCAGCCCCTCCCGGCAAATCGGTTCTTTACATGCTTGTACCTGTTCCTAGCGATGAATATATTGATTGGTCTAAAGCTGCCGAACCGCTTAAAGAACGGGTCATGCAGGAGGCGGAAAGAAGAGGATTTCCTGGTTTGCAGGACAGTGTGGAATGGTTGGAGCTGCGGACGCCTGCAGATGCGAGGAGAGATGGTTTGTATGGGGGAGGGAGTTTCGGTATTGCGCCAATCCTTAATCAATCCGGGTTGTTCCGTCCTCAGATTGTCCCTGATACCATTGCTGGCTTATATGCCGTTGGTGCTTCGCTCCATCCCGGAGGCGGGATACCCATCGTCATGCAGGGAGCTCGACTTGCCGCAAATCACATTGAAAAGGAGATGAAAGTTCATGGAGCTTCAACAGACATTGGAGCAATGCGAGCAATTAATCCGCGATAACTCCACTAGCTTCTACCGGGCGTTCAGTACGCTGCCCAGCCCGCAAAGGGAAGCGGTGTTTGTCATTTATGCTTTTTGCAGACTGATTGACAATTCGGTGGACGAACCGGAACAATCGCCCTTTACGCTGGAAGAGCTGGAGATGCAGTTCAAGCAGCTAGAGACTGCGCAAGGTCATTTCATCTGGCCTTCGCTTCGCTGGTTATTTGCCTGCTTTCCCCTTTCGCAAGAGCCTTTCTTCAGGCAAATGACCGGTCAACGCCGGGACGGAATCCTGACTCATTACAACTCAATGAAGGAATTGGAGGAATATTGCTATCTTGTGGCGGGAACGGTTGGGGAAATGCTGCTGCCCGTGCTGCATCCTTCTCCCGATAAGGAAGTAGTGGAGGCTGGTATCTATCTTGGCAAAGCTATGCAAGTAGTCAACATTATTCGGGATGTCGGGGCGGATATGCAGCTTGGCCGCCGCTATCTGCCTCTTGATTTAATGAATAAACATCATTATACTGCGGCGGAATTCGAGCGGAGAGAAGTGAATGCGAAATTTATTGCCATGCTGAACGAGCTCACGGAGCTGGCAGATCATTGGTTTGCTTTGGGGTTGTCTAATTTGAATGAGTATCCTGCCAAAAGCGCCTTTGCGGTTGAACTGGCTGCTTCGTATTATCGTGCGATAATAGATGAGGTTATACGAATCAAATACAATGTCTATAGGCGCCGCGCGGTTGTTGGAGCGCTTGCGAAGAAACGGATTTATACATCTCTTAAGTCGAAATATAATGCTTTGTCATCGGAAGAGAGGCATCCAGACGGCGAGGCGGTATCATGAATGATAGTCGGAAGAATAAAGGCTTTGACATGCTAAGGTTTAATCCAAGTATGCCAGGGAAACAGGAACTCACGACGGAACCGCTTCGGCTATTGTTTCTTGGCTGGTATGCCTGCGGTCTATTGCTCATGCTGACTGTAGGCGTGCCAGACGCGCTCACTTTCTCCAATGGCTTGTTTCTTGTGCTATATGCCTTGTATGCTCTTCGGATTGAAGCCGGCTTGCAGGAGAAGGCCGTTATCCGAAGCGTTAGGGCACTTGGGATTGCTGCAGCAGCTTTTCTGGCCGAAGTCCTTGGTGTAGCAACAGGATGGCCATTTGGCGAATATGTCTATACAAGTGAGCTTGGCTTTCTCGTAGCGGGAGTTCCCATTACAATGACCTGTGCATGGGTCGGCGTAGTGACAAATGCTGTGATGCTCGCCGAAGACTCCAGCTCCCGCATGACAAGGGCGGTGAAGACGGGTCTGTGGACCGTGCTCTTAGATCTTGTGCTGGATCCGGTTGCATCGGCTAGAGGCATGTGGATCTGGGGGGATGGTGAGAGTGGAGCCGAGGCCGTCCGGAATTTTGGCGCTTTTGGCTCAAATGGCTATTACGGTATACCATTCGTTAATTTCGTCGGCTGGTTTCTCTTATCCGCCTTATTATCCTTCCTTTATCCCAGACGGGTTACTAGTGCCGATGTAAGTAGGAGAAGCGTCCGGCTTATGGAGCTAATGCTAATGATGTTTGGCCTGCTTGGAATAAAGGCAGGGTTATGGATTTCCCCGATAGTTGCCGCAGGAGGCTGCCTCCTGCTGGAAGGAGTGCTGCGCCGTGATCCCCGCCGACAAAAGCCGTTTTTTTGAGAAATGGTTTACTCTCTACAACGAGAGATGGCTCATTAAGCGGTATTTCTATCGCGTTTATATGCGCGGCGAGTCCGATCCTGTTTCCGAAGGTCAGCCTGTTCTTTACCTGATGAATCACAGCTCATGGTGGGATGGCTTGCTTGTCTATGCGGTAGTCCGCCAAAGATCTAAACGGCAGCATTACATGATGATGGATGAAGAACAGCTCGCGAAATACCGGTTTTTTCGTCGCATTGGAGCCTTTTCCATAGATAAGCAAACGGTGAGCGGCATAGCGCAATCGCTGCGTTATGCCGAGAATCTGCTTAAGCAAGGCCATAGTGTCTGGTTGTTTCCGCAGGGAGATATCCGGCATCTGGAAGAGCGGCCTCTGAATTTCAAGAATGGTGCAGCCTATCTGCTGTCGCGAGTACCTGAAGCCGCGGTAATACCTGTGACGGCTTATTATAGCTTTGGAGTTAATCAAAAACCGGAAGCAGGGCTTTGGTTTGGCGCTCCTTTGGATGACAGCGAGCTGGCAGGGCTTAAATCCAGAGAAGTGACCTACCATATGAGCAAGCGGGTGCAAGATCAATTGGACGAACATCGGCGGCTGGCGATTAAAGCAGTGAGAGGCGAATCCATGACTGGCTTTTACCCTTTGTTTCCTGGAAGTGAAACGACGGATAGCAGATTTATGTCGCTGAAGAGGAGGTTTTCCCAATGGCGCTCTTACTTTGGACGGTAACGGTGCTGCTTGTTGTTCAGCTGCTGTTTGTCACTTGGAATCTGACCGGACTTCATCCGCTTGGGGGAACAGGGGAAGGCCGAAAACGGCTGGATGAAGGAAGGGAGGGTCATAAGGCAGAGGATATGTTACCGCCCCTACTGTCTATACTGATTCCCGCTCGCAACGAGGCTGATAACATCGCAGTCTGTGTTAAGTCCGCCTTGAGTGAGCAATCGCATCTGATCGAAGTGATCGTATTGGATGACGGCTCAACGGATGGCACGGCCGAAAAGGCGCTTTTAGCCGCTGCGGGAGATGCTCGGTTCACCTTGCTCTCCGGGGCAAAGCTGCCAGACGACTGGATGGGGAAATCTTTTGCTTGCCATCAGCTTGCCGCGGCTTCCCGCGGACAGTGGCTGCTGTTTCTAGATGCTGATGCACGTCTTGAGCCTGACGCCGTCGCCGCTGCTCTGGATACTGCGCTAGCCCAAGAGGAAGGCTTGGTTACTGGATTCCCTTATCAGGAGACCCGGTCGTATATGGAACGATTGATCGTTCCGCTAATGAACTTCACGATTGCCTGCCATCTGCCGATACGGCTTGTCCGGTCCTCGCGGGATCCCCGATTCGTTGCGGCACACGGAGCGTTCATGCTAGTTAATAGCGGAACCTATAAGGCGATAGGAGGCCATGAAGCTTTCCGCCAGCATCTTGTGGATGATATGCAGCTGGCCCGTTCGGTTAAGACGGCCGGTCATCCTGTTACGCTTGCGGACATTTCGGATTATGTGTCCATGCGAATGTATAAGGACGCAACTGGCGTATGGAACGGTTACAAAAAAAATCTGTTTGCCGGCCTCGGACGTCGCGCTCCACTTCTCCTGACGGTATTGATCTTCTATATGGCTCTTTACATTTTGCCGCCTGTTTGCTTGGTATTATACGGCATTTCGCTGACAACTGGTCATGGAGCAATCGGGGATAGTTTTGTCTTGGCGTGCGTGGGAACCTTATTGGGTTTCCTTATTAAAACCATAATTGACCACCGCGGCCGTTTTCCGATGAGGTATGCTCTCCTCCTTATGCCCGGCATGCTGGCGCTTGCGGGGATTGCTCTATCATCGTGGCTTGCTTCTGTCAGGGGAAAAGGTTATGAATGGAAAGGTAGGCGATATTCTTGAAGCGCGCAGTGATCATCGGCGGAGGCATCGGGGGGCTGTCGGCCGCTGTACGTTTGGCTGCAGCCGGCTGGTCCGTCACCATACTGGAACAGCAGAAGACGCTTGGCGGGAAGCTGCAAAAAATTCAATTGGACGAATTCTCCTTTGACCGTGGACCAAGCACGATAACGATGCGCCATGCTTTTCAATCGGTCTTTGCAGCGGCAGGAAGGCAGATGGAAGACTATGTGGAATTCGTTCCAATCAAAGAGGGAACTCGGAATGTATTCCCTGACGGGAGCATCGTGGATGTAAACGCAGATCTTGCGTTCATGGAAGAGCAAATCGCAGCATTCTCGTACAAAGACTCCCGCGCGCTGCGCCCGTTTATGCGAGAATCAGAGCGTCTGTACCGGCTTGCGGATAACTATTTTATGAATCGCCTTCTTCTGTCCTGGAGGGACAAAACGAATCCCCTCCTTTTAAAAGCTTTGCTTCAGGTTCGGCCCTTGCTGACTCTGGATCGTTTACTTCGGCGTTATTTTACCCATCCTCATACGCTTGCCTTGTTCGGGAGATATGCGACATACGTCGGCTCTGATCCAAGGCGAGCGCCATCGATATTCGCTATGCTCCCTTATCTGGAAGCCGTGCTAGGCGTTTACTCCGTTAAAGGAGGAACTTATTCGATTGTAGACGGCTTGCGCCGGCTGGCCGAGGAGCTTGGTGTACATATCCATACGATGACTAGAGCCAAGCGCATCATCGTCAGCGGTGATCGAGCGTCCGGAGTGGAGACCGAAAATGCAATTCATCATGCGGATATAGTTGTGGCTAATGGAGATGTCCTTTCTATAACGCAAGAGTTACTGGATAACCGATACCGGCCATCTGCGTTTAGACAGGAGCAGGCTGTTGACAAGTACGAGCCGTCTCTATCCGGATTTGTGCTGCTTGCGGGAACGAAGCGGCAGTATGATCTGCTCCGGCATCATACGGTTTTTTATCCCGATGAGTATGGCAGTGAATTTGAGGATATCTTCGTGAGAAAGCGGCCTCCCCGAGAACCAGCTATATATGTATGCTGGTCTGGCAGAACGGAAGCCGGAATGGCACCTGAAGGAGGGAGCAACCTATTTATATTGGTAAATGCTCCATATTGTACGGAGGAATTGCAGTGGAACGAAGTTGGCGAAGCCTATGCCGGTAGAACGGCAGAGCAATTGGAACGGCGAGGCTTGCATGGACTATCTAAGGATATGATAGCTTCGAGCCGGTATACGCCGGAGCAACTCAGGAAGGACACTTCCGCTTACAGAGGTGCCATTTACGGCATTTCCTCCAACTCTCCGAGCCAGACCTTTGCTCGCCCGTCCAATCGCAGTCATTTGAAGGGGTTATGGTTCGTAGGAGGAACAACTCACCCGGGTGGAGGCACTCCCCTGGTCGCGCTGTCAGGTCGGCTCGTTGCGGAAGCTATCTTAAACTCATGAATAAAGGAATAACGCACAGTGCCCTCTTCCGTTAGCGGGGAGAGGTGCTGTGCGTTATTTCTTTATAGCTCAAGAGGGGGCACTTCGATAATCAGGTCAGGCTCGTCATGAATAAATGTGATCTGAAAGGTTCCGCGAATATCCTTATTCGAGCTGGCTGCAGTGTCGTTTATTCGATTAGCGATTTGCAGCAGCAACGTATGGGTCTCTTCTGTTATCTTCAGCTGCGTCTGTTGAATAGAAGGATAAAGATGAATGGCGTCATCCGGTTCTATTTCAAATTGTATGCATAAGGATCGGTTCGAAAACATCCTATAATCGGTGACCCAACCGCCGCTGGATGTAATTATTTGCTTTGCATCATCCATAGCATCATGACGATTATATTTGGCTACGGCATTGATCCGTATAAAGGCGATTTCATTGCTCATAAACGTTGTTCCTCCAGAACTTGCAGGTTTCTTACTCATTATAGTAGGACGAAATGTATTGTTCAAACGAGAGTAAGAATCGTTACTTTCCGTATAATACTGGCTATTATAAGGCCTGAATCTTGCGATTGGTATGTCCGCCCGGCAATTCACAAGAAATGAGAATGAGCCGCATATTTTGGGAAGCAATTCAGTCCGTTCTCCAATAGACTTGAAGCAAGATAGCATTACACTACTGGAGGTATTTTAGATGGCTGGATGGGTTGGTCTAAAAGATTTATTGATCACGGAAGTGAAGCAGCGCAGCGACGAGGCATGTTTGGTGGATGGATTTCTGGAACGGATCCAGGCATCCGGAGACAGCCAATCGGAGTTAATGAAAATTTATGAAGAATTATGTGCTTTGGAGCCTGAGCAGCCCAATCATGATGAACCTGATGAACTGGAGGAGATCCGGAGGCTTCGCCCGAACGGTCCCCGCAAATTGGACAAAGAGCTTAGTCATGAACAATGGGCAGATAAATTCTATGGCGCTTGGCTTGGAAGAGCGATTGGCTGTGCGTTAGGAAAACCTCTCGAGTGGCCTCATTTCATGGCTGGCTCCAATGGCAGATCAGGATGGGAAAACGTGTACTTATGGTTCAAGGGAGCAAATGCTTGGCCGATTAAAGGTTATACCCCGGGCCACTCTACAGCCAAGGATGAATTTGGGATCGAGCTCGCTGCCTGGGGCTCCGCAAGTACAAGAGAACGAATTTCCTTCATGGAAACGGATGACGATATTCGCTATACCGTGCTTGGATTAATGATGCTGGAAAGAAAAGGTCTTGATTGGGATTCCTGGGATATAGGCAAGCTGTGGCATGAGGTCTTGTCCTATAACCAGGTTTGTACGGCGGAAACGCAGTCCTATCTGAATTTCGCGCAAGTCACTTATCATTATGGGGAGCAAGGGAGACCGGCGGATTGGTCGCAGAAGAAAGAATGGGTCCGCACTTATTTGAATCCATACCGCGAGTTTATCGGCGCACAAATTCGGGCAGACGGCTTCGCTTATGGAGCAGCCGGCCAGCCTGAGCTGGCAGCTGATTTCGCTTGGCGGGACGCTTCGTTCTCGCATGTGCGTAACGGAATTTATGGTGAAATGTTCGTGGCTGCCATGATCGCGGCCGCATTCGTGGAATCAGATCCGGTAAGAATCGTAGAGATCGGGCTAAGCGAAATTCCTTCAAATTGCCGTCTTGCACGAGATATTCATAAAGCGGTGGAAATCGCGCGGAGTACAGAAGATCAGCTCGCATTGGTTGAGAAGATCTGGAATGCCTTTAAGCACTACGATCCCGTGCATACGAACAATAATGCTGCTCTGGTAGCAGCATCCCTCGTATTTGCGAAAGGGGACTTCAATAAAGCTATCTCTACGTCGGTGTTGGGCGGATGGGATACCGACTGCAATGGAGCGACAGTAGGTTCCATTATGGGCGCATCGCTTGGTGCCAAGCAATTGCCTGCCCATTGGGTAGAACCGCTTCATGATACTTTGTATTCGGCTGTTATCGGTTTTCATCCGATTGCCATTTCAGAGTGCGCCAGAAGAAGTCACGAAGTCTATTTGAAATTGAAGGGACAGCAGAAAGCAGGCCATTAATACGATATGGATTGACGTCCGAGCGAGGGTGCATGACTCCCCATTCGGGCGTTTTTCAGTTACAATGAGGTAAAAAAGCTGAATTTATATCTTAGGAAGGTACGGCATGATACTGCACATTACCTATGAGGATAACGAACTTCCCATTAACAGTTTCAAATGGACGCCAAGCTTCGAGCTGGAGACGCAGCATCATCATCAAAGCTTTGAGATGGGCTTATGTCTTTCCGGTAGCGGGCAGTTCTATTTTGGCAGCACTGTTTATCGCGTAGTCCCAGGCGATATTTTTATCGTTAATATTCTGGAGAATCATATCGCCCAATCCGATCATGGTTGTCCTTGCGAGTTTTTATTCCTTAACTTTGATTCGGGGCTGCTTGCCAAGGAAGAGCCGGAGCTAATGGTGCCTTTTCGTTATTATCCGTTTCATTTTCAGAACCGCTTACACGGCAACACTGATAGTATGGAACGTCTTCGAACGATGATAAAGCAGATTTATGCAGAGAAAGAAGAGCGTGCTCCCGGTTATCGGACGGCGGTGAAAAGCTTGCTGATGACGATCTGCGTAGAGCTTCTCCGCATGTCCAAGGAAGAGATCAGCAATACGAAATGGCTCGATGGCATGCGAAACTATGAGCATATTAGGCCGGTGCTGCAATATATGGACGAGCATTACCAGACGGAAATCAGCTTATCCCAATTAGCTTCGTTATTTCACATCAGCGAGTCGCATCTATCAAGATTGATATTGGAAGCAACAGGAAGAAAGTTTAAAAGCTATTTGTCGACGCTTCGCATACAACATGCCAAGCGGCTATTAGCGACGACCATTATGCCGGTAACTGAAATTTGCTACGAATGCGGGTACCAAAGCATGGCTACTTTTTATCGCAATTTCAAGCAATTTGTAGAAATGTCGCCTGAAGATTATAGGCGCGTCATGCTGACGAATGTGTGAGGATAATAGACAAACATCCGCAGAAGCTTGACTCTGCGGATGTTTGTTATGGGTGTTTCCTTAGGTGATACTGCCCGATGCATCCCGGTATTCCTGTGGCGTCATTCCGAAATATTTCTTGAACAGCTTGATGAAATAGGGCGGGTTCTGATAACCGATTTTGCTGCAGATCTGGTAGATGCGATCATCCGTCTGCTTGAGCAAATAAGCGGCTTTCTCCATCTTGAGACGGATGATATATTCGCTTATATTTTCACCCGTCTCGGTTTTGAAAATTTTGGACAAGTACACCGGATGCATATGGATGTGATCGGCAATTTTCTGCAGCGTAACATCCTCAGCAAGATTAGCGTTAATGTAGCGCTGGATCTGCTGGATCGAGCTGTTTTTGGCTGTTGCCATCGATTGATTCATGTCTTCATAGAACAGTTCTATAACCTGAAGCGCCCACTCCTTCAACTGCTTGACACTAAGAAAGGGCTTATGGGAAACGAAGGGCTCATAAGCAGCGCCGAGCAGTTCCTCGAGCAGCTTGCCGTTCTTGTGGGCGGCATAAGCAAATGCAGCGCCAAGCTGGAAGAATACTTCCGTCAGCTGTTCGTGGGAATCCAGGCCGTGCGACTCCAGCTCGCTAGTAATGGCTTCAAGCTTGGTCAGAGTCATATCTCTTTGTCCCATATCCAGGATCTGCATCATGGTTGGGGTCTCGTACAAACTATTTATTGATCGCATAGCCATGCCTGTAGTCAGGTTATCTCCCGTTGTCATGAACATATCTTGATCATTGCCAACGCTTCGACGAATCGTTGTCACGCAGGCTTGATACAAGGAAGATATGTCATTGGCGAATATTCCCCACGAGCTTATGACAACGGAAATTTTCCCTTTAAGAAAAGTCCTTACGTTTTCTTGCAGCTTCAGCATGGTTTGTTCCAATAACCGGGATAACTGAGCTTCCGAGTCGGGGTAAGCAGCTAATTTCTCGGCTTTGCTTGTCTTCATTTTGATAAGCAGGACCAGGTAGTCATACGAATCTTTTCCTGCTACGAGATCAAAATGCGCGCCGAAGGTTTCTTCCGCAATGTTAAAAATCGCATATTCGAAAAGGGCCAGACTACTGGAATCAAACTTGGAGAAACCGTCTTCAAGCCGAAGGACTGCAATGGCAATGGAGTCATCTCCTTGCATCGGAATATGCAGCATCTCCAGCTTGGACTGCAGCTCTTCGCTGCCAAAGCGTTTGCCCTTGATGAGATCGTTAAGCAGGTTCGCCCGCAGCAGGGGGGCTTGCTCCTTCAAAGCCGCGTACACTTTTTTCTGAGTCAACAGCTCCGTCCACTCCGCAGTCAATACATCCTTCATTCGAGCGACGGCCTGAATAATCTCTTCGTCGCTGGCCGGTTTGATTAAATACTCCGTGACCTGGGAAGACATCGCCTGCTTGGCATAATTAAAGTCCGCGTACCCGGAGTGCACGATGCATTTCAGCCGGGGATTGGCTTCCTTAATCGTTTCGATCAATTCCAGCCCGCTCAGCTCGGGCATGCGAATATCGGTAATGACGATGTCAATAACATGCGTATTGATGACTTGAAGAGCTTCCTTGCCCGAATAGGCACGGTAGACCTGCTCGATGCCGATCTCTTCCCAGTTAATGGTCTCCGCCAGAGAATCGACAACCAGATGCTCGTCATCAACAATGAGTAATTGATACATAGCTAGCCCTCCGTGTTTTTAATTGGCCATACAAGCGATATTTTTAAGCCGCCGAGCGCGGCTTCTTCCATGTCTATACGTGCATCCGGGCCGTAGTGAAGGAGCAGACGCTGGGCAACATTCCACAGTCCGCATAGGTTGTCTTCATTACTTGATTTCATAATGCGATGCAGGAGAGAAGCACGTTCCTCCAGGTTAAGCCCAGCCCCATTATCTTCTACTGACAGCCGGTAGAATCCGGCTTCCCGGCAGCCATTTACCCGAATCCGGCCCGCTTGTGATCGGGGAGCTAGACCATGAATGATGGCATTCTCAACTAAAGGCTGCAGGATGAGCCGCGGTACTTCAAGTGCTCGCATATTGTCCGAGCATTCGATCTCATAGTTCATTTTGTGCATGCGCAGCTTGTGAATCTCCAGATAATTGCGGATGAGCTCCAGCTCCTCCTGGAGAGTGGACGCAGGATTCTCCAGTCGGGTGGCATAGCGGTAATAAGCGCCTAAATTCAGCGTCATGGAGATCACTGCGGCTTCGTTGCCCATCTTGGCGCTGTATTGAATAAAGTTCAAGCTGTTGTACAGAAAATGCGGATCAATCTGTGATTGCAGATGCTTAAGCTTAGCCTCCTGCAGCCGGATACGCGATTCATAGACGGTTTCAATTAACTCCTTAATTTGGTGAGCCATCGTGTTGAACTGATTGATCAGGAACTGGAATTCATTTTTTGGCGTGTAAGTAATTTGCGCATTATAATCCCCTCGCGTAATCGATCTAACGCTGGAGACAAGCTTCAGGATCGGCTTCTGCACATTGCGGTAAATCAGGAAAGACAACGTCAAGGCCAGTCCGATCAAGATGGCTAATGAACCCATAAAAATCTTGCTGGATCGGGAGATTGGCGCCAATACATCATTTAAGGGAAGAAAATCGACCAAATACCAATCGAGAGAATGGGATAACTGATAAGTAACAATATATTTTTTTCCATTCATTTGAACGGTTTCGTTGCCGGACTCCTTCAACTTGGATCCATTCAAATGTTTCATCAGAATAGAGATTTGCGGCTTTTCCGAATAACTGTTCATAATGGGAGCAATTCCAGGCTTATATAGAAACGGGTCATGGATACTGCCATTGCTTTTGAAGGTGTCCAGCATTTTGATAATGTTTTGCGCCGGGAACGAAATCTCGGTCAACAAGCGGTAGGAGGATACCGCATTATTCTCCATTAGATTAGGCTCCACGAAATATCGTAAAAAATATGGCGAGCTCCCGTACCTGTAATCCGGGGACGTATAGGCCCATTCCGTACTCAGATGTTTTTGGAGAAAGGACTCATTATAAGTGATATTTCCCGTATTGGAAATAGCCTCCTTGGCACTGGGAGAATAAACGGCAATTTGATTATCCCATGCCATCGAAGAGCTGTTGAGCTTCAGCTTCTCTTGTATATTCGATACAATTAAAAACTTGTCGTAAGGATAATGAACCTCTTCATAGTTGAGGTAGGACCTTACAGAGCTATCCCGTTCCATGATAAGAGCAAACGTGGAAAGCTGATCAACCATGGTATCCATTTGATTGGTTAATAGCTGCATATTGGAGGAACTTGATTTTAGAATTTCCTTCCGAACGACTGTATTGCTTGTTTGATTGGTATAAAAGTTGAGGGCGAGCAAGGGCAGGAGTATACCGATCAGAATAAAGTTGAATTTGGCAAAGGTGCTTAATCGAAGTGGCATGGGTACCTCCCGAGTACAAATAAAAGATTGGTTCATTCGACATAGGCTTATCATATCGGGAAACTTCAGCAGATGGAAGAGCAAGGCATGCAGGCGCGTGCGAATAATGCAAAGTGATTAAGAAAACATATCGAATCTTAATTTCGTCTTCTATCAGCCGGAAAATGAGGATGATAAGATTTACACATAGACAGACGAATCGACATAAAGGAGCGAAAACAATGCTCGGAAGAAAAGGCATACTGTATGCGATGTTGCTGCCAGGCATCCTGCTAACTTTCATTTTTCACTACTTGCCGATGATTGGACTGGTCATATCCTTTCAGAATTTCAAGCCTTGGTTAGGAATTACGGGGTCTGAATGGGTGGGATGGGATAACTTCCGGACTGTCTTTCAACGGGATGACAGTCTGCAGGTCATCTGGAACACCTTATTCATAGCATGCGCCAAAATTATAGTAAACCTGATAGTTCCTGTCGTGTTTGCTTTACTCCTCAATGAGGTGCGGCAAGCGCGGTTCAAGAAGACGATTCAAACGCTGGTGTACCTGCCGCACTTTTTATCCTGGGTTATCCTAGGCGGGATCATCATTGATATTTTATCGTCAAAAGGTATTGTAAACACGGTCATCCTGCCGACATTCGGAATCGATCCGATACTCTTTTTGGCAGACGGCAGCTGGTTCCGATTTGTTGTCATTGCCACGGATTCATGGAAGGAATTCGGCTTCGCCACGATCGTCTTCCTGGCTGCGCTGGCCGGCATTGATCCGTCGCTGTACGAAGCCGCGGAAGTGGACGGTGCAGGACGCTGGAAGATGACCTGGCATGTGACGCTGCCGGCTCTTGTGCCTATCGTAATCGTGGTAGCCACATTGGCGATGGGGAATGTACTTAACGCCGGTTTTGACCAGATCTTTAATCTTTACAATCCGCTAGTGTATGAAAAAGGCGATATTATCGATACTTTCGTCTACCGGGTAGGCCTTCTCAGCAGTCAATTCGGTCTCGCAACCGCTATAGGATTATTCAAATCTTTAATCGGATTCATCATGATCATCGCAGCCTATCAGCTGGCATCCCGATTCGCGAATTACCGCATTTTCTAGGAGGCAGACTATGTATTACAAATCGCGGCCTTATCGGCTATTCTATGCTATTAATATTATTGTTCTTTCCCTGGTTTCCGTACTTTGCTTGATACCGCTCATCCACGTGCTGGCTTTATCCTTTAGCAGCGGGGTTGCGGTCGAGACCAATCAGGTGTCCTTATGGCCAATTGGGTTTAATCTGGATTCTTACAGCCGGACATTCGCCGACGGTGCGTTCCTCGGAGCCTTGATGCATTCTATATTCCGAGTTGTACTTGGTGTAAGCATCGGTATGCTCGTTACGATCTTGACCGCATACCCGCTGTCCAAAATGGACGGCGGCGGGTTAAAGGGCGGAAAGCTGATTGCCTGGTACTTTGTTTTCACGATGCTGTTCAATGGCGGTCTTATACCTAACTATATCTTGATTCAGAAGCTCCATTTGATGGATTCGATCTGGGCCTTAGTGCTCCCGGGTGCGCTTAGTATTTACAACATGATACTGATGCTCAATTTCTTCCGGACGATTCCAAGGGAGCTGGAAGAAGCAAGCTTGATTGATGGAGCCGGTCATCTGACGACATTGTTCCGGATATATATTCCGGTTTCGCTGCCCTCCATTGCTACGATTGCTTTATTTGTGACGGTAGGCAGCTGGAATGCCTGGTTTGACGGGCTTATCTATATGCATAAAGAGAATTGGCCGCTGAGCACTTTGCTGCAAACGATGATTTCAGCTCCGGATCTAAGTCAGAAATCCGTTTCTGAATCGGAAATCATAAATTTGACGGAACGCTCGCTCCGTGCAGCTAAAATTTTCATCGGTGCTTTGCCGATCCTGCTTGTGTATCCTTTTTTGCAACGGTTCTTCGTTAAAGGCATCGTTGTAGGCGCCGTAAAAGGCTGATACTAAGGTTTCACGCTTTATTTTCATATAGAATTCATGAAGTTGACAAAATGAGAGGGGTATTACTATGCGTAAGAAAGTTTCGAAAGCAACCGCCATTCTGCTCATTTCAACGGTTGCATTCAGTACATTAGCAGCTTGCTCCAATGGAGGAAGCAACTCGGGCAATTCTTCATCCGAAGCTGGCGACAATGGATTTGCCAAGGGGAAATTTGATTCGCCTGTGACACTGACAACCATCGGCTGTATCAATTCTTCCTACAAATTCAAAGAGGGCGAATCTCTCGAGAACAATCTGCACACGCAATATATGAAGGAAAATCTGAACATTGATATCAAATACAAATACGTAACCGCTGCCGATCAATGTTCGAACAAGATTCGGCTTGACATGGCTGCGAACGATCCGCTGCCGGACGTGATGGCTATTAATGATCCGCAATTGATGGCCGATTTGATCGATTCGGGTAAAATGATGGATATTTCAGAGGCTTTCGAGAAGTATGCTTCACCTGAGTTGAAAAAAATGTACGACATTGATGAAAGCTACTGGGCGCAAGTCGTTAAAGACGGAAAGAAGTATGGCATTCCCGTATTGTCGAGAGCGCAGCAGAATGATCCGCTTCTGTGGATTCGCACGGATTATTTGAAAAAGCTGAACATGCAGGCGCCAAAAACATTCGAGGATCTTGAGAAGATTTTGGATGCAATGGTAAATACGGATTTAGGCAAAGGGAAGAACAATCCGCCTCTGGCGATTAGTCTTAAAGGCAATGGAGGCAGCATCTGGGATGGTCCGGTCTCCTGGCGCGGAGATGCAAGCTGGATATTCGGCGGCTTCGGAATTATTCCGACTTATTGGAACAAATGGCATGGTGATCAAATCGAATACGGATCCATTCAGCCGGAAATGAAGGATGCGCTTGCTTTAATGGCAGACTGGTTCAAAAAAGGATATATTTCTCCGGACGTAGGTCTCATTGATGTCGGGAAAAGCGATGAGACGTTCCGTACAGGCCAGGCGGGAATCACGGCAGGTCCTGTCTTTACATCAACCGTCGTACGTAATTATGTTCAGAAAAACGATCCAAACGCGACGGTGTCGCCATTCGAAATTCCTGCAGGACCTTCCGGCCAAGCAGGCCGTCACTTCACGGCAGTTCCGAATGGGGCAATCATGGTCAGCAAGGATTACAAACATATAGATGCGTTATTCCTCTACCTTAATAAATTAGTCGAGATTGGCAATCCGGCACCTGGCAGTGAGTTTGAGAAGGGTTGGAAGGAAGGCTATGATTACGTTCTGAAGGATGGCAAGGTGTCCAAATTAGAAGCGGACTTCCCGGACAAGCTCGCTGTTAACCCAAGCAAGTACTTCTTAACCGGTCAACCGATGATTGACCCGCAGCTGGAGCTGAACGCTCAAATGAAATTCTATAACGGAGAGAAGCCTTCTACTCCTTACGAACAAGGCTTGTATGACTTGATCCCTGAAAATGAAAGACAAAATCCAAAAACAGTAAACGACTGGCTTGGCGCCAAGTTAGTAACGGATCAAAAATCAGCGTCCATTGCCAACCTGTTCCTTGGACCGCAAACCGAGACGATGAAGTCCAAAGGGGAAGCGCTTAGCAAGATGGAAAGTGAAACGTTCCTCAAAATCATCTACGGTAAAGCCCCAATTGACGAGTTTGATACGTTCGTGAAGAACTGGAAGTCGATGGGCGGCGACAAAATTACGGAAGAAGTAAATGCCTGGTACGAAGCTGTACATGTTAAATAAGTAATGAAATAAAGCCAGCTGCAGCGTATGCCATAGCTGGCTTTTTCTAGGACCAGTGGAGCCGCTTCAACGTCTAAGTCCTATTTTGAGCCAAGAAGTGAAAGCGCTTTATTAGAATGTGGATGAATGGGAGGAGAGGAAGAGTATAATGAGGAAAATCGGAATATGGCTGTTGATGTTTACGCTAGTAATAAGTGCTGTATTAACTCCCGGCCTTTCGGGCAAGCAGGCATACGCAGCCGAGGGATTCGCGTATGACGCGGAGGCGGCATCGGGAGATATGGAGAATGTCTCCGGTCTTACCTGGACGAATGTACAAGCAGCCGTGGCAGGGAATTATATCATTCATATCCATTACAGCAATGCGGGGTCTGAGCCCAGACCGTTCAGCTTAAGGGTAAACGGGCAGAAGTATACCAGTTTTACGGGGATTCCAACGGGTGAAGAAGACACCTCTGGCGAGAATACGCCAACCGCGATCGTGCTGTTGAATCAAGGCTCGAACATGATTAACCTTTCTGCGGAAGGCGAAGGCGGTCCTAAGGTTAATTCGATTGAAGTAATCCCGTTTGCGACGATTGTTGAAGCCGAGAATGGAGGAGGTGCTGCTCATTCCGGCGTTACGATTGCCGCCAACTCCGGCACCGCTCCAGGATTCTCCGGCACCGGTTACGCCAGCATTGCTTCCGGCGTTAACGGATACTTGTTATACAATCATGTTGATGTTCCCCAAACCGGGACGTACACGATGAAAGTAAGATACAGTTTGGGCAATACGGCACGGCCTTACGCGATAACCGTGAATGGAGAGAGAATTCAAGATGCGAAAGGGGCTTCAACAAGCTCATGGGCGAACTGGCAGTATGAAGAAATAAAAGGAATCCGCTTAAACGCAGGTGCAAACACATTAAAGATTGAGCGGATCGGGACGAATGCGACGCCGGTCATCGACAGATTCGAGTTCGTTAACGAAGCAATACCCGATCTGGGAGACCAGACATTCCGTACAACGACTTTTGAGGCATCGGACGTGGATCCTGTCATCGCCGGAACAGAAACGGGGGCGACATTAAACTCCGCTCTGATTAGCGGCAGTGCGCTAAAAACCAGCTCCGCCAGCACTGTCAAAATCATCGACGACGAGGGGTCCCGTGTTGCAGAGGTAACAACGCCTTCGTACAAGCCAGGGATTATAGGTTTTCCTTTCCATTCCAGCTGGGTAGCGCCGGTTTCGATGAAGAGCTATACGTTGGAATCCCGTTTTCTGCTGAAGGATGAACAAGCCAATTACATCTTCAAGCTGATCAGTGCTTCCGGTATGGAAAGCCCGATCTTTACATTTGGAATGGACAATCAGATCTACGCCCGATCCAACGCAACAGAGACAGGGGCAATGGCTGCAAGAAGCAGCTGGAGTATGGATAATTGGAACAAGATCAAACTGATTGTTCATTTGGATACAAAAAGCTACGATTTGTACCTGAATGATACGCGAATCGTGAACAGCGAGTCTTTGCAAAACAACGCTTACTTAGGCGGACTTAAGGGCTTCATGATGGAAGTCAAGGACGGTGCGCGTCAGGAAACCAAAATCCTGGTTGATGATGTCCAGTTATCAGGTTCCAATAACGCTGGTACGGCTCCGGTTGCGAACCCGAACCCCGGAGCGGTCTTTGAAGAGCAGCCTTACATTGGAGAGCCTGTTCAATATTATGTCAGCCCTGGCGGAGTGGATGCCAATAATGGATTAAGCACGGCGACTGCTTTCAAGACCATAACGAAAGCGATAAGCGTTACGAATCCGGGTGATACCGTCAACCTCATGCCCGGAACCTATTCTCCGGTGAATGATGCCAATAACTTCGTGCTTATTAATCGTTCAGGGGCGAGGGATGTAAAAACCGGCGAAGAGCATTACATCACCTATAAAGCATACGACATGAACAATAAACCGAAGCTCCTCCTCCCTCCAGGAATTAAAGGGGTATGGGACATGGTTGATGTCTCGGCCAATTATATTATTCTGGATGGTCTGGAGATCGAAGGGAACAACCGGAATCTGACGCTAGCGGAAGGGGAAGCCAATTACGAGAGTATCGCAAGCGGAGGTTCCGACTGGTCGACATACGCGAAGACGAATACCAATGGAATCACTCTAAATGGTCATCATCTTGTCGTAAAGAATAGTCAAATCCATCATATGTCCGGCGGCGGTGTTGGCGGCGGCGGAGATTATATCACGATCGACCATAATGACATTTATTCGAATTCCTGGTATTCCTTTTATGCAACTAGCGGCATCAGCTTTATGAATGATAAGGATTACGATAACAATACGACGGATTATAAAATTATTGTCCGGAACAATCTGGTGCATGACAACGAAACCAAGGTGAAGTGGGAAAAGACGAAGGATTATTCGGATGGAAACGGCATTATTTTCGATGTCGATGAAACTTACAAAGGAAAAAAACTTGTCATAAACAACATTGTCTATGATAACGGCGGAGGCGGCATCCATATTTATCGCAGCAATAACGTTCATGTTATAAACAACACGGTCTATCACAACAGCAGAAGTCCTCACTTGAAATATCCCAATATGGATGTGCAGTCCGGCGACAATGCCATTTTCTTGAATAATATTTCGATTGCAAGGGATGAAGAAGGGGAGTATGCCAATGGCAGCGCGGGCTGGAATAATCTGTTCGCAAACAATATATATGGCGGTTTAACCCGGTTTCTTGGACAAAACGACAAGGTTGCCGACCCTGAATTTGTGTCCGTAGCGGATGAAACTTTTGATTTTCATCTGCAGCAGGATTCCCCGGCTATTGATACGGGCACCCGTACGATGGCGCCAAGTGAAGACTTCGATGGGAATGTTCGTCCGTTTGCAGGGACTGGAGCGAATGCGAGAGTAGATATCGGTGCCTATGAAACAGCATGGAATAATGCTTCTTTCCTTGAGGATGATACGGTGCAAATTACGGAACCTACCCCGGAAGTGCCGAAAGCTACAACGGCAGCAAAGGGAACGCCGGTTATTGATGGGGTTATCGATGATATTTGGTCTACGACACCAAGCAATCAAGCGCTCTATTTAAGCGACCCGACGAAAGGTTATCCATTAGCAAAGGTGCGATTGCTGTGGGATGAACATCAGTTATACGTATTGGCGGAGGTGGAGGATCACAATTTGAATGCCACCGGCGGAAACTTGTGGGAGCATGACTCCATGGAGTTCTTCGTAGACGAGAATGATGCTAAAACAGCAACGTATGAAGCAGATGACAGTCATTATCGCGTCAATTACCAGAATCTCAGAAGCGCGGGCAAGAACGCTACCGCTGACAGCTTTACTTCGGCGGCCAAGGTTGTTGACAGCGGCTATGTGATTGAAGCGGCTCTTCCTTTGCGAACGATTAAACCAACTGTCGGCACGGTAATCGGATTTGATTTTGGAGCGAGCGATGACAGCAATTATGACGGCATTCGGGATAATGCAACGATGTGGAGTAATCGAAAGCTGAATTCGAATGCATCCACGTCTTTATTCGGAAATGTAACTTTGGTAGCTCCACCGGCGGTGGCGCCTGGAGCCGGGAGCGGCAACGGCGACTCAGGCAGCGATACGAATTCACAGGTGAAGGTACCGGACAGTTCGGAAATCGAATTGAGTCCGGCATTAACGGGCAACAAGGCAGCTGCCGAGCTCACCGAGGCGATGCTTCATGCGATGTTGACCAAAGCAGCAACAGATGGCGAGGGAAATAAAAAAGTAACGGTGCACATCAAGGAAACGGCGGGTGCGCAGACCTATGTGCCATCCATTCCTGCGGCGTTCTTTAAAGGAATGGCGGGTTCTAACCAACTGGAGCTGAATACGGCATTGGCAACCATACTTTTATCCAACGAAATGCTGCAGGGAATAGATCTGGAAGGAGCATCGAAGGTTGAGATCACCATTGGCTCCGCTGACCGTTCCAAACTTTCAAGTGAAGTGAAAGGGAAAATTGGCGACAAGCCTGTCATTGATTTGGCCTTATTCGTGGACGGCAAGCAAGTAACATGGAAGAACAAGCAAGCTCCTGTCGTCGTGTCCATTCCGTATAAGCCAACACCGGATGAAAGGAAGAAGCCGGAGCATATCGCGATCTGGTATATAGACAGTGAAGGTAAGGTCGTAAAAATCCCTTCAGGACGCTATGAAGCTAGCACCGGAATGGTCATGTTCACTACCAATCATTTCAGTACGTTTGCCGTAGGTTATCATATCTCGGGCTTTTCGGATCTTGGGCCGTTCGAATGGGCGAAGGAGCCGGTTGAAGTATTGGTGTCCAAAGGCATTATTAAAGGTACAAGTGAAGCAACCTTTGGTCCAGGCAAAAGGATAACAAGAGCGGATTACATTTCCCTATTGATCCGCACCTTAGGAATAGAGAAAGATATAAGTTCAAATTTTGCAGATATTCAAGCAACGGATTATTTTTACAATGAGGTGGGTATTGCCAAGGAGCTTGGGATTGCAAAAGGGCTGAGCGATGGCCGTTTTGGTCCGCGGCAGGAGATCAGCAGGCAGGAAATGATGGTTCTGACTGCAAGAGCTTTGCAGGCTGCGGGATATTCATTGCCAATCGCGGCGGAGGAGAAAAGCTTGGACAGCTTTGCCGATGTTAATCTGGTATCCGAATATGCCAAGAGTAGTATGGCTGCACTTGTGCAAGCTGGAATGGTCCAAGGGGAGAGAGGCAATCTGAATCCAATAGGCTATTCAACCCGCGCAGAAGCGGTCGTGCTGATCTATAGAGTTTATCAACTTCTGAAATAACCTATAAAAAGTCTTGTGCGCAGCAAGAAGTTCACTGCGTGCAAGACTTATTAACTTGAGGTGACTTATGAACAAACCGACAATCCTGCTTCGTTCATCTTGGCAGACTGTGAATATTGGAGATATTGCGCATACTCCCGGCGTATTAAAGCTGTTGAATACTTATATGCCTGAGGCGGGGGTTATTCTATGGGCATCGGATGATTTCAATCAAGAGGTTCTCGCCATGCTCCGCAGACGCTTTCCTGAGCTTCAAGCCGTGCAGGGACGTATTGGCAATGATGGCCGTGCATCCAATCCGGAGCTGCAGAAAGCGGTGGAACAGAGTGATTTTCTGCTTCACGGCTCGGGTCCATTGCTTGTCGGCCATGAGGATGTGAAAGCATACCGGCAGCATACGGGCAAGCCATATGGTGTCTTTGGCATCACTTATGGCGGTTATAATGAATCGAATTGGCCGGCTATGCAGCAGCTCTTGTCAGAGGCAGCATTCGTCTATTTCCGCGACTCCGTTTCACTGGCGAAAGCCATAGACGATGGCATTTATTGTCCCATTATGAGGTTTGGGCCAGATGGCGCTTTCGCAGCAGATTTAAGAGATGACGCCCGGGCAACGGCCTTTTTAAACGAAAAAGGTCTGGAGGAGGGTCAATTTATTTGCTGTATTCCAAGGTACCGCTATACGCCGTTCTGGACAATAAAGAACGTTTCCTTCGATGAAGACAAGCATGCCTATAATCAAGCGATGAAGGAACTTGATCATGTTGAGCTCAGGCAGGCCGTTATCGAGATTGTGAGGAAGACTCCATATAAAGTGCTGATTTGTCCGGAGGATATGACCCAAATGGAACTCGGAAAAGAAATGCTGTGGGATGAGCTTCCAGAGGATGTTAAGCCGAACGTCGTTTGGAGAGACCGATTCTGGCTGACGGATGAGGCATTAAGCGTATATGTGCGTTCGGCTGGGCTTTTCGGCAATGAAATGCATTCGCCTATTATGTGTATTGGCAACGGGATTCCGGCTATCGTATGCAGGTTCAAAGAGCAGACCTCCAAAGGATACATGTGGCAGGACATCGGCCTTGACGAATGGCTGTTTGATTTGGATCTGGAGCAAGACAAAAAAAGAATTATCCCTGCTGTTCTCCAGTTAGCGATGAACGGAGAGTCTGCCAAGCATGCTGCGGCTCAGGCACAGCAGCGTGTTCAGGCACTCCAGCGCGAGATGGTGAATACGTTGAAGCGGGCTATGGGTTGATTTCACATGATAATGGATTATGAGTTTTTCAGTGGTTTTACTCCTCGAATGATCGAGGTGGCTATTCGAAATAGACAGGTATGGGAGCAGCTCGAATACCAAATCGCAAGGGAACGGACGGGTGTACACTCGCTTGCTTATGTGTACAGCGGAGAAGGGGTGCTTGCATTTGACGGCGAAGAGAAGCCTCTTGGTCCCGGAGACTTATTTCAAATCTGGCCGGGACTCCCCATGCGATTAACCTCCAGTCGTTCGAACCCTCTTCATTTCCATTCCTTTCTGTTTCAATACCGGACGATTCAATGGGAAGGGGGCACTATGCTCAGCCGCGAGGCGTCCGGGAAACTGCCGTTGCAGCTTGGAAACGCAGGGCCTGAGCAGATGGTGCTTGAATCTGTTTTTCGGGAGGCCTATGAGCTCTGGCAAGACAAAAACAACGGCTATGAGTGGCATGTCAAGCTGCAATTGTTAAATGCTCTTCAGCTTATTCAAAGACTAGGAGCCAATCGGGAAGATCATCCGGGTGCGGTGACCGCCGTTCAGAAGGCTATTCAGTATATGAAGCAGTCATTCAAAGAGAATCTTACCCGTGATCAGCTGGCAGAAAGCATTTCCTTGTCCCCCGGCTATTTCTCCGTCTTATTCAAAGCTCATACAGGCATTAGTCCAATCCGTTATTTAAACAAAATCAGAATTGATCAGTCTAAGTTATTGCTTAGAAATACGGATCTGCCTATTAAAGAAATTGCGGAGGAAAGCGGGTTCGAGGATTCCTTCTATTTCTCCAGATTGTTTCAGAAAGAGACGGGAATGTCTCCAAGAGATTTCCGAAAATCATAAGCTTTGAAGGGCATGAGAATCTGACAATAATCCAGATTCTCATGCCTTTTCTTCATGTACGTTAGATTCCCGGCATTGTAAAGTAGAGCTAATAAAGCGATTACATTTTTTGCAGGGCAAAGGAGAGGTTCCCATGACTAAGCCTAAAATTATTGATACGGATGTGCATAATGCGATTGCCAAGTCCGAAGATTTACTGCCATTCTTGCCGAGAGTATGGCATGAATATTGGAAATCGGCCGGAGCGGGCTACGGAGGCGGCTGGCATTCGCCAATTGGCGTATTGCGCTCCGATGCCATCCCGCCGGGAGGCGGCTTGCCTGGCAGCGATCCGAAGCATATGCTTGAGCATCATTTTCACAAGTACGGAATTGATTACGGCATATTGACGGGCTCCGGCATTCTGGGAATCTCGCTCAATCCCAATCCGGATTACGGGAACGTTATTGCAAGCGCGTATAACGATTGGCTTGCTGAGACATGGCTCAAGGCCAGCCCCGTCTATAAAGGCTCGATTCTGATTAATCATGCGGATCCACTGGCGGCGGCGAAAGAAATTGATCGTATGGCAGCTAACAAAAACATGGTGCAAGTTATCATGTGCAGCGGTTCGCGGATGCTGTTCGGTCAACGCTTCTATCATCCGATCTATGAGGCAGCTGAGCGTAACGGCTTGCCGGTGGCGGTTCATCCCGGAACGGAAGGAAGAGGGATTGCGGGCGCGCCTACGCCATCCGGTTATCCGACCTCTTACCTGGAATGGCATAATATATTGCCTGCTAACTATATGGCGCATGTCAATTCTCTTGTATGCGAAGGCGTATTTGAGAAGTTTCCCTCTTTGAAGTTCGTGGCGATTGAAGGCGGTATCGCTTGGCTGCCACATCTCATGTGGCGAATGGACAAGAACTACAAAGGCCTAAGAGATCTGGTGCCGTGGCTGAAGCGGCTGCCATCCGAATATATCAAGGAACATATTCGTCTGACGACTCAGCCGATAGAAGAGCCCGCCAACAACGAGCATCTGAATCAAATTTTGGATATGGTTGATGCCGGCAGAACCGTCATGTTCTCATCCGATTACCCGCATTGGGACTTTGATAATCCGAAGATGGCGCTTCAGCCGATTCGCAAGGAGCTTCGTCAGCGTATTTTGGTGGAGAACGCGATCGAGCTCTACGGTCTACACGAAGCTCCGCCTGCTGCCGTGACAGCTGCTGAAGCGGCTTCCAGTAAGGAGGAGTAGCAAGATGGAAAAAACGCAAAATCGTTACGAAGCGGCAACGGCCGAAGAACTGCGAAAGGCCAAACGATTGATCGTTACAGTCAAGGGAATGGAAATCGGCTTATTTGCGGCAGGGGAGCAGTTATTTGCCTGGCGCAACATTTGTCCCCATGCCGGCGCTCCGGTATGCCAAGGTCCGGTATGCGGGACAAGGCTGCCTTCCCTGGTCTATGAGTACAAGTATGGCAAAGATCAAGAAATTGTCCGTTGTCCGTGGCATGGCTGGGAGTTTGATTTGCTTACCGGGCAGCATCTGGTTGACGAGAAGGTAAAGCTGCGCGGTTATAAGGTTGAGGTGGAAGACGGCAAGGTATATGTCGTTATCTAATTTAAAATAGACGGAGGGTATACATTGTTAAGCAAACATTCAAAAAACAATCCCGTTGATTTTCTGATCATCGGCGGTGGTCCGGCAGGATTGTTCGCTGCTTTTTATGGAGGGATGCGCCAAGCCTCTGTGAAGATTATTGAGAGCATGCCTCAGCTTGGCGGTCAGCTGTCCGCGCTTTATCCCGAGAAATATATTTATGACATAGCCGGGTTCCCGAAGGTAACCGCCCAGGAGTTGGTTGACCGGTTGAAAGAACAGTTAAGCCATTTCCCAACAGACCTTGCTCTGGAGGAGAAGGTATTGAATGTCATCAAGCATGACGAGAGGCTGTTCGAAGTTGTAACCGATAAATCTTCCCATTATGCAAAAGCCGTCATTATTACGGGCGGTGTCGGAGCGTTTGAGCCTAGGAGGCTGGAGCATCCCGAAGCTGCCAGATTCGAGAGCAAAAATTTGCATTATTTCGTAGATGACCTTAAGCGCTTTGCCGGGCAGAAGGTGCTGATCAGCGGAGGCGGGGATTCTGCAGTCGACTGGTCGCTAATGCTGGAACCGATTGCGGAGCAAGTGACGCTCGTCCATCGCCGGGACAAATTCCGCGCGCATGAGCACAGCGTGCAGACTTTAATGAATTCGAAGGTTAACGTTCTGACGAATAAGGAAATTACCGGACTGTATGGCGATGAGGGGATCGAAGCCGTGACCCTTCTGGATACAAAGACGAAGGAAGAGGTTCGCCATGAGGTGGATGCCGTGATTGTGAACTATGGATTCGTATCCTCGCTTGGTCCTATTGCAGAGTGGGGAATCGATATTCAGAGCGGATCAATCGTAGTCGATACCCGCATGGAGACAAGCATACCGGGCATTTTCGCCGCAGGAGACATAACGACTTACCCAGGCAAGCTGAAGCTGATTGCGGTCGGCTTCGGAGAAGCGCCAACCGCGATTAATAACGCCAAGGTTTATATCGATCCGGATGCCAAGCTGTCGCCGGGTCACAGCAGTCATATGAAGCGTGCGTAAGGAAGTGGAGAGGTGTATGTAATTGCAAACGAAATAAAGTCGCCATCCGAGGCTTTTCTTGAAGAGCAGCGTGTGCCTTTTAATTGGAAAGCATGCTCTGTCCTGCCGGATGGTATATCGATAACCGAGCTGCATTGGCGTTCGCAGGAGTTGTTAGAGACGGATCATGCCCGGCTAAGGATCACAGTGGCTGTCGATGTCCGGGAGAATAAGACGATCGAAGTGTTTGCTCTGCGTACAAAGAACGTGCTGGGTACGCTGGATATCCGATATGCTCACGTATTCCAGATATTCGAACTGCCTTTAGGATTAAATGAAGCGCTGATCGCATTGAAGGAAGGGGTAGGGCTTCGCATGATAGAAGGAGAAGCCCCGCTGTGGTTTTTTGCAGGGAGTCCTTCCACTAGCAGCATCGAACCTGTGCATTTGCCGCATTTGATGATAGGAGATGCCAAGACGCCTCTGGAGTCGTTCGAGGACAGGTTTAATTCGCTGGCCAGCATTCAGCCATTCGGCTGGATGGAAGGCTGCGTACTTGACGGGCTGCTGGATGCTGGATTTACATCGACCGCACGCCGGCATTTGGAGCTGTTTGTGAAGAACAACGAACTGGTCTATGAGGATCCAAGAAGCAGACCTTCGGATGGCTGCTTCTACGGCATTGAATCTACGCTGCCGATCGCGATGCTTACGAAGCTAGTTCCAGCGCATCCTCTGGCGGACTTGGCCGTTCAATTCATGAAGAAGAGTGCGGATTCGCAAGGCGTAATAAAAGATGGCGATACCGTATCCGCGGAAGGCAGCTATACAATCGCGTACCCGTTATCCGTGATCGCCGCGCACCGGAAGGATCGCGAATTGGCACAGCTTGCCTTTAAACAGCTTGAATTAAGAAGTGCCTTGTTATGGGAAGGCGGAGCTTTATATTTAAGAAGGCAGGATAACGGGTCGCGCAGCTTCAGTAACTGGGGACGAGCATATGCGTGGCATCTGCTTGGGCTTATCCGCACGCTTGAACAATTGAAGGACAAAGAGTTGCTATCCAGTCAACAGCTGCAGCTTATCGAAGAGGAGTATAGGGAAACGCTGCGGCACGCCTATTCGTTCAGAAGCGTTAGAGGGCTATGGAGCTGCTTCATAGATGAAGAGGAGAGCGGCGTTGATACCTCGGCCTCTGCCGGAATTGCGGCGTCACTCGCCATTGCTGACCGTATAGGCATTCGCTTATTTAACGGCGCGTCTGATGCAGCACGCACGGCAGCATCTCTATATCGTTATCTAACGCCGGATGGATTGGTGGCCGGAACGGCACAAAGCAACAAAAACGGGGAAGAGCTGCAGCGAAGCGGGTATCGGGTTATATCGCAAATGACAATGGGACTGCTGGGACAATTGGCAGCGGCTTTACCTTGCAAGCAATGGCTTTAATGATAAACGGGGGGGGGATTCAGGTTGCATATTTCAATTAAGGCGACAGATGATCAAACCATTATACAAACGAATTTCTGGAATCATATTCATTTCCACCCGACAGATGCTATTGAAGACATCTGGGGGAAACGCGTACTGGATAAGGTTGCACAGGATCAAGCGGCCAAGTATGTGCGGATGTATGCCATGCTGGAGGATATTGTTACGAGATCGCCGGAAGGAGAACTTCAGTATGATTTTACCATGAATGATCATCGGCTTGATTATTTGCTCGGGCTCGGCTTTAAGCCGCTTATCTGTTATAATTTCATGCCTCGCGCCATAGCCAAAAACCCGTTGCAACTATCCAAGCTGGAGCGTTACAAAGGCAAACGCATCAATTATTCGGAACCGGCGAATTATCTGGAGTGGCAAGAGGTTGTCCATCAGTATGCAAAACATATAACAGAGCGATATGGCATCGAAGAGGTTAAGCAATGGTATATGCACTGCTGGAACGAGCCAGATCTCCATTACTGGCTGTCTGATCAAATCTATGCGGAGCATCAAGAGAAGCTCCCGGCCTACTGCCGGTTGTATGATCATTTTGCCGCGGGAGTGAAGCGCGTGTCCTCGGACCTTCGCATAGGCGGTCCTTCCGCTTGTTATGATCGCAGCTTCGTCGATGCCTTCCTTCGGCATACGAGAGAGGGCAGGAACGATGCGACCGGGGAAGCGGGAACTCCTATCGATTTCTTCTCCGTACATGTCTATTCCATTAACCCGGCTGAATTCAGCAAAGGTCTGCGGCCAAGCGTCAACGGCATTGTTGAACATATATTCCAGGAATACTCCGATATTGCGAAACGTCATGGCTATGGCGATTTGGAAATTATTGCGGATGAGTGGGGAGCGAGCAGCAACGGCTTCAGTAATGTGGACCATTATCCGGATCTGATTTTCAGGGAGACCGAGTATTTTCCGGCTTTCTACGTTCGCATGGTAGATACGTTAATTCGCGAGATGCCCAAACGGCAAATTCCGCTCAGCAAGATGATGATCTGTCTGTCGGGGCAGCATCATCTGGATCGGGATTTCGAGGGTTACCGGAGCTTCTTCACCTTAAATGACTACAAAAAACCTATCTATAACGGTTACGTTCTTATGGCTAAGCTAGGGAACAAACTGCTGTCACACCATACCGTCGATCGGGAAGAAGGTGTTGGAATCATTCCGACACAGGACGATAACGGCAATTATAAAATCGCATTGTATTATACAGATGACGATTTCTCCAAGAAGCTGGGCAGCAAGCGGGTTACCCTTCGTCTGGAGGGCATTCAAGGACGCTACCGGATACGCCACTACCGATTGGATCATACGCATAGCAATGCGTATACGATGTTCAAAGAGTTAGGCAGCCCGTCTCAGCCAACACAGCAGCAGCGGGAAGCCATTCAGCAGGCAGGAGAATTGACGCTGTATTACCCGGAGTACACGGCTGACCTTCAGGGCAGCTATGAAGAGCATATTGTACTAACGGGACATGCGGTATCATTCCTGGAATTAGAGCCCATTCATTACAATAAACAATAAAACATCATAAATGACTATTTTCTAATATAGGAAGTATGCATCTCCCCTGCGATAATGAATGACGAAGCTTGGTAGAAACAAACGATTACGGAGGAATAAAACATGAGTGTAAAATTTGGCGTACAGCTATACACATTAAGAGATCTAACCGCACGAAACTTTATAGGAACTTTAGAAAAAGTAGCCGCTCTTGGTTACCAAGGAGTAGAGTTTGCAGGCTATGGCGGAATAGAGGCTAATCAATTAAAAGAACGTTTGGATCAATTGGGCTTATTGGCGGCGGGCAGCCACGTTAGCTATGAGAGAATGCTATCTTCCCTGGAAGAAGAAATCACTTATAATAAAATATTAGGCAATCGAAACCTAATCATCCCTTACTTTGAAGGCAACAAATTCTCGGATGGGGAAGAACGCCGTCGATTTCTTGAAAACTTAAATCAAATAGGCCAAAAATGTGCCGAGGCTGATATGCAGCTGCTCTATCACAATCATGAATTTGAGTTTACGATCGAAGTAAATGGAAAAACGATGTTCGATTATATCTTTGACAGCATGGATAAAAGTCTGCTCCAAGCTGAATTAGATGCATGCTGGGCATTCCGCGCTGGTTACGACCCAGCAGCTATTATCAGGCAGTACAATGACCGGATGCCGCTTGTGCACTTAAAGGATATGAGGAAGAACAATGATGGACAAGTATTGACGGTTGAACTTGGACAAGGCGAGGTCAATCTGAATCGCATTGTTGCCGCTGCAACGGATTCGGCTGTCCAATGGCTTATTGTGGAGCAGGATGAATGTCAAGACGAACCTTTGGCAAGTATTGCAACAAGCATGGGATGGATCAAACGTAACACATAGACAACAACTTATAACGGTAATCTCAGGCTTACTCCCATCTGTTGAGTAAGCCTGAATTTTGTTTGGATAAGATACAACATCACGATAAATTCCTATCAATCTCGAAAAAGTTGCATATCTAAAATGACCCTCATTATTTAAGATGAAAGGGCAAGAATAAAAGTCGCAAATAATCAGGAGGGTTAAAGATGAGAGCTACAAACAAAAGATTAATGCTTGCCGTTCTTACTGTTACGCTTGCGGCGTTGACCGCATGCAGCAGCAATAATACGGATAAGGCTGAGGTTAACCATTCTAAAACAGAGAATAATCAAAAAGACACTGCAGCCTCTAATGACGGACCGCTCACAAAGTACCCGGAACCCGTAACGCTAACAACTGCCAAGGTGTTGGAGGGTGATGTGAAGTTTAAAGAAGGCGAGAGCATCGATAACAATATTATTGATAAATCAATCGAGGAAGACCTAAACATTAAAATGAAGTATTTGTGGACTGCTTCGAATACGGCGGAATTGACGGAGAAAATCAGGCTTGCCTTGTCTGCCAATCAAGAGCTTCCGGACATGCTCGCCATATCGGATCCTCTTCTTATGAACCAGCTGGTTCAGTCGGGCAAATATCAGGAGGTTGAGCCGGTTTTCGAGAAATATGCAGTCGACAATTGGAAACAAGGCTATGAGAGTCATCCTGAGGTTTGGAATGGTGTTACGTTTGAAGGCAAGAAATACGGTCTGCCGATGTTTAATATGGTTGGCCGCGGCAATGTCATGTGGATTAGGGAAGACTGGCTGAAAAAATTGAATCTCAAGGCTCCAACTACAATTGCGGAGCTGGAAACGGTTATGGACGCTTTCACGAATAAAGATCCTGATGGCAACGGGAAAAAAGACACCTATGGTTTGGCCGTAGCGTTAAAAGATATGGGGGTCAACAGCACGTGGCTTGGCAGCACGGATTTCGCGTTTGCGGCCGACGGCATCGTCTCCTCAGATAACGTCTGGTTGAAGAAGGAAGATAACTCGGTATACCAGCCTTTGCTTACTCCTGAAGCGAAAGGCGGCCTTGACCGGCTGCAGCAATGGATGAAGAAAGGTTATTTTCCGCAAGACAGCGGTATTTATGACAATATGAAAGCATCCGAGCTATTTACGAGCGGCAAAGCAGGCATTACTTTCGGGGCGTATTGGTTATCGATCTGGCCGTTTCCGGATCTGACCAAGAATGTGCCGGGCTCCGAATTCAAAGCTTATCCTTATCCGGTCGGAGAAGGCGGCAGCTACAAGGTAGCCATGGAAAGTCCAACGAACGGCGTCAATATTATGATTCGAAGCAAGATCGAGCATCCGGAAGCCGTTGTTAAATATTTAAACTGGTTCTTTAAAAACTATCTGGATCCGGGTAAAGGTTCTAAATACGAGTATGGCCTTGCCGAAGGTTATGATTGGGCAGTCGTCGACGGTCAACCAACAAATGATAAGAGCAAGGTACCTAACTATATGGATGCCGTTCGAATCAGTGTGCCGAAAGACTTCCAGCTTCCTGATGCCTGGATGCAAATGCTGCGCAAATTTACCGCCGGTGAGAAGCCGGTTACCCCGATGGAAGTGAAACAGTATGGCGGGGAGGACGCGAAGAGCTTGGAAGCAGCCAAGATTTTGCTGGACGACATCGACGCCGGACGTCAATTGAAGCCAATCATCGGCATCCCGGTTACGCCATCGATGATGACGAAAAACGCGATGCTGGACAAAATGCGCAAAGAAACGTTGACCAAAATCATTTACGGGGAAGCCTCCGTGGATTCGTATGACAAGTTTTTGGCCGATTATGACAAAGCCGGCTATGAGAAAATTAAGGCAGAAGTTAACGAATGGTATCAGTCAAGCAGTAAGTAAACGAAGGCGAAGCTTGCGATTTATCGCGGGCTTCGCTTTTTTTTGTTCGCCGATTCAGTCAGCGTGCATTAGATAGTGAAGACAGACAGGCCATATGGTCCTGTCTGTTTTTCATTCTGTCTGTGTCTGCCTTAATAAATCAAATGATGAACAAAACGTTATGAATGACGAAATCCTTTTCTATAACCTGTTTTGAGGAGTACCTATAATGAAATTACGGCCTCAATAAGTTATTACGCAAAAGGAGAGAAGATTTGATGGACACAAAACCGATTGCCGTCCAGACTCGCAAGCGACCTGGACGCCTATCTTCCCGGAGAAGCAACGGAATACTGTATCTCATGGTGCTGCCGGCAATCATAATTACGTTTATTTTTTCTTATTTACCAATCGGAGGATTGGTAATGGCCTTCCAGGAGTACCAGCCGTGGCTTGGCTTTGACGACTCGCCTTGGGTGGGGTTCGATCAGTTCCGCATGATCTTTCAGTTCCCGGATGCCGTACAAGTCATCTGGAACACGCTTATCATTGCGGGATTAAAAATTATGACCGGCCTGATCGTGCCTTTCGTTTTTGCCTTGCTATTAAATGAAGTCAGGATAAATGCATTTAAAAGAACGATTCAAACGCTTGTCTATCTGCCGCATTTTCTTTCCTGGGTTATTCTGGGCGGCATCCTGGTCGATGTCTTGTCTCCTTCAGGCGGTCTGTTCAACCGGCTGCTGGAGGCGCTTGGAATCGAATCGATCTTCTTTCTGGGGGACGGTGACTGGTTCCGAGTAACCGTTGTCCTCAGCGATATATGGAAGGAGTTTGGATTCTCGACGATTGTGTATTTGGCAGCACTGGCAGGCATAAATCCATCCTTGTATGAAGCAGCCGAAACAGACGGAGCTAATCGTTGGCAGCAGACGCTGTATATTACGGTGCCATCCCTTATTCCAATGGCGATTGTGCTAGGTACGTTGTCGCTTGGGAATATTCTGAATGCCGGGTTTGATCAAATTTTCAACCTTTACAGTCCGCTGGTATATACAAAAGGCGATATTATCGATACTTATGTTTATCGAATGGGCATACAAAGCGGGCAGCTCAGCTTTGGCACGGCGTTTGGTCTTTTCAAATCATTCGTTTCGACGGTTCTTATCGTTATTTCATACCGTCTGGCTTATAAATACGGCAATTACAAGATTTTCTGACGAGGAGCGACGGCATGTATTATAAAACAAAGGCTTACCGCGTATTTAATGGCTTCAATATGATATTCATAGGTTTGCTTGGACTGGCATGCATCCTTCCGCTTGTTCATATCCTGGCTGTCTCTTTTAGCGAGAAGGCCGCAGTAAGCGGGAATTTGGTTAATTTCTGGCCGGTGGGGTTCAATCTGGATGCCTATGCTAAAACAATGGACAATAAGCAGTTTCTAATCTCGCTTTGGATTTCCTTCGAGCGTGTCGTACTTGGAACTGCGGTTAGCATGTTGGTCGTCATTCTTGCCGCTTATCCACTATCGAAAGACAGAGGTGCGTTTAAAGGAAGAATGACGATTATGTGGTATTTCGTCATCACCATGCTGTTCAGCGGAGGATTAATCCCTTCCTATATATTGATCTCAAAGCTGCAATTAAACAACTCCATATGGGCGCTTGTACTGCCTGGAGCGGTAAGTGTTTGGAATATGATTTTGCTCATGAACTTTTTCCGCAATGTTCCTGTTGAATTGGAGGAGGCGGCACTTATCGATGGCGCTAATCACCTTCAGACCATGTGGAAGATCTATCTGCCCGTCTCCATGCCGGCCCTTGCCACCTTGTCCCTGTTTACGCTTGTCGGCCATTGGAACTCCTGGTTTGATGGGCTGATCTATATGACGCGGCCAGAAAAATATCCGCTGGCTACCTATCTGCAAACGATTGTGGTCAGTCATAATTTGAAGGATTTGATTACAAACGTGAATGATGTAGAGAAGTTGACGCAACGTTCCGTGCAAGCTGCGCAAATCTTTATCGCCGCTGTACCTGTTTTATTGGTCTATCCTTTTTTGCAACGGCATTTCGTTAAAGGTATGGTTATCGGCGCGGTAAAGGAATAGTCCGAGTCGTATGTGTTAATTCGCTGCTTAGAATAGGAGAGAAAAAAATGATAGCATTAAATGCGATAGTAACAAACGTATTCTCCATTTCCATTCATGAGAGGACGGATAAGCTTTGGACTTTAAGCTCGCTGCCTGGAAATGAAAGCATTGATTTTGAAGCGCCTCAATTCGAGTTAAATGGTGAATTAACAAAGTGTCGGCTTCTGTCCGTTATGAGCATCTACAATCCTCAAGAAATTGCGGAAGGGATAACCGAATACCAATTTGAAGGCACTGTGGAAACCAACGCGTTGCTCAAGCTACGCCTTATCTTTCGAATTGCTGAACGCAGCCCGGTGATCCGGTTTCGGTATGAGCTTCACAGCTCGGTACCTCAATGGATGACGAAAAGGGCAGAACAGGAACAGCTTGTATATACCAAAGTTTCACTGGATCAAATGCCTGTTGCAAAGGAAGTCCGATTCTCTGAATTTATTGAAATGGTACACAGCTTCTGTTTATCAGAATTACCATTAGCGGAGAACGATTTCAATAACAAACGAAAAGTGATGGGACCTCTGATCGCTGCAAGCGGAACAACAAGCAGCTTCCTGCTCGCTTATGAGCATGGTTCCCAGGTGCCGGATGCGTTTCTTCAATTCGAGCTGGAAGAGCATAGGGGAGTTTCTTTACATGCCGTCAAAGGCAATTATTTAAGAGATCAAATTCTGGATCTTAATAATCCGTTTTGTACGGTTTGGCTGCAAACGGCAATGGTAGAAGGAAATGAAGAGCAGCTGGCTAAGGAATACAGGTTGTTTGCCTTACGCGATTTTAGTTTGAATACGGAAAGCCGCAAGCCATATATTTTCTATAATACATGGAACATGCAGGAACGCTCCAAGCATTGGCATAAGGGGAAATTTCTCGACCCTATGCGGCAAGACCGGATCTTGGACGAAATCGATGCGGCGCATGAGATGGGAATCGAGGTATTTGTTATTGATGCAGGCTGGTTTGAGAAGACCGGAGATTGGCAGGTCAATCGTGAACGTTTCCCGGATGGGCTGGGGGCGGTTAAAAAGCGGTTAGATTGCTATGGCATGAAGCTGGGGTTATGGTTCGAACCCACTTCAGCCGCACTCTCGAGCCGTATGCTTGAGCGGTATAAGTCAAGCCGAATGTCTCGTGATGGAGTCTTGACTCCTCCGCGCCCGGTATGGGAGACCGAGGATAGCTGCTATATGTGTCTGGTCAGCGAATACTGGGAAGGATTTGCAGAAGAACTAATACGTGTTATAGGAGAGACCGGTGCTGCCTATCTGAAATGGGACTGGATCGCCCAATACGGATGCAGTGATCCAAACCATTGGCACGGCAATGAAAGCCATAGCGAGGAGGAGCGCTCAAATCGTTATGCCTTCTTATTGGGCAGTTATATGTCCAAGGTTGTGGACCGGGTTTGCGAGGTTTGCCCTGAGGTTATCGTGGATTTCGATGTGACAGAGGGCAACCGCTATGTAGGCCTTGGATTTCTGTCTTCAGGAAAATATTTTCTCATTAATAACGGGCCATACTACCATAATTATGACTTACCGCTCGACTTGAATGGAGGGAATGGCAATATCTTCTTTTATCCCGGACAGGCACGCGGATGGATTACACGGACACCGCTCAATTTGGATAAGTGGCTGCCGTCTGTTCTATTCTTGACGCACTACTATCCGGACGATCTTCCGGCCGGTAACCGGCTAACATCGCTTGCTTCCCTTATGTTAGGCCATAATGGGATATGGGGAGAGCTTACTAGAGTATCAAGTGAAGGCAGGGCATTTATACGATTATGGCTTGAACGTTACAAGCAGGTCAGGGACAGCATCACGATCAGCGCACCGATCGTTACTGGCGTTGTTGGCGGTAGCCCGGAAATTTACGAGAAAATTAATGCAAATAACGGAGAAGGCATCGTTTCTTTATTTGCAAGTTCAATTGGATCTTACAGCTATGTGACTCATCATCAGGTTCATAAAAATTATGTTGCGTCACCTGGAGTAAGGTTGACGTACACTTCCGAGGGGCATGCCTTAATCGAATTTACTGTAACCGAACCTGGTGCTGGAATTGTGTTGTTCGGCGTGCGGTGACGGAAAGAGCAATCTATACTACTATTCTAACAAGGAGTGGGCTTCTTTTTATTGCCATTTATCACTGACAGGTTAAAGGCAAACGGAGCATTTTAATGATTCTGGAGAAGCGTTAGCGGTCGCTTTTGTGAAGGGATCCCAACCTTACCCTGTTGATTTAAAGGGATCCCTGAGCAATGGCGATTGGAAGAACATTAAAATGCGCAGGTTGCTGTTTAACCAAATCCATTTCAACTAACCGTTCCGATAATCTTGTGGAGTAACATGGTAGTGCTTTTTGAACATTTTTATAAAATAAGAAGTATTCTGATAGCCGATCCTTTCGCATATCTCCTGAATTTTTAGATGCGTGTTTTTAAGATAATAAGCGGATTTATCCATCCTAAGCCTGTAGAGATAATCGCTTATGTTCTCTCCTGTCTCCAGCTTGTAAAGCTTTGAGAGATATCCTGGATTCAAATAGACATGCTCGGCGATGGCTTGCAAGGATACGTCATCCGCAAGCCGCTCTTCAACAAATTGCTGAACACGGTTGATAATGGAAGTATTTGTTGTAAGCTTTTCGTTTTCCATTTCCCGTTGGAACAAATGCAGCAAGCCTTCAGCCCAGCGACAAAATTGATCGGGAGAGCGCCGCGCGTTCATATCCAATTCAAGTGAAGGTTCTCCAATGACATCGGCGATCTGCTTGCCGCTTTTATGGGATAAGTAGTAAAAAGAGGATAACAGGAAATAGTAAACCTCGTTTATGTGCTCAATGGAATTTCCCCAGCTGCCAAACAATTCGGAAACAATGGCGCTTAATTTGAAGGAAGCATCTTCAAAGCGGCCTGCTTCGATTAAATGGGTGAGCAGGGGAGGTTCATACAAACTGCGTAACGACTGAATCCGGATCATTTCCGGCGACGTGTTGATGGTCTTGAAAATTCCGAATTTGCCGCGGATGAGCTTGCGCATTTCATGCAGCATGGATTCATATATTTCAGGCACTTCTTGCGGGAATTCCGCCCATGTGCTTAGAAGGATAGAGATGTTCCCTTTTAGATAATGCTCCACGTTATGCTGCAATTCCTCAGCTTTTAGTTCAACAATCCTCTCCGTGCTTAAATGAAGTTTGCCTGGGTCACCGGTATTTTTCGGTTTAAGTAGAATGGTGAGATACTCGTGGTGGTCTTTTCCATGCCACAAGTCGAATTCATTGTCCATTATTTCCTCAATCATATTGCAAACGGCGTACTCGAATAAATGCATGCTCTCTTTGCTGTAATTAAGCAAATTGCCTTCCATTCGAATCATAAGCATGGAGAACCTGTCTCCGAAACGGTATGGAATATCCAGAAGCTGCAGCTTATCGGACAACTCGCTGGTGATGTTTTTGCCATACAGCAGGTCGTTCAGCAGATTGCTTCTCAACAAAGGAAGATGCTGCCGGAGCGTATAGGAAGCCCGTTGCATGGAGCTTATCTCTTGCCATTCCTCTTGAAGCTGGGCGATCAGTCTCTTAACCGCTGCCATTAATTCTTCATCGCTGACCGGTTTAAGCAAGTATTCAAGTACCTGTGCCTTTAGAGCTTCCTTCGCATAATCAAATTCGGCAAATCCAGTTAATAAGATGCATTTCGATCGGGCTTTAATCGAACGAATACGCCGAATCAGCTCCAGACCGTCTATTCCCGGCATGCGAATATCGCTGATTACAAGATCAATGGGAGTAGATTGGAAAAGTTCCCATGCTTCGTTCCCGGAATAGCATTTATATACATTGGAGATGCCCAGCTCTTCCCATGGTATCCGAATGGCAAGAGCGTTCACGACCGATTCTTCATCGTCTACAAGCAGCAAATTCATAGATGTATCCCAGCCTTTACGAATCTATTGATGAATGTTGCCATTTTAACAGGAACTGCATTCCGCCTGAAGCGGTGGAATGAATGTTAAGACCGGATTCGGCCCCATACTGTAAAACAAGCCTCTGATGGACATTCCAGACACCGTAACCCCGATTATCTTCATGCTCTTTATTTAGAGAAGCCTTTAACGCTTCCAGGGTCTCTTGTGTCATGCCTCTTCCATTATCTTCGATAAGGATAGTGTTCCACCCATTATCTCGGAAGCCCTGTATTCGAATGACTCCGCCTTCCGCTTGAGGCTCGATCCCGTGGATAACGGCATTCTCTACAATGGGCTGAATGGAGAGGCGGGGCAGCGGTTGCTGTAATAATTCTTCCTGAAGATCAATGTCGAAACGCAGCCTTTTCATGCGAAGCTGCTGTATATTCAAGTAGTTTCTAACCAACCTGATTTCCTCTTCAACGGTAGCCCTTTCTTTATCTGTTTGAGTCGTATACCGGAAATATTCGCCTAGATTTAAAGACATGGCTACGACGGCTTTTTCATCGCTTAAGGTCGCCATATTCATAATGTAAAACAAACAGTTATAGAGAAAATGCGGGTTGATCTGCGATTGAAGCTGTTTGAGCCTGGCTTCTTTCGCATGAAGCTGTTCGGCATACACCTTTTCTATCAATTCTTGAATATCTTCAGCCATATAGTTAAAACCCGCGAATAAATAGCCAAATTCGGCGTCGCGGCGTTCCGGAATTCGGACCGAGTAATCTCCGTTACGGACCTTTCGAACTCCTTGCAGCAGCTGCTTGAGCGGCAATTGAATATATCGGTACAGCCAGAGCGAAGCGGCAATGCCGAATACAACCAAAACCCCGATTGATCCATAAAACCAATCACGGCTCTTCGTTATTGGATTAAGTATGGTATGAATCGGTACGATATCGATTAAATAACAGCCCATGCTTTCAATCTTAAACGCGTTTAGCACATAACTGGCTCCATCAAGTTTCACAATTTGATTGGCTTTAACATCACTCAAATTGCTGCTCAAATATTGAATCAATTCATTGCTATAGGATGCTCCTTTCAAAGCGTTTGTTAGAAAACCTTTTGCGGGATGATATAGCAATGTTTCTCCTGCCTGGTTTTGGTTATAGTCATCTATCAAATTTCGAAGCGTGTCGACTGAGAAATAGATCTTTGTAATCTGTTGAACATTCTGAGCATTAGCCTTATAAGGATCAACAACATAATGGGCGAAACGGAGAGCATGGTTTCCTTTAACGGTGGGGTCTTGTTCAAGTACCCAAGGTTTTTCCTGCAATAAAGGCAAATCCTCCAGTTTTAGAGGATTCGCTTGTGCCATCGATTCAGGAACAACTCGTTTAGCCTGCGGGTAATAGACCATAATTCGGCTATCCCATTTGCTTGCGATTTGCTGCAGACGCAGTTTCTGCTCGACGGCATTAAGAGACGAGATTTCTACATACGAAGAAAAATCGGCTCCGACTTGAAGGGATTGAACGGAGTAATCCCGGCTGATTACACTTGAGAGCATTACCAGGCGCTGTGCTTCCTCCTCCAGTTGACTGTTAAGGAATGATAGTCGATTAAGATTAATCTGCTGGATTTGTGATTTGATGACGTTTACGCTCGTGTTGTTGGAGTACCCATATAAAATGACAATCGGACAGAGTAATAGAATTAACATTACGATCAGCTTGATGAAAATATTCGCCTTTAATGCTTTCATTCCTTGGCCCCCTGTAGAAATGGTGAATAGAAGAGTATAAATCTCCAAATTGTTTTACTTTTACGAATAATAGGGACATTCCGGATGCCGTATATTGCTTCCTTAGATGCAGGAATGCTGATGGCATTATAGCAGATTCTGTTCGATTGAAACATGATTAAATAGTTTGGAGAATGCATCTTGATAGGTGTGTGCTTTTGGCAACCAAATCATTGCTTTTAACTAAATCATTCACCGCCAAAACTCGGTATAGTTAAGTTATTCCAATGATTAAAGGAGCTGTTTAAGAAATGAGTACACGTCCATTTATAAAAGCACTCGAAGCGGATGCAAGTCTGCAGCAAGTCATTACGGATGAGCAAGCCAGATTCTTCCTGGATAACGGTTATCTCGTTATTCGTAATGTCGTGAGCGGTGAGGAGCTTCAGCGGCTGCAGGAGCAGACTCTTCAGATTGTCGAGAAGGGACTTGCAGGTCAGGCGGAAGACAGCGACTACCTGTATCGGATCCGGACAAACGGAGAAAAGGTTTATTGGCGGACGGAGTATATCATCGACAAGTGCGAGGCGAACAAAGTGCTTTTGGGCCATCCGTTTATTCTGCATACCGTTGAGAAGCTGCAAGGTCCCAACTTTATCCCGACTTGGGATTCGCTTGTTGTTAAAGCGCCTAATAACGCGGCATCCGTGCCTTGGCATCGCGATGCGGCTGTACCGGTAGATTGTCAGGATCCAAGACCGATTTTTAATGTGGATTTCTATCTGGACGATGCGGATGAACGCTCTTGTCTGTGGGTTATTCCCGGTAGTCAGAACTGGTCGGCGTCTGAAGCGCAAGAACGCTGCTCCAAACCAGGGTTCGAGATGAGCGATGCGGTTCCGGTTCCAATGAAAGCGGGTGATGTAATTCTGCATAATATTCAGCTGCTGCACGGATCGCCGGAAGGGGAAGGAAACGCCATGCGCCGTACCGTCTATTATGAATTCCGTGCAGGAGAGATAGAGGCTCAATATGGACCGCATTCGCTGGCATATCTCCCGATTAAGCAGCGCATCTTGCAGGATTGTATAAGCAGGAGACAGCAATGCGATTATATTGAAGGAGAGAGGGCATTCGTGTACAAGCCAACTGGTACCTTTGCAGAGTATGGCAATGAAGCTCCCGGATCCTACCGAGTCCTGCATGATAAGTTTTGGAGAGACTAGTTGTTTTGGATCGCCAGTATGCAGCAAGTGAAACAAAAGAAGCGGACATTCCAAAGTGAAAAACGATTAGGACTTCGCTCTGCTTAGTTCATTCCTTGTGTCGGGTAAGGTAGGTTCCTTTCAGAGTCTGCCTTACCCGACACTCCATCTTTAAATAATTGACATAATTCAATCCAAACCTATATAGTGTAGTTAAGTAAACTAAACTAAACTATAATTCAACAGGAGGTTATTTTCTCTGGATAAAGAAGCAATCGCAATAGAAAAAGAAAGAAAAGAAAAAAAATCAGTTCTTTATAAAATAGGAATTGGACTTATTATAGTATCTCTTCTCTCTTGGCTTATTCCTGTAATAACTCCTATTACCCCTTTTTCAACTAAGGTAAAGGCAGCAATAATTACAGGCGCTATAATATTTTCAGAAGCAACGTTTTGGGGAGGAGCTTTATTAGTTGGAAAAGAAGTGGCTTCAAAATTTAAAAGGTTTTTAAACCCAAGAAATTGGAAGAAAAAACAACGACATAATGGAGTTCAAGATGATGGAAAATAAAAAAATTGCCGAACAAATAAATAAGACAATAGAAGATATTTGGATGCTTATGGAAAAAAGCGAAAGAAAAATAACGGATTTTGGACTAAATAATCAACAACACGTAATGCTGTCGTTAATTATTCGGCACCCTTTTCCTTCACCTACAGAACTAGCTGAAAAAATGGAAATAACCAAAAGTGCGGTAAGTCAACAGTTAAAAAAACTTGAAAGAGATGGGTATATAAAAAAAATACAAGATGCGCATGATAAACGGGTATTTTCAATTGGGTTAGGAGAAAAGGGTATTATCTACAAAAAAGAACTAGACACATTTAATGAACAAATTCTTAAGGAATATACTTCAAAATTGTCGTTCGAAGAATTATCAAATATGTTATCTTCATTTCAAAAATTCCAAGAGTTGCTTGAACAAATAAAACACTAAAGTTATATTGTCTTTACCTGCGAGGTGTGGGGTAAAGGCGTTATTGATATTCGCCAGTATTTGAAGCGTTAATGGAATGAAACAGCGACAGTCTAGGACATTATTTTCTCGTCCTTGGCTGTCGCTGTTTCAATTGGACATCAGTTTGTTTGACAACCAGTACATTTCTTTTTACATCACCAGAATTCGCTTGCCGAATTCAAGATGATCCTCCATTTGTTTGGAAGCCTGCTCGGGCGCTCCGGAGCGAATGCTCTCGAAGATGCGGACATGATCCTCGTAGGATACCTTTATGCGAGCGCGATCCTTACGAAGTACGCTCATTGCAATCTGGTACAGCATATCTTGCAATTTCGCCATAGCAGCTACAATTTCGTCGTTGCCGCTGATTTCTGCGAGCTTATGGTGGAACAGGGTATCCGCCTTCGTAAAACCGGCATGGTCATCGGAAGAAACACAGCACTCTTGCTCCCGCAAATTCTCCTCAAACCATTTAATGTCGGAAGGGTCCCATATAAGTGCCGATAATTTGCGTACTACAAAGCTTTCAATGGCAATGCGATAATCGTATAAATCGATAGCTCGTTTAAGGGAAACTTCAGCAACTACGAGTCCTTTGTTTGGCGTGTATTTAGCCAGTCCTTGAGCATCAAGTCGCTCCAGTGCAGCGCGGATCGGAGTGCGGCTCATCTCTAGCATTTCGACCAGTGTTCGCTCAGTCAGGATGTCACCTGGCTTCAAATCTCCGTTTAAGATCAGTTGACGAAGCTGTATATAGGCTTTTTCTTTTAGAGTAATCGCTGTTTCGCTCATATATTCTCCTAAATAATTTGAAGTTGCTTCTTTAGATAATGAATACTGGAATCCATCCAGTCTCTCTCCAAACGAATAGTATCCTCTACAGTAGCGCTGTAAGGTGTCCATAGTTCAAGAATGGCATTTGCATGATTGTATGGAATCGCTGCCTTTAGAAGTTTTTCTATATTCAATTTACCATAACCAGCAGGTTTGCCCAAGATGGTGAAGCCCATTTGGTGATCTACACGGACGATGTCGAAATCCTTGAGGTGGAGATTAATCGTGTATGGCAATAACTCTCGTATAACCTCTTCAGGGCCTTCCAAAGCTCCAAATGAATTAACGGTGTCGAGGCAGCAGCCAAGCCATTTACTATCGAGAGAACGAAACAGATTAATTAACTGGCTGGTGGTATGAAGGCCGTGATTCTCAATAGCTATCTTAATTCCGGCAGATTCAAAGTCTGGCAGTACAGCTCGGAGCTGCTGCTCGGCGATATGGATATCTGGTTCGGTTATTAAGGTCCGGAATAAGGATGCTTGAAGCCTTCGCGCGATAGCAAGATACATGAGCAGATGTTCAGGCGAGGTCCCTCTTGTCCCAATCTCGAGCTCTATACCAAGCTCCTTGGCTAGTGAATTCAGCTCATCAAGCTCTTCCTCGCTTAGCAGATGAAGCGGTATATTATCGCAAATCTGGACAAGCGCTAGACCGTTCTGGTGAGCAATACGCAGCAAGTCTACGGCACGGATCGGTGCTTGCGGCTTCTCGTAACCAGGAACACCAACCGCCCAGGTCAGGGTATAAGAACTAAGACCTAACTTCATACTACACTCCTTTTTCTAATAAAATGGTTCTTTTTCAACATTGTATACAATTTCAATTTTATTGTATACATCAAATAAATCGTATGGTATTCTTTGCTTATTCAGTTGGTCTATTAAAGGAGAATGATCAATGACAACGCTTGCACTTATTGGCGCCGGAGGAAAAATGGGCTGCCGAATTACCGATAACTTAGTAAAGGCAACACATCCTGTTCATTATGTAGAGATCTATGAAAAAGGAATTCGGAATCTGGAGAAGCGCGGATTAAAGCCAACTCCTCAAAGTGAAGCAGTATCGAAGGCGGATTTAGTGATTCTGGCAATTCCGGATATAGCAATCGGCAAAGTGTCGCAAGAAGTCGTACGGGAAATGAAGCCAGGAGCCGTTCTTATGGTACTGGACCCGGCTGCCGCCTATTTGGGCCAGCTGCCTGAACGCGAGGATGTCACTTACTTCGCCGCTCATCCCTGTCATCCACCGGTATTTAATGATGAGGTAACTCTTGAGGCCAAACGCGACTTTTTTGGCGGTGTTGCCGCCAAGCAGGCGATCGTCTGTGCCTTAATTCAAGGTCCGGAGGAGCATTATGAGCTCGGCGAGCAGATTGCTCGCGAAATATTTGCGCCGGTTATGCGGGCCCATCGCATTACAATCGAGCAGATGGCCATGCTGGAGCCAACCATGGCGGAGACAATCAGCTCCATGATGGTAACGGTTCTTGGCGAGGCTATGGAGGAAGCGGTCAAACAAGGAGTTCCCTATGAAGCGGCGAAAGACTTTATGCTCGGCCATATTAACATCCAGCTGGGCATCGTGTTTGAAAAGGTAAATCCTTTCTCTGATGCTTGTCTTGTTGCTATCGAGTACGGACGCAGGGCGATGATTAGGGAAGGCTGGAAGGATCTGTATAAGCCGGAGAAGGTGTATGAACAGATTGATGTCATGCTTCATCCGGAGAAGTTACGGGATCTCAAGCTGGAGGGATAACACAAATGAAGTTGTGGAAAGTAGGGCTTGTCGGGACCGGATGGTGGTCTGAGAAGCATCTGAAGGCATGGTCGCAAATACCAAACGTTGAGATTGCAGCATTATGCAACCGCAGCCGGTCCAAACTGGTGGATCGTGCTCGCCAGTTCGGTGTAGGAGATGAGAATCTGTTCCAATCGCTGGAGGAGATGCTGGCCTTGGCAGACATCGATATCGTTGATATCGTAACTGGGCCTGAGACCCATCTGGATCTGGTACGTCAAGCGGCTTCGGCAGGCAAGCATATAATGTGCCAGAAGCCGTTCGCACCTTCTCTTGAGCAGGCTGTGGAAATGGTTGCGATAGCGAAGGAAGCGGGAGTCCGACTTATGGTTACGGAGAATTGGCGGTGGCTTCAGCCGTTCCAGACCATTAAGCAGCTGCTTGTTGAGGGAGTATTGGGACAGCTGCATGTGGCCAGATACGTGCATACGGATTATTACACGCCTCGTATGGAGCCTGGAGCTGTGTTGCCTCAGCCATTTTTCAGGGAAATGCCGAAGCTTCTGTTTTATGAAATGGGTGCGCATTGGTTTGATACTTGGCGTTTTCTGTTCGGGACGCCGGATCGGCTGTATGCCGAAACGTTGCGAGTTAGTCCCTATATCAAAGGGGAGGATTCCGGGATTGTTATCCTCGGTTACGAAAATTTCTACGGAATAATGGATATGAGCTGGGCGACGAGACAGAAGCTGGATGTACCGCTTGGCAAGGAAGTAGGGCCTGTTCATCTGGAGCAGCTGGTCATTGATGGAGAGAATGGCACCATAAAGCTCTACACCAGCGGAAAAATCAGCATCGTTGCCAAGGATAGCAGTCGTGAAGTGATAATTAAGGAAAAGACTGAGCTTGATCATGAGGAAAGTCATTATCGCTTGCAATCCCATTTTATCGAAGCTCTCGAAAAGAATGAGCCATTCCAAACAGAAGGAGATGATAACCTGGTTACGTTGCGTATGTTATTCGGGGTTTATGAAAGCGCAGCCAGTCATCTCCCTGTCCTCATGGAGAGGAGTGGGCAAGCTTGATTATTGATGTTCATGCCCATATTGGCTGGGATCATGTGTTTGATGAAGATTTTACCCTTGAAGAGCTGCTTGAAAAGCACGACAAATATGGGATTGCCACTACGATTGTTCAGCCCGCCACCTGCCATGATCTGGACACGGTACGCGCACAGCATGATGCTATTGGTGAACTCGGTAAGCGTTATCCCGGTCAGTTCCTGGGTATGGCCAACCCCAATCCTCATCTGCCTGACAAGGTGTACGAGGCAGAGGTTCGTCGCTGTATGGAGGAGCTTGGATTTGTGGGCATTAAAGTCCATACGTTCGCTCATGCCGTTCACCCTGGCAGCCGCGACGGAAGGAAAGTGTTCGGTCTGGCGAGCAAACTGGGAGTACCGGTTATGGTCCATACGGGAGCAGGTATTCCATTTGCCAATCCTGCCAATTTGATCGGCGTAGCGCAGGATTATCCGGAGCTTCCTATCGTGATGGCTCACTGCGGAATGATGATTATGGCCGGTGAGACGGAAATCGCAATGAAAGCATGCTCCAATCTATACGCCGATATTACCTGGACAGCAGGTTTTAACCTGCGGCATTGGTCTCGCCAATTCGGCGCTGACCGGTTCATGTTTGGTACGGATCATGCGGACAATACGGGCACCGAGCTGGCGAAGGTGAGAAGCTGCGGGCTTTCGCAGGAAGATCAGGATTGGATTTTGCATGGCACGGCCAAGAAAATATATAAGCTTTAATAGGCTTTTAATAAGAACGGAGGAAGCAGGGCGATGGTACAAAAACTTCGGGTAAGCGACAACGGGCGGCGCTTGACACAAGAAGACGGACAACCGTTCTTCTGGCTTGGCGATACGGCATGGGAACTATTTCATAAGCTGAACAGAGAGGAAGCAGAGCACTATCTGAGAACACGAGCGAACCAGCGGTTCAATGTCGTACAGGCGGTTGCTCTCGCCGAGCTGGATGGACTTGAGACGGCCAATGCATATGGCAAGCGGCCGTTAAGCAAGAATGAAGCGGGAGAATATGATCCTTCTTTGCCGTTAACGGAAGAAGAGGCTTACGATTATTGGAAGCATGTGGATTATATTATTGATTTCGCTGCCGAACTGGGGATTTATATTGCTCTGCTGCCGACTTGGGGAGACAAATACAATCTGATGTGGGGCAAGGGGCCAGTCGTGTTTAATGCTGAGAATGCCAATGCGTTCGGTCGCTGGCTGGGCGCAAGATATAGCAGCCGCTCCAATATCGTTTGGGTGCTGGGTGGCGACCGGCCCCTAACGGAATACGAGCATTTTGCCATTACAAGAGCGCTTGCCGCAGGAATTAAAGAAGGCGGCGCGGAACAATTGATGACGCTGCATCCGATGGGAGGGCATTCTTCATCCTACCATGTACATCGAGAGACTTGGCTTGATTTTAATATGATTCAATCGGGACATGGCGAAGGTGTGCAGCGCAACTATGAGAAGGTGCTGTACGATTATGGGCTCACGCCGGTTAAGCCAACGATGGACGCGGAGCCTTGCTACGAGGATCATCCTGTCGGCTTCAGAGCGGACAACGGCTACTTCGATCAATCGGATGTGCGCAAGGCTGCTTATTATGGAGTACTATCGGGAGCATGCGGACATACGTATGGACATCATTCGGTCTGGTGTATGAGTGGGGGGCAGTATGGATCCTTAGAGTTTGATCAGGCTGGAGGGTATGTTATATGCGAATGGAAGGCTGCGCTCGAGCGGCCTGGAGCCAATCAGATGAAATTTGTTCTGCAACTGCTAGAGTCCAAGGGTTTAGAAGAATTGATTCCAGACCAGGAGCTTCTTGAGGATAGCGGAGCAGGCTCCAATTATGTACCAGCAGCCAGAGGAAATACATTCGCCTTGTACTATTCGCCAAACGGGCTGTCCATTCATGCTCGACTTGGACGCTTATCTGGCCAGACGCTGTCTGCTTCTTGGTACAATCCAAGAAGCGGAGAATTCACCAATGCAGGAATACTGTCTAACGAAGGTACGAGACGCTTCATGCCTCCTAGCAGCGGAAGAGGTGAAGATTGGATATTGGTACTGGCCGAATAAAAAATATTAAGAAACGCAGTCAGTGTAAGAACATTTCCTTTGTACTGGTTACGTAGGACTTATTTACCTTTAAACACGGCATGCCGGACGTCCCTCTTTGGAATGGCAGAAAATCGTGACAGCTTGATTCCAATAGACGGATTTTGCGAGTCGAAGGATTTCACCTTCTGCTATGGCCAATTGGAAGGCTGAACGTCCGGAAGATGCGGGTAATCCGGGATGGAACGTAACAAGGTTCGACCTGGCTTTTTAAATAACCCGAAAATGAACTGATGCCCCAAGTATGCTAAAGCTACCGGAATAATCCCTCAGCCTGATAAAAAACTACTGATTATGACAGAAGTTGTCACTATTAACGGTTACACTATCAGTGAAAGATCAATCTTAAAGGTTGAAGGAGCTGAATAACTATGGAAGTGCAATTGATCCCGTATATTATGCTGGATGGAGGCGCTCGTGAGGCGATCGCCTTTTACGAGCAAGCGTTAGGAGCGAAGGTGGTATTCAAGACGACCTTCGGCGAAGCTGGGCAAGAGGTTTCGGAGCAGGCGAGGGACCGAGTGGCCCATTCCGTCCTGAAGATCGGAGGAACGGATCTGTATGTCGCCGATACAGACCCGGGGGTCCGGTTCACGCAGGGCAAGCAAGTAAACATCTGCATCAACATCGCCGATAAAGAGCAGGCCCATAAGTATTATGAGGCGCTGAAAGAGGGCGGACAGGTCGAACACCCTCTGCAGGAGGTCTACTTCAGTCCCGCGTACGGGATGGTAACCGACAAATTCGGCGTTACCTTCCAGATTTTTACGAAGAGGACGTAATGGTGGGTTCACCTTACGCAAGAACGATGGATGGGAGATTATAGTGCAATCAATATAGCTGCAGCAGGTCAGAGGATCTGCTGCAGCTTTTATTTATTACAATCTCTCCTCGAACGGGATTGATGCCGCGACTGCCTTTCAAGAAAAGTTATGAAGGAAACTTAATACAGTAAATCGATCTTTAGCCAGTCGCCGATGCTAATCGATTACGGTACGATTATGAGGCGAGACCTACCTGCAGAAGAAACGAGTAAGGAAACGATAGTGAAGCGAAGGAGGATGAACCTTGAATAACGAGAAATATGCAAACATGTTGATCATGCCAGAACTTAACACGATCGAGAAGCGACTGCTTCCTTTCGGCCTATTATCGGAGCTAAGACAGCAGACCCCTGTCCGGTACGATAGCGTTCGAAATTGCTGGGACGTCTTCTCATATGGAGAAGTCCAGCGCATCCTGAAGGATCCCAAAACATTTTCTTCCGTGAGAGGAGCGGCGGGAGGCCAAAATCTACTGTTCATCGATCCACCCAAGCATAAGCAGCTGCGCGATCTCGTCAATAAGGCGTTTACGCCGAAAGCGATTCAGGGGCTGGTGCCGCGTATTGAAGAGATTTCCGCGGACCTTCTGGATGGCGTGGACGGAGTGGATATGAATCTGGTTAGTGATTTCGCCACTCCGCTGCCGGTCATCGTCATCGCCGAGCTGCTCGGAACGCCAGCAGAGGACCGGGCTCATTTCAAACACTGGTCCGATATTCTCGTCGAAAGCGCTGAGGACGAGTCTGCCGAAGCATACGAGGCGATCATGCGGAAGCGTACGGTGGCGATGCAGGAGCTCGCCCAATATTTTGGGCAGCTGATTAAGGTCCGCTCTAGAATGCCGAAGGATGATCTGATCTCGGCCTTGCTCGCTGCGAAAATTGACGGGGTCCAACTGACGGAACATGAAGTGATCAGTTTTTGCGTGCTGCTACTTGCCGCCGGCAACGAAACGACGACCAATCTGATTGCGAACGGAATGCGCGTTCTGTGCGAGCAGCCCGAGCTGCAAGACGAGCTGAACCGGAGTCCAGAATTAATCCCCGGCTTCATTGAAGAGACGCTGCGGTATTACCCACCGATTATTGCGATAGGAAGGACCGCGACTATGGATGTCGAGCTCGGCTCGCACCGATTCAAAGCGGGCGACCAGATTATTGCCTGGGTGGGAGCGGCGAACCGTGACGAATCAGTCTTTGCCGCTCCCGACCGTTTCGATCCTCGCCGAATGCCAAATCCACATATGTCCTTCGGCTTCGGCATTCATTTTTGCCTGGGTGCGCCGCTCGCTCGATTGGAGGGCAAGATCGCGCTTCAAATGCTGACGAATCGGTTCGATCAGTTCCAACTGGCAGACGGAAACGACTTGGTGCCGATTCGAAGCTCGTTCGTCTTCGGCGTTAAGGAGTATCCAATTTCATTCGTACGACGATCCTGACGAATTCGTTTGTGGTATTCCTTAACGGGGCATGGAATTTTATAACTTATAGGTATGTAGGTTTCTTGAAAGAGAGAATGGTGTAATCGCATGGGAAATGGTATACGAAAAACATTCGTTAAGCTAAAAGGGAACGAAAACTCAATGAATCATGGGGCAGTTTGCGATCCGCAGCTGCTCCATTTTCATTGCGCTAACGGGAGGATAGCTTAATTTTGCTAACGAATAAATTAATCAATACAAAAAAGGAGAGGAAGTAGAAAAATAAATGTCCTCTTTTATACCAGTTTATAATAAGTTATACGAATGTTCGGATGTTTACTCGACCAGACCATTTAAGGCAGGTATTGAAGCGGACTTTGAATATTCTAGTGCTTTACTACGGGGGGATGTCAAGCCCTCTGAATCACTTGAGACTAGACATTTGAGAGGAACTCATACTCCATCACCTGCCATCTATACCGGCTTTTCTTTATTGCTACATGATTCGATTATTGAAACGTTTATTCAACAACAAATCACAGGCTGGGAATCTTACCGAATAACTCTTTATGGTAAAAACCATGAAATTATCCCCAACTATTCTGGGATTTCTATTACAGGCAGATGCAGCCCAGTGGACTACAACCGCAGTGGAATTGTTTATAAAGAATATCCCGGAGGAATTTTCCCTCGATTTAAGGGCAGCTATTTCAAGGATGATGTTTGGGATGGGACGGATCTGTTCATGGAGAACCCTGACGAACGAGGGTATACCTTGACTCAGTATGTTTCAGAACGGGTAAAAAACATTTTTGATAACAATAAAATTAAAAATTTGCAATTAACGAATCTGACAGAGAGAGAAATCGATGTAATGAAGATTGCACCTGAAAGAATTCCGGAACACTTGAGATAATGTTTGTAAACGGGTCTTAGACGGGAACAATAGCTTAATAAGAACAGTGCAGCAGCCGGTCAATAATGACCGGCTGCTGACGTTTCTCAACTAATGATCTGGATTGTTTAATGGCGCTAAGTGGGGGTTATTAGAAACATTTCCATTTATAATGCGTCTAATTGTAATGGCAGTAAGGACAAATTTGAAATATAGGAGCTGGTATAGTGTCTAATCACGTTTACAAACTCCTGATCGTGGCTGGTTTTGCATCACACGGCGGTACAACTCCTTCTGATTTCAAACTCGTAGATTACCCCAAATTCACTGATAATTGAGCAACACAGCGGCAGTTGGTCAGATGATAATATTCTGCTGTCTTACGATACGAGGAATTTTCTTATACACTATTTCAAACCAGGCTATGGATTTGAATATGTAGCTTCGTTTCCTATGATGAAGTTATTGTTGTCAGAGATTAAGTCCGATTAGAACTTTAAGCTAAACTGATGTGTAATAAGTTATAGGACTTCTTAAATTAATAAAATGCGGAGGTCAAGCAGTGTCAACTTTATTAGGATTGAAAAAGGTAATTGCACCGAAATTGTTGGAAGAGGGCTTTTCGTATGCAGGTAAACTAGACTCTATAAGTTGGGTGTTCTCGCGTGATTATAACGGAGTTACTCAGTCGTTCATATTCGAAAAAATATACTCAAACCCGGATACCATGCGACTTCAATTAAGGACTTCCGCCAATCGTGATACATTAGGACATCACGAATTAAATAACAATTTAGATCCGCTCGGACTTTCATACGAAGATAAAGAAGGCTACGAACAGATACTACATAGCTTTTTAAAAGTTATACCTCAAGGCATTGATTGGCTTAACTTATTTAGCATTCCTGATGTACTGCCTACAAAAGAACACTACTCTATGCTCGAATCTCTAATTGATACAAAAAGGGCTATTAGTCAAGACAGATTACAATCGAATCAGTTTCTTAATAACATAGAAAAAATGATTACTGAAAAGTCTAACGAAGGCACCATGCCTCCAGATTGGGATGCCATAACAGAAATTTCATTACAATTAGGAGAATCTATAAGAACATTATTTGGCGGTGAGTGGACCGTGGATACTAACTTCCAAAGGCCAATGGTTATGAATATTGGTGGCGTACTAAATAATAAAATAAACCCTCTTTATTTAGTATCTAGGTACTGGGGAAAGCCAGGGTACTATCACATCAATTTAATTATTGAAGCGATGAAAAATAGGCTGTAGGTTGGAGCGGTCACTATTGAACGGCTGCTTTTCTCAACTAAAGGGCAAGTTAGCTTGATGAATTATGCCCCCATTTATTGGAGATATTGAAACACAGGATGGGGGACTGAAAATGAAAGTGATTCAAAGCATCTGCTTGGTTGTAGCACTCTTAATTTTGCCTGCCTTTAATACTTCTACAGTACGGAATTTAAAGGTTGAGGATATTAATTCAATACAGGTAGTTACTGGACCCCAACATAGTGGCGAATTAGGAAACGAAGAGATCACACATGTAATTAACTGGCTTCATTTAGCAAAAAAAACGAAGGTAACAGGTGGATTTGACAAGCGCCCGACGGTGTTAAAAATAAAATTGAATGATGGGAGACTACTGGTTGTTACCAAAGCGGTTAGATGGATCCATACTAACAATCCTGATGGAAGTGGATTTTCACAGAGCATCCCCATTCAGGATGAAATTCTAATAAATTTCGATTCTCAAAGAATTCAGCTGAAATCACCAGAGTTGTTCAATTGGTTGACTGAAATCACATATGTGAAACTACACTGACGGCGAACATTAGTTGATAAGCGATCCATCGCTGATTTTGCATTGCTGCAAGCACCTCCCGGATTGAAAGCCTCTATATATTAAAGTATACATATTCCAAAGATCCGTACGACGACAATACCTCAACCAATCTCCTGCGCCGTCTCTTCTCGCAGCCTTCTAATATCACTGATCGGCGGGAGACCGAACAGCCTTGCGTATTCGCGGCTGAACTGCGAGGGGCTCTCGTAGCCGACACGGTAAGCGGCATCGGCGGCATCGAGGGATTCGGCCAACAGCAGGCGGCGCGCCTCTTGAAGGCGAATCCGCTTCAGGTACTGCAGCGGGCTCAGTGCAGTCACTTCCTTGAAATGACGGTGCAGCGACGAGGGACCCATATGGGCCATTCTCGCGAACTCGTCGATATGAAGCGGCTGGGCATAATCCAGCTTGATGCGGGCAATGACTCTGGCGATCCGACTAATGCCGCTACCGGCGAGGCCAAACTGCTTAAAGGCTTCACCTTGGCCTCCCTTCATTATACGGTAATAGATTTCGCGAACGATCAGCGGCGCCAGATGAGGAATGTCGCCAGGCGTATCCAGCAGCCGGACGAGCCGAACCGCCGCATCCAGAAGCTCGGGACTCGTCTGGTCGACGAATGCGCCCCGCTTCGCCTCTCTGCCGTCTTCCGCCTCCGGCTCCACGTCTTTCATCACTTCCAGCACCTGGGCGGGATCCAGACCAAGCCGCATGCACAAATAAGGCGCTTCGGGAGAAGCCTGAATAAGTTGTGAGGTGACCGGCAGATCGACCGATACTACAAAATGCGAGGAGGGACCATATGTAAAGCTGTCTCCTCCCAGCATAACGACCTTCGTGCCTCTGGCGACGATGACGATTGCTGGCTCATAAACCGTATTGACCGGTAGTGTGGTTTTTGAGCTGCGGATCAAATGCAGCAATGGCACGGATGTTCCGAACATCCCGTCTCTGCCCGTATGACGCTCGATCAACCAGACCAGCTCGGCGAGCGTGTCAGCTGACTTAAGGCCACAAAAGAACGATTGCCTGTCTTGATCGTCTCCTATCAGCGGCACTGCAAGTTGTGGTTGCGGCATTTTCTTCCTCCATCGTTTATCCTCTTGGTAAGTTCATTATAACACCGATCTCGTGCACACGTCTGTTCAGTCGGAGGATTAGGCAATAACTTGATACGAATCGGTTACCTAGTAAGGCACCAATCGTTGCATAATAAAGGCGAAGATTAAACATACCTGAAAAGAGAGGCGAATCCGAATATGAAAAGAAGAACGTTAGGCAAGAGTGGCCTTGAAGTGTCGGCGCTCGGACTCGGCTGCATGGGAATGTCCGACTTTTACAGCGGCAGGGACGACGAGGAATCCTTGCGCACGATCGACCGCGCATTGGAGCTAGGCATCAATCTGCTGGATACCGCGGATATGTATGGCGTCGGCAAAAATGAAGAATTGGTCGGCAAAGCACTCAAGGGACGCCGCGACAAGGTAGTAGTGGCGACCAAGTTTGGCAACATGCGTAGCGAGGACGGTAAATACCTAGGTATCAACGGCCGTCCAGAATATGTCAAGGCTGCCTGCGAAGCAAGCCTGCGTCGTCTCGGCGTCGAATACATTGATCTGTACTATCAGCACAGAGTCGATCCGAACACGCCGATCGAAGAGACGATCGGCGCAATGGCCGAGCTGGTACGCGAAGGCAAGGTGCGATACCTTGGTATGTCCGAGGCGGCTCCGGGTACCATTCGTCGTGCGGCAGCCGTGCATCCGATCGCCGCGCTGCAGACGGAGTATTCGCTGTGGAGTCGCGACGTCGAAGACGACATCTTGGCTGTATGTCGGGAGCTAGGCATCGGCTTCGTGCCGTACAGCCCGCTTGGCCGCGGATTTCTGACCGGGCAGATACGCAAGTTCGAGGATCTGGCGGAGGATGATTACCGCCGATTCTCCCCTCGCTTCCAAGGAGAAAACTTCCAGCGCAATCTGGATCTCGTCGAACGAGTCTCGGAGCTGGCTGCCGAAAAGGGCTGTGAGCCGTCACAGCTAGCGCTTGCCTGGTTGCTGGAGCAGGGAGACGATATCGTGCCAATTCCTGGTACAAAGCGAATCAAATACCTGGAGGAGAATGTAGGCTCGCTTGCAGTCGAGTTGACAGAAGCAGACTTGGTGCGCATCGACGAAGCGGCTCCGCGAGGAACGGCCTTTGGCTTGCGTTATCCCGAAGCTGCGATGAGTGGCCTCAACCTGTAAGGCTGATTTTCACCATCTAATCTCATACGTTAACGGCAGCCGATCTTTGAGATCGGCTGCTTTCGTGGTAGGGAAATTTATCTTTAGTCAACAAAACAGGGCAAATGACAATAACTTGATAAAGATAGTGACCTGGTCCTTAAATCCTTCATGAACTCTAGTTAACCAATCTTGAAATTACGATCACATGTTCGTTATAATATAGCTATAATGATGGTTTAGTTGGAGGAGACATATGTTTCAATCTTCAATGAAACTTGATGAAGTACGAGCAATAGGTAAAGAAAGAGCTATTGAGCAGTTGAAATTTCTGGTTGTGCAGCAAATTAGAGCAGCTGGCGAAGAGGAAATGAATTATAGACGATCAATCTCTGAGACTGAACAGGACCTAATAGTAGCTGCTATACTAAAGTAATTGAATTAAACGGTCGGTAGTCCGAAGGGACTTTCCGGCCCTTTAATTTATTGTCGGGTGACAGGAGCATCAAAAAAGGTATTTGGATGTAGTAAAAGTTATTATTATCGTTAAATTTGTAGCATAGTATGTAAGTGAATGCTCTGTAAAGTGGCTGCCACAACAATAGTAGAGTCTCCAAATTTTATGGACATTTCTGGGAATTGCATATACACTTTATAGTGGCTGGGCTTTTGAAGGCGACGGTCTCGCTTTTATGCATGCGGGTGGCACGATCGGAGAGGGACTATTCTTCGCAACGCTGGAAGGACCGGGCACCGTTTACATCCAATCCTTGCCGTTCAGCAGGCTGGCGAGCCGCGTATTCGCCGGATTCGGCACGGGAGGCAAGGAAGAAGGATGCGCGGGCAGGCGCTATCTTCAATATGCTGAAAGGCGACTAGCAGCCTATTCAACTACACTCCGTCCCGGATGGGATGGAGTTTTTTTGGCGGAGGTAATCGATAATGGACTATGATTTTAATCGAGTGTGGTTGACCAAGAAGTTCGAGGAGATACAGAAGCGAATTTTGAAAGCGCTTAATCAGCTGGATGATGGGCAGGTCAATTGGAGTCCGGGACCTAACAGCCATTCCATAGCGACGTTAATCAGGCATATGGAAGGCAATATGCTTGAACGAGTAAATAAAGGGATTCTCAATCAGGATATAGTAAGAGATCGCAATGCGGAGTTAAAGCCGACGTTCGCGACGAGCGAAGAGCTGTCAAGGAGCATACGGCAGCGCCTACAATTTGTGATAGAGACTATTTCCTCCTTATCGGATGAGCAGCTGGAACGAACGCAGCAGGTCCGCGGCAAGGAACGCACAAATGCGGATATGCTGCATCAATGCGCGGCGCATTATTCGGAGCACATGGGCCAGATATTTTATATCGCCAAGCAATTATTGAAGGAAGATTATCAATCGACGTCGATTTAAAAAACTCTCTAAAGCCGCATAGACAATTCCTTTAAGATTTGCTAAACTTTCAAACGGCGTATGTTTAGGGTAATTCACTTTTAAGGAAGAAGGGGACTGTAGATGAACAAAACAGAGCTTGCAAGAGAAATTATGCAAACGTCACGACTGACGGGAGAATTCAAGCTTCGCTCAGGTAAAACCTCGAATCATTATTTCGATAAATACTTGTTCGAATCGAATCCCGTGCTTCTGGCTGCAATCGCAGAACAGCTTGCACCCCTTGTTCCGGAAGGAACGGAAGTTTTAGCCGGACTTGAAATGGGCGGTATTCCGATTGCCACCGCGCTTTCCCTCAAAACGGGCATTCCGGTCGTCTTCGTCCGCAAGAGAGCGAAGGAATACGGAACAAGCAAATTGGCCGAAGGAATCGATATTACGGGCAAAAAAGTCTGCATTATCGAGGATGTCATTACTACGGGCGGACAGGTGCTCTTAAGCGCAGCAGACCTTCTGAACCACGATGCGGAGCTGAAAGAGGTGCTTTGCGTCATCGAGAATGAAAAGGCTGGCAGAGCCAATCTCGAGGAAGCCGAATTCGAAGTGCGCTCCTTGTTCAAGATGGAGGAATTACTGGCCGCAGTTGAAGAAATCGTATAAGAAACCCGCATTTATTAATTCCATAGTAGTAATAACAAAAAGCTGGTCAATCTCGTAGTACGCGAGTTGACCAGCTTTTTCGGTTCATTTACGGCCGTTCAGCATTTCCCAGCGGTACACGTATTCGAACAGGAACTCAAACGCTTCGATATGGCGCTTTGCTTCAAAGGCGTTCGCACCCCATGCGTAAATGCCGTGCTTGCGGAGAATAATGCCCGGAATCCGCTTGTCGAGCCGCTCCGTCACTTCCGGTACGATGCGAGGAATTTCAGCGAAGTTGGAGACGATCGGAATGTCGATATGTGCTTCCTCTTCCCAGATGTTGAGGCCCTTGATCAGTTCAACCCCATCCACAGGCACGGCTCTGCGTTCCCAGAACCATTCGGACATAACGGCGCTGTACACGGAGTGAACGTGGAAAATAGCGCCTGCGCCCGTTAAACGGTAGATCTCATTATGGATAAGCGTTTCGGCAGACGGCTTTAGGCTTGTTGCTTCGCAAGCTTTGCCATCCTTGTCGACAAACAAGTAATCCTCCGGCGTATGTACCGTTTTATCCTTGCCGCTTGCCGTAATGGCGAAGTAGAATTCATCAGGGTTGAAATCCCCTACGCGAACCGAGAGATTGCCGCTTGTTCCGGCAAACCAGCCGCGGGAGGCGAACAGTTCTTTAACGCTGCGCAGTTCGGCGAGCGCCTGCTGCTTTTGTTCCAGCTTAATATCGGTAAAAGCCATGTTAAACGATCCTTTCTTTTTTCAGTTCATGCACAATGTCATGGAAGGTAGTAAATTCGGTATGCGGGAGGCCAAGCTCCTTGCATTTATCCGTCAAATGATGGCGGGAGAAGACCGTATCGGCCAGCTTGGCGCCTTCAAAGTCGGTTACGCTGTCGCCGATAATAATCCGCTCGTATTCGCTTGCCGGGAAACGACGCATGATCGTTGTTTTGCACATGCCGCAGTCATTGGTGCAATGCTCGTCGCATGGATGCGGCCAGGTGATTTCGATCTGCTCGCCGCTGAAGTCGCTGCCGTTGCAGTAGATATGATCCTCGGGAATGCCAAACCGGGCAAGCACCGGATACACGAAGAAGTCGATGCCGCCGCTGGTCACGTAGAACTCGATCTGCTCGTCCTTGCAATATTGGAGAAGCTCGGCAAAGCCGTCACGGATTTGCACGTTGTTGATGCCATACTCCACAACTTCCTTTTGAATGGAAGTCGGGAGGAGGCGGAACATCTGGCCAACGCCGTCGCGGATCGAAATTTTCTGGGAAAGAACCGCGTTTGCAATGTCTTCCCATCCCGGCGGATTAAAATGCTTGATGATAGCTACAATGTTATCGTTGACGGTGATGGTTCCGTCAAAGTCGCAGAAGATGATGCGTTTCTTGGCTGTTGTCATTCCTTAATCCCCCATGCGTCAATAGCCGCTTGAAGCGGCTCATTACCCGGCTGCGCCGCTGCTTCGCGAAGCGGTACGCCGTTCATAGCTGCCGTGATCGCGCTGCGGAAAGCTTTTCCGCCTGCCGCCGTGCCCATTGGATGGCCGTGGATGCCGCCGCCGGCATTAACGACCACGTCCGTGCCAAAGTCGCGCAAAATAAGCGGAACGAGTCCGGGATGGATACCGGCGGACGGTACCGGGAAGCTGGTCCGGAGCGTATCCGAAGGCGCGAGAAGCGCGTCTTTTACCGCCAGGTTCTCTTCCTTCGGCATCACGACTGAACCGTAAGGGGAAGGGAAGAGAACAAGATCCGCGCCTGCCAGACGCATCAGCTTGCCAAGCAGGACGGAAGCGCTGATTCCGTAATGCGGCGATGGATAAAAGGCGCCTGCCATTGCCGGATGCGCAGCGATCGGCACATTAATCTCAGGATCCTTGCTTAGCTCGTGCAGCACGTCGTAGCCGTACGACAATACGTTGAACAGCAATGCGTTTGCACCAGCCGCGATAGCTTTGCGCGCTTGGCTTGCGAGCTGCGAGGTAGGGCCTGTCAGGTTAACCGCGTACAACAACTTTTGACCGGTTTCCTGCTGGGCTTTGCGGGCTGCCTCCATGCAAACCTCCACGCGCTTTTCCAGAGGCGTAAGCGGGTTCTCGAACAGGATCTCGTCATCCTTGATAAGGTCGACACCGCCAAGCGCCTGCTTATAGAACTGCTCCTGAAGGTTCGGAAGATCATGTCCGACTACGGATTTAAAGATACTCATCAGGAGCGGGCGATCGTGAACGCCAAGAAGCTGACGCACGCCTTCCAGGCCGAATTTGGGACCAGGGAAGGCGGATTGGAACTGCTCCGAGACATCCAGATCAATGAGCTTGATTTTGCCGTCCATGGACAGCTTGCCGAAGATCGTCACGAGCAGGGCAGGGATATCGCGGCTGAAGTTGATGTCAGGGTACGCAATGCGGATATCCGCGAAACGCTCGCTGCCCGCCTGTTCATGGACTTCTACGGACAATACCTTGCCAAGATGCTTCTCCATCTCGGCTTTGCGAGCTTCAGGGAGCTCCGTCCAGCTTCCAACCGTTAAGCCAACGGCGATGGACAAAGCTTTTTTATCGAAATCCGCTTTCTCGTCAAAGCAGCGGTAAGTAGCGACACACATTTGATTCATTAGGACAACGTGCTCCTTTCAATATCCGATCCGATTTCGCCTGCGCGTTCAGCCGAACGCAGCATGCCGCGAACGACGGCTTCCGTTAACCCGCTAGCAGCCATGGATTCGATCGCAGCCTGCGTTGTACCGTTAGGGGAGGTGACCTTGCGGCGGAGCTCAGCAGGCTCTTCGCCGGTTGTTCTGACCATCTCGGCAGCGCCAAGAACGGTCTGAACGATCAGCTCCTTCGCTTGGTCGGCAGGGAGGCCAAGCTTCTCCGCGGCTTGCATCATGGCTTCCATGAAGAAATAAACATATGCCGGGCCGCTGCCTGACACGCCAACGATCGAATCCTGCAGCGATTCCTCGACAACCGCATTAATGCCGATCGAAGCGAACATCGTTTCCGCAAGCTTGCGTTGTTCTTCCGTAACGCTGCCCGAGTAGCTGATACCCGTTACTCCCAGGCCGATTGTGCTCGAAGTATTGGGCATCGTGCGTACGATGGCGGTGGACCTGCCCAGCACGCGTTCGATGGAAGAGATCGACAGACCGGCAATAACCGAGACGATCAGCTGCTTCTCCGAGAGGAGATGCTTGATGGACGAAATCGCGCTGATGGCATCCTTAGGCTTCATCGCCAGGAAAATAATATCCGCATCCTGAATAAACTGCTCGTTCGTAGAGCCGTTTAACACCGTCTGAATACCATACTTCTCGCTCAGCTCGTTCAAACGGTCCGCGTTCTGACGGTTCAGCATCGAGATTTGCTCCGGCTTTGTCAGCTTTTGATTAATAAGTCCGCGTACGATAGCTTCCGCCATCGACCCCGCGCCGTAGAAGCTGATTTTCAAAGCTTCAATGTCTATTCCGGCATTTGTTTGTTCCATTGATAACATTTCGTTCACCCTCCAAGCTTGTTTTCCTCTATCTTAACCGCGGATTTGACCGTTGCCGTAAACCCGGAATTTTGTTGATGTTAGAGCCGGCAGACCCATTGGTCCGCGTGCATGCAGCTTTTGCGTGCTGATTCCAATTTCCGCGCCAAAGCCGAATTCGAAGCCGTCCGTGAAGCGGGTAGAAGCGTTATGATAAACCGCTGCCGCGTCAACCTCGTTCAGGAAGCGCTCGGCATGTCCGGCATTCTCCGTTACAATGCATTCCGAATGCTTCGTGCTGTATTTGCGAATGTGATCAAGCGCCTCGTCTAAGTTTGCTACAATACGAATATTTAAAACATAATCGTTATATTCCGTAGCAAAATCCTGTTCAGTGGCAAGCTTGACTTGCGTTACGTTTTCCGTCGTTTGTTTATCGCCGCGCAGTTCGACGTTTGCCGCAAGGAAGCGGTCAGCGATTTGCTCAAGATGTTTCTCTGCAAATGCTTCGTGCAGAATCAGGGTTTCCATCGAATTGCAGACGGAAGGACGCTGAACCTTTGCGTTGAAGGCGATTCGTTCCGCCATGTCGTAATCCGCGCTCTCATCGACGAATGTATGGCAGATGCCGGCACCCGTCTCGATAACCGGCACGGTCGCGTTTTCGACTACATTACGGATCAGGGCTGCGCCGCCGCGCGGGATGACAACATCGAGCAATCCGTTTAATTTAAGCATCTCGTTAACGGAAGCGCGGTCCGAATCTTCAATCAGCTGAATCGCATCCTCAGGCAAAGCGGTTGAAGCCAGCGCTTCCCTAAGCACCTCAACGATGCGGCGGTTCGAGTCCAGAGCGGCGGAGCCTCCGCGAAGCACAACGCAGTTGCCGGTTTTGAGGCAAAGGCCTACAGCGTCAACGGTAACGTTAGGACGCGCTTCGTAGATCATGCCGATAACCCCAAGCGGCACGCGCGTTTTCTCTACGCGAAGACCGTTAGGACGGTCGAATTGCTCAAGCAGCTCTCCCACCGGATCCGGAAGCTCCACAACTTGGCGAAGACCTTCGGCAATGTCCGCAACGCGGCTTTCGTTCAAGGCGAGACGGTCCAGCAGGGAAGGGCTTGTGCCGTTTTCCCGGCCTCGTTCCAGATCTTTTTTATTGGCTTCGATAATAGAAGCCTGATTCTTGATAAGGGCATCGGCCATCGCCGTAAGAGCGGTGTTTTTCTGCGCGGTCGTCATTTTGTTCATAATGCTGGCAGCGGCCTGAGCAAGCGTTGCTTTTTGTCTAACTTCACTAACCATCTTGATTCCTCCTAAAATGAATTGCGAAGCAATTCATGCTTCGAAAGCATAAACTTAATGAAATGCTACATCCCCTATCGCAGGGAAACCCACTCGTCGCGGTGAATGACTTCGATTCGGTTAACATCCACCCGGCGTTTTACTTCTTCGGTACTGAGACCGGCTACGGCTTGAACCTGCCAAGCTTCGTAGTTTACGACGCCGCGGCCAATCGTGTCTCCGGTCAGGTTTGTTACCTCTACAACATCTCCCGAATGAAAATCGCCTTGAATCTCGCGGATGCCGGCTGGCAGCAAGCTTTTGCCGCGTACAAGCAGGGCATGCTCGGCGCCGTCGTCAACGATAATGCGTCCATGGGGGTTGGAGTGGAAGCCCAGCCATTGCTTCTTCATGGGCAGGCTATGTAACCGGGTATCGAAATAAGTGCCTTTGCCCGTACCGTCAACGGCTAATTGCAGATCACCAGCCTGTTGAACTTTTCCGATAAAAGCTCTGACGCCGCCGCGCATGGAAATTCGCGCAGCCTCGATCTTGGAGCGCATGCCCCCGGTACCGACCGCAGAGCCAGCTCCTCCAGCCAGCTGCATAATTTCCTCCGAGATCTGATCCACCCGTTCGATCTTGACGGCCTCCGGATTTTTTCGCGGATCCTCCGTATACAGGCCGTCCATATCGGTTATCATGACCAGGCTGCTTGCTTTCGTCATCGCCGCAACCAGCGCGGACAATTTGTCGTTATCGCCAAACTTCAGCTCAAGCTCGTCGGTAGCCACCGTGTCGTTTTCATTAATGATAGGTATGATGCGGAGGCGAAGCAATTCCTCTATCGTTTTAAGCGCATTCTGAATCCGTTTGCGGTTGGAGAAGTCTGCCCGGGTCAGCAGGATTTGGGCCACCCCAATGCCGAACTCTCCGAAAGCTTCCTGATAAGCCTGCATGAGCAGCGCCTGGCCAACCGCGGCAGCTGCCTGCTTCTCGTGTACCGCTTTTGGCCGCGCTGCGTAACCGATCTGGCGGAAGCCCGCAGCGACCGCGCCGGAGGTTACCAGAATAAGAGGGCAGCCTTGCTTGTGCAAAGCGGCGAGTTCAGAAGCAAAATAGGTGATACGTTCGCGGTTTAAGCCGCCTTCTTCCGAGGTTAAGGAGCTGCTACCGATTTTGACAACAATTCTCTCCGACATCTTCTCATCCCATTTCCTGACAAAATAAAAAGACCTTCGTCCATAAAGGACGAAAGTCTATAGCTTCCGCGGTACCACCTTTGTTGACCGAATGGCAAATACGCGCAATCAGGTCCATCTCAAGCCTCATAACAGGAGGCGCTGTCCGGCTCTCGCCGGCCGCTCGGGGGTTGGATTCAGCAAGGAACCGAGGCAAATCTTGCAGCCTGACGAATTTGCTCTCTGGGCACGGCCGCCCTCGCTTACTAGTCCCGTCATCACGTTACATGTTCAGTTAATGCTAGCATATCATGATCATTCCTTACTGTAAAGCAAGGCAAACGCCATAAAACAGCCGTCAGACCGGGATTTGCCGGTCTGACGGACAGATTAAAAGATGCCTAGCTTGCCTATCCGTTCGATGGCTTCAACGAGCCGTTCCTCGCTTGTCAAAAGGCCAAGGCGCACATAACCTTCGCCATGCGTGCCGAAACCGTTGCCCGGCGCGACAACAACGTCGGCTTGCTCAAGGACTAGGTCCGCGAAGGATTCGGAGGTATAGCCCTCTGGTACCGGAAGCCAGCAGAAGAAGGAGCCGCCGGGACGGTCAGCTTTCCAGCCGATTTTCGCAAGTGCCCCGAATACCGCTTCGCGTCGGCTTTCGTAACGGGCAGTCAGCTCGGTTACGCAATCCTGCGGACCCGTAAGGGCGAGCGCGGCCGCTTCCTGAATGCCGCCAAACAGGCTGCAGTAGTAATGATCCTGGATGAGATTGATCAGGGAGACGATCTGGGCATTGCCGATGGCAAAGCCAACCCGCCAGCCAGCCATGTTGTATGTTTTGGAAAGCGTATAGAACTCTACGCCAACTTCCTTGGCGCCGGGCGTTTGAAGGAAGCTGACCGGTTTTTTGCCGTCAAATCCAATGGCGCCGTAAGCAAAGTCGCTTGCAACTACGACTCCCGTGCGGCGTGCAAAGGCAACTGTCTGCTCATAAAAGGCGGAATCCGCAACGGCGCCGGTCGGATTGTTCGGATAATTAATGAACATCAGCTTGGCGCGTTTCAAAGCTTCCTGATCAATAGCGCTGTAATCAGGCAAGAAACGGTTAGCCGCCGTCAGCGGCATAAAGCTCATCTCCGCACCGGAAAGCGCAACGCCCGACCAGTAGTCCGGATAACCGGGATCCGGAACAAGACATACGTCACCTGGATTAAGCAGGCACTGGCTGATTTCAACGAGACCCGTTTTGCCTCCGAACAAAATGGCAACCTCGGTAGCAGGATCCACCTCAACGCCATAATCCTCTTTATAGCGTGTGGCTACCGCTTCCTTCAGGAACGAATAGCCGCTGAAAGGAGGGTAACGGTGGTACAACGGATTAGCCGACGCTTCCTGCATTTTTGCTACGATATGGGGAGGGGTAGGCTGGTCCGGATTGCCTTGCCCCAGATTGATCACATCCCGGCCTTTGGCGGCTTGGGCATTCGCTTTGCCGACAAGCTTGGCGAAAAATTGCGTTGGCAGCGCCGTCATGCGGTCTGCCGGTTTGATTACATGCTCACTCACTCGAGTTTCCATTTGCTCACACTCCACCATCAATGCTCTCTAATCGCCTTAACGACATTAGCTTAAATGTAGCATGTAAAAACCGTTTATGTCGAGTAAATTAGTCGGCATGGAGCGTGCAATTAGACAGTTTTATTCCGCAGGAATCCCGATTTTCTTAATAAACGGTTTAATGTCCTCTTTGAAGAGCAGCAGGTAAGGTCTACGCTGTTCATCGAATACGAGAAGGAGCGGAGGCTTGCCATCGCAATAAAACAAGAACACATCGTCGGCCATCAGCTTGGTGCCGTTGACGGAAATCGTAACGGGCTTCTCTAGCGGCACGCGGTAAACGTAATTGCAGCTGTCGTCATTCGTAAGCTGAGGGGCAAGTCCCGTAATGGATGAGATCCATTTGTTCGCAAATTCCTGGTACTCCTTGTCGTTTGGCGTGGTAAGCACGACTTTGCCGGCTTTCACGTCAAATACCTGAACGGGTTTAAAAGGCTGATCCTCCGGTGCTGCCGCAAAGGCGGAGGCAGAGGCGAACGTCAGCATGACGCATAAGGCGAGCAGCAGGGCTGCTAATTGTTTTTGGCGCATTTTATATCTCTCCTTGTCCGGGAATGAATAACTCTTCTCCATTAATCTGTCCATCTTGACACAGAACCATGAGAAGGTATCATTAGGGAAAAGTAATCGATGAAAGGAACAAGGCCTATGACACAGCTATTGCGTATTGCGCTTTTGCAAATGAATATAGAGGTAGGACAGCCCGAAGCGAATTTCGCCAAGCTGTCCGCCATGCTCGAGGAGGCTGCTTCCCAGCCTAACAAACCGGATGTCATCGTCTTTCCGGAGATGTGGAACACAGGTTATGCCTTAACCGAAATTACGGAGCTCGCTGACCCGCATGGTGAACGCACGAAAGCTTACCTCACGGAATTCAGCCGCAAGCACGGCATTCATATCATTGCCGGATCGATCGCGGAAGGGCGCGAAGACGGCGTGTACAACACGATTTACGCTTTTGACCGGGAAGGAAATCAGATCGGGGATTATTCGAAAATTCATTTGTTCCGCTTAATGGATGAGGAGAAATACCTGGCAGCGGGCGATAAGCTTGGCAAGCTTGAGATTGAGGGCGCGGGAGCAGGAATGATGATCTGCTATGACATCCGGTTCCCGGAGCTGGCCAGAAAGCTTGCGCTGGATGGAGCGAAGCTGCTCTTCGTGCCGGCTGAATGGCCGCATCCGAGGCTTCATCACTGGCGCACGCTTCTGACGGCCCGCGCGATCGAAAACCAAATGTTCGTTATTGCCTGCAACCGCGTAGGCATTAGCGGAGAGACGCATTTCTTCGGGCATTCGATGATTCTTGATCCTTGGGGCGAGACCATTGCCGAAGCCGGGGAAGAAGAGACGATTGTTTACGCCGAGATCGATTTATCTCTCGTTGATGCCGTACGCGGTAAAATTCCGGTATTCGAGGACCGCAGACCTTCCTTATATTAAGGAGCTATTTGTACGGACTGATCGTTTTGTTCATCGTTTCAATAAACGCCACGGCCGCTTTGGACAAATACCGTCCTTTGCGGCTGGCGATTATCAAGGTGCGGGAAGGACGGTCCTTTAGCGATAAATAAACGGGTACGAAATCGCCGCCCGCGGCCCGGGTCAGCATTTTCGGGACAAACGTGATGCCCATGCCGCCCGCAATCAGCGATTGCACCGTCTCAATGTTGCTGCTCTCAAACACGATGTTAGGAGTAAATCCAGCCTGCTGGCACAGATGCACCAGAATCTGGCGGAAGCCTTGGCCTTTCTTCAAGCCGATGAAATGCTCGTCCCGCAGCTCCTCGATCGAAATCTCGTCGGTGCGTCCGGCCAGGCGATGGCTGGGCGGTACGGCCAGGCAGATTTCCTCTTCCATTAGCGGTTCCCATTCCAGCGTCTGATCGACGAGAGGAAGAGTAAGCAGGCTTAAATCCGTTCCCCCGTTAGCCGTAAGCTGCTCCAGCTTGACGGTTGTGTCTTCTACTAATATGACCTCGATCTGCGGATACAGTTCCCCGAACACCGGCAGTACCAGCGGCAGTATATGCGATCCCGTGATAGGCAGCGTCCCTACGACAAGACGGCCTCGCTTCATCTGCGCCATATCGTCCATCTCTTGCTTTAGCTGCTCGATGGCATCCAGAATCGACTGGGATTTATCCACGAATACCTGGCCGGCCTGCGTCAGCTCAACCGAATTCGTCGTGCGGCGGAACAGCAGGACGCCTAGCTCTTGTTCTAGCTTGGACAGCTGCTGGCTGAGCGAAGGCTGCGCGATATGCAGCTTCTCGGCAGCGCGCGAAAAATTTTTCTCGATTGCGATTTGAATGACGTATTGAAGTTGTCTAAGTTCCATTCCAGCATTCCCCTTATAGTCCAAATGAGAATAGTTATCGATATTTTATAGTTATTGCCTATAATCATTATAGATATTATATCTTTGTTGAATCAAGCAGGAGATGCTATGCTAGTAACATCTAATAGAGCAAAGCGATTTATTCGCTTGAACGATGGGGTGAACATAATGACGAAAAGAACACTGTTTGAGAAAATCTGGGATAAGCACGTCATTCATCAAGAAGAGGGCAAACCAAGCATCATTTACATCGACCTTCATCTGGTGCACGAGGTAACTTCGCCGCAAGCATTCGAAGGACTCCGTTTGTCGAACCGCAAAGTTCGCCGTCCTGACCTGACATTCGCGACAATGGACCACAACGTTCCTACCAAGGACCGCTTCAATATTAAAGACCCGATCTCCAAACAACAAATCGATACGTTGACGCAAAACTGCGCGGACTTCGGCGTAAAATTGTTCGACCTGAACAACCTCGACCAAGGCGTCGTGCACGTTATGGGTCCTGAGATCGGCCTGACTTACCCGGGCAAAACAATCGTCTGCGGCGACAGCCACACTTCGACGCACGGCGCGTTTGGCGCTCTTGCGTTCGGTATCGGTACTTCCGAGGTTGAGCACGTTATGGCGACGCAATGTTTGCAGCAAGCAAAACCTAAAACCATGGAAGTTCGCTTCAACGGTTCCCGCAAACCGGGCGTTACCGCGAAGGACTTGATCCTTGGCGTTATCGCGAAATACGGCACGGACTTCGCTACCGGTTACGTTATCGAGTACACAGGCGAAGCTATCCGCTCCCTGACTATGGAAGAGCGCATGACGGTCTGCAACATGTCGATCGAAGGCGGCGCGCGCGCCGGTCTGATCGCACCGGACCAAACTACGTTCGACTACCTGAAAGGCCGCGAGTACGCTCCTGCGAACTACGACGAAGCCGTGGAAGACTGGAAGCAGCTTACAACAGACGAAGGCGCGACTTACGATACAGTGGTTGAATTCGATGTTGATTCGCTGATCCCGCAAGTAACTTGGGGCACTAGCCCGGGCATGGGTACGGACATCACTTCTTCCGTTCCGTTCCCGAAAGATCTGCCAACGGAAAACGAGCGCAAAGCAGCGGAAAAAGCGCTTGAATATATGGACCTGAAACCGGGTACGCCAATGTCCGAAATCGAGATCGACTATGTCTTTATCGGTTCCTGCACAAACGGCCGTATCGAAGACCTTCGCGCTGCGGCTGAAATCGCGCGCGGCTACAAAGTAAGCGAGAAAGTAACGGCTATCGTCGTTCCGGGCTCCGGACGCGTTAAGCTGCAAGCTGAAAAAGAAGGTCTCGACAAAGTATTTACGGAAGCTGGTTTCGAATGGCGCGAAGCAGGCTGCTCGATGTGCCTTGCGATGAACCCTGACGTATTGCAGCCTGGACAACGCTGCGCATCGACATCCAACCGTAACTTCGAAGGCCGTCAAGGCCGCGGCGGACGCACGCATCTCGTATCGCCTGCAATGGCTGTAGCAGCTGCAATCAATGGCCGCTTTACGGACGTGCGCGACTGGAAAATCAAATCCGAAGTGTTGAACTAATTGAACGTGTGAGAGAGGGGTATTACCGACATGGAAGCTTTTAAACAACTTACGGGCATCGTTGCCCCGGTCGACCGCGTGAATGTCGACACGGACGCTATCATTCCTAAACAATTCCTGAAACGCATCGAGCGCAGCGGCTTTGGCCAATTCCTGTTCTTCGAATGGCGCTTCCACGAAAACGGCGAGGTAAACGCTGATTTCGAACCAAACAAACCGCGCTATCAAGGCGCTTCCGTTCTGATCTCCCGCGCGAACTTTGGCTGCGGCTCCTCCCGCGAGCATGCTCCTTGGGCGATTCTGGACTATGGCTTCAAAGTTGTTATCGCACCTTCGTATGCGGACATTTTCTATAACAACTGCTTCAAGAACGGCATTCTGCCAATCAAGCTGAGCGAAGAGCAAGTCGAAGACCTGTTCCAACGCACGGCGAAGCATGAGGGCTACAAGCTGTCGGTTGATCTCGAGAACAAAAAGCTGACTGACGAATACGGTCTTGATCTTTCCTTCGATCTTGACGAGCACCGCCGCCAGTTCCTGCTTCTTGGTCTGGACGACATCGGCCTGACACTGCAGCATGAAGACGAAATCACAGCTTACGAACAAAAGCGCCCTGCCTATTTGGGTTAATAGATAGACTAAGAAAAGGGGGCAGCTCTTCGGACAAAGAAGAGTTGTCCTCTTTTTTCCTCTGCACGCAACTTTTTCTGACAAATTGCGTCTATTTAATCGTCTAGCAAAGTCGAATGATCTCACATTCGATGCAGGCAATTTCAGTCATCGAGGTGGAAAATGAAGAAGAAGTTTGTACCTATTTTGTTGTTTATGGCGGTTCTGTTTACTTTGTTCACTGGAGTGGGACAAGCTGCAACAACGCCAGTCGTCCCGAAGCTTTATCTGAACGACCAATTGCTGAAGCCTTATGATGATCCACAGATCGTCAACGATTTTACCCTCGTCCCGATCAGGGTCGTGTCCGAGAACATGGGCTATGAGGTAAATTGGGCGGCAGCTACAAAGACAGTCACCATACATAACGATCAGAACGTAATTGTACTTACCATTGACAACAACATCGCACTCGTTAACAACAACAAGGTGCAAATGGACATGTCTGCCAAGCTGCAGAAGGGCAGAACAACGATGATTCCAATCCGTTTCGTAAGCGAACAGCTTGGATTAACGGTGAAATGGGATCAAGCGTCTCAGTCCGTCTATTTGTACAAAGCAGCGGACCCTGATGAACCTTCAACTACGCCGGATCCCGGTCAGACAGGTTCGATCACTTCGATTCAATACGACAGCAGCTTCGGCATTATCATCAATTACGATGGTAAAGTAACGGCGAATAAACCGTTTAAGCTCGATAGTCCCAAGCGCATCGTAATCGATTTCCCGAACGCGACTTATTCGGACAATTTGTCGTCGCAATTCATGGGCGCGGAAACACGCATTCCCGTAGCGGATAATCCGTACATCTCCATGTTCCGTTACTCGGTATTTTCTACGAATCCGGCTACTGCTAGACTAGTGCTTGATTTGAATACGGACAAAGATGCGGATGCCGTGGTTCAAGATAACGGAGCCGGGGTAATAACCATTGGTCTCACGGATCCGGTGACAACTCCTCCGGTTGATACCACAACCCCTCCGGTAACAACAGATCCGGGTACGAAAGTATACAACGTTGTAATCGATGCCGGTCACGGCGGAACCGACCCAGGCGCGAAAAGCATTAACGGCCGCTGGGAGAAGGAAGTAAACCTTGCTATTTCTCTTAAAGTCAAAGCTTTGCTGGACAAAGAAAAAAATATTAAGCCGCTGCTTAGCAGACCGGAAGATAAATTCGTAACGCTTGCAGACCGCGTAACGTTCGCCAAGAACAACAAAGCGGATATTTTTATTTCGATTCATGCGAACAGCAATCCTACATCGAGCGTGTCCGGAACCGAAACTTACTATACGCGCGACAACAGTAAAGCGCTTGCGAATGTGATCCACAAGCATCTCGTGAAGGCTACCGGTCTTAAGGACCGCGGCGTGAAATACGGAAACCTGCATGTAACGAGAGAAACAACGATGCCTGCCATTTTGCTCGAGACCGGGTTTTTGTCCAATAAAGGCGACTCCGATATCCTGTACAGCGATGCGGCGCAAAATAAAATGGCATCAGAAATCGTAGCTGGAATTAAGGAGTACCTGAAACTTTCCTAGATTCTAAGAATTTAATCTTTTGACTTAGATATAAGGGCTTAGAATTCACCGGAATGAGACAAGCTTGCCGTCCAAGAACGGCGAAAGCAGTTTCACCTTGAGAAAGCGAGGAATTCGATCGTGCGCAAACCGGCATTCATCCTATTATTATTAGCCGTTATTCTTACCGCAGCCGCATGCGGAAACACAAACAAACCTCTCGGGCAGTCCGGAAATGAGGTAAGCGGCAATGCACCTTCTCCAAGCCCAACGATAGAAGCGCCTGCAACTACGGAGGAAGCGGCGACTCCCGATCCATCCGTAGAACCGACCGTACAGGCTGAACAAGAAACTTCCGTTAAGATCTATTATTCGGATACGGAGCTCGAGAAGATGGTATCTAAGGATATTCAAGTGAAGTCGGGCTCCAATGAAGACCTGATCAAGCAGGCCTTGGCTGCTTTGCAGCAGGATGGACCCGAAGGCACGGTGAATTTGTGGAAGCCTATTCCAATCAAATCCGTGACGCTTAAGGACAAAGCGGTAACTATCGACATTGAGCTGCCGGATACCGCCCGTCTTGGCGCACCGGGAGAGCAAATGCTGCTGGATTCCCTGGGTCAGACCTTGTTCCAGTTTGATTTTGTGCAATCTTACGATCTTCTGGTTGACGGTAAAGCGCTGGAGAGCCTGATGGGTCACTTTGATCTTGACCATCCAACGGTTCGTCATTCCTAGAATCAAACAAATGAATTGAGGAGGATTATTCAACCATGCCAAAGCATTCATCCCGTTCCAAACTTATTGCCGGCGCCTTAGCGTTCTCCTTGCTTGCCGGTGGCACCTCCATTGCGATTCCGGCTCCATCCGCGTTTGCGGCCGTATCGAACAGCATGTTTGTTGACACGATCCCCGCATGGGCGCAGAAGCATGTTTCCAAGCTGGCGCTTCAAGGCATTATTAATGGTTATAAAACATCCAGCGGCACGACGGAATTCCGCCCTCTGAAAAGTGTCTCCCAAGAAGAAGCGGTCGTTATGGCTCTTCGTTTCGCCGGACTTGAGGGTGAAGTAGATCCGGACGGTATCGTCGCGTATCCGGATTCCTTCAAGGTAAGCAGCTATGCGAAGCCTTATATTATTGTAGCTTTCAAGAATGGTCTTCTTGACCAGAATGATGAGTACGCCAACGCGGCTGCCAACCCGAAAGCAGCATGGGGCACAACGCCGGCGACTCGCGAATGGGTAACGAAGCTGTTGGTGAAAGCCATTGACAAGAAACAATTAGCGGATGATCTGAGCAAGACCGCTTCCACGTTCGCCGACGGCAATCAGATTACGGCAAAATATTTGGGCTACGTTAACGCGGCCGTATCGCTTGACCTGGTAAAAGGCGTATCCGCGACGAAGTTCGATCCGAAAGCTCCGGTTAACCGTGCGAGCCTTGCCACTCTGTTCAGCCGGGCAGAGAAGCAATACAAGGTGCCTTATGCCGGACAAGTAAGCGGCATTGTTACCGCTCAAACCGCTACATCGATCACGCTGTTCAGCGAAGGGAAAGAAACAACCTACACGCTGGATTCCAATACTTTGTACTATTCGGCAGACAGCGATAACGCCATTGCGGCGGGGGATATCAAGCTGTATACGGACGTTACACTGATTGGCAACTCCGGCAAAGCGCTGTACGTGGAAACGCAAGGCACGGAGCAGCATGTCAAAACGACAATCGCCAAGCTGGACCGCATCAATACGACGGACCGTTACTTCTACGCATGGGTAAACGACGAGCCTGTGAAGTTCACGTATAGCAGCGCGGTTACCGTAAAAGACAGCACCGGCAAAACGCTTCAAATCTCCGATCTGAAGCGCGATACGAATCTGACGATCGTACAGGATACTTTCCGTACGGCTCCTCAGGTTGTATCCATTACGGCAGAAGCGCAGACTGGCGCTAATACCGTAACCGGACAATTCTATTCCGCAGGCAGCGGCCTGATTAACTATCTGGTAGACGGCACTCTGCAGTCCAAGTTCCTGGCCGATAACGTAGTTGTCGTGATCAACGGCATCGATTCGCCCACGGTTAGCGACTTGCTTAAAGACGTTGATAATATCAAGCTGACATTGAATGATAATCAGCAAGTGACGCGCATTGAGGTGGTAAACCGGAATGTCTCGACGATAGAGTCCGCTACGGTTGTCAATTACAGCGGCGATAATAAGCTGCTTACGGTATTCGATCCTGCAACTTCGAACGCCAATGCTTTGTTCCTGACGGATTCCACCAAGATTGATTACAGCGGATCGTCTATCACGGTAAGCCAGGCCAGATCTTATCTGGTTGCGAACCGCAAAGTGAAAATTACGTATTCCGGCAAAAACATTATCTCGCTCAGCTTTATTTACAAACAAACCGGCAGCTTGGTGTCGGTAAATACAACGGATAAATTATTGTCCGTTAAACTCGATTCGGGCGAAAAGGTATCCATTCCTTACGTGTCGCCGCTTCTCCAAATTCCCGGCGTATCCTTGCCTACAATCGGAAGTCTGCAGGCAGGGGATACCGTAACCGTACTGCTGGATGCCAACCAGGAGAAAGCGGCTACGATTCAGGTTCATAAAACCTTGCAGTACCAGGTTGTGTCCGCAAATGCGTCGACGAAGCTAGTTACGGTGAAAGCGGCAGATAATTCGCAGAAAGACATTTCGCTGGTTAATGTTCCGATCACGGACGAGAACGGAAATGCCTTGACGGTGGGCGCTTTGACAAGCGGCACGATCATTAATGTCCCTTACATCGGCAGCAACATCCAGTCGGTGAAGACGATTACGATGAAATACGGCACCGTTTCCTCCGTTGCGGCAAGCAGCTTGACCGTTACCGAATCTAACGGCACATCGTCAACGGTGACGTTCTCGAAAGGCATTAAAGTCATCAAAGGCACTCAGACAACCTATTCGTCCTCCGCGATAGCCGCGGGAGATATCATTCAAGTCTACAAGGACGAGAACGAGCAGACGATTGTTACGGTAGCAGTCGGCGACAAGCGTACCTTCTGGAAGTACGATGCTCCTAACGCAACCCTGTGGACTTACAAAAATACTTCGGAGGATAACAGCAACTTTGCTTATATTACTTCGAACACAAAAATCCTGTATAACAATGCGTCCATCCAAGTGAGCGCATTAAAAGACGGGGATACGATTACGGTATATGCCTTCAATAATACGGCTCTCAAAATCGTAAAATCGTAGGCTTTTGTTAAAAATTAACGGGATTTCATGAAGACCTCGGCCTAAATTCTTATATTTTGTGAAAATACCGTCCAAAAGGGCGGTTTTTTCTTTATTTAGGGCTGAATAAGGTTGCTTCTCGTGACAAATTTCGCTACACTTTGAACGATAGTGTTTGGGATTAGGAGAGAGACGATGAATGCGAAGCAGAAGATGCGACATATATTGGATACGTTGGCGGAGATGTTCCCGGATGCACATTGTGAATTGCATCACAGCAACCCGTTCGAACTGACCATAGCCGTCCTGCTGTCGGCCCAATGTACGGATGAGACGGTGAACAAAGTCACGGTCAATCTGTTTCAGAAATACAAACGGCCGGAGGATTATTTGGCTGTGCCGCTGGAAGAGCTGGAGCAGGATATTCGCCGTATCGGATTATTCCGCAGTAAGGCATCTAATATTCAAAAGCTATGCCGCATCCTAATCGATAAATACGAAGGGGAAGTTCCCGAGAGGCATGAGCAGCTGACGGAGCTGCCCGGCGTTGGGCGAAAGACAGCCAATGTGGTTGTCTCGAACGCGTTTGGCGTTCCCGCAATCGCCGTAGATACGCATGTGGAGCGGGTATCGAAACGGCTTGGCGTGGCTAAGCTGGATGATACCGTGCTGGAAGTCGAAAAGAAGCTGATGAAGCTTGTGCCCCGCGAGGAATGGACGCTCACCCATCACCGGCTAATTTTTTTCGGCCGCTATCATTGCAAAGCACAAAACCCGCAATGTCCGATATGCCCGCTGCTGGATCTGTGCAAGGAAGGCAAACAGCGTATGAAGCCGGGTGGACAAACGAAAACTAAAATTAAGGCAACTAAACCGAAAAAAGCCAGTGAAGGATGATGAAGATGAAATGCATTTCCGTGTATACAAACAATTTTGAACTGTTCTCCGATATTTTTGAGCAGGTTCTCGAAGCACCTCCGCAAGAAAACGAGGATATTCTGGTAGAAGGCGTCACCGTAAGCGGCTCCGGCGATGTACCGGATCAGTACATCGAGCGTATGCGCCAAAAGCCTGAAGTCGTTGTTATGAAGGAAAAAGAACGCAACATTATGATTTTGCAGCACGGCAACGTGTTTGAAATCTGCCTGCCTGCGGAAGAGGAAGCTGTATAGACCATGATGGAAACGACAGTACGAAGCATGACAGAAGCACTGTCCCATGCCGCTGCGGAAATGCAGTCGGCGGGCGACAGTCTACACGCAAAGCAAGTACTGGAGTTGAACAGTAAGCTGGCCGAAGGCCGGCTTACTGTTGCATTTTGCGGACATTTTTCAGCCGGCAAATCAACTCTGGTCAACCGATTATGCGGAGCACAACTGCTTCCGTCCAGCCCGATCCCTACAAGCGCAAACGTTGTGGCCATTCGCGGCGGCGAGACGGCAAAGGCAAGCGTCGTTAGCTTGAAGAACGGAGAGCGCGTCAGCGTGGATATTCCGCTCGAGGAGCTGGACGCGTATTGCAAAGACGGCGAGAACATTGAATCCGTATCGATCTATTATCCTACCGATCGCCTTGGCGATCATACGGTTCTTCTTGATACTCCCGGTATCGATTCCACGGATGACGCTCACAGAATGTCGACCGAATCCGCTCTTCATTTGGCGGATGTCGTCTTTTATGTAATGGATTATAACCATGTCCAATCCGAGATTAACTTTGCGTTTGCGAAGCAATTGAAGGACTGGGGCAAGCCCTTATACTTTATCGTAAATCAGATTGATAAGCACCGTGACCGTGAATTGTCGTTCGAGCAGTACCGGAAGAGTGTGGAAGAAGCGTTTCAAGCTTGGCATCTGGAGCCGGCGGGAATCGTTTATTTGTCGTTGCGGCAGCCGGATCATCCCCACCAGGAATGGGAGCAGCTGGAGCTTTTGCTGTCCCAGCTGGCAGAGGAAAGAGTGCCTCTTGCGGCTTACAGCGTAGACGCTTCGCTGCATCATCTGGTGGCCGAGCACAAGAAATGGTGGGACCTGCGGGATGAGCCGGAGCGCGAACGCCTAATAGCGGAAGCCGGCGGCGAGGAAGCCGCAGCCAAGGTGAAGGCGGAGATGGCTCAGCTTGAAGCCGAGAAGAACAGGCTTGCCGAAGAGCCGGAGCGCTTGCGCGTTGAGCTCCGCCGCAGCGTTCAGTCGCTTCTGGATAACGCGATCATTACCCCTGCGCCATTGCGGGACAAAGCGCATGTCTTCTTGGAAAGCCGGAAGCCTGGCTTTAAGACGGGCCTGCTGTTTGCCGGGGCGAAAACGGCAGCCGAGCAGGAACGCAGACTGGAGACGTTCCGGACCGAATTTGCTTCCCAGGTGAATGCGGCCATTGATTGGCATGTGAAGGACTTGCTTCGCCGTGCGGCGGAGAAGGCCGGTTATCCGGCTGACCGGATGGAGCAGGAGCTGATCTCCGGCTTGTCCTGGCAGCCTGAGCCGAACTGGCTTATTGAGAAAGTAAATACAGGAGCTACCTTCGGCAATGAATATACGATGGTTTACAGCCGCGAGCTGGCTGCGGAAGTGAAGCTCATCTACCGCAAGCACGCGTTCGATATCATCGACGTGCTTGCGCAGCATGTTGCCGCGGCGAGCACAGCCGCAGCGGATGAGGTTGCCGCGCAGCTATCGGCGCTTGGCGAGCAGGCCGGCGCGCTCGCGCAGCTAGCGGCGCTGACGCAGCGCGCTGCCGCGCATGCGGCGCAGCTTGCCGCAGCGCTGCCGCCGCGCGCGCCGCGCCCGGCGCTGCCGGCGCCTCGCGCCGCGCACGCGGCTGCGCCAGCGGCAAGCGCCGCGGCTGCGCCAAGCGCCGGCGCGCCAGCGCAGCCGCGCATGGCCGCGAGCGCAGCGGCGCCGCAAGCTGGCGCCGCGCTGGCCAGCGGCGCAGCGCTCGCGCAGCAGCATAGCGCCGCTGCGCGCCTCGAGCGCGTGGCTTCGCTGCTCGCGCCTTACGCGCCGCTGACCGCCAGCGCGGACGCTATGCGCGATAAAGCCAACCGGCTGCGGGACAGCCGGTTCACCATCGCGCTGTTCGGAGCCTTCAGCGCGGGCAAATCCTCGCTCGCGAACGCGCTGCTTGGCGAGCCGGTGCTGCCGGTGTCGCCGAACCCGACAACTGCAGCGATCAACCGCCTCGTGCCGCCGACGGCCGAGCACGAGCATGGCACGGCCCTTGTCGTCATGAAATCCCATGACGCCATTATCGAAGACCTGCGCTACTCGCTGGCGCTGCTTGGCGAGGACGCATCCGAATCCGCCTTGCCGAATGCATCGGCCATCATGCTTGCCATTGATATGCTTACCCCGGATGTCATCCATGCCGGCGGACGTCCGCATTACAGCTTCCTTCGCGCAGCCCGCAAAGGCTGGGAAGCGCATGAAGCGCTGCTTGGCACCCAAATCTCGGTCTCGCAGGACGAATACGAGAAGTTTGTAGCCGAGGAGTCCCGTTCTTGCTTCGTCAGCGAAATCGAGCTTCATTACGATTGCCCGTTGACGCGCCAAGGGATCGTGCTTGTGGATACGCCGGGGGCAGACTCCGTGAATGCCCGGCATACGGGCGTAGCCTTTAATTACATCAAGAACGCGGACGCCGTTTTGTTCGTCACTTACTATAACCACGCCTTCTCGCAAGCGGACCGTCAGTTCCTGATGCAGCTTGGACGGGTGAAGGATCAATTCGAGCTTGATAAAATGTTCTTCCTGGTCAACGCAGCCGACCTGGCAGCCGATGACGAAGAGCTTGAAGGCGTGCTAAGCCACGTCGAGAGCAACCTGCTTCAGCATGGCATCCGTAACCCGCGCTTGTTCCCGGTATCCAGCCTGCAAGGCTTGGATGCCAAGATGGACGGCAATATGGAGCTGCTCTCCCAATCGGGGATCGGCGCCTTTGAACAGTCGTTCCTTGGCTTCGTGCAGAACGATCTCGGCAAGCTGGCTATTGATGCTGCAGAGCAGGAGATTACAAGAGCCGCTTCCACGGTGGCCGGCTGGCTGAAGAGCGCCGCGGGCGATGCCGCGTCCCGCCAAGCGGAAAGCGAACGCTTAGGCCAGCTGCAACTTGAGGCGAATGCCTCGATCCGGACGTTCCAGGAAAACGATCCTCCGGCGCAAATGCTTCAGGAGCTGAACGAGCTGCTCTATTACGTGGTGCAGCGGATTCAGCTTCGCTTCGGCGAGTTTTACAACTATGCGTTTAACCCTTCGACGCTGCAGGATGACGGCCGCGATCTGCGCAAAATGATCTGGACCGCATGGCTGGAGCTTCAGCGTCAAGTGCAGACCGAGCTGTCCCAGGAGCTTCAAGCGACAACGCTGCGTATGGACCGCAAGGTGAACAGCCTGCTCAAGAAGCTGTACGCGAATTTGACCGAGCAGCTGGAATCGCTGATTGCCGGTTACAGCAGCGCGGCTTACGCGGCTAAGGATCTTCCTACCCCGGATGCCGTTGCGGATTGGAAAATGTCCGGCGTGGATGCCAAATGGCTATGGAGCCGGTTCAAATCTCCCCGCCAATTTTTCGAGGGAGATGGCAAAGGCCAGCTTCGCAAAGAGCTGGAAGAGGCCGCTTCTCCTGCCTTGCAGGCGTGGATGAATGAGCATATCGACAGCTGGTCTGGCCTTTATACCGGCTTGTGGAGACAATGTGCGGAGGAGACGGGCGCTGCCCTTGCTGACGATTTATCCCGTTATGTGCAAGGCATGCAGACCTCCTTGTCCGACGAAGCGGATACCGAGCAGCTTGGCAGACTGCATCAGCAGATTGCGGAGCTTCAATCCTCGGTGGACGTTTAACCTTTTCATGCATTTATCGCGTTTTATGCCCGCAACGGCTTTATGAGCCGTTGCGGGCTTTTTTTGCGTCTAGGGGAGGTGCAGCGCCGTGAATCTTACGGACTATATCTTCGGAAAGCAATCCTTCGAATGCAGGGTGCGAGTATGATCATTGCTAGGTTAGTTAAAGGTTACTGCTCACAAAGTCGGTTTTTTGGAACAAATACACTGATTTTTAAATGGGAAATGCATGGCCTGCAACTATAATGAAGGGGTGATTTCCAGAATTTATCTGGTATAGGAAGAAAGGAGGGTAACCCTGGCAACTGCTTTTGTAAGCGTATCCAAATCTTTTTTTGGGAGGAATTAATAAATGGCAAAACGTGCAACTAGCGGGAAACCCATTCGTGCAATGATGGCTGGCGTTCTCGCCTTATCGCTTACGATGACGGGTTCTGCATGGGCAGCTCCTGCGGCGCAAGGTACCGTCGGCCAACAAGGGGGCAAAGAACGCGTGCAATTGGAATATTTGGACCGGGGACTTGCGGCAGCTACAACGTCTGAAGGCGTGTTTATCAGCTGGAGGCTTTTATCCTACGAGGTAACGGGCAGCACGGAAAAAGGTTTAACGGGACCGGCATTCAACGTCTATCGTGACGGGGTTAAGATCGCTACCGTAACGGACAGCACCAATTATCTGGATCCTTCGGGAGCATCGTCTTCCAAGTATTACGTGGCGGCGGTAACCGGCGGGAAAGAAACCGATCAAAGCGCGGTCGTTCAGCCATGGGAGCAGGCTTATTACGACCTGAAGCTGAACAAGCCTTCGGACGGGGTCACCCCAAAAGGCGAGGCTTACACGTATTCCGCTAATGATATGAGCGTAGGAGACGTAGACGGAGACGGGCGGTATGAGTTTTTCGTTAAATGGGAGCCTTCCAATTCCAAGGATGTCTCGCAGCGGGGCTATACGGGCAAAACCTATATCGATTGCTATACGTTCGAAGGCAAGCTGCTGTACCGGGTTGACCTTGGCGTTAACATTCGTTCCGGAGCGCATTACACGCAATTCCTGGTTTACGATTTTGACGGGGACGGCAAGTCGGAGATGATGTTCAAGACCGCACCGGGAACAAAAGTGTTGAAATACGGAGCAGACGGCAAGGTCGAATCCGAAAAATATATTACCATGCCAAAAGCGGATCTGGAGGCCGGCTACAGCAATGAAGATGATTACCGTCTCAGCGCGCAGGGCTATTACGATCATGTGGTGAACATGTTTATGGGCTGGAGCGACCGGGAAGAGGTGAAGAACGGCAGCTGGCCCAAAACGCTGGAGGAAGCTTTCGGCATAACGCCGAAATACAGCTATCCGCTGTCGCTTGAGGATGCGCGCAGCCTGACGGATTATTTCATGGATGTCTACGCGCCAAGCCGGAGCGTAAACAACAAGCTGCGCGAATTCGAGGGCTTTATTGTGGACGGGCCGGAGTACTTAACCGTATTCGAGGGAGCGACCGGCAAAGAGCTGGAGACCATTCCGTTCAAGACGCCTCGGGAGGATGACGGACTGTTGTGGGGCGATTATGCGATGAGCCGGATCGAGCCGGCTAACCGGGTTGACCGTTTCCTTGCCGGAGTTGCTTATCTGGACGGTCAAAATCCGTATGCCGTTTTTGCGAGAGGGTATTACACAAGATCAACTCTTGTCTCTTATGGTTGGGATGGCCATCATCTGAAGGAGAATTGGTACGTGGACAGCGGCTGGACGCCGATGACGAATCCGTTTAACGACGGACCGCATGGCCGGGACGGTACGGATCCGGAGTATGGCACGCTAACTACCCAAGGCGCGCACTCGTTAAGCGCGGCGGACGTAGACGGAGACGGCAAGCAGGAGATTGTTTACGGCTCCGCAACGATTGACAATGACGGCAGCCTGCTCTACAGCTCGATGGATGTGATGCCTCCTCAAAGCGCAACGCCCGGCGCGGTAGCAAGACTTGGTCACGGTGATGCTTTGCATGTGACGGACATCGATCCGAACCGCCCGGGTCTTGAAATCTTTATGGTTCATGAGGGCGGAGCTTATGCTCCTTACGGTTATTCGCTGCGCGATGCAAAGACCGGGGAAGTGTTGTACGGCGGATATACCGGCAAGGATACGGGACGCGGCATGATTGGGGATGTGGATCCAGCAAGACCTGGTCTGGAAACGTGGGCAGTTGGTCTCTGGAGCGCTGACGGTCAGAAGCTGGGGAATACGGCGCCGGGAACGAATATGAGCATCAAGTGGGCGGGGGATATGACGACGCAAATCGTGAATGGCGCTATCGACGTTACGCCAACCATTGAGGACTGGAAGCGTGGAAAACTGCTCACGGCAACCGGTACCTTGACCAACAACTATACGAAGGGTAATCCTTCGCTTGTGGCGGATATTTTCGGCGATTGGCGAGAGGAGCTGCTTGTACGTACAACGGACAGCAGCGCCATCCGAATTTATATGAGCACTGAGCTGACCGACCGGAAGCTGTATACCTTGATGCATGATCCGCAGTACAGAGCCGAGGTTGCCCGTCAAAATACGGCGTACAACCAGCCATCGTATACCAGCTTCTATTTTGCTTCGGATACGAACTTTAACAATGTTCCGGTTCCTGACGCATCGATTCCTGGTATCTTAAGCAGTCTGCAAAATAAGCTGGACGGTTATATCGCGGACGGCAGCGTAAAAGGGGCAATTGTCAGCCAGCTGACCAATACCCTTGAGCAAGCACAGCATCAATACGAGAAGGGCTCCAAGGACAAGGCCGTTGATTTTGTAGGCAAATTCCTGTCTCAGTTAGAGAAGCGTACCGGTAAGGATCAAGTTTCGGATGCGGCCGTCAAAAATCTGACCTCTCAAGCTCAGCTGTTAGTGTCGCAGTGGAGTAAATAATCGGAATAGAAAATTTGAGAGGTCACGGCGAAAGGGTTCCGCTTAAGCTCAGCTCATTCGAATGCTAAATTGCAGTTAAAAACGCGAATGAGGCACTTTTGCAGGCTGATCCACAAATAAAAGGGGCTATCCCATTTGTCATATTGATGACTTATGGTACGCCCCGTTTAATCATATCCGCCTTCGGCAGCGGGCAAGGCTTTATAAGCGTCTTTTCCCTCTACAATCTTCTGGATATAACTCCTCAGCTCGAGCAAATCCTTCGCATCCTTCGTCATGTCGCAGTACTCGTTTGTCCATGACAAGGTCTTCGTCTCGCCGTTTACGGTAATTTTCCAGCTGTCTGTACTGCTTGGCGTCTGTGAACAGTTACCCTTACGCGGGAATTGTTTCTCGTCCAGGACGGCGATTTCTTTCATTTTCCCGTAAATCGATTGAAGCTCATCGTTGCTAAAAGACAAAGCTGTCGTGGCTGTCCCCTTCGTGACGAGATCCTTGGTGACGGTGTGGTTGTACGTGTTGATTTCGTTTTTATGGTCTTCACCGTATCCGAAGCTGACCGAGAATCGGAAATCCTCCGGCATATCCTCGGGCATTTGAAGCTTTTTCGTTTCCTTGCTGCATCCCGCGATAAACGCAAAGGCAACGCTTAAGATGATAAGAATACGAATCATGTTCTCCCCCCTTGCAAAGATAACGCAAAAAGAGGAGGAATGGTTGCGCTTGTTTATGCCGTTTGCGTAGTTTTTGCTTGATTTCTGACAAGCGGGGGAAGAACGACAAAGTAATAAATGCTTACGCCAAGCATGCAGATGGCGAGGATATAATGCAGCCAGGTGATGGAGATCCAGGAGGGAAAAGCCAAGGCTACAAAGCCAAGAGCCAAGGAATGGCCCAGCATCATAACGGGATCGGTCAAAGCATTAACTTTCCCCATGAATTGCGGCGCAACAAGCTCGGGCATCCATCCGCCGATGACGATATTAGCGGGTGCAAGAATAACCCCGGTCAGAAGAATGAGGCCAAGATACGCGTAGATTGACGTTATAGAGCCGATTGTAAACGTAAGAAGGCTGGCGAGGAAGAAACCGGCAATCATGACAGGGGTCTTTGAAAATTTATTTATGAGGACAGGTGCAAGCATACTCCCGATTAAGAATCCGATGCCGAGAAAAATCATAATGAGGGAGGAATGGAGTAAATAATTTTCCGGACTTAATTTGTATTTCATGACGAAAATCGGAAGAACGGCAAACACGCCATTCACGATCCCGAAAAAGAAGAAGCCGTGTATCAGGTTCAACAGCAATTTGTTGCGATAGATATATTGAATTCCTTGCGCGAAATCTTTCCATATGAGTGAAGCGCTAATGTCGCGAACCCGGCTTTTCCCGTTCGGAATTCGGGCAGCTTCCGGATATCGTCCCCAAGCTATAAGCACGCCGGAGATAATAAAGCTGATCGCATCGATTAGAATGGCACCTTCAATCCCGAGCCAGTGATAGGCCGCCGCGCCAAGGCTTAAACCAAACAACATGAACAAAGCGCTGACGATCTGGTTTAATCCCGCTGCTTGAACATATTGTTCCTGCGCGAGACATCCTTGCACAAGTCCCATCTCGGCAGGACCGAAAAATCGGGCTACCGCGCTGCGAAGGAACAGTACCAGGAAACAAAGAAAGAGCCAATCGGTATGAACGCAAACAAGCAGGACGAATGTAAGTAGGGTACGGATCCAGTCACTGTAAGCCGCAATGAACTTTCGGTCGAAGCGGTCGGCGGCAACTCCGACAATCCAGAATACGGCGAGAGTCGGGATCGAATACATAAGCTCCGCGGTTGAGGCGAGCGAAGGTCGGGAAGCGAATCTGTCAACCAGATAATAAGCGAATGCCATATTGCCGATGACCGTTCCAAGCTGCGAAGCGATCGAAGCCATAAATAGCTTGTTAAACGCGGGATTGCGAAACAAAGTGATCACGGCTCATCCTCCTATTGGTTCTATCCGTCAAGGGACGGGTTTAATAAACGATAAAAGTATTGGCTCATCTCCTCAAGCTGAACGGTTGTGCGCGCCATTTCAGCGCCGACGGCAACGGTAAGGGTAATGATGCCTTCCTGATAGGAAGAGATCATTCTGGCGATGTCCGTTACCGGCTTTGCCGGATTAAATTCACCCTTGTCAATGCCTTTCTGGAGTAGGCCCGATAAACGGTTGATTCCATTCTCGTAACGTTGAAGCAATAATGCTCTTATCTCCTCGTCCCTCCAGCCGGTAAGGAAATATTCATAGAAGGCGGGAAGCAAGCTTTCGTTTCCGGGTAAGCACAGCTCTTCTTTCAACTGATTAATCTGATTGTTGATGATTGACCAGATGCGGGGATTCATGGCTAGAGCATCCTCTAGCTGCTTGTCGTATTCCTCGTCTTGATGGTCCATCAATGCTTCGAAAATCTCTTCTTTCGTTTGAAAATATAAGTAGATCCACCCTCGACTCATGCCCGTCTCAATGACAATATCCTTTAACGTTGCCGCACCATAGCCTTTTAGCGAAAACACTTGTTTTGCGGCTTCGAGAATTTGAAGCCTGCGTTGTTCCTTTTGATCGTTTGAAATTTTAGGCGACATCCTGCTTACCAACCTTTCATTAAAATGAACCGCGTGTCATTTTAATTATAATGACACGCGGTTCATTTTTCAATCGTTATGATCCATAATTTCCATTTTTCTCTCTATTGCCTGTTACTCCGGGTACCTGTATAACCGCCAACTGGCTGCCTTCCTTTGTTTTTCTCATAATGGGATAGAACAACTTACAAGAACAAGGAGGCGCTTGATATGCGTGCAATGATGATTCCACAGTTTGGCGATGCCGAAGTATTGACCCTAACCCGTCTGGAGGTCCCTGCACCTGGACCTTTTGAAGTTACGATAGATGTTGCTTATGCCGGGGTTAATTACGCCGAGGTGTTGTTCCGGAAAGGAGGCGTCCCGAATTTGCCTCTTCCTTTCGTACCTGGCATAGAGGTTTCCGGCACGATTCGAGAGATAGGGGAGAAGGTGACGGGCCTGCGCACTGGTCAGCGAGTTGCAGCCTTAACGATAGTTAGCGGAGGCGGATACGCGGAGGTGGTTAAAGTGAATGCGGATCTTGTTTTCCCGCTTGATGAAGCGGGAGGCCAAGTCAGCATGGAGAGCGCGGCTGCTTTCCCATCGAATGTAACGACTGCGTACATGATCATATCGCAGGTGTCCCGCATGCAGCGCGGAGAGACGGTGCTGGTCCACGCTGCTGCGGGAGGCGTGGGCAGCGCAATCGGCCAGGTAGCGAAGGCGCTTGGCGCCGGACTTGTTATCGGAACGGTCGGAAGTACGGATAAGGTGGACTATGCGAAAAGCCTAGGTTATGACGAAGTCTATCTGCGGGAGGATTTCGAGGAGCAAGTAACGGAAAGGACGGGCGGACGGGGAGTAGACGTTGCGGTGGATCCGGTTGGCGGGTTGATGAGGGAAGCGTCGCTGCGGCTGCTTAAGCCTCTCGGAAGATTAATTGCAATGGGGAATGCCGGCGACTCGGAAGACGTGAAGCAGTCCCTCAATGAATTATGGTTTACAAGCAAAACGGTATCGGGCTTTAATCTGCAGCTATTGAGCATGACCGCACCGCTGATGGTGGCTGAATCGGCCAGAAAGGCCTTGGCACTGGTAGCGAGCGGGGAGGTGAAAGTGGATGTAACCGGCCTTCTGCCGCTGCTCAGAGCCGAAGAGGCCCATAGACGAATCGAGGAAAGAAAATCCACGGGCAAAATCGTTTTAAAAATAGGCTCCTGACAGCATACCGTTAGCTGTTAAGCAGATGCTGCATGTTCTCTTGCGTACCGGTTCCTTCCACGGGAACGTAGACGCAGCAATGCGCGCTGCCGTTTCCGTTAATCTGGGAGAAGGTATTGATATTGAAGGTGAGCAGTCCGGCTTCGGGATGATGAAGACGAATGGTTTTGATGGTCTTATCCATAATGTCATGCGTCGACCATAAAGCGAGAAATTCCGGGCTTGCATCTATTAGTCGGTCAATCAGCTTGCGGAAGGCCAAGTCGTTTAAATTTTTCTCGTAGCGTCCGCGAAGCACTCCGGCCGTATATTGGGCATATTCTTCCCAATTCGGTAAGGAACGGCGTAAATTCTCGTTCATGAACGTCAGCCAGGCCATGCAGCGGTCTTCCGCGGGAACCGAGGGGAAATCGAAAATGATCCGGCAGGCGGCATCATTCCAGCTCAAAACCTCCGTGCGGTCCGTCGCAACGAAAGCAGGGTAAGGAAGCTGATCGATAAGCTTGTTGATATCCGGGGACAGCTGATTCACGGCCGGAGAAGGATTCGGCAGCTCCAGATTTGCCAGGTGAAGCATATGCAAATGCTCGTTCTTGCTTAGCTTCAATGCCTGGGCGACGCTGTCCAGCACTTGTCTGGAAGGGGCGGCAGCCCGCCCTTGCTCGAGCCAGGTATACCACGTGGTGCTGACGTGGGCAAGCTGGGCGACCTCTTCGCGGCGGAGCCCGGGCGTTCTTCGTTTGCCGTAACCCGAAGGGAGACCGGCTTCGGCAGGATTCATTTTCTCCCTGCGCGATTTCAGAAATTGTCCGAGCAGGACGGCTTTTTGCTTATCCATTCGGCATATCCTCCTCGTTTCTTTATACCCCATTATACTCGGGGATGAAGATGGAACAAGAGCAAGTCGCCGGCCTGCCGTACCCCATGCAAAGAAGCGTCCTTTCCTCGCGAAAGGGCGCATTTTTATTTTTAAAAAAATCTTTTCTTTGGCCTATTTACATATCCCTGTGTGTTTCTGTGCAAAAATGGAGGAATTGCCACACATCTGGGATGATTATGGATTATTTAGGAGGATACCCCGTTAATCTTTCCCGATTCGCCATAATCGGCTGTTTCAGCTAATTATACGTGATTATCTACTGTTTGCGCGGGTCTCGCCGTTACTGCTAATATTCATTGCATAATTATACAAATAAAGAACGGGGAGATGGATTTACTTGGACGTCTTTAGGCAATTGAAGCGGTTTTATTGGGTTGAGCGAAGGTATCTGCTGTCATCCATTATTTGTTTGATGTTTGCGACTGCGCTTGGCCTGGTGTATCCGAATTTGCTGCGTTACTTGATTGACGATGTTATCAAGCCAAAAGACTTTGACAAAGTGCCGATGCTAGCTCTTTCCGTCGTAGGGGTCGTTACCTTGAAGGGCTTCATGCAGTTCCTGCACGGATTTTTCGGCGGCAGGCTCGGCAACCGGGTAGTTTTCCGCATGCGCAACGCCTGTTACGACAAACTTCAAACGCTTTCATTCCAATATTACGATAAAGCGAAAACCGGCGATTTGATGTCCAGGCTAACGGCCGATCTTGAAGCAATCCGCCAATTTATCGGCTTTGGCTTTGCCCAGATTCTGAACGTAGCGCTGATGATCCTGTTCGGCGGAGCGATGATGATGTCAATCGACTGGAAGCTGACGCTGATTACGCTGGTCACGATCCCGTTCCTTGCTTTTACGGCAATCCGCTTTGAGAAACGGATTCATCCCGCCTTCCGCGAAATGCGCAAAGCGATGAGCAATCTGACAACGGCGGTTCAGGAAAATATTACGGGCGTGCGGACGGTCAAGTCCTTTGCGCGCGAGCCGCATGAGGTAGACAAATTTTCGAAGCGCAACGAGCAATACAAGGCGAATCAGATTGGCGCCTCTTCGATTTGGGCGAAGTTTTTCCCTTCGATGGAGCTTCTCGCCAACTTGAGCGTCGTCATCCTGCTGGTGGCAGGCGGTACGATGGTTATCCGCGGCTCCTTAACGCTTGGCGAACTTGTCGCCTTCTTCAGCTTAATCTGGTACATCATCGGTCCGATGTGGGGAATTGGATTCCATATCAATAACTATACCCAGTCCAAAGCATCAGGCGAGCGGATCATGGAGCTGCTTAACACGCATATCCATGTCCAAAGCATCGAAAACGCCGTTGAAGTGGATAAAGAAGTGGTTAGAGGCCATGTTCGCTTTGAGAACGTGACGTTCAATTATCCGGACAAAACGCCTGCGGTCACGAACATTAACATCGACGCGCCGGCGGGCAAAGTGGTTGGTCTCCTTGGGGCGACGGGCTCGGGCAAATCCACCATTATTCAACTCATGATGAGGGCTTATAACGTAAAAACGGGCCGGATTACTCTTGACGGCATCGATATTCAGAATCTGGATGTGCAAAGCCTGCGCAGCCAAATTGCACCGGTATTTCAGGAGACCTTCCTGTTCTCGGCTTCGATTCGCACCAACATTGCATACGGGGAAAAAAATGTAACGGACGAACAAATTATCCGCGCAGCCAAGCTTGCGAAAGCGCATGATTTCATTATGGAGCTGCCGCTCGGCTATGAAACGATCGTAGGCGAGAGAGGGATGGGCTTATCCGGCGGACAGAAGCAGCGTATTGCGATTGCCCGCGCGCTGATCCGCAATCCCCGGATTCTTATTCTGGACGATGCGACCAGCGCCGTCGACATGGAGACGGAACACGAGATCCAGGCAGGCTTTAAAGAGCTGATGGCCGGACGGACTACGTTTATCATTGCGCACCGGATTTCGTCGCTCCGCCATGCAGACGAAATTATCGTGTTGGATAACGGTCATATCGTGCAGCGCGGTACGCATAACGAGCTGATTGCCGAGCATGGACCTTATCGCGACACCTATAACATTCAATATGCCGATCGGCCGCTTGCGAACCTCGATTCTTCGATACCGGGGCGGAAAAGGAGCGTTGTTCAATGAGCAGTTCGAATAAGGAACTGAAGGATAGAATCAAGAATGCAAGCGAAAACGGCAAGAAAGAACGTTTTATTTACCAGGATGACGATGCGATCGAAAAACCGTTTAACTGGTCGCAGATGCGGCGCTTGTTCATTTATATGAAGCCGTATACGCGCCAATTGATTCCGGTAATTGTCGCCATGATTATCGGCACGATCACCAGGCTGACCATTCCGGCCTTAACCATTGTGGCGATTGATCAGGCTATTCAGCCGGAGAGTGGAGAAACGAGCTACGGTAAGCTTTATTTGGTTGCAGGCGTTATGGTGGCTCTATTCATTATCCAATGGGCTTCCAACCAGTATCGGATCAAGTATACGAACATTATCGGCCAGAAGGTTATCTACGACCTCCGCCATCACCTATTCCAGCATATTCAGAAGCTGTCGTTCCGTTTCTACGACAAGCGTCCCGCAGGCTCCGTGCTTGTGCGGGTAACCAATGACGTCAACGCCCTGCAGGATTTGTTCACGAACGGCGTCGTCAACTCGCTTATGGACTGCGTGCAGCTTGCCGGTATCGTGATCATCCTTCTGATCTGGAACTTCAAGCTTGGTCTTGCCGTGATGATTACGGTTCCGATTATGTTCCTTGTCTCTTCCGCGCTCCGCAAGCGAATCCGCTTCGCCTGGCAGGATGTGCGAAAGAAGCAGTCGCGGATCAACTCCCACTTGAACGAAAGCATTCAAGGGATGAAAATTACGCAGGCCTACGTACAGGAAAAAGAAAACATGCGTTTCTTCGATAACATGAATGCAGTCAACGTAAAAGCATGGAATAAGGCTTCGGCGCTTAACCAGACGTTTGGCCCGGTTATCGAGGTTACTTCGGCAATCGGTACGTTTATTTTGTTCTGGTACGGCTCTTATCTCATTGAGCATCAGGAGATTACCGTTGGTCTGCTCGTCGGCTTTGCCAACTATGTCGGCAACTTCTGGGATCCGATCAACCGCCTTGGCCAAGTGTATAACCAGCTGCTAGTCGCGATGGCTTCATCGGAGCGTATCTTCGAGTTCATCGACGAAGAGCCGACGGTAGGCGAACTGGAATACGCGAAGCCGCTTGCCAGTATTCGAGGCGACGTGCAATTCGATAATATCGTATTCGAGTACGAGAAAGGGCGCCCTGCGCTGCATGGCATCAGCATAAACGTAAAAGCCGGCCAGTCCATTGCGCTTGTTGGCCATACCGGCTCCGGCAAAAGCACGATTATTAACTTGCTCTGCCGCTTCTACGACCCGGTTTCCGGCGTTGTCCGGATTGACGGTCAAGACATTCGCAACATTACGCTAGACAGTCTTCGTTCTCAAGTAGGCTTGGTTATGCAGGATACCTTTATTTTCTCCGGCACCATCCGCGACAATATCCGTTACGGCTGCTTGAACGCAACGGACAACGAGATTGTAGAGGCTGCCAAAGCCGTTAACGCGCATGATTTCATCATGTCTCTGCCTGACGGATACGATACGGAAGTGGAGGAGCGGGGGAACGTTCTGTCGATGGGGCAGCGCCAGCTGCTTTCTTTCGCCCGCGCTTTGCTGGCGGATCCGCGCGTGCTGATCCTGGATGAAGCGACGGCAAGCATCGATACCGAGACGGAGCTGAAGATTCAGGAGGCGCTTAAGACGCTGCTGAAGGGACGCACGTCCTTCATGATCGCTCACCGTCTGTCAACGATCCGCAATGCGGACGAAATTATCGTTCTGGATCACGGCAGGATCGTAGAGCAGGGCAATCATGAAGCTTTAATCAAGAAAAACGGCGTTTATAACGGACTTATCGAGGCCCAATATCGATTCTTGTCGGCCTAGTATTGATTTTTAGTTAAAGAACCTCCACAATGGAAGAAAATAAACCAGACTTCGAGGAATACAAGGATATTCCGTTCGCTCGACGCTGGGTTCTTCCGGGAGGTTCTTTTTTATTATGTATGGATCACCATTGACAACGAATGCACGCAAGCTTCTTCTGCTCGGCTCGGGCGAGCTTGGCAAGGAGGTTGCGCTTGAGGCACAGCGCCTTGGCGTAGAGACTATCGCGGTTGACCGCTATGCGAACGCGCCGGCCATGCAGGTTGCCCATCGTTGCCATGTTACGGATATGCTTGACGGTGCCGCAATCAGACGGATTATCGAAGACGAGAAGCCGGACTTTATCGTTCCGGAGATTGAAGCGATTGCTACCGAAACGCTGCTGGAGCTTGAGCAAGAAGGCTTTAACGTCATCCCTACCGCACGCGCGGCACGTTTGACGATGGACCGCGAGGGCATCCGCCGTCTGGCGGCCGAGACGCTTGGTCTCCCAACGGCTCCTTATCGGTTCGCGGATTCGCTTGACGAACTTAAGTCCGCAGTCAAAGAGATAGGTCTGCCTTGCGTAATCAAGCCGATCATGAGCTCTTCCGGCAAAGGGCAAAGCGTCTGCAAGACGGAAGCGGACATCGAAAGCTGCTGGAATTATGCGATGGAAGGCGGCCGCGCGAAAAAAGCGCGGATTATCGTGGAAGGCTTTGTTACGTTCGAATCCGAAATTACGCTTCTTACGATCCGTTCGGTATCCGGAACAAGCTTCTGCGCGCCAATCGGCCATGTTCAGAAGGATGGGGACTATATCGAGTCCTGGCAGCCTCATAATATGACTCCGGAGCAAATCAAGCAAGCGGAAGATATTGCATTGCGTATTACGGACGAGCTTGGCGGTTACGGGCTGTACGGGGTAGAGCTGTTTATTACACGGGACGGCGTTCTGTTCAGCGAAGTATCTCCTCGTCCTCACGATACGGGCATGGTTACAATGGCGACGCAGGATTTGTCGGAGTTCGCCCTGCATGTACGCGCTATTCTCGGCTTCCCGATCCCGACGATCCGGCTGCTGACGCCTGGGGCAACCCATACACTGAAGGCGGACCGCGAATCGGCTTCTTTCCGTATCGGCGGCGTTGAACAAGCGCTCGCTCTGCCGAATACGCAGGTACGCGTCTTCGGCAAGCCGGAGACGAAAGTCGGCCGCCGGATGGCCGTAGCCTTGAGCTCGGCCGGCAGCGTTGACGAGGCGCGCGATCTGGCCCGCCAAGCGGCGGAATCACTCCATATTCAGTACGACTAATCAGACTTCTTAGCGGCGGCTTCCCTTGTGCGATAACAAGGAGGAGCCGCTCCTTTTTTGGCGAGTCATGAATGGAACTTGGCAATAACGAGCATGAATAATTTAGCGTGGGACGCGAATTTATGTTATTCTGTTAATCCATCGAGCGCATTTGACCGATATTGATAAGGGCACAAACTTCATAACCGTCGTTATACTCGTATCTTTACTAATCGGGATAAGTTGAATTAAAATAGCTTGAAGATATGGAAACGTGAAGCTTCGCAAAATTTAGGAGGCATACCCATGGCAGAGCAAGTAGATCTTTTCGCAAAAACAGCGGCCCCGGAACGGAATTACGAGGCCGATGACATACAAGTGCTCGAAGGCTTGACCGCTGTCAGAAAGCGGCCGGGCATGTACATTGGCAGCACGAGCAGCTCCGGCCTTCATCATCTGGTCTGGGAAATCGTCGATAACGCCGTGGACGAGCATTTAGCGAAATTTTGTACGGCGATCGACGTCACGCTGCACAAGAATGGCGCGGTTACCGTGCAGGATAACGGGCGCGGCATTCCGACAGGGATGCATAAGACAGGAATTCCGACGCCGCAGGTCGTATTCACCATCCTGCACGCGGGCGGCAAGTTTGGCGGCGGAGGATACAAGAAATCCGGCGGTCTGCACGGCGTAGGCGCTTCGGTAACAAACGCATTGTCCGAGTGGCTTGAAGTGGAAATTTTCCGTGACGGGAAAATACATAAGATGCGCTTCGAATACTGGGTAGACGATAAAGGCAAGGAGCATGTCGGCGAGCCGGTAACAGGGCTTGAGATTACGGGGAACACGAACCGGACGGGTAGCAAGGTAACGTTCAAACCGGACGCCCGCGTCTTCCAGGGCGGCACCTCGCTGAACTACGATACCCTGGCCGAGCGCCTGCAGGAGATTGCATTCCTGAACTCGGGCCTTAAGGTTACGATCAAGGACGACCGCAGCGGCAAAGAGGATATTTTCCACTACGAAGGCGGCGCCCGCCAGTTCGTGCAATATTTGAACGACGACAAGACCGTCCTGCACGATGTCGTTCATTTCACGGGAGAGAAAGACGAGATTGAAGTGGAGGTTGCCCTTCAGTACAACGACGGATATACCGAGACGATCGCATCCTTCGTGAACTCGATCCCGACACGCGGCGGCGGTACGCATGAGACCGGTTTCAAAACCGCTTATACGCGGGTTATGAACGAATATGCCCGCAAGGCTGGTCTCCTGAAGGAAAAGGAAAAGAATCTCGAAGGCAATGACCTGCGCGAAGGCATGATGTCGGTCATTAACATCAAGATGTCCGAGGTCGAATTCGTCGGCCAGACGAAGGACCAGCTGGGCAGCGCGTCGGCTCGCAGCGCGGTAGACGCCGTAGTCTCCGACAAAATGCAGGTGTTCCTGGAAGAGAATCCGCAGGTCGCGCAAATGCTGCTGAAGAAGGCGGTACAAGCCTCCAAGGCAAGAGAAGCGGCACGCAAAGCGCGCGAAGAGATCCGCAGCGGCAAGAAGAAGAGCGAAAGCTCCAATCTGAACGGCAAGCTGACGCCGGCGCAGTCGAAAGATTTCTCGCGCAACGAGCTGTTTATCGTCGAAGGGGATTCGGCGGGCGGCTCGGCGAAGCAGGGCCGGGATTCGAAGCATCAGGCCATACTGCCGCTGAAGGGCAAGCCGATGAACCCGGAAAAAGCGAAATTGCTGGATATTCTGAAGAACGAGGAATACAAAGCGATTATAAGCGCGATTGGAGCGGGCGTTGGTCCGGAATTCGACGCCGATGAATGCAATTACAACAAAATTATTATTATGACCGACGCGGATACGGACGGCGCGCATATTCAGGTGCTGCTGCTGACGTTCTTCTACCGGTACATGAAGCCGCTGATCGACACCGGGCGCGTCTATATCGCTCAGCCGCCGTTGTACAAAATTACTCGCAAATCAGGCAAGCTGGAGACCGTTCGGTACGCCTGGACGGACGAGCAGCTGCAAAACTATTTGAAGGAATTCGGCAAGAACTTTGAGCTTCAGCGCTATAAAGGACTTGGCGAGATGAACCCTGACCAGCTGTGGGAGACCACGATGGATCCGGAGACGCGGACGCTGCTGCAGGTGCAGATCGAGGATGCGGCCAAAGCAGAACGCCGCGTGTCAGCGCTGATGGGCGATAAAGTCGACCCGCGCAAGCGTTGGATTATCGAGAACGTGGACTTCACAGAATACGTAGAATAGGAGGTAACGGCATGGGCATGCTGGAACAGTTTTTACCGGCGTATTTGGAAGAGGTCGTTGGAGACCGATTCGGCCGTTATTCGAAATATATTATTCAGGACCGCGCTATTCCTGACGTAAGGGACGGGCTTAAGCCCGTTCAGCGCCGCATTTTGTATGCGATGTACGATTCGAACAATACCCCGGACAAGCCATACCGCAAATCGGCGAAAACCGTCGGGGATGTTATGGGTAATTACCACCCTCACGGCGACTCTTCGATCTATGAAGGCATGGTGCGGATGGCGCAGCCTTGGAAGATGGGCCATGTTCTGATCGACGGACACGGCAACTGGGGCTCGATGGACGACGACCCGGCAGCGGCAATGCGTTATACCGAAGCGCGCTTGTCGCCAATCGCCATGGAAATTTTGCGCGATATCGATAAACGGACCGTCCAATTCAAGGATAACTTCGATAATACGACGAAAGAGCCGGTTGTATTGCCGTCCCGCTATCCGAACCTGCTGGTGAATGGCACAAGCGGGATTTCGGCCGGTTTTGCGACGGAAATTCCGCCGCATAGCCTTCGAGAAACCATCGATGCTTGCATTGCCGTCATGGCTCGTCCGGAGATTACCGTTGAAGAGCTGATGGGCATCGTGAAGGGTCCGGATTTCCCGACCGGCGGCATTATTATGGGCGAGGAAGGAATCCGCGAAGCCTATACGACGGGCAAAGGCCGAATCTATATCCGCTCGAAAGTCGAGATCGAGGATGTACGCGGCGGCCGCCAGCAGATTACGATTACGGAAATTCCGTACCAGGTCGTGAAATCACGCCTTGTCAGCGCGATGGAAAATATCCGTCTCGAGAAGAAGGTAGAGGGGATCTCCGAGGTTCGCGACGAGAGCGGGCGCAACGGTCTTCGAATCGTTGTTGAGCTGAAGAAGGAAGCGGATGCGAACGGCATTTTGGCTTATTTGCTGAAGAAAACCGATCTTCAAGTCACTTACAACTTCAACATGGTCGCGATTGTGAACAAAGCGCCGCAGCAGCTTGGCATCAAGCAGATTCTAAGCGCTTATATCGAGCATCAGAAGGAAGTCGTGACTCACCGCACCAAATACGAGCTTGAGAAAGCCGAAGAGCGTGCGCATGTCGTGGAAGGCCTCGTAAAGGCGCTGAATATCCTCGACGAAGTAATTGCGACCATCAAAGCTTCCAAAAACCGCGCTGACGCGCAAAACAACCTCGTAGCGAAATACGGGTTCAGCGAGCGGCAGGCGGATGCCATTCTGACACTCCAATTGTATCGTTTGACGAACCTGGAGATAACGTCGCTGGAGAAAGAATTGAAAGAAACGCAGAAGAAGATCGCTTACCTGCGTTCGATCCTCGAGAGCGAGAAGAAGCTGCTTGGCGTAATCAAGGATGAGTTGACGGAGATCCGCGAGAAATACGGCATCGACCGCCGCTCGTCGATCCGCGGCGAAGTGGAAGAGCTGAAGGTGAACCTGGAGGTTATGGTTCAATCCGAAGACGTAATTGTTACGCTTAGCGAAGAAGGCTACATGAAGCGGACAAGCATGCTGTCGTTCACCCGGTCGGGCGGCGATCTGCAGACGGCAGGGGTGAAGGAAGGCGACGCCATCAGCAGCGTTTACGAAGTAAATACGATTGATAATCTGCTGCTATTCACCCGTAAAGGCCAGTACTACATGCTTCCCGTGCATCAAATTCCGGAGTTCAAATGGAAGGATACGGGGACGGCGGTCGTCAATATCGTACCGATTCCGAAAGACGATTCCATCATAGCCATTATTCCGGTGAAAGATTTCAATCTGCCTGGAGCATCGCTTGTATTTGTTACGAAACGCGCCCAGGTGAAACGGACGGAGCTTAAAGAATACATGACCACCCGTTCAACCGCCATTGCAGCCGCCAAGGTTGCGGACGGAGACGAGGTTATCCGAGTTATGCTAAGCGACGGAACGAAGCAGCTGCTGCTCGTCAGCAAGCTTGGCATGAGCATTCGATTCAGCGAGCAGGAAGTAAATGCAATGGGGCGCGTCGCCGCAGGCGTACGCGGCATGCAGCTTAGAGAAGAGGATGAGCTGATTGCGGCGGAATGGGTTGCGGATGACGAAGGCGAAGTGCTCGTCGTGACGGATTTGGGTTATGCGAAACGCACGCTGCTGCTTGACTATCCGCTGCAAGGAAGAGGCGGCAAAGGCGTTCAAACCTTCGAATTCAAGGAAGGCAAGCGCGTGAAGCCGAACGGCTCCGCACTCGTCGCAGCTTTGTACTGCAAGGAAGAGTTAGGCATTATAGCGCTTACATCGCAAGGCGGCCAGCTTGCGGCGTCTTCGGAAAAAGCGCCGATTGAAGACCGGAAGTCCATTGGACGCATCCTGCTTCCGCTCGATAAAAACGATGTTATTGCGACGATCTTTATCAGACCTGAAATATCTCCTCAATCATAAGGCCGGTTAGGCGGATCAAACCGTTCAATCAACCGAATGATTGCATCAAACATGACCCACATTGGCACCAGCTCATCCGGGCGGTCAAGCCATTGTGGGTCTTTTATGATGCCGTAGGCTTTTATCTTGCGAATGATTTCTGCTTTTTGGTCATCCATAGGGATCACTCCTTCATGCATCGATTCGACGAATTGGTCAGATGCCTATGCCCATTGTATGTCTACTGTTGTCAGAATGTTCGACTTTATCGCGATTAATGACTCAAATTATTAATCGGGTTAACCTTTTATTCGACATTAGCGAATGTTATAATTGGTATAAATGAGAAAATTGGACAGGAAGCGGGTGCTCATATGGTTTCAGAAGAATTTACTCGGCTGTGGATGAAGATGACAAGAGATTGGAAGGATAGTTTGGAAGATGGACTTGCGCCTCTGACGGAAGGTCAATTGAATGTACTTGATATTTTGCTGCGGCATGAGCCAATGAAGCCTTCTGAACTGCTGCAGTATCTTGCGACAACTCCTGCTGCCATTACAACTTTGCTCGACAGGATGGAGCGCAACGAGTTAATTGTACGTACAAGAGACAATCAAGACCGCAGGATCGTATGGGTTTCCGTATCGGAGAAAGGAAGAAGCGAGGCCCAGCGCGGAGCGGAAGTCCGCTCCAAGCTTATTGGAGATTCGCTGGACCGTATTTCTTCCCATAACCAGCAGCTTCTCGTGTATCTGCTGGGCAAGGTTGCAAATGCTTGATTAGCTTTACTGTGAATCCGTGTTTAACATAGCGCGCAGACGATTGCGAAGAACCTTAAGCGTTTGCTTCATGGAGCTGTAGTCATTCTCCGTAAGCAAGCTGTCGCTGGCCGCTGTAATCGTCTGCTCGACCGGCAGGATGCGGTATTTATAATAGCTGCCCGATAAGTAACGGTGTACCCATGTAGGAGTTGCTTCAATATCCGATAGCTCGATTGAGCCGTCGGATTTATTTTTTCGTACGGTTACTTTATAGATTACGCCATAATCCTTAGTGTCGCCGCGCTGTGCGGAGATGAAATTGCCCATAGAATAAATAATAAGTCCGTGTCTTTCATGTCCGCTCGCGTCGGTCGTATCAAGTACCTCGTACGGCTGTATAACATGGGGATGGGAGCCGGCAATGATATCCGCTCCTTCGGCAACCAGCTTGCGGGCGAGCTGCTTCTGCTCATCGTTAGGCGTTGTCTGATATTCGATGCCGAAGTGCAAAGCTATCGTTACAAAATCCGCGCCAAGCTTTTTCAAGCGATGAATATCGTTTATCATTTTCTGCTCATCGATTAAGGAGACGGCGTACGGCTTGCCCTTCGGAAGCGGGATTCCGTTAGTTCCGTAGGTGTAAGCGAGCAGCCCCATCTTGATGCCGTTATGCTCGACAATGACAGGCGTATCCGCTTCTTCCTGGGATTCCGCCGTACCTTTGATGACAAAAGGATATTGCTTGAGATGCTGCAAGGTGAGCATCAGTGCTTTGTCGCCTTTGTCGAGCGAATGATTATTGGCATTGGTCAGGATATTGAATCCGGCATACTGCAGCGCGTCCAGCAGCTCCACCGGAGCATTAAAACTTGGATAACCCGTATAGCCGTATGCGGGGCCGGCAACCGGTGTCTCCAGATTCGCCATTACCCAGTCGCCTTGTTCAAGAATCGGTTTGACTTCGTCGAAGAAATAATTGAAGTTGTATTTCTTCGTTTTGCTGTCATACGCGCCGGGAAGCTCCGGCTTATGCATCATGATGTCGCCTACGGCCATCCATACGGCTTCCTCGTATTCCGGGGTTGGCACTGGCGTTGGCACCGGCGTTGGCGTCGGCTCCGGCGTCGCGGTTGGTGCAACCGTAGGGTCCGGAGTGGCTGAAGGCTCTGCGGAAGGCTCAGGACTGTTTGAGACGACAGTTGGTTTGACGGAGTCCTGCTTGAGAGTTGCGGTAACGATAATCAAGATACCCGCTGCCGAAAGCAGCAGGAGAAAGAAATGAATGGTCAGGCGCTTCTTGCTTCGCATTCTGCGCATGAAGGGCGAATCCCTCCTTAAAGGTAGATGCTGGATGCTTCCTCGAGCTGATCGCTTGTCCACCAGGACCATGCGGGAGAACCGTATGGAACGGACCGGAAGCATTGAAGCTCTTTCGTAACCGGATGAGGCGCTTCCACCGAAGTAGACCAAAGGGCGATATCGGTTACGGACGCCGTGGCCGGAGCGCCGTATTTGCGGTCTGCGACAAGCGGACAGCCGATATAAGCCATTTGAGCCCGGATTTGATGCGGTCTGCCGGTATGCAGCTTTACGGCGATCAGGGAGTAACCTCCAGCCTGTGCGCATACCTTGTATTCCAGAATGGCTTCCTTCGCTTGGTCTGCGGGTTCTTTGAATACGGTTACTTGATTGCGTTTGGCGTCTTTGCGTATGTAATGGCGAAGACGGTCCTGCTGCTTAGCCGGTTTGCCGTGAACAACGCAGACATAGGTTTTGCCGAAAGTGCGGCTTCTGACGGCTTCGGACAAGCGGGACGCCGCCTTGGAGGTTTTTGCGAACAGCATCGCTCCGCCAACGGGCCGGTCCAGTCTGTGAACGAGGCCGAGGAAGACATTCCCCGGCTTGTTATGGCGGATTTTCAGATCCTGTTTAATTAGCGTCAGCATGTCAGGGTCCCCAGTCTCGTCCTCTTGGGACGGGATTCCGGGGAGCTTGACTACGGCAATAATATGATTGTCTTCATACAATACCGGTATTTGAGTTGCTTCGTTCCCTGCAGCCATTATTCCGACTCCCAGCGTCCAAGAATGCCGCAAGGCAAATGCAGGCCCGATTGGGTGATCGGCAAGCCGATTTCGCCGCAGTTGATCATGCCGCCGAATTTGCCCTTCATCGTCGTATGCAGCAAATTATGGAGCACGGTCGGAGACAGGCCGGTCGTATAGGAGTTGATCAGCAGGAACAACGGGTTATCCGAAAGGATAGTCGTACAGAATTCTAGGAACGGATAGAGGTTCTCTTCCAGCTTCCAGGTTTCGCCGTTAGGTCCGCGTCCGTAAGAAGGCGGATCCATGATGATCGCATCGTATTGGCGGCCGCGGCGCTGCTCGCGCTGCACGAATTTGAAGACATCATCGGTAATGTACCGGATTGGCGCGCTTTCAAGGCCGGATAGCTGCGCATTTTCTTTCGCCCATTGCACCATGCCTTTGGAAGCGTCCACGTGCACGACTTCCGCGCCGGCTGCCGCTGCAGCAACCGTAGCTCCGCCGGAGTAGGCAAACAGGTTCAGCACGCGGATTGGACGGCCTGCGGAACGGATTTTGTCCATCATCCAGCTCCAGTTCACCGCTTGTTCGGGGAACAGGCCGGTATGCTTGAAGTTGGTCGGCTTAATGTGAAACTTAAGCTCGCCGTAAGCGATGGTCCAGCGCTCGGGCAGGCTGGATTTGAACTGCCATTGTCCTCCTCCGGAGGAGCTGCGGTGATAATGCCCGTCTGCCTTTTTCCAGGCTCCGGATTCATCGGCGATTGGCCAAATGATCTGAGGATCCGGACGGCGGAGAATATATTGGCCCCAGCGTTCAAGCTTGTCCCCCGCACCAGTATCAATGACCTCGTAATCAACCCATTTATCTGCTACGTACATGTTATTGTAATCCTTCCTTGGTGTATAATTTTCGTTGTATTATAATGAAAGTCTTCGACTATTATAACGAAGCGCACCAGATGAAGCAATTAGGTTCATGCTTACGAAGCAAGAATCGCCACAAAAAGCGCGTGACAATTCTTTTCAGGAGGGACTTATTATTCGAAAACAAGGGTGGTTAATCGGTTTAACGGCAAGCTTGATTATCTTTATCACAGATGCGATGCTGGCTTCGCGCCATAATGTCTCGCAGCTGGATGAATCGGTTGCGGATTGGTTTGCAAGCATACATAGCGGTACCTTAACCGATGTGTTCAAGGCAATGACAACATTGGGGTCAACGGTAGGCATTATCGCAATTACGCTTTTGCTTGCGATATGGTTTGCCTGGAAGCAGGGGTGGAAGAGCGCGGTTCTGCTCATTGCGGGGGTAGCGGGGGCCTATGTAGTGAATACGCTCGTGAAGTCCGGCTTTGACCGGGCAAGACCGGCAATGGCTTGGGGAATCGAAGCTGACGGATCGAGCTTTCCGAGCGGCAATGCCATGCTGGCTATTGTGATGTACAGTCTGGCGGCGGCCTGGGTTTTAGCGGATAGCGGTATAAACCGTACGGTGAAGTGGATGACGGCTATGATCGCTATTGCGTTGATCATACTAATGGGAGCATCGCGTTTATATTTCAGCGTGCATTACGCCACTGACATAATCGGCGGTTATGCAGCCGGATTTGCAATCGTATGCCTCGTAATGGCTCTTGCCGGGGGGAAGAGGCTTAGTAGCCGCTAGTCAAAGTTGGACAGCGGCTAATTAAGACTCCCGGATAGCATCCAGCATTTTGTCGATGGATTCCTTGCGTTTGTCTTCGTCCATGTTATTGAGCAGACGGATGATCTCAGCCGCATCTGCTGCTACTTGAGGCTCTGTACCGCGTGTATCACCATCGATAATAAAATCCGTAGTGACTTCAAAAAAGGACGCTAGCTTAATCAGAGTCTCGTACACGGGCTGCCGGTTGTTGATCTCGTAGTGGCTGTAAGCGGATCGCGTTATTCCGATGGATTGTGCAACTATTTCTTGCGATAAGCTTCGCTCTCGGCGCAGCTCCTTTAGGCGATCTCCCATCGTCAAGGTCATTCGCTCCTCACATTGGTATCAATCAAGCAATATGTTACACTCACTAATAGTAATTTATGATACGAATCGTATCATTGTCAAGCTTTATATGAGAAAGTTACTAATATAATAAAAAAAAATAGGAAAGGGGATTGGAAATTATGGTTTTGACCTTTGAATGCGAATGCGGCAACAAAACAGGGCTGTTTGCAACCGGAGACCGCGATGAAACAGGAAGAGAATTTATCGAGCTGGAAGACGATGACCGCATGACTTATATCGTCGGAGAAGACGGAGTACTATTTAAATGTAAGTTTTGCGGATACACTTACCGTATGGACAAGCTATAAAACACAAAAAAATTATCAAAATGCATATTGAAATCCGGCCATGTTCGGAGTAGTATAGAGGATAAGTTGTACGTACAACTTATCCTCTATTTTTATTTTATTTTCAGATCATGTACGTACAAATTCATTCTCAGCTAGGAGGAATTATGGTGTTATCCATTAAACCTTATCAATTTTGGTTTGTAACAGGCAGTCAGCATTTGTACGGTCCAGAGACTTTGGAAGAGGTTGCCGTGCATTCGCAAAGCATTACTGCGGGATTAAACGAATCTTCTAACCTTCCATTTGAGATTGTATACAAACCGGTAGTGACAACTCCGGAGGAAATTTACAAAGTTTGCATTGAAGCGAAAGCGGATCCAAATTGCGCGGGCGTTGTTGCCTGGATGCATACCTTCTCGCCGGCGAAAATGTGGATCAGAGGACTTTCCGAGCTCCGCAAGCCGCTCCTTCATCTGCATACGCAATATAACCGCGATATTCCTTGGGATTCCATTGACATGGACTTTATGAACACGAACCAGTCGGCTCACGGCGACCGCGAATTCGGTCATATTTTTGCCCGTCTTGGCCTTGACCGCAAAGTGGTTACCGGACATTGGCAGGAGGGCGAGGTTCAATCCCGCATCGGCGCATGGATGAACTCCGCAGCAGCGTCCATGGAGAGCAAGAACCTGAAGATCGCAAGATTCGGCGATAATATGCGTCAAGTAGCCGTTACCGAAGGCGATAAAGTCGAAGCGCAAATCCAGCTTGGCTGGCAGATTGACGGCTACGGCATCGGTGATCTGGTTGCCAGCATGAACGAAGTGAGCGATGCAGAGGTACAAGCACTGCTGAACGAGTACACAGAGCGTTACGAGATTGCAAGCAGCGTCCGCGACAATGCCGCAGCTTGGGCAGCTATCGAAGAGCAGGCAAAAATCGAGCTTGGCATGAAGCGTTTCCTGCAAGCAGGCGGTTATACGGCATTCACAACAACCTTCGAAGACCTGCATGGCATGAAGCAGCTTCCGGGTCTGGCTGTTCAGCGCCTGATGGAGCAAGGCTATGGCTTCGGCGGCGAAGGCGACTGGAAGACTGCAGCGCTTACCCGCATTATGAAGCTGATGGCCGGCAATGTTGGCACGTCGTTCATGGAGGATTATACTTACCATCTGGAAAACGGCAACGAGATGATTCTTGGCGCTCATATGCTTGAGGTATGTCCGACAATTGCGGAGAGCAAGCCTCGCATTGAAGTTCATCCGCTCGGAATCGGCGGCAAAGCCGATCCTGCGCGTATCATCTTCGACGGTAAAGCAGGCGAAGCCGTAAACGCATCCCTGGTCGACCTAGGCAACCGTTTCCGTTTGATCATCAACGAAGTTGACGCGGTGAAGGTTGAGAAGGAAATGCCTAAGCTTCCTGTTGCCCGCGTATTGTGGAAGCCGCGTCCATCCCTTCGCGATTCGGCAGAAGCATGGATCTATGCAGGCGGCGCGCATCATACGGCGCTGTCGTATGTCGTAACGACGGATCAGCTTGTTGACTGGGCAGATATGCTCGGCATCGAGGTTGTCGTTATTGACAACAACACAACAATCCGCCAGTTCCGCCAAGAGCTGCGCTGGAACGAACAAAGCTTCGGCCGCCGTTAATCCGTAAGGCAGGCAAAAGGGCCATTCCACTTGTCATTGACAATGGGATGGCCCTTTAATTTATTTTATAAAACGGATTTCATGAGTAACACCTGGTACAGCGAACTCCAACAGCTTTTTGCCCTCTTGAATGAGATCTAGCTGTTCCTCTTTCGTGAGAGGGCGGAATGGATCGATAAGGAGTGCAGCCCTCTTGGTGTCGCGTTCGATGGACCATAATCCTTCGATGTAACCATTCAAAAGAATCGTTGAGCGGAGGATGCCATTAGCGGTGAAAATTCGTTTGCCATAATTAAGATTCATTACTCGCGATCGGTCGGCGATACCAAGCAGCATGGGATCAAATTCTCCGAGGAAGCGGACCGGAGGCATGTTGCCGGGATCCGGACGAGGAGCATCGGGCAGATCAAATAACTCATTTCCTAGTTCATCTCGGAAAATAACAAGGCCCGGTCTAAGATTCTCGAAATAATCCTTAAGTCGAGTAAGCCCCGACCAAGCTTGCATATCCTTAACGGATGCAGGGCCGTAAGCACTCAGATATCGCAGTACAAGCTGCTCGACGTCCGGCTGCTCAAGCATAGGCTGCTCCATCCAAACTTCAGCGGAAGTATGAATGGCTTGACCGCTTTCTCCCCACAATCCGCGTGGCGGAACTTGAACGAGAGGGACATAGGTACGTACAGCTGCTGCAAGTGCCTCCGGATCGGAATCCGGCCAATACGGGGCTAGCAGCTTGCCAATCTCGCTGAAGGTAAGGGGCTGCTCCTCTACGAGTTTTCTTCCTTCCGATGCAAGGACGTTCAAATCAACTGCGGCAAGACGTTTGCCGAAGCTGCCCTTGAGTGCGCGCTCTTGAGCCGGCTGGACCCATGGTCTGAGAAGCAGGCAGTCATTTGCCGATACCAAATGAAGCGTGGAGCGCATCAAAGCGATCCTTACTGCCAACCGATTCGAGATAAGCGTGGATAGATCGTCTGGGACAAATCCCTCAAGCCTTGTCCAAAGCGAGTAGTAAGGTGCTTGGGGAGCTTGGGCCTGCAAACCGATAAACCATTCTAATGCATGGTGAACAGGCGTATTCGAACGTGCGAGCAGCATTTGCCTTGCAAGGATAGCCCGGTTTAGCTCCAATGAGCTTATGGGCATGCCTTTACTAGTCATGGTTACCAGCGCCTTTTTATTCAGAATTGCTTTCCAATTTAGAATCTATTTCCAATTAGAGTAGCTCTATTCGGCGAAAGTTACAAGTCTGGCAAGCGATAAAAGAGCAGGTGGGGTTTTATCCATACCTATAAAAAAAGCCGGCAACAGAAGTGGGGCATCAACCAATTATTGGCGACCCCGGACTTCTTTGCCGGCTTTTTATTGTTATCTCGAAGTTACTGCAGTTTTCTCGCGAGCGGTTGCAGGTGCGGCAGCTCGGTTCTTTCTTTCAATGGCCAAGCTGACCAGGTAAACAAGCATAAAGATGACCATGGCTACCGCTGCCCAGCGGTACATGATTGAATAGCTGGAAGCCGAAGCGACGATACCGAGCAGCATGGAGCCTACGGCTACCCCAAAATCAATCGTATTGTAATACAAGCTGTTCGCGAAGCTGACTTGATGAGGAGCTGCCTCGCGCAGCATCCATGCTTGCGTTGTCGGCTGGATGGCGCCAAAACCAAACCCGTACAGCAATGCGGATACGATAATGAGCGGAAGGGAGTCTGCATAGGACAAGATGATTAAGCTGGCAATGACAACAAGCGCACCCGGGATAACGATGGGCATCGGTCCGCGGCGGTCAAACAGCTTGCCGGAAATCGGACGGATAATAAAGACGGTAAATACAATAAATAAGAAGAACAGGCCAATCTGTTCAATATGTTTTTGAGCGCCATAGAGCGCAATAAACCCAAGGATACCGCCGTAAGTAACGGACATTAACACATTAAGAATAGCGGGCACCATCATACGGCCGGTTGAAGATTCGGAAGCCGATTCTCCTACTCCGGTCTTGTTTGCCGATGGAGCTGGTTTGGCAGGCTGCTTTGGAATGCTGCGCATAACAAGTAGCAACGGAATAATAAGAACGAGGGCAATCGTACCGATCATCGCGAGGGTCGTAAATCCAAATTGCTTAATGACGGAAAGACCAATCATAGGACCAAGGGACATAGCGATACTGGTCGATAAACCGAAGTAACCGATGCCTTCTCCGGTTCTTTTCTTCGGGATAATCTGCGACACCAGGGTAGGGATAATGGTACTCGTCATCCCGAAGCCGATACCAAACAACGCGCGAAGAATAAGAAGCGATGTCATGGAGCCCGCGAACGGGTAGAGGACAGTTGCTATTGCTGCCAATACAAGACCCACGAACAAAATAACGTTGCGGTGAACCTTGCGAAGCAAGGCAGCGGTGGCAAACCGCGTAACGATTGCGGCTAAGGCGAATAGGCTTGTTACAAGACTAAGCGCGAAGTTATTCGGATGAAATTGCTCTTTCGCGTAAGTAGGGAATGGAGACAGCAGCATTTGCAGGCTCAAGAACAGCAGTAAATAGCTGACCGTTAAGGTTACGAATGACCGGCTCCATAGTTTGTCTGGTTGTATATTCATGTTGCTCATTACTCCTTTTCTTGATCGATTAAGCCTTTTGCATGTTCATTTAACTTTTTCAGAAGGCTTGTCATTTGCTCGTATTCGTCCGTAGACAAGACTTGTGCGATTTCCACCATCGTGCTGTATTCAATCGGTTCGATGGCATCCGCCGTCGCTCGTCCTTGCTCGGTGATAAAAACCTGGAAGGAACGCCGGTCATGCTCGCTGGCACGCTTCGTAACAAAGCCTTTTGCCTCCAGGGAATCGAGGATTCGGGTTGTTGTAGGCTTATCTTTGCCCGCACGGTCGGCAATTTCCTTCTGTATTAAGCCGTCTTCCTCGCGGACACGGTAGAGAACGGCCCATTGTTCGGGCGTCAAGCCAAATTCCTTAATGCGGGAGCTAAAGAAATTCGTCAGCTTCCGGTAGGTTGCTCCGAGCAGGAAGCCAATCGAATGATCCAATCCTTTCTGATGCATAGCGAATCACGCTCCAAAATTAGTTGTTATAACAACTATATGCCTGACAACTAATTTTGTCAATTCGAAAATAGTGGATTGGAAACGGAGAATGCGGGAAAAATAAACGGACTACACATAGAGGAGCAGAAAGAGGAATGAGAAAAACATCAGCATGGGTCCATACCTTATGGATCGCAGCCGTTTTGTCCTTGCTGGTTGCGCAGCATCCGGCTGAAGCACAGCAGGGGCCGTTTCATTTCGGATTCAAGAAAAGCGTAGGTGGACAGCTGCCGTCCATTAATGAAGAGGGCTTCAAGGATATTGTCATGAAGCATGGGGCGATTTTTCTCGGGGACACAACCAAGAAGGAGCTGTACATGACCTTCGATAACGGGTATGAGAACGGGTATACTCCGAAGGTGTTGGACGTGCTTAAGGAGAAGCAAGTGCCCGCGATCTTTTTCGTGACGGGGCATTACGTGAAGGACCAGCCGGAGCTGGTAAAGCGAATGGTCAATGAGGGACATCTGGTTGGCAATCATTCCTGGACGCATCCGGATATGACGCAAATCTCGTCGAACCAGATCCGTACGGAGCTCGAAAAGGTAAGGGAGCAGGTCCAATCGCTGACCGGTCAGCAAGCCATGACCTACCTGCGGCCGCCAAGAGGAATCTTCAGCGATAATGTGCTTGCGGTAAGCAAGGAGTCCGGATATACGAACGTATTCTGGTCCGTCGCTTATAAGGATTGGGACGTCAATCAGCAAAAAGGAGCGGGCTTCGCCTTTAATCAAGTCGTCGCGCAGCTTCATCCCGGAGCGGTAATCCTGCTTCATACCGTATCCAAAGACAATGCCGCCGCGCTCGGCTCAATTATTGACGAAGCCCGCAAGCAAGGCTATGAATTTAAAAGTCTCGATCAAATGACTGTCAAGACGTATGGCAATTAATTCGAAATAAGATGCTCGGAAGGTTCAAGAACGATAGACCAGCCGAACGGATCTTCAACCGTACCCTTTTGAATACCGGTCAGCGTGTCGTACAGCTTTTGCGACAGCTCGCCGGTATTTCCTCCGTTAATGACGTAACGCGTACCTTCCCAAGACAATTCTCCGATTGGAGAAATAACAGCGGCAGTACCCGTACCAAACGCTTCAACAAGACGGCCTTCCTGATGAGCCGTAATCACTTCGTCAATCGACAGCTGTCTTTCTTCTACCGGCACGTTCATATGCTTGAGCAGACGGATGATCGAGTCGCGCGTAATACCGTCCAGGATACTTCCATTCAGGGCAGGGGTTACAACCGTACCGTCAATGTTGAAGAAGACGTTCATGCTGCCGACTTCCTCGATATATTTGCGGTGAACGCCGTCCAGCCACAGAACCTGGGATGCGCCTTGCGCATACGCTTCTTCTTGCGCTTTCAAGCTTGCCGCGTAGTTGCCGGCAGTCTTCGCGTTGCCCACGCCGCCGCGTACCGCGCGAACGTATTGGGATTCCACGTGGATTTTAACCGGATGAATGCCTTCCGCGTAGTAAGAGCCTACCGGGGACATGATGATCATGAACATGTATTGCGTCGATGCGTTAACGCCAAGCTGGGCTTCTGTTGCGATAACGAATGGACGTACGTACAGGGAAGTTTCCGCGTCGGAAGGGATCCAGTCACGGTCTGTCAAGATAAGCTGCTTTAGTGCTTCAAGCGCCAGTTCCTCGTCAACGGCAGGGATGCTGAGACGCGCGTTGGAACGGTTGAGGCGCGCCATGTTCTGCTCCGGACGGAACATACGGATTTTGCCATCGCCGGTCAGGTAAGCTTTAAGGCCTTCAAAGATCGTTTGGCCATAATGGAACACTTTTGCCGCCGGATCGAGCGAAATCGGCTGATAAGGGACGATACGCGGGTTGTACCAGCCGCCCTTGGCTGCATCATAGTCCAAAATGAACATATGGTCCGTGTAGTACTTGCCGAATCCAAGCTCGGATGCTTTAGGTTTTTGCTTTTTGTTAGTAGAAAGTTCTATGGTAATGGCCTTGTTCATCGTCTTTGATCTCTCCTTGTTGCTCGTTTATAGTTGAATCGTACCATGCCAGCCGATATATTTAAAGTATCTGTTTTATCGCGAACGCATACCGAAAAGGTATATTGGGGGCTGGTTATGGATATTCGACAGTTAAGGTACTTTTTGGCGATCGCCAAGGAAGGACAAATTACCCGGGCAGCGAAAGCGCTTAATATGGAGCAGCCGCCGCTAAGCCGTCAACTGAAGCTGATGGAGGATGAATTAGGCGTAACTTTGTTTGACCGGAGCGGGAAGGGGCTAAGTCTGACGCATGCTGGCGAGCTTCTGCGGGATAAAGCAGAGAAGCTGCTGCAGGAATTTAACGAAACCATGCATGAGGTTAAGGAGCTCGACGCGGGCTTGCACGGCATGCTGGCTATCGGTTCGGTTGTGTCCTGCATTTCGCTGTTGCCGCCGCCCATCGAGCAATTCCGCAGACTGTATCCGAATGTAACGTTCAAAATCTGGGAAGGCGATCACTTCATTCTCGGCAATCTGCTGGAGAAGCGGGATATCGAGCTGATTGTGGCGAGGCTTCCCTTTGAATCGACGCTGCATACGCAGCCCTATTCGGTGCTTCCGCTTCCTTCCGATCCGTACGTAGCCGTTCTTCCTGCCAGCTGGGTGAGTGCCCCGGATAAAAATACGATGCTGATGAGCGAGCTTGCGGATATGCCGTTTCTGACCCTCAAGACGGACAAAACCATCGGGATGCATCATCGCGTAATGATTGAAGCGAGGGCTCATGGCTTCGAACCAAAGGTCATCTGCGAATGCTCAAGCGTTGCGATCATTGTAGCCCTTGTGGCGGCCGGTATCGGCGCGACGGTATTTCCCAAATCGGTTATGGCCTCGTTTCCGCTTCCTACCATTAAAATGCTTACCATCTCGGATGCCGATTTTCAATCGGAGGTCGGCATTATCTGGCTGAAGGACCGGTACCTGTCGAAGAGTGCCCGGAACTTTATCCGTTTGTTCGAAGAATAAAAAAAGGATGCAGCATCGTATGCTGCATCCTATTCTTTATCCGTTCACTTTGATCTCGAGAAGTTCATATTTGATGACGCCGATTGGCGCATCCACGCTGATGACGTCCCCAACGGATTTGCCCATAAGCGCCTGGCCCATCGGGCTCTCGTATGAGATCTTGTTCTCGAATACGTCGGCTTCCGCAGGTCCTACGAGGCGGTATTCGATTTTTTCCGCGACTTCAATGTCGTTCAGAACCACAATGGAGCCTACGCCAACTTTCGTTGTATCTTTCGAATTGGATACCCGGGCCGTCTTGAGCATTTTCTCCAGCTGCGCAATGCGGGTTTCCATGAAGGCTTGGTCGTCTTTCGCCGAATGGTATTCGCTGTTTTCCTTCAGGTCTCCATAGCTGATGGCTACTTTCAGACGATGCGCCAGCTCGGAGCGTTTGACCGTCTTCAGCTCTTCCAGCTCATCCTCTAATTTTTTTAGTCCTTCAGGGGTTAAAATGATTTCGTTTTGTGCCAAGCTCGACAACTCCTGCCATTGATTTTCGTTGATTCGTTTCCTACATCTTACACTATCCGTTAGGGAAAAGAAACTTGGGCAAAGCTCCCAGCAGGAATATAAAACTAACATATTTCTAACTAAAACGAAATCGAAAACTCAAATTTATAGTGTAGGATATGTCGTGCTGGCATCGCGTATATCTTTTTTCGAACGGACCTCGATCAACATGAACAACCACCCCAGACAGAGGTCTTTTTGACATGCCGCCGCCGACATTACAGAGAGGGAGTCATTGAGAGAAATGCTGAAGAAGAGGTTCGAACTACCCAGGTTATTTCAAACGCGGAAAATTGCCCACCGCATGTTGATCACGACGCTGATTATCGCGATTGCGATTGTAGCGTCCATGTCGACAGCTTTATTTCTTGCGAACTCCTCGTTGTTCAAGAGCCAGATCAAGAGGGAGCTTGCCCAGCAGGCCGATGTCATTACCGCAAGGCTCGACGAAGAGCTGCAGTCCAAGGTATCCAAAATCAACGCCCTGGCGGGAGTTGGGCAATACTATGGCCGGGATGCCGGTAAGCACCTGGAATTGATTGAGCATTTCATTAAAGAAAATCCGGAATTGATGTCCCCGGGCTATTCGCTTGACATGACAGGCAAAAATTTTGTTGCCACGCAATCCGGCGACAAGATTGATTTGTCGGAACGGCCGTATTTCAAATCCTTGTCGGAAGGCAATTTGACGGTCAGCGATCCGCTGGTGAATAAACTCGATCCTTCCAAGGTATCTATCGTAATCGCAGCACCTCTCAAACAGGATGGAAAAGCTTACGGCTTCTATGCATTCGGTTATGAAATTAACAAAGCCGCGGCGATTGTAAGCGAAACGAAAGTCGGAAAAACCGGCTACGCGATTCTGCTGGACAGCAACGGGCTTGTTGTCAGTCATCCGAAAGCAGACTTGGTCATGAAGAAAACCGTTTACGACATGAATATGCCGGAAACCGTGAAGGCTTTCGAAATGGCTAAGCAGGGCAAGGACACGAACTACTCCTATACCTTTAACGGAGAGAAAAAGATCGGCTATGCCGAAGCGACGCGGAACGGCTATGTCATTCAATTATCGATCTCGGAGCAAGAAGCGATGCAGCCCGTTACGAACATGCTCTGGAAAACGATCGGCGTTGCTCTCGCGGTAACCCTTCTTGCTCTAATCGCTACCTATATATCCGCCAATCAAATGGCGAAACCGATTGTCTACATATCAAATGTCATTAAAACCCTCGCAAGCGGGGATCTGCGGCCAAGACTGGAAGTCAAGGCGAAAAACGAGCTTGGCCAGCTTGCGGATAATATGAACGAGATGCTTGATTCGTTCTCCGATACGATAAGCAAAGTCAGCTTCGCGGCAGAGCAGCTGGCCGCTTCCTCCGAAGAGCTGACTGCTTCATCCATTGATTCCGTCGATATTTCGAGCCGTATCGGAGAAGCGATACATAATGTGGCATCAGCCGGGGAGAATCAAATGATCTCTGCCGAGCAGACCTCTACTGCGATGGAAGAGATGGCTTCCGGCGTGCAGCGGATTGCCGAATCCTCATCGGTCGTTGCGGAAGCTTCGCAGACCTCGCTTGAAGAAGTGCAGCTTGGCCAGGTTGCCGTCACTCATGCCGTTGAGCAGATGAAGCTTATTCACGCATCCACAATCAAGTCGGCCGATGAAGTCCGCGATCTGGAGCTTAAGTCGAACCAGATCGGCAGCATTGTATCGGTTATTCAGGAAATCACGAATCAGACGCAGCTGTTATCGCTTAATGCATCCATTGAAGCTGCACGGGCAGGGGAGCATGGCAGAGGTTTTGCCGTAGTCGCCAATGAAGTGAAAAAGCTGGCGGAGCAGTCGGCGCAATCCGCGTCCGAAATTACGGCGTTGATCCAGGAAGTACAAGGAACAACGATACGCGCCGCACATGCGATGAATCAAGGCGTGAATGATGTAGAGATTGGATCGAAGCTTATTAATGAAGCGGGCGAAGTATTTGGCCGCATGACCGCAACGTTCCAGGAGATCTCCAGTCAAATCCAAGAGGTGTCTGCCGCATCGGAGCAAATGTCCGCGGGGACGGAAGAGGTTACGGCGTCGATGACCGAGATTGTATCGATGACGCAAACCACGCATAACCATTCTCAAGATATTTCGCAGGGGGCCTCGAAGCAGCTGTCATCCATGAAGGATATTTCGGCGTCTGCCGAGGATTTGAGCCATATGGCACAGCATTTGCAGGAAGTGCTGTCGAAATTCAAAACGAATTAACAGGTTTTGATTATTTATATCGAAAATGGTACAGTATGGAAGGGTAGCCATCCAACGATTTTATAATCGTCATACAAGGAGAGATTGAGATGTCAGTTGATGCTTATTTGAACTTTGACGGAAATTGCCGTGAAGCGGCGGAGTTTTATGCCGAAGTATTTGGACTGGACAAGCCTAAACTGATGACGTTTGGCGAAGTTCCTCCCAACCCGGAATATCCTTTGCCGGAAGAAGCGAAAAACTTGATCATGCACACGCGCCTGAATATTGGCGGCAGCAACGTGATGTTCTCCGACGTATTCCCGGGCATGCCGTTTACGGTAGGCAACAATATTTCGCTGGCCTTCGTGGAGGAAGACGAAGCCAAACTCCGTTCGGCCTTCGATCGTCTGAAGGTTGGCGGCAACATCGCGATGGAGCTGCAGGAGACGTTCTGGAGCAAGCTGTACGGTCAGGTTACCGATAAATTCGGTATTCATTGGCAGTTCAATCTCGGAATTGGCGAATACTAACTAATAGTTATCTAACAAAAATAGAAGGAACCAGTAGTCTGTTTGGGCAGGTACTGGTTCTTTTTTTATACCTGAAAGGAGTATCGCATAAGGCATGATTAAGAAGATGACGCATTCCAATAAAGATGATTATAACAAGTCCAACGAAAGCTTCCTTGTAACCGGACGTATAATCCCCAAGTTTGAAAACGATCATTGGACCTATATGGAAGAGAGCTTTTCTGAACCGTACTTGAAGAAATATGATAACGATGATATTGACGACTCGTATATGGAGGATGCCGAAAAGGCTGTTTTTTTCTACTACGCGGACGATAAATGCATTGGCCGGATTAAACTCCGTTCCAATTGGAACGGCTTTGCGCTTGTAGAAGATATCGGGGTATCCGCCAGCAGTCGTCAGCAAGGCATCGGAACCCGATTGCTAGAAAAAGCGGTCGAGTGGGCAAGGCAAAATCATCAGATTGGTCTTATGCTCGAGACGCAAGACGTCAATTTATCTGCATGCCGTTTCTATGCCAGGAATCAGTTTATAATCGGCGGAGTGGATACGATGCTCTACTCCAAATTTTCCACGGCACGGGAGAAGGCTATATTTTGGTATCGCAAATTTTAAATACGGTTTAGCAGAGAGTAGATGTAAGTATCATACGCCTTCCCGTCTTGAACCATATAGTCCCTTAGAATGCCTTCTTGTTGAAACCCCAGCTTTGTCAGCAGATGATTCGAGGCTACGTTTTCCTTAAACACTACGGCACCAATGCGATTGAGCTTAAGTTCTTGAAATCCGAACTGCAGAACTGCGGAAATCGCTTCCGAAGCGTATCCATTCCTCCAGGATTCGGGAAGAAGCTCATATCCAACCTCGGCTCTTCTATGCTTGGGAGACCACTGATTAAAGCCGACGGTTCCGATAAGATTCTTTGCTTCCTTACGTTCTATTCCCCAGCGAATGCCGCGCTTTTCCGCATAGCTTCTTGAGAAAAAATCAATAAGTGCCTGTGCTTGGTCCATGTGCTCCAACGCTTCTTGTCCGTAATACATGGTAACCTGTTTGTTCGAAAAGCAAGCAAAGATGTCCGATCGATCCTCGCACGTGATCTCTCTTAATAGCAATCGGTCAGTCTCTAGAACAGGGAACATGCGGTTCCTCCTTCACGCTACTTTGCAAAACAAGAACAAATGTTCTATAATGGGCTTATGACTACGACAAAGAGATTATCGAAGAGAGGTACTCCATTGGCTGAGCCGTTAAAAGATATGTACGACGAAGCTTTCCTGCGGCAATTCGCGGATAAAGTGCTGGCCGCTTATCCATCGTTTGCGAAAGAGGCTTTTGTGACTGAAGTTATGAATGAAGAGTGGAACGAGCTGGCGTTGAAAGGGAGGATCAGGCAAATCTCAACGGTACTGGGCAGGCATTTGCCGGCAAATTACGGCGACGCGCTTGCAGTCTTGTATGCGATCTGCGAGGAGTGCAGCGGATTCCCGTATCTGTTCTTCCCGGATTTCGTTGAGGTGTACGGCGGAGCCGAGGAGCATTGGGAGCTGTCCATGCAAGCCCTGGAGAGATTTACTCCGAAATCTTCGGCGGAATTCGCCGTCCGCGTGTTTTTGCTGCGTGATCCCGAGCGTATGATGAAGCAAATGCTGACATGGGCAAGCGACCCGAATGAACATGTGCGAAGACTGGCAAGCGAAGGCTGCAGGCCTCGTCTTCCATGGGGCCAAGCTCTTCCCGTCTTTAAGAAAGACCCTTCGCCGCTGCTTCCGGTACTGGAATTGTTGAAGGCGGATCCTTCACTTTACGTGCGCAAGAGCGTTGCCAACAATCTGAACGATATCGCGAAGGATCATCCGGATGTTGTACTGGGCATAGCCCGGCGCTGGCAGGGGCAGGATCCTTACACGGATTGGATCATCCGTCATGCTTGCCGGAATCTGGTTCGCCAAGCACATCCGGAGGCTCTGGCCATTTTCGGTTATGCAATGTCCGATGATTCGACCCCCATTGTTACGTCCGCAGATCTGCAGGCCCGGCCTTCCATTCTGGCAATCGGGGACAGCTGCAGACTGGAATATGCCTTGCAAATCCAAGAGGGAGAGCCGATGCATCTTAGGATTGAATACGGAATAGATTTCGTGAAATCGGGCGGTAAAACTTCACGCAAGTTGTTCCTCTTATCAGACAAGACGGTTCCGGGCGGTTCAAAGCTTTCTGGCAGCAGGGTTCACCGGTTCGCGGATTTATCTACCCGGCGGCATTACGTGGGAGAGCACCGTATCGTGCTGATGGTAAATGGTATTGAAACGGCTTCCACGGTAATTGATCTGCGACCGCAAGCTGAATAGAGAGAAGAAGAGCTATGCCTTGGCATAGCTCTTTATTTCGAATTGGTAAAAGGCAGCCGGGTACGTCTCCATGGCAAGTCTCTCATTCACTAACGCAAATCCATGCTGTTCGTAAAACTGCCGCAGAGCAGCACGGTCGGCGGCACAGTCCAGCTTCAGAAATCTTTTTTGGGAGGTTCCGGCAAGATTTTTCGCATACCCGATCATTCTGTCAGATAATCCGGTCTTCGCATATTTTCGCCTAATACACAGCTTGTGGAGGTATAAAGCCTCGCCCTCCGGGTCTTCCGGCCAGAAAAAGCGGTCCTCATCCTGCAAAATCATAACCCCTGCAATCTCACCGTCCATAAAGGCCGCAAAAAAATTGTTTATCGTAAGTCCTTCCATCAAGCTGTGCGCTTGAAGATCGGCTTCATCCCACATCCGTTTTTTGTTAGCGGCTATCCAACTTGCGCCTTCCATTAAAACCTGAATAAACAGGTCAATCTCAGACTCGCGAATGCTTCGGATTTCCACGAATGGATTACCTCTTCCCCTGTGAAGTTAGTACGAGATCATTGCGCCCCGTTCGTCGAATACGGCAGAGGGATTCCAGGCCACTTCCCACAGGTTGTTCTCCGGATCGGCGAAATACGCCGTACGGCCTCCCCAGAACGCATCGCTAGGCTCTCTTAATATCGTACCGCCAATCTCTCGGATTTGTTCAATGACCGAGTCTACTTGCGAAGGCTCGTCCAAGTTAATGGCAAATGAAACCGCACGGTAGCTATTTCTGTCTTGGGTAAAGGTTATTCCGGCATCCTTGGCGAGTTCTTCAATCGGGAATAGGGTCAAAATGACGCCTGCGGTTGTAAATGCAGCATAGTTATCCGAACTGTGGGCGGTTTCCTCCCAGCCAAGCTTCTGGTAGAAAGCACGAAGCACAGGTAGATCGTAAGCACCAATCGTGATCAAGCTGACACGCTGAGGGATCATATCGGTTGTCCTCCTAAAAAATATGAAATATTGGAATATGGAACCAATTATACCGTTTTGGAATTTGGAGAGGCAATAGAGAAATGCGAACAGCTAGTTATGTTAAAAACCTTTTGCACGTAAATATATAGATTGCAGCAGCGGTTGTAATTGTACGTTGAGCCTTTGGAGAAGCACGGGGAGGTGGAACGGATGAAACGCCGGAAACCGATGAAAGGCGCTTTGGGAAACCAAAATAGACATAAATCCAAAATAAAAGGATTTGGGCAAGAAACGGGTACGGTTTTGCAGCTTCTGCAAGAGTTAAGGACGATTATACCTATTGTGCTGAAGGATGCTCCAACTCCCCAAGCAATCGTATACCTTCAGGAGCTTTTAAGCAGGCTGCTGAAAATAACGGAGTGCTCGAGAATAAAAAATGCGAACAAAGCCCGTCTGGTTGCCAGAATAGAGCTGGCACTAGTAACGGCTAAAATAACTCCTTTTGCAACCCTGAGCGTCGGTATTGCCTTACAGCAACTGATGAATGTTTTGTTGTCTATCGTGAGGCAGGGTTGTCTGGATCCCAGTTATACGAGCAGGTTCATAACGATTATTTCTTCTATTCAGGCAATATTGGCGGATGCGTTAAGATGCCATTGCCAACCGGGTGCAACGGGAGCTACAGGGCCGGCAGGACCTGCGGGGCCTCAAGGTGCGCAAGGAGCGCAAGGAGCGCAGGGGGCGCAAGGAGCACAAGGTGTGCAAGGGCTTGTTGGAGCAACCGGTGCGACTGGGGCGGTAGGTGATCCGGGAGTAACGGGTTCAACCGGTGCAACCGGTGAAGCAGGAGCAACTGGGCCAACAGGGCCAACAGGGGCAACCGGTGTAACAGGGCCAACAGGCAGTAGCGGAGGTGAAACCGGAGCTACAGGTAATACTGGCGCAACAGGAGTTACAGGAGCGACGGGAGCAACGGGAGCCAAAGGGGCGACGGGAGCAACGGGTGCGACAGGGGCAACGGGAGCGACGGGCGAGACGGGTGCGACAGGAGCGACAGGGGCAACGGGAGCAACGGGAGTAACGGGCGCGATGGGGGCAACGGGATCCACGGGGGCAGCGGGAGCTACGGGAGCTACGGGAGCTACAGGAGCGACAGGTGCGACGGGGGCGACAGGCGAGACGGGAGCAACGGGAGCGACAGGAGCCACAGGTGCGACGGGTGCCACGGGAGCAACAGGAGCAACAGGAGCCACGGGAGCTACAGGGGCCACGGGAGCGACGGGAGCGACAGGTACGACAGGAGCCACAGGCGAGACGGGAGCAACAGGAGCCACGGGGGCAACGGGAGCCACGGGAGCGACGGGAGCGATAGGGGCCACGGGAGCGACAGGGGCGACAGGCGAGACGGGAGTAACGGGCGCGACGGGAGCCACGGGAGCGACGGGTGCGACAGGAGCGACGGGAGCCACGGGCGCGACAGGGGCAACAGGAGCGACGGGAGCGACGGGAGCGACGGGGCCGACAGGAGCGACGGGAGCAACGGGAGCGACGGGACTTACAGGAGCGACAGGGGCAACGGGAGCAATAGGAGCCACGGGAGCAACGGGAGCCACAGGTGCGACGGGTGAGACAGGTGCCACAGGCGAGACGGGAGCAACGGGGGCAACGGGAGCCACGGGAGCCACGGGAGCCACGGGCGCGACGGGCCCGACAGGAGCAACGGGAGCCACAGGAGCAACGGGTGCGACAGGGGCCACAGGAGCAACGGGAGTAACTGGTGCGACAGGAGAGACGGGAGCAACAGGAGCCACGGGAGCAACGGGAGCCACAGGTGCGACAGGCGCGGCGGGAGCGACGGGAGCGACAGGTGCAACGGGAGCTGGAGCGACGGGAGCGACGGGAGCCACGGGGGCAACGGGAGCGACAGGTGCAACGGGAGTAACGGGCGCGACAGGTGCAACGGGAGCCACGGGAGCCACGGGGACAGCGGGAGCGACGGGAGTTATGGGTGCGACAGGTGCGACGGGTGAGACTGGAGCGACAGGAGCCACAGGTGAGACGGGAGCCACGGGAGCCACGGGGACAGCGGGAGCGACGGGTGCAACGGGAGTAACGGGCGCGACAGGTGCAACGGGAGTAATGGGCGCGACGGGGGCAACGGGAGCCACGGGGGCAGCGGGAGCTACGGGAGCGACAGGTGCGACGGGGGCAACGGGAGCCACGGGGGCAGCGGGAGCTACAGGTGCGACAGGTGCGACGGGGGCGACAGGCGAGACGGGAGCAACGGGAGCAACAGGAGCAACGGGAGCAACAGGAGCAACGGGAGCAACGGGAGTAACGGGCGCGACGGGGGCAACGGGAGCTACGGGTGCAACAGGTGCTACGGGTGCAACAGGGGCGACGGGAGCGACGGGCGAGACGGGAGCAACGGGGGCGACAGGTGCGACGGGCGCGACAGGTGCAACGGGTGCGACAGGTGCGACAGGTGAAACCGGAGCTACAGGTAATACTGGCGCAACAGGAGCAACAGGAGCCACGGGGACAGCGGGAGCGACGGGAGCGACGGGAGCGACGGGAGCGACGGGACTTACAGGAGCGACAGGGGCAACGGGCGATACGGGAGCCACGGGCGATACGGGAGCCACGGGAACCACGGGAGCGACAGGAGCGGCGGGGGCGACGGGAGCGACAGGTGCGACGGGAGCGACAGGAGCAACTGGTGCGACAGGAGCAACGGGGACGACGGGTGCCACGGGAGCGACAGGTGCAACGGGCGAGACGGGGGCGACAGGGGTAACGGGAGCTACAGGAGCAACTGGTGCGACGGGAGCCACGGGAACCACGGGAGCGACGGGGGCGACAGGTGCAACGGGCGAGACGGGTGCGACAGGGGTGACGGGAGCTACAGGAGCTGCAGGAGCCACGGGTGCGACAGGAACTACAGGAGCCACGGGTGCGACAGGGACGACAGGCGAGACGGGAGTAACGGGCGCGACAGGAGCGACAGGAGCAACGGGTGCGACAGGGGCGACGGGCGAGACGGGAGCGACAGGGGTGACAGGCGAAACAGGAGCAACGGGAGCGACGGGGGCCACGGGAGCCACGGGTGCGACAGGAGCGACAGGAGCGACGGGTGCGACGGGTGAGACTGGAGCCACGGGAGCAACAGGCGCGACAGGGGCCACGGGAGCTACAGGAGCTACTGGAGCTACGGGAGCCACGGGAGCCACGGGAGCCACGGGAGCGACGGGTGAGACGGGAGCGACAGGGGCCACGGGCGCGACGGGAGCGTCAGGGGAAACGGGAGCGACAGGTGCAACGGGATCGACAGGAGCCACAGGCGAGACGGGAGCAACGGGAGCAACGGGAGTCACGGGAGCTACAGGAGCGACGGGTGCGACAGGTGCCACAGGCGAGACGGGAGCCACGGGAGCGACAGGTGCGACAGGGGCCACAGGAGCGACAGGTGCAACGGGCGAGACGGGTGCCACAGGAGCAATAGGAGCTACAGGTGCGACGGGAGCAACAGGAGCCACAGGAGCCACGGGAGCAACAGGTGCGACAGGGGCCACGGGAGCTACAGGAGCAACAGGAGCCACGGGCGCGACAGGAGCGACAGGTGCAACGGGAGCCACGGGAGCGACGGGGCCGACGGGCGAAACAGGAGCCACAGGTGCGACGGGGCCGACAGGAGCAACGGGAGCCACGGGTGCGACAGGTGCGACAGGTGCAACGGGGGCGACGGGAGCGACAGGTGCAACGGGAGCCACAGGAGCCACGGGAGCCACAGGAGCCACAGGCGCAACAGGCGCAACAGGAGCTACGGGAGTGACAGGAGCCACAGGAGCTACGGGCGCAACAGGAGCTACAGGAGCAACAGGAGCAACGGGAGCAACGGGAGCAACAGGAGCTACCGGCCCGAACATCCTGACGGAAGGGTTTTCGGGATTTATAAGTACGCTGAATTTGGCGGCAAGCCAGCAATTGACCAACTGGTCGACGGCTTCGCCGTATTTTACAAGCGCCAGCTTTAACGCCGTCACAGGCAATTATACCGTTCCGGTTACAGGCAGATATGAAATCCTGGCGACGATCAACTATTCAACAACAGCCGCAATAACCTTATCTCTAGGAGCAGGTATAAATCCCTCCTTTGCCGTCCAACGAACTTCGCCAACGGCTACGACGCTTATTAGCGGATTATTCCCGCTTCTCAATGTTAACGTTACGCTTCTCAACCTTAGGGCCATATTGGGGAATGGCACGGTTACCTTATCCGGCGACGTAACTTTGAATGCGGGAGACGTAATCGGATTGTTTTACAATGCGGATGGGTTAACCGTTGCGCTTATATTAGGCGGGGCCAACTCGGGAGGAATTGTCTGGAGCATGCACCGTTTAACTTAAAAAGAGACAGCAGCACGATGGTTCCTCAGGCCAACGTGCTGTTTTTTTGCTCTTAAAAAGCAGTGTCGTAATACTTTTGCCGTGTTCCTTGATTGGAAGATATGTGAAAATGCGATTAGAAGTTGTGAAGGAAGAAGGGAATGAACCTTATGGCCATCGTGCAGTTGAAATCTACGAATCCGAAATTTTCTTATCTCTTAAAAAAGAATCCGGGCTCCGGCATGCAAATCCGATCCGTCCGGAAAGGTATGGCCTTTGGCTGGTATACCAACGACTCGGCTTACAATGTCTATTTCAAGGATGCGGACAATGAAATTTCCTATAAAGAAAGCGAAGAGGAACAATTCGAATATTTGAATGTTTCCAGGTACAATACGCCGTTGCTTCCGCTTAATGCCATCAACGAATATTTTTCGGCACCTTACAAAACCCGGCATGAAGAGGATATAGACGGATTCGTGCATGCTTTCCACATCAATATGGTTCATGTGGAATGGGTCCGCTACGTCGAGATGTTCGAGAAGCACATGCGGGATTGCAGCTTCGAATATCAATCGTTATCCGGCAAGAGCTATGCGTTAACGGTCACAACCGAGAAGAGCTTGTATCATTTCCTTCATGTGGTTAGCGTCCTCTGCCTGTTCCTGGCCATGTCGGGCAAGGAGTATATCGATATCAACGATGAAGTTCTGGACAAATATATTCATAGCATTCAAGTCATTGATGCTCCCTTTTATATTCGCAGCCTATTCGCTAGAAACTTCCTGCAGTCCAAGTCGAGCTTCTGGAAATACAAACAGGCATTGGAGCATACGGAACGTTACGCCATTGACTTTGATTTCGGCGGAACGGCGTTCCAGAGAAGGAATTATATCGGCAGCTCCCTTACATTCGATAAATCTATATTGGATGTCGGCTGCGGGGAAGGCTTTTACGCGATACCTTTCTCCAAAAAGATAGAGGGAAGCTATTATGCGATCGATATTAACGAGGAGCAGCTTGCAGCCGTTGAACGTAAAGCAAGCTTGAAAGAAATCGAGAACATTGCGCTTTACCGGTCGATTGAGCATTTCTTGGAGGATTACAACGGGGAACAGGTCGATATTATCCTGACCGAGGTTATCGAGCATATGAGCATGGATGATGCCAAGCAGCTTATTCAAACGATTTGTGCCCATATCGAGTTCGATCAATTTATTTTGACAACGCCTAATGCTGACTTTAATCCCTATTACGAGCTTCAGAACATGAGGCACGAAGATCACAAATGGGAGATGACGCAAAAAGAATTCCGGCATTGGTTCGAGGATATCATTCATGAAATCAAATGGGATATGGAATTTATCGCAATCGGCGATGGCGTGAACGGCATCCGGACAACGCAAGGCGTTATTTTGAAGAAAAGAGGGGCATAACCATGCAGATCTCAACAAAAATCCATACCATCTTTCTAATGGTCGGCTCAACGGAATGCGGGAAGTCTACCTTCGCGAACGAAATATTGATTCCGGGCCTGAAGTTCCGGGATGAAGAGAAGGGCATTACATCCAATATACAATACTTGTCCTCGGATTCCATCAGGCAGGAGGTATTGGGCTTTGATTACGATAAATATGACCGGGTCATGCTGGAAGCAAGCGATCAGGCTTTTCAATTGTTGTTTACCAAGCTGAAGCTTGTAACCTCCTTTCCGGTCAATGCGGAATTCGTCATTGTAGATACAACGGGGCTGGCAGAGGATTTCCGCGCAAAAGTGAGAGAAATCGCCCATGAGAACAACTACAATGTGGAAGTTATCCTGTTCGATTATCGCAACCGTGCCGATTATTACGCCTCCGAGCGTTCCAAAAAGGTGATCACGGCACACCTTAACCGTCTCAAGACCGAAGTGCTGCGTTCTTTATCCAGAGAAGGCTATACCGCCGTTCACAAAATAAGGGCCAAAGATTTCTACTCCGTCACGGAGAAGAAAACAAATCCCGAATACCGGGTTCAAATTGAGAATCTGGATGACTACCTGGCAACCGCGCTGCCAAGCCGCTATAAATATATCGTGGTAGGAGATATCCACGAATGCCTGGATACGTTCCAATCCCTGCTGCGCAGCTACGGTTATCAGATTGAAGGGAATACCTTAACGCCTGCTGACCGGGTCAAAGATACGAAAATCGTCCTTGTGGGTGATTGGATTGACAAAGGAAAACAGACCAGGGACACGATTCAGTTTCTTTATGAGAATCGGGAGCATTTCTATTTTGTGCTGGGCAATCACGAAAATTTCGTTCACAAGTATTTAAAAGGGGATGTACAGGGAGTCGACCAGGAGCTGCTGCATACGTATTTCGACTCCACGCAGGTGCTTGCCGGCGATCCGGAGCTGCTTGAGCAATTTCATCAGCTTGTTGCGGTGTCGAAGCCTTTTTACCGCCTGGTTGGCGGCAACGGTTCTTCCTTTTATGTCACTCATGCGCCATGCCGGAACAAATATATCGGCAAGCTGGATACGCATTCGGTTCGCCATCAGCGGAATTTTCGGATTGACCGCGAAGCAGAGTTGGAGTCGCAGCTGAAATTTCTGGAGGAAGAAGCGGTGAGCAATTATCCGTTTCATGTATTCGGGCATGTCGCCGCGAAGAATGCGTTCCGGATCAAAAATAAAGTCCATGTCGATTCCGGCTGCGTGCATGGTAACGCACTAACCGCTGTGAGCCTGTCTTATAAGCCATTTTATAAGTCCCAGCCATCCAAACAGGCTTATATGACCGAGGAGCTGAAACCATTATTTGTGTCGGTACGAAAAGTAGCGGTTCAGGATTTAGGGGAAGAGGAGCTGCGCCGCCTACGCTACGCCACTCATCACAAGATCAATTATATTTCCGGAACGATGGCTCCGGCGGATAAGGATGATTCGGCGGGCCAATTGGAATCTATCCGCAAAGGTTTGCAGTATTACGCGGAGCGCGGTGTGAAGGAAGTTGTGCTGCAGCCGAAGTATATGGGCTCGAGATGCAATATTTATCTCCATGCCGATGCGGAGCAATGCTTTGCGATCAGCCGTAACGGATACAAAATCAAGAAAGTGGATATGAACGGCATCTATTCCGGGCTGCTTAACAAATTTGGCGGTTTTATGAGAGATCATGCAATAGAAATGCTTATCCTGGACGGAGAACTGCTTCCTTGGCAGGCAATGGGGGAGGGATTGATCCAGCGGCAATTCAAGCCTATTGAGAAGGCGCTAGAGACCGAGATCGCTTTTCTGCAGCAGAACGGATTTGAAGCGGCTCTTCATCAGTTAGCCGAGGGTTACCGCGCAAGCGGCTTCGAAAAGGATCAACATCATACGCCAAAGGCGGAGTTAAACAAAAAATACGGATCGATCACCTATCAGAACTACAAGCATCTGCCTGCCGTCCTTGATTCCTATGTGCCGCTGGATGTCCACCAGGCTGCTTACGAAACCTATAAACAACAAATGGAGCTGTATGCGGAAGAAGGCGAGCTTGCCTATAAGCCTTTTGCTCTGCTGAAAATCATTTATGAATCCGGTCAAGAGGAGCTTCCGGTAAGCTGGAAAACCTCCGAAATGTATCGCTTTCTCTCGGACGACGAATTCCTGCTCCTGGACTTGACGAAAGAGCACGCAGCTGAGCAATCGGAGCAATTTTTCTCCAAGCTGACCGTCGATCAGAAGATGGAAGGCGTGGTCATTAAGCCGGAAACGAACGGAGATCAGGTTGTTCCATTTATCAAGGTTCGGAATGCGGAGTACTTGTCCATCGTGTACGGGTATGACTATCGATTCCCTCATAAATACAACAAGCTGATGAAGCAAAAGAATGTCAGTCAGAAGCTTCGCACCTCTGCTGCGGAATACCGGATCGGTCAACGGATGCTGGCCGTTCCTCACGCAGAGATCTCGCCGGATAATGAGCATTACAAAAATATCGCAGCAAATCTGCTGTTCGAGGTGGCTAAAGAAAAGGAAATCGACCCAAGGCTATGAGTAGATTATTTCAGGAAAAACGCACTGTTCAGGTGCGTTTTTTCTATTGCTAATGTACAGACAAGCTTGTCGAATGGCACATATAATCTAGTAGAAAAAGGATGGAAGGTGAGCAGCGGATGAGTGATGGATTAACAGGTTATACGGGATTGACAGGTATGACAGGACCACCCGGGCCGCAAGGCATTCAAGGTCCGCCCGGACCTCCCGGACCAACCGGATTAACGGGAAGAACCGGCGCTACGGGACCAACCGGGCCAACAGGACCAACGGGACCAACGGGACCAACGGGATTAACCGGACCGCCCGGGCCGTCCGGGCCGCAAGGAATACCGGGACCGTCGGGTAATCCGTTTACAAGCTTTGGAGACGCCGGAACAGTCTCGGAAATTAAGCCGGTGAGCGGTGAGGCGATCGAGGTGACGGAGCTCTATGATTCGGAGAATACGGATTTGCGGGACGGTGCCATTGTAGTGTCCCATGCCGGCTTATATCTGGTCTCGTATTCCGTCAACGCTACGGTACCTCCCGTGTCGAATGCAACTTTTATCCTTTTCGTAGATGGTGAAGGTATTGGCAAAACAAGAGGAAGGCTTGGCAATGGCAAGAATGGTGATTCCATTACGGCTGGAATAAGCAGAACGCATATCCTTTCTCTTCCTGAAGGAGCGGCAATCAGCCTGGTCGTAGAGAGCATGACGGGCAGCGTTGCCGTGTTCGAGCCTGTCCTGACAGTCATTCGGTTAGGAGATCCCCAAGGTATTTCCAGTATTTTATAATTTCCTATCCTGTGTTATTCTCTCTTTATCCTACATTTGAGGGTGAAGCGAATGACGATGCCTGAGCAAGTCCAAACGGTATTGGATCAATACTTCGCCAGAATGAACAAGGATCTGCCCGGCCTATTGGAAGCCTTCTACCTGTTCGGATCCATCTCGCTTGCCTCCTTTCAGGAAGGGGTTAGCGATTTGGATTTTGCGGCAGTCACCTACCGGCCGTTAACGGAGCAAGAAGTGAAGGTCCTCGAGCGGATCCATTTCGATCTGGAAAAAAGCCGTCCGAAGATCAGCTTGGACGGCAGGTACATATGGAAGGCGGATTTGGACAGTCTCGAAGATCAGGATTGCCCTTACTATTATTTTAATAGCGGCAGGTTGGTCGGATTAGAGCGGTTATCCAAAAATTCGGTTGATGCGTTCCAGCTCAAGCATTACGGGATGGCGATAATCGGGCCGGCTCCCCAAACCTTCGGCTATACGATTGATTGGGATGTCTTAATCCGTAACATGAAGTTGAATTTAGAGCACTATTGGCTGAAATGGAAAAGACGAGCTGAGAAATTTCCTTCCTTGCCTTACTTCGGCATGTTCATGAAAGGCTGGATGATTGAGTGGGGTGTGCTTGGCGTTTCCCGCATTTATTACTCGATTAAGGAACGGGATCTGATCTCGAAATCAGGGGCAGGTCAATATGCCATGCGGCATGTACCGGCAAGATGGCATCTTATTTTACGGGAATCCATTCGTTTGCGAGAGGGCAACTCCAAATCCTTGTACCTTAACGTCTTCAAACGCAGACAAGATGCCTTAGCCTATATGGACTATATGATTAAGGAGTGCTTGAATGAATAAGATCGCTGCCGTTATTTTCGATCTGGACCAAACGTTGCTGGATAAACATCAATCCTTAATCGGATTCGCCAATTATCAATATGATGCTTATGCTCTGGAAGCCTATCGTATAGACAAAGGGGAATATATTCGAAAGTTTACGGAAATGAATCATGTCGTTCGTCCGAAGGAAGAGGTCTATAAGGATTTAATCGGGTTTTTCGACATGGACAGCTCCTTGCTTGCCGTTATGCTGGAGGATCTGAATTGTAATTTTTCGAAGCATGCTATCGGTTATCCGGGGCTTGCGGAAATGCTTATCGGTCTGAAGAAGGCCGCATTCAAATTAGGCATGATTACGAACGGAAGAGCGTTTTATCAGCGGGACAAAATACGGGCTTTAGGCATCGAGGATTATTTTGACGACATTGTCATCTCGGAAGCGGTAGGTTTGCGGAAGCCGGATCCCGCTATTTTTCAATTATCCCTATCCAACCTGAACGTATCCGCAGCGGAGGCCGTTTTTGTAGGCGATAACATGAAGAAAGATATGATACCGGCGAAGGAGCTGGGGATGAGGACCGTATGGAAGCAAAGGGCCGATCCTAACGAGTATACGGACTTCGCATGCGATGATTTATCGGAGATACCGAATCTTATCTACAGTTTCATTCAGACAAAAACCGGGTAACACTTTCGTGTTCCCGGTTTTTCCATTACTTTTTATTAGCGGCCAGAAACTTCTCCATCTCATCCCGGTTCGCATTGTCGCCGGAGGGAGCGGTGTTCGTTACCCCCCAGTAATCGCGCTGGACGGTATCTTTATTAGGGAATGCGTATAAGTCCAAATCATGCAAAATACGGTGCATGAAACGCAAAGCATCCGGATCATGCTTCTTGCGGGCAATATCGGCAAGCTCGATCAGGTTGTTCATATCAATCTGCAGACCTTCGACGCTAGACAGGGCTTTGCCAATGTCTTCGTAATTTTTGGCGTTGAAGACTTCCGACGCGAGAAACTCCTCCCAGGCGGTATCGTTGTCCGGCTTGAAATTATCCAGTCCGCCGCCCGTTACCTTGAGATCGAAGGTCGAATGATACTCCTTAATCTTCGCGATCGCTTTACCTTCCGTCGAATTCGCCGCAAAGTCAACTTGCGGAACATGCAGCGGTTGTACTGTATCCGTTGTTTCCGTTTTATCGGTTGTTTCAGTCTTATCCCCACTATCCATGGCTTTAAGAACGTAATTCGCGCCGATGGCTCCCGCACCGCAGATGAGTACAAAAGCGATTGCAGCGCCAATCAGATTCTCTTTTACTCGCAATGTATAAATCCTCCCTTAGCTGACTGTGACAATCGTAACGTTTAGTGTACCAAAATATGAACCCGTATGGAAATGTTCGAAAGTACCAATGTGCTCACTTCCATCCTTCTAAAGTCTTTATTTCAAATATACATTTTCGTAAAGGAGGGGCAGGATAAGTCGGCATCCCTTATGTATTACTATTACCATCTTCCTGAATTATACAATTGTACGTCTTTATGTTTGGTAAGTTGCGGTGGGAAGGGGGAAAAAGAAAACCTAGTGGCATCAGGTATGCGGGAGTGCAACGAAATGAAACGAAGAAGTAATTTTATTGGAGTATCATATTTAATTTTCTAAGTAAGCAATTAAACAATTGTGCAAAAACGTCGGGTCCTTTAAAATCAAGAAATAGGTCCCGGATAGGTAAGAGCTGGAGGACCTCGGGTAACAGAAGAGGAGATGATACCAATCTCAACGATTCGATTGCACTTATTGCATGCGCAGATTGCACAGCAGTCGGTAGCCGTAAGAACCAGCAAGGGAAAAGTATGGAGCGGGAAAATCGAAAAGGTAGAGGAGCAGTTCGTGCAGCTGCGTTACCAGTCCAACGTGCTTGTGCATGTTCCGATCTCTGTTATCGAGGAAGTTAGGCAATATTAGGAAATATTAGGCAAGGAAGAGGCGAGCCTGCATAGGTTTGCCTTTTTTAAATTTTAAGAGCTCATAAGCTGCCTGCCGTTAATCTTGTGCAAGAAAAGTCGGATAGGGAGAATTCCCTTTTGTTAATCTATTGGTGAGGAAAGGAGGGGAAACGGATGAATACGCTGGAACAAATGAATCAGGCTTTGAAATATATCGAGGATCATTTGGCGGAGGAGATTGATCTCAAGGAAGCGGCCAGAAGGGCACACTGCTCGGAATACCATTTTTCGCGCATGTTCTCGTTTCTTGCCGGGGTTTCCTTGTCTGAATATATCCGAAGGAGAAGACTTACGTTGGCGGCTTTTGATCTGATGAACTTTTCATCCAGAGTGATCGACGTGGCGGTCAAATACGGTTATACCTCCGCGGATTCGTTCAGCAAGGCATTTCAGGCTGTTCACGGGCTTACACCGTCCGAGGCAAGGCAGCAAGGGCAGTCTTTGAAAGCTTTTCCCCGCATGTCCTTTCAATTAACCATAACAGGGGGAGACGAAATGAATTACCGGATTGAAGATAAGGAAGCGTTCCGCATTGTTGGGCTGATGAAGCGGGTTCCGATTGTATTTGAAGGCGTGAACCCGGAAATTGCCGCGATGTGGCAGAGCTTGACCGAGGAGAGGATCCGCGAGCTTAAAGCATTGTCCAACGTGACACCTACAGGCTTAATTAGCGCCTCCGTAAATTTCTCCGAGGGCCGTATGGAGGAAAAAGGAGAGCTAGACCATTATATCGGTGCAGCAACGAGTTCCGCATGTCCGGAGCATTACAGCGAACTGCTGGTTGAAGCCGGAACATGGGCAGTATTCGAAGCGGTAGGGCCATTCCCGGCAACGCTGCAAAATGTTTGGGGACGCATCTACTCGGAATGGTTTCCGTCCTCGAATTACGAAGCGGCGCAAGGTCCCGAAATTTTGTGGAATGAGCATAAGGATACCAGTTCGCCGACGTTCAGGAGCGAGATCTGGATACCGGTCATTCAGAAGGAATAGATCAAGCGATCTTCTATGCGGAGCTGAAAGTAAACGGGGCAATCATTGAAGCCGAGCCTGTCCTATCCGAGCATGATTGGGGAGTGTGGAAGGAATTCTCGGTGAAGGATCCGGACGGTTATGTCATCGGATTTGGTTCCGGGAATAAGAATGAGCAATCTTAATATGGCGTCATGGCGTTAGCTCTTAAGGAAGGTTGAATATAGGTGTCAAAAGCTGTACAGGGACTATCCCTGTACAGCTTTTTTGTTAGAAGCGAGTGGAAATTGCAGCTTGATCCGAACTTCGTTGCCGCGGTGTATTTTTCGTTGCTGCGGTAGATTGATGAAGGATAGCGCGACAAACTATGCTTGGGATCGTCCAGGAAAATCTGCCGCTGGAGGCAGGAGCTGCATACAAGATGAGCATGGATGTCAAGCTTGGTTGTCAAATAATAACAGACATCTATCCTTATCATCCCCGCGAATCGCGGGGAGGCTTCTCTGCTATTGGAAGAATGGCGGTAAGCTGGCGTTGTAAGTAATAGAAAATTGAAGGGAGAGGCGGAGACAGAGTGTTTACGAGAAGAGCGTATCTAATTGAACCGGGCAAATTGGAGGTAAAGGAAACGGAGCTGAAGCTGCAGCGCGATGAATTGCTGCTGGAAGTTTTAGCTTGCGGTTTATGCACATGGGAGCTGAACCATTTCCAAGGACGAATCGGAGAAGCTCCCATGTCGCTGGGACACGAATTCGTAGGCAAAATAATAGAGATGGGAGCAAGCGTATCCGGCTTCGAGCGGGGGGATGTTGTCACCGGTTTGCCCGGAGCGCTTGACGGGTTCTCCGAACACATGACGGTAGCGGCAAAGAACTGCGAGAAGATAGCGCCGGGCATTAAGCCGGAGCATGCGCTGGGAGAACCTCTCAAATGCGTCGTTACCGTGCTGCGCGGCGCCGCCCCGGAGGCAGGCGATTACGGGGTAGTTATCGGTGCGGGGCCGATGGGGATATGGGCGGTTCAAGCGCTTGCGGGCAATTCGCTTAGCGCATTGATTGCCGTAGACGTGGATGAAGAGAAGCTGAAGCTGGCCGCGCAATACGGGGCAACGCACACGATTAATCCGGCGGCCGGGGATGCCGTCGAAGCCATTCGCGAGATTACGCGGGGCCATATGGCGGATTTCGTTATCGAAGGAACGGGCAATACGAAGGTCATCAACGACGGGATAAAAATGCTGAAGGCAGGCCGAGGCCGGCTCATATTGATGAGCTCGTACAAGTCGGCGGCAGAAAGCATGGACGTCGTGGGCATGGTGGAGCGTTCCGCCGAGATACGCGTGCCTCATCCGGGATACTCCCTAAATGAGCAAGATGATTTGAGAAGAGCCGTCCAGCTGCTTAACAAAGGCGTGTTCTGTCTTGATGGCATCGTAAGCCACAAGTTTTCCCTGGATCAGATTCAATTGGCGTTTGAATCGCTTGAGAAGCGGCCTGCCGGTTACTTGAAAGGAGTGGTGATTCCAAAGCTATGATAAGAAGATTCAGCGTGAATTTTTTGTTTGCGGACGGTGCGGTGCTGCAGCGTGACAAGCCCATCCGGATTTGGGGCAGCTGGCAAGGAACGGATGTTGAGCTGCATGTGAGCTTGGGGGACTATTCCTCATCCGCCTCCGGCAGTGAAACAAATTGGGAGGCTGTTCTGCCAGCGCTTGAAGCAGGAGGTCCCTATGAATTGCGTATCGAGGATAGGGGTCGCGGCGATTGCTTGACGATTTCCGATCTCTTGATCGGAGACGTGTGGCTTGCGGGCGGCCAATCGAATATGGAATGGCCTTTGGAAGAGTCTCTTGGCGGGCAAAAGGAGCTGCTGCGTTCTCAAGATGCCCTTCTGCGGTATTTCCATGTTCCCCGAGTCGCCCACGAAAGCTTATACAATGAAGAAGAGCATGGACAACCCCGCTGGGAGTCATCTTCGCCGGTAGCGGCCGGGAAATTCTCGGCGGCAGCCTATTATTTTGCGGCTAGCCTGCGCGAGGAGCTGGACGTTCCAATCGGCATAATCGGCTGTAACTGGGGAGACACGTCGGTAGCCTGCTGGATCCCGGAGGAGACGTTGTTTGCCGATCCCGAGCTGGCACCGATTGTGGAGAACCACCGGAAGGCGATGGAAAAGTTTAATCCCGCGGAATACGAGCGGCAGATGAATCATTACCTCGCGCAGGTGCAGCAGCACGAGGAAGGGATCAGGCAACGCTTGCCAGCAGAGCTGCTTCCGCCCTATCCCTGGCCTATGCCTCTGGGGCCTCACAGCCGACAACGTCCAAGCGGACTCTATTACACTATGGTTAAGCGTGTTATCCCTTATGCAATAAAGGGGTTTATTTTCTATCAGGGCGAAAACGATATCGCGCTTGGCGGGCGATACGAGCGGCTTCTATCCGCCTTGATTCACAAATGGAAAGAGGATTGGGATGATTATCTTCTGCCTTTTCTCTATGTTCAGCTGCCGTTCTTTGGCAAGGGCAGCGCGGCATCGGGCGAAGATTGGCCGCTGCTGCGAGAAGCCCAACAAGCGGTCGCGCGTATCGTGCCCCATGCGCATATGGCTGTGGTACTGGATTGCGGAGAGCGGGAGGATATCCATCCGAAGAATAAGAAGCCGGTCGGGGAGCGTCTAGCCCTAACAGCTTTGAATAAAGTTTATGGATCGCCAACGGTTTGCGAAGGGCCAGTCCTCGAAGCCGTATGGCCGGATAACGGAGGAGCATGCCTTCGCTTCGGGCATTGTGATAGCGGGCTGGAAGGGGGAGAGCAAGGCGTAGAAGGCTTTGAGCTGGCTGGAGAGGACGGTGTATTCCATCCCGCGTCAGCGCTTGCGCTGGCAGACGGCCGAACGATTCAAGCATGCAGCGGGAAGGTCCCGGATCCAAGGGTTGTCCGCTACGGCTGGCGGAACTGGATGAACGCCAATCTGAAGAATGGCACCGGACTGCCTGCAGCACCGCTGAGAGCGGAGCTTGCGCCTGCTCGCATACGCAAGCCCGGCGAGCTTTGGCTGGATACGGAAGGGCATCCCATTCATGCTCATGGGGGAAGCATGCTGTTCCACAATGGCAGTTACTACTGGTATGGCGAGTATAAGCATGGTTCGACGTCCACGAGTCCCGCCGGCATCAACCGGGTCGACTTTCTGGGCATCGGCTGTTATTCTTCGGTCGATCTGACCAACTGGCAGTTCCGGGGCCTTGCCCTTAAAGCGGAGAAGAATCCGGCGAGCGAATTGCATGCAAGCAGGGTAGTGGAGCGTCCCAAGGTTCTCTATAACGATACCGCCAAGCAATTCGTCATGTGGGTGCATGCCGACGACGAGGATTACAAAGCCGCCAGCTGCGGGATTGCCGTGGCGGAATCGCCCGAAGGACCGTTCCGTTACCTCGGGAGCTTTCGGCCGAACAGGGAGGAAAGCCGGGATTTTACGTTGTTTCAAGACGAGGATAACCGTGCCTATCTTTATTATTCCTCCGAAGGTAATGCCACTCTTCATGTGACGGAGCTGTCCGTCGATTACACGGGAGTACGAGAGGCTTATACCCGCAATTTCGAAGGCCGTTATAGAGAAGCGCCGGCAGTCTTCAAGAAAGACGGCCGCTATTACATGATTACCTCCGGCTGTACCGGCTGGGAGCCTAACGAGGCAGAATGGGCCGTATCGTCCGCTCCTGAAGGTCCTTGGACGGCGGTCGGCAATCCGTGCCGGGGCGAAGGGGCGGACCGAACTTTTGAAGCGCAGGGAACTTGGGTCGTTCAACCGCAAGGTGGGGATAAGCCGGGAATTTTTATGGCCGACCGGTGGAATAAGGATGATTTGGAGAACTCTCGTTATGCCTGGTTTCCTCTCGACTGGGAGGATAACCGGCCTGTTATTCGCATGCCGGGCAAAGCAAACGATGTTGTGATATAGAGATTGATAGAAGGCCTTCCGCGCCCCTCGCGGAGGGCTTTCTATCGTCTTGTAAGAGAGATTTGCAGAAGTCAGTTGCTGCCGTCTATTTTTCGTTGTTCGCGTCGATTGATGGTCCAGGCGGCCGGAAGGTATGCTGAATACAGACAAAACAAGGCAATTGGTTACTGGAGGGACAGTTAGGATGAGAACACAATTACCGTTAAAAAAACGATTAAGACGAGAATGGGATATTCACCTCATGATTATTCCGGGCGTGCTGCTGCTCTTTGTGTTCAGTTATCTGCCCATGTACGGCGTGGTGACGGCGTTTCAGGATTATAACTTGTTCAAGGGCTTTGCCGACAGTCCTTGGGCGGGAACCAAACACTTCCGGATGTTCTTCCATTCTCCGGATTTCTGGACCATTATGCGGAACACGGTTGTCGTAAGCCTGTTGAAGCTGATCTTCAGCTTCCCGGCACCCATCGCGCTTGCGCTCCTTCTGAATGAAGTAGGCAAGGCTGCCTTTAAGCGAATCATCCAGACCGTAAGTTATTTACCTCACTTCCTGTCTTGGGTTATTGTCGGTGGATTCGTCATCTCCATGTTATCCGTTGACAATGGCAGCATTAATATACTGCTGATGAAGCTGCACCTGATCGACGAGCCGGTAAATTGGCTTTCCGAATCGAATTATTTTTGGGGAATCCTGATTGCGAGCAATGTGTGGAAGGACATCGGCTTCGCATCCATCGTCTACCTGGCCGCCATTTCCGGCATAGATCCCCACTTGTACGAATCGGCTTCCATCGACGGGGCGAACCGCTTCCGGCAGATGTTCTCCATTACGGTGCCAAGCATCATGCCCGTCATCGTCATCTTCATGATCCTGGCGGTTGGCAATGTGATGAACGCGGGCTTTGAGGATATTCTGATCTTGACGAACAACGGGGTTAACGCGATTGTCCGCAACGTATCCGATGTCATCGATACTTACGTATACCGGATCGGCATTCAGAACCAGCGCTTCTCTTATGCGGCTGCCGTCGGATTGTTCAAATCCGCCATTAACGTGCTGCTGCTCATCGGGGCAAACCGGTTGGCCCGAAAATCGGGTCAAAGCTTGTGGTAAGGCTAGAAACGAAGAAACGAGGATTCTCATATGACAAAGCTTAGCTCTGGCGAGAAGGTATTCCAATCCTTTGTATACGTCGCATTGATTCTGCTGGGTATCGTAACTCTGTATCCGTTCTGGAACGCCATTGTCATTTCGTTTAATGCGGGTGCCGACACGGCGAGGGGCGACATCACCTTGTGGCCGCGGGTATTTACCTTGGACAACTACAAGCTGGTCTTCGAAGACGGACGGCTTACCCACGCTTTTCTGATCTCGGTCTTGCGCGTTCTTGTCGGGACCACGCTTTCCGTTGCTTTAACCTCGATGCTGGCTTACGGATTATCGAAGTCGAAGATTTTATTCTTCAAGCCCTACATGTTCTATTGCATCTTCACCATGTTCTTCAGCGGCGGACTCATTCCTTCGTTTGTTCTGAACAAGGAACTGCACCTCAACAATACGTTCTGGGTGCTCGTTATTCCATCCTTGATCAGCGTATACAACATGATTATCTTCCGAACCTTCTTCCGCGAGCTGCCGGACGGATTGGAGGAGTCGGCCAGAATGGACGGCTGCACGAATATCGGAACCTTCATCCGGATCGTTATTCCCGTATCGGGGCCGGTGTTCGCGACTTTGGCGTTGTTCACGGCGGTCTATCACTGGAATGATTGGTTCACCGCCGCTATCTATATCAATAAGATGAATTTGCTTCCCATCTCTTCCATCCTGCAGCAGATTCTCAACTCCAATCTGGCGACCGAAATGCTCGCGACCCAGACCGGAGGAAATGCTTCCGCAATTGACGCCGTCGGCAAGATTCAGACCGTCACAAGCAAATCGCTCAGCATGGCAACGATGCTTGTCGCCTCTATGCCTATCATTCTGATCTATCCTTTTTTGCAGAAATACTTTGTAAAAGGCGTTCTGGTAGGTTCCATCAAGGGGTAGAGTTTCTTCGGAGAGGCTGCCGGATTACCTGCTTCCTCCCTAAGAGTTTCTATATATAATAAAGAATGACGAGAGGGGATTACTTAGACAATGAAGAGATCAAGGAAATCATGGTTTGCCATCGCGTCCGCGCTCCTTATTGCAGGCTCGGTTCTCGGAGCCTGCAGCAATGGCAATAACAAACCGGAAGCTTCTCCGGCCGGATCCTCCGGTGAATCAACGCCATCCTCCGATAACGCATCCGCTTCGCCGGCCGGCTTCGAGCTTGGAAGCCAGCCGCTTAAGTTTTCCATGTACGGCAATTATGACTGGCTTACGCTTGATCCTTGGGCCGAAGACGTTGCCACGAAGTGGATTCAGGATAATCTGAAAGTTACGATTGATCCGGTTCAATCAGGCGGCGCCGCGCAGCAGAAATTCAGCACCATGCTCGCTACCGACGATCTGACGGACGTCATTCTCCTGGACCGCGGACCGGATGTGGAGAAGCTCCGCCAAGCCGGCAAGCTGGTTCCGCTCGACGATTACTATAACAAATATCCGAACTTCAAGAAGTGGATGGGCGACGAGACAATTAACATGCTCCGCTCCCCGGACGGCCATATCTATCAAATGCCGAACTGGTACACAACTTCCGCTAACGGGAACGCGGGTTATTTAATCAATCGCAAGGTATATAAGGATCTGGGCTCTCCGAAGCTCGAGACCTTTGACGATTTGTATGCGTATCTGCAGAAGGTCAAAGCAACTTACCCGGATATGGTGCCACTTGAGACGGACGTTGAGGCACAAGGCGTTCAAATTCTCGCTTCCGGCTTTGGCGAAGGTTATTCGCCGAACTGGCCGGGTCAGAACCGCGCAGTGCCTGCGGACGGCAAGTTTGTCTCGATTTTCACCGATCCGGTGTTTAACGAAACGATGAAATACGCAAGCAAGCTGTTCAGAGAGAAGCTGATGACGCAGGATTCGTTAACGGAGAAGAAGGAGCAGGTATTTGAGAAGCTTACGAACGGAAAAGCAGCCGTATTCGTTTCTTATTCCGTACTGGAAAATCAAATCAGCGCGGCCAATACCTTGATGCGGAAAAACGATCCGGACAGCGGTTACGAAGTCATTTGGCCGGTTCACAAAGACGGCGTAAGCAAGGACAAGGTGTATCCGAACAATTATAACAAGCTGGGCTGGAACGTTAACGTCATCACGATGGCCGCCAAGGATCCGGAAGCCATCTTTGCCTATTTAGACTGGCTTACAGGTCCGGAAGGCATGTCGACTATATACTTCGGACCCAAAGGAAAGTACTGGGATGAAATGGATGCAAACGAGTATCCCGTCCTGAACGATACCTGGTTTAATACGCCGCAAGAGGAAAAGGACAAGGATAAGCTTGGCCGCTGGGCATGGGTTGGCAACACGACGTATTTGGATACGATGAAGATGGCCAACAACGCGAAGATGAAGCCGGAGCAAGTGCAATGGCCGGATACGCAGCAGGCGGCGGTAACCTGGAAAACGTCCCAGGATCTGACGGCTTTCGTTAATCTGATGCCTGCCGGCGATACCGAGGCCGGCATTGCCAAAACGGCTGTTGACGAGATCTTCAAGAAATATTATGCGCAAGCGTTGTTCGCCAAGAGCGATGAAGAAGTAGATGCCATTCTGAAAAAAGCGGAAGAGGAAGCCATGTCGCAAGGCTATCAGAAGCTGCTGGATTTCGAGACGGAGGCTTGGCAGAACAACCTGAAGCAAATAGCCGGCAAATAGGCAAATAAGAATATTTTGCACTGTGAGCGAAAGGGCCGAGCAGATATACTATAGCTATATCTGCTCGGCTCTGCCTTTATTTGCTAGAGCCGCCGGTAAAGACGGGAATCGAGGTGACTACCATGTATCGCGTAATACTTGCCGATGATGAGATGCTTGATTTGGAGGGCATGGAGCTCCTCATGCCTTGGAAGGAGCTTGGTATGGAGGTTGTGTACCAGGCGACAAACGCATATAAAGTCCTGGAGTATTTGAGAGACAATGAGGCGGATGTGCTGGTCACGGATATCCGCATGCCGATTATGTCGGGACTGGAGCTCGTTCGCAAACTCAAGGATACGCATCTGGGCATTAAGGTCGTATTCGTAAGCGGGCATGAGGAATTTCAATACGCCAGGCAAGCGATTCAGATGAATGCAAACGGTTATGTTCTGAAGCCGGTTGACCAGGAAGAGCTTATTCGAGTGCTCCAGGAAATCCGTTCTCAGCTGGATACCGAACGCTACCGCGGCGCTCTGGACGAGAAGTATAGAGAGTCTGCTCCGCTTATCCGGGAACAAAAAATGAAAAAGTGGCTGAGGGGAGAATATTTGCCTGCCGCGGAAGAAGACTGGCTTGCCGAGGCGGAATTGGAAAAAAAGGAATCCAACTATACAGCCTTATTAGCGGAGCTGGATGATGCCGGCCTTAATTATTTAAAACGAACGGAGTCCGATTCCGGCGATGAGCAAGCCGATCAAGCGATGAAGGTAATAGAAAGCTGTTCCCGCTTGCTGGGAGCTTTATTTGCGTTCCGGATCGATCCGATTCGGATGCTTCTCGTCATTGACATTAACGAAGAGTCGGCGGAAGCACGGGGAGCCCAGCTCCTTTCCATGGTCAGAGAGCAATTAAACGGAACCATTACGGTTGCCGCAGGAACTCCATTCTCATCGCTTGCCGAATTGCCGGCTGCTTACTCGGAGGCAAGCCGGATATTGGAGCATAAATGGCTGTCAGGGAAAAACCGCTTGATACGATCCATGAATATTGAAGAAAGAGATTCGGAAGGCAGCCGTCCGGAAATGATGCTGGACGAGCTTTTCAACGCTATGATGCAATACGATCTTGTAAAGATAGACGATTGCCTCGAGAGTTTATTCGCATTCATCAAGCGGCTCGACCGGAAGCTTCATGTCCAGTCCTTCGCCCAGCATATTCTTTCCAAGCTTGATACGTATCTTGAAAGCGTTAACGAGAATTTGGAAAGTCTCTTGGGCATCCGCTTCGAGCAGCTGGATATTCTCTATCATTTCGAGACCGTATACGACATCCAGTCGTGGATGCGCAGACGGTTTTTCGAAATTTCGGAATCCTTGCAAAGAAAAAAACAGAAGAAAAATCATAAGATCATGAAAGAGATTGAAGATTACGTCAATGCCCATCTAGACCGGAGCATTGAGCTGAGGGAAGTTGCGGACCGTTTCTCGTTCTCGCCCAACTATCTGGGACATCTTTTCAAGGAAGAGAGGGGCGTTACCTTCAGCGAGTTCGTTATCCGCCAGCGCCTCGCCAAAGCCCATGAAATGCTGCAAGATCCGGTACGCAAGGTGTACGAGGTGGCGTTCAGCGTCGGTTACAAAAATCTGACCCACTTCAACAAGCTGTTCCGGGATGCTTACGGGCTTTCGCCGAACGAGTTCAGGAGGCAGCGTTGATGAATCGATTGCTTGGACTTAAGGATAAGCGGATGTCCTTCGGCTTCAAGCTAATGATCTCTTACCTGGTATTCGCCTTAACGCCAACCTCCGTTGTCGGCATGATCGCTTACCAATCCTCGGTCCACTCCATTAAGGAACAGACCCGGGTTAATCTTAGCGGTACCTTGGAGCAGATGCGGGACAATATCGATTATAAATCATCCGAAATCAAACGCAGCTCGGACCAGCTGTTCTATGATCTTACCGTTCAGAAGCTGCTGCGAACCTACAAGGCGGGCTGGACAAGCTACGACTCGCTGCAGAATTACATGCTGCCAACGTTGCAAAACATTATGCTCCGGGCAAGCGGGAAGCTGCAGGTCCGGCTTTATTTGGCCGAGGAGTCTTTTCCCGAGATCTACGGTGAACTGGATTCGCGGAAGGATCCGCTTGACGAGAACAACCGGTTTGATATTTACCATCTGTCACGTATCGAGGAAGAAACCTGGTACAAAGACTTGCCTTGGCAAGCCAATCCGGAGGTCATCGACCCCAAGGTATACAGGGGAGAAGAATATGTCTGGAGCCAGGTTGAGAATGACGGGCAATTCGGCAATGTATCGATGATCCGCCGTCTTGTCGATTTCGATAAGGGAAGGACATTTGGCATTCTCCGCATTATGGTCAAGGTGGATGCTTTGCTCGAAGCTGCCGATTACCGCAAGCTGGGAGAATCCAGCACGATTTTGGTTGCGGACGGCAAAGGCTTGACCATGCGTCTGTCGGGCGTGAGACCGGATATCTCCGGAGAGCATGCTGGAACGCAAACCTTTAAGATAGAGGATGTCTTGCCCGGGTTAGGCTGGAAAATTGTCGCGTCGCTTCCGCAATCGGTGCTGGAGAAAGATGCCAGGCATGTCCGGAATTTGACGCTGCTCGTTTGTTTTATAAGCACGATCGTCCTTATTGCGATAGGTATATTAATTTCGCGTTATTTTTCCAATGGGGTAAAAAGGGTCATCGCTTCCTTGAACGCGTTCCGGAGCGGAGATTTCGGAAACCGGATGGAGATTAACGGCGCCGATGAATTCGCTCAAATTGCAAGGGCTTTCAATAAAATGAGCAAAGACATCGACCGGCTGATTCAAGAGGTATACCTGGCTAACATTGAGAAAAAGGAAGCTGAACTCGAGACGCTGCAAGCGCAAATTAATCCGCATTTCCTGTACAATACGTTATCCTCGATCAGCAGATTGGCCAAGATGGGCGAGATCGACAGGCTGCACGACATGGTTATGGGGTTGGCGAAATTTTACAGACTTACCCTTAACGAGGGCAAGACGCATATTCCCGTTACGAAAGAGCTGGAGCAGGCTATTACTTATTTGGAAATTCAGAAAATCAAGCACCGGGACCGGATTCAGGTATGGTATGACATCGAGCCTTCCGTATACGGGTATGAGACGATCAAAATCATTCTGCAGCCGTTTCTGGAAAATGCGCTACAGCATGCTTTTTTCGAGGATCGGATGTCGTTAAAGCTGACGGCTAGACGGAAAGGGGAAACCATCGTCTTTGGCATTGTTGACGACGGAGTAGGGATGAGCCGAGAGCAGCTTCGGCAAATGAATGATCCGGATGGCGCAAGAATAGGCTACGGCGTACGCAATGTCGATGAACGAATCAAGCTTCAATACGGTCAGGCTTACGGCGTGGAGTTTGGCGGGGGTCAAGGGATGGGAACCTCCGTGCGGATTACGATTCCGGCGATCCGGGCCTCCGGATCAGGGACGTGCAGAGCGGCACAGGCAGAATCATGCCTCAGGTAAATGAGGAATTTGGTTGCGAGGATTATTACCTAACGGCGTGGGGCGAAGGGAAAGTCTATCCGATGAGAAGCCGTGCTACGCTGAGGCGCAGAGCGTGGGATTTCCCACTCTACTTTCGTAAAGCCGCCTCTATAATGAGGAGGATTTGCGAAAAATATAAACTTTATAACGTACTAGGAGAGGATCCTTTGTGAATTATAAAAATCTCTATCTGCATAATGTCGCCCGGCTCAAACCGGTGCATGGCGGCGAAACGGTGCAGCTGTGCCGTATTCCGGATGCCCTGCGGCTGCAGCTGCACGAAATTGCGCATGCTTCGGCCCTCAAAATAGGCTCCTTCGGAATCCGTTTGACGGTGACAATATGATACGGCTGCTCATTCGGGGCGATGATTTCGGAGGCAGCCTGTCGGCGAATCAAGCGATTGCGGAAGCCTGCGAGCACGGCTTGTTGAAAAACGTCAGCGTGATGGCTCCCGGACCTTATCTGGAGCAAGGCGCCATGCTGATGGCCGATTGCAAAGACATTTGTTTCGGCATGCATATTACGATGAACGCCGAATGGGACCGCGCGAAATGGAAGCCTGTGCTTCCTGCAAATCAGGTGCCGAGCCTTATAGATGAACAAGGGGATTTTCTGTCTCATCCATCCCTAATGGGGAAGGTGAATTTAGAAGAAGCCATTGCGGAGACGCTCGCGCAATATGATCGTCTCCGCGAGGTTGGTTTCCGGATCTCGTATGTCGACGAGCATATGTTTTTCGGCTACTCCGTAAAGGGTTATGCGGAATGGCTGGATACCTGGTGCAGACGGGAAGGACTCCTTAATTTCCATCGTTACTTCCGGCCGCTTCCAAGGTCAGCCGAAGCCGCGGCAGGAAGCCCGGCAGAGACGGCTGATCTGGCGCAAATCTACTTATCCCATCATAGGCAAGATATTCAATCAGCCCCGGAAGGGCTCTATACAGTCATTTTGCATCCGGGCTTTGACAGCAGCGAGATGCGTCAATTCGGAAATGCCGAGATAAGCGGTGAGCAGATTGCCGCAGAGCGGGATGCCGAACGAAGGATGCTGCTGGAGCCGGATCTTGCCTCATTTTACAGCCAATACGGCGTGACCTCCGTTCGTTACGACGAACTGGAAGAAAGGAAATAACCTGACCCCGGATGGCAGGACGCTTCGCGACACCGGTATGCGGATTAACCCGCTCAGCTCGTCCAGCTCTACGACGGATAAACAGGACGCCACGTTTATCATCCATTAATGCAAAAAGCTGCCGGAGACGGCAGCTTTTTGCATGCAGCAGCCACGAGACTACTGGTACGTATGCTTGATAGCACTTCGATACAGATTGGGTGTTACCCCTTTATGCTTCTTAAACAGCTGGGAGAAATACGGAGCGCTAAAGCCGCCGATCATTCGGCCGATCTCGTTAATGGAATAATCCGTATTCTCGAGCAGCGCGCACGCTTCGCGAATCCGGCGTCCCGCCACGTAATCGGAGATGGTCATTCCGGTCTGCTGCTTGAACAAGTGCGATATATGGTAAGAGGATAAATGAAGCTCCCGTGACAGGGATTCCAGGGATATCGTCTGACGGTAGTGCGTTTCGATCCAGTCTAGTATTTTCTCGACATGGCCGGAGTTTTTATCCATGGAAGCGTGCGTATCTTCTAATTCAAATACATGCAGTTGAAGATGCTTAAAAAGGGCTAGAAGAAAAAGTACCCGATCCTCTACGCTTGGCTCGCCTCCGGTAAGAGTTCGCATTTTATCATAGTCCAACAGCAAATTCGCTAAGGTCTTGTCATCGCAAAACGTAAATACCTGGCGCCTGAGCAAGCCGTACATTAAACTTCGCAGAAAAGCTTGCATTTTGGGAAAAGGCTGCAGATAGGGATCCAATATCCGGGCATCAAAGGTCAGATTGGTTCTTATATAGGTAGCTCCGTCCTTTAATGGAACATCTACTTTATGAAGCTGGTAGGGCTGAAAACAAAATAACATGTTATCCTCAAGCTTATACTGCTGGCTTTCCAGCGTTACCGTGCCGGATCCTTCGTGGATGTACAGCAGCTCTATCCCTTGATGCGCATGCAGCATCAGCCAATTCTCGTTGCGGGTTTCATATCTATGAGTAAAGGAAAAAGCGTTAGCGCCAAGATCCATAGGCTGAACATTTGTTGGCATTACGTACCTCCCGGCGGGGCAAAAATCGCAATTTAGCTACATTATAGCACAACTCCCCTTAAGCCCAAGAGATTTATAATGAGGCCATAAACCTTATCGGGAGGGCATCGAAATGTGGAAGAAAGCCATTGAAGATACGCTGCGGGTAACTAGAGCCAATATCGAACGGTTTGGGAGCAAATTCCCGCATGTCAGCGAGAACAGCAGCGGTCAATACGTACTCATTGAAAACGAAGGCTGGACGGAAGGCTTTTGGCCCGGGATTCTATGGCTGAGCTACGAGTATTCCGGAGACAGAGCTTACCGAGAAGCAGCCGTGCAAACGGTTAATAGCCTAGGGAAGAGGCTCGAGAACAATCTGAGCCTGGACCATCACGACATCGGCTTCTTGTATTCCTTGTCCGCAAAGGCGCAATGGATCTTGGAGAAGGATGAAGCCGCCAAGCAAATAACGATAGATGCTGCGAAAGTACTGATGAAGCGCTGGCGCGAAAATATGAATATTTTGCAGGCTTGGGGACCAAAGGATGATCCGGTCAATGGCGGCCGCATTATCATTGACTGTATGATGAACCTGCCCCTGCTGCACTGGGCTTATGTGCAGACCGGGGACAAATCGTTCAGGGAGGCCGCGGAGCAGCATACGGAGATGAGCCGCCGCTTCCTTGTGCGCGGAGACGATTCCTCTTACCATACCTTCTGGTTTAATCCCGAGACCGGCGATTCCAACCGGGGGGGAACCCATCAAGGCTTTAAAGACGGCTCGACCTGGACGCGCGGGCAAGCGTGGGGGATCTACGGCTTTGCGCTGGCTTATCGTTATTTGCGAAAGCCGGAGTATTTGGAGACGGCCAAGCGGCTCGCCAACTATTTTGCAGACCGAATTCCGGAAGATGGCGTAGTGTATTGGGACTTTGACGCGCCTCAGGTGCGGGAAACCATGAGGGACAGCTCCGCTTCGGCCATCGCTGCTTCCGGCATGCTGGAGATTTGCGGCTTCCTATCGGACAATGATCCTGCGTACAAAAAGCTGATGCAAGCGGTGAACCGCTCCATGGAAGGACTCGTCAGCCATTACTCGACGAATGGAGAGAAAGAAGCGGAAGGCTTCTTGAACCGCGGTTCGTATTCCGTTCGCACGAATACTTCGCCGGATGATTATACGATTTGGGGCGATTACTTCTACCTCGAAGCGCTGATGCGCCTTGAAAAAGGCATTCCGGGTTACTGGTACGAGCGTTAGCGTTATTAAAAATGGCAATGAAGACAAGACTGCAGGGGGCAAAAACGATGGCTGAAGTTACGCAGGATCGTGAGCAGTGGATAGAATGGATGCTTCGAATCGGAAGGCCGGTATTGGAAGCTTTAGCGGAACGCAAGCTGAAGGAACGGATGCCGGTTCAAGCGTTCACAGACGACCGCAGCGAATACACATACCTGGAAGCCTTGGGGCGGTTGCTGTCCGGAATGGCTCCCTGGTTCGAAATGACCGGCTTAACCGGGGATGAGGAGAAGCTGCGAAGCGGGATGGCGCAATTGGCCAGAGAAGCCATTGACGCGGCAACGGATCCGTTATCGCCGGACGTTATGAACTTCGCCGGCGGCTATCAGCCGATTGTCGATTCCGCCTTTTTGTCCCATGCCTTTGTCCGGGCACCGCATGAACTGCTTGGCAAGCTTGAGGACCGGGTAAAGCAAAACGTAGTCACCTGCTTAAAGGCGACCCGCTCAAGAAAACCGGGCTATAACAACTGGCTGTTATTCGCAGCCATGACCGAGACGGCCTTGTATCTGCTCGGCGAGGATTGGGATCCGATGCGCATCGATTATGCCCTCAAGAAGCATCAGGAATGGTATTTGGGCGATGGGGTATATGGGGACGGGCCGGAATTCCATTGGGACTACTATAACGGATTTGTCATTCAACCGATGCTGGTTGATATTCTCCGGACAGTCGGACCGGAATTGCCGGAGTGGGAGCAAATAACGACTGTTGTTATCCGCCGGGCGGCCCGCCATGCGGCGCAGCAAGAACGATTGATTTCTCCGGAAGGCACTTTCCCGCCGATCGGGCGCTCGCTTGCTTACCGGTTTGGCGCGTTTCAGCTGCTGTCGCAGGCCGTGCTTCAAGGCTGGCTTCCGTCAGACATTGCTCCTAATCAGGCAAGATGCGCGCTGACGGCGGTTATTCGCCGTATGATGGAGCAGCCCGGGACCTTCGACGAGGGAGGCTGGCTTCGAATCGGATTCTGCGGCGACCAAGAGGATATTGGCGAAGGATACATCTCGACAGGCAGCTTGTATCTATGCGCCGCCGTGTTCCTGCCCCTTGGCTTGAAACCCGAGCACCCGTTCTGGCAGGGCGAAGCGGACTGGACTTCCAAGAAAGCATGGTCCGGACAGCCGTTTCCGATAGATAAGGCCCAAAAGTAAAAATAAATAACCCCCGGTTCTCGCTAGGCAGCGAGGACCGGGGGTTTTGTTTACCCTTGCTTTAAACGAAGCATCATCGTCCAGAGATCAGGTGTCTCATAGCCGAGGCGCCAAGCGGCAACGCCGGCAAGGTCGTATTTAATCGCGAGGTTGATACGCGCCTGCACGCTGCTCGCGGTTTCCGCCCAAAATACATAGGTGAAGCCGTCCTTCACGTATTTGTATTTGGTCTGGCCGGGAGTGGCAGGATCCGAGACGCCAACGGCATTCGTGTCCGCGATCAGCTTAGGAATGTCGCTCATCAGAACCGCGCGGTTGCTGACGAGATTGCCGGAGCCGTCAAGCTTCCATTCCCGCACGTAGAACGGAATGCCCAGCATCAGCTTGCTGCGGGGTACGCCGTACGCCAGGAACTGCTGAACGCCTTTTTCCACCCATGGCAGGCTGGCTACGGAACCCGCCGTTGAGCTTCCGCTCCAGTGCTCGTCATACGCCATAATGATGATCGTGTCCACCACTTGGGCAAGCTCGGCATGTTCGTAGGCGGTGAGATGATCCCAGCTGGTATCGCCGCGCGGCAGGTCGATGGAGACCTTCAGCCCTTTGGCGTGCGCCGCTTTCGTTAAAGCGGTAACGAATGCGGTGTATCCAGCTCGGTCCGTACCCGCAACCTCTTCGAAGTCGATATTAACTCCGTATACGCCCAAGGTATCAAGCTTTGTTACCAGACCCGAGATGAATTGCTGCTGAGCATTCGAGTTCGCCAGGAAAGCCGTTGTCATCTGCTTATCGAAGTCGTTCGACACAAGCGGCATCACCTGTATGCCCTGAGCCTTCAGCGTCGTTACGATCGACGGATCCGACAGGTCCGTTAATGCGCCGCTGCTATCCTTCAGCTCAAACCATGACGGGGAATCAATGGACAGACCTTGCGTCTTCGACGTTTGATTCAGAATCGTCTGACTGTTGGATGAACCATTCCATGCCAGATAGACAAGGTTTTTGGTATTGCTCCATAATTTGCGACCGTCTGCATTGACGACATAGCTGTTGGAGTAGCTTTTCGCGTAAGCGACAGCCGATGCGCGTGTAAAGAATGATTTTAACTTGTTATTGCCTTGATAGACCGAAAGATAAGGCACGCTAGTCCACCAGGTTGTTCCGTTATGTTTGACTTCGGAGTTACCGAAATATTTGGCATATTGCAAAGCAGGCTGCAGAGCGACAAAGGATTTGATCGTTTTACCGCTTTGCTGAACATCGTAAGCCGGCACATTGGAATGCACGACAAGTCCGGACACCTCGTTTACAACGGTGCTGTTTGGAATAGCTGCCGCCGCTTTTATCGCATCGTACAGAAAAGCATACGTTTTTGTCCCGTCCACCGGTACCTGATCTACCTTAATGGAGTAGACCGGGCTGCCGCTCCGTATTTTTTTCTCCGTAGCATCCGTCATGTTGTCCCAGATCCAGCTATTCGAGCTGAGCTCCATAATATGGGCGTTTGTCCAGCGCTTCGCTTCCTGCTTGGCTGCATCGAGGGTCGTATAACCCCAATTCGCGTTTGTTTTGTCGCCTTGATAGAGCTGATATTTCGGATAGGATTGATAAATCCAGCCCGGGCTTTCCAGATCCCGGATATGTACGCCTTTCATCTTCTTGGCTGCGGCCATTGCCTCGTTGTACGTGCGGTATTCCCATTTGGTGCTGGAAGTGCCGCCTTGATAGATTTTGTACCTGGGCAGGTTGTCCCACACCCACTCACGGCCCGTAATCGCTTCCACATGACTGTACTCGAAACTCGACGCGTAAGCAATCGCCTGTTTATCGGTAGCAAATTCACGCAATGCACGATCGTTCTGATAGACGCGATACTTGGTCATTGTGCCGGAAACCGGGCTGGCTGCCATGCTGATCGCGGATGTCCCAATGGTTTGGGCAACGAACAGAAGCAGAACCGCCGCCGATAGTTTTTTGAACATGCTTCTTTATCACTCTCCTCTCAAAGTCTACTAATTTAGACGCAATTGAGAGAGATAGGTTGCGATGAATTTCAGCTGGCTTTCAGGTGTAAATAATGGCAATCGTTGCGCAAACCTTGAGAGGGACGGATAAAAGAGGTGGAAAAGAATAACAATAAGGTCATGCAGGGAAAATCTGGATGAGGTGATGGCATGGCACAGCTGTTCGAACGGCTGGACCTGAAGGAATGGCTTGACGGGGATAGCGTAGAACCGGTGGAGCTGGAAAAGAGCCTTCGGGAAGTGTGGGGCGTCAACCGGTATCTTGGCGGTAATCCGGCTTTGTTTGTTCATCTGGAAAGGCTGATGCGCAAGCTGGCGCCAAGCGAACCGGTGCGGGTATTGGATGTGGCCACGGGTCTTGCGGACCTTCCGGTTGCATTTATTGACTGGTGCAAAAAAAGAGGCAGGAACGTCTCGCTTGTCGCCGTGGACAACCATCCGCAAATTGTGCAGCTCGCTGCCCGGCGGACGGATGCGTATCCATCCATTGAAGTCTTGCATGCGGACGGAACGGCCCTGCCTTTTGAAGACCGAAGCTTTGATCTGGCCTTTTGCAATCTTGCACTGCACCATTTGGACGAGCAATCAGCGATAAAGCTGTTCGCCGAAATGGCCCGCGTAACCCGCGCAGGTTGGGTTGTAACGGATCTGGAACGGCATCGGCTCGCTTATCTGGCGGCCAAGCTGCTGGCCAGATTCGTATGGAAAAGCCCGGTAACGAGACATGACGGACCGCTGTCTGTCATGCGCTCCTTCACTCCGCAGGAGGCACGGCAGCTCGTTCAGCTTGCTGGCGTAAACGCGGCGGTGCATAAACATTTTCCGTTCCGGCTAGCCGTGGTTGGCCATGAATAGGTATGACGTCATTGTTGTGGGTGCCGGCCCGTCCGGAAGCGCATCCGCCAGATTGCTGGCTGCCAGCGGTGTTCGCGTGTTGATGCTGGATGCGGAGGCCTTCCCGCGGCGCAAGCCTTGCGGCGAGTCCTTGAATCCGGGAGCGGTTGCCGCCCTTGGGAGAATAACGGGGCATTCTCATGCCCGGGAAGCCTTTGATTTCCCGTCCAGTCCGATACAAGGCTGGAAAGTAAGCAGCGGACGAGCCTTGCTTGAAGCCGTTTATCCGGAAGGACAGTACGGAGCGGGATGCCGCAGGGAACAGGTCGATCTATGGCTTGCCGAGCAAGCCAGCCGCGCTGGTGCGGTATTTGAGCAGCGTACGAAGGTGGAACGTCTGATCTGGGAAGGAGAGAAGGCGGCTGGCGTAATCGCCCGCTCTCCGGAAGGCAAGCCGATGTTCATAAGAGCTTCCCTTGTCATCGGAAGCGACGGTTTGCGGTCCGTTGTGGCGAGAAACGCCAAAGTGAACCGGTACGGATCGCTTCGCAAGGCCGCTTTTACGGCCCGTTTGAATGGGGTGCGAGGTTTAAATGGCAGGGTCGAGCTGTTTACGGCCGGCGATGGAAAAGTCATTGGCCTCGCCCCGATTGGCGCCGGGCTGGCGAATATGACCGTTGTGCTTGGCAGCGCCAAGGCGGCTTCATTAGCGGTCAAGGACCTTTCCGGCGTTGTCCTTGGCGAGGCGAGGGCTGTTCCGGAGCTGACGGAACGGCTGCGGGATGCGGAAATCGAAGACGGCGTGCTGACATGCGGTCCCTTCGACAGACCGGTCATTCCTCATGACATAGCGGGCATGCTTCTGCTCGGCGATGCGGCGGGTTATTACGATCCGTTAACCGGACAAGGGATCTATCGGGCATTAAGAAGCGCGGAGCTTGCAGCACCCGCCATCGTACGAATGCTTCAAACGCGCAGTCACGAGCCGCTGCGTCAATATAGAATGGACCAGCAGGCCGAATTCGCAGCCGGTACCCGATTGCAGCACATCATTGAACGTTTAAGCAGGCAGCCTATCCTATGGCGTTCAGCCCTTAGAATCGTTGGCACTTCCTCGCTGCTGACCAATAAGCTTGCGGGGATCATCGGAGATTGCCCGAAGGAGACGAATACATGTATACCCGTAATGAAATCACCATAAATTGCGATAAAGAAACGGCTTTCCGTTATGCCCGGCAAGTGGAGAATTGGCCGGCGCTGCTTCCGCATTACCGGGGAGTCCAGTTCGAGCAGGGCGGCAGCGACCGGGGCGGACTCGTCATGATGAGAGCGGTAAGGCCGTTTAAGCCGTTTAAATGGCCGGTCTGGTGGGTTAGCGAAATGAAGGTGGACGAGCAGTTATGCTCGGTGTATTACAAGCATGTTCGCGGCGTTACAGCCGGAATGGAAGTCGAATGGCTGATAGAAGCATTGGATGAGAAGGAGCCCGTAAAGGTGACGATCATTCATCGTTGGCTGCAGCCGCCGCTTGGCAGAAGACTGGCAGCCGACATGATCGGCGAGGTATTCGTTTACGCGATTGCGGACCGGACTTTGCAGGGCCTGAAGCAGCGGATCGAAGAGCACGGGAACGAGCAGGACATTCCAGGAAGAGGTGGGCTAATATGAACGAGATTAGAGCGGTGGTAACCGGCATCGGCTGCGTAACCCCGATTGGCATAGGAGTCGAAGCGTTATGGGCAGGCGTGCAGCGGGGAGAAAGCGCGGTCAAACCGATTGACCGATTTGTGCCGGAAGGGCTTCGCAGCCGGATTGCCGCGCAAATTCCGCATTTCGACGCGACGGCATTTATGGATAAGAAGCGGGCGCACCGGATGGACCGTTACTCCCAGCTTGCGGTAGCCGGCGGCATTATGGCGCTTCGCGATTCCGGACTGGATGCGGAGGATCTGGAAACCGAGCGGGCCGGCGTCTTTATGGGCTCGGCTCTAGGCGGTATCGCCTTTGCGGAGGAACAATGCGGGCAATATTTCCATGGCGGCTTCCGTTCAGTGTCCCCAACGCTTGGATTTTCCGTATTCGGCGGGGCAGCCTCCTGCAATCTGGCCATGGAGTTCGGATTTACCGGACCAAACGAGACGAATTCGATGTCCTGCGGCTCGGGTGCGGTTGCCATCGGCAGGGCATTGCAGGCCATCAAGCGCGGCGAAGCGGATGTCGTGCTGGCGGGCGGCTCGGAAGCGCCGCTCGCTCCTTTATCCTTCGGCGCATTCGATATGCTGCGCGCGATGTCGACTCGCAATGAAGAACCGGCAAGCGCAAGCAGACCGTTTGACCGGAACCGGGATGGCTTTGTGATGGGAGAAGGCTCCGCTATTCTTGTTATCGAGGCCGAGCATCATGCCCGTGCCCGCGGCGCAAGGATCTATGGCGAGCTTGCGGGATTTGGATTAACAAACGACGCCCATCATATGAGCGCGCCGCTTCCCACTGGCGCGCAAGCTGCCCGGGCGCTTAGGCTGGCGCTCTCGAGCGCGGATATGTCGCCGGATGACGTCTCGTACGTCAATGCGCACGGATCTTCAACGCTGCTTAATGACGTGACGGAATCGAAGGTGATACGAAGCGTATTCGGCAGCCGTCCGGTTGCGGTCAGCGGAACAAAAGGCTTGTACGGGCATCCGCTTGGAGCTTCCGGCGCAATAGAAGCGGCGATTACGCTGCTTTCCTTGAACCAGGGCTGGCTTCCGCCAACGACGAATTTGAATGATCCGGATCCGGAGGCCGAGATTGATCTGGTCGCCAGGCAGGCAAGAGAAGTGAAGGCAGAGGCAGCCGTATCGAATTCCTACGGCTTCGGCGGAGTCAATGCGGTATTGGCATTCCGCAAAGCATAACGAAAAGGCCGTTTCCATGTTACATTGGAAGCGGCCTTTTTTCTATTACAGCTCTTGCACGTGAGGCTTTACGGGCATTAACGATTCCTTCCGTAGATAAAAATTGTAAATATTACCATAAAATTTATTAGCAAACACGTTCGATTGTAAATGCCATTTGAATCAAGCATCACTTGCCCGCAAGCGAATATTGTAATACTAGGATAAATGGAGTCGAAGCGATATAACCGGATCGGAAGGGCGGGAACCAGCATGGAAATACCCGTATATCGCCCGCAAAACCATGTGCGATTTATTACGGCAGCCGCTTTATTTGACGGGCATGACGCATCAATCAACATTATGAGGCGGATTCTGCAAGCCTCCGGGGTCGAGGTTATTCATCTCGGCCATAACCGGTCGGTTCAGGAAGTGGCCAGCGCAGCGATACAAGAAGATGTCCAGGGTATTGCGATAAGCTCCTACCAAGGCGGTCATATCGAATATTTAACCTATATGATTGATGTGCTGAAGCAAGCCGGAGCCGGGCATATCAAACTATTCGCAGGCGGAGGCGGCGTTATTATTCCCTCCGAGATTGAAGCGTTGGAGCGTTACGGCGTCGCCAAAGTGTTTTCCCCTGAGGATGGGCGCAGGATGGGGCTGCAGGGGATGATCAATGCCATGATCGAAGCTTGCGATCATCCGACGCCGAGACAGGCTGAACAGGATCTTAAGCTGGTGAAGCAGCGCAACTGGGGAGCGATTGCAAGACTGATCTCTTCAGCCGAGGATATGGCGGCGGGCGTTTCCGCCGATGACGGTACCGTAAATGTATTGCAACAGCTGAAGGAACAAGTTCCCGGCGTGCCTGTGATAGGGATAACCGGAACGGGCGGCGCCGGCAAAAGCTCCTTGACGGATGAGCTTGTGCGCCGGTTCCTGGACTATTTTCCGAACCGTTCGATTGCCGTCATTTCGGTAGATCCAACGAAGATGAAATCCGGCGGGGCTCTTCTTGGGGACAGGATCCGAATGAACGCCATACATGATCCGCGGGCTTACATGCGCAGCATGGCGACAAGGAAATCCAGGTCGGAGATCAGCGAAGCCACAGGTGACGCGATCGCGATCGTCAAGCAAGCGGGTTACGACTTTGTAATTGTCGAGACTAGCGGAATTGGCCAAGGAGATGCTGCCATTGTAGAGCTATGCGATATCGCCATGTATGTCATGACCAGCGAATACGGCGCACCCAGCCAGCTGGAGAAGATTGATATGATTGACTATGCCGACATTATCGTCATTAACAAATTTGAACGCCAAGGATCAGAGGATGCCTTGAGGGATGTCCGTAAGCAGTACAAGCGAAGCAGAAGGCTTGACAGGGTTTCTAATGAGCAGCTTCCCGTATTCGGGACGATGGCGAGTCAATTCAACGATCCCGGCGTAACGATGCTCTTCCGGCATGCGATGGAGCTTGCCCAGGACAAAATGGGCGGAAGCTGGCCAGTTCGGCTGGAGGATTCCGGTATTAGGGCAACCAAGAGAAACCTGATTATTCCGCAGGAACGAACCGGATATTTGCGCGAGATTGTTCAGACGGTCCGGCAGTATAAGAAGGATATCGAGGATCAGGTTGCGGTTGTCCGAACACTTGCTCAGCTGAAGGGCACGAGGCAGCTGATTTATGCCAATCAGGAACGGCTTCTAACGAGAGAGGAAACGGCTCTCTTCGCGGATAAGCTTGATGCAATGGCAGCAGAATGGGAAGAACAGCTGCACCCGGATTGCCGGAAGCAGCTGGCCGATTGGCCGACCATTCGCAATCTTTACCGGCCGGTTGTACTGGAATCGCTTTCGGGCAGCGCGGTGCCCAGAGTCAGTCTCCCCAAATTCCATGAGTCGGGCGAGCTTCTCCGCTGGCTTCTGAAGGAGAATCTGCCCGGGTATTTTCCTTATACGGCTGGCGTATTTGCCTTCAAGCGAACCGACGAAGAGCCTAAACGCCAGTTTGCGGGAGAAGGATCACCCGGGAGGACGAACCGCCGGTTCCATTATTTATGCCGGAATGACGAAGCCAAGCGGTTATCCACCGCCTTCGACAGCGTAACCTTATACGGCCAGGATCCGAGCGACCGGCCCGATATATACGGAAGAATCGGAAATAGCGGAGTTAATGTGTGTACCCTTGAGGATATGAAAAAGCTTTACGAAGGCTTTGATCTATGCCATCCTTCCGTCAGCGTATCGATGACGATTAACGGACCGGCGCCTATCCTGCTGGCCATGTTCATGAATACGGCGATCGATCAGCAGGTGGAAAAATTCGCGGCGGAGAACGGCCGTCAGCCCGATGAAGCGGAATACCGGAGCATTAAGGCTGGAGCGCTGCGATCCGTTCGCGGTACGGTGCAGGCCGATATTTTGAAGGAGGATCAGGGACAGAATACCTGCATTTTCAGTACGGAATTTTCGCTCAAAATGATGGGAGACATCCAGCAATATTTCATCGATCACGGCGTACGGCATTATTATTCCGTCAGCATAAGTGGTTACCACATCGCAGAGGCAGGCGCCAATCCGGTCACGCAGCTGGCGTTTACGCTTGCGAACGGCTTTACCTACGTCGAGTATTATTTGGCGCGGGGCATGTCTATCGATGATTTTGCTCCGAATCTATCCTTTTTCTTCAGCAATGGCCTTGATCCCGAATACAGCGTAATGGGGCGCGTGGCGCGTCGCATCTGGGCAACCGTCATGAAATTTAAATACGGGGCTAACGAACGCAGCCAGAAGCTGAAATACCATATCCAGACATCAGGCCGCTCGCTGCACGCACAGGAGATGGATTTTAACGATATACGGACGACGCTGCAGGCGTTAATGGCTACCTACGATAATTGCAACTCCTTGCATACCAATGCGTATGACGAGGCGGTCACCACCCCTACGGAAAATTCCGTCCGCCGGGCGATGGCGATCCAGCTTATTATCAACCGGGAGTTTGGACTGGCGAAGAACGAGAATCCGCTGCAGGGCTCTTTTATCGTGGAGGAGCTCACCGACCTGATGGAAGAAGCGGTGCTGCAGGAATTTTTGCGCATCCATGAGCGCGGCGGCGTTCTTGGCGCAATGGAAACCCAGTATCAGCGGGGGAAGATCCAGGAAGAATCCTTATTCTATGAGCAGAAAAAGCATGCCGGGGAGCTGCCGATTATCGGAGTGAACACGTTCCTCAATCCCAACCCCGAAGAGTTACGCACGGATATCGAGCTGGCGCGGTCGACGGAAACAGAGAAGCGGGCTCAAATCCGCCAATTGCAGGCTTTCCAGATGAAACACCAGGAGGAATGCTCGGGCGCCTTGGAGGCTTTAAAGGAGGCGGCGGTATCCGGAGGCAATCTGTTCGAAGCCTTAATGGAGGTTGTAAAAAGCGCATCGATTGGCCAAATCACGGATGCGTTATTTGAAGTTGGCGGCCAGTACAGGAGGAATATGTAAGGATAGGATAGAAGATATAGGAAAATGCGGCTTGTGAGAGAAAACGTAAATGCAAGCTTAAACGAACCGGAGGGAAGCGCCCGTGCTTGTGCTGACATTCCTATTAACTTTGATGAACTCGATATTGCTGCTCATTATATACCTCAATCTGCCGAAGCGGGATATTGCGCAAGAAGCCGTTGATCAGGCATGGGCGAATGACCGAAAGAGACAAGAGGAGAAGCAATCTGGCGACGTTTAGAAAATCTTGTGCATGATTGAAAAAGAAAAGCCTCCAACCCTTAAGGGTTGGAGGCTTTCTCATGCCCGGTTACTCTTCGATATCCGCCCACATTTCCTCTTCGTCCACATCCAGCTTAATGTTGGTGCGGAAGACTCGGCGGTTGTACTGCCGGTACATATATTGCTCGATGGCTTCGAGCAGATTCGCTTCAATGATATATTGGCTCCGACCGCTAACCCATACTTCCGCGGTGAAGCCGTACTCTTCGTCCCAAGCCAGCTGCACCTCCACGTCCGAAGGTTGCACGCCTCTTCGATCTGCCATATGCAGACAAACGGCATTAATAATTTCGTCCGTGTAAATTCGAATCATTTAGTAAGGTCTCCGCGTATCGGGATTGTTTTTCTTCTTGAACATTCGGAACAGCGAAATAACGATTCTTACCAGAACAAAGATCGCAATCAGGTTAATGAGGAGGCCGAAGAATTGACCCATGCCGCCCATGTTGCCAAGCAGACCGCCGAACAGCATGCCCGCGAGACCGCCGATTAACATCCCTTTCATAAAGCCGCCGCCGCTGAAAAAGCCTTTGTTCGTTGTTGCTGCGCCGGTTTTGTTCGTTGTTGCGCCAGTCTTGGTACCGGAATTCGACTCCTGTACGTTAGCTTGTTTCTTAGGCGTTTGCGTGTAGCTTTGTTTTGGCGATTTGAATCCGCCGCCTCGTTTTGCAGCATCCGCTTGGCCTAGACCAAATGTCAGGAACAAAGCGAAAGCCATGATGACCAGTAACCCTTTTTTCATTGTGTACGTCTCCTCCTGCTTCAATGTGTAGCTCAATCATTGCTATGATACACATTTACGGCTAATATTAACGGAGGTTTCAAAATATTTTTGTACACAATGTACCAAAACATATATATGCAAAGGAGAGAACCCCTATGAATTATCCATCTGCCTACGTATCGTACTTGGCGGAGTTTAACGGGACGCGGGATTTCTTCGAATGCCATGAGCTTCTGGAGGAGTACTGGAAGGAGCATCCGGGCGATCCGCGGGCATTGCTCTGGGTGGGACTCATCCAGCTTGCGGTTGGGCAATATCATGAGCGGCGGGGCAATGCGAAGGGGGCTTTAAAAATGTATGAAAAGGCGCTCGGAAAGCTGGATCGAACCTCGCTTGAACGGTTAGGACTGGATGGAACGCGGGCTATCGCGGATCTGTCGCGAAGATACGACTATCTGCAAATGGGTCAATCGCTGCCTTATCAAGACATAACGCTTATCGTAAAGGATCCCGAGCTTGAGCGGCAATGCATTCAGCTTTGCGATACCTTGCAGGTGGAATGGGGAAGCAGCAGCCGCATGGATACGGAAGCGTTGATTCACCGTCATAAATTGCGAGACCGCAGTGATGTATTGGCGGAAAGAGCAGCAGCCATCGAAGCGAAAAAAAGGAACCGGACCGCGGAATAACCACGGTTTCGGTTCCTTTTTTGATTGGTCTATTTTTGGTAGCCGTCCACGATCAGGTCAAGAGCGCCTGTGTCCGGGTGAATGGCAAGGCCGTGCACCGGGGTGTTCGGCGGAAGAAGCGGGTGGTTGCGCACGATGCTTACGCTCTTCTCAACGCTGTCGCGCAGGTTGTCAAAGCCGGTCAGCCAGCGGTTCAGGTCTACGCCGGAATGACGGAGCGTATTGATCGTTTGCTCGGAAATGCCGCGTTCCAGCATATGGCCGACTACAGTATCCGGATCGATGCCGGTCATGCCGCAGCCGTGGTGCGCAATAATAAATACTTCGTCCGCTTTCAGCTCATACAGCGCGACAAGGACGCTGCGCATAATGTTACCGAATGGCTGCGTAATAATCGCTCCGGCGTTTTTAATAATTTTGGCATCGCCGTTTTTCAGGTTCAAGGCTTTAGGAAGCAGCTCGACAAGCCGGGTATCCATGCATGTGACTACAACGATTTTGCGGTTAGGGAACTTATCCGTAAGATATTGCTCGTATTCCTTGTTTTCGACGAATGCTTTGTTGTGGTTCAAGATTTTTTCCAGATTGTTCATGTGAATTACCTCCTAAATAATAACGATTAGATATTAGTTCTTCAGAAAACGAAGGTCAAGCGTATAGATCTGGCTGTCGCTCTTGAGGCTGTACGCATCGCGCGCGGCATCGTAATCAATGCGGAGCTCCGGCTCGAAAAACACTTCGTGACGAGGCTCGTACCAGAAGGGGAATGGGTCGCCTTGGGTAAGCCGGTCATCCGGGCCGCCTTGTTCAATGAGCTGAAGGGCCGGCACGCCGCTGACGACGCAGCCGCAGCCTTCGGTATCATGCAGCAGCTTAAGCTGCTTGCGGCCATCCTCTATGTAAGGGGTCAGCGACTTAGCGGCAGCAGGAGTAAAGGTTATGCGCATGTAGTATTCTCTCCTTCTCTCTACTCTATTAACGACAAAAAAAGGTTAAAGTTGATTATACGTTTTGTAATCGTTAAGATCAAGATAGGCTCCGTTCAAAATGAGCAAATTTGGAATAGGGAAGGTGGATGGAATAATGACCGTACATAAGGAAACAACCGCAAAATTTTTGGAGACAATCCGTAAAATTAAAAGCTACGAGGAAGCGTTAGGCGTTCTGTATTGGGATCTTCGGACCGGGGCGCCGCGAAAAGGAATGGATACCCGCTCGGAGGTTATCGGCGCTTTGTCCGGCGACATGTTCAAGCTTTCGACCTCGCCCGAGCTTGGCGAATATTTGAACGAGCTGGAGCAGCCTGCTGCCCGGGAGCAATTATCCGATATTGAACGGAAGCTCGTTAGCGAAACGCGCAAAGACTACGATCGAAGCGTCAAAATTCCACCAAAGCTCTATCAGGAATACGTTGTGCTTGCTTCGCAGGCGGAATCCAAGTGGGAGGAAGCCAAAGCAAGCAACGATTACGCCAGCTTCCAGCCGCTTCTTGAAAAAGTAATCGATTATACGCAGCAATTTATTGATCTGTGGGGGCCGAAGGCAACCCGTTATGATACCTTGCTTGACCAGTATGAACCTGGAATGACGACGGCAGAGCTGGACCGCGTATTCGGCGGCTTGCGCGAGCAGCTGGTGCCGCTTGCTGCGGCAATCGCGGCGTCCCCGCATCAGCCGGATGCTTCCTTCCTCGGGCAAAAATACGATAAGCAAGCGCAAAAAGCGTTCAGCTTGTATATTTTGAACCAGATGGGCTACAACTTTGAAGCCGGCCGCCTCGACGAAAGCGTTCATCCGTTTGCAACCGGGCTTAACCCGGGCGATGTCCGCATTACGACCCGTTACTTGGAAGACGATGTGACCAGCGCGCTGTTCGGTACCATTCATGAAGGCGGGCATGCCTTATACGAGCAAAATATTATGCCCGAGCTGATCGGCACTACGCTGTGCACGGGTACCTCGATGGGAATCCACGAATCGCAGTCGCGTTTCTGGGAAAATGTCATCGGCCGCAGCAAGCCGTTCTGGGAGCAGTATTTCGGCAAGCTGCAGGAGAAATTCCCCGGCCAGCTTGATGTATCGGTGGAACAGTTCTACCGCGGCATCAACGTCGTGCAGCCTTCCCTGATCCGGATCGAAGCGGACGAACTGACATACAACCTGCACATTATTATTCGTTACGAGATCGAGAAAATGATCTTTAATGAAGGCGCAAAAGCAGCCGATCTGCCGGCGATCTGGAACGACAAGTACAAAGAGTACCTGGGCATCGTTCCTCCGACTAATGCGGAAGGCGTGCTGCAGGACGTTCACTGGTCCGGCGGCGCGTTCGGCTACTTCCCGTCGTATTCGCTTGGCAATATGTACGCCGCGCAAATCGCGGACACCATGGAGCGCGACCTGGACGGCTTCTGGAACCTGGTCGGCCGCGGCGAGCTGCTACCGATTAAGGAATGGCTCACCGAGCGCATCTACAAGTACGGCAAGCTGAAGTCGCCGTCGGAGCTGATCCAAAGCGTTACCGGCAAGCCGCTGGATCCTCAGCATCTGGTCACTTATCTCGAGCGCAAATATAAAGATATTTATAAGCTGTAATGGAAAGCAGCCGCCCCTTGTTGGGGCGGCTCTTTTTTTGTATTCCGTTAGCTTTTGTTTAAGGATCACAACTTCGGAGTGCCCACTTGCTATACAGGGTCTCCATTGTTCGGAATGCACCGACTTTTTTGCTCCTGCATAGGCTATCGTACTTACTACTTACTTTAATTGAGTATTCACGGGAGGTTAACGGATGAGAAGGAAGCTATGGCTGTCGCTGCTCCTCATTGTGGCGCTGACGACAACAGCCGCGCTGGCCGGCTGCGGCAAGGGAAGCTCGGAGAAGGTGAAGCTGACCATCGGCGAAGTAACGAGGTCGGTCTTTTACGCTCCGGAGTATGTAGCTCTGGCGAAAGGATTTTTTGCCGATGAAGGGCTGGATGTTACGCTGACGACAACGGCAGGCGGGGACAAAACGATGACCGCGCTGCTCTCCAACACGATTGACGTTGCGCTTGTCGGTTCGGAAACGTCGATTTATGTGTACCAACAGGGCTCTGACGACCCGGTTATCAACTTTGCTCAATTGACGCAAACCGACGGTACGTTCCTGGTTGCCCGGAATGATGCAAACTTTGATTGGAACAACCTGAAAGGCTCGACGTTCCTCGGCCAAAGAAAAGGCGGAATGCCGCAAATGGCGGGCGAATTCACGTTAAGAAAGCATAACATTGACCCGCATGCGGATCTGGAGCTGATTCAAAACGTCGATTTTGCTAATATCGCGCCTGCCTTCGCTTCCGGCACGGGCGACTATGTACAGCTGTTTGAACCAACGGCTTCCGTATTCGAGAAGCAAGGAACGGGCAAGGTGGTTGCCTCCTTTGGCGTAGAAAGCGGACATCTGCCTTACACTGTCTTTATGGCGAAACAAAGCTATATCAAGAAAAATAATGCCGCGATCCAATCGTTCACCGATGCCGTACACCGCGCGCAGCTGTGGGTACAGGAAAACGATGCCGCAACGATTGCGGACGTCGTAGCCCCTTACTTTGACAACGTGGATAAAGACATCCTGGTCAGCTCCATTGACCGCTACAAGCAACAAGGCTCCTACGCAACCGATCCCGTAATTGACGAAGGCGAATGGAATAACCTTCTTGACGTGATGACTCAGGCCGGCGAGCTGAAGGAACGTACCGAGTACGGCAAAATCGTGGATAACAGCTTTGCCGAGAAATCGATAGAAGACGTTAAGAAATAAAATAAGGGGGACTTTCGATGGCTGGCGAAGATAATCGGCTGGAGCTGAAGGATGTGTCCCATGTCTACGTCAACGAAAAGGGTGCTTCCTTGGCCGTCGAGAATTTGAATTTGACGGTTCGGCGCGGTGAGTTCGTCAGCCTCGTCGGTCCGAGCGGCTGCGGTAAAACAACGATTCTCAGCATGCTTGCGGGTTTATTTCCTCCAACCGGAGGGCAGGTGCTTCTCGCGGGAGCGCCTGTCCTTGGCCCGTCAAGGCTCGTCGGCTATATGCTGCAGCAGGATTTCCTGTTCCCGTGGCGGACGATCCGGGATAATGCCGCAATCGGCCTGGAAATTGCCAGCGGGAAGACGGCCGCGGCGATGAAGGAAGTAGACCGGCTGCTGACGGAGCTGGGGCTGCCTGGTTCGGGCGGGAAGTACCCTCATGAGCTTTCGGGCGGCATGCGGCAGCGTGTTGCCTTGGCCCGGATGCTGGCGACTAATCCGGAAGTGATGCTGCTGGATGAACCTTTTTCCGCGCTGGATCTGCATATCAAGCTTCAGCTTGAAGATCTGGTAGACGAAACGCTTAAGCGTCTTGGCAAAACAGCCGTTCTCGTTACTCACGACCTGGCGGAAGCCGCGGCCATGAGCGACCGGGTAATCGTGCTGGCCGCTAACCCGGGCAGAATCGTGAAGGAGCTTGTGGTGCCGGACGAAATCCGTCAGGCCACGCCGATGGAGGCGCGCAAGCTTCCGGGCTTTCAGGACGTATTCGATCAGCTGTGGGCAGAGCTTAACCGGGCGGAAGGAGGCGGAGGGCATGCCTAAGGAAGAGAAATCGGGCAAGAACGTATGGTTATCCGGCGTTGAGGAAGACCGCGAGAGCGGTATGAAACAGCTTCATTCGCAGTTCAAGCAAAAAGCTAGACGGGTCACTGCGGCAGTAGGCACAACACAGATTACGATTCTGCTGCTGTTCATTGCGTTATGGGAAGCGGCAGGCAGACAAAAGTGGATCGATCCTCTGCTTTTCAGCTACCCGACGAAAATCATCAATCAGCTATGGAATTCGATGGCGGACGGCTCGATCTGGCCGCATATCGGAATGACCGTGTCCGAGACGATTATCGGATTTCTGCTTGGTACCTTAGTAGGAACCGGTATCGCGGCGCTATTGTGGTGGTTTCCTTTTTTATCGAGAGTACTGGACCCTTATCTGGTCGTCTTAAACAGTTTGCCGAAGGTTGCGCTTGGTCCGCTCTTCATCGTTACGCTCGGACCGGGCTTTACCTCGATTGTGGCGGTAACCTTGTCGGTAACGGTTATTATCACAACGATTAATATATACAACCGGTTCAGAGAGATTGAAGCGGGTTATATCAAGGTGGTCCGGCTGTTTGGCGCGAGCAGGGCGCAGCTGTTCCGGCTTGTCATTCTGCCTGCCTCTTTTCCCGTCATTATATCGGCTTTAAAAGTCAATGTAGGTCTCGCCTGGATCGGGGTTATCGTCGGCGAATTCCTGGTCGCCAAGCTTGGACTCGGCTATCTGATGATTTACGGCTTCCAGGTATTTAATTTCACCCTCGTCTTATCCACTCTGATTGTCATTGCCGTAGTCGCAACGATTATGTATCAACTTGTGGCGATATTGGAACGTAAGTTGACGTCAGGCTGGCGGGAGCGTTAGGATAAGCGTATTAATCTATCCGAACGTGAGGGAAATAAGTGGGCATTCGCATTATCAAAACAGCTTTAGCAGCCATTATCGCCATTTATTCGGCTGTATATTTGAACTTGGATCCGCCGCTTGGTGCGGGTATTCTTGCTATTCTCGGTGTAGAAGTCAGCCGGATGAAAGGGCTGAAGAGCGCTGTTGAGCGCTTCGTCGCTTCTTCGCTGGGACTTTTTTTTGCCTCTTTGGTCTTTACGATCTTTGGCTTTCATATTTGGGTAGTGGCGTTATTCATTTTGATGACGTTCCCGGTATTGGCACGTTTTCAACTAAAGGACGGCATCGTAACCAGCGCGGTTATCGTATTCCAGCTGTTCGCTCATGGGGAAGTCACCGTTGACGTATTGGAAAACGAAGTGCTGCTCATGATCTGCGGTCTGGGCTGGGCAACCGTGATCAACTTCATCTATATGCCGAAGGATCAGCATCTGCTCGAATCGCTCAAAGCTTCCGTCGAGAAGCTGTTTGGCGATATTTTTACCGAGATGGGCAGTACGCTGCGCGACCCTTCGCATATTTGGAATGGCAGCGAGCTGCTGGAGGTTCACCGGATTATAAATGAAGGGGCCCGCCGGGCCGTGCTGAACAAGGAGAACCGGCTTTTCGGGCAGGAGCATTATTGGTCCACATACTTCGAAATGCGGCGTCTGCAGCTCGAATCGGTGCAGGCGATGCTGGAGGAGCTGGCGCTCGTCTACGAGAAGCTGCCGCAGAACGAACCGCTTGCGGAGCTGCTGGAGCTTCTGTCCGGGGAAGTGAAATCCGAGGTGTACCGCGGGATAACGGAGAAACGCTTGTCCGAGCTGAGGCAGCTGTACAAGTCGATGGAGCTTCCGCGCACGCGCGATGAGTTCGAGCTCCGCGCCGCAATATTGAAGATGACGATGGAGCTTGAAAGATATTTGGCAATCGCCAAACGATTAAAGAAAAGAAATGTCATGTTAGACAAAGCGGAGCCATAAAATAAAGAGGGATAAAATTCGTGGCGGCGCGGGAAAGATTCAGTCACCCTAGACGAATGACCTGCATACACTTTAAATGAATGATTGTATGGAGGAGGTTAAATCGATGACATTTGCAGATAAACAGCTACAAGGTAGAGAGATTATAACGAAAGCTGTCTGCGGGAAAGGTCGTAAGTTTTCCACTGTCTCTCATACCGTAACACCGCCTCATCACCCGACCAGCATATTGGGTGCGTGGGTAATCAACCACCAATATGAAGCGGTTCGATCGGGCGACGGAATTGAGGTAATTGGTACTTACGATCTCAACATTTGGTATTCGTATAGCAAGAATTCGCAAACGGACGTAGCAAAAGAAACCGTGCATTACGTAGAGCATGTGCCTCTGTCTTACCTGGATCCTAAGCATCGGTCTTCTACGGAAGAGGTATCCGCCGATTGCATTCAGGAGCCTAACTGCATTGAGGCCAACATCTCGTCAAGCGGTTCCGGCGTTGTCGTTCGCGTTGAGCGCGAGTATGCGGTTGAAATGATCGCCGAGACTAAAGTTTGGGTAGCCTGCTTCCCGGGCGGCTACGACGACGGCAAAGAACTTGAGTTCGGTCTCGGCGATGGGGATTACGAGGATCTGGATCCCGACTTACTGGACGACGATCTGTAAGCCGGAAGCCCATATCCGCTTCTGTACTGTAAGATATGCCGCTAAGGCGGTAAATTCGAGGGCGAAAGCCCTCTTTTTGTTGAATTCATTTAATTTGGGCATTCGCCGCATGCCCTTAGTCGTTATCGAATCCAATGAAAAGAAGGTGGCGGGTATGGCTGGCAACCGGCTGAACCGGCTTGAGAACGAACGGCGGACAATTGCTTTGACGGAAGCCGAGATGCAGGCAAGGTGGCTTCGGGCCGGTCTTTACCGGGAGCAGCAGGGGGATGAACGTTTATACCGCGTTCAAGCAGCCGATCTTGCGCTGATTGAGCTTAAGCGGATTAACGGGGCAGGCAGGACGTTAGGCAGCGGAGAACCGATTGCCGCCGCCACTGGCGGACATCCGGCCGAATGGCCGGCGGATTCCGTGCTCCGGAGGGTGATCCGTAGAGCGATCGCCGGACTTTACGCAGCAGGCATGGATGCGGGAGAAGCGGATGTTGCGCTGGGCTCGGACGGCCGCGTATCGATGAGAGCGGCAAGGAGGCGCAAAATAGCTCCGCTGCAGCAGCAAGAGGCTGAAGCGGAGCTCCAGGAAGCGCCGCTGCTTATCGGGGCGGATCCGGAATTTGTGTTTATTAGGCCGGATGGCAAGGTTGCTCCGGCCTCCCGGTATTTGGGAGGTGTCGGCGGCGCCGCTGGCAGCGACGCCATGCTGATCGGGCGACGGCTGATGTATCCCGTCGCCGAGCTCCGGCCCGAGCCGGCCGCTGACCCGGCCGGGCTCTCGGCTAACATCCGGCGGCTTCTGCTCCGCGCCGCCGGGCTTGTCCGCGACCCAAGCCTCCGCTGGGCCGCGGGTGCCATGCCCGTGCCGGGGCTTGCGCTCGGCGGGCATATCCATCTCAGCGGCGTGCGGCTGACTCCGCGCCTGCTGCGCCTGCTCGACAGCTACGCCGCGTTCCCGCTGGCGCTGGTCGAGGATCCCGCCGGCCGCGGGCGGCGCCCCCGCTACGGCGTCCTGGGCGATTACCGCCAGCAGCCGCATGGCGGCTTCGAATACCGGACGCTGCCGAGCTGGCTCGTGTCGCCGGCCGCGGCCAAAGCCGCCTTCGCGCTTGCGCTTCTCTGCGCGCGCGAGGCGGATGCGTTGCACGACATACCGGCTCTTGACGAGCGGTATGTCGCAGCCTACTACGCCGGCGACCGCGCGGAGCTCGCCGGCTGCCTCGACGGCGTCGCCGCAGCGATGGCGGCGACGGCAAGCTATGCCGCGCTGGCGCCGTACATCGAGCCTTTGCTCGATGCGGCAAGGCGCGGCGTCGCCTGGGATGAGCGGGCTGACATCCGCGTCAAATGGCGCATCCCTCGTTAATAAGGGATGCGCCATTTGCTTACCGTCCAACATACCTAATCGCCTTTATGATGCTTTCTAAGCCTTTAGAACGCAAGATGCCGTTATAGGCTTCACCCTAGCTGAACGGTTTTTTTCTTCAGGCTTCTTCCGTTTGTCTGCCCGGCTTCGGTTATGCAGGTTGGCGCGCGGCAATCGGCTTGGTATAATAGCAGAATGATGTTTTTTAAATATTGAATAATAAGAAACTCGAATGCTATGTACCTGGGAGGGGCAACAGTGGCTGGTTATACCCCGATGATTCAACAATATCTCGCAATCAAGGAGCAAGCGAAAGACGCGTTCCTTTTCTTCCGTCTCGGCGATTTCTACGAGATGTTTTTTGACGACGCTATAAATGCTTCGCGCGAGCTTGAAATTACATTAACGGGCAGAGAGGGCGGCGTGTCGGAGAAAATTCCGATGTGCGGCGTCCCTTATCATTCTGCGGAAAACTATATTGCAAGGCTTGTCGAAAAAGGCTTCAAGGTAGCGGTCTGCGAGCAGGTGGAGGATCCTAGCGCGGCCAAAGGCGTTGTGCGACGGGAGATCGTCCGCGTTATTACGCCGGGTACCGTAATGGAATCGAAGTCGCTTGCCGATAAATCCAACAACTTTATCGTATCCGTCGGGTCGGTCTCTACGGCGGCAATCGGCATGGCGGCCTGCGATTTGTCGACCGGCGAGCTGTACGCGACCTCGCTGGCCTTCAATATCGATACGTTAATCGATGAGATTAACGTCTATCAGCCTGCCGAAATCGTAGGCGACGAAAGCCTGCTGGCTCAGCTCAAGGAGCAGGCGGTATGGAACCGTCCCGTACTGCTGACAAGCCGCGAGCCTATGGCCGAGGACAAGCTCCGCCAGCAGTTCGAAGACGAGCAGCTGGAAGGACTTAACGAAACGCGTTACCGCGCCGTTAGCCTCTTGACCGGTTATCTGGAGGAGACGCAGAAGCGCTCCCTTGGCCATGTCCGTACAATCCGCGCCTATGAGCCGAATCAATATATGATTCTGGACCATTACACGCGCCGCAATCTCGAGTTGACCGAGACAGTCCGCGACCGGAGCAAAAAAGGTTCCCTTCTGTGGCTGCTCGACCGGACCCAGACGTCGATGGGGGCAAGGCTGCTTAGACGCTGGATCGACAAGCCGCTGCTGAACCGTTCGAAGATTGAAGATCGGTACGAAGCGGTTGATGCGCTCTACCGGAACTTGATTGCCCGCGACGATATCCGTTCGGAGCTGAACCATGTTTACGATCTCGAGCGGCTTGTTGGCCGCGTCGCTTTCGGAAGCGCGAACGGCAGGGATATGAATGCGCTGAAAAGCTCCATCCGCCGCACGCCTCAGCTTGTCGAGCTGGCGCGTCAAGCCGGCTCCGAGCGGCTTCGCCAGCTTGTTGACGGGCTGGACGACTGCTCCGATCTGGCCGATCTGATCGAGACGGTTATCGTGGACGAGCCTCCCGTATCGATACGGGAAGGCGGATTAATCCGTGCAGGTTACGACGATTATCTTGATCAGCTTCGCGAAGCCAGCACGAACGGCAAGAAATGGCTTGCGGAGCTGGAACGTCGGGAACGCGAAGCAACCGGCATCAAAACGATTAAAATCGGGTTCAACAAAGTATTCGGTTATTACCTTGAGGTATCCAAAGGCGCTTTGGGCATGCTGCCCGAAGGCCGTTACGAGCGGAAGCAGACGCTGGCGAACGCGGAGCGCTTCGTAACGCCGGAGCTGAAGGAGAAGGAACGGCTTATTCTCGAAGCCGAGGATAAGATGGTTGACCTGGAGCATGCCCGTTTTATCGAGCTTCGGGATCATCTGGCTCTGCAGCTTCATCGTCTGCAGCGTCTGGCCGAGGTTGTGGCGGAGCTGGACGTCTACCAGTCGCTCGCTACGGTCAGCGCGGAGAGAAGATTTGTCCGTCCGGTTATAACCGATCAATATAATCTCGTTATCGAAGAAGGAAGACATCCGGTAGTTGAGGCGGTAATGGACGGCGTACCGTTTATTAACAACGCTACTTCGCTGCGCCAAGAGGACCAGTCGATGCTGCTTATTACCGGCCCGAATATGGCGGGTAAAAGCACCTATATGCGCCAGGTGGCCTTAATTTGCATCATGGCCCAGATTGGCTGCTTTGTGCCGGCAAAAACGGCGGAAATTCCGATGATCGACCGCATCTTTACCCGGATTGGCGCTGCAGACGATCTTATCGGCGGTCAAAGTACCTTTATGGTAGAAATGAAGGATATTCAGCTCATGACGGAAAAGGCGACGGCAAGCAGTCTCGTGATCATTGACGAGCTTGGCCGAGGTACGTCAACAAGCGAAGGGATGTCGATCGCTCAAGCGGTCATCGAGTTCGTGCATCACCATATCGGCTGCAAAGCGCTTGTCTCCACGCATTTCCATGAGCTGTCGCATCTGGAGGCTTCCCTGCCGAAGCTGGCGAACGCCTGCATGGCCGTACAGGAAAGCGGCGACCATGTGACCTTCCTGCGCAAGCTGATTCCCGGAGCTGCAAGCACAAGCTACGGGATTTATTGCGCAAGGCTGGCGGGGCTTCCGAATTCCATTATTGACCGGGCTTACGTCCTGCTTGAGCATTTGGAGGAAGAGGCTTCGGAGAAGTCGCCGGCAGACGCAGCCATTGCAACCGCGAGTTTAGCGGCTGAAGCTTCCTCAGCTCCTTCGTATGCGGTTGTTCCCGAGTCCGGGATGGCATTCAAGGAAACGGCGGCTGCCGTGCAGCTCTCCATCTTTGACGAGCCGCCAGCGCCGGCTGTTCAGCCGGTACAGGAGCAAGGGCGCCGCAAAGCCTCGCCGAAGGCCGAGCAGCTCGCCGACCAGCTCCGCAAGCTGGACTTGTTCAATATGACGCCGATGCAAGCGATGCAATGGCTTAACGAAATGAAGCAGAAGCTGAACGATTAGCTTTAAAATTAGCATAGTCGTTTTAGAAGCAAGGAGGGGTTCGCATGGGGAAAATCCAGGTATTGGATGAGCAGCTTGCCAACCAGATTGCGGCAGGCGAGGTTGTGGAACGGCCTGCGTCCGTCATCAAGGAGCTGGTCGAGAACGCGATTGATGCCGGAAGCTCCGTTATCGATATTACGATCGAAGAAGGCGGTTTGTCGTTTATTCGGGTTACCGATAACGGCGCGGGCATAGAGCCGGCGGATATGGAAACCGCGTTTCAACGGCATGCCACGAGTAAAATCTCGTCCAGCAGCGATCTGTTCAAAATCGCAAGCCTTGGCTTCCGCGGCGAGGCTCTGCCGAGTATCGCAGCCGTATCGCGGCTCGAATGCGTGTCGTCGATCGATTCGACGGGCTTGGCCCAGCGCCTTTTAATAGAAGGCGGAACGGTTACGGCCAATGAGCCTGCCAACGCCCCACAAGGCACCGACATGTCGGTGCGGGATTTATTTTACAATACGCCGGCAAGGCTGAAATATATGAAAGCCATCCAGACGGAGCTTGGACATATAACCGATTACGTATACCGGATCGCCTTGGCGCATCCGGGAATAGCGGTCACGCTGAAGCATAACGGCTCGGTGCTGCTTCGGACGCTTGGCACCGGCGATAGACTGCAAGTTATTGCGGCCGTGTATGGAACGAATACGGCTAAGGCGATGCTGAAGGTGGAAGGCGAGACGTCCGATTACGATTTGCGCGGGTTTATATCGAAGCCGGAGCTGACGCGGGCGAACCGCAACGGCATGACCGTCATCGTGAACGGCCGCTATATTCGAAGCCATGCGGTCAATCAGGCTATTCTGCAGGCTTATCACACGCTGCTGCCGATCAACCGTTTTCCCATTGTCGTATTGGAGATCGGCATGCATCCAAGCCTGCTTGACGTGAACGTGCATCCTTCCAAGATGGAAGTTCGGTTCAGCAAGGAAAACGAGCTGAGAACGTTGGTAGAGCAGGCGGTAAAAGGAGCGCTTGGACAGGTAAGGCATATTCCGGGGCCTGCTGAAAAGCAGGAGCGGGAGAAGCCGTTGTTCGTACAGGATGCGATTTCCTTCCATCGGCCAGATCCGCTATCCATGCCTTGGGGACAGGAGCGAAGCAATTCCCAGCCTAACGGCTCGGGAACTCCCGGCGGTACGTCTAATTTGCCCGGAAGCGGCTTTAACCCAGGCAGGCCAGCCGGACTGTCAACGTCTGCAGCCGCCGGCACGGGTACATCCTATAATAATTCTTCCTTCCCGCAGCCTCCGAAGCGCGATTACGTGCCTAAGGATGCGACGGAACGTCTGTACAAGCCCGCCGAGCAGCGCGAAGCATCCGTGCGCGAGGCAGCGTCTCCGTGGGAGCAAGCCGCTCCGGCACTTCAGGCGGCGGAAGTAACAGCGGCAACGCCTCCGGTACCGGATTCGGAGCTGCCTGCGGGCGAGGCGAACGAACGTCCGGACGGTACGCCGGCCTTCCCGGACCTGTACTGGATCGGACAGCTTCATGGCACGTATATCGTGGCGCAGGCTGAGGAAGGACTGTATCTGATCGATCAGCATGCGGCCCATGAACGCATTAATTACGAGTATTACTTCCGGAAATTCGGCAATCCGCAAGCGGCAAGCCAGCAGCTGTTGGTTCCTCTCACCCTGGAATTTACTTCAGGCGAAGCTGAGCAATTGCGAGGCATGACAGGTTTATTCCAGGAGGCAGGCGTTGAGCTGGAGCCGTTTGGGGCGCAGACCTTTCTTGTGCGGGCTTATCCGGAATGGTTCCCGCAAGGCGAGGAGCAGGCCATTATCGAGGAAATGGCGGAACTCTTGCTAAGCGAGCGCAAGTCCATTAATATTGCGAAGCTCAGGGAAAAAGCAGCGATTATGTGCTCCTGCAAAGCTTCGATTAAAGCCAATGACCGGAAGACCCGGGAAGAGGGAGAAGCGCTGCTGGCCCGCCTTGCGGCTTGCAATCAGCCTTATACCTGCCCGCACGGCCGTCCGATCGTGGTTCATCTTTCGACCTATCAGCTAGAAAAAATGTTTAAACGGGTGATGTCATGATCGTAACAACCTCCGACAAGCCTTCTCAGCGGGCATTAGCGACCGCCAGACGGCTTGCGGGAGAGCTATCCGCTCCGTACGTTCCGCGAGGCAAACAAACGCTTCGGCAGATGGCGGAGAGGATGGAGGAGATCCGTCTGATTGTCGTAACGGAGAAGGAAGTCCGTTATTACGACGGCCAGACGGAGTCGCCGCTCTATTTTCATCCCAGCATGGCTTTCGTAAGGGTGAAAAGGCTGCGGCGCGGAGAAAGTGATCCCTTGCTTGACCTGACGGACTGCAAGCCGGGAGACCGCATCATAGACTGCACCGCGGGGCTTGCGGCGGATTCGCTTGTATTCTCGTACGCGGCAGGCGAATCGGGAGCGGTGACCGCCATAGAGAGCGAGCCTATCTTGTGCGCGGTTGTGCGCGAAGGGCTGGCGGGTTATCAATCCGGCTTGCCGGATGTGGACGCAGCCATGCGCAGAATCAATATGATCAACGTTAACCATGCCGAATATTTGGCGGGACTTCCGGATAATAGCGTTGACATCGTCTATTTCGATCCGATGTTCCGCCAGCCGATTCACGAGTCAAGTGCTCTGGAGCCGCTGCGCAAGCTGGCTAACGGCAGCGCGTTGACGGAGAAAGCCGTGCAGGAAGCAATCAGGGTCGCGCGCAAGACCGTCGTAATGAAGGAGCATCGCGAGAGCGGGGAATTTGAACGGCTTGGATTCGAACGGCGGCATGTGAATACGTCGAAAATAGCTTATGGAGTGATAGAGGTTGCAGGAAGCAGCAAATAAGGAACGCAAGCAGCCGCTGCTTGTTCTGGTTGGACCGACGGCTGTAGGCAAGACGCAGCTCAGCCTCGATCTTGCCAAAGCATGGAACGCCGAGATTATATCCGGCGATTCGATGCAGGTGTACAAGGAGATGGATATCGGCACGGCCAAGCTGCCGCTGGCCGAGCGGCAGGGAATTGTCCACCATCTGATCGATATTTGCGAGCCGGACGTGGCTTATTCGGTCGCCGACTTTCAAGTGCACTGCAGGGAGGCGATTGCCGATATTTCGGCTAGGGGCAAGCTTCCTTTTATCGTGGGAGGTACCGGGCTCTACGTTGAATCCGTCTGCTATGGCTTTGAATTTAACGAAAACGGTTCGGACCCCGCCTTTCGGGATGAGCAGCAGCGTTATGCGGAGGAGCACGGCGCGGAAGCCCTTCACGCAAGGCTTGCTGAGGTAGACCCGAAGTCCGCCGAGCGGCTGCATCCGAATGACCAGCGCCGTATCATCCGCGCGCTTGAAATCTTTCATTTGTCAGGCGAGATGATGTCGGCCCAGCTGGAAAGACAAAAAAAAGAATCGCCCTACGAATTGTGTATATTGGGTCTCACCATGGATAGGAAAGTGCTCTACTCCCGCATCGAACAGCGGGTTGATCAAATGCTGGAGGATGGACTCGTCGAGGAAGTAAGAGGACTGCTGGAGCGCGGCGTGACGGAGGACAGCCTTGCCATGCAAGGGCTTGGCTACAAGGAAATCGTCATGTACCTGCGCGGCGAATGCACGCTTGAGGCGGCAGTAGAGCTTTTGAAAAGGGATACGAGAAGGTTCGCCAAACGCCAGCTCTCCTGGTTCCGGCACATGAAGGATATCGAGTGGATCGACATGGGGGAAAATTTTCACAACAATTTGCGGCGGATTCATGGTATAATAGCAGGAAAGTTTCAAGTCAATCTTGAATATACTTCTAATCAATCTTTTTTAGACGGGGGTAACGTCCAATGAACAAATCGATCAATATTCAAGATACTTTCTTGAACCAACTGCGTAAAGACAACATTCCGGTTACGGTTTTCTTAATGAACGGCTTTCAGATCAGAGGCGTTATTAAAGCGTTCGATAACTTTACGATCATCATTGACAGCGAAGGCCGTCAGCAAATGGTGTACAAGCACGCGATTTCGACGTTTACTCCTCAGCGTAACGTATCATTAATGCAAGACAACAGTGCTTCGGAAGCATAGAACGTAACGTTATTTGTGAAACCTTCTACTTGCAGGTAACGTTTAACTTGATAGCGGAAGGCAAGAACAACCCGCTCCAGCAGGGTTGTTCTTTTCATTCCGGGGTATATTGAAGGGTAGAGAAAACAGATTTTGGAACAACTGGAGGGAACCTAATGGCTGAACAACCAAGACGAAGCAAACCAAAGGAGACGAAGCGCGGGCCCGTCAAGAAAAAGAAAAAAATGACGCCCCGTAAATGGTTTTTCGCGTTTTTCTTCACCATCGTGTTTGCCATCGTCTGCGGAATCATCGGTTATTTGTTTATTACCTTGAACGGCGAACGGATCTTGACGGAAAATGCGGATAAGCTTGAACTCGGCGAAGCGTCGATTATATATGATGCAAACGGCAAAGAGGTTACAAAGCTGTACGACTCTAGCGCGAACAGGGAAATTGCCGAGTATGACGAAATGCCGAAGCTGCTCCTCGATGCTTTCGTGGCAACGGAGGATCAGCGGTTCTACGAGCATTCCGGGATTGACTTTTTCTCCATCGGACGCGCTGTCGTGAAGGACGTTATCGCCAGAAGCAAAGTGGAAGGCGCAAGCACCATCACGCAGCAGCTGGCGAAAAATATATTCCTGACCGCGGACAAAACCTTCTTCCGCAAAGCGACGGAGGCTTCCATTGCGGTAGCGCTTGAGAATAAATATTCCAAGCAGGAAATTTTGACGATGTACCTGAACCGGATTACTTTCGGTAAAGGGATCTACGGCATTAAAGGCGCCGCGGATTATTATTTCGATACGGACCTTAAAGATTTGAAACTATGGCAGATTGCAACGCTTGCGGGAATGCCTAAAGCTCCAAACCGTTATAATCCGATTAATGATCCCGAATCATCGATGACGCGGCGCGCTGTCGTTTTAAAGCTGATGTATGATCAAAAACTGATTACGCAGCAGGAAATGGAAGAAGCGAAAGCGGTTGTTTATGAGCCGCCGGCCAATATCGATCAAAAGAAAAGCGATCCCTATAAAGCTTATGTGGATTATGCGATAGAAGAGGCAATCAAAGTAATGCCGGGTATGACGGAGGATGAGCTTCGCATCGGCGGCTACCGCATTTACACGTCCCTTAACACGACAGCTCAGCAAGCGGTAGAGAAAGAATTCGCTGACGACGGCAACTTCGAGAAGAGTCCGGACGACCAGAAGGCGCAAGGCGCCATGATTATTATGGACCACCGCGACGGAACCATTCAGGCGATGGCCGGAGGCCGTGATTACGTCCGTAAAGGACTTAACCGCGTCGAAGTGAAACGTCAGCCTGGTTCATCGTTTAAGCCAATCGTTTCATACGGTCCGGCTCTCGAAACCGGGGATTATTATCCTTGGACGGTTCTGAATCAGGATTCGCAAAAATGCTTCGGCAATTATTGCCCAAGGGATCCTCATGGAGCCGGTCCGGTGACTATGCAAGAAGCAATCAAGGAATCCCGCAACCTGGCTGCCGTATGGACGCTTAATCAGGTGGGCATCAGCAACGGTATTGCCTTTGCCAAGAAGCTTGGAATCGAGCTGGCTCCGGAAGACCGCAACCTTGCGATAGCTCTTGGAGGCCTGACGCAAGGGGTAACGCCGATGCAAATGGCGGAAGCCTACAGCGTATTCGCAAACGGCGGCAAATCGGTTGATCCTCATACGATTACGAAGATTGAAACTGCAGCGAACAAGAAGGTTTATACGTATCACGCACCGGCGTCGAAGCAACTGATGAAGCCGGAGACCGCGTGGTATATGACGCAGATGATGCAAACCGTTCTTGAAAGCGGCGGTACGGGTACGGGAGCGCGAATCGACCGTCCGGTAGCCGGCAAGACGGGAACGTCCCAACACGGGATTCCTAACTTTAATTCCAGCGCGAACAGGGATGCCTGGTTCGTGGGCTACACGCCGGAATGGACTGCTGCCGTCTGGATGGGCTATGATAAAACCGACAAGCAGCATGTCATCAAGAAGAGCAGCTCGCAGGCTGCGGCAATGTTCGGCAAAGTAATGAAGCAGGCGATGAAGAACGTACCGAAATCTTCGTTCAAGCAGCCTGAAGGCATCAAGCAGGAAGTGAAGGAACAAGCGCCGGTGACGAACTTCAATGCGGTGTTCCTGGAAGACCAGGCGAAGGTTCAATTGTCCTGGACTGCGCCGGAGAACAGCAAAGGCGTCACTTACCGCGTATACCGCAAAGACTCGGAGCAATCGGAATTCTCCGTATTTGTAGACGTAGCTAATCCGACGGTAGACGATATGACCGTCTTCCCGGGCATGAAGTATCAATACTACGTCGTTGCCTATAACTCGGAAGAAGATAAGGAAAGCAAGCCTTCGGAGACGATTACGATTGACGTGCCGAAGACCGAAGTGGATATACCGGAGCAGCCTATGGAGCCGGATCAGCCGTCTGACGGCGAGCTTCCGGGCGATGGCAATAACGGAGGAGAAGTATCGCCACCGCCATCCACGGATCCGAATCAGCCGGTTGAATCGGAGTCCCCTGGCAACGGAGGCACGGTGTCGCCGGGTCCCGGAAATAACGGGAACGGATCAGGCAACGGAAATGGCAACGGAACTGTGGGACCTGACCAAGGTGCGGGGGGACCGGTCGAATCGACCGATCCGGGCACCGGGAACGGAACGGTAACGGGCAAGGGAACCACTGACAAAAACGAAGCCGGAAGTGCAGGCGGCAAAGCGTAAGGAGCTGGACTTAGGGTATGGGCAAGCTGGGGAAATTTAGCTGGAGCATCATCATAATCGCAGCAGTAGCCGTATTGTTAACCAGCTGCGGCTCATCCGGCGGCTCGCCCGGACTGAAATGGGATAAGATGCCGGAGATGTCGATCAACTTAAACAAGCAGTACACCGCGAAATTTGCGACAAGCAAAGGCGATTTCACCGTAAAGCTTTACGCGGAGGAATCGCCGGTAACGGTCAACAATTTTGTTTTTCTCGCGCGTAACGGTTATTACGACGGCCTTACGTTCAACAGCATTATCGAAACGTTTATGATTCAAGGCGGGGACCCGAAGGGCGATGGAACAGGCAATCCCGGTTACTCGATACCGGATGAATTTGATACGAGCCTGAAATTCGAGCCTGGCGTCATGGCCATGATGAACAGCGGGAAGCCGAATTCTGGAGGCAGCCAGTTTTTTATCTGTACCGGTCCCGACTCTTTGAATTTGAACCAGACGCCTACGTATTCCATCTTCGGCAAGGTGGACAGCGGCATGGATACGGTTCTGGAAATTGCAAAGACGCCGGTGAATGACAAGCATGTACCGAAAGATAAGGTCACTATCGAATCGGTTACGATCGTGGAAACGTAAGGGTTAGGCTAGTATCAACGGGATACAGCGGTTCGTCCGCTTTGTCCCGTTTTTTGTTTTTTTGCCCGGCGGCACATAAATCCCGTGAAAAGCTTGGTTTATTTTTCATGCGTAGTGGAGATGAGCGTTAAGTTATGGTAAGCTTTTTACAACGCTATCCATCATCATCGAAAGCCAAGTATTACAGGCTTATCTCAACGGAAAGGTACGTTCCGTATGAAACGAAAATTTTCGGACCGGGCAAACTGGCGTCGCATTATACGCAAAAGCTACAATTGTCTGGCGCTCGACAATGATGAATTCAAAGGTCTTGTCACGTTCTACCGGATTCATGAGTTGCGTGAGCCGCTATGGAAGGAATACAATGGGCGGCGTTTGTGTCTGGCAGACCGCGGGTATTTATGGATGCAGCATTTTCCGCGCGGCGAGCATTTTGTCGTAACAACGATGTTTGACGATAAAGGCCGTGTGGTGCAATGGTACATTGATATTTGCAAAACGCAAGGGCTGACGGATCAGCATGTGCCTTGGTTTGACGACCTTTATCTGGACGTGGTTGTACTGCCAAGCGGGGAAGTTTTTCTTCTCGATGAGGATGAGCTGGAGGAAGCTCTCCGTGACGGAGAGGTAACGGGGAAAGAAGCGGCGCTCGCCCGCAAAACAGCAGGAAGATTGCTTTCCAGTATCCGGAACGGCAGGTTCCGGTATTTCACGCTCAGCTTGAAGCATCGCAAAAGCTTGACGGAGAGAGAGCTAAGAGAATCATGAAAAGTATCGTTCAGACGGGGAGCAAGTCACGCAAACGGCGCGGGCTGCTCCTGTTTCGTCTCTTTGTAGGTTTATGTCTGTTAGGGGTATTGTGCTGCGGTTACCTGTTATGGCTGATTAACAGCTACGACGATTCCAAGCCGGTCGAACAAGCCGATGCCGCTATCGTGCTTGGCGCTTCCTTGTGGTCGGACAAGCCAAGTCCCGCATTGAAAGAACGTCTCGATTTTGCGGACAAGCTGTACAAGGACGGCAAGGTGAAGATGCTTATCTTGAGCGGAGGGCTTGACCGCAACGGATCCAAGCTGACCGAAGCGCAAGGGATGCGGGTCTATCTGCTTGCCAAGGGAATTCCGGAGGACAAGATGCTCCTGGATAACGCGGCGCGAAGTACATACGAAAATCTGCTGAACAGTAAAGTAATCGCCGCGGAGCACGGCTTGAATAAGCTTTTGATCGTAACTCACGACTATCATGCGCCAAGAGCGATGGAGATGGCCCGTTATCTCGATTACGAGAACGTTCAGGCCGCCGCCTTTCACTCCGAAGTGCTGAGTCCGTTTAAGAACCAGTCGCGCGAAGTGCTGGCGTACGCCAAGTGGAAGGTGGATGCCGTCCTGCTGCATTTCGGTTACCGTTCTCCTGACTATCCGTAATAAAATCTGTTAATATGACCGATTCCGATAGAATACACTTGTTAGAGCGGGATATGCCGGGCTTATCTTACCGGCATGCCAAACGCTAGTGACGGTGCGAAGGATAGGTGATGCAATAGATGAGCGGACATGTCATGTCGGGATCGAATAACGGAGCAAGGCCGTCCCGTCAAATTAATGTGGTGTTGAGAAGCCAGGAACCGGTCCAAATGACGGCTTCTGCGCCTGTCGTGGATAATGAACCTCTGCCAGCCGTCAAGCCGCTCCCGCCGGGAGACCATTTTGCCGATATTCAGAAAGAGCTTGAGCCGATGGTGGGGATGGACAATGTAAAAGCCCTTATTTACGAAGTCTATGCGCTTTTATATATAACCCGTATGCGTTCGGAGGCCGGCTTGTCCGGCGGTTCCCATGTCTATCATATGATCTTTAAGGGGAATCCCGGAACCGGCAAAACAACGATAGCCCGAATTGTGGCGAAGCTGTTCCAGAAGATGGGCGTGCTCTCGAAAGGGCATCTGATCGAAGTGGAGCGGGCTGATCTGGTTGGCGAATATATCGGGCATACGGCTCAGAAGACGCGGGATATGGTACGGAAGGCGATTGGCGGCGTTCTATTCGTGGACGAAGCGTACAGCCTTGCGCGCGGCGGAGAGAAGGATTTCGGCAAGGAGGCCATTGACACGCTCGTAAAGGCGATGGAGGATCACCGCAATCAGTTTGTGCTGATTCTGGCGGGGTATCCGGCGGAGATTGATCATTTTCTGCTGACCAATCCCGGTCTGCCTTCGCGTTTTCCGATCCAAATCGATTTTCCGGACTATTCCATTGACCAATTAATCCAAATTTCCGAGCTGATGGCGAAGGAACGCGATTATAATTTAATGCCGCAGTCCATATTTAAGTTAAGGCAGCATTTGATTCAAGAGAAGATGAGCGACATATTTTCGTTTAGCAATGCCAGGTACGTGCGGAATATTATTGAGAAATCGATCCGTTACCAGGCTGTCAGGCTGCTGAACCAATATTCCAACAGTATTCCCCCCAAGCAAGAACTGATGGCCATCAAGCCGGAGGATTTCAAATGGGAAACCAAATAACTCCACTCTAGAAGGAGCAAACATGCGAGAAAAAACATTTAATACGACGGCTACGATGCTGGAACGCGCCGTATTGGTCAGCTTGGTTACCCCGAATATTAAGCGTGGCATTAGCGATCCGGAGCATTCGCTCGAGGAGCTTGTTGCGCTTGCCGAGACGGCGGGAACCGAAGTGCTGACTACGATGGTGCAAAATAAAGAAGCCCCCGATACCAAATGGTTTATCGGCAAGGGGAAGGTCGAAGAATTAAGAGCGATTGCCGACGAGTTGGGAGCGACAACGGCGATATTTGACCAAGAGCTGTCCGGTGCGCAGGTTCGGAATCTGGAGGAAACGCTGGATCTGAAAATTGTGGACCGGACGCAGCTTATTCTGGATATTTTCGCGCAGCGGGCGAAGACTCGCGAAGGCATCATCCAGGTTGAGCTTGCCCAGCTCAGCTATTTGCTTCCGCGTTTGTCGGGCCACGGCAAGAATCTGTCGCGGCTTGGCGGCGGGATCGGAACGAGAGGTCCGGGCGAATCCAAGCTCGAGACAGACAGGCGTCATATTAGAGGCCGTATTTCCGATCTGAAGGCGCAGCTCGACGAAGTGGTTCGCCACCGGAAGCTGCACCGGGAGAGAAGGAAGAAATCAGGCGTTATTCAGGTTGCGCTTGTAGGCTATACGAATGCCGGAAAATCTACGTTGCTCCGTGAACTGACAAGCGCTGACGTTTATGTGGAGAACCAGCTGTTCGCCACGCTTGACCCGACTTCCCGTACGCTGGAGCTGCCGAACGGCAGAGAGGTCGTACTAACGGATACGGTTGGTTTTATTCAGAACCTTCCTCATGACCTTGTCGCGGCATTCCGCGCTACGCTGGAGGAAGTGCTGGAAGCTGATCTGGTACTCCACGTCGTTGACGGCAGCTCGCCAATGCGCGAGGAGCAGATGAGAGTCGTGGAACAAATTATTGGCGATCTAGGAGCGGCGGGAACGCCTAGCTTAACGATCTACAATAAAAAAGACCTTTGCGAAGAAAATCACGTGGAATTGCCGACACCGGGCACGGACACGCTTGTTATCAGCGCTTATCAAAAAGAGGACCTCGAGCTCGTGCGGAATAAAATTCAGGATAAATTGACCGGCGACACGGTTGCGTTTATTCTGCCGGCTGATCGCGGCGACCTGATTGCGCTTGCTTACCGCAGTGGGGAAGTCGTGGGCAACGAAGTGAGCGAGGATGGCGAATCCTTGCGTCTGACCGTACAGGTAAGCCGTCAGGCATACGAACAAAACGGTTATAAGCTTCAGCCGTATATTGAATAATAGAATAGGGTTTACGTTAACTTAAGGGAGAGACAGGCTTAGAATGAGTTACAATGCGCAGGAAGACAATGAATCCGTATGGGATGAACTTGAAAAATTAGCGGACGAAGCGGAGGAGCTGGCTGCAGGCCAGCTTCGCTCCATTGACCGCATCGCCGAAAAAAATCAATGGAAGGTGATCCGGGCTTTTCAGCGGCATCAGGTCAGCGATTTTCATTTTACCGGCTCAACGGGGTATGGCTATAATGACCGGGGCCGTGAAGTGCTTGATCTGGTCTACGCGGATGTATTTGGAGCGGAAGCCGCGCTTGTGCGTCCGCATTTCGTGTCGGGTACGCACACCATCGGGTGCGCGTTATTTGGCGTGCTCCGGCCGGGGGATGAGCTCCTTTACATTACAGGTAAGCCATACGATACGCTGCACAAGGTGATCGGCAAGCCCGGAGACGGGACGGGCTCTCTTCAGGATTGGGGCGTCCGCTATAACGAGGTGGCTCTGCACGAGGACGGAAGTCTGGATTGGACTGGCATTGAAGCCGGCATTAACGAGCGGACGAAGGTTATCGGCATTCAGCGATCGAGAGGCTACAGCTGGAGGGCGTCATTTACCGTTGCCGAGATTGGCGATATGGTTCAGCGCGTGAAGCAAATCAAGCCGGATGTGCTTGTATTTGTAGATAACTGCTACGGGGAATTTACCGAGCTTCTGGAGCCAACCCAGGTTGGCGTTGATCTCATGGCGGGCTCGCTTATCAAAAATCCCGGAGGCGGCCTTGCTTCGACCGGGGGATACATCGTTGGTACTGCTGCTGCGGTGGAGCAGGCTGCCTATCGTCTTACGGCGCCTGGCATCGGAGGCGAAGTTGGCGCGATGCTTGACACGCTGCGAGGTATTTATCAGGGCTTGTTCCTGGCGCCGCATTTGGTTGGACAAGCTGTTAAAGGAAGCGTATTTGCTTCGGCAATGTTCGAGCAGCTTGGCTTTGAAACGAAACCGCATTGGTCTGAGCCGCGTACTGACCTTATACAGGCTGTCCGTTTTGGCGGTGCGGAGCAGTTGATCGCTTTTGTACAGGGGATTCAGAAGGCTGCGGCGGTAGATTCGCATGTTGTGCCCGAGCCATGGGACATGCCGGGATATGAGCATCCCGTCATTATGGCGGCAGGGACGTTTATTCAAGGCGGAAGCCTTGAATTGTCTGCGGACGCGCCTATCCGCGAGCCTTATATCGCTTATATGCAAGGCGGTTTGACGTTTGCCCATGCGAAGTTTGGTGTTCTCACGGCGTTACGTCGACTCATTAACAACGGGCTTATCATAATTAAACGTAATTAAACCTAACACAACTTGACACGTTTTTGGTAGGGCGTTATGATAGGTGTATAAATGAGCGACTGGAAGGTTGATGCGACATGGGTGACGATATTCGTAGAAACATGGCCTTATTTCCGATCGGTATCGTAATGAAGCTGACGGATCTAACGGCGCGTCAAATTCGTTATTATGAGCAGCATGAATTGATTGTTCCCGCCAGAACGGCGGGCAACCAGCGACTGTTCTCTTTTAATGACGTTGAACGGTTACTGGAAATTAAGGCGTTAATCGAAAAAGGCGTTAATATCGCCGGCATTAAGCAAGTCATGAATCCGGTTTCAAAAGAATCGGATGATGCAACAATCGTAAGCGAGCAATCCGAAGTGAAGCGCAAGGAGCTTTCCGATGCGCAGCTGCACCGCCTTCTCAAGCAGCAATTGCTGGAGAAACGCCCTGGCCAGGCTTCGCTTATTCAAGGCCAGTTGTCCCGTTTCTTGAACAAGCGCTAGCATGTCCTATTAAAGCGTATGCTTACGAAGCAAGAATTGCTTCACAATTCTTTAAGTTTATGCTTACGAAGTAAGAATAGCTTCGCAATTCTTTAAGCGTATGCTTCCGAAGCAAGAATTGCTTCACAATTCTTTTAAAGGAGATGAATGCTGTGAGCTACACAAAAGAGGATATCAAACGCATTGCGGAGGAACAGAACGTACGATTTATCCGTCTTCAATTTACCGATTTGCTCGGAACGATCAAAAACGTAGAGATTCCGGTAAGCCAGCTGGATAAAGCATTAGACAATAAAATGATGTTCGATGGATCTTCCATTGAAGGTTACGTTCGTATCGAAGAATCTGACATGTACTTATACCCTGATCTGGATACTTGGGTCGTATTCCCATGGGTTGCGCAAGACCGCGTTGCCCGCCTGATCTGTGATATTTATATGCCTGACGGCACTCCGTTTGCGGGCGACCCGCGCGGTATTCTGAAGCGTGCGCTGCAAGAGGCGGAAGAAATGGGCTTTACGGCGATGAACGTTGGTCCGGAACCGGAATTCTTCCTGTTCAAAACGGATGAGCGCGGCGAGCCTACAACCGAGCTGAATGACCAGGGCGGATACTTCGACCTTGCGCCTATGGACATGGGAGAGAACTGCCGCCGTGAAATCGTATTGACGCTGGAAGAAATGGGCTTCGAGATTGAAGCTTCCCACCATGAGGTTGCTCCAGGCCAGCATGAGATCGACTTCAAATATGCGGATGCGATCAAAGCCGCAGACCAAATTCAAACGTTTAAGCTTGTTGTTAAGACGATTGCGAGACAACATGGTCTCCATGCCACCTTTATGCCGAAACCTCTGTTCGGCGTAAACGGTTCCGGTATGCACTGTCACCAATCGCTCTTCCAAGGCAGCACAAACGTATTCTATGACGAGAAGGATCGTCTGGGTCTTAGCCAAACCGCACGTTACTACATGGCAGGCATCCTCGAGCATGCTCGCGCGATGGCGGCTATTACGAACCCTACCATTAACTCGTACAAGCGGATGGTTCCCGGTTATGAAGCGCCTTGCTATGTAGCTTGGTCGGCAAGCAACCGCTCGCCAATGATCCGTATCCCGGCTTCCCGCGGACTTAGCACGCGTATCGAGGTTCGCAACCCGGACCCGGCTGCCAACCCGTATCTGGCTCTTGCCGTAATGCTGAAAGCCGGCCTTGACGGCATCAAGAACAAAACGACGCTTCCGGCTCCTGTAGACCGCAACATCTACATCATGACGGAAGAGGAGCGCCTGGAGTCCGGCGTGCCAAGCCTTCCTTCCGATCTGAAGGAAGCGCTCGACGAAATGCTTCGCAGCGACGTGATCTGCGATGCGCTTGGCGAACATGCTCTTGCCCATTTCTACGAACTGAAAGAAATCGAATGGGACATGTACAAAACACAAGTCCATCAATGGGAACGCGATCAGTATCTGACGCTGTACTAAGATGGAAATCCCTTGGCGCTCTAAGCGTCAGGGGATTTTTTTCTATCTCTTATATAACAACGGTGGGCTGGCTGGAATAACGTTCGCAAGGATGATGTAAACAACAAGATTACAGGGGATAAAGAGGAGGAACAGCAGTCTTACAAACAAGGAGGAAAGGTTGAAGTATTCGGCGATTCCTCCGCAAACTCCGGCAATGGATTTATCAAGACCTCGTTAATTTTTTCTTCACGCTTAACCACCTCGTCGCCTAAAGATGAAGTAATACGATAATACCATAATCAGGTAAAAAAGAGGCTGTTCTCCCTTACCGAATGCGAAATCGGATTAGCGGGAACAGCCTCTTTTATGCGAACAGATTAGTGAAAGTCACGGAACAAGCCAACTACTTTACCAAGAATGGTGACATTGTTCAAACGGATTGGCTCCATGGTGGAGTTCTCCGGCTGAAGGCGGATATGATCCTTCTCTTTGTAGAAGGTCTTAACCGTCGCTTCGTCATCTTCCGTCATGGCTACTACGATATCGCCGTTGTTGGCGGTCTGCTGCTGGCGGACGATAACATAGTCACCGTTATGTATGCCGGCTTCAATCATGCTGTCACCAATGACATTCAGGATAAATACCTCGTCGTCGCCAACGAAGTGTGCGGATAACGGGAAGTACTCTTCAATATTCTCAGTCGCCGTAATCGGCACGCCTGCCGTTACTTTGCCGACGATTGGCACTTGAGCCACAGCGGGGAGGATAATGCCGTCAACACCGTCTTGATCCAAAATTTCGATCGCCCGAGGTTTCGTTGGATCTCGTCTGATCAGGCCTTTCTTCTCTAGCCGATCCAGATGGCCGTGAACGGTGGAGCTTGACGCCAGGCCAACCGCTTCGCCGATTTCGCGAACAGAAGGCGGGTATCCTTTGTCCCGAACCTCATTCTTAATAAATTCAAGAATCGACTGTTGGCGGTTCGAAATCTTAGACACGTGAATCACTCCAATGTAATATTTGTAGAAAATTATAGCATAGAACCGGAGTTCGTACAAACATAAGTTCTTAAAAACAAAAGTTCGCATTTTTTTATTGACTGCAAACATTTGTTCGTGTTATTCTAAGAACACAAGAAAACAGAACAAACGTTCGGGGAGCGATAATAATGATCATGAATCCGTCTTTTTATAAAAGTATCCATAAGGAAAAAACCGCTAAATCGTTCAAATCGCGGGGTCATCACGTTCAACGTCATGCTTTTAAACTTATTGTGTGTGCTGCAGTGTTCGTTCTTCTTTTTACAAGCTTCCTTATGATGCGTACGAATGCATCGTCCGATCATATTCAAGAGGCTGCAGCGAATGAGCAAACGGTTATCGTAACGACGGGGGATACGCTGTGGGGGATTGCAGATCGTTTTTCCGAGGGCTCCAAGGACATAAGACAATACATATACAAGATTAAGGAACGCAACCAGTTAAGCTCGGTTGAGCTTCGGCCAGGACAGGTATTAATTATTCCTCAATAGGCCATATAATCGGAAGGACAGGCTATTCGGACACAGGATGTTCGAAATTGCCTGTCCTTTTGTTATTCTTCTATCATTGCCTTGACAATTGCTCGCGTTAAAAGTCAAAATAGGTAAGAAGGATGAGTAATAAGCAAATGAGGTGAAGGCAGTGGAAGAAGTCATCGCGCGTATTAACGAATTATCCCGTAAAAATAAAACGGTAGGTTTGACCGAAGAGGAAATTGCGGAACGTGCCGTATTGCGCCAGAAATATTTGGAGAATTTCAAAAGGAATTTCCGCCAGCAGTTGGATTCGATCGAGATTGTAGACGGCGATCCTAACGATGTTGCTCATTAATTAAGTCATACAACTATATAACTAGCGTTGGCGCCGTTCCATGAACGGCGTCTGCAATATACAATGGGAGGAATAAGCTTGTCACGCACGTGGGAGCGCAAAGTGCGCAAAAATACGAACCAAATCAACAAAGCGCGTAAAAAGCACGGAGCATCGCAGATTGGCACTTCATCGAAACCCAAGGTAGACCGGTTTACCGGCCGCAACTACATATTCCCGATTGTGCTCATTTTGTTGATCAGCATGTATACGGTATTCGTTACGACGGATCCTTCCTTTGAGCCTACGTCTATGTTCTGGGTAACGATCGGCTGCTACATTTTCCTGGCGCTTATTTTCTTCTTGCGCCGTCCTTACATTTCAATCGGCAAGGATTATATCCAGACCCGTAAAATGACGGGGGACAAGCAGCTGCACGTATCCAACATTAAAGGGATCAGCGTTCAAAACGGTGCGGTCGTGATCATGCAGCAAAAAGGCGCAAACTGGGTATTCTCGCGGCTGCTTAACCGTTACCCAACGGATGAGATCGGCAGCAGACTGCAGGATTTCGCCAAAACACACAATTTGCCTTTCGAACAAAAATAGAAAAAGAGTAGGAGAGTTATGCGAATTATGGGGAAGCAAGCGGTACTATTTGATCTTGACGATACGTTGTTGTGGGATGACCGCAGCGTAAAAGAAGCATTTGAAGCAACATGCCAAGCCGGTGCGGAAGCTGCTGGCGTTGATCCGGAGCAGCTTGAAGAAGCCGTACGCAAAGAAGCGCGAGCTCTTTATGAATCCTATGAGACGTTCCCGTTCACGAAGATGATCGGTATTAACCCGTTTGAAGGACTCTGGGCGAATTTCCGCGAAGGCGAGCAGGAAGAGTTCCGCAAGCTGGAGCAGCTTGCGCCGGGCTACCGCAAGGAAGCTTGGACTCGCGGCTTGCGCGCGCTTGGCGTTGATAACGAAGAGCTTGGCGCTAAGCTGGCAGAGCAGTTCCCAGCGGAACGCCGCAAACGTCCTTTTGTCTATGACGAAACGTTCCGCGTGCTGGATGCGCTTAAAGGAAAGTATAAGCTGCTCCTGCTGACAAACGGTTCTCCGGATCTGCAGCGCGAGAAGCTTGCCGGCGTTCCTGAGCTGACTCCTTACTTCGATCACATCATTATCTCGGGCGAGTACGGTGAAGGCAAGCCTGCCGCTTCCATCTTCCGTCATGCGATGGAACGGCTCGGAATCGAGCCGGATCATGGCATTATGGTTGGCGACAAGCTGACTACCGATATTCTCGGTGCGAATACGGTTGGCATGACATCCGTATGGGTGAACCGTCACGGTGCTGTGCGCAATGACGAAATCATTCCTTCGCATGAGATTGCTCATTTGGAAGAACTGCTGCTGCTTCTCGAGCAATAATGGACAAGACAAAGCCCCTCGCCATCGGAAGATGGAACGAGGGGCTTTTTTGTTTCCACAATAGAATTAAAATTTTCAAGACCATTTCAGTTGTTGAAACTAAAATTCTATTTAGCGATAATACCAACCTTTAACCGCGGTCACTCATCATCGAGTGACTACGAAAAAGGTTTTCTCACTTAACGAAAGCAGGATCTTCGAATGGATGCGCAATCCAGCCTTCTGTTTCAATGAACAGGCGTACGGCCACGATTTGGCGGTTATCCATCAACGTGAAGAAATGAGGGATTCTTTCCGGAACGGAGATCACGTCGCCGGCTTCGAGTTCAACGTCGAAGTAACCGACTTCTTCGGTGCCTTTGATAACGAAGATGCCTTTGCCGGCTGTAATCGCGCGAACTTCATCTTCTGTATGTGTATGAACGGATTCGAATTTCTTCAGCAGTTCATCAAGGTTTGGAGTTGCATCGGATAAAGTAATGATGTCCCAAGTTTTGTAACCGCGGCGAGCGGCAAGATCCGTAATTTCAGCATTGAAAGTGGACAGAACTTCTGCTTTCTCTTCATCGGAGAGAACAAATCTCTCTTTGAGGTGCGCAGGGAGTTTAGTTGCATCCCAATGTTCGTAAAGAACTTCTTGTTTGTCTAAAAATTCACGAACGTTCTGTTCACCAGAAATACGTTCATTAGTATTGCGAATGCGGATTTCAGCCATTCTCAATCCCTCTTTCCCTATAGAAATTAACTGATAAGTCCAATTATATAGCAAATGTAGTCAAATGTCGATGGACTGCCTTTTCAGAGTGCGGCTATTCTGTTACACTGTTTGTTAATGATTTTCGGAGGAAGGGTGTACGAAATTTGTTGAAACCGACCATACAAGAATTGATGCAGCAGCGGATACTCATCCTGGACGGAGCGATGGGAACAATGATTCAGCAGGCGGATTTGACTGCTGATGATTTTGGCGGAGAAGAGCTTGACGGCTGTAATGAAATGCTCGTATTAACGCGTCCGGATGTTATTTCGATGATCCATGAGAAGTATCTGGAAGCCGGCGCCGATATTTTGGAAACCAACACGTTTGGCGCGACTAGCGTCGTATTGGCGGAATATGACATTCCGGAAAAAGCCCGCGAAATTAACCTTGCTGCCGCCAAGCTGGCAAGAGACGCGGCGGATAAATTCTCGACACCTGACCGCCCTCGGTATGTAGCCGGCGCTTTGGGACCAACTACAAAAACTTTGTCCGTAACCGGCGGAGTTACCTTTGACGAGCTTGTAGACAGCTATTATGAACAAACGGTTGCCTTAATCGAAGGCGACGTAGACGCTATCCTTCTGGAGACATCGCAGGATACCTTGAACGTTAAAGCGGGAAGCATCGGGATCCGCAAGGCATTTGCGGCCATGAACCGCGAGCTTCCGATAATGATTTCGGGTACGATTGAGCCGATGGGCACGACGCTTGCCGGTCAATCCATTGAATCCTTCTACATTTCCCTGGAACATCTGAAACCGATTTCGATCGGACTGAACTGCGCAACGGGACCGGAATTCATGCGCGACCATATCCGCTCGCTGAGCGAAATTGCCGATGCGGCTGTCAGCTGTTATCCTAACGCGGGCCTGCCGGATGAGAACGGTCATTACCATGAATCACCCGAATCTCTTGCGCGAAAAATGTCGGCATTTGCCGAGCAGGGCTGGCTTAACATTGCGGGCGGCTGCTGCGGCACAACTCCGGCGCACATTAAAGCTTTGCATGATACGATGGCGAATTACGCGCCGCGTACGCAGTACGGTACTCATCCGGCGGCTGTGTCCGGTATCGATACGGTGTTTATCGAAGACGATAACCGTCCGATTATGATTGGCGAACGGACTAATATTTCCGGATCCCGGAAGTTCAAACGGTTGATTAAAGAAGGCAAGTTCGACGAGGCTTCGGAAATCGCGCGTTCCCAGGTTAAAGGCGGAGCTCATATTATCGATATCAACCTGCAGGATACGGACATTGACGAAGCCTATGCGGTACATGAGTTCCTGCCGCAGGTCGTAAAGAAGATTAAAGTGCCGTTAATGCTCGATTCGACGTATGACCATATCATCGAGCTTGGTCTGAAGTATTCGCAAGGCAAAGCCATCATCAACTCGATTAACCTGGAAGACGGCGAATCGAAGTTCGAGAAGATCCTGCCGCTCATTCATCAATACGGTGCCGCGGTTGTCATGATCCTGATCGATGAACGCGGACAGGCGGTCTCCCGCGAAGCGAAGATGGAAGTGGCTGAACGTTCTTATAATCTCCTTGTTAATAAATACGGCATGAATCCGGAAGATATCATTTTCGACCCGAACATGTTCCCGGTTGGCTCCGGCGACCCGCAATATATCGGATCCGCTGTTGAGACGATTGAAGGCATCCGGATGATTAAGGAGAAGTTCCCGAAAGCTAAGACGATTCTGGGTCTGAGCAACATCTCGTTTGGTCTGCCTGACGCGGGCCGCGAGGTACTGAACTCGGTCTACCTGTACCACTGTACGAAAGCCGGTCTTGATTATGCGATCGTAAATACGGAAAAACTGGAGCGGTATGCTTCCATTCCGGAGGAAGAGCGCAAGCTGGCGGAAGATCTGATCTATAACACGAACGACGATACGCTTGCTGCGTTCGTTGCGGCATTCCGCGAGAAGAAAGTCGTGAAGAAGGAGAAGGTATCGAATCTTTCTCTGGAGGAGCGTCTTGCTTCTTACATCGTGGAAGGCACGAAGGAAGGACTTATTCCCGACCTTGACGAAGCGCTCAAGAAATATACGGCGCTCGAAGTAATCAACGGTCCGTTGATGCGCGGGATGGAAGAAGTAGGGCGCCTGTTCAACAATAACGAGCTCATCGTAGCGGAGGTGCTGCAAAGCGCCGAGGTTATGAAGGCATCGGTAGCCCATCTGGAACAGTTCATGGAAAAGAATGAAACCTCCGTGAAGGGCAAAATCATTCTGGCTACGGTAAAAGGCGATGTGCATGACATCGGCAAAAACCTTGTCGAGATTATTTTGTCGAACAACGGTTACAAAATTATCAACCTGGGCATCAAAGTACCGCCTGAACAGCTGATTGAAGCGCAGCGCAAGGAAAATGCCGACATTATCGGTCTATCCGGTCTGCTCGTCAAATCCGCTCAACAGATGGTCGTAACCGCACAGGATATGCGTAACGCGGGTATTTCCGCTCCAATCATGGTTGGAGGCGCAGCACTTACGCGTAAATTCACGAAGACAAGAATCGGCCCCGAATACGACGGCTTGACGTTGTATGCGAAGGATGCGATGGACGGTCTGGATCTTGCGAACAAGCTGATGGATAAAGAGCATCGAGGCAAAATGGAAGAGGAATTGCGGATTTACAAGGAATCCGGCGGCGATGTGGAAGAGGAGAAAAAACCTCAGCCGCAGCTAACCCGGGTTGAACGCTCGAAAATCTCCGTGGATGCGCCGGTCTATATCCCGCCGGATACGGACAGACATATTTTGCGGGACGTTCCGATTCCGCATATCATTCCTTACGTGAACATGCAAATGCTGCTTGGTCATCACCTGGGGCTGAAGGGCAACGTGGATAACCTTCTCCAGGAAGGCAACGAGAAGGCCGTGCAATTGAAAGAAACCGTTGACGGGATTTTGCAGGAAGGCACAACAAACGGTATTATTAAGGCACATGGCATGTACCGTTTCTTCCCGGCGCAATCGTCCGGCAATGATATCATCATCTATGATCCTCAGGATCATACGAAGGAGATCAAGCGGTTTACGTTCCCGCGCCAGCAGGTAGAGCCATTCCTTTGCCTGGCGGATTATCTGAAGCCGGTGGATAGCGGCGTAATGGACTATGTCGGTTTCCTTGTCGTTACAGCCGGTCAAGGCGTACGCGAGCTGGCAAACGAGTGGAAGGAAAAAGGCGATTATCTTCGCTCGCATGCCTTGCAATCGGTAGCCCTGGAGGTAGCCGAGGCGATGGCGGAACGCGTCCATCATATGATGCGCGATATTTGGGGGTACCCGGATCCGGCGACAATGACGATGAAGCAGCGCTTTGGCGCCCGTTATCAAGGCATTCGCGTATCCTTCGGTTATCCGGCATGTCCGAACCTGGAAGATCAAGGACCGCTGTTCGAGCTGATGAAGCCGGAAGATATCGGCGTGGAATTGACGGAAGGCTTCATGATGGAGCCGGAAGCATCCGTATCCGCGATGGTATTCGCCCATCCGGAAGCGCAATATTTCAACGTTGAAAAAGTAGAACGATAGATGCAAGCTAAGCCTCCGTAAGCAATGGCTGGTTGACCAACCAGCCCCGGCTAGCGGGGGCTTTCATCCTATTCATATGGTGATCTGGAGGTGGCAGCACAATGGAAATATGGTTTCTTGGAACAGGCGCAGGCCGCCCGATGAAGCATCGGAACGTAACGTCCATCGCGCTCAGGCTGCCGGATCCGGACTGTTCGTTATGGATGTTTGACGCTGGCGAAGGGACTCAGCATCAGTTGATGCATACGCCGCTTAAGCTTAACAAGCTTGAGGCGCTGTTCGTTACCCATCTGCATGGCGATCATACATACGGGATTCCTGGGCTGCTCAGCACCCGGTCCTACGTTGGAGGCAACGGTCCGCTCCAGCTGTTCGGTCCTCCGGGTATCCGCGAGATGATTGAGACAGCGCTTACGCTTAGCAGTACCCGAATTGATTACGAAATTACCTACCATGAAGTGTCCGAAGGAATTGTCTATAAAACCGAGCGTTACACGGTTGAAGCACTGCCGCTGGAGCACCGCGTTCCTTGCTTTGGCTACCGCATTACCGAATGCGAAAGCCCGGGCAAGCTGAATGTCGAGCGGCTGCATCAGTTGGGCGTCCCGGCAGGTCCGTTGTTTGGGCGGATTAAAAAAGGGGAAGATATTACGCTGCCTGACGGAACGCTCGTCCGAGCGGCAGACGTAGCGGGAAAACCGCAATGCGGCCGGATTATTACCATTGCAGGCGATACTAAGCCTTGCGACAATGCTTTAAGACTGGCTCAAAATGCGGATCTGCTCGTGCATGAAGCCACCTTTGCGGCCGGTCAGGAAGAGAAAGCCCATTTGTACGGGCATTCTACAACCGTGGAAGCGGCAACTACCGCGCGTAACGCCAATGCCAAAAAGCTGATCATGACGCATTTCAGCACAAGGTTTGTCGATGAGGATCTTGCGGGCCTTGAAGAGGAAGCAAGGACGATTTTCCCGGAATCCTATGCCGCCCACGACCTGTATCACACCGAAATTCCCCGTCCCAAAGAGTAGCGAGCCAGCTCCTTACAAAATCAACACGGTTCGAAAATAATCCCGTAACGGTCCCGTATTATGCTGGTACTAAATCTGCGGCTAAGGAGATGAGGTCAGGTGGATACGGGAAGTCATTTGCTGTTTGGCGCAACACTTGGCGGTCTTGCCATGCTGGATCCGGTTATTTCGGTTCATCCGGAGATCGGGTATGCGGTTCTGGCCGGTACGGTGCTGGGCAGCCATGCGCCGGATTTTGACGTATTTGCAAGGTTGAAGGGGCAAGCCGCCTATATTAGGAATCATCGGGGGATTACGCATTCCGTGCCGGCTCCGCTTGTCTGGGCTGCCGGGATTGGCGGAGCATTCGCATGGCTGTTCGGCGTGCTGGATCATGTCCTTTTGGTCATGTTATGGACGCTTGCCGCGGTATGCTTCCATATTGCTCTAGATCTGTTCAACACGTATGGCGTCCAATGCCTGAGGCCGTTCTCCAGGAAATGGTGGCATTTGGATGCCCTTTGCCTGTTTGATCCGTATTTGTTCGGAGCTCATGCGATCGGATTGCTCTTCTGGATAGTTGGCATCTTCCCGCCGGGACCAATGTTTGCCGGTATTTACGCCGCAACCATTCTCTACATCGCCATACGTCTGCGGCTGCGCTGGCGGATCAAAAGAAGGCTTAAGCTCCAGCTTGGCAGGGTCACGGCCATCACGCTTGTACCAAGCATGTCGGGCAGGAGCTGGCAATTTACCGCCGACTGCGGGGATTGCTATCGCACGGGCACCGTAACCGGCAGCCGGATCCGTCTGGAATCCACGGTGGTCAAATATAAGCCAAGCGAGCATGTTCCGGCCGTAAAGGCCGCACTGGAGGCCGACGGGGTAAAAGCCTTTCTAGGTTTTGCCGACCAGGTTCATTTGCAGGTGGAGGAAAAACAGGACGGCTACGAGGTATCGTGGAAAGACGTACGGTTCTGGCGGGACAATCAAATGGCATTTGGCGTTGATGTTCAACTGGACCGGAATATGAAGGTGCTTGGCCATCATGTCGGCTGGAGCAAGCGTTCCTGGGAATCGCCTCATGTATAATCCATAATCATGACCCGCCTCTTACGGGAGGCGGGTTTTTTATTTGCCGCCAAAATATGTCTTCCTTGAATCCTCTAGCCAATCGAACAAATATTCGCTAAACTGTTGGTATCAAGGGGTGACGAACGTTTATGTTCAAGAAGAAAACTTTGCCTGAATTAATTGAGGAATTACGCTCAAATGAAAATATAGTGAATTGGCATGAAATGGAGCCGCAGGAGGCCAAAACAACGCCTTTCGACGACAGCGTGGATCCGCGAATCCGGGAGGCACTGCAAAAACGAGGCATCTCGGAGCTGTACACCCATCAGGGAACGGCTTTCCGGCTTGCATCCAAAGGAGAAAACATCGTTGCGGTTACGCCAACGGCATCCGGCAAGACGTTATGCTACAACCTGCCCGTTCTGCAGGCGATTGCCAAGGACGATACAAGCCGCGCGTTGTATTTGTTTCCGACCAAAGCGCTCGCGCAGGACCAGAAGAGCGAGCTGAACGAGATCATAAGCGAGATGGGCATCGACATCAAGAGCTATACCTACGACGGCGATACTTCGCCTACGATCCGCCAGATCGTCCGCAAGGCCGGCCATATCGTTATAACGAATCCCGACATGCTTCATTCCGCCATCCTGCCGCATCACACCAAATGGGTCAGTCTGTTCGAGAATTTGAAATATATCGTCATTGACGAGCTGCATACCTACCGCGGCGTATTTGGGAGCCATGTGGCCAATGTCATTCGCAGGCTGAAGCGTATCTGCAAGTTTTACGGGAGCAATCCGACCTTTATTTGCACATCCGCAACTATTGCGAACCCGAAAGAGTTGGCGGAGCAGTTAACCGGCAGCCCGATGCGGCTAATTGACGATAACGGAGCGCCGAGGGGCAGGAAGCATTTCGTTTTTTACAACCCTCCGATCGTTAACGTGCCTCTGAACATCCGGAAAAGCGCCACCGTTGAAGTGAATCATCTGGCGAGGGAATTCCTGAAGAACAAGATTCAGACGATCGTATTTGCGCGCAGCCGCGTAAGGGTGGAGATTATTCTCAGTCATATCCAAGAGCTGGTCAAAAATGAAATCGGCACGAAGTCGATCAGGGGATACCGGGGCGGCTACCTGCCGAAGCAGCGGAGGGAGATCGAGAAGGGTCTCAGGGAAGGTGAGATTCTGGGAGTCGTGAGCACCAATGCCCTGGAGCTTGGCGTGGATATCGGGCAGCTTCAAGTCTGCGTGATGACCGGATACCCGGGCAGCGTCGCGAGTACCTGGCAGCAGGCGGGACGGGCAGGAAGAAGGCATGGCGAAGCGCTTATTCTGATGGTGGCCAGCTCCACGCCAATCGATCAGTATATCGTCCAGAATCCGGAATACTTCTTCGACCGCAATCCGGAATCCGCGCGGATTAATCCGGAGAATTTGATTATTCTCGTCGATCATGTCCGCTGCGCGGCATACGAGCTACCATTCAAGAATACGGAGGAATTCGGTCCGCTTGAAATCAGCGAGATTCTCGAATACCTTCAAGAGGAACGCGTGCTGCACAGAAGCGGCGACACCTTTTATTGGGCTAACCAGGCTTTTCCCGCAAGCGAGATCAGCCTGCGTTCCGCATCTCAGGAAAATGTCGTGATCGTTGATCAGACGAGCGTGGCCGATGTCCGTATTATTGGCGAGATGGACCGGTTCAGCGCGATGACGCTTCTTCATGACGAAGCTATTTACCTGCACGAAGGAGTGCAATATCAGGTTGAGAAGCTGGACTGGGACCACAAGAAGGCCTACGTCCGCGAAGTGGATGTCGAGTACTATACGGACGCCAATCTTGCGGTGAATCTGAAGGTTCTGGAGATCGACAAGTCCAGAATCTCCGGCAGCGGCGCCGTTCATCAAGGGGATGTGGCGGTTACGATGATCCCGACGATTTTCAAGAAAATCAAGCTTACCACTTTCGAAAATATCGGATCCGGACCTATTCATCTGCCTGAGCAGGAGCTTCATACCCGAGCAACCTGGCTTGAACTGAAGGATACCGATCCGGAGCTCGGAACCAAGGTGTTGGAGCAGCTGCTGCTTGGCATCGCCAACGTCATTCAGCACATCGTGCCGGTAATGGTGATGTGCGACCGGAGCGACGTTCATGTTACTTCCCAGATCAAGGCCGCCCATACGGGTCTGCCGACGATCTTTATATACGACCATTATCCGGGCGGTATCGGGCTGGCCGACGACGTGTACAAACGGTTTGACGATGTGAAGCAGGCCGCCGCCAATCTAATCAAAAAATGCTCATGCAAGGATGGATGTCCATCATGTATCGGAAACGAAATCGAAGGAATCAACGGGAAGCAGAAAAGCGTTCAGCTATTATCCCTGTTATAAATCTGCATGTTGATCTAGTAAAAGGAGGAGGAACGGGAAATGAGCAGTCTTCGCGATAAAATGAACCGGCTTCGCGGAAGCAGCAGCCCGGCTTCTTCTTCCGAAGAAGCCGCAGCGGCCGTGCAAGCACCGGAGCCGCCGCCTGCGGCGGATACGGATCATCTGGAAACCTTGTCGGAAGAATGGTCATCCATGGGAGTGAAGCTGCTTCATAATGAAGCGGGCAGTTTTCTGATGAGAAGGCTTGTATACCCTGCCGGTCACCAGCATGGCATTCATTGCTTGGGCGAGCTGCCCTCCGCTTCTGCCGGATTGAGGGCATTCCATGAGGTCCCGATTGACGCCGAACAGCTATTGTATCTCGACCTTGAGACGACGGGGCTTGGCGTTGGCACAGGCAACGTGCCGTTTATGGTTGGCTTGGCCTATTGGTCGGGCTCCGAGTTGATCGTGGAGCAAGCGGTGATCCGCCACCCCGCCGAGGAGCGGGCGATGCTATTTTACCTCAACGGCAAATTAGGCGGCTACCGCTATCTGGTGAGCTATAACGGCAAAACCTTCGACTGGCCGGTTATGCAGACCCGGTTCATTTTGCACGGATACAACCGGAAGCTGTGGGAGCCGCTTCATCTTGATTTTCTGCATCCCTCCCGCAGCATATGGAAGAACACGCTCGCGTCGCTGCGGTTAAGCCATGTGGAAGAGGAACGGCTCGGAATCGAGCGGATCGACGACGTACCCGGCTCTCTTGCGCCGCAGCTCTACTTTCAATTTCTCGCCGACGGCGATCCGGAGCCGCTGCGAGGCGTCTATCAGCATAATGAGATTGATATGCTGTCGCTGGTATGCTTGTCCATCCGATTCGGCCATCTGTTGAACGGGAACACGGAGGGCGGTTATCAGCTGCCGATGCCGGCTGAGTCGGAGGAGCTTATCCGTACCGGCTTATGGCTGGAGAAGATGGGACATGCCGGCCGGGCGGAGCTTATGTTCGAAGCCGCGTTAAGCTGTGAACGCACCGCAGCCGCCACTTTGAACATGCTGGCTGCAAGAGACAAGAAAGCTGGCAATTGGCAGCGAGCTGTGTTATTGTGGCAGAAGGCTGTTATACAGTCGGTCCAGCATGGATCGGCTGGCTTGAGTGCAAGCATTGAACTGGCTATGTATTACGAGCATAAGCTGAAGGACTACGATTCAGCTTTATCATATGTGTCAGAAGCATTGGAATTGGCGCTTATCGATCCTCTCGGGAGAAGGGACGCGAAGCGCCGCGCCGAAATAGAGGGCCTTCGCAAGAGGAGAGAGCGGCTTCTGCGCAAGACGGGAAGGAAGCTTGCGGAATGAACGAACAATCAGCGCCGATGAAGGGCTTGCTCCTTGATCTGGACGGGACTTTATATCATGGCACCCAGCGTATTGACGGTGCGGACGAGCTTATCCGGCAGCTTCGGGAATGGAAGCTGCCTTACCGGTTCGTAACGAATAATTCGACCGTATCCCCGGAAACCGTTGCAGAGCGGCTTCGCGGAATGGGGATCGACGCCGAGCCGCGCGACGTATGCACTTCCGCGCAGGCTGCGGCGCAATACATAGCAAACCAAAAACCCGGCGCCTCTGTGCTGGTTATCGGCGAAAGCGGGCTCATTGAAGCCGTGGAAGCATCGGGCTTGCGGATTACCGAAGAGCAGCCGGATTTTGTCCTGCAGGGTCTGGACCGGCAGCTGTCGTACGAACAGTTGACAAGAGCGGTTAGATCGATACTTCAGGGAGCCGAATTTGTGTTGACCAACCCGGATCTGCTGCTTCCCGGAGAAGGCGGCTTATTTCCCGGCGCCGGATCGATAGGCGCCATGCTTACGGCGGCTGGCGGCAAGGAGCCTACGCTAATCGGCAAGCCGTCGAAGATTCTAATGGACTATTCCCTGCGCCAGATTGGTTTGTCCGCGGAAGAGACTTGGGTCATCGGCGATAACCTGGCAACGGATATTGCGGCCGGCCATGCTTCGGGCTGTGGAACGGTACTTGTGCTAACCGGATTAACGACGAAGGATAATCTGGACTATTACGCAGAACGCGCAGGCTGCAGGCCTCACGTCGTCTGCGACGATTTGCATAAGCTGGTATCGTATATTTCGTCCTCAATCGGGATATAAGAGAAAGCAATAGAGCGGACAGGAAGGAAGAGAGCTTGCATGCCGGAACTACCGGAAATGGAACATTACCGATTACGATTGTCGGAGCTGATTATCGGCTCGCCCATTACGGGTACGGAAGTTACCCGCGACAAATCGATTAATATTAACGCCGGGCAATTCGAAGCGGAATTGGTTGGCCGGACGATATGGTTTGTGGAACGCAGAGGCAAACACCTGTTATTCCACCTCGATAACGGCAAGCGTCTCGTGCTTCATCTGATGCTTGGAGGGACGCTCTTTTTCGGCAGCGACGAAGAACGTCCTGACCGCACGGTACAGGTAACGATCCGCTTTGCGACGGGCAATTTGTATTTTATCGGTCTGCGGCTCGGTTACTTGCATTTTATGTCCGTGAAGGAAGCGGATGCGAAGCTCTCCGAGCTTGGGCCGGATCCGTTCGATAAAAGATTGACGCTTGAACGTTTCAAAGCACGCTTCGATAAGAAGAGAGGCGCGCTCAAAACGGCGCTTGTGGACCAGCATGTGTTGTCTGGGATCGGCAACTGCTATGCGGACGAAATTGCTTTCGCGGCAAAAATTCGCCCGGATGCAAAAATTCCTTCCTTGACAGACGAAACATGGGAACGAGTCTATAATTCGATGCATATCGTGTTAAAGGAAGCGATTTCAAAAGGTGGCTACATGGAGCAGCCGTTAACGGCCGGGGATACGATTACCGGCGGATTCAACGATCACTGTCAGGTGTATGATCGCGGGGGAGAGCCATGCTTTGTCTGCGGCACCGCTATCGAGCAGTTCGAGATCTCGTCGCGCAAAGCTTTCGTCTGCCCGGTCTGCCAGAAGGAACAGTAGAGCGATGTACATCGGCCGCCATCTCAGTATAAAAGAAGGTTATGCCTCCGCCGCCAAAGCCGCCTATTCGGGCGGCATTAGTGCTCTTCAGTATTTTCCGAAAAACCCTCGCAGCCTTGGAATCAAGGCTTTCGACCGGAGAGAGGCCGAGCGCTGCGCGGAACTGTGCAGGCAGTACGATATACGGACCATCGCTCATTCCCCTTATCCGACGAATCTTGCTTCGGAGCGGGAGGATGTCCGTCAGCGTACCGTTGAATCGCTGCTTAACGATCTGGATATTGCAAACAGCTGCGGCTCGATTGGCGTTGTCGTTCATTTTGGCGTGTATAAAGGGAAGGAACCGCTTGCCGGTTACCAATCGATTATTCAATCGCTGAATGAAGTGACTAGCCGTTGGAACGGGGATGCCAAGCTGCTGATTGAGATTCAATCGGGCGAGCATACGTTTATGGGGACGACCATCGAGGAGCTGGCCCAAATCCGGGGATTATGCGAGGAGCCTGCAAAGCTGGCCTTTTGCCTGGATACCTGCCACATGTTTGCGAGCGGTTTATGGCATGGGGAGACGGATGCGGAGTGGCTGAAGAAAGCCGGCTCATTAGGCGTACTGGAGCATGTCGCGGCTGTGCATTTCAATGACTCGATGTTCGCGGCTGGCGCTCGGCGAGATCGGCATGCGGCGCTTGGAAGCGGTCATATCGGCGAGGAAGGAATGAAATGGCTGATGTCCGTTCCCGCGCTTGCTAATGTTCCTTTTATACTGGAAACGCCTTCAGACGAAGACGGTACTTATGGAAGGCAATTAAACCTGATGCGCGAATGGGGGACATGAATAATGATACATGTATATCTGGATGACTATCGCCCTTGTCCGAAAGGCTTCGTGCTCGCCCGGAATGCGGAGGAATGCAAGCTTCTGATTGATTCCGAAGCCATAGATATCTTGTCGCTGGACTATGATCTCGGCTGGAACGAGCCGACGGGTTACGAGGTCGTCCGTCATATGGTGGAATCGGCCCGTTATCCGAAAAAAGTCTATCTGCATACTTCCAGCACGGCGGGAAGAATGCACATGTATCATATGCTGTCGACCCATGCGCCGATCGAGATGAAAATTATGAACGGGCCAATGCCGGACTCGCTGCTTGACGAAATTGCAGCCGGCAGTTGATCATAGATGCTTGTTTGGTTTGGTTTGGTTTGGTGTAACAACGGAGGTGTTGAAGTGAGCCGATGGATTGGTACGGCTAATCAGGGGTATTCTCCCTATGCAATTGAAGAGCTTCGGCGGCTACTAGACGGCGTTAAAGTAACGCAGCTTGCCGCCGGAGAAACTTTTTTATTCGACAGCGAGCGGTCTGCGGATGACGTTGCCGCGGCTGTGGCGGCGGACAAGCCGATTTTCCTGAGACATCTTCAGCCTGTTGACCGTACGGTGGAGATCAAAGGGAATGCGGATGATTTGCAGGAGCTGTCGGAGACGATAAGACGTTCTCGTCTGTTGTTCGAGGACAAGCAGGTGGCTATCCATGTCCGCCGCTCGAACAAGACGGCGTTCCCGTATTCCGCTTCGGACACAAAGGCTGTGCTGGATGCGGTATTGGAGGAGCTGGATGCCGAACCCGTCGTTCAGAATCCGGATCTTATCATTGCCATTTATGCCGCGGCAAGCGAGCTGTATGTCGGCTTTGGCCGGCCGGAGGACATGTTGTCCGACTGGCCTGGGGGAGCGATACGCTTCCAACGGGAGGAAGGACAAATCTCGCGCGCCAAATTCAAGCTTCTTGAGGCGGAGCGGGAATTTGGACTTGATTATTCCAAGTTCCGGAACGCGGTGGATATTGGAGCGGCTCCGGGCGGCTGGACATCCTTACTGCTTGAACGAGGTTTGCGGGTAACGGCGATTGATCCGGGAGAGATGCACCCGTCGCTGGCCGGACATCCCGCATTGACTTACCTCAAACGTAATGCATCGGAGGTCAAGTTCAAGCCGGGCTCCTTTGACCTGCTTGTCTGCGATATGAGCTGGAGCCCTATGCAGATGTGCCGTCTGGTGCTGGATTTGGAAGAGACGCTAGCCCCGCATGCCACGGCTATTATTACGATAAAGCTGATGCACAAAAAGCCGCTTCAGACCATTCGCGAGGTCAAGGAGCGCTTTTCGACCGCATTTATCATTAAACGCGCCAAGCAGTTATTCCATAACCGCGAGGAGATTACGTTATACTTGGAAAAGAAGCAGTAAGCGTGATATAACGGAATAGAAGAGGGAAAGCATCCCGGTTTGAACAGGAGTCCAATTGGACTTTTGTTTCAAGCCGGGATTTTTTTGTAATTAATCATGTTTTTATCATAAGGGGGTTGTTATCATGCAAAATGAAGGCAGGCTGAATCATCTCGAATCCGGGACGGTGATCGGAGAGCGGTACGTGCTGGTAGGTAAGCTTGGCAGCGGGGGGATGGGGGATGTGTACGCAGCCGAGGATTTGAAGCTCCAAGGGAAACTGCGGGCAATCAAAGTGACGGATTCGGACCGTGCTTCAGAAGAAGCTAGAATGCTGATGCGCCTCAGTCATCCGAATCTGCCTCATATTATGGACAGCTTCACGTTAACGGGCTATGGAGCTGAAGCCATCGTTATGGACTATATCCATGGATTGACTCTTGGAGAGCTGTTCGACCGGCATAAACGGCAGCTATCTTTCGGGGAAGTATTAAGGCTTGCGCTGCCGATTTGCTCGGCGCTTGTATACTTGCATAGCCAATTTCCACCAATCATCCATCGCGATCTGAAGCCATCCAATATTATGGTTGAAAATAACGGACATGTTCGGCTGATCGATTTCGGAATCGCCAAATCGAAAACCGTCCTGCAGACGCAGTCGACAATGAAGCTGGGAACGCCGGGCTTTGCGGCCCCCGAGCAGCATCTGGGACGGAGCGAGGTTCGGACCGACATCTACGGGTTTGGAGCTTTGCTCTATTACTTGCTCAGCGAAGGGAGCTACGCAAATGATGCAGGCATGGTGAACCGGAGCAGCAGCTTTATCCGGGGATTACGGACGGATGTACCAAGCCGGTTCGCGGATTTGCTGTGGAGAATGGTACAGCCTCGTGTCGAGGATCGGTACAATTCGATGGCTGAGGTCGAGAGGGAGCTTCATGCTTTTGCCGGCATTGCCTCAAATACAGAGACTCCTGTACGATTCGCCAGAATTTTTAATGCGCAAGGAGGCAATCCGGAAGGCTGCCGTACGTTGAAGATTGCCGTCGTTCCGGTCTCATCCGGAGCAGGAGCAACGTTTGTGGCGATCACCCTGGCTAAGCTGCTTGCGGCTGGCGGAATCCCTTGCGCTGCCGCGGAATTTCCATCCGAACGGCCTGAATGGGCGGCATTGCTGCGAAGTAATATGAGTGGACGAGATCAACGGGAAGACAGGTATTACAGCTGGAACGAGCAAGGGGTATGGTGGCATGCCCAGAAGCGTCCGGCTACCCAAGACTATAGAGATGAAATGGATAAGCTCAGGCTGCGTTTGAGAGAGAAGGAGATTGCCGTATCCGTTGCCGATGTATCCGGCGGCGCGTTAAGCTGGCGCAAGGAATGGCTGCTTGATTCGGACCTTGTACTCGTTGTTGCCGATCCTTATCCTTCGAGGTGGAAGGCGGATCACATTCTGGAGCTGGAGCAAATGAGCAAAAAGCTTGAAGCTCGCGGCGCTTCCCTAAAGTGGATCGCCAACAAGGATGCCAAATTTTCGGGCAGGAGCGAATGGATCGGAATGCTGCCCGAACTTCCGGTTGCCGCTGTTCCGCTGCTGCCGGCAGCCGAGTGGCTGGATGCGATATGGCGCGGAAAATGGGCCACGGATATAAAAGGGATGGGCAAGGCACTGGAGAAGGCTTATAAGCCGTTGCTTGATTTTATCTCGCAAGAAACGCAAAGGAATGTTGCTCATGTCAGGTTTGGGCGCTGACCTTGCTTGCAATTGAAATAAACCTTCTTTATGATGAATACGAGTCCATAGCATATTTAGAAGCAGGTGACGTTCGCAATGAATGAACGAGTTCTGGTAGTTGAAGACGAGGCGGGTATTTCCCGCATTTTACAGCTTGAATTAGAGCATGAAGGATATACGGTCGGTACAGCAGCCGACGGACGGACAGGTTATGAAATGGCCTCAACGGGCGAATGGGAGCTGGTATTGCTCGATGTGATGCTTCCCGAATTGAACGGTATCGAGGTGCTTCGCCGTCTGCGGCAGGCCGGCAACCCGGTTCCCGTTATTTTGCTGACGGCAAGAGATACGGTACCTGATAAGGTCAGCGGATTTGAGCATGGCGCAAATGACTATATTACAAAGCCGTTTGCGATGGAGGAGCTGCTTGCCCGCGTCCGCAACATTTTGCGTATCTTCCAGCAGTACCCGAAGGAATCCGAAGGCTCCGACCTGATCAAGGTTGGGGATTTGACGATCGAGCTGCGTACACGCAAGGTATACCGCAAGGAAATCGTAATTGAGCTTACGCCGCGCGAGTTCGAGCTTCTTGTCTATCTGGTCGAGAACAAGAACGAAGAAAAGTCGCGGGAAGACATTTTATCGGAAGTGTGGGGTTACGATTTTATCGGGGAAACCAACCTGGTAGACGTCTATATCCGGTACTTGCGCCAAAAGCTGGATAAGGGCTACCGTCACAAGCTGATTCATACCGTAAGGGGCGTCGGCTATATGATTAAGGAGCCTGACGCATGACGCTTCGCAAACGGTTCACGCTTTTTACGATTTTCTGGCTCATCTTTATTCTCATTCTCTTTAATATTTTTGTTTATTTCTATGTAATCAAGATTACGACGGAAAGCGAACAGCGCGTAATTGGGAATAAAGTGAATCTGATGCTGGAAAATCCGAAGATACAGGATGGCAAAGGGATCTATGATCCCGATCTTCTAAGCGAATATTACAATGTCAATGAAATGATACGAATTATTAGGCCGGATAACAAAATCGTCAATATTACCGGTTCGGATCCCGTTCTTCTCAACCTTCCGGCGTCTTTCCAGGGCCATCACGATACCGGGATGATCAAGAAAGGCAGCGAGCGCATCATGTACATGCGCGTGCCGATCTATGACGGGCCAAACGTGGTAGCAATGCTGGAAATCAACCGGGTGCTGAATGAACTGGACGATTATTTGCAAATCCTTGTCGCAGCCTTGTCGGTAACAAGTGCCGGGGCCATTCTGTTCGCCATCTTCGGGACGTATTGGTTCACCTCGCGGCTCACTTCGCCGATGCAGCAGATGATCAATACGATGCGCGAGATCGACAGAAGCGGCAAGCTGCGTAAAATCGAGCCTTCCAGTCACGAGGAATCGGCAGAGCTGCAGCAGCTGGTGCGTGCGTTTAACCAGATGATCGACCGGCTTGACCGAACGTTCGCGCGGCAGAAGCAGTTTGTCGCCGATGCCTCCCACGAGCTGAAAACCCCTCTTACGGTAATTAGCAGCTACGCGGGTATGCTGAAGCGCTGGGGGCGCGATGACGCGAGCATTCGTGACGAGGCTATCGAAGCCATCGATAAAGAAGCAAGCCGGCTGCAGACCTTGACGAAGTCCATGCTGATGCTGGCGGAAGCCGAGCAGGAGGATTGGCTGAATCAAGAAATGTTCGACGTGGTGCTGGTTGTCGAAGAGCTGGCGGTTATGCTCCAGACCACCTTCCAACGGCCGATACGGGTGAAGGCTTTGTCGAGATCCATCCGAATGTACGGGGATAAGGACAAAATCCAGCAGCTGCTTGTCATCCTGCTGGACAATGCGATTAAATACAGTAAAGATCCGATCGATGTTTCCCTCAGCGTGGCGAAAAATATCGTGAAGATTGAAGTAAAGGATAAGGGGATCGGCATTCCTGAAAATGAGATTCCGCATATGTTCGAGCGTTTCTACCGCGTGGACGGGGCAAGAAGCCGCGCGACCGGCGGAGCCGGACTTGGGCTGTCGATTGCCAAGCGTATCGTGGATCTGCATGAAGGCAAGATTGACGTATTCAGCCTGCCGGATCTAGGGACAACCATTACGCTTCAGTTCAAACAAAGAAAGTAAGGGAGTAAAGGGGAGAGGTTCGTTGAAATACCGGGTTGCCTCTGTGCAATATAAGCTTGAAGACATTGATTCTTTTGAAGAATTTGCAGCGCAGGTGACGCATTATGTTCGCAATGCATCGGAGTACGGAACCGAGATTATTTTGTTCCCGGAGTTTCTGACTACTCAGCTGTTATCGATTGGCGACGATACGGGCAAGGCTTTGCCGATTGACCGTCTGCCTGAATTTACGGAGCAGTATGAAAGCTTGTTCCGGTCTCTTGCTGCCGAATACAACATGCATATCGTTGGCGGGACGCATGTGATTGATGCCGGTGACGGCAAGCGCCAGAACACGGCTCATCTGTTCCATCCAGGCGGGAAGATTGACCGTCAGGCGAAAATTCACCTTACGCCTACCGAAGTCAGCGAATGGAATATGTCGCCGGGCGACGGTCTGCAGGTGTTCGAGACGCCGTTTGGCACCATCGCTATGCTGACCTGCTATGATATCGAATTTCCGGAGATCGTCCGGATGGCGCGCGCTAAAGGCGCTGACGTTATTTTCTGCCCATCCTGCACGGATGACCGTCATGGCTTCTACCGCGTCCGGTACTGCTGCCATGCAAGAGCGGTGGAGAATCAGGTGTACATCGTAACGACCGGTACGGTAGGGGCATTGCGCAAGGTAGACTTTATGCGCGCGAACTACGGTCAGGCCGCGGTGATCACGCCAAACGATATACCGTTCCCGCCTGCTGGGATTTTGAGCGAAGGCGTCATTAACGACGACATGCTAATCGTAGCGGATCTTGACCTGAAGCTGCTGGAAGATGTTCGTAATGCCGGTTCCGTAACGACCTGGAGAGACCGTCGTACGGATCTGTATACGGACTGGGCATAAGCTGCGGCGGCGGAAGGAGGGCTTGAAATGCGCAAGCAATTATATGTCATTCATGACGGAGTTCCAACGGAAGCTATAATACGTTCGTATACGAAGGAAGATTTCCAAGGCTTGATTGCGGTGCAGAGCGAATGCTTCCCGCCTCCTTATCCGGAGGAGCTATGGTGGAGCGAGGAGCAGCTGAATGAGCATATTACCCGTTTCCCGGAAGGCGCATTGTGCTGCGAAATCGGCGGCAAAGTGATCGGATCCATGACCGGTCTTATCGTGGATATGAATCAATATCATGAATCTCACAGCTGGGAGCAGATTACGGACAGCGGTTATATCCGCAACCACAATCCCGAAGGGGATACGTTATACGTTGCGGACATTTGCGTTATTCCCGCCTACCGCAAAGCGGGTATCGGCAAATGGCTGCTTCAGTCCATGTACGAGACCGTTGTGCATCTGCGGCTTAAGCGCCTGCTGGGAGCCGGCAGAATGCCGGGCTACCATAAGTACGCGGCGGAAGAGACCCCGGAGCAATACCTGGGCAAGGTGATGACGGGGATCTACAAGGATCCGGTCATTACGTTCCTTCTGCGCTGCGGCCGCACGCCGGTCGGAATTGCGTCCGACTATCTGGACGACGAAGAGTCCTGTAATTACGCGGCTCTGATGGAATGGCGCAATCCTTTTCTCTAGGTTAGTGCCATTATTTTTTCGACTTCGAATTTTATAGTCCGTGCAGGCACGGAGAGAAAGCTTGGAGCTATCGGAGCATAGCGTCCGCCTTTGTTTTTAATTTTCAACCTAAAAGAATATACAATTCGAGAAAATTAAAAACAACAGCGGCCGAAAGCCCAAGCTTTCTCATAGTGCCAGCCCACGGCTATCCATAGTGAGAGGAGAATAATCATGCAATACCACCGTATTACATCCATCAACGATCCTTACTTCGCATCGCTTCACGCGCTGCTCAAACGCATTTTCCCGCCTGAAGAGGTATTGGCTTACGAGCTATGGAAAGAACCGCTTGAAGATCCAGGCATTCATGTCTATGTCGCAGTAGACAACGGCGAAGTGGTGGGATCGACCGAATACCGCTATTATCCCGAGCTTCGCGTTGCGATGACCGACTTTACGATTATCGGCGTGGCGAATAAGGGGATCGGCCGTTTCCTGATGCGGAGCCGCGAGAAGGACCTGGCGAGACTTGCTTGCGAATCCGGCACGGCTCCAATCGGCATGTTTGCCGAAATCTATAACCCATACGAGAGAGGCGAGCATGAATTCGGCGGTGTAACGCCGATGAATCCGTTCGTCCGCCGCGAGGTTTTATCGCATATCGGTTATAAAATGATTAATTTCCCTTACGTACATCCGTCTTGGGAGCATAACGGGGAAGCAGTTGAAGGTCTTAATCTATGCTTCCTGCCGGCCGATGAAGAATTAGCTGCAATTCCTGCAGCCCTTGTTGTTCAATTCCTCGAGATCTACTACTCGGCATTGCCTAACAAGCCCCAGCAGTGGCTTGATATGGTGGAAGGGCTTCGCGGACGCGATCAACTCGAGCTGCTGCCGATATGATCACCATTACGTTCCGCGGAACGGGAGATGCAATGGGGGTGCCCCGCGTCTACTGCGACTGCGAGATTTGCGGGGAGGCGCGTACAGGCGGCGTCAACCGCCGGTACCGCTCCCTTGTCCAGCTTGACTCGCCAGACTTTGGTACAATGATGATCGACTGCGGACCGGATTGGGGCAGACAAATGGAAGCTGCGGGGCTCCGGTTCGTGAACCGCATTCTTATCACGCATGCCCATTTCGACCATATCGGCGGATTGCCCGAATGGGCGGACGCCTGCCGGTGGTTAGGGGTAAAAGGGGAAGCATACGCCCCTGCCGAGGTTATCGCGGAGATCCTGCAGCGTTTTCCTTGGCTGGGTCGGAACATGTCTTTTATACCGATTGATCAGCCTTGCACCTTCGGCAGCTGGGAGGTATCCGCCTGGAAAGTGAATCACGGGAAGAATGGATACGCCTATGCGTTCCGGTTTGACCAGAAGGATTCGGGGATGGCATGGGCATACTGCTCCGATTCCATCGGACTGACAGGCGAGCAGCAGAAGCCGCTTTACGGACTCGATCTGTTGGTGCTCGGCACTAGTTTTTACAAAGAGAACTTCCTATACGAATCGCGGTCGGTGTATGATGTGACGGAGGCGCTTGAGCTCCTTCCCGTGTGGGAACCCAAGAGGACTTTGTTTACGCATATGTCGCATGATATTGATCTGAGAAAATCGTACCCTCTGCCTGACTTTGCGGAGTTTGCGTTAACCGGTATGGAAGTTTCTGTAGGTAAATAGATTGACAAATGGTAATCCGTTAGCGTACATTGTGTGTATAGCTAACGGATTTAGCTATTTCATAGCTTTTTTGCTTATTCCGAAAGGGGAAATTTTAATGTTTGCTGGTGTTCTTAACTCTTAATTGGATAAATCGGTCTTGTTAGATGAGTTTGAACGGCTTGCGGATGCAAAATTTGCATCATTACGCATGCTTCTTCTGCGACGTCTTTTGACAAGGACCGGTGCCATGAGTTAAGGACATGAGGATTTCCGCCTGAATGCTATTCGGCAGCGGCCAATCACCCGTGCTCTTGCAGCACGGTTTTTTTGTGCGCTGCGGAGCCTATGACGGGATAGGTGCAGCCGATACAGGGACGGAACGCTTCTGCGTTCTGTTCCTTTTTTTATACCCAAAAACAGATAAAGGAGCATCTAAACATGAACGAGGCTGTATTTAAAAGACTGGAATATGACAAATTGAAAGACAAAATGATCGGCTACACCGTTTCCCCCGCAGGTCGCCTTTTGGCGGAGCGGCACGTCCCGAGCACCAATCCGAAACAAATCCGGGCATGGCTGAACGAGACGGAGGAAGCTGCGGCTTTGCTGGCGAGCGGAGCAAGCGTTCCGCTCTCGGCCATGGACGGAATAGATCCGTTCCTGGCCTTGCTTGGCAAAGGAAGGATCTATACGGAAACGGAGCTTGACCAGCTGCTCGCATGGCTTGTTTCCATCGGGCAGATGAAGCGTTACATGAACAATAAACGAATGATCGCCCCAACGATTGCGGCTTATGCCGATTCGATGAATGACTGTCCGAATCTCAGGCAGGAGCTCGACCGTTGTATCCGGTACGGCCGGTTGACGGATCAAGCCAGTCCCGATCTCGGGACCATCCGCCGCCATCTCATCGTGATTGAGGACCGCATTCACAAGAAGCTGGAAGCTTCGCTCTCCAAATACAAATCGGCGCTTCAGGATCCGATTATCAGCAAGCGAAGAGGAAGATCCGTTATATCCGTCAAACGGGAGCATCGGAAGCTGGTACCTGGTACCGTATGGGATGAGTCCGCAAGCGGCCAGACCTTGTTTATTGAACCGATTGACGTTGCGGAGCTGCAGCAGGAGTGGCAGGAATGGTCGGCGGAGGAGGAGCGGGAACGGACGATTATTTTGTCCAGATTGTCGGACGAAGCGGAGCAGTATAAATATGAGCTGCTGCAAAACCGCGAAGCGATGGCGTCGTTTGATTTCATGCTGGCTAGAGGCAAGCTCTCGCTGTCCTATGACGGCCAGCCCGTGACGCTTAGCGAAGAACCGGTCATTAAGCTTGTAGAAGCCCGTCATCCGCTTCTTGGAGGTCACGCCGAACCGATTAACGTCGAGCTGGGTATCGGTTGGAAGCAGCTTATTATTACCGGGCCTAACACAGGGGGCAAAACGGTAGCGCTGAAGACTATTGGCCTGCTGGCGTTGCTTGTGCAATCCGGTCTGCTTGTGCCGGCTTCCCCGCAGAGCCGGTTTGGCGTCTTCCGCCATATTATGGCCGACGTAGGAGACGGACAAAGTCTGGAGCAGTCGCTCAGCACATTTTCTTCGCATATCGCCGTACTGAAGGAGATGCTTCGTTCTGCCGATGAGCGGACGATTATTCTTCTGGATGAGCTCGCTGCGGGTACGGATCCCGGCGAGGGGATCGCCTTATCCATTGCGGTGCTGGAAGAGCTGCTGAAACGCGGAGCTTTAACGGGGGCAACAACGCATTTTAACGAGATTAAGAAATTTGCTTCCAGAACGCGCGGCTGCATGAATGCCAGAATGGCCTTTGATTCCGAAACGCTGCGTCCTCTGTACCGGTTGGAGATTGGGGAAGCGGGCGAGAGCCATGCTTTTGCGATTGCGAGAAGGTTCGGTCTTCCCGAGCATGTGATGCAGCGGGCCGAGAAGCTTGCGGAGGGAAGAGTGGAGATTCGATTGGATGAATCGGCCGATGAAGAAGGTCATGACGAGGAGACGACAATTGTTGAACGTCATGCTCTGCCGAAACAGGCAGAGCAGCCGGACGTGACGAACAACTCTAAGGAAAAATCATCTGCTCCAGTCTACGCCACGGGAGACGCCGTATGGATCTATCCGCTGAAACGTGCCGGGATTGTGTTTCAACCCGCTGACGAGCGGGGAGAAGTAATCGTTCAGGTGCAGGGGAAAAAGATGTCCTTCAACCGAAAACGGATTAAACCGTACATCAGCAAAGAGAAGCTGTATCCAGGAGCAGATTATGATATGGATATCGTATTCGATACGAAGGAAAACCGGAAGAAGCGCAAGCTGATGGGCCGCAAGTATGTAGAGGGCTTAACGATCGAGACGAAGCCTGACGTAACCGGGGAATGACAGGCTTCGCCCCGTTAATCTTTACTCTGGATAACTAATAATGTACCTGTGCGGACGGTCAAGGTGCCGGCGGGCTCCGCAAGAATATTGCTAATGCCGAGGGATTGGCCGATCCGCAGCGTTGCTTCGTGCAGCGGATAGACGAATCCGCGCAGCGTAATCCCGGTTACCTCTTCGGACAGCGGGAGGAGCGAGATATGACTGTATTCGCTTTGATGCAGCTCGGTAGTTCCTTCCACTGCAAGGGAAATCGTATTATGCTCATCGGTAATGGATGCCGGAATGCCTTGGTCGATTGCAAGCTTCAATAGGTGGACATTCGCAAGGGAATGGTCAAACCGGCTCCCCAATGCCCCGAGCATTTGAATCTCGGCAGGAGATTGCTCAAGCGCGTAACGAAAGGCAAGCTCGGTATCCGTGTAATCCTTGTCTATCGGGTCGTACGTGATCGTTTCCCGGCTGACGGAACGGATAAGCTCAAGTTCCTCGGGAGTCACGGAATCGAAATCGCCAAGCGCGAGATCCGGCGTGTATCCGTGCTGTACGAGGAACAAAGCGCCGCGGTCAGCTCCTATTAACCGATCGCCTGGACGGATATAGGGACGGACCCACTCGCCTAAACGGCCTCCCGTACAGATCATTATCCGGTTGTTCATCGTTAATCTTCCTTTCTGCCAGCATAGTGCTGAAGCCAGTATAATGCGAAGCCGGGGCATAAAACTAGGTTTTTGAGAAAAAAGAAAGAAGAAGTGGCAAAAGTAGCAATTGTCAAACCGGATATCCGCGGCTAAAATGATGAAGGACATACCGACAGGAGTGGCGGAGCATGCGCGAATGGACGGTCATCATGGAAGCGGAGGAGTTTGGAGTTGGACATCTTTGGCGTTTTCAGTATTATCGGTACGGTTGCCTTTGCGGTCAGCGGCGCGATCGTTGCCATGGAGGAAGAATATGACATTCTGGGCGTATTCGTGCTGGGGCTTGTGACCGCGTTTGGGGGCGGGGTTATTCGGAATCTGCTCATCGGCCGGCCGGTTACAACGTTATGGAACCAGGGGAGCTTGCTGGAAATTGCGGTTATTGCCATGACGATTGCGTTTCTGCTGCCTGTATCCTGGATTAACAAATGGAAAAAAAGCGAAGCGTTCTTTGATGCCATCGGCTTATCCGCATTTGCTATTCAAGGTGCATTGTACGCTACGGAAATGAACCATCCGATCAGCGCTGTTCTAGTGGCCGCGATGCTGACCGGGATCGGGGGCGGCATTATCCGCGATGTGCTGGCAGGCAGGAAGCCGCTTGTGCTGAAGGATGAAATCTATGCGGTATGGGCGATGCTCGCAGGCCTGGCAGTAGGCGAAGGCTGGTTCCATACGACCATACAGCTATTATTCCTCTTTGTTATCGTTATCGTGTTCCGCATGTTGTCGGTTTATTATAAGTGGAGACTGCCCCGCAGATCGCTTAAACAGAAGGAGGGTGGCATTATATGAATAACGCGCGCGTATTGTTTGTTTGCCTCGGCAACATTTGCCGCTCGCCCATGGCGGAAGCCGTATTCCGCAGCCTGGTAGAGAAGAGAAGGCTGACGGACGTCATCGAGATTGATTCCGCGGGAACGGGGGATTGGCATATCGGAAAGCCTCCCCATGAAGGAACGCGCAAGCAGCTTGATCTTCACGGCATTTCCTATGCCGGGATGAAAGCGAGACAATTCACCGCCCAGGACAAAACATTCGATTATATCGTCTGCATGGATACGAAAAATGAAGCGGATGTACGCCGTATCATCGGAGACGCGTCGCATTCGGCGAAAATCTTCAAGTTTATGGACATGCTGCCCCAAGCGGCTGAGGACGATGTGCCGGACCCGTATTACACAGGCAACTTCGATTATGTGTACGAGCTTGTAACCGAGGGCTGCGAACGGCTTCTCGATCGGATCGTTAACGACCTGAAATAAGTACAGCGGCAATTAGAAAAGGCCTTCCCTTGTCAGAAGACAACCGGGAAGGCCTTTTCTTCGATATTATTCCACTTCGATAAAATGCATCAGGCCGGCAGGCAGCTCCTGCTGCCAGAAGCCCCACTGATGGCCGCCGTCTTTTTCGGCATAGGTGACCTTCGCGCCACGAGCTTCCAGAAGGGAACGTGCCGTCCGGTTGATGGCGAGGAAATCGAAGATGCCGTGGCCGGTATCGTAAGCGGTCTCTTGGAAGCCGGCAATCATGTAGATCTCCAGCCAAGATAGGTCCTTTTGAGCTTCCATAATTTCACGGGAACGGTCATAATAAGCACCGGATAGCGACAAAATGCGCGTGAACAGCTCAGGATAAGTCAAAGCGAGGTGGAAGGAAATCGTTCCGCCCAAGGAGTCGCCGGCTAGCAGGCGGTGCTCGGGAGCGGTACGTACGGGATATTTACCTTCAATAAATGGAATCAGCTCTTGCCCGAAGAACCGGACATAAGCTTCATGACGGTCGCCGCCAGGCGAGTATTCCGCTGTTCGGTACGTTTTGTCGACATCTACGCCAACGATAATAAAAGGTTCAACGCCCTCATCGAGAATGATGCGGTTTGCCGTTGTGGCAATCCGGCCGAAATTGAAAAAGTCTTCGCCGTCCTGGCAGTACACGACCGGGTAGCTCAGCACCTCGTTATAACCGGGCGGCAAATAGACGCGCAAGCTGCGTTCGCCTTCGGGCAAGTAGCTGCTTTTTACAATTTCTTTAACTACGGTACGCTTTAAATATCGTTCATCAGTCATATGTGAATCCCCCTGAATGGAATGGTTGGCATGTGGGTAAACAATAGTAAGGTAATGAGAATCTGCCCGTTCTCCTGTCATGGTCTGGTATTGAACCTTGATTGTATTATGCTGTTATACAGAAAAAACGAATCTGTTACATATACAATTCATCAGTAAAATCGGCCAGATTAGCGAAAAACAACGGTTTTTTTGTTTTTTTCTTTGACCATATTCGGCAAACAGGTGTATTATGATTCTATAACAGAGAGCTCCGATTTTCAAATATTAATGATCGAGGTGAGCGTTCAAAATGAGCAAAGTGCTTAACAAACTGCCATATGAAGTTCAAACGGAACCTGTAAAACCAATATCCGTGTTGTCGCTCGATGGCGACGTGGTTAACCCGGAATATATGCCGGACCTGACTGACGAACAATTGAAAGAAATTATGTACCGTATGGTATTCACCCGTACTTGGGATGAGCGCGCTGTAAATCTTGGCCGTCAAGGCCGTCTCGGCTTCTATGCTCCGGTATCCGGTCAAGAAGCTTCCATGATCGGCAGCGAATACGCGCTTAATAAAGACGATTTCATTTGCCCGGGCTACCGCGATATTCCGCAGCTTGTATGGCATGGCTTGCCTATGTACCAAGGTTTCTTGTACTCCCGCGGTCATCAGCATGGCGGTCAAATTCCTGAAGATGTACACGTACTTATGCCGCAAATCATCATCGGCGCACAAGTGCTTCATGCAGCCGGCGTAGCAATGGCATTCAAGAAACGCGGCGAGAAACGCGTAGCGATTACTTATACGGGTGACGGCGGTTCTTCTGAAGGCGACTTCTACGAGTCTATGAACTTTGCTGGAGTATTCAAGCTCCCGGTTATCTATGTTGTTCAAAACAACCGTTATGCCATCACAACTCCTTACGAGAAGCAAACAGCTGCTCTGTCGGTTGCTCATAAATCGGTTGCTGCCGGTATTAAAGGCGTTCAAATCGATGGCATGGACGTTCTTGCTGTTATTAAAGCAGTATCCGAAGCAGCTGAGCGCGGCCGCAACGGTGAAGGCGCAACTCTGATCGAGATGCTGACTTACCGTTTCCGTCCGCATTCCCTGTCTGACGATGCAACGAAATACCGTACGAAAGAAGAAGAAGCGGAATGGGGCCTTAAGGATCCTCTTATTCGTTTCGGCAAGTTCCTGGAGAAGAAAGGCCTCTGGACGGAAGAAGATACAAACCGTGTGAAAGAGGAAGCGAAAGCGGCTGTTAACGAGAACATCAAGAAAGCCGAAGCAACTGAGAAAATGACAGTTGGCGGCTTGATTGACTCCATGTTCGAAACAACGCCTCAGCACCTGGAAGAGCAAAAGGCTGATTTTCAATAATACCCTTGCCTGACGATGGGATTTTGCATGAGCAAAAATGAAGGAGGATCTGACGATCATGGCTCAAATGAATATGTTGGAAGCAATCCGCGACGCTATGCGTGTGGAGCTTAAACGTGATGAGAACGTACTTATCTTCGGTGAGGACGTTGGTAAAGTTGGCGGTGTATTCCGCGTAACGGAAGGTTTGCAAGAAGAATTCGGCGAGGAGCGCGTATTCGATACGCCTCTTGCCGAGTCCGCAATCGGCGGTCTGGCAGTGGGTATGGGGATTCAAGGCTTCCGCCCGGTTGCCGAAATTCAGTTCGTTGGTTTCATCTATGAAGCAATGGACCAAATGTTTATTCAAGCAGCTCGCATGCGTTACCGTTCCGGCGGACGCTACAACTCGCCAATCGTATTCCGTACGCCGTTTGGCGGCGGCGTTAAAGCTGCGGAACTTCATACAGACTCCCTGGAAGGTCTTGCTGTTCAGACTCCGGGTATTAAAGTTGTTATTCCATCCAATCCTTATGATGCAAAAGGTCTCATGATTGCCGCAATCCGCGACAATGACCCTGTATTCTTCATGGAGCACCTTAACCTGTACCGTGCATTCCGCGCTGAAGTGCCGGAAGGCGAATACACGGTTGAGATCGGTAAAGCAAACGTTGTCCGCGAAGGTTCCGACGTAACGATCATCGCTTACGGCATGATGGTTCACACAGCCGTGAAAGCGGCGGACGAGCTGGCGAAGAACGGCGTAAACGCGGAAATTATCGACCTGCGTTCCCTGGTACCGCTCGATATCGACACAATCGTGGCTTCGATTAAGAAAACAAACCGCGCAATCGTTGTTCAAGAAGCGCAAAAAACGTCCGGCGTAGCTGCGGAAGTTATTGCTCAAATCAACGAAAAAGCGATTCTGCACCTCGAAGCTCCAGTGCTTCGTGTTGCCGGTCCGGATACGGTGTATCCTTTCGCGCAAATCGAAGATACATGGCTGCCAACTCCAGCCCGTATCGTAGATGCGGTTAATAAAGTGCTGAGCTTCTAATGCTGATCATCCTAACGGATGATGGATATACATGCCCGCTTAACGGCGGGCAAAGCCGTCATTAAGCGGCAAACGCATTGAATGCTTACTAGGCAAGAATTACCGTTTAGTAAGCGCTAATTCTTTAAGCTCATGCTTACGAGGCAAGAATTACCGCAAAGTAAGCGCTAATTCTTTTAAGGAGGATACTACAGTGGCGAAATTTGAATACAAATTTCCTGAGCTTGGCGAAGGCTTGCACGAAGGCGAAATCGTAAAAGTGCACATTAAAGTCGGCGACAAAGTAACGGATGACGATATCATCATGGAAGTACAAAACGATAAGGCAGTTGTAGAAGTGCCTTGTCCGGTTAACGGTACTGTACTCGAAGTACGCATGAAAGACGGCCAGGTTTGCCATGTTGGCGAAGTTGTGGCAATCATTGATGCGGAAGGTGATGTTCCAGAGCAAGATACTCCGGCAGCTGAAGCTCCAGCGGCGGCGGCTCCAGCGGCAGCACCGGCTGCGCCTGCAGCAACACCAGCGGCAGCTCCTGCTGCACCGGCGGAAGCTCCAAAAGCAACCGGCGGTCTGGTTCTGGCTACGCCAAGCGTTCGCAAATTTGCCCGTGAGCAAGGCGTTGACCTGACGACGGTTACCGGCACTGGCAAAAACGGCCGCATTACTCGCGAAGACGTTACAAACGGCGGCGGTGCAGCACCAGCGGCAGCAGCACCGGCAGCTGAAGCGGCGGCTCCTGCAGCAGCAGAAGCGCCAGCAGCTAAACCGGCAGCAGCGGCAGTTGACGCTTACCGTCCGGAAGAACGCGTACCGTTCAAAGGCATCCGCAAAGCAATCGCTAACGCGATGGTTAAATCGGTATACACCGCTCCTCACGTAACAATCATGGACGAAGTTGACGTTACCGAACTGGTTGCATTGCGCGCGAAATACAAGCCATATGCAGAGAAAAAAGGTTCCAAGCTGACTTACCTGCCATTCATCGTGAAGGCACTCGTTGCGGCTTGCCGTCAATTCCCGATCATGAACGCTACGCTGGATGAAGCTAGCCAAGAGATCGTCTACAAAAAGTACTACAACATCGGTATCGCGACAGATACGGACAACGGCCTGATCGTTCCTGTTATCGAAGACGCTGACCGTAAAAATATTTTCATGGTTGCCGACAAAATCCGCGACCTGGCTGCAAAAGGCCGCGAAGGCAAGCTTACTGCCGCCGAGCTTAAAGGCAGCACCATTTCGATTTCCAACATCGGTTCCGCTGGCGGTATGTTCTTTACTCCGGTAATCAACTTCCCTGAAGTTGCTATCCTGGGTACTGGCCGTATTTCCGAGAAGCCGGTTGTGCGCAACGGCGAAATCGTGGCAGCTCCTGTAATGGCTCTGTCGCTGAGCTTCGACCATCGTCTCATCGACGGTGCAACGGCTCAAAACTTTATGAATTACATTAAACAACTTCTGGGTCAACCAGAATTATTCATCATGGAGGTGTAACTACAATGGTAGTAGGAGATCCATCATTAGATATTGATACTCTAGTCATCGGTGCAGGTCCAGGCGGATATGTTGCGGCAATCCGCGCAGCGCAGCTTGGTCAAAGCGTTCTTGTTGTCGAGAAGGAGAATGTAGGCGGCGTTTGCTTGAACGTGGGCTGTATCCCTTCGAAAGCTCTGATCTCGGCATCGCATCAATACGAGTCCATCAGCCATGCATCCGCGTTCGGCATCACTGCCGGCGACGTGAAAGTGGAATGGAACAAAGTGCAAGAGTTCAAAAACGGTATCGTTAAAAAACTGACCGGCGGCGTTGCATCGCTTCTGAAAGCGAACAAAGTGCAATATTTCAACGGCGAAGTTATGTTCATCAACGAGAACGAAGCACGTGTCTTCAACGATCAAGAAGCACCGCGCTACCGTTTCAAAAACTGCATCATCGCTACAGGCTCCCGTCCAATCGAGCTGAAAGCATTCCCGTTCAGCGGCCGCATCGTGTCGTCGACAGGCGCTTTGTCGCTGCCTGAAATTCCGAAAAGCATCATCGTGATCGGCGGCGGCTACATCGGCATCGAGCTTGGCCAAATGTACTCCAAGTTCGGTACGAAAGTAACCATTATCGAAGGCGGAGACGCAATTCTTCCAGGCTTCGATAAAGATATGGGTTCGATCGTTGCTAAGAAACTTAAAGGCACTAACGTGGATATCGTTACCGGCGCAATGGCTCAAGGCGCTGAGCAAACCGATAAAGACGTTACGCTGACTTACAAAGTTGGCGACAAAGAAGAGAAAGTTACCGCAGACTACCTGCTCGTTACCGTTGGCCGTCGTCCTAACACTGACGGAGACCTGGGTCTTGAGCTGGCTGGCGTTAAAGTCGGCGAGCGCGGTCTGGTTGAAGTTGACGCGCAATGCCGTACAAGCAACCCGCACATCTACGCTATCGGCGACATCATCGCTGGTCCTGCGCTTGCTCACAAAGCCATGTACGAAGGCCGCATCGCGGCAGAAGCAATCTCCGGTCTGCCTAGCGTTATCGATTACAAATGCGTGCCGGCCGTATGCTTCTCCGATCCGGAATGCGCAGCAGTTGGTCTTTCCGAGAAAGAAGCAAAAGACAAAGGCCACAAAACAAAAGTGGGCAAATTCCCATTCGCAATCAACGGCCGCGCAATGTCGCTTAACGCGACTGAAGGCTTCGTGAAGCTCGTTTCCGATGCTGACACTGGTCTTGTACTGGGCGCGCAAATCATCGGTCTGGAAGCTTCCAACATGATTGCTGAGCTTGCTCTGGCTATCGAGATGGGTGCTACTCTCGAAGATATCGCCTTGACTATCCATGCGCATCCAACACTGGGTGAGATCGTTCTGGACGCTGCTGAAGTAGCGCTTGGACATCCAATCCACACGGTTGCTAAATAATATCCGATCTTCGTTATTTGAGATTTAGTGAGAGAGGTTCCGCGGCTTGAACAGCATGCGGGCCTCTTTTTGCATATTATAACTGTACATAACGCGAGGAGCGAAAGCTTATGGAAAAGCCGGCTAGTGCATCCAGAACGGTCATGACGCAGATCATTTTTCCGCTGGATACGAATCATCACGATACGATGTTTGGCGGCAAGGTTATGGAATATATGGACAAGGCGGCCGCGATTGCCGCGATGCGGCATGCCCGGATGCAGGTGGTGACTGCTTCGACGGACAGCCTTGATTTTGTAGCGCCGATTAGAGTAGGTGAAGTAATCGAGGTGGAAGCTTACGTAAGCTGGACGAACAATTCCTCCATGGAAGTGTGCGTGACCGTTCAATCGGAGAACCTGTATACGGCCGAGCGGACCACAACGGTTACGGCGTTCTTTACTTTTGTGGCGCTTGATGACAAAGGCAAGCCCGCAATGGTGCCCAAAGTCTATCCGGAGACCGAAGAGGAAATCCGTATGTTTGCAACCGCCCCGGAGCGGCATGAGCTGCGGATGAAACGAAAACGGGAGCGCCAGCAACCGGCGAAAACGTGAAGACAAACCTATGCGAAAAATGTTAAACTAGTGAGAAAACCTCTATCGAGGCAATTCGAAAATGAACGACCGCGTTTAGTTTTCGAAAAACCTTGGATCGGCCCTGCATGCGGGAGAAGGATGTTGTGCCGATCAATGACAAGGAGTTGATATAAAAATGACTGTTCAAACAAGTGAAACGGAATATTTGCAATTGCTGCGGCATGTGCTGGAGAACGGCGTTAAGAAAGAGGATCGGACGGGCACCGGAACGATCTCGACTTTTGGTTACCAGATGCGGTTTGACCTTGCCAAGGGCTTTCCGATTCTGACGACGAAGAGAGTGCCGTTCAAGCTGATTGTCAGCGAATTGCTGTGGTTTATTAAAGGTGACAGCAATATCCGGTATTTGCTGAAGCATAATAACCATATTTGGGATGAGTGGGCGTTTAAGAGATGGGTGGAGAGCACCGACTACAATGGCCCGGACATGACGGACTTTGGCCTTCGTTCGCAGACGGATGAGGCTTTTAACGCCTTGTACAAGGAGCAGATGGACAAATTCACGAATCTTGTGCTAACCGACGATGCTTTTGCCGAGAAATACGGCGATCTTGGCAACGTATACGGCAAGCAATGGCGTGAATGGCGCACGACGCAAGGAGAGACGATAGATCAGCTCAAGGGAATTATCGATACGATCAAGAAAAACCCGGATTCCCGCCGCTTGATCGTATCGGCCTGGAACCCCGAGGACGTGCCGTCGATGGCGCTTCCTCCTTGCCACACGATGTTCCAGTTCTATGTGATCAACGGCAAGCTGAGCTGCCAGCTGTATCAGCGGAGCGGCGATATTTTCCTCGGTATCCCGTTTAATATCGCAAGCTATGCTCTGCTTACGCATCTGATTGCTCAAGAGTGCGGGCTTGAGGTTGGCGAGTTTATTCATACGCTTGGCGATGCGCACATCTATTTGAACCACCTGGAACAAATCGACATACAGCTGCAGCGGGACATGCGGGAGCTGCCGGTGCTTGCGATAAATCCGGATGTGAGTTCGATTTTCGACGCGGAGGTTGAAGATATCAAGCTCGAGAACTATCAGCCGCATCCTACTATTAAGGCTCCGGTAGCCGTATAAGAAAGCAGGAAAACACGATGTCGATTACGATGATCGCAGCAATGGACCGTGGCCGTACAATCGGGATCGGGAATAGGCTGCCATGGCGGCTTCCGGCCGAGATGGCTTACTTTACGCGCCATACGACGGGGAAAACGGTTGTTATGGGCCGCAAGACGTTTGAATCGCTGCCCAAGCCGCTGAAGGACCGGACAAACGTTGTTATAACCAGACAACAGGATTACGCGAAAGAGGGCTGCGAGGTTGTTCATTCCGTGCAGGAAGCCATTGACCGCTACGGAGACGGGGAATTGATGGTAATCGGCGGAGCGGATATTTATGCACAGTTTCTTCCATTCGCGGACAAAATCCTGCTCACGGAAGTAGAAACCGATATTGAAGGCGGCGACGCGTTTTTCCCTGCGCTTACCGAAGACGAGTGGGAGCGCGTGGATGCGGAGAAGGTGGAAAGCGACGAGCGCAATGCGTTCTCCTTCACTTTCCAAACATTTGCCCGCCGAAAAGCATAAAATAAAGAAAAACGCATAAATGACGAACGTTGTGTTAATAAGTGCAAATGATTGTGCGGATAATCCATTAACGACAGAAAATAAGAATGATAGGCTTTTTTATACGATAATCGCGTAGGCAATGAAGTTTTTTGTTGAAATATTTAAAGATTCCCGATATAGTTTTAAGAGAATAATTATACAGGCTTTTCGGGAATATTGGATGGAGGAAATTCGCACATGTCTACACCTACAGGATTTATGCAGTATCAACGTGAATTGCCGGCTGATCGGGATCCTATCGAACGGATCAAGGATTGGAATGAATTTCATAAGCATTTGTCGGATGAACAGCTGCGTACGCAAGGCGCTCGCTGTATGGATTGCGGAACTCCATATTGCCATACAGGCATGGAACTTGCAGGTTCGGCATCCGGCTGCCCGGTAAACAACCTGATTCCGGAATGGAATAACCTGATTTACCGTGGATTGTGGCGTGAGGCGCTTGACCGCTTGCACAAAACAAACAACTTCCCTGAATTTACCGGCCGCGTATGCCCGGCTCCATGCGAGGGCTCTTGTACAGTTGGCTTGATCGGGGACCCCGTAACGATTAAGACCATTGAACATGCTATTATCGAGCGCGGTTTTGAAGAGGGATGGGTTGTTGCACAACCTCCTAAAGTACGCACCGGTAAAAAAGTAGCCGTTGTAGGCTCCGGCCCGGCTGGTCTTGCGGCAGCTGCCCAATTGAATAAAGCAGGCCATAAAGTTACGGTATACGAGCGCGCTGACCGTCTCGGCGGACTTCTCACTTACGGCATTCCTACGATGAAGCTTGAGAAGCATGTTGTAGACCGCCGCATCAACCTGATGAGAGAAGAAGGCATTGACTTCGTAACGAATACGGAAATCGGCAAAGATATTTCGAGAGACGAGCTTTTGAAAGAGTTCGACGCGGTTATTATGTGCGGCGGCGCAACAAAAGCACGCGATGTTGAAATGGAAGGCCGCGAGCTGAACGGCATCCACATGGCGATGGATTACCTGAACGGAACAATCAAGAGCTACCTGGATTCGAACCTGGAAGACGGCAATTACATCTCCGCTAAAGATAAAGACGTTATCGTTATCGGCGGCGGCGATACAGGTACGGACTGCGTGGCAACGGCATTGCGTCATGGTTGTAAATCGGTTACGCAATTCGGTACGGTAGCGAAAGCTCCGCTGGAACGCGATATCGTAAACAACCCTTGGCCGCAATTCCCGAACGTGTACACGCTTGATTACGCTCAAGAGGAAGCAAAAGCCCTCTACGGCGAAGATCCTCGTGCATTCTCCGTACTGACGAAGAAATTCGTTGGCGACGAAAACGGCAACCTGAAAGAGCTGCACACGGTACAAATCGAGCGTACGGTTGACGAAGAAACCGGCCGCAGAATTTATAAAGACATCCCGGGCACAGAGAAAGTATGGCCGGCTGATCTTGTCTTTATCGCAGTAGGCTTTGAAGGACCGGAGAAAACGCTGATCGATTCGTTCGGCCTTGAGCAAGACCGCCGTTCGAACGTGAAAGCGACTTATGGCAAATACAAAACCAACGTTGATAAAGTATTCGCAGCAGGCGATATGCGCCGCGGACAAAGCCTTGTCGTATGGGCGATCAACGAAGGCCGCGAGGCAGCTCGCGAAGTGGATAAATATTTGATGGGATCGTCGATGCTGCCTTAAGGTTTAAGGAGCCCGAGATAACAATCGATAACAGGAAGCGCCTCCGGGCGCTTTTCTTGTCGAATAGGGATTAATACCTATTTACTTATGAGGTGAGCAATTCTTACCAAGCTTCAGCTTTGGAGTATACTTTACATCGAATGGTAGAATAAGGCTGTTGCCAGATTGTCTAGGAGGCGGCGGGATTGATTAAATACGGATTGGACAAAGTGACGGAGCTGCGATTCAAATCGATGACGGCAGCAATAGAGCGCAGAGACAATCAATGGGTGGATATCGTGCTGCGGTTTGACGTGACCGAGGAGACTCCCGTGCCGGATGACCTAATCGATTTCAGCGGGCTCGTCATTTGCACATTAGGCGGCGCCATCGCGCAAATCGTCCCGCAGGACGAGGATATAGACTGCGAATATCAGTTTACGGCGTTCGAGAAAGAGCAGATCAAAGCCTTTATTGAAAGCGAAGAAATTCAGCGGCGCATTGCAAATCTGTCCTCCCCAATATAAAGAAAATTGTGGTAAAATCGGTTAGAGATGACGTAAAGGGGAGAGTTCGTCATGCCGGCCGAGGAAGCCTTTGTATTAACCCCGATTGATGTACGCAAAATCAGACAGTATGTTCAACATAAGTACGAGGCGATGCCGCAGGATAAGAGGGCAGAGATTGTTGCCGATGCGGTTACTCGCATTATTCAAAAGCAGCTTCCGCCTTTTGAGGACAAGCTGAAGCGGGAAGTGACGGCAAGGCTAATCCGGACAACCGTGCTGGAGAGGCAAATGCCGGTCCGCGCGGACGATATTTTCGAAGCATGCCTTTCCCTTGACCTGGCTGATTCCGACGTTGTTACGCCGCTTCATAAATGGGTGGAGGAGCAAAGCGGCACGCAGTTGGAATGGGATTTATTCCGAATCCAGCTGGACAAGCTTGCGAAGAACGGGAAGTCGGAGACATCCGCTTCATGGGAGCAGTTAAAGGAATGGCTGGGATCCGAGTACCGGTTGGAAGGGAAAAAGGATGCGGTTACCGAGCTGGCCGAGGTTATTCCGTTCCATCAGCTTAATCCGGCTCTGAAGCCGTACCGGCGACAGCAGACGTTGGTTTATTCGCTTTTATCCGTCATGCTGGTGAGCGCTTCGCTCCTGTACGGCTGGTCGCTGCTCAGGCCTTCTCCTAACAAGCTGCAGCCTCCGGTTACGCTGCAATCCTACGAGAAAGTGATGCCGGCTGTAGCGGGCAACGAGCTTCCGGACGAGCTGCGGTATACCGATGTGAATAAGGAAAGTCTTGTCGACTATTTGAACAGCAGAGATTCCCTTCTGGCGGAACAGCCTTACTTGGATGCCATCATCGACGCGGCAAAAACATTCGATATACATCCCCTCTTTTTATTCGCGATTACCGGTCAGGAGCAAGCTTTTGTACCGAAGTCGAATAAACAGGCGATGAAGATCGCCAACAATCCGTTCAATGTTTTTTATAGCTGGAAAGACTACAATACGACCATTCACGATTCGGCGAGAATTGCCTCCCAGACCGTATTGAAATGGAGCAAAAACCGGCCGGAGGGCAAGGACCCGATCGCCTGGATCAATCGCAAATACGCGGAGGATCAGAATTGGGCAAGTGGCGTGAGTAAAATTTTTGCATCGATGAAAAGCAAAATAGAACGAACAAGCTAGATATGAGAGGCGATTAATTGAAGACATTAATTATTGCGGAAAAGCCCGACATGGGGCGGACGATCGCTGCGGTTGTTGAGCCGAAGGCGGCGAATAAGCGGACGTACCTGGAAGGCGACCGTTATATTATAACTTGGGCGATCGGTCATCTGGTCACGCTTGCAGAGCCAGACCAGTATGACGCGCGCTATAAAAGATGGAACGATCAGGATTTGCCGATTATTCCGGATAAGTTCAAGCTGTGGCCAAATGCCCGGACGAAGGATCAGCTCAAGACGATCGGAGAGCTTGCGAAGCGATGCGGCCGTCTCGTGAATGCGTGTGACGCCGGGCGCGAGGGACAGCTTATTTTTCATCTGATCCGGCAATATTTGAAGCTTCCCCAGCCGACAGACCGTCTGTGGATCTCGGATTTGACGCCTGAGACGATCCGAAAGGGCTTTGACTCCCTACGAAGCGATGAGGACTACGCCCCGCTTACAAGGGCAGCCAGGGCGCGCAGCGAGGCGGACTGGCTGATCGGGATGAATGCCTCCCGCGCATTTACAATCCGCCATAAGGCTTTGCTCTCGGTTGGCAGGGTGCAGACGCCGGTCCTGGCGCTGCTGTATGACCGGCACAAAGAGATCACGGCCTTCAAGTCGGATATGTATTATGTCGTAAAGGCATTATTCGACCAGAACGGCTTTCAATATTCAGGGATATGGCAGGGGGATCGGATTACGGATAAAGCGAAGGCGGAAGCGCTGGCCGCCAAGACGCAAGGGAAGACTGGCATTATTAATGATTACCAGACGGCGGAGAGCAAGGAATATCCGTTCCGTCTTCATGATTTGACCCTTCTGCAGCGGGAAGCGAACGGCCGCTACGGCTATTCGGCGAAGAAGACGCTGGATATTGCGCAAGCTTTGTACGAAAAGCATAAGGCCATTACTTATCCGCGTACGAACTCCAATTACGTAACCGAAGAGAATTTGCCCGTCATGCATAAGGTGCTGACGATGCTGCAGGGGTCCGATTCTTACCGCGAGCTCGCAAACGGCGCGGACCGTGGCCGGGTGCATAAGGGAAATAAGGCGGTATGCAATCCGTCGAAGGTCGAGGATCACCATGCCATAATGCCAACGCCCAAGCGACCTTCCGGCTTAAGCCCGGAGGAGCAGAATATTTACGATATGATCGTCCGGCGCTTCCTGTCGCAGTATTATCCTCCCGCGGTGTATAAGAACCACACGGTTCTGACCGAGGTAGAAAGCGAGATTTTCCGGACAAAGGCGAAGGAGCTGCTCGAGCTTGGCTGGAAGGTTGTTCTGCAGGATCAGGGACAAGCCGCCAAGAAGACCAGCAAGAAGAAAGCAAGCGATAAGGATGAGGCCGAGAGCGATGAGGAAGAGCTGCTCACCGATAAACCGTTCGCGATTGATCCTCGGCAAGGCGTCAAATGCGTAAAATCCGAATCGCTCGAGAAAACGACCCAACCGCCAAAGGCTTATACCGAAGGCACATTGCTGAAAGCGATGGAAAGCGCCGGGAAATCGATGGAGGACGACGAGCTGCGCGAGGCGATGAAGGATACGGGACTGGGCACGCCTGCCACCCGAGCCGCGACAATCGAACGGCTGAAGCAGGTCGGTTACGTGGATTTAACCGGCAAGAAGCTGGAGATTTCATCCAAAGGCTGCGCGGCTATCGAGTTGATTCGCGGGGCTGGCGTAGATTTGCTGGCATCGCCGGAAATGACCGGACGATGGGAGCAACGCTTGCACCAGATCTCGCGCGGAGAGGCGTCCGATGACCAGTTTATATTGAAGGTGAAGCAATTTGCCGCCATGATCGTCGATAAGGTGCGCCAGCAGCGACCGGCGGCGCCGGGAACGTTCGAGGAACGGGAGAACGGCGGCAAGCGAGGAGCAGCGGGTTCCGGTTCCAAGCGGGGCAGCCGTACTTCGAAGAGTTCCGGCGGAAGCCGGACATCTTCATCCAGGTCGGCATCCTCGGCTTCCGCAACCGCAACGGCCGCACCTAAGTCTGCAACTGCAACACGGACATCCGCAAGTCCTTCCGCCCGCGAGCCAATCGCGGCATGCCCGAGAGCAGGCTGCAGCGGCCAAATTATTGAAGGGAAACGCGGCTTCGGCTGCAGCGCCTTCCGTGATGGCTGTACGTTTGTGATCTGGAAGGAGCAGCAGGGCAAGACGATCTCGATTCCGATGGTTCGTTCCCTACTGGAAAAAGGAGCAACAAGCCAGCTTACCTTCAAACGTCAGGATGGCAGCAGCACGAAAGCCAAGCTGGTGTTGACGGACCGGGATAAAGGCACGGTCTCCGTTCAAGGCGTATAACCTTTAGATTAATCGTTCAACGGAAAAAGGAGTAAGGCGGCCAATTGTCGCTTTACTCCTTTTGTTTATGTCATTAAGCTTAAGGCTGCTTGCGACTCACGTAGTCATGAATCGCCGGAGGAACCTCGAGCAGGTTACTCAGGGTGAAAAAGGCTCCCTTCGGCTCTACCTCGATATTAATGACATTGTACTGCCATTCGGATTCCGTTCTCATATGGATGGCGTGGATGCCTGCCGTAAGTGCGGGTACAACATCGGTTCGAATCGAGTTGCCGATCATCCAGGTCAAGTGGCGGTCATGACCGCCTTCAGCCAAGATCTGCTCAAGAGCTTCGCTGTTCTTATGCCGGCGAATGTATACTCTCGTATCGAAATACCGCTCCAGCTTCATTTGCTCAATCTTACGGCGCTGAATCGTAATTTCCCCTCCGGTATAGAGATGAAGGGTATGACCTTCTCCAGCCAGCTTATCAAGCGTAGCTTCCATATTCGGATAGGGCTCGGTCTCATGCTCATATACGCTTAAGCCAAGCTTCCACAGAAAGTCCTGCTCCGTCTTGGACTTTTTGCGGCCTGTCAGGTCGCAGTAATAATGGTATGTATCAATAAAAGACTGCGGGAAATGCTCGCTCTTGAATCCGAGCACCGCTACGCCCGCAATATCGATCTCCGTCTGTTTATTGCGCACGGCATCCGCGCTTACCCCTTCATAACCCGCAAACCACGTTGTCATCGCGTCCACAAACTGTTCGATCACAAAGTAGAAATATTTGTTGCAGTGAATGAGGGTGTCGTCTAGGTCAAAGAAAAGGTTTTGCTTCATTTAAAGCACGGCTCCTTTGGTGAAGTTCATCGTATGAACAATCTACCTTATTCGAAGCCTTACGTCAACGAAGCCCAAAGCGATGTTTAATTCGCGCGATTTATGCTAATCATTCTCATAAAGGCAGGGAGGTGATGAGCATGCCATTCAATAAAGCCGACAAAACGCAAAACCGTCAAAACCAATCGAGTTTTAAATCGGAAGCCATTGGCCTTAAGTTGAACAAACTCGCAAACCGTCCTCCAAGCATGAATGGAATTAATAAACAGCTGCCGTAAAGCAACGCAGGCGGAATCCAGGGGCATATTATTCCAGCGCCCTGTATTCCGCCTGTTTTAAATGTTTAGCGACATTAAGCATATTTCTGCTGTGCAGCGATCAATTTATTCTTAATAAAGGCGATACGCCTCCGTACATAGAAGTCCATGCTGTCACCCTTCAAATCATTTGGCGAGATCACCTCCTCTGCACGATTATCAATAATCGTTAAAGTTCCGTCCGTGTAAAATTTAAACGTCAGGTCACGGCGCGGCCATCCTTTCTCTAAATAACGAAAGTTCTCGCAGCTTTTATTCATGGTGATTCAGCCTCCTTCAAAATGATTGTGGGATAACAATTAGGGAACGTTTGTTCTGTTTTTATTATAGCAAACATTTGTTCGTGTGGAAACTGTTTTTTGTTTCTCGTAAACTAGATTCATAGAATGGCGAAGCGTTTACAAAAAAGGGGCATGGACTTATGTTGAGAATATCGAATCTTAGAGTACAAATTCCAGGTGGACCAACGATCTTGAAAAATATCAGCTTTGAAGTCCAGTCTGGCCAATTTATCGCGATAAAGGGAGCCAGCGGCAGCGGCAAGTCGATGCTGCTCAAAAGCTTGGCGCTGCAGACCAAGTGGAGCGGAGGCAGCTATTTCTTTGAAGGGGAAGACATTTTCAAGCAAGGGCTGGCGGGCAGGCTGAAAATCAAGCGTGCGGTTGCTTATCTGGAGGAGAAGCCCGTTCTGTACCAGAACAAGACAGGGCTTAAAAACGTGAGCATCGGTGCGGTTGCGCAGACGCCTGCTTGGCGCCGATGGACGGGCATGCTGCGAAACGACGATTACATGGGCGCAATGGATACGATCGAAAAGCTGGGACTGCTGGATAAAGCCCATCAAAAGGCAAGCACAATGAGCGGCGGCGAGCGCCAGCGTATTGCGATGGCCCGGGCATTGGTGCATGGTGCGAAGGTGATTGCAGCGGACGAGCCGGTAGCGGGGCTTGATCCGCATACGGCGGACCGCGTGTTGTCCGATTTGAAGCGGCTGACTACGGAACAGGGCGTTACGGTCATTGCCGTGCTTGATCAAGGAGATTGGGCGGAACGGTTTGCGGACCGGATCATCGGTTTGAATAACGGAGAGCTTGTGCTCGACGTAAAAGGCAGAAGATTGACCGAACGGGAGAAAATGATGCTGTGATTGAGCTTCGTTTAATCACAGAAAAAGAACTGGAAGAAGCGCTTCGGCTGGAGCAGCAATGCTACGTTCCGGAAGCGGCTGCAACCAGGGAAGGGTTCCGGTACCGGCTTGAGCATTACCCGGCTTATTTCTGGTCGGCCTGGTCCGGAGGCAAGCTGCTCGGCATTACGAACGGAATCCGGACTTCGGCCTGGTCATGCGGGGACGAGATGAAGGGAGAGCAGCAGGATGAGGAGGAAGGCGATAACTTCTGCATCCTGACCGTTGCCGTTGCGGAGGAGGCAAGACGACAGGGAGTTGGAGCCATGCTGCTCGAGCGCCTTGTCTCAACCTGCGACAGGGCCGGACACCATGCGATTATCCTGATGTGCGAACGGCATCTGATCCCCTTTTACGAGAGAGCGGGGTTTGCATATGTTGGGGAAGCGGCATCGTCGCACGGCGGTATTGAATGGCATGAAATGAGACGTACCCCGCATATAATGGAGCATCTGACCAAATAGGTAGGTGTCTTCGAATATGGCTTTTCAGTCTCCAGTCATTGTCCAATCGGCAAGAGCGGCATTCCCGAAAGCGGAGCTTTGGATCCCGCATGTAAGCGGAGGATCAAACGAGAATGCAATCAAGCGAATCAATGAATCCATCCGGAAAGCGGCACAGCAGCTGGTAGACGAGCAGGGCTCGCTTGATGATCCGCGGGCTGAAATGAGCGGGTATTACGAGGTGAAGACGAATGAGAGGGATATTCTCAGCCTGTCGTTATTCAACTATGCTTATTCGGGGGGCAGCCACGGCCTTACGCTGCAGGTCTCGCTGACCTTTCGCGTGTCAACCGGACACGCCTACAGCCTTCCTCAGCTGTTCAAGCCTGGCAGTGCCTATGTTCAACGCATATCCGAAATGGTCAGCGAACAGATTAAGGAACGCGACATTAGCACGCTGGAGCCATTCGTATCGATCCGGCCCGATCAAGACTACTATATCGCAGACCGGTCGATTGTCATTTATTTTGCTTTATACGAGTTAACGCCTTATGCTTACGGGTTTCCGTATTTTCCGATCTCGGCCTACGATCTTCAGGATATTGTGAACGAGAATGGTCCACTTGGCGCTATGGTGCCGAATAATTAGGAGAGCACAGGACATGCCGGGCGGTGAAGAACAAAGGAGCTGATCCGTGGATGGACAGGAAAAAATGGCTCGGTGCGATTGCTCATCTGCTGCTCGGAATTGTATTTCCTTATGTGCTGATCGGCGGAATCGTTCTTGTCTACGGATTTATGGCGCCGTCAACAGGCTCCCAGAAGGCTTACGGCACTGCCATCGTTCTGATTTATGCCCTTCTAATCCTCGGGGTGAATCTATGGAGTTTGAGACGGCTGGATTATCGGTCAAAATGGCGCTGGCTCGTTATTCATACGCTGTGCTGGGCAACAGGGGCGATTGCATCGTTTGCGATGCTTCGGTTCACGGAGTAATAAACTTCCATAAGGCTGGCTGACAACCGGCATATCCAAAAGGCTGCCCTACGCGGGCAGCCTTTTGGCGCCCTGACATGACCAAACGCCCTTCCTCATACATTATCGTAGGGAGGGGTTCAATGATGCTGGCGGTATGGATCGGATTGCTGCTGTTTGCGATTGTTTGCGGCTGCGCTTTAATGTTGACGGCGAAGGCGCAGCGCAGTGTTAGGGCTTCGAGGCATATTAGCATGACGGCTTATGGCACGTACGCCCAAGCGCAGCAGGATAAGCATGACCTGAATCTGTTCGGGCTTGCCCAGCAGCTTCGGAGGCGTCTTGGAGCGGCTGCATCATTTGGGCTGTCGTTTCAATCTCTTGGCCTGATCGGGGCTGCCTTTCTGTTTGCGGGACCGGCCTTGCAGAAGGGAGGGCCCTCCGTTGTCAGCATCGGACTGCCCGTACTCGCCTTGTTCGGCATTCTGGTCAGCGCTTCGCTAGCGGAGTTGTCCTCGGCCGTGCCCACGGCGGGCGGCGTCTACCATTGGGCTTCCGCGCTTGGTACCCGAAGATGGGGCTGGTACGCAGCCTGGTTTCAACTCGCCGGACATCTCGCCATGATGGCGCTCATGAATGGCGCCTGCGCTTTTATACTCGATAAACTATTATCCGTATGGCTTGACTATCACTCTTCCTGGTGGACGACGGGAATGTTGCTGTGTTTCGTTACCGTCGTTCAAGCTGCGGTTAATCATTGGGGAACGGGGCGGACGGGAGCTTTGCAGGAAGCCGGGATCATGCTTCACGCGGTTGTTCTGGCCGCGGTAATCGGCGGAATCTTTATTGCGTTCGGGCGAAGCGTTTACTCGCCAGCGCTTTTATATACGTTCCAAAACGCAAGCCTGGATGGGCATGTTACGCCGTGGGCGTTTATCGTTGGAGTGCTTGTGCTGCAGAAGCTGTTTCTCGGGATGGATGGAGCCGCGCAAGGATCGGAGGAAACAGGCGATCCGCGAATTCGGGTGCCTTGGTCAATCTACTTGTCATCGGTCTATACGATGATCGCGGGCTTCGTCCTGTTAATGTGTCTGACCCTTGTTCTGCCGGCTATCGTCGGAACAGCCTTATTCAGCAGCGGCGACAGCCTGTTTGCCGCCGCGGCGCTTGACGGCTGGCAAGGGAATTCGCTCGTTTTGCTCGTCATTGCCGCAGCCATATGGGGCAGCGGGAACAGCGAGATGCTGGTCTGCTCGCGTGCAATCTTTTGTCTTGCCAGGGATCAGGCGCTTCCTTTCAACAGAGTGTTGTCCCATGTATCGCGCGGGCGGCAATCGCCGCTTCCGGCGATCGGAACGGCTGCTCTTCTGTCGGTTGTTTTATTTGGCGCGGGCAGGCTGGCGGATGGGGGAGAGGCTGGCATCCCAAGCTTGCTTGGCTTCGCGGTGTTATGCCTGCAACTGGCGTATATGATTCCGATCTGGATTAAGATCGGGCTGCATGGCAGACACCGGCTGCTGGACGATGCGCCATGGCATCTTGGATCCTACGGTTCAATCGTTGACCGCGCCGCATTCGTCTGGCTGTTATTATCCGGAGCGGTGTCTGTCTTTGCGCTTGGCGTATGGGGAGCGGTCGGAACGGGAGTATGGTTGATCCTCGTGACGGTCATGGACCGAAGATACCGCAAGCAGCATCTGGCAAAGCTTCAGAGTCGCTTGAAACGGCCAAAAGGGGAAATCATCCGAATTGAGCGAAAATTCCATCTTCATTAAAAAGGGGGATTGGATTCCGGGAAATGAGGAAATAACAACCGTTTTTATTTCCCGGGGAAGCGCATAATCTTACACAAAGAAAACGTTTTCGACACCGCGGGCTCGAATGTTACAAACGGTGTCGAAGAGTAGTCTTGGAAGACTATTCGAATACGGCTGAAAAGCCCGTATTTATACCTGTTTTCGGCTGCTTAACGCTATTAATAATAGAGAGCCAAAAGATGTTTTTGCCATCTTCTCCCTTATCAGATTATAATAGTGGAAGGATAGAAATGGACAGGAGGCCATCAGAAGCAAATGTCTCGGGAAATAATAAACAGCCGCATTGTCTCTCTGAATGTAGGAACGCCGGTAGAGGCGATGCATGGAAGCAAGCCCATTCAAACAGGTATTTACAAGACAGCCTCGAGAAGCAGGCATTATTTAGGCAAGACCGGGTTAACGGGCGACGGTCAGGCGGATCTGGTTAACCACGGCGGTCCGGATAAAGCGGTATGCGTCTACTTCGAGCGTCATTTCCCGTATTGGGAAGAGTGGCTGGGCGATAAGCTGAGCTACGGCGCTTTCGGCGAGAACTGGACGGTGTCCGATTGGACGGAGCATGATTTGTGCATCGGAGACGTCGTTCAAGCCGGAGAGGTGGTTGTGCAGGTAAGCCAGCCAAGGCAGCCTTGCTTTAAGCTTGGGATCCGTCATCAGCGGCCGGAGCTCGCCGCGCAGGTTCAGCAAACCGGATACACCGGATTTTATTTCCGCGTGCTGAAGGAAGGCGAGGTTGGGGCTGGCGAGAACTTGAAGGTACTGGAACGGCATCCGGCAGCCATCACGCTGGCCGAGGCTAACCGCGTTATGTACAAAGGCAAGGCAGACTTGGAAGGAATGTCGGCACTGCTTGCGGTTGAGGAATTGTCCGATAGCTGGAAGCAGACCCTATCCGGACGCATTGAAAGGCTGCAGCAAGAGACGCGGGGAGGCCATTCGGATTGAAAGATACCGAGATCGCCGCGCTGATTGAGCAGTACCGGTTCGATGGGAAATGGACGGTTGTACCTGGAGAGAGCGGGATGAATAACACAACAAGGATGATCAAGGCGGGCGACGATCGGTACGTTCTTCGCGTGTATAACAATCACCGGGACAGAAACATTGTAACGCTTGAGCATGAAGTGCTCTTTGCCCTTTACCGGCAGCAACCGGGCTTCAACGTTCCCGTACCCGTGGAGAATCGCTCAGGAGATACGATTTCCGTTCTGCAAGACGGTGCATTAGCCGCATTATACCGGTATATTCCGGGAGAACGGCCGACCGTCGAGCGAAAGGCGCATATCCACTCCCTTGGCGAGACGGCCGCCAGGGTCTCAAAGGCGCTTCGCGGCATGACGATTTCGCTTAAGCCGATCTATGATCCGTATTATTTGCTGGAAGAAACCTATTCCTCCTTGATCCATCATGAGCTTCCCGCCATTATGCAGTCTTCCGAACAATTCATTGCCAGAGCGGACAAAGCCGCGGCAATCGTAAACCAGGTTAAAGACTTGTCCGGAAGGTTAACGGCCGTAAAAGAGCTTCCCCATCAATGGATTCATGGCGATCTTAACTTTAGCAACACGGTGGCGGACGGCGAATCTATCGTTGGCGTGCTTGATTTCGAGTTTTGTACGGTAGATGTCAGGGCGATGGAGCTTGTTGTGGCACAGATCGATTTTTTCAAAGGCGAAGATTCGGAAATATGGGAACGGCTTCGGTTATTCTGCAAAGGCTACGGAAGGATTGACAAGCTTACGCCTGCCGAGGTGGAGGAACTGCCGCTTCTTATCAAGCTGAGAATGCTTGATGTGTTTCTTCACTTTGCGGTCCGCTATAAAGAAGGTTTGGATGATACGTCGTTAGTTGCAGGCTTTATCGACCAGACGTACCGGATTTGCGATTGGGTGGACCGGAATGAAGAGCAGCTGCTGGCATTGTTCAGGCATGAGCTTTTGTAGGAGGTTAACCCGATTCCTTAATGTTGCTAATTAGAGAGAGGATGTGCCCGAGATGAACGTTGCAGCATCGCTTGGATATGGCAGCCAGGAACGATTGTTAATTATTAACGCGGATGATTACGGACTGTGTCAGTCAACCAATAAAGGAATACAGCAGCTGCTTCAGGAACAGGCGGTAAGCTCGGCAACCCTAATGATGCCGTGCAAGTCCTCTCGCGAAGCGGCTCTTTGGAGTGCCAATCATCCGCAATTCGATGTGGGCATCCATTTTACGTTTACAAGCGAATGGGATTCTTACCGTTGGGGGCCGGTTCTCAAAGGCAGTGATACGCAGTCGCTGGTAACCGCCGAAGGGTATTTCCCGAAAGATTGCAGAAGCTTCGAGCTTCAGGCTGAACCTCAGCAGGTGAAGAAGGAAATGATTGCCCAGATCGAAGCCGCGCTTCAATTGGGAATGAATCCTACGCATGCCGATAACCATATGGGAAGCTTGTACGGGCTGGAGACGGGCAAGAACTTTCTGAAGGAAGTATTCGAGGTATGCGCGGCTTACGGACTGCCGTTTCGGATGCCCCGAAAGGTGGCAGCCGCGAATGGTCAGATGGTTCCGCCCGAGCTGGAGGAGCAGGCCCGTCAGCTTGGTTTGCTGGCTCATGCCATGGGAGTCGTCGTGCTTGATTATCTGATAGGGCTTCCGTTTCCGCTTAAAGCGGGAGATACTTTCGATAACGTAAAAGCGGACCTGAAGCAGCAGTTGAAGCAGCTGCAGCCAGGCGTATCCGAACTCATATTCCATCCGTCCCTCGTGACCGATGAGCTTCTGGCTTTCCACGGCCAGCCCGAGAAGCGGGGTATGGAGTTCCAATTGTTCCGCGACCCGGATGTCCAGCAGACATTGCGGTCGGAAGGCATTCGCCTGATCCGCTGGAGAGATTTGCAGCAGCTTCAAAGCACGGTATACGGAAGGCCGTAACATAGAAACGGGAAATGTTTTAATGGGGGAAAATTTTTGGAAACCATACGCTTTCATTATGGCCAGCATGCCGCTAGAGCGATGAAAAGTTTATATTTTCAAACCTTACGAATTCGACTGACGTGGGTTTTCGAAGTTTTATTGGTTATAACTTGTTTTTCGCTTGCCGTCGTTACGAATTCTAAGCTGCTGGCGGTTATTGCGGCTGCGGTCGTTGTAGTAGCACTATTAAACTATGTAACCCAATGCATTGTTCATCCAAGGAGAATCGTTAAAGACAGAAAGCTTAACGGAGAGTTCGAATACAGCTTTAATTCCGATCATCTTAAATTAACGGTGACGGATGGTACATCCAATGTGAATTGGAGTCACTTCGCGAAGGTCTGGGAGAACGAACACTATTATTTTCTATTCCATAATAAGAGGCAGTACTGGATTATCCCGAAAGAATCGTTCCGTAATAGCGAGCAGGAACAAGTATTCCGTCGAATCGTTCAAAGTCATCATCCCATAACAACGGGAGTCATCCGATAACCGGACAAAGGAGACGCACTTATGTCATTTCAATCGATTAACCAATTAGCGGAGAGACTGAAGTCAAATATCGGCCAGGTTATTGTTGGAAAAGAAAGCGTTACCGAATTGTTATTTATCGCCTTAATTACTTCAGGCCATGTTCTGCTCGAGGATGTGCCCGGCACGGGGAAAACGCTGCTCGCCAAGTCGCTGGCGCAATCGCTGAAGCTTCAATTCCGCCGGGTACAGTTCACGCCGGACCTGCTGCCTTCCGATTTGAGCGGGATCCAATACTACAATCAGAAAGAGGGCGGCTTCGAGTTTCGTCCGGGGCCGCTCTTTACGAATCTGCTGCTTGCCGACGAGATCAACCGCGCAACTCCGCGGACGCAATCCAGCCTTCTCGAATGCATGGAAGAGCGGCAGATTAGCGTTGACGGAGAGACGAAACGTCTGGACAAGCCGTTTATGGTCATCGCTACGCAAAACCCGGTAGAGCATCAGGGCACGTTCCCGCTGCCGGAAGCGCAGCTTGACCGGTTCCTTTTCAAGATCCAGATGGGTTATCCGACTACGGAGGAAGCGATTCAAATCCTGAAACGCTTTAATAATGCTGATCCGTTATCGCAATTGGATGCGGTTGCAGCCGCTTCCGATATTGCGGAAGCCCAGCGTCATTATGCGGAAGTCCGCATAGAAGACGAAGTGCTGCATTATCTGCTGCAGCTGATCGAACGGACCCGCACGCGTGACGATATCCTTGTAGGCGTAAGCCCGCGCGGCAGCCAGGCGCTTCTAAGAGCTTCGCAGGTTCATGCGATTCTGCGCGGCCGCGATTACGTGACGCCGGATGACGTGAAGGCGATGGCGAAGCCGGTTCTTGCGCATCGTCTGTCTCTAAGGGGAATGCAGAGGTCTCATAAGCATGCGGAAGACATCATTGAAGATATTATCCGGCAAACCGCGGTGCCTGCGGAAGCTGGAATCGGCTCCCGATAGGGGGTCAGCCGATGATTATATTCTGGGTAGCGTTTGCGGCAATTATCGTCTTTTTCCTGCAGGCCAAAATCTTTCATAAGTATGCCTTGCGTCAAATCGGGTATGAACGTCAATTTCAAAAAAGGGTAAGCTACCGAGGCGAAACGATCGAGCTGGTCGAGCAGTTGACCAATGCCAAGTGGCTGCCCGTTCCCTGGATGCGGGTCGAATCCCAGTTGTCCTCGGATTTAAGGTTCCACCGTCAGGATAATCTGGAAGTGAGCAGCGGAAAGCTGCTGCAAAATCATAAAAGCTTTTTCACCCTCATGCCTTATACGAAAATTACGAGAAGACACCGCATTGTATGCCGGAAGCGGGGCTGGTATAAGCTTCAGTCGGTTACCATGACGGCAGGCGATCTGCTGGGCTTTCTGCATCAGACGAAGCAAATTGCGTTAAATGGCGAGTTAATCGTCTATCCGACGCCGGCAGAGGTGCCGGTTCATGAGCTGCCCTCCCATAGCTGGCAAGGGGAGCTGTCGGTTAGACGCTGGATTGTCGAGGATCCGTTTGTCGTGATGGGGACCCGCGAATACCGTTCCGGGGATACGTACAAAATGGTCAATTGGAAAGCAACGGCCAGAACCGGCAATCTTCAGGTTCATCAATACGACTATACGGCGGATCGCAGGCTGATGGTCTATCTGAATGCGGAAGACAACGAAAGCATGTGGCGTTCCATTAATGACGAAGAGTTGATTGAGCGCGGAATCGAATGGGCGGCCGGTGCGGCCCAGGCGGTTATACAAGGCGGAATGGAAGCGGGCTTTTGCACGAATATGCCCATTATCGGGGAGTTTGGAAGCACGTTCGTTGAACCCCGCAGCGGCGGAGGGCATCTGACTGATATTTTCGAGGTCATGGCAAAGCTTGAGCTTGTCCGGACGGAGCCATTTGCCGATCTGTTAACGCGAGAAGCGGACAGCGGTTACTCCCAGCGCGATGTGCTTGTGATCTCCAGCTTCTGGAACGATCAGCTTGAGCTTCAGGCGGACAGGCTGCGCCGCAACGGGAATGCGGTTGTTCATTGGAAGCTGACTCCCAATCCGGTTAAAGAGCAGGCAGGTGAGGCAGGATGAACCAATCGAAAAAGCATCAGCCAATGCTGCATTTGCTTCAAGGGAGCATCGAAACGTTATTCGCCTTGCCTATATGGTTTGTCGCGCTTTTCTATACGTCAACCGATGCGTTTACGGCGTTATGGCTTTTAACCGTTCCGTTTATTTATATGGCTGGCGCGTCGTGGATCGGGAAGCTGAAAAATAACAGAAGAATATACCGGATGTTATTGGGGATTCTGCTTGGCGCGCTTCATGCGGGCGTTATCTATGCCGTGTTAATGGCATTTCAGGCGGATTTGCCGGGGGCAGCAGCTATTCTTCCGGTACTGCTTGGAGCCTTTACGGCTGTTAGAGGAATGGGAGCAAGCACAAAAAGCTGGCAGGTTATTTTTCCGAATAATCTTATGTTTGTCAGCATCATTTTGTACACGATACTAACGATAGTTGCTTATCTTCAGGAAAAGCTGCAGCCGTATTTTACGTTTCTGACCTTTTGCGGCATTGTTGCTCTTATTCTAATGCTTTACATCGTTAATGAACGATTATTGTCCTATGAGACGCAATCCGGAGGAGCTATTCAATCCTCAACGACCAAAGTGTTCAAACGGCAAAATCGGTTTATGCTGACGATTGTAGCCGTGCTATTGCTTATAGCCGGATTGTTCCGCCAGCTGCAGTCTTCCATTGAATCGTTTTTCCATGCGGTAATGAATAAAATATTGGGTTGGATGAACGGTTCGGGCGAACCGATTGAAGAAACGCCTTCCGATACGCAGCCGCCTCCAAGCGGACTGCCTCCCGCAGAGGCGCATGATCCGCCGGCTTGGCTGGAAAGATTGGAGCTGGTTGCGAAATACATTGGGATCGCGCTGCTCATCATCGGTGTCGCCGTTCTCTTGTTCTTTATCGGCCGCAAGCTATATCGGCTCTTAAGCAAGGTGTTGGGTAGAATCTGGGAACGGGCAGCCGACAGCAAGGAAGGCGCCGTTGGTTACACGGATGAGGTTGAGAGTCTGGTTGACCGGACCAAATGGAGCGTAAGGCTAGGCAAATCTAACCGGAAGAAGGAAGCACGCTGGGAAGAGCTGTCGACAGCCGGGGAGCGAATCCGTTATCTGTACCGGAGATACGTTGCGGCAGCGGTAGGCCGGGGATATGATTATAAGCCTCACTACACGGTTAGAGAAACGACGTCGGATATTGGAGCCTGGAGCAGCAAATCCGTCTCGCAGGCAGACGCCGATAAGCTTGCCAGCCTTTATGACGAGGTGCGTTATGGCGGGCAGGAGCCAAAAGAAGAACTCGTCCAATCCCTTAAGAAGAAATTGGACGAGCAGCGTAAATAATTAACGAAGCGAAACAATATGTTCGGCAATCTTGTTGCCGTGGAAGCGGCCGGATTCTATGAAGATTTCATTCGCTTCATGCTTGGAGGCAACGACGCCGGCCAGATACAGGCCGGGTACGTTTGTCTCCATTGTTGTTTCATCAAAGTACGGGAAGCCTTCTTCCTCGATGCGTACACCGGAGCTCGTCAAGAATTCGCGGTCGGGATGGAACCCGGTAAGGGCCAGCACAAAATCATTGGCCACCGGATGACGCCCTTCAGGAGATTCAACGATAACATGACGTTTATCGATCTCAACAACCCGTGATTCAAATAACATGCGAATGATGCCGTTATTGACTTTGGCTTCAAACCCGGGCCGTACCCAAGGTTTAATGCTCGAGGAGTAGCCTGCGCCGCGGTAAATGACCGTTACTTTTGCCCCAACCCGTTCCAGCTCGAGCGCTGCGTCGATAGCGGAGTTACTGCCGCCGATAATCGCGACCTCCATGCCGGTATAAGGATGAGCTTCGCGAAAGAAGTGAGTGACTTTATCCATCTCTTCGCCGGGGATGCCGAGATAATTCGGATGATCGAAATAGCCGGTCGCGACAACGACGTAACGGGCTTCATATTGTTTTTCTTCCCCGTAGCGGTCTGCGCTGGTTAAACGGAACAGCCCGTTGTCCTGCCGATCAACCCGGAGAACCGTTTCGTAAGCATTCACGCGCAAGTTGTTGCGGAGCGCGGCAGTCCGGTAATAATTGATCGCCTCAAGCCGTGAAGGCTTATCATTAGGCGTCGTAAACGGGATCTCTCCGATTTCCAGCCGTTCCGGCGTACTGAAGAAATGCATGTATGTAGGATACATGGAAATGGAATGGGCGATATTGCTTTTTTCGATAATGACGGGATGAAGTCCGATCCTCTCAAGCTCAATGGCAGCGGCAAGGCCGCATGGACCGGCTCCGATAATAATGGCTTGTTCTTTGATCATTTGTAGTGGAACCTCCTTAAACGAAAAAAGAGTATGACTGATTAATCATGTCTGTAAACATTACCCTTCATTGTACAGCTACCCGCGGATTTTATGCAAATTTGGCGAATGGCTATCTTGTACAGGGGAGGTATTATTGTATAATAATGTGGAACCGTGGTTAGAGAAGGAGGGGCAACTATGCGACGGCGATTTGTTATAGAAGCGGTTATGGTGGCAACGTATGGACATCTCCTAATTCCGAGCCGTCCGATTGATTACGTCGTGCCTTATTCATCTATTCTTGAATTGTACGATATGAGAGACGGGGCAGAGCCGGTAATGGATGATCCGGAGGATGACGCGCATGTAAAGAGCAAAATTGGCGAGCTCATTACCTTTTTCGAGGATCCGCTCAACCGGAAAAAAATCGAACGCGCCATGCAGGTGCCATGGCGGGAAAGCTCTCCGCTAATCTTAAACGACAGGATTCAGTTCACGATTGTACATGCCGTAGATAATGCGCATTATGGCGAATACTTCGATCCGATCGAGACAGAGCTGCTTCTGACCAGCTCGAAGCTGCAAATTCCGCTCTTGTCCGATCAATTCGAATTTCAAGATAAGCTGCTCGAAGCAAGAGTGCCTGTCCAGGTATACGATATCGAAGATTTCGAGTTTGCGGTAGAAGAAGGCATTTCCATTAAGGATACGAGTCAGTTCGGCGATTCCTGAAAAATTAATGGCGATTCGACAAAATCAGCTATTGCAAGAGAGAGAGTCCGTCTGTTACGATACGAACAGATTACACGAAATACAAATCTGAAGGGAAAGGGGTGTCCGGTATGCGGAATCAACAACAGGCAATGATTGTTCTGGTTCGTTTTTTCCATGCATGCCGTACAGGCCGCCTTCGCGATGCGACGCCAATAAGCGGGTAACAATCTGTTTAATGGCGTTTACATCTTTGCAGGGATCCCGAGCCTAATTGCGGCTTGGGGTCTTTTTTTGTTTTTTTCAGGCGAGAGGGGAGGCATACAAGACAGTGAAAGTATTATTGCGGGTGTTAGCGTACGTTAGACCAAGCGCGAAATGGGCGGCAGCAGCCATAGTCGTTATGCTGTTCGCTACGATCTTCGACCTCGTTGCGCCGTGGATATTGCGGGAGATCTTTGACGAAGGCATCAAAAAGGAAAATGTATCGCTTATTTTATGGCTAACCTTGCTCTTGATCGGGGTTCAGGCGTTAAAGAGCGCCGGGATGTTCGTGCAGGGCTATTCCCAGGAGCTTGTCGGGCAAAACGTTGTGTTTAAGCTTAGAGAGCAGCTTTACGCACAGCTGCAGCGGTTATCCTTCTCGTACTACGACAAGGCGCAGACCGGACAGCTGATGTCGCGAATGACCGGCGATATCGAAGCCGTCAAAAACTTTGTTGGTTTTGGCGCAATGGGCTTGCTGACCGGTTTATTGACCTTTGTGGGAACGATGATTTTTATGCTATGGATGAATTGGAAGGTGACCTTGATTAGCACGGTTACGATTCCGATTATCCTGCTTATTTTATGGTGGTTCAGCAATAAGGTTGGTCCTGCCTGGTCCAGTATCCGGGAGCAGACCGGCCGGCTGACGACAACTCTTCAGGAAAACATAGCGGGCATCCGAGTTGTGAAATCGTTTGCGACGGAAGCGGTCGAGCAGCAAAAGTTCGCCGAGCGGAACAAACAAAACTTTGATACCAATATGGACCGCGCAAAATTGGAAGCGAAAGCATTCCCGCTGATGGGATTGTTTGGCGGATTAACCTTTGTTCTGATGATCTGGCTGGGAGCGGTATACGTGGCTCGCGGAGAGATGACGCTGGGGACTTTTATGGCTTTCCAATGGTATACGTGGGGAATCATCTGGCCGCTCAACATGCTGGGCTGGCAGATCAATATTATGCAGCAGGCAATCAAGGCGGCTCCGCGCGTATTCGAAGTTCTTGATACGCCTAGCGATATTGTAACGCCGGAGAACGGAGTCCAAACCGATCGCATGCGAGGGCAGGTCTCTTTCCGCAATGTAAGCTTCTACTTTAATGACCAGGATCAATCGAAGGATCAACCGATTCTGAGCGGCATTTCCTTTGAGGTCGAGCAGGGTGAAGTCATTGCCGTATTAGGCGCAACCGGCTCGGGGAAAAGCAGCCTGATTGCGCTGCTGTCCAGGTTCTACGACGTTTCTTCCGGCACGGTACAGATCGACGGGATTGATGTTCGCGATTACGACTTGGACGGTCTGCGCCGCAGCGTGGGTATCGTACCGCAGGAGACATTTCTGTTCTCGGCTTCTATTCGGGACAACATAGCATACGGCTATCCGGATGCAACAATGGAGCAAATCGAGCACGCGGCTCAAAAAGCGCAAATCCATGATTTTATCACAACCATGCCTCACGGATACGATACCTTGATTGGCGAGCGGGGCGTTGGACTATCTGGTGGCCAGAGACAAAGGGTAGCTCTTGCGAGAGCGATTCTGATGAATCCTCCGATTCTGGTCCTCGACGAAGCAACAGCCAGCGTGGATACGGCAACGGAGTCAGCCATCCACGAAGCGCTGCTTGAAGTCATGAAAGGCAGAACAACATTCATTATTGCGCAGCGTTTGTCCTCGATTCAGCATGCCGACCGCATTCTCGTATTGGAACAAGGTCGACTGATCGAGCAGGGAACCCATAAACAATTAAGCGAGCGGAACGGATTCTTCCGTCAGCTGTTTGAACGACAGAAGCTCGCGGCAGGACGCTAACGGACGGGAGGGGAATACATGAGTCAAGTGGAATGGGATGACGACAGCGAGATTGAAGAGAAACCCTTTAATCCCGCCTATATGAAGAGGCTTCTTGGCTATTTAAAGCCATATCGCAAGACGCTTACCCTCATTATAGGCGTTGTCCTTGTCAATATGATTTTAAGCCTGGCAGAGCCTTTGCTGCTTGGATATTTGATCGACGATGGCATTACAAAAGGGGATTTTACCGCTATTCATCTGTTCGGTATTACCTTGCTAGGCATCAAGCTGATCGGCTGGGGCTGCGGCTGGGTACATACCAAATACATTAACTTTACCGGCCAGCGCATCTTGTACGATCTTCGCCAGCAGCTGTTTAATCATCTGCAGAAGCTGTCCTTCCGCTTCTTCGACGGACGTCCGGCAGGAAAAATTATGTCCCGCATTACGAATGATACAAACGCCATTGGCGAATTGATTAACGGCGGTTTGATAACAACCGTTATGGAAGTAACGCATCTGGTCGGAATCGTGGCGATTCTGCTCTGGATGGACTGGAAGCTGGCTCTTCTGTCCTTCATTATGATGCCGCTTCTGTATCTTATCGTAAATAGGCTGCGTCCGAGAATCGAAGGGGCATGGACCCGTTCGCGCAAGACGATGTCGGCCATTAACGGACATTTGAACGAAACGATTCAAGGCATCCGCGTTGTTCAGGCGTTCTCGCGCCAGCATAAGAACAGCGCAAGGTTCGAAGGGATCAACTTCCGGAACAAGCAGGCCTTCATGCGCGCCATTATGCTGGAGTCAACCGTATATCCGCTGGTCGAACTGGTGGGAATGATCGGTACTTGCATCGTCGTATGGTTCGGAGCCAAACAAGTCATGGACGGTGCGCTTACGATCGGTTTCGTCATGGCCTTCATCAATTATTTATGGCGCTTCTGGGGACCGCTCAGCGCATTGTCCAAGGTGTACAGCCAAGTGCTGTCGGCGATGGCTTCCGCGGAACGGATCTTTGAAATTCTGGATACCGATGCCGAGGTAACCGATGCTGCCGACGCGCGCCGCATGCCGGCGATCCAAGGCGAAGTGGCGTTCGAGAACGTATCGTTCCGCTATGAAGAATCCAAGCCGGATGTTCTTCATGGCGTAAGTTTCCGGGTTCGTCCAGGGCAGCGCGTTGCGCTGGTTGGACCAACGGGAGCGGGGAAAAGTACAATCGTTAATCTGCTTATGCGGTTCTATGATGCAACCGGCGGCAAGGTTACGATTGACGGAATGGATGTCAAAGACGTTACGCTGGAATCTCTGCGCAGACAAATGGGAATCGTACTCCAGGATTCGTTTATTTTCTCGGGAACAATCGAACAGAACCTTCGGTATGGCAATGACGGGGCAACGAGGGAGCAAATGATTCAAGCCTCGGAAAGCGTGCGACTGGACCGTGTCGTTGCGTCCATGAATGAGGGCTATGATACCGAAGTAGAGGAGCGGGGGTCAAAGCTGTCGGTTGGTCAGCGGCAATTGCTTGCGTTCGGAAGGGTGCTGCTATCCGATCCGCGGATCCTTATTCTGGATGAGGCCACTTCAAGCGTAGATACCGAAACGGAGCAGCATATCCAGGAAGCACTGGAGACTTTGCTGAACGGGCGCACCGCCTTTATTATCGCGCACCGTCTCTCGACGGTACGCGACGCGGATCTTATTCTTGTTGTCCAGGACGGACGAATCGCGGAGCAAGGCTCGCATAATGAATTGATGAAGCATGGCGGTCTGTACGCGAAGCTGGTGAATACGCAGCTTAACATGCAGGAGGCCGTGTTAACGCAAGTCGAAGCTTAATTTTAATTCGCGGCTTCGCTTGCTTGTTTAATCCGGTCGATCGCTTCTGCCATCGTTTTATCCGTAAGGTGGGCGTAGATTTGGGTCGTCTCGGGAGAGGCGTGCCCAAGCTGCTCCTGGGTCATATAAATATCGTTACGCAGGTAATAATCGGTTGCGAACGAATGGCGAAGCTTATGTACGCTTAAGTAAGGCTTGCCGAATCGCTTCGCATATTTGATTACCATTTCCTGAATGGCGCGTTTAGTCATTCGAGAGCCTTCTTTTTTGCCGTTAGCAATGGCAAGGAAGAGGGCTTTTTCGCGTTTAGGCGCTTTGTAATGAGAGTCCCTCATTTGCAAATAAGCCGTTAAATCATCAACCGCCTCCTGGCGGAAATAGACGGGAGTCTTGAACGTGTCGTCATTCTTGCCTTTTCGGTATACATAGGCGAGCTTCTTTTTCACGTCAATGTCATCGGTATTGAGATTGACGATTTCGGAGACGCGAAGGCCGGAATGAAGAATGAGACTGATAATACAGCTGTCTCTGGTTCGATTCAATTGATAGGAATATAACGCCTGCTTGTTCTCCGCAACATCCTTCTCGTAATCGGCATGAATATAGGCCAGAAATTCGTGAATTTCTTCTTCCTGCAGCAGCTTGCCTTCCAGCTTGGCCGCCGTGTCTTTTGGCTTATGCGTCCGCTTGATCGAGACCTTGGCCATCACGTTCCGCTTCAGCAGCGGATAGAACTCCTCATCCTCGGCGATCTGGCTCAAGTAATGAAAGAGCGACCTTAGAGACGACAGCTTGCGCGTAATGGTCGTTCTGGTATTGCTATGGTTCGGATTGGTGGCAAGGAACATCCGAAAGGAATCAATGCTATCCATATGCAGTCGTTCAAGCTCGATAAGCTGGACATCCTTCACCTTTTCCGCGCTCGATAATCCTTCCGCAATCAGCCATCCCATAAACGTCTCGTAATCTCTGACATACTCCAGCAATGAAGAGGGAGAGAGGTCGGGAAGCTTATAGTTGATAAATTTCTCCACATACCAGGGCATCATCGGAACACGCCGGTCGAGCTCCTGCCGATCCTTGATTTTGATCACATTCAATGCTGTTCACCTCGCTTCAAATCTTCCTATATTGTACCAATTCAAGCGATAGGGGACAATCGGAACGATCCAAGCGTAAGGAAAAAGTTAGCTTAGCAAATAAATGTAATTAATGTATTTGGGTTACTATAATTTTTTTTGTATGTTAAACTCGTTAAAAACCTGCCGTTGCATAACAAAATTATTCCAATTAATGATTTATACAAATATTAATAAAATGAGAGGAGTATTAATGTTGATTAATAATCAAATTTATAAATATAGTATTTCCATTATTCTAGCATTTATGATGACGGTCGCCATGCCGCTTCAGGCTGCGAAAGCAGCGGCGCCCGCTACGCTCAGCTATGGCAGCTACGGTCCGGATGTGCCGGATTTGCAGTTCCGTCTGAAGACGATGGGCTATTTTGATAATACGGCGATTACGACGTTTTACGGCAAAATGACAGAAGAGGCCGTTCGTAAATTCCAAGCGGATTACGGACTTAAACCGGATGGTGTAGCGGAGGAAAAAACCTGGACCGAGCTGAAAAAGGTCTCCGCAAATCAGGAAGAGCTTGATCTTCTGGCACGTATCGTTTATGCGGAAGCGCGCGGAGAGTCCTACAAGGGCCAGGTTGCCGTTGCGGCGGTTGTATTAAATCGTCTTGATGCTGACGGCTTCCCGAAAACCATTAAAGGCGTCATCGAGCAATCCGGCGCATTTACGGCGGTAGATGACGGCCAATACAAGTTGAAGCCGGATTCTACAGCCTACAAAGCCGCGCTTGATGCGCTTGGCGGCAACGATCCTTCGCAAGGCGCTTTGTATTATTTTAATCCGAAGACGGCTACGTCGAAGTGGATTTGGTCCCGCAAGCAAATTGTTCACATCGGCAATCATATCTTCGCGGTATAAGATTGTTAAGAAGGGCTGTGTACAAAGCTTGCCCGATATCGGCATGGTTTATTTCAAGAAATAATGCGTAAAGGCACATTCCCGCTCTTATCGAGCAGGGATGTGCCTTTTATTTAATAAAGAATATAAACCTGCCCTATATTTCCTAACATTCATTGCTTTGTTATACTAAATATTAAATCCTTTGCACAAATTCTAAATAAAATAAGGTGATCTCATGGAATCGAAACGTATTGCAGCAGAAAAAGCAGTTGAACTCGTCAAAGACGGGATGAAAGTAGGACTTGGAACGGGCTCTACCGCCTATTGGGCGATTCAAGCAATTGGCCGCCGGGTGAAAGAAGAAGGGTTATCGATCCAAGCGGTCGCGACTTCGGTTCAATCCGAGCAGCTGGCGAAAGAACTTGGCATTCCGATGATGCCGTTTGCCGCTGTCGACGTGCTTGATTTGACGATTGACGGGGCGGATGAAGTAGATCCTGCCCTGCACTTAATCAAAGGCGGAGGCGGCGCTCTGCTCCGCGAGAAGATTGTAGCGGCTGCAAGCAAGCAGCTGATTATTATCGTGGACGAGAGCAAGGACGTGAAGCAGCTCGGCAAATTCCCGCTCCCGGTCGAAATCGTTCCTTTTGCGTTCGAGCTGACGGTGAAGAAGCTTCGCAAGCTGGGCTGCGAACCGAAGCTTCGCAAGAATGGCGATGAGCTGTATGTGACCGATAACGGCAACTATATTGCGGATTGTGAGTTTGGGGCTATTGCGGATCCGGAAGCGCTTCATGATGACCTGAACCGGATTCCCGGCGTTGTGGACAACGGATTGTTTATCCATATGGCAAGCCTTGTTATCGTAGGCTCCGCAGACGGTTCGATCCGGAGCATCACGAAGGAATAAGCCGGCCTAACGAGCAGGAAGGGTGGAGAGCATGAACAAGAGGTTTGCGTTAATAACGGATATCCATGGCAATATGCCTGCGTTAAAAGCGGCCCTTCATGAGATCGACACTTTGCAACAGATCGACTCCATCTATTGCTTGGGGGACATGATCGGTATCGGACCGGATACGAATGAAGTGCTTCATGCGCTTTTCTCCAGGAAGGATGTATCTTTTGTGTCCGGCAATCACGATGAAGCCGTGCTCGCGATTATAAAGGGTGAAGCTTATCCGGAAAGCCATTACCATTCGGAACGGCATCATAGGTGGATTGCGGAAAGAATGGACAAGTCGTTTGTCCCGCTGCTGGAACGATTGCCTCGCATGATTCGGACCGAAGCTTACGGCAGAAGGATGCTTTTTACCCATTATCATATTGCGCCGGACAAGTTTAACGATCCGATTAGCAAAGATCCGTTTAGCCCAATCGTTGAGCCAAGCCTGTCCAATCTGGAAAAGCTGTTCAATGGTTGCGAAGACGCATTGATCGGATTCGGGCATCATCATCCGGTACATTATTTCGTCAGCAAGAGACAAACGTTTGTGAATCCCGGTTCCCTTGGCTGCAACAATAAGCCCACTGCCAGATACGCGATCGTTACGGTGAGCGAGCAGGGTTTTGAGGTGCAATTGCAGGAGGCGGAATATGATAATTCGGCATTCCTTGCTTCCTACGAAAAGCTGGATGTACCCGACCGGGAGTTTATTTTGCGAGTCTTTCACGGGGATCAGCTGAGAGAATAGGCCTATAGAATTGAAAAATTTAGCATGACAAAACGAAAAATATTCGTTATGATGAGCAAGCAAATTGAATACGAGATAAGTATCAGGTGCCAATGATACCTTCCGCCGGTTAAGGCGATGGTATTGGATTGGTTAAAAGGGAAGTTGGGTGAGAATCCCACGCGGTCCCGCCGCTGTAAGAGACGAGTTTATGCGCATATCCACTGGGCAACCGGGAAGGGTGCATAGGCATTGACGCTCGAGCCAGAATACCTGCCTGATTCTTTTTTACACCGCAATTCTACGAGCGATAGGAGGGTGTTCATTATGCATGCTTATTTTGACATGTTTACTTGACCAAGCCCTTCAACTTTCACGAGTTGGAGGGTTTTTTGCTGTGTGGATAGGTAGTTATGCAAGAGAATGAGAGAGTTATAGAAAGGGAGCTTGTAATGAAAAAAAATAAATGGTTAGTGTGGTTGCTTGTTATTGCGGTAACTTTATCCGTTGCGGCAACGCCAGCCCGTATGTCTTATGCCGACCCGGCAGATACGCCGGAAGGTTACGTCACGCTAGATGTGGAGAAATTTACACTTGGACAGGGCTATATTAAAGAACCCGTGAAAGTGCCTTTTTATGAAGGGGACAATGGGGCTGCCTTGGTCGACCGTCTTCTTGGGGAAGAGAATTACAAGCATACGGGATCGATCGATAGCGCTTTTTATTTATCCAAAGTAAAAGATAACGATTCCAGGCCGGTTGAGCTTCCGGCTTACCTTACAAAGATGCTGGAAGACAATCATGCGGTGCTTGGCGGCAAAGTGGATGAGAATTGGCTTGGAGAGTTTGACTACACCAATATGTCCGGTTGGATGTTTGCCGTAAATAATGCGTTCCCTCCCGTTGGCTTCTCAAATTATGAGCCGCAAAACGGCGATGTCATCCGTGTTCAATTTACCGTATACGGATACGGAACGGACCTTGGCAGCGAATGGGGAGAAATCCGACTTGCCAACAAGGATGGATTAACGGAAGCGGTAGCTGAAATTAACAGCTCACCTGTCAAACAGGAATTGCTGAATGATGAGAAGATTGGTCCAGCGTACGAACATGCATATGCAACATTACAAAATATTGAAAGTACGCAAGAGGAAGTTAATTCAGCTTTGACAGAATTGGCAGGAGCTCAGGATACAACTCCTCCTTCCATCACGGTTAATGGATTTGTTAACAATCAGGTCGTAACGGCACAACAGCTCCCGTTCTCGGTATCGGTTACGGATAACGTTCAGCAGACAATCGACCCTGAAGTGAAGCTGAACGGGAACCTGCTGCAACCCTCCAGCGGACAATATACGGCTGATCTTGTATCTGGCTTGAATACGATTGTTATCAAAGCGGCTGACGGTGCGGGTAACCAGGCAACGCAGACCTATACGGTTACATACAAGGCAAGTGCAGCAGGTACAGTCAGCCAATACGTTGACCGCAATCTGGCTTATCTATTATCAACGGTAAGCAATCCCGTCTTCGGAACGTTAAACGGCGAGTGGTCAGTCCTAACCTTGGCACGCGGCAACTACCAAGTGCCGGATGGCTACTATGACGCTTATTACAAAAAGGTCGTAGCGGCTGTTCAGGATAAACAAAATGTTTTGGATCCAAATAAATATACCGAGCACTCCAGAGTTATCCTGGCGCTGACTTCGATCGGCAAAGATGTAACGGATGTCGGTGGATACAATCAACTCGAGAAGCTGGCAGATTTCAATAAAATTATTGCTCAAGGCATAAACGGACCTACCTTTGCCTTGCTGGCACTGGACAGCCACAATTACGCTATTCCTGTCGTAGCAGGAGTAGAAGTTCAGTCCACAAGAGCCAATCTTATTCAATACATGGTTGATAAGGAGATTAAGAAAGGTACCGAAAATGCAGGCGGATGGGGCTTTGGCAGCTTTGTTGATGTGGACCTGACTGCTATGGCGCTTCAAGCTTTGGCTCCTTATTACAACAGCAATCCTGATGTCAAATCGGCAGCCGACCGTGCGGTCGCTTGGCTGTCTAAGTCGCAAAGCAGCAATGACGGCGGTTATTCCTCAAGCGAGAGCATTGCGCAAGTCATTGTTGCTCTTAGCGCATTAGGGATCGATTCCAACTCGGATCCTCGCTTTGTGAAGAACGGCCATTCCCTGATTGATGCATTCTTACTTTATGCTTTGCCTGATGGCGGTTTCCGTCATACCAAGACGGGGGGCGTCAACGGAATGGCGACCGATCAAGGGACTTATGCCTTGGTTGCTTATGACCGTTTCCTGAAACAGAAGAAATCGCTTTATGATATGACGGATGTCACGCTATCTACCGAACAACCGGCTAATCCCGGTGACCTGACGCTCCCAGCAGGCAATACGCCGCAAGTAGCGGTTCCGGATGATTCGGCTGATTACCGAATTCCGGTTACGTCGGCAGACAGCGGCAAACAAATAGGGATCTCTATTCCTGCCGGTAAAACATCCGATGTAAAGCTTAGTCTACCACTTATTACCGTTCTGCCGCAGATTGAAGCAGTAAAAGGAAATAATTCCATCCTGATTCCGCAAGATACGCAAGTGACATCCGGGGATTCAGCAGGTATTCATTTACTTACTACGTTAAATACTTCCGATTCCGCCTTGCAAAATCAAATTAAGACCATAGTTGCAAGCGGTAAAAAACTGGATCAAGTTGCAGTTGCCTTTTCGATGGGCGGAAGCTCGCGCGTGCAATTCAATCAGTTCGTTACCTTGACGCTTAAAGGGATGAGCGGCAAAAGCGCTGCGTTTATCGAGGGCGGCGTTGCCACTTCGATTGCGAAATTCGCCAGCGATGCGCTCGGCCAAGCAAGCGGCAAGAATGAATACGCGTACGATAACGGCTCTGATCTGATTATCAAGACGAATCATTTTACGGATTATGTTGCTTTCGCTGAAAGCACGATTGTTGTAGACGGAGGAGGAAGCAATCCTCCGCCAACGAAGTACGTAACCTTATCCGTTGACAAATTGACGATTAACAAAGGTTATACCGTTGCAAATACAAAGATCGAACTGCGTACGGGAGATACCGCCTGGAGTTTGCTTAAGCGTGTTCTCGATAGCAAAGGTTTGATTTACGAATACGTCTTTACTCCGAAATACAACAGTGTTTATGTTCAGTCCATAGCAGGTGACGGTGAATTTGACCATGGCATCGGAAGCGGCTGGATGTACAACGTCAATGGCGTTTACCCGAACTATGGCGCAAGTCTTTATGAGCTAAAAGACGGGGATAAGCTGCAATGGCGTTACACAACGGATCTAGGTATCGATCTTGGAGTTAATCCGGATGATTGGGAAACGCCGGGTGAGAACGGCAACAACAGTGGAGACGACGGAAATACGGATTCAGGAACGGATGGTACAGGCGGTTCCGGTGAAACAGGCACGACTCCGAAATCGGAACTGGAAAAGCTCTATTCCGATGCTTCCCAAATCTCTTCTTGGGCAAAGCAAGCGGTTGAGCTAGCTTCCGAAAAAAGCTTTGTTCAAGGCAGCGGCGGTAAGTTCCATCCGCAAGATTCGGTTACGAGAGCAGAGTTCGCAAAAATGCTCGTATCCATTCTAGCTCTGCCAACAACCGCGCCTGCGGCCGGTTTTACGGATGTAGCCTCGAAAGACTGGTTCGCGCCGTATGTCAATGCGGTTGCCCAAGCCGGTTATATGAACGGCTATCAGCAGCATTTTAATCCGAACGCAAGAATAACGCGCGAAGAAATGGCCGTGACGATTGTCCGGGCACTTGGCATGAAAGCGGCACAATCGCAAACCGCAATCAAAGATTTGCAGGCAGCATCGTTATGGGCACAGTCTGATATCGCAACCATCGTAGAAGCAGGCTTGATGACGGGATCGTCCGGCAAATTTGATCCGCAAGCCAAGGTTACCCGCGAAATGGCAGCCGTTGTGGCGATGCGATCTTACGATTATAAACAGGCAGGCAACGCCGGCAGCAGTCCGGTTGACGCAAAGCAGCTGGAAGTTCAGGGTCACCTCAAGACAACGGCTGCCTTCCTGCAAAAGACAGTAACCGATCCGGTGATTGCGAGCGTAGGCGGGGAATGGACGGTTCTGGGACTGGCGCGTTCCGGCATGCCCGTACCCGACTCCTATTATGCCAACTATTATGCCAACGTAGAACAGACGGTAAAAGAAAAAGAAGGCAAGCTTCATTCGGTGAAGTACACGGAATACGATCGCGTTATTCTGGCTTTAACAGCCATCGGAAAAGACATCCATCATGTAGCCGGTTATGATCTGACAAAACCTTTGGCGGACTACGAGACCGTAATTAAGCAGGGAATTAACGGACCAATCTTTGCGCTGATTGCACTGGACAGCAAAGGCTACTCCATTCCGGCAGACTCCAGTGTAAAAACACAGACTACCAAAGAGCTCTTGATTGATTTCATCCTTAATCGAGAGATTGCCGGAGGAGGCTGGGCGCTTGGCGAGAAGCCGAGTGAAGCGGACCCGGATATAACGGCAATGGTGCTGCAGGCCTTTGCGCCATACTATAACGCTAATCCAACCGTGAAGGCAGCCGTTGACCGCGGAATAACATGGCTTTCCAATGCACAACAAGCCGATGGCGGTTACGCTAGCGGCGGGGCGGTTAACTCGGAGAGCTCCGCACAAGTCGTTGTCGCATTGACCGCGCTTGGCATTGATCCGCAAACCGATTCCCGTTTTGTGAAAAACGGCCGTAATGTACTGGACGCATTGCTTGGCTACTCGGCAACGGGCGGCGGATTTTATCATGTTAAATCCGGCGGCACTGGTAATGGCGGAGCCCAGCCTGGCGAAGTGGATCTGATGGCAACGGATCAGGCATTTTACGCGCTGGTCGCTTACGACAGGTTCAAAAGCGGAGTTACCCGTCTCTATGACATGACAGACGTGAAATAAGCTTGGCCTCAGCAAGGGCATTCGAATGCCCTTGCTTCGTTATTTCTTCATAAAGAGGTGGGAATTAGAGTGAACAAGAAAAAATGGTTGTCCGCGCTGCTCATCATCGGTGTATTGGCGATTGCCTACTTCTGGGGAGGGAATTACGCAAAGAACCCAACCTCGGAGAGCGCGGCTGCGACCTCGCCGGCAGCTGCGGAAGAGTTTGCATCAACACCATTGCCTAGTAACGCCGCAAACCAAACGCAAGCTGGACCGGAAGAAGATCCGTTAAAGCAAGCGGAACCCGATAACCCTTCGGCAAACGCAACCTCTTCCGAGGAGCCGGCAGCTACGGGACTAGAGCAGTCTCCATCGACTGAAAAGCCGCCTGCTTCGAATTCGGGCAGCGGTCCTGCGGCGGAGACCGTTAAGCCGGCAGGTGAACCTAAACCTTCGCCAACTCCTTCGGAATCGGCTAAACCCGCCGGCAACGGGAAGGGGTCTGAGAAGGGGGCAGAAGCGACTCCGGCAACAAAACCTCCGGCTGCTTCGCCTGAAGAGACGAAGGATAAATATCAGACGGATCCGGTTCCATCGGGGAAGCCAAAGCCGGTTGAGTGGCAGGATGCAAAGATCGACAAGAAGAAGCCGCTCACCGTTACGCTGTCGGTGTCCGCCGCAACGATATTAAACAATCTGGACAGCTTTAACAAAGATAAACTTGAAGTTTTACCGAAGGACGGCGTTATTTATCCGAAGCAGAAAGTTACCTTTTATGAAGGCGAGTCGGTCTTTGACGTCCTTCTCCGGGAAATGAAGAAGAACAAGATTCATATGGAGTTTGAGATGACTCCGATTTATAACAGCAACTATGTCGAAGGTATCCATAATATTTACGAATTCGACTGCGGGGAGCTTAGCGGTTGGATGTATAAAGTGAACGGCTGGTTTCCTAACTATGGAGCGAGTAGGTACGCCTTGAAAGACGGCGATGTTGTGGAGTGGGTATACACTTGCGATCTTGGGCGCGATGTCGGCGGCTATTCCGCGGGAGCAGGGGTTAAGTCATGAACCGGAGCGGATTTGCCGGTTATCATCCATTAATAAATTTTATTTATTTTACGGCTGTATTGCTTTTTGGCATGTTCTTCATGCATCCCGTTATGCAAGGCATCGCGTTGGTTAGCGCCTCTGTTTATTCCATTCTGCTGAGAGGCAAGGGAGCGGTGCGGTTCCAGCTGGTTTTTATGCTTCCGTTGCTGCTTTTTACTGCATTTATAAACCCGGCTTTTAACCATGCGGGCGTTACGATCCTTTTTTATTTAAAAAGCGGTAACCCGGTTACGCTCGAATCCATCCTGTACGGGATTTCATCCGCTTGTATGTTTGTGACCATCTTAATCTGGTTCTCCTGCTACAACGCGGTTATGACATCGGATAAATTTATTTACTTATTCGGCAAGCTGATTCCGGCCATGTCCCTCATCTTATCAATGGTGTTAAGATTTGTGCCTAGATATAAGGAACAGATCAAGCGGATTTCTTATGCACAGAGAGGTATCGGCAAAGACGTATCGCAAGGGAACATCATTCAGAGAGCCAGGAACGGACTGAAGCTCTTATCAATTATGACAACCTGGGCGCTGGAAAATGCAATTGAGACGGCTGATTCGATGAAATCGAGAGGATACGGGCTGCCTGGCCGTACCAGCTATTCCCTTTATAGGTTTGATAACCGGGATAAAGGATTTATGGCCGTTATGCTCAGCCTGATCGTCATGATCTTGATTGGCGAAGCGAACGGGTTAAATTCGATGAGGTTTTTTCCTTCTATTAAAGCAGCGGCTATTACACCGTTTAGCTTTCTGATCTATGCGGCTTATTTGAGCTTGTGTATGCTGCCGGTTATTCAACATACGATGGAGGCAATCAAGTGGAGATCTATAACATCCAAAATGTAAGCTTTACGTTTCCGCTGCAGGAAAGGGAGGCTTTGCATGCTATACATTTAACGGTTCAAAGCGGCGAGTTTGTCACGATTGGCGGGAAATCCGGCAGCGGAAAAAGCACTTTGCTGCGTCAACTCAAGCCAGTCCTGACTCCTCATGGGAAGCGGGACGGCAGTATCGCTTTCCGCGGTGAGCCCATTCAAGAACTGGACCAGCGTTCGCAAGCTTCCGAAATCGGCTTTGTCCAACAAAATCCCGATAATGGCGTTGTTACCGATAAAGTATGGCATGAGCTGGCTTTTGGACTCGAGAGCTTGGGCTTTGATCAACAGACTATTCGGCTTCGCGTAGCGGAGATGGCCAGCTTTTTCGGAATCCAGACCTGGTTTCATAAGCCGGTTTCGGAGCTGTCAGGCGGTCAGAAGCAGCTGCTTAATCTTGCCTCCATTATGGCCATGCATCCGTCGGTGCTGCTTCTAGACGAACCAACTTCACAGCTTGATCCGATTGCCGCAGCCGATTTTATCGAAACCTTGCGTAAAATCAACCAGGAGCTTGGTACGACCATTATAATGACCGAGCATCGGCTCGAAGAAGTGCTTCCGGTATCGGATCGGTTCATTGTCATGGATGACGGCGGGATTATTGTAGATGAGCATCCCCGTAAAGTAGGGGAGGCCTTGTGGCAGAAGAATCATCCGATGTTTACAGCTATGCCGTCGCCTGCGCAGATTTATGCCGGAGTAGCAAACGACTCTTCTTATCCGGTTACTGTAAAGGAAGGCCGTCTGTGGTTAGACAGCTACATCAAGGGAAAACCGCTCATCCGCGAAACAGCACCAATTACTGGGGGATCTGTTGTTCCTGCTTCTTCATCAGCAGCCAAACACTCAGCCATCCGATTCAAGGAAGTATGGTTCAAATACGAGAAAAATGGCCCTGATATTATTAAAGACTTGTCTTTTGAAGTGAAGGAAGGACAATTCTATTGTTTAGTTGGCGGTAACGGAACGGGGAAGACGACCGCTCTATCTCTGGCCGGAGGGCTCTATCAGCCCTATCGCGGCAAGGTCTATATCGGAGGGGAAAATGTAACATCGATGAAGGCTGCAGAGCTGTATCGGAACAATCTGGCTTACCTTCCGCAAAATCCGCAGCATCTGTTCGTGAAGAAGACGGTTGAGCAGGATTTATTCGAAATGCTGTCCGATTCCGCAATGACGAAGGAGGAGAAGGCAAGCAAAGTTCAGTCGGTATGCGAGTTTCTTGAGCTGCAACCGTTCCTAGCCAAACATCCGTATGATCTCAGCGGAGGGGAGCAGCAAAGAGCGGCATTAGCGAAGGTATTGCTGCTTGAGCCCCGGATCCTTCTATTGGATGAGCCTACGAAAGGGCTCGACAGTTTTTTCAAGGCTAAGCTTGCTTCCTATTTGAAGCAGCTGAATGCAGCCGGTGTTACGATTATGATGGTCTCCCATGATATCGAATTTTGCGCCAAATATGCGGATGTATGCGCCATGTTCTTTGATGGCGGCATCACATCAAGCGGGCCGGCGAAGAACTTCTTCGCAGGGAACAGCTTCTATACGACAGCCGCGAACCGGATGGCGCGTCATGTCTGGCGAAATGCGGTAACGGCAGAGGATGTGATTGAGCTATGCAGGAACAAGGGATAGAAAAAGCACGAAGCCGGTTCGGCAGGCGAACGCTAATAGCCGCAATTCTTATCGTTATTGTGATCCCGGCAACCATTTTGCTTGGAGTATTTGCCCTGGATGACCGAAAATATTATTTTATAAGTCTGCTGATTATTCTCTATACGATGCTTCCGTTTGTTATGGTGTTCGAACGGAGGAAGCCGCAAGCCCGGGAGCTAATCATTATTGCCGTATTAGCTGCCATTTCCGTAGCGGGCAGAGCAGCTTTTTTTATGCTCCCTCAATTTAAGCCGGTCGTCGCTATTGTCATTATTGCAGGCGTGAGCCTTGGTCCGGAAGCAGGGTTTCTCGTCGGGGCGGCTTCGGGCTTTGTCTCGAACTTCTTCTTCGGGCAAGGGCCTTGGACCCCCTGGCAGATGTTTTGCTTCGGCATCATTGGTTTCATTGCGGGCCTCCTGTTCAGGAAGGGCTGGCTTAGGACGGATAAGCTTACGTTATGTTTATTTGGCGGACTAGCGACTTTCGTCGTATACGGAGGAATCATTAATATCGGCTCGATGCTGATGTTTACGCCTTCTATTTCTAGAGAAGCTTTGATCGCAACCTATGCCTCAGGATTCTGGTTTGATATCATCCATGCTGCGGCAACCGTCATTTTTCTATTTATACTTGCTAAGCCGATGCTGGAAAAGCTGGAGAGGATAAAGGTGAAGTATGGCTTATATGAGTAATGAATTAGAAAAAAACAATGCTATAATAGGAATGCTTTGGGATTATTAAAGGGGGTATTGTCTTGCTTACGTTTCGCGACAGCACGCAAGAAGATTTTAAGAGAATTGCCGCTTTTCCTGCCAATGCCTCGGAAGCCTTTTATATGTTTCCGAAAGGAACGTTTCCGATCGATCCGGAACAGCTATACGAGGTGTCGTTAACCAGAAGAGTGCCAACGGTAATTGAATATAACGGCGAGCCGGCCGGGTACTCCAATTTATACGATATAGATGAAGGCAACAGCGGATGGCTCGGCAATGTGATCATCAGCTCGCAATTCCGCCGTATTGGGGCGGCCAGGTTCTTAATCCAAACGATGCTGAATCGGGCTAAAGAGGAGCTTGGACTACGGGAATTGAATTTGATCTGCCATAGCACGAACACAAAAGCTCTGCTTATGTATAATCAATTCGGGTTTAAACCATACGACTTAAAAGTGTTAAAGAATGAGGAAGACATTGAGATTGCAGGAATTCTAATGAAGATAACCCTGTAAAACAAGAGAGGAACAGTCATCATGAGTATGTGGAGCGGGGTCCTTGTAGGATTGTCAATTGCAGCACCGGTTGGGCCGATTGGCGTGTTATGCATGAAAAGAACGATCAACCAGGGCCGTTGGTATGGCGTTTTGTCCGGGCTAGGAGCGGCTTCCGCGGATGCCGTATACGGGCTCATTGCGGCCGTTGGATTTACGGCATTAACGAATGTACTGGTTGACCAGCGCATGTGGATCCAATTAATTGGGGGATTGTTTCTATGTTACTTAGGTTATCAATCGGTCCGGGCCTTACCGAACAGCGGGAAAGAGCTTCAATTAAATAACGGACTGGTGAGAGCTTATTTGACAACATTCCTTCTGACTTTAACCAACCCGATGACGATCTTATCGTTTGCAGCTATCTTTGCGGGCATCCAGCATTCCGCGCAAGCAACAACAGGGGACTCGCTCCTGCTAGTGTTAGGAATCTTCCTTGGTTCCGTCTTGTGGTGGCTTCTGCTCGCCGGTCTGGTAGGAATAATCCGGACGGCTCTGAACGCGAAGGCTATGCGATGGATTAACGTTCTATCCGGCATTGTATTGCTTGTATTCGGAGTATGGTCCTTGGTGTCGGCAATTCGCTTGGAAGGATAGGAAAGCATTGACAATGGGTTATTTTTCCGATAACATCGTTATTAGGCATATTTTATTAATTTAATAAAAATTAGTAAGTTAATAATGATGACTCGGAGGGAACATTCATGGCAAATTCGAAATGGGCAGTAGACTTCACGCACAGCAGCGTAGATTTCACCATTAAGCACATGATGATCGCAAAGGTTAAAGGCACCTTCCACAAATTTGAGGCAGAGATCGATGCCGATCCTGCAGATCTGACGACGGCGGCTATCAGCTTCGCGGTTGATCTGAGCAGCATTGATACACGCAACGCGGATCGTGACAATCATTTGCGTACCGGCGACTTTTTCGATATTGCCCAGTTCCCTGAATTGACGTTTAAATCTACCAACATCGTGAAGACCGATGATGATGAATATGAAGTGACAGGTGATGTCAGCCTTCATGGCGTCACTCGTTCGGAAACCTTCTCCGTTACCTTTGAAGGGGCAGGCAAAGATCCGTGGGGGAACGAGAAGGCCGGCTTCAGCGGCAAAGGCTCCATTAAGCGCAGCGATTACGGATTGACCTATAATGCGGCACTGGAAACAGGCGGCGTATTGATTGGCGACGAAGTGAAGATTTCCATTGAAATTGAAGTAGGAAAACAAGCGTAAATTTGCCTGAATATTGATGAATAATTCACCCCATCCAGGGGTGAATTTTTTCTTTTGAAAAAACAGCCTAGCCCCTTTGACTTAGGAGCTATGGAAGTGATATATTAATCGAAGTTTGTTTTTACGCGTTAAGGAAAGGATGCAAAAAAAGTGGCTACAAGCGAAGACATCACGAAACCAAAACTAATACCGACCAAAATTTTGAAATGCAAAAATCCAGATTGCAAAGCATGGATTCGGGATGAAATGGCTGCCGAAGAACAATTGTGTCCAATGTGCAAGGGACCGATGGGACGAAGCATGAAGCACTTGCCGGCTCTTCAGAAGAAAGCAAAGCCGAAGCCGCGCAAGCCAAAGTCGGAATTTGACTTTTAGTACTTAATTTACGGGGGAATAGCCAAACGGCTGCGTTAGGGAACGCAGCCGTTTGTGCTTTGTGGAGGAAGGAATATAAGTGAGCAATCATTATCCATTTGAGTTTGATCCCAAGCTGCCATTCATTCAGCAGGCAAGCGACTGGATTGCGGATGTCTTTTATGAACAGCTGCCGGAAGCGGGCTTTGAGGTTCGCGATGAGCAGATCTATATGGCCTTTCAGCTTGAAAGGGCTTATGCCGAGAAGCAGACGATATTTGCGGAAGCGGGAGTCGGTACGGGGAAAACCCTTGCTTATCTGCTCTATGCCATTAGCTACGCCCGTTACACCAGAAAGCCGGCTATCATCGCATGCGCCGACGAATCCCTGATCGAGCAGCTAGTAAAGCCGGAAGGGGATATCGCCAAGCTGGCCCAATACCTGGAGTTTACGATTGATGCCCGACTCGGGAAATCGCCCGATCAATATATTTGTTTGAATAAACTCGACGATGCGAGAGCGGCTTTTGATGAGGACGCGGAGGTTTTCGATGAGATTTTCCGAGAGTTGCCTCCATTTGTCCATAAGCCGGAGACGATGCAAAGCTTTCATCCCTACGGCAACCGCAAAGACTACCCGTCACTAAACGACGGACAATGGTCCAAGCTGGGCTGGGATGTTTTCCAGGATTGTCTGGTTTGCAACCGGAGACATCGCTGCGGTCAGACCTTATCCCGCGATCACTACCGGAAAGCTGCCGATCTGATCATATGCTCGCATGACTTCTACATGGAACATGTATGGACTTACGAGGCACGCAAGCGCGAAGGTCAGCTTCCGCTCCTGCCCGAGCATAGCTCGGTCGTCTTTGACGAAGGACATCTTCTCGAGACCGCGGCTCAGAAGGCGTTAACGTACAAGCTGAACCATGCGGTATTCGAGAGCATTATTACGCGACTTCTTCAGGATGAGATTCGGGAAACGCTCGCGCTCGCGGTGGAGGATGCGATTGTCCAAAGCGATCATTTATTCGCGCTTATCGCTCGCAACAGCAAGGCTGTACCGGCTTCCAGCCGGAAGGAAGTGCTCTGGAGCCCGGAGCTGGTCCGCGAGGTGAACCGTCTGCAGGACATGCTAGCTTCCATTGAGGAAGAGCTTGTGTTCGAAAGCGGCTTGTTTACGATCGATGATTACCAGCTCAAAATTGTGGAAGAGCATATCGAAATGATTCAATTTGCCTTGTCTCTGTTCAAGCGCGAAGAGAAGCCGATCAGTTGGGCTTCGGAGGATAAGGACGGTCTTACTCTAGTAATCATGCCAAGATGGGTCAAGGAAGTGCTTAAGGAGCAGGTGTTCTCGAAGAAAATGCCTATCGTCTTCTCTTCGGCAACCTTGTCCGTCGGAGGAGCATTTGATTATATCAAAGAAAGCTTGGGGATTGAGCAGGCGTTATCCTTCTCGGTACCTTCCCCATACGAATATGAGGAACAGATGCAGGTGCATATGCCTGGCGGATCGGAGACCGAGCTGAGCTGGACGGATAAGATGAAAGCTGCCGTGAAGCTCTTGGAGCAAAAAGGCGGACGTACGTTATTCCTGTTCCCTTCCACGGAGGAGCTGGAACTTTTCCGTAAGGAAGCGGATAACATTGGCCTTACGGACAGCTACCGGTTCTTATTCGAGGGTTCGGCTGAAATCAGCCATCTCATTGCCGAATTCCAGAATGACGAGACAAGCGTGCTCTGCGCGGTCACTTTGTGGGAAGGACTGGACATACCGGGCCCATCCTTGTCGCAGGTGATCCTGTGGTCGCTGCCGTTCCCTCCTAATGATCCGGTCTTTGAAGCGAGGCGCAGCGATTCCGCGAATCCGTTTGCTGATGTAGACATGCCGTACATGCTCCTGCGGCTAAGGCAGGGCATTGGCCGCCTAATCCGCGCCCGCGATGACCGGGGGACGATTGTTATTTTCGGCCGGGAGCTGAATGATGAGTCTGTCCGCAAACAGGTGATGCATGTATTGCCTGACGGTGTTAAGATTGAGCATTTAGCTTAAAATGAAATGGTTGAAGCCAAGAAGAGCCTGGTGCTTTTCTTGGTTTTTGTATATTACAATAGAATTTATAAGTTTTAGTTAGGAGAGGAAAATGACAATGATTCAATTCATAAGAGTCGCTGCTGACCATGCTGATTTCCGCGAGTTGATTAAGTTGCTCGATAAGGATCTTTGGAGTCGATACCCGGACACGCAGCAGTTTTTTGATGAGCATAATCAAGTCAAGCTGGATGCAAATGCCGTCGTGGCTTACCTGAATGACGTACCGGTTGGCTGCGGCTGTTACAGGGAAGCCGGAGACGAGCATACCATTGAGATCAAGCGCATGTTTGTCAAGGAGGAAGCAAGGGGTAGAGGAATCGCTCAGCGAATCGTGAAAGAGCTGGAGCTATGGGCATCCGAGGAAGGGAAGCGGGATGCGCTCCTCGAGACGGGGACGGGACAGCCGGAAGCGATTTCGTTGTACAAGAAATTAGGCTATGTCCAGGTTGCCAACTATGGGCCTTATGTCGGCAGCGAAGAAAGCGTATGTATGGGGAAAAAGCTGAGTTAATAAAAGGCGGATACAAAGAGCCAAGAACCATCGTTGGTATTATCCCCTCACGGTAGACAACAAGAAAAAGACATCTGTTAAGATGAACTTACTAGTTGTTTGCCGGAGGGGATTTTTCATGGGGAAAACAGGTCGTACGAACAAAAGTTATCCTGAAGATTTAAAACTAGAAGCAGTGAGGCTGGTTACGGAGGACAACTTGGCGTACCGTGAGGTCGCGAAGCGTCTGGGAATACAAAACAAAACGCAGGTTGAGGTATGGGTCAAACGACATCGGGCAGGACAGCCCTTCGTACAAGAAGCTACGCGAAAGGGTAAACCGAAGACTAAGTTTAGCAGCGTAGAGGAAGAAATGGCTTACCTAAGAGCGGAGATTGAGTACTTAAAAAGCGGTATCCAAATCTACACGGGGAGTGACTAGCAAAGCCATTCGTTTTGAGATCATTGAGGGAATGCGGCAAAAGTATCCGTTGCGTTGGCTTCTGAAATTTGCCGAGGTATCACGAGCAGGCTATTACAAGTGGCGGAAAAGGGTATCCGATCCAACCGCTCGTATACAGGAAGAGCGACTTCTAGAGAGGCATATCATGGCGATCCACCGACTACACCCTTACTTTGGTTACTTACGCATGAAAGTCGCCTTGAAACGCGAAGGACTGCATGTGAACCATAAACGTGTTTATCGGCTCATGAAGAAACTGGACATCCGCTCGGTGATCCGAAAGAAGCGGCGCTTCTTCGGAAAGCAGGTATCTGTTGTTTATCCCAATCGGTTGGAACGCCTGTTTTCTGCAGAGGCGCCACTGCTTAAACTCGTTACGGACATTACCTATATCCGGGTAGGAGAGCAATTTGCATACCTTTCAGCTATTCTGGATCTCTACAACAATGAGATTGTTGCCTGGCAGTTGGCCGAACGAAACGACCTTGCACTTGTTACCAAAACAGTCGACGCCCTAAGCGAGAGAGCAGATCTCACCGGTGTTCTCCTGCACTCCGATCAAGGATTCCAGTACACCTCTAACGCATATAACCGCAAACTTGAGAAGCTCGGGGTCATTGGCAGCCACTCTAGACGTGGAAACTGCTATGATAATGCCTGCATCGAGTCGTTCTTTTCACATCTTAAAACGGAAAAGATTTATCTTGTTCGTCCGCAAACGATGTCTGAATTGGAACAAGCGGTCGAAGAATACGTTTCGTTCTACAACAACGAACGCTTCCAGAAGAAGCTAAACGACCGTTCCCCGGTGGAATACCGTGAAACGGTCGCAGCATAGAGTTGTCTTTTTATAGATGTCTACTTGACGGGGTTATGACCACGTTCTTGGCTCTTTCTTATTATTTTATCTGTTCGATAAACCGCTTGGCTGCGCTGGACAGCGGCATATTCCGCATGTTCATCATTCCGATGTGGGATGGAGGAAGCGGAATGTCGAGCTGGATCTCGAACAAGGAGCCTTCCGCAAGCTCTTTCGCGACAAACTCGCGGGTAACATAAGAGATCCCGAGACCTCTGCGCGCGAACTCGATCAGTAGATCGACGCTGCCGACCTCAATTTCCGGCTTGATCGTGTAACCGTAGCTCTGGAAAATCTCCGTGATCGTCATACGAGCCCGGCTGTTGCGGGAGAATAGAATGATGGGATACTGAAGCAGGGTGTTTAGGGACAAGACCCTGTTTTTCAGATCGTTATAAACCGCCCCGGCCACAAAGCAGTCCTGAAGCTGAAAGCTTTCCTTGACTTCAAGCTGGGGATCCACGATGGGCATGCGGACAACTCCAAGATCTATTTTGCCCTCTTTCAGAAAAGTAATCACTTCCGGCGTCGTGCCGTGGTTCAAATGCAGCTTGATGCCGGGATATTTCTTGATGAAATCCTCCAGGTAAGGGAGCAGATAATGTTTAAACAAGGAATCACTGCCGCCAATTCGCAGCTCGCCGTTGTCCAAATTTTTAAGCGCAATCATTTTCTCTTCGGCCATGTTGATCAAGATCTGGGACTGCTCGATATAGGAGTACAAAATCGTGCCTTCCTGGGTTAGGGCAACTCCCTTGGAATTGCGGAAAAACAGCGTCAGACCAAAGCTTTCCTCGAGTTGCTTGATCGCATGGCTAACGCTTGGCTGAGTAAGGTAGAGTACTTTTGCAGCCTGGGTCAAACTGCCCGTTTTGGCAGCCCAATAAAACACTTTGTATAGTTCATAGTTATTAGTCATAGACGTGGTCGATAGCTCCTGTAAAATATATTAATTACTTGTATGGCTCCTAATCGTATTATAGTGGAATTACAGAAAAATAAAACAGAAGCTTTTCAAAAGTTCTGTTGGAGGGAGAGCAACCATGGAACCAGTAACGTTTGTTTTATTTGGTGCTACCGGCGATTTAGCCAAAAGAAAAATATATCCTGCCCTATACAATTTATTCGTTGACGGAAAGCTTCCGGAGGCTTTTTCCCTTATTGGTCTAGGGAGACGGGATTGGAGCGACGAGTTCTTCCAATCGAATATCGAACAGTCTCTCCGCCAGTTCTCAAGACGCGAGATTCAAGATCAGGCTTTAATGCAATCCTTCATTCGCAAATTCCGCTATACGGTGCTCGATATCGGCCGTACGGATGATTATAAGAAATTGCTTGGCATTATCGAGGAGCGTGAACGTGCGCTTCAGCTTCCGCCCAACCGGATGTTCTATTTATCGGTAGGTCCGGAGTACTTCACGACCATCGCTTCGAATATTGCGGAGAGCGGTCTTGGCTCGGCTGCAGGCTGGAAACGCCTGGTCATCGAAAAGCCGTTCGGCCATGATCTGCAATCGGCCCGCGATCTGAACGAGCAGCTCGGCAAATCTTTTGCCGAAGAAGAAATTTTCCGAATTGATCACTATCTGGGCAAACCAATGGTTCAGAACCTTGAAGTTCTGGAATCCGCTAACCCGATCATCCAAGCTCTGTGGAGCAACCGATATATAGCAAATGTACAAATCACGGCAAGCGAAACGGTTGGTGTCGAAGAACGCGCGGGGTATTACGATCATGTAGGCGCCGTTAGAGACATGTTCCAGAACCATATGCTTCAAATGCTGATGATGCTCGCGATTCATCTGCCGCATAACAGCTCGCCGGGGGATGTAAGGAAGCACAAGAAACAGGTTATGGAAGCCCTGATTCCTTTGTCGAAATCGGAGGTAAGCGCGAATGTCATTCGCGGACAATATACTTCCGGTTCGATCGGAGGCAATCCGGTAAAAGGCTACCGCTCCGAGCCCGGCATTGGCGCCGGCTCCATGAACGACACTTACATTGCGGCGAAGCTGCAAGTGGATGATTACTTCTGGCGCGGAGTACCGTTCTATATCCGGACCGGTAAAAGGCTAAGCGAGAAATCAACCCGCATTGTGGTGGAGTTCAAGGAAGCATTGCATCAAGCATCAACGGTTGCGCTTGGCGGAGCGCCTAATCTTCTTCTGATTGAGATCAACCCTAACGAAGGTATTATGCTTCAGCTCAATACGAAGGAGAACGGCGAATTGAAGCCGGTTCAGATCCAGCTGCATGAGAGCAGCAAGGATATTCCCGAGGCTTACGAGAACCTGATCTTCGATGCGCTTGTCGGAAATCCGACCTTCTTCGCGCATTGGGATGAGGTGGAGCTTGCCTGGGCTTGGGTGCAGCCGATTCTGGATGCATTCCAGGAGAATCTGGTTCCGCTCGCATCTTATGAAGCGGGCTCCAATGGACCGGCGGAAGCTGATGCTTTGCTAGCCGAAGACGGCTTCCATTGGTGGTTTGATTCGAAGGAAAATACAGAAACGAAACGGAAGGATGAAGAGTATGCTTACCAAACTGGACATTGATCAATTATCCATCGATACGATCCGTACTTTGTCGATCGATGCAATCAACGCCGCGAATTCCGGTCATCCGGGGCTGCCGATGGGGGCGGCTCCAATGGCATACGCGCTGTGGGGCAAGCATTTGTCCCATAACCCTGAGAATGCCAAATGGTTCAATCGCGACCGCTTTGTTTTATCGGCTGGTCATGGCTCCGCCTTGCTGTACAGTCTTTTGCATTTGACGGGATACCAAGTTTCCATCGAGGATTTGAAGCAATTCCGCAAGCTGAACAGCAAGACGCCTGGACATCCTGAATTTGGTCATACGGACGGCGTTGACGCGACAACGGGGCCTCTTGGTCAAGGGATCGCGAACGCGGTTGGCATGGCGATGGCCGAAGCGCATCTGGCTGCGAAATACAATCAGGAAGGCTTCCCGGTTGTTGATCATTATACGTATGCTCTTGTTGGAGACGGCTGCTTGATGGAAGGTATTTCCTATGAGGCAATGTCGATGGCAGGACACATGAAGCTGGGCAAACTAGTCGTACTGTACGATTCGAATGATATTTCCCTCGACGGTGAGCTTAATCTGTCATTTGGGGAAAATGTTCGCAAGAGAGCGGAATCTGCTGGTTGGGAATACTTGCGCGTAGAGGATGGAAATGATCTTGCCGCTATTTCCGAAGCGCTTGAGAAAGCGAAGCAAAACGATTCCCAACCAACAATCATCGAGGTTCGTACGATCATTGGTTACGGCAGTAAAGCTGCGGGTACTAATAAAGTACACGGCAATCCGCTTGGCAAGGAAGAAGCGGTGGCTACAAAAGCGGTTTACGGCTGGAAGTATGAAGAGGAGTTTACGGTACCGGAGGAAGTAAAAGCTCATTTTGCCGAATTGAAAGGGCAAGGTGCTGCGAAAGAAGCGGCTTGGAACGAGCTGGTTGCTTCGTACACGGCTCAATATCCGGAGCAAGGCAGCGAGTTTGGTCAAGTACTGAATGGCACCTTTAAGCTCGATGCGGCTGACATTCTGACTTTCGACACCTCGAAATCCATCTCGACTCGCGTGGCGAGCGGCGAAGCGATTAATCATTTTGTGAAAATCGTTCCTTCGATCTTTGGCGGCAGCGCCGACCTGTCCCATTCGACGATGACGGATATCCGTGGTGAAGGCAAGTTTGCGGTTGACTCCTACGCTGGACGCAACGTTTACTTCGGCGTACGCGAGCATGCAATGGGTGCGGCAGGCAACGGTATGGCGCTTCATGGCGGCGTAAAGCCTTTCGTTAGTACGTTCTTTGTCTTCAGCGATTATCTGCGTCCGTCCATTCGCCTTGCCGCGCTGCAGAAGCTGCCTGTCACTTACGTGTTCACGCATGACTCCATCGCGGTTGGGGAAGATGGTCCAACTCATGAGCCTGTCGAGCAGCTAGCGGCACTCCGCACGATCCCTGGTCTGACGGTTATCCGTCCTTCCGATGCGAACGAGACGGCTAGCGCATGGGCTTACGCGTTGCAGCAGCAGGATGGTCCGGTAGCCCTGATCCTGAGCAGACAGAACCTGCCGATCTACGAAGAAACAAAAGCTAATGTGGAAGACGTGGCAAAAGGCGCCTACGTCCTGACGGAGACAAACAGTCAGCCTGATGTCATCCTGATTGGTACAGGCTCCGAGGTATCCCTTGCCGTTGACGCGAAGAAAGAGCTCGAGAAAGAGAATATTTCGGTTCGCGTTGTGGCTATGCCTAGCCGTGAGCTATTCGATCGCCAGTCCGAAGCGTACAAGCAAAGCGTACTTCCCGATGCGGTAACGAAACGGATTACGATTGAAGCAGGCATCTCGCTTGGCTGGGACCGTTATGCCGGCAAAGAGGGCAAAATAATGTCCATCGATACGTTTGGCGCTTCCGGCCCTGGAACTGCTGTTATGGAATACTTTGGATTCAGCACGAAAAACGTAGTAAAATTAGCTAAAGAATTTAACTAATAATATTATTCGGAGGTTGTTAATAATGAAATTATTCATCGATACAGCAAACTTGGAAGATATTAAGAAAGCCTACAAAATTGGCGTATTGTCCGGCGTAACGACAAACCCGTCGCTAGTTGCCAAAGAAGGTGTTAAGTTCGAAGACCGTATTGCTGAAATTTTGCGCGAAGTGCCTGAAGTTGAATCGGTATCTGCCGAAGTAACGCCGGATGCCCTGACAGCGGAAGAGATGATTGCGCAAGCTGACGAACTCATCAAAATTAACAACTACGATAAAAATATTACAATCAAGCTGCCTATGACTTTGGCTGGTCTTGAAGCTTGCCGTTACCTGACGAAAAAAGGGGTTAAAACAAACGTAACCTTGATCTTCACTGTTAACCAAGCGCTTCTTGCCGCACGCGCAGGCGCGACTTACGTATCGCCTTTCCTTGGCCGCCTGGACGATATCTCCGAAGATGGCGTTCAACTGGTTGCAAAAGTTGCTGAACTGTTCCGCGTTCATAACCTGGATGCGCAAATTATCGCGGCATCTGTCCGTCACCCTGACCACGTAACCCGCGTAGCGATGGCTGGCGCACACATTGCAACGGTTCCGTTCTCGGTAATCGAGCAAATCTCGAAGCATCCGTTGACGGATCAAGGCATGGACAAATTTGCGGCAGACTGGAAAAAAACGACTCAACAGTAATCCATACAAAAGGAAACACGCCGATCCCGGGGATCGGCGTGTTTTTCATTTCATGGGTAGAGAAACGGTTAATCGACGATAACTTCTTTATTCGGGTTGTGGAGATAATCGAACATTAGTTGGACCTGTTCAAGCGTATTCCGTTCGATAGAGAGCTCAGGCAGCTCGTCAATGCCGAAGAAACCGACATCGCTGGTTTCCACGCCTGCCGCGGCTGCGCCGCCAATGATCTCGCAAAGAATAAACATTTTATAGACATGATAGGGACTTGGCGGATGGTTATGAAATTTCTTGTCGAGTACGGCGAGCAGTCGAATGGCAGCGGTATCGAAACCGGCTTCCTCCTGCGTTTCTTTTACGGCGATTTCCTTAGGGGAATAACCAATGTCGCTCCAGCCGCCGGGCATAGACCAACCGCCGTCTATTTTTTCCTTGACTAATAGGATTTTGTTATCCCGGAACACGACCGCACGGATATCGGTTTTTGGCGTGGTATACCCATTATCGCTTGCGAAAGCAAGGGCGATTTGCTCATGGCTGACGGACGTATATTCGGCCAATATTTCAATGCTCATCTGACGCAATGCTTCATAACGCTCAATATCATAAACGTCTTTTGCGTATGTTAAACCGGTTTGCGCTATAGCTTGCATTTGTTTAGCCCACTCTAACCATTTTGGTTCCATTTCGGGAAAACCCACTTTCTATTTATAGTTTTTACGTTAAAAAATTGTAAATGAGATTAACGGCTTGCCATTATACTTATATAATAAGTGAAAAACCTGGAGAGGAACAATCGACTTGAAGCCTTTATTAGAAGTATTGGTCGTTTCTTTTAAGCTTGGATGCACTTCATTTGGCGGTCCTACCGCGCATCTTGGATATTTTCACAATGAATACGTAAAGCGCCGGCGCTGGATGGATGAGCGCAGTTATGCCGATCTTGTTGCCTTAGCTCAGTTCCTTCCCGGTCCTGCGAGCAGCCAGGTTGGGATTGGGATAGGCATCTTGCGGGCAGGATGGCCTGGAGGAGTAGCTGCGTGGATCGGGTTTACGATGCCTTCGGTTATCCTTCTTATCTTGTTTGCTTTGCTTATGCAAGGTTTCGATATCGGAAATTCCGGCTGGATTCACGGACTCAAAATTGTAGCGGTTGCAATCGTTGCCCAAGCGGTATTAAGCATGGGGCAAAAGCTTGCTCCGGATCGAAACCGGGCAACTCTGGCTATTTTGGCTGCGGCTATCACTTTATTATGGCAGACTGCCATAAGCCAGATTCTTATCCTCCTGGCGGCCGGAGGAATCGGTTATCTATTGTATAGACAAGCCCAAGGAACGGAAGCTAGCGCTACAGTATCGGTGCCCATCGGCAGAAGGGCAGGAATGCTCTGCCTGGGGCTTTTTCTAGGTATGCTCATAGGTTTGCCCATTATAAGGCAGCTCGTTGGCGGAGAGGGATTGCTCTCCTTGTTCGAGAGCTTCTATCGCTCGGGTTCGCTCGTCTTTGGCGGCGGTCATGTGGTACTGCCGTTGCTGGAGCGGGAAGTGGTACCGACGGGTTGGATGAGCAAAGCAGATTTCCTGGCCGGATACGGTGCAGCGCAAGCGGTTCCCGGACCGCTGTTTACAATAGCGGCATACCTCGGTGCGATGATAAGCGGCGTAAAGGGAGCGTTAGTGGCAACGGTAGCGATTTTCCTGCCTGCTTTTCTGCTTATGGCAGGAGCACTGCCGTTCTGGAGTATCCTTCGGCACAATGCGAAGGTGCAAGGCGCACTGGTAGGCATTAATGCGGCCGTAGTAGGTATCTTGCTTGCAGCGCTCTACAATCCGTTATGGATTACGGCCGTGCAGGAGCCGCAGGATTTTGTGCTTGCCTTATTGCTGTTCGGAATGCTTGTCTACTGGAAGCTGCCGCCTTGGCTGGTTGTCCTTGTAGGGCTGGCGGGAGGATGGCTGCTGGGGTATATTTGATAGAGCTGGTTGGTTTGGAGTGGAGTACAATGAATATTAATAAATTTGAAGTTAAAAAGATGAAAAGTAAATACTGTGTCGATGAACACTATTGCTTCGTTGTGGATGGTGCTTCGTTGGACTACTTATTAAATGAACAATATCCTGATAAGAATTTAATCGGGCTGGTTCCGACAATTCCGGATTGGATGAGTATGCCTGCTGAAAAGGCATTTGTTCTGAGCCGCTATCATTCATCAGATCCGGTTGTGCTGCTTCTCGTGCTCATGTGTCCCGATGATTGCGATTTATGGTGTACATTGCTAGTTGCTGAGGTTGAAAAACAGGGCCGTTTCGTGAAATGGAATCGGATTGGTTATGATCAAAGTGAGAGTGATGAACGAATTGAATCCTATGAATACATTGGGAACCGGGTGAATTGGCTCGAGAAGATTCCGCCGTTTATTTTCAAGCAGGAAGAGTATGAGACGGAAATTAAGAAATTATTGCTTTAATTAGTGTGTAACCCCATTCAAAAAGTTGAGTGGGGTTATTTTTTTCTTTAACATAAAAAGGATATTGCCTAACCTTTGACGAACGTACATTCTGATTGGATGACTTATGGGATGAGGGGGAACGTCCATGTTCGATACTACAATTTCTTTTGGAAATGAAGAAGAAAGCACCTACATTAGAAACAAACTAATCGAGTTTAACGCAAAACACGTTCCGGAATATTTAAGTTCGCGCTATGAAGAGATCAACTTAACGTTGAAGGACGAGAACGGCAGCATTGTTGGAGGGATGTTGTCCACCCTTTGCTGGAATTGGATTGAAGTCGAAATCCTGTGGATTGACGATAATCAGAGAGGCAAGGGATACGGGGCGCAACTGTTGAATCAGATCGAGCAGATTGCTAGAGAGAAGAGCTGCACGTTTATTAAGCTAAACACGTTCAGTTTTCAAGCTCCTTTATTTTATCTCCGGCATGGTTATGTTCAGGTTGCCGTTTTTGAAGAAGCGCCTATCGGTAGCAATCATTATTACTTTAAGAAAACGATTGTATAGGATAGGAGAATTCGAATGAGTGTGCAAAATATAGCTGGAGAATTGGATAAGGAACGGCTTCTTCAACTGTCTAAGGCCTGTATCGGATTTGAGTTTGGCGTTATTACAGAATGGACCTGCAAATCGATTGGTCAGGAAAACAAAAACTTCGTAACGGACGGAGTTTATCGCATAACGGGAACAAGCAAAAACAATGGTGGTGAACGCCGCTCATGGTCCTTTATTCTAAAAATCGTTATTCCTGATCCAAAACGGAATGACCCTGCACATTATAACTATTGGCGGCGAGAAAGCTTAGTATATGGTTCAAATTTACTTGAGCATGTCCCATCGAATCTATTAACCCCCAAGTGTTATGCCATTGACAATAAAGATAACGGATACATTTGGCTGTGGATGGAAGATGTAGGACAGGAAGTGCGACCATGGAAGCGGGAGGATTATGGCTATGTAACGGAAAAGCTTGGCGAGATTCAAGCCGAGTATCTGCTTGGAAAGCTGCTTCCGGAATTCGAATGGTTGAATCGGCATTGGATGCGTTCGTGGTTGCATGAATGCGAAAAATACCGCTATGAGCCTGATCCGGATACCAGAGAGATTTTGCTCTCGGATAAAAGAGTGGCTTCCATATTGGACCAATATCATCAATTTGAACCATGGATCAAGGATTGGCTGGCTGCACTCGAGCAGATTCCGAAAACATTTTCCCATCAGGATTTTTATGAACAGAACATCCTGCTTCATGATGCACGCCAGCGGGAAGGAAAACTAACTTTGATAGATTGGCAATTCGCAAGTATTTCAGGGGCTGGTGAAGATCTAGGACGGTTCTTGGGTTTAGGCCTGAGTCGTGGCCAGGTACCGGTTGATCGGTTTAAGGAGTATCGAGATTTATTTATTTCTTCTTATATAAGCGGGCTAAGAAAAGCAGGATGGCAGGGGGATGAAGAGCTGGTCCGTTTTGGCTATCTTGCTGCATTTTCTTTACGCTCAGTTTGGGAGGTTCCGAAGATGCTTAAGAAGCTGGTAGAGAATCCTGACTCGCCAGAGAGCAAAAAACTGATGAGCATTACGGAACTGCAGATGGAAACCGCCATGGAGGCAGAAGGAATACGCGGCAGATTAATATTTTGCTAAGTGGATCCCCTCAGCGCAAATCGACGCCGGGTAGAACGTCATATAAATATTCCATATTCTATAATAGGAATTTTTGATAAGGCTAGCGATTGACACCTTGAGAGACTCAGTGCTACGATGTGATAAATTAAATAATGACAATTGGAATTGTCGGATTTATACTCTACCAGATAACTGGAGACCTCATCCCTTGCGGGAAGAAGGTCTCTTTTTTGTTTGGAAGACAGGATCATGCAGATTGGAGTGAAGCTAATGCCGGATGCGCGACAAAGACAACGGGAGGAGGGAGATACCTTCCCTGGCAGAACTTACGCGGAGGTCGTTCTCGAACCAGCGTACGAACAGGCCAAGAAGGAATTGTTAGGACCGATGATCGCGGTCAGCAAGGCGCACCTCATTATGCTCGAAGAGCAGGGGCTCGTCGCCGAAGAGGACGCTGCGGTCATTGCCCAGGCACTACAGAATCTCGATCTGAAGAAACTGGAGAACGGCCATTATACCGGCGAGTTTGAGGATTTATTCTTCGAAGTGGAACATGAACTCGAGCATTTAGGCGGAGAGACGACAGGTCATTTGCATCTCGCCCGCAGCCGCAATGACATGGGAATCGCGATCTATCGCATTGTCCTAAGGGCTAAGCTGCTGACCCTCATCGCCTCCGGGCTTGAGCTGCAGGAGCGGCTCATTGATTTCGCGGAGGAACATGCAGAGACGTTAATGATCGGCTATACGCATACGCAGCAAGCGCAGCCGACAACCGTCGGGCATTATATCGCAGCGGTATCGGATTCGTTATCCCGGGATGTCCGTCGTTTGCGGGCTGCCTATGCCAACTGCAACCGAAGCAGCTTGGGCGCTGCCGCGCTCACGACGACAGGCTTTGCGATCAGCCGGGAGCGGACCGCAGAGCTTCTTGGCTTCGACGAGACGATCGCGAATGCGTACGATGCGGTCAGCGGGACGGATTACGTCCTCGAGATCGCTTCATCCGTGTCAATAGCCGCCGTGAACCTTGGACGCTTTGTTCAGGAGCTTCTGCTCTGGGGAACTCAAGAATTTGCAGCCATCAGGGTGGCCGCGCCTTATGTCCAGATTAGCTCGATCATGCCGCAGAAGCGAAATCCGGTGTCGGTTGAGCATCTTCGGTCGCTGCTGTCGAGCTGCGTCGGAGATGCGAACACTGTACTGAGCATGATTCATAACACGCCGTTCGGAGACATCGTAGATACCGAGGACGATCTTCAGCCTTACGCCTGGCGAAGTTTGCGTACGTTAGACTCGGCTTACCGGCTTCTGGCTCGTATCATCGAGACGCTTGAAGTCGATAGGGGAGTTTTGCGTCAAAGAGCGGAGATGAGTTATGCGACAGTTACCGAGCTCGCTGATACGCTGGTACGCAAGGAAGGACTGGGGTTCCGCACGGCGCATGCCATCGTAGCTGAATTCGTACATACGGCGGTTTCCGCCGGCCTATCCGTGAAGGAGCTTACGGTAGCTGGACTTGACGAAGCCGCCAGGAGCATCACCGGAAGGCCGATGTCATTGACTTCTGAAGATCTGCGGCAGGCTCTCGATCCGGAGCATTTCGTCCGGATTCGTTCGGTTCCCGGTGGACCGAGTCCCGGAGAACTGAGGAGAGCGCTTGCGGTACAAACTTCCGCACGCAAACAAGCGGAAGAGTGGGCTGAACGGACAAGAGACTTCATCGACTCGAAGCTCAAGATACTGGATCAGATGCTGACCGAGCGGCACTGCCGCCCGTATCATCCCCTGGGGAATGTCGCTGATCTATCGGCTAAAGGAGGAAGGAACGGTGTTTAGAACCGGATTTCAAGTATTCGATATTCACGGGCACTTGCCTTACAACTACCCGAAATCATTCGAGAAGCATGACCGAATTACCCGGTATGGCAGCGAGCGTTCCGAACGGATGCGACTGACCTGGGACCTAAGGACAGAGGAAGCCGATCCCGAAAGCGCGAGCCGCCCGCTCGTCGAGCGATGGAAGGATGAACTCGACCGCTACGGGATCGGGGGACTTAACTTTCTGACTGCTTGGACGAACGAAGAACTTGCGCAACAGATCGCCGTTTATCCGGATCTCTTCACTGGATTCGCTTCTCACCCGATTGAGCGTCCCGATGCCGCTGTAGAACTGAAACGCGCCGTAGATAAGCTTGGTCTTCGAGGCTACAAGCTATTCGGTCCGCTCACGCCGATCTCGTTCGATGACGATTCGCTAATACCGGTGTGGAAGCTGCTCGCCGATCGCGGTTTGCCTATCCTTATTCACTTCGGCCTTCTCGGACACGCGGGTGGGATCGTTTCTCATCCGAACATCAGTCCGCTCGCCATTTTCAATGTCGCCCGCCGGTATCCCGACATTCCGTTTATCATTCCACACTTCGGCTGCGGCTACTTTCAGGAGCTGCTCCATCTGTGCTGGAGCTGTCCGAACGTCTACGTCGACACTTCCGGTTCGAATCAATGGATCCGTTGGATGCCATACGAGTTGACGCTCGAGACGTTGTTCCGAAAGACCTATGAGTTAATCGGACCGGAGCGTATTATCTACGGCTCCGACTCGATGGGTTTCCCAAGAGGTTACAATTACCGCTATCTGCAGGATCAAACCCGCGTTGCGCGCGACCTTCGCTTCTCCGATCCCGAGATCGAAGCAATTTTCGGCAACAATGCGAGAAAGCTGCTTCGATTGGAGCCGTCCGTCCCCCTAAACGATACCAAGGAGTTGACCCGTTCATGAACCGTATCCATAACATCGCCAAGCCGTTATCCCTGCTCGCAGCCGTTTCCTTGCTTCTGACCGCCTGCGGAGGGAATAACTCCGATAATGCCGGATCATCCTCATCTTCATCCTCTCCGTCTGTGGCCTCGGCTTCTCCAACCGAAACGACTACTGCCTCCGGCGATTCGCAGGAGAAGGTGACAATCGAATATTGGCAGTATGAATACCCGTCCAAAGTCGCGCTCATCGACGAGTTGATCAAACAATTCGAAGAGCAGAACCCGGGCATTACCGTCAAGCAAACGAACTTCCCGTACGATCAATATAACGAGAAGGTCGCGACGCTCGTTCCGGCGGGCAAAGGACCTGACGTCATCAATCTATACTATGGCTGGCTGCCGAAGTATGTCTCCTCCGGCTTCCTGCAGCCGCTGCCCGAATCCGACTTCCCGGCGGCGGAAATTGAGAGCAAGTATTACCCGTTCGTGGATGCCGCGAAGATCGACGGTTCTTACTGGGCGATCCCGACCGCCGTTCGCACGCTTGCCGTGTTCTACAACAAGGATCTGTTCGCGAAGGCGAATATCGCAGAGCCCCCGGCTACGTGGGAGGAACTGGTCGAGGACAGCTTAAAGCTGACGGAGAAGGATTCCAACGGGCAATTTGTCGTCGAAGGATTGGCTTGGGAACCAGGAGCGCAGCTTCACCACTGGTACCGCGACGGGCTGCTTCCTCAAGCCGGAGGCCAGGACCTCAGCGAAGACCGTCGCAAGATTCTGTGGGCGGACACGCCGGCAGGTCTGGAGGCGTTCCAGTACCTAATCGATTTCGCGGTCAAACACAAGGTCGGAACGACCGGCGTCTTCACCGACGATGTTACAGCCTTCAAGACGGGGCACGCCGCTATCAACATCGACGGATCATTCCGTCTCGGCTCCTTGGCTACGGACGCTCCGGACCTAAATTACGGAATTGCACCGTTGCCGTCCTATAAGAACAAGTCTGCGCCCTCCTCGTATTGGGCAAACGCGATTTCGGCCGGGGTCACAGGCGCGAAGCTTGACGCCTCGATCAAGTTTCTGAAGTTTCTGACGAGCAAAGAAGTCCAAGAACAATGGGTGGATAAGGTTGGCGAGCTTCCGGCTCAGAAGGAGGTCGCCACGCAGGACAAATACCTGAATGATGAGAAGCTTGGTCCGTTCATCCGACAGCTCGACAACAGCAAGGCACACTTTTTCATCGACGAGACGGGAGAAAGGACGTTGTTCGTCGACGCGGCGAACGAAGTTCTTCTCAACAACGTACCCGCCGAGAAGGCGTTCAAAGATCTCGTCGCCAAGACGCAGAAGCTCTATGACGACTATTGGGCCAAGGTTGACAAGAAGTAAGAAGAGAAGGGCGCCGGGGGTAATCCGGCGCCTGCTTGCCTATGAAGGAGGAGGGATGACCGAGTGATCACGAACACGACACAACGACGTGCGGCCGAAGGGAGTAAGCCTTTGTCGCTGCGATTAAACTATCGTGCTCAGCGCTACCTATTCATCTATCTGATGCTGGGCATACCGGTGCTTTATTTTCTGCTGACCCGGTTGTATCCTATCTTGTATTCTTTCAACATCAGCTTCCGCGAGTGGGATGTTCTCTCTCCGGAGAAGCCCTTCATCGGATGGGCCAATTATTCAAGCCTGTTAGAAGATGAGGCGTTTCGCAAATCGCTCAAGAATACGTTCTTATATGTTGTTGTGGGCATTCCCGGACAGCTGGCTGCCGGGCTGTTCGTAGCGCTGCTGCTGCAGAACGTGAAGCGGCTGCGCGGCTTCTTCCGGACGGTTTACTTCATCCCGTATATCACGAGCATCGTTGCGGTTAGCTGGATATTCCGCTGGCTTCTCATGCCGAACGGATGGATCAACGGCCAACTGCTAAGCCTGGGCCTTCCCGCGCAGCCGTTCCTCCAATCCCCAGACCAAGCGCCATATGTTATCGCCTTGTCTATGATCTGGCAGAGCGTCGGCTTCCAGATGTTAATCTTCTTGACCGGCTTGGAAGGCATTCCGAAGATGTATCACGAAGCCGCTCATATAGACGGAGCTAACGCCTGGCACAGGTTCCGATATATCACGGTGCCGCTGCTTAATCCCATTATTCTGTTCTCGGCCGTCATCGCCGGCATCTCCTATCTGCAGTCGTTCGCGCATATCGTCAGCATGACCCAGGACGGAGGCCCGCTTAACTCGACTCGAACGCTCGTTTATCATATCTACAAACTAGCGTTCAAGAGTTTCGACATGGGGAGCGCTTCGGCAGCGACAGTCGTACTGTTCGTCATCATTCTTGCGTTTACGCTTTTACAGTTAAAGATATTAAATCGCAAGTTTGACTACTGAGAGGAGGACTCTAACTCTATATGAATCCGAACACGAAACAAGTTCGATCACCCGTTGACAGGCGGTTTAACCGCTCTTACGCGAACGGAGCTTGGTTGCTTCTTCGTTATCTGCTTCTGTTTGCGGGAGTTGCCGTAACGCTGTTCCCGTTCCTGTGGATGGCAGCCTCCTCGTTCAAGGAGCCCAAAGACTTATTTGATCTAAGCCTGATCCCGTCGCCAGCCACTTGGAGCAACTTCGGAGATTTGTTCGTCAAAGCGCCTTTTGGCCGGTGGTTCGCGAACACGGCGGGCGTCGCTGTCGTATCGACGGTGTCGGTACTGGTCTTCGATACGATGGTGGGATATGTGCTGGCTAAATTCATTTTTCCAGGGAGGAGCGTCATTTTCGTTTTTATTATCAGCACGCTGATGGTCCCTACCGAGATGCTCATCATACCCTGGTACTTGCTCGCGTCGAAGCTAGGCTTGTCGGATACTTACGCCGGATTGCTGCTGCCTGGCCTCATCTCCGCGTTTGGGATCTTCCTGATGCGCCAGTTTATGGAGTCGCTGCCTTCGGAACTTCTCGACGCGGCGCGCATCGACGGATTGAACGAGTGGAGGGTGTTCTCCTCCATAGCGCTTCCGCTGATGAAGCCAGCACTAGCGACGCTGGCGATCCTAAGCTTCATCTCGGGCTGGAACCAATTTATCTGGCCGTTCATCGTGCTGCAGACGGAGAACAAATACACGCTCCCGGTAGGAATGGTCTATTTCTCTAGCGAGCTTAAAGACAACAGTGGCTGGATTCTGATCATGACCGCCGCTACCGTCTCTGTGCTTCCATTTATTACGATTTTCTTGATTTTCCAGAAAAGAATCATTCAAGGCATCGCTTTAAGCGGGATGAAGTGAAGGAGGGGCAACTGTATGAGCCCAAATTTGAAAAAATATGACGTTATCGTGGTAGGCGCCGGTTCGATGGGAATAAGCGCGGGATACGAGCTGGCCCGTCGAGGAGCTGAAACGCTGCTGATCGATGCTTTCGACCCGCCGCATGGGGAAGGGAGCCATCATGGAGAGCCGAGGCTCATTCGGCATGCGTACAGCGGAGGCTCCGCTTACATCAGCCTTGCTATCCGAGCCGACGAGAAATGGCTGCAGATGGAGGAAGCTACCGGGCTGAAGCTGCTTGAGAGAGCGGGCGTGTTGAACATAGCGGATACGGACGTCTATGATTTTCGGGAGCGTCAGAACGATGCCGAAAGTCAAGGAGTGACGGTGGAATGGCTGACCGGGGAGCAAATCCGAAAGCGATGGCCTAACGTGAAGGTATCTGATAACTTCCGCGGAATGTATGAACCGTACGCAGGATACTTATACAGCGAAAAAGCCGTTGCGGCCTACAAACAAGAGGCGTTACGAGCCGGCGCGCAATTCATCGCAAACACCTTCGTTACGGGACTTCGGACGGAAAAGGACGGAAGCGTGACAGTACATACGAAAGGAGGAAGCTATCAGGCCGAACGAGTGATCCTAAGCGCGGGCGCCTGGTTCAAGATGCTTCAGCCGTTCCTGTTCCTTCCGATTCATTCCGTTCGCAAAGTCGTCGGATGGTTCGAAACGGTTGACTCGACATTCGACAGCAGCGTCTTTCCTGGATTTACGATCGGCACGAAGAACGGCGGCTTCTACGGGTTCCCGAGCATAGACGGCGCAGGCGTTAAGATCGGGCGCCACGATGGCGGCGTTCCGTGGGAGCCGGGCAAAACGCTCGCTCCGTTCGGAGCCTATCCGGAAGATGAAGAGGATCTTAGGCAAGCTTTGGAGTCTTATTTGCCGGGCGCGACAGGCAAGCTGCTTAGAGGCGCGGTATGCAAGTACGAATTGACGCCGGACGAAGACTTTATCATCGACCACCATCCGCTCTACAAGAACGTTGTCATTGCCGGAGGTTTCTCGGGCCACGGGTTCAAGTTCGCCAGCGCGATCGGCGAGGTCTTGGCAGACTTGGCTCTGAACGGGAGAACCTCTTGGGATATCTCTCCGTTTCGCCTATCCCGTTTTGCCAGTTAAGAGTTAGAATCGTAAAACTTAAACGCAGAGGAGTGTTTTATTTGAGCAAATCCCTTCTAGTGATTATAGGTGCTGGTCCGGGTGTTAGCGCAGCCGTCGCACGTAAATTCGGTGCTAATTCGTTCAAGATCGTTCTCGTTGCACGTAATCAAACTTCGCTCGATGCACTGGCCAGAGAGCTCAGAGACCAATCTATCGAAGTATTTACCGTCTCGGCGGATGCTTCGAAATCGGAGTCGGTCGCCCAAGCTTTCGGGGTCATTCGCGAGCAATACGGCACGCCGGATGTCCTGCTCTACAATGCGGCTGTCATCTCAAGAGCGACGGTGTCCGCTTTGGAAGAGGAACAATTGATCGAGGATTTCAAAGTGAATGTCGTGGGCGCCCTCACGAGCGTCAAACAAGTTGTGCCGGATTTCGTTAAGCGGAAGGATGGGGCGATTCTTATTACGGGAGGAGGCTTGGCTCTCTATCCGAACGCAGATTACTCCTCATTGTCCATCGGCAAGGCAGGTGTCCGTTCGCTTGCCTATTCATTAGCACAGGAGTTAAAGCCTCATAACGTTTATGTAGGAACCGTCACTATCGGCGGTTATGTATCCAAGGGGACCTTCTACGATCCGGACGATATCGCGGAGAGGTATTGGCAATTGTATCAGGCTCGCGACGAAGTGGAATATATCGTCGCAGAATCTTGATCGATAACGATAAGGGTGAAGGAGCATGGCGATCTCGCTATGCTCCTTTGTTCTGTTCAACGTGCAATAGGACAGCGATGCGTCGCCGGTTAGACGCGTTACGCTTTACCCATTTTTCGCTGCCGTGCCGTTGGGGGAGGCAGAGCTTCCTCGGCATGCGGTCATTACCGCCGTGTAGCCCCGCACGACTCCCTAATAATTAGCTCTGGCATGTGATTAATACTGATTGCTTCTTCCGAGCCGTTGATCGCGCTAATCAGCTGCATAACCGCCATGCGGCCGAGATACTCGTTATGCAGGTCCATGGACGTCAGGCGCGGGATGCTGTAATCACTGTGAGGGAATTGGTCGCAGCTTGCAATAGCGATATCGGAAGGACAATCCAGGCCACGGTCCTTCATGGCGCGGATTGCGCCAAGCGCAACCATATCATTAATCGCTATTATAGCGGTCGGCAACTTGCCGCTATTCTGATCCAGCAATTGGTTCATCGCCGAATAACCGTCAGGCGCATAATAATCCGACGTTACGATGTATGAGTCGTTCACATCATGATGATAAGCTTTCATGGTTTGTTTGAAAGCTTCGATGCGGGAGGACGTAATGCGTATTCCCGGCTCGCCTCCGACAAATCCGATCCGCTCATGCCCGAGCGCGATAAAATGATTCACGATTGAAGTCACGCCCTGCCTTGAATTGCGTTCTACGAACAAACACTCGCATCCGTCAATTCGGGAGCCGACGATTACGACTGGCACTGACTTGTGAAGCTGATTCAAGGCATGGATGAAGTTCACCGGTACGTCATCCTTATCGATCTGACCGCCTAGAATAAGGACGCCGTCTACTTGCTTCTCCAGAATAATCTTAAAATAGTCTTCTTCACTGAGAGGCGTATCATATTTATCGGGGTTGCGGGCAAACATCGTATTGAATAGAATCGTTGCGTACATATTTTTTAACGCGAAGCTTTCGATTTGCAAGAACAAAGAGGCGAAGTAAGGGTTAGTGATATCCGGGAGGATAACGCCGATATTTTTCGTCTTATGATTGACCATGCCTCTTGCAAAAACACTGGGAGTGTAATTGTATTCATCGATAATTTGTTGAATCAACGCGCGCTTCTTCGGCGAAACGGAAGGGCTGTTGTTAAGCACGCGTGATACGGTGGATACGGAAACGCCGCATTTATCGGCAATTTCGGTAATGGTAATCTTACTTTTCAAAGGGGCACATCCTTTTGCAACCGGCATTTGGATAGATTCTAACCCAGTCGTTTTCATTTAGCAAGAACAAATTTGGTATCGTTACCATAAAAATTTTCATTTATTGTGCTGACATATATTAATAATCGTTTTGACAGCTAAAACTCGAAAAATCCTGAAAATTTATGGAAAAATTCGTGTTGACATGTCATTTACCAGTCTGTTACATTGGCTGTGTAAAGAAATTGTGACGTCCAAATTTGGTAACGTTACCAAATATAAAGTCAGGGGTTGTTAGCTTTGGACAGAGAGATTCCATCTTCCATTCTTGCAGTAGATCTTGGCGGAACGAAAATGTTATTGGGAGAGATAACACCCGAAGGAAACATTCTCCGTTCAAAGCTTTATCCAAGCGACACGACATCTCAAGAGGCCGCTATGGAACAAATCATTCAAGCTGTTGAGGACTACATGCACACCGTCCCTTTCGTGGCGAAGCGTCAGCTGGGCATCGGAATCGCTGTTGTTGGACGGGTGGATCAGAAGCGGGGCATCTGGCATGAAATTGAACCGGGAAAATCGCAATTGACGGATGTCAAAGCAATCATGGAATCTCGGTTCCGGCTGCCCTGCGGCGTGGACAATGATGTCGCCTGCGCCACGCGATCTGAACAGAGGTTTGGTTGGGGGACAGAGTCCGATCATTTTATTTACCTTAATGTCGGTACCGGAATAGCCGCAGGCTTTGTCACAAACGGGAGGTATGTCAAAGGCTCCCACTTCAACGCAGGAGAGATCGGACATACGGTTGTGGCTTCGGATTCGGATGTGTTATGCGGATGCGGAAGATTGGGCTGCGTAGAGCGGATAGCCTCCGGGCTTGGCATGCATGAGCGGGTAATGGCGCTGCACCAACGCTATCCGGGAACCTCGATCAAGATCAAGGAAGGCGAGCGCGTAACTGCGCAGGAGATTCTACAGGCTGCGGAAGCAGGCGATAAGCTGGGATTCGACGTTAGTGAGGCAGCTGCGAAAGCACTTTCTTCCCTTATCATGAATCTCGTTCGCGTCAGCGATCCGGACACAATCGTCGTTGGCGGAGGGCTGGCAGGCAGCACTTATTTATGGAACAGGGTTAAACAACATTTGAATCCCCGAACTATGCGGTTTGTAACGAATGGGATTGTTACGACTAAGCAAAATACACCGGATGCCTCGCTTATTGGAGCAGCCTTGGTAGGGCTGGAGGCTTGGGAGACAATCGGTAAAAGAGATGAGGTGCAATGATGGAGTCGTTTATGAAGGATGTCAAACAATCCGGCTATATTCATCGTCCGCTGCCATTGCGTAAGGAGCACTCTCTAGAGGAAGAGCAGAGTCGCCAATCGGTACTTGAGGAACGTTTGCTATACAAAGCTGGCCAGTTATTCACCGGTATGCTGGAATGGAAGCACCGCGGAGTCGGAGAGCTAGGCTGTACGCCAGGAGGTTTAGCTGTTCTCGGCTCGCCGACGCGTATGCCCCATTGGCCGGAAGGCGCACCTGCTGACGGGGATTATGTCAATTTCGGCACAGCATGGATGGCTGCAAGCTTCCAAGGCGAGAACTGGGACCAATACAATCGAATCACAGTGGAGTTGTTGCCTGATTTTCCAGGTGTTCCGAATGCTTATGTTATGATCTCATTCCGCAACGAGGGAGTTATTCCGATTCCGGATATTTACCACCGCGAAGGGGTTCACGGCGTGAATCTGAACAATGGCGAATGGAATACGGTTCATCTCAATATAGAGGCGCTGCCAAGAGATGCGATTACGGAGCTGTCGATCAGCTATTTCCTGAACGGCAAGGAACGGGTGACCGGCGACCGGATGTCTCTTCAAATAAGGCTGGTGAAGCTGGAGAGTGTGACGGGGCACGAAGTATCCAAAGGCTGGCTGCCGAAACCGGGCGAGTTCATCTATTCTCACAGCGGCTATCATCGCTCGGGCAGCAAGACGGCGCTCGCCGTTCAGCTCCCTGAGAACGCTTACCAGCTAAGGGATGTCAATACCGGAGGAGTCGTATACAGCGGCGCGACGGAGAAGTTGAACAGCAGTTTGGGTTCTTTCGACGTTATGGATTTTTCAGCCTTCAATACTCAGGGCCGCTATTATCTTCAATCCGGCGAAACCGTCTCGGGCGCTTTTACGATTGGGGATGCGGAAGAGGTGTGGCACGACTCGATCTGGAAATCGCTGAACTTTATTTTTTGCGAACGGTGCGGTTATCCTGTTCCCGGCATTCACGGCAGCTGCCATGCCGATGTCATTGCTAAGCATGAGGATACTGTCATTTCCTTTAATGGCGGCTGGCATGACGCAGGCGATGTATCGCAGCAGCTGATCCAGACGGCTGAGGTGACATTCGCTTTGTTTGAAATGGCGGAGAAGGTCAAGCTGCGTAACGAAGATCTATATCTCAGGCTGCTGGAGGAGGGCGAGTGGGGATTAGACTTTATGCTGAAGACGCGTTTCGGCGACGGGTACAGAGCGACCAGCGCCGGCATTACCCGCTGGACGGATGGAAGAATCGGCAACATGGATGATGCTGAGGCTCGCGTCCACAAACAAGCCTACGTGAACTTCTACTGTGCAGGAATGGAAGCGTATATGCACAGGCAGCTCATGGAGCAGCCAAGCATATCGGCGCATCTGCTCCGTATCGCCCAGGAAGATTTTCAATATGCGCTGGAGCAATTCGAACAGCATGGCTTCGACGAGAAGCCGATCTTCTGGGAGCACACGTATCAGACCTCGGAAAGCCTGTATATGGCGACAGCCTCGTGGGCGGCATCTATGTTATATGAAGCAACGGGAAATACACGATATGCGGACAAAGCAGCGGAATTTATTGCATACGTTCTCGAATGCCAGGAACAAGAGGGGATCCGGCTTGACGAAGGCACAATACTTGCGGGTTTTTTCTATCGTCACCCGGATAAGCGGGTTGTGCAGCATTTCAATCATCAGGCACGGGAGCATTTGTACCTAATGGCGCTCGCAGCTGTTCACAAGACCCAACCCTCGCATCCTGATGCGGAAAAATGGCTGGAAGCTATCCGATTGTACGGGGCTTATGTAAAGTCGCTGGCGGTGTACACCTTGCCTTATCCGATGCTGGCAAGCGGGGTATATCACACGGAAGAGCATCTTGATGAGCGAAGCTTCGGCTACCAGCATCTGTTGACCGACCATCGTGCCACAGAAGATTACATCGAACAGCTGAAGAATGGCGTGAAGCTGAATGACAGCTATTATTTAAAACGCTTTCCCGTATGGTTCTCGTTTAAAGGCAACAATGCGATCATCATGTCCGCCGGCAAAGCGGCTTCCATTGCGGGACTTTACCTCAATGACCGTAAGCTCTTGGATATCGCGGAAGGCCAGCTGCATTGGATCGTCGGCAAAAATCCGTTTGGCCAGTCGCTTATGTACGGCGAGGGCTACCGTTATGCGCAGCAGTATGCCGTTCTGGGCGGCGAAATGACGGGAGAGATTCCGGTTGGCGTTCAAACCTTCGGCAATGAAGATGAGCCGTATTGGCCGCAATTCAACAATGCTACTTACAAGGAAGTATGGACGGGTAATGCAGGCAAATGGCTGTCGATTGTTGCGGACCTCTATGAAATGGATTTCAAAAACAAAGCGTTTCGATGGGAGGGCTAATCCGAAATGATTAATGAATGGTTAAAGAGTATGAGTCTGGAGCAAAAGATCGGGCAATTGTTTATGTGCGGCTTTGACGGCACTGAGCCTAACGAGTCGATTCTCCAGCTCCTTCGCGATTACCATATTGGCGGCGTGAATTTCTTCCGGCGCAATCTTCTGTCTCCCGAACAGGCATCGGAATTAACGGCTAGTCTTCAAAGAGAATCTGCTATTCCGCTGCTCATCTCGCTCGATCAAGAAGGGGGGATGGTGTCAGGCATTGAGCAGGGAATCACGCTTATGCCCGGCAATATGGCGCTTGGCGCAGCGGGAGACGAAGCGGCAGTGTACAACGCAGCCCTTTTCTCTGGAACGGAGCTTCGAGCGATGGGGCTGAATATGAATTTCGCTCCTTGTATCGACGTGAATAACAATCCGCTCAACCCGGTTATTGGTGTACGTTCTTATGGCGAAAATCCGGAGCTGGTCGGCAGGATGGGGTCTGCAGCGGTAAAGGGATATCAGACCGCCGGCATCACAGCTACGGTCAAGCATTTTCCTGGACATGGCGATACAAGTACCGATTCGCATCATGAGCTGCCATTGGTTGCTCACGACCGGAAACGGCTGCATGAGGTGGAGCTTGTGCCTTTTAAAAGGGCGATCGCGTCAGGCGTTGACGCCATCATGACGGCGCATGTGATCTTCCCGGCTTATGAGTCCCGGCCTATTCCAGCGACCTTATCGCATCCGATTCTGACAGGACTTCTTCGCGGGGAGCTGGGCTTTGAAGGCGTTATTACGACGGATTGCCTGGAGATGAACGCTGTCTCGCAAGGGGTTGGCGTCGGAGAAGGTGCGGTCATGGCTATTGAAGCGGGAGCTGATCTCGTGCTCATCAGCCATCAGATCCACTTGCAGGTAGAAGGACTCAAGGCGGTTATTAAGGCGGTAAGAGAAGGCAGGATTAGTGAATCCCGCATCAACGAATCGGTTGTCCGGCTGCTGAATCTGAAGGAAAAACGCGGCTTATTCACGCAACAGCCTTCTTCTCCGGGATTGATTCGTCAATTGGTGGGAGCCCAGGAGCACCGGGCGGCTGCGCAAAGCATCAGCGAAAGAAGCATTACGATTGTACGAAACAATAATCAGATCCCGCTTAACAAAGAAGTAGCAACCTACATTATATGGCCGAATATGCGTCCCGTCTCGGAAACGGCAGAACCGCCAGGGGAAGAAACGACGCTTGGCAGATTGCTCGGCGGATGGCTCGAAGCAAGTATAGAGCATATCATCTCCGTTAATCCGGTTGAAGAGGAGATCGCTAAAGTGCTGTCGGACAGCCAAGGCTATCGACAGATCATCGTCGGCACCTACAATGCTGTTTTCTCGGAAGGACAGCAGCGTATAGTGACATCCCTGGCAGCTAGAGAAGGCGTGCAGTTAACGGTCGTGTCGCTACGTATGCCGTATGACCTGAATGTGTTTCCGGAGGTTCGAGGATATATCGCATGCTACGAGAATAAACCGCTGACGATCAGATCGCTGGCCAAAGTGTTGACCGGAGAGATTCAGGCGTGCGGCAAGCTGCCAGTTACATTGCAGACGACATTCGAACATTAAACATTAATAGATGACAACTGTTGGAGGGGTGCGCATGGATGCTCACGCAACAACGTCAGTCAAGCTAGAGAAGCAGCGCAATAAGAAAAGCAGAGTATACACGCTTGCGCAGAAATTCATGGCGCAAAGATATTTGCAGGCGATGGCACTCGTCGGAATCGCCTGGATGATTATTTTCAGCTATGTTCCGTTGTACGGTCTGATCATAGCTTTCAAGGAATACGACATTACCCGGTCGATCAGCGAATCGCCATGGGTCGGATTAGCCCAGTTTAAGGAATTCCTGACAGATGACAGCCTGCCCTACGTGCTTAAGAACACGCTGGCGATGAGCGCGCTCAAGCTTCTAATCGGATTTCCGATTCCGATTCTATTCGCTTTATTTGTTAACGAATTACGCTCGCTGCGTTATAAAAAAATCGTGCAAACCATCTCCTACCTGCCGCATTTCTTATCCTGGGTCATCCTGGGCGGCATCTTGACTACTTGGCTGGCGGACGTTGGTATTGTCAACGACTTATTGATGGCTCTGCATCTCATCAAAGAACCGATCAGCTACCTGGCCGAGCCAGGTTACTTCTGGACGATCATCGTCAGCTCTGACATTTGGAAGGAGCTGGGCTGGAACGCCATCATTTATTTGGCAGCTATCGCCAGCGTATCGCCGGATTTGTACGAAGCGGCCACGATGGATGGCGCGAGCCGTTTCCAGAAGATGTTTCTCATAACTCTCCCGATGATTAAAGGCACCATTGCCATTTTATTTATTCTAGCCGTAAGCGGCATTCTGTCCTCGAACTTCGATCAGGTCTTTATTCTAAAAAACCAGCTAAACGAAAGCGCAAGCAATGTCATCGACACCTACGTCTATCAGGTGGGGATATCGGAAGGGCGTTACTCCTACTCCACGGCGGTTGGCTTGTTCAAATCGATCATCGCCTTCCTTCTCCTCTTGTCCGCGAACTATGTGACGAAAAAGCTAAACGATACTTCGCTTTTATAACCGGAAAAGGGATGATCCGATGCTGAAAAACCGAACTACCGCAGAAAAGCTGTTTGACTGGGGCAATATAGCGCTCATGCTGGTCATTTGCTTTCTCACGATTTATCCGATTTGGTACGTTATCGTAAACTCGTTCAACGAGGGCCAGGACGCGATGCGCGGCGGCATCTACTGGCTTCCGAGGGTATTCAGCCTCGACAATTACAAGACCGTCTTCCAGAACAAAGGCCTGATGACGGCCATGGGCATTACCGTGGCAAAGACGGTAGTCGGCACCGCGCTCCATGTGTTTTTCACGGCGATGGTCGCTTATGCCTTCTCCCGCAAGGAGCTGGTGGGCAGAACGCTCTATATGTATATCGGCACAGTGACACTCTTCTTCAGCGGCGGGCTGATTCCTTATTATTTGCTGATCCGCGACCTGGGGCTGCTCGACAGCTTTTGGGTATATATCTTCCCGGCAATGTTCAGCTTTTTCGATCTGATTATTTTCCTTGCGTTTTTCCGGGAATTGCCCGAAGGGCTGGAGGAAGCGGCGAGAATCGACGGGGCGAATGACTTCAAAATCTTTTACCGCATTATTATTCCATGCTCGATGCCCGTCATTGCTACGATCTCGCTGTTCCACGGCGTGTACCAATGGAATGATTATTTCACTGCTGTCATCTTTACGAATAATCCGGACCTTCAGCCGATTCAAACTTTCCTCTACCGTATCGTCGCCTTATCCGGCTCGAACCAAATCGCTTCGATGGTGCCGGACAATGTTGTCCGCAAAGTGACGTCGCAGTCCGTAAAACTCGCCACGATGGTCGTTGCTACGCTGCCGATCGTCATCGTTTACCCGTTTTTGCAAAAGTATTTCGTTAAAGGCTTTATGATTGGTTCCATTAAAGGTTGATTGGAGCATTCACAAGCTTTGGTTTTCACAACAAAGACCATATAAGAACAAATACGAGAGGGGTAATCATTTTGAGGAAAATGCGTAAGGCATTAACGGTAGTGACGCTGGTCGGCCTGCTCGGCACAACGGCAGCTTGTTCGTCCGCAAACGACAATAAGCCTGCGACAGCGAATAAGGGGACGGAGCCGCCGGCTGCGGTGGAGACAACAAAGCTCGATCCAAACGCACCTGGCTGGAAAACGGACACGAAGCCAATCAAGTTCGACTGGTATGTTAATTTCTCATGGTTTACAAGCAAGTGGGGCGAAGATAATACGTCGAAGTACATTACGAAGAAAACAGGTGTCGATCTGAATCTGATTGTCCCGGCCGGCAATGAGAATGAAAAAATGAATACGATGATCGCTTCCGGTAATCTTCCGGATTTCATTACGCTTGACGTTGGCGATCCGAACGTACAGAAGCTGATCGACAGCGGACTTGTGCTTCCATTAAATAAGCTGGCGGATGAATATGATCCGTACTTGTACACCGTTGCCGATCCGGACAAAATCTCATGGTTTACCCAAGAAGACGGCAATTTTTACGGTTATCCGAACTCATCGTCTTCTCCTAACGATTACAAGAAATACGGCGAGCAGTATACATCGAACCAAACGTTCCTGGTCCGTAAAGATATGTACGAAGCGCTCGGCAAGCCCGAGATGAGAACGCCGGAAGGGTTCCTGAACGCCTTGAAGGCGGCGAAGGAGAAATTCCCGGAAGTAAACGGCCAGCCGCTCATCCCGCTAGCTTTCCATGAATTTGGAGACAACGGCAACTATTCGCTGGAAGATTTCCTGCAGAACTTCCTGGCGATTCCGCAGCAGAAGGACGGCAAGCTGTACGACCGTTCGACCGACCCGGAGTATCTCAAATGGCTGAAGGTATTCCGCAAGGCTAATGAAATGGACTTACTCTCCAAGGACATCTTTATCGACAAACGACCGCAAATGGATGAGAAGGAAGTGCAAGGCCGTTACTTCGCCATGCTGTACCAGATCGCGGACGTAGGCGTACAGAACGCTGCCGTCTACAAGACGGATCCGGATAAAATCTACATCCCGATCGATGGTCCGGCTAACGCCAATCTCGATCAGCCGACATTATCCGGTCCAGGCATCTCCGGCTGGACGATTACGCTTATTTCAAAAAATGTAAAAGATAAAAAACGCGCTATCGAGTTTATGAGCTATATGATCAGTGAAGAGGGACAAAAGGATTTCTGTCTGGGCGAAAAAGGCGTTACCTACGATACGATCGACGGCAAGGACCAGTTCCTCGAAAGTTACCTGACGGCGACGGACGGGGCCAAATACGGCGCGGAATATACGTATTGGATGATGATGGACACGAACATGTGGCTGGGATGGGCGCCGCCTACGCAAGAGCCTTATTTGTCTACTGGCCAGTGGACGAAAGGAAAGACGTATAACTTCTCAGAGTTTACGCAGCTGACGCCGGGCGGTACTTCACCGGAAGGCGTGATCTGGACCAAAATCCAGCAGCTATGGGGCAAAACGCTGCCGAAGCTGCTTATGTCGAAAAGCGATGAGGACTTTGACCAGCTCTACAATAAGTTTCTTAAAGACCGTGACAATCTGGGGTATGACAAGGTACGAACTTACATGCAGACGAAATATGAGGAAAACCTGAAGAAGCTGAACAAAGCGTAACGGATATTCAACAATCAGTGTGAGAGGGGAAGCGGCAGTGAAAAAAACGGTATGCATCATTCGCGATGACATGTACCATCCCAAGGAATTAATCGATCCTCAAATGGAAAAAGTGTTTGATCGCGAGGTTTGGAATGTCGTGTTGAGCAATCGTCTGCGCGATGTAATCGAATCTAGCGATTCGGTTGATCTACTTGTTATGTTTACGGTAGGTCGACCGGACGGTGAAGGGGATATTACCTTTGATGAGCAAGAGCGGGTCATTTCGCGCGTGAAAGATGGCATGGGTATCTTGTTCGTGCACGCTGGTCTTGTGCTAATTGAAGAAGACAGTCCATTCTATAAGACTCTAAACTCCGGGCGGTTCATCGGCCATTCCCATAATCATGTTCCGGTGGAAAATGTGCCGATCCGTAATGTGGCTCATCCTATATTGGATGGCGTTGAACCGTTTACGGTAATGGATGAGCATTATTACTGCCAGGTTAATATTGGGCGCACCGATATGCTGATGCTCAGTACATCGGAGGCGGTTACGGCGGCAGGAGGGTGGGCGCATTCCTATGGGAAAGGGAAGGTTGTTGGACTTACTCCAGGCCATACCGAGGAAGCGCTTGGCAATCCGCAGATGATTCAACTGCTCAAAAATGCTTCAAACTGGGCAACAACGAACTAGTAAAAAGGCTGCCCCTCGTGATGACGAGGGGACAGCCCTATTTATAGTATGAGCAACGGAGATGGGAACTGACACTTCGCTTGAAATGGAGGAGACTGCAGCTTGAACGTTTACGAGAATGCCAGCGTACAGTTCGTGAAGCAAGGAAAGGCTGCTTTAGTTCAGGAGACTTTTCAGGAACGGTCTTTGGACGAAAAAGAAATTTTCGGTAAAACGTTAGTGTCGCTGATCTCTTCGGGCTCCGAGCGCGGAGGGTATATGGATTATTTCGGCGGCAGTCGCTACCCGATGGAGATTGGTTATGCCGTAGTCATGCAAGTGATTGACACGGGAAGCAAGGTGAAGCACGCGAAACCCGGAGATATCGTATTTGCGAGCGCTCCGCATCGTTTATACAATTTTGTCTCCGAGGATGACATTGTTCCAGTGCTGGAGGGTATGCTGCCCGAGGAGGCCGTACTATGTCGCATCCCGGCCGTGTCGATGACGGCTATGCTGAAGACACAGATCAAACCGGTTGAACCCGTGTTGGTGACGGGGCTTGGCATCGTTGGGCTGATGTGCGCACAGATGATGAAGCATTGCGGTTATACCGTATATGCTGTCGATCCTGGCGAGAAAAGGAGGCAGATCGCACGCGAGTGCGGGTTGCTCCATGTGTACGCTTCAATTAAGGATTGCCAAGCAGCAGGCAGGTTCGGTCTGGCCATGGAATGCTCCGGTGCGGAGCAAGCAGCGCTTGACGCACTGGACGTGCTTCGCAAGGGAGGGGAACTGTCGCTGATTGGCGTTCCTTGGTACAGGGGTACCGATACATGGGCGCATGACATATTTCTGAAAGTGTTTTACGGATTTATTACAATGACTTCCGGCTGGGAATGGAGCATTCCGCGGCATTCGTCTGAATTTATGCCTGGCAGCAACTATGGCAATTTTGCGGTCGGTATGGAGTGGATCAAAAACGGCGCTCTAAAGGTGGACGGCATTTATGAACTGGTCGATCCAGCGCGCTGTGACGATGCTTATCAGTCACTTGTAAACAAGACTTATACGAAGACGTGTACGATTTTTGATTGGAGATCGATGTAGAAGAACTTATAACAATAAACAATTGGAGAGATAAGCATGAAAATTACGGTTGAGAAGGACGAAAGAGCGTTCGATATCGCCGCCGCTTGGCGAATTGTAACGCAGATGCTAAAGAAACCTGAAGCGGTAATTGGTTTATCCACAGGGCAGACGACAGGAGGCATGCATGCCGTCGTATCGGAGCTATACGAGAAGTATCCGTTTGATGTATCCCGCGTCACTATATTCAACGTCGACGAGTTGACTAACCTCGATCGGAGTTATTCAGGCAGCTGCTATTCGATGATCTATGAGCAGCTTGTTAAAAACCTTGGCATTCCAGAGAAAAACTTCATTATGCCGCCTACGATGTCTGACGATTTTGAACGGGAATGCCGTTTGTTCGAGGACGCTCTTGCTTCTCGCGGGGGCGTCGACCTGCAAATGCTCGGAATCGGCTTCAATGGCCATGTTGGCATTAATCAGCCGGGAACCCCGTTCGAGAGCACGACCTGGGTATCGCCGATGGACCCGATCTTCGAAGCGCGCGTCCGCAAAGAAACGGGCGTCGGCCCAGAGCATCCGCTGGGCGGATTGACGCTTGGTATTAAAAACATTATGCATACCCGTCATCTCGTACTTGTCGCAAAAGGAAAGCATAAGGCTGACATTATTGAGCAGGCGCTGTTTGGGCCTGTTAATTCGGATATGCCGGCATCCATTGTTCAGCTTCATCCGAATTGTGAAGTACTGCTCGACGCGGACGCCGCATCAGCCATTATCCACCGTTTATAGGGATAGCCGATGATGACGGAAAAGGATGGAGGAGATGGAAATGAAGTTTGCACTGGCGATGTATACGGTCTACGAGGAGATGAAGCGGGATCTGGATGCTACGCTTGGCGCAGTTCGTGAGATGGGCTACGAAGGTATTGAAATGTATGGAGAGACTTTATGGCCTGCTTCCGTGGTTAAGGAACTCATCGCAAAGCATGGACTGGAGTTATGCGGTTGGCATGTGGAGTGGAGGCTGCTGCAGCTTGATACACTGGAGAATACGATTCGCTATCATGCAGAGCTCGGCAATCCGAACATCATTATCCCATGTCTCGGAGGCCCATGGAACGTAGGGCATATGCCGGAAGACAACCATGCGGCGACTTGGCTTCGTTACGCGGAGCAAATGAATGAGCTTGCAGACCGATTAGAAATGGAAGGGATGCGGCTTGGCTATCATACGCATGCG
>NZ_CP195155.1:2947500-4667500 GCF_051200795.1 Paenibacillus glycanilyticus
ACACAGAAGGGCAGTGACGCAGGCTGATGGAATAGCCTGTCCAAGCAGTGAGGCAGAGTCGTAGGCAAATCCGCGACTCGCGTAAGCTAGGCTGTGATGGGGAGCGAAAATTGCAGTAGCGAAGGTCATGTACTCCGGCTGTCAAGAAAAGCCTCTAGCCAGGTGAAGGTGCCCGTACCGCAAACCGACACAGGTAGGCGAGCAGAGCATGCTAAGGCGCGCGGAAGAACTCTCGTTAAGGAACTCGGCAAAATGACCCCGTAACTTCGGGAGAAGGGGTGCCTCGGTAGGGTGAATAGCCCGAGGGGGCCGCAGTGAAAAGGCCCAAGCGACTGTTTAGCAAAAACACAGGTCTGTGCGAAGCCGTAAGGCGAAGTATACGGGCTGACGCCTGCCCGGTGCTGGAAGGTTAAGGGGAGCGGTTAGGAGCAATCCGAAGCTGTGAACCGAAGCCCCAGTAAACGGCGGCCGTAACTATAACGGTCCTAAGGTAGCGAAATTCCTTGTCAGGTAAATTCTGACCCGCACGAATGGCGTAACGACTTGGGCGCTGTCTCAACGAGAGATCCGGTGAAATTTTAATACCTGTGAAGATGCAGGTTACCCGCGACAAGACGGAAAGACCCCATGGAGCTTTACTGCAGCTTGATATTGGACTTTGGTACGATCTGTACAGGATAGGTGGGAGCCTGAGAAGCATGAGCGCCAGCTTGTGTGGAGGCGACGTTGGGATACCACCCTGATCGTATCGGAGTTCTAACCTGCTACCCTGAATCGGGTAGAGGGACCGTGTCAGGTGGGCAGTTTGACTGGGGCGGTCGCCTCCTAAAATGTAACGGAGGCGCCCAAAGGTTCCCTCAGAATGGTTGGAAATCATTCGGAGAGTGCAAAGGCATAAGGGAGCTTGACTGCGAGACCAACAAGTCGAGCAGGGACGAAAGTCGGGCTTAGTGATCCGGTGGTACCGAATGGAAGGGCCATCGCTCAACGGATAAAAGCTACCCTGGGGATAACAGGCTTATCTCCCCCAAGAGTCCACATCGACGGGGAGGTTTGGCACCTCGATGTCGGCTCATCGCATCCTGGGGCTGAAGTAGGTCCCAAGGGTTGGGCTGTTCGCCCATTAAAGCGGTACGCGAGCTGGGTTCAGAACGTCGTGAGACAGTTCGGTCCCTATCTGTCGCGGGCGCAGGAAATTTGAGAGGAGCTGTCCTTAGTACGAGAGGACCGGGATGGACGTACCGCTGGTGTACCAGTTGTTCCGCCAGGAGCACCGCTGGGTAGCCAAGTACGGACGGGATAAGCGCTGAAAGCATCTAAGCGTGAAGCCCCCCTCAAGATGAGATTTCCCAATTAGTAAGCCCCCTTGAAGACGACGAGGTTGATAGGTTCGGGGTGGAAGCACAGCAATGTGTGGAGCTGACGAATACTAATCGGTCGAGGGCTTATCCTACTACAGCTTAAGATATTTCAAACTTTCGCATCCAGTTTTCAAGGTATAAATATACCTTTTATGCCGGTGTAGCTCAGTTGGTAGAGCAACTGACTTGTAATCAGTAGGTCGTGGGTTCGACTCCTATCGCCGGCACCATTTAAGAATGTTAATCCGATCATTAGTGATCGGATTTTTTTGTTATACTCTATATTTTGAATTTGAAGTATGTTCCTATGAAACAAAGTACTGTTAATTAAATAGTTGATGAAAAGTATATTTGCTCATAAAAACAGCGGACGCTTGATCAAGAGCCCGCTGTTTTTTATGTTACACTTCGATATTGGCTGCGATGCTATCCTCACGGCCATACTCGCGGATAAGTGCTGCTACAGCTTGGTGATGAGGATTAGGGCCATATGCCTCCAGTGCGGCGTTATCTTCGAATCTGACGCGAAGGACCAGTTGGTAACCTTTGTTATTATCCGAGAAATTAATGCCGGCATTTACTTCAACAACACCAGTCAAATGTTCTTTCAGCGCCTTGAAGCGATCTACGATCTCCTGGAACTGTTCGTTGGTCGTTTGCTCGCCGAATTTTACTAATATAGTACGATCAATCATGTTGTAACCTCTCTCTTCTTCAAAATCTCTAGCCTAATGCAATATAGCATGAAATGGGAACGTATTTCTAGTTCTTTTCATAAATGAAGTTCATTAAGCGGCAGCCGAAGACTTTGATTTGAGCTGGGAGGCATAAGCCTTTAGGCGATCTCGCGATACCACCATCTTTTTTACGGCCGAACGATTGGGCTTCAGTGCAACTATCGGTCCTTCATGAGTATACCATTATATATTGACCAAACCTATTCGACTGAAGTTTTGCGTGCATGGTTCATAGAGATATGATAATCTTATTTTTACTGGAAAAATGTTGAAGATAAAGTTGACTAATTCCCGAAGGAGGGAGATGGGGATGAAATGGAGAGGGCTGCTGAGTATCTTGTTTATTGCAGCGTTTGTAGTTTCTTTCATCCTTTTGCTGTACTTAATAGAGGAAGATAAGAATAATGCTTATGTTAGCGGATTAATGTTCCTGACTATTGTTTTTTGTTTTATGGGTGTAGGCAGTGCGGTTACCTATTATATGATTAAAATTAGGGAACTGAAAAGGAGATGATTATGCTGAATAATCATGTTTACATCATTACGGGAGTATCCAGCGGACTTGGCGCGGAGCTCACGAAAAGGCTTTTAGAGGAAGGGAACACAGTTATTGGCCTATCCCGAACGGATAATGAGGAAATCGATCGAAATACATTAGACGGCAAATACTTCTATTACCCCGTTGATCTTACTCTAGTAGAGAGCCTTCCAACTGTACTACAAGATCTTATTTCCGCTATCGATCAATATGAATTGAAATCAATAACCCTTATAAATAATGCGGCGTCAGTCACTCCGTTAAAAGACATACAATTTTGCACGGATGAGGAAATTCTGAAAAATATACAGCTCAACATTGCAGCTCCGATGCTGCTTACCTCGGCTTTTATTCGACTAACCTCAGGCTGGCATGTTGTAAGAAAAATCGTAAATATTTCATCCGGATCCGGGAAGTACCCTGCGCCAAACATGAGTCTCTATTGCTCGGCAAAAGCTGCGATGAATATGTTCTCCCGATGTATAGGTATGGAACAAGAGCAGGGTCGGCAGGTTAATGAAGTTCAAGTATACTCGGTTGATCCGGGAATGATGGATACACCTATGCAGCAGATAGCCCGTGAGTCGGATATGGCGTTAGCTGGCTATTTTGCCGCACAGAAGGCTGAGGGGAATTTAATCGATCCAGCTCGCGTGGCGAGACGAATCATTAGTCTGATAAGCACTTCTGTCTCCGTTAACGGCGGTCTGTATCAGGCATGTGAATTGGAGGAGTGATCATATTGAGTAGTGAGAATAAGGTAAAGGACAGCTGGAACGAGTGGTCAGAAACCTGGTATTTGAAATATAGAACGGAAGAGGCGATTGCAAGAGTCATATCGTCTCCGGCATCCGCTTTTCATCCTACGACATACGGCTTGATTAGAGAAGCCTTCCCGGATTTAACAGGAAAACGCGTGTTGGTTCCTTCAAGTGGAGATAATCATGCGGTTTTTGCGTTTCATCTGTTGGGAGCGCAAGTCACTTCGTGCGATATCTCGGATAAACAAATAGAGAACGCTTCCATCATTGCCAAGCATCATAGCTGGGATATCGAGTTTATTTGTGAGGATACGATGACTTTATCTCAGCTTCCAAGCGAAGAGTATGATTTGGTCTACACCTCGAATGGGGTTCACGTGTGGATTCATGATCTAAAGTCCATGTACAATAATGTAAGTAGGGTTCTGAAGAGTGATGGAGTCTATATCATGTACGATATTCATCCTTTCATGCGACCGTTTGGAATCAAGGCAAAGGAAGCACTCACTGTAAATAAGCCCTATCACCTGACGGGTCCTTTTGGAGAAGTACCCACATTTAAATGGCGAATACAGGATATTTTGAACGCTGTTGTTAGCTCTAGCCTACATATCAAACGAATTGAAGAGATGTATGCGGAAAATGGCTGGTTCTGGGTAGATGATTCAGAGAATGAAGGCGATAATTTAACCGCTAAAGAAGTGGAAAGCTATTCCGATTGGCGTGAAAATCCTTCAGCGGCACTTCCTCAATGGCTCTCGGTTAAAGCGGTTAAATATACCACAGAATAGAGTTGATCGGTAATGCTAAAACCATTGTTTGGTGTATGGCCAACAGACAAACGGATTGCCGGAATTCATAGCATACCTGTTACCTCAAATGGTTACATCGTTATGGTGTGGGATAAATACGAGCAGAGCCTGACAACGGTCGGAGGCAGAGTTGAGGGAGACGAAGACCTCATTATTGCACTTGACCGCGAGACGGTAGAAGAAGCAGGCTTGTTTTTGGAAGACGAGAGAATTCCGGTAGCGGCATGGTATTGGGAGAGTACCAATACGTACACGGTATTTGTAATCGCCAAAGTGAAGCAATACGTTGAAATTCCGGAAGGATTTGAAACAACAGGCAGAGTAACGATGAATATAGAAACAGCGAAACAAATGATTATTAAAATGGAAGGCGAAGGGATGCGTACGGATTTGCTTAAAATCGCAGAGTTGGAGTATTCGTATTTCTTCAACTGACCGCAAGTCCGAGAAGCTGGGCTATACGCTTCCGCTCAGAAACCGCATGATCTGTTGTTTATGGTGGGTGTCATGATCCGCAAATTCCTTAATGATATAAATAAGGGAATAAGGAGCTCCAGTACTAGGACAATTAGTTACGCCATTAACCGTTAATCGCCTATTTAACCTTTCGATAGTCATTTCATGAAGCAATTTTACTAATAGATTTCTTGTAGCTACTGTTTCATCGATAAGCTTGGATTTAGAGACACCTGATTGTATGTAATCTGAAGCCCGCTTGTTGAACGTATCATACTCGGGGAAATTTATTTCATTGCCGATCTGAACAGCGGGCAGTATTTCGGATATAAGGTATCTGTCCCAATTAAAAAGATGCGCAATGATCTCGCTGATTGACCATTTCTTCTCCTCAATTGGCGCAAACCATAATTTTTCGTTCGTATTTTCCAATGAACGTATCCAATTAGAGAAATTGTTAAATGAATAAAGAATTTCATTCTGCGTTATCTCCATACCTCCACTAATAATTTAGAAAATCATAACACAATCCAAACAAAATGCAAACACTTGTTCTCGTGTTTTTTTCATGATATGATTTGGATAATAAAGGTAAAGCTTGATTCTGTATTGAATTACCTGATTGAAGATCTATTATTGGAGGAGATCTGAGGATGAGCTTAAAAGTTGGACCGTTTGATCTGCGGCAATCTGATATTTCAGGAGCGAAGTGGCAGGAGGTTCGCGCGGAAGAGCTGGTAATCGATAATGTCAGCCTGGCCAGAACTTCGATCAATAACGTAAATATGAATGCCATGAAGTTGAACGATGTGAATATGAGCGAAATTCTAGTTACCGATGCAAACATGACGGGGGTAAACATTAGGCTTGCAAATATCAGTCATGCCAGCATTGATCATGTCTATCTGATCGGTACCCAATTTACGAATGTCGTTCTGCCAAAGGAAGGCGAGCCGCAATACAAACCCGACGGTCAATATGAACCAACCACTTTCAAGAACTGCAGCCTCTCGACCGCCCTCTTTAACAATTGTGATTTATCTAATGTTAATATCGACAACTGCAATATTGCCGGACTCCGAATTAACGGAATTCTGATATCGGATCTTCTTAAGGATCTGTAAATTCATCATCCTGAATGGGAGGCTGGAATCATGAGCGAGCAAATCCTTGAAGATGAGAAGGGCAAATCCGGAGTAAAACTGGGCAAGAACATCCAGGTTCGATTAGTATCGGATCTGGCAAAATCGCAAGCTTATTACCGCGACTGTTTAGGGTTTTCCATTGACGATTGGGGACACGCGGAGCGCGACGAGGTTTGTTTTATCCTTCAACAGGCGGTTTCCGGAGAGGATGTTAAACCAAATGCCGTCTCTGCCAAGCGTCACAGCTATCCAACGGAATGGGACGGTCCGGATTACGCATGGGATACTTACATTCATATTGGCTGGGATGAATTCGACGAATATGTGGAAGAGGTACGTGACAGAGGCGGGATTATCGGGATTGAACCTTTCACTGGCGAACATGGCGGCTGGGAGTTTAAGAATGCCCATATCCATGATCCCGACCATTATAATATTGTTTTAGGCGCAATGCGAAGAAAGGCATAGCCTTTTTTTATTCCATGAAGAAAGCAGGAGGTATATGAATCCTATCTCGAATAAAATCAACGGTATTTTTATCCCTGTTAGCAACGTTGAAAATGCCCGCGACTGGTATTGCGATATTCTAGGTCTACCTGCAGACGGCGAGATTTATTTCGGACATATTTACGTCCTGCCGATGGAAGGGCCAAGCATTGTGTTGGACAGCAAAATTTACTCGACCGAAAATTTGTATACGGCACCGGCATTTCAATTTCATACGGAAGACATTGAGCAGGCTTATGCATTTATGCAGGAGAAAAATGTTGAGCTAATTACGGAAATCCAAAATGGCCACTGGTTTAATTTCAAGGATCCGGATGGGAATTTGCTGATGGTTTGCAAATAAGTCTATTGCATTTCATTCAAAGAAGGCTGCCATTGCAGTCTTCTTTACTATATATTTGGAGATCGTAATACCAAAATAAAGGGGAAATACGATAATGAACTTAGAACAGCTGGTACCGATTCTTCGTATATTTGACGAGGCGAAAGCCAGGGAATTTTATGTGGACTTTCTAGGCTTCAATGTGGATTGGGAGCATCGTTTTGAACCCGATATGCCTCTATATATGCAGATCTCAAAGGGGGGAATCAGACTGCATCTGAGCGAACATCACGGTGACTGCAGCCCGGGCTCGGCTATTCGTATCGAAATGACCGGAATAAGGGAGTTACATAAGGATTTATTGGACAAGAAATATAAATACGCAAGACCCGGACTGGAAGAAACGCCGTGGAATACGCTGGAGTGCAGAATCGGAGACCCGTTCGGAAACCGGATTGTCTTCAGTGAACCGATGTCAGGCAAGTTGGAGGGCTGAACATAAAAATACTTCTGAGTGTTGTATTGCTTATTATATTCCTGCTGGTCACTTTCTTTGGACTTGGACCCGTGTTGTTTGCGGACGGGAGCATGAAGGAGAGAATGATTACTTTAGGGATTGTTATTCTGATATATGCTGCGATTGCGTTTGCCGCCTACTTCATATTCAGGAAGACTCGGTAACCTGCCCAGTCAACGGTCCAAGCACCGCTCAAAATCTGTCATATTTCTCCTTATTTCCCGCATACGAATAGTGAGTTGATGTAACGTGCTGGGAAAGGGGACCAGATGCGAATGGACTGGATCAATGACCAGATTATCCGATTGGCGCAATCTTCATTGCCTCCGGGGGCGGAACTCGTCATGATGGAGGATCCATCTAACGAATATGCGATTTATCCCCAGGATTTAAGCGGGGATGGCGTTCCGGAGCTGACGGTTGTGTATCGCTGGCAAGAAGAGCTTTATGTCCATATTTTGCAATACCGGCATGTCGGATGGACGATCGCGGCAGCCGCGAAAGGCGAAGGCTACGGCGTCACGGAGCTGACTGCCGCACCCGTAACAAGCAGGATGGTTAATAATCTTATTATTAATTGGCGGACTGCGGAGGCACAAACGAAACGAGCTGTTTACGAATGGAGTCCTGTTGGCTTCCGGAATATTGTTCCCGATGATCGTTCTTTGGAGAGTCGAGCGATATCTCTCTATCCGGGATCCGAGAAAACAACAAGCGGAACCAGATGGGGCTATATTAACGGAATTGGCACGATGGTGATACCCCCTCGCTTTGACCGTGCTGAGGATTTTCAAACGAATGGGCTTGCTATTGTAAGCGCGGATAATGGAAATGGCTTAATTAACACAACGGGAGCTTATTTTGTCAGACCCGTTTATAGCTTTATTGCTCCTTTTTCGGAAGGAAGAGCGGTTGTTATTGACGACAAAGGCAAATACAAGCTGCTTAATGATTCAGGAGCTATCGTCACGAGCAATGGTTATTCCTATATGGCAGATATGCATGATGGAAGAGCGATGGTAAACAACCAGCTTGAAGGCGGCAAAACCGTCTATGGCTATATTGACCGTTCAGGTAAAGAGGTTATACCGCTTCGGTATGAAGATGCTACCGATTTTTCCAACAGACATGCGGTTGTAAAAATAAAAGACAATGTTTATGCCTTAATTCGGCATGATGGTTCAAAGGAAGCGGAATATCATTTTCCTTTTGTAGGAGTTCCGGGGGATGGATTATTGCCTTTCCAACAGACGGCGAATGGGAAATATGGCTATATCAACGAGAAAGGCACAGTGAAAATTCAGCCGACCTATTCGACGGCGTTTCCGTTCCAGAATGGCCGGGCAATCGTTAATAACGCGGAGGATTTTGCCGCGGAATACGGGGTTATTGATACAAAAGGAAATCTGGTCATACAGACGATCTATAACGATATCATGGCAATTGGCCAGCAGCGATATGCGGTAGGGAAAGCGATTGATCCGGATCAACCGTTCCTTGGCTCGATGTATGCGATCTTTGATTCCGATGGCAAACGCTTGACGGAATTTGTCTATACCGACGTACAGCCCTATCGGAAAGGACTCGCTTCGGCAAGCAACGGTAAGACTACTTTCTTCATTAACACCAGCGGAAATCCGGCTCCCGGGTATCCGCAGTTCCAGGGAAGCGGTATCTTGAAACTCGAGGATGACCTGATTCAGGTCAATATTGATCAGAGGATTCAATATGCCAACCGGAATGGACGTATCGTGTGGGAACCTAACACGGTTATTCCGCTTCGCCTGCCTTATCTGGTCAGGGAGCATAAGTATAAGCCAAATAAGGATTATGTCGTCTATTATCCGGCTGTGGAAGGCATCGCCGATCATGCCGCGCAAGAGAGGTTGAACGAAACGCTTAAGGTCATGTCCCAGGTTAAGCCGATCCCTGGCGATGAACTGCTTGGCTATACGTACAGCGGGGATTTCGAAGTGACGTTGTTCAAAAAAAATCTGCTGGAGATTGAAATGACGGGGTATAATTACCCGGCCGGGGCAGCTCATGGCATGCCAACGAAGGTCTATGCCCATATCGATGTGTCGAATGGCGATATGTATACGCTGAAGGACTTGTTCAAACCGGGCAGTGACTATGTGAAAGTGCTGAGCGATATCGTAGGGGAACAGATCAAAACGGACCCTCAGTATGATTATGTTTTTCCGGATACGTATAAAGGCATCAAACCGGATCAACCGTTTTTCGTAACGCAGGATGCGCTTCATTTATATTTTGAGCCTTATGAGATTGCGCCTTATGCAGCAGGCTTTCCCGAGTTCAGAATTCCTTACTCCCAGATCATGAACATCATTGATGAGCGCGGCGACTTCTGGCGCTCGTTTCATCCATGATGGCTGTTCACCAGAGCGAGGACTACCCACAATAAATGGTACATGTTAACGAATAAGTAGAGCAGGAACAGGATGACTGCCGAATAACGGATCCATAAGCGGGCACTTAACCGAGGATAAATAAGCAAGAAGAGTACGGGAAATATTAGCTTAACGCCGTAATAAGCGATGGAGTGCCAGTTATACAGCCAAGATACAAACGGATTCAGCTCGGTTATAAGCTTTAATCTTATTCCGATATCGGTAAATACCGCATCGGTCAGACTGAATAAAAGCAGCCATAACAGCAGCCCTCTTATCGGCAAACGAAGGATGACAGACATTCCAGCGCATCACGTCCCATTAGTGGAAAAGTGTTATAGATTTATGATACATTTTGTATCTAAAATAAGCAAGCTGGCGCATGAAAGGCTCCTTTTCCTGAAGGGCTTTCATGCGCCGTATTCGTTTTGGCGATTGCCCTGTTGTGCTGATATAATATAGTAGTAAAGGAATTGCGTCCGACTATATTCAGATGGAGCTGAAAGTCATGCAGAGCTCGTCATTATCTTCTTTTCATCCATCCCTTGCGGAATGGTTTGAGGCTTCGTTCGGCGAGCCGACCGACGTGCAAAAACAAGCTTGGAAAGCGATTACAGCAGGCGACAATACGCTGATTGCCGCTCCGACAGGCTCAGGCAAAACATTGGCCGCCGTTCTTCCATGTCTCGATGGGATTGCCCGAATGAAGCAGCAGCAGCGTCAAGCAGGCGTGAGGCTGCTCTATATTACGCCGCTTAAGGCGCTCAATAACGATATTCATGATCATCTGGTTGCTTTTATCGAACAGATTGATAAGCTTGCCGCCTCATCGGATAACAGCTGGCCGGGACTCCGAAGCGGCGTTCGGACAGGAGATACGACCAGCTCGGTTAGATCCGCTATGTATCGGAAACCGCCGGATATTCTGGTCACTACGCCGGAATCCATGTATATCCTTCTGACTTCCGAGAAAGGGAGGGAGATGCTGAAGACAGTCTCCTATGCCATCATTGACGAGATTCACGATCTCGCCGCGGATAAAAGAGGCTCGCATCTATCCGTTTCGCTCGAACGGTTGGAAGAGTTATGCGGAAGAAGGATTCAACGAATTGGCGTATCGGCTACGCAGAAGCCGCTTGTGCGCGTAGCAAGATTTCTTGGCGGCTGGGAGGAACCGGAAGGCAGACAAGCGGATGGGAGGCAAGAGACCGACAACGAGGGATTCGTACATCCGCTGGGGCTGGTGCCGCGTCCGGTCACGATTGTAGAAAGCCATATGAGCAAAAAGCTTGAAGTATCGTTAACGATGCCTGATCAATCGCAGCCTATGCAGACCCGCGATGCGGTATGGCTCCCGATTCTGGACAGGCTGTTCGCGCTGATGTCCGATTGCCGCTCGGTCATTATTTTCGTAAACAGCCGGAGATTATGCGAGCGTCTATGTCTACGGCTGAATGATCATGCCGGCTACGAGATGGCGAGAGCCCATCACGGCAGTATTGCCAAGGAGCGCCGGCTGGAAGTAGAGAGAATGCTGAAGGCAGGCGAGCTGCGCTGCATTGTGGCTACCTCCTCGCTCGAGCTTGGCATTGACGTGGGACATATCGAGCTGGTTATCCAGCTCGATTCCCCGATTGAAGCCGCATCCGGCATTCAGCGGATCGGCCGTGCGGGCCACGCCGTCGGCAGCGCCAGCCGCGGCGCGATGGTTGCCCGGCAGCGGGGCGTGCTGCCGGAGATGGCCGTGCTCGGCAAGCTAATTGCCGAGCGCGATATCGAGCCGATCCGGATCCCGCGGGATCGGCTGGATGTCCTGTCGCAGCAGACGATATCCATCGTTGCTGCGCAGGACATGGCGGTAGGCGATCTGCATAGGCTGATCGCCAGAAGCGACAGCTACAGAAGCTTCCCCGTCGGCAAGCTTCGGGGCATGCTGCAGGTGCTGGCTGGCTTTTACCCGTTCATGCGGCCGCTACTGGATTGGAACCGCGACACGGATCAGCTTGTGAAGCGGCGGAATACGATGATTGGCGCCTTGACCGGGGCTGGAACGATTCCGTCGAGCTCGGCGTACCCGGTGCATCATGTGGACAGCCGGGTTCATCTGGGCGAGCTTGACGAAGAATTTGTACAGGAGAGCCGCGTAGGAGACGTGTTTCAGCTTGGAATGAACGGTTGGATGATCCGCAGAATCGATAAGGACCGGGTCTATGTATCCGAGGCGGGAAATCGCTTTAGCGAAATACCGTTTTGGCGTGCTGAAGGACTTGGGCGGACCTATTCGCTTGGCCAAAAAGTCGGGGCGTTTATCGGGGAAATCGAAGAGCGTCTTCAACGGGAAGATGAAAATCAGCTGATCAGCTGGCTGACCGGGCAATATCGGATGGATGATTATACGGCGCAGCAGCTGCTGTCGTTAATCCGCTCCCAGTTATCCAACTGCGAGCTCCCGACAGACAAACGCATCGTCATTGAGACCTACCGCGATCTGATGAATCAGACGCATGTCATTATGCATAATCCGTTTGGCAGGCGGCTTAACCGGACCTGGCTGCTGGCGATCGAGCGGCAGTTCGAACTGCTTCTGCCTTACCGGCTCTATGGCAATGCCAAAGACAATGGCATCGAATTCGTGCTTCCGGAATGGGATTCCTCCTGGCTGCAGACGATTTGGGGAGTTACGCCGGCTAATATTGAGCCGCTTCTTACCGAAGCGATTACAGGCTCGCCTTTGCTGGCGATAGCCTTCCGTCATATTGCCGAAACCTCTCTGCTGTTATCCCGAAGCTTCGGCAGGACGCCTCTCTGGCAGAAGCGGCTGAGGAGCGAGGAATTGCTTCGTTCCGCCTTGCCGTATGCCGAGCATTTTCCTTATTTGACGGAAGCGATGAAGGCTTGCCTGCACGAGTATTTATCTTTGGAAGATCTGCGAACCTTGTTAACCGCCATTCAGGATGGTGAGATTGAGGTAGTGGTCAAAGAGACGGAATTTCCGTCCCCGATGGCGACCCAATTCCTGGCCGATTACGTAAATATGCGAATTTACGAAGGCGACGGGCTGGATCCGGCCATTCAAATGCAGCTGATGAATGTAAGCAGGGAGATGGCAGGGCGTTTGTTCGGCGAGCAGGCTATCCGCAGCGTAATTCCCGAGCAGGTGCTGGAAGCGGAGCGGCAAAGGCTCTCCGAGCCGGAGCCGGAGCTTCGCGAACCGGGCGATGTTATTCGCTTGCTGAAGCGCCGGGGCGATCTTGCACCGGACGAGCTGATCCAGCTGTCGGATACGAGGCCACTGGAATGGGCGGAGCAGCTTCTGCAATCCGGAGAACTGGCCGTCTATCAGCCGTCGCCTGATACGCCGAAAGAAGAATACCGATGGATTTGCCGTGATGAACGGGAAATCTACGAAGCTTTTCCGGAGTCGGATGAAGCTGCTTCCTTTATTATCCGCCGGTATGCCGACAACAGGATTGCTTTCACAGAGCTTGAGTTATGCGAGCGTTATCCAAAGCTGTCGTTAATCGAAGCAAAGAGATTAATCGATAAACTGCGTGAGGAAGGCAGCCTCGATCAGGCGCCTTTTGCCGCATCGCCGGAGGAACGAATCTGGTCGAGCCGGCGCGCAGCTGAGCGCATGATCCGTCTATCGATCGGGGAAGCCCGCAAGCAGGTGCAGCCGGCATCACCAATTCGCTGGTGCGCGCAGATTGCGCTGCGCCAGCATGCGCTCCAAGGCGCGCAGCTTCGCGGCAGCGAAGGTCTCAAGCTTGTTATCGAGCGCCTGCAGGGCATTTTTCTGCCGCTATCTCATTGGGAGTCGGTTATTTTCCCGTCCCGCGTAACGGATTACCGGAAGGATGAGCTTGATCTTTTGTGCGCAACGGGAGAGGTCGTCTGGATCGGCAAGAAGCAGCCCGAGGAAAAGGAAGGGAAAGTAGCCTTTTTCCTGGCAGGCAGCCGTTCGATCTATGAGCCTTATCTGGCGGAGAGCAGAGAGAAAACCGCTTCGCATCCGGAGCTGCTCGAGCTGTTGAAGCGGAGCGGGGCTAGCTTCCTAACCCGGCTGGCTAGAGACACGGGAAAGCTTCCGACGGAGGTTTTAACAGCGCTATTGGAGCTCGCTTGGGAAGGTCATGCATCCAATGACCAGTTCGCCCCCCTGCGGCTATTAACGCTGAAGAAGGGCAAGGATTGGGCAAAGACCGGGTCGGGGCTTGGCAGATGGTACTGGACAGGCAGTCTGGCGGAGGCTTTCGAGGATGCAGGGAATTCCGGCAATACATCTCCGGACGCGGATCCTCCCGAGATGTATTGGATCCGCCATGTGCTGGATACGTACGGGATTGTGACCAAGGAGCTGGCTACCTCGGTAACGCCTTACAGCTGGGATCGTCTTCAGCCGGTACTTCGAAAGCTCGAGGAATGGGGCACATTGACGCGCGGTTTGTTTATCGACGGAGCGATAACGATGCAGTTTACGACGCCGGAGATCGCCGAGCTCATTCGGAAGCCTTTTCCTTCAGGGACCTCAGCAAAAGAATCGCTTACGCTGCTGTCGGCGGTGGATCCTGCTAATCCGTTTGGCTTGCTGATGGAATGGCCGGGAGGTTACGATTGCTCCTTTGCAAGGAAACCTGGGCATTTCCTCGTGCTGCGGGGAGATCAATGGCTGTACTGGATGGAAAACAACGGCAAACGGATCCATACGATGGAACCGCGGGAATCAGCCAATCAACCGTCGGCAGAGGAGCTGAAGCGGATGTTTATGACGCTGCTGCGCCGCCAGCATCTCTCGAAGATTGTGGTGGAACGCTGGAACGGGGACACGGTGGCGCTGACGGATGAAGGGAAGCTGCTGAAGGAGATTGGGGCGGAGAGCGATCAGAAATCGCTTGTATTATGGCAAAGCCAATTGAAATAGATGTGCTTTCGTATACTGGAAAGGGGATCTTCGCGTGCAGCACATGACGAAATATATTAGAAAATACGGCCTGTTGTTCACCTTTTGCGTCCTGCTCGTCAGCGTTGAGGCCTTGGCGGATCTGCTTCAGCCGACCATGATGTCTCATATCGTGGACGAGGGTGTTGCGAACAAAGAGATGGATAAGGTTCTCCATTTCGGGGGTTACATGCTATTGATTACGCTGGGAGGCGCTATTGCGGCATCCGGCCGCAATATTGTCTCCAGCATCGTGTCCCAACGCTTTGGGGCAGAGCTTCGTCAGGATTTATTCGAGAAAATTCAAGGGTTAAGCTTCGAAAGCGTAGACCGCTTCGACCGTGCATCGCTGGTTACGCGGCTTACCAATGACGTGACGCAGGTCCAAAACTTCGTCAACGGCATGATGAGGATTTTTGTCAAAGCTCCCATGCTTTGCATCGGAGGGTTTATTATGGCCTTCCGGCTAAATCCGTACTTATCCATCGTTCTTATGATTGTAATTCCGATCGTCGGATTAATGATTGTGCTCAATATGAAGGTTGGCCTGCCGTTGTTCCTGAAGGTGCAGAATGCTCTGGACCGGTTAAACGGCGTTATGCGCGAATATCTGTCGGGCGTCAGAGTGGTCAAGGCCTTCAACCGGTTTGATCTCGAGGTCGATAAATTCAACGGTATTAACAAGCAATATGAGGAGCGGTCTACTTCCGTGCAAAGGGTCATGTCTGTGTTTGGTCCCGCCGTTACGCTTACGATGAACATCGGGATTGTGGCTGTTATCTGGCTGGGCGGCATCCGGGTTAATAACGGGCATACCCAGGTTGGTCATATTATCGCGTTCGTTAACTACATGACCCAAATTCTGTTCTCGCTGACAACAATGACGATGATTTTCAACATGTTCGTTCGCGCGAAGGCTTCAACAGGCCGGATTGTGCAGGTGCTGGCAGAGACTAATCCAATGACGGACCTCACCCGGCAATCTGCCGTGAAAGAGCTGAAGGGTAAGGGCGCTATCGAATTCGACAATGTCAGCTTCTCTTATGATGGTCCCGAAGGAGAGCCCGTTCTCAAATCGATCAGCTTCAGCTGCCAGCCCGGGGAGACCGTAGCCATAATCGGCTCAACCGGCTCCGGAAAAAGCACGCTGGTGAACTTGATCCCTCGTTTCTACGACGTTACAGAAGGGGAAGTCCGAATAAACGGCATCAATATTCGCGAAGCTGATACTCATGAGTTGAGAGAGAAGATTGCCATCGTTCCGCAGAAATCGGTGCTGTTCACCGGACCGGTAGTGGACAATATCCGGATCGGGAAGCAGGACGCGTCTATGGAGGAGGTCGTGGATGCGGCCAAAATGGCTTCGGCTCATTCGTTTGTCTCGGAACTTCCGGAGCAGTACAACACGATGATTGGACAAGGCGGAGTGAATTTCTCCGGCGGACAGAAGCAGCGAATCTCGATTGCGAGAGCGCTTATCCGGAAGCCGGATATTCTTATTCTCGACGACTGCACAAGCGCGCTCGACAGTGCGACGGAGGCCTCTATCAAACGCGCGATCAACGAATACGCAAAGGATGTTACCTGTCTGCTCATTGCCCAGCGGATTTCCTCCGTGAAGGATGCGAGCACCATCATCGTGATGGACGACGGGGAAATCGTAGGCATGGGCAATCATGACCGTCTGATGCGGGATTGCAAGGTTTATCAGGAGATCTATCGCTCCCAGATCGGCAAGGAGGTGGATAACCATGCCTCAGCCTAACGGAACCAACTCCAACAACGGAACAGCGCGTTCCGAGGTTAATGTGCCCATGGGAGGCCGCCCGGGCGGCCCCGGATTCGGCGGACGCGGCGGCCCCAAGCAAAAGCCGAAAAACTTCCGGGCGACTTTAATGCGCCTTTGGGGTTATTTGAGCGGCGAGCGCAAGCAGCTTGCCTTGGTATTCGGCTTTATTCTGATCGATTCCGCTATCATGCTTCTGGGGCCTTATTTAATCGGAGTTGCCGTCAACGCAATGGTAGGAGGCGAAGGTGCGGTTGACTTCAGTCTGCTGCATCTTGTATTGTTTGCGCTTGTCGCTTCCTATTTGGCGGATGCCTCGCTGAGCTTCCTTCAGGGCTGGATGATGGCAGGGATCTCCCAGCGGATCGTCAGCCGGCTTCGGCGCACCTTATTCGAGAAGCTGCAGCGGTTGCCGCTTGTTTATTTCGATACCCGCAGGCATGGCGAACTAATGAGCCGACTATCGAATGATATCGACAATGTCAGTACATCCGTCTCGCAGACCTCGGCGCAGCTGATGACCGGTTCAATCGCGTTGATCGGATCTTTGATCATGATGCTTGTTCTCAGTCCGCTGTTAACGCTGGCAAGCTTGATTACGGTACCGCTTGTTTTCCTGCTTGCCCGAACCATTACGAAGCGAACCAGCGCCTTATTCAAAAACCAGCAAGCGCAGCTGGGGAGATTAAACGGTCAAGTCGAGGAGACGATCACCGGTTTCCAGGTTGTCAAAGCCTTTAATTATGAAGCAACTTCGATTGCCGATTTCCGCAGAGACAATGACGAGTTGTGCAAAGTAAGCACCAAGGCGCAAATCTGGTCCGGCTTTATGATGCCGCTGCTCAGCGTAATCAACAATATCGGCTTTGCGGCCGTAGCGATCGTCGGCGGGGTTATGGCCGTTCACGGAATGATCACGGTGGGAATTATCGCAAGCTTCTTGAGCTATTCCAGGCAATTTGTCCGCCCAATGATGGACTTGGCCAATACGTATAACGTTCTCCAATCGGGGATTGCGGGCGCGGAGCGGGTATTCGAAGTGCTTGACGAGAAGGAAGAAGTAGAGGATGCTCCCAATGCTGTCGAGCTTGCATCTCCCAAAGGCGAGGTTGTGTTTGAAAACGTACAGTTCGGCTACCGCAGCGACGTGCAAATACTGAAAGGCGTCAGCTTCAAGGCGGAAGCCGGCAGCAGCACGGCCTTAGTCGGACCAACCGGAGCGGGGAAAACAACCGTAATCAATCTGCTCAGCCGCTTTTATGACGTAACGGGAGGGCGGATCCTCATTGACGGGAGGGACATCCGGGATTACACGAGAAACAGCCTTCGCCGGACCTTTGGCATTGTGCTTCAGGATACGTATTTATTTTCCGGCACGGTGAAGGAAAACCTGAAGTACGGCAAGCCGGAGGCAACCGACGAGGAAGTTCGGAGAGCGGCGCGTATGGCGGGAGCCGACGGGTTCATCAGGCGTTTGACGCAGCAGTATGATACTCCGCTTACGGAGAATGGAGGCAACCTGAGCCAAGGGCAGCGGCAGCTGCTTGCTATTGCACGGGCTATTCTCGCTGAGCCGTCCATTCTGATTCTGGATGAGGCAACCAGCAGTATCGATACCCGGACCGAGCTCCGGATTCAGGAAGCGATGCTTCAGATGATGGAGGGACGCACCAGCTTTATCATCGCCCACCGGCTGTCTACGATTCAGAACGCCGATACGATTCTCGTCATCGACAAAGGAACGATTGCCGAGCAAGGCTCCCACAGCGAACTGATGGAGAAGGAAGGCCTTTATTACGGCATGCACCGGAATTTAACGGTATAGAGAAAGGACTGGACGGATTCTGCCCGGAATCCCGTTCGGTCCTTTTTTCCTTTCCCGTCATTCTCTCATGACTATTCTATCATTTGTGCTCCCTAGCAAAAATTTGATATACTAGGGCCGTTGCTATACCGCTTCCACTTGTTGGAAGAATAAGGGTAGAGCATGGGAGGTTTATGGTGATTAATCAATGGGGAATTAAATCTGCCGCCGCCGTACTGGCGCTTGCCTTGTTAACGAGCGGCGTCTCCGAAGGAAAAGCCGAATCGGCAGCAGCCGTGACGGCAACGGCGACGTCTGCCGTTCCTGCCAAGACTACGATTCTATTAGATGATGTAGAGCTGCCTTTCGATAGCCCGCCAATTATCGTAAAAGGCGTTACTTTTGTTCCGTTCCGCACCATCGGCGAAGCGCTTGGGCTACAGAAGGTCGTCTGGGACGAGAAGACGCAGACGGTCACGGCGGAAGGAATCAAGCAAGGCAAGGCGGTAAAGCTGTCCATGAAGATTGGTAGCGGAACAGCCGTTGTAAACGGGGCGAACGTAAAGCTGCCGGCAGCGCCGATGATGCGAAGTAATCGCGTGCTTATCCCGTTAAGCTTCTTCAGCACCCAATTCGGCGCTCAAGTCGGCTGGAGTCAATCAACCAATACCGTGACGATCAAATCGCCGCAAAAAGCAATGCATCTGCGTACATTCTATGCGTTATCCTCTTTCGCGGAGCGGGATCTCGTGAATTCGGCGAACTCCGTTGCCTATGGCTGGAGCCGAATTGACCGTGACGGCAATTTTACGCTCGAAGGCTCTGAATACCGGGTCCCGGAGCCTAATGGCGATGTCACGCCGCAATCGTTAGTAAGCGATGCCGCGGATAAGTCCATCAAGCCCTACCTGATGGTCTATTCCCTCGATGGGCAAAACGAGCTCACGACAATGATGGGCAGCGAGACGCTTCGCGCCAATTCGATCAACGGCATTACAAAGGCCATATCGGATTACGGCTTTGGCGGCGTGGTTCTGGACTTTGAAGGGCTTGGCTTCCAAATGGACAAGGTTGAGCAGCAGAAGCTTCTAAATAACTATGTGAAGCAGCTGAAGGATGCGCTTCCGCAGGATGCTGCATTGTCCTTGGTTGTGCATGCGCCAAACAGCGCATATCAAGGCTATGATTACAAGACGCTGGCAAGCCTAGCGGACGACCTTGTTCTCATGGCTTACAAATACAATCCTTCGGGCACGGCATCTCAAGTACCCAATCCCAATAATAAGGTAAACGAAGCCATCCAAATGGCTTTAAAAGCAGGCGTTCCCAAATCCAAGCTTCTACTTGGCATCGATCTAAGTGCGGAAACGCCGCAATCCATCGACGATAAGCTTGGCTTAGCCAAGCGTTACCAGTTGAAGGGAGCTGCGCTGTGGCGCTTGGGCTTGTATAGCAAATATTCGCCTGATATGATTCCGGCCATTAATAAATCCGTTATAAAAGAATAGTTTTAAGGCCAACAGCGGCAGAATGGGATATCTTTCCCAATCTCCCGCTGATTTTTTTTGGAAAAGCCCGAACCCTCTTCTATCCCTTTCATATTACTAGAGTAGCAGAGTGGAAAGGGGGGATCGACATGGGAGTGATGTTTCCGAGTGAGCTTCCTGAAATTATTGAAGCCGCAAAAAAGAAAGGCAAGCTTATTGTGCTTAAAACAGTTTCCGGTGAAGAAATTGTAGGACGGGTAGTAGCGGTGAAAAAAGGAGTCGTTGTCCTTAAAGCGTTCAACGCGAAGATTTATGTGGCATTGAACAAAATCATAGCCGTAATTGTCCGCTAAGGACAACAAAAAAACCGCGAAAAATTCCGCGGTTTTTTGTGTTAGCAAGCCGGATACGGCAATATATCGTTAATATCGTTAAAGCTGTAATGGAAAGTAGCGAACTGCGTGGCGTACATATATTGCATGATGTAAACCTGGCCGCCTTGCACGTTGCAAATGACCCCGGATACGCCTTGACCGTTGCGGAGAGAGATACCGACCGGGCGTCCGATCAGCATCATTGCTTTTTGCTGAATGGACATTTGACCCTGCATAAACATAATCCAATCAACCTCCTGATTGATTTTAATGGTATAATGGTGGGTAGACGATTAGCAACGCGAGAGAATGGAGCTTGGAAGAATGAAGAGATTCAAGAAATTTTATATCGAGATTACGAGCATTTGTAACCTGGCGTGCTCCTTCTGTCCACCAACCGAACGCGCAAAAGGTTTTATAAGCATAGAAGACTTTACGGAGCGGCTGGATCAGATCAAACCGTTTACGGACTATATTTATTTTCATTTGAAGGGCGAGCCGCTCCTCCATCCTAAGATTGACCAGCTGCTGGATATCAGTCACGAGAAGGGCTTTAAGGTTAATATTACGACGAACGGAACGCTGCTTCAGAAAAATAAACATAAGCTGCTGTCCAAGCCGGCGCTCCGGCAGATGAACTTCTCGCTTCACAGCTTTGACGGCCATGCCGGCTCCAAGGATAAGGAAGGGTATATCAGCGGTGTGCTATCTTTCGTCCGCGAAGCCATGGAACAGACGAACATGATTACTTCGTTCCGCTTGTGGAATTTGACGCAGGATAATATGACGAATGCGGAGAGACAGCGGAACCGCGAGATTTTGTCGATGATTGAGAACGAGTTCGAGTTGGATTTTCTTATCGAAGAAAAGGTTATGCCCGGAAGCGGAGTCAAAATCGCCGATCGTGTCTATCTGAATCAAGACTATGAGTTCGAATGGCCGGACCTGAAGGCGAAGGAGGACGACGGCAAAGGCTTCTGCTACGGAATGCGGAATCAGGCAGGCATACTTATTGACGGTACCGTAGTGCCATGCTGCCTCGACGGTGAGGGTGTTATCAATCTCGGTAATATGAATGAGCAGAGGTTCTCGGATATTATCGAGGGCGAGCGAGCGACAAATCTCGTTGACGGCTTCTCGAGACGGGAAGCGGTTGAAGAGCTGTGCCGCAAATGCGGCTACCGCCAGCGCTTCGGCAAATAAGGAAATTAGACATACGGACAGCCGTGAACGTTATACGTTTACGGCTGTTTTCATGTTTATCTTAGCCGATCGCGAACAGGATCAGTGATCGTACGCAATTTCTATCATCCGCTTCATCATCCTATGGAGATAGACGCCTAAACGTGCTTAGTGCCACAATTCTTTGAAATAACGCCGCGCGCGCTGCGCGGAATAAATGCCCGGCGCTCCCGAGCACAGATAAGCGACTGCGCAGCCGATCAGCATATAGAGCCAGCCGTAGCCTTGCAGGCCAAACAGCTCCAGGCCAAGAATAAAGCTGGCAAGCGGAGTGTTCGTTGCCCCGCTGAAGATCGAGATTAAGCCGATTCCGGCAAGCAGGGGAACCGATACGGCAAGCAGGTTGGCAAGCGCGCTGCCAAGCGTCGAGCCAATCACGAATAACGGCGTAACCTCGCCGCCCTGGAATCCGGATCCAAGGGTAATGGAAGTGAAAATCGTTTTCCACAAGAAAGCTAGCGGAGCTGCGGCTTCCTCGAAAGAATGCTGCAATAATGGAAGACCAAGGCCTAAATAATTCCGGGAGCCAACGAGATAGACCAACGCGATAACGATTAGGCCGCCAACAAAGCTTTTGATCATGGGATTCGGGAGCAGCTTCGTGAACCAGGCCTTAAGCTTATGGGTTAACTTGACGAACAATAGGGCAGCAAGCCCGAATAACACGGCGGCCGCGGCTATTTTGACTAGAAGAATAGCGCTTAGCGGAGGGACTGTCCCCATCGAATAATGAAGATGGTGTGCGCCCCAGGCTAACGTCGCGTAATGGCCCACGTAGCTGGCAAGAAAAACCGGCAGGATGGACTCGAGTGAAATGGCGCCAAGCGCGGCAACCTCAAGGGCGAATATAGCACCGGCAGCGGGGGTGCCAAAGACCGAGCCAAATCCGCTGCTGATTCCGCATAGCAGGATGATTTTGCGTTCGGCGCCGCTAAGCTTGAAGCGCTTGCTGATCATTTCCGCCAAGCTGCCGCCCATTTGAACCGCTGTTCCTTCCCGGCCCGCAGAGCCGCTGAACAGATGGGTAACAATCGTACCGAATAGGACAAGCGGCGCCATGCGCAGAGGAACAGCCGTCTCTCCGCCATAGATCCGGTCAAGCAGCAGATTATTGCCTTTTGCCGCATCTTTTCCGTAAAGCATATAAAGCCAGCTGACCAGCGCTCCACCTAGTGGAAGCAGCCATAGCAGCCAGGCATGCGACATGGATGTTTCCGTTGCCCATTCCAGGCTTGTCAGGAACAGGGCGGATGCCGATCCGGTACAAATGCCCACGACAGCCGCAACGGCCAGCCGGACTAGGGATGTTTTCATAACAATAGCCATAAACCCAATTAGCTCCTAACTAAAAAAAATCGCTCGTACAATTATTTAATTACTATCGTACATTTTGAAAATTACGTCAATAACCGGCAGAAGTGGTACACTAGAAGCAGATAAGTATAGGCGAAAAGGAGTCAGCGCTGCAAATGCTGTTTACGACCATGAATGAGCTCGACAATACCCTGTGGCCGCTTGCGAGGAAGCTGTACGAGCAGTCCTTTCCGAAGGAAGGGCGGAAGCCCGATGCAATCATTAACGGGATGTTCCGGAAAATGCCTTGTTTTCTCCATACGCTCTCCGATATGGACAAGGTCGAAGCAATGGCGATATCCGGTCTGACGGGCGGAGGAAAAATACTGCTTATCGATTATATCGCGGTTTCCGGGCGGCGCAGAGGACAGGGAATCGGCTCTCAACTGATCGAAGCCATAGCGGAATGGGCGCAAAAGGTCATGCTGCTTGATGGACTGCTTATCGAGGTGGAGTCGGAGCATACGGCAACAAATGAGCGTCGCATCCGGTTCTGGGAGCGGAACGGGTTCACGATTACCGATTACGAGCATCCTTATATCTGGGTGCCGGAGCCTTACCGGGCGATGTACAAACAGCTTAGTCAGGAGAACGCCTGGCTTGGTGACGGGAGCGGGAAAAAGCTGTTCCGTTACATAACGTCCTTTCACGAAAAGGCATATTCCAAGAAATAGGCAGGAGGAGATTGCGAAATGGAAAATCCGTTAAATAAAACATTAAACCGGAAATATATTTTACGCTTTCTGGAGGAGCTTCTTCAGATTCCAAGCCCTAGCGGCTATTGCATGAACATTATGAACCGACTCGAGGAGGAAGCGGCGAAGCTTGGTTATACGATGGAGCGCACGCCTAAGGGGAACGGAATGATCACGATTGCGGGCAGCGGCGATTCGGCTGATGCGATTGCCTATACCGCCCATGTCGATACGCTTGGCGCTATGGTCCGTTCCGTTAAACCAAACGGCATGCTGCGCATCACTCCCATTGGCGGCTACAACATGGAGACGATTGAAGGTGAATATTGCCTGATTCATACCAGGGACGGAAGGCAGTACGAGGGCACGGTTTTGTCTACCAAAACCTCCGTTCATGTCTATTCGGACGCAAGGGAATGGAAGCGGGACGAAGCCAACATGGAGATCCGAATCGACGAAAATACGTCCAGCAAGGCGGAAACGGAGTCTCTTGGCATCGCGGTAGGCGATATCGTGTCGTGGGATCCTAGAGTGCGGATTACGCCGCAAGGCTGGGTGAAATCCCGGCATCTGGACGACAAAGCAAGCGTTGCGGCGTTGTTTGGTCTTCTGGAATGGATGAAGCGGGCCGATAAAAAGCCGGAGCGAACGCTAAAGCTTATTTTCTCCACTTACGAAGAAGTAGGACACGGCAATTCTTATATGCCGGCCGACATTACGGAGCTAATCGCGGTTGACATGGGGGCGATTGGCGACGATTTGTCCACGACGGAGCGCGATGTATCGATCTGCGCCAAGGATTCTTCCGGACCGTACGATTACGAGATGACTTCGAGACTGATCGAGCTTGCGAAGCAGCATCAGCTGCCTTATGCCGTCGATATTTATCCGCATTACGGCTCCGACGCTTCTGCTGCGCTGCGGGGAGGAAGCAACATTCGCGCTGCATTAATCGGACCCGGCGTTCACGCCTCGCATGCGATGGAACGGACTCACGCCGATGCGATCGTAAATACCGCAGCTCTGCTGCTTGCGTACCTGGGATTATCCCTTTCCTAACGGATGATTTATTACTTCTTCGCGCTGCTGACAGCCGCGGTCATCTTGCTGGTGAACAATCCCCGCAGCGAGATGAACCGCTGGGCGGCTTTTTTCCTCGGAGCGGCCGCGATAGGCGGCTTGACGGATGTATTGATCCGGTACGGATATAACGAATGGGCAAGCATCGAGCAGCTGCTGAACCATACGTTATCGCCTTACGGCATTCTTGTGTTTAGCATCGTTTATTCCGAGCTGGTACCGGTAAAAAGAGTGAGGCTGTATTTGAAGCTTGCTCTGCTTGTTTTTCCTGCGTGGATGATGCTGACGACTCCACTAATGCCCGAAATTCGGATGAATTACCGATTCTTGCTAGGTTGGGCAGCCTTTTATTACATCGCTGCCTGCCTATTGCTTATCGTCTCCTTATGGAGGGAGACGAACCGCCGCAAGAGACGGAACCGTTTTATCGCAACTGTAATTATCGTGCCGACTATTCTGGCGGTGCTGCTCTTTATTAACATAGCGGCAGTTGTCGCTCCGGATTTGGAAGCATTCCGTTACGTGTCCTTGTTCATTATTTATTCGTTATCCGTTGCATTGATTTGCACGTTTATTTACGGCGTGCTGGGCGTAAGGCTGCGTTTTGAGAAGGATCCGCTCGAAGGGACGATGAAGGCGGTCAGCTCAGGGGCGGTGCAGCTCAATCATTCCATCAAAAACGAAATCGGTAAAATCGCTCTCAGCTCGGATAACCTGAAGCGGGAATTGGCAGACCGGTCGCCGGATTCGTTATCTCATCTTGCCATCATAACGTCAGCCTCGGAGCATATGCTGGGCATGGTGAACCGGATTCACAGCCAGATGCGGGATATCGTGCTTGTTGAGAAGCCCTTCAAGCTTGACGAGCTTGTGCTAAGCTGTTTGGCTAAACATAAGGGGCTGTTTGAGCAGAAGGAAATCCATGTTAGAGAAGATTATGACTGCCGGCCAATCGCGATTGGCGATCCCGTTCATTTATCGGAGGCGATCGGCAACGCATTGATTAACGCGGCTGAAGCCATGGACGCCGGCGGGTCATTAGCGATACGCTTGGACCGAGAAAAAAAGTCCGTGCGGTTAACCATCAAAGATGATGGAAAAGGGATACCGGCCGATCAGCTGGAGCGTGTATTCGAACCGTTTTTCAGCACGAAAAACCGCTCGAGCAACTTTGGACTAGGTTTGTCTTACGTCTACAATGTGATGAAAAAGAGCGGAGGCTCTGTTGACGTGTTAAGCAGGGAGAATGAAGGGACGACCGTTATTTTGCATTTTGCCGCTAAGAACATCCGCTTCGGCTGACAGGAGGAGCCCATCATGGCAACGATTAGAATCTTTCTCGTCGAGGATGATCCGGATTGGATCCGGGCAATGACCGCTTATTTGAACAGCGAGCCCGACCTGGAGGTTGCCGGTTTCGCCACTTCTTCCCGGGAAGCGATTGAAAAGGCAAGGCAGCTTGACTTCGATGTCGTCCTGCTGGATATCCAGCTGACGGACTACGAGGAAGAAGGCATTCATACCGCTATCGAGCTTCATGATATTCATCCGGCTAAGATCATCATGCTGACGTCGATGAAGGACGAATCCATCATCATGCAGGCTTTTACGGCGGGGGCGGTTAATTACGTGGAGAAAACCAATTACAAAGAGCTTCCCCATGTCATAAGGAATGCGCATCAGCATCCGCGGGCAATGGAAGCCTTGCTTAAGGATTACGCCAGGCTGAAACGGGAGGAGCAGCTGAGGCAGCTGACTGCCGCGGAGCGCGAGGTGTTTGAGCTGATCGAGCAGGGTTATACGCAGCCGCAGATGGAGAAGAAGCTGTACAAGACGGAAAGCACCCTGAAGAATCAGGTGAACAAAATGCTTAAAAAGCTGGGGGTAACAAGCCGCAAGGAAGCCGTGGAAAAGGTGCGGCGCAAAGGCTTGCTTCCGCCCAAATAACGCAATAAGGCAAGGACGCTGCTTTTGAAAAGCAGCGTCCTTTTTTTCTGCATAGCAGGGTTCTAAAAAACTTAGAACTGCCGTCTTCCGGCCAGCCGTCCTAGAATGTAGGGGAAAGGAGCTGGATTGCCGCAATGAAACGAAAACCGATTTACGTGGAACTGAACATTCATACCGATATGGAAAAGCTGTGGACCTATACCCAGACCGCCGAGCTGCATGAGCAGTGGGATTTGCGGTTTTCAAGCATCACCTATCTGCCCCGCAAATCGGAGAGGAACACGTTAGCTTTTCTTTATGAGACGCGAATTGGCTTTGGCCTTCGGATAAGCGGAACGGGCAGGACGAAATCCTCGCAGCGCGAAGGGGCGGGAGGCAGGCTGTCTACCCTTGCCTTCGGCTCGGAGCAGCCGTTCTCATTAATCCGTCATGGAGCGGGATATTGGCAGTATCGCCCGAACGCGGACTCGATTACCTTCCTTACGAAATACGATTATGTCACCCGGTTCGGCCGGCTTGGGCAATGGTTCGACCGCCTTTTGTTCCGTCCTTTATTCGGCTGGGCTACCGCTCTCAGCTTTGATGTTTTGCGGTTGTGGCTGGAGAAGCGGATCCCGCCGGCAGTCAGCCTGCAGCGTACGCTGATTCATTATTTGTGCACGGTTCTATTAAGCCTGCTATGGCTGTATGAAGGTCTCGTACCGAAGTGGATGTACCCGGAAGCGGGAGAGCTAAGCATCATGCAAAGCATGAATATGTTCCCGGGAATGGAACAGCAAGCTCTGAAATGGCTGGGAGCCGCGGAGATTCTGTTAGGCTTGCTGCTTCTGACATATCACCGGAAGAAATGGATTTACTACCTTCAGGCAGCGGGATTATTGGCGCTTGCAGGAGGAGCTTTGGCTTATGCACCATCGCTGTTGGAGCAGCCGTTTAATCCTTTTGTGTTAAGCGCGGCAATGACAGGGCTATGCCTGATTGGCCTATGGACTTCCAAGGACTTGCCTGACGCCGCCAATTGCATCCGCAAGAAAGGGGAAATGAAGAAATGACGAGATCCATCTACGAACAAGCATTGGGAGAGGAGTTTAAGAAGCTCCATCCTCGCATTCAAGAGCGATTCGGGTTCAGCAGCAAGGACCAAATCGCTTCTATCGGCCAAGGGGTTATGGACCGGATCTGGTTTAATAAGTGGGCGGCATTGCCGCTTGCCTTAGGAGCATCGCGGCATATTATGTTCCCTCAGGGTGGAAGCGGCATCCCGTTTACGATTGAAAATTATGCTTATCGGGACGGATTTGGCCGCGAGACGGTAACCTGGATCCGCAAATTTCAGTTCAAGCGGTCCATTAGGCATTTTGACGCCACGATGATTTACAGCGCTGATAGAAAGGGAATCGTGGACTACCTGGGTAATAAGCAGCATTTGGCGGTGGATCTGGATATTACGGCTGCAAGCAATGGGGGGATAAGGATTCGTTCGGGGGATCAGAGGTTCTACGAGGGACTCCTTCAATTTACATGGCCGGCGCAGCTCACAGGAACGGCAGATGTTACCGAATGGTATGACGACGAACGGGAAAAGTACCGGATTAGCGTGATTGTCAGCAGCCCCGTTTTGGGTACGGTTTTTCATTATGAAGGGAGTTTTGACGCAGAATTGATTCCCATGAGACATATCCCGTTAGATGCGAAGCCGCTAAGGGAAGAAGCGCGTGAGTGATGTTAAATATTAGCTTCGCATGAAACGACAAATTTTTCTAAACAAAGGAAGGAAAAAAAGACTATATGTCGAATGAAATAAGGATTAAAGCTTCATGTATTCATGAGAAATAGAGGTTGAAGCATGCATAATTCGGTATTTTTCAAGAGCGTCATTAACTCAAACTCCATATTTGATTCAATGGGGCTTCTTGGCCATTTTTTAAAAGATACGATCGGCTGCGAGCAAATTTGTTTATTTCTAATGGAGGATTCACAGCGTCAGGAGCCGGCAGCGTATTCGTACAATATGCTGCAGGTGGATACCAGCCAGCTTCAACAGCTTGCTGTACAGGCTGATTTTTTCGAGCGTATTCCAGATGGAAGACCACTGCGACTAGATGATACGATAGACGGAATCTCCCTTTCGGAGACGTCTTTCCACACGATATATCCCTTCCATATCAAACGTAATGCAACGTATGGCACACTCCTGCTCTGTTTTCAATCTCAGCGATCATTAACACCCGAAGAGCTTCAAATTTGCCGAATGAATAAACTGCATATGGACCAGCTCATCGACAAGATCTATTTCCGCAAGCAATTTCTGAAGGAACAGTCTTTCGAGAGCCTGTTTAACACGCTGCGGATGAAGGACAGCTTCACGGTGGACCATTGCTATAACGTCGCCTTTTATTCCTCGTTGCTTGGAGAAAAGCTTGGCCTTTGTCCGGCCGAACTCGAGCTGCTGAAGCTGGCCGCTCTTCTGCACGATATCGGCAAGCTGGCTATTCCGGATCATATATTGATGAAGCCCGGCAGACTTACCGATGACGAGTTTGACGTTATACGCCAGCATCCGGCTATCGGCTACCAGCTTCTGAAGGATCTTCCGGAAGTGAAGGACATCCTGCCAATCGTAAGATGGCATCATGAGCGTATTGACGGAAGAGGTTACCCGGATGGCCTAAAGGGGGACGAAATCCCGCTGCTTGTCCGGATCGTCAGCCTGGCGGATGCTTTCGATGCGATGACTTCAACCCGGGTTTACCGAAGCTCCCTTCATGTGGAGGAAGTCAGAAAGCAGTTAATTACGAACGTGAATACGCAGTTTGACGAACAGCTCGTCACGCTGTTCCTTGAGATCATCGATGAGCAAATGACGATGAGAACCTTATCTACAGGTGAATGAAATCGGAAAGAGAGTTGGAGTATGTCATTGCGTGAAAAGATACTCATCGTGGACGATGAACCGCATAATGTACAAATTCTTCGTATATTTTTGAACTCCTTAAATTACAGCATACATACGGCAGAGTGCGGCTCTGAGGCATTAAGGTTGTACGATGAGATTCGTCCGGATCTCATACTACTGGACGTGATGATGCCTGACATGTCCGGCTTTGACGTCTGCAAGCAATGGATGAGCCGGGAAGAATTTGATACACCCATTATCTTTTTGTCTGCCAATGTGCAGAAGAAGGATATTTTGCAAGGCCTGCAGCTTGGTGCCTTTGACTATTTGACCAAGCCTTACGATCTTGATCTGCTTGAAATGAAGGTCAGCTATGCTCTGGGACAAAAGCAGAAGCTGGAACGTCTGATGAGCGACAAAGAAAAACTGTCCGAAAGAGCGAATACGGACGCTTTAACCGGCTTATACAACCGGATGTATTTAAACGAGCTACTCTTGGAATCATCGGTTAGCTTGGCGGATTACGGCGCGATGCTGATGATCGACATGGACAACTTCAAATATATCAATGATACATTTGGCCATCTAGTAGGGGATCAAGTTCTGCAAGAGATTGCTTCCATTATTCAGAAGGCGATCTCTCCGGAGAATGATCTTGCCTTCCGCTTCGGCGGGGACGAGTTCCTTGTCTTGCTGCAGCAGGAGCAGGGAGCAATGGAGACTGCGCAGGAGATTATCCGGACGGTAAACGAACTTGCAATCGGCTCGCTGGTGGAACAGAGTGTGAAAGCTTCAGTCAGCATTGGAATTACGAAGAGCTCAGACCATTATTCCTTTGAACAAATCATTGGCTTTGCCGACCGGGCCTTGCTGCGGTCCAAACAAAGCGGCAAAAATCAGATCACGATCTATTAAACGGATGGATAGGTGAATATTAATGATGGAATTAAAGAGCTTCAAAAAATTATTTCTGATGACGAAAGTAATTAATTCGCAATTTGAGCTATCCGATATTTTGCAAGTATTCGTTGACGCCATCGCCAGCGAGATCACGCAGGCGGATCTGGTCGGATTTTTCCTCAAGCAGCCTGACGGCACTTTTATCGGGTATAAGGGGAACAAAATGTCGATCGATATTACGGAGCTCCTAATTGATCCTCAGAAGGACCGCTTTGTATGCGATATCCTGGAAAGAAGAGCAAGCGACTATATCGACGACACTAATCTTGACCCGCGCATTGACGACGATAAGAAGCTGCTGATGAAGATCAAATCCATTTTGGGTATTCCCGTTATCGTGAATGATTCGGTATTTGGCGTTGTATTTGTCCATGATTTCGGGAAACCGATGAATCTGACCCGCGAACAGATCGAAGTAACGGAAGCCTTCGTTAATATGGTCAGCGTTGCGATTCACAATATCCAGATGTTCGAAAATACGAAAAATCTCGTGGACAAGCAGCAGCTGCTGCTTGACGCGACAAAGGCATTGTCCAAGTCGCTGTCCGTCCGCGAAGTATTAAAAACCTGTTTCCACTATATGAAACGGGCAACCGGCTCGGATGAAGTGGGCATCCACTTATACAACGAGAAGGACCGTACGATCGAGCCTTATCATATTTCCTCGGTCAGCGTAACGGAAGAGGAATGGAAGAACAGGCATCGCGAAGATATCAAGCTGAGCATTGACAAGGACAAACTGTTCTATGAGGTTGTGACGGAGAAAAAAGCGATAGCGATTTCGGATGTTTACGCGGATCCCCGGCCGGATCACCGGGCTTGCGAGATGTTCGGCATCAAAAGCCTGCTGCTCATTCCGCTTGTCGCAAAGGACCGCGTGTTTGGCGACGTCGTCATCCCAACCATGAACGTATGCCGCGAATACGAGCCTGGCGAGATCGAATTCTGCCAGTCCATTGCGGATGTAACGGCGACCGCTCTCGCGAATGCCATCCATACCGAGCATCTGGATTATTCGGTCAACGTACGTTCGATGGAGCTGCAGCAGGCGAACTTCAAGCTTGAAGGATTGGTGAAGGAGCTCGAGTACCTGAACGAGCTGAAGAGCGATTTTATCGCGACGCTGTCTCATGAGCTCCGTACTCCTATCACGGCCGTAAAAGGTACCGTTGATATTTTGCGCAAAGAAGTGCTTGGCAAGCTGAACGATTCCCAGCTCGATCTATTGGAGACAGCAGGTAAATCGATCGAGCGTCTGCTGAATCAGGTGAATGAGCTGCTTGATTTCGCCAAGATGGAGAACGGGAAATTCGAACTGACTTATTCGGAGTTCGATTTCGAAGAGTTGATCCGGGAAGCCACCCATATCGTAGATTCTCTGATCAATAAGAAGAAGCTGGAGCTTGAAGTTGAAATTCACGCGGGCGCGAACAGAACGATGCGGGCGGACCGCGAGCGGATTTTGCAAATTTTGCTGAATCTCTTATCCAATTCGATCAAGTTTACCCCGCAGAGAGGCAAAATTACGATTAAGGCATACATGAAAGACAATGAGATGACGATCGAAGTGATTGATACCGGCATTGGAATTCCTGTGGAAAAGCAAAAAAATATTTTCACGAAGTTTTATCAGGTGAACAATCAAATTAACGGTACCGGCCTTGGCCTTGCCATATCGAGACAGCTTATTGAAATGCACGGGGGCAAAATTTCGTTTGAATCGACCGAAGGGGAAGGCTCCGTATTCAAATTTACCGTTAAGAAATAAGAGAAAGAGAATAGAAGGAGAATAAGATGAGAGCAATCGAAGCTGGATTAAGATTTTTGGTTAGTCAAGGGGTCAAGTACATTTTCGGAGTCCCGGCGGGCTCTATCAATGCATTGTATGATTGCTTGCATGAACTTCCAGAATTAACATCCATTGTAGCCAAGCATGAGTCAAGTTCAGGTTATATGGCAGCAGCCTATACACGAATTACAGGTATTCCAAGCGTTTGCGTCGGTTCGAGCGGTCCCGGGGCAACCAATCTGGTCACGCCTGCAGCCAATGCATGGCGCGAGAAGCTTCCGGTTATTTTCCTAACAGGGGCAATCCCTACTACGAAATTCGGAAAAGGCGGCGGTCAGGAACTAAACGCTGATCCGATCTTCTCTTCCGTCACCAAGCTGAGCAAGACCGTTACCAATCCCGAGGATCTGCCGCGTGTTTTGGCCGAAGCTTACAATACCGCGATTAGCGGAATTCCCGGACCGGTACATATTACGATTCCGATCAACATGCAAATGACGGAGATTGGCGAGCCGGAAATGTTGACGGCGGTTCAGACGCAACCCGTCCAGCCGAACGCGGATGAGATTGAAGCCGCTGCGGCAGCCATCAAAAAAGCGGGGCGCCGCGGCGCGTTAATGCTCGGACACGGCTCCAAGGAATTTAAAGATACGATTCGTCGATTCGCCGAGCTGACCGGTTGGCATGTTGCGACAACGCCGCGCGGCAAAGGCGCCTTCCCGGAAAATCATCCTCTTGCCTTAGGCGTATACGGATTGGCGAGCAATGATTCGGCGGTGGACTATCTTCGCGGTGATAACCATGATCTGTTAATGATTGTTGGTTCCGCATTAGGCGAATCGGCAACAAGCAGCTGGGATGAGCGGCTGGTGAACGGCAAACAGATCATTCACATCGATCATGATAAACGGGAATTGGGCAAAAACTTCGATACCGATTACCCGGTACACGGAGATATCGAGCTAGCCGTATGGCAGTTGATTGACCGCTTGTCCGCAGGCGTGCAGGAAGAACAGCTTGAGGAGATCTCAAGCGCCTACAAGGAAGCGGCTGCCGCATTGGAAGCAGCTGGTCCGGGTACAGAGGACTGGAATACAAGATCCGCGATCCGGCAGCTTAATCTTCTTGCGCCTGACAATGCCCGGTATTATGTAGATATCGGCGAATTTATGACCTACTCGATTAAAAATATCGTTGTCCGCGAGAAGCAAGAGTTCGATATCAACATTAACTTCGGCGGAATGGGGTCGGGAATTAGCGGTGCTCTCGGCGCTCAGCTTGCGGAGCCGGCTCGTCCGGTCATCAGTATTACCGGTGACGGCTGCTTCTTTATGCATGGCATGGAAGTGCTGACGGCTAAGGAATACGATCTCCCGATCGTATTTGTCGTCATTAACAATGCCCGTCTTGGCATGGTTTATCATGGACACATGATGCAGTACAGACGCTGCCTGGAAGACTTCTCCCAGCAGCGTACAAGCATCGCGAATGTTGCGAAAGCGCTTGGCGTCCGGTACGCGCAGGCTGAATCCTTGGACGAGCTCCGCCCAGAGCTTGCGACAGACTGGTTCGACCAATCGAAGGGACCTATCGTCATCGAGATTAACGTCGAGGGGAACGAAATTCCGCCGATGGGTGAGCGCGTGAAGTTTTTGCAGGGCGCAACTTATTAATTGAAACCGAAAAGCTGCCTTCCGTTTACATGCGGAGGCGGCTTTTTTCAATTCAACGCACCTCCCCACCTAAGGACGGCGAAGCCGTTTCACCTTGGTCTGGGCGAAAATCGCATAAAAAGGGAAAAGCCGTGACACGTTAAGGGCAACGGAAGGGAGGCGTTCGGCAATGCGAAGGAAAGAAATTCCGTCCTTTTATTTCTATATGCTGCATGGCTTGCTTGTTGCTGTAGTTCTTGTCCTTGTCTTGTCTTTAGCGGAGCATCCCGCTGTGTCAGCCGGTCAACGGTTTGCGAAGAACGCAGCTATTATTGCCCATCGCGGTGCATCCGGTTATGCTCCCGAGCATACCCTTGCAGCTTTTAGAAGCGCTATTGAAGCAGGGGCGGATTACATTGAAATTGATCTTCAGCTTACGAAGGACGGTCAGATCATTGCGATGCATGACAATACGGTTAACCGTACCACGAACGCGAAAGGCAAGGTGGGAGCTATGACCTTGGATGCCATTAAGCAGCTGGATGCCGGCTCCTGGTTTAATCAGCATCATCCCATGTACGCCAGAGAAGAGTATGCGAGGCAGCAAGTGCCTTCTCTATCCGATATATTCACCGCTTTTGGCCGGGAAACGCATTATATTCTGGAGATTAAAGACTCGCCTTACAATCCGGGAATTGAAGAAAGGCTGCTGGAGACCATCTACCAATACCGGCTTGAGGATTACGTGATCATCCAGTCCTTTGACGCAAAGAGCTTAAAGAAAATCCACATGATGAACGACAGAATCGAATTGCTGCAGTTGATGTGGTACAACACACCAGCGCGGATCAGCAGCCTTTCATTAAATAAGATCAAAAAATACGCAATGGGAATCAGCCCTAATTTTCCGAAAATCAATGCGGCTTACGTTCATAAGGTTCAAAAATCCGGTCTTCGCATTTACCCGTATACCGTTAATTATCAATTAAACATGGACCGGGCATTAAGCTGGGGGGTTGACGGGATATACACGGATTATCCGGACCGGTTCCGCGAAGTGCTGCGGCAGAATAGCAGTTATGTTTACTTGCTTCGCCATACACTCGCACAGTGGCTGAATAACTGACCGAATCCGCCAGCTATCGGCCGCTGCGGAGCTTTAACGTACGCCGGATCAGCATGGGCAAGGTCATGCTTCCAGCCGTTGCTGCTATAAACGAATGAAAGGGAATGATTAGGGCGTAGTATGCGGCCGTACTGATAACGATATCGATAAGAATGAATTTTCTCACCTCCGCTATTGGAATTACCACGATAACAATCGATTGTTTATTTCCCATTTCGGCTTCCTCCAGCTCCGATAATCTCTATTTCCCATCCTATTGCAGAGTATATTTGTCCCATTCGGGTTACCTGTTACATAATGGCAATCGTTCCAGGGCACATTGTAAATAACAAGGAAGCTAAGAATGGAGGCTTTGTGCAGATGAGTGAAGCTGCAGCGTTACTGCGTACGTCCAAAAACCGCAAATTGCTGTTCAGCGCCGGATTCAGCTGGTTATTTGACGCCATGGATGTGGGGCTTGTCTCGTTTATCGCAGCGGCTTTAAGCGTCGATTGGAACCTCAATGCCCAGCAGATTGGTCTGCTTGCCGCGATAAACTCTACCGGAATGGCGTTTGGCGCAGCGGTATCCGGATCGCTGGCCGATCGCTACGGCCGAAAAGCCGTTCTGCTATGGACTTTGCTGCTGTTTTCCGTAGCTAGCGGATTATCTGCCCTGGCGCCCAATTTAATGGTTCTGGCCATGCTGCGTTTTGTTGCGGGATTTGGTTTAGGCGGGGAGCTTCCGGTTGCATCCACGTTAGTATCCGAATCGGTGCCCGTTGAAGTAAGAGGCAGAGCGATTGTTCTGCTTGAAAGCTTCTGGGCAGGCGGCTGGATTCTTGCTGCCCTCATCTCCTATTTCTTTATTCCGCATTTCGGATGGAGAATGGCTCTCGTTATCGGCGCTATTCCTGCGGTGTATGCGTTGTTCCTTAGACGGGCAATCGAGGATTCCCCGCGTTATAAAGAGCAGGCCGACAGAAGAAGGCTTCGCTTTGGCGAGCGTGTGGCTTCCTTATGGTCAGGTCCCTATCAACGGGCTACCGTAACGTTGTGGATTCTTTGGTTCACGGTCGTCTTTTCTTATTACGGGATGTTCCTGTGGCTGCCAACGGTTATGGTATTGAAAGGCTTTACGCTCGTCAAGAGCTTTCAATACGTGCTTATTATTACATTAGCCCAATTACCGGGATATTTTACGGCTGCCTATTTAATTGAAAGGGTCGGCAGAAAAGCGGTGCTTGGCGTTTATCTGCTTATGACGGCCATATGTGCCATTTGGTTCGGTAATGCCAGTACAGCCGGTATGCTTCTCGCCGCGGGCATTTTCCTGTCCTTCTTCAATTTGGGGGCATGGGGTGCCATGTATGCTTATACGCCGGAGCTGTATCCTACAAGCGTTCGCTCAACAGGAGTAGGCTTTGCTGCAGCCTTCGGGAGGATTGGCGGGATTATCGGACCGTATCTGGTAGGCTTGCTGATTGATAACGGCACAACGATTAATGCCGTATTCGTTGTTTTCTTTGTTGCGATCGTTATTGGTGCGTTAACGGTGATGCTGTTTGGCCGGGAAACAAAAGGTATGGATCCAGACCGCGCGTAGAACGGTCTGCAGGTAGGAGGACATGAGGATGAAAGAGGATGGCTTCTCCCCATTGCTGCATGCCAACATAGAAAGAATGAAGCTGATGTTGGGATACAGCTCGGACTTTATCGTCCGTGAGCTGATCCTGCCCGGCAATAAGAAGACGGCTATCTTTTATCTGGACGGCATGGTAGACAAGAAGGAGCTTCAGGACAGTGTTATTTCCGCACTGCTTGACCGGACGCCGGAGGAGCCTGTTACGCTGCAGGAGCTGAAGGATCATGTTCTGGACGCAGGGGAGGTATGCGTTACCCGTACGCTTGAGGCTGCTTTGGAGCAACTGTTCTCCGGCAGCTTATTTATTATGATGGATGGGGTTGTGGACGGATTAAGCATTGCGCTGCCTGGCTGGAACGACCGTGCCATTACGGAATCCAAAACCCAATCGGTTGTCCGTGGTCCTCAGGATTCCTTCACGGAAACCCTGCGCACCAATACAACTCTTGTCAGACGCAGAATTAAAGATACAAGAATTCGGATCGTCTCGCTTAAAGTCGGCAAAATGACCAAAACCGATGTAGCGGTTATGTATATGGACACGCTTGCTGATGAGAAACAGGTTCGCAGACTAATCGGACGTTTGCAAGCCTGCAAGCAAGACCGGGTTCTCGAAGGTGAATACCTGGAAGAGTTCCTGCATGAGAAAAAACAGCTGACCATATTTCCAACCATGTACAATACGGACCGGCCTGATACGATTGCCGCGGGAATTATGGAAGGCAAAATTGCGATTTTCGTAGACGGAACGCCGTTCGTCATGTTGACTCCCGCTCTATTCGTTGATTTCATACAATCGGCGGAGGATTATTACCAGCGCCCTCTATACAGCAACCTGATTCGGCTGCTCCGTTACGTGGCGCTTGCCATCTGTCTTCTTGCTCCGTCGGTTTATATTGCTCTTACAACTTTTCATCAGGATATGCTGCCAACTCAGCTGCTCTTAAGCCTAGCCACCCAACGGGAAGGGGTGCCTCTTCCGGCTTTTATTGAAGCGATGCTTATGGAAGGCACGTTCGAGATATTGCGGGAAGCCGGAATACGGATGCCGCGCACGATTGGCCAAGCGGTATCGATTGTAGGAACGATTGTGATTGGCCAGGCCGCTGTAGAGGCTAGTATCGTCTCGGCGGCAATGGTTATTATCGTATCGATTACCGCCATTTCCAGCTTTGTCATTCCGGCGTATGCCATGTCGATTCCGATTCGGATCATACGCTTCGCGTTTATGGTTTTGTCGGCTTCCTTTGGTGTTTACGGACTGACTATCGGCATTATTGTCCTGGTTGTGCATCTGTGCCATCTTCGTTCCGCCGGCATTCCGTACTTAAGTCCAAGCGCTCCGTTCCATGCCAGCCAGCAAAGCGACGCCATCTTCCGCATGCCTTATTGGAAATCGACGAAAGGGCAAACGAAGCAGGGGCGATCCTCATGAACGGCTGCAAAAGGATTGGACTGGCTTTTACAGCCTTCATATTGATGGCATCGCTCTTGACGGGATGCTGGAACCGGCGGGAGCTGAATGCGATATCCGTTGTGCTGGCTATGGGAATAGATTGGGTAGACGAACAGTATCAATTGACGGTTCAAGTATCAGACCCGTCCCAGATGTCGATAAATCGTTCAGGCGAGCGATCACCTGCCATTATTTTCTCGGAACGGGCGCCAACTATTTTTGAAGCATTGCGCAAAATTACGACCAAAGCTTCGCGAAGGATGTATTTATCCCATATGCGGATCGTCATTATTAATGAAAAGATAGCGGAGCGCGGGCTGCGGAATCCTCTTGATTTTTTATTCCGGGATCACGAGGTCCGTCCGGACTTTTTCATGGCCGTTGCGAAAGGCTGCGACGCCAAAGATATTCTAGCGTTCGTTACGCCAATGGAGGTGCTGCCGGCCATTGATTTATACAAATCGCTTAAAGTGTCCGAGAGTTCCTGGGCGCCTACTTCCGCGGTCAATGTTGTTGATATGATGCAGAAGGTAACGAAGGATGGAATCGAACCGGTTCTAACGGGAATTACGCTTATCGGTAACAGAAACAAAGGAATGAAAATAGATAATGTGAAGCAGCCCAAAGCATATGCCGAATACAAATATACGGGAATTGGCGTGCTTCTCGACGACCGTATTGTCGGGTGGCTAGGTGAATCGGACAGTAAAGGCTACAGTTATGTGTCTAACATTGTGCGCAGTACGGTTGGTCATGTGAGATGCCCAGACGGCAGGGATAACTTTGTCGTAGAGATCTACAAATCGCATGCCGAGATTATTCCTTCGATAAAAGACGGCAAACCTCATGTGAAGGTTAAAATGAAGAGCGATGCCAACATCGGCGAATATCATTGCAGTGCGGATCTAGGCGATGAAAAGGTATTCAGTCAAATGCAGCAGGTAGCGAGAGAAGAACAGAGGACTACTCTTGAGCACAGTATCCGTCATGTTCAGCGGAAATACGGTGCGGATATTTACGGCTTTGGCGAGGCTTTCCACCGGAAATATCCGAAGCAATGGAACAAATGGAAGAAGCAATGGCCGGAAATATTCAAAAATGATCTTCAGGTTGAAGTTGTAATCACAACCGAGCTGCACAAAACAGGCAAGATCTTAAATACGATTCACAAGCAGCCTTAGCTGTAATGAGAGTCTATTCGTGTGGGAGGCGGCTGTAATGGATCATCTGATTATTCTGCTGATCTTTCTGGCAGGGGCTTTTATGGAGTATCGCGTCCTGATGAAAAAACGCCAAGTTCGGGATATTGTAGTCAGCGCGTGTTTCCTTAGCGTGGGAGTTGCGCTTGTATTGCTTCGACAGCTTCAAGTGAATCTGCCGAGTCCAATGATGGGGATCAACGTCCTGTTCAAGCCGATTGATTTATTTATGTCGAGGCTGCTTAAGTAGTTCGCGGTTTATTAATGAAGAAAGAAGAAGGGGGCAGAGCATGGATAATGAGAAGCTGACGATCAGGCAGATGACGATGTGGTTTATCCTGTACCAGCTGGGCAGCGCATTTCTTGTTCTGCCTTCCAATCTTGCTTCGATTGCCAAGCAGGATGCCTGGATATCGCTTTGCGTGGTGTTGACTGTTCAGTTATTGATGATGATGGTATATGGGGGAATAGCAAAACAACTACACGGTGTCCCGTTTGAACAATATTTACAGACACTGCTTGGGCAATGGCTAGGCAGGCTGTTTTTGTTGTTATTCACGTTGATGTATCCATTTCTTATCCTTAGCCTTGTGTTGCGAGATCTTGCGGATTACATTACGACGTTGATCTTGCCGGAAACGCCAATGTCGGCAATCTTTGTCCTCATGCTAAGCGTAGTCATATACGTGGTATATTGCGGGGTAACAACAATCGGCCGTGCGGCGGAAGTGCTGTTTTTCCTGGTTATGGGGCTGCTTGCTTTAGGTTATGTTCCTCTGATCCCCAAGATGAGCCTGGACAATTTGCTCCCGGTATTCGAGTTTGGCTGGAAGCCGGTTGTTCATGCTTCTTTTACGACCATAGCCTTTCCCTATATTGAAAGCGTACTGTTCCTGTACTTCGCCACGCATACGAAAAAGCCGCAAGAGTGGAGAAGGCTTGTCATCAAAAGCTCGCTGTTCTCCGGGTTCCTGTTTATGTGCGTCACGGTTATCGTTATTTCCGTCTTGAGTCAGGGAGTCGTCTCGACCGTAGGCTTCTCGAGTTATTTTGCCGTCCGGACGATCAGCTTCAGCGATTTCTTCGAACGTTTCGAGATCGCAGTGTCGGTTATTTGGTTTATCGCGATTTTTTTTCGCATGTCCTTGCTCATGTACGTAAGCGCAAAAGGACTCTCGACCGTGTTTAAAATGAAGGATTACCGGTCTTTATTAATACCGATTGGCCTTATCGCTTATGTCATTGCCGGAACAGTATGGCCAAACACGGCTGCCTTGTTTACGACCTTCCGTATTTGGCCATTCTATGCGATGATCTTCGGGATCATCTGTCCGATTCTAATCTGGATAGCGGGGCAAATCAGGCAAAGCGTATCGAATTAATTGGCTGCCGCGATTTTTTTCAGCTTGTCCCATTCCTCGGTATGGCAGCGCAATTGCTCCAGCAAGGCTTCCATTCTCCTAATCAGTTCCGCTCTCTCCTCGGCATTCAGCTCCTGCAAGGATAAAGCCGCTTCATTGGGCAGCGGAGAGAAAGAGGGCAGGGCAGTCAAGAGCTGATTCAGCTTCTTGTCCATGGCTTCGTAGGGACTAACCGGTGCCGGCACAGTTTCGACTACCGTTGTTGCTGTCTCGTTAACCTCTGCCGGCTTGCTCTTTTCCGCTTTAGGCGCCTTTGGCTCGGCCGGCTTCGCTTTCTCCGCCTTGTTATGCTGCTGCACCGACCAGGTCTCCAGCAATCCGGGACCCGATTTGTACAGGAGCTTGTCCTTAGTAGCGGCAGAGATATCCTTGTCCTTGAACAGCTTGGCGATTTTCTTCACGTCCGAAGGCGGCATCTCGTCTCTTGCCATAATGAGGGCCAACGGATCCCGATGCTCCATCGGCAGGTCCTTCAGCGGCAGCAGCTGGTCCTCCGTGAGACGGTCCTTGCGAATTTCCGTGCCGCCAATGATAAGCTTCCGAACCGAATTGCCGAATTTAAGCAGCTCGCATTTGTTCTTTATGTACGATTCCGGTTTGCCGAACTTACTGGCAAGGAATTTAACCGATCGGCTAAATTTCGGGTCGGTCATCAGCTTGTTGAAAGCCTCCGCTTCTTCAATCGGGGAGAAGCCTTGACGCGTCAGGTTCTCGGCGATTTGCTCCAAGTAGATTTCCTGCTCATCGGTCATGTTCGTCACGATACAAGGAATCGTGACTAGTCCAAGCCGCTTGCAAGCCTTGTAACGGCGGTTGCCGTAAATAATCTTATATCTTCCTCCATCGATCGTTCTTACTTTAATGGGGGAGAGAAGCCCGATTTCCTCAATATTACGCATCAGCTCGACCAAAGCTTCTTCGTCGAACTGGTAGCGGGGCTGGTCCGTATCTTCGTCGATTTGGGTTAGTGGGAGTTGTACAATATCCATCACTTATCTCCTATTCTATTGTTCTATCTTTCTATTATACCTTAAACATTGCTCCGGTTGCTTTTAAGCTTTACACTATTACTGAGGTAAGCCATTAATGTTGGTTGGAGGAGCGATAAGACATGAATGTATTGTTTATCGGCGGTACCGGCTTGATCAGCCAGGCTGTATCCAAGCTAGCTGTGCAGAAAGGAATCAACCTCTATTTGTTCAACCGGGGGAACCGGGACGGATTTGTGCCCGAAGGCGCGAAGATCATTACCGGGGATATTCGAGATCCCAAGTCCGCCGCGGCAGCGCTGGAAGACTATCAATTCGATGTCGTGGTAGATTGGATCGCTTTTACGCCGGAGCATGTTCAGACCGACATTGATTTGTTCCGGGGACGTACGAAGCAATATATCTTTATCAGCTCGGCATCGGCTTATCAGAAGCCGCTGCAGCATTATATCATAACGGAGCATGCAACGCCGCTTGAAAATCCTTATTGGCAATATTCGAGAGATAAAATCGCCTGCGAACAGCTTCTTCTGAAGGAACATGCCGCAACCGGCTTCCCGGTTACGATTGTCCGTCCTTCCTTTACCTACGGGGATACGATGATCCCGGCATCGCTGAACAGCTGGCCTCACCCTTATTCGCTTGTTGCCCGTATGCGCAAGGGCAAGCCGATTATTGTTCACGGCGACGGAACATCCCTATGGACGATGACACATAATTCGGACTTTGCGAAAGGTTTTGTGGGGTTGCTTGGCGAGCAGAAAGCGATTGGGGAAGCGTACCATATTACATCGGACGAAGTATTGTCCTGGAATCAGATTTACGAGGCGATTGGCGCAGCTGCCGGAGTTAAACCGAACCTGATACATATATCTTCGGACTTCCTGATCACCTATGATCCGGATTTGGAAGGCGGCCTGCTTGGCGATAAGGCGGTAAGCGCTGTATTTGACAACAGCAAGATCAAAAAGCTTGTACCGGATTTTGCGGCCACTGTGCCATTTGCGGAAGGGATTAAACGGACCGTTGAATGGTTCGAAGCCCATCCGGAGAAATGTTCGGAGGACGAAGCCTGGAACGAGCAGATGGACCGCATTATTGCGGCGCATTCATCCGGAATGAACGTTGATAGGTAGTATTATTGCACAAAAAAAGCGATGCAGGGTTGAACTGCATCGCTTTTTTGCCGTCTAGGAAGCGAGATAAGAGGAGACGATCTTTTTCACGCGTTCCATGCCTTCCCACATATCGCCGGGACCGTCGTAGATCAATACGTAAGCGCCATTGAATCCGGTGGAAGCAACGGTGTCCAGACAGCGGCGAAGCTCGGCTTCATCCGGAATTCCGTCGGCATCGTATTGAGGTTTGACATGGACGGATACGCTAAGCGGAGTCGTAAGAGCAATCTCTTCATATTTCAATTGGCCTTTAAAGTTGCCGAAATCCGTAATCGTCGCAGCATGTTCGCCCCATTGATCGAGCAGCTTCATGGAGCTTGCGCCAGTGGAGGTGAGTGCTTTGAAGTTTTCCGTGATTACTTTTACGCCAAGCGAGTTGCCATATTCCGAGAGCTCGGCCAATCTGGCTGCGGACAGCGAAATAGCCTCGTTATCCGTAGGAGGAGCTTCGCCCGCCACAACCCGGATCTGCTTCGCGCCGCTTAAGGAAGCAGCTTCAATCCATTGGCGGATATAGGCCATATCCGCTTCTACGCGGGCGGGGTCGGAGGAAGTGATATCGCCGTAATCAAGGAGCAAGGTATCAAAGGACATGCCGGCTGACGCAAAGGCTTGCTTCACCTGTGCGAGATAGTCTGGTTCGGTGGACGGGAAATGGAAATGGCAGACCTCTACGGCTTGATAACCGCGGTTGGCAGCTTCGGCGGGAAGCTCAAGAAGAGAATGCAGTAACGGCTGTTCCTGAACGGCCGTATCGTGGTTGCCGGTTTCTTCATTCCATACGGTCCAGCGGAGCGGTCCCAGATTACGGTGCAGGCTCCAAGTACTTAACGACAAATATGACATATGTACAAATCCCACCTTATCGATTGTTTTCACTCTGCCATTATACAACAGATAGGTTAACAATTAATTTATTCAATCTAGGGATTAATTTATTCATTTTAGGGATTGAACATCACTCAAATTTGAGTATAATAAGCTAGGGGTATTCAAATTTGAGTACGGATATATGACCACAGAAGGGAAGTTCTTATGGACGCGAAAAAAAGTAGTGTCAAATTAGTAATCGCAGGCCTCCTGCTTGGCCTGTTTATGTCGGCGCTCGATCAGACGATCGTATCAACGGCGATGGCGAAGATCATCGAGAAGCTGGGCGGCATGGATAAATTCGTATGGGTTTATTCCGCTTACATGATCGCAATGGTGGTCGCAACGCCGATCTTCGGCAAGCTGTCCGATATGTACGGCCGGAAGCGGTTCTTTATTTCAGGCCTCATCTTTTTCCTGATCGGTTCCATTCTGTGCGGTACGGCAACTGACATGAATCAGTTGATTATCTACCGTGCTATTCAAGGTGTCGGCGGCGGCGCGATCATGCCGATTGTCTTCACCATCATCTTCGACTTGTTCCCGCCGGATAAGCGCGGCAAAATGATGGGTCTGTTTGGCGCCGTGTTCGGCATCTCCAGCGTATTTGGCCCGATTATGGGCGGTGCCATTACAGACAATATCAGCTGGCGCTGGATTTTCTACATTAACGTTCCGATTGGCATCTTGTCTTTGATCTTTATCATGAGAGGCTATCAGGAATCGAAGAACCACCGGAAGCAAGTAATCGACTGGGCCGGTGCGGTTATTTTGATGGCCGCTGTCCTGCTCCTGATGTTTGGACTCGAGCTTGGCGGTACCGACGGCTGGGCATGGGATTCGTTCAAAACCATCTCGCTTCTAGCCGGTGCAGGCATTCTGGCTGTCGTCTTCCTGTTTGTTGAGAAAATGGCGAAGGATCCGATTATTCCGCTGACCTTGTTCAAGAAGCAGCTGTTCACCAGCAGCATGATGATCAGCCTTCTGTACGGCGGCATTATGATTGCTGTCGCTACTTATATTCCGTTGTTCATGCAAGGCGTATTCCATCTGTCGGCGACCAGCACAAGTACGGTTCTGACTCCGATGATGCTCGGGGTCGTCGTCAGCGCGCAGATCGGCGGCCGGATTGCGAACAAAGTCCGTTTCCGCGACGTCATGATCGTATCTTCGATCGTATTGATGGTCGGAACGTATTTGCTCGGCTATGTGATGGATACCTCCTCGAGCCGTGCTCTGATCACCGTATTTATGGTTATCATTGGCCTCGGTATTGGCGTATCCTTCTCCTTGCTGAATATCTCGACTCTGAACTCCGTTCCACCGCAATACAAGGGTTCGGCGTCGTCCTTAATCACGTTCTTCCGCACCATTGGTTCCGCGCTTGGTATTACCGTGTTCGGCGCAATGCAAAAAACGCATTTCCAAAACTCGCTTCAGGACGTGCAAGGCATCAAGCCGGAAATGGCGGCACAGATCAAAGGCGGACAGGCGCTGCTTGATCCGTCGGTTCAAGCTAAAATGGGGCTGCCTGCAGATTTCGTAACGCTTCTGCTTGGCAAGCTGTCCGATTCCATTCTGTTTATTTTCCAATGGAATGTCATCCTGCCGGTATTGGCGTTTGTCTTCGCAATTCTGATGGGCCGCGCTCGTCTTGAGCTTCCTCCAAAATCGAATCAAGCTCCAGCCAAAGATGATGCAGGCAAGCCGGAGCCATCGTTCTCGGGGAGATAAGGAACATGTCAATGAAGCTGTTAATATTGGGGCTTCTTATGGAAAGAGACAGACATCCTTACGATATAAGACAAACGATTAAGCAGCGGAACTGGAATGAGTCGTTTAGGCTTCGAGACGGTTCTTTGTATTACGCGGTAGACCAGCTTCGGGATCACGGGCTGATTGAAACGGCGGAGATTGTGGCGGTTCCGGGCGATAACCGGCCGGACAAGACGATTTACCGGATAACGGAAGCAGGCAAGGAAGCATTCCACAAACTGCTGTACGAGCAGCTAAGCCAGGTTTCTTATCCGCAGCATCCCGCATTCCTTGCGCTGCCTTTCATTCGTCACGGAGATCAGAACCGGATCGAGCAGCTGCTGCAGAAGCAGCTGGCCGCATGCGAAGAGCGTATTAAACGCATGGAGGCGGTGTTGGAGATAAAAGGAACTTTTCTTCCGACCGGCTCCCAAATGATGATTAACGGAATCAAAAAATTCGGAGAGGCGGAGAAGGAGTGGCTGCTGGAGCTGCTGGAGATGGCTAGGAGCGGCAGCCTTCTTCAAGGGCCAAGCTGGACGCTTGAGCAGATCGAGCAGTATCTGAAGTCCCATCCCGGGCCTCAAATGCCGGAAGAATAGTACAAATAAAGCTAGAGAACCGCACCCGGGTGCGGTTCTTTTGTTTTTATTTTACTAATTTTCGCGGATCGAGTCAGATGGAGGCAACTTTTTCGTGCGTTTTTTGGTCAAAGCGATTCAAAATTACGGCATCTGTTCAAAATCCGCTTTTTCAGCCAAAGTTTGGCATGAAGCTCCGACAAAGAAACAAGTGAGCCTCGCAGGATATTTGACACGTTTTTCAAATCCTCCTATGTACAATCTAACCTATACCACAGCAGGTATGTCTGATTTACAAAAACGAGGGAAGAGGTGTAACGATGCATACAAAAATCAATTCAAAAGTGCTCGTATATGTACTTTGTATAGCTTTGTTCATGACCTTGAGCACGCGTTTTTTACCTTCAAATAAAGTGTCTGCTGAAGTAACTCATGACTTGTCGACCGCTCATTTATCCATCGCTGATGGCAGTATCGTGGTAAGTGACGCTTTACAGCTGTTTACGCCGCAATTGCCGGAAGCCGCTGAAATAAAGCCTGTAGAGAGGCAAGAAGCTGCGCTGCCGGAACCTGAGCCCAATATAATCCCCGAAATACATAGCGCAGCCGCGCAACCCTCCGTGCAAGAACCGCCTATTCTTACATACGCTGTGACCGCGTTTTACCTCAACGTCCGCGAGAAGCCGGATGCAGACTCCGATATTATTCAAGTGCTAAAGCAAGGGGACATCATCCAGGTGGATCATGCGACGGATAACGGATGGTTGGCTCTAAAGGATCAAGGCTTCGTTCATGGACGTTATGCCAAGCAGATTGAAGAAAAAGCGGCTCCGGTTGCCGAAAAGGCACTTGAGGTCAAAATTCTGGCGAAAGCGAATACAAAAGCGGAGGCGGCAACGCCTTTTAACGATACGTTAGAGATTAAACCCGCAAAAGCAATACCGCTGCCCTCCGACCCTGAGAGGCCAACATCCGTTGTGGAATCGGACTCGGGATTGACGGAAGAACATATTGCGAAGCTGTTTGAGAAAACCGCTCTTGCGGATCACGGCTTAGAGCAAGCCATTCTGGAAGTCGAAGAGGAATACGGCATTAACGCATACTTTACGATTGCCGTCATGAAGCTGGAAAGCGGCAACGGCAAGAGTACGCTGGCCAAGAAGAAAAACAATTTGTTTGGCCTTAATGCATTAGACAGCGACAAATATAATAAAGCATTTGCCTTCGAGACGAAGGGAGACAGCGTCCGCAAGTTCGGCCAGCTGCTGGCCAAGAATTATATCGATAAAGGCTACACAACGATTGATAAAGTAGCTAGTAAGTATTGTCCGGCCAATCCGAAATGGTCAAGTCTGGTCATGAATATTATGAAACGCGACTATAAGAAGCTTTAAATTACTTAACGGGGAACTGGAACCTTTTTGCCCAGGATTCAATAAGTTATATAGTCAAATGACTATATGACGGAGGTATCAAGATGGATAATCGTGGTTTTGTTCCTTTTGGCGGCGGCGGCTTTGGAGGCGGATTCCGTCCACCATTCCGGCCTTTCCCGCATCCTTTCTTCCCAGGTCGGTTCCTGTTCCCGTTTTTCTTCTTCTCGCCTTTCTTCTTCCCGTTCTTCCGGGAGGATGACCGCAACTATTATTACGCTCATCACCAAGCGCAGGCGGGAGATACGATGGAGCAAATCGCCCATGCGTACAACATTCCAAATACGCTGCTGGAGGAAGCCAACCTGCATATCGCGAATCCAAAATCCCTCAAGCATGGCGAAACGGTTGTTATTCCGCGAATTTCCAATATGTATTGCCATAAAACATACATGGATCTTCCGGCAACGCAATCGCTTCAACAAAGTAATACCCAGCCAAACGTACAGCCAAACATGGTGAGCCCAAGCATGACTAGTCCAAACATGGCAAACCCAAACATGGTGAGCCCTAGTATGGTAAGTCCGAATATGGCAAATCCTCATATCCACGGGACATCCGTTAATGGCCCATATTAAGCTAGAAATAATAACGTCCGCTCCTTCCCGATAAGAAGGAAGCGGACGTTATTCGTTTTTAAGAAACGATTAATTCTTTCATCTCCCACGGGCTGATCGGACTCATTCGCACGAACATGGAATGGAATCGCATCAATCTTTTGCCCCGGGTTGCGTGCAAGGTCTCCGCTTCCATCCGTACCTCGGACAACCAGGGTTCCTCCTGGGGGAGTTCACGTCCGTCCTTCCGCCGGATAGAACGCCAATCCTGCTGCTGCGAAAGCAGCGCCTCCGACTGCTCTTTGGGAATTCCCTCCGTTAGCAGGCGGATCATCTCGGGCTCTTCGTGGTGAATGGCTTCAATTAATCCTTGACCAAGCAGAAAAGGAGAAGAGTCCGCAAAATAATTCCGCAGCTTTCCCGCAGCCTTGTGAACCATTAGCTGATGAGGCAAATCCGGGTTTTCGGATTTATGGGTAGAGCTGTTCAGGAAATGTACGCAAAAATGCCCCGAAAAGCCATTCTCCGGTATTCCGTCTCCGCCATGAGGCATTCCGTTCATGGAAGCTGCAATTTGCCGGCCATCCTTTTCCGCGATAATCGCTTTTCTGTCCCAGGTCCAGCCCTTGTTGTAAATCTGCTTCATAATTTCGGTATCTGCCTTCGTTACGGGTTGAACATCCGCATGATCATGTCCGGCTCTTCGTTGTACGCGGAACGATAACCCGGTCTCCATATCCTTGATGACAAAAAAAGCTTTTCTGGAAAATAGCTTTTCCGCTTCCTGCCAATCCAGTAATTGTCCGTAATGCTTCGCCCGCAAAGCCTCGGCGGACTGCTGTAGCTTTGCCGCGGCTTTACCCGGCAGAACAAGCATTTTCGACTGCGTCTCATCCCATATGCGTCCGCTGGCATCTACGCGAAAGGACGGAGCAGAGACTCCTTCCCGGGAAATATAAAGATCCGAAAATCGCGGGACTTCATCGGATGCTTGCCAATTCGGTGAATGAACGGCTTTTACGATATCCGGATCTTTAATCATGTCACGGTCTTCGAAGATGGCGGTAGGGCTTGATTTGACCATTAACTGCAGATCGGAATGACCGGTCATTTCTTCTTTCGTCACGGCCGATTTGGCATGGAGATTATTTTCCGGCAGCCAGGCAAGGGCGAGTGCAAGCACGATCATTATGCAAGCCTTCATACGATTAAATCGATGAAAAAGCATATTTTCCTCCTGTTACTAAATAATTGAAGCTTCGGCGAACCATACTATCCCTTGTCCATTATTATTCTCGGCTGAATTAGTGCTTATGTGACGATAGGAGAAGTGAAGAATGGGATTTAACGGAATGTGGATAGCCGGACTTGCTATCCTGCTGCAGCAGCCTGTACAGCCCGTACAGCCCGAGCGGCCTTATATTGTACCTGAACACCTGACCATTGAGTTCCGCGGACAACCGATTGCCCAGATCAAGCGGGACGATTACGATCTTCCGGGTACGTCCTTTTTGGATATCGGGAAGTTCGATAAGCTGCAGTCCAAGCTGGAGAAAAAGATCAATATGCCCCCCGTTAACGCTTATATCGGCGATAGGGGGACGATCGTTCCGGAACAGTCTGGTTATCAACTGGATCGCGATCAATTTGCCACGCAATTTTACAGCTATTTCTTTAATAGCAAGCCTTGGGCCATTGAGGTGCCTTTAACACATGTGCACGCGAGGGTGGATAGCGAATTGCTTGCCAGCATTAAGGAAAAAGCGATCGGCAACTATGTTACTTATTACAACAGCAACAATAAGAACCGCTCCCATAACATTTCCTTAGCTGCAAAAGCGATTTCCAATACGGTCGTTTTCCCCGGCGAGACGTTTTCGTTTAACCGTACCGTGGGACCAAGAACGCCGGAGAAAGGATATTTGAGTGCGCCGATAATCGTCCGCGGGGAGCTTTCCGAGGGAGTGGGAGGCGGCATTTGCCAAGTATCCTCCACTTTGTTTAATGCCATTGATAGCGCGGGACTCACAATCATCCAGCGATACTCGCATAGCCGGCATGTGCCTTACGTGATGCCCGGACGGGATGCTACGGTAAGCTGGGACGGACCGGATTTCGTATTCAAGAATCAATACAATCAACCGGTTCTGATCCGTGCTTTCGCCGGAAGCGGGCGTGTATTTGTGTCCGTGTACTCCTCAGAGCTGATTGAATACAAACACCGTCATATCCCAAGCATGTCGAAAAAGCTGCCCGAGGAAGTTGCTTTCAAAGCCCAACATCATGATTCTAATGAAGGGAAGGAGTTGCTTCCGTGATTAAAAAATTAACTGCTTTGATAATGGCCGCTGTTGTCGGCTCTTCATTGCTGGCTCTAACAAGCGTGGCTGCGGAAGGGGAACGGGAAGCGCTGCAGGCTGCTTTTATCCGGACCAATAACTTATGGCTGGCGGTTGACGAGGTACAGAAGCCGCTGACGAAGGAGGAATATATTCGTAGCCCTCAATGGTCAAAAGACGGGAAATGGATGACCTTCCTTCGGGGTGAGAACAGGCCGGAAGTGTGGACCTATGAAGCTGCAACCGGCGGCATGAGAAGGCTAGGGGAAGGCAGCAATGCCAAATGGGCTCCCAATGACAACCGGTTAGCCATCTTGTCCGGAAGAACGCTTAGCGTCATGTCGGCTGACAGGCCAAGCGACCATTCGCAGGACCGTATTATGGACAATGCAGGGGAGTTCTCGTGGCTTCCGGACGGAAGCGGACTGCTTGCTTCTACTGCGGCTGAGCTGCTGCCGGAAGGCGGCTGGGCTCCGATTGAGCTGTATGTACTTAAGCCTGACGGTGCGGGTGGGGCCTGGTCAAAGCAGTTGTTTTACCGGCTGCCTGCTCAATCGGATGATTTTTTCGCGATTCAGACAAGCCCGTTCAAATGGTCCCCGGACGGAAAATGGATTGCGTTTATTGCCAAGCCAACCGCTTCCTTATCCTCCGATGCCAACACGTTAATCCTGTTGTCTTCGGATGGCCGGAACTTTGTGAAGGCCGGTCAGATGCTGGGCTATGCCAATTGGTTTCAATGGGCGCCGTCGAGCGGCCAGCTTGCCTTTATTGAAGGTACGGGCAGAGAAGCGACATCAAACAAGAAGCTGACTATTCTCGAGGACATTCTCTCGGTTAAGAAGCGCGTACTGACGCCTCGAGGTTATGCCGACAACGACTTTACTTGGGACCGCGATGAAGCGATTATCGTGTCCCGGAGGAAAGAGGCGGCATGGTCGGGCGATGAAGAAGACAGAGCATTGCCTTTGCTTGCCAAGGTTAATCTTCGAACAGGGCAGAGCAAAAATGTGACGAGAGGCATCGAAGGCTATGGCGATTATGCGCCAACAATCATGAGGAACGGTATGATTGCCTTTGTGCAGTCCGGTCAAGGCTCCGCGGAGGTCAAGCTGATCAAACCGGGCGCAAGACGGTCCTTATCCTGGATTACGAAGCTGACCGTTTCCGAAGATTATTACGGCAGAGCGAATTGGAGCGACATGATTGGTTATTTGAACAAGTGAACGAAGGAGCTCCAATGACGGAGCTCTTTCATTCATTGCTTCATTGGTCTAACGGAACATCTAGCCTGTCGAAGGGCTGTTCGGAACATGGCCTTTTTGGTTGCGGTTCCGGTCCGTTGACCCCGCCACATTATTTTCAGCTTCTAACGAGTTGAACTGCAGTGCATGCATTTTACCTTGGAAAGAGCGTCGTTTATTATGCGACATGTTTGTTATTCCTCCCTGCGATAGAATGGCGCCTACAACCTGTGGCGACATTAGATTGCCCGCAGGCCGCTTCGAATATCGCGCGAAAAATCTTCTCTTTACACCATGACATGGATAGCCTATATTGATCCTGTCAGCATTTTTGTAAACGTCTTCATAAGGAAGGGCATGATTGACGTTCGGCAATGAAGGAAAGAGAAGGAGAGGTAGCAAATGGAGAACAGCAATAAATTCGCTTGGACCTGGAAAATCAAAGAAGAAAAACTTGAGGAATACGTAGCCATGCATCTGGCCCCTTGGCCTGAAATTATGGAAGAGCATTCGCGCGCAGGGATCCGGAATTATTCGATCTTTCAGAACGGCAACCAGTTTTTCTACTGCTTCGAATGCGATGATGTAGAGAAGGCGTTCGGCATAATCGCCGAGAGTGAGCCGTGCAACCGCTGGAACGCCATTACCTCGCAAATGGTGGAGGGCTCATTCGATTTCCGCGAAGCCGAGCCGATTCGTCCGTTAAGAGAAGTCTTTTACCTGAAATAAGCCGTAATAACAAGTTGAATTTATCCAGGGCTGCCTGACGCGAATTGGCGTTAAGCGGTCCTTTTTTGTTAACTGGAAGAGAGCGGCTTTGCAGAAAGTCGAAAATCGTCGTATTATAGAGACTAGGTGTCATTTTTATCGAGTTTTGAGAGGAGCATTTATACCATGAGCGAGTTAAGTCAATACGGTATTCAATTAACAGCACAAATCATACATGCTAAGCAATTCGAGAAAAAGATGAGAGGCTACAGCCAAGAGCAGGTGGATGAGTTCCTCGACGAGATTATCAAGGACTACAGCCGCATGCAGGAGCTGGTCGTGAAGTTTGAAGCTGACCTGGCGAACATACATATGGAACTGATGAAGGACAAGGAAGCCTTCGATTACTTCATGATCAAACGCCGTCTGGAAGACCTGGAGCAGCGCGTATTCGGGGAAAAGAGAGAAACGCTTCGCCCGCGCGTATTCTAATCGTTGCATGTTAAAAAGCCGCTTGGCTCTATGTCGGATAGAGCGGAAGCGGCTTTTCGTTTTATCAGAAAAATTTATTTGTTTCCTCGGCGTACCTTTAATTGCTTGCCTTTTATCGTCGTATTCTTCATCAGCTCAAGAACAAGCGAACCTTTGCCGTTAAGAATCTCGACATCGGTCACATGGTCGAGAATCGTTATGATCCCGATATCGTCAGCCGTTACCCCGTCAAGCTTCGCAATGGTCCCGACGAAGTCTACCGCCCTGAATTTCTTTTTCTTCCCGCCATTGAAGTTAAGCTTCATGATTTGCTTGTTTAATTGCTCGCGGCGGTCCTTTTTCAGCTCAACTCCAACGTTTATTTTGCGCTGGAAATCTTCGAGGCGGCGGTTAACCTCTTCTTCAGAAGGAGCCGGCACTCTCGGAATCGCGAAGCCGATGTAATCTTCGATCTCCGCCAGCCGTCTGCCGTCGTTAGGGGCGAGGAAGGTAATCGCTTTTCCGTTTTTGCCGGCGCGTCCGGTACGTCCCGTACGGTGCACGTAGCTTTCTTTCTCTAACGGGATATCGTAGTTAATGACATGGGTGATGTTCGTAATGTCGATCCCCCTTGCCGCAACATCCGTCGCAATCAGATAGCGGAATTGGCCTCTTCTGAACGCATTCATCACTTCGAAGCGTTCTTCCTGCTCCAGACCGCCGTGGATGCGATCGCATGGATAGTCGAGCTCGGCCATCGACCGGAACAGCTTGTCGACATTCTCCTGGGTCCGGCAGAAAATAATACAGCTGTCCGGGTTCTCCGCAACTAGAACGTCCTGCAGCAAGGCCAGCTTATCCGCTTCCTTCACTTCAATAAGGGAATGTTCAATGGTTGCGGTTGTTAGTCCGCTTGCCTGAATCTCAATTTGCGCGGGATTGTCCATATATCGTCGAGACAACTTGGCGACATCCTCGGGGAAGGTGGCGGAAAACAGCATCGTTACCCGATCGCCGGGCAAGGCTTGAATAATCGATTGGACTTGTTCGATAAATCCCATATTCAGCATTTCGTCGGCTTCGTCAATGACCAGATAAGCGAGTTTGTCGAGCGCAAGCGTACCTCGGTCAATATGGTCAAGCACGCGTCCCGGCGTTCCGACTACCATATGCGTCCTTTGCTTCAGCTCGGCCTTTTGAATATGAAAAGGAGATTTCCCGTAAAGGGCCGTTGCTTTGATTCGTTTAAACCGGCCGATATTGGTAATGTCCTCCGTGACTTGAACCGCAAGCTCGCGGGTTGGCGTCAAGATTAAAGCTTGCGGCTTATTCTCGTTCCATTCCACAAGCTCGCAGAGGGGGATGCCGTAAGCCGCTGTTTTTCCGCTGCCGGTTTGCGATTTGACGACCAGATCCCTTTTCTCGAGCGCAATGGGGATCACTTTCGCTTGCACCTCCGTAGGGGTGTCAAAGCCCAAGCTGCTCAGAGCTGTCGTAATTTCCTTGCTTAATCCTTTAAATACCGTCATCTTAAACCTCTTCTGCATGATATTCGCCATACTAGGCCGTACATATTAGCTTATACTTGTTCATTATACCCGGAATCGCGATTGATAGTGTTATAATCGTTAGAAGAATGAAAGGATGATAGCGATGAGCGTAATTAGACTTGAGAACGTAACGAAAAAATATGAAGACGCTATGATCTTTCGCGATATTTATTTTCGCCTGAGTCAAGGGGAACGCGTTGGACTGATTGGCCGTAATGGCGCGGGCAAGTCTACGGTATTCAGGCTCATTATGGGCAAGGAAGAGCCTACGTCCGGGAAGGTCGAGATCGATCCGCAAGCGAAGATCGGCTACTTCTCGCAGTTCTCGGAACTTAGCGGCAGCTTATCCGTGCAGCAGGAGCTGGAGATGTGCTTTGAGCAAGTTGCCCTCATCGAACGAGAGCTTCAGGAGGTTGCGGAGAAGCTGGGATCGGTGACGGATGACGGCGAGATGGACAAGCTGCTGTCTAGACAAGCGGAATTGTTCGAGCAGATGGAGCATCTGGACGGCTGGAATGTGTCCGTCGAGATTAACACCGTGCTTACGAAGCTGGGATTCAACGATCATTCGCGTCATCAGCCGGTCGGCGAGTTGTCCGGAGGCTGGAGAAACCGCGCGGCACTAGCCAAGATGCTCATCCAAACGCCGGATGTTGTCCTGCTCGACGAGCCTACGAACTATTTGGATATGGAAGGGATTGCTTGGCTGGAGCAGTGGCTGTTCCGGTTCAAGGGGGCCATGATTCTGGTGTCCCATGACAGGGAATTCATCAATAAAGTCGTTACGAGAACGATCGAGATCGAGAACTATCATTTTCAGGAATACGACGGCAATTATACCGATTACGTCCGCAAGAAGAAGATGCGCAAGAAGGAGCTGGACCGCCAGTTCGAGTGGGAAGAAGAGCTTCTCCTGATGGAAGCTGAAGCCATAGACAGCCGAAGCAGCAAAAAGACGTCGAAAGACCGTCTTTCCCGTAAACTAGCGGATAACAAGAAACGGATTGAGCCTCATCCCGTTAATGTGCTGATCACCGATATTTACGAGAAGCTGCGTTTTCCGGACAAATTATGCGAAGTGAAGCAAATCAGCCAAACGTATGACGGCAGACAGATTTTCGAGAATATCAGCTTTGACATTCAAAAGGAAGACCGTCTTGTGATCGTTGGCCCTAACGGGAGCGGAAAATCCACTCTCATCAAAGTGTTGACGGGGCAGGAGAAGCAGGAGTCCGGCGAAGTCGTCTGGGAGAGAGGGGTAAGCTACGCTTATTTCAACCGGATGTGGGAGGAGCTTGATCCGAAGGACACGGTCAGCCACGCGGTGAATACGTATGGGCTTGGCCTGGATGCGCCGCGGAAAAAGGTCAATAAGTTCCTCTCCATGCTGCAATTCTCGGAAGCGGATTTAAGCAAATTTATCGGTAATCTGTCGGGCGGGCAGAAAGCCCGGGTTGCGCTTGCCAAATGCCTGCTATCCGGTGCCGCCGTTATTATTTTGGACGAACCGACGAATCATCTTGATTTAACGAGTATTCAAGTGATGGAGCAGGCGCTGATTCATTTCCCGGGAGCGGTTATCACCGTCAGTCATGATCGATTCTTTATCGATAAAATCGGAACAAAAATGCTGACCTTCGATCCGGATACCGGGGTAAGCGAACAGAGCTTGTAGAGAAACGCAAAGGCAGGACAAAGCGCGTATGTGCTTATGTCCTGCTTTTTTTATTACGGAAAAAGTGCAAAGGTTTAAACAAATCGCAAAATATATTTTGTTTTTACTCGAAAAAGGCATAGACATGCGAACATTCGTGCCCTTAGAATAGGGATGTATTTCCATTTCCATGATTCTCCAATTCAGGGAGGGGTCAACTTAAATGCAGGACATGATTCACATTCATGAGGGCTGGACCAATGCCAGTCCGGAGGAAGTCGGATTCGATAGAGAGCATCTCCGGCGTCTCGACGATCATTATGCTTCCATTATCGGAAACGGTACGATTCAAGCCGCAAGCTACATCATCGCAAGAAAAGGAAAGGTATTCGCACAGCGCTCGCTAGGGAGTTTGCGCCATGAAGACGGCAGCGCGGATCTTCTTCCCGATTCCATTCGGAAAATCTATTCGATCACCAAAGTATTTACGGCAGTTGCTATCCATCAGCTGATAGATCGCGGGAAAATCTTTCTGACGGAATCCGTCAGCCGGATCCTGCCCGAATTCGACAACGATAAGCACCGCGACATTACGATTTTCCAGCTGCTCACCCATACCTCCGGTCTTCAGGGAGATCCCGGTTTTTACCTGGAGCCTTACGGACTTCCGTGGTACGAATGGATGGCGCACGAAGCGAAGAAAGCTTATCCGCATATCAATTGGCTGCAGGTTGTCATCTCTGGACCCATGCAGCGCATGCCGGGAAAGGAATGGATCTATTGCTCAAGCGGATATGCCATACTGGGCGAGATTATTGCCAAGGTATCCGGCAAGACCTACGAACAGTACATACACGATGAGATTTTGGTTCCTCTCGGCTTAACGAATACCTTCTTCAAGGTGCCCGAGGAGCAACGGGACGCAGTCTGCTGCACGAATGATTGGGAGAAAAGAGAAATCTACGAGCCGCGAGAGCGGACGGCGGACATGCCAAACGTGGCAGGCAACGGTCTTTATTCGACGCTTGAGGACTTGTGGAAATTCGGACAGATGATGCTGGACGGCGGAATCGGCAACGGCAGCCGCGTGTTGTCCAAACGTTCCGTTGAGCTGCAAACGGCCAATCAACTGCATGGTGTAACGAGCAGGGGCTGGGGCAATCTTCACGCGGATTTCAAATACGGGCTAGGCTGGTCGGTGGATCATTTTGATCTGGCGAGCAAAGGAACCTTCTCGCATGAAGGCTACGGCCATTGCGGCTTGTATGTGGATCCCGTCGAGGAATTAGTATTCGCGTTCCTGGTTCCAAGCCATAAAGGCTTCACGAATGAATCGGTGGTTACCCCGCGGGCTATCGTCTGGTCGGGATTGGAATAATAATCAGTCTTTTAACGGAGGGATGCCCATGTCAACATCGGGTGTAAATACGGCAATACAACCGCAGGAGACCGGATTCGATCCGGATGCGCGGCTTCGGCTGGAGGAGCATTTCAAGTCGCTTATCGAACAGAAACAAATTCAAAGCGCGTCTTATCTTCTTTCCGCAAATGGCAAGGTTTTTGCAAAAGCCGCCTTTGGACAGCTCAAGTACACGGATCCCGATTCGGTCTGCCAGGACGATACGATCCGCAAAATCGCGTCGGTAACCAAGCTGTTCACCGCGACGGCGATTTTTCAGCTGGTCGAGCAGGGCAAGCTGTTTCTCCGGCAGTCGGTCTCGGAATGGATCGGGGAATTCAAAAACGCCACGTACGAAAAAATTCAAATCTGGCACCTGCTGACCCATACTTCGGGCCTTCAGGCGGATCCCGGCTACTTCCAGGAGCCTTATCCAAGAGGCTGGTGGGATATGCTGTTCGCCTTCGAGCCGGAGACGGAAGGGCCGGATGCCGTCACCGATCCGGAGGAGCTGGAAAAGCAGCGTCGCAGCCAGTGGATTCGCTCTCTCTTATCCGGTCAGCCTTTATCGGCGCCTGGCGTAGAATGGAGCTATTCGTCAGCCGGGTTTAATGTCCTGGGCGAGATTGTATCCCGCGCAAGCGGAATTCCGTTTGAGCAGTACGTGATGGAGAGGATTGTAAAGCCGCTTGGCATGAACCGTACGTTCTTCGATATTCCGGAGGAACTGCATGACGAGGTGTGCTGGATTAACGAGCATGAGAAGAATCGGGATACGAAGAAGCATGACCGCAAATATAGTCCGCAAAGAGCCGGGGGCGGCATGAACTCTACGCTGGATGACTTGTACCGCTTTGGTCAGATGCTGCTTAACAAAGGCACGCTTGACGGTGTCAAAATCTTATCCCGCAAGTCGGTAGAGAAGATGAGCACGAATGTGCTGAACAGCGGGATTGAAGGCTTTTGCTGGGGAGGGCGGGTCAAGAGCTTTACGTACGGACTTGGCGCGAACCTTACCGGGCATGACGACTGGCTGCCCGTTGGCTCATACGGCCATGAAGGGGCGGGACGCTGTAAATTTCTTGTCGATCCTCAGCATCACTCGGTCGTCGTATTTTTTGTGCCTTCCAATCTGGACTGGTGTCCGGAGTCGATTAACGGTACGCAAAATATTATCGGCTCCGGATGGCTGTGAAGCGGCTGACCGCCGTCATTTCCGCGATCGGGTTCGCTACCTACAAGGAGTGGGCGGCGTTCCGGTCGCATATGGCGGCTTCGCTGCTAGTTGGGCCTGTCATGTTCCTGGTTCAGGTTTTTATCTGGAAGGCCGTTTACCAAGGGCATGAGACGTTAAACGGGCTGACTTACCAACAGATGCTTACTTATTATGGCGTCGCCAGCCTTATCCATTACATCTCGTTTGATTTCGCGGACTGGAACCTGCAGATGCTGGTGCGCAGCGGGAAGTTTGTCACTTTTGCCCTAAGGCCGCTGCCGCATTGGCTGTTCGCGCTGGCTCAGAAGATCGGACACCGCTCGCTAGCGCTTTGGGTTGAAGTGCTGCCTGTTCTTCTTCTGTTTATCTTTGTCTTTGGCGTAAATCTGCAGCCCGCGGCTCCGGGCTGGGCTGTCTTGTCCATTATCTTCAGCTTCCTGATGAACTTTATGGTTAATTATTGCGTTGGATTAACCGCCTTCTGGCTGATACGAGCAGAAGGAATCCGGCGGGTGTTCCTGCTCCTGAAGGATATTTGCGCAGGGGTATTTATTCCGCTGTCCTTCTTCCCGGATGCGATGCAGAAAGTATTGTTTTTCCTTCCTTTTCAGTTCATTACCTATTTGCCGACTAGAGTGTACGGAGGGGAATATGAACTTGCCGGCATTCATCTGTCGCTGACACAGGCGGTAGGCCTGCAAGCCGTTGCCGTTGCGGTAACTGCGTTAACGATGACCGTTCTGTACAACGCCGCCATGCGAAGATTTACGGGGGTGGGCGTATGAGAGAGACCTTATTCGGTGCGGCTCTGCGAACCAAGTTTGCGGAGCAGATGGCGTATCGCAGCCATTTCTTTATTAGCGTTGTCATGCTCGTTATCGGGGATCTGGTTGTTCCGCTCGTTACTTTGCTCGTGTACAAATCCGGCGCCTCGTTTCCCGGATGGACGATGCATGAGGCACTGCTCATTCAAGCCGTGTTTGCCCTGTCGAAGGGAATCGCCTTCCCGTTCTTCTTCGGCATGGTGGGAACAACGCTAGGCCATGTCCGCGAAGGAACGTTTGACTTGCTGCTTCTCCGGCCTAGACCCGTTATGCTGATGGCGATGATCACGGGCTTCGACCCGGATGATTTCGGCAGATTGTTCAGCGGCACGGTTCTGTTCCTTTACGCCTTAAACGGGATGGCGATGCCCGGCGGCTGGGCGTGGCTGCAATTCGGACTGCTGTTCCTGGCGTCAGTCACGATGTTAGGCGCGGTATCCCTGTTCTTGTCCGGCATGCTGTTCCGCTGGGTCGGAAGCAGCCGGGTCTTTGATATTTTTGACGCGTTTACAAGCTTTGGCATGTATCCGGGAACCATCTTCTCGAAATCGCTACAAAACGTATTAACGTATGTTCTTCCCGTAGGTCTGATTGCTTTTGTTCCCGCAGAAGCGCTGCTTGGCCGGACCGGCTGGGGAGGATTATGGGCGCTGCTGCCGGCTGCCGATTTCCTGCTGCTCGGGATGTTGTATTGGAACCGGATGCTGAGAGGTTATACAAGTGCCGGCGGCTAGAGGCGAAAGACGAAGGGGAGAAGGGTTAGCATGATCGAAGTGAGAAATCTGACGAAAACGTATATGACTCATGAACGCGGCCATACGCTCCGCGAAGTGACGCGTAATTTGATCAAACGGCCGATGAAGGAAATCAAAGCCGTTCACGATTTGTCTTTCACCGTACCGCAAGGAGAGATGCTGGCGTTTCTTGGCCCTAACGGCGCAGGGAAGTCAACAACGCTTAAGATTCTGACGGGTGTCCTTCACCCCACAGCGGGCGAAGTTAAAGCGCTGGGGCTTGTTCCTTGGAAGCAGAGAAGACAGTATGTCGGCCGCATTGGCGCCGTCTTTGGGCAGAAGTCGCAGTTGCTCTGGGATATTCCTCCCGTCGATGCCTTTTATATGAACAAGGCGATATACGGCGTACCGGAGCGGCAGTATCAATCAACGTTAAATGACCTCATCGAGCTGCTTGGCGTTGGCGATATTATCCGAAAGCCTACCCGTCAGCTATCGTTAGGGGAACGGATGAAATGCGAGTTTATCATGGCGATGCTGCACCGTCCGGAAATCGTGTTTCTCGATGAGCCCACGATTGGGCTGGATATGATTGCGAAGGAGAATATCCGCCATTTCATCCGAAGCATGAACGGACAGGGAGTCACCTTTATATTAACGACGCATGACCTGGAGGATGTCGAGCTGCTTGCGGAGCGGGTGATCGTCATCAATCACGGCGAGATTGTGGTGGATGATTCGCTTGCCATGTTAAGAAGCAGGCTGGGCGACAAGAAGTCGGTTCGTCTGACGACGGAAACCGTTGTTCCGGATATCCGTATCCAGGGTATTACGGTTACGGAGCGGAAAGGGCCTCTAGAGCTTGCGCTGGAGATTGATACGAGCGTATTGCCTTTGAAACGTTTTATCCGGGAGTTTAACGAGGTTTATGGCATTGTGGACATGGCGATTGACGCCATGCCGATCGAATCGATTATGAAGGAGCTGTATATGGCGGAAGCGGCCGAAGAGTCGGCTGCGGCTAAGTCATAAGCAGGAAGGACTGCCTTTGCCGGCAGTCCTTTTTTTGAGTTATTTGCAAGTATTGTTGTTGCTGTTCTTCTTCGGAACCGATCCGGAATTGTCGGCAAGCTTATCGCCGAATTGGTCAAGGCGCGAAGGGCTTGCAGCCGGTCCGTCATTGTCGGGCTTGTTGTTGCGTCCTGTCATGTTTTTCACCTCCAACCCTTCTAGATTGAGCGGGCTTTGGTTAATTCATGCATTGTATAATGAAGGAAATAAAAAGCTAAGAAAAATGGAAATCTGCCGTTGACTTTGACGTTGCGTCAAGGTGTAGAGTAAGGTTGTCGGGAGGTGAGCAGATATGGAATATACCGTACAGAAGCTGGGACAGCTCGCGGGCGTAAGCACGAGAACCTTGCGGTATTACGATGAACTTGGACTGTTAAAGCCGGCAAGAGTCCGTTCATCCGGATACCGGATTTACGGGCAGGCGGAGGTGGATCTGCTGCAGCAGATTTTATTTTACCGCGAGCTTGGCTTGGGGCTTGAGCAAATCAGGCAAATCATTCAAGATCCCGCCTTTGATAAGAGGGCCGCGCTGAAGGAGCACCGCGAGCAGCTTCTCGACAGAAGGCGGCAGCTGGATGTCCTTATCCGGAATGTCGAGCAATCCATCGAGCATGCGGAAGGGAGAATGAACATGTCCGACAAACAAAAATTCGAAGGCTTCAAACAAAAGCTGATTGACGAGAACGAGAAAAAATACGGCAAGGAAATCCGGGGAAAATACGGCGACGATGCCGTTAATGCGTCCAACGCGAAGCTGAGCCATATGACGCAGGAGCAGTATGACGAAGTAACGAAGCTTGGGGAAGAGATCAAAGCAGCCTTGGCGGAAGCTATCAAAACCGGTGATCCCGCGGGCGAGCTGGCTCAGAAAACGGCAGAGCTGCACAAACGTTGGCTGATGTTTTATTGGAAGGAGTATTCGAAGGAGGCACATGCCGGATTATCCCAAATGTATGTGGATGACGAACGGTTCACCGCCTACTACGATGCCGACCAGCCCGGAGCGGCCGCTTTTTTGAGGGATGCCATTCATATTTATACGGGCGTGAAGCAGCCGTAACCGTCGAACAATCATACTTTGTCTGCCGCAGCCACACAGGCTGCGGTTTTTTATGGCTTACGGCATGTTAGCGTTAGGCTCCTTCATATATTGATATTGGCTCGGAATCCGTCGAATAGGTTGTCCTTTTGCGGAAAGGGGGAGGGGGAGATGCGGTTTCAGCTGGACGAGGAATACGAGCTGACGCGTGCGGCTGTAAGGGATTTTGCGGAAAGCGAGCTTGCTCCGGGGGCGGTTGACAGAGATGAGCTTGAGCGATTTGACCGCAGCTTGTTCGACAATATGGCGACGATGGGCTTAACGGGGATTCCGATTGCCGAGAAGTGGGGCGGAGCGGGCAGCGATCTACTCGTCTACTCGATTGTCCTGGAGGAGCTTGCCCGCGTATGTGCTTCAACCTCGGTTATGCTGGGGGTGCATACGACAGCGGCATGGGTGCTCGCCAAGCATGGAAGCGATAGCTTGCGCGAGATAAATTTAATGCCGTTAACTACAGGGAAAAAGCTTGGAACCATTGCTTATTCGCATCCGACTTTAAGAGGAAAAAGGATGGGCCAAGACATCTATAATCTTGACGGATCTCTTCCGTCCGTCGAACTGGCTGGCGTAGCGGATCATTACGTAGGGTTAATTAAGCATCGGGCCGGAGGATTCTCGCTCGGCATGATCTCGGGTGACAGTCCCGGTCTCACCTGCGCGCCTTCGGAAAGCAAGCTTGGTTTGCGGGCGATGCCAAGAGCGGAACTGCGGTTTCAATCGGTAAATTTTTATTTATTTAATGGGATTAAAGAAAGCTCGGAACGAGGGGCGGAAGTTATATTTAATGACATTAACGTTATTCGGGATATTGGTGCGGCTGCCCAAGCTACGGGAATTGCCCAGGGAGCATTGGATGCCGCGTTAGCCTACGCGAAGGAACGGACGCAATTCGGCAAACCGATCGGACGCCAGCAAGGCATAGCGTTTAAGCTGGCGGATATGGCGGCGAATGTAGAGGCGTCAAGGTGGCTTGTCTATGATGCGGCCTGGTCCACGGACAGAGGATTGTCAAGCAGCGCGAAAGCCGCTATGGCAAAGCTTTACGCGATCAAACACGCCGTAGCGACGGCTATTGAGGCCGTACAGATTTTTGGCGGATACGGCTATATGCGCGAATACCCCGTTGAACGTTATTTGCGGGATGCCAAAAGTCTGGAAGCAGCTTCGGAGCATTCGTATTCGGCTATTTTAAGCCTGGAGGCGGAATAGGGGGAGCTGACGGATGTCTAATCGTCAGTCGGTCATCGTAGCCGGAGCAAGAACAGCGTTTGGCAAATATGGAGGCCAGTTCAAAACCGTACCGGCCGTTCAACTGGGAGCTGCCGCGATTACGGGAGCCATGCAAAGATCAGGCATTTCGCCCGGTCAGGTGGATGGCGTCATTATGGGCATGGTGCTTCAGGCGGGAGCCGGCCAGATTCCGTCCAGGCAAGCCGCGAGGCTGGCGGGTCTAAGCTGGGAAGTGCCGTCGGAGACGATAAACAAGGTTTGCGCATCAGGCATGAGGGCTATCACGATGGCCGATCAGATGGTCCGCTCCGGCGATGCCGAGATCGTTGTGGCAGGCGGAATGGAGAGCATGAGCCGCACTCCTTACGCCGTTCCGACGGCGAGATGGGGCGCTAGAATGGGCAATGCGGCGCTTGTGGATCTGATGAATCATGACGGCTTGTTTTGCGCGTTCCACCAGGTGCCGATGGGCTCGCTGGGCAACCGGGTGGCAGACGAGTTCAATATCGGGCGTATAGAGCAGGACGATTGGGCGCTCCGCAGTCACATCCGCGCGGTAGCTGCACAGCAGAGCGGGCGCTTTGCCGAGGAAATCGTTCCCGTTATCTTGGATGACGGTACGCAGCATAGCGTCGACGAGTGTCCGCGTCCGGATACGGATGCGGCAAAGCTGGCCAAATTAAAGCCCGCCTTCGATCGGACCGGGACGATTACGGCCGGCAATGCTCCAGGAGTGAATGACGGCGCCGCCGCGGTGACGGTCATGTCTTCGGAGGAAGCCGTCCGTCTTGGCGCTAAGCCGCTTGCAACCATACTCGGGCATGCTTCGGCAGGCGCGGAAGCGGCGTATCTGGCAACCGTCCCGGCGCTTGCGATCCGTAAACTTCTGAAGCAGACGGGTGTTCCGCTGGAGAAGATTGATCTATTCGAAGTGAACGAAGCTTTCGCTTCGGTTGTGCTGATCAGCGGGCAGATGATAGGCTGGGATCCCGAAAAAGTAAACGTCAACGGCGGAGCGATCGCGCTTGGGCATCCGATTGGAGCAAGCGGCGCCCGCATTGTTTTGACGCTGATTCATGAGCTTAAGCGGCGGGGCGGCGGGCTAGGCATCGCCGCGATTTGCAGCGGCGGAGCGCAAGGCGACGCGATTCTGCTTCAGGTTGACGCGTGAACGAATGGTTGAACGAGAACCGAGGTGAAGGGGATGGACCAGGTACAGCAGATCCGCCAGGTAACCGTGCTGGGAGCCGGGCAGATGGGAAGCGGCATTGCCCAGACTTTGGCGCAGTACGGATACGAGACCGCGCTTTACGATATTACCGAAGCGGCGGTTGAGAGCGGGATGTACGCGATTGGGAGCTCGCTTGACCGATTTGTCAAGAAGGGAAGGCTGACGAAGGAGCAGCAGGAAGCCGCCATGCGGAAGCTGACGCCTGTTATTACATTGGAAGCCTGCCGGGTATCCGACTTTGTTATTGAGGCTATCCCCGAACAGCTGGAGCTTAAGCGGAAGCTGTTCAAGGAATTGGACCGGATCTGTCCGCCGCATGCCATTCTGGCGACAAACACTTCTTCGCTGTCGATAACAGCTATCGCCGGAGTGACAAAGCGCCCCTCGCAGGTGATTGGCATGCATTTTATGAATCCGGTTCCGGTTATGACGCTTGTGGAAGTCATTCGGGGTCTGGCTACTTCGGCCGATACGCTGGCAACGACGGTTGCTCTTGCCGAATCGCTTGGGAAAACGGCCGTTCGCGTTGAGGATTATCCGGGCTTTGTCTCGAACCGGATTCTCATGCCCATGATTAACGAGGCGGTGTATGCCGTCTATGAAGGCGTGGCTTCGCCCGAAGCGGTGGACCAGATTATGAAGCTAGGCATGAATCATCCGATGGGCCCGCTTACTCTCGCGGATTTCATCGGGCTGGATACTTGCTTGTACATTATGGAGACGCTGCATGAGGGGCTAGGCGATTCGAAATACCGGCCGTGCCCGCTGCTGCGCAACTATGTATCGGCCGGCTGGTTAGGGAAGAAAACCGGGAAGGGCTTTTACAGCTACGAGTAGAATCGCACCCGAAAGGAGCGATTGTCCATGGAACTCCGGTTTACGAAGGAGCAGCAAGCCATTAGGGAGGCTATAAGACGGTTCGCCAATGAGGAAATATCGTCAGCCGTACCACGGATGGAATCCGAGGAGCGCTTTCCTGCGGATATCATCCGAAAGATGGCGGAGCGGGAGTGGATGGGAATCCCGATACCCAAGCAGTGGGGCGGGGCGGGATTGGATTTTATTTCCTATATTATCGCGATTAACGAAGTGTCGAGGGTTAACGCGGCGGTTGGCGTTATTTTATCCGTGCACACCTCCGTATGCACGCTTCCCATTCTGAATTACGGAACGGAGGAGCAGCGCCGGCATTTCGTCGGAAAGCTGGCTTCCGGCGAATGGATCGGTGCCTTTGCGTTAACGGAACCGCATGCCGGTTCGGATGCTGCCGCTATACGGACAGCAGCCGAGCTGAAAGGCGATTATTATGAGCTAAACGGCTCTAAGCTGTTTATTACCAACGCAGGAGCGGCTGGGGTATATGTCGTGTTCGCCGTTACGGACGGGACGAAGCGTGCCGGCGGCATTACCGCATTTATTGTGCCCGGAGGCACGAAGGGGCTTCATATCGGCAAGCCCGAGCGGAAAATGGGTCTTCACGGCTCGAATACCTGCGAGCTTCATCTCGAACAGCTGCGTATCCCCGAGGAATACCGGCTGGGACGGGAAGGCGAAGGCTTCGCGATTGCAAAAGGCTCGCTTGACGGCGGGCGGATCGGCATTGCCGCGCAAGCGCTAGGAATAGCCGAAGCCTCGATTGAACTTCTGCGTGAGCGTTTTGGCTCTTCAAAGGGCGCTCCGTATACGTCCCGTGACACCGAGCTGGCGGAGCTTCTTGCACGAACGGCGGCCGCCAGGCTGCTTGTCTACCGTGCCGCTTCGCTTCGGCAGGAGGGAAGGCCATGCACGAAGGAAGCGTCAATGGCCAAGATGTTTGCTTCCGATACCGCGGTTGCGGTGTCCGGAGCTGCGGTCCGGCTGTTGGGCGAAGAGGGGGTATCCAAGGAGCATCCCGCCGAACGGCTGTTCAGAGACGCGAAAGTAACGCAAATCTACGAAGGTACCAATGAAATCCATCGCCTTGTAATCAGCGGAAGAATGATGAAATGAAGGTGACTTTTATGAGAAGTAGCCCCGGACTTAAGCTTCGGGACGCGATCCAGGAGGAGCAGCCCCTTCAGGTGGCGGGGGCGATTAACGCGTATGCCGCCATGATGGCGGAGCAGGTTGGCTTCCGCGCGCTCTATTTATCCGGCGCGGGAGTCGCCAATGCTTCCTTTGGACTTCCTGACCTTGGAATTACCACGCTTCAGGATGTGCTGGAGGATATCCGCCGGATTACGAACGTATCGGAGCTGCCGCTGTTAGTCGATATCGATACGGGCTTTGGCGGTGCCTTTCAGATCGCCAGAACGATTAAGGAAATGCAGAGAGCCGGCGTTGCGGCTGTCCATATCGAGGATCAGGTGGCGGAGAAAAGATGCGGGCACCGTCCGAATAAAGCAATGGTGCGAACCGATGAGATGGTCGACCGGATCAAAGCCGCGGTAGACGCAAAGACCGACAGCAGCTTTGTCATTATGGCCAGAACGGATGCCTTGGCTTCGGAAGGGCTTGAGGCCGCGGTTGAACGCGCCGCTCGGTATGTCGAAGCGGGGGCGGATATGCTTTTTCCCGAAGCGGTTGGCAGTCTGGACGAATATAAGAGGTTTGCCGATGCCGTGCAGGTACCTATTCTGGCGAATATAACGGAATTCGGGAAAACGCCGCTGTTCACCATAGAGCAGCTCCGGGATGCGGGAGTCAGCCTTGCCCTGTACCCTTTATCGGCGTTTCGGGCCATGAACGCGGCGGCGCTGCGCGTGTACCGCACGATCCGTGAAGAGGGCTCGCAGCAGAAGGTGGTAGATCTGATGCAGACGCGGGCGGAGCTTTACGATTTTCTTCACTATTATGATTACGAATATAAACTTGATGCGTTGTTTGGAATGGAGCAGAAGGAGCTGAAGGAGGAGAAGGGAGAGGGGTAAATGCCGGAACCAAAGCAAGGCGGCCTTGCGGCTGTTATTGCCGGCCAGACTCGAATCTCGACGGTCGGCAAGGAAGGGAAGGGATTATCGTACCGTGGTTATTCCATCTACGATTTGGCCCGATTCGCAGCCTTTGAGGAGACTGCCTATTTACTCTTGTACGGATGGCTTCCGGATGCCGTGCAGCTTGACCAATTCCGCAAGCAGCTTGCGGCCAGCCGGGTGCTGCCGCCGGCCTTAACCGGCATACTCGAGCTGCTGCCGGGCAGCACCCATCCGATGGATGTGCTCCGGACCGGCTATTCCGCGCTTGCTTCGTTCGAGCCGGAGGAGGAAGGGCGTTCCGCCTTGGATATTGCAGTCCGGTTGATTGGCTGCACGTCATCGATTCTGCTGTATTGGTATCACTACCACAATAGCGGCAAGCGGATTGATACCGAAGGCAGCGGCGGCGACACGTCTTCTCATTTTCTGGGGCTGCTGCATCAGAGAGAGCCGGAGGAGCAGCATGCCAAAGCGCTGGATGTTTCCCTTACGCTGTATGCGGAGCATGAATTCAATGCCTCTACGTTTGCGGCAAGGGTTACGGCTTCCACGTTATCCGATTATTATTCGGCGATCACGACCGGAGTGGGCACGCTGCGCGGACCGCTGCACGGCGGCGCCAACGAAGCGGCGATGGCACTCATCGAACGATACGACAATCCGGATGACGCGGAGGCGGGTATTCTGGAGGCTCTCCGGCAAAAGCAGCTGATCATGGGATTTGGCCACCGCGTTTACTCGGTCTCTGACCCTCGTTCCGATGTGATTAAGGAATGGGCGCTTGCCTTGTCCGAACAGGCAGGAGACAGGAAGCTGTACGAGATTTCCGAGAGAATCGAACAGGTCATGCGCCGAGAAAAAAGGCTGTTTCCCAATCTGGATTTCTACAGCGCTTCGGCTTATTTTCACTTGGGAATTCCCACTCCGTTATTTACTCCCGTCTTTGTGTTGTCCCGCCTCACGGGTTGGTCGGCGCATGTCATGGAGCAGCGGGCAGGGAACCGGATAATCCGTCCAAGCGCCGATTATATCGGGCCTGAACCGCAAGAGTGGCTGCCGCTCGATCAGCGCTAATGAAAGATTGACCGTCAGGGAGGTGCACAACTTAAATGTCCGTAACCTATAGTGCGAATCGACCGGATCCCGATCCGCTGCTGGTCGATATTGCGGATTATGTTCTTCATAAAGAGCTCGCCAGCGAGGAAGCTTACAACACGGCTAGGTTATGCCTGATGGATACCCTTGGCTGCGGACTCTTAGCACTCCGTTATCCGGAATGCGCCAAGCTTCTTAGTCCGCTTGTGCCGGGAACCGTTGTGCCAAACGGCGCGCGTGTACCGGGCACTTCAACTGCGACAGACCCGGTTACGGCCGCTTTCCAGATTGGCTGCATGATCCGCTGGCTTGACTACAACGACACCTGGCTGGCCGCCGAATGGGGCCATCCCTCCGATAATCTTGGCGGGATTCTGGCTGCCGCCGATTATATCAGCCGCAAGAATAGAGCCGAGGGCAAAGCCCCGCTCGCCATGCGCGAGGTGCTGACGGCGATGATCAAAGCGCATGAAATTCAGGGAATCCTTGCGCTGGAGAACAGCTTTAACCGGGTAGGGCTCGACCATGTGCTGCTTGTCAAAATCGCCTCGACCGCCGTAGTGGCACAGCTTCTTGGAGGCAGCAAGGACGAAATCGTCAATGCCGTCTCGCATGCCTGGCTTGACGGGCATGCTCTCCGGACATACCGCCACGCGCCGAATACGGGCTCAAGAAAATCATGGGCTGCGGGGGACGCGACAAGCCGCGCCGTATGGCTTGCCATGATGGCGCTTCGCGGCGAGATGGGCTATCCATCCGTGCTGAGCGCCCCGGGCTGGGGATTCCAGGATGTCCTGTTTAAAGGGAAGCCTGTCGTTCAGGCGAGGCCGCTTGATTCGTACGTCATGGAGCATATCTTGTTCAAAATCTCGTTTCCGGCGGAATTCCACGGACAGACGGCCGTTGAAGCGGCCATTCGGCTGCATCCGCATGTGAAAGACCGGATTGACGAGATTGCCGCGATTGAGCTTACTACCCATGAGTCGGCGATCCGCATTATCGACAAACGGGGACCGCTTCATAATCCGGCGGACCGCGATCATTGCCTGCAATACATGGTTGCGGTCGGAATGCTTCATGGCGAACTAACGGCGGATCATTATGAAGATGCGGCGGCTTCCGACCCCCGGATCGATAAGCTGCGGGACAAAATGCGTACGATAGAGGATCCGAGGTATTCCAAAGAGTATCTGGATGCAGGCAAACGTTCGATTGCCAATGCTATACAAGTATTTTTCGCGGACGGCTCTTCAACCGGTAAAGTGGAGGTGGAGTACCCGATCGGCCACCGGAGAAGGAGAGAGGAAGGCATTCCTTTGCTGGTAAGTAAATTCGAAGAGAATTTGAGGACGCGTTTCCCGGCGAAGCAAGCCGGCCAGATCGCCGCGCTTTGCCTGGATCAGGAGGCATTGGAGCGCACAGAGGTGGATCAATTTGTCGATTTATTCGTCATTTGACGCCGCGGCCTTTCAAAAGGCCGCTTTTTTCATCTTTTCTTGACATCCTTCATTGAGTTATGAGCCCTCTAACGCTTATAATATAACGAGGAAAAAAGATTAAAAAGAAAAGGTGCATTCATGAGTATATTAAACGTTGAAAGATTAAGCCATGGATTTGGCGACCGCGCGATTTTTAACGATGTATCGTTCCGTCTGCTCAAAGGGGAGCATATCGGTCTGATCGGCGCAAACGGCGAAGGTAAATCCACGTTCATGAACATTATTACCGGCAAGCTTCAGCCGGATGACGGCAAGGTTGAATGGTCGAAGAAGGTTCGCGTCGGTTACCTCGACCAGCATGCGGTACTGAGCAAAGGAATGACCATGCGCGACGTGCTTAAGAGCGCATTCCAATATTTGTTTGACATGGAACAAGAGATGAACGACATGTACGGCCGCATGGGCGAAGTATCGCCGGAAGAGCTGGAGAAGCTTCTGGAGGATGTCGGCACGATTCAGGATACGCTGACAAGCCAGGACTTCTACCTGATCGATGCGAAGATCGATGAAACGGCGCGCGGCCTTGGCCTCACCGATATCGGCCTCGATAAAGACGTGCATGATTTGAGCGGCGGTCAACGCACGAAGGTTCTGCTCGCGAAGCTTCTTCTCGAGAAGCCGGATATCCTTCTCCTCGACGAGCCTACCAACTATTTGGACGAGCAGCATATCGAGTGGCTGAAGCGTTACCTGCAGGAGTACGAGAACGCGTTTATTCTGATCTCCCATGATATTCCATTCCTGAACAGCGTCATCAACCTGATTTACCATATGGAAAATCAGGAACTGAACCGTTACGTCGGCGACTACGATCATTTCCTGGAAGTTCACGAAATGAAAAAACAGCAGCTGGAGTCGGCGTTCAAGCGCCAGCAGCAGGAAATTGCCGAGCTGAAGGACTTCGTTGCCCGGAACAAAGCATCCGTCGCAACCCGGAACATGGCGATGTCGAGACAGAAGAAGCTGGACAAGATGGATGTTATCGAGCTGGCGAAGGAAAAGCCGAAGCCGCAGTTTAACTTTATCGATGCGCGGGCTTCAAGCAAGCTGATCTTCGAAACGAACAACCTGGTAATCGGTTATGATTCGCCATTGTCGAGACCTCTGACCCTCCGTATGGAGCGCGGCCAGAAGATCGCTCTTGTCGGAGCGAACGGTATCGGCAAAACAACGCTGCTCCGCAGCATCCTGGGCGAAATCCCTGCGCTGGAAGGCTCCGTTCAGCTTGGCGATATCCTGAGCATCGGTTACTTCCAGCAGGAAATAAAAGAAGCAAACAACAATACTTGCATCGATGAGATTTGGAACGAATTCCCGTCGCTTAACCAATTCGAGGTTCGCGCGGCGCTTGCGAAATGCGGCCTGACCACGAAGCATATCGAGAGCAAAATCGCGGTGCTTAGCGGTGGCGAGAAGGCGAAGGTACGCCTCTGCAAGCTGATCAACCGCGAGACGAACCTGCTCGTGCTTGACGAGCCTACGAACCACTTGGACGTTGACGCGAAGGAAGAGCTGGCCCGCGCGCTCAAAGCGTACAAAGGCAGCATTATCCTGATCTCCCACGAACCTGAATTTTATCAGCAGGTTGTTACGGAAACATGGAACTGCGAGTCCTGGACAACGAAAGTATTCTAAACGTTTGGTGCATAATAGATAGAACTGATCCTGCCTGACAGCTTGTTGTCGGGCAGGATTTTTTTGTTCGGAAGCGACTAACGTTCAATATACCCCCTATAGGTATTTTTAATGATTGACATATATACGGGTGGGGGGTATACTGAAGCCAATCAAACTTAATAAGAAATGGATGTGTTGCGTATGGCTCCCGTGCAATCAAACGATCATGACCAGACCACCTTTGACATAACCGGAATGACTTGTGCCGCCTGTGCGAACCGCATAGAGAAAGGGTTGAACAAACTTCCCGGCGTTGCTTCGGCAACGGTTAACTTCGCGATGGAAACGGCCCGAGTCGAGTATGCGCCAAGCGAAGTCTCCGCCCAGGATATAGAGCGTAAGGTTGAGCAGTTAGGCTATGCCGCCGCAGAGCGCGTGGAAAGTGCCGCCGTCGAGAAGAATCCCGAAAGACAGGGACAAATCAGAAAGCTCGTGATTTCAGCTTTATTATCGCTCCCGCTTATTTGGAGCATGGTTGGACATTTTTCGTTTACTTCCTGGCTGTATGTGCCGGAGCTGTTTATGAACCCTTGGTTCCAGCTTGTTCTGGCAACGCCCGTGCAGTTCTACATTGGCCGATCCTTCTACGTAAGCGCATATAAAGCGCTGCGAAACGGCGGCGCCAATATGGATGTGCTTATCGCGCTTGGCACGTCGGCCGCTTATTTTTACAGCCTTTACGCAACACTCAAATGGGAAGCGGAAGGCTCCTCGATGCATCATGCGCCGGAGCTGTATTTCGAGACCAGCGCGATTCTGATTACCCTGGTATTGCTCGGCAAACTGTTCGAAACATTGGCCAAAGGGCGGACCTCGGAAGCGATCAAGTCGCTTATGGGCCTGAGAGCGAAGACGGCTACGGTTATAAGGGACGGTCAAGAAATGTTTATTCCCGTCGAGCAAGTAGTCAAAGGAGATATCGTCATGGTCCGGCCGGGCGAGAAAATTCCGGTTGACGGTCTGGTGCTCGAAGGCGCCTCGGCGGTTGACGAAGCGATGCTGACGGGCGAGAGCCTGCCGGTGGAGAAAAGCGCTGGCGATAACGTAATTGGGGCAACCATTAACGGCAATGGCATCTTGAAAGTGCAGGCGACAAAAGTAGGAGCGGATACGGCGCTTGCCCAGATTATCCGGGTTGTGGAGGAAGCGCAAGGCTCGAAAGCGCAAATTCAACGGGTTGCAGACGTCATTTCCGGTATTTTTGTCCCCATCGTAACGGGTATAGCGGTTCTTGCTTTCCTGGTATGGTTGATCTTTATCAAGCCGGGAGATTTGACCGCGGCGCTTGAGACCGCCATTGCGATTCTCGTCATTGCCTGCCCTTGCGCGCTTGGTCTCGCAACTCCTACCTCGATTATGGCGGGTTCCGGCCGCGCGGCGGAGTTAGGCATTTTGTTCAAGGGCGGCGAGCATCTCGAACAAACTCACAAGGTGGATGCGATTATTCTCGATAAGACGGGAACGGTAACAAACGGCAAGCCGACGTTAACGGATATCCTTGTTGCGGATGACAAGGATGAAGCGGGATTTTTGCGACTGGTGGGCGGAGCAGAACAGCTCTCCGAGCATCCGCTTGCTGTGGCGATAGCTGACGGTATACGGGAGAGGGGTATATCTTTTGGTTCCGCGGAGTCGTTTGAAGCGTTGCCGGGCTTTGGAATCCGGGCTACGGTGGAAGGGAAACCGGTATTGATCGGAACCCGCAGGCTGCTCGAGGAAAACGGCATTCATGCGGAGGACGTTTATCCGGTCATGAACAGACTCGAGGAAGCGGGCAAGACGGCCATGCTGGTTGCCGTTAACGAGCAATACGCCGGAATCATCGCGGCGGCGGATACGATTAAGGAGAGCTCGGTATCCGCGGTCGGGCGGCTCAAAGAGCTTGGAATCAAGGTCATTATGGTTACCGGGGACAATGAACGCACCGCGTTAGCGATCGCCGCGCAAGCCGGTATTGATTATGTGCTGGCTGAAGTTCTTCCGGAAGGCAAAGCGGAGGAAGTGAAAAAACTTCAGCGGCAAGGCCATATCGTTGCCATGGTTGGCGACGGCATTAACGATGCTCCTGCGCTGGCGACAGCCAATATCGGCATGGCGATCGGCACGGGGACCGATGTGGCGATGGAAGCCGCGGACGTCACGCTGATGCGCGGCGATCTCGAAAGCATTCCGGATGCGATCTACATCAGCCGGATGACGATGCGGAATATTAAACAGAATCTGTTCTGGGCGCTTGGCTACAACACGCTAGGCATTCCGATTGCGGCAATCGGCCTGCTTGCGCCCTGGGTAGCCGGTGCGGCTATGGCTTTAAGCTCGGTATCCGTCGTCCTGAATGCGCTAAGACTACAAAAGCTCCAAGTAAGACGTTAAGGAACTGGCCTTTCTGCACCGCAATCGGATTAGGAGTTGTCCAATACAAGGAAAAGCCGTTATAATAGGCATATAGAAAAATGAAGAAAGTGGTGCAGCATGGGTCGTAAGTGGAATAACATTAAAGAGAAAAAAGCTTCGAAAGACGCTAACACAAGCCGCATTTATGCGAAATTTGGTCTTGAAATTTATGTAGCGGCGAAGAAAGGCGAGCCTAACCCGGAATCCAACGGCGCTTTGAAGTTCGTACTTGAGCGCGCGAAAACGTATAACGTACCGAAGGCGATTATCGATCGCGCGATCGATAAAGCAAAAGGCGGCTCCGACGAACAATATTTCGAGCTCCGTTACGAAGGATTTGGTCCCGCAGGCTCCATGATCATCGTGGATGCCCTGACGAACAACGTGAACCGTACGGCTCCGGAAGTGCGTTCGGCTTTCAACAAAGCCGGCGGCAACATGGGCGTAAGCGGATCGGTATCTTATATGTTCGACCAGACCGCCGTAATCGGCGTGGAAGGCAAATCGCTGGACGAAGTGATGGAATTGATGCTGGAAGCGGACGTTGACGTCAACGATATCGTGGAAGAGGACGAGACGATTATGGTCTATGCCGCTCCGGATCAATTTAATGCGGTGCAAGAGGCATTCAAAAATGCCGGCATTTCGGAGTTTGCGGTGGCTGAAGTAACGATGCTTGCGCAAAACTTCGTTACGCTTCCGCAAGACGCGGTTGCTTCCTTCGAGAAGCTGATTGACGCGCTTGAAGATTTGGAAGACGTTCAACAAGTGTATCACAATGTTGAATTTGAATAATCTTGATGGTAAACGGTCGCCTAAGGGCGGCCGTTTTTTTATATAAATTTAAGCGGAGACAGCCGTTTCACCTTGTTTTACGGGATGAATATCGAGGTATATCCAAGTATAGTAGGTAACCTCGAACCAATCTAATGAAAAACATTTCAGTTCTTTTCAGCCCGGAGGATGTCCTTTAGAATAAGGTTGGCTGGAGAACAGCCGTTTGTGTCTGCAATAAAAAATTTTCGGTAAACGAATGGAGGAGCAATACGATGAAATATCGGAAACTTGGCGGTACAGGTCTGAAGGTTAGCGAAATCAGCTTAGGCAGCTGGCTTACATATGGCGGTTACGTGGAACGCGAGAATGCGGTTAACGCGATCCGCACGGCTTACGATTTGGGAATTAACTTTTTCGATACGGCAAATGTGTACGAGCGCGGAGGCGCGGAGGAATTGGTTGGCGAAGCGCTGAAAGCGTATCCGCGCGAATCCTATGTTCTCGCGACAAAAGTATTCTGGCCGATGGGCGACGGCCCCAACGACCGCGGCTTGTCCCGCAAGCATGTGATCGAGCAGGCGAATGCGAGCTTGAAGCGTCTTGGCCATGATTACATCGATATTTACTACTGCCACCGTCATGATGCGGAAACTCCGCTCTATGAAACGCTTCGCGCGATCGATGATCTGGTTCGTTCCGGCAAAGTGCTGTATGTCGGCGTTAGCGAATGGCAGGCGTCGCAAATTGCAGAAGCGCTTGGCGTAGCGGATCGATATCTGCTGGACCGTATTGTGGTTAACCAACCGATCTATAATATGTTTGAGCGTTACATCGAGAAGGAGATCATTCCGCTTAGCGAACGCTACGGCATCGGCCAAGTTGTCTTCTCTCCGCTGGCGCAAGGCTTGCTTACCGGCAAATACACGTCCGCAACCGATTTCCCTGCGGACAGCCGCGCGGCTAAAATCGATTGGATGGGCAAAGGCATTACGGAAGAGAAAATCAACAAGGTCCGCCAGCTGGAAGCTATTGCGTCGGAGCTCGGCATCAGCGTAGGCAATCTCGCGCTTGCCTGGATTCTCCGTCAACCGAACGTAGCCAGCGCGCTTGTTGGCGCAAGCCGTCCGGATCAAGTAACGGAAAATGCGAAAGCTTCGGGTATTGCTTTAAGCGAAGACGTATTGGAACAAATCGAGACTATTCTGAAGTAAAAGAAGGAGACATCCTAGATGGCTAAAGTTGTAGTTACCGGCGGGAGCGGGATGCTTGGACGTTGGATCGTCAAGCATTTCGTGGAACAAGGGTATGAAGTGCTTAACGTAGATACGCGCCAACCGGACGAATCGATTTGCCCGACCCTGATCGTGAATCTGGAGGATCTGGGTCAGACTTACGGAGCGCTGGCAGGCGCAGATGCTGTCATTCATATGGCGGCCATTCCGAGAGCGGGCATGGTGCCTCCCGAGGTCACCTTCCGCAACAATGTGATGTCTACCTACAATGTGCTGGAAGCAGCAGCTGGCCTAGGCATTAAAAAAGTAGTTATTGCGTCCAGCGAATCCTCTTATGGCATCTGCTTCGCGGAGCAACCGTTTGGGCCGCAATATGTACCGATGGATGAAGCTCATCCGCAGCTTCCGCAGGATAGCTACGGATTGTCCAAAATCGTTAACGAAGCGACAGCCGATATGTTCCACCGCCGTACCGGCATGCAGGTCGTATCGCTGCGCCTCGGCAACGTCATTCCGCCCGAATGGTATGAACGTTTCCCTTCGTTTATCCATAAGCCGGAGGAGCGGGAACGCATCCTGTGGAGCTATATCGATACGCGTGACATAGCGGAAGCTTGCGAGCTAGCCATCAAGGCGGAAGGGCTTGGATCCGTAGCGATCAACCTCGCGAACGATGAGTCTAGTATGGACATAACCAGCCGCGAGCTGATGGCGGCCCGTTATCCGGAGGTCACCGATTTCCGGGCGCCGCTAGAAGGCTTTGAATCGCTGCTGAACAGCGACAAAGCTAAGACGCTGCTTGGCTGGCAGCCGAAATATTTCTGGCGCGAGCAGTTGAAGAAGTAATGGAGAACGGTCCTTATCCGCGCGATAGGGACCGTTTTTTTGCGGGAATTTCGCATTGCCATATTAGATTGGCCAAATTTTGAATGGCCAAATGTGTCATTTTTTATAGACAGCTTTCCTACGCGCGGAGTATACTTTAAACGCTTACTTAGTGGAATTTACTTAATAGACATGAGAAGGTGCGGCAGCTTGTGAGTTATCTTTTTCTTTTCTTGGCAACTTTGGCATGGAGCTTTGTAGGCGTGCTTGTAAAAACAGCTTCTACGATGGTCGACAGCTCCATCATCTCCTTCTGCCGGTTCTTCTTTGGCGTTCTTGTGCTTGGGATTTATCTGTTGATGAAAGACGGGAAGATCGAGTTCCGTTACCGGATGAAATGGCTCTGGTTCGGGGCTGCGGGTAAATCAGCCAACTATATTTTCGAGAACGTCGCGCTTATGATCGGTTACTCTTACGGCAATATTCTCGTACAGCCCGTGCAGACCGTGGTTCTGCTCTTAGCGGGCAGCTTCGTCTTCAAGGAGAAGGTGACGAGGGCCGGTTGGATCTCCGCGGCATTATGCGTGGTCGGCGTTATCGTTGTCGGGTGGAACGGCGTTCCGCTGGACAAGCTGCTCGGAAGCAGCGGATTAACGACCGTCTTGTTTACTCTTGCGGGGATTGGCGCTGCGGTGCATGTCATGAGCCAGCGGATGCTTGTGAAGACCATGGATAACGGCAATATGAATTTCTCCGTCTTCCTGATTGCAACGCTGATGGTGTCGATTCCGATTCCGTTTCAAAGCGAAGGATTTACCGGAGTATCCACGGCCGGAGCATGGCTGGCGCTGGTCTGCCTTGGCGTTATTACGGGCTTAAGCTTCTTCTGGTTCGCGGAAGCGATGAAGCGGGTGCCGTTCGCCGTAGTAGCGATTGTGGGCAACAGCTCCGTGTTGTTCTCGATTCTGTGGGCATACATTTTCTTCCGGGATCCAATTACGAGCTATATCATTATTGGCACCCTAATCTTTGTGGCAGGCTTCCTGCTTCTTAACTTCTCCGGTCCAAGAAAGAAAACCGCGAAACAAGAAGACAGCGTGGAAGCAGCGGTATAAAGCAAAGGAGCGAATACGATGGATCAAATTAGCGACCTTCCGGCCAAGCTAAGCAAGCCGGCGAAGCGCGCCTTTACCCAAGCGGGTTATGTGAAGCTTGAGCAGTTTGCGGGGCTGACCGAGGCCGAGGTACTTGCGCTCCATGGCGTTGGGCCAACGGCAATCGTCCTGCTTCGCCAGGCGCTTGCCGAGAAGGGACTAGCGTTCCGCGAATAACGTTCGGAGCAGCGGGCAACCGCTGCTCTTTTTACACGGCGAAAGGGGGGACATGCCGTATGCGAAAGGTTGAAACGAACAGGCGTCTATCCATGCCCGTGCATGTCATCCTGCTTACCTTGTTTATCCTGTATAGTCTTATAATGATCAAGCTGTTGTTTATACGCGACAGCAGTTACAGGTGGCCAGTCTATAATTACAACCTTGTTCCGTTTCATACGATCAAATCGTTGATTTATCACCGGCATGCTTATAATACCGATGCTTGGGTGAAGAATCTGTTCGGAAATATCGTCTTGTTTATTCCTCTTGGCGTGTGCCTCCCGCTGCTTAGCCGAAGGTTGTTTCATGCAGCCAGAAGTCTTGCGGCCATAATCCTTATTCTGTTCCTTGCAGAGTCCATTCAACTCGTAACCAGAGTCGGCAGCTTTGATGTTGACGATATTATTCTGAACACGCTTGGAGCGGTCATTGGACTAGCCTTTATCAAGCTGTTCATGTTCGCATCCCGGTGAAGAAGTTAAACTGCATATAGGATAAAAACCGTGCCATTGGCACGGTTTTTTTTGGTTTGCCTGTTATTTCTTCAGAATCCCTTCGAAAAACACCTGGAAGGAGATGAGCAGCTGGTCTCCAAAGCCTTCCTTCGAAATGCCCATAACCCAGTTAAGCATCGTTCCCAAATAGATTTGCGTCGCGATGCACGCCATCGTCGTGGCGGGAATCGTTGTCGTGAACTCGCCTGTCTGTTGGCCTTTCTCAAATACGGGAATCAGATTGTCCATAATCAGACAGAAGCCTTCCTTGCTTTCCTCCATGTTCTGGTTGTTCGCGAGCATGCCTTGAATCGACAGCAGAAGCATGCCGTGATTCTCGGCCATGGCATCGCCAAGCGTCTTGACGAGCGCCAGGAAGCGGGGGGCGTAAGGCCCTGGCTTATCCTTGAGGTTTACGATTTCATCAATGGCAACCAGCTTGTTCAGCTTGCCGCGGACATCTTCTTTGGTTTTGAAATAATTAAAGAAAGTGCCTTTGGCAACGCCGGCAGCTTCCGTTATTTGAGCGACGGTGGTGGATTCAAAGCCTTGCTCGGCAAACAGGCACATCGCCGCTTCAAGTATCCGGTTTTTGGTCTCGAGCTTTTTCTCTTCTCGGTTCACAGCCATCATCCTCCGTTTAATGCCTACAGTATAGCATATCCACGGCTAATATGGGTTCAAACTTTTAATGACCGATGGTACAAGATTTAAAAGAATTTTTACATACCTCTGTCCATATTTAACTGATTAACGAGCTATAATACCGATTATAATAAGAAAAATAAAAAATGACCACGGGTCTAAAATAATGTTGACCAACGGTCATTTTATCGCTATAATCCAAATGTAAGAAATCACGAATGGAGGATACAAATGGCGAAATCAAATATTCAAGCCGTACCTGACGCGAGTGCGTTTACGATCAGATCGATCATCGCGCCTCTCATTGCCGTCATTGTTGGTTTATTTATGGTTATTCTGGACGGAACGGCGATGAATGTCGCGTTAAGCGGCTTCATGAAGGAGTTCGGCAAGGACTTGTCAGTCGTTCAATGGACAACTACGGGATATGCGCTTGCGCAAGCTGCTGTCATTCCGCTGGCAGGCTGGCTGTCCGACCGGTTTGGGGCAAAGCGGATTTTCCTCATTTCCGTGGGGATGTTTACGTTTGGTTCCTTGCTCTGCGCTTTTGCGGGCAATATCGAAATGCTGATTCTTTTCCGGATTATTCAAGGTCTTGGCGGCGGCATGGTTATGCCGATTGCCTTCGCGATCATTTATAAGCTTAGCCCGCCTGAGAAGGTTGGCTCCGTCATGGGGATGCTTGGAATTCCGGTTCTGATCGCTCCCGCATTAGGCCCCGTTGTAGCCGGCGCATTAATCGATTACGCAACCTGGCATTGGATCTTCCTCATCAATATCCCTCTTGGCATCATCGGGATTATCGCAGGCATGCGTACGTTGCCGAACATTGAGCGCCAGGAAGTAAAGTCGCTTGACGTTCCGGGCATTATTTTTGGACCGCTCGCATTTGCCGCATTATCGTATGGGGTAAGCGAAGGAGGCACAAGCTGGACTTCGGTTCAGACTTTAACCGGTCTGATTGTAGGCGCTGCCTCGCTCATTATCTTCGTGTTTGTTGAGCTGCGCAGCAAGCAGCCGCTTCTGGAGCTTCGCGTATTCCGTTCCAGGGATTTCAGCAAGGGGATTATCGTCCAGTGGTTTACGCAGATTGCGCTAATGGGAACGTTCTTCCTCATTCCGATGCTTCTGATTCAAGTCCAGGGCCATACGGCCACGGAATCCGGCCTGATCATGCTGCCTCAAGCGATCGCTTCCGCCGTCTTTATGCCGATTGGCGGCAGGCTGTTCGACCGGATCGGAGCAAGACCGCTGCTGGTTACCGGCCTAAGTATCGTCGGAGTGGCTTCGTTCCTGTTATCGAACATTTCCGCGGATGACGGTTTATCGCTTATCCTGATTACATCCGGTCTGTTTGGAGTGGGGATGGGCTTGTCCATGATGCCAATGAATACGTATCTGATTCAAGCCTCCCCGCCAAGCCTGGTTGGCCGCGTCACCTCGCTCACTTCCGCAGCGCAGCAGGTGATGACGTCTTTTGCGATCGCGGGACTAAGCACTTATCTGACTACAAAGATTAAAGATGCGACGGTACCTGGCAAGGCTCCGGAGATTGACGCCTTATATCATTCCTACGGTGAAACTTTCCTCGTTGTGGTCGGCATTGCCATAGCAGGCGTTTTGTTGGGCTTATTCCTTCGCAAACCGGTCAGAGCAGAAGGCGATGAAGGTTCTGTTGTTGAAGCTCCTATGATGATGGGTCACTAATCCGAACGAAAATACCATTTATTTCTGAATTGTTCAGGAATGGATGGTTTTTTTCGTTTACAGACTGTACAACTGTATGTTATCTTCAATATATATTGATTGCTTTACTGCTATAAAGCGTCTACGCGACATCAGACTACGGAGGGTGCACATGACAGTATTAGAAGGACTGCGATCGGCCATTGATAAGACGGACCAACAGATTGTTGCCTTATTGGCACAAAGATTCATCTTTACTGAGGCAGTAGGGGAATACAAAGCAGCGAATCAGCTTCATTCGCAAGATCCCAAGCGGGAAGAACAGCAGTTCAAGAAAATTGTCGAGCTCTCCGAGCAGTACGGCTTGAGGCCAGAATACGCCATAGACATTTACCGGAAAATTATGGACATCGCGATATCAAGACATCAGGAGCTGCTTACGGATAATTTCACGGATCAAGCGGTTTAAGGCACGGCGGTTGTAACTTCGGTTACGCCGCGGTGCTTTTTTTTGTACATATTTCCATCCCTGTTGGAGCAAAATGACAATAACTACAAGGTTAGGGAGGGTGCCGCCTCGTGATCATCCTCGGACTGTTCGTCATTATGGTAATGGGCCTGCTCGTCATGTGTTTTCTGGATATGCTCGTTTTTAAACAATCTTTCCTGCATGTATTTGTACATCTTCTTCCGATCTATCCGGATACTTCGACCATCTATATTATCGCGGCTGCGTTTCTGATGGGAGCATGGGTAGACTTCAACATGACCGAGCGTTTGAAGAAGCCCAGCAAGCAGCCGAATAAGCAGGGAAGAGGGAATAACGGTGACGCCAAGCAAAATTAACTTTGTTGATATGTTCGCGATGCAGCTGGTGTTTTTGCTCAGTACATCGATTATCTTCGGAACGCCCAGCGTGGTTCCGGACTCCTGGTTAGTCGGAATCATTGCGTTTTTCCCGGCTTGCTTGTTTATTGTCGTGTATGGTGCCATGTTGTCTTCGCAGAAGGATATGGGGCTGTACCAGCTGCTTGAAAAAGCTTGGGGAAAGATCATAGGCAAAGCTTTTGTCCTTGTCTATGCAACCTACTTCCTGTACATTGCCTCCCGGAATATCCGGGATATGGTTGAGCTCGTTATGAGCACGCTCCTTCGCATGACTCCCGTACCGGTCATCACAACGTTGTTCGTCCTAATCGTTGCCTATGCCACGCTGGGCGGGATTCAGGCCATAGCCCGGTTCGCATCGCTTGTTCTATGTATTGTATTAATAATGCTGCTTACTATCGGGATACTTCTGATGTTCAGCAGCTCGCTTATTCTGGAACAGATGCTCCCTTTCTTATCGAAAGGAATCGGTCCGGTGGTTTTGTCTGCCTTCCAGCATTCGATCTGGTTCCCTTATGGAGAGATCGTTGTATTCCTGGTGTTTCAGAAGGAGATTGGCGGCGCGAAAGGATTTCGCCGGCTTACCTTATACGCATTCCTGAGCGCATGCATTATTTTATCGGTGTCCGATCTCATTCAAATCTGGACGCTTGGCATCGAAGAGAAGAAATATTCCTCATTCGCTTTGCTTGATGCGGCGCGTCTCATCAATATCGCCAATATCATCACGCGGATGGATGCCATCATCGCGCTTATCATTATGTTCGGAACGCTGCTTAAATGCGCGGTTTTTCTATTCGCCTGCACGGAAGGTCTTATGCATATTTTCAAGGGTAAGACGGGGAAATATAATTTTCCGCTTGCACTTCTGGCAGGTGCATTCTCAATCCTTGTCACGCGCAACAGCGCCGAGCATTTGACGGAAGGCTTGACGTATGTCATCTATACGCTTCATATTCCGCTTCAATTAATCGTGCCGCTATTAACGCTGCTGCTGCTCCGAATCCGTTACCGAAAAGGAGAGGCCACATGAATACGGACAATATGAGCTTTGCCGGAGAGGAGTCCTACCGTTTAGAGAGCGTAAAAAAACAATTTTCTTCCGTGTTCGGCAATACGGCGGATCTGGCGGTAGTCTCCGTGGATGTCGGGCATTACAAAGGGCTTCTATGCTATTTGACCACCATGACCAATACGGATTTCATCATAGAGCATGTTCTGAAGGAGCTGACTCTGTCCGAGCATAAAGAGCCAGTCAGCATGGACGAGACCTTTCATCTGCTGGAGACCGTCCATTATGCCGCGTTGAAGCATGAGACGCTTGTGGACCTGGATAAGGTAATGGACAAGATTGTTCTTGGCAACGCCGCCATCTTTATAGACGGGTTCCCGAAGGTGCTTGTACTGGAGGTTCGAACGCTTAATTCCCGTTCCATCGACGAGCCGACCACGCAAAATGTCGTTCGCGGCCCGAAGGAAGGATTCACGGAATCGGCAGATACGAATATGAGCCTGATCCGCAGAAGGTTCAACAACGTAAAGCTCCGTTTCGAGAAGTTCGAACTTGGCTATATGACGCATACGGCTGTCTATATGACTTACTTGGACGGCGAGGTAGAGGAGCATATTCTGAAGCAGGTCCGGGAGAAGCTGAACGGCTCGCAGATCGACAGCTTGTTCGATTCCGGCCGGATTGAAGAGATGCTTCATTCGAAGGGAAAAGGAATTCAGCTGTTTCCGACTGTCTATAGCGGCGAACGACCGGACGCGATTTGCAGCTGTTTGATAGACAAACGAATCGCTATCATTGTTGATGGCAGCCCCTTTGTGCTTGTTGTTCCGGCACTATTCACCGACTTCTTCAAATCGCCGGAGGATGAGTACCAATGGGTCGTTATTGGAACCTTTTCCCGCGTGCTCCGATACTTTGCCTTTATTTTGTCTCTGATTGTCCCGGCTCTCTACATTGCGGTGACGAGCTATCATCAGGAGCTTGTTCCGACCATTCTGCTGACCAGCATCGCAGCCCAGCGGGAGGGCATTCCTTTTCCGGCAAGCATCGAGATTCTGCTCATGGAAATTACGTTTGAGATATTGCGCGAAGCGGGTACCCGGATGCCACGGCTGGTTGGACCAACCATCTCCATTGTTGGTGCGCTCGTGCTTGGCGAAGCTGCGGTACAGGCCGGAGTCGTGTCGAACATTAACGTCATCGTTGTCTCCTTGACCGCGATCTCCGGGTTTGTCGCGCCAATCTATACGTTTGGTTCCAAAGTGCGCTTTTTCCGGTTCGGGATGATTATTCTGGCCTCCATAATAGGGCTCTATGGACTCGTGCTAGGTTGTGCCTTTCTGATGGTACAGATTACGCGTATTGAATCGTTTGGCGTACCGTACTTGTCTTTATTCTCCCGCTGGGATAAGAGGAGGGTCACATGAGCGTCGTACGATTCGCAGGGATAATCCTGCTCTGCTTCGCGCTATTGGCAGCTTGTACGGGATGTTGGGATCAGACCGAGCTGAACCAGTCTTCGCTTGTAACGGGGATGGCGCTTGAACCGGGCAATCATTCGAAATACAAGGTGACCTTTGAAGTCGTTAACGCTCTGGAGACGGACCCAACCAAAGGGGGAAAAGGCGGCACGCCAACCGCGATCTATTCCAAAGAAGGTAATTCGATAGCCGAAGCAACGCAAAGGATCAACGAAAGCTTGGAGCGTATGATCCTTATCTCTCATATCCGGGTTATCATTATCGATGAACGGCTTGCAAGGGAAGGGATCGATCAGTTTATGGACGTGCTTCAACGGAACCGGTATGTCCGTGAAGACGTTCTTGTGCTGGTAGGAAAGGGCTCCCCCGCATCGGATTTCCTAAGAACGGTCTACGCAAGGGGGCAATATGCCGGGTATAAGATTCAGATGCAGGTGGAGACTTACCGGAAGGTCTACGGAGGTATTCCCCGCAGTCACTTGTACGATGTTGCGCAAGTGCTGTTAACCGAAGGGCGTGTGCTGATGCTGGGGGCTATTAGCATATCAGGCAATGTAGAGAAGAGCGAGTCCATTGATTCGATCAAAACGATCTATCCGGCTGCCGTCGTCAAAATGGCCGGTGCTGCCGTCTTCCGCGGAGATAAGCTTATCGGGTACCTGTCCAACGAGCATACGCGTATGGTCATGCTGGCAAGCGACTACGTTTATAACACTTTATTCGCCTTGCCGGGATCGGTTAACGGTTCCAAAAGCCCTGGCGCAGTAGCCGTTCAATTCTATCATATGCACTCCCATATGCATGTCCGGATGGATGGTAAAACGCCAAAAATCCGGCTAAATGTCGAAGGGGATGGCAAGATTACGAGTCTTGACCAGAATATTAAGCTGACGACGATTAAGGGCTATGACAAGATTGAAGAAATGACCCGGGAATACGTTAACAAAGAACTGCAAAAGACGATCAGCTATGTGCAGCAAAATTTCGGCGTAGACGTGTTTGGCTTCGGCCAGCACTATTACCGCTATCACTTCCGCAAGTTCAAACCTATCGCTAGGGAATGGGACTCGCTGTTCAGCAAAGCCGAAGTGGAAATCGACAGTAATTTCACTTTGCGCCGCCCGGATCTGAAGACGCAAAAGCTTGAAAAAGACGGGATTGGACCATAAACGGAAGAAGACCAGCATCCGGCTGGTCTTCTTCCGTTTATGCATTGATTACAATCATCATAATGGCTGATGCCCAGATGAGCAGAGCGGAGATTTTGTTCATCGCCTTCATCAGTCTGCCGCCGGAATCAAGCTTGCCCATTATCCTTCCGGCTGCGGCGAGAGAGAAAAACCACAGCCACGAGACGAAGATACAGGCTATGGCGAACATCCATTTTGCCGGGCCGCCGTAATGCAAGGAGCTGGTACCGATTACTCCTATCGTATCCATGATGGCATGGGGATTAAAGAGCGATACCGAGGCGGCGAGTAGAACCTGCTTGCGCGGAGAATACCGGCTAGCTTCGCCGGTGGAGGATGCTAGTCCGTTTGAGCGCCAGGTTATCCAGCCGATATAGGCAAGAAACAGTACGCCGGCGATAATAAGAATGGTTTTGAGTACGGGTATGTTTATAATAAGTACAGAGACGCCAAGAATCGCCAGCAGAATCAGAATCGTATCACATAAGGCCGCAGCGATTACGACCGGAAGAGCCATGCGGAATTTGGGTTGCAGCGCGCCTTGCGAGAAAATAAACACATTTTGCGCGCCAAGGGGCAGAATGAGCCCGATGGCCAGCAGTAAACCATGCAGGAATGGCAAAGGAAACACAGCCTTTCTTTGTATGAAAATATGGACTTATTGTAAGGGCTGCAGCAAACATTGTCGCCATCCAAACGGTTGGCTTCCTTACCAACCAATATCAGATCAGGGAATGGGGATACCGATGAAGTTTGAAACGAACTGGAGGCCGGTCCGGAATAACGGAATGCCTCTTTACCGGCAAATCGCCGATTATGTCCGTGCAAAAATAGAAAGCGGCGAATGGCCGCCGGGCAGCCGTATCCCGACGGAAAGAGCTATCGCGCAAGTATTCGGCGTGAATCGGAGCACTATCGTACAAGCCTTCGCAGAGCTTACGGCAGACGGGCTGATTGAAGGGAAGAGCGGGAGCGGGACAATCGTTTCCGCAGCCGCAGCCTGGGATAACGAGGTTCCCAAGCTGCCGGACTGGGAAGCTTATGTAAAGACCGGTGTACATCGGCCGAACCAACGAACCATTCAGGATATTAATCATGCGGAGTTTATACCGGATATCATAAGGCTTGGGACGGGGGAGCCTTCTCCGGATTTATATCCGAAGGCGATGAACCGGATCCTCCGGCAGCTGCCGCCCCAAACGGATATTTTCGGCTATCCGGAGCCCCGCGGCTTGTATCCGCTTCGGGAAGAGATCAGCAAGCATATGGCGGGTTACGGAGTGAACGTATCTCCCGATTCGGTACTCATTGTATCCGGAGCCCTGCAAGCGTTGCAGCTTATTGCCCTCGGTCTGCTGAAGAACGGATCTTCCGTATTAACCGAATCTCCGTCTTATTTGCAATCCCTTCAAGTCTTTCAGTCTGCCGGCATGAGCATGACCGGCTTGCCTTTAAACGAGGAGGGAGTGGATACGCGCGCACTCGAGCATTATGCGGGAAGCGGAAAAGGGACGTTGCTGTATACCATCCCCAGCTTCCATAACCCTACCGGCACGGTAATGTCCCTGAACAGAAGGAGGGACGTTTACCGATTATGCGTAAAGTACAAGCTGCCGATCATGGAGGATGACGCGTACCGCGATCTCTGGCTGGACGAACCATCCCCTCCGCCGCTTAAATCGCAGGACCGCAACGGGCTGGTCCTGTATATCGGGAGCATGTCCAAGACGTTAAGTCCCGGACTGCGGATTGGCTGGGTTATTGGACCGGAGCAGGTGATCCACCGGCTTGCCGATGTGAAGATGCAGTCCGATTACGGAGCTAGCACGTTATCCCAATGGACGGTCACGCAATTTCTTCGGCAAGGGCTGTACGGGGAGCATCTCGACCATGTGAGGAAGGAGCTGAAAGCCCGCCGCACCTATATGCTGCAGCTGCTGGAATATTATTTGAAGGGAGTGGCGGAATGGGTGGTGCCAACGGGCGGGTTTTATATCTGGCTACGGTTCAAACGCGACCTGTCTATCCACGCTTTATTCGATGCCGCTCTTAAAGACGGAGTATTGCTTAATCCCGGATACCTTTATGACAAAACGGATCAAAATCATCTTCGTTTGTCCTACTCTTACGCCTCTTTCGAGCAAATGAAAATAGGAATCGAGCGGCTTGCCCACAGCATACCCTGAAGTGACGGGATGCTGTTTTTTTGTTCAAAATTTCCATGAAAAAAGTGCAAACTTTTTGGCGGCTTGATGCGTCTTGAATACATAACAAAATTATTTAATATGTAAGGGACGGAAACAGCAATGGAAGACAACATGAACAGCAAGAAACGTTACATGCCGGGATTGGACGGATTAAGGGCTTTATCGGTGCTCGCCGTCATCGCGTACCATCTGAACATGAAATGGGCGCAGGGAGGATTAATTGGAGTTGCCATCTTTTTTGTCATCTCCGGCTACCTCATTACCGATCAAATCCTTATTCAGAAGCAGCGCTACGGAAGGCTGGATTTGAAGGACTTCTGGATAAGAAGAGCACGCAGGCTTCTTCCTGCGATGTTCTGTATGCTGCTGTTCGTTGCCATATGGCTGTTGTTACTCGATCCCGACCGGTTAAACCACTTGCAGGGCGACTACTTATCATCGCTGTTCTACGTTAATAACTGGTGGCTGATTTTCCATCAGGTCTCGTATTTCGAAAGCTTTGGCCCGCCGTCCCCAATCGGACATCTATGGTCTCTGTCGATTGAAGAGCAGTTCTATCTGATTTGGCCGCTGTTATTGCTTCTGACCCACCGCCGCGGCAAGCTGTTCGTTATGATTCTTGCCGCAGCCGTCGCATCGGCACTCGCAATGGCGTTCCTGTATGTTCCCGGATCCGATCCAAGCCGCGTCTATTATGGAACGGATACCCGCATGTTTGGTCTTTTGATTGGAGCGGCACTGGCTGTCGTATGGCCGAGTCATAAGCTGAATGCAGCCGTGTCCAAAGCCTCCAGGTTTTCGATGGATATCATCGGAGGCATAAGCTTGATCGCGCTTATCGCCATGATGCATCAAATGAACGAATACGATGCTTCATTATACCGCGGCGGTTTCCTGGGGTTGTCGGTTCTCACTGCAATTGTAATCGCTGTACTTGCTCATCCTGCCAGCTTGCTGGCAATAGCCTTGGGGCTTCGCCCGTTAAAATGGATTGGCGTTCGTTCTTATAGCTTATACATTTGGCATTATCCTGTTATTATTTTAACGAATCCTTCCAATCAAGCCGTTACCCCAAGTCCGTTATTGATTGCATTCCAGATCGCGGCAAGCTTTGCGCTCGCTGCCTTATCTTACAAATACGTGGAGGAACCGCTTCGGCGCGGCTCGCTTCGGGCAAAATTCCGGACGGCATTATCCGTCAGATGGCTTGGCGTACAGCCTCTTGCTTTTCTAATTATTATTCCTTTATTACTTACGCCAAGCTTCGGGAATTCGCTTCTGAAAGCCAAACAGGCTCCGGTAACGGTTGTCTCGGATAATATCCAGCGTGATGACGTGCAGCCGTCGATTCCGCCTTCTACGACAACGCCGCCTCCAACAAAAGAGCCGGAAGACGATGCTGCCGTTACGACTCCCGACCATCATACGGATAAACCGGATAAGAATCCCGCAACAAGCAAACCGACGAAAAATGAGGAGCCGGATTCAACAAAGGAGCCTGTTCAGACGGCTAAGCCGGAGCATACGCCGGAGCCGTCCAAAGAACCGGAAACGGATGCCGGGAAGCCTTCCGGAGAGACGAAGGATAGTTCTACCACCACCGAGCCTCCTCAAAAGGGAGCGGACGACCCGAATAAGCCGCCGGTTGAAACGGCAAAACCTCCCGTTCATCAAGCGGGAAGCGGCAAAGGAATTACCGTTATCGGTGATTCGGTCATTCTGGATGCTGCACCGTTCCTTGAGAAGCTAATGCCCGGCATTGTCGTGGATGGTAAAGTTGGCCGTCAGATGAGGCAGGCACAGGACGTGATCGACCAGATGAAGGCCGATAATACGCTAGGCAGCACGGTCGTTCTGGAGCTGGGGACCAACGGAGCGTTTACCAACAAGCAACTGAAGGCGTTAATCGAGTCGCTTGATAAGGTTGAGCATATTTATCTCGTTAATACGCGTGTCCCGCGGAACTGGCAGGATACAGTAAATCAGATGCTTCCAGAAGTTGCTAAGGCGTACAGCAATGTAACCATAGTAGACTGGTATTCTGCAAGCGAAGGGAAGGAAGATTATTTCGCGAAGGATGGCGTTCATTTGAAGCGCGACGGCGCAGAGTTTTATGCGTCCGTGCTTATCGATGCGATCTCCAAGTGACCATAAATAGAGAAGGGTATGCCGGCCATGAACAGAAAGTCCGAACAAATACTGACCAATTGCATCACAGAAAACAAGGAAAACATTTACCGGCTGGCATATAGCTATGTCAAAAATAAAGAGGACGCGCTCGATATAGTTCAGGACTCGATTTATAAAGCCATGACCAGTATCGAGCTGCTCAAGGATTCCACAGTGGTGAAAAGCTGGTTTTACCGTATCGTTGTGAACACCTCTTTGGATTTCTTGCGCAAGCACAAGAGAGTTCATCCGATGGACCAGGAAAAACTGGAATTTTACGCTTTAGGCGCAGAAGATTCCTACATGGACATCGATCTGGTCAGGACACTCGCGGATTTGCCCCCTAAATACCGGGAAGTTGTAGTCCTCCGCTACTTCGAGGATATGAAGATCGAAGAGGTGGCGGAGGTGCTTCAAGAGAATGTGAATACGGTCAAAACGAGATTGTACCAAGCGTTGAGACTGCTTCGCATGAAGCTGAAGGATTCTTCCTTAAAGGAGACTAATGGATGAGTGATATATTAGAGCATCTGCGGAAGGAGTATCAGTCGGTACCGATTCCGGAGGAACTGGATCTTATCGTTAACCGTTCCATCAAGCAAGCCCTGCATACCCGCAAGGCAAAACGTTTGAAGGTAAAAGGGATGACGGTAGCGGCAGCGATACTCGTATTTCTGATTGCGATTAACGCCAGTACAACGGTTGCAAATGCTCTTGCTTCCATTCCTGGCGTGGAACGGATTATCAAAGTGCTTACCTTGCAAGAGTTCAAAGTGAAGGATTCCAATTACGAAGCCGATATCAAAGTGCCGGCGATTACGAATATGGAGAACAAGGAGCTTCAGCTGGGGCTTAATCAGAAATATTTGGCCGAAAGTAAAGCGTTATATGCCCAATTCCAGGCAGAGATTGAAGAACTAAAGAAACAAGGCTTGAACGACGCTCATGTCGGAATAGATGCCGGATACGAAGTGAAGACGGATAACGATACGATTTTGTCTATTGGCCGTTATTTTCTGCAGACGGCGGCATCTTCTTCCACGGTGATGCAGTTTGATACGATTGATAAGAAAAATCAGAGATTGATTACATTGCCAATGTTGTTCAAAGATGATCAGTATATAAAGCTGGTAAGCGACAATATTTTAGCCCAAATGAAAGAGCAGATGAAAAACGATGACGGCAAGATCTATTGGATTGCCGGAGCAACGGACTATATCTCGGAAGAGGAGACGTTCTCGTCGATCAAGAAGGATCAGAGCTTCTATATTAACGAAGACGGCAAGCTGGTTATCGTATTTAATAAATATGAGGTTGCTCCGGGCTCGATGGGCCTTCCGGAATTCATTATTCCAACAGACGCCATCCAGGGTGATCTTGTCAGCAACCATTATATCAAGTAAGGGACAAGCAGAGGGGCGATGCTCCTCTGCTTTGTTTTGTATCCGCAATTCCTTATTTTGGTGACAAGATAGGGATCGGGATGGTAAAATACAGCCGATAAACTCACAAGCGAAGGGACAAATCCAATGAAACTTCATTCCAATACCATTCTTATAACCGGCGGTGCTTCCGGCATCGGTCTCGAGCTGGCTAGCCGCTTATCGGCCCTTGGCAATACGGTTATCGTAGCTGGCCGGGATCAAGCTAAGCTCGAACAAGCGAAAGCGCAATACCCGAAGCTTCATACGTTCCCGTGCGACGTTACGAATCCCGATTCTATCGCCAAATTACATAACAGCGTAACCGTTCAATTCCCGGAGCTTAATATGCTTATTAATAATGCAGGCCTGATGCGTAAAATCAATTTGCAGAAGAAGGAAGTCGATCTCCTCGACATCAGCCGCGAGATCGAGACGAATCTGAGCGGACCGGTTCGTATGGTTAACCAGTTCCTGCCCCATTTGCTGAAGCAGCCATCCGCGGCCATCATGAATGTCTCATCCGCATTGGCGTTTGTTCCTTTCGCGATCTCGCCCGTCTACGGCGCTACAAAAGCCGGCATTCATTCCTTTACCCGTTCTTTGAGGGCCCAGCTCAAGAATACGCAGGTTCAGGTATTTGAGCTTGCTCCGCCATTAACGAAAACAACGCTGGTTGACGCGTTCGAAGCCGATGATATGAAAGGAAGCGCGGCGATGGAAGTGTCCGAGCTCGTTAGTCATGTCCTTAAAGCGATGGAAAAGGATCAGCTTGAAATTCGTCCGGGGCAAAGCAATCTGCTCAAGCTGATGAGCCGGATGGCGCCTAATTTTATTTTTAAGCTAATGAGTAAATCGGTGGATGCCATGCATGCGGAAGCCGGAAAATAATAAAGGGTGCCTCACTTGCCTTTTAGAAAAAGAAAAATAGCGTTGCAGGGATAGCACCCTGCAACGCTATTTTTATGAAAATCACTAGCCAGTTGTATTAGCTTTTTTTATCCCGATATCCGCCGTAAGAAGAGCAGCCACCACCAAAGATACCACAGCTGCAAGCGATAATGACCAACAGGATAAACAGAACAAGAATGAAACCGGAAGATGCCATTAAGAATAAAACCTCCTAGTAATTTAGAATACACTATAGATTATGATTCTATGTTAGCAATTGCTTGGACCTCTATCTCGTAGATAAGAGGCTATTTGCAATCGTCATGCTAGGATGAGTCTCCTGATAGGAAGATTGACAGGCCAGGCGCAAGCGGACAGAAGGCCCCGTATAGGGGCCTTCTGTCCGCTCTATATTTTAAAGAATTACATTCATCAGCATGCATGGAGGCATGATGCTTTATTGATTAGTAGTAACCTTTACCTGTACCTACGCCTCCAACCCCTGGGTAACCGCCGCCGCAGCCGCCACCCCAACCGCCTACAAATCCGCAACCGCAGACGATGATCACCAGCAAGATGAACAGCACAAGAATTGAACCAACATGGTTAAAACCATGGCCAAGTCCTGACATAATTCACAACACCTCCTTACGTCTGGATATACTTTACTATATGAGCGAGAAGCGGATGTGCTTGGGTATTTGCCTCGGAGGCATTTAACCAATTCCATTTGCCCCTCCGGTACAGAGGTAACGGGTGGATAATCGCCACGCACAGCAAACAGAAGACCCGCAGAGGGGTCTTCTGTCTGCTGCATCTATTTAAAGAATTACATTCATCAGCATGCATGGAGGCAGTAACTGCATGGATTAGTAGTAACCTTTACCTGTACCTACGCCTCCAACTCCCGGGTAACCGCCGCCGCAGCCGCCACCCCAACCGCCTACAAATCCGCAACCGCAGACGATGATCACCAGCAAGATGAACAGCACAAGAATTGAACCAACACTGTTAAAACCATGGCCAAGTCCTGACATAATTCACAACACCTCCTTACGTCTGGAGTATTCTTCAATATATGTGGGTGGAGGAGATATGCTTGGGTATTTGCCTCTCCGGTACAAAAGCCGGGCTAAGGGATTTACCCTTTTGGGGAATCGAAAAGAAAAGGACAGTTCCATTGATGGAACTGTCCTTTTCCCATTACACGAGCTTTCTTCGGATCGCGCCGGAGATAAGGTCAATGACGGTGATCATGACGATAATCCCAAGCAAAATAATGCCGACACGGTCCCAATGACGCGTGCTTAAAGCGAAGATGAGCGGCGTACCGATTCCTCCGGCTCCGATAAAGCCAAGGATGGTCGCCGAACGGACGTTAATTTCGAACCGGTACAACATATAGGACAAAAAGCTTGGAAGCACTTGCGGCAGCACGGCAAACCATAATTGCTGGAAGCGATTGGCGCCGGATGCAAGCAGGGCTTCGGAAGGACCGCGGTCGATGCTCTCGATCTCCTCGGCATACAGCTTGCTAAGCATGCCGACGGAATGAATGCCAAGAGCAAGAACGCCTGCGAACGAGCCCGGACCTACGGCTTTGATGAAGAGGAGGGCTATAACCAGCTCGGGGAAGGTGCGCACAAAGCTCAGAACAATCTTTCCCGATCCCGAGACCGTCCGGAACCTGCTCCTATTTCTGGCCGCCCAGATGGCAAAAGGAAAGCTGACCACCGCAGAAATAATCGTTCCCAGAACGGAAATAGCCAGCGTATCCAGTAATCAAGCCGTCAAAGCATGGGTCGCCTACATACGGGAGCATGAGCAGCCGGATCTTCTTATTGTCAGCTATCATGGAGGCTTCGAACGCGATTTGGCTAATGGCCAAGCTACCGAGCGGTTAACCGGCGAGAACCAGGCTTACGCGATGTGCATGGAGGTCCCGGGCATTGATGTATTGATTACCGGGCATCAGCACCGCTTGATCGCGGAGGAGCTGAACGGAGTGCTCGTCGTGCAGACGGGAAGCAATGGACAAGCCCTTGGACATCTTGCAATTGAATTTGAGCATAGCGAAGATGGCTGGCGAATTGTTTCAAAGGCGGCCCGGCTGTTGAAGCCGGAAGCGGATACTGCGGCGGATAGGGAGGTAGAGGCCCTAACCGGGGCGATGGAAAGAAAGACGCAGGAATGGCTGGACCAGCCCATTGGAACGACGGAAGGGGACTTGTTCGTACGCGATCCATTTGAATGCCGCAGGGCACCGCATCCCTTTGTGCAGTTTATTCATCAGGTACAGCTTGAGTCGACAGGCGCGGAAATATCAGCTGCGGCTTTGCTTAGCGAAGAGTCCAAGGGCTTTGGAGCTGTCATTACGGTCAGGGATGTGCTGTCGGCTTTCGTATATCCAAACACGTTAACGGTTCTTGTTTTACCGGAGAGGATATCCGCATGGCGCTAGAGCAATGTGCCGCTTATTTCGAGCTTGGCGCGGACGGGAAACCAGGCATCAGCGATGCGTATCTTCAGCCTAAAGCCCAGCATTACAATTATGACATGTGGTCGGGGATTGAATATGACATTAATCTATCATTTCCTGTTGGAAAACGCATTATTAAGCTTTCCCGGAGTGGCGAGGAACTCCGCATGACGGCTGAATACTCGGTGGTTATGAACAATTACCGCGCTGGGGGCGGCGGAAACTTCGATATGTTCCAAGGGAAGCCCGTTCTCTTTGAAGGGGCGGAAGATATGGCCGATTTAGCGGTTGGGTATATTCGGTCGAAAGGCCGGCTGACGGCCTCGGAAGATAGGAATTGGCGATTAACATGGTAGGAAAAGAAAGAGGGCCGCTCTTCTATCGAAGAGTAGTCCTCTTTTTTCTATATTAAAACGAAGAGAAAACGCTTATATGTGAACAAATCGAACATCATCGCAAATAAATTTGAAAAAGGGGCTTGAAAAACCAAATTTACATGTTATATTAAATAACATCAAGTTGAAACGAAGAATGTAAGCTTACATTACGCGAGCAACTGAATAGCCATTGTTCTCTAGGGTTCCGCAGCGATCTATTACGCTGGTCTGGTCCGAGAGAGGACGCACGGCCAACAGGCTGTGTCCACGGAGGGAGAAAAGCCCGGGAGGATATGAATAATATCTTCCCGCGGCTTTTTTTATTCTCCGGATTGAAACGCGTTCTGCCGCCTAAGGACGGCAAAGCCGTTTTACCTTGTTTGTCCAGAGAAAGGGAGGAGTATGGAGATGAAACAAGAAATTACGCTGCGCCAATCACTTACGCTTGTTCAGGTCGTCGCGCTTGGCTTGGCCTGGATGACGCCAATGATTTACTTCTCGGTATTCGGAATCGCTTATGACGCTTCGAAAGGAATGATTACGGAAGCCTACTCGCTGTCCATAGTAGCGATCTTCTTCACGGCGTACAGCTACAGCATTATGGCCAAGATCTTCCCGGGTTCCGGTTCCTCTTATACTTATGTTAAGAAATCGATGCATCCTATTCCCGGCTTTACGGTAGGATGGGCGATTCTGCTCGATTACTTGTTCTCCCCGATTATTGCCTGCCTGACCTTCGGCATTTACCTGAATGCCCAGTTCCCTGCGGTTCCGGCCTATGTGTGGATCATACTGCTGAACATCATTTTGGCGATCGTCAACATCGCGGGCATTAAATTCTCCGCCAGCTTAAGCAAGCTGTTTGTTCTCTTCCAGATCATATTTATCGCTTTGTTCTGCGGCTATCTGATGAAAGGCTTGAATGGCGTGCATGACGTTGTGCTGCCTTTCACCCACATGGATGCCGGATTGTCGACGCTGCTTGCCGGCGCTTCGCTGATCTGCTTCTCATTCCTTGGCTTCGATACCGTATCGACTTTGTCGGAGGAAACGATCGACGCGAAAAAGACGATCCCAAGAGCGATTATGCTCATCATTCTGATTGCGAGTATCCTCTACATTACGACATCCGTCCTGATTCAGATGAGATATCCTAACCTGACCTTTAACAATCTGGATGCAGCAGGCTTTGAATTGATGAAGCTTGCCGGCGGTGCGGCGTTAGGCGCTATTTTTACAACCGTTCTGATTTTCGCGATCTTCACGCAAGGGCTGACTTCCGTGACGAGCGTATCCCGGTTGATGTATGTGCTTGGCCGCGACTCGATTCTGCCGAAAAAATTTTTCGGAGCCCTGCATCCCAAATACCGTACGCCGGTCAACAATATCGTGCTCGTATCCGTCATTTCTCTGCTTGCTTTAGTTATCAGTCTGGATATGGCCGTTAAGTTCGTAAGCTTTGGCGCATTAACCTCGTTTGCCTTTGTTAACCTTTCTGTCATTGTGGAATGCTTCATCAAACGCAAGCAGCGTTCGCTCAAGCAAACGTTCCAATATTTGATTTTCCCTTTGATCGGAGCATCGTTCATTATTTGGCTCATCACGCTGCTTGACTCTCAAGCGCTGCTTCTTGGCTGCATTTGGCTCGTTTTCGGAGTTACTTATTATCTGTTCCGCACAAGAAAGCTGCGCGCGGCGGAAATGAAGCCTTCAGCAACAATCTTTCCTTCATCCGCAGCGATCGAAACGGAATTAAAATAATTTTTATGTAATGTATATTGACACGGAAAATCAATCCACTTATACTTGGGCTATGTTAGCAATCATTACATCTGAATAAGTTCCGGAATTGCCGGAGCGAAAAAGCTGTCTAGGGTTCCGTTGACGGGTAAACGTCAAGTCTGGTCCGAGAGACGGCGTATGACGGAAGCTTATCGAAGCAGCCGATCATATGACACGGAAGGACAAAAGCCTGGGAGATCATTCTCCCGGGCTTTTTTTATTCAAAGGGGGACATAACGATGAGCAGCATTTGGAAAACATCGATTCGCGCCGGGGAGAAATGGTCTGGGACGGTAAGCAAAGGCAGACGGATTCGGTTTACGGCTGAGGAAGCAGGCGCGAACCTGTCGATTATGCTTTTTAACGCGAAGGATTTGACGGAGCGCTATAACATGCCGGATTCGCTCAAGGCGCAATACACCGCGCATTTGACGAAAGGCCATACGCTTATGAGCGATAACGGAAGAGTGCTTGCGAGCATCGTGGAAGACAGCCTGGGCTGGCATGATACGATCAGCGGCTACACGACAAGAGCTCTTACCGACCGCAAGTACGGCAAGACGACCTACCAGGAGCTCCGGAATGAATGGCTTCGGTCCGGCCAAGAGAACTTTGCTGTTGAACTGACGCGTAACGGGCTTGGCTTAAGGGATATGTCGCCTGTTGTGAATTTGTTTTCCAAGGTTTATGTGGATGACGAAGGGCAAATGCATTATGAGCTTGGTCATTGCGAGGCCGGGGCATCCGTCGTACTCCGCACGGAAATGGATGTTCTGATTGTCGTATCGAATACTCCTAACCCGCTTGATCCAAGAACGGAATACCCGGCCGTACCGGTTGGCATTGAAGTGTCGGCAGCCGAACCGGTGACCGAGGATGATTATTGCTTGAACTTCAGATCGGAGAACCGCAGGGCGTTCGAGAATACATGGAGCTACTATCAATTGCTGGAGCTATAATAGACGGAATATTTCGATTCATTTGAGGAGGATACACCAATGGGAAGCTTTAACCGGGTAGAAAGCACGCGCTTGCCTGAGGCGGCGATATATAACGAAGTAGTACTGGCAGGGGATGGCTGGATGCATGATCTGGAGCCTGGTCAAGTACTCCGCATTGTGGATCTGGAAGGAAATCAAGCGGCGGATACGTTGTTCTTCGATGCGGATAATCCGGAGGATCATTACAGCGCGGTTGCTACGATTACGAATCAGCAGAACATTTACCTGACAACGGGTTCTGTCCTGCTTGCCGAATCGGGCAAAGAGCTGGTGAAGATTGTTGCCGATACATGCGGCCGGCATGACACGGTTGGGGGCTCCTGCTCCGCGCAGAGCAATACAGTCCGTTACGCCCATGAGAAGCTGCACATGCATAACTGCCGGGATACGTTTATGCTGCAGCTTGCACAGCGCGGCGAGCCGTACAACAAGCGCGATTTGGCGCCAAACGTCAATTTTTTCATGAATGTGCCGGTTACGCCGGAAGGTGGCTTGAAATTCGATGACGGCGTATCCTCGCCGGGAGCTTACGTGGAAATGCAATCCGTCGGACGGACTGCCGTGCTGATCAGCAATTGTCCGCAGCTTAATAATCCGTGCAATGCCTATAATCCGACGCCGATTCGCGTCTTGATCTGGAACGACTAGCCATCTTGGGAGAAGGGGAGAGATTACGATGTTTACAAAAGTACTGATTGCCAACCGGGGAGCAATTGCGGTTCGAATTGAAAGAACCCTTCGCAAAATGGGCATTGCCTCCGTTGCTGTATATACGAAAGCCGACCAAGACAGCCTGCATGTGGATATGGCGGATGAAGCGGTGCTTCTGGGTGAAGGGCCTGCGAAGGAAAGCTACCTGAACGCGGATCTCATTCTGCAAATTGCAAAAGACACCGGAGCGCAAGCGATCCATCCCGGTTACGGCTTCCTGAGCGAAAACGCGGATTTTGCCCGCGCATGCCGCGAGAACGGCATTGCCTTTATCGGACCTACTCCCGAGCAGATGGAAGCCTTCGGCCTGAAGCATTCCGCACGCGAGCTGGCCGAGCAAGCCCATGTTCCGCTCCTGCCGGGTACTCCTCTTCTGACCGAGCTGGATGAAGCGGTTGCTCATGCAGCCGAGATCGGCTATCCCGTTATTCTGAAGAGCACGGCCGGCGGCGGCGGAATCGGCATGCGGGTGTGCGACGATGAAGAAGCGCTGCGCGCTGCCTTCGATAGCGTGCGTCACCTAGCGGAAGCAAACTTCAAGAACGGCGGGATGTTCCTCGAGAAATATATTGCGAAAGCGCGCCATGTGGAAGTGCAGATCTTCGGTAACGGCAACGGCGAAGTTGCAGCCCTCGGCGAACGGGATTGCTCGGTGCAGCGCCGCAACCAGAAGGTTGTCGAAGAAAGCCCGGCTCCGCAATTCCCGGAGGAGGTGCGGGCTGAAATTCTTGCCTGCGCGAAGCGCCTTGCGGCCGTGGCCGGTTACCGCAGCGCAGGAACGGTTGAGTTCCTGTACGATCCTTCGAGCTGCAAATTCTACTTCCTTGAAGTAAATACCCGCCTGCAGGTTGAGCATGGCGTTACAGAGGAAGTGCTTGGTCTTGATCTCGTAGAGTGGATGGTGAAGGAAGCAGCGGGAGAGCTGAACGGCTTGGAAGCTCTTGTTCCGGTGTCCAAGGGTCATAGCATTCAGGCCCGTATCTACGCGGAGGATTGCCTGCAAGGATTCCGTCCAAGCGCAGGTCAGCTGGATCAGGCGTTATTTTCCGGCGAAGCGCGTACGGAAACTTGGGTTCGCGACGGCATCACAGTAACGACGCTGTACGATCCGATGCTCGCTAAAGTAATCGTGCATGGCGAGAACCGCGAGGATGCCATTGCCAAGCTGAAGCAGGCATTAAACGAAACGCGCTTCTATGGCATTACGACAAATCTGCAGTATGTTCAGGCGCTGCTTGACGAGAAGCAATTCGTTTCAGGCGATGTATATACCCAGCTGTTAAACGGTTTTGCCCCGGCGGAGTCCGCGCTTGAAGTACTGGACGGCGGCGTTCAGACGACGGTTCAGGACTACCCGGGCCGGGTTGGCCACTGGGATGTAGGCGTTCCGCCATGCGGACCGATGGATCCGCTCGCTTTCCGGATTGGCAACAAGCTGCTTGGCAATGCCGATGAGGCGAGCGGTCTTGAACTGACGCTGCGCGGCGGTTCCTATAAATTCCGCGAGAGCATGCTGTTCTGCGTTACCGGCGCCGATATGAAGCCGGCTCTGGATGACGAGGTTATTCCGATGTACACGCCGGTAAGAGCGGAACGCGGACAAGTGCTTAGCTTCGGAGAGTCGGAGGAAGGTCTGCGCACGTACCTGCTGATCGAAGGCGGATTAGATATGCCGCTCATTCTGGGCAGTGCGGCAACCTTTACGCTTGGCGGCTTTGGCGGTCATGGCGGACGCGCGCTGCGAACCGGGGATGTGCTTGGCGTGAACCGTAAACAAGGAACGTCTGTGAACATAGTCAAGGAGCCGCTTCCTGCGAAGCTGCAGCCGGCTATTTCCCGCGAATGGACGATCGGCGTTATTCCGGGGCCGCATTGCACAAGCGAGTTTTTGAAGCCGGAATATCTGGAGCAGCTTGCGAATACAAGCTTTGAGGTTCACTTCAACAGCTCGAGAACCGGGGTGCGCTTAATTGGTCCTGCTCCGCTGTGGGAGAGAGAAGACGGAGGGGAAGCGGGGCTTCACCCGTCCAACATACACGATAATGCCTATGCGGTCGGAACTCTTGACTTGACCGGCGACATGCCGATCCTGCTTGGCCCGGACGGTCCTAGCCTTGGCGGCTTCGTATGCCCGGTAACGACGGCATCCGCCGAGTTCTGGAAGCTGGGTCAGCTCCATCCCGGCGACAAAGTACGATTCCAGCTCGTTACGCTGGAAGAAGCCGAAGAGCTTCGCAAGCAGCAAGAGGAACTGCTGGATGCGATTGAGAAGGATCATGCCAACGAGCTTCAAGCTGGCGGATTGCCGGCGGTGCATGCGGCCTTCTCGCCGGAGTATCCGGTTCTGTACCGCGAGGAAGCAGGGCGCAAATTCCCGATTACCATCCGTTGCAGCGGCGACGAGAATCTGCTTGTCGAGTATGGTTCCCTGGAGCTGGATCTTCTGCTTCGCTTCCAGGTGCATGCCCTTGTAGAAGCTATCCGGGAGAGCGGCGTTATTCCGGTGCTTGATCTGACGCCGGGCGTCCGTTCGGTGCAGGTGCATATTGACGCCGCGCGGATGAGCGTCCGCGAAGCGGCCAAACAGCTGCTTGCTATTGACAGCAGCCTGCCGCCGCTCGAATCGATCCGCGTTCCGTCCCGTATTGTCCGTCTTCCGTTATCATGGGATGATCCGGCTACGCAGCTCGCGATTGATCGTTACCAGCAGAACGTTCGCCCGGATGCGCCTTGGTGCCCGAGCAACCTGGAGTTTATCCGCCGCGTGAACGGCCTTGACAGCATTGACGATGTTCAGCGCATTGTATTTGACGCCAGTTACTTGGTGCTTGGTCTTGGCGACGTCTATCTCGGCGCTCCGCTGGCTACGCCAATCGACCCGCGTCACCGGCTTGTTACAACGAAGTACAATCCGGCCCGCACCTGGACACCGGAGAATGCCGTAGGCATCGGCGGAGCTTATATGTGCGTATACGGCATGGAAGGGCCAGGCGGCTACCAGTTTGTTGGCCGTACAATCCAAATGTGGAATAAGCTGCGCTCGACGGAAAGCTTCAAAGCCGGCAAGCCTTGGCTGCTCCGCTTCTTCGACCAGATTCAATTCTACCCGGTTACGGCCGAGGAGCTGCTGCAGCTGAGGGAGGATTTCCCGCGCGGCAGATTCGAAGCGGATATTACGGTAACAACGTTTGACCTTGGCGAATACCTGCAATTCCTGGATTCCATCGAGGAGAGCGCAGATAAGTTCCGAAGCCAGCAGCAGTCGGCTTTTAATGAAGAAAGAGATCGCTGGAAGGAGCTTGGACTTGCCGAGTACGTGTCGGAGCAGGATTCGGCGAAGCCGGTTAGCGACGAAGAGCTGCCTTCTGACGTGGATGCGATGAAATGCTCCATGCCGGGCAGCGTATGGAAAGTGCTTGTAAACCCGGGCGATTCCATCAAGAAAGGCGATACCCTTATTATCGTAGAATCGATGAAAATGGAGTTCTCGCAAAATGCTCCGTTTGACGGCATCATTCATTCCGTGCATGTCAAGCCGGGTGACGGCGTTAATGCCGGCCAATTGATTGTTGGCATCTCGAAACTAGCGGAAAGAGAGCTGACCCGCATATGAGCGAATTCCAATCGGTAATGACCATTTCATGGCTGCGCGAGCAATATACGAACGGTACGCTTACGCCTTTGCAAGTCATTCAATCCATTATTGATCGTGCCGAGGCCGATCGAGAAAAACATATTTGGATCACGCCGCCGTCGCTGGCATACATCCAGCGCTACCTGGACCGGTTGAATGAACTGGACATGGCGTTGCTGCCGCTGTGGGGGATCCCGTTTGCGGTAAAAGACAACATCGACGTTGCCGGCATGCCCACAACGGCCGGCTGCGAGGAATACTCGTATCTGCCTTCGGAGCATGCGGCAGTCGTGGAACGTCTTATCCATGCAGGCGCAATCCCTGTCGGCAAAACCAATCTCGACCAGTTCGCAACCGGACTGGTCGGAACCAGAAGCCCTTACGGCGATACGCATAACGCGCTGCGTCCGGAGCTCATCAGCGGCGGCTCCAGCTCCGGCTCGGCCGTAGCCGTCGCTTTGGGGCAAGCGGTATTTTCCCTAGGCACGGATACGGCCGGCTCCGGCAGAGTGCCTGCCGCGCTGAACAATCTGGTTGGTCTAAAACCAAGCGTTGGCGCATGGCCGAGCAAAGGAGTTGTTCCGGCTTGCGAGAGTCTGGACTGCGTGACGGTATTTGCCCATACTCTCGAAGATGCGGAGCTGATAGACCAGGTTGTCCGCGGTATTCAGCCGGATGATCCTTGGTCGAAGGAGATAACGCTTGGCGAACGCAAGCTTCCTGCGAAGCTGCTTCTTCCGGATGGTCCCCTGACCTTCTATGGTCCGTTTGCCGATTCCTACCGGGTGGCTTGGGAAAAATCCGTAAACAACCTGAAGGCTCTTAAGCTTCCCATTGAATATGTAGATATTCAACTGTTCCAAGCTGCGGCCGCCTTATTATATGAAGGTCCGTGGGTTGCCGAGCGCTGGTCGGCGCTGGGTAGCTTTATTGAAGCCCATCCGGGTGTTACGTTCCCGGTAACGGAAAAGGTACTCCGCGGCGCGACCAAGCCGGAATTTGACGCGGCATCCGTGTTCACCGCTTTTCACAAGCTGCAAGGCTACAAACTGGCGGCCAAAAAGCTGCTGCAAGACGCGGCGCTCGTCATGCCGACAGCAGGCGGTACGTGGACGCGCGAACAAGTGGCGGCTGACCCGATCAGCACGAATAGCGCGATGGGGCTGTATACAAACCACTGCAACCTGCTCGATTTGAGTGCGCTTGCCGTTCCTTCCGGCGCGGCGGCTACTGATTTGCCGTTTGGTATTACTCTGTTTGCCGCATCGGGTGAAGAAGGCAGGCTGTTCCAATTGGCCGAGGTGATTCGTGCGGCGCAAGAACCACAGCCAACTACGCTTGTGGCCGTTTGCGGCCTGCATATGAGAGGTCTGCCGCTAGAACGCCAGATGCTGGAGCATGGAGCCGTTTTTGTCCGCGAGGACCGGACGTCGCCATCCTATAAGCTGATGAAACTGCAGACGGTACCGCCCAAGCCGGGGCTTCTGAAGCTCCCGCAGGGCGGAGCATCCATTGAAGTAGAAGTATGGGAGATGCCGATTGCGACATTTGGTGCTTTTACGGCTGCTATACCGGCGCCGCTTGGGATTGGCAAAGTGGAGCTCTCGGACGGAAGCATCGTGCCAGGCTTTATATGCGAGGCTTACGGAACGGTTGATGCCGAGGACATTACCTCCTATGGAGGCTGGAGAAATGCGCTTGCCGCCATAGCCGAAGCGAAGGCTGAAGCTGCAATGCAGCTCGATTGACTCCAAGAATAGCCAACAATTATAATTTAAAAAGACAGACGCACTTCTCCTTAATGGAAAGTGCGTTTTCTTTTTCTAGGAGGGAGAGTTGTCATGAATCATGTTTATATTATTTCCGGTCCGGCTGGTGTAGGGAAGTCCACGACATCGAAACAGCTTGTGCAGCGCTTCTCGAATTCTGCATATATTTCCGGTGACTATATTAGCCATCTGCATGTAAAAGGCAGGCAGAAGCCCTGGGAGTGCAAAGAAGAACTTGTGCTTATTTGGACAAACCTATTGGCTTTGACCCGTAACTTTCTTGCTCAAGGTATTGATGTCGTTATCGACTATGTGACTTTTCCGAATGAAGCGTTATGGTTGAAGGAACAGCTGAGAGAGACTTTGGCGAACGTATCCTATGTTGTTCTATGGACGGATCGGGAAACGCTGCTTGCCCGGGATCAATCACGGATTCCCGAGCATCGGATGGGAGAACGCTGCCTTATTTTAATGCACGAATTCCTTGAATCGGGTGTGGAGAAACGGCATATTGTAAATAACAACAGCCGCTCTATTGAACAGGTCGTAGAGATGATTATCTCAGGCGAACGGTATATAATGTAGGTAGGGCATGCATAAAGAGGTGACCAATGAGAGGTCTGGAAGTTATTTATACTTATACGGAAAGGCTTGATCAGTATACAATAGAACAATTACGTTACCGGATCGAACCCGGAACCTGGTCGATTGGCCAGGTCTACTCGCATATCGTTGATGTTGCTCTCGAATATCTGGACAATATCAGGCAATGCGAAGAGTCCGGCGTCGAGCAGCCGCTTGGCAAAACGAAAGCAGGCGAGAGATTGTTCGGAGAGGGCGCTTTTCCGCCGGTCAAGATCAAATTGCCGGAAGGCATGGAATACAGTCCAAACGATGCGAAAAATAAAGAAGATCATCTACATGATTTGAATCGGTTAATAGATAACATGAGAGCTTGGGATTTTCGGATTGCAGGCATTCATCCCCTATATAAGGTGAGGCATGGCGGATTCGGCTGGTTGAATGCCAGAGAGTGGCATGATCTGATTGAGATGCATACCCGTCATCATTTACGACAAATAAAGGAGATCGAAGAACGATGGAACAAAGTGACAGTCGACAGGTGAGCAAAATATGAAGGGGCTAATTAGTCCGGACAGACGTATAGCAGACCTAGTCAAACAAGTCGATCATCGCGTCCTGGCTTTATGGGCGGCGGATTGTGCCGATCGGGCCCGTCCATGCTTCGAAATTGTCCTCTCGGAGGATAGTCGGATGCAGGAGGCTATTCTTGCAGCCCGCGCCTGGTCGCGCGGCGAGCTTCCGATGTCCTCCGCGCGCAAAGCGGCTTCTGCCGCGCATACCGCAGCACGCGATGTCATTGCCGCGAGCAGCGCGGCATCACGAGCCGCCCGCGCCGCCGGACATGCGGCCGCAACTGCTCATGTTGCCAGTCACGCGGTACATGCCGCTTCTTATGCGGCTACGGCTATCCGGGATCTGGCGGATAAAGCGCAGGCCAAGCTGATCGCCGATCAGGAGCGGGAATGGCAATATATGCGGCTTGTTGAATTGCTTGAGCAGTTAAGATAGAGACTTCTATATATTAATTTACAATGTTTAGACAAAGGGGCATTCGAACGTGCAGATCGGCCAAATTCAAGAAATATACCGTTATCCGGTGAAATCGTTTGCAGGCGAGAAACTTGAGGATTGCGTAATCGAAGAGTATGGCATGCTCGGAGACAGGTTTGTCGCCTTTTACGATGAGACGAAGAAGGAATGGTATAAATACATAACCGCAAGGAATATACCCAATCTATTGAACTATCGGGCGACGTTCCGGAACGGGGAAATTCGGATTACGGGACCAGACGGACAAACGTACGGCTGGGATGAAAGTCTGCTGGAAGAAATCCAGAGCCAGACGAAGACAAGGCTGACCATGTCGGCCATGAAAGAAGCGCATCCCGAGCATCCGCAGCTGCTGTCCGTGGACGGAGCGAGTATTCTGATCATTACGGACAGCTCCTTGAACAAGCTTCAGCAGACTTGGGGCAAGGAGCTTGACGAACGCCGTTTCCGTGCCAACTTCGTAGTTAAGGTCGCAGATGATTCGATTACCGAAGGAGATTGGATCGGCCGCAGGCTGACGATTGGAGATGCGCAGCTGCAGGTGGACAGCTTTTGCCAGCGCTGCGTGCTCATTACGATGAATCCGGACACCCAGGTGAAAGACCCTTCTTTGCTTCGAAAAGTGAATGAAGAGTTTAATTTGCACTTTGGCGTATACGGTTCCGTCGTCAAGACAGGAACAATCAAGCAAGGGGATAAGGTGTTGCTTGATTAAACGTCAATAACAGAAAGAAACCGTGGGCTGAAGCCCACGGTTTCTTTCTGTTATTGAACATACTTCCCATGCTCCGGAACCGCAAGGATATCGAAATTGCGAGTCAAATTATCCAGGCTGCTAGAGAGCAAGTCACCCTTCATCGGCATCCCGTGCCCGGTGACGGCAACGGCTGGCTTTAAAGCCTCTAGCTTGCGGACCGATTCGGCAGCCGCCTTCCAATCCGTCGTTAAATAACGCGGTGGACCGTTTAATTCAAGCTCTTGCGTGATAACGCTCCACATCGATTCTTGCTTGACGGTCACGAAAGCATCTCCGGCGAGTAAGGTTCGGTCGCTGTCCCGGAAGAAAGACACATGTCCGGGTGAATGTCCAGGGGTATGAAGCCAACGCCAACCCGCGAGATGGGGAACCGAGCCGTCTTCCGGCAGGGTCGTTAGATGATGGCCCAGGTTGATCGCATCGACGGGAAACAGTGGGGAGAGCTTCGCTACCAGTCCGCTATCCACGGAAGGGTCAGGCTCCGGGTAATTGCGTTGACCCGTGAGGTAGGGCAGCTCATCCGGATGGGCATAAACAGGCACGTTCCAATGTTCGACCAGTTCCACAATCGATCCGACGTGATCGAAGTGACCGTGAGTAAGAAAAATCGCTTCAGGTCTTGCCCCGGGACCAAAGCGCTCTTCTGCTTCCCCGATAATGGTATCGGCCGCATGCGGCATGCCGGCATCGACGAGGACCCAGTTTTTTTGCCCGGGCATCCCTATAAAACAGACATTCACGATTTGGACGGTCAGACAATGCAAGTCGGGCAGAACCTCCTGGCCCTTGCCGCTTTTAATTGAAGTAACCGGGAGGTAATGATAATCCTCGCCGTAGGTCATATCTTCATGCTCGTGCACGGGTATCCCTCTCTTTCCTGATTGCCCGTAATGTGTCCCATTTCCCGGCATATCATTACCATCGAATGAAATACTCTCCTGAGACGCATGCTATTATCGCTTAAGCCAACTAAAGGAGGTTTCACCTTGTATTTCTACAAACAAGATTTGATTAACATAATCGTACCGGATAAACCCGATCCTGCTGCCGCGAAAGTCCTGCAAGAGGCATTGGGGGGCCATTACGGCGAGATGCGCACGATGATGCAATATTTTTTCCAAAGCACGAACTTTAGAGGGAAAGCGACGCAATACCGCGACTTGATTAGAGGTGTGTTCTTGGAGGAAATCAGCCATGTTGAGCTGGTGCAGACAACGATTAATCAACTCTTGACTGGTTCAGGGGAAGAAATTCCGGGTAATGCTGGTATAGATCATGCTCCGCTTGATGAAGCGGTGAAGCATGCAAACCCGCATCACTATATAGTTGGCGCACAAGGTTCATTGCCTGTGGATGCCGGCGGCAATCCGTGGCTTGGCAATTATGTGTACAATCATGGCAACTTGATTGCCGATCTGCTGGACAATCTGGTGCTTGAATCAACAGGAGTGCTGCAAAAATCAAGGATATACGAGATGAGCTCCAATAAAGCCTTTCGCGAAACCATTGCTTTCCTGATCGTCAGGGATAACGCCCACCAGAATGCGTTTGCCAAGGCACTCGAAACGCTTGGCGTAAGCTGGGGCAATCTGTTCCCCGTACCGAATTACGATATCAACAAATATCCGGAATGCCGGAAATACGTCGAAAAGGGCTTCCATAACGCCCAATTCAACTTCAGACTGGACGATACGAGAATTGCCGAAGTTTACAGCGGCAAATCGCCTAGCCGAAACGGCGGTGAGCTGAAGGTTACTCCGCCACCGGAAGGTTATCCGGTACCCTATAATCCCGAGCTGCCTAACGAGCACGCTCCCGGACTGACGGACATGGGCAGGTAGCAAGAAGAACGGAAGGGATCGATCGCAATATGCGGCTGGTCCCTTTTGTAATACAAAAAGAAGGGGGAGCCCGCTTGGAAATTTTTATTATCGTACTCGTTATGCTTGTCTTGATTGGCGTGTCCAATGTCCTTTATCGCTATATTCCATTCGTGCCGGTTCCGCTAATCCAGATTGCCCTCGGAGCCGTTATTGCCGTTATTCCGATTGGGTTCCATCTGCATCTGGAGCCGGAGTTATTCTTTATCCTGTTCATCGCTCCGCTCTTGTACAACGACGGAAGAAACACGCCGCGCGATGAGCTGTGGAGGCTGCGTGCTCCTATTTTGCTGCTGTCCGTAGGGCTGGTGTTCGCAACGGTTGTAGTGGTCGGCTATACGATTCATTGGATGATACCAACCATTCCTATTGCCGCGGCCTTTGGCCTTGCGGCCATTCTGTCTCCTACGGACGCGGTTGCCGTAGGAGCCTTGGCCGGCCGGATCCAGCTGCCCAAAAGCTTGATGCGCTTATTGGAAGGCGAGGCTCTAATGAATGACGCCTCCGGTCTTGTCGCCTTCAAATTCGCAATCGCAGCAGCGATGACAGGGGTATTCTCGTTGCAAAAAGCAACATTCAGCTTTATTGTTATTGCCGTTGGCGGGCTTCTGGTCGGTGCAGTGCTTGCTTTTCTCATTATCGGAATCCGGCAGCTGCTCAGAAGGGCGGGACTGGAGGACGAGACGATGCATATGCTGCTGCAGCTCGTTACGCCGTTTCTGCTCTATCTTATCGCGGAAGAGCTAGGCGTGTCCGGTATCCTTGCCGCGGTTGCCGGCGGAATCGTCCATGCCATCGAGGATGACCGGGTTGATCACAGCATGCCAAGGTTGAAGGCGGTATCCATCAATACCTGGTCGGTAATCCTGTTTATATTGAACGGGCTTGTTTTTGTTATTTTGGGTCTTCAAATCCCGCAAGTCACCTCGGTAATCTTTAAGGATCCGGCCATTAATAACGGGGTCGTCATTGGTTACGCGGTCGTTATTTTTGTGCTGCTGCTGGTACTGCGGTTCGTCTGGACTTTTCTGTTCACCTGGTTTGGAAAAGATAAGCTTAGTCTTAAAGTCATCGTTCTTACGACGGTTTCCGGTGTGCGGGGAGCCGTTACGCTTGCCGGTGCTTTCTCGATTCCGCTTGTGCTGAACAACAATGATCCGTTCCCTCAAAGAGACTTAATTATTTTTCTCGCCGCCTTTATTATTCTGTTGTCGCTTCTGTCGGCCAGCATTTTGCTGCCGCTTATTGCGAAAAAACGGATAGTAGCGGACGAATCCGAGAAGGCCCATGAGGAGAGGGAATGGCAAATGAAAGTGATGGGGGCAGCGATCCGGCATTTGGAACGCGTCACCCATGAGGCGAATGAAGAGGCGATCGAGTCCGTTATTGCCGAGTACCGCAGGATGATCCTGGAGCTGGAGATGCGCGAGAACCAGAACAGACCGCTGCCGCGACGCCGTCAGCAGGAGCTGGAAATGCGGATTGTGGCGCTAGATATCGAGCGGAAATACGTAAACGAGCAGCTTGAGAACGGTTCGATTAGCGAGAAGCATGCGGATTTCTACTATAAGATGCTGGATCAGATCGAGCTGATTTTGGCCAACCGGCTTCACCTATGGCGAATGGTGCTGAAGGGGCTATGGAGCAAAGTAAAAGCGAATTTTACAAGCGCGGGCCGAAAATTAGCGTTCTCCGAAGCGGATATTGCAACGCTCCGCGGTCTAAGGCTTCAATGCTCCGAGGCGGTCCTTGAAGAGATGGATGCCAGATGCCAGCCCGATACGAAAGACGATCCGACGGAATGCGTAACGGCGTATTATCATCAGATCATCAAGCGAATGAAGGCGATGCCGGTTCATACGAAGAACAAGACTCAGGACTTCAACGAAGCGCGGAAGGAGCTGCACTGGATTGCGATTCAAGCCGAAAGGGATGAGGTTCAAACCTTGTACGAGAAAGGAACTATCGACCGGGAGCTGGCTTCGAATCTGCGTCGGCATATCCGGGACCGCGAGGCGGCTATGTACGAGGAGGATGAAATCGGTTAATCTTAAAGTTGTGCTCTATTTTGCACAGTATACTTAAGATTGAAGGAGAGATGCACACCATGACGCAATCCTATCATATTGTTGGCCTGACCGGCAGCTTGCGCAAGGCTTCCCTGAACAAAACGTTGTTAAAAAACGCGGCGGTGTTTCTACCGGAAAATTATACATACACCTACGCCGAGCTTGGCGACCTGCCGCTCTATAACCAGGATCTCGAGGAGGATTTGCCGGAATCCGTCAAGCAGTTCGCCGAGCTGTGCAGCTCCGCGGACGGCTTCTTGATCAGTACTCCCGAATATAACGGTCTGATTTCCGGCGTGCTCAAGAACGCACTCGATTGGGTATCCCGGAAAAATATCGGTGCCCCGCTTGCGACAAAGCCGGTTGCGGTTATGGGTGCTACACCAGGCCCGAGCGGCACGGCCCGCGCGCAAACAAACCTGCGCCAGCTCATTTTCGCCCTGGATATGGATCCGGTGAACCGTCCCGAGCTGAAGCTTGCCCAGGCGCATATGAAATTCGATGATGAAGGCCGGTTAACGGACTTTGCCATCTTGCAGGTGCTGCAGCAATTAATGGATAAATTCATCCATAAAATCGAGCGATCGAAGGAATAGCGGCATGAATAAGAGCGGGATTTATTTGCGTATGCTTGAGCCCGAAGATGCCAGGCCTATGCTCGATTTGAAGCTGAGGAACCGAGCTTTCTCCCAGCCATTCGAACCGATCAGAGGGGATGAGCATTATACGCTCGAGGAGCAGATGAAGGATATCGGCAACGGAATTTCGGCGGCGCAGCAGGGAACGGCTTATATTTACGGCGTATTTCTGACGGAAACGGATGAGCTGATTGGCCGGATTGCCCTCACGAGTGTCACCCGCGGCGTGTTTCAGAATGCATATATGGGCTACTTTATCGATCAAGCTCATAATGGTCGCGGTTATGCCACCGCTGCCGTAGAGGAAATGGTTGGCATAGCCTTCCACGATCTTCATCTTCATCGCATTCAGGCAAGCGTAATGCCAATTAACGGGCGTTCCCTCCGGGTCCTCGAAAAAGCCGGCTTCCGGCAAGAAGGACTAGCCCGGCGTTATCTGAAAATAAACGGGGAATGGGAAGACCATCTCTTATTTGCCATCACGAAAGAAGACTTGCTTTAATAAAAAGAGGCTGTGCAGTTATCCTGCACAGCCTCTTCTTCTTATTCCCTCTAAAAGGTTAAAAGCAAATGGAGCATTTCATGAATGTGTAATTTGCCTTTTAACCTCCCCCGTCAAGTTTCTAACAAAACCTGGCCCGTCAAAGACAAATCATAACCGGATATGGACCGAAGCTCGTTCTGAAAAGCAGGGGAGTTGAGGATGCCGAGCACGGCTGCGATCCATGCCATATTCTCCGGCTTCTTCAGCAGCACCAAATCATACTGCTCTTGAATGAGCGGAACAAAGTCTACATTGCCCACGATAGTAGCGGCTTTCTCAATGCCAACCCCAACATCGGCTTCCCCCGAAGCTACCTTCCCTGCAACCCCGATATGATTGCTTTCCTCATGTTCATAGCCGGAAAGCTGATCTGCCTTAATTCCGTGAAGCCGCAGCTGTTCGTCGAGCAGAACCCGGGCGCCGGAGCCCTTCTCCCGGTTTGCGAACCGGATGCCCGGTCGTCCAAGATCGGCCCACCCGCCAAGCTGAAGCGGATTTTCCTTAGCGACATACAAGCCGGCGCGGCGTTTAAGCAAATGAACCACTTTATAGGAGGAGCCAATCAGTAATCTCCGGATGTAGGGGAGGTTGTACTCTCCCGAATCGCCATCCAGCAGATGGGTGCTGACAATGTCCGATTCTCCTTTATACATCGAAATCAAGCTATCCAGACTGCCTACATACGAGCGCAGGGGACGGATGCCTGGTATCTGTTTCTCCATATGCTTCGCTAGAAGATCAAGACTGACATCTTGACCGGTAATGACGATTGGGCGGCTTCCGCCAACGGGGAAGCTAGGCACGGACTGTGTGGTAGGATGAGCGGCAGGATGTGCGGGTGCAGCATATTCCGTTCCTTTTCCCGCGTTTTTTGTTTTCAGTTTATAAGCTTCAAGATCGGATGCGTCTACCCGCATCTGCTTGCCGACACGGTAGGAGGGCAGCTCGCCTTTTTTGATCAGATCATAAACGGTAAGCTTGGATACTTTAAGAATCTGGGCGATTTCTTCGGTTGTATAGGAAATATCATCGGCCATTAAAGTCTTCACCTTCAATTCAACGGTTTGGCCATATTGTAACATAACAAACAACTCTATTGTGCTCCGGCAACAAAAAGTCAATCCTCTATTGGATTGCATAATGATATATGGTATAAACTAGTTATAAATAGATATAAGTAGATATATTTGGAGGGGATGGGATGAGAAGAAAGCTTAAAAGCAGTTTGGTTTTATTAGGTCTGGTCATTATCATTCTGGTTATGGCAGCTTGTGCAAAAGAAGAGCCTCAAACGAAGGTTGAGCTAACCATATCCGCGGCGGCCAGCTTGACGGATGCTCTTAACGACATTCAGAAAAAGTACGAGGAAAAAAATCCGAATGTGAAGCTGAATTTCAACTTTGGCGCTTCGGGCGCTCTGCAGCAGCAAATTGAACAAGGAGCTCCGGCCGATCTGTTCCTGTCCGCTGCAGCGAAAAATTTGAAGGCACTGGTGGATAAGCAGCTTATCGATACGGATAAACAAACGAATCTGCTCAGCAATGAGCTTGTTGTAGTCGTTCCGGCTGATAGCGGCATTGCGCTTGCAACGGAAAACGATCTCACCAAAGCGGAAGTGAAGCATCTAGCGATTGGCATTCCGGAAAGCGTACCGGCAGGCAATTACGCGAAAGAATCGTTGACGAAAACGAAGCTGTGGGATTCCCTGCAAGCCAAGTCCGTGCAAGGCAAGGATGTTAGACAAGTCCTCCAATACGTCGAGACGGGTAACGCGGATGCGGGCTTTGTGTACAAGACGGATGCCTTGACATCGGATAAAGTGAAAATCGCGTTTAACGTAGATCCGGCAACCTACACGGCTATCCAGTATCCGATCGGAATCGTGAAAGCGACAAAGCACAGCAAGGAAGCGGAAGATTTCTACGCGTATTTGCAATCGCAGGGAGCGCTTGACGTGTTCGTGAAATACGGCTTCTCTGTACCTGCAAAATAATAGAATTAACAAAAGAACGGCAGCTCCCGTTCTTTTTTATTTGGTTTGTTTTACACGGGCAGTCAATCGGATTAAACTGGAAATTAGCGAGAAGGGGAGGTATTCATGCGTAAAGTTTTTGTTGCCGCGGTTATTTTATTTGTTCTGGCTGTTATGATTGTATCCCGTAAGAGTGAGGAAGGGTTCCGGATTACGGTCCATAATCAATTGGATCAGGAGATTATCCAGTTGACTTTCGTCTATCCCAACGGTTCGCAAACATTCGAAATGAAGGCTCATTCGGACCAAAAGCTTCACGTTTATCCCCAAAACTTTGGAGAAGGCTCCATCACCCTGCAGTATGAGGATAAGCTGACGAAACAGGAAATTACGATTTTTGGCTATATCGAAAATAATTATAGGGGAAAGGCTGATGTCACGATTGATTCGATAGCGGACAATGGTGAGCTTCAGGCTACGGTAGAAACAGAAGACCATCTTTATTAAGCTGCATATATTATAGTTTAGAAGCCGCGATCTTTCGATCGCGGTTTTTTTTGGTTAATTTTCAGGAAGATTATGCAAACTAAGATTTATTCTATCCTTGGCAGGTGAGTGCGGATGACATTTTCTAAAGCGTTGCGAAACATGATCGTTAAGGAATCGGCGAGCCAAACCAATCAAGATGATCAGTCTCCGCCCGAACAAGACTCCAAGCCGCCGACGCTCGCCCATACGTTGGAGGAGTTCGTTGACTGCAGCGATATTACGCACCGTACGTTTCCGGATCATCAAATCGATCTCGTGTATTTCGATCAATTGACGGATAAGGATAAGCTCAGCCGGCATATTTTGTCTCCACTGTTGAGCGGCAGCGACGAGGATGTTGCCAAGATGGTGAAGCATCTGCAGCCTTTTAAAACAACCAGCAGCAAAACGCTGATTCTGGATGTTTTATCAGGCGGCATAGCGGTGTTTCACGGTCCGGATGCTTACGTATTCGATGTCTACAGCCCGGAAGCCAGGGCAATTAGCCAATCCGAGACGGAAACGGTCATTACAGGCCCGCATGATGCTTTCACCGAGCAGATCAATACAAGTCTCGCGATGATTCGCGCCAGGCTAAAGAGCTCTCATTTGAAGGTCATTAAGCTCTCGGTTGGCGAGGTTTCCAAAACGGACGTGTACCTGCTCTATATAAAGGATATCGTCAACATGAAGTTCGTTGAAGAAGCCAAAAAGCGCATTCAGCAAATCGAGGTTGATGCCATACTCGATACGAACATGCTTATCCAGTACATGGATGACAATAAATATTCCATCTTCCCTCAGTATCTGACTTCCGAGCGGCCGGACGCGATTGTCTCGAAGCTGGTAGCCGGACGCGTGGCGGGAATCGTGGACGGCAGCCCCTCGGTACTATCCTTGCCCACATCGTTTTTCGAGTTTTTCTCTTCATCGGACGATTACTATCAGCGTTGGATTCTGGGCAGCGCCATCAGACTGCTTCGTTTCATTGCGTTCGTGATAACGATCAGCTTTACCGCTTTGTACGTATCCGTTACGACGTTTCATTACGAGATGATTCCGGAAAATCTGCTCATGACGTTAACGGAATCACGGAGCAGGGTGCCTTTCCCTCCTTTATATGAAGCTTTATTAATGGAAGTTACCATTGAGCTGCTTCGCGAAGCGGGAGCCCGGCTTCCAACCAAAATCGGTCAGACGATTGGTATCGTTGGCGGTATCGTGATTGGACAGGCAGCCGTGCAGGCGGGGTTGACCAGCAACATTCTTATCATTGCCGTTGCATCATCTGCCATTGCTTCATTCGTCATTCCGAGTTACGTGATGAGTGCATCGATCCGGTTAATCCGGTTTGGACTTATCATGTTAGCCGGTTTCTTGGGCAATCTCGGACTGGTGTTCGGCATTGCGGCTATCGTCATTCACTTGTCGGGTCTGACCAGCATGGGAACGTCGTATCTCAACCCGGTTGCCCCGTTCAAGCCAAAAGATTGGAAGGACATCTTTATTCGAGCTCCCTTCACAGCCTTGCGGGAAAGACCTTCGCAAAGCTCTTCCCCAAATGTGATGCGAAATAAAACCAAGGAGTGACCCTTATGAATACGGAGACGAAGGAAAAGCTCTCTCCATTCCATACCACCATCCTCGTTCATATGATTCAAACGGGTGTCATGGCTTTAATACTTCCGCAGCTGCTCGCGGAGACCTTCGGCACAAACGGATGGGTTACGGTGCTGGGGTTTGGTCTTATAGCCACCGTAAATATTCTTTTGATTGGGGCGGTATATAAGCTGGGGAAAGGGCGGTCGATCTTTCAAATCCTGCAGCAGTCGATCCCCAAGTTTATGCTGGTACCCGTTTATTTAGCTTTAGCTATCGTATGGATCATGCTTGGCTGCATGGCGGGGAAGGAATATATTCTTATTTTCCAGATGTACGCATTCCCGACTACGGATCCTATGGAATTCAAATTCATCATGGATCTCCTTGTCTTCTGGCTGCTAACGAAAGGCTTGTACAATATTACTAAAGCTTCTACCGTATTCTTTTGGCTGTTTGTGTGGATGTTCTTTCTGCTGTTCTTTTTCTATACGGATTTCAGCTGGTCCAGGCTTACGCCATTCTTATTCAAGGGAGGACATTTCACTTATCTTGAAAGCCTGGATATTTATTCGTCGCTTCTAGGTTACGAGGTTGTACTTCTCATGTTTGCGTATACAAACCAGAAGACAAAGTTCGTAAAATCGGTCTTGATCGGCAATGGCATGACCACTCTGACTTATTCCTATCTCTCGATCGTTACGTTTGGGATCTATAGTCTCGAACAATTAAAGAACAAGGCTTTTCCCGTGCTTGAAATGTTGGCCTATATTCGTTTTCCGTTTATGGAGAGGATGGAGAATTTGCTGTACGGTTTTGTTTTGTTTACCGTCTTATTCTCGATCCTGATGTACGAGTGGTGTGCTTTGGAGGTGCTGAAGCAAATTTTTCCCAAGCTGAAAGCAAACTTTCTCGCTTTTATCGTTATGTTGACATGCTTTCTAATCGCTTATATTCCGGAGACGCTAAACGAGGTTGGGGATTGGCTAAGTACGCTAAGCATGATCGAATGCGGGATTGCGTTTGGTCTGCCTATTTTGCTATTGATTGTGCTTATGTTTCAGAATATGGGGAGAAGTCCTGCTCATGAATAAATTACCGATTAGCTTACTGGCGATTTTGATGCTTGCCGTCCTTCCCGGATGCGACTATCGGATATTGGAGCGAATAGGTTTTACCTACGCGGCCAGCTATGATACGGCTCCGGAAAATCAGGTGGAAATTACCGTCAGTATACCGAGAGCCGAGCCGACGATAAAAGTGAAAAGGGAGGTCCATTCCGCAATCGGACAAAGCTCAAAAGATGCGAGAGTTAAATTTGCGAACGAAACAGATCTGCTTCTCGTTAACGGACAAATCCGAGTGCTGCTTTATTCGGAGGCGCTCGCCCGCAAAGACCTGGCGAATGAAATAAACAGCATATTAAGGGACACCTCGATTTCCCCGTTGGTCAAGGTCACTTTAGTAAACGGGAACGCAAAGGATATGCTGATCAAAAACTACAAGCAGCATTTGTCTACCGACAAATACATTAACCGCCTTCTTGAGAAATCGAGCAACAACAACCGTATTCCGAAAACAACTCTATACGAGTTCGAGCGGGATTATTACGATGACGGGATTGACCCGATTGCGCCTATTTTGAAAGAAAAGGGGGAAGATATTACCGTTGATGGCATTGCTTTATTTCAGGATTATAAATATGTTGCCAAAATCCCTAATCGTGACGCCTTGTTGTTCTCCATATTGCGGGGGAAATTCAAGAAAGGGGACATGAGCTTGGTCTTGAGCGGAGGGGGAGACGGGAGTTCACCGGAATATATCATGTTCACTTCCGTACTCAGTGACCGCAAAGTGCGTGTGGAACGCAGAGCCGGCGGCACCATGCATGTAACGATCAATGCCAATTTCAAAGGCTCCGTACACGAATACATCGGGAATAACAAACTTAGCATTGACGCGCAACGGCATGAGGTGGAGAGTAAAGTCTCCGAGATCATGACCGAAAGCGCAAATCGACTTGTAAAGCAGCTGCAGCTGCACAAGGTGGACAGCCTTGGCATCGGCATTCATGTCCGCAACAGCATGTCATACGAGGCATGGAAAAAGCTGGACTGGCGAGAAGAGTATCAGAAGGTTGAAGTTGAATGCAAGCTTCATTTTAAAGCGAAAGATTATGGGAAAATAAGGTAGAAATAACAATCTGCCATCTTTCCGATCGGGTAAAACTCTTGTATGATATTGCCGTATCATTCTGTTATTGATAGGAGCGTATATCCTTGAAAACCCTGATCACCCGTCTAACCCCGCTAGTCATTGCAGCTTCCTTGTTATCGCCGGTATCCACACTTCACGCGGCCAGCAGCTCGCAGCAATTCAATGATCTTGCCGATCTGGCGCCAGAGATGAAAGCGAAGCTGGACGCTTTAATCGCAGCGGATATTTTTAACGGAACCAGCACGGATACTTTTGGACTTGATCAAACGATGACAAGAGCGCAGCTTGCTGTTGTATTGGCTCGAGCTATGAATTTAAACACATCAATGGTTGCCAATACTTCCTTTACGGATATACCGGCGACGAGTTATGCTTCCTCGTATGTTGAAGCTGTGAAAAAGGCCGGCCTCATGAATGGTATCGGAAACGATGGCTTTAATCCAAACGGCAATGTAACCAAAGAGCAGCTTGCCGCGGTTCTTGTCCGCTCGCTTGGGGAACAGTCAAGCATTGGAGATAAGGTAAACGGTACCGTTTCCGATTGGGCACAAGGGTACGTCTCCGAAGCCCTGAAAATGAAGTTAGTGGAAGCGACCGATGATTACGCTAATCAAAACGCAAATCGTGAAGATCTGGTTAATGGCATTTATGGAACGTTGCAGCAATATTCGGAGAAGGACAAGCTTTCGCTGATTGGTGGCAAGCAGCTTGGTGCCAAAAGTCTGTACGTGAACTTCAATCAGCACACGGATCCTTCAACGATCAGTTTTAGCGTAACCGTGAATGGGGCGGAGGTTAAGGCAAATGCCAATCCGGATGCGCTTAACGGTTATATTCTACGCTTTCCGGACCATTTGACAGCAGGCACATATAGCGTGAAGGTCAGCAGCTCGCAATCGGAAGTAAGCAATTCCTCCGTGCAAGTGAAGGTTCAGGAAGAATATCCTGTCGGCATTCAAATGACAGGCAGCGATACGCTCCCAAGCTCAGAGCAAGCTATTATTCCGTTTGAGGTTAAAAATCAGTTTGGCGAAGCGATGAACTATCCTTCCTCGAAGCTGAAGCTTTACTCGTCCGAAAAAAGTGCTTTAATTAACGATGATCTACAAGCTATAGTGATGGACACGACATCCTACAAGTATGATTTTGATCTCATTCATGTGTATCTTTACTTAGATGCTTCACCAGGCATCTCAGTGACAAAAATGTTCAAGGTTGGACAAGCTTCAATTGCCTCCGCAGTGAGAAATGTGACGATTCGCAATGCAAAAGGAAATGCCGTCTCCAGCTTAACGCAAGGTCAGAGCTATTACATGAACTTCGATGTATTGGACCAATACGGGACACCGATTTCCTTGAAGTCCTTAGCTGCTGCAAAGGTAACTGCAACTGTCAGCGATACGGACCTTCTTACGGCAGGTCCGATCCAGGCAGCGGCTTCTTCGGACGAAGCCGATTTTACGATTCCTTTAATCGTTCGATACCCGGAAAAGGACACGGATGTAACGGTTGCTTTAACCACGGAAGGGCAAAATAGGTCAACATATACTATTCGCATCGCAGGAGTCCCAAAATCGGTAACATCCCCAAACCCTCCGGTTGTTACGCCCGAAGCTCCTCGTCTAAGCGAGGTTACGCATCAGACTACCGCCGGCGGACAAATTTTTGCGACGAGCAGCCAGAAAGGATTCGTGTATTTACTTCCAGGCGGTCCGGAGGCAAATTCTACGATGGAGTCCATTATGAACCGCTCCAGCGAGGAGGGAGGACTAGCAGTAACGGCTGAAGCTGGTGTTCCTCTTTCATTGTCAACCGAAAATTTGGAACAGGGCGAATATGTTCTATATGCGGTAAATCCGGATACCGGACTTATCTCCGAGCCGGCATTAGTTACTTTGACGCCAGCTCCGGCGGATACTTCTGCACCTGTAATTACGGGCGTTCAGGATACGGAGTTTTTAAGTACGGAGACGAAGGAATTGAAGGCTACAAGCTCAGAGGATGGCTTTTTATATTTGGTTCAGGCGGATGTTGGGGTTTTGGGTTCGCCATCATTAGAAATGCTTGATCTTTACGCGACAGGCTCCGGTTTGAAGGTGGAGGTATCGGCTGGGGAGGAAGCAACGATTACGGTAGAGGCAGGGAGCTTTATTCCGGGATATTATACTTTCTTCGCCGTAGACGAGTCAGGAAATATTTCAACGGCTGCCGGTACGATTATTGTCCGCTAAAACAAATAGCAAACCCGCTGCAGGCACCAGCCTGCAGCGGGCTTTTTTGTGTCTTATTGCATCGAGCGGTATGGCGTCGAATGCATGCTATCGTTATGGGAGTTGAAGTTCGAATACGAATGTTGCGGCTGCTGCGATGCATATCCCGTGTTGTAGGACGGAGTATGGGTATTAAAGGATTGCGAAACCGAGGAGTTGAATTGCGTATGAATCATGCTCTCCACTTGTCTGCAAATTTGCGATACTTGCTGAAGCTGTTGAATAGCTGTTTGGTGGCCTTGAAGAGCGGTTTGGATGATTTGGGCTGCTTTTTGCTCGCGTGCCGCGAGTTCTTCAAGACGTTGCGCATTTTGCTGCTCTTGCTGAAGCAGCATTTGATAATTTTGGCTGGCTTGCTGCGTTTGGTTAACCAGCTGTTGAATCACTTGCTCACATTGATGAAGGGATTGGCTTGCTTGATTGTTGTTTGAAAATTGCATGTTCTGAAATTCCTCCTTTGGTTTGACGAACACGTATAGAATCCCTTTCGTGGCGATAACTATTCAAATTTTTTGTCCGACATAAATCGAACGGGAAAGGGTCATTCTAATAAGCGGTGCTCGATTTAATCCCGACTTGTTTACTTGGAGGAAATCATGGAGAAGAAGAAGCAGTTGGATCTGGCTTCCATCGCAACAATTCCTTTAACAATGACCTTGGCGAACTCAATATTGATCCCTGTCCTTCCTTCCATGCAGAAAGCGATGGGAATAACAGCAGTGCAATCCAGTTTGTTAATTACGGCTTATGCCGCTGTCGCAATCTTGTTTATTCCCATTGCCGGATACCTCTCTGACCGCATCGGCAGGAAAAAAGTGATTTTGCCAGGGCTGCTGCTGGTTGCGGCGGCAGGCGCCTTTTGCGGCTTTGCCGCTATATCGTTCGATAAACCTTATGCTCTTGTTATGACGGGAAGGTTGTTTCAGGGATTAGGTGCGGCAGGCTGCTTCCCGGTCGTGCTTCCGCTTGTCGGTGATTTATTCAAGAAGGAAGAGGACGTAAGCAGCGGACTTGGTCTTGTCGAAACGGCAAATACGTTCGGCAAAGTGCTGGCCCCAATCATTGGCTCTGCTTTAGCTATGTGGACCTGGTATATGCCATTTTGGTTTATTCCGGTATTCAGCCTGATATCGTTTATTCTGGTAGCCGTATGGGTTAAGGCACCCAAAGATAAAAAGCCGGCTGTTCCTTTTGGCCAATTTGTCCGGGATGTCATCTCTTTGTTTCGGGAAAAGGGAAGATGGATATGGGGCGTTTACGTAGCGGGCGGAATCAATATGTTCGCTATTTTTGCCTCCTTGTTTTATTTATCGGAGATTCTGGAGGAACGGTGAAGTCACGGTATATTGAAGGGCTGTCTCGTGGCTATCCCGCTCGCGGCCTTGTGTTCCACCTCATGGGCGATTGGCAAATGGATCGGACAGAACAAGAAATTGATGAAATGGATCAGCGTAATTGGCTTTATTGAGGCCGCAGGCAGCCTTATATTTTTGGCATTTGGGGGAAGGGACTTTATTTGGTTCATTATTATCCTCCTTTTCGTTGGCTCTATTGGCCTTGGAGCCGCATTGCCGAGCCTCGATGCTTTGTTGACGGAAGGTATCGAGAAGGATCAACGCGGCACGATCACGTCCATTTACAGCAGTATCCGATTCCTTGGTGTTGCGGCGGGGCCTCCCTTAGCCGCGTTGCTGATCGCGCATTCGAAATCTTCCTTATTCTGGCTGCTAACCGCTTGCTGCGTTGCCGCCGCTCTTATCGCTCTTTTTACGATTAAGCCAAAGCAGGCTTAAACGTTATATCCGGGCAGATCCCTTCATACCTTCTTAAGGAACGGTACCGGAGGAGGGATCAGCGTTTTGGCCAAGTCTGAATGGTATGAGCACCGCTTTTGGCTGCAGATTTTGGGTGATCACGGGAGGTTTATTTTAAATACTTTATCGCCTGTTGAGAGCAATGATATCAAGCTTGCCAATTATTTTATAACGGCCTTCGACCAGTTACTCGAGTATGCAAGGCAGTCCTCATCCGAGACGGATTGCTTGTCCATCAGCAGACAGGCACTCGAATTGACGATCGAATTACGGTCGTTCAAGCTGAGTTTGCTGGAGAGAGCCTTGTTAGGAAAAGTGAAAATCATGCTGACTCCGACTTTTCTCAACCATATGGTCAACGAGCTGGAGGAATATCTTCGTATATTGAAGGAGCTTGTTGCAGGCAAGCCGGTTCCCGTATTCGATGCCCTTCATCATGATTTCTTGTGGCTGCCGGATGCGGCCGGTCATGCGGCTGCCATAGGCAGTGACCTTGATTTTGTTGAGAAGCCGCTGATCAAGCAGACTCAACTATTCGAAGAACGCTTTAATCAGCTGTACTTAAAAAGTATCGAAATGGCTGGTTACATGAGAACGGAATTGAAGGATTTTCCCGCATTCCGCAGGCTCCATAAAGAAGTGGATGTGGAGATGAAGCTATTTGTAGCTTTTCTCAAAGAGCTCGAGGAGCTTGAGGTAACCGATGAGGTACTTGACCGGATCAGCCCGTTAATGCCAGATCATATGATGCGGGAAGAGTGTTATTACCTTACGAAGCTGGCTCAGCTTGGACTGGTGCCGAACCCGAACTGCCAGGCGGATAAACCGAGGGTTCAACCCTGACGCTGGAATGACTATCTCGTGATGAGATAGTCATTTTTTTATGGCGAATGAAACATAGGGAAACCATGAAACGTTCAAGGTATATGTTTTTATTTTCCATATAAAGGAGTCTGAAGGGCATGATGAAACAAATGATGCTTGCTGCGGCGTTTGTTACGTTGTTAAGCGGTTGTGGCTCGAATAACGGGGAGCAGGTACAGCAAGTTCGATATTCCATAGGCGATCAAGAGGTTATGCTCAAAGGACTGCAGGATATCAAGTTATTCGGACAGAAAGAAGAAAACGGTTTATTCAAGGAGATCTCGGTCACGACATTGGCCGGGTCCAAGTCATTTCCTTGGTCCAATGTAACCAACCCAGCGTATTATCCGGCAATAGAGGTTGCTGATCTGAATGAGGACGGCGATAATGAAATTATAATTGTCTTGACGAAGGGGTATGGGACAGGCGTAAATGCACAAGAGCTCCATATTTTAAAAGAAGATGATCTATCGGAGTTAACGGTCGAGAATCCCCTCCATTACATAATCAAGCATTCTCATTCCAGTATTCAGAGCATAGGCGACAAGGTGAAGGTCACGGTTTGACGTTGACGGTCAAACCTATAACAAGGACTACGCGAAATCTGCCGCCGGCACCTGGAATGATAAAATATGGTTTGGTAACGTCTTGAATTACGCAGTGATGGATAACAAGCTGGTAGCGTTCGTACCCGGAAACCTATCCCCTGCGGAATACCCGTTCACGATTAAGCTCGAATACGGGAAGGATCTTAAGGTAGCCGGATCAACGATAATAGAGCAGTAGGAGTTGAGGCTTGTGTTTCTTAGAAGCGTAGAGATCAGGCGGGATGAATCTATCAATGAACGGGAATATCCGTTCACGATTCCGGCGATCAAGTCGATGGACAGGCTGCATTTCCGTTCAAACGTAACGTTTCTCGTTGGCGAGAATGGCTCGGGCAAATCGACCTTGCTTGAGGCCATTGCTTATCAATGCGGTTTCCATACGGCTGGCGGAGGAAGGAACAACGCTTACGAGGTGGATGCTTCATCGGCGATACTGGGCAACGCCATCAGGCTGGCTTGGATGCCCAAGGTGACGAACGGGTTCTTCCTGCGCGCGGAAACCTTTTATCATTTTGCGTCTTATATCGACACGCTTGATCCCGATGTATTAAGCAATTACGGAGGCCGGTCCTTGCACAAGCAATCGCATGGGGAAGCTTTCCTGTCGCTGTTCAAGCACCGGTTCGGCAAAAAAGCCATCTATCTCCTTGACGAGCCCGAGGCGGCGTTATCCCCGGCTAGACAGCTGGCTCTTATGCGCGTTATTAAAGATTTATCGGAGGATGCCCAGTTTATAATCGCGACGCATTCCCCGATTCTGCTGGGGTATCCCGATGCGCAAATCTATAATTTCGATGAGCAGCCCATTGAGGAAATCGCTTATGAAGATACGCTGCATTACATTTTGACTCGCAGATTTCTCGAGAACCGGAAGACGGTGCTCAAGGAATTGTTTGAAGACTAATGGACAGTAAGGGGAGATTGCAAGCGTGGAGGACCAATGGAGAATTGCTGCGCATAATCCGCTGTGGCATGACATGTTCCGGGAAACAGCCGAAAAACTGAGAGAAGCCCTAGGCGACATTGCATTAAGAATTGATCATATCGGTTCAACCTCCATCAGCGGTTTGGATGCGAAGCCTATTATCGATATTCAAATTTCCGTTTCCCGATTGGGCGAGCTGGTTGGTTATAAATCCAGGCTTGAACAGCTCGGATTCGTTTATAGGGAAGACAATCCCGACTTGTCAAAGCGATACTTCAGAGAAGCTCCCGGCAATTGCAGAACACATATTCACGTAAGGCAATCAGGGAGCTTTTCGGAGCAGATGAACCTGTTATTCCGTGATTATTTGCGGCAGCACTCGGAGGATTGCCTGCGTTATGGGCAAGAAAAGCACAGGTTAATGGAGCAGTACAAGCATGAACGGATGAAGTATGTGGAAGGCAAAGGTCCTATCGTATGGGACATTCTTCATAAAGCGCATCTCTGGTCGCAAGACATCGGCTGGCAGCCTGGCGAGACAGATAAGTAGAGGAGGGACAACGTTGACGTTAACTCAACTAAAATACATTATCGAAGTCGCGAACCGCGGTTCGATTAACGAAGCGGCGAAGAGGCTGTTTATTTCCCAGCCAACGCTGTCGAACGCGATTAAGGATCTGGAGGAAGAGCTACAGCTAGCGATATTCGAGCGTTCGAATAAAGGGATTTCCCTTTCCAAGGAGGGAGTCGAGTTTCTCGGTTATGCCCGTCAGGTAGTGGAGCAGGCAGAGCTGCTGGAGGGCCGTTATTTGAACAAAAAGCCTTCTCCGCAGCATTTTTCGGTGTCCACGCAGCATTATGCTTTTGCCGTAAATGCCTTTGTAAGTTTGGTGCAGGAATACGGACAAGAGGAATACGAGCTGTCGCTACGGGAGACGAAGACTTACGAAATTATCGAGGACGTTAGAAGCCTGCGGAGCGAGATCGGCATCCTTTATCTGAACGAATTCAACGGCAAGGTAATCAATAAGCTGCTGAAAGACTCGAACCTTCATTTTACGAGCTTGTTTACGGCCAAGCCGCATATTTTCATCAGCATCAAGAACCCTTTGGCGAAGCAAGCCAAGGTAACGATTGACCAGCTGGACGAATATCCGTATCTGTCCTTTGACCAAGGGGAGTACAACTCCTTCCATTTCGCGGAGGAGATTCTCAGTACGTTATCGCATAAGAAAAGCATCCGGGTTAACGACCGCGCGACGTTGTTTAACCTTCTGATCGGGCTGAACGGTTATACGATTTCGACCGGAGTTCTTAGCGCGGATCTGAACGGGAACGAGATTATTCCAGTGCCGCTTGATACCGACGAGACGATTAATGTGGGCTGGATTGCTCACAGGAGCACCGCGTTGTCCAAGCTGGGAACCGCCTATATCGAAGCCTTGCATCAGGCGATACCGCCGGCTCCATGATATAGCTATTGGCTATAACTAGATATAGCATTTTACAGTTACACTATAACTCGAAATCCATGATATCTTTCTTGTAACAAATATTGAGGAGTTGTTGCAAGATGGCAAAGAGCAGTGTATTGGGGTACCCTCGAATCGGTGAAAACCGTGAATGGAAAAAAGCGCTGGAAGCATTCTGGGCAGGCAAGCTGGAGGAATCCGAGCTTCACAAACAGCTGCAGGAAATTCGCTTGAACCATCTGCGCAAACAACAGGACAAAGGCATCGACTTCATTCCGGTGAATGACTTCAGCTACTACGATCAAGTATTGGATACAGCCGCCATGTTCGGAATCGTTCCGAAGCGGTTCGCCTATAACGGAGGTCCGGTTCCGATTTCCGTCTATTACGGTATCGCCCGCGGCACGAAAGACGCTGCTGCAAGCGAAATGACGAAATGGTTCAACACGAACTACCATTACATTGTTCCGGAGTTCTATGGCGCTCAGCCGGCTCTTACGGAAAATAAACCGCTTATCGCTTACCGCGAAGCGAAAGAAAAGCTCGGCATCGAAGGCAAGCCGGTTATTCTTGGGCCGTTCTCCTTCCTCAAGCTGTCGAAGGGATATGGCCGCTCCGAGGTGGACTCCTGGCTCTCGATCCTTCTAAAGCTGTATGTGCAGGTTCTTCAAGAGCTTGCGGCCGAAGGCGTTCAATGGGTACAGATCGATGAGCCGGTGCTTGTGACGAAGCTGAGCAATGACGACGTGGCCCGCCTGAGAACGGTATACGGCAAAATCGCCGAAGCGGTACCCGGTCTGAACATTATGCTGCAGACTTACTTCGAATCGGTTGATCAATACAAGGAAATCGTTAACCTGCCTGTACAGGGCGTTGGCTTAGACTTCGTGCACGGATTAAAAGGCAACTTGTCCGCGATTCGCCAATACGGCTTCCCTGCAGACAAAGTGCTTGGCGCCGGCGTGATTGACGGCCGCGGCATTTGGAAGGCATCGCTTGGGAAAAAGCTGGAGCTCTTGAAGGAGCTGCAAGGTCTTGTACCGGCTGACAAGCTGCTCGTTCAGACTTCCTGCAGCCTGCTGCATGTCCCTGTTACGACAAAGCCCGAGACCAAGCTTCAGCCTGAGCTGAAGAATGCACTTGCCTTCGCGGATGAAAAGCTGGACGAGGTCGTTCTGCTTACCCAAGCCTTGAACAATGGCGAAGCATCCGTTGCCGAAGCGCTTGCGTCGAACCAGTCGGATGTTGGGGCATTGGAGCAGTCCGCTTCCCGGAACCGTTCGGATGTTCAATCCGCGGTAGCGCGCATTGAATCGCAAGTACCGGCAAGAAAATCCCCGTTTGCGGAACGCAACTCGGCTCAGCAGGAGAAATGGCAGCTGCCGTTGTTCCCGACCACAACGATCGGAAGCTTCCCGCAATCGACGGAAGTACGCAAGGCGCGCCAGTCTTGGCGCAAAGGCGAATGGAACAACGAGCAGTATTCGAGCTTTATTCAGGACCAGATTGATGCTTGGATCAGCTATCAGGAGGAAATCGGTCTTGACGTACTGGTACACGGCGAGTTTGAACGGACGGACATGGTTGAATTTTTCGGCGAGAAGCTTGAAGGCTTTGCGTTTACTCAAAACGGATGGGTGCAATCCTACGGCTCCCGCTGCGTGAAACCTCCGGTTATTTTCGGAGACGTTGCTTTCAAGGAAGCGATGACGGTCGAAGAAACCGTGTATGCGCAATCCAAAACAGACCGTCCGGTAAAAGGCATGCTTACGGGGCCTATCACGATTATGAACTGGTCCTTCGTCCGCGACGATATCGAGCGCGAGCAAATTGCTTATCAGCTTGCTTATGCTCTCCGCCAGGAGGTGGAAGCGCTTGAGAATGCCGGCATCGGCATGATTCAGGTGGATGAGCCGGCCGTGCGAGAAGGCCTTCCGCTGAAAGAAGAAGAGCAGAAGCCTTATCTGGATTGGGCGGTTAAAGCGTTCCGCATGACAACCTGCACCGTTTCGGACACGACGCAAATTCATACTCATATGTGCTACTGCGAATTCCATGACATGATTGATTCGATCGAAGAGATGGATGCGGACGTTATCTCCATCGAGACTTCCCGCAGTCACGGCGAGCTGATCCACAGCTTTGAAGTGAATACGTACAAGCATGGCATCGGCCTTGGCGTTTACGATATTCACAGCCCTCGCGTACCGGATGTTCAGGAAATGACCAATATGATTGACCGCGCGCTTCAAGTTCTTGATCCTAAGCTATTCTGGATTAACCCGGATTGCGGATTAAAGACACGCGGCAAGGAAGAAACCATCGCTTCGCTGCGCAACATGGTCGAAGCCACCAAGCTGGCGCGTGATAAGTTTACCGTTAAGGCATAAGATGATTCCGGAGACTCTACCAGATCGATTGGTAGAGTCTCTTTTTGAGTCATTTTATCTTTTTTTTTATATTTGGGCTCAAGGTGTTACAAAATAGAGTTGATAGCCGTCTTATACATGTCAACGTTAAGCCCGGGGCAAGCGTTAAGGCAATTGAATATCAAGGAGGCAATGGAGAATGAACCTATCCAATCCGGCGCCGGATTTGTTTAAAGATATCTTTCATAAGCATTATCCGTCCGTACTTCGAAAATTAATAGCACTCCTGCGTGATCAATCGGCTGCAGAGGATTTGGCCCAGGAGGTATTCCTGAAACTTTACAAAAATCCGCCGTCAAGGCCGGAGGCCGTTGGAGCTTGGCTGCATCAGGTTCTAACAAGGAGCGCCTACGATTACTTGGATCAGAAGGCAAGAGAACGAATGCTGGTGCAACGGCATGAGAAGCAGCTGATGACGGAGCCGCAGACCTTTCAATCCGGGGAGCAGGCCGTAATCAAGCAGGACGAGGAAGAGCAGGTTCAAGGCTGGCTGAACTCATTGCCCGAAAGGGACAGAGATTTGCTGCTGCTCCGTTATTCGGGATACAGCTATTCGGAAATCGCGCAGGAATTAAACGTGCAGCAGCCTCAAGTAGGCATGCTTCTGAAGCGGGCGGGAGAACGATTAAGAAAGCAAGCGTTAAAGCATGAAAATCAATGGTCGCAAGAGTAAGGAGAGAGAGCAAATGACAAATTATCCAATGGATGAACGGAAGCAAGCAGCCTTGCCCACTTCGGAAGAGACGAACGATGCTTGGGCAAAGCTTGAGCTTAAATTAAAAGAACAAGAAGGTTCTCCGGTGTGGGAAGCATGGATGAGGGAGGGCGTTACAGCGGAAGATACGGAGCATAAAGCCGCGGGTCCAGCTCCCATGCTCGGAGAGGAACAAGACGCTTATACCGGGAAAGTCGAGGAGAAGGAACGCTACGCAGCGAAGCCGCTGCCTTCCCCTTATCGCAGCTGGTTGAAGAAGCATGGCGTGAAGACTGGCGTTGCCGCGGCTGCCGTACTGATCTGTGCTGCAATCGCGATTCCGTCTACAAATGAAGCGCTGGCTTCCATTCTCGGCAAGTTTAAGATGAATCAGGTTGCGGTTGTGCAGGAGGATGATCTCAATACGGCATTGGAGGGCTTCTTCGGAGCCAATGCGTCCGTGGAATCGAGCAACAAGTTTGGTCAATTCGAGCGCACCTTTTCCGGTGAAGACGCCTCCGATCTAACGGTTGCGCAAGTACGCGAGAAGTACGAGATCGAGCTTAAGGAGAAGCTGGACCTGCCGACGTACGGGAAGCTAGCCGAGCTTCATATTTACGCACAGCAAGGGCAGGCTATCACTCTTCGTTTAGACGTGGATAAGATAAACGAAGTGATGAAAAAACTCGGAGCGCAGCAATTGCTGCCGGCGTCCGTTGACGGCAAAGCGATCACGCTGCGGATGGGCGAGGGAATAAACGCCGATTACAGCTTTGTGGATTCAAACGGTAAATCGCATTATGTCGGAGTCAACGTCATTCCTGTTCCGGTGGTCGAAATGGACCCGTCTATTGAAACGGAGGACGCTTATGAAGCTTTGATCCGATTCCCCGTTCTGCCGACTAACTTGAAAAACGTATTAATGCAAAGCACCCGCATTTCCGAAGGAGAGGTACCTTTCCCGATTATTACGAACGGCAATGTGACGAAATCGGCAGTGAACGGTACGGACGTCTATTTCGAGAACAGCAAGAACGTTTGGAATGGCTGGAACGCCACTTGGCTGAAGAACGGAAAAGTCACGCAAGTTCAAATGTATGATGCCGATTCGCGCGAAGAGGCCGAACAGATAGTGAAGGAATTGATTGCGCAATGAGTTATGCCATCGAAACATTCGGTTTAACGAAAAACTACGGGAACGGGCGTGGCTGTCACGATGTCACGCTCCGCATTCCTGCCGGGGAAGCCTTTGGCTTCCTTGGCCCTAACGGGGCCGGCAAGAGTACCATCGTTAAAATGCTGGTAGGGCTAACCGCGCCAACGGAAGGGAAAGCGTTATTGTTCGGCCAGCCTGCCGGGTCAGTGGAAGCGCGCAGGCGAATCGGCTATTTGCCGGAATTATTCCGCTACCCTGGATGGTTAAGCGGAGAAGAAGCGATGGTTTTCCATGCCAAGCTTTGCGGAATGAAAGGGGCGGAACTCAAACGCCGGATTAACCGCTTGCTGGATGAGGTAGGGATCGGGCAGCGAGGGAAGGATCGGATAAAAGGCTATTCCAAAGGGATGCAGCAGCGGCTGGGTCTCGCCTGCGCGTTGTTGGCCGATCCGGACATCGTATTTCTAGACGAGCCGGCATCGGCCCTCGACCCTGTTGGCCGGCATGAAGTAAGGGAGCTGCTCCAGCGTCTGCGCAAGGAAGGCAAAACGATTTTCTTGAACTCCCATCTATTAGAGGATGTGGAGCTTTTATGTGATCATGTGGCGCTGCTGAACAACGGCAGAATTCTGGCCGACGGACGCGTATCGGATGTACTTCGGGCTTCGACCCGATGGCGCTTCCGGGTAGGCGGCATGACTCCGGAGCTGCTGGACTGGCTTCGCGAAGCGATGATTGTACCGGTAGATATCATTCCTTGGGAAGGCGGCGACACGCCTGCATGGGGAGAGCATTGGCTGGAGGCCGAGCTTGCCGAGGACGAGCAAGTCGGCTATTTTAACCGTCTGCTGATGGAACAGGGACTGACTTTATACGAGACGCGCAAAGTGAAGTCAAGCCTGGATGAATGGTTTCTGCAGGCAGTATCGGGTTTGGAGCATAGGGGGGAAAACCGTTGATTGCCGTGTGGATGTTAACCTGGAAAGAGCTGATACGCAAAAAAGTCACCTTGATGACTTTGCTGCTTACGGTTTTGTTTTGGATCGCTTTTTATTTTATCGCGCGAAGCGCGGGAGCGTCGGTATCGCATTACGAATCCGGCATCATAAGCTTGGATAATTTAATCGACCGCTTCAGGGGAAGCGCTATTTTGCTATGGATCGGTTTTTTCTTCGCCTCCTTTGCGACAGGATTTCTGGCTATATTCAGCTCCGTGGCTGCCATTACCGGAGAAGCGGAGCATGGGGTGCTGCAATCGGTATTCGCAAGGCCGATTAAACGCACGTATTGGTATTTGGGCCGTTGGCTCGGTTTTGTTACGTTTTGTCTTGTTTATGCGCTAATATTATTCGTATCGATCATTGGTATCGTAACTTACGCGACTGGGGTTCACCCGGATTGGTCCTCCATAGGGCAGGCACTTGTTCTGTTCGTCAGCCCGGTGCTGCTGATGGTTACGCTGACGATGCTTGCGTCCTGCTGGCTTGCGCCGCTTGGCAACGGGGTTGCAATGGTGCTGCTCTTTGGAATGGGCTGGCTTGGTACCATGCTCGACCGAGTTATTGCAGCCGGCATGTTCGCATCCAACGATTCGACGAAAACATCCGATACGATGGAAATGGTGTCGGGTCTGATCCGGCTTCTTATTCCAACAGATGCCCTGCAGCAGCGGATGTTATCGGACTTATTCCAGGTTAAGGACCTGGGACAGTCGTTCACCTCCAGGGATTCCTTAGGCTACTTTTCAATCGTAAATCCGCCTTCAGACGCTTTCTTATATTACACGGCCGTTTATTTCGTGTTTTTCCTTGCGGCAGGTTTGTTTGCTATTCGACGGAAGGACTTTTGAACCAGCTTGTTTACAATAGCGGAATATCCCGGTCCCCGTAATGGGGACCTTTTGTCTTTAGGCCTGCTTGGAACGGGTGTAGCGAACCCGGTTGTCGAGAGTTGCTCCAGTTACTCCAGAATCGCCGTGTTCAGGATTTTTACGGTTACTTTCGGCTTAATGCGGAGTGTGGGATATTGCTCACGCCAGTTGAGATTTTTGTATAGGTTCGGATGAAAGACGGCCACCTCATGGCCCAGCTGCAAGAAATCGCAGTTCGCCTGCTGGAGAGCTGCCATGACTTTAGTTGTTCTAGTTGTAAGATCCGCTGCGATAAACGTCTCCATATCCTTAAGCATTTTATCCGTATGCCTTTTGAACTCGGAGCCGTCCTCAACCAATTTAACCTGCAGCTGCATCGAGATTTCGATCTCATGGAGCTTATCCGCATTCGTCAACACATGAAAACGGCGTTTGGCAGATTGAATAAGTACCGAATACTGCTTTCCATCCCGTTGGCTGGATAGCAATTGGTTCTTTCCAGACGAACTTTCGATCAAGGTGGCAAGCTGAGTCTCCTCATTATTCAAATTTTTCCCGGTATACCGCCCATCGCTGAATAAAGCTGTACCGGCCAGACGCGCTTCGTCCCGATAGGGCTCGAACCGGTTTAAGGCGAAATCGTTCATGAACTGGTTACCCCCGAGGATGTAATGAAGCAATTTATTGGAAGGAATCTCTCCCCTGCGGATTTCATCATCAAGAAGACCAATCAGGAAATTGGATACGGTCTGATCATTCATGCTTTTTTTGCTGAGCAGCTCCGAGAGATCACCGTCATACACGGCTAAATAAGCGTATAACGGGTTGGAAGCAAATTGACTGGCAATGTCCAGATGCCGCAATGGTTCATCCTTGGCGAAGCGGGAGCTTATCAGATACAGTCTCGTCTCAAGAACTGAAAGGATACCGGGCATTTCCTTGTTTGTATTGGAAACAGCATCATAGAGGTTGGTCCCGGTTGTCTTCATATGCAAGGAGGTTTGTCTTCCGCCGCCCTGACTTGCTTCCCGAAGGGAAGAGATGACGTAGTCCACTTTAAGCTGCTTGCTGTTTCCCTCGTAATCAATCCCGATAATATCGACAAAAAGCAGCTTTTTTAATTGAAGCTGATCCCAGCAGCCCGTCATAAAAAGACAAAGCACCAGGGCTACAACCGTTCTTGTTCTCTTCATACCCGATGCCTCCCGGCACTCCGAATTCCGGAAATAAGGAGCAGGAGAAGGGGTAACGCCACAACGGCGAGAATCGAGAGCTGATCCTGAAAGGCGGCGATTCTCAAAATATCATTGCGCTTTGTTAGAAAGAAGCTTGCGGCAAAGCAAATCGTTACAATAGCCCAGACCCAGTGATAAGAATTGCCGAGCCCCGATGTGCGCAAATGCACAAAGGCTTTGGAAGCCAGAAAGAAGTACACGTAGATCGTGGCGGAGACGACAAAGACATAAAAGACAAGAAACAGAATATCCAGGCTTTGCAAGACCTGAATGCGGTAGTTTTTCAAAATAAAAACAATCGGCTCCGGCACGATAATCAGCTGCTTCTGGCCAAACATCGTTGTACAGACGAGGCAGACGGTTACATAAAAAACGATGGTGAGAGCGTTGGCAACCGACATCGCAATCAGCAGTTTCTTTTTGCTTCCGGCTTGCACATAGGGGTAAGCATATAGAAGCAGATCGTATCCGATATAAGCGCTATAGGCGACATACACGCCTTTTATGACGTGGGCCCAGCCATGCGACAACACTGGCAGAAGATTTCTAGCATCCAATCCGTATATCCCGCTAAACGCAATCAGCAGGAAACAGATAACGGGAAAGATTATAAAGGACTGCGAGATGAAGGCCATTCTCTTAAGTGAAGAAGTGGCTGCATATCCGCAGATGATCATAAGCATAAGGAAGATTAGCCACCTTGGCGTAAGCAAGAACATCCAACGTTTTAAAATATCGGTGTACAGCGCGGTAATGAGCAGTCCGGAGAAGGAATAGTAGCATCCATACAGCAGGTTGAGGACAAAACCAATCGGTCTCCCGACAACTTCCCGGGTATACGCGTAGAAGTTCCGATTCGGATACCGGCTGCCGAGCCACCAGATTAACAAAATTCCGATTTGCGCGGCTACACCGCTAATCAGCACAGCAAGCCACGTATCTTGCCGGGCATTTTCTGCTCCTACGTGGGGAAGGGATAGAACCTCGGTACCGAGCTGAGCCATTACGGTTAGCGTGATCAACTGTCTTCCGTTGATAGACTCTTCCCTCATCATCTTTTCCAACTCCTCGGATGCCTCAGCCTAGTTTGATTATATGGCGAGGTTCCTGCCGGTCTTTTTTTCAGATTCCAAATAGGTGAACGGATCAGCGTATCTCTTATCCCGCTCAAAGAGAAGGGAGGAGAAAAATAAGGCTGTCCCATTGTGCTCATTTGACACAAGTAAATAAAGATGATCATGAAGAAAAACGCCAGACCCAGCAGCCCAAAGACGGAGGACAATAGAATCGCCGGATAACCGAGTAGTCTTACCGCGCTGCTCATCTCGTAGGATGGAATAATAAAAGAAGCCAAGCCTGTTAAGGCAGCTACGATAACCATCGTGTTGGAAGCCAGGTTCGACTGCACAATGACGGTTCCGATAACGATACCGCCTACTACGCCTATGGTTTGGCCGGCTGGACTGGCAAGCCGTATGGTGGCTTCCCTTAAGATTTCAAGCAAAAGCATCATGGCAATCGTCTCGATTAACGGCGGGAAAGTCACGTATTTCAGCGAGCTTTGCAGCGTATTCACGAAATTAATCGGCAGCAGCTGGGGGTTAAAGGAACTGACCGACACATAAAAGGCGGGCAGCCCAATGGTCAGCAGAAAGCAGGCAAGACGAAGAAGCCGGAAGAAGGTTCCAAGCAGCCAGCTAATATGGTAATCGTCAGGGCTTTGAAAAAAGGACCAAAACGTTACAGGCAATATAATCGCATCCGGTGAACCTGAGGTTGCAATGACCATTTTGCCTTCCATTAAATAGGCGCGTGCACGGTCTGGGCGTTCGGTAATTAAGAGCTGCGGGAACAGGCTGAATTTTTTGTCCCGGATCAGTTCGTCAATAAAACCGGGCGATTCCGTATAATCGCTATCGATGCTCAAGAGACGCCGGTCCAGCTCCTCAAATAATGACGGATCCGCGACCGACTTTATGTACATGACTGCTACCTTAGTCTTGGATAAACGGCCTATCGTATACGTTTTGACGACAAGCTCGGTTGAAGGAATCAGCTTGCGCATCAAATTCAGATTGGTATCCAGATTCTCAATGAACGCTTCATTTGCTCCGCGAAGAATACGCTCATTTGACGGAATGTTAATGGTGCGCTCCTTCTTCAAATCCGCGCCAAGCAAATACAATTTGCTCTCTCCGTCGCGATGCAGCACCGTCTTGCCGCATACAACCGCTTGAACCGCTTCTTCGACGTGATCCGTTTCCTCATAGTCGAGTATCGATATAACCTCGCGTACGTCATTCAAAGGCTTAGAAAGCAGAGGTTTCAAGATGAATTCCTGGACATGGGAGGAATCAATCAAAGTGTCCAAATAAAATAGTCTGTACTCGATTCCGCCAATCAGCAGCTTTTTTGATTGAAAATCGCTTTGACCGGAGAATTGCTCGTAGAAAAATTGCTCTGATGCCGCGACGGACGGGTTCACATGGATCTCCTCCTATGCCATTGATTTCCTTACTATAGCCATCGGATGGGAAGATTATGTGGCAAACAGTGATTCGGCGAAGGTAAGAATGAAGAGTATTAACAGGAGACGCAGCACCTTCTAAAACTATATTTGAAAGCGGTTGCATATATAGGAAAGCTGGGGGGATGTTTTCTTAGTTAAGGAAAAACTGGAACGTCTGGATAAAACAAAGAGGGTTATTGAAGAGTCGATCTTCGATAACCCTCTATTCGTTAAGATTACCTTAATAATAGGGTTCCATCATTAGGAACACAACAACCCCGGTTAAGCTGACGTAAAGCCAGATCGGCATCGTCCAGCGGGCGATTCTGCGGTGTTTGTGCAGTTGGTTTGTCCATCCCCATACGAGAGTGAACAAAGCTAAAGGCACGATGACGGCAGCTAGGAAGCTGTGAGTGATCAAGATGAAGAAATAAATCGGCCGGACTATGCCTTCACCACCGAAACTCGCTGTCTCCGAAGACATGTAATGAAACGTTAAATAGGAGACAAGAAACAGCAGCGTTGAAGAAAAGGCAGCGAGAATGAACCCTTTGTGGAGCCTAACGTTCTTCCGCAGGATCGCGATTAACGCCGCTAGCAGGAAGATGAAGGTGAAGCTGTTCAACAACCCATTGATTCTGGGGAAGATGGTAAGGTCGAAATCGATATTTCCCTTGTAGCCAATCGGCGAGAAGAACAAGAGTAAAATAACGATATTTGCGATCAGCGAGATCGTGACGATAGCAGCCGTATAGTTTTTGTTGCTGGCTTGCTGCATTACATTCTGTTTTTTGCTCATTAAAACCGAAGAACTCCTTTCCAACTACATGGTAATGGCTTCATTATAGACGGGTTTTGCCGAACATTAATCAAGCTTTGATGTCAAAATAGCGAATTCTTATTGACTATTTCGAGGCGGAGTTTTAAAACTATCCAATGTTTAACCGTGTTCTTAAATGTGTTGCCCACTGTTGATGTACTTCCGACGAAGGGGAAGAGAAAACAGTTTCAAAATCGTTTGGTGTTCTAATGATCTTATTTAGACCTTCTGAACCGTACTTTTGCAGAATAAACTCGCAAAGGAGAAGGGAGAATTGAAAGCCTTTCATACTCTCGAAATCCCAAGTGTCATTCTCCAGTTCTGAAAACGTGGGGATTTCACCTCGCGCAACCAATTCCATTATGGATTCATTTATATAATCTCTTGTCATTAGTCCGGCTTCATAACCGCCTATTCCTTGGTATAGCCACTTTGGTGCCAATGGATTTATATCTTTAACTAACCATATTGTAAAGAGGTGCACGGTTGACTTTAGTATGGATTGATAAGTGTGCTCCGGGCCGGGGTTTAAAGGGGATGTGATTTTTATCGTATCCGCTTCAATCATGCCCATAAACCAATTCGGAGCGTCGGGTTCGTTAACGGCTTGGTGGAAAGAGTTAAGATCCGGATAGATCTCAATGGTTATTCTTTTTGAAGGATGATGCTTTAATTTTGAACAAATATGATCAACGTTAACTCTTAGATGTTCGATAATATCCCGGTAAATCTTATGATCCGGTGTGGTCGTGCGGGTTGACCCGACATCTTTGCTCACAATCGATATGGTATCCAGGATGGACATCATTTTTTGAGCCTCCCAATCATCAAGTTCGTTTCTTAACTTTACCAGTGCTCTATATAGTCTGTTTTTTACCGCACTCATCCTCATCTCGACAAGCTCCGATATTTCTTTAAATGTGCAGCCTACGTCAAAATGAAGCGAGATAATTTCGCGGTCAAGCGGGTTAAGTTTAAGCAGCGCCGTAGTTACGTCTATTCGTAGTTCAACATTTTTAGTGAACTCAACCGTGATAAAGCGATTTTCCATTTCTTGAAAATTTACCGAAGTTTCTAAGCTTCGATCTCTTTTTCTAAACTCATTTTTTAATAGGTTGTAGGCTATTTGGCTTATCCAAGTGAATACGCTGGAATCTCCTCGAAAGGTGTGCCAATTTTCAAAGGCTTTAATGAATGCTAACTGAGTTGCGTCCTCTGCGGTTTGGTGATCCACTTTAAGGGAGAGGAATCGAAAAATTTTTTTATAATATTGCTCAAAGATTTGATCGAATTCGTCGTTGGGCCCAGACACTAGCGAACCTCCTTTGTTTTCACTTACATTAGACACCACAAAATTGAAAATAGCCACATAAACGATAAATTTATATCCTATCGCATTCGTTTTTGAAGATGCAGAATTACGGAAGCTTCGGCTAATGACACAGCAAAGCTCTTGGCGATATTGGAGATAGATGAGGGATCAATATTTATTGGAGAATTCGGTATGGGATTAAACCCTTCTTCTTTACTGATATACGCAACAAGGAGTTGACATTTAGCGTCTATATGGATGAACCTTGACCTGTGAAACAACATAAACAAATGTTTTTGGAGAGGATAATATTGAAACAAATAATAACTGCAGCTGTCATCTTATTAAGTATGATTTGTATAACGGGCTGTTCCTTTGACAAAGAAGCTAAAGAAATAAAGCCGATATTATATAAGGAAACGGTGGGAGATTTGGCTTATGAAATCATACTGGACAAAAAACAGGTATGGAATAAATGATGATATCGTAGTGAAGACAAAACTAACAAACCAGGGGGAAGATACGCTAACCTATGTTTCAGGCAGTTCTAGTTGTCCTAAACATGCAGTCGTGAATATCGTACATGTTGAAACAAATAAGAGATTGGAAATAAAACCTTACGGGCCTTGCACGGCTGATTTAGGCAAATCGAAATTGAAGCCAGGTCAAACGGTCGAAGATACGGATATTTATATTACGAAGGTTTACGGAAAATCCGGACAGGAGCTTGCACCTCTCGGAAAATACGATATCGAGGTAGCTTTGCCATCGGAAGATATCAGATCGACTGAAAATAATCATTCTGTTCCAATAGAACAACGTCAAAGCGTAAAAACACAGATCGTTTTGGTGAGATAAACGTCGTTTCTTTCTATTTACTAACTAAGATTGTGGAGGAGCTGTCGCGGACAGCTCTTTTTTTATATTTACTGCAGTTTTTAACCTAGCGATTCAATAACTCATAGTTAAATCAATTGATACAATAAAATTGTAATTAAAAGTGAAAAACCAAAAATTTAACTGAATGATTCATATAAATTGTAATAAAGCGTTGACAATTTCTAGAAAGTGCCGATATACTCTCGATATATTGGATTAAAGTAATGAAATGAGGTGATTGGGACGATGGTGTAAAGGGAAGATCATCATAGTCAGTCATTGATGAAAGCGCTTTAAATAAATCGATGAGGTGATAGGTTTGATGTTGAAACGAAGTATAGTGACTCTGTTGTGCGTACTGCTATTGTTTGCCCCTCAGGCGGCATTCGCTTACAAGAATCCGGCATCGCTGCCGGACGAATGGGGACAATATGGGCTTGGAGACCCTTACGTGCTGAAGTTTAACGGTAATTATTATTTGTACGTGAGCACGAGGGATACCGATATCGGGGTTAAGGTGTGGAGCTCGCCAGACCTTGTCCATTGGAGCTATGGAGGATTGGCCACAACCGATCCGGTTACAAAAGGAGCCTACGCTCCTGAAGTCGTGTATTGGAACGGATATTTCTACATGTATACCTCACCTGCCGGCAATGGCCATTACGTGCTGCGCAGCGAGAGCCCGACCGGTCCATTCACCGTGCAGACGGGTAATTTGGGCCATTCGATCGATGGAAATGTCTTCATTGACGATGACGGCAAGTGGTATTTCTATCATGCGAACGGAGCGGGAATTCTCGCGGCTGCGATGCCTACGCCAACAACGATCGGCAACAGCGTAAACACAGGCGCGAACATGAACGGTTGGACGGAAGGCTCTACGTTGTTCAAGCGGAACGGAAAATACTATATGACGTATACCGGCAACCATGTATTCAGCAAAGGTTACCGGGTCGACTATGCGGTCAGCTCAAATCCGCTCACGGGATTCGTGGCTGATAAGGATAACCCGATTCTGATCAGTACGGAAGGCCCGACAGTTGGCCTCGGCCATAATACGGTAGTCGTTGGACCGAACCTGGATGCCCGCTATATCATCTACCACAATCTCGAAGGACCGGGCATTGTTGGACCTCTTCGCCATATGGGGATGGACCGGATCGTATTCAACGGGGATAAAATGTCGGTGCTTGGACCAACGACATCCGAGCAGCCGGATCCGCAGATGCCGGATTTCGAGGACCGGTTCAATGGCGCGGAACTCGGCACGGCGTGGACGAATGCGGACGGTGGCAGCTGGAGCGTTGATTCCGGTATTCTGAGCCAGCAGACCGCCGGTACAAGCAGACTGGTAACTGCAGCTGCGACGGAAAACAGCTATACGGCAGAATTCAATCTGCAGCTGGCTGAGGCTAATGATACCGGCAGTTCGCAGCTTGGGGTCGTATTTTCCTACAAGGGCGATAATGATTTCGGAACGGCATTGTTAGATCCGGCGAGCAATTCGGTGAAGACGCAGTTCCGGGTAAATGGGTCCGATCTGGGATGGGTGTCGAGCACGCTGCCGGAAGGATACGATTATACAAAACTGCACAATATCCGGGTTGAGAAAGCGGGAGACACGTTCAAGATCTATGTCGACGGCATGCTAAAACAGACACGCAGCGTGACGCTTGGCGGCGGCAGCATCGGCTACGTCACGGAGAACGCGAAGGCTAATTTCGGGTATGCTGCTTTCAGCAACGACGTGAACGGCAGCAGCGATTTTGACGCTGCGAAACCGGTTCCGGGTCAAGTCGAGGCCGTTCATTACCTGTCCGGAGGCGAAGGAGCCGGGTATCACGACCAGACGCCTGATACAATCGGTGATTACCGAGGAGAAGGGATGGATACGGGCAAAGCAGAGAATGGCACCTCGCATATCACCGCTTTCGAGAAACGCGAATGGCTGCGGTACCGGTTAAACATCTCGGAAGCAGGAAAATACGATATCGATCTTTCTTATGCGGATGCAGCCATGGGCAGCAAGGTACAGCTCACTCTGGATGGTGGACAACCGCTGGGCGAGTTCGAATTGACAGGAGCCGCTGATACTGCTGATAAAGGATGGCAAACCGCACAGCTGAATGGGGTTGAATTGCCTGCAGGTGTACATGACTTGAAGGTCGCTGCCTTATCAGGCACTGTGTCTCTGGATAAGCTGACGTTCCACAAGCACGTGGACGTTCCGGTTCTCTATGATAATTTCGATGATGGCCAGGACGACGGTTGGAAACGATATGAAGGCTTCTGGAGCGTAAAGAGCGACATTGCCGAAGAAGAGCAGGCTTACGATGCTTATCATTCGATCCCGGGTTCGATTGGAACGGTCCATTATATCTCCGGCGGCGAGGGTGTCGGATATCATGAGAATACGCTCGAGAACATCGGCGGCCAGTACCGGGGAGATTCGGTCGACATTCGTTCCAATACGGTTGGAGGCGGGTATAACGTCGGTTGGAACCAGACAGGCGAATGGCTGAAGTTTAACATTGATGTGGCGGAAGCCGGATCCTATAACGCGGAATTCAAAGTAGCTACTACGCTGGACGGAGGTCAGATCCGGCTTTGGCTGGACGATACGACGGATCTGACCGGCATCGTGGACATTCCGAAGACCGGTGACTGGAACATCTGGAATGTGGTGCGTAAATCCGGCGTTACGCTGCCGGCAGGCAAGCATACGCTGAAAGCCGAAACGGTCCGCGGAGAATTCGATTTTGCGGGTATAGCGCTGACGAGGATGGAGCAGCCAATACCAGTACCCGGCGTCATCGAAGCCGAGCATTACAAGCCCGGCGGTGAAGGCGTAGGTTATCATGATTTAACTCCGGCGAACATTGGAGGCAAATACCGCAGCGATCAGGTAGATATTCGTTCGGCTGCATCCGGCGATCAGATCGTAGGCTGGAATCAAACAGGCGAATGGTTGAAGTACAACATCCACGTCGCGGAAGAGGGGTTGTACGATCTAGACTTATGGGCAGCTACGACATTCACGGATGCGCAAGTCCGGTTATGGCTGGATGACACAACTGATTTAACAGGCGTATTGAATGTTCCTGCTTCCGGAGACTGGAATAAGTGGAAGTCGGTTAAGAAGTCCGGTGTTCAGCTGCCGGCCGGCGATCATGAACTGAAGGTCGAGATTGTCAAAGGCGAGTTCGATATGACAAGATTGTCGCTTACCCAATTCGATAAGCCGCACGTGCTGCCCGGATTTATCCAGGCTGTTGATTACAAGGCAGGCGGCGAAGGAACGGGCTACCATGATCTGACTCCCGCTAACATCGGTACGGAATACCGGAATGAAGCGGTTGATATTCGCCAGAATGCGGGGGGCAGCTACAATGTGGGTTGGAACGCAACCGGAGAATGGCTGGCCTACAACGTAGATATAACCGATGCCGGCGTGTACAACGTTGATTTCGTGACAGCTACATCGATGGACGGTGCGAAAGTCCGGCTGTGGCTGGACGATGCAACCGATCTAACCGGTGAGGTCGATATTCCGAATTCCGTTACCTGGGAGAACTGGGCAACAACAACGAAGCAAGGCATCTATCTCCCGGCTGGGAAACATACCTTGAAGGTCGAAACCGTGAAAGGTGAATTCGACTTCCAAGGAATCCGGATTCATCAGAACCCGGTCGAGCCGAAGGTTGCTCATACCGGCGAATACCAGGCGGCGGTTGGCAGCTTCGCAAAGACGACGATCGGCGATGCCAACTGGTCGGATTACAGCGTGGAGTCCGATATCAAGCTGATTAACGATTCGGGTGACGGAGGTATTCTGTTCCGGGCAAATAACCCGGCTCACGGCAAGGAGCTGAATCAGAACAACGCGAACTTTGTGCAAGGATATGTCGCGTATCTGAATAAACAGGGCGTTCATCTCGGCAAGCTGAATTACAACTGGACCTATCTGACGGGAGTGCCGCTCGAGATAAAGACAGGCGAATGGAAGCATGTGAAAGTCGTCGCGCAGGGAGCGCGTATCCTGGTGTATGTGGATGATATGAGCAAGCCGGTTATCGACTATACGGACCGCAGCGGAAATCCGTTCACGCACGGCAAGGTTGGCATGCGGACGTTCATGAATGAAACGAGCTACGACAATTTCACGGTTCTTCCAGCTCCCATAAACGCTCCATCCGTCGGAAAGCTGCTCGATTGGTTTAGCTCAGCCGGACAGCTGGACGAGAAGACCCGGAAGCAGCTGGATAAGGAGCTTGAGCATGCAGCCGATGCGGTTAGCAAGAAGAAGCCGGACTGGAAGCAGGGTATTAAGCATTTGGAGAATTTATTGAAGCAGCTGAATAAAGAGAAGAAGCAGGAAGAGATATCCGAACAAGCAATGACAACGCTCAATCGGAGTGTTAACGCACTCATTGAAGCGTGGAATGCAAATCTGGGCAAATAGGCGACAATGCCAAGTCCAACTAACAATTAAAAACGTCCCTGTTCCGAAGAAGATTCGGTACAGGGACGTTTTGCGTCATTGTATTCGGTAATAGCTATGATGTTGTACCTTATGCCCGATTGGCATGAAAGGAATGACTTTACGCGCTGAACTTCCTTGCGCGAGCCTCCTTATCCGCTGCTCGGGAAGCTGCACCGACGCGAAGGTAACCGAATGCAGCTGCTGATATGAGTGCGGCTATGGCGACGCCGGCAGCGCCGATCCAAGTGATGGCAGCAAGGGATGCCCCTTCTACGACGACGCCTCCGATACCCGCACCTGCAGCCATGGCCAGCTGTATAACAGAGCTGTTAAGGCTAAGCATGATGCTGGTTGCTTCGGGAGCGAGTGAGATCAGATGGTATTGCTGCGTAGGGCCGGACGACCAAGCGGAGAAGGACCAGAGCATGAGCAGCGGGAACATGAGCGCTGGCGAATGTGCGGCGAACGAAATCACGACTAGCCAGACCGCGTGAAGCAGCATGCCGTTCACCAAAGTTCGCTTGAATCCCCATCGGTCGGTACTGAAGCCGCCAAGTTTGGAGCCGATAAGACTAGCGATACCAAACGCAAGCAGCGCGATGCTGACGAATTTCTCGCTCATGCCGGTAATATCAAGCAGGAAGGGGGAAATATACGTGTACGTTATGGAATAGCCGCCAAGCCAGAAAAACGTTATGCCAAGCGCGACGAGAATTTTAGGATTCTTGAGCAGTTTTAATTGATCGCGCAGCGGTACCGGCTGCTCGCCATCCGTCTTTGGAATCGCTAAGGCAATGAGCAATAGCGCCAGCAATCCGAGCAGTCCGATACCACCGAAGACCAATTTCCAGTCATAGGCGGAAGCGACAAGTCTGCCGAGCGGTACGCCGACGATCAGTGCCGTACTAAAGCCCATAACGAGCGTGGCGATAGCACTGCCCTGCTTCTCCGCAGGCGCGAGCTTTGCGGCGACCGTGAGTGCCGTGACGACGAAAACGCCGCTGCTGAGTGCAACGATAACGCGGGAAACGATGAGGGCGGTAAAGCCGGAGAAGAAGTAAGCGGCGACGTTGCCAACGATAAATATCGAAAGAGCGTACAGCATCAGCCTTTTGCGGTCGACTTTGGCAGCGGCCGCCATCAGGAATGGCGTCCCGAATCCGTAAGCAAGAGAGAACACGGTAATCAGCTGGCCTGCCGCTGCCACCGAGACGCCAATGTCGTCGGACACTTTATCCAGAATGCCGGCAATGATGAATTCGGAAGTGCCGACGAGAAAGCTGACTAAAGCCAGCATATATATTTTTAAATGGTAAGACAAATGTTCCAGCTCCTTATCCGTATCTCTCTGTATTATAGTTTTATATTTCTAAATCTATCGAAATATAGACCAAAAAAAAGGTTACCCCAAAAGATACGGGGCGTATTTCAACGCAACTTCTTTATTGACACTGTAATAAATGTACGTGCCGTCCTTGCGCAGCGTGAGCAGGCCGCATTCCGTAAGCTGCTTCAAGTGATGAGACAGCGTTGAACCGGCAACGGACTCCAGCTTGCTGCCGATGGCGGAGCAGCAGAGATTCTGCTCTTCCGTAAGAAGCATCGCTATTTTGATCCGGGTCGGTTCTCCGAGTGCTTTGTATACTTTCACTGCCTGTTTAACTTCCTCGTTATCCTCGACCATGGGTTCTCACCGCCTTTGCCAATGTATTTCGAAAACTATGGAAATAAGAATAGCACAACTCAGCAGCCGTTGTAAATGGGCAATTCGGGCGAGTATAAAGGGAATGTCCCCTTGGAACATTCCCTTTTCATTATCCAAATATATTTTCCAAAGCTTCTTTCTGTATTGGCTTAACATCAATAATTGAGCGAATTTGTTTTGCTTTTGAGATAGCGTCTTCTATGCTTTCAGCGATTCCCAACTCCAGAAGAGTGCCGGCTGCCACTGTACCCGTACGTCCTTTTCCCGCACAGCAATGGAAAGCAACTTTCTGACCATTGCGATAAGCTTTTACTACCTCGTCTATTGCTTGCTTGAACGCAATATGCTGGTTTTCTGGAGAATTATCGCCAAGCGAGATGGGCACATACTGTGCCTTGGATTCTGGATAGGCACGACCATCGGCCTCACCGCGCAAGTCGACAATCACATCAATATTTTCGTTTTTCTCCATTGCTTCTACGTCAGCAGCTCCGCCCATAAAGATCTTATCTTCATGAAGAGAGTGATAGTTCTTTTCCATGATGATTAAACTCCAATGCATTTTAATTTTTTTTAAAGTTATTGGAAGCAGACATTTATTCGCCATCTCTAACAAACTGTTCAATACGAGACTTAATGGAGTCTCTGACCGTACGGAATTGCTCCATGATTTCTTCTTCTGTACCTGTCGCTTTAGCTGGGTCATCAAAACCCCAATGCCATTTGATAACATCAGGATTCATAATGACAGGGCAGTGCTCGTCAGCATGTCCACAAAGGGTAATCACATAAGTAGCGCGATTCAAGATCTCGGGATTAATTACATCAGAGCTATTACCGCTTATGTCTACTCCGGCTTCTTTCATGACTTGAACAGCTCTAGGATTCAAACCATGCGCCTCTAGACCGGCACTTTTCACTTCGTACTTTTCTCCACCGATTGCGTTCAAAAAACCATCGGCGATTTGGCTGCGGCATGAATTCCCTGTGCATAGAAAATAAACAAGTGGTTTGTTAGACATATTAGAAACTCCTTTGAAATGTAATTTTATTGATCATCAGCCTACAACTTTTAGCCATAGATAAAGCCCGCATAAGGTAATAAACAAAACAGGTACCGTTAGGATAATACCCGTTTTAAAGTAAGCTCCCCAGGAAATCTTAACTCCCTTAGTCGATAACACGTGCAGCCAAAGCAAAGTAGCGAGTGAACCGATAGGGGTGATTTTCGGACCTAAATCAGATCCGATCACATTGGCATATACGAAAGCTTCATGAATGATTCCCGTAGAATTTGTATTATGAATGGCAAGCGCATTAATCATAACTGTCGGCATGTTATTCATAATCGAAGAGAGGATCGCAGCGGTGAATCCGGAACCTACTGTGGCTACAAATAAGCCTTGATCACCGACCCATTTAAATACACCGCCAAGTTCATCTGTCAGTCCAACATTTCTAAGTCCATAGACCACGACATACATGCCAATGGAGAAGGTGACAACTGCCCATGGCGCGCCTTTTACGAGCTTCCAGGTATGAATTTCCCTGCTCTGACGGGCAAGCACCAAGAAGATAATAGCTGCCACGCCAGCGATAATTGACACTGGTACGTTGATAAACTCACTTGATAAATAGGCGATTAGAAGAACGGCAAGGATAATCCAGGAGATCTTAAATAACCGCATATCTTTAATTGCATCTACCGGCTTCTTCAGTTGTGCCAGGTCGTATTGCTTAGGTATGCTTTTCCTGTAGAAGAGAAAGAGCACTAGTAAGCTTGCGGAAACAGAGAAGAGAGTCGGAACAATCATGCGGCTAGCGTATTCAGCGAATCCAACACCGAAAAAGTCCGATGACACGATATTCACCAAGTTACTAACGACTAGCGGGAGTGAAGCCGTATCGGATATGAATCCACTCGCCATAATAAAGGGAATAATCATACGTTCATCAAATTTCAACGCCCGGACCATAGCTAGAACAATAGGCGTTAAGATAAGAGCCGCACCGTCATTTGCGAAAAATGCAGCTACTGCCGCACCTAATAAAATGACGTACACGAACATCATAAGGCCTTTTCCTTTGGCAGCTCTAGCCATGTGAAGCGCTGCCCATTCAAAGAAACCAATCTCATCTAGAATGAGTGAAATTAGAATTACCGCAACGAACGCAAGAGTAGCGTTCCAAACGATTTGGGTTACATCCCACACATCATGAAAATTTACAACTCCAAAGATGAGTGCGATTACAGCACCGCCACAAGCGGACCAACCGATGTTAAGACCTTTTGGCTGCCAAATGACAAATACTAACGTAACTAAAAAAATGATTGATGCAAGTGCCAGCATAGTGCCTCCTGGATTACGTACAGCCTTTGACTGCATTGATGTTCTCTTCCATGGATGGAAGCTGATCGATTAGTTGCTTCAAATAACCCTTGTCATGTAAGTTCAATGAATAGTAAATCCATTGGCTACGGCGCTCCTCGTTAATGAGACCGCCCATTCTTAGTTTTTTTAGATGTTGACTAATGTTTGGTTGTGTTGTTTCTAAAATTTCAACGATATCACAGACACACATCTCTCGGTGTCGTAAAAGCGCCATAATTGTTAATCTGGTTTTATCGGAGAGAAGCTTAAGTTCATCGGACATTTCCTCAATGGATTGCAATTTCTTGCCTCCTTTCTGTAATTAGATTGCTAACTACAGGGCCATTATATACGCGATCAATTATATAAGTAAATGATTATATTAGTAATTACTTATTTAATATTGAGTTAACAAAGATTAACGCACGCAAAACAAAAGGAGGATATAATAAAAAGCTTCTGCATTTTTGCAGAAGCTTCTCATTTTATTAACATCCTGTATCCGTTTCACATGATGTAGACGCATTATTTGAACTGCAGCAACCACTACTCATACTCGTTACGGCGATTGGCCTGATAGACATCTTCTTAGGGGTAGTTGTGCAGCAACTGTTACTGTTATCACTTATTTCTGTTGATCTGGACACGGAGCAAACGCCAGTTTCCGGTAGATGAAGCTGCACTTCACGCGCTGCTTTAAAATCACCTGCTAATGCAGCAACAACACTACGAACTTGTTCGTAGCCCGTAGCCAGCAGGAACGTCGGAGCGCGACCGTAACTTTTTGATCCCACGATATAAAAGTCCTTTTCCGGCTGACGCAATTCGGCTTCACCGTGAGGGCGTACGGTGCCGCAGCTGTGAATATTGGGGTCAATCAAGTCGGCAAGCTGTGGGACAGACTCCACAGAGGTATCAGCTGCGTATCTCAATTCAGATAGGAACGAGAAATCCGGTCTTGCTCCCGTTGCTACAATAACCTCATCGATCTTATCAATAGAGTATGCCTTATCTAATTTAGTGCCATATAGAGTTATGGTCTCGGATTCTTTCTTAATTCGATCAATAAGAAATGGGGTATGAACCTGTACATTGCCTTGTTGTACATATTGGTTAGCTCGGGTACCAAGTGCTCCTCTTGCCGGTAAGCCGTCATTTTCTCCGCCTCCAAAAGCTTCCGCAACCTTTTTCTTTCTAAGCACCCAATGGATTGTTGTTTCCGGGTTTTCCAATTTCAACTCATTTAACAGGGTGAGTGATTGAATCGCTGAGTGACCACTGCCTACAACAACTATGTTTTTCCCCGCATAACGTTGTTTATCAGCACCTAAAATATCCGGAATTCCGTACTGAATATGATTTTTATTTTGTATCTCGCCTTCAGCAGGATGACCACTTGTGCTCATCGGATTTGGTTTGAGCCATGTCCCAGTGGCGTCAATGACAGAAGCAGCTTCTTCGCGCAATAGTTTACCGTGCTGCTCATATTCAATAATAAAGGAAGCTGTATCCCGACCGGCTGTTTTCATTTTATCGAATCCTTTTCGATAGATGGCTTTAACGGACGATTGAAGTTGAATAAAGGGCTGTAATTGATCTAACTGAGATAGTGGCAGCAGATACTCATTAACTAATTCTACCCCTGTAGGCATGTGGTCTTTTGCTGGAGCAGTCCATCCAGTTTCCATCAGGAGCTCCTTGGCAGCTGTATCCATATTAAATTCCCAAGGGGAAAACATCCTTACATGTTTCCAACTAAGTATAGAGGATGCGATATAAGCACCTCTTTCAAATAAAATAAAAGGCATGTTTCTCTTTACAAGTTGTGCAGCAGCAGCTAAGGCTACAGGACCGCCACCGATAATAGCTGTTGGTAATTGTGTATTCATTTTTTACGTCCTCCTCGAATTTTATTTGCAAAATGCAAGTATAAGATAAACGGTAGGCCTCCAATTTATTTTGGAGGCACACAACATGTTGCTGATTTTGTCATAGCATTATTAAACAATTGAATAGAGCGAAGCACCGTTTCTCTTTCAAATTCACTCATGGTTGAAAGGACGTCATTTAGTTGGGCATTTACGGTAAGATTAATCGCATTCTCAATAGTTAGCCCTTCGGGTGTTAGTGATAAAATATTGATTCGTTGATCAGATGGATGAGGCGTTTTCTTTATGAATCCCTTGTCTGTTAAGGTTTTAACCTGTCTGCTAAACGTGGTGATGTCCATTCCAAGTGCTCCTGCAATATCCTGCATAGAGGGGTTATGCTGACGATTTATTTCATATAGGATATGGCTCTGTACAAGTGATACCTCTTGACCGCAACAAGAATCACAGCATTGTTCACTTAATAAACCAAAATTTCGGGACAGAATCTGAAACATATTCCTCACATTTTCCATTTGAATGACCTCCTGAGAAAGTTATAGCATTTTTATTTGCAGTTTGCAAGTAATTATGTATAATCGATTTTAAAATCACCATAAGCAGGAGGGAAATTGGGATGTTGGATGTCTATAAGCTGTTTGGATATCCCTTGGATTTCGTTGTTGGGAGAAGAAAGCCATGTTAAAGGGCTGTTCTCCGCAGGACATTTATCAGCGCATAGTCATGGTCCTGCATTTCGATTTATACTTGGACTGGACAAGGCTTCAAGAACGATTATCCACACGATAACAAAACAGGAGGAGAGCTAATGCCGGAGATTCTAGTGAGACATGCAACATCCATGGATCTAAATAATGTATTATCCATCTATAATCAAGGAATTGAAGATCGTATTGCCACGCTTGAAGTTGAACTAAAAGATATCGACTATATGCAAAACTGGTACAACGGGCGCTGTGAGCGATATTCTGTTCTTGTTGCAGTTAAAGGTGATGTCATCGTAGGCTGGGCATCCTTAAACAAGTATTCTCCACGATCCGCTTATGATGGGGTGGCTGATCTGTCGATCTACATTGGAAGAGATCACAGAGGTCAGGGAGTTGGAAGTATATTGCTTGCTGCACTTGAAGAAGCTGCCGTACAGCATGGTTTTTATAAGATTGTTCTTTTTACTTTCCCATTTAATGCCTTGGGCCAAGGACTATATCGTAAACATGGATACCGTGAAGTCGGAATCTTTAATAAGCAGGGGATTATAGACGGCAACTTTGTAGATGTTATGGCGATGGAAAAGATTTTGAATTAATGGGGGACATTATTTCAACGAATAAAACTGCAGCAAATCGGAGGATGTACTGCAGCTTTTGTTGAAGTAAAGGGCATTTTTGCTTATTGTTAGCATTGCTACTCATAACGTTCTGAAAAGAGAGGTAAGAATGAAGCCATATATCAATTGGAGATATACGATCACCATCTACAAAAAAAAGCATGGAAGGAGCGTGATAAATTAAAAAAAAGGAGCAGAATGAAATGATACAAAACAGAAAAGCAACCGTTAATGACTATGATATGATCATAAATCTTTGGGAAAGATCGGTAATGGCCACTCATCACTTTTTGAGTTTCAAGGATAAAGAGGAAATCAAAAAAGAACTACCCCTGTATTTTCCTCATCTTGATGTACGTCTCTGGTTTACCGAAGACTCTATCATTGGTTTTACCGCCATCAATGGACATCACTTGGAAGCATTGTTTCTCGATCCCGCAAAAATTGGCAAAGGGTATGGGAAACAAATTATGCATTCATGCATCAATGATTTTGGGATCACTTCCGTCGATGTGAATAAACAAAATGAGAATGCGACAAGGTTTTACTTAAAAAGCGGATTCGGAATAACCGGTGAAGATTTGACAGATGGAGCAGGCCGCCCATATCCCATTTTACATTTGAAATATAATGAACAGCAGAAGTAATTGTTTTATCCAGGCTGTCGAGAAATCGACAGCCTTTTATCGTGTTGGCCGGCTATAGTGACAGCGCAAAAGCCTCAGCGAAATGCCGCTGCGGTTCTTTGACATGCCCGCATGCTTAATTGGAAGAACATCCGTACTGGCGATGTTAGCAAAATCGAGCTAAACCTGGATTTATTCCAAATTAAAGGAACTTTGGGAGAGATTTAACGTAATACCTGTGACTACGATCTTTGATAATTCTTTTTAGGAGGTATTATGAAAACAAAAAAATTGTTTCTAATGCTGGCAATGATGACATTGATGTTGTCGATGCTGGCACCGATTGGCGTAGTGGCAGCCGCCACGGGCGAGGGTTCACTTGCTTACAAGGATACCCAGAAGGCCGCAAACGAGAAAGCCTCGCTCCTCACGGGCCAATACGGTACGACAAGCGTTCAATACGCGCTTATCGATCAAGGGAAGATCGTTGTTTCCGGACATGCCGGAATTAACGATACTGCTGGCAAAAAGCCATTAACGGCGGGCACGATGTATGGTATCGGGTCGACAAGCAAAATGTTCACGGCGGCAGCAGTCATGAAGCTGGTAGATGCAGGCAAGATTAATCTGGATCATCCTGTTACGGAATACGTCCCGGATTTTACAATGAAGGACGACCGATACAAGCAAATTACTCCCCGCATGTTGCTTAATCACTCCGCGGGTTTTAACGGTTCATCACTGACGAATGCATTCTTATTCTCGGATAACGATACTTACGCGCATGATACGCTTCTTAAGCAATTGGCCGAACAGCAATTAAAAGCGGTGCCTGGCGCCTATTCGGTCTATTGTAATGACTGTTTTTCTCTAGCAGAAATTTTAGTTGAAAGAGTAAGCGGTACCGATTTTACTTCCTATATCCATCAGAATTTTACCCAACCACTGGGGATGATGAATACCAAAACACCTCAGGATCAGCTAAATACATCCCAGTTTGCTGCACTTTATTTCCCTAATTCCCAAACTCAACTGCCAAGAGAAACGGTAAACGCTATTGGAACGGGGGGAATCTACTCCACGGCGGAAGATCTGGCTCGATTCTCTCAGATTTTTACCGGGCAAGCTGCTGGCATTCTATCATCCGGCTCGGTAGATGCGATGGCGCAAGCCGAGTATAAGAAGGGCTTCTGGCCGGAGGATGCGGATACTGTAGTCAATTATGGATTGGGCTGGGACAGCGTCAACCTGTTCCCGTTCGGCGACTATGGCATTCAGGCATTGACCAAGGGCGGAGATACGATTCTGTATCACGCGTCGCTAGTCGTTCTTCCCGGAGAAAACATGGCAGCGGCCGTACTGTCATCGGGAGGCTCCAGCACAACCAATCAACTGCTGGCTAACCAGATTCTGCTCCATGCCTTGAAGGAAAAGGGAACCATAGATGAAATTAAGGCCGAGAAGTCCTACGGAGCACCTGTTAAAGCCGACATGCCCGCGGAATTGCTGGATTCTGCAGGGATGTATGGTGCAACGAATCAATTACTTACGGTTAACATTGCCAAGAACGGGGAGTTGTCGATTGCGACGCCTCAAGTTCCGAATTATCCAGCCGAGAAATACGCGTATACGGCAGATGGTTCATTTTTGAGTGCGGATGGAAAAGTGAAAATTAATTTCGTCAAGGAGAACAACGGACGTACCTACTTGTGGACTCGACAATATTTATCGTTACCGGGACTCGGACAACTAGCTTTGTCGGAGTATGCTGCCGAGAAGCTCGAACCTAACGATGTCTCTGAAGAAGTGCTTCATGCATGGAAGGAACGGGACGGCAAACGTTATTATGTCATTAACGAAAAATATACTTCCGTCACCTTATTGAGCCTCGGCTCCTTACAAGTTCGATTGTTCAAGGAAGCACCTGGTTACGTTATAGACCAGAAAATTACGGGTCTGAATACTGCAGTCGCAGACCATCAGATTCCTACAACGGGCAGCAGAGACGTTACGCCGCTTGATTTCTACGAGCAGGATGGTGTTGAGTACCTTCGTTATGGGGGGAGCCTGTTAGTAAGCGAAGATGCCTTGAAGCCGATCTACACGGGCAAACACTCTTCAACGACCATTCAAGCAACCGGTTATGCCAAGTGGTACTCGATTCCAGATCGTGCCGCCGGCAAGACCATGACGGTATCATCATCATCCAAGGGCTCATATGCCGTGTATGATGAGAACGGAGCATGCGTCGGTCTCGGTATCGTCAAACCGGGCAAAGCAACTGTACTTCCTAAGAATGGCACCATTATGTTCGCGGGCGAGGCGGGAGCAAAGTTTGAAATTAAATTGAAATAAGCATAGCCTAAAATATAAAAGCGGTGCAGGCAGCTATGCCTGCGCCACTTTTTTTGAGCCTAAACGCTATTTGAGGAGGAGGAATTTAATGAAAAATCAATTAAAAGGTAAAGTTGCTGTTATTTTAATAATAATGACTTGTTGTATCCTCTTATTTTTATTTTGGTTGTTATTTAATATGGTCGATGCTCCAGATCCGTTAAATCCCTGACCGATCGAGCATCGCCATTAATTTTAGATGCGTTTAAAATGAAGGAAACTCAATTTGCAAGAAAACGCATAGTCTATAGGTAATAATCGTTTATGGAGTTGAAAAATGATACAACAAATAACCTTGTTTAGGAGGTAATATGCGTAAATATAGTCTTTGTTTAATGCTAATTGGGATACTTGCTTTTCTTCTTGCCAGTTGCAGTCAGACATCGATCTATGGTACGCCCGCGCCTATCCAGAAATTGAAATGGGGTATGAATGAGGAGGAGGTAATGAATGCTCTAAAACTATCCGAAAAAGATATTACCAAAATAGATACAGGGCTTGCTCAGAATGATCTAATTCATTTAAATCATTCAATTAAATTATATGACCGCTCTGCTGAGGTCAGCTTTACCTTCTCCTATCACATCTTAATTGGACTTACAGCACATTTTAAACCGGAGGATGTTGAATACGTAGAAAAAGCGATAACGAAAGAGCGTGGAACAGGAATTTATGAATATAATGGTAAGAATGAGAAAACCGATGTAACCTGGCAAGACGAATTACTGGAAAACAATAAAACGTGGAAAGCAGCAGTGGAAGAGATCTATAAAAATCTTGGATTCAAGATTAGCGATGATCCCATGAAGGACGGAATATCCGTTGGTCAAAAGCCGATAACGTGGTGCAGGCTAACGATGGATAGTAATAGCCCCTTATACGGAAACCTGTATTTTAATGGCGATGTCGCATCGATGCTTAATTATCCTGAAAAATATGCTCCAGAATTCATTCTGAAATAGGTACAATAACCCCCTTTTAATTACAAAGACGACGGTTCATAATTTGGGGGGAGTATATCAGGTAATTCTGAAAACTTTAAAACGGCAGCTGACGGCTGTCGTTTTTTTTATTCCCCGTTGCAAATCATTCCCCTATTAAAACGGTTTAATGCTGCTTTTTTCCTAACTCCATGAGATTTCACCCGAATTTCTGCGATTATACGTGACTTTAAGACGAATTTTCTATTTTTACAATAACTAATTATCATTCTGAAATAGATTTTACAAAACCGGTTTAAGCTTAACCTCGTGTCCGGCATCACGGAAGAAAGCGAGGTTTAACGATTTTGGCAACTATTGATGACGTCGCCAAGGCGTCCGGCGTTTCCAAAGGAACGGTTTCAAGCGTGTTCAGCAAGAAACGCCCAATCAGCAAAGAGGTCACAGAGCGCGTTCTTGCTGCGGCTAAATCGCTGAACTACAAGCCGAATTATTGGGCGAGGAGCCTGGTGAACCGCTCCACGCGCATACTCGGATTGAATATCAGGGGGGAATCGCTCGAATTCGGCCAGTTCCACCATTCTCTTCTTAACGGCGTTCTTCGCGTCTGTTACGAGAATGGCTACCGCCTGCTGGTTAATGCGCTGTCGCCTTCCTATCTCAGTCAAGTCGAGAACATCTCTTCGGATCCGGTGGACGGCGAAATCTTATTGGACCCCATAGAATCGGATGCCAGGATTGAAGAGCGGCTTCAGAGCGGCATGCCCATCGTCATTATCGGCCGCCCGCCTGAGCCCTACGAGGCGCAGGTCAGCTATGTCGATAACGATAATATCGGCATGGCTGCAAAGGCCACAAACTACTTGATCGGTCTTGGGCATACGGAAATTCTGTTTCTGAATGCGCCGATATCAAGAACGGTATCGGAGGATCGAAGTGTCGGATACAAGGCTGCCTTCAAGCATGCCGGCATGCAGCCGAAGCCTGAGCTGATCCTGCATAAACCGCTTAAAGGCGAAACCGCACATGCCTTTGGCTATGAGTCGGCGTTGGCGAAGCTAACGGCTTCGCCTGGTATTACGGCGGTCATCGCCGATACGGACATGATGGCGCTTGGCGTGTATAAGGCCGCGGAGCAGCTAGGACTGCGCATTCCGGAGCAGTTGTCGGTGTTCGCGTTTAGCGACGATACCGTGCTCTCCCCTGAATTGTCGCCGCCGCTCACCGGCGTTCGGCTCCATGCCGACCGGCTTGGGATTGAAGCACTGCGGCTCTTGCTTGAGCAGTTGAACGCAACCCAGAAGAGCGCCAAACGGGTGCTTGTTCCGACGGAGCTTGCGATTCGCGGCTCTTGCGCTGCGCCTGGCGCACGAAGTAAGTAGAGGCAGCCTGTTGTGTTGTACCTTTATCGCTCTGATTTAGAATACCAATACGCTTGTGCATGTAGGAGGTTAACAACCCATGAAAAAAGTATGGTTAACGATGTCGACCGTTGCAGCTCTCGGAACGCTGCTTCTATCCGGCTGCGGTTCGGAGAATGGAACGAACAACACCGCTAATACGCCGGCAGCTGATAATACGCAAACCGGCAATGGCGCGAACACGCCGGCCAATACACCGGCGGCAGATATGAAGCTTCGGATTCTGGACGGTAACGTCGGCGGCAAGACACCGGAGGAGACTACGAAGTTCGCAGCCGAAATCACGCGACTGACCGGCATTGATACGACGATTGAGAAGCCGGCTAGCGATTACGATCAGAAGGTGTTGACGGCACTCGGCTCCGGCGAGAAATATGATCTCATCGAGCTCAGCGACCTCGGCAAGCTGGCTACCTTCGTCGATCAAGGGGTTGTCACGGATCTGACGGATTTCGTCACCGGCTCCAAAGTGCTCTCGGACCCGACAGTCGTCCCAACAAGCGAATGGGAGCAGCTGAAGGATAAGGACGGCAGAATTGTTGCCGTGTTTAACAAATTCCAAGGCGGCACGATGCCGATTGTACGCAAGGATTGGCTGGACAAGCTTGGTCTGAAGGAACCGAAGACGCTTGACGAGTACTATAACGTGCTTAAGGCGTTCAAGGAGAAGGATCCTGACGGCAACGGCAAGAATGATACGTACGGTCTCAGCACGGCCGATATTTACGATATACAAGCCTTCATGAGCGCCGCCGGCGTTAAGGCGCATTATGTAATGAAGGATGGCAAGCGCACCATTCCGTATGCGACGGAAGCAGCCATTCCGATTTATGAATGGTTCGCCAAGCTGGTGAAGGAAGGAATCATGGATCCGAATTTCGTAACGAACGACACGGGCAAAATGCGCAATCTGTTCCTCACCGACCGCGTCGGAATGGTCACCTATTGGGATGCCTGGGTTGGCATGTTCAACAACACGCGCAAACAAGAGGATCCGAATACGACGTTTAACGCAGAAGCTCTTGAAAGTATCCCTGGAGCTGACGGTACCAAACTTATGAGACGAGGAGATCCGGATTTCTGGATCATTCCGTCCAATGCCGAACATCCGGAAGCCGCGCAGAAATTCCTGGAATTCTGGCATACGGAGCCAGGCATTATGCTTGGAAGCCTGGGCATCGAGAACGAGGATTACACCAAGGAAGGCGATGCGTATAAGCTGACCCAGACCGGCACCGAGCATAACATGGACCACGGGGTACCGTTCTGGTACAACCAAAACGTGAAGTATCCTTTCGGCAAACTGCCGGGCGTACAAGAAGCGCAGGATCTCGTGAACAAGGACGCGACGCTTGAATTGTCGTTGCCGGGTTGGCCTGACGCGGAGAAGATCGTCAAGAATTACGCGCTTAAAGCGATGTCCGGTCAAATGGACGCTGCGGAAGCCGTAAAGAAGATGCACGAAGAGCTGCTTGGGAAGAAACTGATCGACGAGTAAACCCGATCCGAATGAATGGAATACAAGCAGGCAGGGGAGTATGAATTCCCCTGCTTGCGTGCTTTTCATCCCGATAATGGTTCCCTTTACCAGATAAGGACGTGAATAAAAGGATGAGATTATTGAAGAAATACAGCGCCCTCTACGTCATGATGGTGCCGGTGATCGCTTATTTTCTTGTTTTTGCCTATTACCCGCTCGTGAAAGGGCTTCAGACCAGCTTTCAGGATTACAAACTGATGGGGGACAGACCATACGTCGGATTCGCGAACTACTCCGCAGTGCTTCATGACTCGTTATTCTGGGAAGCGGTGATAAACACGCTCGTCATTGGAGGAGGCATTCTCTGCTTCAGCTTCGTTGCGCCTCTCGTGATCGCGCTGTCGCTTAACGAAGTGCTCAGGACCTGGTTCAAGAAGGCGGCGCAGATGATTTTGTACGTCCCGCATCTGCTCTCGTGGGTCGTTGTCGGAGGAATCTGGATCTTCATGCTATCGCCCGACAGCGGGATCATTAATATGATCCTTGTTCATGTGTTCCACATGAAGCCGATTAATTTCATGGCAGACTCCGGATGGGCGCGCTGGATCTTGATTCTTCTTGCAACATGGAAGGAAATGGGCTATACCTGTATCCTGTTCCTGGCAGGGATCGTATCGATTAATCCGTCGCTCTACGAGGCGGCGCGCATGGATGGCGCGACGCGCTGGAAGCAATTAATCTACGTCACGATTCCGCAGCTCAGCAACACGATGAAGGTTGTTTTCCTGCTGAATACGCTTGGGATTCTGAGGATCTTCGACGAGGTTTTTATTTTGCGCAACCCTACAATCGCCGCGAAAGTAGACGTGCTCATGATGTACACGTTCCAGAAGGGGATTCTCGAAATCCAGCTTGGCCCTGCGGCTGCCGCCAGCTTCTTCGTACTGCTACTAACTCTTGCGATGACACTCGTCGTACGGCGAATCACGCGATTTGATGAGGTGTAAAAACAATGTCCGATCGATTTGAACGTCTCGGGTGGAAGAATAAAGCGTTCGACATGCTAAACGTCTTGTTTCTGTTCGGGCTCATGCTGACCATGATCATTCCGTTTATTAACGTACTGGCGTTGTCCTTCTCCTCGGGTATCGCCTCCATGAGGCCGGAAATCGTGCTGTGGCCGAAGCAGTTCAGCGCGGAGGGCTACTCCATTGTATGGAAAAGCCTAGACATCTGGCGCCCCCTGATGAACAGCGTCATCGTGACCGTGGCCGGCACCGTACTGCACGTATTGCTGTCCAGCTTGGCCGGCTATGTATTTATCTATCCTCGTCTTCCCGGCAGGAAGGTAATGCTGACGTTCATTCTGATTACGATGATGCTGCCGCAGGAAGCGATCATGATTCCGCTTTATGTGGTCAACAAAGACCTGCATCTGATCAATACGCTGAGCTCGCTTGTGCTGTCGGGTCTCGTCTCCGGCTTTTCGATCCTGCTTATGCGCAGCTTCTTCCTGAACGTTCCTTACGAGATGTCGGAATCGGCCAAGATCGACGGCGCCGGAGAGTTCCGTATCTTCCTGACGATGTATATGCGTCTTGCGGCCGCGGGTCTTGCGACCGTTATACTGTTCGAGTTCGTTGGACGGTGGAACATGTTCACCGCTCCGGTCATGTTTATTAACGATTCCATGAAGTACACGCTTCAGGTTGCGCTAAAAGCGATGATCATCGATACGAGCAGCAATTCCGGTACCTATATGGTCACGACGAACGTGCGGATGGCAGGTATCGTCATCAGCATTCTTCCGCTGCTCGCGATATATCCTTTTGTGCAGAAATATTTCATGAAGGGCATCCTGCTTGGTGCCAGCAAAGAATAGGAGGAAGTAAAATGCAGGTTAAGAAACAACGGCTCGTGCTGCGGAGATGGATCAACAAAGACGAGCAGCGTTCTTATTTGGAGGTTCCTTTCGCGGTGGAAGGAGCTGTGGAGCGTATCGATATCGCCTACCGTTACGACCGCGGTGAAAACGGCGGGACGGTTGTCGATATCGGTCTTCGCTCGCCGAAGCGGATCGTCGGCTGGAGCGGCGGCGCTCGCGAAGCATTCTTCGTCGGCACGGAGAAAGCAACCCCGGGCTATCTGGCTGGACCGATCACCCAAGGTGAATGGGCCGTGCTGCTTGGTGCTTACAAGATCCCCGAGGGAGGCGCGGAGGTTATCGTTGAAGTGGAGCTGACCCGGCCGCACGGCCGCTGGATGAAGGGTGACCTTCATATGCACAGCGTGCATAGCGACGGGAGCTACACGATCGGGCAGGCGATTGAATCGTGCAAAGCCCGCGGTCTGGAATTCATGGCGCTTACGGATCATAATACGTCCTCACAGAATTATGCGGCGCTTGTTCCAGACGAAGAGTTGCTGCTTATTCCCGGCGTTGAGATGACCAGCTATTTTGGCCATGCCAACGTCCTTGGCACGACGGACGCGCTTCAAGATTTTCGCGTGACGACGGCAGCACAAGCGGACGCGGTGCTTGGGGATGCACGCGAGAGAGGCGGCTTCGTGTCGCTGAATCATCCATTCTGTCCATCTTGTCCATGGGAGCTCGGTTTTGACGTGCCATATGATGCAATCGAGGTGTGGAACGGCCCATGGCGCGGGCTTAATGAGCGCGCGCTTGCCTGGTGGCAAGGGCAGCTTGCAAAAGGACGCCGCGTGATCGCCCTCGGAGGAAGCGATGCCCACCGGGAGGAAAGGTTTGTCAAACATGGGCGTCCGACAGCTTCTGTGTGGACGGAAACCGACACGGTGCATGGCGTGTTGGCCGGCATCCGCCAAGGCCGCGTCGTACTGCAGTTCGATCCTGACGAGACCTGCCTTTCCCTTACCGCCGGCGAATACGGCATTGGCGAGACCATTCCGCGCACGGCTATCAAAGGGATGGATGGCATCCCGTTGACAATCGACGTTTGCGGCGCCAAAGGTGACCGCGTGCTCTTATGGTCTGACCGCGGTATTGAAGCGGCATGGGACATTGCCGTTGTGCCGGCATTCGTCGAAGCGAAGGAGAGGGAATCGGATGGCATGGAGTCGAGCGGCCGGACCGTGCAGCGGGAAATCGCCGCGATGCTCGAATTTGATGCGGCGGATAATAAAGACTGCGCTTTGTGGGCGCCGGAAGGAGCGTTTGCGCCTCAATGGATAGAAACGGAGAACGGTCAGGTCCGCTTGCGATTCGAGGGCTCGAGCGACAGATTATTCTACCGGCTGGAAGCACGACGCAGCGTGGAGGGGCTTAAGCAGTCGGCGGTGACTTGTCTGACAAATCCGATTTACATCGATCAAGACTAGCCTCCGCCGGAATCGAACGACTTTTCCCGGGAGAAAATGGTTCTCTTTTGTCGGAGTTGCCGTCCAGACTGCGCTTGGAAGCTTTCTTTTTGGGTCATACTGGCTAGTAAGGTAAGACGACAGAAGGAGGCGCATCAAGCATGACCATTTTGCCGATACATGAACGACTTGCGGAGTTGTGGACCATACGCGGCAGCCGGCATCTGACCGGGGAAGAGCAAGCAGACTTCGAGCACTGTCTAGCGGTAAATGCTATGCATATCAGACAAATCGCCAATTTGTATAATCTATCGCTGGCCGCGTCCATGGCGGGGGATGTGGAATGGCAGCACGAGATTTGCCAAAGGCTGGAGAAGTTGGGCGGCAGGCTGCCGGGCTCGCCCCAATTATAACGAATGCCCGTCGCTAGCCAACCGGCATAGCCTATTCCAATCTCGCTAAAAGCCGCGAAAATCGCGGTTTTTTACTTGTTCCAATCATTGATGCCAACAGAGTGAATCCGATTTCGTTCGTCTGGTAAAATCAAATCTTCATACATAATTATGGATGCATTAATCCAGCCTAATAGGCAGGATGGTGAACAGCAATGGAATCAAAATCACAGAATGAACCGACCGAGAGCGAAAGCAGGTTCCATAAAAATATCGAACTAGATTCAAATGTCAATGAGGACCGCGGGCGTGAGTTGCAATTGGATGCTTCTTTTGAAGAATGGTACCGGACTATCGGGCATTGGGAAGAACAAAAGTTAGAAATGACTCAAGCTCCCGAGTCCAATGTGTTTGATGACGCAGCCCATATGGATCGCGAACAAGAATAAAAACAGCGTGCTGACAGCGAAAGTGAGGATCAACATTTATGTCCAATAAAAAAAACTACTATTCCTTCGAAGATCCATCCGGAACTACGATTGAGTTTCGAGCCACCAGTTTACAGCAGGCAATGGTCATTAAGAAAAAGCTGGCTTTAAATTTGGGGATTTCCAAGGAGGATTTTGAAATAACGAACATTAGCAATAAACGAACTGCATCCAGTGATCATTCTGACGAATGACAAGTTGCATGGAGACAAGGCAGACGATCAGCGTGATCGTCTGCCTTGTCGTTTTATATGCATTCAACCTTTCCAAGCCGTAATTACAACACTGCCCATCACATTGGAGAAGTTGCTCAATAGGCGCTCGTTTGTCATCATCATGGCAATTACATCCGGCTTCGTGAATAGTTCGTGATCGATTACCCGTAAGGGGTCATCATCGCCCGCCAGCTGCTTCATTTGCAAAAAAGGAGACGCGGAGTGCTTATTAAACTTTGATTTGCTCATCAGCTTCAGCCATTCCGGAACGGTTCGCAGATGATGAAGTCCGTAAAACGACTGCAGCTTTTTCTTTTGCACCGTAGTTAATTTTACGGCAAAAGCCAGCTCTCGATCGTAGAGGACTCCTTTTGGCTTCAGGACTCGCCAATATTCGCTTATTGCGGAGCTTCCTTTGGTAAACGCCGTTACCGACTCCGTAAAAACGGCATCAAACGTTTCATCCGCAAAAGGCATTGAAGCGGCATCTGCCTGCAAGATTCGGACGGGTAGTTCGCTTATCTTCGCGCGGTAAGCCGCTTTTTGAATCATTTTCTCGTTCCGGTCAATGGCAGTCACGCTGCAGCCTAAGCTGGCTAAATAACAGGCCGTCCGGCCTGTTCCGCATCCTACCTCCAGCACTTTCGTGCCGCGCGGAAAATGGATCTGTCCGATTAATTCTTTGGTTGCTTGAAAGCCTCCCGGATGCGCGCTGCCTTCGCCGAGCCGGGCTAATAATGAATGGTAATCCAACGCCTTCTCACCTCTTCCGATATTCTATGCATATCCTCCGTTATGACTGCACCCATTCTTCGCTGCTTTTTGCATGCTCGCACCCTCATCTTTTATATTCGAATTGCTAGAGAGAATGGAGTACAATTCGATTTTTTTCTAAATAGAAGACAATCGTACAGACCTTATAGCAGATTTTTTCATAGTCTAAGATATACGAGCATCAGGTTAGGAGGAATGAAGTTATGCAGGAAATTTATCCGATTAGCCATCATACGGTATATCCGTACATCGGACGGAGGGTTAGTGCGGTTACGCATGACGGAAGGCATTTTATCGGAACGATTAAGGGAGTAGAAGACGGAAAGCTAGTCGTGGAGGATTGTATTTTTGATAGAAAGCCTTTGACTTTGTCGTCCGTTCGGAACGGAAAACCTTCAAAAAAACAAACGCGCTCCAAGCATAAAGCCAGACTGTCCAATTATGGTTACGGTTATGACGGTTACGGCGGGGGTTATGGCGGTTACGGCGGAGGCTGCGGTTTTGGCGGCGATTGTTACTTTTTCCCGTTTGCCATACTTGCTTCGCTTTTCATTTTGCCTTTCTTCTTTATTTGATTGCGGTAAAGAGGGCTTACGATGGCATCCAGGAAAGCTCCTAAAAAAAGAAAACCCGAGGGAAGAATTCTTGCGGTCAAAAAAGCAAGCCGTTGTATCGGGCAGCCCGTTTGCATACTGTTAAATGACGGTAACTGCTATGTCGGAACGGTTCAAGCCATTCATGACCATCAGCTGATCCTTTCCGAAACCAGAAGCTGCGGGAGTGTAAATCTTTCTGATCGTTCGAGAACACCGGAAATCCAAGTATCGGGACTGCTAGATTCCTTGATAGGCGGAATCGGCGCGATCAATTCTTTTGGTTCAATGGCGACAGGCTTATTTAAGCCAATGTTATCTGGACCTTCGGGTCAATCAGGAGCGGGAGTACAAACCAAACAAGAAGATACGAAGAGCCCTGCTATAGGGCAAGCAGTAGGAGAGCAGCAGAGCAGTTTTTTCGGATCTTTTAAACAAATGCTGCCGACTATTCAAGTTGGACTTAATATGGTGAAGACGATTATGCCTTTAATGAACATGTTTAAAATTTGATGCTTTAATCCGTTTAGCTCAGCCTGCCGGGAATGCCCGGTGGGCTGAGTGTCATTTGCACTACGGGAAAGACAAGCTTTCGTGAACGACGGAATACAGCCTCCATATTTACATTGACAATGGTACAGGCGGTTCGTATGATCAAACTAGAACTGTAAAAAATTGCAAATGGGATCGGAGGCGGATGGCGATAGCTGACTGGACGAACAAAATTACCGAAATCACATTGTTTGTAGAAGATTTGCATCGGTCGAAGGCATTCTATCAAGAGACATTCAAGCTTGCAATCCTATATGAGGATGAAAGCTGCGCGGTGTTCGATTTTGGCAATACAAGTATCAATTTGTTGAAACAATCGAATGCCCACGAGTTGATTGAACCCGCGCGGGTTGGCAGCGGCGAAGATGGAGCGCGGTTTCAGTTCACAATCCAAGTGTCGGACGTTGACAAGGTATGCGAAGAGCTGGACATGCTGGGAATTAAGTTGTTGAACGGTCCGATAACGCGCCCCTGGGGGCGGCGGACGGCTTGTTTTGCCGATCCGGACGGGCATGTATGGGAGATTGCACAGGTGCTGTGATAAATAGGCATTAACGGTAAGAGCCAACGTTAATGTATTGAGGGGTTATAGTGAACGAAACGGCAGCAGATCTTAGATCTGCTGCCGTTTTTATTGAGTAATAAAGCGTGATGGCTATCGCCATTCACATGGTTGTAATCACACTAGTTTGTAAAAAATCATGATTTTGATGTCGGATTCGTTAGGATTGCGTAGGTTTTCCATATAGTTGTCTACACAGTATGTTATCTAACTTAACACGGCCTGTCCATCAAAGCGTTGCAAGCAACGGAAAGGGGGATTGCATTGATTGAATTCCGGCAAGTGGAGAAGCACTATGGCGATTTTCATGTGCTAAAAGGCATCGATCTTAGCATCGCGCAGGGTGAAGTCGTCGTTGTGGTGGGGCCTTCCGGCTCGGGAAAGAGTACACTCCTCCGCTGCATCAACCGGTTGGAGGCAATTACGAGCGGCACTTTGACCGTCAATGAAGTCAATGTCGCCGACAAAAAAGCCGACATCAATAAGCTGCGGCGGGAAATCGGCATGGTGTTCCAGCACTTCAATCTTTATCCTCATATGAAAGTGGTCGACAATATTACGCTCGCTCCAATGAAGTCGCTCGGCGTGCCGAAGCCGCAGGCGGTGGAAACGGCCAATATGTATTTGGAGAAAGTCGGCATATCGGACAAAGCTGGCGCGTTTCCGTCACAGCTGTCCGGGGGGCAACAGCAGCGCGTGGCAATCGCCAGGGCGCTGGCCATGAAGCCTAAGATCATGCTCTTCGATGAGCCTACCTCCGCGCTTGATCCGGAAATGGTAGGAGAGGTGCTGGACGTCATGAAGACCTTGGCGCAAGAAGGGATGACGATGGTCGTCGTTACGCACGAGATGGGTTTCGCGCGGGAAGTGGCTGACCGCGTCGTCTTTATGGACAAAGGGCAAATCGTCGAAATCTCTCCGCCGGAGGAGTTCTTCGAGCAGCCTAGGGAAGAAAGGGCGCGGTTGTTTCTTAATCGCGTGCTGCGCCACTAACGTTTTGCGTTAGGGCGCCATGTTGCCAAAATCATGCAATCCTATAATGGAGAGGGGTTTCAAGCTATGAAGAAAAGAAGCTGGATGACGCTTGGCGTCGCACTGACGTTTCTTGCCACTGTATGGTTGGCCGGATGCAGCAGCAAAGAAGGAGGGAACGGCAACGGCGCAAGCGGGGAGCCAGCGTCCGGAACGGCTTCGGCGCTGGAGAGCATCAAAAGCCGAGGGAAACTCGTTGTCGGCGTTAAGTACGATACGAAGCTGTTCGGCCTGAAGGATCCGGCGAGCGGCAACGTCGAAGGCTTTGACGTCGACATCGCCAAGGCGCTCGCCAAGGAGCTTCTTGGCGACGAGACCAAGATCGAGCTGAAGGAGGTTACTTCCAAAACGCGCATTCCGATGTTGAACAACAACGATATCGATATAATCGTCGCCACGATGACGATTACGGAAGAGCGCAAGAAGGAAGTCGATTTCTCCGACGTGTACTTTAAAGCTGGCCAGTCCCTTCTGGTGAAGAAAGGAAGCCCGATCAAGAGCATCGACGACATCAAGAAGGGTACGAAGGTATTGGCCGTGAAAGGCTCGACCTCGGTCGACAACATTAAAGCGAAAGCGCCGGATGCCACCATCCTGGAGTTCGATAATTACCAGGACGCGTTCAGCGCGCTTAAAGCCGGTCAAGGCGACACGCTGACGACCGATAACGCGATTTTGTACGGCATGGCGGTTCAGGATCCGAACTTCGAGGTTGTCGGCGAGCCGTTCACCGATGAGCCGTACGGCATTGCGATCAAGAAAGGCGAGACCGATCTTCTGAATAGCGTAAATGCTGGATTGAAGAAGCTCTATGACAGCGGCGAATACGACAAGATTTACGAGAAATGGATCGGCAAAGCGCCGTCCGGGGAATAGAAGTCTGCGAACAAGAGGATGGGTGGCCAATCGCCACCCATCCTCTGCATATCAAGAATAGAGGGAGGGAGTAGCATGCCGGACATAGCGATTTTCACAGACAATTTCGAAATTTACATGAAAGGGTTTGGCAACACGGTCTGGGCGAGCGTCATTGCATTACTCGGCAGCTTCGCTCTAGGGACGATCATCGCCGTATTCCGCATTTCGTCCGTCAAGCCGCTCAGGTGGATCGGGACGGCTTACGTCGAGTTTGTTCGGAATATACCGCTTTTGCTAGTCGTCTTCGTGTTTTATTACGGCTTGCCATCGGTCGGCGTGACATTAAGCGGATTTATATGCGGCACGGTCGGACTAACGGTATATACGGCTTCCTTCGTTGCCGAAGCGATCCGGGCGGGCATTATGAGCATTCCGGCCGGACAGACGGAGGCGGCCAGAGCTTCGGGATTGACATACATGCAGACGATGCGGCATGTCGTGCTTCCGCAAGCCATTAAAATCGTCATTCCGCCGCTCAGCAATCAATTCATAAACCTCGTGAAAAACTCGTCTGTTCTTGGCGTCTTCGCAGGATTCGACTTGATGTATTACGGCGATCAGGTGGCGAGCAAGACGTACGCGACCTTTGATACTTACCTCTTTGTTGCGGCGCTGTATCTCGTTCTTACCATTCCTTTGAGCTTAGCGGCGCTGCAGCTAGAGCGAAGGTTAGCAAAGAACGGTTAGAGTTCGTTTTTACGCCACTGAACACCGTGAACCGCAAAATTCGCGAATAACTTTTAGGAGGATCGGCGGATGGACATTGCTGGCGCTTTTTCATACCATAATCTCATCTTCATCATAAAAGGCTTCGGCATCACGCTCTGGGTTGCTTTCATCGCGATCGTGCTGAGCTTCGTGCTGGGCAGCATCACCGGAACGCTTCGTTATATGAGAATTCCGGTCGTATCCCGCATCCTCGGCGTAATCGTCGAGTTTATCCGCAATTTGCCGCTGCTGCTGATCTTGTTTTTCACTTACTTCGCGATGCCGGACGTCGGTCTCAAGCTGGGGGTCATGAGCTCGGCCATTGTTGGTCTGGCGGTATTCGAAGCTGCCATGATCTCGGAAATCGTGCGCAGCGGACTAAGCTCCATCCCGAAAGGCCAGGTCGAAGCAGCCCGTTCGTCGGGTCTCACCTATACGCAAACGGTGTGGCATATCGTGCTCCCGCAAGGATTGAGGCGCATGGTTCCGCCAATCGTAAGCCAGTTCATCTCCCTTCTCAAGGACACGTCGCTAGCCATCGTCATATCCCTGCCTGAGCTGATGCATAATTCCAAGATCGTCATCGCGCAAAATTTCAATTATACCCTTCCCATTCTTGCACTCGTGGCCGTCTTATATTTCGCAATTAACTATGCGCTGTCGCTTGCGGCTAGGCGCCTGGAAAATAAATGGGGCTAAGCATCCTCGGACTTTAGATCCCGATGGGGGTCATTCCTATAACCATTACAAATTGGTACAAATCCGAAAGCATGCAAATGACCGTCGTCGCCATCGTCGTTGCGGTTGCCGGGGAATTCAAAATCAACCCGTTCAGCGGAGAGGTCTTTCGCATCGGTCTTGGCAGCAGCGCCTTTCTGTTCTTGCTTCTGTTGATGAGCCATCTGCCTTATTTGCGGACGGGACTTGCCGCAGGCGCGACGGTACTGCTGTTTCGGGTATCTTTTGACGGAGCAGCCTCTCCCGGGGCTTTCTATCTTCTCGGCAGCTTGAAGACGCACTTCTCCGCCATGCTCTATTACATCGTCTTCGCGGCCGGAATGGCTCTCATTCAACGCAGATTGCATCAATTGAATCCTCTTATTCTCGGCGCGTGCGTGTCCCTCATCGACTTTGTCTCCAATGAAGCGGAGCTGCTGATGCGAAGCGTCGCTTTCGGATTGCCGTATTTTCAAACCAATCAGTGGCTGTTGATTCCGGTCATCGCCGTGGTGCGCAGCTATTTTACGACGGGCATCTACAGCAGCATCGCCGTACACCAAATGCGGAGCGTTCACGCCGAACAGCAAAAACGGATCGAACAAATGATCAATGTCGGCAGCGGGCTCTATGGCGAGGTATTCTATTTGCGCAAATCGATGGATGTAATCGAACGGATTACCGCAAAGAGCCATGATCTGTACGGTCTACTGAACAAAGAAGGGCTAAACGACTACGGCCGGTCCGTTCTCGAGATTACCCAGCAGATTCACGAGGTGAAGAAGGATTCGCAGCGAATTCTTGCGGGACTGATGAAGCTGGCAGACTTGGAGAGCGCCCCGGAAATGACCTTGGCTGAGATTGTTGAGCTTGTGATGAAGTCGAACGGCGAATACAGCCGGATGCTGAAAAAAGAGGTCCGGATCGAGAAGGAAGTCGGGATTGATTACCTGACAGCTCACTACATACCGCTAATCACCGTACTCAACAATTTGGCCGCCAACTCGGTCGAAGCAATTGAGCGGCTAGGAACGATTCGCATCCGCGTAAGCGAACGCGAAGGCGAAACCATGTTTATCGTCAGCGATACGGGAACGGGAATTGCCGAACAGGATAAAGAAATGGTGTTTGAGCCCGGATTTACGACCAAATTCAATCAGGAAGGCGTCGCTGCGACGGGCATCGGCCTCTCGCATGTTCGCGATATCGTTGGCTCGTTCAGGGGCAGACTCCTCCTTATGGAACCGGGACGGGAAGCTGAAACCACGTTTGTCGCGGCCTTTCCGACCGTTAAGTTGAAGAAGGGAGTGTAGGCGCAATGCTATCATTCTGTATTGTCGACGACGATGCGGTCAGCAGGCGTATGCTGCAGACCATTATCGAGAAAGGCGGCGTGGGGGAGGTGCTGGGAATGGCGTCGGGCGGCGTTGAAGGGAAGCGGCTTGTACTGGACGAGAACCCCGATGTTGTGGTCATTGATCTATTGATGCCGGACCAGGACGGAATCGAAACGATTGCGCGGCTGAAGCAGGAAGGTTACGGGGGCAAGTACGTCATGATCTCGCAGATCGAGAACAAAGAAATGATCAGCAAAGCGTACCAAGCGGGCATTGAATTTTATATCCAGAAGCCGATTAACCGGGTGGAAGTAAAAGCCGTGCTTGGCAAAGTAAGCGAGCAATGGCGAATGGCCCGTTATCTGAAGGAAATCAAACAGTCAATCGCAAAGCTGGATGACCTGAATTCAGAGCCCGCGGGGACCCGGAAGAAGCATGATGCCAAAGAGACCATGCGGATGATCTTAATGGACATGGGTATCGTCGGGGAGAGCGGAAGTCACGACATCATCGAGATGACGTCGTGGTTGATTGGGCGGCAGCAAGGCGGCGGCTTCCCGTCACTGAAATTATTGTACGAGGTTGGAGCACGGGCGAGCAAGCCGGAGGGCTGCGATATGGAAAAGGAAGGGAAGGCGGTCGAACAGCGCGTCCGCCGGACGGTCATTGCCGCTTTATCCAACTTGGCAAGCATTGGGCTCACGGATTACAGCCATCCAAAGTTCGAGCATTACGCACCGCTTTATTTCGATTTCGAAGACGTGCGTCTCAAAATGAGAGAAATCGACGAGAAATGCCCGCAGGAGAAGCGCAAAGTAAACATCAAGAAATTTCTTCAAGTGCTGTACCTGGAAACGCTGGATAAAATGAAAAACCAGTAATAGATAAGTCGCATAAACTGCGGCTTTTTTATTTTTATAGGAAGTTAGATACATAAATGATTTCCGGGCAGTTTTTCATTATTTAAACCAACTGTCGAATTATGTCGCTATTTCGTGTATCCGAATAGTCCCGCTGCCGTGACGATTTAGGCCCTGTAAAATAGTCCTTCTATATAGGGGCATCTCCCTATGTACGGGCCATGATCGGACAGGCATAATAATCTTGCGCAAGCAAAAGGAAAAGTTTACCTGTTTTTCAAGCCTTCGTTTGCGCTGCTTTACATACGGGACGATGTTCCGAACGATAAGGAGGAAAAGTCAAAAAATGATGAATTCGAACACCAGGATCAATCATAGACGGCAGCTCGCGAAAGCGGCGATGGCCGTCCTGCTGCTTCTCGGCCTCGTCTATATTCATGTCCAGCCAGCCCGCGCCGCTTCGGTACCGCGACTTGTGGTAACGAGTCCGGTGGCCGATTCCTTCGTGCAAAATCGCATCTTTGTCCGCGTTACGGTCAATTCTCAGGTGCCCATTGCCGAAACAAAGGCCACGGCGGCAAGCCTGCCGGCGGTCAGCTTAACGAAGCAGGCTAGCGTCTGCGGATCGTCCTGCGAATACACCGGCTGGGTCGATGTCTCTTCGCTTCCTTGGGGGAATTTCACCTTGACGCTTTCCGCGGTTGACGTCGATGGCATTTCCAGCGCTCCGACCGCCATCACGCTTAAGCACAACCAAAATCCCGTGATTCATCCCGCTGCGCCGCTTCCGTTCGAAGTCGCTGACCCGAATCTGGCGGTCAACGTTTCTTGTACCGACGATAATCCCGGATCGGGCTGCAGCAGCCTGAAGCTTAGCATCAACGGAAAGTTATTGCTATCCGGCACGAATACGCTTGCCGAGACGATTTCCGCGGAGCAATGGCTCGGTCAGCCGGCTACCATACAGCTCAGCGCGACCGACTCCAGCGGGTTGACCAGCACGCAGTCGTATCCGATCTACGTCGAGAACGTCTCGAACCTGACGACCGTCTCGAAGGAAGCGGGCCTTGTGCTGGATACGGACGCTTCGCGCACGTTGCTATGGAATGCCTACGATCATCGTCTGCGCATTCACCACAGGGATACAAACGAAGTGGAGACGCTGCCGCTGCTCGTAGCGGAACAGACGCAGATGAACGTACGGCTAATCCCTGGAGGCGCTATGGGTAGCGCGTTTGATGCAACCGGCTTAGACTTGCCCGACGGCTATTATCGGAAAGGTCTCGACCCGCTGGGTACCTATTCGCGTTTCGTATGGCGCAACGGCCAGCTGCAATCCCTTGCGGGGGATGATATTCGCGTGAGTGGAGACTGGGCTGCCTACCATGCTCCGGGAGGAGGACTTCGCGAGCTGATGCTTGCGAACACCGCATCCGGTGAAACGGTCTCCGTCGGCTTCACCGACCGATTCGATTATGCGCTTGACGATCAGGGCACGCTTGTGTTTGCGCGAGAGGGCAAGCTATTCCGGTACGCGGAGGGCGCGGCTGCGCAAATTACGCCAAACGACGGGTTCACCTACCGCTCACCGGTCATGGACGGCGGCGTGCTGCTCTATGCACGGGATGACCAATCGACGAACAGCTCCAAGCTTATTATCGATCGGGATGGCGTTACGGAGGAGCTTGTTGGCGCATCTACCGTGACGGGGGATTACCTGACGGCAGGCGGCTGGATTGCCTATACGGTATATACGGAGGCCGGTCAGAAGCAGCTATGGCTGCGGTCGCCTGCCGGAGAGAATGAGCGGTTGACGCCGACCAGCACTGCCGACAGCCATTTCGTTGCTCTTTCGGCTGCTGGCGAAGCCGCTTACACCTATGACGGCGGTATTTGGCTGAGTCGTCTGCAAGAGGATGGCAGGCTGCCATCCGAGCGGATCGTCACGGATAAAGCGAAGATGCAATGGAAGGACGGGTGGCAGGTCTATCTCGGCACCGCTTGGTACGAGGTGCCGGGTACGGATCCAGGAACGGACCCAGGCACGGATCCAGGCACGGATCCAGGCACGGACCCAGGCACGGATCCTGGTACGGATCCAGGCACGGATCCAGGCACAGACCCAGGCACGGATCCTGTGCCAACGGCTGACCTCGACGGCAATGGCCAGATCGATTGGCTGGATGCGATCGAATTCCTGCGTTCGTACGGAACGGAGCGAGGTCAGCTTCATTATGATCCCAGGGCCGATTTTGACGCGGACGGCGTTATTGGGAAGGCGGATCTGATCGTTTTCTTGAGAGAGGGACATTTTGGCGCCAACTTGAACGCCGCCCTGCATAAGTTGATAAACGAAATCGCGGGCGGAAGCCACCGGACTTCGATTATTCACCGGTAGCAGCAGGTTTACGCGAAGGAACGAAAAAGAGCTATCCTCGAAGCGTCTGCTTCTTGGATAGCTCTTTGTGTTCTCCAGACGGGCATGTTCAGCTTTTGATCGCGCCGGCAGCGATGTCGGAAATAAACTGCTTGCTGACAAACAGGAACAAGACGATGAGCGGGATTACCGCCAGCAGCGTGCCCGCGACGACCATCGCATAATCGGTCACGTAAATTCCGTTCAGAGAGGAGAGCGCCACCTGCAGCGTAAATTTGCTTTCATCATTAAGGATGATCAGCGGCCAGAGATAATCGTTCCAGGAGCCGATGAAAGTAAATGCCCCCAGGAAAGATAACGCCGGGCGAAGGATAGGTATGGCGACGTTCCAGTAGAGACGAAAGTAACCGCAGCCGTCGATCCGTCCGGCATCCAGCAGCTCGGATGGAACGGCTTCCTGCGCGTATTGGCGAATCCAGAAAATGCCGAACGCATTGGCCATACCGGGAATAATCAGCGCCTTGAAGGAGCCTACCCACCCGAACTTCGCCATAATGACGAAGGAAGGAACGAGCGAGAGCTGCGACGGCGCCATCATCGTTGCGAGCAGAAGGACAAACAGCCACTTTTTGCCCGGGAAACTGAATTTAGCGAACGTAAAGCCGGCCAGGGAATCGAAGAACAACACCAGCAAGGTGCTGCAGGAGGCCACGAAAAGCGAGTTGAGAAACGCGCCAAAGAAATCAACGTTATCGAACACCCGCGTTATGTTGCTTATAAAATGCGTCCCGAACCAAAACTTTGGAGGGAAGCTGTATATTTCCGCCGTCGTACGCGTGGCCATCACGGCCAGCCAGTAAAAAGGAAAGACGGAAACGACAAGTCCAATAATAAGCCCGAGATAGAGCAGGATGGCAGATTTCCTTTTAACCATGCGTATCACCCCGTTTATTCATCTTTGGCACCGCCGCCCTGAACGATCCGCCAGTTGAAGACCGAGAAGAGGGCTATCAATATGAACATGCCCCAGCCTACGGCGGAACCGTAGCCGAAGTAATTGTTCACAAATGCCTCCCGGTACAGGTAGAGAACGATGGTCAGCCCCCCGCCGCTGACGCCGCCGTCGTTACCGACGAGCACTTGCGATTCGGTGAAGATCTGCATGCCTCCGATGGTGGACGTAATGACGGTGAAAAGAATAATTGGCCGCAAGTTCGGGATCGTAATGCGGAAGAAGGACTGGATGCCCGTGGCTCCGTCAATTTTGGCCGCCTCATAGAGAACGGTAGGAATGCTCTGGAGTCCCGCCAAATAAATGATGGCATTGTATCCGACCCAGCGCCAGATGACCATGACGGATACGGCCAGCTGAATGCCCCAGGTTTTGTTCAGCCATTCCACGGGGGAAAGTCCGAAGAGGGACAGGAAATAGTTCAGCAGCCCGTAATTATTGGAGAATACCGTGCTGAACACAATGGCAACCGCTACAAGCGATGTGACGTTCGGCAAGAAATAACCGATGCGGAAGAAGGTGCGGAACCTCGTGAACGACGCATTCAGCAAAAACGCGATGATAAGCGCGAAAAACAGCATTGGAATGGACGAATAGATCCAGATCAGGAGCGTATTGCCTACCGCTTTCCAGAACTCGGGATCGGTGACCATAAATTGATAATTGTTAAGACCGTTATAGGTCATCACGCCGATGCCGTCCCATCTCTGGAAAGAAAGATACATCGAGAATAGTATGGGGAATAAGCCAAAGACGGCAAACAAGATGTAAAAGGGAGAAATGGCCAGATATTGTTTCCGGTGCTTCCATATTTCAGACGCTAAACCTTGCTTCCGCTCCGAGAGCTGCATGGAGCTTCCGCTATCGAATTGAGTTCGGTTCTGTAAGGGTTGAGCCATCAGATTCTACCTCCATTGCCGGGATGGTATGATTCTTTAACGCAGCAGCTCCTTTTTTACTCTGGAAAGCGCGTCATTCCAAGCCTTATCCGGGCTTTTGCCTTCAAGGGCAACCGATGACAGCTCTCGGTTTACGATTCCGTTTAGGTTGGAGTATTTCGTTCCGAAATACGAGGGTTTCACGTTGCGGGCGGACTCCGTAAAAATCTCACCCGTAGCTTGACCGCCGAAAAACTCCTCTTTCATCTTCATGGCATCCGAATCGAGCGCCTTGGAGGCGGAAGGGAACAGGTTGAGCTCCTTGAAGCTTGTCACCTGATTCTCTGAATTCAGCAGCCATTTCATCACCTCGAAGGACTCCTTCGGGTATTTGCTCGTTTTCATAATGGCAAGGAAAGAGCCGCCGTTATTGCCGTCTCCGCCCGGAGCTCTCGCGACGCGCCACTTGCCCGCCGTATCCGGAGCCGCGTCCATCAGAATTTGTTTACTCCATACGGCTCCCACGAAGGAGGCAATCTTGCCGTTGTTCATCGCCGCGTTCCACTCGGTGGAGAAGGTGCCTGTATTGGCAAGCAAGTCCATCTGCGAGGCTTTTACCGCGAGATCCCACGCCTTTTTCATGGAAGAGGAGGGATCCTCGCCAATGAAGTTTTCGTTTTTATCAAAATAAATTTTATCCGACTGCGCGTTGACTTGGTTATACACCTGTCCGATATTGTCAAGCAGCTTCACCTTGCCGCCAAGCGCCTTCTGAAGCTTTTCGCCTGCGGCGAAGTAGTCATCCCAAGTGCCCATCATCCGATGAACCTCTTCCGGGTCGGTTGGCAGCCCCGCTTGTTCGAACAAGTCCTCTCGGTAAAATAAAGCTGTTGGACCAGTGTCAATCGGCATGGCGATCATTTCGCCCTTCGGCGTAACCCCAAGCTGCCATTTCCAGTCGAGATAGTCCCCCTCGATGTCCTTCGCTCCGAGCTCGTACAAATTGTAGAAGCGGTCGGCGCTTGGGAACAGCTCGGTGACCCAGTCGTTAAAGGCGACGATATCCGGGCCGCCTTTGCCGGCGGCGAGAGTCGTTTTCAGCTTGGATTTGAAGTCGCCCCCGATTTTCTGGGCGTTGATGCGAATTCCCGGAAACTGCTTCTGGACCTCGTGGATCAAGTTATCGTCCAGACTCCGGTTCCAGTACCAAAGGGTAAGCGTTTTCGTACTGCTGTTAGATGAGGTCCCGCTCGAACATCCGCTAATCATGATAACCAGAAGCAATAAACACGTTACTAATGCTCGGTATTTAGTCATCGTTTTCGGCCTCCCATTGCGGCATTTTGGTACTGCGGCAGCATCACCACCACTCTTTGAATGCTTGAGACGCGTTCGTCTTACGAAACATTATAGACGCATCCAAATCGATTTTGAACACGCTTTCACGAATTGAGGCGATGGTAGGACATCGCCCGGGTGCCATTTTATGAGGTATGGGTTCATAGTCTTAAGGGATTGTCTCGACTGTTATCGCATCCTGACGATAGGCTTAATTCCGCCTTGAATTAGCAAGCTTTCACAAGTAAAAGCTCGAAAATAGTCCGTCTGTTTTTAGTTGCGATAAGAAAATTCCATGTAATTCTAATATTTTTAGATGTGTTGCGAACGTAAGTTCTGATATAATGTAAAAAAATATTGAAGTCGAAAGGAAGCAACGATGAACGCTATAGAAGCTATAGTACAGAATTTAAGCGAAGTTAGACGCAGAAGCCTGATTATTTGGGGGAGTATTCCGGATGCGTTATTGGACTGGAGACCGGATTCGGAAGCGCTGAGCATGAAAGAGATGATCCGCCATGTCCTGGAAAGCGAACATTATTACCATCTGGCTTTGTTGAATGAAGGAAGTCTAACCTCTTATGAATCCCCCTATGAGGCTCGTGCTTTTACAACGCTCAAAGATGAACTCCGCTTTTCAGAAACTTATCGAAATGAATTTATGAATACAGTAAAATCTTATACGGAAGAGGATCTATCAAGAATCCAGATTGATAGAAAAGACGTAGGGTACATTCGATCATTAGGAGACATGCTTATGAGAATTGCATACCACGAAGCAGTCCATTCAGGTCAACTTTTAGATTATTTAAGAACAGCCGGGGTAAAACGGCCTAAGGTTTGGGATTGACGAACCGTTTAGAGAGGTGCAAATATGAGTGAATTTACATATGGCAAAATCATTCGAATGGCCGATAAGCCTAAGCTCTATGAGTTTTTGCCTACAGGAACGCCTACTATGAAGTTGAACGAGAAGAGGGTGTTATTTTATTGATTGCCGAAGCCATTATTATACAAAATGACTCTGTGCTTATGGTTAAACAATACGTTGAACGGGGAGATATCGTTTGGAATTTTCCTGGGGGCGGAATTGAAGAAGGAGAGAGTCCCGAACAAGCGTGTATACGGGAAGTTCATGAAGAGACGGGATTCGATATTCAATTGAAGGCATTGTTACACGAGGGAAACGAGAAGTTTAGCTTCATAGGAGAAGTTGTTGGGGGAGAATTGTATCTCGATAATGATAACCAAGATAACCTTGATATCATAGAAATTGCATGGATTCCATTAATTGAACGTGAAAAATTTGATTCCATAACCTCACCGATGCTTGAGCTAGCAAAAGCGCATTTGAATGTATACGATTGAGGAAAGCTAGAATAACGACGAAATAGGCCATTCCGAAAGGATGGCCTAAACGATTTTCACCTGTTGCTATAGGCTGTGGTTCATTAGTTCCGACTGCAGCTGAAGGCGTAGTTTCTCAATAATTGAAAAATTCGTCGCAGCCGTGTAAAACAATTTAATCTGTGAATCTATGGATTCCGCTGCCGCCAAATGGGAGGTGGCTTCCTTCATTTTCGCCGAATAACGTTCTTTAATTTCCGCTATTTCCGCTGCATACGTTTCATCCGTTCCTGGGATCATCGTACGTTCATACATATCCAAGATCTCATCCCCGTCCCGGTCCGGAAAGTATTCATGAGGAGCGGTACTGTCGAATATAGCTGTGCTAAGTTTCGGGAAGATCAGCATATCCAGACTGTTTGGATCAAAACCGCAATGAAACAGTTGAACTTCGATGCCATTCTTCTCGGCCGTTGCCGCAAGTTTTTTCAAAAGCGTGGATTTACCGGAACCCGGTCTTCCCTTGATAAAGATTCTCCTGTTTAATGGAGCCGTCAAGCTTTGAATAAAATCAAAAGCACCCTTCGGAGTCGCTGCGCCGAAAAACAAATGGCGTCCAATGGTTGGCGTTCCGATTTCATGACCAGCGTACAATTCCTCAATCAATTCCTGCGTGACTTTATCGGCCTTATCGAATTCCATGCTTTCGATATAAAATTTTTCCCATTCATCATGAATTCGCAGGGCGGTTGCAAAAGATTCATAGGCTTTGGAATAAGCAGCACTTAGCTTTTCTTTAAGCTCTTCGATTATATCAATAGCATTCGTGGAAAAATTTCTGCTATCGAGTGCCACGCCGAAATCGATCTCAATCACTGCACCTGCTCCGCCCTCTATGTTCCAGTCGCAAGCTTGCCCGTCAACAATGCCTACCTTTAATTCGGTTGCAATAATACCGTCCAGCTCATCAGGTCGAAGCGGGGAATGAAAGCATTGCACCTGCTGCCCGCTGTCCAACAGACTATCGGCTAATTTACGAATGATTGTGGATTTACCTGTACCACGGGGACCCATTAGGACGAGAATTCGATCAAGCCCTCGGAAAGCTGATTTATACAGAATATGAGCTCCGTGTGCCGTATTGCCGCGGGCAAAATAGTGAGATGCCTTTTCAACCAACCTGAACACTCCTTTGTGCGCCTATCCTGTGATATAAGCGCATATGGGATAGATGCCTATCGTTAAGCTTATTCCGGTTGGCGCACAGAGGTGTTTATAATGTTGAGTTGAGAATAGACTACAGTTTTATGAATGATTGATTTACGGAGTATAAGCGATATTTTCCGTGCCGCCAGTAAGTGAATTGATGTATACAAGCGCAATGCCCTCTACGCCAGACACGGGTATTTTATACACGAGCTTGCTCTCGTGAATTTCGAGTATAGGCGAGCCGGTCGCTCGCAAGTTCGGACTGATTGCCGCGGCAGCTTGCTCCGCTGTAAGCTTGGGATGAAGAGGAAAACTTTTATTGTAATCTTTAAAATAGTTGGATGCATCAAAATTCATCAGATCGCCCGTTTGCGCATCGAATTTCCATACAACCTTCATTTGCGTAATAGGGACTTGCTCTCGGACTGGAATATACACGAGTTGAATCGAGGTAGTCGATTTCTCTTTCATTACGAGTGTCAGGCGGTCATCGGACCAACGTTTCATCCATTCGTCTGCGAGCGCAACGGTTTGTTTCATGTCTACCGTCTTCGAAGAAATTTCTTTCTGCATGTCGCTGCGCGTCACCCGAATGACGTGTCCACTTTTGCTTAGCGTAACGATATACGGGCTAGTCCTTTTTCCGTTGGCATCCGATAACGTAAAGTCCATGACCTCTCCCAAATCGGGGCTGCTACCGCCTGATATCATATGAACGAATTGTTTGCCGGGGCCCTTGTTCCAGCTATCGCCCATGAAGATTTTGGCTTTAGCCGCCAGTTCCGTTGCTTTATAGGTCGGCTCGCCTGCAAACACAGTTCCTTTCTTCGACGGCGTGTAAGGATTCAGATTGTACTGGAAGTCATTGAAATCTTTATTGCCGTAAATTGAAATCCCATTGAGTTGGCTGAGTGCCGTCTCCATCTCTAACGAGATACGTTGAATTTCGGCGAGAGAGATGCCATTTGCTTTCATTCGATCTATGTAAGGCATCGCAGTGCGGGCATATTTACGCATCCGACTAATTTGTTCCAATTGATCCGAAAGGAGCGCCGGTCCTTTCTCGCTGGCAGGATAGGGCAGGTATCGACTGCTATCGATTGCAAATGATTCGTAGGCTGGCCAATATAACCCTTGGAAGTTGATCATTGCAGATCCGTTGGTAAGTACGCTTTTGATGAGGTCTGAGTCCTGAATGGCTTCATCGATTGCCTCTTGACGCTTGCTAGGAGAGTTGGCTGCAAGTGCTTCCGCAAGTGAATAGTCAAAACCGTTCAAGTACATGGATTGCATTTGAACCAAATACAAGATGTTTCGATACTGTTGCTGTTCCCATTGCCTAGAGTGCTGATGTTCTTTATAGCCATAAATCGCGCCTGCAATCGTTGTTGCTCCTAGCAAACCGATAATGGCTTTGGAAAGAAGGTTCATATTTAAGTAAGCTCCTGTCTTCGTCTTCACATGTCCTATCCACTTTAACAAAGACGGGAATGTAGATTAAGATGTAAAAACTACCAATTTCAAAGCCAATGCCGTATGCGCCTTATAAATCTATATTATTGAAATAACTTTAGGCATATTATTTAGGGAGTGTAGGCTTTCTTTAAATAAGGCTTTACAGCTATTCTTCCTTATCTTTTTTCTTTCTCGGAAACATGAACAATAGTGACGATGTCTCCAGCCATTCGTAATTCTCCGTGATGCCGTACATATCTGCTAAACTAAAAATGACTAAGAATGGTAAAAGACCAAGTGCAAATACAGCAATTAATAATCCGATTGAAATGGATTTGAAAATCTCCATTGCTTTCATAAACTCATCCCCAATCTAAAATGGATTCCAAATGCCTTCATTGGCTACAGGCTTATCCTTTTAGATAATGTATCGTATTACGATATAAATATGTAGAGGAGCATGTATTAATGTCAAATCCGGTTGTTACAAAATCCTTGTACGAGCGATTGGCTAGCTTCAGATACAAGTTACGGGTATTTATGCAGTTTAGTGAAAGCGTTGCAAAGGAAGTGGGTTTAACTCCTCAGCAACACCAACTGCTTCTAGCCATACAAGGTTATCCAGGTCGTGATTATGCGACTATTTCGGAGGCGGCAGAGAAATTGCAAATAACGCATCATGCTTGCGTCGGATTAGTATCCCGCTGCCAGAAGTCCGGACTTATAAAGCGCCGGCGAAATCCGGATGATGCGAGAAGTACTCTAATTTCTCTAACGGACAAAGGTCTCATACTCTTGGAGCATATATCCGAAGTTCACCTAAAACAGCTTCAAGATCTAAAGATTGACCTTGCATTTTTTGAAACGACCATTCCATAATTGCATATTGCTTTTCATAATCCCATGTCGGATTCAGGACCTTTTTTTATTTTCCAAATAAAGGCATGCGAGTGAGAGGTTATCATGCTATAATGGGTTAACTTGAAAGTTATTGGAGGTATCTAATTAGACATCATGTGGACCTAATTTCCTGTCGATCATGATTTTCGAAAATGACGATAAGCGATAAGAGCTCAGCCTATGCGCGGAGCGGATTAGGATACGTGTGTCTATTGGAGAGGACTCCTACCACCTTGGTGAATGCCATTTATTGGCGTCTATTTAGGGTGTTTTCACGCTATTTCTATATCCGCATATCCTTAGCCGCAGGCGCGTCCTGCGGTTTTTTTTTCTTCGACAATCATAACCCTTGTCAGTTGTTCAACTAAACTTGAAGCGGTGATTGGAATGACAATATTAACCTTACGCGGAATTACAAAAAGCTTTGGCGACACGAATGTGCTCGTGAACGTAGACGCCGATCTGGCATCCCGAGAGCGGATTGGCTTGGTCGGGATGAACGGGGCAGGCAAAACAACGCTCGCCAATCTGATATTTGGTACGATTCTACCTGACAACGGTAAGATCACTTTCCACAAGGATCAACTTCGAATCGGTTATTTGCTGCAATCGACTTCGTATACCGTTAATACCTTCAGCAACATGATGAACCATTCCGATGAGTCCCATGAAACCGAGCAGTTTCTAAAGACTACGAGCCATTTCGGCTTGCAAAAGGTGAAAGAGTGGGACGGAGCGCGTTTAGCGGGATTAAGCGGGGGAGAGAAGACGAAATTGGCGATTGCCCATATTTTGTCCTCCAAACCGGATATTCTGCTGCTCGACGAACCGACGAATCATTTGGATTTTGAAGGCGTCGATTGTCTCGTTCAAGAGCTACGACGGTATAACGGCACAACAATTGTAATATCGCATGACCGTTATTTTCTCGATCAAACGGTGGACCGGATTATCGAGCTGCAAGATGGCGTTTCGACGTCATTTCCGGGCAATTATACGTTCTATCGGGAGGAAAAGTCCCGCCGTTTTCAGAGTCAACTGCATCAGTATGAAGAACAGCAGAAATACGAGCAGAAAATTGAAGCGGAAATCAAGCGGTTGAAAAGCTGGTCCGAGAAAGCGCATCGCGAAGCCGGTAAAGTTGGGAAAATGGCTGAGATGCGTGCAGGCGTGAAGGAATTCTATCGCAGTAAAGCCAAAAGCATGGATAAGCAAATCAAATCCCGCATTCATCGCCTGGAAAAGATTGAGATAGAAGGCGTGAAGAAGCCTAATGAGGAAGCAAAGGTATTCTTCGGCTGGGATCACCCAGACAAACGCGGCCGGCGAATCGTGGAAGCACAGCAGATTAGCAAGTCGTATGGCAGGCGCTCCTTGTTTAAAGATAGCTCCTTTTATTTGCAACGCGGGGAGAAAATCGGTTTGCTAGGACCTAACGGCTGCGGGAAAACGACGCTTATTCAGATGCTGTTAGGCAATAAATCGGTAGACTCCGGTCAGCTATGGATTAGTCCAACTGCAAAGGTTGCGTATTTAACGCAGGATGTATCGGATCTTAATCAGCAGCAAACCGTTCTCGAGCTTTTGCAGGAGAGCCATGAAATCCGGAGCGATATTGGGAAAGCACGGACCTTGCTGGCCAATATGGGGTTCGATGCGTCAATGCTGGAAAAGCCGATCGCTCAGCTAAGTCTTGGTGAACGCACGCGGATCAAGCTGTCGCTGCTAATGATGCGCGAGCAAGATTTGCTCATATTGGATGAGCCAACGAACCATCTCGATCTGGCAAGCCGCGAGCAGCTTGAAGAGACATTATCGGAGTATCGCGGAACTCTTATCGTAGTCTCGCATGACAGATATCTGATGGATAAGATCTGCACGAAGCTGCTTGTTTTTGAAGATGGCAATATAAAGCGGATTGAATCCGGCTACGAAGCGTTTCGCGAGCGGACACAGAGTATCCTTGGTTCAGGAGACAAGTACGAACAGCAATTGGAAGAGGAAAAGCTGGTTATTGCGAATCGAATCGTTTTTGTACTTGCGGAACTAAGCATGCTGAAGCCAACCGACATCCGGTATGCGCGGCTTGATGAAGAGTATAAGCAACTGCTCGTTTTGAAGAAGCAGCTAGGTACTTGAAAAGCTAGGAAATAGAGTGGAAATGGCAGTTGATCAGAGGATCAGCTGCCATTTTTATTGAAAATCAAAGTAAGTTCTGTTCCAGTATGTGGTAACATAGAAGTGGCTGGGATTGGGGATCTAGCCAGAGGTTTATGATAATCGGAGCCGTGTACAAACCAGAGGCGGATACTATTTCTTTGTTACGGTGGCTGCTGGAATGGCAATCACTGTCGTTTTATGGGCACGGAAATAACGCAGTAATAAAATGATTGGATGAGATAAATGAAAAGAAATAAAAATCAGAAAAATATAATGGTTGCCAATATTTTGTTATTTGCTGCAATGTTCGTTGCTTGCCAAAGCTTGTACGGGAATCTGAAAACTTTGCTGGATGTCATTCATAATTTCAACTTCGAGATCAAAAATGTTACCTATTCCTATTGTGTTTTGACCGTACACACCGATTTTAAAACAATTCGGTTTGATCTTTTGGCTCCACTTTTAGTTGCTACTATCGGTATCCTTATTAACGTTGTGAATCTTCTATTTTACTATTCGAAAGGCAATTCGAAGGATCGTTGATGTAACAGTTTAAATGATTGAGTTTCCGAGTTGAATTCATTTTAAGGAAGAAGGCATATTGTGGATTTCAAAGAAATAAAGAAAGACCTGTTCACTATGACGGAGGATTATGACTTAGCGCATTGCATTTCTGCGGATGCAAAAATGGGTGCAGGAATTGCAGTTGAGTTCAGAAAACGGTTTAAGCTTAAATCTCTTCAAGATATGGCAGACAAGAATCCATTAGAAATAGGGAAATGCTATAGAGTGGGAAGAGCTTGAATCTAATTACCAAATCGAAATACTGGCACAAACCCACATACGAATCTCTTACCCAGGCTGTTGTATCAATGAAAGAGCTGTGCTTAGCTGAAGGAATAACCAAGCTTGCTATGCCGCAGATAGGATGCGGGCTTGATAAGCTTCAATGGGGAAAAGTAAGAGAAATTATAACGGAAGTTTTTGAACATACGGAAGTTGAAATTATAGTATGTCACTATCGATAGCAAGGAGGTAAGAGGTATAGAAGGAAACCAATCACTTTGGCGCGTACTTCGAGCTGTTTGTTGACGGAGGGACTGCATGAAAAAAAGATATATGATCATCCTTGTACTGATATTCGGTATTTTAATGTTAATTGGCTATAATAGGTATTCATATAAGTTCAAGAGCCTTGATAATGCAACATTATTTCTGGGTCCAATAGAATCACCGGATGGTAAATATGAAGCTAGCTCGTATTATTTAAATTATGGCGGTGCAGCTGGCGGAGTAATGTATATCGTTGAGGTTGAACAAACCCAGACCGGCGAGAAGAAAAAGGTATATTCGAGTAATCATAAGAATGATTTTTCGATGTCTTGGAAAGCATCGGACATCCTGTCTATAAAAAACGAAAGCCCTAAATATAATGAATACAGGAATATTGATCTAAATGTAAGTACGGATATATATGAAGAGTCAGGAGCTGCATGTCGAAGTCTTTTGCTTAAAAAAATTTTAAAAACTGCTATAAAGCGGAGGACATTAAGGAGCCTTTTATTTTTAAGCTGCTTGGTTTTTGATCAACTAACTCGAATCGTAAAAGTACATTACATATAGCTGGACAGTTGAGTTATAAGGAAAAAATCCATTGTCCAGAATTTTCCTCCCGACTAATATGGTATTGATGATGCACTTGTTTAAAATCCATATCCTCGGAGGAAAAGCACATATGTCTTTCAGTTATTATGGTGAACTTTGCACAGAGGTTTATGACCTTACTAAAAAAGTCGGGCAATCCTTCAGCGGAGATATAGAGTATTATCGCGAAAAACTTAAGCACTGCAAAGGACGTATTCTGGAGGCCATGGTAGGCTCTGGACGAGTGATCATTCCTCTCCTTGAATCAGGATTAATCGTCGACGGGGTTGATTATTCCGCGCAAATGCTTGCTTCTTGCCGTTATCGCTGCGAAGCACGTGGATTAGCTCCGGACTTGTATCAAGCAAATTTGCAGGAGCTTTCTTTGCCGCATAAGTATGAAGCGATCATTATACCTGGGGGCTCGTTTTTGTTGATTGAACAACGGGAGGAGTCGATACAGGTATTAAATCGGCTATATGAACATTTGGAACCAGGCGGAAGGTTGATCCTTGATCTGTTTTTGCCTGACAACAATTACAACAGTTCGGAATTAGGGCGATGGGACGGTACGGCAACTTATTACTTGCCAAATGGTGATCTCATTACGATGGAAGGCAAGAATGTGGAAGTTGATTTGTTCTTCAATCAATACCGTGTCAGCTATTTGAAATATGAAAAGTGGCGAAAAGGGGTATTGATCCAAACGGAATTACAACGTTTTGCCATGCGCTGGTACGGGGTAGAAGAGTTCAAATTGATTCTAGAGGGTATTGGTTTCTCTGACGTAACGGTTTGCGCTGATTTTGTGGATGGGGAAAAACCTTCAAACGGCAATCAGAAGTTTGTTTATCAAGCTACGAAAATATAAAACGAATTTGTCCAAGGGATGGACATTTGGCTTGTTGATAAATTTACATTTTACACAAAACCACCGAAATCATGACAGGATACGGTGGTTTTCCGTTTTTCTGGAACTTTTTAGCGCTGGATTTACAATTCCTTAGGCTCGGTTTAACGCAGAAGAAACATCCGCTCCTTAATCTATACGTATGGGAACGATCCCATATGGGAACGGTCTCACAGCTATGAAAGGGAGTGCACCGTGGACAATCCGACCATCAAAGAAATCGCCCGGCGCGCCGGGGTATCCAAATCTACCGTTTCGCGGATTATTTCCGGGAATGGTTATTCCAGTCCGGAAGCGCGTGACAAGGTTCTTGGGTTAGTCGAGGAATTGCAATATAAACCCAATGCGGTCGCTAGGGCTATGGTATCGCAAAGAACACATAACATCGGGGTGCTCTTATATAGAAGTGAACTTCCGATTGCCTCGCATCCCTTCTACGGGAAAATCGTCGATGCCGTCTTGTTGGAAGCGGCACGGTTGAATTATTCGATATTCGTTACAACGGATCACGATATGTCGTATCGTTCGGCCGACTTCATGATCGAGAAGCGGGTGGACGGGCTTATTCTCATCAGCCGGCTACAACAGAACGTGATTGATCACATCACGAGCTTCGGCATCCCATTCGTTATGGTGAACGGTTCGACGGATGTGGATGGCGTTATCCATATCGTCAACCAGGATGAAGAAGGCGGCAGAATGGTCGCCGAGTTCTTGACGCAGACCGGGCATGAGCGAATATTTGTTGTCGCGGGGCCGCAAAGTCATCGCAGTCATCATTTGCGCCTAAAGGGATTTATGACTTCTATCAGGCAGGCTGGTATCCAAGAAGCCGATACGGCAATCCAATCAGCGGCTACTTCGACCTTTGCAGAAGGATACGAGATTATGAACCGGGAGTGGGAGCAATTCCGGGAGGGTGGGTATACGGCGCTCTTCGCCACCAATGACATGCTTGCCATGGGCGCGATGAAATTTTTGCTGGAGCAATCGGTCCGGATTCCCGAGCAGATGTCGGTGGTAGGATTCGATGACGTTGATTTCGCGGCAATGTTCTCGCCATCCTTGACGACGGTCAAGGTGGATACCGGGGATATGGGTACGCAATCCGTTCGGCTCCTCGATCAATTGATCCGGCAGGAACAGAATGTTGCGCATCCCAACCAACTGGTGCCCCGGCTGATCGTCAGACAGTCTACCAGATCACTATAGATCCATACCGAAAGGAGCGATAACTCTTCATGCGCTGGTATTTCAAGGCACTTGGAACAAGGAAAATCATTGAATTTATCGTGCTTGTCGTCTTTGTCATCTTCTTTTTAGGACCGCTTCTGAACTTGGCTATTCTAGCCTTCACCGGAAAATGGAGTTATCCGGACGTTATGCCAACGGAGTGGTCCATGAAATGGTGGGCTTTCGTCTTCAAGCAGGAGGACATCCCACAGTCAATCGGCTTGTCCTTCATGATCGCCGCGATTGTAACAGGGCTGTCTATTGTATTGTGCATTCCGGCAGCCTATGCGTTCGCCCGCATCCGGTTTCCGTTCAGCCGATTCTTCCTGTTCTCGTTTCTGCTGACCCATGCGTTCCCTAAGATGGGGCTGTATGTCTCGATCGCGGTGCTCTTCTACAAGCTTGGACTCATGAATACGCTGCTTGGCGTTGTCCTGATCCATATGATCAACGTGCTTATGTTTATGACTTGGATTCCGACGGCCGCTTTCCGGAATGTGCATCAAGCACAGGAAGAATCGGCTAGAGACGTGGGAGCTGGTCCGTTCCGCGTATTTCTTAAGATCACCTTGCCGATGGCACTGCCGGGCATCATTGTCGCTTCCATCTTCACTTTCCTTAACTCGCTCGACGAAGCGCAGGGCACGTTCCTGGTTGGCATCCCGAATTACAAAACGATGCCGATCGTCATGTATTCGATTATCAGCGATTATCCCGCTTTTGCTGGCGCGGTGTTTTCCATCATTTTGACGGCACCAACGATTATTCTGCTGCTCGCAGCCAAACGTTTCGTTAGCGCGGATGTCATGTCCAGCGGGTTCACATTGAAGTAACAAGGCAATTCTCGCACGACAAAGGAGGCTATTACGGGTATGGTTCAAGGCATTCAAGATGTTCGAGAAAATCAAGGTATTCAAGGTAAGCAGGGAAAGCAAGAAAACCACCAGGTTCGGGGCAGCCGGGAAATCCAGCTATCCGTGCAGCAGCTTTCGAAACGATACCGCACCGGCGAAGGGGTTACTTCGATCTCGCTTGATGTGCATAAAGGTGAGCTCGTTACGCTGCTTGGTCCTTCCGGCTGCGGCAAAACGACGGTACTGCGCAGCATTGGCGGTTTTCTAGAGCCGGATTCCGGCGATATTCTCATCGAAGGGGTGAGCGTGCTCAAATCGCCGCCGGAGAAACGTCCGACCTCAATGGTATTCCAAGGCTACAATCTATGGCCGCATATGACCGTGTTCGATAATCTGGCATTTGGTCTTAAAATACGCAAGGTGAAAAAAGCCGATATCCGCAAACAAGTTACGGAAGTGTTGAAGCTCGTACGTTTGCCGGATGCCGAGAATAAATTCCCCGGCCAGCTTTCGGGCGGTCAGCAGCAGCGTATTGCTCTTGCCAGATCGCTGCTTTTGAAACCCGCCGTTCTATTGCTCGATGAGCCATTCTCGGCGCTGGACGCGAAGCTTCGGCATGAGATGCGTGAAGAGCTGCGGGAGATTCAGGCGGAGACCGGTCTTACGATGGTATTCGTTACGCATGACCAGGAAGAAGCGCTGTCGATTTCCGACCGGATTGTCGTCATGAATCACGGCAACATCGAACAAATCGCATCGCCGCAAGAAATTTACGATCATCCGAACACGCTGTATGTCGCTCAATTTATCGGCAAAATGAACTTTTTGAAAGGGGTGGTTTCGGAAGGTCAAGTAATGGTAGGAATAATGAAGTTCCCAAATTCGAAATCGTTGTCCGGCGGAGTATGGCTGGCAATCCGGCCTGAAGATGTCATGCTGTCAAGTCATGGCCAAGAGGGTTTGCCCGGTATCGTCAAGCAGATTATGGTTCTAGGCCATTATGCCGAAGTATCGATCCAATTACCGGAGTATGGCGTCATTCGGGCGTTTCAGCCGCGGGATGCCGTGAAGGAGCTGAATTCAGGCGACCAGGTTTACATCAGCTTCAAGAAAGTCATTGCGTATCCGGAAGTTTAAGCAAATCGCATCTCGAACGAGAACAAAAATTCCTCAATGCCAAGGAGGCAAATAAGCATGTTAAGCAAAAAATCCACCCTTACTTTACTGACTGTAACAACCGTTACCGCTGCTCTTCTCGCGGGTTGCGGGAACTCCAATAATTCGGATACTGCCAATGCCGGCGGAACAAACCCCGGAGCGACGAATACGGCCTCGGCGAATCCATCTGCCCAGCAAGTCGAATTCAGCTTTTACTTTACAGGCTCCGAGAACGTAAAAAATCTATGGGATACGATTATACCGATGTTCGAAAAGGATCATCCGAACATTAAGGTTAAAGAGGTGTATATTCCATCCGGCACAGGCGCGCAGCCGACGTATGACCGCATTCTTGCTGCGAAGCAGGCAGGCAAAGGCTCCGGCGGAATCGATCTGTACGAGGACGGGCTAAGCAACGTAACCCAAGGGCAAAAGGACGATCTGTGGGAAACACTTGATCCGGCTAAAATCGGCAACCTTGCTTCCGTTGACGCGAATACGATGAAGGACGTATCCAACCTGGCAATTCCGTATCGTTCGTCCGCCGTGGTGCTCGCATACAACAGCGAGAAGGTGCCGACGCCTCCGAAGACGCTGGATGAGTTGTTCACTTGGATTAAAGCGAATCCGGAACGCTTCGCTTACAACGATCCTTCCACGGGCGGAGCCGGCAGCTCGTTTGTGACAACAACGCTGTACGACAAGCTTCCAGAGGATGCGATTCATAATTCCGACCCAAGCGTTGAGAAGGAATGGGACAAAGGATTCGATACGCTGAAGGACCTCGGCAAATACGTTTACGGTAAAGGCATTTATCCGAAGAAAAACCAAGGCACGCTGGATCTGCTCATCAGCGGCGAAGTAGACATGATCCCGGCATGGTCGGACATGGCGCTTGAGCAAATCGGTAACGGCCAGCTTCCGGCTACGACGAAAATCGCTCAAATTACCCCGGGCTTCAACGGCGGCCCGACCTACTTGATGGTACCGAAGCTGTCCGATAAGAAAGACGCGGTTAACGAGTTTCTGAACTTCGTCTTGTCGCCGGAAGCGCAAGCGGTTGTGGTGACCAAGATGCACGGCTTCCCTGGCATCCAGCTGTCAAACATGCCGCAGGACATTCAGGATTCCTTCAAAGGCGTGGCTGAAGGCTTCCGGACGTTCAACATCGGCGATTTGGGCAATGAAATCAACAAACGCTGGCAAAGCGACGTAGCGGCGCAATGATGAAAAAACAAGTGAAAATGGGGATACTGGGATTGCTTCTGGTCATCCCCTCTTTTCTGCTGCTGTTCCTCACGGTCGTCATCCCAATCGCGGTCTCGTTCAAAGAAAGCTTGACCAACAAAGAGGGCGGCATGGACCTGTCGAATTACAAGTTCTTATTCACCGACAAGCTGATGCGCTCCAATATCGTATTTTCGCTGGAAGTAACGGTTATATCGGTCGTTATCGTGCTGATCGTTAGTTATGCGCTAGCAGCTTACATGCGTTTCAACAAAGGCAAGTTAGTCAAGTGGATTCGGAATATGTACATGATCCCGATGTTTATTCCGTCGGTTATTGCGACGTACGGCTTGATTCAGCTGTTAGGCAACCACGGCTGGGTAGCCCGGTGGGTGCTGTTGTTTGGAGGAAGCGGAATTCCGCGCCTTATTTTCGATATGAAAGGCATTATTATCGCTAATTTGTGGTTCAACATTCCGTTCACGACGATGCTGCTTGGCTCTGCCTTGGCGGGAATTCCGGACTCGGTGATGGAAAGCGCAAAAGACGTAGGTGCGGGGAAGCTTCGCATTTTCATCCGTTTTATCGTGCCGCTCACTTACAAAACGCTGCTTGTGGCGGTAACCTTCGTCTTTATGGGCGTAATCGGTTCGTTCACCGCGCCGTTCCTGCTTGGACCTAATGCACCGCAAATGCTTGGCGTGTCCATGGAGCAAATATTCGGCGTGTTTCAGGAAAAAGAGCAGGCTTCCGCACTCGCATTCTTCACCTTCCTGCTCTGCTCGTTTATGGGCTACTTCTACATTCGCAGCATGATTAAGGAAGAGGGGGCGCGTTCTTAATGAAACGTCTTGTTCTGGAAGCGGAGGGACAGGTGACTCCGGTATGCTCCAAAACGCATATTGCCTACAGCTTTCATCTGGATCGGCAGGGAGGCAAGCTTTGGATCGGCTTCTCTTACGAGCCTAAAAATCTCGAGGACCGCGAGCAAGCTCATCCGTTAATCGCGGCCGGCATCAACAAGTATACGGAGCAGGCGCAGTGCGCTCGATTATTGGAAAAGTGGGAATCGTTTCTTCCTCTTAAAAACCTGATTACAATTTCGGTCGACGACCCCAAGCGGCACCGCGGAGCCGGTCATCGGCATAATCCGGAGCAGTTGCTGTTGATCGCAGGCGAGGATGCTTCTCCGGGTTTCGTCAGCGGCGAATTGAGCGAAGGGCTGTGGCGCGTTACGTTAAGTCTTCATGAGATTGTAACGGATCATTGCCGATACCGCCTGCGAATTCATCATGAGGAGGCTTAATGGAATGCGCTGGATGGCATGTGAGCTGCACAGTCATACGAACCACAGCGACGGCAGGCAATCTTTGCTGGAGCTTGCGCAAGGAGCAAAGGCGCTTGGCTTTGACTCAGTGGCGCTGACCGACCATAATACGATGACGGGCTTGAAGGATCGGGAGAGTGTAGAGCAGGAGACCGGCTTGACCATTATTTCAGGCATGGAATGGACGACGTTCTACGGACATATGGTGACGATCGGTCTAACGGAATTTGTGGACTGGCGTCCCGCAGGTCCGGGCGATATTCACGAGGGGATTGAACAGGTTCATGCGTTTGGCGGGATTGCCGGGATGGCACATCCTTATCGCATCGGTAATCCGATGTGCACGGGCTGCTTCTGGGAGTTTGAAATTCGAGACTGGAACCAGCTGGATTATATCGAGGTATGGTCGGGTACGTTCCCGTCGATTAAGACGGATAATGCCCGAGCGTTTCGTCTATGGACCGATCGGTTGAACGACGGATTCCGGATTGCGGCAACTTCGGGCCGCGATTGGCATGCGCAGGAACTGACGGATGAACCGTTGCCGGTGACGTATTTGCAGCTCGACGAAACCGAAGGCAGCTTAACGGAACAAGCCGTACGCGCGCTTGCCGCAGGGAAAGCTTCGGTGACCATGGGACCGTTAGTGACGCTGGAGCTACATTCCGGCAAGATCGTTTATACGATCGGCGATTGCGTACCGGAGCAGGAGCGAAGCCTTAGCTACGAAGCTGTCGTAAACATTGATTTTCAGGTTAGGGCAGGCTATTGGGCATTTCCCGAAGCTCGATATTCGATCGCGCTGACGAGCAACCTCGGCGTTATTGGCGAGCAGCCGGCGAGTCCGGAGCAGGAGCAATATCGCTTCGGAATTACCGGTAAGGGATTAAACTGGGTTCGGGCAGAGCTAAAAGGAAACGTACGCGGTATGCGTACGATGATTGCTTTTACGAATGCGATTTACGCGGAATCCGAATAAGCTTATGATGAACGAAAGACGGTAATTAGGAGTGTGACGGGAATGACGCAAAGTTTTCCGCTGATTACGGCTCATGCAGGCAGCATGAACACGGAAGCGCATACGCTTCGATCGGTCCAAATCGGGCTTGAGCTTGGCGCCGACGTGGTGGAAGAGGATATCCGGGTGACCAGGGACGGGATTCCCGTGCTGGCGCATGACGATGAATGGCTTACCGTTGAACGGTTTCATGTGAATATAGCGGACAGGAGTTACTCGGAGCTAACCGAATGGCATGCCGAGTCGGGGAAAGGTACCGTGCCGCCGCTCCTTAAGCTGGAAGATATTCTGCCCCTCGTACAAGCTTCCGGTAAAATCGTGAATTTGGACTTGAAGGTTGATGCGGCGATTGAGCCCGTTGCGGCGCTGGTCCACAAATTCGGCCTGTCGCGGCAAGCTTTCTTCTCCGGCTGCGAGCGGGAGCGGGCGCTTCTCGCGCAGCGGCTGCAGCCGGAAATGAGCAAGCTGCTTAACACCAACGTCGAATTGTTTAAGACCCTGCCTTACCGGGAAGCGATGATTCAAACCTGCGCGGATGCCCGCGAAGCTTCCTGCATCGGAGTGAATATTTATCACGGAATCTTGCGGCAGGAGTTTGTGGAGTATGCCGCGGGACTTGGAATGCCCGTATACGCATGGACCGTTGAGGATGAAGCGCTCATGCGCCAATACGCCGAATGGGGCGTGCATTCCATAACAACGCGTAATGTGGCGTCCTTAATCCGCGTGAAGCAGGCGTTCCGGGATCAGCAGCCTTCCGTCTAATCTATTTATATCGAACCGCCCTTGTTCAGGGGCGGTTTTTTGTTGTTCAACGAAATAATGATTAATTCTATCTATCGTTACGATAGAAACAACGATATTGATCAATGATTCTGAATTTCATACAATCAGGCAACAGGAGTCACTGCTAATAAACCTAAAGGATATCACCAACTTAGGCGTGGAGAGAGAGGATAAATGTCATGGGCGAGCTTTTTATGAATGATAGAGTGACAGGTTCGGAAGTCTTGCTAAGAAGTTTGCTAATTGAAGGGGTAGAGTGTATTTTTGGTTATCCAGGTGGCAGCATTTTGAACATATACGATTCGATTCTGGATATTCCGGAGTTCAAATCTATTCTGGTGCGGCATGAACAAGGCGCCATCCATGCTGCGGACGGTTATGCTCGCGCAACGGGCAAAGTTGGCGTCTGTTTTGCGACTTCGGGTCCCGGGGCTACCAATCTGGTGACAGGAATCGCTACAGCCAATATGGATTCGGTTCCATTAGTTGTGATTACAGGAAACGTCTCTTCGTCCTTGCTCGGTACGGATGCGTTTCAGGAAGCGGATATTGTCGGAATAACGATGCCGATTACGAAGCACAGCTATTTGGTACGGGATATCGAGGAATTGCCCCGGATCATTCATGAGGCGTTTTATATCGCATCGACGGGGCGGAAGGGACCGGTATTAATCGATATTACCAAGGATGTAACAAGCCAATTAACCACATTTGAGTATTCGCTTGATACTCCCCAAATCCGAGGCTATAAACCGGATACACAGCCGGATTCCAATCAAATCGACAAGCTGCTTCGAGCCATTGAAGAAGCGGAACGGCCCGTCATACTGGCGGGGGCAGGGGTCATTTACTCCGATGCTTCGAAGGAATTGCTTGCTTTTGCTGAAAAAACGCGGATACCGGTTACAACGACCCTGCTCGGGTTAGGAGGTTTTCCTAGCGGACATGAACTATGGATAGGCATGCCAGGCATGCACGGAACCTATACGGCCAATACAGCCTTGCAAAATTGCGATCTTCTCATCAGTATCGGAGCACGCTTCGATGACCGGGTAACGATGAAAACGAACGGATTTGCTCCAAAAGCCAAAACAATCGCGCATATCGATATTGATCCGGCAGAGATTGGCAAAATCTTATCGACCGCGATTCCGTGCATTGGCGACGTAAAAACGATCCTTCAACAAGCAAACCTGTCTGCCGCTCCCGCCAAATCAGAATTATGGCTCGAACAGATTAAAGAAAATAAAAACAGCTTTCCGCTTCGTTACACCGACTCGGACGTTACTTTAAAACCGCAATTCGTTATCGAAATGATTAGCGAATCGACCGGCGGCGAAGCGATTATTACGACGGATGTCGGCCAACACCAGATGTGGGCCGCGCAGTTCTACAAATATATGCATCCGCGTTCGATCATTACGTCGGGTGGACTTGGTACGATGGGCTTTGGCCTGCCTTCGGCAATAGGGGCGCAGATCGGCAATCCGAACCGGCTCGTAGTGTCCGTTAACGGTGATGGCGGCTTTCAAATGTGCGCGCAGGAGCTTGCGGTTTGCGCTTTGTACAATCTTCCGGTGAAGATCGTTATATTGAATAATCAGGTTCTGGGCATGATCCGGCAGTGGCAAGAACTCATTTATGATAACCGGTTTAGCAGCATGAACCTATCCGGCAGTCCGGACTTTGTAAAGCTGGCTGAGGCTTACGGTGTCAAAGGCTTTAGAGCAACGAATAAAGAGGAAGCTATTGAAGTATGGAATAAGGCTCTGGAAATCGACGGTCCAGTCGTTATAGATTTTACGATCAGTCAGGAAGAGAATGTCTATCCGATGGTTGCCCCGGGTTCGACAATAGATGAGATGATTATGGGGGATGAAGCATGAAACGCTGCACGTTTTCGGTACTGGTAAACAATCATCCGGGTGTTTTGCAGAGAGTCACGGGCTTATTTAGTCGTCGCGGTTTCAATATTGACAGCATTACGGTTGGCCAGTCGGAGACACCGGAGCTGTCACGAATGATTATTGCGACTTACGGTGATGACAACACGCTGGAGCAAGTCAAAAAGCAATTAAATAAATTAATCGATGTCGTGCAAATCGTCGAATTAAGCGCCTATCCGATGGTTGACCGCGAGTTGGCTCTCATCAAGGTAAGTTCCGTTAATAAAGCTGATCCGGCAATATTAAGCATCGTTGAACCTTTTCGGGCTTCCATTGTCGATATAGGCTCGGAAAATATAGTGATCCAAGTGGTTGGAGACCAAGAAAAAATAAATTCTTTTATAGAGCTGCTGAAGCCATACGGCATTGTAGAGTTAACCCGCACGGGGATGACGGCTATGCTCCGTGGTTAATGATTGAAGTCATCTATCGTTTTCATAGAAACACCGATATTGATCAATCTTATTATCTTTCATAGAATGAGGTTGCAGGGCAGGAGCCACACGAAAGGGATGGGATAAAATGAATTCTAATAACCTTCAATTTGACGTTCATTTTGATAATGCTTTATTCTTCGGTCAATACGTGATGGTTATTCGGAATGAGAAATATACCGGTGGAGGTTTACTGGAGAAATATGATCAAGAGTATGTATGGATAAGAGGCAAAAAACATTCTCGAGCCCATTGCTCCTTCATTCAAATGCCGCCGCCGGACGTGGATTTCCCGAACTAGTATAGGATGTAAACAGCTGGCGGATATTAAGGAATAATTATGCCTTGGAGAATCCGAAAGCAAGCGATATTGAAAAGGAGAGGAATGGAGATGTTTTGGGAGGCATTTAAATCCGGACGTTTTTTATCGGCATACCTATTAGTTTTTCTAATGCTAGCGGTTGCCGTGGCTTCTCATCAGCGGGATATTCTATTCCCCGAAATCGCCGGCATGGCTATGGGAGTTATGGTGTTTCCCGTACCGCATTGGGTTAAAAATCCCGTTCATTTGTGGCTTTCTCCAACGATAGGCGCCTTTATCGGAACTTCGATGAACTTCTTGTCGATGCCGCCTTTGCCCAAGATTTGGTTGGGATTAATTATTATCGTCATTTTGATGCATGTATTCCGCGTTAACTTTGGACCAACGATTCCCGCAGCGCTATTGCCGATTTTTCTTGGGCTGCACAATTATACATTTGCAATCTCGACAGCCATCTTTACCTTTGTGATTATGGCTGCCGCCTTTAAATTCAGAGATCCGAACAAGTTGTCCGGAAGTGACGTTCGCAAGGTAAAGGATACGGTTATCATAACCTTGATTCTGGCTCTTTGGATTGGACTGGCTTTTTCGACCAAATTGAATGTACTCATCATTCCGCCCGTATTCGCGCTCATTTTCGAGCTGTTCCATACGGAGAAGTTCCATTGGAAGATGATATCGCCCCGTCTATCCGTATTGACCGTTACGGCTATACTGTCCGTTGGCGTTTATCATTTAATGCCGGGTTCCATTATAGGGGTCGGAGTAATAAACGTGCTCATTACCTTCATTCTCTGCAAACTGTTCAAAACTCCCGTACCTGTTGCCTTCGGCGTTTCGTTAATGCCGCTTATCGTCCCTGATTGGGGGACATGGGCATTTCCGGTTGGCGTATTTGTTACGACAGGCTTTTTAATGTGCTTTTCGGCTGCGTATCGCCAGTTCACGAAGAGACATGCGGTGCTTGCCGCACGAACTTAATTTATTAAGCGGAAGACAAGAAACCATGGAGCAGAGCTTCATGGTTTCTTGTCTTTTTTGTCGAATAAAGCGAGGCAATAATTGGGAAGATATAACTAAACGAAGGTTCTGCGAAGGGGGCATTGGAGTGAAACGGTTCAAGAAATGGATGCAGGCTAAACCAAAGCATCCATTCATAGCTGAAGGATCTCCGGAGGATATCGAGTATGTCGATCTGTCCTCTGCTTTGGATCAAAACGAGGCGATGTTCCAAGCCATATTCAAGAACTGCTCCGATATGGTTTTCCGCAAAGTATGTTACTCCGGACAAGAATCTCTTGTTGTCTATCTCGCGAGTCTTGCCGACGAACAGCTGATTGACGATCATATCCTGAAAGCTTTGTTCGAGGGCAATATTGAGCAAGAGCAAGGTCGTAATTCTTCCGGAGCTGAGGCTCTGGGTAAATCGATCATCTCCGCGGGAATGACAAAGCTGTCTTCTGATGTGAAGGAGATTGTTCGTCAACTATTGGACGGTTACGCGGCCGTTTTAACGGATTCGGACAGCCAGGCCTTGCTGGTCAAGGCAAACGGAGTCAAACATCGCAGTCTCGAAGAGCCATCTTCGGAGCAGGTTATCCGCGGTCCTAGGGATGGATTTATTGAAAATATAGCAACGAACATCGGCTTGATACGGGGTAGACTGAAAACGGCAAGGCTAAAGATGGAGTCCGTCGTAATCGGTGAATTAACGCAAACGCAAGTTGTCATAACCTATATCGTTGGAATTGCCGAGGATTCGCTCATTGAAGAAGTTCGCAGCAGGGTAACCCGAATTCAGATAGACGGCGTTCTCGATTCCGGCTACATTGAAGAATTTATCGAGGATTTGCCGTACTCGCCTTTTCCGCAAGTCCATAGCACGGAACGCCCGGACGTCGTAGTTGCCGAGCTTCTGGAAGGAAAAGCAGCCATTCTTGTGGATAACACCCCATTTGTATTAATCGTTCCCATGACATTCTGGACAGGACTCCAAGCAAGCGAGGATTATTACATACGGTGGCCAATTGCCACTTTTGTCCGTTGGATTCGTTTCTTGTTCATTTTCATCGCTATCTTTGCTCCTTCCTTATACGTGGCGATAACAACCTTCCATCAAGAAATGATTCCGACAAATTTGGTGCTGAGTATTGCGTCCTCCAGGGAGGCCGTGCCTTTCCCAGCCATGTTCGAGGCGCTCTCGATGGAGATTGTCTTTGAAGCGCTGAGGGAAGCGGGCATTCGTCTGCCCAAGCAGATCGGACAAGCGCTCAGTATCGTAGGAGCATTAGTTATCGGACAGGCTGCCGTGCAAGCGGGGATTATATCCGCTCCCGTCGTTATTATCGTATCCATAACGGGTATCGCCACATTTGCCATCCCTCGTTTTAATTTCTCGAGCGGTATCCGGCTGCTGCGATTTCCGATCTTGTTTTTAGCGGGAACGCTTGGTCTTTACGGGATTGTGCTCGGATTTCTATGCATCGTATTGCATGTCGCCTCGATCCGTTCGTTTGGCGTTCCGTATATGACGCCGCTTGGCCCGATAACGATGACCAATCTGAAGGATATCCTTATTCGAGCACCTATCTGGGCGAGAAGATTCAGGCCTCAGGCGACAGGAATGAGCGATCCGGTTCGAGAACCGGCCGGACAAAAGCCAAGTCCCGACCGTAATAAGCGAAAGTAGCTGCTAGCAAGTCGCGAAGAAAGAGAAAGGATCCGACATGAAACGATTGCTGCGAATTTGCTTGATCTTGCCCATCCTCCTAACTAACGGTTGTTGGGACCGTACGGAAATCAATGATCTTGCCTTTATTACGGGGTCTGCGTTTGATTTGACAGAGAGCGGGGAAAGTCTGTTGACCCTGCAATTTGCGATACCCTCCGCTTCACAGTCGGCAGGGACGAGCGATCAGCCCAAAAAGTTCTTCGTCTTGTCTGCCACTGGAAAAAATGTCAGCGAAGCGTTTGTGAAGATTCAGAAGAAGAGCTCGCGAAGGCTGTTCACCTCTCACCGCAGCGTGATATTTATTGGCGAATCGCTCGGCCGGCAAGGGATTAACGATGTCCTTGACGTATTCGCGCATGATCCGCGCCAACGTCTGAGAACGTACATAATGGCTGTAAAAGGGGGAGAAGCAAGACAGGTTCTGGAAGCGCAATATCCTTTTGACCAAGTGCCAATGGAAGCGGTCAAAGAGATGGAAATCGAGCAAAGCGAAATTGCGGTAACCTTGCGGGATTTCTTCATGGCGTCTTCCAGTCAGGGGATTTATCCGATCATGGGGGTTATAGAGACGGATTCGGAAGGCACCGGAAAAAGTAAAACCAGTGTGTTCAAGCTGTCAGGGACTGCCGTGTTTAAAAACATGAAATTAGTCGGTCTGTTGAATAGTTACGAGACGGATGGCTTAAATTGGGCAAGAGATCATATGGAGGATGGCAGAATCAATTCCGAACTGCCTGATGGCAAAGGGAATGTGGGGATAATTGTTACTCATGCCAACCGCTCCATCAAATCGGATATAACAGGAGATAAAATAAAATTCAAGATCCTGTTGCAAGCGAAAGGTGCTCTTGTCGAGAATAATTCGACTCTGGATGTTACACGACCGCAAAATCTAATTCTCGTACAACAGGCATTGGAGAAGGCAGCGGAAAAACAAATTCAGGATGCGGTTATGAAGCTTCAGAAGCGCTTTTCCGCGGATGCCGTCGGATTAGGGCGGGAGCTTTACCGGAATAAGCCGAAGGAATGGAAAGCTGTTCAAACGCAATGGGACAGCAAGTTTTCCGAGGCAGACATCACCGTTGACGTGAAGCTTTCGATTGGCGGAGCCGGAATGGCCGGTCCTCCGTTGCAATTAACCGAGAAGGAGATTAAACATTGACTGCCTATATAATTGTCTACGTGCTTTTTGTGATCGTTTGCTTCATTTATCATTTTAAGTCCTTGCGGGCAAAGGAAGAGACGAGGGAAGTCGTCGTTTGCGGGGGGATTTTGGTCGTTTCCATGCTGATTGGCTCCTTGCTGATGGCTCATGTAAAGGTGCCGAGCTTTATCCTCGCTTTTCAAATCTGGCTTGAACCAATCGGTATGCGTTTATTGAACCATTGAGCGCGTCCCTTTTTTTCGTATCGAGTCAATCAACAGCAGCAATACAGGGATTAGGCTTTGATTAATGAAACCCAATAAAGGAAAGGTGTAGGCCAGATAATTGAGAAGCTCTGCGTTATTTTTGAAAATCCAGACGGATCCAACCAGAGACAGCAGCGTGAGTGAAAAAATCAAGCTTCGGTTATTGCGCAGCTCAAACAGCTGACTTACGCAGAGGCTTAAAATAAACATGGACACCGAAACTTTTACGAAACAACCAATCACCCACGTGGAAACCGCAATCGCCTCCAGCCGCTCGAAAGAGCCCTCGACTCCGATATATTGGACAACGCTCAAAAAAGAATAAGTTAGTTTGCTCGTAAGCGGACCAAAGATCATAATCGTAAGGGTTACGATGCTTACGGAGAGCAAAGTAATGCCGGAGAGCGCAACAAATGAAGCTTTACGGGCAGCCTTAGGCTGATTTAAGTAGGGAAGGAGCCATCCCAATATATAGAGCTGATTCATAAAGCCTCCTGCCGGGTTGACTGCTCCACGAAGGACCGGATAGATGCCACCGCTTAAAATCGGTTTAATTTCGTTGAAATTAGCTTCTCTTATCGTAAGAATTAAAAGCGGTATGAAAAAAACGAGAAGTAATACGGTCAGGAATTCGGTGCTTCTGGCAATAACTTCTATGCCAAGGCGAGCGGCCAGTCCGCAAATGACGAGAAACGTCAGACTAATGATAAGGGTAGGGCTTGTCGGAAGCAGTAACGTGCTGATGAATCCCGTGTGCTGCATCGTAATGGTCGTAATGGATACAAACCAATAATAAACGTAATTGGCCGCTACCAACTTCCCTAAGCCTTTACCTAGAATTTTCGAGCTGTATTGCGTGATGGTCTGTCCCGGATATCGTTTCGCGAGTTCAATCATCACGAGGATGCAAACAACTCCCGTAATAGGCGCGATCAGGGCGGACAACCATGCGTCTTGCATCCCAAACATAACCATAAAGGAAGGAACGGTTAATAAGTTCGTCGAGATGATGAACGTAAATATTAAGAAGCCTAGTTGATTTCCCGTAATTTTCTCGGTTGCTCGCATGTGGTGTTCTCCGTTTCCTGGCAAAGGTGTTCCAAGTATTGACGGCGCAGGAAGGATTTATACCGATCATTTATTTTATCTATCATAACGATAGAAACAACGATATTGATCAATCATTGCGATTTTCATAAAATGGGCCAATAGGAGATCGTAGATCGGCGCAGCAGATTGCACTCCGCATTAAATAAACAGAAAGTGGTGTCCGTTTCATGCAATCCATGACTGCCGTTGAGAAACAAAGAAGCATTGGTTCCATTCAGTTTTTGCCCGTTAATCTATTCGCATCGGTTATGGGGATATCCGGATTGTCTCTCGCCTGGAGAGAAGCCAACCGGCTGCTGGGTACCTCTACCGTTATCGCTGACGTATGCGGGATTCTGGCCATAGCAATCTTTATCGTGCTAAGCATAAGCTACTTGGTAAAGTGGGTCTTGTATCCGCAGAAAGTAAAAAATGAATTTATTCATCCCGTTATGGGAAATTTCTTTGGTACGATTACGATCGCCATTCTTCTGCTTTCCTCGGTTATCGGAAGCTACAGCCAAGCGACAGGACAAGCGATTTGGGTGATAGGGACGGTATTGGCATTGGTACTGGGTTTTGTTTTTGTAGCGCGCTTGCTGAACGGAAATTACAACCCGGAAAATATGGTTCCAGCCTTGCTGGTTCCCGTGGTGGGAACCCTGGATATTTCGGTTGCCGGCGGGCAAATGCCCTTTCCCTGGGCACGCGAAATCAACTTGCTATCCCTTGCCATTGGCGGGGTTGTTGCATTAGTCTACTTCACTTTGATTGTATCCCGACTGATCCATCACGCCCCGATGCCGGCTGGTTTAATGCCTTCCATGATTATTATGATTGCGCCGTTCGAGGTTGGATTTCTCGGTTACACCAATTTCGAGCAGCGGGTTGATTCCTTTGCATCCATTTTGTTTTACTTTGGTCTGTTTTTATTCCTTGTGTTGTTCTTTAAAGTGTTCAAAAAAACGATACCGTTTGGCGCTTCTTGGTGGGGGGTAAGCTTCCCGATGGCGGCGCTTAGCAATGCGGCTTTAAAATACGCGCTATATACCGATGCATGGCCGTTAACCGTGATTGCCGTAATCGTACTCGCTTTGCTGAGCATCGTATTGCTGGTGCTCTTTGTTCGCACATTGAATATTTTGTTTAACGGAAAACTTCTTAAAGGATAAGGGAAGCGAAAGGCAGCCAATCCAGGCTGCCTTTTTCGTGGGTTTGGGTATCGTAAAGTGAAATTATGTAAACGGTCTGCCGACTCCTCTCGCGTAAACCTTAAACGTTTGTTCAAAGCGGGAAATTGGTTCGTTTATCCATTGCTTTCTTGGGCGGAGGTCATTATTATAAGACAATGTCAGTCCAACTAAATAGTAAAATCCTCATCCAATTCGATGAGGTAGAGGTCGCGTAGTTGATGAGTAGATCAGGGGAGGTCCAGTAAGACCGCCGATCCCGATTGAAAGGCAGCATCGCCGAAGCCGTCCGGTATACTGACCGTGGCAGGCTGGGGCCGTTTCCGAACAGGAACGGAACTGTCATATTGCTTGTAATCAACGGCAATATGTTGTGCTATCTTGATATTGGAAGTGGGGAAGATGAAGCGGTCTTTCTTGTTTTTGCGAAGAGAGGCGGCTTTTTTTGCGTTTATATCGCTGCTATTTATGGGACATTATTGGAAACGTAGATAAGGGGAGTATGAGTTCGTGAAAGAAGAGAACAAATTACGCAGAGGCCTGAAGTCCAGGCATATGGCGATGATTTCCCTGGGAGGTTCTATCGGGACGGGGTTATTCCTGGCGAGCGGCGGAGCGATTCATGACGCGGGTCCGGGCGGCGCATTGCTTGGTTATTTCATCATTGGCATTATGGTATACTTCCTTGTTACCAGCCTTGGCGAAATGGCGACCTACATGCCGGTATCCGGTACGTTCAGTACGTATGCAACAAGATTCGTGGATCCATCCCTCGGCTTTGCGCTTGGCTGGAACTACTGGTATAACTGGGCTATTACGATTGCGGCAGAGCTGTCCGCCGCAACCTTGATTATCAAATTCTGGCTTCCTGACAGTCCTTCCTTCTTATGGAGTGCGCTGTTCCTGGCTTTAATGGTTGGTCTTAATCTGTTGTCCGTCAAAGGGTACGGGGAATCCGAATACTGGTTCGCCATGATTAAGATCGTTACCGTCATTGTATTTATAGGTATCGGCTTATTAATGATCGTTGGGATCTGGAAAGGCGACGCGGTTGGCTTCAGCAACTTTACGGCGGGCGACGCTCCGATCTCGGGAGGATGGCTTGCGGTTCTGGGAATCTGTATGGCCGCAGGATTCTCGTTCCAAGGAACGGAGCTTGTAGGTATTGCGGCAGGGGAATCGGAGAATCCCCGCGAGAACGTTCCGCGTGCAATCCGCAGCGTATTCTGGAGAATTCTCTTGTTCTACATCCTGGCGATATTTATTGTAGGAATGTTGATTCCATACTCGACAGACACGCTTGCGGATGACAGCGTAGCGGCTAGTCCTTTCACTATCATTTTTGAAAAGGCCGGCCTCAGCATCGCCGCTTCCGTCATGAACGCGGTCATTCTGAGTTCGGTATTGTCGGCAGGCAACTCGGGCATGTATGCTTCGACCCGTATGTTATGGGTGCTCGCGAAAGAAGGAAAAGCTCCGAAAATCTTCGCGAGGCTGAACAAACGCGGCATTCCGGTTTATGCGCTGCTTGCTACGGCAGCGATTGGCATGCTGGCCTTCCTGGCCTCCTTCTTCGGCGATGGACAAGTGTATATCTGGCTGCTTAACGCATCCGGTATGTCGGGCTTTATCGCATGGCTCGGCATTGCCATCAGCCATTACCGGTTCCGCAAAGCTTATGTGGCGCAAGGCCGGAATGTAGAGGATCTGCCGTACCGTTCGCTTTGGTATCCGTTTGGTCCGATTCTGGCAGGCGTCATGTGCATGATCGTCATTATCGGTCAAAGCTTCAGCGCCTTTACGGACGGCAAGGTAGACTGGACGTTTATGCTTGCTTCTTATATCGGAATTCCGTTCTTCCTTGCGATTTGGCTCGGATACAAATGGAAGTACAAAACCAAAGTATTAAAGCTTGAAGAATGCAATATTGATCCTACAGCGGAATAACAAAAGGAAAAGCAGAGGCTGCCGCAGCCTCTGCTTTTTTTATTCGATATCATGTTCAACCGGCAGGATCAGTTCATTGGATTGGCTTTCGCCGCTGCAGGTACTGTCATCATAGGTATAGTTGAAACGGGCGGTGTATCGCGTAGCTACTTGGGTAAGGGATTCGTTCTCTATTTCCTCCGAGTCGGACACGTAAATCCAGTAGCTGACCTTAACCGTTTGACCAGGTGCGATTAAGCCTAGACTCGCGCCTTCCGAATCCGTAAAGGAGGGAATCTGATTATCGTTGATTTGAGGATCAAGCAGATAGAAGCCCTTCGGATAATCCGTGCGGTATAAGGTGACTCCCGCTGCGAGATTCCCCGTATTTTGCACGTAGGCAGTAAAATGGACCGAACGCTCCGCTTCGTAATACATGGGCTCTGCTTTTGCCTGAACGGAAATAACCGCCGCAAAGATGTCGGTAACTATAGGGTTGGACACCGCATTTTGCCGGACTAACCGTCCGTCGGTCAGTCTATAAGTGTAGATAGCCTCTACTTGATTCGGAATTTGAGAATTTGCCGTCCGGATGGTGACCTGATAAGTAATGACGGCAGTTGATCCGGCTAATAAGGTACCTAACGGGAGACCCGAAGACGGATTCGTTCCTTTGCGGGGCACGCCGTCGACCATTATGCTATCGGGAAGAAAAACCGTTCCTTGCGGAATAAGGCGGATCAGAAAGGCATCTACGGCAAAGCTGTTCTCGTTGTTTACCGTAATCGTATACGTCAGTCTGGAGCATGCCGATGCCTTGACAGGATCTACAGCTAAGCTAACGGTTAAGGAAGGGTCGGTAATGTTCAAAATAAGCAGATTAGTCAGCGTTCGGTACACCGTACCGTTCACGGTATACTCGATAGTCGCTTGGAACGGAACACGCGTCTCGGCAGGCATTGAGGCAAGACGGATAGCTACCCGGATGGACACAATCGCGCCCGGTGCCAGGTATCCGATATAAATGCCGGAGGCCGGATCAATCCAGGGCACAAGCACGCCGTCGATAACCACACTGCCCGGTACGAATTCAAATCCTTCGGGCAGCGGCAGATATACGATTACGTTCTCCATCGGAAGCAAGCCGTCGTTTCGAACGATCAAGTCATAGAAGACGACATCGCCGAGAAAGGTGACCGGCGTACTCATGCTGGCGTGCGCATCCAGTTGATACGGCACAACCTCAAGGGTAATTTTATTGGATACCGCGGAATCCGATATGACTCTACCGTCCGGGGTAGAGAATGTGTAGAGTACTGCCGCTTCATTATGGAATACATGCGAATCGGGTATGAAAACCACAATAGCTTGAAAAATAACCTGGATGGTGCTGCCAACCTGAATCGTTCCTAGCGAAATACCTGTCAACGGCGAGGCTCCCGGAAGAGGAGAGCCATCCAGCAGAACGCTATTCGGAATAAAAGACAAACCGGCCGGAAGCAAGTCATGCAGCTTCGTGGACGCAGGACGGTTACCGGTATTGGAAATAAGAATGGTAAAAGTGACGGTTTGATCCCGGTTTAATTTCTGCGGGAAAGCGGACTTATTCGCCGTAATAATGGGACCGACAAGCGGCGTCTGGACCGTATTGGAATAGGCGACTCCATCATAAATGCCGCTGCTGAACCGGACATGAGTCTGGTTCAGCAGCTTGAAGTCATTGGGCGGGGTCATATCGCAACCACCTGTACGTTAAAGGTTACGGTTGCCGTAGCGCCGTTTGCAATCGTTCCGATGGAGATGCCGGTATTCGGGTTGCCCGCAGGCAGCGGATTACCATTCAACGTTACGCTGCCCGGCACAAATACGGTGCCTGTTGGAACAGGGTCGACCAGAATAACGCTGTTGACAGGGCTTATGCCAAGGTTAGAAACGAGAATTGTATACGTAATAACGTCGCCAACAACGGCATCGATTGCATTAGTGCTCTTCACGACGGATACATCCGGTGAAGATACCGGAATCGACAGCGTATTTGAATTGACCGATCCGGTGATCGTTCTGCCGTCCGGCGCCGCATACGAAAAGTCGCCGCTAGCCGTATTGACGAGCTGCTGGGAAGGCGGCAGCGTCTGGATAACCACCTCATACGATACGGACACCACAACGGACTGACCCGGGTTAACGGTACCGATGGAGAAGCCGGAAGAAGGATTAGCGCCAGGCTGCGGTACGCCGTTAACAAGCACGCTGTTTGGCACAAAAGCGCCGCCGGTTGGAGACGGGTCCGTAATCGTAACCTGTGCCGGCAGGTTTCCGGTATTGGATACAACCAGATTGTACGTAACGGTATCGCCAACCGTTGCGTTCGATGTATTGGCCGATTTCTGAATTCCAATAATGGCTTGATACACCGGCAGGACTACGGTATTGGAGAACGCCGAGCCGGAAAAAGCGCCGGAAGTGAAGGTTGCGCTCGCTTGGTTGCTAAGCTGAGCCGGCGTAGGCAGCGATGTGATCGTCAGATTAAACGTGACGGTTGACGTTGCGCCCGGAGCAATGGTATTAAGCGAGATACCTGCTGCCGGCGACGCGCCAGGACGCGGAAGTCCGTCTACGGTTACGCTGTTCGGGACAAATACCGACCCTGCGGGAATAGCGTCAACAACAATCACGTTATTAACATTTTCGATACCGTTATTGGTAACCGCGATCGTGTAAGTGACGGTATCACCTACAACGGCGGTTGTTACCGGAACCGATTTCGCTATGGCAACATTAGGAACAGATACTTGAATGACCAATGTATTCGAAGTTAGGGAGCCGTTTAAAGTACGGCCGTCCGGCAACGTGTACGAATAGGTTGCGCTCGCTTGGTTCGTAAGCTTTTGTCCCGGCGGCAGCGACTGGATAATCACAGAGAAGGAGACGGTTGCTGAGGTAGTCACATTGCTGACAGGAATGCCGGTAGACGGATCAACACCCGGTACCGGCTGATTGTTGACGATTACGCTGTTCGGAACAAAGACGGTGCCCGTCGGGATCGTGTCGGTCAACGTGATGTCAGCGCCATAGTTGCCGGTATTTGATATGGCTATGGTGTAGGTAACCGTGTCGCCAACCGTTGCATTAGTGGTGCTGCCGGTTTTTACTGCGAACAGAATCGGGTCATAGACAGGCGTTGACACAATATTGGAGAACGTAACTCCCGAGAAAGCCCCCGATGTGAAGGTAACGGAAGACTGGTTGTTCAGTACGGCCGGCGAAGGCAATGACGTCACAAGGACATTAAATACAATGGTTGTTGTCGCTCCCGGGCTGATCGCGTCTATAATGACGCCCGTTGCAGGATTAGCCGCCGGTCTCGTCACGCCGTCGACGGTAAGGGAGCTCGGAACAAAGGTGGAGCCGGCAGGGATCGGGTCGGTGAACAAGACATTCGTAATCGTCGCGATTCCGCTGTTCGTGACGGTAGTCGTATAAGTGACTGTATCGCCGACCGATAAGGCGGTCGAAGGGGTGCTTTTGACAACTGTCGCGTTAGGCGCGGAGACCGGGAACGTTACCGTATTGGAAACGGCCGTCTGATTAAATACCCTGCCGTCCGGAAGCGTATAGGTAATGCCGGCAGTGCCTGTATTCGACAATTGTTGAGGCGAAGGCAGGGAATTGATAACGACCGAGAACATCACGCTGACCGATGCTCCAGCCGCTACGGAGCCAGCCGGAATTCCTGTTACCGGGTCGGCACCGGGCACGGGATTGCCTCCCACCAGGGCGCTGTTTGGCACAAAAGAGGTACCGGCGGGAATATTATCGGTTACCGTTACGGTAGCCGGATAATTGCCCGTATTTGTTACAATTAATGTGTACGTAACCGTTTGGCCAACGGAGGCGTTAGACGTGCTGGCGCTTTTTACGATGGAAATAACGGGCAGATCAACCGGCGTCGATACCGTGTTGGAGAATGCCGTCCCCGTGAATGCGCCGGATGTAAAAGTAACGGATGCCGTATTGTTAAGGACGGCAGGATCCGGAACGGTATTAACGCTATTGTTAAACGTAATCGTGGCAGTACCGCCAGGCGGTATAGAGGCAAGCGGAATACCGCCAATTGGGCTTGCTCCCGGAACCGGCGTGCCATTAATCGTAACCGTCCCCGGGATAAAGGAAGTTCCCGCAGGGGCAGGATCGGTAAAATGCACGTTGTTAACCGTTTCAATCCCGTTATTTGTAATGACTGCCGTATACGTGATGGTGTCTCCTACAGTAACAGCGGTGTAGTTGGCGCTTAATGCAATCCCGACATTTGGAGCCGACACGGGGAAGGTTACCGTATTGGAATTGACGGAACCGGTTAATGTCCGGCCGTCCGCAGGCGTATACGAATAGGATGCCGTTCCCGTATTGCTTAACGATTGCGGCGACGGAAGGGAGGTAACCACTACGCCAAAGGTAACCGTAGTGGTTGCGCTTGGAGCCAAGGACCCGATATCGATGCCGGTAACCGGAGAAATGCCCGGCATCGGCAATCCGTTTACGATCACGCTGTTCTCCGTAAAAGTTGTGCCGGCAGGAATGGTATCCGTTACAATCGTTGCCGCTGCCAGGTTGCCCGTATTGGAGACGACTAAAGTATAAATAATGGAGTCGCCCAGGGTGGCATTGCTGGTGCTGGCGCTTTTGACGACCGCGATTTGCGGCTGTGTGACCGGTGTAACCGTCGTGTTGGATGCGGATGTTGCCGAGAAGGTGCCGGAAGTAAAGCTGGCGGTCGATTGGTTCGTAATCTGTGAAGGAATTGCCATCGTTATCATCACCTCGAATGATACGGTAACCGATGCTCCTGGTGCCAGGCTACCGAGTGATATGCCGGCTTCGGGTGAGGCTGCCGGCTGGGAAACATTTTGAACCAACACGCTTCCGGGTACAAAAGCCGCATTGGATTGAAGCGGGTCACGCAAAACAATGTTGTTCACCGCAGCGATGCCGTTATTGGTCAGAACGGACGTGAAGAGCATGGTATCGCCGGTTACGACAACGGTTCGGCTGGCGCTTTTCACTAGGGCAACATTCGGCAGCGCAACTTGGACCGTAACCGTATTGGATAAGGCGGAGCGGTTAATGACGCGACCGCTCGCAAGCGTGAACGTATAAGCGGCGCTAGCCTGATTGACCAGCTGTCTGCTTGCCGGATAAGAGACGATGTTTACGACGTAACTGACCGTTGCCGTTCCACCGGCAGGTAAAACGCCAACCGGAATGCCGGTTGCCGGACTGACGTTTGGAGTAGGTACTCCGTTAATAAGAACGCTGTTATCGATAAATACGGCTCCACTCGGAACGGTATCCGTCAATGTTGCGTTTGCTGCAGTATTTCCCGTATTGGCTAAGGTGAAATTGTAAGAGAACGTATCGCCAACGGTTGCATTGGAGGTACTAGCCGATTTGCTTACCGCAACAACCGCTTGCGAGACCGGCGTCGTAACGGTATTCGACGTGGAGCTGCGGGTAAAGGCGCCGGAAGTAAAAGCGGCGCTTGCGGCATTGCTTAAACTGCCGGACGAAGGCAGCGATGTGACGCGAATCTGAAAGGCTACCGTAACGGTTGTCCCGGCACTAATTGAGCCTAGCGAAATACCGGCGTTTGGATTAGCGAGTGACGAAGGCGTTCCGTTAATCGTAACGCTGCCTGAAACAAAGGCTGCTCCTTGCGGTATGGGGTCGGACAATACAACGCTCGTTACCGGTGCAATCCCGTTATTCGTGACAAGCACGGTATAAGTGAGTACGTCCTGAACGGCCGCAGCGGTATCGCTGACCGATTTGGATACGGTGACATTTGGCGAGGAAGCGGTTATGGACACGGTATTGGAGCTGCTGCTGCCGTTTAACGTCCTGCCGCTTGGCAAGGTATAGGAGTAGGTTGATGTTGCCTGGTCATTCAAAACGGGCGGTGACGGTAAAGTGTTCAGAAGCGTCTGGAATGTAACGGTCGTCTGGGCATTAGGCGCCAGACTGCCGATTGCGATGCCCGTTAACGGCGAGGATGCGGGGCTGGCAACGCCGTTAATCGTCACGGAGCCCGGGATAAAGCTTGAACCGGCAGGGATATTGTCAAACAAGGTTACGGTTGCGGCCAGATTTCCGGTATTCCGGGCAAGGATGGTGTACGTAATGGTATCGCCAACCGTTGCAGCAGTGGTACCGACTGACTTGGTCAGCGGAATAACAGGCTGGTAAACCGGCATTGTTGTATTGTTGGAAGCGGCAGTCCCCGAGAAGGTACCGACGCTGTATGAAACGTTTGAACGATTGACCAGCTGCGCGCTTGCCGGCAAGGAGCTGACTAATGCTTGCAGGGTAACCGTGGTTGAACTGTTGGCCGCCACGGTTCCGACCGCAATGCCGGTTGCCGGATTCGCCGTTGTATTCGGCGAGCCGCCGATCGTTACGCTGCCCGCAACAAAAGTTGTTCCCGCAGGGAGCACATCCGTCAACGTCACATTCGTAACGGCTTCCGTTCCGTTATTCGTAATGACCGAAGTATAAGTGAGCGTTTCTCCTACGGCAACATCCGTTACATTCACGGATTTGGTTAAAGTTATGCTCGGAAGCGATACGGGGAGCGTTAACGTGTTGGATGCGGCAGAGCCGGAAATGGTCCGCCCGTCCGGCGGCGTAAACGTATAAGCCGCCGTGCCTTGGTCCACGAATTGCGGCGGAGACGGCAAGGAATTGACCTGCACGTCAAAGGTAACGGTAGACGTGGCGCCTGCGGCAACGGATCCGATCGCGACGCCGGCGGCAGGGTTCGCGCCAACAACGACCACGCCGTTTACCCGGAAAGTCCCGGTGATAAAGGAGCTTCCCGTCGGAATGTTATCCGTTAGCGTTACAGTAGCGGCTCTATTGCCGGTGTTTGCAACCAGCAGGGTATAAGTAACCGTACTGCCCACGGTGGCGGTCGTCCGGTTCGAGCTTTTGGTAATGCCGATAATCGGCGAATAGACGGGCACGGATACCGTATTGGAAGGAATAACTCCCGTAATATTGTCGCCGCCCGCCACCATCTGGAATGTAAAAGCTGCTTTCGCGCTGTTCGGAAGCAAGAAGGTGCTCGGCAGCGAGCTGACGACGGCCCGGTAAGTAACGACTACGGAGCCGTTGATGTTCAAAGCTCCCAGCGGGGCGCCGGCAATGATATCGTAAGTAGGTCGCGGAATGCCTCCCACCGTAACGCTTCCGCTTACGAAAGTCAGGCCGGCCGGCAGAGCATCGGTGAGTACAACGCTTGCCGCATTGGCGGTCCCCGTATTGCTGACCGTAACGGTGTACGTAATGGTATCGCCGACCACTGCGCCTGCGACGCTTGCGCTTTTTACAACGTTTATGGTAGGCGAGTTGATATTGATTTGAATGGCATTGCCATTAACGACATATGCATCGCCGGAGGTTGTCAATGTCAGGACGGCGGATGATTGGTTATTGACGAGACGCGCGGATACGTCGACGTTGGTGATATCCCACCCTTGCCGGCCGCCGATAATATTCGTGCCCGGAGCGCCGTTCGTCTGGTTGCGGCTGCCGAAGGTGCCCGTTGTGTTCAGGTTGCCGGTATCGTTGTTGATCTGGGATGCAAAAAAGTTGTTCGCAAAGTTGTTCGGGCCGGATAAGGCAACGGTAGTTGCAGAGGTTGGGCCGAATAATGCCTGGTCGCCGGTCCGGTTGGCGTCGCCTTCCTGGGCGCTGAATAAAGCTCTTCCGCCAAGCGTTCCGGAGATTGGGGTTGCGAATCCGGTCAAAGTGGTGGACACAGGCCCGGAATCGGCCTGCACAAGCACCGCGCCGGCGCGCAGCGACATGTTGCGGAAAGGCAGAGACGGATTCTGATAAATAACGCCTAACGTCCAGCCGCAATGATTGGCGGTAGAATCGTTATTAATCACAATGGTACCAACCACATTGCCGGTCGTATACGTTCCCGCGCCGCCTTGCGAAATAAGCGAAGTTACATTATTTGACCGAACGTAAGCGGAGGCGCCGTTGCCCAGGTTGACCTGATTGCTGGTCGCGGCATCCGGCGAGACCGTAAACGTTCCGGCCGGCGTGGTGAAGGTAACCGGGTTATTTATGAACGCGCTTAGATCCGTGGTGCCGTTAATATAAGAGCCGCCCCAGATCAGCTCGGCGTACAGGATGGTACTGCCCGCCGGTAAAGTCAAAACGGCAGAGGCGCTGTTACTGGCAAAAGCGCTTGTTGTGCCTGCAGGATATGTACCGAAAACAGATGCGGTATTTATCGTTGAAAAAGCGCCTATGCTATCCAGCGTTCCCGGAACGCCAGCCGTATCGGAACGGCTTAACCCAAGCGTATTCCCGGTAAAGGTAATCGCTCCGGTTGCGTTAAAGGTTGCACGAGTGACAAGAGGAATTGGTATCACCCCCTCGAGATCGTATCATTTTAGATTTAATGAGGGCAGAAACAACGGATTTTATAATTGCACATATCATACATATGAACGATGTTACCGGTTAACTACGTTTCTTTCCTAATTATACATTAGTAATTAAAAAGGCTTGAACCTTTGCAGGTTCAAGCCTTTTCTCAGGATGCGCTTATGCTTCTCGATTGCGCGGCACTTGCGGGTGCCCGATTCTCCTTGTTGACCAAGGAATGAACGAGGAAGGAGCCTACCGAGACAGCGGCCGTAATTACGGCAAGCCAAGCGACCGGCGTTAATCCGCCGCCGTCGTAAAGCCCGCCCATCATATACGGACCGATAACCCGTCCAGCCGACCCGATTCCGCCGGTCAAGCCCAGATAAAATGGGGCGTTTTTGCCGCTATTCTCGGTTAGAAAGGCCGGTATGGCGGGCGCGATCAGCATCTCGCCTAGCGTAGTCAGAATCATGCCAAGCACCATGCCGGGGAAGCTGTGCATGATCAGTATGACGACATAACCGCTCATGTACAAAACGGCGCTTGCCGTCAACTGGGCTTTGACCGAGCTGGCAGCCATACGCTTAATCAGATTGGTCACCGGCTGGGCAACAAAAATCAGAATGCCGTTAAGCGTCCAAAGATAGCCAAACATTTGCTTCGACATGCCGTGCTCGATAATAAACGGAGATACGCCGGTATTCCAGATGCTGTTGCCGAGGTTGATCAGCATTCCTCCGAGCGCCATAAACAAATAGAGCCGGACGTCGGTAACAAGCTGCCATAAGGTTGCGCCGCCGGCATCGCGTTTTTTCCTCATCAGCTCCACTGAATGATCCCCGCCGCCTGTCCCAACCCGCTGCAGATAGAAGAGGAAGAACAAGGCGAACACGCCGGATGTAACGCCGTTAAGCACAAAGCTGAGCGAATAGGAGACGTCGGCCAAAAAGCCGCTTAGCGCCGTGCCAACCGCCACGCCGATATTGTTGGCGATATAAACGATATTGAAGAGCTCTCCGCGCTGCTTGGCAAATCGGAAGCCGATAAAGGCCTGGATAGCAGGCATCGATAAGGCATTAAACAGCCCGATAAGGCCCATCATGACGATAAATACGGTCCAGGCATGACTTAAAGCCGGCAGAAGCAGCAGTCCAGCTGCATTTAAGGCGAGTGCTCCGATAATCAGCTTTTTTACGCCAACCCGGTGGTAAAGCGCACCCCCGAGCAGTTGTCCGGCAATCCCGCCGATAGACTGCACGAGAATGACGAGCCCGGCGTCGGACATGGATCGTCCAAGCTGGTCGAAGACGAACATCGTAACAAGCGGCCACATCAGCGCGCTGCCAATGGCATTAATAAGACTGGCGAGCAGGAACACTTTAATTTCTTTCGGGTATTGCGATAGTGATTTCATCGATGTTATAGACTCCCGGATGTTAAATCGTGATGCAAGGCTTCTATTATACCTTAAGGCAAGCCAAAAAGCCGAAGGATATTTTTGTGCTAAAGCAATTATCCCTTTTGCCCGTATTGGTTCCGGTAGTCGCGGGGCGAGAGCCGGATATGGGTCTTGAATACGCGCTCGAACTGAGACAGGCTTTCAAACCCGACATCCGCCGCGATTTCGGTAATTCGTTCATCCGTTTCGCGAAGCTGCTGCTGCGCTTCCTTCACCCGGGTAATGCCGATATATTCCGTCAGTCCGAAGCCGGTGTACTTCTTGAACGTGCGGCTCAAATAACTGGCGCTGAGATGGAACTGCCTGCTTAAACCGTCAAGCGTCAGCGGTTCCCGGAAATGGTCGGCCACGTAGCTTGCGATCTCCATCGCTTTGGCAGCCGCGGGGGAAGGAGGGACGGAGCCGTCGCTTGGCTCCGGTTCGGTCTGAATCGCGTGGCGAGCAGCGAACAGCAGGGCTTCGGCAACGGCATGGCGAATCGGCATTTCATGTCCAGGAGGACGCTCCTGCACCTCCTGGAGAAGACCGTACAGCAGCTGCTCAAAGCGAAGGCGTTCCTGATGGGCAAGCCGGAAAACCCGGCGCGAGCCAAGGAAGGGGGAGAGAAGCAGCTCGGCTTCTTCCTTGCCGTATTGCTCGAAATATTTTTCGTTGTAATAGAGAACGACTCTCGCATGGTTTGGAACGCCGGTATCCGAGGTTTTGTGCAGCTCATTGGCCGGAATAAGCACCAGGTCTCCTGCGGCAATCGGATATTTGCGGTCTTTAATGAAATATTGCCGTTCCCCGCTGAACAAGTAATAGAGCTCATATTGCCCGTGGATATGCTCGACGGACATCGTGAAATGGCCCTTGCGTTTGTTATATTCCAGAAAGAAAAGATCTTCCGAATCCCCATAGAATAGTTCATTGCTTAAATGCATGATCAAAGACCCCCGAATGACAAAATATGCGGTATAGAATTAATTCTAGCATAGATTGCGGAGAGATTGAGCAGATATTGCTGTACATTTTGAATATAGGAAATCCAATACCAGCCAATAAGGAGATGTACAAACCAATGTCTAACAAGAAAACGTACGTGCAAGTCGGAACCGGGGGGCGCGCGGAATTTTTCTATGGGGCGATTGCCACAACCTACCGGGAAACATCCGAGCTGCTTGCCTTTTGCGATATTAACCAGACCCGCATGGACTATGCGAACAAGCTTCTGAAGGACAAGTACGATTACCCTGCCGTAAAGACATACAAGAGCGACCAGTTCGAACGCATGATCGAGGAGATCAAGCCGCAGTTTGTCATCGTTACGTCCGTTGACCGCACGCATCATCAATATATTATCCGTGCTCTCGAGCTTGGCTGCGATGTGATTACAGAAAAGCCGATGACGGTCGACGAGGACAAATGCCAAGAAATTCTGGACGCGGTTGAGCGGACGGGCCGTCAGGTGCGCGTAACGTTTAACTACCGCTATGCTCCGCATCATACCAAAGCCCGCGAGCTTATTGAAAACGGTACCATTGGCGACGTAACCTCCGTGCACTTCGAATGGCTGCTCAATACGCAGCACGGCGCGGATTACTTCCGCAGATGGCACCGCGACAAACGCAACAGCGGCGGACTTCTTGTCCACAAGTCGACCCATCACTTCGATCTCGTGAACTTCTGGATTGGCTCCGAGCCGGATACGGTATTCGCGATGGGCGACCTGCTGTTCTACGGCCGTGAAAATGCCGAGAAGCGCGGCGTTACCAGGTTCTACGACCGCGCGACCGGCAATCCAAACGCGGAGAACGATCCGTTTGCGCTGCCGCTCGACAACAACGAGCATTTGAAAGCGATGTATTACGACGCGGAGAAAGAAGACGGTTACCGCCGCGACCAAAGCGTATTCGGCGACGGCATCTCGATCGAAGACACGATGAGCGTGTTGGTCCGCTACAAGAACAAAGCTCTGCTGACGTATTCGCTTAATGCATACCTGCCTTGGGAAGGCTACCGGATTGCGTTCAACGGTACAAAAGGCCGCATCGAAATGACGGTAATCGAGCAATCCTACGTCAACTCCGGCGGGGACAAAGCCTTGGAAGGGGCGGTTCAAGGCGTGAACATCATCGTATTCCCGATGTTTGGCGAAGCCTACACGGCGGAGTTCGAAGAAGGCGAAGGCGGTCATGGCGGCGGCGATCCGGTTCTGCTCAACGATATTTTCGGCGTACCGGTGGAAGACCGCTTTAATCGCGCGGCTAACCACATTGACGGCGCGCGTTCCATTCTGACGGGCATTGCAGCCAACAAATCGATCCGTACGGGCCAATCGGTGAAAGTCGATGACCTGGTACGCTTTTACGAATAGGAGGAATTTCGGATGAAGGCTTTTATGGATGATCAATTTCTATTGAACAGCGATACCGCTGCCTTGTTATACGAGCAGTTTGCGAAGCCGATGCCGATTATCGACTACCATTGCCACCTGGATCCGAAGGCAATCTACGAGAATAAGCCGTTCCGCAACTTGACCGAGGTATGGCTGTATGGCGATCACTACAAATGGCGCGCGATGCGGGCTAACGGCATAGCAGAGGAGTATGTGACCGGCGGCGAAGGCGTCAGCGATTATGACCGGTTCCTCGCTTATGCGCGTACCGTTCCGATGGCGATCGGCAATCCATTGTATCACTGGTCCCATCTGGAGCTTAAGCGTTTGTTCGGCATTCACGAAGTTATTAACGAGAAGAATGCTCCGGTTATTTGGGAGAAAGCGAATAAAATATTTGAAGGCAACGGGATGACGCCGCAGGAGCTGGTGCGGCTATCGAATGTCCGCGTTGTATGCACGACGGATGACCCGGCGGATTCGCTGGAGCATCATATCAAGCTGATGGAAGAAGACCGTCATGGCTTCCAGGTACGCCCTTCGTTCCGTCCGGATAAGGCGCTTGAGATTAACCGTGCGACATTCCTGCCGTGGATCAATCGTCTGGAGGAAGCAAGCGGATATGAAGTATCCGATTACAGCGTGCTGCTGAAAGCGCTGAAGGAGAGAGTGGACTTCTTCCACCGGACCGGTTGTCTGCTGTCCGACCATGCCATCGATACGGTTCTGTATGCGGACGCGACGGAAGAGCAGGCGGCGGCGATCTTTGCGAAAGCTCTCCGCGGCGAACCGGTAAGCCTGGAGGAAGAAGCGCAATACAAGACCTTTACGCTGGTCTACCTATCCCGTCTGTATGCCGATCATGGCTGGGCGATGCAGCTTCATATTCATGCCCATCGCAACAACAATGCTGCAATGATGAGACGTCTAGGTCCGGATACGGGCTATGACTCCATTAACACGGGTTCATTGGCAGGACCGCTTGTCCGGCTGCTCGACAGCATGGAAAATAACGGCGGTCTGCCGCGTACGATTCTGTATTCCTTGAATGCTTCGGATAATGACGTGCTTGCTTCCATTATCGGCAGCTTCCAGGACGGCACGATTCCGGGTAAAATCCAGCTTGGCTCGGCATGGTGGTTCAACGATACGATTGAAGGCATGCTGGCCCAAATGAAATCTCTTGCGAATATGGGCCTGATCAGCAGGTTTGTCGGCATGCTGACCGATTCGCGGAGCTTCCTGTCTTATCCGCGGCATGAATACTTCCGCCGGATTCTGTGCAATCTGCTTGGCGACTGGGTGGAATCCGGCCAAGTTCCCGCGGATATGGAGCTGCTTGGCTCTATCGTTGAAGGCATCTGCTACCGCAACGCGGAGCAATACTTCCGTTTTGGATCAGACTCGGCGAGCATTAAGGTTCAAGCGGAGGTTGCCCAATGAGTTCTATGACAAATAACTTACCTAACTTGAATTCTGCCATCCTGCGTGAAGGAGAGGCTTCATCTTATAACCGGATGAAGTCTTATCCGGTCAAGGCGCTGCAAATCGGCGAAGGCAATTTCCTCCGCGGCTTTGTAGATTGGATGATTCACCGCTGCAATGAGCAAGGGCTTTTTAACGGGAGCATTGCGGTATCCCAGCCTCGCCCAACGGGCGCGGCGAAGCTGCAGGAGCTTAAGGAGCAGGACGGTCTCTATTATCAATGGATCAGAGGCCTGAATGATGGGGAGCTTGTCGATCGGCGCGAGCTGATCTCGGTATTCTCAGCCTTTATCGATCCGTATCAGGAATGGGACCGTTTCCTTGCGCAAGCGGCAAATCCGGATTTGGAGCTGGTTGTGTCGAATACGACGGAAGCGGGTCTAGTCTACCAGGCATCTGAATGGGCGCCGGATCAGCCGATCCTATCGTACCCGGGCAAGCTGACGCTGCTCTTATACCGCAGGTTCGAGCATTTTGGCGGTGATCCGGGCAAAGGTCTTCTTCTGCTGCCATGCGAGCTTGTTGAGCGCAACGGCGATAAGCTTCGCGACATCGTGCTGCAGCATGCTTCGGACTGGAAGCTGCCTGAGCCGTTCGCGGACTGGATCCGGGAGCATAACCGGTTCCTGAATTCGCTGGTGGACCGGATTGTCACGGGCTTCCCGGCCGAAGAAGCGAATGAGCGTTTTGAGGAATGGGGGATCAAGGACCGTCTCTTGAACGCGGCTGAGCCTTATCATATCTGGGCGATAGAAGGGGAAGAGGAGTTAGACGAGCGCCTTCCGTTCGTAAAAGCCGGATTAAACGTCGTATGGACAAACGATCTGCAGTCCTATCAGCTTCGCAAGGTACGGATCCTGAACGGTGCCCATAGCTGGATGGCGGCATACGGGCTGCTGAACGGATTAAATGAAGTACGCGAAGTCGTTGAGCACCCGGTCTACGGAGCGCATTTGCGCGAAGTTGTTTTTAAAGAGATTGTACCGTCCGTACCGCTTCCGGAAGGGGAAATGAAAGCGTATGCCGGGCAGGTTATCGAACGTTTCGCGAATCCGTACGTGAGGCATAAGCTTACGGATATCGCGATGAATAGTTTATCCAAATTCAAGGTGCGCCTGCTTCCGACTCTTATGGCCTATTACGAGCGTACAGGCGATTTGCCGCCGTTTATCGTGAAGGCGTTTGCCTCCTTGCTTAAACTGTACCGCGTAAAGCTAACCGAGGAAGGCGCTTATGTCGGCACGCGTCTGGATGGTAGCCAGCTGCTCATTCGAGACGATGCGGCTATGCTGGCGGAGCTTGCCTCCCTTTGGAACAAAGCGGATAACGGCGAGCTTAGCTTGAAGGAGCTGCTGGAGGATGTTCTCGGACGCGACGTTTGGTGGGGAATGAATCTAAACGGAATAGCCGGCCTGGCTGAGCGGTTAACGGCCGAAATTGCTCAATTGGAGGAACAAGCATGAGAAATGCAACGATTACGAACGCAACGCTGCTTCACCCGCAAGACGATGTCGTTATCGCTCTGCGGGATATCGAACCGGGCGAGATCGTCAGATGGCCGTCGGCCGATGGAAGCGAGCAGTCGGTAGCGGTAGATAAAGCGGTGCCGCGCGGCCATAAAATTATGATTCATCCCGTTGCGGCCGGCGTGTATGTTCATAAATTCGGTTACTCGATCGGAGTCGCCAAAGAAGACATAACGCCAGGCAGCTGGGTTCATACCCATAATCTCCGAACCGGATTAGGAGAGGTTCTGGAGTATGAATACAAGCCTAAGACGGATTCGGCTTCAACCGAAGCTGTGGTCAGTCCGTCTTGGCCCGCAACCTTCCAAGGTTATGTCCGGGAAGATGGGGAAATCGGGATCCGGAATGAAATCTGGATTATCAATACGGTTGGCTGCATTAACAAGACCTGCGAGACGCTCGCCAAGCTTGCCGGACGTCAGTTCGAGGGGCAAGGGATCGACGGCGTATACCATTTCCCGCATCCGTATGGCTGCTCCCAGCTCGGCGATGATTTGACGGCGACGCAGAAGCTGCTTTCCGCCCTTGTCCGGCACGGAAATGCGGCGGGCGTGCTCGTTATCGGACTCGGCTGCGAGAATAACCAGATTGAAGCCTTCAAGAAAGCGATTGGCGATTACAATCCGGATCGCGTCAAGTTCCTGAAATCCCAAGAAGTGGAGGATGAGCTGGAGGAAGGGCTGAAGCTGATCGAAGAGCTCGTCCGGTACGCCGGCGGATTCAAACGTCAGGACTTGCCTCTTGCGAAGCTGCGGATTGGCCTGAAATGCGGCGGTTCGGACGGTTTTTCCGGCATTTCGGCGAACCCACTTGTGGGCCGTATCGCTGATGCGATTACGGCTGCCGGCGGTACGGCGCTGCTGACGGAAGTGCCGGAGATGTTTGGCGCGGAGACGATTCTGATGGACCGGGCGGCGGATGAGCAGGTATTTAACGGGATAGTTAACCTCATTAATGATTTTAAAGGATATTTTATCCGACACGGACAGGAGATCTATGAGAATCCATCCCCAGGCAACAAGGACGGCGGGATTACGACGCTTGAGGAAAAGTCGCTTGGGTGCACGCAAAAGGGCGGCCATGCAACGGTAACCGACGTTCTTCCGTACGGGGAACCGTCGAGAAAACCGGGCCTCAACCTTGTTCAAGCACCGGGCAACGACTTGGTGTCGGTTACGGCTTTATCGGCTGCCGGGGCCCATATCGTATTATTTACGACGGGACGAGGCACGCCTTTTGGCGGTCCGGTTCCAACCGTCAAGATTGCGACAAATACGCAGCTGGCGGAACGAAAAAAGAACTGGATCGATTACAACGCGGGTCAGTTGATTGAAGGGAAGAGGATGGAGGAGCTTCAGGAAGAGCTGCTTCATCAGATTGCCGAGCTTGCTTCAGGCAAGCGGGAGACGAACAACGAACGTAACGGCTTCCGCGAAATTGCGATTTTTAAAGACGGCGTTATTCTATAGTTATTAATGAACCGGGCTGCCGCCGCTAAGCGGGTATCCCGGTTTTTCGTTTTGAAGGCGGGTCCGGAAGTCATGTATACTAGTAGGCACTTGCATCTGATTATTGGGAGGCCTATTACGATGAGTCAGCGTTACCGCATTACTAGATCTTTGAAGGAAACAGGCAATGTTCAGGATATGACCTTGGACGAGTGCAAGCAGCTATTTGCGTCCAAGCCGGATTTCGAATACACCTCGGTCTTTACCGTAAAAGGCCCGGAGAGCACGATGTCCATCGAAGGCGATTTCTTTATGTGGAGCTACGGGGAAGCTAAGATCCCTTTCCGGTTGTACAGCGGCGATCTCTATGTGGCAGTGAGCAATGAGGCGGTCGTTCCGAAAATGATCGAAATTGCGAGCGAGCTTGAAGCGGATATTGTGGAAGGTTAATGAGATTGCGAAAAATCAATTAAAAAACCAACTCTGCGAGGAGTTGGTTTTTTAATTGTTTCAAGCTTGCGCGTCGCCTACGTAACGATTTCTTGCAGCACCCATGCCAAAGATAAAAATGAGCAGGCTTGCGGCAATCAGCATGCCAATCGATACCGTCCAGTGATGGGTCATGTCGTGTAATATGCCGAATACGAGCGGACCGATTGCCGCCAGCAGGTAACCGACCGATTGCGCCATTCCGGAAAGCTGCGCGGCGGCATGGGAAGTGCGGGTACGGAGCGTGAAAAACAGCATCGCGAGACTAAACGAGCCCGCGCCGGCAATCCCGATAAACACCGACCATAACGGAACCAAGCCGTTCCCGTCCAGCAGCAATCCTCCTATGCCGACCAGGTAAAGAACCGTTGTAATAATCACGAGTATCCGTTGGCTTTTCATCCGGCTTGCAATGATGGGGATCACAAACGTAAACGGCAGCATCGAGAATTGGATAAGCGACAGCATCCAGCCGGCCGTATCGTCCGTCATGCCTCTGTTATTTAAGATTTCAGGAAGCCAAGCGACAAGATTGTAGAAGATAAAGGATTGCAGTCCCATAAATAAAGTAACCTGCCAAGCGAGAGAGGAACGCCAAGGCTTGGCTTCACCCGCAGCCGTGCTCACTTGGGATACGGCTGCTGCCGCTTGACGGGTTTGACTCATTCGAGGCAGCCAGAAGACGGTGCCCACGGCTGTCAGCACAAGCCAGCAGCTTAAGGCGCCTTGCCAGCCAAAGCCCGCATCGCGGGCAAGCGGTACGCTAATGCCGGAGGCAAAAGCGCCGCAAAGGTTCATCGATACCGAATAAATCCCGGTCATTAAGCCGATTTTGCTAGAAAAATCTCGTTTTACAAGGCTGGGAATAAGAACGTTGCAGACGGCAATGGATAACCCGATCAGGATCGTTCCGCCAAACAGGGCAACGGAGCTGGAGATCGAGCGGCATAAAGTACCGATCCCGATAAAGATCAAAGCGATAAAAATGACGCGTTCGACTCCGTAACGCCGCGCGAGCTGCGGGGCGAAGGGGGACATAAACGTAAAGGCGAGCAAAGGAACGGTTGTCAGGAGCCCGGCAACGGAATTGGAAATCCCGGTCGATTCGCGGATGTAGCTGACTAACGGTCCAACCGACGTGATAGGCGCCCTAAGATTGGCGGCTACGAAAATAATGCTTAAAGCGAGCAGCAGACCGGATGCTTTCTTAAGGTCAGCTTTCGCTATTTTGCTGATTTGTTCCATGTTGGTCTAGTCCTCCGGTGATGTCTTCATTCTGGAAATGCTGCTGCGTTTCTCCAATGTACTGCTGAACCATCTCTACTGCTTTGCCGCTGTTCTGCTCCCTAATCGCCTCCATCAGCCGTACGTGGTTATCATGGAAGCCGTGGAACCGATCCTTGTTGAACATGTCCACAAGAATAGGCGGCACGCTGTCGTAAATATAATCGTACAGCTCGATAAGCAGCCCGTTTCGGGAGGAAGCAATTACGGCCAGATGGAACTCCATATCCCAGCGGGCATAACCGTCGGCATCCGCCTTTTGAATAGCCTCTTTACTCTGATCCAGGCAATAAGCCATCCGCACCAAATCCTCCTCGTCCCGCCGCTGGGCGGAAAGACTCGCGGCTTCCTTTTCCAAGGCATGCCGAACCTCTAGCGTTTCCAGCCAGCTTGCTCGTTGGATTCGCTTCTTAAGTACGGGGCCAAGCGCGCTGGAGGAGCTGACATACGTACCGTCTCCTTGCCTTGTTTTCAACAATCCCGCATGGGTTAAGGCGCGGATGGCTTCCCGCAAGGTGTTGCGGCTGACTTGAAGCTGCTCCATCAGTTCAGGCTCCGGGGGGACTTTTGTGCCAACCGCCCATTGACCGGAAGCAATCAGACCTTCGATCTGCTCCGCCACTTGTTCAACCAGCGTTAGCCGTTTTGTTTGCTTTAGCATAGCGTTTCTCCTTTCCAAACGTTCAAACGTAGGATGTTTGGTTATTTTACCCCTAAAGTGATACATTTGCAATAAAAAAAGACCATTTCCCGGATTTGCGGAAAACGGTCTGGCATTTAATGAATTCTTGTAAGCTTCTCCGGATTGGAGATGGCGTAGACGGAACGTATTTTTCCCGTCTGTCCATCGGGCTCGAAGAGATAGACTTTGACGGGCTTGTTATCCTGGATTTGCATCAAGCCTTGTTGTCCGCTGACGACTATAGGCTGCCAGCTTCCTTCAAAGGCACCCTTCCTCGCAATACCCTCCAAAAAGGCAATAATTCTGTGCGGACCAAGGATCGGATTAAGTGCAGAGCGTACGATGCCGCCGCCATCCGACAGCATAACCGCGTCGTCGGTAAGAAGGTGGATGAAGCTTTCCAGTCGTCCCGTGTAGATCGCTTCGGAGAAGGACTGCACAAAGCGGGTCATGGACTCATCCAGCGTCGCTTTATTTTCCTCGTTAAGGGAGGAGGAATGACCGATCTTGGCGGAAGCGCGGCTGAAAATTTTCCGGCAAGCCGCTTCGGATTTATCCAGCATAGCCGCGATCTCCGCATATTCATAGCCGAAGGATTCCCGCAGGACAAATACGGCGCGCTCGGGCGGCGTACAGCTCTGAAGCAGAACGAGAAGGGCGTAACCGAGCTGTTCATGCTGAATAACATTGTCGAGCGGCGAAAATTCCGGAGCCCCGTCACTCACCGGCTCGGGCAGCCATTGGCCCGGGTAGCTTTCGCGTTTGCGCGGAGCCGACTTCATCACGTTTAAGACCCGGTTGGTGAGCAGTTTGACCAGATACGCCTTTGGGTGCGAGATCTCGATGCCATCAAGCCTGCTGACGGTAACGAACACATCCTGGACCGCGTCTTCCGCTTCGCTCATCGAGCCCAGCATCCGGTAGGCGATCGAAGTTAGGAGCGGCTTATACTCCCGGTAGAGCTGTTCAATTTCCAAAGCTGTATCGCTTGCCGTCAAGTCCTATCGACCTCCAAAATTTAACTGTTTTGATCATACCGTAACGAACCGCAAGAAACCACCCTCATCCCGAGGAGTGGTTTCTTTGGCTATTGAAAGCGAGGCAGAATGCGCAGCTCGCATGGTGTAGGTTTCGTTATCTAAGACAATGCAGCAGCCGGATTTGTGACAGGGGATAAGAAAAAAGATGGAGCATGACAAGGCAGTGTGCTGCCCCGGTTGCGGATCATTATAGAAAAAATGCATTGACGTGGATCGCTATTTCGGATTACACTAGCACCAGTCATTTAGTAAATTAGTAAATTAGTAAATAAGTGAACGAGGATCTTCCGACTAATTAAATTCATGAGGAAATTTAGAGTGAAGCTTGATGCATTCAATTAGTTGGCTCCATTAGAATCAACCATGCTGAAAGAGGTGAGGACAGCAGCTCCGTATAACCGCCGCAATGACACTGCGAGAACGTGACAACGGTCTTGCCGCCAAAATCAAAAATTTTACTAATCACGAGGTATCTATTATGTTTTCCAATCGTTATGTACGAACGATCATTTGTTCCCGGGTGCTGCTGCACCTGGGAATATGGATCCGGAATTACGCGGTGTTGCTGTATGTGACGGATCTAACCGGCAACGATCCGGTTTACGTCTCGCTTATTTCGGTTGCGGAATTTGCGCCGATCTTCCTATTCGCCTTAATCGGCGGGACCTTCGCCGATAGATGGCGGCCGAAGCGGACGATGGCAGGGAGCGATTTGCTCTCGGCGGTTTCCGTCGCAGGCGTATTGCTCGCGCTCATTAACGGCGGATGGATAGCCCTGCTGATCGGAACTTTTCTATCGGCGAGCCTGTCCCAGTTTTCCCAGCCTTCCGCAATGAAGCTATACAAACGCCATGTACCCGGCGAGCAGCTGCAGGGCGTGATGGCGATGTCCCAAACGCTTGTCGCGGTCTTTATGGTTCTTGGGCCGGTTATCGGCACGCTTATCTTCCTAAAGCTTGGCATCCAGGTATCCCTTATTTTGACGGCCGTCTTATTCCTGGGCTCCTCGCTTATTCTGGCAACGCTGCCCCGTGACGCAAGCGAACAGCATTCAAACCTCAAATCCAGCTTTATGAGCGAGATGACAGCCGGCATCCGGTACGTCTGGTCGAATCAGGCTCTTCGAACCTTATGCCTCAGCTTTGCGGTAGTCGGGTTTGCTTCCGGTCTAACGCAGCCGCTTCAAATCTTTATTGTGGTGGAGCAGCTTGGACAAGCGAAGAGCTTTCTGCAATGGCTTGTCATGACAAACGGCGCAGCCATGCTGATTGGAGGAGTTGCGATTATGGGCGCAGCGAAAAAAATACCGCCGCAGCGTCTATTCGTAGCGGGGCTGCTCATTACGGCAATCTGCACGACCGGGATCGGCGCATCTAAGATGATTTGGCTGACCATTCTCTTATTGATCATCAGCGGGTTGGTATATCCGGCTATTCAAGGAGGCATTCAAACGCTCATCGTACGGAACACGGAGATGGCTTATATGGGCCGCGTATCCGGAGCGATTATGCCAGTGTTTATGGGGATGATGGTTATCGGCATGTCTCTGTCTGGCTATTTGAAAGGTGCATTGTCGTTATTCGCCGTCTATGGCTTAAGCGGACTCCTCATCATGGCTGGCGTTCTAATCCTGCTGAAGCTCCGGGAACGTCAATCGGGCAAATAGGGAAGGCAGACACATAAATTCCTTATTAACGTGCAAATTAAGGAAATCCAATTGCCGTTGAGAGGGGTTACAGAATAACCATGCCATATCATAAAGATCTGCCGCAGTTTCCCGAGTCTTATTGGACTGCCTCCCAGCATGAAAAGGGTAAATTTCCGAAGCTAGAGCAGGACTCGGAAGCCGATGTTGTTGTAGTAGGCGGCGGGATCTCCGGTATAACAACGGCGTATCTGCTGAGTCAGGAGGGTCTTCGGGTAGTTCTGCTCGAAGCGGGAGAAATACTGAATGGTACGACGGCTCACACGACTGCCAAAATCACGGCGCAGCATGATCTGATCTTTGACGAGCTCATTAGCTCGGAAGGCAAGGAAAAGGCTTCGCTTTATTACGAAGCCGCGAAAGAGGCCATGAATTTCATCCATGAGACGATCGGCAAGCATCAGATCGAATGCGGTTATACGGAGCAGGACGCTTATGTTTACACCCATCATGTGGATTATATCCTCAAGGTGGAAAAGGAAGCGAAAGCCTATCAAGAGCTTGGCATTCCAGGGGCCTATCTGGACACCATTCCGCTTAACCTGCCGCTCTTTGGAGCTGTCCGGATGGACGGACAAGCACAGTTTCACCCGCTCAATTATTTATTGAAGCTGGTTGAGGAGTTTTTGAAGGCTGGCGGCAAAATCCATGAACAGACAACGGCCGTAGACGTGGAACGCGTAGACGATTCGCCAAAAGTCATGACCGGCGACGGCCATCGGATTGGCTGCAAATACGTTGTTTCCTGCACCCATTTTCCTTTTTACGACGGTCAAGGCTTTTATTTTGCAAGAATGCACGCCGATCGTTCCTATGTACTTGGCTTACGGGTGGAAGACGAATATCCGGGCGGGATGTATTTGAGTGCCGAGGACCCGAAGCGTTCCGTGCGTTACGCTCCGCTCGATGACGGGAATAAGCTGATTATTCTAGGCGGACAGAGCCATAAGACGGGACAAGGGATCTGCACGATCAACCATTACGACGAGCTGCGGAAGTTTGCGGAGAATCAGTTCGAGATAAAAGAAATTTCCTACAGATGGTCCGCGCAGGACCTTGTTACGGGAGACAAAATACCGTTTATCGGGCGCATTACGGCTTCGCATCCCGACGTCTTTATCGCAACGGGCTTCCGCAAATGGGGGATGACGAACGGTACCGCGGCTGCCCTCCTTATCCGGGATCTTATTCTGGAAAGAGATAATCCGTATGCGGAGCTGTTTACGCCTTCCCGTTCTCTGTCCTGGAAAACCGTTGGCAAGCTGATAACGGATAACGCGGATGTTGCGAAGCACTTGATTTCCGGGAAGCTGGAGTATGTCAAGAAACGTCCGGAGCACCTTGAGAAGGACGAAGGCAGCGTTGTTCAAATTCAAGGCCGCCGGGCAGGGGGATATCGGGATAAAGACGGTCAACTCTTTCTTGTCGACACGACCTGCACCCATATGGGCTGCGAGGTGGAATGGAATAACGGGGAACGGACCTGGGATTGCCCTTGCCACGGCTCGCGCTTCTCGATCACAGGCGAAGTTATTGAGGGTCCGGCGGAAAAGCCTTTAGTTCGCTTATAAAACAAACGAAAACCAGCTTGCATTCCTTGTTAAAGGGATAGGGCTGGTTTTTTCGTGCCGTCTATTTGTCTGCGATAAAAGTAGCGCAAAGATGCTCGAGAATCACTTCCTGCGAATAACCGCGGACCTCCCGCTGGAATAGATAGGATTCGCTGCTTACGCCGTTGAGCAGCATATCGGCACGGAATACGCTGTTTGGTTCAGATTTTCCCGAAGCGGCAAGCATCTCGTCAAACAGCTGAACAAGAATTTCATGCAGCTCATGGTAAAGAGGACCTTTTTGCCGGGTGCTCGGCCGGTTGGCTTGCGAAGAATCCTCTACGCCCCGGAGCAGCTGGGATTTCTTTTCCCGAAACTTGATAAACAAGCCAAGAATTCCTTTCAGTCTGGAGCTTGGAGAGTCAGCATGGTTATCTTCCAGGTAGGCGTAGATATCCTCAAACAGAATGACCAGATTGTCCTTCATGAGGTCCAGACACAATTCGCTCTTATTACGGTACCGGCGGTAAAGAGTGCCCGGTCCGATCTGGGCTTCAGCCGCTATCTGATTCATGCTGACCTGTTCCACGCCATGCTGTTCGAACAATTGGAGAGCGGCGTTAAGGATACGCTGACGGTTCTCGGCAGCATCCCGGCGCTCGGGCTTAGGCGGAGTAGTTGTTAAATCTTCATTCATGACCGGATCACATCCTATCTTAAAAACATGATTTTAAGCTTGGTTGACAAACGGAGAGGTCTCCGTTTAATATCAAAAGGAGAGTTCTCCGCTTAATATTATCATAACCGTAAGGAGTGTGTACAACCGATGTTGAACACGAAAAGAAGCGCATTCGTAATCATGGACTTGCAGAACGGCATTGTATCCCGTTTTGCGAATAACCCCGAGGTCATTCAACCTTTTCGGAAGGCTTTAGAGGCTGCGCGGGAGCACGAGATCCCGGTGATTTTTGTCCGTGTCGGCTTTAATGAAGGATATCCGGAAGTAAGCCCCCGCAATAAATCCTTTTCGGTCGTTGCGCAGCATGGCGGCATGACGATTCATGACGAAGCCACGCAAATTCACGAATCGGTGAAGCCATTGCCAGGCGAGCCGGTAGTAACGAAGTTCCGGATCAGTGCTTTTGCCGGCAGCAACCTGGAGGTTATCCTTCGCGCGAAGCAGGTCGAGAATCTTATTCTCTGCGGCATTTCGACAAGCGGAGTTGTGTTATCCACGGTGCGCGAGGCGGCTGACAAGGATTATGCCATTACCGTATTAAAGGATGCTTGCCTGGATGCGGATCCCGAAGTGCACCGCGTCCTTACCGAGAAGGTGTTCCCGCGCCAGGCGGACGTTAAAACGGTGGAAGACTGGATTGAATCCTTAGCTTAAAGCACCCGGAAGGAACAGAATGAAGGAGGATGACAGGTATGCCAATATGGAAAAGAAACCTGTTCGTCTGTTGGTTTGGCGTATTCGTCGCAAGCATCGGCATGAGCCAGATCGCCCCGGTATTGCCTTTGTACATCAATCATCTGGGCGTTTCCGATACCAGAATGGTAGAGCAGTATTCCGGTTTAGCGTTTGGGATTACCTTTATATTGTCCGCCGTGTTTTCTCCGATATGGGGAATCGCGGCGGATAAATACGGGCGGAAGCCGATGCTGCTCCGGGCTAGTCTCGGCATGGCCATCGTTATTTTCAGCATGGGCTTCGCCCAAAATGTGTATGAGCTGATTGGCCTTCGCCTGCTGCAGGGGATCATTACGGGTTACGCCTCCGCTTGCACGGCGCTTATCGCAACGCAGACCGAGAAAGCCCACGCCGGGTGGGCGCTCGGAACCTTGTCCACGGCGGGAATCGCGGGTTCCTTGTTAGGTCCGTCCATCGGCGGATTTATTGAATTGCATTTCGGTATGCGGAATGTGTTTTTTATTACCGGAGTATTGTTATTGTTCGCTTTTATTACAACCTTGCTGTTCGTGAAAGAGAATTTCACCCGCGTGGATAAAAAAGCGCAGAGAATGAAGGAAGTGTGGGACAGTATCCCCGAGAAGAATCTGACGATCACTTTGTTCGTGACGTATTTTGCCTTAACGCTTGCCATGTATTCCATTGAACCGGTCTTAACGGTGTATGTCACAAGCTTAACGAGCAGCACCAAGCATGTTGCACTGCTGGCCGGGTTTATATTCTCCGCCTCTGGACTGGCCAATATGATCGCGGCGCCAAGGCTCGGCAGACTGTCGGATAAGATTGGCGCGCACAAGGTGATGCTTATCGCTTTGATTGTTGCGGGGCTGTTGTTTATACCGCAGGCATTGGTCCATCAGCCTTGGGAGCTTATGGTGCTTCGATTCTTGCTGGGTCTGGCGGCAGGGGGACTTAACCCGTCTGTTAATATTCTAATCAAAAAAATTACGCCGGATGCTCTCACGGGCAGAGTGTTTGGTTTTACGATGTCGGCGGGGTACCTCGGCGTCTTTATCGGTTCGATTCTTGGCGGGCAAATATCGGCTTGGTTAGGCATCCGGGCCGTTTTTTTGACGACGGGAGCCATCCTGCTGCTCAACGCCTTGTGGGTCTACGCGAAAGCGTATAAGAGGCTTAATCTGAGAGCGGCTGAAGGCCGTTAATTTTTTTGCGAAAATGGGTTTACCTCGGATTCGTTTTTTGTTATTATAACTGCAATATGAAATGCAATGACGAGACGAGTAGGTAAATCAATTCTTTTCCAGAGAGCTCCGGTATGCTGAAAAGGAGTAAAGAGTTATTTATCGAAGAAAGACTCCGAGCAGCGCATCGGAACCGGTCTGGCCGGGGATGGTGTGACAGGAGCTCCTGTTATAGAGCTAGAGTATAAGCATTCGATGGCAATGCCGTACTTGAAGAGGCTGATATGGCGACATATCCGCGAATTTAGGGTGGTACCACGGGTATTCAAATCTCGTCCCTGAGACTACGGTCTTGGGGGTGGGATTTTTTTATTTTCGCAGCAAGCAAAGGGATTTATACCGCATACATGTAAGGTATAAGGTCGGCATACAAAATCAGACTGAGAGGATTTGAAGAATAAATGTCACAAAAACTTAAAGTTGGTATTGTTGGTGGAACAGGCATGGTTGGCCAGCGCTTCGTACAATTGCTGGATCAGCATCCTTGGTTTGAAGTAACGGTTATTGCCGCAAGCGCAGGCTCGGCAGGCAAAACGTACGTTGAATCTGTTCAGAACAGATGGAAGCTTGACACACCAATCCCTGAAGCGGTTAAGAATATCGTGGTGCAGGACGCTTCGAAGGTCGAAGAGGTTGCTGCTGGCGTTGATTTTGTATTCTGCGCGGTGGATATGCCTAAGAAAGAAATTCAGGCGCTCGAAGAGGCTTACGCAAAAACAGGCACGCCGGTCGTGTCCAACAACTCGGCGCATCGCTGGACGGCGGACGTTCCTATGGTTATTCCCGAGATCAATCCGGAGCATCTTGAAGTTATTGAGGCTCAAAGAAAACGTCTGGGTACAACAACCGGCTTTATCGCGGTAAAACCGAACTGCTCGATTCAAAGCTATGTACCTGCTCTTCATGCTTTGCGCGATTTCAAACCTACGACGGTTGTAGCTTCGACGTATCAAGCGATCTCCGGTGCCGGCAAGAACTTTACGGACTGGCCGGATATGCTGGATAACGTTATTCCTTACATCGGCGGCGAAGAAGAGAAGAGCGAGCAGGAGCCGCTCCGCATCTGGGGCAGCGTTGAGAACGGCGAAGTCGTGAAAGCAAGCGCTCCGCTGATCACAACGCAATGTATCCGCGTTCCCGTAACGGACGGACACCTTGCAACGGTGTTCGTGAACTTCGAGAACAAACCTTCGAAGGAAGAGATTCTTGCGCGCTGGTCCGAATACAAAGGCCGTCCGCAAGAGCTGGGTCTGCCAAGCGCGCCTAAACAATTCATTACGTACTTCGAAGAAGAGAACAGACCGCAAACGAAGCTCGACCGCGACATTGAAAAAGGCATGGGCGTATCGGCTGGCCGTCTGCGCGAAGATTCCCTGTACGATTTCAAATTCGTTGGCCTGTCGCATAACACGCTTCGCGGCGCAGCCGGCGGTGCCGTATTGATCGCCGAACTGCTCAAAGCGGAAGGCTATATTCAACCGAAATAATTGAGATGTTTGCAGCAAGCTCCCCCAGAATAGCGGGTAAGGAGCTTGCTGTTTTGCTTTCTAAGACAAGGAGGAGAACAGCAAATGAAATGTGCCGTATTGGATGATTATCAGAATGTTGCCTTGAGCATGGCCGACTGGTCGTCTGTTCAGGAGCGTGTTGAGCTGCAAGTATACAACCATCATTTCGAGGATCGGGACGAGCTTGTCTCTGCCTTGCAGGATTGCGAGATTATTGTCATCATGCGAGAAAGAACGCCATTTCGGAAGGAGCTTCTGCAGCGTCTGCCTAACCTGAAGCTTCTTGTTACCAGCGGAATGCGCAATGCATCCATTGATCTGGCCGCAGCTGCGGAACAGGGGATTACGGTATGCGGCACGAAAGGCGGAGGCGAGGGGACTACCGAACTGACCTGGGCGCTGATTCTGGGTTTAGCCAGAAAGCTGGTACTCGAGAATGAAGCGGTCCGAGACGGCGGCTGGCAGAGCACGATCGGAGTGGACCTTCATGGCAAGAGGCTCGGATTGTTGGGGCTTGGCCATATCGGAACCAACGTGGCAAGAATCGGACAAGCCTTCGGTATGGAAGTGATGGCGTGGAGCCAGAACCTGACCGCCGAGAAAGCGGCAGCAGCCGGCGTTACGCTGGCGAGCTCCAAGGAAGAGCTGCTGGAGAGCAGCGATATCGTATCCGTACACTTGGTGCTCGGAGATCGTACTCGGGGCTTGATTGGCGCGCGAGAGCTAGAGAGGATGCGGCCGACCGCTTTTCTCATTAACACCTCGCGAGGCCCTATTGTTGATCGCGATGCCTTGCTGGAAGCTCTTCGCAGCGGCACAATCGCCGGAGCCGGAATTGACGTATTCGAGCAGGAACCGCTGCCTCAAGATGATCCTTTCCGCTTGCTCCCGAACGTCCTAGCAACCCCGCATATCGGTTACGTAACGGAAGCGGCGTACCGGGGATTTTACAAAGGGATTGTAGAGGATATAGAAGCTTATTTGGCCGGCTCGCCGGTGAACGTTCTTGTACCTCGTATTTAGTGTATTTGAATATCTGTTATCTCATTAAAGCCTATCCTGTTTATCGGATAGGCTTTTTTGGTTCCCAAATAGGTTAAGGCAACCGGAGCATTCGAATGATTCTGTAGAAGCGAAGCGTTCGCTTCATGAATAATATTTCACCTATTGGAAGAAAATTAGAAAACCTACTAAATCGGGGTAGCAAGGAGAGAATGATAATGGCGAATGACAAACCGAATCAGCCGCAGGACGAATCGCGCAGAAGGTTCCTTAAATATTCCGGTACGGCTCTTGGCGGGGTCGTACTAGGCGGGGTCATCGGAGGACTTGTAGGCTCGAATCTGAAACAGACGGAGAAGGAAACAGCTCCGGAACCCGGCAAGTCGGGGACCGCACCGGAGAATAAAGACTATAACCAAGCGTTGATGTTCTTCAACCAAGATCAATTCCTCACGGCGGAAGCTGCTGCCGAAAGGCTGTTTCCAAAGGATGATCTGGGACCCGGCGCGAAAGAGCTGGGGGTTGCCTTTTTTATCGACCATCAGATGGCAAGCGCTTTTGGCACCAATGCCCGGGACTATATGCAGCCGCCCTATTACAAAGCGGAAGCCACGCAGGGCTATCAGTTGGTTTTCAAACGCAGAGAACTTATTGCGCTTGGGCTTGACGCCATGAATCAATACAGCAACACGAAATATCAGAAGCCTTTCGTGGAAATCGCGCCGGAAGAGCAGGATGCGGTATTGACCGCATTTGAGACGGATAAGACGGAGATCAAGGATGTGCCTTCCTCCAACTTTTTCGCCATGTTCCTTAATCTGACGCTTGAGGGAGCTTACGCTGACCCGCTGTACGGCGGCAACCGGAATATGGCGGGCTGGAAGATGAGGAATTTCCCTGGCAATCAAATGAGCTATACCGATTACATCGAGAAAGAAGAGTTCGTAAAACTAGAACCATTAAGCTTGCATGATCATCTTGAGCTTGGGTAGATAAGGGGTGAAGCAAAATGGCAACTAAACTTCCAAAGGTTCCCGTTGTAATTGTCGGGATGGGCTGGGTTGGCGGCATTATCGCTTCCGAGCTGACGAAAGCCGGTATTTCCGTTGTAGGTCTGGAGCGGGGCAAAAGCAGGGATACGCAGGATTATTACCATGTTCACGACGAGCTCCGCTATGCATCCCGCTATGAGCTGATGCAGGACTTGTCCAAAGAAACGGTTTCCTTCCGCAACACGATGAAAATGAGAGCATTGCCGATGCGGACGTACGGGTCGTTCTTGCTGGGCGAAGGCTTGGGCGGCGCGGGGGTTCACTGGAACGGTCAATATTACCGGTTCCTTCCATATGATTTTGAGATTTACAGCAAGACGGTTGAACGTTACGGCAAGAAGAAGATTCCGGAGAACATGACGATTCGGGACTGGGGCATCACGTATGAGGAGCTAGAACCGTATTTCGTGAAGTATGAGCAGATGGCGGGTATTTCCGGCGAAACCGAGCTGCCTCCGAATATTGGCAAAATGTCCAAGCCGTTTGCAACGGGGCCGATGAAAAAGTCTCCGGGCATGAAGCTGTTTGAGGATGCTGCCAAAAAACTGGGTTACCATCCTTACGTTATTCCTTCGGCCAATTTGTCCGAGCCATACAAAAATCCGGACGGTGTCGAAAGAGCGCCATGTCAATATTGCGGTTACTGCGAGCGGTTCGGCTGCGAATACGGTGCCAAAGCGGATCCGGTCGTTACCGTCCTGCCGGTTGCGAAGCAAACGGGCAAGCTTGATCTTCGGATGCATTCCAACGTGACCCAAATCATTCATGACGGCAAGAAAGCAACCGGCGTCACCTATGTACATACGCCAACCGGAGAAGAATACACGCAGCCTGCCGATATCGTTATTCTTGCAGGTTATCTGTTCACCAATGTCAGGCTTCTGCTGCTCTCCAAGCTAGGCAAGCCTTATAATCCAGAGACCGATACCGGCGCGGTTGGCCGGAATTATGCATATCAGGTGAACGGTGCCAGCACCAGCGCCTTCTACGAGGACCGCGAATTCAACCTGGCAATGGGGGCGGGGGCACTCGGCAGCAGCATCGATGATTTTAACGGCGATAACTTTGACCATAGCGATCTGAAGTTTTTGCACGGCGCGAATATCCGGTTCACGCAGACGGGGCTCCGGCCGATTCAGTATCAGCCGGTTCCGGCAGGTACGCCGAAGTGGGGCGCGGAGTTCAAGAAAGCGACGATCCATAATTCGAACCGCGTATTATCCGTTGCCGGACAAGGAGCAAGCATGCCGAACCGGTATCATTATCTCGATCTTGATCCGGAGTACAAGGACGCGTTCGGACAGCCGCTTATCCGAATGACCTTTGACTTCGAAGACCAGGATCGCGAGCTCGTGAAGTTTATTGCCCAGAAGACGAAGGAAATCGCGGATCAGATGGGCGGAACCAAGACGGAGATCCATGATTCGATCAAGCAATACAACATCGTTCCTTATCAGTCTACCCATAACACGGGCGGGACGATTATGGGATCCGATCCCAAGACCTCCGTCGTTAACAACTATCTGCAAATGTGGGACGCGGAAAACGTATTCATCTGCGGCGCGTCCAACTTCCCGCATAACAGCGGATACAATCCGACGGCCACCGTTGGCGCATTGGCATACCGGACGGCTGAAGGCGTGCAGAAATATTTGGATAAAGGCGGTTCACTCGTGTGAGCAATCAGAATGGCGAAGCGGCTGAGACTGTCGGCAGCGATCTGATCAGTCATCTGACCGAGCTCCGCAAACGCCTCATTTATGTGGCGGGCTGGTTCCTGGCCTCCTTGTGCGTTGGCCTCTATGCAGCGCCTAAAATTTTGACCTTCGTCAAAGGACATCTGGGTGCCATTGAAGTAGAGTGGAGCGTGTTTGCGCTTTCGGACGGAATAGCAGTGTATATGAAATGCGCGCTGCTCGTCGGGATTATACTGACGCTTCCGTTCCTCATGTACCATCTGTGGGCATTTGCAAGACCGGGCATGACGGATGCCGAAGCAAAAAGCACCCTGGTCTATGTGCCGACCTCGTCCCTGCTGTTCGTAAGCGGAGTGTTATTCGGTTATACCGTAGCTCTGCCGATGATGATCCGGTTCATGATTAAGCTGAATCAATCGATGGGAGCCCAAGAGGTATACGGGATCCAGCATTACATGTCATTTCTGATCAGCTTCCTGCTGCCTATGGGGGTTGCTTTTGAAATGCCGCTGGCAATGACTTTTCTGACCCGAATCGGGATGCTGACTCCAGGCAAAATGAAGCAGGTTCGAAAATTTGCGTATGTAGGTCTGGCGGTTGTGGGAACACTTATCTCACCTCCGGATTTTGTATCCCATTTGTCCGTGACCGTTCCACTCATTCTGCTCTTCGAGATCAGCGCATTTATCTCGGCGCGTTACTATAGGCGGAAGTTTGCCGTACAAACGACTTAATTGTGGAGGGATAACATGTTTAACAACGTAGGAATATCAGGGCTGATCATTATTCTGGCTATCGCTTTGATTGTATTTGGACCGGCAAAGCTGCCTCAGCTGGGACGTGCCTTTGGCGATACGCTGCGCGAGTTCCGGAATTCAACAAAAGGCATTGCCGATGATGAACCGGAAGTTAAATCGAACATTATCGAACTGGAACAAACTAAAAATTAATTGAAGATCAAAAGGAGACAGCTGCTATGAAGATCAATAAGCTGCTTATGATCGCTGCCCTGGCCGTAACCGTAATGGGGACGACTGCAGGCTGCGGATCAAGCTCGAAGAACAACAATAATGCCAATACAGGAGCAACCAATAACGCGGGTACAAACGCAGGTACAAACGCTGGGACCAATGCTGGCAATAATGCTGCAGGCGGCGGCGGATCTAAGGCAATTACAATCAAAGCGAAAAACTTTGAATTCGATCAGCCGGAAATTCGTGTTAAGCAAGGCGATAAAGTGACCATTACATTAAATAACGCAGAGGGCTTCCATGGCTTCGCGATTCCGGATTATAACGTCGATATCAAGGAAAATAACGGAACTGCGACATTTACAGCCGATAAAGCCGGCGAGCATGAATTCCATTGCTCGGTGGTGTGCGGCGCAGGCCACAGCAAGATGGTAGGCAAGATCATTGTTGAATAAAGGTATTGACCGAAAGCCGCGATTTCGCGGCTTTTTGTTTTGTTTGAGGAATGGTAAGATTGTTTTATTTGAATGAGGTGAATGAAATGAAGGCTTTGCAAACTACAATGGTTTATTGGGATACGCTGGTTCATCCCGTGTTACATAATCGGCCTATTTATCTGGTTGCAACGGACAACGGATTAGCGCAAGTTACTTTGCCCCATGAGTCTACAATGGAAAGAGTTGAGGCATGGGTGAAGAAAAAAATACCGAATGCGATATTGGTGCGGGATTTGGCTCAAGTAGCTCCGTACAAGCAGCAGCTTCAGGAATATTTGGACGGCAGTCGAAGGAGCTTTACGTTCGCTTTGGATTTTCGCGGCACCGCTTTTCAAAACTCCGTCTGGCAGGCTTTGTTTGAAATTCCATACGGAGAAATGAGAAGCTATGCGGAAATCGCGGAACGAGTAGGGAATCCGAAGGCTGTTCGAGCGGTAGGCACGGCAAACGGCATGAATCCCATTCCGATCGTTGTCCCCTGTCACCGGGTAATCGGCAAGAATAATACGCTAACCGGCTTCAGAGGCGGACTTCAATTGAAAGAGGAGCTGCTCCATCTGGAAGGCGTTCAAGCTTTTGTGAATAAAGGACACGAGAAATACCGCTTTTAAGAAAGCAAGGTCCAAGAGAGGATGCGTCACAAATGAATGAAAGAGTCTCGAAGGCGTTCGATCGACTGGCCATCGCGTATGAGCAATCCGTTGATCATAACAGCGGGCATAACGCCTTTTATGAACGGCCGGCGATGATGAAGCTGCTGCCGGAAGAGATGTCCGGAATGGCTGTTCTGGATGCGGGCTGTGCCGCAGGCTGGTATACATCGCAATTCGCCGAACGGGGAGCGCAAGTGACGGCTATAGATCTCAGCCCGGAGATGGTGGCGGCTTGCAGAAGAAGAGTAGGGGATAAAGCAAATGTATTGGTCTGTGAGCTTGGCAAGACGCTGCCGTTTGAGGACGAATCGTTTGACCTTATCGTCAGCTCGCTTACCCTGCATTACGTTGAAGATTGGGGAACCGTGTTCCGCGAGCTGCGGCGCGTGCTGAAGCCGGGCGGTACGTTGCAATTCTCCGTACATCATCCGTTCATGGTGTTCCGGCAGTATGATCGTACGGATTATTTCGCCCGCGAATTATTGACGGATGTATGGAATAAGAAGGAAACAGGTCCCGTAGAGGTAACCTTTTATCATAAATCGATGATGGATATTGTTAACGCAACGACGGAATATTTTACACTTGATCAAATGATCGAGCCGCAGCCGGCTAAGGAATATAGGGAGCTTCCCGGAGCCGGCGACTGGTATAAGCGCTGGTACGAACGATTAATGACTAATCCATGGTTCTTGATTATAAAAGCACGGAAATAACATTCGGTTCAAAAATTAATGTTAATCTAACATTCGATAAATACATCCTTAATACAGCTCCTTTATTATTACCGTAGTACAAAGATAAAGGAGCCGATAAAGCAATGAAAGCACAAAAAACAGAACCGGCGAGAATGCCTGAATACCGGATCAGCGAAAGCGAATCGATGCAATACAAGCTGCTTTACCAGATCCGAATGGGCAATATGAGCACAAGCGAACTGGATAAGCTGCAATTCCTTTGCAAAAGCGAGCTTCATCAGCTGCGCAGCGAACTTGATGCGATGCTGCAGGAGCTTCGCGACATGAACAAGCAAATGCAGCAGGGCAAGAATGAAAATCATAAGGAAAAAGATAAGGAAAGCATCGCTGCTTAAGAGGCAATGATGCTTTTTTTATTTGTATGGATAGATTCAGGACATATGTCCTTTTTGTTTTTACCCTCCTGTCGTTTAATTAGAAGAGCGAAATGAACGAGGAGGATGACGAGGAATGAAAGGCATATTCTATGCGGTGCTGGGCGGAGTATTTCTGACCTTGCAAGGTACGGCAAACGCAGCGATTGGCGAGCATCTTGGAACCTGGCAGGCCGCCGTGCTGACGCAAGGGACGGGTTTTGCAGCCGCTCTGCTAATCGTATGGCTGACGGGCGACCGATCGTGGAAACAGCTCAAACAGGTGAAGCTGCGCTACCGGTTTGGCGGAGCGTTTGCAGCGTTTATCATATTCAGCAATATTACGGCTTTTCATCATAACGGAGCAGCCATTACGGTATCGTCCGTGCTGATCGCCCAGATCCTCGTTACTTTGGGAATGGAGAAAGCCGGTTGGTTCGGGAATGCGGCAATCCGGTTAAGAGCGCCGCAATGGATCGGCATAGCCCTGATGATAACCGGGATCTTATGTTTATCGTTCTGACAGGATAAAATATCCATTAGAAAGGGGATGCCGTCAAGTTGAAAGAAATTTTGGATGATGCCCGGATTGATCAATATCTGGCCCAATACGCGTTAGACGATGTATTCCCAAGCTCGCTGCGGCAGCACTTGGCGTTATATCGGTTCGAACCTGGCGATACGTTATGCAAGCAAGGCGAAATACCGGAATATATCTTCTTTCTCATGCGCGGAAAAGTGAAGGTATATACCGCCTCGGCGGACGGGAAGACGCTGCTTGTTAATTTTACGTCCCCGCTTGGCGTGCTGGGCGAGATCGAGTGCCTGAATGAGCTGGAGAATTTGAATACCGTTTCGGCCGTTACGCCGGTCGAGACGGTTGCTTTTCACAAGCGTTGGCTGAAGCTGTATCGGGAAGAAGTGCCGTTCCTGCAATTTATGCTGCATCTTGTCACCGAAAAGTTTTATAACAAATCGGTGTCGCTCAGCTTCAATCTCTTATACCCGGTCGAAATCAGGCTTGCCAGTTATTTGCTGTCCGTAACGACCCCGGAGGATGCAAGGGTCAGCTCGGTTCATTTGAAGGATATGGCGAATCTCATCGGCACAAGCTACCGGCATCTGAACCGGATTATTCTTAGCTTTACCGGTGCGAACTTGATCGAGCGCAGCCGGGGCACGCTTGTCGTGAAAGACCGCAAGGGGCTTGAAGAAGCAGCCGGAAGAAATATTTACGAGAATGGAGACCGGAAGGAGCAAAAATGATGTTAACAGGCATATTACTGGCATTGATGGCGGGCTCGCTTGTCAGCGTACAGAACTTGTTTAACAATAAAGTCAATGCGGCTGCGAACTCGCATACCACGACAGCTCTGGTGCTTGGTATGGGCTTTATGGCTTCGTTAGGCATGGGGCTGATGTTTGAGGGAGCGGATCTGCTCAGCTGGAAGCCGATGCCCGTCTGGTTCTGGTTCAGCGGCTTGCTTGGGATCGGCGTTGTCACTTGCGTCGTGAAAGGGGTACGGCTCTTAGGCCCGAGCTATGGGACAACCATCGTAATGGCTTCCCAGCTGCTCTGCGCATTATGGTGGGATTCGACAGGTTGGTTTGGACTCGAGCAAGTGACCTTCACGCCACAGAAGGCAATTGGAGTTGCGGCGCTTCTGGCGGGAATTCTTTTGTTCAAGTCGAAGCCTAAAGAGAATAAACAGCTTAGAGAGGTGCGGCATGAACTATCGTAAAGCAGAGATTGAGGATATTGAGGCATTAATGTCATTGAGAAAGCAACAACTTATTGATGAAGGAATTGCTCCAGACCAAGATATCGATGAGGAGCTCCGAACTTTTTTCGCAAACAAGTTAACGGACGGTTCGCTTATGGAATGGGTTGTAGAAGCTGACTCGGAGATAGTCGCAACCGCGGCCGTGATCTTTTATGATTTTCCTCCGTCATTTACGAATAAAAGCGGTAAAAAAGCTTATATCACAAATATGTATACGGATATTCGTTATCGTGGGCACGGTATCGCAACCCAGTTGCTGAACCGTTTAGTTGAAGAAGTTAAGTCAGCAGGAGTACAGACCGTTTGGCTTGCGGCTTCACAGCTTGGAAAACCGGTTTATAAGAAATTTGGATTTCAGGAAGCTAACGATTGGATGGAAATGCATCTCAAGGAGGATTAGTGAAGCCGCGTTCCGCGGCTTCTTTTTATGCTAAGATAAGAGGATAGCTTTAATGGTAGGAGAGGGAAGTATATGCAGCAAGAGAACGTACAGCTTAGAATGGAAAGTGATGAGAACAGCTTCCTTCAAGGGGTGAAGGACTGCGTACCAACGTTATTGGGTTATTTAAGCATCGGGTTCGCGGCGGGAGTGGTTGGTCATACCTCGGGGTTAAGCGTGCTGGAGATTACCTTGATGTCGATTCTTATTTACGCAGGCTCCGCACAGTTTATCATCGCGGGAATGGTAGCCGCGCAGGGCTCCATAGCAGCAATCGTGTTTACCGTATTTATCGTTAATCTAAGGCATCTGCTGCTTAGCGCGGCATTGTCCCCCTATTTCCGTCATTTGACGGCTTTTAAGACCATGATGATAGGCACGCTCCTGACGGATGAGACGTTTGGAGTGGCGATTAACAGAGCGGCCAATACAAAAGCACTCAGCGAATCATGGATGAACGGACTAAACATAACGGCGTATCTTAATTGGATTCTTGCTACGATGGCGGGTGCATTTCTGGGGCAATGGATCACGAATCCGGAAAGGTTTGGTCTCGATTTCGCGTTGTCCGCCATGTTTATTGGACTGCTTGTTTTGCAATTATTAGGTCGTCAGAAGCTGTTCAGAGATTTAGTCGTAGTCGTAAGCGCGGTGATTATCGTTGTGGGTGCAAGCATGGTCACTTCGGGAAGCATGGCGGTTATTATCGCAACCGTAAGTGCGGCAACAATAGGAGTGTTGATTGAACGATGGAAATAAGATGGGATATTCTTGCAATTATAATAGGTGCTTCAATCGTTACTTTTCTTCCGCGGGTCCTGCCGCTTGTTGTGCTCAGTCGCTTGCAAATTCCCGATCTGGCGATGCGTTGGCTAAGCTATATCCCCGTTGCGGTTATGGCAGCCTTGTTAGGCAACGAACTGCTGATGACCGATGGCAAACTAACTTCATTGAAGGAAAACATCGAGTTATTTGCCGCTCTGCCTACCTTCCTGGTAGCCATCTTTACGCGCAGTCTTCTCGGCACAATCATCACGGGCGTAATAAGCGTTATGCTGCTTCGATTGATTATGTAGGTCTGCGTAAATCGCAGACCTTATTGCTTATTATCGTAAAATTAGGTCCTACGTACAGAAAACGGGTCTTCTCTACGAATGATTATCCAAGACAAAAGTAACGGGTTGTTGCACCAAGCTTGGAGGAATTTGTATGAGATCAGCAATTCACCATCAGAAAGCAAAAAAGCGGGGACTTTGGATGAAGCTTGTCCTTTTTATTATGATTACCGGCGTAATTATCGCTGTCATTGGAGTGGTTGCTTTTAAATTAATGGTTGCTCGGCAGGATGTATCCTTGCTGGAGGAGCCGCTGCCGGCGGCTACGATCATTTACGATCAGAACAAGGAAGAAGCGCTTCGCATTTCGCCGAAAAAAGCCGAGGCCGTCAGCTATGACAGCTTGCCGGAGGAACTGATCGAAGCGGTAGTTGCCGTAGAGGACAAACGTTTCTTCGAGCATAAAGGCACGGATTTGCAAGGGATTGGCCGGGCGATGGTAACCAATCTGACAAACGGCAAGACGGTGCAGGGGGCAAGTACCATTACCCAGCAGCTGGCGAAAAACGTTTTTCTCAGCCAGGAACGGACATGGACCCGGAAGTGGAAGGAGCTTCTGCTCGCCGAGAAAATCGAGAAGAATTACGATAAGCAGCAGATCCTAACCTTTTATTTGAACCAAATCTATTTCGGCGAAGGGGCTTGGGGGATCAAGAAGGCTTCCGAGCTGTACTTTGGCGTTCCGGTGAACGAGCTGTCGCTTACGCAATCGGCACTGCTTGCCGGGATTATCAAGGCGCCTTCGGCACTCTCGCCTTACAGCCATCCGGAGGAAGCGAAAGCGAGAAGGAACGTGGTGCTGAAGCTTATGAAGGATCAAGGCAAGATTGATCAGGCTGCATACGAGGCTTCGGTGAAGGAGCCGCTTCATATTCAAAGCTCAAAGCCAAGCAGCAGCGATGCCATTAAGTACCCTTATTTCATCGATCAGGTCATTCGCGAGGCAAGCCAGAAGTACGGACTAACGGAAAATGAAGTGCTTCACGGTGGATTCCGGATCTACACGACCATGGATACGAAGATGCAGGAAGCTGCCGAGGACGTTTATTCGCAGGACAGCCTCTTTCCGGCGAGCAGTTCGGATCAATTGATACAAAGCGGGGCCGTGCTTGTAGATCCTAAGGACGGAGGGATCCGGGCTCTTATCGGAGGCCGAGGCGAGCAGCCGTTCCGCGGCTTTAACCGTGCGGTGCAGCTGAAACGCCAGCCTGGCTCTACTATGAAGCCGATTTCGGTGTATACGCCGGCTTTGGAGCGGGGTTATACTCCGGATAGCACCTTAATGGACGAACCGGTCAATTTCGGAGGCTATCAGCCTAAAAATGCGGGCGGCAGCTATCATGGCGAAGTATCCATTTACGAAGCTTTGATTCATTCGTATAACGTGCCTGCGGTATCGCTGCTTAACGAGATGGGGATTGATGCAGGAATGGAAGCCGCCAAGCGGTTCGGCATTGAGCTTACGGATACGGACCGGACGCTGGGGCTTGCTTTAGGCGGCTTGCAGGAAGGAGTCTCGCCGCTCGCTATGGCTGAAGCTTTTGGCGTATTCGCAAATGACGGAACACGGATCCCGGCACATTCCATTTCACGGATCGATTCGGCTGAAGGGGAGACCATTGCCGAGTTCGATTCCAACGTCAGCGTGAAAGTGACGGAGCCTGCGGTTGCACGGACGATGACGGCGATGCTTGAAGGTGTCGTCAAGGAAGGCACAGGCGATGCTGCATCCCTAGGTGATCGGCCGGTAGCCGGTAAGACGGGCACAACCGAGATGCCTGGAACCGGCGGAGAAGGGATGAAGGACAATTGGTTTGTGGGGTATACGCCGCAGCTGGTTGGAGCGGTATGGCTTGGCTATGACCATACGGATACCAGCCATTACTTGACGACAACCTCGAAGGCCGCAGCAGCCGTATTCCAGAAGCTGATGAGCGAAGCTCTTCAAGACGAACCGGTCATGGCATTCGCTAACATGCCGGCGATTGCCAAGAAACCAAAAGAGACCGGAAAAGCTAAGGAAGAGAAAGAAGAGAAGAAGGACAAGGACAAAGACAAGCCAAAGCACGAAAAACCCGGGAAGGATAAGCACAAAGAGGACAAGAAAAAGGGACCGGGAGAAGAGCATCGAGGTAAGGGGAAAGGGAAAAAAGATAAAAATGACGATGATTGAGATCAAGCAGCATTCGGATAAGGCGATTATCGTAGCCCATGAAATCTACGGTTTGAACCGTCATATCTTGGCGTTGTGTGCGTCAATTGCGGCGCAGGGCTATGACGTGTATGCACCGGATTTGCTCAATCGACAGGAGCCTTATGGTTATGAGCAAGAGCAAGAGGCTTACGGATATTTTATGGAACATGTCGGATTCGATCAAGCATCCGCAGCCATACTAAGATTAGCGGGAGAGCTCAAATCGCAATATCGCCAAATATTCCTGATTGGATTCAGTATTGGTGCAACGGCATCCTGGATGTGCTGCGCCAGTCCGGACATTTCGGCAGTGGTGGGTTATTATGGCTCCAGAATTCGCAGCTATACAGAGCTCAATCCTTCCTGTCCGGTGTTGTTATTTTACCCGGAGGCCGAGCCGTCGTTTGACGTGGACCAATTAATGGCTGTTTTACGAGTTAAACCGCAGGTTCACATTCGCAAATTCAGCGGAAACCATGGCTTTGGCGATCCTTATTCGAAGCGTTACGTCCAAGCGTCGGCAGATGAAGCTTTTGGTCAAATGGTGGATTTTCTCAAATCCATTGGTTGAAAATCAAAATTGGCTATGTTAAGATACCTGTAATTTAAGGATTGGGGATGAAAAAGATATGTAGGATTTTCTTGCGACGGTATACGAGAATAAAACGAGCGATAACGATCTGTTTCGATTGTTTTATTTTTCTATGCGCAAGAGAGTTACTGCATCTTTTTCACTCAGGCGAATATTCTTGTCCACCCGTTAGATGGTAATCCAAGGGCTGGATTTGCCGTATTCATTTGAGCTGTGGGAAAGGTAACTTTCTTGCAGCTCTTTTTGATTACGGGGGGAATTCATATGTCACTGATTAATGTATCGAACCTTACGTTTGCCCATGAGGGCAGCTACGATAATATATTCGAGAATGTAAGCTTTCAGCTTGATACGAGCTGGAAGCTGGGCTTTACCGGACGAAACGGCCGGGGAAAAACGACCTTTATGAACCTGCTGCTAGGGAAATACGAATACAGCGGACATATTTCGGCCAACGTAACGTTCGAGTATTTCCCGTTCCGTGTAGAGCATCCGGAATATCTGACGACGGATGTCGTCGAGGAGATTTATCCGGATTACCAGCAATGGGAGCTTGTGCGCGAATTGACGCTGCTGCAGGTATCCGATGATGTCCTCTACCGGCCGTTTGATACGTTGTCGAACGGGGAACAGACGAAGGTGCTGCTTGCCGCCTTATTTCTGAAAGAGGATAGCTTCCTGCTGATCGACGAGCCGACCAACCATCTGGATATGAACGCGCGGAAGCTGGTCAGCCAATATCTGAACAGCAAGAGCGGATTTATTCTAGTCTCCCATGACCGCACCTTCCTTGACCATTGCGTTGACCATATTCTCTCCATCAACCGAACGAATATCGAAATTCAGAAGGGCAATTTCTCTGACTGGTGGGAGAACAAAGAACGGCAGGACCAATACGAGCTGGCGGAGAATGATAAGCTGAAGAAAGACATTAAGCGGTTGTCCGAGGCGGCGAAACGCACGAATAACTGGTCCCATGAAGTCGAGAAGACGAAGAACGGCACGAGAAATTCCGGCTCCAAGGTAGACAAAGGTTATATCGGACATAAAGCAGCCAAAATGATGAAGCGTTCTAAGTCGATGGAGCAGCGTCAACAATCGGCAATCGAAGAGAAATCCACGCTGCTGAAAAACATTGAGTCTTCCGACAGCCTGAAGCTGGAGCAGCTCGTTTACCATAAGCCTCAGCTTGTGGAGCTGGAGCGGGTCTCGGTGTACTACGGCGATAAGCAAGTATGCACGGATGTCAGCTTTACGATCGAGCAGGGGGAACGGATCGCGCTATCCGGCCGTAACGGCTCCGGCAAATCCAGTCTTCTTAAGCTGATCATCGGAGAAGACCTGTCCTATACCGGGACCTTCCGCAAGGGAAGCAACCTCAAGATTTCTTATGTCTCCCAGGATACCTCCCACTTGCGGGGCAACCTGACGGATTACGCGAGAGAGCACGGAATTGACGAAAGTCTCTTTAAGGCTATTCTGCGCAAGCTGGATTTCTCCAGAATTCAGTTCGAGAAGGATATTTCCTCCTTCAGCGGAGGCCAGAAGAAGAAGGTTTTGATTGCGAAAAGCTTAAGCGAAAAAGCTCATCTTCATATTTGGGATGAACCGCTGAACTTCATCGATGTCATCTCCCGCATGCAGATCGAAGAGCTGCTGCTGGAGCATTCGCCAACTATTTTGTTTGTCGAGCATGACCGGGCTTTCTGCGAAAATATCGCGACCAAATTCGTTGAGCTGTAATGAAAAAGAAAAGGCCGTCCTTCGGTTTCGAAGGGCGGCCTTGTTTGATGACGGATAAAAAAAAAAAGCCCCGTATGGACAACGGGACGTAATTTACGATTGCGTATCAAAAAAAATCATGCTATAGTAATAAAACCTGTGCACGATGATTTTATGTAAGGACATAGTTAGAACATCTTATCTACACTTATATAATATCATGCGGCGCATGCGGTTGTCAAATGTCAAACGTTTATTTTCGAGATTTTTTTAAAAATCGAGAAGGAGTGTGTTTATATTTATGAAACAGAATGAATGGAACCAGGAGCAAAACCGTCTAGATGAAGTGAAGGTTAAGCTTAAAGAAAAGATTGCAGAGCTCGAACCGGAAGTGGATACGCTGTACGGTCAAGCTTCGAATATACGCAGGCACTTCTGGGAGGAAGTAACCGTCAACACAAGCTCGGATGAGGATTTCGAAGAAACGTTCTTCAGCATCAATCAGCAGGCCGCGCTGTTATCGGAGCGGGAGCGAACTCACGAGAAACGGCGCCAGCAATGGAAAAGCCTGAAACGGCTTCAACAGTCTCCCTATTTCGGACGTATTGATTTTAAAGAGGACGGCTTGAATGAGGCAGAACAGGTCTATATCGGCTTGTCGTCGTTCTTGGCTTCGGACGGAATGAACTTCCTGGTCTACGATTGGCGGACGCCGATCGCCAGCCTTTATTACGATTATTCTCCGGGACCGGCTTCCTACGCTACGCCAGGCGGACAGATTAAAGGAAATATGGAGCTTAAACGGCAGTATCAGATTAAAGACGGCGAGCTGCTTAATTTCTTCGATGCCAGCGTCACGATAGGCGATTCGATGCTGCAGCAGGTGCTTGGCCAAGGCGCCAATAACCAGATGAAAAGCATCGTGGCGACGATTCAGAAGGAGCAAAACGCGATTATCCGTAATGATACCAGCCGAATGCTGATCGTGCAGGGAGTCGCCGGAAGCGGGAAAACCTCGGCAGCTCTTCAGCGGGCCGCGTATTTGCTCTATAAACATAGGGAGCGTCTGACGGCTGACCAGATCGTTCTTTTTTCGCCGAATCCAATGTTCAACAGTTACGTTTCTACCGTTCTTCCCGAGCTTGGCGAGGAAAACATGCAGCAGACGACCTTCCAGGAATATTTGGACTACTGGCTCGGAGCGGCCATGAAGCTGGAAGATCCGTTCGAGCAAATCGAATATGTGCTGACGCAGGAGTCGGCGGTCGGATACGAAGCGCGGGTTGACGGTATCCGGTACAAAGCATCCGAAGCTTTCCTGATTGCGCTGCAGAAATACGCGGGATGGTTAAGCAAGGAAGGCATGTTGTTTAAGAGTATACGTTTCCGGGACCGCGAACTGATTACCTCGAAGCAATTATACGAGCAATTTTACGGTTATGACGCGTCTGTCCGCCTGGCTAACCGGATTATCTTGCTGCAGGAATGGGTATTGAAGGAGCTGCGTAAATTCGCGCGCAACGAGCTGTCCGCGGAATGGGTCGATAAAGAGCTTGATTACCTTGATAACGAGCAATACGTGGAGGCTTACAGCGAGATCTTGAAGAAGTTCCAGCGGGACGAAGAGCTGTTTGACGTGTCCGAGCGTTATGCGAAAGCGCTGGACCGCGCCAACAAGTTTACGAATCAAGGCGAGGATCAAATCTTCGACTTCTCCGAGCAGCAGGAAGACCTGCTGCGCCAGATGATCGTGAAGGAGCATTTCAAGCCTTTGCGCCGGATGGTGAAGAAAATGAAGTTCGTGGATGTGAACGGTCTTTACGCGCAGCTGTTTGACGAAGAGGGATCGGCCTACAGCCGAATGACCGAAGGTGCCGATGTGCCTGCTAACTGGCCGGAGATTTGCAGGCAGACGAAGGAGAAGCTGGGCAACCAAGAGTTGTTTTACGAAGACGCAACCCCTTATCTGTTCTTGAAGGAATTAATTGAAGGCTCCCGGATGAATACGATTGTCCGCCATATCTTCGTGGATGAAGGCCAGGATTATTCGCCATTCCAGTATGCGTTCCTTAAGAAGCTTTTCCCGAATGCCCGCATGACCGTGCTTGGTGATTTCGGCCAGGCGATCTTTACTCAATCTTCCAAGCTGGGCGGAGGAGATTCTCCGCTGCTTAAGCTGTACGGGGAAGAGAACACCACTCTCATTCCGCTCTTGCAAAGCTACCGGTCGACGAAAGAGATCGTGGAGTTCACGCGGCTGATGCTCCCTGGCGGCGAAGAGATTATTCCGTTCGAGCGTCATGGCAAAAAGCCGTTGATTACAACGGCTGGGAGCCGCGAAGCGCTGCTTCGCCAGCTTGTTCATGATCTGGAATCGCTCAAGGCGGAAGGGAACCGTTCAATCGCCGTTATCGCGAAGAATGCAGCCGAGAGCAAGGAAGCTTACGAGGCATTAACCTCAAGCGGAATGGAAGCTATTCGCCTGGTAACGACGGAAACCTTGACCTTCGAGTCCGGAATTATGGTTATCCCGGCTTATTTGGCCAAAGGAGTGGAATTCGACGCCGTCTCAATCTACGACGCATCGTCGGAGTCTTATAACCGCGAAAGCGAAAGAAAGCTGTTCTATACGGCATGTACTCGCGCGATGCATCAGCTCCAGCTCTATATTTGCGGGGAATGGGCGCCATATCTGAATGCCGTGAGCAGAGAGCTGTATGAACTTCAGGCTTTGGAATAAGCCTCGAACAGTTCCGAGAAGTACCGGATGGTACAATCCCGAAACGATGCGGCCGCTTGAGTCAGGTACCGTCCCTTGGGCCAATGAAGCGAGATGGATCGTTCGCAGTACCCTTCCTTCAAAGGGATGGTGACCACATCGGGTCCGGTCGAACCTCCCCAGGTGATGGCCGGAAGAAAAGCAAGGCCTTGACCAGCCCGTATGAGACCGCGGACAGTAGCCGGATCGTCGCTTTCGAACTGGATGCGCGGCGTAAATCCGGTAAGCCGACAGAAGGCATCCGTTGTCTCGCGCAGCGATTTGCCGGGAGGAAGGCTGATGAATCGTTCCTCTTTCAATTCCTCCAGGCTGATCCGGTCGCACCTCGCAAGAGGATGCTCGGAAGGCAGCGCGACGACAATCTTCTCCCGCAGCAAAGCGACCGAATGGCAGCCGGGAGGAGGAACGGCGCCGTCTGACAGGCATAAATCAAAGTCAAAAGCGTGTTCGCTTGGCAACGCGTGCTGAAGCAAATGGAATTGCGTATCCGGCTTGCTTTTGCGGAATTCGGCAAGGAGACCCGGCAGGAGATGAGAGGAGACGCGTACATCCAGCGTGATGTATTCGGAAGGAGATTCAACTAGATCCTGCAGCTCCCGCTTTCCATCCTCCAAAGCTTGAAGCGCGATATCCACCTTGCTCAGAAAATGAATGCCATGCTCATTTAGCCGGATTGATTTGTTGGTGCGCTCGAACAGCTTAACTCCCAGCTCCGCTTCGAGGGAAGCGATCGTTTTGCTAAGAGCAGGCTGGGAAATATGCAAATGCCGTGCAGCTTGCGTCATATGCTGCAAACGCGCGGTTGTCTGAAAATATTTTAATTGCAGGAGCTCCATTTGACTCACCTTGTCTTTCTTATTCGTTATAACCTGTAGATTATGGTTGCTATGCCTAAATATATATTAGAGTTCATGGATTCTCAAGACTATAATGGTCACATCACAATACGGATGGGAGAATGGCTCTAGTGATTATTCAAACGTCATCTGGACACGTAAAAGGCGTTCAATTAAACGGATGTTATGTATATAGAGGAATTCCGTATGCGCAAGCTCCGGTCGGGGAGCTGAGGTTCAAGCCGCCTCAAGCCCCTCCGGCATGGGAGGGAGTTCGGGACTGCCGCTCTTTTGGGCCAATCGCCTATCAGAATGTTGACCCTAACCGTACTTTCCCGGAGCTTGCGTACTCCGAGGACTGTCTGAATCTGAATGTCTGGACGTCCGGTCCTGCGGGGCAGCTTCGTCCTGTTCTTGTTTATATCCATGGCGGGGGATTTATAGGCGGGAAGGGTGCGGACTGTGACGGCAGCCGTTATGCCGCGGAAGAAGATTTCGTATTCGTCTCGCTGAACTACCGGCTTGGAGCGCTAGGCTTTCTTGCCTTGGAAGAGATTCTTGGCGAGGAATACGTGACATCCGGAAATAACGGCATGCTGGACATTATCGCGGCGCTGCGCTGGGTGCAGAACAATATCGCTGCCTTTGGCGGCGATCCCTCCAACGTGACCGTGATGGGGAACTCCGCCGGCGCCAAGTGTACGGCAACCTTGTATACGATGAAGGCTGCCGAAGGACTGTTCCAGCGGGCGGTAGCCCAGAGCGGGGCAACTCAATCCATAAGAGACAAGAAGACGGCTGCTTTAACAGCAAGCCGACTTCTTAAGGCATTGGGGTTGAAGCCGGAAGATGCGAGGCGGCTTCTCGAATTGCCCGCAGAGCAGCTCATCCAGGCTCAAATGAAGGTAGGACCGGACACGGCGGGAAATCTTCATATGTTTGGCCCCGTTGCGGACGGGGTTCTTATTCCAATTGATCCGATCCATTATCTCCAAGAAGCAGAGAAGCTGCCGCCGCTCTTGATCGGATCAAACGAAGACGAAGCGGCAATGTTTATCTATTATGATCCGGGCTTACAGAAGCCTGATGCAGACACGTTAAGTAGACTGTTTGGCGAGAATCAGCAGGAAGTATGGCATTCCTTCTTCCGTCATTCCGAGACGTTACCCGTGGAAAAGGCATGGAGCAAAGCGTTGACCGAGCATTTGTACGCGATTGGCTGCATGCAGCTCGCGCAGGCGGTTGCGGCTTCGGGTGCTCCGGTATGGAAGTACAGGCTAACGTACGGAGGCTGGCTTGGGGCTATTCACGGTTACGAAGGCAGCTTGATTAACTATGCGGAAAACAAAGCGCGAGATCTCTCCAATGATGCAAACGATCCTTATTTCATTGCGGATGAAGCCGCAGGTCTAGCTTCCGGCATGCGCTCAGCGTGGAACGCGTTCATCCGCTGCGGTGACCCTAACACCCCTGAGCTGCCTGCGTGGCCGGAATATGGTCCTAATCAATCCGTCATGATGCTTCAACCGGATAGCTTTGTTCAAGAAAACTTAACGCCGCCAATCGGGATTTCCGTGCAGCATCAGGTTTGGAGGACGTAAGAAATGATATTTGTTGAAGTAACAGCCGCAATGCTGCTTCTGGGGTTATTGCTTGGATTCGTTGGGGCAGGTGGATCGGGTTTTATTATTGCGATATTAACGGTTGCATTCGGTTATCCGATTCATACGGCGCTTGGCACGGCTCTTGCGGCTATGTTCTTTTCTTCGTTATCCGGGTCTGTCAGCCATTATCGCGAAGGCAATATGATTCTGAAGACCGGCGCCATCGTTGGCTTGGCAGGCGCGGCAGGCGCCTGGGTCAGCTCGGGCTGGTCTTCCTTTATTCCGGAGGACAAGTTAGGCTGGATGACTTCGGGCATGCTGTTCAGCTCCGGTCTGGCTCTCTGGTTCAGAATGGTCTATCAGGCTAAGCATGGCGGGAAAAGCTCGTCCGCACAAATGAAAACCAGCGGCATGAAGTACTATGCATCTGCTGTCTCAATCGGATTAGTTACAGGGGCATTGTCCGGACTGTTCGGGATTGGCTCAACGCCCTTTATCCAGCTTGGGCTTATGCTCCTTCTTGGCATGTCCATGCGTTTCGCGGCAGGAACGACAATGCTCGTTATTATGCCAATCGCATTAGCGGGGGGAGCCGGATATTACTCTGTCGGTTATCTGGACATTCAACTGCTTATCGCCGTTGTGATCGGCACGATGCTTGGCTCTTATACCGGAGCGAAATTCACCAAACGCGTGCCGGCGGTTATGCTCAAAACCTGCATGGTGCTGACGCCAATGCTTGGCGCTGCGATTTTGCTCCTTTAAAAAGGACTCCGGAAGGGTTGCAGCGAACTCCTTATTATCCTAATGCGATTAAAGGGGGCTGAAATGCAAGTGAGCAAGGATACTGCGTTAATGGTTATCGATGTTCAGAACGGCATGTTTCTGGAGGAGTATCCCATCCACGAAGAGGAAAGGCTGTTAAACCGTATTAACCTGCTTCTCGCCAAAGCGCGGGAAAGTCAGATTCCGGTTATCTATGTGCAGCATAACGAGGAACTGGGAACACCGCTGGAGACTCATTCACCGGGATGGGAGATTCACTCCGCGGTCGCGCCGGCTTCTCAAGATCTTGTTATTCAGAAATACGTGCCGGATTCTTTCCACGAGACTAATCTTCAGGAGGAACTGACCACCAGAGGGATTAATAAGCTGGTTCTGTCCGGTCTGCAGACGGATTGTTGCATTGATGCGACATCCCGGCGAGCGGTTGAACTGGGCTACGACGTGACGGTAGTAAAGGATGCTCACAGCACATGCGGACAAGGCTCCCGCACTGCGGCGCAGATCGTTGACGAGTATAACCAGTCATTTGCCGAACGAGTAAATCTCATCGAAGCATCAGAGATTGAATTTAATTAACTCCATTAATTATAGGTTAAATTTTTAATTAACGAAGTTAATTGTTAATCACACGAATAACGAAGGAGTTTGCCGAAGAGATGGGTTATATCGAAGAAGTAACCAAGGACTTATATCATTACCTTCCTCCATTAACGGGCAAGGATGACCTCGATTCGTTCTGGAGCGCGACGGTTGAACAGGCAAAGTCAGTGCCGCTTCAGCCGGAACGGACAGAGATTAATTATTCTAGCAAGCATGTCAAGGTATATGATATCGCGTTTAACGGCTTGGATGAGACGAGAATCCGCGGCTGGCTTATTGTCCCCGCCTTTCTGAAGCAAGAAAAATATCCGTGCCTTATCCATTACCATGGCTTCTCGGGAAGCCGGGGAGAGCCTGCCGGCCATATGCATTGGGTGATGATGGGCATGGCTGTTCTTGCGGTGGACTGCAGGGACCAGGGAGGCCAGACGGGCAACAGCGCGAGCTATACGCATGGCTTCCTCTCGAATGTCGCCAGCAAAGGCGTACATAACAAATGGGAATATTATTACCGGTATGCTTATATGGACTGTCTGAAAGCTATCGATTTTGCATGCGCGCAGGCGGATATTGATGCCGACAAATTGATCATCGAAGGCGGAAGCCAAGGCGGGGCTCTCGGCATGGCAGTTGTTGCGCTGGACAACCGTCCGAAGCTCGCCATGGTGGATGTTCCGAGCAACAGCAATCTGGTAGCCCGCATTGAAGGGAATCACGGGGCGTTTGGCGCGGTAGCCGAATATTTGAAACGGCATCCGGAACAAACCGATCTTGTCATGGACAACTTAAGCTATTTCGATACGATGAATCTGGCTCATCGGATTGCTTGCCCGGTGCTGGCATCGGTTGCGTTAAAGGACGAAATCTGCCCGGCCCAAATGTATTTTGCCACCTACAATCGCATTCAAACGGAGAAAGAGATCGTCATTTATCCGTTTAACGGGCATGAAGGCGGAGGCGGCAGGCAGACCGAGGTGAAACTGGCCTATCTAGCCGAGCATTTCAGCGAATGGTTTGAATAGGGGAAAGCAAAAGGAGCTTATGACCGACGATATCTCGTTGGCATAAGTTCCTTTATGGTTTATGGCAAAGTTGCGAGATACGGCTTCACGGTTCTGGCCAATAAATAACTGCTTGATGCGTCCCAGTTAATCGACCAGGTCATCGCGCCGCGGAAATCCGGATATTTCGCAACCGGCTTATACGTGCCGCAGTCGCTTCCGGTAGCCAGACATTTAACCGCCTGGTTCACAACCGCGGGAGCGACGTAACCGCCGCCTGCCGCCGATGTCGTAGCCGGTACGCCTATACCTAGCTGCGATGGGGCAACCCATTGCAGCGTAAGGTCGGAAAGGGCGGTCAGGAAATCAACGGTGCCTTGGGAATAACATTTGCCGTCACGGCCCAGCATGCAGCCGGAGTTATAGTACTGAACATTAATGACCGAAGTGATATCCTTCAGGTTGTTATAAAGCTGCATATAAGAGGTATTCGCATTTTGCATGTCAATGGTTTGCGGCGCCATGGTCAGAACAAAGCCGGAGCCGACCTTTTGCTGAAGCTGGCGGACCGCGGAGGTGAGATTCGCTACATTCATGCCGTTCTCCAGATCGATATCGATGCCGTCGAAACCAAACTGGGTAATGAGACCGTACATGCTGTCGACAAAGTTAGTTACGTTAGGCGAAGCGTTATTCAAATTAATGTTGCCTTTCTCGCCGCCAACGGACAAAATGACTTTTTTTCCTTGCGCATGCTTTTGGCTGATATCGTTAATAAGATTGGCGTTGGTATAGCCGCCAAGCGCCGAGGACAAGCCGGAATCCACGCTGAACGTGACTCCGCCGGGTTTGGCTGAGTCCATTTCGGCAAAGGACACAACGATAATATCGTATTCGCTTGGGACATCGCCAAGCTTTACGTTAGTAGCTCCATTCACGAAGTTCTGCCAGTAGCCGGTCAAGGTATGCTTAGGCAGGCTGCCGCCGCCCGTACTGGCTGGACTTGTAGTAACGCTTAACGTGTTGCTTGCCGCGGATACATTGCCGGCCGCGTCTTTTGCTTTGACCGTAAAGCTATATGCCGTAGAAGCGGTGAGACCCGTAACCGTAGCGGCTGTGCCTGTAACGGAAAGGGCGAGCGTCGTTCCTCTATAGACATCATAGCCGGTTACGCCAACGTTATCGGTGGCAGCATTCCATGCAAGCGATACGCTGGTTGAAGAGGTTGCCGTTGAACGCAAGCTGGCAGGGGCCGAAGGGGCCGTCTGGTCGGCCGCCGGGGCTGAGGTTGTGGCACTGACCGCCGTGCTGGCTGCCGAGGCGTTGCCGGCCGCATCCTTTGCTTTTACGGTATAGGAGTAGGAAGTATTGGCGTTAAGTCCCGTATTGGTAAATGTAAGAGTGCTGCCGTTCGTGCTGCCCGCAAGGGCGGATCCGCGGTAGACATCGTAGCCTGTTACTCCGACGTTATCGGTGGATGCATTCCAGGCGATCGTAACGCTGGATGAAGTAGTCGAAGTAACCCTGACATTGCCAGGTACGGTTGGTGCAGAGGTGTCTCCACCGCCTCCGCCCTGCACAGGGCTCCATAAGGCAGGAACAACGGGCGGTTCCCAACCGGTGAGGGAGGTGTGGCTCTGAATGCATTTGTAGGTGGTGCCGTTGTATGTAACGGTGTCGTTAACGGCATAGGACACATTCGGAGCCCAGGTACCGCGGTCTGCGGCGGTTGCCGCCGCTGGAATAAACGTCAGCAGCAGGGAGAGAGCCAAAACTAAGAATAGTAGTCTGCGGGTGAAGGCTTGATGAGGGGAGCTAGCATGTTTCATCATGAATTCCTCCTATTCAAACTGAACTATCTTGCAGGACTATTATGAAATGGCAAAAGGTTTCTCTCAAGGAGGAAAAATCTGTGATCGCGGGATACAATTTCATTCGCGGAGTGACGCGATATGCTTACCCCGTATTAGCGTCAGCTCTAATTATTTGACAAGCTGTCTATTATCCGTTAGGTTTGCAACTTTTTTTCTGCCGAGATGATGCTATACTAATAGGACTGGAACTTGCGATAAACCGATAGTCATGAGGTGTAGTAGGACAATGAACGAGAATGATCTTAGAATAATAAAGACGAAGAGGGCTTTGCACGAGGGTTTGCTAGCCTTGCTTAAAAAGCAGACATTGGAGTCCATCTCCGTCTCCGTGCTGTGCCGCGAAGCCAGCGTGAATCGGGGGACCTTTTATTTGCATTACAACGATGTAGGCGCATTATTCGACGAGCATCTGAATAGCTTGCTCAAGGATCTGGAGGAGTCTTATTACGAGCCTTACCGGCATGTGAGCGAACTCAATCACAGCATGATCGATCCTGGAACCATCCGGATTTTCCACCATGTGAAGAAGTACCAGCCCTTCTATGAAATCGTGTTTGACAAAAGATCTTCCATTTCCTACTACTACTCCTTATTCGAGAAGATCAAGGCACTTATCGTTGAAAGTACGGGGCTTAGCGGACAGAGCAATGCGTTTATCGTTGCCTATCAGGTAAATGCAATCATGGGACTGCTAATTCAATGGAATGAAGAAGGCTTCAGCCAGACGCCCGAGCATATGAGCGAGCAGTTGAGTTATATTTTCAGAACGCTGTATCAAGCCCCAACCCATTAAAAAGAAACCGCGCATGCGGTTTTTTTGTTTTGCTCCGCATAGAAAAATAAATCGCTTGACTTACCGCCGCGTTCATACGGGGGCTTGACAACCGTGTGCTATAGTAAGAAGCGAATGAACGTTTCATGGGAGGAAAAAATGTTCCAATATAATGATCAAACCTATACAAGCGTTAATTTTGGCACGCAAGATTTAAGATTCGGCGAGTTGATCAATTGTACGTTCGTCCGCTGCTCGTTCGCAAGCGGTTCGCTGGAAGAACTGAGCTCCGTAAACTGCAGGTTCGTCGAATGCGATTTCCGCGGCGCTATGCTAAACGGGTCGATTCATAAGGAATCCGCGTTCGAGAATTGCAATTTCAGCGGGGCAAATCTGTTTGTCGTGAAATTTGACGCCTGCAAAATGACGGGCTCGGATTTCACCAACTCCACGATGGACGGGATCAGCATCATCCAAGGCGATTGGTCATACACCAATCTGCGTCATGTTCGGCTGGTGAAGCAGGATCTGAGGGGAATCAAGTTTCATGAGGCCGATCTGTCCGGCGCGAATTTGGAGAAAGCCGATCTTCGGGACTCCGATCTGTCGATGGCCGTGCTGGCCAAAGCGAAGCTGCAAGATACCGACGTAAGAGGGGCAAAGATGGAGGGTGTGGATTTCAAATCACTCTCGGTTGCCGGCTTGCGAATGGACCGTGAGCAAACCGTCTTATTCGCAATGTCGCATGGGGCGAAGGTAAAGTGAGGCAATTTTAGCGGGGAGAGGTAGAGATGAAGAGAACAACCATTTCAAAAATGCTCGTTATCGCCCTTGCGCTTAGTATGGCGGCCATCCTGCTAAGCGTATTTGGTTTGGGTTATTTACTCCGTACGGTTTGAAATTTGTTTGCGGGCGAATAAAAAACCGCTTGACGGTTCATTCTAATCAAAGCTATTATAGACACATTAAGTCTGTGATTAGGAGCTCATCAGCATGAAATATTCAAAAGCGACGAACTACGCCTTGCACACCATGGCCTTTCTCATTGCCGCTGCACCGGACAGACCGGTTGGGGTTCAACAGCTTGCGGATAAGCAAGGCGTATCGCCTACGTACCTTTCGAAGATTCTGACCAAGCTTGTCAAAGCGGGGTTGATTGAGTCGGCTTCCGGAGCAAATGGCGGTTACCGCGCGAGAGGGAGAAAGGAAGACATTTCTTTTCTGGACGTTATTCAAGCGATTGAAGGGACCACTTCGATCTTTGAATGCTCCCACAACGAGAATCCGGAATGCCGTATCCATCAGGTGATGCTGTCGGCTGAGGATGCCATGGATCAGCATTTGAGAAATACGAAGCTTGTGGATCTGATGAAATAAAGCCGCATTGCCTTGGCTTTTATCGAGGCAATGTCCTTTATTTATTTTAATTACGGATATTAAGAGTCTATAAAGTCTGTGAAAATCGTTAACAAGGAGGATTATTCAATGATGAGATACGATGTTGCCATTATCGGAGGCGGGCCGGCTGGCCTGAACGCGGCACTGGTGCTGGGCAGGGCAAGAAAGACGGTTGCTCTATTTGACAACGCGCAGCCAAGGAATAGAGTAACGCATGCTTCCCATGGATTTATTACGAGGGACGGGGTTAAACCTGCGGAATTCCGCCGCATTGCGTATGAAGAAGTACTTGGTTATCCGACTGTTAAGCATTGGGAGATTGCTGTGACGGATATCCGGAGGACGGAAGATGGATTCGTCATTGACACTCCGACAGGAGAAGAGGTTCAAGCGGGCAAAATTATTTTGTCGGGAGGACTAAGAGAAGAACTGCCCGAGATTAAAGATATCAAGGATTATTACGGGAAAAGCTTATTCGCTTGCCCCTTCTGCGACGGCTGGGAGTTAAGAGATCAAGCGCTGGTTATCATTTCGGATCAACCGCATGCCTTCCATAAAGTCAAGCTGCTTCAGAACTGGAGCCGCGATTGTATCATATGCACGAATGGAACAGCAGCAGCCCTGGATGCTGAACAGCGTGAGCAGCTTGCAGCCAGAGGCATCTCCGTAATCGATACGCCAATCTCGACTTTGTCCGGTAACAACGGCATGCTGGAGCGGGTTCATTTTACGGATGGTACGTCGATTAAACGCAGCGGAGGCTTCATTGATCCGGCCCAGATTCCAAACCTCGACTTTAAAAAGGCATTGGGTTACGAAACGAATGACACCGGGGCGATTATTACGAATGAGATGGGGAAAACGACTGCTGAAGACGTGTATGCCGCGGGGGATACCGCTTATGTGATGCCTTCGCAATTGATTTATGCCGCAGCTTCGGGCAGCAAGGCGGCCATGGCCGTAATGGCGGATCTCACGGAAGAGAATTGGAAGCGACTGTAAAGGTTTTTTTGTCGTCCTTGCCGAATACATTCGGGATAACAATTCCCAATTTATTCGGAGGAGGACTGCGATTTGCCTTTCTTTTTGAGGACAATGATGAAGGTGCTGCGGGTACCCAAACGAACCATCTTTATCGTGGTCATCGCCTTTGTACTCGGCAGCGCCAGCATTGCATTTGCCATAGAGCCAACAACCTTTCATACTTGGTTTAACGCGCTATATTGGGTCATGACCACGATGGCGACGGTAGGGTATGGCGATTATTTCGCCAAAACCGTATGGGGCAAAATTTTTACTTTGTTTATTTACGTGTTCGGCATCGGTCTGCTCAGCTTGGTTATCGGCAAAATTATCGATCTTTTATCAACGGTATACAAACATTGGGAGGCAGGGAAATTGAATTTTCACGGAAAAGATCACATCATCCTTATCAATTGGAGCAAGAAAGCCCAATATGCGATTGAAGAAATTTTGTCCTTCTCGCCATCCTCCCATATCGTTGTAATCGATGAATCCGACAAGCACCCGGTTATCGATCGTCAGGAGATTCATTTTATAAGCGGAGACCCTTCCTCGGAAGAGATCCTGGAGAAGGCGATGCTCAAACAGGCGAAAGCCGTTATTATATTTGCGGATACAAGGATCGACGAGCCGGCGCTTGCGGACGGCAAGACGCTCTTGATCGCTTCCAGCATTGAACGGCTCCATCCCGCCATCCATACAACGGTGGAGATTACGCAAGAGAAGAATACGAAAAATTTCCGGCATGTTCATGTCAATGATTTTGTCCTATCCTACGATGCCGTCTCCAGGCTGGCGGTCCGGGCAGCTCTTCAGCAAGGAAGCTCGGAAATTATTAACCAGTTAATCCGGCGTGAAGTGGGAGACGATATTTATGAAATTCCAGTCAGGCCGGAATGGAAAACCTATAAGGATGCCTTCCAGGGGGCATTGGAGTATGGAGCAACGCTCTTGTCCGATCGGGGGGATCTTGGCATAAACCGTAAACTAAACGATCCGATTCCGGAGGATGCCAGATTATTTGTCGTATCGGATGAGCAGACTTACCGGAGGCTGCTGGCAATCTAGAAGCTATAAGGAGATCGAGGAATGACCGAATTTTGGGAAGCAAGCTTTATGGAGAATCAGGCGATGTGGGGCTATGAGCCTTCCGACTCGTCTATCCTGACCAAGGACTTTTTCCTTGAAAAGAACGTAAAGGATATCTTGATACCCGGTATCGGGTATGGGAGAAACGCAAAAATATTTATAGACAACGGCATTCAGGTAACGGGGATCGAGATTTCCGAAACGGCCATTAACCTTGCAAAAGAAGCCGGGCTGCCCGTTCCCGTCTATCACGGTTCGGTAGAGGAAATGCCTTATGATAACCGGCTGTATGACGGGATATACAGCTACGCGCTTATTCATCTGCTAAGTCCGGAAGCGAGAGAAAAGTTTATCAAGGACTGCTATAACCAGTTAAAACCGGGCGGTTATATGGTTTTCACTACCATATCCAAGGATGCTCCGATGTACGGAAAGGGCAAGCAGCTGGATAAGGACTATTACGAGATCATGGGAGGTCTCAGGATGTTCTTTTACGATGCTGATTCGATTCGGCAAGAGTTCGGGCATTACGGGCTGTTCGAAATAACCGAAATTGGAGAGCCCAACAAACACGCTCCCGATAAACCTTCCTTCCATTTTCTAATGGTAAAATGTCAAAAACGATAATTGACGTGCGAAACGGCAGCCTTTGCTGTCGTTTTTGCGTTGCGGACCGTTATAATAGATAAGGTGGAAGGAGTGTTTTTGTGAAGGTTATCGTTATTGGAGCAGGGATTCTTGGGGCATCGACGGCTTACCAATTGGCGAAGTCCGGCGCCGAGGTTCTGATTATAGATCGCAAAGACAAAGGACAAGCTACGGATGCCGCGGCCGGCATTATCTGTCCATGGCTGTCGCAAAGACGGAATAAAGCGTGGTACGAGCTGGTCAAAGGCGGGGCGCGTTATTACCCGGCGTTAATTGCGGAATTGGAAGCAGAAGGGGAAACGGATACCGGCTACGCCCGGGTTGGGGCTCTCAGCATACATACGGATCCGGATAAAATCGAAAAAATGTCGGAGCGGGCTTACGCCAAGCGGCAAGACGCGCCTGAAATCGGCAGTATCGCTACCCTTGACGAGAAAGCAACAAGGGAACGGTTCCCGCTGCTGGCGGAAGGCTATTCTTCCGTTCACATTGGCGGAGCTGCGCGGGTGGACGGCCGGGCGCTTCGCGATGCGCTTATCCGGTCGGCGATTCGGAACGGGGCGGAATTTATTGTCGGTGACGCCAGAATGGAATACGAGATGAACAGGGTTACAGGCGTAACGATAGGATCGACTTTCTACCCGGCAGACAAGATTGTCGTTTGCGCCGGAGCTTGGGCGGGGGCTTTGCTGCAGCCTCTTGGCCTGAATTTCCAAGTCAGCTATCAAAAAGCACAAATCATGCATGTAGAGCTGCAGAACAAAGAGAATCAGACCGGAAGCTGGCCAGTTATTATGCCGCCGACGGATCAGTATCTTCTGGCCTTTGAGGAGCAAAGGATCGTCATTGGAGCGACTCACGAAAACGACATTTCCGGTTATGATACGCGGGTAACGCCCGGAGGTATGCAAGAGATATTAGATAAGGGACTTACTCTTGCCCCGGAGCTTGCAAACAGTACATTCCTGGAGATGCGCGTGGGCTTCCGGCCTTTTACGGCAGATTTTCTGCCGGTGTTTGGTGCCGTTCCGGGTTGGGATAATCTACTGACGGGCAACGGATTAGGCGCTTCCGGCCTAACGGCAGGCCCGTTTATCGGCAGCCAGCTTGCGAAGCTCGCTTTAGGGATGGAACTAGAAATTGATCCGGCTCTTTATGAGGTGCGTAAAGCATTGGGACAGCCTAGCGCTGAATAGAGGAATAGAGAAATTGAGGAATAGAGGAAAGGCAGTCCGATGGACTGCCTTTTTTTGCGATTTTATTTTTATTTCGCTTGAAGGGTATGGTTCGCGTGATATTCACGGTAGATCGGATTTTCGCCGCATATCATAAGACCTTGTCCCCAGTTGACATGCGTGTCTAAAGTTGGGACATCCATCGGATCGCGGTATTGGAACAGAACGTTGCGGCGGTTGCGGGTACTGCGGTTAACGTCCGAGCCGTGAACCGTCAAATAGTTGAAGAACAGAACGTCGCCGGCTTTGGCAGGGCAAGGCGTCGCCATCGAGATCGGATATTCCCGGTGATCGAGGTAATGGCGTCCGACATGCGGCATCATGCCGTTCTTATGCGTGCCCGGAATAACGCAGAGACAGCCGTTCTCCATATCGGCGTCATCCAGGTGAACGCTTGCCGCCAGCATGGTGTGGCTTGCATGCGGGAAGTATGGCGCGTCCTGATGCAAAGGGAAAGCGGCGCCGTTTTCAGGCGGCTTAACAAGCATTTTGCTATGGTGAAGCTGAACGTTAGGGCCAATCAATTGGGACAAAACAGCAGCCATATTCGGATGAATAGCCGCGCGCATGAATGCCGCATCATGGTATTGAACGTCATGGAAGCCTTTCAAGACAAGCTTTTTCAGCTGCTCCGGCGGAAGGTAGTCACCTTGCCAGGCTGCGTTAGAGTCAAACTTCGATTGTGCGGCACGGCTCAGAATGCCGTCAATGGCTATTCTCATGTCTTCAACCTCTTGCTGCGAGAATAAGCCTTGGACTAACAGATAGCCATTTTCTTTGTAAAATTCTACATCGTTTTGAGTAATCAATTTTATTCGCTCCTCTGCTTGATGGATTGGTAAGCGATTACTTATACTCTGATTATAGGATTGCTGGCATCGGGTGTATTTAGCTAAAAAAGCCATCCTTTTAAGAATTTACGCCAGGATGTGACAAGATGAACATAGAGGCCATTGAAAACGGCAGCCGTTTTTTGAATGAAATGCTTACGAAATGCAAGGCAAGCGGACTTGCCTTTAAAGTCCACTACTGGGACTTGCGCCCGCAGCATTACAGCAATCACATCCATAAGCATTCTTACTACGAAGTTTGCTACGTGTTGTCGGGCGTAGGCGAATACCAGGATGAGGATACCGTTTACGGACTTGAGGCGGGGACATTGTTCGTATCCCGGCCCGGTGTCTGGCATCAGATCCGAAGCGAGAACGGAATGGGGCTCATGTATGTAGCTTACGAGCTTGATCCGGAGAGTTCGCGCGAAGAAGATTTCCGCCGCTATGGCCGTAATCTGGAGACGGGCAATGTGGTATTTAAAAATGCGGACTATACAAGGTCTATCCATTACTGGCTTGGGTTGTACCATCATGCCTCATGCCAGCCATACAATGAAATCGAGGATCTGACCATGATGGCAGGCATCCTGCTCACGAGTCTGGTCCAGCCGTTTGGTCAGGAGGGCAATGTCTCCGCGCCGAGCCCAGCCAGGTCGACAGATTCAACCCGTTATGCGGTTCTGCGCCAGTCTAAGCAATACATTAGAGATAACCTCTCCCGGCCGCTTAAGATTGAGGAGGTTGCGGATTATATGAATCTGTCGACCAGGCAGTTATCCCGCTTGTTTCAGATGGACGGTGGAGATACGTTCCTGTCATATTTGCGTAATGAACGGTTAAAGCATGCGGAGATTCTATTAAAAACCTCTATTGCTTCGCTGAAGGAAATAGCGGCGGATTCCGGGTTTCAATCCGTTCATTATTTTACGAACGTATTTACGGAGCAGATGGGGATGCCGCCCGGCGAATACAGGAGACGGCATCTGGACTAAAAGTTCGAGTTAAACTTGGGTACCTTTAGAGGAATAGCCGGCATGATACAGAAATGTTCAGAGGGATTACAACCAATAGGAAGGGATTGTTGATATGAACGCGTATAACACGGCTTCAGATGTTGCAAACCCGAGTACAGGCCATTCGCTTGCCGATATTCCGGCGCATGACCCGTTTATAGTAGCGGATAAGACTACGGAAACCTATTATTTGTATACGGGCGGCGGCCCGAGAATCCATGGAATGGACCGTTATGGCGTTCTCGCATATAAAAGCAAGGATCTCTCCAAGTGGGAAGGACCATATGTGGTCTTCGCGATTCCCGAAGGAATATGGGCGAATCCGAAGCATGGCGCATGGGCGCCGGAGGTTCATGCCTATAACGGCCGATATTATCTCTTTGTTACGTTACATAATAACGACAAGAAGCTGGAAGGAGAGGGGAACGGCGGTTATCCGCTTCAATGGCGCGGCTCCGTTATCGCTGTTTCCGATTCCTTGGAGGGGCCATTCGAGATCATCAAGCGGGATGCTCCGGTTCCGCCAGAAGAGCATATGACGCTGGACGGCTCCTTGTATATAGACGAAGAAGGGAAGCCCTGGATGGTGTATTGCCATGAGTGGGTGCAGACGGCGGATGGAACCGTTGAGGCCGTGCGGTTAACCGATGATCTATCCGATCGGGCATCGGATCCAATCCATCTGTTTAACGGCTCGGACGCTCCGTGGGATAATGGCGAGCATAAGGATGGCGGGGCGCCGTCTGTTTATGTGACCGACGGCTGCCAGCTGTACCGGACGAAGGAGAACCGGCTCGTCATGTTATGGTCGACTTACGATAAAGGCAGCTATGTCCAGACGATTGCAAGATCGGCAACCGGCAAGCTGGAAGGACCGTGGGAGCAGCTGGAGCCGCTTGTTTTCGACGACAGCGGACATGGCATGTTCTTCCAGACCTTTGACGGGGAATGGAAGCTGATCCTTCACTCTCCGTTCAAGATGCCCGATTCCCGCTGCAAGCTGTATGATGCGGTGGATGATGGGGATACGTTCCGGATTAAGCAGCTTACTTATTCAACATAGCATCGCGATACTGCCGGGGGGTAACCCCGGTTTTTTTCTTGAACAAACGGTAGAAGAACTTTAGGTCCGCATAACCGACGATACCCGCGATCTCTTCAACGCTGCCGTGACCGGCGGTTAAGAGGCGGCATGCGGCATCCATGCGGATGCTCTGCACGTATTCGATCAGGCTCATCCCGGTATGGCGGCGGAACAGGCGGCTGAACTGCCTTTCGCTAAGCCTGGCTTGGGCCGCGAGTTCGCCTAGCTTAAGCTCAGACGAATAATTCCGGTCAATATAAGCGATGGCTTCGTCCACGCTTAACCATTGCGGCCGGTCGCCGGCCGGGGCAATGATATGCTGCTTATGCCGATAGAGTCCCGTTAATATCCGCATAACGAGAGAGGCAAGCACAACCATATATGCCGGCGGCTTGGCGGCAAACTCCTGATAGAGCTCGCGGAACATCGCATGATACTCTCCCGTGGAATCCTTGACCGAGAACCAGGATAGACTCTCATCCGAGAAACAGTCTAAAATTTCAGCGGCATAAGGGAAGCCATCCCGCAATTCGCTCATGAAAGATGCCGGCAGCAAACAGTTGTAGACGATTAGAGGCCGGTCTTTTTTAGGCGTTTTCGGCCGGAAGACATGGCTTTGCCCGACGGGGATAAAGAACAATGTTCCATGCTCAACCGGAACGGCTTCGCCGGCAATATAATGAACGCCGGCACCTTCGCTGACGTACGTAATCTCGACAAATTCATGCGAATGCTCATCCATGTCAAAGCTTTCGTAGGCGCGGTTTACGTAGAGCGGTACGCCGGGCTCGAAAAAAGACGCGGCTGACATCACATAGGAGCTTCGTTTGATGCTCATCGTCCATACTCCTTTCAGCGACTAAAGCTATTTGTCTCTATCGTACGAAACCGTTTGCAAGATGTCCAGATCCACCCATGAAATTGTCCGGATCATCCCCTGAATGTGGATCTCTCTTGCCATACAATCAAGTTAATGATGCTGCATGGCATACAAGATTGCCGGAAGGGGAAATTCGTATATGACTTTGTTGCAAGTAAACCATTTGCGTTGTGAATATCAGCATAATCCAATCGGACTCGGAGCGATATCGCCGCGCCTCAGCTGGCAGCTTCAATCCGCTGACGTCCATGTGATGCAGGTCGCTTATCAGATTCAGGTATCCTGCGGTTTGGTAGGATTTGATGAGCTGGAGCTGGTCTGGGACACAGGCCGCGTGGAATCGGAGCAATCGACGCTGATCGAATACGGCGGGCATTCGCTGCAGGCTAGAGGCCGTTACTATTACCGGGTGAAGGTATGGGATAACAAAGGCAACGAATCGGAATGGAGCGACACTGCATATTGGGAAATGGGCCTTCTCCAAACCTCGGATTGGGAGGCGTCCTGGATTACGCCAGATGCGACGGCTATCGATCCGCAGTCGGAGGAGATTTTTATGCTCCGCAAAAGCTTTGCGGCACGCCATAACATCAGCCGCGCAACCTTGTACGCGACTTCGCTTGGACTATACGAATTGGAGCTGAACGGCAACCGAGTTGGCGATTGGGAATATACGCCGGGGTGGACGAGTTACTCCAGCAGACTCCAAGTACAGGCTTATGATGTGACGCAGCAGCTTGCGGCAGGGAGCAATGCAATCGGTGCTTCACTCGCGAACGGATGGTACAAAGGCGACTTGGCTTGGAACAATCAGAAAAGCATTTACGGCAACATTCGCGCTTTGCTCCTTCAGCTTCATATCGACTATGACGATGGAACGGCGGAAGTAGTCGCCAGCGACGCGTCTTGGCACGCGGCTACCGGTCCGATCCTCATGTCAGAGCTGTATCATGGCGAAACCTACGATGCCCGGTTGGAAATTCAGGGCTGGTCGGAGCCAGACTTCGATGATCATTCCTGGGCTGGCGTAACGGAGCTTGCCCAATCGAAGGATATCCTGGTCATGCAGGAAAACGAACCCGTCCGCATAACCGAGAAGCTAAAGCCTATCGCGCTTATTCATACCCCTTCCGGCGAAACGGTGCTGGATATGGGCCAAAACATGGTCGGACGCCTGCATTTCCGCATCGAGCTGCCGGCAGGTACGGAGCTGTCGATTCAGCATGCCGAGGTGCTGGACCGGGAGGGCAACTTCTATATCGGCAATTTGCGCAAAGCGAAGCAGACGGTTCGATATATTTGCAAAGGCGGAGAAGAGGAATACGAGCCGCATTTCTCGTTCCAAGGCTTCCGTTACGTGAAAATTATGGGCTGGCCGAAGGATGCCGCGCTGAACCTGGATCAATTCACCGGACATGTCCTTCATACGGATATGGAGGCTTCGGGTGCTTTCGAGTGCTCTCATCCTCTGTTAAACAAGCTTCAGCAAAATATTATCTGGGGACAACGCGGCAATTTCCTCGATGTTCCGACGGACTGCCCGCAGCGCGATGAACGGCTTGGCTGGACGGGCGACGCTCAAGTCTTTATCCGTACGGCCGCATTCAATTATGGCGTGGCTCCGTTTTTCGCCAAATGGCTTCGCGACCTGAAGGCAGACCAGCGCAGTGACGGGGGAGTGCCGTTCGTTATCCCTCATGTGCTGGACGAGAATTCTCATTCTTCCGCAGCTTGGGGCGATGCCGCGGTGATCTGTCCATGGACGGTGTACCTCAGTTACGGAGACAAGCGCGTGCTTGAAGAGCAATATGACAGCATGAAGGCGTGGGTCGAGTACATTCGCAAGCAAGGCAGCGACGAATACCTCTGGAATACCGGCTTCCACTTCGGAGATTGGCTGGGCTTGGACGCCAAGGAAGGGGATTATGTCGGAGCAACGCCTAGAGATCTGATTGCAACCTGCTATTATGCCTACTCTACGGAACTCTTCGTCAAAACCGCCGAAGTGCTCGGCCGCACGGACGATGCGGAGCATTACCGCGAGCTGTACAACCAGATTGTATCAGCCTTCGAGCGTGAATTCCTTACGCCTAACGGAAGGCTTGCCGCTCATACGCAGACCGCTCACGTTCTGCCGTTGATGTTTGGACTTGTCAAAGGCTCGGTGCGAGATCGGCTGGCCAAAACGCTGGCGGACTACGTAACGGAGCAAAAGTTCCATCTAACGACCGGTTTTGTAGGAACGCCTTACTTAAGTCATGTTCTGTCGGAGAACGGCTATCACGATGTGGCGGTTAAGCTGGTGCAGCAGGAGGACTATCCGTCCTGGCTCTATTCCATTCACCAAGGGGCAACTACGATTTGGGAGCATTGGGATGGCATTAAAGCGGACGGTTCCTTCTGGAGTGACGATATGAACTCCTATAACCATTATGCTTACGGCTCTATCGGCGAATGGCTGTACAGGGTTGTAGCCGGACTTGATCTGGATGAATCTCAGCCGGGCTATAAGCGCATTATTTTCCGTCCGCGCACGGATTCTGGCCTTACTTACGCCAAAGCCTCCTATAAATCCGTTTATGGATTGATCCGTAGCGGATGGAGTACGGGCGTGGACGGGGCTGTGAGCTACGAGTTTGAGCTTCCTCCCAACACGACGGCGGAAGTGAGATTGCAAGGTGCGCTGCCTGATGCCATCTCGGTTAATGGCGCCGATCTTAGCTTGGCTCCCGGCGTTATCGGTTTCCGGGAGGAAGGCGGATTGCTAGTGCTTTCCCTTGGGTCAGGAACCTACCGTATTTATGCCTCAGCCAAAGTAACCGCGTGAAAAACAAAACCGTTCCCTTTTTCCGGGAACGGTTTTTTGCATGTAAACGTCAGCTTTTCTGAGCGTGAATTTGCTTGGCGACGCGTTCACCTAATTCGGTTGAAGCTTTGCTTAAATAACCGAGTACAATGGCTTGGGTTTCCTCGCATGCCGCGGAGAGATCGCCGGCCAGATTTTTGACGAGATGATCCTTCTGTACAGGCTGCAGACGATCGTAATATTGACCCGCTTGCGTGAAATCATCGGACTTTGGAATGTCGGACCTCACAAGATGCCCTTCCACGTACCGTCCGTTGCCGCTAGTCTGCATGGAGCCCGGAGTCCAGTTCGCCTGATGATTGACCGGCACCTTGCGGAAGTCCGGCCCGATCCGGTGACGCTGCGAATCTGCGTATATATTCGAACGTCCTTGCAGCATTTTATCATCCGACAGCTCGGCGCCATCCAGCAGATTGGATGGAGAGAAGGCAAGCTTCTCCACCTGCTCCTGATAATCGTCCGGATTCTGGTTGAGGACAAGCTTGCCGACCGGCAGAAGCGGGAACTGATCCTCATCCCAAATTTTCGTATCGTCGAGCGGATCATAAGGAAGGCTCCCCTCATCCGAAGGATCCATCAGCTGGACGTATAAGCCGTACTCTACCGTTTTTCCGCAAGCAAGCGTATCGTACAGATCCTGACCGGCGTAATCGGGATTCTTGCAGCTTAGTTCCGCAGATTCCTCGGCGTCTATGGTCTCGACACCGGCATAAGGAATCCAGTGGTATTTAACATAGGTTCGGACGCCCTGCGCATTCCTCCAGACGTACGTATTAACGCTATGCCCGGGAATATGGCGGAGACTCTTGACCGTTCCGGCATCGGAATACAGCCATACGATAAAATGAGTGGATTCCGGCGCTCTTGCGATAAAGCTCCAGAACCTCTCTGGGTCAATTAAATTATTGATAGGCGAAGGCAAGAAAGCCTGTATGGATTCCGGAAAACGAATAGGGTCTCTGATCAGAAAGACGGGAATATGATTGAAAACCAGGTCGAAGACACCTTCGTCCGTATAAAATTTGGTCGCGAATCCGCGTACATTGCGGGATGTATCCGGGGTTCCCTTATTGCTGACTGCAAGGGAGAACCTGACCGTAACGGGGACCTGATGGCCAGGCCTTTGCAAGAAACACAGCTTCGTATGGGCGGCCATGGAATTTACGGTCTGAAAGTAGCCAAAAGCGCCCCAGCCTTTGACATGTACGGGTCTTTCGAGAATTTTGTTATGTATAAAGGTCTCCATTGTCTCATGCAGCACGCTGTCTTGTTCGAGAATGGGGCCGCGAGCGCCTACGGTTTGCGAATGGAGAGCGGCCGGACTGTCAATCGCGCTCCATTGCGATGGCGATAAACCATGGTGATGCTCTTTTTTAGCTGATTTCTGCTTAGGCATCGGGGCATTATTCTCCGGAAAACCTTGATTATTGTCCATCTATATACCTCCTTCATCAATCTCTTGCCACCTTTATGTCTATTCTCGCGAGCGAAGTAAAATGCGTTTGGAATATGGCCTATTATTCAATCCTATCGGACGGAGGCCGGATGGAAGATTTTTTTCACCCCAATCGGACATTAAATCTTCCGGGATATGTTATGATTGGACAACAAGAGGAAAGGCTTAATGGAGGTAATAGACAAATATGGCGAAAGCAAAAGTGCCAAAGCGTCCAACGAGGGACGAGTTTGTACTGGAAGAGATAGGGAATCAGTTAAGCGAAGCTTTCTATGAAACGTCCACGATCGTCCTTACCGTATGGGGCAGGGAAGAACCTGTTCAAGGCGTTATTACGGCGATGGATTCAAGGACGGGCAAAGTCCATATCGAGACGTCATCGGGATTGGATAAAGTCCCGTTTATGGATATTATGAATGTCAGCTATCCGAGGAATTAAAAAGGAGCTCGTTAAGGATTGGACGATAAAGACACGGTTATTCTGCAATACGTAGCCGAGGAACAAAGCTTGACGAAAGCGGCGGAAAAGCTCTATATGACGCAGCCTGCCTTAACGTACCGGATTCAGCAGATGGAGCGGGAATTCGGCGTTCCGCTTATTGTCAAGCATACAAAAGGAACGTATTTGACGCCGGAAGGCGAGGCTCTGGCCTCCTTTGCCAAGAAGATGCGCGACGAGATGGCAGCGATGAAAGATTATCTTCTTAACATGAGGAGTCACGTAAAAGGCACGCTTCGTCTCGGAGTAGCCAGTTATTACGGCTTATACAAGCTGCCGCCTCTGCTTAGGATGTTCAAGGATCTGTACCCCGAAGTGCAATTCCACGTCACCTGCGCTTTAAGCTCGGAGATTCTCGATTTGTTAACCGAGCAGGAGATTCATATAGGAATCGTGCGCGGAAATTACCAGTGGCAGGAAGCGAAGGAGCTGCTTCATGACGAGCCCATCTGCCTGATTTCCCGTGAGCCTATCCATCTTGACCGGCTTCCGGAGCTGCCTCATATCCATTACAGCGAACCCAAGTCCAAGACGGTGCGCGCATCCGCGTCCACATTGGGCAATACCATTCGGGAATGGTGGCATGAGCATTATCAGGTTCCTCCGAACATAGCCATGCAGGTCGATGCCTACGAGACTTGCAAGGAAATGGTCAAGCAAGGGCTTGGCTATTCCATTGTACCCGGCGTATTCGTTTCACCGGAGGATGGTTTATATTCGCTGGAATTAAAGCAGAAGAACGGAGAGCCGATCCGCAGAAACACATGGATGTTATACCGGAATCAGACGCGCGAGCTGGCAATCGTGGATAGATTCGTTGATTTTATGACAAGCGAGCATACACGCACATGAGGTCCTGCATGAGAGCATGCAGGGCTTTTTCATGTTCCCATGACCCATAAAAAAAGTTATGCGCTTCCCCAAAAAACAATTAATTGTACTTATCTGGCCGGTTTCCTTATTATTTGATACATATTGATGCATAAATATACGGCATTTTAGGATAGGTGGGAACTTGATGGGCAACAAAGATTCCAAACGACGGATTGCGCAGGCGGTAGATTCGCTTGACGCGCAGCTGCGTGAGCTGTCTCTTCGCATTCATGCGAATCCGGAACTTAGCTTCCACGAGCATAAAGCGCAGCAATGGCTCACGGAGCCGCTGATGGAAGCGGGCTTTGCGGTGGAAAAAGGGATTTCGGGTCTTGAGACTTCGTTCCGCGCAACTTGGGAAGGGGCAGCAGGCGGACCAACAATAGCGCTGCTGGCCGAATACGATGCGCTTCCGGGACTTGGCCATGGCTGCGGCCATAGCTTGATCGGAACGGCTGCGGTTGGCGCCGCCCTCGCGCTTAAACGTACTTTCCCGGAGCTGCCCGGCAAAATCATCGTGCTTGGCACGCCTGCCGAAGAGGAAGGCGGCGGCAAAATCATCATGTGCAACGACGGAGTATTTGATGAAGTTGACGCGGCGATGATGGTTCATCCGCAGAACAAAACGATGGTGCTTCGAGGCGCGCTTGCGTGCGTGGATGCCACGTTTACGTTCCACGGAAAACAGGCCCATGCCTCCTCCTCGCCGGAAAAAGGAATCAGCGCGCTTGACGCTCTAGTGAACGCCTATGTGGCAATCAATTCCTTGCGCCAGTTTATGAAGGAGGATGTCCGGATTCACGGCATTATAACGAAGGGCGGGGACGCGCCTAACGTTGTGCCCGAGCTGACCGAAATGGTGTTTATTTTGCGGGCATCCACCGTGCAGGAGCTGGAGACGGTCCGGGAAAAGGTATACCGCGCCGTCCGCTGCGCGGCTGAAGGCGTAGGGGCAACGGTCGACATTAAGGAAGGTCTGATTTATGCGGAGCGGAACAATAATAAAGAATTGGCAGGCTTATTCGCACGCAATCTGGAGGAAGAGCTTGGCCTTGAGGTAAACGATCCCCCGCAGAAGGGCGGCGTTGGTTCCTCGGACATTGGCAATGTCAGTCAAATGACCGCTGTTATCCATCCTTATATCCGGCTTGGAGAAGCAACGACGCATACGCCGGAATTCGCGCGTCTCGCCGGCTCGGAGGAAGGAATGATTCAGCTGAACCAATCGGCGAAAGCTCTGGCTATGACCGCTTACGATCTTTGTTCGGACCGTGATGCATTAAGGCTTGTCCGCAAAGAGTTCGAGGAATGGAGCAATTCTAAAAATGGGGGATAAGACAATGAAAGACCCGACTAAACCGGCATCCCGGCTATGGTTTAAAATGCCTCATACGTATGTCATTCTTATTTTTCTCGTATTTGTCGCTGCCGCTTTGACTTACGTGGTTCCGTCAGGCGAGTTCGAACGGGCCGAAGATCAGGCAACGGGCAAAACGCTTGTTGTGCCGAATTCCTATCACGAAGTCGATGCCAGCCCCGTAAGCTTGGTAAGCATCCCGAAAGCCATCGTTCACGGACTAGTGGATTCCGCTGACGTCGTCTTTTTCATCCTTATTATTGGCGGCACGTTCGAGATCATCTCTTCTACGGGGACAATCGAAGCCATTACGGGCAGGGTTGCCAAAAACTTCGCCAATAAAGGCAGATGGGTTATCCCGATCTTAATTATGCTGTTCTCGGTTGCCGGATTTACGATGGGCATGTCGACGGAAGTTATGGTCTTCGTGCCAATCGGTATTGCCGTTGCAAGAGCGCTTGGGTTTGATGCGCTTACCGGGACGGCGATGGTCTCGCTTGGTGCCGCGAGCGGGTTTACCGCAGGCATTCTGAATCCGTTTAACGTGGGACTGGCGCAAGCCATTGCCGAGGTTCCGTTATTCTCCGGGGCATGGCTGCGGATTATCCTTCTCCTCTGCCTCATTACGGTAACAAGCTTGTATATTGTCCGTTATGCGGGCAAGGTTCGTTCGAATCCGGAGAAAAGCCTCGTTCGCGATCTCGAAAAGGAAGTCGTGACGAAAGAGCTTGATCTGAACAAGCTTCCCTGCATGCAGCTTAAGCATTATCTGACATTGGCAGTTGTCATCATTGGTTTCGCTACTCTGATCTGGGGAGTATCGAAGAAGGACTGGTGGATGGAGGAGCTTGCCGCCTTGTTCTTGACGATGGGGGTCGTGAGCGGATTTTGCGCGGGATACGGACCAAGCCGGGTTGCTTCTGAATTCGTAAAAGGCGCGAAGGCGATCACATACGGAGCGTTAATTATCGGTTTTGCCCGGGGCATTATGGTTGTATTGGATCAAGGCAGCGTTATCGATTCCATTGTATACGGCTTATCCACTCTGGTTGGCGAGCTGCCGGGTCCGGTGCAGGTGCTGGGCATGTACTTGTTCCAGAACGTTATGAACATCTTTATTACATCGGGCACCGGGATGGCCGTAACTACGATGCCTATCATGGTGCCGCTGGCGGATCTCATCGGAGTAACGCGTCAGACGACCGTGCTTGCCTTCCAGCTTGGCGACGGATTCTCGAATATGATCCTGCCAACCTCTTCGGCACTCATGGGGAGTCTGGCGGTGTCCGGCATTCCGTATCAGAAGTGGGTAAAATTCTTCTGGCCGCTGATGTGCATGTGGATCGTAATCGGAGCGGTTCTGATGGTTATTGCCCATATGATTCATTATTAAACGTGAAACGTGCCGTCCTCTTGGACGAGCACGTTTTTCTTTTTGGCTCAGGGGGGAAATGCCGTACCGGCGAAGAATAAGTTACGGGAATTGTTTTTTTGATTCATGTGACCGCTTTCAGAACTGCTTTATTTCAATCACTCACTCACTTTCCGGGAGGACATTATGAAAATCCAAAGCTATGAATTGTTCCAAGTTCCGCCGCGTTGGCTGTTCCTGAAGATTGAAACGGATGAAGGCATTACGGGATGGGGCGAACCTATCGTGGAAGGACGCGCCGAAACGGTAAAAGCTTGCGTTCACGAGCTGATGGAATATTTGATCGGCAAGGATCCGATGCGAATTGAAGATCATTGGTCGATGATGTATCGTTCGGGATTTTACCGGGGAGGCCCAATTCTGATGAGCGCGATCTCGGGAATTGACCAAGCCCTGTGGGATATAAAAGGGAAATTCTATAACGCTCCAATCTATCAGCTGCTGGGCGGCGCCTGCCGCGATACCATGCGCGTATATTCCTGGATTGGCGGAGACCGTCCGGCCGAGGTGGCCGAGGAAGCGAGAAGAATCGTTGCCGCCGGATTTACCGCAGTGAAGATGAATGGCACGGAAGAGCTTCAATACATTGATTCTTACGACAAAATCGATGAGGCCGTTGCCCGAATCGCAGCCGTACGCGATGCGGTAGGGTCATCCATTGGGATCGGAATCGACTTCCATGGGCGCGTCCATAAGCCAATGGCCAAGATTTTGGCCAAAGAACTTGAGCCTTATCGCCCGATGTTTATAGAGGAGCCGGTATTGCCGGAAAATAACGAAGCTCTTAAGGAGCTAACCAAGCATACGTCTATTCCGATTGCGACCGGCGAGCGGATGTTCTCGCGCTGGGACTTCAAGCAACTGCTCAGCGATGGGGCGGTGGATATTATCCAGCCGGATTTGTCGCATGCAGGCGGAATTACCGAATGCAAAAAGATCGCCTCGATGGCGGAGGCCTACGATGTGGCGCTCGCGCCGCACTGTCCGCTTGGACCAATCGCTCTGGCCGCTTGCCTGCAGGTGGATGCGACCTCCCATAACGCTTTTATTCAAGAGCAAAGCCTTGGCATTCATTATAACGAGACCGGAGATTTGCTGGATTATCTGAAGGATCCTGCCGTATTCGACTATCAAGATGGGCATGTGACCATCCCGCAAGGCCCGGGCCTCGGAATCGAAATTAACGAGGAGCATGTCAGACAAATGGCTGCGGTCGGGCATAACTGGAGAAATCCGGTGTGGCGCCACCGTGACGGCAGTATTGCGGAATGGTAGAATGGGGAACCCGTTATGTATAAAGCGATTATTTTCGATCTGGACAACACCTTGCTGGACTATACGTATAGCGAAGCGGAATGCATGAGACGAACGGTCCGCGAACATAACCTGAACCTGGATAATGAAGCGAGCTGGAATGCATTCTGGCCAGCGTACCTCGGACATAACTTCAAGCATTGGATGGATTTTGTTCATAAGCGCGGGTCTCATCAAACCATTGAGGATGTTCTTATTCATTCGTTCCGAGATACGATTAGTCTTCAAGATTCTGCCTATGAGAAGCTGTCTGCTACCTATTGGCATCATTTTTGCAATACTTGCTATTTTGAGCCTGGAGCCGAAGAACTGCTTCAACAGGTTCAGGCGACGCATAAGCTGGGCATTATCTCCAATGGATTAGGCCTGGCGCAACGCAAGAGACTTGCCGCCGGTCAAATCTACGAGAAATTTCATTCCATCATCGTATCGGATGAAGCGGGCGTACGGAAACCTGGAAAAGAAATCTTTGATCTGTCTCTTGAGGAGCTAAAGCTGTCAAACAGCGAGGTTCTCTTTGTGGGAGATTCGTTAAGCGATGATTATCACGGAGCCCAAAACGCTGGAATCGACTTCTGCTTCTACAATCGCAGGGCAGTATCCGTTTCGGACGAGATTAAACCCACCTATGCCATTGAGTCGCTTAAGGAGCTTATTTCGGTGATTCAAAGCTAAGAAGGAGTATGGCATAATAGACAGCAAAAGAGACAGCTCCGGCTGTCTCTTTTTGCTGTCTATTGATCCTGCTCACTCCAAGCCCGGTAGATGCGGCGCACTTCGCGGAAGGACTGCTTCGGCTTGCGGTATTCGTTAACCAGCCCTTTGTTATTGAAGCTGCGTGCCCGGTCGCGGAAATGTCTGCCGCTGCTCTTCAGATCACCGCGGATATCCGCAAACTGCCAGATATAAGTGCCTCCTATGCGAGGATCCTCTCTGAAAATGCCTAGCGCCTCGGTGACGATATGCGCCTGGTAATCCTCGCTGAACAGCCTTGGCTCCCAGCCGACATCACCAAATATCCCGGCTCCGCCGAATTCGGTCATCAGGATCGGCTTATCTCCCGCACCCAACTGTTCCGCCCGTTTATGGAATTGTTGAAGCATCTCCCTAAAGCCTTCAACTTGGCCTTCATACCAGCCGTAATATTTGTTGATGCCAATGACGTCAAACAGCGGAAGCAGGACATCCTCGAGCGGATGCATGGTGGCATAGGTCACAAGCCTGCTGGAATCCAGCTTCCTCACGAGCTCGACCATCCTCTTCGTCAACTCGTAAGCGTCTTGCGTTCTTGTATCAATCTCGTTATGAACGGACCAGAATACAACCGAAGGGTGATGGATATGCATATGGACCATCTCTTCCAACATCGACAACGCACGCTCCTGAAAGAGAGGTTCGCAGACGGTCTCATTGGGAAGAGCAGCTCCCCAGATCGGAATCTCGCTCCAGAAAACAATCCCGTTCTCGTCCAATAAGTCCAACCAATATGGGCTTTGAGGATAATGGGAGCCGCGTACCGTATTGCAGCCAAGCTCAATAATGATATCCAGATCCTTCTGCATGAGCTTGGGAGGGAAGGCGAAGCCCCATTCCGGATGCTCCTCATGCCGGTTAACGCCTCTAAGGTAGACGGGAGAGCCATTGATTAGTACGCGGTGATCCTTTGTTTCGATTTTGCGGAAGCCGATCCGTTCATATTTGTCGTCATGTTCAATGGCAGCCCGGAAAAGATAGAGCTCCGGCTGACCAGGGTTCCACAACCGGACGTCATTCCATCGGAATTCGAATTGAAGCTCTTTCGTTTGACCGGCTCCCACATGTACTTGTTCAGAACGGATGACTTGATCGTCTACGGATAGGGTGAAAAGTGCGGCTCCATCGGCTTGCGAGAGCGAATTAAAACGCACTTGAAACTTAACGTCTGCTGCAGCCCCATCCAGCTCATAGTTAATTGCGAATTTATCGATATAAATATCCGGTAAGGTCTGAAGCTCAACCGAGCGGATAATACCGCCGTAATGGAACCAGTCCACCACTTCGGTCGGAATAGTCAGGCGGTCGAGCGTGCTGTCTGCCCGGACAATCAGCTCATGCTCTCCGGCAGGAAGGGAAGGGAGGATAAATTCGAACGGCGTATACCCGCCATAATGGTAACCAAGATGTTGTCCATCGAGATAGACATCGGCATGGCCTAATACGGCATGGAAAATAAGCCGGACATGCCGGGTATCTTCGGTCCGCAGCTTTTTCCTGTACCAGGCGATGCCCTCGTAATCATACAAATGAAGTTCGTTATTCCAGCAGGAAGGCACATAGAGAGATTTCTCGGCATGTGGAAATCGCTCGAACCACTTCTCTTGCCGTCCCTTATTTTCAGGATCTCTTATAAAGTCCCAAGGCCCGTCTAACAGCTTGGTTTTACGAATATGATGCTCCGGAAAAGTACGAATCAATGCGGATCCTCCTTAAGCTTCAGCTATTCATAGCCGGCGTGGTAATCGTCTGATAATATGGTTAATATAGCATGACGGCCCGGGCAGCTGAATGGAAGAAACCGATATTCGCATGTCATTTTCGAGCCTGTTTATTTACTGAACGATTCCAGGAGGTAATGCAAGATGGCAGACCTTAGCCAAGCTACCAAACATCTTGTTGTCCATATTCATCTCATTCTCGATAAATCAACGTATCCCGGCTGGAAGGATATTCGCAACCTTGTGAATGTCCATAGCTTCTATTGGATTCATGAGGGGAGAGGGACCTTCCTGACGAACATCGAGCATCAGGTGGAGGCAGGCATGCTAGCGTACTTGAGACCGGGATTGGAAATGTCCATGCGTTCGGATCCGGAGGCGCCGCTTCGCATGACCATGGTGTTGTTCGATTGCGCGGAGCTAGTCTACGAGGCGGTATGGAAGAATGCGATGCCGGTTGGCAAACTGAGCCTCCCTTTTCTAAGTCGATACGGAGATCCGCAAGCCGAAGAGCTTGGCGCGTGTTTCCGTGAAATCAATCGGAGCTGGACTGCCCGAGTAACAGACGGCTCTAGCGTTCCTGAATCTCGGCTGCTTCTGTTACTGAACAAATTGCAGCACAGCAAGGCGCCGGATTGGAATATCGAAGAGTCGGGCGTATTTGCTTCGTATGAGAAGATAAAACAAACCTTGGAGAGCAGCTACAAAGAAAATTTGCGAATTGAACAATTGGCCCACACGCACAGCATTTCTCCTTCGTATCTTCGCAAGATGTTCCTGAAGCATACGGGTATGGGACCCAAACAATATTTGGATCATATACGCAACCGTCAGGCATGCGGCTATCTCGTCTTTACCGATTATCCCGTCAATCAAGTGGCAAAGCTGTGCGGGTATTACGAGGAATATCATTTCAGCAAAATGTTCAAACAGCATAATGGCATGTCGCCCAGCAAATATCGGATAACGAAGAGGGCGGAGACCGGTACGAACAATGAAGAAACGTAACCGGTAGTTTGTGTTTGGAAAGTCATCCAATTAGCGGCGTTATGATCTCTAACGAAACTGGATATCCTTATTTGCTCAAATGCGGCCGCCTCTGGAATCTAACGAAACGTCTGCAACTAGAATGGAAAGTGGACACCCGTTAAGAGAATTACCATAATGGTCTTAACAGGAGGTGTTCACATGGGTGAGCAACGGCAAAGGTACACAGAGGAGTTCAAGCGTGAGACCGTAAAGTTTGTCCAGGAACAGACGAAATCAATTGGGGATATTGCTCTAGATCTCAACATTCCATCGAGTACACTTCACCAGTGGATGGGAAAGTATCGTACTTTCGAGAACGAGCCAATTGGGAACATGGATAAGATACGGCAACTTGAACAGCAACTCCGTGAAAAGGAACGAGAGCTCGTGGAGAAAGATCGCCGCATTGCTGACGTTGAAGAGGAGTTAGCTATTGTAAAAAAGGCAGTGCACATCTTCAGCAAGCCAAAGAATTGAGATTCCAGTTCGTTGAAGACAATCGCTCGGAGTTTTCTGTGGAGAAGATGTGCAAAGTTATGGGTATTTCGACGAGCGGGTACTACAAATGGAGAACAGCAGAACCAAGTCCACAGCAGCTTGAAAAGGTAAAAATCCAAGAGCGTATCCTCTTTCACTTCCATGACAGCAATGAGCGCTATGGAAGTCCCAAAATCACTCATTTACTTCACCAAGAAAAGCTATTGCCAACAGAGCGTACAGTGAGCAAGTACATGGCTGAGCTGGGGCTTCGTTCTTGTGTCTCCAAAAAGTATAAGGTGCAAACGACAGACTCTAATCACGATTATGCCGTGGCACCAAATACGCTCAATCAACAGTTTGAGACGCCAAAGCCTAATCAGGTTTGGGTAGCAGACATTACGTATATCGCTTGCAGGGAAGGGCGTCTGTACTTGGCAAGTATCATGGATCTCTGTACGCGAGAAATTGTAGGATGGCGCCTAGGAAGCCGTATGCAAACGGAGTTGGTTTTAGGTGCCCTCGAAGATGCAGAACAAGCGAAGAAGCCGAAAAAAGACCTTATCCATCACTCTGATCGTGGCTCCCAATATGCTTCAAAAGAGTATCGTGACAAGCTAGTAGAGTACGGGATGCAAGCAAGTATGAGCCGGAGAGGTAACTGCTACGACAATGCCAGCATGGAGTCCTTTCACAGCATTCTGAAAAAGGAACTGATCTACTGCAATCCAACCTTTAGAACGAAACAACAAGCACACCAAGAAATTTACCGCTACATTGAGTTCTTCTACAATCGCAAACGAATTCACGGCTCGCTTGGTTACATGTCGCCAGTTCGTTTTGCAGCTCAATTCAAGCAAGCAGAGGCAGCATAATTACACTAACTCAGTGTCCACTTTCTTGACAGAGGTCCAGTCATATCGTTATTTGCCCTTTTTCAGGCATTATCATGCTGATAATCGGTAAATAGCGCTACCAGGTTTCGTTATAATTTCCACACCGCCTATTTCAAGTAAATAGCGATATGTAGTTTCGTTAGCCGTTGTTCAAAAAAAGAACGCCATCAGTATTATGACCTGACGGCGCCACAGACTCTTACTCTTCCTCTTGCTCCACGCGCAGAACAAGCAGATTGGAACGAATGGTAAGCCTCTTCAATAAATCATCGATTCTAAAGCTGACGGAGGCTTGGTTCTCGACCTGCTCATCCGGCGGCAGAAGGGACTGCTCGGCTATGAATCTGACGGTCAGCGACTGGCCGGGAGACAGATTGCCAAGCGGTATGCCTTGTGCCGGATCCGCTCCGCTTACGTTCCTGCCGTTAATATCCACGCTGCCCGGAACAAATAAGGTTCCCGCTTGCAGCACATCGTGAAGGACCGCATCATTAATCGGCAGATCGCTCACATTAGCCACAGTTATTGTAAATCTAACCTTATCGCCTACAAAAATCGTAGGAGAATCGGCGCTTTTCGTTACGACAAGCGGTGGTCCGATGACCCGAAGGACCGCGTCGGCGCGTACCAGGCCGATTTGGGACGATTCCGCCAGTATCGTATTCACAATCGGCGTGCCCGGCACCGCGTTGTCCGGAACGGTGAACGGGATAATAAGCGACAATGCTTCGCCAACGTCCTGCGAGACGACGGTAGCAAAGATGCCAAGCAACGGATCGGAAACACGGATGTTCGTTAGCGGAACGTTACCCGTGTTTTGACCGCGCATTCGGAAGAAGACGGTTTCTCCAGGCAACGCGATTGGTGGAAATACGGTCTTCGTGACCTCCAGTCTTGGATCCGCCGGGATGGTCACATTGGCGGATGCGTTAACGGGAGGTGTCTCATTCGAACTTAGAACGGCCGTGTTGGCTAGAACGGTTCCGCCGCGAGTACCTGCAGGAATGGTAAATGTCCGGGATAGCTGAATAGTGAATCCGGGCGGAATTGTATCCGCAGTCTCGTCAATTCCCAGTAATTCATCCATGAACCGCAAATTAGTAAGCGAAGTGTTTGAATTGTTTTGGATAAGGAAGGTGAAGGTTACCGTATCTCCGGCTAAAGCGACAGAGGGCTCGACGTTTTTGGTCAGGTTAAGAACAAATTCAGGCTGCACGGTAAGTGTTGCGGTCGACGAAGTCTCTCCCGTCTCTGTTGACGTCGCGGTTGCCGTATTGGTAAGAATGGTTCCCGCCTGGACGATAGGCACGATAAACGGAAGCGGAATGGTATAGACCGAGCCAACGGGCAAAGCTGGAATAACCGAATTTAGTCCAAGAGCAGCATCCGTCACGATGACGTTGGTTAATTCCACATTTCCCGTATTCTGAACGCGAATGATGGCTGTTACTGTCTGACCCGGGGGTGCCTCGGCCGGCTCAAAAACTTTGCTGATTTGAAGCAATGCGGTTGGATCTACAGTTACCGTAGAAGTGCCTTCTTCAGGATTGGACTGATCGGAGGTGGCAACGGCGGTATTCACAATAACTGTACCCGGCAGGATGCTTGACGGCACAACGTAAAGGAACACAAGCGTCCGGCTCTCGCCGGGGTTAAGCGTACCGATATCGCTGGCCACGCCAATGGTATCATCCCTGAGTTCAACACCCGTCAATACAACCGTCCCCGCATTAGCAACCGTAATCGTATAGGTAACGGTGCCGCCGGGAGCAACAATTTCCCTGTCCGGTGTTTTGGTAACGGTCATAACCGGAGGCAACGGGTCTACAAGCACATTTGCTGTGGTATCTATCGTATCGGTCTGATCGGAAGCGGCTGTGCTTCGATTTTGAATAACCGTTCCTATTGGCGTGCCAACCGGAATGACGAAGGATGGCGTAAACGATTGAGAGGCTCCTATTCCGAGAGTTGGAATAACCGAACTTAAGCCCAGCAAAGCATCCTGAACAATAACGTTGGTGAGCGGAACATTGCCGGTATTCGTAACCGTAATGGTGTAGGTGACAGTAGCACCTGGCAGCGCGTTTTCCACGCTTGGCGTCTTCGTAATCGAGAGCTCGGGAACTCCCACTACCGTTACGATGACCGATTCTTCCTGAGGAGGGGTTTCCGTTGAAGTAACAATAACCGTGTTATTAATGATTGTTCCGGCTGCGGCAGTAGGAGGTATCGTGAACGGGACATTCTCGATGACGGATACGCCAGGCTCAAGTGCGGCAATCGTATTGATGTAGCCAAGAAGAGGATCGTTAATAACGACATTGGTCAGCGCTGTATTTCCGGTATTGGTCACGGTGAACGTAAAAAAGACCGTACTGCCAGCAATTGCTTGGGTCTGGTCAACTGATTTATTAATTGCGATAGAAGGCTCAGGAATTAATATATCCAAAGAAGCTTCATCGATGTCCGTTACCGTTAATGTCTCAAATGTACCCGATACGGCAGCTGTATTTACGATTGGATTTACGGACAAATCCGGGACGATAAACGGGAAGCTGACCGTTCTTTGCTCTCCAATCGCCAAAGTGCCGATCACTTCGTCTAGTCCAATCAAAGGATCTGTTAACCGAACATCGGAAAGAACCGTATTTCCATTATTTGCAATGACCAAAGTGTACGTAACTTGATCCCCTCGCGCAGCCTGCGGAGGTGAAACCGATTTGGTGAGAGAGATAGCGGGCTGTCCCAGCACTTTTACAACGGCATCCGACTGGGCGGGTCCAATCTGGTCCGTCGTAACGGATGCGACATTCACTATGGTCTCGCCCTGCAGGGCATTAGCCGGAATGACAAAAGGAACAGTAACGATGATCGAGTCTCCGGGATCTATCGCCTCGTAGATCTGGTCAACATTCAGTACGGGATCGGTGATGCGGATATTCGTGAGTCTATCATTCCCCGCATTCGTTACGTTTATCGTATAGAGTACGGTTTCTCCCGGAGCCGCAACCTGAGGATTAACCGATTTGACCAGATAAATTTCCAGAATCGGAGGAACGACGATCGTTGCGGTATCGGATACAGGTGGCGCTTCATTGGAAGTAGCAACCGTCAGGTTGTTGAAGACGGTGCCTGCTAAAGTGCCGGCAGGAACAAGGAACGGTACATTATAGGAGCGGGATTCCCCGGCAGCAAGCGATGGGATTACATCCGTAAAGCCAACAAGATCATCCTTAACGATAACATTGGTTACGGGAGCATTGGATAAGTTGGCGACGGTAATCCGATAGGTAACCGTGTCGCCGGGAGGAACGGTAAGACGGTCAGGCGATTTAGTAATAGATAACTGGTAATCAGGCAGCACGATCACTTCGGCTTGATCCTGAACCGGGAGGGTTTGATCCGATATCGCAAATACCGTGTTCACGATAACGGAGCCCGCTGGCGTTCCGGGCGGAACAACGTATGTGGCATGCAGCTCCACGGTCGATTCGGGAGGAAGGAAAGAGATGATATCGACCAGGCCAAGAAGCGAGTCTTCAATACGAACGTTTGTTAGCGGAAACGGCGCCGGATTTTTGATCGAGAAGGTATAGGTGATGACCTGCCCCGGTAATGCTTCCGTAGGCTCAGCGGTTTTGTTAATAAAGATTTCAATAGCTTTCTGGACAAAAACAATATAGTCCTCTACTTCCCCGTCGGTTGCCGGCCCTAAGCTTCTGGTGTCCGCAAGCTGTCCCGGCGGATTCGCATTCACCAGCGTATCGGTTGTTAAACGCAGTCTAACAAAAGTATGGTCCAGGAAGGGCGTCACGCCAAAGGCAGGAAAGAAATGAAGCTCATAGGTTTGAGTGCCGGGAATCGAAGGAATCGTCAATACGGGAGAAGCCTCATCTACTTGGAAAATGCCATCGCCGTTAAAATCTACCCACGCATACAGATTTGCCGATGTACCTGTCGTATTCGTCACGGTCACCGGAAAGGAATAAAATCCTATATTTACAATCAATGGCGGCAGGGGAATGGCGAGACCATCGTCTTGGATGCCTTGCGTCAAGTCATCCCCGGTTGCGTCAAAATTCTGATGAGCATCGGTCTCCGCCGTAACTCTCGTGCCAAGAAACAGATTATTAACGAGACCGTGGCGGGGGCCATCGGAGGAAAGCAGCGTAGAATAATTGTCCGGCCCATTGCCCGAAGCAACATCCGGCGCATCGCCAAAGTCCAGATTAATAGTTGCTAGAGCGCACATCGTGGCATCGTTTAAGGAGGAAGAGACCGTTGAAGAAAAGCGGCTTGCGGCAGCTGTATTCCCCGATATGGTGTAACGGTATATAGTGCCGTCGTTATTCGAAATGGCATAAATTGTGCCTGTTGCATCTAGAGCAACCGCACCAAAAGGTCCCGTATTTAAAGGAGTAGTTGTAATATTCGTGATTGTGCCCGTATTGGGAACAATCCGCTGCATGAGCCCGGTTGGCGTAATAGCGTACAGGTTACCGTCCTGCTGCCGATATACCCAGTCGCTGGAGTTGAGCGCACGGCTTAAGGCAACTCCAAAGTTGCTGGTCTGCTCCAAAAAGCCGTTAGCCGGATTGACCAGCTTCATGAACGTCGAGGAATTCGGGCGAAGATCAATGACATAAAATCTCGTTTCATTATTAACAAACAAATAAAGGAATCCATTCAGGTCAAATGTTCCGACATTGTAAGTGTCTGCCGGTAGGCCAGGCGGAAGGGGAGACAGGGTGATGACATTTCCGTTGTTGTCTACGCGGAGGATACGGTTATTTAATTGATCATAGCCATAGATGTAATTATCAATCGTATTATAGCCAATGCCGTTAATATCGACAGGCGGACTGACGGTTCCTTGGACGACGGCTGTGCCCGTAACGATATTAATGTTGTACCAGACAGAAGGACGGCCGGAGAATTGAATCATGCTTGTGGTGCAACCCAGCGGGTTATTAATCGTGTCATGACTGAAATTGTTGCCGCTAAGTACGGCGTTTCCCGTAACCTGTGCCGCCGTAACGGTTAACGTTATTTTGCGTGGTCCATTGGACATGGTAAAACCTGCAGGCTGGGAAAAAGCAACCGGGGGACAGGTGGCCCCGGGATTGCCGACGGTCTCATACACCGTATACGTACCCGCTGCCAAGATCGAAAAGCTGTAGTTCCCGGCCGCATCGGTTTGAACGGAAGTGCAAGTGCTGCCGGTACTGCTGAACAGCACGACAAATGCACCCGGTATTCCGGGCTCTCCAGCAGTAAATACTCCGTCATGGTTCACATCGTTAAAAACGATTCCCGTAATTGTAGCTGGCATTGCGAGTGTGGATACCTCCTTTTTTGGGGGATGGCAAGTTATCTTTCAAGCAGCATTGTATATAAATATTCTTTAAGCCTGACCGATAGAAGAATTTCCGACAGGGATCTTGCTTGTCCGATTGCAGTCGACTTTCGAGGATCATAATGTGGAAATTAAAGGAAGTTGATTGCCGATTGCCGAATATAGTGTGAAGAGAGTAAGCCGGAGGGCAGGCGTTTATAGAGGTGCTGCATTTACCAATGAAGGGGATGATCAAAGATGAAGGAGAAGGAAGAAAGGGAGAAAGAGGAATCATCTGCTTCTTCCACCGTAGTAAATTTTAATGAAGCTACGGATCATTATCAGAAGATTATGGGGGTTCCGAGCCAACGGGCGGACTTAAAAAGCATGCCAAAGGCATTGCGGTGGTTCTCTTATTTTTTCTACACGGTTATTGTTCTTGGCGCCATACTTTTTCTAGTATCCTGGTTCATTCATAGGTAATTATTTTAAGCGGAGCTGCGAGGCTCCTCTTTTTTATGTAAGAGGTGTAAATTTTCATGCTACCCAAACGCATGGAAGAAGTGTATACTTGCCCCAACTTCTTATCCTGGATAAAAGCTAGGGAGGACTGCAGACATGTTGCTGGATGAGAGATATCTTACGTTATATGAACGCTTTGGAGGCGGGGCGGGGCCTATCGAGGTTACTCTTGAGGAATTATCCGAATTGTTATACTGCACGCCGCGCAATGCCAAGCTTATTCTGAAAAAGCTGCAAAGCGAACAGCTGATTGAGTGGCTTCCGGGAGTCGGCAGAGGCCACCGGTCCAGAATCGCATTTCATGCCGCCAAAGAACCTTATTTATTGGAGTTTGCCGCCCATACAGCGGAACAAGGAGATTACAAGCGGGCTTTCGATCTAATTACACAATACGGCAACGGTACGAATGCCCGAAACAAGTTTTTGGAATGGTTAGACAATCAGTTCGGCTACAAAAAAGAAGAGACCGGTGAAGGGGAGCAATGTCGGGATTCACTAATCTTCCCCGTTTTAAAAGCACCCGTGACGCTTGATCCGGCCGATCTGCTTTATTCCTTTGATTCCCACCTGACTCGCCAGATTTTTGACCGGCTGTTAAGGTTTGACGAGCAATTGGAGAAGATTGTGCCGATGCTTGCCCATTCGTGGAGTTCAAATCCGGATGCCACGGAGTGGACGTTTTATCTCCGTAAAGGCGTTCGCTTCCATAACGGCCAGGAGCTTACCTCCAGGGACGTACAGTTTACTATGCAGCGACTTCAGGGGGAAACGGCGAACAGCTGGTTGTTGCGCGAGGTTAAAAGCATAGAGGCAATTGGTTCTCGCGTGCTGCGGATTAAGCTGAACCGGGTGAACCGGATCTTCGACCGATTTATGTGTTCGGCAGCCGCAGGTATTCTTCCGTTCGAATTTGCGGGCATGGATGAGGAGAAGTTTTGGGATCAACCGGTTGGGACGGGGCCTTTCCAGCTTGCGAAGTGGATGAACGGTCGAATTAGGCTGAATGCCTATGATGCTTACTTTCAAGGCAGACCTTATCTGGATGAAGTGGAAGTCGTTATCATGCCGGAGGACTGCAGTCAAGAGCTTGATAAGCTTGCGAAGGTGCATCATAGTCTGGATACGATGAGGATGGACCGGGAAAGCACGCAGGAAGAGTGGCAGGAGCTCGAGAAGATCTGCCAGGGCTGCGTTCTTCTGAATTGGAACGTTGCTGCCCAAGGGCCGCAGCAGTCCGAGTCCTTCCGCCAGGCCGTACGCCGGATGTTGCACCCGCAGGAGATGATCGATGAGCTCGGCGGCGAAAGGGCGTTCCCCGCGTTTGGCTTTAGGCCGCAGCAGAATGATTCGCTGGAGCTTGAGCCAATCCAGCCTGAGCGGATTCGCACTCTTTTGCGTGAATCGGGTTACGGCGGAGACATGTTACGCTTTGCTTTTCATCCGAAGTACGAGGAGGACGGCGCTTGGGTCATGAACCGTTTGGCCGATTGGGGAATTCAGACGGAGAAGCTGCCTTACGATTGTTTAATGCAAGCCGACTTCTGTATTACCGGGCTCGTATTTCCGGAGGATGAAGTTTGCGAAATCGAGGCTTACGAGCATCGAGATTGTGTGATGAAGAACTTTTTTGACTCGGAGAGGACAGAGTGGATAATCGGCCGGATCGATCTGGCTGTAGCAGTCGATTCCTTGAATGAACGACGCCGTGTGCTCAAAGAAATAGAAGAGCGACTCCGTGAGGAAGCGGTGGTATCCTTCCTGCACCACAGACGATTAAGCACGTATTTGCATCCTTCCGTACGAGGTGTGAACCTGAACCCATTGGGCTGGATTGACTTCAAAGATGTTTGGCTGGAGGAGCATGACTAATAGATTTTGGATAACGGCAGCCGGCAAGCTGCCGTTTCGCGTTATTCCAGCATTCACAACTGCTGATTCCGGCAGGGATATAATGTTAAACATTCCATCATCCGATACTAATTAGAGTGTTTGATTAAATAATCGGGAGTGTTTTAACTTTGAAGATTTGGCTGTTAGATTATCATCCATCCTATAATCACTTTAGAATTAACAACATGGATGATTATGATCGATTAACATTTAATGGAACACCATTAAGCGAGCAATGGAAAGCTCCGGAAGTTATTTTCCATGAAAATGGGAAACCAAGTGACATTATGGGTTGTCATAAGGGGGCTCTCCTTATAAATCAACGAGCAAAGAACGTATTCAAATCAACCACTCATTCCGGAGAAATAGAGTTCCTTCCTTTTGAATTTGATGGAGTTACTTATTACTTCATGCACGTACTTAATCACGTATCCTGCATTGACGCCGAAAATAGTCTGATTAAGAGGTTAAACGGAAGCAACATTATTTCGGAATACACGGAGTATGCCTTTTACGAGGAGCTTGTTAAGCCGCATCACATTATGCGCGTGAAATTCCACGAGGGAGATAGAGTCGTCAATTATCCTTTTGTGAGCGACCATATTTATGATGCTATTATCAATTCGGAGCTGAAAGGTTATCAGCTTATCGAGATTTGGGACTCTGCCTTCAGTTGGCAGGACAAACAGAAGAAGTTTGAAGCGATGGTCCAGCAAAGCAATCTGGAACGTATAAAGACGTTTAATTATTCAACAGCCAGAAAATATGCGGAGAAAAGAAAAATTACCGCATATAGTGATCGATGGGCAATAAAATTGGATGATCAAGGGCGTTTTCAACTTGGCGAGCTTCTCCTTGACGGAACCTACTCATGGATATATCCGGTCTTTATTCCCCCTGTGTTGCTTGGGCAGGTATGGGGAATCAAAGAGCCAATTCAGAGTGGGATATTGAATAGGTTTGTGAGGACGATATTTAAAAATGAAAAATAAGGCTATGAGGTTTTTCGCCATTGTTGTTATAGGAACGATCATGATTTTTTCAGTGGCATCATGTTCAAAGGGAGATGCAGAGAGTGACTCCAGCTATATGACTCAAAACGATGAGAAGTTCAAACCAACTTTAGATGAAATTGGCTTATTGGCAGACCAAGCGGGTTTAGGTTCATACTGGGATACCATTAAGCAACAAATTAGACCAGGGTTTTATATGGTACCTAAAATTGTAGATGAAGAACAGATCGGTATCGGCACCAGTAAAATCGGCGGGCATCCGGATGTGCCGGCTTCATTCATTTGGCCTTCTTGGAAAGGGCATCCCATGTCCTTTTTGGCACAAATCAATTTGGAAGAGTTTCCTATGGCATCCGTGAATCCAGAATATCCCGTAAGCGGAATTCTGTATTTCTTTTACGTCTATGATTATGAATTGTGGTATGATAACCCGAAATTTGATTCTCAAAAAAAGAAAAACAATCTGGTTTTTTATACTGCGGATACTTCGCAATTAATAAGAATGAATCCACCTGATGCATTAACGGATGAACAGGTATTCAAGTCGGGAATTATCGAGAAAAAACTAGAATTAACGATCCCGGATGGGGATTACTTGCAACAAAATAAGATTCTTAAAAAGAAAGATGTTCTGGACAAGTATTCGCTTATTTTTAAGTCTAAGTTTCAAGAAACGTATGATGTCGGAATTGGTTATCGTTTTTTAGGGCATATGACAGCCCTGCAATACGGAGGTTATCCTAAGAAGGATATTTTATTATTTCAGGCGGATTCGAACCAAGATGTCGGAATGGAATGGGACTTGTCCGGACTTCTATACTTCTTTATTAATGAGGATGACTTCAAAAAATTGTCATTCAAAAACGTCTATACGGAACGGGTAGGAACATAAAGCTGTTACGCTAAGCAGTCTCGAAACGCGAGGCCGCTTTTTTTATGGGAAAATTTACAACAAAAAAATTGCAAAAAACTGCACTTATTTATCGATTTGTTACGTCTGATAGATGTGGATGTCATCGTCATGGTTGTACTGATAATATTTACTTCTAGTATTTACGCTGCTGTTGCATTTATAATGGGCTATCATCGATAGGGTGAAGTCCGCAAAGAAAGGATGGAACTTGTGAAGAAATTTTTTGGTATTGTAGGTGTCTTTATTCTCGTTTGGGCGATTATCTCGGGTATCTTTATGTTCTTTACAGATTCCGGATATCGTCTTCGGGCGATGGCGGCGGAGACCATTTTATCGTCACAACACCGGCAGTGGGCGAAGTACACTTTTTTACCCCAAAGTGACTTGGACGCTATGCTGGAAAATATAAATAATCCGAATTACGTAAACAGCGCGTCGGGATCGGGCAATTTAGGCGGCATGGTGAACGTTAAGTCCGATAAGGATTTGTATGTGCACGTGGAGTCGATTGAGAGTTACACTAATCCCACGCATTATTACAAAGGAAAAGTCATTACGATCTCCAATCCGAATCGGGTAAAGCTCGTTAGCTCAAAGCTGAGTGACCATGGCGAACAAATCTTTGTTATCGCGAAGCGGGCCAAAGCCCTTGCCGCCATTAACGCGAGTGGTTTTGTCGACTTGGATGGGCATGGCAACGGCGGAGCTTCTACCGGTGTCGTTATTGAAGACGGCGTTATCAAAAGCCAGAATAAGAATACAAAAGAATTTGTTGCCGGCATAACGAAAGATGGCGTCATGATTACGGGCAAGTACAGCGCGAATGAGCTGGTTAACCTAGGGGTACAATATGCAGCAGGCTTCAAGCCGCAGCTTATCGTAAACGGCCAAAAAATGGTTGAAGGCGACGGCGGATGGGGCTGGGGGCCGCGTACGGCGATTGGACAAAAAGCCGACGGCAGCATCATCTTTGTCGTGATTGACGGCCGTCAAACCCGTTCCGTTGGCGCTAGCATCAAAGAAGTACAGGATTTGCTCTACGAGCGTGGAGCGGTAAATGCCATGTGCATGGATGGCGGTTCTTCCTCTTCGATGTATTTTAACGGCGATAACATTACGATTCCTTCTTCCCGCAATAATATTCCCCGTTATCTGCCGAATATCTGGGCTTTGATTCCGCAAGCCGGCGATACTCTTCACGTTGACGTGGATGGTAAAGACGTCTCTTCGCTTGAAGGACTGGGCTTGTAAGGTATAGCGTAAAACCTCTTGATGGAATGGCGACATTCCTTCGGGAGGTTTTTTTATTATCAAAATTCTTGAAGTTAACCATCGAATACTCTCCATAATGCTCTTGAGCGATAGTTGATATAATGGAGCAACTACGGAAAAAGGGGCGATATAGATGATAACGAAAACCGCCGCGAAACTTGAAAGATACGTGGAATCGGTACCCTTGCAATTAAGAGCATGGTCTGAGGAGAGAATGGCAACGTCGCGAGCCCTTGGCAAATGGTCCAGTCTGCAAATTCTCGGACATCTGTGCGATTCGGCGTTCAACAACTGCAGAAGGATCGTTGAGGCTCCGACTGCCGCAGGACTATACGTTATTACTCCATATAACCAGGACAAATGGGTTGAAGCGCAGCAGTATGCATCGGCGCCGGCAGAAGAAATTATCGCCTTATGGGAAAGCCTGAACAGATCGATGGTGAGAGTGATTTCGGCAGTCCCCGTTGATACGTTAACTACATGCCATATCCAACTGCCTAACGGCGAGAAGCATACGCTGGAATGGCTGATAAAAGATTACTTAGAGCATTTAGAGCATCATCTCAAGCAAATCTCTCCGATTTTATTGTTAGGGGAACTCCTCATACCATGAGGAGTTTTTTTATGCAAACCAAGAGAGTTATCGTACATAACCTGACGTGGATTTTATGGGAATGTGCACCAAGCACAATTTAACGAACCTCTTTTAGTATCTCAACTATATTTGATGTCAGTAATATTGACGTGGATATAACGATGACCTATATTACCTCTAAGCTTTCCGAAATTAGGTTGCATTCGTTCGGCAAATTGGGGGAGGGTCTTGGCATGAAGAAGCTCATTATGGTGGCAGCGGCAGCATTGCTTGTCTTTACGGCTGCTTGCTCGAAGGAAACAAAGACGAATTCAACGGACGCGGGTGCTGTCGCAAGCGGTGACCAGACTAAGCCTAGAGTCGCTTTTGTCTACCTTGGCGTTCCGGGGGACGGAGGCTGGACTTACGAGCATGATCAAGGCCGCAAGATGATGGAGAAAGAGCTTGGCCTTACGGCAACTACGGTTGAGAACGTACCGGAAGGGGCAGACGCGGAGCGCGTATTCGAAGAGCTTGCCGAGAAGAACGATATTATTTTTGGCACAAGCTTTGGCTACATGGATGCGATGGTTGCCGTAGCCAAGAAGCATCCCAATGTGAAATTTCTTCACGCAAGCGGCTACAAAACAGCCGACAATCTTGGCACCTACCTGGGCAAGGAATACCAAAGCGCTTATCTCGTTGGGATGGCGGCAGGCAAAATGACGAAAAACAATCATCTCGGCTATGTCGGGGCTTACCCGATTCCGGAGGTCATCTATACGATCAACGCGTTTGCGCTAGGCGTACAAAGCGTTAACCCGGAAGCGAAGGTAGATGTCGTGTGGAGCAATACTTGGTTTGATCCAACAGCCGAGCGTCAGGCGGCAACAAGCTTGCTCGACAAAGGCGTAGACGTCTTGGCCGCTTACCAGGATTCGCCGGCAAGCATTCAAGCTGCTGCCGAACGCGGGGTATGGGGAATCGGCAATGACTCGGATATGAGCAAATACGCGCCGGATTATTATATATCCAATCCGAAGTGGAACTGGGGCCCTTATTACGTGCAGACGGTAAAAGCCATTATGGATGGCACTTGGAAGTCCGAAAGCTATTTCGGTTCCATGAAGGACGGCATTACGGATATCGCGCCGTTCGGCAAGAACGTGCCGCAGGATGTCAAAGATCTGGTCGAAGCGAAGAAAAAAGAGATTCTGGAAGGAAGCTTCGATGTATTTAACGGACCTATCGCCGATCAGAGCGGAACGGAGAAAGTGCCGCAAGGCAAAGAGATGACCGTAGACGAGATTTTGAACATGAATTGGTTCGTCAAAGGCATTGAAGGGACCATACCGCAATAGTCCAAGACAGAAGGGGAAGTGGCCGGCATGATTAGAAAAGATCCTGTACTCGAGCATGAATGGCATCCTGTAGCGATTGCCGCCGATGTCAGCGACACTCCCAAGCAGGTCATTGTTCTGGGAGAGAAGGTTGTCATTTTCCGCACGAAGCAAGGCGTTAAAGCCATGAAAGACCTTTGTATTCACCGCGGTGTCCCGCTGTCGCTTGGCCGCGTGGATAATGACGAGATCGTCTGCGCTTACCATGGGTGGCGGTATGACGGCGAAGGGCGATGCGTCTGCATCCCGGCCCTGCCTAAGTCGCAGTCGATCCCGCTCAAAGCGAAAACGCAAACTTATTTATGTCAGGAACGGTACGGTTTTGTCTGGGTCTGCCTAGGAGAGCCAAGAGAGGATTACCCGCCGCTTGAAGGGAAAATAGAGGAGGGGCTTCTGCCGATCTGGATGGGACCTTATCCGGTTCAAGCATCAGCCCCTCGTGTCATCGAGAATTTCCTGGATGTCTCGCATCTGATGTTTGTGCATGAAGGGCTGCTTGGCGACAGCGAATTTGCCGAGATTAATGACTATAACGTACATCAGGTGGATGGAGCGCTAGTGACGGATGAGATTGTCGTCTACCAGCCCGACCCGGATGGACGCGGGATTGGCGTCGACAACCGGTATATCTATGAGATCTATACGCCATGCTGCGTCAAGCTGGTGAAGGGCAGCGAAGGCTCTGACGAGATCTTTCATCTGTTCCTGATCGTACTGCCGGAGACTGAAACGACTTGCACGGCGTTTATGCTGCAGCTCCGCAACTATGCGCCGGACGTTCCGGATCAGGTATTTATCGATTTCCAGAATACGCTGCTCGAGCAGGACAAACGAATTGTCGAGGAGCAAAAGCCGGAGCTGCTGCCGCTCGATCTGCAGGCGGAGCTGCATCTCAAATGCGACCGCGTCGCCATCGCTTACCGGCGCAGATTGAAAGAGCTGGGAGTAACGATCGGAACCGAATAAGATACGTAAGACGAAAAACCGCGTACCGCGGTTTTTTATTTTGTCTTCCTATATTCCCTGTTGACTTATGGGTCAGAGGACTTTATACTCCACTTATTAAAAATGTTTTAAAAAGTATTTGCTAAAAGGAGTGAGAGCATGTCATCTCACACGCATAATACGATTCAAGTGAAAAAGATGAACGTGGAACTGGTCAAAAACGCTTTGAAGGCGCAAGGGATTGCGACAAAAGCATCGATTGCCGGACTAACCAAGCTTAGCGTGGCTACCTGCGGGACGATTCTGAATGAGCTGCTTGCCATCGGCGAGATCATTGAACTTGAGCCGGATGGGGCAAATGGCGGGAGACCTGCCAAACAATACAGATACAACGCCAATTTTGGCTGCGTCATTTGTCTGCTTGTCAGGACGGAAGGCGGCATTCATTCTGTCAGCTACAGCATAGTGAATTTACTTGGCGAGACGATCAGCGAGACGGCATTGGAGCTGCCTCGCATCGACACGGATTTTATTGATCGGTTAATTGAAGGCCTAATCAACGACAATGAGAATGTGCAGGCCATCGGTATCGGTATACCCGGCGTTGTTCACCGGGGAGTGATAGGCGTATGCGATGTGCCTGCACTTGCCGGACAGCCTGTGGGACCTTATCTGGAAGACAAGTACGGGATCCCGATTACGATCGAGAATGACATGAACATGACGGTCTACGGCTTCTACCATCTTCAAAATTTTGAAGAAGACAAGACGTTTGCCGTGGTGACTTTTCCGAAGAATCATTTTCCGGGAGCCGGCTTTATCGTGGACGGCCGGATTTTGTCGGGCAACACGACATTTGGCGGCGAGGTATCGTTCCTGCCATTCGGCATCGCGCGAGAGGAGCAGCTGAGGCAGCTGCATACGGAGGAAGGCTTTATCCGGCTGGCGGTTATGACGCTAACCTCGATTATTGCCATCATTAATCCGGTAACCATCGCGATAACGGGCGAGCTGCCGCGCGAGTCGCAGCTGAAGGATCTGCAGGAGGGTTGTCTGAAGGATATTCCTCAGGAGCATATGCCGCAGCTGATTATGCAGAACAACACGCATCGGGAGTACATGACGGGACTTGTAACGGCTACGCTGGAAAGTCTTACGTACCGGCTGCAGCTCACGGAGAAAAGATAACAGATTAGGAGCACGCGAAGAGTGGAAAAAAGTATAGGCAAGTTCAACAAGATTTACGCCATGCAGCTGGCAACCATATTTATCGGATTCATTATTTTCGGGTTTTCGGAAAATATTAAGGGTCCGGCTATACCGCGCATTCAATTCGACTTTATGCTGAATGAGTCCCAGCTTGGAACCTTATTATCCTTAAACGCTTTGGGTTATTTGATAGCCTGTTCGTTTACCGCCTATTTGACGAAAATATGGGGAATTAAATGGGTTACCGTTGCCGCATTCGCTTCAATGGCGTTTTCCGGCATTCTTATCTTCTTCTCCCATCATTACTCGATGTTCTCGGCTTCGTATTTCCTTATGTATATCGGCAACGGGATGCTGGAGATTGGTCTTGCTATTCTAAGCGCCCGGATTTTCGTTAGAAATACCGGCACCATGATGAACATGACGCATGGCTTCTACGGCTTAAGCTCTACGGTTGCGCCGCTTATCGCAACCGGCCTGATGAAATTGACGATTGCCGGGCATACGCTGGACTGGCGCGGAATGTACCTGGCGATGCTAATGTTGTCGGTGATCCCGATTCTTATCGCCATGTTCAATACATTCCCGGGGGATGATATCTCGCATGAAGACCGCGTTCCTCTAAAGACCTTGCTAAGAGACCGGGTACTATGGCTAATGGTGCTTGTCCTGACGTTTGGCGTTGTTTCGGAGCTTGCCGTTGGCGGCTGGCTTGTTAACTTCCTGGAGAAGGCATATAACTGGGATACCGTAAATGCTTCCGGCATGTTGTCTATTTTCTTCTTATGCTTTGCGCTGGCCAGGCTGCTGCTTGGTCCGCTGACGGACCGGATAGGCTTCGTCCTATCTCTCATCATCTTTTCCGGGTTCTCGGCTTTATGCACCTTTGCCGCAATAGCAGGCGGCGAGAGTGTTGCGTTCCTGTTTGCAGCTTCCGGCATCGGCATTGCGATGATCTATCCGACCGTAATGGCGTTTATCGCAAAGCGCTATCCGAAAGGCAGCGATACGGCGATCACCTTTACCGTCACCATGATGGGCTTAGGCAGCGTAATCGGCAATTATCTGATTGGCGGTGTTACGGAGCTTGTCAAGCATATAGTCGGAGAAAATTCGCCGAACAGCTTGCTTCGCGGCCTTCAAGCCGGTTACGGATTCATTGGCTTATGCGCGGCATTATGCGCAATTACCGGAATTATTCTCTATATTCATTTGTCCAAAAGGAAAGAAATCATTTAAGATAGAAAAGTTAAAATAGAAAAGTTAAAATAGGAAATTTAAGATACAAACGCCAATCTCCAAGCCATGAGGGCAGGAGATTGGCGTTATTTTATGAATGGCATTTTACGATTCGAATAAATTTCAATCTTCTACGCAAGATCAAGATAAGAGAAGCGAGTGACTCCAAAGAGAGGAAGGTGATATGGAAGCATGCTTATCAATTCGAATTTTGAAAAGTACGAAGCATTTATTCGCGGATTGCCGCTCAAGCCCCGATACTCGCCGGATGACTTGCTGGTTCCGGAATTAAACGTGTTACGGGAAGGGCCAATAGAGATGTATTATGCTCCGCACAACGATTACTGCAATCCCACAGCCCAAATCATGATCGTAGGCCTCACTCCAGGCTGGAATCAAATGGAGATCGCGATACGAACAGCGAAGCTGGCTATGCTCGAGAACAAATCCGCGCAAGAAATATGCAAAGAAGCGAAAAAAGCTGCGCGATTTGCCGGGTCCATGCGAAGCAACCTGATCCACATGCTGAATGAATTGAAGTTGCATGCGTATTTCGGACTTGCGGACAGCAAAGCATTGTTTGAAGACGGTTCCCCGCTGCTTCAAACAACTTCCTTGCTTCGTTATCCCGTCTTTGTGAACAAGAAAAATTACAGCGGCCATAACCCCGAGCTTTCCAAAAACGCCTTGCTATATAGCTATGCATATCAACTAATGAACAGTGAGCTTCACGCCTTGTGCCATACTGCGCTTATTATTCCGTTAGGAAAAGCGGTGGAAACGGTATTCATGCGATTGCTTAGCGAAAAAAAGATCAGCGAGGAACAAATCTTATGGGGATTTCCTCACCCATCCGGCGCGAACGGTAATCGTCAACGACAATTCGGGCAGTCAAAAATGGAGATGGAGAAGATCCTTAGAAACTTTGCATCCTTGCAACAATAGCTCCCATTCATTCGTTTACATATTTAGGAAGACATTCGGATAATGGGGGAGTATTTTGGATCTAATCTTACATACGTTCATTCATGCCGCAGCAGGTGCCAGTACCTCGTATTTGTTCGGCAGAGCATTCACGGATTCGATTGGCAGGCGTTCCCTATTGCTCCTGTTTGGTGCGATTACAGGACTGGCGCCTGATTTCACGAAGTTTTTTGGCGATTTGTTCTTTCACTCCGTCTTTCTGATCCCGCTCATCGGTTGGATCACGGCTTACTTTTTTTCCAAGCTCCAAAAGGAATTCCCGTTCTCGCGGATGTGGCTGACGTTTATGATTAGTGCCGGAACTCATTTGTTGATCGATTATATCGGCAACGGGGTAGCTTTGTTTTATCCGCTCATTGAACATGAATACGAATTTAGCGTTATCGATCGGGATGATCCGTTTGTTTTATTCCCGATGCTGCTATCCGTTATTATCGGGCTATGGTTCCGGAAGGGCAGGTATTTAGTGCTTGCGGGCGTTCTGACATCCATCGTCTATATCGGAACGTTGACCTATTCCAAGATAAGCCTGGAACACAGCTTGGAGGAAAGGTATAAACAAGATCATATGGAGTCCTTGCTGACCTACCCGGATCCTTCGGGCAGGCAATGGAGGTTTATGCTTCGGACGGAGTCGGCTGCCGTGTTTGGCCGCGCATCCCTATTGGGGAACCGGATTGAAGTTGACAATGAATCCAGCTTCGGCAATCTGCGCGCGGAGAAAGCAGAGGCCGACGCTTCGTCCGTAACGGTATCCGGAACGATGACGCTATCCAGAAACGATATGTATACGATTATGCTCAAGCCTTATTACATCGATATCGAGCTGGTTAACGGGACATATTCCGAAGATTGGTCTCCGGGACCGTTCATGGGACCGAATTGGAGCGGAGAATTTCATCTCGTGTTGCGGGATGACATCGGCAATGAGCTGAACCGGGTCGCTTTAAATGACTTCTATACGGATCCGCTGCTGTTCAACTCTACATTTGATCTATCGTTCGATGATTATAACGGGGATGGAAACCCTGATTTTACGATAGGGCAGTATGGAACAAGCAACGGGAATTACTACAAGCTATTTACTCTGACCGGCAGCAACGAATTTAAGGAATTAGACGCGGGAGGAAGGGATGGCATGTTTATTAGTGCGGATGACTCCATGTATTCCACTCATTTGAAGAGGATTGGCGATTCTTCGTTCCAAACCGATTACTATGATAATTCTACGGGGCAACACGTGAAAAGCACCTATACATGGGCTGGAGAAGGATTTGTGAAACAGTGAGAGATTGGGAGGCATATCAATGCCTCCTTTTTTTCGGGCGGAGAATGCTCTATCATAATTGAAATCATAGGCTCATACATTAGTTGGTGGTTTCCTCAAACAGGAAATGGAGCCCATTTTGTCGAAGTTAATAGCATTCTTTAAAGTCTGAGAGGTAGATTATGACGTCATTAACGGAAGCTTATGTGGATAGCTTGGCTCCCAATGCGGGAGCGATGAAGAACGGCCGGGATCTGGTCAAAAAGAACAGCTTCCCGGTGCTCCGCAGAACGGAAGACGGGACCCTGCTGTTTGGGGAATGCAAAGGAAGCGGCAAGGAACCGTACCGCTGCTCGGTTGATTTTGTTCAGGCGGATAGTCCGGTGTCGCGCTGCTCTTGTCCAAGCCGGCAGTTCCCCTGCAAGCATACGCTTGGTTTAATGTATGCCTATGCGCTTGGTAAGCCGTTTGAACAAGCAGAGCTGCCTCCGGATATCGCGGAGAAACGGGGCAAAGCGGAAAAGCGGGAAGAGAAGAAGAAAGAAACCGAAGCAGCAGTGGCAAGCGGTGCGGCACCAGCCAAACGCAAGGTTAACAAGTCGGCGCTGGCCAAAAAAATCAATGCACAGCTGGAAGGCCTTCAGCTATTGGAGAAAATGGTGCTGCAAACCGTTCAAGGCGGACTCGGCAGCTTGAGCAAGAAGAATATCCAGCTCCTCGAGGATCAAGCGAAGGAACTTGGCAATTACTATATTCCCGGCGTTCAGGCGGAGTTGAGAGAGCTCATCCTGCTATTTGACGAGGAATCGAACCGTGAAGCGGTTTATTCCAAGGCGATCGAGCAGCTGATCCGTATCCATTCGTTGGCGAAGAAGGGAAAAGCTTATCTGGAGCGGCGTTTAGCGGAACCGGATATGCCGTTAGACACGGAATCAACGCTTGAGGAACAGCTTGGCCACGCTTGGCAGTTAGCCGAACTGAAAGAGTATGGCCGCGTGCGGCAAGCATCCGAGCTGCTGCAGCTTTCCTTTTTGTCGTATACCGATCAGGCAAGAGGAGAGTACGTGGATGCCGGTTGGTGGGCAGACCTGCAGGACGGGAAGGTTCATGCCACCCGCAATCTCCGCCCGTTCCGGGCGGCCAAGCAGCTTAAAGAAGAGGATACCGTGCACGCCGTTGTGCAAACGGATGAGCTGTACCAGTATCCGGGCGAGATCAATGCCCGCGTAAGGTGGGATAAGGGACTGTTCCGCGAGGCTGCCGTTCAGGACTACAAGGCGGTAAAGGAAGCGGCGAACGGTTCATTCCCTGAGGTGATTAAACAAGTGAAGAACATCATTAAGAATCCTCTCGTTAACCGCAATCCGGTTGTGCTAATCGCCTATCATACCATCGAGAAGTCCGGAGAAGGTTACTTGTTCCGGGATAAGCAAGGCAAGCCGATTCCGATGACATCGGAAATGATCGCTACGCCTGCGCGACTCGAGACGATTGTGCCGTTATTGCAAGAAGAGGAGCTGCGGGACCAAGCTGCGCTGGTCATGTTCCGGCATGACGTGGACAGCGGACGTCTGTCGGCGCAGCCGATGAGCATCATCACGGATAGCCGGATTATTCGGCTGTTGTACTAGAGGAGTGACTACCATGAGCGTAGATTTGTTGCTTGACCTTCAAGTTGAGGTGCGAAGATTGTTTATTGCCGGCAGCAGCCTGGCCGAGGGGGATATACGGTTATCGAAGCTGCTTCCTTCCTTGCAGAAAGCCGGGGAAGCCGCACCCGTATTCAAACGATTGGCAGATACAACGGAGGGACTTATTCAAGCTCCTCGTGCCGAAAGCGCTTTGAAGCTGCTGGAGCTGGCCACACTGCTCAGCGCCGTCCTGCATACGCAGGGCAAAACCGATGTTGCGGGAGAGACTCAGCCTGTGAGCAGCGCTGGACTGTCACTTCCTACGGAGGTGACCTTCCGGAGATTGCATCCGCTGCTCGAGGCCTTAACGACGAAGGGCTCGGGCAGGCTGGAGCAGATCCGTCAGGCTTATGAAGACCGGAGCTTCCTCGATCTTCGGGCTTTGCCCGCTTTATGCAGCGCGCTGGACGATGTTTATTCCGAAATTCCGGAATTCATTCAGCTGAAAATACTGCCGGAGTTCGGGCAAGCGGCTGTCCCTTTGCTTCAGAGCCAGCTAAATCTACAGGGCGGCAAAGGAGATGCGAGGCGTCTTCAGCTGCTTCATCTTCTGCAAGGCGAGTCCGCGCTGGAGCTCATACATGAAGCCGGCGCATCGGGCGCGCCTGAATTGAAAATTGCGGCTATCGAGCTGCTGAGCGGCTACGAAGGTCAAGAGGGCTTCCTGCTTGAGCAAAGCCGGGAAAAAAGAAAAGAAGTACGCGAAGCGGCTTATTACGCTCTGGCGCGGCTCGCATCCATTCCTTGCCAGGACCGCTTGTTTGAGGCTGTTGCATCCAAGGATGCGGAGCTTGTTATTTACCCGATCCGCAAATGTTCGGCGCTTACGCTTCATAAGCGAATCATCGCGCATGCGGAGGAACAGCTGGACCGTTATTCGGCAAGCGAAGGCAAAGCGAGAGAAGCTGCATTGCAGCAGCTCCATATCGATCTGCGCTGCTTGAACAGCCATGCGCATGAACTCGCCGAGATAGCCTTCCCGATGCTTGGCAGACTGATGGCAACCGATGAATTTATGACCGCCGACGCGGGCGTCGTGCAGGACACGGCGGCAGAGCTTCTGCTGGCGCTGGAATCGGAGCCCTCCGACCGGTTCGCGATTGGTCTGCATTCCGCCTATAAAGGCAAATTTATCGGATACAGCTTCCGCGCTGCCTTTAGGCAATTATCCCCGGCAGAGCTCTTCGACCGGTATGCGGATGCCATCAAGGGACGTTCAGCGTCCGCAAAGCTGCTGCAGCAAGCGATTCAGCAAATCGTTCACGAGCAGCTGGCAGGCAGTGACGAACGCGCCGAAGCCGTTCCGGAAGAGGCTTGGGATCGCCGCTGGGTCAAAGCGCTCGCCGGTCAGGACTTGACGGATCTGGTCTGCGCATTTGCGCATCAGAATGACCGGGACGTGACGTCCTATCTTGTTTCGAAGCTGAAGGACGGCTCAAGAGTTAACGACTACCGTACGCAAAATGTACTGCTGACGTTATTCCGCGTTGGGTTCAAGGAAGCGCCCGAGCTCTTCATGGGGCTGCTTGAGAACAAAACCTCCCGCAGCTTCTATTACATAGACTGGCGGATGAAGCAGCTGTTTGCCTCGATGCAGAAGGCTTATGCGCCTCGTCTTCGCGCTTTTGCGGAAGCACTTGCGTACGAATCGGTTAAAAATGAATTGCTGGAGATTGTTGAGGCATTGGAAGCGATGCCAGGCGATCAGGCAGGGGAGAGTGGAAAAGGAGTATGGCAATGGATCAAAAACAAAATGTATTAAGATTGCCGGCGGAGCAGCTGTATGCGCATGAGCTGGAAGCGCTGAAAGTGGCCGATAAAAATAACGAAAAGCCTGCTGGCTGGCAGCTTTCTCCCAAAGCGGTGCTTACCTTTATTACGGGCGGCCAGGCTGGCAAAACCACGATTACTCCGAAATACATCGGCAATAAACGTCTGGTCGAGATGGCGATTGCCACTCTTTTGACGGACCGGGCGCTGCTTTTGATCGGCGAGCCGGGAACGGCAAAATCCTGGCTGTCGGAAAATTTGACCGCTGCCATCCACGGAGACTCGTCCAAGGTTGTGCAGGGAACGGCAGGCACAAGCGAGGAGCATGTCCGTTATTCCTGGAACTATGCGCTTCTGCTTGCGCAGGGTCCGTCGGATCAAGCGCTGATCCGCAGCCCGATTCTTCGTGCCATGGAAGGCGGAGGAATCGCCCGCTTTGAAGAAATTTCCCGCTGCGCGTCCGAAGTGCAAGACGCTTTGATCTCTATCCTCTCGGAGAAGACAATAGCCATACCCGAGCTTGGCAGGGAGGTGCCTGCTGAACGCGGCTTCTCCATTATTGCGACCGCAAATACAAGAGACCGGGGCGTAAACGAGATGTCGGCTGCCTTGAAGCGGCGCTTCAATATTTTGGTGCTGCCGGCACCTTCTAGCCTGGATACCGAGATCGATATCGTGCGCCGCAGGGTAAGCGAAATATCCGCGAACTACGAGCTGCGCGCCTCGCAGCCGGACGACGAAGCGATTCGCAAGGTCGTGACGATTTTCCGCGAGCTTCGCAGCGGCCTGACGCTCGACGGCAAAGAGAAGGTGAAGTCGCCAAGCGGCGTAATCTCGACAGCCGAAGCGATCTCGTTGCTTACGGGCAGCATGGCGCTTGCCGGAAGCTTCGGCACCGGAGAATTGACCGACGAGGATATTGCAGCCGGGCTGCAAGGGGCAATCGTAAAGGATGACGCGAAGGATCAGCAGGTATGGAAGGAATATCTCGATAACGTGATGAAAAAAAGGGGGGCGTCATGGCGAAGCCTGTACAACGCGTGCGCGGAGATGAACGGTTGAGCGGACCGCATTATTTCGGCATCAGGCACTTGTCGCCGGCAGGCTCCTATCATCTCCTCGCCCTGCTCGGGGAGGTGAAGCCGACCGCGGTATTAATCGAGGGTCCCAGCGACGCGGGGATTCTGGCCGAGCAATTGACCGCCCGCGGCGTAGTTCCGCCGGTGGCGATGCTTGCCTATACGGACCGTCTGCCCGTTCGTACGCTTCTGTACCCGTTCGCCGACTATTCCCCCGAATATCAGGCTCTGCTGTGGGCTAGAAACCATAACTGCCATTCGGAATTTATCGATCTGCCGACGGAGGTATCCCTTGCCCTTGCCGACGCAAGAAGGGATACGGCACCCGATCTGTCGGACGGCAGCGTTCAGGAAGCCGAGACCCCTGCCGATCTCTATGGCAGAATTGCCGAGTTGTCCGGCGAACCGGATTACGAAGCGTATTGGGAACGGCATTTCGAGCATCGTTTGCAGCCGGACAGCTACCGCAGCGCGATCCGAACGTATGCGGAGGAGATGAGGGAGCTAACGGACCGGGACGAACGGAAATTGACTCCGCGAGGTTACGCCTATAACGAGATCCGGGAAGCCTTCATGCGCCGAAAAATTCTGGATACGATTAAAGCCGGTCATGAGCCGGATAAGATCGTAGTGGTCAGCGGCGCCCATCACACATCAGCCCTCACCTTGGATTTGCCTGCTATGACGGATACCGAGCTCAAGAAGCTGCCCCGCGTACCGTCCAAGATGACGTTAATGCCTTATTCCTACTATAAATTATCCTCGCATTCCGGCTATGGGGCAGGGAATCAGGCTCCTGCCTATTATTCTCTGCTGTGGCAATGCATGAAGCAAGGGAAGATGAAGGAATTGCCGGCCTTGTATCTGTCCTCCGTCGCCATGCAAATGCGGGAGCTAGGAACATGGCGTTCGACGGCTTCGGTCATCGAGGCTGTGAGAATGGCAGATGCGCTGGCGTATATGCATGACGGCGTGCTGCCGACCTGGAAGGACTTGCGGGACGCGGCCACTGTCCTTTTTGGCTTTGGAGAATTGTCATCCGTCGCAGAAGCGCTTGCGAGAGTGGATATCGGAACGGTAATCGGCAGCTTGCCGGAAGGCGTAAGCCAGACACCTGTCCAGGATGATTTGAATCGCGAGCTCAAACGGCTGAAGCTGGATAAATACAAGACGCTTGTTGCCGCCGGCCTGGAACTGGATCTAAGAGAAAACAGGCGGGTGAAATCCGAGGAATCCGCTTTCCTTGATTTGAACCGATCGGTTTTCCTGCACCGGCTTGCCGTGCTGGGAATCCGTTTTGCCCGCAAGCAGCGGGTTACTCAGGCGGACGCGACCTGGGCGGAGCATTGGGTGCTGCAATGGTCGCCGGAAGCCGAGATCGAGACGGTCGAATCTACCTTAAAAGGAGAAACGGTTGAGCTTGCGGCCGCTTACGTCATTCATGAAGAGCTGCTGGCTTGCACGAACATCGCCGAGGCAGCCAAGCTGATCCGCAAATCTTGCGAATGTGGGCTGCCGCAGGTGATGGGGCAGGCGACCGGCGCTTTGCAGCGGCTTGCCGTTGACGCTGGCAGCTTCGAGCAAATTGCCGAAACGGTGCAAGAGCTGTCCATCCTGCTGCAGTACGGCTCCATCCGCCGGATCGAGACGGAGACTTTGGTGCCCATAATGCAGCAGCTGTTCCTGCGAGGCACCCTTATGCTGCAGGATGCCGCCGGCTGCAATGACGACGCGGCGGCAGCGATGGTAACCGCTATTCAAGCGATGGATGCAGCGGCGGAAGAGCATTACCAGCTCGTGGACGGATCGCTTTGGATGAACAAGCTGAAGGAGCTTGCGGCCAGGGATGACCGCAACGCGAAGCTGTCCGGGTTCGCCTTTGCGATCGTGCTCGAGAAGAATGAAGCCGGCGAAGAGGAATGCGCGAGGGAAGTGTCGCGCCGTCTGTCGCCGGGTATTCCGGCGGACATTGGTTCCGGCTGGTTCGAAGGCATGTCGATGCGCAACCGTTACGCGTTATTGTCGAGAGATTATTTATGGCGGCAGCTGGATGAATACGTGAATTCGCTGGAGGAAGAGCCGTTCAAGCGCTCGCTGGTGTTTCTGCGGCGCGCATTCGGCGGCTTCGAACCGAGGGAGAAAGCGGCGATTGCCGAGCTGCTGGGCGATTTGTGGGGAAGCGGAGCGGAACCAACCGGCGAAGCCCTTCAACGTCCGCTTAACGAAGAAGAGAAGGAGCGGCTGGATGAACTTAACGATTTTGACTTTGGAGATATTTAGCCTATGACGACCATGGATCCGGAACAAGTCAGACGCTGGAGGCTTATATTAGGAGCTTCTGCCGAACAAAAGCTGCAGGGAGCAGGCGGTCCGCAAGGTAGACCTCTATTAAACGATGAGGATATGCTAATGGATGAAGCCCTGGCGGCTATTTACGAAGGAGAAGGGACGGGGTCAGGAGCCGGGCTTAGCGGCCAAGGCAGCGGCAATGCTTCCAAATCCCGATCTGCCGGATTGGGGGCGTCGTCCCCCAGGTTAGCCAAATGGCTTGGCGATGTGCGGCATTTTTTCCCGCCTGATGTTGTGTCCGTCATTCAGGCCGATGCCGTAGAACGCAAGGGGCTTACCCAGCTGCTATTCGAACCGGAGCTGCTGTCCCAGGTTAAACCCGATATCGGGATGGTCGCAACTTTAATGTCGCTTCGCGGCCAAATTCCGGAGCGCACGAAAGAGACCGCGCGGACACTCGTGTGGGAAGTCGTGGACGATATCATGAAGCGCCTCGAGCAGGATCTTACCCGTGCGGTTACCGGCGCTTTGAACCGGAGGCAGCATTCTCCGCTGCCTTCCTTGAGCGGTCTTGACTGGGGGGCAACCATTCGCAAGAACCTGAAGCATTACGATCAAGAACGCGGGCTGCTTATCCCGGAGAAGGTCTACTTCTTCGACCGCGCGCGGAAAAGCAAGGAATGGACCGTCATTCTCGATATCGACCAGAGCGGCTCGATGGCCAATTCCGTCATCTATGCATCGCTTGTTGGTTCCATCTTTGCGAGCATGCCTTCTCTGGAGACAAAGGTGGTTGCCTTTGATACCGAGGTGGTGGATTTAAGCGAGCAGTGTGCGAGCGATCCGGTGGATATGCTGTTCGGCATTCAGTTTGGCGGCGGGACCGATATCAATAAGTCGCTCCAATATTGCGAGCCGTTTATAACCGAACCGAAGAAGTCGATCTTTATTCTCGTCTCCGACTTGTATGAAGGCGGCAACCGGACCGAAATGATCCGGCGCTTGAAGGAGATGCATGAGTCCGGCGTAAAAACCGTCTGTCTGCTCGCCTTGTCGGATGACGGCGTACCGTCCTATGACGAATCGGTCGCGAAAAAGCTGGCGCAATACGGCATTCCTTGCTTTGGCTGCACGCCGGATAAACTGGCTGAGCTGATCGAAGGCGCTTTGAAGGGAATGGACCTTCAGCAGCTAGCCGACCGGATGGGGCAATCGGCAAAAGGAAAATAAAGATACGAAGAAAAAAAGCCTGCAGCTCGACTGCAGGCTTTTTCATGCCCATTCATTTTAGTTTACATAATATTAATTACGGTAACTGAAGTTACGGCAACGGAATTGTTCGCCTAAAGCTTTTCCAATTAATCGTATTCGTCAGCATAAGGGTTATGAAATAGAAGAGAGTGGAGACAACGATGGAGGCTACCATGCTCCATAACATCGGCCAGCCTTCGTAGGTGAAGAACGCCATGGACCAGCGGCCGAAGAGCGCCATGAGCACCATGCACAAGCCTACCTTAATGTAAGGCTCTACCGGCCAATAAAAGCCGATCGAGCTGGAGATGGAGAAGAAATTAAGCATCATCTGCAGAACCATGCCGATCCCGATGCCAAACGCAACTCCAACAATGCCGAATTGGCTGCCGAATACAAAGATGGAGACGGCTTTGAAGGCGGTGGAGATGATAAAGTTCCATAAGGCGGCGTTCGTCCGGCCAAGTCCCAGAAGAATGGCATGAAGCGGTGCGTCAAAATAATGGAAGAAGAACATCGGAGCCAAGATCTGCAGCAGCATTCCCGCATCGGGAGCCCCGTAAATGACGGATGTTAGCGGCGTTGCCCACTGAAATAAAATAACGGTTGCCGGAGCGCCGATCAAAAGGCCTACAATCATGGCTTGGTTCATCCGTTCGTGTATGAGCAAAGTGTTCTTGCTGACCGCCGCTTCGCTGATGGCAGGAACTAGTGCGGTTGAGAGAGAATTGGTTATAAAGCTGGGCATAAACAGCAAGGGAAATGTGTAACCAGCCAGCAAACCGAACTGTTTGGTCGCCATAGCCGTGCCGATACCGGCCATCGCAAGACTGGTTGTAATAAGCAGCGGTTGAAAGGCGCTGTATAACGAGTGAATAACGCCTTGACCTGCCGTTGGCATTCCTAGGTTAAGCAGCTCGTTAAGCGTGCTTCTTCCGTGCTTGAGATGGTTCCTCCACGTTTCTCCCGCGGCTTTCCGCTCGCCGTAAAGCTTATAGCTGGCAGCGAGAAAGAGAAGACTGATCATCTCGCTAATGACGGAAGCGGCCATAGCGCCTGCCGCCGCATAAGCCACGCCATAAGGCAGAAGCAAGTGGACGAGCGCCAATACGCAGGCGATTTGCACCGTATGCTCAAGGACATCGGATGCGGCAATCGCCTTCATCTGCTGCATGCCGCGGAAATAGCCTTTCAAGACGGCGGAGATCGCTACGATCGGAGCAATTGGCGTGATGGCGAGCATCGCTAGATAAGCTCGCTGGTCGCTTAACAGAATCGAAGAAATCCACTCCGAGAAAATAAGCGAGAAGGTCGTCAGCGATATGCTGAGTACGGATGTGATCGCAAGAGAGACATTCAGTATCCTCCTTATCTTAGCGCGGTCGCCTTGCTCATTGGCTTCGGCGACCAGCTTGGAGATGGCAACGGGAAGTCCAAGCTCCGTAATCGTAATGACCAGCGGAACAAGCGGATGCGCCATCATAAGAAGACCAATGCCTTCCGCGCCAAGCGCTCGGGCGATGTACATGCCGCTGATAAAGCCGAGAATCCGGTTAATGAAAGCGGCGGCCGACAAGACTAACGTACCTTTTACGAATGATGATTTAGGATGTGCCATACTTTCCTCCTGAAAAAACGCTTGAATACTTAAGTGTATTCACCGTTTGAAAAAGCATGCGAACAAGCTGCTTGCATGGCGGGAGGCTTTTTCGGAAGGAGCCATAACATTGAATGAATTGGAAATCGCCATACAACTAAGAGAATCGGGACAATTAGAGGAATCCAGATCCATGCTGCTGGCGCTCACTGAACGATATCCCGCCAATCCGTCCGTCTGGTATCAATGCGCGTGGGTGCATGATTCGATGGGACTCGAGAGGGAAGCCGTTCCTTTTTATCAAAAATCAATAGAGCTTGGCCTTAGCGGAGAGGACCGGCAAGGCGCTTATTTGGGACTGGGAAGCACTTACCGGACATTGGGCATGTACGCCCAGGCCCGATCGATTTTCCGGGAAGCGATAGACGAATATCCGGATAACCGGGAGTTCCAGGTCTTTTATGCCATGGTGCTTTATAACCTTGAGGAGCATAACGCGGCTATGGAAATCTTGCTGAAGCAGCTAGCAGAGACAAGCGGAGACCAAGGTATACAATCCTATCGAAAAGCGTTACTGTTCTATGCGGATAAATTAGACCAGAGGTGGGATTAGGGAATACGCAATCGAATTGCCAGACGTGCCTTGACTTGGAGTTAACTCCAAGTGAGATAATAGGATCGACTAAAAGGAAAGCAGGGGATATGGATGGAATACGTGAAATTGGGGAATACAGGATTGGATGTTTCACGCCTTTGTCTTGGCTGCATGAGCTTTGGTGACGTAGAACGCTGGAATCATCCGTGGATACTTGATGAGGAGAACAGCCGGCCAATTATTAAGAAAGCTTTGGATTTGGGAATCAATTTTTTTGATACGGCGAATGCTTATTCGACTGGTGCAAGCGAAGAAATTGTCGGTCGCGCCTTGAAGGATTACGCCAACCGGGATGAAGTCGTGATTGCATCGAAAGTATTCTTCCGCATGCAGCCGGGCCCGAACGGCGCGGGTCTATCCCGTAAAGCGATTATGAACGAAATCGATAACAGCCTGAAGCGGTTGGGAACCGATTACGTGGACTTGTATCAGATTCACCGCTGGGATTACAATACGCCGATTGAAGAGACAATGGAAGCTTTGCATGACGTAGTGAAGGCAGGCAAGGCTAGATACATAGGAGCTTCCGCCATGTATGCCTGGCAGTTCCAGAAAGCTCTGCATGTTGCGGAGCGGAATGGCTGGACCCGCTTTGTCGCGATGCAGAATCATCTTAACCTCATGTACAGAGAGGAAGAACGCGAGATGATGCCGCTGCTTAAAGAGGAGAAGATTGGCGCAATTCCGTATAGTCCTCTTGCCTCCGGCCGATTGGTTCGCGACTGGGGTACCGTTACGCACCGTTCCGAAACCGATCAGGCTCAAAAAATGAAGTATGAAGCATTCGCCGAGCAGGATCGCGTCATTGCCGAGCGGGTTGCGGAGATTGCGGAGCAACGCGGCGTTCCCCGTGTTCAGGTTGCCCTGGCATGGCTGCTGCAAAAGGAACAGGTAACGGCGCCGATTATCGGCGTAACAAGCATGGCTCAGCTCGAGGAAACGATCGGATCGATCGAGCTGACGTTAACGCCGGACGAGATTAAGTACCTGGAGGAACGGTATGTTCCTCACCGCGTTGTTGGCGCCTTGTAAGTGTAAAGGAAAAAAGCTGGCTCCTTGTCGGAGCCAGCTTTTTTTGCGTGATTATTTTGCCGTTAATAGCTTTGAAAATAAAGCCGATGAATGGGCAAGACTGATATTTGGAGAGTTGGTGACGTATGAACTTGCTGCTGGCCGATGACGAGCCGATGATGCTGCAGATATTAAAAGATTATTTTATTAAAGAGGGATTTAACGTGCTGACAGCCGGGGATGGCGAAGAAGCGCTGGAATTGTTTTACGAGCATTGGGTGGATATTGCCGTATTGGACTGGATGATGCCGAAGGTGAGCGGGGTAGAGGTATGCAAGGAAATCAAAAAGGTCAGCCGGACCAAGGTGTTGCTTCTGACGGACCAAGGCGATTCGGAAGATGAACTTTATGCCCTAAATGCCGGTGCGGATGACTATGTAAGCAAGCCTTTTGAGCCCAAAGTGCTGATTACCCATGCTTGTAAATTGTTGAATTGGGCCTCTCAACTGCGTTCGGGCGATCTGGTGGTAGATATGGAAGCTCAGAAAATATACCTTGACGGCAGCGATGTGCAGGCAACCTCGAAGGAGTTCCAATTAATAAAGTATCTCATCCAGAACAAGGGTCAGATCGTTCCCCGGAAAATGCTGCTGGATCAGGTATGGGGAGTCGACTACCACGGGGATGGCCGGATAGTGGATACCCATATTCGCAGGCTGCGGGAAAAAATCGGGGAGATCCGGATTAAGACGTTCAGAGGCTTAGGGTATAGTCTAGAAGTGCATCCGGATGAGTAAGCTCAGCTATAAGCTGATCTCCTATTCAAAGGCGATTCAAGCCTATGCGGCGGGTATTCAGGACGGTCATGCGAATTACGGACATGTGGCGCAGGATGGAAAGGTGGAGTTTTATTTTTCATTAGGTGTGATGGATTTATAAATCTCCCCCGTGTAAGCAGATATAGCTTCGTCATAATCCGGGTAGGGGTAACCGAGAGCAGCAGCTACGGACATCGAGTATTTGCGAAATAACGAATAACATGTAAATAAAGAATTCCACATATCCGGATAGCTGCTTTGAGAATAAGTTGTAAGGAGAGCTAACCAATCATCTGCCGGGAGATACCGGTTAATGAACTTGTAGTTTTTCCCTGCGCTAAACGTATAGCCACGTTCAAAGCCAATCTGCCAGGCCATCATTCTGAGCAGATTAGGCCGAGCAATCTCATGAAGATGATCGGCGGCAAATAAAATCTCCCTTCGCGCCAGCCCTTTTACGATGTAAGTGGAGACCATCCAAAATTCATTGCAGCAATCGTCAAATTCCCTTGCCGTCGGCCGTTTAATCCAATATTGCTGGTCTGTTGCAATGACATCGGCTCCGATGCGTTTATCCTTATCGAGCAGTACCTCGACCAAGCCATCGCTTTTGGCAAAATACTCGTCCAATTCTTCAAGGGGAATCAAAGTGAGGTCTAGCTTATTCCCATCCTCAAATAGAATGAGATAAGAGAACCAATTGCCAAGCTCCGACGGGAATAATTCCATGTCTTCGGGCTTTTGCATTAGAAGGCGTTTGCCGAAGGTATCCAGCCATTGGTCATTCTCCTTAAACGCATCCATGTCCGTTACAAAGAAGGAAATATCATAATCTTGAAACGAATCAGGGGGAATGTTCTTGTTCGTTCGGGAGCCTTCCAGCGTAGCTGCCCGGATCGTTTCATGATTTTTTGCAAAATCCAAAAGCATCCGCCTCATATCCTGTTCACTTCTCATCCGTCTATCTTCCTTTCTTCAAGGGTTATCGCATAAAATAATAATGACTGGGAAACTCGGGAAAAGGGTGGTGGGGACGACCATGAAGATCCAGATCCGGAACCTGAACAGCAGCTCGACGCCAACGATTTTCCATCAGTATTCGATGATCGACTCCATTCGAGATTTCAACCTAACCATTGAACCCGGCAAAATCTACGGTTTAGTTGGATCCTTTGGCAGCGGAGGTTGGCTCCTCAGTTATTTTTTAGCCGGAAAAGAAGAACTGTTGTCGGAATGCCTGGATATGTCCCACTCGATCATAACCTTGGATGATCATCCCGTAAACAATGATGTCTTGAAGCGTATTTCTTGTTATGTTGGCGAAGGGGTCGCCGAGTTTCCGTATCGCAGCTTTAAGACCTATCCCGGTCCTTTCACATGGAAAATAAAAGGAGTACGGTCGGTCGCCGACCAAATTAAAGAGGGGATCAAGCGGAGCGGGAATCCGTTATCCCTGGAGCAAATCGCCCTGTTGTTCGAGTTAACCGGAATGGATAAACCAAAGCGCTATCAGGGCCGAATTTATCGTCCTCTTGAATTCAACAGCGGCGAGCGATGGAGAGCTTCCATGGCGATCGGTTATGCTTTTCAAAAAAAGCTGTATTGCGTTCCTTGGATCGAACCCCATGGACTCTTCTATATTCTAGGGCAGCTTGGAAGAAAACTGCTCGGTATCCTAAGAGAATCCGGTGCGTCGGTGATCATCCCCGTAAGCGATGAAAAATATATTGAAGGTCTAGCCGATGAGATTGTTTATTTGAAGCCCTATGACTTATGGAAAGACAATAAAACGGATGAAAATGCCATTCGTTTATCGGAATGATCATAAAGCCGCACGGGAAGTGCGGCTTATTTTGCATCCTACCGCTCGGCATCTATTCTTCGTGCTGCTCGTATTTCCGCCGCAGCATCAGAACCGCCATCCGGGATTCGAATATCCGATGATTCCGCGCCCCTTATCGGATAATCCGTATTATAAAGGAAGCGGGAAGCCCGTTAATCCCTTGTGCATTTACGGCAGAAGAGGTAACAACATTCGCTACCGACGTTCCCTTAAGACGTCCGGGGCAGCCGTTTGAGCTTGCTCCAACTTACGTGCTGCTGGCATCCGACGATTCTTCCTACATATCGGGACAGGTGTACTTCGTTAATGGCGGCTCGATTATGACATAGACCGGCTTGTTGGATGTGTATCAATGAGGATAATAGAAGCTCCTCTCCTTGACGGAGGGGAGGTTTTGAAATTTAGCGAGAATGAAGATTTACTGGATAATCTTCGTCTGAGTGTTACAGCAAATCGATTTTTAGTGAAAAACAATAGGAATCAACTCCCATGGTTCATCGGTTAATGAATAACTTTATAGACGGAATAATTGTATAAAGGTTTACATTCGAAAAAATAAGGAAAAAAAATCCTCCTTTGTGTTAAGCTTGAAACATCATAAGTATAGAAAACCAGGAGGATCATAAATGTCTAGTGAAAGCGTCTTTTCCATGTTTGCTATTCTGCCAATGATTTTAGTAGTTGTATATGGGTTGTTTATCCTTATGGGGTTATACGCTCTTTATCTTATTATTAAATTCTTGATTCGGGGTATTGCGGCGTTAGATATCTATCTGGACGAAAAGCGAAACGGAAGATTTTGATAGGATGAAGGTTACATAACATTAAATTTAGACAGGCAACGGCCGAACAATCGGCTGTTGTCTTTTTTTTGCGCAAACATAAGTCATTGTCGTGCATTTTGAACAAAATGTTGCATAAATGAAGATTAAAGCATACAATAACTTAAACAATGTTGCACAACGGCTTAGGTATTTGAGAAAATCCGGAAGAGGTGGTAAAGGGGTTATGTTTCAGGAAGAACGAATCAATGCCATTATGGAGCATTTGAATCAGCACAAGCGGATCGATATTAAAGACATGTGCCAGAAGTTCGACGTATCCCGCGATACGGCACGCCGGGATCTGCTGAGGATGGAGGAGCTTGGTCTTATTCTCAGAACGCATGGGGGAGCGGTACTGCCGAAGAAGTCGAGGGAGGTGTTCGAGTATAAGGATCGCCTTGTCAAAGATTCTGACGTTAAGCGCGATATCGGACGCCTTGCCGCATCGCTTGTAAAAGATGGAGACTATATTATGATGGACGCTTCAACTACCGTACAGTTCACCGCCGAGCACATTACCGCGGAACGAGTGGTTGCCGTTACGAACTCCATTGACATTGCAGATGCCTTGTCGCGGAAAAAGGCCTTAAGGACGTATCTGCTCGGCGGGGAGTTGAATATCAAACACCGCTTCCTGTATGGCCAGGCGACGATTGATAATTTGGCTAATTACCAGGTGGACAAATTGTTCCTTGGAGCATGCGGAATAACGGAAAACGGTTTATCCTATCCCGATGTGGAGGATGGGGTGGTTAAACGCGAGATGATCAAGAAGGCGAATCAGGTTATTCTTTTGGCTGACCATACGAAATTCGGCGAACAGATGTTTTATAAAATCGGGGGCTTAGACGCCATCGATCTCCTGATTACGGATCAACAGCCTGACCGGGATATGATGGAGAAGCTTGCGGAGCATCATGTAGAACTACGCGTCGTATCGGAGGAGGATTTAGATGATTAAACTTATTGTCAGTGATTTGGATGGCACGCTGCTGGATAAAAGCAAACAAATTAACGAGCGGGATCGCAGCGCGGTAAGAAAAGCTTATGAAAGCGGGCTCGATTTATGTATCGCGTCCGGCCGGATGAATGCCGAGATTACCGTCATTATGCGCCCATTTCCGAACAACTATCATGCCGTTGGTCAAAACGGGGCAACCGTCCGGCTGAATAACGAGCGTCTGCTTGGAGCGATAGATTTTGCGCCCGAATTATCCTTGCGGCTGCTTCAAGCGGTCCCTCGCGAGGAATTCATAAGCTTCGTTCATTGCACGGACGACTCCTACTATGCGCGGGTGGATAATGAAGTTTCCCGTTCCGTGGAGAACCGCATTATGTCGGAAAGCTCTACTCATCACAAGTTGGAGGAAGCTCTGGCAAACGATGAGTTCCGTTGCAGCAAGCTTGCTTGTTTCGGAGAATTAGGCAAGCTGAGCAAGCTGGAAGCCCAATTGAACCGCCAATTCCCCGGACAGATCGAGACTTTTATCAGCGATAAAGATTGTTTGGATATTATGCCGCTTAACGTCTCCAAAGGTACGGGGATATCGCTTCTCATTCGGGAATTGGCAATTGCTCCGCATGAAATCGCATGCATCGGAGACTCGTTTAACGATCTTTCGATGTTTGCTTTAACCCCGCACAGCTTTGCAATGGTCGAAAGCCATGATGAAATCCGCGAGCAGGCGAGTACGGTTGTCCATTCCGTTGCTGAAGCTATCGAGCATATCATTGCTTACAATGCCATGTCGGTGGCGAACTAAGTTCTTGACCGGGTTGGATTGATCTATGTTAAAAGCACCAACTCTATAAGCCTGCTGATCATGAAATGCCGCATAATGCGGTTTTTTTGTTCCAATTTTGCGTACAGATGTTAGAATGGCAATAGCGTATGGAAAAACTAGGTAGTCTTGTTGCGAAAAGGTGGGGATGGGATGAAAGGACCGGGTACGGGCATTTTGCTTACGGTATTTTTTCTGCTTGAGCTTGCCGCATTTGTCGTGTTTGGTTATTGGGGGTATCAGCTGCAGTCCGTAAAAATGATAAGTATTCTATTGGCAGCGGCGTTTCCTCTTGTTCTGGCGGTTCTCTGGGGGATGTTTCTCTCGCCAAAAGCATCTGTGGCCATTTTCTCCTACCCGGTAAGGACAGCCCTGAAACTTGTCGTCTTCGTTGCAGTTTCAGCTGCATTATACTCAACCGGGCACGAGAAGCTGGGTCTTGCATTTCTAATCGTTGGCATCGTTATCATTGCAGCCGTCTTTCTTTTGAATTTGCATAAGGTGGATGCCAAGAAGGGATAAGAACTTTGTTTTCCTTATAAATTAGGACGATAAAAGAGGCTGCCACAGAAGGCAGCCTCTTCCTAGTCCTCAAACCGTATGGACGACCTGATCGATAATCCCGTAGTCAAGCGCTTCTTGGGCGGAGAGAAAATAATCGCGGTCCATGTCCTTCTCGATTTTCTCGAGCGGCTGACCGGTACGGTCGGCAGCGATCCGATTCAAGCGGGCTCTCGTATCGAGGATCCGCTTCGCGCTGATCGCGATATCGCTGGCTTGGCCCTGGGCGCCGCCATGCGGCTGGTGGATCATGACCTCGCTGCTCGGCAGGGCAAACCGTTTGCCTTTAGCGCCGCTTAGAAGCAGAATAGCAGCGAAGGATGCCGCCATTCCTACGCAAATCGTATGAACCTCGGGTTTTATATACTGCATCGTATCATAGATCGCAAAGCCAGCCGTTGTTGAGCCTCCGGGAGAATTAATGTACAGGCTGATTTCCTTATCCGGATCCTCGGCGGCAAGAAATAACAGCTGTGCTACGATACTGTTCGCAACCTGGTCGTCGATGGCTGAGCCAAGGAAGACAATCCGGTCCTTCAAAAGCCGCGAATAAATATCATAGGAACGTTCTCCGCGATTGGACTGTTCAACCACATAGGGGATAAAGCTGCTCATCGTAATCCCTCTTTCCTTTGTTTGATCTCTTACAATTCGGCAAACGAAAAGGGGATACGAAAGGATACGCCGTAAAATTTATTTTGCTGTTGCGTATCTTTTTCGCAGGCTCACTCGTTTACTGAATTAAGGATGCGTATAATAGGAAAAAGCGGAGGTGTCCGATATGACTGAAGCAACAATGGATAATGAACATATAGAATTGAAACGCCTGCAACAAGTGCTCGGCCGCTATTGCCTGACTTTAACCAAATCCCGGGTCGAAGCAGAGGATTTATCGCAGGATACATGGATTAAGGTCATGGATTCGGCGCAGCTGACGGAGCATGCCAATCCTGAAGCTTATTTGCTTCGAATTGCCCGTAATAACTGGATTGACCGGGTAAGACGCCAGTCGAGCCATGCACGGATGTTGGAATCCGTTCGGGGATCAGCGGTTTATCATACCATGCCGGACGAAAGCCGAATCGGAACCGAAGTAGTTATGCAGGCGCTTATGACTTTCCTGTCTCCGCTTCAGAGGGCGGTCTTTCTGCTGAGGGACGTTATGGGGTACTCGGCTCAGGAAACGGCATTACGATTAGGACTAACTCCAGGCGCGGTAAAAGCAGCTTTGCATCGGGCCCGCGCGGCATTACCGCAGGTTAGACAGGCGGTTGAAGCAGGTTCGCTGCCTGTTCCGAAGGACGAGGGGCTGCGGGATGTCTTGCGCGCGCTTGCTATTGCTTATGAAGGCGGCGATATTGGAGCGATGCTTACGCTCGTGCAGCAAGGAGAGCTGGAACCGGGGCCGGCAATCGCGGCGCTGCAAGGCAGAAGACTTCGGGCAGCCTCGAATCAAGCTCGCCGTGGAGATTCCGTACCGTCGATGATGCTGGCCGCTTGATGAAATATACAAATGCATACACGAGAGAGCACTGCCGTTACAGGCAGTGCTTCTTTTTTTGCTCGCGAATAACGCAATCCGAATTAGCTAAAAATATCCACGAGATCAGGAAAGGAGTGGTAAATGCGATGGAGCCGCTTAATCCAGTGAATGTGAGCGCGAACATAAAAGATAACGAAACTGTGCTCCGCAGCATTTTCCATCACTGCGCCGATATCGTATTTCGGCCGCTTAATCTTCCTGACCGTTCGGGCATCTTGCTTGTCTATATCGACGAATTGACCGACACAAACAAATTAGAGCAGATTATTTCTACCTGCATGATGAATGACGATTATAGCCGATTGACGCAGTACGCGATAGTTCATAGCTATTCTGAGACTGTAGCCAAAGTACTTAAAGGCAGTACGGCTATCTTTATGAACGGGCTGCCTGTTGCTTATATGGCTGACCTCACTGCCTTCAAGCAGCGTTCCATCGACGAGCCTTCCAATGAGGCTTCCATCCGCGGACCAAGAGAAGGGTTTACGGAAGATCTGAAAACCAATCTAAGCATGATCCGGAGAAAAATCAGTCACTCCAGGCTGAAATTCGAAAGCTACCATGCCGGAGAACTGTCCAATACGGAGTTTATTGTTGCTTATATAGAGGGTTGCGTGAAGCCGGAGCTGCTCCAGGAGGTGAAAAGCAGGCTTGAATCCTTCCACACCGATCAATTGCTGGATTCCAGTTATATCGAAGAGTTTATTGAAGATAAACCGTTATCGCTATTCCCGCAGATTCGAAACACGGAACGTCCGGATACCGTCTGCTCCAGCTTGTTGGAAGGAAAAGTAGCTATTATTGTAGACGGTTCTCCGAACGCGCTTATTCTCCCGATGACGTTCTGGTCGGGGTTCCAAGCGGCGGAAGACCATTACGAGCGATTCTTGTACGTCTCCGCGGTAAGAATGCTGCGGATGCTGCTTGCCGTAATGTCATGCCTGCTGCCGTCCTTGTATGTTGCCCTTACAACCTTTCATCCGCAAATGATACCGCTGAATCTCATGCTCAGTATCTCGGCAGCCAGGGAAGGCATTCCGTTTCCGACCGTTATCGAAACCTTGCTTATGGAGATCATGTTTGAAGGCCTCAGGGAAGCGGGGCTTCGGTTACCCAAAGCCATTGGTTCGGCCGTCAGTATCGTGGGCGCGCTTGTTATCGGGGAAGCCGCGGTACAGGCGGGATTTATTTCCGCGCCAATCGTTATGATCGTTGCGGGCACGGGAATTGCCTCGTTCGCTTTTCCTAGCTATAGCCTGGCTCTGCCATTCCGGATTCTCCGGTTTCCGCTATTAATCTTAGGCGGTTTTCTCGGTTTATACGGTGTCGCGATCGGGATCATGATTATCGCGATTCATCTTGTAACCCTGAAATCGTTCGGAACGCCTTATCTAAAACCAACGGCACCAATCTTGCCGAATTTCTGGAAGGATACGCTGGTACGCATGAATAAACGTTTCGTTCCGGCACAACGCAGAAAATGAAAATATTCAGGTGTTTCATCATTTGTTCTCTTTGCTCGCTGCTGCTCACGGGTTGCTGGGACAGGAATGAAATAAACGAATATGCCTTCTGGATCGGTACCGCTCTTGATGTAACCGAATCGGGAAAGCTGGAGAAAAGCGCTCAAATCGCCATTCCTGCCGAGTTCAAGACGCTAAAGGGAAGCGGGGGGAAAGGGGAGAGGGCCAACATTGTCGTATCGGCAACGGGCAGCTCCATTGTTGATTTGATTCAACAAATCCAGGAAAAACTGCCCCGCCGGATTTTTTTGGGACATCGCCGATCTATTTTTATTGGGGAAAAGCTGGCTCATAACGGGCTGGTGGATATTATGGATCAGTTTACCCGAAATCCGGATACCCGGATGCGTACCGATATTTTCGTGGTTAACGAAGGCAAGGGCAAGGACGCTTTAACGATCAACAGTCCCTTCAACCAGTTTTCGGCGATTGTGGCGGTGCATCAAGACCGTTATTGCCGGCTGGGCGATACGTCCTTGCGGGATTTCCTGCTGGATGCGGGGAGGGACGGCATCAGACCTTCCATGCCGATGATCGATATTGCTCCGGTGAACAAGCTGGAGGAGAACAAAATTATTGAAGTAAGGGCTGTCGCTATTTTTAACAAGGATTTAAAAATGGTCGGGAAAGTCCGGGACAGGGAATCCCTCGAACTGTTTTGGGTAAAAGGCGTGCTCAAGAATCAGTACGTTTCAGAAGTCATCGAGAAAGGTAGCATCTCCTTGTATGTATCCAATCTGAAAAGAAAGTTCAGTACCACTATCGAAGGGGATAAGCTTAAGGTACGCGTGAAATTGATAGGGAATGCCAGGGTTGTGGAAAACAACACGCCTATTGATCTTTCCGTATCCTCCCAGCGTATTCATACGGAACGGAAGTTTAATAAGATCAAAGCCCAACAAATTGAGGCCACTATCAGAAAAATACAAACGGAATACGGTCAAGATGTATTCGGCTTCGGAGAAGAGTTTCACCGGGAACATCCAAAGCAATGGAAACAGCTTAAAGCTCAATGGGATCAAAAATTCCCGACTATAGAGGTTGCCGTTGATGTCGGAATTAAAATTCAGAGCACGGGGGATATTCGCAAGCGTATCCCTAGAATAGGAGCAAGAGAGTGAAGATTTCGTCTTGGCAGTTATTTTGGATTTTGACGACTCTGGAGATTTCCATGAGCATATGGTTAACGGTATCTCCTACGATTGAAATTGCCAGACAGGACGCCTGGATCTCGCTTGTCGTAGCGGGAATTATCGGACTCGCCCTGTCGTGGGTCTTAGTTAAAGTCAGTCAGAGACACGCTTCGCAAACCTTGATAGAATTTGCGCAGACTTTATTCGGCAAATGGCTAGGCAAACTAATCGGCGTGCTGTACTTGCTGGTCTGGTATTCCGTGTGTGCGGATATCCTTCGCATTTTTTCCTTGTTTATCAAGCAGGTTCTGTTTCACGATACGCCAATGTGGATAATTTCCATGCTAATGATGATCGCCATGGCGTACATCGCTTTGGTTGGAAGCGTAGAGGCAATTGCCCGGTTCAGCGAGATGGCCGGGCCGCTTCTATTGCTCGGCATTCTCATTACCTTTATACTCAATATTTCCAATCTACATATGACGCTTATGCTGCCGGTCTTTATGGATACGGGCGTGATGTCCATATTGAAGGGATCTTTCGTAAATGCCTCTTTCCTCGGTGAATCCATGATGATTATGATGCTGATTCCTTTTGTCGCCAATCCGAAAAAGATCCTCAAACCCGTGATTTTGGCCATTTGCATCGCATCTATGCTGGCCATTATTACGGCCGTTATGGTGGTTTCCACGTTTGGCATTCAAATCGGATCCACCTTGTATTTTCCGTATTTCAGCATGGTGAGGTTTATTAATTACCTGGATTTTATTCAAAACATGGATGTATGGATTGTTTTTATTTGGATCTTCAGCGTATTCGTTAAGCTGTCTATCTATCTCTTCATTAATAGTTACGGAACAGCCCAAATATTAGGAGTTAAGAAGTGGCGGAAAATGATTGCGTTTACGGCTCCCGTTATTTTCGTGGCCACCTTAACTCCGGCCAATCTTTTTGGTTTGCTTGATTTCGCGAACTTTGTTTGGATCAGGTTAATCTTCCCGATATTTATCGTGGGCTTCCCGATTGTCTTCCTGCTCGCGAGCATGATCCGCAAACGAATGCTTGCCGCCTCCTGATTAATGCGTAAGCACGGGCATAGGAGTTCGAATATACTCCGCATAACGTTGAGCTTCCTGCCTGAGCCGTTCCTCCGTTGAAGCATTCGCGTCGTAACAGACAAACGCGGGCAGATAGGTGCCGCCGCATTTGGTAATGGTACGCTCAATCGGACGCAAAAGCTCGCTGACAGTGAACTGATTGTCTCCGCCTGAGCGGTAGGACTTATCCGTCCCGCCGGTTGTCGTCGCGACAAGAAACTCTTTGCCAACCAGCCGGTTGCCTCCCGGGCCATAGGCCCAGCCTGGTATCATCACATCATCGAACCATTGTTTCAATAATGGCGGACAGCTGTACCAATAGAAGGGAAACTGCAGAATAATACGGTCGTAACGCAGCAGAAGCTCTTGCTCCTTCTCCATATCTATGTTCCAATCCGGATAGAGCTCATACAGCTTGTGAATATGAATATCTTCTTGAATCTTGTTTAGCCCTTGCAATAAAGCCTTGTTGGCCCTAGAGGCAGTCAGCTCGGGATGGGCAACGATGACCAAAATGTTCATGGGTATCTTCCTTTCAAGTGGAGTATCCCCATTATTGAGCATGAAGGCGAAGCTGAAAAGTACGCTCTTTTTCCGTACTTAGTACGGTTTACCGTACCGTATTGCCGTTGCGTAAGGCTCTGCTATAATAAATACCATCTGAGAGCTATGCGGAAACGGAGGAGAACAATGAACCAGGACAGCCAAAGGCCTGCCTCCACGGAAGGAATAATCGCTACCCTTCAAGCTATAGGAGGGAAGTGGAAGCCGTTGATTCTGTTTATTTTGTTGTACGAAGGTACGAAGAGGTTCGGAGAGCTGAGGCGGATGCTTCCGAATGTGACGCAAGGGATGCTGACTAATCAGCTTCGGGAAATGGAAAGGGACGGCCTTATTGTTCGGAAGGTGTATCAGGAGGTTCCTCCCAAAGTGGAGTATCAATTATCCGAGCATGGGGAGTCTCTTGGATCCGTATTGACCGATATGTGCGGTTGGGGCTTCAAGCATCTGGCCTTTATGAATGAGCTTAAGGAAGAGGAGCAGCCGAACGAGCTGCCTTCGCATGTATCGCAAGCGGATACCTGACGGTATTCGTTTTTTTATTTATGGGGAGGATATGCGGGTATCGCGTGGAATTTATTGGATGGGACAAATGGCTAAAATCAGTTACGCATCATAGAGGAGGAACGGCATTGAGTGTTACGCATTCCGTGAAAAACCCAACCCGGTTAAAAAATATGATCGTCTTTTCAGTTGCAAGTCTGATTTGGTTGTTGATCATTATCCATAACTGGAGGGACTATTCAAGTAGAGGCAAGACGGAGTTACTTATCTTCGATTCGAACTCTCTCATATTCCTAGTGTATATCGTTCTCTTAATTTTAACCGTAATTAGAGCTTTAAGAAAACCTACTGAGCTATCTATACATGAAAATGCGATTCAGGTGAACGGGCATACCATAGCAGCTCGTGATATAAAAGTAATCATGAAAATGGGCTATTTCAATCCGGTAATAGGCGTTAAACCAAAAGGGAAATGGATTGTGCCCCTTCCATTGTGCTTCAGTTTCGCCGTGAATGAAGATCAGGGTATAATGGATGTGAAGGAATGGGCGGCAGCTAACAACATAAAGATGGTCAATAAAGATTTTATGTCGTGGTTGTAAGAATTAGAGTCGCTCGGCAGCGGCTCTTTTTTTGCTTCACTGACTCCTGCATCATTACTGAAAAATAAGCGGGGCGTCAGTGTGGGGAGGTTTTAATCATCCCCGGTTTGAGTTACGATATCTAATGGAGTCACTACCGATGGCAGACCGCCATCCCATACGGAGGAACACAAGTGGAAAACTTTGCATGCTTATATATTATTCGCGGTGAGCCCTACAAGTCGGGAACCATCGTGAATTTGGAAGAGAACGAAACGACGGTTGGCCGCTTATCCAATCAGTTGACTCCGGATATAGCCTTTACCAATCCGTTTATTTCAAGGCAGCATATCGTCATACGGAAAGAAAACGATAAAGCCGTGCTGTACGATAAAGGAAGCCTGCACGGAACGGAGATCAACGGGGAACGCGTGAAGCCGCACCGTCCGTATCCTTTGAACAATTTCGACATTATCAAGCTTGCGAACGGAATGAGCGTCCTTCACTTTTCCTATGTGTTCGCCGATCAGACGCTGGAGCTTGAGCCCCTTAGCATTACGAGAAAACTGGAAATTCCGGGCATGCCGCTTACGATTCATTGGGAGAAGCGGGAATGCGTAGTGGAAGGGCAGCGTATCGCGATGTCGGAAAAAGAATATCTGCTGATTCGTCTCCTTCACGAGAACGCCAATCGGCTTGTACCGCTTGAAGTCATTAAAGCTACGGTATGGCCTGAACGGCTTGCAGGAGAAGAAGGTATCCCGGATGTAACGCTGGATGAATTAAACGCGCTGATCTACCGGGTACGCAAAAAATACGGCAAAGACACCTTCCTGATAAGCGCAGTGCGCGGCAGCGGCTACGTACTCGAATCGGAGATTGTATCTTCCTGACGAAAGTAGGAGAATTCCTTCATGAAATATATACAGACAGAGTATTCAGGACCGCTAAACGGAAAAGTACATATTCCTGGAGCGAAAAACAGTTCTCTTGCGCTGCTTGCCGCAGCTTGCTTGGCGGATGACATCGTTACGCTCGAGGGAATTCCCCTCATTGATGATATACGGATGATTGAAGGAATAAGCCAGGATATCGGAATGGAGCTGAAGCAAGAAGGAGGGGTAATGATTCTTGATCCCCGCTGGATTCACAGCGCCGTTATCGATCCGGGCAAATCCTCGAGCTACCGGGCATCGTATTATTTTGCCGGTGCCTTGCTGGCTAAGTTCGGCAGAGTAACGATCGGATTCCCGGGAGGCGATAATTTCGTCTCCAGACCGATTGATCAGCATATAAAAGTGTTCCAGGCGCTTGGCGCCCAGGTTCACATGTTCCAGGATTACTACGTTGTCGAAGGCACGGAGCTTAAAGGCGCGGACATCTATTTCGATATGGTTACGTCAGGCGCAACGATTAACGCAATACTTGCAGCTTCCCGGGCAAAAGGGCGCACGATTCTGCACAATGCGGCCGTAGATCCGGAGGTTGTGGATACGGCGGCGTTCCTGAATCGGCTAGGCGCGAAAATTTACGGTGCGGGGACGAATCGAATCCGGATCGAAGGCGTGTCTTACTTAAATGGGGGAAGGCATACGGTAATTCCCGACCGCTTAATTGCCGGAGCCTTTCTGATGGCTGCCGGGATCAACGGAGGATTGGTTACCGTCGAGGATGTCATTCCCGAACATCTTGGATCATGCCTATCCAAGCTGGAAGAAATAGGGCTTGAAATCGAATGCGGCGAGAACCATATTACGGCTTACAGTTCCGGCCCTTTAAGAGCAACGCGAATCCGGACAGGCATGTATCCCGGTTTTGCAACGGATCTGCAGCAGCCAATGACGGCACTTCTTCTGCAAGCCAAAGGCAAGAGCATCATTACGGAACGCGTTTACCCCATGAGGTTCGCCCATGTCCCGCAGTTAAGGCGGCTTGGAGCGGAGATCGAGATTCGGAAGGAAAGCGCGTTTATCCGCGGAGGAAACCCGCTGCAAGGCGGGTGGGTGCACGCAACCGATGTGCGCGCCGGTACTTGCCTGCTGCTGGCCGGTTTAGCTGCGGAAGGAATCACCAGCATTACGGGTGTTGAGCATATCGAACGGGGCTACGAAGACGTAATTGGCAGCTTCCGTGCAATCGGGGCGAAGCTTTCCATTCATGACCGGCCGGATACGATAATGACCGAAGACAGAATTCTGAGCTAATAAACGACAACACAGAAGCCTCTAACGAAATTGAGTTAGAGGCTTTTTAGTACGAGCTACAGACCAAGAGGAGTGGATGAGAATGGGTTCCCGAATGATGCATTATTGTATTACGTCCGAAATCAATAAACAAATTTATTCCTCGCAAGAATCCCGCATTCATCTGGGAGGTCTAGCTCCCGATTTAACGCATCCCGTTCATGCGCCTAAATCAGTCACTCATTTTGTGCGTATCAACAGTGAAGGCAAGAAGAAGACGGATTACGAGTTTTTTGCTCAGAAATTCAGCGGATACTTTGATGATTCTTTTTATGTCGGATATTTAAGCCATCTAGTGGCCGATCACATTTGGTACGAGAAAATGTACTTGAAGTTAATCAAGGCTCTTCCGGAGGAAGAGAGACAAGCCGCAATAGACAAGGGCTACCGTGATTTTAGAAGACTTAACAAGCTACTGCTTCGCGATTATCCATTATCACCTCCCACGGAAGTCCCGCTTATTGACAATGTTAAGATCGACGGCTTGTATCCGGAGTATTTGCCGGTTATAGCGGACCAGCTTCATAACGACTTCCATATCGAAGAGTCTTTTAGCCCGGACGATCTTGAAATCTATAACCTCGACGAGATTCTGGAATATATCCGGTTATCCATTAAGGAAACACTCGCGGTTCTCCATGCTAAAGCACTAATTCAAAGATAATAAACAGCCGCGTTAAGCCGTACCGAGTTCGAACGGTACGGTTTAACGCAGCTTGAGATTGCCCGTATTCCGGATCGTGGTTGTAACCTCAAGATTGATTTTGGCCTCGGGCAGATATTTAGTGCGCCATTGCGCCAGCTCCGTTCGGGGAAGATCATCCCGGTAGTGCTGGCCGATACCGAAGATATCGGCGTTGGCGAGCTGGACTTTTCGGAAAATTTGATCCATTACGCGTCGTAAAAGGATTTGGAGCTCCGTCTTGATGACTTCTACGGATGGATTTCCTATTACGTCCAGAATAATCACTTTCAGTTTGAGTTCGCTATTCAGAACGGGTTTGCCGCTGACGAATTTGCTCTCGTTGTGAATTCGGCTGCTTACAATCTGAACGGTAGCTTTGCCGATGACCTCGATTTTTCCGTCAAGGCTATTCCCGTCGTATACGTTATAGAGAAGGGTCTGTTCATTATTGAGACGGGCTACCATTTTCCCATTTTTGAGGATGCCGGAGCCCATGCTTTGGATAGCCGTGGATTCGCCGGATTTGATAATGGGGAGAACGACATCATTGGTATAGGAATGGATGCTTCTAAACACCTTCCATACCGGCGTATGGGCGATTTCGGGATTCCAGCCTGAATTTTTCTGGAAGAAATCGTAAATTTCTTTGCCGTCGCCATTATTAATATCGTTAATCCCTTTGAAAAACCGATCCAAAGGCTCATCGCAAATGACAAACATCGTCTTTGGGGAAATGTGACGCGAACGAATCGTGCTGGCGGTAATCTCGCTTAAACCTTGCGTGGCGAAGGCCTTATCCACGATAAGAACCTTTAAGTGCAGCAAGTCTACCTGGTCCTCCAGATTCATGCTTATTTTATTGACGGCCGCGCTAATGGAATTCCCTTTGGCGCTTATGATTTGAATGCCTTCGTTTTTCTCTGTGACCTTGGGAATGTCCAGGAATACTTCATAGTTGCCTTGCTGATAAGATATCCCCATCGCGATTGGTAACGCCCGGTGGTTAATATCCTTGTTATCCCAGCACCCACCAAGCATGATTGCGAGAAATAGGCCGATTACAATTCGAAGTTTCATGTTTTTCTCAACTCGACTTTTGATTTCTTTGCATGGACCCACCCGGTAATAAGAAGCAAAATAGGCGTTGCAATCGCTACGTACAATCGTAGTGACGTATTCCATTGAAACAGCTTGTCCGTCGTCTTCCAATCCGGAATGCAAAGACAAACGAGAAATACGACCACGATTAATCCCGGAACCAAATAGTTGGGGCTGATATCCTTCATGCCAAGCCTGATCACGCATAGAATCTGCCAGAACGTAAGGCTGATGAAGAACATCCCGAACGCAACGAGACTCAGCAGCAGGAATACATTGATACGGTCAAACATGAGCCAGTTAATCTCAATGGTATCGACAATGAAGAGATAGGGGAATTGAAGCTGACGAGTCGTTTCTTCCCCTAGCGTCAGCACCGGCACATAAACGGCAATCAGATAAGCGGGCAGCAGGATCAAGCTCCCCGCATAAATCGCTCTTGATTTGAATTCCGCGTAAGATGGGAGGAAGCCAAGCAATAAAAAGCCGCCTGTATAAGCAAATAAGCTTTTATAGAAAGCAGAATGCGCGAGAAACGAGAATGCCCCATGAGCAGGCCAAAGCGGGAATAAATAATGCCAATCTATATTTTGAAAGGAGGTAGCCATTACAAAAACAACGGGAACAACGAACAAGAAACTTAACAGGACGGATAATCGGAGCAAGCCGCCAATTTGTCCATGAAGAACCATAAACCCGGGAACCGAAAGAAAGAGAAGCATCAGGATCCACAAAGGGGTGTTGGACAAAATCGCGATCGACAGCACTTCGGAAAATGCCCGAACCGCCAATACGATAATCCATGACATATAGAACAGGGCAGGCAGCAAGACGACCCAAGCGAAAAATTTATTTTTATTCATGAGGATATTGACGATATTCTGGCCCTTGAAATAATTTAAAGCCTTCAGATAAACGGCAATGATCGCAAGGTGAAACAAGAAGCCGAAGAGAACCGGCATCCAGTGGGCTTCGTTTGTGCTCTCGATCACATCTATCGGATAAAGAAAAAAGATCAGCCCCAAATGGGACACAACGTAGGTTGCGGTTACTTGCAGGTTCTTAGACATTTTTCTCCCCTCTTGCCCGAAACAGCTGAAGATAAGGAACTCCTAGCGTGCGTATGCCGGCTATATAAGCACATAAGATCAAGAGTCCCGATAATAGACCGAGCACTCCCAAAAACGCGGACATGAATAACAGCAAATATTTGAACAGCCGCAGGGAGTATGTGTTCTGGAAGCCTACCACGGCAGCATTAGCAATCGTGGTGGCAGCAAGAATGATAATAAGCAGATTGCTAACCAGCTTGGCATCCACGACGGCTTGCCCGAGCACGATACCGCCTACCATCGTAATGGTTGGACCGATGCTGCCAGGCAGGCGAATAATGGCTTCCATAATCAATTCCAGAATGCATAAGAGCAGAAGGGCCTCAATAATAGCCGGATACGGCACGTCAAGCCGGCTTCTGGCGATGGAATGAGCCAATTCAAACCGCAATACGTCAGGATTGACCGATACAAGGGCGACATACAGCCCGGGCAAAATTAAGGTGAGTAACGTTCCAATAAAGCGCAAACTTCTAAGCAGCCAGGAATATATCGGAGGATGGTTCATATCATCCTCCGATATAAAGAAATCCGAAAAAATGCTTGGCAATGCGATGGAAAAAGGCACTCTTTCTATGAATAGAACAGCCTTTCCGTTTTTCAATGCTCTGACGGCATTTTGGGGCAGCTCATAGGCCATATAATGATTGACCAAAGAATATTTGGAAAGTTTCAGGATATGAGCAAACTCCTCCAGATTAGAAATTTCGGTTTTGTGGTGAGCTTCAAGCTTCTGAGTTAAATTGTCCAGTAGGATCGGATCAATCTCGTTATCGATGTAACATAGAATCACTTTGCTTTTTACGTGTCCGCCAAAATGAAAAGCTTGGATTTTCAGATCGGGGCAGTTCAAATGACTCCTTAGAAGAACAATATTAGCTTCCAGGTCTTCGTTAAAAGCGCTTGTCGCACCCCCGATGCTATTCTCCATCGTAGGCATCGAGATGGGGCGGCTGTTCGGTTGAGGAATCGGATAGATACCGACTGCGATTCCAGAAGTGTCATGAACGGCTACAAGCATCCCGTCCATGATTTGCGAGATGATGGAATCGGGTTGAAGTGAAATCTTGTTGCCAAGACCGATAAGTACCTCTGTCAGTTCAAGCTTGCCGATAGAAGCCGTGAGCAGCGGGTCCCGAACCATATAGATGGTTTGCGGGAAATTGATCAGAGATTTCAAGCCCGCGAAAGTGAAGATCTCGGAAGCGATTTGAAGTTTCTGGTTCACGTAATCCGGGTAGGAAGAAAAGTGGCTGTTTACTTCATCCATGGCTGCCATACATACAATCTCCTCGAGTAGTATAAGGTCAAAGTTATTATGCCCTAATTTTCCATTGTTACTCTAAGATGAAGCCGTATCCTTGACATCCTGCTCACAATCATACTAATGTTATTGCAAGAGGTGGAAGACATGAGCAAGAAGCAGGATATTATGGCGGCAACGCTCGACTTGATTCATGAAGAGGGGCTGCAATCCGTTACTTTTTCAAAATTGTTCAAGCGTGCCAATGTCGGAGCGGGAACGATCTATAATTATTTCGCGAATAAAGAAGAGCTTGTTAATGCGGTATACAAGGAAGCTCGCATTCTTATGGGCGAGTATTTGCTTCAAGGCTATAACCCGGAAGCGAGCCTGTATGAACGGTTCAAGTGCTTGCAATTGAACCGGCTGAACTTCGGGATTCGGTATCCGAAGGAATTTTTGTTTATCGACAGTTTTTCGTTCTCCCCGTATATTTCGCCCGAGCTGCGCAACATGGAGGATGCCCGCCATTCCAGCGAGGTCGTACTTTCGTTAATTGTGGAGGGGCAGAAGCAGGGAATTATTAAGGAAATGGATTCGCATCTGTGCCATCAGCTTATTCACGGTATTATATCGTCTATTCTGAAGGGCTATTATATTGATAAATACCCTTTGAATGAAGTTCAGGTTCAACAAATTTTGGAAGCGTCATGGAAGGCCATATTAGTGTAGAAACAGCCATTTGGATTGCGTTTGGATCCGGGGCTGTTTTTTATTATGCTTAAATTGGAATATATATTCCGATTTTGATTCAAGATAACAACCATTCTGATGTTGTTTCTTGATTTGAATAAGATGGTTTTTCTGCATTACTGGAACATTGAGAAAGGGAAAAGAGCCATAAAATAAAGGTGAAATGGACTTGTTAATATTGGATTGGAATAAACATTCCGAAAAACTATTGATTTCGCATGCAAGAAGGACTATACTTGCAGTGGAATGAATATTCCAAATCACATTACTTATTCAGGAGGTATTTTATATGTCTAAAGTATGGTTCATTACGGGAAGCTCCCGTGGATTCGGTCGTAGTCTGGCCGAGGCTGTCTTGGCGAATGGAGATCAGCTGGTGGCAACGGCTCGCAGACCGGAACAGCTTGCCGATCTCGAAGCGCGTTTCGGAAACCGGGTCCGTCTTGTGCCATTGGACGTTACGAGCTATGAGCAGGCTGAAGCTGCTATCCGGACCGCCGTTGAAGCGTTCGGGCGATTGGATGTCGTGGTCAATAATGCGGGCTACGGCAACGTTTCCTCTATAGAAGAAACGCCGATGGAGGATTTTCGAGCCCAAGTGGAAACAAACCTATGGGGTGTCGTTCATGTAACCAAAGCCGCTCTGCCGGTGCTGAGAGAACAGGGACATGGCCATATCGTTCAATTCTCGTCCATTGGAGGCCGTACGGGTGCGCCTGGTCTTGGACCTTATCAAATGTCCAAATGGGCAGTAGAGGGTTTTTCCGAAGTATTAGCCAAAGAAGTTAATCCTCTTGGCATTAAGGTTACGCTAATTGAACCAGGCGGTTTCCGTACCGACTGGGCTGGATCGTCCATGCAGCATATCGAACCCCGAAACGAGTACAGTGACACGGTTGGCGGTCTGCTGAAGCATTTGCGCGATGTGACCGGCAAGGAGAACGGTGATCCGGAAAAAGCGGCTCAAGCTATTCTTGCCATCGCCAGCGAAGAGAATCCGCCTCTCCGGCTGCTTCTTGGCAGCGATGCTGTAGCCATCGCCAATGCAGTGGATACGGGCAAACTGGCCGAGACAAAACGCTGGGAAAAGCTCAGTGTATCAACCGACTACGAAGCCAAAGAGCTGGATCCGCAAGTTACCCGTATGTATGACGAGTTTGATAAACAGTAATATTCGTAATGATCATTGCAGATAATAATCAAAGAAAAGGAGTGTTATGCATGACTCATATTTCGGCAGATCATCCTGTCTTAACCTTTATTAACGTGTTTACGGTTAAACCAGAGAATCAGGACCGTCTTGTTGAGCTTCTAACGAGTGCAACGGATGTTTCCGTCCGCTATGCTGCCGGCTTTATCTCATCCAGCCTGCATCGGAGCACGGATGGAACGAAAGTAACGATGTATGCGCAGTGGAGAAGCCTGGAGGATTATCAGGCGATGAGGGATGATCCCAAGCCTCTTCCGTATTTGCAGGAAGCATTAAAGATTGCAACGTTCGAACCAGGGATGTACGAAGTTGTCAAAACTTTTGAACCCGTTCAAGCATAATGGATTAAACCCCAAGGAGAAATCTCCTTGGGGTTTAATTTGTTTACATAAAATTTATTACGTAAACAACTGGGAATAGAAATTTAAAGGAGTAAAATGGCAGGGAAGAGCTTTAGAAAAAAGGATTGACACGGGAACACCTGTTCTTTAAGATATGAATGTATGTTTTCCAATTCCTTGAAGGATGAACGGAAAGATAGGCTGATGGAAATTATATTTAAAGCGGATTCAAAATTCTGGACTATGCAATGAAACAATGTTATGTTACGATGTCATCGTAGGAAGTCATAATTTTGTCTCGTTTTTCTACCGTTCTTAGCGGTTTGGAGACATTTGAACGAAACATTGTTTTGACGGAAATGAAAAAGATCTCATGTTAGGGAAGAAAGGTTGCGTGTAAAGTGGCAGCAAACAAAAAGAGCAACGTAGGGCTTGTAATCGCTGGTCTGTTGCTTAGCATTCTGATGGCGTCGATGGATAATACGATCGTCGCTACGGCGATGGGGAATATCGTCGCCGAACTAGGCGGACTCGACAAGTTCGTATGGGTTACGTCCGCTTATATGGTGGCGGAAATGGCAGGGATGCCGATCTTCGGCAAGCTGTCCGACATGTATGGCCGGAAACGGTTCTTCCTATTCGGCATTATTATGTTTATGGCAGGTTCCGTATTATGCGGAACAGCCAGCTCGATCACCGAGCTCGCACTATTCCGCGCGGTTCAAGGGATCGGGGCGGGGGCTATGATGCCCGTTGCGTTTACGATTATGTTTGACGCCGTGCCTTTGGAAAGCCGGGGCAAAATGGGCGGCATGTTCGGAGCGGTATTCGGGATGTCTTCCATCTTCGGGCCGCTGATCGGTGCGTATATTACGGACAACTTCGCATGGGAATGGGTATTCTACATCAATCTTCCGCTTGGCATTATCGCGCTTTGCATGATTGGTTTCTTCTATAAGGAATCGATGGAGCATTCGAAGCAGCCAATCGACTGGTATGGAGCGGCTACATTGATCGGTGCCATAGTCTGCCTGATGTTCGCGCTTGAGCTTGGCGGCAAGACATACGCCTGGGATTCCGTTCAAATTCTTGGCATGTTTGCAGGCTTTGCCGTCCTGCTTGTTACCTTCCTGATCGTAGAGACGAAGGTTAAAGAGCCCATTATCTCTTATGCCCTATTTAAGAACCGGTTGTATTCGACCAGTATCTTAAGCGCATTGTTCAGCGGCGCAGCGTTTATTGTCGCTTCCGTATTTATCCCGATCTTTATTCAAGGGGTACTCGGCGGCTCGGCAACAAACTCGGGGCTGGTCTTGCTGCCGATGATGCTTGGCACGGTAGTAACCGCTACTTCCGGGGGTTTCCTGATGACCAAGATACCGTACCGCAACATTATGGTGGCGACGTTTATTATTCTGGTTATCGGGTCCATCCTGACAACTACGCTTACAGCGGATTCATCCCGGTTTATCGTGACCATCTATATGATTCTGATTGGTCTTGGCATTGGCGCGTCCTTCTCGGTACTCGGTAACACAGCCATTCACGGATTACCTGCCAGACAGCGGGGGACGGCAAGCTCGACGCTTAACTTCATTCGTTCACTTGGGATGACAATCGGTATTACGATTTACGGGATTATACAAAGCAATCTGTTTACGAGCAAAATGACCGATGCCTTTGCAGCCGGCGGTCAAGCCGCTCCGGAAGGCGGCATGCAATTCAAAGATCCGCGCGAGATTCTGACGCCGGAAGCCCGGGATCAGATTCCAGCTGAGGTATTGGACAAAATCGTCCATTCTTTGGCCGATTCGATCGTAGGGACCTTCGCATGGGCAATTATTCCGGCTGTGCTCGCTTTGATCGTATCGTTCTTTATGGGTCGCAGCAAGCTTGATCCTAATGCGGATATGGAACAGCAAAGCTATGGCGGACATTAATTTATAGTTTGAGAAGTAGGCAGTCGCAGATGCGGCTGCCTTTTTAGTGCGCATTCCTAGTTTAACCAGTTAAGTTAACATAAAATACATTACGTAATCTTTGAAGCTGTAAAGTTAAAACAACAGCGGTATATGGCATGACTTTTGGCATAGAAGCATGAAAATCTTCATGGTTAAGATGCAATGGGAATACTTTTTATCATTCGCGTTCATTACTTCTCGCAGATTCGGTTGAATATGCTTGTTGTTATACTGATCACAAGAAAAGATGCTTCAACGAAAAGGGAGGAACGGATGATGAGATTGAGAGTGTTTTTTGAATCTATGGTGGAGAAATTAATGGCAAAGCTGAATCAACCTCTGAAAGGAAACTCCGAGCAAACGATTGGCGATCTGATTTATGATTCCTCCATTTATATGGATGGAGATTGTTAAAGGCTAGAAGCTAGAAGTAGAGCATCTATTTCCCCGATTTCATGCTATAATAAAGTGCGCAAAATCAGGGTTTTGCGCACTTTCGCTTGAGAGCCATTTTTTTATACATAAGGTAGGGGAATGCCGGTTGAAAAAGCAGCATGAATTGGAATATTTATACAGTAAGCTCACGCAAGCCTTTCGCATTTGGATGAAGCAAGCCGGTTATACGGATACGACGCAAAAAGAATATATGAGAGAGGCTTATGCCTATTTGGAATCTCTCGAAGGGGCAGCCGCCGAACAAGCCGGAAAGATGCATGTTATTTCGTTTCTTATATCGAAGCAGCGGGGAGCAGGTGACCGTGCGAGGAACCGGACGTTATCGGCGATTCGATCTTTCTATACGGCGTTGATTGATTTCGAGATGGCTACCCGCAATCCCGCAATGGAAGTTAAGAAATCGAAGACGGAAAAAAACAAGAAGCCGGTCTATCTCGAGGAGGATGAGCTTGCAGCAAGCTTGTCCTGTATCGAAGGGAGATACCGCGCTCGTAATGTGGCCATTTTTCTGCTGATGAGTTACTGCGGTCTCCGGGTTGGCGAGGTTCACCGTTTGAACCGGAACGACTTTAACCCGGTGAGAGGAACGATTGAGGTATTCGGCAAAGGACGGAAGTGGAATGAGATTCCGGTGCCGGAAGAGCTGGCTGCCGTTCTTTCGGAAGTGGCTCAGGACCGTATCACGCCTTATAAAGAGCAGGAGGATGCTTTCTTCGTCTCGCAGAAGGGAAGAAGATTGTCGATCCGCCAAATTCAGAAGATTGCCGGTCAAACCTTTGAGGCGTTCAAAAGCATTAATCCCCATGCGGCGAACAAAAAGCTCTCCTGCCACAAATTACGTCATACCTTTGCTACTATTCTGCTAAAGAATGGAGTAGATATCCGTGTAGTGAAGGAGCTGCTTGGACATGCCTCCATTGAAACAACGATGATATATACCCACGTGAACGACGATCAGAAGAAAGAAGCGATGGCGACGATCCGGCTGCCGGTTAACCTTTAATTTTGCATTTGCAGCTGTGGAGCGGTGGCGTGGTGCTGCCAGTAGTTAATGACGTCTTTTGTAGTTGCGGCCATGCCGAAATACGTATCAACGGTCTTAACCGTCATGTCATGCTCTTCCTGGGAAAAGGCCGCGCAGGCATCTTTCATAAGAATGATATGGTAATCCTTCATAAACCCGTCTCTTGCGGTGGATTCGACGCAAAGATTCGTACTTACGCCCGTCATAACAAGAGTTTCAATCTTTAAGGTCTGCAGGACGGACTCCAGGCGGGTATGAATAAAGCCGCTATACCGGTGTTTTTTTACGATAATGTCATTCTCAGTTGGAGAGACATTGAAAAACTCGGCGCCCCAGCTTCCGGTATGGCAAATCGGATTCACGCCATCCTCGAAGCGTGACACCCATACCTCGGAGTCCGTCGCTTTTTCGTGATTCGTCTGCAGGAAGATGACGGGGATTCCATGCTTCCGGGCAGATTCCAGTAAGGCTTGCAAGTCGGGTATCATTTTTCCGGCGGCGCTTACGTCAATACCGGTTTTGGCGATAGCTCCATCAGGGTGGCAGTAATCGTTCTGGACATCCACTACAATAACGGCCGTATTTTTCCGATTAAGTCTTTGCTTTAACTTATCCATAGCTCACACACCTGCTTCTCATTTTTGGATAAATTAGTTTTCCGGGGAAAGAGCATTTCTATCCATTCTCATACAGAACACTTTAAGAAAGAGCCGCCGTTCAGCGGCTCTTTGCCTATTAAGAACATGACTTCCGGGAAATAATAATTTCCAGTCTAATCGAAATAGGGGGAACTTCATGAATTTACAATCGGGTACGTATTATTGGCCAACAACCTTGCCGGATGCCCCGGCTTATCCGTCGATTCAAGAGGATACGGAATGCGATGTTGCGATTATTGGGGGAGGGAGCTCGGCGGCGCAATGCGCATATTATCTGGCTGAACGGGGATTAAAAACCGTTGTGCTGGAAAAAGGGAGGATTGGCGCAGGCAGCACAAGCACCAATACGGCCATTATTCAATATTCGGGGGAAAAGATGTTTACTTCTCTCGTCAACACCTTTGGAGAAAAATATATTGCGGAGCATCTAACGCTATTGAAGCAAGCGATTGACGATATTGAAGAGGCCTCCCGGCGCGTACAACTGGATTGTGAATTCCGTAGGCGCGATACGCTTTATTCCGCGAGCTGTCCCGAGGATGTTGACCGTTTGCGGAACGAATATGAATTTATCAAGCGCCATGGCGGGGAAGTGGATTTCTGGACGAAAGTAAAGATTGAAGCCCATTATCCGTTCAGCCGGGAAGCGGCGATCTACTCATACGGGGACGGTGAGCTGAACCCGTATAAATTCACTCATGCCTTATTCCAGTATGCTGCAGAACGGGGAGTTAAGGTGTATGAGCATTCGGAAATGAACGGTCATCACTATGACGGAGATCTTCAGCGCATGATGATTTCCACCAAAAACGGTTATAACGTTCAAGCGCGACATGTTATTTTTGCCGCGGGATACGAGAATATGGATATTCGCAAAGAGAAGCAAGCTTCGTTCGTAAGTACCTATACGGTAACGACGCAGCCGGTAGCCGACTTCTCCACCTGGCATGAACGGACGTTGCTGTGGGAGACGGCACGGCCCTATATTTACATCCGCACAACGGCAGATAACCGCGTAATTATAGGAGGTCTCGACGAAAATACGATGTATCCGGACGACAGAGACAGCAAGCTGATTCATAAAACTTCTATGCTGATAGAGGAATTTAACCGCAGATTCCCGGCAATTCCCGTGGAGTCAGCTTATTCCTGTGCGGCATTTTATGGAGGAATGGTCGATGGTCTCCCTATCATAGGGAAGTACGAGGAATTCCCGAAATGCTACTTCTTGCTCGCGTACGGCGACAATGGGGCGGTATACAGTCAGCTTTTGTCCAAAATCATCGTACAGGAGATTGCGGAGGGGCATAGTCCGGATATGGAACGTTATTTGCAAGATCGGCCGCTTATTAAATAATAGCGCATCATAAAGAAGCAGAACTTTTCTTAATCGTAATGTTGACGATTAAGAAAAGTTCTGTTATTCTGCTTATACGTAATGATTACGTTCAACACTCGCTGTTGAACTTTTTATTTCTACTTTAATCGTAATAATTACGAAATAATGCGCAGATGTATGTTTGGATACATAGAAAGGATGATTATATTGCTGCTTGCCTCTCTTCAGGACGTGACCTTTGGGTACGGAGACGTTCCTTGCCTGGAAATGGCCAACATCGAGGTTCACTCGGGAGAATTCATTGCGGTTACCGGTCAGAACGGTGCCTCCAAATCGACCTTGCTTAAGCTTGCTTTACGGCTGCTACACCCTTGGCAGGGGAAGGTGAACTTATCGCCTACGAATGTTAATGGCGACAAGCTTGCTGTGGCGTATGTGCCGCAGCAGATTGCTGCATTCAATAGCGGATTTCCTAGTCAAGTGACCGAGTTTGTACGTTCCGGCCTTTACTCGCAAAGACTGAATTGGTTCAGGAGGCTAAGCCCGGACGCCAAGCAAGCCGCGGACGAAGCGATGAAAAGCATGGGCGTATGGGAGCTCCGCAATCGCCGGATCGGAGAGCTATCGGGAGGGCAGAAGCAGCGTATTTGCATAGCCAGGGCGCTCGCTATGTCGCCTGATTTGTTTGTGCTCGATGAGCCGACAACCGGCATGGATAAAGAAAGCCGGAAAGATTTCTACAAGCTTATGAGGGAGCAGATCGATCAACACGGCAAAACGGTCGTTATCGTTACTCATAACCTGACTGAGCTGGACGGCATGCTGGACCGTATTATTTCGCTCGAGAGAAGAGAGGAAGGAGGCTGGAAATGCTGCACTACGACTTCATGCAGCGGGCATTTTTCGCCGGCGGAATCATTGCGTTAATCGCTTCGGCGCTTGGCGTATATTTGCTGCTGAGAAGGCAGGCCTTAATGGCCGACATGCTCTCACATGTATCTCTTGCTGGAGTTGCTGCAGGTACATACCTCGGAATTAATCCGTCCCTGGCGGGGTTTGTCGTAGCTGTCCTTGGCGCAATTACGGTGGAGTATGTCCGTAAAGCCTACAAAACATATAGTGAGCTTTCCGTAGCCATTATTATGGTGGGAGGTCTCTCTTTGGCTGTCATTCTGATGACGATGAATAAGTCGGTTAACAAAAGCTTCTCCTCTTATTTGTTTGGTTCCGTAGTTGCCGTCAACCGGACGGAGCTTATGATTATGCTCGCAGCCGCACTTATTGGCGCTTTATTTTTCTTCCTGCTGCGAAGACCGCTTTATATGGTTTCCTTCGATGAGGAATCAGCGAGAACAAGCGGCATACCCGTACAGTGGATTTCCTTCGGATTCAGCATCGTTACAGGCATGATCGTAGCTGCAGCAATGCCGATTGTTGGCGTACTTCTCGTGTCGGCGCTTATTATATTGCCGGCAGCCCTGTCCGTCCGAATCTCGTCAAGCTTCGCCACGGCGATCCTTATATCGATGGGCATCGGTCTAACCGGTACGTTTATGGGCTTAACCGCTTCTTATGAGCTTAGCACGCCGCCCGGAGGCACGATCGCTTTTGTTCTTTTGTTGTTTTTAGTGGCAGGTTTAGGACTGAAAAAGCTGTTTGCGCTTGGATCAAAGAGATCCGGCAGGCTGGTTATGCGTCCGGAAACGCCCGTATCCCGACGCCATAGAGCAGCGGATAACGAACATTGGTCTTCATCCTAATTCCCATGTAATTAGGAAGAGATATAAATCAAATCTGGAGGTACTTTTTTATTATGAAATCCTGGTTGAAAAAATCGATCGTGCTTGGAGCAGGTTTATCCTTAATCCTGGCCGGATGCGGCAATCAAACGAAAGAAGCAGCAAGTAACGAAGGCAAGCTGAAGGTGGTTACAACCTTTTACCCGATGTATGAATTCAGCAAGCAGGTGGCAGGTGACCATGCGGAGGTTGTCGCCCTTATCCCTTCCGGAACCGAGCCGCATGACTGGGAGCCAAGCGCCAAGGATATGGCAGCCATTAAAGACGCGGATGTATTCGTTTATAACGGAATCGTTGAGGGCTGGGTTGACAGTGCTTTATCCAGTGCGGCGAATGAGCAGCGTGTAGTCGTGGAAGCGAGCATGGGCATTACTTTAATGGAAGGAGAAGAGCATGACCATGAGCATGGGGAAGAAGATCACGGGCATGGCGAAGAGGAGGAGCATTCTCATGAAGAAGAGTCGCCTCTGGATCCCCATGTTTGGCTTGATCCGGTACTTGCCCAGCAAGAGGTAAGGGCGATCCAGGCCGCATTGGAGCAGGCGGATCCCGGCAATAAAGAGGATTACAAGAAAAATGCGGATGAATATATCGCAAAGTTACAGGAGCTGGATCTTGCCTTCAAGGATGCATTAACAAACGCCAAGCATAAAGAGTTTGTCACTCAGCATGCGGCATTTGGTTATTTGGCTAAGCAATACGGACTCACTCAAATTCCGATTTCCGGACTATCGCCCGAGCAAGAGCCTTCTCCGGATGAGATGGCGGAGGTTGTTGAATTCGCGAAGGAGCATCAGGTTCAGACGATTTTCTTCGAAACGCTTGTTGATCCGAAGGTCGCTCAAGTTGTAGCTGACGAGATTGGCGCGGCAACGGCAGTGCTTAACCCGTTGGAAGGGCTGACCGCGGAAGATATCAAGAACAACCTGGACTACATCGGCGTCATGACCAATAATCTTGAGGCATTAAAGAAAGCATTAAACGAATAATTCGAAGAAGAAGTAAGCACGCTGGACATAACTCCGGCTTTTTCTTCCGAATTTAATCGTAATAATTACGTAATAGGAGATGATGACATGAACAAAATACCCGTAACCGTGCTAAGCGGCTACTTGGGAGCCGGCAAGACAACGGTACTCAATCACGTGCTGAATAACCGTGAAGGAATGAAGGTTGCCGTAATCGTGAACGATTTAAGCGAGGTAAATATCGATGCGGGCCTTATAAAAGAGGGAGGTGGTCTCTCGCGTACCGATGAGAAGCTGGTGGAAATGTCGAATGGCTGTATCTGCTGTACGCTTCGGGAGGATTTACTCCGCGAGGTGGAGCGATTAGCATTGGATGGACGCTTCGATTACATATTAATTGAGTCGACCGGCGTAGGCGAGCCTGTTCCCGTCGCTCAAACCTTTACTTATATAGATGAAGAGCAAGGAATCGATTTATCCCGTTTCTGCCAGCTTGATTGCATGGTAACGGTTGTGGACGCTAACCGGTTCTGGCATGATTTCTCCTCCGGTGAGTCGCTGCTCGCACGCAGTCAGGCTGTAGGAGATGACGATACGCGGGAAGTCGTGGATCTGTTAATCGACCAGATCGAATTCTGCGATGTATTGCTGCTCAACAAATGCGACATGATCGAAGAGGATGAGCTAGTTGAATTGGAAGGCGTGCTAAGAAAGCTGCAGCCTCGTGCCAAGCTGATTCGAACCGTTAATGGCCAAGTTAATCCGGCAGAGATTTTAAATACAGGTTTGTTCGACTTTGATGAAGCAAGCCAATCTGCCGGCTGGGTGAAGGAGCTGTCGAAATCCGAGCATACGCCGGAAACGGAGGAGTACGGAATCTCTTCCTTCGTCTATGAGCGCGTCAAGCCGTTTCATCCCGGAAGATTGAAGAAATGGCTGAAAAACTGGCCGGAGGAGGTAGTGAGGGCCAAAGGGGTCATGTGGGTCGCTTCCAGGAACAACATTGGCCAAAATATAAGCCAGGCTGGCCCATCCATTCAATTTGGCCCATCCGGTTATTGGATTGCAACGCTGCCGCAAGCGGAACAGGAGATGTACCTCCAAGAGTATCCGGAGCTGCGGGACAGCTGGTCTCCAGAGTATGGGGACCGTATCAATAAAGTCGTGTTTATTGGCATTAAGATGGACCGGGAATCCATAAACGAAACACTAGACGCCTGTCTGTTAACGGAAGCGGAGATGCGGGAAGATTGGTCCCGATTCAAGGATACGCTGCCGGATATCCATTAGATCAGAGGAAAGACAGCCATAGGGCTGTCTTTTTTTTGTATCAAACCAGCAACTACGATTGGAGAACGCATGAATTTGAAGAGTGGATAGGTTAAAATGGAAGGATAACGCGAAAAGGCAGGTACTTAGATGAAGATAGAATTTACGAAGGTCCATACTGCAGATCAGATAACGCTTGTTGCCCGCCTGGCGGGGCAAATCTGGCGTGAGCATTACGTATCCATGATTACCATCGAGCAGATTGACTATATGATCGAGAAGTTTCAATCCGTATCCGCGATTACCGATCAGATTCGAAATCAAGGATACGAATATTACTTGCTGCAGCAACAAGACGGCTCTGCAGCCGGCTATTTGTCCATTCGAGCAGATAACGGGAAGCTGTTCTTAAGCAAGTTTTACGTATCGAAGGAACACCGCGGCCGCGGCTATGCCAGTCAAGCCATGGCATTTATTGAGCAGCTGTGCAAAGAACGCGGATTAAGCCATATTTGGCTGACGGTTAATCGGGATAACGCATCCAGTATCGCGGTTTACGAGAAAAAAGGCTTCGTTAACGTGCGTGAGCAAGTAGCGGACATTGGCAATGGCTACGTTATGGACGATTTCATTATGGAAAAGGAAATTGCATTCGTGTAAGATCGGAGGTTTTCACTTGCCCGTTATCGTACAAACTCTTGTTATTCATGCGCCAATTGAAATTTGCTTTGATCTTTCCCGCAGCATTGAGATTCATATGGAGTCCACTTCTCAAACCAAGGAACGAGCGGTGAGAGGCCGGACAAGCGGGTTAATCGAACGAGGGGAGACCGTCACCTGGGAAGCTACTCATTTTGGCGTCCGCCAGCAGCTTACGGCAGTGATTTCGGAATACGAGCGCCCATACCGGTTTGTGGATGAAATGGTCAGCGGCGCTTTTAAACGATTCAGGCATGAGCATCGATTTGAAGAGCGTGATGGCGGAACGCTTATGACGGATATTTTCGACTATACCTCACCGCTTGGGCCGCTTGGCAGGATAGCGGATGTCCTATTTTTACGCTCATATATGGAACGATTTCTAAAGCAACGGAACGAGTGCATCAAACGGCAAGCCGAAAAACATTGGAATCAGAAAATAAGGTAACAGAAAATAAGGTAACAGAAAATATATTATGTTAACTAATGAGTGATGCGAATATAGAAACCCATAAGGGGGATACGCAACATGGCATCTCATGACCGGATTAAAATCCCGCCGGGATTCTGGATCGGCTTGCGCGAAATAGGCTTTTCCGTGCAAGAGATTGCGGCTAAGGCGCAGCTGACCTTAGACCAAATCGAGAAGCCGGAAGGGGTTACTCCGACGCAATATTTCGCGATATGGCAGGCGTATTCCGAGCTTGTTGGCGACATATCCAAGGCGGTTGTTAAGCTTTCAACCGCATACGAAACAACGCAATACCCGCCGTCTATGCTGGCCACCTACCATGCCCGGAACTATCGTGATGCCCTAAATCGCATGGCAAAATATAAGCGGCTTTGTCCACCCGAAAGTCTGCAGATCTCGGAAGAGGGTGATAACTGCCATATTCAGCTTAGCTGGTCAGATCAACAGCAGCCCGGTCCGCCAATGCTTGTGGCGATTACGTTAGCGACGCTTGTGGAACTTGGCCGGAGAGGAACGGGCCGGCAGATTAACGCCAAGCTTGTTGAGTTTTCTTTTCCGCTTAACGATGACGGTACGCTTGAGGCTTATTTTGGCTGTCCTGTCCGTTTTGGCGCGGAACATGATCGATTGACGCTGAGTCGCAGCGATTTGGATTGGCCATTTCTCTCTTATAACGAAGAATTGCTCGAGATTCTGACGCCTGCGCTGGAGCGCACTTTAGATGAACGGAAAAACCGGTTCTCCCTTGTTCAAATCATCGAAAGAATAATTAAACGCGATCTGGCAGGCAGTCGTCCTGATATGCTGATCATCGCCAGGGATCTGGGCATGAGCGAGCGAACGCTTCAGCGCAGGCTTTCGCAGGAAGGGACAAGCTTTAAGAAAATTTTGTCTCGTGTCAGACATGAAATGGCGTTGGCTTACTTGAAGGATTCTACCCTTGAGATTCATGAAGTAGCCTTTTTAATCGGATATGAAGATCAGAACTCGTTCTACCGGGCATTTCGCTTATGGGAAGGGGAGACTCCGGCGAATTGGCGTGGCCGGCATGCCGATGCCTCCTGTTCCTTGGCGCGTTAAGCAAGAAGATTGGCGCGGGGGACTAGTTACCTATCCCTCCGGACAAGGTAGTATATTCTCTATCCCAAGCAACAAAGGAGACAGAGAATATGGATATGCGATTAACGAACAAGACTGCGTTGGTGACAGGTTCAAACAAGGGAATTGGCAAAGCCATTGCTATAGAGCTGGCAAGGGAAGGCGTTCATGTGTTGATTAACGGCCGTAACGTAGAAGAGACAGAGAAAACCGTACAAGAGATTAAAGCGTTATTCCCTGCAACCACTCCGCAAAACGCGGCAGCCGATCTTACGGATAGGAAGCAGCTGGAAGCCTTGTTTGAGAAGCACCGGGAAGCGGATATTCTAGTGAACAATGCGGGTATTTACGAAATAATGGCTTACCAAGACGTCAGTCATGAAGTCTGGGAGCGATACTTCCATACGAATGTGCTCGCAGCCCATGATTTATGCAAGCACTATATGCCTAAAATGCTGAGCAACGGCTTTGGCCGCATTCTTTTTATTGCAAGCGAAGAAGCGCTTATGCCGTCAGGTCAAATGCCGCAATATGCGGTGACCAAATCGATGTTATTGTCCTTATCCAAAAGCTTATCCAAACTAACCGTAGGCACGGAAGTAACGGTGAATTCCATTATGCCGGGACCAACCCTTTCGGAAAACGTCTATCAGATTATCGAGCATCTGTATTCGGACGAGGACATCCCGTTTGCGGAAAAAGAGAAAAGATTCATGGCCGCAAATCTTCCCCAATCGGAAATTCAGAGATTCATCAGGCCAAGCGAGATTGGCAGATTAGCTGCTTTCGTCTGCAGCCCGGATGCTTCTGCGTTTAAGGGTTCGCCTATCCGGATGGATGGGGGAATGGTTCCGACTATTTTCTAATACGAATAACGAAAAACGGCTACCGCAAGCGAATGCTTGGGCAGCCGTTTTTTTATGCTTTCGGTTCGCTAATATTATACTTGGCTTTCTCTTCATCGCTTAACGTATAGAAATGCGTCACGCTGCGGAGAAACGTTGTCCCGTCCGCGATTTTGACCATATCGTCATTGTAGGCAATGATCGGAAGAGGCGGTCTTAACCGCATCCGGTCCTGATAGACGATAACAGGCTCCTTGGAAGCCATCACTTTCCGGATCTCTTCATCCGTTTTCAGCTCATTTGCAGCTGTAATGTGAGGGGTTTCAATCATGGATAATTATCCTCCTAAAAGTTTACTTCGCAAGCCTTCCTCGCAACATCGGCTAATCAGACATTGAATACTAGCATGTCCCTTTGACGGTAAGAACATTCCTGAATTTCCTGAATGACGGAAAACGTCTCGGCGGCAAGCTCCACGCTTAACGTTGCGACGACTTCGGGTTGGGTGAACGTGCACGGTTCGTATTAACGCTCCGGCTAATACGTCCAAGGTCCGCGTCTATATGTACGTACCGTATTCGGAATGAAGGATCCCAGTTATCTCATTCTGCCGCTTGCCGTTATTTTTATCATTAGCGCATGGAATACCTATATTAACACCGTTTATGTCGGCGAAATTATTCAGAAGGTATGGGAGAAAGCTTCATCTTTTTATCTGATCATTGTCCCGGTTCTGTTATTTGGTCTTGGATTTGTGCGTCAAAAATGGAAAGCAGCGCACCAAACCTCTTAATTGGATCGTAAAATATGCAGCCGAGCCTATCGGACGATTGCTTGAATGATATCCCGGCATTGTTTGGTCTTGCGGAGGGGTAGGAACAGGTACGGGGACTCTATTAGTTAACCATACTCTATATGGTATAATAGAGGAATATTTCCTATCTTAACGAGGAGCCTTTGAACTGATGCCTAATCTTACAAAGCTATTTATCAGCTCCGTTGCTCAGGATGCACTGACACCGCTAAGAAACCGGACATTTGATGAATTTACCTTGCTGGGCCACCAGCCGGAGATGTATGAGCGAACTTTCGGGCCGTGGCCAATGGATGTGAGCGGGGTAGAGCACTGCTTGAACAAGGTCAGGGAATCCGATATTTTTTGCTTGTTCCTTTATAATAAAGGCGGCAGTATGACCGATACCGGCTATACGGTCACTCATCGGGAGTTCTTAACGGCTCTTAACGCAGGAAAAACGTTATTTCTCTATGCGGAGCCTACCATTACGAAGAAGTACTTTATGTCCGTTCGCCGGGTCGTGTACAGCTTTATCGAACGATACAGGCAAAGTCATCGCAGAGAGCCGTCCAATCGCGAGTTAATGGATCATCTCGAGCTGACAGCGGAAGCTCAGCCCTCTGAAATTCCAAGCAAATACGAAGTGGAGCCGTATATTTGGGTCATGCTTTATGACATTATCGACAGACACGGTAAATATATGCTGGACATGCCAATTGGAGTAGGCATTGATTGGAAGCCGGTTCTTAGCGATATATTAAGAGAAGGGGCTTCTTATTTCCCGAAAAAAGCGGAGTACATGGAAAGTATCGATACGCTTGCGGCGTTAGTGGAGTTTTCCGAATTTGTTCAGAAGGTTGTAAAGGACCATCTCATAATCCGGGAGCTGTCACAGCTAAGGCTGTTATTGGCAAGACTTCAAGGCATTATTAAAGGGGCGGAGATCAAGCAGCTGCGCATCCATGATCTTACGCTCGGCAAGCTTCGAAATTGTACGGCGATCTGTCTGTTTCAGCATAGCAATGACATATTGTCATGCATCGAGGCCGCAGGAGACACGGCCGGCGGTTATTCTTTTCATGTGAGCGATCCTAACTCTTACGTATCTTTCACCTACAATACAAGAGCTGAAGGCGAGCCGGTACTGTTCTATACGGAGGCCAAGCGCATGTTCTACCTTCTGTACAAGGTTGGAGAGTACGTGATCTCTTATCATTTCCCAGAAGAAACAAAATGGAACCAAAATATGTACGTGGACTACACGGATGATATAAAAAATGGTATACTGATGGCACATTCCAATGTAATGATTTTTGATTTCATCCATTCCGCCTTAAGGGGGTTGCAAAAATGAGCTCGAACAAAATTAAGATGCGACGGGTTCAGAACACGGACCATCCCAAATATACGATTCATCCTGATTTTAACCCTGCAACCAAGGTCGTCATCGTGAACAAGGGAATTACGATTGGTTTAACGGGAAGCAAATTGCCCGAGCTGCCGAAGGATTCGGTTTTGTTTGTCGATACTAATCGTACAGACACCTACACCTCCCGCAATAAGCTGCAGCGGATGAAAGAACTTAATCAGTCCTTAAAGAGCTCAATCCTCGTATCAGAGGCTTAATAGAAGAAATTTAAACAAGGACCCGCAGCTTGCGGGTCTTTTGCGTAAATATCGGGTAATAACATTCTGAACATGGAGGGGACTAACCCGTGGACGAAGTAACCTTTAACCAACAGAACATGTTCGCGCATGTTTTTAATTATGCTCCGATTGGAATCGCATTGATCTCACTGGATCAAAGATGGATTGATGTTAACCCGGCTGCATGCCAGATCCTCGGATACAAGAGGGCGGAGCTGCTGACGATGGATCCCACCGAGCTCATTTTCTCTTCGGGCACAGACGATCTATGCTCAAAGTTTGGGGAGCTGCTGGAAGGGAAAATCTCGACCTTTAGTCTGGAGAAGAAATATCTGCTTACGAACGACGATATCGTATGGGTATCCCTTCATATCTCGCTTGTTAGAGAAGGCGCGGACGGGAAGCCTTGGTATTATATCGCGCAGATCGTTGACATCACCGCAACCAAGATGACCGAGCAGAAGCTGCAGGAATCGGTAGAGCGGTATACGTCTCTGAAGAAATACAATCACGATACGATTATCTCCTTCGACCTGCAGGGCAAGATTATCGGCGGTAACGTGATGGCGGAAAAGCTGACCGGACGTCAGGTATCGGAATTAATCGGGACAAGCATTGCCAGTGTTATCGGCGAGGACAGTCTGGCGCGCATACTGGCCGATAATGAACCGTACACCGAGATTGAAAGCTCGATCAACCATCTTCTGCATGTCGATGGATCTTATTTAGAGGTTCTCGTTACGATCGCGCCTATTATCGTAAATAACCGAAGTATCGGCTTCTATTTGTTGATCAAAGACATTACGGAACAGAAAAAGCTGCTGATCGAGAAGGAAACGGCCGAACGAACAAATGAGGTAAAAAGCGAATTTCTGGCGATGATGAGCCACGAAATACGTACTCCGATGAACGGAGTGATCGGCATGACGGATTTACTTCTCGATACGCCGCTGGATGACGAGCAGAAGGAGTATGTGACGATAATCCGTAAAAGCGGAGACACGCTGCTTGGCATTATTAACGATATTCTTGATTTTTCCAAAGTGGAATCCGGCAATGCGGAATTAACGGTGGAGCCTTTTAATTTAAACGAGGCGATCGCGGAAACCTTTGATACCTTAATGCCCAAGGCGATGGAAAAAAACCTGGAGTTCAAAGTATGCATCAAACCTGGAATTCCGCAAAATATTGTTGGCGATTCACTCAAGATTCGTCAGATTATGCTGAACTTGATCGGCAATGCCATCAAATTTACGCCAAGAGGTTCTATCGGCGTCTCCGTAGACAAAGCCGAGGCCGAAGGCGAGTACGTCAGACTTCATTTTGCCGTGAAGGATACAGGGATAGGAGTTCCGGAGGACAAGGTGCCTTATTTGTTCGAGCCGTTCTATCAAGCGGATCATTTTATGGTGAGGCAGGAGGGCGGAACCGGTCTAGGGCTTGCCATTACGCGTAAGCTCGTTCAATTAATGGACGGCCAGATTTACTGCGAGCCCAATCCTGGAGGAGGAACGATATTCAGGTTTCATATTCTGATCCAAGCCGAGCTGCTGCCGGCAATTGCCTTACATGAATCCATTACGGAAAAAGCACCGCAGCCGGAGGAGGAGCTATCCATTCTGATCGCGGAAGATAACGAGGTTAACCGGCTTGTGTTAATCCGCATGCTGGAGAAGCTTGGCTATCGACCAAAAGCGGTATCCAACGGTGCAGAAGTTGTGGAAGAGGTCCGCAGGAAGAAATACGATATCGTATTTATGGATATACAGATGCCGGTTATGAACGGAATGGAAGCTTCAAGAATTCTGCGCAAGACCATTGAACCGGGTAACCTGCCGTACATCGTTGCCGTTACGGCTAACGCGCTAGTTGGCGACCGGGAGCGGTATATGAGTGCGGGGATGAACGAATATATAAGCAAGCCCCTGCACAGCTCGGCTATTCTTACCGTGATTCAGAAATGCTTGGAAGGCAAGCGCAGGAAAGTAACGAGTTAGCTGGCTTTATAGTAAATGATAAAACCGCGCAGGTGCGCGGTTTTTTGCTGCTTCTTTTAAGTGAGAGCATCGTTGTGCTGCGCGTAATACCGGTGTAAATCTGCCAATTTGGATTGCGCTTGGGAGCTTCAACTGGACGAAGAAAAAACAGGCTTGCAAGAGCCCTTTAACGATACCCGAATCCGAAGACTTTAAGCCGCATGCAACTCTCGAGTTGTCTAGATTGCGGGAGCTTCTGCGTTAGAAGCATAACAAACGTAAATACGCCTGCTGTCGGTTATACCGGGGCAGGCGTATTTGTGATGCAGAGGGGTTCTATGAAAGTTAGAACTGATGACGTGCTGGCAAACGGGTAAACGCAGTCGGAGAGCGTACTCCGATTGATAAGCTATGCGTGTGCGTCAAAGGCAATGGGACTTCCGAAATCGGTTCAACGGTTACTAGACATACGGATCTAGCCGTAACCCGGACGAAATGCGGAGAGGATTTCATGGCGTGGGGAAGTAATCCCGATCGTATCGCGTCTCAATTGGGAACAAAGTCCAGTTTTAGTTAATTTCTTCTTATTTATGATTCGCGGACCAAATAATCGAGTATGATTTGGGAAGGGAATTAGCCGGCGTTCATGGGAGGCCGGGTAAGGAGTGATGAATACGGATACGATATGGCGGATCCGAAGCGTGGTTAGAGATTACGCGGAAGCAGTGTACCGATTCGTCCGAGAAATACCTAACAGATATACTTGGCTGACAAAGATCTATGCGGTCTGGTGCTGGATATCGTTGCTGCTGTTTATCGTGGGATTATTCCTGTATCGCGATTCGCGTACGATGCTGGTTCAATATTTATGGTCATTTTACGTGCTGCTGCAGTTCTGGCTGTTATGCCGCAGCAAGACCTTTACCTGGAAAAAGACGGCCATGTTTATGCTTCTTGGAATCTTTCTTGTTATCCCAGTCACGGCATGGACACTGATGGGCGTACATGGGCTGGTAGGAGGCCGTACATCGGACACTTGGTCACAAGCGGTTATTACTCCCATTGCGGAGGAAATATGGAAGCTGCTTCCTCTTGGCTTGTATTTATTATTCTCGCGGCGGGCATCTGCCATGAGTCTAAGCGATTATACGCTAGCCGGAGCGGCATCCGGGGTGGGCTTTCAGCTGATGGAGGAGCTAAGCCGAAGATGGCTAAATTCCGGGATCATCGGGCGGACATACGGCTACAGCACAACGATGCTGGGCGGTGAAACCATCCACTGGGATTTCTGGACGTTGTTTCCGGGCCGATTCGAAGAAAGCATATTCCCGACCATCATGACCGTCAGTCACCCTGTACATACGGCAATGGTTGCATTAGGGTTGGGGCTTGGGGTAAGATACCGCAAACGGCTGACCCATTGGATTTTTACTTTGCCTGCGCTCCTGCTGGCATGGTCCATTCTGGATCACGCCGCCTATAACGGGCAAAATTCTTTGCCGGAATGGTTCATGACGATAAGCGAGTGGACCGGCAGCGGGTATCATACGAAAAATGTTTTTCTATTGATGCTGTTATTGGGCATTGTTCTTGATTACATCGCGATTAACCGCGTAAGAAGCCAGCTTCCGTTGATGGCAGGGGAACGATTTCTTAACCCTCTTAGCGAGATGATTCAAATGTGGAGAGCCTTCTTCGCGAAGAGGGAAAGCTTTTCCACGGTTATGGCTTTGACACGGGAACGGCGGGAGATGGGTTTTTCGTTGCTCTATGGGAATGCCGAAGCGGTATCCGTTCAAGAGGAATTACGCATAAGGATGCTGCATCATTTCCGGATGGCTGCAGCGCTTGTTTTGCTATTGTTAGGGATGGGCATCGTCGCGGGCTTTACTGCTTATTGGCAGGGACATATGCAGGTTGAACCCTCTGCCTGCTTCTCCTGTATGTTCGACTCGCTGCAGAATTGGTGGGACCGTCTCAGCTTAAGGGAAAAAGGAGCAATTCTCCTAGGAGCTTTTTCTCTCGCGCTTCTGTTTGTGGGCTTCTGGCCGGCGCTGGGCTTTGCCTTTACCGCGATTAGCATTCCTGCCAGCGGCCATGAAATAGCGAAGGACATTCGAGATCCGAAGAGGCTGCTTACCCCTGAGAACGCCGCTGCCGCGCTGATTGCGCTGGCTCTCAGCCGAGTGCCTTTTGGGCGCTTGGCTAAGAAAGGCGGAGAGCGTCTTGAGAAATGGCTGGAGAAGCTGCTGAAGCGCAAGGGTAAGCCTGAACCGGACATCCCGCATAAAAAGCCGGACGTTGACGGGCCGAAAGAGAAGCCTGATAGCGGCAAACCGGAAGAGAAGGAGTCTTCCAAGAGCCCGGAAGAGGAAGATTACGTTCATTGGAGCAAGGCCAAATACAAAGGCGTTGAGCTGTATGACAGCCGAAACGGAGCTTTGGGCGAGTTCGACGGCATCGACGTTGAGAACGGTATTTTCTATGAAGCGAAATCAGCCGAAGGCTTGAACCGCATTCATCCCAAAACCGGCAAACCGCAGCAGACGCCTCAGCAGTTCACGGATAAACAGCTTTACCAGAAAACCAAGACCCGGATTAATAATCTGATGCAAAAGGCTGTAGGCACGCGCACGACGCCTGACGGGACATCCGAGATCCCGAGCTTGGAAGATATAAAAAGCATTCGCCGCTTTCAGTTTCAGCTTGACGGAGACACCCCGGAGCTGCGAGCCGCCGCGGAAAACAGCTTGAACCGGCTGCGTCAGGAGTTTCCCGATTACACATTCTCAATCAGATTTGGAGTGAAATAGACATGTCGATCAGCGCATTTATACTCGATCCTGAAGATGAATTCGAACGTGCATTTATGCTGCCGGTTGCTACGGAAGCATTCTTTAAGCAGTACTGGGAACCGGCAACCGAGGAACTGGGACTCCAATGGACGGCATTGTTCCAAGGAGGGACGGATGTCGAGCACGAAGATGTTCCCGCCATCCTGGAGGAGATCGGTAAGCTGAAGGAATGGGTAACCGTTAAGATGGACGGAGAAGCGCAGGAGCATATGCTGCGCAGGCTGAAGCTGCTGGAAACGGGACTTCCGAGTGCCTTTCGGCGCGGTGACACAGTAGTGCATATCGGTTAAGACGAGAAGGAGAAAAATGATGGACCCAAAGATAAAAGCTTTGTTTTTGGACAAATATGCGGAGGAGGGTGCGGCAAGGTACGGGGTTAACCCCGAAGAGCTGACGTTTATCGGGGGCTTTCAAAATTTTATATATTCCTATTGCCGCAAGGACAGGAAATACATCCTCCGGTTCACGCCAAGCACGCTTCGTTCTCAGGATGGAGTATCGGCCGAACTGGAATGGGTTCGTTATTTGGCACGGCATGAACTGTCCGTATCCGTTCCGGTGAACTCGATGGAAGGGAAACCATTCGAACAAATCGATGGGAAAGAAATTTCGTTCTACGCGAGTTCGTTTACCTATGCGCCGGGTCGCAGGATCGGATACCCCGAATGTCTGGGCAATCCCTCCCTGTATGAGCAATGCGGGCGTATTACCGGCCGTCTTCATGAACTGTCCAGATTGTATAGGCCAACTGGTGCATGCAAAAGACATACATGGGAAAAGAATGAATATCTGCTCCATGCCGAGGACTATTTGCCGCAAGATCATCAACCGATTCTTCAGGCGCTCCAAGAAATGAAATTAGAACTTGCGAGACTGCCCGAAACCCCGGAGCAATTCGGACTTATCCATGGCGATATCAATGCAGGCAATTTTATGATTGATGAGGCAGGAGAAATGACGCTTTTTGATTTCGACGAATGCCAATACAGCTGGTATACCGAGGATATTGCGATCCAGCTCTATTACTTGCTCTATGTGTTTGGAGAAGATTCGAAGCCGGAACGAAAAGAACAATACGAGCTGTTTATGAAGCATTTTGAACGGGGCTATACGGAAGATGGCCGCCAAATGCCCCGCAATTGGAAGGAGCAGCTCGGGTTATTTTTGCGGCTTCGGGACATTATCGTCCTGGTAGGCATGCATAGGAGCTGGGATTTAGGTCAACCTGACGACTGGACGCGGGATTTTCTGAAGGATAGCTGGGAGCGGATAACGAACGGGAAATCATTGATTGACGGGTTTTGATGGATTGAAGGCTGAAAAATAAATTGGAAAATACATGCAGTTACTGATATAGTACTATTAATTGTCATTTTCATAGAGGAGGCAGGCGATGAGATTAGCGGAAGCGCTTGTTCTGAGGGCGGACTGCCAGCGGAAAGTAGCGCAGATTAAGCAACGGCTGGAAAGAGTCATAAAGGTTCAAGAAGGCGAGAAGCCTGCAGAATCACCCGCGGAGCTGCTGAGCGAACTGAAGAAGACGCTCGAAGAGCTGGCCGTCTGGGTGAAGAAGATTAACAAGACCAACTCTTTAATCGCCTTTGATGCCAGCGCAACATTGGCGGAAGCATTGGCCGAACGTGATCGGATCATGCAGCATCGCAATATTCTCAATGAACTGCTCGGCACGGCATCCATCCGGCAGGAGCGCTACTCGAGGCAAGAAGTGAAATATTATACGACGGTTGAGGTTACCGAACTCCAGAGTGAGGTTGACGAGCTGTCGAGGAAATACAGAGAATTGGACTTTAAGATTCAAGAGAAAAATTGGAGCACGGATTTAATAGATAACTAATCAAGTCGGTAACCGAAATCATACAGGCGAGTACAACCCGCCAACGGGTAGTTGGACCTCCGATGCAGGTGCTGGGCCATGCCTGCAAAACATCATGATTTAGCCCGATATTGTAACAAGAGTGCGAGTAGCACGCAACTAGGCCGTATTTTTTTAATTGTAACTACCATGTACTGATGTATGAACGCGGTGAGGGCGGGTTCGGGGGCTTTATTAGGGAATAAGAAAGACAGTCGGCAGACGCTGACTGTCTCTTTTTTTGTGTTATAAGAAGACCTAAAAATGCCATGGATACATAATACAATACATAATTTTTCAACATAAGTCTATTACTTTTTTGGCATTAATTGTATCGTATTAAAGCGGCCGCAATATAGGAAAGGGAGGAAGCCTTGCATGATCTCGCTTCGAAAAATTACGTTGGATAACCGTCGTGACATCTTTAATCTGGAGGTAGCCGAAGATCAGAAACGTTATGTTGCTTCGAATCTCTCAAGCGTAGCTTCTTGTTATGTACTTGCTGCCAATGGAGGAGCTCCGTTTCCGTTTGCTATTTATGCGGATGAGCAGCCTGTGGGATTCGTCATGATTACGTATAAAATAACCGGCTATGATCTTCCGTCCTTTGCTGGAGACAGCTATTGCATCTTGCGACTGATGATCGACGCGAAGCATCAAAACAAAGGATACGGACGGGAAGCCATGGCGAAAATATTGGCGTTTATCCGAACCTGCCCGGCAGGACCCGCTCGTTATTGCTGGATTCCGTACAAGAAAGAAAATACGCCAGCAAGGAAGCTTTATGAGCACTTTGGCTTTCGGGATTGTGATGAGGTCCTCTATGAAGAGGAGATAACCGTTTTGCAGCTCTAAATGAGGAGGGTTTCTCATGGACTACAATAGATATTTGGAAGAGGCTTTACGATTCTACTCTTTTGATGAACCGGCGTTTGAATTCATACGTCATAACGAGAATATGACTTACAAGATCACGGATAAGAGTGCCCGTTATTTGCTGCGGCTTCATAAGCCGATAGCCCGCAATATGGAAGGGACTCAGACCACGCCGGAAGCAATCCGCTCCGAACTCGCTTTTTTGCTCGCTTGGTCTGCGCATTCCGATCTGCCTGTACAGACTCCGGTTGCCAATAATAACGGGGAACTGGTCACTATGATTCGAATCGGTCAAGAAGAGATCCCCTGTACCGTCCTGAAATGGATTGATGGCGATGTCTTGTCAAAGCAAGAGATGAACAGCGAGGAAGAAGCCCGTACCCTGGGTACTCGAATCGCGATGCTCCATCGATTCTCGCAAAGCTATGAGGCGGGACCAAATTGTATCCGGCCGGCATATGGAACGGAATGGATTCATTCCATGATCCTGAAATTGCGGGGCGGAGAAGAGCGGGGGATTCTCTCCGGCAAAGATTTACACATTCTCGAGCGGACGATGCGGTTGATGATCGAATGGATGACTTTATGGGAAACGACTCCCGGAACCTGGGGCTTTATTCATGCGGATATCAATTTCAGCAATTTGATACGTTCCCCCAAAGGAGTTTCAATGATTGATTTTGGTTTGTCGGGATACGGGTACTATGCGATGGATCTCGCTATGGGCGCTTTACTCGTTGAGAGCAAGCATCGGGATGCCTTGCTCGCCGGCTACGGCAGCTGCATGACAGGATGGTTGGACCACGCTCGGCTAGAAGCTTTTATGTTTCTTGCAATCGTTGGCTATTACACCTTTGTATTAAGCCAGCCCGATCAGTTAAGTTGGATTGAAGATCATATTTCCGGGCTGATTGAGCATATCTGTCTGCCGCTGCTAAAGAGCCAAAGAGTGTTCTATACGATCTAAATAAAACACAACTATAGATGATTTTTACTAACCGGCATTTGGTTATAAATGGTAGACTATTGAGGAGAATGTAAGCCTGGGAGAGGATCTATATGAATGAAATGATAAACAAAAAATTATTCGAAGCGGATATTTCATCGTTGCAAGCAGCGATGGAAGCGGGCGAATTAACGTCAGAGGCATGCGTACGCTGGTATTTGGCACGCATTGAACGGATAAATCCGACTTTAAGAGCCGTACTCGAAGTGAATCCCGATGCCATCTCCATTGCGCGGGAACTGGATAAGGAACGGTTGGCGCTTGGTGCGCGAGGACCACTTCACGGTATTCCGATTCTGCTTAAAGATAATATCGATACGGGAGACCGGATGCACACCAGTGCGGGGTCCGTAGCTCTCGCGGAGCATGTTGCCCCGTCGGATTCAGCTGTGGCCGAGCAATTAAGAGGAGCAGGAGCCGTCATTCTCGGAAAGGCTAATATGACGGAATGGGCGAACTTTATGTCCGGCTCCATGTGGGCGGGATACAGCTCCAGAGGTGGACTTACCTTGAATCCTTACGGACCGGGCGAGCTGTTCGTAGGTGGATCAAGCTCCGGTTCGGGCTCGGCTGTAGCAGCTAATCTATGCGCGGCTGCAATCGGAACGGAAACATCGGGCTCCATTATCAGCCCTTCCTCGCAAAATGGCATTGTTGGCATGAAGCCAACCATAGGTCTTGTCAGTCGGAGAGGGATCATACCGATTACTCATAGCCAAGATTCGGCTGGGCCAATGACCCGGACGGTCAGGGACGCCGCGATTTTGTTGGGGGCAATGACAGCCTCGAATCCGGATGATTCAGCTATGCATGATGCTGGGCGAACCGCGCATACGGATTATACGAGCTTCCTGGATGCCAATGGCTTGCAAGGCGCTAGGATTGGTGTACCGCGGCATTACTATCAAGGTCTTGATAGCGCGAGAGCCGAAATCATAGAGCGGGCAATCGCAATGTGCGCTGAACTTGGGGCCGTTATCGTGGATCCCGTAACAATGCCTTGCGAGAGCGCGACATGGGATTGGGATGTTATGCGTTACGAGTTCAAAAAAGGTCTCAACGATTATTTAGCCAAAGCCGGCAGCGGCGCATTCATCCGGACTTTAGACGAACTAATCGAGTACAATGAGGCCCATCGCGATACGGCTCTTAAATACGGGCAAAACGTACTGATCTGGTCGAATGAAACGAGCGGAACGTTAACCGAGCCCGAATATCTCGAAAGCCTCAGGCTTAACCATGAAACCGCGCGGAAGCAAGGAATTGACCATGCTATTGAGGCGCATCAGCTTGACGCCTTGCTGTTCCTCGGCAACGAAGAAGGGCTCGATATTTCCGCGCGTGCGGGTTATCCCGCCATTACCGTTCCGGGCGGTTACGCGGAGACGGGCATTATCGCTGAAGGAGGCTATACGACCAAAGGTCCGCAGGGCATCACGTTTGTTGGTACGGCCTACAGCGAACCGGTGCTCCTCAAGTTAGCCTATGCTTATGAGCAGGCAAGCAAATACCGACATGCACCGGCCGACCCGGTCTAACCTTTAGGCCTTCGATTGTTTCAATTGCGCGGAACGGGCTCGCCGCCAGCTCATCAGGACCAAAGTTAAGGCAATAACCGTTAAAATAATTCCTAGTATGCGAAATCCGGTGAAGCTGAACTCGCCTCCCATTACGATGCCGGTCAATAAGGACGAAATGATGGTGCCGAGATATCGGGAGGTATTAAATAGGCCGGCAGCGACGCCAATGATTTCTTTTGGCGAGCTGTCGAACAAAGCCGTCTGCATGCCCACGCTGTTCAGTCCGTTGCTTATTCCGAAGGCAGCTAAGGCTATACAGACGCTTATTACGGGCGAATTTTCATTTAATGTCACAATCCATACGGAACCAAATACCATTAGAATGGCTGACACGAACAAAGCGGGCCGAGGGCCGGATTTGTCGATCCATTGGCCTGCAATCGGGGAAGCGACAAGCGAGCACAGCCCTAAACTAAGCATCAGCATGCCGGTGTGGAATTCGCTGACATGCCGCACGATTTGCAAGTAAGACGGTAATCCAAAAAATAACGAGTAGAACAAAACGTTCACAAGTATGAATTGAACATTAACCCAAGTCATCGCCGGGAATTGGGCAATAGTCCGTAATGGGATAAAAGGAGATTTTGCTTTTAGCTCATGTCTGGCAAAAGCCCCCAGCGATAAAAGTCCAATTATACCGATAACGACGTAACTAAACGAGACCTGCCCGGAAGATTTTGCGGACAATAATCCAACAAGCAGAGCAACCAGTCCTGCGGTAAATAGCAGAATCCCTGACGCATCGATCAGTTCAAGCCATTTGCGGAAGGTAAGTCCGCGGACGGGAGAAGTCTTCGGTTTGTCCTTGGGAATGGTTCTCCACGCGAGCAAGTAGCTGGCAATGGCAAACGGAATATTGACGAAGAAGATCGCCGGCCAATCCCACCAGTGGATGAGCACCCCGCCAACAAAGGGACCAATAGCTGCCGCGCCGGATAAAAAGATGGACAGAACGGACAGCGCGGCAGCCTGCTTATCTGTTATATAGATACGGACAATAGCCATGCCTACGGCCACCATCATGCTTGTGCCTATCGATTGAATAACTCGGAACACGATCAGCCAACCAAAGCTTGGCGACAATGGCGCTAATAGCGACGCTAGAAAAGCTACAACAAGACCGTTTAGAAAAATATTTCTTCGGCCGAATAAGTCGCTGGCTCTGCCCATTACGGGCTGGGCAACAGCGCTCGCAATATAGAAAGAAAATATGATCCAGGAAACGCCGGTATAATCAAGCTTGTATTCAGTTTGAAGCCTTGCCATTGCCACGGAAATCATGGACGAATTTAAAGGGTTCAGCAGAATCCCTAATCCGACGGCAATCATAAGCCACCTATTGCGTGTATTCAATGAAAGTCACTCCTCGATTAATCCTGCATTTATCGTACGGTATATGCGTCATTTATTCCAACGCATTTCATGTTATAATTTCATGGACTTGAAGGAATAAACGGATGGTGAATTTCATGGAGCTTCTGCAATTGCAATATTTCTTGACGGTAGCCCGGCTGGAGCATGTCACTGAAGCGGCTCGGCATCTGCATGTCACGCAGTCGTCGCTAAGCAAGACGATTCAACGCTTGGAGGAAGACTTAGGCGTGCCTTTATTCGACCGGGTAGGCAGAAAGCTGCGTCTTAACGAATCGGGCAGCCGATTCCTGCTGCGTGCGGAGCGGGCTTTATTCGAGCTTGACCAGGGAAAGCAGGAGCTGAACGATCTGTCCAGCTCTGAACAGGGGACGATCGAACTTGCCGTAAACACGGCCAGCATGCTGCCTAATATCCTCCGAGAGTTCCGGAAGAAAAAGCCGAATATCCAGTTCCACGTGCAAATGCTGACGACGCGGGAGATGGTGGCGCATCTTCATCGGGGAGATATTGATTTCTGCTTGTCTTCGCCGTCCCTGGAAGGAGAAGATATCGAATGCCAGATCTTATATAGAGATCCTATCCTTATAGCGGTTCCCCAATCGCATCGTCTGGCAGGGCGGAGCAGCGTATCCTTATCCGAGCTGAAAGAGGAATGGTTCGTTGGGGTGAAGAAGGGTTACGGTACCCGTGATCTGGTAGACTCCATATGCAAAAAAGACGGCTTTGAGCCCAAGTTTGTCTATGAAGGGGATGAGCCTGCGAGAATTAATGCGCTTGTGGAAGCCGAAATCGGCATTGCGTTTATACCGGGCACGGCTAGAAATCAAAACGGACAGATTGTTTATCTACAAGTAGAAGAAAACGAGCTCGTGAGGGAAATCGCTTTGTTATGGCATAAGAGCCGTTATGTATCGCGGGCTGCTCAATCCTTTCGCGAGGTTGTCGTTGACTATTTCGAGAAATTATCAAAGTCAAATAATTAATGCAGCTAATTATAGTTGACCATAGGAGGATTATTCATGTTGAAATTATTCGAGTATAACTGGCAGGTACGAAAAGATTGGTTCGAATGGTGCCGGGACGTCTCCCGGGAAGAGCTGCTGAAGAAGCGGACTGGAGGAATAGGAGGCATTCTGCATACCTTGTTTCATATTGTGGACGTGGAATACAGCTGGATCCAAGGACTGCAAGGGAAGCCCGATTTCACGGAACCGTTCGAGTCTTATGCCAGTCTTGAGCAGGTCATGGAGCTTTCGGATAGATTCCACGAAGAAGTCCGGTTGTTCGTAGCCGCATGGACCGATGACATGGAGATGAAGGTATTGTCCGATGTATACCCGAATGGAGACCCTATTAACTTCAAATACGGGGAAATCATGCGGCATGTCCTTGCTCATGAAATACACCATATGGGCCAATTATCCGTATGGTCGAGAGAACTAGGAAAGGCCCCTGTGACCGCTAATTTTATTCGCCGGGGATTGTTCGGCTAATCACGAATGGGTATGCGGCGACCTATCAAGTATTAGATCCCGGTGTATCAACGGGGTTTGTGTTTAGAACCCTGGATCAAAATGGATCCATTATCTCGACGTCGCGTTGATAAATGTCATAAGCGTTCAATAAGATGGCCAGTAGTTTCATTCTTAGCTGTAGCGAGGGGCAGAGGTTTTATGATTGAAGTGTATTTGGATGGTGCCAGCGCCGGAAATCCCGGGCCCAGCGGCGCAGGCATTTTCATCAAGAATAACGGGGAGGTTGAACGGCACTCTATTCCGTTAGGGGTAATGGACAACCACGAAGCGGAGTTCCGTACCTTCATTCTCGCTCTTGAGTTATGTATCCGCAAGGAATATAAGACCGTATCCTTCCGGACGGATTCCCAGTTCGTAAACCGGGCTATCGAGATCGAGTTTGTGAAAAACAAGAAATTTGCGCCGCTGCTTCAAGAAGCGCTTCGGCTGACGAAGCAATTTGAGTTGTTCTTTATGATGTGGATTCCAAGCTCCGAGAACAAATCGGCCGATCAATTATCCCGGGCGGCTATTCGCGGCAACTAGCGGATAGCGTTGGCTTGTTGCCGGTATAGCGTAGGAGCTATGCCTGTCTTTTGCTTAAAGAGATTCGAGAAATATTGCGGGTCCTCATAACCAAGATGTCCGGCAATTTCACTAACGGGCAGCTCCGTGTCTTGCAGCATCATTCTCGCAATGTCCAGCTTGCGCGTCAGCACGTATTGATAAACGGTGCTGCCGGTATGCTGTTTGAAGATACGGTTCAGCTGCTTGAAGGACAATCCCATTTGATGGGCAAAATCCTCCGACTGGAAGGGTTCACCGACCAGCTGATCCAGATAAAGCTTCATTCGTCCCATCATAGGGGAGTTATATTCGGCGGCTTGCTTTACGGATTTCTGCAGGGCAATGAATATCTCCGTGCTGCTAAGGATTAAGGAGGTTTGCGTATCCATGCCATCTTCGGTCTTAAGTTTTGCGGCAGCAAAGCCTTTCAAGAACAAAGCTTCAATATCAGCGTTTGGAATATACGGGGTATGAAACAAATGGAAGGCTTCGAGGAGCGGGAGACTATTGCCGTGGAGATTGTACCAGTAATACGTCCATGGATCGTTTGAATCCGACAAGGCCGTTACTTCATGCTTGCTGTCTTTCCTCAAAATAAAGGCGTCGCCTTTTCCCAGGCGATGCTTCTCCGTATTAACCTGAATTTCTCCATGTCCGTTTATCACATATCCAAGCACAGTGATATCTGCTTTATTTCGAATATTCTTATAGGTCGGCGCGCAAATATTCATTCCGATCATCGGGATGTATACTGATAAATCTGGAGAATACGGCAGTGCGTGGATATCGCCATATTTATGCTGCGCACGGTTATCATCCGTATGTGTCATGTCCATTTTCCTCACTTCACCTTCCTTTTCCTCTATGTTCATCTGTCTACGAAAACACTATCATGAATATGAAATCCAGTCCATCCGCATGGGAAGAGTAGGCGGAAGTCTAATAGATGAGGGAGAGAAAACGTATGAACCAGAGGGCCTTAATTACCGTAAACACCGAAGCACCTTCCAAGCACCGCTTGAATCCTTATATTTTCGGCCATTTCGTGGAGGACATCCGCGATCATATGGATGCCATGTTAGCCTTTACGCTGAAGGACATGGACTTTGAGGACGAAGCCGATGCGCGCGGCGTATCCTCAGGCTGGTATGCCGTAACCAATGGCAAGAATACGGAATATAAATTGGAGCCTGCCGCTCCGCGGCATTCCGGCCATAGCCAGCGTATCCGGATTTTAAGCGCGGACCGCTGCTACGGCGGAATTGGTCAACAGGTCAGTGTCGAGGGCGGCCTTCCTTATCGCATTAGCATCGTAGCGCGTGCCGCTATGGATCTTCGGGCTGCTGTCTGCGAAATTATCGACCGTGCTTCCGGTGAGGTACTGAGCCGCACTGAAGTTGGGCTGCGGGGACATAAGTGGAACGAATATAAATTAGAGTTGATTCCTGACCGTTCGTGCGAAAGGGCGGAGTTCCGTATTCTGCTCTCCTCGGAGGAAGAAACCTGGCGTGATGGCATGGGATCGGGCATGCTGTGGCTGGATCATGTGTCGATGCTTCCTTCGGACAGCATAGGTTACGTAAAACGGGAAGTCGTAGAGCTGACCAAACAGCTAAAGCCGGGAATGATGCGTCTCGCGGGTAATTACATCAGCGCGTATCATTTCGAGGACGCCATTGGCCCCGTACTGGAACGGCCCAACATGATTAATGAAGCATGGGGCGGCTGGACGAACAAATATTTCGGAACGGATGAATTCCTTGCGTTCTGCCGGGATACGGAGACGGAGCCTTTAATCTGCGTCAATGCGGGAACGGGTTCACCTGAGGAAGCAGCGGCTTGGTTGGAATATTGCAACGGCAGCGTAGACTCGGAGTATGGCGCGCTGCGGGCTCGAAATGGCCATCCGGAGCCTTATGGCGTCAAGTATTGGGAGATCGGGAACGAAATTTACGGACCATGGCAGCATGGGCATAGCACGGCGGAGCAATTCGCGCATCGGTATAACCGTTTTGCGGATGCGATGAACGCGGTAGATCCGGATATAGTGCTTCTGGCATGCGGCGATTGCGATCCCGAATGGAACCGTACGGTGCTTAGCCTTTCGGCGGACAAAATGGACATGCTGACGCTGCATATTTATCATGGCTTCGGCACGGTCGGAATTACGCCTGACACGCCAAAAGAAGAACGGTACCCGGCAGTGATGTCGTTCCCTGAGGTAAGCCGTGCCGCAATCAGCAAGACGGAAGAGATCATTGCCGGCAATCCCGCCTATTCGCATGTGAAGCTCGCGATCACGGAGTACAACACGATGTATTATCCGAACACGATTCGAGCAGGGCGCCCGATGGAGCATACGCTGGAGGCTGCGGTAGCCAACGCCGCAAACCTGAACGAATTTATCAGGCAATCCCATCTGATCGAAATCGGCAGCTACTCCGACCTGGTCAACGGCTGGCTTGGCGGATGCATTCGGGTTGGGGATTGCTATGCGGATCAGTACCGGGGCAAAGAAACAGGCTGGAGCGGTCGCAGCAGAACGGTATACGGCACGCCAACCTTCCATGTGATGAAAGCCTACGCGAATCGCGACATCTCTCGTGTATTGAAGGTGCATACGGACAGTCCAACCTTCGATTGGCCATCCGGATCGAAGCGGTTTGGACTCGAGCCAGGGAATTTGCCGGCGCTTGATGTGGCAGCCGGTGTTAATGAATCCGGCAGCGTGTTAACCTTGTTTGCCGTTAATCGCGGGCTTTCAGCGGTTGACGCTGAGCTGGCTATCGGTTCGTTTGCGGACTCCGGAGTAGCGGCAATATGGGAATTGTCCGGCAATGATTATGAGTTAATCAACGATGTATTTGAACCGGAAGCCGTAACAGCGGAGGAGGGCCTTCTGAAATTCAAAGATGGCAAGCCTCTGCTGACTTTGAAGCCCCATTCGGTGTACGTCATTGAGGTGCGCAAGTGAATAAGGGGTGTCGGGAAGAGCTTCCGGGTAATCCGGGGGTTCTTTTTTTTATTTAGCTGTGTTAACGATCATTGCCATGCTACAATATTTGGTAATGTTAAGCCATTTTTCGAGGAGGCCGTATACCGGGATGAATGTTCAATTGGCAGAGCGGAAAATCGCGGAATGGGCGGCAGCAAACGCTGCAGCGCTTGGAATGAGCCCGGAACGCATACAGGCTAGTTATATTTATAACCCGGGAGGCTTCGGCAACTTGTCGATCCGGTTAACGGATGGAGCCTCGCGTCTTCACGTTAAGCTTGCTCCTCCTTACAAACGGACAAGACTGCAGCAGTGGGCGAGAGTAAGCGATTATTTAGCTTTGCATTATTCCGCACCTATGCTCATTCATGAAATCAATGAAGAAGTAGTGCCGGGTTATCCGTATGGACTTGTATTCGAATACATAGAAGACGCGGTCCCGCTTGCCGAGATTCATAACGCGAATGAGATCCGATCCGCCGTGCTGAAGATCATTGCCAAGCTGCACCACGATGAGGAGCTTCGCGAGCTGCTTCCCGTGACGGCGACCCGATCCTATGCCGAAGCTTTCGAAGAGGAATACCTAACCCGCTTTACGGAGGATCTGGACGGAATCCGAGAATCGAGGGAGCTTCTGAAGGATTTTGTGACGGATGAGACCCTGACCTGGTTTGGGGAAGAGATAGAGAAATTGAGGGAAATCATCTCACAGACCCCAGCTTTTCAAAAGGCGGCTGTCGATGTTGTCCATAACGACTTGAATGGCAATAACGTATTGGTGCGGGGAGACGGCTCGTTCCGGATTATCGATTGGGATGATCTGACCGGACAAGGAGATGCGGCGATGGATTATTCCGTGCTCCTCTGGCCGCTTGCCGATGATCCATCATGGCCGAACTGGAGAGAAAAGGTACTTGCAGCTGCCGGAGATGGCGTAGTCGAACGGCTTGAGCTTTATTTTCGCGCTAAGCTTCTGGATGATGTCATTGATGTTCTCGCCGATTATGTTGAAGCGGAGCAAGTGCCTGAATATAGAGAGGAAGCCCAGCGCAAATCGAAAGCCATTCATCTGTTCTCTTATCCCAAGTATCTTGCTAAATATGAAGCTAACTCGTAAAAGCCGCCAATTCGCGGCTTTTTCTTTGCGTTTAGGTTCTCCAAGAATCCATTTCGAATACACACGTTGGACACACGAACCCCCTATACTTCAACTTGTAGATCAAATGGAGGTGCAATCGGATGATAAGAATGCCGAATTTCGGGTAAACCTGTGATAGCATAGGATATACGATTGCGGTTCCGTACGAGAAAGGAACCATTGCCGGAAAGAGGCGGGATTCAAATGAAACGAAGTATTTTATTAGTGGAAGACGATACGCTTATGCGGGAATTTATAACGGATTATTTCAAAAAAGAACTATGGGATGTCCACGAGGCGGAGAACGGAAGGGTTGCGCTTGAGTTATTCGAGCGGGTCTCCGTCGACCTGGTTGTGTTAGACATTATGATGCCGGAGATGGACGGCTGGTCCGTATGCAGACGGATCCGCGAGAAATCGGATATTCCTATCATTATGATCACGGCAAGGGCCGAGGACGAGGATCAACTGATGGGCTTCGAGCTGGGAGCCGACGAATACGTTACCAAGCCGCTAAGTCCAAGGGTGCTTGTCGCCCGGGCAAACGCCTTAATGAAGAGAACGGAAAGAACGGTGGGGCGGGAAGCGGAGCTGCTTCAATACGGAGAATTGTCGGTGAACCGCGAGGCCCATACGGTTACGGTGGCTGGGGAACTCGTTAATCTGTCGCCCAAAGAATACGATCTGCTGCTATTCCTGATCAAGCATGACGGAAAAGTATTGTCCCGGGACTACATTCTGAATGCGGTATGGGGATACGAGTACCTTGGAGATTTGCGGACCGTGGACACTCATATCAAGAAATTAAGAGCCAAGCTCGGGGACGCCGGCAAGCTGATTGCGACCGTCATCCGATCCGGCTACAGGTTTGAATCGGAAGCATGAGAAGACATGGCGTTGTACTCAAGCTGTTCGTCATTACGTCCGCTTTGATTTTGTTTATTTTTACGCTGGTGATGTTGGCCGAAGGGTTGTTCTTTGAACGTTTTTACCGGATGTCCCGGATTCATCAGCTGGAATCGGCCATTAACGGGTTTAGCGATCAGTATAACGAGGTAAAGGGGAATGAACGGGAGCTTTCCAGTTTGCTCGGAACGTTTATGAACCGGAATGATACCAGCTCGGCCGTACTGAATAAAAGCTTTAATAAGGCTAACCTCAATCCGTATTATGTTAAGCTTCAATCGGGCGGTAAGAGCATTACCGTTCCGATCCCAACCGCAGGCGCTACGATCAATAGCATTCCGCGAGGAGTTTCGATTGGAAGCAATATAATAGTGGACGGGATTTTTATGGACCAGAAGGATACGGTGCTTCACCCGATTGATTTCTGGCCCGATAATTCCGCTCCTCTTGATGAAGGCTTAGTACGGATTGAAGGAAAGGTAACGGACTTTTTGCTGCCGGAGCAGCGGTCGTTCAACCCTCTTTACCAGGATGCTCTTGTTGACGAAGCTCTACAGGATTGGACAGCGTCGGCGGAGGCGAGACTGTCCCGCTTGCATGCGGGAGAGACGGTACGGAGCGAATGGAAGGATCCTTGGAGCGGAGTCGAGTACGCCGTACTCGTAAAATCTCTTGCCGGTACGGATGCGGATGAGCATTACATGTTCGTGATGGCTTCCCTTCAGCCGGTAGGAGAAGCGGTTGATATTTTGAAAAAGTACTTTATTTACTTGGCGCCGATCATACTTGCTCTCGTTCTTGCGTTAACGCTGATCTATTCGAGAATTGTATCGCGTCCGCTGCTGACCCTTAATCGTTCGGCCGCGCGGCTCGCCAAGCTTGATTTCACCGATCATCCGGAGATTCGCTCCAAGGACGAATTCGGAGAGCTATCGAGGAATATGAACGCCTTATCCCGCAACCTGGACTCGGCACTTAACGAGCTCAAGCTTGCTAACGAGCAGCTGCAGGAGGACGTAAGAGAGAAGCAGAGGTCCGAGCAGCTGCGCAAAGAACTGGTAGCGAACATATCCCATGAGCTCAAAACTCCGCTTGGCATCGTAAAAGGCTTTGCGGAGGGACTTCAGGACGGGGTAGCAGACGACAAGCGAGAACGTTACCTTGCCTTGATCGTGAACGAGACGGACCGGATGAACGCGTTGATAATGGATATGCTGGAGCTGTCCAAATTCGAGGTGAAGGCCGTTAAGCTGCAGATTGACCGGTTCTCCCTGACCGATCTCGTCAAAGAGGTTGCAAGCTCCTTCACGCAGCAGCTGGAAAGCAAACATCTAAGGCTAAGAGTTCGGCAGGATAGAGAACGGGAGTTGTTCGTTTATGCGGACCGTAGACGGATCGAGCAAGTTCTGCTCAATCTGCTCAGCAATGCGATTCGGCACGCCATTGAGAACAGCGTAATCGTTATGGAAATGGAAAAGGCAGAAGGAGCAGCAATTAAAACCACCGTGGAGAATACAGGCCCGTCTATTGCAGAGCAGGACCTGAGCAGAATTTGGGATCAATTCTACAGGGTAGAACGTTCCCGTGATCGCAAATCCGGCGGAACCGGCTTAGGGCTCGCTATTGTCAAACATATATTGGAGCTGCACGGTAGTGATTACGGGGCAGCCAATACTGAGAACGGTGTAGCATTTTCATTCACTTTACAAGAAAACAAAGGAGAGACTCATCATGAATAAAAAATCCGTAAGCTTACTGGCAGCATCGTTAGCCGTTCTGATTGTTCTGAGCGCATGCGGCAACAAAACGGAAACAGGGAATACGAATACAGCTAGCAATAATACCGCGACAGAAGCGCCGGCATCCAACACGCCTGCCAACAATGCCGGAAATGCGGAGGAATCCGCCACGCCAGACCATAACGCTCCCAGCGAGGAGTCTACCGCGCCTGAGACAGCGACTCCTGACGATACGAATTCGTCTAACGCCGCAGGGGATAATGCTAGTGAAGAGATTCTGATTATCATCGATCAGACCGACAAACCAATCGAAGGCAACAGCTTTGACTTCACAGTCAACAAGCGTCCGGAAGGCTACATGCTGTCCAAGATGGAATGGAAATCCGGCAAAACCAGCATTGTTAACACAACGCAAGAAGCAATTGAGCATGGCGGTAATGGAGAAGACGGCTTTTACATCAGCGGAGATGGACAGTTCATGGGCTTCTTCTACCCGGACGACTTGAAGGGGCAAAAAGGCGATGTAAGCTTTACATTCGTAAACGATGCGGGCAAAGAGCTTACTTGGAAGAAGACGATCACTTTGAAATAAAAGATAAATTGAAGGAAAGCCGCGAGAAGTGCTCGCGGCTTTTTTGCGTTTCGTCATATTGGGAATTGGAATGGGAATGTGCGGGAGAATAGGTTTGTTACGCTGTTGACACGACACCATTTGGTGTCTTATAATTCTTTTAGACACCAAATGGTGTCTCATGAGTGAATCGAACAAGAAAAAGTTACCTTGCATTCTATTGTAACGAAATGAATGGAGCAGTCGCAACCCATGGATTCTAACGCCAACTATTCTTTTATGAAGTTGAACTCTAGGAGGGGGTGTTGTGAACGATAATCATCCGTCACGGGATGTCTTTGACGCGATTGCGGATCCAACCAGGCGCCGGTTGATTCAGCTATTGTCCGAGACAGCGGAAATCCCGCTTCATGAGCTAACCTCGCAATTCGATATGGGGCGTACGGCCGTATCCAAGCATTTGACCATCCTGAAAGAAGCAGGACTGGTAACGGACCGGAAGGTTGGCAGGGAAACGCGCTTTCGGCTGAATGCCGCTCCATTGAAAGAAATTCAGGATTGGGTCTCTTACTACAGGAAATTCTGGACCGTTAATATGCTGCGTCTGCAGCAATTATTAGAGGAGGAAGAAGAATGAGTTTGAAATTAGAACTGGATTTTCAATACAATACTTCGGTTGAAAAGGCATGGGCTGCGTTAACCACTTCCGAAATGCTTGCCAAATGGGTGCTTCCAAACGACTTTAAACCGGAGGTTGGACACCGGTTTCAGTTCCGGGCAGAGCCTAATCAATATTGGGACGGCATTATTGACGGGGAAGTGCTTGCGGTAGACGAAGCAAACCGTTTGCTGTCCTACTCTTGGGCGGTTGGTCCGGAGAAGCATACGGTTACTTGGACGGTGCAGGAGTTGGGAGAGGGCAAGGTTAACCTTCACCTCGAACAAACCGGCTTCTCCAGCGTACCAGCGCTTGAAGGAGCTAGATACGGCTGGACGAATTGGCACAACGAGCTTGCCAAGCTGCTGGCGCAATAATCGCATAGTTGAGCCTCTTGGACACAAAACCACATAAACCGGTTGCAACTGTTTGCAACCGGTTTATGTCTGGTTCGTACAATTGGAAGAATATAAATCTACGACCCGAAAGGATGTAAGGAATGAGCGGAACGGGCCAGGAGTACATCGTTATTACGAATGCCAGGGAAAACAATCTAAAAAACGTTTCTTTGCGTATCCCGAAGCGGAAAATCACGATTTTTACGGGAGTATCGGGATCGGGAAAGTCATCCATCGTCTTCGATACGATCGCTGCTGAATCTACAAGACTGTTAAATGAGAATTTCAGCACGTTCGTTCGGACTTTCTTGCCGAGCTTTCCACAGCCGGATACGGACGGAATCGAAAACCTCAGCATGGCCGTCGTTGTCGACCAGAAAAGACTAGGCGGCGGCTCCCATTCCACAATGGGCACAATCACCGATATTTCTCCGATTCTCCGCGTTTTGTTCTCACGGGTAGGGCAGCCGCATGTGGGATCGGCAAATATGTTTTCCTTTAATGATCCTCAAGGCATGTGTCCGGAATGCAACGGCATCGGCCGTAGACTCGGAGTGGATATGAGCAAGGCCATTGACTTGTCCAAGTCGCTTAATGAAGGCGCCATCATGCTTCCGGATTATACGGTAAACGGCTGGGAGATGAATATGCTCTTGCAGTCGGGTGACTTTGATCCGGACAAAAAGCTGCAGGATTATTCGCCGGAAGAGCTGGACCAGCTGCTGTATGCTAAGGCGCGGAAGGTGCAGATGGACTTCGCCGGCAAAGCCACCAACATTACCGTCGAAGGCGTTATCGAGAAGTTCACGAACAAATATATTAAGCAGGACGTAAAGCTGAAGTCCGAACGCACGCAAAAAGCGGTTATGCCGTTTATTACTGAAGGGAAGTGCTCCAGCTGTCAAGGTTCCAGACTCAGTCAAGCTGCGCTGAACTGCCGGATTAACGGGAAAAACATCGCAGAGCTATCCTCAATGGAGGTTGGACACCTCATCCGGGTTATTCAAGAAATCAGCGATGCCAAGGCAGCGCCAATCGTCAAATCGTTGACGGAACGTCTTCAGCATCTGGTGGATATCGGGCTTGACTATTTAACGCTGGACCGGGAGACCGATACGTTATCCGGGGGTGAGTCGCAGCGCGTCAAGATGGTCAAGCATCTTAGCGGCAGCCTGGTCGATGTCACTTATATTTTCGACGAGCCTAGCGTTGGCCTGCATCCCCGGGATGTACACCGGTTGAACGACTTGCTAGTGAAGCTGCGGGATAAGGGTAATACCGTTATTGTCGTGGAGCATGACCCGGATGTTATTAAGGTCGCCGATCATATCGTTGACGTTGGTCCGCATGCAGGCAGCCGCGGAGGTAACATCGTGTTCGAAGGCAGCTTCCATGGGTTATTGGAGTCGGGTACCTTAACCGGAACGCACATGAAGAGACCCCTTGAGTTGAAGAAGGATTGCAGGAAGGCTTCCGGCAAGCTGTCCATCCGCAATGCGAATTTGCACAACCTGCAAAACGTTAGCGTAGACATCCCAACCGGTGTTTTAAACGTGGTAACAGGCGTTGCGGGTTCGGGGAAAAGCTCGCTTATAAACGATGTGTTTCTCAGCCAGCATCCGGACGCAGTCGTCATCGACCAATCGGCGGTTGGCGTATCAACCCGTTCGAATCCGGCAACCTATACGGGGATTATGGATGATGTTCGCAAGGCGTTTGCATCCGCCAATAAGGTTAATCAGGGCTTGTTCAGCTTTAACTCCAAAGGGGCTTGCGAGAACTGCCAAGGGCTTGGCGTCGTCTATACAGACCTTTCCTTCTTCGAAAGCGTAAAGATGCCATGCGAGGTGTGCGAAGGCAAACGCTTCAAGGAAGAGGTTCTCGGATACAAGCTGAATGGCAAAAATATAGCCGAAGTGCTGGAGATGACCGTCGAGCAGGCATTGGAATTTTTCGAGCTGAAGGAAGTAAAGAAGAAGCTCCAAGCAATGAGCGACGTCGGCCTGAACTACATCACGCTTGGCCAGCCGCTCAGCACGTTATCCGGCGGGGAATGCCAACGGATCAAGCTGGCAAGCGAGCTTCATAAGAAGGGCAGCATTTACGTCATGGACGAGCCAACAACCGGTCTGCATATGTCGGATATCGGGCATCTCCTGGAAATTATGAACCGGCTTGTGGATACCGGCAATACGGTTATCGTCATTGAACATAATCTCGAAGTAATCAGCCAGGCGGATTGGATTATAGACATGGGACCGGATGGGGGCAGCAGAGGCGGGCAGATTGTATTCGAAGGGACCCCGTCTCAAATTATCCTGGAAGAACAGTCGATAACAGGGAAGTTCTTGAAGTAGGCGAAAAAGAAAAAGCTGTCGAACCTATCGTTCGGCAGCTTTTTCTGCATTACAGCGTTTCGATTCCGTCAAAGCGGGAAGTAAGCTGCTTCATAAAAGCACCGGTTGCTTTTCCGATATACCGGTCCTTAAGATAGGCAATTCCGACTTCCCTGCGTAGCGAAGGGTTGCTTATCGGAATCATGATCATATCTTGACCCGGATACAGTTCAAGCAGCGTTTTGGATAGGATGGAGGCTCCCGCACCGGATTGCACGAGGGAGAGAATCGATTTGATGGCCGACGTCTCAATGACGGGCTCCCAGGCAACGCCATGCATGCTGCAAACCGCGTCAATCAGCTGCCGGCAACGGTGGGTTTTGGGAAACATAATGATGGGCTCTCTCATCGCTTCTTCTATGGTCACGATAGACTTGCCGTTTAACGGAGAGCTGGAATGAGCAACGAAATAAAATTCTTCCTCGTACAAAGAAACTTTACAGAATCTGTCGTCATCTACCGGAAAGATGGTTACGGCAAAATCAAGCTCGTCCTGCAAGAGGGGATCCACCACATCCTCCAAGGCCAACAGCTTAATGCTAATCCCCGGGTATTTATTGTGAAAATCAACCAGCAAACCGGAAACAAGATCATTGATTTCTCCGATTAATGTCCCGATCGTCAAGGTTCCGCGCTCCATATGATGAAGCTCGGATATTTCCTCGCGTGCTCCGTCAATCGAACGGAAGATGTTGCGGCTATGGTTAAGAAGGATGAAACCGGCTTCCGTAAGCGCGATTTTTTTCCCGATCCGATGAAATAACGGTACCTCCAGTTCTTCCTCCAGCTGCTTGATCTGATAACTTAACGTCGGCTGAGTAATACCAAGCTTATCGGCGGCACGCGTAAAATGAAGCTCCTCGCATATCGCTTGAAAATACTCCAGTTGTCTAATCTCCATGTGATACACCTCATCAAAAATCATAAATCCTTCTTTATTAAGTATAAAAGCATCATAATGATAAATCAATTAAAGAGAATCTATGATTTCCATAGAACGGATCTATGATTTAATGATGCATATAACTGCCGATTGATTTAATTTTCTTATGGAAACGATAGAAACGATAATATTGATCTATTGTTAGTTTCCTCCTTACAATGAACTCATATTCATCCGGTTATATGCAGAGATGAACAGGAGAGAGAATGGAGAGATGACCATGAAAAAAAGAATGTTGAAACTGCCGATTGCGCCAGCTTCGTTTTTCGCGATGACGTTGGGGCTCGCGGAAACGGGGAACGCGCTCAGGTTCGCGCAAGAAACATGGGGAGGATCTAAGCTATGGGGGGAACTACTAGAAGGGTTAGCCGTACTGTCTTTCCTCTGGTGGGGATTGCTATACGCGAATAAATGGATAAACCACCACTATGCGGCAAGGCAAGAGTGGAACGATCCCGTACAAGGGTCCTTTATCGCTCTGATTCCGGAATCCGTCCTATTGTTGGCGGTTGCTATTATGCCATACCATACGACTTTTGCCCATGTCCTGTTCTGGGCGGGCTCCGTCTTGAACCTGCTGTTGGCCGCTGTCCGGCTGTCCGGAATGTGGAGAAGTCCGCGAAGCCATACGCAAGTTACGCCGTCGTTATTCCTTACCTATACGGCAAGCGTACTGGTTAACGCCTTGGTTGCAGGGCTGATCGGCTATCGGGAATATGGATGGATGGTCTTCGGGATTGGTGTTATCTCCTGGATCATATTGGACTCGGTTATCTTCCATCAACTTGCGACAGGCGGTTTGGATGCAAAAATGCGCAATTTTATGGGCATTTACATGGCGCCTGGTGCCATTGTACTGGTTGCCTACCAAGTTCTGAGCGGGCAGTCCTCCGATTTCGTCACTTACGGCTTGGCGGGCTATACGTTATTCCTTTTATTTTCCTTGGCCCTTTCCTATAAGTGGTTAAGAGAGCAGCCGTTCGCTCCGGGCTATTGGGCTTATACGTTTGGTGTCGCAACGGCAGCGCAAGGCTTGCTCTTGATGGTGAAGCACGGCGCAGCTCCATCCCTGACGGCAGTAGCGGGAATTGTTCTGGCGGCTTCCATTGTTGTCACTTTGTCCGTTGCTCTTGGAGCTGTATATCTTCTGGTAGCCAAGAAATATTATCCTCCTGTTGCAGTCAGCAAGACCTGAATACAGCCTTGGAACCTCGAAACAGCTATGCAGCTTAAGGAGTCGAGAGGATATCGGATCACCGGCCGCGAATACCTCAACCATAAGGGAAGGATAATAGAACGAATTAATAGTTTAGGGGGAGACCTTATGGAAGTGTTTGCGGATTTTCTGGCAGGTATTGATAACTTGTCGCATCGGGAAAGGACGGAGGAAGTGTTGACGTGGGTAGGGAATACGTTCCCGGCTTTAGTTCCGAAGATCGGCTGGAACCAGCCTATGTTCACCGATCACGATACCTATATCATCGGATTCAGCGTTGCCAAACAGCATCTGGCCGTTGCGTCAGAAAGGGCTGGGATGATTCGTTTTAAGGAAGACATAGAGAAGGCCGGCTATGATCAGACCAACCTCTTGCTGCGGATTCGGTGGGAAAAACCGGTGGATTACAGCCTTCTAAAGAAGATGATCGAATTTAATATCGCCGACAAAGCGGAATGCACAACGTTCTGGAGGAAATAGTTCAGTCGAACGGGCAGGAGTTTATATATCCGAGTAGAATAATAGGAATATACTTGCTGTGCGGGAGGGCTGTTCATGATCAAGTTATTCGAATATAACTGGCAGGTTCGCAAGGTCTGGTTCGATTGGTGCGGAGAAATTAACCCTGATGAGCTTCTAAAAAAGCGTAACGGCGGGATAGGCTATATTCTGCCCACGCTTTATCATATTGCCGCCGTCGAATACGGCTGGATCTGCGGCGGAATACAAGGGAAGGAAATATACATACCCGCGTTTGACGAAGTAGCCAGCCTGAAGCAAGTGATTGATTTCTCGAACCGCTGTCATGAGGAAGTTGCGCCTTTCGTCTATGGATGGAATGACAGCTTGGAGAACCGCGTGATGATAGATATTACGGATGACGGGGAAGAAGAAGCCCATGCATGCGGTGAAGTTATGAGGCATGTCATCGTCCATGAAATCCACCACATCGGTCAGTTGTCCGTGTGGGCACGCGAGATTGGCAAGGCACCCGTTAGCGCGAATTTAATTGGCAGAGGATTATTCGGTTCATTCAGTAGCAACCATAGCGACGAAGGAGTGTAGATAGCATGGAATTAGGGCTTAAAGGAAAACGGGCCATCATTACCGGCGGAAGTAAAGGGATCGGACTTGAAACAGCGATTCTGCTTGCAGCAGAAGGAGCGCAGGTGGCCATTGTCGCCAGAAGCGAAGAGCCATTGAAGGCTGCGGCAGCAAAAATCGTCGAAAAGACCGGCGTAGAGCCACTTATTATTTCCGCTGACGTATCTGTCGAAGTAGAGGTGCAGCGCGCGGTTGCGGAGGCAGCCGAACGATTTGGCGGCATTGACATATTGGTCAATAATGCCGGTACTTCGGCAGCAAAGCCGTTTGAAGCGGTGGATACGTCAGCTTGGTCTGCCGATCTGGATCTAAAGCTATTTGGCGCAATCCATTTCACGCGGGCGGCATTGCCTTACCTGCGCCAGAGCGGAAGAAGCGCGGTTGTTAATGTAACGGCAATCGGCGGCAAGACGCCTTCCGGCTCTTCGCTGCCAACCTCGGTAAGCAGGGCGGCCGGCCTCGCGCTGACGAAAGCGATGAGCAAGGATCTGGCGGCTGACGGGATTCGCGTAAATGCCGTCTGCATCGGCTTGATCCGAAGCGATCAGATCGAGCGGATGTGGCAGGCAACGGCTCCTCATTTAACCTGGGATGAATTCGCCGCGGAGCCGCGCCACGATATTCCTCTTAAGCGCATTGGCCGAACGGAGGAAGCGGCGAACGTAATCGCGTTCCTCGTATCGGAGGCCGCATCTTACGTGACCGGGACATCCGTTAATATTGACGGCGGCAAAGCAGCTGTTCTCTAGACTCAACAAAGTCGCGTATCCCGCGGCTTTTTTTTATTTAACCCCATTAAATAAAAAGAATCGAGGGGATTAATCGCATACGAACAGCATCATACTAACAGCAAATGGCTTGCGAAAATTGTTTACTGTTCGTTCTTAAACCGCTATGATGGGACATAAGGGAGGTATGCACAATGGCAAGACCTAGAGAATTCGACCAAGATGCTGTCCTACAGAAGGCGATGGAATTATTTTGGGAAAAAGGGTACGAACGGACTTCGATTCAAGATCTGGTCGAACGTACCGGAGTGCACAGAGGCAGCTTATACGATACCTTTGGCGACAAGAATCAGCTATTTCTGACATGTCTGGACCGATTCCGTGAAGGGAACCGAGGCCATGCCTACACCATTCTTGAAGAGCAGGGCCCTGCTAAAGACGTGTTATGGCGTTACTTTCAACGGTTAATCGATGTGGCAATGAGCGACGAGAACGGCCGCCGCGGCTGTCTGATTGCCAATACCGCTATGGAGATGGGGAAGGTAGATCCCGTTGTTGCTTTCCGCATTGAGGCGTATACGCTGGAAATGGAAACAAACTTCAAGAAATTTCTGATGCGCGCGCAGCAGCAAGGTGAGTTGAGAACGAAGCATACCGTGCAGGAAACGGCCAGATTCCTGTTAAATACGCGAAATGGGTTGTATGTGCTTGCCAAAATCGCAACGGACCGTCAAGTGCTTGAAGACGCTGCGAAAGTAGCGATGTCAATCCTTGTCTGACGAGGTTCTTATTATTGTTGACTAATCGTTCTTAAATAAATATACTGAGACATGTGGAAATCATGTCTGCATGATTATTAAAGAACGGTCATTCCGAAATTTTGTGAGACGTGATGAGCAATTGATTTCGATCGTCCCGCTTCATAAAAGGAAAGCAAACCATTTTTTTAATAATAAAAGAACGAGTATTCTTTAATTTCATTTTTTATTCTGGTCATCCTATAAACAACGAAAAGAGGTCATATCATGCGTACAATATCTTCCAAAGCATCCTTTTGGATTGTGGCTTGGGTACTCACGGTCAGCTTGTGGTCAAGTACGGCACCATCCATCGAATTTCCGGTTTATGCCTTGCAGTGGCATCTTTCCAAGTCAGTAACAACGGGTATTTTCTCGGTGTATCCAATCGTCCTTATTCTTGTATTGTTCCTGCTGGGTAATCTATCCAATTATATCGGGCGCAGAAATACGTTAATTACGGGTCTTCTTTTTCTTCTTGTCGGAGCCTTGGTATTCGCGATGGCGCAGAACGTGATCTGGTTGTTTGCCGGCCGGGTATTCCAAGGCCTTGGGGTGGGATTAACGGCCGGATCCGGAGCGGCTGCGCTTGTGGAGTTCAACCCGACCTCGAATAAAAAGCTGCCGGGGTCCATTAACACGATAACGCAGGCGGTTGGGCTATTCCTTGCCACAATCGTGGGAGCGGCATTGATTAAATACGCGCCGGCACCGCTTCATTTCAGCTATTGGGTATTGGCCGTTCTTGTATTGGTCAGCATCATTCTTTGCCTCTTTCTGCCTAAGCAGAGCAAAACGCAATCTGCGGCTAGACCAGTCTTCAAGCTTCAGCTTCAAGGGGTAAAAGTTCCGAGAGGACAGTGGGGCGTCTACTTTCTGGCAGCCCTGGCGATTGGCACGGGCTTCGCGAACGGGGCGTTATTGCTGTCGCTTGGCGCGCAGATCGCCCGTGACGTCATTGGCACGCAGGATATTCTTGTCATTGGCACCGTATTATCCGTTTCTTATTTGCTGGCTTCGGTCAGTGCAACGATTGCCGGTCGCTTAAAACCGGTTGTATCCATTCGGATCGGCATGGCTTCAATCGTAGTGGCAGCCGTATTGCTCTTTATTGCGGCGGAGGTTCATTCGTTCCTGCTGTTCATGAGCTCGTCCGTGCTGGGAGGACTTGCGTACGGGTTCTCCGCATCCGGAGGCATCGGTATAGCGGCGATCAACTCCCAAGCTCATAACCGCGTTCAATTTTTGTCCGCCGTGCTGGTAGCCGCTTATTTGTTCCAAGGAACCAGCGCATACGGCGGAGGAGTTGCCTCCAGCACGCTAGGCTTCAGTACCGCAATCGGCGTGATGTCGGTCATTATTGCCGTCCTTGCCTTAACGACGTTTACGCTCGCCATCAAAAAAAGCAAAAATGCGGAAGCTATAGCGGCAGAGCCTGCCAGGCCATAACGGAAGACGGAAAGAACCTTCGCCTAATCTGAAGCGAAGGTTCTTTTTTATTTTTACAACGGATATTTTATGAAACGTAAAGGAGCATTTTACAGTATGTAAGGCTGAAGCGATTATTAGATGCTAAGGGGTCAAGACTGCGATGACAACAACGGAAGATTTTCAGTACCTAAATTCAGAGTTAAAGTTAATCGAACAGTGGGAGAAGGAGCAGAAGGATCTGTTCTTTTGGGAGAAGCTGGGCCGCTTGCCTTTTGTCATCCTGGACCGGCTAACGCCAAAGTTCATCCAGGACAAAATAGGAGTCGTTCTCGACGAGCTTGGAAGCTATGTGCAGAGCGGCGGCCGTTATTTAATCAGCAAGGAGCAAATGTACCGGAAAATGCTGTCGCACGAAGAACCGGATGCGGATACGGCATTGGAGAGGATAGCGCAGCTTCCGCTTGGCAGAATGGATGAAGTTGCCGAAAGCATAAGCAAATCAAGCAGCAACACGGCGACCGTTCAAGGCGCCACGACGGGTATCGGCGGAATCTTTACGCTAGCCATCGATATTCCGCTCCTGCTTGGGATTTCCATCAAAGCGCTGCAGGAAATCGCAATCAGCTACGGCTATGACCCGTCAGAGAAATCCGAACGTATTTTTATCGTAAAATGCCTTCAGTTTTCCTCCTCCGACATCGTAGGGAAGAAGGCTATTCTCGAGGATCTTGCCGCTTTCCGTTCAGGCGAGCAGAGCAAGCAGGTATTGTCTCAGCTGCAAGGCTGGCGGGAGGTCATGCTGTCGTACAGGGATAATTTCGGATGGAAAAAGCTCTTTCAAATGATTCCGATCGCGGGAATTTTGTTCGGGGCTTATCTTAATCGCTCTACCCTTCAGGATGTGACCGAGACTGGCCGAATCATGTACCGGAAGCGCAGAATTATCGAAAAGCTGGAAGCTATATCGTGAATAGAGGAGCATCAACAAGGCAATTGTAAATGAAGCAGATGAACTCGAGTTTGGACAAAGGAGCAAATCTTAGTGGAAAATATGGAATGGTACGATAAGCTGCATGACTATTTTCCGGAGCACGAGATGAAGGATCCTCATCAGCTCGTTGACTTGCTTGAAGAGACCGACGTCTATCACATTAAAGAAACCGACAGCTACATCGTTTTGTATGCCGAATTCACAACCTTTATTTTTATCGATTACCTGTTGGTTACGCCGCATTCGAGAAGCAGAGGAATAGGTTCCAGAGTACTTAACTCGTTAAAGACGAAGGGGAAAATGATCCTGCTTGAAGCCGAGCCGAATGATCCCGATAACGAGGATACCCGCAGGCGTCTTGCTTTTTATAAAAAGAATGGCTTCAAGAAAGCCAATCGGATCATGTATGCTCCCGAGGATTTCGATGGCCATCCCTATCCCATGCATGTTTTATACTGGTCGCCAGTCGAAATGGAGGAAGAAATCATTATGGGCCGCATGGAAAAGGCGTGCAAAGAAATTCACAACTTCAAATCCAAGCAATATTACGGGCGTATTTTGGTCGATCCCGATAAAGCTTTGAAATTATTACACTAAGGCATGGCGGTGGACTTGTACGGCAGCCAGGCAATGGCTGCTTTTTTTTGCTATCATCTTTTGAGATATTCATTATCTTGATTTCGTATTAGGCACGTTAGCGGAGATATAGTAATATGAAGCAGCGGACAACAAAACGAAAAAAAGCAACGCCTACCTACTAATAGGTAATCAATAAATACAAAATTGAAGGAGATAAGACCATGTTGTACGAGCTGCGAATTTACGATATGCATCCTGGCAAGCTGCAGGCGATTAAAGACAGATTCAGAGATCATGTCATCGAATTATTCGCGAAGCATGAGATGAAGATCACGCTATTCTGGGAAGACCAGGATGAAGCTAAAGAACGCTTATATTATGTTGTCGAGCATGCCGATATGGAACAACGCAACCTCAACTACGATCGCTTCCGCAACGATCCGGAGTGGATAGAAGTGAAACGGGTCTCGGAGCTTGACGGACCATTGGTGAAGAAACAAGAAAGCATCTTTATGAAGGACGTACCGTTCTTCCAAAATAACAAATAAACCATTAAAGGAGCAATTTATCATGAAAACATTGGTAATCGTAGCACACCCTAATCTGGAAGCTTCCCGCGTAAATAAGGCTTGGATCGAGGAATTAAAGAAACAAGGCGAATATACGATCCACGAAATTTACAAAGCTTATCCGGACGAGAACATCGACGTGGCGAAAGAGCAAGCGCTGGTGGAAGCCCATGACCGCGTTATTTTCCAATTCCCTGTATTCTGGTACAGCGCGCCTGCGCTTTTGAAAAAATGGTTCGATACCGTGCTGCAATACGGCTGGGCGTTTGGTCCGGATGGCGACAAAACAGCCGGCAAGGAATTTGGCGTAGCCGTCTCCACTTACGGCACGGAAGAATCGTACCAGGCAACCGGCTTTAACCGGTTCACTTTGCAAGAAATCCTGCGTCCGTTCGAAGCAACTGCCCATTTCATTAGCGCAACCTATCTGCCGCACTTTACGTTAAACGACGTATCCAATCTCTCGGATGAGCGTCTGGCGCAAAGCAGTGCCGACTACGTTCGGCATCTGAAATCGGTTAAGCCTTTGGCAAACGTCTAATAACTAAGCATCTAAATAAACTATCTATTGATAGGTAAACAAAAGGAGAGCAAACAACATGACTTTTCAAAATAAAGTAGCCATTATTACAGGCGGAAGCAGCGGTATGGGCAAGGCTGTTGCCATTGAACTCGTTAAAAAAGGCGCGAGGGTCGTTATTAACGGTCGTCGCGAGCAAACGCTAGCGGAAGCTGCAAAAGAAATCGATCCAACCGGATTGAATATCGCGTATGTCGCAGGGGACATCTCCAAACCGCAGGTGGCGGAACGTCTGATTAGCGAAGCTATCGCACGCTTTGGCCGGGTGGATACCCTGATCAACAATGCCGGTATTTTTCTCGCAAAGCCGTTTACGGAATATACCGAAGAGGATTTTGACGCGGTATTGTCCACAAACGTAGCAGGCTTCTTCCATATTACGCAGAGAGTTCTGACCGAAATGCTGAAAGCAGGCTCCGGACACATTGTGAATATTACGGCAAGCGGCGTATCCGAACAACCGATTAAAGAAGTACCGTCGGCACTTGCCGCATTGTCCAAAGGTGGCTTGACGACGGTATCCAGGTCCCTTGCGATCGAATACGCGGACAAAGGAATTCGCGTCAATGCGGTTGCGCCAGGCGTTATCAAAACGCCTATGCATGCTCCCGAAACTCATGATTTCTTGTCTAAGCTTCACCCGATGAAACGAATGGGCGAGGTTCATGAGATTGTGGAAGCTATCCTGTACCTTGAAGCCGCGCAATTCGTGACGGGCGAAGTCCTGCATGTGGATGGCGGTCAAAGCGCGGGCAAGTGGTAAGCGGATTGTTTTCCGCGTTTATTTGGAAAGACTATATCTCGTGAGGAGATGATGTTCATGCTTTACGAGTTGCGAATCTACGATGTGGTTCCCGGTCGATTGCATGCCCTGCTTGATCGGTTCGAGAACCATACAATCGGATTTTTTAATAAGCATGGGATGCGGGTTCCGAATTTTTGGGTAGATGCGGACGCATCAAAGAACCGGTTATATTACATTTTGGAGCATCCGGATATGGCTGCGCGCGAGCGGAACTTTCAAGCCTTCATGGAGGATTCCGAATGGCGGGCTATTGTAGAGAAAACCGAAACAAACGGTCCTCTGCATGAGAAAATAGAAGTGATCTATATGAATAACGCGCCTTTTTCCCATTCGATAAAGAATGATTGAAATAAATGTGCTATCTGCTATCTCATTTTAGGATAGCAGATAGCATTTTTCTGTATTATTCGCGAAAGCCGGATCGTTGTATACTTGAAGCAAGAAAAGGCTGGACGATAAAAAAGGAGTGAATCCCGATGAAAATAACTATGCAGACGGCTTTGTGCGAATTATTCGGTATCCGGTATCCGCTCTTCCTGGCCGGTATGGCAGGCGGGCCGTCCACGCCGGAATTAACGGCAGCCGTCTCCGAGGCGGGCGGTCTTGGCACCTTAGGTGCAGCTTACATGGCGCCGTCGGATATCCGAATAGCTGTCCACCGAATCAGAGAGATCACTTCGGCACCGTTTGGAGTGAATCTCTTCGTGAATCAGCCTGCCGATCAGAACACGCGGATCCAAGAGGTTCAGGACAAGCTTAACGATTTCCGAATGCAGCTGGGGATCCCCGCTTCAGCAGGAACCGAGGTCCATTCGCCTAATTGGTTCGAAGAACAGTTCGAAGTGCTGATCGAAGAGAAGGTTCCCGTAATTAGCACGGCTTTTGGCGTGTTGCCCGAACCGCATATGCGGAAGGCCCAGGCGTCCGGGATTAAGGTAGTGGCCATGGTAACTACGGTAAGGGAAGCGCTTCTTGCCGAGGAGAAGGGCTGTGACGCCATTGTAGCGCAAGGAAGCGAAGCCGGCGGACACCGCGGAACGTTTAGCGGGGACGTTCATCCAATGGGAGCGAATATCGGTACGATGGCTCTTGTTCCGCAGATTGCGGATCGCGTCTCTATTCCCGTTATCGCTGCAGGAGGGATTATGGATGGCCGCGGGTTTGCTGCCGCTCTGATGCTTGGCGCGCAAGGGGTGCAGCTGGGAACCCGATTCCTGACATCGACTGAAGCCGGAACCAACCAAGCATACCGGGCGGCGCTTCTTGCCAGCAACGAGGAGAGCACGGTCATTACCCATGCATTCTCCGGAAGGCCGGCGCGCGGCATTAAAAATAGCTTTATCGAGCAGTGGGATGCTAGCGGTATAGCGCCTCTGCCATTTCCGACACAAAATACCGCAACGCGCGATATTCGCAATGCGGCAAGCAAGCAGCAGACAGCGGAATTCTTGTCCTTGTGGGCAGGGCAGGGAACACGGATGCTGACTGCCGGTCAATCAGCCCGGCAAATTGTAGAAGAGATTATTAGTCAAGCTGCCGCATTAATGCAATGACAAAAGCCCATTCAACTGAAATGGGCTCTCATTTCCGCGAGGAACGTGGATAAGGCGGGCGTCATTAAAGCATCCTTGCGCCGTATGAACACCGTTGTGACTAGAGCATGCTTGCTTGGAATCGCGTGTGTGCGGATTTGCCCTTGCTGCTCCTGTTCGACGACAATCGATCGCGGCAATAAAGAAATGCCGAGACCTGCGCCGACGCAGCCGATAATCGTCTCGAGCGAACCGAATTCCATCAGCTTGACGGGTACAATGCCTTCGTCTTGAAGCAATTGATTAAATTTTGCCCGGTAAGAGCATCCGTTTTGAAAAACAAGCAGCGTCCGTGATTCAACCTCGTGAATGCTGTTAATAGCCGGGTGGGAGGCTGCGGTGACAAGGACCAGCTCTTCGTCAGTCACATCTTCCTGCTCCAATTCGGGATGATCAACCGGTCCGGCCACAAAGGCCCCGTTCAGCTCGTAATGAAGAACGCCATTGATGTTACGCTCCGTCGGACCTGTAACCAGATTGAAATCGACTGCCGGATAATCGGAATGGTATTTGGCAAGAAGAACGGGCAGCCGGACGGCAGCGGTCGTTTCCATCGACCCGATTGACAAGGGTCCCGTTGGAACCTTGGAGTCTACAACAGCCGATCTGGCTTCCTGAATGACATGCAGAATTTTTTCCGCATACGAGACGAGAATTTGTCCCGAAGGGGTCAAGGTAATACCTCGGTTGTGGCGGTAGAAGAGCTGGGTCTGCAAATCGGCTTCCAGCTGCTGAATTTTGTGAGTGACGTTTGATTGGGCAAAATTCAATTTTTGTGCCGCTTTAGAGATGCTTCCTTCTTTAGCGGTGGCGGAAAATACTTTGAGTAATTGAATGTCCATTGCGGCCTCCATCGTATGATTATGTCTTTGATATCTTAAAAATAGATATTGAATTTATATATTATCCAAAATTCATGATAACAAAATTATGCCATCATGAACAGGCTGTCCCAAGAAAGAAGGAACATGAATGAGAAGACGCACTTGGATCGTACTTGCCGGGGGTGTAGCCGCCATGATGGTTGCCATGGGGATCGGAAGGTTTGCTTTTACCCCGATTCTGCCCATCATGATGGATCATCGTCTGTTTTCCGCAACAGGCGCCGGCTATCTGGCTTCGAGCAATTATTTGGGATATTTAATCGGTGCGTTTCTCTTGACGCTCATACAGGTCAAGAACCGCTCAACGCTATTGTTTGCGGGTATCATCATAAGTATAGGGACAACATGGGGCATGGGGGAATTCCACAGTCTGGAGGCGTGGCTGCTTCTACGGTTTTTATCCGGCTTGGCAAGCGCTACGGTCTTTGTTATCGTCACAAGCATCGTAATGGAGCGTTTGTCCGCCCTGCAGGCTGGTATCTTCTACGGAGGGGTAGGAGCCGGGATCCTGCTGACCGGGATTGCCGTTCCACTGCTGGCTCACAACAGGGAGTGGATGGGAATCTGGAAGGGATTAGGCTTGATTAGTCTTGTCCTTGGCATGGCGGCCTGGTATTCATTAGGGGGAAGCAATACCGGAGCGGTTAAGGCCGGTCCTCCAAGCAACCGGACTTCCTCCTCCGTCCGCCGGATTTTGATCTGTTTGACGCTTGCCTATGGCTTGGAAGGCCTCGGTTATATCGTGACGGGAACTTATCTCGTCGCGTACGCCAAGACGGTATCAAGCCTACCGAACATGACTTCGCTCAGCTGGATGCTTGTTGGCGCTGCAGCTATTCCTTCTTGCATCGCATGGTCGATGATTGCAACGCGGTGGGGGAAAAAGTGGACGTTGTCCCTTGCGATGGCCATTCAAGCCATTGGCATAGCCGTTCCTGTGCTCATTCCGAATACGGCGGCCATATTTGCCGGCGCTATTTTGTTCGGGGCTACTTTTATGGGAATTACTATGATGTTTGTTGCTTATGCCAAGGATCTGTTCCCGCAGAACAACCGGAAAATCATTGGCCTGCTGACTACGTTTTTCGGCCTGGGGCAGATCATCGGTCCGCTTATTGCGGGTCATTTGATCTCCGGCAACGGCAGCTATCTTGCGGCTTTGATCGGAGCAGCGCTTATCGTGCTTGCCGGTGCGGTAATCTTGCCGCTTGGGATCGGCCGTGCCGACCGGAATGCCCAATCATTTTGAACCCGGATTGATTCCGCTAGAACGGAAATCCCGAAGCCTGGAGCTTAACTGCGCTCCGGGCTTTATTTATGCGCTCCCGGTTGAATATTTTGAATCGGCGCATCCATACTATGGGAATGGAATTCATTATGGTCCCGATACCGCCTGGGAGGAGCCTTCATGAGGAGATTAAGAATCAGATCATCCGGTAAAGCCTTCAATATTCTTAAATCCAATAGCAGCATTCTCCAGGAAGATTGCAATAAATCGTTTGGTTCCGACTTGGAACAGAACGAAGGTTATATCAAAGAAACGTTCCAGAACTGCTATGACCTGGTGTATAGAAGGATAAAAGCTCATCATCAATGGCAGTGGATTATTGTTTACATAGACAGCCTGATAGATAAACCGATGCTTGAAGAGCATGTATTAAAACCGTTACTCCGGCATTCCGCTGACGATGACAATACCGAAATACCAGAAGGTTTGGCCGACCATTGGATTTCCATTGGCACGACGGCCAGCACGGATCGAGTATCCGAGGTTGCTCGCAACCTTCTGCAAGGCCATGCGGCAATCTTAACGGCAGGGAGCAGCGGCGTTATCACGGTCGCGATTCCCGGGATCGCAAAAAGAAGCCTCGAAGAACCTTCCTCCGAACCCGTTATCCGCGGTTCCAAGGAGGGCTTTATCGAGCAGCTGTCGACTAATCTGGGGCTAGTCCGTTCGAGACTCAAAACGTCGAAATTAAAGACGGAAAGCGTAACGCTGGGAGAGCTGTCCCATACGCAAATCGTCATGACGTATCTTGAGGGTATTGCGGACGATAAGGTTATCGAACAGGTTAGGAGCCGGCTGCGCGCCATACGAATAGACGGCGTTCTTGACTCGGGCTATATCGAAGAATTCATCGAGGATCAGCCTTATTCGCCATTTCCGCAGGTCCACAGCACGGAACGCCCGGATGTGGTTGCCGCTGAGCTGTTGGAAGGAAAAGTAGCGATTCTCGTGGATACAAGCCCCTATGTCCTGATTGTCCCGATGACGTTCTGGACGGGGCTTCAAGCAAGCGAGGACTATTATATCCGATGGCCCATCGCTACTTTTATCCGTTGGATCCGTTTTTTATTTATTCATTTTGCTGTTTTTGCCCCTGCTCTTTACGTAGCGATTACGACCTTTCATCAAGAAATGATTCCTACGAATCTAGTGCTTAGCATTGCCGGTTCAAGGGAGGCCGTTCCTTTTCCCGCGATGATTGAAGCCTTGCTGATGGAGGTTATATTCGAGGCATTGCTTGAAGCCGGGGTCCGGATGCCGAAGCAGATCGGTCCTACGATCGGCATCGTCGGAGGTCTTGTTATAGGTCAAGCGGCGGTTCAGGCCGGATTAATCTCTGCTCCGGTTGTCATTATCGTATCGATTACAGGGATTTCAGCCTTCACAACACCGCGATTCAGTCTGCGCAACGGGATCCGTCTGCTTCGATTTCCAATGCTTTTCCTGGCAGGGACGTTGGGGTTATACGGCATTGTCTTGGGCTTTTTAGGCATCATGCTGCATGTGACCTCGCTCCGCTCCTTCGGCAAGCTGTATTTTTCGCCCGTCGTCCCATTTGGTCTGGCTGCTTTCAAGGATGTTTTTGTCCGGATTCCGATCCGGCTCAAATTTCGCTTCAAGTCCACATCGAATTCAAAGGGTGGAGAATAGATGAGAACGCTGAAAGGGATGTTTCTTCTCCTTGTTGTCTTTACTCTAAGCGGCTGCTGGGACCGTATGGAAATTAACGATCTTGCCTTTGTGACGGGAACGGCCTTGGACGTGCAGGATGACGGCAGCTTGTTTTGCACCTTGCAAATCGCAATTCCCGGATCCAAGGAAGGGGCGGGAGGCGGGGGGAAAGGTGATTCGGGTTCCTTCTATCTGATATCCGCAAGCGGGAACAGCGGTAACGAAGTTCATCGGGCACTGCAGAAAAAAAGCTCGCGTCAACTGTTCTATTCCCATCGCAGCGTGGTGTTTATAAGCGAACGATTGGCCAGACAAGGGATTGATGGTGCCTTGCTGGATGTCTTTACTCATGATCCGAGAAATCGCCTGAAAACCTATGTGATGATCGTCAAAGGCGGCGAGGCGAGGCAGATTCTTGAATTAAACTATCCCTTGAAGCAGGTGCCGCTTGAGGTCGTTAACGAAATGCAAAGAACGGGAGACGAAGTGGCCGTTACCTTGCGCGATTTATTCATCGCGAATCAAAGCGAAGGGATCCAGCCCGTCCTTGGAGTGCTGGAGCTTGGAGATCGCCTAACGGATAAAAAGGAGCAGATTTTTAAGTCAGAGGGTACCGGCATCCTGAAGGGTCTGAAGTTGACCGGAATATTGGACGAAAAAGAAACTCAATGTTTAATGTGGTTAATGAACAAGTTGAAATTCGGCCGGATTACGGCCCAATTGCCCAAGGACTATGGGCAGATCGGGTATATGCTAAATCATACGACAAGCAAAATCATAACGCATACGGAACAAAATAAAGTCCGTTTCAACGTTGTATTGGAAGGGACGGGTACGGTGGAAGAGAATAATTCCCCTCTGGATATAAGCGATCCTAGCCAAATGGCGATTATTAAACAAGCGATGGAAGACTCTGTAAAGAAGCAGGCTGAACAGCTCTTGTTCAAACTGCAAAAGAAATATAAAGCGGATAGCGTGGGATTTGGCCAAGAAATTTATAAGAAAAACCCGGGGAAGTGGAAGGCATTAAAAAAGGAGTGGGATGCCGAGTTTCAGAACGCCAGCATTACCGTTGAAGTCAATTTGACGGTTATAGGCGCCGGAATGGTTCATTCTACGCTCCAGCATGAATAGGAGAGCTGACTAATGTTCTTGCAATTGATTGGTTTTGTTCTGGTTGTGGCAGGCTGGACTCTGTATCAACTTCAACAAATAAAACAGCCGGGATCGGCTGTTTTATTTGCAAGTTTAATGGTGATCTGCGTGATAGCGGGTTCCCTCTGGATTGCCAATATACCGCTTCCCAGCTCGACAATCCCCATTAGAAGCCTCTTCGAACCAATCGGCAGGATGATTGTCCGGCAGCATTAATGCGCTTCTTTCCTAAAGCCTCTCCTGAACGTATCCACGGCGAGCAGCATAAGCGGCAAAACAAAGTGAGTAAACATCGCATAGCTGGGGTAGGTAAAGTTCAGGTAGCTGCTGAGCTCCGTTGAATAATTTCTAAACACGGTGACCGAACCGAGCACTGACAGTATGGTTACGGGGATGACGATATCCCTGTAATTTTTCGTGTTGAACGTTTGGCTGACGCTCAGGCTGATCACGAATATAGTAACGGCGATTTTGATAAAACAGCTCATCACCCAGATCGCCACGGCCAAGGCTTCCAATCTCTCAAAGCTGCCTTTTATCCCTATATATTGGATGACGCTTAATACCGGAAAAGTCAGCTTATCCGTCAACGGACCAAATACCATGATAAGAGGGAGCAGTGTAATGCATAGAAGCCCAGAGATAATGCCCAAAGAAAGGAAGGAAGCCTTGGCTGCATTCTTCGGTTGATTGAGATAGGGGAGAAGCCATCCCAAAGTGAAAAATTGTGTGATGTAAGCAATAGGGAAAACGCTCGCCTGAAAAACGGGAACAATGCCATTGCCCATCACCGGACGCAGCCTCTCGGGATCGGATTCCGCCAGCATTAGGAACAGAAGCGGAATCAGCAGCACGATATTGAGCAAAGCAAGATATTCGTTGCATCTTGCAATAGCTTCAATACCCATATAGACCGCAATGCAGCAAAAGATCGCCAGCGTTAAACTGATTACGACAGAAGGAGTTTTCATTAGAAAAACCGTATTAATAAATTGGATATGTTGATTCAGGATAATGAAATCGAAATTAAACCAGACGTAAATCAGATAGCAGCTTAAAAGCTTTGCCGGCCATTTGCCTATAATATGAGCGCTATATTGAATGATGGTCATCCCCGGATAACGCTTTGACAAGGTGAGCATGATTCCTATGTTTAACGCACCTATCAATAATGTAGGAAGAATCGTCAGCCAAGAATCCTGCTTGGCCAGGCTTGACATCAGGCCCGGAATGACAAGAATAACGGTAGGGGCGATAAAAGAAAACATTAATAGGCATAATTGCGTTCCCGAGACTTTTTCCGCGGACTCCATTCGTCGACTCCTTCTTTTACCCATTGGCTACAACCAAGTATTCCCATGAACGCTTTAATCATACTGAATATAGAAAGGAACAAACCAATGATAAAAACGACCAAACGGGCTCTCAGGCGATTTTTATTGGAAAAGCAGCTTCTCCTCGCACCGCGAAGCAACAACAATGCCGGTTGTGATCAGGTACTTGACATCATTCGACGGTTGGAATGCCTGCAGATCGACCCGGTGGCTGCCGTCCGGGCGAATCAGCATTTGGTTATGTCCGCCCGGCTGAAGGGGTATGAGCCAAGTTTTCTTAATGACTTATTAAGCGATCATAAGGTATTCGAATATTTTGCCAATGCGGCTTGCATGATTCCGATGGAGGATTACCCCTTATTCGAACCTACCCGGGCAAGAATCCGTGAGCGGTTGTCTTCCGCGATTGAAGCTTTGCAGCCCGTTCCGGAGCAGGTTATGGACAAGCTTCGCCAGGAAGGAGCTTTGCCGGCCAGGGCGTTCGAATCGGATGTCCGGGTACACGGTTATTGGGAAAATACAAACGCGGCTGCCAAAACGAAAGCAACCTCGCATGCCATCAACCTGCTAACCGATTCGGCTCATATCCGGATTGTCGGCAGGGAAGGCAATCAGAGATTGTTCGATTTGACGAGTCACAGCGTGCCGGAGCAGCTCCTTAAAGCTGCCGGGGAAATGGGGATAGAAGAAGCGGAACGGCGTATGCTGCTAAAATATTTCCGCGCTTACCGCGTCTTTGAGCCCTCTGATTCCCGATTTGGCTGGCTGAGATACAGTGCCGCCCAACGTCGTGACGCAGTCAAGCAATTTATTCTATCCGGCATCCTGACAGAGGTTGAGGTGGAAGGTCTTAAGCATCCGTATTATGTGCTGTCTTCCGATGCGGAACGGGTGCTGGCACACCATGATACGGCTGCCGAAGAACAAGAGCAGGCGCTGGAAGCGGAAGCCGCTGATATTACGTTCTTGCCGCCGCTTGATAATTTGCTGTGGAGCCGAAAGCGCTTGGAAGATTTATTTCATTTCGAATACCGCTGGGAAATATACACGCCTGCGGTTAAACGGAAGTATGGCTATTACGCGATGCCTATTCTTGCAGGGGACCGATTAATCGGCAGAATGGATCCCCGTCTCGACCGGAAAGAAAATGTACTGAAGGTAGAGCTGCTGCATTTTGAACCGGACGTTAAAATATCCGCCCAGCTGCGCAAAAACGTGAAGAGAGCGGTCAAGGAGTTTGCGAAGGCTAACGGAGTAGTTAAAGTCATTTATAATTAATGGAATTAACTAAAAGCGTGTCGGACTCCGACACATTTTGTTGACATCTTCGATGCAACTTGGACGCAGTTTCTAGACAATCCCGAAACAAATGGAAGTTAGTCTATAAGGTACAAACGACAGATTGGAGTCTCATAATGGACAAAACAAAAATTCTCATCATCGAGGACGAGGAGGCAATCGCGGATTTGCTTGCCTATGGTCTAGGGCGTGAAGGGTTCGAGACGCGTATCGCCGGAACGGGCGCGGACGGGCTTCGGGAGATGGACAGGTTCATGCCCGACCTGCTTGTGCTGGATTGGATGCTGCCGGACAAAAGCGGACTAGATATTTGCAAGCAGGTTACCGCTCAATATAACATCCCGATTCTCATGCTTACGGCTAGATCGGACATTACGGACAAAATCCTCGGACTCGAAGTAGGGGCGGACGATTACATTACAAAGCCTTTTGATCTTCGGGAAGTAGTCGTTCGGATCCGAACTATACTGCGTCGGATTGCGCAGGCTCAAGTTCCGGTCAAGGAGGCTGAGCCGCCCGTGATTGGGTTCCGGGACATCGCCATTTCGAGAGCGGAGCGGCTTGTAACGAAGAATGGAGAGCCGGTTGACTTAACGCCGAAAGAATTTGATTTGCTGCTGGCGCTGCTTGGCGTACGGGGCAAAATCTTTACGCGCGCGGAGCTGCTCGAGTCGGTGTGGGGCTATGATTTTCCGGGGGACATGCGGACCGTGGATACGCACATCCAGCGGCTTCGCAAGAAGCTTGATGCGTCTGAGCTGATAACTACCGTGTTTGGTATCGGTTATAAATTCGAGAAAAGGACGGATTGACCGCATGCTCCATACGTTGCGGTCCAAATTCGTCATCGGATTTTTTCTGATTTTTTGCCTTTCGTTCCTCTTGCTGAACGTTACTTTAAAGGAATATATTCGAAGCAGCAACAAGAGTATTGTCACATCGGATCTCATCGATCTCAAGAACAACGGCAATATTTACGTCACTCAAGCCTTTCTCATTAATCATTTCACTAACAACGACCTTTATTTCGGTCAAATGGCCGAGGAGATGGCCGGCGATCTTCGCCGCGCCACTTCCAGCGATGTCAGCGCTTATACGATAGACGGCAACTTGCTGTATTCCACGGACGCCGGCAAATTCGCGGGTCGTTCCACCGATGACCTGAAGCTTGCCCTGCAAGGCAAGACGGCGTATACCATTTCGTATAAGGGCAGTGCCGGCTCCGTACTTTATTCCTATCCTGTCGTGATAGATGGGGTGAAGGTGGGGATCCTGCGGTTTGCCAAAGACTTCTCTTCGTTGTATGAGCAGACCGGACGAATCCTAAACCTCATCTTCTATCTCGCTCTTGCCATCTTCCTGGCTGCATTCGTCTTCTCTTATCTGCTGTCCCGGCATATCACGATTCCTCTCATGAAGCTGACTAACGCATCCACGGAGGTCATACGGGGGAATCGGAATGTCCGTCTCGCCTTTAGGCGCAAGGACGAAATCGGGCGGCTCGCGGACAACTTCAACGATATGATCGAGCGGATTGACAGCCAGATTGCAACGATCGGCCGGGATCGCGACAGACTTCAGTCGCTTATCGAGCAAGAGAAGCGCTTCTTCGATAACGTCACACATGAGTTGAAGACGCCGCTTACTTCCATACTTGGCTACGCGGAGATCATTCGGGAGAATGGAGAGAGCGACCCTGCCTTTTTCCGAAAAGGAATGACCCATATCGTTGATGAAAGCCGGCGGCTGCACGGCATGGTGCTGAACCTGCTAGAAGTGTCCAGGCGAGACGCCGTCAGGGAGGAAGCGGAACCCATTGATGCAGGCGTATTGCTTCGCGATCTATGCGATGCCATGTCGATTCGCGCTAAACGTTACAAGAAAAGCATTGTCTTGACGGCGGGAGACGGGCTTGTTGTTTTTGGGGAAGCGGACAGGCTGCGGCAGCTGTTTATCAATTTGCTTGATAACGCGATTAAATACAGCGCACCGTTGGCGGAGATTGCGGTTGCCGGAGAGCATTGGCCGAATGGGAAGACGCTCCGCTTCACGATAAGCAATCCGGGAGAAACGTTGTCCGCCGGTCAGATAGCCAGCGCATTTAAACCCTTCTATTCCGGCGACCGGACCTTCAAGGAAGAAGGAAGCGTGGGCTTGGGGCTCAGCATTGTACAATCCATCGTGGAGGACCATTGCGGAACCATTCGAATGGAGAGCGACAAAGGACGGACAACCGTATACGTTGAGCTTCCGGCCGCCATCAGCAAGGGAGGCGAAGTATAATGCGTTGCAAGATTAAGCGGAAAGCGCGATTCCGTCTTTACTTGGTTTTGGCAGCGCTGCTCCTGACGGTTTCCGGCTGCATGGGCAATCCCCGCTCCGAGACAATCGTGATCCCGGATTCGGAAGCCGGACAGCCAACGGTTGGAGCCAGCGTCGGCAAGGCGTTTCAGGTGAAGACGATTTATCCTTTGGGGAAGTGGTTTGACAAGCTTGGGGTTCTTGGTTGGACGAACGAGGAAGAGCTTGTTGGATATTATTCGGGCAGCGTTCCCGGTTCTCCGTATGACGGCCTGCAGCTGCTCGCGCCGCCATATAATGAGCTGAAACGGTTAACAACAAGCTTGAACGCAGGACAGGATCTGCTTAGCCTATCGCCGGACGGCAAGCAGCTCGCGCGCTTGTCGAAGTCCGGGAACGGTTATTCGTTGATTCTGATCCCCGTAGACGGAAGTACCAGCAAGTCTATTGAGGGGCCTGTGCAGACGCAGCGGTTGTTTTCCCGCAGCCTGCAGTGGTCGAGCGATAACCGATATCTGTCGTATCTAGCACTAGGCGACCGCCGAGATCAGTTGAGCCTTGTCGTATGCGACGTTCGGCAGGGAACGTCTAAGCAAGTGCCGCTGCAGGGCATGTCGGATATGAAAAACAGCGCTTCTGCCGCCTTGTCCGAGGACGGCGGGCTTCTCTTAATCGATAACGGCACGCTAGTCTCGATGGCTAAATTAAACGATGAGGGTCGCTTTGAAGTCATATACGACCATCCGTCCGCGATGAACGGTTCTTTTTGGATAGATGCGAACCGGTTTATATTCCTGGGTGCCGACGGCACTTTGTTCCAATACGACAGCCGGAACGGAGAGCTGACCGTCTTGCAGGAGAAGATCGCAAGCTTTAGTCTGTCAGCGGATCGGGAAAGGATTGCTTACACGCAAAACGACGGGGAAATTATCTACGTGGGCAAGCTTCAAGGCAACAATCTGTTGTCCCAAACGGCCGTCTACCAAGGTTTTGTTCCTTCCCTTATGAAATGGAGTATCGGCAATGGAAAGCTTTTGGTTGCAGGCAGCAAACCGTTCGGCAGAGCGGCGCAGGAGAATGTGCCGGCACCTGTGTCCGAACAGGAGGGCCCGCATGACCTAAATGGCTTTATTATCGATTTCCAGGACAAGTAGAACCGGATATGATTTGCCCGCCAATGCGGCAGACTGGACGATAGCTCGTCCGGCCTGCCGCATTTTTTTTGAAAGTCGGAGACATTTCGTACGCAAAATGATGAAAGCTTGGAGATATCTCTTATTTATACTTGGGTCAAGCCTCCGGCAAGAGAAGGCCAACGCAATACCAGAGTAAATACATGAAAAGGAATGAATAGGATGAAAAAAATGGGTCTAATCATACTTACCGTCTCGCTAATCGTGCTGGTTATGGCCGCTTGCAGTAATAGCAAAAGCATGGAGGCAGACGATAAAGCAAGTCAAGAGCCAGGCAAGACGACTGTTCCGTCCGGGACAACAGCAAACGCGGACCCGGATGGGGAAGCAGCCGGAGGAGATCCGGAAACAATCGTATTCTCCGTCTTCTGGCCAAGCGAGCAATACGAACAAGCGGTAAAATCGTACGAAGCGGCTCATCCGAATATCAAGATCAAGCTGCAGTACGGGTTAAGCGAACCTTACAGCGACGAGCGCGGAGGAGAGCAAACGGATGCCGACATCGAGAAGTTTACGACAACCACAAACGCGGCGATGCTGGCCGGAAAGGGACCGGATCTGGTCGATCTCCGGTATTTGGCGGCAGACGATTACGAGAGGCATCATTTGCTCGACGATTTATCCGCAAGAATGGACCAAGATCCTAAGTTTCGCAAGACGGACTACTTCACGAATATATTAGGCGGAGAACAGGGAGAAAAGAGTCTGTTCAGCCTTCCGTTGTCCTTCAGCTTAAGCGGCATGGTTGGAGATCATAGCGCGATTGCCGCCACCGGCGTAAAGTTCGACGACCATTCATGGACATGGAATGATTTTATGTCGGCGGGCAAGGAATTGGTGGACGCAAAAGGTAAATATAAGGCGGCTATTGTCAGCGGAGAAGGCCTTCAAGTCGGCGGTACCGATTATTTCGTGCGGAGCATTGTCGCGGATAACTATAGCAGATTCGTAGACGAGACTAACCGGAAGGCAAGCTTTGATACGCCGGAGTTCACGGATTTGCTGAAGCAAATCAAAAGCATGTTTGACGATGGAATCGTCAGCACGTCGGAACGGGGATATTTTACGAACGTGTCTATCTTGTCGCCGGAAGATTATTTAACGACGTTAAATGTATTCGGCAAGGATACGGAATTTTACATCAAACCTCATGCGGATAAAGAGGCTGCGGGCACTTCCTATGAAACGAGGTCCGATATTGGAATAAACGCCAATTCCAAAGTAAAGGACGCAGCCTGGGATTTCCTGAAATACATGATGGATCATACGGCGATCGGCCTGCCCATCAACAAAGAGCGATTCGCTGACGCCGTACAAGCCGTGAAGAAGCAAGGAACGATAACGCCGCCAACCATCGGCTCGCAGCACGGCGAATCCTTCAAGGTGGATGAGGCGCAGCTCGACAGGCTTGAAGGATTCGCGAATGCCGCTTCCCGCAAGAAGAACGCATCCGGCAAAGTACTGGATATCGTATCCGCCAATACCGCTGCCTACTTCGCCGGCCAAAAATCCGCGGAAGACGTAGCGAAGCTGATCCAAAATAAAGCGATGACGGTCCTCAATGAGTAGAAGAGGATTGCGGAGATGGAGTGGGGACGGTATGACAGCCGCGCTGTTCCTTGCTCCCAGCTTAATCGGCTTTTCCGTGTTTTATCTCATTCCGTTTCTGCTAGGCGTCTATGAGTCCTTTACTGACGGCGCGCTTGGCGGACAATTCGTAGGCTTCAGCAATTATTCGGAGCTTCTCCATAGCGCCTCTTTCCGTAAAGCGGCTGGCAATACGATGCTGTTTACATCGGTTGGCGTGCCGCTATTAATCGCTCTGTCCTTAACGCTAGCGCTCCTCCTGAATAGGCGGATCTTCCTGCGTAGTACGTTGCGGACAGCGTTTATGCTCCCGCTAGTCGTACCGGTAGCATCCGTCGTGACGGTCTGGCAAATCTTTTTCGACTGGAACGGGACTTTGAACGCATGGTTGCATGCCTTTGGAATCGCCAGGATTGATTGGATGCAGTCGAATTGGTCCATGAGTATCGTTATCGCGATGTATGTATGGAAGAACATCGGCTACGACATGATCCTGCTGCTGGCGGGACTGCAATCGATTCCGAAGGATTATTACGAGACCGCGTCGCTTGAAGGCGCCGGCCGTTTCCGTCAATTTCGCCATATTACGCTTGTTTATTTGACGCCAACCTTATTTTTTGTGCTGCTGATCTCGATCATCAATTCGTTCAAGGTATTTCGGGAGACGTATTTGCTTGCCGGAGATTATCCGTATGATCGGCTTTATATGCTGCAGCATTACATGAACAACATGTTTTTCGAACTGGATGTCCAGAAGCTGACGGCAGCCGCGACAATGATGGTCGCCTTCATCGTGATCCTGGCCTCGGGACTGCTCCGCGCTGAACGCCGGTTCAGGGAACTAACGGAGTAGGGGGAAATGGGATCCATGAATAGTAGAATATCCGGACTGGCATTGACGGTGATTCTTGCCGTATTTGCGGCTGTTATGCTGTTCCCGATTGGCCTTACGCTTGTAAGCTCCTTGATGACGGAAGCCGAGCTTAGCCAAAATTACGATTTAATCGGACGAATGGTAGATACGGCCAGCGGCGGGCGGGATGCTTTCGTGAATCTGAAGCTGCTGCCCGACTGGCTGTCATTCGAACCCTACGCGAAGGTATTGTTTCTAAGCCCGAAGTTTCTTTCTATGTTCTGGAATTCCGCCGGGCTTGCAGGGCCTATCGTGATTGGTCAGATTATCGTCGGTTCGCTGGCGGCTTACGCTTTCGCTATGCTGCGGTTTCCGGGCAGGGACAAGCTGTTTCTCGTCTATTTGATGACGATGCTTATGCCTTTCCAGGTTACGCTTGTCCCCAATTATCTCGTTATCGATAAGCTGGGGCTCATGAACCATTCTTCAGCAATCGTTCTGCCAGGCATATTCGGCGCGTTTGGCGTGTTTATGCTTCGGCAATTTATGGCCCATATTCCTTATGCGCTGTCGGAAGCAGCCAAAGTCGACGGAGCAGGTCCGTTTATTATCTTCTGGCGGGTAGTTCTTCCGCTGGCCACACCGGGAATCGCCGCTCTAGCGGTGTTGCTGTTCGTCGATTACTGGAACATGATCGAGCAGCCGCTAATTTTCTTGCAGGACGCTGCCAAGCAGCCGTTGTCACTCTATTTGGCGCAAATCAACCAATCGGAACGGGGGGCCGGTTTTGCCGCTTCCGCGTTGTATATGGCCCCAATGGTGCTCTTGTTTCTGTACGCGGAATCTTATTTCGTGGCAGGGATTCAACACACGGGCATAAAAGGATAATCTCAGGAGTGAATAGTATGGAAGAAAGAAAGTCCGGTTCCGGCAAACGGAAGCTGCGACTGCTTGTCGGTCTGTTTCTGATTCTGCTGGCGGTATGCACTCTAGCGGGAAATACGATAAGGAACATGTCCTTGCAGAAGGTCTACACGCAAACCGCGTCCATGGGATCGATCACGCATGAATTCGAAGGCATAGCGACCGTTCAGCCGGAGCAGACGCAAGCCCTTATGAATCCGTCAGGCTGGAAGGTGAAGAAGGTGCTTGTTAAACAAGGCGATAAAGTAACGAAAGGCCAGAAATTAATCGAATATGACGGCGGTGAAGCGATGCTTCAGCTCGACGATATGAAGACAAGTCTCAAGAAACAGCAATTGTCCTTGAGTCAACTGCAGACGGATTATATTACCGCGGTAACCGAAGGAGACGAAAGTGCGCTCTCTGCCGCCAAGGTCGCGCTGGACTCCGCCAAGCTTGACATTGCTTCGCAGGAAAATCACATACTAAGCCTGCAAAAGAGCATTGCGGAAAGCCAATCGGTTTCCGCGCCTTTTGCGGGCATTGCAACCGAGGTTAATGCGCTGGCTGGTTCGGGACCCGGCGGTGGGCCGGATATTGTGCTCACAAATGCATCCGAAGGCTTTAAGATCCAGCTGCAGGTACCGGGCGATATAGCCCGACTGCTGGAGGTTGGAGAAACGTTAGATCAAATAAAGATCGAGGGCAAGGACGCGGAGCAGCTTACGGGTACGATAACGACTATCGATAATGACGTGAATGGTGCGGCTTTGGATTTGGCTGACAGCGACATATCTCCGCAATCTAACGATTCCGATTCCATGCCGGGCATCGTAACGGTTAAGCTCAAAGACAATAAGCTGATCGGAGGCGAACGCTTGCAGGTAAAGATCGTGAAGAGCAACAGCGGGAATATCCTTACGCTGCCTAACGAAGCCGTGCATCAGGATGATCAAGGAGCTTATGTATTTACGCTGGAAAGCAAGGAAGGACCTCTCGGAAATGCCTATCATGCCGTAAAAACCCCTGTTAAGGTCACGGACTCCAATGCCTACGCAACGGCTGTTACGGAAGGGCTGTTCGAGGAGCAGGAGGTAATCGTGAGCAGTACCGGCTATCTCATTGACGGGGCGAGAGTCAGAAGGTAACAAGAAAAGCCGCTATATCGCGGCTTTTTCTTGTATTGAAAATCGAGTTATAAATCGAGGCCAATCATGGATTGCGCAAGAGTAGGGGTATCCGTAATCAGACCGTCCACCTGAAATTTAAGCATTTCCTTCAAGTTGTGACGACCGTTCACCGTCCACACCCACACCTCCCGTCCGGAGGCATGCGCTCGGTCGACGAGCTGTTTGGTTACCATGACCTGTTCAACCGTATAGAAGTCAACGTCTAACGAAGAGAGATTGCCAACGGCGAAATACATGATCTGCCCGATGCGGATATCCGGAGACAGCTCGCGGATTTGCCGCAGCATGTTGCTGTCGAAGGATTGGATATAGACTTCATTCTCCATCTCGTTTGCATGGATCAAGCCGATCACTTCCCGCACGAGGGGTTCACTTGCTCCATGGGGCTTCAAATCCAGCAGCAGCTTAATCCGTCCCTTTGCCTCCGTTAATACTTGCTCAAGCGTAACGACGGGAATAGGAACGCCATCCGCATCCTGACCGATGGACAGCTTGCTTATTTCCTCGTAAGTTAATTCATTAACGGACTTGTTCACGCCGGCCATCCGGTTAAGAGTAGCATCGTGATTCAAGACGGCAACGTTGTCTTTCGTTAATTGAATGTCGATTTCGACCGATTGAATACCTTTATTGATGGCGCTCTGAATGCCCGGCAGCGAGTTTTCCGGAGCGTTCTCCGTATCGCCGCGATGCGCGGAGATAAGGACGCTCCACTTGGCGTAGACCAGATGGCTGCTTGCTTTTAGACCAACAAATAAGGCAAGGCTCATATAAACAACGGCTAATAAAGCGAATAAGGCTCGTTTGTGAGTGAACCGCTTCATCATACCGGAAAGCGCATCTTCAAATCTTCCGATCATACTGCGATACAACTTCAGATTATCCTGCAAATGCTGTCCGTTTTCCCGCTTGAGCACGTAGAATAACCGGGTCAGCACGATAATGTTGAGGGGCATGATCGCCAGCGTCAGCATGTACGTGAGAATGGTGGACAACGTTAACGAATAATGATCGGAGAATGCCTTCAGCACATTATGATTAAGCCAATGGGGCAAGAAGGAGACCGACGAAAGCGTTGCAAAGCCCGTACCGATAACAATCGCATTAATTAAAAATAATGAAGTGAGCACCTTGAAATGCTTGCCTCTCGTCAGATCGAGACTGCTCCGGATTGCGCGGCTGATAGAATGCCCCTCGAGTACGATATAATGCAGCACAAAAATCCATCGGAGCACCAAATAGATGGCTGCAACCAAGATGAGCATGTAAACAATGGACATCACAACGGACAGGTTCATGACGCTTCGCTCGAGTACTATAGGGAGATTAAACAGCGCATAGAACGATTCCGACATCGGCGAATCGATGAACGGAATCAGCACGAGCAGCAAGACAAGCAGCTGGACGGTACCAAAGCCGAGTAGACTCGGCGTCTGCCGAAGCGCGGTAAGGAGGGCGTCCATGATAGCGATTCGTTTGCCGAAATAACGTTGTTGAACCAGAATTATAAGAACGCACAGCTCGATAAATATCGCGTAGGAAGCGACTAGAGCAATTACGGTAAGTCCAACCATGCTCTGCCAGCTTAAACCGAGCTGAACGATATCATCGTTCATAAGCGAACCGGATCCAAGAACCGTCAGAATACGGCTGAAGATTAACGTAATAATGGGGATAATGATAACGCTGGTTACCAGCATAAATAAATATTCAAACAATAAGAGCTGCGGATACGCTGCGCGGAAGTCGCGAATGCTTCTACTGAGCAGCTTGAACATTAGATTCATCCTTTCTTGACAATCAGCATAGTTGAGGGTAGCTGCATTAACTTACCATACCGTAACAATAGTGAAAATACCAGTCTAGCCTAAGTGAAATAATTGACAGTGGTAATTATATCCAATATAATTCGAATAACTTGAATATTCAGATAATCGCGCGAGGATAACTCTCGTCCCTTCGGGATGGGAGTTTTTTGTATTCATCTATATAAATGAATGAAGGAGGAGATATCATGAACCCTATTTTTATTGGCGGCGCTTGGCCTTACGCGAATGGATCGCTGCATCTGGGTCGGCTCGCCAGCTTGCTGCCGGGAGATGTGCTGGCCCGTTATTACCGGGCAAAAGGCAATCCGGTTCTGTATGTTTCGGGCAGTGACTGCCATGGCACTCCGGTTGCCGTGCAAGCGCTGAAGGAAGGCGTATCGCCGGGGGATATAGCGGATCGTTATCACCGGGAATTTACGGAATGCTTTCAGAAGCTGGGGTTTACGTATGACCTGTATACGCGAACGGACCAGGAGTTTCACCATAAGGTCGTAAAAGAATTGTTTCTTCGCTTATTGGAGAACGGATATTTGTACAAGAAAACGATTCTGCAAACCTATTGCGAGACGGACCGGAGATTTTTGCCCGACCGTTATGTAGAAGGAACTTGTCCGGTTTGCGGAAACCGGGCGCGGGGAGATCAATGCGATTATTGCTCCACTTTATTGGATCCTGCGGACCTAACGGATAAGACCTGCAAGATATGCGGCAATCCCCCGGTAGAACGTCCTACCGAGCATTATTATCTGGAGCTTTCCCGCTTTCAGGATATCCTGTCGGAGTATGTGGAGCATGCTCGAGGCTGGAAAGACAATGCAGTCCAGATAACCGGAAGATATCTGAAGGAAGGACTGCAAGACCGTGCGGTTACGAGAGATTTAACCTGGGGAGTAGATGTTCCCGTCAAAGGCTTCGAGGATAAAAAAATCTACGTCTGGATTGAAGCCGTCAGCGGTTATCTGTCGGCAAGCAAGCAGTGGGCTGCGCAAACGGGAGGCAGTTGGGAGTTGTTCTGGCAGGAAGGCGAGGATCCTATCACGGCATATTACGTGCACGGCAAAGACAATATACCTTTCCATACGGTCATTTGGCCGGCGTTGCTGATGGGCGCCCGCGGTCTGCATCTGCCGGACCGGATTATTTCCTGCGAATATATGACCTTGCAAGGAAAGAAGTTCTCCACGAGCAATAACTGGGCAGTCTGGGTACCGGACATTCTAAGTCGCTATCAGCCGGATTCCATCCGATACTTTCTGATTGCCAACGGTCCCGAGAACCGGGATACGGACTTCTCTTGGCGGGAATTCATTCATAGTCATAACGGCGAATTGCTTGGCGCATTCGGGAATTTAGTCAATCGTACGTTGTCTTTTATCGATAAATCATTTGAAGGACTTATCCCCGAGGGTAATCTAAACGATGAATGGAAGCAGACGATCGGCGACTGTTATACTAGAAGCGGAGCTTTAATAGAAGAGGGGCATCTAAAAGAAGCTATTGAGCTCATATTCGCATCCGTACGCCGGGCTAATAAGTATTTCGACGAACAGAAGCCATGGCTTCAGATCAAAGATGATAAAGCGGCATGCGGAAATACGCTTCATGCATCCGTTCAGATCATTGCCAATCTGGCTCAATTGTTAAATCCTTTTATCCCATTTGCCTGCGAAAAAATAAGAAACTTCCTGACGCTTGATCAACCGGAATGGACGCAAATTTCCGTTCCCGCAAACCGCAAAATCAAGGATCTGAACATCTTGTTTGAACGGATCGACGTTAGCCGCATTGAGGAAGAAACAAACTTGTTAACGAAGCAGCAGGAAATGAAAAAGGATCAATAAACCAATACTATGGTGCAAATGAAGATCAGGGAGGATTTCGATGGATCGAGGTAACCGAACGGTGCCATTTGGCCACGTTGAAGAGCCGGACACCCGAAAGGGGACGCTGGCGTATTATGACACGTTCCAGGATGTGTCGGAGCGGCAGCTGGAAAAAGCGGCAGCGCTCGCTAAAGCAAGGTCATTTGTCAAGCTTGTACTCTATCCGCTCCACGAAGAAACGGCAAGACGCATGTGGAAACGTCCTATCGAGCCTTATTACAAGCGGGAGGACTACCTGTTCGACTGGAGAAGGGAACACGGGGACGAAGGAATGATTGCGATTGAGAATTGGGAAGGGAAGCGCAAGAAATATACGCCTATCGAAGCGGCTATCCGTCATCTGATGGAGGCTTATCCGCCGCCGCTCTTCCTGTATGTCTCGCCGGAGACGGCAAACGCGTTTGCTTCGTATCATTCCTTCGAAGAATGGATCGGCAAGATCCGCTTGATCATCACGGAACCGCCTCCGGATGCACATCCGAATCTGACCAAGTTTAGACATCGTTGGGATGTAGACTAGAACAGTATTAATCTCGTAGAAGCAGCTGCCAAGCATTGGCAGCTGCTTTTGTTATGTATACCGCTCCAAAGATAAGGATACGCATAATTTCCCTCGCATTGGTAAAACCTGAGAAAGCGAAAAGTCAGATTATGGTGATTAGCAGGTGAAGGAATGCCAACAAGAAAAGTCAGAAGATTAGATGCCAAGCTGCTCATGCCAAGTCCAAGCAAAACGATGGATAAATACAAAGGACAGCAAGTTTCCGGCAGCATGGCGGACACGATTGCTTTTCTAGACGGCATACTGGGCATAAATGAAGATTTCACGGTACGCAAGTTCAACATATTTGGACAGTTTCCCGCCGCCATCATGTTTTTCACTTGCATGGTCAACCAAGACAGCGTAAATGCAGACATTATGAGAGCGTTGATGTATACGCCGCCGCATCTTATTGGGAGATCTATCGAGACTGCTCATTTATCCGACGTTATCATGAACGACGCTCTTTATCATAGCAAGAGCAGCCTGCAAGGTGAGCTCACGGCACTCGTGGATTGTATTTTGCGAGGCGATACGGTCATTGCCGTTGACGGGATGGAGCAATCCATTGTCATTTCGACTCGATCCGTGGAAAAACGTTCCATCGAACAGCCTGCAACCGAACAGGTTATAAGAGGTCCCCGCGAAGGCTTCATTGAGCCAATAGGCACAAATATCTCATTAATCCGGTATCGCCTTCAGTCTCCCGATCTTCGCATACAAACGATGGAGATCGGCCGAAGAACCAAATCGAAGGTAGCCGTCTGCTATATCGAAGGCATAACGAATCCCGCGTTAGTGGAAGAAGTCCATAAACGTCTATCCAAAATCGATACCGATACGGTGCTGGATTCCGGCTATCTGGAGCAGTTTATCGAAGACAATCATTATTCACCGTTCCCGCAGGTTCAATATACCGAACGTCCCGACAAAGTGGTTGCCAATCTGGCTGAAGGAAGGGTCTCTATTCTTGTAGACGGTTCACCTCTGGCCTTGGTTGTGCCTACGGTGTTTAACCAGTTTTATCAGACGGTGGAGGATTATACGGAACGATTCCTTCTGATGAGCTCGATCCGGCTAGCCAGGATGATCGCACTCGTCTTCTCGTTGGTTTTTCCTGCATTATACGTCTCGATTATCTCCTACAATCCGGAGCTTATTCCAACTGATTTTGCTGTTGCCGTAGCCGGAGGAAGAGCGGGGGTACCATTCCCGGCTGTTATCGAGGTCATCATTATCGAGATCTCCATGGAAGTTCTCAGGGAGGCTACGATCCGCTTGCCGCAGCAAGTTGGCGGTGCGCTATCGATTGTCGGCGTTTTGGTTGTTGGTCAAGCAGCCGTAGCGGCCGGATTTGCGAGTCCTATTACGGTTGTCATTATTGCCTTGACGACAATTGGATCGTTTGCAACACCGGCATACAACGCGGCGCTAGCGCTGCGGCTGCTTCGTTTTCCGCTCATTATACTAGCCGGAACCTTTGGGCTTTACGGAGTTATGATCGGATTGATTCTAATTGCCAATCATCTGCTGTCCTTGAAGTCTTTTGGCGTTCCGTATCTTAGTCCGTTTATTCCGATTGACTTTCAAGGCTTGAAGGATCTACTGGTCAGAGGACCGTTATGGCTAATGAACAGACGACCTGCGTTTCTTGATCCGGTCGATGAAACAAGGGTATCGGAATCGAAGTTTAACGAGCTCAAAAAAACGTCAAAGAATGTGTTAGATCCTTTAAATGATAAAAGTGAGTAGGAGGAAGCGTTAGATGGAGACCCGCCAGATTACAGTCATACAGGCAGCCGCGGTTCTTGTTAGTACCATTATTGGCGTAGGCGTGCTCGCACTGCCGCTATTTGCGGTACGCGCTGCCGATTCTGGCGGGCCTCTTGTAACCTTTCTTGCTATGATGCTTGCCTTTGTCGGGTTAAGTCTGATTGCAAGACTCGGCATGCGGTTTCCGGACGAGACGATTATCCGATACAGCGAGAAGATTATAGGCAAGTGGCTCGCCTGGATTGGGAGCGTATTTATCATTCTCTTCTTTGCGGTACTTACCTCTTTAACCGCACGGGAGTTTGGCGAAGTTGTTGTTACGTCGGTCTTAAAATCAACTCCGGTCGAAGTCACGGTTATTGCCATGCTGCTTCTCGCTGCAATCTCTACGCGTCACGGAATTACGACTTTCGCCCATATTCATACGTTTTACTTTCCGTTTTTGCTAGTCCCCGTTCTTGTCATTGCCGCATTGGCTTTAAAAAACGCGGAAGCGATTAATCTGCTGCCCATTTGGGGGAATGAACCGGGCGGAATGATAAAAGGGACGCTTACGATTGCCGCCCTTTTCCAGGGAGCATTTGTATTGACGGCCGTAATCCCGAGTATGAAGCACCCGGGGAAGGCTATGAAGGCTAGCTTTTGGGGCATGCTGATTGCCGGAGGCCTTTATGTTATTATCGTTGCGGCCACGATAAGCGTGTTTGGCTCGGAGGAGATAAAAAAGCTGCTGTGGCCAACCTTGGAGCTTGCCAAGGCAACCTCATTGCCCGCTAATATTTTGGAACGGATGGATGCCGCTTTTCTCGCCGTATGGGTGACGGCCGTGTTTACAACGCTGTTCTCCAGTTATTTCTTTACGATTTATTCAATGAGTCATCTGTTCCGCTTGAAAGAGCATAAGCTCTTTTCCTATTTCATTTTGCCTTTTGTTTTTGTAATGGCCATGGTGCCTCAGAACATTATTCAAATGTACGAGATTATAGAGAATGTCGGCCGCATTGGATTGATTATTACCATTGCGTATCCGGGTTTATTGCTGATCGTTTCGATTCTTCGCAAGAAGAGGGGGAAACCTGTTGCTGACAACAAGAATGTGGATCAAAATCATTAGAACCCTATGTGCGGTTACGCTTGCCGCACCGTTTCTCACCGGATGCTGGGACAGGCTGGAAATCGAGGAACGGGCTGTTGTACTAGGAGTATCTATCGATAAGGTAAACATGGAAACGGCGGAAAAAGAAGAAGACGAAATCTCCCATTTACGCGGAACGATTCCGGCCCCGGGGAAAGGGATGGTGCGCGTTGCCGTTCAAATTGCGCTGCCCGGAAGAATTCCGTTAGGTCCCGGCGAGAGCGGAGGAGGCGGAGGAGGCTCCGTTGGAAAAACGGTATGGGTGATCGACGTTGTTGGGCATAGCTTGGACGATGCGATTATGAATTTGCAGCAGCAGGTATCCAGCAAGCTATTTTTCGGTCATCTTCGCGTTATTGTTATATCCGAAGCCGTGGCAAGAAATGGCCTTGAAAACATTAACGATTATTTTCGCCGCAACTCCGAAGTCCGCCGAATGGCGTGGATGATGGTGGCGAAAGGACAAGCACGAAAGCTTATGCTGGCTGCTCCGCCTTTGGAAAGGGTTCCTACTCTATATTTGATGTCAACGCTCGATGAAGGCATTCGAATGGGAAAATTTCCGAAGGATTATATCGGCATTTTCTGGAGCAATGTTTCCAAGAAGGGACAGGAAGGCTTTTTACCCTATGTTGAGATCAAAAAAGAAGAGAATGTGGAGATTAAAGGTTTAGCTTATTTTGTAGGAGACCAAATGGTCGGGGTTACCAAACCTCTGGAAATTGCGGGTTATCTGGGGATTAAAGGGATAAATCCCGCGGGCTACAGAGTATTTGTTCAACTGAGCAATCCGGAACAGACGATCATGACGACCGCAACACACCGCCGTTCAAAAATAAAGGTGCAAATCAAGGACGGCATTCCCCATTTCACCATTGGTATGGGAATTGAGCTTAACGTGGAAGGAAAGCTAAGCGACGAAATTCAAATCAATAATCCGGAAGTTCTGAGAATGATTGAGGAGAAGCAAACCGAAGAATCCGTCAAATCCTATTACAAGCTCATCAAGGATTCGCAAGAGAAAGGTTCAGATTATTTCGGATTCGGCGAAATCGTACGGGCCAAAAAACCTCATTATTGGAATAAACGGATCAAGACGGCAGAGGAATGGGGCAAAATGTACCGGAACTGTACTTTTGATGTCAAAGTAACGCTGAAGGTGCGCAGGATCGGAATGAAAGGCGTTTAATATCCTGATTGGCGAGGAAGGGATTACGGATGCTTGGGGGTTACACGATAGGGTATCTGTACTACGCAATCACATTGTATATCGTAAGCGGGCTGCTTATCATTTACATTGATGCAAGGGATCTGGGTAAGGATAAAAAGAAGAAAAAGGAATGGAAGATTTCGAGGTTCATCGGGTGGTTTAATATCGCGGCCGGCGTTCTTATGTGGGTTTGGGATATTGTTATAGATTAGCTCAAGCTCTGCATAGCCTCAAGACGCGGGACTCGCGCCTTGAGGCTGTTTCATGAAACCTTTTTCCTCCAAATTCGTAAAAAGTAAAAAAATCAAACATGCAGGAAGGAAGAGGCAGCTGAATGAGAAAACTGATGGTTCTCTTACTCGTCGTTTCGTCCATGATGTTAAGCGCTTGTACATGGTTTGAGAGTGCCAATCAAACCGTTCAATACGCGGATTCAGCACAGGAGCATATCCATAGATTAACGGATTTCGCGGAGCAAGCACCGCAAATGATCCAAGACGCGGCGACTAATCCCGAAACGAAGCGGCAGCTGGAGGAACGGCTAGTTGCGTTAAAAGAGGATATTGAGCAATTTAATTTGATGGACGCCCCCGCTATGGCAAAGGATCTGCATCAACAAATAATCGAGAAAAATCAAGTATTGCTGCAGGAGATCAACGACGCCCTGGTTAATGGCCATCTCGCATTGGACCAGCTTCAAAATTCTCCTATCCTACAAACGATTACGGATATAACGGGCTTGCTTAACCGGATCGAAAATTTAGGTTTGTAACAGCAAACGCCATCTGATATCGGAGGGAAAGCCACCGAAATCAGATGGTTTTTTTCTTAACTATACATGGAGTAAACCTGGTTATTTTCGAATAACTGTTGAACCTGGCCAGCCATGAATGAAGTGGAATGAGGCATGCCGCGGCGGATCCACCACTCCACAATGCCAATAAAGGCCGAAGCCATAAATTGCGATTTAATCTCTAGGTCTATATCGGGCTTGTCATTCGTCTGCTCCATCTTGACCGTCATGTTCACGGAGAAGAAATGCAGCAATTGATCCCGGAATAGAAATACTCTCTCATTGGAAAACATAGCGGAGAAAAACGGGAAGTGTTTTTGGAAGTATTCAAATACCTGCTGGGGATTTCCTTCCCCCGACTCGCGATTTTTACATAAGGAGATAATTTCGCGTATATGCTCTTCCGTACACTTGTCCAGAAGGTCGTATTTGTCGCTGTAGTGTAAATAAACAGTACCGCGATTGACATTTGCCCGATCCGCAATCTCGTTAATGGTGATTTGTTCAAATTCTTTCTCCGTAAAAAGCTCAAGAAACGATTTCTTAATCGCCTGCTTCGTTCTTAGAATTCGGCGATCGGTCTTAGCCACATTTTCCATCCTGCTTGGTTCCTCCGTAAGATAATCAACAATTGCGTTGAGAGTGTCGGATATAAAACAAAATCGCATCAATCAACCATTGAGAGGCTGAGACATCTGTCTATAATGTAAATCAACGGCCGTTAAATATTCAACATGCGTTTTATATCCGATACAAGTCCATTCAACAAAGGAGACGATAACCATGGAAAATATAAAAGGTAAAGTGGTCATTATTACCGGAGCTTCAAGCGGAATAGGTGAGGCTACGGCGAGGCTTCTGGCAGATTACGGCGCGAAGGTGGTATTAGCGGCAAGAAGAGAGGATCGTCTTCAATCAGTCGTTAATGGCATTAAGCAAAATGGAGGAGAGGCGGTATCCGTAAGAGCGGATGTCGTATCTTCCGAAGACATGATTAACCTCGCTCGATTCGCCGTGGACAAGTACGGTCGCATCGATGTCTTGGTGAACAACGCAGGCATTATGCCCAATTCCAGAATGAACGAGCTGCGCGTTGAAGAGTGGGAGCAAATGATTGATGTGAATATTAAAGGCGTATTAAACGGAATTGCAGCGGTACTACCCGTTATGCGCGAGCAACAGTCCGGACATGTCATTAATCTATCCTCGACCGCCGGATATCATGTATCCGCCACTTCAGCCGTATATGCGGCCACCAAGTTTGCCGTCCGTGCAATCTCGGAAGGGCTTCGCCTTGAGGAATCCGGAGCATCGGGGATCCGGTCTACCGTTGTTTCTCCGGGTTTAACGAACACGGAGCTCTTCAGCAGCATTACTAGTCCGGAGGTGAAAGCAATGGCCAGTCAGATTGGCGATTTGGGAATTGCTCCATCCAGTATTGCCAGAGCTATCGCGTTCGCGATTAACGAACCTGACGATGCTCTCGTGAGCGAAATTATGGTAAGACCAGCCGCATTAGCTTAAGCTATAGATCGCGACTCTCGCTGAACCGGGTATGGACTGGGTGACCGGTCAGGTTATCGCGGTAGATGGGGGATTGAATATCACTTAAAACTTTTTCGCTTAAGCTGTCACAAAACAAAACCTCCGATTGTCTTAATAACGTCACAACAAATTTGAGGAGGAACACAAAATGACACAACGCGTAAATTATATGCAGCAGTCTCCGGAGTTTACAAAAAAATTGATGGAGCTCAGCTATGCGGAGAAATCCAGCTCCATTGAAACGAAGATTATCCATCTCGTTCATATCAGAGCTTCCCAAATGAACGGCTGCGGATTCTGCCTGGATATGCATGTGAAAGAAGCTAAGATTCACGGCGAGAGAGAATTGCGTCTCTACCATCTTGCTATCTGGAGAGAATCCACCTTGTTTGACGCTCGGGAAAGAGCTGCGCTTGCTTGGACCGAGGTTTTGACGAAACTGCCGGAGCATGGCGTATCCGACGAGATCTACAACCTTGTTCGCGAACAATTCACGGAGAAGGAAATCTCCGACCTGACTTACTCGATCATGGCAATCAATGCCTGGAACCGTGCAAACGTTGCTTTCAGAACAGAGCCCGGCTCCGCCGATGCTGCGTTTGGCTTGACAAAAGCCGGCTTGAACTAATCGAAGCTTGGTTTAGTGAGAGAATTGAATAAATAGAAGGAGATCCGGCATAGCGGCGGGTCTCCTTTCTTTTTATTTGCTCCAATATTTCTCGAGTTCTTTGATTGGATGACTCCATCACCTCTGTTTATTGCTATCCCTGGTGGAACCGTTTATATTAGGTAATGTTCTACTTAAATTGATTTCGTTATGATTAGATATAAAAGAAAGTGGAGGAGAAGGTTGATTAACGCGCATGATTTTTGGCTTCCTATCCGGCTATCCATACAAGTAGCCTTGTTCTCGAGCCTTTTTGTGCTGTTACTTGGGGTAGCTGCAGCATGGTGGATGTCCCGGACAAAGCTAAAAGGCAAGATACTCATCGAAACCGTATTTATGCTGCCGTTGGTCCTTCCGCCAACAGTTGTTGGTTTTTTATTGCTTGTGTTATTGGGAAGGAGAAGCTGGTTGGGGCGGGCGATCGAATGGCTGTTCTCGGCTCCGGTTATTTTCACGTGGTGGGCAGCGGTTATTGCCGCGGTTGTCGTTTCTTTTCCGCTGGTGTATCAAACCATGAAAGTTGGCTTTCAATTCGTCGATAAAAAATTGGAAGAGGCTGGACGGTCAATCGGGGCGAATGAATGGCAGGTTTTCCGTCACATAACATTGCCGCTGGCATTCCGATCGCTTGTTTCGGCGTATATACTTGGTTTTGCACGCGGATTAGGCGAGTTTGGCGCTACGCTGATGATAGCAGGGAACATTCCGGGCAAGACGCAAACGATACCTACCGCCATCTATGTAGCCGTTGATTCCGGCAATACCGCGCTGGCTTGGGCATGGACAGGCTCCATCATTGTGATCTCGTTTATCTTGCTCTTAATAAGCAGACGATAACGGAAAGCAGCTGCCGATTTTTTCGGAAGCTGCTTTTTTGTAATGAAATATTCACGATTCCTTCAATGAACAGCCACATGGCCAGCCATATTAAGGCATGTTAAAAGGGTATAATCGATCTAAGGAAAGGAGTGCATTTTATGAAAAACAGCATATTAAAATCCCCGACCATGTGGCTAGTTTTAGCGATAATTATGATATGTGCTTTATTTTTCGTCTTCTTCTCCTCATCAAACACGAAGACAAATGCGGAGGCACCCGCCGTTTCCATGCAGGATGGTTATCAGGTGGTTACGATCCAAGTCAAGAAGGACGGTTTTTACCCTTCAAAAATTGAAGTGAAGGCCGGAGTTCCCGTAAAGCTGAACTTTGTCAAGAATACCTCTTTTACCTGCATAACAAGCGTGGATTCGGATGAGCTCGGATTCGATCTTTATTTGAAAAAAGGGGAGAATTACACGACGCTGGATCATTTATCGCCCGGGTCGTATCCATTTGATTGCGGAATGTACATGTACCACGGAACGATAACGGTCGTTGCCTGATTGCCATAGAATGAACCTTAATAAAAAGCTGCAGATTAACGATCTGCAGCTTTTTTGCTTTAAAAATTGCATTTCGGGTAACGCTATGAGATAGCACCTTATTGCGATTTCTAGGGTTAGGAGAATAAACGAACATGGCGAACAGCGAAACTGTAGTGGATAAAATAAAAGAATCATCAATCCCGCTAAGAAGCGCAGCGGATCTTGACCCATTAATCCAAGCCATTGGAGATGCGGATTTTGTATTATTGGGCGAAGCCTCTCACGGAACGTCCGAGTTTTATACTTGGAGAGCGGAGTTGTCCAAGAGACTTATTGCCGAGAAAGGTTTCTCTTTTATTGCGGTGGAAGGTGATTGGCCCTCCTGTTATACCCTCAATCGATATGTAAAACAGTACAACGGCGCTGCTCCAAATCCGAGAGAGGCGCTCCGCGACTATAACCGTTGGCCGACCTGGATGTGGGCTAACGAAGAAATTTTGCAATTAACGGAATGGCTTCATGATTACAATCGTTCTCTATCTTCGAAGTCGAAGATTGGCTTTTACGGCATTGACGTATACAGCTTGTGGGAATCCATGGACGAAATTTTGAAGCATTTGGAGAAAACGGGCTCGCCGGAGCTGAAGACGGCGCGCAAGGCGTTTGCCTGCTTTGATCCTTATAACCGCGAACCGCAAAACTACGGGGTTTCCGCTGCATTTTTATCCGAAAGCTGCGAAGGAGAAGTTGTGCAGTTATTGAGAGACCTTCAAAGGAAAAGACAGCAGAGCGACAACCGTGACGAAGCGCTCCTCAGCGATGAGCTGAACGCACTCGTAGCCGTAAACGCCGAGCGTTACTATCAGTCGATGGTGCGTGGAGGACCCGAATCCTGGAATGTTCGGGATCAGCACATGGTGGAAGCGCTGGACAGAATCAAAGCCTTTCACGGCCAAGGGGCCAAGGTTATTGTGTGGGAGCATAATACTCATATCGGCGACGCCCGCGCAACGGATATGCTCGAAGACGGTATGGTGAACGTCGGCCAGCTGGTTCGGGAGAAATACGGGGAGGACCGTGTTTATGCCATCGGTTTCGGCACGCATAGGGGAACCGTTATCGCTTCGGATGAGTGGGGCGGAGAGATGATAACAATGAGCGTGCCGGAAGCCCGTAAGGACAGCTGGGAAGACCTGATGCATCGAGCGGGCGCTTTTGACAAAATCCTGCTGTTCGATGAGCAAGATTTATCTCTTTCGGAGCCGATTGGACACCGCGCGATAGGTGTTGTCTATAATCCTCGGCGAGAGCGGGGGAATTACGTTCCATCTGTTCTGCCTCAGAGGTACAACGCGTTTATTCACATCGAGGAGTCGCATGGGCTGTCACCGTTGAATCAGGAAGTATTGCATTTTTGAACGCGAAAAAGGGATATTCCTCAACCGGGAATATCCCTTTCTTGCACGTTATACAAGGGCGCCAGCCTTCTCCGCGATAGCTACCGCTTGTTCATAATCGTCTTCATCGATAACGACAGTGAGAAGAATGTCGCGTCCGGCTGTTTCATCAGACTGTCCCCCGGAACTCATGCCGCTTGCGCTAACGTTGGCTGCCGCAAGGATGGCGGCATCCCGATCAGAGAAATCCCCTCCCAGAGTCAAGTAACCAAGTCCGGGGAAATCGCCGGTTATCGGGTTGCGAATCCGATCCGATCCGTCGCCCGGATATCCGTCAAACCGGTTAATGGAGCTGTATACAAGCTTTAACGCTTTTATTTGCTCGAGTGCTTTTTCTGCTTGCTCGGGACTTTTGAAATAAGCGAGAATATTTTTTTCCGCCATGGCAATCCCCCGGTTCTGCGTAATCATTAGTCAGGTTCCACGCTGTATCTTGCGCGTATAGCCTGAGATCTATGCACTACGGTTACCGGATACGCGCTTATTCGTATGAAATTGACGATTTCGTCCACCCTAATGTTGATCGCGAAATGAATCGTACAGTGGGGTGAGCTGATTTGTCCAATTCAACCGGGTTATTGACTCCGCCGGCACGCGATACGAAGGTATTCGTTCCGGAGCTTGTTTATTTTGAGCCTGATGCGCTGAACTATCCGAAAGGCCAACGAATACATGAATGGGCCAAAGAACAAGGGCTTCCTATTCAAATGACGACCTCGCATAACCGGATAACGAACTTGCCGGGGGAGAGCGATCTGGAGAAGTACAGGATTGCGAAACGTACTCTCGTCGTGGGCATTCGTAAGACATTAAAATTCGACCAATCCAAGCCATCGGCCGAGTATGCCATACCGATTGCTACGGGATGCATGGGGCATTGCCATTATTGCTACCTGCAGACAACGCTTGGAGCCAAACCGTATATTCGCGTCTACGTAAACACCGACGATATTCTTAACCAGGCTAAACAATATATCGAGGAGCGCGCTCCGGAGATTACCCGCTTCGAGGCAGCTTGCACCTCCGATCCCGTTGGCCTTGAGCATATTTCCGGCTCACTGAAGGAATACATCGAATTTATGGGGCAGCAACCTCTTGGACGGTTGCGTTTTGTCACGAAATACCATCATGTCGAGCCGCTCCTGGATGCGAAGCATAACAAGCATACCCGGTTTCGTTTTAGCGTAAACGCCGACTATGTCATCAAGCATTTCGAGCCGGGCACGTCGAAGTTCTACGAGCGAATTACCGCAGCGGGCAAGGTTGCCCATGCCGGCTATCCGCTTGGATTTATTATTGCGCCGATCATTTGGCATGAAGGATGGGAAGACGGTTACGCCGAACTTATTAGTCAATTAAAACTAGCGCTTCCGCCGGAAGCGTGCACCGATCTGACATTCGAGCTGATACAGCATCGCTATACGAAAACAGCCAAAAATATCATTCAGCAGCGCTATCCCAAATCCAAGCTGGAAATGGACGAAGAGAAGCGGAAATACAAATGGGGCCGCTGGGGACAGGGGAAATACGTTTACCCCGATGAGCAAGCTAACGCGCTCAAGGAATTTCTTTATAAACGGATCAACGAGCATTTTCCGGAAGCCAAGATCGAGTATTTTACATGATACCAAAGGCCAGGGAACAGATTCGTGCCAGGCAAGCGGCCATGATATAATCGGAAGAAGCTAAGTTGTAGCTAAACAACTTAGCTTCTCTTTCTAATCGGTTTTCGGACGGTTTTGCGTACATATTTAAAGTTCCTCAAGACGACTGCTTAAGAAGCCCAAAGGAGGATCCTATGCGATATTTTCGAATGTTTACGCTTTACGCGACAATTTTTACGCTCCTCGTTCTAACCGGATGCGGGACGGCAGAGCAACAGCAGCCTGTAATCAGCGAGACGCCAAAGCCTGTCGATCCGATAGCCCAGCTTGTAGCATCCATGAGCTTGTCCGAAAAAATCGGGCAAATGATATTGGTAGGGATGGACGGCACGGAAATACAGCCCGAAATAAGCAAGCTAGTCAAGGATAACCATGTTGGCGGAATTATTCTATACAGCAATAATATCGCGTCGGCATCTCAGACAATTAAGCTGGTTAATGATCTAAAACGGATTAATCAAGATAATGGAGCAAAGCTCCCGCTTCTCTTGAGCACGGACCAAGAAGGTGGCCGAGTGTCCCGGTTGCCGAAGCAAATCAAGGCATTTCCGGCAAGCAGAACGATCGGAAAGACTAACGATCCCCAATATGCCTATCAGGTGGGCACGGCATTAGGCGAAGCGGTGAAAGCGATTGGCTTGAATACCGATTTCGCACCCGTACTGGATATTAACACAAATCCCAAAAATCCGGTCATCGGCAACCGCGCTTTCGGAACTACGGCAGAATTGGTCAGCAGCATGGGCGTGCAGGAGATGCTTGGCATCCAATCGGAAGGGGTAGTCCCGGTGGTCAAGCATTTTCCCGGACATGGCGACACTTCCGTTGATTCGCATCTCGGTCTGCCTGTTGTCGCTCATGATCTGGAACGGCTCCGCTCCATTGAGTTTGTACCGTTCAGCTCGGCAATTAAGCAAGGAGCGCCAATGGTAATGGTCGCGCATATTTTAATGACCAAGCTTGATCCGAACACACCAGCCTCTATGTCAAAAAAAGTTATCCAGGATTATTTGAGAGGGGAGCTTAAGTTCGGCGGAGTCGTTATTACGGACGATATGACAATGGGAGCCATAGGAAAGGTTAAACCAATCGGGCCAGCCTCCGTACAAGCCGTGCAAGCCGGCGCGGATATCATTCTTGTCGGGCATGACCCCATTCAGCAGCAAACCGTTATCGATGCACTGACTGCAGCTGCGCAGAACGGAGAAATCTCTCCGTCTGTTCTGGATGCCAGCGTGTATCGCATCGTCAAGCTTAAGCAAAGCTTCAAATTATCGGATCAGCCAACGTCTTCAATCGATATAGCAGCGCTGAACCAACACATTCAAGCCGCTCTGGAAAAATGAGAATCTAAACGAAAAACGGATTCGAGAGCTTTCAGATCGCAAAAAATAACGTTAGCGTGGCCCGCAGAGAATCTGCGGGCTTTTTTGTTTTGTACAGTCCCATACAAAACGATTAATACAGTATTTAACGCGAAATACAGCTTTAATGTGCTGCTATTCGAGAATTGAACAGTTTCCATCTGATTCGTGATCAGGCACGATGAAGGAGTGGATAAGGGAGGTGAAGACTGATTCAGAGCGGTTAGCAGCAGAGAGAGGAACTTCTTAGCAATCATAACAGGGGAGAAGAAGCCGGAAGCATCTGTATGCCATTATTCCAGTAACGAAAGAGAGAGTGAACTTATGAGATTAGCCAAGTCGATACGGACTTCCAGGACCAACAAAAAAATCGTAAGCCTTTTATGCGCGACAGCCTTGCTGCTTCCCGTCATACCCGCGATGCCTGCTTACGCCGCAACCTTGAATGTCGCTTCGTACGGCGCAAACGGCACGGACACGGGCGACGACAGCGCGGCTATTCAAGCGGCCGTTAACGCGGCTGTCAGCGGCGATACGGTCTTTATTCCCGATGGCACGTATTATCTGGGAACCGCGGTTAGCGGAAAATCCGGCGTCAAAATTACGGGACAAAGCAGGGACAACACGATTATTAAATACAATTCGACCTCCGCTAATACGTTTTTCTCGCTCTACAACTTGTCGGGCGCCGAAGTGTCGTCCATGACGCTTGACGCGGGCAGCAGCGCGGTCCCGCAATCCGCCGTTGTATCGGAAAACGGCAGCGGCAATAAAATGCTCAATTTGAAGGTCAAGGATTTCGGTATGTCTTCCGGGTTCGGCCCGTTTGCCCTATACGGTATCAACACGGATAACCTGACCATCGCGGACAGCGTGGTAACCAATATCGGGGTCAATTCGGACTGGGGCGGCGGCGTACGCGTTGGCTGGGGCTCGGATCATGCGCTTGTCGAGAATAACTATGTTGCGGAAACCGGACGCGGCGGCATCTTTATAAACGACGACAGCCCTTACGCAATTGTTCGGGGGAATACGGTCGCCGGCACAGGGAAGAAAATGGAAGGTCTCGGCATCGAGCTCCATACCAACGTAGATTATTCCCTGGTTGAGAACAATACGGTCGATCATTGGATCAGCACGGTTCGGTCGGCTTATATCGCGGTTCGCAACAACTATGTCGGCTCCAGCACAACCGTGGGGAATATGGGGCTTGAGGTGATGGTTGACCACGGCGTCACTTCCGGCAATATGGTTGACGGCGGCCAGCAGGTCGGCATTCAACAATCGCCGGGTACCGGCTATCAGCTCTGGAACTACAACACGGTCCAGAATATGGTGATGTGGGGCATGCAGCTGCAAGGCGAAGGCACGGGACAAACGGAGCAATACCAATATTTTTACAAAAATACGTTTAAAGACGGTGCCGCCGGCAATCCGAAAGCAGCTTATCCCGGTTACGACGGCAACGCGGTCCGCATTCACGGCAATACGAAAAACGTGACGTTCGACAGCAATACGATTACGAATAACGGACGAAAAGCAATCGAAATTACTACCGCGGGCGGTACCGATCGCCTAAGCTTCATTAATAACATCATTACAAACAACGCCGGGCCATCCATCGACCAATATCCTTCCTCGGCAGCGGACCTGGAGTGGAGCAACAATACGGTCAGCGGCAACGGCAATAACACGCAGCTTACAAGCAGGGGCTTCAGCGATCCGAAGCCGGTAGCGAACTTCACCGCTCCGCTGACCGTGCAGCTCGGTCAATCCGTGACGTTCACGAATACATCGACCGATAACGGTACCATCGTCGAGAATTTGTGGGATCTCGGCGAAGGACTGCCGGTTACGACAGTCAGTCCAACCTATACTTATCAGAAGCCCGGTACTTATCAAGTTATTCTTGGCGTTTGGGATAACGGCGGACGCGCCAGCGTAAAGGAACAGTCCGTTACCGTTATCGCGGGGCCGCCGGATACAACGGCTCCTACTACGCCAACCAATTTGGCGTCTCCGTCGAAGACCGATACAAGCGTTACGCTGACTTGGACGGCATCTACGGACAATATCGGCATTGCCGGCTACGACGTTTACAAGGACGGCGTGATGGCGGGTTCGACGGTTGGCCCAACCACGACTTCCTTTACGGTTAACGGCTTGACCTCCAACACCGCTTACAGCTTTGCCGTCAAAGCGAAGGACGCATCAGGCAATACCTCCGGGCTGAGCAGCGCCATCAGCGTGACGACCAGCTCGATTCCGACACCCGTATGGGTAGCATGCGCGGGCGAGAACAATATGTGCAGCTTCACGGGAACGAAGGAAGTCCGCTACGGCGCCGCAGGTCTATACAATTACGGCACGTATACAAATGGCGTCATGTGCGCCAACAACATATTTGGCGATCCGGCTCCCGGACAATATAAAACCTGCGACGTAAACATGGCTGCCGGCGGTGGCGGAAGCGATACGCAGGCGCCTACGGCTCCAACCGGATTGTCTTCTCCTTCGAAGACATCGTCAAGCGTTAATCTGACTTGGTCGGCATCGACGGACAACGTGGGTGTTACGGGCTACGACATTTATAACGGAAGTACCCTCGCCGGATCAACCACGGGCGCCACTTCCTTTAACGTAACCTCACTTTCCCCAAGCACAACCTATTCGTTCACGGTGAAGGCGAAGGATGCCGCCGGCAACGTATCTGCCGCAAGCACCCCGCTAAGCATAACGACGAATGCTCCGGCTGGCGATACGCAAGCTCCAACGGCGCCAACAGGGCTTACTTCGCCATCGAAGACGTCCACAAGCATAAGCCTGTCCTGGTCGGCTTCGACGGACAACGTGGGCGTAACCGGATACGAAGTCTACAACGGAGCAACGCTTGCGGGCACAACAACGGGAGCCACGTCGCTTAATGTAACGGGCTTGTCTCCAAGCTCGACCTACAGTTTTACGGTGAAAGCGAAAGACGCCGCCGGCAACGTGTCGGCAGCAAGCGCTGCGTTGAACGTTACGACAAACGCGTCCGGCGGCCAGACGCCTACGGGCTCCATCACGCGCGAATACTGGACGAATATTACGGGAAGTACGATTGCCAGCATCCCGACCGGTACGGCACCTACCGGAACCAGCTCGTTAACAAGCTTCCAGGCGCCGTCCAACTGGGGCGATAATTACGGCACGCGGATCCGCGGCTATATTGTCCCTTCGGTAACGGGTATCTATCAATTCTCAATCGCGGGAGATAATAACAGCGTATTGTACCTCAGTACGGATGCGAATCCTGCCAACAAAGCGCAGATTGGGGAAGTTGTCGATTGGGTATATCCGCTGAACTTCACTCAAAACACGGGCCAGCAATCCGGACAAATTACGTTAACGACCGGCCAGCGTTACTATGTTGAAGTCCTGCATAAGGAAGAAGGAGGAGACGATCATGTCGCGGTAGGCTGGAAGACGCCGGGCAGCTCTTCTTATACCGTAATCGACGGGGCTAACCTTGCCCCAATTCAATAACGGAATCCTACAAAGAACCGCAAGCAGCGCTATGGCTGCTTGCGGTTCTTCTTTATCCACCGGATTAATCGTCAAATCAAAGGACGCATATGCAAATACGAATAGATTCTTCAATGTTACGATAAACGAAAGGTCTGCTTATGCCCGGGAAAATGAAGTGCGGGGAAACGATTTTTATAGGATAATAGAGAAAGAGCGTGTAAGCGCTGCCAGCATATCAGGGAGGGGGTGGCGAATGAAAAAGTTTAACAGCGTTTTTAGGAGATTCCTCGTATCGTACATCGTTATTCTGATTATTCCGAGCATCGCCGGCTTCCTATCCTATCACACTTCCATCTCGGTCACGGAGAAGCTGTCCATTGAGAACAGCGTCATGCAGCTGCAGAAGAGCAAAGAGCTGCTGGAGCGAAGAATGGCAGAGGTTGAAGGATTTACGAGACAGCTTGCCATCAATCCGGATATAAATGTACTGATGAACGAGAAGAGCTCCGGAGAGCAGACGAATGTGTACGGCATCTGGCGGATCTTGCGCAGCGTGCTGACGTTTGGACAGACCAATGATTTTCTGCAGCAATTTTATATTTATCTGGGAAATTACAACGTCATTCTGACGCCAGGCTCCGCTTACGTTAGACCCGAGCATTTCTATGAAAGCTTCCGCTATGAAGACCAGTCATTGGCGGAATGGAGACAGTCCATTCTCGGACAGACGCACCGGAGCGAAATTATGCCGCTGCGCCAATACAACAATAGGGGAACCATTACTTCGGTCGTCACCTATATGCAGTCTTTGCCGCTGGACAGCTTTAGCGGTTCGTCTCCCGCCATAGTGGTTGTTACGATCGACGAGAAGACGATTACCAATCTATTAACGGGCATCACGGACAAATACGGCGGCTGGACGCAAATTAGCGATGCCAGCGGCCGAACCATTGCTTCGCTCGGGACCGGCGTGCCCGACATGCAGGCGTTAGCCAAGGATGCGAGCTTTGACGCGGATAAAACCAGCCAGTTCTACAAGGACGATCTAGTCATCACGATTCATTCCAATACGAACGGCTGGGTATACCGCTCCGGCATACCGAGACATGCTTTGCTGGAGTATGCGAACCAGATCAAATTCATCACCTGGACGATTACCGGCATTGCCATCGCCGTTGGTCTATTCGTTGGTTTGATGCTGGCTTACCGCAACAGCATGCCAATCCATAAGCTGGTGTCTGTCGTTAAGGAACAGTTCGGAAAAGACGACACGACGGAAAGAAACGAATACGACTTCCTGCACGGGAACATCGCGGAGATGATCCGCAGCAGCAATCAGCTGGAATCCGAGCTGCGAAGGCAGCTTCCGCTCATTCGGGATGCTTTCCTGAAACGGCTTCTTTCCGGAGAACTGCAGACGCGCGAAGAAATATTCGCTGCCGCTTCTCAAGCGAATACGGGCATTTACGGGAATTCCGGATTCGTATGCATTTTACAGGTGCAAGGCTATACGGGCATGGACAGCGTGGAGGTGCTGAATGAGCTTCATGCCGCAAGGCTGCTGCTGAAGCAGGCACTCCTCGACATCGCAGGTTTTACGTTGACCACCGATTGGGGCTCCGACCGGATTGTTATCGTATTCGCGTCGAAGGAAGCGGAAACCGGCAATACGATAGGAAGGGACGAGATTGCCAGTCTGCTCGATCAGCTGTCCAAGCATGCGTTCGCCGAATACCGGATTACGTTTATCGCGGCGCTTGGCGAAGCGTTCGCATCGGAGACGGAAGTCAGCGTCTCCTATGAGCAGGCGAAGCAGACCATGGATCAAGCGCTTCATGCCGACCGCAAAGGGATCGTCTGGTTTGAGGAAACCAGGCTCGAGAGCGCAACCTATTACTATCCGCTTGAGATGGAGCTGCGTTTGATCGGTACGATCCGGGCGGGAGAAACGGAGGAAACAAGCCGAATCGTCCGTACGGTAATGTCGCTCAACACCGAGCAGCGCGAGCTGTCCGTAGAGATGTGGCAGCAGCTGGCGGGCGAATTAAAGGGGACTTTGCTGAAGCTGCTCGATCAGAAGTCCTTTATGGAATCCGGCATGTTCGAACAGCTGAAAGACCGGATCATTGCGCTGCACGCTACCGATAAACGATCCTTCCAGGCTGAAATCGAAGAAATTACGGGCGTAATGTGCTCGATCGTCGTCAGCCGCAAGAATGACGGACATACAAGGATTATTGAAGCAATAAAAACGTATATTTCCGGTCATTTCTCGGATTCCGACCTGACCTTGTACCGGGTAGCCGAAGCCGTGGAGCGACCGGAAAAATATATTTCCCAGCTCTTCAAAGAAGTAACGGGCTCGAACCTGTCCGATTATCTGGAGCAGGTACGGATGGAGAACGCGATCGCGCTGCTCCGCGAAAACCGGTATACGGTTGACGAAATATCATCCCGTGTCGGCTACAACAGCTCCCATTCGTTCCGTCGGGCTTTCAAACGCGTAACCGGCGTTTCGCCAAGCTCTTACAGGCAAACGGTGGAAGGGTGAAGGGAGGAAATGCGTTGAACAAGCTTATTCGTATAGCCTGCACTGTTCTCTGCGTTTACTCGGTTCTCCTGGCGCTCTCCTCTTGCAATACGGCGGAGCAGCATGGTGCCGAAACGAATAACCCGCTTCGGATAAGCGTCTTTGCGCAGCAAGACGCCGGCCAGAACCTGAAGACCAACGAATTCTCGAGATTATTGGAACAGAAGTTTAACGTAGCCTTCGACTGGCAGACGATTCCGTACGAAGGAGCCAAGGAGAAACGGCAAATCTCGCTGGCTAACGGTCATTATCCCGACGCTTATATTCTGACCAGCTACATTGACCAGTTCTCGCAAGCGGACGTCATCCGCTACGGCAAGCAAGGAATCTTTTATCCGTTGAACGATCTTATAGAACAGTATGCGCCTCATATTAAGGCGGCTTTTGAACAAGAGCCCGGGCTGCGCGCGCTTAATACGGCCCCGGACGGCAACATTTACGGTCTTGGCGCCTATAGCGATTGCTTCCATTGCTCGTATCCGTATAAGCTTTGGATAAACGACAAGTGGCTCAAAAAGCTTGGGCTGGAAATGCCGGCAACGACGGAGCAGCTGCGCGAGGTGCTTCTGGCATTCAAGGATGGCGATCCGAACGGCAACGGTTTGCCGGATGAAATACCGCTCAGCGGTTCTACCGAGGAGTTTGGCGTACGCGTGCTTCCTTATTTAATGAATGGATTCGTGTACGATGACGACCGGACCTATTTGAACGTGGCGACCGGAAAAGTCAGTTTGGCGGCAGTCAAGCCCGAATGGCAGGAAGGATTGAGGTACGTCAAGTCCTTGTATGATCAAGGGCTTATCGACGTAGGCGCTTTTACGCAAAATTCCGACGCGTTCTACAAGCTTGGCGAGAATGCCGAAGCTCAGATATTGGGGGCGGGTACGGCCATGCATCCGGCGATATTCGTAAATACCGGGCCTGGCAACAAGAGAGGGAGCGATTACGTGCCGGTTCCGCCTATAAGTGGACCGCATGCCTCCTATGCGGTATATTATCCGTCCGGCATCATGCCGGGCGCCAAATTCGTCATTACGGACAAAGCTAGTCCCGAGGCGCGAATCGCGCTCATCCGCATGGCCGATTATCTCTTCACGCCGGAAGGTCAGGCGAATGCGGAGATTGGCAAGGAAGGCGTGGACTGGAGGAAGCCCGTGCAAGGGGAGCAGGCGCTCGATCCGGATATCCCGGCAGCGTTCGCCAGCATTGCGCCCAAAGAAGGGGATCCACCGCATAATACGAGATGGAGCGGGATGGGGCATTTCTATATGCCGAAATCCTACCGGAACAGCTGGGTGCAGGACATGGATATTTACGCCCCCGGCGGATATGAGAGAAGGCTGTTTCAAGCGACGAAATTATACGAAGGGCATGAACCGGAGGAATACTTTCCGATGTGGTCCGTATGGCTTGATCCCGAAAGCGCGGATGAAGCAAGTCTCTTGCAGTCCAATCTTAAAAACGAGATCGATGAGAGCGCCATGGAGTTCATTACCGGCCAGATGGATCTGGATAAGGATTGGACTTCCTATGTAACCCGATTGGAATCACTCGGATCCGACCGTTATATCGAGATCATGCAGCAAGCGTACGATACGTGGCTGCAGGAAAAAAATACAAAATAAAGCTTTAGGCCGGCCGCGGCGCACGCGGCCGGCCTTTTTGCTGTAATTGTACGGTGCCGCAAGGCCTAAATGGCCGTACCACGCGGAATTGTCCCTCGATTTTCGGGAGATTTGTACGCTGAATGACGCAATTGTACCTATTCCGGCACCCTTGAAATCCCCTATGATCAAACCTGTAGAAAGCGCTGTCATCCATCAAGACGCGGTTTACTCAATTTAATAGGGGGGATTCGTTTGGAAGCCGCCGGCAAACGTCTCAGCGCAAGAAAGAGCTTCGCTAGACACTGGCAATTGTATCTTATCGTAGCACCGCCGCTGTTGTTCTTTATCATTTTCAAATACTACCCGATGCTGAACGCGGTGCTGGCCTTCAAAGACTATTACGTCACGAAAGGCATATGGGGAAGCCCTTGGGTCGGATTCCACAACTTCAGGTTGTTCTTCGAGAATCCGATATTCGGCTCGCTTGTGAAAAACACGCTGATGCTCAGCTTCTATCTGCTGCTTGCCGGATTCCCGATTCCGATTCTGCTCGCTTTGATGCTGAACGAAGTGCGAGCCCAGAAATTCAAACGGTTCGTGCAGCTCGTGACATTCGCGCCGTACTTTATTTCCACGGTCGTTATGGTGTCGATTATCATGCTGTTCCTGGCGCCAAGGCTTGGTTTCGTAAATGTGCTTATGAATCATCTGGGGATGGAATCGGTCAATTTTCTCGGTAATCCCGGCATGTTCTCGTCGATCTATGTCTGGTCCGACATTTGGCAGACGGCCGGCTATTCTGCCGTCATTTATTTGGCCGCATTATCGGGTATCGACCCAACCCTGTACGAAGCCGCAAGAGTGGATGGAGCTTCACGTTACCAGAAGATTTGGAACGTTGATCTGCCCGGTATTCTGCCAACGATCTCCATCATTCTCATTCTGAACGTCGGGAACGTTATGGCGATTGGCTTCGAGAAAGTGTACTTGCTCCAGAACAAGCTGAATATCGCCAACTCGGAGATTATCGCTACTTACGTGTACAAGATCGGCTTGCTGAACGCGAATTACAGCTTCGCAACGGCTGTCGGCTTGTTCAACTCGGTTATCAATCTTGTTCTCCTATTTACGGTTAACGCACTGGCACGACGGTTTTTGAAATCCAGCATCTGGTAATGAAGAGGTGTTTGCATGGCTAATGTAGCGAAGGTAAGGAATAAAATCAGAGAATCATCGGGCGATAAAGTATTTCTCATCACCATTTATATCATTCTTGCGCTTGTGCTTGTCGCCGTACTCTATCCGCTTATCTATATTTTGAGCAGCTCGTTCAGCAGTCCGTCCGCCGTTTCGGCAGGCAAGGTCTGGTTGTGGCCGGTTGACGTCTCGCTGAAGGGATACGAAGCATTATTCAAAAACTCTCAGGTGTTGACGGGTTACGGCAACTCGCTGCTGTATACGGTATCGGGCACGCTCGTCAGCGTCACGTTGACCATTATGCTGGCGTATCCGCTGTCGCGGTCAACCTTCTTCGGAAGAAACGCCATTATGATGATTATCACGTTTACGATGCTGTTCAGCGGCGGCTTGATTCCAACCTACATGGTTGTGAAGAGCCTGGGCCTCATCGATACAAGATGGGCGCTCATTATCCCGAATGCGGTCTGGGTGTGGCAGGTTATTATCGCAAGGTCGTTCTTCCAGCAATCGATTCCGTCCGAGCTTGTAGAGGCAAGCGAAATCGACGGCTGCAGCGATCTGCGCTTCATGCGCAGCGTCGTGTTGTCGCTGTCCAAGCCGATTATCGCCGTACTTATCATCATGTATGCGGTAGGGCAGTGGAACGCCTACTTTGATGCCTTGATTTATTTGAAATCGGACACCAAGTATCCGCTGCAGCTTATTTTGCGCAGCATCATTATCCAGAATAACAGCGGCAGCGCCAATATGGACGCCTTGAAGCAGGTTGAGCGCCAGCAGCTGGCGGAGCTTCTCAAATACTCTTTGATTGTGGTGGCAACGCTTCCCGTGCTCATTATCTACCCGTTCGTGCAGCGGTATTTCGTGCAAGGGATGCTTGTTGGTTCCGTCAAGGGCTAATTTCGTGGACATGGAAAGGGGGAATGCCGTTCAAAGCGCAGCATGAAGCACATCTTCATTACAGCAAGCAAAACTTACCGGAATTCATTAAAAGGGAGCGATTGCACGTGTTAAAACAGAGAATGGTCCTTCTGCTCGTGACAGTCTTAATGGTCAGCTTGGTCGTATCGGCCTGCTCGAAAAACAATGCAGGCAGCAATGCGCCAGCCAGCAACAAACCCGCTAACAGCGCTTCAACAAACACCGAAACCGAAAAACCAGCCGCACCGGTAGATATTAAGCTGTTTGCGGTACAAGAGCCTAACATCGACCTGGCAACGAACAAATTCACGCAATTCGTAGAAGAGAAATTCAACATCAAGTTTAATTTTGAAGCTATCCCATCGGACGGCGCCAAGGAAAAACGCCAAATTTCCCTGGCGAGCGGCGATTTCCCGGATGCCTACATGCTGACAGCCTACATCGATCAGTTCTCGCAAGCGGACCTGATCAAATACGGCAAGCAAGGCGTACTTATCCCGCTGAACGACTTGATCGATAAATACGCGCCAAACATCAAGCAAGCCCTTGAAACCAACGCGGACTTCAAAGCGTTCAGCGTAGCGCCGGATGGCAACATTTACGGCCTTCCCGCTTACTCGCAATGCTTCCACTGTTCGTACCCGAACAAATTGTGGCTGAATACGGGCTGGCTGGAAAAGCTGAACCTGGAAATGCCGAAAACAACCGAGGATTTCAAAAAGGTACTCGAAGCGTTTAAAAACCAGGATCCTAACGGCAACGGCAAAAAAGATGAGGTTCCTCTGAGCGGTTCGACCGAAGAGTTCGGCGTTCACGTTGTTCCTTACCTGATGAATGCTTTCGTCTACGACGACGACCGCAACCATCTGATGCTGCAAGACGGCAAAGTTGGCTCGGCCGCGGTTACGGACGAATGGAAGCAAGGCCTGGCGTACATTAAATCGTTGTATGACGAAGGCTTGATTGATCCGGGCGCGTTTACGCAAAATGCCGAAGCGTTCAAAAAAATCGGCGAAAACGGCGATGCTCAAATTCTTGGCGCCGGCGCCGGCATGCACCCTGCGATCTTCCTGAACATTGACCATGGCAACAAAAATTCGAAGGACTACAATCCGGTTCCTCCGCTTACCGGTCCTAACGGCGTATCGCTGGCAACGCATGACGGCGGCGGCGTATCTCCCGGAGCCAAGTTCGCGATCACGAGCAAAGCAAGCGAAGAAAAACAAATCGCACTCATCAAACTGGTAGACTACATGTTTACGCCTGAAGGTCAAACGAACGGCGCATCCGGCATGAAAGGCATTGACTGGACAGATCCGAAGGAAGGCGATCTTGCGCTTGGAGAAAACGTCAAGCCGATGGTAGCGCCAATTCCTACGACGGAAGGCGAAGCACCGCGCAACGCTGGCTGGAGCGGCATGGCGCACTTCTATATGCCGAAAGAATACCGCGACAGCTGGGTACAAGGCTCGGACATCTATGATTCCGCGAACTACGAACGCCGTCTGTATCAAGCAACGCTGCTCTACCAAGGACATGAGCCGAAAGAATTGTTCCCGCTGTGGGCGATTTGGCTTGATCCTGCCGAAGTAGACGAAGCAACCATGCTTCAAACCAACATCAAAACTTACATTGACGAGAACGAATTGCAATTCATTACCGGTCATAAGAGCCTTGACAAGGACTGGGACAGCTACTTGAAAGGCCTGAAAGATCTGAAGCTTGACCGTTACCTGGAAATTTTGCAGAAAGCATACGACGCCTCGACTTTCAAAAAATAAGAGGTATAGGCGAAGCAAGAGCGTTCTCTCCGCGATTTGGCGGATAGAACGCTCTTTTTAAACTTCACTCTGTTTATTTGGTGTTGACTAATTTTCTTTTGGCGGAAGTCATAATCCACAGACCTATCGGTATACCTATCGCGCATACCGGAATAACGATCGTTTCCCACAATTTCTGGAGCGTCATTATGGCTGCTTCATTAGGGATGGCCAGCGCAATGATATAAATGAGAGGAGCGGTGAACCAGAACAGGCGTTTCCAGGACTTGATCCGGAAGGACTGAGCCATTTCATAGCTGGTAATGAACAAGTAAAGCGACATTTTCGCAAACACTCCGAATATCCAAATAAAGATGACAAGAATATCGACATTCTGAATGAAATTCAAAATGTTGATCGACCGAACCAGCATGAAATAAGGGAATCGAAGCTCTTGGGCAACCGTTGGACCAAACACCATAAGAACCATCAGCGTTGACAGGATAAGCATGCCCCCGGTTAACCAGATGCTTGCCAAGGCCTTCCTCACAATATGCTTGGGATTGGATACAAACGACAACAGAACAAGCACCATAAAAGATTCAGCCAGAAACGAAGTTGGCGCGAAGGAGGCGCTTACGATTTCCGTCAGGCTTGCATCGCCAACCACCGGTAGCAAATTAATCCATTTCGCGTTTGTTGCATTCAGAAGAAAACTCACCAAGAGGGTAAGAATCGTTAGAGGTCCCGCGATTTCGCAAAAACGACCGATCCCCTTAATTCCGCTTGTACCCGCCAAGTAAATGGCGGCAATCAGAATCATGGCCATCAGCACCCATACCGGCGTTTTGTCCAAGAGGACCAGATGAAGGAAATCCGCAAAAGAACGAAGGACATCTCCGGATAAAATAAACCAGGCCGTAAAATAGGGAAGGGTGACGATTTTGCCCAGCCATGGCCCAAAGAGCTCCCGGCTGAATTGGGCCAGACTTTGGCCGGGATGCAGCATGCCGACCTTGACAACCAGAACGGTGATCGCCCCGCCTAGCAGGCATGCCAGGAGCATGGACAGCCAAGCATCTTGTTCCGCTATCTTCACGGCAGGCGATATGCGAAGCCAGACAGCCATCACCACTTCCGCGGTTGCCACAATCCAGAATAATTGCCACCCCGTAATTTTCATTTCCTTCGTCCTTTCCCGCATGCCTGCTGAACATCATATCGAAGAATTCGTTTGTCCCGGATCCTCGTACCGAAGCTGTACCTCTACCGTGATTGGAAGCCTGCAGAATGTCTCGTTCCAGTTATTCTGCAAGGATTTCCATTCACCGGGGAACTTGCGATGCACATGCTTGCCGATTCCAAAAATATCTGCTTTATATTGCCCCTGAGCTTTACGGACCAGCTTGCTTACGGCCTGCTCAGCTTCACGGCTTAAGCTTTCTTCGATTTTTCGGAGCTCCTTGCCTTGGGAAGGGTCCCGCATTGTATTGTTTTCCACAAGGTTGCCTTTTCCGCTTAATTGAATATGTATGTGCATGCCTTTCGAGTCTTTGACCACTCCGATCCGGCTCTTGAGAGCTTGCGCCCTTAAGCTGATACTGCCATTGCTTTGGGTCCCCGAGGTTGAAACGGTAAGCGCTCTTTGTCTTCCCTTAATCCAATTCGCATAATACGATTCGTCGGGCTTCAGAAATCCGCTAAGCTTATGCGAATTTTCCTTATTCAGAATCGCTGCTCCCGCGTAGATGAGCCTTTTTGTACTCGCATTGTAACTAATGGCCGGCAACAATACGGCTCCGCCTTTTGTCCGCGAGTCGCACAGAAATTCCCTATAGTAATAAGGTTTCATCCCAAGCGCCAACTGAACGCTTCCCAATGCCGTGCTGATCAACGGATCAAAGACAGGCTCCGTGGCAAGGATTTCCTTCGCCGTTCCGTCTTTTACGACAAAAATGACGGATCTCATCTCCGATTTCGGATTTCGCACGACCATATCCAAATATTTATCCATTCCTTGCTCGGCCATACGCTGGCCAATCAGCAGCGTCTGGCGATGCGCGTAGAACAAGGTGCGGGATAGCTGCGTCTGCAGATTCTGACCCGCATCCATAAAGTCCTTGCCGGTAGCGCTGACTACTACGAAGCTTTTTTTCTTGCTGGGTCCGGTATCCGGACCTCCCAAACCAGCCGGAACGGCAATCTGGGAGCTGACATCCAGCCTTCCTTCCGCATTTATATCCAGCCCTCCGCCGATAACAATCGCCAGCTGGTCAGGCTCTTTAAGATTCCAGCAGCCGGCCGTTGCCGCTGACAGAATCAATAAGCATATGGTTATCAAGTATTTTTTCATTGAATGGATCCCGCCTTAATTCATGCGCTTTCTGGGCCTTCTCAAAAAAACATTTTTCAGCTTGCTTTTACTGGTCGGCGCGATCGGTTCAAGATACGGCGTTCCAAGCGGGCTTAATTGAATCAGGTGGGACAGAATCATGATCAATCCAAGCGCAACGCCAAAGAGACCAAATAACCCGGACAGAACGAGCAGCGGGAATCTCAGCATTCGAAGCGGATAACCAAACCGGTATCGCGGAATAACAAAGGACGAGATACCGGCTGCCGATACGACGATAACAATAGGAGCCGAAATGATTCCCGCTTGCACGGCCGCTTGACCGATAACTAAAGCTCCAACGATGCTGACGAGCGGACCGATTTGCTGCGGCAGGCGAATCCCGGCTTCCCTTAATCCTTCGAACATGAATTCCATTAGGAACACCTCGATCACCGTTGGAAAAGGAGATTGTTCCCTAAGCCCCGTAATGCTCAGCATAAGTTTCGGAGGCATCATCTCGGGATGATAAGTAGTCAGCGCGATATAAATGGACGGGAAGAGAATCGAAAAAAGAGCGAACAAATAGCGGATCCACCGGTTCATCGTTACATACAGGAATCGTTCGTAATAATCATCCGGGGCCTGAAGACCGTCCCAGAACGTCATCGGAACGACAAGCACGATCGGAGATCCGTTAACGAAGACGGCAACTCTTCCTTCCAGCAGACCCGCGGACACAACATCGGCCCGCTCCGTGCTTTGCATTTGAGGAAACGGCGAATAACTCGTATCTTCGATATATTCTTCGATATAACCGGATTCCAGGACGCTCTGAATGTCGATTGCGCCGATTCTGGTCCTTACTTCATTAACGAGAGCAGGGGTGGAAAGACCATCGATATACGCAAGAACAACCTCGGTTTTCGTCAATTTGCCGATTTGAAAAGATTCCATCTTCAGATCGGGCGTCACGATAATCCGTCTAAGCAGCGTTGTATTCGTTCGAAGAAGTTCGGTGAAGCTTTCGCGGGTGCCGCGCAGAGCCGCTTCGGTGGAAGGCTCTTCAATGGAACGCGTCTCGTATTGGGAGACATCCGCAAGAAGAACGAAGGGATCGCCGTCTGCGAGAAACGCAACATTTCCTTTTAAAATAAGGTCGGCGGCCTCTTCGAATTTGGTAATCCTCTGGGTCTGCAAAGCCGCAATAAGCTCCATATCCAGCATTTGCGCCAGGCTGCCAAGCGTCCCGAGACCTTGGGGAATTCCCTCATACAGCAATGGCTTAAGGATCGTGTTTTGAACGAGATCTTTATCGATCATACCGTCGACGTACACAAGCAGCAGGAAGATGTTGCCTTGAATAGTCATGCGCCGAAAGACTACATCGGAACAGTTCTCGAATATGGAACGGAGCGTTTGTTCATTTTCCGTGAGGGAAGGACTAACCGCTTTAGCGGCATTTCTTTGCGAAACGGTGCGTTCGTTATGGGATGACATTGGAGTTGCAGCACCTGCCACTGGAAAAGTTTTGTGTTTCTTGATACTATACCCAAACCTTTTGCTCCCTACACTCCGTCACTGATTTGTTCCTTATGCCAAACAGCCTCCGCCCAATGTTGCGCGGAGGCTGTTTCATCATATAGGAGGAAGACGAGAGGGAGGTCCGCTAGTTACGAACCCGTCGAGCGATAATGCCGGACGCCAATATGCCATAGCAGCAGGCAAGGGAGGATGAAGACTACGCCTGCGAGCGGAGACAGCATATACCGGAGCTGATGTCCGTCGGTTCGGCCAAGCACGTAGAGGAGAGGCAAATAATTGACGCAGCCTAACGGAATGACGTAGGTAAAGAAATTCGTTACCCATTTCTCGTAGATCGACAGCGGGTATTTCGCCATCTCCCGGCCACCGTCGGTAAAGACGTTAGCCACCTCTATGCCTTGAATCGTCCAGAAGCTCAACGAGGCGGTGGCAACGAATAATCCCGAGAAGATCAGCACCCCGCAAACAATCATCAGCATAAGCGTAAAAAGCTTCGGAAAAGTAAGCTCAATCGGCAGTTTGCTCAGCGACCAGAACAATACAATCAAGCTCTGCAGCATCCGGCCAACTCTGGCGAATTCGAATTTGGAACCCAGCACCTGCAGAATGGTGCTTCTAGGCCGGACAAGCAGACGGTCGAAGTCGCCGCTGCCAACCAGGCTTGAGAACATATCGAAACCGCGGGCGAACGTCTCGCTGAGGGCATAGCTAAGTCCGATAACCGCGTAACATAAAGCCGCTTCGTAGAAAGTCCAGCCCTTTACCTGTCCAAACTGCGCGAACATAAAGTATAATCCGGCGAGCACGGTTAGCGGAGTAAGCGCTTGCCCCACAGTCAGCAGCCAGAAGGAGAGACGATATTGCGCCTGCGATTTGAACAGGATGGATATATATTTCAGATACAGATACATGCGAATTAACCTCCTTGTACAACGACCTGGCGAAGAGCCCGCTTCAAGCACCATCGGCCAAGCAGGATTAATGCGGCAAGCCACACGAATTGAATGAGAATGCCCCAAACCGCCTCGGATTGCGGAATTTGCCCGGAATAGACGCGAAACGGAAAATCGGCCGTCCAGCGAAAGGGGAGCGCATAAGTAATGGCCTGCATCCAAGACGGCATCAAGGGAACCGGAATAATCATCCCGGCCAGAAATTCTCCGATCACGGCGATTACCAGGGTGGATCCGACGGGGGACATCGTCCAAAAGACGGAAATGTAGATAAACATGGAGATGGCGATATTGACGGCGAGTCCTAGCAGAAGAGTCACCACAAACAGGGCAAAGGTTGTTGCCGTAGGCGGCATGGTTAAGTTATACGGTTTCGGCAGCAGGAAAGCCACCAGAAGAATTGGGACGCAACGCAGGATAGCGCTCGCTAAACGCTGGGCAAGCAGCTTGGCATACCAAAAGGAGTAGATCCCGCATGGCCTGCATAATTCATACGCGATATTGCCGCTTGTAATCAGATTAAAGATCTCATTGTCTCTGAACCAGAGCATGACAAAAGCGAGGAAAATTTGCTGCAGCCATATATAAGTAGCCAATTGCTCAAGCGACATAGAGGGCTGAGCCGAGCTGTGTGCATAGAAAGCGACATACACCATGATAAAAACAAAACCGAAAAACAGCTGGGTAGCCATGCCGGCAATTGCGGCAGTCCGATATTGCAGTCCGCTTACAAAACGCAGCTTCCAGACGGACAGGTACGTATTCATATCCGGTGCTCCTTATAGAGCTCGAGCACAAGCTCCTCGACTGGCGTTGTGCCAACCTCGAGGTCAACGACCTCAACTTGCTCGGATAGCCTGGCAATTACGCTGGCTACCGGAGTGACTTCGATATCCATGCTGTACACGGCACGCTCCGGCGACCACGACAGACAAGTAACCCCGTCGATAGGTACCGGTTCGTAATGCTCGCGGTAATCGACCGTAACAATCCGCTTCGATCCGAATCGGCTGCGCAGATCGTTCAGCGTTCCATCATAGAGAAGAGTACCTTTGCCAATCATTAGGATCCGGTCGGCGAGCGCTTCAATATCGTTCATGTCATGCGTAGTCAAGATGACCGTGACGCCACGCTCCTTATTGATTCGCTTGATAAACTGTCGGACGGCGATTTTGCTGGCGGCATCAAGACCGATTGTCGGTTCATCGAGAAATAGAATTTTAGGGTCGTGAAGAAGGGAAGCGGCAATTTCGCAGCGCATGCGCTGGCCCAGGCTAAGCTGCCGGACAGGCGTCTGCACAATGTCCGTTAGCGCAAGCGATTCCGTCAGCATCGCAAGGTTGGCGTGGTATACATCGCCGGGAATTTTGTAAATATCGCGCAAGAGTCCAAAGGAATCGATGACGGGGACATCCCACCACAGCTGGGTTCGCTGACCGAAGACAACGCCGATATTCCGGACATACGCCGCGCGGTCTTGCCAAGGCGTGTAGCCTAAAATTTTGCATGTTCCATTGTCCGGTACGAGAATACCGCTCATGACTTTAATGGTGGTTGATTTACCGGCACCGTTCGGGCCGATATAACCTACGATTTCACCCGGGGAGATTTCAAATGAGATATTGTGGAGCGCCTCGACAATCGTATGCTCCCGGGCGAACAGGGCTTTAACCGCTTGCCGGACCCCGGCTGTCCGCCGAGCAACCTTAAATGACTTAGTAATACCTTGCAGCGCAATCATGGAATGACGCCTCCTTAAATGAATTTTAAGTCCAGAAAAGAAATATACCGATATTTTCTAATAAAGTATAGACTTATAATAAAATCCAGGTTATAATACTATTATAGAGATCGAGGATATCTCTGAAATTGGAAAATATTGATTTTTAATTTTTTTAGGGACGAAAGTTGATTCGTTTCTTAATTTAATTACATAGATCGAGCATGAAACCTTGTATTTTGCCTCTCGCAGATAAGGTTTTTTTATTGCGTTAGCCACATGATCAATTAAAAGGACATCTTCCCAGTCGGAGAAGATGTCCTTTTTGTCATTCTATGAAAAAATTTTCAAGAGGACTGGTGATATGACTCAATCGTTCAACCCTCTAACTGTATACGTTAGTAAGTATGGAGATTGATAGTTTCCGAGAGAGGGAAAGAGAGGATGGAGCGATGAAAATTATCGTAAACGAGAAAGAACTGAAGGAATATTTCGACGGGCTTGCTCGTCTGCTGCCTCATGCTAGCGCGATACAGCCGCAAGGTTCGAATCCGCATGACATGTCGGAACTTCTGGCAGAGCTGCGTCAAACGATTCGGGAAGAATTGGCTTCGCTCGGAATGGAGGGACAACGCGATGCCGGCTCGTACAACTTGAATAAGCTCAGGCAAGTATTCGAGCCATACACAAGCAAGCCAGCCGAATTATTAACGTCGGCAGGTACAGTCGAAGGGACTATTACGAAGGTAGGCGGCGATTTTTTGGTCGTTCGCGAGCCTGGAGGAACGATGGTTATGGTTCCGCTGGAACAGCTGGTCTCCTTTCAATTGACAGGAAAGAAGGTGGAACGATGATTGAAGAGCTACTGTCTTTCGTGAACAAAGAGGTGCAGATTGCAAGCGCCTTGGAGACGATATGCGGAACGCTGGTATCGGTTGACGGATCGGCTGTTACGATCCGCACCTCGGAAGTATTCGGGTATGAGAACGGCAGCTATGCCATCATTCAATTGCGCTTTATTTCTTATATCCGGCTGTTATGACGATTTTGATGAAAAAGGGAGGTGAGGCATTTGTCGTATCAACGCGTGCCAGGACTAGTCAGCATTGTTGTCACCGTCTACAACAAGCTTCCCTATCTGTCGGATTGCTTGACAAGCCTGCTCAATCAGACCTACACGAATTGGGAACTTATTCTTATCGATGATTTATCTACGGACGGGTCATACGAATATACCGTCAGTTGGCTGAACAGCAACGAGCCGTTGCTGCGGGAAAGAAAAGGAATTTATACCCTTCGTCTTCCGCGTAATGCGGGTTACGCCGGTGCCATAACGGCTGGGATGTATCTGGCGAAAGGAGAGTATATCGCAATTCAGGATGCGGATGATCTGTCTCATCCGGAAAGGCTGGCCAAGCAGGTTCGTTATTTGAACGATAACAGGCATATTGATCTGTTAGGTACGAATTACGAGGTGTTCGAGGATGGTCAGCCGGACAGCCGACAGGCGGTCAATTGGCTGAAATACGGGGATCAGATCGGGAAAGTCTATGCCAAAGGCGGGCATTGCATCTGCCATGGGACGGCAATGTTTCGAGGGGCGGTATTCGACCGTATCGGCGGACATACAAGGCGTATCGAAGGAGCCGAGGATTACGAATTTATAGCGAAGGTTATCAAGCCTGGAGCAAGGAACGTGGACAATTTGCGGGAGGTGCTGTATTACTACCGCAAGCATCAAAAGCAGCGTTCACGGGAGTTTTTCGGCAAACCGCAGAAGGAGCAGGGTCATGACGCGTAACCGGATTCGGCTGCTGATGGTGATGGACAGCTTGGCTGTCGGCGGTACGGAAACGTATGTGCTGAGCCTTGTGAAGGCTTTGCCGGCGCTTGGCGTCATGCCCGTGTATGCAGGCGGGACCGGCGTGATGTACGAAGCTTTTGCCCGCGCGGGATGTCCGATTCACCGCGTGGATCTGACGGCTGAGCGGCTGATGGACCCGGAACGCCAGAAGCACGCCGAATCCGCGCTTACGCATATTATGCGCAGCCGTCAGATCGATCTCGTGCATATTCACCAAACGCCATCCGGCTTGCATGCGGCAAGAGCGGCAAGAAAACTGGGCATCCCGGTTGTCTTTACCGTACACGGTGCCTACTATCCGACAGAGCAGCTTCAATTGCTGAAGGATGCCGGATGTACCTTCATAAGCGTTAGTCCTCCCATACAGGGGTATTTGGATTATTTGAATTTTCCGTCCTATCTGATTGCCAACGGTATAGATTTTGAACAGTATCGGCCCGCATCATCCGCAGCTTTGCGCGCCAGTCTTCAAATCCCGGACGAAGACAAGGTCGTTGTCTACGCGTCTCGCCTGGCATGGGACAAGGCAGCGGTTTGCGCGATGCTCGTGCGGGCGGCACGAACCCTTCGCCTTCATGAAACGATGCCTCTTCATTTGGTTATCGCCGGCTCCGGCAATCAGGCAGCTGCTATCGCCGAACTGGCGGAGACCGCGAACCACGATTGCAATGCGAAATTCGTCCATATGGTTGGCAATCAGATGCAAATGGGCGACTATTATAATCTCGGCGATCTGGTTGTCGGGACGGGGCGAGTTGCGCTGGAGGCAATGGCTTGCGGCAAACCCGTTCTGGCTATTGGCAATCACGGGTATTTCGGCCTTGTGGAACAGCCTGTTTATGACGAGGCATGGCTGTATTATTTTGGCGACCATAATTCCAAGGAGCGTCCGACCGAGCGGTTAATCGGAGAAGCAATCAGCGGAGCGCTATCAACAGCGATTAATCTAGAAGAAATAGGCCATCAGGGACAAGAGTGGGCGAGGGCGAACTTTGACATTCAAGGCAAAGCGCTGCAGTTGAAGCAGTTGTACGGGTCTTTGCTGGCAAAAGTCAGATAGGAATGGAGTGAAGGTAACGTATGCGAAAGGTACTGTATTTAGGATGGATTGGCTTCAACAATCTTGGGGACGAGTGGATGTGGGAGATGTTTAAGACTTTGGCGGACACCCATCTGGCGAAGGAGGAATATCAAGTTATCCCCTCGCTTCCGAGCGTTGAATGGAAGAAGGTAGGCCAATACGATACGATCGTTCTTGGCGGAGGATCACTTATTGTACCCGGTTATGTCGAACTCGTGCATGAGGCGTTAGAGCTCGGGAAGACCATTGTCATCTGGGGCAGCGGCCATGACCGACTGCATAAATGGGTTCCGGCAATAGACGGGCGGCCGAAGCCGGAGGCGGCCGCGGAAAGCGCGGCGTATCGCCAAAAGCTGAAGGATATCTTGGAGCATAGCGTCTACTGCGGCGTTCGGGGGCCTTGGACGCGGGATTATATCGAATCGCTTGGCGCATTGCCTAAGCATATGGAGATCAGCGGCGATCCCGCCATGCTGATGAATGCGCTGAAGCCCATGTCGACTGAGCCGCTGTCCAATAGTCAGCAAGGGGACAATCGCACGATTGGAATCAACTGGGGAACTTCGTATAACCGGATTTACGGAGGCAACGAGGAAGAGGTGGAGGATCGGCTGGCGGAGACGGGACAATCGCTTCTCGCACTCGGGTACAAGCTCCATCTGTACTCCGTCTGGGGACCGGACGAAAAGGCGCTTGCAAGCCTGTACCGCAAGTTAGGCCATGACGAGCGCGTAACATTCGATCCTAAAGTGTATTCGGCTGCCGATTATGTACGGCAATTGTCGGGATTCGAAGCGACGATCAACCTCAAGCTGCATGCCAATCTGCTATCTGCGGCGGCTAACGTTCCCTTTGTATGTATCGGCTACCGGTTCAAAGGCTTCGATCTGATGAACGGTCTGGACTTGGCCGATTGGATTGTTACTTCGGACGACCGACAATTGGCCGACAAGCTGACGCAGAAAGTTCAAGCCGCCGCGGCATGGCGGGAAGGGTATATCGGCAAGCTGGAAGAGGGGCGCCAAGCTGCTTATCAATCGCTCGTTAAGCCGTTTGCGGAGAAGTTATTTTAACATTGCTTAAAAAGAGATTGTCCGCTTATGAGAGGGCAATCTCTTTTTTGTTGATGCAACAAATCGATTATACCAACGTCTATAGAGTGTTTCTAAGGGCAGGAAATCGATTGTTGCCAAACCAAATAAAACTTTTAGATGAAGGTAACAAGGATTTCGAACATTCGTATAGTATTCATTTACACAGTAGGATTTATTTGGTTAGATGGATGGCGTTTAGCAAGACTACGAGGCGTAGGTGATCCTTTTTGTTTCTTATTGATTATATTGTGAATCTCTCGATCTTTTCGCTGCTGGTTAGCGTTCCATTCATTTTCCGTTCATTTATAAATTTCAAGCCGCTGAAGCATCCGCTCTGGGGAGGTCTTTATGCGGGTGTTGTTTCCGTCATCCTCGTTTTGTTAGCGGTTAAGCAGCAAGGCTATGTCTACGACATTCGATATTCTCCCGTTATTTTGATGTTTGCCTATCTCGGCCCCATACCGGGCATTATCACCGGGTTATTCGCGTTGTCCGTCCGTTTGCTTTCAAGCGGCAATTGGATGCCCGCCATTGAAGGCTGGGCTTTTATTATGCTGGCTTTTTCCCTTCTGCATATTTACTTCTCCCGCCGGCAGCTGCCGCCTATTAAGAGGAGCCTTGCATTTTCGGGCGCCTATGTCCTGCTGTACGCATGCGTGGTATTTACCTTCCGGATCATGGTGAACGAACCGCTCTTTCATCTGCAGTACGTCTGTTTTGTCATATTAGGCGTATTGTTAGGCGCGCTGTTGATTGAATCCCATGAACGTCTGCGCCGCACCATCGCCGAACGCAACGAGATGGAGCTGTCGCTTCTCGAGAGCGAATACCAGTACCGGTTAATTGCCGAGAATACGTCCGACCTCATTGTGGTGATGGATCCCGATCACTCGATACGGTATTTCTCGCCGTCCCACGCGTTTGTGCTTGGATATTCTAGTCTGTCCTTGAACCGCGCGGAGCTCGACCGGATCATAAGTCCGGATGATGCAAAGATGTTTAACCAGACGATAACGAAAATATTGAATCAGAAAAAATCGCTGTCGATGGAAATTCGATTCCGGCATACGGACGGCCGATTGATACCATTTGATTCGTTATGCAAGCCGGTTGAGGGCAAGGATGGCCGGATCGAGCATATCGTCATTATCAGCCGGGATATCTCCGAACGCAAAAAGGCAGAGGAGTTTCTGCTGCAATCCGAGAAACTCTCGATTGTCGGGGAATTGGCCGCCGGCGTTGCCCACGAGATTCGCAATCCGCTGACTACGCTCAAAGGATTTCTCCAATTATATAAAATAGAGAACCCTACTATGAAATACGGCGATTTGCTCCGGGACGAACTGGAACGCATCGAAATCATTACAAGCGAGCTTCTTTCGATGGCCAAGCCGCAGGCGGCGATGTATACCGTCGCGAACGTCAAGGACGTCATTGAGCAAACGCTTGAATTTCTGACGCCGCAGACGCTGTTAAGCAATATTGAATTCATCCGCGAGTACGAAGGAGATTATTTCCCGGTTACATGCGCCAAACATCAATTAAAGCAGGTGTTCCTCAATGTTTTAAAAAATGCGATCGAATCCATGTCTAACGGAGGGAAAATTCATATCGGCATGCAATTGGACGAAGCAGGTGAGTGTTTAATATCCATTCAAGATCAAGGCTGCGGCATTCCGGAGGAGCATCTTCACCGTCTGGGACAGCCCTTCTACAGCTTGAAAGAGAAGGGAACGGGACTAGGACTCATGATTAGTCACAAAATCATTAAGCAATATCACGGCCGTATCATTTATGACAGCAAAGTAGACATAGGTACTCGAATCGAAATCAGGCTGCCGATTCATAATCATTCAAAAGATCGGGCTGGTAAATAAGCATCCGGAGAGAGAAGGTATAGGTATGAGATTGGAGGTCATAGCAACGTGCATGGACGATGCCTTGACGGCGGAAGCGAACGGAGCGGACCGTCTTGAGCTAATAACGGCCATTACGGAAGGAGGCTTAACGCCAGGAATCGGTCTAGTGGAGCGGGTGGTACAAGCCGTCCGGATTCCGGTATTTGTAATGGTGCGTCCACACAGCCGTTCGTTTGTGTACGCGGAGCATGATATCGATACGATGGCTTCGGAAATAAAAGCGATTGTAAATGCCGGAGCGGCTGGCATTGTGCTAGGCGCTTTAACGCCGGAGGGGAAAATCGACGAACGGGCGCTTGAGAGCTTTCTGCCGCTTACCGGCAGTTTGCAAGTAACGTTTCACCGAGCGTTTGACGAGCTGGCGGATCAGCATGAAGGACTTCGAACCTTGATGAAGTATCCGCAAATTACGCGCGTCTTAACTTCTGCCGGGCCAAGGCCGGCGATAGAATCGGTGAAGGAAATGGCCGATCTTGTTTCAGCAGCCGCAGGAAGCCATCTTGCGATTTTGGCGGGAAGCGGTCTTACGACGGAAGGCGTTGAAGACTTTATAACGCGGACCGGAGTAGGGGAGGTTCATTTTGGATCGGCTGTCCGGTACAACAAATCCAACCTGTCGCCGATTGATCCTTCCGCGCTCCGGCAGCTGGCTGACAATTTAAAGCTGTTCAGATGAATGTAAATAAATATAAACAAAAAAGAACCTGGGCAAAAGCCCGGGTTCTTTATATTGCGCATCCGTAAACGCAATGTTATAATCGGTTTACGACTGTCTTGTATTAAAAAGTCATAGTTATCTTATCTTACAATTTAATTGTAGCATGCCGATTCAATTCTTGTCAAATGTTTTTATCAAATTTACGATCGGGAGAGATGCGGAATGAATTCATTGGTTCTTGATTTGAAGGAAGCCGACCAAACTCAGATTTCGCTTGTTGGCGGAAAAGGATCCAATCTTGGCGAATTAATAAAAATGGATGGCATACACGTGCCTGAGGGATTTTGCGTAACCACCGAAGGCTATCGAAAAGCCATTGAATCAAGCCAAACGTTTCATGCTCTGGTGCACCGGTTAACGTCGCTGAAGCCAGGGGACCGAAGGGAGATCGGCTCAATCAGCAGCGAAATCCGTCAGACTATCAGACAACTCGAGATTCCCGCGGAGGTTGTAGCAGCGGTTGCTCATTACCTCTCGCGGTTTGGCGAGCAGTCTGCCTATGCCGTACGCTCCAGCGCAACGGCGGAGGACCTGCCGCATGCCTCTTTTGCCGGACAACAGGATACCTATCTCAATATCGTCGGCAAGGAAGAGATTCTCAGGCATATCAGCAAATGCTGGGCATCCTTGTTCACGGACCGCGCGGTCATCTACCGGATGCAGAACGGATTCGACCACGGTCAAGTTCATTTATCCGTCATCATCCAAAAGATGGTCTTCCCTTACGCATCGGGCATTTTATTTACCGCGGATCCCGTTACGGCTAACCGCAAGGTGTTGTCCATTGATGCCGGCTTTGGACTCGGAGAAGCGCTGGTCTCCGGCGTGGTATCGGCCGATTGCTATAAAGTGCGGGATGAAATCATTGTCGACAAGAGGATAGCAGCCAAAAAGCTCGCGATCCATAGCCAAGAAAATGGCGGAACCGTAACGCAGCCATTGGATCCTGACCGGCAGAACAATCAAGTGCTGACGGAAGAACAGATTTTGCGACTGGCACGGATCGGAAGACGGATTGAAGCCTATTTTGGCTGTCCGCAAGATATCGAATGGTGCGTGGCGGAGGATACTTTCCATATCGTTCAGAGCCGGCCGATCACAACCTTGTTCCCGATTCCAGAATCGAATGATGCAGGAAATCATGTTTACGTATCCGTTGCCCACCAGCAAATGATGATTGACCCTATCAAGCCACTCGGTCTATCCTTCTACCTAATGACGACTCCCGCACCCATGCGGAGGGCAGGCGGATGGTTGTTTGTTGACGTTACCCAAATGCTTGCTTCTCCGGAAAGCAGGGAACGGCTTTTAAATACAATCGGACAATCCGAACCGCTGATCAAGGACGCCTTAACGACCGTAATCAAGCGTGGAGATTATATCCAGCCCGTATCCACGGAAGCTTGCGAACCTCATCCCGGCCGCAGTCAAAAAGCTTCTCCGCCTGCAAATGCACAAGCAGAACCGGAGCTTGAGCCTCATATGGTTGCTGATTTAATTAAGAATAGCGAAGCATCGATCGAGGAATTAAAACGAACGATCCTAACGAAATCGGGCACGGAGCTATTTGATTTTATCGTGCAGGATATTCAGCAGCTAAGGAAGGTATTATTTAACCCGCAAAGCATTCAAATGATTATGGCTTCCATGAATGCTTTAACCTGGATCAACGAGAAGCTTTACGAATGGTTAGGCGAGAAAAACGCAGCGGATACGTTATCCCAATCGGTTCCGAATAACGTTACCTCGGAAATGGGATTAGCGCTTATGGATGTCGCGGATGTCATTCGTCCATATCCGCAAGTCATTGAATATTTGCAGAATGGTAAAGATGATTTGGAGGGACTAATCACGGTGGAGGGAGGACAGCAAGCCCTAACTGCGATTCATCATTATCTCGAGAAATACGGCATGCGTTGTCCCGGAGAGATCGATTTGACCAGAACCCGCTGGAGCGAAAATCCGGCTGCGCTTATTCCCGTTATACTTACAAACATTAAAAACTTCGAGCCCAATGCCAGCACCCTTAAATTCGAGCAAGGACGCCAGGAAGCTCTGGATAAGGAACAAGAGATATTAGCAAGGTTAAGGCAATTGCCCGATGGCGAGGATAAAGCAAGCGAAACTAAGAAAAGAATTGATCTGATCCGGAATTATGCCGGTTACCGGGAGTATCCGAAATACGGGATGGTCAGCCGTTATTTTGTTTATAAGCAGGCCATTCTGAAGGAAGCCGAACAACTCGTGCACAAGAACGTTATACAAGAAAAAGAAGATGTGTTCTATCTCGCTTTTGAAGAGCTTAAAGAGGTTATAGGATCGAACCAATTGGATGAGCAGCTCATCATTAAACGAAAAGATGATTATAAGCGGTACGAAAAGCTAACTCCGCCACGCGTTATTACCTCTGACGGCGAAATCATTGCAGGCGAGTACAGACGCGAAAATCTGCCTGCCGAGGCTATAGCGGGTTTAGCGGTTTCCTCCGGCGTTATCGAGGGCCGGGCACGTGTCATTCTGGACATGGGGGAAGCAAATTTGGAGGAAGGGGATATATTAGTTACCTCTTTTACGGACCCGAGCTGGACCCCTTTGTTTGTATCCATCAAAGGTCTGGTCACTGAAGTAGGCGGACTAATGACGCATGGCGCGGTTATTGCCCGCGAATACGGGATACCCGCGGTAGTTGCCGTAGAGAATGCCACGACTTTGATTAAAGACGGGCAGCGGATCCGGGTGCACGGAACGGAAGGGTACATCGAAATCTTGTCCTAACGATTGAACTGCATAAATCTGACCGGAAATACACAATCTAGATTTAGCTTTTGCAGAAAGGATGAGCCCGGAAATGTCCAATAACAGTAACTACAACCATAACCAGCATGATCATACCGACAACAATGATCAGCGGCAAAATAGCGTTCACGGCGGAGAGAACCGCAATGGACGTCTAAGCCAGATTAAAAATAGCAATCCGAATGGCGAAGAAGTGCAAAACGAATTTTTAAGCGAAAAAGAACTATAGGCCTCGGGACGGAAAAATAACGGGAACAGCAGCCAAATCGGCTGCTGTTTTTTGTTGCGGGCTAGCCAGGCGCTTAAATTATTCCATTTTACATTTGAGATCTTGCATCGGGAACGTATGTTTGGTATATAATAAATAAGAACAAATGTTCCTGACGGGGTGAATTCGAATGGAGAGGTTTATCGGCAAAGTGGTACAGCTCATTTATATTGATCGAAAGCGCGAGGTAAGCATACGCGATGTTCGCGTTATATCGGTTAAAGCCGGTCGGCTGAAGGCGTATTGTTTCCAGGCGCAAGCCATTCGTATTTTCAATCTCGAAGGAATCGTAGATGTTGAAATCGCGCGAAAGAAAGAAGGGGCTTAACCTGTTGAACGATACGGAGCGGAAATTGCTCAGGATTCTATTTAATCGAAATGGCCATCAGAATACGCGTATTGTTATTCCGGAATTAGCGCGATTCGCTCAAAGGGAAACGGGGCAGATCCGAAAGGCGCTTGAGAAATTGCGCGAGGAGCGCTTCATCGAATGGGAAGATACGATGGATTACGTGAGGGTTATTCCCGGATGGCTGCAAGCGCGTTAAATGTAAACAGCCCGCTTCATTAGAAGCGGGCTGTTGTTGTTAAATGGGCAAACTTCTTATTTACCGTTAAACGCGCTAAGCATCCAAACATGTTTTTCGAGCTTGGTATGAATGGCAAGGAGCATATCCGCCGTTGTTTCGTCGCCGGCTTCCTCGGCTTCTCCCATTCCTTCCTTAAGTTCATCTATCACTAGCGAGAAATCTTTAATAAGCTGGTCAACCATTTGTTCGGCTGTCTCCTTGCCGCTGGCCTCCTTAAGGGTGGACTCCTTCAGGTGGTCGCTCATTGTGGCGATCGGCTGGCCTTTTACCGCGAGCAAACGTTCCGCGATTTCGTCGACATGCAGTGCCGCTTCTTCATAGAGCTCCTGGAACTTAACGTGCAGCGTAAAGAACTGCGAGCCTTTGACGTACCAGTGATAGTTGTGAAGCTTCGTATAGAGAACGCTCCAGTTGGCGATTTGGCGGTTCAAGTGTTGTTGGACGGTTTTGGTTGTTTTGGTAGTCATGCTACATTCATTCCTCTCGAGATTAATATTGAACTCTGGTTAGTAAATAAACAGGAAAACGATCATTGAAACAGCATCGCTCTATTTACTCCCGAACATCCGTTTGGTATAGTCGATTCAATAAGGAATCTTGTACGGCGAAGAGCGAGGAGCGAGGAGAACGTTATGACAAATACTGTGCAGTTATCCGTGCGTGCGCTCGTGGAATACGCTTATAAAAGCGGGGATATCGATACAGCTTTCCGATCGGCCGTTGCGCTTACGGAAGGAACGAAGGCGCATCAGCAAATACAGCGGCAATATGGCGAGCAGGATGCCAAAGAGGTATACGTATCGGCAGAAATGGTTTTCCGGGATCTGCTGTTTGTCATTGACGGCCGTTGCGACGGCCTTCTTCAGACCGATGGCGGGTTAACGGTCGACGAGATCAAATCCACCTCCGGCAGACTCCCCGCCCTTATGGAGGAGACGCACTTCGTACATTGGGCGCAGGCGTATTGTTATGCCTATATGGTGGCAAAGGAGCGGGAATTAGCTTCGATTAACGTTCAGCTCACCTACATGCATATAGACACCGGAGAATGCCGCCGCTTCGTGCGGACGATGACAGTAACGGAACTCGAGCAGTTTTTGCTCGATACGGTTAGCAGCTATTATCCGTATGCCGCTATGAAAATTCTTCATGTGGCAAAACGGGATGCCAGCATCAAGAAACTGGCTTTCCCGTTCTCCTCGTATCGGGCTGGCCAGCGCAAGCTGGCAGCTTCCGTGTACCAGACGATCGTGGATGGGCGCAAGCTGTTTGCGAAGGCGCCAACCGGAATAGGCAAGACGATGTCAACACTTTTTCCGGCTGTGAAAGCGATTGGGGAGGAACGGCTGGAGCGGCTCTTTTATTTAACAGCCCGAACGACAACGCGCACGGCTGCCGAAGACGCGCTTAAGATGCTCGGCGATGGCGGTCTGCATCTGCATGCGGTTACGTTGACGGCCAAGGAAAAGGTATGCCTGAAAGAAGAAGTTCGCTGTTCTCCAGAGTACTGCGAATTTGCAAAAGGGTATTACGACCGCGTAAATGGAGCCATCCTGGACATGCTGGGTAACGAGACGTCCATGACGCGCGAAGTCATTGAACGGTACGCTTACAAGCACCATGTCTGCCCGTTCGAGTTTTCGCTTGATGCCGCTTATGCGGCGGATGCGGTCATTTGCGATTATAACTATATTTTTGATCCTCGCGTAAACCTGAAGAGACTGTTTGAGGAGCAGAAGCGGAAGACGGCATTATTGGTAGACGAAGCGCATAACCTTGTCGACCGGGCACGGGAAATGTATTCGGCGGAGCTTAAAAAAGCCGATTTCCTCGAGCTTCAGCGCGCAAGCAAAACGATTCGTCCGCTCGTGTACCAATCGGCGAAAGCAGTTAACCAATATTTTATTGCTTTGCGCAAATCGATTGAGGAAGGCGGCAAAGAAGCAACCGGCACAAACATGGAGCGTTACCTGCCTGAGCAATTGATTGAACAATTGGAATCGCTTGTCCAAGCGGCGGAAGAGCAATTGGCTCAAGGGGATCAAGATCCGTTATTGATGGACGTCTATTTCGGTTGCCAGCATTTCTTGCGCATAGCCAAGCTTTATGACGAGCGATACGTCACCTACGCCGAGAAGGAAAGGAATGACGTTCGCATCAAGCTGTTCTGCCTCGATCCATCGTATCTGCTTCGGCAATTTGCCAAAGGCTACAAAGCGCAGATTCTGTTTTCCGCTACGCTGTCTCCGCTTCATTATTTTATGGACATGCTTGGCGGAGATACTGAAACGGATTACGCGGTCGCCATTCCCTCGCCATTCTCGTCCGAGCAGCTTGATGTACGGATCGAAAGGCTGTCGACCCGTTATCAGGACCGCGAACGGACAATGGACCGGGTCGCGGGTTTGCTGCATTCGATGGCCGAACGGCGACGGGGCAATAATTTTGTGTTTTTTCCGTCATATGCCTACATGAACGGAGTGTATGAACGTTTAATGGAACTGTCGCCGTCCTCCGAAGAGACGACAACCTATACGACGATTGTCCAAAAGCCTTCTATGTCCGAGGAGGAGCGGGATGCCTATCTTGCCGCCTTTGCACCGGACAATAAAAAGACGCTTGTCGGCTTCGCCGTTATGGGCGGCATTTTCTCGGAGGGGATCGATTTGGTGGGGGACCGTCTTACCGGCGTGGCCGTCGTTGGAGTAGGATTGCCCCAGGTCGGGCTGGAAAGAAACATTATTAAAGACTATTTCGACCGCCAAGGGAAAAACGGCTTCGAATATGCATACGTCTTTCCCGGCATGAACAAAGTGCTGCAGGCCGGCGGGCGGCTGATCCGTTCGGAAAGCGACCGGGGAATGCTCATGCTGATTGACGACCGTTACGCGCAACCCCAATATGCCAGGCTTTTGCCGCCGGAATGGAGTAGGCAAGAGACAAACAAATCCGAGTAGGAAGACGAACCCAGCAAGGGGCGTCTTTTTTTATTCCGATAAAAATGGGATATGTTGCTTGCTTTAAATATAGGTATGCGATATATTGCATATAAGATTGATAATCGATAATAAAGAGTAAGGATGATTAAAGCCATGCCGGTACCTAAAAATTTCGTCTCGCCTGCGCGAATGTCCGCAAAAGAAAGAGCCTTTTCCCAAATCCAACGATGGATTATCGACGGTACTTTGCAGCCAGGAGAAAAACTGATCGACGCCGAATTGGCGGAATCGCTTGGCGTCAGCCGCACGCCGATACGTGAAGCCTTCCAGCTGCTCGAAGTACAAGGGCTTGTATCCACGCATCCGGGAAAAGAAACGAAAGTAACGGAAATCGAGAAGGACGACATTTTTAAAATGTACTCTACGATGGCCGTTCTCCAGGCTTTAGCAGCCGACATTACGGCGAAAATTATTGTTCCCGATCAAATTGAGCAGTTAAGGGCAATCAATCTGGAATTTGCTGATTCCATTAAGAGCGGTCAAGCTTATCAAGCGATGGAGGCGGATGAACAGTTCCATAATTTAATCGTGGAGCTGTCGGACAATCCTTATATCGCTACCTTCAGCGCATCCCTTCAGATTCATATCCGGCGCTTTAAATATGTGTTCTTAAAACAGCCGATTACTGCTGCGCAAACGTCAGTCGATGAGCATGCACGAATTATTTCGGCCTTTGAGAAAAAGGACAGCGAGCTTGCTCATAACGTGATGAAGCAAAACTTCATTCGCCCGATGCAGGAATTATATGAATTACTTTAAGAGATAGGAGCGAGAAACATGGCAAATGGAAAAGATCTTCGAATTCGCAGCAAGGTAATTAGCGAGGGAGTTAACCGAGTACCAAACAGGGCGATGCTGCGCGCTGTAGGTTTTACGGATGAGGATTTCAAGAAGCCAATGATTGGCGTAGCCAGTACATGGAGTGAAGTTACCCCTTGCAATATGCATATCAACGACTTAGCCGCCCAAGCTAAGCAAGGAGTACGCAACCATGGCGGCGCTCCCTTGATTTTTAATACCATAACCGTATCAGACGGTATATCCATGGGTCATGGCGGCATGTTGTTTTCCCTGCCAAGCAGGGAAGCAATTGCCGATTCCATTGAAATTGTAACCGGAGCAGAGCGGTTTGACGGAATCGTAGCGATCGGCGGCTGCGATAAAAACACTCCGGCTTGTCTTATGGCAATCGGTCGAATGAATCTCCCGGCCGTTTACGTGTATGGAGGGACCATTCAACCCGGTAATCTGGACGGGAAGAAAGTTGATATCGTTACGGCTTTTGAAGCGGTTGGTCAATATCATGACGGAAGAATGACGGATGAGCAGCTTCACAAGGTCGAATGCAGCGTATGTCCGGGCCCGGGCTCTTGCGGCGGGATGTATACCGCTAATACGATGGCTGCAGCGGCGGAAGCAATGGGCATGTGTCTCCCAGGTTCTTCTTCCACGCCTGCTATATCGCCTGACAAAGCTGCGGAATGCGCTGCAGCCGGCAAGCAGGTTATTTCGCTGCTGGAACAGGAAATTTACCCTAAGGATATTATGACAAGAAAAGCGTTCGAGAATGCGATTACGGTTGTTATGGCTTTGGGTGGTTCCACCAATGCCTTCCTGCATTTGCTCGCCATTGCGCACTCGGTAGGCGTTGATTTAACCTTGGATGATTTTGAGCAGATCCGGCTTCGCGTACCTCATCTGGCAGACCTGAAGCCAAGCGGCAGATACGCGATGCAGGATTTAAACGATATCGGCGGGGTTCCGGGCGTTATGAAGTTATTGCTTGCCGAAGGCCTTCTTCATGGGGATTGCTTAACCGTTACCGGTAAGACCTTGGCGGAAAATTTAAACGACATTGCTCCGCTGCAACAGGACCAGGACGTTATTCGTCCATTGGACAATCCGCTGAAGCCAAATGGACCTCTAGTCGTGCTTAAAGGAAACCTAGCCCCTGAAGGTGCCGTTGCCAAGATGTCCGGCATGAAGAAGCTGCGGTTTGTTGGACCGGCCAAGGTGTATGATAGCGAGGATGAAGCAACCGAGGCTATTTTGAAAAATGAAATCCATAAAGGCGATGTGCTGGTGATTCGCTATTGCGGACCGAAAGGCGGGCCAGGCATGCCGGAAATGCTGTCGGTTACCGCATTGATTGTAGGCAAAGGCCTTGGAGGGGAAGTTGCTCTCCTGACGGATGGTCGATTCTCCGGCGGTTCACACGGGTTCGTAGTTGGGCATGTATCGCCGGAAGCGCAAGTAGGCGGGCCAATCGCGCTGCTTAGGAACGGGGATATCGTCACGATTGACAGCGAAACCCAGCAGATCATGTTCCAAGTGACGGAAGAGGAATTGTCCGCACGGGCCAAAGCATGGACGCAGCCTCCGCTTAAAGTAAGCTCAGGCGTATTAGTGAAGTATGCCAGACTGGTGTCCTCTGCTTCAAAAGGAGCGGTTACTGATCTTTAAGGCATCCATACAACCGCAGCAAAAGAGAGAATCAGCCGCTCAAATCCCTGTTTCAAACCCATCTTGAATGTCTAAAAGGGAGTAACAACGTTCAAGGAGGAATGGACATGCCCTGGAACAAAGACGACTATCCGGATTCTCTCAAAAACTTCATGGCTCCGATCCGCAACAAGGCGATTGATATCGCTAACGAGCTGTTGAAGGATGGCTATTCCGAAGGCCGCGCGATTTCCATCGCTACCGCGAAAGCCAAGGAATGGGGAGAGCATCACGATAAGCAAATCCGCAAGAAAGGCCACTGACCGCCTTCGTTAATCCCGTTAAATAATTTGAGTAGCCGCGTATAACGCGGCTTTTTAATTTTCTTGAAACGTGCTTCACTCTATCATGAGCAGGGTATATATCCTAAAAATTCACGTTTAATAGAATGCGAGTGTGATTTTCTATGGATTACGCAATGATATCGGTGAAGCTCGTCACGGGTTTCTTTGGTCTGTGGTTCATGACCAAGCTGCTCGGCAAGAAGGAAATATCGCAGCTTACTCCGTTCGACTTCGTCTCGTCGCTTATGTTGAGCGAGCTTGTGGGGAATACGGTCTATGACCGCGATGCGCATTTTTCGATGCTCATCTATGCCCTCGCGTTATGGATGGCGTTATCGCTGGCCTTGGAGAAGGCCGTTCAGCTCGTACCCGCCCTATCGATACCTCTAAACGGCAGACCGGATATTATTATTCGCGACGGCGAAATCGACGTGAAGGCAATGAAACAGAATCGGCTCGATATGCATCAGGTTGGCATGCTGCTAAGAGAGCAGGGAGTCTTTTCCGTTCGCGAAGTAGCATTTGCGGTATTCGAGCCCAACGGAAGTCTCAGCGTAATGAAAAAGCCAAGTCAAGAATCTCCGACTCGGGCAGAGCTTCGGGTGGAGGAGCCTAAGGCAGCACTTCCGCGCATTCTTATCGAGCAGGGCAAGCTGCAGAGCGGCGAGCTTAAGGAGATTGGCCGAAGCGAAGAATGGCTGTTAACTCAACTGGAGGGGCAAGGCATCAATCGCATACAAGCTGTCTATTACGCTGAATGGACGGAGGAGAAAGGCCTGCATCTACAGTTAAAGGATACAGCCGAATAAAATCTTTTATTTCAATCCAAAGGACATAGCCGTGCCATATATGGTAAAATAAAGTAGATTGACTCTAGACTGTCAATTTTCTACAAGAGTCATTACAGTCTTTTTGCTGGGGGATAAGGCGCCTATGTCCAAACGAATTAAACAACGCTCGATAGTATTGGGAGGGTTCATGACTCTCCTTTTTGCTGTCTTAATCGGCAGAATTTATTGGGTTCAAGTCATTGATAGAGACTTCTGGTATAACATAGCGAAAACCAGATGGGCAGCGGAAGAGACGATCGAAGCGAAGAGAGGAACCATTACGGACCGGGACGGCAACATGCTTGCCATGGATTCCGTGGCCTATGACGTGTCTGTGAATCCCGAAGTGATTCATTCGCTCAACATAGCCGACGAAGTGGTCAAAGGGCTTAGTCAGATATTAGGTAAGCCTGAAGCCCAATTGTCCAAGATCGTGACGGCTCAGAAGGAAAACGGAGATTATTATCAGCAACGGGAGATTCACGAAGAAGGCTGGAGGATAGACAAATCGCTGGCAGATCAAATCATCGATTTCCGGGATCAATTAGAGAAAAAGCATAACAAGAAAGATGTCGGCATTATTCTGGCCAATGACCAAAAACGCTATTATCCAAGCCAAGAGATGGCTTCCCAATTAATCGGTTACGTAACCAAGGAAGGGGAAGCCAAAGCTGGTCTTGAGGCTTATTACAATAATAAGCTGAGCGGGGAAGACGGGGAGATGAAATACGAAAAAGACGGTAAACGCGTCCAGCTCGCTGGAAACGAAGCGGAGTACATACCGGCAAAGGACGGTCAAGATTTTGCCTTAACCATTGATGTCGAGATTCAACATTACGTAGAGGAAGCCCTTAGAAGAATAAATACGTTATATCATCCGAAAAGCATTACGGCCGTTGCAGCCGATCCGAATACGATGGAAATATTGGCTATGGCCAATTACCCTTCTTTTAATCCCAATACGTACTGGGATACAAATTATGAGAATGCGTATAATCATGCGATCAAATCGCTGTATGAGCCCGGTTCCACTTTTAAGATCGTCACTCTGGCGGCAGCGGTGGAGGAAGGTATTTTTGATCCCAATGCTAAATATATGTCGGGCAAAATCAATGTTCCCGGTAAACCGGTATACGATATCAACAACATTGGTTGGGGGCCGATTACTTATTTGGAAGGCTTGAAACGATCCAGTAACGTTGCATTCGTAAAGCTGGGCTGGGAACAGCTTGGCGGCGAGAAGCTTCTCGATTATATTAACCGGTTCGGTTTTGGACAAAAGACGGGCATTGATATGGGAGGCGAAGCTAAAGGCGCCATTAGCGTTAACCTTTCGATCCCTTCGGATATTGCGCGTGCGTCGTTTGGCCAAGGCAAAGTGCAAGTAACAGCCCTTCAGCAAGTCGCGGCCGTAGCGGCGGTAGCCAATGGAGGTACGCTGCTGCAGCCCCATATTGTCAAGCAAGTGTATGATCCCAACACCAAAACGACTATAAAGACGGAACCAAAGGTTGTTCGCTCGAATGTCATTTCGAAGGAAACCTCGAAGAAGGTTGGAGAGTACCTGGAGCAGGTTGTATCCGACCGTGAACTTGGCACCGGTCATAACGCTTTTATAGAGGGCTATAGAGTGGCAGGCAAGACGGGAACGGCGGAGAAAGTTATTAACGGCAAATACTCCCGGAATAAATTCGTCGTTTCTTTTATCGGATACGCACCGGTGGAGAATCCCAAAATCGTATTGTACATAGTGGTCGACGAGCCGGATGATCCAACGGCGGGCGGAGGCAAAGTCGCTGCGCCGGCATTTAAAGATATCGTGTATAAAAGCCTCAAACATATGGGCGTATCCCCGCAATACAAGGTGACTCCGGGAACGGAAAAGAACGAAGTGACCGTTTCGATTCCGGAACTCGCGAAGCTAAAAGTAACGGAAGCAAAGTCCCGGTTAAAATCGCGTGGACTTCACGCGGAGATCATCGGAAGCGGCAAGACGATTATTCAGCAGGTTCCCGCTTCCGGCGCTGTCGTCCATCCCGGTCAGAAGGTTTATCTAATCACCGAACAGCGGGAGAAGCTCACCATTCCGGATATGACGGGTCTTTCCTTGCGCGATGCGCTTCGGATTGCTTCGGTGCTGGATATCCAAGTGACGGTTAGCGGCGAGGGATACGTCATCTCTCAAAAACAAGCAACGAAAAACGGCGAGCGTCAGCTTCAGCTGACTTTATCCCCTCAATTGACGAAAACGGCCGAAGGTCAGTTGGATCATGCGAATACGTAATTTGAATGGTCTTTTATAAAAAAGAAGAAGGCATTTGTTCGATAACAAAGAATTATATTATCGTATGAACAAGTTAATGGACAAGGAGAGCGAAACATGAGGATTGATCTATCTGGAAAAGTAGCCTTGATCACAGGGGCGACAGGCGAACTAGGCCGCGTCATCGCACGTTCACTCGCAGAGTGCGGGGCGGATATCGCCTTGCATTACCATAGCAACGAAGCCAAGGCAGCTGAACTAAAAAGCACGATTGAAGCGCTCGGAAGGCGTGCGGTTGCTATTAAAGCAGACGTAACGAAGCAGGACTCCATTGCCGCGCTTAAGCAATCCGTCGAATCGAGCTTGGGTCATGTGGATATCGTTGTAGCGAATGCGGTCGTGCAGTACAAATGGACTTCCGTACTTGAGCAGCCGGCCGAGGACTATGCGAGTCAATTCGAGTCCTGCGTCATGCAAAGCGTGTATTTAGCTAAAGCTTTCATTCCATCCATGATCGAGAGGAAGTCCGGGCGTTTCATCGGCATCAACACAGAGTGTTCAATGCAGAACTTCCCAACGCAATCGGCTTATGTAGCCGGAAAAAGGGGCATGGATGGCATATACCGGGTGCTCGCGAAGGAAGTAGGCGAACATCAAATTACGGTCAATCAAGTCGCTCCAGGCTGGACAATCAGCGAGCGCGAGCGCACGAATGGCTTGGATGAAAGCGCCAATTACATCAAGAACGTTCCGCTCAAGAGACGCGGCACCGACCAGGAGATCGCGAATGCGGTCGCATTCCTTGCCTCGGATTTGGCCAGCTTCATTACGGGGGCTTATATCCCGGTTAGCGGCGGCAACGTCATGCCAACGATATAAATTTGGTTCAATAAAGCATACTTTTAGTCATTTTTTTATGACAAGTCATCAAAAACCGGAAACGACATTCGTTTCCGGTTTTTGATTTTCCGAAAAATCATGCCTGTTCATTCAACGGAAGCGTGATGTGATACGTGGTTCCGGCGCCTTCCTTGCTATGGACCTCGATCTTACCGTTCATTCCCCGAATGACGCTGAAGATAACCATGGTCCCAAGACCGGTACCCTTGTCTTTGGTGGTATAATAGGGCGCCCCCAGACGGTTAAGCTGCTCCTCATTCATGCCGATGCCGGTATCGGAAATTGAAATGATGACATTGTTGTTGGGTTCGTTGACCGTATAAGACAAAGATAGCTTCCCCCCGGCGGGCATCGCCTCGATTGCGTTCTTGCCGATATTGATGATGGCCTGCCTGAACTTGGACTTGCTGCCGTATACCGTTGCGGGATGCTTTATGTTCGTGATGATCTCTACGTTCTGCATATTCGCGTAGGAGCTCAGGATTTGTGCCGCCTTGGAGAGTGCCTCATCCAGGCAGATGGATTCGAATCTCTCGATCTGAGGTTTAGCAAGAGATAAATAATCGGAAATGATTGATTCCGCCCGGTCCAGCTCCTCAAGTGTAATAGCGGAGAATTCCTTGCGTTTATGTTCGCTTAGTGCCGGATTGGACAGCAGTTGGATGAACCCGCGGACGGACGTTAACGGGTTGCGGACTTCATGCGCGACCGAAGCTGCGATTTCGCTGACAACCTTCATTTTCTCCGCTTGGATGATTTCCTCTTGCATGCGATTCTGCGAGCGGATCGTTTCAATCATGAATACCAGCATGACCGCCATGACGCATTGAACAAGGATAATAGGCAGACTCGGAACGAACGAAGCCATAAAGAAAGTCTCCTTGCCCTCGAGCAGGGCATAAAAATTGACGACCGTTACGCGCAAAAAGAAGCATATACCGGAAGCAAGCAGCATTCTTTTTTTGGCGCCGCTTTTCTCGTATATCCGGATGAGAAGCAGCAGCAGAACGATTGTCGGCAGCAGCGAAAGAAAGTAATGAAAAAGCTCGATGCCGCCCAAGATCTGCCTGTATGTCAGCATGCTGCCAAATAGAAGCAAGGTCGTATAAATGCCGCCGTAGAGTGAACCGATGACGAGAGGAATAGCTCTGAGGTCAAGCACCGAATCGAAGATTTTGACGGGAAAGGTCATTGTAATAATCAGGGGAATCAAAAATAAAACGTAAACGAAAAGCGGGTGTTTACGTTTATTGAAAGGTCCGTAAAAAATCAAAGGCAGGAAAATAATAAAAGCGTTGAGGATGAAGTCGGAATGAGAGATCATGAGATGTTCCTTTCGTGAGTGCTTGCCATTGTTTTCGAGAGAAGAACTGTCATTTCCTTCAAACCGGGAGAGTTAATTTTATATGAAGGTTGGGATCCGTTTGAAACGGGAACAGCGCAACTTCCAAAAGAAGGAAACGTATTCATGTCATACTAATTCTTAAGGAGATACGAATGAAAGGGGGATACGATTTGAAGAAAATGCTTGTGGTCCTATTGGCTTTGTTCATCATAACGGGATGTTCATTCCAAGCAAACTCCACCGATGAAGTACGTTACGTATACACCGTAACCATTAAAGATAAAACATACGGTCTTACTGATGTACAAGTACCCAAAGAACAAATCGGCGAGAAAATTGGAAATATCCCCGTAGACTGCAGTGTACCGGAATGTGCAGCACCTCCCGGGAATACCTTTTACAGCATCAAGGGAAAGGAAAGCAAGAAATATGTGGCAATGTTAAGCTTCGACGGAGAAACATATTACCGATGAACAAAAATAAAGGAAGCATAAGACAACAGAGAAGGCTGCCGACAATTCCGGCAGCCTTATTATTTTTGTTGCAAACGATTACGGCGTAACCCGAATGGAATCCAGCAGCATATACGTGCCGGACTTCTTAACGGCCTTAAGCGTATGGCTTCCGCTCGTCAAGCCCGTCGCCTGGTATACGACTTGGTTAACTTGCCGAGTGGTACTCGCCGTATTAACCGTTGCCTGCAAGACGTTGTCGAGATAGATATCAACGTTGCCTTGAGACGCGTCCTTCTCCGTAATGAGCTCGACGCCGGTGCCCGTGAACGCGAACTGTAAGGAATCGTTGTTCGTCTGGGTGAAATGCACGTCGTTGTTGTAATCGCCGAAGCCGCGATTGCCGTTCAGCGACCATGAACCGGTGTAGACGATGCCGGCATCGGTATCGTTATACTGGATGCGGGGGCTTTTGAGTTTGAATTGATCGATCAGCATGTACGTGCCGGTTTTTTTTACGGCTTTGATCGTATGAGTGCCGCTTGTCAGCCCCATTATGCTATACACGGTTTGCTGGACGAGGCGCGAAGGGCTATAGGTGTTTACGGTTTGCTTGAACACGTTATCAATGTAAATATCGACGTCGCCTTGGGCAGAATCCTTCTCCGTGACGAGGTCTATTCCCGTCCCGTTGAACGTGTATTGCACGAAATCGTTGTTGGTCTGCGTGAAGTGGACGTCATCCTGATAATCGCCGAAGCCCCTGGCGCTGTTAAGTGACCATGCTCCCGAATAGGAAATACCCGGGTCCGTATCGTTTACAGCGAGGGGTGATGCCACAAAGAAGCGCAGCTTGTCGAGCAGCATATAAGAACCGGATTTTTTGACAGCCTTTAGCGTATGTGTACCGTTCGTTAGTCCGCTGACGCTGTACACGGTCTGCTGCAGCTGCCTCACGCTGTTATACGTACTGACTGTTCCTTTTAATACGTTGTCGAGATAGATATCCACATTGCCTTGGTCGGGAGATTTCTCGGTAATCAGATCGATACCGGTGCCTTGGAAGGTATATTCAAAAGAATCATTGTTCGCCTGGGTGAAATGCACATCGTCCTGATAGTCGCCTAGTCCGCGGTTGTAACTGCGCTGCCAGGAGCCTGTGTATTTGACTCCAGTATCATCGTCGTTTGCGGTTACGGAACCGCCGGAAGCAGTCACCTTGAGCAGCCGCGATGCATGGGGCGGCAAATTAACGGAGCTGTAACCCGCGTTGAACGATCCAAGATCGTTGTGGCTCCACAGATCGCGCACCGCAGCGGCGCCGTTCAGACCTATGTCGTTCCAATTCACCGTCACCGTAGCGGCGGAAGACCCCAGGTTGAACAATCCGACGGTATACGTTCCGTCGCCGTTATTGGCGTACCAGACTTGTTGATTAGACGCGGTCGATACGGGATGGGCTGGCCGGCCGGCCTGGTTGACGGCAATGACTTCATCGTTTGTTAAAAGCGACAAGCCAAAAGCGTCCAGGTTGGTCAGATCGTTGCCCGTATACAGCTGTGCAGAGGACATCGCCCACAGTGACATTGCCGTCTGCCGCTCATCCTGCGTCAAGCCGTCCATCGCTCCGTTGCCAACGTTAAGCGAGTCGAAGTCGTTCCATCCGCCCGGCCCGGCATCCCGCCACCAGACAGCGGCGTCCGGGAAGAGTCGAGCGATGTTCGGCCAGCTCGTGAGCGCCGTATTGACGCAGTAGCATTCTACGTCCCAGTCAACGCGCCAGCCGTTGGCGTATTGTTTCCAATAATCGACGTAGTTGTGGTCGAGCGCCCACGAGATCTCGAACCAGATGCCGCGCGAGCTGAGCGCCTGCGACCAGGCAGCCACGTCGCTGCGAGCGTCAATCGACGTATCGTTATGACCGGAACCGGGGGTAACGCTATCGAATTTCACGAAATCCACGCCCCAGGAATCGATGAGATCCGCGATAGAATCAATGTACTTTTGGGCGCATGCGTTGCCGAAGTTGATTTTGTAGTCCAACCCCCAATAATCCGCGGTAGTCAGCGGTTGGACGGCGATGTCCTGCATCGAGCAGCCCGGGGCGCCGTAGATCGGCAGATCGGCGTCATAAGCTTGAGGGGAGAGACCCGGAATGAAATAGAGGCCGAACTTTTGTCCGTTGGCATGCACGTAATTAATGACGTCAGTCAATCCGTTCGGGTAAAGCGTCGTGCTTGGCACGGGCCGTCCGTAGCCGTCAAGGCCGCCATTCCATCCCGCGTCCACGTTAATGTACTCGTACCCATGCGACTGCAGCTTCTGATGCATCGCGTCCGACTGCGCTTTGATCTGCGCCGCCGTGATCCAAGCACCGTTGCCGGAATACACCTGCATGCTGTAGCTGCTCCAGCCCATAAGCGGCTTTAGAGCCAATCCGTTGTTCGCAGCCTCCGCCACTCGGGGTGGCAGAAAGCCGTAACCGCCGAAGACGGCGGTCAGCAGCAGGGCGAGTCCCAGGATAATCGCGCCAGCCGGTTTGAATGCTGCGGACAACCTTGCGGCATTCCTTGCTTTGTACTGTACCTTCATGAATTCCTCTCCTTCGCATTGATAAATTGTCGTCAAGAAAACGTAGATCTCCGGTTGGAGAAACCCTGCAAGACAGCGCTTTCTTTGCTCCGATCATAGTGGCTGCGAGGAGTCCCGGACAAGGTACAGTTAAGCGTTTTCAGGTACAATTTTCCTGTTTTGCGGAGTGCTCCGTTCATATTGCCGGCTAATATCCGTGCATGGAAAAGCAAGAGATATGGAAGCAAATGAGATTGGCTGGTATAATGCCTTATTGAGGATCAACTGCTTTTCAACGGAGGATTAGATGTATCCAAATTTTAACGGCCATAATCTTTTTTTGCATGCATTCGAGAAATCTCCAATTGGGATGGCTTTGTTATCGTTTGATGGACGTTATTTAAAAGCTAATCCTTCTTTATGCAGCATGTTAGGATATAACGAAAGTGAATTAATAAATCAAACCGTTTTTTCCGGCACCCATCCTGACGATTTAGAAGCAGATCTGGAATTATGGCGTAGAATGGTACAGGGTGAGATCGATGGTGATCAAATCGAAAAAAGGTATATTCATAAATCCGGGACCATCATTTGGGGACTTCTAAATGTGACTGTCGAGAGGGATGTACAAGGGATTGATGGCAATCATATTTTCATTTCCCAAATCGTAGATATATCGGAGCAAAAAAAGAAGGAAGAAGAGTACAAGAGGATTGAAGAGCTGCACATGCTTATTTCTGAGCATTCGCAAGACGTGATATTACGATTAACTCCCGACGGAATTATCTCGTATGTCTCGCCAGCTGCCCGTTACCAGATCGGATACGAACCGGAAGAACTAATAGGGAAGCACGCCTATGAGTATTGGCATCCGGATGATTTGAACGGCGGCTGGTTAAGGCGGGGCAATCCCGACCAATCGGATAGCAGAATATTCGTGTACCGTCTTCGGCATAAAAGCGGCCATTACATCTGGCAAGAAGCTCACTCTAAGAAGATTAGAAATGCCGCGGGAGAAATTCAGCATGTGATCAGCATGGGACGCGACGTAACCGAACGGGTTCATTCGGAAGAATTAATCCGGAGATCGGAGAAGCTCTCCTTGATCGGCGAGCTTGCGGCCGGGATCGCTCATGAAATTAGAAATCCGCTAACCAGCCTGCGAGGATTTATGCAAATGTATTTGAAAGAGGATAGGGATGGTTCAAAGAAATTGCGTAATGATGTCATGATATCGGAAATCGACCGGATCAATGAGATCGTAAGCGAGCTTCTTGTGTTAGCCAAGCCGTCGAATGAGGTCTATGAGTTAAGGGACCTGGTTCATCTATTAACTCACGTTACAAGATTATTCGAGGGACAAGCCAACCTATACAATGTTCAAATAAAGCAGGAATTCGACGCCAATCTGCCGTTGATTCAATGTCAAAGCAGTATCAATCAAGTCTTTATCAATGTTTTTAAGAATGCCATCGAATCCATGCCTAAAGGCGGAGAAGTAACTCTGCAAGCTAAGCAAATGGGAAATCATATAAACATTCGAATTAAAGATACGGGGTATGGAATCCCGAATGATGACATAGCCAAGATCGGCAATCCATTTTTCACTACGAAGGAAACAGGAACAGGGTTGGGATTAATGGTTTCGATGAGAATCATCCAGAATCATAAAGGAACGATGCGAATCGAGAGTGAAGTCGGGAAAGGAACGATGGTTGAAATGATTCTGCCGATCAACAAATAGGATTTAGGCCTGCGTATGCTTAACCTTTAAGTATACTTTAGGCTTTTTTATTTTTTACGGGAAAGGAGGATATTGCCGGTTCTAGCAGAAGATTCATTTCCAAAACTATAGGATGGCGAGCTAATAACGAAAGGAGGCCAGCGGCATGCGCGTGCTTTATGAAGCAGCCATGGATGAAGAGCGCGACGGATTTGTCGTAGGCGACGTAGACGAGCTCTTTGGAAAAAAGGGAAACTTCCGGGTGCTGCAATTTTCGGATGCGGCCGTGCAGGGAGCGCTAGATCTGGACGATCCACAGCGGATCGTATTCGAATATCCACGGGCGATCCTCCATCTGCTGGAACATAACCAACCGGGGCTGGAGAACGTATTTCAAATCGGACACGGGATCGGGACGATCGCCCGGCATTGCCGGGGCGAACGGTTCAAGACCGCGGAGCTCGACGAACGAATTGTCCAAGCCAGCCGACAATATTTTGGTTCCGCCGGGGAATTGATCGCGATCGGTGACGGACGCCGTATTTTGGAAGGCGAGGAAGCGGAGTTGTACAACGGCATCATCGTGGACGCCTTCACGGACACTGGCGTACCGAGGCATTTGACAACGGACCGTTTCTTTGCGACAGCCGCGGAGAAGCTCGACTCCGGAGGGATGATTTTGCTGAACGTGACCGGCAAAGGACCTAGCGACCGGCTGATTGGCGCCCTTCACGCAACGCTGCGTGAATCTTTCACTCACGTATCGGCTTACATGCTGCCGACTGACCGGGCGTCCGAAACGCGGAACGTGCTGCTTGCAGGGCGGAATGGCCGAATCGAATGCCGGGCGCGGGATATGGCCGGCTTCGTTCCGTTTGAGCCCGCTCCTGGACATGTCATTAAGGAATCGGTCCCATTCTCATGCTGATCAAATTCATTTATTGCTAGGTTGGTTTATGATGCGCAGCCCGCCATTTGCTGGGAGTCATGCCGGTCACTTTTTTGAACACTGTGCTGAAATGCTGGCTGGTCTTGAATTCAAGACTTAAAGCAAGGCTCGTAATGGGAGTATCTGAATGCGCCAATAGCTGAGCGGCATACTCTACGCGTGAACGTTCCACGAATGAAGAAGGCGACTGGCCAAAGCTTTCCCGGAACAATCGGTAAAAATGGGATTCGCTCACCCCAATGGAGGCAGCGATGTCCCGGTTGTTCCAATGCTTCTCGGGGTTTCGCTGTATGTTTTCCACAATGGAACGCAAAGCGGCATGCAGATCTTCCGGGATATGCAAATCCGGAGGAGGCTCGGTCATGTTAAGAATCAGATCCAGCACCATATGGCGGACTTTCAGCTTGAGCCAGGGCTGCGCTTCCGTTTGAAGAACTTGCTTCAGCCTTCGGAAGCTTATTTTCAATTGATTATTGGTCCGCAAAACCCTAGGCAGATTATGCAGTTTTTCTATGACGGCATCGACTTCAATCGCGCTTAAACCAAGCCATGAGGAATCCGCTGAAGGCCGTTTTACAATCATCCACCAGATCGAGCAGGGCTCCATGTAGTCCATACGCGCCCGGTGAGGCTCATTCGGCCGCGTATGAAACATCTCGCCGGCCCTTGTCTCATAATCCTGTCCATTGACCTCCCAAGTTACTTTCCCGCTCTCTACGAACACAAATTCAAAGGCTCCATCATGCTCATGATGAGACAATCTTAGCGCTTCGGTGAAATGATCATAGCCAAGCATAAGAAGCTCCGGAACCTGTACGGCACCGGAATTGCCTTTTTCCTCCCCATCATATACCCAACGTCCCGAACGGTCTTTCCCGGCTGTCATTGGCAAGTCTCCTTGTGTCAAATCATATCTATGTACAAAATCCTATTCGATAGTTTCCGGGAAGTCAAAGTCTAAAAAAGTTGATATCTTAAGGGAGAATCAACAATTATAGACGAAGAGGTGGAATGATGGGTTTTATTCCTTATGAAGTAACTGCGCAAGATAAACGGGATTTCGAACGCGATGGTTATTGGATCAGCCCTAAGCTTATTGATGACGAGATGATTGAAAAGCTTCGACTGGCTCATGAACGGATATGGGCATCCGATTTCGATGGCGACGGTTACCCCATGCATGATGTTCGCATTCCCGAGAATAAGATAGCGTTGCGAAAACACGATAACGGCTGGTGGATTAATGACGAGGTTAAACATGTTGTTACCCATCCGGATTTAGGACGCATGTCCGCTGATTTGATCGGTGAATCCTCGATTAGACTTTGGCATGATCAAGTCATCTACAAGCCTAGTGCAGCAGGTCAGGAAACGATGGCGGGCAATGTTGGATGGCATCAGGACTATGGCTTTTGGAAATGCAGCAGTACATCGAATATGGTAACCGTCTGGATTGCCTTGCAGGATACCGATCTAAGCAATGGGGGAATGAGAACGATATTGGGTTCCCACAAATGGGGAGTCGTTGAAGGGAGCGCTGCTTTTTTCGACCAGGATCTGGACGGACTTAAACAGAAGTTTTCCGGGTTGGGGGAATGGAAGGATGAGCCGTGCATATTGAAAGCCGGCCAGGCTAGCTTCCACCATGGATTAACATTCCACGGTTCCGGACCAAATCTGTCAGAGCAACCGCGGCTTTCCATTGTTGCGCATCTGATGCCCGGAGATACAGTATACAAATCGGGCAGGGGCAGACATGACAATGTTCGATTAATAGGTCCTCGGCCCTATGACGGGCAGCCTTTCAATAATGAATATTTCCCATTGCTTTACAGCAGATAAGCATCGAAGGGGGATAATGGTCAGAGAGCCTCTCGAAAAATAGAGTATCCCTTTACAATATAAGGAATTAACTTTAATATCTCAATCATAAGGAACACGATAAATGGATGCGAATGAGGAGGTACTGCCGATGATCGAAGAAACGCTGCTCTGTGCAAAGTCTACACTATAAACAACGGCGGTTGTTTGTATAGAGCGTAATATCAGTTTTAATTAACCGCCTGTGTGTTAGGCAGCTTGAACGTTTATAGTGATAGGCTTTGCCCCTAGTGTAATGGAATCTATTACGTAGGAGTGGAGCAACTATCATGAAATATGTTAAAGCGGACATGGTCTTGCCGGAGCAGCTGCTGCGGGAAGTTCAGAAATATATGAATGGCGTCATGATGTACGTGCCGAAGGCTGAGGGAGACCGTATAGGCTGGGGCGTCAAATCTGGCGGAAGACAGAGGCTTGAACAGCGTATTGGCGAAATGCGGGAGTTATTCTCGCAAGGAGCGACAATCGAGCAGCTTACGGAACGCTTCTATCTATCATGCGACACGATTAAAAAAATAGTATATGCCAAAACAAAATAGAAGAAGTTTATAACCTTAAGCCGCATAGGACCTGCTCCGATGCGGCTTTCGTATAGGTCAAGAATGGATTGAACGGTTTGTTGCCTATTCTTGAATGAGGAGCGGTTGCTAAAATAGAAAACGTTCCCCATTAATAATCAAGTTATTACCCAGAAAGGAGAGAGTATGATCAAGCAGGATGAATGTAAGCTTGCCGCTAACCACCGTGTCGGGGTTGTATGGTTTACCGGTTTATCCGGCTCTGGCAAAACGACAATCAGTCAGCGGGTGGAGCGGTTATTGCTCGATCGCGGTTATCATTGCGCCGTGCTTGATGGCGATAAGCTGCGGGCAGGGCTAAATTCTGATCTCGGATATACAGAGGCGGATCGAACGGAAAACTTGCGGCGTACAGCTGAGGTAACTGCCATGTTCTTGGATGTTGGCTTTATCGTCCTCGTTCCGATGATTACGCCCACGGAGGCAATGCGAGCGCAGATTCGAAGGCGTTTCGATGCGCATTCGTACACGGAAGTGTATGTGCGATGCTCGCTTGACACATGCGAACAACGAGATCCCAAAGGGCTGTACCGTAAAGCACGAGAAGGTATAATCCGAGAATTTACCGGCATCGATTCACGTTATGAACCGCCTTCGCAGCCGGAACTAATCCTGGATACGGAGCACCTGTCGATCGCTCAATGCGCGCAGCAGCTCGTTGAATTTATTAATCGTAAATATTCAATCCATTAAAAAGGAGCAGGAAATTCAATGAAAAAACCATTGCAAAGCTATACGTTATGGTTCTCCCAACGCACGGGCAGCACGCTTCTCAATAAAGCGCTCGCTTCGACAGGCGTAGCAGGCGACCCATCAGAATGGCTGCATTACGGGTGGAACGATCCTGAAACGTTTCGTTTAGAAAATCTGGAGAATATATGGCAGCATGGTACAACCCCGAATGGAATCTTTGGCATTAAAATCGGTTACGAGCAGCGATGGATCGATGCGTTCCGAGAAATGTTCAATCTGTCATCCGAAATATCGAGCGCGGAGGTGTGGAGTACGGCCTTCCCGAATTGCAGCAAACATATCTTCATGACCCGCCGCAACAAAGTAAGACTAGCCGTATCGTGGTGGAGAGCCATCGTATCGGAAGAATGGCATCGAAGCGCAGGCACACAGCCGAAGGAATGTAACCTTGAAGATCAATACAATTACGATGCGATACATCAGCTCATTCAAGAAAGTGTCATGTTTGAGGCTGCGCTTGAAGATTTCTTCTCGAAAAACGGTATCTCCCCAATGACTGTTGTCTACGAAGACTTCATTGAGGACTATGAAGGTACGGTCCTGAGAGTGCTTCAGTATCTCGGTATTCAGACAGAAGGCGTGAAGATAGCTCCGCCGGCATTCGATAAGCTCGCTGATGAGTATGCGGAGCAGTGGGTTCAACGTTATCGCACCGAAAGCCAGAATAGATGGACAAATGTGAGATGGTAGCGTGACTCGGAATCTTGTTGCAGCTTGGGACATAGAAAAGGGGGGAGAAATACAGTGTTGCAATAAAAGGAAACATTAGCTAGAATGAATCGTGTATGATATATGAAACGGCAAGGCGATGATGTGATGAAAAAAAATTTAAATCGTTACGTACTAACGGAAGAAATCTATACGCTGCTTAAAAGCCATATTCTAAACCACGAGATTGCGCCAGGCGAGAAAATCAATATCGATCAGTTGGCCCGCAATCTCGAGGTCAGCAACATCCCGATTCGCGAAGCGCTGTCCCGATTAGCAGCCGAAGGCTTGGTGGACACGGTGCCATTCAAAGGCATGTTCGTAGCCAAGCTGTCGCTGCAAGAGCTGGACGAAATGTTCGAAATCCGAATGGAGCTGGAGTGTCTCTCTATCCGCAAAGCTGTTCATTCGATTCCGGCTTCCCAATTGGAACAATTGCAAAGAGAGATGGAAGAGTTCCCGCGTTCCAATCTATCGTCGGGCGAGCAGCGCATTCAGGTTATTGCTCAGATGAATGAGAGCTTGCATGGCTTGATTCTGAATCACTGCGGCAACCAATCGTTGAAAAGCTTAATCGAGTCTTATATTGAGAAAATTCAAAGATATTTGGCCTTGTACCAAAAGGATTTGAACGCTCAGCTCATTCAAGACGAGTGGGAAGAACATATGCGGATCGTTGAATTCCTCACGGTAAGGGATCAGCAGTCAGCGGAACAAGCACTCAAGCAGCATCTGGAAAACTCGTACAAACGGACGCGTGCGTTCTTTGTATAAGTTTTTTTATCTCGAATCATGTACGATACATGATAAAGGAGGATTAAAGATGAAGTTATCGGGTAAAACGGCTATTGTCACCGGAGGTTCATCCGGCATCGGGGAAGCCATCGTCCGCTTATTCGCATCGGAAGGAGCAAACGTGGTTATAGCTGACCGAAAAGCGAACGATGCAGCACGCTTAATTGAACAAATCCAGATCAATGGCGGAAGTGTCATCGCCGTTCAGACCGACGTGTCCAAGGACGAAGAGGTTCGGCGGCTTATGCAAGAGACGGTGCTTCAATTCGGACGCATCGATATTGTGGTCAACAACGCAGCAGCCATCATGCCTAAATATCTGGAAGAGGTTGAAGAGGAGGAATGGGATCGAATCTTCAACGTGAATCTGAAAAGCGTCTTTCTGATGATCAAGCATTCCATCGCGGAACTCAAAAAAACGCGGGGATCCATCGTCAATATGTCTTCGCTGAATGGTCTGATCGGGCAAAAAATGAATCCGGTCTATGCCGCAACCAAAGGCGGGATGAACGCCCTGACCAAGGCTTTGGCACTGGATTACGCCCCCTACGGCATTCGCGTTAACTGCATTTGTCCCGCTGGCGTTACGACGCCATTGCTGGAGCAATGGATCAGCCAACAGGCTGATCCGGTTCAAACCGTCCGGAATTTGAACGCCATGCATCCTTTGGGCAGACCTGCGACTTCGGAAGAAGTAGCTCAGACCGCACTTTTTTTGGCCAGCGATGCATCCGGTTTCGTGACGGGCGTTGCTCTTCCCGTCGACGGCGGCGCTTCGCTTGGTTATTAATAGATAACCATAATATACATACGAGGGAGCTTGTGAAGATGAAAATCACAAAAGTAGAAAGCTTTGTTCTGCATGTCCCGATTACACCCCCGATTACCGATGCCATTAACGTAGCCACGCACTGGGGATTATCCGGCGTTCGGATTCATACGGATGAAGGATTTATTGGATACGGTTACACGGGTACCTGCGCGCACGGCGACGATATGATCGTCGATACGATCGACAAATACTATGCTCCGCTTCTCGTCGGTAAAGATCCGTTTATGGTGAAAGAGTTGTGGAATGAGATGCGCTTCGGGAAAATGCATTGGATCGGACGGTCGGGCGTGACTCACATGGCTTTGGCAGCGGTGGATATCGCGCTCTGGGACATCATGTCGAAGGCATCAAACAAGCCATTATGGCAGTATCTCGGCGGGGCGAAATCCAAACCTATCAAAGCCTATAACACCAACGGCGGCTGGCTTAATTGGTCAAAGGAACGTTTGCTTAAAGACGTAACGGAGATTGTCGAATCGGGCTTTACGGGCGTTAAAATCAAAGTCGGCAAGCCGGATCCCCGCGAAGATTATGACCGCTGCAAGGCAGTGCGCAAAGCGATCGGCGACGATGTGATCTTCATGATCGACGTCAACCAGCAATGGAACATCAATACGGCGATGACTTGGGGCAAAAAGCTGGAGGAATTCGATCTGTTCTGGCTGGAGGAACCGCTCAATCCGGACGATATTATAGGACATAAAAAGCTTGCTGACGAACTTAACGTACCGATTGCTTTAGGCGAGCACGTGTACAACAAGTATGCCTTCCGGGATTATATCCACAATGGCGCGTTAGAGTATTGCCAAGTGGACGTAACCCGCGTCGCGGGTATTACCGAATGGCTTCAGGTAGCCGGTTTGGCTGCAGCCTATGACGTGCCGATTTGTCCTCACGTAGGCGATATGGGCCAAATTCACCAGCACCTCGTCGCCTCGACGCCAAGCGCCATCATGCTCGAATATATACCGTGGATCCGGCATATTTTCGAAGAGCCCGCAACGGTGAAGGACGGACGTTACGTGCTGCCGCAAATGCCGGGTGCTTCAACGACCATCTTACCTCGATACTTCGACGAATATCGCATTCGTTAACAATAAGATCGGAGGCACCCCATGAGATTAATCGATAAAGTCACTTTGATAACCGGGTCGGGATCGGGAATTGGCAGAAGTACGGCGCTTCGTTTCGGCGAGGAAGGCGCCTTCGTTATCGTGAACGACCTTGATGCCGTTAACGGAGAGGAAACCGCGCAGCAGATCCGCGACAAAGGAGGAAAGGCGACATTCATTCAAGCGAACGTCGCCGATCCGCAGTCCGTGCAAGAGCTTGTAAAACAATCGCATGAGAAATACGGCCGTATCGACGTGCTCTTCAATAATGCGGGAATCAGCGGTGTCGGCGCCATCCACGAGACCGAGCCGGAGCAATGGGACAAGGTAATTGAAGTAAACGTACGCGGCGTTTTTCTAATGAGCAAATACGTCCTTCCCGGCATGATGGAGCGTAAATCCGGTAACATCATCAATATGTCGTCTTGCATTGCGGAGATTGGACTTGCTCGCCGCGCCTCTTATTCGGCGTCAAAGGGTGCCGTACTGGCCCTTACTAAATCGATGCAAGTTGATTACGCCCCCTACAACATTCGCGTAAACGCCTTGCTGCCAGGAACGATACTAACGCCGTTTGTTGAAGATTTTCTAGCAAGATCGTATGACGATCCCCATATAGCCTACGAATCTCTGCGCAAACGCCAGCTGAGCGGTGACTTGGGCAGGCCGGAAGACGTTGCGCAAGCCGCCGTATTCCTCGCGTCGGATGAGTCTAAATTCATGATGGGATCCCCGTTATATATCGACGGGGGCGTCGTATTCGGAAAAAATGCATAGGAGGAACTTATGAAACTATTAACCTTTATAGAGAACGGCGAATATAAACTTGGAATTAAAACGGACTTAGGAGTACTCGACGTAGCCTCCTCCGCACGGGAGCTCGGTATGGCCGGCAAGGTGCCAACGGATGTTCATTCCGTCATTGCCGAAGGAAAGCCGGCTGTAGAAGCGCTCAGCAGGCTTGCGGAAAAAGCCTCTTCCGCCGCTCGCGCGAGCTCCTATTGGCTCGAAGAGGATTCGCTGAACTACGGACCTTGCGTCACGAACCCGCAAAAAATCATCTGTATCGGCCTCAATTACCGCCGCCACGCGGAGGAGACAAATGCGGCGATTCCGGAATATCCGATTTTGTTTAACAAGTTCAACAACACGCTGACGGGGCACGGACACGATGTACCGCTCCCGCGAGTATCGAGCAAAGTGGATTACGAGGCCGAGCTCGCTATCGTCATCGGTAAGCAAGCAAAGTATCTTTCCGAAGAAAATGCGCTGGACCATGTATTCGGTTATTGCTGCGTCAACGATATTTCCGCGCGCGACCTGCAGATGAGGAGCCAACAATGGCTGCTCGGCAAATCATGCGATGGCTTCTCTCCGCTTGGTCCTTACTTGGTCACGGCGGATGAAGTAGGCGACCCAAACAACCTGGCGATCCAAACGACCGTAAACGGAGAAATTCGCCAAAACTCCAACACGTCCGATATGATTTTCCATTGCAGAGAGATTGTAAACTACGTTTCCCAGCATATGACGCTATTGCCGGGAGACATCATTCTTACAGGAACGCCGGAAGGCGTCGTGCTTGGTTACCCGCCGGAGAAGCAAGTTTATTTGCAGGACGGGGACATGGTCACGATCTCGATTGAGAAACTCGGCAGCATTACGAACCGAATGGTGAAGGAATAAGGTCATTAGGTCTTTCAATGATTGACTTGATTGCCGTGCTAGCATAAAATTTTATTATGTTAATTTCAGGCAATACAGTCCTTCATATGTAAGGGGATGATTCGTCAATGATTCATCAGCGTGAATGTCCGGTCGAGACGCTCCTTCATGTTTTAAGCGGCAAATGGAAGCCTCTTATTTTATGGCATCTGATGGAATCCAAGAAGAGATTCAACGACCTGGAAAAGCTAATACCCGATGTATCCCAAAAAATGCTCTCGCAGCATCTCCGTGATTTGGAACGGGAAGGCATCGTCGACAGAACGGTCTATCCCGACGTCCCTCCAAGGGTAGAATATTCGCTAAGCGAGTATGGCAAAACCTTGATTCCCGTAGCGGAAGCGATGTGTGCTTGGGGAGAAAATCATAATAAGCGGAAATATGAAGAGTCAGCGTCATAGAGCTGGTTCAAACAACAGGCTGCCACATCCCGGGCAGCTTTTTTTTGTCTTCCTGCGGCTTCAATCCTGATACTTACTTTTAAGTTAGTACCCTACTTTAAAGTGGGTTCTTAACAACATTTTGCAGCGGTGCTAAGCTTGAATTAACCAATATTAGGGTTTATTCAAGAGGAGGAACGAGCAATGAAATTGATTGTTTTTGGAGCGACGGGCAATACGGGAAAAAGAGTGTTGGTTCAGGGGATAAAAAGGGGGCATGAAATGACCGCATTCGTGCGAAATGCCGAAAAGCTTTACGAACAGCTAGGCGAGCATTACGCAAAGCTTGTGAAGGTGATCGAAGACGATATTTTGGACCCGGCGAGTGTCGGTGAGGCGCTCGCGCATCAAGACGCCGCTATTCTTGCAGCCGGCCATGCGGGTCAGGGAGAAGAGTTTATTCGTATGGTCGATAACATGATCAGCCAATGCGAATGGCAATCCAGCTTCTCCGGACGGGTATGGATGATGGGAGGAGCCGGCCTGCTGGATATTCCGAATACGGACCTCATCGGCAACCATTTACCCGGCTTTCCGCCCGAGTATAAGAATCACAACCGGAATCTCGAAAGGCTGCAGCAGACGAAGCTTGACTGGTCCATCATGTGTCCGGGTACTATGATCGATTCAAACGAGCTGCCGGCACATGCTCATCTGCATGTTACAACGGATGCTTTGCCCATTCCGATGCCGGAGACGATCAAGGAATATTCCGAGGCTGATATAGCCGGTCACTTGTTCAGCCGGCTTCAAGAGCTCGATGTAACCTATGATGATGTCGTAACCTGCATGTTGGACCATCTTGAGCTCGGAGGAGCTTTTTATAGAAAAAGAGTTGGTTTAGCTTATCAAAGCCCTATCACGGTGCGCTAAGGGGAAAGGAGATAATAATTTGTTTGGATTACTGCTGGTCGTTCATATATTCGCTTCGATCGCCGTCATTGGCCCCGCATTCGTAATGCCTATCATTAGAAGATCCGCTAGAACCGTCGGTCAATTGAACTTTGCTTTAGGTGTGACGGCTAAACTTACCATTATTCTCAAGATCGGCGGAACCGTACTCATTTTAACCGGTATTGGTCTTATGATCATAACCAAGTTGGGGTTATCTCAATTATGGCTGAATACGGCCATTCTGTTATCACTTTCCATGATCGTCATGATTGATGGATGGATTGAGCCGCGTATGAAGAAGATCTTTAAGCTTACTGCCGAAAGCCAGGACCACAGTAAGGAAATACCGGCCGAGTTCAGATTAGGGATAAAAAAGATCGTACCCATTGAGATTGCGGCACAGCTGCTGATGGTTGTTATACTGGTGCTTATGGTCGTTAAGCCATTCTAATCATGCTCATTCGGAAAAAGCCCTTGCATAAGGGCTTATCGTATTTTTGACAGGGGAAGAGAAAAATCTTATAACTACAGTTAAACTACAGATGACCATGCTATCTTGTTTCAGGAGGAATATTTATGGACATACGAATTCTGCTTGTCGAGGATGACGAACATATAGGCAATACCGTCAAAACCTTTTTAATCGAAGCCGGCTATCAAGTAGACGTCTGCCTAGACGGCAACGAAGCGTACAAAAAATTTTATAATCAGATTTACCAGCTTGTCATTCTCGACATCATGCTGCCCGGTATGAATGGCCATGAACTATTACGGGAGTTTCGCAAGCTGAATAATACGCCCATACTGATGTTGACCGCTCTATCGGACGATGAAAACCAGATCAAGGCGTTCGACGCGGAAGCGGACGATTACGTAACAAAGCCATTCAAGATTCAGCTTTTGCTAAAACGCGTGGGAGCGCTGCTCAGGCGAAGCGGCGCGTTGGCAAAAGAAATACGCTGCAGCAACCTGACGCTTCTGCCGGATGATTTCAGAGCGCATTACCGTGGCGTAGAGCTGCCCCTGACGCTCAAAGAATTTGAGATCCTTATGCTATTGGTTCAGAATAGTGGCCGGACGTTATCCCATGAAATCATCTTATCGCGAGTGTGGGGATACGATTATGACGGTGACGGCAGCACCGTGCATACGCATATCAAAAATCTGCGGGCCAAGCTGCCTGAAAATATCATCAAGACGGCACGCGGCGTAGGCTACCGATTGGAGGAAGACACGCTTTGAGAAGAAGCGGAATATTCATCAAAGTATTCATTTACACCATCATTTTCTCGGGGTTGCTGGTCGGCGCGACGGCAGCTCTATTTTCGACGCAAATCATGTCTTATTATTCCGGCCTCCAACTCCAGAAAATCAGCGGGACATACAAGCAGTTAATTGAACGGTCGCAAGGGAATGCCGATATTACGGAGATCGCGGATCAATTCCATGATCGGAACCAATCGTTTCGTTTCTATATTACGGACGAAGGCGGCAGCATTGTTTACGTAACGCCCGCCGCTAATCCAGCCAGCAGTTTGACCAGCATGAAGGCCGAGAGGGAAAGAACTTCGTTCCTCGTTTATCTTGGAAACGGCTATGCGCTCCACGTATTCAACGACGATGTGTTTTCGCTAAAATACGGTCCTTTGATTGCGCGCGTCATGGTAATATTGTCCGGAATGCTTGTCGTCTGCGTACTAGCATCGTTTATCTTTGCCCGCCAGATGACGAAACCGATCAAAGCTTTGGCGGATAATACAACCAAGATGGCGAATCTCGAAGAGGTCCCGCCTCTCCCGGAGCGCAAGGATGAGCTTGGGGTATTGGCACGCGACGTTCATTCCATGTACGACAGGCTGAAGAGAACCATCTCCCAGTTAGAGGACGAAATCTTGAGAGAACGCGAGCTGGAGGAAACGCAGCGTTACTTCTTCTCCGCGGCTTCCCATGAGCTAAAAACGCCTGTCGCGGCTACAAGCGTTTTGCTGGAAGGAATGCTTGAAAATATAGGCGATTACAAAAACCATCCCAAATACCTGCGAGAATGCTTAAAGATGATGGACGCGCAAGGCAAAATGATTTCCGATATCTTGGAGATTGTCAGTCTGAACGACGGGAAAATCGTACCCGCTCCCGAAAAACTGGACATCAGGCGTATCGTTGCCGAGATGCTGCTTCATTTTCATCCCTTGTATGAGGCAAAAGGGCAACGTATCGTTACGGATATTCCTGAAGGACAGACCTGCCTGGCGGATCCTAAAATGTTAAATAAGGTGCTTTCAAACATCGTATTAAACGCGGTGCAAAATACGCCGCACGGCGGGGAGATCCGTGTATGGAGCGCTACCGCCGCCGGTGAATGCCGCCTGTGCGTGTTGAACAAGGGGGTGAGAATTGACGATGCGGCACTGCCGAAGCTGTTCGATCCGTTCTATCGGGTAGATAAAGCGAGGAGCCGGAATAAGGAACGAAGCGGCTTGGGACTTGCCATTGTCCGGAAAACGTTAGAATCCATGCGCGTTGATTTTGCTTTGGAAAACACGACGGAGGGCGTTCTGTTTTGGATGCTCTTGCCCGTAATAACGAAGGATGCATAGAAGGAGATTTTATGAATACGCGACAACGAATAGAAACCGTCATTTTATATGGCGTTTGCATCTGCTACATAATAGTGTTACTAAAAATATTGTTCCTATCGAGAGTTTCGATAGCGGAGATCTTTAATACGGAAAGGACCATAACGAGGTCTATCAATCTCGTACCCTTTCATAGCATAACGGAATTCATTGCCGGCAGCACGGCTAATGCAAAGCGATTTGCTTTTGCGAATGTGATGGGCAATATCCTTATTTTTATCCCCCTTGGCGTCTATCTGCCCTTATCTAAGAACAATTACATAACCAATGTTATGTCTATTATAGCTTTGAGTTTGTTCGTTGAAATCATCCAGGGTCTTTTAGGAATTGGAATCGCGGATATCGACGATATCATTCTGAATTCAATAGGGGGTTGTATTGGCCTTATCGTTTACCGATTTTTACTCATAATGTTGCGAAATAAGAACAGGGTCATGACTGCGATCACCGTCATCTCGGCTATCGTTGGATTTCCGATTACTTACTATTTAATGTTCATGATAAAAATGAGATTTTGAAGATCTGTTAATGCTTGCCTGACTCAAGTCTTCTCGATAATAAGCTGAATTCCGGGGTACTCTAAACAACGGAATGCTTACGCTTTTTATTGAATGGAGGATAAACAATGAAAACGTTGGTCATCATCACTCATCCTAATATGACGGCCTCAAGAGTAAATAAGGCATGGCGCGAAGAATTGCAAAACCATAAAGACATCACGATTCACGAATTATACGCGACGTACCCCGACGAAAAGATCGATATTGCTCGCGAGCAAAAACTTATCGAATCCCACGACCGTATCATTTTCCAATATCCGTTGTATTGGTACAGCACGCCGCCTTTGTTAAAGAAATGGTTTGATGAGGTTCTGCAATACGGATGGGCGTATGGAGCCGATGGCAGTAAAATAGCCGGCAAAGAAATTGGCGTTGCCGTTTCAACCTACGGTACAAATGAGTCGTATCAGCATTCCGGGTTTAATCGATTTACGCTTGAAGAAATTCTGCGCCCAGTCGAAGCATTAGCACATTTCATCAGCTGCAAGTACCTGCCGCATTTCGCCTTAAACGATGTTTCTAATCTGACTGACGAGCGGCTTGCTCAGAGCAAAGCCGATTACATCAACCATATTCGCAGCGTTAAGCCAACCTTGGTTCACAGCTAAGCTTGTTTTTCCTGCGAGGAAACCGTCCCTTAGGGGCGGTTTTTTAATGCGGCAAGCAGAAGCGAATGAAGGGGATAACCAAAGGGAGAGGCTGGAATACTATCCTCAAAGAAAGGGAGGACTCACCTATGAAGACTTGGCGTAAAAACATCTGCTTCATGCTGTTATTCGCGGTCATTCTGCTTGGCGGATCGGCATGCGGCAATAAAAACAACGATAACGGCGCAAATACCGGCACTAATAACGGGAACAACGGGACAGCCGGTACGGGAAACACGACGAATAGCGGTAACGCGGCATCCGATAATTCACTGAAGGCGATTAAGTCAAGCGGCGAGATCACAATCGGCACGGAAGGTACATACGCACCGTTTACGTTCCATGACGCAAGCGGCAAGTTGACGGGGTTTGATGTCGAAATCGCCGAGGAGATCGCTAAGCGTATTGGGGTTAAGGCGAAGTTCGTTGAAACGAAGTGGGACGGTATGCTTGCCGGATTGGATGCGAAGCGCTTCGATATGGTGGCAAACGAAGTCACCATTCGAGACGACAGGAAGGCGAAATACGATTTCTCCGACCCGTATATCCTGTCTAAGGCGGTTCTGATTGTGAAGGAAAGCAATACGAACATCAAGAGCCTGACCGATCTCAAAGGGAAGAAGTCCGGCCAGTCGCTTACCAGCGATCTTGGCGACATTGCCAAAGCGAACGGGGCGCAGCTTGTCGCGGTGGATGGATTCAATCAGGCTATCGATTTGCTCACGTCGGGGCGGATCGATGCGACGATCAATGATAAATTATCCTATCTGGATTTGAAGAAAGCGCGTCCTGACGTTCCAATAAAGGTGGTTGCGGAGACGGACCAGGTGTCGCAGAGCGGCATGCTTTTCCGTAAAGGAAGCAACGAGCTTGTTGCTGCCGTAAATAACGCGATTAAAGAAATGAAGGCGGACGGCCGGTATTTGGAAATTTCCAAAACCTATTTCGGCGAGGACGTTTCGAAATAAAAGGGCGGGTAGGGTATCATGAATGAACGAACTAACCTGGATATTTTCACCGATTCCTTCCTGCCCCTGCTGCATGCAGGAATCGCATTCACGGTTCCTCTTACGTTGATTTCATTCGCGCTGGGACTTGTGCTGGCGCTCTTAACGGCACTCGCGCGGCTGTCGGATTTTTATCCGATTGTTTGGATCGCGAGATTCTACGTCTGGATTATACGCGGGACTCCGCTCTTGGTCCAATTGTTCATTATTTTCTACGGGCTTCCCAGCGTAGGCATTCTAATCGACGCGTTTCCGGCAGCGGTCATTGGGTTTACGCTTAGCGTAGGCGCCTATGGATCGGAGATCATCCGTGCGGCAATCGTATCCATTCCGAAGGGACAATGGGAAGCGGCGTTCTCGCTTGGGGAAACGAGATTGCAGGCGCTGCGCCGCATAATCCTGCCCCAGGCGGCAAGGGTCTCGGTGCCGCCGCTATCCAATTCGTTCATTTCCTTGGTAAAAGACACATCGCTGGCGGCAACGGTGACGGTTACGGAGCTATTCCAAAAAGGGCAGCAAATCACTGCGGCTGTCTATGAGCCGCTGTTGATCTACTGCGAGGTCGCTTTGATCTATTTGATTTTCTGCTCGATACTGGCATTGCTGCAACGGCAGCTGGAAATCTTCTTTAATCGATATTACACGGCTTAACCGGTGCGGTTCATTCTTAGGAGGATTATCCCCAATGATCGAAGTACGCGAATTAACCAAATCATTCGGCGACACTCCTGTGCTTCGCGGTATAAATTTGACGCTGGAGTAGGGGCAGGTGCTTGTGTTGATCGGACCTTCGGGTTCCGGAAAGTCAACCTTGCTGCGCTGTTTAAATGTGCTCGAGATGCCTACATCGGGGACTGTCGCAATCGGGAAGGTTCGGCTCGAATTCCGGCCGAATTCGAAGCCGCGAAAGGCGGATGTGCTGGCGTTGCGCCGCCAGTCAGGCATGGTGTTCCAAGCCTATCACTTATTTCCTCATTTCACTGCGCTTCAGAACGTGATGGAAGGCCAAATAACGGTTCGTCGCAAACCAAAGAACGAAGCACGGACAAAGGCGTTGCAATTGCTTGCGAAGGTCGGGTTGGCTGAGCGTGCCGATTCTTACCCGCATCAACTGTCCGGAGGGCAGCAACAGCGCGTAGGTATTGCCCGGGCGATGTCTACTGACCCGGAGCTGCTGCTGTTCGACGAGCCGACTTCCGCGCTGGACCCGGAGCTCGTCCGCGAGGTGTTGAGGGTCATTCGGGAATTGGCGGAAGAGGGGAGAACGATGATTATCGTTACCCACGAGATGAAGTTCGCCCGCGAAGTGGCGGACCGTATTGTGCTGCTTGATGAAGGCGTCATTGTGGAGGAGGGGCTGCCGGAGCAAATTTTCAGCCAGCCCCGCGAAGCCCGTACCCGGCAGTTTCTTTCTTTGTTGATGGATCAAAGCACCGTGTAAGAGAGGGGAAGTATAGGCAATCTCATAAATATCCGCGTAGATCGCGGTTTTTTTGTTTCGTTAAGATTCCGATTCGCGGAACATTTGAGGCGATTTGCCGGTGTACTTGCGAAACGTTCTGGAGAAGTAATGCACGGAGCTAAAATGATATTTGTCCGCAATTTGCATAATGCTGAGGTTGGACGAGCGCAGATCCTCTTTTGCCCGGCTAACGCGGAACTGATTGATGTACTGGACCGGCGACAGACCGGTTGTTCGCTTGAATAATTCGAAGAAGTAGCCTCTGCTGACGCCAATTTCATTATAGTACCGCTCCAGTTCGATTTCGGCGCCGCCGAGCAGCTCGGCTTCTATTCGCTCCAGCAGCTTGCTGATACGAGGATCAGGGATATGAGAATCTTGCAGCGAGAACGCGAGAAATTGATGGATGAATTCAGCAAAATGGCTCTGCGCCGACATACTGCGCAAAAAAGTCCGTTCATTCGTATGCTCGTTAGAGATAAAGCTCCTCTGCAGCAGATCGGTCCAGTTTAACAGCGATGCTCCTACATTTGAGACTTCAGGCAGCGGATATGGAAATGTCTCGCCAAGAAGATCCGTTCTCAGCATATTCCGGTCATAGCAGATAGGGGCTGCCTCATCCTTAAACGATTCCGTGCGGTCGACGTAATGCCAATCGAAATAGCAGCATACATGCGTCATAGGCTCGTCCGCATCCGCAATCCAGTCATGGGCTTGACCGGGTTCCATATAGACCATCATGCCGGGTGAAGCTTCATATTCGGTGCCCCCCTGACGAAAAATGCCTTTTCCCTCCGTAACGAAATAAATAGAGCTCGCGTAAACGTATCGGTTAAGGCTTGTCTGTCCCCGGTAGAACGGATACTTCGTAGCGTAATAAACATACGGGTGGAATTTGGAAAAATCCATCATGCGATGCTCCTTTCCGTATCAATCCATAATCATTCAAATTCACCTGACTATTGTGCAACAAGCTGACTGTAAGCTAAATACAAATCGGGCGGCCCCAGGTACATTAAATATATCACAAATACTTGTTAATGAAGGGGCTGCCAACCATGTCGAATGCGTTAACTTTGTTGAATGACGAGCAAATGATTCAGTTTATTACGAACGGATATCTTGTCCTTCAGAACGATTTACCGGAAGAGCTGCATCGAAGCGTGATGAATCAAATTGACTTTGTGCTGCAAAATGAAGGAAATCCCGGCAATAATATTTTGCCTCGCGTACCGGACATCCAGAAGTTCTTTGAGACGCCGGTAACGAAAGGCGCGTTGACTAGCGTCCTGGGACCTGACTATTATATGCACCCGCATCGCCATATGCATTTCAATCAGCCGGGTAACGGAAAGCCGGGAGGCGGAGAGTGGCATAAAGACGGCTTTTGGTCCTCCATGCGCAGTCATCGTCCATGGTGGGTCATGATGTTCTACTACACGCAGGATATTACGGAAGAAATGGGCCCGACGGCGATTATGCCCGGCTCCCAATACAATGAGAAATTCCCGAACCAAACTACGCTGCTGCCGACAGGAAAGGCCGGTACGATCGCTCTCGTGCACTTTGATCTATGGCATAAGGCATCCCTGAACACGTCCCATTTAGACCGTTATATGCTTAAGTTCCAATTTGTCCGTTTATCCGAGCCCAAGTCGCCAAGCTGGAATCATACCAACGCTGAACCTGTTTTTCCTTCTAACGCGGCGGATGCGCACTTGAATTTATGGAACGATGTTTGGCATTGGCTTAAGGGAGAAGGGAACAAGGCGAAGGCCGCTGCCCGCGACGATAAAGAGGTGCCGACTTTAATCGAAGCCTTGTCCAGCGGGGATGAAGTCGTTCGCAGCCGGGCAGCCGACAAGCTTGGCATCGCTGGCAAAGCCGCGGCGGCTGCCGTTCCGAGGTTGAAGCAGCTTATAAGCGATTCTTCGGAAAATGCGGCACTAAATGCCGTCTATGCGCTTGGTCATATAGGGGAATCAGGCACAGCGGCGTTATTGAAGGAAGTTGGGGAAGGATCTAAGTTAACGGCACAGCGGGCAGCTTATGGGCTTCAAGCTTCCGGCGAGGAGGCCATTCCCGGTCTGGTTCAACTGCTTGCTCATCAAGACGAGAATAAAAGGGCTCTGGCCGCATTCGTGCTGGGGATGCTGGGATCTACAGCTGCCTCCGCGGTTCCCTCTTTAATTATCGCGTTGAATGACGCAAGCGAATGGGTGAGACGCAATGCCGTCGAAGCGCTCGGAATGATCGCCGAGCCGGCAGAAGAGACGGTACCCGCATTGGTTCGGACCCTCGAGGACGCGGTTGCCCGGGAATCTGCCGGTAAGGGGGACATCAGCACAAGCGCTTACGTGCACAATCAAGAATATATAACGAACAAAATAGCCTATACAGCGGCATTATCCTTACTGCGAATCGGAAAATACGGGGACGCGGATCTCGTTATCAATGGGCTTGAATCCGGCCTGCAAAGCCATGACCGGTATACGAGAGCTTACTCTTTCGAAGCGCTGACGGCTATACGCACCGATAGGGCGGTAGACGTATTGATTAAGCAATACCGTGCCGCGCGCTGGTGCCCGGACACGCATAAAGAAAGCACGTTTTAATTCAGGCATCCGTTCAAATTATCGACATGGCTTTCATTCCTAATGCCCTTTATTGAAGAGGGTCACCGTGCTAGACTAATGTCATCACGAGAAGTAAGGGGTTAACTTAAATGATTCATGCTGACATGATTAGCCAACGGTACAATGACGATGAAGAATAAACGAATGAAATGGACGACAACGGCAATCATCGCTATGATGATGATCCTGCTGGCAGGTTGCAGTCTTGGATCAAAGCCATCTTCAAGCCCATTCCTGGATGATCTGACTATTTCGATGGAGGACACTCCAAACACCGGCGACACCACAGCCCATGCATACAAGTTGACGATTAAAGATTCAACCGGCAGCCTGGTAGATGTCGACCTTGTTCGAATAAATATGTCCATGTCGATGCAAGGAATGAATCATAAAATGAAAGCGCAAATGGAGAGAAGCGCATTGGGAGAATATAAAACCAAGGTTTATCTTCCAATGAACGGTGACTGGAGAGCGATTGTTTCGCTGAAGAAAGACAAGCATGAGAGAAAAATCAGTTTACGTCTCTAGGTATGAATTGCCATGAAAGCTCACGCGACAAACAGTTTGACATATTGCAAAACTGTAATATATAATAGGCGACATGACCAACCCAATTGAAATTTTCAAGGCACTTTCCAATGAAGCGCGGATTCAAATTTTAGAATGGCTGAAAGATCCAACAACCCATTTTCACCCCCAGGAAGGGATTGATCTTGTTAAGGTTGGGGTATGCGTTAGTCAAATTACCGAAAAATTAAACATGAATCAATCCACTGCTTCGCAATATCTCTCCATGCTTCAGCGAGCAGGACTGGTCCATGCTACACGTTCAGGAAAGTGGACCTACTACAGAAGGAATGAAGATGCGATTAATGATATCGGCCGGTTCCTTCAAAAATAATCATAGTAACCTTACGGAAAACTGAATTCACTTCCGAATTCAGTTTTTCTAAAAGTCATCATATTGACAGTTTGCAAACTGTTAATTTTTTTGGTTTATCGAATCGATAATTTGCAATATGTAGATATCATTTTGAGGAGGTGGTTTATTCACAACCGTTATCTATGAAAAAAACTGCTGAAAAACGAATTAGTACGAAACAAAAAATATAAATCGAGAGAGGTAAAATAAAATGGACAACTTTGAATTTCATAATCAGACGAAGATTTTGTTTGGAAAAGGTCAGGTAAGCAGCTTAAAAAATGAACTTCCGGCATACGGCAACCGCGTATTGCTGGTTTACGGCGGCGGCAGCATTAAAAAAAGCGGTTTATACGATAAAGTGATCCGTGAATTGAAAGAAATCGATTCTACTGTCATTGAGCTAGCCGGCGTTGAACCAAATCCACGGCTCACGACGGTCAATAAAGGGATTAATCTCATTAGAGAAAATCAACTTGATTTTATTCTTGCGGTCGGCGGCGGCAGCGTTATCGATAGTGCGAAAGCCATCGCGGCAGGCGTGCCTTACGATGGGGACGTATGGGATATCATAACCAGCAAAGCAAAAGCACCGTCTAACTCAGTACCGATCGGTACGGTTCTAACTATTGCGGGAACGGGATCGGAGATGAACGGAAATTCCGTTATTACGGATTGGGATACGAATACGAAAGCCTTTTTCAATTCCAATCACGTGCTTCCAAGATTCAGTATCCTGGATCCGGAGCTTACGTTCTCCGTGCCTCGGGACCAAACGGTATACGGCAGCGTTGATATTATGGCCCATGTCTTCGAACAGTATTTCCATGCTTCGAGCAATGCGCCTCTTCAGGAAAGAATCGGCGAAGCGATTCTTAGCACGGTCATCGAGACGGCGCCTAAGCTCGTGAACGACTTGAACAACTACGAGTATCGCGAAGTCATGTTATTAAACGGAACATTGGCCTTAAACGGACTAACTGGCATGGGCGTCAATCCGGACTGGGCGACGCATCTTATCGAACATGCCGTATCTGCTGTCCATGACATTCCTCACGGCGGCGGAATCGCGATCATTGCTCCGCATTGGATGGAACATGTCGCATCGGTACGACCGGAGAAAGTCGCGCAGCTGGGTGTTCGCGTATTCGGTTTGGACCGGGCAGGAAAAACAGATGCCGAGCTCGCGGCTGAAACGATCCAATCTCTCCGGGAATTCTGGAAATCGATTGGAGCGCCGACAAAGCTGTCGGACTATGGAATTGATGACAAGGAGATTGAGCTGATGACGGAAAGAGCTATGCTCGCCGAGCAAATTGGCAATTATGTTCCTCTCACAAAAGAGGATGTAAGAAAGATTCTGAGAAATTCTTTATAACGCATGAATAAGGACAGGGCTGCCTCAAATAGAGGCAGCCCTGTTTGTGTCCTGTCGAGCAAATGAACAAAAGACTTTTACATGAGCTGTTTTACAAAATGGCATTTAGTTAAATAATACAAAAGAGATATTTCTTATAGTGGACAAACTGCGTACACTATGCCCGTTAAACAAACAATAGATGAGGTAAATGGAGGCTGTGAAAAATGGGTAAGATTGCGATTTTCGGATTTGGCCGCATCGGTAGACAATTGCTGCGCGTCGCGCTTGGGGACAAGCTCTTCGTTCCGGTCTCGATATCCGATATCAAGGACGAAGGCACGCTAGCCGCTCTGTTTGAAGTGGATTCCAACTATAAGCGATGGCACGAGGACGTGTCCGCAAAAGAAGGCGCGATGGTTATTGGCGGGCGGGAAATTCTATATATTAATTCCTCTAAGGAAGTGCCGGACTGGAAGTCGCTCGGCGTGGATCTTGTCGTGGATTGCACGGGCCGCGCAGTCGTTCGATCCGTAGCGCAAGTACATCTGGACCGCGGTGCGAAGCGCGTTCTGATTAGCGGTCCGAGCAAATCACTCGACGATTGCGACGCGGTGCTGCTCAAAGGTATAAACCTCGACAGCTTCGATCCCGACAAACACCGGATTATCAGCATGGCCAGCTGCACGACTAACGCCTTGGCTGCCGTCGTCAAGCTGGTCAAAGAAAACTACGGGATCAAATTCGGTCTGTTCTCTACGGTGCATTCCTATACCAACACGCAATCGCTGACCGATCAGCCGATGCGAGACCGCCGTGACTCCTGGGCGGCGGCCGAGAACATCATCCCTTCTTCGTCCGGCGCGGCAAAGGCGCTCAAGTTCATCTGGCCCGACTTGCAGATCACGGGGAAAGCGTACCGCGTTCCGACCCGCACGGGAAGCATCGCCGAGCTCAATTTGATCACGGAGAAGCCTTGTTCGGTGCAGGAAGTGAATGACATGTTCCGCCGGGCCTCGCGAGAAGGTGCCTTGAAGGGCGTTATGGACGTCCTCGAAGGAGAATGGGCATCGTCGCGCATCGTTGGAGATCCGCATACGTCAATCATCGATCTGCCGCTCACGCATGTGGAAGGAGAGCTATTGTCCGTCGCAGCATGGTACGACAACGAATGGGGCTTCGCTACGCGTCTGGCCGAGGTTGCTGAGTTCTTGTCGAATAAATAGCTAGTGTTCTATGAGCAAAAAAGCGAGGGGAGACTACCGAGATGAGACCGTTATCCTCCGGAAACTTATGGAAAATTATCGGCATTTCCGCGATTTTGTCGACCCTGCTGTTAGTCGCGGGGTTTGGATTCGCCGTCAAGGACATGCTTTATCCGAAGGGTGAGTCGTTCGAAGGAAGAGCAAACGAACCGGCGCTGCCGGCAGGAGGAAAGCTGAGCGAAGGCAAGGGCATTGCCATTACGGCCATCGGTGACTCGTTGACGAAAGGAACCGGCGACGCCTCTGGCGAAGGCTACGTCAAGCAGCTCGTCGAGCTGATGAAGCAGAAATACCCGGACACGTCCGTCCGCCTCAACAACAATTTGGCTGTCAACGGACTGAAGACCAATCGGCTCGCACAACTGCTTGAAACCGATAAAGGCTACAGCTTTGCGCTTAAGCAAGCAAATATTATCGTCTTCACGATCGGCGGGAACGATCTGTTCCAGATCGCCTCGGGCACGAGTAGGGGGAAGACGGTGGGCGAATTAAACCTGGATAAACTGAAGGCCGAGCTGCCACAGGGCTTAAACCGGCTGGCGCGGATCGTGAAACGGCTCCATGCGATCAATCCCAATGCGCAGGTTGTCTACGTCGGCTTGTACAACCCGTTTTACGATATACCGGAATATCGAGGCGGCTCGCTCCAGATCCAGCAGTGGAACGACCGGGCGTACGCGCTGCTTCACCAATACCCCAATATGACGATGGTCCCGACATTTGATCTGTTCGAGAATGCAATCGGCCGGTACCTGTCGTCGGATCATTTTCATCCCAATCACGACGGGTACGCGCAAATCGCAGCCCGCATCTCGCAGTCTATGGAATAGGAGGTAACGCGCATGCAACTAGCAAAACAGGAGGCCGGACAGTCCGCTCCTCAAGACGCCGTGCTGCTTGTCCGCAACGTCAAGAAGCAAATCGGCCGCAAGCCGATTATCAAGGACGTCACGTTCGAAGTCCGCGCCGGGGAAATCTTCGGGTTTCTCGGGCCTAACGGCGCCGGGAAAACGACGATGATCCGCATGCTCGTCGATTTGATCAAGCCGTCTTCCGGCGAGATACGGATCTGCGGCGAAGACATCAGCCGCCATCCCGAAGCCGCGCTGCGCCAAGTCGGCTGCATTGTCGAAAATCCCGAAGCCTATTCCTACCTGACCGGCTGGGAAAATCTCGAGCATTTCGCGCGCATGCAGCGCGGCATTGATAACGAACGCATTCGTGAGGTCGCTGAAATCGTCGGCCTCGACGATCGAATTCATGATAAAGTAAAAACCTACTCGCTGGGAATGCGCCAACGGCTTGGCATCGCGCAGGCGCTCCTCGGCCGGCCGAAGCTGCTCATCCTGGACGAACCGACTAACGGGCTTGATCCGAAAGGCATCAAGGAGCTGCGTGAATTCGTCCGCATGCTGGCCAATCAAGGCTTGAGCCTGTTTATATCGAGCCATCTGCTGAGCGAGATTCAGCTGATGTGCGACCGCGTGGCAATCATCAGCCACGGCAAGGTGCTTGCCGTTGGAACGGTAGAGGAGTTAATCCACGACGCTGACAATTACGTCGTCTGGCAATTCGAACAGCCGGAGGAAGGGCGGCGCCTGCTCGCGGGCGAGGGCGGCGTCGAGCTCGTGCAAGAGCACGAGCACCGGATTGACGAAAGCTTGCTCGCGGGGATGAAGGAAGCACTCATCACGGCGATGAGCCCGGACCGGATCTCGTCTCTGGTCGAGAAGGCGGTAAGAGCCGGCATCGGCATCGTGTCGGTACATAGCATCGCGCCAACGCTGGAGCAATTATTTTTACGGATGACGGAAGGTGAAAGCATTGGATAGACTGCTCCCGCTCATTCAAAACGAGACGCTCAAGATCTGGAAGAAAAAGCGGTTTTTCGTCATCGTGCTCGTACTGCTGATTCTCATTCCGATCTTTACTTACGCCCAGTTTCGCATCAACGAAACGAATAAGAAGAATTTCAAAGATTGGCGCAATCAACTCGTGCAGCAAATCAGCGAATACCAAAACATACTTTCCAGCGACAGGATACCTGAAGAATGGAAACGCTCGCGGCGGATCGCCGTGCAGCAGCTTCAGTATTACCTGGATCACGACGTCAATCCGAACTCGCCGGACGGCGTCACGTTCACTCGAAGCTTTCTGTCGAACGCGGTTACGCTCTTCTTCCCGCTGCTCGTGCTTGCCCTCGCTTCCGACCTCGTATCGGGCGAACGTACGGCTGGAACGATCAAGATGCTGCTGACACGGCCCGTGCGCAGATGGAAGATCCTGCTTAGCAAACTCGTGGCGCTCAGCCTCTACGTATCCTTAATCATTGTGGTCAGCGCCGTCCTTTGTTATCTTATTTCTGGCGCGGTCTTCGGCTACACAGGATGGGATATGCCTGTATTTACGGGATTCGTCATCAAAGGTTCTTCGGTCGAGAGCAACTTCGTGCACGCGATTCCGCAATGGCTTTATCTGCTGATGGAAGCCGGGCTGATCTGGGTGTCGGCCATGTCGGTGGCCTTGCTCTCGCTGATGGTGTCCGTGCTCGTGCGCAGCACGGCCGCGAGCATCGTAACGATGATGGCGGCCGTTATTTCCGGAACTCTCTTATCCAATATGACTTCTTCCTGGCACAGCGCGAAGTTTATTTTCTCCGTCAATCTGCGGCTGACCGATTATTTGGAGGGTTCTCCACCGCCGATCACGGGCATGACGCTTGGCTTCTCGCTTGTCATTTTAGCCTGCTGGGGAATTGCTTCCCTGGCCGTTTCGTTCTTCGTCTTTACGAAACAGGATATCTTGAATTAAAATAGCTGGAAGTTCGTCATTCATCGGTTTGCGGAATAGATTAAGATAAGGAGGTGTTCTTATGGATTTGCTGAAAGGCATCGGAAAGCTGGCGGGCGATTTCACGGGCAGAGTTCTTGGTGGTACCGTGCGCGTTGCCGGGGAACTTGTTCATAGCGATTACGTGAAAGAAATCGGCAATGACGTGGAAAGAGTGACGGCGAAAACAGGCGAACTGGCCGGTCAAGCGGCAAGCGGCGTATGGGATGTTGGCGCTGGCCTGATAACGTCGGATAAGCAGCAGGCGAAGAGCGGACTCCATGATCTTGGAGATGCGGTTGCGACTACTGTCAGAGGAGCTGGCCAAGGGATCGAATACGTCGTCGAAAGCGGAAAAGAAGTTGTGACAGGCATTAAGGAAAATGATAAGCAGCTGATTAAAGAGGGCGCCAAGAAACTGGGTAAAGCGGCAGCAGTCTCCGTAATCGCTGTCGGTGTAATCGACATCGTTGACGGTCCGGATGGAATGGACACATAAGAGACAGTCTAATAACCATAAAAGCATCAAAACGACAGCTGATGGCTGCCGTTTTTTTATTATTAGCGTTATGGGGAAAGTTTGTCGAATTGAAGGGTTTTGATACGGCCGTCTCGAATAGTTGACGAGACTTAAAGAAATGCCTGAGGAGGGGTTTCCCATGTTGAAAAACTATCGGCTGACTAAAGCAGACAAGCGTGGTCTGAGCCGTTTCGATCCGAACGATACGGGCGGCTTTGCAAGTAAAGAAGACATTCAAGATGAGTTTGAACATATGGAACGGAAGCTCCGCAATCTGCAGGACAAGTTGTTTGCCTCCAAGACCAATGGCGTGCTCGTTTTGTTCCAGGGGATGGATTGCAGCGGGAAGGACGGCGTCATCAAGAAAGTACTTTCCAACCTGAATCCTCAAGGTTTCCGAGCGGAAAGCTTTAAGAAGCCGACTACAGAAGAGTCTGCTCATGACTTCTTATGGAGAACGCATAAGGTTGTCCCTGCCAAAGGCTATATTACCGCATTTAACCGTTCTTATTACGAGGATGTGCTCATAACCCGGGTGCATGGCATGATACAGGATGAGGAAGCAGCAACCCGGATGAAGCATATCCGGCATTTCGAGAAGCTTCTAACAAACAATGGCGTGCTGCTGATCAAAATTTTCTTGCATATTTCCCCTGAATTTCAACTGGAGAAAATCCGCGAACGACTGAGCAACCCGGAGAAGCTATGGAAATTCGATGCAAGTGATCTGAGCGAGCGGCATTACTGGGATTCCTACATTGACGCGTACGAGGATGCCTTCCGGCATACGGCAACCAGTCACGCTCCATGGCATATCGTTCCGGCCAATGAACGATGGTTCCGCGACTACTTGGTGCTCCGGATTATTTTGAACGCCATGGAGAAGTTGGACCTTTCTTATCCCGAACCGGACATTGATACGCAGAAGCTTCTGGAGCAGCTTCAATCAGGCGAACCTAAGGAATAAAAATAATAGCGTTCAGCCGCCGCCGCAATCCATCCTTTAGCCATTACCGGCAGCAAGAACGCCGTCATGAGGGTTATTGGTGATTCAAACTTCGTAATAGAGGGTATATCTTGAAAAAGAAGCAGCCTTCAACGCAGCACTAGCTATTCATTTTGCATTTTGAGAAGAAGAGAACCAATCTGAACTGTCAGAATCGTTTCATTCTTTTGATGCCAGCCTGAATCCAGGTCTTGTTGAACACTTGCTCCTTTTTGGTAGTCCATGGAGCAAGTGTTTATTTTGTTTGGGATATTCTATTAAATAAACGGGGGGATTTTCGATGAACAAACAATCGTTGGATTTCATTAAGCAAACGCTTGAAGGGTTAAAGCAAAGGACGGCTTCTGTACTGGAGGAGGGATTGATTGAGCATGTTATTCTGATGCTGGATAGGAAATACCCTTCGTACCTGTTAGAGGAAGCCACCATGAATGAACACTCTGCTCGAACACTGACTCGTCATGGAGGTAAACGATAAATTTTCGATTTTTGAAGAATACCATAACAAGCATAAAAGACCTCCGAAAAGGAGGTCTTTTATGCTTGTTGTATATTTACGATTAGTAGTACCCTTTACCTGTGCTTACGCCGCCAACTTGTGGGCCGTAACCGCCGCCCCAGCCGCCAACAAAGCCACATCCGCAGACGATAATCACCAGCAAGATGAACAGTACAAGAATTCCACCAACATGATTGCCATGGCCAAATCCTGACATGATTCACAACACCTCCTTACGTCTGGAGTATACATTACAATATGTGCGGGGAGAGATGATGCTTGGGTATTTGCCTCAGAGGCATTCATCCAATTCCATTTGCCTATATAGGCATAGACCAGGGGTGCAGACATTTGAAGTAATGTCGGAGTTGTTAGAGCCCCGCGGGCGGAATAGCTGATATAATAGAAAACGAAGTTTTTTAAAATACATGACGGCGTAACCGGGAGTCAACGGATTATGGATATGGACTACATGCTGGATGACGGCGCGTGGAGGCAGCTGCTGGATGGCGTTGCCGCGCGCTTCGACGAATTAACGATTATACGGGGATTTCAATATTATAAACAAGGACGTGTCGAGGAGCTGGCGCTCCGCGATGACGGCGTGCACGTGGATGCGCGCGTCAAGGATAACCGGATGTACGACGTTGCCATGGATCTGGACGATCTTGCGGCAAGCGAATGCGCCTGCTCCGCGAACGGCGCATGCACGCACATGGCCGCAACGCTGATGCGCTACGCGGAGTTGTGCGGCCGGCCGATCCAGGCGCTCGCCAACGCGCGCAGCGCCTTGAAAAACTTAGCGGCTAGCGGCAAGCAAGACGGCGGAAGCGGCGGACCTCGAGCAGGTTCCGAAAAGGCTTCACCTCAGCCTGACAGGCCGACCGTGACGGAAAAGGAGCTGACCGAGCTCCCCGTTAATAAGTGGCACGAACGGTTCCAGGAACGCCGCGGAGCGGTGCACTTGCACGTACGTACAGCACAGGAAGCCAGCGATCTGCTCGCTGACCTGCAGGCCATGCGGCCGATGCTGCCCTTGGCGCTGGAGCAGTTGTTCACGCTTCATGCTCTGCTGTTCGTGCTGGAACGGATGGTCAAGCCGGCTCAGACGGACTCGCGTCCATCGGGCCTATTTATCGGCTACCATACGAAGCTCGCGCTGGAGGGACTGTGCAGCCAGGCGCGAACCCTGCTCGGGGACAAGCTAGCGCTTGCTGACGACAGCTCCGCATACTGGGACCGGTTGATGGAGACGGCGGATTTTCTCCGGGAGCGAATGCTGACCGAGGATAAGAAGCTCGGCTGCTTCGCGCCGCTTTACACTTCACTATGGCTGCACTGGCTGGGCCCGGGCTCTGCCGGAAGCGCGGCGCTCTATGAGAAGGAGCTATTGCAGCTTCGGTCGGCGGAAGCTGAGCTGGGTTTGACCTTGTCTCGGCTGCCTTGGACAATTGGGCAGTGCCTGCTTCTGCTTTACCTGGCGCGCGACGCGGAGGCACTTGCGATGCTCACCAGGGAAGGAATCAAGCTGATGCTGAAGCCTGAACATCTCGCGCCGCTGTTCGGTGTCCTTGAGGGCGCCGAGCAATGGACTCGGCTGCGCGACTGGCTCGCGGAGACCGGAACACTGCTCGTCGGCTCCCGTAGTGAGGACCTGGCGTCTTATGGCGACTATTGGGCAAATGTCGTAGCGCGGCTTCCCGAAGCGGAGCCGTTGATGTGGCGAACGCTTCAGGAGATGATGCCGTTCTCGCGAACCATCTATGAGGAAGCTCTGACGGCGCATGGGAGATGGGAACGGTGGATCGACCTTCAGATGTGCATGGGCGAGGAGCCGCTGTCGTTCCGCGTGACCGCACTGAAACCGATCGAGAAGGAAGCGCCGGAACTGCTGCTGCCCTTCTACCATCAGGCGGTGGAACGATACGTGCTGCAGAAGAACCGCGACGGCTACAAAGCGGCGGCGAAGCTGCTGAAGCGGCTAGCCAAGCTGTACTTGCGGCTGAAGAAGGACGAGAGGTGGGAACAGTTCATCTCTTCGTTCGCAAGCCGGAATAGTCGGCTTCGGGCGCTGCAGGAAGAACTACGCAAAGGAGGTCTGCTATCATGAACGCGTATGCCGATACGTTAACGATTCAAGCGAGTCTGACCGAACAGGGCGATGCGCTGATCTACGGCGCGGACTCGTCCGGCTACGCGCCGGGTTTACTCGTCAAGCAGAGGCTGTTTGCGTGGCACGAGCCGTCTTTCTACGGCACGGAGCTTGAGATCGAGAAGCTGCGGGACGAGCTGGAGCTCGTCGTGCTGCCGGCGGAAATGGTCATACCGTTTTTCGCTAATTCCGAATTACTGCCGAAGCATGTGGCCTGGCGGCTCGAAGGAGATGCCGCGCTGCTTGCCTCGCTCGCGCCGGCGCTGGAGCGAGGCGTCGCAGAGCGGAAATTCATCCCGAGCTTCGAGGCTTATAAGGCCGGCAAGCTGCGGTGGACATGGGACGCGGCGGAGCTCGACGCAAAGTCGCGCCGGGCGCTGCGCGCCCTCGAGATCGGCGGCCAGTATGGCGGACCGGACGATGAAGGAGATAGGGACTTGCCCGACGGCCGAAGTGATGAATACCCAAGCGCGGAACGTGCAGACGCCGCCTTTTTAGCCGGCCTTGGCGCCGCGTTCTCCGCGTCGGTATTTCATCGCCATTACGGCACGGAGGAAGCCGCCGGCGACCTGCGCCGCGACTTCCCGCTGCTATTCTCCCGAGACCGCGATGCGGCGGTCGCGGGCCTCGACGAGCGAGGATGGCTTGTCGCTACAGGCTGGAAGGCGGACACGTTGCCGTTCCGGCCGCTCCTGCAGCTGCTGGAGCCGGAGGAAGCTGAAGCCGCCAGCTGGCGCCTCGCGCTTCTGCTGCAGGACAAGCTCGAACCGGCGAAGCTTGTGCCGGTTCGGCTGACGACGGACGGGGAAGCCTTAGGGACGTGGCCTTTCGGGTGGACGCCTCACGTGCACGAGCGCTCCGCGACTTGGCTCTCGCATCTGCGTGCGAGCCTGCCGGCGGACCGACTGGCCGGCAGCCCCTCTGATGTATTGAGCGCACCGCTGTCGGGCGATGACGCTTGGCGGTTCCTAACAGCGGATAGCCAGCGACTTCTGGCCGCAGGCTGGCAGGTGCTGCTGCCCGCCTGGTGGGAGGAGGCGAGCCGCAAGAAGCCGCGTCTGCGCGCGAAGGTGCGCCCAGGCGAAGGACAAGCCGAGCGCGCTGGCGGCAGCCGGTCCTTCTTCGGTCTCGACGCGCTGATCGAATTCGATTGGCGCGTGTCCATTGGCGATACGGACCTCAGCGAAGCGGAGTTTCGGGAGCTGGTCGCCCGCGGCGAGCGGCTCGTGCAGTTTCGCGGCCAATGGGTGCCGCTCGATCCGGCCCTGCTGGCGCAGATCCGTAAAGCGATGGCGGGCGTCGATCCAAGGCGGGGGCTGTCCTTCCAAGACGTTCTGCAGCTGCATCTACGCCGCAATCGCGGCTTATTCATGCAGGCGGCAACGGGCAAAGACAGTGAGAGTGTCGCCGAGGAAGACGACAAGAACGCAGGCGAACTGGAGATGGACCTTGAGCTTAACGAGCACCTGACGAATGTTATCGGTCAGCTGACGCAACAGGCCGACTGGCCGTCAGTCCCGGTGCCGACGACGCTGCATGCGGAGCTGCGCAGCTACCAGCAGGGCGGCTTCTCTTGGCTCGCTTTCCTGCGGAAGTATGGGATCGGCGCCGTTCTTGCCGATGACATGGGCCTTGGAAAGACCATACAGTTCATCACGTACCTGCTGCACGTCGCCGAGGAGGAATCCGCGAACGAAAGACGCCGTCCCGCCCTGCTGATCTGTCCAACCTCGGTACTTGGCAACTGGCAGAAGGAAGTGCGTCGATTCGCGCCATCGCTGCGAATCCTGCTTCATTATGGCAGCAAACGGCTGGGCGGCGAAGCATTCTACGAGGAAGCGGCTGAGGCGGACCTTGTGCTGACCTCATACGCGACATCGACATTGGATCAGGAGCTGCTCGGCGGCTATACCTGGTCGGCGATCTGCCTCGATGAAGCGCAGAACATCAAGAACGCCAACACGAAGCAGGCCATGGCGGTGAAGAGCTTCCCCGCGAGGCATCGCATTGCGCTGACGGGCACGCCGATCGAGAACCGGCTCGCGGAGCTGTGGTCGATCTACGATTTTACTAATCCGGGCTATCTTGGCACTGCCCGAGTCTTCGCAGAGCGGTTCGGCCAAGCGATCGAGCGCGAGCGCGACGAGAAGCGGACGCAGGAGCTGCAGCGGCTTGTGAAGCCGTTTATGCTCAGGCGCAAGAAGAAGGATCCGAACATTATGCTGGACCTGCCGGAGAAGAACGAAATGAAGACCTATATCCATCTCACGGGAGAGCAAACCGCGCTCTATGAGCAGACCGTCAAGGAGCTGATGGACGAGGTCAAAAAGCTGGAAGGTATTCAGCGCAAGGGAGCGATCCTCTCCGCGCTGACCCGGCTGAAGCAGCTGTGCAACCACCCCGTACTCTTTACGAAGGAAGTCGTGCCTGTGCCGGAGGACGAGCAGGAGGAAGCCGCCGAATCGGCTATGCTCATCAGCCGCTCCGCCAAGCTCGAACGGCTGCTCGACCTCGTGAAGGAGCTGCGAGAAGAGGGCGAGCGATGCCTGATTTTTACGCAGTACATCGGCATGGGCGAAATGCTGCAGCGAGTGCTCGCGCGGGAGCTTGGCGAGCCCGTCCTATACTTGCACGGCGGCTCGTCCAAAACGGCCCGCGACAGGATGATCGAGCAGTTCCAGTCCCGTGAGCTGCCAGCCGCGGAGCAGCCGAACGTGTTCATCTTGTCGATCAAAGCCGGCGGCGTAGGGCTCAATCTGACCGCGGCGAACCACGTATTCCATTTCGACCGCTGGTGGAACCCCGCCGTGGAGAACCAGGCTACGGATCGCGCCTACCGGATGGGCCAGACGCGCGAGGTGCAGGTGCACAAGTTTATATCGCTCGGCACGCTGGAGGAGCGGATCGACGAGATGCTCGAGAGCAAGCAGCAGCTAAGCGACGATGTCATCACAAGCTCGGAAAACTGGATCACGGAGCTGTCGACGGACGCGCTGCGCGACCTGTTCACATTGCGGAGCGACTGGTCGGAATAGCGCGACCGGCTCTGGTATTCGCGTCTATGGATAGAATAAATATGAAGATGATCAGCTCATAAATTTGCGCGCATAAGGAGATAAAACGATGGCAAAAAGCAAATTGCTAAGAATGGACAATGTTGGCATTGTTGTAGAATCCCTCGATGACGCCATCTCCTTCTTCGAGGAGATTGGCTTGAAGCTCGAAGGGAGAGCCACTGTCGAAGGCGAATGGGCTGGCCGCGTAACCGGGCTCGGTTCTCAGTGCGTAGAGATTGCAATGATGGTTACCCCGGATGGACACAGCCGGCTTGAGCTTTCGCGATTTCTCGCCCCGGCCACAATATCGGATCACCGGACTGCTCCTGTAAATGCCCTCGGTTATCTTCGCGTCATGTTCACCGTTGAAGACATTGACGAATTGTTGTCTAGACTCGTTAAGCATGGTGCTCAGCTCGTTGGCGAGGTTGTTCAGTACGAAAACTCGTATCGGCTCTGCTACATTCGCGGAAAAGAAGGACATCTAATCGGTTTGGCGGAACAACTCGGTAATAAATAAGCAACGTTTAATAGACAACATAACCGAATGGCGGACGGTCTGAAGGTGCTGACAAAATATACCCATTAGAAAATCCGCCAATTCATAATATACGGAGGTAATAAGTTATGTACGAACATCTCGTTATTTTCAAGTTCAATATGAATATCACACCTGCCAAGCACCAGGAACTGCTGGGTCAATTGCTCGGGTTTAAGGAACGTATCCCGGGAATTGTCGATATAAGTGCTGGCCTCAACGTAACCGAAGAAACGGAAAATGTACACGGCTACACGCTTGGATTACGGGTTACATTTGATAGCCTTGAATCCCTTCGTTCCTATGGACCTCATCCCGTCCATCAGGAATTTGTAAAATCACTAGATGGTGTCCTAGAAAATGTTGTAGTTGTTGATTATCCAAAGGTCTAGTTCATGCCTACAAGTGTTCGGAAAAGATGGCCGGCGATTATTCGACGAACAGATTGCCATTCATATATATAGCCAAAATGAGGAAGGGGAATTTAGTGTGGGACTGAAGCTTCGTTCCACGAACGAATCTGTCATAACCCTCACCGATAGCTATTTCTAAGCCGCGTTTCACGCGGTTTTTTTTATTTGTATAAAATAGGTTCCAATTATTCGTCGCAATCTCGTTGTTTTTCTGTCCTTATGTAATATTGTTTCATATTTAATATATATGATATATTTTAGTTACGCTTGACAGGTTGGAGGTGATTCCGCCGCACAAAGAGAGGTGCTTCATTTCGAGTACTTAGTGCCGTTTCCGAGCGAGCCTTACCGAGCTTGATTTTCATAGTTGAAAGCACCGCACCTAACCGCATGATGGCGATTGCGACCGTTATACCATGCATAATATATAGTCCGCCTTTAGGTACATTTCTTCAACCTCGGACGGCCGTCCGCCACTACTCCCATTCATTTACCACTCCACTGTAACTGCTCGCATAACTCACCTATGCAAGACGCATGCACCTAAAATCGAATAAGCAACGAGCCGCCTTTTTATTATATGAACTTGGAGGGATTCTCGAATGCTAAATGTTGCCATGCTCAGCAAGTGGCATGTTCATGCCGACGGGTACGCCAAACACCTGCAATCGCTTGAGAACGCTACCATTACGGCCGTATGGGATGAGAACAAGGAACGGGGTAGCGCCTGGGCAAAAGAGCTCGGAGCCGGGTTCGAATCCGACCTTGATGCACTCCTCCGCAGGGAGGACGTGGACGCCGTAGTCGTCGATGCTCCGACAAGCATGCATGCCGATGTGATGATCGCCGCAGCGAACGCGGGCAAGCATATTTTCACCGAGAAAGCGATGGCGCTTACCGTCGCGGAATGCGACCTTATCTCGGCTGCTGTCCAGCAGGCGGGCGTCAAGTTCTGCATTTCGTTCCCCGCCCGGACCAGACCGCATCATCTGTTCGCCAAGCAGCTGCTGGACGAAGGCCTACTCGGCGAAATCACACTATTGCGCATTCGAAACGGCCATGACGGCGCGCTCCGCAATTGGCTGCCCGACTATTGGTACGACGAGAAACTAGCAGGCGGAGGCGCCATGATGGATCTCGGCTGCCACCCGATGTACCTGGCCAGCTGGCTGCTCGGCCAGCCGAAGCGCATCACGTCGATGTTCAGCCATTTCACGGGCCGAGCAGTCGAAGATAATGCGCAATGCTCGATCGAGTTCGCGAACAATGCGGTCGCGCTGCTGGAAACCAGCCTGGTCACTTACCGGACGCCGCCGGCGTTCGAGCTTTACGGTACGGAAGGAACGCTTATCATCTCCGGTGACAGCGTGCAAGTTGCATCCAAGCATGCCGATTCACCGCTTCAGGGCTGGATTTCTCCTTACCGGCTGCCCGAAGCGCAGCCGCTGCCATTGACGCAATGGGTGAACGGCGTCCTGAACGACGTGCCGATGCCCTTCGGGCTGGAGGATGGCACAAAGCTGACGGAGCTGCTAGAAACGGCCTATATTGCGCATCGAGAGCGAAGAACGGTCGAATTCAATTCAGCCGGGAGGATGTAAGCAATGCGTACAGTCAAGATAGGGATTATCGGATGCGGCATGATCGCGAACGGCAAGCATATGCCAAGCCTGGCCAAGGTTGAACAAGTAGAGATGGTTGCATTCTGCGATCTGATCGAGGAACGCGCGCGCGAAGCCGCCGAGAAGTACGGCGTTCCAGGCGCCTTGGTGTTCACGGATTACAAAGAACTTCTAGCCATGGAAGAAATCGAAGTCATTCATGTTCTGACGCCGAATATCTCGCATGCTGAGATCTCGATCGCGGCACTGGAGGCCGGGAAGCATGTCATGTGCGAGAAGCCGATGGCAAAGACCGGAGCCGAAGCGAAAGCCATGTATGACGCTCATGTCCGGACCGGGAAGAAGCTGACGGTCGGCTACCAAAACCGGAGCAAAGCGCAGTCCCAACTGCTGAAGAAAATGATCGAGAACGGCGAGCTTGGCGAAATCTATTATGCCAAAGCGGTTGCGACCAGACGGAGGGGAGTCCCCACATGGGGCGTGTTTCTGGATAAAGAGAAGCAGGGCGGAGGCCCGATGATCGATATCGGCACTCATTCTCTGGATCTCATCCTCTGGCTGATGAACAATTACGAGCCGGAAAGCGTCGTGGGCAGCGTCTTCCACAAATTAAAGCATACGGAGAACGCGGCGAACGAGTGGGGTTCCTGGAACCCGAAGGAGTTCGAAGTGGAGGATTCGGCCTTTGGCTATGTGAAATTTAAGAACGGCGCCGTCGTTTCGATCGAAACCAGCTGGGCACTTAATGTCGCCAAGACGGAAGGGTCGTATTTGTGCGGCACGAAAGGCGGGGCGGACTTCAACGGAGGCCTGCGAATCAACGGCGAGAGGGACGGCAGCCTGTTCCTGAACGTCATCGACGTAGATCCGAAGGCGAGAGAACGCTTCAGAGGCGAGAATCTAACCGATTTCGAGTACGAAGCAAAGCAGTGGATCGAATGCATTGTAAACGATGAGGAGCCGCTTGTGAAGCCCGAAGAAGCGATGGTTGTTTCGGCGATTCTCGAGGCGGTCTATATTTCCGCCGATACCGGGAAGCCGGTCTTCTTCGACTGATTAGACGGACCGGGCAGGACAATAGGATCTTTAGTTCTAAGATATATCAGAGCAGCCGGCGTATAACGTTCGGTTGCTTTTTTATTTGATAAGAACTTGATCCCATACCCGACAAGACATACAATGTGACTAACAAGAACGGCAGAAACGGAAGTCTGGTGGTGTATAAGTAATGCTTAATTCAAATCAGAGGACAGAGATCGCTACATTTGCAGGAGGCTGTTTCTGGTGCATGGTACAGCCGTTCGACAAACTTCCCGGGATTGATTCGGTCGTTTCCGGTTATACGGGCGGCCATACCATAAATCCGACCTACGAAGAAGTCGGTACGGAAACGACAGGTCATGTCGAAGCTGTTCAAATTACATTTCGGCCGGAGTTGTTTCCTTATGAGCGACTCCTTGATATCTACTGGCAGCTCATTGATCCCACCGATCATGGCGGACAATTCGGGGATCGAGGCTCATCATACCGAACCGCGATATTTGTACATAATGAGGAACAGCGCAAGAAGGCAGAATCCTCTAAGCAAGCGTTGAAGAAGAGCAAACGATTCAAGAAGCCTATCTTGACCGAAATCTTACCCGCGATGCCATTCTATCCTGCTGAGGATGAGCATCAGGATTATTACAATACGCACCGAAGATCCTACAATTTGTATCATGAAGGCAGCGGACGAAAAGAATTCTTCGAACGAAGCTGGAATACGAAAAAAGACAAAGATCAGCTTCGTCAGCAATTAACGGAGCTGCAATATAACGTTACACAGAATAGGGATACGGAACCTGCGTTTCAGAACGCATATTGGAATAACGAACGCGAGGGGCTTTATGTCGATGTCATAAACGGCGATCCGTTGTTCAGCTCCAGGGACAAGTACGATGCCGGAACCGGCTGGCCGACCTTCTCAAAGCCAATTGAAGAGGGCTGGATTCGGAAAGAATCCGATCTAAGCAACGGTCAGGTGCGAACGGCGCTTCGCAGCCGAATATCCAAGTCGCATTTGGGTCACTTAGTTCAAGATCGTAACCAGCCTCAGTACCGCATCAATTCCGCTTCTTTACGCTTTATTCCGGCAGAGCAATTAGAGACGGAAGGGTACGGCCGCTATATCCCGTTTTTCACATAAATAAGAGACCTTTCAAGAGTTCATTGAACTTTTGAATGGTCTCTTATTTTTTGATGTACTCGTATTAATTTCGCAAACCATCCGGCGTTAACTCTAAATTTTTGGATTCCGGAAGGGATGCGTCAATCTGATCTAAAACAGCATTCACTAAACGACGAACTTCATCGGTTGATTTCGTTTCCATTAATTGAATTCTTAATTCGTTGGCGCCTCTAAATCCACGAACATAGATTTTGAAAAAGCGAAGAAGCGGTTTAAATGAACGCGGCAGGACTTCTGATGAATATTTATCGTGAAGATCCAACTGTAAAAGAAGCAATTGGAGAAAGTCCTTCGCACTATGTTCTTTAGGTTCTTTTTCAAAAGCGAATGGGTTGGTGAAGATACCGCGGCCAATCATGACACCATCAACGCCGTATTGTTCCACTAATTTCAATCCGGTTGCGCGGTCGGGAATATCTCCATTAATGGTTAATAGCGTATTTGGAGCAATTTCATCGCGTAATTTTTTTATTTCAGGGATGAGTTCCCAGTGCGCATCTACTTTGCTCATTTCTTTTTTCGTACGAAGATGAATCGACAGATTGGCAATATCTTGTTTCAATATATGCGTTAACCAACCTCGCCACTCGTCAACCTCAGAGTAACCCAATCTTGTTTTGACACTAACTGGCAGACCGCCTGCTTTGGCTGCTTGAATAATGGCTGCCGCAACTTCAGGATGCCGTATTAATCCCGCACCTTTTCCATTGGAAGCGACGTTTTGTACAGGGCATCCCATGTTTATATCGATACCGCGAAAACCAAGCTTTTTCATATCTATACTCATCTGCTCAAAAAATGCCGGCTTATTGCCCCAAAGATGAGCAACGATCGGTTGCTCATCTTCCGTAAACGTTAACCGACCGCGGGTGCTTTCTATTCCTGCAGGGTTGCAATAACTATCGGTACTAGTGAATTCTGTGAAAAATACGTCTGGTTTTGCAGCTGTACTAACAACGTGACGAAATACAACATCTGTGACATCTTCCATTGGTGCTAATATAAAAAATGGCTTGGGTAAATCAAGCCAAAAATTTTCGTTACTCATATAATCTCCTTCTTTTGCAGCAATTAAAATGATTAGGCTATTGTAAACTCGTTAACCCATCATACATAGTATCATTTTTTTTCGTTTCATGCACAAAAACAACTGTGATTGTTTATCAGCGATGATTATAGGTCAGCCGAATACTCGTACTACGTATCGATAGGTATGGTCATAGCATCGTTCCGTTCCTTTTGCATAAACTCGATAAAGTTTTGTGCCGTCTTGGATAGAAGGTGATTCTTCAGCCATATTAATCCGACCGGGGCCGCCATTAGAGGCTCGCCGGTAATTTTATGCGCATGTATGGCATATCCTTTGTATCTTTTAAGCAGCGTTTCCGGAACGATCGACGCGCTGAAGCCGGATGAAACCAAATCCATTAAGAGCGCAATGTCGGAACACTCGCCAACAAGGTTGGGACGCAAATGAAGGCGGGAGAATGCCTCCAAAATCAAATAATGCACGCCTAATCCCTGCGTGCTTGGCAGCAGGAGCGGTTGGTTTTGAACGTCTGCAAGCGATACTTCATCTTCGAACCGTTTCTGTTTCTTAGACGTGATCAAATAGAACGGTTCAGCGTAGAGATGCAGCACCGAAAATTCATCCAACCCGAGCGGTAATCGAATGAAAGCTAATTCGACTTCGCGTTCTCTGACTAATTGACAGAGATACGCGGATTCGTTTTGCTGTATTTTATAAGTGACCTTCGGGTACTGCCTCTGAAAATGGAGAAGGATTTCGGGCAATTCGGCAACCGAAAACGTATTGACGCCTATCGCCAGGTTGCCGTTAACCCCGTTTCCGACTTGCTTTACTTCCGTTTTCGCTTCTTCCATTAACTGATCCATTTGCAACGCATATTTATACAAGGCTTTTCCGGCTTCGGTAACTTCTAAATACTTCCCGCTTCTTTCCACTAGCGTTGTCCCGAGTTCACTTTCCATTGCTTTCAAAAGTTGGCTTATTGGCGGTTGAGAGAGAAAAAGTCTTCGCGCGGCAGCTGAAATGCTTCTTTCCTCCACAATCGCTATAAAATACCGAAGTTGTCTGATGTCCAAGGACGAAACAGCTCCTCTCCCTATATGAAAAAGTTAAGTGAAACTAATTATATATATATTTTTCGTTTGGTTTTACTCATGGTAGCATATTTACATCAGAAAGCGGAACAGACTCAGGTAGTATGAATACGCACGGAGAGGTGAGGAACCATGCATGAAACGTATTGGTTGAAGAATGTCCGTCTGGAAAACGGTCATTCGAAAGAAAATGGCGCCGTTACGGGGACGACCACGGGTTTATATGATCTGCTGATCGAGAACGGCATGATTGCCGAAATCAATACTGCAAGCAGCGAGATGCCGCACGGAACAATACAAGACGGAACGGAATCGACCAAAGCGTTGCCCGTCCTTGACGCGCGCGGGCTGCTTGCATTGCCGTCCTTCATCGAAAAGCATTGCCATCTGGACAAGACGCTGCTCGGCGACCGTTGGCGGCCGGTTCGTCCGGTGCCGACGATATTCGAACGTTTCGAAATCGAGAAGAACACGCTGCCCAAGCTGGCGACATCGATGAAGCATCGAGCCGAGACGCTGCTTGGGACGTTGCTTCAGGCGGGTTCGACGCATGTGCGCACGCATGTCGACATCTACCCCGAGGCCGGGCTTCGTCATTTGGAGGCCATTCAGGAAGCGATTGCGGCCTTCGAGGACAAGCTGTCCGTCGAAATCGTCGCCTTTCCGCAGCATGGGCTTATCCGAACGCAATCCGCCGGGCTTGTGAAGGAGGCGCTAGCCCGAGGCTGCGGCTTGATTGGCGGCGTGGATCCGGCGACCGTGGACGGCGACATCGAAAGATCGCTGCAGCAGATGATGGAACTGGCCGTGGAAGCGGACGCGGATGTCGATTTGCATCTGCATGACGGGGGAAGCATCGGTCTTCAGACGATCAAACGGTTGGCGCAATTGACGGAGGAAGCCGGCTGGCAAGGCCGCGTATCGATCAGCCATGCATTCGCGCTGGGTGATATGGAAGGCCGGGAAGCGGACGAGACCGCGCAGCGGTTGGCTGAGCTCGGCATCACGATCATCACGAGCGTGCCGATAGGGCGAACGATCCCGCCGGTTCCGTTCCTTCGCGCAAAGGGAGTGCCGGTAGCGGTCGGATGCGACAATATTTTCGATTCGTGGTCGCCGTTCGGCAACGGAGATATTCTCGAACGGGCAGGCCGCTTGGCGGAACGGTTTGGCTATAACACGGAGCAAGCGCTGGCCGATACGATCCGTTTGATAACGGGAGGTCGCACGCCGCTTGATTCGGATGGAAGACAAGTATGGCCGAAGCCGGGGGACGAAGCAAGCATCGTTTTCGCGGAAGCGAGCTGCTCGGCGGAAGCGATCGCCAGAAGAGCGAAACGTCCGGCAGTCATGTATAAAGGAACGGTCGTTTCGGGATCGTTGGAGAGGGGGTAACGACATGAAACATTCGGCTTACTGGCTGGTCAACGTTCGCTTGGAAAGCGGCTACCGTTATGAAGGCGATGCCATCGTCGGAACCGATACGGACATCTGTCATATCCGTGTGGAGGATGGCCAAATCGCGGCGATCATAGACTCCGACAATCGGCCAAGCGACGGGCTTCCGGAGCTTGATGCGGCCGGGCTCCTCATGCTGCCTGCTTTCAAGGAAATGCACATCCATATCGATAAAACCTATTACAGCGGACCGTGGAAAGCGGTGCGGCCCGTATCCAGCATTTTCGGAAGGTTCGAAGAAGAACGCGAGCTGCTGCCAAAACTGCTGCCGACAGCTAGGCAGCGAGCGGAAAGCATGCTCGGCATGCTGCTTGGATTCGGATCTACCCATGTCCGGACACACTGCAACATCGACCCGGTTGTCGGCCTGAAAAACTTGGAAGCAACGATGGGGGCGTTTGAGACGTTCTCGTGCAAAATGACGCATGAGATCGTTGCGTTTCCTCAGCATGGACTACTTCGCTCCCATGCTATCGAGCTGGTGAAGGAAGCGATGATGCAAGGTGCGACCCATGTCGGAGGAGTCGACCCGGCAACCGTCGACGAGAATATCGAGAAATCGCTGCATACGATCATGGACATCGCCGTTCAAACGAATGCGGGCGTCGACATCCATATTCACGACCGAGGCGAGCCCGGCTTGACGACGATGCATAGGCTTGCCGATCTTACGGAGCAGGCGGGGTGGCAAGGCAAAGTAACGGTAAGCCATGCGTTTGGCTTTGCGGGCGAGAGCGAAGCCGCCGCTGAATTGGCCAAAAGGTTTGCGGGATTAGGCATTTCCGTCACCTCGACGGTACCGTTCGGCAACTTGATCATGCCGATTCCAATGCTGAAAGCTAAGGGAGTCAAAGTAGAATTAGGCAATGACAGCATCACCGATCATTGGTCGCCTTTCGGCACCGGAGATTGCCTGGAGAAGGCAGGCCTGCTCGCCGAATTGTACCGGTTTGTCGACGAACGTTTGCTCGCGGAATCACTCGGCTTTATCACCGGGGGCACGATTCCGCTTGACGCCAATGGCAAGCGAGTATGGCCTGCGGTTGGCGATAAAGCCGACGCGGTTTTCGTGCAAGCCAGCTGCTCCTCGGAAGCGGTAGCGCGGCGGGCACAGCGCAAGGCGGTATTATTCGGAGGCGCCGTCGTTTCCGGCTCGTTGAAGAGTCTGCTTGAACAGTAAACACCAGTATCACTTGAAGAAGGCAGCCGGTCAGAACGACGGTTGCCTTCATTAATTACGTGATGCCAAACGACAAGCAGTTCTATTCAAAGCCGTTTTTTGTCCATTTATTACTTTGGGCGACTCGTAACAACCCACAGCAATAAGGCGATTGCACTTACCCCCGCTCCAAGCCAACATACCCCGGCCCAACCGGCATGAGCGTATAGACTTGTAGAAGCAATCGAACCAATGGCACTGCCAATGGAATAGAAAATCATGTACGCTGCGGTAAGCCTGCTGCGAGCCTCAGGACGGACTTTCAAAATCATGCTTTGGTTCGTAACGTGCACGGCTTGAACCGCAAGATCAAGAAGGATTATGCCAACGACAAGAGCGGCAAGCGATTGTTTCGTATAGCTGATTGGCAGCCACGATACCATTAATATAACGAGTGCTATTCCTGTTGTATGTTGTCCCTGCCCACGGTCGGCCAAACGTCCAGCTCTAGCTGCCCCCAATGCCCCGGCAACGCCAACAAGACCGAAAGCTCCGATCACCGTATGCGACAGCGATAGCGGAGGCATGCTGAGCGGCAATACTAGCGCGGTCCAAAAGATACTGAAAGCTGTAAAGATCAGCAATCCGAATAAGGAGCGAATACGCAAGACGCGTTCCTCTCTATACAACGCAAATACCGATTGAAGCAGCTGGATATAGGTCAGCGATGCTTTATGTTGTTCTTGCGGTAAAAACTTAAGAAGCGTCAATGCAATAATAAACAGGCAACCTGCGGAGAAAAGATAAACGGAACGCCAGCCGGCAAGATCGGTTAATATTCCTGCAGTAGATCTCGCAAGTAAGATGCCGATTACGATGCCGCTAGTCACTAGGCCGATAATACGTCCCCGAGCAGAAGGAGGAGCTAAGGCGGCCGCATAAGCGACAAGCGTTTGCGTGACAACGGCCAGCAATCCTACGACCGCCAAACCCGAGAACAATACTCCCGCTCCCGGGGCGAGAGCGATGGTGACCAAGGCGATCACGGACAAGAACATTTGCCCCGGAATCAACCAGCGTCTGTTAATCAAATCACCAAGCGGTACAAGCAACAGAAGGCCTAACGCATAGAAACCTTGCGTGACCGTAATAACGATACCAACGGACGAACGCCCCATATCAAATTCACTTGAGATAGCGTCAAGCAGGGGTTGTGCGTAATAAACATTCGCGACAGCCAGCCCGCATGCTACGGCAAACAATAACGCTAACCCCCTCGACATTACAACAGGCTGGCGATTGGAATAAGCTTGCTCAGTTATTGCCTCCATTTCTTCCTTCCCGGAACTAACCTTTACCATCTTCTCATCACGCTCCTCATAAACATGTATTGTACTGGGTAGTATATTATACCGAACAGTAAAATAAGGGCATGAAATAAAAATAGCTCCAGAGATTCCTGAAGTCAAGACATATTTAACGGACATTTGACAAACTGGATGGCTTAACAATATGATTTATATCATACCGATCAGTATAATATAGGGAGGAAAAGCGATGGTTCGACTTCGGGAGTTCGATAAGGAGGAAGCGCTTCATGCCGCGATGCGAGTGTTTTGGGAAAAAGGCTTTGAGGCTGCATCATTAAACGATTTGACGTCGGCAATGGCCATTCAACGACCTAGCCTTTATTTAGCTTTTGGCGATAAAGAACAACTGTTTGAGCAAGCCTTACGCAAGTACACGCTATGGCATGCTTCAAATGTTAGGGAGAAACTTAACAGTAAATCGTCTGTCAAGGATACTATTCATTCGTATTTTACAGGTTTGGCCGATGAAGCGTACCAAGGGGAAGACAGCCTGGGATGCTTTTGCATCAATACGATGGTAGAACTTGCGTCCAAGGATGAGAAATTCGCGATTATTACAAGAGAACATCAAATGTATTTAGCTGTCTTATTTCAAGAAGCGATTGAAAAGGGGACTCAAACCGGAGAACTTCCTGCAGATATAAATACCAAAGCTTTAGCTCAAAGTTTAGTCGTTTCATTAATCGGAATCACGGTTATGTTAAAGGCGCGACCGGATCGATTGTTTATCGATAATGCGATTAATGCAGCTATATCGCTGCTCTAAGAGAAAAAAACGCGCCTGAACCATAGCGGTTTTGCGCGTTTTGCCGGGGACGAATATGGTGTCAGGACGGAATGTTCATAGCGGTCTGTATATTATTGAGATCAAGCTCAATTTGCTCCGGAATATGGTAGGGATGGTACAGGCCCCGCTGTATCATGTAGTTTGTTATCTTTTCATGGGAGTCTATAGCATCGCCCAGCTGCTTCATCAAAATTTGCTTAATTTCGGGGGTGACGCATTCGGTTACGGCCATGGCGTAGTTTCTGACTCCGCTCTTCGCGTTCATCAAAAAATCCATTGCGATCACGTCATCGGTCAGCGTATGAAGCCCTGTCAAGTGTTCGATTAGGGTGTTCATGTTCTTATCTCCTTTAGGTTAGAGTCGCTTTAGACAGTACTCCACTGAGCTCCTGAAGGTGCTGCTGTGATAATTGTACGTCTTGTTGCAAAATTTGATTAAGCTCCGGGTCGGTTACCAGAGCTTGCATGGTTTTGGATTTGGTCATGCAAACGGTCTTGAACGCAGTGATTTCATGAACCTCCAGCATCTCATGCAAAGCGTAATTGGAATTCATTCGGATTGTCCTCCCTGTAGTACACCTTAAATCATGGTTTTAAGATGACTTTGATGCAATTGTCCGTTTTCGTATCGAACACTTCATACCCATGCTTGGCTTCGCTAAGCGGAATGACGTGCGTAACAATATCTCCCGGGTCTACTTTGCCCGACGTAACCAGCTCGTACATATACGGCATATAGTGAATGACCGGGGCTTGTCCGGACCGGATATTCACGTTGCGTTGCATGATGTCTCCGAGCGGGAATCCGTTATAACGTCCGCCGTATACGCCGGTGACTTGGATGGTTCCGCCTTTGCGTACAGCCTGGGACGCAATGATAAATGCGCTCATGGTGCCGCCTTGCAGTTTCAAACCGCTGGCTAGAAATTCGAGATCGCTCATCTTGCCGTCCATTCCAACCGCATCAATCACGACATCGGCGCCGCCTTTGGTCATTTCCTTAAGCGTGTTGCCAATATTCTTATCCTGTTCGAAGTTTACGATTTCCACATGGTTCGTTCGCTTCGCATGCTGTAAGCGGTAATCGACATAATCAACGGCGATGACCCGCTTTGCTCCCTTAAGCCAGCAGAATTTTTGGGCAAGAAGTCCGACCGGACCGCAGCCGAGCACGATGACCGTATCGCCATTCTTGACGCCGGCGTTATCCACGCTCCAGAATGCCGTCGTCATGGCATCGGCGATCAAGCTCAGCTTTTCGTCCGGCTGCTCGCAGCTTTCGGGAATCTTGAAGTGGGTGAAGTTAGCATACGGAACCCGCAGATATTCGGCTTGCCCGCCAGGGTAACCGCCGGTCGTTCCGGAGTAGCCGAAATAGGCGCCCATATCCCCGTGTTCGTTTGAATTGTTGCATTGGCTTTCCAGCTGATTCTTACAAAAAAAGCATTCTCCGCATGCGATGTTGAAAGGGATGATTACCCGGTCGCCTTTCTTTACCTTGGTCACACCAGGGCCTACTTCTTCTACAATCCCCATCGGTTCATGCCCGATGACATAGTTTTCCTGAAGGTTAGGGATCATCCCGTGAATTAGGTGAAGGTCCGATCCACATATGGCGGAACTGGTGATTTTTACAATCATATCGTCCGGTTTTACAATCTTCGGATCCGGCACCTCTTTGACCACGACATTTTTAATCCCTTGATACGTTACCGCCTTCATGCATTATGTCCTCCAATATGTTCATCTGGGGTCCGATCAAACATTCCTTTACGCGACGTATCACCCGGGAACAAATTCATCTGCCCGATCATCACCGTATTTTGGGCTGAAAGCTGGTCGAGCTGGTATTGTTCGTTCAGTTCGTAAGGATGGAACCATTTTTTGCGAATCATAAGCTCCGTGATTTCTTGGTGCAGAGCAATTCCCTGCATAAGATGATTGCGCAACAGCGCTCTTACATCGGGAGAAGCCGTTTCCGTCAGGGCGATGGACAAATTTCTTACGCCTTCTTTGGCACGGATAAGGAAATCCGTTGCAAATGTCATATCTGCCATCTCTGGCATATTTAACGAATTTATCGGGTCTAAATAATCGGTATTCATTGGCGTTCCCCTTTAATGAGTGATAGGTGTCGGGCTATTCGGAACGGGCGCTTGAAATGGGGCTCTTGCGTAGATGGCCTGGAGCTCGGCGATCTGCTGCGTGGATAGAATGACGTCCTTCTGCATTAACGCTTTCAGCTCTTGGTCAAAGACCAAGCCTTGCATAAGTTTTGACTTAGCCAGGCAGAGTGTTTTGAAGTTTAGCGCTTCATGCAGTTCCATTGATTCGTGTGGTGCTAGCGTTGGCATATCCATTGAGAAAGTATCCTCTCCTTCCTTTAATCCGAATTAGCTTATCCTGCGCATTGAATCCTATACTAAAAATGGATGGCCCGAATATAAACAAAATCACAACCGCATACTTACTTCTGTTTAAGTCATTTGATCTTCGCTCAAGGAAGGAGGACTCATCTTGCCCAATGAAAACAAAATTGATCTAGCTACCGAAAATGCAAGAAAACCAGCACAAGATTCGCTTCATTCGAGCAGCAATACGCTGGAGCAGCATGCATCTAACGCGATCTCTGAAGTGCAAACGGCTTTAAATCAGGCGCTAAGCTCGATCAGTGAATCTAATGCGGCAACAAATTCACAAGCCTTGGAGACAGCCCGGCAGCAATTGACCCAAGCAGAGGAATTTTTAGATCAAGCGCAAACTTCAGCAAACGCATTACGACTGCCGGACCAACAGTAAAACGATAGCAAAGAGCCTTCAATTCCACTTCTAATAGTGGTTTTGAAGGCTTCTTTTATATATATCTGGCACCTCTCATTGTCCCAAAGTAGATCACGCAGAAAGCCCGAGTCATCAGGAACGTGAGGAAAATCGTAGCCCACGACCAAAACCAGTTCCAATGAACATACCGAATCAGATCGGTATATTGTTGGAGCAGCACCTCACCAATTATCAGTACAGTAGTGAATAGCACGTAATAGCCGAATTGAACCCAGCCGCTCCGTGAGCTCGGATAATACGCGTTAAACACCGCGCATGTCATCGGAAAGGCCATATATTCGTAGGTGAAACTAGTCCGGTTAACTTCGGCAAACTCCCTTACGGGATAGGCGAGAAGTTGGAGTTCGACTACGACATGACCGAAAATACACGTTAAATACTGTTTGAATAAAAAAGCAACCATCGCCAATCGACGTTTCTCCCTTGGGATGACGAGAATCATTAATAATGAAAGGATCCACGCTGAAACGATAATGCCGTACTGCGCCAGCAAACTCATCCCTCGCTCAATTCCTTTCTGAAAACTTTCCGGTCTTTAAAAAACCAGCTCACTAGAACGTGAACGGAGAGAAATATAATCGATAACACGATTGCCATCAGACTCCAGTGAAAATGAACATATTCCACCAATTCGGTTTTTGCGGCCAGCATCCCGTCGATTAAGGTGAGCAGTGAAATCCAGACACCAAAGTAAAAACACGTTATCCATTTATTCGCCCGAGGTCTATGAATGTAATACAGACCGCTGGCAACAGGCGTCCACACCACTTTGAACGTGATATTTAAATCCGATGCTTTGGGAAATTCACGTAATGGGTAGGCCACCAAATCAAATTGAACGAGCAGAATTTCTACTATCCATCCAACAGCCTGACACACAAGAAAGCACAACACAAATTCATGAGCTTTTGCTTTTGGAACAAAAAAATAGATGGTGGTTACACACACAAACCAGACTAGCAGCAATAAATTTCGTTCCATGTCCATGGCCATAGCTTGTACAGGAGAGGAGACTCCTATGTATGATGTACTTCTTATACTCATCATCTTGTGTTATAGACACTCACATGCAGTCATATAAATAGGTGATGGCAGTTCGAGCGTGTTGGGGGAGGCTTTCATACAAGTGATGTTACCGAGTGAAACGTATTTTGGTAAGCTTGAGGCGGTTTTTTTATTTTACGGAGCCATGCCTACAGGCGTAACGGTTTCAGAAACCGGGCGTATCTTCATTTGCTTTCCGAAATGGGGAGACGACGTTAAATTTACGGTGGCTGAAATCGTTAACGATACCATTCAGCCTTATCCTAGTATAGAAGCGAATGTGGTAAACCCATCGAATATCGCAACATCCTTCATTAGTGTTCAAAGTGTCGTTACGGATGGCAGGGGAACGCTTTGGGTACTGGATACGGGGGCTCCAAATTTCTCTGAACCCATCAAAGGCGGGGCAAAGCTAGTCGCTGTCGATTTAAATTCAAATACCATAAAAAGCGTTTATACCTTTACGGATGATGTTGTCCTGCCAACCACTTATCTGAATGATGTCCGATTTGATTTTCGTGTCGGGAGAGCAGGTTACGCCTATATAACGGATTCGTCTTCCCGAGGGCCAGGAGCCATTATTGTCGTTGATTTAGAAACGGGCTATGCCTGGAGACGGTTAAACGGAGCAAATTCAACTTCGCCCGATCTCTTTTTCTTACCCAAAGTGGAAGGTAGAATCCTGATGAATCGCAACAAAGACGGATCTACTTCACCCTTTAGATTGGCATCCGATGGTATAGCGATTTCCCCGGACGGCAAGACGTTGTATTTTTGTCCTCTCACCAGCCGTCAGCTCTACTCGATTTCAACGGAAGTCCTTAGAGACCGAACGATACCGGATAGGAATTTACAACATTACGTGAAGTATTGGGGAGAAAAAGGGGCATCCGATGGAATGATCACCGATGCAAAAGGAAACGTTTACGCCGGAGACTATGAAAATAATAGTATTCGAAAGATATTGCCGAATGGAATTATGGAAACCATTGCGCATGATCCGAGAATGCTATGGCCGGATACTTTTTCTATTGGTCCAGATCAATACTTATATTTCATCGTGAACCAATTACATCGGCAGTCAAGATTTCATTATGGCAATGACCTGCGGGAGAAGCCTTATAGTTTACTCCGTATGAAAATAGAAGAACCGCCGGCTCCTACCTTTTAATGAATTTCGGATTACTGAACCGTTTCGCGGCAATTACCGCGAAACGGTTTTTTTGTATCCGCAGAATTTTTGTCATTTGTGTATTTTGAGAGCATGGATTCTATTCATTTAAATGTTACAACTACGTTACATCTTGTATATATTTTTGAGATATGTTTTTTGCATGATTAGTTTAGCGCTATGAACGGAACAAAGTGAATGGCGTGAAGATTGAATGCGGCTAAGTGGGTGAACGAAGATGGAACATGGGAGTTTAGGCATTATTGGCGGAATGGGTCCCAAAGCTACCTCGGTTTTTTTTGAAAGAATCATAAACAGAACAAATGCGGATATGGATCAGAATCACATTAATATCATTATTCTTAATCATACGAGTCTTCCTGACAGGACCGATGTTCTTCGAAAGAAGGAAGGGGATCTATTCTTAGATCAAATTTCTAAAGATATGGCTATCCTTCATCATGCCGGCGTGTCCAATATTGCAATACCCTGTAACACGGCACACTGCTTTTATAATGAGATGCAGGAAATGACCACCATCCCGATTATAAATATGGTTAACGAGACGCTTAAGCTTGTGGCGGATAAGTTTGGATCGGGCAGTAAAGTGGGGATTTTGGCGACGGATGGAACCTTGCATAACGGGCTATATAGCGAAGAATGTGAAAAATTGAAACTTAAACTATACAAGCCGAATGAAGAAATACAGAAACGTATCATGAGTATCATTTATAAGAAACTAAAGAAAAATCAACAGGTTAACCCGGCAGAAATCGAGGACATCATAGAGAAGCTGCTGAGCGACTTCGATTGCGACTGTGTCGTAATTGCTTGCACGGAATTATCAAGTATACCATTGCGGCAAAATATCAAAAGATATTGCATTGATGCTTTGGATGTACTCGTAGAGCAATCCATTGTTCGTTCGGGTAAAAGCGTTAAAGCTGCTGATTTCGCATAATACCCGCATCACGGAAAGATATAACTCCTTCAATCATTTCATAGAGTCAAGAGTTTGTTCAAAAGGGGGTTATTATGTTGAAAGTACTTGTTGTAGAAGACGACTTCAGCATTTCCAGTGCCATATCTTACGCGCTTGAGCGAGAAGGATACACGGTCAGAACCGCTTCTGACGGGGAGAAAGCTCTAGAAAAAGCAGAAGTATTTAAACCCGACGTCATTATTCTTGATATTATGATGCCTAAAATGAACGGATACGAGGTTTTCCGTAAGCTTAATCAGAAAGAACGGCCAAGAGTGCTTTTGCTGACCGTGAAAAACGATATCGTTGACAAGGTACTTGGCTTGGAATTAGGTGCGGATGATTATATGACCAAGCCATTTGATATTCGGGAGGTGCTGGCCCGAGTAAAGGTACTGTACCGCAGGAGTCATTTTACAAATTCCAATAATAGTGAAAATGAGAAAGTAACTATTGAGATGGGTGGTTTATCGATTGAACTGCATAGTCGGACGGTTAGGATGGATGTTCAAGAACTAGACTTGACGCTAAAAGAATTTGATCTTCTTGTTGAGCTTGCGTGTAATCCTGATCGGGTGTATTCCAGAAAGGTGCTGCTGAAGAAGGTATGGGATATTCATTATGCCGGGGGAACCAGAACGGTTGATATACATATCCAAAGGCTCCGCAAGAAGCTTGGAAGATGGCAAGGGCTCATTCAAACGATTAACGGAATTGGTTATAAGTTTATTACAAAGCCACTGGATAATGAATGAATTATTTTCTCGATAGATGCGTCTTTATCTTTAGGCCGGGCTTGATCGTACCACCGGATAACGTAATGGACCGATTCACGAGAACGTCCAAGGCGTCGATATAGTAAGGCCGCACGGATTCGCCTAATTCTATGCAAGATAATTCCGTGCACGCGAGAACGACGCCGTCGCATTTCTCCCGCTGGAGCATTTCCGTCATAATACCTTCAAGCACACGAGAATCCGAATGACCGGTTTTTTTAATATCTTCATAGATGATGCTCATAATGCTTTGTTGCATGCTTGGGCTCGGGATGAACGGCTCAAGGCCGTATTGCCGCAGGACATCCGAATAAATATCGGTTTGAAGGGTGGCGTCGGTCGCGAGAATGCCGATTTTACGATTGGCTTTATGTTTCGCGAGCAGTTCTTCGACCGTTTCTCTTACCATGTTGACGATCGGAATAGCCGTCATCGCTTGAATGTCGTCGAAGAAACGATGCGCCGTATTGCAAGGAATAACGATGTTCGACACTTCCGCATGCTCAAGCAGCGCGATGTCCGATTGAATCAACCGAAGGAATTGCTGATCTTTCCGCTCAAGGATTGAGCTCGTTCGGTCCGGCAATGACGCATGATTCAAAATAATCATGTCGATATGGTCCTGATCCGCTTCCGCTTCGGTGAATTTAATAACTCTCTCGAAAAAAACCGATGTCGCCTTTGGTCCCATCCCGCCGATCACGCCTAATAGGGATCGTCTCATCATCTCCACCTTATTTTGCATCATCATCTTTTTCATGTATTTATACTATGAGAATTCGGTCATAAATTTTCATTTAAATGAAAATTTTTGAATCCCGAAATCCGGTTTTGGCTATAGTAAAGTGAACTGAATTGAAATGAAATTATTCGCAAAGTTTCAACAGAAATGGGGTTGCCGCATGCGCACAAAACGAAATAGACGCGCTAGACGTAACAAGGCCATCTTAGTATTTTCCTTCATTTTTATTGCCGCATTGGTTATATGGACCTCGATCGACAACATATCGGCGGATACCAATCCCGCAGCCACGCCGACTGCCGCACCGACTGCCGCGTCTGCCGCAACGCCGGACACCAAGGCTGATACGGAGCCGCCCAAAATCACGGGAGTCAAAAATTTAACCGTCTTTATCGGAGACCGCGTTTCTTACAAAACCGGCGTAACCGTTAAGGATAATATCGATACGAACGTCGCTTTGGCCGTAGACACGGGAGGCGTCAACCTAAAGAAAGCCGGCGTTTACAACCTTACGTATATGGCTAAGGATGCCGCAGGCAACATAGCCCAAGCGGAGGCTACCGTAACGGTTAAGGTAAAACCTGCGAGCCCCCTCAACGAAGACGAACTGAATAAACTGGCGGATACCGTACTCGCCAAGATCGTGACGGAAGACATGACGGATGTCGATAAATTATGGGCAATCTTCAAATGGACGAAGTACAACATCGGCTATGTCGACAGCTCCAGCCACACCGATTGGCGAAAAGGCGCGCTTCAAGGGTTTAAACAAGGTACGGGCGACTGCTTCGTCTACTATGCCACCGCAAGGATGCTGATGGAGAGAAGCGGCTTCGAAACGCAAACCGTGATCCGGGACAAAGGCAGAAAAACGAAACATTTCTGGAGCTTAGTCAAAGTCGATGGCGCCTGGTATCACCTCGATACCACTCCCACGATCAAAAAGAATACGACTTTCCTGCTTACAGACGCAGAGCTGGCCGAATTTAATAAGCAATTTAAGAACTACTACCTATTCGATAAGTCCAAGCATCCGGCAACGCCGACCAAACCGCTCAAGGAAAGAAGCAAGTATCTTAAATAAGGAGGGGAGGTTTGCCTTATGCAGTTCAACGTCATGGAGTATTTAGAGCATACGGTACGAAGAGTACCGGACAAAATAGCTTACGCGAACGACGAATTCAGCCTTACGTTCCAAGAAGTGTACGGGCAGTCCAGAGCGATCGGCACGTTTCTGAACAGGCACCATTTGCAAAAGCAGCCGATCGTCGTATTCATGAACAGGAGTCCGAAAGCGATCGCGGCTTATTACGGCGTCATCTACAGCGGCAATTTTTACGTACCGCTCGACGACGAGATGCCCCGCACCCGCATCGAGACGATCGTTCGGAAGATAAATCCCAGCGTAATCATCTGCGACGAGTCGACGATGGAAACCGCCGATGCCATCGACTTTCAAGGGAATGTTTATCTGTTCGACGACTTGATTCAAGGTCCTGTCGACGACGAGGCATTAACCCGAATACGCCTTTCCGCCTTGGACACGGATCCTTTGTACGTCGTCTTCACGTCCGGCTCAACGGGCGTACCGAAGGGCGTCATCGCCAACCACAGATCGGTCATCGATTATATCGAGAACTTATCCGACGTGCTTTCGCTGAGCGAAGACACGATATTCGGGAACCAGACGCCACTGTATCTCGATGCTTGCTTTAAAGAACTATTTCCGACCCTGAAGTTCGGAGCGACGACGTATATCATCCCGAAGAGCCTGTTTATGTTCCCGCTCAAATTGGTGGAGTTCCTGAACGAGTATCGCATAAACACCGTATGCTGGGTTGTATCGGCGTTAACGATGATCTCTTCCTTCAAAGTGCTGGACAAGCTGGTTCCGCAATATCTGCATACCGTCGCGTTCGGCAGCGAAGTATTCCCTGTGAAACAATTCAATCTGTGGAGAATAGCGTTGCCTAACGCGAAGTTCGTTAACTTATACGGCCCAACCGAAGCGACCGGCATGTCGTGTTACTACAAGGTGGAACGGGCGTTCGAGGAACACGAGATTTTGCCGATCGGCAGGCCGTTTCGGAATACCGAAATCCTCTTGCTCGGTGCAGGCGATCGCGAGGCCGCTCCCGGGGAAGCCGGAGAAATATGCATTCGGGGCACTTGCCTGACAATGGGCTATTACGGAGATTTCGCTAAAACGAACGAAGTCTTCGTACAAAATCCGTTGAACGACCAGTATCCCGAACTGATCTACCGGACGGGGGATTTAGGCAAATACAACGAGCATGGCGAGCTGATGTTCGTCTCGCGCAAAGATTACCAGATCAAGCATATGGGGTATCGCATAGAGCTTGGAGAAATCGAAGCGAATGTCAATCGGCTGGAAGGCATCAAAAGCGCTTGCTGCGTTTACGACAAAACTACGGAGAAGATTGTCTTATTCTTCGTAGGCGAAACGGACGCCAGATCGATCGTCAAGGAACTGAAGCTGCTGCTGCCGAAGTATATGATTCCCAATCGGATTGAGCGGTTAGACGTGATGCCGCTCACGACGAACGGAAAAATCGATCGCGTTTACCTCAAAGAAAATTGCGTCAAGAAGGAGAGTTAAGCAAATGGATGAGTTGTTGAAAATATTAGAAGATATGCATCCTGACATCGATTTTCGTCAATGCGATACGTTAATCAAGGATAAAGTGTTGGATTCGTTCGACATCGTCACGCTGCTTGCGGAAATCGACGGCGAATTCGGCGTGACGATTCCCGTAGAGGAAATTACGCCGGATAACTTCAATTCCGCCCAGGCGTTGTATGCGTTAATCAAAAGACTATCTGACGATTTATAGGGGGAGACCATGCTTTTCACCTCATACGGTTTCATTCTCTTTCTCGCTTCCTTGTTCGTCTTTTATTATCTCATTCCGAGAAGATACCAGTGGGTATTGCTTCTCATCGCCAGCTATTTGTTCTATGCGTTCTCCGGGCTTCAATTTCTTGCTTATATCGCGGCAACGACGGTTTGCGTTTATTATGCCGGACGCCGAATCGGCAACTTGGCGCAGACCGAATCCGCGTATCTACGGGAACATAAGCACGAATTGGCCAAATCCGAGATCAACGAATACAAATCCAAGATGAAAGCTAGAAAACGGATTCCGATGCTGCTCGCCTTGTTCGTGGCCTTGGGCATACTTGCTTTCGTCAAATACACCGATTTCGCGATCGCGAACATCAATCACATCGCCCGGGCTTTCGGAAGCGAAGGCGGCATTTCCTTCTGGACGATCGCCGTTCCGCTCGGCATTTCTTTCTATACGTTTAAGAGCGCGGCTTACCTGATCGACGTCTACAGGGGCAAATTTTCGCCGGAGCGCAATCTGTTCAAGTTCGCGTTATTCGTTTCCTTCTTCCCCGAAGTCATACAAGGACCGATTAGCCGATTCGATCAGTTGGGCAAGACGTTATACGGCCCGCACGACTTCGACGGCCGCAACGTAAAGTTCGGCTTGCAGCGAATCGCATGGGGATTTTTCAAAAAGCTGGTCATCGCCGATCAACTGATGGTCGCCGTTCGGACGATTTTCGACGATCCCGGTCACTATCATGGAGCGTTCGTGTTGGTTGGCATGTTGCTATACGCGTTTCAACTGTTGGCCGACTTTTCCGGCGGTATCGATATTACGATCGGGATTGCCCAAGTGCTAGGCGTCAAGGTTCAGGAAAATTTCCTAAGACCGTATTTCGCCAAGTCGATCACGGATTACTGGCGCAGATGGCATATTTCGATGGGCGCTTGGTTCCGGGATTACGTCTTTTTCCCGATGTCCGTCTCGAAGCCGATGCTAGCCCTGTCGAAGTTCTCCCGCCGGCGGTTCGGCAATGCGATAGGCAAGCGCGCGCCCGTGTATCTAGCGACTTTAACGACCTGGTTCGCCACCGGCATCTGGCACGGCTCCAGCTGGAACTTCATCGCATGGGGACTGGCGAACGGTATCATCATTCTTATCTCGCAAGAACTGGAACCGTTCTACGATTGGTTCCATGGAAAGTTCAACCTCAAGCATAAGTTCGGATTCCGCTCTTTCCAAGTCGTGCGGACGCTGCTGCTGATGAGCTCGATCCGGCTGTTCGACTGTTACATGGACGTGCCGCTGACGTTCAGGATGTTCGGGTCCATGTTCACGACCTTCAATTATCGAGTCTTATTCGACGGTTCGTTGCTTCATCTGGGCATCTCCTTTAGTCACTATGTCTTAATCCTGTTGAGCCTAGCGGTCGTCGGAATCGTCAGCTTGCTTCAAAGAAGCGGGAGCGTGAGGGAGAAGATAGAGGCGCAGCCGATTGGCGTAAGGTATTCGCTTTACGCAATGCTGATCCTCTCGATCCTGGTCTTCGGGGCTTACGGCGTCGGTTATGACGCGAAGCAATTTATCTATAATCAGTTCTGATTTCAAAGGAGGGATGAGGGGACATTGGTACGGAAGAAGCTTATAATCGGAGCCGTCGCGATCGTTCTGCTACTCGGCTCGCTCTATGTGCTGCAACGCCTGCTTATGCCCAAATACGTATCCGGCATCGTCGAGGGTTCGCTTATCGGCGAATATTACAAAGAGAAACGCAAGGATTTCGACGTTATATTCCTCGGTGACTGCGAAGTGTACGAGAATTTCTCGCCGGTAACGCTGTGGGAGAAATACGGGATTACGAGCTATATCCGCGGCAGCGCGCAACAATTGATCTGGCAGTCGTACTATTTGCTGGAAGAGACGCTGAAATACGAGAAGCCGAAAGTCGTCGTCTTTAACGTTCTCGCCATGCAGTACAACGAACCGCAAAAAGAAGAATATAACCGCATGACGCTCGATGGGATGCAACTCTCGGCAACCAAGCTGAAGAGCATTCAAGCGTCCATGATGAACAGCGAGCATCTCGTCGATTACCTTGCGCCCTTATTGCGTTTTCATTCCAGATGGGATCAATTAAGCAAAGACGACTTCACGAACTTGTTCGGCAAGGAGAAGTTATTCCACAATGGGTATTATATGAGAGTAGACGTGAAGCCGGCGGGGAGAGTTCCGAGAGCTCCGAGGCTGCCCGATTACCGATTCGGTTCCAACGCCTATAGCTACTTGGATCGATTGACGGAGTTGTGCAAAGAAAATGGTATCCAACTCGTATTGGTCAAAGCGCCGACGATCTACCCGCATTGGTACGACGAGTGGGATACCCAGATGGAGCAGTACGCTGCGGCCCACGATTTAACCTACATCAATTTTCTGAAGCACATGGACGATGCCGGAATCGACCTGCAGACGGATACCTATGACGCGGGCCTACATCTGAACGTATACGGAGCGGAAAAGCTGGCTGCGTACTTCGGAGCATTCCTGGCGGATACGTACCATCTGCAAGATCATCGTTCTGACGAGACGTGGAGCGGGATCTGGCAAAAGAAAATCGATTTTTACGATCGGATGAAGCAGGATCAATTGGACGAGCTCGCCAAATACGGATACCTGAAACGCTATAAAGTCGAAACGTGATAAGAATGGATGAAGGAGTGTTTATGTTGAAAAAAGCAAGTATAGGGCTGATTGCCCTCCTATTGGTACTATCCGGTTGCGGGAACAAAATGACGGAGGAGGGATCTGCGTCACCTAGCGCGTTGACGCAGACGGAAGGAGCCGCTGCTTCGCCAGCTTCGACCCCGGCTTCCGGGACGCCTGAACAAGCAAGCAGCAACGGCTACGTGTTTGAGGCGAACGGAATCCCGATTCCGATGCATGCCGAAGCAGCTCCGATCTTGAAGCAACTCGGAAAACCGCAAAGTTATTTCGAATCGCAAGCCTGCGCTTTCCCGGGACTCAATAAAATCTACCAATACAGCAGCTTCGACGTGTATGCCTACGAGAAGGACGGCGTCGATTATATCGCGTCCGTCATTCTGTTCGACGATACGGTGGCCACCAAGGAAGGCGTCACCTTGTTCAACAAGAAAAGCGACGTGATTAAAGCCTACGGCGACAAGTTCACCAACAACTTGAATTTGTACGTCTATGACCAAGGCAAATCCCAATTACGGTTCGTCATCGAAAACGATCAAGTAACCTCGATCGAGTATTTGGCCAAAATTTGATCGTAATCTCATCTCATCGTATCCATGAGATGAGTAAAGACGCCATCGGGGCGGGAGTAGACTCCCTCGATGGCGTCTTTTTGTTCGCGACTACCGGTAAGTCCACATTAGAAATTCATTCCAAGGATGAATACCGCGCAAGGGTCACCAGTGTCTACTCGCCGCTTGTGCTTGCTAAGGCAGATAAATGACGTAATGGAAAACCCTCCGAAAGGAAATAATGATTAGTATCTCATAACTGGCAAATGCACAAGGAGGCTTTCAATTTGAACCATCCGGAAAAAAACAAGCATATCGAGAAACACTTTACAGCGACCGCTCTAATCAGAGACATCGTGATAGGTATGTCGGATGGACTGACGGTTCCTTTTGCTCTTGCAGCTGGTCTTTCGGGTTCCGTATCGGGGACGCAAATTGTTGTTGTTGCTGGCTTGGCAGAGATCGCAGCCGGTTCGATAGCGATGGGTTTAGGGGGGTATCTAGCGGCTCGAACCGAACAAGAGCATTATGAGAATGAACTAGAGAGAGAGCGGCGGGAGATCATCGAACTTCCTGATTATGAAAGAGAAGAAGTAGCCGAGGTGTTCCGGGAATGGGGGCTTCAAGAAGATCTCGTTGAATCGGCCGTCAACCAAATAAGCAGCGATCCGAAGCGTTGGATTTCCTTCATGATGAAGCATGAACTTGGACTTGAAGAGCCTGACCCAAAGAGGGCTCGCAATAGTTCGATAACAATCGGATTATCCTATATCGTGGGCGGGTTCATTCCGTTATTTCCATATATGATTATTCATCACGACGTTACGGCTCTAATGGTTTCTGTTGTAGCGACACTAATAGCGTTATTTGTCTTCGGATACGTGAAGGGTAAATTTACAGGCTCCAAACCGTTAAAGAGTGCTGCTCAAACAACACTAGTCGGTGGATTGGCCGCTGCCACAGCCTTTTTGGTAGCTAGGCTCATTGCCTGAAAACAAAAATGTTATGGGGGCGATTACTTAATGTTCCATTATACGGTTGAAACAACCAAGACACCTGATCAAGCGGTCGAGACACTGACTGAAAATCTAAAGGCTGAGAAATTCGGTGTGCTATGGCAGCTCGATATGCAGGAAAAGCTGCGAGAGAAGGGTGTCGAATTTGATATGTCTTATCAAATTTTAGAGGTTTGTAATCCGGTTGAAGCCAAGCGTGTGCTTTCTGAGAATGCACTGATCGGTTACTTTCTCCCTTGCAAATTGGCCGTATATGTAGAGAATGGAACGACTAGGATCGGCATGCCGAAACCGACGGCCTTGATTGGACTGGTCGAGAATGAAGCCTTGATGAGTATTGCTTCCGATATAGAGAAGCGGTTGACCGCTTGTGTCGATAAGAGTGTTTGATATTGATTTCATTCGGGGAGACCGAAAGTCATTGATCGATAGTGATCTCCAATATGTAGGATGACAATAACATCAATACAATAAAAGTCGCATAAACTGCGGCTTTTTTATGCTGTGTACAGAAGTTTTGGGTATTATTAAAATGGGGGATATACAATGATGTGAGAGGTGACTTGGAAATGAGCAAGAATAACATCCATGAAACCAATCCCGAAAAGGAATATTTGTACACTGACGATAACTATGTCGATGAGAACCTTCGCTCTATTCAAAATATGGAGGGTGGGGGACCACTGAAAAAAGTCGATTTACACTCAATGCCACGTCCTTTAAGGATTCTAGGCTACTTTTTATTTTCTATAATAGTGTTAATGGGTGCTTCAGTAGTCTTGATTAGTTTTATTCGTTAAATTTGTTGACCTATCGGGAGACGATAGCCAATACAACAGCGACGAAAATAGGGGGAATAAATTCAATGGAGGAAAAGTTTTATCGCCACATAGGGGTTTACGGAATATGTATGGTTAACGAGAAAATTTTAGTTATCCGAAAAAGTTTAGGCCCTTATACCGGGCAATTTGACTTGCCTGGGGGGCGACTAGAAGCATCGGAGTCCTTAGAGCAAGGCTTAAAAAGGGAGTTTAACGAAGAAACAGGATTCAAAGTCAAAGAACTCAACAATATTGGTGTTTGTGATTTTTCTGTGTTATGGACGCTACAGGATAACTCTACTGAGTGTGTGCATCATATTGCGATTTTATATGAAGTTATTATTGTCGCTGGAAAAATGGGAGATTCCGTGGTTCAATTCGAAGGACAAGACTCCAATGGTTATGACTGGATTTCGATCGATGATGTTACACCGATAAATTCATCACCGTTGGTCCAGCAAGCGGCTAATTGGTTTCGTACGAAGACGATCCCAGTTAGTAGAAGTTCGTATGATTACAGATCTTTAAACTAACTATGACTACAGTCTTTAAGCTAACTGAGTTATAGCTTTAGATAATCTAAAAAGAGAAAATGAAGATAATTATACTGTATACTCTCAACAGCTTGAATCGACTAAGCGTTTTATGTTCAGAACAACATCACCCGCAACCGGCTTTTTCCATAATGAAAAGCACCACCTATAGTTTCATCGTTCTAACACCAATGTGTTTTATAATGTCTCTATATGGGGTGCACTTCACTAAGGGGGAACTTTTTTTAATTTGCATAATGCTTAGATCATCATCAACTACTCGTTGATTTCTTTGCAACAATAGGACAGTTGATTATTTAATATCCTATGGACATTAGCTGTACTAAGCATAAAGACAAATGATCTAACATCACAATTCAGCAAGATATTTAGCTGTCCGGATCATCTGGCTGGTAAATGAATTTTCGTTATCATACCATGCTGCTATTTTCACCAGAGTTTCAGTTCCCAGTTCCATTACATTAGTTTGCGTGGCGTCAAACAAACTTCCGTAGGTCATTCCAATAATATCTGATGAAACAAGTTCTTCCTCTGTATATCCGTATTGTTCCGACTGGGATTTCTCCATTTTTTCGTTAACCTGTTCCACAGTTACGGATCCTCGTACAACTACTGTCAATTCTGTCAGAGAACCAGCCATAACCGGTACTCTTTGAGATACACCATCCAGTTTGCCATCCAAAGAAGGGATAACCAGTCCAATTGCTTTAGCTGCCCCTGTTGACGTTGGAATGATGTTACCTGCCGCAGAGCGCGCCCGGCGCAAGTCACCTTTACTATGAGGGCCATCAAGGGTATTTTGGTCGTTTGTATATGCATGTATCGTCGTCATAAAACCTTTTTTAATCGGCGAAAGTTCGTTAAGGAAATAGACCATCGGCGCCAGACAGTTCGTAGTGCAGGATGCAGCCGAAACGATAGTGTCCTCTTTCGTTAGCGTGTGTTCATTAACACCATATACAATAGTTGGGATATCTTTTCCAGCAACAGTGGAGATTACCACCTTTTTTGCGCCTGCCTCAATATGAGCTGCAGATGCTTTTTTTGATGCAAAAAAGCCTGTACATTCCAAGACTAAATCCACTTGCAATTCTGCCCATGGGAGTTTGCTCGGATCTTTTTCGGCATAAATCGGAATATCCACATCGTTCACGTTCAAACTGTTATCACTATATTTAATCTTTTCATCATAATCTCTCTGCGTGGTGTCATGTTTTAACAAATGCGCAAGCATCTTTGGACTTGTCAGATCATTAATAGCCACAATCTGATATCCTTCTGTACCAAATAACTGCCGAAAGGCAAGCCTACCAATTCTTCCGAAACCATTAATTGCGATGTTGATTGCCACAATAATAACCACCTTTCCTTATCTCAGGTAACAGTATACCTTTCGTCTCTTTATGTTACACTGTGATAAATGAAGTGATTGACTATACTATCTGTCAGGACAGGAGAGAAACATGCCTCAAATTGACCGACACAAAGACAGAACCGTAAATATTGAATTTGTTGCAACTGAGGATTTGATCGGCCTTCCCTACTCGGAGCGTCTTACTATAATCTTTATTACCTCTGGCAGCATCAAAGCTGAACTTAATGACCGACCAATAGCAATTACTGCACCAGGCGTTCTCTGTTTGTCCGAACAAGATACGCTACAATTAGTTGAAAAACATAATGCTTCTGCGCAATCATTCAGTTATCATCCCGACTTTTTAAATACCGTACAGATTTCTGAAACAGAGGACTATTTTCCCACCCATCTCAAAATACAAACTGGTCTTTCGCTTTTTCTGGACAATCCCACACGCACTGGAGTACCTTTTATTACTCAGAAAGCCTATCCACAATTATTTGAATGGTTTTTTGTGCTTGGGACTGAAGTGTATGCGCAAAGTGATGCAAATTGGGTATGTAGAATAAAAAAATATCTAATTCAGATATTGGGTTTGCTCGAGGTTTTAAACTGCCATAGTGAACAATCTCCTGTTGATTCAGTATTGGAGTATATCCATACCAACTATGCTAATAAAGTCACCTTGGAAGATATAACGAAATGCGCTCACTTGAATCGTGTGTCACTTAATAAAATGTTTCAAGAAAGATGCGGATGCACAGCTATGGAATATTTGTTATCACATCGCTTGAAAGTTGCAGGGGATCTTCTCACTCATACAGGTATGAGCTTAAACGAAATAGCGCATGCCACCGGATTTGAGTATGACACTTACTTTATCAAACAATTTTCTGCTAAGAGAGGATTGTCTCCAACCGTATACCGAAAAATCTCCCGCCAATTCGCAAGTGCTCAATAGGGGAATGTATTGCTAGCCCTATGCTATGGGTTAGCTTGCCTAATGGGAATATCGAATTTATATGTTAATGGGTACTTATGATGTGGGGAAGAGTAATATAGTAGCACAAGATATTCTCTGGGAAGAATGCTAACTAAAGTTAATGCTCAAAACAATCGCGACAGCAGCCGGCGTATTACGTTCGGTTGCTTTTTTTGTTGAACGAAAGGGCAGGATACTTTTATAACATCTCGAATAATTGTTAGAATTGCGAGTTTTAATTGAGGTGAAAATATTACCCGAATTCCATCATTTAAGAATTAAAGGTATAACTACGAGCGGACTCAGTTATATGGATGATCAAGATAAAGAGATCTTTATCGACTTTTTTGAATGTAAAAATAATTAGGTCAATTATGCAAATGAATCAGATTCGTTTGAAGGAAATCATCGAAGTGCCGAATCGACTAATTGTGTAGGTTTCCGAGATGCATTTGCTGATCCAATGTACATTGAATTTTGTACGGTCCCAAGGACCAGGTTCGTATATCCTTATAGAAAGAACTTTATAGAGAAATTAAGAAAAATGAGTAGTGGTAAAGCATACGTACTATTTAAGGAAACAAACGATTTAATAAAGAAATATGGCTGGTGTACTTTTGATATGGGATAAATTTATAGCTTCATTCGTTAACGGGGATAGTTCCAATAAGCGGTATAATATATTTAATAATGTCAGCTCGTAAGGAGCGTCAGAATGAACGCGAGACCTGCATCTTAGAAATATGCTATCCAAAGAGATAAAAAATGGTATTTTATAAACTACATTTAATAGGAAAGGGAGAAGTTTATGAATATCTTTATCACAGGTGGGACGGGGTACATAGGAAGCAGCACGGTAAACGTAGCGCTTCGCCAAGGTCATCAAGTTACAGTCTTGACACGCAGCAAGGAAAAGGCAAAAGAGCTTGAAGATACAGGGGTGCGGGCTATTATTGGCGATCTGCTAACAGATGGCGATTGGCAAGGCGCCCTATCGGAAGCGGATTATGTTATTCATTTAGCTGCCCCTCCAACCTGGGGTAAGAAAGTAACTTTAAAAGTCGCGAACGCCTATCAAAAAGGACACTATCAAATGACCGTCCGTCTGCTCGACAACATCAATCCGCAGAAGCTAAAGAAGCTCGTATATGTGGCAGGCACCAGCTATTTCGGCGATAGCGGTGACAATGAGCCGGTCACGGAATCATACCGCTCGCAGCCGAAAGGATGGGGACCTTACATCGCTCCTTCCGTCGACGTGCTTTCTGCTTATGTGGATAAAGGCATGCCCGTCGTCATAACTTTCCCGGGACAAGTGTACGGCGCGAAGTCGTGGTTTCCGCAGTTGTTCCTGAAGCCACTCTCTCAGAACAAGCCGGTTACCGGCCTCAAGGGGCATAATCCAATATTTTCTCCTATTCACGTAGAAGATTGCGCCCGTGCTTTCTTGTTCTTGCTGGAGCAAGGCCAGACAGGGGAACGATATTTACTGGTCGACGATCAGCCGATCAGAAGTGCAGACATTACGACGCTTAGCGCCCAGGCGCTCAATAGACAGGATAAAAAACGTTACGTGCCAACTTGGTTATGCCGGATGCTGCTTGGTCCCGTGTTAACCGAATACGCCACGGCGCACACAAATTTCTCGAACAGCAAGCTTAAGGCGTCCGGCTTTACTTATTTGTACCCAACGATACAATTAGGTATAGAGGATGTCGTAAAAGAATGGAAGGAACTCTCAACATCTAGCGGGCGGATCGAATAAAATTGGAGGAATAGCTCATGAATTGGAATGATTACTTTCATGCTGGTTTTAATAATATAACTGACGTAGGTTATATAGTTTTTCTTATAGTTCTTGCGTTGATAGTAGTATTTCTCATGTACATATTTAATCTTGGGAAAAGAATGGCTAAGGGCTTAATGTTCGTAGCCCTGGTTATATGGGTAGCTACTACTTATGCAGGTGTAGATTTTCATGGCATACAGGATTGGATAGATGGTGTATTCTGGTCGGGGACATTTTCATTATCTGCTTTATACAAGCTATAATGGCTGCTCGATATTACCGCCGATTCCGGAATTATTCGGTACACGGTTAAGGGGTAACCCGACTGGGAATAATATTGTCTTTCGAGCAAGTTATTTTTAAACTTTGGGTAAAATAGGGAGCGCGAAAATATAAGACGCTTTAACGGAAGGGTGACGTAACATGACGAACAAAAGGTTGGAAGGCATTCGGGCGCTCGTGACGGGAGCGTCCGGCGGTTTGGGCTATGCGATGGCGGAAGCGCTGCTGTCGGAAGGGGCAAAGGTAGCGGTATCCTCTAGAGCTGGAGATAAGTTAGATCAAGCGGTTGCCGGCTTTATAAAAAGAGGATACGATGCGCACGCCTTGCCGCTTGACGTGCGATCCGAACAGTCAGCAGAGGAAGCTGCCCGTTGGGTCCGCAGCGAATGGGGCGGACTCGATGTGCTGGTAAACAACGCCGGGATCGGAATGAAGACAGTAAATCCACGCTTTCTCACCGAGCCTCAGCCTTTTTACCAGGTAACGCCCGAAGGTTTTCGGAATTTGATCGACACCAACGTGACGGGCTACTTCCTCGTCGCCCGCGCTTTTGCGCCTCTTATGATCGAGCAGGGCAAGGGGCGCATAATCAACATTTCAATGAATTATGAAACCATGAAAAGAAAAGGCTTCGTGCCTTACGGTCCGTCACGCGCGGCAACCGAATCGCTCTCTTATATTATGGCAGAAGACCTAAGGGAACACGGCGTGGCGGTTAATATGCTGCTTCCCGGCGGGGCGACGGTGACCGGTATGATACCGGACGGACTGCGAAAGGAACTTGGCCCGCAGACGCGTCTCCTCACGCCAGAAATTATGGCAGCACCCATTATCTACCTCGCTTCACCGGACGCGGAGGGAGTTACGGGAGAACGGATCGTGGCGGTCGAATTTGAGCAATGGTTGTCCAATCGGGACAATAAAGGATAACCAACTATGGGGAAGCACGATAATTCATCATTGTTATCCACCCTCTACTAGGCTTAAATTAGCCAGGTAGAGGGTTTTTCTATTTTGTAGTCACTGATTTCTCACATTGGATCGTTGGAAAAGAGAATGTATATCGAGTTTACGTTAATTCCGCCTACTCATGAAAGTGGACTATCTCTTCAAATAACTCCTACACCTATTTAATACTTTAAATACTTGGACTAGCAGATACAACATAAACATATCAAGGAATAAGTGCAATAGGAGCCATTCCTGTAATGAAGTATCAAGGGACGACGATCACGGTCGAACTCCGTTCACTTCTAGGCCAGGATGATCTGTTCAGTGAACAACTGCTGACGTTCTCCTCTCAAGCTGTTCGTCATAACGTAGAAGTTGAAATCCTGCGTATGAGCGAGAAAACAGGCAAAAAATTACTTTTTAGTGGGAGGAAGTCAAATGGCACAAGAATCTGATGAGCGTGAGTTGCAACAAATAAAACAAATGCAACAGATGTTTCTAGAGAAAATGAAAAGTGAACCTTATCCCATGTACCCTAATTACGGAAAAATCACACGCTATGAAGAAATTCCAATTAATTTACCTGAACAACGTCAACTTCGTCATCCTGGTATAGAAGGGTTAATGGTGCCGCTTCCAATAATTGAAAATCCAAATTACAAAGGGAGTGGCAAGTTAGCGGGTAAAGTTGCTCTTATTACAGGAGGGGATAGTGGCATTGGTGCGGCAGCAGCCATTGCCTTCGCAAAGGAAGGTGCTGACGTTGCCATTGCATACTTAGATGAACATGAAGATGCTAATAGAACAAAAGCAAGAATCGAAGGACTAGGGCAACGTTGCCTATTGATGCCAGGAGACTTGCGAGATAAACAACAATGTATAGCCATTGTAGAGCAAACCGTTAAAACCTTCGGAAGGCTAGATGTTCTTTGTAACCACGTTGGCATCCAATTTCAACAACAAAGCCTTCTTGACATTACAGACGAACAATTCGATGACACCTTCAAAGTCAACATATACTCACATTTTTACACAACGAGAGCAGCGATTCCTTACTTAAAACCAGGCAGTTCTATTATCGGTACTTCTTCAGTCGTAACGTATGTAGGCGAGCAACAAATGATTGATTATACAGCCACAAAAGGTGCAATTGTTGGTTGGACACGTGCTTTAGCTAAAAATGTTGTGAAACAAGGAATTCGAGTTAACGCCGTTGCTCCAGGACGAATCTGGACGCCACTAATTGCAGCAAGCTTCTCGTCAGACCAAGTGGCTGTTTATGGAGCATTTAACCCAATGGAACGAGTTGCTCATCCATTTGAACTCGCACCGACGTATGTTTATTTAGCTTCTGATGATTCACGTTTTGTTACAGGTCAAGTGCTGCATGTTGACGGTGGGGAATCTACAAATTCTTAATATAAGGAGGTCTTTGGATTGAGATATGAATTTAATCCAGTAGTAAAGCTATTACTTGTAAATCATTCGGCGGAAAAAGTCACCATGATTTATATTGAGGATTCATGGTTAATGCCTCTAATAGGACGTAGACCGCCTTATTATTGCTACCCAAAATATATAATAAATTATCCAATAATATAAATCCTCAAGTCATTCTGATACTTATTTTCATCAAATTGGCGACTTCTAACCACTTCGAGCAGCGCTGGATCAGTACATCACTAAATGTCGGATGACAAGAACATAGTTACATTGTAAGCCGCATGAATTGCGGCTTTTTTGTTTTATGGTACCAAGTTTTTGTCCTAATGAAATGACAAGAATTGTGGCCAGCTGCAGACAACAAAATCAACGACAGTTTGTTTTATTAAACTACCGGGCAGGTTCCAATATGTGGTAGGGATATCGTATTTTATCACGAATAAGTAATATCTCGGAAGAGTCGCTTGATTCACTAATTAAATTAGGAGGAGTCTATATGATATTAGAAAAAGTTATAAATAGAATTGTAATACAAAGTGAATATAAGGAGTTTGTTGATAAGTACATACATAATATCCTTACTGAATTTAAAGGTAAGATTCATAGCATCTATATGTGTGGCTCGATTCCAAAAGGAACTGCTATACCTTTTAAGTCAGATGCAGACTTTACTATTGTATGTGAAAATCCAAACGATATTGATTACGAAAGATTGACAAATATTAAAGACAGGCTGTCGGAAGAATATCCATTACTAACTAAGATTGATACGATAATTTGCTCGATTGACGATGTATTAAGCAAACCAAATGAGTGGGGTTTTTGGATTAAGATAATTTGTGTTTGCATATATGGTCATGACGTTGGTGAACAAGTACCGCCGATAATTATTTCTCCAGAGTTCATTTTAAACTTAAATACAGAGACCAAGGAGGAAGTAGACCGTGTACGTGTTTCACTTTCTAATGCTAGTGATAACACAATGAAAACTAGATATATTAAAGGGTACTCTAAGAGATTAATTCGTGCATTATACTCTTTGGTTTTAGAAGATACAGGTGTATGGCAAGATGACATGGTTAAAATGAAGAACGCCATATTAAACTATTGTGAGATTGACTCCGCTTTAGTTGATTATCTGTATGCTTGTTACTTAGATAGTGATGTACTTGTTGAAGAGTTTCTGGGAATTGCGGATGAAGTATTTAGCTATTTCGAGAACGCCTTAAATGCAATGGCTGCTTCCAGAACCTTCACCGGGGATCTGTAGCAGGACTGGGGCCACGGATGTCCTAATTGCTTCCATTAACAATAATGCCGCTTTGCCCAGGAAGTTTTTTTCCTTATATGCGATACCTATTGTGATGACTGGATTCAGATCGGCTATAGGTCTTATAACCAAGGAGCCTTCCTGTTCCAGACCGCTGTATATCGGAACGATTCCGATGCCGAATTCTGCCTTAACCATTTGCTGAATGACATAGAAACTTCCAACCTCCCTGCAAGAGTGCCCAGTGGGATTAAACGCCGTTTCCCAAAGCTCCCGATAGACACAGGTTGGTTCTTTCACCAGAATGGTTTGCCCGGCGAGATCTCTCACCGTAATGCTGTCTTGCTGGGCCAACGGGTGATTCCGGTTTAACATGACCCCTAATCTTTCCTCGAACAGCGGCTCAAACTCCAGCATAAGCTTCACAGGCGGAACCGAGCAGACGCCGAATTCCAGTTCGCCTGACCGTACTCTTTCCCCAATCGACCTGCTGCCGCTCACTTCCATGGATAACTCCACATTGGGTCGAGCTTTGCAAAAGTCTGCTATAACGGCAGCCAGCTGCTGGCTCGCAACGGGCTCGATCGCGGCAAAACGCACCGATCCGCTATCTCCTGAAGCAATATCCGAGACGGTCTGTCTCATTGCTCCGATCGACTTCAATAAAGCGGAAGCCTCGTGATGAAGCCATCGGCCGGCTTCCGTCACGATCATGCGTTTGCCGTCGCGTACGAATAAAGAGACGCCCAGATCATCTTCGAGACGCTGGATCTGCAGGGTTACCGTAGACGGGGCATATTGGAGCTCCTCAGCCGCTTTCAGGAAATGCCCAAGACGTACGCAAGCCTCGAAGGTCTTTAAAGCTCGGAAATCCATTGTCATCACCTTTGTTTGTTATTTTCGAATGATTCATTCATATTATTCAATTTTACAAAACATTACCGGGATTTTACAATAGATTCAACGGTGTTCTTGGAAGGATACCATGAAGGAGGAGCTATGATGACGAACTTGGTAATTACTAGCGGTAATCCACAGGTTTCTCTCTGTGCCTTTACGTTTGATGATGGTCCGATGCGTATTTCTATAGACGCATGGCTGGACGCCTTGGAGCAGGGAGGTGCGAGAGGGACGTTTTTTTTAACGGGTGAGTGGTTGGATCGATATCCAGCGAAAGCAAGAGAAATGATAGCTAGAGGTCATGAACTCACAACGCATACCTACCATCACCGCAGAATGTCAGATGTGTCCAGAGCCGTATTCTTCGAAGAGCTGAAGCTCGCTGAACTTGCTTATCAAGAAGCAACGGGAAGGCCGGTTCCGACCTTCATGCGTTTTCCGTATGCCTCTTATCGGGAGGACAATTTGGCTTGGCTTCGGGAGTGGAACTATCTGCTTGTCGAGGGAGAGGATACGGTCGACTGGTCGGGACCGCCAAGCGCACAGCTTGTGGAACGGGTAATCCCTGAGCTGATCAATGGGTCCATCTTAATGTTTCATGCCAACGAAATCGCCAAAGAAACGCCGCAGGCCGTTAAATCGCTTTTACACCATACTCAAGCCAAAGGCCTTGCTGTGGTTCCAGTATCAGAGCTGCTTCAAGCAGCTGGCATTCATGCTGGCGAACGCAGCTGGCATGTCCGCTTTAAGCCGGTTCTGCAAGGTTCATTCCCTAGTGAGCAGTGGAAGCGCGTAGTTGAGGAAGAGGAATTGCAGAAGCTGGCTGCCGATTCGTTGGAATGGGGGAACCCGAAAGCTCCGTCAGGATTCGGTGCCTATACAAAATGGCTGCAAGAGCTCTCCCTGCATGCTAAGTCGGATAACGATACCCGTTTAGTCGCCCGCAGCTTTGCTGACCAGCATTGGGCATACGTTCGTACATCCGTCTGCGGGAACACGCTGGTGCTGGAGGATTTTGCGACGAAGGAGGCTCATGCCGATGCCCTGGTATATATACTGCAATGGGCAGCCAACGAGGCATTAACCTTAGGCTGCGAATGGATATCCAGTACACAGGACATGCGCCGTATTCACAAGCTGTGTGAACAGCTGGGCTTTGAAGCGGAAATTGTTTTGCAAGAAGGATAACCGCTTGTGAAGGAAGATAGGGTTATGGGGACAAAGTCTGCATTTAATTGGATTACTTTATGGGCATCTTGTTTGTTTGTCGTCATACTCGGTTTTTCCCGACTCTCCTACGGCATGTTCTTGCCCGGGATCCAGAGGGAGCTCGGGGGGAGCTACGGACAATTAGGAGTATTAGGCACGGTCAACTTTGTCGGTTATTTGGCTGGCACCTTATGTCTTTCTCCTTTGCTCTCGCGGTTCCCAGACCGTAAATATCTAATTAACCGGATAACGTGCTTATTGCTGGGATTGACTTTGATCGGCTCGGCATTTAGTTATCATTTCATAGAGCTTGGGCTTTGGCGGTTCGCCATTGGATGGTTGTCGGCCCTCGCTACCGTATTAGTCCTTTCCATTGCAATGGATGCCGTTCGACCGGCACAGCGAGGAGTGGCATCTGGACTTATATGGCTGGGCGGATCTGCCGGCATTCTAGTGACGGGTTTATTCGCCCCCTTTACGATAGATCCTTTACATCTTCAGGGATGGCGGTATGCTTGGGTGATTATGGGCGTATTCGGGTTAATTGCAGCGCTCGGTTTCGAGTTCGTTACCAGAAACAGGGGAGCCGGCAAGCTACTCTCACAGCCCGAATGGAAGTCAGGGGACAAAGATAGCGAAAAAGCGTATCGTCTCCTGCTAAACCCGAAGAGGCTCTTGTTCCTAATTGCTTCTTATTTCTTCTTCGGCGCAGGCTACATCATCTATTTCACTTATCTGATTCCCTATCTGGTGACCAAAGGCATACCGTCCTTCAATGCCGGGTTGATATGGTCCTTAATCGGCTTTGCCGGTTTGTTTAACGGATGGATTGGAGGCAAAGCCATTGACCGGTGGCCAAGCGGGTATACCCTTGCTTCGGGATTAATGCTCGGGACGATTGGTGTGAGTGGGGTAGTCACTAATAATCTGTTATTTACTGTGCTTGGAGCTTCTATAATTGGACTGGTTTCCTTTATTACTCCGCCGTTAATGACAACAGCGCTTCTTCGCCGTCATGTTCCTCACCAGGCCTATGCGGCATGTCTTAGTATAGCGACTGCTTTTTTTGCAGCCGGGCAGATTATCGGTCCCGTCCTTGGAGGCATGGTGGTCGAACGATACGGCTTGCAATTTGGCGTGGCATCCAGTTCCATCTTTATGGCAATTGCCGCTGCGCTGGCTGGTTTATATGGACAACAGCAACGAAAGACGTTAAATGATGCTGTCCCAAAGGCAGAATCGTTAGTTGAATAAATAACTTAGAGGAGCTGCTGGCACTGGTCGGCAGCTTCTTTACGTTAATGGCAGGATAGCGTCAATCGCTTCGCGAATACTTTAGGTATGAAGGATTTACGAAGTTTGCAAAAAAGACGTTAATTTAAGTGCCTCTAAGGAGAGACAATATGAAGAAGATAATCTGGTTACTTTCATTTGTCATTGTTATCCTTGGCATTGGTCTCTTTTATTCAATTCGATTGAATGTAACGAACAAAAATGATTACCTTCAAAGAAGTATTCTTTATAAATTTGATCAAACTGATTTGAATAGAATTAATACATTCTATGAGAGATTCCTGGATCATGAAGGCGATTACCTAGTGGTAATAGGGCATACTATAGACAGTGGACCAGCTATTACTAACATTAATTCAAATGGCAAGGAAATAGTATGGATAAATGATATGTCTAGAGATGCATACAGTAATGGAGCGATAGAAGTATATAAATGTAAGAAATTAAATAAAGAAGAGGAGTATGCAAGTACAGTTTTTTCAGTTTCAAATTGCGAGGGTTATTTAGAAGACGATATAAAGGGATATATAGCATTTCCAAAGAAATAAAAAGTGACATGAAGGTATTCCCAGTGGGCGTTAACATCAGCTAACACCACATTTACGCAGCGGGACCAATCTGGTAGTTCATTACGGGAAACTTTAGTTCAACAAAACGATAGCTGGAAGACCGTTTTTATTATAAAACGTGGAAACCGCAATTATCATTAGTGCTGAGGAAATAAGCTATATATAGAGATGTTAGTTCCAGATAATAAATCCATTATTATTAACCATCAGGATCAATTATTCAGTCTATTCGGGCGCTTAGCACAGAACCCAGCCGATTCGCAGTTAAAACAACAACTGGAAGAATTCATTGAAGGTTTAAAGATAAGTTAATTATTTGAGCGAAGTGTGTGCGTTAAGAAATCAATGCTTGCTTACGTTCAACTAGCGGGCTGACCGTTGTAGCAACAGGAGACGATAGCTTAATAAAAAACAGCAGCGATCGTTCTAGATCAGCTGCTGTTTTCATTCATATAACCGGCTGAGTATTGATCGTGGGAATGTTATAAGTGTCGGAAGTCAAAAACATCATCCCAATCCCGACTACTTCAGTAACGCGGATAACCAATTTACAATCGAGCGTCATGGTATTGCGTCTTTTTTATGCGGGTATGAAAAGTCTCGGTAATGTTTGGGAATAGTAATTCATTATGAACAGTAATGGAGCGTAGAGGAATGAAAGTATTATCCATGATTCAACCATGGGCGACTCTGCTTGTCCAAGGCGAGACTCTCTATGAAACAAGATCCTGGAAGACCCGGTATCGCGGACCGTTGGCCATTCATGCAAGCAAGAAAGTCGATAAGCAGGCTTGCAAATATGAACCCATACGTTCTTTACTCGCCAAGAATGGCTATACGGAACAAAACCTCCCTACGGGGGTTATCCTTGCAACTTGCGAGCTTACAAATTGTTATCAAGTCATCTACGCTAATCATACGTCAGCCATTCTGGATTGCGGGGAGGTTGTGACGGGTGAGGACTTTCTGTTAGGCGATTACACTCCAGGTTATTTTGCGTGGGAAATAGCGGGTTTCCGTCTGCTGAAGCCCTATATTCCAGCGAAGGGAAAACTGGGACTATGGGAATATCCGATAGACGAAGAGTTGCTGATACGACCTATGTAAACAATTAATTAGATTTGTTTAGAGAGCTGTCCCGTGTGGGATGGCTCTTTTTTATTGGAATGGCTGCGTCATAAGCATGGTCCACAAACGATTGGGGGTTTTTTAGGTATAAGACACAATCCTTCCTCTCATCCACAGCTTTACTTGTCAAGTTCGTTTACAATAGGGCTATTCAGACAAGGGGGAATGGAAATGAACCATACAAGTATGAGGCGCACAAGCATTTCTAATATTGTTCAAATAGAGAATCCTATCGTTGAACGGGCGGTGTTCCGATGAGTACTCTTCTGATCCGAAATGCCCGGAGCATTGTAACGATGGATGGCGAGAATCGAGTGATTCGCAATGGAGATATGTATATTGAGGGTCAAGAAATTATAGCCATCGGGGAAAACCTGCCTTACGAAACGGCTGACCGCGTAATCGATGCTACGCACAAAATTGTTTATCCGGGTCTGATCAATACCCATCATCACCTGTACCAAACGCTTACGCGCAACATCCCGCTAGCACAGGATTGCTCATTATTCGACTGGCTGCTCACCTTGTATGAAATTTGGCGGCATTTGGAGCCCGAAGACGTCTACCTAAGTGCCATGACCGGTCTTGGCGAGCTGCTCAAGAGCGGCTGTACAACTTCGTCGGATCATTTCTACGTATTTCCGAACGGTGTCTCCGAATATTTAATCGATGAAGAGATCCGTGCGGCTTCCGAGCTTGGCATCCGTTTCTTCCCGACTAGAGGCTCCATGAGTTTAGGACGGTCCAATGGCGGACTTCCTCCGGATGAAGTGACTCAGACCGAATCGGTTATATTGCGGGATACCCAGCGTGTCATCGAAAAATATCATAACGAGGACCGGTTCTCGATGCTGCGTGTTGGCGTGGCGCCATGCTCGCCATTCTCCGTGTCCCGGGATTTGCTGAAGGAATCTTCTGCTCTTGCCCGCAGTTACGGCGTTCGGATGCATACCCACCTAGCGGAGACGATGGACGAAGAACAGTTCTGTCTGGAAAGACTAGGCGTTCGTCCGCTCGAATACATGGAACAGACAGGCTGGGTCGGTGATGATGTTTGGTATGCCCATGGCATTTGGTTTAACGATAGCGAAATACATAAAATGGGGGCTTGCGGCTGCGGTGTAGCACATTGCCCATCGAGCAACATGAAGTTGTCTTCCGGCGCTATTCCGATCCGCAAGCTGCTGGACGCAGGCGTGAAAGTGGGACTTGGCGTCGACGGTTCTGCATCAAACGATGCCTCCAATATGCTGTGGGATTTGCGGATGGCGTATCTTCTCCACAAGCATGAGCTTCAAGAGCGAGGATTAACGACAAACGAGACTTTGTCGATCGCTACACGAGGTTCAGCTCGCGTATTAGGCTGGGAGAGCAGTATCGGATCGCTTGAGGTCGGTAAAGCTGCGGATCTGTTCATGTTGGACTCGCGCAAATTAGGTTTTGCAGGAGCATTGTTTGATGACGCAGCGCTTCCGCTAACGGTCGGGGCTACTCAGGCGGATATGACGATCGTAGGCGGACGTGTCGTTGTGGAAAACGGTATGCTGGTTGGTGTAGATGAAGAAAAGCTCGCTTTCCGCACTCAACTTGCCGCGGACCGGCTCGTGAACTCGGCATCCTTGCGCTTCGGCATCGATTACAGGAAGTATAGAGGATAAGAAGAAAGTCAGCATTACAAAATTTTTCATTACGTTGAAGATACCAGCCAAAGATTATATTGAAAACAAACAATTTAAAAAATACGTAGACCAGTATGTAGCTCGATTGAAAATGTAAAACAAAAAACAGCGTTCCGGATAAAAGCGGTAACGCTGTTTTTATTTCGCCCGCTAAGCCGATATGAAAAGCGAAAAGCATTCATGTATGTGAACGAACAGGCATGATAGTTCAAGATCATTCGATGTGAACCCTACCATAAGTGACGGCAAAAGTTGCTTCTGATAGCCTCTAATCGTCGCTTTGGATATTTTAAAATAACTGACTGCATTTGTCAGTGATTTAGGGTTATACTCAAATTGAGTTTGGAAAAGCTTGGTTATACTTGGAAAGAAGGATTAGTCGATGACGAAATCGGACAATATGTTATCGATTCTCTGGATGCTGCGCTCTGGAAAGCGGATGACCGCTAAGCAGTTGGCGAAAGAGCTCGAGATTCACGTGCGGACCGTCTATCGCTGTATCGATTCTCTGTGCGCCAGCGGGGTTCCAATCATTGCTGATTCGGGACCAAATGGCGGCTATAGCATCCTAAGCCGGTTTACCGATTCCCCGCTCTTCTTCGATATGGAGGAGCAGAAGGCCTTGATCCATGCCTCGATATTTGCTAAGGAGGCTGGGTACCCCTACTCAGATGATTTAACCCGAGCGATGGACAAGATGATGCGTTACGCGAACGAGAAGCAACTAGATCATCTAAAGAGTCATAGTACTGCCTTATCCGTCATTTATCCACGAACGGACGGAGTGCTCCAACTCTATCTTCAAATGCTGGAGGCGGCGGCAGGACAGGGACGAACGGTGGAAATGCAATATGACCGGGGCAAGGGTGAGGCCCCTCTTCCACGACTGTTCGACCCTTATGGTATCGTCTATTGGAAAGGGAACTGGTATACGGTAGGGAATTGCGGTTATCGGAAGGAGTTACGGAATTTTCGAGTGGACCGTATTCGCTCATTGCAGGAGACGGAGGGACGTTTCGAGCGTCCGGCGGGTTTCTCGGCTAAGGATCATCTGCTCGATAATCTGCTTCCTAATCCAACCGGATCAGCTAAGTTCGAGACCGTTCGGATTAAGGGTCAAGAACAGGTTCTGAACGAGTTGTGTCATCACTGGTTATTCGGCCATGCACTCGTGGAGCGTATGCCCGAAGAAGCAGTGTTCCAGTTAGAACATTCGATGTTGCAGACGTATGTACCTTATTTTTTGATGCCGTACAGTACAGCCTTGCAGATTGAGTCGGAGCTGCTTATCGGAAAGATGGTGGAGGCGAACTCCCGAATGCTTGCGCATTATGAAGCAATGTTAGCAAATTCCACAAAAAGAGAGGAAGATGTACGATGAGCAAGTTCGCCATGTTCGGAAAATTAACGGCCCACGAGGGCAAACGGGAAGAACTCGCGGAGATGATGCTGGCATCCAGCGCGACATTGAACGACATGGAGGGCTGCATCTATTATATCCTGCATGCAGCTGAAGACGATCCTAACGATCTTTGGATCACGGAGTTATGGGAGAGCAAGGAGTTTCATGCCGCGTCTCTGCAAAACGAGAAGGTATTGGAGCTAATCGAGCGTTGCCGGCACTTAATCGCAGGAGGCAGTGCTGTAAAGGTACGGCCGCTCGGAGGAAAAGGATTTTAATTAAATCAGTGAGCAGTGCTATACCTGATTAATCGGCAGTCGTTTTCTTCGGCATAGAGAAACGGAGAGAATTTCTTTGACTAGAGAAGAATCTGCACAAATCATTTATCAAATGTACGAAGCGTTCAATAGCAGAGACATAAATTCGATAGATGATATTTTTGCAAATGGATTTTACAGCCATCCCATACATGCGGGGATTGAAGCAGTTAAAAAAGCATGGGCTTCAATGTTTGAACGGTTCCCGGATATCCAAGTGGTCGTCCAAGATCTGCTTGTTGATGGCGATAAAGCTGCGAGTCGCACAAGTGTTCAGGGAATCAATATAGCGGATTCTGAAAAACAGCCGATGATTATTGAACTTATCCGCGTAGAAAACCAACGAATTGCCGAAGTATGGGGGCTTACGAATATGGGAGAGTTTTTCGGGGCAAAGAGTAAGGGCTGACCTCCCAACGGGCAACGATAGCTCAATATACCGCCTTATTCACAAAGGCGGTTTTCTTATGCTCAAAAATAAAAATTAGAATATAAAGCTCAGTTACTTTGATTTTTGTCTCATGTATAATAAATTCAGTATAAAGAAAAGAGGTATCATGAAATGAAGAACGGGCAATTAGAGAAACTGAATCTATACGACATATCACAGGGGATATCGGAATATAAAAACTGGGTTGTAAGTGAAGTGAACGACCATGCACTCCGTATAGCTGTTATTAATGGTGAATTTCATTGGCATAAACATGAATACTGTGATGAGTTGTTCATGGTTCTTGAAGGAGAGCTTTTCATTGATTTGGAAGATAAAACGATATCTCTGAAACCAGGGGAAATATTCACAATACCACGTAATGTTATGCATCGAACTTGGTCCAAAGAAAGAACGGTTAATCTATGTTTTGAAAAAACCAGCAACGATGTAAATGGATAATTGACAGATAATAAGTTAAATTATCGGGGATCGTTAGTTCAAATAAGAACATTGCAACAACCGGTCAATAATGACCGGCTGCTGACATTACTCAGCTATGAGCAGTTGAATGACTGACATTATACTAAAATGTTGTCGGGTGACAAGAACATGATCTCATTCAAGTCCGCGAAAATCGCGGATTTTTTAGTTATGGGATAATGTTCTTGTTAAATCATAATTCCAAACGTTTGAGGCGAGCTTTGTATTTAGCCGTACATTGAGGTCTTAGACGAAGTGCGAATGGCGGGGTAAAAGAATATTACGCAAAGAAAAGGAAAGATACTTTCTCATTCCAGCCAAGTAGACTTAGAGACATCGCGATGACAGTTCCCTTTTAGTGCCTATCGCACCGAGAAGGAACAATAATACGGAAAAGTGCGTACTTCCTAAAAACCGGCGGCGTTGTTAATCTAGGAAAAACGAAAGAGAGAACGTGATTTCTTAATTCCTTTCGAGAATTGGGAGGAGGTACCGATTGAGATCAAACATGGGGAAACGGGAAAAGGCCTTCGTTTCACCGAACAAGCCCGCACCGCTTTCCTATCGGAATTTCTCATCGGTAAGCCTTCACACCAATCGATGCTCCGTTATGCGCAAAGCGGCTTAGCTCCTACGTTATCGGCAGCAGGCTACGGCACCATTATGGCACAATATTGCCGGCAAGTTTAAACGGGCATCCGGCTGCAGCACGAAGGTATCTGCTTCGTTGGTATCCGGTCAGAACAGTTCCTGGCTTTGAAGGAGAGACAGCGGCGTCAGTTTTCGACTACGCCTACCCGGATTACTATTCTGCTTCAAGGAGTCATGTGGATGACCGTTCTGTGAAAGGCAATAACGCAGCCGGAAATTTTCGCACCAACCAGCCTTCTGGATTTGATCTATTACTCAAAGATTTTGAATGAAAGTAAATTACAGGCTATGACACGTTCTGCCGGTCGTTAAGCAACAAAAAGAGGGGGTGTTTGGTTATGATACTTAGTGTTGAAGAACGGGACCAAATATTGGCCCAACTGAATGAGCGGCAGCGGCAATTCTTATCAGATTATCTTGTTCGCGGTCATCGGACAGTATTTGCTAATATCATGGCCAAGGAGAAGGGTTTTCATATTCCCGAGGATTCGGATCCGGCAGAAATCGAAAGGTTATTGCAAGACTGGATTTATGTGGGCTATATTGATGGCGGCCATATTAGGCAGGACCTACGATGTGAATGCGGCCGGCCGCTGAGATATCAGCACCAGGTAAGGAATAAATCCACTGGCGAAATAAAGTTTTTTGGTATTGAGCATTTAAAAGAGCATTTGGGCATTGGGGCAACTACAGTTGCTGCCGTAAAAAAAGGGTTCGATGCCATTGATTATGAATTGGACGAGCTTCTAACCAAGTGGAAAAATAAATGGATCATGGATCCGGAGTTGCTTCAAGTGGATAGTATTCCAACGTCGGTTGCCGAACAAATTAAGCTTGGTCTCCCGTTGCTTGAAAAACAAATACGCAGCTTGAAACAGAATCGAATCAGATTACTTCCTAGAAAGCTAACCTTTGAAGAAAAAACGCCTCCCAAAGAAGTAGTTGCAGAAATCGAAAGAGATTTATTCAGCTGGAACGAGCCTCCCCAGACTTCACAGAACGATCCTTTTTATCTTTCGGAGAATTTAAAGTCAGCTATACAAAGTTATATTAAGAGCGGTACTCGAAGCGCCCGTATCATTTCTGATTTACTGATTCTCGAGCACGCAGCTCCGAAGAAACGTTTGATTACTGGTAAGCCGGAGATTTATGCTGCTGTGTGTATGTATATTGAACGTCATTATAATGTAGAAATTACTACATTAGGCGCGGAAGATCGTATTTATACGATTAATTCATAAGAAGTAGAAGTACTCCAAAGAAACTGCCTGTTATCATTCGAATAATGACGACAGGCAGTTCTTGTATTTATACGACTAGTCCAGCTTGATCCCAAAGTGCTGGCGTAACGCTTCCTTGTATGCTTCGTCCGATTGGGGCGTGAACACGTTAACCCCATCTTGGGCAAATAGGCGGAATTCCTTCCCGGCCACCGTGTTCCGGCCCTCCCGGGTGCGAATGGCAACCATCTCTGCCTTCGTAAAGATAGAGTCTGGCGCGTGTTCGCACCAATAGCTGGCCATGATGTAATCTTTCGGCAGCTGTGGCTCCTCCGTGAATGAATAGAGCCGGCACCATTCTCCATGCTTCAGTTCGCACAGTATCCAGCCATAGTACGGGTCCTTGTCCAATCGGTAAGTTTCATCGCCCTGCCGGTGCGGAAGCCCCTCGACCATGGCGACTGGCCGACGGGGAACAATGCCGCCGACGCCCACGTCGCATAAATAGGTTTGGTCCCCGGCTTCAACCTTCAGCACTTGATGGCGACGTTTCGGAGGAGGGGACGGCTCGTCGCGCCAAAAGCGGGCGAACAGATCGGTTACAGGGTATCCCAGCTCGCGCAGCAGCCATCCGAACAGCGCGTTCAACTCGAAGCAATAACCCCCGCGTCGCCTGACGACAATTTTATCGAATAGGTGATCAATCTCAAGCGAGACCGGCACCCCGCGCACAATGTCCAAATTCTCATAAGGCACGGCGTGAAGATGACAGTCCTGCAGATCTGCGAGCGCTTGAGCGCTTCTGTCAAGCGGTCCTTCATAGCCGATTCGATCTAAATAGAGCTGAATCTTGCTTTTCACATCCATATTTCCATTCTCCTCCCTTAAGACTAGTTTAGATCTAGTTTAACTCAAACTTGTCGTGAGAGGTGACAGTTGTTGTCGAACGAGCCGACTTAAATAAAAAAGATGACCTTGATGTAGAAGGTGTGCAGCAGCCGGTCACAATGATCGGCTGCTTTTCTTAACTAAAGAGAAATTAGTGGAATGAATATCCTTTGTTGACAAGTGTTGATTTATGCTAACCTAAGATGGATAGAACATTTAATATATGAGGTTGATTATTGTGAAACGTTTCAATCTATTTACATTATCGCTGTTACTATTGATACTTATTGCTATATTCTTCTCTAACAGACAGAACGCTCAAGAATACGTTACTGCTCTGGCAAAGGATTATATGGAGGGTGATAGTAGCTGGGGGAATTTTAAGATTATTAATACTGACAGTAGAGATGACTATGTAGTTGTGACAATAGAATATCAAACTAAACCAGACTTTGTTCCACCAGAAAAATGGTTTGTCAAAGATAATGTAAAGATAAGCCAACTGAATTCTGAATACCCAAAGTGGGAAGGAGACATTTATCTAATCAAAAAGTGGTTTATTTGGTGGCAAGTAATTCGTTAAGCTCTCGATATATATCATTAAACTACTGGGCAGTTTTACAAATGATATTGCTGCAGATTACTCGTAAAAACAGTTATTAGATAAAAAATGAAAGCACAATTATAAGCGTAATAAAAACAATGGTTGCTATCGAGGCTATTTTGGTATAGCGAATAGCACTTTCGGATATCTCAGGTTCTTCTTTATACATCCATCTTTTTCCCCACAACAAGCTTTCTCTAGGCTCGAAGTAACTCCAAATTAATACTGCGTATAGTGGTAAAGAAAAAATAATAATTAGGAAAATCATTCTTAAACACACCCCCTAACCAATAGTACGACCTCACGAACATGAAGTTGTGTAGTGTTTTCAATGCTCAAATTGGACTGCTCACTGATAAAGTACTAAAGGGATATGGTAACTTGATTTATAAGGGTTTTGAGGTGGCGAGGCATCCTGAGGGTAACTGAAGGGGATGTCGGCAGAAAACTAGAGGCTTCTCATGAGTTCAGCGAACTCGTGGAAAGCCTCTTTGAATTGGTTGGGTCACATGTAAGCAGACTTCCGAGTCGTGGCATCAATCTATGGCCAAGGTGCGAAAGTTCATCATGTCGGATACTTCTCTGAGCGCGAAGACCAGATGCGCGAATGGAACAGGGAATGAGGTCGTCTGCCTCCTCAAGAGTAGGTTGTCTTTATTGTGCTATTCAAATGACTCGATAATGAAGGTTATCTTCTATTGTTACCTGTATAATCCAGAATGGAAGCGAGAACTTTTTAAGAGGGGAGGGATATAGGGGAGGCTTGAGATTCATGAAGCTATTTACGAAAACGCTTTCTTTCGCCTCGCTTCATAGCAATTCGAGAGATAGAACAATATGGCACTGACAGGAGGAATTTCTAATGATAGGATCACAGAGAAAAAAATTCATGAAAGAGTGACAGCTTTTGTGCTGACCATATGTTTGATAGCTGCATTTGGGTTTAACAGTTCGAAGCCCGCATCGGCAGCGGCGGTATCTCCGTCGCAGGCCTATGTCGAAGCAATGGGCAAAGGCTGGAACGTATTTAATACCTTTGATATCTTCAACTCAAACGACTTCTCGCTATCCGACGAGACTTCCTGGGGGCAGCCGAAGGTAACGCAAGAGTTGATTGTCGCAGCCAAGGCCAAAGGCTTCAATAGCATTCGCATCCCCATGACCGCCTATACCAGATATACAATGGGAGCCGACGGACACTATGTCATCGATTCCGCTTGGCTGGCCAGATATAAACAAGTAGTGGACTGGGCCGTTTCCGCAGGATTTTATGTCATGATCAACCTGCATCACGATTCCTGGATCTGGCTTAAAGACTGGGATGGAAATACGGCATCCGAGGAATATAAGCGATATGTGGATTTGTGGACACAGCTTGCGGATTATTTCAAGGACGAACCCAATACCGTATCCTTCGAGACCATAAATGAGCCGCAATTCGCAAGCGATACCGGAACCGTCACAAAGCAGGATAAATTGAATAGGATCAACCAAGCTGCCTATCAAGTGATTCGTCTTTCGGGTGGCAATAATGCAACAAGAATGGTTATTATTCCGACTTATGAAACAAACAGTGCTGAGGATAAAACCCTTGCGACCTACAACTTTATCACAGGCCTGAATGATCCGAACATTATTGCCACCGTTCATTATTACAGCGACTGGGTGTATAGCGGCAACCTGGGTATTACAGGTTTTGACGAACAGCTTTACAAAGACTCAACTCAAACGCCGAGATCCAATACGGATCTGTTCTTCAACACCTTGAATAACACTTTTATTTCAAAAGGCATCGGGGTTGTCATTGGCGAATATGGCTGGTTATCTTCCGATGAAGGCGCTGCAGCCAATCAATCGGGCGAGAAGCTGAAATATCTGGAATATTTGAATTACATGGCTTCAAAATATAGAGTCAGTACGATGATCTGGCCGCCTGCATTCGATCGGGTTGCGCCATATGACTGGAATTATTTGATAGGGTCAACGATTAAAGCATCCGTTCAGGGACAACGTTCCTCCTATTCGACAGGGTTAAACGAAATCTATATTAAAGAAAAGGCTGCAAGGGATATTCAGATTCCGCTTACGCTGAACGGGAATACCTTTAAAGGCATCGCAGGATTGAAGAAAAGCGATTATTCCTATAATGCCAAAACCGCAACCCTAACGCTTTCCAAAAATTTTGTAAACGAGAAATTCACAAAGGGGTCATACGGGCTCATTGCGGATTTGGAGTTGCAATTCTCAGCAGGCGCCGCATGGCATCAATATATAATCAAATATGCAGCGCCAGTATTTCAAACCGCTACAGGCACGACAACATCCGGAATTACAATTCCGGTAACCTTCAACGGTTCCAAGGTAAAACGTGCTTCAGCTTATGATGCATCCTGCAACAGAATCGGCCCGAATTCCTGGTTCCCGTATATGCAGTTTGGCTCTGAATTTAATGCGAACTATACCGAAGGTACGTTCAGTATTCAAAGCAACTTCTTTAACAATTCCGTATTGGATGGAACCATCAAGATTACGATCGAATTCTACGATGGGCAAGTTATTAACTATGCCATCCAAAAGAGCGGATCGAATGTGACCGGGATCGGGGTAGTTTCTTGATCTCAGGTTACTGTAGATTCTGCGACGAGTATATACCGTCGGCATTATAACATAGAAGTAGATCCCCGATCCTTACCGGCATCGGGGATTTTTTTGCTGCGCCAGATCTCTCTTACGCTATGCACTTGACTAGATGTTTGGAAGTTCCTGTCATCCAGATCATTTATTTTAACTACAGACAAAAATAGTGAGACTTCGACTACACGTTATCTCTATTCTGTAATTAGAAGATAATATTTCCAAAATGGAGGATGGAACTTATGTATATCATTAGGATATCATTCAAAAGGGTGAATTGTATTGACACCGAATCACTCTTTTCTTCCGACAAATTTGCAATGGCAGGCACTGTATTCAGTGGTAATGATTCTAAAGGAATGATTTTTGACTTGATCCGCATAAATGATGGTGAAAGCAGAGATTTGAGTTCATACGTTTTCGAATTACACTCAGAAGAGCCTAGCATCGGAGTTGTACTAAAAGCACTCGACTTAGATGAAAATAAAGGCTGGATTGAAAACAAAGCTGACATATTAAAAGCAGCTGAGGGAATATCCACCGCAGTTAAGTTTATACCAGGATACGGTTTGGCGATAAGCAGTATTATTGATACCGCCGCAACTGTCATCCCACCTATTATTGATAAATTTGTAGAATGGGATAACGATGATGAACTAATTGACTATAAGCACGTTTTTGATTTTGTGCCGTTGAGTTTAGATAAACAAACCATTCCAGTAACGTTTAATGCACGGTATGGAAACGAGCTTTCTCCTATAGGTTTCTCCAACTCTAACTACTCCGTAGAGTTTGAAGTTGAATGTAACTGGGAAGCATCTTTCGGGCCTTCTATTACCATCGATGAAGACGCGATGAGTACTTTCCGTGCAATTAATGTAAAAGCTACTGAGGCAGGTTTTAAAGGGGGGTATCCTAATTTCTATAAAGCCATATACGGCAATAATACGTACTTTGGCTCGATTAACTTTCTTGAATCAAATTGTTTATTTCGAGACATACCGATCAATGAACTCGGAAATCCTCCGTTGAATGATTTTGCACAGAGGATGAAAGCCGTTCAAGATTATGCAGTTAAAAATGGGTTTGTCGGAGGATTCCCAACGTATTTTATAGCTGACTATCACCACGGAATTGTATGTGGAACTATTTTGTTAAATAGTAATCAAGCAGAATGGCGGGACATTCCCTATGGGGAAATTGATTTAAAAGATATTGGTGCTCGGTTTAGAGCAACACATGATTACGCCATAAATAACGGTTTTAGAGGGGGCTTTCCAAATTTTTATCATGCGGACTACCCAACAGGTAGAGTTGGTGGAAGTATCTTGATAAAATTAGGCGCTGCTGAATGGCGTGATGATTTAATGTTAGAGGGGGTTAGATAATTTAAAGTTTACAATCTCAAGTGACAAGACTATATAAAGAAAAAAAATCATAACTCCACAACATTAAAGAAACCCGTTTCTGTACTTAAACTCAAAGTCGGGGCTGACCTCAACTAGTGAGACAAATTAAAACACCTTCAAGAGGAAGCCTTCATGTCGTAAGATATGGGAACAACTTTGGAGGTGCTTTTGCTTTGGCAAGCGGCCTTGGATACTAGAACGGGAAACAAAATCAGTTGTCGGATGATAAGAAAATTATCTCATTAAAGACCGCGTAAATCGCGGTTTTTATATTTTATGGGATAATGTTGTTGTCACATCATTCCCGGCAGAGCTGATTTCCTATAACATTCTAAGCTTGTAAAAGAGATAAGATCGTTTAGATTTATAACGATGAGGGCATGGGTTATCGTCTAAAAAGAGAAGGACAGTGCTTAGCGAAACTAAGACAGCAACTGACATCTTGATATTACACGATTTATTAAGCTAACGGGCGGATAGTGGGGGAAGTTTCAGTTATAATAGCTGTTAAGAGTACACAAGGCCTAACGACTTTCCCTTTACTGTTAACATAAAGCTTAAAGATACGCGGCTAGCCCCATTAAAAAAACTCTTATACATTACCATATTTCCTTGAAGGAGGATATCTATTTTGGATGCGCAGTTTCTAGATCTATTAGCCCAGAAATACGATACGGAAGAAAAAGTTGTAACAGAAATCATCAACCTTGAAGCGATCTCCAATCTTCCCAAGGGAACTGAGCATTTTGTCAGTGATTTGCATGGGGAGTTCCAAGCTTTTCAGCATGTACTAAGAAACGGTTCAGGCACCGTAAAAGAGAAAATCAAAGCCTTGTTCCGTGAGGATTGGACGGATCATGAAATCAATGATTTTACGGCGTTAGTCTATTATCCGGAAGAAAAAATACAGCTGGTTAAAGGAGAACTGTGCAATAAACAAGCCTTGAACCGATGGTATAGAAAAACGATTGAACAAATGCTTAAGCTCATTTCATTCGCCTCATCCAAATATACGCGGGCCAAATTGCGCAAGGCTCTGCCGGAGCAGTTTGTATATATTGTAGAAGAGCTTCTGTACAAGACGGATTCGACCAACAATAAGGACCCCTATTATGAGGAAATATACCGGCAAATTATTTCCTTGGGCCAGGCGGACAAGCTTATTATTGGCCTTGCTTATACGAACCAGCGCCTGGTGGTTGACCATCTTCATGTGGTAGGGGATATCTATGATCGCGGGCCGGATCCCGATAAAATCATGGACACGCTGATCGACTACCATTCCGTAGACATTCAGTGGGGGAACCATGATGTCCTGTGGATTGGTGCCTATGCGGGTTCCTTGGTCTGCCTTGCGAATATTATCCGGATCTGCGCCAGATACGACAATCTGGACATCATCGAGGACGTATACGGAATCAATCTTCGTCCACTGCTCAATTTGGCGGAGAAATACTATAATGACAATCCGGCCTTTAGACCAAAGCTGCAGACCGACCATAATGGCTCGGAGCAGGAAATCCTGCAGATCACCAAAATTCATCAAGCCATTGCCATGATTCAGTTTAAGCTTGAAATCCCGATTATCAAGAGACGCCCATACTTTAATATGTCTAACAGGCTTTTGCTTGAGCAGATCGATTACGACAAGAATGAAATCAAGATCGGCGGAAAAACTTACCCGCTGGAAAACACCTGTTTTGCAACCGTAAATCCGCAGCAGCCTGAACAATTGCTGGAGGAAGAACAACAGGTAATGGAAAAGCTGCTGTTCTCCGTTCAGCATTCCGAAAAGCTGGCCAGACATATGAGTTTTCTTATGAAAAAGGGTAGCCTTTATTTAACATACAACGGGAATTTGTTATTTCACGGCTGCATTCCTTTGGATGAAGAAGGAAACATGGAAGAAATGCAGATTGAAGACAAGAAGTATTCGGGCCGTCAGTTGCTCGATGTTTTTGAATATTATTTACGTTACGCCTTTGCGCACCCGGAAGATACGGATGATCTGGCTACGGATATGGTATGGTACATCTGGACAGGGGAATGTTCGTCGCTCTTTGGAAAGAAAGAAATGACCACCTTTGAACGGTACTTTATCCAAGATAAAGAAACCTATAAGGAGAGAAAGAACCCTTATTACCATCTGCGTGAAGTTGAGGAGATATGCCGAAAAATTCTGCTGGAATTTGATATGAATCCCGATCATGGACATATCATTAACGGTCACACGCCGGTTAAAGAAATCAAAGGAGAGAGTCCGGTTAAAGCAAACGGGAAAATGATTGTTATTGACGGAGGCTTTTCCAAAGCCTATCAATCCACAACAGGGATCGCCGGCTATACCTTGTTGTATAATTCCTTTGGCATGCAGCTCGTTGCCCATCAGAAATTTATTTCAAAAGAAGATGTGTTATGCAACGGAACGGACGTCTTGTCTATAAAAAGGCTGGTGGACAAAGAACTGGCGCGGAAGCTGGTGAGGGAAACCAATGTCGGGGAGAAGCTGCTGCAGAAAATCTCAAATTTGAAGAACCTCCTAGAATATCGCTACATGAAATGAAACACGTGCCATGATTACCGGCTCAATTCGAGGCGGCACCTAAGCTGTTGAACGATTTGAATATGACATAATGTTGAAGAACAGTGCCAGATCCCGTCTCAATGAGGATCTGGTTTATTGTCGTTGGCGAATAAGTTGAAAGGAGTATTTTATAAAAACCCTTTAAAATGGAAATGATTAGATGGTCCAATATTTCTTCACGAACCGGACGAAAAAATACGTTTGCTGAATTCTAACCTATTTCTTCCGGAGGAACCATTCATGTCTGCCACAAATGAACAACTCAGAGAGCGCGCGCACGAGCTGGCGCTTCAGCAACAGCTCAAGTCCGCGGCCGGTCGGTCAAGTTATATAAAAAGACAAGTCGAAACCGACATCGCTAGTATCCGAGCTTTCGTCGCTTTGCTGCAGGATGCGCCAGTCGGCTGCGGTCAGCAAGCCGAAGAATGGCTGCTAGACAATGCGGAGTTTATCGAGGAACAAGTGCTGAACCTGAAGATGCATTTGTCCGAGTCAGTGCTTATCCATCTGCCCCAACTGCGGGGAGAAGAACGATTGCGTATCCACGCGCTTTGTTTGGCATATCTGGAACAAGTGGAAGGCATCCTGGACGAGAGGACGCTGCTAGCTTTCCTTGGCGCTTATCAGGAAATATCCGTACTGACGCTGGCCGAGACCCGGTTGATTCCAATCATGCTCAAAGTTTCTCTTATCGGGAAGATCGCTGAAACCATGGCATTGGTCCGGGACAGGCGGGAAGTATGCAGTCAGGTTGAGCAGCTGTTAAAGCAGATAGAACCGGCCAGACTAAGCACCGAAACGATCGGTACGGCACTTGAGCAAGCAGGTCAGATCCCGCCGTTGTCCGGTCCATGGGCCGCGCATCTCATAAGCCATCTGAGGGAATGGTCGGGCGATTCGGATGCCGTACGCGAATGGCTCGTTTGCACGTACGAGAACGGCTCGGACGATCTTGACCGAATCGTCACGTACGAAGCCAAGCTCCAAGTCACCTATCAGGTAAAAGCAGGCAACCTCATTACGAGCCTGCGCAGCAACGAACGCAGGAACTGGGATGAACTGTTCGAGGCGATCAGTCTGCTCGATCGCACCATGCGCGAGGATGTGACGGGCCTTTACCCTCGCCTGGATACATCCAGCAGGAATGAAATCTTAAATCGGATCGAGGAAATGGCCAGACGCCTGCGAGTACCGGAAAGTCTCGTCGCTTCGCAATCGCTCGCGCTTGCAAAGCATGCCTATGAACACGGCTCCGCGAATCCGATACGAATAGAGAACAAAACTACGGAACAAGAGCATCCGCAAGAAGCGCTAATGCGCCAAGCTTTTGCTGCATATTACGTCTTTGAGCCGGCAGGCGTAAAAAGCCTGGTTCAAGCGTTGAATAAGTGCAGTAAGCCACGGACAATGCCTCTCAAAGGCTTAGCTAGAAGCGCGCCCATGAACTATTTTTCTTCTCTGCTGGCACTGTTCATACTGCTGCTGGTCGTCGTGGCGGCTTGGGTCGTCGATTGGAATACCATAACGACAGCAGGCATTGCAGCGGTATTCCTAGCTCTTCTGTTCCCGGTAAGCGAGTGGGTTATGACTGGCCTAAACTTTGGGATTGAGCGAATCTGCCGGGCCAAACCGCTGTTGCGGTTCGACTATTCGAGCGGGATTGCGGAGGAAGCTGCGACTATGGTCGTCATACCGGCTATATGGTCGACGGTCCAAGAAGTGGACGAGCTTGCCGATCGGCTCGAGATCCACTATTTAGGCAATCGGGACCCGAATATTCATTACGCGTTGCTCGGCGATTTCACCGACGCGAAAGAAGAAAGCCTTCCCTCGGACGAGATTCTTGTCGCCGCGGTCAAAACCCGTATCGACCGCTTAAACCGCATGTATGGGGAGAGCGGCACAACCTTTCATTACTACCAACGAGCCAGACTGTGGAATCCCGGCGAAGGCAAGTTCATGGGCTGGGAGCGAAAACGGGGAAAGCTGGTCGAGTTCGTGAATTTGTTACGCGGCAGCGAAGATACCAGCTATGCGGTAACGCACGGCGACCGTAAGGTCCTGCCCGGTATTCGCTACATCATTACCTTGGATGCCGACACCCAGCTTCCGATCGGAAGCGCGCAGCGGCTGATCGGAACGCTGCATTTTCCCTACAACCGACCTCGCTTAAACAAGGCGGGCACTAGGGTAGTGGAAGGGTATGGCGTCCTGCAGCCCCGTATCGGCACCAGCCACGATTCGGCCATGCGTTCGCGGCTTGCTCATTTCTGGTCCGATCCGGGCATCGATCCTTATGCGTTTACGGTCTCCGATCCGTTCCAAGACGCGTTCGGTACCGGCATCTTTACGGGTAAAGGAATTTTCGACGTCAACGTATTCGCTCATTTGCTTGGCGAGCGCATTCCGGATAATACCGTGCTTAGCCATGATTTACTCGAAGGCGGATTTCTGCGGGCGGCTCTCGTGTCAGACATTGAGTTAATCGAAGAGCACCCGTCCACCTTTCTATCTTTCCAGAAACGGATGCATCGATGGGTTCGAGGTGACTGGCAGCTCCTGTGCTGGCTCCGCACCAAGCTTTGTAACCGGCGCGGAGAGCTGCAACCGATCGATCTGTCTCTGCTCACGAGGTGGCAGATTATCGACAACCTGCGGCGCAGCTTGCTGCCTATCGCGATGCTCGTGCTGTTCGGGCTGGCCGTGACCGTTTTGCCCGGCTATCCGGCACGCTGGCTTGCGTTCTTGTTCCTCACTCTGCTGCTGCCCTTAATCCGGCAGCTAGCCATCATGAATTCGGCAGGTGCGCATTCAAAGCATGTGCTGTCGACACTGGTAATGGCCGGCATCGGATTCTGGACGCTTCCGTTTCAGACAGCCGTGTTGCTGGACGCCATAGTCAAGACGCTATACCGCATGGCCGTCAGCAAGCGCGGGATGCTGGAATGGACCAGCTTCTCGCAGACGGAACGAAGTCAAGCTGAGGCACGGCGCCGCTTGATTCTTGGCGGCAGGGGGGGCTACTTGTTAATCTTGCTATTCGCGGCCGCGGTTGTCCTGCAGCCGAGCATCCCGCTTCTGTGTTTCGGACTTGCCCTTTGCCTCTTCTGGGCGCTTGCTCCGGTTGCAGTACGCTGGCTTGATCAACCCGTTCTCAAAGCGGAGCGGCCGCTTGAAGCCGCTGACGCGGAGCAGCTGCGCACCTTGGCGAAGGAAATTTGGCAGTTCTACGAGGACTATGCGGGGAAAGAGGATCACTATCTTCCGCCGGACAACGTGCAAATCGAGCCCCCGAACGGCGTTGCGCACCGAACGTCGCCAACCAATATCGGGTTTCTCCTGACGGCGGCCCTAGCCGCGAGAGAGTTGGAATTCATCACAACGCCGATGCTGGTGGAACGGCTCGAGCGAACGGTCGGCGTGATCGAACGGATGGAGAAGTGGAACGGCCATTTGTACAATTGGTACGACACTTCAACACTGGAGCTGCTTCGTCCGGCTTATGTCTCGACGGTGGATTCCGGCAACTTCGTGGCCAGTCTGATGACGGTTAAGCAAGGTCTGATTCGCTGGCTTCAGACGGACGGATGGGGCAAAGGTTCCCGGCGGCGCGAGCAAGCTCCATTAGCGGCCGTTGGCACGGAGTTTGCCATCGAACTGGATCGCATTCATCCGGAGGAACTTTACGAAGCGCGACGAGAATCAAATGTGAAGCAAGATGAGCCGATGCATGCAACGACCGGTTGGATTGGTCAGGGTTATGAGCTTGTCGACCGCTTGGAACGGCTGATCGTCTCAACCGATTTCCGACAGCTCTATGACGACAAGGCCAAGCTGTTTGTGCTCGGCTACCATGCCGATTCGGGTCAACGGGAAACGATTCTCTACGACTTGCTCGCATCGGAAGCAAGGCAAACAAGCTTCGTTGCCATTGCGCTTGGTCAAATTTCGGTCTCCCATTGGATGGCGCTTGGCCGCACGGCCAAGCAGCAAGGCGGGCACGCGACCTTGATCTCTTGGTCCGGCACGATGTTTGAATACATGATGCCTTGGCTGATTATGCGAACCTATCCGGGTACGGTCTGGGACAGTACCTACCGCGGCGTCGTGCGGCGTCAGATCGCATACGCCGCAGGACGCAACGTGCCCTTTGGCATCTCGGAATCAGGTTATTATGCGTACGACTATCAGCTGAATTACCAATATCGCGCCTTTGGCGTGCCGGGGCTGGGGTTCAAGCGCGGGCTTGAGGAAGACACGGTCATCGCCCCTTATGCCACGATTATGGCGCTTCCGTTCGCGCTGCGCGAAGGCCTTCAAAATTTGGAGCGTTTGGATCAGCTCGGAGGGCGAGGACAATACGGCTATTACGAAGCGGTCGATTTCACCGCTCAGCGTATGCCACAGGGGGAAACCTACAAGATTATCCGCAGTTTCATGGCGCATCACCAAGGCATGAGCCTGCTTACGCTGGCCAACATGCTGGTGCCGTCTTGCATGATCAACTATTTTCATGCGGATAAGCGCGTTCAGGCCGCCGAGCTGCTGCTGATCGAGCGGATTCCGCAGAAGGCGGCGCTTCTCTATCGGGAGCTGTCTGGCAGGTCGCGAAGCGGAGGCGAAACCAAGTTGCCGCAGAACGACCCGCTGCGAGAATTCGCGGAGGTGCCCGCGCCTTTGCCTGAGGCGAACGTGCATGGGAACGGTTCGTTAACGACGGTCCTGACGGAAACCGGCAGCGGCTTCATCCGATATAACGGGCTGGATTTGACGCGCTGGCGGGAAGATCCGGTGATGGATCCTTGGGGCAGCTACATCTATATTCGGGACGTGGAGAAGAATGTTTGCTGGTCCCCGACCTATTTGCCATGCCGCAAGCAGGCGGATCGCGCGAGCGTTCAGTTTCGCAAGGAGCGGACGACGTTCCTCCGCGAGGATGACGGGCTGCAGACGAAACTCGAGGTGACCGTATCGACCGAGCATAATGCGGAGCTGCGCCGGTTGACGTTGACCAACGCGACGCAGGAGGCCCGAATTGTCGAAATAACGACGTACATGGAATTAGCCATGGCCGCGCACAACGCGGACAAGGCTCATCCCTCCTTTACCAAGCTTTTCGTTCAAACGGAGTTTGCTTCGGAGGAGCAGTGCCTGCTAGCCCGCAAACGCCCTCGTAATGATGACGAGAAAGCTCTATGGGCTTTTCACACGCTACGAGTTGACGAGGATCAAGGAGCAGCAGAATTCGAGACGGACCGCGCAGCCTTTATCGGCAGAGGACATACGCTTGCCAATCCGCGCGGACTGGCTGCCCGGCTAGGCGGCACCTTCGGAGCCGTTGCCGATCCGGCTTTTATCATGCGTAAGCGAGTGCATGTTGAACCTGGCAAGCAGATCAGCCTGACAGCCGTAACCGGAGCAGCCGAGAGCAAAAAACAGGCGCTTGAAATCGTTTCGCAGCTGTCGTCCGCCTCGCAGGCAGAACGTACCTTCCAAATGACATGGACGCGAAGCCAAATCGATCTGCAGCATTTACGCATCGGTGAACAGGAGGCGTCCGCTTACCAGTTGCTGGCCGGTCGGGTCCTGTTCGCATCTCCGCTTCGTCCAGAGCAGGAGGCAAGCATCTCCGTGAATACGAAAGGGCAGCCTGGCTTGTGGGCGCATGGCGTCTCCGGCGACAGGCCGATCATATTGGTGAGCGTGGCCGAAACGTCGAGCCTGCCGTTCATGAATAAACTCCTGGTCGGTTATGAATATTTGCGCCGGAAGGGGCTTAGCTTCGATCTCGTAATTTGGAACGAGTCCTCCGGCGGTTATCAGCAGGAGCTTCGCGATTCGCTGCAGCGGATGATCGAGCAGCACGTCCATAACCTTAACAATGGCGCCGGCGTTCATATCGTCGCGGCAACCGAGCAATCCCAAGAGGACAAGAATCTGTTGTTTGCCGCAGCGCGGCTGCTGCTGCATGCGGAAGGACCAAGTCTGAGAGCCCAGCTCCTGCCTCGCGAGTCGGGAAGCACCGGGCAATTACCCGAGCTGGTGCCGACTTCGCCGCAGAACCTTTATTCCGACAAGCCATCGCGGGACGAAGGCGCGGGTCTGTTCTTTAACGGATACGGAGCCTTCTCGACGGGTGGTGACGAGTACCGGATCGTATTGCGCAGCGGACAGCATCTGCCCGCTCCTTGGATCAACGTAATTGCAAACCAGAATTTCGGCTTCCTGGCTTCGGAGCTGTACACCGGGCAGACCTGGTGGAACAACAGCCGTGAATGCAAGCTAACGCCATGGTCCAACGATCCCGCCCTGGATCCGCCTGGCGAAGCTGTTTATATACGGGATGAATCGAGCGGTGAATATTGGGGGATGACGCCATCCCGGAAAGCGGAATCCAAGACGGTGTACACCGTGTCGCATGGACAAGGCTACTCGCGCTACGAGCATGAGAGTCATGGTCTAACGCATGAGATGACGGTGTTTGTCCCTCTGGACGATCCCGTCAAGATCATCCGGCTGCGCTTGACGAATGAAACGAGCGACGTACGGAAACTGTCCGTGACGTACTACGCCGAGTGGGTTATTGGCGTGAATCGCGAAGAGAATGCCTCCAATATCGTTACGGAATGGGATCCAGAACATCATATACTGCTTGCACGAAACACCTATCAGGACACGTTCCGAAAAGCGACGCCATTCCTTGCCATGCATCCGCGGGCATTAGAGTCCGGCCCGTCCTGGACGGGAAGCCGGCTGTCATTCATCGGACGGGAAGGCGACTTGGAAGATCCGGCCGCAATGCGCAAAATGCGTCTTTCGAGAGAGACGGGACCGGTCCATGATGCCTGCGGAGCGATTCAGGGCATCGTATCGCTCGAACCCGGCGAGGGTGGCGTCGTCTATATCCTGCTCGGCTGCGGCGATTCCCGAGATGCCGCGACCCAGCTGGCCCGAAAGTACAGCGAAGCGGACGCCTGCGAAAAGGCTTATCGGGATGCGCGCGCCTTCTGGAAAGACATAAACGGCACGATCCAGGTTGCTACGCCTTCGGCCGAAATGGATATTATGCTGAACAACTGGCTGCTCTATCAGTCGTTGTCCTGTCGGATGTGGGCACGCACGGCATTTTATCAATCGGGAGGCGCCTTCGGATTCCGGGATCAGCTTCAGGATTCGTTGTCCATGCTGCATGCCCGGCCGGAAATGACAAGGGCGCAGATCATTCGCCATGCCTCGCACCAGTACCGTGAAGGGGATGTGCAGCATTGGTGGCACGAAGAGACGCACCGCGGTATCCGCACGAGATTTTCGGATGATCTGCTCTGGCTGCCATATGCTGTTGTCCGTTATTTGGAGCATACAGAGGATACGAGCATTTTAACCGAAATTGCTCCTTTCCTGCAGAGTGAGCTCCTGAAGGAAGACGAGCACGAACGCTACGAAGAGACGGTTCTGTCGGAGGAGAACGGGACGATACTCGAACACTGCTTCCGCGCGATTGATCGGGCGCTTCGCTTCGGCGAACACGGATTGCCGCTCATGGGAATCGGTGATTGGAACGACGGTATGAGCAATATCGGTCCGCAAGGGCGCGGCGAGAGCGTGTGGCTGGGCTGGTTCCTTGGCGAAGTTCTGAGCGGCATTGCCGAAATCTGCGAGCGGTATGGCGAGCGGAGTCACGCGGAGCGTTACCTGAGCGCGAGAAGCAAGCTGGAGAATGACATGCAGGAAGCTTGGGACGGAAATTGGTACCGACGCGCGTTCACCGACGCCGGAGAATGGCTTGGATCCGTCCGCAATGCGGAATGCCGCATTGACGCTATTGCCCAATCCTGGTCGGTCATATCCGGGATGGCGCCGAAGGAACGCGCGCAGCAGGCGATGCACTCCTTCGACAGGGAGCTGGTCGATAGACATCTTGCAGTCGCGCATATTTTGACGCCTCCATTTGACAAGACAAAGCCTAGCCCGGGCTATATCCAAGCCTATCCGCCAGGCATACGAGAGAATGGAGGACAATATACGCATGGTGTCATCTGGAGCATTGTAGCATGGAGCATACTCGGGGATGGGGACAAGGCTTTCGAGTTATTCCATATGTTCAACCCGATCACGCACACAAAATCCTCGTTTGACGCCCGCACTTATGTCGGGGAGCCTTACGCCATGGCGGCTGACGTCTATACGGAACATCCGCATCGCGGACATGCGGGTTGGACGTGGTACACCGGTGCTGCTGGCTGGATGTACCAAGCGGGAATCGAGTGGATATTAGGGCTAAAGAAAAGGGGACAAAAGCTTCTGATCCAACCTTGCATCCCCGCGGAATGGCCGGAATTTACCGTTACGTATACGTACAAGCGCACGGCCTATCGAATCATCGTCCGCAATCCGTCGCACAAATCCGGCGGCTGCACGGCATTAAGGATCGATGGTAAAGAGACCGAGCTCAGCATGAATCTTATGGGCGAAAGTCCGTTTATCACGCTGGAGGACGACCAATTGGAGCATGTGGTCGAACTGACTTTATAGCTCGTTTGCAGGGACCGTGTATATACCTGCATTCACAACGTTTGATGTACCAAAAAGGCCGCATACTTGCGGCCTTTTCGACCTTGATCGGCTTCGTGCCGTTCAAGGTTTTTTTACTTGTCGTCCGACAGATCAAGAAGGCTGTCGGGTGACAAGAACATGGTATCATTGAGAGTCGCATAAACTGCGGCTTTTTTGTTTTATGTTATCAAGTTCTTGTCAATATGAACGGTTGGACCGCAAATTCGACTTTCAACTTCTGGCTGCCTACTTAGAAACAACTGGCAGCTCTGAACGAGCTTTTTGAGCATACGGAGCGCGCTGTAGAAGAGTCAAGACAATATTCCTGCCGCGGCCATCGATCGATAGACATGAATTCGAACACCTGCTCGTACACTGTAATAAAGAGCTTGTTCGATGACAACTTACCACGGAGGTGTAAATGATGAAAATTAAGTCCGGCGGATATGAAGCAGTGTATCACGGCCGTGTACTGGCCTATGGAATGAATCCGATCGAAATTGTATTGTCGGAAGAGAGTGATCCGCTGACATTCGTGTTTTGTATTGAACACGAATCGGAACGAGACGACTTCATGACGAATATTCAGCTGGTTCGTTACAATGAAGTCCGCATCGCTTGCGTTAATTTTCCGAGAGGCAAGCCAATCGGTAATCAAGATATGATTCAGCTCGGCGTGTTGAACAACCGCAAACTATCTTTGCGTTATGAAGTGACTATAAATTACGATGCGACGTCCTGGGCGTTGGCCTTTACTTTCTTTGCGGGAGAGGGGGTCGTGCCGGTATGAACAAAATCGAAATTCAGGATCCGAAGGTAGCAAGTAAGATCATCGCTGCGAACGCGGAGAACGATAAGCGCAAAGCGGAGCTCGGCTTTCTTGGTAAATTCTTTGGTTCAGGTGAGAACGTGCGCCTGTATATCGTCGGTACGATCACGCTCGGTGTGCTTATCATCGCGCTGGTCTATACGTTGATCCCCGACCAATATCGTTCGCCCGACTTCGGTTTAAAGGAAATGTGGACGCTCGTGGTACTTCCTGTTGAATCGACAATTATCGGTTACTTGATCGGATCGAGGTCAAAAGAAGAAGGAGGCTAGTCGAGCATATTTGCGAGGGACTCTTAATGATAAAGCTGTTCAATCACGATGGGTTTACTCAAGAATTTAGTAATTCAGATGAACAGAACATAGTAACATTGTAAGCCGCAAAAATTGCGGTTTTTTTGTATGTTTTTTCGGATATCGAAAAGTAGCATTAGAAACATTTACCAGGGTATTTGCGTTTACAGATTAACCAAGATAATAAGGGGATGGTTTCGCATGAAAGTAATAATGTCTTTAATTGCGGCAGTTCTTCTATTAACAAGTTGCATGAATAGCACGAATGGTCGCGTCGATCCTGATAACGAGGCTGCGCCAATCGCTTCTACAGAAGCACCGTCAACATCAATTGAGAAATCACTTCAACAAAATCTTTCTGCAACTGATCTCAGTATCGAAGGAATACGAATCGGAGGATCAATTGATGATGTGGTTAAATCATATGGCCAACCAAGTGAAAAAACGGTTTCGCATGGATTAGGTACACCGTACTGGATTTTTAAGGAACAAGGAATCTATATAGATTTTGATGGACCAATATGGCAAGCAACAGTAACACCTCCTTTCAAAGGCAAGACACCACGTGGTATTTCAATAGGAAGTTCTACTGAAGACGTTTTAAAAGCGTATCCTGATATTACTACAGGAGATTCGTACATCCAAAAGTCAGCTGACGGGCAATATTCCATTCAATTTTCCATCAATAATGGAATGGTAACTCAGATTAACATGTGGCAGGATAAGACACTCCCCGAAAGTAACCTCACCAATAATTATTCATTAACTATTAATAAAAAAAATATCACTCTTAAAGACTGGGATAACACAGTTGATTTGCAAAAAATATTAGGAGAACCAACTTCGCAGAATATTGAAGTACTGGGGAATGAGGCGGATACGCACAAAGGGTCATTTATTAAAACAATGAATTATGATGGACTTCAAATAAAACTTATGTCTCCTAAAGAAAATGGTAAGGATTTTTGGATACTGGAAATGGTGGTCACAAAAAAAGACTACAAAACATCTAAGGGTATTGAAATAGGAGATAAGCTTGAAAAAGTAAAGAATTCTTATCCTGATATAAATATAGCTCTTGACGGAAGAACGGACCCGAATAATTGTGCATATGTCATCAATTATGAGCGAGTTGATTACTTACAATTTGAAGTAAAAGAAGGTCTTGTTAGCGAGATAAAGATTTTTTACCTAATCCCCTAACAGAGAAAGTCATCAATAAACGGTTACCTTGTTACGCTCTAACAGGGAACGTTAGAAATCGTATTGAATTGAAGGACTAAATTTAATGTATCGTGAAGTAGCAGTTACACTAACGAGACACGATCATAAATGAAAAAGCTGCGGCAGCCTGTCGCGATCTGCTGCCGCTATCCATGCTAACAGACAGGATAACGTAGACATATATTGAATTTCACTATGATGTAATATCATTTTAGAAATGTTGTCGGACGACAACAACTTCTATACAAAGCCGTATTAGGATAAGAACTTCTATACAGCCCCGAGATCCCCAAAAATGCACGATTTATTAAGCTCCCTCGAAATGATTCAGTTTCCTTACTCAGACTCATGAATTCGCAGGATTTCATCCTGTAGTCAGGTTAAAGAGAAGGATGTTTGGGGAGCCGGTGGTTGTGAGATGGGGAACTGGGCATGCGGAAATAAAGGTGAATGAGAATCACCCATATTGTTCCATGATACGCACGTCTCCACTTCGCCCTAGAGATTCTCACTCCCATGTCTCAACGGGTCATAGCCCTTTCATTCCTTCGTCACATCTTAACTAGGAGGTGGAGGTCGGTCTTTCTAACGGAACGGGTCTGAGCCCTTTTGTTTAACGTATCCCGATACTCCGTGCTTCTTGTCATCCTGCGAATACTTGAGCTGGTGAGGATCGTTAAGTTTTTACGCTGCTTGTGGGAATACCTTAGTCGGTTCATAAATAATGTTGCTTTTAGTCAATCCGATAAGCATTCGTGCTACTTTACCGATTAATTTCATAATGGATTTCATCTTCTTGATCTTCTTTTCCTCAACATTGTAACGATGTAGCGCGCGAATTTCCGGATTTGTCATGACCATACTCATTGTCATGAGATAAAGAAAATGACGTAAGCGTGGACGACCTCGTTTACTTAGTACCATCTTTCCTCGCCATTTGCCTGAGCTAGCCTCAGCAAGATTTAACCCAGCATGACGTAGTAAGGCATTACTATGCGCATAACCACTTAGATCGCCAGCTTCGCCGAGTATACCAGCTAGATTTGTTACATAAATACCTCGTATTTCAAGGAGTTTTTGTGCATAGGGAATGCGTTCAAGTATGGTCCGAACCTCATGCTCAATTTGTTCTAGTTGACGCTGAGCTAGGTCATATTCTTCAATTAATTGCTCAAGATGGAGCTTGTAAGCATGAAGTGCTTGAGTGGTGCCCACACTGGTTTTTGCGAGAGAGATGAGCAGCTCAGCACGTTTGACACCAGCATGACGCTTTAGATACTGCTTCCAACCAGTAAGAACTTGTTCCGTGCTTAACTGACTAATTTCTGTCGGTAAAGGAAATAGCCTTAGTGTTGCGATTGCACTTGTGCAAGTAAGGATTTTAAAGACCTGGCGAAGTTCAGGAAATACAATATCTACCCAGCGATGAATCTGATTAACCGCAGCGTTGAGGCGTTTAGTAACCGTCTCTCGATTTGCCATTAGAATTCGCAGTTCCTCGTAGTCTTCGTTATGGAAACGAACAGGTGAGTAATACCCGTTTTTGACCATGTCTGCAATGACTAGTGCATCCTTATGATCACTCTTAGACGGTGTGTTATCCCGATTTTCCTTGTTCTTTTTGACGAGATGAGGATTCACTAGGACGGGTTCAATGTCTTGATCGAGGAGCCAGCGCGCAAGACTAAACCAGTAGTGACCAGTGGGCTCCATGCCAACAATGACGCTGCTAAGTTTGTAGGATTTGAGTAGATCTTGGATCCAGCGTTTAAAAAGATCGAATCCTTCACGATGGTTACCGAATTCTAGAGGCATTCCTAAAGCAATTCCTCGAAAGCTAACGGCGCGAGCTACATGGGCTTCCTGGGCGATATCTACGCCAATGACTAAGTGATGAACGGTAATGTTTTCAATGAGTTGATTTTGCTTGTCTTGTGCCTTAAACTTCATAGTAGAGCGACCTCCTGATGGGCTTTTTGAGGCTTTTGACCTCGTGCGTAACCCCATCGTACAGAGGCGCTCGTTTTTGTTCAAACTCCAAATTATTCGTTTTACAGGAATTCTAACGGGGGGATAACTTAATGAGCCTAGCGAATATTTCCAATTACCAAATTGCTGATAAATTTTACTGGAGTGTGTCATATATGGGAGCGTGGGGAACTGGTATATTTGAGAATGATGATGTACTGGATTGGAAGGAAGAACTCCTTGAATCTGAAGGACTTGATTTTATCAAAGAAACCTTAGAATCAATAATTGAAGAAGATGATTATATAGAAGTAGATATAGCTTCAAGTGCAATAGGAGCAATTGAAGTTCTTGCTGCAATACAAGGTAAACCAGGTGAGGAATTAAAGAATGATTCGATTTATGTTGAGGGACTTAATGAATGGATTGAGCTGCACAAAGGCCATGGAAAGAGTTTGTTACCTATAGCAAAGAAAGCTATCAAAAAGATAAAAAAGACTCTGAGCTAAAAGAACTTTGGGAAGAGTCGGAAAATTATAAGGACTGGTTGAAAATTATTAAAGATTTAAAAAAGCGTCCATAAGTTATGAATTAAGAAAAGTGAAATCAAATTACAAGCACAAAGAGAGTTCAGACCGTTCTTCAACTATCGGGGAACGATATTTCAACCAAGACAGGGAGCAGACCGCCGCGGCGCTGCTCCCTGTTTCATTGAAGTAACGGGAGGATACTTTAATAACATCACGAATAATTGTTAGAATTGCGAGTTTTAATTGAGGTGAAAATATTGCCCGAATTCCATCATTCGAGAATTAAAGGTATAACTACGAGCGGACTCAGTTATATGGATGATCAAGATAGAGAGGTCTTTATCGACTTTTCTGAATGTATAAATAACTTGGTCAATTATGCAAATGAATCAGATTCGTTTGAAGGAAATCATCGAAGTGTCGAATCGACTAATTGTGTAGGTTTTCGAGATGCATTTGCTGATCCAATGTACATTGAATTTTGTACGGTCCCAAGGACTAGGTTCGTATATCCTTATAAAAAGAACTTTATAGAGAAATTAAGAAAATTGAGTAGTGGTAAAGCATACGTACTCTTTAAAGAAACAAACGATTTAATAAAGAAATATGGCTGGAGTACCTTTGATATGGGATAAATATATTCCATTTAGTAATAAGTTAACGGGAAGCGTTAGTTGGGTAAACAACTTGGAAGAAGCTGCTGGCGCTGGTCGGCAGCTTCATTACGTTAACGGGTAAAGTAGTTGATAAATCGAATCCAAGAATTGTAAGATAATTATGATGGAAATAAAGGAGGGAGTTAAAATGAATAATTTTACAATAAAGTCCTTTGCTCCGTACTCACTAAACTACTTAATCTATATACAAAATGCGTTTATTTCTAACAAGGATGGAGCGCTTAAATTTCCATCACTTGAAACTGCTCATTGGGGGTTTCTTGAAGAAAAGCTTTTTGTTGAATCTTATAAAAATGTTTGGGCTGAGATGGTAAGGCGTATTTCGCTGAATCCTTTAACAGATAACAATGGGATTTTACTAACAGAACAAACTTTATTCCGAAAATTATTTAAAACAGATAATCAAGGTGAAAAAGGATTTGAGGAGAGTCGAAAATCGTTCTACGCTTGGTTCTCAAGTCTTACCGGTCAATTAACAATTGAAAGAGCATCGGATCATATTTTGTATTACGAGATTAATATCTATAGTAAAGTTTCAAGTACGATTTTTCACCACGATAAAACTAACCAGGAATTACTTATAAGCTTAATTTACGATGAATGCTTATTTGGTGTCAGTAAAGGTGATTCATGGCACTCCATCATCTCACTTAAAGACATATTCTTAGAAAAAAAAGCCTTAGTCTCAATTATTACAGAACGGTGGAATAAAGGAGAAGTTTAGTATTGAGATATTGTTGAACTAACAGGAGACGATAGTTCAGAACAATAGTAGGGCAGGCGGAGGTACAGAGTTTGTATTGGGGGTGACGAAATGACAACAATCGCGATATTCGGAAGTCGACACTATCCAAAATTGAACTTAGTTGTGGAATATGTAAAGAGCTTACCCGATGATACGATTGTTATTAGTCGAGGCACGAGAGGTGTCGATCATGTAGCTCATGTCACCGCACATTTTCGTGGGCTTCTTTGTAGGCAATTTCCTGCTAAATGTAACGAAATCGGAAATAGTGCAATTTATCTTTCAAATGTGCAGGTAGTGTCTGAAGCTGAAATGCTTATTGCATTTTGGGATGGTGAAAGTACAGGTACTTTGCAGACAATCGAAGTTGCATATCAGCATGAAAAACCAGTGACCATATACGGACCAGACGGAGAAATTCTCGAAAATCCTCTATTAACCTAAACATTCCTGTTAAGCCTAAGAAATGGGCTTTGTAAAAAAAGGAGCGCCTCGGTATGATGGGTTTGTCCACAACACATCAAGGAGGCGCTCTTACTATGAAGTTTAAGCAATCCGATGCACAAAATCAACGTATTGAACGAATTACCACATCACATCTTGTTGTTGGGATCGACATGGCAAAAGAAACTCATGTTGCCCAGGCTACAAACTTCCGCGGAATTGTAGTTTCTAAACGGCATCTCTCATTCCCTAATAGTGCTGAAGGGTTTACTAAATTGAGCAGCTGGATGGCGGAACTACAACAAAAACATGGGCTAAAAGAGCTGATCATTGGTATGGAACCGACCGGTCATTACTGGTTCAACCTGGCTAATTGGCTATCAGACAAAGGGGTACACGTGGTCATGGTTAACCCTGCTACGACGAAGAGAAACAAAGAAAACCGAGACAATAGCCCATCTAAAAATGACCCCAAGGATGCATTGGTCATTGCAGATTCAGTCAGTCGTGGTTTTTACTATGAGTACACGCGTCAATCGCTTATGTTTCAAAGATTACGAACCATGATGAGTGATCGAGAGTTCTGGGTATCGAATAGTATACGACTACAAAATCGGATCGTACGTTGGCTGGACATCCGTTTTCCTGAGTATCCATCTGTATTTAAAAACTGGGCTTGCAAGCGATCGTTGGCAACGCTAAAAACATTCCCATGTCCACAGGATTTACAGACATATACTGTGGCAGATGTCGTTCAAGCATGGCGGGTTCATATGCAGCGCGCTGGAGGAACTACGGGCATTGAGAAGGCTGCACAGCTCATTGCCCAGGCGAAGAACAGCGTTGGGGAACGTACTGCTAAAGATGAAGCAAAGGCGGATTTAAAACGACTTATTGAGGAATATGAGCGAGTTACGATCATGCTTGAAGAAATTGAAGCAGATATAGAAACTCTGCTTGCTGAGATTCCAATGGCACAGCAACTTCGTTCTATAAGAGGACTTGGAAAGATATTTACTGCTGCAATATTAGCTGGTACAGGAGATCTGAGACAATATTCACATGGACGTCAGGTACTGCGAAAGGCGGGGCTCAACTTAGCAGAAAGCACATCAGGAAAACGAAAAGGGCGAATTGTTCTTTCAAAACGAGGTGACTCTGCATTACGGAAATATCTCTACCTTGCAACGGTTCAGCTCGTTTGGAATAATCCCGTTTTCCGTTACCTGCATGAGCGTAATGTGCAAGAAAAGAAGATGAAAAAGCAGCAATCCATCTTTAAATTAATCGGGAAGTTAGCACGTATTTTAGTTGGCATTGTTCAGCGAGGAGAACAGTTTACACCTGAGAAAACAATCCTAGTCTGGGGAGAAGCAGCCTAAGTTAGTTTTATAAGTAGTCACGTATATTGACTCGTTCGCGGGATTTCACAAAGAAAGCACGGAGGACCGAGTTCGTTTCCCATAAGGGCTCAGACCCATCCGCTAAACGCTATCGGTCTCCACACCTTGGACAGGTATAACGAAGGAATGTAAGGGCAGTGACCCGTTGAGATCTGGGAGGGTGAACCTCCGAGGGAGAAGTGGAGTATGCGTGCAGTAGAAAGTCATTGGGGAATATTTCCTACTTGTTCCTCTATTTCAACATGCCCGACTGACAGCCCCAACCGTTTCTGTACCTTGGCGTACCTAAGATAAACTCGATTCAAGGTGTAGAAATCCTGCGAATGAGTGAGTATATGTGAGATAAACCCTTAAAAACGAGGGACGGGAAACGATAGCTTAATTACAGATAGTTAATTACAGGCAGCCGAAATTATCGGGCTGCTTTTTCCATGTTAGTCGTACCAAAGCCATTACTCGGGTTTAACTTCGAATTTAGATCTTGGATGTTTATTTTTATTGACTGTAACATTTTTCTTCTTTAGATCGTGGTAAGAGTGTATGCACCAAGGATGAGCGGGGTGATGGCAGTTGTGAGCGTCAAATTAGAAGACGTTTACCGAATGCATATGAACGATATCTACCGGTATTTATACAGATTAACCGGGGATGCTGGGGTTGCGGAAGATTTGACGCAAGACACGTTCATTCGTGCATTTCGATTTTTAGATATGAAAAAGAGCGGTTTGGTGCGACCTTGGTTATTCAAAGTTGCTTATAACGCATTTATTGATTGGTACCGTAAACGAAAACGAGAAGGATTAACTTCGCTTAGTGATGAGCATTTAGATATTTCAGTAGCAACGCAAGAGCCTGAAAATCATCTGCTAGATAAGGAATTCTGGGAAACATTTGAACAGGTTATTTCTACTTTTCCTTGGAAACAAAAGAATGCATTGCTTATGTTTTACGTCCATCAATTGAGTTATGAGGAAATAGCAGAAGTGTTGGATATTTCACTTTCGGATGTGAAAAGCGCTATCTATCGAGGAAGGCAAAAATTACGCGTAAACTGGAGGAGTGAAGAGCATGAATAATGAACATGATGATGAATGGGACCGTAATCTTATCAATAGGTTGAAAGAGACCGATAAACTTAATCAAGGTTCTCCTGCCCTTTTGCCAGAAGATGTACAAACACGTATCTTAAAAAGAGGAAAACGTAAGAACCGATTATTTGTTGTTCTTGTTTCTTTATCAACATTGTTTTTAGTGGTGCTTCTACTAATTGGTTACATGTATTCTAACTCACTCTTTGTGACACGGTGGTTTCAACCTAATACTCAGGCAGCGCTTCGTATAACTTCAGATGTTATTCAATTCACTAAGCCAGGAATTACGGCATCGAGCTTTTCAGGGAAAAATAGTTTCTTTTCGTGGACTTATACATTCGAACTGAATGAACTTGTAGGGCGTGAAGAGCAAAGAGTAGGCACATTCCAGGATAATTTCATTTTTTCAAGACTTACAGGAAAAATCAATTGGAAGGATGGTCAACATCGTACGTCGTTCAATTTTCATTATCCGGGGGGCACATATCCTGAAGGTTTAGAACTAGATTCGAATGGATGGAAAATACTTCAGAAAGTGCCTGAAGGAACAGTCGCTCAACTTGCAATTTCGCTAGCTCGGCCTATGACCCATGATGATTTCTATAACTTAATTAAGAAATATGATGTGACAACGGTATGGTTAGCAATTGATACCGGTATTGAAAAAGAATTAGCAACACGTAATCCTGTCTTAGGAAATGGTCTTGTTTTTGGATATGCACCGGATGCCTTGAACTATGGAGAAAATGGCAGCGGAAGTTTCACGATCGAGGTTAATGGAGAAGGAGAGCGCAGAGCGCAAACCTTTATGAGCGAGTTACAATACTTAATAGAACACCCTAAGTGGACTAATACTTTACTCTCCAGCATTCAAGTTGAACCTCAAGTGCGAGAAGTGACGCTGGAACAGAGGTATTCCTATCTACAGAAGAATGGGATTAAGATATATGGAGCTGTACTGACTGGTCCAACAAAGGAGTTACTTAAGTTACAAGAAGAAAAAGAAATGAATTCGCCATTTGTCGGGACTATTGACTGGTGGAATTGGGATCAACAAAATGCAAGCGGAATAGAATACAGTTATTAGTGTTCTTAACATTAAGGGACGAGGAACGATAGTTCAAATTAACACGACAGCAGCCGGCACGTCATCGGTTGCTTTTTTTTTGTTGCAGTAAAGAGGCAGTTTAGTTCAATGGAGAATGATAATGGATGTTATAATAAATACAATTAAAAGGGGGAATCTGCTTTGAGTGTCAACTGGAACGCACAGGTTCGAATCAATGATCCATTGGAACTCGAACTGGAGAAGATTGAGAAAGAATTGAATCTACGAAAACATGTAATAATACAGTTTTCTCATCCCTCTTTCTACGGATCAATACTTCCCGAAATAGACAGATTGTGTGCCCGTTGGGATGAAAACTTGGGAGTCCGTTTTTTTGGGCATTATTCTTTATCATTTGATTGCAATACTGTTTTGCAGATTCCAAACGTTAAAACTTTGTATGTTGATTGTCTAATTCACGCACACAATACCGATGCCTTAACTCGCCTTGAGAATTTGCATTATCTGAATTTGAACATATTCGAATTGGAAGATGCAGATATCTTGAGAGCTGAAACGTTCCAAAAACTTTGCATGCTTACGATTTTCTCTGAGAAAAAGACCGTGAATTTGGAGCATCTAAAAGGCTATACCCGTTTGCATACTTTGATTGCAGGCGGTAAGGTCAATCACCTGGACGCTATTGGACATTTAGACAGACTAGAATTTCTCTCCTTAAATTCAATCAGTAAAACTCCTGTGCATTTTATTAACAAGCTTGAGAAGTTGAAAACCCTTAAGTTTATTCTAGGGGGAAGAGAAAGCGTTGAAGAGATTGAGGAAAATGAAATCGAGAATCTTGAGATCGTAAGGGTAAGAGGATTTAGTAACTTTCAAAACATAACAAAATTTCGAAAGCTTCGGAAACTCCTCATTGAAGATCAAATCCAACTTAATCAGATCAACTTTAATAAGCCGCTAAAGGAGTTAGAGGAAATCTCGTTATTAAATTGCAAAGGTTTAACTTCTGTAACTGGTCTGGCGCAACTGCCCTCTTTACATCTGTTACGTATCTATAAAACCTCGATTGATTTTGAATCCTTTATTGGTCAGAAACTACCAGACACTTTATCAACTTTATTCTTTGCAACGTCGAAAAGTAAATTGGATCATGAAATTCAAAAGTCGTTGATTGAGATGGGGCTTCAAAAGGATTCGGAATGAGAGTAGTTTTTGTTATACAAGACAGAAAATAATGGTTCATTGAACTCCCTCGGTACGATTTAGTTTTCTCACGAATGCTCGCTTATTCGCAGGATTTCACCCTTGCCAGAATTGCAGAAAGATAGTAAGAGAACCCTTTTGGTAGACTAGGACTTTATGAATGCGTAAGGAAATAGAGGGGGAGGTCGAAACCCCATATCCTTCCATATACTGCACGCATTCTCCACACCGCCCCTGGAGGTTTTCACTCCCATGTCTCAACGGGTCTTTGCCCTCTCATTCCTTCGTTACGCCTGTCCAAGGGGTGGAGGCCGGTCTTGCTAACGGTACGGGTCAGTGCCCTTTGGTTCAATGTATCCGGTACTCCGTGCTTTCTTTTGAAATCCCGCGAATAAGCCAAAATTCGTACAACGAAACGGTTAGATAATGATTAAGCAGCTAGCTGAGTGGGCATTGTTTTGTGGGGATTGTAATCTTCCCGGCTTCGGGCCATACCAACGAGAACTCGAGCTAATTTACCGCATAGTTTCATAAGAGATCTCATTTTTTTCATCTTTTTCACCTGTACATTGTGCGCATGTATAGCCTTGAATTCAGGGTTGTTTGCAACTAAACTCATGGTCATCATGAAGATGAAACGTCGTTAGCTGAATGGAGATTAAATGATTTGGGAATGCCGTCTCTTTAAAAGGGTTACGCTTTGCTGCAGCCATTAGAATTTGAGCACGTTCCAGACACCATAAAGTGGATCGACCGCGTCCAGTAAGGCTTTGGATTGCTGCTGTAACTTCGCTCTCAGTCCTTTCTAGCACATCTTTGGATGTAAAGTACTTGGCCAGCAGTTTAAGTGAAACCTTAGAATACAGGTCACCAAACACGCCGCGATTTTCGGGAAAAACCTGATCGAGTATAGCCTGGAATTGCAGTTTCACTTGGACATACATACCAGTTAAAGAATCGTATTGGCGCGTGAGATAGCGCAAATTCATGAGATGCTGGCCACGCTTTTTAATGGGCTCAAACTCTTCTTTATAAAATAGCATTCCGAGCTGAAAGGCATCCGCAGCATCCGTCTTTACCCGTCTAAGATTGGTTTTTTTGGCTTCAAATGAGATTAACGGATTAATGACAATGGTTATATACTGGTGCTCATCCAGAAACTGAACCACAGGGCTATGATAATGACCTGTAGCCTCCATAACAACGGAGGGACATATTCCAGCAGCAGACTCTACATCTCTAATATAGTCAAGAAAGGATGCTAATCCCTCAAGATTATGCTGGAACTTAAAGACCTTACCGTAAGGTAATCCACGTTTTAAAAAGGCTTGTGCATGACTCTCTCCCTTAGAAATATCCACACCAATGACAGGATTCATTTCATCACTCCCAAAGTAAATTCGCCGGCAGCCCCTAACCTTCTTGTTGTCCACACTATCGCATGTGATACGGGATCAATGTCCCAACCAGCCTAAACATGGTTTAACAAGTAGGGGGGACGAACAGAATAGCTTACGGGATCCGAGTCCCACGGGCAGTTACGCTCGATCCCCGGCTACTGCAATCTTACGACCCTACAAAAAAGAGGTCGACCAGAAAGATCTGGTGACCTCATAATACGAATGGGCAGTTTAACGTGATTGAAGGTATTGGGAATAAAGGTGAAATAAGGGTGGTTATTGAATAATATGAACTAACCAAATTGAATGAAGGTGCTACTAATGAATCCCCTAATTGAAGAATCAGTAATAAAACTCGCAGAGAGATTTCAGTTGCCAGAGCGTATTGTGAACATTGAGGATTTACCTTGGGTCCCGTTCACTGAGAATCACTCTTGCTACTTCAAACCATTACGTTTTGATCTAAATACCGGAACATGGATTTACTTATTTAAAATTAAGTGTAATCAGGTTTTGGGAAGACATAGACACACTGGTGGATCGGTAATTGGCTATAATATTCAGGGGAAGTGGAGATATGAAGGGCGAGAATGGGTTGCTGGACCTGGAACCTTTATCTTCGAGCCGCCTGGTGACATTCATACCCTTGTAACAGAAAATGAAGAAGTAGTAACTCTGTTTATATTAGGAGGAGCTCTTCAGTACTTTGATGAGAATGATCAAATTGTTGGTCAAGACGATATTTATACCATTCTTAATAAGTATAGAGTTTATTGCGAATTGAAGGGGATTGAAGCCAGAGAAGACCTGATTTATTAAGGACCTGCAGATAATCCGTTCAACTATCGAGGAACTATACCTCAACAACAGGACAGCAGCCGGCATATAAAGCTTGGCTGCTTTTTTGCTGAACTAAAGGGAGGTTAGTTCCAATAGTATAGTGGAATTAATTAGGAAATAAATACCTTAATCGTATAGATTTCTTTTTATTAAATATGGTATAATATACCTATTTAAAATAAGAAAGTAGGTAGATTGCACCCTATATGAAACTGTACACAAAGGCTGAACCATCTGATATGTTTAGCGGCTATGGATCGACTGATATTCATGAATATCAAATTTCAATTGAAATTTTCGCATGGGAATATTATGACGATGAGTGTGATATAGATCATCCTAACTGGAAGCAGTTCAATGAAGAGTGGGAAATAGTTGCTGAGGTGTTTGGCGGCATTCGAGGAGTAATTGGTGAGGTATGGATTGAGTACGATGATCAGGAAGTCAAAGAGAATCTCTTGATCCAAGCTGCAATATCAAAAGCGACTAAATTCATTCAAGAGAATTTGGATCATTATATAAAACTAGAGAGTCTATCTTCTCCCCAAGTCCAAGAAGAAGCCTAAAAAGAAAACCATTTTGGAATCAATATTATCAAGTGGTGTATTTTTTCATATTTGTTTTGAACTACCGGGAAACGATAGTTCAAGACGGCACGACAGCAGCTTATCACATGATGAGCTGCCGTTTCTCAACTAACGGGCAGCTATTCCTATTATGAAGAAATACGAGAATTGAGGAATAAAAAGACTCCTTGATATGATGTATGGGTCCCAGATGCTGGCCAGCGACCGGATCCAAACACAACTCAAGGAGACTACAAGATGAATTCTACTCAAAACGAACGTTTTAATCAAATTAATTCTTCTACCTTAATTGTTGGTGTAAATTACGATTGTCTAAAATATATTTATCAGTCTTGATCAGCCGGCATTTAAAATTACGGCTGCTTTTCTAGAACAATTGGATAATTAACCAAGGTTCAGCAATTTTGAGACTCTACTTCTGTATCGAATCTTGTTTTGGAGTATATAGAGGGGGCTTCAGATTTCTTATTTGTAACTCTTCAAGAATGATGGTGATGAAATCTGGATGAGCATCTATTCGCGAGGCAGATTCGAGCAAATGTAATAGAAAGGAATCATCAACAGAATCAAGTAGACGTATCGTGTATCTACGTTGATGCATTTACTTACGCCTCCTACATGAATTGCTAATTAGTTTTAACCAAATAAATTCATTTTCAAACGGGAAATAAACTTTTTCCTTTCAATGATACCTGAAACAAGTGGCCAATGGCAAACTCAAATAGCTATTGGGCAGAAAGAAGACATTCTTACATGGAAGACTTGCGGATACTCGTATTTAATCTGTAAGAGCGGCTGAGAAGTCATGCTGAATAGGAACAATTCAGTAAATGTCACACTGCCAGGATATGCCGGAGCACTGAGCTCTTCTACGGCACAAGTTGTCCTTTCCTCACGCGAAAGAAATAAGCGACTAGTCGTAGTTAAAACTCAGATGAGGGAAACTCAGACTCATCTTTAACCAGCATTTTCGGTACATGAATTCAATTAAGTTGATGGTGGCCGTAGAATTACCAGCAGACGTAAAAACTATAAATATGCTTTCATTCTAAACATACCTAATGGTTGTTGTCATTCCGCCTAAATTTTCCGTAAAATTATTGGCCATATGATGAGGAATGTGACAGTGAAAGAGCCAGTTTCCCGGATTATGAGCCTTAAATTCAATATCATAAGTTTCACCAGAACCGACCAAGATCGTATTTTTTAAATATCTATTGTGCAAGGTAAGCGAGTTTCCATCCGTGGCAGTAACCACAAATTGCTGTCCATGAAGGTGGATAGGATGGGCATTCATCATCAAATTGCCTAACCGAATGCGGACCGATTCACCATACCGAACCGGCAAAGGACTCGTAAAGGGGAAACATCGACCATTCATAGTGAAAAAATTAAAGTCGTCAGTGAGTGGATCTAAATCATAGACACCTTGCATGACTTCTCCTTTCTTTAATCCTTTTAGTTTAAACTCTTGGAGCATGATAAAGTAGTCCCGTTGAATATACGTACCTTTTGGATCTGTGATAATTAAGGCACCGCCTAACCCCATCATTATCTGTTTAACGGAATGCATATGGGAATGGTACATGTGGGTACCTGGAGGATTAATTATTCTAAAATGATAATCGAAATACGAACCAGGTTGAATGGCTGGAGACGGTTCTGCCTCAGGAACGCCATCCATCACATTAGGTACATCTAGTCCATGCCAATGTACTGAGGTTGCTTCAGTTAGTTTGTTGTATACTCGGATCTGGACATAGTCACCAGGATTTACGACGATTGTGGGACCCGGTGAACTACCGTTATAACCAAAAGCATTAATAAATAATCCGGGCAAAATTTCTTGCTTGACTGGCTCGACATTAAGCTCAAAATATTTAATTCCATTTTTTTTGATAAACGGTAAGTTCGGTATATCAGGAGTAATGACCATATAATTACCTCCATTCTCAATAAAAATATATTCAAATAATCCACGTGTTAAACCGTAACGTAACGATTAAGCATTCATAAATTATTTTTCATTTTTCTCACAGACCTCTTCAAAATCGGAACAAAATTAGCATGAGAAAATTAATAAAATGAAGCTTGTTAATTTTTTTGAAATGACTGTCAAAGCTAGCTCTGGACTGGTCTTAAAGGCTTAATAAAAATGGCATTATGGGCAGCCAAAATAAGCTAAATTTCTTTAATGAAAAAACGGCCCCTTATCCTCTCATATTCCGTTATGGTATTTATTGGGCGTTGCTGTGGGAGTTCACTCCTATTTAAATTGGTGTGGGAGGGATGTTCACACATGAAAAAGCAAATACTTAGCCTTGCTATAATAGGATCAATGCTTGGGACCGCAGGGATTGCAAACGCAAGTACAAGTTGGACGACTTCAAGTGCGGTTAAGAAATACAATAAGTACATAAACGCGGACAGTTATGTGAAGGACGAGCTCTATAATGTCGCTGACTTCCATTCAAAGTACGGCTCTCGAAAAAATACTCTTGCTTACCAAATCGTAGAGCGTGCAATATGGTACATGAAGAACGGCTATATGGTATACGGAAGCGGTTATGACGCTTACGGCAAATATGGCTATGAGGATTGCTCGGGCTTTGTGCGTTTCGTATATGGTGATTTCGGCTTCAATATTACAGGTACGTCCGCGAAGTATAATACCGTCGGCAAGAAAGTTGCAGGTGTAGGAAAGAAAAAAGTCAACGGCAAGTGGAAATTGACAGGTGTAGAAAATTTGAAGCTTGGCGATATCCTCACATGGCAAACCACCGATCATATCATGCATGTTGCGATCTATATGGGAACAAACCGGGAAGGGCAGCCGGTTGTTATTGGAACGCGTTCCGATGGAAACCCTACTGCTCTTGGCACGGTAGACAGCTGGCAATATTGGTGGGGAGAAAACTTCAAAGAAGCAAGGCGCGTCGTTCCATCTGCAGGCTTCACGGGGATGGCTGGAAAGAAGATTAAAGCACCAACCATTCCGAAAAAATATATTCTGCCTCCGCAGAAAAAAGTGCCGGCTTGGACGGGTTCAACCGCAGGAACTTCAACCGAAAACTCTTCCGGATCGGGCAGCTCAACGGCTAACCCATCTACACCTTCTGCGTTAAAGACTACATATGTTATAACTGTAAAAGGTTGGGTCAGCCTCAAATCGTCAGCAAAGTCTAGTTCTTCGACGGTGGGTAGACTTGAGCTGGGCGAGAAGGCAGAATTAATCAAGAAAGCCAACAAATATTGGTATCAAGTGAAAGTAAACGGAAAGACTGCATACATTACAACAAGCAGCACATACACCAAAACAGTTACAAAATAAAAGGTGATGAGTGCTCGGCCACATCTTTACAGTTCGGTTAAAATCGACTATAGTTATTATTTCAATAAAATAAATGAGAACTTTTGGAGGAGCCTGTCACAGCAGGCTCCTTTTGTCGTTTTTGTTTCAAAATATTACCAAATTTTTGGCGGGAGGAAGCTCTAACCATGAATAAATCTTCTCCATCCTACACCCTGTATTTAAGCTGCTCATGGTATTACGACAATACTTATAAGGAATTACTGGCGTTGCTTGATTTGATTAAAGAGTTTCGTTATGAGATACGCACTCTACCTGTTGATATCACAAGGTCTTCTCGAAATAAAGGAAGAAGGAGATACCAGCGCATCAAGAATGTAATGGATAATAGTGATGCTTTACTTGTGCTTGGAGGCGTATATCCGCTATATCAAGATTTGCTGGGCAAAGAGATCATGGCTTGCAAGAACAATCAAAGTAAGCCTTTGATTGTCATTAAACGTGAAGCAGAGCGTCAAATATCACCTGTGGTTAGTCAATATGCGGATCGAATTGTTGAATGGAGAGCGGAGGATATTATTAAGACTATTCGTGAATTAATTCCGGGAAACGCCTAATTAGCAGGAAAAGCTCTTGTCAAGACACTTTGACAAGAGCTTTTTTTATTTACTGAGATGCTCGAGGATATTTGACTATATATACAATTCGTCCTTAATCGAATTTTAATCGCATAAGGATGGAAGACAGCCAAAGTTACACATTGTTTAATGCTAAAGGAGGTTGAACCGTGCTTGCGTCGCTTCATCGTAAAATGTCTGGCTTATTATCTGAACAAGTGATGATGATGATTTATGCTGCGATTATAGGTCTTGGTGGGGGTTATGGGGCAATCGGATTTCGCAAACTTATTGAATTGTTGACGCATTTATTTTATGGCCGGGCCCAGAATGCCCTCCAGTTCTATGAACATGGGGCCAGGACGCTAATTATGCCAGCCGCAGGGGGATTACTTGTTGGACTATTAGTTTATTATTTTGCGAGAGAAGCCAAAGGACATGGAGTCCCAGAAGTCATGTTTGCAGTTGCCGAGAAAAAGGGGATCATCAGGCCGCGCATTGTCATAGCAAAAGCGCTTGCGTCAGCAATGACAATAGGTTCGGGTGGTTCAGCAGGGCGGGAGGGACCCATTGTACAAATTGGATCAGCTGGAGGATCGGTTCTCGGACAGATTCTTTGCCTGAAAGAAAGGAATATGAAAATACTTGTTGCCTGCGGTGCTGCGGCAGGTGTAGCGGGTACATTCAATGCACCTTTAGGCGGCCTTTTATTCGCTTCGGAAATCATACTAGGCAGCTTCTCGCTTACGCAAATGAGTTTTATTGCGATTTCGTCCGTGCTGTCTACAGCAATTGGACGATTATATATGGGGAATGTGCCATCATTTCCTATCCCTCATTATGAAGTCAACACTATATCTACGCTCGGTCTTTTTATTTTGCTCGGTGTGTTTGGCGGTTTTGTATCCCTAATTTATTTGAAAAGCTTGTTATTTTTTGAAGTGCAATGGGAGCGACTTGAAAGGATTCCGGAATGGGTGAAGCCGGCTCTCGGGGGACTTGCGGTTGGCTTAGTGGGTTACATATACCCGCAAGTGCTGGGAGTTGGTTATCCGACAGTGGAAAGTGCCTTAGGCAGCCATCTCGGTCTTGGCATTCTAATCGTCCTAATGCTAGCAAAACTGCTCGCGACGACAACTACGATCGCTTCAGGAGGTTCAGGAGGTGTTTTCGCTCCAGGATTATATATCGGTGCAATGTTGGGTGCTGCCTTCGGGATCGTTTGCCAATTGATCTTTCCTGAATTACATGTAAATGTAGGAGCTTTCGCAGTTGCAGGCATGGCATCCATTTTCGCGGGAACCGCTCATGCGCCTATTACTGCGATGGTTATGCTTTTCGAGATGACCGGAAATTATGAAATCATTTTGCCTTTGATACTCTGTACGGTAGTTTCATCTGTCTTCACCTCCAAAATCAATCGTGAAAGCATCTATACAATGAAACTTATGAAGCGAGGCTTCGATCTAATTAAAAGACGTTCGCCTGATAAGCTAAATGCTATTCGAGTAGCAGAAGCAATCCATCCAGAGCTTATCACATTAAGATTTGATACTTCAATTTCCCAGGCAAAAAGGTTGTTTCAAGATTCTCATGATCATTTGGCTTATGTTCGGAATGAAAACGACGGAATCGTTGGTGCTGTTTCAAGAGATTCTTTGCTGGTTCTGCGGGACTCAAATCTTGATGATAAAACCATTAAGGAGATTTTATACAACTCTCCGCTGGCTATTAGCAGCAATAAATCCATCGGCGAGGCAAGTAGTCTGTTGCGCGAGGCTTTCGTGAATTACTTATTGGTCATCGACAATGAATCCAATCCAATTGGAATAATTGACGCGATGGATATTGTGAAGGCTTGTCAGCATGTGGGAGAATAATCTTGTTTTCTTCGTCGACATCTAAAAAAAATGGGAGGAAAATTCGACATTTTTCCTCCCTGTTTTATAAACTCAGCTTGTCCATTTTCCTACTGTAGCCGAGTTGGAATATCTTCATTATCGGGTTGAAGAATTTCAGAGAATAGATCGTGGCGTACGGAGCTTGACGGGGAAGATACATCAGCGAGCGGGAAATAAGCTTTTAACAACGTTTCTAAATCACCTAGCGTGACGGGCTTTGCATGGGGAAAAAGCTCATAGCCAAGCTCTCCGTTAACTTCGATGGTTGCCGTTTTTACGTCGCGAATCGCAGAGATCCCGAGCATACGTAATCTCTTCTCCAAATCATCCACGGTAATGCGAAGCTTCTTCAGATTTTTTGTTATTAGCTCCCCATTCTCTATAACCGGCACGGCGACCCCCTTCAATAAACGCTCGACTGCATTAGACTTCATGGTGAGCCATTGAACCGCTACGAGAACGGCAATGAATACGGCGGCTGCGGTCATCGTTTCTCGTACTCCTTTACCGCTAACCTCAGAGCCGATAATCGAACCAACCGACAGCAAAACCCCGAACTGGGGCATGGTCATTTCCGAGATGGACTTTCGTCCGGCAAGACGAAGAAGGATGACGCTAACCACTGCAAATAAAAGGGCCAGGCCTATAATATTCAGCATTCGATTCCTCCAGGATAGTTGTTATTTTATTTAAGCGTACAGGTAAGTATCCCCAATTAGACAACGAAGTATCAGGAGATTAAAACGCCTCAAAATTCGTGGCCATTCGACTTATCGACAATGTTCAACTTCAAAGACAAGACGAAAAAATAAATATATAAGTTTGCTTGATGCATTTGCATCTGATAATGCTCATCTTTATTTATAAGTTTTTTTTATATAACATACTCTCCCACGAGTGTAAATCATGGTATCCGTAACCATCGGGGAGGATATGGGAGGAATAAGGAGAACCCCTCCGGTGACCTCCCCTCTGCCAAGATTAGCCAAGAATACACCGAATTATCAGTCTATTCTGGCAATGACCTCTTGGAAAAATAATGGTAGCCTTTTAAGTGTTGCAAAAAACATACGAAAGGTTGTGAGAATGGGTGAAGCAATGGTGGTCGGTAATGATCCTGGTACCAATGCTGTTACTCGCTGCTTGCGGACAACAAAGCGGGGATAACAAGGACGAGGTCTCGTCAGCGGAAGAAACGGCATCTGCGAATGACACGTTGTCGAAGCTGAAGGAAAAGGGCTATGTAACCGTCGGGTTCGCCAATGAAAATCCGTATGCCTACAAAACGGCGGACGGCGAGCTGACAGGCGAAGCTGTGGAAATTGCCCGCACGGTATTAAAGAGATTGGGCATAGAAGAGGTTCGCGGAGAGCTCACTGAATTCTCTTCCCTGATTGCGGGGCTGCAGGCAAAGCGATTTGATCTCATTACGGCGGGTATGTTTATCAATCCTGATCGATGCGAAGCGGTTTTGTTCGCGAATCCGGAGTACAGCATTGGCGAAGGATTGGCAGTAAAATCAGAAAATCCGCTGAAGCTGACGAGTTATAAAGCGATAGCGGATAATTCGAAGGCCAAGGTAGCGGTCATGGCCGGAGCGATAGAAATCGGATACTTGCAAGCATCGGGAGTGACCGATAAGCAGATGGTTATTGTTCCTGACCAGGACGCGGCGATCAGCGCTCTTCAATCGGGAAGAGCGGATGCGATGACGATGACAGGGCCAGCGCTGCAGTCCAGATTAGATTCGGCGAAAGATAGCAAGCTGGAGCGCGTCATGGAATTCGAGCAGCCGGTTGTAGACGGCAAGAGCGTTCGAGGTTACGGGGCAACGGCTTTCCGGATGGAGGATACATCGTTTCAGAAGGCTTTTAATGCGGAGCTGGAAAAAATGAAACAGTCCGGCGAGCTGCTCACGATTTTGCAAAAGTTCGGCTTCACGGAGCAGGAGCTGCCAGGGGACGCGACGGCGGAAGAGCTGTGCGGCGGATAATATGAATCTGCCTTGGTCAGAATGGATGCCGATTCTCGCACGAGGGGCTGGAGTAACCATTCAGGTAGCGGTATTGTCGGCAATCGTTGCCTTAGTAATGTCGCTCTTGGCTGGTCTTGGAGCGGGATCGCGGGTTTCAGTCATACGGGTACTGAGTCAAGTGTATATCCAAGTTTTTCGAGCGGTTTCCTTGCTTGTGCTATTGTTTTGGGTGTATTTTGCGCTTCCCTTTGCCGGCGTGGAACTTAGCAAGCTTGTTTCCGCCGTTCTAGCAATTGGCCTTAACATTGGTGCCTACGGCGCTGAGATTGTTCGAAGCTCCGTTGCCGCGATTCCGAAAGGTCAAATTGAAGCCACGATTGCTTTGAATTTGTCTTACCGGCAGCGACTATGGCGAATCGTTCTTCCTCAGGCGGTCGCCCGCATGCTTCCTCCCATGGGTAACTTAATGATTGAACTCCTGAAATCAACTTCCCTGATTTACTTTATCACGCTGGCTGATCTCACCTACGAGGCTATGGTCCTGCGCAATAACTACTACATATGGACGCCTGCGATTTTTGGTCTCTTGCTGATTATTTATTTCTTATTCTCCTCCTGCATCGCTATGGTGTTCCGTATGCTGGAACGCAAGTTTACGGTCTGGAGGTGATGAACCAATGTGGAAATGGAGCTACGTGGCGGATATTGCTCCCCAGCTGCTGAAGGCTTTTCTTACGACGATAGGAGCGGCCTTATCCGGCTTTGCGCTGGCTGCCATCATTGGCTTGATTATGGCGATTCTAGTACGCTCCGGTTTTGCGCCGGTGCGGTGGGCGACGAGGGGAGTCGTTGAATTCATTAGGAGCACGCCACTTTTGGTGCAATTGTTCTTCTTGTTTTACAGCCTGCCGATGTTGACCTCATGGTCGATGTCCGCGTATGCAACGGGAGTTATCGGCTTAGGTCTTCATTACGGAACGTATTTATCCGAGGTGTACCGATCGGGGATTGAGGCCGTTCCGAAGGGGCAGTGGGAAGCGTCAAAAGCTCTTAACTTGTCCCGGTCGAGAACCTGGATTGGCGTTATATTGCCGCAAGCGATTCCACCCATCATTCCGATGATGGGGAACTATTTGATTGTTATTGTGAAAGAAACACCGACGTTATCGGCCATTACGCTGGTAGAAGTGTTATTAACCGCAAAGAATACGGCTTCGGTCACCTATCGGGTGTTTGAGCCTTACACAATTGCCGGGCTGTTGTTCCTTCTGTCGAGTCTTGTGCTTTCTCTCGGCGTTACGCTGCTGGACCGGCGATTGCGAAGAAGTACGGCGGGTTAAAGGAGGTGATTGGGAGAGCTATGAACAGCCAAATGGTAGCCGACAACAACGGCAAACCGAATGCCGGTGCGCCGCCCAAAGAGCCGCTTGTCCTCTATGAGAATGTGACGAAAAGCTACGGCGAGCTGGAGGTCATTAAAGGAATCGATCTGGCCCTCCAAGCCGGGGAAAAGCTCGCCATGATTGGACCAAGCGGGTCCGGCAAAACAACGCTTGGCCGCATGCTGATGACCTTGGAGAAGCCTACGTCGGGTCGAATCCTCGTAGCCGGCGAATCACTCTGGACGATGCAAACTTCCTCCGGGAAGACGGTTGCGGCCAGTGAGCAGCACCTGAGGCGCATGCGAAATCATATCGGAATGGTTTTTCAGCATTTTAATTTATTTCCGCATTTAAGGGTTATCGACAACGTCATGCTTGCTCCTTGCTCGGTGCTTAAGTTATCCAAGGAGGAAGCGAGAGAGCGAGCGGTTAACATGCTGGAGAAGGTTGGCCTAGCGGGCAAGTTGGATGAATTCCCGTCCCGTTTGTCCGGCGGGCAGAAGCAGCGGGTGGCCATTGCCAGGGCGCTGGTCATGCAACCGAAGGTGATGGTGTTCGACGAAGTGACATCAGCGCTTGATCCTGAGCTTGTTGGGGAAGTGCTGGAGGTCATTAAGGAAATCGCGGAAGAAAGCGATATGGCCATGCTGCTTATTACGCACGAAATGGATTTTGCCCGTGACGTCGCCGACCGGATTATATTCGGCGCAGACGGCCGCATTGTGGAGGAAGGAACGCCGGATAGGATTTTCGGTCAGCCTCGAAGCGAAAGGTTAAAATCGTTTCTGAAACGATTGGAATAAAGCGTTTGATTATAAAAAGTTATTAGAAAGGAGGGTACTATGAACGCATCAACGGAGATGTCCTTGATTTACCGCAAGCCATCGAAGCAGGATGGGGCCGCGATGTGGCGCCTGGTCCGGGATTCGGGCGGATTGGACCTGAATTCGGCCTATGCCTACGTAATGATGGCGGATCTGTTCCCGGATACGTGTGCTGTTGCTTATGCGGGAGAAAAGCTGGCGGGATTCATTATGGGTTACCGCAAGCCATCCGAGCAAGATACGCTGTTCGTCTGGCAGATTGGCGTAGACTTATCGTGCCGAGGCGAGGGCGTTGGAAGAAAACTGCTCGACGAGCTGCTCGCACGGGAGGAGAACGCATCCGTACGTTTCGTCGAAGCAACGGTAGGACCAAACAATATCGCTTCCAAAGCACTATTTCTCGGTCTTGCGGCACGCCGCCAGGCGGGATGCACGATAGACGAGTATTACCCGAAAAGCGTCTTTCCTACAGGAGAGCAGCATGACGCAGAATTATTGTTCCGGATTGACCTTAAATAAGCTTGAAACAAGATCTAAAAGGAGGGGTTCAGATGAAACAAACGGAAAAGCAAGTACCGGTTCTTCATGTTTTCAATCAGTTGGAATCAGAGGTGCGGAGCTATTGCCGCAGCTTCGAAGCGGTCTTCGCCAAGGCTAATAACGCAACGCTGTGGGATAAGGAAGGGAAGGAATACATTGATTTCTTCGCAGGTGCCGGCGCGCTTAACTATGGACATAACAACCCAAGGCTTCGGGCGAAGCTCGTCGAGTACCTAATGAAGGACGGAGTTACGCACAGCCTGGACATGGCAACGGAAGCGAAAGAGACGTTCCTGACCCGATTCCGCAGCCTTATTCTGGAACCGCGAGGTCTGGACTATAAAGTGATGTTTCCGGGTCCAACAGGGACAAATGCCGTGGAAAGCGCCCTGAAAATAGCCCGTAAAGTGACTGGTCGCACGAACGTGATCTGCTTCACAAATGCCTTCCACGGCATGTCGCTTGGTTCGCTTGCGGCGACGGGCAACTCGTTCAAGCGCAAGGGAGCGGGCGTACCGCTGAACGGTACTACATTCCTGCCGTACGACAACTACTTCGGCAGTCTTATTGATACGACAATCATGCTTCGCAAAATGCTGCAGGACCCGGGCAGCGGCATCGACCTGCCCGCGGCAATCATCCTAGAGACGTTACAGGGAGAGGGCGGTTTGAATGAGGCCAGCTCGAAATGGCTTCGCCAGGTGGAAACAATATGCCGCGAGCATGGCATTCTGCTTATTGTGGACGACGTGCAAATGGGCTGCGGCCGAACGGGATCGTTTTTCAGTTTCGAGGAGGCCGGCATTAAGCCGGACATCGTATGTCTCTCCAAGTCGATCGGAGGGTATGGGCTGCCAATGGCCTTGACTCTTATTAAGCCTGAGTACGATGTATGGAATCCTGGGGAGCATAACGGTACTTTCCGCGGCAACAATCTCGGCTTTGTCGCGGCAACCGAAGCACTGGAATATTGGAGGACCACCGAGTTCGCACGGGACATTTCCTCCAAATCCGAAGCCATAGCCAAGTTTCTGCACCGAATGGCAGCGGCTTATCCAAAAGCTATTGCCGAAGTTCGCGGAAAAGGCATGATTCAGGGGCTTGTCTTCGCCGAGCCATCGAAAGCCTCCGCGCTTAGCGCTGCAGCCTTTGAACGAGGAGTTATTCTGGAAACGTCAGGCCCAAAAGACGAGGTAGCAAAGCTGATGCCGCCGCTTACCATAGAGGCCGATGTGCTGGCGAAAGGACTGGATCAAATCGAAGCAGCAATAAAGAGTCTGCTTGGGGCTGAAGACAAGACGGTTCGTATGAAAGCAAGCGTATAACTTAAAATCTAAAACGAAGAGGTGGGCTATTGTGATCGTTAAGCATTTGAATGATGTCATCGACAGCAAGGACGATATCGATACAAAAACTTGGAACGCGCGCAGGCTGCTGCTGGAACGCGACGGTATGGGTTTTTCGCTGCACGACACCATCATTAAAGCAGGAACGGAAACCTTGATTTGGTACCGGCATCATGTGGAAGCGGTCTACTGCATTGAAGGAGAAGGTGAAATCGAAGTCATCGGAGGCCGGACCTATTCCATCCAGCCGGGAACGCTCTATGCGCTGGACGGACATGAGAAGCATTTGCTGCGAGCTGACAGCCAGCTGCGCATGGTGTGCGTATTCAACCCGCCTCTTACCGGGAGCGAAGTTCATGACGAGGAAGGCGTATATCCGCTTGTACAGCCATAATTAAACCGAAAAGGAGAGGATTTATCCATGCAAACAAAACCAGTAATGACGAGTAAAACGGCTGATCGTTATCCATCCAGGGTGAAACAGGAGGCAGCCTTGTTAAAACGTCTTGATCCTGTCGTGTACAGTGCTTGGGCCGCCGGCAGCCCGCTCACCAAGGAGCAATCAGATTCTTATGAACGGGATGGCTATTTGTTTCTGGAAAACTTCTTCTCTCCGGATGAAGTAAGGGATTGGAAGGCTGAACTGAAGAGGCTGCAGCAGCGTTACAGCGAGCAAGAGGCCGAGCATGTCATTCGTGAGCCGGGAGGCAAGGAGGTTCGTTCGATCTTCGCCGTGCACGACAACAATCCAGTGTTTCGGGAGTTGTCTCTACATCCCCGTCTGACAGCTATTATGGAATATTTGCTAGGCTCAAAAACTTACATTCACCAATCCCGGATTAATTTCAAGCCGGGCTTTACCGGCAAGGAATTTTACTGGCATTCGGATTTTGAAACCTGGCACGTGGAAGACGGCATGCCGTCCATGCGCGCGCTTAGTTGCTCCATCGCGCTGGAGGATAATACGCCTCATAACGGGCCGCTTATGGTTATGCCGGGTTCTCATCGGAAATTCGTATCCTGCGTTGGCCAAACGCCGGAGAATCATTTCAAGGATTCGCTTCGGAAGCAGGAATACGGCGTTCCCGATCAAGACAGCTTGACCTTCCTAGCGCAAGAAGGAGGAATCGTAATGCCGGTTGGCAAGGCAGGCTCGGTTCTCTTATTCGACTGTAATGTAATGCACGGCTCGTCGAGTAATATTTCGCCGTATCCAAGAAGCAATGTCTTTATGGTTTACAACAGCGTAGATAACCGGCTTGTCCAGCCCTATTCGGGGCAGAAGCCCCGTCCTGCCTACATCGCTTCCCGTTCAGAGCAATGAGTCTTGTTCTAATCACTCTTTCGATTTTGGGCATTAATATTGCCTATGTATCTATCTTTACGCTGCGCCTTATTCTTGTGCTGAAAGGCAAGAGAGGCGCAGCCTCTCTATTCGCGATGGTAGAGGTGTTCATTTATCTGGCGGGATTAAACCTTGTCCTAAACAATCTATCGAGTCCGATTCATATGGCGGCCTATTGCATGGGCTTTGGCATTGGCGTCTATCTGGGTAGCCGAATCGAAGAACAGCTCGCTCTTGGCTATTCGGTCGTTCAGGTGATTTCGAATTCGGTGAACACAAGCCTGCCGGACAAGCTTCGTCAATACGGATACGGCGTCACGTCATGGACCGGGGAAGGGCGGGATGGTCAGCGGCTTGTCATGCAGGTGCTGGTGAAGCGCAGCAACGAGAAGCGGCTGCTTGAACGAATCGAAGCGGATGCTCCAAAGGCATTCGTCATCTCGCATGAGCCCCGTCATTTCCGCGGAGGCTTCTGGGCGAAGTTGCTAGAGAAATAATGATCCGGAACATGCAGAGCGGATATTTCTAAAACAATGGAGTCGCATAATGATGCGGCTTTTTTGTTTTTTAATTAGGAAAGTACGACACGGGATTTGCTTTACAACTGGGGGTAAAGTATGGTTTAAACAATGCATTTGATGGGAGGGAATTGTCATCGATTCGATAGCGGTGCTCGATTATTATAAAATAAACAGAGAAGTTTCGAATGGCACGCAGATAACCGTTAAAGAAGCTAGGAAGCTGTACCTTTATAAAGAAAAGATTATGACAAAGTACAGGGAATTCCGCTTGGAGGATGTTTCGGATATGTCTTATAAAGAACTGGGGGAAGAGGAGGGGTTTCTTTATTTGCATACGAATCAAGGAGTTTTTCCTTTTATGATTTCTGTAAACCCTCAATCCTTTATGGATTCGTATTTTCAGCTTGTTAAACCGACACTCTGAAAACTGTCGTGCCTGATTCGATCATTTTGACTTTAAATATCTAAACGCTTACAATAAGTTTACGCTTAGTTTTCAGCTTGCTTGGCTGAAAAGCGGGGGAACCAATCCATTGGGGCGAATCATTTCACAATCAGAAATGTAGGATACCATCTTATCCGAGCCCGCCAGCTAACCTCGTCAGCAGTAGATGGGTCCATTACCTTATGCTTAATTTGATAAGAGACCCTTCATTTGTGGGGCTCTTTTTTTGTGCCCAGCAAATCTAACAAAGGGGAGATGAAAATGAAACATGCAGATTATCGTTCCGAAACGCAGGATTCTGATTCAGAAAATCCTCCGTATTTCGGAACCAAGGAAGACCATTTTCGGATCCTTAAAGTCGTGACCAGAAAATATGAATTTTATAAAAAAGCCGAAGAACATTTTTCATTTGCTTTTCTTGCAATGATGGTCATTAGTGTTATCACAAGGTATAGTAAGATCGTAACACTGCCAAAGATGATTTTTATGTGGGCACTTGTAATCTTATCCCTATTAGGGTTATGGACGATTGTAAACAAACGAATTTGGAAACAGAGAAAAATTTCATTGGAGAAGTATACTTCATTAAAATAACCAGGCTAGGAATAAAGTCCTTTATCTATTGCAGGAAATGTTTGACTAATCAAACATTAATGATACAATAAGTCTACGCTTAGTTTTCAGCCTTGGCTGAAAAGCGGGGGAACCAGTCAATTGGGGCGAATCATTTCGATAAATCAGAAATGTAGGGTACCATCTTACCCGAGTCCGTCAGCTAACCTCGTCAGCAGTGGATGGGTCAATTCCGACGCATGAAATCAACTTGAGATTGTCCGAGACCCTTTATTTCATTTAAGGGTCTCTTTTTATTTTATGACCCAGCTGATGAAGTTCTCTTGGCATTTTGACAATTTGGCTCCCTTTAATCTCCCTGTAGCAGGGCATCAAAGGAGCAAGGTCTAATGCAAAAAGTGAAGTACATTACGGATATTGCCAAAGTAAGTGCGTTGCCGGAGCAGGAAAGACAAGTGTTAAAGCCCATTACGGATAAGTTTGTATTTCGTGTGAATGATTATTATTTAAGCCTTATTGATTGGGAAGATCCTGACGATCCGATTCGCAAACTTGTTATTCCAAATGAAGGCGAACTGCTGGAATATGGCCGGTGGGATGCATCAGACGAGGATACGAATTATGTCGTTCCCGGATGTCAGCACAAGTATGCGACGACAGCGCTGCTTATCGTATCGGAAGTGTGCGGTTCCTATTGCAGGTATTGTTTTCGCAAACGTTTGTTTCGAAATGATGTGAAAGAAGCGATGGCAGACGTATCGCCTGGTATTGCCTATATAGCCTCGCATCCGGAGATAAACAATGTTCTTCTTACCGGGGGAGACAGTCTAATTCTGGCTACTTCCAAGCTCCGCTTCATTATCGAGCAGCTGCGTCAAATCGATCACGTCAAAATTATCAGGCTTGGTTCTAAAATGCCAGTATTTAATCCGATGAGAATCTATGAAGATGAAGAGCTGCTCGCTCTAATTCGCGAATTTTCCACGGAAGAGAAACGGATTTATGTGATGGCACATATTAATCATCCCAGGGAAATTACCGCGGAGGCTAAGCGAGGCTTCAAGGCGCTCCATGAAGCTGGAGCAATTGTAGTGAACCAGACACCTGTGTTAAAAGGAATTAATGATCAGCCGGCTGTACTGTCTGAACTCCTTGACCGTCTGTCATGGGCTGGTGTAACGCCTTATTATTTCTTTGTTAATCGGCCGGTTGCTGGCAATCGTGAGTTTGTGCTTCCGCTAGCAAAGGTATATCAAATGGTGGAGGAAGCAAAGGCTCTTACTTCCGGGTTAGGAAAACGTGTACGTTTATCGATGAGTCATACTTCGGGCAAAATCGAGATACTGGCAATCGATAATGGCAAAGCCTATTTGAAATACCATCAGTCTCGTGATAACGAATACGGTAAATTTATGATGCTGGATTGTCCGGAAGATGCTACCTGGTTTGATGATTTGCCAGGAAGCGAGCTGTATTGGAATAAACCGGTCAAGAAAAATGAAGCCATTATTTCCACCAATGAGTTGTAGCAGCTCTTTACAAGCGACAGTTGTTCATGTTAGATTATGGATAAATAAAGGAACGTCCGGAGGAGCCTGCCAACAGCGGGCTCCTTTTGTCTATTTATCCTGCATAAAGAGGTGAATGACGAAAGAGTGCTTTAGGAACACTGAAATGGATGTTGTTGTTAGAAACGGAGGATATCCCAATGGAATTATTTAATGAAACCCTTATTCAGCTGCTCATTCTGCTTGCCGTATCCATGTTTGTTATAGCCATTGCGAAGAAAATAAACCAGCCGTATTCCATCGCGCTTGTTATCGTAGGGCTCATTCTTGGCGTAACTCATATTCCGGTATTGGAGGAAGCGGAGTCCTTTATTACGCAGTCGCATGTGTTTCAATCGGTTATTATTTCGCTCTTTTTACCCATTCTTCTTGGTGACGCAACGCTTAAACTACCGGTTGACCAGCTCAAGAAGCATAGTAAGCCAGTGCTGGCATTAGCTTTCGGAGGAACTTTACTTTCATTCCTACTCATTGCGGCCGGATCTTATTTTTGGCTTGGGCTGCCGGTTGTCGTGGCATTTACTTTCGCCTCTTTGATGAGCGCAACCGATCCGATCAGCGTGATTTCCATATTTAAATCGCTAGGCGTGCCGAAGTCGCTCGTTACGATTATCGAAGGCGAGTCATTATTTAATGACGGTATTGCAGTGGTTCTATTTCAGATTTCATCCATTTATCTTCTCTCTTACATCGATATGGGCTTTGCCGGGGTTGGAAGCGGAGTATGGCTGTTTCTGAAATTTGCGCTTGGCGGAATTGCAATAGGAGCGGTAATGGGCTGGATCTTTTCGCAGTTGATTCGCTTTTACGATGATTATCCGCTCGAAATCGGCTTTTCCATGCTCTTATTTTTTGGCAGCTTCTTTATCGCGGAGCATTTCCATGTTTCCGGCGTTATCGCAGTTGTCGTAAGCGGACTGATCTTTGGCAGCTACGGAGCACGGATTGGGATGTCCGCAACAACCAGAATGAATATCGATTCGTTCTGGGACGTGATTACGCTGGTAGCGAACTCGCTGATTTTCCTTATGATCGGTCTTGAGATCAAGAACGTCGACTTCTCGGATAAATGGTTAATCATTGCAGGAGCCATCTTGATTGTGCTGGCCGGAAGAACCATTGCTCTTTATGCGAGTGTTGCGATGCTTCGGGAGTTTCCAAGAGCTTGGAAGTCCATTCTGAATTGGGGTGGGTTGAAAGGGAGCTTGTCGATTGCGTTGGCGTTAAGCTTACCTGACTCCTTCTCAGGGAAGGATGATGTGCTTGTGCTAGCATTCAGTGTGGTACTGTTCTCGTTGCTTGTTCAAGGCTTGACCATTAAACCGCTTGTATTAAAGCTGGGAATTGGAGAAACAAAAAAGCCAACGGCAGGAAATTAACTTGGTGAAAAATGCTTTACAAGTATAACATTCATTAGGTAAACTTGATTAATAATGAATTTAATAAGTAATTCCCGGTGGAGCCTGTCAATTGTGGGCTCCTTTTGTCTTTTTTTGGAGATACTTATTTAATAGCACATACGGGAGGGCAACATGGAACAACAAGCTATTTGGGCTATTGTCATTTTTTCGGTGGCATACGCACTCATTATTACGGAGAAAATCCATCGGACGATCATCGCCATGCTAGGGGGACTAGTGATCGTGGCGGCAGGTATTGTCAATCAAGAAACAGTGCTGCATCATATCGATTTCAATACGCTGGGCCTGCTTATCGGTATGATGATTATCGTATCGATTACGGCAGATACGGGGCTATTTAAGTACATTGCCATCTGGGCTTCAAAAATGGCGAAAGGTAAGCCCGTTCGGATCATGATCGTATTGTCGCTCATCACAGCCGTGGGCTCTGCATTCCTGGATAATGTTACGACCATTCTTTTGATGGTTCCGGTAACCTTCAGTATAACAAGACAGTTGAGAGTAACTCCGATTCCATTTCTCATGACTCAAATCATTGCTTCCAATGTAGGCGGAACAGCCACTTTGATTGGCGATCCTCCGAACATCATGATCGGAAGCGCGGTCAAAGAGCTTACCTTTAGTGCCTTCATCTTAAATTTAACACCTATCATTATTGTCATTATGGTGGTATATGTGCTGTTATTTGTCTTGCTGTTCCGAAAGCAGATTCAAACGACGCCGGAACGGACGCAAAATATTATGGACCTGGAGCTCTCCGGTATCATAACGGATAAAAAACTTTTGATAAAAAGCTTAATTATCTTGGGACTGACGATTTTGGCCTTTTTCCTTCATCAAATGCTTCATCTGGAATCCGCAGCCGTTGCCTTATCCGGAGCTTTTCTTCTGCTTCTGTTAACCGGCGAACATCGGATGGAGGATGCCTTCAGCAAGGTAGAATGGACAACTATCTTTTTCTTTATTGGCCTGTTTGCTCTTGTTTCAGGGCTTGTGGAGACCGGAGTTATTGCGAATTTGGCGGCCAGGGCGATTAATTTGACACATGGCGATCCCGTAGCAACCTCCATGTTGATTCTTTGGCTCAGTGCAATTGCATCGGCCTTTCTGGATAATATCCCGTTTGTCGCGACTATGATCCCCATGATTCAGGAAATGGGAAGCATGGGCGTGCAGAATTTGGAGCCATTGTGGTGGAGTCTTGCCCTCGGGGCTTGTCTTGGCGGGAATGGTACTCTAATCGGTGCAAGCGCAAATCTGATTGCTGCAGGGATGTCCGGCAAAGAAGGCTATCCCATAAAGTTTTTGGCTTACATGAAGATAGCTTTTCCTTTAATGCTTTTATCTATCGTATTATCCAGCGTATATGTCTATTTAAGATATCTTAATTAACGGGGGGCGATTGCTATACTAGCTTATCAATACAACAACAAGGATATTGAGATCGTGGAGTCCAAGAACGGTGAAGATATTGAGTTCCATCTGCAAGTGCTTGATCATGTAGAGGATATCTTGCCGAAACTAAAAGCAGTGCGAGCTTTTTTTGAAAGCGATGACGTGTATACGGATGTCTTGTTCTATACGTACCCGAATCATCGGTACAGCGCAATCGTGCGTCCGGAATTTTATGCCGATTTTGTCCTGCAGCTAATGAAGCATAAGTTGTTGATGCAAGTTGAATGGGTAGGCTAACGAATGTAAGGAGTGTACTATGTCCGGAAAAGAAGCAAGTTTTCCTTTTGCGAAAGATTTTATTAATCTAAAAAGAATATCAGCGCCAAGAATTATTATTTTTGGTTTTGCCTTATTGATTGTCGTTGGTGCGATTCTCCTTGCTCTACCGGTCTCGTCGGCTTCGGGTAACAGTATTGGATGGATTGACGCCTTATTTGTGGCTACCTCGGCCGTGTGCGTAACGGGGTTATCCGTCGTGGATGTTCCGTCAACTTTTACAACCTTTGGAGAGTTGGTCATTCTGGTGCTAATTCAAATTGGCGGCCTGGGTTTCATGGTCTTTGGGGTTTTGTTTGCGATCCTGATCGGTAAGAAAATCGGGTTAAGAGAGCGATTGCTCATCCAACAGTCCATCAACTCCTATTCTCCGCAAGGTGTGGTTAGGCTGGCGCTTAACATATTTCTGATTGCGCTCGTTATCGAGTCCTTGGCTGCGCTTGTATTAGCTATACGATGGTCGGGAGAGTATGGAACAGCTAGAGCCATCTATTATGGAATTTTTCATGCCGTATCTGCTTTTAATAATGCAGGTTTCGCTTTATGGTCGGACAGCCTGATGCGGTACGTAGGCGATCCGACGGTAAATATCGTTATCACACTCTTGTTTATTTTCGGGGGTCTAGGCTTTACCGTTATTCTTGATCTGCTGAAAAAACGAAACTGGAAGGACTTGTCCTTGCATAGCAAAATCGTACTTACTACTAATGCGATCCTTATCGTAAGCGGAACGGTATGGATTTTATGCATGGAGTTGCTCAATCCGGAAACCTTTGGTCTATTATCCTGGCCGGAGCGTTTATGGGCCAGCTACTTTCAAGGCGTTGTTACGAGAACCGCCGGATTTAATTCGATCGATCTGGCTGCCATGCTTCCCGCTTCACAGTTATTTATGATTGTTCTAATGTTTATTGGTGGTTCTTCGGGGTCCACAGCAGGGGGGATAAAGACCAATACGTTTGCCGTTCTCATTATGAGCGTCCTTGCTATTGTCAGGGGCAGAGAGGATGTTGTCATTTATAAGAGACGATTGGCGACCGATTTTATTTTACGAGCATTGGCGGTAATTATCATTTCACTTGGCGTTGTACTTGTTTGCGCAATCCTGCTTACAATTACTGAGCGGCATACCGATCACAATTTTATGGATATTTTGTTTGAGGCCACGTCTGCATTTGGTACGGTAGGCATGACGCTTGGTTTAACAAGCAAGCTTACCTTTGCCGGTAAGCTGGTCATTATCGCGACCATGTTTATAGGTCGGCTTGGTCCGCTTACAATGGCGTATGCCATGACACGATCGTCGAATAAACAGTATTATCGGTATCCAGAGGAAAAGCTGATGATTGGGTAAAACATAGCTCGTTTATGACATTTCAAGGCGTAAGCTTAACAGGCTTACGCTTTTTTTGCATAGCGATGAAGAAGCTGGAAATCTTAATTAAAAGGGGTGACCCCTGCAACAAAGAAATGAGGTCTGAATGATGATATTTATTATCGCGTTGGTTGTTATCTTACTGTTTGTACTTTGGGGAGCATTTGCTCCCGGACAGCTAGCTGAGGCTGCCGATCGAACATTTGCTTTCTCCATTGTGAACTTTGGCTGGTTTTATTTGATGGCTACTTTGGGTTTTCTCGTATATGCGCTCTATCTGGCCTTTAGCCGGTTCGGTTCGATTCGGCTTGGCAGCGATGATGATGAGCCAGAATATTCTACGATTTCGTGGTTTGCCATGCTGTTCAGCGCGGGCATGGGTATCGGGCTTGTGTTCTGGGGAGTAGCAGAGCCCTTGTCGCATTATATGACACCGCCGGAAGGGGCGGAGAGCGGAACAGCCGATGCGGCAAGACTAGCCATGCGTTATGTCTTTTTCCATTGGGGACTACATCCATGGGGTGTTTATACGGTTATCTCTTTGTCATTGGCGTACTTTCAATTCCGTAAAGGGTACAAAGGGCTCATTAGCTCAGCGTTCATCCCTTTAATTGGGGAGAAGCTTGTCACGGGCTGGTTAGGCAAATTAATAGACATTTTGGCCATTATCGCAACAGCATTCGGCGTAGCTACTTCGCTTGGACTAGGGACATTGCAGATTAACGGAGGACTAAATCATTTATTTGGTCTGCCGAGCTCCATAGCTTCACAGATCGGTATTATTGTGATTGTAACCGTTCTATTTTTGCTGTCGGCTACGACCGGTTTGGATAAAGGGATCAAGCTGCTTAGCAACTTGAACTTGCTGATCGCGATAGTTCTACTTCTCTTCGTGTTGCTTATGGGTCCAACCTCCTTCATTTTCGATACGTTTACGTTGTCTCTGGGCGGTTACTTGCAGAATTTGATTGCAATGAGTCTAAGGCTAACGCCTTTTACGCAAGGTACTTGGATTGGTACTTGGACGTTGTTCTATTGGGCATGGTGGATCGCATGGGCACCTTTTGTAGGGACCTTCATTGCACGCGTATCACGTGGAAGAACCATTAAGGAGTTCGTTCTTGGCGTGCTGCTGGTTCCGAGCGCTTTCGGCTTCTTATGGTTTTCCGTATTCGGAGGGACCGGGCTGCATCTGGAAATGTTTGATCATATAGAGTTAGCCAAAGCGGTAAAGGAGGATGTGACCTCTGCGCTTTTCTTGACGCTGGAGCAGTTACCCTTAGGGAATGTGATTGCGGTTATCGCTACGCTGCTCATCATTACGTTTTTTGTCACTTCGGCAGATTCAGCAACTTTCGTACTGGGCATGCTTTCCTCTGACGGAAGCCTTAATCCATCGAATAAGGTTAAAATCACTTGGGGGATTCTACAATCGTCTATTGCTTGCGTCTTGCTCGTTAGTGGGGGGTTAAATGGCCTGCAGACTGCATCTATTGCAGCAGCGCTGCCTTTTGCGGTCATTCTGGTGGGAATGTGTATTTCCCTTCAAATGGCGTTGCGAGAAGATGATAGAAGCAGAGTCCATCGAGAGAAGCAGCTACGTTTGAAACTGAAAAAGATACTGGAAGAAGCCGAATAAACGGAGTTAATATTAATGATGTCAAAAACATACTTAAGTGTTTGTTGAGCTGTCTGAATGTTAGATGGCTTTTTTTAATTTGTTCTCCTTGAATGAATTACCAAAAAATTACGCAAGATAAGAAATCCAAACTTTTCAATTTATTAAGTATTCAGCCTCGTACTTCTGCTTTAGTCGGTGTAGTTTTCTATAGCAATCATATAAACCAGTCAATTAGTGAGGACAGAAACCATGCCAATTGATAAGAGTTCAGAAAAGCCCAGAAAGAAGCCTGGGTCTTTGTCTGGGCGGGTAGGACAAGCTGAGCAAGTGCTTCTTCCAGATTTTGATATCAATATTGAACGACTGCATCGATTCCTAGGCAGAGGCGAGGATATTGTATGCCGTACTCTTCAACACCGATTTTATGGAAATACGCGTTATGCGCTTCTTTATATTGACGGTATAACGGATAGTAGTGCCATTAGTACAATACTACTTGGCCTGCTTGAGGATACCCATTACAAGACTGGTTCTGATAGCGGGAAATCCAATAGCCTTTACCACCATTTGACCCAGCAGTCTATAGTCTTCGGCAAACTTTTTGAGGTCAATACGATCGAGCAAGCCGGCTATGCCATGTTGGAAGGAAGTTCTGTCTTTTCTCTCTTGGCACCTGTAACCTTCTTCAAGTTCTTTCAATCCAGCGACGATTATTACCAGCGCTCTCATATAGCGACCTTCCTGCGAATTATCCGGATGGTTTCCTTCTTTATAACGATGCTGCTACCATCGCTGTACATTGCTATTACGACCTTTCATCAGGAAATGCTTCCGACACCGTTGCTTATCAGCTTGGCCGCTCAGCGGGAGGGAACTCCGTTTCCGGCACTGCTTGAAGCTTTCCTAATGGAGGTCACCTTCGAGATCCTGCGGGAAGCGGGTGTTCGAATGCCACGCATTATCGGACCAGCAATTTCGATTGTTGGTGCACTCGTTCTTGGTCAGGCAGCGGTGCAAGCGGGGATTATTTCAGCTGCTATGGTGATTGTCGTTTCCTTTACGGCGATCGCGAGTTTTGTTATCCCCGCAGTCAATATGGGGGTTGCTGCCCGTCTTATACGCTTCGTTTTAATGATCTTGGCAGGCACATTTGGCTTGTTTGGTGTAATGTCAGGACTTATGATTTTGATGGCTCATTTATGTGGTTTACGTTCATTTGGCAAGCCGTATATGATGCCTGTATCACCGCTTGTTGTTTCAAATTTGAAGGATGTCCTGCTTCGTGTACCTTGGTGGGCGATGCGTAAACGACCGGTTATCATTGCAGATAGCAGCAATGAGATTAGATTAGGTGGCTCTCAGAAACCTAGACCTGATCAGGAAGGGGCTTAGACCAAGAAGGAATTTCTTTAAAATACTTGGTTTATGTCTATGCAAATGTTTTAGCAATTCTGTAGAAAGGGGACTCGATACTGCCATGAGAGATAACATTATGTTGCGTGTAGGGTTCGTCTGTGTATGTGTGGTGATGCTCCTCGTTTTGACAAGTTGCTGGGATCGTCGGGAGGTCAATGATGTTGCGTTCGTATTAGCAGGCGGGGCTGATAAAGAAGGAGAAAGCATTCGTATCAGTGTGCTTATTCCGCTTACTGGTAATATGGGAACCACGGGTGGCGGGGGAGGATCAGGTGGACAGAAACCCTACACAATTAAGACAGAGTCAGGGAAAACAGTTAGCGATGCTGTTTCGAAACTTCAACATCGCCTCCCACGGCATCTGTTCTTTGGCCATCGGCGTGTAATAATCATTGGAGAGGAACTGGCAAGAACGGAGGGAATTGAAGCCGTTATTGATGCTGTTACCCGTACACCAGAAAAGAGATTAACCACATTTATTGCAGTTTCTGAAGGTAGGGCTCTTGATCTCCTTAACGCGGATACACGTATTGAACGATTCTCCGCAGAAACGATAAGGGAGCAATTACAATCAGAAACAAGTTCTCGTATCAATCTAAAGGAAGCTATCTATCAATTAATCAATGTTGGCCAGGATGCTTTTCTCCCGTATGTGCAGAAAGTAAAGACAAACATAGAAGGCCAGGAGTCTGAAGAAATTCGGTCTGATGGTTTTGTCCTTTTTCATAATGGCAAAATGACTGGGAAATTAGAAGGAAACTCAGCTTTAGGTTTCAGGCTTCTGAACCAGTCCATTCGAGATTATGATGAGACAATCCATTCTAATGGGAGTTATTTAACAGTTACGATTAATCATGCGAAAATAAGCATTAAGCCGATTCTTAAGAATGATGAGTTGTCTTATCGTATTCACTCCCAGGTTAAGGTGAGTATTAGTGAAGATCAGAATCAGGAAAGAAATTATGATTATTCAGGGCAACGAAGTCGAATTGAGCAGAGCATCGCACAGCATGTTGTCGATAATATTAATCTTACTATAAATACGATGCAACAAAATAATAGTGATGCCATGGGATTTGGATTGCAAGCGTATCGAACTTATCCAAAAATATGGACTACAAAATATCGAAAAGATTGGAATGAAATTTTCCCTAAAATAAAATTTGAAGTAACGGCAGAGGCTAACTTGTTCCGACTGGGTATGAGTAGTGAGAATATGGGGAGAAAAGATCATTAGAATGGGTAGCCACTCAAAATCAACAGAATTCTTTTTTTGTTTGACGTGAGTTACTAAAACTGCTTCACAGCCGTTGTGCAATTGCATCACTTACTTGATTGATGCTTTGCATAGGCTGATTCGATTTGGGGACCAATTCGATGCTATCCCTCCTAGATGTTAGGTAAACTATTATGCTTTTAACTGAACGCTTGAAAAGGCAATCATCTTTTGGGTAGAGTAGACGAGCGGCTTTTTTGTATAGAAGTTCTTGTCATCCGACAAATGTCAGGGGGATGGACATTGCTCACACAACTCGATTCATTGACATATGTATAAAATACGGGTTTTGTGAAAAAGTTATACTGAAGTTCTGAGTTCTTGGATCTTGGATCTTGGATCTGGATTTGGATTTTGATCTCTTGGATTTTGGATCTTATCTTGAGTATTTGATTTCTTGAATTATTAAAACATTCTTTAAATTTAGTCATAATTCTCGAATTAGTTTTTTTCAGATCTTTAGTTTTTTTCAGATCTTTAGTTTTTAGATCTTTGATTTTTAGTTTTTAAATCTTTAGTTTTTAAATCTTTAGTTTTAGGTTTTTGATTTTTTAGTTTTTAGATCTTTAGTTTTTAAATCTTTAGTTTTAGGTTTTTGATTTTTTAGTTTTTAGATTTATTAGTTTTTAGTTTTTTAGGTTTTTCAATTTTCGAGTTCATGCGTTACTCTTCATGTTACAAATCGTCACGTTTTAATTAAGTGTTCCAAGCAATCTATATTATAATTTTTACCATTTTAAATAATCAAAGACCAACCTGGTAATCCAAATCCAGGTTGGTCTTTCTCCATTAATAACTTATGAATACACTTGGGTTGGAATATCACCAAGCCGATGCTCCGCCGTCAACCGCGTAGTTAACGCCAGTGATATAGGCTGCTCGGTCAGAAGACAGAAATGCCGCGAGCTCTACGATTTCTTCAGGTTTACCAAAACGCTTGAGCAGCGTCTTGCTTGTAATTGCATCGCGGGCCGCCTGATTATCACCCAGATCACGATCACTGGCAGGCGTGAGAACTGGACCGGAGCTGATTGCGACCGCACGGATTCCATGACGCGCACCTTCCAGCGCAAGCTGACGAGTCATACCGATGACGCCTGCTTTAGCAGCGCAATGTGCGACCATTGGAGGGGTTTCACCTGCGATCATGCCGGCTACCGAAGCGATGTTGATGATAACGCCGCCCCCGCGGTTAACCAGGTGAGGCCATGCGTATTTTGACATAAAGAATGGAATATCAAGCTCGCCGGAGATGGTTGTCCGCCAGTCCTCAATAGAGAAGTCCGGCATCGGACCAAACCTCTGCATAGCCGCATTATTGTACAGAACATCAAGTCCGCCATAAGCTTTTACGGCCTCTTCCACTACTTGCTTAGCTTGTTCCGGGTCGGTAAGATTGCTTGGTGCAATACCGGTCATCTCTCCGCCGGCTCTCTTTACGAGTTCAACCGTTTCGTTATTGGCTTCAGGATTGATGTCGCAGCCGATTACTTTCGCGCCTTCTCTTGCGAAGGTAAGAGCGGCGACCCGCCCCATACCTCCGCCTGTACCTGTAATCAATACGATCTTCTTATCTAGAATACCCATGAATAATTCCTCCTCAACCAAATAATCAAGTATAATATCAATTAAATTCATGCATTTTATTCATTCTTGAACATCGATATTGGTCAATATGAGATTTCATATCAGTGCGTCATAATTGATTAGAAAAACGACCAATCCTAAAATAAACAACATAATCGGCATACCCATCTGTTTGACATTGTCATTGATTTTAATATGAGTCATTATTGCTCCAATCATCGTAATAAGAATGATTACGCTTCCCCAAGCAGCCAATGCCTCATTCCAGATGCCCGCAATCACCAGAATGGCCGATACCACTTCTACGATACCGGTAAACACTCTGAACCAATTCGAATAACCGTAATGGTTAAATCCCTCAACCATTTGTTTAGAACCAAATTTCATAAAACCAAACATTAAAAATCCTAATCCCAAAATAATCTGTAATACAACAGATAAGATATGCATTGCCTTTCTCTCCCTTATCTCTATCTTTATCAAAGTAATTAGAACGATTTACGCTCTTCTTTCTGAACCTTCATTCTCCAATTTAGCAACCTCTTCCCGAACGCGAGGAGCCACTTCTGTTCCCAATAACTCGATTGCCTTCATAACTTCCTCATGCGGCATGGTTCCAACCGGTAAATGCATGAAGAACCGGCTAAAGCCTAGATGCTTGCGCATAAATAGGATTTTGTTAGCCACTGTTTCCGGATCGCCAAGATATAGTGCCCCTTCTAAAGTGCGGGAAGCATCGAATTGTGCACGCGTATATGGCGCCCAACCGCGCTCTTTGGCGAAATAATTAAATGAAGCTTGAGTAGGCGGAAAATATTGATCAACCGCAAGCGAGTTGCTCTCTGCAACGTAACCGAGCGAATGCACGGCTATCTGCAGCTTCGACACATCGTGTCCGGCTCGTTCCGCTGCTTTCTTGTAAAGCGGCACAAGCGGAGCAAAGTTTAAAGGACTCCCGCCGATAATGGCCAATACTAACGGCAGCCCAAGCTGTCCAGCTCTTATTACCGATCCGGCATTACCGCCACTGCCCAGCCATACAGGCAGCTTATTCTGAACAGGCCGCGGGTAAATACCCAGATCCTTAAAAGCCGGTCGGAATCCGCCGTTCCAAGTTACCTTTTCCGACTCCCTCAATTTCAACAAAAGCTCTAACTTTTCCTCGAATAACGCGTCGTAATCATTTAAGTTGTAGCCAAACAAAGGGAAAGCATCAACCATAGAACCACGGCCTGCAATGATTTCGGCTCTCCCATTCGAGATGCCGTCAAGCGTTGCAAATTGCTGGAATAAACGGACCGGATCCGCCGCCGAAAGTACGGTAACCGAGCTCGTTAAGCGAATATTCTTAGTCATTGGCGCTGCAGCCGCCAGAATAACGGCGGTTGCAGAATCCCCAAATTCCTTGCGATGATGCTCGCCAACCCCAAATACATCCAGTCCTACCTTGTCAGCTAGAACGATTTCCTCCACTACTTGACGCAGACGCTCCGCATGACTGATCGTTTCGCCTGTTACTACATCTGGTGTTGTCTCGACAAATGTGTCTATCCCAATTTCCATGTTTAATCCTCCTGCTTCTGATTATCTTTGTTGTCATGATTTTTGATACCGTAACCGATCTTCTTCATTACATCGATTAACACGAGCTTCTCCTCGTCCGTTGCGTAAGACAATTGTTCGGAAATAAATTGAGCGTGCTTTGGAAAAATGCCGTCAAAGCTGCTTCGTCCAGCGGTTGTTAAGGAGACATTCGTTTTTCTACGGTCTCCCGGAATAGGAATCCGTTCCACCAATCCCTTTTTTTCAAGCTTGTCCACCACATAGGTGATACTCCCGCTTGGAATAGCAAAGGTATCGCTGATCTTCTGGATCGGATGAGGACCTCTATTATAGAGAAACTCCAAAATGCGAAAGTTCTCAGTACTAAGCCCGTAACTTTCAATATCCTGCTCCAAGCTCGCATACAACTCTTTTACCATATTTCTCAATACGCGAATTAGCTTTAAATCAAGCTCCATTCCTTCAGCATCGCGTTCGGACATCTGCATCCTCCTATCTCAGGTGCTATTTAGGCTCAGTTAATATCCTAACATTAGTTATTCTAACTTTAGGATATTTAATTGTCAATCTAATCTTAGCAACATTATTTAACATAATGAAATTTATCGTATCCTCTATAAGGAGAGTCAATGCTTTGTCCGAAAAAAAGACCGAACTCGTCTGAGGTCGGTCGGTTTTTATTATCTTTGATTACTCAACATATGCCCATTGGTATTCGTCTTTTTCTTGCGGACATATACGCTGCGATACAGAAGAAGCAAGCCGATATGAATAAGAGCCAAAATAAGATAAAGATTGCCGAATACAAAGGAAGCTTCGTTTGAATGCCAAGGGATCCAGCTCGACCGGGCGCCGTGGTCCATCACTTTGCCGTATATCCCGGTAGAGACCGCGCCGGAAAGGAAATTGCACAATGTTAATAAACCCATTCCAACCCCAATCTGATCCCGGGGAATGCTGCGCGAGATGGTATTGGATAGTACGATTTGCATGAACATCTGACCCACATTGCCAAGAGTGAAAATCAATCCAATCAGAACGGCTGGACTCCCTGCAAATAACGATAACAGAAGAAAACAACTGAATAATAATAACGACGCCGTGTGATACACGAAGGAATTGCCTTTGATATCCGCCAACTTCCCTACTTTTCGACCTAAATAAGCCGACAAGCAAGCTCCGGGAACCATGACAAAGCCAATTAAACCTGGCTCCAACCGATTGATATCCGCCAACAATTGAGGCGTTAGAAACGGCAGCGCGTAACTGACGCTCATCACGATAGCCGCAATCATTAATCCCATTAAATAAATGCGATCCCTCATAAGCGCCCGTGAGATAAAGGGATCAGCCGCTGTACGTATGCGCCACAAGAAACCGATAAGCAGCAATGCACTGCCTGCTCCCAGCCACATGTTCCCTTGCGTTATCGCAAGCAGCAACAGGGCTACCGTCCCCGTAAGTAGTCCTCCTCCAAGCCAATCAATAGGTCCGCCTTCTTTTATATCCGAGCTCAAATGCTTGCGGTAGAACGGCAAAGTGACGAGAATAAGCAAAGGAATCGCGAACAGCCATCTCCAATGGACAAATGATACCAATAGTGATGAAACAATAGGTCCAATCGCGTTGCCAAGCGCTAATCCGGTAGCCGAAATCCCCAGGGCATGCCCCCTTCTTTCCGGTGGGAAATAGCGGACTGGAATTAACATGGCTAATGCCGGAATAACGGATGCGCCCACCGCTTGCAAAATTCTGGCCATCAGCACGAAAGGATAAGATCCCGCGAGCAGCCCTAGCAAAGAGCCTGAAGCAAATACGAGAAGCCCAAAGGTGATCAGATTTTTGGCCTGATAACGATCAAGCAGCTTGCCGTAAATAACGGAACCCACTGCATAGATCAGTAAATAGGCCGTTGATACCCAGCTGACTTGAGCCATGGATAATTCAAAGTCGGTCCGGATCTCGGGAAGAACAATATTGAACATCGTTGCGCTCATGGAAGATATAATCAAGGTGAACGCAAGAAGCTTAATGAGCACGTTTCCTATAGCCGGTTGTGTAACGTCAGGTTGTTCTGCTGGCATTGTGATTTCCCTCCTGCATCTCTTTATATTTACCAATATACCCCTCACAAATGATAAATGATAATATATATTATTGTATGTTATTATATACTCCGGTATATGGAAACGAAGGTAACAAAGAAAGAATGGGGAGGTTTACTTATTGGAACTGCTTCAGCTTCATTATTTTCGTACGGTCGCGAAATACGAGCATATGACAAAAGCAGCCGAAGTGCTTCGTATTGCTCAGCCTGCGCTTAGCAAGACCATCTCGCGACTGGAAGATGACGTTGGCGTCGCCCTGTTTGACCGGAATAACCGGCAAATCCGGTTAAATCGTTTCGGTAAAGCTTTTCTGCAGCAGGTTGAGATTGCGCTTGGAGCGCTTGATGAAGGACGAAGGCAATTGACGGATATGCTAGGCACGGAGCAAGGAACGATACGGCTCGCTACCCCAACGCTTAACCGCCTCTCTTCCACCATAAGCGAATTCCGCAAGGAGAATCCGGAAATTATTTTTCGCGTGACCCAGATCCCACCGGCCTCGTCGAGCGATATGGTCGGACTGCTGGAGCGCGGCGATGTAGACCTCTGCTTCATTGCCGCACCGCTGAATCAATCCTGGATTAAGGAGCAAATGGTATGGAAGGCGGAAGTATGCCTTGCCGTACCGATCACCCACCCCCTTGCGGACAGAGACACGATTACCTTGATTGAAACGGCAAATGAGGCCTATATCGAATATCATGCGGGGCATCCATTCCGTCAAATTAACGAAGCTTATTGCGAAGCCGCGGGTGTATCCCGAAATATCATTTGCGAGGTGGATGAGCCTTCCGCGTTATGGAGTCTTGTTCAAGCGGGGCTTGGCATTGCCTTTGTACCGAGAAATACGAATGAAGATCCCCATGTTAAGCTACTAAGCATTCAATCGCCGGTCTGTGAACGCGAATTCTCCATTGCCTGGAATGAAAAGCGATACTTGTCCCGCGCTTCAAGGCGGTACCTGGAATTCCTGGAGTCCTACAAGCAGCACGATCTAATCGGACAATAAAAAACCGGATCGTTCTCCATAAGAGAATCGATCCGGTTTCGCTTGTGTTCCGATATATGCTCATGTCCGCCGCCTGCGCCAGCCAAAAATCTTTACATGAACGATGGCTTTGGTCGACCAATGGGCAATGAGATGAAGAATAATAAAGGCAAAGACGAGGGGCTTGAACAATAACCAACATACCGCCCACATGACAAAAATTTGCCAAGGCTTCATTTTACGGAATATTTTATTAGGCCACAAACAGATCCGGTAGAGTATATATTGATTCTGAAGCGACTCCAGGTATTCGTCTTGATACTGCTTCTCGTCCGGATTTAACCGTACCGCGCTTTGCATGTAAGTCTCGTGCAGCTTATAATCCCCTCTTCTTGCAGCCGACCAAGCTAGATACATCAATACAATCGGTTCCTCTGCACCGTACCTTAGCGCTTCGCGTTCCGTCTCTCTGGATACGGCATCATTTCCAAGCAGAGCTTCCGTGTAGCTGAGAATGGACAAATACTGCGGATTCTCGGGTTCCAGCTCTAAGGCGATCCCGATTTGTTCCTTGGCTTCCTTGAATTTGCCCTTCTTGTTCAACTGATTAGCCTGCAAGTAATAATAATGCGCCTCGTAGGGGTCAATTCGCAGCGCTTCCCGGACCGCTTGATGAAAGGCCGCCTCGTTGCCGGTCTCGTAAAACAACGAAACGCGCACATACCAGCCCAGATGGTGCTCAGGATCGCGTTTTAACGACTCATCCACCCAATGCTGGGCTTTCTCGTAATCCCCCATTAATACGCAAATTTGCGCGTATAAAGCGTAGGGATCCGGACTATGTGGATCATCCCTTAGAAGCTTCTCCGTTTCAATCAAAGCTTCCTTATATTTCTTCCAGGACATCAGCTGGTAAACGTTCGTGTAGCCTGTATGAGAGGATGGGGTTAATGTCTCTTCTTCCAATACTTAATCCTCCTCCCGAATCGTCTATTTTATCCCATGCTTCTTTGCGTAATCCAGCACAATCTTGTAATCTCCGTTCACGTCGCTGAAGGTGGCATAGTTTCTGGCCGTCGCAAACCATTCGATCGTTGTCGCTTTCCGCTCTTTCAGCGCTTTCCGGAGATCATCCTGGGTGATCGGCTGAATCTCTCCGGTCTCGAACGTTCTTTCCATAGCCGAGGTTACGGCATCATTAACAACCTGCTCCAGATCCGCGCCCGAGAACAGCTTTGTCTCTGCGGCAAGCTTGTCAAGATTCAGCGTGCTCGCAGGCTTGCCTGCAAGCTTCAGCCGCAAAATGGTAGAACGTTCTTCCTCCTCCGGCGGCGGTACAAACACTAAATGATTGAACCGTCCAGGGCGGCGCAAGGCGGAATCCAGATACCAGGGCGTATTGGTTGCCCCAATGACGAATACTTGGTCGTTGCCGGATTGCAGCCCGTCCAGCTCCGTCAGAAGCTGATTGACGAGCATGCGCTCATGATGCTGCCTCATCTGATGACGGCTGCCGCCCATTGCGTCCAGCTCATCGATGAAGATGACGCAAGGTTTATTTTCCCGGGCTTTCTGGAATACATCGTGCAGGTTATGCTCGCTTTGACCAACATACATCGACAGGATCGCCTGCAGCTCGATATGAATGAAGTTCGCGTCAATCTCGCCGGCAACAGCCCGGGCAAGAAACGTCTTGCCGCATCCCGGAGGTCCGAACAAGAGAAGGCTGCCGCCAGCCTCTTTGCCATAAGCTTTGAAGATTTCCGGCTGCTGCAATGGCAAAATAAAGTTCATGCGGATCTTCTTCTTCACTTCCTCCAGCCCGCCAACATCCTCGAAGGTTTCTTTCGGCTTATCCGATTCGACCAAGGAATGCTCATCCTTATCGAACTGCATCAGCTTCAGCTTATTTCTTCGCCTCTCCGAAAGTTCATCATAATCCGACATTCTGGGATTCCTCCTTCACCGCTATATAGAAAATAGTATCATATTCATTTCGCCGTTTGTTTTACTTTCTCGTGAAGCAGCTCGAATGCCTGCTTTAACCGGTCTTTCGGAATCGCAGGGTAACGGTCTCCCAAGCTTACTTCATAGTAAGAAGCACCTTCCCCCGCGTCGCGGACATTACCCGTCAGGCCGATCCCGGTCTCTTCATATACGGCGATCAAGATAGTCTCAAAGGTTTCTTTCGGAAAAGCCGCGTGAACATGGAACATATTGGACACCGGCACCAAAGGGCGGGTCGTTACGCCTTCAATGCCGCTATTGTACAAGCCGGCCAATTCGACGGCAGAACGGTAATACTGCTCCATCTTCGGAAGCCGTTCGTCAAACGCTTGATCCGCATTCAGAATATAGGGATAAAGGCTGATCAGATCACCGCCATGGCGCCGTTTCCAGATCTTCGATTGCTTCGTGAACTCTTCCCCGCCGGCAAGAATGGCTCCGGCAATTCCGCCGATGCCTTTGTAAAAGGACACATAAACGCTATCAAACAAGCTGCATACTTCCGCAGCCGACTTCCCGTAGTAAGGCAAAATCTCATACAGTCTAGCTCCGTCAAGATGAAGCCTAATGTCTCTCGCGCGGCAGTAAGCCGCAATCGCCTCAAGCTCCTCGAAGGCAGGCAGCTGTCCTCCGATTTCACGCTGGGGCAGTTCGAGCAGCAGACAAGCAATGCCATCCTCCATGCTCTTCACATCGTCTAGCGTGATTAACCGATCTTTATCCGACAACAGAACAGGCTCTATATGGTGAAGCTCCTTGAGTCCGTCCTGCTCATGAATCTCCAGATGGCATAACGGATGGTACGCAACCTTGCGGCTGCCCTTTTCCTCGCACCATAGCCGCAGCGCGATTTGTTGAGCCATCGTTCCGCTCGGGAAAAAGACCGCCGAAGGTTTTCCCAGATAAGCCGCTATTTTCGTCTGAAAGTCTTCGATAACGGTGCCCGTACCGTAAATATCGCTGTCTATTTCGCCGTCCAAGTGATCAAACGTATCCTTAAGAACCTGAACATTTCGTTTTCCGTGTCCGACTACCGGGTATTCCGCTGTGTTAAAAGCTTCTAGAAGTGTCTTTACCAATTTAATTTCCTACCTTCATAATCTACGTATTCGCATTCCATTTCAGCTGCATCTCTGGATAATGCTGACTGGATAACCCTCGTAATCCCTGCCGCAGACTGCTGGGGAGTCAGTTCAGCCGCTTCATCCAGCTTGCCCTGCATATGCGTCTTCACCCAGCCCGGATGAATGACCAGCACGCGTCCTCCCTGCGGCTTCAGGCCGTTATGTATAAGCTTCGACTGCATGTTTACCGCCGATTTGGACATGCAGTACGCATACCACGCATCACGCCGGCAATCGGTAATGCTGCCTGCTTCCGAGGAGATATTTGCAATCAGCTTGGAATCGCTTTGCAGCAGAAGCGGCGTGAACGTGTGGCTCATGCGCAGGCTGCCCAAGGCATTCACATTAAAAACGCTCAGCATTTCTTCGTAATGAAGCTCCCCGAGAATGGTATTTCTAATATCTCCCAATATTGCTGCGTTATTTATAAGGACATCAAGCTTATCGGTCCTGGACCGTACCCATTCGTAAGCCTGCTTCACGCTTGCTTCGCTTGCCACATCCAGCGGGAACACCGTCAGCTGCTCGCCGTATTGCTGCTGCAGCTCTTGCAGTCCGGGGCTGTCCGCGTACTGTCCCGCGAATACGCGGTTGCCGTCCTCCAGCCATTTGGCGGCAAGCGCCAAGCCAACCCCGCGATCCGCGCCTGTCACTAGCAAAGTTCTGATCATCCGTATCCCGTCTCCTCTCCCTGTCTGCTCACGCGTATGCCGTCCAATCCGGCCAGAGCAGTTGTTGCTTCCTCAGTATAGCATACAACCAACCGCATGAAATCGTTTACGCAGGCCGCATAAGGAAAAACCGCTGCCGGGTTCGACAACGGTTTTTCGCCTTACTCTGCTAGCTGCTTGCTGTTCTGCTCCAATTCTTCCAGGCTGTTCTCTGCTTCCGCCTCGTGGGCAGCAGCAATCTTAAGCCGGTAGAGATCCCTGTAGTTTTGCAGCAGAGTTGCCTCTTGTTCGTGAATAAGAGCCGTGAGCTGCTCAATGCGCAAATCCAGAGACACGCCGTGTTCCAGTATCTCTTCCTCCACAAGCGGAGGCTCGTAGATTAGGGTCTTGCTGCAGCCGAAGGTTGACTCCGCCCATTCATTGGCGTCATCCTTGCTGCTATGCTTATAGATTTCCACATACGTATCAAATAGCGCATTAACGGCCTTTCGGCAATCCCAGCCTAAAATAACAAGACCTTCTTTGGCTTTGTTCACCGCGCGCATGAGCTGGAAGTCGTTTAATCTTCCGCGTTCGGCTTCTACACGGTCAATCTCCGCGACGAATACTGGATATGCGCGGCAAAATAATGCGGCAGCAGCGAAAAATTCCTCCTGCGGAATGTTGGTGGCATCCTGCTGCGGTTTGGAAGCTTGCTCCATTTTGTCGTCATTCCCCTCTTGCCAGACTTCCTTAAGCCGGATTAAGCATAACCCGATTATAAAAGTATATGTAACATCGCGGAATGAAGCAAGACCGGGCCGCCATGACTTTACTACCATATTCGTATATAATAGATCAAAGATCGATGTACATAGAAAGCTGGTGCTTAAATGAATGGACGTAAAGCGGTATATATTATCATAGGATTATGCGTGGTTCTAGCCTTATTCGTATACGGGTGTATCCACTATGCAGTAAATGCGCATTCGAGCTGAATGCGCATTTTTTACGTCCATTATTAATCCCACGGATGGACGACTGTCAAATAATCCGCGAATTTCTTGCTTTCCTCGCGGCGGATTCGCCGCATCTCCGCACGATGCGGAGCCGTCTCGTACAGCTTGAACTCTTCTTCGGACTCCGGCATGACCTTAGGCACGGGTACCGGATGCCTATTCTGATCCAGAGCAACGAAGGTCAGGAAAGAGGTTGCCGCAACGATGCGCTCACCGGTTAACAGATCTTCTTTAATGACCTTAACAAACACTTCGACGGATGTACGGCCCGTCCAAGTAACGAAGGACTCCAGACAGACGGAATCCGATGGCCGGATCGGCTGCAGAAAATCGACGGAGTCGGTTGAAGCCGTTACGACGGCTCGACGGCAATGCTTGGTTGCGGCAATGGAGGCAATATCATCGATATAAGCCATTAGCTTGCCGCCAAATAACGTGTTGTGGTTATTCACATCCGTCGGGAAAATTCTGGACGTCTTGTAACATCTGGATTCTCGGGAATAACGTTGTTCCATTTCAGCCATCTTCTTTCCTTGTTATTCAAACTACCTGTCCTTAAGGCGCAAGAAATACGGACAACATTTGCCGCAGAGCACGGTCGGCATCTACTTCCAGGCAGAACGTAATCTCTCTACCGACAGCCGGAATGACCCGACGATCCGTAATGATCATGCCTGCCGTCAAGTCATGTCCGCAGTCGATATCCGCATGCATGACTCTCGTGTTCACAAGAGACGGGTTAACCGCTACCAGCACCGCGAGCGGGTCATGCATCGGACATTCGCCCAGGTACTGATTCGTCTGGAGATAGAAATCGAAGTACTTTTCGAGCGATGTATGTAAAAAATCTACGATTGGCTGCTTGTTATCCGGTGCAAGCTGACGAAGCTGGGCCAGGTGACCTTTGGAAAGTCTCGTTTCCAACGTAACATCCAGACCTACGATCGTAAGCGGCACCTCGGAACGGAATACTTGCTGAGCCGCCTCCGGATCGCCCCACAGATTCGCTTCGCTGACCGGAGTAACGTTACCCGGAGCAAAGACGGTTCCGCCCATCACGACTACTTGGCGGATCTTGCCCGCAATGGATGGATCCAGAGACAAGGCCAAGGCAAGATTGGTCATGCGGCCAACCGTAATCACAACCAGCTCGCCAGGGAGTTCGTGGGCTTTGCGGACGATAAACTCTGCTGCCGATTCCTTCAGGGGCCGCTGCTCCGTTGGCGGAATCTCCGCATCGCCAATTCCGTTATAGCCGTGAATATGCGGCACCGGGCCGGCATATTCGCGTTTAAGCGGACCGGAAGCACCTGCCGCTACCGGCACCTCATAGCCGCAATTCGCCAGCTTAATAAGCCGAAGAGTATTTTCCGTAGCTTGTTCCACATTAATATTTCCGAAGCCGGTTGTTAATCCTTCAACATGAATTTCCGGCGAGAGCAAGGCATACAAAATCGCCAGTGCATCGTCAATCCCCGTGTCTACATCCAAAATAATGCGTGTCTTTGTGTTCATATTGCTATTCCTCCTGTCCGAATACCTCTATTGTAATCGAATTCGACAAATTTTGCCTACCCTAGATGAAACGGAAGAGCCAAGACTTCTTAAGTCCTGGCTCTTCTGCATGGTTATTTATATAATCTTCTTCTGCGCTGCCTTACATACATGATTCTTCCTGCTAACAGCATGAATAGCAGCATGACGGACCAGGTAATCGCAACCCCCAGATTCCAACCGGAGAATTTAGCGGATTGACCGCTGCCTTTTACCGGATTGGAGTTGGTAACCGAAGCAATCTGAACCTCCGCCTGCTCGGCAAGCGGAATGATCGGAACTAATGCTCCCGCTGTTTCGGCCGGATTATAGACTTCCGAAGACTGAACATAGACTTTGCCATTGGAGTCGACCGCTACGGTAGGAACAACCCCGTCCTTGATCGTTACAAATAACGGCTTGTCGGCTATAAATTCAGCGGGTTTTCCCGTATCCCGCGTTACGAATGTCCGCTTCTCGTCGGCAGCCATAACCTGCTTGCTTGTAAAATGGGCAAAACCATAATCGAGAAGCTGCGTCATATCCTTATAAACGCCCGAATCGGTAGAGCCTTTTAGAATAACGCCGATAAGCTCCGTATCGCCTCGCTGAGCCGCGGAGACCAAGGTATACCCTGCAGCTTGCGTAAAGCCGTTTTTGACGCCAATGGCGCCTTCGTAGCTCCCCAGCATCTTATTATGATTTTCGAGCTTGGAGACCCACTCTTCTCCGACCCATGGCTTCGATTTGGTTGCTACAACCTGACGAAACTGCTCGTTTTGCATAGCATATTGCCCGATCCTGGCCATATCTCTGGCCGTCGTATATTGATTCTCGTCCGGCAAGCCGCTTGGGTTCACGAAATTTGTATCCCAAAGCCCAAGCTTACGCACAAATTCATTCATCCGCTCGGCAAATTGCTCTTTTGTTCCGTCGATATGCTCCGCAATGGCCGTTGCCGCGTCATTCCCGGAGTTAATGAGCATCCCTTCGATAAGATCCAGCATGGGCTTCTGCTCGCCTTCCGCCAGATAGATCCGGGTGCCGTCCTCGTTCCGCGCCGTCTTGGAGACGGTTACGATGTCGGATGGATTGGATTGCTCCAGCGCGATGATGCCGGTTACAATTTTGGTTATGCTGGCCGGATACAGCCGCTCCGTTTCATTCTTGGCGAACAACACGGCGCCGGACTTGGCATCGATCAGGATCGCGGCTTCGGAATGCGTCGTTTCCGGCAGCTGCTCTACCGTCTGGTCTGCTGGCTGCCCGGTTTGTTCTGCCGGCGGCTGCAGGGATTTTTCCGCAAAAACAGGTTCGGCTGCTAGTATAACGAGAAAAATGAACATCATTGCTATCAAGCCAGGAAGTCTTCTCATAATTCCCCTCTTTATTGTCATGTAGTCAAACGAGACCGTTCTACCGCTATATATCGGGCGACCGCATCCTCATTACTGGTGCCGACGATGCAGTCCGCCAATTGTATGATTTGTTCATGCGCATCCGCGACGGCTATTCGGGTTCCGGCTTCACGGAACATGCCTAGATCATTGAGGTTGTCTCCGAATACCGTTACGTCTTTTAATTCCGCTCCAACGAGCTTTGCCCATAACCTCGCCCCTTCGCCTTTATTCGCCAAGGGATGACTCATTTCGAGGAAATAATGATCTTTAATATACGCGTCTTTTATGAACTGAATGTGAACAAGCCCTCCAAACAGCCGCTCGGCGGCCTGTTTCAATGGTAAAAGCTCCTCATAAAGTCCGATAAAGGAGAGGATGAGCGAACGGAAGGAATCATGGATATGAAGAAACTCTAGCTCCGTAAACCGCGGATCTTGGGGTCTGCTCTCATAAAAAGCAAGATCGCCCGCTCGGGTCAGCTTCTCATGCAGCACCTTCTCCTCATCGTCTTCGTTCAGCGCGAATACCAGCGGAGCAAGTCCGTGCTGCCGTCCCGCTTCCAGAATGTCATTCGATAATTGGGGACTAAGCCAATGACCGCCTAATACCCGCTTCCCTTCAGGATCGAAAATGACGGCGCCGTTATACAGTACAACCGGATAACGCCATGGAATGGACGAAGTAACCTTATAAGAGCTCGCATAACTTCTTGCCGTTGCATAGCTGATAATCGTACCCGCTTCCAGCGCTTCCTTAAGCTGAGCGATCGTGTAATCCGATAAAGACTGATCCGAACGCAGCAGCGTGCCGTCCAGATCCGTTAAATAGCAGGAAGGCATATTTAATTCCTCCATTAGATTCGATTAGTCCGTCCGAAAACCATGAATCGCTATGGCAAAATAGACAATTGTATTCTGACTGCTTTCATATTACAATCCGTCTATTATGAATATTTTTTCGTAAATTATATTACCTTCTTAAAGGAGAAATAGCAATGAATTCAAAAGAAATGGAACAGATTATCATAGAAAGCTATAAACGGGATGAGGATACGATGATTCTTATGTTCGCCCAGTGGTGCGTCAATCATGGGCTGGATGCCGCAGAACTCTATGCTCGGGCCTATCCTGAACAAATAGGCAATAGCCGTCTGCTTGAAGCGATCCCTTTAACGGCGCCTAAGGAAGAAGCCGACGATATCGACGACGCTACGGTTTTGCAGGTGCTGTCGCTATTTGGCAATGAAGAGCTTGCCTTCGTCGTGTCCGAAGAGATTGACCGCCGTCCGCGCAAGCATCGTTAGCAATCGAATACATAGCTGCATCCAAATAAAGGAGGTTGTTATATGGAAAAATATACAAAACCGAACTTTAACCGCTGTGCAGTCATTACCATTGATACACAAAATGATTTCAGTCTGCCTGGAGCGATTGCCGAAATTAAAGGAACCTATGAAGTCATACCAAGAATGAAGCTTATATTGGATGCCGCAAGAGCTTCAGGGATTCCGATTATTCATGTCGTGCGGCTCTACATGGAAAATGGTTCAAACGTCGACCTTTGCCGCAAAGAGCTGATTGAATCCGGCGTTGCCATTGTCCGCCCGGGCACTAAAGGCGCGGAGCTTGTGGAGGAAATTATGCCGGCTGACGCCAAGACGGCTGATCCACGGGTATTGCTCGAGGGCGGCTTTCCTCTTATAGGGCCTTCCGAATGGATGATGTATAAACCGCGCTGGGGCGCTTTTTACCAAACGGGGCTTGAAGCCTTCCTGCGGGATAAAGAAATCGATACGTTAATTTTTATCGGCTGCAACTTTCCCAACTGCCCTCGAACCAGTATTTATCAAGCAAGCGAACGGGACTTCAAGCTTATCCTGGTGGAAGATTCCCTCTCGGGCGTTTATGAACAAGGTATAGCCGAAATGAAGAACATTGGCGTCCGGATCTATCAGACCCAACCGCTCCTTAATGAATTGCAGCAATAGATGCTTTATAGGACTTAAAATGGGCTGAGTTAACGTATGAATATTTATGTTAACCAATGTGGCAATAACCGAACGTATGCGCTATAATAGTTAAGCGAACATATGTTTGATAACCGCAAATCAGTCACGGGAGGTCCAATGAAAGGCACGACTCATCTTACTATCGGCGTTGCGATTGGCTCAGCCGCTGCAGCTCATTATCCGTTTACTCTCGTTAACGCAGCGACTTATATTGCCGTCGCCGCATTTTCCGCCTTAAGCGCCGATCTTGACGGGCCTAGCCTATTAAGCTCGAAAGCAAGCAAAATCTCCAAATGGCTGCATGGCCTTCTTCTCGGAAGCGGCTGGCTGCTGACCGCCGTTACGGCGTATTTGTACTTCAGCGATCATTACATAAACATCCCGCTTGGTATTGCCTGCGCCGCTCTTCTGCTGCTCGGTCTAGTCGTACGCAGCGGCACGATCCGGAATGCCTTGGTAAGCGCCGTAGGCGCTGCTCTGATCTATGGCGGAATAACGATGAGCATGACCTGGTTAATCGGCTTTGGCGTTTTTGTCGCTTGGGTGCCTTGGCTTAAGCATCGAGGTCTAACTCACACGGTATGGGCGGTTGTTGCATGGGGCGCCATTGCTTGGGGTCTGGAGAAGCAGCTGCAGCTGGAAGGCATTATGCAGATTGCCGTCGCCGGCTACTTATCGCATTTGATTGCCGACACGTTAACGCCAAGCGGAGTGAAATGGCTGTACCCGCTCGTTAAGAAATCCTTCAAGCTGCCTTTCCTATAACGATTAAGGCATGCCGCCACATGAAGAAAATGAAGAAAAGACGCTTCAAAACCATGTGTTTACAAGGTTGAAGCGTCTTTCTTTGTATCTTTATAAGCGGGATTACCGAATAAACACGATATTGTCATTGCGGCAGTCGATGGTAAGATCCTTTCCATCCATATACCACGCATCATTTTCCTCCATGTAGAACGTAATGCCGTCTTCCACCGTCGATACGGCCGGATAACGGGCGGTATCCTTCATGATGCCGAATGCGAAGGCGTCCTCTCCGCCGCCGCTGTACCGGACAAAGATCCGCACGCTGTCATTGTTCTTGAATCCCCATTCTTGTTTGAAAAGTGCCGTTGCGGCAGAAGTAACGCTCATTTTCATCGGTTCTTCACCTCCTCTTCCCGTATTTTCACCCAGACTGTCCCGCTCCAGCTCACCTGATCGCCAACAATCAGGTTTTCCGAAGTCTTGCTTCGGGGGACATGAACGGACTTTCCTTCTACCTCAAGCCGCACCTGATCGTCCGTAATGCCTGCGACTATTCCGATGCGTTCCGTTCTGCACGACTTCGGCTGTTGCTCCTGATTCGCCACGGCTTCCCGCTCCCCGCCTGCTACAATTGATGAATGGTGACTTCGCTTCGAATGAGAAAACGGGCATTTGTGCCGGTTTGGCTGATTCCTTTTGAAATATAAATCATGCCGTTCTCCATCCGATGCATCCCTTTATAGATTCCTGCCGCAGGCAATGCGCCTTTCTTCAAATACTTGAACAGGAACGGCAGATGAAACTGCATCCCGTGAAAATGCCCCGCCATCAAGTACGCGAACGAGTCCTTGATATGCAAAACGACATTGGGATCATGCGTCAGTACGATGGATGGTTTGCTCGAATTCGCCTTGGCGAACGCGTGTTCGGGATCGCTTTTCTTGCTGGTCCAATCATCGATGCCGATAAATTGATAGTGCCCTTGATCCAGAACTTCATTGTGCAGCAGACGAACTCCGGCGCCTTCCAGTATCTTCGTCAATTGCTTCAGGGCATCGGGAGGAAGATGATGATCATGATTCCCGTAAACCGCCAGGATAGGCACTCCTGCCGATGCCAGCTCTTTTATGTAACGCTGCATTTTGTGAAGATACGGGGCAAGCTCCGTGAAATCTCCCGTTATCACAATATACGAGGGCCTCTCCGTCTTTATTAACCGGGTTAGCCGGCTAGCCGGAATACGAATATGCTCGATATGAATATCGCTGATTTGGAGAACTTTTATACCTGCTCCCGTCTTATAATGGACTCTCTCGACCTTCAGCCATTGCGTAGGGAGAATAAACAAACCGTAGATCAGCGCAATTAGGGCTACCAGCCCGATTAGGATATAGACGATTATACCAGCCTCCCCTGCAGCTCTTCACACCTTATTATCGTAAAAAATATGCCTGGCCTTCAGTTCGCCCTCCGTAATGCTCATTATGCCGAACGAATATTGGGGCTGCTTGCGCTTTGCCGTCGCCGAACCGGGATTAAACAGCAGGATTCCGTTCTGTTCCTTTAGAAATGGAACATGGGAGTGGCCAAATACGATCGCATCGACCTGTCCCGCTTCAAAAGACAAGGCCGCATTCTGTTCCGCCTTCTTGCTGGAGTATGGAAGATGGCCGTGCACAAGGCCAATCCGTTTCCCTCCGGCCTTGACGATTTTCTTAAAGCCCAGCTTCTTGACGATCGTTTCCCCGTCATTGTTGCCGGCAACGCCTTTTACCGGCGCAAACTTAGACAATTCCCGGTATACGTCGGAGCTGGTCCAGTCGCCCGCATGGAGAATCAGATCAGCGTTCGCAAGCTCGGAAAGAAGCCTTGGCGGAAGAGCCTTCGCCATACGCGGCATATGGGTATCCGAGACGACGACAATTTTCATAGCAAGCAACACTCCTTTTTGCCTTCCGGATTTCACGTCAATTAGGCATAATGCTGCACATGCTGGAGCGTCTGAATAAAGATTTCCTTCACATGATCATCGTCAAGCGAATAATAGACCGTCTTGCCCGCCTTCCGACGTTTGACAATCCTGACATTGCGCAAATACCGCAGCTGATGGGAGATAGCCGACTGCGCCATGTCGAGCACCTGGCATAAATCATGTACGCAAAGCTCCCGGTCCAGCAGCGCGTAAATCATTTTTACCCGGGTTGGGTCGCCAAGCGCCTTGAACATTTCCGCCAAATCGATGGCGGTTGGCTCTTCCATCCTCGCATTTGCCAGATTATCGCTATGAAGCTCCGTGCCATGGCACGTATCGTCACATTGATCATCGATCAATTTTTCCATTACGAGCACCACCTTATGTACATACCGACATTATAGCAGAAAAAGAAGAAGCTCCTCTATAGAAGGAGCTTAATCGGGAATCTGCGGTTTTATGCCCGTGCGCACCAGCGGATGCAGGCTTCGACCAATTGTTTCATCTCGGTCAGGATAAGAGTGTGAAGATTATGGGCAGGGGTGAGGCAGCATACCCGTCCTTTGCCGTACGGATGCGACCAGCCGCCGATGGATTCTCCATCCTCCGAGTAGGTGCGCATAAATACATTGGTGTTAGCTTCGTCGCAAGAAACGAAATAGTGCTCTTCCATCGATTCAAAGCCAAGCGCCGGGTTTACGGCAAAATGGTTCGTTGAATCCGAGGAATGGCTCGCCACAGGTTCAAAGCGAACCAGCTTCTGCTCGGGATGGTACTTGAAATATCCGCGCGTCATCGAGATATACGCGCCGTCCTCCGGGTAGGAGGCAAGTCCGGAATGCCAGGAGAACCAGCCGCCGCCTTCATAGACGTATTGAAGCATCGCCTGCTCCGTCTCGGAATCCAGCCAATGCGCGGGATTCTCGTCGGCCGGATTGATCTTGTCATCCTTGAAGAGGATCACTGCGTCCGGCTTATCCAGAAGCGCTTTCGCTAGATGGTCGGCCGTCGTATAAGCAAGGCTGACGTTACCGCTCGCGAGCCAGGATGCGAGGCTTTCCTCAAGCCCTTCTTGGATGGCCGACTCCGGGTGATAGTAATCCCCGACTACCGCTAATAGTCTATGCATGATGATGCCCTCCCCGCCGTTATTTATCGTTCTCCAACAGTTCGATTAATACCTTAAGCTGCGGAGCGGAATCGAAATACGCATAACGTCCGCCGGTATATTCGCCCTTCTGCTGCAGCTTCATGCCTTTGCTTTCCATGATGGCGATTTTCTCTTTCATGCCTTCCACCACAAACGCGATATGATGCGGTCCTTCCCCATGCTCCTCCAGATGATTCCGCCAGGTGCTTGGGTGCAAGTCCGGCTCAATCAGCTCGAGCTGAAGGGAATCCATATCGAAAAAAGCCAGCTTGGCGCGTGCCTCTGAAGGCTCGCCTTGAAACTCGGTTTGCGCTTTGTCCGGGGTATCGGTCCAGTTCCACCCCGGTTTTTCTACGCCGAAGAAGTTCGCGTACGCTTCACTTACGGCCTCGATATCATGCACGAGAATTCCGATTTGGGTAATCATTTTGGTTCCGATTGCCGATTGACTCATTATAATACCCCTTTCTTTCCGGTCGCTGTAATGGGCAGGAGTTGAGGAAACAGAAAACGTTTTCTCCCTGTATTGGGAGGTTCGCCATTCTCTCTATGATCCCTGCCGATAGGCGCAAAAAAGATTAGAGGGTATAGCCAAGCTTTTGCAAGGCGCTGCGAACGGCCGCTTTAAGCTCTTCCTTTTCCTCGCCTTGAAGGAAGGCTGCTTCAGCGCTATTAACGGTCAGCTGTGCAAGCTCTTCAAGCGTAAAGCCGCAATGCTCCGCGAGCATCTCGAATTCGAGATTCATGGTAGTGCCGGACACTGTCATATTATCCGTATTCACCGTAACCAGAATCCCCTCGTCCAGGAAGCTGCGGATCGGATAATCCTCCCAGCCCGGTACCGCTTTGGTCTGAATATTGCTGACCGGACACATTTCGAGCGGAGTTCGGGTTGTTCTAACCAATTCGATGACCGACGGATCCTCGGTAATGCGAACGCCATGGCCAATCCGGCTGGCACCTAACCTCGTAATGGATTCTCTCACGTTAGCCGCGCCACCCGCTTCGCCGGCATGAATCGTTATTGGCAGCTCGTAGCGGCTGGCCAGCTCAAACGCTTCTTGATGGAGAGCGGGCGGGAATCCCGCTTCGTCGCCGGCAAGATCGACGGCAACCACGCCTTTTCCGTAATACTCCCGGGCCGCTTCGATAACCTCTAGGTTTCTTTCTACCGTATCATGACGCATGCAGATAACGATAACTCTAGCTTTGACCCCAAACATTTGTTCGCCCTTCTGCAATCCGGCAATCGTATGCAGAATCGCTTCGCCTGCAGACAGGCCTTCAAGCGTATGAAGTAAAGGCGCGAAGCGTACTTCGATATAAAGGCAGCCGGAAGCGGCCGCCTGCTCGACCACCTCTTCCGCGATACGTTCAAGCGATTCGGCCGTCTGCATAAAGGGCAGCACAAAACGGAACTTGCTCAGATATTCAACCAGGCTGGTACAGGTCTCGTCAATTTGCATCCATGGCGTCAGATCGCCTTCCGCCCCTTCCGGAAGCGGCTTTCCTTGTTCCTTCGCGAGCTCGCGGATGGTATCCGGCTTCACGCTGCCGTCCAAATGCACATGCAGATCGATCTTGGGGAGCTCTTTTATTTGTTCTAGTAGTTGTTCATTCATGATGGGATGTACACCTTCCTTCCGTGACGATTATGGATATCGGTAAGCGAAAACGGCATCTCCCTTCCTGCGGCAAGCAAAAAGGTGGACACCGTTTCTCAACATATACACATCGTTCAGCTGTCGAAACTTATGTTGTTCCGTCATTTTACTATGTTTGATCGTAAACATCCAGCGCCGCCTGCAAGCCCGCTCCGGCATGAAGCTTCGCCCCGTGGCGAATCAAAACGGCCTCTAGCGCGCCTAGCAATTGAAGGACATTTTGCTGGCGGCAGCTATAGCCCATCGTGCCAATCCGCCATATCTTCCCCTTCAAGCTGCCAAAGGAGCTGGCGATTTCGATGCCAAAGGCGTTCAGCAGCATGCCGCGTACGGATTCGCCGTCGATACCGCTTGGAATCGCAATGCAGGTCACAACCGGCAGCTTGCAGGACGGATCGCCGTACATAGCAAGCCCCATTGCTTCCAAGCCGGCTATAAGAGCGGATTCGTTCAACCGGTGGCGGGCGAAGCGCTCCTCGAGACCCTCCTCCAGCACCAGACGCAGACCTTCGCGGAGCGCGTACAGCATCGAGGTCATCTCGGTATGATGATTAAGCCGGGCCGGGCTCCAGTAATCCTGCAGCTGGGCGAGATCGAAATAGTTGCTTTGAATGACGGGACGGCGTGCAGACGCGTTATCGAGGTTGGGTTCATGCGCTGCGCGCAGCCCTCGTTCAATAGACTTGCGGGCGTTAATCTTGACCGCCGCGATGTCATTGTACGTGATCGGTGCCATTCCGGAAGGCACGGAGAGGCATTTTTGCGTTCCGCCGATAACCGCGTCGATAAACCATTCATCCGTATTCACCGGAACGCCGCCGATCGTTGCAACCGCGTCAACCACAAAGAGAATACCAAGTTCGCGGCATGCCTTGCCAATCTCGGCAAGCGGCTGCATCCGTCCGGTCGACGTTTCCCCGTGAACCATCAGCACAAGCGCCGGCTTCTCCCGGTGAATGGCGTTGATCACGTCCCCGGGATCAAACACGGTTCCCCATTCCGCCTCGATAATAGCGACTTCGGCGCCAACCCGCTCCGCAATTTCGTACAGAAGATTGCCGAACCGGCCGTAGATTGGAATAAGTACCTTATCTCCCGGCTCGATCAGGCTGGTAAGTACCGCTTCTATCCCGGAGCGGGAGGTTCCGTCTACCGGAAACGCCCAATGATTCGTTGTACGGAACAAGGAGCGGAGCATTTCCATCGTATCGTTCATGTAAGACGTAAATTCTGGATCGAATTGACCCAGAATCGGATAAGAGAGTGCCCGGAGTACTCGTGGATCGACTTCCACCGGACCGGGGGTCATAATCGTCCGTTGCGATGGGGCTAATTCGGCGTATCGTTTCATGGCAATACCCCCTCGTAAGCTAACTCGTATAGTAAAGCGGCCAATACGGATACCCCTTCGGCCAGCTCTTCAGGCGACGTAAATTCCTGCGGCGAATGGCTGATGCCGGATTGGCTTGGCACAAACAGCATCGCGGTTGGACACTTACTCGTAAACATCTGAGCATCGTGACCCGCTCCGCTGACCATCCGGCGGTAAGGAAGAGACAAGTCATTGGAGATGCGCTCAAGCTTGTCGATCAACTCCTTGCTCATCGGCGCAGGCTTTGCTTCCAGCCAGGGAACAATCGAAAGCTCGAGTCCCCGCCATTTGGCAATTTCATTAAACTTGGCGATCGCGCTATCGCAAAATTTGGAAATGACGGCTTCGTCTATATGACGGACGTCTACTGTAAAGCTTACTTCACCCGGAACGACATTTGGCGTATTCGGCAAGCATTCAATCCGTCCGACGGTGGCAACAAGCGGTTCTCCGCATACGAGAGCATCGGCTTCAAGCTGAAGAATCATCTCCGCCGCTCCAACGAGCGTATCGTGGCGCATCGACATCGGCGTCGTACCGGCATGGTTCGTTTCCCCTCGCACCGTTACGACATACCGACGCTGCCCGACTATCGCTTCAACAATTCCGATTCGTTTGCGCTGACGCTCCAGGACCGGACCTTGCTCGATATGAATCTCGACAAAAGCACCGATATCTTCCCGCTTGCTTGCATCCTGCTCCGGCTTGCCGAAGCCCGCGGTTTCCATCGCTTCCTGAAGGCTGACGCCGCCTGAATCAAACACGATTCCGCCGCTCTGCCAATCGTAGACGCCGGTCATATTGCCCGAGCCCCAATAGGTGAGCGGAAACCGGCTGCCTTCTTCCTCGCAGAAGGAGACGATCTCAAGTGTGTTAACCGGCTGACCGTACGTATCCTTCAGATAGGTTACAGCCGCGATTCCGGCCGCTATGCCATAAGCGCCGTCATAATGGCCACCGGAGCGTACCGTATCGATATGCGAGCCGGTAAGGATAACCGGCGCTTCCTTGCTGCTTCCCTCCAGCCGGCCGAATAGATTGCCCACCCGGTCGAACCTTACCTCCATGCCGAGTGATTTCATCTTCTCCGCCAGGAACAGCTGTGCCTGCAGCCATTCCGGAGTATATAACAGCCTCGTAACTCCTCCTTGTTCGTCGGCCCCAAAAGAGGCAAGCTCATCAAGAAGGCGGGATACAAAAGAGGCTGCTTCTTGTTCCATCGGAATCCTCATCGTTACAGCCTCCTTTTAAGGGGTTTGTTGAGGCGCGTGTACGGGCTGCAGCAACAGTTGACCTTGCTTCACCGGGTTTACGCCTTGCTCTTCGGTATAGACCGTAATGCCGCGTACTAGCGTTGTTGTCACCTTGCAGGCAAATTTCCGTCCAAGGTAAGGACTAACTTTATGCCTTTGCCACAACTGATCTTCCGTCAGCGTATAGGAGCGGCTTGCGTCCACGAGGACCAGATCCGCATCCGCGCCAACGGCTATTTGACCTTTTTGCGGGTATAAACCAAACCGTTTCGCAGGTCCTGCAGACAAGAGCTCAACCAGCTTGTGCAGCGGGATCCCTCTTTTTATAAAGCCTTCGTCCAGCATGAGTTCGAGGCTGCTTTGCGCGCCGGCAATACCGCCCCAAGCCTCGAAGAAGGAAAGGGATTCGTCGAGTTTGAGCTCCGGCGGGCAAGGAGAATGATCGGAAGCGATAACATCCAGCTTGCCCTCCGCAAGCAGCCGCCACAAGCCTTCCTTCTGCTCTCTGCCGCGTAGAGGAGGCGCGCATTTGGCGGCCGGACCTATATCCGCCATATCCTCATCCGTCAACAGGAGATAATGCGGGCAAGTTTCTACGGTAACCTGAATGCCTCGCTTCTTCGCCCGGTCGATCAGCTCCACCGCTTCCACGCTGCTGATATGGACAAAATGGACTTCACAGCCCGTCTGCTCGGAGAACAGAATGGCTTTGTTTACCGCCTCCAGCTCGGCGATAACCGGACGGGAAGCCACAAAGGCCCGTGCATCTGTCCTTCCTTCCAGAATGGCTTGTTCCGCCAGCGCAGAGGTAATCGCGTCACTCTCCGCATGGAGGGCAACAAAACCTCCCAATGCCGCGATTTTCTTCATTCCTTCATATAGCGTTAAGTCGTCAACCTCGCGGAAACGGCCTTCGCCTTTTCCGCCGGGATTGGACATAAAGGCTTTGAAGCCGCGGACGCCTTCCGCCGCCAGCTTTTCCAACTGATCCAGCTTGCCGGGGACGAGACCTCCCCAGAACGTATAATCGACTGCCGAGTTTCCATTGGCTAGTTCGCCCTTTAAGGCCAGAGCCTCCGGGGTAACCGTCGGCGGATTGCCGTTCAGCGGCATATCGGCGTAAGTCGTGCAGCCGCCGGCGGCAAGCGCGGAGGAACCGGTTGCGAAGCCCTCCCAATGGCCGAAATTGGGTTCATTGAAATGAACATGGATATCGATCATGCCGGGAAGGACGAATTTGCCCTCGGCATCAACCATTTCATCTGCCGGGGAGTCGGCTAGCGATTCGGAGATAGCCGCGATTTTACCGCCGATAATCCCAATGTCCAATCGATAAGTCCCGCCCGGGAGAACAACCTGCCCGTTTAGGATGATGCGGTCATATACTTGGTTCATCCTGCTGCCTCCTTTTGTTCAGCTTCCGCGGTAAGTGCTGTAGCCGCCGGGAGCGACAAGCAGCGGGATATGATAATGGGAACCGGCATCCGTTACGGAGAATCGGATCGGAATCCGGTCGAATACCGGTTCAGAATCGAGAATATGGCGTCTCTTCTCATCCCGGAAGTAGTCCCCGGCGCAAAAGACGATTTCATAGACGGCGGCCAGCATCTCCTCGCTGCCTAGCAGCGGGGCATCCAGCCGTCCGTCTTCGTTGGTGGCCGCCGACCGCAGCAAGATGCGTTCCTCGGGCAACGCGGAGCTTACGTCTGACTCGATCAGGTAGAGTTCAACTTTAATGCCTACGGCAGGCTTGCCTTTCGACGTGTCCAGCACATGGGTTGTAATGCGTCCGCCGCTCATAGGCTTCACTCCCCGTCCGAAGTCAGATCTTCTTGCGTCATCGTAAAGCCTTGGAAGCCAAACGGCGGGCGAGGTTCGGTATAGACGCCGGCCGGATCGTTCTCGGTGTTGTCCACGATCGTCTCCCAGGTCCGGTTATTCGACTCGAATCGGACTTCGGCCAGCTGCGGGAAACGAGTTAGAATCCGGCGGCCGACATGGTAGATTAGGAACTGAATGGACGGAGATTTCATTTCATGGAAGACGTTATGGGTGATGTCCCGAATTTGCTCGGCAGGAACGTAACGTCCTAGCCCGGCATCCACGGCATCGTCTGCTTGATCGTATTTCCAGAAGATGTCCAGAAAGATGAACAACGGACGGTCGTAGCTCTCGGGCAGCGTTGTATATTCGTCGCGGACAAAGCCGTAGAACGAGCTTCCGCTCACCTTGATCAGCTGCAGATCGGTAATGGCGCATTCATGCGAATCAATACGGGGAGCCCCGTCTTTCCGGACCAGCTTCATTGAAGCGCTGGCATGATCGTTATGCGAACGGCGGTAGACAAGCGAGCTTGGCTCCAGGCCAGAACCTGCTTGAGAGGTTACCTCCAGCGTCTGGAACGGGATCCGGTTCGCGCTCAGCTCCACGGCATCGATATGGGGGTAACGGTCCATAAACTTCCGGCTGATAAACGCCAGCAAGCCTTCCGTTGTGCTGCCTTCGTAAGCGGCCGTGTTGCGCAGAATAAAGTTTTTCATCGAGTCGGTAGCCACGACTAGCGAGTTATCGCCTTCGGTAAACGAAGTGAGGAGCTGTTCGCCGCTAACGGCAAACGTTACGTTATGGGCAAAGATGACATTGCTGTCACCGGTATAGGCGGATTCGGGAACGGCAGATACGGATAACGGATTAGCATAAGTGCGGTAAGTGAGAACATCGCCTTTACCATAATAGAGAGTACGACCGCTTCGGAGTTTAAGCATGAATACCAATCCCTTCTATTCTGTAATAAGATCGTGCAGCCGGAATTTCGTAATGCGGGCGATTTGCCATAAGGCCTCGTCGGCTTCTTCTTCCAGGCTGTTGTTGATTCTTGCTTCCATAGCGGCTAAAATATCGGATTTATCCTTGCCGCGGACGGCCAGGATAAACGGAAAGCCGAACTTGCCGGTATATTTGCGGTTGCTTGCCGTAAATACCTCGAACTCTTCCGGCGTCAGCCTGTCGAGTCCCGCTCCCTGCTGCTCCTTCGTCGAATAATCGCCAATCTTGATTCGGGTAGCCAGATCGGGATGTTCACGGAACAGCTTAAGCTTGGTCTCTTCCGAAGAATGAACAACCGCCTTCACCATGGCGTCATGCAGCTCATCCACCGATCGGAAGGGGCGGGCGGCAAAGGCGGATTCGGCTACCCAAGGCGAATGCTCGAAGATAGCGCCAAGCGCTTCGACAAAAGATTCCTTCGGCATTTCGTTAATCGCGGATAGATTCAGATTCATAGGCTTCCTTCCTCCACTCTATCGCTTTTTGTACGGCTCTCTTAATACCTCCGTAGCCGGTGCACCGGCATATGTTTCCTGATAACGCTTCTTCGATCTCAAGCGATGTCGGATCCGGATTATGATCAAGCAGCGCTTTGACCGAAATAATCATTCCCGGCGTGCAGTAGCCGCATTGGAATCCGCCTTCCTCGAGAAAAGCTCTCTGGATCGGATCGATGCCGCCGTCTTGCGCCGAGACTCCTTCAATGGTTGTAATAGATTTGCCCGAGCATTGATAGGCCATCGTAAGGCAGGAATTAACGGGAACGCCGTCCACCATAACCATGCAGGCGCCGCATCGGCCGATTTCGCAGGAACGCTTCGCCCCCGTCATCCCCAGGTCATCGCGCAGCACATGAAGCAGCCGCTTGGCCGGCGGTACGTTCAAGCTCGCTTCATGACCGTTAATCGTGCACGGAATCGAGCTTGCCGCAAGCGGGGTAACAGACTTTGCCGAATCTTTCATTCTCCGCTCACCGCCTTGTCTAGGAATGAATCAAAAGATTGCGCGAGCAGCAGCTCCGAATCTATTGGAAGCTTAGTCACCCGAACGCCAACTGCGTCATAGATGGCCGCGGCGATGGCCGGTGCCAGCGTTACGGATCCTACCTCGCCAATGCCGCGGGGACCGTAATTGTCCTCTTCCGGCAGCTCTTCAATCGGCTGAACGTCAATGGTGCCTCGATGTTCCGCTATCGTTGGGACCAGGTACGTATCCAGGTTTTTCGTCAAATATTGTCCGCCGCTCATAACCGCGTCTTCCGTAAGGGCGAAGCCGATGGCCATGCTGCTGCCGCCTTCGATCTGCCCAAGAAAGCCTTGCGGGTTGATCACCGGCCCGGCTGCTACCGCATGGTATTGATGCAGCACCCGGACTCGGCCGGTCAACTGATTTACCTCTACCTTTACGGCAACCGCGGAGTACGTATAGAGGAAATGGGCGCCTACCTTTTGCGTGTCGGAGGTAGGGAAATGAAATTGCGTTGAACTGGTAATCGGTTCCCCGCAAGCTGCCGCGAGTGCCGGATAGCTCATGAGACATTTCGGATTGTCAGGCTCGGGGCTGGCTTCGATCGCGTAAACGCCGCCTTCACCAAACCTCAGCCGGCTTGCGGGAAGCTGCAAAATATCCGAGGCTTTGCCGAGAACGGCGTCTTCGAACAGCGGCCGCAGATTTTGCAGCGACTTCCACATCATGCTTGTGGCGCGGGATGCGGTGGTTGATCCGCTCTCCGGCACGATATCCGTATCGCCGATAACGATTCGGATATCCCCGGAGGCGAAGCCGAACTGCTCAATCAGCATTTGTTCCAGGGAAGCGATCAAGCCTTGCCCGAATTCCTCGTAGCCGAACACCGCTTCGATCTTGCCGTCCGCAGTCAGCGTTAATCGACCGCCGGCCGGATCGGGAATCCCGAAGCCTAATCCCGCTCCATGCATCGTAAATGCCGCTCCGATTCCCGTACGGATCCACGGTTCGTCTTGCGCTGCCTTGGCCGCCGGATTGCTGCGCTCCTGCCAGAGCGGGCTGGAAGTCATCGCGGCAGAGACTTGTTTGGCGCCTTCCGTCAGGGCGATGGGCTGGTCAAACGGGCCGGGATCATCGCTTCTCCGCATATTCCGGAGCCGGAGCTCCCATGGATCCATGCCAAGCTTTTCCGCCAGCCGGTCGAACTGTCCTTCCAAGGCAAATATCGCCTGATTGCCTCCAAAGCCACGGAACTCGCCCGACATTCCGTTGTTCGTGTAGACCGAGAAGCCTTCCACGTCCAAGTGCTCGTACCGGTAAGGACCAATCACATGCTCCACCGCGAAGTTAAGCACTTCCGCGCCAAGCGTGGCGTAAGGACCCGTGTCCGCGATAATTCGGACTTGGTGGGCAATCAGCCGGCCGCTGTCGTCTACGCCGGTCTTCATCGTAATTTTCATCGGATGCCGCTTGAGACCGGCCCGAACCGATTCCCATCTGGAGTTATGAAGCTTTACCGGACGTTTGGTTATCCGGGCGAGCAGCGCTCCATAGGGCTGAACGTTAAGCTCGTCTTTTCCGCCGAAGGAACCGCCGATTGGGCTGGATACGATCCGAATCTCGCTTTGCGGAATCGCTAGAATGCGCGCCAGCTGCATGCGGTCCATAAAGCCATGCTGGGTTGGCGAATAAACGGTGAGCCGTCCGTCTTCTCCCGGGATAAACAAGCCGCCTTCCGTCTCCATGTACGTATGCATCTGGCGCGGCGTATAATAGGTTTCTTCTACGACATGGGCGCAGCTGTCAAAGCCTGCAGCAATGTCGCCTCGCTGGAATCCGTTCCGGTGAAGCAGATTGCCTTGCGGGTGAAGCTGCGGCGCCTCGTCGGTAAGCGCGTATTCCGCATCCTCCACAATCGGCAGCGGTTCGTAATCGACCTCGATTAACCGAAGAGCATGCTCGGCAATCTCAAGGGTATCCGCCGCTACGGCCGCAACCGCGTCTCCGACATACCGCACTCGGTCCTCGCATAGAACAGGCTGATCGGGATGAGCGATTCCGAACCGGTTAAGACCCGGTACGTCTTTATGGGTAATGACGGCATGCACGCCATCCAATGCCGCAGCATGCTCGGTTCGAATAGCCGTAATCCGCGCATGCGCATGAGGACTTCTCAATACACGGCCAATCAACATATCCGGCGCTGTCATATCGGTCAGATAAGCCAGCTTGCCGGTTACTTTATCGGGTCCGTCGGGACGAACACGCCAGCGAGCCCCGCTTCCTTTTTTGTTCAAGAGCATAGTTGACCACCCGTCCTCTCTTTAAGAGCTGCATTACTTTGCCGCTTTCCACAATTCCGAAGCAATCAGATTCGCCGCAGCTTTCTTCCGGTAACTGACCGGGACAAAAGCATCTCCTTTCGGCTCGTAATGCTCGAGAATCATGGAATAAACCTCAGTAATGGTCTTCTTATCGGCCGGCTTCCCGGTCAAAAATTGTTCCACCGTCTCCAGACGATGCGGGATGGTCTGCCCGCCGCCAAGCGCGAGCCGCACATCGCCCAGCCGGTTGTCCGAATCGAGCTGTATGCTGAATGCGGCGGTTACGACGGAAGGGGTAAAAGCATCTCTTCTGCCGACTTTATGGTAAGCGACGAATCGCTTCGTATTCGAATTCAAGGTTGGCGGTGTCAGCGCAACCGAGAGAAGCAGACGTTCTTTCCAGACCGGATGCACCGCCGCGGTGGACAGCCATTCCGATAAAGACTCCTCAAGCCCGCTTGAGCCGTCGTGCCAATGCAGCACCGGATCATAAACGAGCAAGGCCGGTATCGAGTCGCCCACAATCGACAGTACATTGCCGCCGATCGTTGCCAGATTGCGGATAGACGGTGCGGCGATGCTGCGCGCTGCTTCCGTCAGAAGCGGGAAACTCGCATTTACAAGTAGGCTGGTTCGTATTTCCGATAGTGTCGTCATGGCTCCGAAGCAGACTGTTCCGATCTCGCTGTCCGTCCGTGGTCCATGCAGTTCTTGAATTGCCCCGATGTCGATCAGATGGTTCGGCATGGCCGCCAGCCCCGATTCCCATTGCGTGCGCAGCAGCGTGCCTCCTGCGGTGAACACGCCCTCAGCTCCAAGCGTTGCCTTAAGCTGCCAAGCTTCCTCGGCGGTTGCCGGATGCCAGACGAAAGGTGCTTCCGCCACTCCTTGTGCATTTGCAGCCATAACGCCATCCCCTTCCGTTAAAATCTTTGTTCGCGAATATACGGTGTACCCAGCGACTCCGGCGAGCCCGAAGGCTTATTGCGGTTGCGCCAGCCAAGGAACATCAGAACCAGAATCGTTACAATGTAAGGAATCATCTTCAGGAAATAGGATGGAATCTCGCTTCCGATCAGTTGAATGCGGAAGCCGATGGTGTCCAGCGCGCCGAAGAAGTAAGCGCAGAACAGAGCGCGGACCGGATTCCATCTTGCGAAAATAATGAGAGCCACGGCGATCCAGCCTCTGCCTGCCGTCATGCCTTCAATCCAGGTTGGCGAATACACCATCAGCAGATCCGCGCCGGCAAGACCGATCAGCATGGAGCCAATGATGATATACCCGTAACGGAATGTTTGTACCCGGATCCCCATCACGTCAGCCGTTGGCGGATTATCGCCAATCGCTCTTAGATGAAGGCCCCACGAGGTGCGGTGAATGTATAAGTGCAAGACGATAACGAGAATAAAGCTGAGCCAGGTTAAAATATCGAGATGAGCGAATATTCCGCCAATTACGGGTACATCTTCAAGCCAATTCAGGTTTACCTTCGGAACCGCGCCCGCTACCGGCTGTCCGGTAATGCTTTTGCCAAGATAAGCGCTAAGTCCGGTTCCGAATAACGTTAAAGCCAGGCCGCTGACAATCTGATTGGCCCGAAGCGTCACGCACATAAAGGCATGGACGATGCCCAGCACCGCGCTTATCGCGCAGGCGGCCAGCAGGGTTAAGGCCAGGCTGCCGGTATGCAGGTATGTCATACAGGCTATGACGGCCCCCATCAGCATTAGACCTTCCGCGCCGAGCTGGATAATGCCTGACCGTTCGATCAGGATGCCTCCAAGCGTGGCGAATAAGAGAGGCGTGCCGGAAGAGATGGCTGCTACAATGATTTGAACGAATATATCCATGGTCTACACATCCCTTCTACGCGTTTCTCCGGATACGGAATTTGCTGGCCATGCTGCCTGCAATGAGGAAGAACAGGATCGCCCCTTGGATCATGGACGAGATGGAGGACGGAAGGCCAATCGTTTGAACGCTAAAGCCGCCCACGATAAGTCCGCCGAACAGGAACGATGAAACGACAAGACCGAGAGGATTCAACTTCGCAAGCCAAGCCACGATAATCGCCGTATACCCGTAGCCCGGTGATATTCCGTACATGAGACGGTGAGTGACGCCCGATACTTCCGCCATTCCGGCGAGCCCGGCCATTCCGCCGCTAATCAGCATTACGAGCAGAATATGGCGGCTGATCTTGATGCCGGCGTTTTTCGCCGCTTCCGGGTTCGCGCCAATCAAGCGAAGCTCGTAACCCCAGCGGGTATATTTCATCAGGAAGGCGTACAGAAGAACAGCAACAATGGCAAACACGAGACCAAGATGCAGCCTTGTATCCCCAAGCACCGGAAGCGACTGCGCATCCGTGAATACCGGAGTACCCGGGAAATTAAAGCCTTTCGGATCCTTCCAGGGACCAAAGACGAAGTAATTCAAGGCCAGTAAGGCCACATAGTTAAGCATGAGAGACGTAATCAGCTCGTTTACCTGGAAATACGTCCTTGGAATTGCAGTCAACAGTCCCCAAATCCCGCCGCCTAGTATACTGAACACGACCATCGCGGGAATCACGAGGTATACGGGCATATTCGGAAAATAGACCGTTACCGCCGTCGCCGCCATCGCTCCGGCGAGAAACTGCCCCTCCGCCCCGATATTCCAGACCGAGATGCGGTAAGCAATCGCAACCCCGATACCGCACAGGAGAAGCGGGATGGACTTCACAAGCGTTTCCGTTATGCCGAATGAGGTTCCGAACGCCCCGGTAATCATTTTCGAATAAACCGTAATCGGATTCATGCCGTTAGCTGCGATAAAGATACCGCAGAAGACTAGAGCAAGCAGGATAGAGACGATGGTCATCCACCACGGGCTTTCTTTTCTGGACGGATCCAGCTCGATTCGAAGAGACAGCAGCTTGCTGCGGCGTGTTGGTGTATCCGGTTGTTCAATGGCTAAAGCGCTTTGTACAGGCTGCTTGCTCATACGACCTTCTCCTCCTCCGTGTCATCCGTTTCCCGAACGCCGGCCATGTATAAGCCGATCTGTTCGCGGGTCGCTTCCCCTCGCGCCAATTCGCCGACCATTCGGCCGTTATAGATTACTAATATGCGGTCGGAGAGCTGCATAACCTCATCGAGATCTTCCGAAATAAGAAGGATGCTTTTGCCTTGTCCGCGCATCTCCGTAAGTAACCGGTGTACGCCTTCCGTTGCTCCGACATCCAGCCCTTGCGTAGGGTGAACGGCCACCATAAAGAGCGGGTCCTGCTCAACTTCCCTGGCAAAAAGCAGCTTCTGCTGATTGCCGCCGGATAGCTGTCTTACAGGCGCATCCAGCCCCGGGGTTTTAACATCGAACTGCTCTACCAGCGACTGCGACCAGCTTCGGTTCGCCCGCGAGCGAAGGAAGCCGAAGCGGGAGCGATCGCTTGTGCGGTAGGATTTGAACAGCAGGTTGTCGACAATGCCCAGGCTGCCGGCAAGACCGCTCTTCATTCGGTTCTCCGGCACATGGGCGATACGGGCTTCGATCGCTCCGCGAACCGAAGCGTTCTTCAGCGGACTGCCGTTAAAGGTAATGCTGCCTTTGCGCCATGCCCGAAGTCCTGTCAACACCTCCGCCAGCTCCTTCTGGCCGTTGCCCGCTACGCCCGCAACCCCAACGATCTCGCCTTCATGGACCTGAAATTCCATCTGGTTCAAAGCCTTTCTTCCATGATCGGCATATACATCAAGCTGATCAACGATCAGGAGCGGCTTGCCTTTCGGACGGCTGGCAAGCGGCTTTTGAACGGTCAGCTCCTTGCCAACCATTAACCTCGCAAGCTCGCGTTCGTTCGTCTCGGTTTTCATCATCGTATGAGTGAGTTTGCCTTTCCTCATAATCGATATGCTGTCGGAGATCGCCATAACTTCCTTTAATTTATGAGTCGTAATCATAACGGTCTTGCCTTCCGCCTTCATCTGCGCAAGCGTAACGAACAGCTGCTCCGCTTCGCCTGGCGTAAGAACCGACGTTGGTTCGTCCAGAATAATCAGATCGGCGCCGCGATACAGCGTCTTGACGATCTCCACCCGCTGCTGCTCGCCTACGGACAGCTGCCAGATCGGGCGGTCCACCGGGAAGGTTAGCCCGAATTTGACCGCTATCGCCTCAATCTCCTCCTGCTTCTTCTTCATCCAGCCCGGGCCGCGCCAGAAGGAGGATTTCTCGCCTAAAATAATATTCTCGGCAGCCGTTAAGGTCTGAACGAGACGAAAGTTTTGAAACACCATCCCGATGCCAAGCTTCATGGCATCCTTGGGCGAGCGGATTTTCACCTTTTCGCCTTGGATATAAATTTCGCCGCTGGTTGGACGATAGACGCCGGACAGCATGCACATCATCGTGCTTTTGCCGGCTCCGTTTTCTCCTAGCAAGGCGTGAATCTCTCCTGCCTTCGCCTTGAAATCGACCTGGTCATTCGCGACAACGGAGCCGAACTGCTTGACGATACGCTGCATTTCTACGGAGTAGGTTTCGAGCATTCCGCTTCCTCCTTAAAAGAATTGTCACACAAGTGGGCTACTTTCTAGCCACTTGTGATTATTTAGGATAAGATGGAGGCCAATAAATCAACAAATCCCTTTAGCAAGGGATTTGTTGATCGGCCGTTTTGGCTGGCTCAAAGCTATTGAGGAATGGTTCCTTCCACGCCTTTGACGAACCAGTTCATCTCCAGAATTTGCTCCAGGCTCATCGTTTGGCCCGCTTCCTGCTTGGCTGCGCCGGATGCATCGGTGATCGGACCGCTGAATACGTCCAGCTCGCCGCTGATGATTTTCGCTTTTGCATCCTCTACCAGCTTCTTCACGTCGTCAGGAATGCTAGGTCCAAGCGGAGCGAGGCCAACCATGCCGTCCACCATATCGCCGGAGAATTGCTCGCTCTTCCAGGTTCCGTCGATCACGGATTGCACGACCTTCGTATAATAAGGGCCCCAGTTCCAAGTCGGGTTCGTTAAGTAAGCATCCGGTGCGTAACGGGTCATGTCGGAGTCGTTGCCGCCTGCCAGCGCGCCGCGTTCGGCAGCTGCCTGCAGAGTTGCCGGGGAATCCTGATAAGCAAGCAGGACGTCCGCGCCTTTATCCAGCAAGCTGATCGCCGCTTGGCGCTCTGCCGTCGGATCGTACCAGGTGTTGCTCCATACGACGTCTACTTTCGCGTCCGGATTAACGCTTTGAATGCCAAGCGCAAAGGCATTGATGTTATAAATAACTTCGGGAATCGGGAATGCGCCAACGTAACCGATGACATTCGACTTCGTCATTTTCCCTGCCGCTATACCTGTCAGGTAGCTGGCTTCATAGTTTTTGCCGAAGTAGGTGCTCATGTTGTCCGCCGTTTTGTAGCCGGCCGTATGCATAAACTTTACGTTCGGGAACTTCTTCGCCACATTTAGCGTCGGATCCATGTAACCAAAGCTTGTCGTGAAAATAATATCGTGGTTTTGAGCCAGTTCCGTAATAACGCGTTCAGCGTCCGCGCTTTCCGGTACGTTTTCCACCGTGTCAGCTTTAATGCCAAGCTTCTCTTCCATGTACTTCCTGCCGTTATCATGCTCGAAGGTCCAACCGCCGTCTCCGGGAGGTCCAATGTAAACGAAAGCGACCCGCGGCAGCTTCTTGCCGCTATCTGTTGCCGACGGCTCTGTAGATGTCTGTGTATTGCCGCCGCTTGCCGTTTCGTTTGTTTTGTTATTGCTGTTACTGGAACAAGCAGATAAAATAACGACCATAAATACGAGCAATGCCAACCCCACTGTACGTGCTTTTGCAAAATGTTTCATATGGTTCCTCCCCAACTCTCTATCATCATCATGACCAACGGATGATGTAGTCTCAATATACTTCCGCGTAACCAACACGTCAATATATCTAACATGAGATTGGAAAGACAGATAAAATAACAAAAACTCATTGTGCATGATGCACGTCTGATGACATCTATGTAACAAAAGATCACATTTTATCTCCGGCCTCGGATTTGGCGGTATCGCCTAACTGCCTGCCCAAGACTGTCCTCATCATCTACATCAAGCAGCAATTCAGCAGCCTCTTCGCCGAATTCAACGATTTCTCCGGTATAATCCGGGGACGCAAACAGCTTGCGCGCTCCCATATCCCCTTTCAAACCCCGAAGCGCCTTATACATGGTATAACGGATAACGGCAGGAGGCATAACGACTCCCCGCATAGAGGATGCGGCAAAATCCAGGCCCGGATTATCCTCCATAACAACAAGAAGACGCCGCACCATAGCAGCCGTGACAAAAGGTTGGTCGCCAAGCCCAATGACGACAGCATCGGGAACCGGCAGGCTGGATAGTGCGGCGTCTACACCGGCACGAATGGAATAAGACATGCCGAGACTTGCTTCTTCGCAGACGACGATATTTAATTGAGGTGCGTATAGCGAGCTTTCCCTAATATCCTGCAGCCATGTTAACGGATCATCCGGACGGACCACAAGGTGTATCCGTCCGATTCCGCTAGCCAAGAGAGCACGAAGCGCTAGACTGCCGAGCGCTACGCCCGGCGAAAGCTCGAGCGGCAGCTTCGGCTTGCCCATTCGGCTGCTCTGTCCTGCTGCCAAATATATTGCGGATAGGTTCATGCCGTTCCTCCTTTTGCCGATCGGCCTTTTGCTTATTCCGCCATTGATATCGCAAAGCGATTAATTCCGCGGCAATACTGACCGCAATCTCGTAAGGCCCCTCAGCTCCAATCGATAATCCGATAGGAGCCTTCACGTTAACAGGCGGGGCATCCCCATCAAACAGCAGGCCAATCCGCTTGGTTGAACCCATTACTCCTATATACTTTGAGTTTGACGTTAATGCCCATTCGATCATTTCCCGGTCGTAACGGAGATGATGGCTGCAGACGATAACCGCAGCCTCGGCATCCAGAAGCAGCATTTCTTTGAGCTGCTCCGGCGTGCCGAGATAATTCTCGGCGTCTGGATAAGCAGCCAGCAAACGCGGACGCCAGTCCGCGACAATAACGTGAAAACTGCTTTGCGCCAAGAGCTGATAGATGGGAACGGCATCCGGACCTGCGCCAAACAGAATAACCCGTTGCCTATTCGATAAATGAAGACTAAACTGCCAATCGTAACCGGACTGACCGGAAGGCAGCGGTATAACCTCTTCCGCCGAAAGCTCATAACAGAGCTCTTCTCCCTTCAGCCTGCGCACAAGCTGAACCTCCCTGCCTCTATCGAGCAGATCCAGAGCATCCGTCAGAATGGTCCGGAGCGTTCCTTCTATCGGCTCAAGAAGCACGCGGATAACTCCGCCGCAGCCAACCGCTTCTCCCCAGATGGGATCGTCGTCCGGGTCCATGTTATATTCCGCAATCTCATACCGGTTTGTTTCCCAAATGGAGGGAACCCGCTCCAGGAGATCGGATTCGATACAGCCCGGACTAACCGTTCCGACGGTATCACCGCTTAGCGGGAGAAGCATGGCTGCTCCGGCCTTACGATATGCGTGCCCCTCAACCCCGATAATGGTTGCCAGGACTGCCGGCCGATCAAGCCGCCGGATCGTTCGCAGGATGTTAATCATGTCCATCGGCAACCCCTCCTGATAGCGTATAGTTTTGCAAAATTAGAGTCTTGCCAACAGCTCCTTCAACGTTCGGTCTGCCTCGCGCAACACGAGCGGCTTATCAACCGTCTTCATGATTCTGTTCTCCATTACGAGCTGCCCGTCAATCATCACGGTATCGACATCGCCGCGCGTAGCCGCGTAGACCACTCTGGAATACCAGTCCGCATCAAATGAAGGATAGACATGGAAGTCCTCCAGATCAAGCAGCTGCAGATCAGCAAGCTTGCCAACCTCGATGCTGCCGATTTTCTCCTCCAGCCCGAGAACGTGAGCTCCACCCATGGTCGCCATGCGAAGCACGGTCTTTGCGTTCATGACGGTTGGACCATGCTGTACCTTCTGGATAAAAGCCGTAAGCCGCATCTCCTGGAACATATCCAGATTGTTATTGCAAGGCGCTCCGTCCGCGCCGATGCCGATATCGATCCCTTCCCGCAGCAATTCGGGAACCTGCGCCACACCGGATGCAAGCTTCAGGTTTGAGCCCGGGCAGTGCGTAACCTTTACGCCCCGTTCCTTGATAATCCGCTTTTCCTCTTCATCCAGCCAAATGCTGTGCGCCAGAATAAGATTCGGACGGGCAAGACCGATATGATCCAGATAAATCACGTTTCGCATGCCGCGTTCGGATTCGACGATCGAGATCTCTTCCCTGTTTTCCGACGCATGGGTATGTACCTTTACGCCGTATTGCGCGGATAAATCCCTTACGCCAATAAGAAGCTCTTCCGTACAGGAAACAACGAACCGCGGGCAAAAAGCGTATTCGATCCGTCCGCCGGCAGCTCCGTGCCACTTCTCCAGCAGCTCCACGCTTTCCTTCAGAGACTGCTCCGTCTTCTCCTGGAGCGGAAGCGGAACCTCCGTTCCGTAATCCATCATCACCTTGCCGGAGAAGGCTCGAATCCCACTCTCGAGAATCGCCTGGAACGCGGACTCCGTATGATTAACGGTCTCCATATCAAGAATGGTCGTTGTGCCGCTTCTAATCAGTTCACCAATCCCCAACAGGGCCGAATAATAGACCGATTCTTCATTATGCGCGGCTTCAAGGGGCCAGATCCGCTGTCTCAGCCAGTCAATCAGCTCCAGATCATCCGCTCTTCCGCGGAATAGAGTCTGGCACAGGTGAATGTGCGTTTGAATGAAGCCGGGCAGCAGCACCTTGCCTCCGGCATCGATGACGCGGTCAACCTCATTTTCCTGAATATTCGGACCAATCTGAGCGATCTTGTTGTCTTTTACAAGCACATCGCCAATTAAAATATCATCTGATGCATTCATCGTCATAATGACGGCATTTCGGATCAAAGTCGAACTCATATGTTCCGCTCCTTTGTTGTAGCACAGTGGATTGATAATAGCTGATTATGATTGTTCGTTAATTAACAGCTTGCGGAACAAGAACGCGATTTTGAGCCTGAGAAGATCATTCATTTTCTTGAAGTCCACCCCTAATATTTCGCTCAGCTTCTCGATCCGGTAAGTTGCCGTGTTGCGGTGAATATACAGCTTCTTCGCTGTTTCGTTTAACTGACCATCCTGCTCCAAATAGGTCTCTAGCGTGCGAAGCATTTCACTTGCGTAATCCGGGTCCTTGTTTACAAGTCCGCCCAGCCAGCGGTTGCAGAAGGCCTCCATCCGGTCCTTCGATACATGCTCGAACACGATCGCCAAATCCATTGTATCAAAGGAAGTAATAGATTGCCCGACTCCCCATTCGGTAGCAAGCCTTTGGGTCTGCCTGCACTCGTCAAAAGCTTCGTAAAGCTGATCTGCCCGTTTTTTCCGGCAGCTGACCGCCGCCCGGGGACTCTCGCCGCACTCCCGCTGAATAGATGCAAAGCATGCGTTTAACGCGGACATAAGACTACCTTCCGCTTGCCCATCAGGCTCGGGAAAAACGGATAAAAGCCCTTCTTCCATTACAATATGCATGCCTTTCCATTCTTGAAGTTTCGCGTGGCTTAAAAAATCCGATTTCAGCTTCTCGAGCTTCTCGGACCGTTGCAGCGCGGAAACATGAGCAATATCGCTGAGTACGCAGACATATTGGCTTTGGAAAACCTCGAGCTCCCAGCGATCCGCATATTCGACAACCTTATCGATCGGCAATCCGTTTCTCAGGTAGCGTTTGATCAGTACGCCAAAATCCTTTTGCACGGACAACTCGAAATAATCCTCGTAATTAAAATTCATTTGATAGGATAATAGCTCCGCCGCTTGCAAATAGAGACTTTCTTCAATAGTTGAGAGAAATAGCTGCGGGTTAAAAAACAGAACAAATCCCGTACAGCGGGATTGCTTCATAAGCGGAATTCGGAAAGCCTGCCACTGCTTGCTCTTCATCCATTTCTGCTGCTGCGGCCATGGCCAGCTGCCGGTTAATTCCGTATCAGCCACCTGAGAGCTGTTGTATACGATCTGTCCCCTTGAGCCAACAATCGCCATCGGGAATCCGATAATATCCGCTACCGCATCAAACAATTCGTTAATATGATCCGTCTTGAGAGCCATCCGCATCAGCCGGACCTGCTTGTCGAAAATATCCTGCAGCACGCCGGTATTGCGCCTGAGCTCTTCCTTGAACAAGCCGCTCATCTGATCGGAGAACGTGAATTGATAAGGAAGCTCTATAAGAGGAAACCCCAGTTCATTGGCGAAAGCAATCAACTGTTCGGGGATCGCGTCCCAGAATCGGCCTAGCTTGATCCCAAGGCCCGACGAGCCGCGCTGGTTCAACTTAACTAGCAGCTCCGTCGCATCCTGAGGATGGTCCTTGATCAGGTAGGCGGTCGTAAACAACATTTCCCCTTCCTTGATCCAGTCGGTAATATCCGGAGCATCCATCACATTGACGGATCTCACGATCCGATTGCGCCCTGCCGTTCCGGCAACCAGTTTCCCTTCCGATAAAGGAAAAACGTTCAGCGCCTGTTCCACTGTCAAATGCATAGCGCGCACCTCCGATCACCTTGTAAACACATTTATCGTGTCATTTTATATAACATCATAAATCAGAGATTTCCTTTTATCAATAGTTATGTAAATATAATTAACCATATAAACTCTTAATCTAGTCATTCAAACTCTATATCATCTTATATTCTGGCTTCACTCTTTTAAATCTAACATATATATAACGCATCAGAACGCAAAAAATGCCGATAAAAGCAAATTTGCTCTTATCGGCATTTTTTCTTACTTTCAATTATTGTTTAACTTCCGGCAATGGCAGGAACAGAAGGTTGATCGGCAGGTTGCTGCCGGATGCCGGCGTAAATACGATCGATACCGATTCTTCGGTATCTCCCGTCCGGTAAAGGACGCCTGCTTCGTTCGCATTGCTCAGAATGGTCGTATTTGTTGCGTAGACCAGCTTATTGTTGATCAAGAACGCGCCGCCGTAATGACCGCCGCGCGGATTCAAGGCAATAAGCGTGTGCGGTTTTACATGCCACAGATTCAGAACGTACAATGCTCCGTTGTTGCCGTCATTGGACATCGCGTCCCCTGTCAATACATCGAAACCGGACAAGCGGGTATCCACTACTTTGTCGGCCAGGATCATGCGCGAAGGAACATCGCCAATGGTCTGCAGAACGTTAATGCTGCGGTTCGCTTGTTCGAAAGTACCGCGTACGTGTTTGCCGTCGCGCGGCAGGATCGGAAGCTGCGGAAGCGCCTGCAGCACGTCTTTGCTTGCGTCTACCACGATCACGCTGAATTTGATTGGCGCGGAAGTGGTTACATCCGCATACAGCGTAATGACGCGGCCGTTCACGACTTCTTTGCTGCTTAACGGGCTAAGTACAACACGGCTTTGTCCCGCGGGAATGGTGGTTACCGTTCCAACCGGGTTAACGGTTCTCGACAGCAGGTAGTTCGCCGTAGCGGCTTTGCCTGCCTGGGTTACGTAAGGAGCCGGACCGCCAAGACCGATACGCTCATCGGTTACGGTAGCCGCCGTGGAGTTTTCATTGGTTGCTACGATATAAACCTTAACCGGATTAGGACGGTTATTCTGATTGTGGATCAAGAAACGGACATTGCCGTTTGCGGTATCCTGGTAGTAAATCCCCTCGTCGTTAATCATCTCGGGGCTGTTGCTTCGGATAAACGTTTGCTGACCGTTCGAGACAACGGTGTAAGGCTGCGTAGGAAGCTTAAGTACGCTTGCGCCGTCAATCGTGAATTTCTCGCCTTGATCCGTGTATAGCTGGTCGAACTCCTGCTTCGTATACAGCGTATCATTCGTAATCGTAACCGTCTGGGAGAATTCGCTTGTAAGGCCATGCGCATCCGTTACCTTCAACGTTACCGTCTGTTCGCCTGGTTCGAAGAAAGCCTTAGCGTTATTAACCCACTCGCGTTTAGTAATCTTGTTCTCGTCATCGGTGCTGATATCATTGTATTGAATAAGTTCGCCCATTTTGTAATAGGACTTGTCCGTTGCAAAACGCGCTTCCGGAGGAAGATTCGGCGGAAGTACGTTAATTGTCACCGAATACGGATCGCTCCAGACACCGTTTGCATCTTGAACCCATTTGGTTACCGTATAAGATCCTGCTGCCTCGAATACGGTTTGTTTGCCTTCCCAACGCTCGTTAACGATGGCGGCACCGCTTGGCGAATACGACATATCGCCATAGGTCACTTCGGTTTGGCCGGCATATACAACGCCGGATGCAATGTTAAACTTGGCTACCGGCTTAGTTGTCCAAGTCAAGACAATCTTCTTCTGTGCCGGAATCGTAGACAATGTCATTCCGAACGGCTGAAGCACCGAGCGGAGCGGGATCATCAGGCTTCCGTTTTGTACAAAAGGCGCGCCCGTAAACGTTGCGCGAGTACCATTTACCGTATAGGAGGATTTGCCCGCCGCATAACGGAGTTCGTTTGTTGCGCTGCGAAGGACATATTCCTTCTTGTTCGCATCGTACAGCACGGATCCCCCGAGTCTGCCTGCGATGGCAGTAGCGGAAATATAAGTCGTGCCTTTCAATTCGGTAAGCGGCTGAGCAGCCATGTAAAGCTTGCCGTTATGGTACATTTGCTTTGTTTTCTGAAGAAGAATTAATTGATTCTGACCGTTGGAAGCGCCTTGCGCCGCTATAGGTATAGCAAACAGCATCAATGCGGCAAGGACAACTAAGCTGACTTTCTTAAACATTGGATTCTCCTTTTCTCTTTGGGATGGTTTGAACAGACATAGATTAAACGCATCCCAGAGCAAAAGGTTGCACCAAACCGCCTACTTTTTTAAGGCTCCCGCAATATGTTCAAAGATAAGATTGCGAGATTTGACCGCTTCGTTTCGTCCCGCCAGTGCTTTTCGCAGCACAATAACCAGTCGTTCTTCAGGCGCAACAAGCAAATATTGACCGCCGTGCCCAAACGCGAAATAGCAGTCAAACACTCCGTTATGCTCGGCTGGCGACTGCCACCAGTGGTACCCGTAAGCCCCGTAAATCGGCGGTTCATAGTGAAGAAGTCCTCTATGGTGCCGTTTTGTCGACTCCTGTACCCATGAAGCTGGAATCAGCCGCTCGCCGAACCAATCGCCTTCTCTTAAATGCAAAAGTCCCAGCTTTGCCAAGTCTCTTCCGAATAATTGAAGACCGGTGCCTCCTTCATTAATCCCTTTATGCGAGGTCCATTTCGCTTGGAGGAAGCCCATTGGCCGGAAGAGCCGGCTTGTGGCGTAGTCAAGCGCGCTTTGTCCCGTAGCTGCCGTCAGAATAGCGGATAAAAGATGGGAGCCGCCCGAATTGTAGAGATAGGCGTTACCCGGTTCGCTTATCATGGGTCTCTCAAGTACAAACCGGATAGGGTCAGGAGCTTTTTTCATCGCTTTATAAGGCTTATCGAAGTCCGGCCAGTCCCAACCGGAGGTCATGGTCAGCAAATGCTTGATTCGAATGGAGGAGTCTGCCGCTCCTTCGAAATAATCCGAAACAGGCTGGTCTACGCTATGGATATGACCATCCTCGATGGCAACTCCGATAAGCGCGGACAACACGCTTTTGGTACAGGATAAGAGCGGCCCAACCGAATCTTCGCCCTTCGCATGCCACTCCCAGGCTATCGCGTCATCTCGCATAATAATGACGGAAGTCATTTTCCATGGCTCCAGCCATTCCTTCATCCGTTCCAGCTTCGATTCATCCAGACCTGCAACGGATGGCTCAACGATACGTAAATAAGGATCATCGATTAAAGTTGTCATGCCATTCATCAGCCTTTCTGGTTCTAGGAGGATGCATCCGCAGCATCCGGTGCGGCATGGCTGTCTTCTGTGCCGGCTTTTGGCAGCATAAACATAGACAGCAGCGCCACGACCGACATGACGCCCAGGATCATAAAGATCCGGTGAAGGCTATGCTCCAGCTTAAGCGCATCAATCGCTTCCGTATTCCCGGTGTTAAGGAGCAGTCCAAACATGGCTATCCCCACCGTCTGTCCAAGCGTGCGGATGAAGTTGTTGCTCCCCACCGCCGCTCCGCGCAGCTCCCAGCTGACAGCCGAGGTTACCGCAACGGTAAAGCTTGTTAACGATAAGCCGAATGACAAGCCGGATAAGCATGTATAAACCATAAACAGCACGATGGAGGTGTGGGCGTTCATAAGCATGAAGCCGGCGCTTCCGGCTATGAGAAAGAGCGAGCCCGTTACCGCGATGCGGCGCATGCCATACTTGGCAATAAAATTACCGGCTAGAATAGCTCCAAGCGGCCAACCTATGGACAGCGGGATCATAGCCATGCCGGAGTATGTCGCGCTTTCGCCAAGTACGCCTTGAATCCACAGCGGAAGATAAAAGATCGCAACCACGTTGATTACGCATATTAAAAAGCTGATTGCGTTCACCGCGCTTATCGTCCGGATTTTAAAAATCTGCAGCGGAATGATCGGCTCGCGCGACCGCTTTTCAATATAGTAGAACAATGTCAGCAGGATCACCGCGGATGCCAGAAGCAGGATGATTTCGGTTACGGATTGAGAGGCATCCGGCTCACGGAGAATCGTCAGTGCGTACAGGAAAGCGAACATCCCTGCCGCAAAAGAAGCGATACCGGGATAATCAATATGCCGATTCTGCTTCACGGACACTTCTTTCATCGACACCATCAGAAGCACAAGCGCGACGATGCCGAACGGAAGATTCATATAAAAGATGGCCCGCCAGGACACGTAGTCAACAAGCAAGCCGCCGGCTAGAGGTCCCGTGATGCCGGCGATGCCCCAAATGCTCGACATCCAGCCCTGGACTTTAGCCCGTTGCTCGAAAGGGTATAAGTCGCCGATAATGGTGTAAGGAATCGTGGTCAACGCCCCCGCTCCAAGCCCTTGAACCGCCCGGAAAGCAATCAGCTGCGGCATGGAGGCGGCAAGTCCGGACAGCATGGAGCCCAGAAGGAAAATACCCGCTCCGGCGATAAACATTTTTTTGCGACCGAAGAGATCGGATAGTTTGCCGTATATCGGAGTCGTGATCACCGTGGCAAGCAGATAAATCGAGATAATCCAGCTGTATTGCTGGATCCCGTGCAATTCACTGGTAATGCTCGGCATAGCCGTACTTACGATGGTTCCTTCTATGGCCGCAAGGAAGGTCGCAACATACAAGGCAACGGTTACGGTACGTCTATTGGTTGTCGTACTCATTATTTCTCCTTTCCGTACGTCTTATGACTTGGTAAAAATGCGAAACACTCTATTATGATACTTGTTCATGGAAAAGAGCAATGCTTTTTGCGGTTTTTGGCAAAGAACACAACCATTTCGACCTATCGGAAAGCCTTGTTTTATGTTAGCTTTATAAAAGCGCCTTTTTAATCAAATACGTTGATGATGTAAGGGATGAATAAACAAATGGGATATGATTATTTAGTATCCGTCATTGATCAGTTCGGCTACGTCTCGCTTTTTCTGGTACTGTGCCTTGGCTTAATCGGGCTTCCCGTTCCGAACGAAGTTGTCGTTATGACGGGCGGCGCGTTTGTTGCTTCGGGTCTGTTAAGTCCCGTGCCGGCTTATCTGATGGTATTCCTTGGAATATGCTCGGCGATGACTTTTAATTACTCGATCGGCCGGTTTGCGGGCAGTAAAGTGTTCGACTGGTTCATGAGAAAAAAGAACATGGATAAATTCATACATCAAGCTCAAAACATGAGCGAAAAGTACGGCGGCTTTGCGCTAAGCATCGGCCTTATTCTTCCCGTGCTGCGGCATGTGATGCCGTTTGTCGGGGGAACCAACAAGATGACTTTTAGACGTTTTGCGTTATTTGCCTATCCAAGCGCGTTTGTATGGACGCTTATCTATTTTATCCTTGGTACGTTCGTCGGCGACCGGGTGCAAGCAATTGGCGACTCGATTGCCGATAACGGCATGATTGTCGTCTACGCCCTGATTGCCGTTGCGGCAGGCGCGGCAGCCTGGCTTTACATTCGCAATCGCACGGCGAAGAAGAACGATAAGGCCGAGCGGCCGATGTGAGAATACCTTTAATCGAAGCAATTCGATGATGAAGGACCGCTTTTAGAGGTTCGTATTATCGCCAAATAAAATTTCTAGTTCCAACTATGATGGAACATATAAATTTTATTGTGGAGTTGAAATCTTTATCGAAGTAATTCGAAGATGAGCGACCGCGGTTAGCGGTAGATTTAATCGCCAATTAGAATTTATGTTTCCTAAAAGATTGGAAGCGAGAAATTCTAATGTGGAGAAAATCTTTATCGAATTCATTCGATGATGAGCGACCGCAATAAATGCGAAAAACCTCCGGAACCCTATATTTAGGGAAGCCGGAGGTTTTTTTATTTGAACTTCGGATCCAATTTTTCTTCCGCCGCGTTCACCAGGTAATCAAACAGCTCGTCATCCTCCTCGAGCATATCCTCTACCGCCAGCAGTTGGTCCTCGTCGCCCGATTCGTGAAGGAAAAATAGGCCGTACCCCCACTCCGTTCTTTTCCGGCTGTGAATGGTCATTTCGTATTGATTGGGCTGGCCGGTCATTTCGAATTGTATGCGGCCAACATAGCCTTCTTCCTTCGTATAAGTCATCGACGCATCCAAAATTTTAACGTTATCCATCTGTTCTATACTTCCTTCCGATCATTCAAGTTTGCGATTGAAATGGTTAAAAAAGCCTGTCCTCTAATTGTATACGGTTTGCCGCATTCGTCAACAAATGTTCACGGCGTTTAAGCACATTCTCATGGATGCCGTGATGAACGCCTATGGGCAGCCCTGCATACTGTACATTACGGCAGCGGTTACCGAAGCCGTGTATCCCATGAGAGGGTGATTTTATGGCCATTGATTTAGTGGCGCTGCATTGGGTGTATCTCGTCTTTATCGTCGCCATTATCGGCTTTATGGTGATGCGCAGAGATACGTCGCTCATTTGCATCGTTGGCATCTTTGTGCTTGGCCTACTGGCAACCGAATCGTTGAGCGACTCGGTCAGCGGTGTATTTAACAGCTTTATTTATGCCATTAAAGAACTAATGGGCACTATCCTCATTATATCCATAATTGTCGCAATGAGCCGGGTATTGATCCGGACTGGCATAAATGAAGTGATGATCTCCCCATTCGCCCGCTTCCTGCGGACGCCTACCCTTGCCTTTTGGGGAATCGGCTTAATCATGATGGTCACTTCGTGGTTTTTCTGGCCATCCCCTGCCGTAGCTTTGATCGGTGCCGTGCTGCTGCCTGTTGCGCTAAGAGTGGGTCTTCCCGCATTAGGGGCCGCGATGGCAATGAACTTGTTCGGCCACGGCATTGCGTTGTCCGGCGACTACATCATTCAAGGCGCCCCAAAACTGACGGCCGACGCGGCCGGCTTGCCGGTTAGCGATGTTATGGAGGCAAGTATTCCGCTTGTTATCGTAATGGGGCTCGTTACGACGGTTACGGCTTTCTGGATGATGCGCCGCGATATGAAGACCGGGAAATGGAACGATGGCATCATCTCCAAAGTGGAGGGCGATAAAGAGCTAACCGGCGAAGATGATCTTGCTTTCAAAAACGTGCTGTCCCACGGTACCAAGCTGACGCTTGCCATTCTGATTCCGTTGCTGTTTGCCGCAGACGTAGTGGCCATGTTTATGCTGGACCTGCAAGGCGGCGATGCGACCGCGCTTGTCGGCGGTACCGCGATCTTTATCCTGCTCATCATCACTATGCTCGCTCATAAGAACAAAGGCTTGGAGAAAACGACGAATTATCTGATTGAAGGCTTCTTGTTCGGCTTTAAAGTGTTCGGCCCCGTCATTCCGATCGCGGCCTTCTTCTATCTGGGGGATTCCGGCTTTACCGCCATCTTCGGAGATACGCTTCCTGCCGGCTCTCAAGGCATCGTCAACGACCTTGGCGTTGCCCTAGCGAACAATGTACCCGTGAATGGCGAGGTAGGCTCCGTTACGTTGACGCTGGTAGGCGCCGTTACCGGCCTTGACGGATCCGGCTTCTCGGGTATATCGCTGGCGGGTTCCATTGCCCATCTGTTCGGAGGAGCAATCGGCTCCGGCGTAGCCACCTTGACCGCTCTGGGTCAGGTCGCAGCGATCTGGGTAGGCGGCGGTACCCTTGTACCGTGGGCGCTTATCCCCGCTGCAGCCATTTGCGGCGTAAGCCCATTCGAGCTGGCACGACGTAATCTAAAGCCCGTTATTATCGGACTTTGCGTGACTACGGTTGTAGCCATGTTTCTGGTCTAACACTAAAAAAGGATGATCCCGTTGGCTTAATAGCCATGAGGATCATCCTTTTGTTGTTTACAGAATAATAAATGCAAATACGATTGCAAGAGCAAAGCGGTAGTACGCGAACCACGACAAGCTAAGGCGCTTGATCAGGTTCAGGAACGTCACAATCGCGATCATCGCAACGATAAACGCAGCAACGAAACCGATAATAAACAGCGGGGCGTCCGATGCCGTTAAGAACTCGCGGCTTTTGATCAAGTCAATGCCGCTGGCACCCGCCATAATCGGCACCGATACCATAAACGTAAATTCGGCTGCCGCCTTTTGGCTTGCGCCAAAGAACATGCCGCCGGAGATCGTCGAGCCGGAACGCGAGAAGCCTGGCCACAAGGCGAGAACCTGGAACATACCAATTGCGAAAGCTTGCTTGTATGTAATGTCATCCAGTTCTTCCGCAGTAACTTTCTTTTTCAATCGGTCTGCTACGATCATCAGGATACCGCCTGCTACGAGACCGACAAGCACCGTTGCGGAGCTGAATAAATAATCTTTGATAACATCATGAAACAATACTCCAATTACTCCGGCGGGAATCATGGCAAGCACAAAGTGAATGGCGTTAACGCCCGATCCTTTTCTGAAATCGAATTTCAGCAAGCCCAAAAACTTTCTCCAGTACAACACGAGGACGGCAAGTACGGCGCCTAATTGGATAACAACCTCAAAGACCTTTGCCCGGTCATCCTGAAAGTTTAACAACTCTGCTGTCAGAATCAAGTGGCCTGTTGAAGAGACAGGCAAAAATTCCGTAAGCCCTTCAATGATGCCCATAATAATGGCATTAAATAAATCTCCCAAATGTAGTCCTCCATCTCCTAAATTTTCTTTCGCTTATTTTTCTGAGTTAACCAACCTTATTATCATAGCACAAGGTGGAGACAAGCGAAAGCAACCAACGTTTTAGGAGAAAAGCCGCATTCCTGCTATTCGAATACGGCTCGTTAGTCCTTATTCATTAACGAGGTTAACGATATTGACGATGATTTCAATCTTGCGGATGCGATGCCGTTCTTTCTCGCGGATAATAAAAGTCAGCTCTTCGTAATCCTGAGGCACCCCGACCTGCAAATCAGGATATTGATTAAACAACCAGCCTCCGATCGAGTCCACGTCATGGCTTTCCAGATGGGATCCAAGCGCTTCATTAACTTCGCTGATTAATGCTTTGCCGTCTATTATAAAACGATTCGGCTCGATGGCATCGATTTCCTTCACCTCGTCGGCGTCAAATTCGTCGCGGATCTCGCCGACAATTTCCTCGAGAATATCCTCAATGGTGATCAATCCCGAGGTCCCGCCGTATTCGTCAAGCAGAATAGCGATATGCACCCGCTCCTGCTGCATTTTTCGGAGAAGCTTCTTGATTGGCATCACTTCCGGAACCGACATAACCGGCTGCAGAAGCGAGGCAACATCGGTCTCGTCGTTGCCGAAGTACTGCATGAAGAACTGCTTCGTATTAATGATGCCTATAATATTGTCCTTGCTTCCTTTCGCAACCGGGAACCGTGTATATTGCTCGCGCCGGATAATCGAGATATTATCCACTTTGGAGTTCTCGATAAACAAACAAACCATATCGGTACGCGGCACCATGATTTCCCTTGCCAGACGTTCGTCGAATTCAAATATCCGGTTCACATAGCTGAGCTCGCTTTGATTAATTTTGCCGTTCTCGAAGCTCTCCGACATGATGCTTTTGATCTCTTCCTCCGAATGAGCTTCATGCTCGCCCGTCGGCTTGAAGCCCATCAATCGGACGATACTGTTGGCAGAGCCGTTAAGCAGCCAGATAAAAGGGAACATCACTTTATAAAAAACGATGATAATCGGAGCAGCGGTTAAGCTGATTTGCTCCGGCTTAATGATTGCAACCGTCTTTGGCGCAAGCTCGCCAAGCACGACGTGAAGATAGGTCACCACTGCGAAGGATATAATAAAGGACAGCACGTTAACCAGATTTCCGCCGATATGCAAGCTGTGAAACAGCGGATCCAGCAGATCATGAACGGTAGGTTCGCCAAGCCAGCCCAAACCCAGCGCAGTAATCGTGATGCCCAGCTGACAGGCGGACAAATAACTGTCCAAATGCGTAATTACATTTTGCACCGCGGTCCCATTTCGGACACCTTCCGCGACCATTTGGTTCACCCTGCTGGGGCGGAGACGGACAACTGCGAATTCTGTTGCTACGAAGAATGCAGAACAAAACAGCAGCACCGCAAACAAGATCAGTTTCAGAAGCATAAGCGTCTCTCCTCGGCACTGTTCGTAATTATATGTATTTTACCCTCCTTGGCCGCTCATGAATCCTGAAAAAATAAACCGTATCCGGATCAGCGAGATCCGAATACGGTTTAACTAGCGCTTCTTATTAATATCCAACTTCCACCGACGCGTTAACGATGTAGATCAGATCGTTTTTGTCATCCTTGTCCGGCAGTACAACTCCGCTTGTCGTCATCATTCCGCCATCCATAATTTCCACCGTAACCTGGCCGTATGGCAATACAGCCTTCACTTGCTCTACGTCAAGAAGCTCCTTGTCGCAAGGCACAGCCAGCTTGACATGAACCTTCATGTTGTCCAGCGTCCCGCCTGGCAGGACCGAGCGCAGTCCGGGCATCGAATTATGATGGATCGCGTTCTGGACCGCTCTAACCGCAGCTTTCGTTACGTTCTGGCCGTGCAGATCGCAGCCCATTCCGATCTCGATAAAAAATAATTTGTCCATTGAATTCCCCTCCGTTACCAAGGTACGTCGTCATCCTGCGCGGATGACTCCTCTGCATACGGCTGTATAGCCGGTTCTTCTTCCTTGACATTAGTCCCGATAATCGGCAGGAGCTGTTCCAGATCCGGAGGCAGGAGCAATTCGACAGGCGAGACCCCTTTCTCGAACTGGAAGGCATCTCCTTCAATAACGGCAACATAACGTCCATTATGCTTAGCAAAATGCAGCGTGATTCCAAAGTCGGCCAGCAGCCCCTTAACGGTTACGCCGCCAAGCTTGAACGAAAATGGCAGATCCGGCTTTTGCTCGACAAGCGCTGCCGAAGCGGTGCTCACCTGCTCATGGGTCCAATATTCTTGAAGCTCGCGCTTCTCGCTGGCGGCCCACACCTCGATCGCATTCTCTTCCTCGCGTCTTTCCGTGCTTTCCGGCTCAGCCTGCCACTTATCCTCCATGTACTGCTGGACCATGCCCAGCACTTGTTCGCCCATAACCTCGGGAAGCGGCTTTTCGTAAGACACGAACTTCAGGAAATCCTCGAAATAACGGGCATGCGAAGCCTGATGGATTTTGAGCTCCCAATGGTCAAGCGATCCTTCCTCCGGCATATGCGGATATTGAATCGACTTCATCCCCCGTGCGCTGATTGCCATTTCGACATGCGAAATCAAGCTCCGTTCATCGGAAATCCGTGCAATCTTTGGTTCGAAATCGCATTTAAGCAGGAAGAGGAAAGGTTCGTCGAAATACGTATTCAGCTTAGCCCGCGCAATGATAAAAGCCCCGCCCCGAACGGCCGTCGTATCCATGTAAATATGGACCAGCTCGTCGGCGATTCCGATGAAGCGCTCTTTCGAGTCCGCCTCCCGCAAGCGTTGGAACAGGTTGTAGTTCTGGTTGCTCCCCAGCTCATAACCCGGCTCAACCATGAAGCGGCCGATTTTCGTTGGCGCATTTTCGGTATTGGGGTTGCGTTCTACTTTTCTTTTGACAATCCGCGTAAATTCCCCGTCGAGAAAGCGTTTGATCTCGCTGTCTTCATAATCGTCTTCCTCCAGCGTTTGAAAATGCTTATACCGCTTCGAGGAAGAGCTGTCCTCGCCATCCGTTACAATAACGAAGAAAGAGAGATATTCCATTCTGAAATCCACTTTTTAGTTTTCCCCCATGACCTTGGCTTATTAATTATTCCGGGTATAAGGAGCCTTCTGATAGCCGTAAGCCGGCTTTAGCTCCGTATTGTCAAACCCGCGATGCCATACCGGCGTCGTAGAAGGCGACATCGGCGGGATGAGCCAGGACCATCGGCCGGTTAGCGGCCTGTCGTTATTTCGCTCCTGCTGGGCGAACCGCATGAACTGCTCCGAGGCCGTATGATGGTCCACAATGCTCACGCCGTGCTTTTTGAAGGAGTGAATAACCGCGACATTCAGCTCGACGAGCGCACGATCCTTCCATAACGATGTATTGGTCGACATATCCAGCCCCATCAGCCGGGCAACCTCAGGAAGCTTGTTGTAGCGGTTGAAGTCGGCCAGATTGCGCGCCCCGATCTCCGTCCCCATATACCAGCCGTTGAACGGTGCGGCGGTGTATGTGATACCGCCGATCTCCAGCTTCATATCCGAAATGAAAGGAACCGCATACCATTGCAGAGCCAGCTCTTCAAACCGTTCAATTTCCGGATGAGACAACGGTACTTCCTTCACCAGTCCTTCCGGATGCTCGTACCATCTTGGAGGATCGTCATTCACCTGAATGACAAGCGGCAGCACGTCATACGCGGTTCCCGCCCCTTTCCAGCCCAAATCCGTGCACACCCGGGTAAATTCCAAAGATGCCGGATCCCCCAGTATTCCGCTTCCCGTATCGTAACCTGCATATCGTACAAGCTGATGGTTCCAAATCCTTATCTGCCGATCCTCGAATTGCGGCGCGAATACCGTAATAGCGGGACGGATACGTCCTTCGTTTGTCGCATATTTAATATGGTTAAATACCTGTTCCGCTATTTGATCGGCATCCTCTAAGGAACGCGCATCGATCACCTCAAGCGATTGCCAGAATAACCGGCCTATACAACGGTTGCTGTTCCGCCAAGCCATCCTCGCTCCATGCCGAAGCTCCTCCAACGTATGTACATAGTAGCCCTTGTTCTCAATCGATTGCTCGATTTCCTTCAGACGGTCCAATGCTTCCGATTCCGTCTTGCCCAGCTCACTGTAACAATTCGCGATAAACGGCTCCGCCTCTTTATATAATTCTGTTGCAATCATGCTCGCACCTGCTCTCTATCCAACAACTTTCTTCTTACGATAACGTATTTTGAAGGAGCATGCCACTTTGCCGCTAGCGAAAAAGAGGCGTTCACTTATTGTTCATGGTTTTATTTAACCGGCTTGTCACAATTGCGTTAGAAAGCATCATCTCAAAAGAAAATCGCCCTCTCCCTTTAAGCAAGAAGAAGCTGTTGAAAGCTTTCCTGCCTCTAAGGGAAATAGGCGATTTCATTTTTTCATTACTCGCTTTTTTGGCGGCCAAGCACCAGAAGAACGGTAATTAAAATAAATGCGGTCAAGGCCATTAGCGGGATGGTGATGAAGCCCAGCCAGTTCAGATAATCATAGTTGCACGGAATACCCGAGCGGCATGGCATCATATCGCCCACCTTCGGAAACCAGATTTCGAAATTGTGATAGATCGAGATCAGCATTCCGATGATGCTCAGCGGCAGTACATACCCGATGATGCGGCGGTCGCCGCGATAAGCCGCGATTCCAAGCAGAATGACCTGCGGGTACATGAAAATTCGCTGGTACCAGCACAGATCGCAAGGTATAAAGCCGCGGATTTCGCTAAAATACAAGGACCCGCCGGTAGCGACTAGAGCGACAAGCCAAGCCAAATATAAACCATATCGCTGAAACCAGCTTTCATAGATTTCGGATTCGGTTGTCGTTGTCAAGTTCCCTACCCCTTATTCACAGCTTCGTCGATTGCCGCTTTGATACTCGCGTAATCAAGGTTGCCGGCATATTGGACGCCGTTAATAAAGAGCGTTGGCGTACCCGTTACATTAAGCGGGCCTACTTTTGCGTTGTCTTTGTTCACTTCGCTTTGATACGTTTTATCGTCGATATCCTTCTTCAGCTTGTCGAAGTCAAGCGTAAGCTTCGCGTCCTTCGCGAGCTGAACAAGGTAGTCCGAGGTTGCCCATTTGGTCTTCTCGTCCTTCTGATTATTATAGATCGTTTTGTAATACGTCCAGAACGCTTCGTCGCCGGCTTGCTGCTGCACTGCTTCGGCAGCCAATGCCGCTGTTGTTGAGTCGGGACCGATAAAGGTATAGTTCGCGAAATACAAAGCCGCTTTGCCCGTATCGATAAAGTCTTTCTCCAGCTGCGGTTCTACGTTTTGCGCAAAATACTGGCAAACCGGGCATTTGTAGTCGCCGAACTCGACGATTTTGACCGGAGCCTCCGCATTCCCCTTAACCGGCAATCCCGTATAATCGATATCGTATACCTTGTTTGCAAGATCAGCCTGCTGCTTGGATTGATGATTAATACCTAAAATGATAACTACGATTACGGCTACGATCGCCAGCGTCAAAACAATAAGCGATTTATTGGATTGCTTCTTTACCGGCTGCTTGTAAGTGCCTTGTCTTGGCCGCTGCTGCTTGGCCTTTGCTTTTGCTTGAGTGCCCAAACTTGTCCATTCCTCCCCGGCATTTGAATAATGTCGCTTGGCCGTATCCAGCGCCAGGCACAATTTCCAGTGCCTGGCGCCGATGATGGGCCTGTACTTGTGACCAGTGTAGTTACAACGGGCTTTAATGTCAATAACTAGCTGTGACATGACGAAATACTGTCATATTTATTCGGCTATTCTTCGTTAATTAATGTCGTTAAAGAATTACGGTGCAGCAGCTTCAGCTTATGAAGAGCACGCGTGCAGCCTACATACAAAAGCTTAGCGTCATCCTGCGTATACATATCGGCTCCGGCGTCCGCAATGAGTACCGCGTCGAACTCCAGCCCCTTCGACAAATAGACCGGCACGACCGATAGCCCGCCACCGTATTCCGGCTGCTTGCTCTGTACCAGCGACGCCTCGAGCCCTTCGCTAACCAGATAATCATGCAGCTCCGCGCATTGCTCCGCGGTACGGCCGATAACCGAAATCGTCTGGAACTGGCCGTCAGCCTGCCACTCACGGACGGACTGCGCAATCTGCTTCTGCCATGCGGCTTGGTCCGCCTGCACAACCTCAACCGGGTCTCCGCTCCGGAACACCGGCACCGCCGGTTTTACGCCGCCGCCCATCGCGCCTAGAATTCGGTTCGCGAATTCGATGATTTCCATGGTCGAACGATAGCTGCGGTTCAGCTCGAAAAAGCCGGTCTGTTCCTCGTTAAAGAGCTGGATCAGCTCCGTCCAGCTGTTAATTCCTGCGTATGCGTGAATGCCTTGCTGAAGATCGCCGAGTACCGTCATCGACGGCGTTCGTTGGCAAAGCTTCAGGGCTTCCAGCTGGAATGGCGAGTAATCCTGCGCCTCGTCAATAACGATATGATCGTAAGCCGGGATCTTTAATCCATACAGCCGCAAATGGATATAGACTAACGGTGCCAGATCCTCCGCTTCAACTACCCCATCCTTCAACGCGGCGGCGGTAGCTGCCGCGATATCCTTCGGAATGACGGACACGGCTTGCTTTCCTTGGAATAAAGCCGTATATAGCTGCGGTGCCGTGTAAGATGGGATCTTTTTCGCAAAGGCGGTAAGCTTGGTCTGCGCTTTGGCGCGCAGCTTCTTATCCACAACCTTGCGAAGCTTAAGCTCCGATTCATACCAGCGGCGGATGCGGTTTACGAGCCGTTCGCGCTTTTGCATCAAAGTCTCGTCGCCGTAATCCGTCTCGTACCATTCCTTCATTTGCTCCGGCTGCAGCACAAGACCTGGCAGCGGTTCAAACGGAACAACCGGAACGATCCGCTGCGCCAGCTCTTCTATCCGGGAATCGATCGCTTCTTTGAAGGCAAGCGACCCTTTGATCCGGCCTGGCGCATTTGCCATCTCAACCGCCGAACGATGCTGCTCGAACCAGTAAGCCAAGGCATCCGATGCGCTTCTCAGCTTCACCTCATGCCCTAACAGCTCAAGCGACCAGTCCGCAAACGTCGTCTGCAAAATATCGCCTACGCCAAGCTCGGGAAGAACGCCGGAAATGTAATCCAGGAACATTCGGTTGGGAGCGAATATAATCATCCGTTCCGCTTTTACCCGATCCGCGTATTGATAAAGAAGAAACGCTAGTCTATGAAGGGCCACTGTCGTTTTACCGCTTCCCGCTACCCCTTGTATGAACAACGCTTTGCTCCGTTCGGAACGGATAATCCGGTCCTGTTCATGCTGGATCGTTGAGACGATATCCCGCAATTTGTTATCTTTGTTCTCGCCCAGGCGGTATAAGAGGAATTCATCCGTTACGGACTCTTCTTCCTTCCCGCGCACGTAACTGTCAACCATGCGGACAAGCTCGCCCTGCCGCACCATAAAATTGCGCTTCAGATGCACATAGCCTTCGATATCGCCTTCCGGCGCCGTGTATGTAGCCGCATCCTCCCCGCCCGTAAAAGAATAGAACAAGCTGGCGACCGGCGCGCGCCAATCGATGACAAGCAGCTCGTTGCTGCCTTGCTTGGCAACGCCTGCCTTGCCGATATACAGCGGCTTCTTCTCGCCTTCCGGCAGCTCCTCGAAATCAATCCGCCCGAAATAAGGCTCTCGGAATGCAACCTCCAGACGCTGTTTGCGCTCCTCGCGCTGCAGATCGAGCATCTGCTCCGTAAAATCGTCGCCCGTATAACGGGGACCAATGCCTGCCAGCTGACTCTTGATATCGTCGAGCGACCGAGCCAGCCTTTCTTGTTCTTCTTGATAGGCACTTTGAACCGTGGTCATGTCAGTTACCTCCTAAAAAGAATGTCTGCACAGTTGACTTCCATATAGTCAACTGCTGTGATTCTTAGCCCGTAAGCATGGACTAAGAATAATGTTGGTTTGCAAAAAACGAATAACCAATATACCACAGGACAAATGCCTTAAGCAACGAAATTGAAATTCATCCCGATCAATCCCGCCAAATAATAAATCACGACAAGGTTAAAAATGAACAACAAAGGAATTCCGACCCGGAAAGAGGCATGCTTCGTTTTGTGCCGCCATATCTGCATGCCTATCCAGGCCCCTAAAGCTCCGCCGATTGCGCTTACTCCAAACAGCCTTTTTTCCGGAATGCGCCTCTTCTTGCGTCTAGCATAGTTTTTATCCATTCCCATCATCGCAAACGCGATTATATTAACGACAAGCAAATAAATAATCAACAGGATCATGCTCGTATCCCCTTCCTGCAATCGATTACGTACGCGGCTTTGCCCGGTTCGTTGGTTGCGCCGCATACGGATCATCCGGCCAATAATGCTTCGGATACCGTCCTTTCAAGTCTTTTTTCACTTCGAAATAGGCTTCGTTCCAGAAGCTTCTTAAATCTCTGGTCACCTGCACCGGCCTTTGGGAAGGCGATAATAGATGAAGCGTCAATGGCAGCCTTCCCCCAGCGAGGCGAGGCGTCTCCCGCAGCCCGAACAGCTCCTGAAGCCTTACGGCTATGAAAGGCGCGTCCGGATCGCTGTAATCAATCGGAATCCGCGAGCCGCTGGGCACCGTCATATGCGTAGGCACCTGCTCGTCAAGCTCCTGCCGCTGCCCCCAAGTCAGCAGCCCTTCCAGCAGCTGCACCATGTTAAGACGCTGCAAGTCCGACTTGTTCTTCATGCCGTACAGATGCGGTAGCAGCCAATCGTGAACGGTAGCAAGCAGCGCAGCTTCGGATACATCCGGCCATCCGCTGTTATGATGCGCCATCAGCTGCATTCTCGCCTGCAATTGCCTTGCGGCCTTCGACATCGAGAGCAGACCAAGACCAGCGCTTGCAATGCCGTCAGCCAGCGCTGCCGCAATCAACTCCGGCGCTGGCTGCTGAATTGGCGTTTCCTTTAATATAATCGAGCCAAGCTGTATGCGTCTTCGTGCGCGCACCGCTTGCGCTCCGGGATCCCATTCCACGCTCTCTTCCGCTTGGAACTGTTCACCGGCTGCCTGCTCGAGCATATCTAGATCCAGCTCGGCTGCAAGGCGTATGCGGCTTTCGCTGCCCGCATCGTCAAGCTCCGCTGCAGCCAAGAAGGCGGAACGCGACAAGGGCTGAAGCTCCGGCAGCGCGGCACCGCGGCCATTCGCGAGCAAATAACGGCCATCCGCCCGTTTTTGCGCGATCCGGTCCGGGTAAGCGAAAGCAATCAGCAGACCCGCATAGGAGGTATTCTTCCAATCCCGTTTGCCTTGATCCTCCTGCTCCTTAGCTTTCACCATCTGCCGCCACTGCTTGGCTTGTGCTTTAATCCGCTGCACGGCTCCGCGGTCAGCCTCCAGTCTACCGCCTGCTCCGTGCAGAGCTTCAAGCCGAAGCGATACATCGACATTCCGCTCCTGCGGCAATAAATCACGCTCGCTAAGTAATCCGGCCAGCTCGCATGCTTCATCTAACAGATTCAGCTCTTCTGCCTTAAGCAGCATAAAACCCAGCCTTGGATGAAGGCCAAGCTTCGCCATTCTCGCCCCCCGGCTTGTTATTCGGCCATCCGCATCAAGAGCCTGGAGCAGCTTCAAGAGCTCAAGCGCTTGACGGTAGGCTGCCTGCGGGGGAGCGTCCAGCCACATCAATTCGCCCGGATCGTCGGTTCCCCATGCAGACAGCTCCAGAGCAAGCGGAGCTAAATCCGCTTCAAGCAGCTCAGGCGTGTTATGCGGCGGTAAATAAGGATGCTCCTGCTCCGTCCACAGCCGGTAGCAGACGCCTGGCGCAAGCCGTCCTGCCCGGCCTCTGCGTTGGTCGGCCGAGGCTTGCGAGACAGGCACTGTCTCCAGGCGTGTCATCCCGGTGCGGGGAGAAAACTTCGGAACCCTCATCAGTCCGCAATCCACAACGATACGAATCCCTTCGACGGTTAAGCTGGATTCCGCAATGGAGGTCGCCAATACCACCTTGCGTTCTCCGGGTTTGCAGGGAGCAACAGCCGCATCCTGGGCTTCAAGCGGAAGATTGCCATGAAGCTCAGCGATTCGGATCGATGAAGCTAGTCCGGATTGCGCAAGAAGGCCTGCCGTTCGCCTGATCTCTCCTGCGCCGGGCAGGAACACTAGGATGTCGCCCTCATGTTCCCGAATAGCTTCCACTATAGTGGAAGCAACTAGCGTTTCGATCCTGCCTTCTACCCTCGTACTACGGTAGATGGTCTCAACCGGAAAGACGCGCCCGCTGCTTTGGATCACAGGTGCCCCGCCAAGCAATTCTGCGACAGGCTCCGCATCAAGCGTGGCTGACATAACGAGAAGGCGAAGCTCCTCCCTCAGCAGCGACTGGGACTGCAGGGTTAACGCCAGGCCAAGATCCCCATGAAGGTGGCGTTCGTGGAATTCGTCGAACAGAACCGCCCCAACCTGTTCAAGCGCCTGATCCTCCTGCAGCATGCGGGTCAGTACGCCTTCCGTGACCACTTCGATTCTCGTTTTTGCGCTTACCTTCGTATCCAGCCTTACACGGTAGCCGACAGTCTCTCCGACTTGTTCCCCCAATGAGGTTGCCATAAATTTGGCAGCGGATCGCGCGGCAAGCCGGCGCGGTTCCAGCATCACGATTTTCCGGCCGTTCAGCCATTTTTCTTGAAGAAGCGCCAGCGGAACCCGGGTTGTCTTGCCGGCTCCGGGCTCTGCGACAAGCACCGCGTTTGTTCCGTCCCGCAAGGTTTGCAGCAGCTCCGGCAGTACGGCGTCAATAGGCAGTTGCTTCATAAGTTATACATTCCCTCGCTTTATTTAACCTCATTAAATACCACTTATTTAATGCCGTTAATTATGATAGTTAATGGCACGAATTATTTGACCAGCCTCATCATTTGAACCACCGGCCGGTTATCCCCGGTTAATGTTTTTTCCGCGGAACGAAGCTGGGACGAACCGTCCCCGTCAAGAAAAATCCCGTCCACCAGCATGCCTCTGCCAACCTTTTCTATTATCGCATCGCGAAAAGCCTGCAGCGACCCTTTCGAGCTGCTAACAACCAGAAAGAGCAATCCTTCCCGGTTATAGACGGCGGCCGATCGCAAACGGGCATCTTCCGGATATGGCGCTTGTTCCGTCTCGATCTGCTCAAGCCAGTTCTGATTCTGCCCCAGACTCATGCTTATGCCGCCCTGCGCCCAAAACCTGGTGTGGTCCATAACCTTCAAATCGGCGGCTTCGCTTACCACCTGCACGGACAGCTTGTCCGAAGCTCCGTCCCAGACTAATGTTCCGCGGGCATACTTGACATTCTCCGCACCGGATCCGTAATCATCAGGAGCCCCATTGACCGGCAGTCCGTCTACCACGGCGATGCTTAGCAGGGAATTCTCATAAAAAAACCCGCCGTTTACTCCGTAATAAGGCGTTAAAGAGATGTTGTTCCGAATAGAGGCCAGAGTAATATTCGAAGGCCTTGTCTCCAGCACGTGAAGCTTCATGCCGTTGGATGCTTCGAATTCTTCATAAATATAAGCAGAAGGAGCATTGGCGTCCCGCTTCACCCCTTCGCTTTTCGCCTGCATAGCGTAGATCATCACGGCAAACAGCAGCCCCAGCAATAAAAAGATGCCCGCCATGATGCCGGCGATTTGCAGCTTTCTTTTCCTATCCAAGCCCGCAACTGATGGATTCTCCATGAAAAACCTCAATCCCTGGAAATTGTTTTTCTAATCAAACCAGCCTTTTCTGCGGAACCAGATGTACATGGCTATACCAATCATGACCATAAATCCGATTAGGCCAAAATATCCCCAATGCCATTTCAACTCCGGCATATTCTCGAAGTTCATGCCGTAAATGCCGGCCAGAAACGTCAGCGGCATAAAGATCGTCGTAATGACCGTTAACGTCTTCATGATGGCATTCATCCGGTTCGCGTTGTACGACATAAAGCTGTCGCGCAAATCCGATGTCATTTCGCGCGAGGCGTCGGTCATTTCAGTCAGCTTCAGAAGATGGTCGTACACGTCGTGATAGAACGCCAGATAACCTTTTAACCCTTCAATCCGTTCCGTATTCAGTGTTCGATAGAGCAGGTCCCGCATTGGCAGGATCGTCTTGCGGAGACGCAGCAGCCTTGAACGAATGTTGAAGATTTCGTCCATCGTCATTTGATTCGCGCTTTCGCTGCCGATCTCCATATCAAGCACCTGCTCCTCCAGTTCCTGTACGGCAGGGAAATACTCGTCAACCAGCTGGTCGATAACCATATAAGCCGCAAACAAATAGCCGTCGTTTCCCAGCTTGGAAGCAGCTTGTATTTTGGCCCACGCTTCGTTAATCTCTTCCGAATTTTTTACGTGATAGGTCACGATAAACCTGGGGCCAATAAATAAATTGACCTCCTCCACATCCAGGCTGCGCGAGTTAACCGAATGCAGCACGAAGAAATGCGTATCGTCGTAATGGTCCAGCTTAGGCCGCTGCAGCAGATGACAGCAGTCCTCAATCGCCAGCGGATGAAAATGAAAGTATGTATCGAGAAGCTTCGTCTCCGAGACTTCCGGCTCGCTGAAATCGACCCAATACCAGTCAAGATCGAGCTTTTTGAGATCCTCCAACGCGATGTCGTTGACCCATGTTTTTTGTTTCGTATAACCTTTTATCCGAATCATAGCCGAATCCTCCATCGTGATAACCGATTCTCTTATTTTAACGCGTAACCGCCATTCTGTAAAAAAGTTGCGTCGTTCAAAATAGTCGTGCTATCATCGGTGTCAATAAAGGAGAGTCGATCGATATGTCGAATATACGCGGACGCTTCGCTCCTACTCCGTCCGGACTGATGCATGTAGGCAATGCCTGGGCAGCGCTGCTCGCCTGGCTGCAGATCCGCAGCCAAAACGGGCAATTCGTGCTGCGGATGGAAGACATCGACGGTCCGAGATGCCGCCCGGAGCTTGCTGGACAAGCACTTGCCGATCTTCGCTGGCTGGGACTTGATTGGGATGAGGGACCCGATGTCGGAGGACCCCATTCCCCGTATACGCAAAGCGAGCGTATCCCGCTCTATGAAGAGGCGCTGGACAAGCTGCTTGCAAGCGATAAGCTATATCCATGCTTCTGCAGCCGGGCGGAGCTGCTTGCGGTTGCCAGCGCCCCTCACGGGTTATCCTCCGAGGGTCCCGCTTATGCCGGAACATGCCGGCATTTGACGCTGGAGCAGCAGCGGGAACGGCGCGAAGCCAAGACCCCATCTCTTCGGTTTAAGGTTGACGAAACCAGAGCGATTACTTACGAAGACGGTATTGCGGGAACGCTGCGATTCCCTCCGGGGGTTGGCGGCGACTTTGTGGTCCGCCGCGCGGATGGCATTATCAGCTACCAGCTAGCGGTCGTTATCGATGACGCTGCCATGAACATGACCGATGTTCTGCGCGGAGCGGATCTGATGGATTCCACCCCGCGCCAGCTCCTCTTGTACGAAGCGCTGGGGCTTCCCGCTCCCCGCTTCGCCCATGTTCCTCTGTTGATGGGCGAGGATGGAAAAAGGCTGGCTAAACGGCATGGCGATACCTCGATTGCCGGTTTAAAGGAAGCTGGCGTAGGACCCGAGCGTATTATAGGCTGGCTAGCTTTTCTTGCCGGGCAAACGGACAGATTCGAGCCCATTGCCGCGACCGAGCTCATCGGGTATTTCGATCAAAGCCGGATTCCGAATGAACCGATTACGATCAGCGAGACTTTAATGAAGCAGCTGTTCAACTGAATGGATCGGCAAAAAAACGAGAGCCGGTTCCAGCCCTTACGTAAGACGTGGAGGGCGGAATCAGCTCTCGTGTTGTGTCCGGCAAGCTTCATGCACGGTCTCGTAAACAAGACGGCCTATCGCATTGCCTATGGTTGTGGCTGCTCCCGCATAAGCATGCACAGCCTGATAGGCAGGATTGCCGCTAACCCCAACCACGACGGCATCCGTCGTGGTACCGGTTGCAATCCGGCTTGTTTCCGGATCCATTATCCGCAGATCGGCAAGAGCCGCAGCTTTCGCTTCGGCGTACGTAATAATGGCGTTTGTCATTGCCGAATCGGTCATTTGACCATCCACAAGCAGCACCGTATTAATAGTGCCCGCGGAATACGCGGAGAACGTTTCCCGCGGCAAGCCCGCTCTGGCCGCATTACGGGTCCCTGCCGTCGTCAGGCACAGCAGCTTAAAGCAATCCCCTTCCAGCTCCGCTACGGAAGCATGCGTCAGCTTCGCCGCGGTCAGCAGGCCTATCGTATGTTCCGGCTTATAGCCCCATTGCCTCAATTGATCGGACGTATCGCGTGCAGGGTCTGTACCGCCGTAATGCAGAGGCACCTTCCAGTTCACGATAACATCCGCCTCGGCCAGACCACCGGTATGAATCGCATTGCTTAACGTCCTTAACTTTCCGGGACAACCTATTTCCAGCCGTTCTTCCCGAAGGGTAATGCTTACCCCGTCCCATAACCTCGAACAATAATGCTGGCCTTGCCTAAAGGGCTGGCTCATCGAATGGCCGCCTCACGGAACTTGGACAAAGAACGGTCCAGCGCTTCCAGTAGCCATTCATTCTGATGGCGGAGCTTAACCGCAAAACGGCAATACGACTCATCCAGACCGATAAAATGCGAGGCATCGCGGATGAGAATTCCCATTCTTCCCATTTCGTGCTGCAGACCCGCGGCCGTTAATCCCGGAATATCCGGCAGACGGACAAGCAAATAATTCACCTTCCCCGGAATAACCCGGAAGCCAAGCGCTTCTAGCTTGCCGATCAGCCACGGACGCTCCTCCAGCAGCCAATTCATCGTGCGGGAGGCATACTCCTTCTCTTCCAGCACCGCTTCTCCAATCTGCTGGGCCAAGGAATTTACGCTCCATGGTACCTGAAGTCTGCGCAATTCCGAGATTTTATGAGGCGCTCCTACCATATAGCCTAGACGAATACCCGGTACGGCATAAAATTTGGTCATCGACCGGATGACGAATAACCTCTCATGCGACGCCGCTTCCCTCAGAAGGGTATAGCTCTCTTCCTCCGGCACAAAATCCATAAAGGCTTCGTCCACCACAACCGTTGCGCCGTTATACAGCAGCTTCATGATCAGTGCCGGATCCACAAGTTGTCCGGTTGGATTGTTAGGCGACCCAATCATATAAAAGGCTGCTTCCGAATCTTCTATCATCGATGAATTCAAGACAAAATCATTGTCGGCAGACAACATAATCGGTGTAATTGAACCGCCGGTCTTCATCACCGCGTCACCGTATTCCGTAAAGCATGGATAAGCTAATGCCGTAACGGCCGGGCGAAGCGCTCTCACAACCAAATCGATCAACTCGGCGGCGCCGTTGCCGATTAGAATGGATTGCTCGTCTACGCGGTGAAGCTGCGCCAGCTTGTTCCTAAGCCCGCGTACAGCCGGATCCGGATAGCGGTCAATCTGCTCCGCATAATGCACCAAGGCGCGTCTAACTCCATCCGGCGGGCCAAACGGATTCATATTCGAGCTGAAATCGATAAACTGTCTTGCCGGGAAGCCGAAGGTTTCTTCCGCCGTCCGTAAATCTCCCCCATGTCCATAGCGTTCAAGCATGGATATTCCCCTCTTCCCCTTGCTAAATGACGTGAATGGCCAATACTCCTGCAAATAATAATACGGCCTCTACGGCTTCGTTCAGCGCACCGTAGTTATCCCCTGTCAAACCGCCAAGCTTGCGGCTGAGCCATACGGCGAACAGTAATCCCGTAAGTATCGTTAAAACAATGCACCCGGCAAGAATCAACAGTGTTTCCTGCCAAGCCAATCCGTCAAGGGACAAGCACAGCACCGTTACGAAGACAGCTGCGATAAAGCCTGCCGCAACTTGTCGACCCGATGCCAGATGGAATAAAGCGCCGATCCCTTCCCCATGCCGGGCATTTGGCCAGCCCGCGATGGCGGCTCCCATCCACCATCTGCTCCAGACCGGTATGATCACTAGAAGGGATAAACCACGGCCGCCGTCCTGCTGACCGAACCATTCGGCAAGCAAGGAGAATTTGAAGAGCAGCAGCAGCACCGCAGCAATGACGCCCATTGCCCCAACGCGGCTGTCCTTCATGATCTCCAGCATCCGCTCCCGGGACCGGTGGCTGAGCACGCCGTCTGCCGTATCCATCCATCCGTCGAGGTGCAGGCCTCCGCTAAGCGCTGTCCAAATAGCCAGCAGCAATACTGCAGACGGCCTGGCGGGCGAGAACAACTCCAACACGGCAAATCCTCCAGCCAATATCGCCCCAATAAGCACGCCAGCCGCTGGAAAATAAATAACCGTCCGCGCCAACGTCACCGGTTCAAACGGTACCGTTACCGGTACAGGAATCCGCGTAAGAAATTGCAGAGCCGCGGCGGCTGCCAACGCATGGCGTTTTAACGCAGCAATAACCATAACCCCAACACTCCAGCCATTATAAGAATACTAACCGTGTACAAGAGACGGACGGAACGGACGATATCATAAGGCTCCATCGCTCTGGTCGGCCACCCCATCCTGGCCCGTTCGCTTGGCTGTCCGAAATAATAATTCAGTCCGCCAAGCTCAATGCCAAGCGCTCCGGCCACGGCAGATTCCGGAATACCGCTGTTTGGACTTGGATGATAACGGGCGAACCGGCGAACGGAAGCCCAGGACCTTGCAGCCGACATTCCCCTGTTCAGAAATGCGGCAAGCGTGAGCAGCAGCCCTGTCAGACGTGCCGGAATATAATTGAGCACATCGTCCGTTCGGGCGGAACACCAACCGAAGTTTACATAACTATCATTACGGTAACCAACCATGGAATCCAGCGTATTTGTTGCCCGGTACAGCATGGCAAGCGGCGCACCGCCAAGGATGGCGAACAGGATAGGCGATACAAACGCATCTACCGTATTTTCCGCAACCGTCTCTACAGCTGCCCGTGAAGCTTCGGGTGGCGTAAGATTTCCCGTATCCCGTCCTACAATATATCCCACGAATTTGCGCGCGTCCTCCAATTGACCGGCGGCAAGCGGACGGTAGACAAGCATGGCCGCATCCTTCAGCCCTTTTACCGCTATCGTGGTGGAGATAAACCAGGCGCTTGCCGCATACCCCAGCCAAGGATGGATCCATTCTGCCGCAGCCGTTACTCCCCACATGATGCCATAGGATACGGCTAAAGTAATTATCGTCAAAATAATGCCCATGCCCTTAATGCGCCTTGCGTTCCGTCCTTCTTCGTTCCTGCGCAGAAGTTTCTCGAGTACGCGAATAAGCCGACCGATCCAGATAACGGGATGGGTCGGCCACTTCGGATCGCCGATAATCCAGTCTATAACGATAGCTGCCGCAACAAGCAGCAGCGTTTCCTGCAAAGAATAAAAGATCATAAGCTCTCCCACCGAAATTGCAAGGCTTTCAGCTCGACCGGAATTCCCGCCGTAACAAGGAAAACCTTGTCCGACAAGGCAGCCATTCGTTGATTCAGCCGTCCGGCTTCATCGCGGAATCTTCTGCCCAGCGGATAAGCCGGTACAATTCCGTCCCCGACTTCATTGGTCACGAGGATTAGCGGATAGTTATACTCCTGAACGGCAGCTGCCAGTTCATTAACCTGTTCATTCAACCAATCCCGGGCTTTGTCCGCGGATTCGGATTTTTCCCGTTCCTCCGCTTCCATTAGCACATTTGTCAGCCATAACGTCAGACAATCAACCAATATCACCGGCGGCTTCCCTTCCATCCGCTCCAGCTCATAGGCTTCCTTCGCCAGCTGTCTCAGCCGGTCCGGAAGCTCAATCGGCTCCTCCATGGTGGTCCAATGAAAGCCTCCTTGGTCCCGGTTCTGCCGGTGCAAAGCGATCCGTTCCGCCATTTCCTCATCCCAGACCCGGCTGGTCGCAATGTAGATCCCTTGCTCCCCAAGGCGGGCTGCAAGCTTCTCGGCGAAGGAGCTTTTGCCGCTTCTTGCTCCGCCGGTCACCAACATAACCATGTCCGATGCACCTACTCCCTGGAAACTCCGGCACTTGAGAAGGTCGCCATTTCCTGCATCAGCTTTAACGCGGCATCAACGAAATGGAAGCACAAGACGGCGCCCGTTCCTTCTCCAAGCCGCATATCGAGCTGAATCATCGGAGACAGCCCCATCGACTCAAGCACAACCGCATGCCCTTGTTCCTGGGACAAATGAGAGGCGAACAAATAAGGCTTCGCCTGTTCCGCCAGCCGAACCGCTACCAGAGCGGCAACCGAGGAAATAAACCCATCAACGACAACGGGACAGCCGTTTGCTGCCGCGCCGATGATAAATCCGGCCAATCCCGCTATCTCCGCGCCGCCTACCTTGGCGAGAACATCAAGCGGATCCGAGGCATCGGGGTTATTAACGGCAATCGCGCGTTTCACGACTTCAATCTTGTGCCGCCAGCTTTCATCGTTAATGCCGGTTCCTCTGCCAACGGACAGTTCGGGCGATAATCCCGTCAATACGGTTGTCAGAGCGGCGCTTGGGGTCGTATTGCCGATGCCCATCTCTCCCGTTGCGAACAGCCGGTAGCCTTTTTCAGCCAACTCATTGGCTACTTGTACGCCTGCCATAACCGCCTGAAGCGCTTCTTCCCTGCTCATCGCAGGCTGCTTGGCCATATTGGCTGTACCTCGAACCACCTTCCGGCTGATCAGCCCCGGATGCTCGAGCTCGGCATTAACGCCAATATCCACGCAATAAACATCCGCTCCCGCCTGTCGTGCGAGGACATTTACCGCCGCTCCGCCGCTTAAGAAATTAAGGACCATTTGAGGGGTCACTTCTTGCGGATACGCGCTGACTCCTTCCTCGCATACGCCGTGGTCTCCAGCCATCACGACTACCGCTTTGCGGCTCAAATCCGGCCACAGGCTTCCTGAAATCCCGGCTAAGCGAAAAGCAATCTCTTCAAGCTTCCCGAGACTGCCGGTTGGCTTTGTCAGCTGGTCGGAATGCGCCTTGGCTTCAATTACAGCCTGTTCTTGGAAAGGTCTGATTCGTTCGATCACCTGTTTTAACTCGGCACCTAATTCATTTGCCACAATATTTTCTCCTCTCCGTATGTAGAACTCTATGTCATTTCAATTAATCTGCCGGCATCCTGTTGCTTCGGCTGCAATAGAATCTGGGGCGTACCGGTTAAAGGATGCTTCACGATCGTTGCTTCCGTCTGATAAACCTCACGGATCAGTTCAACGCTAAGCACCTCCGCTGGAGCGCCCATTGCCGCTACTCCGCCCTTATGCAGGACGAGTATCCGATCACAATAAAGGGAAGCCAAATTCAGATCGTGCAGAACGGCTACAACCGTCAAATTGCGCTCCTGCTGCCACTTCCGCACGGTATCCAGCAGCTGTACCTGATAACCGATATCCAGATAAGTCGTTGGCTCATCCAGCAAAATAATTTCCGGTTCCTGCACCATCACCTTCGCTAGAGCTACCCGCTGACGCTCCCCGCCGCTTAGCTGATCAAGCGGCCGGTTAGACAAAGGCGTCAGCCCCATCGACTCCAGCGTATAATCGATCAGCGCCGAATGATCCTCCCGTTCATCGCCAAACCAATTCTGATAGGGAAAACGCCCCATTTCAACCACTTGGCGGACGGTAAAGCCAGCTGGGGGTAACCCGCCTTGCTGCAGAACCGCCAAACGTCTCGCGAGCGCTTTGCGGGAAAAATTCGACAGATTCACGCCGGATAAGCTGACATCGCCCGAAGAAGGCTTTGTCACGCCGGATAATAGCTGCAGCAGCGTTGACTTTCCTACGCCGTTTGGCCCGATAATGCCATGAATCCGGCCGGGCTCAAGTTTAAACGAGAGGTTCTCCAGGACAGAACGGCCGTTAACTTTCTTGCTCACTTGTTGAACCGAGATCATTAATAGCCCTCCTGTCCTTTTTTGCGCCGATATAGCAGATACGCGAAGAATGGCGCGCCTAGCAAAGCGGTTACGACCCCAAGCGGTATTTCTTTCGGGGCAAGGGCTATTCTTGCAAGCGTATCGGACCATAACACGAATATGCCTCCGCCAATCGCCGAGAGCGGAATCAGCAGCCGGTAATCGGGACCAACCATTAACCGGATGAGATGCGGCACCACCAAGCCTACAAAGCCGATAACTCCGCTGACCGACACCGCCGCCGCGGTAAGCAGCGTCGAGCCGATCAGGACGATCAGCTTTGTCCGTTCAACCCGGATTCCCAGATGCGCCGCATGCCTCTCGCCAAGCACAAAAAGATTCAGCGCTTGTCCGTATGCAATCAAAATCGGCAGGCCAATCACCAGGCACGGAAGCACAATATAGACGTCCGCCCAGTTTTTCATCGCCAGAGACCCCATCAGCCAGAACAGAATCTGATTAATGACTTCGTCGGACATCGATACCATAAACGATACAAACGCGCCTAAGAAGGATTGAATGATGACACCGGACAGGATCAATGTCTCAATCTGCATGACGCCCCTGCTGCGCGCCAGGAAAAAGACGCCGAGCAGCGTCAGCGTTCCCGTCATAAAAGCAACAACCGGAATCGTCCATTCGCCCAGCACGGCCTGATAACCAAACAAAATAAGAAAAGCCGCCCCTACCGAGCTGCCGGATGATACCCCTAACGTATACGGATCGGCAAGCGGATTGCGAAGCACGCCTTGAAAGCCCGCTCCGGCAAGCCCGAGGCAAGCGCCAACAAGCACGCCTAGCAGCACGCGTGACAATCTGACCTGCGTCACAATCGCGATCTCTCCGGTACTCCAATGAGTGCTCGCATCATCCGTCCAAGGAAGCTGATGCCAGAGGATTCCCCATACATCGGCAAACGGAATCATGGAGGACCCAATCGACAAACTTAGAACGATAGAAACAGCAAGAAGGAGCAAAGCTGCTCCTCCATAGACCGCTAGTTTTCTTTTCATCTTACTTCACAAGATCCGGGTGAAGAGCTTTCGCAACCTGCAGCAGGGCATCCGCAAGACGCGGACCTACGCGCGAAGTCTCGTCATTGCCAACTTCGAACATCTGCTTGTTCTTCACCGCATCAATCGCATCCCAGCCCGGACGGCTGTTAATTCCGGTAACGATTGGATTCGGATCCTCTCCCAGATCAGGATAAAGGATAATTTCAGGGTTTTGCTTCACGACTTCTTCCGCGCTAACTTCATACCAGCCTGCTTGCGAAGCGCCCACGTTCGTTCCGCCGGCAATCGTAAGCAGTTCATCCAGGAACGTGCCGGAACCAACCGTCCAGCCTGGCGAGAATTCCAGGTAAACCAGCTTTTTCGGAGCGTCCTTCACGGCATCCGTCACCTGCTGCTTCACATCGCGCATATGCGTTGCGACTTGCGCGGCTTCCGTGTTCTTATTCATTATTTTACCGATTGTCTCGATTTTGGCAATTGTTTCATCGTAAGTTTTAGGATCCGTGGCAAGAACCGTAATGTTCAGCTTGCGAAGCTGCTCGACCGCATCGGTATTCATCGTAGAGGAAGCCACTACAAGATCGGGATTAAGAGCCGCGACTGCTTCGATATTGGTCGTCATGTCGCCTACTTTAGGCTTGGACGCCGCTTCTTCCGGATAATTGCTGTAGCTGTCAACGCCGGCTACTTCTTCGCCTGCGCCAACCGCATAAAGAACTTCCGTCTCGCTTGGCGCGAGAGATACGACCTTCGCTGGAGCTTTCTCAAACGTCAATTCCGTTCCCGTAGCATCCGTCACCTTGAACGGATATACCGTCTCCGCTGCGGCTGCCGGACTTTCGGCCGGCTGCTCGCTTTGAATCGGCGATGCCGACGCGCCCGCATTCCCCGCATCGTTCGTGTTCGCTTTGTTAGCGCCGCATGCCGCCATAAAGACCAGAATTGCGGCCATCAGCATGGCCAGCATTAATTTCGACAATCTTTTGTTTCTCCCAACCATTGTTTCCAAGCACCCCTTCTATTTATCTTGAATCGAAAACAAAAAAAGGCATTCCCGGCAAAGGTGCCGGAAATGCCGGAAGTCTTTTTTTGCATGCGCGCAAAGAAAGACGGGTTCCCTCATTCCAACACTTCCCTAATTCCGCGTAGGTACAGCGTTATGCAAACAGGCAGGTCTCCTGACTCGAAGCAGTAGCGCCAGCGTCTTCCCGAATATTGCATTCAGTGACGTAAGCTGGCACACGGGTCTAATTAAAATTAGACCGCTTCTTACAGTGGCGGGTCCGTGCCGGATTTTAACCGGACTTCCCTATTAAGCTTGCAACAGCCTGTCGGCTCCTGCAGCACCTGTTCCATGATTTATTCGTTTTCGACCAACGTAACTATACCACCCATATTCTAGAATTGTCCAGCAGCTCTTCTTAATCTTGCTCCAAGACGGATGGCGTTGCCCACCACCGACACCGAACTGAACGCCATTGCCGTACCGGCCATCCATGGCTGAAGCATGCCGCAAGCGGCGAACGGAATGATAAGCGCGTTATAGATAAAAGCAAACGTCAGATTTTGCCGGACATTGCGAACCGTTAGGCGGCTGATCAGCAAAGCCTCCGGAATAGCGGTCATCCGGGGCTGGAGAAGCGTAATATGCCCGGCCGTTAACGCCGCATCCGTACCGTCTCCCATCGCGAGGCCTACATCCGCCGCGGCAAGTGCCGGAGCGTCATTCCAGCCGTCGCCAGCCATCCCAACCTTGTAGTCCTGCTCCTTCAGGCGGTCAACCAGCTCCAATTTATCTTCAGGCAGCATATTGGCATAGACCTTCGAAGGATCGATTCCCGCCGTTTGGGCCGCGCTCAAGGCAGGCGCAGGATGATCTCCCGTTGCCAGAACCACGGTTACTCCTGCTTTCCGAAGCTGCGTCACGGCCGGCTTGGCAAAAGCCTTTACCGCATCGATGAAGGATATAGCTCCGATTACCCGGTTATTATCCGCTACGTATAACACCGTTTCCCCAAGCTTCTGGCGTTCTTCCGCGAATCTTTGAATAGCTGGACTGCCGATGCCCCACTTTTTCAGTGCGGCAAACCCGGCATTGCCGATTCCGATTCTTCTCTGCTCCACCAATGCTTCTACCCCTTTGCCTGTCGTATAGGAGAAATCGGTTGCGGCAGGAGGAACGAGGCCGGTCTGCACGGCCTCCGCCCGAATGGCGACGGCAAGCGGATGAGTCGAATTGGCTTCAACGGCGGCTGCAAGCCTCAAAAGCCCTTGCTTGCTTCCTTGCGTAACGTGCATGCTGCCAATCTTCGGTTTTCCTTCGGTTAACGTTCCCGTTTTGTCTAGCACGAGCATATCAAGCTGTGCCAGGCGTTCAAGCGCACCCGCTTCCTTCACCACAATCCCTCTTTTGGCGAGACGCCCCGAGGCTACGACAAGGGAAATCGGAGTTGCGAGTCCAAGCGCGCATGGGCAAGCCGCCAACACTACCGCGACGGCGCAACGGAAGGCTGTCGTCCAATTGCCCGGATCCACAGCCGTAACCCAAATAACAAAAGTGCCTAACGAGAGAAGCAGCATCGCCGGTACAAACCAAGCCGATACCGCATCGACCTGCCGCTGAATCAGCGACTTCGAACGCTGCGCCTGCCTGACGAGATCAACAATACGGCTTAACATGGTAGCATAACCGGCAGCGGTGGTGCGGATTCGGAGGCTGCTGCTTTCATTCCGGGTTCCCGCCCATACCTGGTCGCCGGGACGCTTGGCAAGCGGAACGCTCTCGCCCGTCAACAAGGATTCATTAATTTCCGACTCTCCGTTCGTTATAACGCCGTCAACGGGAATAATCTGTCCGGCAGGCACAAGCACATAATCGTTCTCCCGGACAAATTCCGTTTTGATCTCCATTTCAACGCCGGCTCGCTCCACTTTTACTACCGTGTTCAGCAGCTTGCTGTATCCCGAGGCATCCTGCTGCGCGCGCGAAGTAACCGAGGCTTCAATAAACTTGCCAAGCAGCACGGCCGTTATAACGACTGCGGATGTCTCGAAATAGAGAGGAACCTCATGGGCATACAAAGCGGTTCGATCCGCATTAAATACGAGAAAATGGCTGTACAAATAAGCAGCCGAGGTTCCGGTTGCCACCAGGACATCCATATTGGTCGCCCGCGACCGGATGGCGTGATAGGCCCCGATATAGAACGGCAGACCTATGACGAACTGGATAACGGTCGCAAGAACCAGTTGAAGCCACGGATTGGTCAGGAGCTCGGGAAGCTCTATCCTGGCAAACGGAGCCAGATGCTGTACCATCGCCGAGAGCAAAGGCGCAGTAAGAAACATGGAGATGATCAATCTCAGCCGAAGCCGGCTTCGTTCCTTCTCGAAGCCTTCCTTCGCATTTTCGGGCAGATCCGCTTTAAAGCCAAGCTTGGCGATCTGCTGCATGATGGCTGACGGTTCAATCATTCCAGGCTTATATTGCACCCAGGCCGTACGTGCCGAATAGCTGACCGCTACGGCTTCAACGCCTGGCATTTTTCCGACATTCTTCTCTATTCTGGCCGCGCAAGCGGTGCAGCTCATCCCTTGCACGGATAAATCGATCGTAATTCCCTTATCGTCCATACGGCTCACCCGCCTTCCGCTTGTCCATTCTACTGCCGTAATCGAACAAGCTCCTGCGTTAATCTATATGATTCGAATGGGGGATGTAGAATTAAAAAAGCGTGCTTGCGGAGGCAATTGCCGCCAGACAAGCACGCTTTGATTTTTATTTGCCGTATGCGACATCGCCATTCCAGGCCAGCATGCCGCCGGTCATGTTGGTTACGTTATAGCCTTGGGCATGAAGGAAATCGCAAGCTCTTCCGCTGCGTCCGCCGCTGCGGCAAACCATGATCAGAGCCTGATCCTTTGGCAGCTCTTCGTAGCGTTCGCCGAATTGCGAGAGCGGAACGCTGACCGCTTCCGCGATATGTCCCGCTTCCCACTCGTCATCCTCGCGCACGTCAATCAGATTCAGCTTCTCGCCGTTTTTCAGGCGCTCTTCAACTTCTGCTGGCGTAATTTCTGGATACACTTCATTCCACTCCTTCATATTTCTTCAATATCTTTGTTTCATATTGCTGAAAAACCGGCGATTGCCGCAGTCCGCGCGCTTCCATGAGCATCTTGAACCTCAGCTCTTTCTCCGTCAGCTTCTTCTTGAGAACGGCTTGTTCATCCGGATTCCGGCATAGGCGGATCATATCGCGGAGGCTCACGATTTCCTTCTTCACAACCATCTCTTCGGGAATCATTCCGGCGTTGCTCAGAAGCTTGTAGGCAACCCGGAGCTCCTCCGGCACATGGGAGTTATCCTCCAGTTCCAGCGGTTTGCCTTTCCCTTTCAGGTTGTCAAATTCGCCCTTCGCCATCGATTCCTTAATCCGCTGCTCTACTAGCGAGGACATAAAATCCATGCCATGTCCGCCTCCTGTCATTGCCCGTCATCCCTAGCGCTTTCTTTATGCATTGTAACGAAAAAGAAGCCTCCCGGCAATGAGAAGCTTCTTTCTCAACCTTATATTAGATACGAACGGCCGTGCCGCTGACAGCGACCATCAGCATGCCATCGCGCACGACCTCGTAGTCGATATCGATGCCAACGATCGCATTCGCTCCCAAGCGGAAAGCCTGGTTTTTCATTTCTTCAAACGCAACATCCCTTGCTTCCTTCAGCTTGCTCTCGTAAGCCCCGGAGCGTCCGCCCACAATATCCGTAATGGAAGCGAAAAAGTCGCGGACAACGTTGGCCCCCATAATCGCTTCGCCGGTTACAATGCCGGAATATTCGATAATCGGACGTCCTTCAATAGCTGCGGTTGTTGTTACTAACATAAAATGACCCCTCCCGATAATAGTTAAGCCGATATTAAGAAGGAATACGTTCCGTGGGAAAAAACGTTTCATTTAACACTAAGAAAAGGGCAATTTCCCCAAGGGCTTTTGGATACCAACTTGCGTTCGACTTCAGCTCCTTAGCTCCTCGATCCGAACATCTCTTACTTGGCCGGTATCGGCTGCCACAAAAATATGGACGCGTACGCCGAATTCGGCACCGTTGCCTCTAAGCCATAACTTAAACCGCTCTTCCGTCCTCGAACCGTCGGCGGTAAAATGCCCCTCGTATTTGTAATCGATAATATCGGCATCCGGATATTTGTTTGCGGTTTCCTGCATCGCGATTTTTCCGTATTTGGCATATGAAGGCTCAGCATGCGCGGCTGAAGGCACCGCAATCGCAAATAAAGCGGCAATCAGCATATAAATCAATAGTCTGCCTTTTTTGAATCCCATACTGCCACCTCCCTGACCACATTTTTTGGTACTCCGCTTAGTGTGGCTGTTCGTGAAGGCAGGCATACATGCTATTCTCTTTTACACCGGTTCAAGCATAGGGGCATACATCATGACGGCTTCATTCTCCGTGACGAACTCTTCACCCAGCAGCTCCCCTTCATCCAACGCGTATTTCCTGCGGTAGATCGAATTGCTTCTGACGTAACCGCCCCATGGCTTCAGCTCGATCCGGTGATCCTTCTCCACGACTTCGTACCGGTAATTCACCGGAAGAGACGAGCGCCACTCGCCAACCAGCTTATCCTCCGTAAGACCTACGATCAGCTGAAAAGGCTGCCGCGTCGGATTATGGATCTGCAGATCCAGATAATTGTACGCGCAGGTTGCCCCGCTTCCGAACGGCTGCGTCCGCCCGGCGTCCGGGAATACATCGTAGCTGTGCCTGTGCCGTTCAATGACCTGCAACGGGGTATGCAGCGTCATCCAATAGATGAGATTGGACATTTGGCATAATCCGCCGCCTACTCCATGTTTATATCCGCCGTAAAATAAAATCATGCCGTCTACATACCCCTTTCTTCTAGTCGGTTTGCCTATGGCCCGCCAGTAGGAGAAGGTTTCGCCGGGCATTAATACGATGCCGTTCAACTTCTCAGCCGCCAGCCGCAAATTAATGACCTTGTTGGTCTGCAGCCACATGTCTACATTTCGAAGCTGCCTCATAAGAGGAGTTGCATGGGTAAAAACCACATACGGCAGGGACAGCTTATGGATTCTGGCAAGCTTTCCGGCGCTGAACAGCCATTTTACCCGCCTTTTATTCGTATACCACCATTTACCCGCCTGCAGTCGCAAAAACGAACGTTTGACGGGCCGGTGCTGCATCAGATTATTCAACTTCCCTCTTCTCTCCTTTACAGAAGTCCAATTTTGTTGAGCGGCCATATCCGGTATACGGCCTTCCCTTCAATGCTGGAAAAGGCAATCGGCCCGATTGACCGGCTGTCCACGCTATGCTCGCGGTTGTCGCCAAGAACAAAAAGCTCCTTCCGGGCAACCGTGTAGGGGAATTTCATCCCGCCAGGCTCCGTCATCCCTACGGCGTAATTCTCCGTTAGCTGCTGCCCGTTCAAGACAACCATTCCGTCCCGGACATCAATAACGTCGCCTGGCACGCCTATGACTCTCTTCACCAAGCGCAAGGAGCTTTCCGGCCCATGGATAATAACGATATCTCCGCGTTCCGGCGGCTTGAAACGGTAGGACCATTTGTTTTCGATCAGGCGCTGGCCTTCCACAAGCGTTTTTTGCATCGAGATATTATGTACCTCTGCCTGCGCGTAAACATAGTTTTGGAACAGCAAAGCGATGATGATGGCGGCCGTAATCGAAATCAGCCACTCTCTTAGCTCACGCAGCAGCTTGCGATTCCCGGTTAGTTGATCATCCATTCCCTAGCACTCCTTGAAGAAATAGGAATTCAACATAACCATCACCTATAACGTTTTCGCCCGGCAAAAAGTTACCTGAGGACTAAAAATACCGTGACAGGTGCGTGGCATGTCTTATAAAGTAGATTTATATGAGGGAGGTAGCCAGAATGGAACCATCAACACGATCGCAGCGACTACTTTTTATGACGGTAACGTTAATGTTCTGGATTGCAATGTATACATACGTGCCGACGTTGTCGCCTTATTTGAGCTCGAGAGGGCTTTCGCTTGATTTAATCGGGGTTGTGCTTGGCAGCTACGGCTTTGTCCAGCTGTTAATCCGTTTTCCGCTGGGGATGCTGTCGGACCGTTACGGTAAAAGGAAGCCTTTTATCCTGCTTGGCATGCTTGCCGCCAGTGTCAGCTGTCTTCTGTTCATCATTCCGGGAAGCTGGCTGTGGCCGCTTGCGGGGCGCGCGATGGCGGGGTTATGCGCATCGACCTGGGTTGCTTTTACGGTGATGTACGCGAATTATTTCGCGGCGGAGGATGCCACGAAGGCGATGGGAAATATCAGCGTGATGACCGTGTCCGGCCAAATGATCGGGATGCTGTTAAGCGGCTGGATGTCCGAGGGATTCGGAGCGGATGCTCCTTTCGTGCTTGGGGCGGTTATCGGTGGAATCGGGCTGTTGCTGGCGCTCGTGATTCACGAGCCGGCCAAACCGCTTCATGAGCGGAGCGGAATATCGTTCTCGAAGATTCAAAGCGTAATCCGGACGAAGCTGCTGCTGCAGGTGGCCCTGCTCTCTTTGCTCGCGCATTGCGTGCTGTTCATTACGATGTTCGGGTTTACGCCGTTAAAAGCGGAGGACATGGGCGGCAGCGGACTCGAGCTTACGTTGCTCGTATTCGCCTTTATGGCGCCGCATGCTCTCGCTTCCATGTTTACGGCCAGGTGGTTTGCGCCGCGCTTCGGGAATTGGACGACGATCGGCGCCGGATTTATCCTAAGCGCCGTCTGCACCGTCTCGATCTGCTATGTGCATTCCATCTGGATTCTTATGCTAACGCAGGTGATTAACGGATTTGCGCAAGGCTTGCATATCCCTCTTCTGCTTGGTCTTGCGATCCGGGACGTGGATCCTCCCGGCCGGGCTACCGCCATGGGTCTGTATCAGGCGGTCTACGCGGCAGGCATGTTCGCCGGGCCATTCCTTGCGGGCTGGCTGAACGAAAGCTGGGGGTTAAACAGCGGCTTTGCGCTAGGCGGTATGTTTGGATTGATCGCCGCCGCGCTATGCCTGGTCTATTACCGTTCAGATCGTAAATTAATTAAGTCCATTAATGATTAATGCTATTATCTAATTAAGAAAAGAATGATTGCAGCGGCAGCCGCAGTAATTACGATGACGATATCCTCCTTGCTGAACTTCAATCTCAGCCCTTGCGTTGGCTTCGCAAGCGGATGACCGATCCCGCGGGCTTCAAGCGCATCCGCCATTTGCTCGGCCATACGCAGCAAGGAACGGATGTAGGGCACCATGGCAGGCAGCAGCATCCGGAACGGAAGCGACCCTGCGGCGGTCGTGACCTTGCCCCGCGCATGCGCGATCTTCACGTAACGCTCCCATTCCCCCGCAAGCAGCGGTATAAAGCGGAAAATCAAGGTTACCGTAAGCGCGATGGACATCACGGGAACGTCGAACCGGCTCAGCCAGCCAAACGTCTGCTCCAGGCTGCGCTGGACTCGCAGCGGCGTCACGAGCCCCATTAGAGGCAGCCCCAGCATCATCACAAGCAGCAAACCGCTGAAGCGCTGGATGGTCTGGAGGGCGGCCTCCCAATCGAAGCTAAATGGCGAAAAATGCACGCCCGAAATAATGGCGATCACCGCCGTCATGATCACGTAGGCCCGGATGGCTTTCATCCAGGGCCTTATTTGTGCCCGCAGCGGAATAAGCACCGCAAGGGAGAGCGCCGCGGCGACAGCCAGCCCTGCCCAGCTGTGCTGGAGCAGGATGGTTGTCGCGAGCAAGAGGTACGCGGCGATTAACGCCCGCGGATCGAACCGCGCAGCGAGCCCTTGGTTTGGCGCCTCAGCGGGCGCAGCCACGGCGGGCGCAGCCACGGCGGGCGATGCCGGCGTAGGCGGAGCCATGGACGGAGCAGCAGCGGGCGGAGCGAGTGCAGGCGATGCAGGCGTAGGCTGAGCTGCAGCAGGCTGAGCAAGTGCAGGCGATGCCGTAATAGGTAGAGTCTCAGCGGGCGATGCCGTAGTAGGCTGAGCTGCAGCGGGCGGAGCAAATGCAGGCGATGCCGGCGTAGGCTGAGCTGCAGCAGGCTGAGCTGCAGCAGGCTGAGCAAGTGCGCGCGATGCTTCTGTGAGCGAAGCCGTAATAGGCAGAGCCTGCGGCTCCGCCGCCAGTGCTGCTGCTGATTTCGGTGCAGCAGCACTGGCGGCAGCGGCTTGCAAGGACGGGCGCTCCGCCGTCCTTGCGCCGTGGGCGGCGCGCTGCGCCGCCAGCAGCGCCGCGAGCTCGCGCGGCGCCGGCCACGGCGCGCCGCCTAGCGCAGCCGGCGGCGCAAAACCGGCCGCGCGCAGCTGCGCCAGCGCGCGCTGCGCCTGCGGCGCGGCTGCGTCGTGGGCGCGGTTCTCCGCCCACGACGCCGCCGAAGCCGCTTCGCGGACGGAGCCGCCGGCAAGCACGGCGACCTCGTCCGCGAGCGGCAGCAGCGCGTCGAGGTCGTGCGTGGCTACGACCGCTCCGCGCCCCGCCGCCCTATGCGCGTCTAGCATCGCGCACAAGCGGCGGATACCGTCGGCGTCTAACCCCGCCGTCGGCTCGTCGAGCAGCAGCCATTCCGGCTCGCATGCCATCAGACAGGCTATGGCAAGCCTCCGCTGCTGCCCGCCGCTTAACGTCCAAGGATCGCGCTCCAGCAGCTCCCTCGGCAGTCCCGCTTGCTCCATCGCTTTTTCTATTCGGCTTTCCTTCTCTTCCGCATGCAGTCCGTAAGGCTTCAAGGAATAATCGAATTCCTCCCGTACCGTCGATGCAAACCATTGCGATTCGGATTGCTGAAGAGCAATGCCCGTTCTCATCACAATCGTCTTATTCAACCGCTGCTTTTTTCCTCTGTTGTTCCAAAGCGATTCGTTGCCCTGATCAATTTGTCCGCCGGTTAAACGCCGCAAACCCGCCATTGTCTCCAGTAGCGTTGATTTGCCCGAGCCGTTGTGACCAACAAGCAAAGTAATCGCTTCTTTACGAAAGGTCAGGTTGATTCCGTTTAACAGCAGCTTGTCCGGATTATGGGCCGCGGCAACCGATACCTGCTTAAGCTTCCAATCGTCCTTCATTCCGCAGTCACCGCCTTAGCAAGCATTTCGGGCGTCATAGGCAGCGGCTGCAGCTTTATCCCAAGCCTCTCCAGCTCCCAAGCCGTCTGAATGACGTAAGGAGCGGAAAAGCCCAGCTCCTCGCATGGACTGCCTCCCCCGGAAGAACGACGTTCAAACAGCCGTTCTGCTTTTCCGTCGAACCGGAGCTCTCCTTGCTCCAGCGCCAGGACGCGGTCGCCGGAAGCAAGCTCCTCCAGCTTTTGCGTAATCCAGATGACCGTTACCCCTCGGTTGTTCAGCTCTCTAACCTTTTCCATCACATAGATACAAGCTTCCGGATCCAGCATCGCCGTTACTTCATCCAGAATCAGCATCGGCGTCTGCACGGCTAGGCAGCCCGCAATCGCCGTCAGCTGCTTCTGTCCGCCGGACAACGTTTCCACCGGTTGATGCATGCGGGCATGAAGACCGGTCTGACGCAGGGCATTCTCAGAAAGACCCGCTATCCTTTTTCCTTCTACGCCATGCTGCTCTAGCATCATCACAACATCTTCCCAGGGAGTCGACCCCACCATGGAAGCATCCGGCTGCTGCAGCACCATAGGAATCTGACCCGTCATGAACCGCGATTGATCCTTTTCAACCCTGCCTTCCACTTGAAAAGCGCCAAAACCGGCGATAAGCCTCGCCAGCGTGCTTTTCCCGCTTCCGTTTCTGCCAATCAGGTTAATCCATTCTCCTGCAGCAATCGTTACCGTTACATTGCGCAACAGAAATGGCTGGGCCTTCATTTGCTCCCCGTATGTAAGCGGCTTGACCGACACATTGGTCAGCTCAACCAAATTTTTTTCCGAAAACATTCCTTCAACCTCTTCCCCAAATGAAAAAGCTGTGCTAAAATCCGATTTGTTAACCTCCATCAACTATAAACGGTTAACATTCAAAACGCAATCACTAAAGGAGTCGATCCGCCATGCGCAACAGCAGTAATATTCGAAGCACCGTATTTATCGCCTTATTCGCCGCTCTCTTTATCGTAATGAGCGCCATTCAGATCAAAGTGGGTTCCTATGTGCCCATTACCCTTCAGACGCTTGCAGTCACGCTTGCCGGCGCCATTCTGGGCCCTCGCAAAAGCTTTATTTCGCTTTGGATCGTCATAGCCCTTACGGCAACCGGCCTTCCTCTATTAAGCGGCAGAGGTGGCCTTGAGACTCTAACAGGAGCAACTGGCGGATTTATCTTTGCTTTCCCTTTCTGCGCTCTGCTGATCGGTTTTGCAACGCAAGCTCTCTTCCGCAGCGAAGCTCTTATGCGTAACCGCATAGTCGGATTTATCACTTTATTTATCGTGTTTGAGCTGTTTGGCTCTTTCCTTACTTACGTACCCGGCGTACCATGGCTGATGCATGTAACGGGTCTGAATTGGGGCAAAGCGATGACAGCTGGCTGTTATCCTTACTTGCCCGGTGACGCGATCAAATCCTTTGTTGCGGCCGTTATCGTGCTGTCTCTCAAACCATACATTCTGAGAATTCAATCGTCAATCCGTTCCGGGCATAACGAGAGCCAGCTTCATACAACGATATAATAAAATACTTAAATCAAAAGCGGCTGCGCCAGGTACAATCCTGCACAGCCGCTTTTGCATGATCACTATTTAACCCCGTTAAGGAACGAAAACCTGACTTACCTTTCCTTTTCCGTTACCCGCTTCAATCTCCGCGTAGGCTCCGTTAACAAAGGTAATTTGTGGAGGAACATGGCCGCAATCTATGTCGTACACGATGGGCAGCTTCAGCTCCTCGTATAGCTCCGAGAACAAATCCTCCTCGGTGTAATGATCAACGGGAAGATGAACCGCGCTCCTGCCGAATAAAAGTCCGGCGCAGTTGTCGAACCAGCCTGCCAGCTTCATCTGGACTAACGATCTGCGCATATCCACCGTATTCAGTTCGCAATTCTCCAAATACCAGATAATTGGTTCGCCGTTAATATAACGGTTCTGGAAATCCTTCACTTGCCCGTAAGGAGTACCGATTAAATGCCGGATAACATCGATGCATCCCCCTAACAAGCGCCCGTTGATCTGTACAGTTTCATTTTTGGCTATTAATTTCCAGCTGGTTGGTTCCGTCAAATGAAAAATACACGGGCTGGGATGATCATGATCCCATTCCTTCTGATAATACGGCGATGAATATTGCGTTATGGATTCTCCGGCTTTTAAGGAGAGCACCTCTTCCCACATTCCCGTCGTCTGGTCGGCATATTCACCCCGCTGGTCAATGAGATTGGCTCCATGAGCGGTAGCAAGCCCCGTTGTTAACGTTACGGCCAGCAGCAGCACGCTAATATCGGAATAACCCATGATCCATTTTGCAGGGAGCTGTTCCCATTGCAAATGCTCCAATATCTCAATCAATAACTCTCCGCCCCACGGCGGAAAAATCATGCCGATCGAATCATCCCGCATCATTCGGTTAAATTCGGCTGCCCTTGCGGGAGCCGGCGCCGACTTTGCTTTATGCTGCGTCCACACCGTATCCCCGTGTACCATCCGATAGCCTTTGTCCTCCATCCGACCGATGGCAAGCTTCAACATCGGGTGAAGCTCCGTTCCAATTCCCGATGATGGCGCAGTTATCCCTATTACGGCTCCTTTTTGAAGCTGCGGATATCGAATCATGCCACTTCCCCTTTCGATCTGCACTATGGATACGGAATACGACAGCCATTTAGGAAATTCCTCCATCCCGCGGAAAATAAAAAAGCAGACCAGGCTCTCGCCTGATCTGCCTATATTCTTAAAGAGACAAGCGATAAATCGCCACGACATCTTCCTTCGTCAGCTTGCGGAAGTTGCCGCGGGTACCGCTTCCGGTTGTTTTCTCCGCCATCTCTTCCAGCCTGCTGTCGTCGATCTCGTAATCCGCGAGGCGCGACGGAGCGCCAATCGAATTCCAGAACTCGCGCAGCTTCGCAATCCCTTCACGGGCTACTTCAAGATCGCCCTTGCCTTCGGCGTTAACGCCGAATACGTTTACCGCGAACTGCTTGAAGCGTCCAACGTTATCTTCCACCACATAGTTCATCCAGTTCGGGAACAAAATGGCGAGGCCGCCGCCGTGAGGAATATCGTACACCGCGGACACCGCATGCTCCATGTCATGGTTCGCCCAGTCTCCGATAACGCCCATCGACAACGTTCCGTTCAGCGCCATCGTACCGCAATACAGAATCGTCTCGCGGAGCTTCACGTTCGTCAAATCATTCACAAGACCAGGAGCTGTCGCAATGACGGTGCGCAGAATCGTTTCGCAGAAGCCGTCTTGCACCGGAGTATTCGCATCATGATGGAAATATTGCTCCAATACGTGAGCCATCATATCCACCATGCCATATACCGTATGGTCTTTTGGCGCGCTAGCCGTAAATGCCGGATCAAGGATGGAGAACGTCGGATAAGCCAGTACGTTGCCCCAGCCATGCTTCTCAAGCGTATCTTGATTGGTAATAACCGAACCGGAGTTCATCTCGGAGCCCGTTGCCGCAAGCGTAAGCACGGTGCCAAGCGGAAGTGCTGCCTCCGGCTTCGCTTTGCGCGTTACGACATCCCAGAAGCTGCCCTCGTATTTCGCCGAAATAATAATGGCTTTCGCACAGTCAATCGTGCTGCCGCCGCCGACGGCCAGTACCCAGTCAATCGACTCGGAGCGGCATAGCTCGGCGCCGCGGTGCACGGTCGACAGGCGAGGATTAGGTTCAACCCCGCTTAATTCGGTAACCGTACAACCCGCTTCATCCAGCTTAGCCAGTACCTGCTCGTATAGACCGTTTCGCTTAATGCTTCCTCCGCCGTAAACAAGCAGAACGCGTTTGCCCAGCTTTGCCGCTTCGGCGGGTAGCTGCTTCAATTGTCCTTCACCAAAGTGAAGGCGGGTCGGATTATAGTATGTAAATGGATTCATGTCGTAGTTCTCCTCTTCTAATTGGTTTGTAGGCTTAAATGTTCCGACAATTCATTTTGGCACAATCCCGTCTATATTATGAGCGTCTCCGCCAAAAACAATAGGGAAAAATAAAGAGAAGCGTTCTGATTCAGACCGCCTCTCTCTTTATTCTAGTCGCATTCAGCCGGCGCTTCTACCGTAGCGTCCTCGACATTGATTTTCTCGGATACCGTATCGCGCACGATCGAAATAACAAGCTGCAGCAAATAGTTGATGTCCGATTGGCTTTGCTGGAACTCCGATACGATCGGAATGCCGTCCAGCTCGTCCTGAAGAGTCTCCATTTCGCCTTCGATCTTCTTCACCATTTGCTCGTTTTTGAACGTTGTTTCGAATGCAACGACTTCTTTTTGCTTCTTCTTAATAAGGGCGATCAGCGATTGAACGCGATCATTGCCTTGAATCTGCTTCTCGGCACGCCGGTACTGCTGGACTTCCTCGGATGTAAAGATGAGATCCGCCAGTTCCTTCGCCTTGTGCATAATATCTTCACGGACCAGGTAATCGCGGGTATTGAATTTCGGAACATTGCAACCATGTTCATGGTCATGGTCATGATGGTGGTGCGAATTAACTGCAGTCTGTTGTTCGGACATCTATCATCTCTCCCACTAATTTGAGTCGCTTCTAGGATACGTTGCTGGCGGAGTTCGCCAAAGGTTCTGCTTTAATATACCATGTTTTTGCTTCCGTTACACGAACATGTATAAATTGTCCGATCCATTCTATTGGACCCTCCAGGTGCACCAGCTTATTCGTGCGCGTCCGGCCGGCCAGAATATTCGGATTGTTCTTGCTCTCGCCTTCCACGAGCACTTCGACAATCTCGCCTTCCATCCGCTCATTGCTTCTGCGGCCAAGCTCGGCCATCAGCTCATTCAGCCGCTTCAGGCGATTCTTCTTCACTTCCATCGGCACGTTATCTTCCATACCTGCGGCAGGCGTGCCTTCGCGCGGCGAATAGATGAAGGTATAGGCAAAATCAAAGCCAACCTGGCGGACCAAGGTCATCGTATCCTCGAACTGTTCGTCCGTCTCGCCCGGGAACCCTACGATAATGTCCGTTGAGAGAGACACATTCGGAATCGCCCGTTTAATTTTCGCTGCAAGCTCAAAAATTTGCTCCCTGGAATATTTCCGGCTCATCCGCTTCAGCACTTCCGTGCTGCCCGATTGAATCGGCAGATGAATATGCTCAACCAGATTGCCGCCTTGCGCCAGCACCTCGATCAGATGATCGTCGAAATCCCGAGGATGGCTTGTCGTAAAGCGGATACGCGGAATATCGATCTTTGAAATGTCATGCATCAAATCGCCAAAGCGATAAGTGACGTCTTCAAAATCCTTCCCGTAGGCGTTAACATTTTGACCTAGCAAAGTAATCTCTTTAAAGCCCTGGCGTGCCAGCTCGCGCACTTCCGCAATGACATCCTCCGGCCTTCGGCTTCTCTCTTTGCCGCGCGTGTAAGGTACGATGCAGTACGTACAGAACTTGTCGCAGCCGTACATAATGTTCACCCACGCACGCATGCCGTCCCGTTTCTTCGGCATATTCTCGATAATGTCGCCTTCCTTGGACCATACCTCAACAACCATTTCTTTGCTGAAATACGCGTTTTGCAGCAGATGCGGCAGACGGTGAATGTTGTGCGTGCCGAAGATCATATCCACAAAAGCATGCTTCTGAAGAATTTTGCCCACCACCGACTCTTCCTGCGACATGCAGCCGCATACGCCTAGCAGAAGGTCCGGCTTTTGCAGCTTCAAGGTTTTGAGATGCCCGAGCTCACCGAACACCTTATCCTCGGCATTCTCGCGGATCGCGCAAGTATTCAGAAGAATGACGTCCGCCTGCATGCGGTCTTCCGTTCCGGTATAACCCATCTCTTCGAACATGCCCTTCATCACTTCCGTGTCATGTTCGTTCATTTGGCAGCCGTACGTTTGTATCAAGTAGAATTTCCCTTTGCCGATGCTTTGCAGCTCCTCCGGAATCGAGAAATCGTAATGAACCTCTATATCTTCTTTACCGCGTTTCTTTTCGTCTTTATAGTTCGGAGTGGAGTTAATTTGTACGTTCCTGCCCTTAATGCGGTAGGTCGTTACCCCGTCTTCCTCGCTTAGCACTTTAGCATCCGAGAAGTCAAAGTATTTGGAATAGTCTTTAACCTTGTCGGATTGAGCTGCCGTGTTCCCCTTTGACATGGTTGTTCACACTTCCCTCTACATGAAATATTGCGGATTTCCTTTTTATTCAAACATACCTTTGCCCATTAAAAAATTATAGCACAACTATAGCAAGGATATCCATTTCATGCAGGCAACGTATGGTGAACGGCTGTCGCCGCCCTAAGGCAGGGGTGCGTTTCAGTCCTTAGAATTCAAAAAAAGGCCGACAACGGTACGGGACCGCTTGTCAGCCTTTTATATCCGCCTATGACAGGCTCCTATTCGATGATTTCAGCCGTATCGCCGTTTTTGATGCCAGCTGCATTCGCTTCATCCGTATCGATATGCATATCCAGCGCGAAATCCGGGGATACGCGGGCAATAACCTGCTCGAATACAACTCCGCGCTCGCCTTGGAAGCGGACCTTCAGGTGCTGCTTATCTGCAATTCCCCATTTTTCCGCATCGCTTGTATGGAAATGAATGTGGCGCGCCGCCACGATAACGCCTTCTTCGATAGTGACTTCGCCGGCTGGACCTTTGAGCGTGATGCCTGCGGATCCTTGGATATTGCCGGATTCTCTGACAGGCGGATTAATGCCCAGGGCAAAAGCATCCGTGCGCGATACTTCCAGCTGGGTAGCTTTGCGTACGGGACCCAAAATTCTTACTTTCGGAAAAGAGCCCTTTGGACCGATCACCGCAACCGTCTCGTTTGCCGCGTATTGCCCCGGCTGGGACAATGGTTTTGCTTCCGTAAGTTCGCTGCCTTCTCCAAATAATATAGCGACATGCTCCGCAGAGAGGTGAATATGTCTTGCCGATACGCCTACGGGCACCATTTTTTGTTCCATATGTTTCTACTCCTTTGTATCTATGTATGGTAAAAAAAAGACATACGGCAGTTGATAAAAATGCCGTATGCCCATCATACACTTATTTAAATTCGGCTACAAGTTTATTGAACTGTTCTTCCGACAGGGAAAGTTCCTGCTTCGCAAGCGCGTCAGCGCCAAAACCGCTGATCATGTCCTCGTACGATTTGCGTTGCGTGTTCTGATAGATCAGACCCGTCAGCATGCCCTCGGTTTCCATGATCTTGTTCATCGCCATAATGCGGTTCGAAGGATCGTAATCCGGGAACTGCTCCAGGTTCACGATGTTTTGTTTGAACCAGTCGTAGGTGTTGATTTTGTTAAACGTCACGCATGGGCTGAACACGTTGATCAGAGAGAAGCCCTCATGCTTGATGCCCGCTTCGATCAGAGCCGTCAGCTGCTTCAAATCGCTCGAAAACGATTGGGCAACAAACGTAGCGCCGGCCGACAATGCAATCTCAAGCGGCGACAACGTTGACTCGATCGATCCTTCAGGCGTCGACTTCGTTTTGAAGCCTTCCGCGCTGCGGGGCGATGTCTGGCCTTTAGTCAGACCATAGATCTGGTTATCCATTACGATATACGTAATATTGAGGTTGCGGCGAATGGCATGAACGGTATGGCCCATCCCGATCGCGAACCCGTCTCCGTCGCCGCCCGATGCGATAACGGTCAGCTCGCGGTTGGCAAGCTTAACGCCTTGCGCGATAGGCAATGCGCGGCCGTGAATCCCGTGAAGGCCGTAAGCATTGATATAACCGGAAATACGGCCGGAACAGCCGATACCCGAAATCACCGCAAGCTCTTCCGGCTCAAGGCCCACGTTTGCCGCAGCGCGCTGAATAGCGGCTTGGATGGAGAAGTCTCCGCAGCCCGGGCACCAGTTCGGCTTCACATTATTTCGAAACTCTTTAAATGTTGCCATGATTAGTCCAACTCCTTGCACGCTTTATAAACTTCGGATGGCAGGAACGGATTACCGTCATATTTCAGCAGGCTGCGGATCTTCTCCGCGAAGCCTGCATGCATCTTAATTTGGCCGGCGAGCTGCGCGGTTGCGTTATTCTCGATTACAACCACCTTCTTCGCTTGCTGCAGGTGAGGAATCAGCTGCTCCGTCGGGAACGGATGAATTTGACGGATCGTAATATGATTCGACGTAATTCCGTCTTTAGCGAGCCATTCGCGGGCTTGATCGATCGTTCCGCCCGTAGAACCCATGCCGATAATCAGAAGATCCGGCGTTTCGTTAGCCGCATCGATGCGAAGGCCGTCGCGAATTTGCAAGCCGTTCAGCTTGTTGAGACGTTTATCCATCATATTCTGGCGGTTAACCGCACTCTCGGAAGGACGGCCCGTTTCGTCATGCTCCACCCCGGTAACGTGGTGGATACCGTGCTTAGCGCCAGGCAGTACGCGCGGCGATACGCCGTCTTCCGTCAATTCGTAACGCTTGAACAGCTGCTGGGCTTCCAGTTCCGGCGCTTCCTCAATAAGCTTGCCGCGATTGATTTGAATCGATTGGAAATCAAACGGCTCGCAGGATTGCTTGCCAAGCGACAGCTGAAGGTCGGTCATCACGATAACCGGCACTTGATATTGCTCCGAAAGGTTGAAGGCTTCAATCATATCATAGAAGCAGTCTTCGATAGACGCGGGAGCGATAACGATCTTCGGGATCTCTCCGTGCGTACCGTATACCATTGCGTTAAGGTCGGATTGCTCCTGCTTGGTGGGCAGACCCGTCGATGGGCCGCCGCGCTGCGTATCCACGATAACAAGCGGAGTTTCCGTCATGCCGGCAAGACCGATAGCCTCCATCATCAAAGACAAACCGGGACCCGCGGAAGCCGTCATTGTACGCACGCCCGCATAGTTGGCGCCAATCGCCATCGTTACCGCCGCGATTTCGTCCTCCGTCTGAACGACGGTACCGCCAAGCGCCGGCAGCTTCTTAATGAGGTATTCCATAATTTCGGATGCCGGCGTGATTGGATAAGCGGACATCAGACGGCAGCCTGCAGCCAGAGAGCCGAGGCCAATCGCTTCGTTGCCGATCATAAACAGCTTCTGACGGCCGTCCGCTTCATCCAGCTTGAACTCGTTAAGCGGTCCGCCCGCTTGCTCCAACACGAACTCGGCGCCGCGTTTTACCGCCTCGATATTTTTCTCGACGACAGCCGCGCCTTTGCGTCCGAACTCTTCTTCTACCGCTTTATTAAATACCTCAAGAGGCAAACCGAGCAAAGCCCAGGATGCGCCTGAAGCAACCATGTTCTTCATCAGGGAAGTACCAAGCTCTTCCGCCATTGCCGTAATCGGAACAGCGAACAGTCGCGCGTCTATACCTTCCGGTACAACGGGATTAAACTTCGCATCTGCCACGATAACGCCGCCGCTGCGAAGCTCCTTTGCATTCAAATCTATGCTTTCTTGGTCGAACGCCACGAGGATGTCCAGATCATCGGAGATCGCCCGGATCGGGTATGTGCTGATTCGAATTTTATTATTTGTATGTCCGCCTTTGATCCGAGACGAGAAATGACGATATCCGTAAAGATAATACCCAAGCCGGTTAAGCGCCGTGGAAAAAATACGGTCCGTACTTTCGACGCCTTCCCCTTGTTGCCCTCCGATCTTCCAAGACAATTGACTAATCAAAACGCCCATCTCCTCTTTTTGATGGCTTAAGCCGCGTACATTACTAAGGGCAATATCCAACAATAATTTATATAATGAATGAACAGTCAAACCAAGTGTAAAGGTGCGGTTTGAAAAATGCAAGATGTAAACGTTTAATGAATGATAATCATTTTCGATTGTTTATATACCGTATTCAGATCTGTTGCGAGTCGCTTGCTATTCCGGCAGATTTTCGTTCAAAAATGAAAGCGCATTACCCGACAGAAACCGCTTGGTCTGCTCCTCCGTGTAGTTTTTGAGCAGCGCTTCGCGCAGCCTGTACACTTCTCCGGGATGGGTCAGTCCGTTCACATATTTGTCGATTCCGTCAAAGTCGGAGCCAAGCATGATATGATGCTCCCCGCCTAGTCCGCCGACATGATCGACGTGCCGTAACACATGGTCAACCGATACCTGCTCCCCTTCCGCCACAAACCATGGCACGTAGGTTATGCCGATGAGTCCCTGCAGCGCGATAATAGCCTTTATCTGGTCATCCGTCAGATTCCGGGGATGATTGAGAATCGCTTTCGCATTGGAATGGGAGGCAATAATTGTTCTCTCGGCCAAATCCGCGACATCCCAGAATGCTCGTTCCGACAGGTGGGATACATCCACCAGTATGCCCAGTTTGTCGCATTCGGCGACAAACGCCTTCCCCTTGGCTGTCAGACCGCCTCCACGCGGCTCCATAACGCCGTCTGCGGCCCAGTTCGCATGGTTCCAAGTCAATCCTGCCGCACGAACGCCAAGGCGGTGCAGGAGCCTTAGAATCGGTATGCTGCCCTGAAGACCGTCAACGCCTTCCAGCGAGAGCAAAGCGCCTATTTTGCCGGAAGCGAGGCTTGCTGTCAGATCGGATTGATTGCGGATCAGCATCATATCCGGACAAGTCAGGACCTTCTGGTAGAAATGGTCGATGCACTCTAATATAGGCTCGATAGAGCCGTTCAGCTTCTCCGGTATGTACACCGCAAAGGTTTGAAGGACGGCACCCGATTCCTTTAACCGTTCATACGTTACGTCCAGCATACCCGGTTCACTTTTTTGAAAAGTCAGATGGGGATGCACAAGCAGCTTGCTCAATACATCGCAATGAAAATCCGCAACGCCAAAGGACACCTTCGATCACCTCTCCGCTTACTCCGCCAGCTTCAACAAAGCAAAAAACCTGTCTACTTCGTAAACAGGTTTCAATACCCGGTAAAATCCAGCCTTGCTTGGTTAGATGTTACCTAGGTTCAACAATCAGTTTTATCGCTGTTCGGTCTTCTCCATCAATAACAATGTCAGTAAATGCCGGTACACAAATCAAATCCACCCCGCTCGGAGCTACGAATCCGCGAGCAATCGCTACTGCCTTGATCGCTTGATTGAGTGCACCCGCCCCGATGGCTTGCAATTCAGCGGCGCCGCGTTCACGCAAAACTCCGGCCAGCGCACCTGCAACGGAATTTGGATTGGACTTTGCTGAAACTTTTAATACTTCCATGAAAAAGGACCTCCTCGGGAATGATGGATGGATTCCACTATTTAGATAGTATTCGAGAGAGGTTAAAAAATTCCTGCTACGCCCGCAATAACTTTCATATCAATTCTGAATTGGCTAAACTTTTAGAATATTCATATAACTACTGCATGAGCAGCCAGTCGTCTTCGGTAAGGCGAATTTTCTGGATTTTGGTCGCTTGCCCCGTTGCGTCGTCAATCTGAACCGACACCGCATGCAAATGCCAATCCCCTTCATCCACCACAAAGCGTGTTGGCAGCTGAGTCAAGAATTTGTGCAGTACAGCGTTTCGTTCCATGCCCAGAACGCCATCGCGAGGCCCTGTCATGCCTACATCCGTTAAATAAGCGGTGCCGCCCGGCAGAATCCGGTCATCGTTCGTTTGCACATGCGTATGCGTTCCCACGACGATTGACGCCTGACCGGCCAAATGCCAGCCCATTGCAATTTTCTCGGAGGTCGCTTCAGCATGGAAATCCACCAGTATGTTTTTCGTTTTCTCTTTTGCCAGCGCAACCAGCTCTTCCGCTTTCCGGAACGGGCAGTCAATCGGAGGCAGGAATGTCCGGCCTTGCAAATTAATAATCGCCAGTTGCTTGCCATTGGCTTTAATAAGCGCGTGTCCTTGGCCTGGAGTGCCTTCCGGGAAGTTGGCCGGACGCACAATGCGCGGCTCATCGTCAATCCATTCGAAGATATCTTTATTGTCCCAAGTATGATTGCCCATCGTAATGCCGTGAACGCCCCATTCGAAAAACTCGCGCGCAATCGCAGCCGTAATGCCGCGGCCGGCTGCGGCGTTCTCGCCGTTCACGATAATAATATGCGGGTTGTATTTGCTTCTGAGTGCCGGAAGCACCTGCTTTAGTGCTTTGCGTCCAACGCTTCCTACGATATCTCCAATAAATAATACGTTCACTCTGCCACTCCTTTAGTATGCAAAAAAGTGGCTGACAAGCAGCCACTTTTCGTTCTTGCTATTTGCTTGCGATCTACTTCGCGTATTCAACTGCACGGGTCTCACGAATAACCGTAACTTTAATATGTCCCGGATAATCGAGTTCACTCTCGATTTTCTTCGTAATATCGCGTGCAAGCCGGAATGCTTCCGTATCGTCAATCTTCTCAGGTTGAACCATAACACGGACTTCGCGCCCCGCTTGAATGGCGAAAGACTTCTCTACGCCGTCGAACGACTCCGAGATATCTTCCAGCTTCTCCAGGCGTTTGATGTACGTTTCAAGCGTCTCGCGCCGTGCGCCTGGACGTGCGGCAGACAAGGCGTCTGCTGCTCCCACCAGCATTGCGATAACGGAAGTCGCTTCAACATCGCCATGGTGGGAAGCGATACTGTTGATGACAACAGGATGCTCCTTGTACTTCTTCGCCAGCTCTACGCCGATCTCAACGTGCGAGCCCTCAACCTCGTGGTCAAGCGCCTTGCCGATATCGTGCAGAAGACCTGCGCGCTTAGCAAGCGTGATATCCTCGCCAAGCTCTGCAGCCATAAGGCCGGTCAAATAAGCAACCTCCATCGAGTGCTTCAGTACGTTCTGACCGTAGCTTGTCCGGTACTTGAGACGTCCCAGAATTTTAATCAAATCAGGGTGCAAACCATGAACCCCAACTTCGAAAGTAGCTTGCTCGCCGTATTCGCGAATCCGCTCGTCCACTTCCTTACGGGACTTCTCGACCATCTCTTCAATGCGTGCCGGATGTATACGACCATCTGCAACAAGCTTCTCAAGTGAAGTCCGAGCAATTTCGCGTCTAATCGGGTCAAAGCCAGACAGAATGACCGCTTCCGGTGTATCGTCGATAATCAAATCGATACCAGTCAATGTTTCGAGTGCACGGATATTACGGCCCTCACGTCCAATAATACGGCCTTTCATTTCTTCGTTAGGCAGAGTAACGACCGATACAGTCGTCTCTGCTACGTGATCCGCCGCACATCGTTGAATAGCGAGTGAAATAATGTCCCGCGCCTTTCGATCGGCTTCTTCTTTCGCTTGCTGCTCGATCTCTTTGATCATCTGTGCTGTTTCGTGACGCACTTCCTGCTCCACATTCGACAAAATAATCGATTTCGCATCCTCCATGGTCAAGCTGGAGATGCGTTCCAATTCACTAAGCTGCTGCTTGTAAATGGATTCAATTTGTTCTTGTGTTTCATCGATCCGTTTCTCTTTGTTGGCCACTAATTCTTCTTTGCGTTCAAGCGCTTCTATCTTTTTATCCAGCGACTCCTCTTTCTGGAGCAAGCGTCTTTCTTGACGCAAGGACTCATTACGCCGCTCACGGATGTCTTTTTCAGCCTCCGTACGGAGTTTGTGGATTTCATCTTTTGCTTCGAGCACCGTTTCTTTCTTCTGGGCTTCTGCTTCCTTCTTCGCATTCTCTACGATTTGTACAGCAGCTTGCTCAGCGCTGGAAATCTTGGCCTCGGCAATCGACTTACGAATAAAATAACCAATCCCAAAGAAAATAACGCCAACAACGAGACAGATCAACACCGTCCAAATAGGGTCCATCTTGTTCACCTCCTCGTTGCATTCACCAAGGCAAGCTTGGGATGATATTAGGTTTTTAGCCGGTTTCCATACCGATTGATTCTCTAACTTATTGACGAAAATAATCGTTTCAAATCAACTTTTGGAAGGAAAATTGATTTGATATAAAAGGAATACAATTTTATTTTATCTTTTGGCAAAATCAATTGTCAAGCAAAAGCCCTTCATCCTCATCCGCCTGCTCGATTTCCGCTTCATCTATAGCCGCTTTTGCCGCTTGTTTAACGACATCCGAAGGAAAGCCCCTACGCATTAAAAAGGCCATCAGCTTCTGCCGTTTCTCTCTGTTCTCTCCTTTGAGAGAGCGCCATTTCTTCTTCGCCGCATGCACGGCGGATGCGAGTTCGTCTTCCTTATCGATGGAATCAAGCGCGTCGGAAGCCGCCTGCTTCGATACTCCGCGCTGGTGCAGCTCCTGCTTAATCCAGCGGCGACCCTTCTGACTGTAACGGATACGCTGCAGCGCGAAATGCCGCGCATACTCTCCATCATCAACAATATGTTCCGATTCTAAACGTTCAAGCGCGTAAGCAATTGGTTCGGGTTCAAATTCCTTGCGGAGCAAATATTGTTCGATCTGTTTGCGGGTTCTTGCTTTTACGCCTAGATAGGTGACGGCAAGTGAATAAGCCCGGTATCTTTCGTCCTCTTCGGCAATCTCGGCAATAGCTTCCCTTGTAAGCTCTTTCCCTTTAAACAGCGTATATTTTATAAGAAGATCTTCGTGGACGGATAACAACGGCTCTTCCACGCCGTTTGCATAGACATGGTATCGTTTACGATCCTTGCGGTCCTGCTCCACCGCAGAAATCTCGATTGACATCCTGGTTACACCCCGTTCATTGCAAAGAAGCAGCGCCGCCCTCGAAAGGACGGCGCTGCTTCTTCCTTAATTATTCCATTAATCGTCAAGTTCCGACTCATCAAAGTCATCGTCATCATCCTGCGAGAAGTTCGCAGGCTGCGCGGAAGCGGACAAATTGCTTTGCTCGCGGATTTGTCTCTCGATTACAGCAGCCACTTCCGGATGATCTTTCAGGAACTGCTTGGCATTCTCGCGGCCTTGGCCAAGACGGTCGCCATTGTAGGAGAACCAAGCGCCGCTCTTCTGAACGATATCCATCTCTACGCCGATATCTACAAGGCTGCCTTCTCTCGAAATGCCTTCGCCGTACATGATATCAATCTCCGCTTGCTTGAACGGAGGAGCTACTTTGTTCTTCACGACTTTAATCCGCGTACGGTTACCAACCATATCGTTGCCTTGCTTGATTGTCTCAATCCGGCGTACTTCCAGACGCACGCTGGAATAGAACTTCAGTGCACGGCCGCCAGGCGTAGTTTCCGGGTTACCGAACATAACGCCGACTTTCTCGCGCAACTGGTTAATAAAGATGGCGATTGTCTTCGACTTGCTGATCGCGCCACCCAATTTACGCAGAGCCTGCGACATCAGACGTGCCTGCAGACCGACATGGGAATCCCCCATATCGCCTTCAATCTCTGCTTTCGGTACAAGTGCTGCTACGGAGTCGATAACGATAATGTCGACCGCGCCGCTTCGTACAAGCGCTTCTGCGATCTCAAGCGCCTGTTCGCCCGTATCCGGCTGCGACAACAGCAGTTCGTCGATATTTACGCCCAGCTTGCTCGCGTACAATGGATCAAGCGCATGCTCCGCATCGATAAACGCAGCTTGTCCGCCGATCCGTTGTACTTCCGCAATAGCGTGAAGCGCAACGGTTGTTTTACCGGAAGATTCCGGTCCGTAGCATTCGATAATACGGCCTCTTGGCATACCGCCGATTCCAAGAGCAATATCTAAAGCAATTGAACCGCTTGGTACGGTTTCAACTTGCATATGTGTGGATTCCCCTAATTTCATGATGGAGCCTTTACCAAATTGCTTCTCAATTTGACGTAAAGCCATCTCCAAAGCAGCACGACGATCCGACAAGCTACTCACATCCTTCGTTATTTATAATTGTATGATACCTTGTTTCCGCTCAAATGCCAAGCTTTTTTTCGAACATACATTCGTCTTTTTATTTCCACGTCCTTTCCAGGCGCATGGCGAAACGGCTTTTGCCCTGTTGGGCAACTATGCGCGATTCGTCATGCTTCTAAAAATAGACATAAAAAAACCGCAGCAAAGTAATCTTCGCCACGGTTCTTCCGCATGAGACCAATTATAGCGGAAATGGTACAAACAGGCAAGTATTATTCGAGCTAATCCGACAATTTATTGTTCGCGCAGTCTCAGCCACAATTGATATAAGGCCGCCTTTACCGCACGGATGCGGATGATGGCGCGGGTACCGGAGAAATGACCGGTGAATACGGCTGTCGGCTTGCCCCTCTCGGCAACCGCGTAATAGACCAGGCCAACGGGCTTGCCTTCCGCCTGAGCCGGGCCGGCTACCCCCGTGAGCGATACGCCAAAATCGGAATCTCCGATCTGTCTGACGCGTTCGGCCATCATTGCTGCCGTGGATTCGCTGATCGCTCCCGGCGCCCCGTCTCCTTCAAGCTGCGCCATCGGGATGCCAAGCAGCTTATGCTTCATCTCGTTCGTATAAGTAACAACGCCGCCGGAATATTCCCCGCTGCTGCCGGGAATGCCGGTAATAAGCTCGGCAAGCAAGCCTCCGCTGATGCTTTCTGCTGTCGAAAGCTTTCTTCTCGATGTCCGAAGCAGCTGCACGACCTGCTCTTCCAGCGTAATCTCGTCCTGCGCGAATAAGTACTCGCCCACCCGCTGCTTGATCGCATCGACGGTTTGATCCAGCTTGACTGCAGCATCGGATTCGTTCGCCGCTTTCGTAGATACCCGAATGGCGACCTCGCCTTCCTTCGCATACGGCGCGATAGTAGGGTCCGATTGGGCTTCGATCAGATCAATCAGCTTTGCTTCCAGCGTCGATTCCCCGATCCCTGCAAACATAAGCAATCTGGAATAAAGCGGCTCTTCTGCCCCCAGAATAGACCGGAGCCAATCCGACGCCGGCCCCTCCATCATCGGCTTCATCTCGCGAGGAGGCCCGGGTAGAAGCAAATAATGAGTCCCGTCTTCGGACAGGCCGTTGCCGACGGCAAGCCCGGCTTCATTATCAATCGGGGTGCTACCGTCAATCATCAGCGCCTGTCTGCGGTTGCTCTCTACCATGTGGATGCCGCGAGAGGCGAACATTTGCTCGATTTTATCCATGGAAGGCTGATGAAGGGACAGACCGCGGTTCAGATAGGCCGCAAGAACGTCCTTCGTCAGATCATCCTGCGTAGGACCAAGCCCGCCGGTAAACACAAGCAGGTCGGCACGCTGGCGGGCAATCTCGATCGCTTGGCGGATCCGGTTCGGGTTATCGCCTACGACCGTCTGGAAGTAAACATCAATGCCAAGCGATGCGAGTTTTCTGGACAAGAATTGCGCGTTCGTATTGACGATTTGACCGAGTAAAAGCTCGGTGCCCACTGCGATAATTTCAGCTTTCATGCGATTTCCCCCTTCGAATCCTGCAGCATTAGGAAGCAAAAGCATCTCTCCACGTGTGGAAAGATGCTTTATTGTTGCTTATATGATCCTGATTATTGCACAGGTATCAAATGTTTGTTCTTGAAGAAATAGTCGAATCCGGAATATACCGTAATAATAACGGCAATCCAGCTTACGATATCGTCAAACGGAAAATCGATAAACGTAAACGGGAAGTTGTTAAGCAGAAGCGAAATGATCATCGTAATTTGCACGGCTGTTTTCCATTTGCCCCATTTGCTCGCCGCCATTACGCTGCCTTCCAGCAAGGCAATCTGACGCAGACCCGTTACCGCGAATTCGCGGCTGATAATAATGATAGCCATCCATGCCGCCAGCTTATCCATTTGGACGAGCGAGATCAGTACAGCCGCCACAAGCAGCTTGTCCGCCAGTGGATCAAGAAGCTTGCCGAGGTTGGTTACGATCTTGTTCTTCCTGGCGATATAACCATCGAGACCGTCGGTGCTTGCCGCTATGATAAAGATTATAGCCGCTATAATCTGATTGTATGTAATGGAGTAATCATCGCCGAAAGCAAGAGGCTTGATATCGATATTGACGAGCAGAAATACCATAATGATCGGCACTAAAATAATTCTGGCCAGCGTAATCCTATTTGCCAGGTTCATTCATTCACACCCCCGGACCGTCTAGCCGTGTTCCTGCATTGATGCATGATTGCTTGTACTGTCATATGTATGTCCCCCGGATCGTTTCCAAAACTATCTAACCAAGTATAATACATGCCATTTCCTATGTCAAAATATCGAACGTCATAGAGCGAAAGCCCTTCTTGCCCGAATTGACGAGGCAGCGAAGGGCCGGAAAAGGCTTATTAACGGTAATTCGTGAACTGCAGTTCGACGGTCAAATCCGCTGCGCGGAGAAGAGCCATAACCGCCTGCAAATCATCGCGGCTTTTACCGGTTACGCGGATTTGGTCGCCTTGAATCTGGCTTTTCACCTTAATCTTCGAATCCCGGATCAGAATATTAATTTTTTTGGAATTATCTTGGTCGATTCCCGATTTTAGCTTAATACGCTGACGGACGGTGCTCGCTGAAGCCGATTCCACCTTGCCGTATTCCAGGTTTTTAATCGGTACGCCGCGCTTGACCATCTTCGATTTCAAAATATCAAGAACGCTTTCCAGCTTGAAGTCATCATCGGAAACGACAACGAGCTCTTCTTTCTCCAGCTTAATGCTGCTTTTGCTTCCCTTGAAGTCGAAGCGTGTTTCAATCTCCCGCTCCGCCTGCTGAATCGCATTGTTCAACTCTTGCATATCCATCTTCGAAACGATATCAAATGAACTTTCAGAACTCATTGTTTGACAACTCTCCCTTTGTATCTAATTCAATCCTTACTGATTCTCCGTACCTGCCGTGTCCCCAGGCGTGGAAGAATTGTCCGGACTTTGAGTCGATGTCCCGTCAGTCCCTCCGGTACCCTGCACGGGGTTCAGCTGAATTTTCTTCGAGCCTGCACGGTCTCCGTCGTTAATCTGCACGCCGTCGACTGTAATGGTACTCAGATCGGCACGCCCGACATTAATGTATAGCGGTTGATCCAGGTCGTACGTAAAGGCTGAGCCGTCGGGAGCCGTCTCCGAAATAATCGCTTTGCCGGAAGAACTGCCCGAGCGCACTTCCGTCCAGCTTGGCCCGCCGGAGATCTTGATTTCCACTTTATGCACCACGCCAGCAGGCGAGACATCATAGTGATCAACCTTGCCTACCTTGGACGAGAACGTCACGGTAGTCGGCGATTGACTTGGAGTTGGCGTAGGCGTTGCCGTAGGCGTCGTTGTTCCGCCGGCGTTCGACGAATCTGGCGATTGGCTTGGCGGAGCCGGCGAAGCCTGATCCGTAATATTCGTATTATCGATTTCCTTTGGATTATCGGCTTTCTGATTAACGAAATAAACCCAGACAACAACAACGATGAGGATCAGGAACGACCACATCATGATGTTGAAGCCAAGCTTGCTGATCCGTTCCGAAGAACGGGTTCTAACACGCTTTGGCTGTCTCGCCGGGACTGCTTCTACAACCTGATCCGTAACGGAAGCAGGAATCTCATGCTGATACAGCCGAAGAACTTCATCCGAATCCAGTCCAACGGCATCACAGTAGTTTTTCACGAATGCGCGTAAATAGAACGTTCCCGGCAACACGCTATGGTCACCGCTCTCGATTGCTTCTAAGTAGCGCTTCCGTATTTTGGTTATTTCCTGAACATCATCAAGCGTTAATCCGCGCTCTTCCCTTGCTTTACGCAGCAACGCTCCTAAATCCGACATGGTGTCTACTCCTCTCTGCTAGAATTCATTATCCGAATAATTGGCCGTAAACGATTCGTATGTAATCTCTTCGTCCGGTGTATTACGCAGCTCGATAATCATATCAAAATGGCTGTAATCGTATTGCGACTCCTTGATAAAGATATCCGGATGCTCAATGACCTTCGTCGAAGGCATGGCCATAATTTCCTGCAGCAGCGAATAGTGCTTTTCGTTGGAACGGATTGTGCTTACGATACCGTCAATGATAAAGATGTTGTTATCATTCATTTCATCCTCGGACAGCTGGCTGCGAACGGTTTGTCTCAGCAACGTCGACGAAACAAAGGTCCAACGCTTGTTCGAGCATACGCTTCCCGCAATAATGGACTCCGTCTTGCCGACACGCGGCATGCCACGCAAACCAATAACCTGATTGCCGTCCCGTTTAAACACTTCCCCGAGAAAATCGACCAAAATGCCCAGCTCGTCTCTTGTAAAACGGAAGGTTTTGCGGTCATCCGAGTCACGTTCGATATAACGTCCGTGACGGACGGCCAATATGTCAACGATCGTAGGCGTACGAAGCTTGTTTACCGTAATGTTGTCAACCTTCTGAAGCATTTTGCCCAGCAGAACGATTTTTTCTTCGTCATCCGTCTGAAGCAGCATGCCGCGCGTACGGTCCTCTACGCCATTAATCGTCATAATGTTCACTTCAAGCATACCGAGCAGCGATGCAATATCGCCAAGTAGACCCGGTCGGTTCTTATGTATTTTGTATTCCATGTAGTATTGCTGCTTTGATCCCATTTCACACCGTCCCTTGTTGTCACCAATCCCATTTGATTGACTCGCTTATAAAAATTTATTCTACAATTTTCGTCACATTCCTGCAACCTATTCGCAGACATTGCAGAAAAGCCTCCAAATTGGGAGGCTTTTCTGCAGATGCGAGCAATTAAGTTTGTTCGACCAGCTTGACCATAAGACCGGCTACCGTTTTACGCTCATGCTCGTCGCCCGCATCCCATAGCTGCTTCAGTACACGCTGTTGCTCATTTTTAGGATCAACCTTCTCATCGAGGAAGGAACCAATTTCGTAAGCCAAATTATGAATGGTTTCCTCAGACATCCCGTTGCTTTTAGCTTGTGCTACGCGGTCCGACAAAAATTCTTTCCAATTGTCGAAACTTGAAAGAACGTTAGACATTTTATTTCGCCTCCTGGATAAGTACATTTTAAGAAGAGTGTAGCACTCAACAAATGTTATTCTGCGTAGAGACGAAACAAATTATACGAAAGCAAGGGTGTTAAGTATGCCAGCCGCCGTTCGGACTGATAATTTGCCCGGTTATATACGATGATTCCGGCAAGGACAAGAAATACACCAGCGAAGCGACTTCATCAGGTTGTCCAAAACGGCCCAGCGGAATTTCCTGCTCGAGAGCCGCCTTCTCTTCATCGTTAAAACCGCTCATCATTTTTGTATCGACAGCTCCGGGCGCTACCGCGTTAACGGTAACTCCGGAAGGAGCAAGTTCCTTGGCAAGCGCCTTCGTGAAGGCATTCATGCCTCCTTTGGTCGTGGAGTACAGCACTTCGCAGGAAGCGCCGGACATCCCCCAAATGGACGACACGTTAATAATCCGGCCGAACCGGTTCGAGATCATATTCGGCATAAAAAGCTGACTGGACAAAAACATGCCCTTCAGATTGACGGCCATTACATCATCCCATTCCTGCTCCGTCACATCGATCAGCATGCCATAATGGGAGATTCCTCCGTTATTGACGAGGATATCGGGCAGCATGCCATGAGCCTCCAGCTTCTCTTTCATCCTCGTGAGCTGCTCCTTCGAACGAAGGTCGGCCGAGATGGTCATGACATTGGCGCCCAGGCGCATGCAAGCTCTGGCTGTTTCGTTAGCCGCTTCATGCGATTCCCTGTAATGAATGACGATGTTAAGTCCCTCCGCGGCAAAGCGCTGCGCGATAGCAGCGCCGATGCCGCGGCTTCCCCCGGTTATTAACACCGTCATTTGTTTAAAAGGCTTCATTAAACCGGCTGTCCGTCAGGCTTCTCGACAATGGAAATCGCTAACTGCTGGAAGTCGAAATGCTCGCGGATCCGTTCATTCACTTGCTCCAGCGTGCAATTCTCGTACAGGGACAAGAGATCAAACATGTCGCTGTCGCGGAACCGGTAACGCGTAAATTCGCCGGCAATCGCTTCAGGGGAGTTCAGCATCCGCAAATATCCGCCGATTTTCTTCCGCTTCGACCGTTCGAACGCGGCAGGTTCAATGCCCGTGCGCAGCGCTTCTTCAACAGCCGTGCGGATCCGGCTAAGCAGTTCATCCGGATTTGGCGAGTCGCCGCCAATAACCGAAAAAGCATAATCCGTGCTTACGTTAAATTCCGTTCCGAAGGAATCGGAGATTAAATTTTGCTCATACAAATCCTGATACAAAGCCGAACTTGCGCCAAACAAAGCGTCAAGCATCAGCTTGGAAGTCACTTCGTGGCTTAGCAGCGCCTCGCCCGTAAGCCCTATTTTCTTCTCCTTGAAGCCAAACATGACTTTCGGAAGCGATACCGGAAGCTTCGTAACTTTCCTCGGCACCTTAACGCTCTCCGGCTCATTCTCGAAGAAACGTTTGATTTCCCCCTGCGGTTTGAACGTCTTGCGGGCTTGATTGCTGCGGACAAGCTCGAACACTTCCTCCGCCTTCACCCCGCCCACCACAAACAGCAGCATATTGGATGGATGGTAAAACGTTTCATAACAGCGGTACAGCGTTTCCTTATCGATCTGATAGATCGACTCCACGGTACCGGCAATATCAATGTGAATCGGATGCGTGTGATACATGGCGTCTATCAGGCCGAAATATACGCGCCAATCCGGATTGTCTTTATACATATTGATCTCTTGAGCGATGATGCCTTTTTCCTTATCCACGTTCTGATCGGTGAAATAAGGATGCTGGACAAAATCGATCAAGGTTTCGAGATTGGCCGGGATCTGCTCCGTTGCCGAGAACAAATACACCGTACGGTCGAAGCTTGTGAACGCGTTCGCCGATGCCCCTTGCGAAGCAAAGGTTGCGAAGATGTCGCCGGTTGGCTCTTCGAACATTTTATGCTCCAGAAAATGGGCAATCCCGTCCGGCACGCGTACCGGCTCCTGATCGCCTACGGCAAACTTGTTATCGACGGAGCCGTACTTGGTCGCAAAGGTAGCGTAAGTCTTCTGGAAGCCTTCCTTCGGCAAGACGATCACTTCGAGGCCGTTATCCAGCACTTCGCGGTATAGCGTTTCCTGAACGCCTTTATAGTCGAGTGTCTCCATTGCCGTTACGCCTCCTTCTGGTCGCGCAAGAAGTAAATCGTATCAAGCTGCGCCAATGCCGCAACCCGCACGATGTCCTCTGCCGTTACCGCTTCAATCTGGTCAAGCAGCTGCTGTGCCGTTCGTTCTTTGCCCGATAGCACGGCATTAAAGTCATAAGCGATCATCTCGTAAGCGGAATCCTGCAGCTCCCGTAAATGATTCGCTATCATCGCTTTCGTCTGATTCATCTCGAGGTCGGAGAGATTGCCTTGACGCATGCTCTCCAGCTGCTCCTTGATAATGGTGACGGCCTTCTCATAGTTGGCAATCTCGATGCCCGATTGAATCGTGAGCAAGCCTTTATGTCCATCCAATCTGGATGCAGCGTAATAAGCAAGGCTTTCTTTTTCCCGGACGTTCAAAAACAGCTTGGAATGCGGATAACCGCCCAGAATGCCGTTATACATTAAGGAAGCGGCATAGTCCTCGTCGCCATAGCCGACATTCGTGCGCAGTCCCATATTCAGCTTGCCCTGGTTGACGTCCATGCGTTCCACAACGGTTTTGACGTTGCGTACTTCATGGGCAATAGAAGGAGTTGAATAGCTTGCAGGACTGCCATCCTCAATGCGGAAAGCTTCTTTTGCAAGCGCGGCGACCTCCTCCATCGTTGTATCGCCAACGACGTATAAATCAAATGCGGCTTCGCTTAGCCACGTTTTGTATTGACTATATAAAGATTCCGGCGTAATGGAGCCGATTTCCTCCAGCTTGCCGAGCGGATGAAGACGGTAAGGCTCACCGGCACACATCTCTTCCATGCAGCGCTCAGCTGCATATCGGATTTTATCGTTCACAATGGACTCCAGCCGTTTAGTCAACGTCTGCTTCTCCGCATCTACATACTTGCGGCGGAACACGCCGTCTTCCGTTACCGGCTCCGTTACCACTTCGCCAAGGAATCGCAAGGACGAACTTAATAACGGCACATCGGACGATACGAAATGATCGTTGATAACGTCCATGCGGAATTGAACGATTTGAGAATCGCCTCTTTTATATACATCAAAGCCGAATCCGGCGCCGTACAAATCATCCAGCCTTTCGCGGAAAGCCTTGGTCTCGGGCGTGGATACCGTGCCTCGACGCAAAACAAACGGGGCTAGCGCGGTTTTGGTTACAGCGTTTTCAGATAATGGCAGTCCTGCGAACAGCGATATCGCAAACGTCTTGAAACGTTTTGTTGGCATTACATGCAGCCTGATCCGGCCTATTTGCCCTCTTTCGAATAATGTCACTTCCGTTTGCTCCTTCCGAGTAAAATGGAATATAGTAATGTATTCCATTTCCTTGCTTCCTATACCATTCTAACCGATACGAAATGGAAGAAGCAACCTGCCTGCCCAAGGCAGAAAGGCTGCTTCTGATAATCGTTACATACAGAATATATGCTTGCCGATGGTCTTGACTTGAGGTCTGGACCAGATCCATTTGGACGTTGCCGTCTCAGGATTGAAATAGTACGTGCAGCCGCCTGTCGGATCCCATCCGTTGATGGCGTCCTGCACGGCTTTGCGTGCCGTTTCATTTGGCGTAAGCCAGATCTGACCGTCCGCAACGGCTGTAAACGCAAGAGGCTGGAAAATGACTCCCGAGATCGTGTTCGGGAAGCTTGGCGACTTCAAACGATTCAGGATAACCGCAGCTACCGCTACCTGACCTTCGTACGGTTCACCGCGTGATTCCCCGTATACCGCATTCGCCATAATCTTCAAGTCGCTTTCCGAAAGCCCGAGATTATTGGATTTCGATGGCGTGCTGCCACCCGACGATCCGGAATTCGAGCCGCTGTTATTGCTATTGTCGGAGCCGCCGCTCGCATTGCCTGTATCCGCTGCTGATGGTTGCCAATTCTTCGTAGCTTCCCATAGCTTGAGCTTCGTTTTTGCCCCGACTACTCCGTCGGATTTCATTCCGAACTTCCATTGGAACCAGGTCACCGCATTTTTGGTTTTGGTACCGAAGCTTCCGTCGATTGCGCCATTGTAATAGCCCAAATATTTAAGCCTACCCTGCAGCTCGTATACATCCGAACCGGAGGAACCTACCGTTAAAGTAGCATTGCTGAACGTTGCTTTCGCATCATCCTGCGTATATCGCTGGAAGGAATGCATTCCGAACAATACCGACACAATGATGATAGTCACGACAAGTAATCGATTTTTCATGTAGGATTCTGCCTTTCTCTTGCAAGTTAGTCCGCGATTAGCTGCGTTACCTAACTCTAGTATGAGAAGGGAATCCTGCTTCTATTCATCATTGCCAATTGCGTAAGGCTTACGCGGATTAGGAAGGAATGCGGCTGGCCTGGTATTGCTCCATCGACATCAAGACCTCCCGCGGTTTGCTGCCCTCGTAAGGGCCAACGATCCCCCGCGCTTCCATCTGGTCCACAAGCCTCGCCGCGCGGGTATAACCAACCCGCATCCGCCGCTGCAGAAGCGACACGGATGCCTGCTTCGCTTCAAGAACGATCTGCACGGCTTGATCGTACAGCTCGTCCAGGATTTCCTCCGGATCCGCCGAATCTTCCTCTACTTCAGGCACAAGGTCCTCCTTATACTCCGCTTCAGCCTGGCCTCTTGCGTAGTCGACAAGGGCCTCGACCTCCTGGTCGGACAAGAAGGCGCCCTGGACGCGAATCGGCTTCGACATGCCGACCGGCAGATACAGCATATCTCCTCTGCCAAGCAGCTTCTCTGCGCCAACCATATCCAGAATGGTACGGGAGTCGACCTGCGATGATACGCCAAAGGCAATCCTAGACGGAATATTCGCTTTAATAACCCCGGTAATAACATCTACCGACGGCCGCTGCGTAGCGATAATGAGATGAATACCCGCAGCGCGGGCCATCTGTGCAAGCCTTGCAATGGAATCCTCGACGTCGTTAGAGGCGACCATCATCAAATCCGCAAGCTCGTCGACAATAACGACGATGTAAGGGAGTACGGCTTTGGGATTCTCCGCCATTAGGGCATTGTAGCCTTCGATATTTCGCGTGCTTGATTTGGAGAACAGCTCGTAACGCTTCTCCATCTCCACAACAATCTTTTTCAGGGCAAGCGCCGCGCGTCTCGGATCCGTTACAACCGGTGCAAGCAAATGCGGAATGCCGTTATAGACATTTAATTCGACCATCTTGGGGTCAACCATTAGAAACTTTACTTCATCCGGAGCAGCCTTGTACAAAATACTTGTGATGATGCCGTTAATGCATACCGATTTCCCCGAACCCGTAGCTCCCGCTACCAGCAGATGGGGCATTCTCGCCAGATTGCCGATTATCGGCTGACCGGAAATATCCCGGCCGAAAGCGATAGACAGCTTAGACGGAGCATTTTGGAAGGTGGCGGTTTCCATGACTTCCCGCATGGTCACCATCGATACTTCCATATTAGGAACTTCGATACCGATAGCCGACTTGCCCGGGATAGGCGCCTCCATCCGTATATCCTTTGCCGCTAAAGCCAATGCGATATCGTCTGTAAGGCTTACAATTCGGCTTACCTTCACGCCGGAAGCCGGCTGTACCTCATAGCGGGTAACCGCAGGACCGCGTACGACATCAAGCACCTTGGCCTTAACGCCAAAGCTCTCCAATGTGGCTTCCAGCTTGCGCTTCGAATCCATGGCATCCGCTCCGTCTCCGCCTCTTGCCATCAAGCTGGGCTTGGCAAGCAGGGAAAAAGGAGGCAGCAAGTAAGGCTTCTTAATTGGCGCATCCGATGCCGGTTGATGGATACCCGTTGTTGCGGAATTATCCGTTTCCGCTATATCTTCCTGTACTACTTGGCCGTCGTATGCTTCGTTCCGGGCAGAAGGTTCGATTTCGTCTTGATCCTCATCTTCCGTATATCGCTCCGAATCCGCATTCAACGTTGCAGCAGGTGCAGGGTACTCCTCTTGTTCATTATCCTCGTCATATGTATCTGCACGCGGAACGATTCTCGTAATAATGGCCGGTTCCTCGTCTTCCTCAAACTCGCTATATGCAGGAGAAGCAGAAGTCGGATTCGCACGGACTGGCTGCTCTTCCCAAGGAGGAAGCCCGTCCTCCTGCTGTTTATGACCGGGACCGGAATCATCCTCGCCGTTTCGGTCCCACTTCTCGTCATCATCCCAAGCCTGGGTATTGGCCCAATGCGGCTTCGCGCCGTTATCATGTCCACTGTTGTAATGCTCTTCGTTCATCGACCAATCATCGGCGGCATTCTGCGCTTCCTGCGGATTGTTCTGCTCTTGATGTCTCCAGGAGAAGAACAGGGACTTCTTGCGCCGCGGCGGCATTACTGCCGCGTAATCATCATCGTCTTCATCGTCGTCAATCGCATCGGATTGCGCGAATACAGGCGGTTTAACGGCTTTGTTCGATTTGGCAGCGCTCCGGAGCGCCGCCCCTTTCGACCATTTGGCAGCAAGCAGCTTAAACAGCCGGATACTCTTATCCCGGCCGATTCGGGCAAGCTCAACATAAGATTTGCCCGTTAACAGCATAATCGCTATGGCGTACATGACGCCTGCAATCAGCTTGGAGCCGAAATAGCCAAACAGCGTAAACAGCATCGAATATTCAATAGCTCCAATATAGCCGCCGCTTATCGCCCGCTGGCTTATTGGCCTGTCGTCGGTACCGTCAAATGCCAGCAGCTCGTCCTTCATATCCTGACCCAGCTGGTGAAGAATAGCTCCACCCGTAAGATCGGAAGTCGGAAGCAGCTTGCGGTCGATTTCGGCTATGCTGCTGGATAACGTTAGAGCCAGAACAAACACAAGAAGGCCTGTCCGACGATTGGTCCAACCGCGCGGCCAAGCCCTTTTGACCATGACGACCAGTCCGACGTAGATGCCGACCAGTGCCAATACAAAATAAAACTTGCCCAGGAACAAGCCAAACAGCTTGGATAAAGAGCGTCCGACCGTAGCCTCCCCTGATAAAGCAATAACCGATACCGTAATAAGCAAAATACCGTATACTTCATATTTTAATTGCGTTGTAATCGATTTTTTCTTTCGTCTTTTCTTAGCCAATGTTCCGTCACCTCTGCCTAGCATTATACCATATCCAGGCAAAGGTTCCTATTGGACATAAGAACCTTTGTGCGTATTTTTACGATACGGGAGGTTGTCCGAACATGACGAAACTACCCGGAGCCAGCTCCGGCTTCAAGTAATCATCGAGGCCGCAGTGAATGAGACGCACGATCTTCCCCATTCCCGGCGCTACGGGCAAAACCTGCATAAACACGCCGTTAACCCATACTTCCTGGGAAGGTTCCTGTTCCCCGTTCAGGCCGTCGAGGACGTTCTCGAGCGGCATAATCGTATAGAGCGTCATTAGTTATACACCCCAGTCTGCGCTACTGCCGGCTTACGCTCGGCTATCCGGTTGTTAAGCTCCCTGAGCGCATCCCCTAACCCGCCTACGGCGTCAATCAGCCCATACTTTACAGCGTCCGAACCGATAACGGTTGTTCCGATATCTCTGGTCAACTCGCCGGTCTTGAACATCAGCTCTTTGAATTTTTCTTCCGTCACATTGGAGTGCATGGTTACAAACTTCAAGATGCGCTCCTGCATTTTATCCAAATATTCGAACGTTTGAGGCACGCCGATAACAAGCCCGTTCAGACGGATCGGATGAATCGTCATGGTGGCCGTCGCGGCAATAAAAGACATGTTGCCCGCCACCGCAATCGGAACGCCGATGGAATGGCCTCCTCCAAGCACCAGCGTAACCGTCGGCTTGGACAAGGATGAAATCATTTCGGCAATGGCAAGTCCCGCTTCCACATCCCCGCCAACCGTATTGAGTACGATCAGAATACCTTCGATCTTCGGATTTTGCTCCGCGGCCACAAGCTGAGGAATGAGATGCTCATACTTGGTTGTTTTATTTTGCGGCGGCAGGACGATATGGCCTTCCACCTGCCCGATAATCGTCATACAGAAAATATTGGATTCGGAAGCCGGGGTAGTCGTCTGCCCTAATTGCTGTATCGTTTCCACGATTGAATTCTGCTTCTTCTTCTCGCTCTCTGCCGGATCCGGCTGCTGAGGCTGATCTTCATTCATGTAATTCATGTTTGCTCCCCCTCATAAACGTAAACGCTCGTCATAGTATGAGGTGGAATGGCGAATTTATACGGTTTCGCCAGCAAAAAAGAACGTCCCTCGAGGAGCTCAACCCCTCCTTATCGGAACGTTCTTTCAATTGCGATATTATACTTCCATGATAATCGGCAGAATCATTGGCCGTCGTCTCGTCTGTTCATATAAGAAGCGCCCGAGGGCGTCTTTTACGTTCGTTTTGAGTGAAGCCCATTCGTTTACTTTGTCATGCATCAATTTATTGAGCGTTGAAGTAACAATCTTGGTTGCCTCATCCAGAAGCCCTTCTGATTCACGCACATATACAAAGCCTCGGGAGATAATATCCGGACCGGAAACAATCGATCCTCCATCCTGCTTGCTCAAAGTAACAACCACAACAAGTATGCCGTCCTGGGACAGAAGCTTGCGGTCCCTCAGCACAATATTGCCGACATCCCCCACGCCAAGCCCGTCAATCAGTATATTGCCGGCTGGCACCTTGGATCCTTTACGGGCAAGACCGCCTTGGAACTCAACGGTTTCCCCGTTTTCAACGACAAAAATACGGCTCCGCTCAATCCCTACGGCTTCTCCAAGCTGAGCGTGCTGCCTTAGCATCCGGTACTCCCCATGGATCGGTATAAAATATTTCGGTTTGATTAGGTTGAGCATCAGCTTTAATTCTTCCTGGCTTCCGTGACCCGACACATGAACTCCCGATATGGAACCGGGACCGTATATGACGTGGGCGCCCAAACGGAACAGCTCATCTACCGTTCTGCCGACATAACGCTCATTCCCCGGTATTGGCGTAGCGGCAATGATAACGGTATCCCCCGGCAAAATATCAACCTTGCGATGAGTCGACCGCGCCATTCTCGTTAAGGCTGACATTGGCTCGCCTTGACTGCCGGTGCACAGGATTACAACACGATCGGCAGCCAGCTTGTTTACTTCCTCGGGCTCAATGATCATACCGTCCGGGATGTGCAGATAACCAAGATCCGATGCAATCGTAACAACGTTAACCATACTGCGCCCAACAACGGCCACAAACCGCTTAGTTGCGATTGCGGCGTTGATTACCTGTTGAATCCGATGAACGTTTGAAGCAAAGGTTGCCACAACCACGCGTTGAGACGATTTATGAAAAATATCTTCAAGCTCTTCCCCGACGTTTTTCTCCGACGGCGTAAATCCGGGTCTTTCCGCATTCGTGCTGTCCGACAGGAGGGCCAGCACGCCTTTTTTTCCGATCTCCGCCATCCGCTTTAAATCCGCGTATTGCCCATTCACAGGCGTATAGTCAAATTTGAAGTCGCCGGTATGAACGATAGTCCCTTCCGGTGTATCAAGCGCAACGCCGATAGAGTCCGGAATACTATGATTCGTCTTAAAAAAGCTTGCCCGGATCGTCCCGAGCTGCACCTCGGAATCCGCATCGATGACGATCCGCTTCGTCTCGCCAAGAAGACCGGCTTCCTTCAGCTTCCCTTCAATCAGGCCTAATGTCAGCTTAGTTCCGTAAACGGGTACATTTAGCTGCTTCAATACATAGGACAGACCGCCGATATGGTCTTCGTGACCGTGAGTTATCAAAATGGCTTTGACCTTATCCCGGTTTTCCGTTAAATAAGAAATATCCGGAATAACAATATCGATCCCCAGCATATCTTCTTCGGGGAACTTAAGTCCCGCATCCACGACAACAATATCGTTCGAATACTGAACGACATACATATTCTTGCCAATCTCGCCAACCCCGCCAAGGGCAAATACGAGCAGCTTCTCCTGCATTTTCTTCGACAAGTGCTTACCTCCTTCGAATGAAGCCATTCTCCGTTCCAGCCAATTGTATGAATTTTCCGTCCATTTCACTTGACCTCATTATACATGATGAAAAAGACGGAAAACAAGGTGAAACAACCGCCTGCTTGTCTACTCTTGAACGCAAATAAGCAGGCCGGAGAACACACTCCGCCCTGCTTATCGGGGTCAAACTAGAATGAGATTAGACCAGCTTGCTAATAAAAGCCGCTTCGGCTTCGCTGGCTGCCACAAGCGGAAGTCTAACACCGCCTACGGGCATGCCGCGCAGTTCAAGCGCGTATTTGACAGCAACCGGATTAGGAACCGGATGAGGACATTCGAACAAGCCTTTGAACACAGGGTAGCATTCCGCGTGCAGCTTGGCTGCCTGCTTCACGTCGCCGCTCAGGTATGCTTCGATAAGCTGCTTCATTTTTGCGCCGATAATGTGGCTGGCCACACTTACGATACCGTAACCGCCGATCGCAAGAGTAGGCAGCGTAGCGCTGTCATCTCCGCTGTATACCCGGAAGTTATCCGGAGCTGCGGCAATAATCTGCGACAATTGATCGGAGGACGCGCAATCTTTTGTTGCTACCACGTTATCCAGTTCCGCAAGGCGGAGAGTAGTTTCTACGGAGATATTAATACCTGTACGGCCCGGAACGTTATAGAGCATGACTGGTAATTTGGTAGATTCAGCGATTGCTTTGAAATGTTGATACAAACCTTCTTGATTCGGCTTGTTATAGTACGGAGCAACCAAAAGCACCCCGTCTACACCGGCATCTTCCGCAACCTTTGTCAGATGAATCGAATGCGCCGTATTGTTGCTGCCCGTACCGGCAATAATTTTGCATCGGCCGGCAGCATGCTTTACGGCATAACGGAACAATTCCGCTTTCTCTTCTTCCGTCAATGTTGGGGACTCACCCGTAGTGCCGGATACAACAAGCGTGTCGCTTTGCTGTTCTTCAATTAAATAATCGATCAAGCGACCGGTCGTGTCCCAGTCAATTTGACCGTTTTCATCAAAAGGCGTGACCATTGCAGTAATTAATCTACCAAAATCCATTGTTATGACCTCCTGAAAAGTACTTCACTTCGTAAGCGCATCAAATACTCTACTAGATATGAAGTTCAAACTTCGCATGAAGCGCCCTGACGGCCTTCACCATATCCTCAGCCTTCACCAATACCCAGATCGTTGTATTGGAATCGGCGGATTGCATGATTGTAATACCTTCCTCGGTTAAGGCTTCCACGATGCGGGCCATAACGCCCGGCACGCCATTCATACCGCCGCCGATGACTGACACTTTCGCGCAGCCGCGAACAGCTATAGGATCATATCCGCATTCCTGAAGAACCGATACGGCCCTGTCCGCGTCCTGGTCGAATACGGTATACACCGCTCCGCTTGGCGTCACGTTGATAAAATCAACGCTGATATGATGCTTTGCCATCGTCTGGAATACTTGAAGCTGAACGTCGCTTCTTCCCTCGATTGCTTTAACCGTAATCTGCGTTACTCCCGATACATGCGCAATCCCCGTTGCCTGGCGGTCCGTTACCGGGGTGAATGCCGCATCGGAGACGAGAGTCCCTTCTTCCATGGAGAAGGTCGATCTTACCCGCACGGGAATTCTAGCCTGCTGAGCAATTTCCACGGCGCGAGGATGAATGACCTTGGCTCCTTGGCGGGCCATATTGCAGATCTCCGCATAGCTAACAACTTGAAGCGGCTTTGCATTTTCCACGATGCGGGGATCCGCCGTCAATATTCCGTTAACGTCCGTATAAATATCGACCATTTCCGCACGAAGCGCGGCACCAAGCGCCGTCGCCGAAGTGTCGCTTCCGCCTCGGCCCAGCGTCGTCATATCGCCGCTTTCGGTGCTTCCTTGAAAACCGGTTACAATTACGACCTTCGAATCCCGCAATTGCTGCAATATCCTTTCGGGACGCAGCTCTTTAATCCGGGCGTGGCCGTATTGATCATCCGTAATAATTCCTGCTTGACCGCCGTTTAAAACGACGGATGGTATACCTTCAGAGCAAAGCAAGCTGCATAACGCCGCGGCCGAAATAATCTCTCCGCAGCCCAGCAGCATATCCCGCTCCCGCGCCGGCAGCTTGTCGCCGTTGTTGCGGATGAGCTGAAGCAAAGTATCCGTGGCGTACGGATCCCCTGATCGCCCCATCGCCGAGACAACGACTACTACGCTATAGCCATTTGCGAGCTCTCTTGCAATATGTTGAAGACAATAGCTTCTAGCATGATCGGTCGAAAGTGAAGTGCCCCCGAATTTTTGTACCAGGATGCGCATTGCTGTCTTTCCTCCGTAACCGATACAAAGATGCCTGAACGGATAAAACTAACCGAAGGCAGACATCTTCCCGATCGTAGTTGTTTTTGTGGCACTAGTCGAACCATTTCAATTTGAACGAATGAAGGCAAAACAAGCGGCGTAATCGAATCCAAGCTTGCCGGCTGAATCGCCAGCATCCCGAATACGTCGCCGCCTGCTTGTAATAGATGATACACCTATAAGAGCATTTTAATAGTTAAACCGCTCAATCAGTAACGGCTGCAGTTGTTTCCCCTGCAAAGCTGCTTCGCATGCTTCCAAAGCCAGATCCATTCTCGCGACAAGCGAGTTTGGCTTTTGTACCGGGTTATCCTGGCCAAACGGTACGAAATAAATATTTTTAGCCACTAACAGCTTTGCGATATTAGCAGCGTTTAACCCGAGACCATCATTTGTCGAGATTGCGAGCACCAGAGGCCTTAAATTGCGCATTTGAGCCTTCGCCGCCATGAGCACGGCACTATCGGTAATCGCGTTAGCGAGTCTGCTGGTTGTGCTGCCCGTGCATGGCGCGATCAGAAGCACATCGAAAAGCTTCGCCGGACCAAGCGGTTCAGCCTGCACAATCGTCGAAATAATTTCGTTGCCGGTTATCGCCTTCAGCTGCGTCTGCCATTCCTCAGACGATCCGAATCGCGTGTCTGTTGTCATAATGGTCTGCGATACGATCGGCACCACATTTGCGCCAGCATCCACAAACCGTTTAATTTGAGGCATTATTTCAGCCAAAGTACAGTGCGAGCCAGACAGCGCATACCCGACTGTTTTCCCTGTCCAATCCATTACCCATTCCCCCGCTTTATCGAATCGTCCGTAATCAACTGAGTCAAGCAATCCGCTATGATTCGTCCAGCTGTTTTAGGTGCGACGATACCGGGAAGTCCGGGCGCGAGAATCGCTTTAATGCCTCTCTTCTCGGCGAAGCGGAAATCAGTTCCGCCAGGCTTTGAAGCAAGGTCAATAATAACGGTTCTCGAAGGCAAATTTGCTATAATTTGCGCTGTGACTATCATAGTCGGAATTGTATTAAAAAGCAAGTCAATATTACCCGTATTTTGGAGTAGTTGACTTGTGTAAAACGGCGTAAAACCCATCTCGGCGGCCCTTGCGAAATGCTCGCTCCGCCTTACGCCAATCAGCACTTTCGCGCCTAAGCTCTGCAAGGTCCGAGCCATGGTAAACCCGGTTCTGCCAAATCCCAATACCATGCTTGTTGATCCATGTATCGTAATATCCGTATTCTGAATGGCCATCATGATGGCCCCTTCCGCCGTCGGAATGGAGTTGTAGATCGCAACATCATCCCGGTCAAACAGCTCGATAAGACCAATCTGATGCTTCTCGCATAACTCCCTTAGATAAGGCCTAGCCATGCCGGCATACACCTTGCAATGCTTAGGAAGCCTAGCGATATGTCCATCCTCCAACTGCATCTGGCGGTCACTGAATACAGCATGAATAAAGCCGTTGTCGTCCGTGCCTACTGCAGGCAGCAACAGTGCATCAATATCATCAAACAAGCTCTCGTCGAATTCGGCTTGCACTGCGCCGTCCAAGGAAGAATGCAGTCCGTCAAAGCCGGACACTGTTACCGTCGCATCCAGCTCGGTAAACTTGCGAATAACTTCAAGCTGTCTCGCATCGCCTCCTAGCAGCAGTATTTGAACGCCTGTTAGCATGTAGGCTTCACTCCTTTCTGCGCACTAGTTATAGACCATCTTATGCCCTGCGCCCAGAATGGTGAAAGCCAATATTTCGGAACGCAAAAAAGCACCAAAACCTAGGTTAGCCTGGTTTTGGTGCTAGTATGGTTCTATTGCGTGCAGACCGGATTTTACACGCCGGTATGTCCGAAGCCGCCTGTTCCGCGGACAGTGTCGGGAAGCTCATCCGCTTCGGCGATCGCAATTTCCGGCAGCTGCTGGATAACCATTTGGGCGATACGCTCGCCGCGGTTGATCGTGAATGGTTCTTGGCCGAGGTTAATGAGCAATACCTTAACTTCACCGCGGTAATCCGCATCAATGGTACCCGGCGAATTCAAGCAGGTAATGCCATGTTTGAATGCGAGTCCGCTTCTAGGACGGACTTGAGCTTCCACTTGCGGCGGCATCGCCATGGCAAGACCTGTCGGTACCAGCTTGCGCTCCCCTGGCGCCAGCACGACAGGCTCGGTTACCGCAGCCTGCAGGTCAAAGCCTGCAGCCCATTCCGACATTTTGCTAGGCAGCGCGATATCTTCATTGCCCGGCAGCCGTTTAAACAGAATTTGAAACAAAACGATCCCTCCCGATTTGAGCTGCAGCTTTATCGTTTGTTCCAACCATGGCAACGGCAAACGGCACGGACAGCATGCGCTCCGTTACTTCCCGTACATCCTTCATCGTAACGTTGTCGATGCGTTGCAGCATTTCGTCCAGCGTAAAGTGTCTTCCGATCATTAACTCGTTTTTGCCCAGTCGGTTCATCCGGCTGCTTGTGCTCTCAAGGCTTAGGATCAAACTGCCTTTCAGCTGCTCTTTCCCGCGATGAAGCTCTTCGTCGCTAAGTCCTTTCACCGAAAGCTCTTCCATCTGCTCTAGGGTCAGATCAAGCACTTCCTTCGTCTGCTTAGGTGCTGTTCCCGCATAGACCGTGAACAATCCGCTGTCTGCATAAGACGTATGATACGAATAGACCGAATAAGCCAAGCCCCGCTTCTCGCGGATTTCCTGGAACAGTCTCGAGCTCATTCCCCCGCCAAGCGCATTATTCAACAGAATCATGGCATAGAGCTGCGGGTCTGAATTAGAACAGCCGGGGAATGTAAGGCAGAGATGGTTCTGCTCCGTCTTCTTCTTGTAATAAACGTATTCGCCGTGGAAGGTTGGGGCCGTTACAATGCCACTCTTCCCTTTGTTCTGGAAGCGGCCGAAGTATTGCTCGAGGAGTGCCAGAAGCTTGGTTTCCTCCACGTTGCCGGCAACGCTGATCACCGTATTTTCAATCGTATATGTATCATTCATATAACCGCGCAGCGATTCGGAATTCATGGCTGCTAGGCGTTCTTCCAGACCAAGAATCGAGTATGCAAGCGGATGATCGCCATAGGCTGCACGGGAAGCCTCATCATGAACCTTGTCATCCGGCGTATCTTCGTACATGGAAATTTCTTCAAGGATTACGTTTTTCTCTTTCGCCAGTTCTTCCGCATCCAGCTTGGATTCGAAGAACATATCCGAAAGCGCGTCTACCGCAAGCGGCAGATGCTCGTCCAATACCTTCGCGAAATAGCAAGTGTATTCTTTGGACGTAAAAGCATTTACGTTGCCGCCAATCCCGTCAAACAGATCGGCAATGTCTTTTGCTGTACGGCCGTTGGTGCCTTTGAACAGCATGTGCTCGACAAAATGGGAAACCCCGTTGTTCTCGGGAGTTTCATTCCGCGAACCGGTCTTTACCCAAATGCCGAAAGAAACCGACCGAAATGTCGGCAAATATTCCACAACGACGCGGAGGCCATTGCTGAGCGTATATTTATTCACTTGGTATCCTCCTAAAATGAATTGCCATACAGAGGTTGGTTAACAACCGTATGCGGTGATTCATGCTTCGTAAGCATTGAATTGCCATACAAAGGTTGGTTAACAACCGTATGCGGTGATTCATGCTTCGTAAGCATTAGCTTAATGAATTGCCGCATGATTCATGCTTCGTAAGCATGAGCCGAAGATGAATGATTTCACTATAACAAATTTAGGGAATCTACTCAACCGCAGAAGGCAACCGGTTTGGCGACAGCGTTTCGCTGACCGTACCCAAAGCGTATCCTTGACGCTTCGCTTCTCGTATCATGCCTGTCAGCGCATCTCTAGAAGAGGCGGTCGGATGCATAAGAATCAATGCTCCGGGCTCCAGCTTGGAGGAAATTTTCTGAATGATCCAATCCGGGGACGGCTTGCGCCAATCCACCGTATCAATCGTCCACATAACCGTCATTAAACCTTGTTCGCTGGCAACCTGAACGGTGGTCTGATTGTACGAACCGGAAGGCGGAGCGAACCATTTGTTCTGCGCGCCTAGCGTTCCCTTTATCAAATCCTCGGTACGGGAAATTTGCGTATACTGGGATTGTCTATTTAACGTTTTCATGTCGGGGTGCGAATACGCATGATTCGAAATTTCATGTCCCCGTTCCTGAATCTGCTTCGCAACATCCGGATATTTCTTTAGCCAGGAGCCGTCAAGGAAAAAGGTTGCCTTCACGTTTTCTTTATCGAAGGTGTTCAAAATAGCCGGGAGATATTCGTTCCCCCAAGCGACGTTAACCATGATCGCAATCATTTTCTTGTTCGGATTCCCCTTATAGATCGGCCATGGCCCCAAATCCTTCAAAGAAATTTTCGGGGGAATCTCTTTGTATACATACTGAATAGGCGTCGTTTTACCGCTTGCAAGCGTTTGTTGATACGTTTTTTCGACATCGACTTCCAGCCCGTTATAACCGGGAATCGCTTTCCACACCCGGTCAATCCGCGCATCAATGGGTTCAACATAGCGCTGCTGGGCCTCTGCTTCTATTGTTTCCCGCAGCTTCGCCTTTTCCTCATCGGAAATAGCGGATTCTGTCCCCGTAACAATAGCTTCCTGCCCTTTTACTGCTTGAATATAATCCATGACACCCCCGACATTCAGCCGGATAAAAACAAACAGTACGATAAAGGAAGCGCAAAGCCCGATGATTTTATTCCGCATACGCATCATTCCAGCTCCTACCTATCGATATAGGCCACCTATTATGGCTAATGCAGGCATAGCTTATCCATACGCCTGCGCTTGTCTAATAGGTATGTGGAGTTGGACGAGATTATGCGCATAAAAGGCAAAACAAAAAGAAGACAGTCACGGATCTGTCTCTTTGTGCTAACAAAACAAAAAGAGACAGATCAAATCTGGCTCTTTGCTGCCTTGCTTATAGAAGCGCAGTAGAATTACTGCGCCGGAACTTGTGGAGTCAGAACAGCTTTGCGGGACAGATTGATACGGCCCTGCTGATCGATTTCCGTAACTTTAACCGTAATTTGGTCGCCAATCGCAACAACGTCTTCTACCTTCGCTACGCGCTCAGTGGACAGCTGCGAGATATGAACGAGACCGTCTTTGTTCGGCAGAATTTCAACAAACGCACCGAATTTCTCAATACGTTTAACTGTTCCGAGATAGACCTCGCCAATAACGACTTCTTTTACGATACCCTCGATGATGGCCTTCGCTTTTTGATTCATCTCTTCGTTCGAAGAAGCGATAAAGACCATACCATCCTGCTCGATATCGATTTTTACGCCGGTTTCTTCAATAATTTTATTGATGATTTTACCGCCGGAGCCGATAACGTCACGGATCTTATCAGGGTTGATACGAAGGGTAAGGATCTTCGGAGCGTATTGCGACAGGCTCGAACGCGACTCGGACATAACAGCCGTCATTTTACCGAGAATGTGCATACGGCCAATACGGGCTTGTTCCAGTGCCTGCGACAAGATCGCACGGTCGATTCCGTTAATTTTAATATCCATTTGGATAGCTGTAACACCTTGGGCTGTACCTGCAACTTTAAAGTCCATGTCGCCAAGATGATCTTCCATCCCTTGAATATCGGACAGGATCGAGAAATGATCTCCGTCTTTAATCAGACCCATTGCAATACCGGCTACCGGGGCTTTAATTGGTACGCCTGCATCCATCATAGCGAGCGTACTCGCGCAAATACTTGCCTGGGAAGTCGAACCGTTCGATTCGAGAACTTCGGAAACCAGACGGATGGTGTAAGGGAATTCCGTTTCGGATGGAATAACCTTCGAGAGCGCGCGTTCGCCAAGTGCGCCGTGACCAATCTCGCGGCGGCCAGGAGGACGCAGAGGACGGGCTTCGCCCACGCTGAATGGCGGGAAGTTGTAATGATGCATGAAGCGTTTCGTCTCTTCCGGGCTAATGCCGTCCAGGATTTGAACATCGCCAAGCGCACCAAGCGTACAGATACTGAGCGCCTGTGTTTGTCCACGTGTAAACAAGCCGGAGCCGTGCGTACGCGGCAGCAGAGCAACATCACACTCAATTGGACGGATCTCTTCGAGAGCGCGGCCGTCAGGACGTACTTTATCATGCGTAATCAATCGGCGTACTTCTTCTTTGACGATGTCATACAGTACTTCCTTCACATCGGCAAGAAGTTCTGGAGTTTCGGCATACACTTCTTCAAAATGAGCAACGGTGTCACCGTTAACAGCGTCGATCGCATCTTGACGTGCATGCTTCTCCGGAATACGGATCGCTTCAACCAGCCTGTCCGAAGCAAAGGCACGAACGGCGGCATTCACTTCAGCGTTAACCGCGTGAAGTTTTACTTCCATTTTTGGTTTGCCCGCAGCGGCTTGCAATTCTTCGATCGTAGCGACGATTTTCTTGATCTCGTCATGCCCGAACATGATCGCTTCCAGCATCACGTCTTCCGCAACTTCATTACCTTCTGCTTCGACCATCATGATTGCGTCTTTTGTGCCGGCAACCGTTACGAAGATTTCAGTCTCCGCTTCTTGCTCCACCGTCGGGTTAATGATGAATTGACCATTGATTCGACCTACATTTACACCGCCGATTGGACCGTTAAATGGTACGTCGGAAATGCTCAATGCCGCTGAAGTACCAATCATTGCCGCGATTTCCGGCGTGCAGTTCTGGTCTACGCTCATTACGATATTAGCTACTTGTACATCGTTACGGAAGCCTTCCGGAAACAGCGGACGAATCGGACGGTCAGTCAAACGGCTGCTCAGGATCGCTTTCTCGCTAGGACGTCCTTCGCGCTTGATAAATCCGCCAGGGATTTTGCCAACCGCATATAAACGTTCTTCATAGTTAACAGTAAGCGGGAAGAAATCGAGGTCTTTCGGTTCAGCCGAAGCCGTTACCGTACAAAGAACAACGGTATCCCCGTAGCGTACCGTTACTGCTGCATTAGCTTGCTTCGCCAAACGGCCTGTTTCCAGAACAAGCGGTCTGCCGCCTAATAACATCTCTACTCGTTGCAAACGTATTCCCTCCTAAAAAAAGTAATGAAGCCACACTTGCTTCATGCGCAAGCATGTGCTTATAGTCGTAGTTATGTAACCATTGGTTTTCATTACATTCGAGAACAGGGCTGATATATCCTGCTGAATGTTGTGATATTACAAAAAGCAACCCGATTCTGCCGGTTCCGGTAGCCCGGACGGCAAGACAACCAGGTTGCTTTTCATGAAACATGTTCTAGCGGCGAAGGCCGAGTTTTTCGATCAATGCGCTGTAACGTTTAACATCTTTGTTTTTCAGGTATGCCAACAGCTTACGGCGTTGACCTACCATCTTGAGCAGACCACGGCGGGAATGATGATCTTTCTTGTGCTCCCGCAAGTGTTGCGTCAAGTTCACGATGTTTTCCGTCAGGATAGCCACTTGAACTTCCGGGGAACCCGTGTCGCTCGCGTGTGTTTTGTGAGTCTCGATCAGTTGTGTTTTACGATCTTGTGTAATTGCCATCCTTGTTCACCTCCTATTTCAGTTAATCGCCATTAGCCTCGAAACCGCCGGTGAGAGCTGATTTCCAAGCTAAGGTTCAAATGCGGTACGATAACGGACAAGCCGCTCTCGCCCACAACGTTACTTAGTATAGCACAATGAAGAAGGCAAGTAAATGCCGCCGCTTAGGACAAACCAAAGAATTGCTTGGTTTGCTTCGCGTCTTCCCCAATCTGCTCGATTAATTCATGCACGGAACCAAACCGTTTCTCCGCACGGATAAAGGAATGGAACTCCAGAGTGATTGGTTCTCCGTAAATCTCTTGATGGAAATCGAACAGATGCGCCTCTAATACGGGACGGATCTCTTCTTTGTTAAACGTCGGCTTCATTCCGTGATTAAGCACGCCGTAATAAGTTTTTCCTGCCACCTTGGCCTTGATGGCGAATACCCCTAGACAAGGCGTTACGTAAGGCTTGGACAAACCTACATTGGCTGTCGGGAAACCGATCGTTCTACCGCGGGCATCGCCGTGCACAACAATGCCTTCCACTTCATAAGGACGGCCAAGAAGAGTTGTTGCCAGCGCAATGTCGCCCTTCTCCAGTGCGGCACGGATATACGTGCTGCTTACCTTCTCGCCATTCTCGTAAAGAGGCTCAACAATATCGACGGTAATATCGGGACTGCCCAGCGTCCTCATAAGTTCCGGATTGCCCATGCCTTTAGCGCCAAAGGTAAAATCAAATCCGACAATAACATGCGCGGCATGCAGAGGACGCAGCACTTCATCCACAAACTGCTGCGGACTGATTGCCGCAAAGGTCAGATCGAAATTCACGACAAGCATGATATCGACGCCAAGCTCGGCAAATAAAGCCCTCTTCTCTTCAGGCGGCGTCAAGCAGCTGAAGTATTGATCGCCTTGTCCGAGAACCTCTTTCGGATGCGGCAGGAAGGTCATAACGGCAGACAAAGCCCCTGTATCCTTCGCTATTTGTACCGCCTGGGTAATTACGTTCCGATGGCCGCGGTGAACACCGTCAAAATGTCCGATTGCCACGGCAAGCTTCTTGTTCTGAAGCAAAGCCGGGCATTCGGATAAAGGATAATTAAGGGTTATAATTTCCATGCTGATACACCTGCAATTCCTCTATATAATCCCGGTTAGGAAAATACTTTCACCGGCTTAAGCGCCAATGCTTGATCATCGGCCTCAAAAATTCCGATAAAAGCATCATTCTCGCCATAAAGGCGTACGAGACTGCTGGAATCGAAGGAAGCGGCCATCCGATTGTACGGTATTTTCTGCCCTCGAAGCGCCATCTCGGTAACCGCTGCATTTGCTTGAACCCGCTGAAGATGATCAATCGCGATATCAGCCGGAAGCAATTTCTCCTCCAGCTTCCCTGCAGCCTGCAGCTCCTCCAGCTCTTCAATCGTGACGCATTGCTCTCTCGTAATGCCTCCGGACATCGTCCGGGTAAGCTCAGCCATCGCAGCCGGAACGCCCAGCGCACGGCCGATATCTACGCATAACGTACGGATATACGTACCTTTGGAGCAGATAACGGAAAAGGTGAATCGGGGCTTATCCGCGTCAAGAACCGCGTCAAGAAGATCAATCTGATGGATTGTCACTTTGCGTGATTTCCGTTCAACGGTCTTGCCTTCCCTTGCGAGCTCATAGAGCCGTTTCCCGTCTACCTTCACGGCGGAGAACATCGGCGGAACCTGATCGATCTCTCCAACAAAGCTTTGCAGCACCTGCAGCACCTGTTCTCTCGTAACCTTAATACCAGTCTGCTCTTCAAGGACTGTCCCCGTCAAGTCTTCCGTATCCGTAGCCGTACCTAGCTGAATAACGGCTTCGTAGGCTTTAGGCCTCTCTTGCAAATATTCAACCACCCTTGTGGATCTTCCGAGGCATAGCGGCAATACTCCGGTAACCATCGGATCAAGAGTTCCCGCATGCCCGATACGCTTCATGCGAACGATTCGCCGTACTTTCGCCACTACATCATGCGAAGTCCAACCGGCAGGCTTCCATACGGCAATAATTCCGTCCATCTATTCATTCAACGCCTTTCTAACCGCTTCAACAAGTTCCTGCATCGCTTCCGTAAGCGTTCCTTGCATCCGGCAACCGGCTGCGCGGACATGTCCGCCGCCGCCCAACGCTTGAGCAATGGCCGCTACATTCGCTTTTCCCGCAGATCGAAGGCTTGCCTTAACTCCGCCATCTTCGGTTTCCTTGAAAAGAATCCCGACTTCCACACCGTCAATATTAAGCGCGTAATTGACGATCCCTTCCAGATCATCCGGCACAGCGCCTACCTCTTTCATATCATCCTTGCCGACATACAGCCAGCCGATTTGTTGATCATCCGTAAAGGTTAGTCTCGCCAAGCAGCGCTGAAGAAGCTTCAGCTTAGCCATCGTCATTTTCTCAAGCAAATGATCGGCAAGCTGATGCCCCGGCGCACCATAAGAGAGCATGCGGGAAGCAACATCCATTACTTTTGGACTCGTATTGGAATACCGGAAACCTCCGGTATCCGTAAGCAATCCGGTATAGATGGCCGTCGCGCACTCCACATCGATGTTCAAACCGGACAAATCGATCAGATCGAACAGGATCTCGACCGTGGCCGCAGCGTGAGGACGAATGACATTAACCGCGCCAAACCCGTCGTTGGTCGGGTGATGGTCGATATTAAGTATTTTCGCATCCTGCGCAAACAAGGCTGAAACCTCGCCAATACGCCGAAAATCGGCGCAATCGACCGCAATGACATGCGTGTACGTTTGCCCCGGCTTATCTTTGCGATAGTTGACGATTTGATCAAAGCCTCTTAAGTAGTTAAGCCGTGAAGGAGATTCTCCTTCATTGATCAGCGTTTTTGTTTTCCCCAATTGATCAAGCATCCAGCCTATAACCGATGTAGAGCTGATCGCATCTCCATCGGGCTGCACGTGGGAGACGACCAAGAAGTCGTCTCCTTCCCGCATAAATGCAAGTGCAGCTTCAAGCTGTTGCCCGTAGTCAACGCCGGCCGTCATTGGCCTTTGTTCCCACGGTTGATTTCTTCAAGCAGCCCTTCGATACGGCTGCCATACTCGATGCTGCTGTCGAACTTGAACAGCAGCTCCGGCGTATGACGGAGACGCATCCGCTTGCCAAGCTCGGAACGGAGATATCCGTTTGCTTTGCCAAGCGCTTTAAGGGTTTCTTCCTTCTGTTCTTCGCTGCCGAGCACGCTGAGGTAGACACGCGCCTGGGAAAGGTCGCTTGTCGCCTCAACACCCGTTACCGTAATAAATCCGATACGAGGATCCTTCAACTCGGTCTGGATAATTTGGCTCAGCTCTTTTTTAATCTGTTCGCCGACCCGTCCTACACGAATTTTAGCCATGCGTTAATCACCTCTCTACGGACTCCATTACGAAGGCTTCAATAATATCCCCTTCTTTGAAGTCGCTAAACCGCTCGATCGTAATACCGCACTCGTAGCCTTGAGCAACTTCTTTCACATCATCCTTGAAGCGTTTAACGGTATCCAATTTGCCTTCGAATACAACGATGCCGCCGCGGATGACGCGAACTTCGGAGTTACGCGTAATTTTGCCGCTGATAACCATACAACCGGCAATAGCGCCAACCTTGCTGAGTTTGAAGATGTTGCGGACTTCCGCTTGGCCTTGAACAACTTCTTTGAAGATTGGATCCAGCATGCCTTTCATGGCTTGCTCGATTTCTTCGATGACATTGTAAATAACGCGGTGGAGACGAACATCTACTTTCTCCTGTTGAGCAGCAAGATCAGCTTGCGGCTCTGGACGAACGTTAAATCCGATTACGATAGCGTTGGATGCCGCAGCCAAGTTGATATCGGATTCCGTGATCGCGCCTACGCCGCTGTGAATAATCTTGATGCGAACGCCTTCGATATCAATTTTCGCAAGGGAGCCTTTGAGGGCCTCTGTCGAACCTTGAACGTCAGACTTGATGATGATGTTGAGATCTTTGATCTCGCCTTCTTGAATATGCTTGAACAAATCGTCAAGCGTAACGCGGGAATTCGCGCCAAGCTCCGACTGACGTTGCTTGATCGAACGGCGGTCGGCAATTGCTCTTGCTTTGCGCTCGTCTTCAAATACCATAAACGGATCGCCTGCAAGCGGTACTTCTGTCAAGCCGGTAATCTCAACCGGAGTAGAAGGACCGGCTTCTTTGATACGGCGGCCTTTATCGTTGACCATTGCGCGGACACGACCGAAGCAGTTGCCGGCAACGAAAGCATCACCAATTTTAAGCGAGCCGTGTTGTACGAGAACGCGTGCTACCGGACCTTTACCTTTATCCAGCTCGGCTTCAATAACCGTACCGCGTGCGCGTTTGTCGGAATTCGCTTTGTAATCATTAACTTCAGCCACGAGCAGAATCATCTCGAGCAGCTCTTCCAGACCAAGGCGTTGCTTAGCCGATACGTTAACGAAGATGGTATCGCCGCCCCACTCTTCCGGAACGAGTTCGTATTCCGTAAGCGCCTGTTTGATTTTGTCGGGATCCGCTTCCGGTTTATCGATTTTGTTAACCGCTACGATAATAGGCACGCCAGCCGCTTTCGCATGGTTGACTGCTTCAACCGTCTGAGGCATAACGCCGTCATCGGCTGCAACAACGATGATCGTAATATCCGTTACTTGAGCACCGCGTGCGCGCATAAGCGTAAACGCTTCGTGACCCGGTGTATCGAGGAACGTGATTTTCTTGTGATTGATCTCAACTTGGTAAGCACCGATATGCTGAGTGATACCGCCTGCTTCGCCGCCCGTTACGTTTGTATGACGGATAGCGTCGAGAAGGGTTGTTTTACCATGGTCAACGTGACCCATAATCGTTACAACCGGTGGACGAGTCGTCAAATCCGCTTCGTCATCCACTTCTTCCACGGTTTCGAAGGTATCTTCTTCAACCGGAATTTTCACTTCAACCTCTACGCCAAATTCTTGAGCGATCAAAAGAATGGTATCCATGTCAAGTTCTTGGTTGATAGTAGCCATTACGCCAAGAGAAATAAGCTTCTTGATAACTTCGGACGCATCCTTATGAAGCAGCTTAGCCAAATCGCCTACTGTCATCGTACCGCGCACAATGATTTTCTTAGGCGTATTGTCGATTTTCTCGCGTGGTGGCTGCTGCGAATGGTTACGGTTGTTTCTGCCGCCTTTGCCGCGACCGTTAGGATTCGTTCTAAAGTTCGGCTTGCCGTCGTCGAAACGCTTTTGGCTTCCGTTGTTGCCACCCGTTCTGTTTTTGTTTACCGCATTGTTGCCTTTACGGTTGTTGGTTTCGCCTGCCGCAGTACCACGCGAAGTTGGTGCCGGACGGGACGAATCGAACGAACGGTTTTGTCCGCCGCCTTGACCTTGCGGACGGTTACCGCCCGGTGCGCCGCCGCCTTGCGGACGGTTGCCGCCCGGTGCGCCGCCTTGACCTTGCGGACGGTTAAATCCGCCGCCACCTTGACCTTGCGGACGATTGCCGCCTTGGCCGCCTTGACCTTGCGGACGGTTGTATCCGCCGCCGCCTTGCGGACGATTGCCGCCTTGACCGCCTTGGCCTTGCGGACGGTTATAACCGCCGCCGCCTTGCGGACGATTGCCGCCTTGACCGCCTTGACCTTGCGGACGGTTATAACCACCGCCGCCTTGCGGACGATTGCCGCCTTGACCGCCTTGGCCTTGATAAGAACCTTGACGGTTGCCGCTGTTCTGCGGTCTGTTATTGCTGCTTGCGCTATTGTCGCTAGTGCCGGCGTTAGCCTGGCTAGCGTTCGTTTGACTTTCGTTTCCTTGCTGACTTTGCGGACGTTGTTCTTGTTGCGATTGGTTGGTTTCAGATGTCGTTTTAATAGAATTCATAGGCCCCTGTCTGTCCTGAGATAGATTTTTTTGTACCGTTTGATTCTGCTGCTTGCTTGCGGTCTGTGCCTGTGGCTGAGGTGCCGCCGATACGGTAGCACTGCCCGATTCCTGGGCACGCTTCGCAGCCGCATTTTGCTTGATATCGCGGAAGAAGCCTTCCACTTTTTGAACCATTTCGTTTTCCATGACACTCATATGATTATTAACGGGCAGATTAAGCCGTTTAAGAATCGTTATAATTTCTTTACTGCTCATGTTTAGCGATTTCGCGTATTCGTATACGCGTGTTTTATCTTTATTGTCCTTGCTGTTGTCCTGTTGTTTGCTCAATATTATCCACCTCCGAATTTTGACTCAGATGACCTGCAATCATTTTTCCGAACTTTGCGTCAGTTACCGCCAGTACGACTCGTTCCGGCTTTCCAATGGCCTTTCCAAGCTGATCGCGGTCAAATGCTTCGGCGAGCTGTACCCCGTAGGTGTTGCATTTGTCGCGAAACTTCTTCTTCGTGTTTGGAGAAGCGTCGCCCGCTATGATCACGAGCTGCGCTTCACCTTTACGAACCGCCTTGAGCACAATTTCATCTCCGGTAATAAGCTTTCCGGCTCTCATGGCCATTCCGAGCGAAGACAAGCCTTTATTCATCTTCATCGCTTTCCCGCTCCTTGCCTGCCAGAAACTCGTCCTCAACCGCTATGAAATCCTGTTCAAGCTGGTCGTAAATCGATGCGTCGACTGCCTGCTTCAATGCCCGGTCAAGCGCCTTGGATTTCTTAGCCAGCTTGAAACAGCTGACCTGTCCACATAAATAGGCGCCGCGACCGGCTTTTTTCCCCGTCAGGTCTATAAGCACTTCTTCGTTTGGTGTCCGAACAACCCGGATGAGTTCTCTTTTTGGCTTCATTTCTTGGCATGCCACGCACTTGCGAAGCGGCACTTTTCTCGGTCTCACCGCACACCCCTCCTTTGCCCGTTAATGGACCCAAGATGTAAGCCTGCTGTTAATCGATAGAAACGGAATCCTGGTGCATGGTGCCTGCCGTTGTTTTCGGACGGCCGTATTCCTGCTCCGCTTGCGTTTCGCTCTTAATATCGATTTTCCAGCCCGTCAGCTTCGCGGCAAGGCGCGCATTCTGACCTTTAATGCCAATCGCGAGAGACAGCTGATAATCGGGTACGATTACGCGGGCCATTTTCTCTTGCTCGAATACGATAACCTCCAGCACTTTCGAAGGGCTAAGCGCATTCGCCACATATTCCTCTACGCTTTCCGACCAGCGGACGATATCGATCTTCTCGCCGGTAAGCTCGTTGACGATGGTCTGCACGCGCATTCCTTTAGGGCCTACGCAGGATCCAACCGGATCAACCTCTTCGTTACGCGAATAAACGGCAATCTTCGAGCGGAAGCCTGCCTCGCGGGCAACGGAACGAATCTCGACTACGCCGTCGTAAATTTCCGGAACTTCAAGCTCGAAGAGACGCTTCAAAAGGCCGGGATGAGTACGGGACAAAATAATTTGGGGCCCTTTGGTCGTATTCTCTACTTTTGTGATATACGACTTTACGCGGTCGCCATGCTTGAATTTGTCCGTAGGCATCAGCTCGGTAAGAGGAAGAACGGCTTCAACCTTGCCAAGGTCAACAAACAAGTTGCGAGTATCCTGGCGCTGAACGATACCGTTAACGATATCCTCTTCCTTATCGATAAACGCGTTGTAGATCAAACCGCGTTCCGCTTCGCGAATACGCTGCGTAACGACCTGCTTGGCTGTTTGGGCGGCAATACGGCCGAAGTCGCGAGGCGTAACTTCGATATCCGCGATGTCGTCCAGCGTATAGTGAGGGTTAATCTCACGCGCTGCGTCAACTGTAATTTCTAGACGAGGGTCGAGCACTTCGTCTACAACCGTCTTGCGAGCGTATACTTTAATAACGCCGCTATGGCGGTTAATGTCCACGCGTACATTTTGCGCTGTGTTGAAGTTGCGCTTGTAGCTCGATATCAAAGCCGCTTCAATCGCTTCTAACAGCACTTCCTTCGCAATCCCTTTATCCCTCTCGATTTCCGACAATGCTTCAATAAAATCCATGCTCATTGGAATGGAGTTCCCCCTTTCAAAAATAAACCGCTATTTAGAACACAATCGCAAGACGGGCGCTCGCGACCTTGGCGTAAGGAATGACATGCTCTTTTTTGCCGATTTTCACGGTAGCCTGTTCGCCGTCAAACGCGGTAAGCTGCCCTTCAAATTCCTTGGAACCGTCAATCGGCTCGTAAGTCGTTATGTAGACATGCTTGCCGACTGCCTTGCGAACATCTTCCGGCTTCTTAAGCGGCCGTTCCGCACCCGGGGATGACACTTCCAGGAAGTAAGCATCGGAGACCGGATCGTTCTTATCCAGTTCTTCGCTCAAAAATTCGCTGATTCTGCCGCATTCGTCAATATCGATGCCGCCTTCCTTGTCCACGAACACCCGAAGGAAGAAGTTGCTGCCTTCCTTGACGTACTCAATATCAACAAGTTCAAATCCATTGCTGTTGAGGAAAGGAGTAACCATAGCCTCAACGACGGTTTTGATTTTGGATGTGCTCAATCGGTGTAACCTCCTGTTTCTTCGTACGTCTGCAAACGGCCGATTCGTATGCGAAAAAAGCCGTTTACAAAACGTAAAGAGTGGGTTTCCCCACTCTCTGCTTCAAGTCTCTATCCACATCATTGCCACAAAAATTATATCATAACCGCATAGGGGTGACAAGAAATGTTTTCTAACACGCAGCGCCTAGAACAAGGACAACTGGTTGGATTCCGGCAATCCGCGGAAGCATCCCATGCCCGTCAATACCTCGATAATCGTCTTACTTGCCTTGGATCTCTGCTGGAAATCTTCGATGGACAGGAACTCTCCGTCATCCTTGGCAGCCGCGATGTTGCGCGCCGCATTGTCCCCGATACCGCCAATGGCCGAGAACGGAGGAATGAGCGATTCGCCGTCAACGATAAACTTCGTTGCATCCGAACGATATAAATCGATCGGTTTGAAGGAAAAGCCGCGGGCTGTCATCTCTAGGGCCATTTCCAACAAGGAAATACTGTTCTTCTCTTTGGTCGTGGCGTTAAAGCCCTTGTCCTCGATTTCGATGATCTTCTTCTGAATGGCATCATAGCCTTGACAGAGCAGCTCGAGGTCGAAATCTTCCGCGCGAACCGAGAAATACGTTGCATAGTATTGAATCGGGTAATACAGCTTGAAGTAGGCGGTTCGAACCGCGGAAATAACGTAAGCGGCGGCATGCGCCTTAGGGAACATGTATTCAATCCGCAGACAAGAATCAATGTACCACGCCGGCACCTTGCAGCGCTTCATCTCTTCGATCCATTCCGGCGTAAGACCCCTGCCTTTACGCACGCTTTCCGTGATCTTGAAGGCAAGTCCGGCATCCATACCCGCTTTATAGATGAGATACAGCATGATATCGTCACGGCAGCCGATTACGGTCTTGATGTTGCAAGTGCCTTTCTTGATCAGTTCCTGCGCATTGCCGAGCCAAACCCCGGTACCATGCGATAGTCCCGAAATCTGAAGCAAATCGGCAAACGACGACGGCTGCGTCTCCTGAAGCATCTGGCGTACGAACTTCGTCCCCATCTCCGGCACGCCGTACGTTGCAACCGGTGTTCGGATTTGCTCCGGTGTTACGCCTAATGCTTTGGTCGAGTTGAACATGCTCATGACTTTAGGGTCATTCATCGGAATCGTTGTTGGATCAACGCCCGTCAAATCCTGCAGCATCCGCATCATGGTCGGATCATCGTGACCGAGGATATCAAGCTTCAGCAAGTTGGCTTCGAAGGCGTGATAATCGAAATGAGTCGTCTTCCATTCGGCGTTCACGTCGTCCGCCGGATATTGCACGGGAGTAATATCTTCGACTTCCATATAATTCGGAACAACAACGATACCGCCCGGATGCTGGCCCGTACTCCGCTTTACGCCGGTTACGCCTGATGCAAGGCGGGACAATTCCGCGCTGCGCCAAGTTTTACTATGATCCTCGGCATACTTGCGGGCAAATCCATAACCGGTTTTTTCGGCTACCGTACCGATTGTGCCGGCACGGAACACGCATTTGTCGCCGAACATGATCTTCGTAAAGTTATGCGCCGTCGGTTGGTATTCACCGGAGAAGTTAAGGTCGATATCGGGAACTTTATCGCCCTTGAAGCCAAGGAAGGTTTCGAACGGGATATCCTGTCCTTCTCCCTTCATTGGCAAATTGCAATTCGGACAGTTCTTGTCCGGCAAATCAAATCCGCTTGGGACGCTGCCGTCCAGGAACCATTCGCTATGCCGGCATTCCGGATTTTTGCACAAATAATGCGCCGGCAGCGGATTAACCTCGGAAATGCCAAGGAACGTCGCAACGACGGAAGAACCTACCGAACCCCTCGAGCCCACGAGATAACCATCGGCATTGGACTTCTTAACGAGCTTCTCCGAAATCAAGTAGTTGGCGGAGAAACCGAATTTGATAATCGGTACTAGCTCCTTCTCGAGCCGGTCGATAACAACCTGCGGGAGATCTTCGCCGTACATTGATTTCGCTGTGTTATAGCATGTACTCCGGATTTCTTCTTCCGCGCCCTCAATAATCGGGGTAAACAGCTGGTCCGGGAACATCTCGAACGGCTCGAACCGGTCAGCAAGTTCAATCGTGTTCTTGACTACGACTTCGTAGGCACGCGCTTCTCCGAGGAAAGCAAACTCGCGAAGCATCTCGTCGGTCGTCCGCAAATGGGCATCCGGCTTTCGGATGTCCTTCAGCGGGCTGAATCCGGTAATGCCATGAATGGCGATATCGCGATACAGCTTGTCCCTTGGATTCAGATAATGGACGTTGCCCGTTGCGATAACAGGCTTGCCAAGTTCATCGCCGATCTCGCAAATGCGGCGCATGGCCTGCTCAATCTCGGCGCGGCTGCCTACAAGTCCTTTATCAACAAGATGCATGTAGAAGTCAATCGGCTGGATCTCGAGCACATCGTAGAACCGGGCAACCTCAAGAGCTTCTTCATAAGATTTATTGAGCACCGTCTCGAAAAATTCACCCTTCTCGCAGCCGGAAATGACAAGAATGCCTTCACGCATGTCGACAAGCTTACTCTTCGGTATGCAAGCAACCCGTTTAAAATGCTCGGTATGAGAAATCGACACCATCTTGAACAGATTTTTTTTGCCAACCGCGTTTAACGCGTAAATATTGCAATGGAACGGCCGGGAATTGGAAATGTCCAGACCGACATAATCGTTTAATTGATGAAGTCCCGTAATATTGCGTTCTGCCGCGTCATTAATGAGGCCATACATTACACCGCCGAGAGCAACGGAGTCGTCTACGGCACGGTGATGATTCTCAAGAGAAACTTTGTATTTCGCCGATAACGTATTAAGTCGATGGTTCTTAAGCGTCGGATGAAGGAATCTTGCGAGCTCCAGCGTATCAAGCACCGGATTCGTTAATTCCGGCAAGCCGATAGACTTGAGATTGGCTTGAATAAATCCGATATCAAACCTTGCATTATGGGCGACCAGAATGCAATCCCCTATAAAATCGATAAATTCGCGAAGCTTCGGCTCAAGCTCCGGCGCATCCTTGACCATATCATCATTGATATTCGTCAACTGCTGAATATGGTAAGGGATTTTCTCATGCGGGTTTATAAAGGTGGAGAACCGGTCAATCTCTTTGCCGTTTTGCATTTTTACGCCAGCAAGCTCAATGATTTTATTATTAATAATGGATAAGCCCGTGGTCTCAATATCAAATACGACATAGACGGCAGAAGCAAGCTGGTCTTCTCTTGGGTTCAGAACCATCGGTACCGCGTCATTTACAACATTGGCTTCAAGGCCGAATAAAACTTGGATATTATTTTTCTTTGCAGCCTTGAATGCTTCCGGGTAACAATGAATATTGCTGTGATCCGTAATCGCAATCGCCTTATGTCCCCACTTGGCGGCCATCTTCACGTACTCGCCAATCGGAGTAACCGCGTCCATCGCGCTCATGGTGGAATGAAGATGGAATTCAACGCGTTTTTCCTCCGCATTGTCTTTGCGGTCCGGGGGCGAAGAGATTTCCTGAAGATCATTAGGGATCATCACAAGTTCAGGCTCCTGCATGAAGCGGTCGTAATCGACCTTGCCGCGTGCCTTCACCCATTTGCCATTCGACAGCAGACTCAGGATTTTTACGTCTTCCTTATTCTTGGCAAACATCTTCATTGCCATGGAATCCGTAAAGTCCGTTACGTTAAAGGTGAACAAGGTCATTCCGTTGCGGAGCTCCTTCACCTCTAGGCCAAATACAGCCCCCTGAACCGTAACCTTCTTCTCTTCTTCACGGATATTCATAAGCGGGGTAGGTTCATCGCGAATGTCATAACCCATTGCCAGTTTGACAGGCTCTTCATCGCCTTCTGCCTCATTCGACTCGGCAACGCTCTCCATAATCTGAATGACGGCTTCCCTCTCCGCTTGATCCCGCTTCTGCTGGAACTCCTCGTAAGCATCTTGTCTGACCTGCTCGCCAACCTCCAGCTTAACCCGGTAATTCCGACTGAAGGTACGTTCGTAAAAGCTGCTGATCGCTTCGTCGATCTTCTTCTTCTTGGCCAGCTCCAGCCCCATGCCATCCAGCATCGATACGGCAATCATCTCGTCTGTCGGCTCCATGCCGGCTTTGCTTAACCAGCCGTTAACCGAAGCGTTTTCCTGCTGTACCCATTCCAGGAACAAAGGCCAATATTCCCGGGCGATGTCTGCCGATGGAACGGCATCATCATAAAGAAGCTTAAAAGAAGTTTCGGCTATATGAGAGAACTTCATGTTTACGGCTTGGGTTAAAGCCATAAACGCTTTATAAGGAACTAAAGACGTTTTGCGAATGCAAAACGTCCATTTTCTGTTGCTTTTCCCTACAATGACTTGCTCGATGTAACCGTCTTTGTAATAGGAATTTATAATTTCGAGCGGCAGCCCCGCTTGCTGCATAAGCAGCTCAAAGCGCTGCCGGTTGTCTCCGGTTTGGCTCATGGCAATCAATCACTCCTGTACGATCCAATCCGATCGATGCTTTTAGTAGGCACGTGCAAATACGACCGTGTGCTCCGCATGATCACCGCATACGAGACATTTGCTTTTCTTCTTCTCCGGTTCAAACGGAATGTTGCGGCTTGTTGCTCCAGTCTCTTCCTTCACTTGCTTCTCGCAAGCAGCGGAACCGCACCAACCAGCCAGTACAAATCCACGTTTTTCTTCCATCGAAGCTTTCATCTCGTCAAGCGTCTCTACGTCGTAGAAATTATCTTCACGGAATTTTTTCGCTTTTTCAAACATATCGCGTTGAATATCGGCAAGCATCGTTTCCACTTCCGCGATCAGGTTATCCTGGCGGACGATCCGTTTCTCGCCGCTAATGCGCGATACAAGAACAACTTGCCCATTTTCCATATCGCGAGGACCAAGCTCAAGACGAAGCGGAACACCACGCATCTCGTATTCGTTGAACTTCCAGCCCGGACTTACGTCGGAACGGTCGTCAACTTTTACGCGTACGCCAGCTTTTTTAAGCTCCGCATAAAGTTCGTCTACCCGGCCAACCACTTGATCGCGGGTTTTAGCCGGACCAATTGGGATCATAATCACTTGAGTTGGCGCAACCTTCGGAGGCAATGCCAGACCGCGGTCGTCGCCATGAACCATAATCATAGCACCAATCAAACGCGTACTCACGCCCCAAGATGTGGTATGCGCGAATTGAAGAGTATTCTCGCGGTCGAGATATTTGATGTCAAACGCAACGGCAAATTTTGTGCCCAGATAATGAGACGTACCGGCTTGCACCGCTTTGCCGTCTTTCATCATCGCTTCGATGGAATACGTGTTAACCGCACCGGCAAAACGCTCGGACGGCGTCTTCTCCCCTTCAATAACCGGGATTGCCAGGAACTCTTCCACGAATTCGCGGTAGACCGTCAGCATTCTCATCGTTTCTTCGCGAGCTTCATCTTCGGTCTCGTGAGCCGTATGGCCTTCCTGCCACAGGAATTCGCTTGTGCGTAGGAACGGCAGAGTACGCTTCTCCCAGCGCACAACGTTTGCCCATTGGTTAATAAGGAGCGGCAGATCGCGGTACGATTGAATCCATTTCGCATACATATGGCCGAACATCGTTTCCGAGGTTGGACGAATAGCCAGACGCTCTTCCAGCTTCTCGCCCGCTGCTTCCGTTACCCATGGCAGCTCCGGATTAAAGCCTTCGACATGCTCCTTCTCCTTTTGGAAGAAGCTCTCCGGAATAAAGAGCGGGAAGTATGCGTTGCGGTGGCCCGTTTCCTTGAACCGGCGGTCCAGGTCGCGCTGAATATTTTCCCAGAGCTCATAGCCTTCCGGACGGAAAACGATACAGCCGCGTACCGGCGAATAATCCATGAGCTCCGCTTTCTTAATTACATCGATATACCATCTAGAAAAATCCTCGCCTTGTGGCGTAATTTCGGTAACAAACTGTTTATCCTTGGACATAACCGACTTATGGCTCCCCTCGTACCAATCGCAAAATATCATTGTAAGTCACCACAAGCATCAGCAGCATAATTAAGGCAAAACCGATGAAGTGGACCATGCTTTCCCGGCTAGGATTAACCGGACGCCCGCGAACTGCCTCGAGACCGAGGAAGATGAGCCTGCTGCCATCAAGCGCGGGAATCGGCAGCAAGTTGAATATACCCAGATACAGGCTTAACAAAGCCGTCCATGACGTCAGATCCGTAATGCCTTTGCGGGCAATTTCACTGGTCATTTCCGCTGTACGCACCGGTCCGCCCAGGTCATCCAGCTTAAAGTCTCCAATAATAATCTTCTTGAAGCCTTCGAAAATACTGATTGTCATCGTCTTCATCAGCTTCGCTGCACCCGTGATCGTCTCGCCCACTGTGGCGCTGCGGAACTGATAAGCCGCTCTGAGGCCAACCTTGCCAACGCCTTGATCATCCGCAACCGGAGTTAGCTTAATCGGCTCGAGCGCTCCATTGCGGATAACGTTCAATTGAATCGGCTTGCCTGCGGAAGCGCCGATAATATCAATCATTTTGTCATAATCGGTGCCGATCTTGACGCCGTTTACGGTATCGATCAAATCACCTTTTTGCAGTTGTGCCTGCTCGGCCGGCATTCCTTTGGTTACTTCATCGACCAGCAAGCCTTGCGGCGTACCGGCGAGTTGTATGTATGCCATAAACAAAACAAACGCAAGCACAAAGTTCATAAGAGGGCCTGCAAAGATGGACATGGCGCGAGCGCCAACCGACTTGCTTCCGAATTGACGGTCAATTGGAGCAATCTGCGTCTCTTTCCCTCTAGAAATGAGAAGCGCCGTAGGATGAACGGAGAAACGGTCGTTCTCCCCTTCAACGTCGAGGGTAACGAACAAATCCTTCTCCAAGTCGATACCGGTCACTTCCCCGCGAATAACACCGCTCCGCTCATCCAGGCGATCGAGATAAATCCGGGTAACCTGGTTATTCTTCACCCGAACGGCTACCGTTTGGCCGACAGTAACCTCTACAATCTCCGGATCCTCGCCTGCCATGCGGACAAAACCGCCTGCGGGCACAAGCCTAAGCGTAAAGCGAGTTTCACCGCGTTTGATCGAGAATAACTTCGGCCCGAAGCCGATAGCGAATTCCCGGACCAAAATCCCGGCGCGTTTCGCGAAAAAATAGTGTCCCCATTCATGGATGGTGACAATGACAAAAAATACGAGCACGGTCATAAATATGACCCGAATCATCTCCATAGCGAGCCTCCTGTTCGTAACGGCCTGTACATAGATTATCATTATTCTCCCGTACGATACAAGAGAACCGCAGGTTAAGGCAAAAGCTAGATGACCGCAGCCTCTCCGCGAGCCCAAGCATCAATCTCCGCAATAGCCTGCAAATCATTTACTGCTGTTACCGAGTGGCGCTCGAGAACGCGCTCCAGCACTCGCTCAATCCCCAAGAAATCAATCTCCCCGTTCAAGAAACGGGCTACCGCAACTTCATTGGCTGCATTAAACACCGTTGGCGCCGAATCTCCGGCACGGCCGCAGTCAAAGGCAAGCTTGAGACAGGGGTATCGGGCAAAATCCATTTCGCGGAAATGCAGCTTCCCGATAGCCGCCAGATCAAGCCGGCCTGTCGGAGTTGGACGGCGGTCCGGATAAGTCAGCGCATACTGGATGGGAACCCGCATATCGGGCAAGCCCAGCTGAGCGATTACGCTGTTGTCGCTGAATTCCACAAAAGAATGGATGATGCTCTCCGGATGGATCAATACCTTGATCTGATCATAGGTCACGTCAAACAGCCATCTTGCTTCGATGACCTCCAGCCCTTTGTTCACCATCGTGGCGGAATCGATCGTAATCTTCGCTCCCATGGACCAGTTCGGATGGTTCAATGCTTCGGCTACCGATACGCCTTGCAGCTGTTCACGAGTACGATCGCGGAACGAACCGCCCGATGCCGTCAAGGTGAGCTGCTGCAAAGCCTTAAGATCTTCGCCGTTCAAACATTGGAAAATCGCCGAGTGCTCGCTGTCCACCGGAATGATCGAGACGCCTTTTTGTCTGGCGCGCTCCATTACGATATGACCGGCGGTCACAAGGGTTTCTTTGTTCGCCAGCGCAATCGTCTTGCCCGCGTCAATAGCGGCAAGAGTTGCAGGAAGTCCACGGCTGCCAACAATCGCCGTAACGACAACATCGGCATCATTATTCGCCGCGATTTCTACAAGCCCCTCTTCGCCATACAGGACCCGCGTGCCCGCAGGCAATTCAGGCCTTGCTTGCTCCGCTAGCTCCTTGTTAGCCAAGCAAACTGCCGAAGGCCGGAACTGCTTGGCCTGCTCAATCAGCAGCTGAAGGTTATTGCCCGCCGATAAGCCGACAACCTGATAGCGGTCCGGATCATTGGCAATGACGTCTAACGTCTGGGTGCCGATGGAGCCGGTGGAGCCTAAAATGGTGATTTTTTTCATGGATTCCTCCTGGAACACGTTTGATGCATCGTGCTCTAGTGCTATTCGCTGCGCAAAAGTGTCATGGCTTCGATCGCTGTTGTCCGAGAATTTCTTGATCTCAATCCGCTTAGCGGTTGAAATTCACGGACAAAGGCGAGCGCTATCGCTTCTCTTCCATAACACTTTTGCTCCGCTCACTCTAGAGCAAACACTGACTGGCACTCCTCCCAAGTCGGAATGCCAAAGAAAAAAGATGGAGAACAGGGAAAAGCGTTATTAACATGTCGGAATTTCCATGTTAAGAGTTATCCATAAGTGGATAACTCCGCTCTCACTTTGTTTTATGTAGGGATCAAATCTGTCAAGATCAACAAAGGGAACACGATAATCCAACTGTCGAAACGGTCGAGAACACCACCGTGGCCCGGCAAAATAGAGCCGGAATCCTTGATGTTGCGAACGCGTTTGTAAGCCGATTGAATGAGATCGCCTAGTTGACCGGCTACCGCAACGATAAGGCCGATCAGCAAGGATGTCCCGATGTCGATAACATGAGGAGCGCATATCGCGAATATAAGCGCTGCGATCACCGCAAGGACAACTCCGCCGACAGAACCTTCAATTGTCTTGTTAGGGCTTATAGACGGCCACAGCTTATGCTTACCCATCGCCCGCCCGACGAAATAAGCGCCTGCATCGGACGCAACGTTGCATGTAATAATAAGAAACGACCAGAAAATGCCGTGGTGATCAAGATCGCGAACGGCATTCATCGAGCTAAAGCCGTAACCTACATATAAAGCGCCTAACAACATAAGCGAGGCGCCGTCGATGGTTATTTTGTTTTTGGTGAATACCGTCACCGCCAGCAGCAAGAAAGCCAGCACCCATAGTACGGTAATCGACGAAGGCGAATCCACGCCCATAAGCTTCCATGGCAAAACGAACATAAGCACGCCTGCATAACCAAGCAGGGACGCCGGTTCATTCCACGAGTGCCCATTCATCTTCGTATATTCGTTAAATCCAAGCAAAGCAAGCAAGACTAGCGCAGCTGCATAAAACCATCCGCCGGCTAATAGCAGAGCAACAAATGCTGCGCCGGCAAGCAGTCCCCAAATGATTCTCTGTTTCAAGTGATGGTCACTCTCCGTTATCGATGCTATAATCCGCCGTATCGCCGTGCACGCCGCTGATATTCTTGAATGGCTTCCTGCAGATGAGCCTCAGTAAACTCCGGCCAATAAACGTTCGTAAACCACATCTCGCTATAAGCTAACTGCCACAGCATGAAGTTGCTCAGCCGGAGTTCACCACTCGTACGGATCAACAAATCGGGATCAGGAATGTCTCCGCTTAACAATCGGCTGGAGAGCAGCTGTTCGTCAATCTGCTCGGTCGATAAACGTCCGTCCTGTACATCGGCAGCAATTTCTTTGATCGCTTCAAGCATTTCCCTGCGACCGCCGTAATTAAGAGCAAAATTGAGTACGAGTCCAGTATTATGAGCCGTTTTCGTAATAGCTTCCTCAACGGCGCTGAGCGTAAACGACGGCAGGTTTTCCTTATGCCCCATCATCCGAACTTGAACGTTTTTTTCAATGAGCTCTGCCAGCTCAATTTCCAAAAATTGCTGGGGAAGCTTCATCAGGAACTCAACTTCGTCTTTGGGCCGCTTCCAGTTTTCCGTGGAAAAAGCGTACAATGTCAAATATTTGACACCAAGACGATCTGCCTCCATCACGATCCGCTTCACCGTTTTCATACCGGTATGATGGCCGGCGATTCGTGGAAGTCCACGTTTCTTCGCCCAACGTCCGTTGCCATCCATAATAATGGCGATATGCTTCGGGACATTGTCAGCTGCCAACGGTTCAGCCGCATTCGAGGACGATTTGCCAAGTTTAGCCCAAAGTCGACTGATCATGTTTGTTCCTCCCACCCGGAATTCAAAAAACCAAACCCCACCTGTCGGAGGGGCTGTAGGCGCAATTATACTTCCATAATCTCTTTCTCTTTAGCTACCAAAACTTTATCAACTTCTGCGATGAAACGGTCCGTTGCTTTTTGGATGTCTTCTTGATGACGACGGGACTCGTCTTCGGAAATCGTTGTTTTCTCAAGCTTCTTAATGTCGTCGTTAGCGTCGCGGCGGATGTTGCGGATTGCAACTTTCGCTTCTTCGCCAAACTTCTTCGTTGTTTTAACAAGCTCGGTACGACGCTCTTCCGTAAGCGGCGGCAAAGTGATGCGGATCGCCGAACCATCGTTGGATGGAGTAAGGCCAAGATCGGATTTCATAATCGCTTTCTCGATCGCTGCGATCGACGATTTGTCCCAAGGCTGAATAAACAGCGTGCGGGAATCCGGAACATTAATATTCGCTAATTGCGCAACGGGCGTAGGCGCCCCGTAATATTCAACTTGAACACGGTCGAGCAAAGCAGGCGTCGCCCGTCCTGCACGAAGTGTAGCCAGATCACGTTTCAAAGCACCGATTGCTTTCTCCATACGCTCTTCTGCATTTTTCTTAATTGCTTGCGGCATTATTTCGCACTTCCTCTCACAATAGTACCAATCTTCTCACCAAGCACGACTTTCTTAATATTCCCTTTTTCGGTAATCGCGAACACGACGAGCGGAATATTGTTATCCATGCAAAGCGACGATGCCGTCGAATCCATAACACCAAGGTTCTTGTTCAGTACTTCCATGTATGTCAATTCTTCGTATTTCTCTGCTGTAGCATCTTTGAACGGATCGGCGGAATATACGCCGTCTACTTTGTTCTTAGCCATCAGGATGACTTCCGCTTCAATCTCGGCTGCGCGAAGAGCTGCAGTCGTATCCGTCGAGAAGAACGGATTGCCCGTACCGGCTGCGAAAATCACAACGCGGCCTTTCTCCAGATGACGGATTGCGCGGCGTCTAATGTAAGGCTCCGCGATTTGTTGCATGGCGATCGAAGTTTGAACGCGAGTAGGCACTTCAATTTGCTCCAACGCATCTTGCAAGGCCAGAGAGTTCATTACGGTTGCCAGCATGCCCATATAGTCTGCTGTCGCACGGTCGATGCCTTTGGCCGTACCCGCGATACCGCGCCAGATGTTGCCGCCGCCTACAACGATAGCGACTTCAACACCAAGTGCTACTACTTCTTTAACTTGTTCAGCGATTTCCGAAATGACCGAAGCTTCAATGCCGTAGCCTTGATCTCCCGACAAAGATTCACCGCTAACTTTCAGAACAATTCTTTTGAAAACAGGCTGTCCCATCGTCCCTACCTCCATCTTGTACCTCGCGGGCGAGGTAACATCCTATTATTTAGAAAAAAAGAGCGGGGCGAACGCCCCGCCCCGCCTGTGCGTTCGGTTTACAGTTTTGCTTGAGCCATAACTTCTTCAACGAAGTTATCCACTTTTTTCTCCAAGCCTTCGCCCAGTTCGTAACGAACGAAACGACGGATCGAGATGTTTTCACCGATAGCGCTGATTTTCTCGTTCAGAAGAGCCGAGATTGTTTTGTCCGGATCTTTAACGAAGGATTGCTCCATCAAGCAGTATTCTTCGTAGTATTTCGAGATACGGCCGTCAACCATTTTCTCAACGATTTTTTCCGGTTTGCCTTCGTTCAGAGCTTGAGCTTTCAGAATCTCGCGCTCTTTTTCGATTTCTTCAGCCGGAACTTCTTCGCGTTTTACGAACTTAGGGTTCGCTGCGGCAATGTGCATTGCGATGTCGCGAGCGAAAGTACGGAATTGATCCGTTTTAGCTACGAAGTCAGTTTCGCAGTTGATTTCAACCAGAACGCCGATACGGCCGCCTGCATGGATATACGATTCAACTACGCCTTCAGTTGCAACACGGCCAGCTTTGTTAGCTGCCGCGGACAGACCTTTTTCACGAAGCAATTCAATTGCTTTTGTGATGTCGCCGTTTGTTTCGTCCAATGCTTTCTTGCAATCGAGCATACCTGCTCCAGTTCTTTCACGAAGTTCTTTTACTGCGCTTGCGGATACCGCCATGATTAGCCCTCCTGGAAATTCCATTTTTAGTTTTTACGTTCAAAAAAAGGGCGGTGAGAGGCTTTCACCTTCTGACCACCCTTTGTTGTAGCAATTATATCGGATTAAGCAGTTGTTTGCTCGCCTTGGTTAGCTTCCACGATAGCGTCAGCCATTTTGGACGTCAGCAATTTAACTGCGCGAATCGCGTCGTCATTGCCTGGAATTACATAGTCGATTTCGTCCGGATCGCAGTTTGTATCAACGATACCTACGATTGGGATACCGAGCTTGCGTGCTTCAGCAACAGCGATACGCTCTTTGCGAGGATCGATGATGAACAGCGCGCTAGGCAGGCCTTTCATGCCTTTGATGCCGCCGAGGAATTTTTCCAGACGGTCTTTTTCTTTGTTAAGAATGATAACTTCTTTTTTAGGCAGTACTTCGAAAGTACCGTCTTCCGACCATTTTTCGAGTTGACGCAGACGGTCAATACGTTTTTGGATCGTTTGGAAGTTAGTCAGCGTACCACCCAACCAACGTTGGTTGATGTAGAAGTTGCCGCAACGTTCAGCTTCTTCTTTAACCGAGTCTTGAGCTTGTTTTTTCGTACCTACGAACAGCATAGTGCCGCCCTCAGCAGCTACAGAACGTACGAAGTTGTAAGCCTCTTCGACTTTCTTAACTGTTTTTTGCAGGTCGATAATGTAAATTCCGTTTCTTTCTGTGAAGATATAACGATCCATCTTAGGGTTCCAACGACGAGTTTGGTGACCGAAGTGTACCCCAGCTTCGAGAAGCTGTTTCATGGAAATAACCGCCATATTCAACACACCTCCTGTTATGGTTTTTAGTGATTACCTCCGCCCATCGCATCTTCCGCTAAAACTTCCGGCGACCGGAAGCACCATTATCGGAATTAATAGGCGTGTGTTTTTAACACCGTCAATTAATATAACATATCTGCCTAGACGGTGCAACAGATGATTGTCGAAATTTTGCAGTTTGTCTCTAACCCTTCATTTGCTGCTCAAATTCGGATTTGGTAAGCGGTTGGCTTGTCAGAATGCGAATGATGTCTGCAACCGTCGGATTCCCTTCAAAAATGAAATAGCCGGCGCGGACAGGTTTATTTTTCATCGTTTTGATAAAAGCATCCTTGTCCGAGATCAGCTTCTGCTCGGACAGTAGCTCCGCAGTGTCCGTTAGGTTCATCCCGCCTGTAATGCGAACCTGCCGCTTAACCGCTGCTTCGGTTGGCTTGTCGGCAGACCCTTCCTTCTTATCGTCACTCTTACTGCTTTCAACAGGTGGTTCCGATGCCTTTACAGCAGGTGATTCCTCCGGCTTCTCCGCGGCCGGCTTGGCCGTTTCAGCCGCATTCCGGCTAGCTTTATCCCGCTCCTCCGCAAGCTTCTCATCCAGCTCCGCCTGCGTGTACAGCTTGGGCTCTCCATCGTTAAATCCGTTCGAAAGCTTCTGCTGGCTTTCGTCCCCGATCTGCATCAGCTGCAGCAAAATAGCGCCGGCAATAATGCCGACACCTAATCCTGCGACAAAGGAGCGGTTCTTAAACATAAGCCTTCTCCTCCTGCTTGGCCAGCTGTAAGATAAGCTGAACTTCGCCTTTGTTCATGCTCAGCTTTTTTGCGATGGCTTCGATAGACTTGCCTTGATTATATAAATCAAATAGATCAGGATAACGTAACTGAATGCCCGATGCTGGCTGCTCGGGCTCTTGCACAACGGGCGGCAGCTCCTCTGCCAGTGGTGCTGTCTTAGCCGTTCCGGTGTCTACCTTCGTTTGCGCTGCCATCAATAGATCGTTTTGACGCTGCTGTTGAAGGAAAGCAAGCTGCTGCTCAAGCAGCAGACATTTGTTTTCAAGCTCCGCCAACCGCTGTTTGCCTGCTTCCGTCTGCTGTTTTCCCTCTTCCCGCAATGCGGAAACAAGCTTTACCAATTCTTGATGGTCCAGCTCCGTATTCTCCATAAATTGCTCAAGCGCGATTTCCATATTGCGCGTGTCCTTAGCTTCTCGTCCCTGCTGCTTTCTTGGCAGAAATAACGAAGCTACGGCGACAACCGCTCCCAGCAGTACAATATAAGTCCAGTTTGACATCATTCACACCCTCTACAAACATTGCTGTTCCTATAGCGAAATATCCACGTGATGCCCTTTATAGGGATGTTCGGCCTTATCCTCCGCATTCCCGGTCTCCTCCTGTTCCCGCTTCTGCTTTCGCTTTGCGAGATAAGGATTGCCGCTCTGACGGTCCCGATTATTGCGAACGTTCGTTCCGCCCGTCTGTTCAACGCCGGTATTCTTGCTGCGCAATTGTTCGGTTTGCTTGGATGCCAGTTCAGCCAAGCGGGAAAGCTCTGCATTCGCCTTATGATTCGACTGACTTTGCATTCCGCCCGCTTCCGGAGTACGCGGGATTGACCATTGCAAATCAATTGGCTTAAACGGCATTTACGAGCTCCTCCCTACGAGAAAGGTAATTGTACGATATCCCCGTCCGTATACCGGAAAGAAACACGCTGCACCGGATCTTTGATAAAGCGCGTGTAACGTCCGATTACAATTTTTATACCGCCGTAAACCGTATGGCTGATATCCACCTTTGCCTTATCGGTGCCCTCAAGCGTTCTCTCAATCTCCAGAATACGTTCTCTGATCTGGTCGATCTCCGCAGTTGTCTGGCGCCGTGTTGCTCCCAGCTTGATCCGCATGGCCATCTTCTGATCGTTTAACTGATCCATTGCAGCTTGCTGGTCAAGAATCGCTAATGCTTTTACCGTCTTGTCCATCGCGTCCATATGCTTGCGAAGCGTGAGGCGCAGCTCCTGCAGCTCGGAACGGGACTCTGGCTGTACCCCCACTTCAATAGAGGTCGCTGTTGACATCGTATTGCCTATCACGCGTGCCGACACTTGCTCTACCGCCTGTATGGAACCGCCTACAATTAACCCTTTTGATCCTTGGCAAATAACATTCCGGCCGGCGCGAACATGAGAATGCATAATGCTCTGAGACACCAAAACATCCTCGCCGGCAATAACATTGCTGTCTTGGATGAAGGAGCTTTTTACGTTTTTTTGAGCTTTGACATAGCCTTTATTGCCTGCCATGATTCCGCCTGTGATTTCTATCGACCCCTCGGACTCCAGCTCGGCACCCTCCACGCCGCCTATAACGCGGATATCGCCGGAAGCCTTTACCCGGAACCCGCTGAGGATATTGCCGCGAATGACAACCGTTCCGACAAAATCGATGTTGCCGACTCTATAATCAACGTCTCCGTTAACTTCATACACCGGAAAAACGTTTACTTTCTCTTTGTCAGTAATCGTAATAAGACCGTCAATCAAGGCATACATGGCCGTTTGAGTCTCGTTGACCACAACGTTTTTCCCTATTTTGAATCTAGCCTGTTTGCCTTGCTTGGCAGGAATCTCGTCGCCGGTTACCATCATACCGGGCGATCCAAAAAGTGCATCGACCCGTTCTGCGATTAATTGACCGCGCTTTACGTTTTTTAACCGGGAAACTTCTTTGAAATCCACTTTGCCGTCTTCCAGCTCTGCAGGACGCTGGTTCTGATCCTGCATGTCATAAGCAAAACGGATAGATCCGTCCTTACCTGGCGAAGCCGGATTACCAACAGCGATTAAGGTTTGCTCTTTGCAATACGCAAGCGTATTGGTGCAAATTTCATTTAACAGACTTGTTCGTATCCCATATACAACGCCCTTGCTGCGTACAAATCGTTCCAATTGACCGGGAGTACAGTCGAAATCCTCGGTGATCCGGTTAAAGGTCAGTAAAGCAGACAGCTTGTCAGCTGATATCTGGATACGCAAGTAAGACTCCAATAAATGGTCTTCCACCTTGCCTACTCCCTTCTAATGCTGCAGTAATTGATCTTTATGCTTCGCTAATGCTCCGCGCAGCCGTAATATAGCTTTCGAATGTAGCTGGGAAATCCTCGATGGGGATAAAGACATTACTTCCGCGATCTCGCTTAACGATAATTCTTCATAATAAAAGAGCGAGATAACGGTGCGTTCCTTCTCCGTTAATTTTTCAATGCCGTTAACAAGAGAGTCCTTGAGGAAAAACTCATGCGCTTTGTGATCGGGATTTTTGGCCCGTTCGTCAATAAGCAGCGAAAGTCTTGTCTCCGACTCTTCTTCACGGATCGGATCTTCCAGCGAGCATACCGTGGTAATCGCAATCTCGTGAAGCATTGTGGTAAATTCCTTCTCGCTGACATTTAAATATTCACTGATCTCCGCGTCGGATACGGAACGCAAGTATTTCTGCTCCAGGCTTTGATAAGCTTCTTCAATGCGCTTCGCCTTCTCGCGTACCGAACGCGGCACCCAATCACCCTGGCGAAGCCCGTCGATAATCGAACCGCGGATTCTCCAGGATGCATAGGTTTCAAATTGTAAGCCGCGACAGTAGTCGAATTTCTCGATTGCATCGATAAGCCCCATGACTCCGTTGCTGGCGAGATCATCCTTAAGAACATTTTTGGGCAATCCAATCGCCATACGGTTCGTTACATAATCGACCAAAGGCAAGAATTGCTCGATGAGACGCTTCTTGGCTTCAAGATCGCCTTCCTCTTTCCACGCTCGCCACAAATCCAAATTCGCAGTCGAGATCATGTCACTCACCCTCCAGTCAGATGACGAATGGCCTTAGCCAATTCCTCAGGCTCTTTATTCTGTGTTGATACCAGCTTTGGCGGCGTTAACGGCTTAAACTGACTTTGTTGTTCCTGATGCTGTACGTCCTGAGTCTTATGGCCGTCCATCTGTGATTTGAGCAGTTGATTCAAGTCTTCGCTCTCATCAGGGGTTTGGAGATCCAGCTGTGTTCCTTTTCCTTCTTCTCCGACAGTCTCAGCTTGATGCATCACTGGCGGACGAAGAATAAAGGCAAGTAGAAACCGCATTGCAAATGCAATCGCAACAAAGGCGATGAAAGCATACATGCTGCGCATCAGCATGACAGACAGCGGGTTTTTACCAATCGAAAATAATAAGGTTAATACCGCGCCAATAATCCCGAGGCCCACATTCCATCGCCAATTTCCAACCATTTCAAATCTCCTTTATTCCAAACTGCACGCTTCTAATAGTCAATACACCGCTGCTGCTGTCGATTTCAATCGTGCGGCCGTAATTCCCGCCTGTATCTTGTCCCATCAAGGGAATGGAATAATTCGCGAGAATCTCCAAACAGGATTCAACATTCCGGGGTCCGATCCGCATCGAATCCGATTGGCCCGAGAAGGCGAACATTTGCGCTCCACCGGCCATTTTTGCTGCTAGACGTCCGATAACGGCGCCTTCTGCTTTCATCTGCCCAATAAGCTCGGGAATTGCCGTATCCGCATATTTGGCAATATTCATGGTCGACTCTCTGGCAATTTCCGAGGATGGCAGCATAACATGCGCCATACCCGCAATTCGTGCAACAGGATCGTATAACGTCAGTCCGACACAAGAGCCTAGTCCTGTTGTCCTCAGATGTGCTCCGTCCGCAGCCCATTTTAAATCTGCCATGCCGACCTTGATCACATCTTGTTGGATCATTCGGTCAGTACTCCCAAGGATTGAAATATTTTAGTGAAGGAATCCGGGTCCGGAATAAGGAAGAAATGCCCCTCCAGCTCTTCCCTGTCTTCTAGGAACGTAGTTTCGATAAGCAGGGCGGAATCCCCCATCTCGCCGTATTGCATGAGTCCGTAGGTTAAGATTGGACCTGCCATATCCCTGGCAACGGAAGGCACGGAAGGCGCCATGGATAAATGCGTGAAGTCGGCAAGGGACGACAAATACGATCCCGCCAAAATGTTGCCGATCTCGCAAAGGGCGGACATTTCCATCTCCGAGTAGCTGCCTGTTGATTCGCAATCCAGGGACAGGAGCTGTCCCAACAAACGCTTCGCGGCATCCTCCTGGATAATGAAAAACATATTGCCGGGCGCTTCCCCTTCTACCCGAAGATATACGGCAATGACAACCTGCTCCGAACCGCCGACTCGATCCGCTACTTCTTCAAAGGGCAGCAGACTGACCTTCGGAACCGCCATGTCTACAGGCTTGTCCAGAAGGCGGGATAATGCGGTTGCCGCATTACCCGCCCCGATATTGCCTACTTCCTTCAGAACGTCCATTTCAAACGCTTTGAACCTGTTAAAGGCGTCCACACCTACACCTCTAACTGCTCAAGCTGAATGATCTCGCTTTTGTTCAGCACTTCGGATAGATTCAGCATAATAAGCAGCCGGTTATCTCCGAACTTCGCAATGCCTCTCAAATATTTCGCTTTAATGCCGCCGACAATTTCAGGCGGCGAATCGATCGTGTCCGCGTCGATATCCACGACGTCATTGGCGGAATCAACGATAAAGCCAACTTCCATTTCGTTTACCGCAACGACAATGATCCGGCTGTTCTCCGTTGTTGCCGACTCCTCCAAGCCAAAACGGCCGCGAAGGTCGATTACAGGAACAACGATACCGCGCAGATTAATAACTCCTTTAATGAAGGAAGGCGTTTTCGGCACGCGCGTAATTGGGGATAAACGTTCGATTGTACGGACTTTATCCACCTCAATGCCATATTCCTCATGCGCCAGCGAAAATACGATAACTTTTAATTCTTCTCCCATCGTTAAGCCCTCCCTATTTGATAAGTGCGTTAGGATCAATGATGAGCGCCACCTGGCCATCGCCAAGAATGGTCGCACCGGATATAGCTTCAATATTGGTTAAATATTTGCCTAGCGATTTCAACACAATCTCGCTTTGTCCAATAAACTCGTCAACGGTAATCGCCGCCCATTTATCGCCTTTACGGATAACGACAATTTCGGTCTCCGACTCGCTTTGCTCGTTAAAGTCGGGCGAATCGAGTACTTTGCTTAAAGAAACCAAAGGAATAACGGCGTTTCTGAAATGAATCATCCGGTTACCGTGTACGTTCAGGATCTGATCCTTCTGGATAATGCCGGTTTCCACGATAGACGTAAGCGGAATCGCGTATTTCTCGGAACCTAGCTTGATAAGCATCGCGGAAATAATAGATAGAGTCAGAGGCAATTGAACGGCAAATTTCGTTCCGCGCCCAAGGGCGGAATCTACCGTCACATTGCCGCCAAGGGAAGTGATCTTGGATCTAACGACATCAAGGCCAACTCCGCGGCCGGAAATGTCGGAGATTTTATCGGCCGTGCTGAACCCTGGAGCAAATATCAACATGTTGATATCTTCGTCAGACAGCTGCTTCGCCTGATCCTCGGTGACAACGCCGTTCTTGATCGCCGTTTTTAGAACTTTCTCGCGGTTTATGCCTCTTCCGTCTTCTTCAACCTCGATAAAGACATGATTGCCGCTATGATAAGCGCGCAGGTTAATCGTTCCTGTCTCCGGCTTGCCCGCTGCGATACGTTCCTGGGTGGTTTCAATGCCATGGTCCACCGAGTTACGGAGCAAGTGAACAAGCGGGTCGCCAATCTCGTCAATGACTGTGCGGTCAAGCTCTGTATCTGCGCCAGTAATAACCAGATCAATTTTCTTGTCGAGCGATTTAGCCAAGTCGCGGATCATGCGCGGGAACCGGTTAAATACCGAATCTACCGGAACCATCCTCAGCTTCAGGACGATATTTTGCAGATCGGAGCTGACTCGTGTCATATGCTCGACGGTTTCCGTCAGATCGTTGCGGCGGATCTCGCTGGACAGCTGCTCCAGCCTTACACGGTCGATCAGCAGCTCGCTGAACAGGTTCATCAGAGCATCCAGACGATCGATATCGACGCGGATCGTTCTGGATACGGCGGCAGGCGCAGAGGATGCTGCCGCCTGCGTGCGTGCTGCGCTAACCTGCTTGCGCGCTTCTTCCTTCGCGGCTTCCGATTGAGGCTCGGCTTGCGCAGGTGCCGCTGCCGGAGCCTGCTCCTTGGCCGCCGCATTATTCAGCATGGCGAGCGACTCAAGATCCAGCAACGCTACAGTGACTTTCTCGATCTCGGAGATTGCCGCGATTTGAGCTTCCAGCTCTTGCTGGGACAGGGTTGAGATCGTAAACACGGAGAAGGAACGGTCGAATTTCTCCTGCTCCAAATCGGTTACGGAAGGCTCGGATTTTACGATGTCGCCATTCTTGCCCAGCAGATCGAATACCATATAGGCACGCACGCCTTTTAAGACGCAATCTTCCCGGATTTCTACCTCGATGTAATAGACGTTATGCCCGCTATCGATAGATTGCTGGATCACCGAGGTCTGGAACTCATCCAGAATTCCGCCGGTTTGCTGCACGGATGCGGACGGAGCAGACGATGCAGCCGTGGAAGCTACCACCGTTTTGTAGTCTCCTTTGACAATGGACTGCAGCGAAGCCACAATCGCGGTTACATCCGCTTTGCCCGTCCCGCCTCCTACGATATCCTGAACCATGGACTCGAGAGCATCCAGCCCCTTGAACAAGGTATCGAAAATAAATTCATCCATCTTCAGCTTGCTGTTTCGTACAAGATCAAGCACGTTTTCCATCTCATGCGTCAGCGAGGCAAGATCTTCATACCCCATCGTTGCGGACATCCCTTTTAGGGTGTGGGCAGAGCGGAAAATTGACTGGACGATCGATAGATCCTCCGGCTCACTCTCCAGGCGAAGCAAATTTTCGTTCAAAGCTTGCAGGTGATCATTGGATTCGTCGATAAACATCGATAAGTAGGCGTTCATATCCATTTTGTCGCACCTCCTGATAGGACTTTATATCATCTATTATCCTTTCAAAACCGCATGCTGCAGCTCGGCGGCAATCTGCTGCAGCGGCAGTACCGTCTTCACGCAGCCGGTCTCTATCGCGCTGCGCGGCATACCGTAAACGACGCAGGTCTGTTCGGATTCGGCAATCGCCGATTCCGCGCCGCTGTCGACGAGAGCCTTCATTCCTTTTGCTCCGTCGCTTCCCATTCCCGTCATGATGACGGCGTGACGTTTCAGCTCGTCGAATGGGGTCAATGACTCGAATAGAACGTCAACCGAAGGACGATGTCCGTTGCGCGGCGGCTTCTGCGTAAGCTGAACGTAATAGCCGCTCTCGTCCTTCGCTAGTTCCATGTGATGACCGCCAGGGGCGATATAGACAACCCCGGCCTTCAACCGGTCACCTTGAGAAGCCTCCACAACTTCAAGCTCGCTAAAGCTGTCCAGACGCTGGGCTAGCGACTTTGTAAACTTGGGAGGCATATGCTGAACGATCAATACGGGCACTGCCAGCTGGGCCGGAAGCGAAGTGATCACTTCATGCAGAGCGCGTGGACCGCCGGTTGAAGTTCCGATCGCAATTAATTGGTCAAAGCCGTCCGTGTGCCTGAACCGTTTCCGTTCTTTGTTCTCCTCCAGTGCCGCCGCGACCGGAGCGATTGGTATACCCGGGGCTGACCCGTACGGTCTGCCGCCGCCATCGGTTAATGGCTTGACCGGATTCCTCAGACCGCCTGTTGGTTTGGTTTTCTTCTCTAATGCCGGAGCAGATGCGTCTCTTGCTTCTGCCTGCTGCTCCGGCTGCAGCAGTCCACGCTTACGGTTGTTCCCTTCTTCCGCCGATTTCGCTGGCTGTGCAAGCCGTGACTGCTCGGGCATGTCCCTTTTAATGGAAGCCTTCTTCTTATCCGTGTCCATAACAGCGGTAGAATACCTTTTTGTCAGGACCGCGATTCTCAGCTTCTCAAGCAACAGCTCCCCGACCCGGACAATATCATTGGAGAAAGCGCCCATCGGCTTGCGGATGAAGTCGAATGCCCCGAGCTGCAGTGCCTTAATGGTCTCTCTCGTGTTCTCTTCACTGATGCCGGATAACATGATCACGGGTGTCGGCTGTTCGATCATGATCCGCTGCAGGGCATCGAGCCCGTTAAGCTCGGGCATCTCGAGATCCAACGTGACAGCATCGGGCTTCCACTTTTTAACGGCTTCAATGGCTTCAATGCCGTTACAAGCCGTTGCCACAATCGTAAATTGGGGGTCCTGAACGATCAGATCGCTGAATATTTTTCTCATGAAAGGCGAATCGTCCACGACCAGCACGCGATAAGGAGCCATCCTGTTCCCCCTCTTATGTATGTATGACTACCGGTTAAACCTAAACATCTTATGTATGAATCCTCTTACTCCAGCTGCAGCGGTTTGCTCCGGAATGGACATCTCCAAATATCGGCGTGCAATTTCGTCAATTCCTCTTGAGGCGTCGCTTCCCGGGAAAGCAACGGTAAACGGCGTTTGCCGCTTTACGGCTTTCGTGACATTCGGATCATCCAGGATTACGCCCAATGTCGGAAGTTCGGCATGAAGAAATCTTCTGGCAACAAGATTAATTTTGTCCGCAGTCTGGATGCCCTCCTTGCGGTCTGTCGCGCGGTTAATAACGAGCTTAAACGCGGCGTTGATGCCCATCGACTTGACCATCTTTACCAGAGCGTAGGCATCGGTAATCGCTGTTGGCTCCGGCGTTGTCACAACAAAGGTTTCTTCCGCCGCAGAGATAAACTTGACGGTTTCCTTCGACAAGCCCGCTCCCGTGTCAAAGAGAATAAAATCGTATTCCCCCTGCAGCTTGCCAATCTGTTCCGAGAACCAGTCCAGCTGCTCCGCGGTTAAGTCAAGAAGATCCTGAAACCCTGAACCGCCCGCTATAAAATGCACCCCTGTCGGGCCAATCTGGATAATATCCCAGATGGTCTTATCCTGCTTGAACAGATGATAGAGGTGATAGGAAGAGCTTACTCCCATAAGGACATCGATATTGGCCATGCCGATATCCGCGTCAAATACGAGAACTTTTTTCCCCAGGCGTTGCAGCGAAATAGCAAAGTTCAGGCTGAAGTTGGATTTGCCTACTCCTCCCTTCCCGCTCGTGATCGTTACGATGCGGGTAGGACGGGCAGTCTCCTGGCCCATCCTCATCTTCACCATGTTGCGAAGCGCCTCCGCTTGATCATTCATCGGCAGGAGCCCCCAGCAGCGCATCGATATATCGCTCCGCATTAAATGGGGCAATATCGTCCGGCACGGTCTGGCCGCTGGCAACAAACACCGGCTGCAATTCATTTTGCAGGGCCAGGTTTAGGATCGATCCGTACACCGACGTCTCATCCAGCTTAGTGAACAGCACCTTGCGGACTCCATATTTCACAAAATTGTCCGCCACCGCCATCATGTCTTTGGTTTTGCCGGTCAAGCTCAGCACTAACACGGTCTCGCTCTTCTCGCTGGACTGCAGGAGACTGTTTACTTCGGAAACGTGAAGCTCATTTCGGAAATTCCGGCCTGCCGTATCCATGTAAATCAGTTCACGGTCTTCTAGCTGCTTGAAGGCTTTAGGCAAATCCATTGGCGAGAACACCACTTCCATCGGCACGTTCAGAATATTCGCGTAGGTTCGCAGCTGATCGACCGCTGCAATCCGGTAAGTATCGGAAGTGATTAACCCAATCTGCCGTCCAAACTTGATCGATTGTCCCGCTGCCAGCTTTGCGATTGTAGTGGTCTTGCCCACACCCGTCGGTCCAACAAAATGAACGACTCTCGCAGACTCGCTAATGGATTGATGACTGTACGGAATCAGCCATTCCAACAGCAGCTCCCTGGCAATCCGCCACGTCTCAGCCCCGTCCGGCATTTCCTTCTGGTCTGCAAGTTTCTCGTTAACCGCGTCTATTAACCGGTCTATCAGTTCCGGCTCCACTTCCTGTTGGACCAACCGCCCATACAAGGATTGAATGGCGAGCGGCCGTTCCATGTCCGGCTTATGCATCGACAGCTGCTTCAAAGATTGCTTGATAAACCGGATTTCCTCTAACAGATCATCGTTAATCCGGTTTATCGTCTGCAACGGAGGGGAAGCCGGCATAACCGGCGGAGGCGGCTGAACGACCGTCACAGGCGCGGGAGCCGGAGGCTCAAGAACCGCCGTAGCCGTAGCCGCTTGCCTTTTCGACTCTTGTATCGCACGAACAACCTGCTGGACCTCTGCTGCCGCTTTTTTCGGCTGGGTTGCTGGAGTTGGCGCGGCTGCTCCCGACTCGATTGCGGCTATAACCTCCATCTTTTTCTTCCGGAACATCCCCATGAATCCGCCGATCCGGACTTCCTTCGTATTCAGGATGACGGCATCTTTGCCAAGCTCGCTCCGAATCATCGGCAGGGCTTCCGGCAAGGCGTTCACCACATAACGTTTTACTCTCATAAATTCACCACCCCTACGCTTTGAACTTCAATGTTAGGCTCGAGCTCGCTATACGACAGTACCGGTACATCCTGCATGGTCCGTTCCACAATCTGTCTCAGATACATGCGAATGGTAGGCGAAGTCAGTACAACGGGATGCTGGCCGGATTGAATTTGGCGCGACACTTGCTCGTTGAGCTTCTGATAGATTTGCTGCGTTGCGACAGGGTCAAGCGCAATATAGCTTCCCTGGTCGGTCTGCTGAACCGACTCCGCGATTTTCTTCTCAAGCGCAGGACCTACGGTAATAACCCTTAACATATTACCCGTTGAAGTGAACTGCTGCGTAATCTGCCTCGACAACGCTTGCCGGGCATATTCCGTAAGAATGTCCGGGTCCTTCGTATAATGGGCTTGATCCGCCAGCGATTCGAAGATCGTGACCAGATCCCGGATCGACACTTTCTCACGCAAAAGCTTGGCTAGTACCTTCTGCAAATCGCCTATCGATAAAATGGAAGGAATAAGTTCTTCGATAAGCGCCGGGTAAGACTCTTTCACATTCTCTACCAGAGCCTTGGTCTCTTGGCGGCCAATCAGCTCATGCGCATGGCGCTTAATAATTTCCGTCAAATGCGTTGCCACGACGGAAGGCGGATCCACAACGGTATATCCGGAGATTTCCGCTCTCTCCTTCATGGCTTCATCGATCCAGAGCGCCGGAAGTCCAAACGCCGGTTCGGTCGTTTCGATTCCGATAACGGACTCGTCTTCGAAGCCCGGGCTCATCGCAAGATAATGGTTAAGCAGCAATTCGCCGCGAGCAACGATATTCCCCTTAATCTTGATGACATATTCATTCGGCTTGAGCTGTATGTTATCGCGTATCCGGATGACCGGCACTACAAGTCCAAGCTCAAGGGCGCATTGCCTACGAATCATAATAATCCGGTCAAGCAAGTCTCCTCCCTGCTGCGTATCCGCCAGCGGTATAAGACCATAGCCAAATTCGAATTCGATCGGATCAACCTGCAGCAAGCTGATGACACTTTCGGGACTTCGCACCTCTTCGATCTGCTGCTCCTCCTCCAAAAGCTCTTCCTGCTGCATTTGCTTGGCAATGGATTGCTGCATCCTCCAGGCACCGAACAAGAGCAAGGCGGCGAATGGAACCGTCCGCAGAATGCCGATTGGCGTGAATACGCCGAGCAAAGTGATTGTTCCAGCCACAATATAAAGCAGCTTCGGGTATTTAAGGAGCTGCGTTGTAACGTCCTGCGCGAAATTTCCGTCCGAAGCGGCACGGGTTACAATCAGGCCAGCTGCCGTGGATATAAGCAGGGCTGGAATCTGGCTGACCAGACCGTCACCGATCGTAAGAATCGAGTAGGTTTGCAGCGCATCGCTAAAGCTGTCTCCGTGAATGGCCATCCCGATAATGAAACCGCCAATAAGGTTGATAAGCAAGATAATGATGGAAGCAATGGCATCACCCTTGACGAATTTGCTTGCACCGTCCATGGAGCCGTAAAAGTCCGCTTCTCTTTCGATTTTCGAGCGGCGCTCACGCGCCTGCTGTTCATTGATCAGTCCCGCGTTCAGGTCGGCATCAATGCTCATTTGCTTGCCGGGCATCGCGTCGAGCGTAAATCTGGCCGCAACCTCCGCTACCCGCTCCGAACCTTTCGTAATAACGATGAACTGTACAACGACCAGGATGAGAAATACGACGAAGCCAATCGCGATTTGCCCTCCGCCTACCCAGGACCCAAACGTCTGTACAACCTCGCCGGCATGGCCGTGCGACAATATATTGCGTGTTGTCGATACGTTAAGAGCAAGCCGGAATAAGGTCGTCACTAGCAGGATTGCAGGGAAGATAGAGAAATCGAGAGCTTCCTTCGTATTCATCGCAATCAGCAGAATCATGAGCGCGATCGAAATGTTCAGGATGAGCAAAATATCCAGCAGCAGTGTTGGTATAGGGATGACCATCATGAGTACGATGCCGATAATCCCAGCTAAGATAGCAATATCTTTCACTTTCATGATGTTGTCTCCTCCCTCTCAATTATGATGATCGAACCCGGCCTTTCATTTTATAAACAGCCGCCAATACTTCCGCCACGGCTTGGAACAAATCGGCAGGAATCGAATCGCCGATATCGGCCCGTTCGTAAAGCGCTCTGGCCAGCGGCTTATTTTCCATCATGACAACGCCATGTTCCTTGGCAACTTCGCGAATGCGGAGCGCCAAGTGATCCATCCCTTTTGCGATTATGACCGGAGCCTCCATCTTGGAAGCATCATACTGCAACGCAATGGCAAAGTGGGTTGGGTTCGTAATAACCACATCGGCCTTGGGCACCTCCTGCATCATCCGCTGCATCGCCATCCGGCGCTGCCTTTCGCGGATTTTGCCTTTAATGAGAGGATCGCCCTCCGACTTCTTGTATTCGTCCTTGATGTCCTGCTTGGACATTCTCAGACTCTTGGCATGCTCGTAACGCTGATACATATAATCGGCGAAAGCCAGTATAACAAGCACCGCTCCGGTCTCTAGTCCAAGCTTGACCGTCAATCCGGCAGTAAAGGCAAAGATTTGCTGGACCGATAGACTCGATAACATTAGAATCTTGTCCCAATCGCCCCAAATCGCCCGATAGACCAGGATGCCGATGATTAAGAGCTTTAATATGCTTTTTAGAAACTCAACTACCGTTCGCATCGAGAATATCTGCTTAAACCCGTTAATCGGATTCAGCTTGGTAAACTTCGGCTTAAGCGATTCGCCCGTAAGCAGGAATCCGAACTGCATGACGTTTCCCAAAATCGCCACGATCACTACGATAGCGAAAATCGGCGCCAGGAACATTAGCATGTCGACCGCAAGCTTGTTAAACAGCGGCATAATGTTCGCCGTCGTGACATCCATCGTCAGCCAATTATCAAAGAGCTCCTGGAACACGCTCATAATCCTCGTCTTATAGTAGCTGCCCAAAGCCGCAAAGGTAGCAAAGGTAAAGAGCAAAATCATGGAGCTTGGCAAATCGTTGGATTTGGCGATCTGCCCTTTCTTGCGGGCTTCCTGCGTTTTCTTCGGCGTCGCTTTCTCCGTCTTTTCCTGACTAAACAGCTGCAAGTCTAGCTCTAGATAGTAAGATCTCAACGTTGCAGCCTCCTTATTTGCTTTCGGTTTGTTGCACAATGCCAAACAATTGCTCCAGATTGTCAAACATGATGGCAAACAGCCGCTCGAATATCGCGGATATACCGGGGAGCACCAGGATCAATAATCCTAGTCCAAGGAGCAGCTTAAGCGGAATCCCGATAACAAACACGTTGTATTGAGGAGCCGTCTTTGCCAGGAAGCCAAGGCCTACGTCCGTCAGGAACATCGCTATGACAAGCGGAGCCGCAACCTGCATGGCCAGCAGGAACGCGTTCCCTACCGCACGCGACAGGAAATCGGTTATGCTTCCATCGTAAATCCTGCTGAACAATTCGTTGGACAAAGGCATCCATTTGTAGCTGTCCATCAATCCGGTGAGCAGATAATGATGCCCGTTAACGGCCAGAAACACCATGATAAGCAGCATGTACTTGAAGTTGCCGAGCAGCGGAGCCGAGACACCCGTCATCGGATCAATAACGTTTGACATGGCGAAACCGATTTGCATATCCATCAGTGCGCCGGCTGTTTGCACAACCGTCATAAAGAGATAAACGATGTACCCCATCAGAAGTCCGATGAGGACTTCCCGGAATATGTACAGAATGTACTCTGCATCCATCGGTACCGTCTTCTCTTTCAGCCCATAGGTCATAAAGACAATAAGAGAGAGAAAAAAGCCAAGTCCGATCTTGAAGGTGCTTGGTACTCCACGCATGTTAAACAGCGGAGCTACGACGAAAAACGATGTCATTCGACAAAAAATAAGCAAAAAAATAGGGAAGTACTCCACGATCTGATCCATGATTTCCGTTCACAACCTATCCGATGTATTTATACAAGTTGTTCAGCAGATTGTAAGTGAAATCGACGATTACATTCAGAATCCAAGGCCCGAATATAATCAGGGATACAAAGACCGCTACGATTTTTGGCACAAAAGCTAACGTCTGCTCTTGAATTTGGGTAGTCGCTTGAAAAATACTGACGATCAATCCGACGACTAGAGCGAGAACGAGCATCGGCGCGCTGGCTTTCAATACGGTACTGATGGCTTGTCCGGCCAATCCGATGATGAAATCAGCACTCATTGAACGTTCCTCCCTGTCATAATTACGTGTTGAAGCTTAACAGCAATGATTTGACGATCAAATACCACCCGTCCACCAGCACGAACAACAGAAGCTTAAACGGCAGGGATATCATGACCGGCGGCAGCATCATCATCCCCATCGCCATTAACGTGCTTGAGACGATCATATCGATGACCAGGAAAGGAATAAATATCATAAAGCCCATCTGGAATGCGGTTTTCAGTTCGCTTATCGCGTAGGCAGGCACCAGAACGGTAATCGGGATATCCTGATATTTCTCCGGCTTCTCCGTTTTCGTATAGTTGAGGAACAGAAGCAGATCCTTCTCCCTCGTATGCGAGATCATAAACTTTTTCATCGGATCCGCCGCTTTCTCCAGCGCCACGGTCTGCGTGATTTCACCCTTGAGATAAGGCTGCAAAGCCACTTCGTTTACCTGGGAGAAGGTCGGAGCCATAATGAAAAAGGTCAGGAACATCGCCAGCCCGATTAGAACCTGGTTCGGCGGCATTTGCTGCGTGCCAAGCGATGTCCGTACGAATCCAAGTACGATGACGATCCGGGTAAAGCTTGTCATAAGTACCAGGATTGCCGGCGCAATGCTTAATACCGTTATTAGAAGCAGGAGCGACAAAGCGCTGGTTCCCGGCTCTTCGCTTCCATCACCGATGCTGATATCGACATTTGGCAGCGGATCGGCCGCAAACGCATGCGATTGCAGCAGCATAACCCCCAGCAGTACGGTGACAATCGAAATCCACCATTTATTTTTCATTGTCATCCCCATCATGTTTGGATTCCTTCAGAAGCGACTCCAGCTGCTCTCTGCGGACAGCCTGCTTACTGAGGTTTTGATTCAGCAAGCTTTGGAAGGAGGATTCCTGCATGTTCCACTGCTCTTCCGTCAGGTCCTCTCCCTTGCGCGACTCTTCTTTACGGAACCTCTTAAGAAAATCGGAGATTGTGTTTGCCGACCATCCGGCTGCATGGGATTGTCTGTCTAGCGAAGCAAGAATGGCCTGCACTTGCTTCTCATCGTCAATCTTGTCGAGGAGCGTCACGTTCTCTCCTACACCCACCACATACAACCGGCCTGACAGCTCTACAACCTGAAGAGAATTGTTCTGCCCCAGCGCAACCCCTCCGAGAGAGCGAACCGCACGGTTAGTTCCCCACATGCGATTACGCTGAGACAAAAATTTAATAAGTAATACAATTAAGCCGATAACTATAAAAAGAGAGACAATGACCCAGATCACGCTGCCCGTATAGCTGCCGGCCATTGGACTCTCGTCATTCCCGCTGCCCGCTGCCGCGGCGAAGGCGGGCTGTACAGCAACGCCAACCGCAGTCAAGGAAGTTAATCTCGTAGCATATGTAAGCATAGCTTAGCCAAGCGTTTTCTTAATCGCTTCGATTACGCGATCAGCTTGGAATGGTTTAACGATAAAGTCTTTTGCGCCGGCTTGGATCGCGTCGATAACCATCGCTTGCTGGCCCATCGCGGAGCACATAATCACTTTTGCATTGCCGTCCAGCTTTTTGATTTCTTTCAGCGCGGAAATGCCATCCATCTCCGGCATCGTGATGTCCATCGTAATCAGGTCAGGCTTAAGCTCCTTGTACTTCTCTACCGCCTGTGCGCCGTCTTGCGCTTCCCCGACGACCTCGTAGCCGTTCTTTGTCAGAATGTCTCGGATCATCATGCGCATGAATGCTGCGTCGTCTACGATTAGAATGCGGTTTGCCATCTTTTTTTCCTCCTAGAGTATTATTGCAATTTTTGAATGCGGTCCCATTGGCTTACGATATCCGTTACCCGTACACCAAAGTTCTCATCAATGACGACAACCTCACCCTTGGCAATCAGCTTGTTGTTCACCAGGATGTCGACAGGTTCGCCGGCCAGCTTGTCCAGCTCGATAATGGAGCCTTGGGACAATTCCAGAATATCCTTAATTTGCTTTTGGGTCCTACCTAATTCTACGGTAACTTTAAGCGGTATGTCGAGAAGTAAATTGAGGTTTGTCTCATCTGCTTGCACATATGGCGCTTGGTTGAAGTTGGCGAACTGTACAGGCTGAACATTTACGTTTCGGCTTGCCGCGTGACCATAGGTCTGAGGACCCATAGGCTGCATCGGAATATCGAACGCCGCGCTTTGCTGATAAGGATTATACGGCTGATTGTATTGCGATGCCGCTGCCGCCGGAGCTTGCTGGTACGGATCCTGGTAAGCCGGCTGCGGAGCCGGTGCAGGAGCTGGCGTTACCGCTGCCGCCGGTGCCGGTGTTGGCGCAGGCGCAGGAGCCGGAGTAGCCGCAATCTCTTCCTCAACGTCCCCCATCAGAATCGCAACCATCTGCTTCGCAAACGGTACGGGCAGAAGCTGCATGATGGTGGAATCTATTAAATCTCCAATCGTCAATCGGAAAGAGATTTTGATAAACACGTCTTCAGGCGGGAGCTGTCCCATTCCGCCGCCGCTGTCTACATCGAGAATGTCGATACCCGGAGGCGAAATATTAACGAAGCGGTTAAAAATCGTAGACATCGATGTCGCGGAGGAACCCATCATCTGGTTCATCGCTTCCTGAACGGCGCTGATATGAATCTCGTTCAGCTCCTGAAGCGTTACATCCCCTTCTCCGCCGAGCATAAGGTCGGCAATGACCTGCGCGTCCTTTGTTTTGATCACTAGCGAATTAATCCCCTGGAACCCGTCTACGTACTGTACGCTGACCGCCACATGAGGCTTGGGAAACTCGTTCGCAAGATCCTCGCGTTTAATGAAGGTAACCTGAGGCGTCGTAATATCGACTTTCTTGCCTAGCAAGGTAGATAAAGCCGTTGCCGCGCTGCCAAACGTGATATTGCCAATTTCCCCCAGAGCATCCTGCTCGATGGAAGACAAGAAGTCCGACAGCTGATATTCGGAAGCCTGCGATTGCGATGAGGCGAGCTCGCTGGCTGTCTGATTAAGCAACGCGTCTATTTCCTCTTGCGATAAATAATCTTTACTCGTCATTTTCTTCTTCCGCTCCTTCGCTGACAACTTGATCCACTTGCACGGCTATCCGATCCTTGACGGAGCCCGGACTTCCGATAAACTTCAGCTTCTCGCCAACCTTGATGCGGAGGCCGTCATCTATCGGTTTATTTAACGAAATGACGTCACCTACCGCGAGACCCAAAAATTCCTTGATCGTAATGACCGATTCGCCAAGCTCGGCAACGATTGGGAGCTTCGCTTTGCTTACGCGCTGCTCCAGCATTTCGACTTCCTCTGGAATCCTCTCTTTTTTCTGGGAGACAAACCAGTGGTGAGCAGACAACCGCGGCATAATCGGTTCAATAACGACATGAGGGATACATAAATTGATCATCCCCGTCGTATCTCCGATCTTCGTGCTAAGCGAGATCAATGCGATCGTTTCGTTTGGCGAGACAATCTGCATGAATTGCGGATTCGTCTCCAGCGCCTCCAGACGAGGTGATATATCTATGATCGTCTTCCATGCTTCCTGCAAGCTTTCAAACGCCCTGGCGAAAATCCGTTCCATAATAATGGTCTCGATCTCCGTCAGATTGTTGATCTTGGAAGGCGCCATCCCCTGCCCGCCGAGCATTCTGTCCAGCATCGCATAAGCAACGTTAGGATGAACCTCGAGCACCATGCGCCCTTCCAGCGGCTCCGCTTCAAATATGTTCAGAATCGTCATCTTCGGTATCGAGCGGATAAATTCATCGTACGGCAGCTGCTCGACCTGCACGACATTGATCTGAACGAACGTACGAAGCTGCGCTGAGAAATAGGTTGTCAAATATCGCGCGAAGTTTTCGTGTATGCGTGTTAAGCTTCGTATGTGATCCTTCGAGAATCGAGTAGCGCGCTTGAAATCATAGACTCTAACTTTTCGCGTAACCTCTTCTTTTTTCAGCTCATCCGCATCCATCTCACCCGATGACAAAGCAGCTAGCAGCGCGTCTATCTCATTCTGCGATAGTACATCAACCAATTCTCTCACCCCCTTCAAGGAATGTCGGCAACAAGCTTATAACTGCTGCATGATAAAATTCGTAATTTCCACTTTAACCAGCTTTTTGCCTTCCGGCAGAATCGGATTAATCAAGTTCAGAAGCTTCGATTCCAGCATATCCTCGCCTTGCGAGCCGTTAAGCTCAGCTGCCGTCAAATCGGCAACGGTACGGTTAATGATTGGCCTTACTTCAATTTCAAGGATCTTGTCGAACTCTTCCTTTGTCTTCTTGCTGTCGAGCTGGAACGCAAAGCTCATTACTACGACATAGTCCGAATCTTTCAGGTTGCGTTTGAAATCCTTCAGCTCGGATGTAACGGATACCAGCTCGTCCGCGGAAAGATGCTTCACCGTAACGGGTGCCTTTTCCGGATCGGGCTTATCCGTGTCGTTAAAAAATGATTTGTACATGATGATGGATACAATTGCGATCAGCGTAATTGCTAGCAAGGTTGTGACTAGCCATGGCAACATTTTTTTCATCTCTATGGACCCTCCGTATGTTCGATCTTCTGGGTCGCTGCAAGAACGCCGATTGAACGAATATAACTCTGAATTAGCTGTACCAGCTCGGCTGCGCTCTCCGTTACGATAAACTTCTTGCCCGTAGTGAGCGTTATGATCGTATCCGGAGTTTCTTCTATCAATTCGATTAGAAGAGCGTTAATCATCAGCTTTGAGCCATTCAATCGAGTTACGGTAATCATAAGCTCCCCCCTCGCTGATTCGGGGGCTGATAACAGCCCCCTTCAGTCATGACCGATGGCTATTGCGCGAAGCTATTAACGTTTCAGGTTAACGACCTCTTGCAAAATCTCATCGGATGTGGTGATGATGCGTGAATTCGCCTGGAAGCCGCGCTGGGCAACGATCATCTCGGTAAATTCGTTCGTCAGGTCGACGTTCGACATTTCCAGCTGGCCCGCGATAATGGCACCCGTGCCAAGTTCAGCATCATCCGCCGTTACAATCTCGAACTCGCCGTCCGGATTGGCATTGGCCGTTACCCGGTACAGGTTGCCGCCTACTTTTTCCAGACCGCTCGGGTTAACCACTTTTACGACCCCAAGCTGCGCGACGGCTTCCGTACCGTCCGCCGTTACCGCCAGAATCGAGCCGTCTTGACCGATCGAGAAGGAGGTTACGTCCTCTCCGAGCACGATTGGCTCGCCGTCGGAGGAAAGAACAAACATGCCGTCGGCATTAACAAGCTGTCTGTTGCCATCCAAGGTGAAGTTGCCCGCGCGCGTCAGATAAGTAGGAGAATCCCCTCCGGCCGATACCGCGAAGAAGCCGTCTCCGTCAATGCGAAGGTCGGTTGGCACGTTCGTCGTCATCGCGCTGCCCGGCGTATGGATCGTATCGATCGAAGAGATCGTTACGCCAAGACCAATCTGCTTCGCGTTGACGCCGCCCTGCTCCCCTTCGAGAGACGCGGTAACGCCTGAAGTGGTCTGGCTCAGAATATCGCTGAACATAACGCGGCCGCCCTTGAATCCTACCGTATTAACGTTAGCGATGTTGTTGCCGATTACGTCAAGCTTTGTCTGGAAACCGCGCATACCCGATACGCCGGAATACATGGATCTAAGCATTTATATAACTCCTCCTAAAAAGAAATGGACTTCCGGATCTTTTGCGTAATGGCTGCTTCAGTCGGTCGGCAGCCAAAGGGCCCCCTTAGCGGTCCAGCCCTAGCTTAAGATCACCGCGCTGTCGATATTCGTAAACACATTGCTCTGCATTTGCTTGCCGTCCATCGCCGTAACTACCGTCCGGCTGGGGACATTTACGATCATCGCAATGTCTTTCATTACAATTAAAGAATCTTTTGCGCCTTTAGACTCGGCTTCGTCCACCGCGTTCATAATCTTGGTCAACGATTCAGGCTGCAGCTGAATTCCTCGCTGCTTCATCCGCACTTCCGCGTGCTGGCTGAATTTAAGCACCTTGGCATCAAGCATATCCTTGAAGCCGCCGGCTTGCTGCGGACGCGTTGCCGCATTCTTGGCACCGGTCAGTGGCGGCGCCCCGACAGGAAACAGATGGCTGATTTTCACTCCGTCACTCATGCGGAACCATCTTCCTGTTCGGTTGAACTTGAATGTGTATCCGCCGTTCCCTCCGTGCTCCCGGTGGTCTCTTCACTTCCGTCGCCGGATTGATTAGCTTCCGGTGCTTTATCGGATACCGTCACGACATCGCTAAGCTTAATCATCGTTTCATCCGCAAATTTGGCATACAAAGTACCGTCCTGAGAAACGATGGAATTGACCGTGTCGTACATCAGCTTGGTCTGGCCTGCGTCATCCAGCTCGTACCAGGAAACGGTTTTTCCGATAATCGAAGATGCCGTGCCCAGATTTTGATTAAGCAGGGAAAGCTGATCCGACATATTCATCAGCTGCTCAACGGAAGTAAACTGAGCCATCTGCGTAATGAACGCTGCGTTATCCTGCGGCTGCAGCGGATCCTGGTTTTTCAGCTGGGTCACGAGCAATTCCAGAAACGCATCCTTGCCTAACGCATTTTTGTCGGTATCCTTGCCAGCGGCCTTTACGTTCGAAGTGCTGTAATTCGGCCACATGACTTTCGAAGATACTGTCGCCATAAACTCACCTCCATCCTACACGCGTACCGTCTAAGGAGCTTTTGATTATGCCGTCACATTGACGGCTCGTCCGTAGCCTAAATCCTGTATCGCCTGCTGCTCGGCAACATCAGACTCAAAATCCTCCTGCAACCCGTCGCCTTTGGATTTATTTTGATTGGAAAAAGCCTGCTGACCGGTTCCTTGACCATGCTGGCCGTTGGATAAATGCGCGGCCGATTGGCCGTACGTTACTTCAAGCTTGTCGACCGACAAGCCTTGCTGCTGCAAAGCAACTCTTAACTGCGCCATTTGATTGTCAAGCGCATCCTTAGCGCTTGCGTTATCGGCATGGAACAATGCCGTAAGTTGTCCGTTATGCATCGTTATGCGCACATCAACCTGTCCAAGCTCTTTGGGAAATAGCTGAATAGTCGCTTCCGACATGCCGTTACCATGCTTGATGTCCAGCTTTTGAATGAAATCCTTCATGTTATCCGCGAAATCGGTAACCGGAACGGACGCTTGGACAACGGGGGTTAGCTTTGCTGCATGGGGCGCCGTTTGACGAATGACATCAGCAAACGATTGGCCGGCTGTTACGGTAGGTACCTGCTCGTCCGTTTCGCCGGACGCTTCCGTCTCTTCCTTCGTAACTTGCTGATCGGTTGTCGCCGCTAGCGCAACCGGATGTACCGCGCGTTCTGTTAATCGCTGCAAATGAACGGATATTGCAGGGGCAGCAGCTGTAACCGTGATTTCCGGCGCTTGCTCTGCGGATACGACCGGCGTCTCGGTACGAACGCTCAGGTCCTTCTGCTTTTGGACGAATTGCTGCAAAGCCTCAAGCTGTTGTCCAATCAGTTGAACCGGCTCCTGAAGTCCGATTTGCTTCATGGTCCCTTCCTGCATTGCCGTTTGAAGCTGCAGCAAGGAATCCTGAACCTTGCTTACGATTGCGGCCAGCTGCTGATTCGAATTCTGATCCCCTGCGGGTGGCTGATTGGAAGCGTCGCCCCTTGGAGTCTGAAGCTGTACCGGCATCGGAATCCCTAGCAGTGCAAGCAAAGCCTGCAGTTGATCCAGCATGGAAGCTGGCTCCGACGTATCCTGATCCTGGCTATCAGCCGATGGGTCGGACAAATCCGACTTGATCTTTTCCAGATCCGCGAGCAATTGATCGATGATTTCCATCAGGTCAGCCGTTGCATCGGTCAGAACATCCGAGTCCGTTACGGCAGCAGTGTCAGCCGCAGCTGTCGCTCCGCCTGTTGCAGCCTGATTGTTTGCCGATACATCCTTTATTGCTTGCGCTTCCTTGCCGGAAGCGGCTTGCTGCGCGTTGTCAGCCTTATCCGCCGCAGACGAAGCTGCGCCGGTTTTATCCGAAGCGCCTTTGTCGCCTTTCATCTGAGTCGCAAGCGTCTTTTGAAATTTGTCATTTCCGCCGGATTTCGCTTGAGTCGATGCGTTGTTTGCAGTCGCGGCTGGTGCCGGCGTTGCGGCTTGAGGAATGATCATCTCCATTAATTGATTCACCTCCTCTCTCTTAGCTGCCTGCCATGAGCTTAGACATCAGTTGAGCGGTAATCGTTTGATTAATGCCGGACATTTCCGCCAAAATTCCGGAACGAGTCTTGTCATCCACGGTATTCAGAATGCGGATCACTTTACTTGGGCTGATATCCGCCATTTTAATTAACAGTTCCCCTGCGCTTTTGGCATCCATTGCTGCGAATGTAGCGCTCAATTGATTGCTGCTCAGCTGCGAGGAAGGCTGCTTGGTTTCCGTCGGCTTGGCTTTTTTCAGCTCAGCCTGCAGCGCGGCAATCTGTCTGTCCTTCGCCGTTACGGTATCCTTCAGCGCCATCGTTGCGTCGGCCGCCGTTTGAGGGTTCATTTTTTCCAGAATCCGAACTCTGTCGTCCGGTCTCATGGAATCCAATACAAGCACCATTTCATCCATGGTCATGCTTTGCAGAATCGGAGCAGCTTTACTTGGGGTAATTTTGCTGTACATGCTCGCAAGCTCTTGGATTTTCGCCTGATAAGCGGCGTCGTCCGCTGCTTTTTCTTCATTAGAAGACTTAAGCGAATCAATCTGATCCTGCATGCTTTTTAATTCCTGCTCTTGGGCTGCCTTCGTCTGGTTGGTTTGGGCAAGCTCGGCTTCCTTCTCCTGCAGCTGCGCCTGGAGCTCATCGATCTTACGGCTCATGTTGGCTGATTTCAGCTGGTCGTCGTTAGCTTTTCCGTCAGCTGTCTTGGGATCGGGAAGTACATCCTTCAGATAGGGAATCGAGTTGCCGATCTCCAGCATTTGATTACGGGTTTCCGTATTAAACAAAATATATAACGCGCCCAAAAGGACTATCGTAAACAAGATCGGCGTCATAAAAAACATCAACCGTTCGAAGCCGCTGTACCCCTGCTTCTCCATTTCCATATCCGACACTGTCATTCACTCCCTTTACCTTGCGCCGCAGATCATGATGGAAGGGATACCTTGAAGCGGTTGGTAGCCATTTCATCCAGCTCGTTCTGTTCCTTGATCTGCATTACATGCCGGAACCGGTCTTTGGCATGCTCTTTCGCTTTAAGCCAAACCTTCTCATCCTTCATTCGGTCCGCGAGGTTTGTCCGGTTGTATTCAACCTTTCGTTCAGCCTGCCTGACATCCGTAAGCTTGCTTGATATGCAGGAATCCAAATATTCCAGATAATGCTGCATCAGCTGCAGCTCAGCGAGAGAAACAGCTTCATTCGAGCTCTCGTGCTGCTTGGTTTCCCATTCTGCCCGTTTCGTCCGCAGCTCCGAAAGACTTAGTTCTTCCGCCTGCAGAACACCAATTGCGGAAGATAGCTGCCACTCAGCCTGCGTCTTCTCGCTCGACTTCAAGTCTACGATTTTTTGATAAGCGTATCGAAAGGCTGCCATTTACCCGTCGTCATCTCCCGTGGAATTCCTGAATTAATCTTTCTTTTGAATCGGCCAAAGTGACCTTTTCGTTTGTCTTTTGCCTTGTAAATTGATAGATTGCGTCAATATTTTCGATGGCCGTATCAATTTTTTCGTTTGTACCCCTCTGGTACGCCCCTATATTGATGAGGTCTTCCGAATCTCTATAAACAGAGAGTAACATCTTTAACTGATTTGCTGCTTCCTGATGCTCTTCCGTCACGATTTCCTTCATGACGCGGCTGACAGACGCCAGAACATCGATAGCAGGAAAATGCCCTTTATTCGCTAACTGCCTGTTAAGCACGATGTGACCGTCCAATATGCCGCGCACCGCGTCGGCGATCGGTTCGTTCATGTCGTCGCCGTCAACCAGAACGGTATAGAATGCGGTAATCGAGCCGTTAGGCCCTGTTCCCGCCCGTTCCAGAAGCTTGGGGAGTGTTGCGAATACGGAAGGCGTGTAGCCTCTAGTGGCAGGCGGCTCGCCGATGGCAAGGCCAACTTCGCGCTGAGCCATGGCGTAACGGGTAACCGAGTCCATCATCAGCATGACGTTTAATCCGCGGTCGCGGAAATATTCCGCAATGGAAGTTGCGATAAGAGCTCCCTTAATCCGGATTAGAGCAGGCTGATCGGAGGTTGCTACAATTACAACCGAGCGGGCAAGTCCTTCAGGACCAAGATCCTTCTCGATAAATTCGAGCACCTCGCGGCCGCGTTCGCCAATTAATGCAATGACGTTGACGTCAGCGGAAGTATTGCGGGCGATCATGCCAAGCAGCGTGCTTTTACCGACGCCCGAGCCTGCAAAAATACCTACGCGCTGGCCTCTGCCAACGGTAAGCAAACCGTCAATCGCGCGAACGCCAATGCTCAAAGTTTCCTGTACCCGGGGACGCGCAAGCGGATTGCTAGGCTCATTGTGGGTCGAGTACTGCTGCATGCGGCTGGGCAAAAAAGATCCGTCAAGCGGCTGACCCAAACCGTCAAGCACCTTGCCAAGCAATTCGGAACCAACCTGCACCGATAACGGCTTTCCGGTCCCGACAACGTCGCAGCCCGGGCTTATCGCATGCAATTCGCCCAAAGGCATTAGAATGACTTTATTGTCACGGAAGCCTACGACCTCGGCTTTAATCGGTTTGGCACCTTTTGCCGGGTAGATCAGGCAGACATCGCCGATGCTTGCATCCGGTCCTTCCGATTCCACGGTAAGACCGATAACCTGCGTGACCTTGCCGTTCACGCGTATAGGGTCAAGATGACGAAGCTGGTCCATATATTTGGAGCTGTCCAGTTTAATACCGTTCATCCGGCATGCTCCGTTCTTCATGGCTTTGGTTGGCAAGCTGTACAAGTTCGCGCTTGATCTCGGACAATTGCGTATCAATCCGCGCATCTATGCTTCCGTAAGCGGAACGGATGACGCAACCGAAATCTTTAACCGTTGCGTCGGGAATAATCTGAAGCTCAGCCTGCGAGTCGATAACAAGATTAAGCTCTTCCCTCGCCGCCTGGACAAAAGCTAGCTGCCCCGGAGCAACGCATAGGGCGATAACGCCTTGTTCCCTTCGCCTCGACAATGCTTTGCGGATTAGTTCAAGTGCCATTTCAGGCGCTTCCGACAGCTGTCTGCCGATTACTTTTTCCGAGATAGAGACGCTAAGCTCTACCAGAAAAGGCTCAGCCTCTTGAATAATCTGCTCTCGCATCTCGTAAGCGGATTTCAGAACGGCATTGGCTTCTTCCAGACGGCTTTCCCATTCCTGCCGCATAGCCTGCTCGGCATGCGCTTGGCCTTCAGCATAACCTTGCTCAAAGCCTGCTTGACGGGAAGCTTCGGAATGCCTTTCATCTTCCAGCCGTTTCTCAAGCCACCAGGCATCGATATCGGCTTCGGCTTTTGCCAGCATTTGCTCGCTTTGTTCGCCTGCTTCGCGAATACGTTCTTCTGCAAAAATTTGTGCATCCGAGATGATCTGGTCGCGAATGGAGATGGTCTCTTCATCCGGGCCTGCCTCTTCAATAATCTCTTCGGTCACCGCTACTTGCTCAGCAGCATGTTTGTTAAGCCAATAGAGCTGTTTCAGCTGATCAAGCGCGATTACGCTTGAAGACTTTATCAAATTAGACAATGATATCATCTCCTCCGCCGCGGGCGATGATGATCTCGCCGGCTTCTTCTAGCCTGCGAATCGTAGCGACGATACGGGTCTGAGCCTCTTCAACGTCACGCAGCCGGACAGGACCCATAAATTCCATTTCTTCCTTGAACGTATCGGACATCCGCTTCGACATGTTGCGGAAGATCGCTTCCCGCACTTCCTCGCTTGCCACCTTGAGGGCGAGCTGAAGATCGGCATTCTCCACATCGCGGATAATGCGCTGAATCGAACGGTTGTCGATATTGACGATATCTTCGAAGACGAACATGCGTTTTTTGATTTCTTCCGCCAATTCCGGATCTTCGATTTCGAGAGCATCCAGAATGGTTCGTTCCGTACCGCGGTCTACGCCGTTCAAAATTTGAACGATCGAATCGATGCCGCCTGCATTCGTATAGTCCTGTGTTACCGTAGCAGAAAGTTTTTGCTCAAGAACGCGTTCAACCTGACTGATAACCTCAGGCGAAGTACTGTCCATCAAGGCAATTCTGCGGGCAACGTCCGCCTGCTTCTCTTGCGGCAAGGACGATAAAATATGCGAGGATTGCTCGGACTGCAGATACGATAGGACGAGCGCGATTGTCTGCGAGTTCTCGTTTTGGATAAAGTTAAGGATTTGCGTCGGTTCCGCCTTGCGGGCAAAGTCGAACGGTCTGACTTGAAGCGTAGCCGTCAATCGGTTAATGACTTCAACAGCCTTCTGTTCGCCAAGCGCCTTCTCCAAAATCTCTTTCGCGTACGAGATACCGCCTTGCGAAATATATTCTTGCGCCAGACAGATTTGATGAAAATCGCTCAATATCTGTTCTCTCTCCGCACTGTCTACTTTGCGGACATTGGCAATTTCGAGAGTAAGCTGTTCGATCTCTTCTTCTCTCAAATGTTTAAAAATTTGGGCGGATACTTCTGGCCCGAGCGTAATAAGCAGAATCGCCGCCTTTTGCCGACCGGTTAATCCATTAAGCGGTTTTGCCACGGGAGCCACCTCTATTCATCCACAAGCCAGGTGCGGAGCAAGTTGACGAACTCTTCCGGCTTGCGTTTGGCGAGTGTTTCGAGATTTTTTCTTGCCTGACTGTCATTATTAACTGTTTCAAAATCAATCGTAGGGAATTCCGGTTTAGCCGGCGTTTCCATCAACGCGGCTGCTTCGGCTGCTGCCGCTTCTTCAGCTTGTTTTCTGCGTCTGCGGACAAGCATAATGGCAAGACCGCCGATCAAAGCAAGCGCCGCTGCGCCAAGTCCAATCGCCCATTGCATCGACAGACCGCTGGAAGAAGTTCCCGCATCCGTTGCCGCGAAATTCTGACCGAGAATTGTAACCTTTTTCGCAATCATTGCGTCATCATTAACATCTTGACCGGAATCAGCCAGCTGCGCGCGGACAAGCGAGCTAAGGAAATTCGTTAACTCTTGCCGGGATTGATCCGTGAGCTTGCTCTGTTCAACACCGATGCTGATCGACAAATCCTTCAGCTGGTACGGTGCGGATTCAATCTGATTGTTAATGCGGTCGTAATCATAGTTGGTTACCCGCGAGTTTTGCTCGGAAGAACCGTTCGTATTATCCGTTGCCGTATAACCCGGTACATCCGTTTCTCCCGTACCGGCGACACCGCCTGCATTAGCCGAACCATTGGTTGTTGTGCTGTTGTCTTGTTGTTCACTTACGATAATGCCGTTATTGTTGTTGTTCTCAAGCGGTCTGACCAGGTTCTCCTGAGTCACCTTCTTGTCGAAGTTAAAGCTGCTGGCAACGCTGATAACGAGATTGTCTCCAAGCATCGGAGCCAGGAACTGCTGGATATTTTTCTTCACTTCGGCTTCGTACTTCCGTTGAATCATGAAGTGGCTTTCCGCAGCATCGGTTGCAGCGCCAATCTTGTTGCCGTCGATTTCGGAGGAAACCAGCTCGCCTTGCGGGCTAGAGATCGTGATATCCTGAATCGCAAGCTTCGGAACCGCCGTCTTCACCAGATTGTAATAGCCGTCAACCTCTTGCTGGCTTGGACGGTAACCCGGCGTAAAGTTCATCATGATGGAAGCGGATGCCTGTTCCTTCTCTTCCGGAGTCAGGAATACCGATTCCTTCGGAAGGTTGATGAGCACTTTCGAGCTCTGCACGCCTTGCATCCGGTTCAGTAATTGCTGCACCTCTCCGTTTAGAGCGTTAATGTACTTCACGTTAAATTCATTCTCGGTTTGTCCGAAAGCACTTCCGCCTTCAAAAGCTTCGAATCCGATCGATCCGTTCTGCACAAGACCCTGTGAACCAACGTCAACCCGGGTTCTCGTCGCTACCGCGCTAGGTACCGAGATGCTCTGACCGTCCGCGCTTAATTTATAAGGAATACCGTTTCCGTCCAAATAAGTCATTATTGCTGCCGCATCTGTGGTGTCAAGGTTTTGAAATGCTACTTCGTAATCCGTTCTTGTGAATATGTAAGTCAAAATCACGATTGTTAACAACAATGCACCAATGGATGCCCCCAGCCCTATTTTTTGTTTTTTGCCCATCTGCCCCCAAAACTGCGTAAGTCTTTGGCGGTATTGGGCGATTCTTTCGTTCACGTTGTCACCTCACCCAGCTTCTGTCTAGTTCGAAAGCCCCATTACACTGACATTCGCATAATTTCTTGATACGCATCAATGACTTTATTGCGAATTTGTGTTGTCAGCTGTAAGCTAAGCTCTGCTTTCTGAGTTGCGATGAGGACCTGTGAAACATCAACCTCGCCAATTAAGTATTTATCGTTTAACTTATGTACCTCTTTTTCCTGTGCATCCACGCTATTAAGTGCGCTCTCCAAGTATTGCCCGAAAGAATTCATCGACTCAGCAGGTGTTGTCTGCTGCTGCGGCTTCGCAGTTTCAAGCAGCTTGTTAACGGCTTGTGCGGGATTAAGTTGCAACGGTTGAATCATGCCCGTCCCTCCGTCATCGTTATTTTACTTTACTTCCCAATCTCCAGCGCCTTCGTAAACATGGCTTTAGACGCATTCAGAGCTGTTACATTGGCCTCGTATGAACGAGAAGCCGAAATCATGTCAACCATTTCTTTCGCCACATCAACGTTAGGCATATGGACATATCCGTCCGCGTCCGCGTCCGGGTGAGTTGGATTATAAACAAGCTTGGTAGGCGACTGATCCTCGATAATTCTAGTTGCCTTTACACCTTGTGCTCCGGAAGTCCCTTCAAGCTGCTTGTTCAGCAGATCGGAGAAAGAGGAGTTTTGCGTCATTGGTTCAAGTACGACCATTTTCCGTTTATACGGAACGAATTGGCCATTCACGTAACCGGCGCGGGTTGTTTCAGCATTCGCGATGTTTGAGGAAATAACGTCCATTCGCAAACGCTGTGCGGTTAGTGCGGAAGCACTGGCGTCGAAGCTGCTAGAAATTCTCACTTCCTGTTATCTCCCTTCAATGGCTGTCTTCATCATCTTCACGTCATGATTGATTTGCTGAATATAAAAATTGTAGCTGAGTTGATTTTTAGCGAGCAAAGACATCTCGCGGTCGATGTCGACGTTGTTCTCATTGTTATTCATTTCGGACAAGTTATCGGTCTGTGTCTGTGCGGTTGGTACTATTCCGCTGGTCCTGCCTATCGGAATATGACGCTCGTTCGTCCGCTTGCCCTGAAGGACGGTTTGTCCTCCCATCTCTTGACTGAGAAGCTCTTCAAACAAAACTTCCGAACGTTTGAAGTTTGGCGTGTCGACATTTGCGATGTTATTGGCTACGACCCCTTGTCGCAATTCTGCAGCCTTGAGCGCGCCTTCCAATCGCCCAAATGATGTGCCATTCAATAGATTCACGTTCCTGTGTCACCACTTTCAATTAGAAGATCTTAGTAAAGTATTCAACAGATTGCGAACCATTCCTTCTTTGTTCGACATTAAATTATGAAAAAAATGAGACGAAACTGTCGAGTTTTGCCGACATGATAATATTCAACAATTGTCCAAAATATTACAATAAGAAAAAAGCCCTATCTTTAATTTCAAGATAGGGCTTTTCGATGAATTTCCGATAGGATGGTAGTCCCAGGAAATTATTGCTTAATTTTTTCCAATTCCTGAAGCAGCTGGGTATTTAAAATTTTGATGTAGGTCCCTTTCATCCCCAGCGACCTAGTTTCAATAACGCCGGCGCTTTCCAGCTTGCGCAGGGCATTAACGATAACGGACCTTGTAATACCTACCCGATCCGCAATTTTGGAAGCAACAAGCAGGCCTTCTTTCCCTTCCAGCTGCTCGAAAATATGCTCTACTGCCTCGAGCTCGCTGAAGGATAGCGAGCCAATCGCAACCGAAACAACCGCACGGCTGCGCGCTTCCTGTTCAACCTCTTCTGCGCGTTCACGCAAAATTTCCATGCCGACAATTGTCGAACCGTATTCGGCCAGCACAAGATCGTCATCATCGAAGGAGCCGTTCGTGCGTGTCAGAACAAGCGTACCGAGACGGTCTCCTCCTCCTGTAATTGGTACTACAGTCATGATTTCTTGTTCCCCAAGCGCCGGGAAAGTCTCATAGACCCCCGTATCCGGAGCAACGTTTGTTACGGGTTCCTGCATGTCCAGAAATAGGCTGTTACTCACTTGCGGAAAGCGCAGCTCTTCTACAGACATCGAACGAAGCGTGTCATGATCATAAGGATTCACGGCTGCGCAGCCTAGAACCTTTCCTTTACGGCTGACCACAAACACGTTGGTCTGTATGGTACTGCACAATACCTCAGCCATCTCTCTGAAATTGAGCGCTTTGCCGGCTGCTCGCTGCAGCAGCCGGTTCAACGTTCTTGTTTTTGTAAGTAAAGTCATTCCAAAGCCTCCCAAAGCTCATCCCAACTACATTTCACTACAATATATATTGACTCAAATCGCGATTTTTCGCAATGCCTCCCACTTTTTCACGCACGTATTCGGGAGTTATGACCATATGGTCAAGGGTAATATCCGGTGCTTCGAAGGAGAGATCCTCAAGCAGCTTCTCCAATATGGTATGAAGTCTGCGGGCACCTATATTTTCGGTATTGCGATTTAAATCGGCTGCGATCGAAGCGATCTCTTTAATGGCATCGTCAGAAAATTCAATCGTAATACCTTCCGTTTGCAGAAGGGCTGCGTATTGTTTCGTTAAAGCGTTTTTCGGTTCGGTCAGAATGCTGACGAAATCCTCCAGGCTAAGCGACGTTAATTCCACCCGGATCGGGAAACGTCCCTGAAGCTCGGGAATCAGATCGGACGGCTTCGCTACATGGAAAGCACCCGCTGCGATAAACAAAACATAGTCCGTTTTTACCGGTCCGTATTTCGTCACGACCGTGGACCCTTCTACGATTGGAAGAATATCGCGCTGAACGCCTTCGCGGGACACATCGGGACCATTGCCTCTCGACGGACTTGCGATTTTATCAATCTCGTCGATGAAAATGATACCGGACTGCTCCGCGCGGGAGACGGACTCGGCAATGACGTCATCCATATTGATAAGCTTGTTGGCTTCTTCCTGAATGAGTACTTTGCGGGCTTCTTTAACAGGCAGTTTGCGCTTCTTGGTCTTCTTCGGCATGAATTGTCCCAGCATTTCCTGCATGTTCATTCCGCCTAGGCCATCCGGTCCTTGACCGCCAAGCATATCAAGCATCGTCGGGGTATTATCCTCAATCTCAACCTCTACGATTTCGTTCTCGAGTTTGCCAGCGGCCAAGTCATCACGCGCCTGCGAGCGTTTGGTGATAATAACGTTATCGTGTTCAGGCTCTTCGACCGTTTCCTTATTGTTTTGCTGATTGCCAAACAGCATTTCGAACGGGTTTTTGGATTGCTTCTCTTTTACTTTAGATGGGACAAGCAGCGTAACGAGCCGCTCATTAGCGAGCTTCTCCGCTTTATCCTGAACAGCCTCCGTCTTTTCTGCCTTTACCATCCGGATTGCCGTCTCTACCAGGTCCCGCACCATCGATTCTACATCACGGCCGACATAACCTACCTCGGTGAATTTGGTCGCTTCAACTTTAATAAAAGGAGCCTTGACCAATTTTGCCAGACGGCGCGCAATTTCCGTTTTGCCTACGCCGGTAGGACCAATCATCAGAATGTTTTTTGGAACAATCTCATCGCGAAGCGTCTCGTCGAGCATGCTTCTGCGATAGCGGTTACGGAGTGCAATGGCGACAGATCGTTTTGCGGGCTTTTGTCCCACAATATATTTATCGAGCTCTGCTACGATTTGACGAGGGGTAAAAGCTTGATTTACCATATGATATCTCCTCCGCTTCAACCAATTTCTTCTACAATAATATTATGATTCGTATAAACGCATATGTCGGCAGCCGTTTCCAGCGCTGCTTTTGCGATATCTTTTGCTTCCATATGGGGAGCATGCTTCTGCAGCGCTCTTGCGGCGGAAAGAGCATAGTTGCCGCCCGAGCCGATAGCCAAGATGCCGTCATCCGGCTCGATAATTTCCCCGTTACCGGAAATCAGAAGCAATCCGGTCTGATCCATAACCAGCATAAGCGCCTCGAGCTTGCGGAGAATGCGGTCGGTACGCCAGTCCTTTGCCAGCTCAACGGCAGCACGCTGAAGGTTTCCGTGATGCTCCTCCAGCTTTGCCTCAAACTTCTCGAATAACGTAATCGCATCGGCAACCGAACCGGCAAAGCCCGCAATGACTTGCCCGCGGTACAAACGACGAACTTTTTTCGCTTTATTTTTCATCACGACGCTGTTTCCAAAGGTTACCTGTCCATCTCCGGCAATTGCTCCTTTACCTTCGTGACGCACCGCGCAAATCGTGGTGGCGTGAAATTCCATCTCCATCTCTTCGCCCTCCTATAGCCCGCAGATTATTAACTTCAAGTGTATACGGTTGTGCTGCCCCTCAAGCGGAGCAGCAATCGACTGTTTATACGTTCAGATGATCGAAATGTTCCTTCTTGAAGCGCTCCAAGCTATCCAGCGCACGGTTCGCAATCGCTTCGTTCTTTTCCTTCTTGTTGCGGATCCGGTTCTCAAGCGGCGGGAACAAGCCAAAATTCGCGTTCATCGGTTGGAAATGCTTGAAGTCCGCCGTTGTAATGTAATGCGCCATGCTGCCCAGCGTTGTATCCTCCGGCAGTACGAGAGGTTCAAGACCGCGTGCCAGTCTCGCTGCGTTAAAGCCGGCAATCAGGCCGGAAGCAGCGGACTCCACATAACCTTCTACGCCCGTCATCTGACCGGCAAAGAATAGGGTGCTGCGGTTTTTGAGCTGGTAAGTCGGCTCCATGACCCGCGGCGAGTTAATAAAGGTATTGCGGTGCATAACCCCAAATCGCACGAATTCCGCATTCTCAAGGCCCGGGATCAAGGAGAATACCCTTTTCTGCTCGCCCCATTTCAAATGCGTTTGGAAGCCTACCATGTTATAGAGGGTTCCGGCCGCATTATCCTGGCGAAGCTGGATCACGGCATGCGGAAGTTTACCGGTATGCGGGTTAACAAGACCAACCGGCTTCATCGGTCCGAAGAGCACGGTTTGCTTGCCGCGGCTCGCCATTACTTCGATCGGCATGCAGCCTTCGAAATAAACTTCCTTCTCGAAATCTTTTAACGCAGCGGTCTCCGCTGTCGTCAGCGCCTCGTGGAAAATCTCGAATTCTTCTTCAGTCATCGGGCAATTCAGATATGCCGCTTCGCCTTTGTCGTAACGGGATGCCAGATAGACCTTGCTCATATCAATGGAGTCTTTCTCGATGATCGGAGCTGCCGCATCATAGAAGTAGAAATATTCTTCGCCAAGCAAGGTACGGATCTTCTCAGACAGAGCAGGCGCAGTAAGGGGGCCCGTTGCGATGACAACAATGCTGTCTTCCGGAATGTCCGTTACTTCTTCCGTGCGCACCTCTACAAGCGGATGTTCATGAAGAAGACGCGTTACTTCCCCGGAAAAACCGTCGCGGTCAACGGCAAGCGCTCCGCCTGCAGGTACGGCGTGACGATCCGCGCTGCCGAGAATAAGAGAGTTCAGGCGGCGCATTTCTTCTTTCAGCACGCCTACGGCGTTAGCAAGGCCATTGGCGCGCAAGCTGTTGCTGCACACGAGCTCCGCAAAGTTTTTAGTATGATGGGCAGGCGTTTTGGTCTCTGGACGCATCTCGTACAAAATGACGGGTACGCCTTGGGATGCGATCTGCCAAGCTGCCTCGCTTCCTGCTAGACCTGCTCCGATTACGATGACTGGTTGTTGAACTGACAATGTAAAGACCTCCAATATATGCTAACACGGCAGTGAAAACACAGCTGTCCTCCCTGCGTAAGGGAGGACTGTCGTGTGGCCGCATCTGTTTCTTTAGTTTAGGCTTGTTCTTGCTCGTCTTCGGTGATTTCTTCCGAATAATCGCAATTCGGACATTGCAGCTTCGCGCCGCTGCGGTTGCGTTTCTCGACAAGCATCGAATCGCAATTCGGACAAGGCTTGTTTGTCGGCTTATCCCAGGACACGTAGTCGCAGGTCGGATAAGTATCGCAGCCATAGAAAATCCGTCCTTTTTTGCTGCGTCGCTCGATGATTTTGCCCTCGCCGCATTTCGGGCAAGTTACGCCGATATCCTTGACGATTGGCTTCGTGTTACGGCAGTCCGGGAAGCCGGAGCAGGCAAGGAACTTGCCGAAGCGCCCCATCTTGAACACCATATGGCGGCCGCATTTCTCGCAGATTTCATCCGAAACCTCATCTTGAATCTCGACTTCCTTCATTTCTTCCTCGGCGACTTCAAGCCGCTTCTCGAAAGATTCGTAGAAGTTAGAAAGGACTTTAACCCAGTCCTCCACCCCATCCTCTACATGGTCAAGATCCGTCTCCATCTTCGCCGTAAACTCGGAATCCAGAATTTCCGGGAAAAATTCCTCCATCATCTGATTGACCAGGTCGCCCAGCTCGGTTGGAATGAATTTCTTTTCTTCGATCGCTACGTATCCGCGTTTCTGGATCGTTTCCAGCGTCGGCGCGTACGTACTTGGACGTCCTATGCCAAGCTCCTCCAGCGTCTTAACCAATCTTGCTTCGGAATAACGCGGCGGCGGTTGGGTGAAATGCTGCTTCGGTTCGATGGAATCCGAGTTCACGACATCACCGATTGCAAAAGGCGGCAGGAATTTATGTTCTTCCTCCGTGCCGTCGTCATTGCCCTCCACGTAAACCTTCATGAAGCCGGCAAACTTGATCTTCGAACCGCTCGCACGGAAAGTGACGTCGCCGGAAGCAAGGTCTACCGTCATCGTATCAAGCACGGCGGAAGCCATCTGGCTGGATACGAAACGTTCCCATACCAGCTTATACAAGCGAAGCTGATCCCGCGAAAGGAACGGCTTCATCGATTCCGGGTCGCGGAGCGTCGATGTCGGCCGGATCGCTTCATGGGCGTCCTGCGCATTGCTGTTTTTCTTCGTGTAGACGCGCGGCTGCTCCGGATAGAACGACGGACCGTATTTTCCTTCAATATACTCCTTCGCTTCTTCCTGGGCAACCGGTGAGATCCTTGTCGAGTCCGTTCTCATATAGGTAATGAGACCGACAGTCCCTTCCTTGCCTAGCTCAACGCCTTCATACAGCTGTTGGGCCACGGACATCGTCTTGGAAGCACGGAATCCAAGCTTTCGTGCTGCCTCCTGCTGCAAGGAGCTCGTAATGAACGGCGGAGCCGGGTTGCGAAGACGTTCTTTCTCTTTTACTTCGGCTACCTTGAACTGATTGCCAGACAAGGCTGCAAGAATCGCCTGCATCTCCTCTTCGTTGTGGAGTTCCCGCTTCTCGCCCTTAATGGAATGGTATTTTGCTTCAAACGGAACGCCTTGCTGGGTAAGCTTTGCCGTGATGGACCAGTACTCCTCCGGAACAAATGCGTCAATCTCGTTCTCCCGGTCGATAATCAGCTTCACGCATACGGATTGTACGCGTCCCGCGGACAAGCCCTTCTTAACCTTCTTCCACAACAGCGGACTAATCTTGTAACCGACAAGGCGGTCAAGAATACGTCTGGCCTGCTGGGCATTCACAAGATCCATATTGATCTTGCGAGGCGTTTTGAAAGCATCCTTAACGGCTTGCTTCGTTATTTCATTAAATACGACACGGCAGGTATCCGACTCGTTCAGCTCCAGATAATGAGCCAGATGCCATGCGATCGCTTCTCCTTCGCGATCGGGGTCGGCTGCGAGAAAGACGTGTTTAACCTTTTTGCTGGCGTCCTTCAACTCTTTTAATACGCTGCCCTTGCCTCGGATCGTAATATATTTCGGCTGGAAGCCGTTTTCCACTTCGACGCCAGTCTGACTTTTTGGCAAATCGCGAATATGGCCCATCGATGCTTTAACGATATATTTGCTGCCCAAATATTTGCCGATCGTTTTTGCTTTGGCCGGTGATTCTACGATTACTAATGAATCTGCCACATTAGGCGCCCCCTCTCTCCCTACATGTTACAACGCTATATAAACTGCCCCTGGCTGTTGTTCGATTTTCCGTTTTATACATAAATTTATCAGAAGTGCGCTTAAATGTCCAAAAGGGATCATCGTAAGCTGGTGCAATTCGTTAATTGTAAGCGGACGATCGCGCAGTAAATCGATTATTTTCTGCTCCTCGGCATTCATGCTTGCCGCGGCGACGGCCGCTTGTTTAGGCTTTGTCAGTGCCGAAAGCTTCTCTTCAAGCCAGCTGTATTCCTCGAGAATATGGTCGGCGCTGCTGACCAGCTTCGCTCCTTCGCGGATCAGACTGTTAGGCCCTTCGCTCTTGGGCGATGAGATCGGTCCGGGTACAGCAAATACATCACGCCCCATTTCGAGCGCCTGGTCTGCCGTAATAAGCGATCCGCTTCCCTTCGCTGCTTCCACAACGATCGTCCCCAGCGATAAACCCGCTATGATCCGGTTGCGTAGCGGAAACATTCCCGGATGAAGCGGCGAGCCAACCGGAGATTCCGACAGAATTAGCCCTTCCCGTATAATTTCCTGGTAGAGCGATCGGTTCTCGGGCGGATAACAAAGATCAACCGGACTAGCCAGTACGGCAATCGTGCTTCCATGGCCCCGCAAAGCCGCTTCATGCGCTTTGCTGTCAATCCCCCTGGCAAGACCGCTCACGACGGTCAAACCACGCCTAGAAAGCTCCTCAGACAGCGCTAACGCGGTATGCCTGCCATAGGCGCTGGGATTTCTGGTTCCTACCATTGCAATCGAAGGTCTCTTCAAGAGCTCAACGTTCCCAAGAGCATACAGCACCCATGGCGGCTGCGGTATCCGTCGAAGCTCTTCCGGATATGCCTCGTCATACGGAGTGATCACTGCTGCACCAAGCGCCTGAGCCCGGAGATAAGGCGACTCTGGCCAATCAAAAGGATCTTGCCATCGTCTGGCCGCAGCCTCTGCTTGCGCCCGTCCAAAACCGATTGCCGTCCAATCGAAAGCGCTATTGCCATCCAGGCGCTCCCAAGCTTTATGGGCAACCGCTTTCTGAACGGTATGCCATCCTATGCCCGAACATTCGTGGAGCATGATAACCATCTGCTTACATTTATCAACGTTTAGCGTCATTCTTGCCGCCCTCTCCTCTGGGGAGGTCAGCCTGCATTCTTTCCTATTGTGCGTTACATGGCAAAAGAATGCAAGTCAACCCGAAATTTTATGAAAAAAAAAGCAACCTTTCAAGCCCAAAACGGGCATTGAAAGGTTGCTTACCTTTACTGCTTCATTAATATGCTATTAAACGATTAGGCTTGAGCAACGCCAGTTGTGCATTTCTCAAGCAGGCCTTTTTCTTCAAGGACCGATACGAGCGTCGAGCCCATGTCGGAAGGCGTTGGAGCAACTTTGATTCCGCACGCTTCCAAAGTAGCGATTTTCTCAGCAGCCGTACCTTTGCCGCCGGAAATAATAGCGCCCGCATGACCCATACGTTTGCCCGGAGGAGCTGTAGCGCCGCCTATGAAGCCGACAACCGGTTTCTTCATGTTCGCTTTGATCCACTCAGCAGCTTCTTCCTCTGCTGTACCGCCGATCTCGCCGATCATGATTACCGCGTAAGTGTCCGGATCTTCATTGAAACGGCTCAAGATATCAATAAACTCGGAGCCTTTAACCGGGTCGCCGCCGATACCTACTGCGGACGATTGACCGATACCGCGAGTGGAAAGCTGGTGAACCGCTTCGTAAGTCAGAGTTCCCGAGCGGGAAACAACGCCTACATGGCCTTTTGTGTGGATGTAACCCGGCATAATGCCGATTTTGCACTCGTCAGGAGTAATAACGCCTGGGCAGTTAGGACCGATCAGAGTCGTTTTGCTGCCTTCCATGTAGCGTTTTACTTTAACCATATCAAGTACTGGAATTCCTTCCGTAATACAGATAACCAGATCAAGGCCAGCATCTACCGCTTCCATGATCGAGTCTGCTGCGAATGCAGGCGGCACATAGATAACCGAAGCTGTTGCGCCAGTAGCTGCTACCGCTTGTTCAACTGTATTGAATACTGGAAGAGATACAACGTTGCCGTTTTCCAGTGTGATATCGACGTTAGTGCCGCCTTTACCAGGAGTTACGCCGCCTACCATTTGCGTACCGTAGTCCAATGCGCCTTTCGCATGGAACAAGCCAGTTGCGCCTGTAATCCCTTGAGTGATTACTTTTGTATCTTTGTTAACCAAAATACTCATCGAATTTCACATCCCCGTTAATAAATTCGTACTATTTGACGAGATTAACGATTTTTTGTGCGCCGTCTGCCATGGAGTCAGCCGCAACAATGTTTAATCCCGATTCGTTCAACATTTTTTTGCCAAGCTCAACGTTAGTACCTTCCAGTCTTACAACGAGCGGACGGTCCAGGCCAAGCTCTTTCGCAGCTGCGATAACGCCATCAGCGATAACATCGCAACGCATAATGCCGCCGAAGATATTAACGAAGATACCTTTTACGTTCTCGTCGGACAGAATGATTTTGAACGCTTCAGTTACTTTCTCTTTTGTAGCGCCGCCCCCTACGTCAAGGAAGTTGGCAGGGTCGCCGCCGTAGTATTTGATGATGTCCATTGTAGCCATCGCAAGACCAGCGCCGTTAACCATACAGCCGATGTTGCCATCAAGCGCGATGTAGCTCAGGTCATATTTCGATGCTTCGATTTCTTTCGCATCTTCTTCTTCCAGGTCGCGCAGCGCCACGATATCTTTGTGACGGTACAGAGCGTTGGAGTCGAAATTCAGCTTCGCGTCAAGCGCCATAACGTTGCCGTCGCCGGTAACAACAAGCGGGTTGATCTCAGCGATGGAGCAATCTTTATCAACGAATGCATTGTACAGAGCGATCATGAATTTAACCGCTTTGTTAACAAGCTCGCCAGGAATGTTGATTGCGTAAGCAAGCTTGCGCGCTTGGAATACTTGCAGACCGATTGCCGGGTCAATGACTTCTTTGATGATTTTCTCAGGCGAATGAGCTGCTACTTCTTCAATCTCCGTGCCGCCTTCTTCGGAAGCCATCATGGTTACGCGGCCAGTGCCACGGTCGATAACAACGCCTACATAGTATTCTTTCTTGATGTCGCAGCCTTGCTCGATAAGAAGACGTTTAACTTCTTTACCTTCCGGGCCTGTTTGATGAGTAACGAGCACTTTGCCAAGAATTTCGCTGGCATACGCACGAACTTCATCGATGTTTTTCGCTACTTTAACGCCGCCCGCTTTACCGCGGCCGCCAGCGTGAATTTGCGCTTTTACTACTACCACTGGGGTGCCCAGTGCTTGCGCAGCTTCTACCGCTTCGTCAACGGAGAAAGCTACCTTTCCTTCTGGAACAGCAACGCCGTACTGTTTCAGGACCTCTTTGCCTTGATACTCATGGATATTCATTGTTAGAAATCCTCCATTTCACAGACTCAACTTCAGTCATATGTACACAAACCTTAATCATTGTAGCATTATTTATGCCATATTTCGACCCTTCGGGTTTCGGTTTTTTGATATGGATTTGATCTCAAAATGAGATTAAATCACCGACGGACTCCTGTAGTATGCCCTAATTTCTTGAAGAATTCATACTTGTTTTTCCAATATTGACAGACTTGTCTTTTTTACACTATGATGGCTTTAACGATAACTTTATATAATGAGATTCGGACGTAAGGAAGCACCTTCATCCTATTTTTGGAGGTGCTTTTTTTGTGTTCAGTTTAATGCATAGCAGCAGCGTTCTTGGAGTTGAAGGTAAAGAAATTTCCGTGGAAGTCGATATAGCCAACGGTTTGCCGCAAGTCAGTGTCGTTGGACTGCCCGACCCCGCCGTCAGGGAATCTGTAGAAAGGGTCCGCGCAGCGATTAAGAACAGCGGATTCGCTTTCCCGCTGGAACGCATTACCGTCAATCTGGCTCCGGCGGATTTGCGCAAGGAAGGCACCGCCTTCGATCTTGCGATTGCGGCGGGTATTCTGACCGCGAGCGGTCAACTTGAAGCGAAGCCTTTCGAGCAATCGATGCTGATTGGAGAATTGTCCTTGAACGGCGATATCCGTCCCGTGCCCGGCGTTTTGGCCATGATCGAGCAAGCCAAGCGGTCCGGCATCCGCAAGGTGCTGCTGCCTCTGGCAAATGCCAAGGAAGCCGCTTGGATAACGGAGATGGAGCTGTACGCGGTAACCCATCTCAAAGAGCTTCTAACCCAGCATAAGGGCTCTGAAGCTTGGTCCGACATCCGGTTTGACGCCGCTGCCAGCAGGCAGCTTGCTTCTGCCGCCGCGGCTGATGAGCATGCGGTTGATATAGGGGATTACAGCGATGTATACGGGCAGCAGCAGGCCAAGCGCGCATTGTTAATTGCCGCAGCGGGGAAACACAACATCTTGTTCGCGGGCCCGCCCGGAACCGGCAAAACCATGATGATCCGCCGACTCCCCGGCATCCTGCCTCCTCTTACCGAAGAAGAAGCGCTGGAAGTGACCAAGATTTACAGCGCCGCAGGCAAGCTGTCTACCGATGCTAAAGGTCTGATCAGGATCGCTCCCTTCCGCTCGCCGCATCACACGATATCGGCCGGAGGGCTCATAGGCGGCGGTTCGGTGCCGAAGCCCGGCGAGGTCACCCTCGCCCATCATGGCGTGCTTTATCTGGACGAGCTTCCGGAGTTCTCCCGAACCGTACTTGAAGTATTGCGTCAACCGTTGGAGGACGGGATCGTCACCATAGCAAGGTCAAGAGCCGTATTTCATTTTCCGGCCAGGCTTATGCTGGCTGTCTCCTTTAATCCTTGCCCATGCGGGTATGCTGGCCATGAAACGGCCGAGAAACGATGCAGTTGCAGCGATTCCGCGATTGCCAAATACAAAAGCAAGATGTCCGGCCCCCTTCTTGACCGGATCGATATCCAGCTCGAGGTTCCCAGGCCGATTGAAAGGGAAGGCGATGCGGAAATCCCTGCCGAAATGAGTTCTTCCCGGATGAGGCAGCTTGTGCTTGAGGCACGGACAAGAAAAGAAAGACGGGATGAAGAGCTCGGGCTCAAACCTGGAGCACGGCTGTCCGGAACATCGCTGAGGCGCTCTATTTTAATGAAGAAGGAAGCATTTGAGTTGCTTGATCATGCGCTTACGGTGCTGAATATAAGCATGCGAGCGTATGACCGTATTTTACGGCTGGCGAGAACCATCGCGGATGTGGAAGGCAGTGACTGCGTGGAGGATGTGCATGTGGCGGAAGCGATTCAATACCGGAGACTTGATATATAAAAGCAAAAAGCGGCTTTCTACCGGTTAGAAAGCCGCTTTTACATGTTTAATTTCGCCGATGGAGTCATCGCGGTTCATGGTGACAGCAATGACGTCAAACCGCATGGGAGGATAGGTTAAATGTCTCATTCGCAAATACACCTGGGCGACAAGCGCCACCTGCTGCTGCTTGCGCCGGTCTACGGATTCGGCCGCCGTCCCGAATCGACCTCCCGCTCTTCTTGTTCTTACTTCGACAAAAACAAGCGTATCATCGATGGTTGCGATAATATCGATTTCTCCGGATCGGCAGCGCCAATTCCTCTCAATGACGGTATATCCGCCGTTCTCGAGATATTGGCAAGCGGCCGTTTCGCCGGCCAGCCCGGTTTGCCTTCTGCGGTCCTCACTCATCCAAATCCCTCGCTCTCTGATCGGAACGATAAACAAAGCTCAGGATCTCGGCGACCAGCGTATAAAGCTCGGGCGGTATCGATTGATCGACATCCAGCTTGGACAATACTTCCACAAGCGAAGAGTCCTGCTGCACCGGCACTTGATGCTCTGCCGCCTGCTCCAATATTTGCTCCGCCAAATAACCTCTCCCTTTGGCGGTTACGACCGGCGCTTTGTGCACGCCGGGCTCATATTTCAACGCTACGGCCTTTTTAACCGTCCTCTTCTCTTTACCGTTCTTCTGTTCCGAACTCATGCCCGTATGTCGACTCCTTTATAACGCGTGTTCACGAATTGAGCCGGATCCGGCATGATCCGTTTAACCCCTTCTCCCTCATCGCTATCCGCTCTTGTTGGAGTAGCGCGAAGGGATAGGAGCTGATAGCCCGCCTGATTAAGACTTGCCGATATTTCATTGCGGGAGGAATCTACAAGCGCAGCTATTGCAGGATGATCGTTCCATAACGTCAAGCTGACGATTTTGTCCATGACATTCACGTCAACCAAGGTAGGTCCTAACGTCTTCATCGACAAATCGAACAACAAACGGCAATTCTCAGCGTCCAGCTGGCCTTGCCGCCCTCTTCTCGTCTGAATATGAACGGAAGCGGTCTGATTCCCATCCGGACCGGTAAGCGGCACAAACATCGTCAGATGGGAGAAAACGGCTCCGTTTCGTTCCGGGGATAACAGCAGCTGCTGTCCCGTTATCTGCTGGACGAGCTGTTGCGCGGTCTCGCGCAAAGCAGGCGGTGCGTCGCTGGATGCGGCAATGGCAAGCAGCGTACTCTTTAGCGATTCCTGCGCTGCAGGCTTCGCATCATCCGCGCTCACCTTGTCCGGCGACAGCTGTTGCGGTGTCGCTAGCAACTCCCGGGATCGCTCGGGATGGACCGTTCTCTGCTCTTTGTCGAGAGGCGCGGCTGCGTCAGGCTGGTCCGGCTGTTGCCCTGCCGCTTGCTGCGCATTCGAGCTTTGACGCGTCTCCTGGCGACCTTCTGCCTGCTGTTGGCGTGTTAGCGCATCCGCAGAGCCCTGTGGACTGCGTGCAGCGATTGGCTCGTCTGTAACCCCGCTGTCGTTGCCATTGCCGCTGACCACCATTGAAGCATCCTGCTCCTGAGGCTGAACAGCCCATTGAGCGGGCGGGACCGGCAATTGCTTCGACAATTGATTCTCATAGTCGACGCCCATCCATTTCATCATCTGGCCCAGCCAGTTGCCGGATGAGGCTGTGCTGCCGCCCGTGGCCGCGCCATGCCCCGCGGACTCCGCCGCGGACGCTTGCGCTGCCGCAGCAGGCGCGGCGTGGCCGCCCGCGCCCGTGCCTTCGGCGCGCTGCGCAGCTGCCGCGAGCGGCTCCGCCGTGGCCGCGGCGCTCTGCAGCGCTGCGCCTTCGGCGAGCAGCGCCGCCAGCCGCGCGGCCAGCTGCGGCAGCGCCTGCGGCGTGCTGCCGCCTGCGCGCGGCGCGGCTGCGCCCGCGTCACCATCGCCGGATGCTTCGCCGGCGATGGCAGCAAGCTGCTGCTGCAGCGAATCCAGCAGTTCGTGCGCGGGACGCCCGAACATGACCTGCTGCAGAGCTCCAATCGTGCCGCCGGACATCGGCAGCCCGCGCTTCAAACCCGCCGCCGCCGCTTGCATCCACTGCTCGGGATCCGCACCTTGCGGCATGGTCTCGGTTGCCGCTTTAAGCGCCGCAAAGGTGTCACGGCTCATCGTCACGCCGTCTTTTCTAAGCTCCTTCAAAATGTTGCCCGCCCACTCCTGGTCAGGCAGGCCGCTTTGCTTCAGCCAATCCTTCAGGGCATCTTCAAGGCCCGCCTGATTCTCCACCTGCTTCAGCACTAGCAATCCGCCAGCCGATTGCGGCTGCACCTGCAGCATCGCGAACTTCCCCGGCTCAAGCGGCAGCTCGAGAAACGCCCGAACCTGTACGCCGTTAATTTGGACCGTTGCTTCGTTATTTTCTAACAGCTGCAGAACGACTCCTCGGACAACCTGCCCCGGCTTTAACTCCAGCTTTCGGGTATCCCCGCTGCCGGACGACTCGCCCAATAACCCTCTTACCAACTGTCCAATATTCATTTGGTCACCTTCTTCCGCTGTCGCATAAGCTTGAAACGACACAACGCGCAATTTGTTACCCTATTTATCGGTAGATGACCGCTTCTTCTGAAGAACAATACAATGACTTTCTGAATGGTCCTGCCTCTAAATTATTCTAAGCACTCTGCCGAGCTCTAATAAAGCCTCATAAGGGTCTCCTTCAAGGCCAAGCAATTGGGCAAATGCAGGCTCCGTCTTGATCCCTTGGGACTTCAACCGGATTACCCGAGCCCTCAAATCCGGATTTCTCTTCAATAGCTCCGCTTCTACAACCATATGAAGATACGCGTGTTGCTTGGTCACCGGAACCGGTTGTCCAAACAGCTCAAACTCGAAGCCCTCGTATCGAAAATTCGCTTTATAAACCGGCAAATCCCTTATTCGCTTTTCTTTCCAGCGGAAATCCTCATGCTGCCCGTATAGCAAAGCTACGCGTTCCCTAAAGCTTTCAACATTATATACCTCCATTGCAATGTCCAGATCCGAGCCTTCCACATCAATGGCGATTGGTATCGTACCGCACAATAAAGGCGTGTATGCCGCCAAGTCGCGCATAATGCCAAGCCTGTCGACAACCTCGTACGCGCGTTGATTAACTTTCCCTTTATCCGTCAAGCGCTCCGCCCTTCCCCTTTCCCGAAAAAAAAGACAACGTATCGCTCCGTTACAAGCAGTACGCTGTCTTTCTAACACAATATTAAGGAAATTATTTAAAATAGCTGTTGTTGTTCCACGAAAATTTTACCCAGGAAAGACTTGCGGTGAAGCGGACTTGCTCCGTATTCGAGCAGCCGTTCCCGGTGCAGCTTGGTCGCATAGCCTTTATGTATCGCAATTCCGTATTCCGGATATAGCTGCTCCCATTCTTTCTCGCACAACCGGTCTCTTGTCACCTTCGCGATGATCGAGGCGGCAGCAATCGACTGACTGGTGGCATCCCCTTTTATGATCGCAAGCTGAGGCTTCGGAAGATCCACCTTTTCCGCATCAACCAGTAAGTAATCCGGTTCCGTTTGCAGCGACTCCAGCGCAATCTTCATCGCAAGCCTTGCAGCCTGCTTGATGTTGATCCGGTCAATCGTCTCCGCATCCACGAGGGCCGCAGCCCACGCAATGCTTTTGTCAACGATGATGTCGTAGAGCTCGTTCCGCTTTTTCTCCGACAGCTTCTTGGAGTCGTTAACCCCTTCAAGCACAAGATGAGGCGGTAAAATAACCGCTGCGGCAACAACGTCGCCAAACAGGCAGCCTCTGCCTACCTCATCCACGCCGGCAATGGCGGAATATCCCTCGGCCCATAGCCGTTCTTCGTATTCCAGCACGTCTGTTATTCCCCCGGTCTGCCCGCAGCCGCAGGAAACGGTGCTTCCAGCGTTATGCGGCCAAGGTTGCCTGAACGAAGCTCCCGCAAAATAATGCCGGATACTTTCTCCAGATCCACTTGTCCTCCGCTTACGAGGCAGCCTCTGCGGCGGCCGATGTCTTCCATAATCCTTACTATTTCATCCGACTCGGAAGGATCGGTTGGAGCCTTATCCAGCTTAAAACGCTCCTGCAGCGCCGGCCAATAGCGTTCGGCAAGCTCGCGAACCGCGAAAAACGCGATATCCTCCACGTTCAGGATCTGCTCTCTGATCGCACCCGTCATTGCCAGACGGTAGCCAACCAGCTCATCCTCGAACTTAGGCCACAGGATGCCCGGCGTATCCAGAAGATCCATGTCGAATGTTGTTTTAATCCATTGCTGGCCTTTCGTAACGCCCGGCTTATCGCCGGTAATCGCGATATTGCGTCCTGCCAGGCGGTTAATCAATGTCGACTTCCCGACATTAGGGATCCCGACGATCAGCCCCCGAACGGCGCGGGGATTCATCCCTTTTGCCAGCTGACGGGCGATCTTCTCCTGCAATATTTCCTTCGCCTTCACCGGAATATCTCCGACGCGCGTTCCTGTCGACGAATCGACGGCTACCGTTTCATGACCTTCGTATTTGAAATAGTCGATCCATTGCTCCGTCACCCTCGGATCGGCTAAATCCGACTTGTTCAAAACAATCAGCCGCGGCTTGCCGCCTAGTATCTCATCAACCATAGGGTTGCGGCTGGAAAGCGGAATACGCGCATCCAATAGCTCAATGGCAATATCGATTAGTTTAAGCTTCTCTTGAATTTGCCGTTTTGCCCGGGTCATATGACCGGGAAACCATTGAATGGTCATTTCCTCACCTCATTGCAACATTACCAGTGCACTTTGTAGTGCTTAATGATGCTGATTTTATTTAACGGCCAGAACATGGCGTCTGCACGGCCGATAACCTCTTTTTCAGACACAAAGCCGATATCGCGGCTATCCTGGCTGTTTCCGCGATGGTCGCCCATTGCAAAAATCTTGCCGTCGGGAACAACAGATTCCGAAACATTCGCGTTCGGGAAGTCCGGACCGGTATTGTACAGCTCTCCATTGGCATGTGCCGCTTCAATAGCTTCTTTAATATAAGGCTCATCAACCTTCTGATCGTTAACGAACACGTCGTCGCCTACGACTTTGATCGTGTCGCCCGGTACGCCGATGACCCGTTTAATGAAATCGCGTCCTTGATCAGGCACATGGAATACAACGACTTCTCCGTGATGCGGCTCGCGGATTTTGAAAATCAGCTTGTTGACGATCAGCCGCTCGCCCGTATAGAAGTTAGGCTCCATAGACGGTCCTTCAACGATAAATGGCGAGAACAGGAACGTACGGATAACAAACACGAGAATGACCGCGATCGCGAGCGCTTTAATCCAATCTACAATTTCCTTGTATGCTCGTCCGCCCTTTTTTGCGTCTGCGGGTCCTGATGTATTCAGTCCAGATCCATCGATTGCTTCTGTTTGCTGATTCGAATCTTCATTATGTTGTTGTGAATTCACCAGTACGCCTTCTTTCCATTCTATAGTGTCCCTATTCGTACATAGCAAGTCCTGTCAAAATAACGAAAAGGAGCTTGTTTGAGCAAGCCCCTCTTGTCGTTTGATCTTAACGAATTTCTTTAATTCTCGCAGCTTTACCGCGCAGTTCGCGAAGATAGTACAGTTTCGCGCGACGCACTTTACCGCGACGAGCAACTTCAATTTTCTCGAGTTTTGGCGAATGCAGCGGGAAAGTTCTTTCCACACCAACACCGTACGAAATTTTGCGAACTGTGAAAGTTTCGCTGATTCCGCCGCCACGACGTTTGATTACAACGCCTTCGAACAACTGAATACGCTCGCGCGTGCCCTCGATAACTTTAACGTGTACTTTCAGCGTGTCACCAGGACGGAAGCTAGGAAGGTCTTGACGAAGCTGTTCCTGAGCAATCGTTTGTAAAAGATTCATTGTAGTTTCACTCCTTCCACCATAGACGTTCTTAATAGCTCTTTCTGCTCCTATGAGCAGCGTCATCACTATTAGCGGACCGCCCGATTAATACGAACAACATTTGAAATTTTATCACAGCGCAGAACTTTTTTCAACCTAATATTCCGCATTGCCCGCAAAAATTCTATTATTTCTCCAGTATAACCAAAAGATAAGCGTTATACACGCTGCAACATGATATACAGCCTATTTCATGGACTTACAGCTATATGCCGTTTCTGCCGGAAGGCTTCTATCATATAGTAAGCTATTAATGAATAGAAGCGAGGATAAGCGATGGATAAGAAAAAGGCAGCCAGAGGCAATGCAAAGAGCAAAACGGGCGTAGTCCGCAAATCGGCGTTCCGCGCAATCTCCGATCAATTCCAAAACGTTTCATCCGCTACCGTACCACAAGTGCTTTACGGGCAAGAGCAATACGACTTCAATAAGGAATACAAACCCGCTACGTCTACCTTCACCGCCAAGCACAACGGAGTTTATGCGTTTTTCGCAAGCGCCTTTTACTCAACGGAGACCTCCGATCCCGTAACGGTGACGCTTGTTATTTTCGTAAACGATACATCGCAATTGCCCGTCGTTCAGACCTTGAGCGCAGGCCGCGGAGTTGTCATGACTTCGGGTACCGCCAAGCTCAAAAAAGGCGACGAAGTGCAAGTATTTCTGCAAGCAACCGTAAGCGGCGCCATAGCTTCCGGTGCGGGAACGCGCTTCGAGGGGTTCCGTGTCCGCTAATTCGTTCATTCGGTAAACAAACGAAGAACTCGCTAGTTTGAGAATATTCGACTAGTGAGTTCTTTTTCGCGCGCAGCCTATTTGCTAGATTCGCGACTCCTGCCGTTTCTATCAAATCTCAATACGCATACTCTGGAGTATTGCTATTTCAGCAATCATTTCTTATGAAGGGAGGTCATGTCTTATGTCGATCCGCAAAGTAAAAAAAGGGACATGCCGTCCACGGTCGTTCAAATCAGCTTTCAAAGCCATATCCGCAAAAAATCAATCCATCGGCAGACCGGAGTTTGGCGTTACCGTAAAGTACGGCAAAGTTATCTTTGACGCAGCAAACGAATATGATCCCGTCACTTCCACGTTTATACCCAAGCATGACGGTGTCTACTCTTTATTCGGCAGCATTCTTTACAAAAGAGGCTCGAAAGAGCCGGACGAGGTATCCCTTCTTCTTACTGTCAATGATTTCGTTGTGTTTGCCGGCAGTAAAGTGATTAATTCTGACCGCGAATTTATAACAGCTGCTGCAGTCAAAAGGCTTCGAAAGGGAGACGTAGTCAAATTGTCCGCTTCATCCCATGTTTCAGGCGGCGTTATTCTAAAAGGTTTTTCCACGCGTTTCAGAGGAAAAAGAATTCGTTAATTGCATACGAGAATTGCAGATTCCTTACAAGGAGTCGGTATTTTTTGCAACACTTTATACAGATTGGAGGTTATGAACAATGCCAACAAAAAAACAAGAAGTAAATACTTCGGGATACGGGTACCGCTCATATGCAAAAAAAACCGGATACGGCTCCTGCAAAAAGAAGAGCAGTTCCAAAAGGAAAAGAAAATGCGGACATGGTTGTAAATCGGCCAAATGCGTTTGTAAACCCGTTAAATGCGTTTGTAAACCGGTAAAATTCATCGCAAAAAAAGAGCCAGAAAAAAGATGTCCCGAAATCGGCTTTCCCGGCCATTTCGAACATCATCCGGAGCCTTGCAGCGAACCGTCCGGTACAAGCTGCATATAATCATGCAAAAAAGAACCGCCTGCTCAGGCCATTTAGGCTGTGCGACGGTTCTTTTTTACGTGGACTGATCTTGTTCCTGAAGCGTCAGCCATTTGCGTTCCTTATCCGTCAGCTCTGCCTTCTCCAGCAGATCGGGACGGCGCTTAAGCGTCCGCAGCAGCGACTGCTCGCGTCGCCAGGTATCAATCTTGGCATGATTGCCGGATACAAGCACATCAGGCACTGCCCAGTCTCTAAATACGGGCGGGCGCGTGTAATGCGGATACTCCAGCAGACCGGTGCTGTACGAATCCGTAACAGCGGATGTCTCGTTTCCGAGTACGCCTGGCAGCAGCCGGACAACGCTGTCAATGACGGTCATTGCCGGAATTTCTCCGCCTGTTAACACGTAATCGCCAATCGACAGCTCATCGGTTACCAGGTGCTCGCGAATACGCTCGTCGTAGCCTTCGTAATGACCGCAGATCAGCACGAGATGCTCTTCCTTCGCAAGTTCCTCGGCCTTCTTTTGCGTAAACGATTCACCCTGCGGGCACATCAGAATAACACGGGGACGCGCTCCGCTCTCCTTCTTTGCCATTAGATCCTCTACCGCGGCAAATACCGGTTCAGGCTTAAGGACCATACCCCCGCCTCCGCCGTAAGGATAATCGTCAACGGTATTATGCTTATTATTGGAATATTCGCGGAAGTTAATCGCTTCAAGCGATACAATTCCTTTATCCTTAGCTTTGCCCAGGATGCTCGCGCCAAATACGCCGTCGAACATTTCCGGGAACAGCGTCAGCACATCAATGCGCATCATTAGATCAGCCCTTCCAGCAACCGTACGGTTACCGTTTTATTAGCCACGTCGACTTTGAGCAGGACTTCGTCGATCACCGGCAGGAGCAGCTGCTTTTTCTTCGGCATATCAACAACCCATACATCATTGGCACCCGGACGGAGAATATCCGAGATGGTACCAAGCTCTTCGCCATCTTCCGTTAATACCCGGCAGCCCAGGATTTCATGATAGTAGTATTCGCCGTCATCGAGCTGTTCTAATTCTTCCTCGCCGATTTTCAGCGTCCAGCCTTTATATTTTTCAACTTCGTTAATATCGTTATAACCCTTCAGCTTCAGGATAAACATCCCTTTATGCTCCCTGGCCCCGGTTACTTCTACTTCAAGCTTTTGTCCGTTGTCAGGATGCTGCAGGGAAAGCTTGCTTCCGCTCGCAAACCGGGATTCGGCGAAATCCGTCTGGGGCAATACTTTAACTTCGCCGCGCAGACCATGCGTATTAACCAGCTTGCCCACATTAAAATATTTTTTGCTCATCGTATGTAACCACCCGTCTCTATTTGTACGAAAAAGGGCTAGGATAATTATCCTAACCCTGCATCGTATGCTTTTACGATATGATGTCTACGATAACGCGCTTCTGGGATTTGATGGCCGCTGACGTAACGACGGCACGAATTGCTTTCGCAATCCGTCCCTGCTTGCCGATTACTTTGCCGATATCATCGGCGTGGACCGACAGCTCGTACACCGTACCGCGATCATCCTCTCGCTCATTCACGCGCACGTCCTCTGGATGATCCACTAACGCCTTTGCTATGACAAGAATCAATTCTTTCATTTCAAGGCCCTCCGCTATTCAACAGTTATTTCTGTTGCTTAAGCTCATGGAACTTTTTCAGGACACCTGCTTTGGAAAGCAAGTCGCGAACTGTATCAGAAGCTTGAGCTCCTGTTTGCAGCCATTTCAACGCTTTCTCTTCGTCGATCGTTACTTGAGCCGGTTGAGCAACCGGGTTGTAAGTACCGATTTCTTCGATAAAGCGACCGTCACGTGGGGAACGGGAGTTAGAAACGACAACGCGGTAGAATGGAGCCTTGTGAGCACCCATACGTTTCAGACGAATACGTACTGCCATGGAAATTCACCTCCTTCGGTTAATCAACTAAAGCTTTTATATCTTAGAACGGGAATTTAAACCCTTTTCCGCCTTTGCCGAGCATGCCCTTCAGACCCTTCATTCCGCCCTTTGGACCTTTAGGGCCCATCATGGACGAGAACTGCTTCATCATCTTGCGCATGTCTTCGAACTGCTTGATAAGCCGGTTAACTTCCGTAATCGACGTACCGCTGCCCGCGGCTACGCGTTTGCGGCGGCTGTGGTTCAGAAGCTCAGGCTTTTGCTTCTCTGCCTTCGTCATCGAGCGGACAATCGCTTCAACGCGGTTGATCTGCTTCTCGTCCACCTTCAGATCCTTCATGTTGCCCTTCATCTTGTTCATGCCGGGCAGCATATCCATAAGCTGATCCAACGGTCCCAGGTTGCGGATTTGCGCCATCTGCTCAAGGAAGTCGTCGAAAGTAAATTCGGCGGTCCGCATCTTGCGTTCCATCTCTGCCGCTTTATCGGCATCAATGTTCGCTTGCGCTTTCTCGATCAGCGACAGCATATCCCCCATCCCGAGAATACGGGAAGCCATCCGGTCCGGATGGAACGGCTCGAGCGCGTCAATCTTCTCGCCCATTGCCGCGAATTTGATCGGCTTGCCGGTTACCGCTTTGACGGACAATGCGGCACCGCCGCGCGTATCGCCGTCAAGCTTCGTAAGAACGACACCCGTCAGTTCAAGCTGATCATGGAAGCTTTGCGCTACGTTAACCGCATCTTGACCGGTCATTGCGTCAACGACGAGCAAGACTTCATCGGGCTTCACGTTCTGGTGGATTTGCTTCAGCTCTTCCATCAGCGCTTCATCGATATGCAGCCTGCCCGCGGTATCGAAGATAACGTAATCGTTATGGTTTTCTTTCGCATGCGCTAGGCCTGCTTTTGCAATCTCAACCGGCGAGGTCTGATCGCCAAGCGAGAATACCGGCGCGTTAATCTGCTCGCCAAGCACTTGGAGCTGCTTGATCGCCGCAGGACGGTAAATGTCGCACGCAACGAGGAGCGGCTTGCTGTTGCCCTTTTGGAGCAATTTGGCCAGCTTGGCCGTTGTGGTCGTTTTACCCGCGCCTTGCAGACCAACCATCATAATAACGGTAGGAGGCTTGTTCGCCTTTGCAAGCTTGCTTTGCGTGCCGCCCATCAATTCCGTTAACTCTTTGTTAACGATGTCGATGACGACCATGCCTGGCGTAAAGCTCTTGGAAACATCAAGTCCAAGCGCTTTCTCTTTCACTTTGGCGATAAAATCTTTGACGACTTTAAAGTTAACGTCAGCTTCGAGCAGCGCAAGACGCACCTCGCGCATTGCCTCATTCAAATCTTCTTCCGTTACTTTGCCTTTGCCTCTCAGCTTGCTGAACACATTTTGCAACCGGTTCGTTAAGCTCTCAAATGCCGCCATGATTCGTCACCTCCGTCACTATCAGTCTTCGTTAACTGCTCTATGTCTTTAAGTAGCTCTTGCTTATAAGTAGGATCGATTGGCAGCTCGGCAACCTTCCGTTCCAGCCCTGCGGCTAGCTGCTGCATGAATTCATGCTTGGCAACCAGGCTTAGCTTTGCTTCATAGCCTTCAAGCACCTGCTCCGCCCGCTTCACATGTTCATAAACGGCCTGCCGGCTGATGCCGGATTCGGCTGCGATCTCGCCAAGCGAGTAATCGTCGTGAAAATAATATTTTAAGAACGTCCGCTGTTTCTCCGTGAGCAACGGCTCGTAGAAATCAAATAACAAGTTGATGCGTGTTGTCTTGGCTAGGGCATCCGGTTCATGTATGGTCATCCGCTCTAAGCCCCTTTCAGCATCATCCGTCAAGCAAAAAGCCTTGACAGTGTCACAACGTCTCTTATCTTACACGATCGCCGATGGCACTGTCAAGCTTTTGTCCTTGTCACTTATTTAATTTGTTTCCGACTGTTCTTCTTCGCGCTGGATCAGCCCTGCAAACAAGGCATGGACGAACTGCTCCGAGTCGAATTCCTGCAGATCCGTCATCTTCTCGCCAAGACCTACCAGCTTCACTGGAAGGTTCAGTTCATTGCGGATAGCGATGACGATGCCGCCTTTTGCCGTACCGTCAAGCTTGGTCAGAACAAGACCGGTAACGCCGCTTTTCTCGCCAAAGAGCTTCGCTTGGCTGAGAGCGTTCTGGCCTGTCGTTGCGTCAAGCACGAGCAGCACCTCGTGCGGAGCATCCGGAATTTCGCGCTGAATAACGCGGAAAATCTTGTTCAGCTCTTCCATCAGGTTTGTTTTGTTCTGGAGACGGCCGGCCGTATCGCAGAGCAGAACGTCAACGCCGCGCTGCTTGGCCGCTTGCACCGCATCGAACATAACCGCGGCAGGGTCGGAACCGGACTGCTGCTTGATTACTTCAACGCCTACGCGCTGCCCCCATACTTCAAGCTGCTCGATAGCAGCCGCGCGGAACGTGTCGCCCGCCGCCAGAAGCACGCTTTTGCCTTCGCTTTTGAACTTGTGGGCGAGCTTGCCGATCGTTGTTGTCTTGCCTACGCCGTTGACGCCAACGAACAAAATAACGGTAATGCCGCTCTTCGCCATTTGAAGGCCGGGGTTTTGCTCCCCCTTCAGCAGACCGATCAGCTTTTCCGAAAGGATTGGCTGCAGCTCGGCTGCCTGCTCGATTTTCCGCTTCTTCACTTCGGCGCGGAGATCATCGATCAACGTCATAACCGTGTTGACGCCAACATCGGCGCCGATGAGAATTTCCTCGAGCTCCTCGTAGAACTCTTCATCGATTTTTTTGCGGCGCGTAATCAGCTCTTCGACCTTCTCGACAAGAGCAACGCGCGTCTTGGTCAAGCCTTCCTTAAATATCGACGTTACCGCTTCGGTCTTCGAAGCGATGCTTTCCTTCAGCTTTTTGAAAAAACTCATACGGGTTCAAGTCCTCCATCCTATTAGGCCGCTGTTTAAGCGGATTCCTGCTCTTCCGCCTCATCTTCCAGGCGCACGGATACCAGCTTCGATACGCCGCCTTCTTCCATCGTTACGCCATAGAGTACATCGGCTTCTTCCATCGTGCCTTTGCGGTGCGTTACGACGATAAACTGGGTAAGTCCGGAGAACTCGCGCAGATATTGGGCAAAACGGGCAACGTTCGCTTCATCAAGCGCCGCTTCAACTTCGTCTAGCACGCAGAACGGCACCGGCTTCACCTGCAGAATGGCAAACAATAAGGCAATAGCCGTGAGCGCCCGCTCTCCGCCGGATAGCAGCTGCAGATTTTGCAGCTTTTTGCCCGGAGGCTGAGCGACGATATCAATCCCTGTATCCAATACCCGCTCAGGATCTACCAGAACCAGGTCTGCCCGGCCTCCGCCAAACAACTTCGCGAATACAACCACGAAATGTCTGCGGATTTGTTCGAAGGTTGATCGGAAACGCTTGGACATTTCTTCGTCCATCTCGCGAATAACCTGATACAAGGTCGTTTTCGCTTCCACCAGATCATCCTTCTGCTCGGTCAGGAACTCGAAACGCTCTCTTACGCGCTCATATTCTTCGATTGCACCAAGGTTCACGTCGCCAAGCGCCGTAATTTGACGCTTGATATCGCGGACCGCGTTTTGCGTGCCAACGATGTCCTCCGGCACCGGATATTGCTCCTTCGCAAGCTCGAAGCTGAGTTCATACTCTTCGCTAAGCTTGCGGAGCAGGTTGTCCAGCTCCACGTCGAGGCGGTTTGCCGCAATTTCGGTCTGGCGCATCTGCTCTTCCACCTGGCGGAGCTGTCCGCGCTGTTCCTTCGTATCGCTCTCGCCCTGCTCGAGCTCCTTCACGCGGTCAGCGCGGGCTGAGCGCTTCAGGTCCGTCTGTTCCGCGCATTCCTGTTTCTTCAGGCGGAGATGATTAAGCTGCTCAATCTGGGCGACCGTCTCCCCGCTATGGCGTTCCATTTCGGCATCCTGCTGGCTCAAAAGATTCCTTGAGCTTGCAAGCTCCTGCTTGGCGCGCTGAATATCGGCACGGACGCGCGCGGCCTGATCCTCGAAGGATTGCTTCTCCTGATCGGTCTTCGCGACGGAAATTTTCAAATCCGTAAGCTGAACCTGAAGCTCCTCTTTCGCCGATTCGCTTGCCTTGCGGCGCTCTTCGGCAAGCCTGATCGCTTCTTGCAGACGGGCTTCGTCCGCCGTCAGCTGTTCAAGACGCACCTCGGCCTCCGCCGCCATATCCAGCATCGACTTGTGCTCTGCTGTATGATTCGTGCGGTCTGCCGTAAACAGCTGCTCTTGTTCGGTAAGATGCTTCGCCTCATTGCTCAACTGCTGCAGCTCGGCGCGAACCTGCTGCTCGTCAATCCGGTATTGCTCAGCCTGCGAGCGAAGCTCCTCCATGTTTTGCGATAGGATCGACTGTTCCTTGCGGATATCGCTTAACTTGTCCCGCAGCTGGACGATTGTTTTCTCGCCTTCCATTATCTCTTGGTCCAATGCTTCAATCTGGCGCTGACGGCCCAGCAGGCTGGCCCCCTTCTTCTGAAGGCTGCCGCCTGTCATCGAACCGCCGGCATTCACGACATCGCCTTCCAGCGTTACGACGCGGTAGCGGTATTGGCATTTGGATGCTATACGGTTGGCTTGCTCAAGAGTTTCGGCCAAAAGCACGTTACCGAGCAAATTTTGAATAATCGCTTCGTAACGTGGTTCGCAAGACACCAGATCTGCCGCTACGCCAACAAAGCCGTCTACCGACTCGGCCATCCGCTTTTCATGCTCGGGAACATGACGGCCCCGGATAACGTCAAGCGGAAGGAACGTCGCGCGGCCCAGCTGACGCTGCTTCAGGAAGGAGATTGCGCTGCGTGCCGATTTCTCGTCTTCCATAACGATATGCTGCAAAGCCCCGCCCAACGCGGTTTCCACGGCGGTCTCTATTCTCTCGGGCACGCGGACGAGCTCGGCCACGGCGCCGTGCACGCCGCTGATTCCTCCGGAGCCGGAAGATTTGCGGGAAGCTTTAAGCACTTCGCGGACGCCATGCATAAAGCCGTCCAAAGCGTCCTGCATTTCCTTCATCGTGTCGCGCCGCGAAACTTGCGCATCGAGCTTCTGCTCCCATTTGCGCAGAGCGGTCGTAGCATCCTCGGAAATTTGGCCAAGCTCCTTGGCTTTCTCCGCCTGGTCGATATACTTGGTGCGCGCCTTGCCAATCGCATCGAGAGTAGCTTCAAGCTGCTTCTCAAGCTCTGCTCTCCGGGCATTCAGCTTACGCTGCTGTTCCGCCCACTTGGCTTCCTCATCGCTGAGACGCTCCATGCGGCGCTGAACCGCTTCCTGCTGCTGGGCAGCGTAACGGATTTCGTTACGCAGCTGAGCCATCGTGCTGAGCACTTCGAGCAATTCGCCCTTCAGCATCTCCTCGGCGTCCACCGCGGTACCGCCCGATACGCCGATTAGGTTATCTTCCTCGACAGCAAGCTTTTGCTTCAGCTCAGCCAGCTGCAATTCCAATACCGCGGCGCGATTGCGGAATTCCGCTTCCTCGCTGGTCAGCGCGGCGATTCTCTCATCCTGGGCGGAAATCGTTTCTTCGAGCTGCTTTTTATTTTGCTCCAGATTTTTCTTCCGTTCCTTCAGAACCTCGCCGTAGCCTTCGCATTTCTCGTACTCTTCACTGTAGTGAAGCATGTCCGCATGAAGACTGTCCAGCGCTTCCTCCAGCTCGCGAAGAGCCTGGCGGTCTTTCTCCAGATGGGCATCATGCTTGCTTACAACGGTAGACAGCTCCAGCTGTTCACGTTTCAAACGCTCCAGCTTGGCGTTCGATTCCGACCAAGAGCCGTACACATTCTCAATGTTATGTACGTACATCGAGATCTCCTGCGTCTTCAATTGCTCCCTTAGCTGCTTGAAGTGGATGGCTTTCTCCGATTGAATGCGCAGCGGCTCTACCTGATCCTCCAGCTCCGTCACAAGGTCATGGATCCGGAGCAGGTTGTTCTCCGTGTCTTCCAGCTTGCGCTGGGCTTCGCGTTTACGCGACTTGTATTTAACAATGCCTGAAGCTTCTTCGAAAATACCCCTGCGGTCTTCCGACCGGGTACTCAATATTTCTTCAATGCGGCCTTGTCCGATAATGGAATAGGCTTCTTTGCCGATCCCCGTATCCATAAACAGCTCGGTAATATCCTTCAACCGGCAAGACTGCTTGTTAATCATATATTCGCTATCGCCGCTCCGATGGACACGGCGGGTAACCGTCACTTCATTATATTCAAGCGGCAGCGCCCCATCGCCGTTATCGAGCGTCAGCGATACTTCTCCGTAGTTGACCGCCTTGCGTGCGTCGCTTCCGGCAAAAATGATATCCTCCATTTTGCCGCCGCGAAGACTCTTGGCGCTTTGCTCGCCCAGCACCCAGCGGATGCCGTCCGATATATTGCTTTTACCGCTGCCGTTAGGTCCAACAACAGCCGTAATGCCGGTGACGAATTCCATTTCCGTCTTGTCGGCAAACGATTTAAATCCCGATAATTCTATCCGTTTCAGGAACATAACCTGGCTTTCACCTCATCGCCTATTGTAACACAACTTAACGCGGCTCGTTAACCTTTTGCCCGCTGTAAAATCAGACAAGCCAAGTTAAGACAAACGGCTATAGCCGTCATTTTGGAAGCAAGTGCGAATGAAAAAAAGCCTGCTGCAGATCCCTTACTTGAGTCCGCAACAGGCTTATTCCATTATTCCGTTAGCGATTGCCAAGCAACTGCCGCAGCACGCTGCTCCGCTTCCTTCTTCGTTCTGCCGCTGCCGTTTCCGTAAGGAATTTCGCCGATGCAAACCTCGACGACAAACTCGCGGTCATGGGCAGGCCCACGCTCTTCCATAATCCGGTACTCTACGGCGCCAAGCCCTTTGTGCTGGGCGCGCTCCTGCAGCTTGGACTTGAAATCCTTCACCAGCAGGCCGTAGTCGTTGGATTCAATATACGGGAACATATGCGTCTCGAGAAAGGCTCTTGTCCGTTCGATGCCGACATCTAGGAATATCGCTCCGACAAAAGCTTCAAACAAATCGGCAAGCAGCGCGGGACGCTGTCTTCCTCCGAGCTGCTCTTCGCCTCTGCCAAGCTGAATATGGGCGCCAAGCTCCAGCCGCTCCGCGAATTGGGCCAATGACGGCTCGCAAACGACAGACGCACGCATACGGGTCAGCTCACCTTCCGGCCGGTTCGGGTACGCCGCAAACAAGTATTCCGATACGAGCAGCTGCAGAACAGCGTCGCCCAGAAATTCCAGACGTTCATTATGCTCGATCGTCCCGTGTTTGTGTTCATTGACATAGGAAGTATGCGTAAAAGCCTGCTTCAGCAGCTTGAGCTGTTTGAAGCGAAGCTGCAGACGGGTCTGCAGCTCGTTAATGGAATCACGCTTCATAGACTTTCATCACGATCGTCGCGTTATGACCGCCGAAGCCGAACGAGTTGGACAGCGCCGTTCTGACATCCGCTTTACGCGGCGTATTCGGCACGTAATCCAGGTCAAGCTCAGGATCTTGATTCTCCAAGTTAATGGTTGGAGCAATAATGCCGTTCTTGAGCGTAAGGCCCAGAATAACGGCTTCGACACCGCCGGCAGCGCCAAGCAAGTGGCCGGTCATCGATTTTGTCGAGCTGACCGCAAGTTTATAGGCATGATCGCCGAATGCTTTTTTGATCGCGCTCGTTTCGGAACGGTCGCCTACCGGCGTCGACGTGCCGTGTGCGTTGATATAATCAATCGCCTCGGGCTCAATGCCAGCGTCGCGCAATGCTTTCGCCATGCAGCGCGCAGCTCCGTCCGGATCCGGCTCCGTCATGTGATGAGCGTCTCCGCTCATGCCGTAGCCGATAACTTCCGCATAGATTTGAGCTCCTCGCTTTTGAGCGTGCTCCAGCGATTCCAGAATAAGAACGCCTGCCCCTTCGCCCATGACGAAACCGTCGCGGCCGATATCAAACGGACGGCTTGCTTTCTCCGGCTCGTCGTTGCGCACGGACATCGCGCGCATCGAGCAGAAGCCGGCAAGACCCGTTGGACGGATCGTTGCTTCCGCGCCGCCGCAGATCATGACGTCGGCATCCCCGCGCTGAATCATCTTGTAGGAATCGCCGATCGAGTGGGTACCCGTCGCGCAAGCTGTAACCGCCGTGCTGTTCGGGCCTTTCGCGCCGGTCAGCATCGAGACTTGTCCGGAAGCCATGTTCGCGATCATCATCGGAATGAAGAACGGGCTTACGCGCTTAGGACCTTTCTCGAGCAGGATGTTATGCTGGTCTTCCCAAGTTCCGAGTCCGCCGATACCGGATCCGACGATAACGCCTACGCGCTCGGGATCGACATTGGAGCCGATCTCGAGGCCGGCGTCTTTAACCGCGTTCAAGCTGGCAACGGACGCGAATTGGACGAAACGGTCCATGCGGCGCGCTTCTTTTTTATCAAGATTGTAATCTTCCGGATTGAAGTTCTTTACTTCAGCGGCGATTTGTGTCGGATATTCGGATACGTCAAACGCTTCGATGCGCGATACGCCCGATTTCCCTTCCATCAAATTACCCCAAAACTGTTCCAGGTCTGCTCCGAGCGAGGTAATAACCCCCATGCCGGTAACGACAACTCTTTGTTTCATTGTAAGATTCACCTCAAAGTGGACTGCATTCAGATGCGTACGTCACATCTTCTATAATAAAAGCGTACAAGCTCATTCATAATGTCATGATGATTCCGTGCCTCAGATGGAGAGAAGTCCCGTCTATTACAACGGGACCCTTGTTTCCTTACGTATGAGATTGTATGTAATTGACTACTTCTCCCACCGTGGTGATGGTCTCTGCATCTTCATCAGAGATCTCCATATCAAACTCGTCTTCCAGTTCCATGACCAACTCAACGACATCAAGAGAGTCAGCGCCGAGGTCATCTTTGAAGGAAGCTTCCAGCGTGACTTCCGCTTCGTCTACGCCAAGTCTGTCGACGACGATACGTTTTACACGTTCTACTACTTCGGACATCCGATTCACCTCCTCCTAGGGTATTATACGAGAATTTAAGACAAAACGCCATACGTAACCGTTGCATTTCCGGTCATTGCGGCGTGATGCTATCTTACATGTACATGCCGCCGTCAATATGGACGGTTTGGCCTGTCATATAGGAAGCAGCATCGGATGCGAGAAAGCGTACCGCTGCCGCAATATCCTCGGCTGCGCCAAGGCGCGCAAGAGGGATTTGCGAAGAAAGCGATTCCTTCATCTCGGAGGACAGCTTGTCCGTCATATCCGTTTGAATAAAGCCCGGTGCAATGCAATTTACGGTAATGCCGCGGGATGCAAGCTCGCGCGCGCTCGACTTCGTGAGGCCGATTACGCCTGCTTTCGCCGCGACATAGTTCGCCTGACCGGGATTTCCGAGCACGCCCACTACCGAAGAGATATTAATAATGCGTCCGGCACGCTGCTTCATCATTGGCCGCGTGACCGCTTTGATCCCGTTAAAGACACCCTTCAAGTTCGTCTCAATAACTTGGTCAAATTCCTCTTCTTTCATACGCATAATTAAATTATCTCTTGTAATGCCTGCGTTATTCACCAAAATATCGATTGAACCGAATTGATCCACAACTTCTTTGACCATGGCTTCGAATTCGTCGGTTTTGCCAACGTTCGCTTTCAGAATGATAGCGCGTCGGCCAAACGCTTCAACCGCCTTGGCCGTCTCCGCCGCAGCCGCCTCGCTGCCCGAGTAGTTGATCGCAACATCGGCGCCGGCTTCGGCAAGCGCAACGGCGATAGCACGGCCGATACCGCGGGATGCGCCCGTTACAAGCGCTTTTTTGCCTTCAAGACTAGCAAACATGGTATACCTCCTCCAAGTTTTGCACGAGCACGATACTACAGTGTTTCCAATGCAGCAATGCTGTTTACAGAGATAACGCGCAGATTTTTGTCGACTTTTTTGATCAGGCCTGCAAGGACAGTGCCCGAACCGATCTCAACGAAAGTATCCACGCCTTGTTCAGCCAAATAACGGATGCTGTCTTCCCAAAGAACCGGAGAGTAAACCTGCTCGACCAGAAGATTGCGGATCGAAGCCGCTTCCGTCACCGGAGCAGCCGTTACATTCGCTACTACCGGAATAGCTGCATCGTTCATCGGCACTTCCGACAATACGCCGGACAGCTTCTCAGCCGCTGGCTTCATCAGCGAAGAATGGAACGGCCCGCTTACTTCCAGCGGAATGACACGCTTCGCGCCGGCTTCTTCTTTGCCTCGCTCAACAACGGCTTGAACACCTGCTGCAGAGCCGGAAACAACGATTTGGCCCGGACAGTTAACATTCGCCAGTTCAACCGTATTTCCTTCTTCCGTGATCTTCGAACATAATTCGGACAGAACGCTGCGTTCCGCTCCAAGCACGGCGGCCATTGCGCCTTGTCCGCTAGGAACAGCCTGCTCCATAAACTCGCCGCGCGCGCGAACCGTGCGGACCGCATCCTCAAAGCTGAGCACGCCTGCCGCAACCAGCGCGCTGTACTCGCCAAGGCTATGGCCAGCCACGTAATCGGCTTTGAGTCCTCGGCCTTCAAGCGCCTTCAGCAAGGCAACACTTACCGTCAGAAGCGCCGGTTGCGTATTAACCGTCTGCTTCAGCAGATCGTCCGGACCGTTGAAAATAATATCGCTCAGCTTGAAGCCCAATGCTTCGTCCGCTTGCTCGAAGACAGCGCAGGAGCTTTCAAACGCTTCGTACGCGTCTTTGCCCATACCAACGGCTTGCGCGCCTTGGCCGGGAAAAACAAATGCAGTTTTGCTCAAACGAATTCCCTCCATTACCAGATCAATACGGAAGCGCCCCAGGTGAGGCCTCCTCCGAAGCCAACAAATACGAGGCAGTCCCCATCGTTAACTCTTCCCTGCTCTACGGCTTCTGCCAACGCGACCGGAATCGATGCCGCGGACATATTGCCGTATTTGTCCAAGTTAACCATACACTTTTCTTCCGACAGGTCGAGTCGGTTAAGAGCCGATTGAATGATACGAACATTGGCTTGGTGAGGAACAAGAAGATTGATATCCTCTTTGCTCATCCCGGCTTTGCGAAGAGCTTCCTCCGCCGCATTGCCCATAATGCGCACCGCGAATTTAAACACTTCATTGCCGGCCATATGAATGTAATGCTGCTTCGACGCAACGCTTTCCGCCGTTGAAGGCATGCGCGAACCGCCGCCGCTTACTTTCAAGAGATCTCCGCCGCCGCCGTCAGCGCCAAGCTCGAACGACTTGAATCCGCGGCCTTCCTCTACCTGTCCGAGCACTACGGCACCTGCGCCGTCGCCAAACAAGATGCACGTGTTGCGGTCCGTATAATCCGTAATGCGGGATAAGGTCTCGGCCCCAACAACAAGGACATGCTTGTACATCCCGGTAGCGATCATATTCGAAGCGGTTGCCAGACCGTATATAAAACCGGAACAGGCTGCCGACAAATCAAATGCAGCAACTTTTTTCGCTCCTAGCTTTTCTTGCAGCAGGCATGCCGTCGAAGGGAAGAACGTATCCGGCGTAATTGTCGAAACGATAATCAGGTCAATGTCTTCAATGGCAATGCCCGCCGCGTCTATTGCTTTCAGCGAAGCCTGATAAGCCAGATCGGAAGTCGCCTGCTCCGCTGCCGCCAGACGGCGTTCGCGGATCCCCGTGCGCGTTACGATCCATTCATCGTTGGTTTCCACCATTTGCTCAAGTTCTTGATTGGATAAAATCCGGTCGGGAACGTATTTGCCCGTACCAATAATGCCAACAGGATGTAATTTCATCATGACCTCCCGCCTATTTCCGCCGCTATAGACTCCGTAAGCTGGGCTTTGATAGCCGTCCGGGCCTGCCGGATCGCATTTTTCACAGCCTTAGCATCCGAGGAGCCGTGACATTTCATCACCAGTCCGTTCAAGCCAAGCAGCGGAGCGCTCCCATGCTCCTTGTAATCCATCTTTTTACGCAATGCGCGAAGTTTCGGCATCATAACCGCTGCGGCAAGCTTCGTCATAAGCGTCTCGCCAAAAGCATCTTTGAGGAATTTCATCAGCGATCCCGCTGTCCCCTCCATCGCTTTAAGCATAATATTCCCCGCGAAACCGTCGCAAATGAGAATGTCACAGCTGCGATTAAGCAAGTCACGCGCCTCAACGTTTCCGATAAAATTAATCGGAGCCTGCTCGAGCAGATCATAAGCCGCTTTCGTCAGCTCATTGCCTTTACGCTCTTCGGTACCGACATTCAGAAGGCCTACGCGTGGGTTATCAAAACCATGCACCTTTGCGCGATAAATACTGCCCATGATTGCGTATTGGAGCAAATGCTCAGGCTTCGCGTCCATATTGGCGCCAAGGTCAAGCGCAAGCACTCCAACATCGTCCATTGTAGGAAGCATTGGGGCGAGCGCGGGACGCTCGATCCCTTCCAGTCTGCCAACAACAAGCAGTCCGGTCGTCATCAATGCACCGGTGTTGCCCGCGGAAATCATCGCATCGGCGCGTTTCTCGCGTACCAGCTGGCCGGCAACGACCATGGACGAGCCTTTTTTTCGGCGAACCGCTTTGACCGGCTCTTCATCCGGACCGATCACCTCATCCGTATGGCATAACGTCACGTTGGCCGGTTTCTGTCCTTTGAACAGCGGCTCAACTGCCGCCGTATCGCCGACAAGAACCAATTCCGTATCCGGCCACTCCGCCGCAGCTTCCAACACGCCCTGAACGATAAGTCCAGGGGCGTGGTCGCCTCCCATCGCATCTATGGCGATCCGCATGTTTCTTACCTCCCAGCCGCTCTGCCCCGTTAGAAAGGCAAAGCGCTAACATAAAAGCCTATGCCTCGTTCTCTCCTTCACCAGCCGAACGGTAAATGACGAAGTTCCCTTGGAACACCATTTCATCCCCGACATAGGTAAAGAGCTCCACCTTCGACTTGTGGCGCTCGCCGGATATCGAACGTACATAAGCTTTTGCAATGCACTTCTCGCCCAGCTTAACCGGCCTTATAAAGCGGATGTCCGCCGTGACCGTCAGAGCGATTTTCTCTTCAATAACTGCAACAGCCAGCGAGTTCGCCTGGGCAAATACGTGATGGCCCCGGGCAATTCCCGTGCGCGAGAAAACATGCTCTTCTCGAATTTCGAATATCGAGATCCCGCTTTTGTCCAGCTGCAAATCTACAATGTCACCAATCACTTCGTGCAGCGGCAAGGACTGAACGGAATCGTAAGAACGCTCAGCCATCAGCTTCATCCGCTCGCGCAGCTCGGGAATACCCAGTTCCATCCGGTCAAGCCTTATGGTCTGAATGCTGACCTTCAAATGCCTGGTCAGCTCCCGGTCCGTCATAAACGGATTTTCGTCAATTAATTGTGCGAGCAGCTGATGCCGCTGTCGCTTAGGCATTCGTTCGATCTTCGGCACCACCTTAACAGTATTGTGACCCTTGTCTGATTTTACTCGAATAATGGCTGATATTATAACCTGGTACTAAATAAGTATATAAAAAAAAGAGTATGTAAGCAACGGACACAAAAAAATAGCACCTCATCGTAATGAAGTGCTATTGTGGGAAACCCCGAGATTATTGGGAAATAATCTCTTTCGTTTTGTAATATCCGCACACTTTGCATACGTGGTGGCCAAGTTTCAGCTCTCCACATTGCTCGCATTTTACCATACCTGGTACCGCCAGTTTGAAATGCGTACGACGTTTGTCGCGGCGAGTTTTGGATGTTCTTCTTTGAGGTACTGCCATGTTTCCCACCTCCTTCACAGAATCAATGAATCACGCTTTATTGTTCGTCTTTGAATAAATCCTTGAGCACTGCCATGCGAGGGTCAATTTTCTCGGTTGAGCAGCCGCATTTTTGTTCATTTAAGTTCTGTCCGCAATTTTGGCACAGTCCTTTGCAATCGTTACTGCATAACGGAGCGAACGGCATGAACAGCTGAAGCACTTCTTCCACATAAGGCTTCAAATCCAGCCTGTCCCCTGCTACGGCAATAACGTCGTTGTCCTCGTCCTCTTCCTTTTCTTCCTCGTCCTGCTCGGACGCCGGCTTGAATTGGTCGGACACAGGGATTACCGTATGAAGCTTCACCGGGTCAAGACAACGAGAGCAAGCGAGTTCCCAATCAATGGACAATTCGCCTTCGACCGTAATCGAGCCTTCATTGCCCGTTACCTGAAGCGACACATGGAGCGGACCGTGACTGATGACATCCGATCTGTCTTTGAATAACGCGGACACATCGAGATTCTCATCAATCTTTGCCTTAATGCCTTTGGACATCGTTTCTTGTACATGAAACTGCATGTGATCACCCCAAACAAACAAAAATTATTATATCTATCATCGAGCGGTTTTGTCAACATTTTCACACTGTTTTTCATCTTTTGCCGCGTTATTTCGTGAATATAACGATATCCCTGTGCTATGATGGGACATATATCCATCTGAAATAAGGAGATGTCAGATTGCGAACGGTAGGACTAATTGTTGAGTATAACCCATTTCACAACGGTCATCAATATCATTTGCGCGAATCGGTCAAAATAGCAAAAGCCGACGCTGTCGTTGCCGTCATGAGCGGACATTTTTTGCAGCGCGGAGAACCGGCCGTCATGGATAAATGGGCCAGGACGGAAGCGGCGCTGCGAGGCGGCTGCGATCTGGTGCTGGAGCTGCCCGTCGCCTACGCTACGCAAGCAGCGGAGTGGTTCGCATACGGAGCGGTCTCCACACTGGAAGCGACAGGGGTCGTCGACGCCTTCTGCTTCGGTACGGAAAGCGGGGAGCTTGAGGTGCTGCATGAGGCAGCCAAGCTTGTCGCCCACGAGCCGCCAGCCTTTCAAAGTCTGCTTCGGGAAGCTATGGAGAACGGGAGCAGTTATCCTAGCGCATACAGCTCGGCGATTGCTTCTTACCTTGCTTCGATCGGGCGATCGGATGCGGCGGATTTCCCTTTTGCCCAGCCCAATCATACGCTAGGTCTTCATTATTTAATCGCGCTGGAACGGATCGGCGGGCGGATGCTGCCCTACACGATACGCCGGGAGAAATCCGAATACGGGCAAACGACGGTTACCGACAGCGCCATCGCCAGCGCTACCGCGATCCGCAAGCTGCTGCTGGAAGGCGGCGAGCTTGAAGCAAGCAAGCCGCTCGTGCCTGCCGGTACTTTTGCCGTGATGCAGAAGGAATGGTCTTCCGGCAGAAGCCCTGTAAGCTGGGCCAACTTCGTCCAGCAGCTGCTGCATGCCGTTGTCACCCACACGCCGGAACAGCTTGCCGGCTACCGCGAAATGACGGAAGGTCTCGAACATAGGCTCCTTCAAGCGCTGCCGAAGCTCAACCATACCGGATTTGAGCCGCTTATTGATGCGCTTAAGACGAAGCGTTACACCCGGACCAAGCTGCAGCGCTCCCTGCTTTCTATTCTGCTCCGCCATAAAAAAGAAGATTTCACTGCGGAGAAGCTAGCTGCCGGCGTCCAATATATCCGCGTGCTTGGATTCACGAGCAAGGGACAGCAGCTTCTGCGCCGCATGAAGAAGGAAGCGAAGCTCCCCGTCCTGCTAAGCGCCGCCAGAGCTCCAATCGAATCCGGATACCTGGAGCTCGATACGCAAGCTTCGGCCGTCTATATGCTGGCCCAGCCCGGACATGAGTCGGCGGCGGCGATGTACCGCGATTTTACGGACAGGCCGATCATTATCGGGTAAGACCCGCTTCATCCTGTATTGCCGCTATAGCAGAGCCCAGCGAGGTGACGGGGATAACCTTCATCTCGCTGCGAAGCTCCTTCGCTTTCGCCGCAGCCTCCTCATAGTTATCCTTCGGAGCAAGGAACAGCTCTGCCCCCGCTCGATCCGCCGTAACCACTTTCAAGGCAATTCCGCCGATTGATCCAACGTTCCCGTCTTTGTCGATCGTTCCTGTTCCCGCAATTCTGAACCCCCGGGTAAAATCCTCATCCAATAGGAGATTAAGTGACTGCAGCGCAAACATCAGACCGGCAGACGGTCCGCCAACGTCACTGGCTGAAATCGTGATTTTCCGGCTTTCATCGTCAGGCTGCAGCCCTTCAGGCGATACTTTGTAAGGAATATCCGCATAGCGGTAGGCAGCTTCAACGGCGCTATTCTGCGAATTAAGCATGTCTTTGGACATCCGCGCCAAATAATCCTTCTCCGACAGCCCATTCGTGACCGAGTTCTTGCTTAGAATTTGAAAGTCTTTGTTCCATATAGCTTGAATCGCCTGCCAATACTTCGCATCGGTTAATTTAACGGTTGTAACCAAAAAAACGCCGCTTTTGTCCGTTCCAGCATTAGTCTGCTGGATTCCTGTACCGTTACTGCTTTGAACGAACGGCGCCGTCTCGAACGTTAGCCCAGGCTCATAGACAACCAGCGGTGTCGGAGCATAAACTACGATCCACAGCATTACGGCGATCATAAAGATCCCTGCCGCCTGCCTCGCGTTACCGCTCAGCCTAAACTTGCCCATAGAACTAACTCCCTCCCTTCCTCAAGGGTCTGGTCTATCCCGCCCTAGACGCGCGTACAATGGAACAGACCCCGGTTCGTCCAAGCCTCTTGCGTAATCGATGATCCTAATTCCAATGGAGTTGATAGATATGGCACGAACGATTCTGTACGCGGCAATCTCGATTCTGATGGTTGCTGCCATCATACGTCAGCCGGATGAAGCGTTCCAAGCATCCCTTCAGGGACTGACCATTTGGTGGAACATCGTATTTCCCGGTCTGCTGCCCTTCCTCGTCTTGTTTGAGCTGATAGCCGCATTTGGCCTTATACACGGAATCGGCGCTCTTCTTTGTCCTCTGATGCGAGGCTTGTTCAAGCTGCCCGGCGAAGCTGCGCTGCCCTTGCTCTTTGGGTGGTTGTCCGGACATCAGGCAGGCGCCGAAGCGACGGCTGCTCTTCGCCGCGATCAGCTGGTAACGAGACGCGAAGGGCAAAGACTGCTGGCTTTATCCCATATGCCCAACCCGCTATTTATGATTGTCGTTATTGGGGCGGGCTTCCTGCATCGGCCGGAGCTTGGCTTATTTATCGCTCTTATGGTCTGGCTCTCCGCCCTCTGTACGGCCGGATGGATTTCGCTGTTCAGCCGGCGGAGGTCTGCGTCGCATCACCTTAATGCCCCTCAAGCGGCCGTTGCACCGAGAGGCTTGATGGAACATGTAGCGGACGCTATTACGACAAGCCGCGACCGTGACGGCCGCAGCTTTGGCAAGGTACTTGGCGATGCGGTCTCTTCCGGCGTTCAAAAACTGCTAGTTGTTGGCGGCTTTATGATTTTTGCGGCCGTAGCAGCCCGGCTGGCGTTACCGCTCATTCAATTCGCGCTGCCAAGCGGTATTGCCGAATTGGTGCTGCCCGCTTTACTCGAGAGTCATATCGGTGCTTACGGGGCAGCCGTATGGCAAGGCTCCGGCATTACTACCGCAATAAGCGCCGCCGCGGTTGCGGCTATTCTGGCCTGGAGCGGCTTAAGCGCGCTGCTCCAATCCGGCTATGCCATCACCGGCACGGATTTGAAGCTGCTGCCGCTCATTGGCGTCAGACTGCTGCATGCGCTGCATGCCGCTGGGCTAGCCTTGCTGCTATGGAAGCCGGCGCAGGCTGTCCTTACGATATTGCCAAGCCGGCTGACCGGCGCTACGGCAGCCATGCTGCAGGACGGCGCTCACTGGCAGCGCCCTTCCAACGCATACGAGGCCGTCACCGCAGTAGGCCTCCCGTCGCTCTGGCCGTATGCGCTGACGGCCGTCGCCGTTCTTGCTATTATGCTGCTGTTGATGCGCGCAGCCGCGCCGCGCGTACCTGGCCTCAAGAAACGCTAGTTAGCCGTTTGACTGCCTCGCTTTATATTTCTCTACGAGACGAGTCTCGATCGGAGCCGGAACTAGCTCATGAACCGGTCCCCCAAACATCGCGATTTCCTTCACAATGCTGGAGCTGAGATACGAATATTTCGGATTCGTCATCATGAAGATCGTCTCGATCTCTTCATCCAGCAACTGATTCGTCGAGGCAAGCGTAAGTTCGTACTCGAAGTCCGTCACCGATCGGATGCCGCGGACGATAACGCTGGCTTTGCGCGATTTCATGAACCGTACGAGCAAATCCCGGAAGCTGTCAATCGACACATTCGGAATGTCGCGCGTTATTTCGCGAAGCATCTCTTTCCGCTCGTCAAGCGTAAACATCGGACTTTTGCTTGTATTATTAAGCACCGCCACGATGACGTGGTCGAATTGCTTGGCCGAACGGCGGATAATATCGAGATGTCCCAATGTCGGAGGATCGAAGCTCCCCGGATAGACCGCTACTCGTCCGTTCTCATTCATCTGCATGGCTTGTTCCTCCATCTGCGCTGCCGGGCGAATAACGGTAGATCGTAACTGCCGTATCGCCATATTTTTGTTTTCTCAGCAAAATAAAATGCTCCATCTCGTCCGGATACTCATGCCCGGCATCATGCTCCACCACAATAGTCGCGCCATCCTCCAGCAGCGACCGCTGCGCCAGATCGGCCATCAGCTCGTCCATATGGGTCAAGCGGTAAGGCGGGTCGAGGAAGACGATAGAGAACGCGATTCCCCGCTTCTCCAGCAGCTTCAGCGCACGCTCCGCGTCGTTGCGGTATATTTCCGCATGCCGTCCCATTCCTGCCGCTTCGGTATTTAATTTAATGATATCAATGCTTATTTTTTCCCGGTCGATAAAGATCGTCCGCTCGATGCCTCTGCTCCAAGCTTCAATACCGAGCCCGCCGGTGCCTGCGAATAAATCGAGTGCCAGTCCACCGTCGAAAAACGGTCCAATCATGCTGAATATCGCTTCCTTCACCTTGTCGGTCGTCGGACGGGTATTCATGCCTGGAACCGCCTTCAGCGTGCGGCCTTTTGCCGCTCCCGCAATGACTCTCACTGCTTATTGCTCCCTTCCTCTACTGTCGATGCCTATAGTACCACACTTTCCCTTGGATTATAAAGGCACCCGGAGAGGAGGAACGAGGGCCTCAATATTTTTTTTGGCGTAATATGTATAATCGCCCACAAACCGGACAAGATAAAATCATCGGCGTCGGAAGATGCCGTAGACAACCGCGGAGAAGACTTACGTTTCCCCATAAGCTCTTCGTCCGGTTTCTCCTCTCCCATGAAAGGACGCTCAGAAATGAGCGTCCGATTTTTTTGTAAACAGGCCATTTCCCCACTGCTAATTCCGGTCATTTTGGTATATAGTTACAGTACCACTTTTAATAGACGGGAGGTTTACGGCCCTATGAACCAGATCGGCAGCTATATTATTCCCTTACTCGTTATTCTGTTTGTTGTGTACCGGCGCTTGAAGCGTTCGTTAGGTTTTCAGCCTTTCAAGCCGAGCAGGCTGAAAATGCGCATCGGTATCTTCAGTATCATTGGCATTCTGCTGCTGGCCTCCGGCTTCCCGCATCCTGCGATCTATATTTCCGATGCCATCGGTATCGCCTGCGGCGCGGTAATTGCTTATTATGCCATCAAGCACAGCCGTTTCGAACAGCGCGAGGATACGTTGTTTTACCGGACGCATGTCGGCATCGAGACTTTGGTTGTCCTGCTGTTTATCGGAAGAATCGCCTTCCGGATCATCGAGATGTTCGGCACCGGAGGCGCCACTGCCATGAATCCGGCGCTAAACAACGAAACGGCGCAGATGCAGCAGTATACGAATGATCCGCTGACCGCGGCAACTTTCTTCCTGCTTGTAGCTTATTATATCGGCTATTATACGTTTATCCTTCGCAAGAGCGACGAGAAAGCGGCTGTATCCTAAAAGCGTTCCCCTTCGGGACGCTTTTTTTTCATTGTCCTCTAAAACCGTAACCTTGCGGCTTGTCAGGAATATCATGGCATAAGCAAAAAAATGATGGCGAGGAGACTGCAGCATGGCCGTTTACCGCATAATCGTCGATTTGTCGGACCGGATGCTTCATCTGCTTGACGGAAATGTTGTCGTGAACTCTTATCCCGTTGGCATAGGCAAGATGGTTACCCAGACACCTTCGGGAGAATACAAAATTATTAATAAACAGGAAAATCCCGGCGGACCCTTTGGCGTGTTGTGGATGGGATTGTCCAAACCGCATTACGGCATTCACGGCACGAACGACCCTTCCTCGATCGGAAGAATGGTATCGCATGGCTGCATCCGGATGTACAACGAGGATGTGCTGGCTTTGTCCAATCTTGTGCCGGTTGGAACCCGGGTTACGATTCGCCCCTGAATGCAGGGAAAAGCGGCAGTCTCTTAAGGGAGATCTGCCGCTTTCAAAGTGACGGTCTGGGTTGCCTGCTCCCAAACGGCTTTGCGGTTTAATGATGCCGCCAAGTCTCTTACCGTTACATAACCTGTGGAAATATCGAGCCGGGAATCAAGCGGATGGCCGTTAACCGTCACCTTGCCCGCGGTCCAGCCAATAGCGGCACCAAGCGTTTCCCCAAGTGCCCGGGCAGCAACCCAGGTTGTTCCTCCTTCCAAGTATCCGACCGTGGCAACAAAACCGTCTACCAGAATGGGAACCGTCTGCGAGGAACGGAACATCGTTGTCGATGATGCGGAAGCAAAGGCCGTATCATACTGCTTCAAGGAATATTGGTTTATGAGGGTAGCCAGCTTACTAGGATAAGCAGGATCCGTCGCATAACCGCTCACGTACAGCATCGTGGCCTGTTGTTCGGGCGTTACGGCTGCACGGACGCGGACGTAGCGGGGAGTGGCAAACAGCAGATCCTGATCCTTCATGAAATGATACACGCTGTTATAAGCGCGGAACGACGAATTCATGCTGATCAATGTTCCGTCAACCACTTCCCAGGTTCCTTTCACCACCGCTTCGCCATGCCAATAAGCATTGGGAGCGCCCGATCCGACCTTAATGCCTCCTAGATTGTACCAAGGATGAATGACCCCGCCGGTCTCGAGCATACACTGCGCCAGCCGCAAGGATGGAAAAATCGATGAGCCTTCGCGTCTGACCTGCAGAACAGTCGGGACAAGCGCTGCAATAAATTGCGATCTTGTGAGATTCGCCATTTATCCTCCTCCTTTCCAGTCAAAAACTTATACAAGCTCCTCTCAGTGTATGGGGCTTTGATCCGATTCGTAACGGTGACTGCCGCCGAGGTAACAAAAAAACTCCGTTATGCCCATATTCGGACTAACGGAGTTGCTGTGCTTACAAACTATAAAATTCACGCGTATTTAAAAGCAGCCGTTCCCGCACTTCCTGCTCCGGAAGCTGCTTGATCGCGGCGATATGCGCGCAAACGTCATGAACCATTTGAGGCACGGTCCTACGGCCCTCGTAAGGCCCTTCAAAAGGCCACGGTCCGTCCGTCTCCACCATGATTCGCTCCAAGGGATACTGCTGTACCAGCGTCCTGATCTCCTGCTCGTAGGCCACGTCCGGCGTCACCGAAATCATATAGCCGAGCGAGATCATTCGCTTAATCGTCGCTTCGTCTCCCTTAAACCAGTGGAAATGGACCTTCTTTACCTGATGCCGCTCCATGATATCGCAAGCTTTGAATCCATCCTCATATACCGCATGCAAAATAATCGGACGGCCCAGTTCCGCGGCAAGCGCGGCAAATCGATCAAGCAAATCGAGATAAGGAGCCTCGTCAAAAGGTCTCCCTTCCTCGGCTGCAGAGGTCCGGGAATAATAAGGCAAGCCAACCTCGCCAATGGCGAACGCTGCGCCGGCTGCATGCTTCGCCTTAATCCATGCAAACAGCTCATCTTGTTCCCATGCCGCAGGAACCGGCTGTTCGGGATGATAACCGTATGCGGGAAACACCCGTCCCGGGAACGACTCGGCGAGCGCGGCGTTTGTCTTGCAGGAATCCAAATGCATCGACACCGCTACAACCACTTCGATTCCCTCTTCAAAAGCCTGCTCGAGCAAAGCTTGCCGATCCGCTTCCTCATAGGAATCAAGATGAATATGCGCGTCAATTGCGTTTTTCCGCTCCATGATGATCAGCCCCCTTACGCCTATTGAAGCAGCTCGTGAATCTGCTGCTTCAGATCGTTAAACAACGGTTCCCGCCATAATTGCGGGGAACGGGGTCTTGCGAAGGGTACGATGATCTCTTCCAGAATCACTGCCGGCGCTGACGACAAGACAAGGATCCTGTCAGACAGCAGCAATGCTTCCTCGATGCTATGCGTAACAAGGAGAACCGACCGTTTGTTCTGCTCCCAGATGGACATTAGCCACTGCTGCATCTGCTGTCTCGTCAACGCGTCAAGCGCGCCAAACGGCTCGTCAAGCAGCATTAAAGTCTGGGGAGACAGCAGCGCACGCAGGAAGGATACGCGCTGCTGCATCCCGCCGGATAACACATGGGGATAGGAATCGGCGTACTCCGCGAGACCGATGCGATCCAGCCATTCACGCGCCTGACGCCCCGCTTCCTTACGCTCCATGCCTGCGATCCCAAGCGCAAGCTCAATATTAGCCGACACCGAACGCCAAGGCATCAGGGAGGCCTGCTGAGGCATATACGATATATGCCCCCGGCTGCCGGTTACTTGCTTGCCGTCAATCCAGATTTCACCGCCAGTTGGTTGCTCCAATCCGCCAATGAGCTGGAACAACGTTGTTTTTCCGCTTCCGGAGGGTCCGACAATGGAGACGAATTCGTTCTCGGCAACGGTGAGCGATAAGCCGCTCAGGACGTTTTTCCGGCCAGCATCAAAGCTTTTGCGGATCTCTTTTAGTTCTAGCGCTGGAGCTGTCATGCTCTTCCCCCTCCTTTCGCCGGACGCCACCGGATGACAAACCTTTCGACGAGAGCGACGAGTCCAAATAAAGCAAGGCTCAGCGCCACGATTAGAAAGACCGAAGCAAATACCCTTGCCGGCTCATAACCTTTGGATGAGAGAATCATATAATGGCCTAATCCCTTGTCAGCTCCAAGCCATTCCGCAACAACGGCGCTTAGAACGGCATACGATGCGGCGATTTTGAGACCCGAGAATAAGTGCGTAACGGCATTGGGCAATTCGAGCCGCGTAAACAGCTGCCAGTCCCCCGCTCCAATCATCCGCATGTAATTGCGAAGGGTCGGATCCGTGTCCTTAAAGCCATTCAGCATGGCCACGGATACCGGGAAGAAACATACGATCCAGACGAGAATAAGCTTGGGCAGAACGCCGTAACCGAGCCAAATCGTAAGAATCGGGCCAATCGCGATGACCGGCACGTTTTGCGTGACGACAAGCAGCGGATAGACCGCCCTCCGGACAAAAGGAATAAGGTGCAGAATTGCGGCAAGAATGATCCCGGCTGCCGCGCCCCCGCCGAATCCGACAAGCGCCAGCTCCACCGTTGCCCAGGCATTGTCCATTAGGCGCGGCCAGACGTCAACCATTTCTTTTACGATAGTAGTCGGCGAAGGCAGCTGCCACTCGGGCACAACGCCGCTATCAACCGAGAGCTGCCAAGCGGCAAGGATAAGGATGACGAGCAGCAGAGAAGGCCAGACCGCATGATACCAGCCTTTATTGCCCATCCGGATATTTCTCCAACAACCGGCCCATGGAAGCCCCGTTAGCCGGATTGAAATAGACCTTTACCTGCGAGATAACGGACGGACAGCCCATCTCGGTCATGGCTTCATTCATGGATTGCACGATTTCGAACAATTGCGGGAGTTCGCCCTCCATCGTTGTCTCCAGAGGCGCTACCTGGTAAGGGACACCCGATGCCTTAATAATCTCGATTGCGCGGTCTACAAACGGAATAACGCTTTCCCCGTTTGGCGTTGTTGGCAGAATTTGAATACTTACAAGCGCATTGGCCATCATCGTCAGCTCCTCTTAATCCTATTGTTTTATCCTAAGCTTTCGGGAGGAAATCGTTCGTGAACGCTTTATCCGCCTCCAGCTCCTTCTCCAGCAGCTTGTGATCGAACATCCACTGGGAATAGTTCACCCATACTTCCTTCTTCTGCACGCCCCACTGCGAAGCGTCATCCGTATATTTCGGGCTAAGCCACTTCTGGCTTGCGCGAACGAGGTCCGCATTCAGATCCGGCTCTGCCTTAATCAGCACTTCCGCCGCATCCTCCGGATGGTCAATCGCGAATTGGTATCCCTTAGCGGCGCCTGCAACAAACGCTTTAACAATCTCCGGTTTCTCGGCGATCATTTTCTCGCTAGTTTCAAGAAGCGGCGTGTAGTAATCCAGCTTGTCGCTGTAATCGGTCAAGTAAACCATATTCAGCTTCTCGCCGCGCAGCTCGGCTTCCACGCCCGTCCAGGCATAGTAGATCCAGGCAAAATCAATGTCGCGCTTCACCGCCGTGAAGAAATCCGTATCGCCGATGCTAAGCATCTTCACTTTGGTTACGTCCGCGTTCTCTTCCTGCATCAGAGAGCCGATTACCGCTTCTTCTACCGGCGCTCCCCAACCTCCGTAGGTTTTGCCTTCAAACTTTTTCGGAGAGTCGATTCCTTTGGATGCCGGCGAAGCGAAGCCCGAAGTATTATGCTGAATCACGGCAGCAACGGATACAAGCGGTACACCTGCGATTCGCGCCATGGTGAGCGACTCTTGGTAGCCGACGCCAAACTCGGCTCCGCCGGAAGCTACCATTTTATCCGCGCCGTCCTGGCCAGGCTGAATAATTTCGACGTCAAGGCCTTGCTCCTTGAAATAACCTTTATCCCGTGCCACGTACAATCCGGTATGATTCGTGTTAGGCGTCCAATCCAGTACGACCTTTACTTTGGTCAACGGCTTGTCCGCTCCGTTACCGGCTGACTCGTTCCCCGTATTCTTGTTGTTGTTCGAGCCGCATGCGGCCAGCAGCACAACTACCGCCAGCATGGCTGCAACAATCGCGAACCTTCTCTTTGCACCTGATCTCATCTTTCTGTCTCTCCCTCTCTCTACTTGACTATGACGTTTGCTATTATGGCCGGACTACCTTCTGAAAATAAAAAAAGCCCTCCGATTTCCGGAGAGCCATACATTTCGTCAGCTTTATTACAGGTCCGCCCGCTCCATAATATAACGGGCAACCTAAATAACAAATTCCTACGCTGGCATTATCCAGATCAGGTATAAGGGTCGGAATTTTCTTCGGAATTCCCTCTCAGCTAGCCTCAACCAGCTCCCCGGTGCTATTCACTTACGTCAATAAACCTCATTATACCCTTTCTGCCCGAAAAAGCCAGCTTCCTTTTAAATAAGTCATCTATTCAAGGTTCAAGGTTAGACATAAGCCGATTTTTACGCTTGGTGGGTTGTTGTCCTTATAGCCGCGTGACCGGGATGAATAGTATGTAGTCGAGTGCATATCCGCTAATATCGAGAGGATTGAACCGGGGTGAAAAGACGACACAAGAGAGGCAAGAAGCCGAAACGGTCAAACGCATCGAGGTCTAGAAGACGCAAATCAGGAGGCCGTAGCCGATCATACGGCAGACGAACCGCTAAGCGTCAAGCAAAGCGAAAACAACGCCGGCTCTCCAATAAGCGCAGCGCCGGGCGGCCCGCCGCGGAGAAGGCAACGCTTCAATCCGACGGCTCAACCCGGGAACCAGGCGTAAATATTATCGGTTTTGTTCATGCCGAGATGGGGATCGGGGAATCCTCGCGGCTAGCGGCAAAAGCGATTGATTCGGCGGCCATTCCGTTTGGCCTCCTTAATTTCCCGCTTGCCGTAGCCTCGAGAATGTCGGATTACAGCTGGTCGCATAAGCTGCTGGATAAAGCCCGGTACAACACCAATATTTTTCATATGAATGCCGACTTTATGCGTCCTGCCCGCGAGCATTTCGGAAACGAATTGTTCAACAGCCGTTACAACATCGGGTATTGGCATTGGGAGCTGCCGGAGTTTCCGGAAGAGCATGTGGAAGGCTTCAGCCATGTCAACGAGGTGTGGGTGTGCAGCAAATTTGTTGCCGAGTCCGTCTCCAAACGGGCATCCGTTCCCGTTGTTACGATTCCTCACTGCATCCAAGTACAAGTCGCGCCGAATATTAACCGCTCTTCCTTCGGGCTGCCGGAGAACCGGTTTCTGTTCCTAATGATGTACGACGTTCAGAGCTCAACCTTGCGCAAAAATCCCCGGGCGGTAATTGAAGCCTTCAAGCTAGCGTTTGACAAAAACGATCAGCGCGTTGGACTTGTCCTTAAGGTAAATAATGCGGACTTCAGGCCAAATGAGCTTGTCGAGCTGAAGAAGCTGATTGCCGAACGGAGTAATATGCATTTAATTGACAGAGTGCTGTCAAGGCACGAAGTAAACGCCCTGCTGCAGTGCACGGACAGCTATGTTTCCCTTCACCGTGCCGAGGGATTTGGTCTTGGTCTCGCGGAAGCGATGTATTTAGGCAAACCGGTCATAGCAACGAACTGGTCCGGCAACACGGAGTTTATGAATGCTTCAAATTCCTGTCCGGTTTCCTACCAGCTCGTTAACATCGGGCAGGACTGGGGGCCGTACAAGAGCCATCAGATCTGGGCAGAGCCTAATATCCGTCATGCCGCGGAATACATGCAGCGCCTCCTAACCGATGCTCGCTGGCGGGAATCCATTGCGGCAAGCGGCATGAGGACGATTCATAACGATTTCTCTCCTGCCGTGATTGGCCAACGGATCAAGAACCGGTTAATAGAGCTGCGTCAGATTTAAAACAATGAAAGGCCTGCCCGATAGCGAGATTGCTCTCCCCTACCGGGTCAGGCCTTATTAAGCCAGCTCATTGCGCCAATAATTCAATAAATCCTTCATGGTCTGCTCGAACGGAATTTCCGGCTTCCATCCGGTCTGCTCGTAAAACTTGCTATAATCCCCTACAAGCACCTTAACATCGGATGGCCGAAGTCTTGTTTTGTCTTCCTCTATCGTAATATCGACGGTACTATAGCTAAGGAGGATTCGAATCACCTCGCGGATCTCATGGCACTGACCGGATGCGATATTATAGATTTCTCCGGCCTCGCAATTGTCCATCGCCATCCGGTAAGCTCTAACCACATCGCGCACATCCGTGAAATCCCGTTTGGCGTCCACATTCCCCACATACAGAACCGGCGGCTTTAAGCCCTTCTCGATCTCCGCGATTTGCTTCGCGAAATTTGAACTCACGAACTGTTCGCCTCTGCGGGGACCATGATGATTAAAGGTCCGCGTTCTGATAATGTGCTGTCCATAGGTTTTGAAATATTGGTAGCCCAAGTAGTCCTGGGCGATTTTACTCACAGCGTACGGACTTATTGGGCGGAGCGGATTGGTCTCCTTGACCGGCACTTCGTCTTCTTCCACATGCCCGTATTCCTCGCTGGAGCAGGCAATCAGCACTTTGGAGGCTAACCCAAGCTTTCTTACCGCTTCCAGAAGATGAACCTGCCCTACAATATTGTTCGTCATGGTCTCGGCAGGCGATTCCCATGACAGCGGTACAAAGCTTTGCGCCGCCAAATGAAAGATCAGGTCCGGCCGAATGTCCGCCATCATACGCTCAACCGCCTGAGCATCCATCAGCTCGCACTCATACAGGCACATATCCGGCAGCAGATGGCGAATATGGCGCAGCGAACTGTGACTCCTCATGGTTCCTGTCACTTCAATCCCCTCGCCGAGCAGATGCTCGGCAAGATGACTGCCTACAAAACCGGTTATTCCTGTAATCAGTGCTTTCATCCCTGCCGGCCTTCTTGATCCGCAGTAAGCGCGGCGATCGCATGCTTCACATTTTGTTCGTCCGATTTCCGGCAGATAAGGAGGCCTTCTTCAGTCGATACAATAATCAAATCCTCAATACCAATCGCAACAACCTGCTGCTGTTCCGAATAAATAATCGTGTTGCGCGTCGCAAACGGGAAGATTTGCCCCAGCAGCAAGTTTCCGTCGCCATCCGTATTAAATATTCTCTCAAGCGAGGTCCAGGTTCCAACATCGTCCCAAATAAATTCGATAGGGATCGTATAGAGACGTTCCAGCTTTTCTACCAGGGCATAATCGATAGAAAGCTTCTGCAAACGGGCATACGACTGCCTGAACTCTTCATCCTTTTGGTCAAAAATAGACCACATCCCCGGCTGATACTTCATCATGTAACCGGCGATCGTAGACGGCTTCCATATAAATATACCGCTATTCCAATACATATTCGGAAGCTCTATCAGCTTCTCGGCTTTTTCCTTGGTTGGCTTCTCGATAAAAGCTTTGACCTCTTTGATGCGTTCCCCAAACTTATCCGCATGCTCTTCGGTTTCTATCGTCTCAATATAACCGTAACCCGTTTCGGCTCTTGTGGGGACTATGCCAAGCGTGACGACAACGCCATCCGTCTTGGCCGCCTGTTCCGCCGCGCGAAGAGCATCCATCAATTCGTCCGTATCCGGAATGTATTGATCGGAAGGTGCCGTTACGAGCACGTCGTCCAGCTCCTGCTTCAGGAAATAACTGGCCGTCAATGCGATGCAAGGTGCGGTATCTCTCTGATCGGGTTCTATAATGATACGATTGTTTCCCAGCTCGGGAAGCTGTTCCTTCACGATCGGCAAATAGTTTTCGCTTACGGCGACATACACGTTTTCTTCGGGCAGACAGGAACGGAATCGCGCGTAGGTTTGCTGCAGCATCGTTGCCTCTTCCGAAGCCAACGTCAGAAACTGCTTCGGCTTGGCAACCGTGCTTCTTGGCCAAAACCGCGTTCCTTTACCTCCTGCCATTATCACAGCAATCATTGCTTTTCACCTCTAAACGGCAAATCTTCTACTATTAAAACCTCTCTTCTAGTCAAGCCGGAGCTCCTTCCTTAACCGGTGCCGGATTGATAACTTGCATACCTACAACTTATGCTTTAATAGAGAAATCCTAATGGACGAATAGCCAAAAGGGACGGAAATCAGGCAGATGACTCCGCCCAACTATCGCTTCTGGCCTAATCTATTAAAAATAGACAATCGTTCACGGCAAATACCGTCTTCTCTATGAATCTCGCAACATATGATACGGTATATCAACTGAAAGGAGAGGATTAGATATGGGAGAAACAGGTTTGACAGGTTTGACAGGTCTGACCGGTCTGACTGGAGCCACTGGCCCTACCGGCCCTACGGGTCCTACAGGTCCTACTGGCCCTACTGGCCCTACGGGTCTTACTGGCCCTGCTGGTCCAGGTGCTGCGGTATACGGTGCTAACGGAGGGGTCTTCCCGCTTGGCGCAATCGGAATCATCGGAACAGTTATTCCGCCGGTTGAAATTCTTGCCGTTCCCGTTACGGTTACTTCGGCTGCAGCCAATAAAGTAAAAATTGACGGAGTTGTTGACGTATTGCTTTCCGGTACAATCCTTGGCGTATTGCTGAACCCAACGATTACCGTGGATCTGCTCCGTGACGGCGTTGTAGTAGCTTCGGTTACAAGCACAACTTTCGCAACGGTAGCACTTGCTGCAGTACTTGATCTTGAAGTAGTGATTCCAATCACTTTCTACGACACGCTCACTGTCGGCGCGCACGAATATACGCTCGAAGTAGCAGTGAACTCGATCTCTGTAGCAATCACAGGTGCTACTGCTTCGGTTCAATACTCCTCGCTTACAGCTTCGGTCGGCGTCTAACCAAACCCAAACAGCCTTTTCGCTTCACGAAAAGGCTGTTCCTCTACATATGCGCTTAGAGAGGTGCTTCTCCCTTTATGAGCGCATTGGCTAGATGGCCGAAATCGATAGCTACCTTGCCGGTAACGCGGGCAAGCTCTTCGGTAATCAATACGGCAGCGATTCCGGCGGAGACCAGAGCAATGTCAAACTCGTACTGTCTAGCCAATGCCGCTACTCTGGCAGCATCCCGGGCTCCGTTAACCGGCGATACGACGCCCGCAACGGATAAGCCGCGATTTGCGAGAACGGCAGACAGCGGTTCCGCCATATTGCCGATAAGAAGAATTCGCCTATTTTGCAGAATCGGCAGGAGGCATCCTGCCGTGCATAAACTGTAGTTAATAAGGGAATCGGTCCATTGCTTCTCCCGAAGCGATAAACCATAGGCTTGAAAAACCGGCGATACAAGCAGCTGATAATTCGGCATTCTGGTTCTCGGTATGCCAACAATATCGGCCCCGGTAACCGCTTCGACCAAGCGGTTGCGAATCTCCAGATCCGGCACCTTCACTCCCGCATATTCCAAAAATTTGCCTTCCCGCCTTACTTGATCAACCGGCATAACGATTTCTTGAGCCATGGTAAGAAGCTCTCCGTCTCCAAGCCTTACGATCGATAACGGCCTCTTCTCCTCCATGGCTTGAAGAATCGCATCTCTGACCTGTTCAGGCAGCATAAGAGGAATGGCTTGCTCCATATGCAGGCCTACGCCTGCTGCTATGATTTGCTTCAGAGAAAGGTCCGGAAAAACGATATTCGGTGGCAATAGCTGATCAATGATCTCTTCCCCGCCTGCATATTTTCCCTCTTGATATCCTTTTGCGTAGCCCTCCATAAAACCTGCATGCTGCCCAGTCTCCGCCTTGTTTCCTTCCGCTTCCGCCTCGTGAATCGCTTCCATGGGCCTTGCTTCGCCTAGCTCTGCCGGGTTCATGATGATTTTGGGCGAAGCTTGGATTAAACGCCGTTTCCTGCCGATTTGCTTCTTCCGTTTCCGCGGTTTACTTTTTTTGCGAGGCGTCCGAATGCGCATGACGTTCCCCCTTGCCGTTCTCATCGTGTAATTCAAGCGGATCGATTCCCCATTTATCCATAAACAGCAGTCGGTTTCGCTCAACCAGCTCCTCAAGAGCTTCTCCGTCATAACGGCCGAAGGAAGCACTGCCATGATGATACACAAAAGCATCCTTTGCGATGGCTACCCGGTACCCAGCGCGATAAGCACGATAACAGTAGTCGTCATCCTCGTAATGACCGGGCGAGAACCGTTCATCGAGTTGACCTATTGTCTGCATCAGGCTGCGGGAGAACAACATGCAAAAACCGATGATCCGGTTCACGAACTCGCATTGCCCGTTCTCATCGATTTTCAGACGCTCGGCGAACTCGTCATATCGGCCGGTCATTGCGATTTGCTGCCTGCCGCTCGCAAAGTTTGTCATCGGTCCAACCAGCCCGATGGAAGGATCCGAATCCAGCACGCTGTGCATCCTGCCCAGCCATTCGGACGTGACCAGAACATCATTATTTAGCAGAAGCAGCCGGTCACCCCTGGCCAACCTCATTCCCCAGTTGCAAGCAGCCGGAAACCCCGTATTCACCGGCAATGAAATAGCAATGATCCGCTGCTGCTTCAAATAATCCAGCGTACCGTCGGTTGAACCATTATCAATAACGATAAGCTCATACGGTTCTTTGGTATGCTTACGAATCGTTCCGATGGTCTCCCGTAAATGGGAGAGCGCGTTATAGGTCGGAATGATGATGCTTGTTAACATCTTTCGCTCGCTCCCTTTTGCGCAAATGATCGGTATATTTCAGACGCGGGCTTTCCTCCCGCATCGCCCATCCCAGCGCTTCCAAATGATCGCCCATAATCAGCTTAGAGATCGGATTGCTCACGCCGACATTTTCCTTCCTGTGCCGGTTTTTCTTAAACACATTGATGCTGCCGCCAATTCCGATTCGCAGTCCTTTTTGCAAAGCAATGGCTTGCGCTTTAGGGGGAACCGCCAGATTGGCGAAACCGATTACCTCAATTGCTTTTCGGCTTAAGGCATGCGGAACGGCCGTCATGGAATTCACATTCAGATCATCCCGGCGATTGGAGCGGTTCAGAAAATATTTCATAATCGAAACTTCATCCCAGTCGGAGAACACGCCTACATAACGGGAAAGATCGTTCAAAGCGACGTCCATGTCACGATCAGTCGCCCTTGCAAAGCTTAACAGCTGTTCAGCGGCAACCGGGATATCCGCGTCAAGAAAAATTACGATGTCGGAGGTTGTAATTTTCGCTCCGATTGCTCTACCCACATCGTGACCCAAGGCTTCGTTATAGTGGAGGATGATCGCTCTGCTGCTCGTTCTTGCCATCATAAAGCTCGAGTCCGTCGAGCCGTTCACAACGACAACGATCTCATGGAGGGGCATTCGCTCCAGCTCCTGAATGGTTGACTGAATGGACAACTCCTCATTCATGGCCATAACAACGGCTGCCACTTTCTTATGGGTCGGAAGCAGTACCCAATTGCGGGTCTCGTCAAATGAATGAGTAGAAAAATACCCTTCAACGAATGCTTTCATTACCGGAATATACTTGCCGGCGGCAGTTGCTTTTCGAATTAATCCGCTTTCCTTGAGCCACAACTCCTGCACATGTTGTTGAAGGTCTACCCCCTCCTCCATTAATGCCGTTTGAGCAGCACTTCTGCCGAGTCTCCAAGCCAATATGGTTAATTGCTTGCTGGTCCCCCTATCCGCAAGCCCCCGATTGGTCTTCTGGGGCCTGGATTTCCTTGCACCGGCCGGATTCGGGCGCCGTCCCTGCCGGGATGTCAACGGTTTGGTAGAGTACGCTGTTTTTCTTTTCCTGGCGAGGCTTCTCATATTCACACCTCGTTATTCTCATTATGTCTTTCTATGTGCATGCCAATAGAATCCTCCTAGCGTCTGCCTCTGACATTGTATGTGCGGACAATAGAATCGTAACGGCTTATGTACGGCACCGCGCTTCATAAATGTGTATATCGCCTGCACGTTTGTCCCTGACCTCTTATAGCAAACGAACATAAAATATTTCAATTCTTGTGCTTCTATAACGATAGATGGGGAGTTGACTTATGGATTGGAAGTTTTATAGGCCAGAATACGCAGCCGACCATGCACCGGAAATACCGGCGGGAATGATGACGGAAGGAGCTTGGTCCGGACACCGCCGCTTCGCATACGATCTTGTTCGTTTCGCCAAACCGAAAGTAATCGTTGAGCTTGGCACCTTATACGGAACTTCATTTTTCAGCTTCTGTCAGGCCATTAAGGATGCCGCTCTCGATACCGCCTGCTATGCCGTGGACACTTGGCAGGGCGATCCTCACACAGGGATGTACGGGCAAATCAACGATGGCATTTATCAAGCGGTTCAATCGGTCAAAAACAGGGAGTTTCCGAATGTCGGCACTCTTGTGCGAACTACCTTTGACGAAGCGCTGGCTAAGTTTCCTGATAAAACGATCGACATCCTTCATATCGACGGCTATCATGCTTATCATTCGGTGCTCCATGATTATGCGAGCTGGCTGCCGAAGCTGGCGCCAAACGGTATCGTCCTCTTTCATGACACGGCAGTCAAAATCATGAATTTCGGCGTTCATATTTTGTGGGATCAGCTTAGCGCCATTCATCCCCACATGCAGTTCCAACATTCCAACGGCCTTGGCGTGCTCTTTCCGAAAGGCGTACCGGACAAATTTCAGGAGGTTCTTGCCCAGCAGCAGAAGCTCATCCTCCGTTATGCCAGAGGGTAGAGACCATGAAATACACCATTCCGAAAGAAACCTACAAGAAAGCGAAGGATTGGGCGAAAACCCTTTCCGCAAGCGAAGCCAAAGAACGATATAAAGTGATATATCCAGCCGAAACGGTCCGGTTGCCTTCCCCAAGAAGCATTGATCCGCACCGCTGGATTTCAACCTGCCACTATGAAGAAGCTTTTGTTGTCAGCATTCCCGATGGAAGGCTTATGACGAGCCACATGTACGTGATTACGCCGGATAACAAGCGGATTGGCGATCTGGAGCTGTACGACACCGGCTATGAAACAATGGTTCTTGAAGAGCCTGACTATTATGCCGGAACCGTCGCCTCCTTGTTCTGGGGCTGGAATTTCCCTAAACCAAAGAGCCGCGGCACGCACACGGTATTCGGACACTGGTTCTTTGACATTTTGCCCCGCATGCATCTGCTGGAGAAGAGCGGGATAACGATTGATAAATACGTATTGCCCAAACTGACCTACCCTTTTCAATACGAGTCATTAAAGCTGCTTGGCATTCCCTTTAACAAAATTATTCAGGTCGATCAAACGGACTTCCATCTGAAGGCTAAGACGTTGGTTGTGCCCGCCGTACCGCTCATGATCGGAAAATGCCCGCCGTGGGCTTCGCATTATATCGCGGATCAAATGAAGAACAAGCGTAAAATCCGCAAACGCAAAGGCTACGAGCGGATTTATATCACGCGTGAGGACGCGGAGGCCCGCCATGTGGTCAACGAAGACGAGGTACTTCGCTACCTGCAGACAAAGGGGTTTAAGAAGATTGTGCTCACGCCGATGACGACCGAGGAAAAAATCGAAGTTTTTGCTTCGGCCAAAGTCATTGTGGCGCCTTTCGGCAGCGGCAGCATTAACGTTGCCTTTTGCGACCCCGGGGCATCGCTGATTGAACTGGCCCCCGTATCCTTTGTCGACAATTATTTCTGGAAGCTATGCTGCCATGCAGGACTTGATTATTACGAGTTGTTATGCAAGGTTGAACCCCAGGCGCATGTAGGTGCGGACAACATCATTGTCGATATCGGAAAGCTGGACATTTACTTGCGGCTTAACGGTATTGTGAATGCTTGAACGATTTCTTAAATTACAGGAGGATAAAGCATGAATATCCTGATATGGTCTAATCAGTTTTCGATCGGCGGAGGGATGCGCCTCTTGTTCAATCTGACGGCGGCTATTGCCCGACAGCCGGGAGTAGAGCGGGTCAGACTAGTCGTCGCGCCAAATTCGCAGCTGCGAAATTACGTCGAGCTTCAAAAAACGGGGAATATTGAGATCTGCTATAACAGCAATCCGATCAACCATCCCCAGAGCAGCCATCTGCTTACGAACATGAACGTGGTTTACTTCTTCTGGCCGCATACCGAGCAGTTTCAAGCCATTGACCGTCCTACGGTCTGCACCTTCCACGACACCACCATCTTTGATTTCGTCCCGCCGTTTATGAAAGGCGATGAATTATCGTTTCACTGGAGACTATCCAAAAAGTGGATCGATCATACGTCTTCGGTTGTCGTATCCTCCCAGCATGTCAAGAATAGGCTGATCGCTCATTTCGGCAGCCGTTCGGAGCAGGCGTTCGTCATTCCGCACGCCATCACGCCGATTGCCAACGTGTACAACCGCAAGGTATCGCCCGAGCTAAGCTCCCGAATTCCATCCGACTATATTATCTATCCGTCGAATACTTCTCCGCACAAAAACCACAATAACCTGCTTATGGGCTTCGCCAAGTCCCGGTACAAAAGAAAATACCCGTTAGTCTTAACCGGGTATCTGACCGATAAACTGCGTATTCCGTTCCCGGATAGCACGTCCGAGGTAAACTGGATTCCAGCGCTTGTATCCACCATGAAAAGGACCGGTCTTCTTCTCGACCGGCAAGTTTACCCGCTTGGCTTTGTTGGAGACCATGACATTCCGGCCTTGATCAAAAACGCCAAAGCGCTAATCATGCCCAGTCTGTCGGAAGGCGGCGGGAGCTATCCGGTGGAAGAAGCCCTTCGGCTCGGCACGCCGGTGCTCTGCTCGGATATTCCGGTTATGCGGGAGCATCTGTCCCGGCATAGCGCCAAGATTGCCTGGTTTGACCCGCATAACCCGGATTCGATTGCCAAAGCGCTGGATGATTTGTTTGACGACTACGACACCTACAAATTATCGGCTTTGCACGGCGTCCATGACGCGACGCAAACCTGGGACGATATTGCCAAGCAATATATCGAAGTATTCAAAATTACCTTCTGGCGCTACTATGGCAAGATTCTTTATTAATGATCAAATCCGGCCAATGATCGCGGCATAATCGTGGGCAACATCCGCCCAGCTCCTGCGCAGAAGGCCGCTTGCGGCTTCCTTCTGCGCGGGTACAGCCGATTTGCCCTGCAGATACAGCCTGCCGATGGACTCCGCCATTTCAACGGGGTTGTAGGGATCAAACGTCGCAAAGCTGCTCATATCCGGAATAACCTCCTGGACAATCGACAGCCGTCCGAAGGCAACCGGGGTATCCATCAGCAACGACTCGACGATCGGGAATGGACAGCTGCCTTCGAACAAGGTTGGCACAACGACCCCTTCCGCATATTTGTAAAGCGACGGCAAGTCGGCTGACGGGATACGGCCCATAAAGATGACCGATGACCGAATAACGGGATCGGCAATCGCGTTCAGCGCTTCCGTAATTTCCTGCTGTCTCGGACGGTTATTGAGATCATCCGTAAATACGAGCTTTAATCCGGACGCCCTTCCCAGATCGGTAAGCCGGAAACGGTGGAACGCGTCAATAAGCCGCTCGTGGTTTTTGTGCAGGCGGATAACGGACGGGAAGGTCAGGTAAGGACCAAACAGATTGTATTTGACGCGGAATTCTATCTCGGTCTTGATGCCAAAGGATGAGTATTCCTCATGAGGCGCAGCGAATCGGACCACTTCCGTCTGATGAACCGGAAGATTCAAATACGTCAGCCCTTCATGATTGCGGATATATTCGGAATCAAATACGACAATCGCGGCATTTCTCGTAATCGTTTCGGCCAAGGAATGAATGTATTGATAATGATCCATATCCTTCGCATACAAATCCGGAAAATGCATATAGACCAGGTCATGCAGACAAACGATATACGGCCGGTGCAGGTATTGGGCCAGCCCCATGCCGACGTAAGGGACGATCCAGACATCCGCCGGCACAACCCGGTTGATCGTCGCCATGCTGTCGGAGTGGTAAAAGTGCAAACGGCTCGGATACATGGCCTTCAGCGGCGCGAAGATCGTTTCCGTCTCTTTCACATTGGCTCCCGTCGTTGCGATATGAAGATTAAAGCCGTTAGGCAGACCCAACAATCCTTCGGACAGGCGGACGAAGAAACGTCCGATCCCTTCGCCGTCCATTGCGATTTGGGCGCCGAAGCATAGGAACAGACCGATATTCTGGTTTGCCGCGGCTCTGGCGTTTATCGCGGCTTTCACTTTAGGGGCTGGCGGATTAAAGGCACGCAGCAGATTCTGCGCTTCCTCCGACATGAGCAGCCGTACCAGCAAGCCTTGCCTGGACACTCCTTGATGGATGGCCAATACATCGTTTGCGACATGTGCGTCTTCCGGCTCGCGGCCTAATAGCTCAGCATAGATTCCATGGATAAAGTCCAAGGTATGAGCTGGGTATAACGCTTGTAAATTAAAGGCCGAGGTATTGTGGTCTCCGGACGGCTTTCTCGTAAATACCTGCTCGGCTTCGCCGCTTTGCATGATAGACGCCGCCACTGAGGCTCTTGTCATCGCGCCGGCTTCCAGCCTGCCTTTAAATTCGTAGAATCCGGCCGCATCCGGCTCTCGCTGCAGAAATTGGCGGTAGATCTCCCAAACAAAGTCCTCATTATCCAGCTTGAATACAAAATGAAGGTAATCGATGATCCGGCTTCCCTCCACCAGACTTGCCCGCACTCTCGCATTATTGGACCTTAATCGGGCTGCATCCTCCGCCGATATGGAAGCTCCGTCGGGAACGGCTGCATGCGGTACGGCTTTCTTCTTTCTTCTGCCCGTTTTTTTGCCGCGCAGACGTTTCCTGCCTTTTCTTCTCGAAAGTCTCTTCGGCTTTCCGTTTTTCCGCCGTTTGCTTCGTGCTGTTCGGCTGCGCAAGCTGCGTCTGACCGACCTGCGTTTCTTCTTTCGCTTCATTGGTCTGGCCTCCCATCACTATTCGTCTGTAGATAGAGTATTGTCACGGCCCGAAAAAGAAACGGCTCACGCCCTAGCCCTCTGGGGATTTCGACCATATTTGCCGAAATAGACGCCTGTCTAGCCGGAATTGAAGCATTTTATGGCCGCTTGAATATGATGGGATATGCGTAAAGGAGTCGATCGTTTTGTTTCATCATGCCTTGCCTAATAAAACCGTAATTATTGGCGCCGGCGGTCACGCCAAAGTGATCGCGGATATTTTGCGGCACGATCCGCATGTCGAGCTGATCGGCTGCATCGGCCCGGATCCATCGGCAACCGTTCTTGGCCTAACCGTGCTTGGCGGTGACGAGCTGCTGCCGGGATTGCATAAGCAAGGAATCCGCCATGCCTTTGTGGCCATCGGCAACAACGCAAGGCGGCACGCCCTTGCGAAGCATGCGGAAAGTCTCGGATTCGAGCTGGTAAATGCCATCAGTCCGCGCGCTTATTTGGCTTCCGGCGTTACTCTCGGCGCGGGAGTAGCGGTAATGCCGGGATGCGTCATTCAGCCGGACACCCGAATCGGCTCATATAGCATCATTAATACCGGAGCTACCGTTGACCACGACGGGAACATCGGCATGGCCTGCCATATTGCGCCGGGCTGCCATTTGTCCGGCAACGTCACGGTTGGCGACGAATCTTTCCTCGGTACCGGTACTTCGGTCATCGACGGCATGCAAATCGGCGAGGGCTGCATGATTGGAGCCGGAGCGGCCGTCATCCGGCCAATTCCTTCGCATTCGCTGGCTGTTGGCGTACCTGCCGTTGTCAAACGGACTTTAGCTTAAGAATGAAGGTAACTCGGAGGGAGGCATAATTAATGGACAACAAATTTTATCCGGTTGCCGTACCCGTATTTAACGGAAACGAAAAGAAATATGTCATGGATTGCATCGACTCAACCTGGATCTCTTCTGCCGGAAAATATATTAACGATTTCGAGACTAATTTCGCCGCGTATTGCGGCACCAAATATGCGATTTCCTGCAGCAACGGCACTACCGCCCTACACCTGGCGCTGCTGGCTTTTGGCGTTGGACCGGGCGATGAGGTCATCGTTCCGACCGTCACCTTTATCGCTACCGCAAACGCGGTTGTATACTGCGGAGCAACGCCCGTCTTCGTCGATTGCGAGCCCGAGACATGGAACCTGGATCCCGAGAAGATCGAAAGCCTGATCACCCCTCGCACCAAAGGCATTATTCCGGTTCATCTCTACGGCCACCCGGCCGATATGGACGCCGTCAGCAGCATTGCCAAAAAGCATGGTTTATTTGTACTCGAGGATGCCGCGGAAGCGCTAGGCGCGGAGTATAAAGGGAAACGAACGGGGTCGCTTGGCGATATCGCAACCTTTAGCCTCTTCGGCAACAAAATCATTACGACCGGCGAGGGCGGCATGATTACGACCGACGATGAACAGCTGGCGAAAAAGATGCGTACGCTCCGCGGCCAAGGCATCGATCCGGTGCGCAAATACTGGTTCCCGATAGTCGGTTACAATTACCGCTTGACCAATCTGCAGGCAGCCGTCGGCTGTGCCCAGCTCGAGAATGTGGATTGGCATATCGGCGAGAGGAAGAGAGTTGCCGGTCTTTACTACGAGAATCTCAAAAATGAGCCTTCCCTTACGCTGCCTGTCGAAATGACCTGGGCGAAAAACGTATATTGGATGTTCAGCGTAGTTCTTAACGATGCAGATGAGGCCCGAAGAAATGAAATTATGGCGCAGCTCAAGGATGACGGCATCGAGACGCGGCCTTTCTTTTACCCGATGCATGTACTTCCGCCTTATCAAGGCTTGCAGCCGCATGAACAATTCCCTGTTGCAAACCGCATTACCGCGCAAGGCTTTAACGTCCCTACTTACGGCGGACTAACCGAGCAGGATATTCAGCATATTTGCGACCGGATCAAAGCGCGTGTTCGCGGCGTGTAACGCGTATATAGAATGAAGAAAGCCCATCTATTTATCCCCGGGGATTGTAGATGGGCTTTGTTATGGTAGGAATGAGGCCGAAAGGAACAACGAAAAAGCTGCCTCTATGCGAGACAGCCTTTTCCGTAATTGCTTATTCCATATCCAAGCTTACGCCGTAACCGAGCTTGCGCAGATCGACAACCCTTCGCGCTTCCTCCAGATCGCCAGCGACCATCTCGCCGACCAGATCCTTCAGACTGCTTACCGGCTGCCAGTTCAGCTTGGTCCGCGCTTTAGTCGAATCCCCGATCAGAAGCTCTACCTCGGACGGCCGGTAGAACCGGGGATCTACATTGACTACGGTCGTGCCTTGCGGAATCTGGTATTCCGGATTGCTGCAGGATACCACGTAGCCGTATTCCTCCGCCCCTTCTCCGTCGAAGGCAACCTCGATGCCCGCTTCCGCAAAAGCAAGGCGGACAAACTCTCTGACCTCCGTCGTTTCGCCCGTGGCAATGACGTAATCCTCAGCCGTATCCTGCTGAAGAATCCGGTACATTGCATCGACATAGTCGCGCGCATGGCCCCAGTCGCGTTTAGCCGACAGGTTGCCGAGAGCCAGCACGTCCTGCAGCCCGTAAGCGATCCTCGCAACCGCACGGGTTATTTTCCGGGTTACGAAGGTTTCTCCGCGAACGGGGCTTTCATGGTTGAACAAAATCCCGTTGCAGGCATACATATTGTACGCTTCCCGGTAGTTTACCGTAATCCAATAGCCGTACAGCTTTGCTACCGCGTAAGGACTTCTTGGGTAAAACGGCGTCGTTTCGCTTTGGGGCACCGCCTGCACCAATCCGTAAAGCTCGGAGGTGGAAGCCTGATAGATCCTGGTCTTCTCCGTCATCCCCAGAATCCGGACCGCTTCAAGCAGCCGCAAAGTTCCGATGCCGTCCGCATTAGCCGTATACTCTGGCGAATCAAAGCTTACATGAACGTGGCTCATTGCGGCCAAATTATAAATCTCGTCCGGCTGAATCTGCTGGACCAAGCGAACCAAGTTCGTTGAATCCGTTAAATCTCCGTAATGAAGCACCAGCTTCTTCCCGATTTTATTCGCTTCGTCCGCGAGGCGGTCGATCCGCCCGGTATTGGCAAGCGAGCTCCTGCGCCTAAGTCCATGCACGACGTATCCTTTGGCAAGCAGAAGCTCAGCCAGATACATCCCGTCCTGCCCGGTAATCCCTGTAATGAAGGCGACCTTATTCATGGTTCCCTCCGTCATCGTCATATTGAGCAGGTCGGTCTCCTGCTATCTTCCATATGGTATGACAGGACAAACTGCCTCGGCATCGGACAAAGAACTATTTTCAGCCAAAATGAAATACTGCGCTTAAGATCAATACTATTGCGAGAACCACATACAAAATGAGGGATATTAGCAAAGCTGTCCGCCTGTTCATAGCATCGTCCCCTTTAGCATCGTATACGCTTCATTATATGCGGGCGTGACATTCGCTGAGATTGTACGGCGGTTAATTTTCGTACGGGTTGTATGTCCCTGGAAAGCATCCCCTTTTCGGCTGTGATATAATGAACGTTATGACGTTATTTCTCGAGCCAGGAGGGTTTACAATTTATGCTGCTTTCCATTCTGCTTATTTTGGTGGCCATTATCGCGCTGCCTCCAATTATCTTCTTCAGCTACATGTACGCCTTATCGAAGAAACCCAAACATTCGATTATCCGTTCGCATCCGTTCCTTGGCTGGCTCCGCTACCTGCTTGAAAAGCTTGGTCCCGAATTCCGGCAATACTGGTTCGATAACGATACGGAGGGCAAACCGTTCTCGAGAGCCGACTTTGTTGGCGTCGTGTACGCCGCCAAATACCGGACGGACCTGATCTCCTTCGGCGGCCGCCGGGACTATGAGAAGCCCGGCTTTTATTTGTCCAACGCCATGTTTCCGAAGCTTACAAGCGAACTTAAGATCGATAACGATACGATGCTGCCGGGCAAAAAGTATGTCATAACGGACGAAGGCGTCTTCACGCGCCAGGAAAAATTTATCTCCGAACAAGTCAAGCCTTGGCTCCTTCATGACGACGATGCGCTAATCGTAGGCGAAAACAGAGATCAGCCATGGAAGCTCAAGGGTTTGTTCGGTGCCTCCGCTACCTCCTTTGGCGCGGTTGGCGAGAACTACATTCAGTCGACGGGAAGCGGCGCCAATATGGCGGGAGGCTCTTGGATTAACACGGGAGAAGGCGGCGTAGCCGATGTCCATCTATCGACCGGCGTTGATGTGGTGTCCCAGATTGGACCCGGCTTATACGGCTTCCGGGACGAGACGGGCAAATTCTCGATTGAAGCCTTCAAGCGCAAAGCCAGCCATTCCAACATTAAAGCCTTTGAGCTGAAATTCCATCAAGGCGCCAAGATTCGCGGTGGACATCTGGAAGGCTCCAAGGTAAACGAGAAGGTTGCCGCAGCTCGCCTTGTTCCCGTCGGCAAAACCGTCAATTCCCCTAACCGCTTCGAGTTTCTGACAAGACCCGAGGAGGCGCTGGAATTCATCCAAACGCTGCAGCGGGAAGGCGGCAAGCCGATTGGCGTAAAAATCGTCGTTGGCGATCCGCAGCGTCTCGAGCCGTTTTTCCAAGCTATGATCGATATGAATATTTATCCGGATTTTATTACGGTTGACGGCTCCGAAGGCGGCTCGGGCGCTACCTTCAAAGCAATGGCAGACGGCATGGGGCTTCCGTTGTTCGCCGGCCTGCTGATTCTGGACGACACGGCCCGCAAATTCGGCATTCGGGACCGGTTCAAAATTTTCGCCTCCGGCAAGCTTATTACTCCGGATAAAGTTGCCATTGCTCTAGCGCTCGGCGCGGATGCCGTCAATTCGGCCCGCGGCTTTATGATGGCGAACGGCTGTATCATGGCACTGCAGTGCCATACCGGCAAATGCCCGGCAGGCGTCACAACAACGGACGATAAGTACCAGGAAGCGCTCGCTCCGGAAGAGAAGCAGTGGCGCGTCATGAACTATATCCTCCAGATGCGGGAAGGCCTCTTCTCCCTGGCTGCCGCTTGCGGTCTGAACAGTCCGCGCGAGTTCCGCCGGGAGCATGTCGTGTTTATGACCGACAACGGCCACACGGACCGCGTCGTTGATTTGTATCCGTATCCGGAAACGGTATAACAGGGATAAACGGATCGCATCCTTATAAAAATAGCGTTGCAGAGAGCTATCCCTGCAACGCTATTTTCCGTTTTTGATCCCTTGCAGCTTTTTTTAGCAAAACTCCCCCCGCAAAAGATAGCAGAGCGCTCTACGTTGGAAATAGTACAGTATCATGAGGCGTTTCTTTATATACGAAGTCGCTCATCTTCTACAGGACTCGATTTACTTCTGGTGTAATACCGATAGCTCTCATCCTCGATTTTAATCTTCTTCTTAAATATAAATCCGCTCTTCTCAATCACCCTCATAGAGGCAATATTGCGAATATGGGCCAGCGCGACTAAACTATCGATTTTCGTATGCTGAAACAAGTACTCCACCATCCCTTTCACGGCTTGCGTCGTATAGCCTTTATTCCGGTGCTGATTCGAAATCGCGTACATGATCTCCCGCTCCGGGACGGGCAGCTCTTCTTTCATGCCCGTACAACACCAGCCAATAAATTCGCCGCTCGATTTTTCTATCATCCCCAGCCTTAATCTCAGGTCGCCAACCTCTCCGCCCCCCGACACGGCCTTAAGGAACCTTGCGTTCTCTTCCCGTTCATAATGAACAAACCATTCTTCCCTCTGCTCCCTGGACACGTTCCAACCCGGCAGAAACTCATAAATTTCAGGCTGCCAGGTCAAGGCATGCAAGCTTTCCAGATCATCTATCGCGTACTCCCGTAAATAAACGGCCGGACAATCAATTCGGATTTGACTCATACCTATCTCCCCCATTTCGCTGCTTCCCTCACTATAGCAAGCTTCCAGCTCCGCCACAGTATCCTCTTTCATTAAAAATAAACTTTCCCGTTCAAATTTAGGGTTGCATTTCCACATGGCCCACCTTAAAATGAACTTATACGAACTTAAATAAACTTATTTAAACAAATTTATTCAACCATTGGAGGTCATTTCAACATGGAAATCCGTTACGCATCGCATCCGCAAGAGGTAAAAGCATTCGATACAACGCGACTTCGTCAAGAGTTCCTGCTCGAGACTCTTTTCGTTCAAGACGAGCTGACCCTTACTTACTCGCACGTTGACCGCTTTATTATTGGCGGCGCGGTACCGGTTAACCAATCCGTTAAGCTCGAAGCCGACACTAAAACCATGGGTGCGGCAACCTTCCTCGAACGCCGCGAGATCGGCATCATTAACGTAGGCGGCCGTGGTACGGTTACCGTTGACGGCACCGCTTACGATATGGAAAACAAAGACTGCCTCTACATCGGCCTTGGCGCTGCAGAGGTTGTGTTCACAAGCTCAGATTCGGCTAATCCGGCCAAGTTCTACCTGAATTCGACGCCTGCCCACAAGAACTACCCTACGGTGAAAGCATCGATCAGCGAAGCTTCCCCTAACCATCTCGGAGCTCTTAACACGAACAACGAGCGTACGATCTACCGTTACATCCACACTGGCGGTATCCAAAGCTGCCAGCTGGTTATGGGCCTCACGATGCTGAAGCCGGGCAGCAACTGGAACACAATGCCTTGCCATACGCACAACCGCCGCTCCGAAGTATACCTGTACTTCGATATGCAAGCAGACGGAAATGTTTTCCACTTCATGGGCGAGCCGCAAGAAACGCGCCATCTGGTCGTGCGCAACGAGCAAGCGATCCTGTCGCCTAGCTGGTCGATCCACAGCGGCGTAGGCACAAGCGCTTATACGTTCATCTGGGGTATGGCTGGCGAGAACCAAATCTTCGAAGATATGGACGCGGTTGCACCTCAAGATTTGAAATAACATGAATGCGATTCGCAGACATGAATTAATTATGGAAGCCCTGCTGGCGAGCCGCGAAGTTACCGTTCAGGATTTAAGCGAACGGCTGAACGTGACGGGAAAGACGATTCGCGAGGATCTGGCCAGGCTTGAGGAAAAAGGACTGCTCCTTCGCATACACGGGGGAGCAGTCCTTGCCCAAAGCGACCAGCTTGGCATTTTGTCGCAGCAAGAGCCGCTAGTACGGCATGCCTCCGAGAAGACGGAGATTGCGGAGCTGGCGCTTACTTTTATTGATCCCGGCGACATTATCGCGCTGGACGGCGGCAGCACAACGCTAGAAATCGCCAAGAGGCTGCGGAATCAACCTATAACCGTCGTGACCAACGATGTACACATCATTGCCGAGCTGTCCCGCAAGGATGAAATTCAGCTGGTCGTGCCCGGCGGTTACCGCGTCCGCAATATGCTTGCAGGCGCGGAAGCCGAGGCTTACATCCGGAAGCTCAATATTAAAAAAGCTTTTTTGTCCGCAACGGGCGTTCATGCGGAATTTGGCTTCACGATTTATACAGGCGACCTGACGGCTTTCAAGAGGGCCCTTCTCGATACGGCGCAAACCTCGTATGTGGTCGTTGATCACCATAAATTTGGCCAAGGCGCATTGTTTACCTTTGCGGACTTTCATGAGATAAACACGATTCTGACCGACTCGGGGATCTCATCGGACACGGCTCGGCAATACCGGCAGGCCGGTGCGAATCTTGCGATTTACGAAAGGATGAATTAATCGATGTTATTTGACCTGACAGGCAAAACAGCAGTTGTAACCGGTACATCCGGCGGTCTTGGCCAAGCGATGGCGCTTGGTCTTGCGGAAGCGGGCGCATCCGTCGTTGCCATCTCTTCTTCTAACAGCAACGCGACTGTTGCCGCAATCCGCGAGCTTGGCGGACAAGCGGAAGAAATCTCCGCCGACCTTAGCAACGCCGATATTCTGGAAGATGTCTTTAATGAAGCCCGCGGCTTTTTCGGCAAGGTTGATATTCTCGTGAACAACGCTGGCATTATCCGCCGTACGCCAGCCGCCGACCACGCGGCAAAAGACTGGTATGATGTCATCGACCTGAACCTGAACTCGGTCTTCTTCCTCAGCCAGCTCGCCGGACGCCACATGCTGGAGCGCGGCAGCGGCAAAATTATTAACGTCGCTTCCATGCTCAGCTATCAGGGCGGAATCAATGTTCCCGGTTACACGGCAAGCAAACACGCCGTTGCCGGCGTAACAAAAGCGCTGGCGAATGAATGGGCTGGCCGCGGCGTGCAAGTAAACGCTATCGCCCCAGGCTATATGACAACGAACAACACGGCCCCGATCCTGAAGGATGAAGCCCGCACGAACTCGATTACCGAGCGAATCCCTGCTGGCCGCTGGGGTACGCCGGATGATCTGAAAGGTCCGGTTGTATTCCTCGCTTCCTCGGCATCGGACTACTTGAGCGGTCATGTTCTCAACGTAGACGGCGGATGGATGGCAAGATAAAAAGAAAAAGACGCTTAAACGGTTAACCGTTGAGCGTCTTCTTTCTTTTGATCCCAATTATATTTATTCAGCTGATCGATCAGATTCTTCATGTTGTCAAGGTCAACCGCATATGGACGGACATCTCCGCCGAGCAGAAACTCGGCTTCTCCCCTCGTCATAGACACGCTATATGCATGGCTTACCGTAAATGTGATCGAATCCACATTATCGATCAGACTAAGCAGCATAATGGCATTCCGGTAAAAAACGTTTTTATTCGCTGCCAATTCTTTCTCCGCCTGCATATCATCCGTTCCATCGTAATTGACGGTAACCCCGTATGGCTGCGACTTCGTTTGAAGCGAAATTCCCTTCCCTTCCAAGCCAACCGGCTTAGGCATTGCTCCAATCAATCCGCCTACCTTCATGTGATTCCCGACATACAAGGTTTTATTTTCCATAAGCTTTTCAAGATCGTAACCGGCATACGTTTCTTTTTCCAAGGCTGCCGGCAGCATCGACTGCTGCAACGGCTTCGGATTAGCGGTAAATCCGGTAACAAGCACCACTGCAGCCAGCATCGACAACGCTATAACCCAAGAGGATGGCTTACGGTAAGCAAGAACGTTCGTAATTCTCGCCTTCACATCGCTTTCTCCGAAAGCAAGCGGCCCGCCCATTTGCCATTTGCTGCTGTTCATCGATATGGATAGCAGCGTGGAGGCATAGCTTCTCTTTACCTCGCTCCCCATCCGCTTCATCACCCGTTCATCACAGGACATCTCCATGTCTTTGCTCATCAGCCTGTAAGAAATCCATAGGACAGGATTATACCAATGGATAATCATCAGCAAATAGGCAGCAGGCTTAATCAAATAATCCCGCCTCTTGATATGAGCCTGTTCGTGAGCAATGATATAAGGCAGCTCTTCTTCGGACAGACCGGTCGGGATATAAATTCTCGGCTTCAGAAAACCAAACACAAACGGCGTGCGAATCTGATCCGTTTCAAAGATGCGATCCTGTACCAGCGTTGCCGTTCTCAGCTTAGACCATAGCCTCGCATACTGGATCATACCGTATAGCAGCAGTACGCCAACACCGGTTACCCAAATCAAGCTGCCTAGCCACACCAAGATTTGCATCGGATTTACGCTCGCTAAAGGCGTGGCAGACGGAAGAGGAACAAGCTGGCGAAGACTGTCTACGCCGATGTCCAATACCAGATTCTTCTGCATCCCGATATCATGAGGAACATATTCCAACCTTCCTGCTTGCGAATGGTTAAGAGGATTCACCGCTTGCAACAAGCTGAAGCCTGCCGTAAAACTAACGGGAACAAGCAGTCTTAACGCTACAGCCGACCATAGAAAGTAGGAAAATCGTTTAGGCAGCCGTTTGAACAATAATCTCGCAAGCATGACAGCGATAGCCACATACCCCGCCGTAATGCTCATATTAACAACCGTAATAAACAGATTCGTCATTGCGTCGACTCCTCAATGATCCGCTTCAGCTCCTCCGCTTCCTTCCTCGACAGCTTCTTTCCGCCAAGAAACGCCGTCAGAAATTGCGGCAACGAGCCGTCGAATGCTTTCTCGACAACCGTCTGACTTTCGTACTTCTGTGCTTCGGTTTTCTTGATAAGGGACGTCACAACGGCCTGTTCATTCCGCAAAATACCCCGCTCGCATAGCTTTCTCAGGACGGTGTAGGTCGTCGATTTGCTCCAGCCCAGCTTTGATTTGCTAAGCTTCACAAGCTCCGTTGAATTAATCGGTTCATTGTCCCAAATCAGACAGGCAAATTTGTATTCCGCATCAAATAACTTATAGGATTCCAGTTCGATCGCCTCCACTATAAACGAAGTTTATTGCAGTAAACCTCCTTTGTCAAGAGAATGCACCTCTTGTGTTTGACTATCCGCCTGCGAAAAACGAAATAAACCCGCAAAGCCTTAGCTTTGCGGGTTAACTACTTGGTTTCTATTTCAGACCGCTTGTGCTGATCCCTTCAACGATATGCTTCTGGAAGAAGAAGAAAATCGCGAATACCGGAATCAAGCTTACAATCGACATGGCGAACATGGCGCCCCAGTTGGAAAGCGTCTCGGCATCGAGATACATCTTAAGGGCCATCGATACGGTGTACATCGAAGGCTTGTTCAGGTAAAGCAGCGGACCAATCAGGTCCTCCCAGCGCCAGTAGAACGAGAAGATTGCGGCGGTTGCCATGGCCGGGATAATGAGCGGCAAAATGATGCGGTAGAACAACCGGAATTTGCCGCAGCCGTCAATGGTAGCCGCTTCGTCGAGTTCACCCGGAAGGGTTCGGATAAACTGCACCATCAGGAAGATAAAGAACGGTGCCCCGAAGTAAGCAGGAATAACAATCGGCTTGATGGAGTTCAGCCAATGAAGCTTGGAGAACAGGATATATTGCGGAACCAGCGTTACGTCATGCGGAAGCATCAGCGTAACCATCATAATCGCAAACCAGAATTTTTTGCCCCGGAAATTAAGCCGGCCGAAGCCAAACGCTACAAGCGCGGAGGACAATACCGCGCCGATTGTGGCAAGCACGACAAGCACAAGCGTGTTCGTAATGTAAGTGCCAAACGAGTGGCCGCCTATGCCTGCCCAGCCGTCCGAATAGTTCGTCCAAATCCATTTGTCCGGAATCAGGCTGTTTGCGGTTGTAAAGATCGTTTCGCTTTTCTTGAAGGAGCTCATGAGGAGCCAGATCACGGGATAGATCATCAAGATAGCGCCGCCGGCTGCAGCAATATGATAAATCGGCCATCTCCATTTTTTTGCGATCATGTGCTTACCCCTCCTTCGACTCGTAGTGAACCCAGTATTTAGATGACAGGAACAACACGGCTGTTAGTACCGACACGATAATCAGCATGATCCAAGCCATTGCCGATGCGGTACCCATATCGAAGAATTGGAAGCCTTGGCGGAACAAATACAGCGAATAGAGCAAGGTGCCGTCCAGCGGACCGCCCGTACCTTTGGAAATAATGTAAGCGGGAACAAACGTCATGAAAGCTCCGATTGTTTGCATTATGGCGTTAAACAATATGATCGGTGTCAGCATGGGCACCGTTATTTTAAAGAATCGGTTAAATCCGTTTGCGCCGTCTACGCTTGCGGCTTCGTATAAGCTGACCGGTATGTTCTTCAAGCCTGCCAGGAAGATCAGCATCGAAGATCCGAACTGCCATGCCGACAAGGTTATGAGCATCCACAGCGCTGCCATCGGATCGGCAAACCATCTGACCGCATCCAGGCCGACAAATTGAAGCAATCCGTTAATAATCCCTTTATCGCCGTACAGGTTGCGCCACATGATGGATACGGCTACGCTGCCGCCGATAATGGATGGAAGGTAAAACAAGGTCCGATACACGCCGACCGCTCTCGAAGCGGTATTAAGCAGCATGGCAACCATAAGGGCGAAAAACAAACGAAGAGGAACTCCGATAAATACGTACAGGAACGTGACCTTTAACGATTTCCAGAATTTCTTGTCACTCGTGAAGAGATCATGGTAATTGTCAAAACCAACCCAAGAAGGGGTTGTAAACAGATCATAATCGGTAAACGACAAATAGAGGGATGCCAAAATCGGAACAAAGGTAAATACAAGAAAGCCGACAACAAAGGGGCTGATAAACGCGTAACCCGTCAAATCTCTCTTAAAGATCGCTTTCATTCGGACCAACTCCTGCACAAGATTCGCTACCGGTGAAACGGCTGGCGCCCAGGAGGAGCAGCACACGTTTCGCGGTGAATATAAGCCTTTTATAAAGGATGGCTGGCCGTTTGCGGCCAGCCATCCTGCCTGTCATTCTTATTTGTTCTTGGCTAATATCGCATTGGCTTCCTCGCGGAATTGCTTAGCGGCATCTTCCGGCGTAATTTGCTGGAAGTCCATTTGCTCCGCAAGCGAGCTGAACAAGGTAATAATCTCTGCTGCGCCAATCGGATCCGGCGGATCCATTTGCGAGCTGTTATCTTGCGCCCATGCCACATAATCGAATACTTGCTGTTGAGCTGGTTCAAGCGTTGGTTTGATTGCTTCGATAACTTTGCTGTTTACAGGTACGCCGCGGTCGCCTTTGATAAGCTTGTTAGCTTCGATATCATTGACGAAGAAGTTAATAAAGTCGGCAGCCGCTTCTTTTTGCTTGGAATTCTGAGCAATCGAGAAGTACATGCTTGGCTTCAGATAGAGACCTTTCACACGGTCGGGATTTGGCATATTTGCCATTTCCAGCGGACGGTTCGCCACTTGTTGAATGCCTACGAACTGGTTCGTCCATTGCCAGATCCCTACTTGCTGGCCTTTTACCATCAGGTCATCTTCCAGACCTTTAATCTGCGCTTTTACGTCCGGCGGAGGCGTGTCTCCGTCCTTCACGAGCTGAGCCAGCGGTTTGAAGAAGTCAACGAACAGCTGGTCGTCCTCATAACCAAGCGCATTGCCTTCCGCATTATAGAGATGCTGGCCTTTCGTACGCAGGTAGTAGCCGAAGAATACTTCCGGACGGAAGCCGTTATCGAAGTAGAGACCCGCTTCCTTCGCTTTCGAGGCGAGTGCGAAGTAATCATCCCAAGTCCAGTCATCCGCCGGCTTGTCTACGCCCAGCTTCTTCAGAAGGGCTGGATCGTATTGGAAGTTTACGGTGTTCACGCCAAGGTTAAAGCCATAAAGCTTGTCGCCCAGCTTACCGCCGGAGAGCGCGTTCTCCGAAATATCGGTGGTGTCAATCTGCTTGTTCAGGTAAGGCGTAAGATCGGCGAGCTGTCCTTTCGAACCATATTGCGACAGGTAGGAAATATCCATTTGCACAATGTCCGGCAGCTCGCTGGCAGCGGCCTCGGGAGCAAGCTTTTTCCAATAGTCGTCAAAGTTGGCGTATTCGGACTCGATCTTCACGTTTGGATGAGCGGTCTCATACATTTTGATAACTTCAAGCGTGTAATCGTGACGAGGCTGCGAGCCCCACCAGGCGATACGGAGAGTAATGTTTTTCCCTGCGTCCGTTTTGCCTGCATTAGCGGAAGTGCTTGCATTCGCGTTGGAGGCTTGATTTGCGTTGTTATTGTTGCCCCCGCCGCATGCCGTAAGAGTCGTAGCCAAGATGAGTGCGATTGCTGCTGATAGCTTCTTTCCCATGTTTCTAGCGCCCCTTCCTTAAACCATGTAAGTGTTTACATTTCCTATAGTACAGTTAAAAAGGAGAGCCCGGAATCGAATAACCAGTGATTTTTCATCAAAAAACAGACATCTTGTTTAGGATGTTTTCTTGAAATCCGATGGTGATTTCCCGGTATATTTCTTAAAGACCTGGCTGAAATAATGGGGATTATCGCCAAAGCCCAGCTGCTCCGCCAGTTCAAACACTTTAACGTCGCTGCTTGCCTCGATCAGCTCCAGCGCTTTGTCCATTCGCGTTTTCATGACATAGTTCGAGAATTTATCCCCCGTCTCTTTCTTGAACAGCTTGCCTAAATAATCCGCATTCATGTACAAAATCTCGCTTGCCGCCCATTGCAGGGAAAGGGCCGGATTGCTCATATGCTCGCTGACGATGCTCATCATCTTCTGAATGATGCCGGAATGCCGGCAGGATTGAATCTCGTAGTTCTCCTGGCAGATTTGTTTGGCCGCATTCTCTACAAAGCTTTGCAGCGCCTGCAAGGTATTGAGAGACTCAAGTTTGGCCAGCAGCTGCAAATATTCGTTCATCCGCTTTGGTTCCGCCTGACGGATTAACGCTACATACAAGGGAATCACGTACGATTTGGCCGTGGAGTTATCCAGCCTAAGCCCCGCCAGAATCCGGAATGCCTCCTCCAGCTCCTTGTTCACCTCTTCCCAGTTGCCCGATTTGGCCGCCATGCAGAGCTGGGTATCGTCATACAAAAAGACCTGTTCCTCTTGCTCATCCTGCTGCTGGATATCCCGGACCGTGATAAGGCTTCCCCCGCCCAGATAGAAGCGATGGTTCAGGCAGCTTCGCGTATCCATGTACATCTTGCGGGCTTCCGCCAGTTCGCCGGCGTCGCTGATCGCTATCGTTGTATCCAGCTTGAAATACCCGGTGAAGGTCCGCTTGACTTCCGCCAAAATGGTGAGAAGCTCGCTTTCGGGATACTGATCCCGGATCAGGATAAGCAGCTGGCTGCCTATCGTGGTGCTGAGAAGAATGGTAGGCTTGCCGATAATATCTTCGGCGATATTTTTAAGCGCAAAGAGATGATCGAATTCAAACGAACCCTCAAGCTGGCATAGCAGCAGCCTGGCTTCCAGATTCTCGAGCTGAATGCCGAACAGTCTGCCGTATTCGTCCCATTCGCGGCGCCCGTAACGCTTATTCGTTACGTATTCTTTCAGAAACTGCTCCTTCGCGCTTGGGAGTACCTTCTTCAGCTCCTCTTGCATCCGCTGAAGGAAAGCATCGGTACGCCGTTCCTGATCAAGCTGTTCTACGACCGACACAATCGCTTCGGCGATCGTATTCTCGTTGCAAGGCTTCAGCAAATAATGCTTAACCCCGTACTGCATGGCTTGACGGGCATATTCGAAATCGCCAAAGCCGCTCAGCATGATGCACGCTGTATGCGGATAAGCCTCCTTTACCCGTTTCACCAGACTGAGACCGTCCATGCCCGGCATGCGGATATCGCTAATAATGATATCGGGCTGCTGAGCCTCGATAAATTGAAGGGCTTCCAAGCCGTTGCGCGCCGTACCGGCAAGCTGCGTTCCGTATTTATCCCAGTCCATCAGAGACGCAATGCCTTCCAGAATAATCCGTTCATCGTCAATCAACAGCACTTTATACTTCATGTTCTCTCCCCCATTTCGATTGGCAGATACAAGGTAATCCGTGTGTCTTGCTGCGGAACGCTCTCTACCCGAATGCCGTAAGCTTCTCCGAACAGCATCTTGATGCGGTCCTCTATGTTGCGCAGGCCGATTCCCGTTCCTCTTGGCTGGATTTCCCCGCTTCTAAGCTGATCGATGACATCCGGTGCAAGCCCCGGTCCGTTATCCGCTACGGTTATTGCAATGCCGCCTTCATATTCTTCTGCCGTAATCGTGATTACGCAAGCTTCGATCATTTGCTCCAGCCCGTAATGGATCGCGTTCTCCACAAGCGGCTGCAGGCTGAGCTTTGGCACATACACATTTAAGAGACGGTCAGGGATCCGGTTCTCGAATACAAGGCGCTCTTCGAATCGGATATGCTGGATCGCGATATAATGGCTGACCAGCCTCATTTCATCCTCAAGCGTCACGGTTGGCTGCTTGTGGCTGATCGTGCTGCGGAGCAGGTAACCCAGGGATTCAACCATAATAGAGATCTGCTTATGTCCGGCGATTTTGGCCGACCAGTTAATGGATTCCAGCGTGTTGTACAAAAAATGCGGATTAATCTGCGCCTGCAGCGCTTTGAATTCCGTATCCTTGATGGTCAGCTGCTTGACATAATTTTCGTTGATCAGCTCGTCGATCCGTCCCACCATCATCCGGAAATTGCGCTGCAGCTGGCCGGCTTCATCCTTCGCTAGATTGCGCTCCTCCGGTTCTTCCGCAAATTCGAAATGCCCGAGCTGAATCCGCTTCATTCTCTGATTCAGCCGTTCTATTGGCCCCGTTATGGAACGCGAGAAGCTGAGCGCAGCTCCCAGAATGAGAACCGAGAGTAGAATGTAGACGATAATAACGGTATTTTTCGCCGATTCCGTCGTATGGAAGATCTGATCGTAAGGCATCACGTTAACGTACACCCAATCCAGATAGCCGGAGGAATAATAGGTGATGAAATAGTTTTTGCCCGACAACGATACAATCTTGAAGCCTTGCTGTCCGGTTAGCTGCAAGGAAGTCAGATCCATTCCGTCAGGCTGGTCATGCGGATAGACCAGGTGGCCGCCCTTTTGCAGGATGGCAAAATACGCTTTGGAATTATCCGCCGAGGTTACAAGATCGCTATAGAGCCGGTCGATGTCGATCCTGACCGCCATATTGCCCAGATGATCCAGCTCCAGCCCGTCCACCCTGCGGATTTCCCTGCCCGCAATAAGCGCGTTATCCCCGTAATCCGGGAAGACAAACTGGACGCCGCCATTTGTTTTGTTGGTCTCATTTACGACTTGCGCGTTGCGTTCGGTTGACAAATTAATCATCTTGTAACCGTTTCCATATTGCTTCCTAAAAACATCCATCACATGAAACGACAGTATATATTTCTCGTTGCTGGTGAAGGTCAATAGCCGCTGGCGTATATTTACCGCGGTCAGATAATTGCTGTACTCGGAGCCGCCTGCCTTAATCTCGCTCAAATAATCCTGAATGTAGCTGTCCGTCGCAATCTTGAAGGAAATCTTCTCCATATTGCGGAGCTCCTTCTCGACGCCTAGCGAAGCGCTGTTGAGAGCACTGGCGGATTGCTTGTAGATTTCCTTGTCGTAAGCGTGAAAGGCATACTTCATGACCGCAAAGGTAGCAATGCCGATAACCGCCATCATAAAAGCAAGCATGACAATTATTTTATATTTGATCCGCAAATTATAATAGAAAGCTAGTAACCCCTGCCTCAAGTTGTTGTCCCTCCAGTCATCATGCGTAAGTATTGATTATGAAGAAAAGGCAGCAAATACAGCGAGATCATCCCCGCAGTACCGCTGCCCGTAAATACATCCTCTTACGCAAGGTCACTGGCGGATAGACTTTTACCGGAGCGCTGTAATCTCCAGGAATCGTCCGTATCCATCATACCATGCCTCCCCTTGTTGAGGGCCGTAAATCGTAACCGGGAAAGAATCCCTGATAACACGCCGTGCTTCCCAAATATCCGCGAACTCGCCTCTTGCAATCCATTGAACCGCCAGGTTCCCGATCGCGCTGCCTTCCGCGGGTCCCGCCCATACCGGCTTGCCGATCGCATTCGCCGTCCACTGGCAAAGCAGCGTATTATGAATGCCGCCGCCGACCATATGAAGACCGTTAAACTGCTTGCCGGACAACCGTTCCGTCATTTCAAGCACATAACGATATTTGAAGGCGAGGCTTTCCAGAATGCAGCGGACGAGCGTGCCAGCATCCTCCGGAACCGGCTGATTCGTCTTCCGGCAATATTCCTTGACTCTCGCCGGCATGTCGCCCGGAGCCATAAATACGGGATCATCCGGGTCGATAAAAGCCGTAAACGCAGGTGCTTCTCCCGCAAGCTTCACAAGCTCGGAGAAGCTGTAATCCTGTCCGGAACGCTCCCACTCTCTCCGGCTTTCCTGCAGAATCCAAAGACCCATAATGTTCTTCAGCAGACGGTAAGTACCGCCAAAGCCGCCCTCATTCGTAAAATTAAGCTGTGCCGCCTCCGCCGTCATAATCGGCTCCAGGATCTCCGTTCCGAGCAGCGACCAGGTTCCGCAGCTTAAGTAAGCGAAGGAACGTTCAAGCGCCGGTACGGCGACCACCGCCGATGCCGTGTCATGCTCAGCTACGGCATGAACGGCAATCGGTCCAAGTCCAAGCTCCTCCTGAACGGATGGCTGCAGATTCCCGGCGGGCGAGCCAGGCTGAAGCACTTGCCCGAACAAAGACTGCGAGAGACCAAGATGCTGCAGCAGCTCCCCATCCCACTCTTGCTTAAGCGGGTTGTACAGCTGAGTGGTCGTTGCGTTAGAAAACTCGTTGTGCATTTCGCCGGTCAGGAAATACCGAAGCAAATCAGGGATCATCAGGAAACGCTTCGCCGCAGCAAGCTGCGGGGATTGATTCAGCTTGGCCGCATAGAGCTGGTAAATCGTATTAAACGGCAGAAACTGAATGCCCGTCCGGTTGAATATTTCCGCAGGAGTTAATTCCTCCTGAAGTCTCTCCATCATTCCGGTGCTTGAGCGGTCCCGATAATGAAGCGGATTGCCAAGCAGACTTCCGTCAGCTGCGATAAGTCCGTAATCTACCGCCCAGGAATCAATGCCGATGCTAAGCGGCTGTATCCCCTTATGCTTTGCCTTAAGCAAGCCTTGCTTGATCTCGTGATACAACCGCAGAATATCCCAGTGCAGACGGTCGCCCGTCTGCACCGGATCGTTAGGAAAGCGGTGTAGCTCTTCGGTTACGATCTTGCCATCCTTCAGACTGCCCAGGATCGCTCTTCCGCTGCTTGCTCCGAGGTCAAACGCCAATATGTCCGACAACCGGTCGCCCTCCTAACCGCGCTTCAGCAATACGTTTTGTTCGTATTCTTTCACTTCGCTGATCCACTGCTCTCGGACCGGAACACCCTTCGTAGCGCAATAGTAATCCCATATCGCGCCAAACGGATACGACTTGAATTCTTCGGTGAGCGCAAGACGGGTCGTATAATCGCCTTCCAGCTCGATTTTCTTCAGTGTTTCCACCGGCTCGAGCATTGCGCGGAGCAATGCCTTGATTGTGTTGCGCGTTCCGACAACCCAAGCGGCTACACGGTTAATGCTGGCATCGAAGAAATCAAGGCCGATATGGGTTGTGCCCAGCAGATCATGGCGAACCAGCTCGCTGCCGATCTCAAGCAGCTCATCGTCCATGATGACGACATGGTCGCTATCCCATCTCATCGGGCGGCTGACATGAAGCAGAATGCCGCTTGTGAATAGAGCAAGGGAAGACAATTTATTCGAGATGACTTCCGTCGGATGGAAATGGCCCGCATCCAGACAGATCAGCTTGTTATTCTGCAAGCCGTAGCCCATATAAAATTCGTGGGAGCCAACCACGTACGCTTCCGAGCCAAGCCCAAACAGCTTGCTCTCCACCGCGTCCAGGTTGTAATTCGGATCAAGCGGCTCGGCAAACACTTCATCGAGCGAAGCCTTCAGACGCTTGCGCGGTGTCATGCGGTCAACCGGATTATCCTTGAAGCCGTCGGGAACCCAGACGTTGGTCACGCAGGTCTGACCCAGCTGCTCGCCAAAGTAAGCGCCGATGCGGCGGGAAGCCTTGCAGTGGTCAATCCAGAATTGGCGGATCTCCGGATCCGGATGGCTAAGCGTAAAGCCGTCGCTCGATTTCTCATGCGAGAAGCAGGTTGGGTTGAAGTCGAGTCCAAGCCCCTGCTCCTTCGCCCAGGTTACCCAGTTTTCGTAATGACGCGGCTCAAGCTGATCCAGTTCAACCTTTTCGCTCGTATCGGTATAGATCGCATGAAGGTTTACTTTATGCTTGCCCGGAATGAGGGAGAAGGCTTTCTCCAGATCGGAGCGTAGCTCCTCCGGCGTTCTTGCCGCGCCCGGATATTGGCCCGTAACCGAAATGCCGCCGGTCAATTCCTGGTCCGCGTTCAGGAAGCCTTTTACGTCATCGCCTTGCCAGCAATGCATGGAGACTTTGACCGTCTCCAGCTTGCGCAGTACTTCGTCCGTATCGATTCCATGCTGGGCATACAATGCTTTCGCCGCTTCGTAAGCTTGCTTTACATGTTGATCCATCTGTAGAGGCGCCCTCCTTCTTAGCGTGTGAATGCAGCCGGTACACCGCCGTCAATCGTCAGCATGCAGCCGGTTGTTTTGTCCGATTTCGAAGATGCGAAGAAGGCGATGCCTTCCGCAATATCTCTTGGATAAATATTGACGAGCAGCGTAGTCCGTTTGCGGTAGTGCTCTTCCAATTGATCCGGCTCGATGCCGTAAGCCGCGGCACGCTCGTTGCGCCATGCGCCGTTCCAGATCGCGGAGCCCTGCAGAATCGCGTCCGGCAGAATCGTATTGACGCGAATGCCGAATTCGCCGCCTTCCGCCGCGATGCAGCGTGCCAGATGAGCCTCCAGCGCTTTTGCCGAGCTGTAAGCCGTAACGCTCTTGCCTGCGAAGATCGAGTTCTTGGAGCCGATAAATACCATGTTGCCGCCAATGCCCTGCTGTTTCATCAGCTTGAACGCTTCACGGGCAACAAGGAAATAGCCGGTGCCAAGCACGTTAATATTCAGATTCCATTCTTTGAGGGAGGTTTCGTCAAACGGGCTGGATGTTGCGAGGCCTGCGTTGTTGACGATAATATCCACGCCGCCGTAGACGAGAGCTACTTCCGCATAAGCAGCCTGCACCGCTTGCTCGTCCGTAACGTCCATTTTTACGGCGTAAGCGCGGTTCTCGCCGTATTTATCGTTGATTTCTTGCGCAACCTTCTGCGCGCCCTCCAGATTCAAGTCGGCCAGCACGACATGCGCGCCTTCCGATACGAGGCGGCGTGCCGTCTCGCTGCCGATACCGCCGGCACCGCCGGTAATGAAGGCAACCTTGCGGGAGAATTCGGCTTCAGCCGGAGCCAGCGACAGCTTGTAAAGCTCAAGCGGCCAGTACTCTACATTATACGATTCGTTCGCGCTCAGCGATACGAAGCTGCCAAGCGCCGTAGCGCCGCGCATAACGGAAATCGCGCGATGGTACAATGCGCCGCTTACTTGCGACAGCGCCCAGCTCTTGCCCGTGTTGATCATGCCAAGACCCGGAATGAGGATGACGCGCGGAGCCGCTTCGAACATTACGTCGCCTTCGTTTTTGTTTTCCTCGAAATAAGCTTTGTATTGCTCTTTATAAGCGGCAACGCCTTCAATCAATTTCGACTTCAGGCCGTCGATATCCTCCGCGTTAGGCGTCCAATCGATAAAGAGCGGAACAACCTTCGTATGAACGAGATGGTCCGGGCAAGCGGCGCCTACCTGCGACAGCTGCGGAGCGTCCGCGCCGCCAACGAAAGCAAGCACATCGTCTTGGTCGTCGAACGACAGGATCATTTTCTTCGCGTCGGATACGGCACCGCGGATCGTAGGCATCACCTGCGATACGATTTGACGGCGAACCTCGGCCGGAAGGGCTTCATGCTTTACGCCGCCGAACAATTTGGCTTCATTGACGCGAGCTTCGATGAAAGCTTCTGCTTCATTAATAATCTTGATCGTCTGCGCATAACATTCTTCGGACGTTTCGCCCCAAGTTACAAGGCCATGCTTCTCCATCAGAACAAGCTCGGCGTTAGGATTAGCCAATACGCCTTCCGCGATCATCTTCGAGAGAGTAAAGCCGGGACGCACGTATGGCACCCATACGAAGCGGTTGCCGAAAATCTCTTCCGCCAGATGGCGGCCGTTATCCGCGCAGCACAGGCTGATAATCGCATCCGGATGCGTATGGTCTACGTGCTTGAATGGCAGGAAGGCATGCAGCAAAGTCTCGATCGAAGCGCGCGGATGCTTCGCGTCGATCATGCAGTTGCCCAGGTAAGCAACCATTTCTTCGTCCGTCATGGCATCGCGTTCGAACAAAGGACGGATATCTTCCATGCGAAGACCGGTGAAGTTCGCCGCTTTCATCGAACCAAGGTCCGAACCGCTGCCCTTCACGTACATCACTTCAACATCGCGGCCGCGGAAATCTTTAACCGTCGTTTTCGTGGAAGTATTGCCGCCAAAGATATTGCATACGCGGCGGTCTGCACCGATCAGGTTAGAGCGATAAACCAATTGATCAAGTCCGTTTGTGAATTCAGATGCTTTAGATGATTGCCATAAGCTTTGTACCATTTTGTTTACCTCCGAATACGTTGTTTTATCTTTATGTTTCGATAGTAACATGTTTGTTTATATTTGAAAACAAAAATATTCCGGGCATAAACAAATACAATCAAAAACAAAAGGAGCGGGAAAGCTCCCGCTCCCCGCTCCTGCCAATCGTCTACCTCCGAATAAAATCCGCAATCGTTACTTTTTGCCCGGTCCGCGCGCTTTCCAGCGCCGCATTAACCATAGCCATGCTGTATTGGTTATCCCGGCTGTCGGTTTCCGCCCTGCGGTTCTCCTCAAGCGAGAGGAACATCTCGTCGAGGCAGCCCGGATGCCCGGTTCTATCCGAATGAGCATTGTATACCACGGAATCCGCCTCTACACGGACAAACGATTTAATGAACTTCCCTTCCTGAGGTTCCGGCGCAATCACTTCCGCAAAGGGGGCATCATGCCCGTTCCAGATCGCCGTCCCCTTCTCGCCCGTGATTCTCCAGTCTGCTTCCCACGACGTGTTTGCCCCTTCCGCACACCAGGAACCGCGGTAATTGAACACCGACCCGTCAGACATTTCGAAGATGCAGACTGCCGCAGCCGCCCCTTCGTACCAAGAGCCCGGCGGGTTAAATTCGTGGCAATAAACGGACACCGGATCTGCCCCCAGTATTAGGCGCGCCTGATCGAATGTGTGGATCGCCATATCGAGCAGAAGCGGACTTGCCATCGTTTCCCGGAATCCGCCGAAATGCGGCCCCAGGAAGAAATCCGCGTTCACAAAACCCGGCTTGCCAATCGTACCCGAGTCCAGCAAATGACGCAGCGCGCGAATACGGGGATCAAACCGCCGGTTTTGCATGACGGCATGCGATTTCCCCGTTTCCTCCGCGATCCGGATCAGATCCTTGCATTCCTCCGCGGTTTCCGCAAGCGGCTTCTCCCCAAAGATATTGCAGCCAAGCTGCATCGCCGTGCTTGCAATCCGGTGATGGCTCGCGGGGATCGTTACGTCAAAGACAAGATTAGCGCCGGTCTGCTGGATAGCCTCGGCAAGATCGGTGAAGGTAGGGCAGCTTAGCCCCTTCTTCTCCCTCATTTTCTCGGCGAACTCCTGCTTGATATCGACTAAAGCGACAATCTCAGTATCCTTGCGCTCGATGGCCGTATCGATCCAGATGTTCGACATGCCCCCGCAGCCCGCTACTACAACTTTATATGTTGCGCTCATTCCCATGCACCCCTTATTTCGGATTCGGCACAAACTGTCCGCCGCGGCATTGCTTCAAATAGTTCAAGGCATGGACTTGTCCCGTCATCTCCAGCTCGTCGCGGTAGACCGGATCATGCCAGCCTTCGATATCGATTGTCCCTTGATAGCCGGCTTGTCTGAGAATGGTGATAACATCGGTCCAGTTCGTATCGCCAAAACCAGGCGTCCGGTGCCACACGAATGGCTTTGGCCCATGAATGCCGTATTCCTTCACGATATCCCAAGCGATGGTTGCGTCCTTGCCATGGACGTGGAACACTTTGTCCACCCATTTGCGGAGCTGCGGAATCGGATCGATCAGCGAGACCATCTGATGGCATGGCTCCCACTGCAGACCGATATTGTCGGACGGAATCGCGTTAAACATCATTTCCCAAGCCGTCGGGTTATGCGCAATGTTCCAATCGCCCGTTTCCCAGGTGCCGCCCATATCGCAATTCTCGAACGCAATTCGTACTCCCTTATCCGCTGCACGCTTGCCCAGCTCTCCGAATACCTCCGCATACCGCGGGATAGAGCTGTCAATCGATTCGCCGGTCAAACGTCCGGTAAACCCGGATACGATGTCCGTCCCGAACAAATGCGCATGATCGATCAGTCTTTCCCAGCTTGCAAGGGTATCCGCGTTATTGCCCGCGCCGGTCAACGGATTGCCAAAGATGCCAACCGTCGATATAATGAAACCGTATTCATCGGACAGCTCGCGAACCCGCTTCGCCGTCTCAACCAGATTCGTGTCGCCCGTTGTCTGCCAGAACGTCAAGCTGTAAGATTCGAAGCCGTGAGGAGCAATCTGGGGAATCACGCGCACCGCGTCGCCTCCGCCAACCAATGTTCCGATCCGAAGTATATTCGTCATATCATTACCACTCCTATTTTGGTGGATTAATTTTGAATGCAACCTCAGTATAGCGCGGGAAAACGGACGATTCTCGACCATTCTTGTGTTTTACTAGTCCAATATTGTGGAGTTGAATCTATCATGAGCTATCCGAAGGAACTGCGCGAGAATACTCGAATAGACGAGAAAATGCACCCGGTTCAAATTTTTTCGAACCGCGCTCTTCAGAAGAAGCCGGGCGAGCTGATTCTCTATTTGCATTGGCATGAGCATTTCGAAATTATCGTCATGCAGCAAGGCAGCGCCGTCTTTCATATCGACAGCGAATCTTACGAGGCTCTTCCGGGGGATGTTTTATTCGTGCCGGCCGGAGCGCTTCATGTCGGCTACAGTCTTTGCGATGGAGAAATCTCTTACCTCGCTATCGTCTATAACAGCTCTCTCTTCCAGAATTGGATGCAGGATTCTCTTCATACGAAATATGTCCTGCCCTATTTGGAGGGCCGCGTGCAGCTGCCGGTCAAGCCAACCCGGCTCGATCCGTCCTGCGCGGATTATTATTACTTGCTGGAGCAGGCCAACACGGAGTTTATAGAGAAGCAGCCCGCCTATCAATTGATGGTAAAATCGCAGCTTCATATGCTGCTTACTCTGCTGTCCCGCAAATTTCTGCCTCAGCAGCTTCCGGAGCAAGCGACCAATCAATACGTGCATAACCGCGAACAGTTCAAGGCATTAATCGAATATATTGAAGCCAATTTTGCGGACAAGCAGACGGTAGCCGATGCGGCAAGGCGGATGAACCTGAACGTCCATCATTTCTGCAAAATGTTCAAAAAGCTGACCGGCCGGACTTTTATCGATTACGTCAACGTATGCCGGGTGAATGAAGCGGAGCGGCTGCTGCTCGCCGGCGATCTCTCCATTACCGAGATTGCGGGCCGTGTCGGCTGCGACAACTCCAATTACTTTACGAAGATGTACAGAAAGTACAAAGGCGTTCCCCCTTCCCAGATTAGAAAACAGCTTGCCGACGCAAACAAAATCCCCTTAAGCGAGCCAATCGCCTAAGGGGATTTTTATTGAATAATCGCCGATTCCTAATTACTCATTGATTCTTAATTACTCGTTGATTCGGTACAAATGCCGGTACCCTAACTCCTGAGAGATCAGATCCGCGTATTTTTTCACGTAATAGCTGTACTTCTCGATGTTCTCCGCTGTAAAACGCAAGGTTGGGCCTGCGCAATTCAGCGAACCGATCACCGTATTTTCGTAAGAGAAGATGGGCGCGCCGATGCCCGTTGTCCCTTCCGTCGCTTCGCCGGAGGTGATCGCATACCCGCGCTTGCGGATCTGCTCCAGATCATTGGCAATATATTCTCTTGTTAAAAGCCGCAGAGACGGCAAGCCTTCCCAATCAATCTGATTCAAAATGGATTCCCTCGCTGAGGAAGTCATGTACGCCAGAATAACCCGATTGGAAGCCCCGATGACAAGCGGCAGCCTCAGCCCGATCGGCTCGGAAATTTTGAGCAGCTGCGGAGAATCGATATTGTCGATATACACGCCTTCGGTGTTCTCGCGGGTAGCCAGGTAGACCGTTTCCTTCGTCTTCTTCGACAGCTCTTCCATAAATGGTCTGGCAATGGAGCGGAACCGCAAGCTGTCCCACATCAGAAATCCGTATTTCATAATCGACAAGCCCAGCTTGTATTTCTTCGTTTTGCTGTTCTGGGAGACAAAGCCATGCTCCGACAAGGAAGCGAGAATGCGATGTACGCTCTGCACCGGCATATCGAGTTCGCGGCTGATCTCCGTCACGCTGACTTCCTTCTCGCTCCCCTGCGGCACTAGATAATCCAGTATATGTATCGCCTTCGAGATCACGGACATGAGCTTCGCCTCCATGTCATATTTTCGAACATCCCTATTCCATCTTATTGTAGAATGGACGTTTATCATTTGGCAATTCATTCTTTCACGGGGAAAAAGCTGATGCATCCTGACACGCATCAGCTCTCCCGAAGCTTCAAATGGATAATAAGGTATAAATCCCTACACACAAAACGGCTAGAGAGATCGTTGTGCATGCAATCGAATGCCCCGTATGACTGTCCTTCTTCATAACGGCGGCGATCAGCTGCCGGACGGCAAAATACATGCTTGCCAGATTAATAAGGAACAAAACCATCATTACGGTACTCGTCAAAAAGGAACTATTGTTACCCGTTTCCTGATGGTGATGATGCATTTCGCTGACCGTCCCCATAATAAGAGGCATTGTCAGCCAATGAACAAGGTGCAGAACAAGCACGCCGGACACGGATACCATCGACAGCACCGAATATTTCGACTCTACGCTCAGATGCCGCAATTTCATCATTAGACATGCCTCTCCTTTCTATGCCTAACTTAGCTCTGGCAGCCGTCCGCCTTCACCGTGCTGCCGCAATATTTCTTCTTCGCCTGCGGAGGCAGATTAATGGCCGGGCTTTGATTAAAGAAGCTGACCGGCTTCAGCATAAAGCCGATATACGCGGCAGGCATGACCGGCCAATCCTCCGGACGGGGCACATGGGTATGCCCCATCGTGTACCATACGACAACGTCGGTATTTTTAATATTCCGGTCCTTCTCCGCCCAAGCGGACAACCCGTCTCCGCCCAGATGCTGGTTCGGATATTTGCCGGAAGCATACATCTCATCCTCGTCGTAAGGGGTAACCCACAGATGGTGCTTAATAAATCCGGCGCGCTTGATCAGACTGGAACTATCCGATGCAAACGGGAAGCAATTCTCCCCCGTCACGATTTTGAAGCCGACGGATTGGCCAAGCTCATTTTTCACGTTATCGTTAACAAACTTCCAATACCTCGCCGTCTCCAGCTTAATATCGCGCTTCGCCTGAAGCTCCGTCTCCAGCAGTGTCGATTTGGCGTAAAAAGCGTTCTCTCTCGGATTGTTCTCGCCCGGCTCCTCCGGTACGACATTGACCTCATAGACCGAGTTCTCGTTGCCGTCAATCTGCATATCGAGACGAACGTTGAAGAAATGCTGATGATTGGGCGCATAGAGATCCGGTCCCACCAAATTGCCGTATTTCGGCGTTTCTCCCGGATGAAGTCCGGCCGTGGACAGGATCCCCGTCAGCTTCACCTCGAATTGAATATTGCCGTCCTGATAGAGATACCAGAAAAATCCGTATTCATAGTTGGCTACCGTCGAAATAGAGGAGATGACTAACCGGCGGGAACGCCTAACTTCGACATCGTTTGTCCGCCAATCCGTATGCTTCCACAGAATGCCGAAGTCTTCCTCATGCATGCAGATGGCGTTTTTGATGACGAATAAATCCCCTTTGCTGTCCGTCATGACGCCGTCGAAATATTTAATATAGCCCACGCAGTCGCAGCCAAGCTCCAAGCTGTTCGCCAATTGGCCAATGCCGTATTCCCCGCTGTCGAACGCGTTCTTCCGGTTCTGAATGGGACCCGGATCGCCATAAGGAACAACCATCTCCGACAAGGAGCCGCGGTACAGCACCGGACGGTCGCGTCCTTGATCATGATAGGACAAGGTATGCAGCGTTAGACCTTCGCGGGCGTTAAAGCCGATTCGGAACTTCCAATTCTGCCACTCTACCTCATGCCCGTTAATCGTAAAGCTTGGACCTTCCGGCTGCGTAATTTCGACCGGCTTGATCCCGCCGCGCAGCGGCCCTACCCGGTCGGGCGTATAGTTGAACTCCTTGTCGGGAATTTTCGTATATTCATATTCTTCAACCCGAAGCACTTCCATCGTATTCAAATCTATAATTGGAACAATCGGCAATGGACGGGCGTAACCGTTATCCTTCTCATCGCTGCGGAGGAAGCACAAGGGTCTGGCTAACCGTCGGGTCGCATCCTCTTCGGTTCCCCAATTGCCCGGCGACCACAAATCGACCATTACGAGCTCCGGCGCATGGATGTCGAGCCGCTCCAGCGCTTCAATAAACAGCGGACTCTTGCGGACGGCAATCTCGCATTCCGCCTGCTCATCCAGCATGATGGTTGGCTGTACGCCCGGAACATGCACCCAAGAGACAACCTTTTGTCCGGTAAGTGAAACCACCGCTTCATAGGTCGCATTCTCTTTCTTGTTCAGAATAATAATAAAGGCTTCTCTCTCAAACGGTGTGGAGCCGTCATATTCCATGACAATCTCCTTCTTGGGCTCTTTCAACGCAACATGCACAAACCGGTCAGATTCGGTTAATTGACGCTGCTCTTTCAGAATGCGTACGGCGGCGCTTGTTTCTTCCCGGCTAAGCGGCTCCAGCGGGTGATTCGCTAACGATAAAGTAAGTGGTGTCATTTCAATCGCCTCTCTTCGTTTGATTAATGTTAACTTATGTGACAATAATATCCCGACTTTTATTGCTGTCAAACCTCTGTTTCCCGAATATCGAGAAAATCAGAATTTGATTTGTCCGAATTTTTCGATTTTCTCACATATCGGGATACTCCCGTTCTCTCTATTCGGATAGCGGGTCATAATTACGTCATGAAATATAACATATAAATATAGGAGGGACTTACATGCTGAAATCCTGGAAAAAGTACTTATCAATCGCTTCATGGGTGACTCTGCTCTTCACCGCGTTGCCTTTAACCGCCTTCGCGGAAGGAGAAACCGCTGTCGTAGATACCGGGGATACGACGTGGATTATCGTCGCAACCGTACTCGTCATGTTTATGTTCATGCCCGGACTCGCTTTATTCTACGGAGGTCTCGTTGGCCAGCGGAATATCTTGTCTACCGTCATGCATAGCTTGAGCGCCTTTGTGATCGTTACGCTTGTCTGGGTGCTATGGGGCTATAGCTTCGCGTTTGGCCCCGGAGTTTCCGGCGTATTTGGAGGGTTTGAATTTATCGGCTTCCAGCATGTCGGCGTGGATGCCAAGGATGGCCTGACGATTCCTCATCTGATCTTTGCCATGTATCAGGGAATGTTCGCGGCCATAACTACCGCCTTAATCTCCGGCGGCGTGGCCGAGCGGATCAAGTTTAACGTATGGGTCATATTTGCCGTTCTGTGGGTTACCTTCGTCTATGCCCCGATGGCGTTCTGGGCATGGGGAGGCGGCTGGCTCTCGAAGCTTGGCGGGCTCGACTTTGCCGGCGGAACCGTCGTTCATATCTTATCGGGCGTAAGCGCGCTGGTCGCCGCTCTGGTCGTAGGCAAAAGACGTTCCTTCCCCAACCGGACTCTACCGCCCCACAATCTTATTTTCTTTATGATTGGAGCGATGTGTCTCTGGTTCGGATGGTTCGGCTTTAATGCAGGCAGCGCCCTAGCTTCCGGCGGGTTAGCAAGCCTTGCCGTTGTGACGACGCAGGTTGCTGCAGCGGCAGGCGGCGTGCTATGGATGGTTATGGAATGGAGATTGCGAGGAAAAGCAACAATGGTTGGCGGCGTAACCGGCGTCATTGCCGGACTAGTAGCTATTACGCCGGCAGCGGGTTTCGTGTCGGTGCTCTCGGCAATTCCAATCGGCGCTCTTGCAAGCGTCATTTGCTACTGGGGTCTTCATGTCGTCAAAGCCAAGCTGCAATACGATGATTCCCTTGATGTATTCGGCATTCACGGGATTGGCGGGATCTGGGGAGCTATTGCGACAGGCATATTCGCCAGCACCAAGGTTAACCCTGCCGGAGCAGACGGACTTATTCACGGCAATGCCAAGCAGGTCCTTATCCAATGCGTAGACGTGCTTGTCGCGATTGGTCTTGCCGCCGTTGGCACCTTCGTCATCTTGAAGGCAATCTCTTTATTCACAACCCTTCGGGTGTCGGAAGAGCAGGAATTAACCGGGCTTGACCTCAGTCTGCACGGGGAGAATGCCTATAATACCTTTGAAGCGATGAACAGCGGCATTCCCGCAAGGCCGCAAACGGAGTATCAGCCTGCCGGCACCGTGCTTACCGCGAGTCCCGAGATGAAAGGAGTGTAACCATGAAGCTGCTGACCGTTATTATTCGTCCCGAGAAATTAAGCAGCGTGACAGCCGCCCTTCACACCATCGGAATCAGCGGCATGACCATCAGCGATGTCCGCGGCCAAGGCATTCAGAAAGGAACACGGACCTTATACCGCGGAGTGGAGTATCAGACGGATTTCATATTAAAAAACAAAATCGAAACCGTCGTTAGCGACGACCTCTATGAAGAAGCGGTGGAGGCCGTTATCGAAGCGGCAAGAACAGGCGCTATTGGCGACGGCAAAATTTTCGTTACGGACATTGCCGACGTGATCCGGATTCGAACCGGCGAGCATGGCCGGGCTGCGCTGGGCCAATAAACGGAAGAACCCTCCCGTTTACGAAGTCGGGAGGGTTCTCTATTAAGAAGCTTTGATAGGCGATAGAGCCGCCTGATCCAGCACTTGATGCAAAATATGGAAGGAAGCGGCAACGCGGTGCATATTGCGGCGAATCTCTTCAGCGGATTGGATATAGGGCGAATCAACCAGCTCGCTTGCCCAACGCGTTACCATTTGCTCCATACAGGCAGGCGTAGTCTCGAGATGGAACTGCAGGGCTAACACATCTTCTCCATACGAGAAGGCTTGATGTCCGCAAGCGTCCGAGGTTGCGAGCAGGGTTGCGCCTTCAGGCAGGTCGAACGTATCGCCATGCCATTGGAACGAGTGGAATTCAGCCGGCATTTCCTTCAGCCAAGGATGCTCTTCACCGCTGCGCTCAATGCGGTGCCAGCCAATCTCCTTAAGCGTATGCCGGTATACTTTTGCGCCAAGAATCTCCGCAAGCATCTGTGCGCCCAGACAGATTCCCAATATTTTAATTCCGCGGTCCATCGCCGATTTGACAAACCTTTTCTCATCCGCAAGCCAAGGGAACTTATCTTCTTGATAGACGCTCATTGGCCCGCCAAGAATAAGCAGCAGCTCCGTTGTGTCCAGCCATTTCTTATCCAATTCCACCGCCGGGTTAACAACCGTAAGCTGATGTCCGCCCCACTGCGCCCAATCCGAGAAAGTGCTTGTATCGTCAAAGTCGAAATGCCGAAACGCCAGTATGTTCATCCCGATTCCCTCCCGTGTGAAACGTATCTGTTGTCTATAGTCTTATTGTAGAGCTGAATTCGGGAAGACTCGACTCGATTTTCTCACATAGTGGGAAACGACAGGAATTCATTCGGTTAAAATAGGATTAAGTAATGGCAAGCGGGCTGTTCTGCACGGCCTTCAGCCACTCGGATGCTATCAAATAATGGCCGGCCGCCGTTGGATGTACGCCGTCAAACAGCCAATAATCAGGCTCAGCTTTTTCCGCCGCTTGATCAAAAGCCTGCTGGAAAGGCACAAATACCGCCTGATACTCTTCCGCTAATTGCTTCACAACCTCGCTCTGCCGCTCTACCCTCTCGCGCCAGCCGCTCCATTCCTTGGCAGTTACGCCTGTCCGCAGAACAAACGGTTCGCAAAGAACAAGCCCGGTCTCCGGCAATACTTCCTTCGTCTCCTCCAGCAGAACGCGGTAAGCCCGCTCAAAACGGTCCGTCGCGCCGCTAGGCAGCTTGTCCATAATGCGCCATGTATCGTTAACCCCGATTAAGATACTAAGGAGATCCGGCTTAAGCGCAATCGCATCTTCATTCCAGCGCGCGTACAGGTCGGATACCCGGTTCCCGCTAATCCCCCGGTTAATGAATTGATGCCCGGCCTCTGCTTGCTCGCTGCCCAGCCGGCCGGCAATATGATACGCATACCCTTGCCCAAGCAGCTGGCCCGCATACCCATCCCGAGAACGTCCGCAATCCGTGATAGAATCCCCTTGAAACAAAATCACTTTTCCCATTCTAAACTTCCCCTTTGCGTATGAAATAAAGCAAACGCTTCCTCTCCCATTTTATAGAAGACTACGTTCTTCTGTAAATCATGGAAGCGGCAACGAGGCCAACGCAGACTCCCGAAACAGGCGCAACAGCCAAAATACTGATAGCCGGCAGACCGCTGGCATTTAATTTCAACCCCGTGAGCAGCACCGCCCATAGGAACACAACCATCCAATACATCCATTTCTGATAGGAAGGCACGGTAACAATATCCTCATTCCTCGGATTGCTTTTATACAGCTTGATAAGGACCGTTAGCGTTATGACCAACAGTCCCAGCAGAGAAAAGCTGTACTGCAGCATTTTAAATAAAGGCAGATTCAAAAAGACAATCCGATTCAAAACAGCCACATGATGAACAAAGTAACCTCTCTCGTGCGTAAACCCGTCTACCAGAATATGCGTATAGAACCCGATGATCACGGAAAGCAAATAGACGAACCAAGCCTTGAAGCCTCTCCTATCCCAGCTTCCGATCAGATGATAGGCACGTTTATCCAGATCAAATAACGAAGGAAGATGCAGGGCAAGCGAGGTTTTGACCACATAATGAAACAAAAGGCCAAGCACAAGGCTAAGCGGGATAACCTGCAGGAATAAGCCCGCAGCCGTATGCCCGATAGACTGATAAGGCTCCAGCCGCACGAAATACTCCATATCCGGCCCCATGCTGCCCAGCACCAGCCCCGTAACGCTCAAAAGCTTTCGGTTTATCTTTTTTAGCGGATAAGCAAATATCGGATGAGCTAGCGTATAAGGCATCCCTTCGAGCTCCAATCTATACTTTATTTCTAAAGGTTATAGACGAACGGAACAGAAAAAGGTTACAGGATTTTCAAAAATTTGAAAAAGACTGGTCATCTATAATAGATAGGTGTATATTTATTCATTATATTGCATTAATATTCTTAGATGGAGGTTGCTAAGAAAAATGAAGCATACCGTATTTGTGGATGGTCAAGAAGGGACAACCGGCCTCAAGCTGCTTGATTATTTGTCCCGTTTTTCATCGATCGAGGTTCTGAAGATTGATCCCGCGAAAAGAAAGGATCCCAAGGAAAGGGGAAAATTACTTAATGAAGCGGATCTCGGTTTCCTCTGTCTTCCCGATTCGGCTGCCAAAGAGTCCGTCTCGCTTGTCAAAAATGACAAGACAAAATTAATCAACGCAAGTTCATTATTCAGAACGGACAGTAGCTGGGTATACGGGCTGCCGGAATTAAAACACCAGCGGGAACGGATACAAGCGTCATCGAGAATCTCCGTGCCAGGCTGCCATGCCACCGGCTTTATCCTCTCCGTTAGACCTTTAATAGAATCCGGTCTCTTACAGAAGGACTATCCTGCTTCCTGTTTTTCGATCTCGGGTTATACGGGGGCCGGAAAAAGCGGCATTGAAGAATACGAGAATGCAGACCCGGCTTCCATCGATAAACTCCATGTTCCGAGGCCTTATTCCTTGCTGCATAAACATAAGCATTTACCCGAAATGGTCATGTTCTCAGGACTTGAATATCCCCCGGTGTTTACGCCTATTAAAGCCAATTATCCACAAGGGCTGGCAATGACCGTTCCGTTAACGGGAAGAAGCATGGCTAAACAGGCATCCGCAAAAACGGTGCACGAAATATTGGCCGCGTATTACGAGGCAGAGCGATTTGTCCAGGTTATGCCTTACGATTCGGAAGCTTATCTGGAGGACGGCCATTTCCTTATTGATGAATGCAAGAACACGAACCGGTTGGAAATCTTTGTTTTCGGACAGGAAGATCATATTACGATTGTTTCAAGATACGATAATTTAGGCAAAGGAGCTTCGGGTGCTGCGATTCAAAATATGAATTTGATGCTGGGATTTGACGAAGCGTACGGTCTGATCCTCTAATAAAACAAGAGCCGGCTACCCACGGGATAGCCGGCTTTGCTGTTTATTAACCTTGAACGGTTGAAATCAGTCTGTACAGAATCGTCGCTGCTTCCGCGCGTGTTGCTGTTTTATCCGGGTAATAGTAGCCTTCCGGCGTCCCTTTGATAAGACCGGATTTCAGCGTTTGCGCTACCGCGTCAGACGCCCAGGCCGCGATATCGCCGCTATCCTTCAAGGCCGCAAGCTGATCTGCGCCGGCAGCTTGCGACTTGCCGACAAAGGCAAGGACATTAGCCGCGGTTACGGCAAGCTGCTGTCTTGTAATTTTGTCATTCGGACGGAACGTTCCATCCGTAAAGCCTTGAATGATACCAGCTTCCGTTGCTGCCGCTACCGCGTTAGCATACCAGGCATTTGCGGTTACATCCTTAAAGCTGTTTGCCGGGTTGCCTGCTGTCAAGCCAAGAGCTCGCGTCAGCATCGCCACCCACTCCGCACGGGTCAACTGCTGCTCAGGAGCAAATCGATCGGCGGTTTCACCGTTCAGAATCAAGCTTGAAGCCAGAGCGCTAATCTCTTTTTCGGCCCAATGCCCTTTCGTATCGGCAAACGATTTGTTTATGGCCAATACCGCATAGACGCTGTTATGATTCGTGCGAATAATCGCGGTCACGTTACCGTTTGCATCGGTAACAAATGTCGTTGGCACCGGAGTTACAGAGCCGTCCGAACCGATTACAACAGCAGCGGTTGGCTTCGAGGCAGGTTTGCCAAGCGGAATCGTGCGAGTTACGTACTGCTTCCCAAAATTCTGAACCTCTTGCCAATTCGAATGGCTGCCTGCCCATACGTTAAATTGAACGGGAGCTCCGACTAATGCACCGTTTTGCTGCTGCAAAGCCAGTTCGCCTGCATGCTTAACCGCATCGGACACCGCGCTGATTGCTACGCGAAGCTGTTGTCCGTTTGTGAAGGAGCTGTTTAGCAAAGCCTGCAAAGGAAGCTCATACGTTCCCAGGCCGGTTTTGACCGCGAGCGTCAAAGACTTGTTGTTCTTCAAAAGCTCGGTAAGCATAGAGACAGGGAATTCTGCCTGCAGATTGCCTTGCCCTTTCAGATCCGTCAAATCGATGGTAATGGAATCCGCTTTGCCGCCTTGAGCTGCGCTTGTCAGAATAGCTGCATCCACTTTCACGACGGACGCCGACTCTCCGTTAGGAGCTGTTTCCGTTGCTGCCGTAAATCCGCTGATCGTAGATCCGGTTCCCGAAGTCGTGACGACAGGACCGGTCGTTGCGCCTCCGCCAGTGGAAGGCGTTGTTGTCGAGCTGCCGCTTGTAACCGTTACGTTTGCTGTTGCCGTAAAGCCGCCGTCTTCCGTTGTCACGGTTATTTCGGCCGTACCTGTTCCTTTTGCCGTTACCACGCCATCCGTTACCGTTGCAACCGAAGTATTACTGCTGCTCCAGTACAGGTTATGGTTCTCCGCGTTGCGTGGTTGAATCGTTGCCGTGAACTGGCCCGTCTTGGTATTGGCCAGATCGAGAGCAAGCTGAGCTTTATCAAGCGTTACGCCAGTTACGCCAACGGTAGCATCCGGGTAACGATACACTTCGAAATCGTCGATTGCCGCCCAATTGCCCGCTTTTGCATCGGAGAAAACGCCGATTTGCAGCTTGCCGTTGGTCACCTCAATACGGTCGATCGCAAACGGAGTGTAGACGCTGCCGCTTGCGCCCCTCATGTCTTTCGTCAGCTGCGGCGCATTCTCGCCGTAGCCCGATACCTCGAGCTGGAACTTGTTTTGTCCGCCTCCCGTTCTTACCCACACTTGAACCTTATACACGCCGTTCGGAACGGTAAGCGTCTGATAGTTCGATTGCTGGTAAGCCGAACCGGACCAATGGGTCATTTTATATTTGCCGCGCGGGTTATCATTGTCGATGGACGAAGCATTCGACTGCGTACCCGGATGCCATTCCTGCCATGGAGCAAGGGTTGCTTTGCCATTGCTGTCGGTTGTTTCGAAATCGAGATTGTTATCTGGGAAAGGTACCAGAACGCTTGCCACCGTAGGCGTCTCGGTGACCGCATTGCTAGCTGCCGATTCGTTGCCTGCTTGGTCTACCGCTTTCACCGTAAAGGTATAACGCGTGCCCGCTTTCAGGTTGGTCACCGTATAGACGGAAGACGGAGCAGGATCAACCGATGCCCGTTTAAAGCCGTTGACATAAATGTTGTACTTCAGGAAATCGGTCTCGACGTTTGGTTCCCAAGCCAATTTAACCTGTTCGATTCCCGGGTCCGCCGTCAGGCCAACCGGTGCCGAAGGTGCCACGGAATCCGAGCCCTCCGCTGTTGTTGCGTTTACGGAAGAGCTTGCCGCAGATTCGCCGTTAGCGTTAAACGCCGTAACGCGGTAGGAATAAGCCGTACTGCCTCGAAGCCCTTGATCCGCATAACCGGTCGCATCTCCGGCCGCGAGTCCAATCAGCCGGTAATCCGGATATACTCCGTTTGCCGTAGTTTCCGAATCCGTGGTAGAACGGTAGATTTTATAGCCGTCCACATCTGCGACCGCTGTCCAGGACAGCTTGATATTATGTCCGCCTGATAGCTCGGCGCCGACTCCTTGCGGTGTCCCCGGAGCGCTCGTTCCTTGTGCTGCCGATGGAGCTTTTGCAATAACCGGAATCAATTCCACATCGTCGAATGCAGCCCATTCGCCGCCTTTATTGCGGGAATGGATACCCAACTCCACTTGTCCGTTCGTCACTTTAATTTCCGGAATAACGATTTGCGTCCACGATCCCACATAAGCCGTAGTTGCCGCCGCAACGCTCAGATCGGCGCCGCCGTATTTCTTCGCTTCCAGGCTTACGTTCGTATCGCCGCCCTTTTGATACCAGACGGAAGCTTTATACGTACCGTTAGGAACTTTCACCGTGCGGAATGTGGTCTGTTCATAAGGCGTGCTGCCGCCTAAATAATGCGTAAGCTTATAGGAACCCGTTCTTGGATTATCCCTGTCCGCCTTTTGAGCGGATGCTTGGCCTTCGGGCGTCCAGCCATTCCATCCGGCAAGTCCGCCTTCTTCAAAGCTGCCGCCGATGCTCAAATAGTTATAGCTGCTTTGCACGAAATCATAAGAGAACTGGAACCAGTTCAGATTGGCTTTGCCGCGGAAAACGACATACAACTTATGCTTGCCGGATACGGATTCCGCTTGGGCGGCTTTTGTAATCCATGCCCCGTTTGTATCCGTGAGATCCACGCCGCCGACATACTCGCCGTCCTGACGGTCGAGGCGGAACTCGATGCCGCTGTCGCCTTGCGATTGCGCTCTGACCTTCACGCTTGCCGTGCCATTCAGGAATTCAACGTTATCGAATGCGATGTAGCTGCCATCCATCGTTGTACCGACCGCTTTGCCGCCGCCGGCGTCGGTAGTTACTGCCGTTGTCACGCCGTTCATTTCACTGTAATCCTCGGCCTGCAGGGCAGCATACGGGCTGATTGCAGCCGCGCTGTCCTGTGTTCCGTTCCATACAAAGCTGGCTACGGCACCGGCGGGAAGCGTATAAGCGAAGCTTTTGGATCCCCAGCGTACTTTGAAGTCCTTCGGCTGCTTCGACGAGTTCAGGGCCACCAGTACTTTGGAGCCGTCCTTATTGACAAACGCAACATCCTCGATGCTGCCCGCGCCAAATGTATTGGACTTGATCCTCTGTGCTCCCGGCAGAACAAATTTGCTTGCCTGGCCAAAAGCATAGAACTCTTCGTTGTACTTAACTTCATCCGTGCCGCTGTTAACCGTAACTATACCGCGGCAGTCCGAACAGCCCCCTACATACGGACCGTGATTCTCATCAAGCGCAATGTTCCATTTGAGCGATGTGCGGGCCCAGTTGCGGGTAGCGCCGATGATGAGATTCTGAGCATCCCACTGCACGTTGCCTGCAAAATCAGGCGCGAATTCACCGCCCGAGCTTTCCGTGAAATAAATGTCTTTGTCCGGATGCTGGTCATGAACAAGCGACTGTGCGCTGACATTGCCCGAATAGCCGTGGAAGGCGGAACCGGCAATATACTTCTTCGCATCCGGGTCGTTCAGAACCTCGATCGGGTAGTCCGGCTCACTCCAGTTATGATCCCAGACCACAATTTTGGTATCGATTTTAGCCGCTTCAAACGCTGGCCCCAGGTAATCCTTCACGAACTTCGCTTGATCCGCCGGCTCCATTCTCATCCCCGGGTAATCGGCCGGTTCGAAATGCGGTTCGTTCTGAAGCGTAATGGCGTCAATAGGAATTCCTTCCGCTTCATAGGCTTCAATAAATTTGACGAAGTATTGCGCGTAAACCCCGTAATATTCCTCTTTCAGCTTCCCTTTAACCGATGAGTCCGTTGTTTTCATCCAACCCGGCGCGCTCCAAGGCGTGCCCATAATTTTCAGATCCGGGTTAATTTGCAGCGCTTGCTTAAGGAACGGAATATTGTATGCGCTGTCATGAGCAACCGAGAAATGCTCCAGATTCGGATCCGTCTCTCCCGGAGGCATATCGTCATACGTATAAATGCTGGTTGCAAAATCGCTTGCGCCCATCGGCAGACGCATATAACTGAACCCAACGCCGTCGCCTTCACGGCTGAACAGCTTATTCATCAAAGCGTCTTTCGCCTGATTATCCATTTGAGAAATGACATACGCTGAAGAATCGGTTAGAGCGCCACCGAAGCCGTCAATCGTCTGGTATTTCGTATTCTCGTCTACGTCAATCGTCAGCTCTGCCGGCGCACCGTTCGATTCGAATGCGACATCCGGCTGCTTGGCGATCAGATTACTCTTGTCACCGGTTGTCATCCATACGTTTACCGGATCACCGGCAGCTGCCGATACTGCCGGCAACGCAATGCCGGTAAAGCTCGAGACAACAAGACCGGCGACCAGTGTCTGCGCGGCCATTCGTTTCCACATACTTGCTCCCATGCTTCAAGCCCCTCTCAAGAAAGTTTTTCTGCCATGCTGAGTACTGCTTTTCCTATTAGCCGATAAATAAATAAGCCTTGTTGCACCCCCTGTTCCTTGTATGGATCCCCGGAATGTATGTCATGCTGCTTACCTGAATTGGATAATATCATCAATTGAAATCGATTTCAATAAGTTGATTAAAAGAAATTAACCGCTTTCATACAAAAAGTGCCGTTTTATGGCGTTAAATATATAAAAACCGATTGTGCGATATGTGATATCTTTTGAAATCGATTTCAAATAACGTTAATAAAACACCCGGTACATCCCGTACCGGGTGTTGATCGTCTACCCTCGTTTATCTTTCTTTTGGTCCGCTATTCCCCGGCTTCGGTTTGTTGGCTGCGATATCTCCCCGCACGATGCCAAAACCGTTAGTACCGATATACACGCGCCCGTATACGCGCGGATCGCCGGTAATGGCTTGCGTCGCATTCGCATATTGATGGAGATCATCATTGATCCGAATCCAGCTGCGGCCCGCATCATCCGACCGGTAGAATCCAAACTTGCCGTTGATACGCCCATTCATATATATCGCCATATACGATTGACCCGGTGCAGCCTTGCCAAAGCCGATCATCGCCGATTCCTGCACATTTTTCAACTTCGTAAAGGTGGCACCCGAATCGGTAGAATGGAAAATGCCGTATTCGCTTTGCGTGTTCGTATTATCCTTCGCCGCAACCAGCCAAATATCGCCTTCAACGCCAGGAACCGCTTTAAACTTGCTATTCAGCTTTGATGGCAGGTTAACCGCTTTGACGGATTTAACGAAGTTTGCCCCGCTATCCTTGCTTACATAGAAAGCCCCGTCCGCATAAGCATAAAATTTGGAGGAGTTTACTCGGTCGGAGGATACCGTAGCTCCCTCCGGAATGCCGGCCGAAGCTGTCCATGTCTGGCCATGATCATTCGAGTAGCTTACCGGTCTGCTTTGGTCTGCCGAAGCGCTTTTCGGAGCCCATACAATCGTATTTCCGTTGGCGCTAAGAGCAACCGTTCCGCCTTGCGTTTTATCCCCGTCTGTATCTGTCCACGCGTTGGAAGCAGGTGTCCAGGTCACACCGTTATCCGTGGAGAGGCCTAACCGGGCATCTTTATTCTCCGCATTGCCTACGCGAACGATTAAGTTCGGATTCAACTCGGCATAATCCAGGTCCGTGCTTGTGCCAAAGTAAGGATTCGTAATCATGGTTGGCGCTTTGTCCAATTCTTCATGCCGGAAGCCGCCAATGTCGCCCATTGCGCTGATCAGATGCGCTCCGTCCGGAGGGCTGATCAGACCGAGAACAGCCGTTTCTTCAATTCCTTCGGCATGAACGGATACCTTCACCTTATCGCCGTTATTGCGGTCCAATGCCGTCAAATGATCCGCAGCAAATAGAGTAGCGCCTGTTCCGTACAGAAGCCGGTCCGGATTAAACGGGTCAATCTCGAGATCGCCAATCATCCAGCCAAGCTTCGGATTTTGCTCGACATCGGTCGGACTCGACGTTCTACCCCAATCCAGCCATGGGGATTGCGAGTAATCCAGATCATACTTATTCACCCTCGAATAGCCTTCCCCCATCGTCCAGAAGGACGTCCAGGTCGCTCCGCCATCCGTGCTTCGGAAAATATGCTCATCCGGCCACCACATATTCATTGTTGCGACCATCACCGTATTCGGATTGGAAGGATCTACCGCAAGCCCTCCAAACGGATAGGAAGGGACTCCGCTGGCATCGGTTGGCGCAATGACAGCCGGACTGATATCCGTCCACGCCCCGCTTTTCGTATCGAGTTTCCAGACCGAACCGGCTTTCGTTCCGTTCCAGGCCGGACCGTCGTAAGGGCCAATCGCGCTGTTATACGTAATATACAGCTTCCCGTCAGCCGTGAGTACGCCATGATGAGGAACAAAGCCTTCATGCGGCTGTCCGGCAACCGGTTGCCAGGTAGCGCCGCCGTCCGTACTTTTGTAAATGCTTTGCTCCGTGTCTGCAACTCCCACGTAAATCGTCTTCGTTGTTTGCGCCGATTTCTTATGCTTTGCATCAGCCTTTTTCCCGGTTGTTGCATCAAAGGCAATCCATACCGGCCCTACCTCTCCGCCATAATAATCCTTTACGTTCTGCTCCGCCGTAAAAGAAGTGACTTTGTTCCAAGTCGCGCCGTAATCGGTGCTTCGCCACAACCCGTTGCCGTTGCGCGCTCCAAAATACACTACGCTGTTATTGTTCGGATCAATCGCAAGACGTTCGCCCATCGAACGGCCCGGCATATTGCCTCCGAATTTGAACGGCAGAACGGTTTTCTTCCAAGTCTCCCCTTTATCGTTGGAGCGCAGCATAACCCCGTTCTGATCTGTAAAGTCATTCGAATAAGTGCCAGCGGCAATATACACCCGGTTCGGATCTACCGGATCGGTTGCAAGGCTTTCCACGCCGGCCATATTCCAATTGTCATAGCCGACCCAATCAAGCAGCTGCTTCCAGGTATTCGTCTTCTTGTCCCAGCGGTAGGCTCCCCCAATGTCCGTTCTGACATAAACAAGATCTTTCTCGGAAGGATTGTAGATGATTCCGGGGACAAATCCTCCGCCAACCGTCTTTACTCTCCCCCAGTCATAGCCTTGCGACTTGCTGCCGGATGAGGCCATAACCCCATTGCCGAACAAACTGGCCGTTAGCGCGATAACAGCGATGATACCTGCAACCTTTCTCTTCATTACACCTTCTCCTCTGTTAAAGTTTAGTTTAGCACATTGATTGAAAACGCTTTCTTATGTGCCGCTGTTATCGTACAACGAAAGCAATTTCCATGGATACCCTTGGTTTTATATGTAAATTCAGTTCAAAATTAGTGGTTGCATATGGCTGATTGCATCAAAAAAGCTTCTCCGAAACGAAGCATTCGAAGAAGCTTTCCAATTTAATGCGATTTGTTGTAATCGAGCAAATGAAGCACCATTGTTACAGCCTCTGCTCGCGTTGCCGAAGCCAAAGGCATAAATCGATTAGTGCTTCGTCCGTTAACGATTCCGGCATCGTAAGCAGCCGCTACAAGCGGCTTCGCCCATGAAGGAATGAGACTATCATCCGCAAAACCGGTAGAAGCCGTTACGGCCTGCTTTCCAACCGTACGCATGAGAATTGTCGCCATTTCCATTCGGCTAATTTCCGCATTCGGATGGAAGCTTCCGTCCTCATACCCTTTAATCATACCCTTCTGATAAGCAAGATTTACGGCATCTTTCGCAAATGGCGCAATCTCCGATTGATCCGAGAAGGTATGGCTGCCGGCTTGCGTATCCGGCTTCAGGCCTAATGCGTTAGTTACGATAACGGAAAACTCCTGACGGGTCACGGTTTGATCCGGGCGGAAGCTTCCGTCCGCAAAACCGCTTATCCAGCCCTGCCCGGCTCCGTCAACAATCAGCTTCTCTGCCCAATGCCCTGCAATATCGTTAAAGCTGACGGGCTTCGTGGGAGAATCCGGCGTTACAGTCGGAGGAGGCGAAGTTGGCGCATATCCTCGGTTGAGAATGACCAAATAGATTTGTTCTGCCCCGTTTTGGGCGGTCACCCTAATTTGTATCGTATTGCTGCCCTGATTTAAGCTAAGCGGAACGCTGTTTACCCCGCTTGCGAGACTAGTATACGCACCTTGATTCAAGCTCATTTCCGTTGTAGCATGACTTTCGGCGACAACCGGCTTTAAGGTAATGGAATCAACGGTATAATCAACGCTTGTGTTATAGGCGAAAGTATTTTCGTCAAATGCTGGGTTTAATGTCCCCGCAGATAACGTCAAGCTGCTGAGTTTGGCATTGCTGCTTTGCCGCTCGACGCGAATGGTATAGGTTTTCGCATTGCCGTCATCCGCTGTAACTTTGATATGCAATGTATTTAATCCATCCTGCAGCGGGATCTCAGGGCTGTCCGTGTTATCGGCTAGGCTGGTATAGGAGCCGCTGCCGGATTGCCACTCTACCTTGGCTGAGGAATCCGCGAGCTTAGGCTTGAAGGTCAAGCCGGACACCGTGCTTGGCATCACAACCTCGTAGTCCGTCGTTGCGCTGTCAAAAGACGGAGCCAGACTTCCGGCCGATAAGCTCAAGGCGGATAAATCCGCATTCGAGCTTCTGCGATGGAGGCTGATGCTATAGGTTTTTACGGTGCTGCCATCCTGTGCGGTAACTTGGACTTTAATGAGGTTGTCACCTGCAGAGAGAGGCAAATTCGTGCTTGCTGTTCCGCTAGTAACCGATTCATCGGTTCCGCCGTTAATGCTCACTTTAATCGTAGCGTGCGCTTCCGCAGAGGTTGGCGTTACGGTTGTAGAAGATACGCTGTTGGCAACCTCGGCGGAATAGGAGATTGTCCCGCTTGAGAATAACGGAAGAATAGAAGCCGCAGATAAATTCAGTTGGGATAGATCCGCATTTGTGCTTGCCGCTGCACGGATGACGTTAATCGTGTAGGCTGTTACCGTACTACCATCTTGCGACGTCACCATGACGGGAATGCTGTTGCTGCCGACAGCCAGATTAATGGCATCGCTTGCATGATCGCTTATCGCAGCTAGCCCGTTTATTGTCGCTGAAGCATCTCCGTCCGTAAGTGTTGGCGTAAAAGCAATAGATGAAGTCGTATACGGAACATTCACAGTGTAGCTTGTATTAGCGGAATCAAAGCCCGGCGATAAACTCCCTTCCGATACGGTTAATTTCCTCACGGTAGAATCATTTGGCTGTGGCCTATGTACATGGATACTGATTATGCGGGTGGCCGTTTGATCGGCGGAGGTGATTCTCGCCTCAATAAGGTTCAACCCCGGGTTCATGAATAAATTACCGCTCGAAGTCCAATTTCCAATCAGATTCCAAGTTCCGCTGTTTACCCGGTATTCCAGTTTCGTCTGGTCATCGCTTACCCTTATGCCAATATAGGAGTTGGGATTCGAGCTTCTATCCATGTATAGATCATAGTCGGACACATCATTTGAGAACTCAGGATATAACTCTCCTCCCGCCGACAACGCTAGGACATTGACATCACTTCCTGCCGCAGAAGCCTGTCTAATTGAGGTTGGCAGCAGGAGACAGATAATCAATAAAATAGTCATTATTTTTCTAAACGGCATGTTGGATCATTCCTTTATGTATAAGATATTCGACATAATTCTACCAAATTATAAGACAAAGATAGATATATGGATAGAGATAAATAAAGAAAAGACGCCCCAGATTGGAGCGTCTTCTATTTTATAATTATGTCCCTGCGGTTCCCGCGTTGCTCGCGGCCTTCTGCATGGCATGCATGCCGATAATGACGGCAATAAGCTCGTAGGAATCCAGAAATTCGCATTGATTGTCAAGCACGAAAGCACCGGATGAAAACCAACCGTTAACTTGTTTGAATTGGGCGACAATGTTATCGGATTCATCTATTACATCGTATTCTCTCGAGAAGGCCGGCGAAATAATCTCGTAATCGCCGCGGCCGATCGTTTCATAGGAATATTTTTTCGTAAAAAACGACAGCCTGCTTCTAAGCACTCCCGCTTCCTCACCATCCGCTCCGTTGACCTCCCACTTGCCCGAGAAGAAGGGGAACCTCCCGTTATAGAGCAGTTCACCATTCGCACCGTAGATATCGATAGTAGAGCTAAAAGCGCTTCTCATATCGAGCTGACCGACTTGCTGCTCCTGCTCGTTTAAAATCTCCGTCACACCGGCATTCCAAAAATTCTCACGAAAATACAATTGCAATTCAGTCGCCCCTTTCGCATGCCGTGACTATTCCTTTTTATGTTATGTATAACGCCGGTACAAGTCAAAATGTTTCATTATTCCCGCATATCCGACGCTTTATGGGTGAATATCAGCAAAAAGAAGGCTGCCGTCCCCGGCTGTCTTCTTACAAAATGGGAACATACACATCCGCATTGTGAACATGCTGTTCTTCACCGAAACGGAATACTTCAAGCGCTAGAGATCTCGTATTGTTTTTAACGTTCATCGCTTCAAGGGCCGCCTTGATTAACGCATACGGATCCTTTTCGCTTGACCTTACCTTCGCATAGCTCTGGCCTGGAACGGAAAAGCCGAGCATGCCTTCCGGAACCTCGTCGATTCGGGATACTTCCATACAGTATATATAAGTGAACAGAAAATCATTGGCAAAATGAGGGCAAACATAGCTGTCCGCATTGATCACGTTCGGAATCTCTTTTATTCTGGACAGAAAAAGATCATTGACCTCCTGGATGCTTTTCGGATTTACTCGCCTGAATGCATTCGTAACCGCCACTCCAACAAAATGCTTCTCTTCCAATGTAACAATCTCGACCTGCTCCAATTGCTTATTGGTCACGCGGATCACTTCTCCTCATTTAAATTTGGATAAAGCGGCGCCAAAGCGGTATCGATCTTGTCGGCAACTAGCGTATAAAATTCGGGAACATTCGGGCTCTTGGAACTCGGAATTTCTTCAAAGGCCCGAATAAATAAGCCTGAAGCTCCGGCCGCCGACAAAATATCGCCAACCGTCCAGCTGCAGGCGAGCACTTTGCCAAGACCTTCTCTCTCTTCCTCCGGCAGTAGCTTGGCGAAGGCAACCTCGCCTTCCTTAATCCCTTTTTCGAAGTAATTGCCGCTTGGCTCAGTAAGATTTCTCGAGGTTACCCAGGCCCTTGCAAAAGGATGAAAATCCGTCAGCAGAAATCTTCCGTTCGCTCTCAGCCTCCGGCGGACAACATCAAAGATCGCATGAAGATCGGAGAAGTAATGCAGGACGCCAAACTCCATCAGAACGATATCGAATTGTCCCAGCTCTTCCTCATCCGGAATAGACAGGGCATCCGAACAGATATAATTCAGCTTAACTTTGGCCGCAGCCGCAACATCCAGCGCATACCTCTGATTTTCCGCCGATAAATCCACGACTGTAACCTCTGCTCCCTGCATGGCAAGCGCGATCGCTTTTCTGCCATGCGAACCCAGCAGATTAAGCACCCGCTTCCCCGACGGATCTCCTATGTACTTCAGCCAATAACGCAGATTATGGCTGCCCGTCTGCCTTAACGTCTCGGCTAATTCAGCGGGAGTACCGTATTGCCGAACCCAAGCTTCATAAGCCTTCGTCTCCCACGCCATTTTGTTTGCCTTCACTAACCGTTCCTGCAAACCAACCTCTCCTCTCATGATAGACGGCTTCGAGAAACTTCCAAAGCTAAACTTCCAAAGATAACCAGATCTATTATATACGAGAAGGTACTTGGCAAAAAGAAAAAAATCCGCCTTGAGCGGATTTCTGTCTAATAATCCCTATATGCTAGAATTTACGTTTGCTTATTTCCTGCGCCGCTCTCTCCTGCGTAAAGACATCCTCGGGCGGCACCATCCGCTTAGGAAGCGTCCTTCCGGCCATAATCTCCTTGGCCGTCTGCATCAGCTGAGGCCCAAGCAGCGGATTGCACTCCACCACCGCGTTCAGCTTGCCTGCCGCAAGCTGCTGCAGCGCCTTTCGGGAGCCGTCGACCGAAATGACGATAATATCGACTCCGGGTCTAAGGCCTGCTTCCTCAATCGATTCAATGGCGCCAAGAGCCATATCGTCATTATGAGCGAATAATACTTGCGGACGCTCGTCTTCCGGCACCTCCAGGAAGGTGCGCATCACCTCCCTGCCCTTCTCTTCCGTAAAGTCGGCGGGAGCGCTTTGCGTAATGACCATATCTTTTCTTGCCTTTATAATGCTGCGGAATCCTTCTCCCCGCTGAATGGAAGGCGTAGAGCCTTTGGTTCCCTGCAGCTCCGCGATCCGGATCGGGTCAGGCTGGCTGCGCATCAGGTCAAGAAGATATTTTCCCGCCCTTACCCCTTCTTCATAAAGGTTAGAGCCAATCGTTGTGACAAATAGGGACGAATCCTTTACGTCAACCGAGCGATCCAAGATGACAACCGGAATCCCGGCCTGCTTGATCTCCAGAAGGATGTCCTCCCAGCCGGATTCCACGACTGGCGCAATGGCGATAACATCGACCTTCATTGCAATAAAAGAGCGGATGGCTTCGAATTGCTTGGACTGGGACTGCTCGGCATTTCTCATAATTAACCGGATACCCGACTCGGCAGCCGCATCCTGGACTGAGGCCGTATTGGCGAGGCGCCATGCGCTTTCGCTTCCCAATTGGGAGAAGCCGAGAGTTATCGTTTTCCCGGGATTTACGTTCGAGGCTGAGCTCTTCAGCCATTCGCTTATGGCTGGCGGTGCTTCACTGTCTAAGGCCGGCGAGGGGGCGGGTGCTTCCACCCGGGAAGTGCAGCTTTGAAGCAGTAAGATTAGGACCAAACCAAATAACAAATAGATTAGCTTCTTCATGCCTGCCCCACCCCCTTGAAAGGAATAACTTATGTCTTTAACGTGACCCTCCGGTCACTGAGCAGTCTCTGGAAGAGGATAAACACAAACAATAACAAACCGATCACAATCTTTGTCCACCAGGAGCTAAGCGTTCCTTCGAAGCTTATTATAGTTTGGATAACCCCTTGTATCAATACGCCGATCAAGGTTCCCGCGACGTAACCGACACCGCCGGTAAGCAGCGTTCCACCTATAACAACGGCCGCAATCGTATCGAGCTCCAGTCCCATGGCATGCAATCCGTATCCGGATAGCATATAGAAGGTGAACACGACTCCCGCGAGCGCCGAGCAGAAGCCGCTGAACGTATAGACCAATATTTTCGTTCTGGCCACTGGCAGCCCCATTAGGAGCGCGGACTGCTCGCTTCCCCCAATCGCATACACATTGCGGCCAAATCTCGTATAATGCGCAAGATAGATAGCAGCTAGAACAATAACCAGCGCAATGATCACGTTAATGGATATATTGCCTCCGGGAAGCGGTACCTTGGTTTGGGCTGCCTTGGTAAAAAAGCCGTTTGTCACCGTAATCGTATCAATGCTGATGATGTAACAGATCCCTCTGGCGAGGAACATTCCCGCAAGAGTAACGATAAACGGCTGGATTTTGAAATAATGAATAATGGCCCCTAGCAATGTCCCGAATAAAGCTCCAAAGATAAGAACCATCGGAATAACAACGACCGGTGACCAGCCGTGCCGCTCTACCAATGTGGCGCAAATCATCGTAGTGAGGGCAATTACGGAGCCGACCGACAAATCGATGCCGCCGGAAATGATGACGAAGGTCATCCCTACGGCCGTTATGATAAGAAACGAATTATCGATGAGCAGATTATATAGAACCTGTGCGGAGAAAAATCCGGTGTAGCGAAATGATCCCGCGGCGAACATGACCGCTAGCAAGCCAAAGGTCACAAGGATCGGAACATATTTGCGGTTAAACATGGCGGGTAACCTCCTGTTCTGCAGGGTAATTCCTTTTCTTCCAGCGGGTAATCAACGTCTTGCGGAACGCTTCGGATTGAATGAGGCATACGGCAAGCACGACAAAAGCTTTGACGACAAGCGTAATCTCCGGCGGAACGCCAATCATATAGATCGTGGTGGTCAAGGTCTGGATGATCAATGCGCCAATAACCGTTCCCATCAAATAAAACCGTCCGCCATTCAGAGAGGTCCCGCCGATCACGACTGCTAAAATGGCATCCAGCTCATACCATAGTCCAGCGTTGTTCCCATCCGCGCTGGAGACGTTCGAGCTTAGAATCAGCCCTGCTATTCCCGCGCATAAGCCGCAGAACACATAGACAGTCAGAATCACGGTTCTGGAGCGAAGACCCGCAAGCCGGCTAGCCTCCGGATTGCTGCCGACGGATTCAATAAACAAACCGATGGCTGTTCTTCGTGTCAGCAGCGAGGCAATGAGCAGAACGGCCGCAACGATAAAGATAGAAAACGGCAAGGAAGCAAGCGAACCCGCGCCGATATATTCATAGTTCGAATTGGATACGGTTATAATTTGCCCGCTGGTAATTAACTGCGCAATACCACGCCCGGCAACCATTAAGATAAGAGTCGCAATAATAGGCTGAATACGCGTGACCGTAACAAGCGCGCCATTCCACATGCCAAGTACGATAGACAGCGCGATGGATGCCAATACCGCCCCAATTACGAGCAAGACGGAGCTTTGATCCGTGCCTTTGCTTATAGCCAGACAAGCCATAGCGCCGGAAATCGCCACAATGGAACCAACGGAGAGGTCGATTCCGCCCGTTGCAATGACAATGGTCATTCCGATGGAAACCAGGATAAGAGGAGCTCCAAAATTAAGAATATCAATCAAGCTGCCGTATAAGTTGCCGCCCCGGACCGCTATAGAGAAGAAATCCGGTGAATAGATGAGATTAAACAATAGCAATGCCCCAAGCACAACCAACGGCCAGAACAAATGATGACGGTGCATTTTGCCTCCCATAGCCTTATCCCCCTGCCATCGCTTGCATAATTTGCTGCTGGTTCAGTTCGCCGCCGCCAAGCTCCTTGACTTTGGAGCGGTCCCGCAATACAGCCACGCGGTCGCTGACGCGGATGACCTCTTCCAGCTCCGAAGAAATAAAGAGAACCGACATTCCCTGCTTCGCAAGCGAAAGAACCAGCTTCTGGATCTCCGCCTTGGCCCCGATATCGATTCCTCTCGTTGGTTCATCCAGGATCAACAGCTCGGGTTCCGTCAGCAGCCAACGGGCAAGCAGTGCCTTCTGCTGATTGCCGCCGCTCAGGTTCTTAATCAAGTGTTCGGGGTTAGGAGGATTAATGTTCAGCATCTTGATATACTGGTCTGCGATTTCATCCTGTTTCTTGCGGGAGATCGGCCGGAGCCAGCCTCTTGCTGCCTGCAGTGCGAGTATAATATTTTCACGGACAGTCAGATCGTCTATAATACCCTCGGTCTTCCGGTTCTCCGAGCAGTAAGCAATACCCAGCTCGATAGCGCTTCTAGGCGATTTCACCGGACTGCCGGATTCCCCGGCAAGCAGCTTCCCTTGATCCGGCCGGTCTACGCCAAAGAGCAGTCTTGCCATCTCCGTCCGGCCGGAGCCCAGCAGGCCTGCTAATCCAACTACCTCTCCCTTCCGGATCTCAAGATCAAACGGGTTAATCGCCCCTTTTCGGCCAAGCTCGGATGCGGTAATCATGATGTTCCCCGCGGCGGCACCTGCCTCTTCAGACAGCTTCGGCAGCTCTTCCAGCAGCTTAAGATCCTTGCCGATCATCTTCAGAACAAGCTCGATGCGCGGCAGTCCCGCTGCCAGGTACTCCCCTTCCAGCTCTCCGTTGCGTAGAACGGTAATCCGGTCAGACATTTCATAGACCTGATCGAGAAAATGGGTAACGAACAAAATAGCCAATCCGTCGTTTTTCAACTTTCGCATAATGCTGAACAGCTGATGTACCTCATTTTGATCCAGACTGGAGGTGGGTTCGTCGAGAATAAGCACTTTCGCCGAAATGCTGAGCGCCCTGGCAATCGCAATAAGCTGTTGGACAGCGACGGAATAAGCATGAAGCGGCAGCGTAACGTCGATGCTCAGATTCAGCCGTTCCTTCAGGAGCCGTGCGGCTTCCTTGTTCATCTTGTTCCATAGGATTCTGCCAAATTTCCGTGGCTCTCTGCCTATATAAATATTTTCGGCAACCGTCAGGTTCGGACATAGATTCACTTCCTGATAGACAGTGCTGATCCCGGCTTTCTGCGCCTCTAACGGTCCGCCAATCGAGACAGCCTGATTTTCGATGGTAACCGTACCTTCATCGATAGAGTAGACACCCGTTAACACCTTAATGAGGGTCGATTTGCCTGCTCCGTTCTCTCCCATCAGCGCGTGAACCTCGCCGGGGAACAGCCGGAAATCCACATTGGACAAGGCCTTTACGCCGGGGAAGCGCTTGGTAATTCCGGTCATTTGAAGAATAGGTGCCTGCATGCTGCTCTCTCCTTTCCAAGAGAAAAAGCCGCCCAGCGGCAATCTGGTGCTCCAGGCGGCTTTTCCTTCTTTTTATTAGTACTGGCGGCTCGGCAAAGCTTCCTTCGCCTGCTCGGATGTAAAGGTTGTTTCGTTCGTTACGATACGCGTTTCAATTTCTTTGCCGTCTACGACCGCTTGAGCAGCTTCCATCAACTGAGGTCCAAGCAGTGGATTGCATTCCACGATAAAGTTGATCTTGCCGTCTGCCGCGGCTTGCATCCCGTCTTTGACCGCGTCTACCGAAATAATGATAATGTCTTTGCCCGGCACAAGACCTGCGGCTTCAATCGCTTGAATAGCCCCTAAAGCCATGTCGTCGTTATGCGCGTAGAGAACATCAATGTCTTTATGCGCCTTCAGGAAAGCCTGCATAACTTCCTTCCCTTTGGCACGAGTGAAGTCGCCGGTCTGGGAAGCGATAATTTTGAGCTTGGGATTCGAAGCGATCGTGTCCTGGAAGCCTGCCTTGCGGTCATTCGCCGGAGCGGAGCCTGTTGTTCCCTGCAGCTCGACGATATTGACATCTTCCTGCGTATCTTTGTATTGGTCGACCAGCCATTGACCGGCTTTCTTGCCTTCTTCAATAAAGTCCGAGCCGATAAAGGTCTTATACAGCGACGTATCTGCCGAATCTACCGCACGGTCTGTCAGAATGACCGGGATACCGGCATCCTTTGCTTCCTTCAGCACCGTATCCCAACCCGATTCCACTACCGGGGAGAAGGCGATAACATCAACCTTTTGCTGAATGAAGGAACGGATCGCTTTAATCTGATTTTCCTGCTTCTGCTGGGCGTCCGAGAACTTCAGATCGAACCCGGCTTCTTTGGCCGATTCCTGGATCGACTTCGTATTAGCCGTACGCCATCCGCTCTCCGCCCCTACCTGCGAGAAGCCAAGCGTAATTTTCTTATCGCCGTCTCCCGAGCCGCTGGCCGTTTCTTGGGCCGCAGCCGTCTCGGCCGGCTTATTTGTTGCGTTTGCCGTATTGTTCGAGTTGTTCCCGTTGCTGCCCCCGTTGCCTCCGCAAGCGGTTACAATAGACACCATGACAGCAAGCGTTACCGCAAGTCCCCATCTTTTCTTTAACTTCATCAGGTTATTCCTCCCTTTTCGTTCACCATGCCTGGCGTGATTCAAGTATAGAACCGTTGCATGCAACGGAAATATGGAGTCCGTTTGGAGAATCGTTGAATCCTTTTGGCAACTTCCCGGAAATCGAGAGCGTTAAGTGTAATTTTTTTCGCAAAAGGTGCACTATACCGCGAATCTCTTAAAAGCTTAAAGTTTCATGCTATAATGAAAAAAATCAAATTTCATCCTCAATTGGAGAGAGCAGCCAATGAAGCTCATCAAATGGATTACGTCGAGCCTTAGGGCCAAATTGCTGAGCATGTTTATTATTCTTACCGCGGTTCCATTACTGGTGGTTGGTCTCATCTCCTATCAGAAATCGTACAACACGGTCTCCGACCACAGTAAAGCCTCAACCCAGCTTGTCGCGGATCAATTAGCCCGCAATATGGATATTTTGTTCGGGGATACCGAGAGGATTCTCGAGATGGGGAAAGATCCGCAGGTGCTGCAATTTCTCTATTCGCAATCGGAGACGTATCAGGAAGCCAAATCGATCCTGCAGACGTTCAAGTTCTACCGCGAAACCTATAAGTACGACAAAGTGCTGAACATATCGATGGTTAATTTTTACGGGAAAGGCATCAGCGAACGGAAAGGCGTCTTCCAGCTTGACCGAAATCCTCTTCGCAATCCGTATTTTCAATATTTGACGCAATATCCCGATGCGGTCCTGCGAATTCCGGAATCATCCTCGTCTGATTCAAATCGCCTTGACGGGTTCACCTACCCCGGGCAGAATGCCTTGTCCATTATTGCGGCAATCAAGCAACGGATTACCCATGAGGTGATTGGTTTTATCGTCATCGACCTCAATGAAGCGATGATTGACGATTTTCTCAAAAATACCGTCATCGGCAAAACCGGCTTCTTCTATATTAACGACCGGTACGGAACAACCGTGTTCCAGCCTCAGTCCCCTGCGGCCTCACCCGTAATTCTGGAACAGATCGATCAGGAACCGATGACCGCGGCAAGCGACAGCTTTGTTCTCTCCACCAAAGCAAAGCCTCAATTCATCGTGTACAGCACCTCTCAAATAACCGGTTGGAAAATTGTCGGCGTCGTGCCGTTTCAAGAAATAATCGCCGAAGCGAACGGCATCCGTCAGCTCATTATTGTCAGTGTTGCGCTTAGCGCGGTCTTTGCTTTAACGCTGTATTTCTTCCTGACGAACCGCCTGACCCACCCGATACAAATTCTGATGAACAAAATGCGCAAAGCGTCCGGCGGGTACCTCGATGCGAAGGTCACGCCCAGCGGGACCGATGAAATTGCCGATTTGGGTAACAGCTTTAACCGGATGATTGAAGAGATCAAAAGCCTGATGGAGAAAAACCGGCGGGAGCAGGAACAGAAGCAGATGGCGGAGCTGCGGACCCTTCAAGCCCAGATTAACCCCCATTTTCTGTACAATACCTTGGACTCGATTATATGGATGGCGGAAGCGGAGAAAAAGGAAAGCGTTATCAAGCTTGTCAAGGCTTTAGCCCGGTTTTTCCGGTTAAGCTTGAACAAAGGCCGGGACTGGATCTCCGTCAAGACGGAGCTGGAGCATGCCCATACTTACCTGGTCATCCAGCAGATGAGATATCATGACATTTTGCAGTACGAGATTAAGGTGGATCCCGAGCTGCAGGTCTACCCTATTCCGAAGATGAGTCTTCAGCCTTTGATCGAGAACGCCATTTATCACGGCATCAAAAACAAACGCGGCCAAGGATTGATCATAATCAGCGGACATGTGGGGGATCGGGATCTGGTTCTTACGGTCGAGGACAACGGGATTGGGATAACCCCGGAGCGGCTTGCCGAGCTGCGGGAGGAACTCGAGCTGCCTGTCGATTCTCTTGCCGTTAAGCAGGATGATCAGGAAGGCGGCTTTGGCCTGCAAAACGTGCATCAACGAATCCGGTTGTATTTCGGCCAGCGGTATGGGGTTGAGATTGAAAGCGTATACCGGGAAGGCAGCAAGATTTCAATTCGCATTCCAAAAAAATAAGGATGGTCATAACGATGAAAAAAGTGATGATCGTTGACGATGAAATATTGATCCGCGAAAATATCCGGAGCTGCGTCGACTGGACGAAGGAAGGCTTTGTCTACTGCGGCGACGCACCGGACGGAGAAATAGCTTTACCGCTTATCGAGGAGCAGCAGCCCGACATTCTGATTACCGACATCAAGATGCCGTTTATGGACGGTCTTGAATTAACGGCCATTGTCCGGAAACAACTGCCTCATATCAAAGTTATTATTATGAGCGGCCACGATGAATTCCGTTATGCCCAAAATGCGATTCGCCTTGGTGTCGAAGACTACTGTCTGAAACCGGTTAGCGCCGCCGAGCTGATTGAGCTTCTCCGGAAGGTCAGCGTCAAGATAGATGAAGAGCAGAAACGGCTCAAAGGCCAAGCCATTACGAAGGAAAGGCTGCTCGCTGACCTCTGCGGCGGTTTAATAAGCACTTCGGAAGCGATTGAATCCGCTAAGGAGTTGAATCTCTCCCTATCCTCCCGCTTCTATGCCGCCGCTGTTCTGGATGTCAGGCCGGCTGATTCTGCCGACCAGCAGCTCTTGACCAGCGTCAGGAACGAACTAGATCGGCGGCTTGAACAACCGATCGAATGCTTATCGTATTACCGGAGCAAGACTGAGCTCGTCTATATCTTCAAGAGCAATTCCGCGGAAAGCCTGACGGGCTTTATCCAGACATTCAACACCGATATTCGGTTACAGCTCGAGCAGCTGTTCGACTGCGAAATTTACGCCGGAATGGGCAGTCTTCAAGAGCGTATACACGGCATTCATATTTCTTGCCTGGAGGCGGAAGAAGACAAATATATTAGCCGGCTTACCCGGCTTAACCAGGCGTCGCTTCACGATATTCATGAGCCAATGAATATCGTCATTAACCGCAGTCAGTTCCTTGAGTTTGCGAAGATTGGCGTACCCGCAGAGCGGGATTCTTTTGTTAGGGATTTTGCGGCACCGTTAAAAGCTCTTCCTTTTAAAAGCAGCTACAGCTTCTATCTGTTCAACGACCTCACCCTGGAGGCGCTGCGCAGCGCGAAGCAAACCTTCCGTACCGGTGCGGATCCGGGCTGCAGCGCCCCCCGGCTTCAGCAGGAAATTAAAAAAATAGCTTCTTGGGAAGACTGCTGCTCTTATTTGAATGGCTTGCTGCAAGAGCTCTGGCAGTGGCGGTCGGAATCCTCGGACAAATACGGCGACGTTATCAAGCAAGCGAAGGATTACATTCAATCCCACTACAATAATGAACAATTATCGCTCAAGATGATGGCTGCCCATGTGAGGATCAGCCCTAGCCATCTAAGCAAAGTTTTCAGCCAGGAAACCGGTCAGACCCTTACCGAATATTTGACGCAGATCCGAATCGGCAAAGCGATGGAGCTTCTTAAGACGACCCGCAGCAAGTCTTTCGAGATTGCTTTTGAGGTGGGCTATAATGATCCTCATTATTTCTCCAACTTGTTCAAGAAAATGACGGGCATGACACCCAAGGAATACCGCAATCAAGGAGAAAAGGATGAGACGGCATGAGACGGCTGACGCGCTTGTTTATGATTTTCACCTTGCTGCTTGCCGGTTGTTCCAACAATGGGACAGGAGAGCAGTCATTATCTTCTGCTCAAGGCTCACCATCGCCAAACGGCAGCTATGCCAAGGATAAAACCTTCGGCATTATTTATCCGATGACTTATCCTACTTATGAGCTTATTACGCTTGACGCTAACGAAACCGCAGCGAACAACAACGTGGCTTTAATCGTTAATGCGCCGGATGAAGCGAACACCGAGCAGCAAATCCGCATTATGGAATCGATGATCAAGCAAGGAATTGACGGAATAGCCATATCCCCCGTCGATTCCGCGGCGCTTGCTCCCGTCATAAATAAAGCAGAGGCAACCGGAATTCCCGTCGTTACCTTCGAATCGGATGCGCCGGGCAGCAATCGCACCGCTTTTATCGGGGCAGACAACTTTATGACCGGTCGTCAAAGCGCTATGACGGTCAGCCGCCTTCTTGGCCATAAAGGCATGATCATTGTGGAGAACGGCATGGAGGAAATGCTGGGAATGCAGCAGCGGCTGGAGGGCTTTCTCGATTATCTGGCTCAGGAATCGTCCATAGACGTGCTGGAGGTTCATCATAATAAAGGCAGCGAGGAGCAAGCGATGAGCGATATCGAGACGATGATTGACGCTCATCCCCACTTTGATGCCATGGTAGGTCTCGACTATATCTCCGCTTCCGCATCTACTTTAATCTGGAAGGCAAAAGGGTTGAACCGGCTGGCCATATCAATGGGCATTACCTCCACAAACAAAGATGCCTTGATTAATGGCCAGCTTGCTGCCGTCATCTCTCAGAACGAGACGATTTGGGGTCGAACGATTGTGGAAACCCTACTCCGGGCAAGCAAAGGAGAGAAGGTAGATTCCATGCTGAATACGGGGATCACCGAGCTTAGCGCAGACCAATTGAAGTAACGCTCAAACAAAGATGGCGAACTCCATTGGAGTTCGCCATTTTTTTAAACGGTATCGAGTCTGTACAAAGCGGCGCCATGCGGCACAACAACCGAAGATAACGAGGAGCTTAGGTTGCCCACTATCTCTCCTGTCCACAAGTTCTTGATGCTTGCTTCTCCGTCCATACCCAAATCGCCGAAGGATACGGATACTTCCGTCTCTTCTTCGCCGGTATTAAACAAAGCCACATAACGTTCCCCGTTGCTTCCTTCCGCGGACCATACCACTCTATCGCCAATCCGCGATACTTGTCTTGCGCCAAAGCTGGTACGGTGCATATGCAGCACGTCCCAGTTCGTCAACAGAGACAACGTCCATGTGTCATTATCGCGCATTTCGCCGCCCATCATAAGCGGAGAACGGAAAATCGTCCACAAGGTCATCATCGTCAGCTGCTCGTCGCGCGTGAAGTTGGTCATACGGTCCGGGTGCGAGCAGCGAACGCCGATGCGGCCAAGTGGAAGCATATCGCAATCCGGCCAATTGCCCGGCTTCGGACGCCCTTCCCAGGTTTTGCAGCGGTCGAACATGTCGAGCAGCAGCGGCCAGCGGTCCCAGAAGTCATCCGTCATCCGCCACAGGTTTGCGTTCTGTTCCAGGAAATCCGCATGTTTCACGGGCGCGGGACCAGGCGACAAGCTAAGCACGATTGGTCGGCCAACATGGTCAATGGCTTTGCGGATCAGTTCAATCTCGCCGAGATGCGCTCCGCCATGCAGCCAGGAGTCGGCGATATCATCCACTTTGATATAATCAACGCCCCACTCGGCGTACATTTCAAACAGCGAGTTGTAATACTCCTGCGCGCCTTCCTTCTTTGCGTCCACGCCGTACATATCCGTATTCCAGCCGCAGAAGGAGCAAGTATGCGCAATATCGCGGGCAGTTACCGATGTTCCTTTGATAGGCGTGTTATCATGAACAGCCTGACGCGGAATGCCGCGCATAATATGAATGCCGAACTTTAATCCAAGGCTATGCACATAATCGGCAAGCGGCTTGAAGCCTTGACCGCCTTCAGCGGACGGGAAGCGGTTTACTGCCGGGATAAGCCTCGAATAATCATCCATTTCAAGCCGGACGAAAGGACGGTAAAGATCCGATACGGCCCCCGGTTCGTACCACTGAATATCGACAACGACATATTCCCAGCCAAAAGCTTTCAGATGCTCCGCCATATAATCGGCGTTACCGCGTACTTCGTCTTCCCTTACGGTTGCGCCGTAACAATCCCAGCTGTTCCACCCGAGCGGCGGTATTGGGGCAAATTCACGATGCTGCATAATGAACCTCCTGTATTTCAAGAATGAATAGGAATGAATTGCTCTATATCCCTATATTAATTCCTATTAGATCAGGTCATCTACAGTAATCTAGCGTCAATCATAGTAAAATATTGCGCCCCTCGACTATTGCTATTAGTCGAAATATACCCGGTTATAGACAAGCTGGCCTTCCCCTTGACGGAAATGACCCGGCGTTTCCCCCGTAATTTTGCGGAACCATTTAATAAAATAACTGCCGCCGGAATAGCCCACCTGCTCCGCGATCCGCTCCACGCTCCAGTCGGACTCCTTCAGCAGCCTGATCGCCTCTTTAATCCTCGTCTGATTCAAATAATCGTTAGGGGACATGCCTACCGTTCTGGTGAACAGGCGCAGCAGATGATATTTCGACAAGCTTAGCTGGTCGGCCAGTTGCTCCAGACTGATCATATTTTCGTAGTGCGCATCGATATAAGCGACTGCTTCTTTCACCTTAAGCGGCCACTCCCTTGTATCCTCCTTCGGAGCAAGCGCAAACCGGCATAGCTCGGAGATAAACTGGTACACATAGGAGGATGCCGTATACGGCTCCTTGATCCGGCCGGCATGAGCTTCTTCGTACATGCTCTGCAGCAGCCTTATCGGACGGCTTCCCGTAGGCAGGAGAGGAGTTTCTCCAAGCTGCTTCTTTACCTCTTCCCAATTCGGGAGAATGAGAGAAGGACGAATTAATACAAATATAAAGGACCAATGCGATCCTTCCGGCGGAAAATAATAGCGGTGATCTCCGGGGATCTCCGTCAGAAAGGCTTGTCCTGCCTGGATACGAAAGGTCTCCGTCCCTTTCTCGTAAATGCCTTCTCCGTCAAACGTATATTGAAACAACAACAAGGGTCCGTCGTTCCGGGTCAATCCGTCCCAGCGGTAATGCTGGTCGCGAATGACATCTTGTCCAATCGCAAACAGATTGCATAAAGCCAGATGCTCCGGCATTGTAAAACGGAACCCAAATGTTCCCGTGCTTGTTAATTGACCTGCGTTCATCTATATTCCCCGCTTTATTCGGCTAGCCCGTCTAGCTCGCGGGCTGCCGCAAGTGCCTGCGTCCGGGAAGATACGCCAAGCTTGGCGTAGATCCTGGACAGGTATACTTTTACCGTGCCTTCCTTTAAAGCCAGCTTGGCCGCGATTTGTTTGTTAGGCGCACCTTGTCCGAGCAATTGCAGGATAAAGGTTTCCTGCTCCGTTAAAGGTTCGACCAGTACCGGTTGCGGTTGAGAAGGATTGTCCTGCTGCGGGAAGCATTCCAACAGCCGCTGCACGTAAGCAAGCGATACACTCGGCGATTCATCTTGTACGGCCTCTCGCTGCCGATGCTCCGCATACATCTGAAGCAGCTTTTTCATTTGAATCCCCTCGTCAACAAAGCTGCGAATATAACCGTTCGACTCACCGATAACAAGCGCTTCATGAAGAAGCTGCATTGCCGCGCCGCGATTGCCGCGCTGATATTCCGCGAGCGACTGCACAACGCTGATCTCCGTCCGAACAAGGAAGCAAGGGTCCTGTTCAATCGAGGACTTTATAAATTCCAATTGCCTCAAAGCCTCGGCTGTTTTCCCTTGCGCGGTCAGTATCCTGGCGTAGACGGTATACTCGGTCCAACGGTTGGATGCCGGTTGAATGCGGTCTGACAGGCGCAGCCTGGATATCTCCGCTTTGGCTTCCGCGAGATTGTCTTCCTTGACGTAGAGATGGGCACGGCTTGCGCGAAGCGGATACAGCCAGTGATACTCCCCTCTTTGGTCCGCCATTTGGACGGCTTCGTCAATCGCTTCATGCGCCTTCAGATACTGTCCGTTAGCGGCGTAAAGGCGTGACAGCGTAATCCGATTAGGAATAAACAAGCCGGCCGTCTGCCTAGCCCTGTCGGATTGCTCGATTTTGCGAATGAGCTGCAGACTGTCGCTTTGCCTGTTCCATTCATAATAGCCTTCGCTTAGGGCTTGAACCACATACAAATTAATGAGCGATTGCCCCCACCCGTGCTGCTCCAGTACGGATACGAACCGCTGACCGATCCGTTCGGTATCGGCCGACAAAATGCCCTTCAAGCCGAAAGCCGTCCGCCTGACGAGCGGCTCAATCATATTGTAATTAAAGTTGTAGAAGATGGGATCCTCCGGCAGCACCCCTTGAAGCCGGTACCCGACAAACGAATCCCATTGCTCGTAACGTCCGGTATAGAAGAGCAGGTTCGATTGAAGGAACAGCATGCCTCCCTGCAGCGGTTCAAGCTCAGCCGCGGTATCGGGCTGTTCGTACATGGTTTCCAGCTTCTCGACGGTCTCCGCGGAAAAATGCATCTGCCCCAATAGCAGATGCGCGAATGCCTGATACATTAATAAACTGGCCGGGATCGGGATATGTTCGGAGACCGCCTGTATGCGTTCAAGCAGCGAGGCTAGCTCGCCTTGTTTCAGCGCATCCGGAATATATTGTTCCAACCTCTCCGCAGCTTCCTTGTAGCTTTCTCCGGCTATCGCATGGTCGATGGCCTTATCGAGCATCCCTCGGGCAGCAAAGGCCTGACTAGCCGCATGATGATATTTCAACCATTGCTCACGGCTTCGGGAGCGGAGACGGTTCTTCAAAAATTCGGCAAAAAGCGAATGGTACCGGAACCAGCCGTTATGATTATCAAGCGGAATAACAAACAAATTGAGAATACGAAGCTGCTCCAGCATTTCGCGGCTGTCCGAACGGTTAAACGCCTGATTGCATACCTCCGCGTCCATGCGCTCGAATACGCTGGTCTGAAGCAAAAAGTCCGTAACGCCCGGAGGCAGCTTGTCGAGCACCTCCTGGAACAAATAAGAGGAAACCTTTTCATTGCTTCCGTCAAAACCAGCGATAATCCGGTCCATATCCTGCTGAGCCTGAAGCGAGATGGAAGCAAGCTGAAGCCCCGCAACCCATCCTTCCGTTTTTTCAAACAGCTTGCGGGTATGCCTTTGCTCCAAATAAATCCCTGCCGATCTGCAGAACTCTTGCGTCTCCTCTTGGGTAAAATGAAGCTGCTGCATGCCGATATCCGTCCGTTCTCCTCTCGCAAGCCATTTGGCCGCGTCAAAGGAGATTTCTCCCCGGCTTGCGATAATAATCCGGTGATGGGAAGGCAAGTATTCTATGTAATAAGACAAGCTGTTATGGATCTCCGCCTGCTCGATATGATGATAATCATCCAGCACGAGGGCTATTGGATCTTGAGTTGCGGCAAGTTCGTTCAGAAGCGTATCAATGATCGCATTTACCGTTGACCCCGACACAAGTGCTCCAACAGCGGAAAGCGAATCCACTAAAGAAGATGGGCCTGTTTCGATATAAGCATTTAATACATACCGCCAAAATCTCGCTATATCATTATCTCTTTCATCCAGAGACACCCATGAGGTCTGAATGCGGGCGGATTGTGCCCACTGCGCTATTAAAGTGGACTTTCCGGAGCCCGCCGGAGCGCATACCGTCACCATTCGTCCCTGCATCCCTTGCTCCAGCGAATCAAGCAGCCGCTCCCTCATAATAAGATTTTTCTTAACAACAGGAAGCCGTATTTTTGTTTTTAATAGGATAGGTTCAGAAAATAACATACGCTCTCCTTCTAAGTCAGAAATATTATCTTTATTATACTGAAATTTCGACATTTTTTGCTCAAAAATAGTTTGAGAGGCTGGACGGATTAAACAGAAAAAACCATTGCCTGTTTCGGCAATGGTTTTTCGCTCCACTCGCTTTTAATTTTGATAGTATTCGATCATCCGCAGCAGCAGCACTGCTGCCTCCGCTCGTGTAGCTTGACCTGACGGCACGAACTTGCCGTCTCCTCTTCCTTGCAATATACCTGCTTGCTGCAATGCGGCTACATAGCCGGCAGACCACGTCGGAATATCCGAGGCGTCGGAGAACAAAGCCTTCACCTTCTCAGGTGCCAGCGGCTTAATCCCCGCCGCTTTGGCCAGCATAGTCACAAGCTCTGCCCGGGTAACCTGGTCGTTTGGCCGGAACGAGCCATCCGCATAACCATTCACGATTCCGAACTCTTTTGCTCTGGCTATAGCTTCGGCTGCCCAAGCCGGAATTCCGTTTTTATCCGAAAAGACTAATTCCGGTGCTGCAGACCCGGATTGATCAATCACCGCATTCATAAGCATGGTGACGAATTCCGCCCGCGTGACTTGTCCTTCTGGCCGGAACGTACCATCGTTAAAGCCATGAACGATTCCGCAGCCGTATGCATCCTTTACCGTCGTTTCCGCCCAATGTCCGGACATATCGCCGAATCGGGAGGTGCCGTCAGATGCCGGCTTACATGCGACAAGCTCAAGCTTGCCGGGCTCTTCCGGCTCCACCTGAGGCGGATTGACCGGATTGTATCTTGTAATTTTTACGGTATATGCCTGTACTGTTGTCCCATCCTGAGCGGTAACGCGAACCGTAATGGTTTGAGTGCCAACTGCCAAATCAATGAATTCGCCCATCGGCTCTCCTTTTTCATCCAAAATGTCGGCTTTAGCATTCGCATCGCTTGGGACAGCCGTCACTTTCGTTTTCGATACCGAATACGTAACTCCCGCCGTATAATTCAACGTTGAGTCCTTGAACGGCTCGTTCAATTGGATATCGCTAAGCTTAAGCGTGCTTAAATTCGCATTGCTGGATACAATCTCAAAGCGATATTCGGGAGTTAAGCCGCTTTCATTGCCGGCAGCATCCTTTGCTTTAGCTTGAACGATATGCGCTCCAATTGCGAGAGCCTGGCTTGGTACAAAGCTCCACCTGCCGTCATCGCCGGCTTTCGCATTACCAACGGTCTCGCCATCCAGCTGAATCGTAATCTCAGCGTGCTTTTCCGCTGTTCCGGCAATTTCGGGTTTTGTCTGGTTTGTCTTTGAACCTTCATCCGGCTTATTGAAAAGCGGAACCGATGGGGCAGTCGTATCAATGACAAAATTCAGCTGTACGGCCTCTTCCTTCGCATTGCCTGCGGCATCGGCCACTTTGACCTTTACCTGATGGCTGCCGTCACTTAAACCATCCGAAGAAACAAAGGACCATTCACCTTCTTCATTAACTCGGAAAGGCTCCATTGCAGCTCCGTCCAGCGTTAAAAGAATCCATGCTCCTGCCTCCGCATCCCCCCGAATGAGAGGTTTGTCCGTATTGAGCAGCGCACCTTCGATTGGAGCCGCTACGTCAGCCCATTCGGGAGCGATTGTATCTATCGTAAATGCTACTTCATCCGATTGAGGCCCCTTATTGCCTGCTTCATCCGAAGCCATGGCAGAAATCGAATGCTCGCCGTCGGGCAATTCCTCCGCAAGAGTAATCGACCATGCGCCAGATTCGTTGGCTTTTCCTTCAGCAGCTTTATGGCTATCTATATAAATAGTAATGGCCGCGTCCGCTTCCGCCGTACCCGAAATGGTCGTTTTGTTCACCTTCGTAACGGCTCCATCCTTCGGCTCAACAATAACCGGTGCTTCCGGTGCCTTGGTGTCTACCGTCCAAGAAACGGAAATTGAGTCCTCGCTGACATTGCCTGAGGAGTCCTCGGCAACGGCTTTCGCGATATGAACCCCATCCTTGAGCGACTCGGTTATCGGGTAATTCCAATTGCCGTTTTCGTTGGTTTTAATCGTTGTCACAGCCGTATCGTCCATATAAATCGTAACCTTCGAGCCCGCCTCTGCTTGTCCTTTAAGCACTGGCTTGCTGCTGCCCGAAATAGCACCGTTTGCCGGGGCTTCAATAATCGGGGCTGCAGGCGCGGTAGAATCAATAATAAACACCAGTTCAACGGAATCTGCGGAGGCATTGCCCACGGAATCCCGGATTGTAATCCGCATATGATGAGTACCATCCGCTAACGAGGACACCGGCTGGGCCTTCCATTTCCCTTCACCGTCGGTAATGACGGCCGGCAGCGCTTGATCATCGATTTTAATTGAAACTTCGGAGTTTGCTTCGGCAGTGCCTGAAATTACCGGTTTGTTATCGCTCGTAACCTCATTGTTCTCCGGCGTCAATACGACAGGCAATACCGGCGGAGTCCGGTCAATGCGAACTGTCGCTGCCGCGACTGGGCTGCTATTACCCGCTTTGTCGATCGACCTCGCACTGATCGTGCTCTCTCCTTCCGCCGTAACCGACAGCTCTCCTTCATAGCTCGTCCAATCCTTCGCTCCGGCACCCGTAATGCGGTATTCGGTACGGTCAAGGCCGGATTCACCGCGATCGGAGCCTGCCGTAATGGTTACCTTCACGGCGTTTGCCGATGTCCATTCCTCCGTATCGGGAACAACCGCCGGAGCATCGGGTAACGATCGATCGATTTGTACCTTTCCTTCCCGAACCTCTCCGACATTCCCTGCTTGGTCAATAGTCCTTGCGCTGATCGTCGTAATGCCCTCGGCATCAATGCCAACCGTTTCGGAATAGACCGTCCAATCCTTTGTCGCTGCTCCGGATAAACGGTACTCCGTTCGGTTTACTCCCGATCCTCCTTGGTCTTCGCCGGGCAAGATCGAGACCATCACCTTATCCGCCGAAACCCAACCGGATTTATCAATGACTATGCCCGGCGCGGTTGGGGCTGTTTTATCCAAAAATACGCTTGTGTCAGCAATGTCGCTTATATTTCCTGCCTGATCCACCGTTCTCGCGTGAATCGTTGTCCGGCCTTCGGCCGTCACGGTAAATTTTCCGTTATAAGGTTTCCAATCCGCATCAACTGCTCCAGTCAAGCTATACTCGGTAATGCTTGTGCCGGATAAAGAATCTGTCCCCGGCGTGATCGTAACGTCAACGCCCGAGTTCGTCCACTTGTCGGCGGAAACCTCTATTTGAGGATGCTCCGGAGCGGTTCGGTCAATCTGAACGGTCGCTTTGGAAGCTGTTCCTTTGTTGCCTGCTTTATCTATCGTTCTTGCAAACACCTCGGTTTGACCTTCCACGGTTACGATAATGGGGCCCGTGTAAGGCTTCCAATCCGAATTGGCAGCACCGGACAGGCTATACTCCACTTCTTTCACACCGGATCCTCCGTTATCGGTTCCCGCTGTTGCGGTTACCGTTACACGATCTCCGGCATTCCAACCGGATACGTCGGGTGACAGCAGCGTTTCACCAGGCGGCGTAAAATCAAGCCCTAGCGATTCCTCGGATTCTTCGCTAATGTTCCCTGCCTTGTCTACCGTCCTTGCCGTAACCGTCGTTTGGCCTTCGACCGTAAGGTGAATCGGTGCCGAATAAGAAGTCCAGCCCAACGTGGTTGCACCGGACAGCTTATACTCAACGCGGTCGACCGAAGAGGCGCTATCCGCACCGGCAGTTAGCGTTACGGTAACGTTAGCTCCCGACCAGCTTCCGCCTGCGGGGCTTATTGCCGGAGCTGCGGGCGGAGTCCGGTCCAGCTTCACGGTTCCTGTCGATACGGGACTAATATTGCCTGCTAAGTCTATCGTTCTTGCACTTATCGTTGTCTGGCCTTCGGCAGCGATGGATATCTGGCCTGTATACGTCGTCCAGGCAAGCGTAGCGGCACCGGTTAAACTATACTCCGTGCGCCCGATTCCTGAGCCGCTATCCGCTCCTGCCGTTACGGTAACTTTAACGGAAGCGGCATTCGTCCAGCCTGTCACATCCGGCGCAACGTTTGGCGCCGCGGGTTTTGTTTTGTCGACCTTGACCGTAACCGGAACCGCTATACTCGTATTGCCGGCATTATCGGTTGTTCTTGCTTCAACCGTTGTCTGGCCTTCCGCGCTTATCGATAGAACACCGGTATACGTTGTCCAGTCTTTGGTTGTTGCACCGGACAGCTTGTATTCCGTTTTGTTCACGCCTGATCCTCCCGCATCGGTTCCGGAGGCAACCGTTACCGATACATTGGACGAGCTCCAATCCGATGCCGAAGCCGTAATGAGCGGAGCGGTTGGTTTTGTCTTGTCTATGGATACGACCGTCGTTCGTTCGGTGCTTATATTACCCGCCTGATCAACGGTTCTGGCGTGAATGGTTGTCTGGCCTTCCGCGCTGATTAACACGGTACCCGGGTAGGTAGCCCAATCCACAATTGTTGCTCCGCTAAGGCTGAATTCGGTTCGTGCAGCTCCCGAACCGCCGTTATCCGTTCCGGCTGTAACGGTAAACGTTACGCTCAAAGCGGACCATGTGCCGTTAGAAGGCGTTATAATCGGAGAAGCAGGTTTGGTTCGGTCAATTTTTACAACCGTTGTCGAGATCGAACTGATGTTATTAGCGTTATCCACCGTTCTGGCGCTTAGCGTGGTCTGTCCTTCCGCACTGATCGTTACCTTTCCGGAATAGGCCGTCCACCCGAGCGTCGTTGCACCGCTAAGACTATACTCGGTCCTGTTGACGCCGGAGCCTGTATCCGCCCCTCCGGCGACAGCAACCTGAACGGACGCGGCATTTGTCCAGTTAGCCGTATCCGGCGTTACGACGGGTGCCGTTGGCTGGGTTTTATCCACCTTTACGGTTACCGTGTTGCTCGTTCCGATATTACCGGCATTATCAATGGTTCTTGCTTCAACGGTGGTCTGACCGCTCGTCCCGATTAAGATCGGACTAGTATAGGTCGTCCAATTCAGGTTAGAGGCGCCTGTCAGCCTGTATTCGGTCCGGTTAACGCCGGAACCTCCCGTATCCGTACCGTCCAGGATAGCTACCGTAACATCCGTACTGCTCCATGCTCCCGATGCCGGGGTTATTGAAGGGGCTGCTGGCGGCGCCATATCAATCCTAATAACGGCAGTCCCTTCGCCGCTTATATTGCCGACTTGATCAATAGCCCTCACGTGGACCGTCGTCTGCCCTTGCGCGAGAATCGAGAACCCCGCGCTATAGGTTTTCCAAGCTTGGGTAACGGCTCCGGAGAGGCTGTATTCGATCCGGTCTACACCCGAACCTCCCGGATCCGAGGATGACGAGAACCAGGCGGATACCGAAGTTGAGCTCCAGCCCGCTTGCGACAGGCTGATCGTTGGCGTTGTCGGCGGCGTCCGGTCAATCTTGACAACCGCGGTTGTTACAGCGCTTATATTCCCGCCATTATCTATCGTTCGCGCGGATATCGTTGTTTGTCCCGAATTTGAAATTCTTACCGGATCGGAACCGTTATACGGGGTCCAGCTTACGGAAGTCGCGCCGGACAAACTGTACTCCGTCCGGGTAACTCCCGTTTCCGCATCCGTTCCCGGCACGATAGACACGTCCACATCGGAAGCGCTCCATGCGCTGCCGACTCCCGTTATGGTTGGGGCGGACGGCGGGTTAAAATCGAAGGTCAGCTTATACAGTTTTGTATTCAAATCATAGGTTGAATCATTGTATCCCCCAACGACGTATACGTCCGATCCAACCGCCACTAGACTGGCATTTTCCAATTGATCCGGATTCGGGACATCCGATTTCCAAGTATTTGTGGAAGGGTCGTACAGCGCAAAAGTTCTATTGCCCATAACTAATACTTTCCCGTTATCGAGAGTCACTTGCGAATGCCTGAAAAAAATATCCCCGGCGTCATAAGGCATCTGAGCAGCTCTGGTCCAAGTGTTTGCTGCGGGATCATAGATATAGGAGTCAAAGGAATAGACATAACCGCTAAGACCGCCGGTAAGCAACACGCGTCCATCCTTCAACGTGCTCTGAGCTGCTCCGTAAATACCGATAGGCAGCGGGGCAGCCTCATCCCAACGATCCGCAGCGGGATTATAGATGTACGCGTTGTTGTACAAGGTGGAGCCCAAGCTTGGGGAATAAATCTCGTTTGCTCCGCCTACGGCCAACACGCGGCCGTCAAGCAGCGTGCTCTGGGAATGTCCCAGCACCGTATGCGGGAAATTCGCCGCATTGGTCCAAGCGTTTGCGGAAGGATTATAAATGCGGACAGCATTGTTGTAGACGTAGCCCACATTATTCATGAACGCATTCCCTCCAATGGCAAGCACGCTGCCGCTTGGCAGCATGGATTGCGCGTGATAAGCCACCGGCAAAGAAGGCGCATTGGAAGACCAGGTTTGAGTAACCGTATCGAAGACGTACGAATTCTTCGAAAAAGAATTGTTTCTTGCGTTTTGTCCCCCGGTTAAGAGGATTTTATTTCCCCCAACCGCGCTAGCCATAGCTCCGGAAAGCGTCTCCGGCGGGATAAAGGACGATGGCAGCTCTTCAACCGACACAGCGGCAAATGCTGTTTTTTCACCTCCAGTCGGCAAAAATACGAAAGCTATTGCGATAAGCAACAGCATGCAGCTTAATTTACGAAACACGATCTTCGTCCTCCTCTAACTGAATGAGCAGGACAAGCTTAGCAAATATCATTTTCAGAGCCAATTAACTTTAGTTAACTGCATCAAATAATTTTTTATTAATCCCTTGCCGACTCTCGGAATTGCCCCGGCGTAAGACCGGTTACCTTCTTGAAAAGGTTATGGAACGTCGGCTCGCTCTGATAACCTACCAATTCTCCTATTTCCTTCACCGGCCGCCCGGTCATGATCAAGTAGCGCTTTGCAGCTTCCATCCGGCACCGGATCAGGAATTGGATGACGGACATCCCCACTTCCCGGTGAAACAAATGAGACAAATAGTACTTGCTGACGAAGGTGACTTTAGCAAGCTGTTCCAGCGTGATAGGCTGCTGATAGTTTTCCTCGATGTAGCTTCGGGCCTTTAGGACAGCCGCTTCCGCAGGCTTGACGAGCCTTCGTTCCGTTGATTCACCCGGTATTTGGCGCGCCAGCCGCACAAGCATTAGTCCAAACAAATGGTTGGCTGCCGCCCTGGATTCCGCTAACCCGGAATGCAGCTCGGCCAGGCATTCCCGCACCAGCCTTGCGAACTCCTCCATTTCCCCCCCTAGTTGTATGACAGGCGTCTGATCCGATTCGAGGAAGTAATCTTGAGGGCATCCCTTCGCCTGCAGACCTTTAAAAGCAAAATAAGTAGCTCTGAAGGGATACTGCGTTGACCATTCTTCATGCCATATCCCACGCTGGTACAGCAGTACGGTTCCCGGCCCAACCTCGTACGACCTGCCGTCGATAACAAATGTCCCTCTGCCTTCTTCAACCCATAGCAGCTCGCTGAATGACTCATGCCGGTGAAGAGGATGCTGAAAGGGACTTGCTTCATGGCAATCGAATTCGCTGCCTCCGATCAGTGAAGCCGGACTTAGAACTCGCGAAGACACTCCCATCCTTTTCCCTCCTATTCGCAAGAATGAATAGCCCGTTTCGCAAGATCGCTCATTGAGAAGAGGCTAAATTTCCGTTATTTTCTAGTTAATCGCGATTAATTGAAATATAATCGTTTCTCCACTCTATTTGCAATAAGCAATAGCTATTATTAGGAGGTATCCTCATGCTGGGGTTTAAGAAACGAAAGCTCTCGGATGATAAATTCGAGGCATGCGCCGTATTTGACGTAAACAACGACGGTGTGCCCGACATTATTAGCGGGGCTTACTGGTATGAAGGACCGGGATTTAACCGCAGACACCGGATCTGCGAGGTAGCGGAAATCGGCGAATATCACGATGATTTCTCCGACTTCCCCATGGATGTAGACGGTGACGGCTCGACTGATATCATCACGGGCTCCTGGTTTACCGAAACGTTAAGATGGCGCCGCAATCCCGGTACTACAGGAGAAGATTGGAAAACAACCGACATTGACCGATGCGGCAATATAGAGACGATCCGATTTTACGATATCGACGGCTGCGGCGTGCCCGAAATTTTCCCCAATACCCCAAACGAACCTCAAGCTTTCTATAAGTTGTTGCGCGACGCCGATGGCAAAGGGACCGGCCAATTCCGAAAAATAATAATCGGAGATGCTCCAAGCGGGCATGGCATGGGTTTTGTCGATATTAACAGGGACGGCCGCGTTGATCTAGTCCTAAGCGGAGGCTGGCTGGAGCAGCCGGAAGATCCGTATCGGACGCCTTGGGTATTCCATGCCGAATGGTCGCTTGGCTCAGCCAGCGTGCCGGTCATCGGCCATGATGTGAACGGCGACGGTCTCGTCGACCTGATTGTAGGTCAAGCGCATGATTACGGACTCCACTGGTATGAGCAGCGCCGGACGGAAGACGGCTCCCGCAGCTGGATCCGCCATACGATTGACGGCACCGCTTCCCAGTTCCATGATCTTTGGCTGGTTGATCTTGATCTCGACGGCAAGCTTGAGCTTGTTACAGGCAAACGTTACCGTGCCCATAACGACGGCGATCCGGGAGCGCATGATCCGATTGGCATTTATTACTACACCATTAATAACGGACGATTCGACAAGCATGTTATCGATTATGGACCTGCAGGTGAAGCTTCCGGCACGGGCATTTATTTCTGGCTTCAAGACCTGACGGGCAACGGTTATCCGGACATTGTCGCGCCAGGCAAGGACGGGCTTTATTTATTCGAAAATATCGGACCGGCAAAGGAGCGATTACGATGAGCACAAAGCTGCGTATCGGTTTTGTAGGCGTAGGCGGAATGGGGCAAATGGCGCATTTGTCTAATTACGCCGTGCTGAAGGAGGAATGCGAGGTGGTTGCCTTGGCGGAGCCGCGGCAGCAGATGGCCCGGCTCGTAGCCGACCGTTATGGCGTATCGGAGGTTTACGGCAGCCATCTTGAGCTGCTGGAACATGCATCGGTTGACGCCATTGTTGCGCCTCAGCCCTTCCGTAACCATGCGAATGTTATTCCGGATATTTTGCGGGCTGGCATTCCGGTTTTGACGGAAAAGCCTCTGTCTCTAACGGTGCGGGAAGGCTGCAAAATGGTACGGATAGGCGAAGAAAGCGGCACGCTTCATATGATTGGTTACCACAAACGTTCGGATCCGGCGGTAGAATACGCCAAGCGCGTTATTGAAGAATGGAAAGCATCCGGCAGCTATGGCGAACTGCAATATATCCGGATTACGATGCCGCCGGGAGATTGGGTTGGCGGAGCAGACCAGCCGATTGGCAGCGATGAGCCTTATCCCACGCTCCTGCTGGAACAAGGTCCCGATGGATATACGGACAAAATGACGCAAATGCTGGACAGCTTCGTCAATTATTACATCCATCAGGTGAATATGTTCCGCCATCTGCTTGGAGAGAATTACAAGCTTACCTTCGGCGACCGCCGCGGTATTATGCTAAGCGGCGAGAGCGACAGCGGCGTTACGATTACCTTGGAGATGGCTCCTTACCACACCTCCCACGAGTGGGAAGAACAAATTCTGGTAGGTTTTCGACAAGGCTATGTCCGCATTGATCTGCCTGCCCCGCTGGCACGCCAACGCGCGGGAAGAGTAACGATCAAGAAAGACAACGCTTCCGCCGACGAAGCTCTTACTTACGAGCCCATTCTGCCGAACGTCTCCGCGATGCGCAATCAGGCACGTTATTTCCTTGCCGCCGTCCGCGGCGATCGGCCGGCGCCTTGCACGGCTATGGAAGCGCTGCAGGATTTGATATTTGCCCAATCGTATGTGGACTATATGAACCGGACCTATCCGGAGAACCTGCCGGGATACTAAAAAAACGCTGCTGCGCCAATTGCGCAGCAGCGTTTCCTTATAAGGTGCTCATCACGATATTGCGGAGCTTCCGTGTCAGCGGCGTCGTGCCCGCATCCTTCTTCTGGATCATAAGCAGAATCGTCACACCCTCTTGAGGGAAGTTGCCGAAGTATGCGCCTAACCAGCCATCCCAGCCGTATTCTCCCGGGCTTGCCAGAATTCCCGCAGTCTTTGTGTCCGTCACGACGCGCATCAAGTTTCCGTAGCTGTGACCGGTCAACGTATGCCAGGCGTCAAAGGCAGGCTGCTGGCGGGCATTTAACGTTCCCGACGTTAAATATTGAACCGTTCTTGGACGCAAAATGCGTACGCCATCCAGGCTTCCTTGGTTCAGAAGCATGGTCGTAAATTTCGCCGCGTCGTCAATCGTGGAGACAAGTCCCGCGCCTCCGGATTCGAAAGCCGGTTCACGGTCCATTTGATGAATAATGCCCAGATGATTGCCCGTAAAGAGACTCATTCCGTTTTGCTCGCTTGCGTACGTTTTGACGAGACGCCCTCTCTTCTCTTCCGGCAGCCAGAAGCCCGTATCCTTCATGCCAAGCGGGCCAAAAATCTCCTTCCGCAAAAACTCGCCAAAGCGCATGCCGCTTACCACTTCGACGATTGCGCCGAGCACATCGGCCGATGTGCCATAAGTCCAGGAGGTTCCCGGCTGGAAAGCAAGCGGGCCTTTGCCCAGCTTGTTCATGGCTTCCACGGTGCCCATCGGAGATTCTCCTAACAGGCGTTCGTCAATCTCTCTGAACAAAGCCTCCGTAGCTTGTCCTGCCGCATGAGTTCCGCCGTATACCAGGCCGCAAGTCATATCAAGCAGGTCATGAATATTCATTTCCCGTTCCACGGGCACAAGCTCGCCGTTAACCTCGGCCTGTTGATTTTCGAAGCCCGGCAGGTATTGGCTGACCGGATCAAACAAGTCAATTTCTCCGCGCTCCATCAGAATCATAACGGCCGTTGCCGTAACGGGCTTGGTCATCGAATATAAGCGGAAGATTGTATTACGCTCTACCGGGCGTCCCGCTTCGCGGTCGGCTAGTCCGTCTTCATGATAAAAAATTTCTTCGCCGTCTTTAATCACCATAAAGCTGGCGCCGGCTACCTCGTTGTTATCGATGCTTTTTCTAAGCGCTGATTTAATCTGGCTGACTGCTGTCTGATCTAACATGATCGTTAATCTCCTTCGCTTTCAATTACTTTCAATGACCAAAAGTATATTCGTTATTGAAGGAGAAAACTCCTTTATATTAACCTCACTATGCCTTGATTAATTGGTACCTTCCGCCTGCAACCGTCTCGAATGACAATAAGCCTTGCTCATCCAATGCTGCTGCAATCGCAATACCATCCGATTCCACGCGAAGCGCTGCAGCCGACCGGATCCGGCACATTCCGCCCGAGTTGGAAACGATCTCCGCGGTTGTAACAGCCCCTTGCTCCCATTGGAGCGATACGTCGAAATGGCCTCTCGCCCGCAATCCCCTCACATAACCTTGCGGCCAGGCATCCGGTAAGGATGGCAGCAGCTCCAGGTAGCCTTGATGGGATTGCACAAGCAGCTCGGCGATTCCGGAAGTCGCAGCGAAGTTGCCGTCAATCTGGAATGGCGGATGGGCATCAAACAGATTGCCGTATACGCCGCCATGATGATAATTCGTGTTGCCTTCCTCTACTAGAGTCAATAGATTCGACAGCAGCCCTAATGCCCGGTTGCCGTTGCCAAAGCGAGCCCATAATCCAACCTTCCAGCCTAGACTCCAGCCCGTACCGCCGTCTCCGCGGATTTCGAGAGAACGCTGGGCAGCTGCCATAAGCTCCGGAGTCTCTCCCCATGTCAGTTGGCGACCGGGATAGACGCCGAACAAATGAGAGACATGACGGTGGAATTGATCCTCGTCTTCGAAATCCTTCGACCATTCCTGAAGTCTTCCATTCTCGCCGATTTGCAGCGGATGAAGCCGGCTGCGCGTGTCCGCGAGCCGCTCTCTGAATGGTTCATCAACGCCAAGAATCGTTGAAGCCTCAATCAGATTCGTGAACAAGTCCCAGATAAGCGACAAATCCATGGTAGACGCGGCGCTAACCGCAGCCAGGCCTTCTGCCGTACGGAATTTATGCTCCGGGGAGGTCGATGGCGACGTAATCAACCGGCCGTCCTTGTCTTCATGCAGCCAGTCCAGGCAGAATAAGGCCGCCTCTTTCATGACCGGGTAAGCCTTATCCCGTAGGAACGCCTCGTCTAATCCAAATGCGTAATGCTCCCATAAATGCTGGCAGAGCCATACGCCGCCCATCGGCCAGAACGCCCAGCCGGGATCCCCGTGACCGTAATCGCCAGCCGGCGCAGAATGGCACCAGATATCGCTGTTATGATGCGCGGTCCAGCCCGCGGCGCCGTAATTCGTTGAAGCGGTCTTCCGGCCGTTCTTGGACAAATTCCCGATGAAATCCAGCAGCGGCGTATGGCAATCGGCCAAATTACAGGTTTCCGCAGGCCAGTAGTTCATCTCCGCATTTATGTTAAGCGTATAATTGCCGCTCCAGGGCGCTCTTGTCTCTTCGTTCCAGATGCCTTGCAGATTCGCGGGCTGCGTTCCTTTGCGGGAGCTTCCGATCATCAGATAACGGCCGTAATGATAAAGCAGCTCCACAAGCCCCGGATCGCTTGCCCCGTAATCCCGAATTCGCGCGTCTGTCGGATAATCAGGCGGCGCAATCGACTCGCCAAGACTCAGCTCCACGCGATTAAACAGCTTCCTATGATCTTCAATATGTCTTTGCAAGAGCGATTCATAGGAAAGCTTCTTCGCTTGCTCCAAGTAAGCGTAAGCTTCCGCCGACTCGTCCTTGCCTTCGCTTCCCGGTGAACGGTCGTACCCATTAAAGCTGGTTGCCGCGCTGAAAATAAGAGTGACGGAAGTCGCGCCCGTAACGCGCAGCCCGTCATGGCTGTAAGAAGCTTGTCCTTCTTCCAGCCGGGCTGCCAATCGGCCTTCGAACCGCATCGCGTTGGCGCTGCCGGGCTCTCCATACTTAACAGGCATATCCGTGTCATAGTAACTCGGATCCACGTGTTCCGGCGCGTCTCCCCGAAGTATCAGGCTATCCTTGTCAAAAGCCGTCTCGTACCGCAGAGCGCTCTCAAGCCGGGCAAGGAAATTAAGCTTGCCCGGCTGACTCGCTTCGAGACGAAGCACAACAACCTGATCGGGATAAGATACGAATAAACGTCTCGTATAAGTCACGTTGCCGATTTGATACTCAACCGTTGAGGTTGCATCATCAAGATGGAGCGCTCTCCGGTAATTTTTCATCGTGTTCCCGTGCAGAAATTTTATATAGAGATCAGCCATAGGCAGGTAGGATTGCGTATATGGCCCCATCATCTGCTTGCATAACCGGTCGGCTGCCGCATATTGCCCCTCTTCGATCCATTTTCTGACTTCGGGAAGCACTTTGACAGCGTTGTCATTATCTCCTTGGCGGGGGCCGCCGGACCAGAGGGTATCTTCGTTTAACTGGATGCGTTCCATTTCCGATCCGCCAAACATCATCGCTCCAAGACGTCCGTTCCCGGTTGGCAGCGCGTCGGTCCATCTGACCGATGGACGGTTGTATTGCAGCTTCATAGCAGCCTTGCTCCTTTTTGTAGGGGATATAAGTTGTAATCTATGAATTTATTCCTTTATTCCATAAAATCTTACGCAGTTCCTGCCTAAAACAAGGGATTGTTCCTCTTCCGTAAAAGCTTCCAGGTAATGCCTTACGATATTTATCGTCTGTTCGTAGGCACCGCTTAACGTACAAACCGGCCAATCCGAGCCAATCATCAGCCTCTCGATTCCGAAACATTGAAACACGGTATCCAGATAGATGGCGAAATCCTTCTCCTGCCAATTGCCCCACTTCGCCTCCGTGACCATGCCGGACAGCTTGCAGCAGACATTCGGATAAGCCGCGAGTCTTGCCAGATCCTGAGCCCACGGCTCAAATCCTTTATTGGCAATATCCGGCTTCGCGATATGATCAAGGACAAAAGGCTGATTAGGGAACATTTCCACAAGCTCGGCAGCATAAGAAAGATGTTTGGGAAACAACAGCAAATCGTAGGTTAAACCGTACTTTTCCAGAGAAGCTATGCCATTTCTGAAATCCTCCCTCAGTAGAAAGCGGTCATCCGGCTCGTCATGCACCACATGGCGAACCCCTTTAAGCAAAGGGTGATTGCCATATTGCTCCAGCTGCCGCTCAATCTCCGGCGAGCATAAATCTACCCAGCCTACAACGCCTTTTATCTCGGAATAACGATCCGCCAAGTCTAAGAGCCATTCCGTTTCCTGAAGCGACTGCCGGGCCTGAACGGCAATGGAACCGTCAAATCCGTTTTGCAAAAGCAAGGGCTTCAAATGCTCCGGCAGAAAGTCAGCCTGAATCGACTTGTGCTGCGCGGACATCCAGCCGTAATCCCGCTCGTTGTACCTCCAAAAATGCTGATGGGAATCTATTCTCATGCGCTGCCTCCTTTTCTTTAACTTAAGGCCATTCTATCATCGCTTTAATCACTTTGTTAGCGGGATCCAGCCAGGATTCGAAATGATCCGCCATTTCGTCAAACGGCACAAGATGAGTCACGTAGCTGTCAACGTCAATGCCTCCGGCACGGATAACCTCCAGTACATGGAGGCAATCTTCCTTCGTTGCGTTGCGGCTTCCCATAATGGTCAGCTCCCGTTTATGGAATTCGGAATCATCGAAGGAAATATGGCCTTTTACTAATCCCACGTACACAAGCGTCCCGCCATGCGCCGCGTAACGAACCGCTGCCGACATGGAATTGGTGTTTCCCGTGGCATCAAATACGATGGTCGGGTAATCGCCGCCCGTCAAAGCCTCCAACCGGGAGAACGGATCATCCAGCGCATTAACGGCATGATCAACCTTTGCCCACTGCTTGCAAAAGTCCAGCCGTTCGTTATTCACATCCATTGCGATAACATTCGCGCCCGCATGCTTGGCGAGAGCCATGATGCCAAGGCCGATGGGCCCCGCTCCGATCACAAGCACCGTATCGCCGGCCGCAAGTCCCGACCTCCGTACGGCATGCGCTCCGATGCTGAACGGTTCAACGACGGCCGCTTGCTCCAGGCTCAAGCCGTCCGCTTTGAGCAGATGCGTAACCGGTACGGAAATTTTCTCGCGCATTCCTCCATCCGCATGGACGCCCAGCACTTGAATCGATGTACAGCAGTTTGTCTTTCCATGCCGGCATGCCACGCATTTCCCGCAATTCAAATAAGGGATAACGGCAACCTGATCGCCGGTTTTGAAGCCTTCCTCGTTATCGCCGATTTGTTCGATAATACCCGACAGCTCATGGCCGAGTATACGCGGATAAGTGAAGAACGGCTGATTTCCTTTATAAGCATGAAGATCCGTTCCGCAGATGCCGACCCGTTTCACCGATACGATCGCTTCACCAGCCGTAAACACCGGCTCCTCGAGATCCGCATACCTGAATTGCTCAACTTGCTCGCATACAATCCCCTTCATCATGCAACGTCTCCTCTATCTCTTATTGTAAAACGGTATCCCGCTCGCCCAAGTCTCGTTCATAATAGGCGCTAGAATTTCCCTAACTTCCCCAAGCAGCTCAAGATTGACCGGCTCATCGACCCACATCGCGTTCTTTGCAATGTTTGAAGGATTAGCCGTGCTGACAAGCGTTGTTGGAATCCGCTCGTTCATGGTAGAAAATTGAACCGCAAGCTTGGCAATATCCTCGCCTTGCGCGGCGCAATACTCCGCTGCCCGCTTGCATAACTCTTTAACCTCCCGGCTGGCGGGATGCCAATCCGGCGTACCCCGCGTTCCCAGCAAGCCCATCGATAGGGGCGATGCATTTACGAGTCCGATTCTCTTTTCCTCTATTAAAGGGAGAATCGTTTCAAGCGTTGTGTCATTCAAGGAGTTATGGCAATACGAGATGATGGCGTCGATGTCGGCGTTAGGCAGGAACTCTTCAAATAAGCTGAGCGGCAGCCCGCAAATGCCGGTATTTCGGATTTTCCCTTCGGCTTTCAACCGCTGAATGGCGGGGATCGCCTCTTCGTAAATAATAGCCGGCTCTACGAATTCAATGTCATGAAGGAACAGAATGTCCAAATAATCGGTATGCAGGCGCTGCAGGCTCTCCTCCACGCTTGCGACAATGGTCTTTCCTCTGAAATCAAATGCATCCGCCCCGTATCTGCCTGCTTTCGTAGACAGATAGTAACGGTCGCGCGGAATGCTCTTCAATGCTTGACCAAGCACCGTTTCCGCTTTCTTGAGTCCGTAATAAGGCGATACGTCGATCAGATTAATGCCGGCATCTATTGCCACATGAACCGTGCGGATGCTTTCGTTGTCATCCGTTTCGCGGAACACGGAGCCTAGCGAAGAAGCGCCAAAGCTAAGTGCCGATACTTGCAGTCCGGTCTTGCCAAGCTTTCTATATTTCAAAGAGTCTCACTCCTGTTATAAAAGAATATAATTTCATTCTACATCAGCATAATCACACATGAAAACGCTCTAATCCTGTTATTTTATGCTCAAATTTGCTATCATCGAAGTAGTTACTGGCAGAAAGGAAGACGAAGTCATGCAAACCATACACAAACGCTTCGAGGAAACGGATAAATTCCCTTTCAGCCTTGTCTATCGGGATACGAAATCGCCCCAGCGGGAGCTGCCCGACCATCTGCATGACTGGTACGAGATTGTTTTTGTGTATTCCGGCGCAGGGACCTTCTTCATCAATCACAGCTTTTACGAAATGAATCCCGGCGATGTGTTTCTTATTCCCGGCAATACGGTTCATCGCGCGTTCCCGGAGGAGCTCTCGCCCGTGACCTCCAGCGCGATCTTCTTTGCGCCCCGTTTCATTCAGCCCATGGAATTCGGTGAATCCCATTCGCTGCTTCGCTGCTTCGAGCAAGCACGGAAAAGCAAAAGCTATAAGCTCGAGACATCCCTTGATGAGCGCCAGGCTTTTTCCGGCCTGATTGACATCATGAATGAAGAATGGCTTAACCGGCTTCCGAGTTATCGGGCGGCTATTGCCGTCAGGCTTTATGATTTCCTTATCGCGTTGAACCGGATGGCGTTGACGGAGACCGAGCATACGAGAAGCTCCAGCACCGAGCCGTCCTGGATCAGAGTGATCCTCGATTATATTGATGCTCATATCGGATCGCAAGAGATGAGTCTCGCCGACCTATCCTCGAAAGCATCCGTAACGTATGCCCATTTCTCCAGAGTGTTCAAACAGCATACCGGCATGAACGTAAGCGAATATATGCTGATCAAAAAAATCATGTTAGCCAAAGAAAAGCTGATGCTGACGGGCGATACCATCGCCTCCGTGTGCCAGGCATGCGGCTTTGAAAGCGAATCCTATTTCTATAAAAAGTTTAAGCTGGTCACCGGGATGACCCCCGTGGAGTACAGGCGCAGCTGCCGGTAAAGTTGATTTTCGCTTATGGCGATTTCCCCTTGTTTTTCGGTTGATTCACCAAGAATAGCAGGCGTCCAGCCTATATGCTAAGGATGAAATCACAGAATCAGAAAGGGTGAACGTTTATGTTGGACAGCACGGAAGTATTAACCGAAGAGCAAGTACGCTATTACAGGGAGAATGGATTTGTTCAAATCGATGACATGTTGTCTGCGGAGGAGGTCGAGGAGCTGCGGGGCTACCTGGAAGAGACGATGGCGGTGCAAAACGGGCGCTCCACGCAAACGGCAGCTTCGGGGGATCTCTATTACAAAGTGTTGAATCAACGGGTTAATACGTGGCGGGATCACGGAGGAATGGCCCGGTTTGTGTTGTCCCGCCGGTTGGCCGACGCTGCCAGGCAGTTATCCGGAGCAAGCGGCGTGCGGCTCTTTCACGATCATGCCTTGCTGAAGATGCCTCAGGATTCGAAGCCAACGCCTTGGCACCAGGACTTGCCTTACTGGCCGATGAACGAGCCGGGCGCTTTGTCCATCTGGATTGCCTTGGATGATGTGGACGAGCATAACGGATGCTTGATGATGGTGCCTAAATCGCAACAAATCAAAAACTTGAAATCGATCGACCTTGTTAATCCGGAAGATATCTTCTCCAACGATGGCGCCAAGGATGTGGACCGCAATACGGCAGCCGTCGTGCGGATGAAAGCCGGCAGCTGCTCCTTCCATGACGGACTCACCTTTCACTATGCCCATGCCAACGAGACCGATAACCCCCGCCGCGCTCTTGCTATCGTCTATATGCCGGACGGCACGACTTACAGCGGCGCGAACCATGTATGTACCGACGGGCTTGGCTTCCGGAAGGGTGACGTGTTGAGAGGCGGACTATTCCCTAGGCTCGCCTGATTCGGAGCGTCCTTTCATCCGCTTTCTGTAGTGGCTTGGCGTTTCTCCCGTGAGCTTCTTGAAAACATGATTGAAATGACTCAAGTCCTCGTACCCTATATCCAGCGCAATGCGGGCAATCTTGTCGCTTGAAGCGGCCAATAATTGCTTGGCAAGCTGAATTCGCTGGTCGTTACGAAATTCAACGAAGGACATTCCGGTCATTTGGCGGAACAGCAAGGTAAACTTGCTTTGGCTCATGCCCGCCATCTGGCTGATTTGTTCCAGCGACAAGGGATGGGATTGATGACGTTTAATAAATTCGCATAGGCGGGCGATCATTTCCCCGTCGTTCTGAATGGAAGGCAAGGAATGATTTCGGTTATTGACATACATGCGGCTGAGGATGATAAACAACTCGATGAGCTTTGATTTGATTAGAAAACGATACCCGCTTTCCTTATTTCCATACTCCTTCATCAGCTGCTCCAATATTCCTCGGATGTCCAGCATTTGCCGGGGAGACAAGGTAAGCTTCGCTTGGAAGGATACATCCGACCGCAGAAACGGCTCCATATAATAAAAGTCGATAAACGAAGTGACTCCCGATAATACGGCCAGCTCCCGTTCGAGAAGAGCCGGAACGAACAGGACATTCACAACCTCCATCCCTTCGCTCTGATCGACCGTATACGCATGATCCATGCCGGGTTCGATGATGAACACATCTCCGGCCGCAATAGGGAATGTTTGTCCTTCGTATTCGTGATGTCCCGAGCCTTGTCTAATAAAGACGAGTTCGACGAATTCATGGCGGTGCAGCGGAATCATCGTACCCTGCTTGAGCTCATAAGGTTCAATATGAAATAGAAAATGTTCGCTCTCCAGATGCTGATCGCTTTTCAGCACATCGCTCATACGGTTTCCCCGTCCGTTCATAAGGCGCTTTGCGGCTTGCAAAGCGCCTTTGCTGGGATATCAGATTTCAACGGAATTGTTTGATCTTCAGGAACAAATCCTTAAACACCGCATCCCGGTCAATATATCGCACGTAACGGATGAGATGCCTTGAAGGGTCTGAGCTCCAACGGAAGTCTTCCGCTATGCGCGGACTAGGAAGCAGCTGCGATGGTGCCCATTTCGGATTATTCAGCCAGGCTATCGTAGAGATATCCCAGATAACTCGGGAGTAGGCATAATGATCATCCGCGCAATCCCGGTAAGTCTCGTACAAATATTGCCCCAGCTCCCCCTCCGGCTGCACGTAATCCCGAATTTCGGATAACGTAGTCCTCAGATTCGAAGCAACTCCCATGCAAGGAATTAGAACAAGCGGCACGCCGCTGTCCATAATGACTCTGGAGGCATGCAAGTCCTGGGACAAATTAAACTCCCTTGTATCTCCCCATTCCAATGTATGGCCGCCAAGCCACACCACTACAATCTTTTCGATAATCCCAGGTTCCGTCAAAATGGCGCTTGCCACGTTCGTTATCGCTCCAATAGCCACCACATACAGCGGATTGTCGGCTTCACGCTGCATCGCCCTCTTAATCAGATCACGGACCGCATCACTTTCAACGGGCAGCTCGGCACCGGGCAAGTATTGCTCCGAGCCGCGAAAGGCCGGAACGTCCTCGCGCTTGAGCAGCTTTCGTATTTTCAGAATCTCGTTAAAGCTTTTTGTCATGCCGTCGCCCGGGCTGCTGGATAATTCGTTGAAGAACGGGGCGGCGTATAAAGCCTCGACTTCCATTCTCTCATTCGACAGCAAAGAGTAGGCTACGGCGAATTGATCGTCAATTTCGTTATACGTATCCGTATCGAGAACGATATGGATTTTCCCGGTTGGCGGGGCTAAGCGTTGGACCACAAATGATTCGGACAGCTTCGGATACGACATTTCCTATTCCTCCATTATCAACAACCCATATTGTGTAAGCCCTTGCAAGATCAACTTTAAGCCGTTTCAACTCCAGCGTCAATGCGATTACGGAACCAATCCGTGCAGCCTCTTGAACGCTTCGGGATTCATCCCGTTCAGCTTGCGGAATACGACGCCGAAATAGCTCGAGCTCTCGAAACCAACCCTGCCCGCAATCTCGTACATTCTCATCGCCGGGTGCTGGAACATAAGCTGCTTGCTCCGTTTAATGCGCTGCTGGTTAATGTATTCCATCGGTCTGATATTCATCGTCTGCTGAAACATTCTGCATAAGTATTGGGGGGTAACGGTCGCCACCTCCGCCAGCTCGGTAAGCGTCATCGGTCTTTGCAGATTGTTCTCTATATAATGAAGGACGGGCTTCACCCGGTCGAACTCTTGATCCGAATAGGACGGAGACAGCAATTGATATTTAAGATCGATTAACAGGCCGTATAACAGCTTCGATCGTTCGAGGTCAGCCTCCTGATCATTGTCCATGGCCAAAGTCAACATCTGTTCCAACGGCTTGATGAGCTCATTGGTCTTCAGTCTTCCTGTTCCCGATTCGCTGATTCCGGCGAACAACAGCATCTGGTCCGCTTCGCGGCCGTTAAACGATACCCACGATACCTTCCATTTCTGATTCAGCGGCTTATAGGAATGAGGTATGCCCGGATAGAGAAAAAAAACATCGCCGGCTTCCACTTTATAAGCCTTGCCGTTCACAACGACCTCTCCTAAGCCCTCCAATACTTGATGCATCAAGTAATCGTGAAAGCCTTCGGTGCGTTCGGTTTCCATTTGATGCTCCCAGTAGCCAACCGTCGTTGCAAAGAGCGGAAGGCCGGATGTTTCATCCTGCGAGCAGAAGAAATAATTACCCTCCATCAGGAAGACCTCGTTTCATATTTTAAGAGATGAATGTAAAATCCTTATATTTTATAAGTATACATTCCTCACTATACTATGAATATACTATCATTGAATTTTTAGGAGATGAGAATTTTGCGAGCCAAACTTAATTATCAGCCGCCTGCAAACGGCTATCCGGAATGGAACAATAACCCGGAAATCTTCCAAATCAACCGTATTCCTGCACACGCTTCCATGATGTCGCACAGCTCTGTGGAAGAAGCTCTGCTTGGCGATAAAACGGCTTCGGAACGTTATTTGTCGTTAAACGGAGTTTGGAAATTCGCCTTTGCCGAAACGCCCGATAAGCGCATTCAGAACTTCTTTCAATCGGATTACGATGCCAGCTCTTGGACCGACATGCCCGTTCCCTCCCATTGGCAGTTCCACGGCTTCGATTATCCGCAATATACGAATATCCGTTATCCATGGATCGAATCGGAGCCGGAATTGCAGCCGCCATTTGCCCCGACCAAATACAATCCGGTTGGTTCTTATATCCGAAGCTTTCAGGTTCCGGAATCCTGGAACGGTCAACCGGTATACTTGAGCTTCCAAGGCGTTGAATCCGCCTTCTACGTCTGGGTGAACGGCGAGCTGGTCGGCTATAGCGAAGACACCTTTACCCCGTCCGAATTTGATATTACTCCTTACTTAACGAGCGGCGAGAACAAGCTGGCCGTAGAAGTGTACCGTTGGTGCGATGCGAGCTGGCTGGAGGATCAGGACTTCTGGCGCCTCAGCGGTATTTTCCGCGACGTGTACTTGTATTCGAAGCCAAAGGTGAATATCTCGGACTTCTTTGCGCGTACCCACCTGGATGAGGAGTACCGGAATGCCGAATTGGAAGTTACCGTAACTCTCGAAAATTACTTTAACGAAGCAGCGGACGGCATCCGCGTTGAAGCCCAATTGTACGATGCTGAGCAACAGGCTGTATGGACGGAACCTGTAGCAGCTACCCATTCGTTCGCAAGCGACGGCGAGCATCGGCTGTCGCTGTCCGGCCATGTGGAGAACCCGCTCAAATGGAGCGCCGAGGCTCCTCATTTATATACGTTAGTGTTAACGGTCAAGAATGATGCCGGCCTAATCGAAACGCATAGCAGCAAGGTTGGCTTCCGGACGTTCGAGCTCAAGGACGGATTGATGCGGATTAACGGCAAACGGATTATTTTCAAAGGCGCAAACCGCCATGAATTTTCCTGCGATACCGGCCGGGCTTTATCCAAAGAGGATATGATCCGGGATATTAAGCTTATGAAAACCCATAACATTAATGCGGTCCGGACCTCCCATTACCCGAATCAATCGGTCTGGTACGAGCTATGCGACGAATACGGTTTATACGTCATTGATGAAACGAATCTGGAAACGCACGGTTCCTGGACCTTCGGTCAGCAGGATTTGCCTGCCCATACGGTTCCGGGAAGCCATCCGGAGTGGAGAGCCAACGTGCTGGATCGCTGCAATTCGATGTTCCAGCGGGACAAAAATCATCCTTCGGTTGTCATCTGGTCGCTTGGCAATGAATCCTTTGGCGGCGATAACTTTATCGCTATGCATGATTATTTGAAGGAAGCCGACCCTACAAGGCTTGTACATTACGAAGGCGTGTTCCATTACCGCCCTTCCGAAGCTGCGTCGGATATGGAATCCACGATGTATGTTCGTCCTAACGAAGTTGAGCAATATGCCCTTCATAATCCGAAAAAACCTTATATCCTGTGCGAATACTCCCATGCGATGGGCAACTCTTGCGGCGGGCTTCATAAATACGCGGAGCTGTTCGACAAATACGAGATTTTGCAGGGCGGATTTATATGGGACTGGGTAGATCAGGCGATCCGGACCAAAACGGCTGACGGCGTCGAATATCTGGCCTATGGCGGCGATTTCGGCGAATCACCGCATGACGGCAACTTCAGCGGCAATGGCCTCCTGTTTGCTGACCGTTCCGTTACTCCAAAGCTGCATGAAGTGAAAAAATGCTACCAGAACATTTCGATTTCGGATATCAATCTTGCGGCTCAGAAGATTCGCGTAACGAATAAAAACTTGTTCACGGACCTTAATGTTTACGACTTGAAATGGGAAATTCAACATGAAGGAAAAACCGTTCAGAAGGATGTACTGAAGGTGTCGCTGGCACCGGGCGAGACTACGGAAGTAACGGTACCGTACAGCCCTTCGTTCTGCGAGCAAGAAGCGGTTCTGACCATTTCCTTCGTTATTCCTGAGGAATCGAAATGGGCGGAAGCCGGCCATGAAATCGCTTGGGAGCAGTTTATCCTATCGCCACGCGTGGCGGAGGTTTACAGCAACGTTACCGATGCCGTTCATGCTCCTCTGCGGTTAAACGAAGAACCCGAGTCGCTGCAAATCAGCAATAACGTATTATCGGTTACCTTTAGCCGTCTGACTGGCGATATCGTCTCCTATCGCTCCGGAAACAAAGAGAATTTGCTTGAACCGATTCGTCCTAACTTCTGGCGTGCGGCAACCGACAATGACTTCGGAAACAAAATGCCGGAGCGCTGCTTGGTATGGAAGGATGCCGGAAGCACCAAGCAGCTCATTCAGTTTGCATGGACCGCAGCTCAAGACCGCTGCCATGTCACAACGGTGCATCAACTGGCTACAAATCCCGCGTCTTTGCTTACAATCAGCTATACGGTTCATGCAAACGGCTCGATCGATATTCGCGAGCAGTTGATGCCAGGCGGCGACAAGCTGCCTGAAATACCCGAATTCGGCATGCTGCTTGTTCTTGACGGCAGTCTGGATACGATCTCCTGGTATGGCTTAGGGCCGCAGGATAGTTACTGGGATCGCAAAACCGGCGCGAAATTAGGCCAATACAGCGGTTCGGTTAAAGACCAGTTTGTTCCTTACCTGCGTCCTCAGGAATGCGGCAATAAGACCGATGTCCGTTACGCAGAGCTTACAAACGGCGCCGATGGAAACGGTATTCGCTTTGACAGCGCCGCGGTTATGGAAATCAATGCCCTTCCTTGGACGCCGGATGAGCTTGAAGCAAGCGACCATCCGTACAAACTGCCTGTCTCGTCCAAAACCGTCGTACGCGTAAACGACAAGCAAATGGGCGTTGGCGGCGATGACAGCTGGGGGGCTCCTATTCATCCGGATTATAAGCTATTCGCTAACCGGACTTATAGCTTATCCTTCACCATTTCTTTCATCTAACCAAAAAAAACAGACCATCCTGGCTTCAGGATGGTCTTGTTTGCTATCGGGAGATGAGCTCGATTAGTTGGGACGGGGTTCTGAGCTTTGGAAAGTCCGTCCATTTCCCCGCTCTTTCTTCGGGAAGAAACCATGTCGCATGGTAAGCCTGCAGGCCGGAGCTTGACGCGCCGGATAATTCATTAGAGCCTCCATCGCCAATAAATAAGGCGGCAGACGGCGGCACTCCGATCCGTTCGCAAGCAAGCTGGTAAATGCGGGGCTCAGGCTTGGCGGTATTTACCGCATAAGAGAAAATCGCATCGTCAAAATACGCAGCTAGTCCGCTGGCTTCCCAGGAAGATACCTCCTCCGGCGCGCAATTGCTTATGAGACATAACTTGATTCCCGACGCGCGGAGCTGCCCAAGCATGTCCAGAATAGCCGGCTCTATCCGGTTGAACGGGACGGACTTGGAAGCAATACGTTCATTATGAATGAGATCGATGATTTCTTCGGTTGCTTCATGTCCAAGCGTACTCAGAATATCTCTTAATACGGAAGGGAAATCCGGGAAAGTCCCGTTCATCCTCTGCTCTTGCCTCTTTTTCCACTCCTGCTCGAATAGCTGGGTATCCACCCCGAGCTGTCCGACAAAATGATTCGAACGCGGCGCTTTCCGTACGCCGTTCTCAAACTCGGTAATTAAAGTCTCGAACAAATCAAAAAACACGGCTTGGATTTTCAACAAGATCCCTCCAGGCTGGCATGGTAAACGGGAGACAAATAGCTTAAACCAATTTTATTTAGATGCAACAGGCGCTCTTCCAACTCCAGTAAGACAGGAAGCGTATCCGTTGACTTACTGGCAGATATAAGATCACGAACAAACAACAGCAGTTCTTGAATAGACAATCTCGAAGCTTGATTAATCGTCTGTCCATCTACCGTAACGGACAAACATTCCTTGTCGTAATGACTGCTTTGGATGCAATCCGGGCAATGAACCGGGCCTGAAAAATAATCAATAGCTTTTAAATTGCCTTTGCTTGTTGTACCGGAGTCTCTCAGAAACTTTACATCGTTCACGCAACCTCTGTAGAAGCCCTGTTTGAGTTTAGATTTGTGCGTATAAGTTAGGAGCTCATCCTTATAACCGTACAATAAAATCTCAATAAAGGTAGGATCTTGCTCTGCCAACGGACGATCATAGCTGATGCCAAGCACTTCGGACAATTGTTTTATCATTTCGACGGGTCCGCATTTTGTGCCTGCCCATAATAGGACGGCACCGCGCTTAAGAGACAGCTCCGAAGCAATCATGCGGCGGGGATCAATGTCAATCATTGCCGGACTACCGCTGCATGAAGAGCATTCCCTATTTGTTTTGCGTTCAGAGAAATTGTCCGCTTCCCATCTCTTCCCTTCATCCCTTTGATTCCCGCTCCAAGCATATAATTGCTTTAGTCTTTCCTGCACGCTTGTGATTATGGCAATTAGAGAACTGCGAGGATTAAACTTATCCGTAGCTATGGTTTGCTGCTTGCTCACCGACGCCATCCTCCCTAATATTGGAAATAACATCTAATACCAACTATAACGAATTCCAGCCTTCCTATCAATCATTCAATATGCTAGTATAGCGAAAAAGAATCCGTTCTTTCTTCATTAAGGAGGCAGCAAATATGTCTACATTCCGTTTTTCGCCTTATAGCGTTGCGATCATTACGCCTTTCCGTCAGGATGACACGATTGACGAACAAGGAATCCATCACATGGTTCAATATTACGCGGAACAACAGGTTCCTGCCCTGCTAGTGGGAGGCTCAACCGGGGAACAGCACTCCTTGTCCTTGGAGGAGAGAATCCTTCTTTATCAACGGACCAGGCAAGCCGCTCCTGCAGAGATTCCTTTATATGCGGGAGTAGCGGCGATCCGAACTCGTGACGCGGTCCGATTAGCGACGGAGGCTGAAAAAGCCGGACATGCGGCGATTATGCTTGGTTTTCCGCCTTATGTCCGCCCAAGCCAACGTGAAGCTGCTTTATATGTTGAAGCGGTATGCTCAGCTGCATCGCTGCCCGTCATGCTCTACAATAATCCGGTACGAACGGGATTTAATCTGGAGCCTCAAACCTTAATAGCCCTAGCTAGGAGATTCCCTCAAATTAAAGCGGTAAAAGAAGCCGGCAACCCGGATGTCGTCAAAGGGGTTACCGAAGAGCTTGGGGAAGATTTTCAAGTGTTGTCCGGAATCGACGCTACCATTGCAGAATATTTTGTAAAAGGTTATAACGGCCTAACGAGCGTTGCAGGCAGCCTGTTCCCGAAAGAAATGAAAGAAATCGTTACTCTGTTAAGCTCGGGACAACAGGCGGAAGCTTCGTTAAAACTTGCGATTGTTCAGCCTAAGCTGGAGCTGCTCGGCAGTATCGGCTGGGTCAGAGTTATCCGTCACCACCTTGCAGCTCAAGGGATCATAGCGGGCGGTTTCCGCGAACCTCTCACTCCTCTAACCCCGGAGGAAGAAACAGCGGTACGCACCGTCTTGCAGTAAAGAAAAGGCGCCTTGCAATTCAATTGCAAAGGCGCCTTCCACGTTCTATTCATTATTTGATTGTCTTCATCACGTTTTCAAGTCTATTCAAGCCTTCTGTCAAAATCGCGCGCGAACAGCCGATATTAATGCGGATAAACCCGTCTCCGGCTTTCCCGTAAGTAGAACCCTCGTTAATCCGAAGACCGGCTTCTTCAAACAATCTGCGGCTGAGCTCCTCTGACCCAATCCCGAGATTTCGGCAATCCACCCACATTAAGTACGTGGAATGCGGCGTGATTACCTTTAGCCTTGGCAGTTTTTCTTGAATATATGAAAGGAAATAGTCACGGTTGGCTTTCAGATAAACCAGCAGCTGATCCAGCCACTCTTCTCCCTTATTGTACGCAGCGATTAGCGCTTCCACCCCAAATGTGTTTGGTTCATGAACGCCTCTCATTAGCAGATCCTTCTTGAATTTATCCTTGTATTCCTTATTGGCGGTAATGATGTTCGCCATCTTTAATCCGGCAATATTAAAGGTTTTGCTCGGAGAGGTACAGGTGATCGAGTTGATCGCGTCTATCGAAGCAAACGGAACATAAGGCTGTCCTTCAAACACCAGATCCCTGTGAATTTCATCGGCTACAACAAGAACCCCATGCTTTTGGCAAATGGCGCTTAACCGCTCAAGCTCGTCCTTCCGCCACACTCTTCCTACCGGGTTATGGGGATTGCACAAAATAAACAGCTTAACGGCATCATCCGAGGCCTTCCTCTCGAAATCCTCAAAGTCGATCTCATAGGAATCGCCCGTATTGATCAGTTCATTCTCAACGATCTCGCGGCGATTATTGTTGATGGTTGTATAGAAACTGTTATACACCGGTGCTTGAATAAGCACCTTGTCTCCCAGGCTCGTAAAAGCTTGAATAATAGCGGCCAAAGCCGGAATAACGCCGGGACTGAAGGCTATCCATTCTTTTTCAATCTGGAAATCATGTCTCTTCTGCCACCAGTTGATTTCCGCTTCATAATAGGCGTCCGGCAAATGGGCATAACCGAATACCCCATGCTGGAGCTTGCTCTCCAATGCCCGAAGGATGGGATCCGCTGCCTTGAAATCCATATCTGCAACCCACATGGGTACAATATCTTTTTTGTCCTTCGCTGAGTCCCACTTAAAGCTGTTCGTGTTTTTCCTGTTAATGACTTCATCAAAATCATACTTCATCTTGCATGCCACCTTTTCTGTTCGCAAACTTCTGCCTAACATATAATAGCACAACTCCCGCCAGCAATGCCCATAACGGAGCCGATATGCCGAACAAATGAAGATGCGAAGCGGCCAGGACAAAGGTAACGGTGGACGGAACGATGTATGGACGCAGCTGCACGGCCGATTTGACTGACTTCATAAAAAGGCCAAGCAAAGGAATACCGGTCATCAAAGCGATAAACGGGGCAGGCAAAATTTGAATCCAACCGATCAATTTCGATGCGAACAACCCGAATAGAATGACCAAGCCGTTAGAGGTTACTGCCGCGCCTATACGTTTCGAGGGATTGCCGGCTTCGGGACTGCTGCAGAGAGCCGTCATCATCCCTCCCACGTTTGCCGCATGCCCGCCGAACAGTCCGGCAGCTACGGAAGCCAAGCCGGAAGCGCTTATGACACGGTTGACCGGCGGATCATACTCATGGCTTATTAGGGCGGTAAGACTTACAGCCAGATCATTGCTCATCACGATAAACGACAAGGGGATTGCAATGGAAAATATAGCGGCAGTCGAAAATTCGGGAATGATCGGCGTGGGAAGCTCAAACGGTAAACCTTGCACAGCCGCCCATGGAAGTCGCTGTTGAAGAAGCAAACCAACAAATCCCATGATCATTGCCCATAAAGCCGGCGACAGAAACCGAGTATAACGAGGAATCAGCCAATACCCGGCTGCGGCCAGGATGCCGCATAGCGGAAGCTGTACGGAAGACGGAATCATTCCCCAGACATAGGATAATAACAGCCCAGCCAATAAGGCATCGATTATAGGCTGGGGAATCAAAGGCAGAGCCCGTCCAAAAATCCCCGTACTGCCAGCCGCAATCATGATGACTCCCGACAGGATAAATCCCCCGGCTAATTCCGGCAGCGTATAGTGGGCGGCAATTGAACCAATGTAGGCAATCCCCGTAATGGAATGCGCTCCCGCAAAAGGCATTTTATATTTAAGAGTGAGTATCGTATTTAACACACCGCCAGCGACATAAACGGCAAAAAACCAAGATAAAAGCTCGTGATCGGACATTCCAGCCCGATCCGCCGCTTGGACAAGCAGGATTGCGCCTCCGGTACAAGCAAGCATGGCGGACATTATTCCCGTAGTAAAAAATCGCAAGGCACATCCCTCCTTCAGCCCATAATAGGACCAAAGGGAAAAACTGTAACCAGCCAATTCGGAGAAACTTCTGCCATCCACCCATAAAAAAGAGCCCGCTCGCGCAGGCTCTTCCTTGTTTAAGTCCACTTTTTCTGATAAGCGGCAATTTCTTTGTATTCTGGCGTAAGCAGCCTGGATACCCGGACGTAGATCCGGCTCAGCTCCTTGTAACGTTCAACGTTGGCTTGTTCAGGCAAATGCTTGTGGGAAGTTCCCATCATACCCGACACGACATGAAGCGAATCCACCTCTCCGATGCTGTACAAGCCTAGGATCGCAGCGCCAAGGCATGAGCTTTCGAAGCTTTCCGGCACATGGACCTCTTGCTCGAAAATATCGGACATCATCTGACGCCACAGCTCCGAGCGGGCAAAGCCGCCGGTTGCCTGGATTTTCGTCGGATGGCCAATCAGCTCCTCCAGTGCCATATACACCGTGAAGAGGTTGAAAATTACTCCTTCCAGCACCGCGCGGATCATATGCTCCTTCTTATGCTGCAGGCCAAGGCCAAAGAACGAGCCTCTTGCATTGGCATCCCACAGCGGAGCTCTTTCGCCCGCTAGATAAGGATGGAACAACAGACCGTCTGCTCCCGCCGGCACGCGCGCGGCAATTTCCGTTAGAATATCGTACGGGTCCTTGCCGAGCCGTTTAGCGGTTTCGGTCTCCGCGGCGCAAAGCTGGTCTCTCAGCCATCGGAATATCATCCCGCCGTTGTTAACCGGGCCGCCAATCACCCACATATTCTCGGCTAACGCGTAACAGAAGATCCGCCCCTTCGGATCGGTGACCGGCCGGTCCGTTACGGCCCGGATTGCCCCGCTTGTCCCGATTGTTACGGCAACGGTTCCCGGCTCAATCGCATTCACGCCAAGGTTGGACAATACGCCGTCGCTAGCTCCTACAACGAAAGGAGTTGAAGCCGGCAGCCCCATCTCGGCGGCCCATTCCGCCTTCATGCCTTCCAGCGCATAGGTCGTAGGCACAGGCTCGGATAACCGCTCGGGCGTTACGCCCGCCACCTGCAAGGCTTCAGCATCCCAGCCGAGCTGGGTTAGATTAAACAGCCCCGTCGCCGATGCAATCGAATAGTCAATCACGTACCGGCTGAACAGCTGATGGAACACGTATTCCTTGATGGAAATAAACTTGTGCGCGCGGGCGAACAGCTCCTGCTGCGTGTTGCGCAGCCATACCAGCTTGGACAACGGAGCCATCGGATGCAGCGGCGTACCCGTGCGCAAATAAATTTGATGGCCGTTCATCTCGTTCCTGATCCGCTCCGTCCACATCGCGCTGCGGTTGTCCGCCCAAGTGATGCAGCGCGTCAGCGGACGGCCTTCGCCGTCAACCGCGATTACGCTATGCATCGCCGAGCTGAACGATACGCACAATACGCCTTCCTCGCCAATGCCGCCAAGGGCAACAACCTGCTTGATCGTGCCAACTACCGCGCGGAAAATCTCGTCAGGATCCTGCTCCGCTACATCAGGCTTCGGCGAGTACAGCGGGTATTCGATCGTATGAGTCGCGATGACTTGTCCAGCCTTGTCAAACAATACGGATTTCGTGCTTGTTGTCCCGATATCCGTTCCAATTACGTAAGAGGAAGCCAATGCTGCTCACTCTCCTTTCTCTCTATCCAATCCATGCCTTCTATCTTTAAACGACGGCGTTCAACGCCATAATGAGCACAAGCGCCACAACGGAAATAATCGTTTCCAGCGCTGTCCAGGTCAGGAGCGTTTCCTTCACCGTCATGCCGAAATATTCTTTGATCAGCCAGAAGCCGGAGTCGTTCACATGGGACAAAATAAGCGAGCCTGCGCCGGTTGCGAGTACAAGCAGCTCCACGTTGGTTCCCGGCATTGCTGCCGCGATCGGGGCCACGATACCCGCAGCCGTCATCATCGAGACGGTTGCGGAACCGGTTGCGATCCGGATCATCGCCGCGATGCCCCAGCCAAGCAGAATAGGCGATACATGCGAAGAAGTAGCAAGATCAGCGATGTAGTCGCCGATACCGGAATCCAGCAGCACGCGGTTAAACGCACCGCCCGCGCCAATAACAAGCAGAATCGTTGCCGTAGGGGCGAGACAGTCATTCGTAAATTTCAATACTTTCTCGCGGCTGATACCGCGGGCAAAGCCTAGGCTGAAGAACGAGTATACCGTTGCGATCAGAAGCGCCACAACCGGATCGCCTACAAATTTCGCGGCAAGGAACAGGGTATCATCCTTCGCAAGGGAGCCGCTTTCCACGAATACGTCCGCGAATGTGGCAATCAGCATCAGGAATACCGGGATCAGAATCGTGATGAGCGTATTAGCAAAGCCGGGCAGTTCGCGGTTCTCATCGGTTTCCGCAAGCTGATCTCCCATTTCCTTCGGTACTTCCTTATGAATTCGTTTGCCAATCCAGCTGCCGTACAGCGGTCCGGCAACGATTGCCGTTGGCAGACCAACGATAATCGAATACAAAATCGTTTTGCCGATATCGGCATTAAAGATGCCAACAGCAGCCATGGCAGCCGGATGCGGAGGCACCAGACCGTGAACGACGGATAAGCCCGCTACCAGCGGTACGCCGATCTTGACAAGCGATAGACCTGTTTGTTTCGCAATCGTGAAAATAAGCGGTACAAGCAAAACGAAACCAACTTGGAAGAAGACGGGAATACCGACGATAAACGCAACAAACATCATCGCCCAATGAACTCTCTTCTCTCCAAACAATCCGATCAAGGTTCGTGCGATCCGCTCGGCGCCGCCGGATTCAGCCATCATTTTTCCGAGCATCGTGCCCAGCGCCAATACAATCGCCAGGAAGCCTAGCGTATTCCCCATCCCGGTCTTGATGGAATCAATGATGCCGGTCTGGTCTTCGGTAGCAATAACAGGCATTCCCGCGGCAAGCCCTGTGCCGATCGCCGTAATGATAAGAGCGACAAACGGGTTAAGCTTGGCAACCGTAATGAGCAGCAGCAGCACAACGATTGCTGCAAGTACAATAAATAGCAACATGGTGTAGTTCCTCCTGAAATGGATTATTGCGGCTGACCGTCGCGGTATTCCTGCGGGGTCATGCCGAATGTTTTCTTAAAGGCGCTGATGAAGGAATGCGGCCGTTGATAGCCCAGCCGGGCGGCAATGACATAGACCTTCTCATCGCTGCGCCGCAGCATGGACTGGGCTTCTTCCATCTTTGCGCGCTGAATGTAATCACTTAAGTTTTCGACTGTTTCCAGCTTGTATACCTTGGATACATAGACGGGATGCAGCTTGACGTAATCGGCCACCGATTGTAGGGAAATATCGCCGGTTACGTTGTCGTCTATAAAGCTTCTTATCCTCTCGATCAAGGAATGCCGATTATCCTTTGTTTCCTTTGCCATATCCTCCTGCAACGCTTTTAGCGTGCGGAAAGCCCATTCCCGGAGATGCTGCACGGTCCGGAGCGGCATGCCGGTTGTCATCCGGTTGTAATCGGTACCAAGTGTTTCGTTTAGAAGACGTCCATTCTTATGGGCGATATAAGCATAGGCCGAAGCCATCGTAAAATAAATTTCGAGCAGATGCTCTTCGGATACGGATACACTGCCCTCCACTCCCGCGAAGATACGCTTATACCTCTCTTCTACCGCTTCCCATCTCGCGGCTTCCAGCAAATGAATCAATGCCGGCGGCTCGTATAGACAGTCCAACGACCGTATAGCCGCAGGCTCGCTTTCCTTCTCCTCCAGACGCATGAACTGCTCCGGCTCCTGCCCGATCCGGTTGCGGAAAGCCGTAATGGATCGGTTATAAAAGCCGGGAACATCTTCCGGAAAAGCTCCAGCGCCGCTTACCAGAACGGATATCTTTCCTTTCAGGTAGACCCCTACGGCGGATTGCAGCACCGATGCCGTACGCTCAAGCCAGCCCGGATCATCCCTTTCCGCTTCATCCTTAGGGGTCAGCAGAAAGATGAGATAATCATGGGCATCCTTCGCATGCCACAGCGAGTAACGACCGCCGAACAGCTCTTCGGCCATATTGGCAACCGCGTATTCCTTCCAGGACATATCCTCTTCGGCAAACTCCCCGAACCGGTCATCCAGCCGAACAGCCATCAGCGAAAATCGCTCCCAATCCCGGTCGCCAAGCTCTAACCGCGACATTTTCTCCCGAAGCGTCTGTCTGCTCCACAGCTTTCCCTGCAGCAGCTCCTGCAACAGGCTTGCCCTTAACAGGGGCAGATGCTCCTTCAGCGTATACGTCATCCGCTGGGCGGAGATCACCTCTTCCCACTCCTGCTTCAGCTTGAGAAGCACGCGTTCCACCGTTGCCAAGAGATCCGTGGTCTTAACCGGCTTGAGCAAATAGTCCTCGGTCTGGAACTGCATAGCCTGCTTCGCATAGTTGAATTCGGAATAGCCCGACAACAGGATGCTTTTGGTCTTCGGCCATTGCCGCTTGATCTCGGAAATAAGCTGCAGCCCCGACATCCCCGGCATGCGGATATCCGTAATGACGATATCGATGGAGAATTGATGAAGCTGCTCAAGCGCTTCCTGGCCGGAATACGCCTTGTACACCTGATCGATGCCCACGGATTCCCAATCGACCGTTGTTGCGAGACGGTCCACGACATGCGCTTCATCATCTACAATTAAGAGCTGGGCCATTCCGTTTCACCCTCCAACCGATCGTTATTCCCTGCCTTGGCATTTGCTTCGCTCTTCAGCCACGCTATTGTAACGACAAGACCTTCTCCATCCGCTGCATGCCGGAAACGAAGCCCCGAGCCTTTTCCGAACCGGCCCTGCAGCCGCTGATGCACGTTCCAGGTGCCGCATCCGATCTCGTCGCCCATTTCCTTCTCGTCTAGCAGTGCTTCCAGCCTAAGCCTTTCCTCGCCGGTCATTCCCGCTCCGTTATCGGCAATTTCAAGAAGGTTATAATCCCCCTCTTGCCTGCCGGTAATGGTGATAAGCCCTCCGCCGATCCGGCTTTCAATTCCGTGCACAATCGCATTTTCGACGATCGGCTGCAGGGTCAGACGGGGAAGCGGCTCCTCTAGCAGGGCATCCGGAACATCGATCTCGAAGGCTAGCCGCCCCATTCTCAGCGTATGGATGTTCAGGTAATGCCGGACAAAATCCAGCTCCTCTCCCACCGTTGACAGCTGATTGTCCACCCTGGTCGTATACCGGTAAAACTCGGCCAGATTTTCGGACATCGAAATAACCGAATCCCGGTCCTCCATCATCGCCGAGTTGATAACAAAGAACAGCGAGTTATACAGGAAATGAGGATTAATCTGCGACTGCAGCTGCTTCAGCGTTGCTTCCCTGGATCTTAGCTTTTCGCTGTATATATCCTCGATCAACCGCTGAATCTGGCCGGCCATTTCGTTGTAATGACGAATCAAGTCATCAAATTCGTTATTAGCCTTATAGCCGATCCGCCAGGACAAATCGCCGCCCTTCATCCGTTTGATACCGGCGATCATCTTGGACAACGGAATCTGAACATTGCGGTAGAGCAGAACGGAGGCCAGCAGCCCGATCAAAACCAGAAAAGCGATTGAGCCGTAGAACCAGTTCCTGGCCTGAACGATAGGGGCTACAATCCGTTCGACCGGTACGTAATCAACCAAATACCAGCCTAACTGGCGCGACTTCGCGTAACTGACCAGATACGTCTGTCCATCCATCTTTAAGATCCGTTGACCGCTTTGTCCGAGGCTCCCGTGTGCAAGCTCCCGAATGACCTTGGCGGAAGACGCTTCCGCATACGTGCTGTTGCGTACAGGCTCCTCATTAGAGCGGAACAGAAACGGGTCGCCCCGGTTCTCCTTCTTGTATACATCAAGCATGTCGCTAATATTCTGGACGGGAAAACGGACCTGAATAACGGCTTCCGCGTCTTCAACCTTTACGGCAGCGGCAGGAACTCCGGTCTCGCGGACGAACGTATCGATCGGATAACCGCGCGAGCTGTCCCGCTCGTAAATCCAATCCTTCTTCATCCTTCTCTCCGGCGATTGGACTTCGCTGCCGTTTAAGTAAATATTCGAGGAGAGAACGAGATTCTTCTCCGGAAAAGCAAAGGTTAAATCGTTGGACCATGAGCTGGATACGCTTTGCAGTCCAAGCTTTTCTGTTACTCTGGCCTGCTCCTTCAGCAAAACGCTTTCCGGCTCGCGTTGGGCGGGAGACAAAAAATCGCGAATATGCGGATCATCGCTTAAGATGACCGGGAACATCGACAAATTTTCCATCGTTCCGTCCATTTGATCCATAAAGAAAACAAGCTTGCTTAAGCTCGAAGAACGCATTTGCTCTTCTACAACGCCGGTTGCAATCCGGTTCGAATAACCGTATAGCAGCACAACGGGTACTAGCAGCAGGATGATGGTGAAGGCAATCTTGTTGAAAATCGACAGTCTGCGCGGCATCTTGGTTACTCCGCTTCCTCATCAAGGAGAGCCTGCAGAGCGGCATTCGCCTGATCGGCCGATTGCCGGATGTCCGTCTCTCCCGTGATGACCATTTGCACGATTTTTCCTACCTGCTCCCGCGCTGCCGCTACGTCAACGGTCTGAGGGCGGTCGTGATCGATGCCACCGTTAACCGTTTGCCGGAATACGGCTGCCAGTTGCTCCGGGAAGCCAATCGTGCCCCGCGGATCCTTCCATACCGACGATCTTGGTCCGGGATTGCCCGCCTGCTGGGTAAGCAGCATGACGGACTTTCCGCTTGCCCATTTGATAAATGCCCATGCCGCTTCTTTATTCGGCGATTTCGGGTTAATGGCAAGCCCCCAGGACGTAATATTGTACGGCATGGAACCTTTTGTCCCCGAAGGAAACGGCGCAAAGCCGACATTTCCCCGAACCTTTGACTCTTCCGTATCCAGCGCGCGGTAGATCGAATTGGCATCGGTGTATAACGCGGCCTTCCCTTGCGCAAAAAAAGCGCTCGCCTGTGGCCAGGACATGTTGATCGCATTAGGCGGCCCGTAATTTCGAAGAAGACCGCCATAGGTCTCGAAGGCTTTGATCGCTTCCGGAGAATTAATCGCTGCTTTGCCGTTCTTGATAAAATCTCCGCCTTCGGAGTAAAGAAACGACGAGACCTGCGTCACAAGCGGACTTCGCTGTCCTCTGGCTACAAAGCCGTAAACGCCTTGCTCCGGATGATTCAGCTTCGCCGCCGCTTCTTCAAGCTCATCGATGGTAGCGGGCACCTCAATCCCCGCTTCCTTCAACAGATCTTTCCGGTAATACAATATTTGCTGCTCCGTCACGATCGGAATGCCGGCTAGATGGCCGTCTACCGTTGAAGAACGGATCGATTGCGGCGAGAAATCACCCAAATTGTATTCCGCATCCTGCCCGGCATAAGCATCAAGCGGTTCAAGCCAGCCGCTCTGGAAGAAGAGCTTGCCTTCCTGCAACGGCCGGTACATGAACACATCAGGCGTTTCCGAGCGCGCCGTGAATTGTACCGTCAGCTTTTGTGTCAGCTGATCCTCGAAATAGCCCTGGATCCGCACATTAATGCCGGTTTCCTTCTCGAACTGGGGAATTAACGGCTTAATGACGTCAACCCAGGGATGGGATCCGGTTACGAACGTAATCGTTCGGCCTTGGATTCCTTCTCCGGGCTTTGCTTCGTTCTCTGCTGAGCCCGGCTGTTTGTCCGGATTGTTACTGTTACTGCATCCGGCTAACGCTGCAACGACCAATAATCCAGCCCATCCGGTCTGTAAGAGCTGCAGCTTTTTCATGCCTTACTCTTCTCTCCTTCAAGCGGAATCGGCCTTGCCTCAAAAAGCAACGTCGATTTGCGTCGAAAAATTTTTATTAAGCATCCTTAACATTACTGGATAGCCGGTTCAGGCGATATAACGAATACTAAACATTGATAACGAATCCTAAAGATCGGCGTTACCTATTATTGCCTGTACGTTCGTTTATCACTCCAAGCAGGCAAATAGAAAGAGGCCGCAGCAGTCGCGGCCTCTTTCGTAAGCGGATTTATACGTAAAAACTTCTAAAAACAATATCCTGATCGTAATTCCCAAAGCCCTTTCCGTATAGGGTTAGTCCTCCCCGTCCGCGTCCGGTATCTTCCGCCGCTATGCGGAAAGTCCAGTTAATCGCGCCGGTCCCGATATCTTTAAGACCTATGTCCGAAATTTTCAAACCGTCGATATACGAGCCGGTCTCCTTGACTCGGAGCACCTTCAACAGGCCGTATTGATTGACGTCGCTGGACCACCAATCCGGAGTAAGCCTTCCCCTCGTTTTCCCGAAATCTCCCGGGCTTGTCCATACGCCAAGCGATTTTCCGTTAAGACTGAAATGAATATCCGACGGCCAATTCTCATTGACGCGAGGAGCCTCGGAGCCGATTTCGAAGGAAATCTCGATCTCGTGCAGCCGCTGATCCTTATAAAGGTAATTAGGAATTTTATATTCTACCCACCCTCTTGCAAGCCACAGGATTCCCGCGTTTACCCTCTCCGGGTCCATGAAGCAGGCCGGATTATCGTACTGTCCGATCATTTTCTCCGTGGTTGCAACCCCGCAGGTTGGCCATGCCTCATAGTCGGTGTAGTGGCCGATTGGCACGGACAGCCCATGAAAGCTTAATGACGATGATACATTGGGAGACAGCTTGATCTGAAGAAATTCAGACTTGATATAACAATACTTGTAAGTTCCTCCGTCAATCCGCTTCATCTTGCTGCCTACAATTCCCGCCTGCTCCAGCTTGCGGATATGGCCGCTGATAACCGCGCTGCTTAGAAACATCTCGGAGGCAAGCTCCTTCACATGGCGCTCCCTCTCGAACAATTTATCAATAATTTTCAAACGCACCTCGCTTGCCAGCGCTTCATAGACAATTAAGGACTCCGCATTGGTTGATAGCATCATTTCACCTCGATAGGATTTTGTTTTTCCAAAATCCTAAAACTTATTGTTGTCTGCTAATACCTATTATGTTACGAATATTATAGGATTTCAACCATACGGATTTTGTTTTTCCCTAATTCTAAAGGAGGCTTTACCATGACTATTCGTTCCAGCATGCTTATTGACAAGAACTTTACCGTCTCCCCTGTTGATCCCCGTGTATACGGTTCCTTTATCGAACACTTGGGTCGTGCCGTCTATGGCGGCATTTACGATCCGGGACATCCGACGGCTGACGGGAACGGATTCCGCCAAGATGCCATTGAAGTCATCAAAGCTCTGCAGGTACCTATCATCCGCTATCCGGGAGGCAACTTCGTATCCGGCTACAATTGGGAGGATGGCGTAGGTCCAAAGAGCGAACGGAAACGCCTGCTCGAGCTGGCCTGGTGGACGACGGAAACGAACGAGGTAGGCACCAACGAATTCGCGGATTGGGCCAAGCTGGTTGGCTCCGATGTCATGATGGCTGTAAATTTGGGGACGCGGGGCATGGATGCGGCAAGAAATCTTGTGGAATATTGCAATCATCCCGGCGGTACTTATTGGAGCGATCTGCGGATCTCTCACGGCTACAAGGAGCCCCACCGCTTCAAAACCTGGTGCCTGGGCAATGAGATGGACGGTCCGTGGCAGATAGGCGCCAAGACTGCCGTCGAATACGGACGGCTTGCCAATGAGACCGCAAAGGTAATGAAATGGGTTGACCCGTCGATCGAGCTTGTTGCCTGCGGCAGCTCCAGCAGCGGCATGAGCACCTTTGCAGACTGGGAAGCTACGGTGCTTGATCTTACTTATGATCAAGTGGACTACCTGTCTCTCCATACCTACTACAATAACAACAATAACGATACGGCGAACTTCTTGGCCAAATCGCTCGATATGGACCAATTTATCGACAGCGTAGCCGCGATCTGCGACTATGTAAAAGCGAAGAAACGCAGCAAAAAAACAATCATGCTCTCCCTCGACGAATGGAATGTATGGAACACCATCGGCACAAGCCGCGCCGACGAGCGTTGGCAGATTGCTCCTCCGGAGTTCGAGGATGTGTACACGCACGAGGATGCTCTTGCGGTTGGCTGCTTCCTGATTACGCTGCTTAAGCATGCTGACCGTGTCAAAATGGCTTGCATCGCTCAATTAATTAACGTTATCGCCCCAATTATGACCGAGACGAACGGCGCGATCTGGCTGCAAACGACCTACTATCCGTTCCTGCACGCCTCGAACTTCGGACGGGGTACGGTGCTGCAAGCCAATATCTCCTCGCCGAAATACGATTCCAAGGACTTCACCGACGTTCCGTATCTCGAAGCGATCAGCGTCTTCGACGAGGAGCAAGGTCTAATCACGGTGTTTGCGGTTAACCGCCATCTGGAAGAGCAAATGGAGCTTAGCCTGGACCTCCGCAGCTTTGGCGAAGTAAGCGTAATCGAGCATATCGTCATGGAAAGCGAGGATTTGAAAGCCACCAACACCAAATCCAATCCGCGCAATGTCGTTCCGCATGCCGGAGGACGCACGACGGCAGATAACGGCAGCGTTCAAGCGATCTTAAACAAAGCCTCCTGGAACGTGATCCGCCTGCAAACCAAAAAAGGATAACCCCTTCCGCAAGAGTATCCGCGTATGAAAAGAGGCAGCCGAAACCGGCTGCCTTTTCCTTATGTATTTAACGTTAGTTTTTTGCGAATAGATTATTTACCAACTCAAGCAAAACTACGAAAGCTGACGCGGTTAAATACCGGCGTCAGCTTTCCGTTTGTACGAACTATAATAAGAATTAGACCGGAATAGGCTCTTCCCAGCGAGTCATTCCGGCAAGCTCCGGATGAGAATCCGGACAGGATTCCGTCGGTAGCTTGGTTTTTTTGGATAGAACGCAGCCGCATTTGCCGCAGATCTTCTCGGCAATGCCGTCGTTTGCCGCTGATTTGGACAAAGCGTTGTAAATCAGCTTATCCGGTTTGCTCTGACTGTGAGGGCATGCCATGCAGGCATCCATCCGCTTGCGGTATATCTCGTCCTCTACCGTAGCAAAGCCCGCTTTGGCCCATTTCCACAAAGCATGCCCCACCTTCTTGGCGAGTTCCATATTGGAAGGGGTTCCTTCAGCGGATTTTGCCTCCGTCTCCGCTTCTCCCGCCGTATCCACTTTAGGAGGATTACTGAGCAGATAGTTCAAAAACATCTCCGATCTTCTTGCGGACAATAAATTATGCGCATAGCTGGGATCATGAACAGCCGCGAACAATACCTCTTCCGATACCGGGCCTTCCAAACCCAGGATACTGCCGAATTGCCTGCACTGTTCTTCAATTGTCCCTGTGAATGCCCCCATCTCTGGAGCGGCTGATTCCATCTCTTAAGCCCCTTTCCCGTTGTTATTAGGCCGTTATTTCAACGTAACTTCTGCCGTCGAGGAGTCCGGATCCAAGGTTGATCCGATATCCGACGTTAATGCTCTGGAGACGGACACGGTATACGTGACTCCGCGCTCTAAAGAAACCTTCAGCAGTACCGACGAATTGCTTTTGCCCGGCTGCGCATCCGTAATAACGGCGTTAGGCGTAAACGAAAAATCGTCTTCATCTGCCGCATGGATCGCTTTTACAGCCGTATTGAAATGCAGCTCAACGGTGGATGCGGCATGCAGCAAAACATAACGAACCTCCTCCGTAAGCAGCGTCCTGATTTCGTCAGCTTGATCGGCGAACAAGTACGATAAATCCGTTGCTACCGTGAAATCCGCCGCGATCAAGCCAGCCGTATCTACAATGCTTTTATCCTGCAGCAGCTTGAACGCCGCCGCCGCAAGGTCGGCCGTAATATCCGCCGTCATTAGCGAAGCAGCGCTGATTGCCGGTCCCGTTACCGTTGCTCCGGTAACCTTCAGTCCATTCAGTTCCGGACCGCCAATTCCGTTCGGCGGGAAATTCATGCCGTTGCCCGCTTCAACCGCATCCATCCTTGTTCCCGTAGTCGGCTGGAAAGGATCGGTCTCAAATGCGTCATGCAGCGAGACGTTAATGTTGCCGAAAATTACTTTTTGAACCTGCTCCAAGGCGCTTGTCATCAACGGCGCGTAGAGGTTGCCGAAGAACATATTTTGCAGGATCGCCGGTGTATAGTAATCGCTCATGCCAACCGTCGTGAAACCATCCGTGTTCAGCGGCGCACTCTTCTGAAGACGGCTTACCATATTTCCGAGAATAAAGGCCATGCCTTCCATGCCGAGACCTTTAATGCGTGTCAATCCGCCGGATAATACAATGTATTGCTTGCCATATTGGGTAAAGGCATAGGCATTGGGCTCCAGACGGCCGATGTCGTGATAGAACGTAATGTCCGGGTAGAAGCCCTGGAACAGATTCACCAGGTATTTCACCATGGCGTTGCCGATGCTCACTTCCGTAAAGCCCCATCTATCCGCTTTATCGTTCACGTCGGTAGCTTGCAGAGGGCTGATGAAGCTAGCCGCGTTGTCCGGCACAAACGCCACGTTGGAGCCGTGAACGTAAAATTTGCTGAGCTGCGCTGCCGCTTCGGGAGTAGCGGCTACCGACAACGTATCCGCACCCGCTTTAAGATTTGGAGCGCTAAACGACAAATAATTCCCGGCAACCAGATGTGCATGGGCTGCTTCGTACTCTTTCGTGCCTACGATCGGAAGATCCTCGGCATCCTCCAGCAAACCGCTTCCTAAAAGCTCTCTTTGATGAATTTGCAGATTGAAATCGCCGGATACAAGTCCCTCTGACAGCAGCAAGTGCCCGTCAAGTGTCCCGTCGAAAGCAACATCGGTAGCGATATGGTGCACGCCGCCCTTATATTCGCCAATGCTGATTTCATGGATCTCTACTTGCGTATTGTTATAAGAGACTAGCAGGTCCTTGCCAGGTACAAGCCGGTCGGCGCGCTTCAGCTTGCCGCTTGGCATAAGAAACAGATGATCCGGCGTTACGATGATGCTGCCATGACCGCCGAAGCGGATGTAGATCATCGCCGGCTGATGGCTTTGGGGGCCTGTACCACTGCTGAAGTTAAGCTTAGCTTTCTTCCACTCCAGCTGCAGCCCTTCCGAGCTTTGCTTCAAGCTCGCGGTAATGACTTTATCCCCAACGATGAAATTCTCGATCGCTTGAGAGCCCTGCGGCGTGCCGATTTGCGTGCCGTGCGCAAAGCAGGAACAGCAGCAATAGCAGGTAACGACGTTCCACGTTTCACCCAAGCTCATGCAGCCTCGGTTGCCAAGCGTTGCATGGCTCAGGTCGGAAGGATTGCTTGTATTGAAGCATACTTGCGCCGCGTACGGATACAGGTAGTCATGCGGAGAACAACCGGGAATCGAATGCCCGTTAATGTCGGTGCATTGGCACAAGCGGTGAGCTTGAGGCGTGAAATTGACGTTATCCTGGCAATGCTCCCCGGGACATACCAGGTAGAACGGCTTCCCGAACTGAAAGTTGTTGTTATTAATGTCTTGAATATTCACCTGGGACCAGTTCACGTCCGTCAAATTTTTCGCCGCGCCCAAGTTGATTTCAAGAGAGCCTAAACAATCCATCATTCATAACCCCTTTATTGGTTTAGTTGGTTGTGCTTGTCTTCGCGAATACATTGGACTGATAAGTAATAATGACCGTAAGCCCTGCTAACACATCCTGATTTAATGCTCCATTAAGCAGAAGAGCCTCCGGCGTATTGGATAATTGAAATTGCAGGACGGCATTGAAGCCGGTTCCAGCGACATTGCTTAAATCGCAACTGCCCGAGTTGTTCGTGACGTGAATCGGAGCCGCAGGATTATCCCCAAGCATCAAGCTTAAAAACGGCGAATTCGCATCCTTATCCGACACGATTGCTCGATTGGACGTCTGTACCAGAACCGTAGCTGACAATAGACTTACATCGGATAAATGAGTCAAAATCGTCCGGTCCGCGATTGGGAAGCTGATCTGCTGCACGCCTTGAGCCGCAGGCGGACTAAACAAAGCAAACCATTCGCTTGGGTAAGCTTGCTTCAGGTCAATCACTTTTGCCGGCGTATACGGGTAAGGAGCGCTGTCCGCATGCAGCAGCTGCCGTACCTGATTGGCAAAGCTTGTTCCGCCGTCTTTTGCCGTGTATTGAATTTTGACGATTACATCCGAAATATTGCCGAAATCGAAACGGTTCGTCTCCGGCGGCAGGCTCAGCGTCCACGAGGATACGGCGCCCGTCCCTTCGAACGGCAAATACCTGTCGTCTCTGAAATCGAGAACGAACAACCCGGAATCATTCATCCCCTTGGTTACGGCAACCTGCTGCGCGAGTTGGCTTTGCCTTAACACGTTCGTTTCCGGTAACGGATTAGACGGATCGAGGAGATATTTGACCCCCGAGATCTTCTCGTCCGATTGGACGATTACCGAATTGCGGTTTTGAACCAGCATCGCGTTGATGTTCTGGTAAGGTCCGACAACAGCCGGAATGGATATCGTGATGGATTTGATCTTGCGGCAGTAGTGACCCGGGAAGTCGAAATCGAACAGCTTCTCGCTGAATTCGAAATCCAGCTTGCCCTGCGTCCCTGCACCGCCCTGCATCCCCCCTTTAAAAGCTATAAATTTAATAGGATCCAAGCTTAGCAAGGAAACCGTCTTTTCCAGCTCCAAATCTCTCGAGTTGTTGAACAGGTAGGCCTTCTCCATCTGGTTCAAGGCCAGAAGCAGCCCCTCTCCGGCAAGAAGTCCCCGGTGGAGATTGTCCCAATAGTCGAACTGCAGGAATTGATCCTGCCGCTCCAGCTCGTACTGGTAAGCCGCTTGCGCAGCCATCGACAAATCCATTGCCAGCTGATAGCACTGGAAATAGGTTGTTGACAGCCGGCTGATCATCCATTGGTACAGCTCTTGGCCGGTAAACTTGCCGCGCAGGAATCGCTCGACTTCATCCTGCTGCTTCATCGATTGCTGATGGATCTCAAGCTCCCGCCGCAGCATGTCCGCGCGAACTTTGGATCCGGCAATTTGCTGGTCCAGCTGCTTTACTTCGGAGGCCGCTACATCCCGCTGCAGTCCCCACTCCTCCCGGCGGCGCACGTATTGCGCCCCGGTACTGATCAAGCCGGCGGCTTTATCCAATCCGTTTGCGGTTCCGTCCACCATGGCGGCGCCGGCATTTACCGCATCGCCGAATTGCATGCCGCCATCCGCCAAGCCGAATATGTTCGGCGCCAGATAAGCCCCGATCGACAGTCCGTGAATGGCAACGGAGGCCACCTGAAGATTAGCCGATACCCCTCTTAAGGTTAAATCTGTAATTTCAAGCCCGTTGATATTCTCGTCATACAAGGAGCTGTAATGATTCTGACGGAACAAGGCATTTGCCCGGCTTTCCGTTAAGGACGCAACCGTGTCCGCAATCTCCTCCAGCTGCTTCTCCTTAATCATTGTCGTGAGATTAAGAATATTTTTCTCATGCGTGCTCTGCAGGAGCGCCAGACCCTCCGCATCATTCCTCTCAAGCGCAGCTAGCAGGCTTCCGCCAAATTGCGTTAACGTTCCCGCGATCGATTTGGCTCTATCCAGCAGGAAAGCGAACCGGTAAGGTACTCCTTGATTTACCGGCGTAAGAGCCGAGAGCGCATTCACGCCCGAGCTGACCATGCGGATTAATTGGGCAGGATCAATCGGCGGCTCGAACAAAGCGAGAGATTGCGGTATGCCCTGGATGTTGAGACAATGACGGATTTTGAACAGCCTGTCCTCCACCCGGTCCCAATACCCGATAAATTGCCGGTTCTCCGGTACACAGAAATAGGTGTCCAGCGCATTAAACGGAGAATATGCCATTAAAGCATCGCCTGCAGGCGCCTCCTGCTCCAACGCGATGAAAAATTGCGGAATGCCCTTCTGGTACTGCGCAAGAAGATCGTTAAACGTTTTGGGCTCCGGCTCAGGGAATTTCCCCAGATCCTCCGGTCTTGGTCCCAGCAGATCGTAAGCGTACACGTACATCATCGTGGCCGTTACAATCGATTCCCAGGTGTATTGCGCAAAGTAGGAATCGCCCCACTGCAGAAGATTGTCGATATAAGCCATCACTACCGCTTTCTCATAAGCGCCTATGCGAAGGCCGGCTATGGCGTCGGGATCAAACGGATCCATGTTGTAGGCGTCAATCTCCTGCGGATTGGTCAATTGATCCTTAAGAGCTTCCAACGTATGGTTGCGGAAAGGATTGAACTGCCAGAAGCGTGCATTCGGGTTGCTCAATTGGTCGTTCAGAAGCCGGTTCCGGACCGAATCGATCTGCTTGTCGTCCAGAAAGGCGAATAGCTGGCTGATCGGAGTTGCTTCCGAGAAATCCGAGCTTACGGCTCCCTCGTCCGTAATAATCTTCTGATCGGCCAGAATCTTGTAAATGCGCTGAGAGCTTGTGAGACCAATCGTTGACGTCTGGAAGTCTCCCGGGCCGATCTGCAGCGGCTGCAAGGTTGGGTTGAAAATGTACTGGTACCACTTCTCGGCATCTTGATAGCTTTGATTGGTCTTTAGCAGATCCGCTATTAAATAGGGGGCATGGAAGAACAGCTCCCAATAATAGGTCTTGTAAGCCCCGTCGAAATCAACCTGCGCTCCGTCCGCAGCAGCCGGCGCTATGACAAAATGGCTGTCGAACTGAAATCTCTTGAACAGCAGCTCCGCTTCAACCGGAATTTGCTGCGACTCCAGGCTGAGCAGCGCGTCAATCCCGCCGGTAAAGAGCGCGGAGCTAAGCCGGTGAACGGCTGCTGTCGTCAGGCGGAACGCAGTGAAATTGTATTTGATGCTTCCAATGCCGTCCTTGTTCCGGTCCAGGAAACCGACGGACACCGGGAATGGCCACTGGTACAGCGTATCCATGACATGACGGACCTTCAGATTCTCGTTTGGCTGACCGTCCAGCAGACCTTCTATAAATTCGTTTAATTCATAGAAATCGATATCCGCCATAATTCTGCCGTTAGGATCCAAATATCCCGATTTGACGAGCTGCTGATAGACGGTTTGGGAACCGGAGGCTTCTATATCGATCGGCGCCGGAGCCACGAAGGACTGCTCCATAAACATGGGACTGTTCATCAGGATGTTCACAACAGCCGAAGTATTGGCAACAAGCTGCGGCTGCAGATACTCCGTCAGGCTTTGGGCATCCGAGTCGTTTTGCAGGACCCCATCCTCATCCAGAAATCCTCCTTGCGCGAGCAGATTGTAGATCGATTGAGAGCCGTCTGCGTTAATGTCCAGATTGGACGAAATAAATGAAGCAGGCGTGAATATCGTATCCGGGTTCAGCAGCGCCTCGCTGATTGCGGGCACATCCAGCTCCTCATCGATATCCATAAGCAGGAAGGCTTCTTTGTCTCCTTTGAACAAAAAGGCAGCAGGATGGTTCTTTACGGTAAGCACTTCGTATTCATTGCCCCGCATATTGCCGGATAGAGATACCGTTCCCGTAGCCCCGCTGATCTGCTGCAGCACATAAGACGTTTTCGCCGGGATATCCGCCTGTCCGGACAGATAACCACCCACGTCCTTCACGAGCTGGACAAAGCTGAAGGAGCCTAGAACGAGACCTCGTTCGTTGATGTAGCCGGATTTGATGAGGCCGTTCCAAACGACCGTTGACTGGGCGGCATCCATGCCAAGCGTTGCCGAGACAAAAGAAGCTTCATTCAACCGGGATGCCGCAACAACTGGCGAAGGAGTCCGGATGGAATCCGCCGCATAGTTGTCGTAAACGATTTGGTTCGTGTCAACCAGATTCAGCCTGCCGGAGCTGCGGTCGATTTCGGGCCGGAAATACGTCTGGCTGATTAACGCCTCTTTCCCCGCTATGATGTACTCGTCCGGGTTTACGATAAAACCGGGCTGCAGGTCATCGTTCAATACGATAGGACGGAACACGGGCAGGAAGCCGGTGTGTCCGACATTTTTAGCCAGAACGAACTGATGAGTCACTTCATACAACCGGTTCTCGAATTGCTGCAGCGCATCCGCTCCCGTTTGCGGAGCCGGCGGCATCGCGAATGCGGACAGGCCTCCAATATCAATCATGGGACCTAAGAAGATTACCAGCTTCTCGAACCGGTTAGCCCCGACATTGGGAGTAAGATAGTTATTTCTTTCGATCTTGAGCGGATACACCTTGTTCCACCACAGCTGCGAGGCATCGAATTGGGAAGCGTCGAACAGGGTCTTGACCCCGTCCAGATTCATAAAGGCGCTGTTATTCGCCGAAATGACCGTATCTTCCGCCAAAGTTTGCGGGGCTACCCAGCTGCCGCTGAAGTTATAGAACGTATACCGGATCGTTGCTCTTACCGATCGCTGCCCGGCTGAGCCGGTTCCGTTATCCCTTACGGCCTTCTGCTCCACCCAGAACAGAAAGAGACGGTTGAACGCATAAACCGGCGACACGGTATCCGAATTAATCGAAACCTTGATCTCGTTCCATTCCGACCACACATTGCCTTCATCCCGCGTCATGTAGTAATACTTGTAAGGCTGTGTCTCTGTCCTGGCAAAAAGGTACGTCACCTCCGCATGGTCATGCGTCTCATCCGTAACGTGCGTATGATAGGTGTCGACGACCTTCAGCTTGGCCAGCTCGGCGAAGCTGTCCAGGTACCTGCGAAATGCCGCTTCTACTGTGTCCCTCGTTATATCGCCCTGCTTCAGCGTATTCTGGAAATCGGTGAACAGAGCAGTCCTGTTCCTCCGGTAGGACGGATTAATATAATTTTCCGGATATAAAAAGACTTGGCGGTTCGCTTCCCATAGCCGGTAGTTGATCATCCAGCTCCACCAGACCTCGGGAATATCGAAATGAATGACCCCGGGCTCCAGCCGCTCCCTGCATCTCTGGAGATACAACTGAATGGCGTTCAACGCTTCTTTGATATAAGAGATCGTTGCGCAGCCGCTCATCTCCACATCGATTAATAAATACTCGTACAGATTCCGGCTGTTTTTGATCCATCCCAGATCATCCTTTTGCGACAGCGCATTCAGTGCGGTTGACAGCAATGCCGTCCTCTGCTTCTCCTGAACGGCCCCGTTCACCTGGAGGAACAAGCTGTCCCAATCGTCTCCTCCTAAACGCGCTCTAAGCGCTAAGAGCAGATTATCCGCCGCTTTCCCGTAATCCGCCCAATGCGTTGCGGCATCCTGTCCGGCAAGTCTGCTTACGGCTGACAGAAGACTAAAGCCGGCTCCGGTTGCATGCAGGATTCCCGTCACCTTCTGCAGCAAATACAGGCGTTCAATGCGGGATAACTTAGGGAATAACGCAAATAGGGAAGTCACTTCGTTATCCTCTAGACCGGTCAGAGGGGCAATGGCAGCGGACGCCTCACTGTCCGAGTCGGCGCTCAAGTAAGCGGCAACTGCTCCGTTCACATCGCCAAAGACCGCCTGCAATTCCTGGTAAGCATACAAATCAAGCACATTTGCCGCGCTCAGCTCTGACGGGTCTGCAATGCCTAATGCGGTAAGACTGCGTTTGATCGCGGCAAGATCATCGCTTGCCAGACCGAATCTCCTCGCCAGTACAAGCCACTGCGACAGCTGCTTTATTCTCGCTTCAGCCGCAGCCTGCATCTTCGGATCCGTGAAGACGGCAATCATATCGGTATAACCGAGCAAATCAATCAGGCTGCTAATTTGTGCGGTTTGAACATGGAACAATGCCGCAATCTGTCCAACCAGCTTTAATTGCTGATTCTTTGACACCGTGTCTGCATCCGGATTCGAACCTGGGTTGGCGATTAGCTTCGGCAGAGTGCCGAGCCATCCGCCCAAATCGGCGGAGCGGTACAACGGATCGACATAGTCGGATACGTTGCCGTTCACCACGTAGTCCAGCTCGTAGACGTTTAGTCTCGACCGCTTCAACCGGTCCGCATTCTTTTTCAATAAGGTCCACGCGTCCATCGCAGACAAGGGAGTTAATGGATTAAACAAAGCAAGCAGCATCACAAACTGCGCCATAGGCATGCCAAGCATGCCGCCAAACACGGAATAACGGTAAAGCATCGACAATCGGCCTACGGTTAACGCTATTTTCGCCTGCTTGTCGAACAACGCTGCCGCCAGCTGCTCAAGCTCGGCTTGTTTCAGCTTCAGCGCCGCGGCAATGCGGGAGGCGAGCCTCATATTGTCCGCATCCGCCGCACCGATCGTCCAATACAAAAGGTCGTCCGTAAACATCGGATTAAAGGCATAGCTGTCTTTCCCTTCGTCCGCGGGATGGTAGGTAGCCGATTCCGGTCCGTTAAAGAGCTGATCGAACGCCATATGGGATACTGCAGAATCGCCTTGTCCATACGTCTTCACATCGAAGATAAGAGCGCCGGCCTGCTCGATGGACAAATTCCATTGCTCCATCGCCGTCATCAGCTTCGCAAGACCGGTTAATGCCGCGGCATCCAGCTTCGGAACGCCGGCATTTACGCATTGCAGTGCCCAATCCAGATCCGTATAGCTCCAGCCGAGCTTGCTGCTCAGCCTCAGGAACCGGTGGATCCGGTCCAGAGCGTCATTGGTTAGATAATCGATCCTCAAGGCAGCACCTTGACTGTTGATCTGAAGGGGTTGGGCAAGCCCATAGTTCATGAAGAAGGATTTCGTAAGCCCGGCTTCGATCTCGGCTGCGGAAAGATCCTGGTTGAACAAGGCCTGGAGCTGCACCAGCGTTATTCCGGTTCGATCGCAAAAGGTCTTCACGTCCGACAGCGTTGTAAGGTCGGTTACGCCGTAGAAGGTCTTCAACTGCGTTTCATCCGTTACGGGCGAGGAAATCAAACGGAATTCCTCCGGAGACAGGCCTAGCGTTTCAGCAGCCGTTCCCTCTTCAGGTGCGCCAAATACCGCAAACAAGTCCCGGAGCCTTACGTTCATCCGGTTCAAATAAATCCTGATCAGCTCCAAATGATAGTGAAACGGCAGGTTAAACGGATATACCTGTGCCGCCAGCTCCTGATACAGATCCCCCTCCACATCCATCGCCGACCGGACGGCTGCTTCCAACCTTTCATTAACAACCTGCAGATAAGGCATCGTAGTGTTCGTATTCTCGCAGGTAAGCGCTAGGTTTGCCAGATCCGGCCGACGGGCTTCCAACGCCATATTGGCTGGGATGGTCGACTGGTTCGGTACCGTGATGTTTTGGTTGACAATGCGCATGAGATCAACCAGGTAGGCTGCCGGGCCAAAGATGGATTTGCATTCATCGCACTCGCAGTAGTTCAGCGATCCGAAGATCTTCTGATAATCGGGAAGCTGCTCATAATGCTGAACAACCGCTTCGGATATGTTGTTTGCTGCGAAGTTTCTCGTATGGGGCGCAGACAGCTGGGTGACGGAAGCCCATTCATGCATCAACTGAGCCTGAATGTGCCTCGCCCTCTCATGAATGGCGGCAGCTTGAGCTTCACCGTTCTCCCCCAACAGCGGCCCATAAGTACTTACGAAATGCTCCGGATTGACTGCAGCGATCTGAATCGCCGAATGCAGCGGAGGTTGTCCGTTGCCGCTGCCGCCCATTAATATACCGGCTGCCTGAGGATTATTGGTTAGTCGGAGCAGTCTTTGGTAGCCGCCAAGCAAATGCAGAGCCTCCGCATGTTGTTCGCCGGAACCGTTTAAAGCCTCTGCCGATGCCGCGTCCGCAAACGGAAAGCCGGTTACATCGAAATTCGGGTTATTGGCGTAAAATTGCGCCACCGACGGATGAGTATCGCTTAGATACGATCGAATATCCATGTATAATATGGTCCTCCTTGGTTCCCGAATGGAGTTAATAGCCGAAATGGCTGTTCAAACTCTTGGTCGCTTCCGTCTTCTTCTGCTTCTGGAGCGTATCCGCCCGAAGAATGTCGGCTTTGAACTTGGTGGCGTAAACTTGTTTGCCGCTCATGTCATAGATTTGGTAGAAGAATTCATCCGCAATATGCGTGATTGCGCCGTCAGCCCTAAGCCGCACGTTAGCTCCCACCTTAATGAGCACCTTTTCGCCCGTTGTCCCTACAAACTCCTTAATGGCGAGCTCTATTCCGAGCTGCACGAGGTTGGAGCCTTGGCTTCCCGCCACGAGATTGTTGGAGGCTTCCGGGCCGCCCAGGCAGTGAGCGATCAGATGGCACCAGGCCTCGCCCAAGCCGCCAAGCTTGGTATCGTCCCTGCTGGAATACAGACTCGCCGGCAGGTTGTTTGTGCTGTGGAAGGCGCTTGCCTTGCCCATCGTGTCGTTGGTGGAATCGCGGCCGTCCACGTTTAGGCTGGATGGGGAAACGACATGCTGCCTCTCGATGTAGTCGCGTTTGCCGAAGAAGAAGCCTCCCTGCACGCCTGTCGGGTCAGCTACCTTTACCGGAAGGGCTTTGCCGGAGCTTGGCGGCACGTCGAATTGATCCAGCTCTACCTGAGCCTTGTCCGCTTCCTTATGGAGCACCTTGCGGACAAAGGACTGCCGTGCCAAGGTAACCCTGAGAGGCCGCCCCCTCAGCTGCGAAATGGTTTGGGCTTTTGTCGCGCTGTCTCCGTTCACAAACTTCGTTAGATCGTTTTTCCGCTGCTGTGCCTTCATCTTGGCGGCAAGCTTCTTCTTGGCGACCGCATTGCCGGATTTTTTCTTCTTCTTCGCCATGCCGTTCAGATCGGCGAAGCGGATCGGGTTGCCGCTTACAAACGCGTACATATTCGGATCATCCGACATGCCTGCCGGATCCGGGTTCATCCAACGTCCCAGCCAAGGCGGATAATACCTCGCCCCGTAATAATACAGGCCGGTACAGTCATCCCGCTCCCTGCCGCTATAGCGGTACTCCTTCAGCTGCACCTCCAGCTGATTCGATCCGGCGAGATAAGACGTCCCGCCGTAAGGGAAATATTCTTCATAGCTGATCAAGCCGGCGTCTTCGTCCACCTCCATCGTGGATGAACCAAGAAAATCGCTTAATTGATACCGGATTTGCCGCCGGGCAACGGTATCGGTCTCGCGTCCGTGATCGTCCTTGGTCCAAAAGTTTACGATGGCGGCCATTCGCTCATCCTCCATGACCCGGTAGGTATACCGTTCAAGAATGACAGACGATACCCCGTTCTGAACCCGTGTAATTCGTTTGATTTCCAGACGCCCAACATAAATTTTTTCTTGAATTTCGGTTAGGCCATCGCTGATTTTGCGCTCCAGCGCCTTGCGGACCCTGTGCCCGCTGCTTTCGTAGATGAAGTAGGAGCAGTCCGATTGGTCTCCTTCTCTCGCGATGACGGTTGCGCTTGCCAGGTTGTTCCTGTAATTCCACTGCAGGGAGCTTAAATGCTCCAGCGCCAGAAGATTGCCGTTATCATCGTATTGCAGCTGTACCGGAAGCCCTGTCTGCGTGCCTGTGGTCATTTCCTTCAACCGGTTGGAATCGTCGCTTACCGCAAGCGTTCGCGTCCACGCGGCGGAAGCTGCGGCATGCCGGGTTTTGACCAGATTGCCCGCTTCGTCGTACGTATAGGTTTCCGTATAATTTTCTAGCTTGTCCGCATCATTCAAGTGCGGCGGTGCGGCGGGAAGCCACATGCTTTGCTTGAAGCCTGTTGCGTGCGTATCCGGCAATATTCCCGGATGCTGCCGTCCCGAAGCCTGAACCAGCCGGTAGAGAGCGTCATAGGTGTAGTCGCTTAACGGCTCCACGATCTGTTGATTCTGGAATACCGTATCAAAGCTGTCGTCGCGCATCCTCGTTATATTTCCGACAGGGTCCATCGTATACGAAAGCTTCTGAAGGAGCGTGCTTCTTGCCGTCCCTTTGCCGTCCGCGGCCGACCGGGTTGTCGCGATTCCAAGCAGCCTGCGGGTCGTCTCCTCGTAAGTGAAAACGGTTGTTGTCCCGTTGCCGCGGGCAATCCGCGCATGCTGACCGTCAGCGTCGTATTGGACGTCCTGAATGAACGGCACACCGGCTTGCTCCGCGAAGTCAACCGTTACCTTCTGCAGTTGACCGGCCAAGTTATAAGCGGTCCTGTATACCGTTTGATCGGCTGAGGTTTCGGCGATTTGTCGTCCCAGACTGTCATAGGCATAAGAGGTGACGAAGGATTCGCCGTTTAGCGCAGGCTCGTCTTCCGCATCCCAATCCGGTTCCGCCGCGTAATCAACGAGCAGCAGCTTTTCGGTTGCCTGTATGTGTCCCTGCAGGCTATACAGCTGAAAATGCGTCACGCCCGATTGATCGTACAAGGTATAAAGCTTGCCGAGAAGATTCCGGTTCTGGGCGTCGGCCGCGCTAAGACCGGCTTGATCCCCATAGACGTATTTTTCAACGGTATTTGCCAGCCTCAGCCCGGAAGCAGGATCGAAGCCTTCCACGCGAATCCGGGCTGTTCTTTGCAGTCCGTCATACGATGTGGAAGTATGAAATCCCCGGTTGTCCCATGTATGCGCGGGATCGTCAAACATGTTGTTTATTCCAAGGCGCACCCCTGCGTCTCTGCTGTCCGTGCATAACAGACGGTTCTGCATATCGTAGGTAAACTGCACATCCTTCGGCGTAGTGCCTTGCGTGATGCCCGAATAATAATGCTTCGCGTTTATTTCGTATTTAACGTTACCCTTGCTGTCATAACCCGTGTACTCGGGCAGACAGCTCTGTCTGAGAAGCACCGCTATCTGATCCGCGAAAGGCTCGTATGCCGGGTCTATCGCAAGCTTGAAGCCCGGGGCATACGGCCGGAACCTTGCCGATGCTCTCCCGCTTCCCGAAGCGGTATCCGTCATCTCCACATACCCTTGCCGAACAAGTTCGTTCCATACATCCGATGCGGAAATGCTGCTGCCTTGCACCATATCAGAGAACAACCCGCTAGACGTTTCGCCCAGATTATCGTGCAATCTCAGGAAAACGCGTCCCAAGTTATCTTTCACTTGCACAAGCGGCGTGTTACGGAACCGGTAAGCTTTGAGCAAGGCATCCTTCTCGTCCATCTGGCTTTGGTCCGGCTGGCCGGGGTAGCTCTGCATGAATTGAATGTAATAGTCGGAATCCGCAATCGTATCGTTCGAATCGTAATGTGCTTCCTCCCAAGGCGTAAATTCCGTTCTCGTATAAAATCCTTTGGGCGAATCCACGCGGTACACGCGGGAAAGCGGGTCATAACAGGTTCTTGTCGGCGGAGGCAATACTCCCTGTGAATCCGTATTCGCCTCATAGACCGGGACGCTGGAATAATAGGGCAAATACTGCTCAACGGGTCTTCCTTTGTTGTCATAGACCGTGCGGCCGGAGACGAGCCAGCGTTCGGCCTGCGGAGAAGCGCCCGAGGAGTCCGCTCTTTTCCTCGTTTCAATAACCCTTCCTAGTCCATCCATGTAAGTGACGTTGACGAGAATGCGGGTTGTTTGGCCGCCGGATTCCTCCGACACGCTCGTTTCCCGGAAAAGCTCGACGGTACGGTTCGGACCATTGCCTTGTCCCCAGGCAAAAAGATCGTAGTAAGTAAACGACGATGCCTGCTGAAGGTAACGTTCCGGGCGGGCTAGAACATCCTCGAAGGATCCGTCCGTGACGGTCTGGTACGCGTTAAGATCTCCGTCTCCTGCCCTCTTCCCGAGCAAAGTCCCGAACAAGGAGGAAACCGTGACCATGCCTAACGGATCATAGAGAACCTGAGCCGTATTTCCGTTAACATCCGTCGTGTATTTCGGCTTGATGACGTTGTAATCCAGAACCATGGACATCGAGGTGGACACTGTTTCGCTAACGCACTGGGTGGTATTCGTCGGAACCAGACAATAAGGATCGTAGCTGAACTGTGTCCGGTGGAAGAGATTCGTGTTGCCGGTGAGCAGCGTGTTCTCGATTTTCCATGCCAGAAAGAAACGATTATCCGTACTTGACGCGTAATGTTGGACCAGCCCCCGATTCCACCAATACCCGTCATTCAAAACATAGCCGCAGTCGTCCGTGATTTCTTCGTTTGTCAGCCTGGACTCATAAATGCTGCTGACCTGGTCCGATGCAAGAAGGGCATGCTCGCTATGATGGTGAAGAGCTATTCCCGTCGTTTGACCAAGCGGCAAAGCATCCGTCTGAGCCAAATTCCAATAGTAATGCCGGGTCCAGGATAGAAGCTCAGCCTGAAGCAGGCCGGCTGCCGGAGGCGTACCGTATGGTATGACCGGGGGCAGCGAGTCTTGGAAGCGGAATTGCAAATCTGTCACGTTGAAATAAAAGGCTGCCGGCTGTTCGAGACCCCATAACGCGTAAGCTTGGCTCCCGCATTCCATGCCAAGCAGGCGAAACTCGGCGGTTTCGTTAATATAGGCATTCACTTGAAGCAGCATTTGCAGCTGATGCTGTTCGGGCAGGGACAGCTCCGCCTCTGACCGGCGAGGATAATAAATTTGAATTTCCTTCGTCACGTGTCCGAACTCATCCGCCTCAAGAACCAGATCATGACGCACGCGCGGATCGTGCGGGTTCCGCTCATACTCGTAATCTATCGATTCCCTGGCCTGAACGAGAAGCGAGGCAAACATGGCGGATTGCCGCCGTGCTTGGATCAGCTTCACCGTGTAATTGCTCTCGTGCACGGTATACGGATGCTCGGAGATTCCTCCCGGTTGATCTAACCCGTACACCTCTTCGCGAAGCGGCATGCCCTTCAAGGCAACATAGCATTGGCGCAGCGTCTCTCCATCCGCACCCGTCAGCGCTTCATCTAGTGAACTGTCCGGCATTTCATAAGCGAATGTGTCCTGATCATAGTACTGATCGTAATAGCGGCGGGACAAAGCGGCTGCGTTTAGCGCGGAGCCTGTATGGTACCACCGCCTCCAATACACGGGTGCCACTCCGGTTCCCGTTGAACGTTCCTCGGCGTCCCATTGCTCCACGAAGCCAAAACCTCTGAATTCCTTTTCCGCCGGATCGTAATACCCCTCATGATAGCTGTACCGGGTAGTGAGCTGATTGCCCGTGCATTCCTCTGTCACGCGAACCCGCTCTACCACCTGGACGGGAAACGGGAGTACGGTCTGCCAACGTCGGCCTGCCTTTTTATCCTCCAGATAAAACTTGACCGAGCTTGCATATTCAATTTCCGTTATGGCGCCTACGCCGTTGTCCGTCCGGTTCAGAAGGTTTGGCTTCTGTCCCCCGGAAAAATCATAGCAATAATGCTTGACCGAATCCGTGCTGACCTTCGTGAAGAGCAAGCAGTCACAACCAGTACCAAGAACGTCCGTTAACTGAATGCGATCCGTCTCGGCAAACGTTTCGGGCAAGTAGACCGTTACCGGTTGGCTCCACGCATTGCCGCCCTGATTGAAATACAGATCCGCCCGGTCCGGGTACACGTAGACGATATCCGTCAAGCCTGATCCGTTCAGATCGCCAAGAAACAGGCGCGAGGCATTAAATTCGTCGTCAAAACAAGGGGCTTGTTCCATCCGTATAACCGGCGCGAACTGTCCGTAGCCCAAGTTCGGCCAGCATTCTATACTGCCGCTGCGGATCCGGATCCGGTGCGGCAGACCGTCGCCAATAACATCGGCAAACGTTACCACTTCATTCGCGCCGTCCGTTGAGCCAAGGGGGAATGGTACCGGGTACAATGCGGTAATCGGATTCCCGTAGCCTAATTTATACCTGGAAGGATAGATTTTCATTTGGCGATCCTCAAAAACAACCAAGTCCGGAACGCCGTCTCCTTGCATATCCGCCAGCTCTTTCGGATTGGAGCTTTGCAGATACTCCAGCGGAAAGCTTTCGAATGGCCGTACGCCATTCCAGGAACGCCCGTACTCGGTTTCATAGAAACCTGCCCAATGCGTATCCGTTACGACCAAATCCATGACGCCATCGCCATCGAGACTGGTTAAAGTAAAGGTCCGCGAATCGTCGGCGGATTCCTCCGTCAAGGGAAATGAATCCGCAACCTGCACACGTCGGAAATTTCCGTTTCCTTCCGGTTCCCAATAGGCTGCCGAATTGGAACGGACTTGCAGGATACCGGGCAATCCTTCGCCGTATAAGTCGGCAAATTCATAGGAAGTACCGTCCAGATATCCGGGGATGGTATATCCTCCCTCCGTCTGTAGGAGTTGAAATGCTTGCTGTTCCGGTTGAAAAGAAGTGTAAGTAAATTCTAAAGGAGGTGTGGAAAGGGTATTGTAGCTGCCATTCTGTTGTCTCTGACAGCCAATCATCTCGACCGAAGTCAGCCGGTTCAATTGAACCAAGGGGTCGAGAGAATAGGAGAACCTCGTTATGCGAACGAGACAAGGATCCGGACCAAGCTCCGCAAAACGGTGAAACATGAGAACTTGACGGCAAAGCCGGTACGTTCGCACCTCGAATCCACTTCGGTAGGTAGAGAATGAGTCCACTCGTGCAGGCCAAGATGTCTGGGGGACGTGGGGGCTGCTGCCGGCCTGGTTTAGCGACTCTAAGGAAATATCGTATTCTCCGTAATCAAATACAATCTGATAAGCAAATTTCTCTTCTTGTTGTTCATCGAAGTAATTGCCGTAATCGATGCTGTGCAAATAAACGGCAGCCAAGCGCTGCCTGTTCTGCCCGGACAACGCGTGCGGAATATTATCCCCGTTCTCGGGAATATACGAATATGCCCGCTTATTGCCCTTAGCGTCAGCATCCTGCTCCAGGCACCACTGAAAAATCCGTTCCGGACGGGCCGGATCGGCTACGCGGGCCGCCGCGCTCCGTCCGTAAATCGAGCTAACATTGCTGCCGGATTGCAGCTTCCAAAAAGAAGCTCCGTCGGTCTGCCAGTATTCGATTTTCGCGAAAGAGCCTTCCAGCCGATGAATATAGTCGGCAACGGTCCAAAGTTGATTGCCTGCGTTTTCTGTTCGGATCAGCGGGTTGCCCGTGCCGGGATCAAGCTTGGGAATAATCTCTTCGCCGTCCAGCAAAAACCGGTCCGTAACGTCGTATCTCGGAATTCCGGTATCCGTTCGCCTGACAATCGATGAGACGGATAAGGAAAAGCCGAGTCCAAAAACACCGTTCCCGCTGCCCGAGCTGTATTGAAGCTGGAGACGCGGTTCAAACTCCCTGCAGGGCGATGAATAGACAGGTATACTCATATGCATGCTGCCCGTGAATAAATCCGGCTCGTAAGTCTCGCCCATTCCTCTGACGGCTCCTCCACCTTTCGGAAGAGTGAGCTCAGATTTAATGAATGACGCGGACCGCTCCTGCTCGTCATTCCATGACTTGCGTTGCATTAATTCCCTCCCATATCGTTCAAATCAAATCTACGTCACTCTATATAGAGCGTCCATGACTTTTATCGGCACCGGGAAGAAGTTATTGAACCCAGTGTAAGGTTTATGTCAGAATTGTTTTAATCATAAAAAAATAACCCGTCCGTGATCGACCGGGTTATTGAAAGTTATTCATTCGGCTATCAAGTTCACTCTAAATACCGTAATGGAATGCTTGGGAAAATCGTACGCAAACCGGTTGCCTTGGACACGGATATGGCTCTGCTTCGGGGATACCCGGTCAGGCGCTTCGAATGTATTCTCGTCATCCAGCGAATGGCCGGACATCTCGTGGATATCAACATTCAGGAACGGTTTCGGCAAATCTTCCAGCACGACATCAGCGTTCACGGAATTGTCTTGTACATTCACAACCTTTACGATGGTATCGCCGGTTGTGCGATCATAGCTGGCGGAATAATACAGAGGCTCGATGACCGGCAGCGTATCTTCCGTCTCATTAATGAGCTCGCCGTTAATCCATGCGCGTATCCGACGACCCGACACTTCCAGCTTCAAGTCGTATTCTTTATGATCTTCTACGTTAAAAAGGCTTTGAGTGAGGACGGAGCCTCTTCCATTGATATGGGAGGCAATAATCGAATCCTGATTCTGCCAGCCGCCAAACTCCCAGATTTGCTTATTCTTCTCATCCGTTTGCCCGAACTTGAGATTAAAGCCTTTAGGTCCGCTCATTCTTTGCGCTTTCAAGGTTATCGTGTAGTTCTCCCAATCCGTTTCCCCTAGATCGATTGCCTTGACCGACGTCCCGTTCCGTCTGTCTTCTTCCGTATCGGAAAGCGTGCAAGGCAAGCCACCGTTCAGCTTTTTCACTTCTCCGTTGTCGTTGTTCACCAGCACGATATCCCAATAACGGAAGGAGCAGCGGTCCGTCTCAAGGGATATCCCTCCGTTAATCGGCTTCTTTATATCGGAAGGAGCAGCTTCCAGACCGCTTGCTTCGATCGTTATAAGCTGATCCCCTTGATGATGCATAAACAGCTGCTGCACATAATAGTTAGGCGTGCCGTAAACCTCATGATTGTTGAACCAGATCATATCCGGCTTCCAGTTCACGTAATCGACGTTGCACAGGAGCGGTGCATAACAGGCAAGTCCTACGGCATGCGCGTTTTTCTCAAGCCCCGTCATATAAGCCGCTTCGGCAAGCGCGTTATAATACGTGTTCCCCCACGAGGCATATTCGCCGAGGAACACTTTCGGGTCATCCGCTTTGAAGTTGTCATAGCGATGGTAGTTAGCCAGGAACCATTCCGGCGAACTGTAATAATGCTCGTCCACCAGATCCGATTGATGCTCTCTGGCAGATTGCCAGCCGCGTTCATATTCCGTTCCCGCGGCAAATGGCCCCGAGGAGTTTATCACCTTCATTGCCGGATACTTCTCTTTGATGGCGCGATGGAAGTACGGGTATCGTTCGAAGAACGGTTCCCCAACCTCTTCGTTGCCGATTCCGATATACTCAAGCCCAAACGGCTCCGGGTGACCCAGCTCCGCGCGAATCGCTCCCCAGGTAGTCGAAGCATCTCCGTTAGCGAATTCAATGAGGTCTAACGCATCCTGAATCCATGGCGACAGCTCCTCGATCGGAACGATTCGGTTGTGATGCGGATCATAGCCGCCCGGCAGAATCGGGATTGGCTTGGCGCCGATGTCCTCGCATAATTGAAAATATTCGTAATAGCCAAGACCCAACGTCTGATTGTAGCGCCAGTTGTTCCTTCTGGCCGGTCTTTGCTCAACGGGGCCAATCGTGTTTTTCCACCGGTACATCGAATTTCGGTCATCCGGGTTCAAGGAGCCGTCATGCACGAGGCAGCCGCCCGGGAAACGCATAAACTTCGGCTTCAGGTCGGCAAGCAGCTTCGCAATATCTTCTCTTAAGCCCCCAGGCCGCTTAAGATAAGTTTTCTCCGGGAACAACGATACCATATCGAGATACAGCTTCCCTTGCCCTTTTGTCAAAAGAACAAGACGACTGCCCGTATCCGTTGCGGCTGATGTTATTACAGCTTCATATTTCGTCCAATCCGCTGACTTCACTTCAATGACAGTCTCACCGTAAACGGAACCATCCGCCCCTTCAATCGTGACGGTCAGAGGTTCATGGAAGCTGGCGTCACGCCGCGCAAATACGGAAAATAAATAACGGTCGCCTTGCTTGACGGGAATGCCGCTGTTGAAACCAAGATTCATAAGTCCAACGCCATTCCCCTCCGCAGCAATATCAATTACGACGTAATGAGGGTTACGCGAGTTAATCGGCTGGCTTTCCCCGATCGTTGCTTCCGCCTGTCCGCCGCCTCTTTCTACCTTCTCCCAACCCATGAAAGCATGGTAATCGGGATGGTCGATCGGATCAAATTCGAAGGAACGGTTCTGAACAAGCTCCGCGTAAAGCCCCCCATCCGCCGCATGATTCAAATCCTCGAAAAATATGCCGAACAAGTCGCCTAATTCCGCGCCTCGTTCCTTCGTGCGTACTGTTAATGCCGGCTGCGTGCTCATGTCGATTGAATCTCCTTTGCCCTCGTTTTCTTAAGATTCTAAGGAGTTGCCTCATCGAAAACAATTCATTATCCTGCGTTAAAACTGACCTATCCTGCTATCCATAGAGAACAACCTGACAGATCTGATATAATTCCATCAGCATCGTCTCTACAAGGAGCTGTATACGTTATGGATCACTATAAGCTCTCCGGGCTTGGACCAAATGAAACGATCGGCGTTTTGCCCGATTACTATTTCCCGCCTTACATAACGCTTGCCCATATGTTCTCAGCCCCCAGCCATTGGGCAATCCGCAACCGGGAGATGAAGCAGTATGTCCTGCAATATGTCGTTGACGGCATAGCGGACTACCCCATCGAAGGCACGCCTTATACGACAACGCGAGGAGACCTGCTCTTCCATCGTCCCATGGAGCGGCACTCGATTCTACCTCATCCCTCGGAGCCGTATGTTTGCATTTCCATTGTTTTTCACTTTGGCCTCTCGCCATTTCCGATCCCCGAATTGTATGAAAGCAAGCATTATCTCGGCAACTATTCCGACCATCCCATCAACAACATGCTATCCGACCTGGTCACCTCTTACAGACAACCCGGAATAATACATCAAATGCGATGCCAAAGCCTGCTGATGCGCATCTTGGCCGAAGCTTCCCAGCGTAACAAGGAAAATGCACAAGCTAAGAATGATGCCTCGAATAAACCTCAAGTCGTGCTCGTAAAAAATTATCTGCACGAACACTATGCCCGGGATGTGCAACTCAAGGAATTGGAAGTGCTTAGCGGCTGGAGCAAAAACTACCTGCTGCTCGTATTCCGCAAGTATATGGGCATGTCACCGATGCAATATTTAACTTGGCTGCGAATAAATAAGGCCAAAGAGCTGGCTATCCATTCCAACCTTACAATCAGCGAAATCGCCGAAAGCGTTGGTTATTCGGATGTCCATACCTTTGGCCGCATGTTTAAAAAGAAAACCGGTCATAGCTTAAGCCAGTTTTGCGCCAACCTCATTTATTCCTGACAATGCGCATCCAGCAAGCACACAAAGCCATCCCGCGAAGGATGGCTTTGTGACGAAAGAAAAACGAATGCTATTAAGTCGCAATCTCCTGCTGAATGACATGGCTGTTATCCAAAAAGGCTGAACGCTCTACATGATACAAATCGTAAATTTCCTCGGCGTGATTGATTCGAGTATACACATACGGATTAAGCTCATTGGCTAAGGTGACATAGGGCAGCTTCTCGACCGCTTTTTTCGATCGGATATTTTGCTTGCGAATTTTTAAAAATACCGTTTCAATCCCATGCTCCAGAAAAAGCTCCGTGAAAAATGCATCCTTAGCCAGCTGGTTATACCCTTTGCCGAAATAAGGAATGCCGATCCATGTAGCCAGGAATCCTGTATGGTTAACAATATCGTAGAGATCGATACTGCCAATGGGTTGTCCCGTCTCATTCAGAATCGTTCTTGAAATACAGGTGCCCTGCTCCTCTTCGACGATCAACTGCTTGGTTGCGAATAAATATTCTTCATACGACTGGGGTTTGTAGCGAACGTAAGGGAAAACAGCGGGATCAACCAATAAATGATACAAGGAGTGGCATTCGTGCAAATCTCTTTTTTTAATCATCGTACCTATCACCCTAGTCCTTAAAAGTCGTCTTCTCAAGTATATAAAAGGACATGAGGGATTGTATGAACGCCACGTTTTGTTTGTGTAAATGGCACTTGAAAAAGGACCACTCCAAGTCAATCGGAGTGGTCCTTTCCTCTAATTAAAAGTTAACGCGAATCCGCTTTGCACATAGTTCACGTTCGGATAGGCGATGTTTCTCGTAACCAGATTGTTAAACGTTGCCGATCCGTTCCCTGTATAGGTATAGATGGCCGCCCCTAAATGCGGGCCAGAGAACCTCGACGTCGTTACCCCGTCTTTGCCGGTACCGTCAATGGTCACGTTGTTAAAGACGATATTCTCGAAGCCGCCGCCGTAACCGAATTGAATCCCGTCACGCTGCGCATTAATGATGTCAATGTTGGTAAAGGTCACGTTCTTGATCGAGTCATTGGAAGCCTCCAGGTCGATCGCTCCCCGCTCCCCGTTATACAAGTCTTGACTCGTACCGCTATTAATGATCGTTGTATCCGAGACCGTAATCCCCGTATTGTTCTGGAAATGATAGCCCGGGAAGACCGTATTCAGACGGACGCCGGAGCCGCCAACGGTATCGATAATCACGTTGTGGTCGGCTTTGTGTCCGCTGCCGCCAAAGAACGCAATGCCCGCCGCGCGCCAGTTGTTCTCAATCGTGTTGTAGGAGAACGTATTGTTCACGCCTGCGGGAGCGCCGTTCGTGTTACTCGTCCAGACCGCCAGAGCATCGTCGCCGTTATTGCGGAGATTGCTGTTGCGAACGATGGAATTGCTGGTGCCTTGAGCAAAGTTGACGCCATCCGCCAGATTGTTCCGAATTCGGCTGTTCTCGATCGTCAGCCCGTTCGCGTAAATCGCAGGCGTATGGGCATAATCTCCCACCCAGAAGCCGCATTCGAAATGCTCCACCCAGACGTCATGGATTTTGGAGTTCGTTCCGAAATTGTCCATAAAGCCTTTGTAAATCGCGTTCTGACCGTAACGGGAACGAAGCTTCGAATTCAGGTAGACGTTGCTGAAATCCAGCTTGCCTGTAATCCGGAGCGAGATCCCCCCGCCGGCTGCGTTCGGATTCGTAAACTGAATATTCGTATACCAATAACCCGCGCCTGTAATCGTCAGGTTATTGATCATATTGCTGACCGAGCCAATCTCCCACATGTTGCCGAGATGGAACGTGCCTGCAGGGATATATAACGTTTTGTTGGCCGCTGCCGCTGCGTTAACCGCAGCTTTGAAAGCCGTAAGATCATCTTGCCCATCATTGGCAATCGCGCCGTAATCGGTCACGGACACCGAATTAGCCGGTTGGGCAATTGCCGTCGGAACCTGTTCGACCTCGATGAAGTCTACCCCGTATTCGATGCTGTCATTTCCTTTCTGAATGCGAACAGTATCTCCCGGCTGAAGCGGAGTATCCTGCTTCCAATGCACCTCGTCGAAGCGGAACAACGGCCGTCCTCCGCCTGGAGCATCCGCCGGCATATCTCCCGAGAAATATTGCCAGTTATAGTAAGAGGATAACGCTACGGTCTTCACTTTCACATTGTTGACATAGACGTCAAGGGAGCCGCTTTGACCCATGCCGTCCGCCGAGTCAGGCATCGTAAAGCGCATCGTCACGCCCGCTCCGCCTTCACCTTGCCGTACGGTCCATTGCAGATAGGAACCGCTCGAAGGAAGCGCGATATATTTTTGCCCGGAAGCCTCGGATGCCGTTAATGATTGATCAAAGGTTGGTGCGGATTGCAGCGTTGCTCCGCCGCCGCGGGTTGCGTCATCCGTATCGTACCGGGTATACGGTACGCTTGCGCCACGGACCGAGTAAACAACCAGATTCGTTGTGCTTACGTTATTTCCTTGCTTGGACGCCGCTTCATTGGCATCCGCTGCAATGGTTGTCGTTACGGTGTAATTGCCGTTGACGGCCGTCCAAGTGCCCGGAATGCTTACATTAGCCGAAGCCCCCGAGGCTAAAGCACCGTTATACGAGCCGCTAAACGTCTGGATTGTGGAGCCGGCCGAATTTTTCAAGGCCACGGTAATGGCATGGGAGCCGCCAGCGGAAGCTACGGTACCTTGGTTTTTCAGATTTACCGTAAAGGCAATCGAATTGCCGGCTACCGGATTGCTAGGCGTCCATGAGGTTGTTCCGGCAAAGTCGGCGCTTGCAATTGGCGCAACCACCAATGCCGCCGCATTCGTATAGCTGTTATTGTTGTCGTTAAGCTCGATGACGGCATTATTCTCGTCTACTTTCGCGCTGACCGAGTAGCTTGCTGCTGTCTTGCTGCCGATATTGACGGATACGGGAGCAGAAGCACCGGCAGCTAATGCCGCCACTGCAGCAGAACCGGCTAGCTCGTTGTTCAGGTAGAAGTTGACGGTAGTTGCCGCGGAGCCGGCATTGCCATCATTCTTAACCGTTGCGTTAAGCGTAATTGCGCTGGATTCATCCGGTGACGCCGGCGACCAGGACAAGCCCGTAATCGTCAAATCCGGATTGGCCGCAGGCGTGCCGAATACCTGGAATTCCGCGATTTGACCTGCCGGAGCTCCGGAATTGGACGCAATGTTTAATTGAAGCCGTTTTACCGTAGCCGTAACCGGAATCGTCACGGTGTTGCCGGAAGCCGGGTTAAAGGTATACGACTGCGAGGAGACAAGATTGCCGAATGTTGTTGTCGTCTGATTGTGGCCAAGCACTTGAATCGTTTGGGTGCGAGTGCTCCACTCGCTCGCCGGATTCAGCTTTAATACGATGGAGGTGACATCGTAGTTTTTGCCGAGATCAAGCGTCAACGTGCTCGGGTTGCTGCCGCTTTCCCAATACGTGCCCGTATTGTTGTCGTTAGCGTTCGAAGCCACAAACGATTGCGTATTTGAGGACGCCGTCATGGTCTTGCCAATCGCGATGTTATCGGTTGCCGGCGGTGTTGGCGTTGGTGTTGGTGTTGGTGTTGGTGTCGGTGTTGGTGTTGGCGTTGGTGTTGGTGTTGGTGTTGGTGTCGGTGTTGGTGTTGGTGTTGGTGTTGGCGTTGGTGTTGGTGTTGGTGTTGGTGTTGGTGTCGGCGAGCTGGACGCCGTTACTGTGATCTCGTCGATGTTAATGTTCCCGGAGTCCCCGGCATCGTATTTGTAGGTTATCGTATTATTGCCTGCATTTAACGTAAGCGTCTCCACCTTGGTTCCCCAAGTATCCCAATTCGCCAGATTTGGCAGCGTTGTTTGACGAATCTTTGTGCCATTGACGTAAATGCTGACGGTTCTCGAAGCTCCGTTGGCATTGGCGTATTTCAAAGCGACGTCATAACTACCGGCGGAAGCTACGTTTGCGGTAAAAGCAGCCGATGCCCCTTGCGTCCAGTATCCGTCAACGAAGCCGGTACCGGAGAAGCCCGTATGATCGGTATTTACCTTGGCCCCGCCCGACAAAACGGCGGATTCCGCTTGATATGTACCGGGCGCTGCCGGAGTGCTCGCTCCATAAATTTCGAACTCGGATAACTGGGCTGCCGGCCATCCGGTATTTGCCGTAACATTCAGACGGACGTAACGGGTGCTTGCCGCGGCAAAGTTGATCGTAACCGTGTTGTTCTGAACGGCCGGATCAAACGCGTAATTGGCGGAAGCAACGATATTCGAAAACGTCGAGCCGTCCGCGCTTCCTTGGACTGCCAGGGTTTGCGTCCGCGCTCCCCAGCCGGCGGGCAGCTTCAGTACAATCTGATCGATGCTTGCCACGGCACCTAGATCAACCTGAATCCATTGCGGGAACGCGTTATTCGCGCTTTCCCAATAAGTAGCCTGATTACTGTCTTTCACGTTGCTTGGCGTGTACGTTTGCGATTGTCCGCTTGCCGTAATGGTCTTGCCAAGGGTTAGATTCGTTCCTCCCGCAGCGGATACGGGTTCTCCAATGGATGCTAACAGGCTTGTGATCAGCAGCGTAGCAATTAACAGCCACGCGATATGCTTGTTGCGCATTCTATTCCTCCTTGAATGATAACTCTGATTGGCCTTTCAATTGGAAGCGATTACAAGTTGTCCCTTAACGGTCCTCCTTTCATTGGCATATCACTAATTATAGGAAGGATAAGGCTATTGGAATAAGATGCAAATCTACGGAAAATGTATGTAATTCAAAGATAATCAAGCCGGATGTTCGGGAATGCGGAGCAACAAAAAAAGCAGTGCATCCATTCGGGACACACTGCTCTGCTTATCACAATGATTAAGCTAATACGATTTGATCTTGTCTAACGCTTACGTGCCAACGGCCGCCTACCAGCATCCCTCCGGAAAAGACTGCCTCGCGGGGAGGTACAGCCGCGATAGCATGCCGGGCATTTAAGGCATTAACCAAAGAAAAGCTTGCGCGGTCTCCAACCTTCGGAACAAGCGAATCCGATGAGATAAGAGGATAGGTTTGCAGCAGCTGTTCGTCCGTAATCCAGCCGAATTTTTCAGCCAGCCTTGAGCCGCGCGCAAGCAAATCTCCGTTGCCGAACGGACTCCACGCATCCAGAATATTGTCCGAACCGACATGAACCCGAACCCCTTCCTGAAGCAGCTGATCCACCCGCGGCATAGGACGGTCGATAGGAACGCTGGTCATAATCGCCACTTGGCTTGCGCTAAGCTTTTGCGCCAGCTCTCGGGATTCGGCTTCACTGACCTGCCCGAGACAATAGGCGTGGCTGACAGCCGTACGACCGCTTTGGCTTGCCTCCAAGGTCAAGTCAGCGAATCGGCTAATCGTATAGGTTCCCAGATGCCCGGGGTCATGCAGATGCAGATCTACGCCGGCATTAAACTCCGTGCCGAGCTCGAACATCGCTTCCAGGCTCGCGTCAACCTGTCCGTCCAGCCCGGCCGGATCAACTCCTCCTACGTAATCCGCTCCTGCCCGAAGCGCTTCTTTCATAATCGATATGGATTGGGACCGCAGCAGGCCCTGTTGCGGAAAAGCTACAATCTCGATAGCCATCCGCCCTCTAAAATGCTCTCTGACCTCCAGGATATCCTCCAGATGAGAAAGTCCAAGCTTGGGATCAATATCCACATGCGTCCGAATCGCCGTTGTCCCATTCATCAGCAGAAGCTGCAGCAGCCGGTGCGCTCTTTCCGCAGCACGCGTTGGCAGTGCTTCCAGCATGCGAGTTTCGAACTCTAGCTGCCCGGGTAACGTAACAAAAGGCTGCAGCGGCTTCCACGGCTCTCCGAGAAAATGTTTGTCCAGATGGATATGCATATCGGACAAGGCCGGCAGGTAGAGCAGCCCGTCAGCATCCCAGACTCGCGCGAAGTCCGCTGCGGACGGCATCGTTTTACCGCTGGCTTCAATCTCTGCCACGCAGCCTGTCGTCAGGTCCAGAGTCAAGTCATACAACCGGTCTTCGATCTTTACGTTTCGCACTATCGTTTTATTCGCTTCCATCACTGATCACCTTCATCCCTCTCTGGTTGGCTAATGGGCTCCCAAATAAGCTTCAACCATCCGCTCATCCCGGAGCAGCTCGTCGGAATCCCCGTGCATCGCGACCGAGCCTTTATCGATCACGTATCCTCTGCTTGCTAGATTAAGAGCTTTGTGAGCCATCTGCTCGACAAGCAGAATCGATGTCCCTTCCTTCGATAAACGGTAGATCGCTTCAAAAATTTCGTTTACGATAATCGGAGCAAGACCAAGCGAAGGCTCGTCGAGCAGCAGCAGCTTGGGCCTGCTTATCATCGCTCTCGCCAGAACCAGCATCTGCTGCTCCCCGCCGCTTAAGGTGTAAGCAAGCTGCGTCCGCCGCTCATACAGCTTCGGGAACCGGTCAAATAAAGGTTCCAGCTCCTTGTTGAACTGCTCTTTTCGGACTGAGCCAATCCGTCGCTTTAAGCCCATTCGCATATTTTCAAGCACCGATAACGTACCGAACACTTCCCTCCCCTCCGGGACAAGCGACACCCCAAGGTTTGCAGTCCGGTTGGCCGGCATCGCGGTAATGTCCTTCCCCTCCAGCAGCACCTTGCCGGAATGCGGCTTCACTAGCCCTAAAATGGTTTGCATAAGCGTTGTCTTGCCGGCGCCGTTCGAGCCGATAATGGCTACAATCTCGCCTTTCTCCACCTCGATATCCACGCCCTTTAACGCTTCAACCGGACCATACCTGACGGATAAGCCATTAACGCTCAGCATCCGCAGCAACCTCCTCTTTGCCTAAATACGCCTGTATGACCCGCGGATCGCTCAGCAGCTGGGCAGGGTTACCCGTCCCAATGACTTTGCCGAAATCCAGAACAGTGACGGTATCGGATACGCGCTGAACAAAATCCATATGATGCTCGATCAGCACGATCGTGAGGCCATAACCGACAAGCCTCTGAAGAAGCTCCTCAAGCTGCTTGATTTCGGCTGCCGTCATGCCGGCCGCCGGCTCGTCGAGCAGCAATACGCTTGGCTCCGTCGCAAGCGCCCTTGCAATCTCCACCATTCGCTGATGACCGTAAGGCAATTGGCTGGCGGACATATGCCGGTTCCCGTCGTAACCAATCAGATCAAGCAACCGATGCGCCTTCTCCTGCAATTCCGCTTCCCTGCGGCGTTGTCCCGGTGTTCGAAGGAAAGCCGCTCCAAGCCCGGTCCTCGCCTTTACGGTCATTCCGGTCATGACATTTTCAAGAACGGTCAGTTCTTTAAACAGCCTGGAATGCTGGAAGGTTCGGGCAATACCTAATCCGGATACCGACGACAGCGAACCGGAGAGAGAAGCTCCATGCAGCTCCATTGCCCCTTGTTCCGGCGTATACAAGCCGGAGATTACATTAAGGAGAGTCGTTTTCCCGGCACCGTTGGGTCCAACAAGGGAATGAATCGTGCCGGCTTTAATCTCAACCGATACTTCTTTTAAGGCCTGTAGACCGCCGAACGACTTATTAATGCCCTCTAGGCGAAGTGCGGCAGCAGGAAATTCGCCCTTTTTCCTATCGTTCGCGAACAGTAAGCCATGATCAGCCTTACCTCCGCTGCGATCCGCTTCCTGTGAACGCAGCTTTAAGCCAAACCGCGCTTCCAGCCAATCATTCATCGTTCCCATAATCCCTTTCGGGAGAAAATAAAGAACCGCGAACATGATCGTCCCGTACAGCGCCATACGCAGCTTCTCCATCTCCAGCACTTCAGGCAGGAAGACCAGTATAACTGCGCCGATGATGGGCCCAAGCAATCGTCCGGAGCCGCCTAAGATTACGATAAGCACAAGCTGAACCGAGGCCTGGAAATGATACGTATCCGGACTGATAAAGCTGTTCGTATGGGCATACAGCGTACCGGCAAGACCCGCTAGAACGGCGCTGACCGCAAATCCGACGTATTGCGGCTTAAACTTTCGGATACCCAAGGAAGCAGCGGCTATCTCGTTTTCCTTCGTGGCGATCATGGATCTCCCCCAAGCCGATCGCCGTATATTGTAGGCAAGGATAAGAGCCCCAATAGCAACCGCCGCTACGAGCAGATACATGCTCTGCAGATCAAAGGCATAACCGCCAAGCTTTGGCTTAGGAATGCCCGATATGCCAAGCGGCCCGCCGGTAACCCCATCCCACCTGATCAACGCTTCATGCACAACTACCCCGAAGGCGATCGTAATCATCGAGAGATACACGCCGCCCGCTTTAATCGTAGGAATGGCAATCAGGCTTCCGATGATCAGTGAAACCGCAATGCCGGCAAGCGCGGACAGCCAGAAGTTCAATCCGTAATGCGTGCTGACATATGCCGAGGTATACGCTCCCGCAGCCATCAATCCGGCATGGCCGATGGAGACAATCCCGCAATAGCCGACCAGAATATTCATGCCGACACACGCAATCACATAAATGCCGATTGTAAAAAACAAGTTCAGCATATAGGCATCAGCCGTCCATGAAGCGGAAGCAATTGCCGCTGCGGCAAGCAGTCCGCCCCATAGAGCTGATCTGCGGAAGATTATATTTTTCCAGGTATCATTCATTTCCGCTTCCCCCTAAGCAAGTCTAACCCTATACCTTGACGACTGTTTTCCTGACGTTAAACAGCCCCATCGGCTTCCAATACAACACGAGAATAACAATGCCGTACACGAACATCTCCCGGAATGCGGTCGAGATATATTGACCGATAAACACCTCGGCGACGCCAAGCAGCAGCCCCGTTCCTACGATTCCCTTGGGATTATTAACGCCGGCCAGAATGGCGACGGAGATGGCTTTTAGACCAAGCGGCAAGCCTACATCGACGGATACGGCATAGTTCGTAGACATTAAAGCCCCGCCAATCCCCGCAAGCAATCCGCTTAATACGTATGCAACGGCCACGACACGCCCGCTACTAATGCCCATCATCTCAACGGCTGTCCGGTTATCCGCCGTTGCGCGCAGCCACAAGCCCCAATGCGATTTTTGATAAAACAGGATTAACAACGCGAGCAGCACGCCAACGATAGGGAAGAAAATAAATTCCTTCCAATAGATGCCGGCATCCATAATGCGAAGCATTCCGCTGCCTGCCGGAGAAGGGACAACCCCTTCATCCGGACCATTGAAATAGAGGGCAACGTCTTGGATAATAATGCCGACCGCGATTGTGCTGAGTACCCATTCAACCGAATTCGCACCCTTATCGAACTTGCGTATGGCCAGCCTCTCGATCACGAGATTGAGCAAGGCTACCAGAAGGATTGAAGCAGCAAACGCGAGAGGAAACGGCAGCCCCGCGTGCTCGGAGAAACCAAACAGCAGGACTCCTCCTACCATGACGAGCTGCCCTTGCGACATATTGAGAGTACCGTTTACGACATAGGTTAAGCTGTAGCCGAGAGCGATAACGGCATAGAGGCAGCCGACCGCAAGACCACTGATGATTAATTGCAAGATAAGCGACATGCTGATCCCTCTTTTCCGCTCTGTTACTGTTTGTCGGATACGACAAGCTTGCCGTCCTTCCACACGGACATCAAATACGAATGAACGTCGATTGCATCATGATTGTCTTTCGTGAACGCCTGATCCCACTCCTTGATAACCCCGCTGTATTGGCCAAGATTGGTTTCCAGCGTGTTTTTGACCGCCTCGCGGTCTTTCTTCAGATTGCCTGTCAGCTCCGTGCGTTCAATGGCCTGGAACAGCATCATCGCGCCGTCATAGCCTTGCGCCGCGGAAGCAAACGTCGTTGGAATATGGCCGAATTTCGCCGTAAAATCCTTCAGGAATGCAGCCGCAGGCTCCCGGGTCTGATCCACGTTAAAGTTGGCTGTCTGAATCGCGTAAGTTCCTTCCGCCAGCTGCTGGCCTACCTCCTGCACGCCTTTGTTAGCCATGCCGTTCTCGCCAACGATCGGAACCTTCCAGCCCAGCTTATCCATCGCTTGAAGCACATAGCCATTGCCGGCTCCTTGCCCGAACAGGTAGATCACTTCGGCTCCCGCTTCCTTCGCGTGGTTGACCTGCGCGGTCATATCTTTATCCTTGGCATTGTCGAACGACTCCACGGCTACCGGCTTCAATCCCTTTTCCTCAAGCGCTTTTGTCATCGCCGCAGCGGCACCTTTGCCGTAACCGCCATTCTCATGAAGAATCGCGATTTTGTCGGTAGCAAAGTATTTATTAATGAATTGCAAAGCGTATTGCGCGGTAATGTTCGCGTTCATCCGTACGCCAAAGGTCCAAGGCATGCCGCTTTCTACCGATGCGGGAACATTGGAGGTGGCTACGACAAACGGAAATTTCTCCTCCATAATAATGGGGGATTGCGCCAGCATAACGGTGCTGTAGAAGCCCCCAACTGCTCCAAGCACGCCTTCCTTCTGCCCAAAATCCCTAATAATGCTGATGCCTCGCGTAGGATTCTGCTCGGTGTCGCGAACGACCAGCTCAACGGTTCGGCCATGCAAGCCGCCTTTGGCGTTAATCTGATCAACGGCGATTTGAACCCCCTGGTACAAATTAATCGAGTTCATGGCGTTATCGCCCGTTGCTTCCGTCGACATGCCGATCAGAATCGGTTTATCGCTCTTGTCGCCATTGCCCGAAGCCGCTTTGTTGCCGCCGCAGCCCGCGAGCACCAGTACCATAACCGCCATCCATGCCGCACACCATACCTTCAGGTTATAACGTTTACTCATCTATGATCCTCTCCTCTATCTTTCATAAAATGGACAATCTCTCTCTCTCGATTCTTGTATCCGCGACCATAACGCCTCTTTTCCATACCGTTCGGGTCTCGGACTTATGCAGCAGTACGTCTCTTTCCGTCCTCTCCCGGAACAACACCATGTCAGCCGGCGCCCCTTCGCGAATCCCGTAGCCCTCGAGGGCTAACACCCGGCTCGCGCCTTCCGTAAGCATCCCTAGCAAGCGGCTCGCATCCCTTTCGCCTCCCAAATAAGCGGTAACGGCAAGCAGCCATGCCGTTTCAAGGGGATCCGCTTTGCCGAACGGGGTGAAGGGATTCTGCACGTTGTTCATGCCAATGGCTACGTTAACCCCTTTTTCCTGAAGCAGCTTGACGGGCGTCAAACCTCTGCGCGGCTTCTCCTCATCACCCCGTCCATTAATATAAAGGTCGGTTGCCGGCAACGTGATGATATGAATGCCCGCTTCGCTCAGCAGCTCTGCTGCCGCTTCCGCCTCCACTCTCGCAAGAGAACCAAGAGAGGTGACATGCCCGGCGCTGACGCGGCCTTGAAGCCCGTATTGCATGGTCCGCTTGGCAATTTGAACGATCGCGAGATCCTCGGGCTTGTCGGAGAAATCCGCATGGAAATCCAGCGGCTTGTTATACTTGCCCGCGAGCTCAAACACAAACTTCAAATGTTCGTCCAAGTCCGGATCCTGATACGTAATTCCGCCCACAACGTCACAGCCAAGCCGAATAGCTTCTTCCATCAGCTCCGCGGTTCCCGGACTTTTGAATATTCCCTCTTGAGGGAATGCGACCACTTGCAAATCCAGCAGATGCCGTACGGATTGCTTCAGCTCGAGCGCCGATTCAATGGCCGACAATCCTAGAATGGGATCAACCTCCGCATGACAACGCATATGGGTTACGCCATTGCGTACGGCTTCCTTAATCACTTGCAGGGACCGCTCTCTCATATCGCTTCTCGTAAAAATCATTTTCATGTCGGCCGTCATCCTTATCGCTTCCTGAAGCGATTCGGCTTCCTTTTCCATCCGGGTCAACAGATACGCTTTTTCCAGATGGATATGCGGTTCTACCAAACCTGGCAGTAGTACGCCGCCTTCCCCATTTACAACGGCATTCGCCGTCCATTCCTTTGCAGCCCCGCTGTTCTCCACATAAACGACTTTGCCGTCTGCTACTCCTACATCCTTCAATGGATGATGACCCATTACTCTGACATTCGATATGATTTGTTCAAGCATTGCAGCCCCCTCCATGTCATGTTTCTTGACTTCATTTAAGCTAAATTCAGAATAGCCGTTCCTATACGGAAAGTCATTGGCTGCATCAACTAAAAAATTATAAGAAAATTGGATGAATGATCCAAATATTGATTTACACCCGCCCAATTACATGTTACATTTCATGACACAAAACTCTTTTTGAAAAGGAAGGGATCCCATTGCTGCTAAGCGAGCTGCTTGCCAACGACATTTACAAGTATGCACGAGTTATTGCCGGGTTTAACGGACTTACCCGCAAGGTTCAAACCGTCAATATTATGGATGCCCCCGATATTATCCGGTTTCTGCGCCCTGGCGAGCTTTTATTGACCAACGGTTTTTTCATGAAGCAGACACCCGGCATGTTTATGGAGCTGATGCGGGATATGCAGCGTATGGAATGCTCGGGCATGGCTGTCAAGACGGAACGCTTCAAGCTCCATGTCCCCGAGGAAGCGCTTCTCGAAGCCGAGCGGCTGCAGTTCCCGATTATCGAAATCTCGGCAGTAGAGCTGTCTTTAGGCGAGATTTTGCAAAGATCCACAAGTCTGATCATGAATAACAAGAATGAAGAGCTGCAATATGCCTTGCATATCCATAAGCAGTTCTCCGAAATGATCATGAAAGGCAAAGGCATTACAGGTATTGTTGATGCTTTGACCAAGCTGCTTTCCTCTCCCATTCTGCTTCTTAACGGAAAACTGCAGCCCATTGCGGAATCCAGGCTCGGTTACACATCTCTTATGCCTGACTTGGCAGCGGCAGCGGATGCCATTCTCGATGGAGCAGCCATACCGTCGTCCCCAACTTCCTTCTGTCTCCTTGACGTTTCGCTTCGCAATCGCTGCAACGTGCTGCTGTATCCGGTTCACACCTACCGCCACGAAGGTTATTTACTCTCCTTCCATTCCGGAGAGAAAATGTCCAATTTGTACGGTTTAACCTTGGAACAAGCTTCCAATGTCATCGGCATGGAGCTGACAAAAGCACAAGCGGTGAAGGAACGCTCGCGCCGTTACAAAAACGAATTTTTCTCCGATCTGATTGACGGCTACATCACCTCCGAGCAGGAAGCTATTCATCGAGGAAAGAAATACGGAATAAAAGCAAACGGAGCTTGGGTCATGCTTGCGGCTCGCCGGGATGGGGCAGGTTGGGGAAACGGTCAGAGGGATAGTCAAACAGAGCGGCAGGATGAACGGAACGTATCCGAGCGTGATGAGCATTACGAGAGGATTAAGCGGCATTTTTCCGCTATCGGGCAGTCCTTTGTGATGTTTACCAAAAACGATTCATTTGGACTTCTGCTGCATCTATCCGATTCAAGCTGGGATGAATCCTTCTTCCTCCAGCAACTGGCCCGCCTGTCCGACCGACTATACGAGGAGATCGGATTAAGCTTGTCCATAGGTATCGGCAAGCCTGCAACAAATGCGCTTGGAATCAAGCACTCCTATGAGGAAGCTATCAAGGCTCTCCAATACGGCTACCGCTTGAAGCGAACCAAGTTCGTGCAATCCTACCAGTCGAAGGATATCGGTTATTTGTTCCACATGCTGCCGCATGACGAACTGAAGCAATTTTACGAGGAGACTTTTTACGGTATCAGACATACGGAGGAGCAGGAGCGGAAAGAGCTGCTTCGGACGCTTAGCGCCTTCTACGACACGCAATGCCAGCTGATGGAGACCTCAAAGCTGCTATTCGTGCACCGCAATACCGTCGTGTACAGGCTGGATAAATGCGAGAAGCTGCTTGGGGTTAAGCTGAAGGATCCCATTGAAAGCTTAAGGCTGAGAATTGCTCTTTCCATAGAACCGCTTCTGAGTGGAGACGGCTCCGTTTCTTTGTCGAGGTAACAAAAAAAGCCAAAAAAATAAAGAGGGACGCATGTTGATCATGCGTCCCTCTCCCTGTGGCAGAGCCCTAGTTAACCGTAATGCCATCCACCGTTATCGTTGCTTTATCCGCATACCAGACTCTATACTCGAGATTCTGGTTCAGCGTCTGGTTGAAGGACAACGTGAAATCCTGGTATTGATTCGCCGATGCGAACTGCTGCCGCGTAATCTTCGCTTGTTTCACGACGGTTTTTGTTGCCGCATCCCAAACATCGATAACAGCCACTACGTCTTTGTCGGTCGTGTTGTTATCGATTTTCATTCGATAAGCAATCGTATGCTTTCCCATTGGAACATTCGTATCATTCGGACCGTTCAGCATATATCCCGTTCCATCGAGCGATGGCGTAGCTTGCCAGCCATCTCCGCTGGCACGTCCCACTTCATGCCCGACCACAGCACCTTCTGCTTCATACTTGCCGATTCTTTTTGACACCGTCACCTTATCAATACTGATTGTCGCTTTATCCTTGTAATAAGCCTTGAATTCCAGGCTGCTTCCGGACGGATTGTTAAAGGAAAGGTTGAAGTCCTGATACGCATTGTTAGCTTTGAACTGATTGCGGGACACATCAACCGAAGCAAGGGTATGCCCGGTTGCGTTATCGCGAACTTCAAGCGTAACGACGTTATCGTTGGTGCCCGCGTTGGAATCGATCTTCATTTTGAAGGTCGCCGTATTGCTGCCTGCAGGAATGGTATTGTCGGCATTGCCGGACAGCATGTAGCCTGCATCATCCGCGCTTACGCTAGCCGACCAGTCGCTGCCGCTCGCTGATCCTGTTTCATGCGAGAAGGCGGTTTCCGCTTCGTATTGCTTAACGACCGCAGACGGATCGATAGGCAGCTGGTTGTTTTCGCGCATTAATTGGAAATAAGTATCCGGTCTGACAAAAACGATATTGCTATTGCTGCTAAAGTTATTTACCGCATTGACGATCATCTGGTAATTAACATCCCACGGATTGGATTGGATGCTGACAAAACGAGGTGCCGTTCCATCCCAGCCGGCAATCGCGTGATTAATCTCGGAAATAATCGTTGCTTCGGAGTAACAATAAGTCGCGCTTAGCCCCTGCGTTGGCAGCGAGTTACCGTAGATCGTAATCGGACTGCCGGCGTTTTGACCCGTTAAGCCTAACAAGGACGGCGCGTATTGGGCAAAGCTTTCCCCTACGTTTGGATTAATGCCGCCGGTAATGGTATTCCAGATTGTAGCTACCTTTAATCCCGCGCGATTCATGTAATCGTTCGATAAAGCAACAAATTTATTCAGATAGGTTTGATTCGCCCATGCATTCGGATAAGTATAGCCGAACCCGGACGGCCCTGCTATAAGCGCGTCATTTGGCGTAGCGGAATCATACAAATAATTCAACACGCCAGGCATCGCATCGAGCATAGCCGGCGATACCGTCCACCCAAGCGGTACGGCTCCGCGGTTAGGCGAATCCCAAATTTTCTTGAAGCGGTGTTCCATATACTGCAGGTTATCGCCGTCGCTCAAAATGAGCGAGACATAAATTTTGTTCTGAAGAGGCGGTTTATTCGGCACCGGCTTCACGTTAACCGTTTTTGAAGTACCGCCAAATACTGTCAGGTTGGAAGACCAGTCGCTGGCAATCGTTGAAATGCCATACTCGGAAGCGGCTTGAACGCCAATCGCTTCATCCGGCCACCAGCCCATGTACACCCCGCTGCCGGCAGGCATATCGGAGAAGAAGCTTTGCAGGAGGGTCTTCTCTGCCGGGACGGAAGGATTCAGCCAGATAACTGCCGCGCCGGTTGCCGTTGCATAATCTCGCAGCGCGCCTTTAATTCCGGGACTTAATCCAATAATGAGATTATGGGACAACGAGGACCAATAATGATCGTGCAAATATTGATAGACTTCAAGCTTTGTGCTGAAATCTCCGCGCAAATCATCTAGGATCGGCAGATTGTACGGCGCGGAAGTCAGCTTGCCGACCAAGCTTGGCGGCGCAACAATAGCTCCGGATTGCGCAGCGATTGTCGTAGCCAGGTTTAACGTATCGGGCAAGGCATCGTCATAAACGACGATTCCGTTAATCTCGCTGGCATATTTGGTAATTAAGGACCAGTTGTCCGCTACATCCGTATGCCCCAATCCTAAATCATTCAACCATTTATCTTTTCCGTCTTCGTTTCTCACGTTGTCATCATACGTATAGATTCTCGGCTGCGTTTTATTGACAAGTCCCTTGAGAGTTGTAAACAAGACCGTTTCATCCGATTTTCCTTGCTGTATGGAGCCTACGGCATCTACTTTGGTATAAGCCCGGCCGTACCAATACACCCTGAATTCCAACTCATGACCGGTGGTCGGGTTATTGTAGTTGAGCGTAAACCGCTCGTAAGTGCCTACCTTCGTCCATTGCTTCCGGGTAATGTCGCGGCTTGCCAATACCTGACCCGTTGTATTGTCTCTGACATCAACCGTAACAATGAGATCATCATTAGCCGTATTGTTATCAATAATCATATCGTAATAAGCCTGGTTATCTCCTGCCGGAATATCCTTAGCGTACGGTCCGTAAACCATATGCTTATTTGGAGCATCGATGGAGGTTTGCGCCAGCCAGCCATTGCTTTCCGGACGACCGGTGCCATGGCCGATTCCGTTTCCTTCCGCCTCGTATCTATACTCCGTTACCAAATTCATAACGTCGAGCGTAGAAGCCGGCGCCGAGAAAGACGGCAGGATCTGTTCGGAAGGCCAGCTTAATCCAGCTGCCTCCGCTTTGGGAAGCCCCACGAATGGAGAAGATGCAGCCATTATAACGGTTGCAAGCAAGACTGCACCAAATTTCTTATTCCATTTCATCTTTAGTCTCCTTTTTCCTCTTAAAATGATTGGGTTTAACTTTTATGCATACCAGTTGCGATTTCTTCCCTCCTACCACCTGCCTTCACCCTGACGTGAGATGTACTGACCTAAAAACGCAAATAAGCACCCCACAATCATGCCAAATGTGCCTGAATATGTAAGCGCTTATCTCGTTGAAGATTATATCACCCATATTATATATATTCAATATATCTTATTGCGTAATTCTTTCCCAACCTTTAGACATGGTTTATATTGAGAGACAAGACTAATTTCGATTTTAAGCAATCGCAATTGAAGGAGGTACAAGCTTGAAGCAGGCATCAACCATTATGGTGCAAGGCACGGCATCAGACGTAGGAAAAAGCGTGCTGACTACGGCATTATGCCGCATCTTCGTGCAAGACGGATGGAAAACAGCGCCTTTCAAATCGCAAAACATGGCGCTTAACTCCTATGTAACGCTTGACGGCAAGGAGATTGGCAGAGCGCAAGGCGTTCAAGCGGAAGCTTGCGGCATCGCGGCGACAACCGATATGAATCCGATCCTAATCAAGCCTACCGGAGAGATGAAGGCGCAGATCGTCGTACACGGCAAGCCGCTGGAAGAAATGAGCGCCTGGCGATACCGCGAGGAGTATATTCCTTTGGCCGAAGGCATTGTTAGAGACGCATTGGACCGCCTACGCGGGGAACATGATATTATCGTGCTGGAAGGCGCGGGAAGCCCCGCCGAGATTAATCTGAAGGACCGGGATATCGTCAATATGCGCATGGCCAAATGGGCCGATGCCCCTGTCGTGCTGGTTGCGGATATTGATCGTGGCGGCGTCTTCGCTTCCATTGTCGGAACGATGGAGCTCTTGGAAGAAGACGAGCGAAGCCGGGTAAAAGGATTTATTATCAATAAATTTCGAGGCGACATCAGCCTGCTGCAATCCGGCCTGGATTGGCTCCAAGAACGTACGGGAATTCCCGTGTTAGGGGTTATCGCCTATATGCCAAGGCTCGATATTGAAGCGGAGGATTCGGTTGTGCTGGAGAAGCGGACGGAGCAAGCCGGGACTGGAGACTTGGATGTCGCGGTCATTCGGCTGCCTCGCATTTCGAATTTCACCGACTTTGATCCGCTGGAGGCAGAGCCGGATGTCCTGGTCCGTTATGTTGAGAGCCTAGATCAATTAGGGCAACCTGACGTTATCCTTATTCCGGGCTCGAAGAACACCATGGAAGACCTTCTTTTTCTGAAGAAAACCGGTCTCGCGGAAGCCATCGCCAATCATGCCGCAAACGGATGTTACGTTGGCGGGATATGCGGAGGCTATCAGATGCTTGGACAAAAGCTGTACGACCCGCATCAAGTCGAATCCTCAATCGGCGAATCGGACGGATTAGGATTTTTACCGCTCTCTACGACCTTTAATACCCATAAACGAACGGATCGAGTCAGTGGCAATGTTTCCTGCGGGCATGCCGATTGGACTGACATGCAAGGTCTTGCCATTGAAGGTTACGAGATTCATATGGGGCAGACCACTCCCCTCGCGCCGGTTCTTCCCCTTTTGTCCATTAACGGACAGGACGAGGGCAGCATTTCGGAGGAAGGCAGAATTTTCGGCACGTATGTACACGGCATTTTTCATAACGACGCCTTCCGTCGGCAATATCTGAATAAAGTACGCGCACGAAAAAACCTAGCTCCAATCGAAGAGATACTCCCCTTCCGCAGCAAACAGCTTGAAGCCTTTGACCGGCTGGCCGGGCATGTCCGCGCTCATTTGGATATGGAGAAGGTTTATAGCATTTTGCATAAGCAGTAACCATAAGAAAAGCCTCAGCGCGATCCGTGCAGCAGATGTGCGCTTGAGGCTTTTGACTTATCCGTATGATCAAGCCGACAGGTAATGCCCTGCCTGAAGCCGGAACAGCTTGGCATAGCTGCCATCCAGCTGCATCAGCTCTTCGTGACTGCCGGATTCGATGATCTCCCCGCGCTCCATCATATAAATACGGTCAGCCAGACGGGTTGTGGACAGCCGGTGAGAGATAAAGATCACTGTCTTATCCTCCGCGGCCTCCAGCATCGCCCGGTTCAAATTGTATTCGCTAATCGGATCAAGCGCACTGGAAGGCTCATCGAGAATGAGGACCGAGCAAGGCTTGGCGAATGCCCTGGCGATTGCGATCTTTTGCGCTTCACCGCCGGAGAAGATCTGCCCTTTGTCCGAAAACTCCCTTGTCAGTTCCGTATTCAGGCCCTGATTCAGACTGCTCAAACGGCCGGCAAAATCCGCTTTCCGCAGCGCTTCAATGATGACGTTCTGACGCTCCGTATCCTCGTATCCCACCCGATCCATCCATACGTTCTCCGCGAGACTAGCCGCAAACAGCTGAAAATCTTGAAAAGCTACCCCGAACTGGCCGCGATAATCCTCCGAACGGTAATCCCGAATGCTTCGCCCATCGTAACGGATATCGCCATCGCTCGCGTCGTACAGCCTTAACAGCAGCTTGATCAGCGTAGACTTGCCTGCGCCGTTATAACCAACGATTGCAATTTTTTCCTTCGGCTTAATGCACATATGTATGCCTCGAAGCGTCGGTGCATCGTTATTTCCGTAGGTGAAGCTGACATTGGACAACCGTATTTCTTTCGGCGAACGCGGCATTTCGCATGGCTGCAGCGGCTCCTCCATTTGCGGCTTATCGTTAAGAAAAGAGCGCAGCTGCCGGATATAAAGGTTATTTTTCTGAAACTTCGTTACCGTATCAATCAGATTATTGAGACTCCACCCCAGCGTCCATACGCCGTTCGTTACAGCCGCAAACGTCCCGTAGGTAATCGAGTGCTGCACAATAACCTGATAAGCCGTAATGGCAAAATAAATGCCGTCCATAAGCAGCGTGCGGAATACAAATCCGTTCAATATGCGAAGCAGGATTAAACGGGGTGCGTATTTGCGGACAACCTGCTGCATCGCCGTATTCGCTTGGCGGTAATCTTCCATGAGCGGCCCCGCGATTCGGCTCGTGCGAAGCTCCTTCGCGTAATCGGGCAGATAGAATACCCTGCTGGTATAATTCTTTTTCCGTTCCAGCGGCTTTAATTCCAGCTCGCTTTTAAACTCTGCTCTATTGGATAGAATCGTAATCCCGAATCTCGCCGCAAGTCCGATAATAACTACAGCAACGCCTAAAGGATTCAAGACCAGCAAGGTCCCGGCGATTCCCGCTACGGTAATCGTGCTTTTAAGCAGCTCGGCAGTCTGATCAAGCACATCCGCCGCTTTGCCTTCCGTCTGCGATGCCGCCCACACGAATTGATTATAATATTCGGGGTCGTTGTACCTTGCGTAATCCATTCGGATGGCTTTCCCGTACAATTCCGTCTGCATCGCCTTGTTCAGCTTCTGAAGCTGGATGGGCGCAAACATTTCGTAAACGTAACCGGCCGCAGTCTGAATGGTTGCCCCATAGATCAAATAACCTCCCGCGGCAAGCAGAACAGGGACGACCGAATGATGAACCGTTACCGCGTCAACGACAAGCTTGATGAGCAGGACGCCCCACATGACATCAAACAATCCGAACAACGCCTGCATGATCAGATGGACGACTGCATACAGCGGTACGATCCGGAACACGTACCTCAGCATAAAAAGATTATTGCGAAGAACGTCTCCCCGCTTAGCCATACTGAGCCGCCTCCTCCCTGTAATGCTCCGCCTGCTTGCGGAACATATCCGCGTATTTCCCGTTTACAGCCATTAACTCCTTATGGGTGCCGGTCTCTACGATCCTGCCCTCTTCCAGCATGAAGATCCGGTCGGCAAGCGCGGCGGAAGATAGCCGGTGCGAGATAAAGATAATGGTCCGGTCCGCCGATGCTTGCAGCAGCAGCTCGAACATATAGGCTTCCGCCGCCGGATCTAGCGCGCTTGACGGTTCATCGAGAATAGCGATCCGGCTATTATCCGCGAATAATCGGCTGATCGCAATCTTTTGAATCTCGCCACCGGAGAGAACTAGTCCCTTGTCATCAAATTCCCTCGTCATGACGGAAGTGACCGAGCCGCCCATGCTTTCAATTTTTTGATAGACGCCTACCTTGTCCAATACCTCAGTCGCCTGCGCATATTCATGCTGGGATGCTCTGCGCATAAAAACATTGTCCGCAAGCGGCATCGCGATCACCTTGCAATCCTGGAATACGGTTCCGAACAGCTCCCGATATTCGCTAAGACGATAGGTTTTAATGTCCGCGCCATTTAAGCGAACGACGCCTTCCGTTGGATCATAGAGCCGCATCATCAGCTTGATCAGCGTGGATTTGCCCGCTCCGTTATGGCCAACCAGCGCGATCTTCTCGCCGGGCTTCACCTGAAGATCAATGCTGCTCAGGATTGGCTGCGACTGTCCGTCATAAGCAAAGCCGACCTGCTGAAGCTCCAGGCTTGGCCTTCCGGCGTCCGGAGCCACACCGTCTTGGCTCTGCGGAATAACCGGCTCATAACGCAGAAATTCCTTCACATTCTCAATATAAATGCCGTTTTCCTGCAAATTGGTGAAGAAGCCGGACACGGTAGCCATCGAGTGGCTTAAATTATTAATCGCATTCAGCAGGACGATAAACTGAAACGCCTTGATTTTCTGAAGGACAAGCACGCTATATCCCGCATACAGCATCGCAAGGGGATACGGAGCAACTCTGCCCAGGACATCGTCAAGCGCCCTGTATTTAGCGACCTGCCTGCCCAAGGTCAGGAAGTTGCCGCGCATGATGCCAACAGCCTTCCCGTAGCGGTCCAGCATCACCCGAAATATATTCGAGAGTCTGAGTTCCTTCGCATAGCTCTCCAGATAAGCAATCCGGTTTACGTATTTGCCGACCCTGACGGACGGCGTGTTGGCTTTGTTCAGTTCATACAAAGCGCGGTTGCGGCGGACCGTGATCATAAGCTTGGTTACGGCCGGAAGAATAATAAAGACAATGGCAATCGGATCCAGATAAATAACCGTGATTAACAGCATGATAAATGAAGCAAGCGCCCCCACGAAATTCGTCAGATTGTCCAGAACGCTGGCCATGCGGGTGTCCGCTTCCAACCCCGCCCGCGTATATTTGTCGTAAAATTCCGTATTTTCATAGCAGGCTAGCTCAACCTCCGCGGCTTTTTCGAACAAGATCCGGTTGAGCTCTTGTGAGATCATGAGATCGCACACCGGCTTGTAACGCTTTTCGAACCATTCGGAGACGACTGACAGAACGAAATACGTTGCGATCATGGCGCATATAAAAGCCAATACATAACGATATGGCGTCCCGTTCTCCACCGCACCAAACACATAACCGATAAATAATATGGCATACAGATAATCCATTCCGTAGTTTAGAACAGCGAGTATAAATTGCAGGATTACCCGGCGGGGCGCCGTGCGGTAAGCGATTCCCAGGAAATACATATTGTTGTTCCAGTACATTCGAAATTGCCGGTAAACCGATTCTTTACTAGACATCGATCAATCCCCCCTCTTTGCTTTCACCGCTCCAGATCCCAATATATTACAACTTATTTGCTATGTCAAAATATAAATACATATGTCTTTTATAACAAATTATTTTATTTGTTTTATCCTAAGCTACAAGAAAAAGGGACATCGACTGATGTCCCTTTTGTATGCATTAATATAATTGATTAACGCTTTGGCGCAAGCTCTACCGCTTGGCGGAGCGCTTCCTTGATGCTTTGGTCATCCGCGATGCCTTTGCCCGCAATATCGAATGCCGTTCCGTGATCGACGCTCGTGCGGATAATCGGCAGGCCTACGGTAATGTTAACGCCTGCTTCGAGGCCTAACACTTTTACCGGACCATGTCCCTGATCGTGGTACATGGCGACAACGATATCAAAGTCGCCGCGCGTCGTACGGAAGAATAACGTGTCCGCGGGGAGCGGACCTTGCGCGTTTATGCCTTCCCGCTGCGCCCGCTCGACGCCCGGAATAACCTTCTCTTCTTCCTCCCCGTAACCGAACAGCCCATTTTCTCCGGCATGCGGATTAATGCCGCAAACCGCGATGCGAGGCTCCGCGTAGCCGGCTTTCCGAAGCGTCTCATGAGCCATTTGGATCACCTTGTAGACGCGTTCCGGCTCGATCATTCTTACGGCATCAATGATGCCTACGTGCGTGGTTACGTGAATGACCTTCAGCTTTGGAGCGGAGAGCATCATCGCAAAATCCTGCGTCCCCGTCAAATCGGCCAGAATCTCCGTATGACCCGGATAAATATGGCCACCCTTGTGGAGCGCTTCTTTGTTCAGCGGCGCCGTGCAGATACCGTCGATCAGCCCTTCGTTTGCCAGCTCAATGGCGGTCTTCAAGTACATAAACGCGGCATGCCCCGCTTCCGGAGACACTTGTCCAAACGGAAGGTCGGCAGGCAGCAGATTGAGATCAAGGCAATCCACCGTACCGTATTCGTATTGCGCTTCCGAGACGGAAGCAATAGGGCGAATCTTGAGCTCGCTGTTCACGACACCCGCCGCACGTTGCAATATTTTCGCGTCGCCAATGACAAATGGATTGCAGCTCTCATACAGAGCCGAATCGCCAAGAGCCTTCATAATAATCTCGGGGCCGACGCCTGCGCCGTCTCCCATTGTGATCCCAATAATCGCTTTCATTGTTATTCCCCTCTTCCTTCTCGTATATGCTGCATGGCATGCCATAACGAACCTTTACGGCCGAACGCCCCTGCTTTCGTAATAGCCGGCAAACGGGAACCGCCAACCAAGGTGCCGAATGGGATACCCGGCTCCACCTCATGATGAAGCTCAAAGCCGCTGACGCCTAAATATCTGCAGACAGCTTTGGCCGTATCGCCACCGGTGAGCACGAGACCTTGTACAGAGCTGCCCGCAGCAACCCGGCTTGTTATTCGGCCAAGCGTATCCGCGATCCGGTTGGAGACATCCGAGGAATCCAGTCCAAGTGCCGCTCCCTTTTCCTTGGCGGCGCTGACTTGCTCCGGAGAAGAACCGGCGTGAAGCGAAATGTCTTTCCCCGCTGCAATAGCAAGCTGCAGCTCTGCCGTACACCTTGCAATTTCTCGCTCTTGTTCCTCAGCGGGCCCGATGGCTGCCAGCGGATCCATCTCCAAAGCGGCAACATTGGCCTGCCGGTTAACCTCCGCAACCTGTTCCCGGGTAATGGCCGATATACTTCCCGCTACTAGAATGACGGCACCCGTCGCAGATTGTTTTTCGTATCGTCCAGCGGTCTTGGGCGGATCGGGCGTAATCAGGAATTCCGCCAAGCCGGCTGAGCCTCCCCACAATACGCTTGCCTGAAATACCGGCATCAGCGCGGCAATAACGGCAAGATCGTCATCCGTCTCCGCGTCGAACACAAACAGCTTTACGGCTTGACGAAGTTGTTCTTCGATAAATTGACGAACCGCCTCCGGACCTTCGCGTAACAAAGCAAGCTCTACATTCGCGGCAGCAAGTCCGGATTGCTTTTGCAAAATATGGGCGACACGGGAATCCGGTACAGGAGTCTTCGGATCTCTCGCCATCTCGGTTTCATGAATCGGCGTACCGTTCAAGTAATGGATTCCCCCTACGGTCGTCCGGCCGATTCTTGGAAAGGCAGGCGCAATAAATGCGGCTTGGAAGCTATAGCTGTCCATAACCCCGCTTATTTCCTGCCCCAGATTCCCTCTAAGCGTAGAGTCCATTTTTTTGTAAATAAAGCTAAACCCTTTTTCTTTGAGCGCCGCGGCTGCGCTAGCCGCCCGCTCATAAGCAAGCTCTCCGGGTATCGAGCGGCTGTCCGTGTCGATGACGATCACATCCAGCTCCGAATGGTCATCGGGAATGGACGACCAATCGAACAGCACCTGCGTCTTTAGGCCATTCCGTGCAAATTGAACGCCGGAGTCCGATGCGCCGGTTAAATCATCTGCAATAATCGATATCTGTTTCACGTTGCATCCTCCGTCGTTTTATTTGCTTCTAGCTTCCAGACGCTTAGCCCACCATGCGGTCACAATCGGCGTAAGGATGGCCGTCACAATAACGCTCGAAGCAACAAGCGCGGTTGCCGAAGGAACGAGCGGTACATAAATCGAGTTTGCGGCGGCAACGGCCGCCGGTACGCCTGCGGCATTGCCCGCGGTAGTAGCTGCGGCCAAGCCGGCTACGCCATTACCGCCCGTAAGCCGGTCGGTCCCCATCAGCGCCAAGCCTGTAATGATAACAACCGCAACGCCTAGCAGCACGCCAAGCGCGCCTGCTTTCCACACATTGCCCAGATTCAGCCCGGCACCAAGCGCAAAGGCAAAGAACGGAACGAGGACAGGCACCCCTTTAGAGAGGAACTCGCGGAGCTCTTTATCCAAATTGCCGAGAATCATGCCGACTACCAGCGGAAGGATTGCGCCTACAAGCGTTTGCCACGGGAACGCGGCGAGGCCGGCTGCGCCAAGCGTAATCATGGTCAGGAACGGGCCGGACTCGAGGCTCATGATCGAATATGCGCCTACATCTTCCTTGCGTCCGAACTGCCCCATCAGCGCCATGTACAGACCGCCGTTTGTATCATTCATGGCCGCGACGATAGCCAGAACGGAAAGCCCGGCGAAGAAACCGTTATCAATCATGCCATTGCCAAGAAATTTACCGGCGATAAAACCAACCAGCATCGCAATGCCGATTTTGGTGATCAATAAGGTACCGCCTTTTTTCACGATATAAGGCGTTGCTTTAAAGTCGATGGTCGATCCCATACAGACGTAAAAGACAGCCAGCATGGGAAGCGAGCCGGTCATCAATGCGCCGGTAAAGGAACCAAAGTAAGTCGAAATCGTTGGAAAAGCCGTATTTATGATAGCTCCAATCAATAATGGGACGATCATCATACCGCCTGGGATTTTTTCAATGCTCGCTTTAATCTTCACAAGTAGTCCCCCTAAGATGCATTTTTGTTTCATATTGAAACATTAAGATCAATTTGTAAGCGCTACATTGCTAATTATAAAGCGAGCTATTGGGATGGACAACCTTAATTACGTTTCATTATTAAACGTTTTGTTCATTTTTCTCCAAAAGGTTGTCCGGTTCATTCCGAGTCTCTTGCAGGTTCTGGATTGATTCATTCCTTCCTCTTGAAGGACGTAAGTAATGATCCGGCGCTCGATTTCCTCCAGCGTTCCCCGCAGGTCTATCGTGGTAGACACCGTATCCGCATCGGCAATCAAGGACTCTTTATATTGTTCAATAACAGTCACCGCATCCTTCTTCTCTACATGATTGCCCTGGGTCAGGACAAGCATTTCGTGAATGGCGCGCTCCAGCTCGCGTAAATTTCCCGGCCAATCGTATTGCAACAGCTCATCGAGAGCGGCTTCGCGGAAACCGACGATCTGCTTGCCGGATTGAAAATTATAATTCGCAATCATGACCCTGATGATCTCATCAATGTCCTCCATCCGTTCCTTTAACGGAGGAACTGCTAATTGAAGCTCGCCTAAAGCGGCGATTAGCTCATGATTGTAGTCCGCCTTCCCTTTCAGGCGGGTTAGGCTTGTTGAGGAAGAGGCAATAAACCGGATTTGCGGGTACCGGCGTATGGCCTGCAGCCATTGATCCTGCGCTTCGCGGTCCAGCCTGTCCACATTGTTCAGATAGATCGTTCCGCCGAAACCGGTCTCGGGCAAGCCAAGCTCCTCCGCCGTTCCTTTCAGCAGAAGATCGGTTTCCTGCCCCGTCATCCCTTCGCACGGAATCATATAGAAGCCTTGCGCATGGCGCCTGCTCGCCGAATGGATCGCTTGGGCGAACAGCGATTTGCCGGTTCCCCTCTCCCCGGAAATCCAAAGATTTCGGTCGCTTAGTGCATACTTTTGCGCCTTGGCAATCGTTTTATTCAACATTACGCTGGAGCCTACCATTTGATTAAACGTAGTGAGCCTTGGCGGAATATAAGCGGCGAATCTCCGCTCGTTGCGCCAATTCTCGATCGAGTCCAGGGAAACCAGATAACGGAAGCTCCCTTCCTTGCGGCCCTCGCTTACGCCGACCTTATATTGCTGCTCGTTCAAATAGAGAAACTGCTTTGTCCATTTGGCAATACTGTCCGCCTCCTCCACTCCGCTTATCAGCTTATAAAGCGCGGGTAACGAGTATTGGATGCTGCTTCCTGACAAAGCGTCCGCATCCCCGCTGCCGCTGCTGGCGAGCAGTTCTCCCGCCGTCTGGTTCATGAACAGAATCCGATGACGATCGTCAAGCGCGATAATCGCTCTTGTATCCTGGTCCAGGATATCCCGGTAGAACATCGTCTGCTCCCGGCCTTGCCGGTACACATCGTATACGCGCCTAACCTCCCGGAACATATCGCCGACCGATTCTTTGCCGGAGGTAATAAGAATGCCGTGATAGCCCATCTCCTGCGCGGCCCGGACCGTAACGGCATCCCCCAGCACGATCTGAACCTTGTCGCCAAATGCCTGCCGCAGAGCGCCGCGCACTTCGGTCTGGTCGCTGATCTGGATAATCGGAATTTCAAAATCCAGCAGGCTGGACACCTCCGCAACCGCCTTGCATATATTCGGGAAGCCGATTATGGCTACCTTGGAATTCGTTCGGCGGATAAGCGTCAGCACCCGCAAAATATCGTAGCCGGATACCGGAATGTCCACGACAGGCAGCGAGGAATGCTTGCGGATCAGGTTTGCCGTACCGCCGCGGCTGATAATAATGTCATAGCCCTTTTCCTCGGCTTGCTGAATAAGCGGGAGAGCTTCTTCCAAATCCGCTACTTCCACATCCATCCGAATCATTGTTTCTTCCTGCACCATTTCCAACAGCAAATCCCGCAAACCTACATACGGAGCTATAGCCAGCACTTTTATTTTCATGATGACACCTCGTTTTTCGTTTCAGTTTGAAACACCATGACAGCATTATAATATACGAGCGGCCAAAACGGAAAAACGGAGCCCGCTTGCCGCGCGGCTCCGTTTCTGTCGGTTATTTTTCCTAAATAGGATCCTCGAATTCCGCCCCGCCCGATGCTTTGCGAAGAGTCTTGATATCCTGAAGGGGAGGCTGGCCGAACAGTCTTCGGTATTCCCGGTTGAACTGTGACGGGCTTTCGTAGCCTACCGTCAGCGCGGCTGTAGTTGCCCCTACCGGACCGCTAAGCATCAGGCGCCTCGCTTCCTGCAGGCGCAGCTGCTTCTGATATTGCAAAGGCCCCATTGTAGTGATGGCTTTAAATTTATGATGAAGCCCGGACGTGCTCATATTGCATGATTTCGCCAGCTCCTCCACCGTAAAGGAGTGGGTGTAGTTCTCCTGGATCCAGTGAATCGCCTTCGCTACCCCATCCGCCCGTTGGTCGAACAGTACCTTCTGCATAAACAAATGTCCAAAATCGCCCGACAGCAGGTTGAATATCATTTCCTTCTTCAACAGCTCGGACAGAAACCGGACTTCCTTCGGCTTGTCGATTAACTTCAGCAGCCGGTAAAAGATGTCCAGCAGATTGGCATCCGATTTGCCGATAAAGGCCGCGGAAGTTAAATCTTTTTCTTTTGGCTCCGCAAGGATCTCAGCCTCCACGACGACGGAAGCAATCTCCTGCGTCGTGAAATCAATGCGCAGTCCGATATAAGGCTGCTCTTCGGTTGCTCCGACAACCTGGCCAAATGCAGGGATATCCAGCAGCGACGCAACGTAATCCCCCGCGCTGTAATGAAAGATATCCTGGCCGAGATACAGCTTCTTCTCCCCTTGGAGAATCAGACAAAAAGAAGGTGTCAGCACGCCTGGACACCTCACCGTATCATGACTGCGTTTGACGATGGACAGGAAAGGTACGATCGTTGTATTCCGCCCTTCTTCGAGCGTCATCCTCTCCGTCATTCCAATAAGCTGATCCAGCGTTTTCTTATAAATCGAAATGCTTTTCCCTCCCGCTGACCGGGAATCCATGGTTTGCTCCGGCATATCCGCTATCCCTCCCGCCTTGATCCTGATTATATAAGCATTCTTGACGATTGGAAAGCAAAAGAACGATCGAATTGCAGCTTTAGGCAACTTTTAAGCAGGAACGATCTACTTCGAATCGCCGATTCCATTCATAATAGCTTTCAGGAACACTAACACGGGAACAAGAAAGGAACGTGAACATGCATCAATCCAAATGGATTATTCTCACGATTATTATCGCGTGCCAGCTAATCGTTGTGCTTGACGCGTCCGTCATGGTAACGGCCATTCCGCAAATCGGAAGGACGCTTCACATGTCGACAACCAGCTTGACTTGGGTTCATAACAGCTACATTCTCGCCTTCGGCGGTTTCTTGCTGCTTGGTGCCCGGGCAGGAGATCTCCTGGGGCGAAGACGAATGCTAGGCATCGGAATCGGGTTGTTCTCCTTGACCTCATTCTTTGCAGGCATAGCGCCAACGGCTGAATTTCTGCTTATCTCGCGGGCTCTGCAAGGCTTTGCCGCCGCACTAGCCACGCCTGCCGCGCTTGCCTTGCTGTCGGCTACCTTTGTGGAAGCGAAGGAACGCTCCCGGGCGATTTCCATGTACAGCGCCGTATCTGCCGCAGGGGGAAGCATCGGCCTCATTCTTGGCGGATTCTTCACCGATTTTGTCTCCTGGCGCTTTGGTATGTTTATTAATGTACCCATCGGAATTGTTTTGCTGTACCTGGTTTACAAGTTTATTCAGCCAACAAGCATCAGATCCGGCCGCTTTGATATAGGCGGCGCCCTTACTTCCGTTATCGGCATGACCTCGTTGGTCTACGGTTTGGTTCAAGCGGCGGATTACGGCTGGAGTAACCCCGCAACTTGGATTCCGCTTGCGGCCGGAGCTGTCCTGCTTGCGGTATTTGTTCTTATTGAAACCCGGGCGGCTGAGCCGATTATCCCGCTGCGGTTATTTGCGAACCGCCAGCGTTCCGGGGCATACTTGGGAAGATTTCTGATGGTTGGCGGGAACTTCTCCCTCTTTTTCTTTATCCCGCAATATTTGCAAAATGCCCTGGGATTCAGCTCCTTTGAAGCAGGTCTGGCCTTCCTGCCGTTTACCGTTGCTCAGTTCGGAATGATGTACATTATCCCGGGACTGGTTCGGCGATATGGCAATATCAAAGTACTGTCTGCCGGGTTAATCATTGCGATTATCGGTACGCTTCTGTTAAGCCGGATGGTCTCCGCTCAGACGCCGTTCTTTCCGGATCTATTTATTCTTCTCGCTATCATGGGCATCGGTGCCGGAATGGTTTTTCAGCCGCTTACGGCAATGGGACTGACCGGTGTGCAGCCGCAAGACAGCGGCGCGGCTTCGGGTCTGGTCAATGTCGCCCATCAAAGCGGTGCTTCCTTGGGCCTTGCGGTTCTCATTACGGTGTTTAATACCTCGATCCGCGCGGAACACCCTTCCGTATCGGAGTTTGCGCATGCGGTCTCGAACTCCATATTGGGATCCGTCTTCTTTATCGTATCGGCCTTGCTGGTGACGTTTATCTGCTTTGCATCCGTTCGGCAGATGACCCGCAAACGGGCTCTGCAAGCCAATAAATAAGAACAGCAAAAAGGCTGCCTATCAAGTAGGCAGCCTTTTTGGCTTCGTATTTACTAACGACGGAAGTTAGTGGATGCACCGCCGAGGCTTTGCTCAGCGATTTCAACCAAACGGCGAGTAATCGATCCACCGATTTTTCCGGCATTATAAGTAGTAATATCACCGTTGTAACCATCACGCGATAAGGAAATACCGAGCTCTGAAGCCACTTCGAATTTGATTTGATCCAAAGCTTGCGCTGCTTGTGGTACCACTAAAGTATTGCTGTTGCTTCTAGACATTGAAAAGCCCTCCTAATGTGTTGGTTTGTGATGTAATTTTTGGTGCTGAAATTAATTTCTCCAGCTACCACCACATTATGCAAGGTAACGAAAAACTTTTTAATAACGGAGCCATACGTTCATTTCGCCAGGCTCACGGTTGCCCCACAGATAGTAAGGAATCGCTTTGAAACGGACGGATTCCCTATGCTTGGTTAGCGGCTGATAAGGCTGACCTTCCACCCAGCCGGAATTGTCAATAACAACTCCGTTGCCTTCCACTACGACGCAGCCTCCAAGCAGTTCCGAAGCTTTGCTTGCCGATAGTTCCGGCACTTCCGCAAGCGATAGAGATGCCAGCGGCTTGCCGTTGTCCGCTTCCTCTACGCAGTAGACAAGCGGCCCGCGTTGAATGGCGGCTTTACCGGCATCCGCGCGGATTAACGGATTCGCGGCAATCAGCAACGTCTCGATTGGCAGCAGCCATTCCACCTGATCACCGTCCTGCCATACGCGGTATACGGTGGCGTAACCTTTATCCACATGGTAACGGACTGATTCTCCGTTTATTTTCAATACCGGCTCTTTCGAAGAGAACCAGTTCGGAATACGAAGCGCAAGCATAAACGGAACATCGTCTTTATCTTCTTGCAGCGATATCTTAAATTCAACCTGGCCGTTCCAAGGGAGCTCCGATTTCTGGTTCATTACGATTTTCCGGCCTCCCGTCTCGAATGCTACTTCGCTTCCGATAAACAGATGGACACGCACGGTTGAGCCGTCTTCTGACATATCGTAAATGTACTCGTCGAGCGAACCTAGCAGACGGGCTACGTTAGGCGGGCAGCAGGAGCACCCGAACCATTTTTGCCTAACCGGCTTCACATGGAATTTATCCGGGCTCTTGGCGCTTGCTTCCGGCCATACCTCAAGCGGATTCACATAGAAGAAATGCTTGCCATCCTTCGCCATGCTTCCGAGCACGTTATTGTACAAGGCCCGCTCCATCACGTCCGCGTACTCGCTCTTGGCCTCCAGCTGAAGCATCCGCCGTGCCCAGAAGATAAGGCCGATCGACGCGCATGTCTCCGCGTAGACAATATCGTTCGGAAGATCGTGGTCGAAGGTAAAAGCTTCTCCTAGATGCGTCGCGCCAATCCCCCCGGTGATGTACATTTGCTTGCCGGTCGTATTCGCCCACAGCCGCTCGCATGCTTCGCGGAGCTTGACGTCACCGGTTAAGCGGGCAAGATCCGCCATGGCTGTATACAGGTATACCGCCCGAACGGCATGTCCGACGGCAACCGGCTGCTCCCGAACCGGAATATGGCTTTGGTACACCTCGAGATTAGGCTCCCCTTGCGCCCAGATCGTTGTCCGGCCGCGTCGTTCCCATTCCTCCAGGAAATAATTCGGCTTGCTGCCGCGTTCGTCGATAAAGTACAAGCTCAGGTTCAGATACCGTTCTTCTCCCGTAGCCTGATACAGCTTCACTAAGGCCAGTTCAACCTCCGGATGGCCGCAATAAGCCTGCATTTGTCCCGGTTCCTTACCAAACAAGCTTGAGATAAGGTCGGCAAAGCGGCAGGAAATGTCGAGCAGCTTGCGCTTGCCCGTTGCCCGATAATAAGCAACAGCCGCTTCGAACAAATGACCCGCGCAGTACAGCTCATGCGCTTCATACAGGTTGGACCACTCTTTGCCGGGCTCTTGAATCGTAAAATACGTATTTAGATATCCGTTCTCATGCTGGGCTTGTCCAATCAGCTCGATCGCTTCATCCGCAATCTTTTCCAGCTCCGGATCGGGTTGACGTTCTAGCGAATAAGCAACGGCCTCCAGCCATTTGTAGAGATCGCTGTCCTGAAAAATCCATCCGCCGAACTCGCCCTTCTCTAGGCCCGCCGCAATCCGGAAATTGCGGATCGAGTAGCTGGGCTCCGCGTCCTGGATGCGGTCGTTCAGAGCCTCCCATTGATAAGGGATGACCGTTGTTCGTACTAGCTCTGTATATTCATTCCAAAAATCATCCTTGATGCTGATCTGCGTATCCTTCATCATAATCCTCCTTCAGATGACTGCCTAGTCGTTAAAAACGATAAAAATTGACTCCATGTAAGTTCGAGTATATGCTTTATTCGTCTGCATCAATAGGAATGGATTGAACTTTTTCTTATACAAAATGACACAGTAAGGAGGTGAATCGCATTTGAGCTTCGTAGAACTGCAAACCCCGCCCCTCCCTTATTACTGGGAGTCCGGCCGCTCCGAGTTCCGTGCCGGAGACCGGCATCCCAATCGAAGAAACTTCGGCCTATTCGACTTGATTGTTGTGGCTGAAGGGGAGTTGTTTATCGGGGAGAACGGTCAGGAATGGTCGCTAGGCAAAGGGGATACCTTGCTTTTGCTGCCTGACGGGGAACACTATTCGGTGAAGCCATGCGAGCAGCATACCGTTTTTTACTGGGTGCATTTCGAGCATCTGATCTGGCAATCGCATGCCAAGGAAGGAGCCTCGGCGCAATCTTTCTTGAATCCCCACCTCATTTGGATTCCGAAGCATATTGCCCTGAATGATCCCGGGAACGCCTTCAAGCTGATGAGTCAGCTGCTGAATCTGAGCGTCGGGGATTCCTTCTGGGAGGAACAAAGCTTGCTGGCCCGGCTGCTCTCGCTGCTCGAGAGCGAAAGCTTAAACAAAACCATTACGCCGGCTACGCGTCTCGCGGAAAAAGCCGCCTTTTATCTGCAGCAGAATTTCCAAAAAGACATTACAAACGAGCTGCTTGCCGAAGAACTGCACTTTCATCCTAATTACATCGTCCGCTGCATGAAGAAGCGATACGGCATGACGCCTAGCCACTACTTGCTTGAATTCCGGCTGGACCGGGCGAAGAAGCTGCTCGTTTCCTCCGAGTGGTCGATTGAACGAATTGCCGAAGAGGTTGGCTTCCGGTATGCCCCTTATTTCACGGCCTGCTTCAAGCGCAGGGAAGGCATCTCTCCGCTTCGCTACCGTAAATCGGTTCAGCAATGAAAAAGCGGAACAAAAAAAGCCGATAAGTTATCGGCTTTCTCTGTGCTTGAGCAAATTGATTATTCGTTCATAGTCATAAATGTTATAGGTTTTAAAAGCTAATTTATGTATTCCGCCGCTCTCCGTAAATGAAAAGATAACATAATCTTCATCCCTCTCGAAATCGGCCGAAAGATTATTCTTGCTGATCTCCTTAATGAGCACGGCTTCAGACTCCGCCTGGAACAACGATTTTTTCATGACTCTAACTTCGGTATCCGTAAAAACAAAGAATCCTTTAAAACGCACATCGTCTATTAGAATCGTCAGATCCTTAATTTTGGTGTCGGATGCTTCAGCGATCTTCTCCTGTATGCTGCTGGAGGAAGTTGGCTGGAACAGCGATAAGATTCCGGATTGAACCGGTTGATTTGCATCAAATTTATTCACTAGCTTTTGCAGCAGATTAACGATTTCCGATAAGCCTATAAAGATAAAGCCTGCCGTAACACCCGACAACCACCAATATAGAGCAATGGTCATATGAAAGCCATCAGGAGCATCACCGAAAACTAAGCCTTCAATAAACCCAATGACAAGCAGCAGTATTCCGATTCCCATCAAGCATGTAGAAATATTGTTTCTCATTTGTCTATGACTCCTTGTTAGGTAAAAATTTTCCTATTGGCATCATAGCAAAATTTAGTAGATTGGACTAGTTATTTCTTCCTCAGCCTTCTAATCGACGATATTTCTTGCCTTTTCAATACACTCTTTTAACTTCTTTATTAAACCAATGAATATAACCGCAACGATCACAAATTAATATATTTGCTGAACGGTTAGCAAAATCGAGATTAAGGAAACTCATAAAAGCCGTGTTTAATTGCGCGTAACTTTTTTCGAATTTATTATAATGGCAATGTACGCAAAGGACTGTGATCCCATTAGCGCTATATTCGCCTGGACCCTTGACTTCCTTCAGATTTTTGGCAAACAACTTAAGAAAACTCTTCGCCCCAGCTATAATCGTTCATCCTCTCATGTGATCTTTAATTCTTCCGAGCTATTAATGCTCCTACAGTTCCAACTACTAACGTCACGACTATAAGGACGATATGGAATAACGTTTCTTCGAATTCATGGACACTATGTATTGTGCTTGAAAAACTAATCATTTCGATAATCAGAACCATAATCCATATCACAAAAACAAGAAAACGAATCACACTATATCACCTCAGCTTTCGTACTAATAGATTGAATTTTAACAGGGATAAGTTGAACCATTTAGCTGTCCTCCTGTTTTTCTATAAATAGAATAGGTCGCCATAAGGTTAAAAGAATTGTACCACATAATGAAATCTCCTCCCCATTTCGAGGTAATTATTTACATCGAATCTTGCTTGCAACAATTTTGAATGTACATGCGTCAAAGCTAATGCAACTTGAACGGGGAACTTATCCCGACATCCCGAGGAGGTAAATCAAATGAAATTTTATAAATCCATGAAAAATATCGCAGTGGCTTCAGTGCTCGCTGGAACGTTAGCATTGTCTGCCACAGGAGCTGTCCCATCGCATGCTGCCGCTGCTCAAAGTACCGCTGCTGTCGACGATCACGCAAAAGCTTATGAGACGCTGATGAGTTTCTATAAGCCGGCACTTAATGGTCAATTCCCTAATTTCCACGGTTTTACGATTGGTTCGACTACGCACCAGTCGGTTATCAAAGCTATTGGTGAAGCTGAATCTCCTGCTAAGGATTCCGACGACTTTGATGTATATCATGCCGAAATGGGCCATCCTGGATATGCGATCAGCTATAAGCTGGGCAAAATCAAAGAAATGCGTTACTTCGGAACAAATGTGGAACGGCAGACTAACCTCGGAGGAATCTCCGTTAAAATGCTGGTACAACACTGGGGCACTCCAAATGAGTCCGTCCTGATTAAGTCGGGCAAAACCGTGCAAAAGAAAATAACCTATGTTCGCGGTAAATACCAGCTCGAATTCATCTTTGACGGCACAAGCGGAACGGGCTTAAACCATATTAATCTTGTGAATAAAACGATTAAGTAAACAGCACTCTATTAAGAAATAAAGGGCAGATGGTCCGCTTAAGACCATCTGCCCTTTTACAACTGCCCTATTTGCGTTTTCCCAAAAAAAGTTGACTCACCCGTTTAGAGAAATCTTCTATCCCGAAACTTGCCGTATCAATCCGGTTATACCAATTCGTTATCGTTTCCAATATCCATAAAGGGATCTGCACTCCGCTAATCATAGGATAAAAATGTTTGTATGACCATACTAAGTGTTCCCACCGGTTATCGTTTCCGTCTTTGCTATATTCCGATACATCGAGAACTTTTCCTCTTCCGCCCTGCAAAAGTACATTTTTAAGATGAATATCTCTGGGGTTCATCCCTTGGCTGCGAATAAACTCCCGGGCATTTTCGACGTCCTGTATCACCTGCTCTGAAACAGGGATCCCCTGTAAAAGACAATCATAGAGAGTAACTCCTTGTTCAAAACTTAAGACCAGATAGTTGGAGCCGGCACCATAACAATGGGGAAAATAGGGGGAGCCTTGCAAGCGTTCATAGATGCCTGCTTCCACGTTTTTTTTCTCTAATGACTGAGCGGTATATACTTTATATGCGTAATTAGGGGTGTCAGAATGATAAAAGACCGCGGCATCCGTTCCTATGCCGATGCAACGCAAATCTTCCGAGAAGCCGATGACGGAAACCGGCTTGTTATTCTCATGTCCTACGACTTCAATGCTCTTTAATGCTTCCTCAACTTGGTTCCAGTCTTCACTCACAACGATCTTCTCCTTCTTGATTTGGCATTACATAAGACTGCTTACAATTCGGAGGAATAAATAATAGTGGGCTTCGATCTGATTAGGTTATCGAATAATAGTTTTACGTTTACCATACGGTAACTGTTTCAACTATTCTTCCACAACAAAAAACCGACTGTGCAACATGCACGGCCGGCTCTCTAAAAAATCTCCTCCATCCATCCACCAACTATAAAAACGTTCACTCCGTTATTAGCTTTCCTCTAAAGATAAACTTGTTCTCGGAAGATATTTCGATACCGGTACTTCCCAGCTTCGTATGACCGTTGTATGCCGTAAGCTTGATTATCGTTTTATATTGCAATTTATTCTCTTCCGTTAAAGGTGACCAGTATATCGTTTCACCAGGCTTAACTTCGGCCTTTTTCCCTTGGGAATTCACTTTTCCGTCTGAAGATTTCCATAATAGCAAATCCCCGTCTGAGGAGCGAACGATAATGCGCGTTGCTTCCTTATTTGCAATGGTTAACGGGAAACCCGGCACATTGCTCATTAACATCGTGTACGCAGCGAGCGGAAACTCAACCTCTGGCGGATGAATCTCTTTACCTTGAGACCCGCTTTGATTGATTAGTGTATTCCCCATAAAAAGGATAAAGCCAAGCACACAAACCGCAATAACCAGAGCTATCTTCCGAATAGATTTGTTACCTCTCGTTGATTGTAAAGCATCCATGTTATTTATATCTTCCATTTCCGTTCATACTCCTAATCGTTCTTGCCTTATTAATTTATAACGCCTATGATGCTAAAACCAATAAACAATAAAAGCATCCCTGCGCTGAAAAACAGCGGGTGGAAGCTCCTTTCGTCCGTAACCCTAAAAGCCCTCTTAATACTGCCACCGCCTAAAGTAACGATTACGGCAGTAAGCAGGACAGCAGCTAAATGGGATAAGTGAATCCTTCCTACTACGATAAATACAACTGCGCTGCTGCATACTCCGGCTAAAAACCAATATATATTCTGCCTGTTTGGTCTCAATTAATCAACGCTCCTTACACGAAAAAATTTCTTAGACTATTAGCTAAAATATATACGCTTCCAGCGATTGGAATGTTACGTTGAACAGCTTTAAAAGAAAAAAAGACAGCTGGTCATCATGACCAACTGTCTCATAATGAGATTATAGATCCGATGATCGTCCGCTTTTCACCGGCTTTGTCTGCTCTTCCAACGAATCAGCCTGCTCCACCTTTAACACGTCCAGCATAAACATAAAGATTGGAATACCAATCAACAGCCCCCAGATGCCCATGTAATGCTCGGACAAAATAAGAATAAAGAACGTGTAAAACATCGGCAGGTTTGTTTTGTGCGAATATAACCTTGGGTTCAAGAAGTACGTTTCAAGAGCATGAATGAGCAGTACCAGAACGATAACCCAAATGACGGTTTTAACTCCGCCAATCTGGTAGCCGATAATCCCGATCGGGACAAAGGAAACAACGACACCCGCAACCGGAATGAGGCTTAGCAAAAATACCATAATGGTCAGCGCGAACAGGTACGGGAAGCCCATGATCCATAGACCGGCAATCGTAAGGGCGGTATTAAATACGGCAATCATCAGCTGGACTTCAAGCACCTTACCGAAGGAAGCAATAAACTTGCCGCCAAAATAACGGAATTCAAGATACAGCCAGCCAATCGAGCTTTTGCTGAATTTTTCGGTAAAATTAACGATCTTACGCCTCTCCAGCAGGAAGAAATAGCTAAGCAGGATAACGAGCAAAATAATCTCGAGCCAGCCGCCAATCATCTTGGCATAAGCAAGCGCACTGTTCAGAAACGTTTTGTATTCGATTTTGTCGAGCGTATCCGCGACGACCTGAGCGATTTGATCGTTTTGCGCTGAACCTAGAAACTTTTGCACGTTGTTGACGATATCCACAATCTCGTTAATCAGCTTCGGCACGTAATTGACCAGACCGTAAACGAGGCCAAACACAAGCGCGACATATAAGACAGAGGTTACTACAACGGGCGACACCGGGATTACCCTGCGAATTTGCTTGGTTATAAAGCTCTGCAGCCGCATCATCACAAACGTGACCATAAACAGCAGCAGCAACAAATTCAGCATATCGCGGAGACTGTAGAGCAGAACTACGACTAGTAAAACAAACACAATTCTTTTGATAATCGGATGAGTGAAAAAGGTTCTGAGTGTTTCCAAAGATTTCCCCCGCAAAATTTGATTGATTTAATAAACGTTTATAATTAATAATACCTGTTTTATATATAAAACGCATCTTTTCTAATCTATATAAGGTGAAACGGTTATCTCCGTCATTGGCGAAACGAGTAAAAAAATAAAGCTGCCGCAGCCGGCAGCTTTATTCATATAAACGAAACAGGTTGCTATTATAAAGCTTTACACAAAGCACAAGCCCGCCGTATACGGAAACGGAACCGGGAATAATTCCCGGTAGGCATCGGCTTCAGCAGGCAGCTGTATAGCATCCGTTCCGACACGATCGAATAGCAATCGAATCAGTTCTTCATCGCTTAACGAGGCGGAAGGCCGGCCTGTAGAGTCGGACAATTGCCAGCTGCCGATGTCCTTCCGGTTCAAATGAAGGCCATTCGCGGTTTCTTGTTTCTCCAGCCATGGCGATAACTGGTCCATTAATGCCTCGCCGCTCAGAATTTGGACGGTACCCGGTTGACCTTCCTCCGCGGAAGGAATCGCCGACAACCGTTCATGAATGGCTTTTTCATGCCACGGAATAGGAATCTCCAAGGATTGCAGGCCAATTCGGTTTACGGCTTCGGCGAATAATCTGACAACCTGCGCCGAATCTCCGGCATAATCGAGAACCGACCCGTTTAATTGCGTATCCGACGTAACGCCAATCACCGCAAAACCGACAACCTTCCCATCCAACTCCTGCACAAATACCCGTTGACTCATCCGCATCACGCTTGCAATGGCTTCCGCCTTGAGCAGCGTGCCGAATTCATTAATGCCCAGCTGATAACGTATCTGCCGAGTTTCAGCAGCCTCCTGCACGGCAAACAAATCTTCCGGCCGCATCTCCCGGATCTCGCCTTTTTCTTCCGATCCACCGAGCAAGGATTCTGCTTGCAGCGCATTCATGCGATATTTGCTAATTCTCCCGAACAGCTTACAGCCCGCCCGCGTGTATAAAGAGCGGTCACCGGATACGAGCAGCAAGGAAGCCCCTGCATCCCGCGTGAATTGCTGAACTTGCTCCAATAGCTGACTCGCGTACCCTTTGCCTCTTGCCGACGGTTCCGTACAGACCGAACCAAGCGAGGCTACGCGCAGCGCTGCCTCGCCAATCCGGATCGTCCACAGGACAACGCCCATAAACGATACCAATTTGCCGTCTTCTTCAAATGCGCCGTAGGATAAGTGCAACGCCGCATCGGAGAAGAGAAACGGGAACAATTGGCCCATGGACGTCTGATTGCCGTCCCGGAATGTCGCATCCGACAAGCGGACAGCTTCTTGCATTTCAGCGCCTGTCAATCTTCGGATCTGCACCATTTCCATTCCTCCGATTTCTTCAACATCCTGTTTGTTTGCCATGCTTCTTTCTTAAATTCACTGTAACATTGGAAAGAACTTCCGCGTCAAACTTCTTCGCCGTTGCATCCAGCAATTCCTTCACTCGCAACTTCACAAATACGAGTAATTTCGATTAATCACCAGCAAATTTATCCGCCAAGGCAGACCTTCGCATGAACGGAAATGCAGCTGTAGGAAGCCATCCTTTTTTTGCGTAACCGGGATGATATCCGTTACGTATTCCCCCGCTTTAAGAGACTTCTCTGGTCTCCAGTGAAGCTGTCCAAGGATTATAAGCTCTGTGCAGGAGGGTGCTGCTTCGTCTCCCGAAACGATTAGGAGGTCATATCGGCCTTTGGGAAGCTCGATCCTAAAAACCGCATCGCCTGCTCCACCAATAAAGTCTCGCCGAAGCAAGTCGGGCGATCCGCGGTCGATAGCTGTTAATTGTTCCGTCCGCTCCCAGCCAATCCCGCTATATGGCGTAAAGATCAGATCCGGGGTTACTTTTCGGAATGCCTGACCAAGCACACCTGCAATGTGAATCTGACGGGGAAGAGCTTCCGCATAATTTTTGCCCTGCAGTTCTTCCTTAACGCCAAAGTCAAGCCGGTATGCCGCAAGCCTCGACACTCTGTTGTTTCCCGCGTAATAATCGAAGGTAAAATGATCGAGCAGCCGGTAATGCTCCGTGTCCCGGTTCTTCCCCAGAAATACGCGCCGACTTGTGTGCGCTTCATGAACATGCGGGCTGCTGATGGCATTGTTATCCCTTATCCCCCTTGCATGAACCGGCGGCCAATCCGACAATATAGTACCTTCCGCAAGATGAACATAGACGAGGTAATCACTGCCTTGAACCGTATCAAAAACCAGACAGCCTTGATCACGCGCATCTTCCTCCAGCGTCAAGGCACATCCGGACAAATTCACAACCTTGACGTTCTCCCCATCGTCAAACGGATTCCTCAACACAACTCTTCCGCCGGCAAGGCTTCGTATATGTACCCATTCCGTAAGTCCTGCCTGACGTCTGGCGCTGACTTCAAAGCCGCCAACCGCAAGCAATCCCCTGAAATCGCATGCTTCCCACTTGCCATAAGCCCGCTCCTCTAACTGATGGTTATACATGCCATTTGTCCGTTTCCGCTCCAAGGTTCCTTCCGGAACGGCAGGAAACACCTCGATTACGCCGTCATAGCTTTGCAGCAGCATCTCGTTAACGGCAGCGACAAGCTCACCGGAAGCTTCCATCATAAACGGATGGTACAAGGGTTCATTGGTTATGTTACAGTAATTCATCCATCTTTCCGTCTCCTCCGCGAACAAACCGTTGCAACGAAGCGACAGGTCGATGCCCTGCTCATACAGCAGCCGCAGCGCATCGTCTCCCCTGCCTAACCGCGAAGCCGCGCAGGACAGCCAGCCGAATTGGAACATGCCGAATTCCGTATTTTCCGCCGCGTAACGAAGCGTATTTTCTGCCTGCTGTCGCAGTGGCAACTCCGCATTCCTATCGATCTCGCCAATCGGATAAATGGGCATTAATAATGACGGATGCCGCAGAGGAAGATCCGGCGGCGCCCATTCGGAATCGAGCCATATTTTCCCGTAACGCGTAGAATCCGCTTCAGGATAAGGAGCCAGCTTCCCCGCAATGTCCTCCCATTTACTCCGCTCTTCCTCCGGCTCGCCGAGCAATCTGCTGGCTTCTATCGCCATGCGGAATAAATAGTTGACGGATGCCAGCGTACAAGTCGAGTTACGCGTAAGCGGTCCTTGCTCCGGCGAAATATCCGGGAAGACGTAATACAAACCGCTGTCGGCATCAAATTGCAATAACTCTTCAAAAAATTGAGCGAGCTTTCGAATTAGCGGATAAGCCTTCTCGCGCAAAAACGTCTCGTCCATGCCGTACCTGTAATAATCCCATAAAAACTGCGCGCACCACGGCCAAATGCTGTAATACAAGGCATGCGGGTAATCCCCGGCAATTCCGTCCAATCCGTAGAACTGTTTCGCCATTCGTTCGGCGGTGCCGGCATAGGAGAGTAAGCCTTCATTAAACAAGCTGGCCAGCTCCAGGTGATTGGACGCATACAGCGGCCAAAAGGCGGCTTGAATATTCACATCCCAGTACCACATGCTGCCCCACTTGGTCGGCTGCTTGATATCCCATAGACCGTTTAGTCCACAAGCCTGTTCAGGCATGGTACCTCCGCGTCCGCTGCTGCAGGACAGAGCATAAAGGTTAATCCGGTATAAATCCTCGAGCAGCTTATCCGGAAGCGTAACGGACGAACGCCTCCAGAAGCCCTGCCAATAGGATTGATGGCGTTCTCTCGCCGCGGTTAGTCCGGGAATATATTGACGCAGACGCTCGAATGCAGTCTGCACCGGGTCCTCCGCCTGCACTTCCGTAACGACCGACGTAAGCAAAGTTAGGCTATTTTCGGCTTCATCTAACCGAATTCGAATAGCTCCGTCGCTATTCACGGCTGTTCCTTTCGCGCCAAGCAGCTTTGTTATGGCAACAAAGGAAAAGGGACGATGGCGTTCCTTGTCTTCCCCGTCCGGGTAGAAGGAGCCTGTATAATAAATGGTTGTATCATCATGCCAATGGTAGGAAGCATGACTATAGGCATATCTTCTTAACGGCAGCGCAAGCTCGATTTCGCTTAGCAGAGTGCCTTCCGTTTGTTTAATATCCATGACAATGAAATCCCCGTCTTCGGCTGCCATCGTTGTAACCTCGAGCTTCTTGCCCTCTTTCTCGATCCGCAGCCGGACTTCCGCCTTGATTACTTCAAGCTGCAGCTCGTAATGATCCGGATCCTTCAGCTCCGCAGACGGATAGAGCTTTATCTCTCCGGTCGGATAATGGGAGCTCCCCCCGGGCGGCTTGCCGTATTGCCGATACATGCTGCTGTCGCTCAGGGCATCTCCGTATAGAAATAACGGTTCTTCTGCAGGGCTGCGGTACATCGCCTGGGCATGCTTCCGAAGCTCGTCATAGGTTCGGCCATACTGGAAACCGAAGTGCTGTCCCTCTCCTTGCCGAAAGGCTGTACTGTAACGGTGCAGCTTGCGATAGTACACCTCGTAGTGGTTAAGCGCCATGGTCATCGTCTCATCTTCGTAATAGACCATTCCGCCGAAATGCCCATTGCCTAGCGGCAAGGCTTCGTTCCAGCTGCTTGGCGCATTGTCGTACGTCACCGTTGTCATGGCCATCCTCCTACCCTTTGATCGCCCCGATCATAACGCCTTTAACGAAATACTTCTGCAGGAACGGATACAAGCAAATAATCGGCAAAGTCGACACGATAATCGTCGAGTATTTGATCGTTTCGCCAATGGCGTATTTATCATCGCTGGCCGCACCGGTCATCATCGAATCCGTGCTGTTGGCGATCAGAATGTCGCGGAGCACGAGCTGAAGCGGATACTTCTCCGTGTCGCGCAAATAGACGAGCGCGCTGAAATACGAGTTCCAATGGCCTACCGCATACCATAGAATCATGACGGCAATAACGGGCATCGACAGCGGAAGCACGATCCGGAATAAAATCGTCCATTCCCCCGCTCCATCCATCCTTGCCGATTCCTCCAGGCTCGCCGGAATGGTCTGGAACGAGGTACGCATAATAATCAGGTTATACGTATTGATAGCGACTGGAATAAGCAGCGCCCACATCGTATTCATCATGCCAAGCTTGTTAACGAGCAGATAGCTTGGAATCAATCCGCCGTGAAAGACCATCGTGAGCACAATGAGGAACATCAGTAAATGCCGGAAATACAAATTCGGCCGGGAAAGCACGTAAGCGCCGATAGCGGTCATGACGAGGTTAATGGCTGTTCCGAGCAGCACATAGAGCAGTGTGTTCTCATACCCTTTCATGATCATCGGGTTTCGGAATACCGCCTTATAAGCGCTTAGATCAAATCCGGCTGGCGCCAGCAGCAGCCCGCGGTTCTGCAGGAAAGCCGTTGCATCGCTAAACGACGCGAATAGTACATACAGGAACGGATAGAGCGTCACCACGCATAGGCCAATCATTAGAATGACGTTTATCCCGCCGAATACCCTCTCTCCCATCGTTCTTTTCATAGCAAGTCTCCTCTATCACCACAATTTGGTCTCGCTGAACCGCTTGCTGATTTTATTGGCTGCCACAATCAGGATAAAGCTGATTATCGAGTTAAATAAACCAACTGCGGCGGTAAAGCTGTAACTGGCCTCCAATACCCCTTTACGGTACACGTAGGTTGAAATAACATCTGCCGTTGAATAGGTAAGCGGGTTGTAGAGCAAGAGTACTTTTTCGCTGCCAACGGACATCATATTGCCCATTTGCAGGATCAGCAAAATGATAATCGTCGGCATAATCCCGGGCAGCGTCACGTTTAGCGTTTGTCTCCACCGCCCCGCTCCGTCTATTCGCGCAGCTTCATACAACGTTGGATCAATCCCTGATATCGCAGCCAGGTAAATAATCGATCCCCAGCCCACGCCTTGCCAGACTCCCGAGGAGACGTACAAGAACCGGAACCAGCCCTCCTCCATCAGAAAATCGATTGGCTGGATGCCGAAGGAGCCAAGAAGCTGGTTCACTAGACCGGTGCGGCTAAGAAAATCGACCATCATCCCCGCCACTACGACAATGGAGATGAAATGAGGCAAATACGAGATGGACTGCACAATGCGTTTGAATGAGCTCTTCCGGATCTCATTCAGCAGAAGCGCCAGAATAATCGCAGCCGGAAAGCCAAACAGCAGCTCGTAAAGATTGAGCAGGACCGTATTCGTAATTAAGCGCCAGAAATAGATACCGTTAAAAAAGCTTTCAAAATGCTTGAAACCCACCCATGTACTTCCCCATATGCCATCGGACGGCTGAAAGTCCTTAAACGCAATCTGCAAGCCGTACATGGGACCGTAATGGAAAATAATATAATAAGCAAGAACGGGAAGCGCCATTAAATAAACGCCCCAATGCCGCTTCATATCCGTTTTTATCGTGTGCCGCAAAGCTGGATTCCCGACGTTTTTGGACATCGATCCTTCCTTCCTCTCTGTTCAAGGTGACGCACTCGCGCCGGTGGAGACGAGCCCGCTCGCCCCCACCAAGCCGATTCCGGGGTTAGCGCTTGGAGAAGCGTTCGAGCGCAGCCTGCTGGATTTGGACAGCATCGTCGATTCCCATGCTCTTAATCTTCTTCACGTAGTTGTCGAATTGGTCGATAGGCTCTACGCCCATAATGAATTTCAACAGCATTTCGTCTTTGTAGGTATTGATATCCGTCATAATCGAAGCGAATTTGCTGCTCTCGTCCTGCGTTGGCGTCACAAGCGGCATCTTGCGCTCAACCGTTGGCTTGGACCAGATTTCGAGAGCTTCCTTCTGCTGCGGGAGAGCGAGATATTGCAATTGGAAGTTGTCACTGAGCACGAACGGCGCGCTCCATGTGGCACGGTTATACTTGGCAATGGCTTGCTGGCTGCTGATTCCGTTGGACGGAGTCAATAATTCCGGCTTCAGGACCGCTTTTCCGTCCTGCATGGTATAGCTTTCGCCCTCAATGCCGTAGTTGAACAGCAGCTCGCCTTGCTCGCCGTACGCGTAATCGAGCCATTTAACGGTTTCGATCGGATTTTTATCGCTTGTCGTAATGGCCGCGCCAATCCCGTTAAAGGCAAAATCCTTTTGCCCCCAAATCGGCGTATCGCCGGCGTTTAACACCGGATAAGGAGCCGCAACAAGCTTGAAGCCAGGATCTTTATCCTTCATAAGACCGGCGTATTTGCCGATTCCGCCGCCGTTATAGGTAGCCGTTGCGCCCAGCAGGTTCGTTGTCATTTTATTGTCCAGCAGCTTGGCATTAGGCGCGGCGAAATCTTTGTCCAGCAGTCCTTCCTTATACCACTTGTTCATCGTCTCCAGGAAAGACTTGAATTCCGGCTGAATCGGGCCATACTTCACGGTACCGTTATCCTGGTAGAAGCTGTTGTTAATTCCCCATGCCCCAAGGAATGGAGCGTCTACATTTAACAGGTCTTTGTCCAAATAAAGAGGAATTTCATCCGCCTGACCATTGCCGTTAGGATCCTTTTCCTTAAACGCTTTCAATACGTTGTACCAGTCATCAATGGTTTCCGGCTTGCTTAAGCCCAGCTTGTCGAGCCAATCCTGGCGGATCGCAGGTCCGAAGAACACCCTTACTTTATCGGCGCCGCGGAGGAACGGGAAGGCATAGATACTGCCGTTGTCCGTCGTGATTTGCTTCTTCCAGTCCGGATGCTCGTCGAGCAGCTTCTTCAGATTAGGCGCGTACTGATCAATGAGATCGTTAAGCTTGATGATTTTGTTATCCTGAATCGCTTTCTCGGGACCGCCCAAGTAATCATTCCAGTTGTATTCAATGACATCCGGAAGCTTGCTGGACACGATCATGAGGTTAAACTGCTCCTTCGCTTGCGCAGGGTCAAGCGGCGGATGCTGGAATTCAACCTTGACGCCCGATTCCTTCTCCCTCTCTTGATACATGCCCATTTCCGCATAGGTTTTCATTTGCGCTGCGGCTGCGGCGTGATTCGCCACCCAATAAGAAAGCTGGCTAAGCTTTGGCGGCTGCGTTTCCTTGCTTCCTGCAGATTCGGTTCCGCTTGTCTGCTGCTCGGCGTTTCCCTTGCTCCCGTTATTCCCGCTGCTGCATGCCGCAAGCGACACAGCAAGAGCCGATACGGTCAAAATACTGCCGGACCATTTTAAAGTTTTGTTCATACGCGTGAACACTCCCCCTGAATTAGTGGCCATCGTCTTACAAGCGCTTACGATTCCAAGTTTACGTTCGGAGGCCGAGGTGCGCCTATGCTCTACTTTTCATCTGCGTTGTCTTTTCATAAGATTTCGGCGCAAGCAAAAAACAAATCAGTTGGATCTTAAAACCGATCAGTACTCGATTTATAAAGGAAAAGACAGTCTCATGGAGACTGTCTTGCTATTCATTCAAGCTGATGGCATCCGGTACAATGGTCTCCCGGTACTTCCCAGGCGTAATTCCCTCAAGCTTCTTGAATCCCCGGATAAAAACAACATCATTGTTATAGCCGACCAGCTGCGCGATTTGCGCGATCGTCAGATCTTTATTGTCCATCAGCTGCTTTGCGGCTTTCATCCGCTTCTGGGTAATGTAGTCGATCAGGTTTTGCCCCTGATTTTTCTTAAAGAATGTAGAAATATACGGCGGGGTCATTCGGAAATGCTCGGCAATCATCGCAAGCCCCAGATTGGAATCGCCCAGCATCTGCTCCACATAGGCTAGTATGTCATGAAGCAGCTGGGTGCGATGATCGGAGCGCTCCACGTTGAAGGATCTCGTAAGCGTATCGTACAGCTCCTTTGTCTTCCGCTGCATCCCCTCTGCCGTTGTATAGGAAAACACGGCTTTTATCGGATCAAAGTCCTCGCCAAGCTCTTCCAGCTGATTCATATTCGTCGAATTCATGATTTTCAGGAAGGTACTGATAATATTGAAGAACAGACATTTCCCCATCTCCGGCGTAAAGTGGCTGGACGAGAAATTCATGTTGTAGATTTTGTCCAGCAGCTTGCCGGCATTGTCGGTATCGCCGCTTCTTACGAAGTTCGTCAGCTGAATCTCGATTTCAAGCGGATAATAGTAATGCTGTTTCGTGCTGGCAAGGTCCTGAAAATAAATAATCGCGTTTTTGCCCAAAATCAGCCTGTATTCCAACGCGGCCAGCGCTTCCGGATACGAGTTCCGGATCGCTTTCGGACCTTCGTGGACGCCTCCTGCCGCGATCGTGATTCCAATTTTGAATTTCTTCGATAGAATCTCGTAGAGGGATTGCACGATATCGTGGATGACGGCTTCCTCGTTCCTCCGCTCCTTATCCAGATTAATCAGGAACGCAAGCCGGTCCCGTTCGAGCTCCACGACATATCCCTTCTGTGGAGGGCCGATCAGATCAATGCCAATGTTGGTCACGACAAACCTGGCTCTTGCCCACTTCTCTTCATCCTCGTCGGAGAAGAGATGCACATCCTCGATTTTCACCAGAAATACGGCAAACCGGTCACTAATAAAGTTCAAATTCATGAAATGCAGCGATTCTTCACTCTCGGAGGACAGATCCACATCCATATAGCCGTGCAGCAGGCGGGATAAATAGTTCGCGCGTATGAACGGTGTCTGCCTGGTCAACGTGTTCCGCAAATGCTTTTCTTCATGAATAGAGCCCTCAAACGTCTGCCTTATGAACTCGTATTCATTGTAGAAGGAGCGCCCGTGAATGGCTTTGCCGCGCATGATCGCATGTATGGTAGCGTGCAGCGGCTTATAGCTGCGGTATACCCCCGCTACAACCGCAAGCAGACCGGCAATTAGGCATAAAAGAAATAATCCGAGCGACCAGCTTTGAATCTGGTTCACCTGCTTCATGAACACGTTATTCGGGGTAATCGATACATAGCGGAAGCCCGCTTTCTGGGAGCTTACGAACGATACCATCTGATCCACTCCGCCCATCTTGTAAGCAAAAGGGGCATTGGTCTGATCCATTCGCTTCAGCAGATCCGCCGGGAACAACGCGGAGCCGGTGCTCATAATCGTCTGTCCGTTGTTATCTAGAATATAAATGTCGCTGTTACTTGCCGATTCGAGCTGGGCGAACATCGCCTTGATCTCATTTACGTCGATCAGAACGATAAAATTCCCCAGATGATCCGACGGTGAGCTGACGGGCAGCGTTTGCTCGTACACGATGACGTCGCCCGGAATAACCTCAAGACTTGCGAGCGGATTTAGTCCTCGGGAGAGGGAAGTAACCGGCAGATACGCCGATTGATGCGTGCTTTCCAGCATACCGGTTTTCCACTGCTCGTAGGACTGATCTTTAAAGGTATAATTTGTTTCGTAAAACGTATGGGAATCGGTCAGCTGATCGGATTTGATAATCGTATCGCTTCGCGAGAAATAGACGAAATAATCAAAAATGAAGCTGCTGGTCATATTCCGGTAACGAGCCAGCTTGTCCCTCATAAATTCGACGAACTGATACCGGTCCGCGCTGCTTGGATGTCCTTGTATCTTCAGCATGTAATCCAGCTTGGGATCAAATACAACCTGACGGGCCAATAGATCGACCTCCGACAGTTTATTGTCGAGCGTCAGCCTAAGCTGCTCCAGCATCGCTTCATTGGACCGGTTCGTGCTTTTCTCGAGGCTGTTCTCAACCTTGGCATACAGAAATACACCCATGGCAAGGGGGATTAGAAGAATAAATAGATTGGAAATAATCATCGTTTGGAGCGCATGGCTTCGGTTGCGGAATAATCTCTTATGAATCGGCAGATGCAAGCTAATCACGTCCCATCCTGAAGTGATCTTACGGATGCTATACTTCCGAAGCTGATATGCGTGAGGAATAATTATTTACATATTCGCCTAATTTCCAAAAAGCTCCTTTAAGCCGGGCAAGAAATTAGCCAGCTCGCACAAAAGAAGCCGGCCCCTAAATAGGGGACCGGCTTCTTTTGGCTTTAATAGACGGATTTTTTGTTACAGCTCGAATGTTGACGTATGGACGTCTGCCGCGTATGCGCTCTTTTGCATCCGTTATGCTGCACGCCATCACCATATCAAAATATGTTACTCCGAACCGGTCTTCATGTTCCACGGTATACTCATGCCTTACATACGGAATAAGGGTCATATCTTCAACTCCGATCAGCAATTTTCAACCATCTACCCGATACTTCTGCTCCAGAAAAGAATATTCGTTATTTAAAGTCAACCTTTTAGGACGGATTCCGATTACCTCAATCTCATCTAATTCATTAGAGGCTTGTTTAATGGCCAGTTGCGTAACGCGATTAACAACCTCATCATCAATCTCGACGGTTTCCATTTCATCTGCCAATACTACCCTTATAGGAATAGAAACAGATTGCATGCAGCGATGTTTTTGCCAATCCATAAATACGATATCAACGGTTATTGCATGATCACCGCAAGCGATTTGGTTCGTCGTATAGATTTCCAACATAAGATCATCCGTTTTTGCAAGTACGATTGTACCTGCCTCATCTTCGTTGTGATGATTTAGGTTTGGCAAACGAAATATACCATCTGGCATACCAACATTTATTTGAATATCTGTGATCACAGACTGATCAACTTCAGCCAATCGAATCCAAAGATGATTCAGTCCCTCCTCATTCTCCATCATCGATTTTGCAAGCCTGTATTCAATATTCAATCGCGATCTCCCCTTAAAAGCATGGAAACGGATTTAATGACTTTTTGTTTTACCTCCTCCGATAAACGCGGACTCAAGGTAATCGCAACATCTTCCGTGATTTGATGCGTTTCGCTTTCCAAAACACGTTCAGGATTAAAAAGATTAATCTGGTCACCGATTTTTTCAATTTCCTCCATGGAGAGATTTCTTAACTTTTCTTGAATGGCCGCTAGTGTTTCACCCGTTCTACTTAAGGTGATGATCGCTCTAAGGTATTGTACATGCTTTTTCGAGTATACTCTTTTATTCCCCACTAACTCAAGAGGCGGGAGTATCCCGATTTGCGTGTAATAACGCACCGTTCTAAGATTCATTTTTGCATCGTCCAGCTGAATGATCTCAGTAACTTGTTTCGCGGTAAAAGTATCCATCGTCCCCTCCTGCACATGAAAGTGTTATATTGTCACCAAAGTGTGTCAGTTACAGTTTACTGTAACTGACAACTTGCTGTCAAAGGTCAACTCGCAGAAAAAAATCCGCTATGATAGAGGATTTAAAAGGACAAATAAAATTCCTAGTTATGAACGCAAGCTGCTATTAAAAGTTGCGAAGCTTATTCATATGCACGATGCTAAGCAGTTCTTATTTGTTGCCCGCAAAAAAACATGACTATAGCCCTATATTATTCGTATATTATACTTACATTTAGAAAGTACTCATGCTATACTACCACTATTAACTATAAAAATTTACCAATATAGGAGGATATTTTTGAATAATAACAGCATCATGTTAAACTACACAAGGTATACGTTACATCTGGATAACGAACTGACCAACACGGCCGCAGGCATTTTATACTCCATTAAAGGTTGCGAGGTTCTGCAAGTCAGCTACGAAGCAATTGAGGTGGGGCAGACCCCTGAGGACAACGCAAAAACGTTTTTTGGTTTAATCGATTTCCGTATCGTAGATAACAAAATAAGTTTAGAAAGGATTCTGAACATTTTAAACCAAGAGCTCTTAACCTCATTTGAATTAAAGGATCAATAAAATAAAAGATGCCGTTCGCCTTCCCTAGGGAAAGCAAACGGCATTTTTAATATTATCCCTCTTATCACGTTCACTCATGTCATTTAATTGTAAGTCATCCACACCGTGCTTCCTACCACTTCAAACTGCTGTTTGTACCAAAAATTCTGTGATTTATCGAGCGAATAGACATACATCTTTTTATCCGGATATTTCGCTTTCAGCCAATTCACGAAATACGCCGCATACCCATTTCCCTCATGTTCCTTCAGCACATCCAACGCTTCTATAAAAATAAAGTTCGTCTCGTTCTTGATATCAATATAGAAATCTTTCTCCAAGTACCTTTCATCCGGGTGAAAATAATCCTTTTCCGCCTTCTGAATGAGCTGGTTGCCTTGCGCGTATTCCCGCACGACTCCGTATCCAACCATTTCGTCATTATGCTCAATCGTATAAATCACTTCCGGCAATTCCGAAGGATCCTTCCGGCTTAATTCCCCGGCATGATAACCCGAGCTTAACTCGCCTAACAGGCTTTGCATTTCTTTGTCGAACGGCTTAGTTATAATCGAAGGCATTTGTATCTCCCTTTTACTGTTTCATCGTTATATCAGAGTATAGCACGAGACGGCTGTAGTCAAATCCTATCTGATTTTCATGACAAAAATCCCGATCAATCATGATCGGGATTTTGTGAGGCTCTTATACGGCTTTTTGCCCTACCGTGTTTAATTTAGGCGCACTCGTGCCTCTTCTTACGAGCAGGAAGTAGGCGAGCATGGCCGCAATACTTGTAATTAAAATAATGATTCCAAGCGGAACAGCCGTATCTTCCCCGGCAATGCCAACGAGCGGAGCCACAACCGCGCCAAGCAGGAACGGAATAACGCCAAGCAGTGCAGCCGCGCTGCCCGCCTGATTAGCCTGGCTTTCCATCGCAAGCGGGAATGCTGCCGTTGAGGTTATGCCAATCGAGGCTACAAAGACAAAGAGCGGAATAACAAGCGTAAATAACGGTCCTTGAACAAGCGTTACCACTACAACGATGATGCTTGCCAATAAGGCAAGGCAAAGTCCAAATAGCAACAAGCTTCGTTCAGAAACGCGATGCGCCAGCCGTCCAACGATCTGGGAGCCGATGATCAGGCTGACTCCGTTCGAACCGAACAGAAGAGCAAATACGGTTGGCGATACTCCGTAAATATTTTGATAAATAAACGGTGTTCCCGATACGTAAGCAAATACCCCGGCGATCATAATGCCTTGTGCCAGCATGTAGCCGACAAACTGGCGATCACGTAACAGCGAACCGTAATTGCGCAGCTGCTGACCGAAGTTCGAAGGGCTGCGGCGGTCGACCGGCAGCGTTTCCTTGAGGCTCCATTTCGTCACGGAGAGCAGGTAGATGCCAAGCACCGCCAGGAAGATAAAGACGCCAATCCAGGAGGTAACCGACAACACCCCGCTGCCGGCAACAGGCGCCACGAGAGGTCCCAAATTACCTACGAGCAGAAGCAGCGAGAAGAATCGGGTAAGCTCGTGACCGCTGTACAAATCGCGTACGATCGCGCGGGAAATAACAATACCGGCCGAAGCGGCAACGCCTTGAATAAAGCGGAACAGGATCAAGAGAACGATATTCGGCGAGAATGCGCATGCCAATGAGGACGCCACATAAAAGGCCATCGAGATAAGCAGCGGAATACGTCGGCCATAGACATCGCTGAGCGAGCCCATCACAAGCTGGCCGATGCCAAGTCCGAGCAAGCAGGCTGTGAGACTGAATTGAACAAGCGAAGCTGACGAGCCAAGCTGTTCCACGATTTCCGGGAACGCCGGCAGATACATATCAATCGTAAACGGGCCTAGCGTCGAAAATAATCCGAGCAGCAAGGCTTGGCGAATAAAATTCGATTTTTTGTTTGCATTCATTGCGAATAAGAATCTCCTATCTCCCTAGTCTGTTTTCTCTATCTGTATCAAATGTGATTATACAACCCGGAGTTCACTCCAAGTCAAGAAAAATAAAAAGTAAAGTAATCAGCTTGCACGCAAAGAAACTCCCCGCCTGAGGAGTTTCTCCACTGAAATGTCCTATGCCTGATAAGTTATGTGGTAAGGCTTACCTGCTTTTACGGCTACTTCATAGGTGTTACTCCCGATGCTTCTAACTTCGGCGTCCGGGCATTTGGGAAGACTACTGCTCACAAAGATCAGCACTCCAGAGCCGCTTGTGCTTTTCACTTGAATGCTGGACAGATCCATCTTGACCGTGATCTGCCCTTCGCCAATTGGAACGGTCCCTTGCATATGCTGCAGCCCGCCCAAGTTTGGCCGAATGATGTAGGTTTCATAACCAGGTGAAGCCGGGGTGATGCCCAGATAATATTTTCCAATCAAGTAGATCGGACCTGCCCCCCAGGCATGGCATAGGCTTTTGCCAAATGGCATGCCATACATGCCGTAATGCTGATCGTCGGCAAGCGAAGGGTCGTACTCCTCCCAAAAAGACGTTGCTCCCAGATCCATCATGCCGCCCCAATAGGACAGCATTTCCTTGCGCACGACATCATGCTCGCCGCTGTCGCATAACACGGCTAGTTCATGGAATCGCATATAAGGAGTCCGAATCTGCGGAACCTCGGGATTCAGCATCACCTGACGAATGACGCTCGAACGTTGTTCTTCCGACAAATAACCGTAGGTCATCGCAAACATATTGGCATGCTTCGTGAGTATCGGCTTGGTCTCCCCATCCACCCGGTGATGCAGCAGTCCGCCTCTTTCGTTATCCCAGAATAAGGCCATCGTCTTTTCTTTAAGCTCCGCCGCCAAGCGACCGTAATTAGAGGATGCCTTTTCATCGCCAATCTGACCGGAGAACGCGCTCATCGCTTCCAGACTCCGGGCTAACAAAATTTGCAGGGTACTTACCGCGCCCGTATTGGTCAAATCCGCCCAATCCACAAATACCCAATCCTGCGGACGCCCTTCAATAAATCCTTCTTCATTACGCTGGTTTAGGCAAAATTCCATCAAGGTTACGGCACGATCGTAGTTTTGGCGGATGAAGGAGAAATCTCCAGTATACAAATAATAGTCGTAAAGAGAAATGAACCAATAGAGCGAGTAATCCACGATGGTATTAAGGTGCATGGCAAGAGGATCTTTCCCTCTCAAAGCCACAAGCGTCCTGCGCGTGACATCCAGATCAAAAAAGCTGTAGTAGTTCATCAGGAATGCTTGATAAGCATCTCCGGACCAAACCCAGCGATCCCGCTTGATTCCGTCCAGGAAAAATTCGCGCGTATTCAAATGCAGCGTATACAGCGACATTTTATAAATGTCGTTCAGTTTAGGTTCCGAGCATTCGAACGAGCTTCTGTACTGAACCGGCACATACTCGTAGAGCATCGATACCCGTTCCCACGTTACACCGGGATCGGCGTGAATCCACGCATACCGGAATGCTTTTGGCTCCTCCAGCGTGAATACGCCATTCACTTCCTTCCCTCTCGCTTCTTCCGCCTCGAAAGCATCCAAGGTCACGCATTCTTCCGGCGAAAGCGCCTCGGCGATTGATTCTCCGAAATAGACGTTTACGGAACCGTTGCCCCTCAAGTTATGAAAACGAAGATAGCCGAAGGTTTCTTTGCCAAAATCAAGAAGCGGATAGCCTTCTTTGTCCATAACCGAGACGGGGTCTTGAGGCGTAACCGCCAGTCGGAAGGCGGACGGTCTATTCTCCGGGGTATCAAACTTCCAGAAGCCCGCCGGCAGCCAGTCATTCTGATAGGAAGTCACTTCCCAGGAGGAATCAGATTGAATGGAGTGTCCCTTAACATAAAGTGCCGGCATTTCCGTATCGTTAAACACGCTTACCAAAATTTCATGGCGCCCTGCAGGAAGCGTTATCGTTGTATGGTTGGAGCGGTAATTATCTTTGCCATCCAAATAGAGAGAAAAGACGCCCTCTGCCGCAATCGTAATTTCTTCTTCATGCTCCAGCTCATAGGTGTAACGGAATTTGATATTGGAATAATGCCGGTCAAGCCGCCAATAAGCGGGATAAGCAACCCCTCGCGCGGTACGCTTTGCTGACATTTTCTCATGCAGCCTTATCTCGAAATCTCCGGGATACCAGATCCAGGTAGCCTTCTTCTTATCTTGTACAACCATCGGTAAGCTTGCCCCTTTCGATTCGTTTACGTAAATTGTATAATAAGCAAAACATCCGCGAAGCAGGAACAAATGACATGATGCATAGGGGAAAATGACATGTATTTAAACGACCCAAAAAAGGCGGGGAAAGCTCCCGCCTACCACTCTTCCATCGAGGAGCATTTCCATAATAAATTCCCTGTTTTTATTAACCGCTGGGAAGAGGGCTTTGAGCTTAGAGAGCATGATCATGCCTATCTTGAAATTGTGTATGTCATTTCTGGTGAGGGCTATCATTATGCGGCTGACGAAGTCAACAAAACAAGCAAAGGCAGCTTGTATATCATTCCGATCGGCACTTCCCATATTTTCCGGCCCACCGGTACGTCGAACCGTCTACTCGTCTATAACCTCTGCATCCGCCCCGATTGGATCGGAGAGCTTAGCGCATGGTTATCTCCATACTGCCGGGATACCGACGTATTGCATGTTCTTGACGGTACTCCGGGGACGTATCTATTTCTCCGGGATACCTCGCTCGAGCTTGCGCCATCGTTCGAGCAGCTGCATCGGGAATTTACGGAGGAATCTTGGGGCTTCGAAACAACTATACTTGCAGGCTTGCTTCAACTGCTGACGCGCATTTCCAGGAAACTGAAGATGCAGGATATCACCGGCAACCAAACAATCCACAGCACGAGACATAGCGAGTTAGCAAGCATACTGGACCATATGAATCAGCATATTGCTAAACCCTTAAAGGTGGAGCAGTTAGTGGTACAAGCCGGCATTAGCCAGCGGCATTTCATCCGATTGTTCCGGCAGCAGACCGGGATGGGGTTCTCCGAATACGTGCAGAACAAGCGAATGGAGCTGGCCTGCCGGCTGTTGACCGCTAACTCTCAATCGGTAGCCGATATCGCCAAGCAGGTTGGTTATCAGGATCCTGCGCATTTCCGCGAGGTATTTCGCAAGGTTATGGGCATGACTCCAAGCCAATACAGGCCTAAGACCTCCCATTAAGCTTCATGTCGAAATAGGAATCGCCACTCCCTCACCTTCACCTTCTATTAGGCGAAATTGTCGTTTATAATAAGTATAGCGTTTACATTGTTTTTAGGAGGGTTCATGGATGGCTGACATCGGAATGCCCGGCTTTATCCTTCTTATTATTGTTGCATTGGTGCTATTCGGCCCCAAAAAGCTTCCCGAGCTTGGTCGTGCGCTTGGCCGCACCGTTCGGGAATTTAAAACCGGCATGCATGGGCTGATGAATGAGGATGAGCCAATTGCGAAAAAGAACACAGCCGAAATCGAAATAGACCGCCCCAATTCAAAACAGCAGCTTCCGGAATAACGGAAGCTGCTGTTTTCTTATCGAATATAAAAAGGCCTTCGGCCTCAAATGATAATCTCGTAAATGCCAATGCAAATTAAAATAATTCCCCCTATAGCATTGGAATACTTTCCAACTACCGTATTAGATATTTGGTGTCCGAGACTTGACCCCAATGCAATGGTAATAATCGAGAACGCTCCTACCGAAATCGTGGTTCCCCAAGCCGATACACCGGTAACACCCGCCCCTAATCCGCTGGCAATGCAATTTAACGAAAGCGCAATTCCAAGCGCCCATGTTTCTTTCCAAGTAATAATGACCTCTCCGACTTGGTCCGCCCTATGTGATTTTTGAGCATTTGATGCTTTCCTTCTGCTTGTCGCCATCAGGGACTTGATTATCGCCCATAGGCCAATGGCCATAATCATACTGCCGCCAATGGCATTCGCAAAGGATGGTGACGTATAAGTTGCAATCAGATGTCCGCATCTTATTGCGATATAAGCGGATAGCGTTGATAAGGCGGCAATAAGCAGGTTAGAACGAATAGGAATTTTTATACGCCGGGTGCCAAAGGAAAAGCCGATTCCCAAATTGTCTAAATTAGATGCAAGACCGATCCCCAAAATACTAAGCCAATGCAATTTCCTTCCCGTCTCCCCTCTTGCTGACAATAGTTCATGTTATGCCGGCTTTTCTTTATGGGTTCCTGCCTAGAGTTTCTGCGGTTTAAACATACAGAGGCATGTCTCCGACATGTACCGCAAGCCAAAAAATAAAGAAGCATGAACGAAATACGTCCATACTTCTTTATTTTGCGGTCCAGCCTTTGATCAGTTGAATTGTTTGGCTTGGTTAGAAGAGGGGCTTCTCAGCAATACGGAAACGGAGCTTAACAGCAAAAATAGAAATCCGCCAAACACAACGTACGACGTACCCATTCCGGTAATAAATAGTCCGCATACCGTCGCTCCAAAGGTTGTTCCTAAATTGGCTGATGTCAGAAATAATCCGTTGGCGAACTCTGGCGCCTCCGGAGCAGCGGACGTTATCCAGTATTGGTTAATATTCGCTCCGATACCTGCTACTACTCCCCAAATTACTATAATGAAGAGCATGGAAATGTGGAGCTGTCCCGCAGAAAACATAACGATGTAAACCGCGCCCAGCGCAAAAGGAAAAATAACAGCGCATTTATGGGCGTATGTGGCGAGAAGCTTTCCTGCCAGGAAGTTTCCGACGATATTGGCCGCTCCGTAAAGGAACAACGCGAAGCTGACCGTATTCCACGCCATATTCGCAACGGTTTCCAGATACTCGGCAAGATAACTATACACGCCGTATACGGCTCCATTCATAAAAATAACGGCGGCGATGGAGAGCCAAATGGCTGATCTTTTCAGTACGCTTACTTGCGCCCCATAGGATACTTTTTCGCTAACGGGCATGGCCGGCACAAAAAGAAGAGTTGCCAAAAACACGAGCGCATTCACAAGAGCAAGGAATATCATCGCCATGCTTAAGGAGGTAGCTTCGGCAATTAGACTAGTGACAGGCACACCTAGAACCATGCCAGCCGATACTCCGATAAATATTTTCGAGACTGCTTTTGGAGCCTCTTCCTTGCTGACCGACGAAGCAGCTGTCGTAAAGGCCAGTGACACATATACCGGATGAAAAAGAGCCGGAATCACCCGCGCAATTAATAACAAGGTAAAATTGGACGTTGCCGCGGAGACCACATTGCCGAGAATAAAAATAGCGAGCACAAGCAGCATCGTTGTCTTGCGATTCTTGCGCGAGAACAATAAAGGCATAATTGGACCGGATACGGCAATGGCCAGTGCAAAAAGACTAACCGCCAGCCCGGCGGTGGCTATGCTGACTGCATAGTGCTCGGCTATTAGCGGCAATATTCCAATAACGCCCATCTCCGTATTAAGTATCCCAAAGACGCCTAATGCCAAAATAATAATCAGCCATTTATTCGGGTTTACGGTCAATAGAAATCATCCTCATGTTGCACCCGATCAGCCTTGATACTGATCGTCGCTTACTTTCTCTAGCCATTCGACCGCCTTGCCGTCCAGACGTTCCTGTATGGCAATATGAGTCATTGCGGTCGTTGGAGAAGCGCCATGCCAATGCTTCTCTCCCGGCGGGAACCAGACCACGTCTCCGGGGAATATGTCCTCAATTGGTCCTCCCCAGCGTTGTATCCGTCCGCTGCCCGCGGTTACAATCAACGTCTGGCCAAGCGGATGCGTATGCCATGCGGTCCTTGCTCCCGGCTCGAACGTAACGTTTGCTCCGGCAACGCGTGCAGGGTCCGGCGCTTCAAACAGAGGATCAATGCGAACCGTTCCCGTAAAATAATCAAACGGTCCTTTGCCGGAAGGCACAGAGCCAATTCTTCTAATCGTCATTTTTATAATTCCTCCATTTCGTATTCGTTCTAGATAAGATCCTTACTCATTCATCATCGTGCCAACGTCAATGACAAATCGGTACCGGACATCCGAAGCCAATACGCGCTCCCAAGCTTCATCGATCCGATTGGCTGAAATGACTTCGATTTCGGGAGTTATCCGGTGTTCAGCGCAAAAGTCCAGCATCTCCTGCGTTTCGCGAATTCCGCCGATAGACGACCCGGCAAACGAACGGCGCTGAGGAATCAACGAGAATACTTGAACCGGCAGCGGCTCAGATGGAGCACCAACGTTGACCAATGTACCGTCCACGGCCAAGAGCGAGAGGTACGCATTAATATCGATCTTCGCGCTTACCGTATTTACGATAAGATCAAAGGAACTAGCCAGTTGCTTGAACGTCTCCGGATCGCTTGTCGCATAATAATGGTCCGCGCCAAGCTGCAGGCCGTCTTCTTTCTTTTTCAGGGATTGCGATAAGACCGTTACCTCTGCTCCCATGGCGTGGGCGAGCTTCACGGCCATATGTCCAAGGCCGCCAAGTCCCACAACGGCAACCTTTTTGCCTGGAGCGGCTCCCCAATGCCGCAGCGGTGAATACGTAGTAATGCCGGCGCACAAAAGCGGGGCGGCAGCGTCCAGCGCCAATGCGTCGGGAATTTTAACCACGAACTCTTCTTTTACGACGATATGGGTGGAATAACCGCCTTGCGTATATTGCCCGTAGCGGTCGATAGAGCCATAAGTACCGGTCATTCCTTCGAGGCAATACTGTTCTTCCCCCTTATGGCAGTTTGCGCACTTCCCGCAGGAATCAACCATGCAGCCTACTCCAACCCGGTCGCCAACGTTATACTTGGTTACTTCCGAACCAACCTTAGTGACAATTCCGGCAATCTCGTGACCCGGAACAAAAGGATATTGCACAGGCCCCCATTCCCCCCTGGCGGAATGGATATCGGAGTGGCAAATTCCGGCAAACTTAATCTCTATAAGGATATCGCTAGGCTGCAGTTCCCTGCGCTCGATCGCCGTAAGCTCGAAAGTCCCTTCTTGACTAAATGTTGCGCGTGCATGAGCTGTAATCATGAAATAACCTCCCGGTTGATTTATTGATAATAAACATCAACATGAACTGGATAAACAAAACGCATTGTTTAATCAACTCATGTTCATTATTATATAACTTAGCAGATTGCATTCAATGGTTAAAAAGTCGGGAAATGTTGATATATCAACAGCGAAGACAAAAATGTTAATTATCTTGCGAAGGCCAGGTGACTATTTCATGCCCAAAGTAGATCGAAGAATTGTTAAAACGCAGGAATCATTAAAACACGCGGTTATCGAACTCATGTCGGAAAAAAGCTTCGACGAAATTACGATTCAGGATATCGCGGACCGGGCAAATTTAAACCGCGGAACGATTTATCTGCATTATCAGGACAAATACGACTTACTGGATAAACTCATCGAAACGCACTTAAACGAATTGGGGGAAATGGATAAATGGGCATGCGAAATGGATTGGGTTGACGCGCTGGTTCCTTATTTCAAATATTTCGAAGAGAATTATCTCTTTTTCTCCACGATGCTTGCCAGCAAAGAAGCGAAAGGTGCCCCGTCCTCTTTCCGAACGCGGCTGCTGAATTCTTTTATGGAAGGCTTCAAAGGGGAGATTGACAGGGAAAGCGACCGAAATACCGATTTGAGCGAAGATGTTATGCTGCAGTATGCAGGGACTGCTTATGTAGGGGTAATTGAGTGGTGGATCAGGAACGGAATGCCCCATCCACCGGAAGTTATGGCGAAGCAAGTTGGGGTTTTATTGGAACGAAGTCTTTAATTAAGAAAGCTGCCGGTCAACAAAAATAAGCACTGAGACCCTAAGGCGTCAGTGCTTATCCATTACCTTTGCATGTTCATCGCATGTACTTCCATAGAACCCAGCAGATCAGGGCGGAGATCCAAGATACGAATCCGAAAATAATGACGATCTTATTCTCGCTCCAGCCATATTTCAAACTGAAATGGTAGTGAATCGGAGCCATCCGGAACAATCTCTTTTTCGTTCGCTTGTAATACCAGACCTGCAGAATGACCGATAGTTGTTCCGCTATATAGACTGAAAATAAAATCGGAATAAGAATTTCAACCTTTTCAATAACAGCTAGAAAGGTTAGCGAACCGCCAATCGCAAGCGACCCGGTATCTCCCATAAAAGCTTTCGCCGGATAAATATTGTATAGAAATAACCCCAGCAGGCAGCCAATCATCACTAACGAAAAAGTCTTAATTTCTGTTTTGTCCGAGATCATAAAAAAGAAAAAATAAGTTGGGATCGAGACGTTAATCAGCAGCCCGTCGAGCCCATCCGTAAAGTTAATCGCATTCGCGGAGCCGACGATAAACAGCATCATGAGAGTCAAATATACCCACACTGGCAGGTGAATCGCTAAATGATGAAGCAGCAGAATATCGGAGCTCAAATGAAATTGAGTCAACAGAATATAGAGCAATAGAATCGTAAACGCAAACTGGAATACCAGCTTTGTCTTCCCCGAAATGCCCGAAGGATCCTGAAAGGCTGCCTTCTTCATATCATCCATAAAGCCTACCAGGCTGAATAGAACAAACGTTGCTCCCAGAAAAAGCACAAGCGGGCTGGGATGGAAATAAACCGAGGTAAACACGCCGGTAAGCAAAATGAGTCCGGCCATCAGCGGCGTGCCGCGCTTGGCCTGATGATCCGCCGGCAGCTCAACACGAATAGGCTGAAGCAGCTTCAAGCTGCGCAGCCCCCATATCAAGACAGGAGTAAACAAGGTCACAATAACAAATGAAATACTTAACGCAACAAGTAACGAAGTATCCACCTCAGCCTCTCTCCCCCAACCGCTAACCTGCACTTCTCCTACTATGCTTATCCAATATTTTACTGCGTTATGATTCCATCTACAATGACTCGTCAATGATAATTGCATTATAAATCTTCAAGAAAAGGAAAAAGGGAAGTACAGGACGCGCCTGTTGCTTCCCTTTTCATTCGCTTGCATCAGCCAAGATCCAAAGCGCTGTTCAGCAGCTGGACATCGTCGACGAATAAATCTACCGAATTGGCCAGCGAACCGTTCATAATGAAGATTTGAGCTATAGTTCCTCCAGAAAAGGCCGGTTCCACGTGAAAGTAGGCGGTCTTCCAGTTGTTCGCCGTGCCATCCGGCAGACGGGAAGGTATCGTAGCCAAAAGACCCGTATTCTGAAAGACAAGCCCGGTCGTAAAGTAAAAGACTCCGATAATGACCGACGGTCCAAGCCCGGAGCCGTTCTTCGACAACGAAACCATCAGCTCGAAGCTGTTGCCGTCAGGTACGCTCACGAGCTTATAGATATAGGAGCCGGACGTCCCTCCTGCAACTTGGGCGGAATTCGAGCCAGTCTGGCTGTAAGTCGAGTTGAGAGTGACTGTCCCGGAGGTTACCCATCCCGTGAGCCCCGATTCGAATCCGCTATTGGTGACATAATTAACGATACTCATCGCATGTTTCCCCCTCATAAATGGATTGTGAAGCTATCTCATTTTATGAAGGCTTGTACTGCTTGGTTCTTCCAATGGCCTGTCTTGAAGCCCATTTCATAGAGTCGCTTATTCGTTAACAAACTGGCTTCCTGCTATGTTTTTGCCGCGTGCGAGCCAGACCTTGAATCCGGGATTCTTCTCAGGAATAACTCTCGCTTCGGTAGAGAAGTACCGCATGGTATAGCCGCATCTGCGAAAGGGACTGGTGTTCGCTGCTGCTCCATGAATAATTCTCGAATCATGCAAGGAGCACTCTCCAGGCTTCAGTTCGAAATATACAGCCTCCGAATCATTCACTTTCTTAATCTGACTGTTGAAAATATTGCTGTCTTCGCTTACTGACTCATATTCAGAAAAGCCGTTGTTGTGAGTCCCCGGAATGACTCTCATGCAGCCGTTTTCCTTATTGCTTCGATCGATTGCCAGCCAGACGGTTACAATCTTGTCCATTCTGTCGATTCTGCCTTTCCAATAGGCCGAATCTTCATGCCACGGAGTCTGTTTACCCACAAACGGCTCCTTGGCTATAAAATGGCTGGACCAAAGTCCGATATTAGGGCCAATTAACGGCTCCACCAGGTCCAGCACCTCATCGCTGAGCAAAAACTTTAACAAGCGCTCATCGCGGAAGTGCGGAGTGTCCAACTCGCTATTCAGCTTTTTTCCTACCGCAGCCCATTGCTCTTCGAATATTTCAGAAAGCTCTTGCATTTTTTCAGGTGAAAACAAAGGCTTTTTGTGAAGAAGGTACCCATTCTTCGCATAATTGGATACATCGTCATTCGTAAGCAATAAATTTGACATCATTTTTTCACTCCTTCAACTGATTCTCTGCATTCTCATCATAAATTTCTTCGTGTTTATTCAGCTACTTATCCATTCGGAGAAACGATGCATATTTTAGGATTCAGCAAATTCAACTTTATATCTACCAGGAATTCCGATATAGTCATATCAAAAAAGGTGAGATTTCATGACTGTCGAGTGGACTCCCGAAAGGTTATTGAATGAAAATTACTTAGACGCTTCCTCGCCATTTCGCATATATGAGCATTCGATTACCAACAAAATTGAGACGCATTGGCATGAATTTTTCGAAATTGCCTTTGTTCTTTCGGGCAGTGGCGTACATACGCTTAATGGCGTATCGAGAAGATTGGAGCGCGGCTTGCTGTTTCTGCTGACTCCGGCTGATTTCCATGAAATTGTACCTGACCCCGGGGAGACCATCCGCTTATACGATTTAATTTTTCTGGAATCCTTTATTAAGTACGACCTCTTAGAGCTCATCTACGCAAACTCTCCCTATTCGTATCCATTCGAGCCGAAGGAAGCCGATCAATTGGAGGAACTTTGCCGAAGAATATGGGATGAAACCAAGAACGCCGACATCGGTCACTCCATCCTTATTCAAGGAGCGCTTGAACGATTATTAATAGACTTGGCAAGGGCTTGCAGAAAATCTACTCCGGGAGTTCGTGAGGGTTCTTCCGCCCCCCATCTCCTTCATCCTTCGCTTCGCCGAGGCTTGGTCTATATGCATCATCATTTTAGGGAGCCGCTCACTCTTGCCAAGGTAGCTAATTATGCAGGTCTATCCGCCACTTATTTCAGCGAATGCTTCAGCAAGCAAGTCGGCCTGTCTTATCAGAATTACCTGCAGCAATTAAGACTGAAGTTCGCCAAATCGCTTCTGGCCTCCACAGATCTGACGATTACCGAGGTATGCTTTGCAGCAGGCTTTAACACCGTTCCGCATTTCGAGAGAGTCTTTAAACAAACGTATCATCAAACGCCAAGCGGTTATCGCAAAACGCAAGCTTAACTAGCCCTGATTATGGGAGAAATAATCGTTCCTCATTCCAGCCAGCCACAATAAAAAGCCTCGCTTCGGCTATCCCGAAGCGAGGCTTTCAGCTTTGCCTAGTAGCCCAAAGCTGTTTTTGCGTCTTTCCATTTTTTATTTAATTTATCGAATGCAGCTTTGAGATCATCGGCTACAATATACTCTTGAACGTAATCGCCTGTTCCGATGCCGATTTGCGCTTTGTTCGCGATTTCATTGTATTTAGGATCCGTTGCTTCGCTTTCGATTAACGTCGGGTTCAGCGCTTGGAACTCCGCCAACTGCGGAATAGAGGATTGCGCCGACTTGTCGATTGGCATAAAGCCGGAATCTTCAACGTAGCCGGATTCTTTTACGAAGAACTCTACCCATGCTTTAGCGAGATCCTTGTTTTTGCTGTCTTTGCTTACGGCTACGAAATAGTCGGAACCAAGCGGTGCGTTGTATTTGCCGCTGTTATCGTATGGAAGAGGGAAGAAGCCGATATCCTCCGATGCTGCGCCAGCACCGATAATTTGAGGGATTACCCAGTTGCCAAGGAAATACATGGCCGCTTTGCCGCTTGCTACTTCGCCTTTGGACATTTCCCAGTTGTTCGTGTACAAGTCTTTCTCTACATAACCTTTTTCAACGAATGTACGGCCGATGGTTGCGAGCGTGCCCCAGGCGTTATCCAATTGGAACGGCGCATCCTCGGATACTTGCTTCGTAGCGAATTGCGGGTCGCCGTTTACGTACCAAGCGGAGCCATCTCCCCAGTTGCCCATCGGCCATTGCGCGCCATAGTTCATGTACAGCGGCGTGATCTTCGCAGCTTTCAGCTTTTCGGCATCGGCATAAAGCTCATCGAGCGTTGTTGGCACTTTATCAATGCCCGCAGCCGCAAATGCTTTCTTGTTGTACACGATACCTTGCGTGTTAACGCCGGTCGAGAGACCGTAACGTTTGCCGTCAAACAACGTGTTATCCGCGAAATAAACGTTATTGAACCATTCATCCGGAAGCGGTTCGAAATATTTGCTGTACTCCGATGTAGCCAGGCCTGCCGGAATCATCAGAACGTCGCCGGCTTCCCCAGTTGTCAATCGGACTTGAATGTCCGTAGCATAGTTCGTAAGACCTTCGAATTCGATCTTCGCGTTTGGATATTTTTCCTTGAATTTTGCCGCATACCGGTCGAAGGTTCCATCGTTTACGTAGTCCGTTCTTTGCGTAAGTACTTTAATCGTACCGCTCAGATCGCTTGGAGCATCCGTCGTTTCAGCATCTTTCGAACCGGCGTCGTTAGAAGCTGCAGCATTGTTAGTGCCGGAGTTCGTAGCCGTTCCCGCATTGTTATTCCCTGCATTGTTGCCTCCGCAAGCTGTTGTGAGGACTACCGTTAAAGCAAGAACCAATGAGACCGCAAATCTTTTTTCCATCGTTGTTACCCCCTGCAATTAGTATTTAACAACTTCCATTTGCTTTGTTCCACATTTTGGTATCGCTTACATCAACATCATATCTTCTGGAAAAACAAATTCATATGAAGTTTTTTTGTTTTTATTGTCATTAATTATGCTAACATTTTTTGTTTTGTTAGGTTGGAAGGCAGTAAAGGACTATACGGTTCCAGCATAATGCTCGCTTATGACTGCAGCCGCGATTTTGCCATACATGCAGTAATCGTCATTGTTTGCAGCTTCCTCACTCTCATACAATCGTGCCGGCCAATCCCACAGCATATAACCTTGCATCCATTCGCGTTTCGAGCAGGCTGCGAACATGGCTTCGTAATACCGCTTCTGCTCGAGCTCGGAAGGACCTCCGGGAAGCGACCAATCATTGGGCCTTGCAGGCGAACCCTCACGGCTTGGACAACCGGCCTCCATGAAGAAGAACGGTTTGTCCCAAGACTTCACGGCCGCTTCGATCCGATCGAGCTGAGCTTCCCATTGATCAATGGGATAATAGCCGCTGGAGGAAATAATATCGACGGCATCCCACCAGGTAACCCGCTCCTCCTGATACTTGTCGCAATTATAGGTAATAAGCCCGCTGTAGATTTCTCGAACCTCCGCAATTAAAGCGCGCCATTCCTTATCGCGTTTGTCTGTCTGCACCATTTCGCAGCCGATACAGAGCATCTCGCAGCCTTCCGCTTCGGCAATAGCGGCATAATGCTTAATGAAAGAACGATAAGAACGGAACCACTCCGCCCAGCTCGGTTCGCCGGGCACCTCATCATCGAAGAAATTAATGTGAGCCCGCCAAGTCCCGTTTGCACAGTTAACGACCGGCTTCAAGCATACTTTTAATCCATGCCGCTTAGCTTCCCGGATCGCCCACAACACTTCATCGTCCGTCACGGTTGGTTCATTCCAATAAGGAATCACGGTGGACTGCGGAGTTTCTTGATTGGCAGCAAGAGCGATCGCCACCCAGTTTACATTCAGCTTCGTCATCTCAGACATGGAGTGAGCAGCTTCGGGACTTGCCCAAGTACCGCGCACGCCGGTCCACCCCCACGTCATTCCGTTCACATATTCATTCCATGGTTTCAACGTTGATGCACTCCCTCATGAATTCCTTTAGTTAAGTCCATTAGTCCATCCAGCTGCTTCGTCCATCCAACTACTTAACCGCGCCATTCGTAACTCCCGCAAAAATATAACGCTGGAGGAACAGGAACAGCAGCAGCGTCGGAATGAAAATAATAAGAATGCCGGCAGATATCACGTTTAATTGAGCAGCATTTGGTCCGACAAAGGAATAAATGGCTGTCGATACGACCTTCAGCTTCTGGCTCGGCATGTATAAGTACGGGGTATAGAAATCGTTGTAAATCGAAATGGTTTTCAGAATAACAAGCGTTGCCGTGGCAGGTCCCAGCAGCGGGAAAATAATAGAGCGGTAAATCCGGAATAGAGAAGCCCCTTCCATCATCGCGCTTTCGTCCAAGTCCTTCGGAATGCTATTCACAAACTGCAAATAAATAACGATCTGAAGCACGTCTGCGCCCAAATACAAAATGATCGGACCGCCCATCGTATTGTACAGATGCAGCGATTTAATAACGCTGAACGTAGCAACCTGGGTCGTTACCATCGGAATAACTTGGGCAATCAGATACATCCCCATAATCGGTTTTTTCAGCTTGAAATCGAATCTTCCGACCGCATAAGCGACCATCGTTCCGAACAAAACATTGCCGGCAACCGCAATAACGAGAATGATTAGAATATTTTTAAAGCCCAGCCCAAGCTTGCCGATCTCGATAACCTTGCTGAAGTTCTCAAAGTTGAATAAATCAGCTGGCATTCGGAGCCCGGATTGGTAATATTCCCGCTGCGTCTTGAAGGCGCCGATAAATACGGAATACAAGGGAAAGAACACGACGAACAAGGCCATGGCCAGCGTCACGTATTTGAATATCGTAAAGGAGAATGACTCTTCTCGTTTCATCCCGTTACCCCTCCTCTCTGAACAGCAGCTTGCGTTGAATAACGATGAAGACAAGCACCATGATGAGCAGTATCACTGCCATTGCGGAAGCTAGACCGAAGTTCTGGTACTTGAACGCCGTGTCCACGGTCTTAATGACGAAGGTCGATGTATCGTTCGCGCCTAGCAGCATGACATAAGGAATATCGAAAGCTTCGAGCGCTCCGGTCAAGGTCAGGATTAGCATCAGCTCTGTTACTTTGCGGATGCTCGGCAGCGTAATGAACCGGAACTTCTGTCTGCCGTTAGCCCCGTCGATGGATGCTGCTTCGTACAAGTCGCTCGGAATGGATTGAAGCGCTCCGATAAAAATAACCATGTTAAGCCCCATGTACTTCCACATCGAGATAAAAGCAAGCGAGAAATTGACGAGATGCTTGTTGCCAAGCCAGCTCTGCTGCCAGGATTCCAATCCGATCGAGCCAAGCAGCACGTTAAGCGACCCGTATTCCATGTGATACAGGTTTTTGAACATGATCACGGTTGCAACGCTATGCAGGACGTAAGGGATGAACAACATGGCCCGGAATCCGTTACGGCCGCGCAGCTTGCCCGTTAGGATAACGGCAAAATAGAGCGATAACGCAACCTGGACAAGTCCTCCAATAAAATAATAGAGGTTGTTCTTCAGCGCGCCGAACACTTCCGGCTTCGTGAAAATTTCCTTGTAATTGTCGAGGCCGATGAAATTCATATCCCAGCCTAGTCCACTCCAATCGGTCAAGCTGTAATAGACCAAGGAGATGGCTGGATAATAAGAGAAGGTCAGCGACAGCAGAACGGGAATCGTTAAAAACCCGAATAAAATAAGATAACGCTGTGTTTTATAACTGAAATTAAACAATAGGCTCCCTCGCTTTCTGTTTGATGACTGCAGGCTGAGTTGTTAACGCTTACATCATATTATAGGAGAAAGGCTCTATTAATTTAATGGACTCCGTTATTTTTTATTGTCTTCAATTTTGCTAACTTTCACCTAACTACAATCACCTAACTATGTCACGGTATTCCTTGGGTGTTTTACCGGTCATTTTTTTGAACACTTTCGTAAAATACGCCGGATCCGCATAACCTACCATCTCCCCGATCATGTAGGTTTTCAGGCCATACTCGTCGCGAAGCAGACGCTTGGCCTGTTCGATTCTCTCCGAAGTCAAATAGTCGGTTATCGTCTCGCCCGTCTCGGTTTTAAACAGCTTGCTCAGATAGCTTGGCGTCAAATAGACAAGATCAGCCAGACGCTGCAGCTCGATTTCTTCCGTATAGTGCTTCTGAAGATAAGCTTTAATGGTTTCAACCGCTTTATTCTCGGAACGCCCCTGCTCAAGCGTATGGAAACGGTCGCTCATATCCGAGCGCAGCTGAGCGGCAAAGGCTCGCCAATCCTCGAAGCTCTCGGGAGCAATGTTCTTGCCGGGCTCTCCGCCAACCGACAGCTGCCGGTCAAGCCTTTGCTTTATTTCCTCGCTTATAAGCACATGCATGTCCGAGCATACTTCCCTCAGCTCATCCCAATGGAAACGGTATTGGGCACACTCCGTCAGCCAGTTCTCGAAAGCGCGGCTTGCCAGAGCAACGTCGCATACCTGAAGGGCTGGCAAAACCTCCTTATCGATAATGCGGAGCAAGCGATATCTCTCTTCCTTATGCGCCGTTTGGTTACTTACTCCCGAGCACCCGCGAAGCTCATTATTATACCAAGCCTGTTGAAAAGCGGCCGAAGCCTCGCGATAAGCCTGCCCAAGGCGGCTGCTGCCGCTAAAAACACTGCTATATCCGATCTTTGCTTTCGTAAAGCCAGGCACTCGTTGCAAAAGCGTTACCGCCAGATCCCGCACCGTATTGGCGTGATCATTCTGTCCGATTGCGATAATGAGAGCCTGTCGCAAACTCTCGTTCCTTACGATTTTGCGTTCACGCTGCCAATCGCTAGTCCATTTCTCAAGATGCTCATCAGTTATAGCCGGATCACCGCCTATAAGCAATACGGCATAATGCTCAGCAAACAACCGGCTGCGGTCAAGCTCGCCGCTTACTTCCTCTTTTAATAAAGCAGGCAGTTGCCTGTCGTCAGCAAACAGCAGCAGACTGACCAAATCTTCCGATTCCAGCCGTCTGCGGTTATTCTCCTGCCTGACTTCCGCCTCCACCTTTGCAAGCATACGGTTCAGTTCGTCTAAATTAACGGGCTTAAGCAAATAATCCTTAACCTCATAGCGCAGCGCCTCGCGCACGTATTCGAAATCATTGAAGCCGCTCAGGACGGCGAATTTCGCCTTTTTCCGCATGCCGGTCACTTTTGAAATAAGCTGAATTCCGGTCATTTGCGGCATTTTAATATCCGTAATAATTAAATCCGGCTCCAGATGCTCGATTTCGTCCAGAAGCTCCTGACCGCTGCCGTAAGAGCCGATAATGACGTAGTTCTCTCCTGCCTGTTCGATCAGCTTGCACAATCCGAGTCTAATTCGTTCTTCGTCATCGACTACGATAATGTTCATAAGGTCATTCCCCCCTGCTTGGATTGAATCGGAAGTTTAATGGACACCGTTGTTCCTTCGCCTGGCACGCTGTCCACCGTAATGCCGTAAGCAGCGCCATAGCGTAATTTGAGCCGCTCGTTCACATTTCTCAGACCGATGCCGCGGCCTTCCCATACCGGCATTTGCTCCGCATCGAGCATGCTTCGCAGCCGCTGCAGCGCTTTCTCATCCATGCCGCTGCCCTCGTCTTTGACGATAAAATATTGATCTCCGCCAGCTTGCCTATAACCGATTGAAATAACTAAGTCTCCCGTCTGTTCGTCGTACGCATGATTAATCGCATTCTCAACGATTGGCTGGAAAAGCAGCTTCATCACTTCGATTTTCCCAACCGCGGGATCCTCCGGCAGCTTTAAGGAATACCGCGTTCCGTAACGATAGCTTAAAAGCTGCATATACATTCTTAAATGCTCCCATTCCTGCTCGGCCTGTACGGTCTCGCTTCCGGCATGAATGCTGTAGCGGAGCTGTTGCCCGAGCAGCTGCACCATCTGCCCTACTTCCGGATCATCATTAATGACCGCAGTCATACGAATCGATTCAAGCGTGTTATAAATGAAATGAGGATTGATCTGACGCTGCAGACTCTCCAGCTCGATTTGTTTCTTGCGCTGCTCGATCCGGTAAATATCGTCAATTAAAGAGACGATGCGCGCCATCATCCGGTTAAACGCGTTTCCCACCATGCCTACTTCATCGCGCCGCTTGATGGGGAACATCACATCCAGCTTCCCGGATTGAACCTGCTTCATCAGCTTAACGAGCGAGCGCAGCGGTTTGGTTAACGCGAAAATAGTGATAAGAGAGATGACAAGTGCCAGACACATCGTGGAAATGGCAGCCGCCGTCGTATAATTGCGTGTTCGCAATGCCTCGGACTTGAGCTGCTTCTCCGGGATTGAGATCAGCATCAGCCAACCGGATACCTCCGATTTGCGGTATATGACCAGCTGCGAATGATCCTTGTCTCCGATATGGAAGCTGCCTTCTTTGCCGGTCACCTGCTTAAGCAGCTCATTATCCGATAGATTTTGCAGCAAGTATTTTTGCTCACTGTCATAAATGACGTTCTTCTGCTCATCCAGGATGAGCGTTGTTCCATGCGTCGTCGCATCCAAATCTTGCACAATATTCGTAATGACCGAAATGTTCGCATCAACGGCAATGAGTCCGATAGGGTTATAGGATTTATCAATGATTTCGCGGACAACCGTAAATACATACTGCTTGCGGTTAACCGTGGTCACTTCCTGCGTGCTGACCAGCACAGGCTTGCCATGCGCTTCATCCGCAATTTGCTGCCAGTTCCCATAATAGTCGCTTAGATTCGATCGTACGCCCCCGCTCTTTATCACATAATAGGGATTGCCGTAACGGTCGAACAAATAGATGTTGCTTGTACCCTCTTTAATATTGTTCATGAAATAGATGCTGCTCTCGATCTTGCGCTGAATCTTAAGCCTGACCGTATCATCCGCTGCCGTTTTGTCCGTTAATGTCCCTTTCGCTTCAAGCTCCTTCGCGTAATAGTCGTTGGACTGTTTCAACCCGGCTTGGATCTCGTCCAAATAAGACGGGATTATCGAAATTTTTTTCATATCCACCGTGTAATCGTCCAGCTTGCCGATCATCTTATCGGTGAGCTCCGATGCATAAGATACCGTGTTCCTTTCAATCGTTTGCGTGTATCGCTGCGCGGACAATAAAGTAAGCAAAGCTATGGGAACCAGAATAAGCAGGACAAAAACGATTAAGAGCTTCGCTTCCATCCGCGTTGACGGCCACTCGGTCCATATTCGCAAACGGGAACTCCATTTACTCAAATTGTCATCTCCTTTAACCGGCTGACCGGTTAGCCGCCCACCGGAAGCGCTGTCGACTCGCGTATGATGAATTCTCCTGCAAGCAATATTTTTTCCTGAAGACTATCCGGATGCTCCAATCTTCTAAGAAGCATCTCCACGGCCCGGCGGCCGATTGCTTCCTTCTGGACATTAACGGTGCTCAGCGTAGGCTTGGCCAATGCGGCATCCTCGATGTTATCAAAGCCCGTAACGGAGCATTGTCCGGGAACCTGTACCGACAGCTTGCCCAGCACGGTCATCATGCAAATGGCTATGGAATCGTTCGCGCAGACAAAGGCGGTTGGGAGCCGATGCTCGTTAACCAGCTCTTTCACAATGACTTCCAGAGCCTCGGTGATCTCACTCCGATTCCCGCCTTCAAAGGTAAGAAGTCCTTCCTCCTGATTAAGAGGCAGCCCATGCTCCTCCATCATTGTACGGTAACCGATATAGCGGTCAACGAAGCTGCGCGAATAGCGGGTATTGCCGACAAATTGCAGCTTGGTGTGACCGCAGCCAATCAAATAATTGGTGACGCGTCTCGTGCATTCCATATTATTCATGAATAGAACATCCGAAGGAATAAGCGGGTCCTCGTGATCGACGAGAACAAACGGAATGCCGAGATTCCGAATTTCGAGCAGCATTTTGGAAGCAATATAACCGACGCCGATGATGCCCAGAACGCCATTCGGATTAATGAGATTCGAGAAGTTGTCCTTGAAATTCTCTGTAACGACCAGGGCGCTTATATCGCGGTCGGCGAGCTCCTCCGTAACGCCGTCAATAATCCGTCCCCAGAAATAGGAATCCCGCGTCTGGAACCTAACTTTCGGTACGAGTAAAATGACCGTATCCCGAGTATTGGTTATGAAGGATGCCGGTTTATTCCGTTTCGCGGCGGTATTCGTTTGTTTATTGACAAAATAACCAAGCTGGGTGGCAACGCTTACAATTTTGTCCCTCGTTTCCGCGCTAACGCCCGGCTTCCCCGAAAGCGCTTTGGATACCGCGAATTTCGAAACGCCAAGATGATCGGCAATTTGCTGCATCGTAACTTTAATGACCATGGGTTTGAGCACATCCTTTTGGTTGAATTAGCTGTATAAGCGTTATCATAACACAACTTTTGTTAGGTAAAAATGAATTTGTTTGTGCTAACATACAAGAAAAATGCACGTACAGATGTACGTGCCGGGTTTTAGTTCACTATAGTAATTTCGTAAGCACCGATAAGATGGTCGCTCAAAAATCGAGTCCACACTTCTATTTCCTGCCCATTTGTTAAATCATCAACGGAGGCAATTTGTCTTTTCCCATCGCTTTTCTTTTTGAAAACAATCATATCTTTTGTAACGACGAACCCTTTGGGTGCTTCTAAGGCCTTGTCCACGGACTCCCCTTGAAAAGTGATTGCTCCTTCAAAATCGACAAAGTCCATTTCTTTTTTAGACATCTGCAATTCGCTTATCGATCCTACTGACAACCAATGTTCGTCATCAGGCACTGGGGTCCTCTTATCTTGGTAATAGAGAAAACCAAATACGGACAACCCCGCTGCCAACACAATGATGATTAGTGTTATTTTAGTTTTTGAATTTAATCCTCTCTGAGGATAACCCATTTACCGTCCTCCCATACCATGGCATAGTTTGGATCAATTATGGAACCGTCCTTCATAAAGTAGAACACTTTTATCAATTTCATATTAGAATTGTTGATTTGTAACCACTCTTTTACGGCTTCGGCTCTATTGTCAGGATCGTTTTGTATCCATAATATTTTTTCAACCCTATCCCGCTGCTTATAAAAAGAGGTTAGAACACCCTTCTTGTCCAACTCAGCGAATTTTGCCTCATCGTTCTTCTGCATAGCCTCAAACAAGCCCGTAATAGTCGATGCTATTTCTAATGGAACGGAACTATCAACAACAGGCGTTTGATCTCCAAACAACTGCGTTACATTAGCGGAAACCATTGCGTCTGCATGTTGTAATTGTTCGTTTAACAGCTTATTTTTTTCTTCATAAGCCTTTCTTTCCAATTCTAAATGGTAAGTTGCCTTCAGAATCTCTTTCTTCTTAGTATCCATTTCGCTTTTGGTTGAGCTGATTTCTTCTTCTTTCTCTTTTAATTCCCGATTCGATTCATTTAATTGTAATCGGAGGATTTCGATTTTTTTGTTCTGTGCCAAGAAAATGGAGATTAGCACGGCAGCAAGCGAAACAGTGATTATCCAAGCTCTTTTAGTTATTTCCATCACACCCTTTGGTTGACGAATATCTATTATCCATTACCCTTCCGAGATTGCCCGAATAGGAACGTATTCGCTGCCATTTATCAATTTGGGCTGGGACTTTTATATATAGTTTCACTCTACCCCTCCTAATCATTTTGTTGTAGATAGACGCAAAGTAAACGAAATATGTTTCCATAAATGTTTAAAAATACATGATATATAGTTACTGTTATAGCCAAAGAATTGCGATATGTTTCCTAATGAAAAAAACCGTAGACAGTCATAAAAACTGCCTACGGTTTTCTTTTTTAGGAGGTAAATCAAACTCACCAATGTATGCTTAGTTATTCTTGCTCGTATTCTTATCTCTAAAAGAACCAACAATTCCAGTAATAAGTCCAGCAATGCCAATAGTAAGTCCATACCCGGCAGCTTCATTATAAGCTAGTAAAATAACTGCTCCGAACACGGTTAGTTGAATGCCGAGCAGTTGAATTTGAAGAACAGTGGGACTGATGAGAGTTAAGAATATTCCTGATAAATAGACAAGCATTAGTAAAATAATTATTGAGGTTAGAATCATTAAACCAAGATGCAAGCTATTCACCCCTTTACGATTTTTTTGGAATCAGGACGAGGGAATTAACTTTTCTAATCTGGCCATGAATCCCCTTCTCTTCGGCATACCCAATCATAAGGCATACTGGAATCAAATGGTTCAGTTGCCAATTTAACGCCATTCTTAACGATTTCGAGACCTTCTAGATTAATCTGATCTGTGAGGTAGACAAGTACATCATGTATACCGCCGTCTCGGGCCGATTGGGCGATCATTGTAATTACTTCTTTTTGTTCTGTCGTCAACCCACTCAAGACTCTATTGATACGTTCATTCTCTACCTTATCCGGCCAGCCGTTTTCCATAATCCAACGAGGATACACACTTGGGCGAAGCACAACCAAATCATCAATGAATTCCTTATATCGTTCTATAGCTTGCTTTTCCATCTGTGCGCCCCATTTCATTTCACTATTCAACTATCGTTCCTCTCTAACCCAGCCAACCAAAGAATTTCTTATTTTTCCCTAACTTAATTTCTTCAATTGTAATGAATTTCTCACCATATGTACTTTGAATGGCATACATACCTAACCTGAGCGATTTAAATAATATAATGGCTTCTTTACTAACTCGGCCCTTAATTATGCATTTAGCAAAATTCTTCTTTGTTTCAATTTCGGCAGCATCCTCAGTAAACTGCTTTATGGAATGAATGGTATTCATCGATAAAGAAGATACGCCAGCTGCGATAATATCATAACCGTATTGAGTAAAACCAGTAGTCCCCTTAGCTATAAAACCATAAATGCTGTCTTGATCTTGTGCATTAAAATAAAATGTAATAATGAATGGATCACGAACTTCTTCATCTAGAATAGCTCTTTGTCTTTCAATATCTTTCTGCTCATCATAATCTTGAAAAATTGGATCAATACTATTATTAATTCGATTATCCATAATATTTTTACTCCTTATGAGAGCGTAAATTCAGCTATATGCTTGAATCCATCGGTAGCTTAATCATTAGTTACTTTTGCGTTTATTGCAATGCGCTTTAGATGATTTAATAACCGATCACTATAAGAGTAGAGTATTATATTTTCATTTCCTTTATATACGTAGATAGTTGTTCGGTCCCATCGTTTAGTTCTTGTAATTAGAGATATCTCTTCAATTCTCCATCTTTTAGTCCTTTTAAAATAGGTATGATAGATCAAGTAATCATTAGTTAACTCTACATATGATAGTTTGCCTAACCCAAATAGTATAAATGCAATGCCACCGATAATTGATGAAATGCCGGCTATGACCCCAACGATTGTATGCTCGGTTATAGGTAATATTGCTAAGCAAATGAATAGAAATCCCAAAAGGACATTTTTTTTACTTGGAGTATAAATTTCCACAGCCTTCTCCTTATCTCTTTGTCGGATTAATTTTATCATGAATTATTGAGCTGAATCCGGTATATCCAAATGATCGGAGTTGGTCAAATCCTAATTCCTCTTAGATCTCATTGTAACATTTATCCATTACAACTGCCCAGTATCGAAAGAAAAGCTGCCGATCTTATACCGGCAGCTTCATCGTTGAATCTATTAAATTATCGTTCTCCATTCCATATCATTATTACAGCACTTAATGATTTAATCGTTGAAGCACAGAAGCACCCTCCACGATTTTGCTTGCGATGATGATATGGTTCGGGTAATCGCCTTCGATGCTGCCAAGCTTATGCATGAGCAGCTTGACGGACTGCGCTCCCAACTCAGACGGCTGTAAATCCATTCCGGTCAAAGGAGGTACGGTCTGATGCATCATCGAAAGATCGACGCAAATGACGAATAGGGAAATATCTTCAGGAATCCTCAAGCCCAAATCCTGGATTGCGTTCATGGCGTTAAACGCCGCACGGTCGTCGTCCGCAATAATCGCTGTGACCTTCTCTTCGCTCGCCCGCAATACGCGGATTGTCTCTGCATAGCCATAACGCAAATATTGTTCCGATTGAATTCTTGGCTTGTAATGGTGCATAACATCCCGAACCGCTATTCGATGTTTTGCCAGTGCCTCGATAAACGCCGCTTTTCTCTCGACTGAAACGGTCATCCCTTCCGTCGCGTTCAGAAACATCAAATTCACATGCCCTCTTGCGATTAAGTAATCGCAAATATCATGTACAATCTGAATGTTATCGTTGTTTACTGTTGGCGCTTCCTTTACTTGCCCATTCAAAATTTTTCCAACCGTAACAAAGGGCATGCCGTTCATATGGAGTAAGCGAATACGCTCATCCTCTTCCGTGGGTCCGAGCACGATCGCGCCGTCTATGGGATAACTGGTCAAAGAAGGTGTCTTCACCTCCAGTACCGGAAGCATATCGAGCAGCACTCTGTAGCCGTACCTTGAGGCCTCCAGCACGACACCGTTGATGAATTGGTTATGAAAGGCGCTGAAAAAGAAATTGCCATGAGGGATGGTCAGCCCAATTGCCATCGTCTTTTTCGTCACCAAGCTTCTCGCAATGTGATTCGGTACGTAATTCAGTTCCTTGGATGCTTTGAGAACTCTTTCCGTTACTTTCTTGCTAGTCGGCCGTTTTTGACTGAACACGTTGGAGACGGTTCCTTTGGATACGCCGGCAAGACGCGCCACATCGTCGATTTTCGCCATAGACAGCTTTCGCTCCTGTTCAAGCCTTAATCCGCTTGTTCGAGAGAAGTTGTTCATTCAAGCGTTCCGCCAGCTCCACAAGCGCAAGCGGCTCTTCAATTATGTAATCCGGCCGTTCCGCGGGATCGAGCGATGTTTTCGGATAGCGCGAGGTCCAGTTTAAATGTACGCTTGTAATCCCTTCCTGATTAGCTCCCCTGACGTCCCGCGACAGATTATTGCCAACCATAATGATCCTCTCCTTGTCCTGCTCGCCAAGCTCCATCGCGCCCATAGCCGCTCTAAACATGCGCGGACTCGGCTTCTCTACCTTCAACTGCTCGGAGTAGATCAGTACTTCGAAGTAATCGTATAGGCCGTTTACCGAGAGCAAATTTTTGAACGATTGGGCTAAACCGTCAGCTACGATCGCCAGTCGATAACCACGCTCTGCCAATAATCTAACCATCTCATCGGCACCGGGAATAACTTTTCCCTCTATGACCGTGCCATTCTCATCGCGTACCTCCGTACCTTCATCGATAATCGTATCCCCGCAGTCTAGAAAAATAATAAGTTCCTTCACTTCATTGTTTTTCGTCTGTTCCCCGTTCATGCCCTTGCTCCCCTCAATGTCAATTGTTCCGCGTAATGGCAAGCTGCCATATGGTTGTCTCCAATTTCCCGCAATGCGGGCACTTCTTTCATGCATCTTTCCGTCTTGTATGCGCAGCGAGGATGAAAGTGGCAGCCGCTTGGCGGATTCGCCGGATTCGGCACCTCCCCTTCCAGGACAATCCTCTCCTTCTTCCTATCCGGATCCGGCTGCGGCACGGCGGAGAGAAGCGCTTCGGTATACGGGTGTCTGGGCTGCTTGAACATGGCTTCAACGCCCGCCATCTCCACCACCTTGCCCAAGTGCATGACGGCCACGCGGTCAGAAATATTCTCCACGATCGACAGATCGTGGGAGATGAATATATAAGTGATTTTATATTGCTCCTGCAGATCCTTCAACAGATTAATGATTTGGGCTTGAATCGACACGTCAAGCGCAGATACGGCTTCATCGCATACGATCAGCCTCGGCTGGGTAATAAGCGCCCGTGCAATAGCGATCCGCTGCCGCTGCCCGCCGGAAAAAGCATGCGGATAACGTTTAAGATAGCTGACGTTTAAGCCCGTTTTCTCCGCGATTTCCGACACTTTCCGTTCCACCTCCGACTTAGGCAGTTTAAAGTTGGCGATCAGCGGCTCGGATATAATATCGAATACACTCATCCGCGGACTTAGCGAAGAGTACGGATCCTGGAATATCATCTGAATGTCTTTTCTGAACTTCTTCGCTTCGGCACCCTTCAGCTTCAGGAAATCAACAGAATCTCCATTTTCCGTTCGGTAGACGACTTCCCCGGAAGAGGCATTCATCCCCCTCACGATGCATCGGCCAAGCGTAGTCTTGCCGCAGCCCGACTCGCCTACGATGCTTAGCGTCTCGCCTTCCTGCAGCTTGAATGAAATATCCTGCAGCACGCGCACGGGTATCGGTCTGCCAAACAGCGCTTTCCTGGACTTTACTTTGAATTCTTTATTGAGATTTTTAATTTCCAATAGGGGTTTGGCCATCGTCATTTCCCTCCCTGCTGCTCCGAATACAGGAAGCACCTAACCGTATGACTGTCGGATATTTGCGTGCTTGGCACGGACTGCTTATTGCACACGCCTTCGATTCGGTCTTTGCAGCGATCGTAGAAGCCGCACATTGGCGGCATATTGACTGGAACAGGTACCGAGCCTTCAATGGATTCCAGCCGTTTGGCCTTATTGCCGCCTAGTCTCGGCATGGAGCGCATAAGCCCTTTTGTATACGGATGCTTCGGATTTCGGAAAATCTCCCTCATTGGAGCCTGCTCGACGATTTTGCCGAGATACATGACAGCTACTTCGTCACACATTTCCGCGATAATTCCCAAATCATGCGTCACCAATAGAATCGCCATCCCGAATTCCTGCTGCAGCCGCTTCATTAACTCCAGTACCTGGGCTTGAATCGTCACGTCCAGCGCTGTCGTCGGCTCGTCAGCAATCAGAATTTCCGGATTGCATGACAAAGCCATGGAAATCATAGCCCGCTGGCGCATCCCCCCAGAGAATTCATGCGGATATTGATCAAACCTCTTTTCCTGGTCCGATATACCGACCTTGCTCAACATCTCAAGAGCGATTCTCTTCGCTTCCTTCTTGTTCTTGGTTCGGTGGATTAGGATCGCTTCCATAATTTGATTCCCGATCGTATACATCGGCGAGAAAGCCGTCATCGGTTCTTGAAAGATCATGGCGATCTTGCGGCCGCGAATGGAGCGGATCTTGCGACCGTTTGGATCCAGCGAGAGCAAATCCAACGCACCATCCTTCGTATCTTCCGAAGAAAGGTAATCAATTGTCCCCGAAGTCTCGCACTCCTTCGGATTAATGCCGATTAACGCCCGGCTCGTCAAGCTTTTCCCGCAGCCGGACTCGCCTACGAGACCTAACGTCCTGCCCTTTCGGATTTCGAAATCTACCCCGTCAACAGCATTCATCACTCCGTTATCCATTTTAATTCGAATCTTCAAATCTTGAACACGGAGAAGCGGATGCTGCGGTTGAGCGGTCTCTGCCGTCATAAATATCCCCTCGCTATAATTTTGTTTTTGAGCTTACCGTTTGTATGGATCCGCAGCGTCGCGCAAGCCGTCGCCAAGAAAGTTGAACGTTAAGACGGTGAGAATAACCGTTCCGAGCGGAATGATCTTCCACGGATACAAAGCGATATTATCAATCTTCTGCGCTTCCTGAAGCAGTACGCCCCAGCTGGTGGCAGGAGAACGAATGCCAAGCCCAAGGAAACTCATGGCCGTCTCGGCTAGAATCATGCCGGGAATCGCCAGCGTTGTTGCTACGACCAGATAGCTGATGAAGCCGGGCAACAAATGCCTGGCGATAATTTTCGCGTCGCTGACGCCCGCGATTTTGGCGGCAACGACGTAGTCTTCGTTCCTAAGGGATATAAATTTGCCTCGTACGACCCTCGCCAGTCCCGTCCATTCAATAAACGCAAAGATGATAACGATATAGAAGTACATCCTGACGACCGGAATACGCGGAGGAATAGCCGCCGACAACGCCATCCATAACGGCAGCGTCGGGAAAGAACGTATAATCTCAATAACTCGCTGAATAACGGCATCCAGCCAGCCTCCGAAATAACCGGACGCCCCGCCGATAATCAACCCCAAGACAAAGCTGATACCGACTCCCACTAAAGGAATGCTTAATGAAACTTGACTGCCTAGCAAAATGCGGGAAAATAAGTCTCTTCCAAGAGAGTCCGTACCCAGCAGGAAAAGGCGGCCGGGCTCCTTGACACCGATAAGATGCGTGGAAGAAGGAATCAGACCTAAAAACTTATAGCGCTCGCCCTTCACGAAAAATTGAAGCGGATACTTCTTCGTATCGTTCGTAAACATTTTGCGCATAGTCTCCGGATCGCGCCCAGATTTCAACCCGTAAACGAAAGGCCGGATATGAAACTTTCCTTCCGTATCAACGAACCGCAACTTCATCGGAGGGGCATTCACGTATTTACTGTCGTAGTTTTCCAGTCCGTAAGGAGCTAGAAATTGAGCGAATAACGCCCCTGCATAGAGAAGCGCAAGCACGATCAGGCTGACCCGTGCGAGCTTATGCTTCTTGAACCTGACGTACATTAGCTGCCATTGCGAACTATAGTTTGCATCCTTATCCTTGGCAGGCTCAGCACTAGACTCATGTCGTCTTCTAAATAGCGATAGTCGTCTCATCGTCTACGATCCCCTGAATTCTGTACGGATTTTTGGATCCAGCCACGCGAGCAAGATGTCCGAAATCAAAGTTCCGAGCACCGTAAGCAGCGCCATGAACAATAACCAGGTCCCCGCCAGGTACATGTCCTGACCAAGCAAGGCATTAAACATAACCGGCCCTTGAATCGGCAAATTGAGAACAATCGCCGTAATCGTAGAACCGGTAAAAATCGACGTAAGCGACCACCCGAACGTGCTGACGATTGGGTTCAGCGCGGCCCTTGTCGGGTACTTAAACAAAATTTTCCGTTCCGACAAGCCCTTTGCTCTTGCCGTAACGACGTTTGGTTTATTCAGCTCATCCAGCATTTGGCCCCGCATAACGCGAATCAAATCCGCCGTCCCGGATAGCCCGATGACAATGACGGGAATGACCATATGCTTCGCCAGATCTATCGCCTTGTCCATTGACCAAGGCGCGTTAACGTATTCGGCGGAGAACAAACCAAGCAGCGGGTCGCCGAACCAGGTATAAGAGAGAAACATCAAAATGACGGCCATCAAAAAATGCGGCGTTGCCATTCCGAGAAAGCTTAGCCCCGAGAAGAAGTAATCGCCTATCGAATATTGCTTGACCGCGCAGTAGATGCCGATCGGAATCGCCACAAGATATTGGAAGGCCATTGTCACCAACGACACGGTTAACGTCAGGCCCATATATTGCTCAATGACGTCTAGCACAGGCTTGTTATAGTTAAAGGAGAAGCCAAAATCCCCTTGCAATACGATATCCTTAACCCAAATGAAGTACTGCTCGTAAACGGGACGGTCAAGACCAAGGTCCTCTCTCATCGCAGCCATGTCTTCCTGCGTGAATACTTCTCCGGCAACTGAAGCTTCTGCCGCGTAATTGGACACGTAGTCGCCGGGCGGCAGCTGTATAATGTAGAACACGATAACGGAGATAAAAAACACGACCGGGATGGCCAATAAAATACGCTTCAACGTATACTGTAGCACCTGTTATCCTCCCTTCCCTTTGACCATTATGCGTCCGTCACTCGAAGCGGATGTCTTCCGAATGAACATGCCGCCGCAAGGGCAAGCTGCGACTCGCCCCTTGCGGCACGCTTTTATGAACTAAAGGTTACGGCTTTAAATAAAACTGTGCGGGGTGAGCCGCTCCAAGCGAACGGAACTCGTCAGCCCAAATCAGATCCTTCGGAATGTTGCCCATCTTATTCGAAGCGGCAATCAAGGTCGGCGTTGGGCCGGCATAACCGATTACCCATTGGTTTTTCATGTGCAACTTAACGATCTCATTGCTAAGCCGGTTAATCTCTTCGGGCGTTTTGGCCGCTTTGATCTGATCCCAGTACTCCAGAATTTTGGCAATGTCGCCTTCTGGTTTTACGCCCTCCTTGCCTCCAGACGAAACGTACAAGCCGTATTGTCCATACCACGGAGTCAAGACGCGAAGCGGAACAAGCGCATCGGGACGGTAAGCTACGTTTACGACCGAAATGTTCTCGATGCTGACCGGTACTTGATTGGAATACTTCAATTCCTGCAGCGTCGCTTGATCGACGAGCTTCACGTTCGTCTTAATGCCCATATCCTCGTAATACTTCTTGAGGAGCTCGGTGTAATTAGCGCTATCCTCCGAAGAATCCATAATGGTGAGGGTCACGTCCGAACCGTCCGGGAACAGCCGGAAATTGTTCTTGTCGCGCTTCGTTAATCCAATCTCGTCGAGCAGCGCGTTCGCCCGTTCTGGATCGAAGCTCGACCATTGATCGGCCCAGCCTTCCTGGTAACCGACAAGCCCTTCCTGAACGGAAGCTTGGATCGGGTCCGCGATGCCGTTCGTCACGATCTCCGTAATCTCGCTGCGATTAACGCCAATCGAAAGCGCTTCTCTAAAGCGGATATCCTGGAACAATTTGCGAAGATTAGGATCGTCTATGGTTTGGTTGAGTTGAATACCCGAAGTCATCCAAGCGGGCTGCTGCCAGGAGATAACACGGTAATCGCCCTTCTTCTCGTTTTCCTTCAATACGGTAAAATCCTGCGCTCCGAACGTAGACAAATTAAAGTCGCCTGCCAGCGTACCCAGAACCCGCTGACTCGGATCTTGGATTTTCGTTGCGACGATTCGGTCCATGTAAGGCAGCTGATTGCCTTCCGGATCCGTTTTCCAATAATACGGATTCCGTTCCATGATGAACTGATCGCTATTCGGATCGTTCTTGGCTACCCATGGCCGAAGCGTAGGAATTTGCGGATAAAGCCAGTAATAATAACCGGTTTCCTTCAGGAAAGCCGTCGTATCCTCGAAGCCCCACTGCTTGGCGATCTCCAGTGCTTTTTCCTCGCCGACAAGCTCCGGCAGAATCGTCTTGTGGAAATGGGCCGGTGCGAAAAACCATTTATTGTCGATAGCGACACGTTCTAAAAACTGAACGCTCGGATACTTATGAACGACCTTAAACGTATAATCGTCTACCTTTGTGACAGTAGCCAATGCCTTATCACCCGTAACCGGATCAACCGAGTAATAAGCATCGTAGATCGCCTTGCCAAAGGTTTCCTTCGTCAACATATGCTCCCAATAGAAAAGTACATCGTCCGCCGTAAAGGGCTCACCGTCGGACCACTTCATGCCCTCCCTGAGATGAATCGTAAACTCGGTTGAATCCTCATTGACTTCATAACTCTTGGCTACGTTTGGTTCGACGCCGCTGCCGTCCTTGTTGAAACGGAAAAGCGCCTCCTCCGTCGGCTGTCCGACGGACCACTTGTCACCCGGACCTGTCCAAGCCATCTTCCAATCGCCGCCGTATTGTCCGATTTCGTCAACCACTGGCTCCACCATGACGTCAGCCTGCACGGGGAGACGTTCCGACAACGGAGGAAGAGTACCACCTGCTACAAGCTTGGCAAGCATAGGGGCCTCCTTGGCCGCTGTTGTATCCGTACCACCGCCTCCGCCACCCTTGTCTTCATCCTTGTCCGTGCCCTTGTCGCTGCTAGGCTCTCCAGCCGCATTCGACGGCGCCGGCGAATTATTATTATTCGTACACCCTGCCGCAATAATAGAGATGATAACTAATAGAACAGCCAGTAGCTTCCGCTGTCTCCTCAAATGAACCCCTCCATTCGTGAACTTTGCTTCATGGACTATGCTGCGCTCCCCTTATTTCTTGCCTTAAGCCGATTCTCGGCTGCCCGGATGAAGTCAATATTCACCTCCGCAATGTTAATTTTTTGTAAATTGTATGCGCTTTATTTGAAAGAATGTCATCTTTTAAAGCGGTTTAAAATACGAATCCCAAAAAAATATAAAGCGCTTCACTTACATACCTGAACACTCGGTTTTACCCTATCCCTATAAAAAGGCGACACTTTGCAGTAAACGCCATGCCTTACTTGCGTGAGATTAAATTTCTCTTTCAAACAAAAAAACTCCCGGAAAGGGAGTTAAGATGCCAAATGCATAACCAGGATTATCCTTTGACTGCCCCTTCCGTAATGCCTTGAATGATCCACCGCTGGAAGAACGCGAAGATCAGGACAATCGGAATCGACGAAAGGATCAGGGATGCAAGAATAAGCGCCCAGTCCCGGCTGTATTTGCCGAAGAACATGTTGATCGTCAGAACAAGCGTATATTGACGGTAATCGTTCAAGAGCAGCACCGGCAGCAGGAAGTCATTCCACAGCCAAAGCAAGTTCAGCACAACAATCGTAAACGTAATGGGCAGGAGCAACGGGAAAATGATCAAGAAGAACCCTTTCCACTCGCCGCAGCCGTCCATGCTCGCGGATTCGTCCAGTTCCCGGGGGATGCCTTTAACGAAACCGTGATAGAGGAAAATCGCCATATTGACGCCGAGCCCGGCGCAGACGACTCCGAGGCCAAGGGGCGAACCCTGCAGCCCGAGATCGCGAGCCATCTTAGTCAGCGTAACCATGATCGTCTGGAACGGAATAAGCATGGACGCGACGAACAGCATGAAGATCCAGCTGCTCAGCCTACTTCTGGTGCGGGACAGCTTATAACCAGCCAGAGAGCTGCACGCAACGATGCCTACGATGCCCGTTACAGTTACGATGACGGTATTCCAGCCGCTTCGGAGCATGTTCGCTTTCTTGAATGCTTCCGTGTAATTATCGAATTTCAATGCAGACGGCAAGCCCAACACGGAGTTGTATACTTCGCCCTCCGACTTGAACGAATTGACGATAGCCATGTAGATCGGGAAAAGAAAGTATACCGCCAGAACGGCAAGCACGGCCCAGGCCAGAACGGAATAGATGCGTCTGCTCATGCTTCCACCTCGCGCTTCTTCATCATCGATACTTGGATCATGGTGATGACGAGAATGATCAGGAACAGGATGATTGCTTTGGCGCTGGCATAGCCGTACCGGTTATTGCCTTGGTATGCTTCCTCGAGAATATTCATCGTGATGACCTGAGTTCCCCGTCCCGGACCTCCCCCGGTTAAGGCATAGACCAGATCATATACCTTGAACGAGCTGTTTAAGGTTAGGAAGATACAGATCGTCAATGCGTGAGCGATCAGTGGCAGCGTGATGTACCGCAGCATGCGGAATGGCGTCGCCCCGTCGATGATTGCCGCTTCCTTCAGGTGTAAGGGAATTCCCTGGATGGCCGACATGTAAATCAGCATCAGCGTGCCGACCCCGCCCCATAAGGATACGAGCAGAATCGACCAGAACGACACCTGAGGATCGCCGAGCCAGGACAGATTGAGGAATTTGAATACGGCGTACTCGGACAGGGCCGGAATAACCTTCGAAAAGACGAATACCCACATAAACGTACTAATAATGACGCTCAGCATGTTCGGCATAAAGAAAATCGTCCGGAACAGCCCTTTGGCCCGCGTACGGGATTCAATGAGTATCGCCAGCAGCAGGGCGACCACGTTCTGGAAGACGACCGCGAAGATCACATACTTGGCGGTAAACCAAATGGCCGAACGGAAGTAACGGTCATCCCTCAGCGCCTCGACGAAATTTTGAATGCCGACGAAGCCGTAGGTCTTGTTCAGTCCGTTCCAATCCGTGAAGCTGTAGTACGAGCCTTGGAGCATCGGGATAACCAGAAAAAGCAGATAAAGCACGAAGGCGGGCAGCACGAACAAAATGAGCGAAAAAGTCGCTTTGTAGCGTCGGCTCGTCATGATTGCATTCACTCCTTAGGGAAGACATACCCCGCTCCCGCTTGCCCCAGAGAAGGCCTTGCGGAAGCAGGATACGCTCGTTTTGATCCGGGTTCGGGTTACTTGGCGGCTGCCGCGTTGGCTTCCTTCCATGTCTTGTCCAATTGCTTGATGACGTCTTCTTTGGACAGCTTCTTGTCGAAGTAGGATTGCAGCGCTTTGCCCGACTCGTCTTTAACCGCGGATGGAATCGCAGGGTCCCTGTAGGACTGGCCTTTGTTCACGTAAACGGCGGCGTCTTCTACCCAAGGGTAAGGCTTGAAGGTATGGTTCTTGGAAACCGGGTTGAATTTCAGGCTTTGGTACAGATCGTTCGACGCTTGGTCGTCGAGGATAAAGTTAAGCAGGTCGATCGCCACTTCCTTGTTCTTGCTTGTCGGAGGCACGGACAGAGCCGTAGATACCGATACGTTGATGCGCAGCGAAGCCGGGTCGTCGTTAATCGGCAGCGGAGCAACGCCGAATTCCGCCTTGTCGTTCATCTTCAGGATACTGTCCGCATCCCATGTACCTTGTACCCACATCGCCGCTTTGCCGTTCGCAAAGTCGGCCGCGCCATCGTCGTTGCCTTTCTCGAATGCGCGATCCGTGCCATTCGCGTTGACAAGATCGATAATGTCGAACATCTCCTTGATGTCCGCGAAGCTGCCTTGGTCGCTGTTCATTTTATCCAAGAAGTCCGGGTGACTGCTGTTAACGAGACCGCCTACCGTCAGCGGCAGGAATAATTGCGGAATCCAGCTTTCCTTGTAGCTGAGCAGGAACGGCGTCACTTTGTTGTCCTTCAGCTTCTGCACAACCGCTTTCATCTCGGTGAGCGTATTAGGCGGCGTGATGCCTAGATCGGCAAAAATCTTTTTGTTATACAGGTAGCCCCACGACAAACTTTCCATTGGCACTGCAACAACTTTGCCGTCCATGGAGACGAGGTCCTTGATGCCGTCGATCAACTTGCCCGCGAGCGGCTGGTCGGACAGGTCGGTCAGGTAGCCGGCTTTGTAGAAGGTAGGCATATCGTTTCCGGCATGCAGACTGAATACATCGGGTACGTCGCCCGTGGCGAGACGGGTTTTCAAAATCTGCGGTGCGTTATCCGCGCCCGGATATTCGGAGTTAAACGTGACTTCGATGTTTTTCTCGGCCTTCTCTTTCTCCGCGAATTTCTCGAAGTAGCCGTCGAACTGCTCGCGGAAACGGTCTAGGCCGCCGAGAAAGATCTTCAGCTCGACTTTCTTCGGCGCTCCCGAAGGTTTATTATCGGCCGACGTATTCGAAGGAGCATCGTTCGCCGTATTTCCGGCTCCCGCTCCGTTATTCGCGTTGCCTCCACCGGAGCAGGCCGCCGTTAGTCCCAGTATTGTAACCGCTGTCAAGATCGAAATCGTTTTTTTCATTTCAAGACCTCCCTAAGTATGGATAACGCTTACGTCATTGAGTATAACGGGAGGCAGCACCTTTGGCATTGGACCGCATTTGCGTGTTTTTATGGACGATATTGATATGATTCACTGCCCGGCCGATTCTTTTCTCGCCTGCGCGGGCGTTATACCCGTCACTTTCTTAAAAATGCGGTGAAAATAGGTGAGGTCGGAATAACCGACGGCTTCCGCCGCGTTTTTGATCGATACGGAGGATTGCAGCAGCCGGTTCGCCTCTTCCACCCGCTTCGTCACGATGTAGTCCATGACCGTCGAGCCCGTTGCCTGCTTGAATGTCCGCGACAGATGCTCTTTACTGACGAAGTAGAGGCTCGCGATCGACTCCAGCGTGATTGGCTCCGCGAACGAACGGTTGATAAATTGGCGGATATGCTCGATATCGATGCGATGCTTGCTTTGGCGCAGCTGAATCGTCTGTTCCAGCACCGTCCCGTACGAGGATCGGAGCATGCCGATCCACTGCTCGAGCGGCGTGAAGTCGGTCACGAAGAACGATGCTGCCTGCTCCGGAAGCGCTTTAGCGGAATCGATGCCGGCTTTCGCCATCAGCTCGTCCAGCAGCAGCATGAAGTGCTTATACAGTAAATGATGCAGACCCGGAGCGGTGTTTGCCTGCAATCGCAGCAGCGTTTCGAGCCTCGCGAACGACTCGCGAACGTCCTCGGCCCGCAGCTCCTGAAACTGCCGCGAGATTTGCTCCTTGTATTCCGTTACCACACTCATGAGATCCTTGTCCATGGGCTGCGCGGCATGAAGACCCCGCGCGATCCGCAGCTCCGATACAGCCTTCTCCAGCGCCCGGTTCAATTCTTCCGCTTGCACGGGTTTCAAGATATATTCATCCACTCTGGAGAGGATCGCCTGCTTCGTGTACGCGAAATCGTCGAAGCCGCTGATGACGATCTTCCGGATGAAGGGATAATCCTCCGTCAGCTTCTTCAGCAGCTCCGCGCCGTCCATTCCGCGCATGCGCATGTCCGTGATTACGATGTCCGGATGGATCTCGTTGATGATCCGCAGCCCGCTTAGCCCCTCTTCCGCTTCCTCCACTTGCTCGATCCCGAATCGCTCCCAATCCGCGAGTCGCTTGATGCTGTCGCGCGTCCAGAATTCATCGTCGATGATAACCGCCTTCATGTCTTCTCCCCCTCTTCTTGCGCGGGGATGAGCAGCTTCACCGTCGTTCCCGCATTCCACTCACTAGAGATGAATAGTCCGTATTCGTCTCCGAAAAGCAGCTTGATCCGCGCGTTGACGTTGCTTATGCCCATGCCCTCTCCGTTATCCTGCCCGTCCGCCGGCTGGCTGAGCTGACGACGGATTTCAGCCAGGCGCGCTTCATCAATGCCCATGCCGTTATCGGCGATATCGATTTCAATTTCGTCCAGCACCTTCTCTACACGAATGGATATCGTCCAGGCATCCATTTTCCCTTCCAGTCCGTGAAAGAAGCAATTCTCCACGATAGGCTGAAGCGAGAACTTCGGAATCCTGCAGCCCAGACATTCCTCATCCGCATCGATCCTAATCTCGATCATGCTCTGAAAGCGCAGCTTCTGAATCTGCAGGTAGTTCCGGGCATGCTCCAGCTCGTCCGCGATCGTGACCAGATCCGATTTCATTCGGATCGTATAACGGAACAGATCGCTAATCGCGCGAACATGGTCATTGATCTCCGGCACGTTCCGGGACAGTGCGATGCCTCCGATCGCCTGAAGCGCGTTGTGCAGAAAATGAGGATTAATCTGCGCCTGCATCGCCTTTACCTGGGCTGTCCGTTTCTCGATGGTGGCTTTGTACTCCGTCTGGATCAACTCCTTGATCCTGCTCAGCATGGAGTTGAACCGGCGCTCCAGCGTGCCGATCTCATCGCTTCTCGGCTCACGGATATCCACCTCAAAGTTTTGGATTTCGACCGCCTTCATTGACTGCGTCAGCCGGATGATTGGCCGTGTCGTCATATACGCGATGAACACGGAAGCCGCGATCGCCACGATCGCGAACGCCAGCGCCGTGATGAGACTGAAGTTCAGCGTCGAGGAGGCGCCTTCGGTCACGTATTCAATCGGAATGAACTTCACGACCCAGACTTGGCCAGATACGCTTGGCTGATAGAACAGGAAGCCCCGCTTCGACTCCGTATAGCCCTGTCCGTTCGGTTCGGCTAGTGCCGCCTTCACCATCTCCGGATCGGTCGTGATTCGCTCGGAATAAGGATTATACATAACGTTGCCGTCCGCATCCGCCACGAACACCTCGCTGTTCGATTCCGAGCGGATCATGTCAAGCACGCTGTTCATCATTTTCCACCGAACCTCGAGCCTGACGCCCCCGAGCACCTCCCTGTCCGGGAACCGGTTCATGCTCCTCACGATAGAGAAGGTGTTCTGCCCGTTGTTCAGCAGCAAATTCAAGCTTTCGTGAGACTGTCCGACAGCCCCCCAATCAACCTGCGGCGTGTTCAACTGATCGGTAGAAATACCCGCATCCTTGTCGACGACATAGAGGCGATTTTGCGATTTCAGATACAGCGCGACCTGCGCGATGTTCTTGTTATTGGCGCTGTATAACGACTTCAGCTTGTCGATCGTATATTGGTTCACGAACGACGGTGTGCCCTCACTCTGAATGGCACCGCCGGTCGCGTTCGGAAACAGCGTGCTGTCCAGAAGAAGCGAATAAGACACCGCCTGCAATTGATCGAATTTCTCGTCGAAATATTTGGCCGCCCATTCCATCCGGGATTCATTCGACCGGATAACCTCCGAAGCGAGCGAATGCTTGGTCGTCTTCGTCGCGAACAGCGTAACGAGAGACAGCGGCAGCACGGCGATCAGCACCATGAGCAGCATCAGCTTGTACCGAAGACTGATTTGAAACGGACGGACCATTCCCCGCAAAGCATTCCTGACCCACTTGATCTTCATCGGCATCCCCTCTTGTACGTATGATGGCATCTACAGTTTGACCTCGGGCCTGCCAAGTTGTCAACGCTTTCATTATTCCAGGCTTTGAGCTTATGAGACGAGTCGATTCATGGAAGATTCACTTGAACCGTTAGCAACTCCATTCCCCTTAATAACAAAATCCGCTGCAGCTGTAAGCCGAAGCGGATTTTGTTGCGTCCAACATGTATAAAAAAAGAATAGGTTCCGTACGTCAACCTTGCCGCTGTCTTCTCTTCACTCCGCTAGTTTCTCCTATCCATATGGAGCCTAGTAACAAGACAGCGCCGATAAGCTGCTGCAACGTCATCTTCTCTCCGATAACCAGAGCTGAGATTAGTAAAGAAGTCACGGGGTCGATGTAACTCAATACGGCGATGCTTTGGCCGTTTAGTCCTTTCATGCCGGCAAAGAAAAGATAGAAACCAATCCCGCCATGAACGACACCTAATACAAGGATCAAGATAACCGTGGCTCTGGTGACCGAAATAAGGTTGAAGCCTTCCGTAAACAGTACGAATGGAGATAGAATCATAACGGACAAGCCTAGCTGCAGAAGCGTATTGGCCAGCCCATCCAGATCCCGAATAAACTTGTTGACTAGTGTCAATGCGGTATAGAATCCCGCCGCGATGAGTCCGTAGCCGATACCAAGCAGTTGATGCCCGTTTGTTTCCACCCTGCCGTTTTGCAAAATAAAAAACAAACCCAGTAGAGCCATGCCGATACATAACGCCTTTTTGAGCGACAACTTTTCTTTCAGAACGAGAGGCGAGAGCATAACAACAAGAACAGGGGCAAAATAATAGCTTAATGCCGCATTGGCGATCGTTGTTTCTTTGTATGCCTGAAACAGAAAAATCCAATTACCGCTTAAAGCGATGCTTGCAACAAGCAAAGCGGCAGCATTCTTTTTTACGCTGCGCCACGATACTTTCTGCTTTGTCCACACAAAGACGACAAGCAGAAAAAGGGCACCGATCAGGCTCAGGAACAATGCAATTTTGCTAGAGGAAAGATCGATAAATTTTGCAAATACGCCAACTGCACCAAAGATGATCATAGACAAGACAAAATACATTTTTTCCTTCATTTTTTATCGCATCACTTTATCCTTTCGTTTGAGTTCTGCTGCAATGTAGTGTATCATCCCTTTTATCATTACAAAAGCGAATGTTTGTCATAGATTTAATGATAAAACCAGATGTATTGGATGTGAATTTTAACATGGATAAAAATATCCAGAAATTTTTAGCTTTAATCAAAACAGTCGAGTACGGGAGCTTTACTAAAGCAGCCGAGGCACTGAACTATTCACAATCAGGGATCAGCCGCATGATTAGCGACTTGGAAGCAGAGTGGAAAATATCTCTTCTTGAACGAGGACGATCCGGCGTACGTCTGACTTCAGAAGGTCTTAAAGTACTTCCTTACGCGAAAAATGTGTGTAATGAATATCAGAAATTGCAAACGCAAATTGACGAATTACACGGACTCCAATCAGGATTAATTCGAATTGGAACCTTTTCGAGTGTTGCTACCCACTGGCTTCCGAATATAATCAAAGCCTTTCAAAAGGAGTATCCGAATATTGACTATGAGCTTTTGCTTGGCGATTATACGGAAATTGAAAGCTGGATTGCGGAAGGGCGTGTAGATTGCGGCTTTCTAAGGCTTCCCACACGCACAGAACTGGATACGATTTTTTTGGAGCAGGACAAGCTGCTTGTAATCCTGCCTGAAAATCACCTGCTAGCCGATTGTGATCGTTTTCCTGTCACAGCATTAGGCGAAGACCCCTTTATGCTTTTAGAGAAAGGTGCAAAGGCTGAAATATCGGAAATATTTGAGCGATGCAATATTACACCTAAGGTACAGTTTACAACCTGGGATGATTATGCCATTATGTCGATGGTGGAAAGCGGGTTAGGTATCAGCATTTTACCGGAGCTTATTTTGAAGCGTATTCCCTACCGAATCGTAGTAAAAGAACTCGAAGCACCTGCCTATCGCGAGATTGGCCTTGCCATGAAAGACAAGGAATCCGCACCGCTCGCGGTCAAGCGATTTTTAGATTATTTGCAGTACAGGACTCGCGAGAAAATCTAGAGCAAGGTATCATTCTACTCCAACGAAAATGGCAACTGATCATCTGGATCAGCTGCCATTTTCGATGTTCTTAACTAGCGCGTTCATCTCTTCTTTCAAGCTTGTACGCCCAGCCGCGATCTACTCCACCGCCCGGTACTCCATCCAGTCAAAATGTGCCGGCGAAATAGAGCGTACCCCATTGCCTGTTGCGTACATGGCGATAAATACACCGGTGAACCCGCCGGCTACCTCCGTAGCCAGCATTCTGCACTCCCCTTGACCCATTCGGACAGGGTCTTCCACTTCGCTTCTGGCGAAGCCAAAAACATAATCGGCTCTATCCCCTCGAATGCTCAATACAACGGTGTCATGGGGCCACGGCATCTCGCTTTCCACCTTCCAGAGCGTGCCGAGCCTTCGGCGGAAAATCAGCTTGCGCGCGCCTGCTATTTGCGTGACCGCAAGCTCGTAATGGAAGCGTTCGTTCATATACACGGCGATACCCGCTTCTTCCCCATCCCGCTTTGGCGCAAAGGTGAGGTGAGTACTTGCCCGGAATGAAAAATGCTGCTGTCTGCGCCCGACAAAAGAAGGAACGCCCGTTTCGTTTAAGGTATCCCCGGAGCCGTATAACGTCAGGCTGCCTTTCTTCGCGGAAAGCGACCAATTGCTTGAATCCGGCGAACGCAGGAAATTCCAGCATGGGGCAAGCGACGCGTCTTCGAAGTTATCTCTAACCGCAGGCTCCGTCTTGGGCTGCAACGGAAGATTTCCCGCGGGCATAATTTCATCGGCTGTTCCGTTATCTCCAATGACTGGCCACGCATCCTCCGTCCAAGCAACGGGGGCCAAGAAGGTCTCCCTGCCCAGATAATGATGATTGGGATAACCGGCAGGGCGAATGCCGAGGAAAACGGCCCACCAGCTGCCATCCGGCCCATGAGTAAAGTCAGCATGCCCCGTTGCATGAATGGATTTTAATTGACTGCGATGGGTTAGGATCGGGTTGTGCGGATATCCCTCGTATGGACCGTCCGGCCTCTTGCTCCTCGCAACGGTGACCATGTGACCGTACTCCGTCCCTCCCTCCGAGATCAGGAGATAGTACCATTCGCCAATGCGGTAAACATGCGGGGCTTCCGGATATTGACCGCCGGTTCCCCTCCACAGCAAGCTTACCTCGGACAGGCGTTCCCCGGTTTGAATATCGATTTTGCTCTGATAGACGCCTTGCCCGTTGGCATCATGAGAAGTTGTGTAATAGACGGAGCCATCTTCGTCGAAAAACAAATCAGGGTCAATACCCGGCTGGTCTACAAAGACGGGATCCGACCACCTTCCTCTCGGGTCGTCTGCGTAGACGAAGAAATTCCCCCCGCCGGATACATTGGTCGTCGTCATGAAGAACGTTCCGTTGTTATAGCGTATGGTTGGCGCGTAAATTCCGCCCGAGCTTCCGGCCTTGCTTAAATCCAATTGTTCCGTACGCGTTAGAACATGTCCAATCTGCTCCCAATTAACGAGATCCCTGCTGTGAAATAAGGGAACGCCCGGAAAATATTCAAACGAGCTTGTCACCAAATAATAATCTTCTCCCGCCCGGCAGATGCTGGGATCCGGATGAAACCCGCTAATAACGGGATTGCAGTATGACTTCACTATTTTCTCTCTCCTAGGTCGAATTTCATTAAGGTCTATTCATTCCAAAGCTTGACGCGGTCCTGTACATACTTCGTAAAGCCTTTTTCCATTTTCTCGACTCCTGCATCCAGCAATTGCTTCTGGTAACTATCCCACATCTTATCGAAGTCTTCCGGCTTTGCCATCACCATTTGCGGAATCTGCTTCCATGTAATGTCTTTCATTTTATTGGCGAGGATGGTCACTTCGTCATCACCTGGTACCGCTATATTCCAAGCGGCTCCCCATGCTTTGACCGGGAACTCTTCCTCTTTCGGGAACAGGTCTTTCCAGGTTGTAGCGTTATAAGCCTTGAGCGTTTCCTTATCGGCGCTTGTATACGTGCTCACGATTTGCTCCGGGAAATTCTTCGTATAATAATTGCCCGTGGAATCCTTGACGCCGTCACCGTAATGCGCGCCAATATTAGAATAGAAGCCAATGCCGGATTCTTGGCTAAAAGCCGTATTATCGTTAATGATGCGCTTCTGAACATCTTCCGGAACTACGCGTTTACCATCCTGGATCGTATAATGCTTGCCTTCAATTCCCCAGTTGTTAAGTACCTGGGCTTGCTCCGATGCCAGATAATCCAGGAATTTAATCGCCCTTACCGGATCTTTGCAGGATGTTGTAATGCCTACTCCCCAGCCAGCCATAAAGCCCGTGGCTTGGAAGCGGTTATCTTTATAAGCGTCCGACAACATAACCGAGTAATGCCCGTAGGTTTGGTCAAGCTTGTTGTCAGCTTTCAGTGCTTTTTCGCCGTCCGCATAACCCCAATCCGCGTCGATCAAACCGATTACCCGACCGGAGGCAATCTTCGCCAGGTACTGGTCATTCTTCTCTACGAAGCTTTCTTTATCCAGCAGGCCGATGTTATACATATGGTTTAGCCACTGAAAATACTCTTTCTCGCCTTCCGTACGGTAATGATAGGTAGCTTCATTCGTTTTCGGATCAATATAATACTCGCCGTCGCCCGATTTGCCAGTCGTTTCGGCTGCCGGGTTGGTTACGGTAATATACGTATGCCAATCATCCCCGTTGAGAGTGAGTCCGATGTTTTTATTCCCGTTTTCATCCGTCGGGTGCTTCTCCAAGTAGGATTTGATTACATTCTCGTAATCCTGCAGGGTCTTGACCTGCGGGTAACCCGCTTCCTTCACCGCGCGGTGCTGCAGCTCGAATCCGCCTCCCGCTACAAACGTTTGTCCGTCAACAGCCGAATAGGTCGGAATCACGTAGATGGACGGATCGTCGTTGCTGTAGCGCAGCCGATTAATTTGATCGCCAAACAGCTTCTTCAGATTCGGGGCGTACTTCTCGATCAAATCCGTCAGATCAAGCATGGCTCCCGCATCGACCAATTTGTTCAAATCCCCTTTGGGGCTGATCAGATCGGGATAATCCCCGCTGGTCGCGATGAGGGCTACCTTCTGTGCAGGATCGCCAACCGCAAACTCGGCATCAAGCGTAACGCCTGTCTGCTTTGTAATTTCTTTGCCTACATCATCCTGCATATTTCTCCAATTCGGATTGCCATCCTCGCTGAAGAACGAGAAGGTAACCGGGGAGGTCTCATTTCCCTGCTCTTTTCCCGTGTTACCGCTTACAACATTGCCATTGCCGTTATTTCCCGCGCATCCGGCCAATACGCCTACCGCGAGCGTAAAGACCATGCCCAGCTTCGAGATTTCCCCTGCTTTTACCATCCTGTATACCCCCATTTAAATTAAGATTCGTATATCGTATAAACAGGTTACCCTGCCGATACCGCTGTCAGATCAATCAGCTTTTCACCGCGCCAAGCGTCATCCCCGTAACGAAATACCGCTGCAGAAACGGATAGACCAGAAGAATCGGAACCGTAACAATGATTGTGATTGCCATTTTGACCGATTCCGGAGAAATTCTGTTCATCACTTGATTCATGCTCGTCCCGTTAACCTCTTGACCGCTGCTGCCCACCTGGGTGCTCTGCAGCACTTTCATTAACTCGAACTGCAGCGTGGTCAAATGCTCCTTCGAGCCGTTGTACAAATACGTATCAAACCAGGAATTCCATTGGCCAACCGCCAGGAACAGCGCAACCGTGGCCAGTGCCGGCAGCAATAACGGAAGAATAACGCGCCAGTAGATCGTAAAATCATTGGCTCCATCCAATTTCGCCGATTCCTGAAGGGCATACGGCAGCCCGTCGATAAACGAGCGAATAATAAACACATTGAATGCGCTTACGAGTCCGGGCAGCACATACACCCAGAACGTTCCGATAAGATGCATATCGCGCATGAGAAGGTAGAAAGGGATGAGTCCGCCCGATACATACATCGTCAGAGCCAGGAATAGGGATAAAAATTTACGTCCGTCGAATTCCGTCCGGCTCAGCACGTAAGCCAGCATGGAAGAGCTGATAAGCCCCAATACCGTACCGGCCAAGGTCCGCAGCACCGAAATCTTGAGTCCCGTAAGCAGCCCTGCGAACGAGAAAATAAGCGAATAATTGTCAAACGTCAGGTGACGGGGAAAAACCGTAATGCCTCCCCTTACCGTGTCGGTTGAATCATTCAGGGATATAGCCAGCACATTCAGGAACGGGTAAAGGGTACAGACCGCTACCAGCGAAATAACGAGATAAACGATCACGTCAAAGAGCCGATCCGTCAGTGAGATGCGAACTTTCACTATTTCAAGCCCTCCTTACATAATGCTTTCTTTGGTGATCTTCTTGAAAATGCCGTTCGCGACGAATAGAAGGATCAGACTTACCACGGAGTTGAAAATGTTAATTGCGGTGCCGAAGGAATAACGCCCCATTCCCAGTCCGTAGTTAAGGGCATACAGGTCAAGTACTTCGGATTTCTCTTTTACCAGACTGTTCCCGAGGAGAAACTGCTTCTCGAACCCGATGCTTATCAGATGTCCGATTGACATAATCAGCAAAATAATAATCGTGGAACGAATACCCGGCAGCGTAATATGCCAAATCTGCTTCAACCTGCTTGCACCGTCAACACGGGCTGCCTCGTAGAGTTCCGGACCAATCCCGGCAATGGCGGCCAGATAGATAATGGCGTTCCAGCCGGTTTCCTTCCAAATATCCGCGCTCGTCACCAGGTACCAGAACAAATTTTCCTTGGCCATAAACTGAATCGGCTCATGAATGAGATGCAAGCCTACCAAGATTTGATTCACAACGCCATTCTCGGCTGAAAGCATCTTCGTCACAATCCCCGCAACAACCACCCAGGAGACAAAATGCGGCAGATAGGAAACCGTCTGTACGAAGCGTTTCAGAAACGAAATACGGACCTCGTTCAACAGAACGGCGAAGAGGATCGGAATCGTAAAGCTCGCAATGAGCCCCATAAAACTCATCGCCAAGGTGTTTCGCAGCGCATTAAAAAATTGATCATCCTGAAACAACATCCGGAAGTTATCAAAGCCGACCCACTTCTGGTCGAAGAAGGACTTCCCTACTCGAAATTGCTGAAAAGCCATCGTCCAGCCCCATAACGGCATATAACTGAATACAAAAACAAAAATGACAAAAGGGACCGACATGTAATAAAGATACCGCTGCCGGACAATGCGCTGCCAAATGCTTATGACGGACAAATCTGCACCACTCCTCTGCTGTTTTTCTTGTTCACTTAGCATTATAATGGAGCAAATTAGACCTAATCCTTGATTTTAGGGTCTTAAAATAGCATGATTAGGACATCAAACCAGCTTACGTCATGTTTTTGAGGGGAGTTTTAAGTCTTATGACAAGCGTCCATTTAAATTGGTTTACCTCCGACGAGCAATTTCTGTTCTATATCGGATATGGCGGGCATGACGAGGACATGTATCTTCACGATCACGTGGATTTTTCCGAGCTCGTTATCGTTTTGAACGGAAATGCTACTCATATCGTAAACACCGAAGCTTCGTTTATTAAGAAGGGGGATGTCTTTGTTATTGACGGCGCTGCCTCTCATGCCTACAAGGATCCCCATGATTTCCGGATCTGCAACATCATGTACCGTCCGGACATCCTTGCATCAGCCGGTCCCGATCTGCGATCCTCCAACGGCTTCCGGGCGTTGTTCGTCCTGGAACCGTTTTATCGGAATATCCAGTCCTTCAGCAGCAAACTCAGCTTGCCGATCCCGGGCCTGGAATACGTATCCTCCCTCGTCGCCTTTATGATTGAGGAATACGCGGACAAGCTTCAGGGCTATCAGACTATGCTGCGTTCACGTTTCATGGAGCTTGTCGTTTATTTGTCCAGGCAATATCAGACTCAGGGCCAGCAAGGAATCCAAGGAAATCTGATGCATTTGGCGAATGCGATTTCCTTTATGGAAGACCACTATCTTGAGCCGCTTACGCGTGAGCAGATTGCCGAGAAATCGGATATTTCGGTAAGGCACTTAAACCGGATTTTTCAGTCCTATTATCAAACGACGCCCTTTGCCTATCTTCTGCGCCTCCGCCTGGAGCATGCGTGCAATTTGCTTAAGACAACCCATGTCCCGATTACGGAAGTTTCGTATAAAAGCGGATTTAACGACAGCAACTATTTCACCCGACAGTTCACCAAGGTTTACGGGATGTCTCCGAAGGTGTACCGCAGGGAGCAGTTTAATTAACCCCACAAAAAAACACCGCGCTGCGTGCAGCGGACGGTGCTTCCGAAGGTTCACTTAAACATCGTGGAAATATATTTGGCGATGCGGACGCTAATCTCGGCGCGGGCCGCGTAGCTACAACAAACCCAGTACCGGAGCGGTACTGGGTTGTCTTGTCACGGAAACTCTATTCGCTGTGCAGGGCTCTCCTCAATGGACTCCGTTCTTTGCTGCACCAACCCTCCGAGTATATAACTTTCACTCCCATGTGCTGTTGTTCGCGAAATTCCATGTTCGCTCAGCTTCCCTGCCATTTACCGTATAAAAATAATTGGTCACCGTTCTGTTGTGGAACGATGCCACGCCAAGATTATGATCGCCCACGTACCTGGAATTGGCGGCGTTGTTCACGCGCTGCTTGAAGAGCCGAGCAGGCTTGACTTCTTCCCTCGTCTTCTTCACGACAACCTTCCGTCCTTCGGCTAGATCCCATTCGATCATTGCGAAACCGTCGGTATCCGGGTCGCCGGTCAGCATGCTTCCGTCTTCCGTCAGAATGGAGGCCGGATCCGACGTCGTCAGATTGGCTGGGATCTTGGTGAAGGTACTGCTTGCATAGTTCTTGAGGGCACTGCTCGTCAGTTGAAGGAACCGCGCAGACCACAACGGCTCGTAAGTTGGCGAGGTGCCCCGCGGCGTCTTTGGGAGCGCCGTTCCGGCCGGCAGCCATTTCATGATCTCCCTCAATGTGAAATCGTCGTATATGACGGTCTTCATCGTCGAGGTGAATGCGTAATGGACATCCCCCGATAGAATAACGACATCCCGATCAGCCATCAGATTAAGGAATAGCAAGAGATGCTGACGATTTGCCGACCAGCTCTCCAAATCCAAGAAATACGGCCCAGCCACCGCGGATACGGCGTTCTGCAGGTCCTCGATGAATTTGTAGCCGAACACGGGTGCTGCGATCACGAGAACAAGCGGCAGATCGCGATTCTGATGCTTCAATAAGACATCCAGCTTACCTTTTGTCGCCGACCAAGATTGCGGATTCTTCAGATAAGCAGGAGCGCCTTCGTTGCTGCCACGCAGTCCGTCCTTCATGCCACGCTGCGTCCGAGTGTCGAGAAAATAGATGAATGGATAGGTTGGCGTATGAAACTCCCAATCGCGCAGTTCCCAGAATAACGCTTCGGTGCGTTTGTACTGCTTGTGACGATCGCGTATCCGGTCCGCAATTTCGTAAAGCATCTCATCGCTGTACAGATCGGGCTGATTCCCATACCCTTGCATCAGCCAGAAGGCCATCAAGCCATTAGCGACAATCCGGTTGCCTAGCGGGGTTTTGCGGACCTCCTTTTGCCATCTGACGCATAAATTCCAATCATCTGTAATGTCGTGATCGTCAAAAATCATATAGGTCGGGATATTCGCCAGCAGTCGCCGCACATCCCCGAGCGTGCTCGTGAAGGAATAATGTTTTCCAAACGGAGTTTTCCAATTATTCACGTTCCACATCAGCCCGTACATGGCCAAATATTCGGCGAACGTGACCAGATGGTTTTCGCTTTCCCCGGATGTGAACTTGGCGTACCTGGAGACGAAATCTTTCCTCCCGCCGATCCCGGGCAGGCTCGCCGCGACGGGCAGTTTCTCGGGCTCCGCCCCTTCGATTCGCCTGGCCAGTGCCATGACTTCGTTCATAACGGCCGGATCCACGTCGTCGGCATAGATTTGGTCGCCGCCCAGACAAAGAATGGCGGGTCGTTTATCCAGATCGCCAGCGTTCGCGGCAATAAGTTTGTCGCCATTATGAAGCGCATCCAGCTTGCCGCCCTGCTCGTCATGGATTTTGCGGCAGGAACCATACATCACGTTCAGCTTCTGCGACGGGCTCTGCAGGAAGAACGTCGGAAGCTTGCGCTCTCCGTAAGCAAGGCCGAGCCCGTCCGTCGCCACGATCGTCTCGAATGGCTGGTAATCCGCCTGCTCATTAGGGTCCAGCACTCCGATGCTGTACTCGAGCAGCGTGCGCACGGGAAACAGCTTGCCTTGCTCGCTTGGGATCACGCGACCGAAATAAAAAAACAGCGAAGGCGAAACCTGGATAGGCACGGGTGTATCGTCATGTCCGAGCCAGTAGTCCTTGCCGTGCTCCCTGACCGAGAAGATCAGGTTGACCGGCTTGAAGACGGCCAGACAGATGACGACGAGATCCTGCTGGGCCCGCCGAAGCAAAGGACCTACAAAGATATCTTTTGCGTCCAATGGATTTCCCTCCCGTCAGAGCTGCCGCCCGGTCTTCGGATCGTACACGACCTCTACGGGCACAACTTGATCGGTGGGAAGCACCTCGATCCATTGATCGAAGATCTGGAAATGCCGGTCTGTATTGTTGGGATCAGGATTCTGGCTGTTCGGATCCGCGCGAAATCCCCCTTGCAGCGGATAGAAGCCATGCTCGAACACCTTTTCCACCGGGGTGGAATGGACTTTATTATCATCGTTTATTTCCGTGCTCGGATACGTCTTGACCGTGTTCGACTCCGTGTTCTTATCGGCAACTTCGAGGCAGAGAAAGTCAATGGCATGACGGATCGTGACGTCCGCGGCGGGATCCAATCCGAGTCTCGTGCGAATGGCGGTCAGTTCGTCATCCGTTGCGGCATAAGAGGCATCAAGTCCGTCGGAGCCTTCGACGTCGGCATTCTGCAGCCAATTGAGCGCGGCTTGCTCCTTCCCGGGACGGATCGGGATGACCGCTTTCACCCAAGGCGCGTTCAGAAACGCGTTGCGCAGGTTATCGCCGTCCAGTTGAAGCAGCCAGCCGAGCGAGCTGCCCATCGGAGCCGGCGCAGATTTTTCTGTTATAAGGTAATTGTCCTGACGCACAGTGCTGTCACTCCAGGTGACGATGCTGTCGGCCAACTGCGACTGGAGGTCCGGCAGATTGAGATGCTGATATGCACGGGGCTTCCACCATTCCGGGGCTACGAAATACAGCATCTTGTCGATGTCGAAGATCGACAGCAGCAGCTCGGAGAGGACATGCCGACTGCTGTCGCTAGCCGAATAATATTGAAAGCCGGTCATGAGCGAACTAATCAGTTTGCGGTAGACGGCGATCCGCTCCTCTTCCCGCAATTCTTCGTAATTTCGCTTTGTGATGCCGCGCGCCAGCTCGACGCGCTCTTTGGCGGATTTGACGAACGTTTCCTTGGTGATCCGGTTATTCTCGGCGGTAGCCGCTTCTCCCTTCAGCTTTTTCGCGGTATTCGCGGCGGTGATCTCCGCCCGTTTAGCCGCACTCGCGGTGCATTTCACGACGGTGCCGACCGCGAAATCGATCCGTTTGTCCCACTCGATGCCGCCAGATCCCGTAATGACGCCGATCTCGATTTGTCCGCTCCCGTTGAACCTCGCACCGAATGCCCAGACGCCCGTGAAGTCTTCGCCGGACGCAGAGAGCTGCGCGGCTTGAAAAACGCCCGCTTCCTTGACGATTTCAAATCCTTCCGGAGGTGCTGGAGGGTCCATGACCGCTACCGTGACAAATCCGGTTTTCCGTTTATCGCCAAAGTTCCAGACCGCATTTGTCTTGAGCGGGATGAATTGGTCGGCCGGCACGGGTATTTCGGTCTGATCTGGAACCGGCAGCAGATTGGACGGCTGCGCGATATGGATCAGATTGGCGAGACCGAGGCCTTCGCCCGGCTCGTCAACGTAAGCTTCCCAGCAAAGATAGGTGCCGACATCCTGGACCTGCACCCCGACCTGCCTCATCTTGCGGCGCAACTCGTAGTTGACCAGCTTCTCCGTGGTATTCGTCAGCACATAGCGCTTACTCGACGTATCCGTAACCTCCGTAATCGTCTTGAACGTCGATTTATAGTTTTCCCGGATTTCACTGGAGAGCTTCTCGCTCTGCTGCCGCATCTTCTTGTGAACCGTCTCTCTTGCTACCTGCTGCGTCTTGTCCATATTCAGGCTGGCGGTGGCTGATGCACTGCCCGTTCCCCATGATTGATTGACCGTAGAGGTAACGCCGAGCTTCAAATCTTCCTTGTTGTCCTCCTTGACCGCTTGGCTGATCTCATCCTGATCCGTCGTGCTCGTCTCCATCTTCTTCGTCGTCTCGAGGGAGGTCTCGACCGTCTTCTCAACGGTCGTCTTGCGGGTGCTGACTTCGATCAATTCGACAGTCGAGCCGGGACTTAGCCATACATGGCCGGTCGGCGTTCCAAGAAAGCTGTCCAGCTCGAAAAAATATTGCCGGTATAAATGAACGATGCCAAGCGGGGATAAGGAGACGTCCTTGACGTCCTTCTTTGGATCAAACGAGAGATACGGATCTGCAGCGAGATCAGGGGCAGTCTTCTCGAGCACGTCATAAAAGGCTTTTTTGGCATCGAAATCCGGGTTCGTGTAAAAGATTCGAGTCAACCCGTCCGCCCGTTCGTTGATAAAGAGCTCTTGAAGCACGCCAGCAATTTCGGTCTCGTTCTCGAGTGCGAGGCGAATGTCGGCTTTGCTTTGCTCGCGCAGGCGATTCGTCAACTCCGGATTGTTCGCATTAGTCCTGATGATCACCTTGCATTGGTTTATGGAAGTTTCGGAGTAATACTCGATGACCTGGTTGTTCAAAATGCCGCGCAGTTCATCCTCATTGACGAACTTCTTCCACTCTTCCACGCTTTTCGGCATCGCGCCATACTCGCGAAGATTATTACTGATCGTACGGAGCAGGATGGAATCCTGCTCCTTCAGCGTCGGACCGGCGAATCCTGCCGGCACGAGGTTCGGCGCCGTTACGTAGCAGTCAGCATTGATGTCGATTGGCGTCCGATTCGCCAGATATCGCTGCAGCCGCGGCAGCAAGCCGCTCTTTTCCAGCTTTATGCCCATTTGCAGCTTGTCGAGCACGCGTTTCGATTTCCAGCCGATCAGCGATTGATGCACACCGAACAGCTCACTCGCATACGGCAGCACGGACTGATAATCGACGAGATCGGTAATTCGTTTCACGTTCGTCATTGGGCGATTCTCCATTCGTTGGAATTTTATCGGAAAATGTATCCGCCGTGGGACTATGGCCCATGTGGCAAATAGAATATAGCACACGGTAGGACGAGTCGCATGCACCGCCAGTATGGAGTGGATTGTAACCTCGGACTTATTCCTTCCCTTCCATTCATCAATACCCGACATCGTTCGCCAGCCTGTATCCCTAGTCGGGTCAACAGCTGCAGCACGGTGCTTTTGCCTCCGCCCGCCCCCCGCGCCCGCTCCCAACTGTTTGAAATTACCTTTAAATATCCCTTGCATAGCGAACGTACATTCGGTATATAATAAGATACGAACATACTTTCGCATTTGTATTGGAGTGGGGATTATGGAACGTGTCATTATGCTGATTGACTGCCAGTCGTTCTACGCGTCCGTCGAGAAGGCCGCGCATCCCGAATATAAGAATGATCCGGTCGTTGTGGCCGGCGATCCTTCGAGGCGTTCGGGCATTATTCTGGCTGCTTGTCCGCTTGCGAAGCAGTACGGCGTCACAACGGCCGAGACTCTTGGCGAAGCGCTTGGCAAATGTCCGCAGCTCGTCATTATCAAACCGCGAATGCAAGCCTACATTGAAGTCTCGCTTATGATTACCGATATTTTTCGTTCGTTTACCGATCTGGTGGAGCCCTTCTCCATCGACGAACAGTTCCTGGACGTTACCGGCTCCTTGTCATATTTCGGCTCTGCCCAAGAGATTGCAACGCAGATCCAGACCAAGATCATGCTTTATACTGGCGTATGGGCGCGGGTTGGCATGAGCTCCAACAAGATTCTGGCCAAGATGGCGACCGATATTTGGGCGAAAAAGAACGATACGGGTCAGTTTACTCTTCCGAAGTCCGAGGTGAAATCTTTGTTATGGCCGCTGCCGGTGAGCAAAATGTTTGGCGTTGGCTCGCGCATGACCGCGCATTTTCAGCGAATGGGGATTACGACGATCGGGGAGCTGGGCAGCCTTCCCTTGCCGGAATTCAAGCGTCGGCTTCAGGCGCGGATGGGCCGCAACAGCGATATTCAGGCAGAGCTGTTCTGGCAGACGGCAAACGGCATTGACCCAAGCCCGGTCAAGCCAAGCACCCATGACGCGCAGCAAGCGGTCGGTCATCAGATGACGCTTCCCAGGGATTACAGCAAACCGCAGGAGATCGACGTTGTCCTGCTGGAATTAAGCGAGGAGGTTTGCCGCCGCAGCCGCGCGAAGGGCTATATGGGCTGCGTGGTTGCAGCAGGCGCGCAAGGTGCGGACTTCGAACGCCCAACCGGCTTTTTCCGTCAGATGACGGTACCTGATCCGACGAATATTACGAAGGAAGTATTTGCTGCGGCCCGCACGTTATTTTACGCCCATTGGGACCGGTTGCCCGTACGCAAGCTTGGTATCACCTTGTCTAAGTTGGTACCCGACGATCAATATCAGCTTACCCTGTTCGGCAACAGGGAGAAGGAAAGAAAACTGGATCGCGTCACGGACGCGATCCGCCATAAATTCGGAACGACCTCGATTCTCCGGGCGTCCTCGCTGCTCGAGTCAGCCCAGGCCCGTGAACGCAGCGTCAAAATTGGAGGACACTACAAATGAGCAAGAAATTGGAGGGAAACGGCCGCTGGGAATCCAGCCGCATGATGCTGCCTGAGCACCGGGAGCAATATTTGGAGCGGCGTGAGCCGGCGAAGGCCTCCGGCCCCGTCCCCGTTCCAACCAAAGAGGAACTTGAGCTAATTCGGGATTATGTGCTCCTCCCTATGATGCTGACGATCGTGGACAAGAACTGCAAGGACATTGAGTTATCCTTCTACTCCATGAGGCAGCTGTACATGAAAGCCTCGCGCGTCCTGATGGGGCATATACACACGGATCTGACCGCTGTTCGCAAAGCGCTTAAGGAGCGCAATATCCGGGTCTTCCTCGAGGAGAGCGACAGTGAGCACGGAGCGATTCATTACAAGTTCGTTTGCCGCGGCTACGAGGACCGCTTCTCCATGATTCGCGATGCGGCCCGCGCCGAGATCAGCGTGCGTATCGCCAAATATATCTCATTGATGTTTAAATAACCTTCCGAACACCGCGCCCGCTGGCAGCAGCGGGCGCGGTGTTTTTATCTGGTCCTCTGCTCCTCCTGCCTCAGCTGCTGGGCAGCAAGCACGGCAAGCTCAATTTTGTTCAGCAGCAGGCCGTATTCGTTCGTCAACTCGAAGCTGCGGGGGAGCTTCAGCTTTCGGAAATACGGCAGGATGCCGTCAGCCGAGCCGAACCAGTCTTCCCGCTTCGCGGTCTCGAGCTCCTGGTTCGCCCAGGCATCGCGAAGCTCCGGGCTGTAGAGAGGCGCGGCTCCCGGCAGAAGCTTGCCGCCTAACAATCGCTCCTTGTACAGCGCTGTGGGCGGCTCCCGGCGTACCCGGGCGAACAGATGCGGGGCATAGTCCGCCCTTGACCCGGTATGGCGCGCATTCGCCGCAAAAGCCAGCGCCCCTCCCCGTACCCGGGGTACGCCGAATAAAACGGCATACAACGATTTGCCGAATTCGATCCGTTCGGACAGATCGTCGAAGTCCTCCATAATTAATCCCGCCAGCCGCAACTCCCGCTCCCCTTCGGTATGATACGGGAACATCACCGCGTTCAGCTGCAGCAGCGACTGCATGCCGAAGAAAAGGGTGTCGAGCACGTTTTTGCGGAAGTAATCGTCCTGTACTACCCGCTGCTCAATGAAATGCTGCTCGTTCACAATAAGCGCCACCGTTAGAGGCACGGAATCGCGTCTTCGCCAGAATTGCTCCCATACCGGCTTCATAAACCGTGTTATCCCAAAAGCCGGAAGCAGATGAAACAACGGACGCTGCACGCGTACGCTTTCCTCGTAGAGCAGCAGCTGCGGATAAGCATCGCCAAAAATAAACGTATTCGCATGCTCTAGCAGCAAGAAGACCGACTGGCGCTTATCGCCCGGGAGCAGCTGCGGCAGCCATTCGCCTGCCAGATCCGTCATATTCCACCCGCCGTTACGGGATACGAGATGGGCCAGCATCGCCCAGTGCAGCTCCGGATGCCGTTGATACATCAACCGGTAGGCTTCCGTCCGCGTCACGTTATTGCGGTTCAGACGGGAGGTCTCCGCCCGAATCCGTTCGATAAGAATTTTCTCTTGCCCGCTCCATTCGCCGGTCACCTGCTCCGCCTGCTGCTCCTCCAGCTTCCGCCATTCTCCCTCCAGCTCGGCGACCGCATCCTCGGCAAGCTGCAGCGGAGCTGCTTCCGCGAGCATCTCATGCGAAGCCTCGAGGCCATGCCATTTGCCCACCGCATAATCCCATGCGGCGGCAGGCAAAGAAAAAAACTGTTTGATTTTGCGAAGCCGTAGTCCGAAGCGGCCGCGCCCTCTCCCCCTGCTTAACATCGACCGCCCTCCTCTATCCTGGTAACACAAGTATTTGCCGTCAGGCCGCCTGTTCATGCATAATAAAAAGCAAAGAACGGGCGTGAAGCATATGCTTTCCCAAAAAACGTTTTAGGAGGACTGGCTATGTGCGGAAGATATACCATCACCGTATCGCTCGAGGAGCTGATGATTCGTTATATGATCGGCGAGACGAAGGTGCCTTACCATCGTCCCAAATACAACGTGGCGCCTGGCCAGCAGGTGCTTGCCATTATTAATGACGGTCAGCGCAACCGGCTGGGCGAGCTGCAGTGGGGGCTTGTTCCGCCTTGGGCGGACGATCCGAAGATCGGCAATAAAATGCTCAATGCCCGCTCCGAGACAGCCGCCGAGAAGCCGGCCTTCAAGACGCCGCTTCGCCGCAAGCGCTGCCTGATCCCGGCAGACGGCTTCTACGAATGGAAAAAGACGGACGGCGGCAAGCAGCCGATGCGTATTGTCCGCAAGGACCGCTCCATCTTCAGCATGGCGGGTCTATACGAGTCGTGGCTTGCGCCGGACGGCACAACCACCGTTAGCACCTGTACCATTATGACGACCTCTCCCAACGAGCTGATGGCCCCGATCCACGACCGGATGCCCGTGATTTTGCGCCAGGAGGACGAGCCCTTCTGGCTCGACCGGACCGTGCAGGACCCGCAGGCCCTGCAGCGTCTTTTCCTGCCGTATGCGGCGGAAGAGCTCGAAGCCTATCCGGTATCCCCAGCGGTCGGGAGCGTCAAGAATGACACCGCCGAATGCATCGAACCGGTAAACCCGGGCGGCCAGCTGCATCTGTGGTAGATAGCTTTTAAATGCTACATTGGAATTCATGCAGCATATGACGGCAATCACCCCCTTGAATGGGATCTACATTGGATTGCGTACAGGATAATCAGCGCATTTCGGCGAAAAGAAGCCAAATCAAGAGATTTTACTGTAGATAATCCAACGTAGCATCAGAGTCTCTTCATTCCAGCCCGATTTTACTGTAAATAATCCAACCTAGCATCATCAAGCGAAAAAAAGGAACTCACCGGGTATTGAACACCGAATCGGAAAATAAAAAAAAAGCCGACCGCAAAGCGGTCAGCGGAACATCCCCCATAGCTTCAGCAAATGGAAGGTGTTGTTTGGATCTATTTTTTGCGCAAGGACAAAATCGATAATCTGTTCTTCCTGAATATCCGTCAGCGGTTCCTGTAAAATAGAAGTCGCTGATTTCACCAGCTTCCGCACCTTTACCCGGTCCTGCAGATCATACTTCGTGACATTGCCCAGCAACAGCCGTATCCGGTCCTTAACGACCGGATTTTTTAGTTTGAATTTGACGCGTTCGACCAATTGCGGCCGAATGCCGTACTTTTGGTAACTCACCAGCCTTACACCTCCATCCGGCATTCCGATGATTCGATCGTTTAACTATATGCCGTAAGAGGGAAGATATTGCTTAGTCGAGCTGTTCCCCTTGAAAAATTTGATCCTTCAGCAGTTGGACACGCATCCGTTCAAAGGTCGGATTCGTCCAGAAATCATCCCGTCCGGCGAGCTCCGCCGCATCGTCGCGGGCAAGCTCCAGCATCTCGTAATCCGCCGCCATATCCGCGATCTTGAACTCCGGCAGGCCGCTTTGCTTCGTCCCGAAGAAATCCCCCGGTCCCCGCAGCTCCAAATCCCGGCGAGACACCTCAAAGCCGTCGTTGGTCTCCGTCATCACCTTCATCCGCTCGCGTCCGTTCTCCGACTTCGGATCCGCCACGAGCACGCAGAACGATTGATGCTCCCCGCGCCCGACGCGCCCGCGCAGCTGATGCAGCTGGGAAAGCCCGAACCGCTCCGCGTCCATGATAATGATAAGCGTGGCGTTCGGAACGTCGACGCCAACCTCAACAACCGTTGTCGCAACAAGCAGCTGCGTCTCGTTGTCGCCAAACGCGCGCATCACTTCATCCTTCTCGGAAGCCGACAGCCGGCCATGCAGGAGCCCCACCTTCAAATCCGGAAAAGCCTGCTGCATTTGCACGTACAAATCAATCGCATTTTGCACATCCAGCTTGTCCGACTCCTCGATCAGCGGACAGATGACGTACGCCTGGCGTCCCTCTCCAACCTCGCGCCGGATAAAACCAAGAACGCGGTCCATCATGTCATGCTTGACCCAATACGTCTTAATGGCTTTGCGGCCATGCGGACGCTCCTTGATCGTGGACACATCCATATCCCCGAACGCCGTAATGGCCAGCGTTCTCGGGATTGGAGTGGCCGTCATCGTCAGCACATCGGGATTCAGCCCTTTGCGGCGCAGAATACTCCGCTGGTTCACCCCGAACCGGTGCTGCTCGTCCACCACAACTAGCCCCAGGCTGCGGAAAAAGACATCGTCCTGAATAAGCGCATGCGTACCCACCAGAATATCGATCATGCCCATCTGCAGCCCGGCAAGCACATCGCGGCGCTTCTTCTCCGTCAAGCTGCCCGTCAGGAGAGCGACCTCTATGCCCGTGTCCGCAAACAGCTTCTGCAGCGAGCGCAAATGCTGCTCGGCCAGAATCTCCGTCGGCACCATTAGAGCCCCCTGATGGCCGGCTTTGATCGTGCAATACAGCGCAATAGCCGCAACGACCGTTTTGCCGGATCCGACATCCCCTTGCAGCAGGCGGTTCATCGCCGCCGGTTGGCGCATATCCGACATAATCTCGTTAACAACCTTCTTCTGGCCGTCCGTCAGCTCGAAAGGAAGCGTAGCCGCAAAGTTGCGGATCGTCTCCCCGTTCACCTGATGAACAATGCCGTCCCCGCGTTTCCGCGTTAAAGAACGGTAAGCCTGAAGCTTCAGTTGAAAAAGAAACAGCTCCTCATAGACCATCCTCCGGCGGGCTTCGAGACCTTCCTTAACCTCTCCCGGATCGTGGATCCGCTGCACGGCATCCCGCCTTGCCATAAGCCCGTGGCGCTCGACAAGCTCATGCGGCAGCACCTCCTCAATCATGGCGCCGTATTGAAGAAGCGCCTGCTTGATCGTTTTGCGCATCCAGGCCTGCGTAATCCCTCCGCCCACGGAATAAACCGGCTGAAGCGTGCCCGACTTCACCATGCCTGTAGACTTGTCCGCAAATTCGGATTCCGACACGGTCATCTGCAGGCGCTGCTGCTCCCATTTGCCCGTCAGCATAATTTCTCTGCCCGGCGTCAGCTGATTTTGCAGAAAATGACGGTTGAACCAGACAGCCGTCACCAGCATATGGTTAACCTCGATTTTGCAAGTCAGGCGCGATTTGTTTTTGCCGTACCGCTGCAAAATCCCGTTTCCGCGAATCGTTCCCTGCACGGTCACCTTCTCGCCGTCTTTGATCTCGGCAAGCTCCCGGATGCGGTAATCTTCGTATCGAAATGGAAAATAATCCAGCAAATCGGCGACTGTCTGAACGCCAAAGGCGTGAAGCTCTTCTTCCTTCGGAGCGCTCACGCCTTTAATTTGCCGGACCGAATACTGTTCCAGCGTCATTGTTCTCTACCTCACACTCTGCGCATGAACACAGCCATCGTGCCGGGACCTACATGGGTTCCGATTACGGCACCGACGGTTGCGTATTCAACCCCTTGAACATTGAAGCGGGCTTTAATCAGCTCGAGGAATTCCAGAGCAGCTTCCTTATTCGTGTTCCAGGCGATTGTTACAATAACCGGATCCTGGCCGCAGGCATCGCCAAGCATATCCATAATCCGCGCCATTGCTTTTTTCGTACCGCGCATTTTATCTACGGCATACACGTAGCCTTCTTTGTCGAGCGACAGGATCGGCTTAATATTAAGAATAGATCCGATAAGAGCCGAAGCTTTGCCGATCCGTCCTCCTCTTTGCAAATATTCAAGCGTATCCACGAGAAAATACAGCTGCGTTTCCCGCTTCATCCGCTCGATTTCGGTCATAATCGCTTCTTTCGAAGCCCCTTCCCTGGCCATTTTGGCTGCTGCTACAACGCGCATGCCATAGGCGTAAGAAGCTGTTTTCGAATCGATAACCGTAATATCCGGGTCTCCGTCAATCATCGAGCTGGCGATAACGGCCGACTGGTAAGTTCCGCTGACCGCGCCAGACAAATGAATCGAAATAATCGTCGCCCCGGGATCCTCCCGCAATATGCGTTCGTATACCTCTTGATACTCCATCGGCGATGGCTGGGACGAAGTAGGCATTGCCGGCGATGCCGCTACCTTCTCGAAAAACTGATCCGTATCAATCGTAACGGCATCATAGTAAGTCTCTTCCCCGAACAGAATTTTCAGCGGAACCATCTCAATGCCAAGCTCTTGCCTCAGCGCGAGTGGAATGTCCGATGCGCTGTCGGTCACGATGCTTATGTTCCCCATACGTCCCCTCCCAACTTATTATGGCTATTCCATAGCGAACAAATATGGATATAAAGGCTGGCCGCCGGAATGAACCTCAAGCTCAATATCCGGGTATGCCTTCTCGATCCATTCGCATAGTTCGGCTGTATCGGATTCCTTCGCATCCTCGCCGGTCAGGATCGTCAGAAGCTCGCCGCCCTCTTCGGCCATCGCCGCCATCAGCAGCTGGCAAGCCTCAAGCAGGGTTGGCTTGGAGGAGACAATCGTCTTCTCTTTAATCCCCATATAGTCGCCTTCTTGGATGTCTACGCCGTCAATCGACGTATTCCGTACCGCCTGCGTCACTTGGCCGGATACGACCTGCTCCGCCGCGCTCTTCATCCATGCCGCGTTGCGCTCCGCCGATTCCTCTTCCTTGAAGGCAAGAATCGCGGCCAGGCCCTGCGGAATCGTTTTTGTCGGAATAACTGTTACCTGGCGTCCGCTCAGCTCCGCGGCTTGTTCTGCCGCGAGAATGATGTTGCTGTTATTAGGGAGCAGGTAGATATGCTCTGCCGGCAGTGATTCAATCGCGTTCACGAAATCCTCTGTGCTCGGATTCATTGTTTGTCCCCCGGACAATACGATATCCACCTCGTTGCCGAGGAAAATGTTCGCGATGCCTTCGCCAAGCGCAACCGCAACGATGCCAAATGGCGCAAGCTCATGCAGCTTCTCAGGCGCGACCACCTGCGCAGCCGGTCCTGCCAGCAGCTCCGTCGACGAAATGTCGCCGGTCAGCGCGTACTCGGGTACCGGTGCAAAAGGCTCAGCCGCCGCTTCATGCTCAAGCAGGTCGCGGTGCTGTTCCCGCATATTCAGAATATGGAAGTCCGTCAGCTCGCCGTAAGCCATGGCAAGATTCAATACATCTCCAGGCTTGCGGGAATGGACATGCACTTTGATAATATCGTCGTCGGCAATAACGAGAATCGAATCGCCGTCTTTTTCAAGCGCCTTCTTGAAAGCGTATTCATTAAAAAACACTGCAGGTTTCCCGCTGATTTTGCGATTAATAAAGAATTCCATATCATACAGGAACTCGATATCCTCTGTCGCCAGCTTCGATTGCGCGGATGCCGGTACGGACGGTTTTAGGGCGGCCGACGGTCTGTTCGCCGCAGCCGGTTGCGCCGCAGCCACTTCTTCCGGTGCTGCCGCTTCGGACGGGAATGCGAATACCTTCTCCTGAATGGTACCGCTATGCGTCAAATATTGAACAAAGCCCTCGTAAATAAAGACGAGACCTTGTCCGCCGGAATCAACGACGCCAACCTGCTTCAATACCGGCAGCAGATCCGGCGTGCGCTGAAGCGCTTCATTTGCCTTCGCATGAATCTCTTGCATCAGTTCAACGACATCACTCGTTCTGCGGGCATACTGAACGGCATGCTTGGCCGCTTCTCTTGCTACCGTAAGAATCGTTCCTTCGACTGGCTTCACGACTGCTTTATAAGCCATATCGACGCCGTTTTGAAAGGCAGCGGCAATCTGCAAAGTCCCGGCCTCTTCCAGGTTGGAGAGCGATTTGGCAAAGCCGCGGAATAACTGGGACAAAATAACCCCCGAGTTGCCCCTCGCCCCCATCAGAAGTCCTTTGGACAATGCTTCAGCTGCCTTTCCCAAATGGTCGGATGGCTTGTTCCGCAGTTCACGAACCCCCGAGACAATCGTTAGATTCATGTTCGTACCCGTATCTCCGTCTGGCACCGGAAACACATTTAATGCATTAACCCGGTCTACATTTCTTTCTAAATATTCCGCACCGAGCAGTGCCATGGCGGTAAAATCAGATCCGTTAATGGAGCGCTTACTCAACGACAATTCCCCTTCCTAAAAGAATTGCAATAGCAATTCTAACTTCGTAAGCATTGACTACGTAGATACCCTTACGTCTTGAACAAATATATGAACCTGGTCCACTTGAAGACCAATTACATCATTGAGGACGTATTTTACCTTGTTCTGTATATTATGCGCGACTTCGGAAATTTTCGTGCCGTAGCTTACGATAATATGCAATTCAATATGAAGCTGTTCGTTCTCCCGGCGTACCTCGACGCCCTTCGACATGTTCTCTCTGCCGAGCAGCTCGGCGATGCCGTCCTTAAGCTGTTTGCGGGAAGCCATCCCGACAAGCCCATAACAATCCATGGCTGCAGAGCCTGCAATCACTGCAATGCAGTCATCATTCACAATTATCTGTCCAAGCTCGTTCTTAATCTGCAGTGGTATGGGAATACACTCCTTTACCGTAAATAATATGGACTAAGGATTATTGTACTATAAACCGCTTGATTATAGAAGGGCGCAAGGCAAAAACGATGACAAAATCCATCATTTCATGTACATTTAAGTTGCTGATACACAACAATTGTGATACGATAGTCAAGTATGTTTATGTGCAGGCTTGACCCAGGTATTTTTTAATACAGCTTGTGCTAACAATGCAGCTAATGGCTCAAAAAGCAAACTCTAAGCGCATGCTTGCAGGAAAGCCTCGCTTTCTTGCGGCACAACCTTAAGGAGGTGTACTCATGTCCCGCAAATGTTTCATTACTGGTAAATCGCCTGGTACAGGCAACCATGTATCCCACGCAAACAACAAAAACCGTCGTTCTTGGGGTGTAAACGTGCAAAAGGTTCGCATCTTGGTAGACGGCAAACCGAAACGCGTTTATGTCAGCACACGTGCACTGAAATCCGGCAAAGTAACTCGCGTTTAATTGACGGATTCCAACCGAGCGGTCTAGCGCAAACGGCTGACGCCGTCATTCTGGCGGCGCAGCGAACGTTTCGCTATGAAATATAAGCGTCGTATACTTGTTTATACTTTCTTATATTTAGACAAAAAGCACCTGAGCTCAGGTGCTTTTTCTTTGTTCATTTCTCCGGAATGCAACCCGCCCTCTGACACGGAAATAGTGGAGCCGTTTCACTCTCCGGATCGGAACGCCTACCGCCTGCACTAAATGGCGGACCGTTCCGCCTTGAATTCTAAGGATCATAAGTTCACCTTTATCTCGCTTAGAATTCTACGGATCAGAACGCCTTTCGCCGCTTCTACAATGGCGGGACCGCTCTGCCTTGCCCACGATCGTTCGTTAAGCCGTGCATCGGACCTAATTTTTTTGGAAGGTATTCAATATTGCTTTTACGAATCCGCCCAGAAATTTCGGCAGTTTGATCGTGTAAAATTTCATGCCCATCCCTCCTCAGACACGCTCATCGAAATTGGATGTGTACCAATAATGAAAACGCAAAAATGGCTACACGAACCTTCGTTCATGTAACCATCCTATGCGATGCTAAGCTGTCCTATTCCAAAGCGCCGGCTAGTATTCTATTAGCCTGCCGGCATCGGATTATCCCGCATATAAACCACGATTGCGATGACAAGAGCCGTAGCGAAATAAACGATTATTGCGGAAACGATAAAGGAAATCCGCGGTCCCCAGGTAGAGAAGCGCTTAAAGCATTTAATGGCGATAAAAAGAGCCACCAGGGAGAATACGTACTTGATAGGCGAGCTGATGGCCGTAAAAAGCCCTAGCAGAACGCCTGCTGTTATCGCGTAAAAAGCAATCCAGAACAGTTTCTTCCAAATACTTTCCTCTAACTCGAAATCTTCATCCACACTCGTTACCGAAGCGCAGCAATCGCGGCCGCGCGATCCCTTTCCCCGAATACGGCGTTGCCTGCTACAAGCACGTTCGCACCGGCTTCTACAACCTGCTTGGCAGTAACGCTGTTAATACCGCCGTCCACTTGCACGTGAACATGGCCGAGGCCTCGTTCGTTAAGCGTTTTGCGAAGCTGGCGAAGTTTATTGAGCGATTCCTCGATAAAGGCCTGTCCCCCAAAACCAGGGTTAACCGTCATAATGAGGATCAGGTCAACATCCCCCAGAATATGTTCCAGAACCGACAATGGCGTGCTTGGATTAAGCGCAACGCCGGCAGGCAGACCCAAATCCTTAATCTGCTGGATTGTGCGGTGCAGGTGCACCGTTGCTTCGGCATGAACCGTAATCCGGTCAGCTCCCGCCGCTGCATAGCTCGGAATCGACAGCTCCGGGCGTTCGATCATCAGGTGCACGTCAAAAGGAAGCTTTGTAGCCGGACGTACGGCCGCGATAACCGGAGGACCGAAGGTTAGGTTCGGTACGAAATGACCGTCCATAACATCGACGTGAATCCAATCCGCTCCGGCCTCTTCGGCTGCTTTGATCTCTTCTCCAAGCCGTGCGAAATCCGCCGACAGGATAGATGGTGCGATAATTGCCATATGGTTTAGTACCTCCGCTTTCTCTCTTTCATTTCCGTCATAAACGTTAAATAATTCTGATGGCGGCTGGGCGCAACCGCGCCCTCCTCTACCGCCTTCAGCACTGCGCAACCCGGCTCGTGCACGTGGGTGCACGCCCGGAATTTGCAGTCCGGCGCAAGCTCGCGCATCTCGCGGAAGCAGTACCCCAGATCCTCAATGCCAAGCTCCGTGAAATCAAGCTGGCTGAAGCCTGGCGTATCCGCCACGTAACCGCCGCCTATCTCGACGAGTTCCACGTGGCGCGTCGTATGCTTGCCTCGGCCGAGTCTGTTGCTGATCTCGTTTGTCTCAAGCTCAAGGCCAGGTACAAGAGCATTCAGCAGCGAGGATTTGCCCACGCCCGATTGGCCCGCGAAGACCGCTACATGCCCTTTAAGTCGGCCATGCAGCTCCTCAACGCCTACGCCCTGGCGCGAGCTTGTGCCGTATACTTCATAGCCAATAGCCGTGTAAATCCGATTTACCGCTTCGGCAGCGGCTATGGCTTCTTCCGTCTCCTCGCCGTCCTGCTCCAAGTCCTGCTTGCTCAAGCAGAGCACCGCTTCAATACCGGAATGCTCGATGTGCACAAGGAATTTGTCAAGCAGCTGCAAATTCAAGGTAGGCTCCGTCACGGAGAAGACAAGGATAGCCAGGTCTACGTTAGCGACAGGCGGCCGGATCAACTCGGAAGAGCGGGGCAGGAGTTCCTCTACCGTGCCCTCGCCGTTCTCCGTTAAACTGTACACCACGTCATCGCCGACTAGCGGCGTTAAGCCTCTCTTCTTGAATACGCCGCGAGCACGGCATTGCACCGTCTGCTCCGGCGATTCCGCATCATGCGGCAATACGTAGTAATAACCGCTGAGCGCCTTGACGATTCTTCCCTTGGCTTCACTAGTGCTGCTCATCTGGAGTGCCTCCGTTGTCGTTGCTATCTGTCGGATCCGCATTTGCCGGCTGATCCGGATTTTTCGTTTTCTCTGTCGGGTCGGTGCTGGTCTCCGTATCCGTGTTGCCATTACCGTTATTGCCATTATTACCGTTATTACCGTTATTACCGTTATTGCCGTTGCCGGAACCCGGTATCGTAAGCGAAGAGGAGTTCGAGCCCTGAGCCAGCTCCTCGTAAGTGATCGTGCGCGTATCCACGAATTGACCGTCCCGGTAAACCGTCACTCTGGCCTCCGTATTTGGCGCCAAAATAACTTGCACGGGGAAGGATTGGGTATCTTGAATTTGGCGTTTGCCCCACTCGATGTCCTGACCGCGCGCATCGGAATACACAATGCGGATTTCGCTTGTTTTCCCCGCTTCGGCAGGCGAGATCGTTACGTTGAACGTATGGTTCTTCGCGTCCTTAGGAGGACCCGAGCTTACGGTAATCGTTATTTTCGATCCTTTAGGCACCGGATCGTTCGGCTTGAATTGATCCTGGTCAATGACGAATCCTTTGCCTTGCGTGTAGCTCGGCTCTTCCAGAATATCGTCATCCTGCAGGACCAGCCCGTTAGACTTTACGATATCTTTCGCTTCGGCAACGGTATGGCCGATCAGATTCGGCATCGGAATCGTTTCGCGGCCTTTGCTGACCATAAACTTGACGGTCGCCGTCTTCGGATCGAATTCCGAGCCAAACTCCGGCGTCTGGCTTATGATCGTGCCTGGATCCTGGTCGCTGAATACTTGCTCCGCAGAAATCTGATCTTCAGGCACGCCGAGCGCTATCAGATCATCCTTAGCCTCCTGCAGCTGCTTGCCCTTATAGTCGGTTATCTTCTCCAGCACAGCACCGTCGCTGACGGACAGCTGAATCCAAGAGCCTTCCTTCACCCGCATATTGGCCTTATCCTGCGCAAAGACCTCGCCGGCAGGCACATCGCCCATAAACTCGTGAATAACGGGCTCCTTGACCCTAAGCCCTTTTTCCTCAAGCATCGTCCGAGCCACATCCTCCTGTTTGCCGACCACAAAAGGCACGTCCACTTCCGGCACGTCAAGCTTGTTCAACAAAGCAAAGAAGCCCCAAATAATCAAACCCAAGATGACGAGGGTTACCGCTACAATCGTTGTGGGACGCTTCCAGCCTTTAGGCTTTCCGCTTGCTTTCTCGTCTTTCCATTCCGGTTCCGTCTGACTTGAGGCAGCCGTCGCCTTGTTTGCCCGTTCAAGAGGAACGGAGGCTTCGACAGGCGGAACAGGCGTTAATTCGTACTGCGGCGCGGAATTGAGCATATCGCCCCGTATCGCAGGCATCACGCGGGTCTCATCGAGATCGCTGCCGCTCGTGAACGTCGCCTTCGGTTCGCTCAAGCGGCTTGGCTTGAGGCAAGTATCCAGGTCGTTAAGCATCTCGCGGGCCGACTGATAGCGTTCATTCGGATTTTTGCGCATCGCGCGCAATATAACGTTTTCCACGCTCTGCGGGATATGAGGGTTCACCTTCCTAGGCTCCTCGAACTCCTCCTGCAGATGCTTAAGCGCAACGCTGATCGGGCTTTCCCCGAAGAACGGAAGCTTTCCCGTCAGCATCTGATAGAGCACGATCCCTAGGGAGTACAGGTCGGATTTCTCCCCCGTACTTATCCCTTTGGCATGCTCGGGCGAGAAATAATGCACCGAACCGACAACCGATCCGGTCTGCGTAATCGTAGAGGAAGTTACGGCACGGGCAATCCCGAAATCCGTTACCTTCACTCTTCCGTTTTTGCCGATCAAGATGTTATGAGGCTTAATATCGCGATGAATAATATGATTCTGATGGGCGTGCTCCAGCGCATCGCCAATCTGCACGGCAATCCGCACCGCTTCGTCGGCCTGCAGCGGCGCACGCTCATGAATGATTTCGTTAAGATTATGACCCTCGATATATTCCATTACGATGTAATGGGTATCCTCTTCCTGCCCTACATCGTAAATGCTGACGACATTAGGATGGGATAGAGCGGCAGCCGACTGCGCTTCCCTGCGGAATCTCCGAATAAATTCCTCGTCATGGACGAATTGCTGTCTTAGCACCTTTACCGCGACGTTACGGTTCAGCAGGATATCATGCGCTTTATAGACAAGCGCCATCCCGCCTCCGCCGATTCTCGTTAAAATTTCATAGCGTCCACCTAGTTGATGTCCGATCATCCGTTGTCACCTCCTCGATAAGCAGCGCTTTCCTCCTGAAGAAGCACGACCGTAACATTGTCGTCTCCTCCGGCTTGCAGCGCCAATTGAATGAGGCGATCCGCTTTATCATCCAATCCCAGCCCTTCCTCACGAACCGTCTGCAGCATCTCTTCGTCGCTGACCATATTGGTCAGACCGTCGCTGCACAGCAGCAATACATCGTTATCGGACAAGGCTGCGGTATAAATATCTACCTCGACTTGCGCGTCCGTACCGACGGCACGCGTAATAACATTGCGGCGCGGGTGATGCGCCGCTTCTTCCAGGCTGATCTGGCCCGATTTGACCAGTTCGTTGACGAGGGTATGATCCTCCGTCAGTTGCGCAATTCCATCTGCGGTAATGAGATAGGCGCGGCTGTCCCCGATATGCCCGATAATCAATTGCTGTTCCCTGTACAGGGCAGCTACGATTGTCGTTCCCATATTGTAGTACTGCTCGTTGCGTGATGCCATATCGTAGACGACGTCATTAGCCATGACAAGCGCCTGGCGAATCAGCATTTTCCCCTCTTGCATCGATAAATCCGCCTTCGACGCGCTCTTCTCAAGCATGTCTCTGAACGTATTAACCGCCAGCTGGCTCGCTACATCCCCGGCTTGATGGCCGCCCATTCCGTCGGCGACAATCGCTAAAGTAATGCCGTTATCCAGCTGTCCTACCCACGAACGATCTTCGTTAATATGACGAATTCGTCCGACATCGCTTCGGTTTGCCGTAATCAACCGTGATCACCTCGTCGTGGACTCCATATGTTTCGCCCTCAATTGGCCGCATGCAGCCGCAATATCATGGCCTTGCTCCCTGCGGATCGTGCAATTGATTTTGTTCTTTTCCAGAATGCGCTGGAATTCGAAAATGTCATTGCGCGGCGTGCGTACATAGTTCCGCTCCGGCACGTGGTTAACCGGGATCAGGTTGACATGGCACAACATGCCTTGAAGCACGTCGGCAAGCTCCTGCGCATGCTCGGCCTGGTCGTTAACGCCGCCGATCAAGGCGTATTCAAACGTGATGCGGCGGCCGGTCTTCGCAATATGATTGCGGCAGGCTGCCATTACATCCTCAAACGGGAAGCGGCGGTTAACCGGCATCAGCTTGGATCTGAGCTTGTCATTAGGCGCATGGATCGAGATGGCCAGGTTGATCTGCGTATTCTCTTCCGTGAATTTATACATGCTTGGTACGATACCGCTTGTCGAGACGGTAATATGGCGCTGGCCGATATTCAGACCCTTCTCATGAATCATAATACGCAGGAAGGTCATCGTGGCGTCATAATTCTCGAATGGTTCGCCGGAGCCCATAATAACGATGCTTGATACGCGTTCTCCGGTTGCATCCAGCATCTGCTGGGCCGTTACCACTTGCGCAACGATCTCGCCCGCGGTCAGATTGCGTTTCAGGCCGCCAAGCGTCGAAGCGCAGAAGGTACAGCCGATCCGGCAGCCGACCTGCGTCGTTACGCAGATGCTGTTTCCGTAATCATGGCGCATGATAACGGTCTCGATCGCGTGGTTGTCATGCAGGCCGAACAGGAATTTGACCGTGCCGTCCTTCGACTCGAATCTCGTGATTTCCGACAGCGTCACGAACTGGAAAGACTCCTCCAGCTTCTCGCGAAGCGGCTTCGGCAGATTGGACATGTCCTCAAAGCTCTTCACGCGCTTCACGTACAGCCAATCGAACAGCTGTCCGCCGCGGAAAGCCGGCTCGCCGTTCTCTTTCATCCAGTCTTGAAGCTGATCTAGGTTATAGTCATAAATTATTGGTTTCATCTTCTTATTATCACACCTGACTCTGAAATAGCGCGCCGTTATGCCGGCGCTGATGATTTATTTTACCACAAACGCCCATGCCGAGCCACAAGGGGCCCTACGGGCGCCTGCGGAGACGGGCAATGAAGAAGCCGTCGCTGCCGTAATGATGCGGAAGCAGCTGCGCTTGTCCGTCAAAAGAACGGTCGACAATGCCTTTCTCGCGTAGGGGCGCGAGAGCTTCCTCCGGCCATTCCGCGTCAAGCTGGAATTCGGGATGCTCCGTCAGGAAAGCCGCCACCTGTTCTTCGTTCTCCGCGCTCTCGATCGTGCAGGTGCTGTACACCAGCGTTCCGCCAGGCTTAACCAGCCCTGCAACAGCCCCGAGCAGCCTGCGCTGAATTGCCGCGATCTCGGCGACATCGCCCGCTGTTTTGGTCCATTTGATTTCCGGCTTGCGGCGGATAACGCCAAATCCCGAGCATGGCGCATCCAGCAGCACCGCATCCATCGAAGCCGGAGCAAACCGCTCGCCGAGCTTGCCGGCGTCTTCGGTAATCGCCTCGATATTTTGAAGGCCGAGACGTACCGCCTGATCGACAATAAGCTGGCGCTTATGCGGATGAAGGTCGTTGGCATAGACCTTGCCTTTGCCGCCCATTAGCTCCGCCATATGGGTTGTTTTCCCGCCCGGCGCAGCGCAGCAATCCAGCACCTGCATGCCTGCCTTAGGCGCGACCACTTCGGCGACCAGCATGGAGCTTTCGTCCTGCATCGTCCAGAGGCCGTCGCGGAAGCCTTCCGTATCGGCCAGATTGCCTCCGCGCCTCACCACGATACCGGCAGGCGCAAGTCTTGAGGCCTCGGCATCGCCGCCCTGCTCGGTCAACAGGCTCAGCACCTCGTTTCGCGATGAGCGGAGCGGATTGACGCGAACGCTGGCATGCGGCGGCTCATTGCCCGAAGCGCAGATCGCTTCCGCCGTTTCCGCGCCGTACGCTTTGACCCAGCGTTCAACCAGCCACTCCGGATAAGAATGCCTGACGGAGATCCGCACGACGGGATTCTTGTCCACGATGGCATCAACCGTCAGCTCCGCGCGGTTCCGGTCAATGCTGCGAAGAATGCCGTTCACCATTCCTGAAATTCCTTGATGTCCTCTGCGCTTTGCAATGGTAACCGCCTCGTTCACCGCAGCATGGGCCGGAATACGGTCAAGATACAGCAATTGATAAGCGCTCATGCGCAATAGCTGATGCACCCAAGGCTCCAGCTTGTGCAGCCCTTTGGCCGCGAATTTGCCAAGCCAATGATCCAGCGTCAGCTGGCGCTGAATCGTTCCGTATACCAGCTCGGTTACAAGAGCAGCGTCCGCGCGCTGCAGCTGTGCATCCTGAAGGACACGGTTGAGCTGCAGGTTGCTGTACGCACCGGTCTCCGCCACCTTCACCAGCGTATCAAGCGCAAGCTCGCGCGGCGTACGGACGCGTGCCGGACGCTGTTCCTTGCGCCCCTCCGGTCCGGGCCCACGGCCTTGGCCTTTTCCGCCTGGCTTCCGCTTTGGCTGCGGTTTTAAAGATTCCCGTTCGCTCATGCTTCGCCACCGCCAAATACGGCGCCGGAAGACAATCTTGCACCCGGCAGCCAGTCCGCAATCGTCATAACCCGCTTGCCTGCAGGCTGCACTTCAAGCAGGCGAAGCAGCCCGTCACCGGTCTGCACGTCAATGCCGGAGGTGCTTGCCGCAACCACGGTACCCGGAGCAGCTGTTCCGTTGCCCGCCTTGCCGTCAGGCTTCGCGCATGCCCATACTTTAAACACTTCGCCGTTCAGGTATGTAAAAGCGCCTGCCATCGGAGACAATCCGCGCACCTGGTTGTAAATGCTGCGCGCCGGCTTGCTCCAGTCGATCCGCTCGTCCTCGCGCGTTAAGTTTGGCGCGTACGTAGCCAGCTCGTTATCCTGGGGCTCGGCCTTCAGTTCGCCTGCAATCAGGGCAGGAAGCGTCCGTCCCAGCAATTCGGCGCCGGCAGCGCTCAGCTTCTCGAACAAAGTACCCGAAGTATCCTCATCCGTAATCGGAACTTCAACCTTGCTGATCATATCGCCGGTATCGAGTCCTTCCGCCATGTACATAATCGTTACGCCGGTAACCGTCTCGCCGTTAATAATCGAGCGCTGAATCGGAGCGCCGCCGCGGTAGCGCGGCAGCAGCGAGCCATGCACGTTGATGCAGCCAAGCCGCGGGATGTCAAGCAGCGCCTTCGGCAAAATTTGCCCGTAAGCGGCCGTGACAATCAGATCCGGCTGAAGCTCGGCAATGGCCGCAACCGCTTCGGGGCTGCGCATCCGCTCCGGCTGAAGAACCGGCAGGCCAAGCGCAAGAGCCGCTTCCTTCAGAGGAGGCGGCGTCAATACGCGTTTGCGTCCTTTCGGGCGGTCCGGCTGCGACACGGCAGCGACTACGTCGTAGCCCTGCTCGATCAGAAGCCGCAGAGAAGGAACGGCGAATTCCGGCGTTCCCATAAATACGATACGCATTCCTTTACTCGCCGCCTTTTCTTTGTCTTGCCGTAATGTCGTATACATTTTGCGCAATATCCGTGAACAGAATGCCATTCAGATGATCAATCTCATGCTGGAACGCAACCGCAAGGAAGCCGCTTGCCTCCACCGTAAACGGATTGCCTTCCCCGTCCTGCCCGTTTATGACGATGCGCTCGTAACGTTTCACGTCGCCGTTCAGGTTAGGGATGCTGAGGCAGCCTTCCGGACCAACCTGCTCGCCTTCTTTTTCAACGATAACGGGATTAACCATCGAGATGAGCCCCGTCTCGTCGCCGATATCCACAACGATGACGCGTTTCGAGATGCCGATCTGCGGAGCCGCAAGCCCAACGCCGTCCGCGTCGTACATGGTCTCTGCCATATCCTTCAGAAGCTTCTGAAGATTGGAGTTGAATTTCGTTACTTCCTTTGCCGTCTCGCGGAGCACCGGATCGGGTTCTTTCACAATAATACGAATGGCCATGGCCGTTACCTTCCTTTACAATCGTTATCTATTTTATAAAATGACTTGTGGGTCGACATCGATGCTGAACTGCGCCTGCTTTGCCGGCGAGCCCTCCACAAAAGGCGCCATTGCATGCCTTAGCAGCGCGGGTACGTCGATGTTTCCACGATATTTTATCACACATTGAAAACGGTAGCGATCTTTCATTCTGGAAATGGGCGATGCCACGGGCCCAAGAATATCCATTGCCCTCGGTAGACCGCCTTCAAGCGGGCCAAGAACCCCCTCATCCGCCGCTAATCCCCTAAGCCGCTCGGCAAACTGTTCGCTGACCGAAGACAGCAAAGGCAGCTGCTCATGCGACATCGTCACCAGAACCAGCCTGCAAAAAGGCGGATAGCCCATCACGCTCCGGTGCTTCAGCTCTTCCCGCACAAATGCGGCGTAATCATGATGCTGGGCGGTAAGGATAGCGTAATGCTCGGGAGAATACGTCTGGATGATAACCTCCCCGGGAAGATGATGGCGCCCGGCGCGCCCGGCTACCTGCGTCAGCAGCTGGAATGTCCGCTCCGCCGAACGGAAGTCCGGCAGATTGAGCGACGTATCCGCGGCTATTACGCCAACCAGCGTAACGTACGGAAAATCGAGCCCCTTCGCGACCATCTGCGTGCCCAGCAGCACATCGGCTTTCCGCTCGCCGAATTGCTTCAGCAGCTTCTCGTGGGAATGCTTCTCGGAGGTTGTATCCACATCCATCCGGATCACCCGAATTCCCGGGAACAGCTTCGCGAGCTCTTCCTCTACCCGCTGCGTCCCTGTCCCGAAATAGCGGATATGCTCGCTGCTGCAGGACGGGCATTCCTTCGGAGCCAGCTCGGCATGCCCGCAATAATGACAGCGCAGCGCCCGCGATTTCTGATGAAAAGTGAGCGATATGTCGCAATGCGGGCAAGCAGCCGTATACCCGCAGGAGCGGCACATCACAAAGGTGGAGTAGCCCCGCCGGTTAAGCAGAAGCACCGACTGCTCGCCGCGTTCGAGTCTATCGGCAAGCGCGGCATGCAGCTTCCGGCTGAACATCGACCGGTTGCCGTCCTGCAGCTCGCCGCGCATGTCAATGACTTGCACCGGCGGCATCGGACGGCTGCCGACCCGCTCCGGCATCGGCAGCAGCGCCGATTCCTTGCCGGGCGCAGGCTGCCGGCTGGCGGCCGCGAACGATTCCAGCGACGGCGTCGCGGAGCCAAGCACAACCGCTGCACCATGCTGCCGAGCCCGCCTTACCGCGACATCCCGCGCATGGTATTTCGGGCTCTCCTCCTGCTTGTAAGAGGATTCATGCTCTTCATCAATAATAATAAGCCCAATCCGTTCAAAAGGTGCAAAGATCGCCGAGCGCGCCCCGATAGCGACCTGGACGCGGCGGCTCCGGATTTTGCGCCACTCGTCATAACGCTCGCCGTTGGACAGCCGGCTGTGCAGCACGGCGACGGCTTCGCCGAAGCGTCCCTTGAACCGCTCCACCATCTGCGGCGTAAGCGAAATCTCCGGCACCAGCACGATCGCTTGCTTCCCTAACTCCAGACAATGCTGGATCGACTGCATATAGACCTCGGTCTTGCCGCTTCCCGTGACGCCGTGAAGCAGCAACACCTGCGGTTCGCCGCGGCTTACCGTGCCGGCAATCCGCTCATACACGTCCTGCTGGCCGGGCATAAGCGGCAGAGGTACGGTCCGCTGGAAATCCCTGCCTGCGTACGGATCCCGTTCCTGCTCGACCTCATGAAGGCCAAGCAGGCCCTTGTCCGCAAGCGCCCGGACGCTGGCGGGCGAACCGCCTGCTTCCGCCAGCAGCGCCTGCAGCGTCATTGCCTCCCCTCGCTCCAGCATAAAAGCGAGCAGCTCCCGCTGCTTCCCGGCCCGGGCAGGGAAGCTCTCCAGCGCTTCGCGCGCCGCAGCTTCATCATCCGGCGGGAATACGGTCAGTACCTTGCGGATCGCCAGACGGTCTCGGATCGAAGTCTGCTCCTGAAGCAGCCCATCGCGGAGCGCTTCTTTTATCGCCGCAGAGTGCTCCGGATACCGCTGCTGCAGCGTCCCCAGCTTAAGCTGCTTCTGCCTGCCGATCCACGTCAGCATCTCCTCCGGCAGCAGCGCCGTCAGGCCATAGTCGTCCGCCGTATAATCCGGATCATCGTTCAGGCTGATATAGCGTTCCGCTTTCCCTTTCAGCGCGGCCGGAATCATGGCCTGCAGGGCGGTCGTCCAAGAGCAGCAATATTTGTCGCTCATCCATTTGGCCAGCTCGATCAGATCGGGCAGCAGCGGCGGAACCGGATCAAGCAGCTCGGATACGGCCTTAAGCTTCATGGGATCCACATCCGCCGTCTCCGCGAGCTCAATGACAAAACCTTGGAGCACCCTGGGGCCAAAAGGAACGCCTACCCGGCTGCCGACCTCAATCCAGCTCTCCATGCCGGGCGGTACTTTATAATCAAACGGCCGGTCCGTCTGGCGGCTCGGCACGTCCACGATCACTTTGGCAATCATTCTTCGCCCCGACCTCCGCTTTGGGCCGCTACCTCCGTAAGGCGCTGTGCCGCAATCGTCAGAATGCGTTGCGCCGTCTCGCGCTTGGACAGCAGCGGCATCGCCTCGATTAATCCGCTTGGACCGTACAGCTGTACGATGTTCGTATCCCCATTGAAGCCTGCGCCTTCCTGGCTGACGTCATTGCCCACGATCAGATCGGCATTTTTGCGCTTCAGCTTGTCCATGGCGTATTTCTCCAGATGCTCCGTCTCCGCCGCGAATCCGATCAAGAGCTGATGCGTCTTCCGCTCGCCAAGCGTCTGCAAAATATCCGTCGTTTTCTCCAGCTCAAGCGTTAAGGTTTCCCCGGACTTCTTAATCTTCTGGCCGTGTCTGGTCACCGGACGGTAATCCGCCACGGCCGCCGATTTAACCACGATATCCGATTCTTCGAACCGTTCCAGCACGGCATCAAGCATCTGCTGCGCCGATTCTACCCGAATCACCTTCACGCCGGCCGGCGGATCAACGGATGTTCTGCCCGCGATAACCGTAACCTCGGCGCCCATCACCTTGGCGGCCTCCGCGATGGCAAAGCCCATTTTGCCGGAAGAATCGTTCGTTAAATATCGGACCGGATCGAGACGCTCCATCGTGCCTCCCGCCGTTACCAGCACGCGCTTGCCCGCAAGCGTTCCTTGCTCCTTCGCTTTCAGCAGGGAGTGAACCGCTATGACGATATCCTCAGGTTCCGCAAGACGGCCTTTGGCTACGTAGCCGCAAGCCAGCTGACCCGTTCCCGGCTCCACAAACATGACGCCTCGGGATGCCAGCAGCTCCAGATTGCGGATAACCGCCGGATGTTCATACATATGCACGTTCATGGCCGGAGCGATCAGAACCGGGCTTGTCGCGGCGAGCAGCGTAGTGCTCAGCATGTCGTCGGCCAGGCCGTTAGCCGCTTTTCCTATAATATTCGCGGTTGCCGGCGCAATTACGACCAGATCGGCACGGTCCGCCAAGTCAATGTGAGTAACGACCGAAGGGTCCTTCTCGTCGAACGTATCGATGTGCACCGGATGCCGGGACAAGGTTTGCAGCGTCAGCGGCGTAATAAACTTGGTTGCCGACTCCGTCATAATGACGTGCACCTCCGCTCCCGCCTGCACAAGCTTGCTGCAGAGCGCCGCGCCTTTATAGGCAGCAATACCGCCGGTAATGCCTAATACTATCGTTTTTCCTCTCAACATACTGTTTCCCCCGATTTATGCTGTTAATCTATGTATTGACCGTTTAGGTGAGACCCATTCGCGCTTTTTCCTATCATACCATAGGTCATCCCAATTTGTAGCCTGCACCGTTCCCAGATGGAGGAATGGAAATCTTCTATTCAAATCCGTATACTAGAGAGTAGCTATTATTTTTTTCTAATCCTAACAGAGGTGAGAGCAGCTCCATGGACGAACTGAAACGAGCTTACGAAACGATGGGTCTTCCTGAAAACGCTTCGAAAGAAGAGGTCGATAAGCGTTACACCACCTTAATGCGACAAGCTCGGGCGAGACAAAGAGAGAACCCGGAAGGAACCGATCAGGCCGACTTTGAAGAAGTCACGCGCGCTTACCGGTATATTCTGGACGAGGACAACCGGAAAGCCAATGAAGCATTCAACCAGCAAGAATACGGCAAGTACAAGAAAATGGCCGGCTCCGCGGAGAAAGTAGACCATTTCTGGCGCTACTACAAGTTCCATGTGCTTGGCGGCATTATTGCCCTCATTCTTGTTATCGTCGGCATTAACAGCTATCTGGACCATCGGGCTGAGCAGGAGCGTCTGGCCAAGCTTCCGCCGGTGGATCTGTCCATCATGTTCCTCGGCGAATATTATATGAGCGACAGCGCGGGCAAGCAGACCGAAGAGGCCGATATTGAAGAAGCGCTCATTAAGCAGTTCCCGGAATTCAAGCGGTTTAAAGTCAACTTCACGTACGTACCGCTGGATGCGAAGGATCAAATGGACATTGCTTCCCAGCAAAAAGCGATGGTCGTACTCGCCACGGAGCGCCCGGACATCTATATTACGGATACGGCTGCGTTTAACTGGGTTGGCACGCAAGGCGCGTTTATGAATCTGGATTCGCAGACGGCTATTACTAAGCTGCTTAAGCCGGAGGACAGCTTCAAGCAAAAGACGGAAGAGGATCAGTCCGAGCATACGTACGGCGTAAAAATCTCCGGCAGCCCGATCATCGGAAATATTCCGATGCAAGCCAAGGACAATTATATCGCCAGCGTTCGCGAAGGCTCCAAAAACACCGAAAAAGCACTTCAGTTCATCGAGAAATTCCTCGAAACCAAATAATAGGAAAAGTAAAAGCAGCAGGTTCCCATGGGAGCCTGCTGCTTTTATATGGCAAGAAACCGGTTGACCCGATTCACCCAATCCCCCTGCTCGTCGGCGAGTACATTCGTCCAGCCGCGCAGCTCGGGTTCCTTGAAGTTTTTTTCCTGATCGTCCACAAACAAGACGGATGCCCTTGATTCGAAATGCTGCTCAACCAGTTCGTAGATGGGTGCATTGGGCTTACAGCAGCCAGCCGTACTGGAGATCGTGATACTGCGCAAATACGGACGCAGCGGCTCAACGATCGGCTCCAGCCATTCCGAGCGGTGGTTGCTGAGCAGATGGATATGGGCATGCTCGCTCCAGCGCGGAATTTGGTCCGCGGCAGGCAACGGCGTAATCTGGGACAACAGCCGTATTCTGGCTTCATCCCTGTCCATTGCCGGAAACCGGCTGCAAATCTCGTCCCAGAATTCATCTTCAGATATAACGCCCGTCCACAAACTCACGCGGATCTCCTGTTTGAATTGGGCCAGCTTGTCGTAGGGCAGCCCATACCGCCATACAAGCTCCTGCCAAAACCGCGGCGAAAAATTCGTCACAATCACGCCCGCCGCGTCTAGCACGAGCTCCGGTTTCAATTTCACAGGCAGCGCCTCCTCCTCACGGATAATCTCATTGCTTTCTCCTACTAATTCAAGCCAGTTCAGTCTTTTCCTGCTCTACAGCCATACTTGAAACGCTTATCGAGGAACATCCTAAAGCGTTTCAAGTATGAGTTTAATCCGTTGGCCAGGCTTAACGATGTGTCACATCGCCAAGGAGTCCCTAAGAGGGGAAAAAGAGAGGCTTAACGATGTGTCACATCGTTAAGCAATGTGAAAATCAGACGAAAACGGAAAAAATGGCTGATTTGACGCTCCTTAACGATACGTCACATCGCTAAGGAATCTCTAAAGGGTGAAAAGAAGAGGCTTAACGATGCCCCGCATCGTTAAGCCTTGTAAAAATCGCCGGGATCGCCGGGATCGTAGTAATGATTGATTTGGTGTCCCTACACGAGGTGACTGCCGTTGCAAAAAGCCCTCAAACTCTAATCCGGCGCAGAAGCGCCAGCCCGTGCTTGAGGGCATGCACAAATTCAACCGATCAGCAAAGCATGAACTACGCCGGGTCCGTGAACGCCGATCGTCAGATCATTCTCGATATCGGCCGAACGGCTTGGTCCGGAAATAAAATGAATCCCGGCCGGCAGCTGCTCGCGCCCCGCTTCATCGAAACGGATCAGGATCTCGCCAAGCCGCGTCTTCAAACGCTCCAGCGGGATCAGAACAAACAATACGGTCGGCAGCAAGCTCACCGAGCGGCCTTTATCCTTCGAGGATAAGACGGTAACGGAGCCGGTATAAGCGGCTGCATAGTCGGCGATTACAATACCGAAGTCCGATTCCGCCGCGCGCGCTCTCCAGTTCTCCTCCGCCTCGCTGTTCCATACGCGCACTTCCGCCCCGGACGCGGCAAGCGTCTCCTCGAGGCCAAGCCCGTTTAACTCCGGCTGATTTTGCCGGATGACGTATTTGGCGCCAAGCGCTTCCGCCTTCTCCGCGATAAACAGCTTAGCCGCCTCCATGTCGGCAACCCGCTCCACATGCCCGCCGGCTGCCTTGAAGTTCGCCTCGAACCGGTCCACGCGTTCCTCAAGCGGCCATTCGAACGCTTGCCAGAAATCCGGCGCCCCGCGGAACGGGTGCTCCGGCGCCGATGTCACCCGGGGACGTCTCAGCTTCTGGGCAATCCCGTTCATGAACGCCTCCTGCTTCCGCTTCGACTCTTCCGCCAGCTGCTTCAGCCATTCCTCATGGGAATCCGCCTGCTTAGCCATGACCGTTGCCTCCCTTGCTGTCTCTGCCTTGCACAATGGCTTCCATCCGGCTGCGCACGTCGGGAGCAACTTCCTTCAATCCATGTCGCAGCTCCTGCTCAAGCGTCCCCCATTGGTCGCGGAACGACTTCTTCGGCAGGCTTGGCGTTACCCGGTACGTATTCCAGCCTTTAAGCGGGCCTAGCTTCAGACGGATTCCTCCGTCCCTTACGACAAGCTTTTGCCCCAGCTTGCCCAGCTTCACAAGTCCGGCATAACGCTTCGAGCTGCCCATGACGGCGGCAAAGCCCTTCATCCCGACCGACTCCGCCGCATTGCCATGCCCTTGCTCCTGCTTGCGCCGGCGCAAATAAATCAGCATTTCGTGAAGCGGAATTTTGACCGGACAGGCCTCGTAGCAGGCGCCGCACAAGCTTGAAGCGTTGGCGATATCATCCCACTCCGCTACGTTTTTCTGCAAAGCAGGCGTCAGCACGGCACCGATAGGACCGCTGTAAGTACCGCCGTATGCGTGTCCGCCGATGTGACGGTATACCGGACAAGCGTTTAGACAAGCGCCGCAGCGGATACAGTTCAGGAGCTCCTGGAACTCCGGATCGCCCAGCTGCAGGGATCGTCCGTTATCGACGATAATAATATGCATCTCATCCGGTCCGTCCGCGTCAACTTCGCGTCTTGGGCCGGTAATGCCGGACATGTAAACCGTCAGCTTCTGTCCTGTCGCCGAACGCGGCAGCAGCGTAGCCATAACCTCCAGATCCGCCCAGGACGGAATAATCCGTTCCATCCCCATCAGCGTAATCTGCGTCTTCGGAACGGTTGTGACCATCCGCGCGTTTCCTTCGTTCTCGAAAAGCACCATCGAGCCTGTCTCAGCAATCGCAAAATTGCAGCCGGTCATCCCGATATCCGCCTCCAGAAACTTCTCCCGAAGCTTTTTGCGCACAAAGCCTGCAAGAATGGACGTATCCGGAGCTAGCGTCTCCCCCGCTTCCCGGGACAAAAGATCAGCCACCTGATAACGGTTCTTGTGAATAGCCGGGATAATAATATGGGAAGGCGTCTCGCCGGCAAGCTGAATGATATATTCGCCAAGATCCGTTTCAATGGCCTCAACGCCAATGGACTCAAGCTCATGATTCAAATGCAGCTCTTCCGTAACCATCGATTTCGATTTTACAACCGACTTCGCCTGCTTGCGCTCCGCAATCTCGAGAGACAGCTTTACCGCTTCCGCAGACGTTTCGGCAAAATGCACATGCACGCCGTTAGCGCGCGCCTGATTCGCAAACATATTCAAGTAGTAATCCAAATGAGCGATCGTATGAAGCCGGATTTGCCGTCCTCGCTCCCGCCAGTCATCCCAATTGCCATGCTCGGCGGAAGCTTGTTTCTTGCCGTTCCGAAGCCGTTCCGTCGTGAACTTGACCGCTTTGCGCAGAAATTCGTCGTTCAGCGCCAGCTCCGCGCGTTCTTTTACCGTTGATGCATTTCCAGCCGTACTCATGCCTGCTTCACCCCTTCATACAAGAGCTCTGCCAAATGCATCACCTTTACCGGCTGATTGCGGTACCGCAGGTTGCCGGCAATATTCATCAGGCAAGCCAGATCGAGTCCTACCAGCACTTCGGCTTCCGTCTCCAGCACATGGTCCACCTTCTCGGTTACCATGGCGCCGGAAATATCGGCCATCTTTACCGCAAACGTGCCGCCAAAGCCGCAGCAGTCCTCCGCAAACGGAAGCGGCACAAGCTCAAGCCCCCGCACATGGCGCATAAGCTCCATCGGCTCCTCTTTAATGCCAAGCAGCCTGCTGCCGTGACAGGAAGGATGGTACGTCACTTTGTGCGGGAATACCGCGCCGACGTCTTTTACGCCAAGCACCTGAACAAGAAATTGCGTGAATTCGTAGGATTTGCGTTGAAGCTTCAATGCCCGCTCATGCATAACCGGATCCGCTTCAAACAGCTTGGGATAGTGATGAACCATGCCCGTGCACGAGCCGGAAGGAGAAATTACGAAATCCGAATCCTCGAACGCATCCAGAATCGTCTTCGCGCTCTCCCGCGCCTCCTTCCAATAACCGCTGTTGAAGGCGGGTTGGCCGCAGCAGGTTTGCACCGTTGGAAAATGCAGCTGAATTCCGTACTTGGCCAACAGTCTGACCATTGCCTCGCCCACTCGGGGATATATCGTGTCGCTAAGACAGGTGATAAATAATGAGACCTTCACCTCGTCACCTCACAAACGTATCGATTCGTTAAACCATCGTAACCGGTATTGAACGCTCGGATAGTCCGGCTGCGGCTTCCTGGGAAAGCCGGCGGTCCGTGATAATGGCGTCAACTTCCGCCAGATCGCCTACATGGGTAAACGCCTGAACGCCGAATTTGCTGGAATCCGCAAGCAGGATAACCTGCTCCGCAATGCCGAGCATTTTATGCTTAATGCGTGCCTGCAGCTCATTCGATTCGCTGATGCCACGCTCCAGATGCACGCCCTTGCAGGATAAAAACAGCTTGTTTACATGATAGGATTCGAGTGAACGTTCCGCTAGCGGCCCTACATAAGATAAAGAACGCGAAGCCAAAATGCCGCCGGTCGAGATCACTTCAATCTTCTCCTTATTGCTTAGGGCGACGGCAACTTTAATCGAATTGGTCAAAACCGTGAGCGGAATATCCGGCAGGATCGATGCCATATACCATGCCGTGGAACTGGCGTCCAGCAAAATCCGGTCGTTCGGCTTGATCAGCTTGACCGCTTCTTCCGCAATACGTCGTTTCTCGTCTGCATGCATAATTTCCCGTTCCGCTACCGGAGTCTCCGGCTGCGTATCCTTCACGCTGACCGCGCCGCCATGCGAGCGGCGAAGCCGTCCCGCCTGTTCCAGGCGGTCCAGATCGCGGCGGATCGTCTCCTCCGTGACCTGACAAAGCTCGCTCAGCTCCGATACCCGGATGCTGCCCCGCTCATTCACCAATCGAACTATCGTTTCGTACCTTTCCGCAACCAGCATAGCCTACCTCTTTCTCTTTCTTCTCAATTTTTCCATACCTATCGATATTTTAAGGCCAAGCTATCTATTATACAACGAAGGATCGGAACCAGAAGGACAACATGCCGGGTTAACAGGAATCCCATAACTTGCGAGCCATTTTGTTTTCCCTCCGATTAGATTTGTTTTTGTTTGTTTATATGTTAACATGTTTGTTTATTTTTGAAAACTGTTATTTCAAACAAAAACGGACATGGCCGGAAACGAAAAAAGCAAAAAAAATAGGATGGAGCTGATCAGCTCCATCCTATTTTCAAGAAATCTTATTGTTGTTGTTTGTCCGCTGTTTGTTCAACTTGCACGATGTCGTGGAAAATTTCTTCCAGTGCAACGCCAACAAATTTGCGGGATTTCGGGCTGCGAAGCTCGGATTTTTCACCGTTGCGCAGCATGCGTGCGCGTCTGGAAGCCGCAACTACAAGCGAATATTTGCTGTCTACTTTTTTCACCATTTCATCAATCGATGGATACAACATTGTTCTTCACCTCTCGCTCAGACTTTCTCGGTAGCAGCCGGCAGCTCTGCCAAATGGGAATAATACCGGTCTCTGCGGCAATGCTCAGCCACAATAATGCTTTGGATACGATGGCATGCGGCATCAATCTGATCGTTAACAACCGCATAATCATAATGACGGATTAAGCTCATTTCTTCAACCGCTACCGTCATCCGGTTATTAATCGTATCCTGGGTTTCCGTTCCCCTGCCCGTAATGCGGGACTTCAGTTCGTCAAGCGATGGAGGAAGCAAGAAGACAAACACGCCTTCCGGGAACTTCTCTTTCACCTTCAACGCGCCTTGAACTTCAATTTCCAGAATGACGTCCTTGCCGCTGGCAAGCGTACTCTCGACGAAGTCGCGCGGAGTACCGTAGCAGTTGCCTACATACTCGGCATGCTCGAGCAGCGCGTCTTTGACAATCATCTCCTGGAATTGCTCTCTCGTCTTGAAGAAATAATTAATGCCATCGATTTCGCCTTGTCTCGGCTTCCGCGTCGTGGCCGATACGGAATAGACAAGCTCAGGCACCTTTTGGCGAAGGACGGAACACACGGTTCCTTTACCTACGCCTGAAGGTCCGGACAATACAATCAACAATCCCTTATCCATATTACTCCCCGTATTATTCGTCGTTATCGTCATCCTTGGTCGACAAGCGATGAGCAACCGTCTCCGGCTGCACCGCCGATAAAATGACATGGTCGCTGTCCGTAATGATAACAGCGCGCGTGCGTCTTCCGTAAGTCGCGTCAATCAGCATGTGTCTGTCGCGTGCTTCTTGAATAATCCGTTTAATTGGTGCCGACTCCGGACTAACAATTGAAATAATGCGATTGGCCGAAACAATATTGCCGAAGCCGATATTAATAAGTTTAATAGCCAAGTCAGGTTCCCCCTCCGGTCTTCCTCGTGCAACTCCCGTATAAATCATATATTAGTATAAATGTATTGGACCCTGATGAATTGCTCCACCCTGCCAAATAACGACAGAACCATTGCACTATTGTTGACGAAAAAAGTCCGGAGCATACGTTCCGCGCCGCGCCTCCATGCCTGTTCCCGCTATTCCGGGGACACTGCCTGTCCCGGGAAAGATGCAGCCGGTTAAAAAGGCAGCCCGATCCATTGTTATATAGTTTAAAGGATTTTGGGGAAACGAACAAGAGAAAACAAGAGAAATTGCGAAAACGGACTATTTTAGCGTTTTTGCATCCCCGTTTTCGCCCATACGTAGTCCGTCAGCTCGACCGCCATTTCGTAGAACATAAACGGTGTCATGAAGTAAATGCCCTTGAAATGACGGATAGCGGTATCCAGCAGCTCTTGGGAGATTCGAACGCCTTCCGCGCGCCCCGCCGCGCCTTCGAGTCCCGCCATCCGTTTCCGCACTTCATCGGATAATTGGATGCCCGGAACCTCGTTATGCAGGTATTCGGCATTGCGCCCGCTCGCAAGCGGCATAATGCCGAGAAACAACGGAACGGATAAATGCTTTGTCGCATCCGCGATTTTCTCGATGAGCGCCGGATCATAGACCGGCTGGGTCATAATATAATCCGCGCCGGAAGCGATCTTTTTCTCCAGCCGCTGCACTGCCTTGTCCAGATGCTTGACGTTCGGATTAAACGCCGCGCCAACAACAAAGTTGGCCTTCTGCTTCAGCGGCTTGCCGGAGAAGGCGATGCCGTCGTTAAGCTGCTTGGTCATCCGGATCATCTCGAAGGAGGTCAGGTCATACACCGAGCTGGAATCCGGCAAATCGCCGAAACGCGCCGGATCGCCGGTAACCGCCAGCACATGGTCGATTCCGAGTGCGTCCAGCCCCATCAGATGCGACTGCGTTCCGATCAGATTGCGGTCCCTGCAGGCGATATGAACGAGCGGACGCAAGCCGATTCGGTCCTTCACCAGCGCGGCAAGCGCCAGGTTGCTCATACGGGTCACCGCCAGCGAGTTGTCGGCCATCGTAATGGCATCCGCTCCGCAGGCTTTGATGGCAGCTGCGCCGGCCATAAATTTCGTGATATCCAGATCGCGCGGAGGATCCAGCTCAACGATAACCGTATGCCTTACTTTTACGGTGTCCACCAGCGATGGTTCCGAAATAATCGGCGTGTCCGCCCGCTCCCCGGAAGCATTTTTCACCACTTCGGCAGGTTCCGCCCCGATTACGATAACCTCCGCCTCCGGGGAGTCGGCATTCGCAACGGCTGTTGCACCGCTTAGCGGAACATAATCCTTCAATGCTTTCGCCATGGCCGCAATATGCTCCGGCGTTGTTCCGCAGCATCCGCCGATAATCCGCGCGCCGCGGTCCGCGAATTGCAGAGCGGTCTCGGCAAAATACTCCGGTCCGGCCGAATACTTGTATTTGCCGTCAACGTAATCGGGAATACCCGCGTTGGGGAAGATGGACAGCGGCAGCTCTACCGGTCCGCTTATCGACTCAACCGCCCGCATGATTCCGTTCGGGCCGCTCCGGCAGTTGAAACCGACGACATCCGCTCCCTCATCCTTCAATAAAGTGAAGGCATCCAGCAAGCCGGTACCGTCCTGCGTCCGTCCGACATCCTGAACGGCAAACTGGCAAATGACAGGCAGCTGGGTTAGCTTGCGGGCAAGCCCCAGTGCCAGGCGCATTTCGTCAAAATCATAAAACGTTTCAAACAGAATTCCGTCCACGCCTTCGGCAAGCAAAACGTCGAGCTGACGCTCAAATGCCTGGCTGACCTCGGATGTCCGCACATCCTTCAGCTTGCCCGCGCGGATCGAGCCAACAGCGCCAACCACGTAGGCATCCTCGCCTGCTGCCGCTTTCGCAATCCGCACCCCGGCGCGGTTAATCGCTTCCATATCCGGCTCCAGGCCGTATTTGGACAGCTTGACCAGATTGGCAGAGAAGGTATTGGTCTCGATTACGCGCGCCCCTGCCTCATAGTACCGGCGGTGGACGCCTTCAATGACATCCGGGCGGGTCATATTCAATTCTTCGTAAGAAACGCCGACAGGGAACCCCATCTGATACAGATAGGTTCCCATCGCGCCGTCCCCGGTCAAGATACGCTGCTTAAGCTTCGTTCTTAAATCGGGCTTCATATTCATTTCTCCCTATTCCCATTCGCCGCGGTAGACTTCGGCTGCAGGTCCAGTCATATAAACATGGTTATCCGCTTCGTTCCATTCAATCGTCAGGTCGCCGCCCTTGAGCGTTACGACCGCCGTGCGGTCCGTTAAGCCGTTCAATACGGAGGAAACGACCGTTGCGCATGCGCCGGTGCCGCAGGCCAGCGTTGGTCCCGCGCCGCGTTCCCAGACGCGCATTTCCGCGTGTTCGCGGGAAGTTACGGTAACGAACTCCACATTGATTTTGCGCGGGAACATCGGATGCGTCTCGAGCTTGGGTCCCCAAGTCGCAAGATCAAAGTTTGCGGCATCGTTCACGTAGATCACGCAATGCGGATTGCCCATCGATACGGCCGTGAATCGGAATTCGCGGCCGTCCACTTCAATCGGATGCTCGATTACGCGTTCTTCGTCAACCGTAGTAGGCACCTGCAGACCGTTTAGAATCGGCTCTCCCATATCGACGCGAACCTGCTGCACTTTGCCGTCCGCTACTTCCAGTTGAACCGTCTGCGCGCCGGCGCCAAGCGTTTCGATCGTTAATTCCTCTTTATCCGTAAGGCCGTTATCGTAAATGTATTTCGCCGCGCAGCGAATCGCGTTGCCGCATTGCTCGGCCTCCGAGCCGTCGGAGTTGATGATGCGCATGCGGAAATCCGCCACTTCCGAAGGAAGGATGTACACCAGCCCATCAGCGCCGATACCGAAAAACCGGTTGCAGCGGTCTATAGCCAGCTCCGCTACATTGCCAGGCAGTTGCCGCTCGCCGGCGATAACGATAAAATCATTCCCCAAACCATGCATTTTTGTAAACTTCATCATGGTGTTCCCCCTTTACTGCAGCCAATGGATAAAATAAGCTATCATTTTTCCTTAGCATACCGCAAAGCAAAGGGAAACGCTATTCATAATTCCGATCATCATTTGTACTTCGTTACACATTTTTGAACGCCATTTTTGCCGGCTTGCTTTTAGGCTTGCTTGTTCCAAGCACGCTGCCGATACCCATCAGGAAGGTAGGAATGCCGGCGGCTACGAATACCAGGCACCATTCGCGGAAGTTGAGCGGCACCGTCTTGAAGATCGGCTGAAGCATCGGAATGTAGAGCACCCCGATCATCAGGACCAAGGACGATAGAACGGCAAGCACCAGGTAACGGTTCTGGAACAAGTTGCGGTGGAAGATAGAACGCGAGCTGCGGCAGTCAAAGACGTGAATGAGCTGGGCCAATACCAACGTGGCAAAAGCGACCGTCTGCGCCTTGGTAAGCTGCTCTGCGGCCGTACCCGGAGCAAGCTTTAACGTAATCCAGAAGGCGCCTAGCGTACATACCCCGATCAATACGCCGCGGCTGATGATTTTCCAGCCAAGCCGTCTTGCAAATACGCTTTCCTTGGCCGAGCGCGGCTTCTGCTGCATCAGATCCTTCTCCGCCTGGTCAACCCCAAGCGCCATCGCCGGCAGACCGTCCGTCACAAGGTTCACCCACAAAATCTGAATCGGCACGAGCGGAAGCGGAAGACCCGCCATCATCGCCAGGAACATCGTCAGAATCTCGCCGACGTTGGACGCCAGCAGGTAACGGATGAATTTGCGGATATTCTCATAGATGCTCCGGCCTTCTTCGATGGCCGACACGATCGTCGCAAAGTTGTCGTCGCTTAATACAAGCGCGGAAGCTTCCTTCGAGACATCCGTGCCGGTAATGCCCATTGCGATGCCGATATCGGCCGCTTTAATTGCCGGTGCATCGTTAACGCCGTCGCCAGTCATGGCAACCACATGCCCTTTTCTCTGCAGGGATTTGACGATCCGGAGCTTATGCTCCGGCGATACGCGGGCGTAGACATAGATGTTGTCGACATGCTTGTCGAGCTGATCGTCCGTCATATTTTCCAGCTGGCTGCCGCTCAGCGCTACGCCGCCGCGCGGCATGATGCCAAGCTGGTGAGCGATCGCTTCCGCGGTCAACTGATGATCGCCCGTAATCATTACCGTCTTGATGCCCGCTCTGCGGCAGGTCGCGATCGCATCGCGCACCTCGCGGCGCGGCGGGTCGATCATGCCGGTCAGGCCGACAAATACAAGCTGGCATTCCACATCGCTTTCCGTCTCCGTCGCTTCGCCGCTGCGGATATCCCGGTAAGCGAGGCCAAGCACGCGCAGCGCGTTTTGCGCCATTTCTTCTGCGGCATCCGCGCATTTTTTCTTGAGCGTGGCGGTAAACGGCACTACCTTGCCGTCCCATAACACGTAGCTGCAATGGTCCATCAGCATATCGGAAGCGCCTTTCGTATACACAACCTTGCCACCCTGATGCGAGACGAGAACGCTCATCCGCTTCCGTTCGGAATCAAACGGAAATTCCTTTTCCCTCTTATATAAGCCTTCCAGCGATTTGGCAGACATCCCCAGCTTGGCAGCGAGAACGGTAAGGGCTCCTTCCGTCGGATCGCCCTTCAGCACCCATTCCTCTTGCGGCTCCTTGCTTTTCCTTTTCTTCGAATCCTGCTGCTCCGCCTGCGTAATGGTCGCGTTATTGCAAAGCGCCGAAATCTGCAGGAGACGCTTGAGGGCAATATCGTGCTTCGCGTCCACCATGGAGCCATCCTCGAAAGCAGCTCCAACCGGCTCATAACCTTCGCCCGTCACCTGAAGATGCCGTCCGCCCAGCCAAACGTTCGTAACGGTCATTTTATTTTGCGTAAGCGTGCCGGTCTTGTCGGAGCATATAACCGAAGCGCAGCCTAACGTTTCCACGGAAGGCAGCTTTCGGACAATCGCCTTCCGTTTGATCATCCGCTGTACGCCAAGGGCAAGCGCAATCGTAACGATGGCCGGGAGTCCTTCCGGAATAGCCGCTACCGCAAGGCTGACACCGGCCAGGAACATGCCGTAGGCAGGCTGTCCATGCAGAATGCCGGCAACAACGACCATAATCGTAAGCCCGATCGCAACGGCGATTAATATTTTGCCTAGCTGCTCCAGTCTGTGCTGAAGTGGGGTTTCCATTGATTCGGTCTGTTGAATGAGTCCCGCGATTTTACCCATTTCCGTTTCCATGCCCGTCCGGACAACAACCCCTTTGGCTGTTCCGCGCGTAAGCATGGTCCCCATAAAGCCCAAATTCCGTTGGTCGCCCAGCGGCAGGTCCTCTTCATGAATAGCGGCGGCATGCTTGCCGACCGGCACCGATTCGCCCGTCAGGGCAGATTCCTCGGCATAGCAGCTGTTCGCTTCAATCAGCCGGATATCGGCCGGAATGCGGTCGCCGCTTTCGAGCAGTATAACATCCCCGTTAACCAGCTCTTTGGCTGCAATCATCAACTGTTGTCCGCCCCGAATCACTTTTGCCGTAGGCGCGGACAATTCCTTGAGGGCACTCAGCGACTTTTCCGCACGGAATTCCTGAATGAAGCCGAGTACCGCGTTAATCGCGATAATGGCCACAATCGTCACGGCATCCAAATATTCGCCCAAGAGCCCCGATATGAGAGTAGCGCCCATTAGCACAAGCACCATGAAATCTTTGAATTGATTCAGGAAAAGCACGACCGGGGAAATACGCTCGCCCTCCGCCAGCTCGTTTCGCCCGTTCTTCGACAGCCTGTCTTCTGCTTCCGATGCAGACAGCCCTTGCGCAAGCGAGCTGCCCAGCTTATTCGCCAGTTCGCCCGCTTCCATTTGGTGCCATTTCAATTGTTCCATTGTACGACTCCCTCCCGTATATGCCGAGCGCTCTCGGACAGCCTCTCAAGCCTAAATGTATTCGGACAAACTGCAAAATATCCCACTTAAAGACTTAAGTTTTTGGTTTAACTATGGCATGATAGAGAAAGACATTGATAAAGGAGACTTAAACCCTCATGGCCTTAGACGGCATTGTTATTCACGCAGTAGTTGAAGAGCTTCAGCGCTGCATAGGCGCCCGCATTCATAAAATTCACCAGCCGACGGACAATGATCTCGTATTCAGCATCCGCGGCGCAGGCGCGCAGGGCAAGCTGCTCTTGTCCGCCAATCCAACGTATCCGCGCGTTCACTGGACGAATGCTTCGTACGTTAACCCGCTGGAAGCACCGATGTTCTGCATGCTGATGCGCAAATATTGCGAAGGCGCAACCATTGAAGCAGTCAAACAAATCGGACGCGAACGGATTATCCATATCGACGTCCGGCACCGCGATGAGCTTGGCGATGTTTCGCTCAAGACAATCGTTATAGAAATAATGGGACGGCACAGCAACATTATTTTGCTGGATCCCGCAACCGGGACGATTCATGACGGCATCCATCACGTGACGCCTGCCATCAGTACATTCCGGATTGTTATGCCCGGCAGCAAATATACCGCCCCGCCCGATCAAGGAAAGACCGATCCCCTTGCGATTGCAAGCGAACAGGATTTTCTGGCCGCATTCGGGCAGCATGCGGATGACGGCAATGAAAGCCTGCCGCCCCAGCGGCAGCTTGTTCAGGCGTTTAGCGGACTAAGTCCTCTGCTCGCCAAAGAGATCGTATTCCGCGCGGAGAACGGAAGCAGCAGCCTATGGAACAGCTTCCAGGCGCTTATGAGCGATGTCCGGGCACATGTCTACGCGCCAACCATAGCCGTGGATGCCAATGGCAAATCCTACTTCTCCATAACTCCGCTGACCCATGTGCAGGGCTCTTCCGAGCTTTTTGCTACAATCAGCGAATGCCTCGAAGCCTTCTATGGCGATAAAGCGGAACGGGATACGGTCAAGCAGCGGGCTTTGGACCTCATCCGGTTCGTCCAGAACGAGAAGGTCAAGAACGAGAAGAAGATAGAAAAGCTGAAGGAAACGGTCGAGGAAGCACAGGATGCCGATAAATACCGCGTGTTAGGCGAGCTGCTCACTGCCTACATGCATCAGATCAACCGCGGGGACACATCCGTCGAGCTCATCAACTTCTATGACGAAGAGCAGGCAACGGTCACGATTGAGCTGGATCCGCAGCTTACGCCGTCGGACAACGCGCAGCGGTATTTCCGCAAATATACGAAGCAGAAGAACAGCATAGCCGTCGTTGAAGAGCAAATGGCGATCGCCCAAGGCGAGATATCCTATATGGAAACGCTGCTGCAGCAATTGGATAATGCTTCGCTCGCCGATATCGAAGAGATCAGGGATGAGCTGGTCGAGCAAGGTTATCTTCGCAGCAGAGAGAAGCGCGGACCGAAACGGAAAAAGCCGGCGCGTCCGACCTTGATTTGCTACACTTCCTCCGAAGGCGTAAGCATCTATGTCGGCAAGAACAATACGCAGAACGAATACTTAACGAATCGGCTCGCTTCCCCTTCGGATGTATGGCTGCATACGAAGGATATTCCGGGGTCCCATGTGGTCATCCGCGGAGGCGACTTTGGGGATGCCACCCTGGAGGAAGCAGCTATGTTATCCGGGTATTACAGTCAAGCGAGGGAATCCAGCCTGATCCCCGTGGATTACACGTTTATCCGCCATGTCCGCAAGCCAAGCGGCTCGAAACCGGGTTTTGTCATCTATGACCATCAGAAGACCCTGTTTATTACTCCCGATGAGCAGCGGATCAAAGCCATGCCATCGCGCAGCGTGAATTAAGCAAAAAGCAGTCCGTCCTCCATCCGAGGCGGGCTGCTTTTTCGTTTTTTGCTCGATCTATCCTAAATTAGAAAACTTTAACGAGCCTTAAACCCTTCGCTAACCTTCTCTGGAATAATGGCCCAATCCTTTGAATCGGGAAACCTTAAATTACCTAATCATACTTAAATATATAAATACAGATGAAAGATGAATGTTTATTATTGTTTTTCTTTCTATTATTGCAATTATAATTATACATATTAGCAATTTTTGTTTTAAAGGTGAAATAAGGGTTTATAAAAGAATATTTATTTTAGTTCTTTTCAATGGAATTGGTAACTTTTATTAGCTGACTACCCCCTTAAAGAGTCATTAGTATTAAAAGTGCCAAACAAAACTTGTGCTGGCAGACTACACGCTTTCTTGCACAAAAAAACCATTAGGAGGATACATACATGACTAAAAAAACGATTTTCAAAAAAGGGATTATCACTTTGGCAGGCGTTATCGCTTTAACCGGTGCCGTACAAGCCCCCGCGCTTGGAGTAACCACTCCTAAAGCGGCAGCAGCAACCTCTACCCAAAGCACGCAGCTTAGCAAACTGATTACGAAAGGCAAAACCCAGCTTGGCGTGAAATGGCGCAGCGGCGTGCAGAAACCCGGTTACGGTTTTGACTGCTCCAACTTTACTTCCTGGGTATACAGCAGCACGCTCGGAATCAAGTTTTCCAGCTCTTCTCGCTCGCAGCGTTACAGCAGCAGCATCGGCAAGCAAGTTATCATTGATTCCAAAAATAAATACAAGAACCTGAAGGTCGGAGACCTGCTGTTCTTTAAAAACTCGGCTGACCGTGGCGACGGATCTTTAAACCGCTCAACAAGCGGCGGCGGCGGCCATGTCGGCATTTATGCGGGCGTGGTTAACGGCAAGCATTACATCCTCCAAGCCGGCGGCGGACGCGCCAAAGTCACTTACGAGCCAATGGAAGGCACATGGTTTGCGTCTTCGCTGGTCTATGCTAAGAGAATCGTTAACTAACGGCAAAAACATAAAAAATAGCGGTGAAGGGATCTCTCCCTTGCACCGCTATTTTTCTTGAAAAGCTATCTATTCTTGCGAAGCTGTTCCAGCACCGCGGCGTCAACGGTTCTGCTGCCGATCTCGCCATGGAACACCTCGCCTTGACGCTCCCCGTGGAAATCCGAGCCGCCGGTTATAATAAGCCCGTGTTTCCTCGCCAGCTCCGCGTAACGCCGTTCTTCCTCCGGCCCATGGTCGGAATGGTACACTTCGATTCCCTGAACGCCCTTCCCGATCAGCTGCTCGACCAGATCATCCCTGCCATACAAGCCAGGATGCGCGATTACGCTTGTCCCTCCCGCTTCGCGTATCCATTCGATTGCTTCAAACGGATGAATACGCGGAGGATTCACGTATGCGGTGCCGTCTTCCCCCAGATACCGGTCAAATGCCTCTGCCATCGTGGCAACCGCACCTTTTCGGATCAAAAGCTCCGCAATATGCGGACGGCCAATCGTTTTCCCTTTGCCTTTATCGCTTCCGGCCAACGCCTGCTCGGCAGCAATTTGCTCGACTTCTCTCATCGTAACCGGAATCCCGAGCTGGACTAACCTCTCTATAATCATCTCATTCCGCGTGCCGCGCGTTGCCCGAAGCCCGGCAAGCCGCTCCTGCCAGAGAGCATTATGCCAGTCCGGATAATAAGCGAGCATATGAATATCGCGACCGTCGGCAACCGTGCTCAGTTCAACGCCGGGCACGACGGCAATCTCGAGCTTCCGCCCTTCCTCGAGCGCTTCCTCAACTCCTGCCATCGTATCGTGATCGGTGATCGCAACAGCCGCCAGCCCCGCCGCCTTCGCGCGGGCAACAACGGCCGCAGGGGCCATCGTTCCGTCAGAGGCGGTCGTGTGATTGTGCAAGTCCGCTTTTCCTACAACCATTGCTGCAAATCCTTCTCTCTTAAAAAAGTGAGGAACGTAACTGCCGATATCGGCAGAAGAGTCGACTTCAAATAAATCGAGTAGAACTGCCGTTTGAACCGGGTATCTTCAATCGGAACCACATGCAAAAGCCCAAGCGCCACCTCGTGCTTTACCGAAGATTCGGAGACAAACGAGACGCCGAGACCGGCTTCTACCGCCGACTTCACTGCTCCCGTACTGCCCAGTTCCATCACAATCTTCAGATCCGCCGGATCGATTTTTTTCCGTTTAAGCTGGTCCTCCATGACTAACCGTGTACCGGAGCCTTGCTCACGCACCACAAACGGATAATCGGCCACTTCGTCAAGCAGAACCGTCTGCCGCTTAGACAGCGGATGATCTTTCGGAACAATCAGCTTGAGCTCGTCGCTCATGACGGCCTCCATCTGCATATCCGGGTGATTGACCGGGGCTTCGATCAATCCAAAGGTCAATTGATGATGGATAATCTCTTCAATGATTTGAGCGGTATTCATCACCTTCATGCTGATCGATATTTCCGGAAACGTCTGCCCGAACGGACCAAGCAGGCGCGGCAAAATGTATTCTCCAATCGTGAGGCTGGCGCCAAGCTGGAGTCGTCCCTTGAGCTGCTTGGTAAACGCCGACATCGCTTGATCCGTATCGCGGATCAGCTCGATGCTTCTCCGGGCGTAAGGCATCAGCGCTTTCCCCGCTTCCGTCAAGTCGATTCGCTTGGTAGACCGCTGCAGCAGCTTTGTCCCGAAATAGTCCTCCAGCGACTGCACCTGCATCGTCACGGCCGGCTGAGTCATATGCAGCGACTGGGCGGCAGCAGAGAAGCTGCCCCGTTCCGCTACCGTATAAAAAATGTGCAATTGATGAAAATTAAGCGCCATCTGTCCGACCATCCTCTCTTCTTAGCGGTTATTATACTACAAATGCGCGCAAAAAAGCGCAGCACCCTTCGATTGGATGCTGCGCCCGGCGTTTCTTCGATTATTTCCTTTTTCGGCTGTTTTTCACCAAGGTCATTCTTCTGGAGTGACGAAGCCATGAATAGTATGATTTCAAATCCCGCAATTCGATCGTCTCCGACATGCGTCCCAAAAAGGTGACTACAATCATCTTGTGAAGCGGGTTGCCAAGCAGATCAATGTCCGTTTCCGATGGGGCAAATTCAGCAACAAACACCAGATCGTCGTCAATCAGGTAAACATCCTCTTCATTCCGGTAATAAGGCTCAACTCGTCCTTGCTTCAGGCATTCCCATAAGAATTCGGCAATATCCTCGTAGCCCGTCTTCTCACTTTCAACCCGATCCACCCACCGGCTCCTGGCATGGTTAGTAATAACGATGTCCGCCACTTTCTTATCGCCCAATTCGATATAAAAAGTCTCATAAGTGCTCCATCTTCTAGTCGTTTTGTCCTTCATCGTTCACCACACCTCCGTCTTAGGAACCAGGTCTTTTTTACCACTTTTATGTATAAGGATATTTTAACCATGATTGTCCGAGATTTCAACAATAAAATAAACTCAGCCCATAAATGTAATTATTTGTAAAACTTAATAAAAGAAAGAAGATCGCCGTACATTGGTCTCTCTGTGTACCAGCGATCTTCCCGCAATTTTATTTAATTATTATTAACTTCCATACTTGAATTTCATAAATGTTTATGGCTTATGAAATTCAAGTTCTACATGCTGTAGAATCTGGTCTTATCCTCGGCATCTTTTGTATATTCTGTCTTTAATTCGTTGCGGTAAGATCGTTCAACCTTGCGCACGAACGGCAGACGGCTTATTGTCTTTGCCGCTTCCTCCGCGCGCTCTGCGTTCATATAGATCACGACATAATGCATCTTGCGCGACATATAATGAACGGTTCCGTACTTCTCCAGCGTTCTGGCCGCTTTCAGATCGCTCACCCATATGATATAACCTGTCCGTTCCGGTAACAACATCCATTCCCTCCGTCGAGTCGAATCAAGCAAAGGCTTATCCGCAGCCGCCGCTTCCGCAGCTGCAGGAGCCGCCGCCACCGCAGCCGCCCGTTTTCCCTTCATTGCTCGGCACCTTAATCGTATCGGATACCGATTCGGCGATCATGCGGGATACGTCATACAGCATCGTATCTACGAGCTGCTCAGCCGTCTTGAACCGTTTCACCGCTTCAATCTGGTCCAGCTCCCGCTCGATTTCCTTCACTTTATCCTTGGCTGCGTGATAATCCGGATGAAATCTGCCGAACCGCTCGCATTCCGAGAACAGCTCTTTCGCTTTGGCGAATTGCTTGGTCAGCACCTTCACCTGCTCATCCTTCTGTACAGCTTCTTTCCAATATAGATAATCGGCTACCTCGGCCGATTGGTTAATAAAGTCGCCCAGCTCGTAAGCGCACATCAACAGCGACGCCATATCCAGCGAAGAAACGCCGCTTGCACCATCGTAGGGCAGAACTGTGGTTGTTGGCATTTGTTCACCCTCTTTTCTTTTACACTTGCTTGAAATCTATCATATCATAATCATTCAATGAATAGATACAATTTTACACAAATCCACTCACTCCCGGCGCAACCAGCTTCATCCCTTCCCACATTTCCGGAGACAAGCATACTTCGCGGTGCGTCTCGGCTTCGCGCAGCAAGCCGGTGACGGTCCAGTTGCTTCCGCTTCTCTCCAGTCTGGCTGGCACAAAAGCCACAACGCTTTCGTTCATCCTTAATTGGACCGGAGCCTGCCAGCTCAAAGCCCTCTCCAGAATTTCCAGGCACGTGGAGTGATGATAAGATCTCAACTGCCGCATCCAGTTTATAGGTACCCGTTCAAGCTCGGGAAGAAACCGTTCTATTCTGAAATCCTCATGATTCATAAGCTCGCATCCCGCAAATGCACGACCGGAAGAACGGAGCGCGACCCCGCTTTCTTCCGATCGGGGTTCAAGCGGCAATTCGGGATACGCGTCTGACGGCTGCTTAACAACCGCTGCCGTTTGTTTTCCCCAATCCGCCAAGCTGGTTTCGAGCAATGGCGGGATAGGGATTCCTCCTGATGCCGATTGCAAAAAGTTTATAACCGAAGCTAAACTCCGTCCGTGAGTCATTGCCCGTTCTATTGAGCTTCGAGTTAATTGCCATACGGACAGCAGTTCGTCGCTCTTCCTATCCGCCACAAGCTCCAGCTCCCACCTGACCCTGTAAGAACAGCCTGGAGGAACAAGCAAATCGCCGTTAGGTTCTATCATAATGGGCTCATACCTTGCCTGCGGACGCTGCCCGTAATCGAGGGAGGACGGCATCATCTGCCACCGGAGCATCCTCTGGTCTCCGGCACGTGCGAATTCCATCCATCCGAAGCCGCGCAGCAGATTCAAACAGGCACTTCGGCTCTCTTCCCACTCCATGCCTTTTATATCAAGCAGCGGGAGCTGGGCTGCAATAGCCGCTTCCGAATACCAGGCCCCCGGTTCAAGCCGGATCAACAACGCCATGACATGCCACATCGCAGGCTTTTTCTTCAGAAGCTCATCCAGGCACCAGTGAAATAATAAAACCTCCCGCTTAAGCTCCTCCTCCGAGAACCAAGCAGCCAGCGTGTCTTCCTGCCACTTTAGCTGCTTTTCTTCAGCTGCCAACAGGCCTAATTGCCCGGTAAGCTTCAGCACAAAATTTACGGCAGGATTATAAGTATCCGTATCCTCCTGCTGCCAGCCGGCCTGAAGAAGATCCTCATCCGTAATGGAAACGGCCAGCGTAAGTCTCGCGATTGTTTTCTTCGGCAGAATTCCCTTTGACGTCAAACCTAAACCGCTTCGGGCCAGCTCCGCCCAAACCGCCAGCAGCTGTCTCCCAAGCGGTTTAAGGGCTGTTTCCTCCTGCCGCTGCTCCCAGATTTCGCTTGATCTATTCGCTGCGGGCAGTGGAGCAAGCGGAAACAAATAGGGATGCCACTGCATAAAACAATCGCTTGGCATCGCATACAGCCGCTCCCCCCAGCCTTGACGGAGCGCGAAAATAATTCCCGCATTTTGCAGCTGGATCATTCCGTAACGGAACTCGGCACCCGAGAACCGCTCCCGCAACGAAAAAAGCCGCTCCTCCGAAACGGGACCGGCTCCAAAGCAATTATAAAATGCCCGCAGGACGGCGGTGGTTGCTTCGTCCATCCGGTCCACCGCTTCTTCGATGGAAAGCCGGTCGATGACGGCTTCCTCCCAATGCAAACCGCGCTCCGATGCACCAGTCCATAAGGGAGACATCATATATTGCTGCTTCACGGGGCTTGTCAGTTTCTCCGACCACTGTTGTACAAACATGAAGAATAACCTCCCTACTGATGTTTTTCAAGCTCGTATTGGTAGCCTTGCTCAAGCAGGAACATCTGGCGCCTTGCGGCGTATTCCGTTTCGCTGGTGTCATCGGTCACAATGGTATAGAACCAGGCTTCATTCCGGCCTTCCTTCGGACGCAAAATGCGGCCGATCCGCTGCGCTTCCTCCTGCCTTGAGCCGTAGCTCCCGGAAATTTGAATGGCGACGGCCGCATCGGGAAGGTCAACCGCAAAATTCGCCACCTTGGATACCGCAAGAACGGGCACAACTCCCGACTTAAACTGTTCGTACAGGCTTTGGCGTTCATTTTGCGGCAATTCTCCCGTAATGACCGGCACCTCTAATGATTCCGCAATAGAATGAAGCTGATCGAGATACTGCCCGATGATGAGAGTTGGCGTCCCCTCGTGACGCTCCAGGAGCTGGCGGACAACCGGTACCTTGCCGGGATTCTCCGCTGCGAGACGCAGCCGCGAGCGCTTCTCGGCCGAATGGTACAGCTCGGATATGCCTTGATCCATCGGCACGCGGATTTCCGTGCATTTAACCGAGGCGATATGACCCTCCGCTTCGACCGTTTTCCATTGCAGCTCGAACTGCTTTGGCCCAATCAGAGAAAATACATCCTCTTCGCAGCCGTCTTCCCGGACCAACGTTGCCGTCAATCCAAGCCTTCTTGTCGCCTGGATATCGGCCGTCATGCGGAATACCGGTGCAGGCAATAAATGCACCTCGTCGTATATAATGAGCCCCCAGTCGCGTTCGGAGAACAGCTTCATGTGACGGAACGGATCTTTTTTCGACTTCCGGTGAGTCAGAATTTGATACGTTGCAATCGTTACGGGGCGGACCTCCTTAGAGGAGCCCGTATATTCTCCGACCTCCGCCGGCTGAAGGGTTGTCTTGTCCAGCAGTTCTTCCTTCCATTGCTGTACGCTGGTTGCGTTGGAGGTCAGAATAAGCGTAGCGCTGTTCAGCCTTGCCAATGCCGCGATTCCAACAATGGTTTTACCCGCTCCGCACGGCAGAACGATAACGCCGCTTCCCCCTTGAATCGTCCCTTCTTTATAAAAAAGATCAACTGCCTGCCGCTGATAGTCCCTAAGCTCGAAGGATCTGCCGCTCAGCGTTAACGGTCTAAGCGATACGGATAAAGCTTCACCCGTATGGTAGCCGGCCAAATCGATTACGGGGAACCCAAGCCGGATTAATTCCTGTTTAAGCTGGCCCCTGTACTCCGGATTTACTTCCCAGGAACCGCCGGTCCCGCGTTCCATCAAGCATTCCAGAATGATCGGATGCCCCGCGATCTCATCCAGCAAAGAATCGTCCCCGTATAACACGAGACAGTGCCCGCTTAATTCCAGCCGAAGCTTGCCGTACCGCTCCATTAGTGTGCGGATATTCGTCTCCAATACTCCGGGCAGGCCGTATCTGGCATATTTTCTTAGCGATTCGATAACCGTTGCCGCGTCCATGCCGGCAGAAGCCGCATTCCACAAGGATAAAGAGGACATTTTATATGTATGCCAATTTCCCGGACGCTTCACGAGCTCCGCGAACAAGATCAGCATCCTGCGCGCTTCCTCCGATAAAGGATGCTCGTAATCGAGCAGCACCGTCATATCCGACTGAATAATTAACGGTCCGTCCTGACGTTCCAACATAAGATCTCCCCCATTGTTCATAGCGGTAAGCATTCACCTCACAGTATGCAAAATTATCCACAATTTTATACGAAAAACGGGATTCCTCAAAGGCGTTCCGCCCCGGAAGAATCCCGTTATTTCATCTAATGCACATGCTCCGATATTTCGTTAAGGGCCGCGCCTGCCTCATGAATGAAGGCATCCCGGACAGCCAGATCGCCAATTGCGACAACGCCAACCAATTCACCGTTTTCTACGACAGGAAGACGGCGTATTTTATGCTTGGCCATCAGATCTGCCGCTTCATCCATGGTTGTGTCCGGCGCAATGGTCAGCAAATCGGTTGTCATGACTTTCTCGACGGCTGTGGAGCCGGAATGCTTATCCGCGTAACCGCGTACGACAAGATCCCGGTCCGTTACGGCGCCAATCAGCTTTGAGCCTTCTACTATAGGTATAAATCCGATATCATGCTTCTTCATTAAGACGGCAAGCTCATATACGTTATCCTGTAATGTTGCTGTAATACACGGCGACGACATAACCTCTTTGATCGTTTTATGCAAGGCGGACAAACCTCCTAATTGGATTATCATCCATTAGGATATCCAGCCAAAAGCGATGTCATCCTGCCGCAAAATCTTCCGCCATTTGAATAAGCAGCTGGGCGGAATGTACCATGGCACGCTCATCGATATCAAAGCGAGGATGATGATGGGCGTATACGACTCCCGTCTCCTCGTTCCCCGCCCCAACAAACATAAAGCATCCCGGTACCTTCTCCAGATAATACGAGAAATCCTCCGCGACCATCATCGCTTCCGAACGAAGGGTATTCTCGGCGCCAAACAGTTCGCCTGACACCCGGAAGAAACGTCCCGCTTCCTCCTCGTCGTTGACGACGGGCGGATACCCGATACGCATATGGTAGTCGTATTTCGCTCCATACATGCTGCAGGTATGGTTAATCAATTGCTCAAGCCTTTCATGCGTAAGCTTTCGGGATTCCTCGTCGAATGTGCGGACCGTCCCTTTCATCGCGCAGCGCTCCGCAATGACATTATTGGTTGTTCCGGCCTGAAAGGAGCCGATTGTAACGACCGCAGGCTTCAAAGGATCAACGTTGCGGCCAACTATGGATTGAACCGCCTGCACGAGAGCCGAACCGATTACGATGGTATCGATCGTCTTGTGAGGCATGCCGCCATGTCCGCCAAGGCCTACAATCTCTAAAGTGAACTCGTCTGCCGCTGCCATAAAAGGACCCGGTTTGGTTGCAGTCTGTCCATACGGAATCGGCGACCACAAGTGCACCCCGTATATGGCGTCTACGCCGTCCAAGGCCCCGTCTTCAATCATGCGGATCGCGCCGCCTGGTGTCTGCTCCTCAGCAGGCTGGAAAATCAACCGGCGCTCGCCTGCCAGCTCCGCCTTATGCTGTTGGTAGTAATTCGCTACGGCAAGCAATGCCGACGTATGCCCGTCATGCCCGCAGGCATGCATCACGCCGGGAACCTTGGACCGGTATTCGCATTCCTTCTCATCCTGAATCGGAAGCGCGTCAATATCGGCGCGCAGCGCGATAACCGGACCGGGCAGCTCCCCTTTTATCGTAACCAGCAGGCCATGCCCGCCAACGCCTTCGCGCACCTCGCAGCCAAAGGCCTTTAATTGCTCTGCAATCCACCGGGATGTATGTACCTCTTGAAAAGACAGCTCCGGATTCTGATGGAGATGTCTGCGCCACCGGACCATTTCCGGATAAAGACGCTGCAGCTGCTCTTTTATATAGCTACTAGTCTTCATTGGACACACCTCCTAAACGTTTGTTGAATGTAAACGCATAGCCGTTCACACTCGTTATGAAGCAAAACTTATTTCCATCTATTCTAACAGAACGGCGCGATGCGGCAAAGAGAAAGCATGACTATAGCGGAGAGTAAGTCTTGCGCTGACTGGGGAAACATACTATCATGGGAAAAGATGTACAAATAAAGTTTTGCACATTGTGCAAAACGGGCTTTACCAGCATAAACCTTACATTCCACAAGCAACTATAGGAGGAAATAACGATGATTATTGAAAACTCGGGTCTTAACGGCCTTCAAAGCGATCTGGCTCATCTGGACGAGTCTGCCGAGCAGCTTGGCTTTGTACGTTGGCAGTGGGAATACTATCGCGCTACATACGATCTGAAGCTTGAAGATCAAGCGACAAATTCGGAATACTTCCTGCGCGTCAACACTCGCGCCGTAGAAGGCAAGCTCGAAAATCCTAATGCCGTGCTTGCAATTGAACATGTATATATCGGAAAAGCTACATTCCCTCATGGTCTTGAATACGAATCTCCGGTTCCGCAGCCGATCATGACGATTGCGAATCAACGCCTCGAAAAGCTGAAACAGCTGCTTGCCTAATCTATGAAGAAGACACAGCAGAATGGCAGTCGTGGCAGACCGGACTTTCTGCTCCTTATTTTAACGCTGCTGCTGGTTGGATTCGGCCTTGTCATGGTGTTCAGCGCAAGCTCGAACATTACGCTGACTTCGTCGAAATTCCACAATGATGCGTTATATTTTACTAAGCGGCAGCTCATTTGGGCGGTTCTAGGCATCTTTGCCATGCTTTTCCTGATGAATCTCCGTTACCAGATTTTTAAAAAGGGATTTATCTTCCTATTCATTCCGGTCATAGTCATGCTGATGATTGTACCAACCATTGGCTCGCTGAACGGTGCAAGCAGCTGGTTCCGAATCGGAACCATGGGAATCCAGCCGACGGAGATGGCCAAGCTTGCCATGATCCTCTATATAGGGGCTCTTATTACCAAGAAGGGCGAAAAGTTCCGGGACTTTAAAAAAGGCCTGCTTCCGGTACTAATCATTGTAGGATTTATTTGCTTCCTTATTATGATGCAGCCGGATTTGGGTTCCTGTCTCGTTCTTGCTTCTTGTGCGGGGATAATGATCATTGCAGGCGGCGCCAATCTCAAGCAGGTTGCTGTTTCAGGCGGCGTAATCGGTATCTTCGCTATCCTTTTCGCAGCAATCGGCATGGCTACCAATCCAGATGGTTGGGCTTACCGGGTTGCCCGGTTTACGGCCTATTCCGATCCGCTGGCGGATCAGCAGGGCTCGGGGTTTCAACTGGTATCCTCCTTGCAGGCGCTTGGACACGGAGGTTTGACGGGAGCTGGCTTCGGGGAAAGCGTGCAAAAGCTGCATTACCTGGACTACCCTTATAATGACTTTATCTTTTCCGTCATTGCCGAGGAGCTGGGGTTTATCGGCGCAAGCCTGTTCCTCTTGTTTTACTTGCTTTTTCTCTGGCGGGCGCTTATCGTTGCTCTTCGCTGCCCCGATCACTACGGAACCATTGTAGGAGTAGGAATCGTTGGTTTGTTCGGCATTCAGGCCTTCGTTAATGTCGGCGGCGTAACCGGCGCGATCCCGCTGACCGGGGTGACGCTCCCCTTCGTCAGCTACGGGGGTTCCTCCCTGTTAGTCTGTCTGATGTGTATCGGAGTGCTTCTCAGCATCTCGCGGGAGGCCAACAAGCAGGACAAGCCGGAGCGAGCGAAACGTCATCATCACTAACCTAAAAAAAGGCTGAACCCGTTAAAGTAACGGTTCAGCCTTTTTTATGTAAGTTCCGCATACTATTTCAAGCGTTGCTGCGGTTCTTCCGGCGTTTCGTCTTCTTTGAAGGCAACTCCTTCAACTTTCACATTAACTTCAACCACATTAAGACCGGTCATATTCTCAACCGATTCTCTTACATTCAGCTGCAGCTGTCTGCAGACTTCCTGAATCGGAATGCCGTAATGAACGATAACGCGAAGATCGATTGCCGCTTCCAGCTGACCTACTTCGACGGATACACCTTTTTGCACGTTTTTACCGCTAAGGCGCTTCGCCAGTCCTTCGGAGATCCCGCCTGACATTCCGGCAATGCCTGGAGTCTCAAGCGCAGCGAGTCCTGCAATCGTTGCCACTACATCGTCTGAAATACGGATAATGCCTGTTTGAAGGTCCTCGTTCATGTTATTCCACTCCTCAATTTGCCATATACCATCATTGTAATGGATGGCTCAATTTGAAGCAAGGAAGGAAGTAGATCTATATTAGGCCCTATAGCATATTTTTTTGGAAAAGTTTACATGGTTGCCTTTTTTCGTTATGATTAATAATGTTTTTTAGACTTACATAATTGAAGAGGTGGATTTGGTGAGACAGAAACTGTTTTTCGGCGGATTAATTGTCATGTTCCTCCTGAGCGCAATCGGGCATTTCGCCCATTGGGACATGACGCTTCAATTTATCATTTCCGCTATCGCCGTCGTGTTTGTGGCGGGCTTTCTCGGCAAAGCGACGGAAAGTGTTGCGCATTACGCCGGACAAAGGCTTGGCGGGTTTCTAAATGCCACGTTTGGTAACGCGGCAGAGCTGATCATTGCGATCTTCCTCGTTAAAGAAGGCTTGTTCGATACCGTTAAAGCGAGTATTACCGGTTCCATCATCGGCAACCTGCTGCTCGTTCTTGGACTTAGTCTCCTTGCCGGCGGCATTAAATTCAAACAGCAATTTTTCAATAATCAATTGGCCGAGCATAACGCAACGCTGATGATTATGGCTGTTATCGGTTTGTTTGTACCGGCTGTCTTTGTTGGCGCGGAGCATTTCACGCTTAACAAGGACCATTTCCTCAGCATCACGGTTGCCTGCATTCTGATCGTTTCTTACCTGCTGTGGCTTGTGTTCTCGATGATTACCCATAAAGACGTTCTCGCGGATAACGTGATGAATGCCGATCATGGCGAGGAGCCGATGTGGTCGAAAGGCGTATCCGTTATTATGCTGGTTGTAGCGACGGTTATGGTCGCTTTCGTCAGCGAATGGCTCGTGCACACACTCGACAGCTTTACCGAGAAATTTGGCCTGTCCCAGCTGTTTGTCGGTGCGTTCGTTATCGCAATCATCGGTAATGCAGCCGAACATAGCGCAGCGGTTATGCTGGCACTTAAGAACAAAATCGGCGCAGCAGTCGAAATCGCCATCGGCAGCAGCTTGCAGATTGCGTTGTTTGTAGCTCCGGTGCTGATTCTGGTTAGTGCCTTTATGGGCAATACAATGGATATTATCTTCACACCAATCGAATTAACCGCCATCGGTGTTTCCGTCTTTATAGCGAAGTCTGTTTCCCGAGACGGTACGACCAACTGGTATGAAGGGTTCCTGCTGCTTATGGTTTATGTCATATTGGGCGTTGCCTTCTATCTAGTTTAAGAAAACAAAAAAAGAGTAGGCTCCAAATGGAGTCTACTCTTTATTATTTAACGCTTCATACAACTGGGCCAAGTTGCGCTCCAATCGGCTTAACATTTCTTTTCCGCTCTGCTCGGCTATCAATCCCGCGCGCACAGCAAAGTCAATCTCCCGCGAGAATCCATACATTTGCGTGTCCAAAACTTCCTCGTACAGCGGACATTGACGGGTCGTCAAGTTCTCCATCTGAACTTCGATAAGTTTTTCTATTTTACTCGCATCTTCCGTTAGGAGACGAAGCGCTTTCTCATGCAATTGAACCGTGACTTCCGGTGAAGACATCGTTTTCCCCCCTGTGCGTGTACCCGCCGTCGTCTATATCTTTTATATTAGACGAAAAAGAGCCAATACACAAGGACAAAACAAAAAAGCGCTTCTTCTTTTCAGAAGAAGAAACGCTTTGTTTGCGACCTTTCCGGTCCTATTCGCTAATTACCGTTACATTCAAGTTATGTTTTGCAAAAATTTCTGCCATTTTTGCTTTCGCTTCTTCCGCATCAGGACCATGAACATGAAGTTCGTAAGCGTGGCCGCCTACCAACGTCGTAAACAGTCCAAGAATGCTCTTAACATCGATATATTTGTTGTCGGCTTGCAGAACGATTGAAGAGCGGAATTGGCTAGCCGCTTGAGAAATTTCTACGATAGCTGCATTGTTGGACATGGGGAATCCCTCCAGTTAATTAGTAAAGCTTTCCTTGACATCATGATAACCCGAAATATAACATCCATCAAGAGAAAAGTTCAAAAACGCTTCATTTTCATTTATTTCAAATTTTCGGAATTTAGTCCTTCCAGCTCCGGCAGTACGAAAACGCCGTCTTTTCGGATTAATACATCATCGAAATAAATTTCTCCACCGCCGTATTCCGGACGTTGAATCAATACTAAATCCCAATGAATGGAAGAACGGTTGCCATTATCGGTCTCCTCATACGCTTGACCCGGCGTAAAGTGAAGGCTTCCCGCAATCTTTTCGTCGAACAAAATATCGTTCATCGGATGCAAAATATACGGATTAAAGCCGATTGCGAATTCGCCGATGTAACGCGCGCCTTCGTCGCTGTCCAGAATCTCGTTCAACTTCTTCGTATCATTGCTGGTTGCGTTAACAATCTTGCCATTCTCGAACGTAAACGAGATATTCTGGAACGTTGTTCCGGAATAGACGCTTGGCGAATTGTACGTAATTACGCCGTTAACTGAATCCCGGACAGGCGCGGAGAATACCTCGCCGTCAGGAATATTCCGCTGGCCGGAGCATTTTTTCGCGCCGATATCTTTGATGGAGAACGTTAAGTCCGTACCCGGCGAAACGATCCGCACTTTGTCCGTACGGGACATCAATGCCTGAAGCGGATCCTGCGCGCGGTCCATTTTCGCGTAATCCAGGTTGCATACATCAAAATAGAAATCCTCAAACGCTTCCGTGCTCATGTTAGCCAGCTGCGCCATCGATGGAGTCGGGTAACGGAGAACAACCCACTTCGTCCGCTTAACGCGCTCCTCCATATGTACGGGATGTGTGTATAATTGCTCGTATAGACGCATTTTTTCCTTTGGCACATCAGACAATTCATTTACGTTCGAGCCCGACCGCACGCCGATATAGCCTTGCATTTGCTCCATGCGCTCAAGGTCATGCTTCGCCCAAAGCTCGATTTGCTCCTTGGTTGCATGCGTCAGCATCGTCCGCAGGACAGAGCGGTCGCTCAGCTCCACAAACGGTCTTCCGCCACGCTTTGTTACTTCTTCGATAAGGCATTTGCCCAGCTCCAGCTCAAGGCCAATCAAATCGATCAGTACGTTGTCGCCGGGCTGTACATTAATCGAGTAGCCGGCAAGGTTGGCCGCCAGCTTTTGTAATCTTGCATCACGCATCTTTATTCAAACCTCCATTACTTATGAGCACTGTTTTGTGAAAAACAGCCTTCGAACATATTAGCATGTTGCTTGCTTATTGAACAGTTCCTGTTCCTGTTCCGTTAAAGGGACTAAAGGTAACGCTGGTATCGCGCTTTTCCTGTTTGTCTTGTCCGGAGAGCGAATAATGAAGAACGGAATGCTCCTCCAACTTAGTCGGTACAAGACTATTTCTGTCGATCAACACCGTGTATTGAGCTTTTACCTGAAGGGATTTCAACATTTTGTCCATCTGCTTTCGGGATTCGTTAAATTCTTTCAGCCAGGCTTGTTTATACTGCCCTTCTTCCAGCGGTTCCTTGGCAGCCAGCGCGTTCATCTCATCCTGAAGCTGCTCTTTCCAGAGCTTGTTGGCATCCTGATCGTTCAGCTCGATATGCAAGGCAACTTGGTTGGCTGTTGTGGCCGCGTCGACAAAGTCTACTTTCTTATGGGCGTTTTTCACTTTGTTCAGAACCTCAATCGGGCTCCACTCCAGATCCTCGCCGTCATCGCCTTGAGCATGCAGCTTGGTATGCTCTTCGATATGTCCTTGAAAGGTCCGGGGCGCGTAAGCCCATCCTTCCGCCGAGTAGATGGTTGTCTGGCCGGAGAAGGCATACTGATCCTTGCCCGCAAGACCGGCAATCGACATGTTTAACCATTCCTCGGGCGGACGGCTTGAGGTTGAGCATCCGGTCAATGCTAGTACAAACGCTGCAAGCAGCGTGCTAATAAACGTATGTTTTAGGAGCTTCAATTAACACAACACCTTTCATTCAATCGTTCCATATAACCTTATCGTCCCCTGAACGGACAGCGCCTTATTCGGATCGTTTCCAAAAAGAAAAGGACACCTCTGGAGGTGTCCTTCGTAACAATCAGTTGGCTTGTCCGATATAAATCCGGTTCCTGCCATTGTTTTTTGCTTCATAAAGCGCCATATCCGCTCTGTAGAATAGGGATTCCACGCTGATTTTCTCGTTCTCAAACGTCCATTCGGAGACACCGCAGGATACCGTCACAACCGGCTGAGTTTCTGCTTCCACATGGGTTCGGATCCGTTCCGCAATTCTGTAAGCCTGTTCCGAACGGATACCCGGCAAATAAACCGCCAATTCCTCCCCGCCCCATCTTGCGGCAATGTCGCCCTGCCGGATCGAGCTGCGGATGATGCTGCTTACCTGTACCAGAATCTGATCGCCAACCTGATGGCCGAACGTGTCGTTGATTTGCTTGAAATGGTCGATATCGACGAGGATCAATGCACCGAGCGGATCTTTCCTCTGACGGCTTTGAATCTGCTCATTGAGATAATGGCGGGCGTGCAGGCCCGTCAAATTATCCGTAATCACCATTCTCCGGACTTCGGCATGAAGCGATGCATTCGTAATGGCCAGCCCTATATGCGTCGACATGACCTGCAGAAGCTTGTAATTGTCATAGGAAAAGAAATTCGCGCTTTTATGGGCAACCATTATAACGCCGACAACTTCCGAATCGACAAGAATCGGCGTAGCAATTAGCGAGCGTGCTCCCGTATTGTCCATAAGCTTGGAATTGACGACTCTCGTGTGCCAATAATCCGAAATGATAAGCGGCTCTTTCGTCCGATGCACGATGCCGCAGAACCCGTATTCGGGAGAGAAATGCTCGCTAGACATGGCAGGGATATTGCTCGCCATAACGACAAACTGATTTTTCTCTTTGTTAAGCTGAAGAACGCAGCAATAATCGGCGTCAAAGACGCTTAGAAGCTCTGATGAAGCAAATTTGAAAATTTCCTTCAGCTTCAGCGATTGGTTCAGCCTCTTCGTAAGCTCGTTAATCAATCTTAATTCATTAATAAGAAGGTTCGACTGCTCGTATAGCTTCGCGTTCTCAAACGCTGTGCCGGCCGTATCGGCCAGCAAAACAAAAGCCGGCAGGTCCGCATCATCCCAGCTGCTCGCGTTAACCGTCAAGCATAAAACGCCGTAAGCAGCCTGCTTGCCCGTCATGGGTACCGCAAGACGTTTAGTCCCATCCCGGTCCTGCTCGGTCACGAGCTTGCCTTCCAGAAACGACTTGGCTACCAGGTCATGCGCCGCATTTTTAAATACAAGGGGTTTGACTCGGGAATCCCCGTTGACATGATCCTGCGATAAATACAATTGCGCAATTGAATTCGGATATAACTGCTCCAAACTGCTTAACATTTCGGACAATACCGAAGTGACGTCGAATTGGTCATACAGCCTTTTGGCCGCCAAAAACAAGGCATCGCGCCTGCTCGCTTCCTTGTCCGTCCGCTTTTGCTGCAATAGCAGATCTTTGATGTAGAGCTGCTCAAACCTGCGGTAAAAGCATGTCCGGAAATGAAGCGCGCTAAGCTGCGCGATGGACTTGGCCTGAGCTCCGTCAAGAAAATCTGTTACATAAACCAAGACGCAAAAAGGACGACGATCCGATCGAGTGAGTACGGGAACGGCCACGGCCTCCAACTTCCGCTCATCTTCTGTCGCAGATTCTGATGATGTCATGGAATCGGCAGCAGCCTGCCGCGCGGCGGCAATTGCCTCCGCCTGACGATATATCTCCATGGTTCCCGCGGAACCAATCACATTGCTGTTCAAATCTAACAATACGAACTGCCCGCCTACCGGCATCGCTTGCTCATCGGAATCCTTGCGCCAGCAAGCAAAGCTCTCCTGCAGCAACGGCAGCAAGTACGGTTCATCCGCAGCTTGAATATCTTCATTCTCAAACCATATTGTTCGCATATCCTCTTCAATCCGATGAGCTGCCGCGGCAGTTTCATCTAACGCCTGTGGATTATTATATAAATCCGCCATCGGCAACACCCAGCCCTTCCCTCTATATAAAGGAGACGAGTCTATCAAGCTATTATTTCAATTTATAATATACTTTATTTTTGAGAATTTTGCACTACTCAAAATTCCATCTTTTAGGTCTTTTGAACCGCGTCCGCTGCCGTTGATGGGAAGTGCTGGCGCCTTGACAAAGGCAAGCAATTTCATATATTATCTATAAATGAATGCATGGGCGTACGGTTTTGTGTCACCCTCAGAAATACGTTCGCTGATATACCAGCGGCTGAACTGTTTATCAGGCTTCGAAGATTTCGAGCATAGAGCGTATTCGGCGAAACACAACCCCATCCTCAAAAATACAATTTTGAAGGAGTTACACAACTCATGTCCCGTTATACAGGTCCTAAATTTAAATTAAGCCGCCGTCTTGGTATTTCCTTGAGCGGTACTGGCAAAGAATTGAAACGTCCATTCCCTCCAGGCCAACACGGTCCTAACCAACGCAAAAAGCTTAGCGGTTATGGCGTTCAATTGCAAGAAAAACAAAAACTGCGTCACATGTACGGCTTGAACGAGAAGCAATTCCGCAACTTGTTCGACAAAGCGGCTAAACTGAAAGGTATCTCCGGTGAAAACTTCATGGTCCTTCTCGAAAGCCGCCTGGACAACCTCGTGTTCCGTCTTGGTTTCGCTAACTCCCGTGCAGGCGCACGTCAGTTGGTATCCCACGGTCACGTAACGGTTAACGGCAAAAAAGTCGACATCGCTTCCTTCACAGTATCGACTGGCGACGTAATCGGTCTGCGCGAGCGCAGCCGTGGTCTGAAATCGATCAAAGAAGCGATCGAAGGCCGTCATCACCTGCCGAACTACCTGGAATTCAACGATACAGCTGTTGAAGGCAAATACGTTCGTCTTCCAGAACGCGCTGAGCTTTCCCAAGAGATCGACGAAAAACAAATCGTCGAGTTCTACAGCCGTTAATCGCTTGACTCGGAAACCCCGGGAGCTTATGCTCTCCGGGGTTTTTACCGTTTACTTCATAGGTTAAACCTATAAAGAGAATAGATATTATATATTTCACTTATATGGCTAAAGGAGGTAAAACTAAAGTATAACCTATCGGAGGCGATGAAACATGATCAATCAAGGCACGCAGGCATGGAATCCCGGGACGTACGATACGCAGCTCGGGTTTGTATCAAAGCTCGGCAAAGGCATTCTGGATTGGCTGGATCCGCAGCCAGGAGAACATATTCTGGATCTGGGCTGCGGTACAGGCGATCTCGCCGTTGAAATCGCCGGATCGGGCGTGAAGGTAACCGGAATGGATCAGTCGGAAGCCATGATTGCATCCGCAAGAAGCAAATATCCGGATATTACCTTCATCGTTGGAGACGGTGAGCAATTCCGCTTCGAGGCTCCGTTTGATGCCGTTTTCTCGAACGCGGCTCTGCACTGGATGACAAATGCCCGCGGTGTTATCGAATCCGTTCGGGATTCCTTAAGGGGCGGAGGAAGGTTTGTTGCCGAATTTGGCGGCAAGGGCAATGTAGATGTTTTTGTCCAGGCCTTTTACGAGGTGATGCCGCGATACGGGATAGATCCGGCTGAACGGAACCCTTGGTATTTCCCTTCGATTGGCGAATATGCAAGCCTGCTCGAACAAAATGGATTCGAGGTAACAATTGCCGAGCATTTCGACCGCCCTACTCCTTTGCCTGAAGGAGAAAAAGGGGTAATGCATTGGCTGGACGGATTCGGGGATGCTTTCTTCAAAGGCCTCGATAACGCCGATAGAGAGTCTGCCAAGCAAGAGGTATACGAGGCAGCCAAACAGAAGCTGCAGGTCGTCAGTGGCGTTTATCAAGCTGATTACAGACGTATCCGTATATCTGCCGTGAAATTATAGGAAAACCTATTCTATAACGGCAAAAGAAATCCCGGAGAGGCTCTAATTGTCCTCTCCGGGATTTTTAGGTTTCGTTATGCTTTTTTCTCCACAGGCTCGGCAGGCTGCGGGATTTGCACAGGCGCCTCGGCAGCAGCTGCCACAGGCTGAGCTAGTGTACCGGATACCCGGGACGTTAAGTTTTTCATCAGGGAGTTGACATCAATTCCGGATACGTTTTTCAGCATCTCCGGTGCTGTCGCCATTAAGCCGGTTACGTAATTGCTTAAGCGGGCAGCCCCTTCGCCATGACCGGTATCTACAACCGTCAGCTTGTCGATGCCTTTAATCGGCTCTGCCACTTTGCCCGCAAGCTCAGGCAGCATTTTTACGATGATATCGAGAACCGCAGCTTCGCCAAAGCTTTCGAACGCTTGTGCAAGCTTTTCCTTCGCTTCCGCCTCGGCAAGACCGCGAAGACGGATAACCTCGGCTTCGGCCGTACCTTTCGCGCGTTCCGCGTCGGCGATCGCAAGACCGTCCAGACGCTTCTGCTCGGCAAGCGCCTTCGCTTCCGATTCGATGCGGTATTGCACCGCATCCGCTTCGCGGAGCTTTTTGGTTTTATCCGCTTCGGCCGCTTGTTCGACCGCATAACGGTCGGCTTCGGCTTTTTTCTTCACTTCCGCATCATACTGCTTCTCGCGGCGCAAAATTTCTTTCGCTTCCAGGTCAATCTCGCGTTCCTTCCGGACGAGCTCAACCTTCATCTGCTCTTCTACCACGCTCTGCTTCGCGCGCGCTTCCTGAATCGAATAAGCTTGATCCGCTTCCGCTTTCGCCATATCCTGCTCGCGTTTGAATGAAGCCACCTTCAGTTCTTTCTCTTTGGCAGCTTCGGCGATATTAGTATCGCGCAGAAGCTCGGCCTTTTGTCCTTCTTCCTCGGCAATCGCCTTCTTAATCCTGGAGTCTCTCACCGCCTCCGCTTCCGCGATATCCGCATCGCGTTTTACGGCAGCGATACGCGGTTTACCAAGGGCATCGAGATATCCATGCTTATCCCGCAAATCCTTGATCGTGAAGGAAACGATCTGCAGGCCCATCTTTTTCAAATCCTTGGCTGCGACGCCCTGCACCTCTTGCGCGAATTTATCGCGGTTCCGGTAAACCTCTTCTACCGTCATCGTACCGAGAATAGCCCGGAGATGACCTTCCAGCACCTCTTGCGCCTCGCTCTTCAAAGCTTCGGTTGGCTTGCCCATGAACTGCTCGGCTGCCGTCGCCACATCCTCAACGATACCGCCGATTTTGATAATCGCGACACCATCCGCCATTACAGGTACGCCTTGTTCCGTGTATACTTCCGGAGTAGAGACGTCCAGCTTGTGGGAGAGCAGCGACAGAAACTCTGCCTTCTGGAAGATCGGAAGGATAAAGGCGCCTCCGCCGCGGACGATTTTAATTTTACGGCCGGTTTCATCCGCGCTTACGTTGCGGCTTCCCAAGAAGGAACCCGTTACGATCATCGCTTCGTCTGGGCTTACGGTACGGTAGCGCGCCCAAAAGGCAATACCGAGGATAACAAATACGGCAACTACAATTGAAGGAATAATAAGATACTCTGGCATGAACTTTCTCCTCTCAGTCTAGCACTTTTTAGTAGGGGTCAAGCTTGGAGACGTACAACGTATTATCTTTTACTTCCACAACAACAACCCGGGAACCGCCTGGTATGTCATCACCGTCGAAGCTGGCGGCAATCTGGTTGGTATATCCCGCGCCAGCTTTGACAAGCACTTCGCCGTAGCCCTTGGATGGGATGGCCGTAATCACTTCGGCGATCTTGCCGCTTAGGTCCTTTTCCGAGAGCGCAATCGAATTTTCGCTTTCGCTCATCGGCTTTACATACAGGAAATAGCCGCTGCCGCCAATAACCACGCCTCCCGCAAGAGCAAGAATAAATACGGCTGCGAGCCCAAGCGCCGTGTAATGCGCAAGCAGCAGCCCTGCACCGCCAAATGCGGTAATTCCGCCAACCAAGGTTGTCGGATTAAGCCATGGATGACCGTCCAGCGACAAAAAATCAAGAATGCCGCCTAGCGCGTGACCGATCAAATCCCCAAGCAGAGCGCTAATGATGGCATATAAAGCTCCGCCAATGAGACATCCCCAAAATACCGCCTCCAACTTCCTCCTCCTCTCACAGCAACCATATGCTGTTAATTCATACGCGTATCCCCCCGCTTTTGTTTCGGAAAAATGGGAGATTTCTAATCGCAGGCTTCATTTTTTTAATTTTTTCAAGCATTTGCAGTAAAACTATTCTAATTACGCATACAACTTTTTCTGGCTTTCAACGTCTATATAGACGGCAAATGCTGCTTAAGGCATCCGTCGGCGAAAGCACACTGCCGAAATTAAACATTTGGGCAATATAACAATACGTGAAGCATACATCGTTGCGATTTGACATCATTCGCCGGCATCTCCATGTCAACCAACGCAGTTCAGCTTTACTACCACAGGGCTACAGGGAAGTCAATCATGCTAGTGCTCCAAATAAACGTTCTGTGTTATAATAGGTTCTGGTCATTTAGAGGGGGAATTTGTACATATGCAAGAAGAAGATCGCAAATCGCCGCCCCGCAGGAGCGGATGGCGTACTTTCGGAATCATATCATTGATGACTGTCAAATGGCTCATTTATTTCGGCATTTTTATCGGTTTATTAACCGGCGGGGCTTTAACCGGCTATGTCGCCTCGCTTGTCAAAGACGAAGCGGTGCGTCCTCGCACATTAATTGAGGAGAAAGTAAACGAAAATTCGATTACGGGATATGTGTATTTCAATGACGACACGCTGGTCGGACAGCTCCGGACCGAGGAGGACCGGACGCCAATCGAATACGACGATCTGCCTCAGCAGGTTATCGATGCCGTGCTTGCCATTGAGGATAACAACTTCATGCATCACAAAGGCGTCGATATCAACGGTCTTGGACGGGCAGTGAAACAGAAGCTATTAAATGAAGAAACGCAAACCGGCGGCAGTACGCTGACGCAGCAGCTGGCTAGGCGCGTATTCCTCAGCTTGGACAAGACGGACAGCCGTAAAGTAAAAGAGATGTTTCTTGCACTCCGCATGGAGCGTTATCTGACCAAAGGCGAGATTCTCGCCGCTTATTTGAACAAGGTCCCGTTCGGCAACGGTTCTAGCGGCTATAATCTATACGGTATTAAATCGGCAGCCCGGGGGCTGTTCAATATCACCGACCTTAATCAATTAAATATTGCTCAGGCTGCTTATCTGGCCGGCCTGCCGCAGCGCCCTTCGGCCTATACCGCGTTCACGAGCAAAGGACAATTCGATGAGGAAGGCTTCCAGCTTGCAATTGAACGCCAAGGCACCGTACTCTCGCAGATGCTGAAATTCGGACGGATTACGAAGCAGCAATACGATGAAGCAAAAGCTTTTGATATCCGCTCCTCCCTCGCACCTCCATCGGAAAAGGCATATACGACTTATCCTTACCTGATGCTGGAGGCGGAACGTCAGGCTGCTGAAATCCTGGTTCTTCAGGAGAATCCGAAGCTTACCCAGTCGGACCTGAAGAAGAAAGAAAACTCCGCGCTTGTAGAAGATGCCCGACAGCGTCTGCTCAACGGCGGTTATCATGTCTATACTACGATTGACAAAGAGATCTACAAGATCATGCACGATATCGCGGCAAATCCTAAGAATTTCTCCGCCTTCAGCAAGGAGAAGGGTCTCGAGCAGACTGCAGCTGTTATGATCGATCATAAGACTGGCGCCATTCTAAGTATGCTGGAAGGCCGCGACTTCTACGAGGAGCAAATGAACTTTGCCACTCAGATGACGCGTCAGCCAGGTTCGGCGATGAAGACGATCGCCGCCTATCTGCCAGCTATTGATAAGGGACTCATTCAACCTGCAAGTATTGTTGATGATGCTCCCGTGGTACTGAAGGATGGACAAAAAGGCTTCCATATCCCGAAAAACTCGACGAACAGATACCTTGGGCTTGTGACGGCGCGCGAAGCACTTAATCGCTCGCTCAACCTGCCGGCTATCAAGATCTTCCTTGACGATGTTACGATCAAAGGCGCATGGAGCTTCGCGCGCAATCTTGGCATTACGACCTTGCAGCCGCAGGACGACAATGCGCAGACCGGCGTAATTGGCGGTCTCAGCATCGGGGTTTCGGTTGAAGAGCTGACGAATGCGTATGGCGCGATTCCGAATAAAGGCGTCTTTAACGATGCTTACATGATTTCTAAAATTACCGATTCGCAAGGAAAAGCGGTTTACGAGCATAAAGCTGCTCCAAAGCAAGTATTCTCGCCGCAAACGGCATTCCTGGTTACCGACATGCTGAAGACGGTCGTATCGAGCGGCCAAGGTACCGCTCATTCGTTAACTTCCGACTTCAAGCAATACGGTAAAATTCCGATCGCAGGCAAAACCGGTACGACGCAAAGCTACGGTGACGTATGGTTTATGGGCTTCACCCCGGATGTTACCCTTGGCGTTTGGGCAGGTTACGAAGAGCAAATTCATACGTTATCCGACCCTGGCAAGAAGCGGGCACGCTCGATCTGGGCGCTTATGATGAATGAGATTACAAAAGCTAAGCCCGAGCTCTTCCCGACGAAGGAATTCGAACGTCCTTCCGGCCTTGTGAAAGCTACGGTATCCAGCGCAAGCGGCAAGCTTCCAAGCCAGCTGACGAAGGAATCCGGCATGCTTGTCACGGACTGGTTCAATCAGAAGTATTTGCCGAAGGAAACCGATGACGCTTTGGTGAAAATGGCATATATTCCGTTCAACGGCGTCAACTATGTTCCTAATCCGGCTACACCAAAAGACATGGTGCGCGAACGAATCGTTATTAAGCGGAAGAAACCGCTGGATGAATTAATGGATGAAATCAGGGCGGCGCAAGAGAAGCTTCCGGCAAGCAGCAGAAAATCGCTTGAATCCTATTTACCTGCCGATGCGGATACCAATGCGCCATCCAAAGTGGATCCGCGGGTAGATGACGGCAATGCGCCAAATGCGCCAAGCAATGTGAAGCTGCAATCTATTGGATCCGGAGTCGTTATGCTGACCTTTACAGGCGGCACCGAGAAGGATATTGTAGGCTACCGGGTTTATCAATCCGTAAACGGACAGCCTGCCCAAAAGGTTGGGGATTCCATTCTCGTTGGCGATGAACTGAAAGCAAAAATGACGGTATCCGGCAATCAAGGCTACAGCTTCTATGTCACTGCGGTCGACGTAGCCGGCAAAGAATCTGCGGCAAGTCAAGTCGTTACATTCGGAAAAGGAGCTGTAGAGCTTCCTGGCCTTCCTGGTTTGCCTGGCGATAACACCAACACCGACAACGGCAGCAACACGGGTACCGAGCATCCGGATCTGGCTCCGCCTTCCTCACCAAGCGGCTTGGCTGCAGCACCAACTGATTTGAGCGTGCTGCTGACTTGGAACGCAAATGCGGATGCCGAATACGTTACGACTTATCATGTATACTTCAGCGCAAATAACGACGGTAAATACGTTGAGGTCGGAAAGACTCAAAAACCAAGCTTTGAATATGCTTCACCGCTTACGACCGGTACCTTCTACGTCATTGCGGAGAACGATACCGGCAAATCCCCTCCTTCGCAGCAAGTAAAGGTTGGGAAATAAATACTCCGCATTCGAATGTTCTTTCAACCGCTGTTGCTCGGGAACTCCTTGAACTTAACCTAATATGGTTGGATTTCCCGAGCAAAGGCGGGCGCTAACGCTTTTCCAGAATCATTCGAAATGCTCCGTATTAAGTAAGAAAAGAAAAAGAACAGAAAAAAGCGCCACGGATTAATCCGTGGCGCTTTTTATTATTCAACAATATTAGTCCTCGATAGTCGACAGGTCGCCTGTTGGGAGGTTAAGCTCCCAAGCTTTGAGGACGCGTCGCATGATTTTGCCGCTGCGTGTCTTCGGCAGCTTGTCTTTGAACTCGATTTCGCGTGGCGCGGCATGAGCGGACAATCCGACTTTTACGAATTGCGAAATCTCGGCCTTCAGCTCATCCGAAGCTGTATAGCCCTCACGAAGGGCGATAAACGCTTTAATAATCTCGCCGCGCATGGGGTCCGGCTTGCCGATTACCCCCGCTTCTGCGACTGCTGGATGCTCTACAAGCTTGCTCTCTACTTCAAACGGGCCTACCCGCTCACCGGCTGTGTTGATGACATCATCAATACGGCCTTGGAACCAGAAGTAGCCGTCCTCATCCATATAAGCAGAGTCGCCGGAAATGTACCAGCCTTGAATACGGAAATATTCCTCGTATTTCGAAGGATTGTTCCAAATTTTCCGCATCATTGATGGCCATGGCGTCTGTACAGCCAGGTTACCCATGCGATATGGCGGAAGCTCGTTGCCTTGATCGTCGATAATCGCCGCTCTGACGCCTGGCAGCGGTTTACCCATCGAACCCGGCTTGATATCCATGGACGGATAGTTACAGATCAGCTGAGCGCCGGTTTCCGTCATCCACCATGTATCATGGATGCGTTGATTGTAGACCTTCATTCCCCAGCGCACAACCTCCGGGTTAAGCGGCTCGCCAACGCTGAGCACGTGACGCAGGCTCGACAGATCAAAGGAGCTTGACAGGTCGTCCCCTGCTCCCATCAGCATACGGAATGCGGTTGGGGCACTATACCATACCGTTACGCCGTACTTCTGGATCGTGCCATACCAGTCGCTTGGACTGAAGCGTCCGCCACGGATCACGTTTGTCGCTCCGTTCAGCCATGGCGCAAAGACGCCGTAAGAGGTTCCCGTAACCCAGCCCGGGTCAGCCGTACACCAGTAAATATCGCCTTCTTTCAGATCCAGTACGATTTTACCGGTGTAGTAATGCTGAATCATGGCGTTCTGTACGTGGAAGACCCCTTTTGGCTTGCCGGTAGAACCGGATGTGTAGTGGAGAATAAGGCCATCTTCGCGATCAAGCCATTCGATCTCGGCGTCTTCCGAAGCTTGGGTCATCTCCGCACTGAAGTCGACGATAACATCGTCAGCCGCTACATTGTCGCCAAAGACAAAAATATGTTTCAGGTTAGGCAGCTCGTCGCGTTTAATTCGCGGAAGAAGAGCCGGCGTCGTAATAATCGCCGTTGCTTCGCTGTCCTGCAAGCGGTCTTTGACTGCCGTCTCCATAAAAGCTTCGAATAGCGGGCCTACAACGGCACCTACCTTCAGGACGCCTAATAGGCCAAAATACAATTCCGGCGTGCGCGGCATAAAGATAAATACCCGTTCTCCCTTGCCGATGCCGTATTTCCGCAATACATTCGCGAAACGGTTCGACTGCTTGCTCATTTGTTCATACGTATAAGATTCATCGCGCGCGCTGTCGCTGTAGTAAAGAGCGATATTCGCGCCTTTACCGGATTCCACATGACGGTCAATGGCTTCGTACGCCATGTTTACTTTCCCTGTTTCATGCCAGCTGAATTGGCTTTCAATCTCTTCCCATTTGAAATCATTCGATGCTTGCTCGTAATTCTTAAGATTCGGATTTGTTGCCACTGCTGGAATTCGTTCTTGATGCAAGTTGATCATTCTATCACTCTCCCATCAAATCTGTTAAACATTAACCGCAAAGAATACGCTTTCAATTGCTAGCCGGATCTTGCAGGCAAACAAGCCGTCCATCAATCGCATCTTTCCCGGTTACTCAACCGCCACAACAATTATAGCATAATGACTTTCCATTCGACTATGCTTTTCATTTTCCCCGATGTTTGCTATAACCTTAAATATAAGGGAGCTCACGGCCTCGGAAAGGAGATACCGTTATTGGAGCATCGCAAAATGTATCAACGGCAGCAGATAGAATTGCAGGACGGCCGAATCTGCATCATTGAAGGTCCCGTCCCTCCGGAGTCCTTGCAGACACTCGCCATGCATGCCGATCTGGACGCGTTCAGGCGGCCCAAGGATCAGCATGAAGCACTGGTGGAGATTGCAGGTCTTGAAGAAGGACGCATTATTTTAGCCCGCGTAGACGAGCTGATAGTCGGCTATGTCACCTTTCATTACCCGGACGAGCTGGAACGCTGGTACGAAGCCGGCATGCCGGATTTAGTTGAACTCGGAGCCATTGAAGTAGCGGATCAATACCGATCCTACGGGCTCGGCAAAAAAATGATTCAATTGGCTTTCGCAGACGGACAGCTTGAAAATATGATCGTCTTTACCACCGAGTATTACTGGCATTGGGATTTGGAAGGGACAAAGCTGAGCGTATGGGAGTACCGGGGAATTATGGAGAAGCTGATGAAATCCGTCGGCATGGTCTGGTACGCAACCGATGATCCGGAGATTTGCTCGCATCCCGCAAACTGCTTGATGGTACGCATCGGCAAAGAAGTACCACAGGAATCCGAAGAGCAGTTCGACCGAATCCGCTTCAGGCAGCGTTTCATGTATTAGCGTGTTTTTATTTGGGAGGTTAAGAAGTGACTAACGCAATATTCGTTCATCATTCTGACAGTACCCGTTATCAATTTGGAGAGCAGCATCCGTTTAGCCCTTTTCGTATTGCTCTAACGCTTGATTTGCTGCATGCCGCGGGAGCACTCCAACAGGATCAAATGAACTCCCCTTCCGCGACGGCAGACGAGGAGCTGCTTGCGCTCGTTCACCGGGCGGATTACATCAATACCGTTCAGCAGCTAAGCTTGGAGAGCCCTGCCCAAGAAGCGGCCGCGGCTGCCGGAAAATACGGACTTGATACGGAGGACACACCCTTTTTTCCCGGAATGCACAACGCTGCGGCGACCATAACTGCCGGCTCCGTTCACGCTGCTGAACTCGTCATGAGCGGCCAAGCTGTTCATGCTTATCATATGGCCGGCGGCCTGCATCACGCCTTTCCTGACCGCGGTGCGGGGTTCTGCGTCTATAACGACGCTGCTGTTGCTATTCAATACATACGCCAAACCTATGGCGCGCGCGTCTTGTATATCGATACGGATGTCCATCACGGGGACGGCGTGCAATGGAGCTTTTACCATGATCCCGATGTCTGCACCTACTCCATTCATGAAACCGGCAAATTCCTTTTCCCCGGAACCGGATTTGTCCATGAGAAAGGAGCAGACACCGGTTACGGAGCCTGCTACAATATACCGATGGAGCCTTATACGGAGGACGACTCTTGGCTGGAATGCTTTCGCAGCTCGGTAACAAAAATCGCCGAAGCCTTCAAGCCCGATATTATCGTAAGCCAACATGGCTGTGACGCACATGCGTATGACCCTTTATCGCATATTCATTGCAGCATGAGAATCTATCAGGAAATGCCAATGATCATCCACGAGCTTGCCCACAAGCATACGGAGGGTCGCTGGGTTGCTCTAGGCGGCGGCGGTTACGACTGGTGGAGGGTTGTCCCCAGAGCCTGGTCGCTTGTCTGGCTGACGATGACGGATCATCCGATCGTAGACCGGCTAATCTGTCATGAAGACGTTCCGCTGCCACAAGCCTGGCTGGATAAATGGTCCGCCTCAAGCCCTGATCCCCTTCCCGCAAGTTGGCTGGATGATAGAAGTCAGCTCCTGCCTATTCCGCGGAGAGCAGAAATTGAGAGCAAAAACCGCCAGACCGTAGCCATCGCCATTCAAGATCTATGAGAAACCAACGTATCTGAAAATAAAAAAACGCCCGTACCTTTAGGTACGGACGTTTTTTTGCGTTAAATATGCTGAATCATGTCATCTATAATCGCATAAGAATTGTTGGCTGCCGTTACCGTAAACTCCGCGTAATTCACATGCGCTGAACCGTCAGCTTTATCCGACATCGAGCGGATAACAACAAACGGTACTTCATTCAAATCGCAAACATGCGCGACCGAAGCGCCTTCCATCTCCGCACATGCGCCCTGCATGTTCTCATACAGCTCGCGAACCGTATCCCGGCTTGCGATGAACTGATCGCCGGACAATACTTTACCGATCAAGCTACGCCCTTCAAACAGACGCTCGCTTGCTTCCGATGCAAGCTTCACGAGCCGTTCATCGGCCGTGAACTCCGAACGCTCCTGATAAGGAATAACCCCTTTGGCGAATCCAAGAGGCGTTACGTCCATATCATGCTGTACGCAGCTGGATGAAACGACGATATCGCCGATATTGAGACGCGGATCAAGCGCCCCTGCTACACCGGTGAACAAGACGCTGTCAACACCCAGATCAATCAGAATCTGCGTGCAGACAGCCGCGTTAACTTTCCCTACACCGGATTTGCAGAACACAACCGTCTTCCCATGAAGCTGGCCTTCGTAATAGGTAATGCCAGCTTTCGTTACGCTGTTTGTTACATGAACATTTTGATGCAACAGCTCGATCTCTTCGACCATTGCGCCAATAATACCGATTTTATTAAAAGCCATTATGCTTGCAAACCTCCAACGGATTGCCGAACAACGATTTCATGCGGCAAAACCACTTTCGCGTGTTCAACAACTTCCTTCTTCATCAGCTTCGTGAGCAGACGCATCGATACCGCGCCAATATCATACATCGGCTGGGCAACGGCGGTCAGCTGCGGACGAACCATCGAAGCCATACGCGTATTGTCAACACTGATTACCGAGACATCGTCAGGCACTTTCAGACCGGAGTCTTGAATGCAGTGAATGGCGCCAATAGCCATTTCATCCGTAGCTGCAAACACGGCGGTAGGACGCACCGACAGATCAATGAAATATTTCATGGCTTCAACACCCGATTCGTAACGGTAATTACCCGTGCGAACCAGCGTTTCATCGTATGGAATTCCCGAGTCTTCAAGCGCACGCTTGTACCCTTGGAAACGGGCATAACCATTGGCCGGATCCTGCAGCGTACCGCTGATCATCGCAATACGTTTGTGGCCTTCCTGAACCAGCTTGCGCACGGCGTCGTAAGCCGCTTCTTCATGGTTAATGTCAACAGACGGAATTTGACCGTTCTCATCCGTTGTTGCGCAAAGGACGATTGGCACATTCGCCGTCTTGAACGCCTGCATATGCTCTTCCGTCACAGCGCCGCCCATAAAGAGCAGCCCGTCCACTTGCTTTTCCAAAAGCGTGTTGATTACGCGGATCTCTTTATCCTTCTTCTTGTCCGCGTTGCACAAAATAATATTATAATGGTACATATTCGCAATATCTTCAATACCACGCGCAACCTCGGCGAAATTCGCATTCGAAATATCCGGAATGACAACGCCGACCGTCGTCGTTTTCTTGCTGGCCAAGCCCCGAGCAACCGCATTTGGACGGTACCCGAGTCGTTCAATAGCCTCGTACACCTTTTTGCGCGTTGCCGGCTTCACGTTCGGATTGTTGTTCACAACCCGAGAAACCGTAGCCATCGATACTCCTGCTTCTCTTGCTACATCATAAATGGTAACCGTCACGGTACTTCTCTCCAATATCTCAAATTTTATTTACGTTCGCTGCATATTAACGTAATCATACGACAAAATATTACTTTTCGCAATGTTAGCGCATGTCTGGCGTCAATCTGTGCTTCATCATGCAGCGAATGGAGAGTGATATTCCCGTATGGCTTATGTATGCATGGACCGTCTGCTAAGTTGAGATAGCCTTTTGTTAATATCAGCAATCCATTCCTCATCATGAAGCGATTGCGCAATCAGATGCAGGTCGAGCAGATTGTTGATGCGCTCTTGCGTCAGCCGTTCGATATGATACGGATCCGGCTGGTTTTTGTCTTCACTCGCTTCTACGAGCAGGTCTGCCCATTCGTTGCATTCATTAAACAAAAATGTTTGCTTCGGCGGCTCCTGACCCAGCTTTGCGATGAGTCCGGTCAGATCCGGCTTCACATCGGGAAGTACTTCGCTGCGGCTGCATACCGAGCATGAATAGATCGGAACATTGTCGATTTCGACTTTCCCCGAATAAATCACTGTACGCAGTTTCATCTTCATGATGTCACCGCAATGACACCTTTTCTGCACTTTAGTCCACTCCCTTTACGCGCTTCTCTTCCGTTCCTGTTTTCTATTTCGAGATGCGTAAAGGATTCGACCTTTTCTGCATAAAATCCTGCTTATCCGCACTATGTAATTTTTACTATGGAGCGACTTTCCGCCAGCGCTTCTTCAAGAATGGAATCGATACCAGAATGACCCAAATGGCCGCCCCGATCATATCGTTCCGAATATCCATCACATCGGGCATCCTGCCGCCAACAAAGGATTGATGGTATTCATCCGTCACTCCGTAAAGACCGCACCCGATAATTATCGACAGCTTGAAGAGGAGACGGTCGCCCTTTTGTCCAAGTCCGTAATCGAAAGAGGCAGCCAATATAAAGTAAGCGATGAAATGCCCCCAGTCGAAGCTTGCCATATGCGGGAAAAACTTACGGAAGAACGGCAGCATCGTATTCATCTCATCGCCCGTGCGGGAGGAAAATGCGAATATAACCGCCATCCAAATCACGGCCGGCACAAAACGGAGGATCCGGCGTCTGTTCGTTTGATTCATGTGTTCTCCTTCGTTACAATGAATATGAAATAATAAATACGGGAGGAAATCAATCATGTCACTACATAATAAAACGGTTATTTGTCTGCTTGACGACGAGTTCGAGGATCTCGAGCTTTGGTATCCGGTATACCGAGTCCGCGAAGCCGGAGCCACCGTCCTGTATGCCGGCCCGGAAAAGGGCAAGAAGCATATCGGTAAATACGGCGTCCCCGCTGTCGCCGATCTCTCCTTCGACGAAGTAAACAGCGCCGATATTGCCGGCCTGCTCGTTCCCGGCGGCTGGGCGCCGGACAAGCTGCGCCGTTATCCAAAGGTGCTCAAGCTTGTTCAGGAGCTTGATGCGGCCGGCAAGCCGATTGGCCAAATCTGTCATGCCGGCTGGGTTCTCATCTCCGCCAAAATCCTGCAAGGACGCAAAGTCACATCCACGCCGGGCATTCGCGACGATATGGAAAACGCCGGCGCCGAATGGTTCGACGAAGCGGTTGTGGTAGACGGAAATCTAATCTCCGCACGCCGTCCGCCGGATTTGCCTCCTTATGCAAAGGCTTTTGTTGACGCCTTGGAGCAGCAGGCCTAGCCGAAAGCGGCACTAAGACAAAAGGAGCCCTCCGCTAAATCGCGGAGGCTGCCCCTTTCCCGTCAACGGAATCCATAAATTGCTTCAGCTTCTGATGAATGTCCGCGCTTATGCGGCATTCCAGCAGCTGCGGCAGCAGCAAGCGGCTGTCTTCCTGCGTTGTGCAGAGCAGCCGCTCTTTCACTTGCAGAATGGAATGGGAGGACATACTGATTTCATCCACGTCAAGCCCCAGCCAGATCGGCAGCGCACGCAGGTCCCCTGCAAGCTCGCCGCATACTCCAACCTTGATTCCGTTCCGCTTGGCCGCTTCAACTGTCTGCTTCAGCATGCGAAGCACCGCAGGGTGAAACGGTTCATACAGATAACTGATCTCCTCATTCATCCGGTCGACCGCTAGCGTGAATTGAACAAGATCATTTGTTCCGATGCTGAAGAAATCAACCTCCTGCGCAAGCAAATCCGAAAGCATAACGGCAGCCGGCACTTCAACCATAATGCCCACCTGGATGCCCGGATCGTAAGCGATCCCTTCCCTCTCCAGCTCCTGCTTGGCTTCCGCCAGCACCTGGTTAGCCGCTCTTACTTCCTCTACCGACGAAATCAGCGGATACATCACCTTCACTTGCCCATAGCTGCTCGCGCGCAAAATCGCTCTCAGCTGCGTCTTGAACAAGTCCTTGCGATCAAGCGAGATTCGGATAGCCCGGTAACCAAGGAACGGATTGTCCTCTTCCGGAATATTGAAGTAATCAAGCTGCTTATCTCCGCCAATATCCAGCGTCCGGATAATAAGCGGTTCGCCTGCCAGCTTTTCGGCGACGCTTTTGTAAACCTCGAACTGCTCCTCTTCCTTAGGGAAACGGTTCCGGTCCATGTACAGAAACTCCGTGCGGAACAATCCAACGCCATGCGCGCCGCTCGACAACGCGACTTCCAGCTCCTTCAGGGAGCTGATATTGGCCGCCAGACCAAGCACCTTGCCGTCCGGTGTCACCGACTGGTGCCCGGCAATGCCGCTCAGACGATGTCTCGCTTCCGCCTGCCTGGTTTGAAGCTCGGAGTAATGCTGGATTAACGAGTCATCCGGTTCAATGAACAGCAGTCCTTCCGTACCGTCGATAATAAGGGATTGACCGGTCTGGATCGGCTCCTCCAGCTTGGCTTCTACCCCTACGACTAGCGGTACGCCAAGAGCGCGGGCCATAATGGCGGAATGAGAGGTCGAGCTTCCGGCAAGCGTCACAATGCCAAGCACGTTGTTCGGGTTGATATGGGCCAGCTGGGAAGGCGAAAGCTCCCGCGCAATCAGAATAAAAGGCTGGGTATCCGATGGGAGAGTAATCTCCGGAGCACCAAGCAAATGCTTGAGCAGGCGGTTTCCTACATCCTTGATATCGAGGGCGCGTTCCTTCATGTACTCGTCATCCAGCAGATCAAACATCGTGACGAAATGATCAATGGCTTCCTTCACCGCAACTTCCGCCGCTTTATACTGACGCTGAATGATCCCCTGAATCTCGTTCATAAACACCGGATCGTCCAAAATCGCGAGATGCGCATCGAAAATTTGCGTTTCGTCGGAACCAACCACTTCTCTGAGCTCATCCTTGATCTGTTCGATCTCATGCTTGGATGTACGTATCCCCTCGTAGACTCGCTCGAATTCACGGGCGAAATCCGCTACATCCACTCGCTGCTCGGGAAATTCCCACTCCCAGTTCGGCAGCACAAAAGACTTCCCGATCGCAATGCCGGCCGAAGCTCCTATTCCTTGTATCATGGTTTTTCCCCTCCACCATTTCTCTCTTTAAGGACAACGGATAAAACCGAAGACTGCCCCTTCTTCACTGCTTTAAAAGGCGCGAAGCGCCAGGAATGAACAAGATCCGAATTGGTAATAACCATCGGCGTAGCAAGAGATTTGCTTTCCTTGCGTACGCGCTGCAGATCAAAGCGCACGAGCATGTCGCCCGGCATAACCTCCTGCCCCTCCTCGACAACCGCTTTGAAATACGATTTTCCGGTGAGCTTGGAAGTGTCGATACCGATATGAAGCAGAACCTCAAGCCCTTCCTGCGTGCGAATGCCTACGGCATGCATCGTTGGGTACACGATCATTACCGTGCCTTTAACAGGCGATACAAGCTCGCCTTTCTCGGGAATAAAGGCAACGCCTTGTCCAACCAGCTTGCCTGCAAATATCGGATCGGGAACATCCTCGAGCGGAATCATGCGTCCTTGCACAGGCGAGCTGAACAGCACCTGCTCCTGGTCGCGTTGAATCGCTTTTAGCATCTCTGCCCGGATTAATTCCGAGTACGTACCGAATACGACCTGGACGTTACCTCCGCCGAGTCTAAGCACCCCTGCCGCCCCCAGATTTCTCAAGGCATTGTTATCGAGCAGCTTCTCGTTGGAAACTTTAAGGCGAAGCCTTGTAATACAGGACTCCATCTGCACAATGTTGTCCTTGCCGCCGATTGCCTGCAGGATAAGGGGAGCTCGGTAAGGAATGTCGCCCGCCCATTCGTCGAGCTGCGAGCCTTCCTCGCGGCCCGGGGTAGGAATCCGGAACCGGTTGATTGCCCAGCGGAACACCAAGTAATACACAAGTCCAACTACAATCCCGATCGGGATCAGCAGCCAGCCTCTTGTAGCCAGATGTTCGTTAATAATGTAGTCGATAACGCCGCCGGAGAAAGAGAATCCGTGCCGGATACCCAATTCATAGGTGACCCACATAATAATGCCCGACAAGATCGCATGCACCACAAACAAATAAGGCGCAACAAACAAAAAGGCAAACTCGACAGGCTCCGTGACTCCCGTCAGAAAAGAGGCCAGAGACGCATAAAGGAACGTCTTCCGGATCTTTGGCTTCAAATCTTCCCTGGCCTCGTGAATGATGGCGAACGCGATAGCCGGTAAAGCAAACATGACGATCGGATACATGCCGGCCATAAATGCCCCGGCAGTCGGGTCGCCTGCGAAAAACCGCGGCAAATCGCCGTATACCATCGATCCGTCCGCCGTCTCATAGCCCCCCACCTGGAACCAGAACACATGGCTGAGCAGGTGATGAAGACCAAACACAACTAGAATCCGGTACAAGAATCCGAACAAAAACACGCCAAACCCGCCGCCGGAAGCGACGATATCTCCGAGTCCCTCCAGCATGCGCTGAATTAACGGCGCAACGCCGATCATGGCCATGGACAAGATAACGGTTACAACACTGACGAATAAAGGCACAAACCGCGGCCCGCCGAAAAACTGTATATACTCCGGTAATCGCAGGTTCTTAAAACGTTCGTAACTGAAGCCGGAAATCATACCGATAATGGACCCTACAAACACGGTTGGTTCGATTTGCGGATCGGCCGTTCCGGTGACGCCAACATAAATTACCATCCCCGCAAGCGCAGCCATACCGGCTGCCAGCGCGTTGCCCGTTAAACCCAGCGATACGCCTAGGGCAAAGATATAGGGAAGAAACGTGAAAATCGCATGGCCTGCAGCCTGCAAATAGTCCGCGGTATCGGGAATTCCAAGAAGATCCCATGGCAGCTGGCTTAGAAATAAAAAGATTGCCGCAGCGGGAAGTACGATCATAGGCAGCATAAAAGCCCGTCCAAGCTGCTGAAACCTTCCTAGAAAATTCACTTTTTCACCTCCTAAAAAGAATTATTGCGTTTTGTGCGATAATTCTTGCTTCGTAAGCATTCGCTTAAAGAATTATTGCGTTTTTTGCGATAATTCTTGCTTCGTAAGCATGTACTTACGCGTTTGCGATAATTTTTCTTGCCTGATCCTTTTCTCTATAACGATGGTAAGGCGTTCAGGCTTTTTTGTCAAAGCAAAGACGGGCCTTGATGGCCCGCCAATGTAAGGTATAACTTAAAAGGCACTGTTTAGGTTGTCTGCTTCCCATGGGGCAGAAGAATCGAATCCTCCACCTTGATGCAGCGGTCCATAATGACCTGAAGTCCACCTTCGGATGCAATTCTCGCCGTTTCGTCATTCGCGATGCCAAGCTGCAGCCAAAGTGTCTTCGCGCCGATAGCCACGGCTTCTTCCGCAATCGGAGGCGTATGCTCGGGACGGCGGAAGACGTTCACGATATCAACCGGCTCCGGAATATCTTTGAGAGAAGCGTAACTCTTCTCGCCCAGAATGGTCTCGGCAGCGGGATTTACCGGAATGATGCGGTAGCCCTTCTTTTGCATCGCCTGCGATACCATGTAGGATACGCGGTCCGGCTTGTCGGACAATCCCACGACGGCAATGGTGTTGCTCGCTTGCAGAATTTCCTTGATTTCATCTCGGGTCGGATTTTCAAATGCCATAATCAGCGCCTCGCTTTCATCCTTTTTCCTTTATTCTACCCATTCTACGTTTGCGCCTAACGCTTTCAAATGATCAAAATAAATCGGATAAGACTTGGCAACATGATGCGCGTCGCGGATCCTGATTGGATTTTTGGCGCGCAGGCCAACAACGGTGAGCGCCATAATAACGCGGTGGTCATAATGGGCATTAATCTCTACGCCGCCTTCAACGCCTTCCGGACGGCCGTGAACGATAATCTCGGCTTGGCGTTCTTCTACATTAGCGCCTGCTTTGCGCAGCTCGTTCAAGTAGTCCGTAATCCGGTCGCATTCTTTGTAACGCAGATTCTCAACGTCGTAGAAGCGCGAAGTGCCTTCGGCAAAGACCGCCGCGGCAACCATCGCGAGAACCGCATCCGTTGCTTTATCGCCATCGAACTCAACCGCTTTAAGCTTGCCGTTGCCTTTAACGTGAACGATGCCGTTCTCGTGCGTAAGAGGTACTTCCATCATGCGCAGCACGTCAACGACCGCGCGTTCGCCTTGCTTGCTGTTCTCAGCCAGACGGTGAACGATGACATCCGAATTCGTTACCGCAGCCGCAGCAAGAATCGCCGCCGAACCCGGGTAGTCGCCTTGAACGACATATTTCTTCGCTTCGTATTTCTGGTTGCCCGGTACGCGATAATGCATGAGATCTTCGCTGGCGTGAATCACGATGCCTGCCTGCTCAAGCACTTCAAGCGTCTGTCCCACAACAACCTTCGATTTCAGATCATGCAGCACTTCGATCTCGCTGTCTTCCGGGAGAAGCGGAGTAAGGAACAGGAGCGCGCTCAGGAATTGCGAGCTGACGTTGCCGGATACTTGAATTTTGCCGCCTTTTGGCGCTCCGCCCTGGATGCGGATTGGCAGCTTGCCTTCATTATGTTCAATCTTTACGCCCATTTGGCCAAGCGCATCGATCAGATCGTTATGCGGGCGTTTGCCCAAGGAATCCGGATAACGGTTAATGAAAGTAACATCCGGGCACAGCGAAGCAATGGCCATCAGAAAACGCAGTACCGCGCCGGCATTGCCAACATCCAGTTGATCTACCGCTTTCGGATTTTTGCCAAAGCCCGTGATGACGATTTTCTCGTCGTCCTCTTCCACGATTGCACCCAAATCGCGGATGCAACGGCGCATCGCGTCGCTGTCTTCACTGTGAGCCGGGTAATAGATGGTGCTAGTACCATCGGCAAGAGCAGCGACTAGCAGGTAGCGAGTCGTATAGTTTTTAGAGGAAAGCGCTTGAATTTCCCCTTGGAGTGTTGGAGTAGGTGTAACAATTACGTCCATTATGCAGCAATTCTCCTTTTAATTAGAGTGGTTCGTTATTTCTCCCGCAATGCCTTCAATATCGCCTCGGCCGCTTCATGCGGCGTTAATGACGTCGTATCCAATCGGAGATGAGCGAAATCGTAAGCATTCTTGCGCTGCTCCATAATCCGGTGAACGTTGGCTGCAATATCGCCCTGCAGCAACGGACGCGACGTATCGGATTTCACCCGATCGATAATATGCTCCGCATTTGCCGTAAGCGCAACGACGAAACCATGCTTCAGCATGGCTTCCCGGTTCTGTTCCATCAGCACGCAGCCGCCGCCTGTCGCAATAACGGAGCTTTCCTCCGCTTCCAATAACGATGCCAGCACTTTGCTCTCGATGTCGCGGAAGCCCGCTTCGCCAAGAGTCTCGAACAGACTCGAGATCGTTCCTTCGCGCTCTACAATCACTTCGTCCGAATCGTAACGGGACCAGCCAAGTTGCTCTGCAAGCAATCGGCTGACGGTGGATTTGCCCGTTCCCATAAAGCCTACCAATACAATTTTGCTTGTGCGTTGCTTCAATGCAAGAACTCCCCTGTCTTCTTTTCCCCTGCATACATGCTTTTCCACAACATCATATCATTTTTTATCAGGTATAGGGTATAAAAATGTTGCATATGCCGTATGGATGATAATGATGCATATTTCATAAATAGGAGTGAAAAGGCATGACCACTGAATCGAATTTGCCTGACAGCCGCCTGACCAACGAAAGAATTGACCGAATCCTGAGTCCCGATCATCCGTTATGCCGCGAAGACGTGGTCTGGATGCTTGAATATATTAAAAAAAAGGTGGCTGACGGGGACCCTGCACTCAGGGACCTTTCGCAGCCACGCTTATTGAAAAACTTTCATTATTTCGCCGAAGCCTCCATGCTGCTGATCCGCCGCAAGCATTACTCCGAACAGGAGGCTACCCGCCTGCGGAATTGCCTCATCGAAGCTTCATACGGGCTAAAATAATCAAACCGGATTAGGAATTCATCCAGTTGTAGTGGAACGTACCTTCTTTGTCCAGACGTTTGAAGGTATGCGCACCGAAGTAGTCGCGTTGCGCTTGCAAAAGGTTTGCAGGCAGACGCTCAGAACGGTAGCTGTCGAAGTACGACAATGCGCTTGCGAATGCTGGCACCGGTACGCCGTTAGCTACAGCTGTGCCAACCACTTCGCGCCATGCGCCTTGGTACGAATCAACGACACCTTGGAAGTAAGGGTCAAGAAGCAGATTGCTCAGGTTAGGATCGCGGTCATAAGCGTCCATGATGTTTTGCAGGAAGCGCGCACGAATGATGCAGCCGGCACGGAAGATCTTTGCGATGTCGCCATAGCGAAGGTTCCATTCATATTCTTCGGAAGCTGCGCGCATTTGCGCGAAGCCTTGCGCGTACGAGCAAATTTTCGAAGCGAAGAGCGCTTTGCGAACGGATTCGATGAATGCTACTTTGTCGCCTTCGAAAGGTTTTTTCTCAGGACCGTTCAGTACTTTGCTAGCTGCGATGCGCTCGTCTTTCATAGCGGACAGGAAGCGGGTAAATACGGATTCCGTGATGATCGACAGTGGCACGCCAAGGTCGAGGGAGCTTTGGCTTGTCCATTTGCCGGTACCTTTTTGGCCAGCGGAGTCAAGGATAACGTCAACCATAGGCTTGCCAGTCTCAGGATCGTATTTGGAGAAGATGTCAGCCGTGATCTCGATCAGGTAGGAGTCGAGTTCGCCTTTGTTCCACTCCGTGAAGATGCTGTGAAGCTCTTCAGCGTTCAGGTCCAACGTGTTTTTCAGCAGGTCGTAAGCTTCGCAGATGAGCTGCATGTCGCCGTACTCAATGCCGTTGTGAACCATTTTTACATAGTGGCCCGCACCGTCCGGACCGATATATGTGCAGCAAGCGTCGTCGCCGACTTTTGCCGAAATAGCTGTAAGGATAGGCTCAACCAGCTTGTAAGCCGATTCTTGGCCGCCTGGCATGATCGAAGGACCTTTCAGGGCGCCTTCTTCACCGCCGGATACGCCAGTACCGATGAAGCGGATGCCTTGCTCTTCAAGAGCTTTGCTGCGCCGAACCGTGTCAGGGAAATAAGCGTTGCCGCCATCGATGATGATGTCGCCTTTGTCCAGATGCGGAACAAGAGCGTCGATTGTTGCGTCAGTACCTGCGCCGGCTTGTACCATGATCAGGATTTTGCGAGGAGATTCGAGCGATTGCACGAACTCTTCAACTGTGTATGCAGGAACAAGGTTCTTGCCTGCGGATTCTTTGATCAATTCATCTGTTTTCTCACGGGAACGGTTGTACACCGATACAGTGAAACCTCTGCTCTCAATGTTCAGGGCAAGGTTTTTACCCATAACGGCGAGGCCGATAACGCCAATTTGCTGTTTAGCCATTTGGTTCTTCCATCCTTTTCTTTATAATATGGTGGTCTTCAATAGTCTTATATTACTCCTTTTGCAAGGAGATGAAAACCATTTGCGCGGAATTTGTCGGCATTCGTCCATTAGTTTTCCTGACCGCTTTAGAAAGTTTACCTTATATTGCGGAGAAATGCTAACCAGAAAATGAGAATTCCGGACAGACAAAAAAACGAATCAATCAAATGATTCGCCAGGAACCATCCGTTGATTCGTTTTTGGGAAAAAAAATTATCTATGAGATCTCAAAGCTCCAGCTGCAGCATTTCCGAACGTAGCAGTACCAGCTTTTCCTTCGACTCGGCGACGGCTTCCTCGTTGTTCTCCTGGAGTGCGTCGAACAGAACCGTCAGCTCATAATCCAGTTCATAGCGCAGCACCGCCGCGCGTTCCTCGGCACGCTTGGATTGGAAAGCCTTAATCATTTCCTCTATAGTTACGAATGGCTTCTTTTGATAAATAATCCGATGTTCCATTCCGGACACCTCCACAAGTCGTATTATTTCACCAAACATGATGTTCTCAATGACGATCTGACGATCTTTGATCCGCTTGACTATCGCATGTCCGCGCGTGTCATTAATAAGCTTTTCAAGCAACTCCGACAGCTTCTCGTCCTTAATGGTGTAATCCCCGACGATCTTGTAACGGTTCTTCATCCGCTGAAACCTTAACTTCACGAGCTTACGACCTGTTCGAATTGAAATGAGGAACTGCCCCTCCGTCTCGCTCCAATACAAGGAGTACCCTTCCTGAATGAGATCACGGATGAGGTTCTGGATTTGCCGGCGGTCAAAACGCAGCTCCAAATTGCAATATTCGACTTCGTAGCTCTTATTCACGGCAATCCCTCCTTTCAAGCATTTGACGAAATAGTCTGACAATTTGGTCTTACTTCTATCTTATACTCCATCTTATGATCTGGCAACTTGGATTATTGACTAATTTTAAAGGATTGGCCGTCCAAATCGAAAAAAGGGCAGTCAAGCCGTCCAAAATCGGATGCTTGACCGCCTCTTCTCGCTCATTATGAACCGAAATAGTCCCTTACAAGCTTCAACGCTTCCTCGGTTGATACCTGCAGGTCCTCTCCTCCGATCCTATATCTCAGTTCTACCACCCCGTCGGCCGCTTGTCTTCCGACAACGATCCGGACCGGAACGCCGATCAGATCGGAGTCCTTGAACTTCACGCCCGGGCGCTCGTCGCGGTCATCCAGGAGCACATCAAAACCCGCGGCACCAAGCTCCTCGTACAGCTTGCCTGCAATGTCCATTTGCATCGCGTCCTTGGCGGATACAGGCACGACATGGACCTGATAAGGCGCCAGCTCAAGCGGCCAGCGAATTCCCTGCTCATCATGATGCTGTTCCACAACCGCGGACATGACGCGGGATATTCCGATTCCGTAGCATCCCATGATGATCGACCTCTCCGATCCCGCAGCGTCAAGGTAATTCGCCTGCATGACTTCGCTGTACTTGGTCCCGAGCTTGAATACTTGCCCCACCTCAATCCCCCGGAACATTCGCAGCTTCCCTTCGTCGCAATTCGGACATCCATCGCCCGGTACGGCATTGCGCACGTCGCCTAGCCGGGTCATCTCAAAATGCACGCCGGGACGGACATGCTTCCAGTGGTAATCCGATTCATTCGCGCCTGCTATGGCCGAACCGATATCGGCGGCGGAATAATCAACGATAACCGGAATGCTTAATCCGATTGGTCCGGCAAAGCCGATTGCCGCGCCAGTCAATCTCTCCGTCGTTCCTTGGTCGGCGAGCTCCAGCATATCTGCCTGCAGCAAGGCTGCAAGCTTGATTTCGTTGACTTCATGATCGCCCCTTACGATTACCGCGACAGGGTTGCCATTGGCAATGAACAGCAGCGTCTTTAGCATCTTATCCGCGGAAGCATCCAGCGCCTGAACAAGCTCATCGATTGTCCGGATGTTCGGAGTATGAATTTTCTCCGGCTCAGGGTAAGCATCGGATTCTTCGGTGCTTATAGCCGTTTCAGGTATCCTGTACCCGGCTTTCTCGAGATTAGCCGCATATTGACAGCGGTCGCAGACTGCGATTGTATCCTCGCCGATATCGGCAAGCGCCATAAATTCATGGGTGCCGCCTTCTCCGCCTATGGTCCCCGCATCCGCTTCCACCGGCCGGAAACGCAGACCGCAGCGGGAAAATATCCGGTGATAAGCGTCATACATCCTTTGATAGCTTTCATGAAGCCCTTCCCATTCTTTATCAAAAGAATAGGCATCCTTCATCAAAAATTCCCTGCCGCGAAGCAAGCCGTAACGCGGTCTCTTCTCATCCCGGAATTTAGTCTGGATCTGGTATAACGTAATCGGAAGCTGCCGGTAAGAATTTATTTCCCCGCGAACCAGATCCGTAATCACTTCCTCGTGAGTAGGACCCAGCGCGAACTCGCGGTCATGCCTGTCCTTCAGCCGGACCAGCTCGGGTCCGTATTTCTCGTAGCGGCCGGACTGCCGCCATAGATCGGCGGGCTGCATCGCGGGCATAAATACTTCCTGGCAGCCGGCATTATCCATCTCCTCCCGAATAATCTTCTCCAGCTTGCGCAATACGCGGCGGCCCGTTGGCAAATACGTATAAATTCCGGCAGCAAGCTGCCTGATCAGGCCTGCGCGCAGCATCAGCCGATGGCTGATTGCTTCCGCTTCGGAAGGCGCTTCACGCAAGGTTGGCATTAATAGTTGACTTTGACGCATAGTTCTCACTCCCGACGGTTGATAGAAAAACAAAAAAGAGCACATTCGCAAGGGACGAATGTGCTCGTGGTACCACCCTTTGTTAGCCGGGGCAGCAAACGCTGCCGGCTCTCTAAATTGATAACGGGATCCTCATCCCGGCAAAGTCCAAGCTGGAAGCGGCGGCCTTTGCAGCTCACAAGGCAGGATGAGTCTTAAGCGTTCATAGAAGCTTCGCAGCCGTGGGCTTCCTCTCTGAAATGAACAATTGCTTAACGCTCGACCTTGATCGAAGCTGTTGGAATATTTAGATAAATTTACAACAAGCGTTCTTCCGCGTCAAGATGGTCATGATGCGCGGATAAGAACAAATGTGCTATAATCAAGCTTAATTATCGGCTTTCATTACGAGGAGAGATCAAATAGATGACTACGACACCAACAACGAGCGCATTTACGGGCTTTGAGCAGAAGGATTTCGACACGTTTCTGATCGAAGGACTGGAGCAGCGCATGGCTGCCATCGAGGAACGGATTCGTCCGAAGTTCCGCTATCTGGGCGAAAAGCTTGCCGGAGACATTGCCGTGCAGGCAGGCGACGAAATGTTCCTGCATATTGCGAAGCATGCCCGCCGGACCGTAAATCCGCCCAAGGATACCTGGCTCGCCATCTGCAACAATAAACGCGGCTACAAAGCGCATCCGCATTTCCAGCTTGGCTTGTTCGACGACCATCTCTTCCTATGGTTTGCCCTTATTTACGAGGCGCCTAATAAGTCCAAAATCGCTTCCGTCTATCTGGACCATCTTGACGAAGTCATCTCGGCTGTTCCTTCGGATTACGCGCTTTCGCTTGACCATATGAAGAAAGAGTCCACGTCGGTAAGCGAAATGAGCAAGCAAGACTGGGTCAACGCCCTTACCCGGCTTCGCGACGTGCAAAAAGCCGAGCTGCTGATCGGCCGCCATCTTCCTGCCGGCGACCCGCTTCTTCACGATGGGGATGCGCTGTACAAGCTTGCTCAGGATACCTATGAAACGTTGATGCCTTTGTATCGTTTGGCTGCTTCTGTTTAAAAAACTTCGGTTACAATTTGCACACTGCGCATGAAATGTTCTTCCGATCGCCATTGCTCGTGGATTCCTTCGATTAGACTGTACAAGGGTGGAATCCACTCACAAAAGCGAACGCTACGCTTCTACAGAATCATTTCATGCTTCGTTTGCCCGTAACCTGAACAACAAAAGCAGAAGAAAAAGATAAAAAGGCTGGGGAAGAACAGAAAAGCTGTGCGGAAGAAACTCCGCACAGCTTTTTTGATTGGGGTTAGACCGCTGTAACCGTTTTGGCAGCCTGTGCTTTGGCACGGCGCTGCTTGCGGGAAGCGCGGAAGAAGAACAATTCGTACATGCAAGGAACAACGATCAGCGTCAGAAGCGTTGCCGCGGCAAGACCGCCAATCACGACGATCGCCAAGCTCTGCGATACGATGCTGCCCGATTCGCTGGCCCCGAATACGAGAGGCAGCATCGCGCAAATCGTTGCAACAGCCGTCATGATGATCGGACGCATCCGTGTAGTTGCCGCTTCTACAAGCGCATCTCGGATCGACATCGTTTCTTCGTTTTGCTTCACGCGGTCGATTAGAACGATGGCGTTCGTCACAACGATGCCTATTAGCATCAACGCGCCAAACATCGCGGTAAAGTCAGGCGTAACGCCGGAGATCAAGAGGCCTACGACTGCGCCAATCGCCGCAAGCGGCAGCGAGAACATAATGGCGAGCGGAGCGCGCAACGTTTTGAAGGTCAGCACCATAATCAAGTACACGATGCCGATCGAGATCAGCGCTGTCATCCCAATGTCCGCAAAATCGCTTGCTTGGTCAGCCGATGCGCCTCCAACCTTCAGTTCGACGCCATCCGTCAGCTTCAGCTTATCTGCGGCTTTCTTAATATCCGCACCTATAACAGAGAGCTTTTGAGGATCCGCATCAGCCGTAATCCGGACATAAACCTTGCCTTCCTTGTGGTAATACAAGCTTGGCTCTTCCGTGCGAACCAGCTTCGCCACGCTTGATACCGGAACCACGCCGGATTCCGTTGCAATCGTAAGATTCTTAAGAGCCGCTTCCGTATCCGGATTAACAACCGGCTGCACGACGACGGAGGTGTCGCGTCCGTCTACCTTGATGCTGCCTACCGGCACCGGATTCAGAATGCTCTGCAGCTGCATCGAAACTTCCTGGCCTTTCGCTTTTTCCGGGTCCACCTGGAACGTATAGACCGGCTTTTTCTCTTCCTGGTTGCTTTGTACTTTAAGCACGCCTTTAATCGGTTTGATCGCGGCAATCAGTTGATCCGCTGTCTGCGTCAGCTTCTCAGGATCATCGCCCGTGACGTCAACGAATACTTGCGATCCGCCGCCGCCCATCATCAGATCCGTGGCATTTACGGACAGCTCGGCATCGCTGAAATTCGTTTTTTGCTTCTTCACTTCATCCATGAATACTTCGGCGTCCACGCCTTTCTTCAGATCAACCATATACGTTACAAGCGTCGGCGAGGATACCGAACCGTATTGCGCGTTTTCGGAGCTGTTGCCAAGCTGCATAATCACCCATTCCACGCTCTTGCTGTCTTTCAGGAAACTTTCCAGCTGCGTGCCGCCCTGCTCAACCTTCTCGGAAGGCGTATCGCTTGGATACTGAAGGGAAATGTTCAGATTCTCCGCGCTGGAGGAGTCAAGCGCACCCTTCGGCATCATCGCGTAAGAACCAATGGAGCCTACGAACAGAACTAAAGCGATAAGCAGCGTGACCCATTTGTGCTGCAGATTCCAGCGGATAAACGATGCGAATTTCTCCGACCCTTTATGCGGCTTTTCCTTCGTTCCGCGAAGCAGAATCGCGCTAAGCAGCGGTACTACCGTTAATGCAACCAGCAGCGAGGACAAGAGAGAATACGCTACGGTAAGCGCGAATGGCAGCAGGAAGGCCTGCAGCGAACCGCGGAGCAGACCCATTGGCAGGAATACCGCCACGGTAACCAGTGTCGAAGACGTAATCGCGGTTGCGACTTCTTTTGTTGCGTCGGTAATAACGGTAACCGAGAACGGCTCCTTTTGCAGCCTGCGGTAAATGTTCTCGATAACGACGATACTGTCGTCCACAAGGCGTCCTACCGCTACGGCCACACCGCCAAGCGTAATGATATTCAGGGTTACGCCGGACAGGTCTAGCAAGTACAGCGTGATGCCAAGCGACAACGGGATTGATACGATCGTAACCAGCGTTGCGCGGAAATTGCGCATGAAGAGCAGAATGATAATCGTTGCAAACAATGCACCCATCAGCACTTCGCGAAGCATGCTGTTAACGGAGTGAGTAACGGATTCAGCCGTGCTGAGCAGAACAACCGCGTCAACGCCTTTTACATCCTTGTTCAGACGCTCGACCGTCTTCTCCACGTTTTTGCCCGTAGATACGGCATTGGCGTTAGCCGACTTCGATACCGTGAACAAAATCGCGTCCTTGCCGTTCATCCGGCTGATGCTCTCCTGCTCTTTCGCCTGCTCAACCTTTGCAACATCGGACAGCTTCACGCCAGGGGCAACCGGAAGATTGCGAAGCGTATCGACGCTTGTTACTTCGTCATATACATTAATGTTGCCGGCAGCGCCGTCTACATTGCGTTCGCCGATCGAAGCGGATACGCCGCGTCCTTGCAGCACGCTGAGCAGGGTTTGAACCGGAAGTCCCTTTTGCGCCAGCTTATCCGTATCGGGAGTAATGTGGATCGATGGCGTTGACTTGCCGTTAACGCTGATCTGGCCCGCTCCCTCGGACTTTTGCAGCTCCGTATTGACCAGCTTGATCTTGGCATCCTTCTCTTGCTCGCTAAGACCTTCGTCAAACGTAACAACGATCCAGGAGATCGGAATCATCGACGTATTAAACTGGACAACAAATGGCTTCATGACGCCTTGGGGAAGCTGAACCTGATCAACCGAACGCTCGATCTCGGCCTTCGCTTCCTTCATATTCGTATTGGAATCGAAATTTACGTTAACCTGGGCGTAACCGTTCCCCGAAGTCGAGAACATATCGGTCTTGCCTTTCGTGAACATAACCGCTTCTTCGAGCGGGTTCGTCACTTGCTGCTCCATCGATTTGGCGTCCATGCCAGGCCCGATTACGGTCACCATAACTTGCGGGTTATCCGCTTCCGGCAGGAACTCCATTGGCAGCTTCAAATAACTGATGACCCCAACCGTCAATGCCATAACGACGATCAGGATAACGGCCGCCTTGTTACGGAACGACCATTCGGTTAACTTGTTCATTACAACTACTCCTTCTCCCTATTCGGATTTCTCTTTTATGTGTTTTTGACATTTCTAAGCATACCTGCATTGAAAATAATGTAAAAACGTCTCCAGACGGTATTTTACTCTCGCCCCGGGTCGGAGCTGTTCTACGACTTAGGTCCAGTATCCAAAATGAGCAAGTACTCACTTTACAGCTGAGCGGACTGCTTTTATACTAAAAATGAGTATTCACTCATTCCATTCAAAGAGGTGTTTCTATTGACGAAATCAGCGGAAAAGCCTGCTATTGCCGTCTCCCGAATCACAAGAAAGTTCGGGGACCGGAAAGTATTGGATGATATTACGCTCACCGTGCCACGCGGGGAGCTGTTTGGACTTCTTGGTCCGTCAGGCTCCGGAAAAACGACCCTCATCAAGCTCATAACCGGCATCGACCTCGCCGACGACGGACAGGTTGAATTGTTCGGCGAGCCGATGCCCCAGCTCAAGATGCTGCAAACCTTCGGGTATATGGCGCAGTCCGATGCTCTCTATCAGGAGCTGACCGGCAAGGAAAACATGGTTTTTTACGGCTCCCTCTACGGGCTTTCCGGCAAAGCTCTCGCTTCCCGAATCCAGTCCGCCGCCGCGCTTGTGAATTTGACCGAACATCTGGATAAAGCGGTAACCGCTTATTCCGGCGGCATGAAACGCCGCTTGTCGCTTGCCATCGCGCTGCTGCATGAACCCCGGCTTCTCGTGCTTGACGAACCGACGGTTGGTATCGATCCCGTTCTCCGTCAAGCGATCTGGAATGAGCTGCGCGCCCTGACGCAGCAAGGCGTAACGATTATCGTCACCACTCACGTCATGGACGAAGCCGAGAAATGCGACCGCTTGGGACTCATCCGCGACGGTAAATTAATTGCGCTGGACACTCCCGAAGCTATTATAGAGCAAGCAGGAGTCCATACAATCGAAGAAGCGTTTATCGCCTTTGGCAGCCGGAAGGAGGCGCAAGCATGAGAATACGTGCGCTCGTTGTACGCATTATCCGCCAATTCGTCCGCGATAAACGGACTTTGGCTTTGTTGTTCCTCGCCCCTCTTCTCATTCTCAGCTTAACAAAGCTTGTATTCGACGGCAGAACCGTATCGCCAGAAATCGGATTGACGGGCCCGGCCAGCGCGTTTGCCGAGAAGCTTGAAGAGCAGAATGCAAGCATTACCATTTATAATTCCGTTAGCGAGGCCGAAGAGGCTTTGAAGAACGGGAAGCTTGATGCCGTCATTCAGATTAAAGAAGGCAAACCGGATATTACGTTAGAGGGAAGCGATCCGTCGGTAAGCCGCAGCACGCAGCTTGTCATGCAGAAAGCTCTGCAGAGCAATGTTCAGGAGCTTGCTCCTACGGTTCATTATCTGTACGGAGGACCGGACATGGCCTCATTCGATTCATTTGGTCCCGTACTCATCGGCTTCTTTTCCTTCTTCTTTGTTTTCCTGCTCGCGGGAGTATCCTTCCTTCGCGAACGCACTAGCGGAACGCTGGAAAGACTGCTGGCGACGCCAATCCGCAGATCGGAGATTGTGCTTGGCTACTTAGCCGGGTTTGGAATCTTCACGCTGCTCCAGGCTTCCCTGATCGCCTGGTTCTCCGTTCAAGTGCTTGGCATGTCGATGGCCGGCCATATCGTCAATATGCTGCTGATTAATCTTCTGCTGTCTTTGACCGCGTTAACGCTGGGCACGTTGCTGTCCTCGTTTGCGAGCAGCGAATTTCAGATCATCCAGTTCATTCCGATTATTATCGTGCCTCAGGCATTTTTCTCCGGGTTGTTTAATCTGGATGCCATGAATCCGGTCCTGCAGAAGCTCAGCTTCATCATGCCGTTGTACTACGGCGCGGATGCCATGCGGGGAATTATGATTCGAGGGGAAGGTATTGCCGATATCCAACTCGATATTTACGTGCTGGCGGGCTTGTCGATCCTGTTCGCCCTGCTCAACGTTGCGGCATTAAAGAAGCACCGCCGGATGTAGGCGCCCTTCTTTTTCTGCTATAATAACGGGAATGGGCAAAAAGGGAGTGTCTGGCATGAGCGAGCCGATTGAAGAATGGCTGGATGAGCTGAATAAGCTTAGCGAAGAGAAATCAATGACCGATAAGCAGCTGAAAATCGTCAAGGCTGCCTCCGAAATCTTTGCGGAAAAAGGCTTTGCCGGATCATCCACGAGCGAGATCGCACAACGTGCGGGTGTGGCGGAAGGTACGATTTTCCGGCATTACAAAACGAAAAAAGAATTGCTAGTCTCCATCGTGGCACCGGTGATGGCAAAGCTGGTCGCGCCGTTTGTGATGAGGGAGTTCTATAAGGTGCTGGACAGCAGATACGACAGCTACGACCAGATGCTTCGCGCGATTCTCGAGAACAGGCTGGCGTTTCTTGAGAAGCATATAAACGTACTGAAAATTTTTATTCAAGAGATCCCATTCCATCCGGAGCTGCAGGAGCAATTCGAGAAGCTAATTCTCGCGAAAGTATTCGAAAAGGTCACCCCCAACATCCTCAGGTTCCAGGAAGAAGGCACCCTTGTGAACTGGTCGCCTTATACAATCATTAGGCTTACGGTCTCCTCGCTCATTGGATATGCCGCCATACGAATGATTTACGGCAAACGGGAAGACAGCAGCTGGAATGATGAGCAGGAACGGGAAGCGACTATCGCTTTTATTATGAAGGGGTTAGCGCCGTAAACGTACGAAGCAAAAAGCCGAAGGCATCGCGGGTACCTCTCTCTTGCATGAGAGCGGCTTCCCGCGATGCCTTCGGCTTTTTAATGATGCTTGAATTGGTGATTATGCGGTAAATTCCACGTGCATAGACTTGTCGCCACCCCGCCTGCCGCAACCGTTATTAGAGATAGCAGAAACGTATCTTCAGGAAGCAGAATGGCCCCCGTTCCGATAATGATAAAATCCGTTAAAAAAATAATAACCCCAACGTTTAACGGTATATACCTGGACAAGAAATGGGCCAGAAGATCCGTCCCTCCCGTGGAAGTACCGTTCCTCAGCATGATACCGAGGCCTGTCCCAATGCAAAAGCCGCCAAGCACCGCCCGCGTAAACGGAGTCCATTCAATGTAATAGAGAAAGTGGAACCGGTAGGGGCTGAGCAAATCGATGACATAGCTGGATAACAGCAGGCCGTTCAGGCTCTGGTAGATCATACTCCGGCTTTGAAACCAGACCAGGGCAAAAATCGGGATACTGCATAGCAGCATGGTCAGACCCACTTGAATGTGAAGCAGATAATTGACGATAAGGGCGATCCCTATAAGCCCCCCGTCCAGAATCATCAACGGAATCAGAAAAAAATTAATCCCGACCGATATCAGCAGGCTCCCCAATATGATGGCCGCCCACCTGCGCCATGACAGAATCCCCATTCTACCTTTCACCTCTTTTTGCTCTACCTCATTTATATGCGGGCCTAGTACATGCCATTCTCTGGAAAAAACAAAAAAAGCCGGCCTCTCATATATTCATGAGAAGCCGGCTTTACGCCAGTCCTTATTCCTGTGCTGCGGTTGAACCCGCTGTGCCGTCCATTCTGCGGAACTGTACAAGCAGGATCAAAGCCAAGAGACACAGAATGCCGCCGGAAACGTATGGCAGGCGCAAATCGAGCGTAAACAAGAACGAACCAACAAGCGGTCCAAGAATACGTCCCAAGCTGTCCATCGAAGAGCTGAGGCCGGAGGCAACGCCTTGACCCACTTTCGTCTTCTGGGTAATTAACGAGGTTACGCATGGACGGATCAGCGAGTTGCCAATGCCGAATACGGCAAGCGACATCGTAGCCCACCACAAGGAATGGGCAGCAAGCAGCAGGAAGAAGCCAACTGCCGAAATAATCAAGCCAAGCGCGATGTATTGAGGCTCCTGCCCCCGCTTGATTCTCCGCCGAACGACACCGCCTTGCACAAGCGCGCCAACAAAGCCGCATACGAAGAACAGCATGCCCACCTGCACCGGCGTTACGTCAAAGCGCTGAATGCCGAAGAACTGCAGCGTTGCTTCCATGCCGGCAAGCGTAAAGGTAACGAAGAACGCAAGAACGTACAGAAACTTAAGCGGCCCGGTAAAAGCCGACCAGCGGGATTCCCGCTTCTCGCCCGAAGCTCTCCGCTTCTCGGGCGGCAACGATTCCTTCAGCTTGGTTATTGCGAAAAACAAAGTAATTAATGCCATTATCGATGCCGCGTAAAAAGGGGCTTCGAGCGAAACCTGACTAAGCAGACCGCCTACGCCTGGACCAATCGTAAAGCCGAAGCCAATCGACATTCCGACAAGCCCCATGCCTTTTGTACGCTGCTCCGGCGGCGTAATATCCGCTACGTAAGCGACAATAACCGAAGTGACCGCCCCAGAGAACAAGCCCCCGAGAATACGGGAAAGATACATCAAGGTTAAATTGTCGGAAGATAAGCCAAACAAGAAGAAACTGATTGCAAAACCGGTCACGCCAATGATAATAATCGGCCTCCGGCCAATCCGGTCGGATAAGCCTCCCCAATATGGAGAGAGTATGAACGATACGGCTGAGTAGAGCGCAAGCATTAAACCCGTATGATGCTCGGCGTTACCCGGGCTGACGGCTTTAATCATTTCAGGCATAACAGGAATAATAATCCCGAACCCGATGAAGGTGGTCATTAGAATAGCCATTACTATAAGAAGTCGTTTATCTCGCATTTTGTCTTCACCCCATCCCTTATCGTATCATATCAAGCTGGCCATAGTTATGAACAAATGGAGAACAATACTAGTCCAGCTTCGGAATGCCCGACTTCATCAATAAAATTGTTGCTTGCATTCCGACTTGTTTTTGCTATACTCAACTTTGTTTGTACATTAGACATTAGACGACAGTCGAAAGGCAGGGACGAAAGCGATGGATCATAACAAAACCCCGCTCTTCAGCGCACTCCGCCGCCATGCGGAGAACGATCCGGTACAATTTCATATTCCGGGGCATAAGAAAGGTCTCGGCAGCGATACTGAGTTTCGCGAATTTATCGGCGACAACGCCTTGTCGATCGATCTTATAAATATAGCTCCGCTTGATGACTTGCATCAGCCAACCGGCGTTATTGAAGAAGCGCAAAAACTTGCGGCAGATGCGTTTGGCGCGGATTACACGTATTTCTCCGTTCAAGGCACCAGCGGCGCGATTATTACGATGATTCTGACGGTCTGCAGCCCGGGCGACAAAATTATCGTCCCGCGCAACATTCATAAGTCCGTTATGGCCGCCATTATTTTCGCCGGCGCGCGTCCGGTATTTATCTCGCCCGCGCGCGATTCGAATCTCGGTATCGACCACGGCATTACGACCCGCTCGGTGAAACGCGCGTTGGACCGTCATCCGGATGCCAAGGCCGTTCTGGTCATTAACCCGACTTACTTCGGCATTTGCGCGAATCTGAAGGAAATCGTGGATCTTGTTCACAGCTACGATATTCCGGTTCTTGTCGACGAAGCCCATGGCGTACTTATTCATTTCCATGAGAAGCTTCCGATGTCCGCCATGCAGGCCGGTGCCGATATGGCAGCTACAAGCGTACATAAGCTTGGCGGCTCCATGACGCAAAGCTCGGTCTTGAACGTACGCAAAGGTCGGATCAACCCGTTCCGCATCCAGACGATCCTGAGTATGCTGACGACAACTTCGACATCTTATATTTTGCTCGCATCGCTGGACACGTCCCGCCGCAATCTGGCGATTAACGGCCATGAAATTGCGGAGAGAGCGATTGAGCTTGCCCAATATGCCCGTGAACGGATTAATCAGATCCCTGGCCTTTATTGCTTTGGCGAAGATATTCTCGGCGACGAAGCGACCTACGATTATGATCCAACCAAAGTTACGGTTCATGTCCGCCATCTTGGCGTAACCGGCTACGAGGTTGAGAACTGGCTCCGCGATCACTACAACGTAGAGATCGAGATGAGCGACATGTATAACATTCTTTGCCTCGTGACGCCCGGAGATACCTCCGAGTCGATCGAGAAATTGCTGCAAGCGCTCCGCGGCTTATCGGAGACGTACCATGAAGGCGCGGAAGCCCGCGAGCTTGTCGTGAAAATTCCGGATATCCCGCAGCTGTCCCTGACGCCGCGCGACGCTTTCTATGGCGAGACGGAAATCGTACCGTTCAAAGAGTCAGCCGGACGGATTATCGCCGAATTTATTTACGTCTATCCGCCGGGCATTCCGATCTTGCTTCCTGGTGAAGTTATTTCGCAGAAGAACATCGACTATATCGTGGATCATGTTGAGGTCGGCCTGCCTGTCAAAGGGCCGGAGGATCGCAGCATTCAGTTCGTTAAAGTCATCGTGGAAGAAAACGCGATCTTCTAAACGAAAAGCCAACGGCAGAGCTCTTGGGCGAAGCTGTTGGCTTTTTGCATGATTCCACTTATTGTAAACCTTTAGAGCGCCATGCTATGATGAGGTGGGGGTGGGACGAATGAGTCAAAGCGCATTTATTAAGCTTGTTCAAGGATCTGCCGTTAGTGAGCTTCCGCTGGAAGAACTGAAGGAAAAGCTAATCCATTACCGGGAGCAGACCGCTTTAACCGGAACGCAGCTAGACTGGGATTACGCAAAAGCGGCTTTTCCGTATACGTTCGAGTCGAAACAGGATGACCGATGGTTTTACTTGCAAGGTACCAATCCCGGATACAAATATATCGTGTTTGGCAATGGAGATGAGGGCCCTTCCACGATTCAAGTAGTCCTTCCCGACGGGTCCACCCATGGCGACAAAGCCAAAGCTAACGAGCTTTGCAAGTATTTGGCCAAACAGCTGCTTGCCGAGCTTACGATGTTTAACGGCCGAACGATTTATTATAATCCGCGTAAATGACATACAAAAAACACCCGTCTATCCAAGGCTGAAGCAGCCGTTTGGAATAGACGGGTGTTTTAGGTCATTAACCTTCTTTGTTCTCGTTCTCGGTGCGCGCGATTTCTTCGTAGATCGCCGTTACGCGATCCCACTCCGCATCGTCTTCGATCCCAACGAGGAATGCTTCGTCATTCTCTTCTTCAATACGGAAGATAACGCCGTCAGCCTCCGGATCGTTGCGATCCAGCAATACCGCGTAAACGTTGTTCTCCGATTCAAATGTATAGACCATGACCATTTCACGCTCTTGGCCTTCGTCGTCTGTCACGATGAACACATGCTCATCATGTTCGTGATCATGTCCGCAGCCGCAGTCTTCGCCGTGCTGATGTTGATGCTCGCTCATGGAATTACCCCATTTCAGTTATTTATACATACTTACGTATCGTACCATGCGAAGAATCGCCGGTCAAACAAAAGACGCCCGGCCGTAGTCCGGAGCGTCCTTATTCAAAGCCTTATTTTTACTGGGATGTGATGAGCTTCTCCGATACAACCGTCCAGTCATCCGATGGCGATGTCTTCAAATAGAACCGTACCGCGTATTTGCCGGCGTACTCGAAGTTGTATTTGATATCCTCCGTCCGGTACCAGAAATTATCCTTCGTGATGCTGACATTCTGGGATTGAATAACCTTCTCGGTGCCGTAAGGGTCCGTAATCGACACTTTTACAGCAGAGATGTCTGTCTTAAGGTTGTCGATTTGGGAGAAGACATTAAACGTATATTTGTTGCCTTTGTCCACATTGCCAAAGATGACTTTATCCTGGAACAGAATCATATGGACATTAGGCTTGTTAATTGTCGCTTTCTTGCTCTGATTATCCCAGTCAACAAGCGCATTCAGGCTGTTTACCATCTGGCGAAGAGGCAAGTAGGTTTTGCCGTCCACAATAATGCCGCCGTCATCCAGCTCACTGCCGTTTACAATAACGCGTACTTTCTGGGATGCAGAATCGGCGAAAATGAGCGTACCTCCGAATACCGACAAAATAGCGAGCAAAATAGCTACTTTTTTGAATCCGACTTTCATTGCTGTTAACCCTCCCTCCATCCGGTTTGTCTGGATGTTTGGTTATACTCGGGTTTTGGCCCAAAGTTGCGCCCCGCAATAAAAGTTTTTAAGCCTGACCGTTCAAGGCTGAATCTGTCAAAAGCTGTTGAATCATGCGCTTGCCCAGGAAATACTTACATATTGCCCGCGGTTAGCTGTAAGTGCGGGTCAAGATGCAAGGTACGCCCTTCCCCACCGCTCCGGGCTCCTGCATTCGCTTCCAATAGCGCATCCCACGCTCGCATGGCGTTTTGCATACCGCGCAAGTGTCGGACAACACAAGCTTGTAGTAATACTGCTTTCTTTCACTGGACGACTTTTTCTTCTTCACAACTTTGCCTTTGCCCTTTGCCGCTGCTGCACTCATCTTCGTTCAATCCTCCCGCCGTTTTGCTTCTGCATTATATGTAGGCGGAGGGCATTATGCATCTGTTGTTTGTCAACATCTTGCGTTATTTGATAAAGTGAAGACAACTATAAAGGGAGGCGATCTAAGCTTGCAAATCCAAATGCTTGGCACCGGCGGTGCTTTCGCGAAAAAGTATTCGAATAATAATGCTTTAATTGAAGTTGACGGTTTTAAGCTGCTCGTGGACTGCGGCATCACGCTGCCCCGGTCGCTTCACGATGCCGGTTACTCGTTTAACGATCTCGATGCCGTACTAATCAGCCATATGCATGCCGACCATGTCGGCGGGCTGGAGGAATACGCGTTCCAGATGATGTTCCGTTACGGCAAAAAGCCTGTCCTGTATATTGCCGATACGCTGGTTGAGCCATTATGGGAGCAGACGCTTCGCGGAGGCTTGACGCAGGAGCCGCTTAACGCGCTGTCCGATTTCTTTGATGTTCGTCCAATCAAGGAAGGCGAGTCGTACGAGATCCATCCCGAAATTCGCGTGAAGCTGATCCGGACGGATCATATCGCGGGCAAGCTCAGCTACTCCTTCCTCTTTAACGAAAACTTTTTCTATTCCGCGGATATGAAATTTGACGGCGGATTGCTGAAGGAATTGATCGAGGACGGCGTATCAACGATCTTTCATGACTGTCAGCTTGTCTCCCCGGGTGTTGTCCATGCGAGTCTGGACGAGCTGCTCACGCTGCCCGAGGACATCCAGGAGAAAGTTTGGTTGATGCACTATAACGACAATATGGAAGAGTTCGTCGGTCATACGGGAAAAATGCGCTTCGTGGAGCAGTTTGCCGTTTACGAAATTAAAACCTAACAAGCAGATATCCACCGCGCTACTGGCGCTGCAGACATCCGCTCTAGGTATAGCTTATGCAAGGGGATGCATTCCGGTTAAAGGTTAAAATCGACGTACATGCAGGTACGTGCATGTTTTGGGCCAAATCGATCCATACTATCCATCGGGAGGATGATAATATGGATCACACACAAGAAGAAGTCGTTGCCGTACGCAAGAACGGAGACGGCGATATTGTTGAACTGCAATTAACGTCTGGCCGGGTCGTCGATTACAAAACCGCGCAGTCGATGGTTAAAAATAATGAAATTGCCGGATTAAACGTCTTTAAAGGCCGTGACCACGAAGAGCATCTTCGTTCTAACGCGGACGGCCGCAAGGACAATAATCTCGACAATCTGCCAACCTTCTAAAAACCGGAAAATCGGCTGCCGCGATCGCGGACAGCCGATTTTTTTCTTCACCTCATAATTGATGGTCATTTTTTCTTTGTTTCGGGAGGCAGCTTTCTGCGCCATACATGCGTTTGATCATACGATAAGGAATCTTTTACGACAAACCTTGCCACACATGCGATTACCGTACCCACGATGCCAAACAAGCCCAGAAGCCATACGGCCATATAGGCATACTCCTGTGCCAAACGATACCGCCTCCTATTAGTCATGCAAATGCTTTCTATACAGGTATGTATGGCTAGAATAAAATATGCTAATTTTGTCACAAGTTCGCATCATAATTGCCGATCCGGATCATACTAATTGGCGGACAAACGTACTCACAATACCGAAGGGAGAGTAACTTCACGATGACTTTAGATTTGAACAGCAGCTATGATTGCGCAAATGCTTCTTCCGACTTGCCGAACCTTATCGCGCAGCTTGATTCGTTAAGAAACGGATCCGCTTCCACTGCCGAGCAGCAGGAGGAGATTAACCGGCTCGAGAATCAGATCCGGTTCATTCAGAACAAATGCGATATTCCGCATAGTAATCATTAATAACGAGACGCAAAAGGTCCATGCTTAAGCGCATGGGCCTTCCTCTTTTGCAACCCCGAAAAAAAATTCAATTTCCTTCAAACCGCTTCCTCCTTTCCTTCGTTACCTCCTATAGAGACCATTATTCTTTAAGGAGGATTATTCATGACCACTAAAAAATTAACCATGTTTATGTTTGCCGCGGTACTCTTAACAGGTCTGCTGTCGTCAGTTATCGGAGCCTCGGCAGCGGAAACGCAGCCCCCTTCCGTGACAACCGACGCAGAATCGGCGGCGAAGCTGGGACTCCTGCTGGGCGACGGCAGCGGCGTTAACGAAACTTACCTAGCCAAGCAGACAACCCGCATGCAAGCTGCCATCATTTCTTTACGCCTGAACGGCCATTTGAAGGAGGCCATGGCGGACACGGGCTCTTCTTCCTTTAAAGACGCAGGCAAAGCAGGCAAATCCAATGTTCCTATTCTCGCTTACTTGAAGCAGCATCCTGAACTGGGCTGGGCCGGCAACCCGGACGGTTCCTTCCATCCGAACGATCCCGTCAGCGCTCAACAGCTGTACAAAGTTCTTCTCGAAAATATCGGCTTCCGTTCCGGTTCCGAGTTCGCCTATGCGGATACGTTGACCTTTGCCGCTTCCAAAGGGATGGCATCCATTGCGGCAGCCAGTCCGCTGACCAACGCTCATCTTGCGACAGCGCTTATCGAAGCCTTAACCGTGCAAACCCCTCAAGGGCAAACCTTTTTCGTTAACCTCCAGCAGAAAGGCGTACTCCCGCAATCCCCAGCCCTTCCTCAAGGGAAAAGAATTCAGCTGCGAAGCCATCAAGAGCTGGGTGCTTATCTGACCGACAGTAACGGCATGACCTTGTACTATTTCACCAAGGATGCCGAGAATATCAATGCTTGCGGTGGACAATGCCTCGTCAACTGGCCCGTGTTCACATCCGATGAGCTGCAAATTCCCGCTTTCCTGAACAAAGCCGATTTCTCGAGCATCACCCGTGCCGACGGCACGAAGCAATGGACTTACAAAGGCTACCCGCTCTACTACTTCATTAAGGATGCACAATCCGGGGATGTGCTTGGCCAGAACGTAAATCAGGTATGGTTTGTTATTAATCCGTCTACCTTTAAAGGCATGACACCGGAAGCCAAAACCTACCGGATAGATATTAAACAGTTCTCTTTCGGCACGGAACCTCTGACCGTTGAAGCCGGCTCCAAAATTACTTTCACTAACTTAGACGAGATGGAGCATAACGCGGTGGCCGCCGACGGCAGCTTTAAAGTTCCCGTGCTCAAAACTGGAGAGTCCTATACGATTACTCTGGATAAACCGGGTACCTACAATTACTATTGCGAGCTGCACAAATCGTTTATGACCGGTCAGATTATTGTGAAGTGAGGGATTTATCATGAAATTTATAACTAGCAAAAGCCTGCTGCTCCTGTTATCCGGACTACTGTTTGCGTTTCTTCTGGCGGCATGCGGCAGCTCATCCGATAAGGCGGCCTCCGCTCCCCCTCCATCGCAGGAGGCGGTGACCGTCACGCCAAGCCCTACTCCGGAAGCATCTATGTCTAGTGAAGAGCATGAGAATATGCAGCATGAATCAGCCGCGCCTTCGGAATCGCCGTCTGCAGCTCCAGAAGCATCGGCAACAGCGAAACCCCAAGCTTCGGCGACGGCCAAACCGCAGGCTTCGGCAGCAGTCACGCCAAAACCTTCGCCAGCCCCCAACCATGATGATCATCATGGCGGGCGCACGAACGATGATGATGATTCGAAGACATCTCCTGCTGCCAGCGAGGATCATCCGAAAAGCTCGCCTGCCGCAACAGCGTCGAGTGCCGACGATGGCGGCAAGGAATATATCGTTGAAATTTCGAATTTCGCCTTCTCCCCTGCCAAGCTGGAAATAAAGCCGGGTGACCGCGTCAAATTTATTAATAAGGACGAAATCAAGCATAGCGCGACAGCCGATGACAATTCTTTTGATACCGGGCTGCTGGCCGAAAATGAAGCTAAGACCGTTACTTTTGATAAAGCAGGCGAGTTCGCCTATCACTGTATGCCGCATCCGGGCATGCAGGCCACGATTAGCGTCTCGGACAAATAGAAATAAGCTTAGGGATAACCATACTTGGTTATCCCTGTTTTCCTTATGTATTGCAAGGCTGTAAACAGTTGATAGAATAGATTTATATTATCCTCTTGGAGGTACCATCGTATGCGGGAGCTTACGGATCATCAATTGATGCTGCTCATTCAGAGCAAGCAGAGCGAAGCGCTTTCTGTTCTATACGACCGTTACTCGTCTCTCGTTTATTCCTTCGCCTGGAAAACGTTAAAAGACGAGAATGTCGCGAAAGAAATCGTCCAGGCCGTATTTATGCGATTATGGACAACCAAATCCGTCTATGATCCCGAGCAAGGCAGGTTCTCCAGCTGGCTGCTGACCATTACCCGCAATATTACGACCGATTGGCTGCGAAAAAGACGGAGAGACACGGCTCCCCTCGTTCAAGTCGAACCGGAGCAGCTGGCCAAGATTCCCGACGAAGCTTCCGCCACGCCGGAAACGGCTGCCGTTAACAGCGAGATGAAGGACCAGATCCGCAGCGCTTACCGCGATTTGTCCGCCCAACAGATCCACTTGCTTGAGCATTTCTATTGGCAGGGCTATAGTATCAGCGAGCTTGCGACCATATATAACCAGCCGATAGGAACGGTAAAGAACCGTCTGCATCAGACGTTAAAAATATTACGCAGGCATCTCGTGGCCGAAGGAGAGCAATCATGAAGCAGCAAAATGTGACGGTTTGCCATAATGCCCTTGACTATATTTCGGGTGCTTGTTCCGATAAAGAAAAGAAAGCTTTCGAACGGCATCTTCCAGGCTGCCCGGCCTGCCAGACCGAGCTCGAAGAGCTAAGACTCGTATGGGACTCCCTCCCTTCCGATATGGAGCTGATCGAACCGCCGGCTGAGTTGAAGCAGCAGGTCATGGACGCCGCGCTGGCCTCCGTGCTACCGCGCCCTGCAAAACGTTCCTTCCGCAAGCTGACCTGGGGTGCTGCCGCCGCAGCGGTACTCGCCGTATTGGTTGCGGGCACGGCTTGGAATGTGGAGCTGTATCGCAGCCGAAGCGGCCCATCCGTTATCCCTATCGAACAGGCGTTGTCCGTATCCGCTTCCCAGATCAATCAGCTGATATCCTTAAAGCCGGTATCGGATGACGTCGCTTCGTCCTATGCCGTCGCCTGTATCGTGGATAACGGAAGCAACAAGCAATTTGTCGTCTATGTATTTGGGGCTCCGGCTTCCAGAGACAGCTCCGTCTACCAGGTATGGCTCAACCATGCCGGGCAAAAGGATAGCGCCGGAACTTTCAGGGTTGATGACAAAGGTATCGGAGTACTCGCGATGCCCATATCCGGCGATACGCTTGCTTTTGACTCTATTGGCATAACGCTTGAGCCTGACGAGCACGGCACGCAGCCAAGGGGAACAAGATTATACAGCTCGATCTCCTGATGCATAAAAACCGCCATCCGTACGATCTTACGATCAGGTACGAATGGCGGTTTATTTACTGATTAGGAAGGATATCTGTCTCCCCTGGTTGTAGGCTCCGATATGACAAGAAACTGAATGTCGCGATCCGATTGGTTAAACATCTGGTGCGGAGTATGCGGAGCTACGTGAATCCCTTCATGCGCTTCCAGCTCAAAGGTCTCTCCGCCAATCTCAATGGTCGCCTTCCCTTCGAGAACAAAGAAGAACTGCTGGGACTTCTCGTGGTAATGGCGCGTTTCAGCCGTATGCGACGGCATTTTCTCATGGATGATGCTCAAATCCTGCCGCTTCAGCAGATGCCAGCCGTCACATTGGTCCCCCCATATGTAGTGTTCCGCGTTTTGTCTACTTGTCTTCATTTCGGTCTCTCCTTGTTGTCAGCTTGACCTTTAATGTGATAAATATCGTAGCAGTTTTTCGGGTTTAAGAAAAGGCAATAATTGTGTTGACATTCATTTTGGATGCTGATATATTAATATTCATCACTTACACGATCTGTTAGCTCAGCTGGGAGAGCACTATCTTGACAGGGTAGGGGTCAGTGGTTCGAGCCCACTACAGATCATACGAGAAATGTGCCGCAAAGCCTTGATAATAATGGGCTCTGCGGCATTTTCTTTTTTATCTACCTATCCCTGCTCAATATTACTTTATAAATTGGTCCGGATCACATTGCCGTATCTATCGCATTCTTATTTTCGGCAGCACTAAAAAACTTCTCACCAAATGCTTTCAGCGGTCTACGCTGCATATTTGGAGTAATATAAGCGTAGCGGTCCAACATTTTCACCACCCAGCCTGAGTTCAGTAATAATTTCATCAATTTTACCATAGCCATTCTTGTATGGAATAACCACAGCACGAGCGTGAATTTGGCTCTTTTCATATATTCCGTTTTATAAATTGGAGCGCATAAGTTTAGTGGCTACGGAAATCCTTCTGAAGTCTGAGTTTAGAAATTGAAAAGAGCCTACCCATATGGATAGACCCTCTATGATATTACTTCAATGATTTACGTACTTTATCCAGTGCTTAATATTGTTTAATGCTTCATCCAAACCACCTGTGATATCGAGCCATATGACATTCTCCCGGTTAAGGATCTGCATCCTATGCTTCCTCTTTTATGCCTCTCTGTACTTGAGTTTTTTCCGATTAGCAAAGAACAGCGTAGCAAGAGTGCCGACAACGAAAATAAATATGAATGCTTCTATTAAGCAATGATGCCTTTTTGTTGAAGTTTGATTAGACTCGATTCGTCGGCTGCCGTATAGCCTTCAGTTAAAAGTTGCTTTATGTAATTGTTATTGTATGTAAAAATGGCAATCCAATAATATAGTGATAAGGTAACAATGCCTAGTAGCCAAATTTTAAACCAACCCTTTATATCACCACGTATAAGAGGTACTAGCCACCCAAAGAAAAACATAGTCCAGCTAAACCCTACCTTAACTCGTTTCGTTACTCCGGATGTGTGCCGCAATGCAACTTTCATAGTTCAAATCTCCTCATGTTTTAGTATAATTCACCTATTAGACTGGTTCATTATATCTAATTTAAAGGAAGCTGTATATATTTCTCAGAAAATTTAAGATTTGTATGGTTGATTCTATCAATATTGCTATCTATTTTAACAATCCAATTTGACGTATCCTCATCATCACTATTGATCAGTGATGGTGCCTCAATAAAGTCTGCCCATCTTCACTTAACATACTTGATGAAGTTGATAAGTCCTTCACATCCATTATCAATCTCCTCTAAGATTTCATCCATTTGCTCTATCCATGCATCCGATTTAGCAAAGTTAGCAAGATTTGTATTGGTGTTTTTGTCTGTCGTATATATGAATGTTGATAGCCGTGCCTATCCGCAGCATCAGCGGCATGCATTTTCTTCCTTAAATCGCGCAAACTAAGCCGTCTTGCAAAACAATCGAAGGAGTGGATAACATGCGTGAAGGTTTGATTCCTGCCGTTCTCGGAACCGTTGTGTCGGCCTCTGGTGCATCCCTGCTAAGAAAAAGCAAGTATAAGCTTGTGGGTACCGGTGTTCTCGGATTTGGCTTGGCCCATATGGTGCTTGGCGCCATTGACCTGATTGAGCACCGTTAGTTTTGCAGGACAAGCAGGGAGGGAGCCCTTGGCTCCCTCCCTTTCGCTGACTTTTAACTGCGCCTAAAAATCTTGACCCGTTGCAACACTGTTTCTCTAGACCCACACGACCTTCATCATATATGATAAGGGTCGTTGTTTTTTTCGCGTGGTTAGGAAATTATTGGAGGTTGTAAAAGAGTGAGCGATTCAAACGTATCAGGTACAAAAGTTTCATCGAATGTCTTCGCCATCTGGATCAGCTTATTCAGCAATCTGATTCTGACGGGCATTAAACTAATTGTAGGCCTTATGTTCAAAAGCCAGGTATTAATTGCTGACGGCGTACATAACGCAGGTGACGTCATTGCGTCGATGGCCGCCTTGGGCGCCGCAAAGGTAGCGCAAAAACCCGCGGATGAGGACCATCCGTACGGTCATGGCAAAAGCGAGCTGATCGGCTCTGCGCTGGTCGCCATTATTATGGTGATCGCCGCTTTATTTATCGCTTACCATTCCTTTGAGTCCTTCTTCCACCCTGCCGCCGCGGCAAGCATGGTCGCCTTTGTTGCCGCCGTTGTCTCTCTTTTCTGGAAGCTGTGGTTATACATTTATTGCATACGAATCAGCAAGCAGACGAGCAGTAAAAGTCTTGAAGCTACCGCTTTCGATCATCTGGCCGATGTTTATGCGTCGCTTGCCGCCGTTCTCGGGATCGGAGCGGCTATTATCGGGGAAAGAAACGATATCGCCTTCCTTAGCTACGGCGATGCGGCCGCCGGGATTGTTGTTGCCTATTTCGTATTGAAGCTTGCTTATCATATGGGGAAAGAAGCCGTGGATGTACTAATGGAAAAAACCGTATCTACGGAGATGCTGCAAGATTACGAGCGTCTTGTCTCCTCCATCCCGGAAGTAAAACGCATTGACAGAATCCGGGCCAGAGAATTCGGCCAATATGTCATGATTGATGTCCGCGTTGGCATTCCCGGAGAGCTTACCATTCAAGAAGGCCATGACGTCTCCCGAAAAATAAAACAAATCATTCTCGAGCATCACAAGGACGTGGAGGAAGTCCTCATCCATCTGAATCCTTGGTATAAGGATGATTCGGAGTAACCCTCGCCTAAAGACCTGCAAAGGTCTTTTTTTGATTCCAAAAAATACAATTTAACAATCGGGAATCTGCCTATTTGCGAGGTGATCGTACTGCCTAACCAACCATTCGTCAGCTTGGTTGTTCTTGCTTACAACCATCTGGAGATAACCAAACGTTGCATCGACAGCCTTCTCCTACATACTCCGTTAGAAGGCAACGAATTGATTCTTGTCAATAATGGCTCCTCTGACGGCACAAAGGCATATTTTGATTCGATCCCGGGAGCCAGCCCCGTCCATCTCCCGCAAAACGTCGGTCCGGTCAACGGATTTAATGTCGGAATGAATGCTGCGCAGGGAAAGTATATCGCGTTAATCAGCAACGATATGATTCTAACCTCCGGTTGGCTTCCGAATCTGATCGCTTGCATTGAATCGGATCCGGGGATCGGATTCGTCTCTCCGGGAGCCAACTATGTAAGCAACTTTCAGCAGATCAGCCTCCCCTTTCAGACGCTTGAGGAAATGCAGGTTGAGGCGAAGGCGTATAACGTATCCGACCCGAACAAATGGGAAGAGCGGATCCGGCTGATGCCCGTCATCCTCTTCTCCCTGACCGATCGGCTCCGAGAAATCGGGGGCTACGACCCCCGCTTCTACTTCGGCGAGTTCGGAGACGATGATATCAGCTACCGGTACCGCAGAGCCGGCTATAAGCTTGTCTATGCGGGAGATACGTTTATTTATCACCACGGCTCGGTCACAACCGGCATCGATCAGCAGCAGAACAATTCCCTCCAGGTCAGCAGGCAAATTTTCTACAATAAATACGGAATAGATTCCTGGACGGAAGGGCTGCCGAATATGCAGCTGGTAGACGCCGTAAGAAGGCAGTGGTCACCCCGGGAATCGGTCTCCATCCTCGCCATTAATTGCTGTATTGGCGCTACGCCTCTCGCCGTCAAAACTTTTATGAAGCAGCAAGGCGCCCGCAATGTCCGGCTTACCAGCCTATCGAATCAAGAGAAGTATTTAGTTGACCTGCGGACAATCTCCGACCGTACATTCTATTTCGATACATCGGAAGATTTCCGGCAGCTGCTTGGCGGCGAACAATTCGACTATATTTTATTTGAGCATGGCTATTCCGAATTTATCCGATCCTTCGATGGATTGAACCGCTATTTGCTTCCTTCCGGCCACCTCTTCGCGTAGCTTAAAACGCATCAGCAACTGAACGATATTTGCCAGAAGGAGGTTGCCCCCGTGAAAGCTGTTATCCTGGCCGGCGGACTCGGAAGCCGCTTATCCGAAGAAACGATATCCAGGCCTAAACCGATGGTCGAGATCGGCGGCAAGCCGATTTTATGGCATATCATGAAGATTTATTCGCACTACGGAATTCACGACTTTATCATTGCGGCCGGCTACAAATCCTACGTGATAAAGGAATATTTCATGAATTATTACCTGCATCAGTCCGATGTCCACTTTGATCTGTCCGACAACCGGATGACGCTGATGAATTCGAAAGCCGAGCCTTGGAAAATAACGGTTGTGGATACGGGCGAGCATGCGATGACAGGCGGGCGGCTGAAGCGGCTGGCTCCTTATATCGGCGATGAGACCTTCTGTTTCACATACGGCGATGGCGTTGGCGATATCCACATTAACGAACTGCTTGCTCTTCACCGCAGCGAAGGCAAGCTCGCCACCGTAACCGCAGTGAATCCCGGAATGCGATACGGCATTCTCGAGATTGAGGATCGGAAGGCTCTCTCCTTCAAGGAAAAACCCCATAACGATAAGCACTGGATTAATGGCGGTTTTTTCGTTCTGGAACCAAAGGTCATTGAATTGATTCGCAGCGATGAGACGGTCTGGGAGCATGGCCCACTGGAGTCGCTCGCTTCTTTCGGAGAGTTATCGGTCTACCAGCATCAGGGCTTCTGGCATTCGATGGATACGCTAAGAGACAAGAACGAGCTGAATGAGTTATGGAATAAAGGAAATGCGCCATGGAAGGTGTGGAAATAATGGACACGTTCTGGCATGGAAAAAAAGTGCTCGTCACCGGCCATACCGGTTTTAAAGGGAGCTGGCTGTGCGCGGTGTTGAAGGACCGGGGAGCCGAAGTCGTCGGCTATTCCCTCCCCGCTTCCGCAGCGCCTAATATGGCGGAATGTTTAACGCTTGATATCACTTCAGTAACAGGTGACATCACCGATCTGACCGCGATGTCGGAGACGTTATCCGTCCATCGGCCAGATATCGTCTTTCACCTTGCTGCCCAAGCGCTTGTTCGGGACAGCTACCGCGACCCGCTTGGGACCTTTTTGACCAATGCGTACGGCACGGCCGTCCTTCTGGAAGCCGTAAAGAAGTCTCCCGCTTCCACCGCAAAGGTCGTCATTAACGTTACAACCGACAAGGTTTACGAGAACAAAGAATCGGCAGAAGGCTATTCGGAAAACGATCCGTTAGGCGGGTACGATCCCTATAGCGCAAGCAAAGCCTGCTCGGAGCTTATTACCGGCAGTTACCGGGATGCTTTTCTCGCTCCACTTGGCAAACGGATCGCAACCGCCCGGGCGGGCAATGTGATCGGCGGAGGCGATTGGGCAGCCGACCGTATCGTTCCGGACCTCATTCGGAGCATGACTTCCGGTGAACTGCCGGTTCTTCGGAACCCTAGTGCCGTACGCCCCTGGCAGCATGTGCTGGAGCCCATTTGCGGCTATATCCTTCTTGCGGAAAAGCTCTGGCAGGATGAGCAATATGGCGGGGCATGGAATTTCGGACAGACCATTGACCAAGGAGTAACGGTTGGCGAACTTGCCGCGCGTCTTATCCGTCGATGGGGAAATCTGCCGGAGCTCACGTATGATACCGGCAAGCAGCCCCATGAAACCAACACCCTTCTGCTCAATTCCGATAAAGCTTACCAAAGGCTTGGCTGGGGCTCCAGGCTAACCGTTGAGCAGACTATCGGCTGGACGGTAGACTGGTACCGCGCCTTTTATGACGGAGAAGATATGCAAGCCGTTACTTTTGCGCAAATCAGCCAATACGAGCAATTGGAGGTGAACCGTCCTGGCTAATGCCTTATGCCGCTCCTGCCGCCATCCGCTGCAGCATGTTTTTGTTGATCTCCGCACCTCCCCCCTATCCAATAACTTTCTGCGGCCGGAGCAATTAAACCAAGGAACCGCCTATTATCCGTTGCGCGTTTTTGTATGCGGGCACTGTCTGCTCGTTCAACTGGAGCAGTTCGAATCGCCTCGGGAGATCTTTGAGGAATACGCCTATTTCAGCTCGTATTCTTCCAGCTGGCTTGCTCATGCCAAGCAATATGTAGACGCTATTATCCCCCGCCTGTCTTTAGACCACTCATCCTCCGTTATCGAGATTGCGAGCAATGACGGCTATTTATTGCAGTATTTCACACCGTACAACATTCCGGTTCTAGGTATTGAACCAGCTAAAAATGTCGCAAAGCAAGCGGAAGCAAAAGGCATCCCTACGGTATCGGAGTTTTTCACATTGGCTTTCGCCAGACAGCTTGCCCGGGAACGGGGGACCGCTGACCTCATTATCGGCAACAATGTACTTGCCCATGTTCCGGAGCTTCAGGACTTTGTTGCCGGCCTCAAGGAGCTATTGTCCCCTACCGGTACCCTTACCTTGGAGTTTCCTCATCTACTGCGGTTAATGGAAAACAATCAATTCGATACGATTTACCATGAGCACTTTTCTTATCTATCTCTTCTTAGTGTTTCGCATTTGTTCGAGCGTTTCGGATTAACGATCTATGACGTTGAGGAGTGGCCGACGCATGGCGGTTCTCTGCGCGTATTTGCCCGGCATTCCGAGCATGCGAAGCTGACGGTTACCCCGCGCGTGGAAAAGGTACGGTTAGAAGAAATCGCATACGGCTTGAAGAAGGTGAGGACGTATTTCCGTTTTCCCGCGCAAGTAAAAGCGGTTAAGGAGGAAATATACCGTTTCCTGTTTCAGGCTTCCCGCGAGAACAAACGGATTGCGGCTTACGGAGCTCCCGCCAAAGGCAATACGCTCTTCAATTACCTCGGCGTCGGCACCGATTATATCGATTACGCCGTGGACAAAAATCCGTACAAACAAGGCTTATACATGCCCGGCAGCCGGATCCCGATCTACTCTCCCGGGCGAATCAGGGAAACAAAGCCGGATTACCTTGTCATTCTGCCCTGGAATCTGAAAGACGAGATTGAGAAGGAACTCCAATATACGCGACAATGGGGAGCCAAGCTGGTCGTCTGTATTCCCAAGCTCGAAATTTATTGAGAAAGGATGATGCTATATGCTTTTTCATAAAACATCGCTAGAGGGCGTTTATTTGATCGAGCCGGAGCCGATCACCGATAACCGCGGATTTTTTGCCCGAGCCTTTTGCCGCGATCAATTCAAGGAACGGGGGCTTGAAGAGAACTTCCGGCAGTGGAGTATTTCGAGCAATATCCATAAGGGGACAATACGCGGCATGCATTTTCAGAACCTGCCGTTTACCGAGAACAAAATGATTCAATGCATACAAGGCAGCGTATACGATGTCGTGGTAGATATCCGGAAGGACTCAAAGACCTACAAGCAATGGGAAGCCTTCCGGCTTACCGGCGAAAATCATCGCATGCTCTACATCCCCCCGGGTTACGCCCATGGCTTTCAAACGCTGGAGCCCCACTCCACTCTCTACTACCATATGTCCGGCATTTACGATCCTTCCGTGCAGAACGGAGCGCGGTACGACGACCCTGCCTTTCAAATTAAATGGGTATACGACAATCCCGTCATAAGCGAGCGGGATGACTACCTCGCGCCATGGAACGATGACTATGCACTTGATCTCTGATTCGGCAGCGATCTCTCCTTTATGCGATCTTGAAACCTCCGTCCGCGGCAGCAAGCTTGTAATAGGCGACCATTGCATGATTGATGCTTTTGTGAAGATCAAATTTGCCGGAGGCTCCGGCGATGTACGGCTGGGCCAGCATGTTTACATCAATTCCGGTACCGTTATCTACTCCGGAAACGGAGTCAGGATGGACGATAACGTGCTTGTTGCCGCCAACTGTACCTTTGCCCCCGTAAATCATGCCTACCGGGACCGGAATAAGCTAATTCGGGAGCAGGGCTTCCTGCCGAGCAAAGGCGGAATCATCATTGAGGAGGATGTGTGGATTGGCGCAAACTGTGTAATACTGGACGGCACTCATATCGGAAAAGGGGCTGTAGTGGGGGCAAACTCGCTTGTTCGCGGCAAGCTGGAGGCTTACGGCGTTTATGCGGGGAACCCGCTTCAGCATAAAGGGTCGCGGTCATGACAAGCGACAACCTGGCAACCGTTATTGGAGCAGGCGGGTTTATTGGTTCACACCTAACGGCTAGGCTGCGAACGATTGGTTTTGACGTTTTTTGCCCGGAAAAAGGGTCTTCGTCCGTATTCGGCCGGCCTTTGGGACATGTTTTTTATTGCGCCGGCATTACATCGGATTTCCGTTCCCGCCCCTATGATGTGGTGGAAGCTCATACAGGGTTTATCAGCCGTCTTCTGCATGCGGCGGATTTCCATTCTCTGCTCTATCTGTCTACAACCAGACTGTACCATCGGGCGGAATCTACGCGTGAGGAGGCCGATCTAAGCGTTAATTCCAATCAGCGCGAAGATATTTATGCGTTATCCAAGCTGCTCGGCGAATCCGTCTGCCTATGCTCAGGCCGGTCAAATGTCCGTGTCGCAAGGCTGTCCAATGTGGTAGGCGACGACTTCGGCTCCGGCAATTTTATTTACTCGGTTATGAAGGATATCCTGGATCATGGCTCGGTTATGCTGTTGTCAACGATGGATTCGGAAAAGGATTATATTCGGGTCGAGGATGCGGTTGAGGCTCTAATTCAAATCGCCTTGAGGGGCAAGCAATTTATTTATAATGTAGCAAGCGGAGTTAATCTGACGAACCAACAGCTGTTCGATGCCTGGACCGAGGTGCGTTCCTTCGAGCTGAATCTCTCTCCTTCCGCTGTCCGGCTTGCCTTTAAGCCCATCGAGATTGCGCGGATGAGGGATGAGTTCGATTTTCGTCCGGCACCTTGCCTGACGGCCATTCAACAGCTCTTAACCGGCAGATCTGCAAAAACTTAGCAACTTTTCGTATGACTCTTCTCTTTTTAGTGCAACAATACCAATATTGGACTCGTTATTATAGATGCTATAGCAAATCTCAAAACAAGAGGAGAGTCGATGATGAAACTTAAAGCAGTTCTATTGCTAGCCATGTCCATGCTGCTTGTATTTACTCTGGGGCAAACCGTATTCGCCTTCAGTGATACAAGCAAAGATCCGAATAAATCAAAGATTGAGTCCCTGGAAAAACAAGGCGTTATTAAAGGCGAAAAAGGCAATAAATTCAACTCCAACGGCAAGCTGTCCTACGCTGCCGGCATTTCGATGATCGTTAAAGCTTTTGACCTCAATATCGACAACATTCGTTTCATTAAGAAGCCTGAGGTTGCCGATTATTATCCGAATCTGAAGAACGGCTCATGGTATGCGGATGCGTTTATCATTGCCCAATACAATGGCCTGGAAGTACCTAAGAACGTCAAAGCCAACGACGAAATGACACGCGAGCAGTTCGCCCATCATCTCTTCAAGGCGATTACGAAAAAAGGCGATTTCGCCTTTATCGAACTGTACATGACGATTAACGATGAAAAGGATATTAACAAGGATTATATGAACAGCATCCAAAAGCTGCTCATTTCCAAAATCGCAACGCTGGATAAGAAAAACAATTTCTATCCAAAACAAAAAATTACGCGCGGCGTGGCGGCAGGCTGGCTGTACGACGGTCTTGAATTCGTAAAGAAGACGCCAACGATCCCGGCAGAACCGGCTCCTCAGCCGATTCAAGATCTTAAACTGACTGTAACCTCGGTGAACAAGGACATCAACAAAGTAACCGTGTCCGGTCAAGCGCCTCATCCCGGTTACGGACTCCGCGTTACATCGATATCCTTCGTTGATGGTCAAGCGATTATCAAGGTAGAAACGGTTCAACCGGATCCGAACAAAATGTACCCGCAAGTGATCACGGAAGTTAGCGCAACCACTTATGTAGACGCGGCTTACAAGCCTGTACTGGCTTCGGCTAAGGCCGATACTGCCGTAAGCAGCGTGGCTTCGGCCAGCTAATATTGCGCAAATGAAAAGCCTCCCGTTCCATTACGAACATGGACCGGGAGGCTTTTTTGCGTATTAATCTTGTTCCGGATGCTCGGGCAGGCTCCAATCAATCTCCGTATAGCCAAAACTCCGCAAATGCTCGTTCACTCTCGAGAACGGACGGCTGCCAAAAAAGCCTTTCCGCGCCGCCAACGGGCTTGGATGCGCCGACGCGATAACCCGATGCTTACTCGTATCTATAAAGGCCGCTTTATCCTGGGCATGCTTGCCCCATAAAATAAAGACAACCGGCTCTTCCCGATCATTCAGCTTGCGGATAATCCGGTCGGTGAACCGTTCCCAGCCCAGCTTCTGATGCGAATTAGGCTGCCCTTCTTCAACAGTCAGAACCGTATTGAGAAGCAATACCCCTTGCTTGGCCCACGAGGCAAGAGAGCCATGCTGCGGAATCGGACAGCCGATATCCTGCTGCAGCTCTTTATAAATATTTCTCAAAGAAGGCGGTATAGCAACCCCCTCTTGTACCGAAAAGCTAAGCCCATGCGCCTGACCTTGGCCATGATAAGGATCCTGTCCGATAATGACAACCCTCGTCTGCTTATAAGGCGTAAGCGAAAGCGCATTAAAAATATGCTCGGCCTTAGGATACACGGTCTTCGTTTCATAAAGCTCCCCAAGCTTCGCTTCCATCTGCTTGAAGTACGGCTCGTCCATCTCACCCTGCAGAAGCTCCGCCCAATCGTTGTTCAGCTGAAAATCCATCTGTTGTCTCCCTTATTTCCGTCCGAAATCCGCGCGGATTTCTCCCCATTCTTCCGTATTCCATTTTAGAACTTTATTGCTGTACGTATTATTGCGCAGCCAGTCTAGCGCCCAATCAGCCAATTCCCAAATCTGCTTGGTCGATGCGTTTCTCACGAGACTCGAAGCTATCTTCTTGTTCCGCAGCCAGCTTAGCGCCGTTCGCGAGTCGCTGTAGATCGTTTGGCTGCTTCCTTTTTTCGTGAGATAATCCAGTGCGTGAACGACCGCAATAAACTCTCCGAGATTATTGGTGCCGTTCGGAATAGGGCCTACGTAGAACAAAATATCGCCCGTTTGCGTATCCACGCCTTTATATTCTACCGGCCCCGGATTGCCCCGCGTGCCAACGTCAACGGAGATGCTGTCATAATCAATCTCCTGCTCCCCTTCTGCCGCTGCAGACGGTTTAGAGGCGTAAAAGCCAGGCTTCTTTTTTGCCGGCGAAGCCGCAGGCACTGCGGTCCCTTTCCCCTGGCCCCAATGATTCTTCCAGCCTTCCTTGTACGCGGCTTCCGCCTTATCCTTCGATTCAAAGGATTTATATTTCGCTTCCGGATATCCGTTCACCTGTGCCTGGCATTCCGGCCAACTCTTGTACACGCCGGGCTGCTTGCCGACCCAGACAACGTAATGTTTGCTTCCCGCCATCCATGAACCACCTTTGCTTTCAACATTGTCTTCCTATTGTAATGGATTCGGGGATAATCATCCATAGAAGCACGAAAAAACCCCTTTCGACTGGCCATTAGCCAGTCGAAAGGGGTTCTCAGCGCGTTATCGAACTCAAGAGGCGACTTCAGATCGGCGTATAATTTGTTGAACGTTCATCCTAATACGTCTGCGAATTGGAGGCAGCCAGAGCACGATTGGCAATGGAACCAACAGCAATAAGGCCCACGGATAAGCAGCCGAGGTCAAGAAGAACGGCGGAACGCAGGCTGCAAGCACTAAAATAGCCTGTTTGTAATGAACCTCGCATATTTGTCTAATACCCAAGTGAATGATTCCGAAGGAAGCAATCGTTACGATCTCGGCCACAGCATATCCGAATATCCCCAGCCATTGGGAGAGAAACCATGCGCTTATCCCCAGCAGCAAGGTATTCGCCAAGCCGAATCGAAACATAACCCGATTGGAGCCGTTCACGTATAGCACGACAGCATGAAGGCTGAAGATGGAGTTCACGATCGCCCCTACCGCAAGGAAAGGAAACAGATTCAGGATCGGAAGCCAATCATCCTGGAAATATAGCGGGAACAGCCATGGCGATAGCAGCGCGAAACCGATCAAAAACGGAGCCATGCCCAGCATTTGAAGAAATACCGCCTCGTCTAATGCCTTTCCGAGCAAACGCCTGTCTCTCTGTATTTTCGAAAGAACGGGAAAAGAAACATGCTGAATAGCCGTATTAACAAAGGACAGCGCTTCAATCAATCTTATCGTTAAGGCAACGCAAGCTACCGCCTCGGGGCCAACCAGCCTACCTACGACTAGCGGATTCACCAAGGATCGAAGCTGCCCCACCGTCCTCGCCGAGACATTCCGCACTCCGTAATGAAGCATCGCTCCAAGAGCTTGTTTACGCCAATAAAATCTAGGTTTATATTTGGCGAACTTACTGCATATAAAGCATGAAATGACCACTTTAATGACATTCGCCAACACCGGAGCCCAAACTCCCGCATGCATAAAGGCCATTCCCAGTGCGAGCACATAAAAGATGGTCTGCGTATGAAACTCTATCCACGCGATAAAACGAAAGTTCAACTCACGTTCCATCTTCGCCGTGCAGGGAATAATAAAGGCATAGAACGGCGCACAGACCAGCATTGAGATAAAGGGAAGCCGAATCTCCGGGCTGTTCAGCCAAATGCTTAGAGGATAGGAGAGCGCAATGCCGATCAACACGGCGGACAGCGTAGTGACAAGAATAAAAGAGAACGCAGAGTGGAACGACTCTGCCTTCAATTCACCCTCCTCCCGGATTAGGTAATCACGGATTCCAACTGCGCAAAGGTCGATTAAATATACGGTAATTACGGAAATCGTCGAGTATAACCCATAAAATTTTGCTCCGATCAGCTTAGTTAATACCAGCATGCCTACCAAGCTGATGACTATGCCGACTCCCCTGCGAATGACGAGAAACGCGCCGCCTTCGACTACCTTTTTGCGTAAATTCAATTCTGCCAAAAAAATTACCTCTCATCTTGTTTAAATGGGCGCTGCGCTCGCTCTTCTAATACGCGCCTTTGCGCCGAAGAACGATCCATACCGTCTTAAACAGAATTTTGATATCCATCGATATGGTTCGATTGTACACGTAGTGAAGCTCCAGATCCGCTCTCTCCGGATATCCCACGCTGCTTCTCCCGCATGTTTGCCAATATCCCGTAATTCCCGGCTTAACGGAGAGGAAGTCCAATGACCGGCTGCCGTACCCCAGTAATTCTTCGCGTACAACCGGACGAGGGCCAACGAGACTCATCTCTCCTCTCAAAACGTTGAAAAATTGAGGCAATTCGTCCAGACTGGTCTTGCGTAGAAAACGTCCGATAGATGTCACTCGGGGATCCTCATGCAGCTCCAGCTTGTAACTGTTGCTTACATACTTCCGGTATAACATTTCATTGCTCATGAGATACTGCTCGGCATCGCTTCTCATGGAGCGGAATTTGAACATCTTGAACAGCTTTCCGTCCCGTCCGATCCTTGACTGTCGGAAAAAAACGGCGCCTGCCGGGTCATTTGCTTTAATCACAATGGCAGTAATGAGCATAATGGGGGTTAAGAGGATAATCGCAATCAATGCGAAGCTGACATCCATCCCCCGTTTAATGACCTCTCTTAACTGAATGGAAGGCTTTAGCTTGGCCGTTTGAGCTTGCTGAAGCTTCAATTCCCTAAAATCAATGGAAGGCTGATTATTAGTTTCCATATTTTCTTCCCCCGTTTAGTCACTAACTTCGACCCCGCGCGTTACCGGTTAACTGTTTTCCAGCGACCGTTTTGTTCCTTAAACAATCCCTTATAGACGCCTTGAATCTGCAGCAGGTTCGACATAACCAAATAGGCTACGCTATTGAGCAATTCGCCCTTTCTGCCGAATGCTTTATATTCGTTCCGATGAATGAGTATCGTTAGCAGGTAGAACAAGCTCTGACCCACGAACGCAACAAAAAAGAAGGGATTTCCTCCCTTCTGAAGCAGCAGTATCAGGTTCGACAAGTACAGCAGAATCATATAAAACGGACTTGTCCAGCGGATGATCTTGTGGCTGATTAGACTGAACAACGTTCGCAGATTCCATTGAAGAAGATACCGATTAATAACCATCATCTTCAAAAATTGATACGCGCCGATTGCGATTCTTTTCCTGCGTATGTATTCGTTCGAGTAAGATTCGGAAGATTTCTCGTAACCGACCGCATTCCGCTCATACACGACTCGCTTTGTCCGCGTGACAGCCGCCATGCAGACAAGAAAGTCATCCAGCAATACGGATGGGTGCAGAGGCACGTAATCTTCCCGGCGAATGGAGAAGACCGGCCCTTCCGCGCCAATAACCGAGTACAACTGGCTCTCCAATTCTTTTAATCGAGCCTCGAACTTCCAGTAGAACCCTTCATTCTTCCCCGTATCCGAATAATCGTCCGTCGAGATCGTCTTGCACCCGCATATTCCTGTGATTGAAGAATCTCCGTAATGCTTGATCAGCTCGTTCACCGTTCGGGGAGCGAACATAGTCGAGGCATCCGTCAGAATAAGGATGTCTGCCCGGGAGCGTTCTGCCAGTTCGTTCAGTACGGTCGATTTGCCGCGGTTGGTCTCGAAATCAAACAAGCGGACCGCTATCTCCGGATGCTCTGACTGGAACGCGTGTATCAGCTCGCATGTCTTGTCTTTGCAACCGTCCGCTCCAATAAGAACCTGAATCTGCCGCCAGTCACATTCGTACGTCAACAGATTCCGAAGCTTTTCGGAGATAAACTTCTCTTCGTTATACACGGGAATCAAGATGTCAACGGTATAAGTCTCTGTATCCGTTGGCTGATTTTGCTGTGTTCGTGGAAAAGCTTTGGTCGAGCCTATCAGCAGCAGCGGATAAATCACATAAGGGTACAGAAGAAGGAACAGCGCGACGAAAAAAATAACGGTCAGCATGGCGTTGCTCCTCTCATTGGATACGGGTCTTAACCATGCGAGACCAACGGCCTTGAAGCACAGTTAACGGCTTGGCTACCAACCAATAGATATGGTAGGCGCAATAGCTCCGCCAGCTTACGAGCGACTTGATAACTCGAGATCTGTGCACGTAATTAAAGGCGAATGAGGTTCGAGAGCTCACTCCGGTAAGAGGATAACAACAGACAATACGACCAATGTGGCGCATTGTCACTTCGCCGGAGAGCGTTAGCCCCAGCAGGAATTTAAAATCCGCAAGCAGAGGCTCCTGAATATCGAACATGCCGAATCTCTCAAACAGCCTGCGATGGAAAATCATCGTCTGATGGCACAGATTGTTAACGAATAAATAGGATAAGCCTACCTTACGTGGTTGACGCTTCACCCATTGATCGTTGTCTTTGGCCAGCAGCACGTCCCCGTACAACAAATCCGTGTCGCTGCTTCTCAACTCGTCGATGATAGCGTTCAGCGTGTCTTCGTCGTATAGCGTGTCGCCGGCGTTCAAAAATAATAAATAGGGAGCCCTTGTCAAGGCGATACCTTTGTTCATCGCATCATAGATACCTTTGTCAGGCTCGGAAACATACTGATGTACAATATCTCCATTCATACGAATGAGCGGCAGTGTCCCGTCTGTAGATCCGCCATCCACGACAATATACTCCGCTATCGCACGCTTCTGGCTTCGAATACTCTCGAACGTGCGCAGCAGGTCTTGTTCGCAGTTATAAGTTACGGTGATAATGGCAATTTCCGGATTGGATAAGATAAAGCTTCAGCCTCCTTCGTCTTGGATAGCACTACCGTTTGGCGTTCCTCCACATTCTGATGCATGGCCCATTCGCATATAACAAGGATCAGAATAAACTCCGGTCCGAACAGCAGCCCCGTACTGATTAGAAATGAAAACAAAAAAGCCATGAGAACCAAGTTAAGTCGTTGTCTCATGAATCGCCGAGCGTACTTCATAAGAACACGGCCATAGACAAACAAGACAGGCAGCCCAAAGACGATTAGCGATAAAATCAAGCTGTTATCCAGCGTATCCCCAACCTTGCCGGATTTGACGAAGTATTGGGAATAATCTCTTGGTATGACCAAATCAATCTGTCCGATTCCAATGCCCGTTGCCGGATGATAAAGCAGAATGTCGCGCAGCATCAGGAGCGGAGAGATAACTCGGTAATAACCGGAGGTGCCGGGGACATAAAGCTCACTGAATCGAAAGACCTGCAGCAGACTCGAGCTGTATAACATCATAGGAATTGCCAAAAGGCCCAGCCCGTAAGCGAGAAGCCCGTAACGGCGACGAACAAGCAGGTAAACGGCTACAATAAGCAAATAGAACAAATATGAACTGGAAGAGAAAGTGATCACTAAGCAGAGGAGGTTTAGTATAAAGAACAACAGATCTTTCTTTAAACGATTAAAGGCCAGAATCAGCGCGGATGATAAATTGCATATGATGGCAAAGATAGAAGGCTCGGGAAAGATGGAGTTGGCCCGAATGATTCCCTTGTAGGTCCCGATTAGCTGTTCACCATTGAATTGGAAGGGAAGATAGGCATTATACAGGCTCATGTTGTTTAAGAAATTGGCTGCTGCCCATTGGATAATGCCGAACACTTGAAGCACCAGGATGACGATCAACAGACGTCTATAAAATACTTTGAATACCTCGGAGCCTTGTCCCTGAAGAAATGGAATTACGCAGAAGTAGGTTAGCAGCAATATTGTATAGGTCATAAAAGTCTTAAAAAACTCCAATTGATCCGAGACGAAATAGACGTTGATCAAAGGAAGAGCGAGAAGCAGCAGAATCGTAATGGCCTTATCCAGTTCAATTCTCCTGATGCGAAGCAGAACAACACCGACCAACAATATAAAAGTAAGATGGAGAGCGCTAAGCTTCAGCCCCCCCATGTTGACGACCGCAAAATTAATCAAAACAACGCCGGCAAGAAGGAAATTAGGAATCATGGACTCAAGCCTTCCGTTTCACATTTGGTTGAGTACAACGCCAAGCAGGTTCGCTTGAATATGTTCGAAACTTTTGAGCTGCTTGGAAATAACTTCGCGTGCGGAAACCCTGGGATTTACGACAAAAATAAAGCCTTCGAAATAGGAAGCCGCTAAGCGGATCTCTGCGAACTCTTCCGAGGAAATTCCGTCGGCGATAACAACGTCATACTTGTCTCCGGCTTCCTGAAACAATTGCTTGAGCTTTTCCGAGCAAATCAGCGCGGGAAGGTATTCCGGCTCAGGACCAGCAGGCATCAAGGACAAGTTCGCAATCGAGGTTTCACTGATCGCTTCGCAGAAATCACTCGTCCCCTGCAAATAATTGGACATACCAACTGTATTCGTTCTGGAAAAAATCTTATGCAGGAGAGGGTTCGCGCAGTTCATGTCGATGATTAAGACTCTACGATTATCCAAGGCAAAAGACACCGCTAGATTAGAGGCCGTGATCGTTTTGCCCTCCCCGTTCTTCGCAGAGGTGATCAGAATAGAACTTGGCGGGTTCCCGGTTCCGTTTAACGTATACAAATTCGTCTTTATTTCCCGATACCTAAGAGCAAGATCCGACTTCGTACTCGTGGCGAAAATATATTTTTTAGAACGCTTCAACTTTTGGCACCTCACTTACCCGTCGCTTAATTTTCTCTTCCACGGGCTGTTTTTTCCTAAATTCCTTGCGTTTTATTTGCCTGATGGTCCCTAATACCGCAACGTTGAGCTCAACGGCGATAGCTTCTTCCGAATGATAAGTGTCTCTGACAGCCTCCCGAATAAGAACGGCAACCGACGAGATAATCACCCCTAAGATGACGGCAATGATAGCGTTCGTCACCACATTCGGCCGAATAACACTGTCGCTGTTGGGAATATTCGCGGTATAAAGAATCTGAATGTTATCGATTCCGACCACGCTTTGTATCTCGTCTTTAAAAACCGTCGCCACAGTATTGATGATTTGCTTGGCATTATCAAAGGAGTATGCTTTATAGCTTATCGTAATGATCTGGCTTCGTTCGCCGGCGGACACCAGAATTTGTTTCTGAAGCTTTTCAGTCTTCAACCCCATATCCGGCAGCCGAGCTACGACCTTATCCAGAATAAAAGGATCCGTAATTAAGGCGGCGTAGGTTGGAGCGAGAGCCGTATTGGTCTGAACAGCGTCCAAATCGATCTGCTCGCGTCCCGGTGTTTGGTTTGCCTTATAAATAAGCAGGCTGGACTCCGCCACGTACACCGGCTTAACCACATACATACTGACAAATACGGCCGCCAATAGGCAAGCAATAGGAAAAAGCGTCAAGAACCACTTGGTCCTTCGAAATAAGTCCCAGTAATTCTTATAGGTAAGTGTCATTTTTGTATGCCTCCTGGTTTCATATCGCCTAAACGGTTGTTCTGATCAAAGGCAAGGAACGATATCTAGGGTTGGTTAACCCTTCATACCACTCATCAATGGTAGCCGTGATCGCTCGTCTTTCTGCCAAATAGTCCGCGAATGCCTGAAATTTCTCGATCGGATACTGGATCTCCTCAACCGGAATTCCCGCAACCAATTCATGAAACAGAAAATTAACCATGCCTTTGCCAGACATTGCCCAGTCTACGCGGCTCCGCAGCTCCTCCAGCGTGGTATCGGGAGTCACGTTCAAAGTAACCAGCTCATGAGGACTAAGCGGCGGGAATGTACAATGAAACCCTCCTAGGACAGTTCTTCCCGTCAGCATATCCAACTCGTCCATGGCAGCCAGCACATCCTCGTTATATCCTCCGAACGGGTACGCTACATGCCGGCTCGCTCTCGAGAAGCCTTGCGTATCCAACCATTCCGTACAGCCAAGCAATTGCGACTGGATCTCTGACGGCGTCAAAGTGGCCAGGTCCAAATGGTCCATTGTATGATTCCCCAGCGCCCAGCCCTTCTCGTAGCAATCCACGCATTCGGCCAGACTCATGAAGTCCGGACTTCCAACCAAGTTGGAGATGATATACATCGTTCCCTTTAATCCCTTGGCATTCATGTATTGAATACCGTAATCGTAAGAGGACTTCCAACCGTCATCGAACGTTACCGTTATTCGGGGGAGCAGCACCACTTGGTTGCGCAAGTCGTCGAAAGACACGGTAGCTGTACATCCGGTCGTCGCGAATAATCGGATACGGAGCCGAATCATAGAGTTAGTCCATTGTTCCCCGTTCTCGTTATAGAACTCCTCTTTACCGAAAGTCAACGTATTCCAGCCCTTAAATAACCGGTCGTAGATCGATATGTAGAAATAACTGCCGTAATCCGATTTCGAGGTCAGGTAAATGTCGAAATGATCGATATTGTCCGGATCGTCTGGAATGTATAATGAAATCTGAAATTGTCCGTCCTTATCCAGCCGTAGGCTGATATTCTTGCTGGCGCCAGCGTTGCCTGAAGAATCGGTAATGAACTTCAGACTGCTTGTACCGGTTTTATAATGATCATAATCCGGCTGAACGGTGCCGTTCAGCACGCTCCATTCGGTCGCGTTATCGAAGCCCTCCAGTAATTGTCCCGAGTTCGCAACGTAGTTCTGAGGCAGCTCTTGTCTTGGCATGGTTGCACCTCACACATTCAGCGGCTGTACTTTCACGCTTACCGCCCCAACAGTTTGATTAATAGCCTCCAGCTTTACATAATCAGGGATACCTTTAAAGAGGTACATGATTGATTCCGCCAATAAACTGGATTTGCTGCCAAGAAGCGGAGTATAATAGCTGCCCGAGCTTAAGGAGCCCTGAATCTGAATCTCCCAGGATCCCGTTATGTTATAAACCTGTACCAACAAGGCGTTATACCCCGAACAATTAATTTCTCCGCTTATCGTACTCGAGGTCGCATTCTCTAGTGCCTGTGCAACCCCACCCTTTGACAAACTGCCCACGTCGATGCTGTCATACTCCTTCGATAAGGAAGTTGCCAAATTCACGTTCATAACCGTCATTAGATATCCTCCTCAAACAAAAAAAGGCCATTTGGCCTTTTAATGATTGTCCGTTTTTTTGTTTTTTAGACTTTAGTAAATACCGCCTTGCCATCGTTGCTGACGGTCAGCTTGTATCGCGTACCGTTAGGGCTCTTGAGAACAACGCCTTTGGTTGAATTATCGAACTCCAGGCCCAAAGTCGAGAACAACGCGCTAACAGCGCTGCCGAGCTTGATGGAAATGGCCTGGTTCGTCTCGCTTCGAGCTAAGCCTTCCCATGTCAAATCCAAACTTCTCGTATTCTGATATCGAACCCTAAAGCCTGCTTCGGAGGTCGACTGCACGGTTCTCTCGATTGGAGTCGCTCCTCCCAAGCGAACCGTCTGCTCGCCTTCGAAACCGTTCGCCTTCAAATAAGCGCCACCGTTCACGGCCGCCGGAAGCACCTCTATCCAGGAAGAGGATGGTCCCTTCTCGAGCATTGTCTGACCGTTGGACAATATCCCTCGTCCTCCGCTAAGAACCAGCTTCGCATATTCCCAATATATCGAACTTCCCGCAATCGTATTAACGTAAGGGCTGTTCATCACGATGCTGCCCGTCACGTTGCTGAAAAACAAGCCTCGACCCGAGCAGTGCTCCAAATACAGGTCCGATGCGGAGATCACTTGACAAGTATACAATTGACCGGCTTGTTCATACCATTCAAATACGCAGCCGTTCATCGTCAGGTTTACGATCGCCCAACCGGAGAGGCCCACTGAACCTTTGACCTGCGTCGACCCGTTTGAGCCATGAAGATAAACTCTTTCAAACAACATAGTCGTGGCCGGGAGTGCGTCTATTCCATTGACAACCGCCGTATCCTTGTTTACCGTGATTCCGAATTTATCGTTAAAGGTATGCGAATTACGCGTCTCAAGCCAGTATACCCCTTCAATTCCGAGAGAGGTCGTATAACCGGTAAATGTACAATTTTTAACGACAATGTTATAAAGATACGAGTACTTCCCGTCCGTTCCCTTCTTGCCGACAAAGACGCCGTAATTGGACACGTTGTAATTGACAGTCTCCGACATAAAGTCGATGTTATCGATAATGACGCTGTTCGAGGTGACGATGACTGCGGTAGTGGATTTCTTGCTGATAACCTGTGTCCCGGCTTCACCAACCAAGCTCATTTCGGAGTTTAAGATAAGGGGAGAATTTATCGCGTATTTGCCTGCAGGCATATAAACCGTTTTGTCAATGCTGCTGGCGGCAGCCTGGATTGCGTTATTGATGGCTGCGGTGTCATCGGTGAACCCGTCACCTTTTGCCGAGTAATTCTTGACGTTAATCATTTTTTTGAATGCACGCAGCCAAGCGGATCCTACGGATCGTATGCATTCCTATCACCTCCACCTATTTCCGGCTAGCATAGCCGCAGGCAGGCCATTTTACTGCCATAAAATAGGTTATGAGACTTGACGTATATTTGACAAGGCTATTCTTTAATAGGAATAAAATGTTTTAAGAGATTTCATATTCAGACCTGCGCAACTTGTTGTCGTTCCAGAAACCAAAGGTATGTCGAGGTGAGACCTTCATCCAACGAAATAGCGGGTTCCCAACCCATGCCGAACAGCTTGCTTGTATCCGCCAGCTTCCTCGGGGTCCCGTCAGGCTTGGAGGTGTCGAACGTAATATCTCCCTCGTATCCGACAACCCGTTGGATGCGTTCTGCCAACTCTTGTATCGTCAAATCTTCTCCCATACCCACGTTGACAATTTCGCTTCCCTCGTAATGCTCCATCAGGTACAAGCAGGCATCGGCCAGATCGTCGACGTGAAGAAACTCTCTGCGCGGGGAGCCCGTCCCCCATACTTGCACCGACGGAAGGCTCTTCTCTTTAGCTTCGTGGAACTTGCGAAGCAGCGCGGGAAGTACATGCGAATCGTTCAGATCGAACCGATCGTTCGGACCATAAAGGTTTGTTGGCATCACGGAGATAAACCTTGTACCGTATTGCCGATTATACGCCTGGCACATTTTTATGGCTGCGATCTTGGCAATCGCATAGGGCTCATTCGTAGATTCCAGTTCCCCGGTCAATAAGTAAGACTCTTTGAGAGGCTGCGGGGCCAGCTTCGGATAAATACATGTTGACCCCAGATTAAGAAGTTTGCGCACACCCGAACGGTAAGCAGAATCGATGATGTTTGTCGCCATGAGCAGATTGTCCCGTATGAACTCCGCCGGATAGGTATCATTAGCTAGAATGCCTCCAACTTTTGCAGCTGCGAGAAAGACATAGTCAATCGATTCCTCATCAAAGAAAGCTTTGACCTCTTCGCCATTGCGAAGGTCCAGTTCTTGGCGGCTTCTCATGACGAGATTATCGTACCCCCTGCTCCTCAGCAATCGAAGTAGAGCCGATCCTACAAGTCCATTGTGACCGGCGATATAAATTTTGGCATGGAGCTCCAATTTGAATTCCCCCATAGTATTTTAGTTAACCATAACGATTTGGGATCTCATCTCGGCTTCGACCCTTCTCAGATCCGCATCCACCATGCGGTGAATGAGTTCCTCGAAACCGACTTTCGGCTGCCAGCCCAACTTCTCTCTCGCCTTCGAACTGTCTCCAACAAGCAGTTCAACCTCAGCTGGTCTAACAAGCTCCGAATCTATATACACATGGTCCTCGTAACTTAGTCCAACGTATGAAAATGCCGTTGTGAGCAGCTCTCTTACCGAATGCATTTCACCCGTTGCAATAACATAATCGTCGGGCGTCTCCTGCTGCAGCATCAACCACATTGCTTGCACGTAATCGCCAGCATATCCCCAGTCCCGCAGTGCTTCTAGGTTGCCCATAGAGAGCTGCTTCTGGAGACCAAGTTTGATTCGCGCTACTCCGTCGGTCACTTTGCGAGTAACGAATTCCAGACCTCTGCGAGGGGATTCGTGATTAAACAATATACCTGAGCAAGCATGCATATTAAAGCTCTCGCGGTAATTGACCGTAATCCAATGCCCGTATACCTTAGCAACTCCATAGGGGCTTCTCGGATAGAACGGAGTTTTCTCGCTCTGCGGAATTTCCGCTACTTTGCCGAACATCTCGCTGCTCGAAGCTTGATAGAAACGAGCAGTCGGCTTTACGATCCGGACAGCCTCCAACATATTCGTGACTGCCATCGCCGTCATCATGCCCGTCGCATAGGGCTGCGGCCAAGAGGCGGCAACATAGGATTGAGCTCCAAGGTTATATACCTCATCCGGATCCGCAACACGAACGGCTTCTATTAAAGAGGCAAGGTCAGTCAGGTCTCCGGACAACCAGTGAATCTTCTCCTTAATCCCGGCCACGTTTTCATAGTTCGGGGTGCTTGTCCTGCGGCGAAGTCCGAATACTTGATATCCTTTCTCCAGCAAGAACTCAGCCAAGTAAGAGCCATCTTGTCCCGTCACGCCCGTAATCAATGCTTTAAGCATCTAATCATCCCTTCTTCTAAATGCCGTAAGGAGATTTCTTAAATCGACGAACGATTGGTTATATATAAATAGGGCATCGAACCCCACCTCACGACATTCCATCGACGATTAACGTCTAAGGTGAATGCTCACCCACAGAATGACCGAGTGCCTACTTTGATAAAGGTAAAGTAGACATAACCTTTCGTGCTCTAGCTGTAGTAAGCGAAGACCGTATTGCCTCATATATGATTGTTAAGATCCTTAAGCAGCTCCCTGCTCGCGCAAACCAATACGACAAAATTAATTTGTTTAGTATAAAATCTTACACCTTTATTAGTACAAAGTACCTAATCTAGGATACCAAATGTATCTATTTACGTTTAATATATGTTACAATACGTATCATGTCAAGGTCTATTTACCCTCTGCTACCTCATAACGATTTCCTAGTGTTTCTCATTCGATGGATCCGGGCAACAATTCAAAAAAAATAAGAACCTCTCATTCTCGCCAACGGGACTGGCCCTAGATTGTAAAGACAGAGAATCGTTTTCTGAAATAACAATTAGATTCAGTAAAGAAGTATAAGGAGCTGGAAAGGAGTTGTCACCGAAGGTCGTAGTGGAATTAGTGGAGTCAATTCGTGATGTAGATCGTATTTCACAAGCGTTATAAAGCGGAGTATTTCTTGCAAAGAGAATTTCATGCAGATGCACCATTGAGGAAACTCGTTACAGATATCAAGAAGCAAGGTATTTTGATCCCTGTCTCACAAACGGAAGTCAGTTTCATCCTGCTTATTTAGACATGAAAAAAGCATCCCTTTGCGTAATCCTCGTTTTTCAACGAGTGTTTCGCATTTCGAGATGCTCATTTCATCTGATTGACCGTTGTCGATCTCACAGCATTATGTATTATGCTTACCTTATTATACCGGTTTCTTGCGATTGGCTAATCGTAGGCCTACCGTTCAATTAACGGTATTAGAAAAATGGTGCCGAGGACGGGAATCGAACCCGTACGGTGGTCACCCACCGCAGGATTTTAAGTCCTGTGCGTCTGCCAGTTCCGCCACCCCGGCATTTTGTCTTGATGCTTCAAATGGTGGGCCCTGAGGGACTCGAACCCACGACCAATCGGTTATGAGCCGACCGCTCTAACCAACTGAGCTAAGGGCCCTCGATAAACGTCAGAATCACGTTTCAGTCGAGTGGTTGGTTGCGGGGGCAGGATTTGAACCTGCGGCCTTCGGGTTATGAGCCCGACGAGCTACCGAGCTGCTCCACCCCGCGATATCCATTTGTTAAAGTCATCAAATTGAAATGGCGACATGGATTAATATACTATACTCCTATATGCAGAGTCAAGCATTTATTTCTCATCGAGGAAAAAAAATGAACATTTTTTATTTGAGCATATCGCTGTGCCCTCTACAACATATGCTTAAACAAGAAAACGTACGCCGTAACGCCCTTTTCTCGAACGGAAAACCTCGATCTCCTGCGGGCATTCGTAGCCGTAGACCCACCAGTCATTTTCCATTCTTCTTACAAGACAGCCAGCCTGAAATTTGGTTTCGTATAACCGCACCCAATATATCCATTTCATAACGGATCCCTCCTCGAGATATATAATGCCCAAATTCGGTGAAATCAAGCAAATTGGGTATAATCGAAATAGCAAGCGGCAGCGCCGTCTTCAGGAGGAGCAGCATAGGTTTCGCGAGTAAGAAATATGCAAAGGATAAGGATAACCTATACTTTCTTACATTCGAATAAAGGAGCTGATGAGTATGCTTTACGGTATTGCGGTTTTCCCTTCACAAGCTGTACAGGACTTCGCCAACAGCTGGCGTATTCGACACGATCCGCATTATTCGATCATTCCGCCGCATATGACGGTCCGGGACAAGGAAGAGCACTCCGATGCGCAATTACCGGCTATTACCGAGCATATGGAAGCCGTTGCTTCACAAACAAAGCCATTTCAAGTCCATTTCAATCGCGTATCTTCCTTTTATCCCGCAAGTCATGTGCTGTATTTGGCGCTGGAGGATCCAACGCCCATGATCCGGCTCCATGAAGCCGTCTGCAGCGGGCCGCTACATGTTCCATCACCAAATTTCGTCTATACCCCGCACGTGACGATCGGGCAAAATATGCCGCCGGATGAGCTCCACGATCTTTACGGCAATCTCCGGATGTCCGCCGTCGATTTGACAACGCCGATTGACCAACTGCATCTACTGCGCAAGACCGCAAGCGGCGTATGGCATATCGATAAAAGCTTTGATCTGCAAGGATAGGGTTATTGCGGTAACTTCGCATTCTACAGAATCATTCGAAATGCTCCATTGCCTTAAAAGAAAAAGAGCGGCTGTGCCAGATTTAATCTGCACAGCCGCTCTTTATATTGCGTATTAACCTGCCGGTTCGGCTTCTACGGCCGTGTCGTCCAGCGGTCTTACGATTGGACCGCCGCCACCGACGCCTTCGCCGGTACCGCCGTTCGGATTCGTTTTTAGCTTCTCGAGGACGGCATTACCTTTTGTCTCCCATTCCTGGAGCGCTTCCTTGGCCGATATATCCCCTTTGATGACCTTCTGGAACAATTCATATCCCGGGGATTGCGCTTCCCAGATGCCCGGCTTCTCGCGCTGCAGCTTCTCCGTGTCGGTAGATTGCGGAGGAATAGGCTTCAGCGTCGTAAACGCGTTGATGTTGTAATTCATTCCGTCTTTTGGTTTCAGGAATTCTTTGCGCGCAACCAGCTCATACGAGCTGCGCGATTTAAGCTCTGCCCAATCCTTGCTGTTTGTAAACTGCACGAAATCCCAAGCGTCGTCAGGGTTTTGTGCTTTCGCGTTGATCCCCATCAGCTGGCTGAAGTAGATATTGCCACCGATGCCCGGTTTGGACGTTTGCGTCGGCATCGTAACGACATCCCAGTCGAAAGGCGTGAAGTTCTTAATTTTCGAAGCATTGTTCATCGCGTTGCTGATCTCGTTAACGTAGCCGTATTCCGCGATTGTCATTGCGACTTTTCCGTTCAGGAACATATCGCTGCCAAGCGGATTGTACGCGCCTGGATCGCCTGTCGAAATTTTAGTCTGCCAAGCGCTCATATCTTCTTGGCTAGGAGAAATTTTTTGCTTGTAGAGATTAGCCACCGCATTCCATGCGGATTCCCATTGCTCGTTGTTTACAAGCATTTTCTCGCCTTTGTCATCCCACATCTTCAGCTGCAATGGAGCCGCATAGGTCTGAACATCGCTGAAGCCGTCTCCTGCCCAGCGGTTAATGGAGAGGCCAAACTTCCGGTCCGCTCCTTCGCCTTTAGCTACGCGAGATGCCAAGTTGATGACTTCATCCCATGTCATGTTGTCCGTCGGAAGATCAACACCTGCGTCGGTGAACAATTTCTTGTTGTAGTACAAGGCCGAAGAGCTGAATGTAGGCGTCAAAGCATAAATATTGCCGCTGTCGTCTGCCGATTTGATGCCGTCGATAACGGTTGGCACATAGTCGGTCAGGTCAAATTTGCTCTTCTGGATAAGCGGATCCAGCTGCTGGAGCAGATTGTCTTGAATGAGGCGGCGCAGCATGCTGTAATCCAGAATCACCACGTCAACCGGATTGTCGCCGGTTAACATTTCTTTCATTTTCGCGAACGGATCCGGTTGTTTTACGACGCCGTTTGGATCCGGCGTATCATATCGTTGATCGTTGTAATCGATCGCGCTTACGATTTCGAAATCGATGTTCTTGTGCATCATTTCATACGTATCGGTATATTGCTGGCGGACATACGACTCGTTATCCGCTCCTCCGTACAATACGCCCAGGCGAAGCACATGCTTCTCCGCCGTGCTCTCGGAGCCTTTGCTGCAGGCTGCAAGCAGCGATGTTGACATAATTAGCGATAAGGACAAAAAAGTTACTTTAGACGCCCATTTCCTCTTCATTTGGTTTCTAACCCCCCAGTGATTTCGGCGGTGTAATGATAATCCGCTCGCCGTCAAATTCCATCGATGCCTTGTCTTTAATGTTTAATGCGCTCAAATATTCTTTCGGTACCTGCAGTCGGCCGACGCGATCCACGACAACATAAGCCTCATGAACGGCTTGAAGCCCCTTCTCCTCCTGCTCTTCCTCACCTCCACCGGGAATCATATTCGGATTGCGTTTCAGAAATTCCGTGCTCGTTAATCCGTCGCGGATGGCAACGACACGGTCCACCTTGCCGGCAAGCGTAAGATCGTGAGTAACGATAACGATCGTTACCCCAAGCTCTTTGTTGAGCTTACGGAATATCCCCATTATGAGATCCGATGTTGCCGTATCTACGGAACCGGTAGGTTCATCGGCAAGCAAAAGCTTGGGGCGGTTGCACAGCGAAATGGCGATAGCCACACGCTGCTGTTCACCGCCGGAGAGCTGATGCAGCTTGTTGTGCATCCTCTCTTTAAGACCAACCCATTCAAGCAGCTGCTTCGCGTAAGCCCGGTCGACCTTGCCGGATAGCATCATCGGCATCTCGACGTTTTCAAGAGCCGTCAGATACGGCAGAAGGTTGCGGGCATTATTTTGCCAGATAAACCCGACGGTTTCGCGCTTGTATTTCACAAGATCGTCTTCGGAAATTTTGAGCAGATCCCATGGTCCGACATGGACGGAGCCGGCGGAAGGACGGTCGAGACCGCCCAATATATTCAGCAGGGTCGATTTGCCGCTGCCGCTGTTGCCGATGATAGCCATAAGCTCTCCGTCTTCGACCTTCAGGTTCAGACCTTGCAGAGCGACGACCTCCAGATCGTCGCTTTTGTAAATTTTGACGAGCCCTTCGCATGTAATCATGTTGTTTACCGCTCCTCTCCCATTTTGACCGCTTGATGAACGCGCAGTCTGCGGATATGCAGGAAGAGCAGCACCGCTCCCGTCACCATCATAAATCCAACAACCGCGTAAAGCTGGTTCGTGTCCTTCGAGTCGAAGACGACCCGGAAAGGCGGAACCGTATCCGCCACATTCTCCGCGGTCTGCAGGAACGGCAGGAAGATAAGACTCGTTACCTTGCCAATCAATATGCCTAATCCGATAGAGAGCCCCGCCGTAAACAGCTGCTCAAGCAGAAGCATGCCGGTCAGCTGTCTTCTGGAAAGACCCATGGCCCGCAATACGCCAAATTGCACGACCCGGCCGGATAGATTAAAGAACCAGTACAGCACGTATCCGGTTAAGGTAACGATGACGGATACGAGGAAGCCTAGGCTAAGAATCCCGAATACGCCGCCTCTTGTTGGAAGCTTCGATTGGGTAATCAGCTCCGAGCGCACATCCTTGATATTGGCGATATCGATGCCTGCCTTCTGCAGCTCCTCCACGATTGGCGCCACCTTCGCATCCGGCTTCATCTTGAGCCATACCTCGTAAGGCATCATCGGCAGCTGGTCGTAAATATAATCCAGATTCGTGATTACAAACGGCGATTGATCCGGATATTGCGTCGGCCAGTATGGAAGAATGCCTACCACAACGAAATCCAGCATGCCTTCCGAGAAGCCGACCGAGATCAGATCTCCCGGCTTCAGCTGGTATTTATCCGCTACATTGGACGGAATAAGCGCCGCTTGCTCATACATGCCTAAGTAATTCAAATAGTTGTAAGGATGGATCGGGAACAGATCGCTGCGGAACCAGGCGACCTTCGCAAAGTCCACATTATCGATTCCCATGATACTGCCCTGCCCGATTGAGCGGCCGGATACAACCACATTCCCTTTGGTCTGGAGCACGCGGGCAGCTGCCTCAACGCCTTCCAGCTTGCGGAAGATTTCAAACGGCGGTTCATTGTAAAGAATCCGGGTTGGTACCGGCTGCTGGCCGCCACCGCCGCCTCCGCCGCCGTTACCGCCTCCACCTCCGCCGGATCCGCCGCCATTGCCGCCGTTTCCACCGCCGCCGCTGCCGCCATTGCCGTTATTCCCGCCGTTTGGACGGACCACCTCGACGGTGCCTTCCCATACCGTCTGGACGGTAACATCCGTACCGTATTTGTACAGCGTTCGTTCGGTAGAGTTAAGATCGATAGTCCGTGCTGCAGAAGCGTTGTACACGCCAAGACCAAGCGTCAGAATCAGCAAAATCATAAGCGGATAATAACCTTTGGATGAGCGCGACAGCTGTGTCAGCGTCAAATAAAGCGGTACCGGAAGGAACTTGCGTCCCAGCCAGTTGAACAGCTTCAGCAGCCACGGGAACAACCGCAGGCAGACGAGGCCAAGCGCAAAGATCGATAATGCCGGCACAAAGAACAAGAACGGTTGAACGTTTAATTGATCGGTTGTCATACCGGTCTGAAAGGACAACATTTGCCGTTCATTAAACATGTACCAGCCGTAGCCTGCCACTCCCAGCAGTACGACATCAAGGAACCAGCGCTGCCACAACGGACCGCGGTCCGAGCGGGCCAGCTCTCTCTTATAGCTGACAATGGAGGAGCGCGCGTAGATAACCGCCGGAATAACGGTGGACAGCACCGCCAGCAAGACAGCTGCCGCCCCGGCAATCATCGCTTCGGTCGAGAAGCCTACCGGAATCGACTTCCTGTTAACGAAGGACAGGAAGCCGTCCGCGGAGCCTATGCTTTTCGCCATAAACCAGCCTATGAAAGGTCCCGCTACTATCGCCAAGCTGCCAAGCAGCAGACCCTCAAGCAAATAGATCCATATAATCTGCCTGGTCCCCGCTCCCCTGCTTCGCAGAACGGCTATATCGCTTCGCTGCTTGTCGAGCGACTGGCGGGCATTCATCGCTATAAAGTAGAACACCATCGCCAGCATCGGAGCTGCAAGCGTGAAGAGAAGCGTCTGGAGCTGCAAGCTTTGCTTCTTGAACTCCGTCAGCGTGGAAGCGAAGGAAATTTCCACTTTCGCGCCTTTGAGCTTCTGGTACAAATCGATGTTGAGACGATCCAGCGTCCGTCCAAGAGGCGACAGCTCGCTCGTCTTGATCTGCGACAGATCAAACGCGTAATACCAGCTTGCATTGTTAACCGGAATGCCCGCTTTCTGGATAAGCGATCCCATAAACTCGTCTTCGCTGATCTGCAGCGTATTCATCATGCCTTCCAGACCCTGGTACCAGTATGGATCGGTCTGGTTAAGCGGCTTTACAACGCCGACAATCTTGACGCGAAGGGTCATATCCAGACCGCCGTATACGGGATACTCGAGAATATCGCCGACATGAAGATCGTTGCGGTACATCCCTTCCTCCAGCATGACCGCTTCGAGGACGTCATCTTCGCCTTCGGTATTTTTGAACCACCGGCCTTGCGTGATTTCGGTTTTGGCCTCGAGATCCGCCATCGTCATAATCGTCATTTGACGAATACGGCTTGCGTCAACCTTCGTTGGATCCTCCGGCACAACCTCGGCGCCACGGATCGAATAGCTGGACAGCTTCGTCTGGTAAGGGAAGCCGATAAGGCCCGGAACGTCCTCTTTTATGAAGCGTTCCATTTCCTTTAATGCGGCAGGATCCGTCTTCTCGCCGCCCGGCACCTGATAGCGCATCAGCAGCGAACCGGCAGGGAGGCCGTCGCTTTTCTCCTGCAGCGATTGGGCCACGACGCGCTTTAACGCGCCGTCCGCGTACATCGGAATACTCGTTGCGAATGCAACGGCCATAATAAGACCGGCTAAAGTGCTTAACGTCAGCCAGCGGGTATTCCACATTTTGCGGAACAGAAATCGGAATAATGGAATCCCCATGCTATTTACCTACAACTTTCTGGCCTGGCGTAAGTCCTTTTATAATTTCGATCTGCGTTGCCGTTTGCTGGCCAACCTCGACGTCCACCTCCCGCTTCCCTTCCGCGTCTACGACCTGGACATAAGTTCTGGAGCCGATCGTGCGAAGGGTGGATGGCGGAATAACGACGACGTTTTCCTTCCTTTTCGTAATAACGTTAATGGATAATGGCGTGCCGCGGCCAATCGTTTTAGGCAAATCCTTCACGGAGATAATCATAAAATCTTCCGGACGTTCTCTCTCCGGCTGCTGGCCGCCGCCGCCTCCGTTACCTCCGCCGTTGTTCGAATCGGATGAGGTAACCGGGAGCGCCTTCACCGTCCCCTTGAATTGTCCGGCATTGTTGATATCCACAACGACCGGCATGCCTACCGCAATTTTGGCTTGTTCGTCCTTCGTCAGCTTGGCGGCGGGAACAAGCAGACTTGTATCCGCAATAACGGCAATCGGGTCATACGCTTTGATCAAATCGCCCTTCTGCACATTGAGCGTAACAACCGTTCCGCTAAACGGCGCGGTCAAGACCGCTCGGCTGATCTGCTCCTCCAGGTCCGCGAGTGCTTGCTTCTTCTCCTCGAAGGCAATGGACTTCTCCTCGAATTCTATCGGATCCATCTCGTCCTTGCCTTGAAGCGCTTCTTTCATCGCCGTCTCTTCTCTGCGGAAGGCCAGCTTCTGGTTGCGAAGATCCTTCTGCATCAGCTCGACGTCCAGCACGCCAATCGTCTGGCCCGCTTTTACCTGATCGCCGGCTTTAATGTTCAGTTCCTTCAGACGCATACCGTCAAGCGTAAAATAAAGCGTCTCTTCCTGCTGCGAGATCATCTTCCCGATAACCTGCACCTTCGTCTCCAAAGTAGCCGTCGTCACTTCGTATTCCGGCTTCTTCGAGATTTGAGGCGGTGCGATGGACGGCAGCACCTCCTCTTCCGGTTCATCGGGCAGCAGGGAGCAGCCGCTGGTCATCAAGACCGAAGCCGCAATCATTACAGCCGCAGAACGCTTATATAAATTTCCCGTCCACCATTTCATAGACATGATCGGCAACCTCCAAAATTGTAGGATCGTGTGTTGTCATACAAATCGTAACTTGTTCCGTGCGAATAATATTTTGAAAGACCGCCATAATCTGTGCGGACATGTTCGAATCGAGCTCGGCGGTTGGTTCATCCGCCAACAAGAGAATAGGCTTATGCGCAATGGCTTTCGCGATCGCCACGCGCTGCTGCTCGCCCCCGGACAGCTCGAACGGACGGTGATGCATCCTTTTCTCGAGGCCTACCAGCTCGAGGCAATAGGCGACCCGCTCTTTCCACTCAGACCGGGGAGTCCCGGCCATCCGGAGCGAGAGCTCCACGTTCTCCCAAGCCGATAGCAAAGGCATTAAAGCAAACGCCTGAAAAATAAATCCCATTTCCTTGCGACGGATCAACGTACGCTCGGTGTCGTTTAATTTATGAAACGGCTTGCCGTTAAACCAGATCTCGCCTTTGCTAGGCGTATCCAGTCCTCCGAGGCAATTCAGCAGCGTCGTTTTCCCTGAGCCCGAACGGCCCCGGAGCATAACAAGCTGACCTGGTTTCAGTTCCATATGAAGTCCCTTCAGAACGCGCAGCGGCGCCCCCCCGGCCTGAAATGTCCTTTCGACATCTACAACCGACAGCAACCTGTTGTTATGTATTTCGTTGTCCTGCTGCCCTCCAACTTGTCGTTCTTCCTCGTCTGTTGCCGCCATGAACGGATGCGATACCTCCCCTATTTCTCTTTCATAATTCTCATCTTAATCGTTAGACGTAGCGGGTTCAGAAAAAGTTCCAAACGGAAGAAAAATCTTCAAAAATAAAATAGGCATCGTACATATTGCCGTCAAATCGGACATATGCACGATGCCTTTTGCTGCCTTTTTACATTAATTCACTTTAAAATAGTTCACTTCCCTATTAAGCTCGCGGGCAACTCCGTCCAATTGGCTTGCCGCGGAAGCAATGCTCTCCATGAGGGCAAGCTGTTCTTCCGTTGCCGCGGCAACGCTCTCCGTACGCTCCAGATTAGCCGCAGCCGATGACGCCGCTTGGTCCATCGAAGCATTAACCTCCTCGGAGCTCGCCGACATCTGTTCGGTAATCGCCGAATTCTCCTGCAGCTGCCCGGTCATCGTGTCAATGGCTGCCACAATGACGGTTAAACTATTACGGAGCTCTTCCACGAGATTGTTGCCGCGCTGTACTTCCTCCAGTGTCCGTGCCATATAACCGGAAGCTCCCGCGATCTCGCCTCTTGTCTCTGCTACCAGCTGATGAATGCTGTCGGCGGATTCCAGAGAGCTTGCCGCCAGCTTGCGAATCTCTCCTGCAACAACGGCAAAACCGCGTCCCTGCTCGCCTGCTCTTGCCGCTTCAATGGAGGCGTTCAGCGATAAAATGTTCGTCTGGTTCGCAAAGGCGGTAATGTTCTCCGCAATCGACCCGATCTGCTGGGACCGTTGCTCCAATGTCTCGATCATACCCGCGAGCTGTCCGATAACCTCCTTGATCTGGCCCATCTGTACAACCAGGCGCCCAAGCGCTTCCTGCCCTTGACCTGCTTCAACCGCCGTTGCTGCCGACTGCTCCGCCGAAGCGGACGTATTTTCAGCTAAACGCTGAATGCCGACAGCCATCTCGTCGATCGCCTTCGCCGTTTCTTCCGCGCTGCGCGCCTGTACCTCCGTCCCGCTCGTCACCTCTTGAATATTAGCCGCAACATGCTGCGAGGCAGTCGAGGATTCCTGCGACACGATGTTCAGCTGGTTCGTGGATGCGGCTACATGCTTAGCATTAGTCGATATAGAAGAGAGAAGCCGTTTCAGCACGCCTATCATCTCGTCCACGGAGCGCAAACTGTCGCCAAGCTCATCCTTGCTGTATTTGACGTTTCGTTCCGAGGTCAAATCGCCTTCCGCTACCAGCTTTGTTCTTGTCTTCACGGCGGATACCGTCTTCATCACGCTTCGGATCAAGAAGTATATAAGGGCTGCCAGCAAAAGGGTAGCAATCGCCATGCCGACGTAATTGCCCGTTTTCGTAGATGCCAGCTGCTGATTGCTGTCCGTGATTTGCTGCTTGGCGTAGCTGTCCAGCAGGTTAAATATTTCGTCCAGGCCTGTCCGTGCCTTCTCGTATTGCTCATGAATCTCCGCATCCTTGGCTGCTGCGGTACCGGATTGAAGCTCGCCGCTGACAAAAGACGCCCATGCGCTGAAGTCGGCTTCAAAATTCTGAATCAGCTGTCCCATGGTTGTGCTGCCGTCCTCGCTTTGAAGCTCAAGCAGCTTATTCGCCTCGAATATCGCCTTTGCCTCATTTACGCGGTCATCCGCTTCTTTTAGATTTTGGGAAAATACATCGTTCCAGACCTTCTTATCTGCTTCTTTTAATTCACCCAAGGCCAGATACTGGTAGGCGGAATAGGCTTGATACAGATCGCGGTCCGCATTCAAAATCAGTGATGTGGAACGGGCGGACACGCCGTATACTTCATCAGCCATCGTCTTGTTCACCTTTTCCAGCTCGGTAAGCGAGTAGATCCCCGAGAAGACATAGAATAAAAGCGGCAACACCCCGATTAAAGCCATTTTCCACCTTAAGTTAAATCTCATCTGCATGATTCTCCCCATTTCAGCAATATCAAATTAAATGATCTAATAAGATATCGGCATATGAAAGAATGTTCGAAATAACGACGGCTTACATTTTACATAATTTTATGTCGAATTCCGAAAACAAAAAAAGAGCAAATCCCATGTGGGACTTGCTCTTGGTTTGATCAATCAGCTCTTATTTGCCGAAAGCTTCCGGATTCGCGCGCCATGCCTGCAGCGTTGTGATATCCGCGCTTTGCACTTTACCGATTTCAACAGCCGCTTCAATCAGCGCGCTGTAGTTGGACAACGTTTCAAGCGGCATGTTTTCCGCCGCGAACGCGTTAGAGGCTTTCTCGAACTGGTAAGTGAAGATTGCCAGAACGGACAATACTTCCGCGCCCGCCTCGCGAACCGCAAGACCGGCTTTCAGAGAGCTGCCGCCTGTCGAGATGAGGTCCTCGATCACGACAACCTTTTGCCCCGGGTTGATGCGGCCTTCGATTTGGTTTTGCTTGCCGTGGCCTTTTGCTTTATCGCGGATGTACGCCATAGGAAGGTTCAGCTTTTGAGCCACCCAAGCCGCATGCGGGATACCGGCAGTGGAAGTTCCGGCGATTACTTCGGCATCCGGATAACGTTCGCGTATTACGGTAGCGAAACCTTCCGCGATCATATCGCGAATCTCGGGATAAGTCATAGTCAGACGGTTATCGCAGTAGATTGGCGATTTCAAACCGGAAGTCCAAGTAAAGGGATCATTCGGGCGAAGCGCCACCGCTTCGATCTCCAGCAATTTTGTTGCGATTGCGCGCGGCAATTCCGTTAAGGTTACATTCGTCATGGCTTAGATCAGCTCCTCGATAATAGATTCCAATGCTTCACGCGGGCTAGCCGCTGCCGTAATCGGACGTCCGATTACCATATAGTCCGTTCCTTGCCGCAAGGCTTCGCGAGGCGTCATAATGCGGGATTGGTCGTTTGTTGCCGCCCAAGTTGGACGGATGCCAGGCGTTACGGTCTGGAATGCCGTGCCGCAAGCAGCTTTTATGACCTCCACTTCAAGAGGTGAAGCCACTACGCCGTTCAGGCCTGCGCGTTTTGCCAGCTCCGCATAACGGACGACGGCCCGTTCCACCGAGCCAGCGATTCCGATCTCTTCGTTTAATACTTGTACGTTAGTGCTGGTCAGCTGCGTTACCGCGATAATAGCCGGTCTTGCTTGTCCGCTAGCGAGTGCGGCTTCCGCGCCTTCCACAGCCGCCTCCATCATCGCCGCGCCGCCGGCAGCGTGCACGTTAAACATGTCGACTCCAAGCTTTGTTACGCTGTTCGAGCCGCCTTTTACCGTATTCGGAATGTCATGCATCTTCACGTCCAGAAAAACGCGATAGCCGCGTTTCTTCAATGCTTCTACGAACGACGGACCCGCCGCGTAAAAGAGCTGCATGCCAACCTTCATATAACACGGGATGCCTTCCAGCTCGCCAAGCAAGCGCTCGGCTGAAGCCGCATCCGCATAATCAAGGGCAACCATGACTTTGCCTGCCGCTTGTTCTCTTGTTAAACTCATCGCAATCAAAGTCTCCTTTCGCTTCTGAGGCCGAAATAAACGGCCATCCGCCGGCCTCGGGACAGAAGCCTGTGTAAGAAGCTTCCGCCGCCGAAAGCAACCGGCGCTGGCCGTGCTTTCATGTATTCAATTACTTCTGCAGCACCGGCATTGGGCGCGAGGAGAAGTTGATCGACTCGAGCATACGCAGCAATGCGCGTACGGTATCAAGCGATGTCATACATACAACGCCGTTCTCTACCGCTTCGCGGCGGATACGGAAGCCGTCACGCTCAGGCGTTTTGCCCTTCGTCAAGGTATTGACTACGAATTGCGCTTCGCCTTCGCGAATCAGGTCAAGGATGTTTGGAGCGCCTTCGCTCAGCTTGTTCACTCTTCTTACGCGCATGCCTGCAGCTTCGAGCGTATCAGCCGTTCCGCCTGTTGCAATAATTTTGTAACCCAGATCGTAGAAGCCGCGAAGCAGTTCAGTCGCTTCTTCTTTATCTTTATCCGCTACCGTTGCAACGATGGCGCCGGACATTGGAATTTTCATGCCTGCACCAATCAAGCCTTTGTACAGAGCTTTCGCATAGTTCTCGTCGCGGCCCATAACTTCACCCGTCGATTTCATCTCCGGAGTCAGGGTAGGGTCAACGCGGCGCAGCTTCGCGAAGGAGAATACCGGTACTTTTACCGATACGTAGTTGTCTTCGCGCCACAGGCCGTCTACATAACCGAGATCGGCAAGTTTAGTGCCCAGGATTGCTTTCGTTGCCAGGTTCGCCATCGGCAGATCCGTTACTTTGCTCAGGAACGGCACCGTACGGGACGAACGCGGGTTAACTTCGATTACGTATACTTTTTCGTTATGGATAACGAATTGGATATTTACAAGGCCAACCACTTTTAGTGCTTTCGCGATTTTGACCGTGATATCCACGATTTGGTTCTTGATATCGTCGGACAGCGATTGCGGAGGATATACCGCGATCGAGTCGCCGGAGTGAACGCCTGCGCGCTCGATATGCTCCATGATACCAGGGATCAGAACAGTCTCGCCGTCGCAGATCGCGTCAACCTCTGCTTCTTTGCCCAGCATGTAACGGTCGATCAGAACCGGATGCTCCGGATTGATTTTTACCGCTACTTCCATGTAGCTCAGAAGCTCTTCGTCGGAGTAAACGATCTCCATCGCGCGGCCGCCAAGTACGTAAGACGGACGAACGAGAACCGGATATCCGAGTTTTTGCGCGGTTTCTACCGCTTGGTCAACCGAAGTAACCGTGCTGCCTTCAGGCTGGGCAATGCTCAGGTCGCGAAGCAGCTTTTCGAATTTCTTGCGGTCTTCCGCCGTGTCGATGCTCTCAAGGCTCGAGCCCAGGATGCGTACGCCGGCTTTCGTAAGCGGAGCAGCCAGGTTGATTGCCGTTTGGCCGCCGAACTGTACGATTACGCCGATCGGCTTCTCTTGCTCGATTACGTTCATTACGTCTTCGAAGAACAATGGCTCGAAGTACAGGCGGTCCGAAGTACTGAAGTCCGTCGATACCGTCTCCGGGTTATTGTTGATGATAACCGCTTCGTAGCCGGCTTTTTGAATCGCCCATACCGCGTGTACCGTCGAGTAGTCGAACTCGATGCCTTGACCGATACGGATTGGACCGGAGCCAAGCACGAGTACTTTCTCTTTCGAGGATTCCGTTACTTCGTTCTCTGTTTCGTAAGTCGAATAGTAGTAAGGCGTCGAAGCTTCAAACTCAGCCGCGCAGGTATCTACCATTTTGTAGACTGGCGTGAAGCCAAGCTCTTTGCGGAACGCGCGGATATCATGTTCGTTCGTATGGCTGCCGTTCGGGAAGCCTTCCTTGCGGATTTCCGCAATCGAGCGGTCGGAGAAGCCTTTGCGCTTCGCTTCGTACAGCGTCTCGCGGGACAAAGCAACCTCGCGGCGGATTTGATCCTCGAATTCAACGATGCCTTGAATCTTATCCAGGAACCACCAGTCGATCTTCGTGATATCCTGTACGTCTTGCAGCTTGTAACCGCGGCGGAATGCTTCCGCTACGAGGAACATGCGCTCGTCGTCCGGCTTAGCCAGGCGTGTCTGCAATACCGCGTCATCCAGCGTTGCCGCTTCTTTCAGGTGAATGCGGTGTGTGCCGATTTCCAGGGAACGAACCGCTTTGTGCATCGATTCCTCGAAAGTACGACCGATAGCCATTACTTCGCCTGTTGCTTTCATCTGCGTGCCAAGCTTGCGGTTCGCGTTAACGAACTTGTCGAAAGGCCAGCGCGGAATTTTCGATACGATATAGTCAAGGGTAGGCTCAAACATAGCGTATGTTTGACCGGTAACCGGGTTAACGATTTCATCAAGCGTATAGCCTACGGCGATCTTTGCTGCCATCTTCGCAATCGGGTAACCCGTTGCTTTCGATGCCAGTGCCGACGAGCGGCTTACGCGCGGGTTAACTTCGATAACGTAGTATTGGAAGCTGTGCGGATCAAGCGCGAACTGTACGTTACAGCCGCCCTCGATGTTCAGGGCGCGAATGATTTTCAGCGATGCCGAACGGAGCATTTGATACTCGCGGTCGGACAGCGTTTGGGATGGCGCTACGACGATACTATCGCCGGTGTGAACGCCAACCGGGTCGAAGTTTTCCATGTTGCAGACTACGATACAGTTGTTGTTCGCGTCGCGCATAACTTCGTATTCGACTTCTTTCATGCCGGCGATCGATTTCTCGATCAAGCATTGGCTGATCGGGCTGTAACGGATACCCGATGCAACGGTTTCGCGAAGCTCTTCTTCATTCGCGCAGATACCGCCGCCTGTACCGCCCAGCGTGTAGGCAGGACGAACGATGATCGGATATCCGATTTCGTTGGCGAAGTTAACGGCATCTTCTACCGTTGTAACGATAACACTTTCAGGTACCGGCTGTTCCAGCTCGCGCATCAGGTCGCGGAACAGGTCGCGGTCTTCCGCTTTCTCGATGGCAGTCAGCTGCGTACCAAGCAGCTTCACGCCTTCCGCTTCCAGTACGCCGGCGCGTGCCAGTTCAACGGCCATGTTCAGGCCGGTCTGACCGCCAAGCGTTGGCAGGAGGCCGTCCGGACGCTCCTGGCGGATGATTTGGGATACGAAATCAAGCGTGATCGGCTCGATGTAAACTTTGTCGGCCATGTTTGTATCCGTCATGATGGTTGCAGGGTTGCTGTTGATCAGAACGACTTCATAGCCTTCTTCCTTCAGCGCTTGGCAAGCTTGAGTGCCGGCATAGTCGAATTCCGCCGCTTGTCCGATGACAATCGGGCCGGAGCCGATTACGAGAATCTTTTTGAGTTCATTATTTTTGGGCATATTGAAGTTCTCCTTTCAACGTTGCCGCCAGCACAGCTTGACGAGGTTTTTGCGGGTTGTTTTGTTTGTGGTCGCGGATCATGTCCAGGAATTCATCGAACAGATAGCTGGAATCAAACGGGCCAGGCGCAGCTTCCGGATGGTATTGCACCGAGAATGCCGGGTATTTGTTATGTTTCAGACCTTCAATGGTCTTGTCATTGTTATTGATGTGCGTAACGGATAATTCCGTGCTGTTGATCGAATCTTCGAGAACCGTGTAGCCATGGTTCTGCGAAGTAACGTAGCAGCGGCCAGTAGCCAGTTCTTTAACAGGATGGTTGCCGCCGCGGTGGCCGAACTTAAGCCTTGTCGTATCCGCGCCGCAAGCCAGCGCGAACAGCTGGTGACCAAGGCAGATGCCGAAGATAGGAATCTCGCCGAGCAGCTCTTTAATCATTTGAACCGCATAAGGAACGTCTTTCGGATCCCCAGGGCCGTTGGACAGCTGAATACCGTCCGGAGCCAATTTGCGAATCTCGTCAGCCGTTGTGTTATGAGGAACAACCACAACGTCGCAGCCGCGCTGCGTCAGCTCGCGAAGGATACCGCTCTTAGCGCCGAAGTCGACAAGCACGATGCGAGGGCCAAAGCCCGGGCTCGAGAAGACCGATTTGGTCGATGTGCGCGCAACTTGATCCGTCATCAGCTGAATGCCGCCAAGACGTTCCTGAAGCTCTTCCACGCGTTCGGTGCCGGTTGTCAGAACGCCTTTCATTGTACCGTGCTGACGGAGAATACGAGTCAGCATTCGCGTATCGATGCCTGTGATGCCCGGAATGTTGTATTCCTTCAGCAGGTCGCCGAGCGAATATTGCGCGCGCCAGTTGCTTGGCACAGGCTCATAGCGGCGTACAACAAATCCGTGAATGCTTGGGCGGATCGACTCGAAGTCGTCGCGCGAAATTCCGTAGTTGCCAATCAGCGGATAAGTCATCGATACGATTTGTCCGCAGTAGGATGGATCGGACAATACTTCCTGGTACCCCGTAATCCCTGTATTAAAAACAACCTCTCCGAACGTTTGCGTCTCCGCGCCGAAAGATTGTCCGGTAAACAACGTTCCGTCTTCCAACAATAATCTTGCTTGCATCCGTATCACTCCTCATCAGGTCTTCGTATGTTCTATTAGTTAGCGGATTCGTTGTATACGATCTTGCCGTCAACGATTGTAGCCACTGGCCAGCCTTGCAGCTTCCATCCGCCAAATGGCGTGTTATTGCTCTTCGATGCGAATGCAGACGGATCTACCGCACGCTCGCTATCCAGATCGACGATAGTCAGGTCGGCAGGCGCTCCCTCTTCAATGCGGCCGGTAGGCAGGCCGAACACGCGGGCAGGGTCGGCTGTCATGCGGTCAAGCAGGAAGCCAAGCGTCCATTTGCCTGTTTGCACGAACTTCGTGTAGAGCAGCGGGAACGCTGTCTCGAAGCCCACGATGCCGAATGGCGCAAGCTGCATGCCGCGCGCTTTTTCTTCCGCGCTATGCGGTGCGTGGTCGGTAACGATCATGTCGATCGTGCCGTCCTCCAGCGCTTCGATAACCGCTTCGACGTCGCGCGGGGTGCGCAGCGGCGGGTTCATTTTCCAGTTCGAGTCAAAGCCCGGGATATCTTCGTCCGACAGAACCAGGTGATGCGGACAAACTTCGGCCGTTACCCGTACGCCGATCTGCTTCGCAAGGCGGATCAGGCGAACCGATTGCTCGGTGCTGACATGGCACACATGGTAATGCGCGCCCGTTGCTTCGGAGAGAAGAACGTCGCGGCCGACATGGATGGCTTCGGATTCGTTCGGAATGCCTTTCAGTCCATGCTTGTGGGAGAAGGACCCTTCGCTGACGTACAAGCCTTCAACCAGCGTATTGTCTTCGCAGTGCGCGATGATTGGCATATTCATCGATTCCGCCAGCGCCATCGCATCCTTCATCATTTGCGCGCTTTGTACGCCGACACCGTCATCCGTGAAGCCGATTGCTCCCGCTTCTTTCAGTGCGGCGAAATCCGTCAGTTCGCGGCCCAGCTGGTTTTTCGTAATCGCTGCGTAAGGAAGTACCTTTACAACGCCTTCCGAAGCGTTTTTGTCCAAAATGTATTTTACCGTCTCGGGCGTATCCACCGAAGGGCGTGTATTCGGCATGCATGCGATTGTCGTGAAGCCGCCTTTCGCTGCCGATCGCGTGCCTGTCGCGATGTCTTCTTTATATTCGAAGCCCGGGTCGCGAAGGTGGACGTGCATATCGATGAAGCCCGCCGATACGAGCTTTCCTGCCGCGTCGATGACTTCCGCAGAGCCTGTGTCCGGCGCTGCAGAACCGTCAACGATTTCCGCGATTTGCTCGCCTTCGAGGCGAATATGTTTCTTTTGCAAGCTTCCAGAAGCTTTATCCCATACGCTACCGTTAATAATCCATACTGACATTGTTTTGTTCACCTTCCGGAATTTATTCGTGTTAGCTCAGTGCCCGTTCTACAACCGCCATCCGAATCGGTACGCCGTTCGCCATTTGGGGGAAAATGCGCGATTGCGGATGTTCAACCAGCTCATCGTCAATCTCAACGCCGCGGTTGATTGGAGCCGGATGCATGATGATCGCGTGCTCTGCGATCCGGCTTGCGCGCTCGACCGTCAGGCCGAACTGCTCGCGGTAAGCTTCTGCCGAATTCAGCATGCCGCTCTCATGACGCTCGAGTTGTACGCGAAGCATCATCACGACGTCGGCTTTCAGCGCTTCATCCATTGTTACGTACGGCACATCAAGCTCAGGCGCGGTCATGTTGCTTGGCGAGCAGAACTGAACCTTTGCACCAAACTTGCGGAGCGCCCACAGATTGGAGCGTGCTACGCGGCTGTGAAGAACGTCGCCGATGATCGACACGGTCAGGCCGTTCAGATTGCCGAAATGCTTGCGCATTGTATATAAGTCGAGCAGCGCCTGTGTCGGGTGCTCGTTGTTGCCGTCGCCTGCGTTAATTAGCGGCACTTGAATTTTTGTAGCCAGCTCGGCAAGAACGCCGATTGGCTTGAGCCGGATAATCCCGACGTCGATGCCCATCGATTCAAGCGTACGGACCGTGTCGTAGATCGATTCGCCCTTCTGCACGCTGGATACGGCAGCCGAGAAGTTCAATACTTCCGCTCCAAGACGTTTCTCTGCTACCTCGAAGGAGAAGCGAGTTCTTGTGCTGTTCTCGAAGAACATGTTCGCCGCGAATTTGCCCTGCATCACATTGTGCACTTTGCTTGGGTGCTGTTCCCAGTAAGCCGCACGATCCAAAATCGATTCAATTTCTTCTTTGCTGAGATCTTTCAGTCCAAGCAAACTGCGTTGTTTAAGTTGTGTCATCGTCGTCATCAGACCTGCCCCCTCTGGTGTATGATCATGACTTGGTCCTTCAGATCGATTTCCGTTAACGAGACGTCAATTTGCTCTTGTTTGGAGGTCGGTACGTTTTTGCCTACGTAATCAGGCCGGATCGGGAGCTCTCTGTGTCCTCTGTCCACCAGAACGGCCAGCTGGATGCTTTCCGGTCTTCCGCAGTCCATCAGGGCATCCATTGCCGCACGGATCGTACGTCCGGTGAAGAGAACATCGTCGCACAGGATAACTTTCTTATCATGTGCCGAGAACGGTTCGCCATTCAGATCGCCGATTACCGCAGCCAGTTCCACGCGTGTATCCACGGATGCTGCTTTGCGGTCATCCCGGTAAGAGGTGATGTCGAGCTCTCTCACTTCAACCGGCTTGCCTTCGATATCCTGAATGCGATCCGCAATTCTTCTTGCCAGGTAAATCCCTCTTGTGCGGATGCCAATCAGAACGCAGTTATCAATGCCTTTGTTCTTCTCCACGATCTCGTGCGCAATTCTTGTGAGTGCTCTTCGGATCGCTGTCTCGTCCATTATGACCAGATGCTCTTCTTCCACCGTTACCGCCTCCTCCTTCGCTCTCGGATAATCAATCGCGCCTGTTGGCATGGAGACGAAAAAAGGCTCCTTGCCAACAACGCAAGGAGCCTGAGACCGGCCACACATAGAGGGTCGACTTAACCTCCGCTATCCCAGCAGGATACGGTTAGGCTAAGGCCCTGTTCTAAGTGTGGCAGATCTGTTATTCACGCTACCTTGCCAGCCTCACGGGGCTGATTTAAAGGTACTGCCATATATCAAAGGAATTGTACCGCGCCCTGCAAAAGATGTCAAGGGGTGATGGCAGTTAAACAGCAAACTGCGCAATCGAATGTTCTTTCAACCGCTGTTGCTCGGGGATTCCGGTGAACAATTGTTTAGTGTATGGAATTCCCGAGCAAAGGCGGACGCTACGCTTTTCAAGAATCATTCGAATCGCTACGTTTGTATTTAACTGCAGGGATAAAAAGAATAAAGGAATATGCTCGTCTTATCTTCTGCACGACCGTTTATTTTATGACTGGGACATTTTATGATTCATGACATGACCCCTAACCCCTCTCGAAGTGCCCAGCCCTTTATGTTAAGATGAATACCATCCATAACGTACATAGACGGGACAGGTGAAAGCAAGCATGGAACATTTAATTAGAGCGGATGTCCGCGGAATCGAAGTTTCCGGCATCCGGAAAATGGCGAACAAGGTTAGTCAATACGAAGGGGTGCTGTCGCTTACCATCGGTCAGCCGGACTTCCCGACTCCCAAGCATATCCTCGAAGCAGCCAAGCATGCGATCGACAACGGGGAAACGGTATATACCCCTAATGCGGGTACTCTGCAATTGCGGAAAGCAGCAGCGAATTTTATGCAGCACAAATACGGGCTGACTTACGATCCTTCCGAGGAGGTTATCGTAACGGTCGGCGCAAGCGAAGCCATTGACGTTGCATTCCGGACGATACTGGAGGAAGGAACCGAAGTACTTCTGCCGGGTCCAATCTATCCGGGCTATGAGCCGATTATCCGCATGTGCGGCGCTAAGCCGGTGCATGTCGATACAACCGGCAACGGGTTCAAATTAACGGCAGAATTGATCAAAACGTATTTGACGGAGCGTACGCGCTGCATCGTGCTGGCGTCGCCTTCGAATCCGACAGGCTGCACGCTATCGGAAGGCGAGCTTAAAGAGATTGCGGATCTGGTACAGGATCGCGAGCTGTTCGTCTTGTCCGATGAAATTTACAGCGAGCTTGTATTCGACGGGACTCATTCTTCCATAGCGGCACTGCCGGGCTTGCGCGAAAAGACAATCGTCATAAACGGATTGTCCAAATCGCATTCCATGACCGGATGGCGCGTTGGACTGCTGTTCGCGCCGGCTTACTTGGCAAGGCACATCGTAAAGGTGCATCAATACAACGTAACATGCGCCAGCTCGATCAGCCAAGCCGCTGCGGTTGAAGCCTTAACCGCCGGCATCGATGACGCGCTGCCGATGAGGGACGAATACGCTCGGCGCCGTGACTATGCCTACGACCGTCTGGTAGCGGCAGGATTCGATGTCGTGAAGCCAAACGGAGCTTTCTACATCTTCCCTTCAGTAGAGAAGTTTGGGCTCGACTCCACGACTTTCGCGCACCGTCTGCTTGAAGAGAAACGCGTTGCGGTTGTGCCTGGTGCCGCATTTGCTCCTTACGGCGACAATTACATCCGGATTTCGTACGCTTGCTCCATGGAAGTACTACGAGAGGCCATGGACCGCATTCATTCCTTTGTAGAAGGTCTTTAAGCTGTTCGCTACACGAAAAAGCTGCTTTGCGTCATACGCAAAGCAGCTTTTTTTTATTTATGACGAGCGATGCCGCAAATAATTCGAGACCACCTCGATCGCAACCCCGATCGCGTCCTCCTGCGGCTCCAACTTGGCATGATGCAGGCCATACGGCGTATCCACGCCAAGCCAGAACATCAGACCCGGAATATCTTGAAGGAAATACCCGAAGTCCTCTCCGGTCATTGCTTCCGTGCATTCAATGAGCTGTACGCCTTCAAAAGCACGAACCCAATCCATAAAACGCTCGGCTTCTTGTTCATTATTGTATACCTGATAATAATTCGAGCCGTAATCGAGCTCGGTCTGGCATCCAAAGCTGACTTTAAGCCCGTCCAGCAGCGACTCGATGCGAGCTTTTACATCGCTCATGGATTTTGCGCTCAAGGTTCTGATCGTACCCTCGAGGCGTACCCGTTCGGCGATGATATTCTGCTTCGTGCCTCCTTCGATCTTGCCCAACGTCACAACGACAGAGTCGAGAGGATCCACGTTGCGGGAGACAATCGACTGCAGCTGCATGATAAGGCTTGCTCCGGCAACGATCATATCGTTGGCGCGGTGCGGATACGCCGCGTGGCCGCCTTTGCCGATGATATCGATAAACAGCTCCGACGTGTTGGCGAATAAAATGCCCGGACGGGTTGCGATCGTGCCTACCGGATATTCCGGCGCAATGTGCAGCGCCATCATAAAATCAGGCTTCCACTCTTTGAATTCTTCGCTCTGCAGCATCGGCAAAGCCCCGCCCGGTCCCTCTTCGGCCGGCTGGAACACGAATAGAACATCGTCATTGATCGGCAGCTCCACGATTGCCGTCAATACCCCTAGCCCAATCGCCATATGCAGATCGTGTCCGCATGCATGCATATAACCGTTATGCGTCGAACGGAACTCATAACCCGTATCTTCCTCGATAGGCAGCCCGTCCATATCCGCCCGATAACCTAAGCAATGCTCGCCCACCAGGCCTTTCACCCGAACCAAGACGCCGGTACGCCAGGTCCGGATCTCCAGCCGATCTTGCGGCAATCCGTTAATATACTCGAGCAGCATGGCTTGCGTCTTAAACTCTTGAAACCCCGGCTCGGGGATCTGGTGAAACTGTCGCCTTAACTCCACGAACTTGCTCATTCGATCAACTCCTTTCTTCAACATGCAAGGGCCAACGCCAATTTCCGTCAGCCTCGCCAAACAAGGAAACACGCGCCACATAGATGGCGCGCGCTGCAAAATCTTATTATTTCAAATCGCGAAGGCCTTCAACGATAATCGTCTTGGACTTCGTTTTTTCGTCAACCATCTTGATAATGCGAGCAGGGACGCCCGCAACAACCGCATTTTCAGGCACGTCCTCGATAACAATGGCACCTGCTGCGATAACAGCGCCTTTGCCAACGCGAACGCCTTCCAGAACAACCGCGTTAGCGCCGATAACAACGTCGTCTTCGATAACAACCGGCAGAGCGGATGGCGGCTCGATAACGCCAGCCAGTACAGCGCCTGCGCCAACATGACACATTTTGCCGACTTGCACGCGTCCGCCAAGCGTTGCGTTCATGTCGATCATTGTGCCTTCGCCGATCGAGCAGCCGATGTTAATCGTAGCGCCCATCATGATAACCGCGTTGTTGCCGATTTCGACTTTGTCGCGAATAACGGCGCCTGGCTCGATGCGGGCGTTAATGCCTTTCAGGTCGAGCATCGGAATTGCGGAGTTGCGGCGATCATTCTCCACTTCGTAATATTCGATGTTTGCTTTCTCGTTTTCCAGCAAGGCTTGAACTTCCGCCCAATCGCCGAACAGCACGCCGCCGTCGCCGAAATCGAATACTTTAACTTCAGCGTTAGCCGAAGCGATTTTGCCTTTGAAGTAAACCTTCACCGGCGTAACTTTCTTGCCGTTCTTGATGTAATTGATAACTTCCATTGTTTGGTCCATGTTTTGCATAGCTTTTCGTCTCTCCTTCATCACCAGCAACTGTTCATTAAGACAAGCCACTTTTTCCCGAACATTGTAGCACATGACTTTGAACAGAGTCCACGTTTTTGATGGCTAATTGTTGTAAAGCATCGTTTCTTAGAATAGCTTACTTTCCGCGTTCGAATAATGAATGATTTGCTGAAAAGTTTGCATTTTTCCGCATATGCCTTTGAACGTTTATCTAGGCATTTTAACGAAGGCGCAGAGAATTAATCACATGCTCCATGTCGGCTGGAATCGGAGCTTCGAACTCCAGAAACTCGCCGGTCCGGGGATGCTTGAAGCCGAGAACCGCCGCATGCAGCGCTTGTCCTTTGAGCGCGACCGTCTTGTTGCGGCCGTACATCGGATCTCCCGCAAGCGGATAACCGATATATTTCATATGAACGCGAATCTGATGCGTACGGCCTGTCTCCAGCTGCAGCTCTACGATCGTGTAGTCATCTGCAATACGCTCGAGCACGGCAAAATGGGTAACGGCATGCTTGCTGTTGCGGTCCGTGACCGTAAACAGCTTCCGATCATTCTGATCTCGGCCAATCGGGGCATCAATCGTGCCTTGGTCATGCGGCAGATTGCCGTGAACAAGCGCAATGTATTTGCGCGATACCGAGTGATCCTTGAGCTGCTCAGCCAGGGAAACGTGTGCCAGATCGTTTTTGGCCGCCATCAAAAGTCCGGATGTGTCTTTATCGATACGGTGCACGATGCCAGGGCGAAGCACGCCGTTAATGCCCGACAGATCCTTGCAATGAAACATCAAGGCGTTTACGACCGTTCCGGAGGAATGTCCCGGTGCCGGATGGACGACCATGCCTCTTGGTTTGTTGATGACGATAACGTCGGCATCCTCGTATACGATATCAAGAGGAATGTCCTCGGCTGCAATGGCCGCATCTTCCGGCTCCGGCACGCGAATGGCCACTTGGTCGCCAGAAGACAGCTTGTAGTTCGGTTTTACGGTATTCTGATTGACAAGTACGGCACCGGATTTGATCCATTCCTGCACCTGCGTGCGGGAGATGGAATCCTCGTTAAGGCTGTCCGTTACGAATTTATCGATTCGCTCTCCTGCCTGCTCCGGGGCTGCTTCAAATTCCAACAATTCTTCGTTTTCATTAAACAGGTTGCTGCTCATGCTCGTTTTGGTCCTTATCCTCTCTGTTGCCGATTCGTTTCGAATCTTCCTTCGAATTCAGCAAGGTATCAATTAGAATGCATGCTACGCCTACGCAAATAGCGGAATCCGCTATGTTAAAGATCGGGAACGTATAGCTGCCGAAATTAAACATCAGGAAATCAACCACTTCTCCTGCGATCGCACGGTCAAGGAAGTTGCCGATCGCCCCGCCCAGCACAAGGCCAAGCCCGGTCAAAAGCCATACTTTGCCTGATTTTCTGGAGGCCTGGATATACCAGATAATTGCACTGACAATAAGAACAGTGATGATGATGAAAAACACCCGCTGTTCCTGCAAAATGCTGAATGCCGCGCCGCGGTTCCGATACGAGGTAATAAGAAAGAAATTGCCGATCACGCTAATTTGCTCACCGATTTCAAGCTGAGCCGCAATGATTTTTTTGGTGATCAAGTCCAGCAAAAATGCTGCCAACGCGATCCAGTAATAATATAAACGCATCGTATCCCTCCTAGTTTGTACCAAACTACTGTATTGTAGCATAATGGCCCGCATCTGAGCCAGTAGTCCCCTTTCCAAAGAAGTCCTTTATAAAAAAAGCCGGTTTGCGAAGACTATAGCTTAGATATGTAACGTCTTACCTATTTCATCTAAGGAAGGTGCAACCAATGCCGAATGCAACACAGCTTGCACAGCTTCGAAGCCGGCTTGAGGCGGAGAAACGGGAAATCGAGGAACGTCAATCCCACAACGAACATAACGGACTTGCCTCTTCGCTGCGCGATAATACCGGCGAGCTCTCCCCAATAGATAATCATCCGGCGGATCTTGGGACCGAGCTTTTCGAACGCTCCAAGGATCTGGCTTTACTCGAAAACGAGGATCTCCACTTGACTCGCATTTCCCAAGCGCTTGAGGCTATGGATAACGGGACTTACGGTCAATGCCGGGCCTGCGGCAAGCCGATTCCCGACGAGCGCCTGGAAGCTCTTCCCGATTCCCTGTACTGCGTGGAACATGCGCCTCGTCAGGAGACTTCCCACCGACAGCCTGCGGAAGAGGATTTCCTCGCCCCTCCTTTCGGCAGATCCAGCCGCGATGACGATGATTATAACGGCTTTGACGGAGAAGATGCCTGGCAGATCGTTGAGCAATGGGGAACTTCGGAATCTCCCGCGTTCTCGGAAAACAACAATGTTGACGACTATGACCATATCGGCATTGAAGCGGACGAAAACGACGGGTTTGTTGAATCCTACGAAAGCTTTGTTGCGACGGATATTACCGGCAACCATGTTTCCGTTATCCGCAACCGGCATTACAAGCAGTACATGGATCATGAAGAAGGCGATCATGAGCTGGAGCTGGAATAACAAAAAGGCGGAAGGTGCATCGCACCTTCCGCCTTTTTTCAATAAATTTTGCCTTCCAGCTGGATTTGCACAACGCGTACGATATCTGCTATGTAATCGCCGATGATCGGCAGATTAAGCGCGCCGATAATCCGCAGCACATACAGAATGGTAGCTGCAAAAAACGTAAATCCAATCGCGATTCCGACGCCCCTTGAGAGGCCGCCAAGCAAATTGCGCCACATGAGCCGGAGCGGATGATTGAGCAAATCCACGTAATCCGCGATTTGAGTCCGTTCCATATCGGTAGCGATTTTGCTTAATCGCATGTCCAGTCTGCTTAATGTATGTTCCATCGTTCCATCGTCATTCTTATCTTTGCGGTCTTTCTCCAGGTCGTTATCCAGCTTTACTCGGACCATGCAGCGTCCCCCTTTGCATTCATACATCCGCTTCCGGGAAGAAAAAAACGAGGCCTTGCCATGAAGGCACTCGTTTTTTTGTGGCTATGCTCCTTATACTATATCCCGATCCCTGGCGTCTATATGCCTAAACGCGGACAAGAATACCGATTTCTTTCTCTCCGAGCTGCACGCGTTCCATACCGTCTGCTTTTTCGTAAGAAACGCTGTTCAGCAGGACATTCTCATTAAGCACGTTGCTGAACGTCTCCAGTGCAGCTTGCAGCCCGGCATCCACGTCGAGAACAAGATCGATGCGTTTCTCGATCGGCAGATCCAGCTTTTTGCGCGTATCCTGAACGGCACGGATAACTTCGCGAACCCAGCCTTCCTGCTCCAGCTCTGGCGTAATATCCGTGTTAAGGGCAACGGTCAGGCCGTTTGCGGAAGCCGACGCAAATCCGGATTTCGCTTGTTTCTCTACGAGCAGCTCTTCGGTGGTTACCGTAATCGCTTCGCCTTCCGCCGAAGTGAATACCAGGCTTCCGGAAGTAACGGCTTCGCGTGTCGCCTCAGGTGCCAGACCTTTCAAGTAACCCTGGATTGGCCCAACATGCTTGCCGTATTTTTTGCCCGCAACTTTGAGGTTGAGCTTGAGTGTGAAATCCACAAAACCGCTGTCGCTGTTTTGAACCACGATAGATTTCACGTTGATCTCGTCCTTGATGATATCCTCGTATTCCGTAACCGCAAAATCGCGGTCAAGCGATACGATCAGCTCGGACAATGGCTGACGCGTCTTGATGCCGGTCTCGTTGCGCACGTTGCGGGCAAGCTCCACGATTTGCTTCGCGCTGTCCATATCGCGCTCCAGCGTCTCGTCAATCGCCGATTCGTCCGCAACCGGGTAGTCTGCCAGGTGAACGCTGGATTCGCCGCCCAGATTGCCGTAGACGTCTTCCGCGAGCAGCGGAGCGTAAGGAGCAATAACGCGGGAAAGCGTGAGCAGGACATGACGCAGCGTTTGGTAAGCCGCTACCTTGTCCTCCGTCAGACCGCTGCCCCAGAAACGGTCGCGCGAACGGCGGATGTACCAGTTGCTCAGCTCGTCGACAAAGACTTCGATTGCTTTCGCAGGGTTCAGGAAGTCGTTCACTTCAAGCCCTTTCACTACTGTCTTGATCAAGCTGTTCAAGCGGGATACGATCCAACGGTCAAGCTTGCTTGCGGATGGCCGTTCTTCGTGTTCAGCCGGATTAAAGCCGTCGATGGAGGCATACAGCGCATAGAAGGCGTGAGTATTCACGATCGTATCGATTACTTTCGATTTCGCTTCGCCTACGATGCCGCGCGAGAAACGTTTGCTGTTCCATGGCGCGCTGTCCGCAAGAAGCGCCCAACGGAAGGCATCCGTGCCGTACTCGTTGATGATTTCCCAAGGGTCGATAACGTTGCCTTTGGATTTGGACATCTTTTGCCCGTTCTCATCCAGGATATGGCCTGTCGAGATTACGGCCTTGTAAGGAGCTTTGCCGTTGTACAGCGTCGATACCGCCAGCAAGCTGAAGAACCAGCCGCGCGTCTGGTCGATGCCTTCGCAGATCATGTCCGCCGGATATTGCTCCGCGAACTCTTCCGCATTCTCGAAAGGATGATGCTGCTGCGCGAATGGCATCGAGCCGCTGTCGAACCATACGTCGATAACTTCCGATGTACGGGTCATGACTGCGCCTTCCTGGAATGGCGACTTCAGCTTGATTTCGTCCACGTAAGGCTTGTGAAGCTCGATATCCTCCGGCACGAAATCTACGGCGCGCTCGCGCAGGTCGGCAATGCTGCTAGGCGCATATTCTTTGCCCGTTGCTTCGCAAACCCAAACGTTAAGCGGTGTTCCCCAGTAACGGTTACGGCTGATATTCCAGTCCACTAGATCCTCCAGGAACTTGCCGAAGCGGCCTTCGCGGATATGGCCCGGATACCAGTCAACCGTGCTGTTGTTAGCGATCAATTGCTCTTTCACCTTTGTTGTTTCGATGAACCAGCTTTCCGTCGCGTAGTACAGAAGCGGCGATTTGCAACGCCAGCAGAACGGATAGCTATGCTCGTAACGCTCTTTGGAGAAGAGCAAGCCGCGTTCACTGAGCATTTTGACAATGTCGACATCGCAGTCTTTTACGAAACGGCCGGCAAGATCGGTTACTTCGTCAATATAGCGGCCCGCGTTGTTCACGACGCTCAGCATGCTGATGCCGTTCTGGCGGGAAACTTTATAGTCATCCTCACCGTGGGCAGGCGCGATATGAACGATACCCGTACCGCTTGTGTCGCTGACGAAATCGCCCGGGATTACAACGTGACCATGCTCGATAGGCACATAACGGAACGGAGGCTCATAGGAAAGGCCTACCAGCTCGGAGCCCTTCAGCGTCGAAAGCGTCTCGTAACCTTCTTTAAGCACGCTCTCCGCCAGGTTCTGAGCAACGATGTAGACTTCGCCGTCCTTGGAGGCGCGGATGTAATTCAGCTCCGGATTTACCGCCAATGCCACATTAGCCGGCAATGTCCAAGGCGTTGTCGTCCACGCGAGAATGGATTCGCCGCCCGCGAGCTTGAATTTAACCGTAGCGGAAAGATCCTTCACGTCTTCGTAGCCTTGCGAAACCTCATGCGAGCTGAGCGTAGTCTGGCAGCTTGGGCAATACGGGCTTACGCGGTGACCGCGATAGAGCAGCCCTTTGCTGTGGATCGTCGAGAGGATATGCCACACGCTTTCGATGTACTCGTTCTTAAGCGTGATATACGGATTATCCAGATCCGTCCAATACGCGATAGCTTCCGTCAGCTCGCGCCATTGCTTCTCGTAGACAAATACGCTGTCTTTGCATTTCTTGATGAATTCTTCAACGCCGTATTTCTCGATCTCTTGTTTACCGGAGATGCCAAGCTGCTTCTCTACGCCAAGCTCCACCGGAAGACCATGCGTATCCCAGCCTGCTTTGCGGACTACGCGGTAACCGGACATGGTTTTGTAACGGCCGATAAAATCCTTGATTACGCGGCCCAATACGTGACCGATATGCGGCGCGCCGTTCGCGGTCGGAGGACCTTCGTAAAATACATAGTTCGGCTTGCCGGCACGGTTCTCGATGGATTGTTTGAACGTATCGTTCTCTGCCCATTGCTTCAGTACGCGCAATTCGCGGGCTCTTGCTTTTTCTTTGACGTCTACACGTTGCATTGTCATTACCTCCTGAAAATAATAAAGCCCCGTCCCTGTAAAGGGACGAGGCTGCGCTCGCGTTACCACCCTAATTCCGCAAACAGCTGAAAAAACAACCGGATGCGGCACCTTGGCGCGAATTGCGTAAATTCGCGGTCCCTGTAACGGGGGACAAGCCGTCAGTCCTTAATAGTGGATCCGGCAGGATCTCATGTTCAGCACTGCTTCTCGGAGATGATTTTCCGAATCGGTTCGAACGCCGCCTCTCAGCAATCGACGGCTCTCTGGTGAACGAACTTGGAATCGTACTCGTTCTCGTCAATGAAGTTCCAATCAACTATCATGCAATTAATTTATTTATAGCTTATCGCAAAGCGGTTGTCAAATGACAAATGCCTATCCGCGCTGAAATTGCTCCGCCGATAAATGAGTTACGGAAGACGAAGCATGCGAAGATTGAGAGGAATTGGAAAGTTGCGGAGCTGACGAATCCAGCGAATCCCAGCCGTCTTGGCTAAGCAGCTCAAGCTGTGCTTCAACCAAAGTACGGAAGCGTGCACGGTAGATCGATGCCTGCTTCTTAAGCTCTTCCACTTCAAGCGATACTTTGCGGGATTTGGCCAGCGACTCGTTAATAATGCGGTCGGCGTTCTTTTCCGACTCCTTGATAATGAGCTGGGCTTCCTTCTTCGCGTTGTTTCTTACTTCATCAGCCGCTTCTTGCGCAACGATAATCGTCTTGCTGAGCGTCTCTTCGATATTCGAGAAATGATTCAGTCTTTCTTGAAGACCAAGAATCTGATTCTGCAGCTCTTTGTTCTCACGAATAATGGATTCATAATCTTTGATAACCTGGTCAAGGAATTCGTTGACCTCATCCTCGTCATACCCGCGTAATCTTCGTCCAAATTCCTTGTTATGTATGTCCAATGGCGTCAACGGCATTGGCGCACCTCCTCAACGTATTTGCCGCAATCGCGGATGTACTCGGAAAAATCGTTGTGACTTTGGATTCGACAGTTGTTTCCAAAATCCTGCAACGGATTAAATAAATTTACCAACCTTGACGCGAATTCTTCCCTTTTTTGTCATGCCATCAATTTCCATAACCTTAAATCTGCCTAGGCCTTTAAAGGAGACGACATCCCCCATTTTCAGCTGTTCGGACGGATTCTCGGCTGTCTTCCAGTTCACTCTGCATCTGCCTGCGCGGATCGGATCTACGATCTTCGTCCGGCTGATCCGGTAGACGTCGCTAGCGATTCCATCCAGCCGCATCGACGCGACCGTGAAGGACATTTCTTGAAGGGCAGGTACAACGGGTTTAAGCTTAAGTGTGGGAATTATTTCCGTAAGTACGCTCGCACGATGCACTTGTCTTAAGTGTACATTTAAGTAATCGGCAATTTCGTCCAAAACAATTATATGCGAATAGTCCTCATGAACATGAATATCTCCAATTCGATCGCGTTTGACGCCGAGCCCGAGCAAAGCGCCCAGGTAATCGCCGTGATCAAGCTCGCTTCCTCCGCCGGTTACGGCGAGAACGGACAAGCCAATGGGTTCATCGTCCAAGTAGCGGTATTCCGGGCCGATAATCGCTCTGCAGCGTTCGGCCTCGGGATACCCTCCGGCAAGTCTAAGCTGGACATCCGGATTCCTGTTCGCCAGCATTTGCAAGATCTGAGCCTGCCTCGGATCTAAAAAATCGGTCCGCTTCAGCTCATGCAGCTGCGCGGACCGTTCAACCCACTCCAACGCCCGGTCGACAAATGGTTTCTCATCCGGATGGAAATGTTCGTATACTGTTGGCTTCATAAGCTGTCCTTCCTCTAGAACATGTTCACAATGAAATCGACAACCGCGTAGAGGCCGTATGCGATAAAGCGCAATGCAAAAATGGCAATAATCGGGGAAATATCAAGCATACCGCCGATCGGTGGAATGAATCTGCGGAAAATTCCGAGATACGGTTCTACCAGCCGGCCCAGAAATACACCGATAAAGCTTTCACGCGCATTTGGCAGCCAGGACAGCAAGACGTAGCCGATAATCATAAAGCTGTAAATGTTCTGGATGTTCATAATCAAAGAATAGACACTCAACTCAAGGTCACCTCATCTTATTGTAATCAATATCCTCTGCCAGCATTTCGGTAATGGCGCCTTGAATTTCTACAGAATCCGGTGTGCACAGGAAGATGTTTGGCCCAAGCTTCGAAATGTGGCCGTTAAGCGCATAGACTGTGCCGCTTAAAAAATCAACAATCCGCACAGCCAAATCCGTACGCACACGCTGCAGATTCACGATAACCGCCCGGCGCGAACGCAGATGGTCGGCAATATCCTGCGCTTCATCGTAAGAACGCGGTTCGCTTAAGACGACGCGTACGCTCTTTTGCGTATGAATGCTCACGATATTATTGTTATTGCCGCCTTTGGAGTTTCTACGTGCTTCGAACGGAGAAGTTTCAACTTCCGGTTCATCCGGTTGCTGCTGCGTTACTCTTTCGCGCTCGACTACTTCCTCTTCTTCCTGAAGACCAAGAAAGTTCATAAATCGGTTCATGACACTCATCGTTACCCCTCTTTTCCTACTAGTATCGTTCCTAAGCGGATCCAGGTTGCGCCTTCCTCTATCGCTACTTCGAAATCTCCTGACATGCCCATGGACAATTCCGTCATCGATTCCGGGAGGATTGCACGCTCGTTCATCTCATCTCTCAGCTTGCGCAAAGAGCGAAATATGGGCCTTGTCTCTTCTGCTTCCGTCTCATAAGGTGCCATTGTCATAAGGCCGATAATGCGCAGCGATGATAATTCCTTGAGCTCTGTTAGAAATGTCGGCAGCTGTTCCGGGTCAAGACCATGCTTGGATTGTTCGCCAGATACGTTAACCTGAACAAAACAAGGAACGGTGATGCCAAGCTGGGAAGCCCGTTTGTCGATCGCCTGCGCCAAGGACAGACGATCCAGCGAATGAATGTATGTAAATTTGCCTATGACGTCTTTCACTTTGTTTGTCTGCAGCGAACCGATGAAATGCCAGACAGCTTGTCCGCCGTCTTCATCTATTGCGCTGCCGCTTATGGCTTCCCATTTTTCTTTGGCATCCTGCCAGCGGTTCTCGCCAAGATGCCGGAGACCTAGTTGATGAGCAGCCTGCGCCGTTTCAAGCGATACGTATTTCGTTACCGCAATAATATTTACTTCTTCGCGGCTGCGGCCGCTTAGCTCGCAGGCTGCAACAACCCGGCGCTCCACTTCTTCGAGTCTTTCCTGCAATGCTTCTTTGATTGTAGTCGTCATTCGTTCACCTTTCCCGGATACCGATCCAGCTGGCCATACGGCCCGTTTTGCCGCCTTCCTTCCGGTGGGAGAAAAATTGATCCGTGCTGCATCCCGTGCACCACTCGGATAATTCGATATGAATCGGCAAAATTCCTGCTTCAAGCATAATATGTCGGTTAATTTGTTTTAAGTTTACCATAGCTTTACCGTTTTCCACCAATGTCATCATCAAATCCGGGCTCGAATTCAGCTTCTTCGCAAGGCTATCTACTAGCGGCTGAAGCTTATCAATGACAAAACCGTCCACCTCGTAGCAGCAGTCGTTGATCGACGGACCGATGGCGCATAGCAGTTCTTCGGGCTTCGTTCCGTACTGCCGTCCCATTGCTTCGATCGTCTTGGCCGCGATTTGCTGAACCGTCCCTTTCCAGCCTGCATGAGCTAAGGCTACTGCTTGATGCTTCGGATCGTAGAAATAAAGCGGTACGCAATCGGCGTAAAAGGACGCCAGCAGCACGCCCGGGACATCCGTCATCAGTCCGTCCGTATCGGCTATTGCCGAATCGCGCGATAATCTGCCTTTCCCCCGCTCGGCTGCGGTCACCTGGAAAACGTCGCTGCCATGCACCTGCTCCCCGCAAGTCCACGCTTCAAAAGGCCAACCGATCGCTTCCGCGATAAGCTGACGGTTGCGCACAACGTCATTATCCGAATCTCCCACGTGGAGGCCAACGTTCAGCGACGACCACGGCTGCTCGCTTACGCCGCCGTTCCTGCCGGTAAATCCGGCGGTCAACCGTTCATTTTGCTCCAGCCATGTTGACAATAAAAAAAGCGAAGGTCCCTTCGCCGTAAGTACAGATTTAAACGATTCCATACGGGCACTCACCTCTGTAAGCAGTTTAACCTGTTATGTGCGCGCGTGCAAATCCTCGTCCTCCAGCTTCTTGCTGGAATCGTCCAGCCGGACGAGCACAACGTCCGCCCCAATCTTCACGATATTGCGCCAAGGGATAACAACCTCCGTCCCTCCGTTGCCGAATACGCCCAGGAATCTTGTGAATTGGGGAATAACAATCGCATCGATGCGCCCTTGTCGGAGATCCAGCTCCAGATCGCTGATCTGTCCAAGCTTTTTGCCGTCCACGATATTAATGACATCCTTGGTCTGGAAATCGGATATCTTCATATGCTTATCACCACTTTTCTTAAATATAAGAACGTCGGTGCAGTCGTTTACGCTTGTCATTCATAGGGATAAACATCCTCACTTATCTATATGTGCAAAACGCCCAAAATGTCCTATTCCCGCAAAAAAACAAGTTAGGCTTGTCTTTTTTGCGCACATAAAAACGGCGCCTTGCGGCGCCGCTCAAGTTTTTACATGCTTTTGCATTTGTTGGATGGCCGATTTCTCGAGCCTGGATACCTGTGCCTGTGAAATGCCGATTTCGTCGGCAACTTCCATTTGCGTCTTTCCTTCAAAGAAACGCATGGATAAAATCATTTTTTCGCGGTCATTCAGCTTATGCATCGCTTCGCGAAGCGCAATTTCCTCGATCCACGATACATCCTTGTTCTTGTCGTCGCTGATCTGGTCCATCACATAGATCGGGTCTCCGCCATCGTGATAGATCGGCTCAAACAAGGAGACGGGATCCTGGATCGCGTCAAGAGCGAATACGACATCTTCTTTCGGAACGTTCAGCGCTTCGGAAATTTCAAAAATCGTTGGTTCACGCGAATTTTGATTCGTCAGGCTGTCTCGAACCTGCAGCGCTTTATAGGCAATATCCCTTAGGCTCCGCGATACGCGGATCGGATTATTGTCACGCAAGTAACGGCGAATTTCACCGATAATCATCGGCACGGCATAGGTGGAAAACTTGACGTTTTGGCTAAGGTCGAAATTATCGATCGCCTTCATAAGTCCAATGCAGCCGACCTGGAATAAGTCGTCCACAAATTCTCCCCTGTTATTAAACCGTTGAATCACACTTAGAACCAGCCTTAAATTGCCGTTAACTAATTTCTCTCTGGCTGCCCATTCGTTCTGGGTTTGTAGTGCGGTAAACAACTCCCGCATTTCGGCATTGGTCAGGACAGGCAGTTTCGCGGTATCCACTCCACAGATCTCGACTTTATTTCGGGTCAACGTGATTACCTCCCAAGGAGAAACATTAATGTACATTATCTCCCTGGACCCCTATTTTATTCTTCCGAAAAAGGGGTATCTGTTGCCGCGAAAATGGGTATACCATTACACCATTTTGTTAAATTCCTTGCGAAGCCGTTTAATAATCCGCTTTTCCAGGCGCGAAATATAGGACTGTGAAATCCCGAGAAGGTCGGCTACGTCCTTCTGGGTTTTTTCCTCGCCGTCGGCAAGCCCGAAGCGCAGCTCCATAATAATCCGCTCCCGCTCTGAGAGCTTATCAAGCGCTTTATGAAGCAATTTGCGGTCAACCTGCTCCTCGATATTCCGGTAAATCGTATCGTTCTCCGTGCCAAGGACGTCGGACAGCAGCAGCTCGTTGCCATCCCAGTCGATATTAAGAGGCTCGTCAAAAGACACTTCTGTCCGCGTCTTGCTGTTGCGGCGCAAATACATCAGAATTTCATTCTCGATACAACGGGATGCGTAGGTAGCGAGCTTGATTTTTTTCTCCGGATCAAACGTATTTACGGCTTTGATGAGACCGATCGCCCCTATGGACACCAGGTCTTCGATATGAATGCCGGTGTTTTCGAACTTGCGCGCAATGTAAACAACAAGACGCAGGTTGCGCTCAATCAGCATCGCGCGGATCGCCGTATCGCCGGATGGAAGCTTATCGAGCAAGTATTCTTCTTCTTCGCGGGTAAGGGGCGGAGGTAGCGCCTCGCTGCCGCCGATATAATAGATTTCTTCGCTTTTTAATCCGAATAAAAACAAAACACGATAATAATATAACTGCAGGACTAATTTCCATTTGACGAGCATCCGGCCCATCCCTCCCCAAAATGATGTAAACGTTCGTCTTCTTAATCCAATCATTGGTTGCTCTGAACGAGTGACGGATGGATAATCGCTTGGTAAGTGCTGTCCGCCGAAAGCTTGCCGCCGTCAATGCCGACAAGTACCTTCCGAGAGACGAACACTTGCCCTTCCCGCTCAATCTGAACAAAATCCGGCTTTAGCGCCAGCATAAATTGCGATCCGCGATTGATTCCTCTGTAGGGTACAAGTCGCAGCCGATCCTGCCAGGCAAAAGATTCCTCTCCAAGGCCGGCAACAAGCCGATCCACCTGCGATTCACGAATGCTTTTCAGCCATGCTTCCGGCAGGTCATCTTGCCATACGTTTGCTTCAACAACCATAACGGGCGTCCGTGTCAGCGGATCGTACAGCTGGTTGCCCGTGTCGATCAATCCGGTGCACGTATGCTCCCGGTCGCCGATTTGAATCTTCACTTCGGCCAAATGGGTCCTCACCAGCTCCCTCTCGCGCCGCTGAACATAAACCGAGCGGTATATGTAAATGCCGATACTAAACGCAGCGAGCACATAAATAAATCCCATCTTCAGCTCGACCTGCATACCGCCATTTATAAAGGTGATCGTACGCCATACTTCGCCTGAACCCTGCATCAGCAAGTAATGAATACCGATTATCGCCCCGGCCGCAACAAAATTCACGGTGTAGAAAGCTGCGATGTTCCGGAAGAAGTTCTGGATGGAAAAGAAGCCGAACGCAACCCATAGCATGAGGAGAGAAATCAGTATTTTTACCGCTAACGTAAAAAGAATCGATAAGGGCGGAAACAACATAAGAACAACGTAGCAAGCACCAATGCTGGCTGCCGTCAGCACCCGCCAAGGACGTGCCCGGATATGACGCACCCAAGCGGTCGTCAGCAGAATGCTGCCGTCAACAAGCAGCTCCCGCACAAACATGACATCGACATAAACAGTCACAGCTTCACCTTCCAGCGGGTTCGAACGACAGAACGTTTGCCCTCCCCTCTGGAGAGAACGATTGAACCTAGTATATAAAAATCCTATTTCAAAGTCTGTCTAAACATGACGGCATGACATAGCTTTTTTTGTCGAGGCACCATTGCGAGTTTATAGGGCTAATGAATTGTTGCGGTATCGGGAATATGATAATTTATATCCATATAATTCCTATGGCTGTTAAGCACACGCCGCGTCTTCAGGATCGATTTCGCTCCCGGGACGTAGCTTTTTTTATTTCCATTTGACGGGGAGCGTGACCGGATTTGTCGTATGAGGAGGTTTTTAATAGTTGATATGACGATTATCTTAAGAGACGCGGCTGCGAAAATAAAAGAAGAGACGGATGGCATGTCCTCGCGTTTCTCTTACGACGACATGAAAGACAAGCTGCGTAAGAGGCGCATGGACATGTTAAGGCGGATGAGGAAAAGCGCATGAGGCCATGTTGCTTCGAATGCTAGCAAATCAAAAACTATCGAAGCACGGTAGAGGTAAGCGGCGAATTCGTTGATACGTTCCTAACAAAAATAAGCTCTAGGCGTGGTAACGAAACCACCTACTTGTCAAAAAAAACAAAAACGCCTGACCGGCAAGCCGGTCAGGCGTTAAAGGACTAGCGGTCGTTGCGACGGTTGCGCAGGAACGCAGGGATTTCGAGCTGGTCGCTCGAGGTCGATGCGCCAAACGGCTTCACCGGGGCAGCTTGCTGCTGCTGCGGAGAAGACGCGGATTGCGTCGCCTGGCGCGCTTCCGGCTCGGCTTGCGGCTGCGCTACTCGGCGGGATGCCGCTGAAGGCCTGGTTTCGAAGCCGGTTGCAATAACCGTAACCTTGATTTCGTCTTTCAGGTCTTCGTCGATAATCGCACCAAAGATCATATTAACTTCCGGATCGGAAGCCGAGATAACGATCTCCGCTGCTTCGTTGACTTCATACAGGGACAGGTTGCTGCCGCCTGTGATGTTCATGATAACGCCGCGAGCGCCATCGATGGACGTCTCGAGCAGCGGGCTCATGATCGCTTTTTTCGCCGCTTCCGCAGCGCGGTTCTCGCCTGTAGCGATACCGATACCCATCAGCGCCGAGCCGCGCTCCGTCATAATCGTCTTTACGTCCGCAAAGTCAAGGTTGATCAGACCAGGCACCTGGATCAAGTCCGAGATACCTTGCACCGCTTGGCGAAGCACGTTGTCCGCTTCGCGGAACGCTTCCAGCATTGGGGTCTTCTTGTCCACAATCTCAAGCAAACGGTCATTCGGGATAACGATCAGCGTATCTACCTTTTCCTTCAACGCTTCGATGCCAAGCTCCGCTTGCGCGGCACGTTTACGGCCTTCGAAGGTAAACGGACGCGTTACTACGCCGACTGTCAGCGCGCCGCATTCGCGGGCAATCTCGGCGATAACAGGAGCTGCGCCGGTACCCGTACCGCCGCCCATGCCGGCAGTAACGAATACCATATCCGAGCCTTTCAATTGCTGCATTACAAGCTCTCTCGACTCTTCAGCCGCTTTCTTGCCCACTTCCGGATTTGCGCCGGCGCCAAGACCGCGAGTCAGCTTATCGCCGATTTGCAGCTTATGCTCGGACTTTGCCAGATGCAAAGCTTGCGCATCCGTATTAACGGTTATGAAATCGACGCCTTTAACGCCGTTTTCGATCATTCGGTTAACCGCGTTGCTGCCGCCGCCGCCAACACCAATAACTTTTATTTGAGCGAGTTGCTCCAGATCCAAATCGAATTCCAACATCTTTCATTTTCCCCCGATCAAATAAATTCGCTAAACATATTTTTCAACCGTTCGAACATACCGGGTTTGGATGAAGCGGTGGTACCCGACTTGCGGCTTGCCGTTTTCTTCCCTGTACTTGCTGCTGCTCCTCGTACTCCCATATATTTCGACACGTATTGGATCATTCCTACCCCGCTGCTGTATGCAGGGTCGCGCACACCGATATAATCCGGCGATGCGATACGAACAGATGACTCCAGCTCCGCTTGCGCAAGTGCCAGTGTACCCGGCATCGTAACAGAACCTCCAGTCAGTACGTATCCGTTCACTTTATCCCCGTAACCTAGCCTGCGTACTTCTTGACGCACAAGATGGAAAATCTCCTGCATGCGCGGCTCGATAATGCTGGCCAGATCAACCTGGGAAAACTCTTTTTCCATATTGCTTCCCATGCGAGTCACTTTAAACCTTACATCGTCTGCCGCATCGTTGACAAAAGCACAGCCGTACTTGAGCTTGATCTTCTCCGCTTGATCCGACTGCGTACGAAGTCCGTAAGCGATATCGTTCGTGACGTATTCGCCGCCGATTGGCAGCGTCGAGATGGCGGCAAGGCTGCCTTGCTCATAGATTGTAATGGTCGTAGAACCCGCGCCGATATCCGTCAGTACGGTTCCGATCGTTTTCTCGTCTTTTGTTAGCGACATGACACCAGAAGCAAGCGACATCAGGATTACACCAGAAATCCGAAGTCCGGCCTTTTCTACGCAGCGCATCAAGTTATGTATAGCCGTTTTTGCACCTGTTACAATGGTCGCTTCAACCTCTAGCCGAACGCCGATCATACCACGAGGGTCGGATATTCCTTCCAAGCCGTCAACCAAAAATTGCTTCGGTACAAGATTAATAATTTCTCTTTCAGGAGGAAGCGCGACCACCTTGGCCGCTTGAATCACGCGTTCGATATCTTCCTCTCCTATTTCACGGTCCTCATTGGATACTGCAACAACGCCACGATTCGTCTGAAGTGCTATGTGATTCCCTTGAATCCCAACATAGACGTCTGATATTTGAATGCCAACCATTCTTTCCGCATGCTCGATAGCACTGCGAATCGACTGCACGGTTTGGTCAATATCTACAATAGCTCCCTTGCGAATACCCTCCGAGTCGGCAGATCCAACTCCAATAATATTAATGGCTCCGTTGTTCACTTCACCAATAATAGCACGAACTTTGGATGTACCGATGTCCAAACTGACGATGATGTCGTTACTGCTCAACCCGCGGCACCTCCCGTTTTAACTGATAAAATACACACAAGATAGGGTTCTAAACATTCGTCCTTCTACATATTCAACGCCTTTGATATATTCCCTCTTTTTTCAACAAAATTTTCATTTCCCTAATGTTACGCTGTGAGCTCTTATGTTATGAATCCTTATGAACGCTTGATAGTCCTATGAAAATACATTAAATCTGTGTATAAAATTCTACCATTCTTTCTACCTATTGAGTAGTCTCTTTTTGATCAGATTCCATATTTTCTGAAGCATTACTATTAAACGGAACATAAGTGTCCGCGAGCAGCATCGTAATCTTTCCCGGCTCCTGCGTTTCGATAACCGCATTTAGCGCTTCGATTTTCTCCGGCAGCAAGGAAACCGCCGTGACGACTTCAAACTTGGTCCTGGTGTAGATCTTAATCCGATCCGGATAAGCCTTAGAAGGATCGGGAATAATCTCCGACAAGTCTGAGAGCTGCTTTTCCGAGATTTTCCCCAGCTGCTTCGTCAATTCCGCCCTGTTCGGATCATCCGGCTTCCAACCGGAGAGAACGGGCTTGTCCATCAGAAATTCGTCGCTTAATGCCGAAACGTTGGTTCCGTTCGACATAATAGCGGTCATTTCGCCGCTTGCAGACAATTCAAACGCGACAACTGGAAATTCTTTCACTGTAATTATGACATTGCCGGGGAAGGACTTGGAGACGCTCGCCTCCTCTATCGGCTTTAATGCTTTGACGATACGCTTCTCCGAACTGGATTCCGATACGCCGAAATAAGCGTCTCCCGCCGTAATGCCTGCTGCTGCTTGAATATCGCTTTTGGAAGTATATTGCGCGCCTTCTATTGTTATCGTCGTAATCTTGCTGATTGATGAGTTGAAAAATAATACAGATAAGAGAATAACAAACAATAAAAAAAGAACGGCCAGCAGTTTGCGGCTGCCCTTTCTTTTTCGCTCCGGCTCTTTTAATACAGGCACTAGCTCGCTCATAACTTGTCCCTTCCTTCTAAAAAAACATCCGGTCCTCCTTAGTGGCAGGGCCGGTCGTTTCTATCCAGCTGCGATTTGAGTCATCCCCGGTTAATTCTTCGGCACGGGAGAGTAACGCGAAATGCGCGCGCCGAGTCTGCTTAACATCGTTTCAATGCAATCATAACCGCGGTCGATATGATGGATTTGCTCGACAATCGTCTTGCCTTGCGCGGCTAAGCCGGCAATGACAAGCGCCGCGCCCGCTCTCAGGTCGGTTGCTTCCACCGTTGCACCGTACAGACGCGGTACGCCGCGAATAAACGCCGAGTTCAAATCCACGCGGATATCGGCGCCCATGCGGGATAATTCATCCACATGCTTCAGACGTCCCTCGAAGATCGTTTCCTTCAAAATGCTGACTCCGTCCGCAAGCGCAAGCAGCACCATCACCTGCGACTGAAGATCGGTCGGGAAGGCAGGATACGGAGCCGTCACGACTCTTTCCACTGCTCTCGGCCGCCCTGGGCAGCCCACCTTGATTATATCACCGTCAACCAAGATTTGAACACCTGCCCGGCGAAGCACGTGAATAAGCGAGGATAAATGCGCCGGATTCGTGTTTAACAAAGTGACCTGCCCACGGGTTGCGGCTGCGGCTACCATAATGGTGCCGGCAACAATTCGGTCCGGAATGACGGTATACGTGCAAGGCGTTAGCGACTGTACCCCTTCGATCGTAATCGTGTCCGTTCCGGCACCCATGATTTTCGCGCCCATTGCGTTCAGAAACTTCTGCAAATCCTGAATCTCCGGCTCCCGTGCCGCATTGCTGATCGTTGTCCGACCTTCGGCAAGCACGGCTGCCATCATAATGTTCTCCGTTGCCCCGACGCTTGGGAAGGCCAGATGGATATCCGCCCCGTGCAGTTTATCCGCACGGCAGATGATCCGGTTGCCGATCTCCTCAATTTCTGCGCCAAGAGCTTGAAGTCCTTCCAAATGTAGATCGATCTTTCTCTCGCCGATTGCGCAGCCGCCAGGCTGATACACCTGCGTTTCACCAAATCTAGCTAATAACGGCCCCATCAAAAAGATAGACGAGCGCATCTGTCCCATTAACGATTCCGGCACATGCGAGGTGTGTGCAGTTTCTGTGTTCAGAACGACTGTATCCCCCACATGCTCAGCGCGGCATCCTAGTTCGCGCAAAATGTTAAGCATTACGTCGATATCAAGCAGCCTAGGCACATGTTCAATGGTTGATGTGCCTTCCGCTAGCATACAGGCTGCCAATATTGGCAAAGCGGCATTTTTCGCTCCTTGGATAACAATGGATCCTGAGAGAGGTTTCCCGCCTTCAATCACCAATTTGTCCAATGTATCACCTCCGAATTACCGCTCACCCACCACCAATACTTCCGGTACCAGCTGAACGCCGTAGCGGTCTGCTATCGTACCTTGAATGTGAGTCATGAGGGTGAGAACATCTTCAGCTGTCGCTTGCCCTCTGTTTACTATGAAATTGGCGTGAAGCTCCGAAACTTCCGCTCCCCCGAATCGAACGCCCTTTAAGCCCGCCTCCTGAATGAGTCTAGCGGCAAAATCACTCGGCGGATTGCGGAACACGCTGCCTGCGCATGCGAGCTGCAGCGGCTGCGTGCGTAACCGCCGTTCCTGATAAGCAGAGAGTGTTGCCGAAATTTCATTGCGGTCTCCTTCTGCAAGCTCGAACGTAGCTTCTACGACAACGCCCTTCAATTCATGAAGGATAGAGTGGCGGTAAGAGAATTGCATCGCCTCTCGGTCGAATCGTACCAATTCACCTGTCTCCAGCACAATCTCAGCTGATCTAAAAATACGTGACACATCGGAACCATGCGCGCCTGCGTTCATATAGACAGCTCCGCCTACCGTACCCGGAATTCCCCCCGCGAATTCCAGCCCGGTAAGTCCTTCCCTGCCTGACATTCTTGATAATTTTACGAACGAGAACGATGCGCCCGCATGTACGAGCGTTCCTTCAAAGCGCACATAATCCAGCCCGTCGCGCGTCTTGATCACAACGCCGCGAATTCCTTTATCGCTCACCAGCATATTGGAGCCGCGGCCGAGATTCGTCCACGGTACGCCATGCTTATGAAGCAGGCGGATGGCCGACACGAGCTGATCTTTGCCGTGTGGGATAAACAGAACGTCAGCGGGTCCGCCGATTTTCCAAGTGGTATGTTTTGCAAGCGGCTCATTGTACAGGATCTGACCGAGACCTGCTTGTTCCAATTCCGCAATAAATGTTTCCATGTTGTCGAACCTCCTTATAGCTTCTAGTTGAGAGAATCAGGGCTCCGCTTGCGGCTGCCGGCAGCTGGAGCTGCCCGCCGCAGCGTGTGACTAACGGCCCGAGCAGGGCGACGGTCACGATTTATAGAGTATCTTATGCCCTCTCCATCTCGAATGTGACAATCGCCCATGCTCACCCGTAAACACAAAAATGGACGTCAGGAGGCCGCCTCGAAAGGCGGCGCCATGCCGGCCATTTACGCCAATATGTTTTCCCTCGTTATCTGGAATACCGGGATATATTGAGCAAAATGCCAAGAGCGGTAAGCAGCAGTGTCAGTGATGAACCGCCGTAACTGATCAGCGGCAGCGTTATCCCGGTTACCGGCATTGCGCCGATAACGACACCGATATTGATTAATACCTGAACGCCTATGATCCCGGTAATCCCTACCGCAAGCAGACTGCCGAATGTGTCTGGAGCCGATATCGCAGTCCGGACTCCCCTCCAGACTAAGACCATAAACAGAAGAATAAGCGCGGATCCGCCTATAAAGCCAAGTTCCTCGGAAATAATGGAAAATATGAAATCCGTCTGCGGCTCCGGCAAATAGCTGAACTTCTGACGGCTCATGCCTAGCCCAAGCCCTACCAGACCGCCCGGTCCTATCGCGTATAGGGATTGAATGATTTGATAGCCTGTACCCAGCGGGTCCGCCCAAGGATCAAGGAAGCCCGTAATCCTCTTCATCCTATAAGGTTCGGCAATAACCAGCGCTATAAGTCCAAGCAGACCGCTTGAACCAAGCAACGCCAGATGGCTGATCCTCGCGCCCGCCGCGAAAATAAGAATCAACGCGGCACCAACCATAACCGCGCCGGACCCCAGATCCGGCTGCAGCATAATAAGGCCGAAGGCTAGTCCAACCAAGCCAAGAGGCGGCAGCAAGCCTTTCGTGAAATGAGTAATGGTCTGCTGCTTGTCCGACAGCCATTTGGCCAGAAACAGAATCATCGCAAGCTTCATAAACTCCGAAGGCTGTATGCCAAAAGAGCTGATGCCAAGCCAGCTTCGGGCACCGCCGCGGACAACGCCGATTCCGGGAATAAGCACGATAATCAGCAGGACGAAGCAAATCAGCAGCGCCGCCTTCGCCCAGTTTTTCCATATGAGATAATTCGCGTTCATCGTAAATATTAACGCACCAACGCCAAGGACGGCAAATATAAGCTGGCGCTTCACGTAATAGAATTTATCGCCGAATTCATGGAAAGCGAGCACCGCGCTCGCGCTGTATACCATTACTAATCCAATCGTCAGGATAAGCGCAATCGATACGATCATCCAAACGTCCGGGGCGGACCTGGCTTTGGCCATAGCAAACACACCTCTTGTTTAGCGTAAGTAGGGACAAGCCCCCTACTTACAAGGTATGCGCCGATTCTTTAAAAATGCGTCCTCGTTCCTCAAAGGATGCAAACATATCCCAACTCGCGCAGGCCGGCGACAACAAAACGATATCTCCAGGCTCCGCTAGTCCGGCAGCCTCCCGTACGGCCCTGCGCAAAGTAGACTCGGCGTCCTCCTCAGGTTCGACCAATCGCACATTCGTTAAACCTGCAAGCTCCGCCACCTTCGCCAGCTTCTCTCTTGTTTGACCCAACGTTACCAGCCCCTTCAGCCGGTCACGGAATACCGGAAGAAGCTCCATGTAATCGGAGCCGCGGTCAAGTCCGCCTGCGATAAGAATGATAGGCGCGCTCAAAGAGCCGACTGACATCGTGGTCGCCATGGGATTTGTAGCCTTGGAATCATTATAATAATGGACGCCGTTGATTTCTCCCGCGTACTCGAGCCGGTGCTCAACGCCTCTAAAGCCTTGCAGAGCCGGCAGCATTGCTTCGGGAGCGACCCCCGCTGCAAGGCAGGCAGCAATCGCCGCAAGCGCGTTTCCGGCGTTATGGCGGCCCGGCAGCCCAAGCGCGGATACCGGCAGAATAGCCTGCTCCGTCCCGTCTTCTTTACGCCATACGATCATATGCTCTTTATCCGAATCTTTGCCGCGTTCAAACGGCGGTTCAATGCAGATCCCTTGGTCAAGCCGCACATACAGCGAGAACGGCATCAGCTTTGCGGCCAGATGGTCAGCAATCGCCCTGCAGGTCGCATCGTCCCAGTTCAGAACGGCAACATCGTCCGCCGTCTGATTATCGAACAGCTTCGCCTTCGATGCGACGTAATCTTCCATCCCGCCATGATAGTCCAGATGAGTCTCGGCAATGTTGAGCAAGAGAGCAATGCGCGGACGGAATGCCGATGTCCCTTTCAATTGGAAGCTGCTGAGCTCTGCCACGATCCAGTTGTCTTTCGTCGCTTCGGCTGCGGCTTCGCAGAGCGGTATGCCGATATTGCCCGCCACGATGGGATTAAAGCCCGCGCCGCCAAGCAGCTCGCCGATCCAGGTCGTTGTTGTGGTTTTGCCGTTCGAACCGGTAATTCCGATAATCGGAGCCTCCGACAGCCAATAAGCGACCTCGACCTCCGTCACAATTTCCACGCCATGAGCTTCTGCCTGTTGGACAGGACTTGCCGTATACGGGATTCCCGGATTTTTCACCAGCAGCGCCGTTTCGCTTGTCACAAGATCGTCCGGATGATAACCGCATAGCACAGAAATGCCCAAAGCAGTTAATTCATCCGCTTCGGGGCATAGTTCGCGTTCTTTTTTGTCGTTCACAATCACTTCCGCTCCAAGAGCATGGAATACTTTTGCTACGCTCACGCCGCTTCTGGCAAGACCTAGTACAACGACGCGGCGATCCCGATAAGTCGCCGGATGGTTCATAAGTACAACTCCTTTGTATAAGAAGCGGAGCTAGCCGCTTAGTAGTCTTCGTTATGTATAGTCAGGCACTCTCGCCAGGCTTCCTGGAAAGCCGGCAAGAGATCAGCCAAACCATTATCATTATACCTTATAGGGCAAGAAGAAGTCCGATTACCGCCAGCAGCAAACCGACCGACCAGAAGGTCGTAACGACCCGCCATTCGGACCAGCCGCTTAATTCGAAGTGATGGTGAATCGGGCTCATCTTGAAAATCCGCTTGCCGCGGAGCTTAAACGATCCAACCTGCAGAATGACCGAAAGCATTTCCAGCACGAATACGCCGCCTACGATAACGAGCATAAGCTCCATCTTGGTCAGAATCGCGACGGCCGCAATGCCGCCCCCAATACCAAGCGAGCCCGTGTCTCCCATAAATACCTTTGCCGGATGGGCGTTAAAGATCAGGAAGCCAAGCACCGCCCCAACCATTGCCGCGGAAAAAATAGCCGATTCATGCTCGGATACTTGAAGCGCGAGAATGGTAAAGGCGCCAAAGGCAATGGCGCTCGTCCCCGACAAAAGGCCGTCCAGGCCGTCCGTGAAGTTTACCGCGTTGCTCGATCCGAACAGGATAATCACGACAAACGGATAATAGAACCAGCCAAGGTCAAAGCCCCAGGAAGTACCCGGTACCGTGATCATCGTGCTGTGATTCATATTGTACAGCTCCGCGCATACGATGATGGAGAACAACAGCTGGCCGAACAGCTTCTGGCGCGCCGTCAATCCAAGCGAGCGTTTAAATACGATTTTAATATAATCATCAAGAAATCCAACAAGTCCAAAACCTAGTGAAGCCGTAAAAAGCACCCAGAAATCAGGGGTCTTATCCGAAAATTTCAAAAAGGCGATTAGCAGCGCAAGCATAATGATAATGCCGCCCATTGTTGGGGTGCCGCTTTTCTTCAAGTGGCTTTGCGGACCGTCGGTCCGGATTTGCTGTCCAAACTTCATGCGCCGGAGAAGCGGAATGAACAATGGTCCAAGCAGAACCGCTATTAAGAATGATGCACCTAATGAAAATAAGATGACCATCGTGTCCATTATCTATCTCACCTCGCTTCCAAAGTTTGGACAATCTGTTCCATGCGCACGCCGCGCGAGCCTTTGACCAGAACGAGATCCTGAGGCTGTACTTGCTCTCTCAACCATTCTCCAAGCTTCCCTTTATCATCAAAATGTACAATCGCCGTTCCTTTAGCTTCCGCCGGGAACTGCGACAAAGCCCCTGCCGACGTATGCTCCGACAATGATCCGAACGTAACGACGGCATCTGCCTTGTCCGGCGTAATATAAGCTCCCGTCTCGAAATGGAGAGACTCTTCCTCCGGACCAAGCTCCCGCATATCGCCAAGAACGATCCATTTGCGCCGGAATCCGGTCAATTGCCCGACCAGGTCAATCGCTGCGCGCACGGCGGTCGGATTGGCGTTATAAGCGTCATTAAGAATCATAGCGCCGTTATGCGCCTTCACCGGCTGAATTCTCATGCCCGTCAGCTCAAGGCCAATCAGGCCACCCCGGATATTTTCCTCCGAAATGCCGAACCGGCGTCCAATCGCGATGGCCGCAAGCGCGTTGCTGACGTTATGCTGGCCGGGAACCGGTATGGTGTACGGCGCGGATGCGGTATCCTGCCCTTTGCGCTTAACGGCAAAAGTCGAGGACACGGCCCCAACCCCGATATCGGCCGCCGACCAGTCGTTCGCTTCTCCAAGGCCAAAGGTCTGAAGCTGCGTGCCTTCCGGCAGGCTCATTGTCGCAAGCTCCGCCGCCAGCAGCGGCTCATCGCCGTTATAAAGAAGAATGCCGCCGGAATGAAGCCCCTGCGCAATCTCCAGCTTTGCCTTCGCGATCCCTTCGCGGGAGCCAAGCTGAAGCAGATGGGCATCTCCGATATTCGTAATAACCGCTACATCGGGACGGGCAATATTCGTAAGCAGCTCGATCTCGCCAAAGCCGCTCATGCCCATCTCAAGGACTGCCGCATCCGTTTCCTCGTCAAGCTGGAGAACGGTTAATGGCAGGCCGATATGATTATTCAGATTGCCTGCCGTCTTGTGAACTTTATAAGATGTTCCAAGAACGGCCGCAACCATGTCTTTGGTTGTTGTTTTGCCGTTGCTGCCCGTAATGCCGATAACGCGGACGTACAGCTCTTCCCGATAGGAAGTTGCCAGCTGCTGGAGCGCCTTCAGCGTATCCCTCACAAATAATAGAGGTGCGCCTTCCAGCTCCTGCGGCACTTCGCGCTTCGTCTCCCACAACGCGGCCGCGGCTCCCTGCTGAAGCGCTTGAGCGACATAGTTGTGACCGTCAAAATTTTCTCCGACAAGCGGAACGAACAGCTGACCCGGCTGAATGCTGCGCGTGTCCGTGCTGACGCCGGCAATCCGGACGGGTTCGCCTTTATAGGCTCTTGCGCCGCACATGTCGGCGACTTGCTCCAATGTACGATTGATCAATGTAATAATCCCCTTATCGCTTCTTTTGCCACCAAACGGTCGTCAAAAGGATGCGTAACGCTTCCTATAATTTGATACGTTTCATGACCTTTCCCCGCAATCAATACTACATCTCCCGGGCTTGCCATTTCAACCGCTTTTTCAATCGCGGCGCGGCGGTCAACCTCCAGTTCGTAACGGTCGGAGGTTACTCCGTCCTTCAGGAGACCGGCTTCAATATCCTTTAGAATAAGGTCCGGATCTTCCGTTCTCGGGTTATCGGAGGTGACGAGCACGTAATCCGCATAGCGGGCGGCAATCGAGCCCATAATCGGGCGTTTCGTCTTGTCGCGGTCGCCGCCGCAGCCGAATACGCAAATAATCTGCGGAGGAGCCAGCTCCTTCACCGCGCGAAGCACATTCTCCAGTCCGTCTGGGGTATGCGCGTAGTCCACGACAACGGCGAACTCCTGTCCTGCCTGCACGGATTCTACACGGCCCGGCACGCCGGGAACCGCTTCGAGACTAGCCTTGATCCGTTCAAGCGCAACGCCTTCAATCAGAGCGGCCGAAATAGCCGCAAGCGCATTATAGACGTTAAACTTGCCGACCATCTGCAGCGCGATATCCGTCTCGCCGCGGAATGTGCTTACCCGAAACGTAGTGCCACGCGCGGAAATCCGGATATCCGAAGCCCGAACATCAGCATGGTTGTCGATGCCGTAGGTGATGACTTCGGCTGCCGTCAGCTTGGCGAACTGCTCGGATACGGGATCATCCACATTAAGAACCGCATAAGCGCGATCCCCGGCGTTTGCCGCGTACTCATTGCCAAGGCGCGAGAAGAACAGACCTTTTGCCGCCGCATACTTTTCCATCGTTCCGTGATAGTCCAGATGATCCTGGGTCAGATTCGTAAAGACCGCCGTACGGAACCGGCAGCCCTTCACGCGCCCCTGCTCCAGAGCATGCGAGGACACTTCTATCGCGCAATAGGCCGTTCCTTCCTTGCGCATGTCGGATAAATATTGCTGCAGCTGAAGCGCTTCCGGCGTAGTGCCCGACATCGGAAACGATTTTCCCGCGTACCGCATCTCTACCGTGCCGATTACGCCGGAGCTTCTGTCGTTATCATTTAAAATCTGTTCGATCAAATAAGTTGTAGTCGTCTTGCCATTCGTCCCCGTTACCCCAATCAGATGAAGAGCCTTGCTGGGGTGACCATAGAAATGATCGGCCAATACGGCCATAGCCAGCCGGCTGTCCTTCACGATCAGCTGAGGAGCATCCAGCTCCAGCTCACGTTCGACGACGAATGCGACTGCGCCTTTGGCCGCCGCTTGAGGCGCGTAAGCATGACCGTCAACCGTATGACCCGGCAGACAGATGAATAACTGCCCCGGCCCTACTTTGCGGGAATCCGTCTCGATCCCCGCTATTTCCGTATCGCCTGCTCCTGATAGCCTCGCCGTAATAAGCAGTTCTGCCAATTCGCTTAATCGCATGTTGTTTTCCTCCCGTATGCTGGTCGTTATCTCTCATTATAGTCAAGGAGGATGCATTATATCATCCTTCTTGACTATGGTTAGTCACGGAGAATGCATTATATCATCCTTCTTGACTATGGTTAGTCACGGAGGATGCATTATATCATCCTTCTTGACTATGGTTGGTCAATGGGAATCCGATATATCATCCTCATCGCCTAAATAAATACGTATCGTTGAACCCTTCTCTACCCTCGCGCCGACTGCCGGAGCTTGGCGGATAACCGTATTGCCCGAACCCGCCGAGGACAAATTAAAGTTCATGTTCATATCCTCGTATATGTCCGACACTGATTTCCCTACCAGGTTAGGAACCGTAACGATCGGCGTCTCGCCAAGCTTATACTTCTTGTCGATCTGCTTGTCGCGAGGCGGCACCTGCAGAATCGTAAGAGCGTCCTCCATAATATTACGCACGATAGGGGCAGCCACGACACCGCCGAATTGAATGCCTTGCGGATTATCTACCGCCACATAAATGACGATCTCCGGTTTATCGGCAGGAGCGAAGCCAACAAAGGATACGATATGTTCATTCGGAGAATAACGTCCATTGATTACTTTTTGCGCGGTACCAGTTTTTCCGCCTACCCTGTAGCCATCGATAAACGCATTGCCGCCTGTTCCGAGGGCAACGACGCTTTCAAGCGCTTCGCGCACCTGCTTCGACGTGTCCTCCGAGATGACCTTGCGGACAGCCTCCGGTTCAATCTGCTGCACCGTCTCGCCGGTCTGCGGATTAATCCATGCCTTGGTTACGTGAGGTTTGTACAAGGTACCGCCGTTAATTGCAGCCGATACGGCGGCAATTTGTTGAATCGGCGTAACCGATACGCCTTGACCGAAAGCGGTAGTAGCAAGCTCGACAGGACCCACCTTATCCAGCTTGAACAAGATACCGTTTGCTTCGCCAGGAATATCAATGCCCGTTTTCGAACCGAATCCGAAGTTTTTAATATAATCGAAAAGCTTCTCTTTGCCAAGCCGATTACCAAGGTTTACAAATCCCGGGTTGCAGGAATTTTGCACAACCTCGAGGAAGGTCTGGCTGCCATGGCCGCCTTTTTTCCAGCAGCGGAGCCTGGCTCCCCCGATCTCGACGGCACCGGGATCGAAGAAGGTTTCGTTCTTGAGGTTTACCTTCTTCTCTTCGATTGCAGCCGCAAGAGTTATAATCTTAAACGTAGAACCCGGCTCGTAAGTCATCCAGATCGGAAGATTCCGGTTGTAGGTTTCGCTTGGATATTCCCTGTAATTAGCAGGCTCATAGGTTGGCCGGCTTGCCATGCCGAGAATTTCTCCCGTATTCGGGTTCATGGCGATTGCAATGATATCATCTGGCTGGAGCGCCGTCATCGCCTGATCGAGTTCCCGCTCCATAACCGCCTGAATCTGCTGGTCGATCGTTAATTCCAGGGATAAGCCTTGCTGCGGCGCCTTGTACGTATCCGAAGAATTCGGCATTGTTTTGCCGGATGCCGTGGATAAGTAGGAGACATTGCCGTCAATCCCTTTAAGCATATCGTTATATTTGGCTTCCACGCCGGTAAGCCCTTTATCTACTCCCGTAAAGCCCAGCAAGTGCGCGGCGAGGCTTCCGAAAGGATAATAGCGGTTATTGTCCTCCGCAACGACAACTCCGTTAAGATGCAAATTTCTTACCTGCTGCGCCTTGTCGGTAGTCATTCGTTTACCGCCCGGCTTTAGCTCAACAATGCTGGTTTTCTTGGAGAGCAGCTTAACCAATGCTTCCTCCGTCATATCCAAATAAGGCGCAAGCTTGGCTGCCGTTGCCTGTTTGTCCGGAATTTGCACGGGGATAGCCAGCACGGTTGGCGTGCTTATATCATACGCCAGCTTGGTCCCGTTACGATCCAGAATATCGCCACGCTTCGCCTTATAAGGAATTTCGCGCCGCCAGTTGTCTTCCGCTTGGGCGGACAGCTTCTCGCCCTGCCACAGCTGAACATAAGAAAGCCGGAAAATCAATCCGGCAAAAGCTGCCACGCTGATTAAAAGCACAATAAACAGCCGGCGACGCAACGTTACATTTGATACCTTCATCCTTGTTCCCCCTTACGCCTCATCCTTCGGCTGAGCGTACGCTGACGCTCATTCCCAACCTATGAGGGACAAGTGGGGGATAGAACAAGCTATCGATGAATTATTGCGTATTGGCCGTATCGACTTTCTGATCTTCGGCCGAATCCGTCCCGTCATCCGCATTTGCCTTGGCATCCTCCGAATCGGAAGAAGCGGTCTCGCCGTTCACCGCGTCCGTCTGCGGAGAAAGCGTAAGTTCAATGAGACGCTCGCCATTTTTCGTGATCTGTTTCTGCGAAACGACATAGCCTTCGCCTTTAACCGTTGCGCGGATGTCCAGCACGGATGCGATTTCGAGTGCGTCGCGCAATGAAATACCCGTCATATCCGGAATTTTCAGCTTATCCCGTTGCTCCGTAATCAAGTAAACCTTCTGGGCCGGATGAACGGAAGCCCCCGAAGCAGGCACCTGCTGGATGACTTTTGTTCCGCCGCCGACTACCTCAACGTTTAAGCCGCGTGATTTCAGCTGCGTTTTTGCTTGGGATACGGTCAGACTATCGAGCTTAGGCACGGATACCGTTACTTCTTTCTTCCCGTTCTCGGTGACTTTAACATCCGGCGAAACGCCCATATGCTTTAAGCTTTTGTATACAATGTCCTTAAAGGCCGGTGCCGCAACGGCGCCGCCGCCGGCTTTCGGATCGTTAGGCTCGTCAACGACGATATAGAGGACAATTTTCGGATTCTCGACAGGCGCGTATCCGATAAAAGATACGACGAACTTGTCTTGCGAATATTTTCCGTTAATAACCTTTTGCGCCGTACCCGTCTTGCCTGCTACCCGATAGCCTTCGATATAGGCATTGCGGCCGGTACCGATCTCTTGGTCCGATACGACCTGTTCCAGGTATTCGCCCACCTTCTTCGAGGCTTCCTGCGAAATAACCTGTCTGACTACCTTAGGCTGCGTCTTTACGGTTGTCTTCGTGTTAGGATCATAAATCTGTTTCACGATATGCGGCTCCATCAGCTTGCCGCCGTTCGCAACCGCGGCAACTGCCGCAATCTGTTGAATGGCCGTAACTTGCACCTTGCCTTGACCAAATGAAGCGCGGGCAATATCGGAAGGAATGGATAAGTTCACGTTAATCGCACCCGATGCTTCACCGCCAAGCTCGACGCCCGTTTTTTGGCCGAACCCGAACCGGTTGATATAATCCATAAGCTTTACGCCGCCAAGCTGCTCCCAGCCGAGCTTAACGAACGCAACGTTACTGGAGCGCTTCAAGCCTTCCAGATAGGTAATGGTCCCCCAACCGACTTTGTTAATGTCTTTTACCGGAGCGCCCGGTACCGAGATATAACCGGACTTATAAGTGGCGTTAGGGTTGAAGATCCCTTCCTGCACGGCTGCAGCCAGCGTTACAATTTTGAACGTTGAACCAGGCTCATACAAAGACTTGATCGAGTGGTTATACGCATTCTCGTAACTCATGTCCCAATAGGTATTCGGATCAAATGTCGGATAATTGGCCATTGCCAGAATATCCATCGTATTCGGATCCGCGGCAATCGCGGTAATGCTTTTCGGATGATATTTCTGATTGATATCCTCCAGCGCTTTCTCCACGTAATTCTGAATGTCCATATCGAGCGTAAGAGCAATGTCCTGGCCATCCTTCGCCGGCTTGTATTCGACTTCGCCTTCCGCGAGCTGGACGCGTTTGCCGTCCTTTTCGTACTTCAGCTCCCCGTCTTCGCCTTTCAGCTTGTCGTTATAGAATGACTCAATCCCCGAAGCCGCCTGGCCTTCCTTCGTCACGTACCCCAGGAGCTGCGAAGCCATGGAATGACGCGGATAATATCTCTTCTGATCTTCAAAGAGGTAAATGCCGACGTCCTTCGTCTTGTATTTATCGTAAAGCTCCTGGCGGAACTTAACGACCTTGTCGGCAAGCTCCTTGTCTATCTTCCAGCCTTCCTCGTGAATCTCGCGCTGCTGATAGTAGTCGCCGTTATCCTTTTGCGCCGTAACGATCTTGAGCAGATCGGCCTCCGGCTTACCCAGCAATGTATGTAATCCCGCTGCTACTTCGTCGGCGATATTCAGCTTATGAATCATATCGGGGTTTACCGCGATATCGTAAGCAACGGAATCCATGGCGAGCATGTTGCCGTCCCTGTCCGTAATCGTCCCCCTCTTCGCTAAGAGCTTCTCTTCGGCCGCCCATCTTGTCTTGGCCTTTTCGTACCAAAAGTCTCCTTTAACTACCTGCACCCAATAGATTCTTCCGATTAGAACAACAAAAAGGAGGGTTATTATCCCTCCAAACAACAACGTGCGAAGTTTAATTCGTTTCACCATATGCGTCACCTATTCCGACTTGGCGGATTGTGTATTTACCATGATGTCCGGCTGTTCGGTGCTCGCCATGCCTTGCGTTTCTGCCATTTTGCGGATCCTCTCCGGATCGTTAAGCATTTCTACTTGCTTCTGCAACTCTTTCATATCAATGTTCATCGTTGCGTATTGCGTTTTCATTTGCTTGATTTGGACGCGCATATCATAGTTTTTCGCGTATTGATTTACAATGACTCCAAGTACGATTACGCAAAAAACGACCGTAAACATGTACAGCAGTTTCTCTTGAACCGGAATCGACTTGCGCTTCACAACCATCCGTTTCGTCTCGCGGACGACCGTCCGCTGATCCGGCTTGCGCTTTGGCTGCATGGCCAAATTGCCGTTGATATAAGCCAATGAAAGAACCCCCTCTAACCTACAATTTTTCTGCGACACGCAGCTTGGCCGAGCGAGAGCGAGGGTTAACTTCCAATTCCTGCTCTGTCGGAACAATCGGCTTGCGGTTCACTAACCGAAGCTTTCCTGTGCCGCCGCATACACATTTCGGGAAATCCGGCGGACAAGTGCATTTTTCAACATAACTCGCAAATAATTGCTTGCAGATGCGATCCTCTAATGAATGGAAAGTAATAACGGATATCCTGCCGCCTGGGCCAACGCATTTCACCGCTTGTTCCAATGCGTCTTCCTCGGCGCCGAGCTCGTCATTTACGGCAATACGGAGAGCCTGGAAGGAACGCTTGGCCGGATGACCGCCAGTCCGTCTTGCTGCAGCCGGAATGCCGGTTTTGACCAGTTCAGCCAGCTCGCCGGTTGTTTCGATCGGCGCATTCTCGCGGGCCTGTACAATTTTGCGTGCGATCGATCTGGCGAATTTCTCTTCGCCGTACACATGCAGAATTCGAGAGATCTCCCGTTCTTCCCAGCCGTTTACGATATCGTAGGCCGTCAAGGCTCCACCCTGATCCATCCTCATATCGAGAGGAGCATCATGGTTGTAGCTGAAGCCGCGCTCCGCCTCATCCAGTTGTGGGCTGGAAACGCCAAGATCGAACAATATGCCGTCGACCTGAGGGACACCGTCTACCGTTGGAACATCACACGTGAGAAGCATTTCTTCCAAATAACGAAAATTGCTCTTGACTAGCGTTACTCTATCCATATAGGGAGCAAGCCTTACGCGTGCGTTATCCAGCGCAGCATCATCCTGGTCAAATGCGATCAAACGCCCTCCACCGCTCAGCTGGGACACAATTTTTTCACTATGACCTGCGCCGCCAAGCGTACAGTCGACGTATATGCCGTCCGGCTTGATCGCCAGTCCGTCAACCGCCTCTTCCAATAGCACTGTAATATGCTGAAACACGCTAACATCCTCCCATTCTTGTTGTTTACTCTAGAAGTTGAAGTCGAAATCGACCAATTTCTCCGCGATTTCGTTGAACGCCTGCTCGGACTGCTCGTAATAGCCTTCCCACGTCGATTTGCTCCAGATCTCGACGCGGCTAGATACGCCAAGCACCATACAATCCTTATCCAATTTCGCGTATTCGCGAAGGTGGGCTGGTATGTTTACCCTTCCCTGTTTGTCGAGCTCGCATTCCGTTGCCCCGGAAAAGAAAAACCGGGTAAACGCGCGGGCATCCGACTTCATGAGAGGCAGTGACTTCAGCTTCTGCTCCAGCACGCTCCACTCGCTCATAGGGTAAACGAACAAGCAGTTGTCTAATCCGCGGGTTGCGATAAAGGTGGCGCCTAGCGACTCCCGGAACTTAGAAGGAATAATAATGCGGCCCTTCTCATCAATGGTATGTTGATATTCACCCATAAACATGAGATGCGCCCCACCCCTTCCCCCATATCCTCCACTTCGCACCACTTTTCCCCACTAAGATAGACTAGTTCGCCACCTAAAATAAAAATCCTGCTCCATGAGCAGGATTTTTGAAAAATAATTCATATGATTAACCGTTTGGCTTATTCGAATCTTCTTCCTGATCCTCTTCTTTGACCGGAGGGACCATAGGGTTTCTTGACGGAGTCTGATATTTCGGTCTGGAGCGGAATTTGCCGCGCAGCCAGTATACCGGAAGCCCGATAATAACAAGCAGCAATAGAATCGGCAGAGCACCGGCAACAAAAACAAGCAGCCCCTGAAGGACGGTGATCATGGCGTTTACGCTGTCTTGCAAGGCTTTGGACATTTTATCGCCAAGACCGTCTTCCACCGACAGCGTATCCGACTTCGCGTCTGGCTGATAAAGCCTGAGCTCAACCGTCGAATAAGAAACGTTGTTATCCAGGTAACGGATTCGCCCCTTCAATCGCTCGATGTTCTCCTGAACCGTTGCAAGCTGCTCCGAAAACTTCACCAGATCATCCGCTTTTGTTGCTTTATCCATAAAAGCAAGCAGCCTCTCCTCCACCACCTGCTGCGCTTTCAGACGCGACTGCAGGTCCACATACTCCTCCGTCACGTCCGTTCCGCTGATCTGCCTCTCAAATTTCTTATGCTCGATACCGTTAAGGCGGTCAATAAAATCCATAAAGCCTGCCGCCGGCACTTTAATGGTATAGGTGGAGCTCTTCTCGCCGTTGTACTGCCCATCCTGGAATTGCAAAATATAACCGCCTGACTGGTGAATGGTGTTGCGGAGTGCCGTTGCCGCCTTATCGAAATCAACGGCTTCTATCGTTAAATTCGCTTTGTAGATCAGTTTTTGATTCAAGCCCGCTTCCGTGCCGTCAGCGGCAATCTCTCCGATGGACCCGCCGCCCGCTTCACCGCCTACCGCCGCGGCAGGCGCTTCGGCAGAGCCTGCCGCGAGCTCCGAATTGACCTCCGCCTTGGCATCCGAGGACTGGCTATTGACAACCGCCCCGCTGTTCGCCGTTGATGCCGCCGAGTTCATGTTGCTGCTTCCTGTTGAACAACCTCCAAGAAACAGTGCAATCGCCGTAATCATGAGCAAGAACGTATACCCGTATTTTTTTATTCGCATCTTTACTCCCCCTTTTCCATGATTCACCGTCCTAGACGAACAGGATTTGGAAAGGTTGCACGAGGGAGGAAATACAACCTAACTTTTCATGCTGCTTAAAAATAGCGCAATTAGCTCCATTGCCAGCAAGGAGGTCTGATCCCTATGATCAAGCAGAGGATTCACCTCGACGAATTCGGCGGAGGTCATGCGTTTGGATATGCCTAACAGGCGGATAGCCTCACGCGCTTCGTCCGCGGTTAAACCGCCCTGTACCGGAGTACCCGTCCCCGGAGCTTCGGAAGGATCCACGCTGTCGATATCAAAGCTGAGATGGATGCCGTCCGCCGCGTCTCCCGCCATACGAAGCGCTTCGCTAATTACCGCATGAATGCCCAGCCGTCTAATGTCGTCCATGCGGAAACAAGAAATTCCCTCCGCCTGGATAAACGCTTCCTCGGCAGGATCCAGATCCCGCGCTCCGATAAGGACAATATTGCCGGGAGCGATTGTACCCGCTCCCGGCAATAAGTGGGATAAAGACAGCTGTGCCCTTCCTTGGGCGACGGCGAGCGGGATACCGTGCATGTTGCCGGAAGGGCTGGTTAATTCCGTGTTCATATCGGCATGCGCGTCAATCCATATGACGCCAAGCTTCTTGTAATGCGAGGTCAATCCTGCTAACGTTCCCATTGCCAGACTATGATCCCCGCCAAGAACGAAAGGAAATTGTCCGGCAGCTACAACCTCCTTTACTGCCCGAGCCAATGCCATTCCCGTCCTGATAACTTCATCGGAATGGTTCATCGGGACCTGAATAACGGGAGAAGGCATTCCCGCGTTAATAACATCCTTTAGCTTATTAATCGTGCAGCCATGCTGCTGCAGCATTTGAAAAAGGCCAAGCTGATAGATATGGCCGGGTGCTCGCTCGCTGCCGGGGGTTCCGGCGCCAAGGCCAAAGGGAACGGATAGCAAAGTCAGCTTATTCATATTTGAAACACTTCCTTAATCCGCTCCAGCGCCCAGTCCAGCTCATCCTTCGTTATAACCAGCGGCGGAGCGAAGCGGATGGCCGTCTCGTGGGTTTCCTTGCATAGCAGCCCAATCTGGAATAAAGCTTCGCAGTAGGCCCTCGCTTGGACAGACAACTGCATCCCGATAAATAAACCTCTACCCCTAACCTCGATAATATCCTCGTGCCGTATCGATTCCAGGGATTGTTTGAAATACTGGCCAAGCTGTTCCGACCGTTCAGCCAGCTTTTCGTCCTCGATCACCGCAAGCGCGGCTAACGCTACCGCACATGCCAGCGGATTGCCGCCAAAGGTTGAGCCGTGCGAGCCCGGCTCGAACAGCCCAAGCACATCATCCCCGGCCGCAACGGCCGAGATAGGCAGAACGCCTCCGCCAAGCGCCTTCCCCAATATATACACATCCGGAACGACGCCTTCCCAGTCGCAGGCAAACCTCTTGCCCGTCCGGCCAAAGCCCGTCTGTATCTCATCGGCCATAAACAATACATTGTGCTGACTGCATAATTCAAAGGCTTGCTTCAAATATCCGTCGGGCGGCACGACAACGCCGGCTTCGCCTTGAATCGGTTCCACAAGAAAAGCTGCCGTATTTGGCGTTATCGCATTGGCAAGCGCTTCGGCATCTCCGTAAGGGATAATTTTAAATCCCGGCGTAAAAGGCCCAAAGCCGGCGCGGTATTGAGCCTCGGAGGAAAACGAAGTAATCGTAATGGTCCGGCCGTGAAAATTACCTTCGCAGACGATGATCTCGGCTTGACCGGAAGGGATTCCTTTAATCCGGTAAGCCCAGCGCCGCGCAGCCTTTAGCGCCGTTTCCACCGCTTCGGCGCCCGTGTTCATCGCAAGAATTTTGCTCTTGCCCGTAAATTCCGCCAGCTTCTTGGATAACTGGCCAAGCTGCTCGCTATGGAAGGCTCTAGAAGTCAACGTCACCTTATCCGCCTGCTCTTTAAGCGCCCGAATGATTGCGGGATGCCGGTGGCCATGGTTCAGCGCGGAATAAGCGCTGAGCATATCCATGTAACGACGGCCTTCCGGGTCTTCCACCCACACTCCTTCTGCCTTCTCGATTACAACAGGAAGCGGACTATAGTTGCGTGCACCGAAGCGATCCATGAGACGTATCGTGTCAACGGAGCTTTTCATTTGCGCAATCCCCCCTTGTTTCATTGTACGGTGATTGCCGCAAGTCCCATGACCGCAAAAAAAAGAACGCGCCAGAGGGCGCGTCCTTTTGCATTCATTTATTCTTCTTTCCAGCTGTCGAGATAAGTAACCTGCTCCGGCGTAAGCTTATCGATGCTGATGTTCAGCGAATCCAGCTTGAAGCGCGCTACCTGCTCGTCAAGCTCGTAAGGTACGTTTACGACTTTTTTGCCGATATTCGCATATTGCTCGTTCACGTATCGAAGGCCAAGTGCCTGGAGGGCAAACGTTGTATCCATAATCTCCGCCGGATGCCCGTCGCCTGCAGCCAGGTTAACGAGACGTCCTTCAGCCAGCACATAGATGCTGCGGCCGTCCTTCAGCTTGTATTCTTCGATATTGCGGCGAACGGTACGGATATCCGTCGACATGGCCGCAAGCTCCGGCTTGTTGAACTCCACGTCGAAGTGGCCGGCGTTCGAAAGAATCGCGCCATTTTTCATAACTTCGTAGTGTTCGGCGCGGATACAATCTTTATTCCCCGTTACCGTAATAAACAATTCGCCAACTTTTGCCGCTTCCGACATCGGAAGAACCGTAAAGCCGTCCATGTAAGCCTCAACCGCTTTGATCGCATCCACTTCGGTTACGACCACGTTCGCGCCTAGTCCTTTGGCGCGCATGGCAACGCCTTTACCGCACCAGCCGTAGCCGACCACGACTACCGTTTTGCCTGCCACAACCAGGTTCGTCGTCCGGTTAATGCCGTCAAAGACGGATTGGCCGGTACCGTAGCGGTTGTCGAACAAATATTTGCAATAAGCGTCGTTTACGGCAACCATCGGGAAGCTCAGCGTGCCTTCCTTCTCCATCGCCTTCAGACGGATAATTCCCGTCGTTGTTTCCTCCGCGCCGCCGCGAAGATTCTCGCGGAGATCCGGGCGTTCGGTATGCAGAATCGTAACCAGGTCGCCGCCGTCATCGATAATGAGATCCGGCTTGGACTCAAGCGATTTGATAAGCAGCTCCTTATACTCTTCCGGCTCCGGGTTGTATTTGGCGAATACCGTAATGCCGTCTTCCACCAGTGCCGCGCAAATATCGTCCTGCGTGGACAGCGGGTTGCTGCCCGTAATCGTTACGTCCGCGCCGCCTGCTTTGACGACCTTCGCGAGATAGGCCGTTTTCGCTTCCAGATGGAGGGAAATGGTTACCTTCAGGCCTTTAAAGGGCAGATCCTGCTCGAACTGCTCGCGGATCCGGTTCAAGACCGGCATATGAGCGCTTGCCCAGTCAATTTTCAAATGCCCTTCCGGAGCAAGGGCGATATCGCGGATAATGCTGTTTTCCAATGTACTCATGCTTTTTAATAGCCTCCTACAACATTCTTACCACAATAGAACTTACATGGTTCACGACAATCGAAAACCGAAGTTCTATTTGGCGATTAAACCTACCTCTATACGAGGTCGCCCATCTTCGAATTGCCTCGAGAAAGGTTTACTCACCTCACAAATAGACGAGCTGATGTCCGCCTGTCGGACTGAACGGAAGCTCAAGCAGCTTCTCCAGCCATGCGGAGCCGTAACGGTTCCAATAGCCGGACATGTTGATCACTCTCTCCTGCGGTTTGCCGCTTGGCCAGAGCGAAAGCGCAATGCGGTCGAGCTGACGTATCGACGCGTCGTATTGCTTATTAAATGCATCCTTCGTTTTGGCTTCCAAATACTCAATCTGCTCGACAATCTTCTGGCGGTTCGTCTCGCCCAGCTTCAGAAGACCTGGCTGAATGGAACCGGCAAGCTCAAGCAGCGGTCCGTACATCGCGACAAACGACTGCTTCACGTCTTGGAACCGCTCTTCGATGGAAAGCTGGTCCTGCTCGGACAGCCACGCTTGCTTACGGGCTTCGAAACGCTTCGCCACATCCTCGAAGGACAGTTCGTATTTCATCATATGCTTCGCAATGGTACCTTCTACCAGGGTAAAGGACATTCTCGGCACAATAATCGGCATTTCCATTCCCAGCTTACGGAAAGCTTCGCCGGTTAATGCCCAATACGCGATTTCGCCCGGGCCCAAAACGGTACCAAGCACCGGGAACAAATAATCCTGCATAATCGGCCTTGTAAGCACGTTGTTGCTAAGCTGGGAAGGCTGTTCGTCCGCCAGTTGAAGCAGCTGCTCTTTCGTCCAGAAAGCCGTCGCCTTCCGGTCCTGGAACTGCCCGCCGCGCTTGTGCAGCAGCGTCCGCTCGTCCCCGTTCGCCGGGTTAAACACAAACAGGTTCGCGCTGCCCTCCACGACATCCGCCTGAAGCTGGTAACCAAGCGATTTCACTTTCTCCGCCGCGGATTTATACGCTGATTCGAGCTCATCGTTCTCCTCGATCATGCGGCGGAACATCGGCGCTTCGATTTTACGGAGCTTTGGATCATCAGCATCTAGAAGAACGAGGCCTTCCTTGCCGAACAAAAAGGACAGAATTCCGGCAAACATGTCCGATAACGACCGGGATTGATCTGCAATTTGCCTTAGCTGCTCAAGCAGTCCAGGCTTAAAGTCCGAATGAGGGAGCGTCTGCTCGAGCTCCTCGAGCATCGCGTTCCAGCTGTCCGTTTCAACAGCCGTACGGCTTACGGAAGTTCTCGGGCCTTCCGGACGCTGCACGATCAGCTTGCGCAGCTCTTGCTCCGCATTCAGCACGAACGTATGATTTGCTTCATCCCAATCGTGATCCTCGCCGGCAATCCAGAAAACCGGCACAACCGTGCGGCCCAGCTTCTCGGAAGTCCATTTAGCCCCGCTGACGATGGAGACCGCCTTATGTATCACGAGCAGAGCTCCTGACCACAAGCCGGCTTGCTGCCCGCCAATGATAACCGGCGCGCCTTCCGCGATAGCGCGGATGGAAGCGTCCACCTCCGGCGTTGTATACGGGCTGTTGTATTGGCGAAGCACCTCGGCTAATTCCGCCGGGTTCGCCCGGCTGCCCGAAAGCTCCTCCAGCTTCTTCAGGCGCACTGCCCAATCCTGCTCGCGTCCGGCATGATAGCCGTACAGCGATTCGATATTTGCGTCCGTTCGATGTATATAAGCCTCTGTTAAAGGCTGGGCGCTTGGCAAGTCATAATGTTCCGTATTCATAGCGCAGCCAGTTCCTCCCAAATCAATCATATAGTTTTATAAAACTGTAACCATTCAAGCAACAATTTGATTGTACACAAAGGATAAGCCGCACGTCAAAAGAAAAAAGACCCGAAACCTCTTGGTTACAGGCCCTCGATTTCTTACGCGGAAAAGATTTTTTGTCCGATCGCGATAAACATCAGCAGCAGGTACGCCATGCTCATCGTAAAAAATCCCAGTCGCCATACGGCGCGGAACACCCGCTTCACGTTTACGTTCCCGCGTTTGCGGAACTGCATATTGCCCAGCAATCCTCCGCCGAGCAGCATAAAAAGAATTATAGCATACAGTCCGAAGGAACTGTTAAAGATGGAATCGAACAATACGGCCACGCATCCGATCAGAAGCGCGGTCGTAACATCCATCGCCAGCTGGAACGCTTTTTTTCTATCGTCCGAAAACATGCCATACCCGAAATAAACCAGAAGAAACGGAATGACAGGTATGACTGCCAAATAGGCGTAGACATATTTTATGCTGTCCCATAAAAAGCCCATGTCATTCGCACCTTCCCTCGTTTTTCTTAACGGAGCTGCTTCACGAGTGTCGTTACGGCATCATTGAACGGCGAGGCTATGCCCAAACGTCTTGCGAGCCCGGAAACACCGCCGTTTATCCAGTCGATTTCCGTCTGCCGCCCTGCCCTCACGTCACTCAGCATAGACGAGACGTTAGCCGCCGTAGCCTCGCATACCCGCATCACAAGCTGCCATCCGTTATCGCTTGACTTCATCCCGTCTGCCGTAAGAATCGCCGAGGTTTCCTCGAACAAGGCTCTCATCAGCTTCAGCCTTGACGGATGCTGCGGCAGCTCTCCGTTAGTCGTATCATAAATCGCCGTAAGCGGATTAATAACCGCATTAATAAGCAGCTTTTGGTAAATCATGTCCTTCATCTCATTCGACAAACCCGCATGGAATCCTGCCGATTTCAGTATATTTAGCAACAAAATTTGGAGATTATCGTCCTTTTTGTCCTCCGCATACGCTCCAAACCATAAAGGACCGTCCCCCGTGTGCCAAACATGGCGAGCGTCATCGAGCCGCCTTGCTCCAACAGACGTTACGCCCGCATAGAGAAGCGCACGGGGAAGAGCCGCCGACAGCTTGTCCATGTGACCGATTCCGTTCTGAAGGCACAATATCGCCGTTTTCCCGCTGCTTAGCAGCTGAAGCTGATTCAATAGCGGCTCGTCGATATGGCTTTGCTTAACCGTCAATAGGATCCAGGCCGGGGATTGCTCGGCACCGTCTCCGGCTTGTCCTTTTGTACAGGCCTGAAGGCTGGCAAGAGAATAACTGTTCACCGGAATATCCCTGGCATCCCCATCCAGCGTTTCCAGTCTGATGCCTTCCTCCCGGAGCCGCTCAGCCTGCTTATCCGTTCGTGTCCATACCGTAACCTCTTGCCCCGTCTGAGCCAGCAGACCGGCATGCAGGAGACCAATCGCTCCGCCTCCAACTATATGTATCTTCAAACTCGGATCACCACTTCGGAAGTATTGGGCATAAAAAAAGTATGCTCGTATATATAGCATACTTGTTTCAGGCTAAAAAGCGAACACCCCGCCGTTCATCGCCGGCGGGGCATTCACCTATTCAATTCGTTCCAAATTTCCGTTTGCATCCATTTTAAAGCGAGGCTTTGCTTCCTCTTCATGCGTCAACACCGCCAGACGGCGTGCCCGGTCCATAATCTGAATCAATGTTTTATAATCATCATTGACGGCCCGGTAATCGGTTTGAACATTATTTACTTCTCTAGACAATCTCTCATTCTCTTCGCGCAAACGATCAATTTCATCATCTTTTTCCTTCAGCTCTTTCTCGAAGGATTTGATTTGACGGCTTACGTCCTGATAAGTGGTCTTGAACTGTCTAAGAAAACGAATAATGGAATCAACGGATAAACCTTCTTCCGTCGTTACCGCATTAGCACTAAATGCTCTTTCTTCTGCATCGTAAACGGCAATAGAAGAGACATGCGGGGTTGCGACAATCGCCTGTTTTTTCAAATAATTGCGCTTCTGGCGCTGCTGCTTGGCGATTTGAATCGCTTCTTCATAACGTTTGCGGACACAGCTGTTCCAGCGGAATCCGCAAGCCGCCGAAGTCCGTCCTATACGTTCCCCTACCTCTTCAAAAGCCGCTAGCTGGGTACTACCTTCGCGAATATGGCGTAGTGTAACTTCGGCGAGTATGAGATCGTCGTCGGGACTCCACGCATCTTGTCTGACTGCTGTCATGCGACCAAAACCTCCTTACGTAAAGGCGCTTACTTTATCTCTATGCCCTTGGTAGAGTTCATAGAATCTATCGGATACTAATTTGTATAACCAAATTTCAAAAAGCTCATACATAATTCATCCGATTAACGAGCAAACTGGTATCGTAACGCTTTCAATTTACACAAAATAGTTGATTTTGTTCGTACTTGCTTGTTTACACTGCCAAATTCAACCGTTATAATGTACAATAGAAATTCGGGTCAGAGCGAAGGGGGGATGGTTTCATGGCACGCATGTATCGGGTACTCGGTTTTTGGACTCTTGTGATCGGCTTGATGGCCTTCGCAGGTCACATGACTGAATTCGCACTTCTGTTTTTTGCACAAGCGGTAGCTTTCGTTTTCCTGGGTTATCTCAAATTTAGCGAACGAACATACATACTCATGTTCTGGGGATATATGGCAATTTCGTTTGTAGGCTTTACTTACTGGACCGTATTCAAAATGGGCAACCCATTCTAAAGTTTGCGAACGACAAAAAAAGGTGCAGCTCCTTGTGGAGCGGCACCTTTTCTCATTTATCCAGCACAAGCACTTTAAACGTCTCGCTCATTCCGTCGCTCAGGAGCAGCTGGCGCACCGCCCGGTTCATTTTGGCCGCTTGGCCGAAAGGGTCGGTATCCGAATGATTTTGCAGGAGCCCCAAAGCTCCGTGATCAATAAGAAACTGCTTCTGGGTTCCGTAATAGGCAATTCGCCATCCCCCGGCTTCAGCGGCATGGCGGAGCGGCGTGAACGGCACATGCGCCGTTATATCCTGCTCTCCGATCCGAAGGTACGGCTCGTCGGAAGCGATATGATCCGAATAGCACAGCAAGGTCCCCTTCATCCGGTGACTTGCCGTATATTCCTCCGCCTCATGACCGTAATCAATGATAATGACACGCCCTTCTCCCAGCACATCGGCCATACTTGCAAGCCATTGCTCCGCACCCAGATTAACCTCCGTCTGCTGACCTTCCGTTAGCCGGATACCGCCCTTTTGCAACGCAGCAACGATCCGTTCATCCGAGAGCGGCATACGCACCTCGTAAAAGCCATCCTCCGCATTTCCGGCTACGCCAAGCTCAACAAGCTTTCCTTGCTCCACCGTCACCCGATTCACCGGAAAGGCATCCAGCAGCTCGTTGGCGAGCACAACCGCAGGAAGCTCCTGCCAGAGCCCCCCGCCCTGCAGCGCTTCGTCAGAAGACAGGAATAGCGCCGTATCAGAGCCGATAGTACGCTTCGCTTCTTCCAGGTGGCCCGGATGATCTTCGACCAGGACAGGCCGGCATTGAAGATCGGAACAGTATTCTGCTCGAGCCCGCCAGGCTTCTTGGATTTGCATCGTAAGCCGCCCCGTGCCCGCTCCCCATTCCACAAGCTGAATACGGCCTCCGGCTGCTTGGACGGCGTAGTCCCACACGTAATTCGTCAAGCAATGCGCCATTACTGCACCTACGGCAGAGCTGGTGTAAAAATCGCCTTCCCGCCCTATTCGCACAGGTCCTGAGCGGTAATAACCGTCCTGCTTGTCATATAAACATAAACTCATATATTGTTTGAACGTCATGCAGCGAAGGCCTGGAGTGTCCCTGCTGCCCTCCCGCCAGCCGACCGCAGGCATCTCGGCGATCTGCTCCGAAATCCGGCGGATTAACGATTTTTTGCCTATTTTCACCTGCTCATCTCCCGCTTATAAGATATAATAAATGGAACCGTCGCATACAATGGTAGCTGTACAGGCCTAGCAACGTAAGAAAGGAGGCGGCTGGTGGCATTCCATCGCATTTATGTTCGCGTCAGATGGCTCTTTATCCTTCTTATCGTTCTTATGCTTGCCATCTGCAAGCTTCCCGTCATGGCCGAGCCTCAATTGACGGAGGACGAGCAGGTCAATCAGATACTGGAGAACAGCTTGTCTATCGTTGAGATTGACAAAGAAATCGCACGCATACAAGCAGAAAAAGAAAAGGTTGCGGGCGACATGTCCGTTACCGACAAACGGATTGCGCAGCGCGAACAGGAAATCAAGGAGAAGCGGGAAGAAGCGGGAAAAGTGCTTCGCGCTTATTATATGGGTGAACGCGAGCTTCTGCTGCGCGCGATTATTTCCTTCCATTCGATTCACGATTTATTCGCTATGCTGGACTACGTAGACATTATTTTTTCGCGAGACCGGAACACGCTTGATTCTTACACGAAGGAATATAAGAGCTTGAAAGAGGAATACGTCAAATTGGACGGAAGAAAAACGGAGCTTGAAGAAATCGAAAACCGGCTTCAAACCCAGCGCAGCCGGGTTGCGCAGCTGGAGCAGCAGATTGACGGCCAGCTCGCCGGACGTTCCGACGTGGATCGGCTTCGCCTGCTGATGCAAGAGCTGACGAATTATTGGGAATCGGCCGGACTTGAGGAAGTGGAGCAGTATTTCGACGCTTTGTCCAAAGCGATGAACAAGCTGCCCAGCTGGATTGAGGACAATAAGGAGTACCTGGAGATAAACGGGTTTAATTATACGATTCATATTCCGGAAGACGCTCTGAACGCTTTCCTTCGGGAGCAGGATAAACGGTTTAACGACTTCTCCTTCCGGTTTGAAGACGGCAAAGTAATCGCATCAGGCAAGCACGATAATATGGAAATTGCCGTCTCCGGTCATTACACCGTGGAAGACAAGCCAAAGAACGGCATTGTATTCCATGTCGATGAGTTGTTGTTTAACGGTTTCGCACTGCCTGACACGACGCGGAAAGCGCTTGAAGACAAATTTGATCTCGGTTTTTATCCCGGTGATATCATTAAATTCATACAAGCTAAATCGGTTGAAATGAAAGACAAGGAGCTCACTGTTTATTTGAAGATGAAGCTGTAACCGATTGGATAAAGGAGGCAATGTCTGTCGCCCCGCTCGTATACAGCTGCCATGAAGCTTCCCATCGGCTCCATTCCTTATGCCAGTTCGGGGCAGGCGGTTCGCCGATTGGCTCTTCATTTAGCAAAGGCAACCACCATGTAGGCGGATATTGGGCCGTTGAGCCCGAATATCCGCCTATTTCGTATATCGAATTTTTCGCAGGCAATTTGCCAAGATGTTCGTAATTGCGCCCCTGCTCGGTCACGCTCGTCATCTCTTTAATCCAGCTGAAGGCCGCGTCCGCCCTATCCGTATTCGCCGAAACGACAAAGCTGCTGCTCCCAAGCCATAAGTTGCGAAGCTTAAGCTTATCGATTAGCAGCTTATCCTGCTCGGATTGGGATAGTGCTTTATAATCCGACCACGATACAACCGAGACAAGCAAACGCTGATTGTCCATCTCCGTGCCAAGCAAGCGTTTATTAACGGCGATTGACGGAATCGTCAAAGAAGCCGTCTCCGAAAGACGATTAGCCGACTCATCATTCAGAATTAAGGCAGCTGCCCCTCTTTTCTCTGCGCTGCTCCAGGCATCCAGCCAAGCTGCCGTTCCGCTGAAATCCGCAGGCAAATAAAGCAAGGAAGCCGGCGCCGACCCGGAAGCCGTTAGTCGGTCCGCGAGCTGGAGAAAGCTTGTCCAATCCTTGGGAGGATCGCTCATATTCTGCTCGGTCAGCATAGCTTTATTCCACACAAGAATGGACGGGTCTGCATCGAAAGGTATACCCCAGAGATAACTGTTCCACTTGAGCGGTGCAAGCAGCTTGGCAGGCTGGTCGGACAAAGTGCTTGCCGTATTGACGCTATCAACGGGCTCAAGCAGGCCCATAACGGCAAATTCCCTTACCCAGCCGCTGTCCATCAGCATAATATCGGAGGAAGCGCCAAGCAGAAGATCCTGCTTCCAAGCGGCATACGCCTCTTCCTTCGACTCGATATTCAGCAGCTCAACTTGGATGTTGGGGTATTTGAATCTGAAACGTTCATTTGCCTCTTCTAAATAAGCAAATTGCTCAGCCGACATGGAAACGGTTACAACAATGGATTCCATCGGTTCGTCATCCAGCTCGTTAGCGACGGGTCCAGTATTTGAGTCATGGGAGCTGCCGCCGGATGATGCCGGCTTATGCGGGTCCATGTTGGGAATAAGCAAAATAACGGACAACAGCACTGCTCCTGCAAGGATCATCACAAATCTCCTTGTAGCCACACACTTCTCCCTTTCCGATATATCTTAAGCCCCCGAAGTCTAGTCTATTAAAACCTATCATAGCAATAAAACGCAGAGTTGTCCAAACAAGTCTAGGACTTTATCCCCCCCGACCTATAGGTTAATGTGACTCGCTCCGTAATTCAAATGTTCTTCCGATCGCCATTGCTCGTGGATTCCATCGATTTAAGTGTGAACAGTGTAGGAATCCACTCACAAAAGCGAACGTTACACTTCTCCAGAATCATTTGAATTACTACTTTCGCCCTATTAACCTCTGCCTTTAAACAGCAAAATAGCGGTGCTGGGATTTCCCGGCACCGCTTCTTTTTAAAGATTATAGAAGATCTGCTGCGAGCTGGGCGAGCTTGGAACGCTCGCCCTTTTCGAGAGTGATGTGACCGCTTATGCCTTCGCTCTTGAAATGCTCGACGATATGCGTGAGACCGTTGCTCACGGCGTCCAGATAAGGATGGTCGATCTGCTCCGGATCGCCCATCAGAACGATTTTACTGCCCTCTCCCACGCGGGAGACAATGGTTTTGACCTCATGCTTCGTTAAGTTCTGTGCTTCGTCGATAATGATGAACTGACCCGGAATCGAGCGTCCGCGAATATAGGTAAGAGCTTCGACTTGGATACTTCCGAGTCCCATTAATATTTTATCGATGTCGCCGGATTTCTTGGTATCGAACAGATATTCCAGATTATCGTAGATCGGCTGCATCCATGGACGCAGCTTTTCTTCCTTCTCGCCCGGCAGGTAACCGATGTCCTTGCCCATCGGCACGACCGGGCGGGCAATTAACAGTTTTTTGTATTTATGCTCATCCTCCACCTTCAAGAGGCCGGCGGCAAGCGCAAGCAGCGTCTTGCCCGTGCCGGCTTTGCCGGTCAGGGTGACAAGCGGGATTTCATCGTTGAGCAGCAGCTCAAGAGCCATGCGCTGCTGAGCGTTGCGGGCCGTAATACCCCAGATCGGGTCATTGCTTAAGAACAACGGCTCTAGGCGTACGCCGTCCTGGCTGACCTTCAGCAGGGCGGATTTGGAGGTTCCCATCTCATCCCGCAGAATTACGAATTCGTTAGGCTTCAGCCTGGCGATATTCTGCATGCTTTTGACCGTCAGGAAACGGTACGTATAAAATTCGTCGATAACAGACGGATGGACAAACAAGGTCTCATAGCCGGCATAAAAATCAGTCGTGGACACGGTCCGGTCGGACAAATAATCCTGGGCTTTGAGGCCCAGCACATCCGCTTTGATCCGGACCAGCACATCTTTGCTTACAAGAACGACAGTGCTGGATTGTTCGTTCTCCAGCTGTTCCAAGTGATAGTTGAGCGCGACGGCAAGAATTCGGTTGTCATTGGTCATTTCTCCAAACATCTCTTGCACTCGCATGAAACTCCGATGATTAAGCTCCACCTTTAACAGTCCGCCGTTAGGAAGCGTTATGCCCTCGTGTAGATGCCCTTCCACCCGCATACCATCGAGCAACCGGGATATGGAACGCGCATTGCGCCCTAGTTCGTCTGCCAGCCTCTTCTTGGAGTCGATTTCTTCCAACACCACCGCGGGAATGATGACTTCGTTATCCTCGAAGGCAAAGAGCGATTGCGGATCATGAAGCAGCACATTAGTGTCGAGCACGAATATTTTTTTCATGAGAACCCTCCCGGCGTCGGTCATTCAATAGATAGACATACATAGCCATACTTGGCTACGGGTACACTACATTCTGATTAGACGATGTGCAACAAGAAAAAGAGGTGGAATCAACATGTACCGGAAACTTATTGCGGCGATCGCTATTGCGGCAATTACGGCTGGCTGCGGCAACGCCCTTCGAAACGAAACATCACCCTCTCCTCAAAATAATGGCTCTGTTCGCGCACAGCAGACAAGTCCTCAGAAAAAAGAAATTGCGAATCCTGAGCAAGTCTCGAGGCATTTGGAACAGCTGGCCATGGGCATCAAAGGTGTTACGAATGCGCACTGCGTGGTGCTCGGAAACACCGCCGTGGTTGGGATCGATGTCGACAGCAAGCTTGATCGCTCCAGAGTCGGCACAATCAAATATTCCGTCGCCGAAGCTTTCCATAAAGATCCCTACGGCATTGATGCTATCGTAACAGCCGATATGGATTTGTCACAGCGGCTGAACGAAATCGGTGCGGATATCCGCCGCGGCAGGCCGATCAGCGGCTTTGCGGAGGAGATGGCTGACATTATCGGCCGTATCGTACCGCAGATCCCTCGAGAGGTTATGCCGCAGGATCCGGAAGTACAACAGCGGGCCAACAATTTACACAAACTTCATTAGCTTGTATACCGCGCCATAAGACACAAAAAGCCTAGTGATCATATCACTAGGCTTTCCTTACGACAGTATGTCCGTTTGGACAAGCCTGTCATCAGTTTATTCGGTTCCATCCGGATACATGCCGAGATCGGCACACAGATGCATTCTTCAGCCGCAAGGCTCAAGAGGTTTCCCGAGCACACGTCACCGCTTCTTCTATTAAGTGTGAATGTCGCGGCTACGGCTTTGGGCATCCGCATGACCTCCTCTAGGAAGGATTTCATATCCGTACACCTATTATAGCGGTAAAGTAACCGCCAGTCTATGGTTATTCAGCCATTTTCGCTTGCAAAGCCGCACGAGCTTCGCTAAGCTTGGCTTCATCCAGATACACGTACGGACTCTTCCACACGCCTTCTAACGGAATGAATTGAACATTCGAGCTGCTGATGCCGAAATACGTCTTCATCAGGTTCTGAATTTCCTTCGGCGGCATGTCGATTTCCATGTTGTCGCCAACAGCGTCAATAACTTCGCCCATTTTCGTGATTCCGCTTAGCGATTTCATCTTGTCGACGATCTTCGCTACCACTTCGCTTTCGCGCTTGTTGCGGTCGAAATCGCTGGACATGTTTTTGCCGTCGTTCGATTTCCGGTAACGGACAAAATCAAGCGCTTGGTCCCCGTTAAGCTTCTGGAAACCCTTCTTCAGATTGATGTTGGTGCCGTCATAATTATCGACGTACCTCATATCCATATCGACGTTCACTTCAATGCCGCCAAGGGCGTCCACGACGTCCTCAAAGCCCTTAAAGTTAACAACCGCCGTATATTTCAGATCTACGCCAAAAAATTTGCCCAGCATATCCCGAATCGCGCGTTTTGCATCCTCTTCCGCCGCTTCCTTGTCCATGCCTTTTTCGGAACGGGCTTGGCTGAAGAACGTCGCATAGTTGGCGTTCGCCTTGCGCTCGCCATAACCTTCCAGCTGCAGCAAGGAGTCGCGCGGAATCGAAATGACGGTGGCAGATTTGGAATTGGGATTAAAGACGGCCACCATCATGACGTCGGTGTTCATCCCGCCGCCCTTGGCCCTTGTATCGAGGCCAAGCAATACCATTCCGACAGCTTTCTTCTTGACGGATTCCGCAGTCGGAATCTTTACGTCATCGTTTGAAACCGTACCAATTTGCTGGATTGCATTGTTCGCCTTGTTAGCCAAAAATCCGAAGTATGCCACGATAATCAAAATAACAGCTAAAAATAGCAGTAACACGACTTTCCATACGCGTCTTTTCTTCGGTTGCTTAGGCGATCTAGGAGCAGTCTTGGCATTTGCTCTCCGGGAAGGCAATTCAGCCGAGCCTTGCGTCATAGGATCATCACCTTTATGTCAGTTATATTTCGGATTGGACCGGATATCAACGAGAAGCTGCTCGGCAGCCTCCCGCGGATACATTTGCAGCTTTGTGCGTCCGTTGCGTTCATATTTGACGTGAACCATCGTCGCATCCGTTGCCGAAATATGCAGATTGGAAACCTCGTGGTCTTCCGACAAAATTTGCGCGAAGAAGTCACGGGTATCCAATGCCGCCCGATCATCCGGCCGGTCTTCGGCTACGATATGAATCTGCAGCCAGTTGAACAAGGCATCATCAAACGTCATTTGCCTGAATCAGCTTCCTTTACGGCGCCGCTGTCGGCCCGGTTATTTTTCCATTTGTCGTAGAGCTGCCGGCCGCGAAGCATAAGCATCATAAGCACGGCAATTCCCATACATTGAATAATAGGAAGCTTGTCAACCTGCAGGACCATCAGCACAAACGAGCCGATGGCCATCAGGATATAGACAAGAACTTCTTTCAGGATCGGAAGCTTCTGATTGTTAGCCCTGAACACTTTGTTGAAGATATAAATCGTAAATCCAAGAATAAGCAAATACGATACGGCGTGATGGTCGCTCAACCATTGCTGCATGCCGTGACCCCCTTATGCCTGCCAGGTGATTATGCGTTTGCTTGCGCCATTTTGCGGTGCTTCTCGGCACGCTCGCGCTCGCTCTTATTCAAGATTTTTTTACGCAGACGAATCGACTTCGGCGTAATTTCGCAATATTCGTCATCGTTCAGATACTCGAGCGCTTGCTCAAGGGAGAACAGACGAGGCGTTTTGAGCTTAACGGTATCATCTTTGCCGGCGGAACGCACGTTAGTCAGTGCCTTCTCTTTACAGATGTTAACGATGATGTCGTTATCGCGGGTATGCTCGCCAACGATCATGCCTTCGTAAATTTCGGTGCCTGGCTCAACGAATTGAATACCGCGGTCCTCCACGCCCAGCATGCCGTAGAAGGTCGATGTTCCCGTCTCGCTCGATACGAGTACGCCTTGGTGACGGCCGCCAACTCCGGCTGCAAGAGGTCCGTAGCTGTCGAATGCATGGTTCATAATGCCGTAGCCGCGCGTCAAAGTCAGGAACGAAGTACGGTAGCCGATCAAACCGCGTGCGGGAATGATGAACTCCAGACGAACTTGGCCGTTGCCGTTGTTGATCATGTTCACCATCTCGGCTTTGCGCGTTCCAAGGCTTTCCATCACGGCGCCCATGCTGTCTTCCGGAACGTCAATCAGAAGGCGTTCGTAAGGCTCAGACTTCACGCCGTCAACTTCCTTGATGATTACTTCCGGTTTCGATACTTGAAGCTCGAATCCTTCACGGCGCATATTCTCGATCAGAATGCCGAGGTGAAGCTCGCCACGGCCAGACACGATAAAGGCGTCAGGGCTTTCCGTCTCTTCAACGCGCAGCGCAACGTCAGTCTCAAGCTCCTTGAACAGACGCTCGCGAAGCTTACGGGAAGTAACCCATTTGCCTTCGCGGCCTGCGAACGGAGAGTTGTTGACAAGGAACGTCATTTGCAGCGTAGGCTCGTCGATTTTCAGAACCGGCAAAGCTTCCGGTTTCGAAGGATCGGCAATGGTCTCGCCGATATTAATGTCTTTAATACCCGCGATCGCAACGATGTCGCCTGCGCCCGCTTCTTCGATCTCGATACGCTTCAGCCCCTGGAAGCCAAACAGCTTCTCGATGCGGGCTTGCTTCACGGCACCCTCACGGTTAATTACCGCAACGGATTGTCCTTGACGAACGATACCGCGGTTCACGCGGCCAACCGCAATACGGCCCAGGTATTCATTGTAGTCAAGCAGGGTTACAAGATATTGAAGCGGCTCATCAACCGTTTCGGTTGGATGAGGAATGTGGCTTACGATCGTGTCGTACAAAGCTTGCATGTTGTCATCTTGCTTCTCGGGATCAAGGCTGGAAGTACCCATCAATGCGGAAGCATACACAACCGGGAACTCCAGTTGATCGTCATTCGCGCCAAGCTCGATGAACAGGTCGAGCACTTCATCAATAACTTCCGTAGGGCGGGCATTCGGACGGTCAATTTTATTAACGACAACAATCGGCGTAAGGTTGCTCTCGAGTGCTTTGCGCAATACGAATTTTGTTTGCGGCATGCAGCCTTCAAACGCGTCGACAACGAGCAATACGCCGTCAACCATCTTCATGATCCGTTCTACTTCACCGCCAAAGTCCGCGTGTCCAGGTGTATCGACGATATTGATCAGGTAGTCTTTATAAGTAATCGCCGTATTTTTCGCCAGGATGGTAATACCGCGTTCGCGTTCCAAGTCGTTGGAATCCATTGCGCGCTCCTGTACAGCTTCATGTTCTCTGAATGTGCCTGATTGCTGCAGCAGCTTATCGACCAAAGTTGTTTTGCCGTGGTCTACGTGGGCGATAATCGCAATATTCCGGATGTTTTCTCTTGCTTGCATAACTAATAATCCACTCCATTTTGTCTAATTTTCTTTCCTTACACAACTTACCGGACACTTACCAGCGGCGCGAGCGGTTTGTGATTACCATCCAGCCGCCGGCAATCATCAGGACAAGCGCAACAAGATAAATTCCCCAGCTCCATAACAAGACGAGCAACAGAAAAACTGCTGAAGCAACGGCAAGCGCTACAGACGCCGTAAGCGCAAATCGCGGGCGGGACGAGCCAAATAAATAATATTCGTAAAGACCGATGGCTGCGCCAAGCAGGAACAGCGGCCACAAATATTTCAGTGCATCCCATCCAGAAATGTTGCAAACCATAAACAGCAGCGCAGACACGGTTAGTATTCCACCTGGTACAAGCGCTGCCGCGGGAAGAAGCCTGCCGAAATAAAATACATGCAGAAGAATTCCCGGAATGAGGACGAGCAGCGGCCAAAAAATAGCCCCCAAAAAGCTGAATACACCAAGTTTGCCCAGTAAAATAACGACCCCAGCTAGTAACACAATAATTCCAGCGGAATATTTGTTATTAGGCATTTGCGTTCCGCTCCTTACAACGTCTACCCCCATACAGACGTACGACGCCAGTTTTTATCTATCATAGTTTAAAGGAACTGCGATGAAAATACCAGCGGGAACAGAAGGAACATTGCAAAAAAATACCGTTCACCTGTGAACGGTTTGTGAAAATGGGGTTTAAGTTCTCCGCTTCAATAAACCGATAATGACGACAAACGGGATGCAAAGCAGCGGTATAGCCTCGGCAGCCGTTCGTGATCCGTTAAACAATAAGGCATTCATTCCCGGATCATGGACAAGCATTCCTCCCGCGGCATAACCAAGAAGCCCGGCGCCAATATACACAAGCGGAGGAAATTTGTGCAATAGAGTACCCAGAATCTGGCTCCCCCAAATGATCATCGGAATGCTAAGCGCGATCCCAAGCAAAATAAGCACCGTATCCCCGTCCGCTACCGCCGCAATCGCCAGGACATTATCGAGACTCATAATAAAATCCGCCATGACGATTGTGCGTACCGCCTGGGACAACGATTTGGATTTTTTGCGGGGCATATGCAGATCGCCCTCGCCCTCCTGTCCGGCATCCGCGAGGAGCTTTGCCGCGATATACAGCAACAACAGCGATCCGATAGCCTGCAAATAAGGAATCTGAAGCAAAGAAATAGCTGCCAGCGTCAGCAGGCATCGCAGCCCGACGGCAGCAAGCGCCCCCCACCATACCGCCCTTTTGCGCTCCTTTGGAGGCAGCTGTTGGCTGGCCATTGCAATAACGACGGCATTATCTCCGCTTAATAACAGGTTAATCAGGACAATTTGAAGAAAAGTCAGCACACTATCCATTTTGCGTTCGCCCCCTCTCTTACCACCTGTATGAGAAACGGACAAGTTTTATGAAGGAATGTCCCAAAAAATTTTTGAATCCTCCCCCGTCCTTCGTGCGTAGTAAATGAAGTCTTTCGAGACTATTGGGATTTTTGCCCGAAGGGAGGGTCACGAATAATGGATGTATTTACAGTAGATTTTTGGCTGGCACTGCTTAATATTGTCTTTATCGATCTCATTCTGGCAGGCGACAACGCCATTGTTATCGGTATGGCCGCCCGCAACTTGCCGCAGCATCAGCAGAAGAAAGCCGTCCTGTGGGGTACGGTAGGCGCAATCGGCATCCGGATCATCGCTACCGTCGCCGTGGTGCGGCTGCTCGGTTTGCCTTGGCTCCATTTGGCAGGCGGTCTCCTGCTTTTATGGATTGCATATAAGCTGCTTGTACAGGAAGACGATAAGCATGGCGACATCAAAGCCGGCAATACGCTTTGGCAGTCGATTCAGACCATCATTATCGCCGACGCGGCAATGGGAATCGATAACGTCATCGCGGTCGCAGGCGCCTCGCATGGCAACACGCTGCTTGTCATTTTAGGCCTCCTGATCAGCGTACCGGTTATCGTCTGGGGCTCAACGCTCTTCATTAAGCTGATCAACAAATTTACATGGATCATTTATCTGGGCTCCGGTGTACTAGGCTATACAGCAGCCAAGATGATTACCCATGAAAAAGCGTTCGAGGATTTCTTTAAGGACAACCCCGTATATTATTGGTCCTTTGTCATTCTCGTCATTGCGCTGATTATCGCTGCGGGATTATTGACCAATAACCGCAGAAAGCATGCTGTACAAGAAAAAAGCAGAGAAACCGTCTAACGGGTTCTCTGCTTTTTTATTATTTTAGAACCAACGGTCTTCCCCTGCCGGTTCCTCCTCCGTCTGCGCTTCCGGTGTCAGCTCCATGACCTCCGTACGCTCCACGGCCTCAAGCAGCATTTGCTCCAGCTCCGAAATATAGGATTCCGCCCGCTCCACAACGTTCAAGTTCGGATTCGTGGTTGGCGATTTCGGCAGGAACAACGTACAGCAGTCCTCGTAAGGAAGGATGGAGGTTTCGAAGGTTCCAATCCGCACCGCTTCGTTAATAATTTCCTGCTTGTCCATCATGATAAGCGGCTTCAGCAATGGCAGTACCGTTGCCCGACCGATTACGTTCATGCTGGACAACGTCTGGCTGGCCACCTGGCCGAGGCTCTCTCCCGTTACGATGCCGCCGGCACCGCTTCTGACAGCCAGCTGCTCGGTAATGCGGAGCATGGCGCGGCGCATCAGCGTAATCATCATGCTGTCCTGCTTGGCTTGTACGAGTCTTGTCTGAATGTCGGTAAAAGGCACCAGGTGGAGCTTCAGCGGCGCTCCCGCATAGTAGGACAGTCTTCTCGCGAGATCAATGACCTTCTCCTTCGCCTGGTCGCTGGTGAACGGGTAGCTGTGGAAATGCACCGCCTCCAGCTCAAGCCCCTTGCGCATGGCCATCCAGCCCGCTACGGGGCTGTCAATGCCGCCCGACAGCAGCAGCATCGCTTTGCCATTCGAGCCGAACGGGAAACCACCTGCCCCTGGAATAACCGTGTTGTAGACGAAGGTCCCTTCCTCGTAAGTATCAACGCGCAGCTCCACTTCCGGCTTCCTTACGTCTACTTTCAGATCGGCGAAAGCTCGCAGCACATGGGAACCAACCAAGTGGTTCATTTCCTGCGAAGAATGCGCAAACGGCTTCCAGGCGCGCTTCGCGTTTACCTTGAAGGTTGCCGGTTCTTTCTCCAGCCCTTTCATCACTTGCAAGGCAGCAGCTTGGATATTCTCCAGCTCGTTCTCCGCCTGGATCACCGGGCTGAATGAAATAATGCCGAATACATCCTTCAGACGCTCCGCAATCGGTTCAAACGACTCTCCGTTCAGGGAGATCGTCATCCTGCCGAAAGTCTTGGCGTAAGTCAATGCGGCGAAGCTCTTCAGAGTCCGCTTAATCTGCTGCTGCATCCGCTTCTCGAATTGATTGCGGTTGCGTCCCTTCATGACGAGGTCGCCATAACGGACGATTACTTTATCGTAAATCACGTTAAGATTTGCTCCTTTCAAGCGGCTTCAGCTGCGCAACGGTCTTACTCAGCATGACAACCAGCTTGTCGATATCCTGCTCCGTATGTTCGTCTCCAAAGCTAATGCGGATTCCTCCCGCCGCACGCTCGGGTGCTGCTCCCATCGCCAGAAGCACCTTGCTTGGCTTGTTATCCTTGGAGGAGCAGGCCGATTTCGTCGAGATGATGGCGCCTTGCTCCTCCATCATGTGGACGATAACTTCCGGCTTCATGCCCGGATAGGAAAAATGCACGATATGCGGCGCCATAACCGCCGCGTCCTCGCTGCCGTTCAGCACAAGCTGCGGAATATCCGCAACCTGCCGGAGCAGCCGCTCGCGCAGCGCATACATCCGGCTGCGGTTCTTCTCTTCGGCCTGCATGCTCATCCGCAGCGCCTTAGCGGAAGCGACAATGCCCGGCACATTTTGCGTGCCAGCCCGCATGCCGCGTTCCTGCGAGCCTCCGGATTGCAGCGGCTGCAATTGAAGCCCTTCCCGCACATAAAGATAACCGACGCCTTTAGGGCCGCGAAGCTTATGCGCCGAACCGCTAAGCAGATCGATTCTCCACTCCTTAAGTTTAACGGGGAGTTTGCCGATGCTCTGCACCGCATCCACATGGAACAGGATACGCGGATATTCGGACAGCAGCCGGCCGATCTTCTCAATCGGCTGTATGGATCCTACTTCATTATTGACATGCATGATGCTGATCAATATCGTCTCATCCTTTATAGACGCCTTTAGTTGTTTGAGATCCACATGCCCCGTCGAGCTGACAGGCAAATAGGTTACCCGGAAGCCTTCTTGTTCAAGCTGGCGGAAGGCATCATTGACGGAAGAATGCTCAATCTGGGTCGTAATGAGATGATTGCCCCGGCTGCGGAATTGTCTGGCCGCGCCTTTTACCGCGAGGTTATTGCTTTCCGTTCCGCCCGAAGTGAACAGCCACTCCTCCGGCTTTACATCGAACTGCTCCGCAAGCACGGAACGGGAACGGGTAATCAGCTTGTCGGCTTCAACTCCCGCACGGTGAATGGAGGAAGGATTGGCGTAATGGGCTTTCATCACTTCCGCGAACGTATCCGCGACCTCCGCATAAGGCGGGGTGGATGCGCAATGATCGAAATACAGCATATATTCACAACACCTTTCCTAAAAAGAGAAAACCTCTACCGGGACCGTTCCAGAGGAACGGCCGCGTTTAGAGGCAAGTTGTATCTCCAAACCAAAATTACAAATTATATCAATCGGACTAATAGCGGGCTCCAAGCACCTTGCCAATGTACCGCTGCGTTTCCTCAGGAAGCTTGTCCAGATTAGCGAGAAGTTCGCTGTCCGTCGAGATGCCAAGCCGGTCGATCCGGCCGGGACCCGCATTATAAGCGGCTAGGGCTACTTGTTCATTACCGTTGTATTTGCCAAGCAGATAGGATAAATATTTCGAACCGCCATCAATGTTCTGCTGCGGATCGAGGGAATCCGTTACCCCAAGACCGCGGGCAGTCGAATCCATCAGCTGCATAAGTCCTTTCGCCCCAACGGAGGATACCGCGCCGGAATTGAATCCGGACTCCGTACGAATAACCCCTCTGATCAGCTCGGGATCAATGCCGTATTTGGCCGCAGCCTCTGTAATCAGAGCATCATAGTCAGTTGGAGAGGAGCTGCTTGACTGGTCAGTCGCTCCGCTTAATGCGGCACTGTACAAATTAGGCACGCTAGCCAGCTTGGCAAGCGAATCCGAAGTCAGCATACTTGGCTCAATACTAGCCGTATCGGCGAAATCGCCGTTCATATATTGAGACAGCAAAAAGTCAAACATGGACGCGCTGCCGTCGCCGCTATTCACGTCAAGCGGATTAGCCGCCGTTTGAAAATCCAGAGTTGGTGAAAGCTGCAGCTGGAGCAGCTGCTTCAACGTACGTGAGTCGATACTCATGGGGTCCTCCAGTCGAATAAAAAGGGTATAAATGATGTATCGGTTTTTATTGTACATGTTTTTACTTATAACGGCTAGTACTGCGGTTCCCTTGCATAGAAAAAGCAGCTCCAACGCATCGGAGCTGCTTTTTCCTATAGCGATATTATTTGAAAACTTTAACGCGCTCGTCGATTGGCTGGAATTGCTTCTCGCCCGGAGCTGCAGTTGGAGTACCAAACGGCATTTGAGCAATCAGCTGCCAGCTGGCAGGAATGTCCCAAGTTTGCTTCACTTCTTCGTCGATCAGCGGGTTGTAATGCTGGAGAGAAGCGCCAAGGCCTTGCTCCTCAAGCAAAGTCCATACAACGTATTGAACGATTGCGGAAGAGTGCTGCGACCATTTAGGGAAGTTGTCGGCATAGCTTGGGAACTGTTGTTGAAGGCCTTCAACGACAGTTGTGTCTTCGAAGAACAGCACCGAGCCATAGCCTGCCTTGAAGCTGTCAACACGTTGTTCCGTAGAAGCGAATTGATCGGCAGGTACAATTTTGCGGAGCGTTTCTTTTACGATGTTCCACAGTTTAGCGTGGTTTTCGCCAAGCAATACAACCGTGCGTGCGCTTTGGGAGTTGAATGCGGACGGCGAGTATTTTACCGCATCTTGCACAAGGCTGATGATTTGGTCATCCGAAATTGGCGATTGGTTGCTGATAGCATAATAAGTGCGTCTTGCTTTAATCGCTTCAATAAGGGATTTCGAAATAGTAGAAGTATTTGACATTTTTGTCTGCCTCCTAGGTTCTTTATAAGTAACTTTATTTATGTTAGTAACATTACATTACTCCGAAGGCTATGTCAAGCACTTCACCATTTATTTTGTCTAATCCGCTCTCTAATACAAGTGTCAAGATTGGCCAGCGAACAGCGCAAAAAGGCCGCTCCCAAAAGGAACGGCCTCGTCTGAACTCTTATTCGGTCACCGTAATTGTAATTGGCGAATACTCTCCGATAACGGTCTGGCCATGAACGGATACGCTGCCTTCCGGCGACAGATCCTTTTCCGTCATAATGCCAAGCGCTACCGTGAACTGGTTGAATTTCACCGGCACGTTACGCTCCCTGCGTACTTCCGTACCGTTTACGTAAAAAACAATCTCGTCATTTTCGCGGTTGTACGTAATTTTGTACGTATTGAACTCGCGAGCCTGAAATTCGGTTGATTCCTTGAATACGCAGAAATATCTTGTCTTGTCCGTCTCCGGTACGGAAACGCCCGGGAATGGCAGAACCGCATATACGCTTGCGTATTTGTCGTTGCCTGCAAAGAAGTCCAGCGCGCCGCCCGTAGTGAAGTCAAGCAGGTTTAACGAAGCGTAACCGTCGTACAGATCGCCGGGCGCCGTGTTCTGCGAACGGGCACGGATCTGAAGCTCGAAGCTGATCTCGCCCTTCTCCGGCACTTCCACCGGCTTCGCCGAATAATACATATGCTTGGCATTATCGAGAATCTGAATCTTGTCATGCTTGCGGCTAAGCGGAGCGCGTACGTACAGAATACCGTTGCGTACGATAACAACCGCATCCGGCTCGCGGTATTGCCAGAACGTGCCGTCCGGCAGCGGGAAGCCGCCAATCGTCCATACTTTGCCTTCGTCAAGGATTGTATCGAAATCCCCAAGCACCCATTGTTTGCTCATCTTCTATTCCCTCGGCTTTCCTTATGAAATGATGGCCGTCTTTTCTTACAAGAGGCCTTGAATGATTAATGCTGCAATCAAAATAACGCCGCAACGGTTAGTCGCCTTAACCGAATTGCCCATCAGCGGCAAGTAAGCGTGGGAAGGATTATGCTCCTTCAGCTTGCCGTATACGGCATACAGCGGTACGGCCGTTACTAATCCAAGCAGCGCGTACCAAGGAAGCGCGCCCGCAAGCACGCAAATAACCAGCGAGACGTAAGCAAGCGCGAGCAGCCATCTGGAGAAGAGCAGCGCTCTTTGTTCTCCCCATACGACAACCAGCGTTTTTTTGCCGGCCTGCTTGTCCGCCTGCCAGTGCAGGAAATGGTGATTAAATAAAATAAGGGTGGTAAGCAGTCCAATCGGAAGCGACAGCAATAACGCGCGGTAATCGAGCTGCGAGGACTGCACATAGTACGCGCCGGCAACGGGCAAAATACCGAACGACAGCAGGATTGCGATTTCGCTATAGCCTTTGCCGCGATAGCCGAAACGAATGGGCGGCGCTACATAGAAGTAAGCGATCAATCCTCCAAGTCCGCCGAATACGATAACCGGCCATCCGCTGATCACCGACAAAATAATGCCGCTGACCGCGGCAATTGCGAATAGCGACCAGGTTACGGCTGCAAACACTCGAATCGACCACGTTCCGTTCGTCAAATAACCGGAATTTGTCGAGATAACCCCTTCGGCCTGCTTGGCAGCTTCATCCGTTCCGTTGTAGTAGTCCCACAAATCATTGATCATATTCGAGAACAAATGCGCCGCGCCCGAGCCAACAAGCGTGAGCAGAAGCAGCCAAATATTAAAGTTGCCGTCCCACACAAAAGCACCCAATGCGCCAAGCGCAACGGGAATAAGCATAACCGGAAGGACGCGTATCCGCGAGGCCTTCATAAACTGCTTCATGATGTTTTTCAAAGCTGCAAGTCTCTCCCTTCTTCATCATCCGTTCAACCTCATCAAATGTAATTGAAACACTTTGGGCAAGGGACCGTCAACTGAAAGTATAGGGCGAAAGCATCAATTTCTGACAAAAAAAGAGCTTCCCTGGGCGTTTAGCACCTTGGAAAGCTCTATTTCAAATCCTATCCTCTAGCCTGAATCTTCCGGTTAATCAGGTAGGTCATCATATAGACAAGCAGAACGATGACGGCAGCTTCAAAGAGCAGCGGTCCCCAAAAATTCGGGACACTGGCCTGCACATGAACGACCTGATCAGGGGAATCGGTTATTTTCACGTTAACGGATTTAAAGAACTGATCCGTAGAGACATTCATGCTGGGGAACAGCTTCGTTTCCACCCATTGAATGGCGAGCTGCAGCCCAACGAAGAGAGCAGCGCCTATCCAGGATCCCTTTTTCCCTCTGAACACCTTCGCCACCGTAATGCTTGAGAAAACAATGAGCACAAACAAGATACAGGAGATCAGCATCGCCCAGAAGCCTCTGTCCGCCAAAATATCGAATACCCGCAAATGCACCGAATCCACGACACTGCCAAGCACGATGAGATGGATTACGCCTATAACCCCAATAACAACCAGGCCCGCGATTCCTAGCAAGAGCGGAGACAGCACCGTATATAAGGCAGGCAACGGGAGAAGCCGGCGGTTAAAATACCTGAGGTTGCGCTCGTAAGTCCTGCATACCGTTACGCCAAGCGAAATCGTTATGGCGAGATAGACAAGAAAGGTCAGCACATAAATCAGGTCCGTATCCAAGTTCTTAACCTCGCCGTATACGGTAACCGCGCCTCCGGTTAATACGAACAAGGCTCCAACGATAAGCAAAAAGCCCGCGTTCCGTTTCCAATCGTATTTAACCAGCTTAAGCAAATTCATCATTCCGCGAACACCTCTTTAAACAGCTCATCCACGCTTTTGCCTTGCGAGAACCGGATCGTCTCCACTTCCTCCTGAAGGACAATGCTTCCGTTCTTGATCAAGATGACCTCGTCGAATATCCGTTCAATGTCCCGTACCAGATGGGTGGATATGATCAAGCAGCTGTCTTCGTTATAATATTTAACGATCGCATCCAATATTTTCTCGCGGGCAACCGGATCTACGCCGCCAATCGGCTCATCCAGCAAATACAGCTTGGCGTTGCGGGACAAAGCCAAGGTCAGCTGCAGCCGTTCGTTCATCCCCTTGGACAGCGTGCTGATCCTGTCCGCAGGCTGCAATTTCATGAACTGCAGCATCTCATCGGCCTTTGCGGCGTCAAAATCCGGATAGAAATCTTTATAAAAGCTTATCGCGTCCTTCACCCGCATCCAAGACTCCGTCAGAGGTTTATCCGGCATAAAAGAAGTCAAAGCTTTGGTCCGCTGACCGCTTGGTTCCCCGCAGACGAGCAATTGACCGGAGGATGGCGGCATGAGGCCCGCGGCGATTTTCATCAAGGTGCTTTTGCCGCTGCCGTTGCTGCCGAGCAATCCAATGATCCTGCCGGGCTGGATTTTGAAAGAAACATTGTCCAGCGCACGCTTGGCCCCATACGTTTTTGTTACTCCCGATAGCTCCAAGATCGATTCCACGTCTCTTATTCACTCCTGTCGGTACGACTCTCCGCTTTGCCGTCTTTTACGGCATCCTTCACGATGGCCACGATGTCGTCCTTCTCGAAGCCAAGCTCCCTCATTCCCTGCACAAAGCGTTCGAGCAGCTCGCCCGCCATCTCTTTCTTGATTTGCATAATCGTCGACTCCCTACTCGTCACAAATCGGCCAAGTCCTCGTCTTGTCTCTACAATACCTTCCCGCTCCAGCTCCTGGAACGTACGTTGAATCGTATTGGGGTTAATCTGCAGCTCAAGGGCCATATCCCGCACCGATTCGATTTTATCCCCGGGATTTAATCTGCCGGTAATAATCTGCTTCTTCACATAGTTCATAATCTGAATATAAATCGGCATATTGTTGTCAAATACAATTGTCACGGGTCAAGATTCTCCTTTCCATCTGTCGGCCCCAAACGCCTCGCTTAAGCGATGTCGCGCTTCTTGAAAACGGCGAAGCTGACGGATAGGAACAGCGCCATATATACAAGCAGTATAACAATGGAAAAGGCTAGCGTCATCCCCTCAACCGGCACTGCGTCGCTGCGGTAGACCGACAGGTCCGTATTGGCGAACAGCAAATACTTCGTAATCGAATAACGGGACAGCAGCATAACCAGAAGACTGCCGACCATCATGGAGAAAATACCGATGCCGATTGCCGCACCGTTTGATTTTGTCAGAATGCCAATCATAAAGGTCAGCGTGACGAACACGATGGAGTAAACGGCCAGGCTCGCTATATTGCCAAGAAAATCCGTCCATGTCGATTCTCCCGCTCCGCCGCCGTATACGATATAACCGGCAACAACGGCAAACACGGCTGCGGTTACGACTAACGTCAGCGCGTAAAGCACGGAGACGATATATTTGGATGCTAAAATTTTGTGACGGCTTTGCGCCCGGATCAGGAGAAACTTAATGGTGCCGTAGCGGTATTCCTGCGTTACGCTGCCTGCCGCGGCAAGAACGGCAAGAACCGGAACAAGCTGGCCTGCGGCTTGCAGCATAATCGTGCCGGTCGCGAAATCAACCGTTGAATTCAGGCCGTCAGGAGACAATTTATAGAAAGCAAACGCTAAAATCGCGAAAACGGCAGCGAGAATGGCGTAAGCGACGAAGAACGACTTCTTTTTACTGAGCTTAAGCCACTCGTTAATTAACAATCCCGAAAAATTACGCAATGCGGTTACCCCCCGTCAGCTTCATAAACTCTTCTTCCAAGGTTGCGCGTACTTCCTCAATCCGGTAGATCGCAACGCCTTCGGCCGCAAGCTTCGCGACAATACCCGGAATTTGGTCATGCAGCAGCTTGATGGTAATCCGGTTCGTGAAGGAGTCGGCTTGCGTTACCTCAACCCCTTCGATCTGGCCGATCACTTCTTGCGCTTGCCGCGCGTTTCCTACCTGCATGGAGATGGTGAGCACCTTCTGCTTCGGCGATTCCGTCTCTCCGATGGAACGAGCCGTTACAAACCTGCCCTCCTGAATGACGATAACGCGGCTGCACATGAGCTCAATCTCGCTGAGCAAATGGCTGGAGACCAGAATCGCAATGCCTTCGGACTCCGCTATCCGCTTCAAATATTCGCGCATCTCCTTGATTCCCGCGGGATCGAGACCGTTTGTCGGCTCATCGAGAATGAGCAGCTTAGGCTCATGGAGCAGCGCTTGCGCGATGCCAAGTCGCTGGCGCATGCCAAGCGAATAGGCTTTTACCTTTTTGCCGAGCGCCTCCTGCATGCCGACCAGCTTCGTAACTTCCTCAATCCGGTCGTTGGTTACCCCCTCCGTCATCCTCTGGTATTGCTTCAAGTTGTCGTAGCCCGTCATATACGGGTAGAACTCGGGGTTCTCGATAATTCCTCCGACATGCCTAATCGCCTTCTCGAAGTTCGTCCGGACGCTTTGCCCGCAAATCCGCACATCCCCTTCCGACATTCCGATTAAGCCCACAATCATCCGCATCGTTGTTGTTTTGCCTGCCCCGTTTGGACCAAGCAATCCAACAACCTCTCCCTTTGCGATATCAAAGGATAATCCGTCTACAATCGCTTTGCTGCCGATCTTCTTCGTTAAACCGTCCAATTGAAGCACGATAGACGGATTCGTAATTTTTGCCGTTGTCATAGCGCCTCTCCCTTTTGTATTAGTGTTATAGTTGAATAGTACACTAGATCATTAGTGATGTAAAGAGGTTAAAACGAAAATATCCATTTTTTTACGAAAAATAGTTGTTAGCCTAAGGAGACTGTCCTAGAATAGATAAGCACTAACAACCGCTTTGATTGGAGGTTACGAGGATGAGGCTGTTTCATTTCAGCGAGGAAAGCGTTATTGACGTCTTTGTTCCCAGGGTAAAAGCCAACCGGACCGATATGCCGCCCGTTGTCTGGGCGATTGACGAGGAGCATCAATTCACGTTTTTCTTCCCGAGGGATTGTCCCCGGATCGTCTACACGAGATCGGAAGGATTAACCCCCGAAGAGGAACAAAGATTTTTCGGCACGACAGCCGCAAACATTGTTATTACCGTTGAGACCGGCTGGCATGAACGGATAAAGCAAACAACCTTGTACCGATACGAGCTGTCTCCGGAATCCTTCGAGCTATTCGACGAATACGCCGGTTACTACATATCCAAGGAAACCTTAGTCCCCCTTGCGGTAAAGCCGCTTCCCGATCTGCTTGGTCTCTTGGTAGAGCTTGGCATCGAGCTCCGCTTCACCCCGAATCTTCATCCGCTTAGAGAAGCTATTCAACAATCCTCCCTCCGTGACTATGGCATTCACCGGTTCCAGTATGCGCAAGCCGATACAAGACCTTGAAAAACGACAAAGGCTGTCCTCCCCGGAAGGAGAACAGCCTTTGTCTTTGCCTATAGGATTGGAATTAAACTTTAAAGATTGCCGCTTTTTCTTTGAGCTCATACGAGGATTGCTGCAGATTTTGCGCCATCCCTTGCAGATTGTCCGAAATGCTGTTCTGCTCGACGGACAAATGCCCCATCTGCTCCATCTTGCCATTTACCTCGGAGGAGGTATGCAAAAGCTTGTCCACCGCGGTCACGATATGCGTGATGCCGGTTGTAATTTCATTGATGGCCGTCGAAATCTCGCTGACTTGCTCGGACAACGTATGGCTCTGCTTCTCCAGTCCTTTGAACACGTCGCTTGCCGCCGTGGAGGCCTGCTTAGTGGAGAAGATCACCTCGGCGAAGGCGCCCATGCTCTTGCTGCTTGCCGCTACATCCTCTTGGATCAGGTACATTTCTTTCGATATGTTTTTGGAGATCTGATCGGTCTGACCCGACAGCTTGCGGATCTCCTCGGCTACAACTGCGAAGCCACGTCCATGCTCCCCTGCCCGCGCGGACTCAATCGATGCATTCAGCGACAGCAGATTCGTCTGCGTGTTGACATCCTGGATACTTTCCAGAAACTTCGATACGTTGCTGTAGCGTTCGGTAATGCGGTTAAAAGCTTCCGTTACCTGGTTGAATTGCTCAACCGTCTGGTTAACCATCTGGACAACGCCTTCCATATCCACCGAGCCGGTATGGGAATCGTCTCGCATCTGCTGCATGTCTTTGTTGATATAATCGCTCGACGCCGCAATTTCCTGCGAGCTTGCAGAGATCTGCTCCGTTACCGCCGAGATCGAAGTCGCATCGTCATATTGGGAAAGCAAAACGGTTGTTCCCAGATCGATCTGCCCTTTCACCTGCTCGGATGCCGTACGGTTGCGGGCGATCATATCGCCCATCTGGTTCGACATCTGGAGAACGGTCTGGCTTACGCCTAACGTGGCTTTGATGGTTGCTTTCAAATTATCGCCCATGGATGCTAGCGAACGGTCGATATCGCCAAACTCGTCTTTGCGGTCAAGCGTTAGGTTATATGTAAAATCATTATGCTGATAGGCTTGAATACGTCCCATAATGCCTTGAAGACCAGATCGGATGCTTCTGATCAAACCAATCGTGAACAGGAACGGAATGACGGCCAGAATAAGTACGTTAATCAGGATGATCATATTCGCCGTATCCACGCTTTTCGAGAGAACCTCATCCGTATGCGCCGCATCTACGGTAATCCGGGCGTTGACGTTCTGATTGGCGAACTCCAGCTCATTCAGATAAATATTGACGAGCCTAAGCACTAGCGCCGATTTCATCTCGGCCGTTACATTTTCAAACTGGGTAACATTCGAGCTCTTCAAGTCATTGTAGGCAATCTCGTAGATGTTCGCCTGACCAATGTAGGTCTGCTGCTCCTCTGCCGCAGGGAACATCTTGTCCAGCTTCTCGAATGTTGTCTTCAAATGCTCGATTTGTCCCGGCATATCGGCCAAACGTTCCTTCGGATCGACAACCTCCGCATTCTGGCTGTTATTGTTGTTCTCGATCGAGTTGATCATCATCAGAAGCGTTTGAAGCAGCGAATTAGAGATCCCTTCGTATTCGCGCTGCGCGCTAGTCAACGTATTCGCATTTTTGACGGCATGGGATACCGACAGATTTTGCGTGTAGATAAACGCGCCTGCCCCTACGTTAAACAAAGTGATGATACTGGTCAGCAGAAGCAGCCGCACACCGATCTTTCTTCTGCCCTCCACAAGCTGTTTTCTTGCACCTAGCCATTGCAATGCCTTCTTAACCCATTCCTTCATCCTCGTCGTCTCTCCTCGCTGTCACTGAAAAAAGAAAATAAGCTATCCGGCCATGGACGGGCGGATAGCTGTTTAAGGCACTATGTCCTGCGTCCGGCGGTCTGGCAGCCATCGCTTCTATGCAGCATTAGGCCCATAACTTTGCGTCCTTGCCTTTCGGCAAGTTTGCCTTTTTCAGTTTAATTACGCTATTTTCGACACAAGGACTAGTTTAGGATATATATACCTATTTGTAAACAAAAAATGGCTCAATTCCCAACACTGCGACTTTAGCCTCATCTCTCTTTGAATCGCTCTTCGAAGAAGTTATAATAGAATTCAAATAAAGACAGAGACGGGAGTAATAGACGATGGAATTCCGGTTGGATCTGATTGACGATAAAGTAGAATTTTTTGAAGCTAGCGATCTGCGCACGCTGGAGCTGAAGATCGAGCAGCAGATCGAGAACAATAAAGCGCTTCTTCTGCAGGTTCATCATGTTCAGCATCATGCTGCATTTAACGCCAATACGGGTAAAATGCTATACAGCGCCGTTGTTCATTTCAAGGCTAAGAAGCTCTAGAAAATCCTCTCAAAAAAAGTCTTGCATAATCCGTACAAGCTGTGGCATAATACGTTTTGTGCCCGACACAAACAATATGCCGGTGTAGCTCAGTTGGTAGAGCAACTGACTTGTAATCAGTAGGTCGTGGGTTCGACTCCTATCGCCGGCACCATTCTTTTCCGGGACGTAGCTCAGCTTGGTAGAGCACCTGGTTTGGGACCAGGGGGTCGCATGTTCAAATCGTGTCGTCCCGACCATAGAGCAAACACGGAAGCTTGATAGGAATCAGGCTTTTTTTGTTTTTCTTCTATTATATACGTTTGAACACATCCCTTAACGTCTGAATGATAAATGCCACATCCTCATCCGTAGAAGACAACGGCGGACTGATCGTAAGCACATTATTGTAGCCTGCGACGGTATCGCCGTTTTTACCTATTATAAGTCCTTTCGCTTTACACTCCCCTATGATCCGGACCACGCCAGAGAGCGGATAAGGCTCCTTCGTCTGTTTATCGCTGACTAGCTCAATGCCCATCAGAAAGCCAAAGCTGCGGATATCTCCGACTATCGGATGCTCTTTCAACTCAGATAAGCCCTCGATAAGCCGTTCGCCAAGCGTTGCCGACCGTTCCACCAGCTGTTCCCGCTCCAGAATCTCGAGATTTGCCAGGGCAAGAGCACAGGCTGCCGGCGCGCCGCCAAACGTATTCAGATGACGGAAATGGCTGTACATGTCTTTCCCTTTGAAGGATTCGTAAATGTCTTTGCGTACTGCCGTCGCCGACAATGGCAGATACCCGCTGGTTAATCCTTTCGCCATCGTAACGATATCCGGCTTGATGCCGTAATTCATATGGCCAAACTTGCGGCCCGAACGGCCAAAGCCGCAAATCACTTCGTCGATAATGAGCAGAACGCCGTACTTCGTGCAGATGTCCCTGACCTTCTCGAGATAGATAGGCTCAGGCACAAGGACTCCCCCGCCGGTAATCGCAGGTTCCATAATGACTGCCGCGATCGTCTCCTGCCCTTCCCATATAATCGTCTCTTCAATTGCCTGGGCGCATTGCAAATTAAACTGCTCGACCGTTATCCCTTCCGGACGCCGGTAGCTGTCCGGCGGACGAACATGAAGGAAACCTCCGGCAAGCGGTTCATACTTATATTTGCGCTGGGCTTGCCCGGTTGCGGCTAGAGCCCCCATCGAATTGCCATGGTATGCCCGGTATCGGGAAATAAACTTGTACCGGCTTGGGGCACCGGATTGCTCATGATATTGCCTTGCTATCTTGAAGGCTACTTCATTCGCGTCCGACCCGCTGTTCGAATAGAAGATGACATAATCATCCTCCAGCCATTCATTCAGCTTTTCCGCCAAGCGGATCGCCGGTTCGTGGCTTTGCGTCAGAGGATAGTAGGACATGGCTTTGAGCTGTTCATAAGCTGCGCGCGCCAGCTCCTCGCGGCCGTACCCCACATTCACGCACCAGAGACCGGACATCCCGTCCAAATACCGGTTACCCCGGCTATCCGTAATCCACGAGCCTTGTCCTTCCTTAACGACCATCGGAGGTGCCTGCTCGTTATAAGGCGTCATGGCATGCCATACATATTGACGGTCCTTGGCAATCAGATCCAAATCATCCTGGTTCGTTGACATCTCTATACACTCCTCTCCTGAATCCTAGCAGTACCATGCCGTAACCTTTTTTAAGCGCATAGAATTCAACCCCGTCACTCTTACATCTATGTCTAGTATAGGGGGGAATATTACCGTTTACATTAGACAGAATGTCACGAAGTACAGAGACTTTTTCAACCTGAACGTTACATAAAACCGGAGCAGACCCGGGCTGCTCCGGCTAGGAGTCGGCACATTTGGGCCGACCTTAACGCTGAGGCGTATCCTTAAGCCCCGATATGATACGAGCTCTGGTCTCACGCAGTCGCAATTCCGCGCCATGGGGAGTTTGCGGCTCGCTCCAGAAGAAGCCGTCTCCCTTGTATCTAGGGATTAGGTGCATATGATAATGCGTCAGATCGTTGAAGATACCGCCATTCTGGCAGATGCTAATCCCGTCCGGACGAAAGACTTCCTTCAAGGCGACGGACAGCTTCTGAGAAGCCGCCATAATGGCTTGAGCTGTCTCCGAATCAAGTTCATCTACATCAAGATAATGCTGCTTAGGCAAAATTAAGAGATGCCCTTCGTTAAACGGCGCAATGTCCAGCACGCAGGTCGCATACTCATTTTCGTAAACGATATGTAGATCTGGTTCCAATCCGTTAGCAATGCGGCAGCCTAAACAATCCATAAGGCTAGACATTCCTTTCCAGATTAATGACGAAGTCGGGTTTCGTAACGTAATCCATATAAGTGACCGTACCGTTAAAATCCAAATAAACCTGATACCTGGTCCGAATCGCCGGGGAATGGATCAAGTCAAGCACCTCCTCCTTCCGTACCCAGCGTACCTCCGAGGTTTCTTCGGAAGTTCGCAAAGAACCTCCTGCCGGGCGGCATATAAAATCCAGCATCAGCTTGGTCGGCACATCGGTTACGCCATCATGCCATTTGTACATGCAAGTATTCGAATATACGCCGATCATTTGCAAGACCACGCATGTGATCCCGCTTTCTTCCTCTATTTCACGCTTAAGAGCATCGGTCAGATTCTCCCCGACTTCCACCTGACCGCCGGGAAACACCCATCCGTCATGCTGGGTTTTCACAAGCAGGACATCTCCGCGCTCATTCGCCACTATACCGCCAACAGCCACAATATGAGTCGGCATCACCATACGTTTTTCCTCCCCTCAGCTTGTACGACGAACGATAAAAGTAAGCCAATTTCCCCGGTATTCGATGGACTTCCCGTATTTGATTTCCTGAACGGCCTGGGGAATAACCCGCTCCAACACAATCTCCCAACCGTTATAACATTCTCTCAAGAGATGAAAAGCATCGTCTGTCGACAGATTTAATTCTATTAATCCTTCCGCCACTACGCCGGTACTATGATCGAGCTCTTCGGTCTGCGTACTCATTAAGATTGCATGAATGCCGCGGGATCTTGTTCCTTCTATCATGCGGTCAATGACGGTTCGAAAAGCATCTACCGAGGAAACATGCTCTAACGAAGAGCAAGCAATAATATAGTCATAGGATTGCGCCGGAATCCGGTAATGCTCAATATCTGCAATTACGGCTTCAAGATTATTTTGAACCTCGTATTTTTCCGCGTTATCCCGTAAAATCTCGACAGCAGAAGGAAGGAGATCAACGGCCGTCACCTTTCCGTTACTCGCTTTGATCGCTTGCGCAATGGGAATCGCATTTCGTCCAACACCGCTGCCAAGGTCCAATACTCGCATCTGATTCGGATCCAGCAAGACGAAAGTGTCCATAATGGCTTTTACAGGTTTAGAGATCCAAGTTCCGGGAGCAAACAACTCATGCTCCGCATAAAACTTCTCATGGTACTTCATTTCTTCGGTTCTTGCCTGGAGAAATCTTGATTCCAAAGTAGATTCGCCTCTCTCTTTCTCTTAATCTCTTCATTCTCCCTATATTTCCCATAAAAAGCAACTCATTTCTCCCTTACGCCACGCTCATTTCTGCCTTTATCATCCAGCAAACGGTACAAATAATAGATCCCTCGCAGCTGTTCGCGAATGGTTGTATTCAAGTATTCGAGGGATTCCCGTGCTATACGGAGTGCATGCTCCGTATGGTCATGGTCAAGCTCCTGAATGACTTGGCGGATGACTTCAAGCGGTAAATTCGCAGCCCGCAATGTACCGATAATCCTAATCTTGCGGACCTCTGCGGAATGAAAAATGCGATATCCGCTTCCTTCATCTCGGGTTAGCTGAATTAGCCCAGCCTTCTCCCAGTGACGGATCGCAGAAGCTGGAATGGAGGTTTCGCTGGATACTTCGCCAATGGTCCAGTTCTTTTTGGAGGGCCGGATTTCAATATTATTCAGCCCCGCTGTCTCCAGAACTTGTACCGTTTGCTCCGCCATTTTCTTCTTTTGATTCAATTCGGCCTGACTCTCATTCACCGTCCACATTGCTTTATCCCATTCCCGCTCGAGAAGCAGCTTCGTCACTTTAACGGTTGTTTCCATGCCAAAGCCAATACGCATTGCCCGGATACACTCAAAATAAACGACATGCTCTTCTGTATAAATCCGATATCCATTAGACGCCCGTTCAACAGGAGGAATAATCCCCCACTCTTCATAATGACGAAGGGCATTTGTGCTGATACCGAGCCTGTTAGCTATTTCCGAAGGCTTAAACGGCATGATCCTCACCCTCACCTCATCAAGATTCAACTAAAACCTTAAAGCTGCACTTCAATGTATTGCATCTTGCACTCCATTGATTCTAAGAGGTTTCTCAACACAACCTTAACTATTGCATCCATGTTATACAATTCAATTGTTAATCGCAATATAGCAGGAGGAGATGCAATGGATCTTACAATCGCTGAAACGTTTTTCCGTATTTCAACCGCCGGGTCGGAAGCCCCGCTCTATTCTACGGCCGCAACAGAATTGCTTGATAGGAATCAGATGGCGGACTTATTGACGAGATACGGCACAGAAGAAAAGGCAACCGGCCCTGAGCTAGCCGCATCCTTTCTTGGAATGGGCATCTATGGACTGATAGCCGTCAAGCATATGGTCCTTTCGAAATATAACCGTGTGCTGGATTTATCACTCCATCATTTAAATGTCCAATATGAGAAAACCCCGGATGGCCGTGTACAGTTTGTGTTTAAGCTCGGAGAGGTGAGATGGGCGGAGTTGCCTCAGGTTGGACGTGAGGAAGCAATCATTGAGGAATGGAAGAAATACTTTCAGGAAGAGATAAATCCGATTATTGAAGCAACTGCCGCCGCGGCAGGCGTTAGAACGGATTTGATCTGGAACCAGTATGGCTCTTCAGGAGCTTTTACCATGGAATATGCGGACTCGATGTTCGAAGGAGAGGTATTGCAAAGATATAGGGATGACTTCTTGACTCTATGCAGCTTGCCCGGCTCCGTCTTCAACCGTAGAAAGAACCCTTTTCAACATACGCCAAGATACAGGGACAACCCTTATTTGCCTGGTCAAAAACGATGATTCGTTCAGCTTGCTGTATGTACGATAAGCGCGAAGGCGGGAGTAAGTGTTTTTATTGTCCTGTGATGGCGGAAGCAAAAAAGGGATAGCCGCGGCTATCCCTTTCCCAAAACAAATTACTTCGCCATAACGTATTCATTTATGAAATCGTTCCGGAATTTTCCATCCGGGTCGCATTCCAGCATCAACTCACGGAATTCCGGCAGCTTCTCAAACAGCGATTGGATTCGCTCCGCAGGCATCGTGAACACTTTGCCCCAATGCGGTCTTGCGTTAAACTTCTCCAGCTTGGCTTCGATAAGCGGCAGCACCTGCTTGACGGCTTCCCAGTCCGGTTTCCAGGTAAAATGGAAGCCCACGGTGTCCTGCTTATAGCTTGGACTTAACCATAACCGATCGGCAGCAATGGTACGAATCTCGGATATAAACAGCAGCGGGGAGATCTGCTCGCCAAGCTCGCTGATTGCGCAAATTGCTTCATAGGCATGCTCGCGGGCCACAAAATATTCCGTTTGCAGCTCTTCGCCGGCGCTTGGCGTGAAATCCATGCGGAAATGCGGCAGGCGTTCATGCCATGGGCCCGGCACGCCAAACTGCTCGCTGCAGTTTTCAGCCGTTTGCTCCGGTACCGGATGGCGCTTCGCTTCCGCGAGGCTGGCCCCGTAAAATTCCGCTTGCACATCCCCAGCCGAGCCCTCTTGAACCAGTCTCTTTTGCCACACTTGATTAATAGAAGAGCCTTTCCAATCCGTAAATAGACTAACGCTATAGGCACTGGAGTAAATGGCATCAAAGTTATTCTCAACCTGCGCCAGCGGAAGAAGATCATAGACATATTGACTAATCTCAAAAGATGGCTGAATGTCTAGCGTAATAGCTGTTACAACGCCTAAAGCTCCTAAGCCAACGACGGCTCCATGAAACTTCCCGTCCTCGTCATCCCGGGTAAATACGGCGATTGTTCCGTCCGCTTTTACGATTTCAAGGGCATAAACAGCCGTTGCCAGGTTACCGTTCCGGTCACCGGAGCCATGAGTTGACGTTGCGATAGCGCCCGCTATCGTAATATGAGGCAGAGAAGCCAGATTATGGAGCGCGTAACCTTCCTGATGCAAATATTCGCCCAGGTCCCCGTAACGAATGCCGCCTTCTACTTTTACGCGGTTATTTACCTTATCCAATTCAAGTACGCGATTCATCTTCTGAAGCGATACCAGGCTTGCATGCGAATCCGCGATTCCGTTAAAGGAATGTCTCGAACCCAGCACTCTCAGCTTGCCGTTTCGCACAACAATCTCCTGCACTTGTTCCACATTCTCGGGATAGAGATATTCCAAGGCATTATACGTGTAATTGCCCGCCCAATTTTTCTCTTTTGCCACAACCTGCACTCTCCAGTCATTCAAGATGATAAAGCCTATCTTATAGTCATTAACCGCCAGTTCTCCTTTTCCTGCTCCGGAAAAAAATAAAATAACCGGCCCCATAGAGACCGGTTACCTCTTTACAGCATGAACTCCTTCATTTCGCCGCGCTCTAGCACCGCTTCGAATTCGTCATCGTCCATCTGATTTATTTCATCGATACGCGCAATTAGCAGCTTACCCGCTTCAAGGAGCTCCGGCCGATATTCAAAAATCCGCTTTATCTCTTCGGTTAGCCTTGCCGCAGTCCACTCTGTTGGCGTATCCGTCTCTGTCACTTGATCAATCGTCCATTCACGGCTCTGAAAGCTGAAGCTAAGCCTTGCGCTGATGCTCTCTTCCAAGCCTTCCAGCTGCATAACCAAAGTATTGTCCAGCATCTGCAGGCCCTGAGGCAATGCATGATATTCGAACCCCTTCTCTATTAACGAAGAAATACGGATCAATCCAATCGACTCCCCCCATAAAACTCGTCAATATGATATCAAATATTCGCGAAAAATCAACAAAATTCGTCAAAAAAAGCTGCCTCTATTCATTAGAGACAGCCTCTTGCTCACTCCGCGCAATACATGAAGCCTATAGCCCCGGGGCCGGTATGAGTCGTAATAACCGGAGTTGCCGGGCGAATACGGACTGGCGTTGCCGTAATCCGGCTAATCTCTTCCCGAAGCCGCTCGGCTAAGGAAAGATTATCGGCATGCGAGATTCCGATCTCGGTTATCTCTTTGCCTTCGGTATCGCTCTTGAAACGTTCCATTAAGCTCTTAATAATCTGGGATGAAGTCCGAACCTTGGTAATCGGCGTATAGACGCCTTCCTGCAGCATCGCAATCGGCTTAATGCTGAGCACCGAGCTGATCCAGCCCTTTGCTTTGCCGATACGGCCGCCTTTTACCAGATTTTCCAATGTGTCTACAACAACTAATAATGATGTGTTTTCTAACATACTCTTTAATCTCGTTATGATTTGCTGGACCGTGTGTCCTTCTCTAGCAAGCTTAGCCGCTTCGATGACTTGAAACCCAAGCGCTTGGGAGATCATTTGAGAGTCAATAACGATAACATGGCTTGCGGACATCTCGGCAGCGGCGCTGGCCGACGCAAAGGTACCGCTTAGACCGCTTGTCATATGAATGGAAATAATCGTGTCGCCATTCTTGCCGAGCCGGTCGTACGTATCGAGAAATACGCCAACGGCAGGCTGCGAGGTTTTCGGGAGCTCGGAGGCCATTTTCATTTTTTGAATAAAATCAAGCGGAAAAATCGTTACGTTATCTTCGTACGTCTCCCCGTCAACATACACCGACAGAGGAATGACCTCCACTTCATGCTGGTCGAGCAGTTCCTTGGGTAAATCCGTTGTGGAATCGGTAACAATCCTGATGCCGGGCATAAATAGCCTCCTATGATAATTCATATTTCGTAAGCATGCTTATTAAAGATAAACTTGTGAACAATACGTAAAGCTATGAAAATGGTTTCAATATTTTATAATGGAATATAAAGGGAAAAAGAAACAACCCAGCTAAGCCAGCCGGGTTGTTCTGTTCCTGCCTATGGATCACCAGTTATTTCCGGAGCCCGTTACGGTAAAGCTGCTTGAGGTATTGGAAAACTTGCCGGATGGCGCGCCGTTTACCGTATTATTGTTAAAGACGGAGCTGCCGGTTGCGGTTCCACGAATATACACCCCGTAAGTTCCTGAATTGGAAATCGTGTTCGAAGCATACGTGACCGAAATGCTTGGAGCCGGTTCTTCAATAAAAATACCGCTGTAGATGCTGTCCTGAATGGTATTGCCGGATACGGCAACCGTCAGATTTTGGGCTTTGCCCGTATTATTCAGCCAATACGCCCAGATTGCACCGATTTGATAGCCGTAATCTTTATGATAGGAACCCGTCCGAATCAGTACGTTATCTTGCACAGTCAGCGTTCCCGTCATCGAAGGAGGATTAAAATTGGTTCCAAACGAAATGCCAGAACCGTTAACTACCGTATCGGTCAGCAGATTGCCGATCACCTTGTTGTCTTTGCCGCCGTAAATAGCAATGTTGTTCGCGAGAGTAGGAATTTGAACCGTATTGTAGCTGAACGTATTGTTCGTATCCAAATAAGTATCGGACCACATCGCCAGTCCGTCATCACCGCTGTTGCGGACCGAGTTATTCGTCACCGTTGTATTGGATGTCCCGTAATGAAGATTCAGTCCGTCCGCCCATACATCACGGATTCTGGAATTCGAGATTGTTGCGTTATTCGTCTGGTTGGTCAGCCAGAAGCCCACCTTCGCATGCTCAATCCATAGATTCGTCAGAGTGGAATTCGTTCCGTTGCCTTCCACGCCGGATACGCCGTTGTAATCATCGCGGATGAGATCGTTCGCGCTGATTTTGAAGTCGGAGATCGTGACGTTGCCCCCGCGCAGATACAGCCCCGCATAGTTGCCGGACAAAGTCGAATACCAGATGCCAGCGCCTTTCATCGAGACGCCGCTGTCGAGATACAGCCTCGTACCGCTGCCGTCATAACCCGCGCCTTTATTCCCGTTATTCAAGTTAAAAGTACCCGCGGGAATCCATACGCCTTTATAGGCTCCGCCGGAGTTTTTCACCGCATTGATGGCATTGTTGAAGGCTGTTGTATCATCGGCACCGTCATTGGCCACGGCGCCGTAACTGGTGATGGATACGTAATTGGAAGGCATCGTCAGCGCAGCCGGAATGGCTTCCGTTTCGATCAGATCGATAGTCACATTGGCCGTGGAGCTGAAGTTCAGGTTCGATGCATTCCGCTGCAGCTTGATAATCGTACCTGCCGGGTACTCCTGATCCAGCACAACCGATACTTCGTCATACAGATGATGCGGCGTTGTTGGCGTGGCATTTGGGTTATTCGACCAGCGGATCTCCCCGCCTTCCGTTCCCCAAGCCCCGTAGTTCCAGCTGTATTTGGAAGTCAGATTGATATCTTTGAATAATGTGCCTCCAATGTACATGCTGATGGCCGAGTCAATGCCGGTTCCTGCCGCGTTATCGGGAATGGAGTAACGGATCGTTACGCCTTTTGCAGCCTTCGCTAATGTAAACTGCACGTATTGGCCAGCAGCTGCAAGCTGTACGGCTTTCCGGCCGGAAGCTTCCGAAGCAAGACTGCCAAAGGTCGTATTCGGCCCAATAACCGTTCCCGTATACGTCACCGACTCCGCTTCGTACGTATCATAAGGCATTGTTGCTCCATAAGTTCCGGATGGCGGAGGAGTTACCGGAGGCGTCTCTACAATCGCTACATCGATTTTGTCGATATTCACATTGCCGGTGTCGGTTGTATCGTACTTGTACATGATGGTGTTGTTGCCGGCATTTAACGTGACCGTATCGGCTTTTGTGCTCCAGGAATCCCAGTTTGCGGTTGCCGGAAGGGAAGTTTGCAATGCTTTTGTTCCGTTCGCATAGAGACTAAGCGTTTGCGCTGCCGTTGAACCGTTTGCATATTTTAACGTAACCGTATAGCTGCCTGCCGCTGCCACGTTTACATTAAAGGTTGCGGAAGCATTGCCTTTATTGGTGTCAATAAATCCTCCAACAAAGCCGGTCCCACTGTAACCCGCGTGATCCGTTGCAACGGATGCACCGCCGGACAATACGGCTGCCTCTGCTTCATAGGTTCCCGCCGGAGAAGTTGGCGGCGTTACGGTCCCTCCGCTTCCATATACCTCAAGCTCGGAGAGCTGCCCGCCTGTAGAACCGGAATTCGCAGTAACGTTTACTCGGACATATCTGGCTGACGCCGCCGCAAAGGAAAGCGTTACCATATTGCCGGAAGACGGGTTAAACGTGTACGTATTGGAAGACGCCACGGTATTAAAGGTATTATTATCGGCGCTTGCCGCAATAGATAAAGTCTGTGTTCTCGTTCCCCAGGCTGCCGGAAGCTTAAGGACAACGGAGTTTATGCTTTGCGCGCTTCCAAGATCAACTGTAAGGGTGTTTGGATACGAATTAGCCGCGCCTTCGTAATACGTGGAAGGGTTTCCGTCCACGGCATTGGTTGCCGCGAACCCGGTGTAATTATTGTTCGATGCAATCGGCTTGTTCAGTGCCAAGTTCGTTCCTGATGGCGTTGTGCCAGAGGAAGTATCACTGACGACGATATTGTCCAAATTCACATTGCCGGAATCAGCGGTATCGAATTTATACGTGATCGTATTGCTGCCCGAATTCAAGGATACGGTCTCGGTTTGAGTGGACCAGCTGTTCCAGTCCGCCGTTGCCGGAAGCGAGATTTGCTTCAGCTTCGTGCCGTTAACGTACAAGCTTAATGTTCTCGCCGAGCCTGTTCCGTTGGAATATCTTAACGCTGTGGTGTAGCTGCCTGCCGCACTTGCACTTACTGCAAAAGCGGTTGCTGCATTGCCTTTATTCACATCCGTATATCCTCCAACAAAGCCGGAACCGGCATAGCCTGTATGGTCGGTCGCAACAACCACGCCGCCGGAGCGGGCTGCCGATTCCGCTTCGTAGGTTGCGGATGCTGCGGATACAACCGCGGAATAAGGGAACTGAAGAACTAATAAAGCCAGGGTGAGTACGTAAATAAACAGCCTTCTTGTTTTTCCGGGCATGAGAATACCTCCATTAGTTTAGGGTCTGAACCGTTAACGAACGCTTCCTCCTCCCTTGTAGGCTAACTCCATAAGCCATTGTAGAAATCTCCTCCCGTCCCGGACTACCACGCCAGTGACTTCTAAGGTAAAAATTGTGACCTGGAGAAATGAAATAGAAAAGAAAATACCATCTATACGCCAATTCTGCGTGTAGATGGTATTCCGCTTTCATTATAAACCGTTAGTTTGTTTCTTCTTTCTTAAAAGGGTCCGCTTCGTTCCCCTTCCCATCTAAATAAACGGAAGCTTCGCCGTCGCTGTAGCTCCAATAAAGATTATGGTTGATCTCAAACAGATGAAGATTTAGCTTATTTGGCGCTTGATCAATCTTGTATCCCTTACGCTGCAGCGAATCGATAATCTCATCGGTATTTTAACGACAGCCTTTCTTGCCTGACTTCCCCCGACTTATCAAAAAGCACCGCATATTGCTGGCCGCTTTGATCTTCGGCTACCGTAATAAACGGACTCGAGAAATAGGGCAGCGCGGCAACCTCGGTTAGATCTAGCGCTTTCAGCTTTTCTTCATACCCTTCAGGGATGTACAATTCGTCTCCGGCTACATCGCCTTTGTTAGAGGAACAGCCTGCTAAGCTTATGATGGCAACCATGATGAGAATTGTCCAAATTTTTCTCATTGATCATGCTCCTCTTTTTCAGGATTACATGGTTATTGACGTTTATTATAATAAAATAGTTACAAAAAAAGGAAGCCGATTCAATATCGGCTTCCCCGTTAACTAAATGATTAAGCTGCTGACAGCAAAGCTTGTTCCTATAAAAACGAAACACAGAAGCGCTCCAATAGCGATATTCCCCTTCTGCAAATGCTCTGAGATTCTAATACCCGGCGTTACCAGCTCGAAAATCCAATAAGAAGCCACAAGAATAAAGTATCCCACCAGGAACCACAGCATCATGTTCCAAATGGACGTATTCGTATAAGCCGCAACGCCTATGATGAGTGCCGTGGACAAAAATTTCCCGCCAAACGCGAGTCCTACGGCCATATTTCCTTTCTTTAATTCCTCCAGATCGTTAAACGGCGTCATCAAGCTAAAGAACAGCATCCCTGCCAGTTGCAAAATAATAATGACGACCACGCTGACAACAAGATTGATTACAACGGTCATTGCGCCCACCCCCGGAATTTCGAATACACCTGATCGTAGTCATCGTACAGATGCACCTGCTCGATCGTTACTTTAACCTTCGACTTCGACTTGAGAGACGCATACTTCTCATCGCTGATCGGCTGCTTGACGACATTGCCCGACGGCAGCGTGATAACGGCAAACTCGCGTGTTTTACCGGCGTTCTCCGTCTTGTATACGCCAATCAAATCAACTTCGGTTTGAATCGATTCCTTTAAATTGCCGAGGTCTGCCAAGGCGCTCTTCTCATCCTTAAAAGATTTCAACGTACTCCAGGAAGACAGCTTGATCTGGCTGCGTCTATCATTGTCCGTCGTTAACATCGCATCCATGTATTGAAGAATCCATACCTTATCTCCCGTTGCATAGTTGCCGTCATTAGGAAGGAGCGTATTGTCCGGAATGATCGTCATATCGCTCCCGACAAGGTCGCCAACCTCCTCTTGTACGACCCGGTAATCCCATGGCACATTCCTTACCGGATTAACTTGGGTTGCGGAAGCAACGGCCGTATCTTGGGAAGACGAATAATTACTGGTGCTGGTGCTATACACGTAATCCGGATTATTCGTGCATGAGCTAAGAATGAAGCAAAACAGCAGCGTACTAGCGATTATCGTTAATTTCTTCATCGGGTTCCAACACTCCAATCGGGATAAAATGACTTGAATTGCCGGTAATAGGTCCCCCGGCACGTCCAAGAAGTCCAGCCGTCTCTCCGTTGATCATAAACATGCCAACCAAAAGGTGCAGCTCTCCGGCCGCGGTGCGTATGCGGGACAGCCCGGTTCTTTTCTGATACACGACGGGAAATAATTCGCTGGTATCAAACGCCTCTTGATCCTCCATCTCCAGTTCGCCCGACTGATCGAATATCTTGACCGAACCGCCTTCGCGCCCAAACATTGATTTGGATACAAAATCCCCATTAAACACAGGCTTGTTGTAAGTTGGCAGCATATACCGCCCGATCGTTTCGCGTTCTTGTTTATCGAATAGAACATCCAGCTCATATAATCCCCATGCCGCGGCTTGCAGACCTTTCGATTGAAGCAGGATGCTATGGACGGAATTGAACAGGTGCAAGTAACCTTTTTCTACCGCATAAGCCAATGCTTCTCCGCCGTCGTCATGCGCCATCCATTCCTTCGGATAAAGAGCGAACATTCGATGGATCGGTTTTCCTTGACCGTTTTTTAAAATGCCGTCGTCCACCCATAGGTCTAAGCAATCCTCTAATTGAACGTTTAGGCCGCTATGCTTGGCTAAGGCTTCTATCGTCCCGGAATCTTCCAAGTGCGAGCCGTACGCGACGCAAGCAACCGTATCGGGCTTCTCAATTGCCCAGGCGGATGCGACTAACTCCTTCATTCTGCCGTTAACGCTCCGGATCCCGGCCAGCTCGCACAACCACGGCGTTGCGATAGACGCTTCCACATAACCGGTAGGCGTATCCGCGTTTAGCTCCAGCATCTTGATGCTGCCGTCAGGAGAAACGGCGTAATCGAATCTAGCGTACCTGCTCATTACACCCTTCTCCGGCATAGGCAACAAGTCTATTAAATCCCACAATAGGGTCGGAATGCCGATCAGCTGGTATAAATCATGTTTGCCGTGTATGTAACGAGCGGTTTTGTCCAGAATGAGCCAAAGCTCCCTTGAAGCTTGTTCAAGCTCTTCATAAATAGCCCGGTTCATCCCGACAACCTGATCAATCCAGTAGTTCTCCGACTCCAGATCCGCCCAGGCAAATCCCATTTCCTTCAAAATATCAACCTTGCGGTTCCGGTCTGTTTCCGGCTCTCCAATGACAGTGAATATCTCCGTTGTTGTCGTCATCCTCCAAATCCTCCCGAAGAAATAGAGCTGGAATGAGAGCTGGAGGAGCTTGAAGAAGAGCTGAATCCGCTGGATTTGCCGCCGATGCCGCCAGGCGAAGACGAGGTGGAACGGCGGGTAACCGAGCCGGTGGAATTGGAAGTCTTAGGCGGCGATACCGTTGAACCTACAACCGGCTTGTTCTGGAATTTCCCGTTGGAATAGCTTTTTGGCTCATATGGACGTGTGCTGCCGTAATAGTAGGAACGATGGGAGGAAGCCCAGGTTTGCGAAGAATACGAACTGCCGTTGTTGAACAGCAGATGATAAAGCATCAGGTCATCCCAGCCAAAGCCCGACGATTGATGAACAATCGTTGTACTCCCGCCGGAACCGCTGCCGGCCGTCACTTGAGGACTCTCGTGCGCTGCTTCTTTGTCCAGCTCTTTATCCGATGGCAGCGGCAGATTCCAGTCAACGGCAGGGTCATAGTAACGCTTGACGGCCTCGCTTGACCATTCCACCAGCTTGGGACCTGATGCCGAGCTGGATACCGTTGGAGTTGGGGTTGGCGATTCAGCCGAGCTTGTTGTTCCGGCGTGAGCCGGCACGGCTGCCAGATTCGCCAGCAAAGCGATACCAAGCGAAGTGGACAGGACCTTGAGAGGAATCCCTTCTTTGATCGTTTTTAACGAATCCGTTGTTTTATCTTCTTGCATATCGAATCCCCTCTTTCCGTCTATTTGTTATTCATCTTTACAACCAGAAGCTCCAGCTGCCCGGCGTCCAGGTTCAGCTTCCCTTCCAGTGTCTGATACTCTTCCCCATGAACGGTCAGATAGTTAACATGCTCAAGCGTCGCGATCATGGCTGCATCCCACTCCCGTTCATCCACTAGCTTTAACCCCCGCTCCGAATCTTTTACAAACAGGACTACCCGCATCTGTTTACGTGCCCCTTTCAGTTGGATGTTCATTGTATACGACGATCGCAAATGGACGTTTCAATTTTTTGGAAGCAAAATATTTACCCGTAAAATAAAAAAAGCACCATCACTTTAAACGTGATCGTGCTCTACTAGCTGTGTCCGCTTAAATGGGAATGACTTTCCGAATTGTAGCATGAAATATTTGGGAAAATAATAGTCCGAAATAACTATTTCCTCTAATTGGAATTGTTGTTTAGTTCTAAACCAATCTAAAAAAATCCGAAACATCTCCCTATGGATAACCGTCTATATTAGTATTAGAGATTGCTTAGAGACGGAGGTCGTTCGACATGAAGGAACAAGCACAGACCTGTTGTGATTTTACTATCGAGGTTATGGGTGAAGGGGTGGCAACAGCCGTACCGGACGAAACCATCGTCACTCTTGGGGTTTCGGGAGAAAGCGACAGCCTTGGAACGCTTCAGACCGATCAGGCCAAGAACATAGATGCCATCATTCAAGCCATGCTTGCCCTTGGCGTGCCGCGGGAATCTATCTCCACCGCGCAATACTCCATTGAGCCGCAATACGATTTTATAGACGGAAAGCAAGTTTTCCGGGGATACAGAGCCGTACATCTGCTGCGAATTACGATAGACGGAGCGAAGGATGCGGGGCGCGTTATTGATGCGGCAGTCGCTCAAGGCGCCAATATGGTATCCGACGTAACGTTTCAAACCACTCATGCGGACGAAGCACGGCGAAAGGCATTAACGCTTGCCGTCCGCGATGCCGAAGCGAAGGCGCTTGCGATTGCCGCTACGCTTGGCGTCTCCCTCTCCTCCATTCCTTGCAAGGTTATGGAGTCGCCGGGAAACCGATTCGAGCCTGTCATGTTCAAAGCCGCTTCCGTTCCCGCCGGCGATGTCGGTACCACCATTGAACCCGGAACCTTAACGTTTAAAGCGTCCGTAAGAGTCTGGTATGTGTACGGCTGATAAAAACGGCTGCGCGGACAAAGACTCGCGCAGCCATTACTACCGCATTTAATAAACCTTCTTCATCAGGTCAATCACTTCGTCCAGCGAGAGACTACCCCTTCATACCGCCCTGCATGCTGAAGCCCTTGGACATAAAGCGCTGGGATAAGATATACAGAACGACCGACGGTATAGCGTACATAACGGAAAAAGCGGCTAATTTGCCGTAATCCGCCATGCCGTACTGCCCGAAGAATTGATAAATCTTGAGCGAAGCCGGGAAATTCTCCGGCGATTGAAGCAAAATGTACGGCACAAAGAAATTGCCCCAGCTGCCGGAGAAGGTGAAGATCGCAACCGTGCAGATGCCGGGAATCATCAGCGGGGCAACAACCTTCCTAATGCCGACAAACACGGAAGCTCCATCGATCCATGCCGCTTCTTCCAGCTCGGAGGGCACGGAATCCATGAAGTTTTTGAGCATCCATATGCCGTAAGGCATCGCCGAAGCGACAAAGAACAGGATAACGCCAAAAATATTGTTGTACAGCTTCAAGGTTAGAAACAGCTGATAGACCGGCACCATTACGGCAGTAATCGGCAAGGAAGTCATGAACAGGATCGTCAGCATAAAAGGCTTCTTGTATCTAAGTTGATAACGCGACAACGGATAAGCCGCCAGAAGTCCGAGTATAACGACCAATACGGCTTGGCTGCCGGACATCAGGAGGCCGATCAGAAAGGCACGCTGATTTTCTTTGTTGGTGAGTACATCAATATAATTGTTCCCCGTCAGATGAGTAGGCGTCTTAAGAGACTGCAGCGCGTTAGCATCTACGGATGCCACAAGCACCCATAGGAGCGGCAGCAGAAAGCAAATCCCAATAACCGTCAATATGGTATAGGGCAGCAATTGAAAAATCCATTTGCGTTGTTTTGCACTCATACAATTGTTCTCCTTGTCCGTTTACTCTTTCATGGAGCGGATATAGAACAAGCTTAGGATAATGCCGATGAACAGCAGCAATAAGGAGATAGCCGTGCCGTAACCAAGCTGGTAATTGACGAAAGCCTGATTGTACATAAAGATCGGGAGCGTGGTTGTAGACGTACCCGGTCCCCCGCCCGTCATCGCGTAAATGAGGCCAAACACGCCTAACGTCTGCAGCGTAACGAGCATCGCGTTAGTTGTAATGGAGTCCTTGATGTACGGAATGGTTACTCTCGTCAGCACCTGCCATTTCGAAGCCCCGTCCACAATGGCAGCCTCTTCGATTTCGCTGGGCACATCATCGAGGGCGGCCTGGAATACGAGCATCGAGAAGGCTGTCCCATGCCAAATATTCGCGAGAATAATCGTGATCATGGGTACCGTGTACAGCCAGGTAACTTCGGTGAAACCAAATGAGGTTATAATCGCGTTAAGCGTTCCTTCATCGGCGAAAAAGCTGTACAAGCATAAAGCGCACACGATTTCAGGCGTAACCCAGCCTGCCAATACGATAGTGCCGATAATTCTCCGGAACCATTTGTTTTTGTTTTTCATCAGCAGCGCAATCAGGAATCCCAAGACCTGCTGGCCGATAACGGCCGAACCAATCAGGAATACAAGCGTATTCCATATACTCGTCCGAACCGTAGGATCCTCGAACATGCGCGAATAGTTATCCAGGCCGACAAAATTCAGATTCTTGGCCGCTTCCCCGGTTAGAGCCAGGTTGGTAAAGGAATAGAATACGGTCAGCAGAATCGGGTAAATAAAAAACACAAGCATAATGGCCACGGAGGGCAGCAAAAAATACAGCCACGTCCATGTCCGCTTTCGCTTTGCGGCGCCATTTAAGGCTATACTGCTCATTCTCGTCTACCTCCTCCGCCTTCAGAAAAAAGGCTTGCTCAAGCATCCGCATCTGAGTGAAAGGCTTGAGCAAGCCATTTTCCATTATTTTTCTACCGTCTTATCCGCGCCGACGATACGCGTCACATCCTGCGCGTATTTGTTCGCCGCATCCTTCGCGGACGTACCGGAGGCAACGGACTCGACCATCGTCTGGATTTGCGTCGACACTTCCGGATATTTATCCTGCGCCGGGCGGAACTCGGCATTTTTCAAATAGTCGGTTGCGATTTGGTTAAACGGCATTTGGGTATATTCCGGATCCGAGCCTACGTCCGCTCGTACGGTAATATTGCCCGATGCGATAACCAGCTTTTTCGAGTTTTCTTTGTTCAGGGCGAATTTGATAACTTCCCATGCTTCGTCTTTATGCTGCGCGTTCGCAGGGATCGACAATGCCCAGCCGCCGGCAAGCGTGATGGAGCCAGGCGCCTGGCCTTTGCTTGTTGGCATTGGCGCGAAGCCGAGGACATCCTTGTATTCCGGCCATGGAGCGGCGCCGCCTTCCAGATAGTTGCCGGTAATCCAGGAGCCGTCGAGCGAGATCGCAAGCTTCCCTTGCGGCAAGTATTCGCGGGTAGACGTATTGCCCGCTTGACCGTTTAGAACCTTCGAGAGCGGCGGTCCAAGCTTTTCTTTGTTTATCGTTTGGATAAACGTGAGCGCATCGTTAATGCCTTGGCTTTTCGTAATCCATTTGCCGGTATCGTTATCGTAGAGTCTCTCGCCAGTGCCGTAGAGGAGCATTTCGTAAGTCTGCATGGAGGTCGCTTCGCCGGTTGCCTTCCCCATGTTCATCCAGATCGGCACGACGTCCGGAAGCTTGCTCTTGATGGTTCTCGCCGCATCCAGCACTTCATCCCAGTTCTTTGGTGCCCACTCTTCCGGCAATCCTGCTTTCTTGAAGAGCTCTTTGTTATACCAGAGACCCCTCGAATCCGTATTGTAAGGGACGCCGTATACTTTGCCGTCGCTGGCGGTAACGCCTTTTTTCAGCGCTTCGATGAAGGAGCCGTTCGTCCAGTCTTCCCATGCGCTTACTTTATCGTCGAGCGGCGTCAGATATCCCGCGCTAGCGTCTGAGTTCAGAATAAACGTATCCTCCGTTACGATATCCGGCGCGGTGTCTTTCGACTTGAGCGCGAGAGCAATCTTGGCGAAATAATCCCCTTCGGATGCCTGAATCGGAGTAGCCTTAATCTCTATGCTTTTATCCGGGAAGTTCTCGGCAAGCTGTTGAATCCATTTGTACATGACGCCTTGCTCGCCAATGCCGTCATCGCGATAGGTGATCGTAATGACTTTTTTCTCCGTATTTCCCGTTGTGCCCCCGTCGTTTGTTTGACCGGCATTCGTCTCTTTCGTGCCTGTGTCAGCCGAAGTGCTTGGACTGTTGCTTGGCGTGTTTGTGTTGTTCGCGTTATTCGAACAGGCAAACAGCAGCGTCGAACAGAGAACAAGCGATGTGGAAATCGACCAGAAACTTTTACCGCGACCCATCGTAATCCCTCCCTATTAGTCAACCACCCTTGGTTAAGCGCTTCCATGCGGTTATAGTTCATAGATATTTATCTACCTCCACCTTTATTCGATGAAAATCGGAAGATTTGACTATAAAATTGCGACATAAAACTATATTTAAATGACTTCCGAAAATCGCTTCAAATAATGGCGCACCATGGCACGAAAAAAAGAGCTCCGGCACTTGTCGTCCGAAGCTCTGAATCCATTATCGTTTTTTATGATGCTCTCACTTCGTTATCCAAGCTTAATGGAATACTGATATAACGCACCCGGAAGCCCTCTGAATTCGAAGACTCCATTGCTGATTAAGCTCCACATCCTGTATTCGATAAAGCCATCTCCAATGACCTGATTAAAATGCTCGAATACCTTCGCTACAACCGTTCCGGCTTTCACGAATCCTTCTTCGTCTCCGCTTTCTTGAACGGCTGATACCGCGGCAGATACAATAATCCCGTCAATCGCCTCGATCTCGCTGCCTTTAATCTCTCCGCCCTGCCAAAGGCGAAGCTCGTAATCTGAATTCGATAGTTCTTCCCATTCCGCCATATATTGCTGCCGTTCCCGCGAAGATAGATGTCTCGCATTTTCATAGTTGCTTACCATATCGCGATAGACTTCCGGATCAACATAAGCTTGCGCAATTGGAGGGACCGTCATATCGCGAAGGCTCTCCGAAAAGTTAACGAGCTGAACCGGCTGCTGCCGATCCTTTAACAAGTGCATAACGAGCCGCACTCCCGTCTGGTCATGCGAATTATCGGAGCACCATACGATAATGCATTTCTCCTGGGGAATGGCTTTTATTTCCTCTATCATGTGGTCCAATTGCGATTCTCTATTGCGATCATTCAAAACTCGGAACGGAGAAAACCGATCCAGCATCCATCGCTGCCTATTCCGTTGTCCTTCCGGCTGTTCCAAATGCTTGATTGGCCCAATCGAGAACAGGTCATTAAATGCGACTACTTTATTTTCATGCCTTCTGCCGATTTGACTAAGCGCAACTTTCAAAGAACCCGCATCCGAAAGACTAAATACAATATGTACATGACGTTGAAGCCGCTCAATCTCCTCGCGCTTCGAACGTGCTTCTGCAATCCGGTCATCTATAGCTTGCAAAAGCTTGCCTGAATCGGAGCTTGCCTCTGCTTCATTAATTAATTCATTTAATAGAATACGAAGCTCCCATTCATTAAGCTCATTGATAGAATCTTTGTAACGGTTCATCTATTCCACCTCTCACACTACTCTACCATAAATTTCTAGAAGGATACAAAAAAGGCCGTGATGCATCCCAAGCGGATACTCACGGCATTTCTATCAAGAGGCTAGTTTCATCGAACTTTTTGCAACGTATTTGCCGGACAAGAAACACACCAGCGGTCCCATGACCACCAATTGAAGCGGAAAGGCCAGCATATAATTGTGAAGGACTATCGTGAAAATAATCGCAAAAAAAGCTGAAGCTCTCTTCGATAAGAGCTTCAGCTTTTTCATTTTCGCGCGATTAAGGGATCGTCTGCGCTTCCGGCGAGGTTTCTTCCGAGGCTGCTGCCGCCTCGCCTTGCGAGTGGCGGTACAGCTCCTCGTACACGCCTTGCTGCTCAATCAGCTCGGCATGAGTTCCCGATTCGACGATTGTTCCGTGACTAAGCACGATAATCCGATCCGCATGCATTATGGTGGACAAGCGGTGGGCGATCACGATCGTCGTCCGGCCCTCGGATACGACCTGCAGCGCTCGTTGAATTAGCTGCTCCGTCTGGGAATCGAGGTTCGCCGTCGCTTCGTCGAGAATCAGAATCTTAGGACGGAACACGATAATTCGGGCAAAAGAAATTAGCTGCCGCTCGCCGGCGGATAGCCCGCTGCCGCGTTCGGACAGCTTCGTCTCGTAGCCGCCAGGCATACGGTTAATCAGCTGGTCCGCTCCGACAAATTCGCAGGCGCGGATAACGTCTTCGCTGGAGATCGACTCGTCAAACATCCGAACATTATCGATAATGCTTCCCGCATACAGATAAGGCTCCTGCTGAACCAGACCTACAATCCGGTGAAGCTCTGCCTGCGGGATATGCCGGACATCGTTCCCGTCAATTTGGACGCTGCCCTCGTTCACGTCATAGAACCGGCATAACAAGCTCATAAGCGAGCTTTTGCCCGCGCCTGTTGTACCCACGATGCCGACCATCTCGCCGGGACGGATATGCAGATCAAGTCCCCGGAAGATTGGAGTGCCGTTCCCGTAGCTGAATGAGATTTTGTTATAATCCACACGACCCTGAACGGCGTCATGGTTTATTTTCACAGGTTTGGCCGCATCTTTGATTTCGGGCTCGACATCGAGAACGCCCCAAATCCGGTTGACCGCTACCGTAGCGGACTGCAGCGTGTTCCACTGCTGGGTGATGGCATTGATCGGCTGGAAGAACTGCCGGATGTAAGTAATAAAAGCGTACAAGACGCCAAACTCCATCGTATGCCCTAGCACAGCCTTCCCCCCGGTCCAGACAACGAAAGCAATGGTCAGGTTCCCGAGCAGATCGAAGGTCCGGTTAAACGTAACCGCCGTACGGATCTCGCGGACATTAGCCTTGAAATAATCCTCGTTCCGCTCCTTGTACAATTCGCCCTGCGCCTTTTGCTGATGGAAGACTTGAATGAGGCTCATGCCCGCCAGATTCTCCGCCACAAACGCCACAAGGCGGGACAAGCGCGTCCGCGCCATCTGATACGTCGTGCGCATGAAGGACCGGAAACCAATCGCGATAAGCGCAATAATCGGCAGCAAAAGCAGACAGTACAGCCCTAGCGTCGTATCCAAATAAAACATCATGACCAGAATGGAAACCAACGTCAAGCCATCTCTCAGCAGGGTCAGCAATACCTGGTTGAAAAACTGGTTAACCGCCTCGGTATCGCTCGAAACATGCGTAATGAGGCTGCCGCCGGACGTTTTATCGAAGTAAGACATCGACAGCTTGGTAATATGCTCAAACAGCTGTTTCCGGATGCGGGCTACGATGCTCTGGCCGGCATCCTGCAGCAAATTATTTTGCAAATAGGTAAACAACAAGCTTGAGAGGGATAAGCCGAGATAAATCGCACAGATCGCAATCAAGCTGCCGTAATCGTTCTTGCCCACCATGAGGTTATCGTCAATCGCGATTTTGACCAAATAAGGCTGGAACAGCTCGGAGGCAATCGCAATAATCGTACAAATGGCTACCAGCGTAAACGTCTTCCGGTGCGGACTAATATAAGATTTCAATATGCGAAAAGCGGACTTGTATTGCGGCTTAGGCTGCTTGCCATTGCCATTGCCGGACTTCTGGTCCATCTGCCAGTTGTTAACGGCTGTCGGCATATTGGCTTCCCTCCTCTTGAATCGCATGGAGCTCGGCATAAGGTCCAGGTTCCGCAAGCAGCTTCTCATGCTTGCCCCGCTGAACGATCTTCCCTTCATCCAATACGATGATGAGATCCGCATGCTTCAAAGCGCTGAGCCGGTGCGCGATAATAATGGTTGTTTTTCCTTGACGCTCCTTCTGAATCGTGTGCACGATCTCGGATTCGGTCACCGCGTCGACGGCGCTGACGCTGTCATCCAGGATCATAAGAGGTGCCTGCATGATAAAGCCGCGCGCCAGACTTGTTCGCTGACGCTGCCCGCCGGATAACGTGACGCCCCTCTCTCCCAGCTTCGTCTCGAAGCCTTCCGGGAACTCCGCAATATTGTCGTAAATACGTGCCTGCTTGGCTGCAGCATGAATCTCGCCCTGACCGGCCTGCCGACGTGCAAAAGCAATATTCTCGCCAATCGTTGTGCTGAACAGGAAGCCGTCCTGAGGGACGTAAGCAATCTGCGTGCGCAGGCTCTCAAGCGTGACTTCGCGAATGTCCTCGGATCCGACATGAATGGCGCCTGCCGGCGGATCATATACCCGGAGCAGCTGCTTGACAAGCGTTGTTTTGCCGCTGCCCGTACGCCCTACGATGCCAAGCGTCATTCCGGGTTGAATCACAAGGTCAATATGCTGCAGCGAAGGCTGTGAAGCACCGGGGTAAGTAAACGTCAAATCCTTCATGCGAATCGGACTTGCGGACAGATTAACCGCTGCCGCATGGTCGGTCTCCACGATATCCGGCTGAACCGCGATTAATTCGTTAAGCCGCTGCAAGGATGCGCGCGACCGCTGAACCGTATTGATAACGTTGCCAATTTGCTGCAGCGGGTTCATCAGCATCCGTACGTACAGTGTCAGCGCAACGAAATTACCAAGCGAAATATCTCCTTGTATCGTTAAGTAACCGCCGTAAGCCAGCGACACAATAAGAGACAGGTTCCCGAGGAAAGGCACCGTTGCCTGGAACAAAGAGCTGATCCGTACCAGCGACAGCTGGTTGGTCTTGATCTGATCGACCTTGGCGCCAAACCGCTCAATCATAATAGGCTCCACTGCAAACTTTTTCGTAACACGGATACCGCCGAACTGCTCCTCGGCCGACTCCGTCATCGTGCCAAGCGCCTCCTGCACTTTGCGTGAACGCTGACGGATAACCGGACCAATCTTGATGACGATCCAAGGAATGAAGATAAGCGGCCCCACGGAAGCAGCGATGAGATAAAGCGGAATATCGCTAAGAATCATCGCTCCAACGCAGGAGACCAGAAGCATGGAGGCCATAGCCGTCTGGTTGATGCCCATCGAGATGGATTCCCGGACGCCGGTTACGTCGTTCATGAAGTAGTTGAGCATTTTGCCGACGCCGTTCTTCGAATAATAGTGCTCGCTAAGACCGGAAAAATGAGTAAATAGACGACGACGGGTCATGTACTCGAACAACCGTCCGACATACATGACCAGGTATTGACCGTATCCTCCCAGCAGGGCATATCCCGCTCCAATCAGAACCAGCATCAAGCTGAAGTGCGCAACATCCTGGGAGCCAAGCTCTCCGCCCTTCAGCTTATCCGTAAAGTCCCCAAGCACCTTTGGGAAATAAGCGAATACGATACTCGCTGCCGCATGAAGGGTGAACGATCCGAGATAGATATGCCAGGTCTGCCTGAAATACGGCTTTAACACACCTTCTGACTTCAAGACTCATCACTTCCATTAGTGGATTCGGAGCTGCTCTCTTCCCCAGCCGTAGCCTCTTCGGAAGGAACGTCTTCCTCAGGCAGCTCGTGTAGCTGAAATACGTGAATAAACTCTTCCATAATGGCTTCCGTCGCCTTCAATTCGCCGCTGATTACCGGTTTAATCGCTTCGAAAGCCGGATCATTCAGCTGGCGCAGCAGCGTTGTGCGGGTAATCGTAAGCTTCTCGAGAAAAGCAAGCGCCCTGCCGCGGCGAAACGTCTGCGCCTTGCCTCCGTCCCGATTCTTGCAATCCTCCTTGAAGGGATGCCTGCCTCTGTGTCCTTGCCCGTTACGCAAATTCTATGCCTCCTTCAGTTGTTGTATACGTTCGTATACATTTCTCTTTATGTATACAAATGTATACACATCATAAATGACTGTCAAGTTATAATTTTCAAATAATTAACAGTTGATTCGTTGCGGCATTAAAAAAAGCGCCACCCAGGTTCGAGAACCCGGATGACGCTAAGCTGTTTCTTTCGTTAAGCTATTAACCGCAAAAATAAAATGCCGCCAAACGCGCATGCCATTCCGGTAATTTCAAGCCTCGTGAAGCTTTCCTTCACCACGAACCGGGTATAAAGCAGTACGATCAATACATTCAAAGCGGTAACTGCGGAGACCAGCCCTGCCTTGCCATGATCAAAGGCCGTGACAATCATCATCATGCCTACCGCGTTGGTTGTGCCGACCAGCATTCCGGTCAGGTAAGTGCGTCGCTCACTCCACGTTTTGCCCGGATTCCGTCCATCCTCTGCGGCAGCTGCCACGGTTACCTCGGGTGCTTCAGCCGCTGCAGCCAAGCCGTATCTCCTTGCCGCAAGGCGGTCCTTCAGCCACCAAATACCATAGCAAATGGAGCCGGAGGCAAACATAAAGAACAACGTAGGGAACAGCGGCGCCTCAAGCTTGGTTGACCAGGAGCCGGACAAGTCGTTGCAGGCGAACATGACGAGAGACAGAAGTCCCCATTGCGCGCCTTGAAGATTTTTGAGCGACAAATCATTGGAGTAACGGACAAGCAAAATCCCCGCCACGATAACTACAAAGGCGGCCAGCTGGGTATATTTAAGCGCTTCTCCCCACATCAGGTACGCCCCTATGACAACCAGCACGGCAGGAAGTGCCGTAATAATCGCGACAAGCGAGGCTTTTCCGACGGCAAAGCCCTTGAACATGCTGGCATTCGCGACAAAGGAAAACACGCCCATCTGAATACCCACCAGAACTGTCGTCGGCCAAGGCTGACCGGACCATACGGCTGTAATTCCGCATATTACTGCCCCCATCGAGAACGCGCCGCATAGCAGCACGGTCCGGCTTAACGGTAGCTGGCTTGTATAGTGATACAATATTCCTCTTAATCCAAAGCATAGGGCGGCAAGCCCTGCAAATAAAATCCACATCACGTAAGCGGTCCCCTTCCCATTCTTCTAATCTTAGACAGGAAACCGCCATGTGGCAATGCTCTCGCTGGATAAAAATTCGCAAGCAAAATAGCTGTTGCCACACCTGACGTATCATGTTAATATGTGGAAAACGTTTTTCGGAAGGGCTTCTAGGGATCCGACTCCATTAGGATGGCGAACCAAGCGAAGCCGGCTTGCGCGGGTAGACGCCAAGCTACACCGTGAGGAATAAAAGACCTTCGGAAAGTTCCGCCTGCAAGACTAGGGCGAGACTTTGCGAGGGTCTTTCCTTTTTTTGCAGGAAAAATAACAAAGGGGTGCGTAAAGTGAGGTCTATCGAGGTTGAGCAGTTGGAGAAGATCTTTCAAGTCAAGAAAAAGCAAGCCGGTCTTGCGGGCAGTCTCAAGTCGTTGATTAAGCCGCATTATGCCGGCAAAGCCGCCGTTGAAGGCATTACGTTCTCCGTCGATCAAGGAGAAACGGTCGCTTTCCTCGGTCCAAACGGAGCGGGCAAATCAACAACGATCAAAATGCTGACCGGCATTCTTCATCCAACCTCCGGAAAGGCGGAAGTGTTGGACTGTTGTCCGTGGACGGAACGGTCAAAGCTGGCTTACCGAATCGGCTCCGTATTCGGACAGAAGTCGCAGCTGTGGTACCATCTCCCGCCGCTCGATACCTTTGAGCTGATGAGCCGGATTTACGAGCTCCGCCGGGAGGATTACAAGGCGCGGCGCGACAATCTGATCGAACGGTTCGAGCTTGGCCCTTACTTGCACACCCCCGTGCGGAAGCTGTCCCTGGGGGAACGGATGCGCTGCGAGATTGCCGCTTCTCTCATTCACCGTCCGCAGGCTTTGTTTCTCGATGAACCAACGATTGGACTGGACGCTGTCGTCAAGCAAAGAATCCGCGAGCTGATTCTGGAGATGAACCGCGAAGAAGGCACGACGATCTTCCTTACCTCCCATGATGCCGGCGACGTCGAGAAACTATGCGACCGCGCGATTGTAATTAATCATGGGGGACTCGTGTTTGACGGGCGGGTCGACTTCATGAAGCAGCAGTTTCTGACGCATAAGACGGTCCAGCTCCTCCTGGAGGACGATCCGGGGCATATGGCGCTTGAAGGCGTTGAGGTGCTGAGCCGGGACGGATCGCGCTTGACGCTTAGCGTTGACACCGGACTTACAACGATCGAATCCGTCCTGTCCGCCTTGATGGCAAGCCACCGTATCGTCGATATGACCGTTCAGGATCCGCCGATGGAGGATATTATCACAAGGATGTACGGGACGTTCCGCGCGAAGGAGGCGGTTATGTGATCAGTCTCTCCAAGCCGGCGAAATATGTGTTTATCGGTAAAATCACGCTGCGCAGCCAGCTGGCCTACGTCGTTGATTTTCTGATACGGTCCGTGTTTTTGCTGTTGATCTTATATATTTTCATGCAGTTATGGCAAACGACGTTTGCGGGAGAAGGAACCGCAACGATTAACGGCTATACCTTTAAACAGATGATGTGGTATCTCGTCTTTACCGAATCCATGGTTCTCGCCACTCCAAGTCTCAGTACCCGGATCGAAGAGGAAGTGAAAAGCGGCGACGTTGCCTTCAAGCTCATCCGGCCGGTTAGCTTCATTGCGTTCCATTATGCCGAATATATGAGCGAGGTAGCTATCCGCTACGTTATAAACCTGATACTGGGCTCGGCGATTGGCTTGCTGCTTGTTGGTCCCCTGCCTGTCGGCATCGGCCTTGCTTGGCTTCCGGTTATGGCGCTTGGCGGGTTCACCGTTAATTTCATGCTCGGCATGCTTGTTGCCCTTAGCGCTTTTTGGGTGGAGGAAACTCGCGGGCTCGAGTTCGTGTATAACAAAATTTTGTTTACGATAGGCGGGATGCTGATGCCGTTAGAGCTGTTTCCGGAGAGCTTGCAGCGAATCGGACACTGGCTGCCTTTTCAGACCGTCGTTTATTTTCCGGCCCGTACGGCGGTTGGCATGCATCTTGGCGAAATTTCCCACGCCCTTGCCATACAGTGGCTGTGGGTGATCCTTATTGGAGCGATGGTATGGCTGTTATACCGGAAAGGGGTGCGAAAGCTCAATGTTAATGGCGGATAACAAATTGCATAAGGGTCATGCGGGCATATCCGAGCATGACCAGCCGGGCAAGCTTAAGCGCCTGCTCCGGTTTACGGCGGCAAGCTGGAGGCTTAACCTGGCGGGCGCCATGGAATTCCGATTCAGCTTCCTCCTGACGGTTGGTTCCATGATCGTTAATAATATCGTGTGGATTATATTCTGGGGTATGTACTTCAAACGGTTCCCCGTGCTTAATGGCTGGACGCTTCAGGATGTCATGATGATGTGGGCGGCCGCGTCGGGCGGATTCGGAATCATGTCCGTTTTCTTCGGCAACGCAACCCGGCTTGCCAATCTGATCGCTACCGGACAGCTGGATGTCTACCTGGCTCAGCCTAAGCCGGTGCTTCTGAACGTGCTGATCAGCCGCATGTCGGTTAGCGCGATTGGCGATCTGCTGTTTGCGATATTCATCTTTGCAGGGTTTGGCGATGTCTCCCCGGTTGGAATCGTTAAATTTACGGCAGCGCTGCTTATTTCGGGCATGATCTTTATTTTCTTCTGCGTGATTGCCGGCTGTCTCTCCTTCTGGCTTGGCAATACGGAAGGATTAAGCTTTCAGCTGTTTAACGCGCTGCTCGTCTTTGCCACATACCCGACGGCTATATTCAAAGGGTTCGGCCGGCTTGTCTTGTTCACCGTTATTCCGGCCGGCTTCATCAGCAGCATGCCGGTATCGTTCATTCGCGAGCTTGATCTTCCCTTCTTGTACGGCGCATTAGGCATGACAGCTCTTTTGTGCGCCGGAGGGATTCTGCTCTTTTATCGAGGCTTAAGAAGATATACGTCGGGCAATATGATGGGGTTAAGGCGTTAACTTTTAAACTTAACAAGGAAAGAGAAAAAGATCGAACCTCGGAACATCCGGACGTTCGATCTTTTTTTGCTTTAAGCCGCCACGTCTCTTCGCGTGAACATCAGCCAGGATATAAGATTAAAGACCAGGAAGTAGGCAACAAGAACGATAATGGAGAAGGAAAGCGTCATTCCGTCCTGGAAAGGCCTGCCCTCCAAATACTGCGTTAGATCCGTATTAGCGAATAACAGGTATTTGCTCCACTCATACCGTTGCAGCAACTGCAATAATATATTGCCCGCAAACAAAATTCCGATGGAAAATCCGATGGACATCGCGCTGCTGCGGAAAGCGGACGAGATCATAAACGCTATCGTGACATACATAATGGTAGACACGCCATTAAGCATATACGTTTCCCAGAGATGAAGAAACATGTTTTTTTCGGTGATATGCCCATCCTTTATGCTAACCAAGGGCAGATCCATATCGTGAAAGCCATACAGAATCCCGTTCAGCACAACGGATAGGACAAACAACGTAAGCAGCAGGACCATGCTGAACAATAGGATAGAGATATATTTGGAGATAAGGATTCTAATCCGGCTGGCCGGACGTATGAGCAGCAGCTTGATGGTGCCGGTTGCGAATTCGCTGGCTACGATATCTCCCGCAATGATGATGGTAAAAAGAGTGATTAATATGCCGAGATTCGACGACTCGTTAATCCCATCCCAAATCGTTCCTTTTGTCGTGCGGATATTATGCTCAAGATGATAGTCGATGACAGCAATCCTGTCCTCGTAGGAAGTCCGGTTCTCTTCATTCACGCCGGAGCTTTTGAGATGATCGCTCCACATTTGCTTCTCTTGCGTCAGTTCCGCCCTCCAGCCTTCGCCTTGAGCATCCTTCCCGTCATGCCACATCATGATGTTGCCGAAGATGACAAAGGCAGCCATAAGCCCGATAAGGACCCAGGTCCGAGTCCTTCTGTAGATTTTCATATTTTCGTTAAGCACCAAATTAAACAAGCTGCCCACCTCCCGTTAATTCCAGGAACCCATCCTCTAAGGAACGGCGCACCTTTTGCACCCCGTATACGCGAATATGATTACGGACAAGCTCTTCCAAAATATCCGGTACGCGTTCCCTCTCCGCCGTCAGCTCGATAAGCCCTTCTTCCGTGACGGTAAGCCCCTGCACTCCGGCAACCAACTTTATAACAGCCATAGCCTGATCCGGCAGATGCGCATCAATCTGATAGGTTTGGACCGGATCGTTCCCTTGGGTAAAATAATCAATCGGCTTCACGTCAATCAGCTTGCCCCGCTGAAGAATGGCGACACGGTCGCACATCAGCTCCATCTCCGAGAGCAGATGGCTGGAGACAACGACCGTAATGCCTTCCGTACGGGTCAAGTGCCGCAAATAATCGCGCAGCTCGCGAATGCCCTCCGGGTCGAGACCGTTTGTAGGCTCATCCAGAATCAATAAGGACGGCCTATGCAGCAAAGCTTGCGCTACGCCAAGCCGCTGGCGCATGCCGAGCGAGTACTTTCGGACCTTTTCATGAATGCGGCTTTCCAGCTTTACGAGTGAAACAACCTCATCGATCCGTTCCTTAGTCACGCCAGGGATCATACGGGCATAATGGACAAGGTTATGGTAGCCGCTCAAATACTTGTACATCTCCGGATTTTCCACAATGGCGCCGACATGCCGGATGGCCTGCTCGAAATCCGTCTTAATATTTTTCCCCTTAATGAGAATTTGACCTTTTGTAATCGACATCAAGCCCACAATCATGCGGATGGTCGTCGTCTTGCCGGCGCCGTTTGGACCAAGGAAACCGAATATTTCGCCTTCCGGCACGTCAAACGTAAGATCGTCGATAATGTTTTTTCTCCCTATCCGCTTTGTTACATTCTGCAGACGGATAACAGGTTCGTTGCTCATAGATTCGATAGCCTCCCAGACTATAAATATTGCAATAGATAATCGTCTAGATATTATCATGGTATTTATTGTTTTGAAATAAATGATTATTGTATTTAAATACGTTTTTGTTGTTAAAATAGTGCGTTCCTAAAAATTGAAAAGCCCGGATTCCCTCCAATAAGCTTGGAAAGAATCCGGGCTTTTCCCATACGCCATACTAAGCATTAACCTTTAATCTTCGTTCCAGAACAAACGGGCCAAACGGTAAAAAGGCCGCCAGAATCGCTCCCGCTATACGGATCATTTTCCACTTGAACAGAACGGCCATCACCGCGATCGCTACCAAATAAACAGAAAATAAGAACCCGTGAATACCGCCGGTAACCGCAACAGCCTCCGGACTTTCGAACATGTATTTCAAAGGCATCGCTATTCCCAATAAAACGAGAAACGAAATCGCTTCCAAATAGCTGATCCAGCGAAACCATGTCCGGACGGATTGCTTCATTCTTACACTTCCTTTCTCTTTTTCTTCAATCGAGTCTATTACGTATTCCGTCTGTTCTTCGTTTCTGCCAATATCACAAATTCGTGTCCATTCCATGACCAAATGAAAAACGGCCCCCAAAGCGAAAGGCTTTGAGAACCGCTATCTTGTTATATAACGCCTGTCTGTTGTTTATTCACCCGTTTGATCCTATCTCCATCCGACCGTTTGATAAGGTTCGCCGATAGCAGCATCCCTGCGATAACGATAACTCCGCCTACGATTTGGGAAGCTAGCAGCTGCTGGCCCGTCAGTACGGACAGGATAGCCGTAAAGATCGGCATCAGATTCATCGTAATGCTGGCTTTGCCGGGTCCAAGCTCTTTGACGCCTTGGTTCCAGAACAGGAACGAGCCGATGGAAGGAAATAGGCCAAGATAAATAACACCCGTTACTCCGAGGGCTGTTATATGTTCAGTCTGTAATGGCTGGATAAACAGCAACGGAATCATGCAAATGACGCCAATGAAAGCCGTAAAGGCCACAAACGTAATGGGAGGAAGATGCTGCGCCCGCTTGCTGATGATCGAGTAAATCGCCCACAAGAACACCGCGATCAGCAAGATGCCGTCCCCTTCGTTATAAGGTGTCCGGAATACGCCTAGAAGATGCCCTTTCGTTAATACCGTCAGCACGCCCAGGAAGGATAATATCAAGCCCGCTCCCTGCATCAACGTCATTTTCTCCTTCAGGAACAGAACCGACAACACGATCATAACCGCCGGAGTCAAGCTGTTAATCAGGCTGCCGTTTGTTGACGAGGTGTGCTGCAATGCGGTGTAGGTAAGAAGCGTGTACAATACGACGCCCACCAGCGACAGGAATAACAAGAGCCCCCAATTGGCTCTCCACACCTTCCTCCAGTTTGGTTTTTCAATAAGCTGAGCCATCGGAATCAAGGCCGTAGCCGCAATTGCCCAACGTATGAAGGCCACCCAGATTGGCGGAAAATCGGCCGTAACGGACTTTCCGAAAATCAAATTCCCCGCCCAGAACAGATTTGCTAATACTAGAAAAAGCCATGCTTTTGTTTTCATAATCAGACTCTCCTCTCCCTGACTAACTCCTCCAGGTCTTTCTTTCTCTTGGTCTATAATCATGGTACAATAAACCTGATCATAAATAAAATGAATATAAATCATGAGGGAGATATCAAATCCGGTATGAACAAATCGCTTCTTCAACTGATTGTCGCCATTTCGGAAACCCGAAGCTTCACGACCGCCGGAGAGAAAATGAATATGACGCAGCCGGCTGTAAGCCGTGCCGTAACGACTTTGGAACGCGAGCTTGGGGTTACGCTACTGATCAGGGATCGACGTCACGGAGTTACTCTTACTCCTGTCGGAGAGCGTATTGTCCGGACTTTCCGGGAAATTCTTCAAGGGTATGATAAGATCGACCAGGAAATCGCAAGCGAGAAAGGAATGGAAACCGGCAGCGTCCGTATCGGAGCATTCCCGGTGGCCGCGACCTATCTGGTACCAAAGCTGATCCGTCAAATGAAGCAGCATTATCCGAACCTGGAGTTCAGCATCGTTGAAGGCACGATCGCCGATGTGCAGGAATGGCTGGATAACCGCGAAATTGACGTTGGTTTGCTTATCCCGTCCGATAAAACCGCTTATTCTTATCCTCTTTACCGCGAGGGAATTTATGCGGTTATGCGGGAAGATCATCCGCTTAACGAGAAAGAGATTATTAGCCCCGAGGATTTACGGGACGAACCCATGCTTATATGCAAAGCCGGTTATGAGCCCCCGGTCTTAAAGTGGTTTGAAAGCGCCGGAGAATCGCCAACCATTAAATACATTCTCTACAACTACAGAACCGCGCTTCAGATGATTCTGGCGGGTGAAGGAGTAGCCGTCATGTCCGAGCTGTCCCTTCTGGACCTTCCCCCGGGAATCGTCCTGAAGCAAATTTCTCCCGCAGCCTACCGGGATATTCACATTGCATCCGGTCCTCTGGAGGACTGCACCATCGCGGTAAAAGCATTTATAGAGACGGCACGGAAGCTGTTCCCATTCGAAGCCGAGCCTACTGAAATATCTTGCAATCTTTACGGAAGACACGGGCAAACTTGAAGAAGAGTAAAACTTCCATCGGATCAGCTGTTGACATAAAGTCAACTTTACGCTGTAACCTTGATTTCGCGAGGTGAGAATCCCATGTATCAGATTTCCGAAGTGTCCAAGCTTATCGGCCTGCCCATCCCAACCATTCGCTACTACGAGCAATTGGGATTGATCGACGAGCCGGCCAAAAATGCCCGAGGATATAAAGTCTACGATGAATTGACGGTGGAATATCTGCAATTCATCGTCAATTTGAAGGATACGGATATGTCCTTGGAGCTGATCAAAAGCTACGTTGACGCTTATCGGGCCAAGAACTACTTGCGGTGTCACGAAATTCTCCGGGAGCATGCCGTCAAGATGGAGCTTGAGCTTGAGAAGCGCCAAAGGATCCTGGAGAAGGTACGATACAAGGTGACTCACTTCAGTAAACTTCGAGGTGGCGGTATTTAATGCAACAACCTATTCCATCCGGCTATTCGGCTAGAACTACGGCTAACCATATCGTACAAAACATCGATTTAAAGGGTAAAATAATCATCGTCACCGGTGGATCCGCCGGTCTAGGCTTGGAATCGGCAAAAGCGCTAGCATCGGCTGGCGCAAAGGTAATCGTGCCTGCAAGAAACGTCAGTAAAGCTAGCCAAGCACTAGCGGGCATACCTAACGTGGAGTTATATCCGGAAGAAATGGATCTGAGCAAAAGCGAGACGATTGAAGCCTTCGGCAGTTGGTTCCAGTCTCGGCATGACAAGCTGGACATCCTGATTAACAGCGCGGGAGTGATGGCAATACCGCTTGCCAGGGATGACCGGGGGAATGAAATGCAAATCTCGGCCAATTATTTGGGTCATTATCATTTCATTCATAAACTTCTACCTCAATTAAAAAAAGCGAACGGAGCCCGGGTTGTCACCCTATCCTCCCGTGCTCACTGGTATTCGGCGTTTCATTTCGAGGACCCTAATTTTGTTCATTCGCCGTACGACAAATGGTTGGCTTACGGACAAGCGAAGACAGCCGCTGCCTTGCTCAGCGTTGCGGTAGACGAGCTGTTCAAACCAGATAACATTCGCGCTTTTACCGTCCATCCCGGCAGTATTGTCACCGGTCTCTCCCATGCTCTGTCGGAGGATGAACTCGCAGCGTTTGGAGCCATCAAGGCAAACAGAGAACGCGGCTACGAACAATACGACAACGAGAGAAAAACGATTTCCGAAGGCGCGGCAACTATCGTATGGTGCGCAGTCAGCCCTCAATTAAACGGATACGGCGGCGTTTATTGCGAGAACTGCGATATCGCCCCTCTGCATACGGACGACAGCATGACCGTTGGCGTAAAAGGATGGGCGGTCGATCAAGCAGCCGCACGCAGGTTGTGGGAAGAAACGCCGCGGTTGTTTAACTAAGCATAGTAAAAAGCCCCGCATTTCACTTGAAATGCGGGGCTTTCCATTCGTATGATTATACGCTTAAGTCCACGTAAAACGGCGGCTTCACGCCAAGCATGCGGGCTTACACATAAAGCTGGCCTTTGTGATGCGCCTCATGCCCGACTAAACGATGCAGGATTTCCAATACAGGCTCGGTAATATTCAACGCTTTAACGCTTTTGATCTGTTTTAAATCCGATTCCGAATACGAAGCAAGCTTCTGCTCATGCTCATGCGTCAGCTTCTTCAGAAGCACGCGCGCTTCCGCCACCGTTGAAGGAACCGGCGGAATATTCATCTCGCGTTCCTCCATGCCCGCAAAGAAGAAATCCGGCGTCCAAGCTAGATGATGGATGAGCTCGAGCGTAGTCATCGCGCCCTCCCAAGGGCTGTATGCTCCACCCGATTCCGGCAGCATTTCCGCAAGCTCAAGCAATGCGTTGCGGTGCATCTTCCAGCTTTTCAGCGCTTGTTGTCCAGCGGTACGTTCAGCAGTCAGTTCAGTAGCAACCATGTTATATTCCTCCTAGATTTTATTTAGCCGGTATACCTCCCTGGATGCTAACCAGGCTTCGGTTGAACGGCGGTATTCCTGATAATGCGAAGAAGCGAGATGCGCTTGCAGGGCGTCTTCATCTTTCCAATTTTCATACAGCACGTATTGCTCCGGATGTTCCGGGCTATTGTGCAAAATATAATCAACGCAGCCTACTTCGGCACGTGAAGGCGCGGCAACTTTTAACAGCTCATCCCGAAGCTGCCGCTCGGTTCCTGGGCGGGCTTTCAGTATCGCGACTATGGTAATCATATAAGCATGACCCCTCTTGATTTAACGGTTTAATTGGGCAATAACTTCTTTTGCCGCGCTTTCCGTAGACTGTGGATTTTGGCCGGTGATCAGATTTCCGTCTACCTGTACGTTATCAGTCCAGTTTGGAGACAGCACGACGTTAGCTCCTAATTCACGAAGCTTGGATTCCAAAAGAAACGGCATGTACCGGTCCAAGGTCGTTTCCCTTTCTTCCTCATCGGTAAAGGCCGCAACGGTTTTTCCGGCAACAAGCGGATGGCCGTCCGACAGTTTGACCCCAACGAGAGCAGCAGGTCCGTGGCACACGGCAGCCACTACTTTTCCCGTTTCGTACAACGTACGGATGATCGACTGCAGCAGCTCGTTGCCAGGCATGTCGAACATGGTACCGTGACCGCCGGGAAGAAAAATGGCGTCGTAAGAATCAATATCATGGACAAGGCTAAGCTTTATTGTATCTGTAAGGTAACTAGCGGTATCCCGCAGCTCCTGCGATATCCCTTCCAAGCTTCTATGATCCAAAGGAGCTTGTCCGCCCAATGGGCTTGCGATTGTTATTTCGTATCCCTCGCCGCTAAATGCCAAGTATGCTTCGCCAAATTCGGACAGCCACAAGCCCGTTCGCTCCGTATCGCTCAATTTATCCGCCGTTGTAACTACCATTAGAACACGTTTCGCCATCTATAACAGCCTCCTTGACTAGTAGTAAAATGATCATTACCCTCCGAAAATATTCGGCCAGTGAACATACTTTAACATTCCGGAAAGGCGGTTTGTACTACGGTTATGTTAGGAGGCGATAATGAAAAGTTATCCCCCGGTTTGTTTTCGGAAATCAAGATGCGATGGTCAATGATCAATATCTCGGCTAGCAGCAAAACAGCCTCAAAGCCGCGAATCTCGCGCTTTGAGGCTATTTTGTTGTTACTCGTTTTCGTTTTTGGTTACAAGCTTGAGCGGTGCCGGAATCGATTTCTCTACCTTCTTGCCCTGCAGCACATCGTAAGCGGCTTGCACGGCAAGCTGGCCGATAAGCTCCGGCTGCTGCGCGACGGTTGCCGTAAGTTTTCCTTCCGCAATCGACTTCAGCGCGTCTTCGTTGCCGTCAAAGCCGATTACCGGAATATCCTTGCCGGAGCTCCGGATCGCTTCAATGGCACCAAGCGCCATTTCGTCGTTGTGAGCGAATACGGCTTGCACGTCGGGATTTGCCTGAAGAAGGTTTTCCATGACATTTAATCCCTTTGTACGGTCGAAGTCCGCCGTCTGCTTCGCCACTACTTTCAAATCCGTATCCGCAAGCTCGTGGAAGCCTTTTCCGCGTTCCCGGGTGGCCGAAGCGCCGGCGACGCCTTCGAGTTCGACTACCTTCGCCCCCTTGCCGAGCAGCTTCTCGATATACTCGGCCGCCATGCGTCCGCCCTTCGCGTTATCCGAAGCGACAAGCGCTTCGACGTTCCCGCTGTCCGCGGAACGGTCCAGCGTAATAACGGGGATGCCAAGTTCGTTGGCCGATTGAACGACAGTCGAGATTGCCGCGGAATCGGTTGGGTTAATAAGAAGGACATTGACGCCTTTTTGCATCAAATCGTCGACGTCGTTGCTCTGTTTGGCGGAATCGTTCTGCGCATCGACCACTATGGTCTCGATGCCATGCTTTTTCGCTTCCGCAACAACGCCCTCCTTCATCGAAACGAAGAATGGATTGTTTAAGGTCGAGACGGAGAGGCCAATTTTCATGTTCTTCAAATCTCCGCCCGTATCGGGCTTCGCCCAGCTTGGCGGCTCCATCGAGCATCCCGTAACGAGGAAGAGGAACAACGCCGTCAGTAACAAAGAAAGCTTTTTCATAAACATTCTCTCCTTATGCCGATTTCTTTCTGTCAATGAGTACGGCGATCAGTATGACAATCCCCTTAACTACCATCTGATAGAAGGAAGATACGCCAAGCAGATTTAGTCCGTTATTCAAGGTACCAATGATAAGCGCGCCGATAAGCGTGCCAACGATGCGCCCGCGGCCGCCGGAAAGGCTAGTCCCCCCGAGAACGACGGCAGCAATCGCGTCCAGCTCGTAAGAGGTGCCGGCCGTTGGCTGCGCCGAATTTAATCGGGAAGTAAGAATGGCGCCGGCCAAGGCGGAAAGCATACCCGCCAAGGAATAGATCATGATTTTGACGCGCGTTACTTTGATGCCGGATACGATTGACGCTTTCTCGTTACCGCCGATTGCGTAAGTTTTGCGTCCGAAGGCGGTCTTTTGAAGAATAATCCACAATGCCGCAAATGTAATAATCATGGTAATGGCCGGAACCGGAATGCCGAACATATACCCGCGCCCGAATAGCTGAAACGCCATGCTGTCTCCCAGGCCCGTTATCGGATTACCGTTCGTGTATACGAGAGTAAGACCTCTGAAAATCGTCATTGTCGCCAAAGTCGCGATAAAGGGCGCCATCTTCCCTTTCGTAATCATAAGACCGTTTACCATCCCCATTACGCCGCCGACTATGCAGCCGAGCAGAATCGCGATAATCGGATCAAAGCTGGCCAGCATCATGTTTGCCACAAACGCGCTGGACAAGGCCAGGATGGAGCCGACCGACAGGTCGATGCCGCCCGTAAGAATAACAAAGGTCATCCCGAACGCAATCAAAGCGTTAATAGACACCTGTCTTAGAAGATTCAAAATATTAAGCGGTTCCAAAAAACTCGGATTCATAATCGATACGATCGCGATCAATAAAATCAAACCAAGCAAAGGCCCTAATTTCTGCGTAATTTGCGAAAGCGGAAAGCCGCTTTTCGCTTCGTTTCTAGTTGTCATGTTACTGTCCCCCTGTCGCGAGCGTCATAATGTTTTCTTGCGTCGCTTCTTCTTTGCCCAGCTCTCCCGCGATTTGGCCCTCATGCACAACCACAATGCGGTCGCTCATGCCAAGCACCTCGGGCAATTCCGACGATACCATGATGATGGCGACGCCGTGTGCCGTCAGCTCGTTCATCAGCTGGTAAATTTCCCGTTTGGCTCCCACGTCCACTCCGCGGGTCGGTTCGTCCAGAATAAGCAGCCTTGGTCCGATACCAACCCATTTGGCGATTACAACCTTCTGTTGGTTGCCGCCGGACAAATTGCCTACAGCCGTATCCGCCGTATAGGTTTTGATTTGCAGCCTTCTGATCAAGGCTTCAACAAACGTTGTCTCCTTTCTCGAAGAGAGCAAGCCCCTGGTTGTGAAGCTGCTAAGGCTAGGAAGCACCATATTATCTCTGACGGAGAAGTCGAGAATAAGCCCTTCATCCTTTCGGTCCTCCGTAATAAAGCCGATTCCCAGCTTGACCGCGTCCACCGGCTTCCGGATGGATGCTTTTTTCCCAAAGACGCGGATCTCGCCGCCATCCAGCCGGTCCAGGCCGAACAAGGCTCTCATCATCTCCGTGCGGCCTGCCCCCATTAAGCCGGAGAAACCTAAGATCTCGCCCGCATGAACCTGGAAGCTGATATTGTCGAACAGGCCTTTTCGCGAGGCTTGTTTCACTTCCAGCACAACCTCGCCGAGCTTTGGCGTCCGGGCCGGATATCGTTCCGTTAACTCGCGGCCGACCATTTTTCTTACGACCTCATCGAAATTCGTTTCTGGTATAGGCTTCGTATCTACGGTACGGCCATCCCGCATGACGGTAATGCGATCGCAGATTTCGAATATCTCTTCCATCCGGTGCGAGATATAAACGATGGAAACGCCGTCCTTCTTCAGCGCTTCAATGACATCAAACAGCTTTCTGATCTCTCTTTCGGTCAGCGCCGAGGTTGGCTCATCCATAATGATGACTTTGGTATCCGTTAACAAGGCTTTGGCAATTTCGATCATTTGCTGCTGGCCGACCGAACAAGAGCCGGCTAAGGCGCTTAACGGAATATCCACGGCTAAACGTTTGAACTGCTCCTTCGCCAGCTCCCGCATTTTCCTTTCCTTCAACAACCCCCAGTTGCCGGACATCTCGCGGCCGATGAACAGATTCTCCAGCACCGTCATATCCGGCCACACATGAAGCTCCTGATGGATAAAAGCTATGCCGTTACGTTCCGCTTCCTTCGGATTGGCGAAATACGTCTCTTTCCCCTCGATCAGAACCGTTCCTTCGTCTTTCGCATGCAGCCCCGTCAATATATTCATCAAGGTGGACTTGCCTGCCCCGTTCTCCCCCATAAGGGCATGAACCTCGCCTGCCACCAGATCGAAATCGACCCCGGAGAGCACTTGGTTGCCGCCAAATGCTTTATGAATGCCTTTCATCTCAATGCGCATAACGGCTCCTCCTCTTATCCAAAATTAACTCCCGCTCGCAATATCACATTCGCATACGGGGTCGCTTCTCCCGTGCGAATGATCGCTTTCGCATCGCGCGTTAGCTGCTTAAACTCCTCGTGCGAGCATTTCCCGATCTCAAGCCCATGAAATTTCTGTTCTATAAAATCTAGCGTAGTCCGGTTAGCCGCGCTAATCTCTTCCGCCAGAATAACCTTCTCGACTGTCATGTCCGCCACTACGGCGTTTACGGTATCTTCAAAACTCGGCGTACCCAGCGTCAATGCCAGATCGATCTTTGGCACACCCTCCGGCACGGGAAGGCCGACGTCCGCGATTACCAGCGTGTCGGTATGTCCGAGATCGGCCAGTACCTTGGCAATATGGCTATTCAATATGCCTTGCTTCTTCATCTTGCATCTGCTCCTCTACTTCTCTCCTTATTGGCATACCGCCCTGCGCGCCGAACTTCGTGACGGACAAGGAAGCTGCACGGTTTGCGAACCTTACGCATTCGCGGATCGGTTTTCCCTCTGCGAGCGCGACAGCGAACGCGGCGTTAAAGGTATCTCCCGCGCCGGTCGTATCGACGGCATCGACCTTATAGGAAGGAACCAGCACCTCTTGTTCCCCGTCAAAGTATCGCACTCCGCGGCTGCCTTCCGTAATAAACAGCTTGTTCGGATACCGGCGCAGCGCTTCGGATAAGCTAAGCCCGGGAAACAAAACCTTTGCTTCATGCTCGTTAGGCGTCAAATACGTCGCGTTTGCAATCATCTCTTCCGTGAGCGGACGAGCCGGAGCGGGATTCAGCAGCAGCGGCAATTGCATTTCCCTGCAAAGTTCACCAACGTAAGCGACGGTATCCTCCGGGATTTCCTGTTGGATTAACAGAATGTCCGCTTCGCGGAACGCGTCCTTGCTTTTTGCAAGGTAAGCCGGCGTCACTTCATTGTTCGCCGCCGGAACAACAACGATACTATTGTCGCCTTCCGCTAGAACAATATGTGCCGTTCCGCTCGCCAAATGTGTAACCGGTTCCACATATTCGATAGAAACCTTATTCCTTTTAAAATTGTTTAAAATTTCTTGACCGTAAAGATCGTCGCCGACCCGTCCAATCATCGTTACCTCTGCGCCTAGACGCGAAGCGGCAACCGCCTGGTTAGCCCCTTTGCCTCCCGGAACGGTCACGAACCCTTCGCCGAGAACCGTTTCTCCCGCTCCGGGACGCCTCGCCGCCGTAACGACGAGGTCGACCGATGAACTTCCGACTACGATTATTTTTGCCATTCTATTTCCGCCTTTCTGGTTGTATCCCGTTCCGCAAACGTTACGGGCATCTGTATCGTTGGTTCATCCACTATTTCATTCTCGATCAGCCGAATAAGCAGGCTAGCCGCCGCTTTGCCCATATCGTAAGCCGGCTGGCGAATAGTCGTCAGCGACGGCGTCAGCAAGCGGCTGAGCGGAATATCGTCAAAGCCGACAATCTGCACGTCCTCCGGGACTTTCTTGCCCAGCCTTAGCGCTTCGTGCAATACGGCGGCCGCGACAATGTCGTTGCTGGCGATGACGCCGTCAGTTTCCGGATACCGCTCGAACAGCTCCCTTGCCCAAGTTCCCGCATCCGTAAAGGAAAACGAAGAGGTTTGAATGACGTTAAACACGATGCCCCGCTCTCCCAAAGCTTCAACCGCACCTTCGTAACGGTCCTGAGCAGGCCGGATATGCCTTGGTCCCCGCATCACGGTGACCCGCCGGCTGCCGCGATCGGCAATTTCCCGGGCTGCCATTCTCCCGCCTTCCTGTCCATCCGAATAAACCGATGGGCGGTTATCCGCTGTCCGGTCCAGAAACACAACCGGAATGTTCAGCTTCCGGTACATATCACTGTCCGGAAAGTTCGTAGAGGAGATGATTCCAACCACGTTATTCTGTACGAAGGTTTGGAGATATTCCTTCTCCTTCGCTTTATTCTCGTCGCTGTTGCCGAAGATGATCCGGAATTCGTTGCGCTGCATCTCGTCCTCCACCCCGCGCGCAAGCTCAGGAAAGAACGGGTTGGCTATGTCCGGCAGCAGCAAGCCGGTCAATCGCGACTTTCGTTTATATAAAGATCTTGCGACTTCGTTTGGCGTATAGTGAAGCTCCTTGATAGCGGTTTCAATTTTCTTGCGGGTATCTTCGTGCACATAACCCGTATCGTTGATCATCCGCGACACGGTTGCGACCGAAACGCCCGCATGCTTCGCTACGTCTCTAATGGTTGCCATATCGTCTTCTCTCCTCAATGTGGAACCGTTTACATATCTAAAATAGCATATCCGATTCCTTTTGACAAGCAGGCATCTTTTTGCAATATTAACCAAATGCTTTTTATACGGAGTCAAAAATAAACCCCAATTGCCTGTTAACGGATTTTTCCCGCGTAATGACCGAGATCTCGCGTACCGTTCCGAAATCGGCAATGGGAATCGCTTTTGTCGTATTCTTCATTTGAATAATAAAGATTTCCGGCAAAATAGAAATCCCCAAATTAGCGTGAATATAGCCCAAAATGCTTTGTCCCAGTTCAAATTCAAGAGCTATGTTCATTTTTTCGTTCCTATTGGAAAACTCTTGATCAATCAGCATCCTTGCATCGCAGCCTTCTGTTAACATTACGAAATTCTCATGCTTTATCTCATCAAAAGATACTTCGTCTTTATTCCCATAGACGGGATGGTCGACATTCACGAACATAAAAAATTTCTCCGAAAAAACGGGAGTGGAGAAAAAGGAGTGATTGACCCCTCTGTCATCAAATAAAGCGGCATCGATAATGCCATTGTCCAGACTCGTCAGCAAGTCGTAGAAACAATAAAATACCCTGAATTTTATGTCTAACTGTCCTATGGCCTGCTGACTGCGCGCAATTTGGCCTGGAAGAAAGATCGTCGCTATGCTTGGCCAAGAACCTATTGTGAGGTCGGATTTCCCCTCGTCTTGAGCAAGCGCAATCTCCCGCCGAATGGCATTCATTTCGTTAAGAATGTTCTTGCTTCCTTCAAGCAAAATGTGCCCGGCCGGTGTTAGCGTTACTCCTGTAGTCGAACGAACCAATAACGGGGCTCCCAATTCCACTTCCAAGTTGCGAATTTGCTTGCTTAACGCAGACTGGCTGATATGCAACAATTCGCTCGCTTTTGTTAAGCTCTTCATCTCCGCTGTCTGACGGAAGGCCACCAGCCAATCCATTCTCATGCGCAACCCTCCATCGTCTTTTGATTTCCGCATTGAAATGCTTCTCTATTCGTTAGTCCGTTTTAAGCTTCCCTTGGCAAACATGTCATATTCCTTGAAGAAGAATAACAAAAGACCTGTCCGCTGTAACATGAAGTGTCTACTAACAAAGATGCAGGAACGTATGTATGCAAGGCTGGTCATATGCCCATTCCAAAAGCCCGGCAAAGGAAGAAAGGAGTAGGAAAAAACCTGCACAACACGTAGTAGAAAAAATGGGCCAGTTACTCTCAATCTCTCGAGAGTGACTGACCCATTAGAGCTTAGGTTGACCACTTTTTTCTGCAGAGATAAGACCTTTCCCTTACTCAGGCTTCTCAATACGCGATTATTCAAACAGTCCGGGATTTCATAAAGTTTTTATGTCCTTGACCAAAATCTATTGCAACTTTCCCAGTCCTTCGAGCTATTTTTGGTGCTAGAATAACAGCATTCACGCCTGCCGAAATGAGTACTAAATCAAATTTATTTTTGAGCATATCAACTTCCTTTAATACCCGATTAATCTGTCTATAATCCGAAAAAAATAGGGTTCCTGTTACATTTAAACCATATTTATTAACGAGTACTTGTTTCATTTCATTAGCGTGTTGTGAAATAAGAAGAACTCTTCTGTTTTTTAGAACGTCCCAAAAAGCTTTGTATTTAGGGATATAGCGATTAATACAGGCATCACATGTATATCGTGGCGAAAGATTAAAATGAGTAAAAATTTTGTTTGTTAATATTCTTTTAAGTCTCTTTGGAGCATGAATTCGGTTATCGTTAAGAAGTAGAACACCTACAACATTTGCATTCCTAATCCCTTGAACAAGCTCATTTCTTAGACGAATATTAGGTAAATGCACACCCTTTTCTCCACGGTTCGCTTTTTTTGTCCAAGGCTCTTTCAGAACATCGCGTATAGGCCATACAGACTTTTGCGCCAAGCAAATATTCTCCCCATCGCCGATTCTAACCAATGAAAAAGGTTTTCTATAGTCCAAAGCATATTTCACTTGTTTCAACACTTGTTTCCATGTAAGAAATTTTTCCGTATATATCCCTCACTCTATAATTTTTTTAAAGTTACGCTACTCTGACTTAATTAATGTATGTTTAATTGAGTGAAAGGAGATAAACCAGAGCACATTTTAGACTGACGAGTCTGTTCCTGTTAATTTCATTAATAGGCATAAACAGGTCAACCTGCTAACGTAGTACCCTATGGAGGAAAAATGCCAAAAGAAGAAGGCATTACCATGAGCATGTCCCGCAAGGGAATGCCCATTGATAATGCCCCCATCTTAACTCCATTCGAGTAACACTGTGCGCGGTTATATCCCCCATTACTGATTAACAGCGAGCTGCTGAGTCTCCTCCATCTTTGCAGGGGTACCGCCTCGAAAGACAACGAGAAGCACAATCACAATCAAGAGGACCAGACTAACGAGTCCTTTGCTGTAACCAACTCCGCCATTGCCTGGTGCCGCAGAAAGCCAATCCGCGAAGGACGCGCCCACAGGACGAGTCAAAACATAAGCTATCCAGAAAGCTGTAATTTCTTTCAAATGAAACAGCCGATAACATAATGCGGGTATGAATAGAAAAGCAAAGAACATTATTCCGGAATCTAAATATCCCAAATGCATACTGGAGGCTGTTAAATCGCCTGCAGAAGTGCCGAGAGCGAATGTGGTCAGGACCGTCATCCAATAAAACACTTCTCTCCGGCGCGTGTTAATGCTATGAATCGATAAGCTCTTCTCCTTCACATACCAAATTCTGAAAATAGCTGCAAGCGAGGCAATAAAAAAGAGAGTTGAAACCGTATTTCCCAAACCAGCTCGTATAACATCAGCTGCTGTAGTGCCAAATATGCTTACCATTATGACAACCAGCCAATACAGACTCGCGATATACTTTTTCGACTTGAACTGGAGAACCATAGCTGCAACAAAAATCGCTACACTTATTGGCACGGAGAGGAATGGATTTAATTTTTCAAATAAAAAATCTGATGCCACTTCTCCAAGACCAGTTGTAATTAGCTTCGTTATCCAGAAATACAACGTAATTTCAGGTACTTTTGCTAGCATCGTTGTAGCTTGTGGGTTAAATTCCGTTTTATAATTGTACATGACTATCCCCTTATTTTTCAGATTGAGTACGACTCTTTATGGCTGCCCTTAGGAGAACTCGGGTCTTTCACACTCCGTTGAACTAAATCCGATTGCTTTCTTGTAAAATCAATCCGATCCTCCTTATATTCGGTTAAAATTTATCGCCGCCGTATCGATCAGACTCTCGTCCGTTTCCTAATAAGGAGCCAATACGCAAATAGTCCAACAACTACTATCGCAACAGCATAACTGATCGGATGCATGTAACGCTCCAATACATCCGCATTCGCTCCCCATTTAAAACCCGCATAGGCCAATGCAATATTCCATGGAATACAGCCTAAAAAAGTATATAGCAGAAATGTAGAGAACTTCATCTTAGCTATGCCCGCTGGCAAGGATATGAAAGTTCGGATAAAAGGAAGATTTCTGGTAAAGAATACGCTCATTGCACCATATCGGGTAAACCACTTCTCCGCTTGATCAAGATGCGAGCTTCTAAAGAACACATATTTCCCGTACTTATTAAGTATTTTCCTTCCGCCAAGAGATCCAACTTGGTAAGCAATTATTGATCCAAGAACATTTCCGAGTACACCTGCGATGACCACCTCCTGCCATGATATCGTTCCGTTAGCAGCAGCAAGACCCCCGCTTAATAAAATGACTTCACTCGGAATAGGTATACAAGCACTTTCCAGGACCATACCGATAAATATGCCGTAGAGGCCAATCGCATCAATTAGTTGGACCGCTAAATTCGAGATCCAATCCATAATACTTTGCATATCTCTTATAACTCCTTTCCAAGCTATAAATGAAAGCATCTGTTCCTTGTACTTTAAAATTCAATTCTCAACGAGCTGTGAACATCCGATTAAATTTTTATTAACTATTATGAAGTAAAATAAAAAAGTCTGATCATTGGATCAGACTTTAATCCTTTGCAGCGGTAACCTACTCCCCATATCCGATTTTCTTGCATACTTCAAACCCGTTTATCTTTGGGAGCATCAAATCAAGAATGACCAACTGGATATTAATATCAAAGGTAAAAAATAAAAGAGCCGGACGTTAGTCCGACCCTTGCACATCCCATTAAGCCAATTTGAAATAAATCTTAAATAAATATTAACTCGATCATATGGTGCATCATTTTGGAGAAATACGAGCTATGATAGTAAAACTCCGGGAAAATAAAAAAGAGAGGGCTAAAAATGAAAATTGGAATAGTTAGCGTTATATTTGTTGTACTTGTACTGTATTTAACAATGGGTCCATTTACAAAACAAAACCCTAAGACGGTTCATGCTTCTAAACCCACATCGCAAACCAGACTAGCACCAGATCATATCGTCATCGTAGTAGAAGAGAACCATTCCTACAAAGAGATTATAGGGAATAAAAATGCCCCTTATATTAATCAGCTTGTAAAAACCGGTGCCAATTTAACTAACCATTATGCAATTGAACACCCCAGCCAGCCGAACTATATTGATCTTTTTTCCGGCTCAAATCAAGGGGTCACCGATGATAAACCATCCCATACTTTTAAGTCGGACAATTTAGCTAATGAACTTGTAAAGCACGGCTACTCATTTGGAGGTTATTCTGACGGATTGCCAAGTGTAGGATTTACCGGACCCTATGACCTGAAAACTCTGTATGCTCGAAAACATAACCCTTGGGTTGATTTCACTAACGTTCCCGCAAAAGTAAATATGCCGTTTACATCTTTTCCAAAAGACTATAGTAAGCTGCCAACTGTTTCCTTTGTTATTCCAAATCTAAACCACGACATACATGACGGGACGATTAAAGAAGCAGATAATTGGTTAAAGACGAACATGGCAGGTTATGTAGAATGGGCTATAAAACATAATAGTATCTTTATTCTAACGTGGGACGAAGACGATATGAGTGCTAAGAATAAAATTCCCACTATTATGGTTGGACAAAAAATTAAACATCAAGCCTACATGACCAAAACAAACCATTATAATATGCTGCGAACTATCGAAGACCTCTATGGATTACCGGCTCTTGGTAATAGCAAAAACGTTACACCCATAAATGTATGGAAATAAACAGAGATTCAGCAATAATGGTTAATCGCATATCATACACAATACACTAACAACAAAACACGGCATTATTTTCGTCTTTTTGCTGTTAGTGTTTCGTGTTTCTAATTCATATTGTCATTAAATTAAGTTATATTCGCTTCCTTTAATAAGTACTGCAGTATTTGCTTCTGATATTGAATACGAGTAGATATTGGTAATTCCAAACTGGTTTCAACTGTAATTGCCTTGGCCTTAATAAGCTGCTTCGCAGCATTCCTTCCTGAACCTGGCAAAGAGCTCAATCGCATCTTGATATTCAAATCGTATCTAAAAGCACTTGCAACAATGCTGCTAAGCTTCTATATGGTTTACGAAGTCCTCTTTTTCTTAGAATTAGATGATGCATGCTTATATACGGTCATTAGCTTATAGGCCATTTTGCTCCAGCTGAACCTCTCGACCGCATCTTTTCTTGCTTGTTTGCCCAATTTCGAAGCTAGATTTTTATCACCCGCTAGCTTCCCAATCCACTCGGCATGTGAATGAGGACTTTTGTATTGTTTAACGAGATACCCGTTCGCCCCATGTCTCACTATTTCTTTAATCCCTCCGATACTGGATGCAACGACGGGGAGTCCAGAGGCCATAGCCTCCACATTGACAAGCCCAAATGCCTCATGTCGCTGTGAAGGACACACGAAGCAATCTGCGTTCTTGTATAGCTGGTGGACTCTATTATGAGGAATCATTCCAGTAAAGCGCGCATTTATACGATATTTTCGTACTAATAATCTAAGGCTATTGATATAATTCGCTTTACCTCCCCCGACGATGATCAATCTTACTTTGGGATATTTTCTTTTCATAATTCCAATTGCCTGGATAATAACCGGTACACCTTTACGTGGAATAATTCGTCCTGCAAACAGGACCTGGAAGGTATCAGACTTCTTTTTTGAGTCATTTGGCTTGAACCGAATGGTGTCCACACCTAGATATACTGTTCTTATCTTAGAGGATTGCTTTGGAAACAAGCGGGATAAATTACTTTTTAATGAGACACTGTTCGCAATAATCAAATCGGCCTTATCCATGCTGGTTGCCACAGCTTTAGTACGTGGAACAAAAGTGAGAGAATGAAGGAAAAGCGAAACCGGAGTTAACGGGAAGGCATGCTTCACTTTAGCCATATAGTGGGGACGATTATCCACTTGTATAATATCATAATGCTTTCCTCTGATATAACGGAGGACCGATGCGATGTATTTCTGTGAACTTCCCGAAGGCACTCGAACAATAGTTAAGTTTCCATGGTTACTAACATTTGGTAAACCTGAACTTTGTCTGCTGACAATCGTAACCTTATGACTTACAGCAAGCTGCTTAGCAATTGCCAGCATACATATTTCAACCGATCCATTGCCCGGAACAGGTAATTGCTCCGGAGCAACCATAAGGATCTTCACTTAACCTCCCCCAGTTCATTTTTAGTGTTTTTGCAATCTAGCTCAATCGATTTCGAGTGAATTAGATAATACCTGCTACTTTAGAAAAATAATTATCTGAGTATGGCTTTAGCTTTTTAGTAATCGCTAAGACAAAGAAAGACAGAAATCAACTCTTCTGCCTTTTACCAAATTGGAGTTGAAATATTTTATTCGTTTGAACTTTATACGACCTCATGTAATGCCTATTTAAGTAAAAATGGGAACAATGACTAACACGTCCATAAATCCGATGCAGATAATCACCTGATATACCGCTTCATATAAAAAGCCCGAATCCGAAGGGATCCGAGCTTTGCTTTGCTAGTATAAGTTGTTGTGTGTGTGTTATCTAACATTTTACTAATTAATTTCTAATTACACTTGCTATAGCCGCAGTTGCTGCATTGCTTGCAGCCTTCGACATTAATCAGCGAAGCCGATCCGCAGGATGGACATAAGTCGCGAGAGGTAACTTCGCCATGTTTATGCGAATCCTCTACGGCAGGTGCTGCAGCGAAAGCCAAGGCTGGAGCCTCTTTTACCGGCTCATATGCAGCTGCCTGCTCATTCGTGCTCTCGATATGAATTTCCAGCGCCTTCGCAACCGCGTCCGCGATGGATTCTACGCGGTTGGCTCCAAAGCCGATGGCTCCGGTTCCGCCAATGCCTTTGAGATGCTTGATCAGGAGCTTCGCTTTGTTGCCGTGATCCCCGTAACGAAGGAACAAGGAGCATACGCGGCCAAGCGCTTCCGCCATCGCGAATACGTCGGAGCCGGCTTTGCCTACGTTCAGGAAGATCTCGCCCGGAATGCCGTTCAGATCGTTAATCGTAATATAGGCCATGCCGAACGGCGTGTTTACTTTGTACGTTGCCCCGCGAAGAATTTGCGGACGGCGCTTGTACTGCTTGTCGAATTCCTGCTCCGCCTGCGGCGATACCTTCGCGTTAAGCGCCGTATTCAGCGTCTCGAGTTTATCTTCTTCTTTTACCGCTTCCGCAGCTGCAGCCGCTTCGACCGCCGCATCCGGCTTCGCGTCTTCCTTCTTCGTCGACAATACTTGAACGTCGCGGCTGCCGTCGCGGTAGATCGTAACGCCTTTACAGCCCAGATCAAACGCCATCTCGTACAGCTCTTTCGTCTCTTCAACCGTAAAGTCGCTCGGACAATTCGCCGTCTTCGAAATCGAGCTGTCGACCCAGCGCTGAATCGCCGCTTGCACGCGAATATGATCCTTCGCCGACAAATTCATTGCCGTTACGAAGTAATCCGGCAATTCTTCGCCCGGATGCGCATCCTTCCATGCCTGCGCGATCGGCACCAGCTGTTTGTCGAAGCCTAGACGGCTTTGACGGAAGTATTCGAAGGCAAAATACGGCTCGATGCCGGTCGACGTCCCAACCATCGTACCGGTGCTGCCCGTCGGAGCCTGCGTAATAACGGTCACGTTACGCATGCCTTTGGCCAGAACCGCTTCGCCTACCTCCGGGAATTCGGACACCATGTTTTTCATAAAGCCGCTTTGCAGAAACTTCTCCGCGTCGAACGCTTCGAACGAGCCTTTCTCCGAAGCGATCTCAGCCGAAGCGAGGTAAGCCTCCCGTGCCATAAAACCGTATATTTTATCGAGGAACAGAAGAGATTCAGGGCTGCCGTAACGGACGCCAAGCTTTATCATAAGCTCGGCCAGCCCCATCGTGCCAAGGCCTACGCGGCGCTCCTTCTTCTGATTCTTCTCATTCTCTTCGAAATGATAAGGAGTTGTATCGATAACGTTATCGAGGAAGCGAACGGACCATTGGGTTACCTTCGCCAGCTCTTCCCAGTTCACGTCATGCTTGCTTTCATCGTAAAATTTGGACAGATTAATCGCGGACAGGTTGCAGACGCCCCAGCCCGGCAGCCCTTGCTCGCCGCAAGGATTCGTGCAAATAATCGGGTTGAAATACCAGCTGTTCGACATTTGGTTGTAATATTCCATAAAGACGACGCCAGGCTCCGCCGACTTCCATGCCGATTCGATAATCGTATGCCATACGTCGCGCGCCCGAACCGTTTTATAATGGATAACCCTCTTGCCAAGCTTCTTCCATGCTTCCAGATCGCCGTTCCACAGCTCGTCGTAATCGGTTTCCTTGGTGTCCGGGAATACAAGCTCCCAATCCAGGTCTTCCTTCACGGCTTTCATAAACGCATTGCTTACGCATACCGACAGGTTCGCATTCGTCACTTGCCCCATCGTTTGCTTGACGGTAATGAAATCAAGCACATCCGGATGCCAGTCGTTAATCATAAGCATAAGCGCGCCTCTGCGGCTTCCGCCCTGTTCGATCAGGCCGGTTGTATAGCTGAACAAGCCCCCCCAGGATACGGCACCGCTGGAGGATCCGTTAACGCCAGCGACAATGGCGCGTCTAGGACGCAGTGAAGACAGGTTAATCCCTACGCCGCCGCCGCGCGCCATAATTTCCGTCATCTCCGACAGAGTCGTCATAATGCCGCCGCGGCTGTCCTTTGGCGAAGGAATAACATAGCAGTTGAACAACGTCAATTCTTCGCTCGCGCCGGCGCCGGCAGCAATGCGGCCGCCAGGAACCAGCTTCCAGTCATCCAGAATGTAACGGAATCTTTCCGTCCAGGCACGCCGCTTCTCTTCGCCTTGCTCGACGCCAGCCATCGCACCGGCCAGACGGTCCCACATCTCTTCCGGAGTCTTTTCTATAGTAAGCGTGAGTTTCTCCACGCTGGATGTCACGGTATCCCCGCTTCTAAGCTTGACGGTCACTTCGTCGCCGCTGCGTCCGATGACTTCCCCAACCTCTTTGGCCGGGAATTTCGGATCATCCTTCGTCAGGACCAGTACGACATCCCCTACTGCGGTATTCTTTGTATCCGCGTTTTTCCAAGCATAGCGGTCCAAAAATATTTTTTCGCTAAGGCCTTCCAATTTCTGAGTCATTGCCATCCGATTGGTCCTTCCTCCCATGTCCCTTATATCGCATACACACCTCTTATCGCATGTGTCGGGCACCATATATTGTGTATACTGCTTATTATACTATACTACATATCGGTATCCACAGTTGTTTTTACCTATTTCGCCGCTTTTCTCCGCTTACATTGGCTATTCTCTTTCTATTGCTTGTCCTTTCGCTAATTTTACTGCTTATTTACTAAGATTTGATGAAAAAGGCCATACTAGTGACAACTATCTCTATTCGCAAAAGGAGCTGCCTATCGTGACCTTTACTATGAATGATCAGGCGAATGTGAATCCCGCCTCAACGGAATCTAATATGGTCCGGCGCAAGCTTCATCCGCTTGTAGACCTGCAATGCGACCGCACCTGGTTCGACGAGCTTCAGAACCGGGTCGCCAAAAATGGTCCTTGGGACGATTGGACGCTCTATCAGCTGACGATGGAAGCCGAGCAGGCCAAGCGGGTCGACAGCTTCGAACAGCTGCAATGCTTGCGGACGCTCCCCTCCTTCGAGCCGATGCCGCATCAAGTGGACACGGCACGCAAAGTTGTTCACGAGATGGGCGGCCGAGCAATTCTCGCCGATGAAGTTGGACTTGGCAAAACGATTGAAGCCGGACTCGTCATCAAGGAATACATGGTGCGCGGACTCGTCCGAAAGGCTCTGATTCTTGTTCCCGCTTCCCTCGTCTTGCAATGGGTGAGAGAGCTGAATTCAAAGTTTGGCATCTCGGCCGTCGCTCAAAAGAAAGAGCATACCTGGCAATACGACGTTGTGGTTGCCTCTATAGATACGGCCAAGCGCGATCCGCACCGCGAGATTATTCTGGGCCAGGATTACGACATGATCATTATTGACGAAGCGCATAAGCTCAAGAACAAAAAGACGACAAACTACCAATTTGCGCTCCAGCTCCGCAAAAAATATTGTCTTCTTCTTACGGCTACCCCGATTCAGAACGATCTGGATGAGTTATATAACCTTATTACGCTGCTTAAGCCCGGCCAGTTAGGTGGTCAAAGCGAGTTCGCAGCCAACTTCGTTGTCGACAAGCGTCTGCCGAAAAACGAAGATCAACTGCAGGATGCGCTGTCCACCGTCATGATTCGCAACCGGCGCGGAGATGGCGGCATATCGTTCACCAAGCGCGTCGTGAAAAATATCCCGCTGGAGCTTTCTTCCGAAGAAAAGGCTCTCTATGACGCGGTTACGGCATTCGTTCGGGACCGATACAAGGAAGACGGCGTCGATATGATGAGTATGCTTCCGCTTGTTACGCTGCAGCGCGAAGTATGCAGCAGCCGGGATGCGGTATTTATTACGCTTGTTAATCTGTTCAAGAAAACGGCTGAGGATTCCCCGATCCGCCCAAAAATCTGGGAGCTGGTTGAATTCATTAAACAGATCAAAGCCAATACCAAAGCTGAGAAAGTGATGGAGCTAATTCAGCAGATTAACGACAAGGTTATCATTTTCACCGAGTACCGGGCATCGCAAGAATATCTGCTTCAATTCTTCCGCTCGCATAACATTTTGGCCGTACCTTACAGGGGCGGCATGAACCGCGGGAAAAAGGACTGGATGATGGATCTGTTCCGCGGCCGCGCCCAAGTGCTTATCGCTACCGAAGCCGGCGGCGAAGGTATCAACCTGCAATTCTGCCACAACATGATCAACTTCGATCTTCCGTGGAATCCCATGCGCGTCGAGCAGCGGATCGGCCGCGTTCACCGGCTTGGACAGAAGGAAGACGTCAAGATCTATAATCTGTGTACGCTCGGGACCATCGAAGAGCATATCGTGAACCTGCTGCATGAAAAAATCAATCTATTCGAGCTTGTCATCGGGGAACTCGATCATATTCTCGAACGGTTCGAATCGGATGCCGGCTCCATCGAACAGCAGCTGGCGCGAATGCTGCTCGAATCCGAAGGAGACGCCGTTCATCTGGAGCAAAGGCTGAATCATCTGGGCTCCACGATATCCAAGCTTCGTGAAGAGAAGGAGACGGATACGCCGGATACGCCGCAAGGACCAACCATCCTGGCACAAATGACCGCGCTAGGCCAGAAAGTCGAGGTGAGACCGTGAATTCGAAGCAGGTCCACAAATACGTACAACGGTTTCTTGAAGCTACCCAATGCTCGATATTGGAGAAGTCGCCTGCTCATTTCACGGTTAAGCTTTCCCCTGCTGCCGACCGTGAACTTACGAACCGTCCCTTCTACTGGAGCTTTGTTGACCGCACGGGCTCCGATCCGGAGACGATGACTTACCTGTTCGTAACGGACAAGGAGAAATACGAGGAGGCGCTTGCTGCTCCGCCGCCAACGCCGGGTCCCGTAACAAACGCCGTGGATGCGGCTTTAAACCGCTCGTTCGGATTCGTAAACAACAATATGGCCAGCGGTATCCGCACGCCAAGGGAAGATCTTTATTTCGGCTCCCGTAAGCTTGAGCAGCTGTTTGGCGCAGCCAAAAACTCCGGCAGCTACGTGAACCTGTTCCAGGAGCCGGAACGGAGGTCCAGCACTCCGTTCCAATCGACACCTTACACCGCATGGCTCGGAGTCAATATGCGTGTCGAATTCGCCTGCGACAGGAAGCGAGAGGAAATTCACAGCTATGGCGTCTCTCTCGCAACGGGACTCGTGATCGAGAACTTCTATGACCGCCTTAAAAATATGAAGCTTACGCCGCGGCTGCCATCGAATATTCATTTGACCCGCAACGGCCTTTCCCACGCCAAGGCATTAGGCGTTATCGAAACTTCGCTTGAACGCAAGCTCAGAAATTACGACTATACCTGGGCTTCCGATGCCGCGGCAAGGCTGGAGGAAGAGCTCGATAGGATCCGGCATTATTACGATCCGATGATCAAACACGCCGAAGAGGATGCCAAGGCAGCCATCGAGGAGCAATTCAACCAACGCCAGACCGAGATCAAATGGCAGTATGAGCCGCGGGTGACGGCTTCCGCCATTAACTGCGGTATTTTCCACTTGGAAGGCATTGAATAGAGACAATCAGACGGCATTCGCAGCAATACGCCAAAAATAGAACAACCGATTGACGTACGCCCGCGACAGGTTCCAACAGCCTTCTGCGGGCTTGTCCAATATAATGAGACCATGTCAGAAACAGATGCAAAAGAAAGAAAGGATGTGCCAGGGTGAAAAAGTGGATTCGACAAACGGTTATAGCCGCATTGGTGGTGTCAACATTCCTTGTCACGGCTCAAAGCCTTCAGGCGGAATCAATGCCGTCCGTAACGGCTCAACAGGAAACGGAGCTTCAATCCGCCGTACGAGGCTGGATGGACGAGCTTGCGAAATTACCGGAGTTCAAAGCGTGGAGTCATGCCGAATTTACCGTGTCGCCTCTTGGACCCGGCACGCATAGCTGGATAGCGATTGTTAAGGATAAAGGTCAACCGGCCGGATATCTGGTTGTTCAGGCGAAGGAAAATGGCGGGTTTGCGCTTGGGGAATACGGAACGGGGGAATACTTGTTTGACCAGACAACGCTGCATCAATCCCTTGCGCAGCTGGAGCTTCTCTCCTCTCTGCCTAATACGAACCAAGCTTTATATATTCATCCGTTACTGGCCGTCTGGGACGTGAACGGTTCAGCGGAAAATACGTATTTGGACGGAATGAGCGGTGAATGGCTGCCCCTGCAAAAAGCAACGTTGGAGAAGACAGCCAAGGCGGAAGAAGGACTTGCCGCACGTTACGCCCTGCAAGGGAACACCTTGATTCAAAGAGCCGTGAAAAGCCGTTCTTTCGATCCGTACAGCGAAATGCCGTGGCTGACTGAGAAACCTATACCAGCTTCCGCCGAGGATACCAGCATCGTGCTCAAAGCGTTAAGCTCCAAGACGCCTCTCCGTTTTACGGTAGAACGCTTTAATAAAGAGATGCTCTATGTATGGTCGGTAACCGGGTATCACAGCTGGGGGGATGGCAATGTCTATGCCGCTCTGGAAACGGATGAGCTCGGCAGCAGCACAAGGTACATTCCCCTCAAGCTTCTTGCCGAGCTCGGTCATTTCTATCGCTAACGTTCCGTACGGCCTTTCCACCATAGCAATACGCTTGCCCCGCCCCATCCGAACCAGCGCGACAGCCAATGCTCCCTTGCAGCCTTGGCTGTCGCTTTGGCTGCTTTTCGTTCATCCCTCGGCGTCTCGATGTAGTTCACAAATTCCACGGTCACGTATTTAATAAGATCATGTCCATTTGCCACTGCCCGATCACCTCTTCGGTTTATTTGTTACTAGAAGTTTGCCCGGATTGTCCAGATCGTAAACATGCATGAGTTTTCCTTCAATTAGCCACGCTATCGATAGCTGCTTTGCACGCAAGTCTTGGCATATTGAAGGAGGAATTCAAATTGTTTGTCATGCGGGTTACCGTTTTTGTGCTTATCGGCTTGCTTAGTCTTGTGCCCCAGCTGTCAGCTGCCGTTCCGGAAAACAAACAGCAAATTGCGCACGCTCCCGAGGACGGTTGGACGATGCCTTCGGCTATCGTGTTGATTGATGCCGGACATGGCGGGATTGACGGAGGCGCAACAGCCGGAAATACCTTGGAAAAGGATATAAATCTGGCCATCGCCCAAAAGCTGTACCTGCTGCTTAATAGTCAAGGCATTCCGGCCGTGCTGAATCGCACCGGTGATTATGCGCTTAGCGAAGAGAACCGGTGGCATGTGAGCAGATCTCGTCACAAGCGCGATTTGTCGCAACGCCGCCAGTTAACGGACGAGATCGAGACGACCATGCTGGTCAGCCTTCACGTGAACTGGACCAAGGACAGATCCAAGCATGGTCCGCTTGTACTGCATCAGTCTACGGGTGAAAGCGCCCTTCTTGCTTTTTGCATACAGGACACGCTGAATAGACAACAGCAAACCGCTTTTTACCCAAGAGAAGGCAAGCCTTTTTATTTGCTGCGAAAGGTCGATCAGCCGGCCGTCATTGTAGAGATGGGCTTTATCAGTCATGAAGGCGACCGTACGATGCTCACCGACCCACGGGAGCAGCTTCGCGTTGCCTCGGCAATCGCCTCAGGGATTCGGCAGTATAAATGGATCACCCGATAACGAAGGAACCAGATCCGACAGCTTGACGAATTGAACTTGGCCGTCTGATTGCATCCCTGGAATGGATGCCTTAAGGACGGCTGCCGTTTTTTTGCCCGGAGGCCCAACATGGCCGATAACGATGCAAGTAGCATGGGATTCCAGATGCTTCTTCGCAATCGTCATTTGTTTCGATACATGCTGCTCCGTATAGACGTCATCAAGAAATACGTTGTTTGCGAGTGCCGGTACGCCAAGCTCCTCCGTTACTTTGGGTACAACCGTTTTGAAAGTCGTACGGCTGTCGAGGAAAAATAATCCCCGTTCCTTGCAGACCGAAAGGACGATACGCATAATCCGTTCGTCAGCCGTAATTTTGGAGCCCATGTGATTGTTCATGCCTACCGCATACGGAACGTTATCAATGGCATCCTCTACCCGCTTCTTAATTTCGGCATCGCTGAGATCAGCGGTAATTGCCCCTGGACCCAGCCAATTTTTTTGCCCTTTATTAGGCTCCATCGGCATATGCACAATAACATCGTGTCCAAGGCGATGCGCTTCTTCGGCATCCTTTTTGGTGGTTGGCATAAACGGCATAATCGCTACCGTAAATTTAACGGGCAGCTGCAGCATCTCATCCGTGCCGTTCATTCCGTTGCCGAAATCATCGATTACAATCGCAAACTGTCTTGCGGACTTCGCTTGTTCTTCCTCTGCGGCCATCGCTTGTCCCGCGCCTGCCGGCATGAATAACACGAGTGCAATGATCCAAATGACAGCTGCTCTTTTTCGTTTGTTCACGTCATACACCCTTTCCCTTTTATCCCCTTCATTGTTTGTCCAACGGAGGAAAAATATGCTGAATTTTGCAACTTTATTGGATGGGTTGACGAATGAAACCCGTACATGCTACCATAAGTGACGTAATAAGGCATGCGGTCGTGGCGGAATTGGCAGACGCGCTAGATTCAGGTTCTAGTGGTGTAACAGCCGTGGAGGTTCGAGTCCTCTCGACCGCACCATGCATAAAGGGTTCCAGCGCATGAGCTGGAGCCTTTTTCTTTTGTCTTAACTATTTCTAAATAAACAGCTTGACTCTTCTCTTTACTTAATGGTATGATATTTTTCGTTGGCAACAACATTTGCGGTCGTGGCGGAATTGGCAGACGCGCTAGATTCAGGTTCTAGTGGTGTAACAGCCGTGGAGGTTCGAGTCCTCTCGACCGCACCATACATAAACAGTCAAAGGTTTTGGTTAGTCTAGCGATAGACAACCAAAACCTTTTTTTGTGTACCTCGACGCAAAAAAAGCAGGAAACCCGGCGTACCAGAGTTTCCTGCTGTATGCTGTACTTGCTTATTCTGCAGAACCGCGTTCGCTCGAGGCAAGCTCAAAGCGGTAATTGCGGCTCAGCTTGACGACCCGTCTGTTGTGACGACGGATGACAACCGATGCGTCATCCCAAGCAACAACGATTCCAATCACGTCGTTTACTTCCATCTCGTCCCGAACGACACGGATCTTCTCGCCGCTTTGGCGAAACTGATCCAACAGCTCTTCACTAATCACCGCTAATACCTCCGTGCGGACTAACCGACATGCTCCTTGGAATCATTGGTTTCATACCATTCATCAAGCACTCTTGAAGACATGACGCGCTTTGCGATATATTCTGCCTGACGTTCCGTGAATTGACCTTTCCATTCCTCACCGAGCTCTTCGCAAAGCTTCACAATCGTAAGAAGCTCCGACCATGCAACATAACGCTTGTACCAGAAAAATTGCGGATGCTCAATCATATAAGGATACAAATCATCAAATTCCGTATGCTTGCAATCTAACGCGCGTTCGAAGTGAACTTTCGCGTCACCCAGTTTCGCAGTCAAAAATTCAGAAGTTATCATTGCCGCTGCCTCCCCTCGGTTCCTTCACCCTCATTATAACTTAGTCGAACTGAATTTGCCCGTTTTTCAAAGAAGTAACATTTACTAGTGACTCAACCCGCACACCTTGCTCGCGAAGCGTTCTTGAACCGGCCTGGAACGATTTCTCGAGAACAATCCCCATGCCCACCAGCTCTGCACCGGATCTCTCAATGATCTTGATCAGTCCGCGGGCTGCATCGCCGTTAGCGATAATATCGTCGATGAAGAGCACTTTATCTTCAGCCGACAAAAACTGCTTCGACACCATAATATCGGTCACCATCCCTTTTGTAAAGGACGGAACACGCTCCGAATAAGCATCCGGATCCGCGATTAAAGTTTTCTTGCGACGTGCAAATACAAGTGGTACTCCTAGTACGTACGCCGTAGCATAAGCAACGGGAATACCAGAGGATTCGATCGTAACAACTTTCGTAATTTTCTCGTCAGCAAACCGTTTTGCGAATTCATGTCCCATTTCCATCGTAAGAGCAGGATCGACCTGGTGGTTAAGTATGGAATCCAGCCGCAACACATCGCTTGAAAGTACCGATGCTTGCTCTAAAATTCGTTCTTTTAAAATATCCATCGTCATTTCCCTCCACCAAAATCTCTTTTCGATAACTTACCATAGGATAGGCAAACAACGCAACCCGGCTCTTTCAAATTTTTTATCGAAGCAGGAGAGGAATCATTTTATATAGAAGAGATATATAATCCAAAGCAACTTCTTCCAGATATGGACGTAAATAAAGATAAGATTTCAGGACAAAAAGCGACCCAAAAGGAGCGCAATCGCATGAACAAGACTAAGAGAACCTACCATGCAGCAAAATGGACGGCCGTTATGGCCCTTTCCCTTATAGCGACAACAGGCTGTTCGAACGCGTTGAACTCGGAATCTCCATCAAGCGTGCAGCTGGCCGAGCATTCATCGGATACTTACCCAACGGGCGACAGTCCGCAGAAAACCTACTCCCAAGGGCAGGATAGCGGGAGTTACGGCAAGGAGCCTGCAGCAAGCGGCGCAAATGCGTCCGGCGGAGATATGAGCGCGGAATCCTCCGGCAAAAACACATCCCCGTCCGGCACTGGCACGGCAAGCAAACAGCAGCAATGGGATGCTTCCCACCCGATCATGCTCGGGCTTCGGATCGGCGATTCCAATACGAAAGTATCCGAGCGCTATGGCAAAGCAAATGACGTATACAGCCTGAAAGACGACTCGGAGACGATAGAGGTTCACGAATACAAAGGTTTTGCCGTAGGGATCAACGAAGACAAAGCGATCCAGTACATAGAGGTTTACGATAAGTCGATTGCAACCGGGCTCAGCGGCGTTCGCGTCGAGGACAAAACGGAAACCGTGCTTAAAGCGCTTGGCAAACCAACTTCCCAGAACAGCTACATCATTACTTACCAAGGAAAAGACTCGCTGCTCAAATTTGATCTGGATCCGGATCATAACAAAATCGTATCGATCAAGCTGTTAGCGGGAGCTTAACCGGACCGCTTATCCGGAAGTTGCTGTCATGCCCGTCCCTCTTTGGACATACCTTCTTATATAGAAGGTTATTTTCGGGAGGACATGCCATGGTAAAGCGTACGGGTAAGGCTCTTCAAATCGCATCCACTTATATCGGCACGATTGTAGGCGCCGGTTTCGCGACTGGACAAGAGATCTTGCAGTTTTTCACCCGCTTCGGCTATTGGGGTACACTGACGATCGCTGTCGCGACGGCGCTATTTATATGGCTGGGCGGCAAGATGATGCTGATTGCCAGCGAGATCGGGGCAAAGTCCTACGAGGATCTGAACATTGCATTGTTTGGCGATAAGTACGGGAAATGGATCAGCCATTTCATGCTGGTTGTGCTGCTTGGCGTAACCGCCGTGATGCTTGCCGGTGCGGGCACCATCTTTTACGAGAATTGGAATGTCTCTTATCAAACGGGATTACTCGTCACCATTGCCGCATGTTATTTCCTGCTTCGCAAAGGCATGAAAGCGATTCTGACGGTTAATGCGATTGTAGTGCCGGTTATGCTCCTATTCACCGCGATAATTATGCTGGACACGTTCCAAACGCCCGAAGCCGACAGGTTCATAACGATTACGACGGACCACTCGGTATGGGCGGCATGGGCTTCCCCATTCCTGTATACCGCCTTTAACCTGTCGATGGCGCAAGCCGTGCTAGTCCCGCTTGGCTCGGAGGTTAAGGACCGTAAAACCATTGTACTGGGCTCTTGGATTGGCGGAATCGGAATCGGCATTATGCTGCTTGCCGGACATATTGCGTTATCCGTCCATATGCCCGGCATCCAGCAGTTTGCCATCCCGATGGGAGGCATCGCCAAGCAGCTTGGCCATTTCGTGCAATATATTTATATTTTCCTCATATTCGCCGAGATCTTTACGACGCTGATTGCCGACATTTACGGTCTGACCCTCCAGCTCCAGGAGCGGCTGAAATGGTCCCGTCCGTTAATAATCTTGGGCATTCTCGCCTTCTGCTATTTCGCGAGCCAAATCGGCTTCGGCCCGCTGCTCTCGACGCTTTATCCGATTTTCGGCCTTATCAGCTTAGGCTGGCTATACCTGGTCATCCGACGAAGGATGGCTCACTAACGGACGGCTGCTGCCGGGAAGCTCGATTTGCGCGGCATGAGGGATGCCACTCTGCAGGGCAGCCCGGATATGCTCATGGCAGGTAAACAGAATCAATTGGCGCGATAACGACAATTCGCCAAGCAATTGGGCGACGGCTTGCAGGCGCTGGCGGTCGAAGTTAACGAACAAATCATCCAGCAGCAGCGGCATGCCCGCTGCTGCTGTTCGTTCTACGGCAAGCGCAAGCCGCATGGACAGATACACCAGCTCGGCTGTGCCGCGGCTTAACATAACGGAATCGACTAATCGGTTATCCGACGTCTCGAGCCGGAGCGAAGGCTGGTCCGGGGTCGTCATCACCCGGATATACCGCCCTTCCGTAAGACGGCGTACAAATTCGCTTGCCAGCTTCAGCAAGGCGGGCTGCCGTTCTTCCTCGTATATCCGTCTCGTTGTCCGAATGAGGGAGGCGCTGACAGCCAGCACGGCGTAACGCTCGGCATCCTGGGTGATCCGGGCAAGCGTCATTTCCTTGACGGCCAGCAGCTCCCGGCGCTTCTCCTCCTGCAGCAAATGCTCAAGCTGCTGGCGCAGTCTTCCCCGCTTATCGAGCAGATCTCCCCTGTTCCTCTCCAGCTGCTCGGCTTCCAATTGAAGCCGCTCGCAAAGCTGCTTCAGCTCATCTCCGTCGTGGCTGGTGAGCAGCAGCTCAAGTTCCTTTAACCGTTCCTCCGACATGCCTGCTTCGATCTCGATCCGCAGCTTATTCCGTTCGTTATCGATGGCTTCCAATCGATTCCGGTGAACGAGAACGGCTGCAAATTCGGCTTCGTTATGGAAACCGGCAGCTTCCGTAAGCTGTCGGATGGAAGAGTTGAGCTGCTGCTGCTTGTCTCCGACCGTCGTTAAGGCTAATTGAAGAGCTTGAAGCCGCTCATCCAGCCGGGCGGCTTCTTCCTGCGCCGCTGCCTGCCGGCGCAGCTCCGCTTGCAGGAGCCGCAATGCCAATGCGGGCTCCGCGGGAAGACGCTGCGCCGCGTCCGGGAAGGCGGCGCAAAGCTCCGCCGCGCGGGCCTCGAACGCGGCGAGCTGGGCGTTGGCCGCGGCGAGCTTCGCTGCGCGGCGGTCCCGCTGCTGGAGCCGGTGCAAAGCTTGCTCGGCGAGCTCGAATATTTCGAGCGCTGCATCCGGCGACATGTCCGGCAGCGCTATCGCTTCCAGCCAGCCGCGCCATTGCCGGGCAGCGGCTGCGCGCTCTTCCGCCGCGGCGGCGGCAGCCTCGCGGCGTTCGCCGGCGGCAGCGCGAAGCCGCGCATGCCGGCGGGCCAGCTCGGCACGGGCGGCGCCGAGCTGCTCGCTGCGCTGCAGCGCGTTGGCGTGCGCCTCGGCAGCGGCGCGCAGCTGCTCGCGGGCCGCGCCGGCCGCGTGCGGCGACTCCGCCAGCAGCGCCGCGGCGGCTTCCGCGGGCGCGCTGACGAGCGCCGCCAGCGCAACGCGGACGCGCTGCTCGCGCGCGGGCGCCGGCGCTTGGCCGCGAGTGCGCCGCGGCCTGCGCCTAGCGGCCGCGCTGCGCCCGCGAGCCGCGGCTAGCGCCGCCAGCGCCAGCGCGAGCGCGCCTAGCGCAGCGGCAGCGCCGGCTGCGCCGGGGAAAGCGCCGCCGCCAAGCGAGGCGGCGCCAAGGGCAACGGCGGCTCCTCCCGCCAGCGCCGCGCCAATCCATAGCGGGCCGGCTGAGCCTTGGCCCGCTGCCTCCCGGGCGGCTGGTGCCTGCAGCCGCTCCAGCTCCCACTCGCGCAGCGCGGCGTCGCAGCTGTTCCATGCTGCGCGCATAGCGTCGCTCGTCTGAGGCAGGAACGCAGCGCTGCCCAGTACGCTGCGCCCGCCTGCCGCTGCTTCCGCGCGCGCTAGCTCGGCTTCCGCCTCGGCAAGCTGCTGCGCGGCCTCCCTCTCCTGCTGGATAACAGCCTGCAGATCGGCGTTGAGCCTTTCCGAGCTTCGTCCGGCCTCCGTCTCAAGCTGTCTCTGCCCGCGTACATATTCCCGGTCGGCTACGGTTAACTGCAAATCCAGCAGCTCTTGCTCTCCCCAATTCGGGGCGATGCGGCCGAGGAGCCGGGTTAAAGCTTCGGATTCCGATTGCAGCTCTGCCGCGAGCGTAATCCTTTCTTCTCTCAGAAGCTGCATCCGTTCGCTCTCGAGCAGCAAAGCTTCGGCTTCTTCTTTTCGGGCCAGCAGCTCTATGTCTACCTGAATGGTCTGGCGCTTATGCGCGACCAGCTGCTGCTCCTGCTCTACTTGTTCTTGCTCTTGCGCACGGCTTCTCTGCTCCTTCCGCAGCTCATTCCAGCTATGCTCCGCTTCCGCCGTAATCCGCTGGGCATCCGCAATCCCTTCCCGCTCTCGGCCAAGCTCAAGCTGCCTGAGCCATAACGGTCTTATCGCATGGGCTTTTCCTGCCAGCTGAAGAGCAGACTGCCGATGCGGCTGCTCCTCCTCAATCCGTTCCAGCTCCCGTTCAAGCCGTTCCAGCTCTTGCTGGAGCCCATTGTATGCCTGAATCGCATCAACCTGCTCCCGAAGCTCTTGCTCGGTTTTCTCCAGCGTCTTTAACTGCTTGTTGATCTGTTGGTTAGCCCCGCGCGGCTTGAACAACTGCTCCATTTCAAGCTGCAGCTTTTTCTCGGCCGCCGCAATAGCCTTGCCATTCTCCCATCCGGCATGGTACAAATACCGGCCTAGCTCCTCATGCGATAACACCCCAACCTGCTGCAGCTCCGTTAAGGTGATGGCATACAGCTCGCGAAACAGCTGTTCGTTGGTCCCGCCAAGAAACCGCTGCTCCCATTCCTCCTGGGTTGGCCAGCTCTCCTCATCGGATGAAAGGTCATGCTCCGCATGGCTGATCCGCCTAAGCTTGAGACGGCCTCCGTTCACATGTGCATAGCGCTCCGCTATGAAGGTATAGCCTTCCGTATCCTGAAATACCAGCTGTCCTCCGTGGTTGCCCCCATTAACGGGTTCTTGCCGTTCGGCCGGCTGATTCCGCCTTGCAAAACCGAATAGAATCGTCCGGATAAATCCGAACAGCGTACTCTTTCCGGCTTCGTTCATGCCGTATAAAACAACGGAAGGACCATCCAGCCTGCAGCGTAACCCTTGCAGCTGGCCAAAGCCGTCGACCCGGATTTCCAGCAGCTTCATTCGTCCTTCCTCCCTTCCGCGGTTAGCAATCCAAGCACATGCTCCCTAGCTTGCTCCAGCCATAGCTCGGGCAGCTCGTCCCAGTTCCCGCGGAGCAGCCTTCCCAGCTTGGCATGACCGGAGAGCGGCGCCACGGCGGCTGCCGCTTCTTGTCTCCAAGCGCCCGAATCCTGCTCCAACCGCTGCGTCAGCCTGTATAGCTCGCCGGCAAAGCTGTTCTCGTCCTCAAGCTCCGTCAAACGCAGCCCCGCTCGCGTATGGACCTCAAGCGCATAGATCCATGCATGCGGCGAGCCTAACTGCAGCTGCTCCAACAAGGTCCGCACGGTAATCGTCTCCGATAGCTTAGGATGCAGCGGACCTTGCCCTTCCAACGTAAGACGAGCCATAACGGTTCGTCCGTCACCCCGGGCGGCAAGCTGCTCCGCTTGTTCTTCCAAGCGCTGCAGCAGCTCCTGCTCCGTATGCAGATCGTTAATCGACAGTGCCGCGTCCAGCCAGCGAATTTCATCTAGCGGAATAAAGGTCAGCTCAACCGCCCGTGAAGTTGAAACCTCTACCAGGTAACAGCCCTTCGGTCCGGTCTCCCGCGGATTGCGGCCTTGTATATTGCCTGAATACACGACATGCGGATATTCATGCAGGACTTTCCTTGTATGTATATGGCCAAGCGCCCAATAATCAAAGCCTTTGCCGGTTAGCTCTTCCAGCGAGCATGGCGCATATGGATCGTGGGATGAATCTCCATTTACGTTGCCGTGAAGCATAGCGATATGAAATGGCGCCCCTTCAACCGGCGAATAACGGGCGGCCAAATTTTCCGTAACATGCCGTTTCCCGTAGGACATCCCGTAAACAAAAGCAGCCAGCTCACCGTTTCTGCAGTAAGCCGGCCGATATTCCATGCCATTTGCACCAAATTGCGTCACATTGGACGGCAGCTTCAGCTCCGCCCTTGCGCCGTTCAGCGGATCATGATTGCCGTGTATGACAAAAACGGATATTCCGTAATGCTGCAGCCGCTCCCACTCTTTTAATAGAAGAAACTGCGCTTTCAGCGAGCGGTCCGCCTCATCATACAAGTCGCCGGAGATGACGATAAAATCAACCTGCTCCCGAATGGCCGTATCCGTTAACCGCCGCAAGGCGCCGAAGGTCGAAGCTTGAAGCTTCTCCTTCAGCGCATCCGGCACCTTGCTCATGCCGCGGAAAGGGCTATCCAGATGCAGGTCTGCCGCGTGTATAAATCGAAAAGGAACCGTCACGATTATTCCTCCGGTTTCAACGATAAGTAAACTTTCTTCATCTGCGAGATTACCCGCTGAAGCGAATAGACTTTTTTCGCCTTGTCCCAGCCGGTACGCGCCAGATTGTACCTGTAGGTCGGATCCGTTACCAGCTTCTCAAGCGCATCCGCAAGGGCAGGCGCATCTTCCGGCGGTACGAGCAGGCCGTTTACGCCGTCTTCGATCTGCTCGGCGATACCGCCGACATTGGTTCCGACCAAGGCAAGCCAGCATAAGGCAGCCTCGGCAAACACGGAGCCGAAAGCTTCCGCGCGTGACGGCAGAACAAAGACGTCGAAGAAAGGCATGAATTCTTCCGGATGAAGCATGTAGCCGTAAAATATAATATCGTCGTATAAATCCAGCTCGACCGCCAGCTGCTCCAGCTCTTCCCGAATCGGACCGTCCCCGATAATATGCAGGACAAACGGATGACCGCGATGCTTCAATTCCGCGCAGGCGCGCAGCAGAATATCCAGACCTTTCGCGGGTACCAGGCGGCATACCGTGATGAACTGCGGAACGGCATTCTCGTGGGCAATCGGCTTGAACCGCTTTTCGTCGAAGCCGTTAGGAATAACCTTAATAGCGGAAGAATCCTTCATATAAGGAGATAGATAAGTCCGGAATGAATCCGATACCGTCAAAAGACGGTCCAGCTTGGCTTCCAGCTCGCCGTAGATGGAAGTCAGGAAGCGGTGCGCAATGCTGTTTTCTTCGATTTTACCGTTCAGGACAAGCTCCCGTTCGAAGGAGGAGTGAATCGTCATCATGACCGGCGTATCGGGGAAGAGCTGCTTCATGACAAGCGCAGCAATCGGGTGATGCGCATGAATGATATCATAGGAACGCTTCAACCGCAGTCGCGTCCACCAAATGTAGTCCCGCATCGTCTGCAAATATTTATCTACGATAGGATCACCGAGAAACGGCGTCACATCGAAGGTTTCAAATACGATTTCCTCTTGTCCTTTTCCTCTTACCCGCTTCGGAAGCGAGAATAATTCCATTTGCCAGCCTAGTTTCAAAAAACGCTCTTGAATATAGGGCACCATGGAGGACACGCCGCCCGGTTGTTCCGGCGGAAAAAACAAAGCCTGCAGTATATTCAATGTCCTTCCTCCTAAAAAAAATTATCACACAAATAGCATGTTTACCTGCTATTGTGATGATTTTTACTTCGTAAGGATAAATTGTGAAGCAATTCTTAGCTTCGTAAGCATCCGCTTAAAAATTGTCGCACAAGGGGTCACTAATTCGGCCACTTGTGATAATTTTTACCTCGTAAGCATCATCTTAGAATTGTGAAGCAATTCTTAGCTTCGTAAGCATCCGTTTTTCTTCATAAAGCAGCTGCTCATCTTTAATTTTACCCTGTCAAAATCCGATATCTTAATTATTAGATAGAGTGCTTTATTAACAGAATCGTTCTTGGGTCATGCTTTTACCATCACGTAAATCATGATATATTAGAACATATGTTTCTGTAAAGCAACACTCCATAGGATATGGTGATACTTCATTATGACAATCTTAACCTGGCTAACCGGGCCCAATGGCCAACTTATTTCTTCCGCTTGTGTCATTATCATCCTTATATTGATGCTTTTCATGTCAACCCGGTTGTATACCAGCTATCGGAACAAACGCATCTACAGGTATCTTACCCTGACGATCCCGCTGTTTATGGTTCAGAACACCATACTTGCCATGCTTGCTTATCCCGGGCAGAAGCTTCCGCCATGGCTGCATATCGTTTCAATGATTTTGCAGATCGTCTCTTTTATCATTATAAACTTTGTATACATGAAATTATATACTCATCGCGGCGCGCAAATAAAAGTTATGCCTTTTGTACTGCTGATCGTCTTAACCTTTGTTATTGCCGCGGTGCAGTCCGTGTTCATGGATCCTTCGGATGACGCTTTGCTGCCGGGAGGGCAATACCGTCTCCTTGGACTCGATTTCTATTCCTTGATCGTAACCTTCATGATCCTTCTTGGCAGCAAAGGCGCCGAGATGAACGGCAAATTTTCGGCGAGCCTTATTACTTATTTTATTCTCGACCTGTCTAGAATTGCTGACGGCTACGTCTTTCACGGTTCCGTGGATTGGCTGGTGCTGCTCGGTTACTTCCTTCCGATCGTCTACTTCATGCAGCTGTTCCTCCTGCTGTTCGAGTGGGTCATTGAACGTCTGATGATGACTTATCAATCTTCGATTACGGATGGCTTGACGGGCCTGTACAACCGGAGGCACTTCACATCCAAGGCCGAACAGATTATGCGGAGACAAAAAGGTCTCGCCGTTATTTTCTGCGACATCGACAACTTCAAGAAGCTGAATGATACGCAAGGCCATCATAAGGCAGACGGCGTGCTGAAGCAGGTCGCGGAGATTATGAAGGAAGAATCGGCGGGCATTGGCGCTGCAGGCCGGTACGGAGGCGAGGAGCTGCTTGCCTGCATCTCGACCGACCGGGTAAAGCCGGACCGTGTCGCCGAGTCGATCCGCAGCCGCGTGGAAAAGGAAACCATCGTTACGGTGAGCGTTGGCGTCAGCACCACCAAAGACGGCAAGGATGTCATCCAGCTTATCAAGCTGGCGGACGAAGCCATGTACCATTCCAAAACAACCGGCAAGAACAAGGTTTCCTTATTCAGCTCTCTGCCGTCCAGCAAGAAGAAGGCATTATCTACCTAAAACAAACAGGGTCTGGTCTCGGATGGCAGCATGCCACTAAGGCCAGACCCTGTTTTTAATTTTTAGCGGACCAATCCCGCAAGCAGCTGCCCCAACTCATCCACCGTAGCTACCAAATACGTCGGCTCAGCCAGCTTCAGCTCTTCTTCGCTGCCGTAACCGTAGCCAACGCCAACCGAGTCCAAGCCATGGCGCTTCGCCCCGATAATATCATGCTTGCGATCGCCAATCATAATAGCATCTTCCGCGGATAGACCGCAGGAGAGCAGTACATGCTCGATCACTTCGCCTTTATCGACGCGGGTATTATCCAGGTTGCTGCCGCCGATAAACTCGAAAAATTCGCTTATCTCGAAGTAAGCAATGATTTTTTCCGCGAAAAAGGTAGGCTTGGAAGTTGCCACATATAAGGAAGCTCCCTGCTCCTTCAAGGCAGCAAGCACTTCTTTAATGCCTTCGTACCGCTTGTTCTCGTACATGCCCCGTTCCGCGAAGTACTCCCGGTAGTATTTGATCGCCTCCGTGCACATCTCGTCCGTAAAGCCGTAAAACTCCTTAAACGAGCCGGCAAGCGGCGGTCCGATAAAGGGATCAAGCACGTCCAGATTATCGATTTGAATGCCGAATTTGCTTAGAGAATATTGAATAGCGCTTGTAATGCCCAGCTTGGGATCCGTTAACGTCCCGTCCAGGTCGAATAAAATCGACGAATACGTCTTTGTCATAGAAGAGTCAGCACCTCGGATAGTTGTTTGATTTCGAATTTCGGCTTAACAGGCGTCGCATTCGTCTTGTTATGCGGATTGTACCAGCAAGTATCAATGCCGCTGTTCAGCCCGCCTTGAATATCGGAGGTCAGCGAGTCTCCAACGATAAGCACTCTCGCCGGATCGGTAATGCCAAGCTTGTTAAACGCGTAATCGAAGATCCCGATATGAGGCTTCTGATAACCCGTATCTTCCGACACGATAATATGCTCGAAATAGTGATCCACGCCAGCCTTGGAAAAACGCGACAGCTGCACTTCCCGGATTCCGTTCGTAATAATCGCCAGTCTTACTTTCGAACGGAGCTCTTCCACAAGCTCCACAGCTCCGTCGATCAGGTACGCACCTGCTCCAAGGTAACCGAGATAACGGTTGCTGAATTCCTCGGCTCCAATCGTAAGGCCCGTTCCGGCGAATAGCCGGCTGAACCGTTCTACGCGGAGCTCGGCCAGCGAGATCGCCCCTTTTTCGAAATCATTCCACAGCTCCTGATTGATGGTCCGGTAGAGGGCTACATAGTCGGTATCCGGAGATTGAACCCCGAATTCTTCGAACACGCTTGTCAGAGCGAAGTCCTCGGCTTTCTTGTAGTCGAATAGCGTATCGTCAGCATCGAATATTATCACGTCGTAATTCATTGCAGTCAAACTCTCCTTGTTTTTCAATAGTCTTAGACTTCCAATGTTCCTTGCAAAATCATCTTCGCTTGGCCGGCCAACAGAACGCAGCTGCCGTTCACGGCCACCTTCACGATGCCGCCGCGCTTCGAGGCCTGATAACCCGTCAGCTCCTGTTTGCGGAGCCTCCTGGCCCAGTGCGGCGCAAGCGCGCAATGCGCCAGGCCCGTGACCGGATCCTCCAATATACCCGCATTCGGGAAAAAAACGCGCGTTACATAATCATAAGGCGCACCGGCTGCTGCCTTGGCGGTTACAATGATTCCTCTTCCGCCTGCCGCGGCAAGCTGCTGCTGATCCGGCCTTAGACTGCGCACGGTTTGTTCGCTATCCACCTCAACGACATAATCCTGGCGGCTTTTGGCCGTATAACGCGGAATTAACCCCAGACCTTGGATAAGAGCTTCCGGCGCATTCACCGGCTTTGGTATCTCTTCCGGATAGTCCATCGTCATCCAGCCGTCAACGGTATCGTAAGTCACGGTCAGTACCCCGCTCTTCGTTACAAACCTGGCCGTCTGATCGAAACCCAGCCTCCCCGTATGCCACAGCATATAAGCGGCTGCCAGCGTGGCATGCCCGCCAAGGTCAACTTCCGTCTCCGGAGTAAACCAACGCAGGTCATAGCCGTCAGCAATCGGAACCAGAAAGGCCGTCTCGGGCAGGTTCATTTCCGCCGCCACCTGCTGCATCCACCGTTCATCCTCCGGCTTCTCGCATAGGCACACCGCTGCCGGATTTCCTCGGAATGGCTCGCTTGTAAAAGCATCCACCACATAAATCAGTTTCATCTTCCGCCCTCCCTGTTATCCTTATTATAAACGACAACCGCAAACGACTGCATCCTTCCTTGGGAGAAGCGGCAGCAGATATGAAAAAACCTCTATCGCCGCGTCTCGAAGAGGAGCAGCCGCGAATAGAGGCAGGTTGTAATCTAATTATTCATCCTTTAGCGGAATTAGAAGCTCGACTTCTTCCTCTTCCCATTGGCGTTCGTTAATGTAAAATACTTCAATCGCAAGCGCGCTGTCGTGTTTGTTCAGCTTCCGTTCGTTCATCCAGGCAAACAGCTGCTCATAAGCTTCGCCAATCCGTTTGTTAGAGGTTGCTACCATGGCATAACGGTGTTCCGGAATCGTGAACTGGACCATGCCCTTCGGAAGCTCCTCCATATGATACACCTCATAACAGGCCCAATAAGAAGCAAATACTTCATTGCCGAAATACGGGCTGTACAAAACAGGTGATTTGGATACGGTATTTAATTCATGCTTGCGGGATAAAAACTCGCTCTGCAGCCGGATCGCTTCATCCGGGAATGCGGAATAAGGACCGCAATAGCTGATGCCGGCCAAATGAATAGCAGGCTTCGTAATGATAGAGCAGTTGTCCAAGCGAACTCCCCCTAAATAATTGTAGGTCTACGCTGGGATGAGCATTTATTTCGCCATTAGTGTATCACGAATTACCATTTTCAGGATAGTATTTTAATTGTTTTTTCCGAACCTGCGCAAACAAAAAAGCCGGCTTCGGAAGCCGGCTGTAAATGCTCTTACATATTGAAGACAAAGTCTTCGTCGCGCAATTGCTCGATATGAACGGTACGCACATAACCGTTGCCTTTTTTCGAGAAGAAGTCATGCTGCTTCGTATGCGTGCTGATGCCGTTGAACACGATCGGGTTGACCGGCTCTTCCGGGAAGTACGGTTCAAAGCCTAGGTTCATCAAAGCTTTGTTCGCGTTGTAACGGACGTACGTTTTAACGTCCTCCTGTAGGCCAATTGGGCTGTACAGGTTATCCGTGTACACCACTTCGTTCTCATACAGCGTGTTCAGAAGGGCGAACACTTCTTCTTTCAGCTGAGCTTGCTCTTCCGGCGTGAATTCGTTAAACAGCTCTTGCGCCAGAACGCCAACATACAAGCCGTGGATGCTTTCATCGCGGAGGATCAAGTCGATAATCTCGCCGCTGCTTGTCATTTTGCCTTGGCCAGCCAGGTAAAGCGGGTAGAAGAAGCCGCTGTAGAACAGGTAGCTCTCCAGGAATACCGAAGCGGCCATCGCTTTGTACAGCTGCTGCTTCGTCTCAATGCCTTGGTACCAGGAAGAGATCAGGGTTGCTTTCTTCTGCAGCTGCTCGTTTGTCTCTACCCACTGGAAGATGGCATCGATTTCTTCCGTCGAAGCCAGCGTCGTAAAGATACTGGAATACGACTTCGCATGGATCTGCTCCATCATGGACATAAACGCGAGTACCGCTTTGCGCTGCAGGCCGTCCACATGCTCGAGAATTTTCGGCATGCCTACGCCGCCTTGAATCGTATCGAGAAGCGTCAGTCCGCCCAACACGTTTTTGTATACGGTGCGCTCGGTGTCGCTCATTTCCATCCAGTCCATTTTATCGTCGGAAAGTGGAATTTCTTCGTCTGTCCAGAATTGCATCACGTTCTGCTGCCAGAAGGTAAGCGTAAAATCGTCATCCGGACGGTTCCAGTTTACTGCTTTCATCAATCCTGCTCCTTTGGTTAAAGGCTGCTTTCCGATTCTCCTCTTCCGGCAGCCTTGTCATTAGTTCGAATTATACGGCGCAGCTTGTGCATTCCTCGACGGAAAGACGCTTCGTTCTCGTATAGTAGAGCGATTTCAGCCCCTTCTGAGCGGCATAGATGTAGAAGCGCGCCAGTTCGCGGGTTGTTACGTTGCTGTTCACGTGAAGAACGGTCGAAATGCCTTGGTCCACGTGCTGCTGAATTTCCCAAATCAGGTCAATCAGCTTGAATTGATCGATATTGTAAGCCGATTTGTAGTAGAAGTAGTTATCTTGTGCCAGGTAAGGCATCGGATAATACGTCGTCGAGTTCGCGTAAGTACGAGTCTCGATATGCTCTACGATCGGCATAACGCTCGAAGTCGAGTTTTGGATGTACGAGATGCTTTGCGTTGGCGCGATAGCCAGGCGGTAAGCATGGTACAGACCGTATTTTTGCACTTTCTCTTTCAGTTCAGCCCAGTCCTGCGGAGACGGGATTTCCATGCCTTCGAACAGCTCTTTTACTTTATCCGATGACGGACGGAAATCCGTTTCGATATAACGGGTGAAATAAGTGCCTTTTGCGTATTCGGAACGATCGAAATCCTTGAAGCTTGCGCCGCGTTCTTTGGCGATTTCCATGCTCTTCTCGATCGAGTAGTAGTTCATCATCATAAAGAATGCGCTCGCGAACTCTTTCGCTTCGTCGCTTTCGTAAGCAATCTTGTTCTTCGCGAAGAAGCCGTTCAGGTTCATTGCGCCAAGGCCAACGGAGTGAAGCTCTTCGTTTGCTTTGCGCACGCCCGGAGCGTTGTCGATCTCGGATACGTCGCTGACCGTCGTCAAAGCTTCGATGCCGACATGGACGGATTCTTTGATTTTCTTGCGTTCCATGACGTTAACGATGTTCAGCGATGCCAGGTTGCAGCTGATATCGCGGCGGATAACATCATCCATGCCGTAGTCGTTGATCGTCGAAGTCTCTTGCACTTGGAAAATTTCGGTACAGAGATTGGACATCTTGACTTGACCGATATCCTTCAAAGCGTGAACTCGGTTAGCGTTCGATTTGTTCATGATGTAAGGATAGCCGGATTCCAGCTGGATCGAAGCGATCTTTGTCATCATGTCGCGGGCGTTCATGACCGCTTTTTTCACGACTTTATCGTTAGCGAGAAGCTCTTCGTACATAACGTCCATATCCATGTCGTCGAGATGCTTGTCGTATGCTTTATGAACGGAATGAGGACCAAAAACGTACAGCGTTTCGTTCTTTGCAGCCAGCTCATAAAATTTATTAGGTATAATCAAGCCGATCGACAATGTTTTGATGCGCGTTTTCTCGTCGGCGTTAATTTTCTTACAGTCAAGGAATTCAATGATATCCCAGCCGAAAATGTTGTAGTAACCTGCGCCGGAGCCTTTGCGCTGACCCATTTGGTCCGCGTAGGAGAATGCGTCCTCCATCAGCTTCAGTACCGGCATGACGCCTTTTGCGGCGCCTTCCACGCCTTTGATGGCTTCGCCGCGTCCGCGCAGCTTGGACAGGTTAACCGCTACGCCGCCGCCGATCTTCGACAGCTGCATGCATGTGCCAAGAACGTAGTTGATAGAGTTCAAGGAATCGTCCATCTCAAGCAGGAAGCAGGATACCATTTCGCCGCGGCGGCTTTTGCCAGCATTCAGGAACGTTGGAGTTGCCGGCTGCAGGCGCTGCTCGATCATCGCTTCCGCGATGCGGAGCGCTTTGGCGCCGTCGCCTTCGCCGAGGTTCAGGGCAACGATCGCTACGCGGTCGGGATATTGCTCCAGGTACTTCGATTTATCGTTCGTCTTCATTGCGTAGTCTTTGTAGAACTTCGAGATCGCCATATACGATTCAAACTGGAAGCCGCTGCTCTCGGTCAGCGTAAACACCGCTTCGATCTGCTCATATGTATATTTGTCATATACATTCTCGTAAAAGTCATTCTCGATGAGGTAGTCCAGCTTCTCGCGGAGGGAACCGAATTTCACGCTTTTCGCTTCCACTTCCTCCATAAAAGCGGCTACCGCTTCTTTATCTTTATCCAATTGATAGAAGCCGTCCGCTCCTCGTTGCATCAATTCGTTGTTCAGCTCGATGTGTTTCAATATTTCGCACCCTTTCGACAAAGTATTCCATATCTTGATTCGTACCGGATAATTCAAACTTCGATATGACCGGCACGTCGAACAGGCTAGAGATCGTATCCGCGCTCTTCGCGAAGCCGTCTCCCCAATTCCGATTGCCGCTTGCGGATACCCCTTGAAGATAATTACTGTTTCGGTTCAAGAAATTCATGACGCGCTCCGGCACCTGACCAAATCCCGTCGTGTAGGTAACCAGTACGTAAGGCTCGTCCACTATGTCAAGCTCGCCAATGGGCACCGCTCTCATATTCAATTTATTGATAAAGCGTTTCACATTGCCTGTTCTTGAATCGTAGACTACCAGCATGTTTCTCTCTCCTTAAAAGAATTGCAGGGCAATTCTTGCTTCGTAAGCATCGATCTAGCAACGTCTATCACTGAAATTTCAGCAATATAAAAGCGCTTCTGACAGCAAAGATGTCAAATGCGCTAGTTGACAAAATCGTTGAAATCTGACTACACAACTCAATATGTAGTTGATGAATTTGATTCTACATCAAGATATAGGCCTCGTCAATGCAAATTATGGAGAAATTATTTATTTGGCCTTTTTCGACACTCGACTATTTTAACAGATGAAGATATGATGGGATAGTGACATTTTATTGCTAATATGGAGGTACAAATGGACAAGCAAATAACGCCGGAGCAGCTGCGAGAAGCCGTGCTCCAGTTGTTCCGGGATGCCGGATATACCGTACCCGAACTGCTGCCTTACATAGATGGTTTGAATCAGGAGAATGATCGTCTGAAGCAGGAATTAAAGCGATTGAGGCTGGCGGCCGCCCGCGGATCGGCTTCCTCGGATTCTATGAACAGCAGATTGAAGGACGCTTTAAGGGAGTAATTAATAGATCGGAATTTGGAAGGCAAAGATGAATAGCAAAATCTATATCTAGTGTTCGCCGGTTAAAAATTATGTCGAATACCCCTGTTGCATCCTCGACTTATTCTGATAAAATAATACAACCATTGAAGTAAAGGTAAGGGATAAGTCATGGATAGAGGGTTCATTACGGTCATTATCGGACCGATGTTTTCGGAGAAGTCGGGAGAGCTCATCCGGCGCTGCCAGAAGCTGATGAAATACGGCCGCAAGCAGGTCAGGGCTTATAAGCCGGCCGAGGATGACCGGTTCAGCAACGAAGAGATCGTCAGCCGGATCGGCTACCGCCTTCCCGCAACAAGCGTGCCGCGCGCGCTCCCGGCATCATCGGTGGAGCAAATCCTGCTCGAGTCGAAGGATGCGGACGTCGTGGCGTTTGATGAAGCATCCTTCTTTGGGAAGCCTATCATCGCTCTGGTAGAGGAGCTGGCATACCAAGGGAAGCATATTATCGTAGACGGTCTGAATATGGACTACCGGGGCAAAGAATTCGGCTACATCGGCGGCCTGCTGGCGATTGCCGACGAAATCGTAAAGCTGACTTCGTTCTGCGCCGTCTGCGGCGATGCCAACGCGACCTTCACGCAGCGTATCGTCAACGGCAAACCGGCCAAGCTTGGACCGGTCTTCCTCATCGGCGATACGGAGAGCTACGAGCCCCGCTGCCGCTCCTGCTTCGTCCCTCCGCACAAAGTGACGGACGACACTGCGGAAGAGCTCACAGACACGATTACGGCGTCTCAAGCGTAAACAGCTGAGCTACCTTCAGAAAGAAGCTGCTCCAATTTGCGCGGATGAAAAATAACAGGGTTGTCTCCCGTCACTCGAAGTGACGGAAGACAACCCTGTTTGCTTTCAAATGACCAGCCTCATCATTTCACTGCCGCAAAAAACAACCGCTCCGAACGGTCACCCGCCGGCTCGAGTTCAAAGTCCGCATAGCAGTCAACCGTACGGAAGCCCGTACGCTTCAAGGCTGCTTCCATCCAGCCGCGGCCATACGCCCGCTGTTCGTGCATTTCTTCGAAACGCTCGAACTTCCCGCTCTTCTCCTCGGCGAATATGGTCAGATGATGCTCGATCTGAAGCCGGGACTCGTCGAGCTCGCAAGTCCATATATAAGCGACTTCGTCCTCGTCCAGCACAAAAGGCTGCTCCTCCGCGTAACGAAGGAACACCTTCGGATCATGAACATCGAACAAGAACAGTCCGCCCTCGCGCAAATTATCGTAAGCCGCCTTAAAGGCTGCCTCCACGTCTTCTTCCTCGGTCAGATAGTTCACGCAGTCGCAGAACGATATCACCGTATCGACGGGCTCCGCAAGCGTCCAGTCCCGCATATCCTGCTCCAGCCAGGTTACGTTCCCCCGGGCGCGGGCCAATTGCGAGGCAGCTTCATCCCATTTGCTGCGCGCAACGGTCAGCATATCGGCAGACAGGTCGATGCCGTATACCTCCAGCCCGGATAAGGCCAAAGGAATCGCAATGCTGCCCGTCCCGCAGCCGAGATCCGCAACCGTCTTAGGCATGCCGTAACGTTCCCAGCTGTCATGGGCGAATTGCAGCCAGTCTTCGTATGGCATGTCCTGCATCAGCCGGTCGTAGACCGATGCGAATTGACCGTATGCATCCATGCCGTTATTCCTCCGACGGCTTGGCGGATGCAGCGGCATCCGAACCGGCATCGTCCGCTTTGGCCGGATCCGCCAGGTAAGTCCAGCTTCCTTTTTGCGTAATCAAACCATCCCTCATCAGCTTCCCTAAAGCACGCTTGAAAGCCGATTTGCTGATGCCGAAGCGCTGTTTGACCGTATCCGCAGGCGTTTCGTCGGAATAAGGCATGCCCCCGCCCGGGCGCTCCTTCAGGAAGGCCAGAATGCGGTCCGCATCCTCCAGCCGCCCTTCCTGCTTCAGCTTCGCCATCGACAGATTTACGCGTCCGTCTTCGCGGATGAACGTTACCCGCGCGGATACCCGCTCGCCAAGGCGAAGCGGACGGACGCGCTCGGGTGCCGGAATAAGTCCGTATACGCCAAATCCAACCACGCCGCCGTCAACAAGCACAAACGAGCCCATCTGCAGCGATTTGGTGACCCAGCCTTCCACCCACTGGTTGCGCCAAGACTGCGGAGCCTCGAATACGAGCGGTCCAAGCTCGTCCTCGCCAGCCGTTCTGGCGAGCAATCGTCCGGCTTTATCGTGACCAAGCACAACATGGACCTCGTCGCCCGGCAGCGGACGGAACTCCACCTTCTCCGGCAGCTCGGAAATCGGAAGCAGCAGCTGCCGTCCAAGGCCAAAATCCAGGAAACAGCCGAGACGCGGATGCACGTCGGCAACCTTCAGGCGCGCCATCTCTCCAAGCAGGAGCTTTGGACGCTTCATCGTTGCGGCAATCCGGTCCTCGGAATCATAAAAAATAAAGACCTCTACCTCATCGTTCATTTTCGGCTTCTTGCCTACCAGCTCGGTATAGTGCAGAAGCACCTCCGACTCTTCATCGGTCAGGAAATAGCCGTAGGGCGACACTTCGCGTGCCACCCTTAAAGTTACAATCGTGCCGGCTGTCAGACTCATGCGAATTCCACTACCTTCGCATCGGACCACAGGCGTTCGATATTATAGTAATCGCGTTCATCGCGGTGGAACACATGGACGATTACGTCGCCAAGGTCAATCAGTACCCAGCGCGCCGAATCCATGCCTTCGATGCCTTTTACGCGTACGCCGCGCATTTCAGCCTGCTTGCGGATTTCAGTCGTAATCGCTTGTACCTGCGTATCCGAATTACCGTGGCAGATAACGAAATAATCAGCCACCAGCGAGATTTCTTTCAAGTTTAATGCTACGATGCGATGCGCTTTCTTGTCTTCCGCAGCCGCCACCGTAATTTGCAGCAATTCATCCGAATGTACGGTCATAGCTCAGCCTCCTTGTTTTTGCTGTTCAATTAAGTCATTGCGGGATTCCACCGTTAGGGGATAAATCCGATTTCCTTTCTCGAGCAGGAAAGAAATCGTGGAATCAAAACCCGCGATTAGCGCCTGCTCGAGGCTGGTCTCGCTCAGTTCGCGAATGCGGTCGACCCCGGGAAAGTCCCGTCCGGGTTCCATATAATCGGCCAGACAAACCACTTTGTCCAGCTTGGTCATTCCTACACGCCCGGAAGTGTGATACCTGATGGCATCCAGCACTTCCTGATCCTTTACGCCGTATTCATGCTCGGCTACCCAGTAGCCGACCTCGGCATGCCATAACGCCTTATCATGGTTCAGCAGGCCTTGGTCAAGCTGCTGCTCCCGAATAATCTGCTCCATCTTCGCAATCGGCCAATATTTGGCCACGTCGTGCAGAATGGCTGCAAGCTCCGCTTTTACCGGGTCTTCCCCAAACCGTCCGGCAAGGATAATCGAGGTTTCCATAACCCCTTCCACGTGCTTCCAGCGCTTCTCCGGCATTTGCGATTTGACCGATTCGATCATTTGTTCACGATTCATAAAGCCCTCTCCCCTTTATAAACTGATGAACGGTGTCCGGCACCAGATAAGCAATCGAACGCCCCGCATGCACTCTGCTTCGGATCTCCGTGGACGATATGCCGATCGGCGGCATGTCCGCCATCGTCACGCGCCGACGAAGGAATTCCGGCAGTTCATCCAGCTTCACCGCCGTCCCTTCCCGCTCCAGCCCGATGAAGGTAATCAGCTCCGCCAGTTCTTCTATACGATGCCATTTGGGCAGATCGTTAATCCGGTCCGAACCGATAATATAGGAAAAAGCTTTATCCGGGTACCGCCTTTTCAGTTCCAGCACCGTGTCGATGGAATAACTCATTCCGCCGCGCTCCAGCTCGATATCAAGTACTTTGAAGGCCGGGTTTCCTCCGAGCGCTTCCTGGACCATCTGAAGTCTTAGCTTGCTGCTTGCACCCGGCTCGTTATCCTTAAGCGGCGGCTGATAAGTCGGAATAAACCATACCTCGTCCAGCCCGCAGCCGTCACGGGCTGCTTCGGCCGCAATCAGATGTCCGGTATGAACCGGATCAAACGTTCCGCCCATAATGCCGATTTTGCTCATTAAACGCTACCCATCCTTTTCGGTTACGGCGTTATTTCGCCGCAGCCTTAGGCAGCTCGATCTTGCGGTACTTCTCTTCCGTTGCTTGCTTGTACAGAACGATCGTTTTTCCGATGACCTGTACCAGCTCGGCACCGGCAGCTTCCGCCACTTCCGCGCCGATCTCCCTAGGATCGTCCATGCAGTTGTTCAGTACCGAAATCTTGATCAGTTCCCGTACTTCAATCGCTTCTTCAATGTGACGGACAAGCTGATCGTTCGTGCCGCCTTTGCCTACCTGGAAAATCGGCTGAAGATGATGAGCCAGCGATCTGAGGTGACGTTTTTGTTTGCCTGTTAACATGGTAGTTCCTTCTTTCATCTCTATAGGTTGTCGATATGGTTGCATTGAACTAGACAAGGGACTGCAAAACGGTCTCGCGCATCGCTGCTGCCGGAGCCGGCTGCCCTGTCCAATATTCGAAGGCGTAAGCCCCCTGATAAATAAACATGCCGAGTCCCCCGTGCACGCGGCAGCCATGCTGCTCAGCGTCCAACAGGAACTTCGTGCGCAGCGGATTGTAGATTAGATCGCTTGCGACGGCCCCCGGCTTCAGCCAAGATGCGTCTATCGGCGCTGCATCGGTATGAGGATGCATGCCAACGGAGGTTGTGTTAATGACGATATCCGCTTCCCCGCAGGCAGCCTGCAATTCATCGTTTGCAATGGCCCGGATATCCGCCAGTGACCGGAACGATTGCGCAAGCTCCTCGGCACGCTCCACCGAACGGTTAGCGATCGTAATGCCCGAAGGCTGCTCGCCGGCGAGCGCGTACACGATTCCGCGCGATGCGCCGCCGGCGCCAATGACGAGAATCCGCTTGCCCGCAAGCTCCGGCTCCGCTTCTTCCTTCAAGGACCGGACATAACCGATTCCGTCGGTGTTATAACCGGTCAACCGGCCATTATCGTTCACAATCGTATTGACGGCTCCGATCGCCTGCGCGCCCGCGTCAATCTCGTCCATATACTTCATAATATCCAGCTTATGGGGAATCGTCACATTGACTCCCCGAATGCCCATCGCCCGAATGCCAGCTACAAATTCTCCAAGCTTGCCCTGCGTAATATGAAAAGCCATGTAGGCTCCGTTGATTCCCGTCTCGCGGAAAGCCCGATTCATCATAATCGGTGATTTCGAGTGGCGAACCGGATCTCCGATTACGCCATACAATACCGTCTGGCTGTCAATCCGGTTTCCCGTAATCCCATTGTCAAGCGCGGATACCGTCAATGTTCCCGTTCCCCTCTCTTCTATACAAGCGAATCGCGAAGCAAGACCTTAATGCCCTTAGGCGCATATACGTCCACGATCGCGCCGGAAGTGCCATTCGCCTGAATCCAGCCCATGCCGGATACGAAAATATCCTTCTTCGCTCCCCGCGGAATGCGAATCGAATGGCGGGTCCAAGCCGGCATTTCATCCAATTCTTCGCGCGAAGGACCGCCAAGCAGCTCCCCGCGGTGGTCGGCGTACAGCTGTTCAGCCCGCTCCAGCTTCGTGCGGTGTACGCTAAGCGCATTGGAGATATAGAACGTAAACGATTGACGTTCGCCCTCAACGAAGTCGAACCGGACCAAGCTGTTGATAAATAACGACTGCTGGTCGTTTAACTGGTAAACCAGCGGCTTGATCGGCTTGTCCGGCAGCAAAGCCTGAAGGAAGCCGCGCGGAACGATCTCCGTCATCCGGGTAGGGTACACGATCCCCGGCGTATCGATTATCGACTTGCCGTCATCCAGCGGAATATGGACCGCGTCAAGCGTAGTGCCCGGGTAACGGGAAGTCGTCAGTTCGCGTTCCATATCGCTGTAGTCATGGATCAGACGGTTAATCAATGTCGATTTGCCGACATTGGTTGCGCCAACCACGTATACATCGCGGCCCTTCCGGTGATGCTCGATTGCTTCAATGACATGCTCGAAGCCGATATTCCGTTTGGCGCTGCAGAGCACGATATCTACCGTGCGAAGCCCTTCCGCCTTCGCCTGCTTCTGAACCCAGTTCCGAAGACGGTTCAGATTTACCGAACGAGGCAGCAGATCAACCTTGTTAACCACAAGCACAACCGGATTATTGCCTACAAAACGCTGCAGACCGGAAATGAGACTGCCCTCAAAATCAAATAAGTCGACAATATGGACAACCAGGCTGTCCGTCGACCCGATGCTGCCGAGCAGGCGCAAGAAATCGTCCTGATCAACGGTTATCGATGAAGCTTCATTATAATTACGAATACGGAAGCATCTTTGGCAAATAACCGGCTCCCGGTTTAACGCCGCTTCGGGCAGGTAGCCCGACTCTTCCGGATGCTCCGTCTGGAGCTTAACTCCGCAGCCTGCGCATGCATGCGACTGACTATGCTGCTCTTCTCTCACTTGGTCTCCCCCTCATACCATGTCCCTTTTTTACGCAAACGGGAAAGAACAAAACGCTCGATTCTTCTGTTCACGCGGGTCATTATTCCTTCGTCAGCAGGAGCAATCGGCGTGACCAGAATCGTATAAAGGCCCATACGTTTCCCGCCGAGTACATCCGTAAGCATCTGGTCGCCGAGCACAACGGTCTGCTCCACGGGCAGCCCCAGCACGCTCAATGCTTTATGGAACGCTTTATTCGCCGGCTTGCGCGCGGCATGAATAAACGGAATGCCCAGCGGATCGGCGAATTTGGACACTCTCGTCCTGTTATTATTCGACACAATGACAACTTTAAAGCCATAATCCCGAACTTGTTCCAGCCATGTCGTGAGCTGTGGCGTTGCAAGCGGCTCACGCGCTCCAACGAGCGTATTATCAAGATCGGTGATAATTCCGCGGACACCTTTTTTGTATAACTCGTCCAGCTGAATATCGTACACCGAATTTACTCGTAAATGCGGCAATAATCTTTCGAACATGCTGCCTTGCCCCCTCGAACTTTCGCTCATCTCCTGCTATCTTACGAAACTATACCATATATTCGGATTTTGTTGCAAAAGAAATACCGCCCGCGCAATGCGAGCGGCGAATTTTCCTTCTATATAATATACGCAAATTTCTACAATTCCTCTTTAATCGCTTTGATCTTTAAAATAAACCGGTCGGTCTCCGAACTTGTCGCCTGGACGGAGCTGTATTTCGCGCGTTCGAACTCATCGAGCACTTCGCGGAACAGATTGTTCAGCCGCTTGTGGCTAGGCGACCATCTCTGAATCGCTTCGCGCAGCGTCTCATGCTCCCCGCGCTCATAGCCTTTGCGCCGGCAGAGACGCAGCAGCTTCTCCGTCTCCCATACAATCCGGTCATTACCGGAATAAGCCCGGTATCTGGAACGGATCCATGGCGTACGCAGCAGGACAACAACAAGCACAAGCACGATAAGAACGGCTGCCGATACCGAGCCCCAGATGATAGCGGAATGATTGCTTCCCGTGCTGTCGGTTACTTCCTCCTGTACCGGATCGGTATCAACCGCTGCGGTAGGCGTCGGCAATGCTTCCTGCTGCACTTCCGTTACGGAATAAGGGAAGGTGAAGCCCGACGTAGGCTCGAACGGAATCCAGCCATAGCCGTCGAAATAGATCTCCACCCAGGAATGCGCATCCGAGTTGCGGACGGTATACGTGCCTGCTCCGTCCGGATTTAATTCCGCTTCGCTTGGAATCCCGCCGGCAGACGGCACATATTCCGAAACGGGAAGCACGCCCGGGGCGAAGCCTTTTACCCAACGGGTAGGCAACCCGATAGAACGGGACATGACCGCCATCGCCGTCGAGAAATAATCGCAATAGCCTTCCTTCAGTTCGAAGAGGAACTGGTCGACGAAATCCTTGCTGTCTCCGGTCAGTCTTGATTTATCCGGTTCATTCGTATACATGAAGTTCTGGCGGAGATAAGTCTCTATCAGCTTCGCCTTGTCGTAATCATTCACGGCCGAAGCCGTTAACGACACGGCGAGCGACCTTACGCGGCCCGGCAAGGAAGACGGCAGCTGCAAATATTGCTTCGTCTCCGCCTGATCCGGCAGCTCGGCTTCCGTCTTGCGAAGTCCTTCTTCATCTAATATGGTGACTTCGGAGGTTACCGCATAGCTTTGCGGATATCTGCGCAGCGGCTTGTCGGACCAGATCAGCTCCTGCTCGTTAACCGCCCACTTTAAGCTTTTCGGCAATACGGATGCATCGGGATCATCCACCCAATGAACCGCGGTAACGGGAGAAGCGGCGAACAAGACCGGATAAATATTATTATTGGACATTCGGACCTGCTGGTCCACCTTCATCGTCTCCGCCTTCTCGCGTCCTTCGATGAGCGGTAGCTCCCAGTCTTTCCCTACCGAGGCTAACCGGCTCCGTTCCGTCTCGTCGTTCACCGTCCAGCCCGCTCCGGTGTATTCCGTTTTCGTCTCGCCTCTCCAGTAGCTCCGATGGTTGGTTGTAATCGTCATGACGGGCGAATAGTCAAAATCGAATCCGCCACCCAGCTCCGAATCATCGCGTCCGTAACCGGACTTGGTGTTGCTGCTGCTCACGTCAACGGGAGCAGCGATTCCTTTGTCTCCGAGGAATACGTTAACCGTCTCGCCCTTCGATTCCTTCCACATCGTATAAGGATCTTGAATAATCGGCGATACGGTCGGCATCAGAATGCCGGCTGTCATCAGCACGGACAATACGATAACGATTGGCATCAGCAGCTGCAGCGGATATTCCGTAAGCTCCCTCCAGCTGTTCGGATGATGGCTTGCCAGCTTATGCAGATGATTGGCCACCAGCCAGAGCAGACCCAAAAAGACAATCCAGGCGACTTCATCCCATAACCAGATCGGAGTAAAAGAATCCGCAATGGTCAGAACGAGAATATTGACGCTTATAAATCCGAATAGGCGCAGCCTAGTTGTAATCCACAAATCAAACAGGATATACAAAACGAGCAAAGCTCCGCAAATCCATATAAAGGGATGCAGCTGCTCGGCATAACCCCACAACGTGCGGAACAAATCGCCAAGCCGGTTCTCTTGATGGGGAACGGTCGTGGAAGCGACTTTTTTCAGATCGGCAAAATAAGCCGTCGCGCCTACCGCAAGCACCAATTGAACAACAATCCGCAGCACCCGCATGCTTCGCGGCAGCAGCCAATCGGCAGCAACAGCGAAGAGCAGCGTGAAGCTGACCGCGTAGAAGGTCTCGCTCCACCAGAAGCCCTCAAAGATCCGGATTGTATGAATAAGCATAAGAGCAATAAATAATTGCGAGAGCTTCGTATACCAATTCGGCGTAACCTTGATGATCACCGTTCGGCAGAAAGTAAACAAACGCGGCAAGAGGCTCATGCCCGGCCTCCTTCCAGCACGGCAGGAAGCTCCTGCAGCTGCTTCAGTTCGAATAAGGACCAGCCCTTGCTGCGAATCATCAGGCGCCATTGTTCCTCCAGCCGCCTGTCGCCGCCGATATGCATCAGGCATGGCGTAAGTCCTTTACGGGACAACCATTCCATCGAACGGATGGCTTCCCTGCCGGAAGTTCCGCTAATCACGATTGCGAAGGAGCCTGGCTCCAGCCGGGAGTCGGCTGCCACGAGAGACTTGTACAGCCCTTGCTCGGCATCGGCGTCTACAAAGGTCAAATGCTTCATTAGCGCGTTGCGCTGTTCCACGCCGGACTTGGGCGGGAGAATCGTCAGCTTCTTGCCTGCGGACATTAGTCCGATCGCCGTATCGCCCTTCAAGCCGCTGTCAATAAGCGAAGCTGCTGTAGATACCGCCAGCTCGAACCGTTCCGCGCCCGGAGCGGGGTAATCGCCGGCATATCGGTCAAGAATAATAAGCGTACGAGGCAATGACTCCCTCTCGAACGCCTTCGACTTCCAGTCGCCCGTCTTCGCCGTTGCGTTCCAGTGAATCCGCGACAGCCTGTCGCCGTACAAATATTCCCGCACGCCGTTGATTTGCGTCGTTTCTTTTGCGGCACGCGGAGCTGCGGCATGGGAGAAGGGCCCCCGGAAGCCGCTTTGTATGCTATGCCATTGCCGCAGCGGAACAATCTGAGGCAACACGCTGAATGCCGACTCCGAGCCGAAGCGGCCGGAATGCTCGAACAAGCCGAATATGTCATGGGAAATGCATTCGGTCGTGACGAAGCGGTACTCTCCCCGCTGAAGCGGCGGCGTCTGGTAAAGCACATCGCCGGAACGCTTGAAGCTTGGGACGAAAGAGGCTTCGAACTGCAGCTGCTGGCCGTTATGGCGCTGCAGCCTGTCTCTGACCAATACATAAGGGATCGGATAAACGCCGGGAACCTTTACCGATAATTGAACATCCAGCGTGCTGCCTGCCGTGAGCGAATGGTCGCTGCCCGCGGTTGCCCCGGTCTGCCTATAGCTTCGGATGCCGGACACGCGGCTGATCCCGCTCCAACGGCCTAAAGCCAAATAAATCAGCAGCACGTTCAAAATCATAAACAGCATCAATGCCGTTTTGCCGCCCTGAAACAATAAATAAAGCAATGCGGCGCCATAAATGATTGCGATAAGCCTCCAGCGTTTACGGGTCTTCGTCTCTTTCACCGCATTCATGGGATCACCGCTCCAGTCTTACGGGAACCTTTGTCTTCTCCAGAACCTCGGCGATAATATCTTCGCTCCGCAGACCGTTCATACTTGCATCCGTGTGAAGCAGCAGACGGTGGGATAGAACATACGGCGCCAATTGCTTGATATCGTCCGGAGTGACAAACGTACGCTGGGCAAGGAACGCGCTGGCTTTCGCCGCGCGCGATAACGCTATTGCGGCACGAGGGCTTGCGCCAAGCAGGACATGGGGATGCGATCGCGTAGCGCGTACAAGCTGAATCAAATAATTGCCGACCGCATCATCGATATGAACGGCTTGTACCTGGTGCTGGATTCGTTCGATATCTTCTATGGAAGTAATCTGCTGCAAGCGGTCCGACGGATGGCCGGACTCTCTTGCCAGAATCATCCGCTGTTCATCCGCTTCGTTAGGATAGCCTAACGTCAGCTTCATCATAAAGCGGTCGAGCTGGGCTTCCGGCAGGGAATACGTGCCTTCGAAATCGATCGGGTTTTGCGTAGCGAGCAGGATAAAGGGGGCCGGGAGCATATACGTATCGCCGTCAACGGTGACATGCCCCTCCTCCATCGCTTCCAGAAGGGCGGATTGCGTCTTTGTTGTCGCCCGGTTGATCTCGTCGGCGAGCAGGACGTTGGTCATGACCGGTCCAGGACGGAATATGAACTGCTCCTGCTTCGGATGATAAATCGACACGCCCGTAATATCGGTCGGGAGAAGGTCGGGATTGCATTGAATGCGGCGGAATTGGCCGCCGATGGTTCTCGCCAGCGCTTTCACCAGCTGGGTTTTACCCGTGCCCGGAACATCCTCAAGCAATACGTGGCCGCCTGCAAGGACGGCTATCATTAAACGTTCTATTTCGCTTTGTTTTCCAAGGATACATTCATTCAAGCTATTTAGGATTAAGGTGCATAATTGCATATCGGCAAGGCGTGTTTCCATGGACATACCTCCTGCGGAATAATGGATGCAAAAAATAAGGGGATTTAGTACCATTTTACAGCAGCACCTTCGGGTAGCACAAATGAACGAACTGCCGAAAAAAATTGGAGGATTCCACATAACGCGGGCGCCGAGTCGCCTTCTGTCGCAAAAAGTGGGAATCGGTATTCTCATATGATATATTGGCAATATCTTCACTTTTAGACGAACGAAGGAACGAAAAGGTTCTGTTCGCCGTAAAACTTTCCCTTAAGAAGGTGCCATCGTTTGCTGACTCATCTATCCCGCTTTACTAACCGGTTCAAAAACGTATTCAAACTGCTGTTCCCCGTCGCCATTCTTCTCTTTCTGTATACGCAAACAAGCGGTTTCATCAAAGAGATCAAGCCGGCGGCGGCGCTCCGTCTGCTAAAGCATCTGCACTGGAGCGACCATATTCAGCTTGCCACCGTCTGTTTCCTGGCGGTAGCGGTCATGTCCGCGTATGACTTTATATTAGTCAGATGGAACCAGGCGCGAATGCCCTGGACTGCGGTGTTCAGAATAAGCTGGATCGCCAATTCCTTCAATAATGCCATGGGCTTCGCCGGTTTAACGGGAGCGGGACTGCGCATCACGCTGTATCGCAAATGGGGCATTCAAGGCCCAGCATGGCTGCGGTCGCTGGTCTACCAGTCCTTATCCGCCCTTACCGGATTGTCCATCCTCTCCATCTTGCTGCTTGTTGGCGTATGGAATGACCGAAGCCTTCTCGTGCATCATCTCTGGCTGTACCTGGCTATCATCCTGATCGCCGCGTATGTGGTGCCATTCGTTTTACTCGGCAGACTGCCCAAGCTCCGCAACCTGCTTGGGCTGACGGACAAGGAACAGGAAGATGATGCTTCCTTGACGAAGCCCCCGGCCCTTCGCATGATAACGGCATCTTTGGCGGAATGGCTGATGGCCGGACTTTCCTTCTGGCTGATCATCCACTTGATGCATCTGCCTATCGGATTCCGGGAAGCGATGAGCATTTTTGTCGTGGCCGCAGTTGCCGGCGTTGCGAGCTTTGTACCGAGCGGTCTCGGTTCCTTTGACGCGATCGTCCTGCTGGCATTCCAGCATCTCGGCTTATCCCCCGACCAGGGGCTGGCCGTGCTTGTACTCTACCGGATCTTTTATTGCTTCCTTCCGTGGGCGATCGGGCTTGCGCTTGCGACAACGGAATGGATTCCGAATAAGGAAAGATGGAATCAAACGCAGGAGCAGGTTCTGAAGCCGGCAATCAAACGCTGGCATACTGTCTGGAATTGGCCTAGCCAAACGGCCGTCCTTAGCGATATTAGCACTTGGGCGCTGGCTGCTCTTGTATTCATAAGCGGCATCCTGCTATTGCTCTCATCCGCCACACCGGGCAGCTGGCACCGGATGCACCTGCTCGAGCAGTTCGTAACGCCTTTTACGATGAAGGGCTCCCATCAATTGGCTGTTCTTATAGGTTTATTAATGCTGATGGTTTCCGAGGGCATCCGTTTCCGCGTCAAGCGGGCTTATTTCCTGGCGATGATTCTGCTGATCGGCGGTACGTTCGCTTTGATTCTGAAAGGCTTTGAAATCGAGGAAGCGATCTTCCTTCTGTTCGTTTGCCTGCTCTTATGGCTGTCCAAAGACAGGTTCAACCGGAAAGAAGCGATCTTCACCTTGCGCAAAACAATTGCCTGGGCTGGCATCTCGCTTGTTGTCATGCTGCTGTACCTGTCTGTCGGAATATCCACCAACGAGCTTCCGCCCGGCGTGCTTCACCATGCCAAATGGCATGCCCGTTATACGTTGAAGAACGAAGAGCTGCTGCGCGAAGGCATCATTGCACTCGCGGTCAGCTGGATTCTGCTGACCGTCCGGAGAATATTCGTGCCAAGCCTCCCTCCCGCCCCTAAACCGGGGCCGCAGGATTGGGAAAGGCTGGAGCAGCTGCTCACCAAGCATCCCGGCAATTTCCTGACCCATCTGCTGTATATGGGCGATAAAAGCTTTATGTGGACGCCCGACTACCAAGCGGTGCTCGCCTATGGCCGCATTGGAAAAACCCTTGTGGCACTCGGCGATCCGATTGGAGATCCTGCCTCCATCCGAAAGCTCGTGCGTCAATTCCGCGATTACGCGGATCATTACGCGGCGACAGCCGTCTTCTACCAGGTAAAAGCCGAACACCTGCCGCTTTATCATGAATACGGCTACCGGTTCTTCAAGCTTGGAGAGGAAGCGATCGTCCCGTTAGACCAATTCCAGTTGTCCGGCCGGCGGAAGGCGGATTTGCGGGCGGCTTGCAACCGGTATGAACGGAATGGCTTTGCGTTTGATATCGTCAAGCCGCCATTCAGTACCATGCTGTTATCCGAGCTTAAGGCGGTATCCGACGAATGGCTGGATGGCGACAAGGAAAAGGGCTTCTCGCTGGGCACCTTCTCCGAATCTTATCTTGAGCTGGCTCCCATTGCCGTTCTGCGGGATAACGAGAACCGCGTCGCCGCATTTGCCAGCATTATGCCGGTGTACGATCGCAACAAATCCGTCTCCATTGACCTGATGCGCCATCGTGACGGTCTCAGCGGCGTTATGGATGTCCTGTTCGTTCATCTTCTGCAATGGGCGAAAGCTGAGGGCTACGAAATATTCAATCTGGGGATGGCGCCCTTATCGAGTGTCGGGGAATCGGTCTATTCGTACCGGGGAGAACAGCTGGCGAGATGGGTATTCCTAAAAGGAGGCCACTTCTATGGATTCCAGGGTATCCGTCGCTTCAAGGACAAGTTCGACCCGGAATGGGAACCCCGTTATCTGGCCTTTCCCCAGAACAGCCTCTTCCTGAGACTTATCGTTCAAGTAACGAGAATGATCTCCCGCGGGACAGGAAACGGCAGATAAATATCGTACGGCAAAGAAAAGCAGGCTTGTCCCAATGCGGCAAGCCTGCTTTACCTTTATCCCTTCGGACGGACGACAAGCGCCGCCAGGAAGGAGAATATAATCGCCGCGGAAATACCGGCGCTTGTGACTTTGAATATTCCGGAGATGACGCCAATCCAGCCGGAATTTTGAAGCTCGGTCAACGCGCCGTGCACAAGCGCGTTGCCAAAGCTGGTAATCGGTACGGTTGCGCCCGCGCCGGCAAAGCTGACAAGCGGCTCATACCAGCCTAGACCGTCAATGATAGCCCCTGCCACAACAAGCGTAGCCATCGTATGTGCCGGAGTCAGCTTCACGACATCAAACAGCAGCTGGCCAACGACGCAAATTGCGCCTCCCACAACAAATGCCCATAGAAATTGCATGCTGCTCTACTCCTTTCCGCCGCTGATCGCAACGGCATGTGCAATGCAAGGAATACTCTCCCCTTGTTGGAAGGAAAGCGGGGATAACAAGGCGCCAGTCGCAACGACAAGTACGCGCTTCAAATCTCCCTTGGCGATTTTTTTGAGGATATGGCCGTAGGTTACGACGGCCGAGCAGCCGCAGCCGCTTCCTCCCGCCTGCACCTTCTGCTTCTCCACGTCAAAAACCATCAATCCGCAATCTTTGAATGTCGTTTCATCCATGGGAACCCCGTCACGGATGAGCAGCTCCTTGGCAAGCGGGTGCCCAACGCTGGCGAGATCTCCGGTTACAATCAAATCGTAATCCTTGGGCGTGCGGCCCGTATCGTTAAAATGCGCCTGAATCGTATCCACGGCGGCGGGCGCCATAGCCGCTCCCATATTAAACGGATCCTTGACTCCGAGGTCGATAACCTTGCCGATCGTCGCATATTCAACGACCGGGCCCTCGCCTGAGGCGGCAACAACAACGGCGCCTGCGCCGGTAACGGTATACTGCGCGGTAGGCGGCTTCTGCGCGCCGTATTCCGTCGGATAGCGGAACTGCTTCTCCGCCGTGCAATTATGGCTGCAGGTACCTGCCAGCACGTATTGTCCGGCACCCGAATCCACCATTAAGGAAGCTATCGCGAGCGACTCCATCGAGGTCGAACAAGCCCCAAACACGCCGAGATTAGGCACGCCCAGCGTTCTTGCGGCAAAGCTGTTGCTAATAATCTGATTCATCAGGTCGCCGCCGACGTAGAACTGCAGCTGATCCTTGGCGATCTTGGCATTGTTCAGGGCAAATTCCGATGCCTGCTCCAGCAGCAGCCGTTCGGCTTTCTCCCAGCTTTTCTGCTGCATGTCCAGCTCCGGATGCACGAGATCGAAATCCCCGGCCAGCGGTCCGTCCCCTTCGTCGGGACCGACAACGGTAGCCGCCCCGATAATGACCGGGCGGTTCTCAAACTTCCATGTTTGTTTTCCCTGCAGCATCTTAATGAGCACCACCCGTCCCAAAGATTAAATGGGCGATGCCGACGAAAAACGCCGCAACGGTACCGTACACGATAACGGAGCCGGCCAGCTTGAACATATTTCCTCCCACGCCTAGCACCAGCCCTTCGCTGCGATGCTCAAGCGCGGCGGAGCACATGGAGTTGGCAAACCCGGTTACCGGCACGGCGGAGCCTGCTCCGGCAAACTGGGCGATTTTGTCATAAACCCCGATGCTCGTCAAAATGACCGAAATAATAATCAGCACGGCAACGGTTGGATTGCTGGCATCCTCAGGCTTCATATGGGCCAGATGGATAAAGAGCTGCTGAATAGCTTGCCCGAGCACACAGATGGCACCGCCGATAATAAACGCACGAATGCAATTGCCGAAAATCGAACGCGAAGGCTCGCGAGTTTTCGCAAAGGCTTGATATTCCTTCGGCGACATGGACATTTTGCGGTATTTTCCGCCTCCGGCGCTTTTTACTGCCATAACGTTACACTCCTTTTTTATGTACACATGGTAAGTACATTATTTGTCAACGGAAGAAAGGATATGTATCGGAGGGCGAAATGCCCCATCGGCAATAAAAAAACCTCCGCAGGGATGCGAAGGTCTGAACAGCTAAGTATGTTTAACCTTTCGGCTTTACGAACAAGGCGGCAATGAAGGAGAAGATAATCGCCGCGGATATCCCGGCGCTTGTCACCTTGAATATGCCGGTAATGATGCCAATCCAGCCTGTCTTCTGCATCTCGTCCAAGGCACCGTGAACCAGTGCATTACCAAAGCTTGTAATCGGAATCGATGCGCCGGCGCCCGCAAATTTGATCAGCGGATCATAGATGCCGACACCGTCCCCAATCGCGCCCAGCACAACAAGGAGAGTCATTGTATGAGCAGGCGTCAGCTTAAAGACGTCAAAGCAGATTTGGCCGATCACGCATATCGCGCCGCCTACAAGAAAAGCCCACAAGAAAATCATAGCTTCCTCACCTCGTTCTCAATGGAAACCGCATGCGCGATACACGGTATCGTCTCTCCTTGCTGGAAGGAGATCGGCGATAAAAGAGCTCCTGTTGCTACGACGAGAATGCGGTTCAGCTCCTTTTCGCGCATTCGCCGGAGCAGATGGCCGTAGGTAACGGTTGCCGAGCATCCTGCGCCGCTGGCGCCTGCTTGCACCTGCTGCTTCTCATAGTCATAAATCATCATGCCGCAATCCTTATAGACGGTTTGATGAATGGGGAATTTATGTTTTTCGAACAATTCATTTGCAATCGCATAACCAACCTTGGATAAATCCCCCGTCACTATCAGATCATAATAACCGGGCTCCATGCGAAAATCGCGGAAATGCGCCAGTATCGTATCCACTGCAGCCGGCGCCATAGCCGCTCCCATATTAAACGGGTCGCTGATGCCCATATCCACGACGCGCCCAATGGTAGCTGACGTGACATACGGACCGTCGCCTTGCTGAGTCAACACGCAGGTTCCCGCTCCCGTTACGGAGAATTGAGCAGTCGGCGGCTTCTGGGAGCCGTATTCCGTCGGGTAACGGAACTGCTTTTCGGCGGTAGCATTATGGCTGCAGGCGCTGGCCATGACGTATTTAGCCGACCGGGAATTGATCAGATTAGCCGCGATGGCAAGGCTTTCCATGGAAGTCGAACAGGCGCCAAACACGCCGAGATACGGTATTTGCAGCGTTCTTGCGGCGAACGTGGAGCTGATGATCTGGTTCATCAGATCTCCGCCTACCAGGAAGTTGATGGATTCTTTCGTTATTTTGGCCTTCTCGATGGCTAGATTCGCCGCTTCCTCGAGCAAAGTCCGTTCCGCCTTCTCCCAGCTGTCTTGTCCAAGGCGGAGATCACCGTGGACAATATCGAAATCATGCGCCAGCGGGCCTAGTCCTTCGAACGGTCCGACGATAGCAGCCGTCCCGGCAATGACGGGATGATTCTCAAAGAGCCAGCTTTGATGGCCTTTCAGCATGATTAATGTCCTCCCCCAACCGCATGAGGATTAAAGATCAGGTGAACCAGACCTACAACAAAAGCCGCAACGACGCCAAATACGATAACGGGACCCGCGATCTTGAACATTTTACCGCCTACGCCAAGAACAAGTCCTTCGCTCCGGTGCTCGATGGCCGCCGACGACATTGTATTGGCGAAGCCTGTAACGGGTACGGCCGAGCCGGCCCCCGCCCATTGAGCGATTTTGTCGTAAACGCCAAGGCTTGTAAGGATAACCGACAGAATGATCATGACCGCTACCGTCGGATTGCTGGCCTTCTTCTCGTCAAAGCCGGCCCAATGAACAAACATCTCCTGCACGGCTTGACCAATAATGCAAATGATACCGCCCACCAGAAAAGCCTTCAGGCAATTGATGAATACGGGCCGCTTGGGCTCGTGTTTTTTGGCTAACTCCTGATATTCGCGCTGAACCGGCGTGAATTTCTTCTTATTGCTCGACATGTTCCCCTTACCTCCTAACTACTGTAGTTAATGATGCAGCAGAGGCTTCATTTCCTTTAATACTTGCCGCATTTCCTGCGCACACCGTTCATACATATGCTTGGCCTCTTTATTTTTCGTCGAGAGACCAAACAACTCCAGATCCGCTTCGATTTTCTTCATTAAGGCATACAGCTCGGCCTTAAGCTGCGGCTGCGGAACTTTAATATGGTCATCGTAAAGGTCAACGTACAGCTGACGGTATGCGTCAACCTGCGCGATATAGACATTCTCGAGCGTTACGCCGATCGTCTCGAGCTCGGTTGCAAGCCATCTCCGATTAAGGCCAACGGTCGAGAGCGGCTCGTCCATGATTTTGCCGTCCATGATAACCGTCTGAGGTTCATGTTCCGGCGCAACCTTAATGCCGAGATGCGCAGGAGTAATGGGCTGGTTCTCCCGCGTCAGCAGCACGCTGATATCTCCGCTTGGCTCCATAATGGCGAATTCGACATCCGCAACGCGGAAGACATCCTTCTTGCGCAGCTGCTCCAGAAGCTCATCGGAAGTCAACCGTTCTTTCTTCAGGTTGTCTTCCAGCACTTTGCCGCCCTTAATCAATACGGTAGCTTTGCTATCGATAAGATCGCGGACTTTCTTGCTCTTCAGTTGCATAAATTCAATGCCAATGGAAATCGCCACCCACACGCCAAGCGAGATCAGGCCCAAATACCAGGTTGCCTCAAGATCAAGCGATACATATGCAGCCAGGTTGCCGATCGAGATACCGGTAATGTACTCAAAAAACGAAAGCTGGGATATTTGCCGTTTACCCACTAACTTTGTAAGCAGGAACAGGACAAATATCGACAGTAAGGTGCGTAGAGTAACCTCTAACCAGTCCTGCACAATTCTTTTCCCCCTGTCGCTTGTTTCTACGTTTAGATTATTTGTCAAAAGGCAGATCCCAACACGAATAACCATTTTCCACAGCAGGAAAATGGTTCAGGTCCAATTTCTATTATTTCCCATGAATGCCAGAAGACAAAGGCTGACATATTAGTTTTGTTGTCAAGTTCTTAAGGAGGTGTTGGATATGACCGTAGCATCCGATGTAAAAACATGCGTTGCCTCTTTAAAGAGCGCGCAGGCAAGCCTGGAGCAATTTGCTCTGTCCACTGAAAACAAGGCTGCGAAGCAAATGTTCGAGCAGGCGGCACAACAAACGCAAACCATCGTCGATCAAGTGGCCAGCCGCGTAAAAGAGCTGGAAAACGAAGAGCCGCAGTACGTAGGGTTTTAATAAAAAATGGCCGTGCGATTTAAACGCACGGCCATTTTTCTTATTTAATTAAAAGCAGAAAAACAATAAGATCACAAGAAGCACGTAAAGGACAAGAACAAAGGTCGTAATCGAAGGCTGACGGCCGCTTGATGCTGCAACGCTTTTCATTGGCATTCCCCCAGTAGGCTTCTGCCATTATCGTATGCGGCTTGGGCGTCAGCGGTTCATGCCCTAAAGACTGATGATGATTTCTTTGCCGGAAGGACTAACCGCCCGGATCCGATCATCCTGCACGGACAGCTGGATTGACTGCTGCCATTGCTCAGGCAGAGCCTCTTCCAATGCGGCCGGCTCTCCGTAGACTGCGGCAATCAGAATATGCGTCCCCGGCTGAAGCTTTGCCTGAAGCGTAGGAATAGCCGTTCGCGGATGCATCAGGTTGGTATTGGACTGGGCTTGAACAAGCTCGGCCCGCTCATAACCCCGAATGCCCGAGATGCCGCTGCCGCCAAAGCCGGTCCGGCCGATCAAGCTGCAGGGTTGCTTATTGACTCCAAGCGTTGCGTCAAGCGGAAGAGCAAAGCCCCCTTCAGCCGCATCCAGCCCTCTTGCGGTCTCGATCCGGTGAATCCTTAAGTGCCAAGGCAATCCGGCGATCAGATAAGTCGTCACCGTGACATCCCGCCACGGCTTCCAGACAGAGATAAGGATGTCGCCATCGATGCTGGTCTCTTCGTTTTTCCGGCGAACGCGATACAGGTTATCTTCCTCGCTTAAGGCAAGCATGGAGTCGTAAGCTCCTTGGGACAACCCCCACTCCGCACGCGGCACGCTGAAACCGAAGGATGCGGAATAAACAAACTTCTCGTATTTCGCCGAGGTATGAGTATGCTCGTTGGTTCCGGGATGTCCCGCGTTAAACGCCGCAACATGGTCGCGTTCGCTATGCCTGCAGACAACAAGATGAGGGGCCTGCTGCGCCGAAATAGCCGGCAGCTCCGGCAGCGGAAGCTCCTCTGCCTGCCAGAACGGATGCTCTTCCGGCAATGCGAGCGGCAGAAAGGCTTTAAACGCCCAATAGACGGATCCAGGGGCATTATAATTTTCGGCCATAATCAGATTGGGATAGCTGTATCCAACCGTTAATACGCCATCGGGCGAGAAAATCGGCTGACTGAGCCACCAACGCAGATGGCGCAAATACAATCCTTTGACAACGCCAAGCTCAAACGGCAGCATATCGGCAAAAGCATACGCTCCCCACAAAGCTCCCTGCGCGAATCGGTAAGTCAAGCTGCGCCCGTAAGGAAGCGCCCTGCCATCCTCGGCGAACCAGTTCACGAACTGCCCGGCGAACGAGATACTGCGTTCTTCGAAGCGAGCTGCACGTTCGGGATCCTCTTCCTTCATCAGTGCCGAATAGAGAAGTCCGCAGTAATGAAAAGCCAAGGGCACGTAATAGTCGCTATGACCGTTTACTCCGTCTTCGTACCAGCCATCCTTCAGATAAAACTGTTCCAGCCGGTTCAGGTTCGCCTCAAGCTGATCCTTCGCGTAAGGAAGACCAAGCTTATGGAAGCCTACGTTAACAAGGACATGGAAGAACAGCCAATTGCAATCATGAGCCCGGCGGCTGTTAATTTGATTCAGCCAATTATAGAAGTGCTGCTTCGCCTCTGCGCCAAGCGGCTCCCACAAACGGTCAGGGGCAATAGCTAACGCAAGGCCAAGCGAAGCCATCTCCACCAGGCGCTGATCGTGATCGGCAACCTCGCCCCAATACTCCTCATGCTCGGGATTGGTGCCGTTTGTTATTCCTTTCAACACCAGCTGCAGCAGCTCTTCATCAGCCTTAACAGAGCCAGCCGCAAGCGGGGCCAGCCCCCAGACAATACGGGAGAAGCCTTCCATCCCCGCTACTTCCGGAGCTTGGCCGGCGCCGGATCCGTTCAGCTCCAGTCGTGCTCCACCGGCTGAATAATAAGGCAGGAGCGGCTTGGTGAGCTGGCTGAATGCCTGCTCCAGGTCTGCTTTGTTGCGTAGCGGATTCGAAGCAATCGGCACGCTTACTCCCATGGAATCGTGACGCCCCCTTTAAGACGAGCAAGACCCTCCACAAAGAAATAGTCGCCGTATATAAGCGGCACATCCATATTTTTGCGTTCCGGATAATGGCTCGTGCCATGCAGGATAAGCCCTTCTTCCTCTTCCTCGCCAAACGAGCCGTAGTTCTCGTATAACGATTTCAGAATCCGCTCTCCCGCGCTTCGATAGCTGGATGCCTCCGCCGATGGTACAAGCTCGGCCAGCAGCAGCAAGCCGCAAGCCGCGCATGCCCCGGCTGAAGAATCGCGAAGCCATTTCGTGTCCTCCGGCGCGCGGAAATCCCATACCGGTACGCTGTCCTCAGGCAATTGGGACAGGAAGAAATGCGTTACTTGCTTGGCTGCATCCAGAAGGTCCTTGCGGCCCGTATGCTTGGCGGCCAAGGTCAATCCATAGACCGCCCAAGCTGTGCCGCGCGACCAAGCGGATTCCGGTCCATAGCCTTGACCGCCAATAAATTCGGCAACCTCGCCGGTCCTAGAATCAAACCGCACAATGTGACGGACCGAGCCGTCGGTACGGATAAAATGATTCAATACGGTACCCATATGAGCTTCGGCAACATGACTGTATCTCGGGTCGCCCGTCTCGCGTGATGCCCATTGCAGGAGAGGAACGTTCATCGCGCAGTCGATAATCGCCCAGCCGCTGTTGTCTTCCCCTTCACTCCAAGGGTTCCAGGCACGGATGAAATTGCCCTTCAGGTTAAAGCGGCCCATCAAATAGTTCGCTGCCTTCAGCGCTCTTCGGCGGGACTCTTCGCCGCCATTCAGCTTATAATTGATCACGCTGGTCAGAATCCACATAAAGCCGATATCGTGGTCGAGCCGGTCATAACCGTCCAGCACCTCGTCCAGCTTCAGCTCGCATTCTTCCGCAATCCTGCGGAAAGGAAGGCCGGCATTCGCTTCGCCTTCATGCAATAACCACAACAGTCCCGGCCAGAAGCCTGCCGTCCACCAATGCGGGGCTTCAAGCACATATTGGCCGCCTTGGCTCGCATGAGGGAATTCCGCACCGATGCGGGCGCTTGTCCGCAATACCTTTTGCACCGTTTGTTCCCAAGCTTCCTTTACCCATGATGCGGTTCCGAGCTGGTTAGCAGCCATTGTATTTGTCATTTAAGATTCCACCTGTTCCTGAAATTTGAAGTTTAATTTAACCGTCTTTTCAAGGGACGCTTCCTCTTTCGAAATAAGATAAATGCGATAATAGCTTTCTTCCTGACCCGAATGATTGGAATACGTTCGTTCTATAATGGAGACTTCCAGGCTTTGAGGTTCAAAGGACAATACAACCGAATGCCGGCTGCCATTCAAGACAATCTGGCCTTCCGACCGCACGAATGGCGGGCATTGGCTGACGATAACCTCCGTAATGGTCCCGCCTTCTTTGTCGAATCGGAAGGTGTCCGTTAACTCAAGCTCGGGAAGTCCGGTTTTATGCCAGACAAATTCGCGCTCAAACGTTGCAAGTCCGCTGCCCGGGTAACAGGCTGCAAGCTCCAGCATGAGCCGGTCCTCCGATTCGCCCTGCTCTACCCATTCAACGGAAGCCTTGCTCTCGGCGCCAACAGCCTGAAGCTGCCCGTTCACAATCGGCAAGGAATGTCCTTGCGCCCCCGTACAGTCGTATTCGTACCGGCCTTCCCCAAAGTATTGCGCCGTATATTCCCCGCTCCCGAGATCCACGGCAAACGCCGGATCGTCTTCCGCAATCAGAATGAAATGGCCCACGTCATTATGATTATGCGGTTCGTCGTTATGTCCGCCCTTGGCCGCAAAGCCAAAGCTGCCGGAAGCATGGCTTACCCGCGAAATCAGCCACTGCGCATCCGCCAAATACCAGCTTCCGCTTGGCCAGTCCGATTGTCTCGGAGCTTCCGGCCTGAACCAGAGCAAATTGCGCAAAGCATGGGCGAAGCGGCTGCAATGATCATCGGTAAAGCCCGCCCGTATCGACAATGGGGCAAAGCTCACTTCTTCAACGTTAGAAGCCAGATAATCGGACAAGCCGATGTTTGCGCTTACATGTGAAGACGCATCCGAGAAGTTGGCCGGCCGGTTCCCTGCGAGATAAGCTTTTTGCTGGAATCCGGCGATGTTCCGTACATGCCTTGAATCAAGCAAATCCGCCCTTCCGGCGGTGGCGCGCTTCAGCAGATCGGCGAAATAAACGAAATAACCAAAACCGTAATTCCAATAACCCGGACCTTCCGCGCAAGCTCCGTCTTCCCCAAAGCCGGATAAATAATGATTCATCGTTCCGATTGCCCGGTGAAGGACAGCCGCTCTTCGCTTTTTGTCGATGCCTAGCAAAAGGGCTGTTGCCCCAATCGACCCCGCGCATACCGCCGCCCAGTTATGGTCGGCTGTCTCCCAATGATAGGGAGGAAATCGATCATCCAGATAAGGGGCAAATATTCTTCGCTCGATCTGTACCCGAATGTCCTCCCGTAGCGCGGAAGGAAGCGATTGTTCCGTAATCGTCAGAATCTCAGCCAACGCAAATCCGGTTTCGGATGCAAAAAGATCAATATGGCGGTCAACCGAATTCCCTCTCATATGAGCCGGTAAGCACCAAGTCATCTCCTCCAGAACCGCCTCAATCGTATCGATCAGGGCCTGGCGATATTCCGCTGAATCGGGGAAAAGGCAATGCAGCAGCGCAAAGGAAGTAAGCCGGCTCCTGCGTTCGAAATACAGTCCTTCGTAAATAAGGCGGTTCCCGTTCGTCTCGAACAGATCGTATATGTCCCGGGACAGAACGGGAATTGGACGGTCAAGCAGGCGTTCCCCCTCTTCCCGAATCTCCCCAATCATGTCCGAGTAAGCCGGGGATTCCGCTATCCCTCTCCAGTCCGCTTTGTTCCCGGAGTACGTATATACATCGCTGGCCGCCGCTGACTGATCCGTCAGCCATCCATCCAGCACTTCCTTCGGCCAATCGTAATTCGTCCGCAAGTTTCTCTCCTCCTAACCGCGATATTCGGTTGGCGTTAAGCCCGTCTGCGCTTTGAACGTCTTGATGAAATAGCTCTGGTTGTCGTAGCCGAGCATTTCGCAAATTTCGCTTACGTAATAATTCGTTTGATCGAGCAATTCCTTTGCCCGTTCAATCTTCTGGTCGGTGACATATTCAATAAAGGTCAGGCCGGTCTCCTTCTTGAAGAACCGGCTGAAATAGCTTGGATTCATATGCAGATGAGCCGCTACTTCCTCCAGCGAAATTCGTTTGCCCAGATTCATCGACACATACTTGCAGGCTTCCGATACTTCTCGGCGTTTGCTCACCGGCAAGGCTTCTTCTCTCGCTGCGATGTAAGACTGAAGCTGCGTGTGGAACCACTCGAACAGCCCCCGCAGAGAATCGAAATAAACGATTTCCTTGTGCAGCTTCTCTGCGGTTAAGGTCTGGGAGGCAAACAGCATGGCATGCAGCTTGAGCCGCATATCGATAAGCAGCTTCAGCACCCAATCCCTTACTTCCTCTGAAGCGTATTGCTCCTTGCGGATATGCGCCTCCCATTTGCCGGCAAGCGCTCTGATTTTATCGCTGTCCTTCGCCATAATCGCTTCGCGAATTTCCGCGGCTGCCTGGTCGTACATCGCAAGAAGCCCGGAGGAAGGCTGGGTGCCCTTCTGCCATTTGGCGGTTTCCCCTTTGGACAAATAGAACCGCTGTTCATCGGCTTTCAGCAAGTTGCACAAGGCCTGCTTCAGCAGCTGCGGATTGTCGCAGCCCGTTCCAATCAGGAAGGCCATCTGAATCTTCAGCACCTGACCAAGCGTCCGCTGCACGGTTTGAATGCTAGCCTGTACCTGATCGTAAACGTTTTGCTTGAGACCCGGCTTAAAAGAGAAGAGCAGCAAGGATTGCCGGCTGCTGTAACCGATATGCACGACGCGCAGAGGCAGTTCGGCCAGCAATTCCTCCATCACGTTGCTGATCGCGAAATGCAGCGTCTGATCCGAATCGAACCGGTTTTTGATCAGATTATAGTTTTCCATAAAGCCGGCTACGGGAAGACAAAGCTCGCCGGGCTGGAACAACCCGTAGGAGCCGAAATCGCGCTGCCATTGCTCCGCGGAAATTAGCGGCTGCTGGACAAATTCGCGGAACAGCTTCTCCTTGCGCAAATCCTGGGTTTCGCTGACCATCCGCTTCATCTTGTTTTGCTCGGATAACATTTGGCGTTCGCCGTCGAAGCCTTCCTTAAACTTCTGCAGCAGCCCAATCAATTCCTCCGGATCCAATTGATCCTTAAGCAAGTAATCCTGAACATCCAGCCGCATTGCCTGCTGAGCATACTGGAATTCGCTATGGCAGGAGAGGATGACAATCCTCACCGAAGGATTTAATTTTTTTACCCTTTGCGCGAGTTCCAGACCGTCCATCTTCGGCATCCCGATATCGGTCACGAGAATATCCGGAATTTCCTCCTGTACATGCTCCCATGCCGCAAGTCCGTTCTCATGCTTGCCGGATAAAACAAGACCAAGCTCCTTCCAATCCACTACTTCCGATAACAGCTCGATTACCGGATAATCATCATCCACTAGCATCACTTTATACATGAGGACGCCCCTCCTCCCGAATAGGGATATGCATCATAATGCGTGTTCCTTGTTCGCTCTCGACGGTAATATGAAAGGCATCTCCAAACATAATCCGCATACGCTCCGCGACGTTCGCCACGCCGATTCCTGACATTCCCGGTCCTGTTGAACGCCCGGTTTCTTGAAGTTCTTCCGTCCCGGATCCCGCAGCCGTTAGGCGCGCTCTCAACCGTTCCAATTGCTCAACATCCATTCCAACTCCGTCATCTTCCACCGATAGCTCAAGGAAGTGATCCTTTCTCTCTGCCGTAATCCGGATTGTTCCGGCACTTTGGTTAAAGCCGTGTATTAAAGCGTTCTCCACCAGCGGCTGCAAAATAAACCGCGGGACCCGAATATCGAAGGAGGTTACATCCGCATCCACCAGCAGCCGTGCTTCCTCCTTCTGCCGCAGATTCATCAGCTCGACGTAATGCGTCAGCAGTTCGATTTCCTCATGCAGCATAATCGCGTCTTCATCCCGGCTGATCGTCATTCGCAGCAGCTTGGACAAAGAGGCAATCATCTTGGCACTGTCCTGGTCGCCGCTCCTCATCACTTTCATCCGGATCGAATTCAGCACGTTAAACAGAAAATGCGGATTAATCTGGGCCTGCAGCATCGCAAGCTCTGCCTTGCGCTTGCGCGCTTGGTTGAGAGATACTTCCGTAATCATCTCTTTAATGCGGTCGAGCATTTGGTCGAACAGAAAACCCAATCTGCCGATCTCGTCGGCGCCGCGTATACTGGATCGAACCTCCAGATTGCCCCGCTGGACGCTTGAAGCTACCTTCCCCAGCTTGATCAGCGGCTTTGTCAGCTGTCTCATCAAGAGAAGCAGCACCACGAGAAAGGCGATAAACGATACGATCTGGAATAAAAAGACCCGGTTAAAAATCGAGCTGATGTTCACGATCGCATCCTGATAAGGCTCCGTTGCCACCAGATGCCAGTCATTAAAGGAAAGATCAGCGGTTGTCAGCAGCAGCTTCTTGTCCTCATCCTTAATAATGGAGGACGCGACGCGGGGATCCCGTTCCGCCATCTGCTTGCTGTATTCGAACTTCCCGTTCACTTGCTCCAGCTGGGGCGATGACAGAATCTTGCCGTCGCCGTCTACAAGGACAACCTCCTGGCTGCCCGTCAGGCTGCCCAGGATCTTGCTGAACTTGTTCTCCATCATTGTCACGATGACGTATCCGTAAATCCGGGTGCTGTCGAACCGGAGTGTTCTTGCAACCGAGATCTGATACGGACTGCTTATGCGGTCGTAAGGAAAAATCGTCGGAGAAGTACTCACCCAATAAGACTGCAGCCCCGTCAGCTGCTTGAGGCTGTTGAACCAAGACTCCTTCTGGAAAGTAAGCGGATCCATTTCATCCTTGGAGTAGTTCGTAAAAGTCTCCCCGTTGGTGAGAATAATGGTGATGTAGCTCTTCTCCCCTATATAAGTCAACGTCTCAAGCTGCTGCATAATCCGGCTCGTTGCCGTAAACTTCTCGTACGGATCCAAATCCGTATTCAGCATCTTGATAAAGCTTGCTTTCATATCCGCGTTTGCCTGCAAATAATTCGCCGTGTTGAGCATGCCTTGAAACAGATTATTGATCGAGCCGTTAACGAGCTGCATGGAATCCGTGGCATTTTCCTTCGCCTGACGTTCTACGGCTTCACGGGTTAGCGAGTTATAGATCAGCATCGTTAGAACGGCGGGTATGAGAATACATATAACCGCTACTAAAGAAAGCTTCCCTCGAATGGAATGAAAATAAGACCTGATGCGGTACATCGCGTGAAGTCCCCCTTAGATAGAAAAGGGGGACAGTAACTCCCGTCCCCTTTGGATATTTATTATACCTTATTATTTTTTGTTCGCCGCAATAATTTCGTCCACGCGTTTCTTGGAGTTGGCAACGGTCGTATCGACGTCTTGGTTGCCAAGAATCAGCTTCTCGTACTCCTCGTTGATCGCTTTGTACACTTCGGCTTGGTAAGAAGCAGGAGCGATAATTTCCGTTGCTTTCGAGTTCACAAGCGTGTTTACGAGGCTTTCTTTGTCGACAAGCTCAGGGTTCTTCGTGCCGGCAAGAATCGTATCGATAATGCCCGCTACCTGATCGTTGCTTACGCCGTTCCAAGCCGGAATGTTTTTGCCTTGTACGACTTGGCCTTCGGTTGTGTACCAGCGAACGAATTTATAAGCTTCTTCCTTGTTCTTGGAGCTTTCCGATACCGCTACGTAATCCGTCGTAACCGGCGTAATGCCGGATTGGTCGCTTGCGTTGTTTTTCGGGAATGGCGCAACCGCCACATGGAACGTCAGAGGCAACGTATCCGTACCGCCGATTTCCGTATTCATCCAGGAGCCGATTGTCAGCATGCTTGCCGATTGGTTGAAGAATTGGTTCCGGTAAGCCAGCTTTTGCGAGATCATATCCGAGTAAGGAACGGAGGACTTATCCTCTTTCTCCATTTTTACGCGAAGCTCAAGCGTCTTCTTGAAGTTAGGATCATCCAGGTTGGACGTGCCGTCCGCTTTCAGGAATTCGGATCCGGTTGGCTGGTTCTCCATCATCAGCTTCAGGTACTCCATCCAGCCGCCGTTTTGCGGACCGTGGAAGTAGGTGCCGTAACGTTTGGTCGCGCCTTCGCCTTTGGTAAGCTTTTTCGCGTAGTCCGCGTAATCGTCCCAAGTCCAATCCGTCGGAACCGCAAGTCCCGCTTCGTCCAAATTGTCCTTGTTCAGAAGAACGTACCAAGGATTGAATTTGCCCGGCAGCGAGTACACCTTGCCGTTCAGATGCGTGTCAACCTTGTAGTCCTCTTCTACCTTGTAGCCGTCTTTCTCGAGGAAGTCGTCAAGCGGAGCTGCCATGCCAAGCGCTACGCGCTGCGCGTAACCCGCCGCGTCGCTAAACATCATCACGTCGATTTGCTCGCCGGATGCTACGGCAAGATCGAGCTTTTTCATCGATTCCTGCGTGTCGCCTTTTTCGCTCAGCTGTACAAGCTCAACGGTTACGTTCGGGTTCTTCTCATGGTACGCATCCAATGTTGCTTTCCAGTTGTATGCTTGCTCCGTGCCGTACGTGTAGAGGCGGAGTTTGACCGGATCTCCGCTAGCACTGCCGCCAGCGCTCGTGCTTGCTTCCGTCGAAGGAGCCGCGCTTGCGTTCTTGTTGCCCGAATCACCGTTGTTGTTGGAGTTTCCGCAGCCTGCGAGAACTCCTGTAAGCAGTAAACTAATCGCCAATCCTGATGCCCATCTCTTTTTCATTTCTAAATACCCCTCTCTGAAATGCAAGGTTATAGGATGTTGATAGTTTTCATTATAGTGAGCGGCAATCCGGTAAGGATGAAACTATCTTTACCTAAATTGCAACAAATTCGACTTTCTTGCTAACGCTTTCATGACGGTTACCCTTTTACGCCGCCTAATGCGATACCCTCGATAACGCTTTTTTGACCGATGATGAAGATGATAAGGAGCGGCAGGATCGCCGATACGGCAGCCGCCATGATTAGCGAGTAGAACTCGCCGCTGAGCGACGTGAACTTCTGCATAGCCAGCGGAATCGTGAACAACCGGTCCGTGCGAAGGAAGATCAGCGGGTTCTGGTAATCGTTCCAGGTCCAGATAAAACGAAGAATCGCGTAGGTCGCAACGGCCGGCTTCACAAGCGGGAAGGCGATGCTCCAGTAGATCCGGAAATGGTTGGCCCCGTCTATTTTAGCAGATTCGATAAACTCCTGGTGAATCCCCATAAAGAACTGACGCAGCATAAAAGTTCCCAATACGCTGAAGCTGCTAAGGATAATCAAGCCCCAATGGCTGTCGAACAAGCCGATTTGACGGTACAGGATAAATTGAGGAATCAGAATCGCCTGGCTTGGCACCATGTAAGTCGCAAGCACGATCAGGAATACGAAGTTGCTGCCCTTGAACTTGATCTTCGAGAAGCCGTAGGCGGCAAGCGATGAGAACAACGCCGAAATACAGGTCGTGATGACTGCGATTTTGATGGAATTCAAATAATATTTCCAGAAGGGATAGTCCCCTACCCATACTTCCTTATAGTTCTCGATGGCGTGCCAGTGGCGCGGAATCCATTCGATCGGATAAACAAAGACGTCCTTCTCGATCTTGAACGAGGTAACCAGCATCCAGATGAACGGAAGCAGGAACAAGATGCTGACGGCAAACATAAGGACGGTAAGAACGCCTTTGCGCCAGTTGAAAGCTGTGTTAGATGTCTCCATGAGGTTTGTCTCCTTCCGTTAGTAATTAACCCATTTTTTCTGCGCAAACCATTGTCCGAACGTAATAAGTAGGACGAAGATAAAGAGCATAACAGCGATCGATGAAGCATAACCGACTTTCAGATTCACGAAGGCCGTATCGTACAAATACCATACCATCAGCGATGTGGAGCCGATTGGTCCGCCTTGCGTCATAACCGCGATAATGTCGAATACTTTAAAGGTCGAGATGATGCCGGTTACAAGCAGGAAGAAGGAGGTTGGCGACAGCAGCGGGAACGTAATTCGCGCGAACTTGATCCAGCCGTTCGCCCCGTCGATATCGGCGGCTTCGTACAAATCCTTAGGAATCGACTGCAGACCCGCGATGTAAATAATCATGTTGAAGCCAATCGATGTCCATACGACAATCATCATGATGGAGGCTAGCGCGAAATGCGGATCCGCAATCCACTTCGGCGGGTTGCTGACTCCGAGCGTATGCAGAATCTGATTGATCGGGCCGTAAGATGGCTGGAACAAGACCTGCCACACGATCGCTACGGCAACGATGCTGGAAATGTAAGGCATGAAGTAAGCGACCTTGAAGTAGCTTTTCAAGTAAACATGGCGGTCAATGATAACGGCGAGCACCATGGAAATGAGCATATAGATTGGTACGGCTAGCAGGAAGACAAAGTTATTGCGAACCGAACGGATGAACTGATCGTCATGGAACAGCTTCTTGAAATTGCCGAAGCCCACCCAATCAATCCCTTTCCAGCCCTGAACAAAGTTCCAGTCGGCGAAGCTGAGCACGATTGTCGCAACAATCGGAAGAAGAACGAGAATACATACGCCAATGAGCATCGGGCTCACGAACAGCCATCCGGCCAGTGTCTCTCCGCTTTGCAGCGAGCGTACTTTTTTCGGCTTCTCCAGCTTACCCATCACTTGCGGTGAAGTCTCCATCTTAAGCACCTCGAATTTCTTAGTATAGTAGGAAGTAGTGAAGTTGTTTTTATTATAGAGAATGTAAAAGCGCGACCTATGCCGTTATTTTTACTTTTTTCTTGTTAGAATTGACTTCTTGGCTGGAGACTCGCTGAACGTTGCGTTTTCGGAGGCGGCCGGGGATCAGGGGGAGGCTTGGAGATTCTAACGAAACGTGGTAACGTTATTCGGTGGAAAACAGCGATTTTGCTGATCTAACGAAACTGCATATCGCTATTGATGCGTTTCGAGGCTAAACACAGGGCAAAGGCTGGGAATAACGATGCGTAGTTTCGTTAGAAATAGAAAGTCTCCTATACGGGACGAATAGCGATACGTAGTTTCGTTAGCAAAAGAGGCTGCCCCATGATGGGGCAGCCTCTGGCTGTTTTATAGGGGAAACTCTTAATATCCCGATAGATGATCTAGCTTCGGTCCTTCACAATCGGCATACTGCCTTTATAACCGCAAACGGGACAAGTAACGATATGTTCGTTGAGTACTCCCGTTTTTAAGGCAAACGCGAAATCCTTTTTGGATAACTTAAATGAACTACGGCATGCCGGGCAGACAAAATGCGTGGTTTTGGTAAGGAAATCGATGTACTTGTAGACTAACAAAAAGGTCAAAACCAGCGGGACAGCGATTTGAATCAGGATGATAACCGGATTATCTTGATTCATTCTATTTCCCTTCCTCTATTGAATATTAACTTCAGAATACCACAGGTTAGTCTGTCCCGCCTTTCTAAACAAAGAGGAGCTGTCCTTATGACAGCCCCTCCCTCTCTCCCGTTTCTATTACGGCAACTGCCCGAACCGGCGACCCGTCGCCGCCCGCAATCCGAAGCGGAAACCCGTAAAACATAAAGTCACTATCAACGGGAAGACGATCCAGTCCCTGCAGTCCCGTATAAGTTATGATATTAATCCCGAGCAATGCCCGCTCCAATTCTTCCGTCAATTCACCGCCAACAAACGGGGGCCGCAGAGAGGCAAGGCGTTCAAAACAATCCAATCCTGCCGGCTCACAGAAAAATAACCCTCGCTTTTCCGGCCACGCAGTATCATCAATCCGCACTAAACGCGAGGCTCCAAAAAAGCGTTCCAACGGCAGCTCATCCAAGGTGGCGCCACCAGCATGCATATGAGATGGAGCATCCACGTGTGTTCCGGAGTGGCTGCCCATGGAGAGATGCCGCAATTCCCAGGTGTGACTCTCATAAGTATGTGCAATCTTGACACGGACCTCCGGATCGCCGGGATATACGGGCATTCCATCTTCTATTGGGATAGATAAATCAATGACTTTCACCGTTGCTGATTGCTCCTTTTAGCTGATTTTAACGATCGGTATCCATAACTCTACATCTATTTCCTCGGTAAATACCTGTTTCTCCAAGCCCACCTCTATGTCTGGCCCTACCTGAATCATTGGCCCCTCAGCTTGCTCGTAGCCGGAGGAAGGAAACCATTCTCCGTAAATACGGTGCCACTTTTCCTTCTCCCAAGGAACCTTTACCTCAAAAATAACCCAAGTCATAGCCGGCACAATCAAATGAGACAAGTTCTCTGGGCATTGTTCAGTGGAAGCAACCGCCATGTAATAATCAAACTCACGTTGTATGCGTACCCCTTCCGAGAAACTCACATGCACGATCCCGAATGGTTCAACATTATTTAACGACCTAAGCCGGGTATACGTTCTCTCGCTTGTGGACTTCCATACCTGCTCTACGCCTGGGTGTTCTCCATGATCAATTGCCACAACCCGGTTACTTACTCCAATTAGCTGCAATGCTTCCTTTTGCTCGATTCGGTATCTCATTGGCTCACTGCCTCCTATCGATATTCGGAAGGTCATTGGAGGATATGAGGTTAATGAGCGGTTAGTCATTCTCGCTTCCGTTGGCGTGATGCCATGTAGATTGTGAAAGGCCCTCGTAAAAGAGTCCGGCGAATGGTAACCGTATTTTACAGCGATGTCGATTACTTTAACGGTTTTGTCCTGCAAATCCAGCGCCGCATGCGTCAGACGTCTGCGACGGATATATTCTTGAAGCGGTATACCTGCCAAATAAACAAACATTCGCTTAAAGTGATACACGGAACAAAAAGCACGCTTTGCGATCTCTTGCTCATCAATCTCGTTTTCAAGATTTTGTTCGATATAGTCCAACGCTCCGTTTAAATGCTCCAGCATATTTCGCTATGACCTCCCTTCCTCTTTAGAATAACAGGAGTATGTTGCTAGCATCCGACAGTTCCAGTTCAACTTCTGCAGGATGGGCTTCAGAAAAAAGACATGTACACATCCTTGCCTTGGATTAACGTAAATCCAAGTTGATTATATAAAGCACGAGCTGGTGCATTATCTTCATCTGTTTCGAGCTGCAGCCGTGCTGCATTTTTGGATGCGGCTAAATCAATAGCGTATTGTAAAAGTCTCTTGCCTACACCTTTTTTTCTATGCTTGGATGATGTATATAAAGCTTCAATACGCAATACTGGATAGCCTTTGCTGATTGAAAAACTCCATGAAAGGACGATGAAACCAAGGAATTCATGTTCTTGCGTTGCCACAAAACAAAAGGCAGAGTCGTCATGAAGAAGCCTGATCAGGATTTGATCACATTGTTCGAGCAATTCCGGTGAGGGTTCGATTTCATCTATCCCGTTAGAGGAGGAATTCAAGTAACCGGCTAATAAAAATTTCACATCTGGAATATGAGATCTATCCAATGATAAAACTTCTAATTTCAAATCAGACCTCCTCCAATCTCCATTAATTGATCCTTTATTTTAACAGCCAGTTAACAGCATCTAATAGATTTTCAGCCACATAGTCGGGGGCAGCCTCAAGCCATTCTCCAAAAAATTGGTTGGATTGAAATTTCGATAAATCCTTTTCACCGGAGCCTGTTGTCACTAATACTTTCACGCATCCTGCTCTATGGGCAGCAATCATGTCTGTCCACCTATCGCCGATTACAGCGCAATTCCCCAGCTCTAAACCGTATTCTCGCGCCGCCTTAATAATTAATCCGGGTGAAGGTTTTCGGCATGAACACCCTTCTACATGTTGATGCGGGCATATGTATACGTCATCAAAACCAAATGAATAAAGTTCGTTCCGAAAATCCGTAATCGAACCCTCTCCACGCGATATTCCAGGTTGATTCGTAAACGAGTATATTCGTACTCCGGCGTTTTTGAGCGTATCCAGAGACTCTTTTGTATAAGAGAATAATTGAAATGCACCTGGATAGGTTACTTCATCCGTACCTCCAATCGTCCCGTCTCTATCTATGAAAACAGCTTGTAATTTATTGAATAACGGCAAACTACTACCTCCTCATTCACTTGGTGTTCTATTACGTAGTATTCGGAAAGCGGAAAACTAATCCTGCCTTCCAGGTAAGAATAGCTGACGGATTTTCACTTTAACGAGTCAACAATCAAAATGTTTCCATATTCCTGCAACTAAAGTTACTCACTTTTCGTTAAGAGACTTGTAGCAAAATACCAATTATTTCTGTGTGCATATTCAGTTTCCCATAAAGGCAGAAGCCGGCCATCGGTTTCTTCTTTATGTTTATATATAGTAAATTTAACGGTTAGGGTTTATTTTTCCCTCTCCAATACCGTTAACAAAAGAGAGCAAGAAACATTTTCCAAGGAAAGGGAAGGGAATTAGTGAAGGAAAACATCAGAGGAATTCTGTCGTTCAAGCTGGTCCGCAGCTGGCTCGCAGCCGTACTTGCCATGACGCTTGTCATGACTAGTCTTGATGGAGTCGCGCAGGCGGCGACGACGGATACCGTGACAGGCATCGAGTGGAGCTACGCGGAGTCGGATTACAATCCAAGCACATCATCGCTGGAAATGTACGTCGAAGACGGCACTGTTGACCTTACCGTGCTTGCATCCATTTCGGGCGCAACATCCAAAAAAGACGTAACGACCGACGTAACTTGGAAATCATCCAACAGCTCTATAGTCAAAGTTGATAAAGGCGTGTTAAGCGGTATTGGAAAAGGTACAGCCACCATCACCGCTACCTATAAAGGGTTCTCCTTATCGATCAAAGCGACTTCGGATTACGTATACAACCAGGTTACCATTATGCAAAACGGACAAGCAGCTCCCGCTGCCTTAACCGATGTACTTCTTGGGCAATCGCTTGTCTTTACGCTTGACGGAGACGGCGAGAACGTTACCGACGATGCGACATGGACAACCTCCAGCTCCTCCGTGGCTACCGTCGATGACGGCCGCATCACGCTGGTTGGTGCCGGCACGGTTACGATCACGGCGAAATACAAAGGCAAGTCGGACTCTATTAAGCTGACGATCTCGTCGCCTTACAAATCCATCGCAATTACTCCGGAAGCGGCTAACGATCTGTTGGAGCTTGAAATTGGCGGCGATGATTACAAGCTGGAAGCAGACGCCGTACTGAAATCCGGTGAAGCCTCGGATGTAACAAGCGACGCCAAATGGACAAGCGCTAACACCAAGGTCCTTACGGTTAACAAAGGCGTCCTCACTGCCGTCAGCGCAGGCAAAACAACAGTCACGGTCTCTTATCTGGGAGTATCCGATACGCTGACGGTTGTCGTCCGTACGCCTTACCAGTCCATCAAGATTGCTCCGGAGAAGGAATTCCATATTCAATTGCAGGACGCTCCTCTCCAGATCAAAGCAGAGGTGCTCAGCAATTCGAACGTCACTTCGGACATTACAACGGTAGGCACATGGACGTCTTCCGATATTACTATCGCTACCGTGGATCAAGGCAAAGTCATCCCGAAAGCGGTTGGCACGACCAAGATTACCGTGGCCTACCGAGGCGTTAGCCGCAGTATCGATGTGACGGTATACCCGAGCATTACTAAGCTGAAAGCTGAAAAAACGTCAATCGACGGCTATAAAGGGATCGAAGGCGAGCTTCCGAAAGTAACGGCAACCACATTCGACGGCTCCAGCGTTGATGTCTCGAAGCTGGTGAAATGGACCGTTGCGGACGATGAAATTGCCGAGCTTAAGGATGGCGTCTGGACAGCCAAGCAGCTTGGCGAGACGACCTTCACGGGAACCGTGCAGGATCTGAAGGCCACGGTAAAGCTTGTTGTGCATTTGAAGCCTATCAAGCTCTTAGCCGAAGCTAAAGACATGAGTATTATTTTGGGCAAAGAAACGAATCTTCCAAACGTTAAGGTCGTTTACGAGGATGGTACGGAAGCCGATATTTCCGAAGCAATCGAATGGAATACGACATCCGACAATATCGTTTTGCTGGAAAAGACGTTAAAAGGTCTTGAAGCGTCAAACGTAACCTTAACAGGCAGTTATCTGAGCAAATCCGTCTCGGTTCGCATTAAGATCGAAGACGAAATCGTAAAGATGGTTGTGGAGCCAACGAAGCTTGAGCTGAATCCGGGACGATCCAAGGCTGTTAAAGTCACGGGATATTACAAGGACGGCAAAAAGGTTTCCATCGGTACCAAAATGAACTGGGTTACTGCGAACGAAAATGTTGCCACGGTAAACGGTTCATCCTCCGTTAAGGCGATTGATGTCGGTACAACCAAAGTAACGGGCAAATACCAAGGTAAAACGGTTGAAGTACCGGTCACGGTTACGCCAAAGCTGAAATCGCTGCAGCTCTCCAGTAAATCCGCGCAGATGTCGGCGGGCGACACTCTGACGATCAGCGTGCAAGCCATCTACTATACCGGAAACCCGGTGAACGCGACGAGCAGCGCAACATGGACTTCCTCCAACACGTCCATCGCAACCGTTAAGGACGGCAAAATTACAGCCGTACGCAAAGGCAGCGCAACAATCAAAGCTTCCTTCGGCGGTAAAACAGCCTCCATTCGCGTCTCCGTAAAGTAACCGCGTTTCTTTAAATCGAAAAAACCTGCTTACAGCTTTTGAAGCTGCTGAGCAGGTTTTTTTATAAGTGAATATGGGTTACCCTTTGGCATGCTGCGAGAAATAGTCGGCTAATACACTCAAGCTTTCCTCTCTTAATACGCCTCCAAGGACCTCGGGTTTATGATGCGAATGTTCAAAGACGATCTCCGAGCATTGACTTCCCTTCTCATTCAAAAGACCGCATAAATCCATATCGCTAGCCGCGTATACCAGACGCCCGAGCTGCGTCCATACCATAGCCCCGCTGCACATAAAACAAGGCTCGCAGCTGGAATACATGGTGTATTCCCGCAAATCGGTTATTTGCGTTTCTGCGCAAAATCTCCGCAGCAAGCCTGCTTCCGCATGGAACGTTGGATCCGCCGCCGAATAAATCTGGTTCTCGTTGGAATATACGATTTCTCCGTCTTTGACTAGTACCGCTCCAAAAGGTTCATTGCCATTCTCTACGGCTAGCTTGGAAAGCTTGATCGCTTCTCTCATAAAAATCTCGTCTTGGGTCATATTTATTTCTCCTTCTCCTTTATGTAAAAAACTATTGAATCTCAACAACGGTTACATAAGATACTTCTTGAATTAGTGGAAGCATTTTTTCGATTTCGAAGTTTGTCGGCAGCTTTACGGTAATGTCCAGTGCAAGCTCAGAAGAGTCTTCAAGCTTTTCCGTATGAAAATGTAAAATCGAGATATTTCTCTCTTTGAGAAACTCTAAAATATAGTTCAGAGCATCCGGCTCGTTGCGCAAACGGAGCGATAATTGCTCCGTCCTTGGCGCTGCCAGCCAATTAATCTTGCTATGCAGCAGCTTTTGCGCAGCAAGAATAAGAAGCGTTGTGCCGATTCCCACAATGTAAAGGTTTGCGCCAATCGCCATGCCTATGCCCGCAGTTAACCATATACCTGCAGCCGTAGTCAACCCTTTAATCGTTTGACGTTGCATAAAGATCATACCGGCTCCCAGAAAGCCCACTCCGCTGACCACTTGAGCCGCAATACGCGACGGATCCAGCGCAATATCGCCTTTTCCAATCATGTCTTGAAAACCGTATTTAGAGATTAACATCATCAGCGCCGCTCCGGCTGCTACTACGAAATGCGTTCGGATGCCTGCCTCCTTCATCCTGCTCTTTCGTTCATATCCGATAAGTGCCCCACACACGCCCGCCAAAACAATTCGCAATAAAAATCCGTATTCCATGATGTTTCCTCCTTTTCTAGCAGCATTACTGTTATTGAAACGAATTCAACCACCTTTAAGAAAAGTTCCTTAGTACCTGCAACTATAACAAAAAGCGACCGTGCGTGTCAGCACAGTCGCTTTTTTGCTCATTGAATTATCCGTTCAACAATCCTGCCGCTACCAGCAAACGCTTCAGAAGCGTTGCCGCTTCGGCGCGGGTTACGCTGCCTGCCGGTGCAAAGGAACCGTCCAGCATGCCTTTTAATAAACCTGCACCAGTCGCTTTGCCTACGGCATCGGATGCCCAATTGGAGATTTCTCCGGCATCCTTATAGTTCAAGTCTGCTGCAACAAGCTTGCTGCTTGTCGCCAGCTCCATGGCCTTGACGGCCATCATGGCCATTTCTTCGCGGGATACCATATTATTCGGACGGAAGGTTCCGTCCGAATAGCCATTAATGATGCCTGCACCCGATGCGAGCTTCACCGTCTCCTCATACCAGCTGCCAGACGGAACATCCTTGAAGGCACGTGCCTCACCAATCTGGCGAATGCCTAACGCGCGAACCAGCATTGCGGCGAACTCGGCGCGGGTTACCGCGCGTTCCGGTTCAAACCTGCCTGCGGATACGCCATTCAGAATGCCTTTTCCGGCTAGGAGAGCAATATCCGCTTTAGCCCAGTGACCGTCCGTATCCGTAAAGGTACGTTCAAGCTTTGCTGCGGTATAAACACTGTTGCCCATGCTTTTAATGGTCACAACGGTCTTGCCGTCCTTCACCGTGATAAGGGCAGGTACCGAACTAAACATACCCGTTGCCGGATCGTAGACCAATACGGTTAATTGGCCTGCTTCTTGCACGCCTTCTACCGTAATGGCTCTTTCCAAATAAACGCCGCCAAAGCTAGTAATAACAACCGTTTGCGCGCCGGTTTGAACCGTGATGCTGAAGTCGAGCGCAGAGCCAACCGTCATTACGCCTTGATCTGCCGCATCCTTATTCAGCTGGGCTGTCAGATCTGCCGCAGGCGATTGAATAGAGAACGTCCATATCGCGTTTGCTGTATCCGTAATACCGTTAGCCTTCAAAATCTGGGCTAGCTGCTTCATCGGGAACGTGTAGCTTCCCTGCTGTCTCTTCACAACCAAGACCGTATCCGGCTTGGAACCGGCCAGCTCCAGTAATGCTTTTACCGTAAAAGCCGCTTTGCCAGCTGCCGCTGAGGCACTAATATCGAACGTTACGACGGAATGTCCGTCGTTTACTTTGTTTTTCAAGGCAAGGTCATTGTCTTCCGGCTTCGACACTGCCGTAATGACATCCGTTCCGTTACTGCCTGCATGGCCAGTGTTACCCGGATTTGTACCTGTGCCGCTGTCTTCCTCGCCTGTCACTTGAAGCGTAAATACTCGCTTGGCGCCGTCATAAGTGACGGAGATTTGGGCATACCCTGGACGTGCCGCCACTAACTGCCCGTTTTCCAGGTAAGCAATATTGCCATTATTTGTCGTTATAATCGCTTCTCCTGTCACGTCTTCCCCGCTGCGGTTATAGACGTGAACCGCTTCCGAGGCCCTTTTCTCCATCTCGAATGGTCCGATGCGGTCATTTCCTACCGTGAACCGGAACGGCTTCATTAAGCTTGCGAAGCCCTCGTTCTGCTCCTCAAACGCAAAGCCCGGATTTGAATCGTTCAAAACGGAGATTCGTTCGCCGCGAACGATGATGTTATCCGCGATAACGGAGCCTTTTACGTTAGGAGTAACCTCTACCCCGTTTGTACCTGTACCGTCGATAACCGTATTTTCGATGGAGACGCCGCTCACGTTAAAATCGCCATGAACAAGGAGTCCGGCATACGTGCTGTCGAGCGCCGTGTTATTCCGGATATATACGGTACCATTCAGATCCTTCTCGCTTGCAAATACCCAGATCGCGCCAAGATTCACTCCGTAGCCGGTATCGAAGCTGCCCGTGCGGATCAGCGTATTGCGTTCAACCACCGTTGTACCGCTGAACGGCACAGGATTGAAACGTGTCGATACGGCTACGCCCGCACCGTTAGTAATGGTGTCTTTCGCGATATTGTCGGTCAGCTTGTTGTCTTTGCCGCCGAAAATAACCATATTATCCGCCAGCCAAGGAAGAGATACGGTGTTAAAGCGAGCCGTATTATTTACGCTGGCTACGCCTTCCGCAGACCACATCGCAATGCCGTCGTCACCCGGATAACGGATGTCGCTTTGCTCCAGCATGCTATTGCTCGTTCCAACGCAGAAGTTAATGCCGTCCGCCATCAGATTGCGCATTCGGAGACCAACCATATGCAAGCTGTCCGTGTAGCCGGCGCCTCCTTTCAGACGCGTCAGCCAGAGACCCGTCTTGGCATGCTCAATCCATACGTTCTGGATAACGGAGCCTGGGCCGAATTCGCCTTCGAAGCCATGCGTGCTTGCTTCGTCATCGCGCACATTCAAGTCGCCGTCAACGAGCAGATCATACACCTCGGTATGTCCGCCATCGCCGATAAATCTAGCTCCAAGAAGCGTGGTATACCACATGCCCGCACCGCGGATCGTCACGTCGCTGACATGCAGCAGGCTGCTGCGAAGCTCAAAGGTACCCGCCGGGAACCAGACGCCTTTGCCTGCGGCTTTGGCTGCTGCCATAGCATCGTTAAAGGCTGCCGTATCGTCCGCGCCATCATTGGCAGTAGCGCCGTAATCCGCAACTGACAGGAAGCCGTCCGGCATCGTCAAAGGATCCGCAACCTGCTCCATGTCGGCCAAATCGATCACGTAGTAATCCGCCGTGCTGTCCGCGTCTTTTTCCAACCGGATCGTTGCTCCCGCGGGAACATCCCCGATCAGCGCATGAATCTCGTCAAAGAAACGGTGAGCGCTGCCCTGCTTCGGATCATTGGACCACGGATAGCTGCCGTATTCCCAAGCATATTTCGAAGTCAGGTTCAGCTTTTGCTTAAATTCGCCGTTTACGTAAAGACCTAGCGTTTCCTGCAGGCCGCTTCCGTCAGCGCTGTCCGGAATCGCATAACGCAAGACAATCGAGTTGGCCGGCTGGGCTAGAGTAAACTCTACATAATCGCCGTTCTCGTTAAGCGAAACCGCCTGTCTGCCCGATGCTTCGGAGGCCATGTCGCGGTATACTCGGGATGGTCCAATCAGCGCGGCATTGGTAGCCGCATGCTCAGCTTCGTAAGTGACGTAAGGAACGGTCGCTCCGCGATAAGCCAGATTCACCGCATGATTAATGGAAAGCGAATCAATGGAATAGCCGCCGCTGCCTGATGCTCCCTGTACCGTAACCGTATTTACGCCTGCGCGAAGATCAAGCGACAACTCGGCGTTCTTCCAGCTCGAACCCGCAGGGAGGTTTACGTCAGCAGACGGAATACCGTTAACCGTTACTTTCAGGGTACCGGATTGACTTCCCAGGTAACGGATGGAAGCCTCGTAAGCACCTGCTTCTTCCGCGTTAACAACAAAGCGGATCAGGTCGTCTTTATTTCTCAAGCCCGCTATATAACCCGTGCCTGTATAGCCTTCCGATAAAGCTGCCGTGGAGATGCTTTGACTGTGGAAGGCGTTCTCCGCTTCGTAAACAACCTTGTCATGTACCGGAGTAAAGCTCCACACGGCAGGAGAAGCCGCTTCGCCGTACTTCAACCCGCTGCCTTCTACAAGCAAGGCTCCGTTCTTATCTTCCGCATTAATCAGGCCAAAATGCCCCAGGCGTTCTTCCAAAACCCACTGCTCGGCATCCGTTACGGCCGCACTGTCCTTGAGAGAAAGGTCCAGCGACAGCAGCTTGCCCGTTGCACGGTTCTTAACCAATTTGCGGCCGTTGTAGTCCTGCAGCAGCCATTCCGCGCTTGTATTACCAGCACCGGAGCTTGCCGTTACAACCGCTGTGCCGTTTGATTCCGCGAGATTTTTGCCGCCGGCCGTTATGGTGATGTAACGGGTATCGTTAAAAATCGGAGTGCCGGTTACTTCGTTCCGTTCATCGCCCATAACCGGCGTTGTATAGTCAACGGGCGCGTTGTCAAAGCTCCATTGCAGCGTCCCGTAGGATGCCGGGAACAAGCCGCGTTCCGCGTAGCCCGCACTATTTTGCACATTGATGTATTCATCGTCAAAGCTGCCGTATAAGCTGCGGATCAAATAGGTCGTGCCTTGCGGCTCGATGGACCAATCCGCCTTTGCCGCAGCTGCTTCCAATGCTCCGCTCGTGATGTACCGGTAATTATCGTCTACCGAGACGTAATGACCGGTTACGCGATTGCGGATGCGGTACGATCCGTTATCTTCTTCAAGCAGCCAATGCGAATAGCCGTTATCTGCCTCCACATTGCCGTACAATACGACACCGCCGTGATTCTCGTAAAGGAATTGGCCGGTTGCCGCATTTTTGATCCGGACGGGAACGGCTGGCAAAGGCGCTTCCGGCACTTCAACCGCTTCCGCCGCGAACTGCCCTTCATCATTGCCGGCAACAAGCTTGCTTACTTTCGCATATCCCGCATCGTCTCCGCTCGCCTCATAGACGAAGTGGCCGGCCCAAGCGCTTTTTATATTCACGTAGCCTTCATTAGCGCTCTCCTGCAGATACCACTTGGCGCTGCCCCATTGCGGGTAGATGCTTTCCGCTACCAGCTTAAAGCCCGGCGCGTCCTGCTCGACCGAACCGCCGACGCCTTCCATCGAAACGTAATGGCCGGTTGCGAGGTTTTTGAGCCTTACCGATCCAACCCCGTCGCCCGCATCTTCCGGGAACCAGATCGACGAGGTATCGGATTCAGGAACGTCGGCAAATTTCAATTTGCCTAGATCCGCGCCGGCTTCCGTCACTTCGTACAGATAACCGCCGGTCAGCTTGCTCTTGATCCGAAGATTGCTTGGTGCGGCTTCCGGCACATTGATAAAGCGCCAGCGCGGGCTGCCCCAGTTCGGATTAATAATGCCGTACTCGGCATATTTGGTCAGGTTCTGCAAGTTGATGTATTTTTGCGAGCCCTCTGCGTCGTTTGCGTCCAGAACGCTATGAATAAGCCTGGAGCCGCCGCCTTTATCCTCGATGACCCAAACGGCGCTTCTCCAGTCATCCTCCACGTCGGATACTTTGATATGGCCGTCCGTTACATTTTGCAGATTGATATAATGGTTGGTCGCTCGGTTCTTGATCCGCTTGCGGCCCTGGAACCGCTCAACAACCCATTGATCGCGCTGATCGTCCTCGCGAATATTGCCGTATTTCAAATTGCCCTGGGAATCTTCGTACAGATACATGGATTGCCATTCATTCATCATTCGCACAAACTGCGGAGACCCGTCCGTTGCCGCCGATGGATCGGCTAGCAGCCATTGCGCCGGATTCGTATCCGGATCCACCGTGCCTGCCTGGGCAGATCCCGTTGCATCCGCATTATGCAGATAGACACTAGCCCCGCTTGCGCTTTGAATCGTCTTATAATCGTCGTAGATTTTGGAGGAGGCAAGCGTCCACTCATAAGAAGCCTCGATAGCTTCCGGCTTATCCGCCGTCAGAGGATCCGTCGGCTGAGCCGACCCGCCTCGGATATAATGGCCGGTTGCCACGTTGCGGATAAGCGTCTTGCCGTCGAAGTCCTCCATAATCCATTGATAGAGGTAGCTGCCGGCATTCGAGCTGTCCAATGCTCCGTATTGCACAACGCCGTTGTTCTCGTACAAATAAGAAGCTCCCGCAGGATCGTCGGAATAGCTTGCTATCCGGACGGGCTGAACATCCGCCGCCATATCGATCCGCCATTGCGCGCTTCCCCATGCCGGCTGAGCCCAGTCATTGGCACGGACATTGGTATCATCCGGGAACTGGGTATTCAGCACGTAATTTAACGGAGTTTCTCCTTGTGCCGCAAATACGTTAGTAAAAGTAACGAAGCCAGCGCTTGATGCTGCCGCCATCGTCCATTCGCTTTTCGTGCCGTCTTGCGCGATTGCTTTAAGCTGCATCCAGCCTTCATCGCCTTGCGTAATGTAATGCCCGGTCGCGCGGTTCCTCAAGCGGATGACCGAGCTTCCGTCCTCTTTAGCTTCAACCGTTTCCATATACCAATGGGTTACGGGATCGGTAATACCGCCGGCAGCGCCAAATTTGACAAAGCCGTCTTTATCCTCGTACAAATATTGCCCGGCCTTGAACTGGTTAACGATTCGTACCGGAACGCCTGCCGGATCAACCGGCTCCAGCGCCCATTGCGGGCTTTCGAACGTGATATTGATATCGCCGCTCACTTCCGCGAATCCTAGCTGGTCCTCTTGGTGAATAACCAGGTTCGCGGACGGGTCGCCGGCATTCTTAATAATGACATAACCGGCCCGGCTGGAATCCGCGAGGATCCATTGATCAGCAGTTGTGCTCGTTGCAATGCTCCGGCTGTAGAGAGGATCACGCCGCTGATTCGTATCCTCCATCGTGATGTAATGGCCGGTCGCGCGGTTCTTGATCCGCTTCACCCCGCCGCTGTCTTCAATCAGCCAATGGGAGCTCTCGTTGTCCATCGCCGTAAAGCCGTAACGGACGACGCCGTCCGAGCCCTCATACAAATAATTGCTTTTCCATTTGTTCTTGATCCGCACATAGCTGTCTGACCCGCTGCCAACCGCGGCAGCCGCTTCGTTGCTGCCATTGTCCGCCGCATATACCGGAAACGCCGTCAACAGCAGCAGCAGCAGCGCCATCAATGCGGACAGCATCGCCTTGCTTCGTGCCATTCGTACTCCCCCTTAAGTCTCGTCAAGGATTAGTTGCATCTCCCATCTTAGAATGTAAGGGTTTACAGGACGAGGTGTATTATTGGGAATATTAGGTGTTATATTATGATGCTTGCCAGCCGATAGGCAGCTTATCTCCTCTTGCCGAACACGGCAAGGGTCAGAACGGAACCGCCGAGTAGCAATATCGCAATCAGGATAAAAGAAACCTGCATTCCGGATAGTAACGACTCGCTGCTGTTCAGCACCGCTCCAACCAAGGCAACGCCAAGAACCGATCCCAGTTGGCGGCTTGCGTTAATCGCCCCGGAAACCGCGCCGGTCTGTTCCCTCGCTACGGAGGCCATCACCGCCGCCATCAGCGAAGGAATGACAAGAGAAACTCCACAGCCTATTAACAGCAAGCCAATAAAAGTCCATGCATAGCTTGTGCCGGAATGGGTCCATGCCGGAATCAGCGTTCCTGCTGCTCCAAGGCCGAATCCTGCCGCCATAGGCTTCCGGGCTCCAATCCGGCTGACGATCCGCCCGGTCAGAATCGGATTAAAGGCCAGCGGCAGCATCATCGGGAGGAGGGACAGGCCGGCCGCATGAGCCGATAATCCTTTGCTTTGCTGGAAGTATAAAGGCCATGCAAACAGCACCCCGGACAATCCTACGTTAATGACCATTCCGGCAATCAGCCCCGTGGAAACGGTACTGTTCTTGAACAAGCTTAAAGGAAACAGCGGAGCCTGCCCTTTGGCTTCAATAACGACAAACAGGATGATACACAAGGCCGCCAAACCAACCGTTCCCAAAATGACGGGAGAGTCCCAGCCGTAGTCCTGTCCCTCCATTAAGCTGAAGGATAACGCGGCTATGGCTGCCAAAGCGGTTATCTGTCCGCCAGCGTCAAAGCTTTTTTGCGCGGATCGAGGAGTCTCTTCTGCCTGCATGCAAGTCAGAAGCAGACTTATTGCGGCAATCGGTACATTGAGCAGAAAAATGCTCCGCCAGCCAAAAGAATCCACGAGTATTCCTCCAACCACAGGCCCTGCCGCCATCGCGGCTCCCGTAACCGCCGTCCATATACCTAGTGCCTTGGCCCGTTCTCCAGGCACGGGGTAGGCATGGGACAATAAGGTTAACGAGGCCGGCAGCAGAGCCGCTCCTCCGATCCCAAGAACAGCCCGCAAAGCGATAAGCGCACTTGTAGTCGATACGATTGCCGATGCAGCCGAAGCGGCAAAGAACAGGATGAGACCGCCGATATAAACCCGTTTCGCCCCCAATCGGTCTGCGAATACTCCCATGGACAGCAAACACCCTGCAAATACGATCGTATAAGCATTCACGACCCATTGAAGATCAATGAGCCCTCCCCCAAGATCCTCGTGGATGGCCGGAAGAGCAACGCTTACGACGGTCATATCCAGCAGCACCATAAAATAGCCAAGCGATAGTCCGAGCAGCAGAAGCCGGCTTCTGCCTGATACTTGTTGCAAAGCTTTCTCCATTATCTTTTCCCCTACCTTACTCTTCATGTCGAATTCCCATAGAGTGTATAATGAATCCGATAAGAGATTAAGAGGAGAGCTTATCCTAGGAGTTTTTCTCCTATGATAGGATTTGAATAAGCAGTTCATAACGGGAAGAAGGAAGAAGGTTCCGAAGCATGGATGACTCGGTAAGATTAAAAGAGCTTGCGCAGTTTCTGAAGACGCGGAGAGCCCGCCTGTCTCCGGAGCAAGCCGGATTGCCGGCCAGCGGGCGAAGGCGGACACCCGGGCTAAGACGTGGGGAAGTAGCTATGCTGTCAGGCGTAAGCGTGGACTGGTATACATGGCTGGAGCAGGCCCGGCCGATACAGGTGTCCGCTCAAGTACTGGATTGCATCAGCCGCGCGCTCCAGCTGGATGCCGACGAACGGAAGCATTTGTTCCTGCTGGCGATTCAGCAGGTTCCGGCTGACCCGTCCTTGGACGAGAACGGGATCGGCGGCAATTTGCAAAGCTTCCTGGATAAGCAAGGCACAAGTCCGGCCTTTATAACCGATCAACGACTGATTATCCGAGCATGGAATAAAGCCGCAGATCTCCTATACGGCCCCTTCGAATCCATGTCGGAACGGGAACGCAACACCATATGGCGTTCTTTCCATTTGCCCGGCGTCCGGGAGCTCCTGAAGGAGAATTGGGAGAAGCATGCGCGGCACAGGCTTGCCCAATTCCGTGCCGGTTACGCCAAATTCCCGGGCGACGCCTGGTGGCTGGAGATGATTGACGAGCTGCAGCGAACAAGCGACGAATTCCGGGAATGGTGGCCGCAGCATGACGTGCTGAACGGACCGGAAGGAAAAAAAATCAATTATCATCCGAAAGCCGGAACTCTCGAGTTTAACCAGCTTTCCTTTATCGTATCGGACTCCCCCCACTTTACCGTCACCGTTAACCTCCCGGCTGATGAACAGACCGTCTCCAAGATGGAGCAGCTATTACTCGATTCCGATGCTAATGCCCCATCTTAAACAAGAATGCATCCGGCGAGGTTGGCTCCACGCTGCCGCCGGATGGTTCGATCGTAAGCGCAAGCTGGCTTGCGTTCACCAATGCTCCGGCTTTCACATAAAGATGCGCATGCTTCTTCTCCGACTGCTCGAGCAAACCCAGATTGACGCGGTTGCCGCCTTCCAGCGCCCATGCCTGGATGTCGTAATCGCGGCTCGACAACATGCCGTCCAGCAGCACCAGCATTTCGCCGGAGTCGCTGTTAAACCAGATATACCCTTCCCCAAGTTCGTTGTTAAACGGATGGACTTTATAGCCGGCCGTCTCGGGCGCATTTATAAAGTCCAATGCTTCCGGCTCGTGCGCGGCGACGTAATCATTGCGTTGATCAACCGGCTGCCGGATGCTTCCGTAGAGCGAGGCAGCACAGACGACTACGATGACACCGGAGACTAGCGCAGCCGTCCATTTGCTGCGGGACGTCCAGCCGGTCCGAAGCCGTTTCATTATACCGCGCCGACGAACATGCGATCTCAAGCTCCTGCGGATCCGGTCCGGCGGAAGCGCGTCTTCCGCGGCTTCGGAGACTCCTTCATGTGCGGCGGCAGGCGCAAGAATAGACTGCCATTCCGATGCTTTTTCCCGGCAGGCGGAGCATTGCTTCAAATGATCAGCCATCTCGGCGTAAAGCACGCCAGGCAGCTTCCCGAGCAGCCAGTCAATCCATTGTTCTTCGCTAAATCCGACTCTGCATTCTTCCGGCCTTCCGCTCATCTCCGTCCCTCCTCTACTCCGGTATTCCGGTCGCTATCCCTTCGCTCCAGATGCTTCCGCATATTGTTTAATCCGTATCTCACCCAGGACTTCACGGTGCCAAGCGGAACGTTCCAGGCATCTGACAACTCCTTCTGCGTATGCGGGCTGTAATAGCTGTATGCGACAGCATCCCTTTGATTGCGAGGCAGCTTCTTAAGCGCTTCGCTTAATTCCTCCAGCTCCAAATGCCGCAGGGCAATCTCCTCCGAGCTTCTGCTGCTAGCGGCGTCTTGCCCAAGCTGCTTTCCCTTCTCGGCGATCCGTTTGGCTCTGCGCAGACGGTCCAGACAGCGGCTCCTGGTCATCACCGCCAGCCACGCCTCTATCGATCCGCGCCCGGGATTATAATCCTTCCCCCGCCTCAGTACTTCAAGAAACACATCGTGGCAAACATCCTCCGCCTCCATCCGTTCTCCCAGCATACGCAGCGCAACTTGCATGACAAGCGGTGCATATCGGGCATAAAACCGGTCAAAGGCATCAACCTCGCCTTCGCACATACCGCGAAGAACCTCGCTCATATCCTCCAAGCGGCTCATCGCCATTCCTCCCCCGCTAACCGGATCAACCTCATCTACCTAACGTTGTACCAGAATTTTCGCCGGAGGGAAAATAAATTTTTTTTCAGGTTCGTAAATCCAATCTCCGTTCTCAATCGTACCGATTACGTACGCTTCAAGGCGATGAAGTCCAAATTTCCAAGCTACAGGAGGGGATCGCATGCTTCAAGCATGCCGCAAAAAAAGCGCTAAATATTTGCTTGCGCTAGGAATGACATTAGGGGCCGTCTCATTGGGAGCAGGCGCAATGCCGGTCTCGGCAGCAGCGGCGGTAGAGCTGTACACGCCGTATCTTCAATTGTCCGCACCGCCGGGGGATTCGATTGCTTATTCGGTGGATATTATCAACCACGGCTCGTCTACCCAGACGGTGGATCTTGGTTTCGACGAGAAGGGCAACAAGTGGGATTACGAGCTCACGGCAGGAGGGCGTACCGTCAGCAGGATCGCGGTTAAGCCCGGTGAATCCCAGACGGTAAACCTGCAGCTCGATGTTCCGCTCGAAATTAACAAAGGCGTATACCAGTTTCAAATGAATGCGGACGGAAGCGTACTTCCCCTTGCGGTTCAGGTCTCCGAGCAAGGTACCTTCCGGACCGAGCTAACGACGGATCAACCCAATATGCAGGGGCATTCGGATTCTACGTTTACCTTCAGCGCAACGCTTCGCAACCGCACGGCCGAAAAACAAACCTACGCGCTTGCCGCCCAAGCCGCTGCCGGCTGGGATGTGACGTTCAGCGACGGAAGCAACAGCGTAACCTCGGTCGAGGTTGACGCCAACGGCCAGAAGACGATTACGATTAGCGCAAAACCGCCTCAATCGGTTCAGGCCGGTACTTATGACATCCCTATATCGGCTTCCAACAACTCTACAAACGGCAGCACAACGGTAGAAGCCGTGGTAACCGGCACTTACGACCTGGCATTAAGCACTCCTAACGATCTATTAAGCACAAAGGTGACCGCCGGCTCCACGCGCAAGCTTGACCTTGTCGTCACGAACAAAGGATCGGCGGAGCTTAAGCAAGTGGCCATGACCGCGGAAAGCCCAACCGACTGGGAGGTCACCTTCGAGCCTTCGACCATTGCTTCCATCAAGCCGGGAGAAACCGCCCATGTTCAAGCCACCATAAAAGCGGATAAAAAAGCACTCGCAGGCGACTACGTGGTGAACGTGAATGCTGCTGCCCCGGAAAAATCCGCCGACGCGCAATTCCGCGTCGCGGTGAAATCCTCGGTCCTCTGGGGCTGGATCGGCATTGTCATTATTCTGGCTGTTATCGCGGCGATCTACGGCTTATTCCGTAAATTCGGGAGGCGGTAACGATGGAGTCATTCGCCCAGGCACCGATTATCGAAATGTCCCGGCTGACGAAAAAATACGGCGAGCAAACTGCCGTGAGCCAGCTGGATCTGACGATTCACAGAGGGGAAGTATACGGGCTTCTCGGCCCCAATGGCGCGGGCAAAACAACAACCATTCTGATGATGCTGGGGCTGACGGAGCCAAGCTCCGGCAAGGTCAGGGTATGCGGGCTTGATCCGGCAAGGCAGCCGCTTGAGGTAAAACGAAGAGTCGGCTACATGCCGGATGATGTAGGCTTTTATGAAGACCGCACGGCGCTTGACAATTTGCTTCTAACGGCGAGACTAAACGGCATTCCTATCCAGGATGCCAGGATTCAGGCACTGGAGCTGCTTGAGCGGGTTGGCCTTCAGCATACGCTGACCAAGAGGGTTGGCGCTTTCTCGAGAGGGATGCGGCAAAGGCTTGGCATTGCCGACGTGCTGATCAAGAAGCCGGAAATTATTATTCTCGACGAGCCAACGCTTGGCATTGACCCGGAAGGGGTACGCGAGCTGCTGGAGCTGATTGAACAATTAAGCCGGAACGAAGGACTCACCGTCCTGCTGTCCTCCCATCATCTTCATCAGGTTCAGCAAATATGCGACCGGGTAGGCTTGTTCGTTCAAGGCAAGCTGATTGCTTCGGGCAACATCGAATCCCTGGCAAAACAGCTGGACGATGACGGCAGCGTCACGGTCGAGCTGTCCGCAGCCCCGTGGTCCAAAGAACTGGATGAACGCCTCTCCGTGCTGGATGGTCTTCTTACCTACAAAGGTCCTGATGTTTCGGATCATGCTTATAGCAGCGTTCTGCCATTGGACGCCGTAATCACGGGCACGCGCGATCTAACCTCGGAGGCGGCCCGAACCGTGCTGGACTGCGGGGCATCCTTGTTCGGCATTCGCCGCAAGCAATACGGTCTCGATGATATTTATCACCGTTATTTCGAAGGAGGGGGACAGCTTGAACGCAGCAACGGCATTCAATAACGGCTTTTGGAAAAAGCTTACCAGCCGATTAATAAACAGCCGCCCGGATCAAACGCCTGAAAGCGGAAGCCGCAACTACTCTCCCTTCTGGGTGCTGGTCCAGAAGGAATTTGGCGATCATCTGCGGAGCTGGCGCTTTACCATTCTGATCGGCATTATTACGCTGGCTTGCATTGGCTCCATCTATGCCGCAGTGACCGCTATTCAAGCGGGCGTCAAATCGCAGCAGACCGATACCTCCTTTTTGTTCCTGCAAATGTTCACCGCTTCGGACGGCTCGCTGCCGACTTTCGTCACCTTTGTCTCGTTTCTGGGGCCGTTGATTGGTATCGCTCTCGGCTTTGATGCCGTCAATACGGAGCGCAGCAAAGGAACGCTAAGCAGGCTGCTCTCGCAGCCTTTATACCGGGATGATTTTATTCTGGCGAAATTCACGGCATCGCTGCTGTTGATCTCTGTGGTTCTGTTCTCTCTTGGGCTGCTTGTCATGGGACTTGGCCTGTTTGTTATCGGTTACCCGCCAACACCGGAGGAAGTGCTTCGCGTCCTTTGCTTCCTCGTCGTAGCCGTTGTGTATGTCGGGTTCTGGCTGAGCCTTTCGATTATCTTCTCGATCCGTTTCAGACAGACGGCTACATCCGCGTTATCGGGTATTGCGCTTTGGATCTTCTTCTCGGTGTTCTACAGCATGATTATCGGACTGATTGACAAAGCGACTGCGCCTGCCGATTCGGCCGGTATCGGAGAGCAGATTAGCCATTTTAACTGGATGCTTCTGCTTAACCGGATCTCGCCTTCGTATTTGTTCTCGGAGGCAACCAGCACGCTGCTAATGCCTGGCGTAAGGTCGCTTGGCCCGCTGACAACCGAGCAGGTTGTCGGGGCGATAGCAAGTCCTCTGCCCCTAACGCAAAGCATTCTGCTGTCCTGGCCGCAGCTTATTTGTATGATTGCCGAGACGGCAATCTGCTTTGCTATCTCTTATGTGCTGTTTATGCGCCAGGAAATCCGTTCGCGGGCATAACGAGACCGCATAAACATAAAAAAGCTTTCCTACGCTCTATTAATAGAAGCGTTGGGAAAGCTTTTTTTCCTTATTCGCTGGGATACTGCTCCAAAATCTCGCCCGTCTGTGAACGCGCAAGGATAACGGTATCCGGCCCCTCTTCTTGCTCCGATAAATAGAACCAGAACCTTTCGCCAGCCCCGTACTCGATGATTCGGCAAGGACCATCCAAACTTATGTTCCTTGGGCTCCGCTGAAGTAGAACCGCCAGTAAAATGCCAGCCGAATATAGTCTTCTTCAATCGCGCGATTCCGAAATACTGCGGATTGGTACCCCATTCATAAAATGCGATGGCGTTCTTCTTCCCCAGCTTTTCAATATGAGCAATCCTTGCCATCGGCTGGTCCAGGGAAAGCGCGGCTTTTTCCATCCCTTGTTCACCGCTTTAATTTATTCTAAACCTTCACCGATCTGGCTTGTTCCCTATAGTCAATGGGGGCAAAGCCCGTAACGTTTTTGAATACCCGGTTAAAATGGCGGATATTCCCGAAGCCCGTACTCTCGGCAATCATCGTTACCTTTTCGTTGGAGGAGACCAGTCGCCTTTTCGCTTCGGAAACTCTAAGCTCCGTCCAGTACTCGACTAACGAGCTCCCGGTCCGCTGCTTGAACAACGTCGACAGGTAGGCCGGGTTCAGATAAACCTTCTCCGCGACTTGCGTCAGCGATAAAGGCTCGTGATAATGCTGGTTCACGTACCGTATGACCTTTTCGATGGGATCTTGGTCGAAGTTTTTCTGCCCGTTCGAGATACATGCGGCCAGCTTCTCCAGATAAGCGCAGCAGCACTCGATCAGCTCCGTGCGGGAAGTGAGGGAACAAATCTCCAGCAGCACCGCCTGAATCGTGCGATCGCCCAGCCAGCTTTGCGTTAGCTCCAGCTTCTCCGCTTCCTCATACCCGTGAATCAGGAGCTTGCAAATCTGCTGGTGAATCACTTCCGGACTTCTCGCCTGCGAGCAGAGGGCCGTTACGAACGAAGCCGCGTATTGTCTTGTCCGCTCCGGCTTGCCTTCCTGAATCGACGACTCGAGAAGCTCAAGCGGAAGCTCAAGCAGCGAGCTCCAAGCCATCTCCTCTTCGCCTTCCTTCATCCTCGAATAGCTGATCACGCGGTCGCCGCCCACGATTAAACGGTGCAGCTGGGCAATCTTCGCCTCCTGGAACGATTGCGGAATTTCCTTGATTCCTCCCACGGTTCTGCCCAGTCCAATCGTTACGGTTAATCTCGACAGGGAGATCATGCGCTTGCGAATGGTTTCCGACAACGCAAGCAGCGGCTCTCCTGTCCCTGGCTGACCGGGCAGATTAACAAGCGCGACAACCTCAGTCTCGGATAGAATAAACGAGAAACCTTTGGCACGCTGGTCCAAAAGCTCTTGGACGATCTGTTGAATATACAGCTGGAACAAGCTTGGGTCCGCTTTCTCGTACCGCTCCTTGTCGAGCAGATCTTTATCCAGCTTGATAATCATGCAGGCAAAACACGGCTCCTGGAAAGTAACGCCGATTCTCGCCAGCAAGGCCAGATCCGTCTCGTTCACGTAGCCCTTCAGCAGCCCTGCCACCAGATGCTCGCTCACATGCTGGCGGATGATCCGCGCATCGGCCGGCTCCGACGTATACAGCTCGGTTACCTGCTGCCGGGACCTGGCAAGCTCCGTCTCCAGCTTCCCCAGCGTCCTGAACAGCTCCTCCCGCTCCACGGGCTTCATCAGATAATCCCTGACTCCATGGCGGAGCGATTGCTGCAAATACGTAAATTCGTCAAAGCCGCTAAGAACGATAACAAGCAGCTTCGGAAACCGCTCCTTCGCGATTTGAATCAGCTGCAGCCCGTCCATCCGGGGCATCCGGATATCCGTTAATAACACGTCGGGCTTGAGGCTCTCCACCATTTCCAGAGCTTCGTACCCGTCCTTCGCTTCGCCCGCAACCTCCCAGCTGCCGGAAGAGGACTCAATGATTTTACGAAGTCCCCTGCGGAATATCGCCTCATCGTCGACAATCAGAATGTTTGGCATGTGCCAGTCTCCTCCCTATCCCGTCATGGAAAAAGCGATTGGCATCGTTAAGATGACCTTTAACCCTTGGAACGGCATGCTCTCCAGCTGCAGGCCGTATTGCTCGCCGTAATGAAGACGAATTCTGCGGTGAACGTTCATGAGGCCATTGCCGGAGGTGCCTCCCAGGTCATGGATTTTATCCAATCGCTTGCGCATCGCGCTTAGCTGCTCGCTGGTCATGCCTATGCCGTCGTCTTCAATGACGATCGTCAGCAACCCCTGATCCTGATAGCAGGACAATTGAATCCTTCCTTCGCCAATCCCTTTATCGAGCCCGTGATTAATGGCATTTTCTACGATTGGCTGAATCATAAGCGGAATAACCGGACAGCCGTGCAACGATTCATCCACCTCAAGGCGAAAATCAATCCGGTCGTCGTAACGCATCTTCTGAATCGTCATATACCCTTTTACATGATCCAGCTCATCGCGCAGCGTTACGGTTTCCTTGCGCCCGCTTAACGAATACCGAAGCAGGCGGCTTAAATTATTCGTCATCGTAACCACTTCCCTATTGCCCTCCACCTCGGCGTACATGGAGATCGAACCAAGCGTGTTGTATAGAAAATGCGGATTAATCTTGCTCTGGAGCGCGGCGATCTCGGCATCCTTTTCCCTGATTTCCGTCTCGTACAGCCGGTATCCGAGCTCGCTTAGATGAGACACCATCATGTTAAAGGCATTGCCCAGCTGGCCAACCTCGTCCCATTGCCGGACGGGGAATGATACCTTCAGATCGCCTCTCTCCACCTTGCGCATAAGCGACCGAAGCATCCGGAGCGGACTCGTAATTCTGAACGCGATAAAAACTGACAGCAACACGGCAAGTCCGATACAAATGCCGCCGATCAATATAATCGAGTTGCGGACCACGAAACTGTCCTTCATCAGCACCGATACCGGTACGACGCCAACGGTGGTCCAGCCCGTTACCTCCGAGCTGACATGGGCGACAAGCAGGCTTTTTCCGTCCACCTTATGATGGGAGACGCCCTCGTCCGACAAGCCTTCGATAACCGGATAAATCGCCGTTTTCTCCTTGCGCAGCACCAGATCTCCGGCACTGTCCGTCATATACAGCGATTCCTTGCTCCCCAGACTGACCTGAGACAGCAGCTTGCGCACTTCCGCGGGATCGATGTCAATCACGATATAACCAAGCGTATCTCCGCTGTCGAAGCTCCTCAGCTCGCGGGCAATCGAGAACACCTGATAAGCCGTCCCGCTTGTCGACTTAACTTCATGGGTCGTTATAAAAGTCGGCTGGCCGAAGCGGCCCTTAGCCTTCTCCAGCCATTCGGTGTTGCCGCCAAGCTGATACGTCGTCATGTATTGGCTTTCCGGCAGCACGACATAAGAGGCGCCATGCTCGCCGAACAAGGAAATGCCCATAATATCGACGCGTCCGTTCAGAAATACTTTGGAGACAAAGTTGTTCAAATCGTCGATTTCCTGCAGGGACAAGGCTTCGCCGGGCTTCCTGGACGTTGCGAGAAAATCCAGAATCTCCTGATATTGATACGGCATCAGCGACAGCCGGTTCAGCTCATTCATATACGTATCGATATTCAGCGTCACCTGCTTCAGCATCTGAAGCTGATACTTACCGACCTGCTCCTCCATCTTGGAGGCAAAGATCGAGAAGGATAACGCACCGATCACTCCCAGCGGTACTACGATAAGAAGCACGTAAACGAGAATAAGCTTGCGGGCAAGCGCCAGATTTTTGAACCATTGCTGTATGCGCCCATAGATTATCATCATCGCTCACCCCGCTTACTTCGACAGCTCAAGATTGATTTGCTTTTCGGTTGCCTGGAGTGCCTGCTCCGGTGTCTGCTGACCGTAGATCATCCGTTCGAACTGCCGGATAATGACTTCGATAAAGCTATGCTGCTTCGTATGCTTCGGCCAGAAGGCGACGGAATTGGCGGCGGCCGCATAATCGCTGCGGTAATCCAGCGATAGGAACGCATCCGAATCCATCACCGCGCTGGCGCTTGGAACATGACCCGCTTCCGCCCATTTGGCGCCATGCTCGGCCAGCCATTTCATGAACAGCATCGCCGCATCCCGCTTTTCCTGCGACATATCATGCTGCGACGGAATCGCCAGCGTATGGGAATCCGCCCAGGCTGCGGGCTTATCATAGATCGTTGGCAGCGGCACAACGCCAAAGTTCAGGGCATCGTTTTTCTCAAGCGCGCCGGTTGCCCATACGCCCGTAATGAGAACTGCTGCTTTACCCTCATTAAATAGCTTGAAGGAATCCGGTATATTAGGGGGTATAAGCTTGCTCTTATACAGTTCCTCTACATAGTTCAGCGCCTTCAGGGCAGCCGGGTTGTTAAGCACGGCCTTTGTGCCTTGCGCGTTATAGAACTTCCCGCCGCCTTGAATCTGGTTATACAGACTCCACCACAACCATACGGCGTCGATCCGGGTGCTTGGCTGGGCAAGCGGAGCGACATCGTTTGGGATGGACTGCTTGATTTGCTGTAAGAAATGGTTAAAGCCGGCTTCCCCGCCTTGAAGCACCGGCTTGCCCTGCGCGTCAAGAACACCGGCTTGCTCCAGAAATGTCTTGTTGTAATACATGACAAGCATATGGGTATCCAGCGGTACGGCATAAGGCTTACCTTGGAAAGAGACCGCCTTCATCCCGGCTTTGTTATATACGTTCCAATCCAGACCCGCTTCTTGCGCCGGGCCGGATAAATCTTCAATGTAACCGTTCTGTACGAATTGAGGCAGGGAGCTTGCGTGAATAATGGCCACATCCGGCGCATTGCCGGATAATATGGCCGTCCGCAGCCGCGAATAATAGTCGTCCAGCCTGGAATTCATCTGGACGACTTGAATGTCTTCGTGCTCTTTATTAAACTGATCGACCATCTCGGTCATAAACAAGTTATCTCCCCCGCTAAAGGGAGTCCAATAATTAAGTTGGATAGCGGATGCTTTAGGCTCGGCGGATGCCGAGGCGTCGTTATGGTTTTGGCTGCAGCCAGTCAAGGTAAGGCTTGCCGCGATGATGATGCTTAAGCCTGCTGTAAGATAAGAACGAAAGGACAAGCCTCTCATGACCAGCGCCTCCTAAAAAGAATGGTGTGATGCAAGTTATGTTAGTAGAATTGCTGATCAATTCTTGCTTCGTAAGCGTAATCGCTATTGCACGGAACTTCTCAAGATGTCCATATAATCGATATGCACTTCTGCTGTCGCATTCTCAAGTATAATGGCGTTCTTGCCCGCCTTCAATTGCAAGATGACCGATTGAATCTGGTAATTGTTGCGTTTTCCGTTTGGAAAAACAACCCTTTTCGCTTTGCTGCCGCTGTCTACGCGAACTTGAAGCTCCGCGTTATCGCCGGAGGTGTTAGCGCCAGCTAGCCTAATCTCATAAGCTCCGCTTACCGGCACTTGAATGTTGGCAAAACGCAAACCCTCTCCTTCACCCGGCGTAATCACGGCTTTGCCTCCCGCTGACGAGAACAAATTCTCCTCCGCTTCGCCTTGCGCTCCCGCAGCTGCATACTCCGCTTCATATCTCGGGAGCTCAATGGCCTCAATCCTGCCTTGCCCTCCGGCAATCGAGATATGAACCTCATTCATGCCTGCCGCAAGCGAAACGTCGGCATAAGCGTAACCCGTCCCATCCGTTTCGGGAAGCACAACATCAACGGTTTGTTCACCATTAACGCTAACGCTTGCTTGAAGCTTTTCGCCCGTATCATTCCGATAATGAATAAGAAGAGGTGCCGTAGTATGAATAGTAGAAGGAATCAGGTCAAAGCTTACGTCCGCAGAGGCAGCCGCCGCCTTGAAGACCCCCATGCCCGCAGGAACCTCAATGGCTGTATCCAAACTTAACGGCTTTCCGATCTGCAAATTTCCCGCTTCATCCCATGCCAGCTTCTGCGCGCGAGCCTTCCGGTTGCCCCAGCCGTCCGTCGGAGCGGTTGTCGCGTGATAAACGATCCATTGCTCCGTACCGTCGGGTGAAGTTACGAAGGAATTATGTCCCGGACCGTAAACGCCGGCGTCCTCGTCCATCTTCAGGATCGGCTCCTGCGCTTTTGTCCAGTTCGAAGCCACCAGCGGATCCGCGCCCTCCTTCAGCGACAGCATGCCAAGCGCGTAAAACGGTGTCCAGCTGCCAGCCCCCGAATACACGATGTGAACCTGGCCATTATGATGGAGAATCGAATGTCCTTCATTAATATAAGGAGGGCCTCCGGCTTTCTCCCATTCCAGGTCGGGCTCGGATAAAAGGACGCGGGGGCCGCTGATGGTCAGCGGATCGCTCATCGGGGCGATGTACGTATTTTGCTGCAGGTTAATATCGCCTTCCCAGCCGGACCATACAAAATAAAGCTTGTCGTTCAGCTCCATCGCAAGTCCGTCGATCGCCCATTTATCGGTATCATCCTTCACCTGGCCTTTAAACGTATAGCTCCCCATCGGGTCATCGGTGTCCGCTTCCAGGACAAACATCCGGTGGTTCTCGTTCTGACCGTCGTCAGCGGCGAAATAGATGTACCATTTCCCCTGAATGAACTGGATTTCCGGTGCCCACAGCTCAGCCGAATAATTGGTTCCGATGTCCGGGTACCAGACCACCTTCCGCTCAGCCTGCTTGAAATCGATGGTGCGGGATTTCATGACCATGACATCCGCGCCGTTATGCGTAAACGTCATGTAATAGTAGCCATCCTTGTATACAACGGCGGGGTCGGGCGTATCGATCTCCGCCAGCGTATTTTTGAACGTGCCGCCATGGCCTTTGTAATCGGCTGCCATCCGGCCTGCATCGTTTGCATTATCTTTCATTGCCCACACTCCTATACCGGCCGCCGCAACCAGCAGCACCGCTGCCGTGAGGACAGCCCATCGTTTTGAATTCATTTCACACCTGCTTGCGTGATCGCTTTAACAAAGGAACGTTGACCGACAATAAAGATGATGAATACCGGCAGCGTCGCAATAACCGTCATCGACATCAGCTTGCCGTATGCCTGCGTATAGCTGCCTTGCGCCATCATCGCAATGCCGGCCGTAATCGTGCGCATCTCCGGCGAGGTTGTGGAATAAAGCGGCCATACGAAATCATTGTAAATGCCCATAAACGTAAAGATCGCGAGCGTAACCATAATGGATACCGAAGCAGGAAGCAGAATGCGGGAATAAATCTGCCATTTGTTTGCGCCGTCGATCCGCGCGGCCTCTTCGATCTCTTTCGGAAACGCCGTGAAGAACTGGAACAACAGGAATACGCCAAATGCGCCGGACGAATAAGGAAGGATAAGCGCCGCATACGTATTGATCCAGCCAAGCGCGTTAAATTCCATATACATCGGCAGGAACGTCAGGACGCCCGGAATCATCATGGAGCCGATAAACATGGGGAACATGAGCTTTTTAAACGGCAAATCCTGCAGACGGGCAAGCGCGTATGCCGCCATTGACGAGAAAAGCAGCACAATCGCCGTACCCGCGGCGCCAACGAACAAGGAGTTCGAAATCCAGCGCGTAATCGGAACGTTCATCAGATTGCCTTTTAACCCGTCCAGGTAATTCTCGAACGTTGGTTTCTTCGGAATCAGACTCATCTGACCGGCAAGAGCCTCAAAATCGTTCTTGAAGGAAGTCGACAACATCCAGATGAGCGGAAGCAGGAAAATAACCGCTATGATGACTGCAACGAGAACAAGTAATGTTTTTTTCATGCTTCTACTCCTTCCTTCCGTAAGCGATTTTGTACTGGACAGCCGACACGATAATAATGATAAGCGCCATCAGGATCGCCATCGCCGAAGCCGAACCAACCTGCTTGCCCTTAAACGCTTCGTCCAGCACGTTCATAAGCAGAACCTTGGTGCTGTCGCCGGGTCCGCCCCGCGTGAGGAGGAACGGCTGCGCATACACGTTAAACGAAGCAATCGTCGAAGTAATAATGATAAACAGCATAACCGGACGGATCGACGGCAGGGTGATGCTGACGAACCTTTTCCAGGCATTCGCGCCGTCAATCGAAGCCGCCTCGTAATAATCCTCCGGCACTTCATTCAGCGCATTGGTGAAAATAATCATATTAAAGCCAATCGTCCACCACAGCGTGGTCAATACGAGCGACACCCACACCCATGGCAGATCCGTCAGCCATGCAACCGGATCGATATGAAGCTTGGCCAGTAACCCGTTCAGGAAGCCCGCGTTCGTATCGAACATCATCAGCCAGATCACGGCCATTACCGAACCGGATATCGCGTATGGCATGAAGTAAAACGTACGGAACAGCCCGCGGATCCGCTTCGGCAGCTGATTCAGCAGCAAAGCGAGCGCAAGGCCAAGAACAACCAGCAGCGGAACCGAATACAGAACGAATTGCACCGTATTCCATAGACCGGTCGTAAATTGCTCGAACAAATAAGAGCCGGGCGTAAAGATTTTAACGTAGTTATCGAAGCCTACGAATTTATGCGTATCCGACAGCAGCTCGAAATTATGGAACGAGATGTAAATGCCGTATAAAATCGGGATCAGCAGAAAAGCGCAAAAGCTGAGCAGGTACGGCAGTACGAACAAGGTTGACGTTAAGCGGGATTGCAAAGAGCTCTTGACCATTACAGCTCCTCCATTCGGATTAAAGGTATAAACAGAGGGACGAAGAAGCTGGTTGTCAGCCTCTTCGTCCTGCCGTTGCTTATTTTTTCATCGCTTGTCTGGACTTCGTTACGGCATCGTCCATCGCTTTTTGAGCGTCCTTCTTGCCAAGCAGCGCGCTGCTCAGTTCGCCCCAGATCGGATCGGAGATCGTTCCCCAGTTCAGCACGTTTGGCGCGAATTGAACGTAATCGAACGATTTCGCCACGTTGCTTTGCATGTCGAGAGCTTTGAATTCCGCGCTTTCCAGCATTGGCTTGGAAGCCAGCGCTTGGCCGGAAGCCGCCCAATCCATCGAGTTGGTCGATACGTATTTCAGGAAGTCGCCGATGCCTTTCACGACGTTTGCGTCTGTTACGCCTTTAGGCAGTACGAAGTTATGGGAGCCTGCGTACACCGCTTGTTTTGCCTTGCCGATTTGCGGAACCGGAGCTACGCCGTAGTTGATGCCCGCTTCGTCGAATTGGCCTTTCATCCAAGGACCGTTAAATTGAATCGCGTTTTTGCCTTGCAGGAACAGCGTATTTTCTCCGTCCTGTTGAACGTTGCCCGGCGATACGCCTTTGTCTACGAGGCCGCGCATCCATTGCACCATTTCAACCGCTTCAGGCGAGTTGTAGGCTACATCCGTACCGTTCCACAGGTCGCCGCCATTTTGCCATACCAGCGTCGGGAAAATAAATTGCTGCGGCCAGAGCGTTGGAACCACATAGCCGTACACGCCCTTCGATTTGTCCGTCAGCTTCTCCACGTCGGCTTCGAATTCGGCACGGTTGGTTGGCGGAGCCGCAATCCCTGCTTTTTCGAACAAATCTTTATTGTAGTACATCACAAGCGGATGGATGTCGAGCGGAATGCCGTACCATTTGCCGTCGATTGTCTCGTAGTTCACCGGAGCTTCTACATAGTCCGCTTTATTAATCGAAGCTGCACCCGCCAGATCGTCCATCGGCTGAAGCTGGCCTTTGTTCACGTAAGTCGGAATTTGGTCAACGTGCATGATCGCCAGGTCCGGACGGTCTTTGCCCGCGCTCATTGCTACGTCAAGCAGCTTGTAGTATTCGCCGTTCGGCTGAATGACGAGCTTCACTTTGTACGTTTCTTGGGAAGAGTTGTATTTCTCTACAATCTTCTTCATGAACTCGCCGTCGGCACCGGAGAACGGTGTCCAGAACAGGATATCGGCTTTCTCCGCTTTCGCGTCTCCGCTATTTCCCGCAGCCGCGTTTGTGCCGCTGTTTGCCTGGTTGCTTGTTCCCGCGTCTTTGCCTCCGTTGTTGCTATTGCTGCTGTTGCTTCCGCAGCCTGCTGCCGCTACAAGGCTAAGTGCGATAAGCGAAGTACCCAAAAGCTTCATCGATTTCTTCATGTTCGCTTCCCCCTAGAATGTGTGTCGTTCTTTCTGATACTCATTCTAGCTGGCCGGGGATCACGCGCCCATGTCGCTTTTTTAGAAGGAATGGACATATTTTTAGATCGTTGCGAAAAAAATGTCCCCTCGCCTGAACGCAAAACCCCGGACAGCTGGGAGAATTTTCTCGTTCTGTCCGGGGTTTGTCAGTAAGCGGCGGATTCGCCGGTCTTTACGATGTGCGGCATCGTTAAGACCGCGAGCGCCCCGCTTTTGCGGGTCCTTTACGATGCGCCGCATCGTTAAGCCCGTTCTATAGTGGCTTTTTGGCCGGAAATCCGGCCTTTTCGCGGACCTTTACGATGTGCGTCATCGTTAAGCGTGCGAGCGCCTCGCTTTTGCGGGACCTTAACGATGCGCCGCATCGTTAAGCCCGCTCAATAGGGCCTTTTTGGCCGGAAATCCGGCCTTTTCGCGGACCTTAACGATGTGCGGCATCGTTAAGCGCGCGAACGCCCCGCTTTTATGGGACCTTAACGATGCGCCGCATCGTTAAGCCCGTTCAATAATGGCTTTTTGGCCGGAAATCCGGCCTTTTCGCGGACCTTAACGATGTGCGGCATCGTTAAGCACGCGAGCGCCTTGCTTTTGCGGGACCTTAACGATGCGCCGCATCGTTAAGCCAGCTCAATTGTGCCTTTTGGCCGGAATCTCGGCCATTTCGCGGACCTTAACGATGTACGGCATCGTTAAGCACGCGAGCACCTCGCTTTTGCGGGACCTTAACGATGCGCCGCATCGTTAAGCCCGTTCAATTGTGCCTTTTTGGCCAGAAATCCGGCCTTTTCGCAAATCTTTACGATGTGCGGCATCGTTAAGCACGCGAGCCCCTCGCTTTTGCGAGACCTTAACGATGCGCCGCATCGTTAAGCACGCTCAATAATGGCTTGTTGGCCGGAAATCCGGCCATTTCGCGGACCTTTACGATGTGCGGCATCGTTAAGCACGCGAGCACCTCGCTTTTGCGGGACCTTAACGATGTGCGGCATCGTTAAGCCCGTTCAATAATGGCTTGTTGGCCGGAAATCCGGCCATTTCGCGGACCTTAACGATGTGCGGCATCGTTAAGCACGCGAGCACCTCGCTTTTGCGAGACCTTAACGATGCGCCGCATCGTTAAGCCAGCTCAATTGTGCCTTTTGGCCGGAATCTCGGCCATTTCCTACGGAAACGGCCGATCACATCATCCAGCTGCCGCCGATGCCTGATTACTTGCCTTCGTTGATCGCTTTGATCAGCTCAAGCGGCACCTTCGGTTTGCGGTCGTACGTCAGCAGACCGTTAATCTCCTGCTCCACGTCCGTGAGCTGTGTATAGCAATAGCCTTGGACTACGCCGGAGAAGATAAGCGGCTGAATCACGTTGCGCAGGCGTTCAACAAAGTCCTCGTCGTTCGATGCGCCGGAGTAGCCCCAGCCTTCCCAATCGCTCTTCTTGTAGGCAATGCCGCCGAACTCGGTGACGATGATCGGTTGTCCGTCGTATTCGTAGCCCGCTACGCTAAGGCGGCGGTTAGCCGGCATAGCCGATACGGCTTTTTCCACGCTGCCGTAACGGTCTTCGAGCACTTCGCGTCTCCACTCGTAGTCATGGATGTTGTACAGGTCGGTTGCAACCATTTCCCAACCGTCATTGGAGATGACAAGGCGGGTCGGGTCAATCGACTTGGTCAGGTGGTACATCGCAAGCGCATGCTGCTGCTGACGAACGTCGACCTGAATGTTAGGCACACCCCAGCTTTCGTTCAGCGGTACCCATACCGCGATGCATGGATGGTTGAAGTCGCGGTCGATCGCTTCCTGCCATTCCTTCGTAATGCGGCGGACGTATTCTTCGGAATAGTCGCAAGCGTTCGCCATTTCGCCCCATACGATCAGCCCCAGCTTATCGCACCAGTACAGGAAGCGCGGGTCTTCGACCTTCTGATGCTTGCGCGCGCCGTTGAAGCCCATCTCCTTCATCAGCACCACATCCTGCTTGATCGCCTCATCCGATGGAGGCGTCAGGTTGCCGTCCGGGAAATAGCCTTGATCCAGAACAAGCTTGCTGTAGTAAGGACGGTTATTCAGATTAAACTTGCCGTTCTCGAGCGAGATTTTCCGCATGCCGAAGTAGCTTGTCACCCGGTCGACTTCCGTACCGTCAACGGACACCACGAATTCCGCGTCGTACAGATTTGGACGCTCCGGCCACCAGAACCGGTCCATGCCATGGTCGTTCAAGCCGCTTAGCTTAATCTTCCGGCTTTCTTCTCCCGCACGCACTTGATACGTATCTTCCGACACAACCTCTCCGGCAAAAGAAATCTTTACCGACAAGCTGACGTTCTTCGCGCCTTGCTCCAATCCGGCTACAAACGAACGAATCTGAATCTCATTGGTATCGATATCCGCCACGTATTTCACTTTGCGAAGATGAACCGGCGATACCGCCTCCATCCACACGGACTGCCAGATGCCCGTCGTACGGGTATACCAGATCGAACGGGATTTCTCTTCCCAGAACTGTTTGCCGCGCGGCAGGAATACATCCGTGCCGTGATCGACTGCTTTTACCACAAGCGTGTTGTCGCCGTCCGAACGCAAAGCATCCGTAACGTCAGCCTGGAAAGGCGTATGACCGCCTTCATGGGAAGCTACCAATTGGCCGTTCACCCATACATAGGCTTCGTAATCTACGGCGCCGAAATGAAGCACAACCCGTTTCCCTTGGAAGGACTTCGGAATCTCCAGCTTTCTGCGGTACCATACCACATCATGGAAATTCGGATCGCCAATGCCGCTTAATTCGCTCTCGAAGCTGAACGGCACCTGGATTCTTTTCGAAAAGCTCTTGCTGCCCGAATGCCAGCCCTCTTCCCCGCCTACGCGCGCATCGTCAAATTCAAATTCCCATTCCCCGTTCAGGCATTCCCATGCGTTACGGTTGAATTGAGGTCTAGGGTATTCGGCTCTTGGCAAGTTTGTCATCTGTTACGCCTCCATTAGTTAACCAGTTAGTTGTTATATTAACAAAACCATATGAATCTGTTGCCTATTTTATCGTCTGCCCTATTAACCGTCAACTAAAAAGTTGTTTTATTAACAATTAGGTTATATAATAGCCAAGACAACGGAAAGCGAGGAAACCGGCGTGCATATACAAGTCAGCACCAAATATATGACGATGCTCGAATGTTTTTCATCGGAGACGAGGGTGAAGATGATCGAGCTGCTTAATAACGGACCGATGAGTATCAAAGAGCTCGCGGAAACGTTAGGTTTGTCGTCGGCAATCGTAACGAAGCATATTCAGAAGATGGAGGAAGGCGGCCTGATCAAGACCGAAAGCCTGTCGGGAACCCGGGGGAGCCCCAAAATGTGCTCACTTGCTATCGACTCGCTTACCCTGCAGCTCCGCACTTCTTCTTCGGAAAAAGCATTGAATGAAGAAACCAAATATACGGTGGAAATCCCGATTGGCCAATATTCGGACTATGCGGTTAAGCCAACCTGCGGCCTTGCATCGGAGAGCAAGATTCTTGGGCTTGTGGATGATCCGAGGTACTTCTCCGATCCGGAACGAATGAATGCGTCGCATCTGTGGTTCGGCAGCGGTTATGTCGAATACCGGGTTCCGAATTACCTGCATGCCGGACAAGCGGCTTCCCAGCTGGACATCTCGCTTGAGCTCTGTTCGGAAGCCCCTTCGTACAACGAAAATTGGCCTTCCGATATCAGCTTTTACATCAATGACATTGAGGTTGGCGTATGGACTTGCCCAGGGGACTTCGGCAGCAAACGCGGGGCTCTGACGCCTTCCTGGTGGCAGCTTGGCACGCAAAACGGCCTGCTCAAAAGCTTGTCCGTTCAGGCGACCGGTACGTTCCTCGATGGCGTCAAGCTGTCCGAGGTCACTCTTGAGGATGTCGGGCTGAAGCTTGGCGAGGATTTCCGTTTCAAGCTCGCTTCTCTCGAGACGGCCCGCCATTGCGGCGGAATCAGCCTGTTCGGCAGACACTTCGGCAACTACAAGCAGGATATTATGGTCAATGTCTATTACAAGGATAAGATCAGAACTGAATAGTTGAAAAAAGCCGATCATAGGGAAATCCCGGTTAAACAGGGACTACCGATGATTGGCTTTTTTATGCTGATGATTTAAATAGACTAGCGCAGAAGAACCGGGAATTCCGCATTCCGCAGCCTTGCGCAGCCATAAGGAACCAGTTCAATTTCTTCGAGCGGTTCCTTGCTGGCAACCGGACTTACCGGGGGCGTTCCCGCGGAGTTCATCTCCATCGTCCACTGCGGAATTCTACGTGCGTGTACCCTCATGCGCAGCGGTGGATTGTCTGCGGCAAACGGCTGCCTCCGGATTTCCTCTTCCCGCACTCTTCCCTTATCGGCAAGTGTCAACCGGGTAAGCTCCACGCCATTTCAGCGGTTTCAACACCTTGTTCATCGTGAATCCCCCTAGGTCGTGATCTTTATCGCTTCGTCATTTCTCAAAGCTTTACCTCTGCAAAATCACGACATATGCTTCTATATTTTATATCTAATTAGATATAAGAGACTGCAAGATACGTTTGCTATACTACTTTTGAAAACGCTTACCAAAGCGTTGATCATAATAGGGTAAGGAGATGAATGAGGTTGAAAAAATGGAAAAACCTGCTTGTCGGAGCGGCCGCAGCCGTTATGCTGATGCCGCTTCACGTGAGCGCGTACAGCAATCCAATTACGATTTCAGATTCCTGGCATTGGGCGAACAACGATTTCTATGGCGAAGGCGACCCGTATATTTTGAAATTTAACGGCACCTATTATCTTTACGTCAGTACCGTCGACGATCAGAGCGGCGTTAAAGTATGGTCCTCGACGAATCTCGTAGACTGGAGCTATCGCGGCTTGTGCACGACGGAAGCAGTTACCAAAGCGGCGTACGCGCCTGAAGTCGTCTATTGGAACGGCATGTTCTATATGTACACCTCCCCCGGCGGAGGCGGTCATTACGTGCTGCAGAGTACGAGTCCAACAGGTCCGTTTACGGTTGCAACGGGCAATCTGGGCATGGGAATCGACGGCAACGTCTTTATTGACGATGACGGCAAATGGTATTTCTACTCGACCGGCTCCAATACGATTAACGCACGGCCGATGACAAGCCCTACGTCCTTTGGCGCCGCTGTCGGCACCGGCTTATCGATGGCAGGCTGGACCGAGGGCTCCACAACCTTCAAACGCAACGGAAAATATTATATGACCTACACGGGCAATCATGTGTGGAGCACCGGATACCGGGTCAATTACGCAACCAGCGCAAGCCCAACGACCGGCTTCGCGCCGGCGGATAACCAAAACCCGGTTCTGATTGACACGGAAGGCTCGAATGTCGGGCTTGGCCATAACAGCGTGATCAAAGGTCCTGACCTGGATTCGGATTTCATGGTCTACCACAGTCATGCATCGGATGGCAATCTGACCTACCCGGGCCGCAAAATGAATCTGGACCGCATCGCCTGGAACGGAGACAAGCTGCTGGTCCTTGGTCCAACAACGGCTTCCCAGCAAAATCCGGAGCTGGCGGATTTCGAAGACCGCTTTAACCGCACCTCCATCGGAACGGGCTGGACCAATATCGGGGGCGGCACTTGGGGGATCTACAATCAAGAGCTGATGTGGCAGGATACGATCGGGAACACGAATACTTACCGCCAGGTTACCAGCGCAGGCACTGCCGGCGATTATACGGCGGAATTCAACACTAAGCAGATGAAGCAGGGGACCAGCAGCAATCCGGTATACGGCACCGTCTTCTCCTACACCGATGAGAGCAACTATGGAACAGCCGTCTTGAACCGGAGCCTGAACCGGCTGGAAACGAACTTTGTGGTTGGCGGCGTCAGCCAGGGCTGGCAATATTCCGCACTGCCTTCCGGCTACGACTATACCAAGTGGCATCAGATCCGCGTCGAGAAAGCCGGCACCAGCTTCACCGTTTATGTGGACGGCATGAAAAAACAAACCCGGACCGTCAGCGGCATCGGCGGAGGCAAGATCGGCTATACCACAACGGATGCCCACGCGGACTTTGGCTATACCGGCTTCAGCAACAAAGTGAACGGCAGCAGCGCTTGGAATGCATACAAGCCTCTTCCGGGCAAAATCGAAGCCGTTCATTACATGAACGGAGCCGAAGGAACGGCTTATCATGATTTGACGGCCGACAATATCGGCGGCGCTTACCGAAGCGGTTCGGTCGATATCCGCAGCTCGGCAGCCGAAGGCAAAAATGTCGTGGGCTGGAATCAAACCGGGGAATGGCTGAAATACCGCGTGAATGTGGCGGAGACCGGCTATTACGATCTGGATGTGCGTCTTGCGACAACCTTTACCGACGCAAGCTACCGCGTATGGGACGGCGCTACCGACTTGACCGGCGTCGTTGGCGTGCCAAGCTCCGGCGACTGGGAAACGTGGACAACTTCAAGCAAAAAAGGGCTGTATCTGACAGCCGGTTATCATGAGCTGCGCTTTGAGTTCGTTAAAGGCGAATTCGACTTCTCTGGCATGACCTTCTCCCGAGGCGAAGCGGTCACTAGCCTGTCGGATGACTTTAATGACGGCAACGATAACGGCTGGACAAGATTCGAAGGCAGCTGGTCCGTCAATTCGGGCGAGCTGGACTCTGCCGGCGGAGGCGTATTCGGCAAAACAACGATCGGCAATGAGCGTTGGGCGGACTATACGGTTGAATCGGATATCAAGCTCGTCGACACGACCGGGGACGCCGGCGTCCTGGTAAGAGTAAATAATCCGTCCAACGGCACCGTGCTGGTTAACAACCCGGATTATCTTCAAGGCTACTATGCTTTTATCAAACCGGATGGCGTCTACTTGGGCAAAATGAATTACAACTATGCGGGCGTCGCCTCTTCCTCCGTATCGCTGGCGGCGGGAGCTTGGCATCATATGAAGGTTGTCGCTTCGGGAACAACGATAAAAGTCTACGTAAACGATATGGCAACTCCGAAAATCACCTATACCGATAACAGCGGCAATCCGTTTACTCACGGGAAGGTTGGCCTGCGCACGATGAATAATCATACGCGGTTCGATAATTTCAAAGTTAACCCGTGACGCAAAAAAGGCAGGCCATCATAGGTCTGCCTCCTCCTTATTTATGAGGGCAAAATCAGCTGAGTCGGTATAACGAACCTGCCTTGAAGCTGCTCTCCTCGAGTGATATGGCCCATCAGCAGCGAGACGGCTTTGGCGCCGATTGCGGCTTCATTTTGACGGATATAAGCAACCTCCGGAATCTCGGTATCGTCAAACGCAACCAATTGTTTATTTGCCGCCCCGTTTATCCTTTTCAAGGCATGATAAGCCATTCGGGCAAGCTCCACATCCGTAGCTACAAGGCCGGAGAAGCTGTCATGATGCATAATCATCCATTGATGGATCAGCTCCGCCCCATCTTTCCTTGAAACGTTAAACCTCTCGTAAGGAACGGTATACCGTAAAACGGAGGATGGCTTCAGCCCGCATTCCGTCACTGCGCTGTCGAAGCCGGCAAGCCTATCGGCCATTACGCTATGCTCGACGGGCGGCGTCAGCAGGGCAAGGCGATGGTGCCCCTCCCGGAACAGATACGATACGGCTTTTCGCGCGCCTGCCTTATTATCCGAGCAGACGCTGACGACCGGCATATCGTTGTAATAACGGTCGATCAAGACTACCGGACATTCGAGCTCCGCCGCTCTTATAACGGTCTGGCGTTCATGCCAAGCTCCTATGGAGAAAAGGATTAACCCCCCGATGCCAAGCGCGCCAAGATCCTCAAGCGATTGCAGCTCTTTGGCGGTGCTGCCCCTGGATACGCGGATCACCAGCGTATAGCCATAGCCGTTAACCGCATTCTCAATAGCGTCCAAAAGGCGCTGTTCCACCTTCGTACGCATGGAAGGAATAATCATCCCGATAAGCTTGCTGGAGGAGTGGCGGTTTGCCCTAAGCCCCGGCTCCGGCATCATCCCGCTTCCTTCACCTGCCGGAGAAAACAATTTGTACGGCGCTTGCCCGGCAACAAACGTGCCTTTCCCTTTGGAGCGAACGACAATCCCTTCCTCCGCGAGGCCGGCCAAAGCATTTTTCGTGGTCATCAGACTGACATGGAACTGCGCGGCCAAATCCGTCTCGGACGGTATCCGGTCACCGGGACGCAAATTGCCAAGCGAGATTTGGGTTTTGATAGCTTCCTGAATTTGTTTGTATAATGGAATATCCTTCAAGGGCGCTCACCACTTTTACTATACTGTGCCAGCCCCCCGCAAAACAACAAAAATCCCCTTCCGAACTTTTAGGAAAGGGATTTTTTCGCTTATTTATTTTTTCTTCAGCAGATCTTCGATGGCTTTGCGCGTGTCGGCGCTGAACTCCTTGAAAAATTTGATCAGCTCGGCATTGCACAAGCCTGCGTTATACAGCATTTGAATCGTAATAAACTCCGGCATTCCTTTATCGTTGACCGAAGTAATAATCCCCGCCTTCATGGCTGCCGAAGTCGAATTCTTCGTCCAGCTCGGCGGCGTTTGGTTACCCGAAATATTAACATGAGTCTCAAGCGCGGCAATCCGCTGCTGAAGCTCCTCCATTTGTTGTTTTTCCGCTTCTGTCATTGGTTTATCCTCCTCCGGTGCATAAGCTCTAAGCAAATCCTCTTCCGTCCCCGCATATTCATTCAGATCGACATTGCCGCTAATGCCCGATACCTTCCGGGTACCGCTAGGCAAGGTACCGCCCGAGCTTCCGTCGCTGTATTGCCAGAATGTCCATTTGGTCCAAGCCTTGGCATCATCCGGCGGCGTGGAAGCATTATATCTGGCAATCCATAACGGATAACCGCTAAGGGAGGTATCGAAATGATTCGCAAAGGCGTTACCGGTATAAAAAATCGGCTTTACGCCAAATAACCGCTCCGCCTCTTCCAAAAAAGCTTTCGCTACCGCGCTCATACTCGCATCGCTAAGGTTGCCCGAGTTCGTCTCGTAATCCATTACGGGAGGTAATAGCAGGTTGCTGGCTTGTGAAGCCGTTTGATAAAAATACTGCGCTTCCCGTTTCGCCGCAGCCGAGGAGGCTGCCCTCAGAAAATGGTAAGCCCCAACCAGAAGTCCGGCCGCTGCCGCTCCGTTGGCATTTTGCAGAAAAGTTGAATCCTTATAGTTCTCCCCTTCGGTTGCTTTGACAAAAGCAAACGTTATGCCGTCGCCCGCTACTTTTGCCCAATCAATCGTTCCCTGGTAATGGGATACGTCAATGCCTTGGGCATTTCCTTTTGTTCTTCCTTGCACGACATCCCCTCCTTCGGGTCATTCATGTATCTTCTTTCTATTAATAGATTCATGTGCTGGTAGATGGGACACGGCATTTTGGCACAAAGAAGGCCGCCCTGCGGATGGGCGGCCTTCTTGGAATTCATTTTTCTATTCGAGCATTATGGCGCAGCCGTCAGGTTGAAAGCTTCCCAGCCGCTGACGCTGTCGCGGTTGGCAATCAGCATGCCAAGGTTCAAATCCGCGCTGACATATTTATTGTTGGCAACCGACTTGAACGATACCGTACCGTCGGCATTGGTTGATTTGGTGAATTTCTCCCAAGCCGCAATACCTTGCGCCTGCGCGATCAGCCTGCCGTTGTTGTTAAGATCGGCACTGACGTATTTATTGTTGGCAAGCGACAGGAACGATACCGTGCCGTCCGCGTTCGTCACCACGATAAATTTCTCCCATGTGCCAACGGAAGTGCGGTTGGCGACAAGCGGCGAATCGCCGGTATTTTCGGCCGTAACGTACAGATTGTTGGCTTTTGCCTGCAGGCTGGAAGGCGCATTCAGCTTCGCGTAAGCTTTGAACATATTAATAAGGGTCGTATTTGGCGTAAAATTGTTGGTTGTGAATTTGGACAGCTTCGATTGCATCGTTGCAATGCTGTCGCTGCTTACGTTCGGGAAAGGGTTGGTATTGTTCTGGTACAAGCCCCAATTGCCGCCGCTCGTTACTTTATAAGACCAGTTCGTCCAGGATACGTCAAGCGCATCCAGGCCGGACAGCCATTTCTCCCATAAGTCATTATGCGTAAACAACGTGAACTCGCCGGAGTAGACCGGCACATTCCAGTTGTTCTGATGCCAGATCATATCCGAGAACCACTGGTTGATGCTGTTGTTCTGGCTATTCCAGTCCGTATCGTTCCAGTCATAGCTGTGCACCTCGTACACTACGTTCGTCCAGCCGTATGTCGATGGAGCCACGATATTGTTCCAGTAGCCGAAAGCTTCCACGTAAATCATATGATCCGGGTCAATCGCGCGGACGGCTTTGTACAGACGGTCATACATTTGGCTGATCGACAAGCTGCCGTTATTGCTTACCGGTTCATTCAGCAGATCGTAGCCGGCAATCGTTGGGTTGCCTTTATAGTGAGTGGCAATCCGCTGCCACAGCTGCACAACCCAGTTCTGGTACGTCGTATTGCTCCACAGCTCGTTTGCGCCTTCGCGACCGCCGCTTTGCCAGCCGTTCATATTGCCCGGTACCCCGTGCAGATCAAGCAGCACATAGAGACCGCGGGATTGCGCGTTAGATACAAGCCAGTCCAGGTTGCCGAACGATACGGCATCCGACTTCATCGTACCGTCGCGGTTCATCATGTTCTCCCAATAAATCGGCACCCGGATAAAGTTAAGACCCATACTTTTAATCGTGTCCAAGTCGCTGGCCTGAATCCACAAATCCTGATAGCTGTCCTTCAAGGAATCCACTGCGGAAGATCCAAAGCGGTTAATCAGCGTTCCCCGGACCGTCCACTCATCGGTGCCGCCAAGCGGGGACATCCAGTTCTCTTCCATCATCCAGCCGCCCAGGTTGGTGCCGTGCAGACTGACGACGCTGCCGTTGCCATTGTTGTTTTTAATCTGCTTTCCGTTTGTCTTCAAAAAATCGCTTGCTCCGATAGCCGCATCCGCATGCTGCACCTTGATGGAGCCCATCATCCCCACCGCAAGACAAGCCGTTACGGCCAAGGTCAGTACTTTTCTTAATTTCATTAACTAGCCTCCTTAAAAGAATTGTCGCCTTAGCCTATCCGGCCAATCGTGATGATTCTTGCTTCGTATGCACCTTTCCCTTTTATGAAATCGATTACAAACACTAATATAACGACCCGTCCGGCAAAAAGCATTGGCTATTTTTCAGATTCATTTGTACGGTTTTCAGGGTTTGAAAAATTAACGCGATTAACAAAAAAACCCTTCCGTCCTGGAAGGGATTGTTCCTAAGGGAGCAAGCGCCCGGCAATCAAATCAATTAGCTTTTGCGCGGCTTTGCTCAAATAATGCTGCTTCAGCCAAATAATTGCCGAGCTTGAAGTCACATCCGGCCCGTCTATCGGGATAACCCGGATACGATGATTGGCATACCGGTTAACCGATGTTCTAGGCAGAATGGATGCACCAAACCCGGAAGCTACAAGCTCCACGAGCATGCCGATATCCGAGCATTCTCCTATTATCGCTGGCGAAAGTCCGCGCGAATGGAATTGATCGAGGATCAGATGGTAAAGCCCTAATCCTTCGGTACTCGGAAGAACAAGCGGATGCTTGGCAATACAATCGTACGTAACCTTATCGAATTTCTCGTCTCCTGCTCCCTTCACGAAAAACAAAGGCTCGGCGCCAAGAATGACATGATCGAAATCCTCCAGGCTGACCGGAAGCCGGACGATCGCCAGATCCAAGGCTTTGTCCTTAATCAGTTTCGTCAGCGTATTGGTCTCATTCTGTTGAATCTTGAACGTAACCTTCGGATACAACTGGCGAAAGGCGCTAAGCACGACCGGAAGCCGTTCATCCGATAACGTATTGATTCCAATCGACAGCTTCCCCCGAAGCCCAAGACCCGATTCCTTCACTTCTTCCTTCGCTTCCTCCAGCAGCCTTGTGATGGTAAGAGCATGTTCATATAACGTTTTGCCCGGCGCGGTCAGCTCCAGATGGCGGCCGCTGCGGATAAATAACGACACGCCAAGCTCCTCCTCCATCAGCTTCAGCTGTTGGCTGAGCGGAGGCTGCGACATATGCAGGCGCTGCGCCGCCGATGTCACCTGAAGCTCTTCCGCAAGGGCTATAAAATATCGCAATTGTTTAATATCCATTTTTTGTTCCCACCCGTACGTCTGCTATATGATTTTCATATGCTTTCGCAATTTATTTAATATTTTTAATATAGTTATGCTCATGATACCATATACGAAGCATTCGGGAGAAAAACAAAGCTCGATTGAACGGAAATTTTGAAGAAAGCTGGGAATAGTAATGTTGAAATCAAAAGATAGCTTCACCGTACTGCTTGCCGGCATGCAGTGGCTGTTCTTTATATTTACCAATACGGTTATGGTGCCGCTCTCGATCGGCCATGCGCTTGGGCTTGCGCCGGAAGATATTGCGGCTTCGATGCAGCGCTCCTTTATTTTGACCGGACTGCTCTGCATCGTCCAAGCGGTATGGGGTCACCGTTACGCGCTAATGGATGGACCGGCCGGCGTCTGGTGGGGGCTTGTGCTCAGCATCTGTGCTTCCGCACCCGCGATGGGACTGGATATCGGCACGGTAGCGGCAAGCCTTAGCAGCGGCTTTATAATCTCAAGCAGCGTAGTCATTATACTTGCGTTATGCGGCTTCCTGAACGTATTGCGGCGCATCTTTACGCCGATGGTTATGGGCGTGTTCCTGCTGTTGCTTACCTTCCAGCTCGCCAACACGTTCTTCAAAGGGATGATCGGATACGATCAAGGCGGCAAATGGGATTTGAAGCTGGCTGGCTTATCCCTGTTTATTATTATCGTTGTTGCATTTATTCATTTGAAGGGCAAAGGAAAATGGGGACAATTCTCCCTGTTGGGCGGAATTATTATAGGCTGGATCGCTTACGCCGTCTTTTTCGGAAGTCAGAGCCGCATGGAATCGACAAGCGGCGGCACCGGCATCTGGCATTGGCTTCCGTGGGGAACCCCGGGCTTTGAGCCGGGCATTATTATGGTGGGCTTGCTTGCCGGGCTCGTCAATATGACCAATACGCTGACGAGCTTGACGGCGGCGGGAAGGCTTTTCAAACGGGAAGCGACCAACAAACAGTTCGTGCGCTCGATCCTGTTCACGAACGGCTTCTCGATTCTGGCGGGGTGTCTAGGCTTAATCCCATTCGGAACCTTCGCATCGTCGATCGGGTTTCTCGAAAATACGAAGGTACTGCGCCGTGCCGCGCTTATTGCCGGAGCAACGATGTTTATTATCGTCGGAATCTTCCCGGCCTTAGGGGGCTGGCTGGCTAAGCTGCCGTTGTCCGTCGGGAATGCGGTATTGTTCGTCGCTTACCTGCAGATGTTCGGCACCGCGATCCGTTCCTTCCAGGGAACAACGTTTAATGCCAAGACCATTTACCGGGTTGCGCTTCCGGTTCTGACCGGTATCAGCATCATGAACATTCCGGCCTCGGCCTTTGCGGAGTTCCCTCCGCTTCTGACGCCAATTCTCTCCAACGGACTTATCATCGGAGTTATCCTAGTCATCATTCTGGAGAATGCCATCCAATGGAATAAGCTTGAAGGTAAATCTTTCATTGCAGAAAAGGAAACTCCTACACAACAAATCGTTATACAGCGGCAATAATGAAATCAATAAGGACTGTCCATAAGTCGTAAAAATGACGATGGCACAGTCCTTTTTTATTTTCTGGTCATACAGCAATCTGCGTATTTTAATGTTCTTCCGATCGCCATTGCTCAGGGATTCCTTGAAATAAGTTGGTAAAGTTGGAATCCCTTCACAAACCCTAATGACCTTTCGGTCACCGCCAAGTATGAAAATGTTAAACTTCGTTTCAACCTCAATTTCCCTTCCAATACTGGTAATGGCAGGTCAAAGGTCGTTCGCTTTTTGGTGAAACTAAACCCGATTCACAAACCGACCTATTACAACGACGAGAATCGCCGAATGTTGCTTGAGCACGTGTATAAAAATACACCAATCTCCGTTGTATGACCTGTACAATCCAAGTTAATGAGGGATGAGAATGGATGCAGTACTTGAAAGATGTGCGGGGTTAGACGTACATCAGCAAACCGTTGTAGTTTGCGTGCTAAGCGGTCCGCTAGACAGAAAACCGAAAGAAGAGATCCGTACTTTTGGAACTACGACAAACGAACTTCTAGAGATGTCAGACTGGCTAACTGAAAAAGAATGCTCCCATGTTGCCATGGAAAGCACGGGTGTTCTTTGGAAAGCAGTTTGGAATATCCTTGAGGGTCAATTTACACTCGTGCTAGGAAATGCCAGGAAAATCAAAAACGTCCCTGGACGAAAAACCGATGTAAAAGATGCTGTATGGATCGCAAGTCTGTTACGATGCGGTCTGATCGAGCCTAGCTTTGTACCAACTACGGACATTCGGGATCTACGAGACCTTACTAGGTATCGTCGAAAACTACAAGGACAAATCACTTCAGAAAAAAACCGTATACACAAGACTTTGCAAGACGCGAACATAAAGCTAACCACTTATGTTTCCGACTTGTTTGGAAAGTCAGGATTAGCAATGCTCGATGCTATCGTCAACGGTGAAGTGCTCGATGAGGAATCCGTCAAAAGGATGGTTTTCACTAAGCTGAAGAAAAAAGTGCCCGAATTAATTGAAGCATTAAACGGTCGAGTACGTCTTCACCATCGTTTTATGATTCGACGACATTTAGAGCATATGCAACAGGTGGAAGAACACATTGAGATCCTAAACAAAGAAATTGATCGATTACTTGAACCATACAAGGAAGAAGTAGCCTTGTTGGTCACTATCCCGGGAATTCAAGAGGATGCCGCGGCGAGTATTCTTGCAGAGATAGGACCAGACATGTCGATATTTCCTACTGAAAACCATCTTGCTTCTTGGGGAGCCGTTTGTCCAGGAAGTAATGAGAGTGCCGGTAAAAGAAAGAGTTCAAAAACAAATAAAGGCAATAAAGGGCTAAAAGCAGTATTGTGCCAAGCGGCGTGGGCTGCTTCGAAAACCAAAAACACCCGTATTGCCGCATTTTACAGCCGTGTTGTGAAACGAAGAGGACCCAAGAAGGCTGCGATGGCCACAGCACATTTAATATTAAAGATTTGCTACTTCATGTTACGTGATAAAACTACCTATGAAGAGTTAGGCTGGGATTACCTACCAAAGAAAGAAAAAGGACTTGATTTCTGGATTAGAAAAATCAAGTCCATGGGATATGCCGTTCATTTACAGGATAACCAAATAGTCTAATTTTCAAAAAATTCGAAAGAATTTTCGGGGAGTGGTTTTTTGTCTCCAAAACGATATAAACCACCCAAAAACCTTCATTTTCGTATAAAAAGCGAACGCTAACGCTTCTCCAGAGTCATCAAAATACTCCGTTTGCCTATAACCTATCAATTGAACCTTATCTATATTATGAATTTCTCTTATTCTGTTAATACTAGAACGAAGAAAAGGAGATGATTCGTTTTGGTTCCTGAAACATTGCTAGTCTTAACGTTATTTGGAATTGGTTATTATGCTTTTCACCTCTATTCCCTTAAAGACAAACAGGATCAATTACATCAACATAAACTGAGCGAGTTTCTTAACTCAAAAGAAGATGTATATAATATTCTATTAGCCGGAATGTATCAAAGATTTAAAAAAGAAGAAGGGAAGTTAGTAGATACACCTTATGACTTCGAACGCTTTGTCGCAAAAACCTTAGAAGTTTTGTACAAAGGAAAATGTACCGTGACACCCTCCAGCAATGATGAAGGGGTAGACATATTGCATTACACGAATGACGGCTTAGAACTTATTCAAGTTAAGTGCTACGATCCCAATGCAAAGCTTAATTTTGAGCCTGTCGCTATTCTACATAGTCAAATGATTAAACAACAGGCACAAAAAGCAGCAATCATTTCGACATGCTCTTACAGTGATTTTGCCATTAGATATGCAGACGAGGTCAATGTGAGGTTAATTGATGGAAAGACATTTCTTGAACTGTGGATTCAAAGCATATCCAAATTGGAAGATGAACTGCTTTTGTGCTCCCCAGTGACACCAGACTATGCATGAGCCATAAAAAGGCTCTATCCCCTATTAAAACACCCATTCGGATTCGGCATTTTGTCCATAAACTATGAGATAAGCTGCCGCGGCGAGGGGATGCGAGTCTTGCATGTTTAACTGTATCGGTAAGGTCATTATCGTAAATAACAGCGGCATTATCCATTTTGGATTTGTCAAACAAATCGCTCCCGAATCCATTCAAGTCGGCAACGGCAACGGCTCAACGACATCCGAGGCGGATTTGGAGGAAACGGGGAGAGAAACCGAAAACCAAGCTAACGGGGAAGACAGCAATAGCAGCGACAGCAGTACTAATGGCAATAGCGGCAATAAAGGCAACAAAGGGAAAGTCACCAACGGAAGAAGCAAAGGTACTAGCAAAAGCAAAGGTTCAAACAAAAGTGCTAGCAAAAGCAAGCCAACCGGAAAAACGACTGCCGCGAAAAAAACATCAGCGCCAGCCATGAGTTCCTTGCCTAACCTGCCTTTCGGCAATATCGGCAAAAATCATCCGCTGCTCAAATTAATGAAAGGGTTCAAGTAAGCCGAATCGGCTAACTTGAACCCTTTCATTTTTACTCAAATATATGGGATAAACGGGATCCGTTATTGTTCCACAACCACTTACGGGATTTCGATTCGCTTTGCGCCGTGTCCTTCAGCTGTCCGCTGAGTTCCATGAACCAGGCTTGATCCTGCGCCTCAAGAGCGAGATCGATCAAGCTGCGGATATCCTCCTCGTCCGGAGCCCACTCCGCCTGCTGTCTCAAATGATGAACCTTAGCAAGCGCCATACGCCCGGCCGAATCCTCGTTATCCGATTTTACAACATGAACCTTTGCAACATTTTGTTCCACGTCGATATGCTCGACATAGCCGAAAACAAATTCACCGCTGATCGTTTGACCTTGCACCCAATCGCTGACTGCAATACTCATGGTCATCACCGCCTTAATTGAAGTAAGTAACTGTAACTTAAGTTGTTACTGTTATAATAATGTATACAGTTAATGATGTCAACAGGCTAATGGAAAGATTACTCATGCAGCAGTTTCCCGGATAAGAACTCCTTCACCTGACTGAGATACGGAGTCTCCAGAACAATGCCTTCCGCGTCCGCAATCACATACATCGGGAAGTTCTTGATGCCAATCGCCTTCGCCCATTTGACATTCCGCTCCTGTTCATGATCCCAGAACTGGACTTTAATCAGCGCATCGGTGATCCGATTGTCTGAATTCTGGAACCGGTTCAGTTCCGTCGTTTCACTGACTGGGAGGCTGTTCCCGTAAAACAAATGAAGGGCGTATTGTCCATTGTTGGCAGGTTTCAGCTCTTTTAATACATCCTGCAAGTATGTGATACCCATTATACGTAAGTGCAAGGGAGAAGTTTTACTCGAAATCTCCTAAAATCATTTCGTCCAAGGCTGTTCCGCCGAGAACCATCGGGTAAACGTTCTCGTCCATCGGAATAACGAACTCTACGAGCACAGGACCCGGCGTTTCCAGCGCTTCCTTCCAGGCGGCGTCCGCTTCCGCCTTATTCGAAGCGCGCAGCCCTTTTAACCCGTAAGCTTCCGCAAGCTTTACAAAATCCGGACTTCCCGCCAGATCAATCTGGCTCAGCCGGTTCTCGTACATAAGCTCCTGCTGCTGTCTAACCATGCCAAGCACCCGGTTATTCAGAACAACGATCTTCACCGGAATTTGCTGCACCGCGCAAATCGCCATTTCCTGAGCGCACATCTGCATTCCGCCATCGCCGTTGATCGAGATAACCAGCCGGTCGGGATTGCCGATCTGGGCACCTACCGCAGCCGGAAAACCAAAGCCCATCGTGCCAAGTCCTCCCGAGGACAGGAGGGAACGCGGCTGATTAAATTTGTAAAACTGCGCCGTCCACATTTGATGCTGGCCTACGTCCGTTGAAATAATCGCGTCGCCATGGGAAGTCTGATGAATCATCTCAAGGACATATTGCGGCTTCAGCTCGTTATCCGAATCGTTGTAGCGCAGCGGGTGCCGGGATTGATCCTGCTTGATTTGCTCCATCCAGCCTTCGGTGTTGGCAGGAGCGGCCACCGTACAGGCGTAAGCAAGAATCTCCTTCAAATCGCCTACGATGCTGATATCCGCTTTAATAATCTTATCGATCTCCGCCGGATCGATATCAATGTGGACAATCCTTCTGGCCTGCGGCGCGAAGCCCCCTACCTTCATCGTCAGCCGGTCATCAAACCGGGAGCCGAGAGAGATAATCAGATCGGCCTGTTGAATAGCCATATTCGCCGCGTAATTGCCGTGATGGCCCGCCATGCCCAGCGCATAAAAATGTCCGCTCGGAAATCCGCTAAGTCCGTGCAGGGTTGTTACAACCGGGATCCGCATCCGCTCAACAAACCGGATAAACTCTTCGGAAGCATTCGCATGAACGATTCCCCCCCCGGCAATGATAACCGGTCTTTTCGCTTCCGCCATCGCCTTCATCCATTCGTCTACACCCTCTGCATCAATGGCCGGTTCAGGCTCATACCCGCGGAGTTTAACCTTCGCCGTATACGGCTCATACTCCAGCTTGGCATTGGAAATATCTTTTGGAATGTCGATCAGAACCGGCCCTTTCCTCCCCGTGCTCGCCAGATAAAAGGCTTCATGCAAAATTCGCGGAATATCCGCCGCATCGCGTACGGAATAGCTGTGCTTCGTAATCGGCATCGTAATGCTGATAATGTCGGCCTCCTGGAAAGCATCCGTTCCAATCATGTACGTAGGGACATTTGCCGTAATGATAACCATTGGAATGGAATCCATGTGCGCCGTTGCAATGCCGGTTACCAGGTTCGTCGCTCCCGGTCCCGAAGTTGCGATGCATACGCCAACTTTGCCGGTGGAACGGGCGTAGCCGTCAGCAGCATGAACCGCACCTTGCTCATGGCGTGTAAGGATATGCTTGAACTCTTTATTTTGCGTCATCGCATCGTAAATATATAAAGCACTCCCGCCCGGGTAACCAAATACCGTATCCACGCCTTCATCCAATAATCCTTGCAGCAATGCTTCCGAGCCAGTCATCCAGGTTTTTGTCGATTGTTCCATAATGGGCAGCCTCCCGTAATTAAAAAATAACCCCTTTCTTCCCCGGCTAATCACAGCAATGCTGCAAGGCCATAAGGGACGAAAGGGGTTTAGTCTTCGCGGTACCACCCTGGTTCACCGGAATTCTCGCGAATCCGGTCTCAAGAGGCAGGAATGCTCCTGCCTGCTGCACGTTAACGTGTGCAATTCCGGTCGAGCCTACTTGGCTGAACTTCAGCTTTCGGTCGACAGCTCCGAGATGACCGCGTCCATCGCTTATGGCAAAGGTTCCACCAAGCCCTCTGCTCTCTGTGCATAAGCCGCATGCCGCTATTTCTCTTCCACGCTTCTTTATAAAAAACATAAAACCCCTTTCTTCCACAGGCGTCAGCATACTGCTGAACTTGCCTAGGGACGAAAGGGGTTATCTTCGCGGTACCACCCTGGTTCACCGGCTTTCTTGCAAATCCGGTCTCATGAGATAAGCTTCTGCTTACCTGCTGCACGATAACGTGTGCCAATCCGGTTGAGCCTACGCAGCTGAACTTCAGCCTTCAGTCAACAGCTCCGAGATGACCTCATGCAACGCTTAAGGCAAAGGTTTCAGCGTTTCCTCTGCTCTCTGGACATAAGCCGTCTGCATGTTATTCTCTTCTGCGCTTTTGCTTTTGCACATCATAGCATATCAAAATCGGCTTTTCAATCCGTATTTTTACCGATCTTGCTGTTCTTGCGGTTCAACGTTTTATGCAGAATCAGAAATAGTACGATAGCAATCAGTACTCCGGCAAGCGCCGACGTCATATCCTTCTGCGAATCAAACGGGTCGCCTTCAAGCCCGATATACTTGGCCGCCATCTTCTTGTTAAACAGATAAGCCGACCACATTTCGAGCAGCTCGTATAAACCGCTTGCCGTCATAATCATCGTAAATGTCACGGTATAGGCTGGCCATTTCCTGTGCAGCTTCAAAAAATATTGAACCGACTCCCGTACGGGAAAAGCGATAAGCAAGCCAAAGGCGAAATGGACAATCCGGTCGTAGAACCCTCTTTTGATATGAAACAGCTGCTTCAGCCATTCATCGATCGGCGTATCCTGATACGTGTAATGCGCGGCGTAAGCATGCATCGCCAGGAAGATTGCGATAAGCAAATACGATAAATTGCTAAGCGGAAACTTCCGGTACACCACAATCAGAACAATAACAAAGGCGACCAGAAGCGAATTTTCGACCGCCCATATTTTCCAGTCTGACGGACGGATCGCCATAATGATCCAGAATACGGCCAACACGGCTATCGTGATCTGCAAGAGCCTATTCTGTTTGAACGGAATCAGATGGCTTCGCAGCCATTTAGACTTGTCTGTCATGCGGGTGCAACCTCTTTTTCGTCATGATGAGGATTATCTTTCCCCAAATGGCACAAGTTATATAGCAGCAAAAAAGAGAGGGTCGCCCCTCTCCTCTTGCAAACCTTATTTCGCAGCCTTATGCACCCAGAACTCCACAATGCTGTTCCAGCCGTTTAATTCATTGCCGTACCCGACATACTTGATGTACTTTGCCTTTACGGGCTTAGGGAACGGGAAATTCTCAATCGCGTTAGGCGATGGTTTGTGACTTTTCTGATGATCGAGTATTTTCTCAAAGCGGACGCCGTCTTCCGATACTTCAATGTCGAAGGTGCTGTACCGCGTGTTGCCGTTGTAGAACAAAATGCTTACCTGGTCGATGTTCTGCGCCTTCGCAAGCTCGACCAGCAAATATTGACCGCTGCCGTCCGCCGACCATCTGGAATCAGGATCGCGGTCCATCGTATTGACCGGCAGATTGCCGTCATTGGCGCTAGCCGTCACTTGGCGGATATCCGCAAGCTTGCCTTCCGGCTCCGTCATTGGTTCCAGTACCGTAAACGTTCTGCTTCCCTTTACCGTTACGCCGTTCATTTTGCTTGTTGCGGTGATGGTGACCGTACCCGGCTGCTTTGCTTTGAATACATGGCCCTTCATGCTTCCGAGCTCCTTGTTATCAACCGAGTATTTCACCTTGACCCCTGCTTGAACGGGATCGATCGTTTCGCCGTTGTTAAGCGTAATCAGCGACTTTAATGTGCCTTCATGCCCGGCGCTGATCGCATCGCTGGTTGTCCTCCAGCCCGGCACGGAACGGTCGGGTGAAAGCGTGATGCTCTTCGGCAGAGCCGGATTTGCCGCGACCCGGAAGGTCACTGTATCATTCTGTGTCCGGCCGTTATTGGTGACATGAATCGTACCGCTGCCGTTCGGACCGGCTGGCTGTTCGATTTGAATGGATGCGCTGCCGGCTAGAGGCGTTGCCTCCAGGGTTGGCGTATTTTTTGTTCCGTAAGGCAGGACGACCGTATACGCGGTTTTCAGAAATTGCACGCCTTCAACCGGTTCCCCGTTCACCAGCACCGAAGCAAGTCCTGCCGTAAGCTGGCTGTTCCGGCGTTCGAATTGATCCTCATAGAGGCTTTGCGGCGATAACCGGTCGCCTTCGCCAATGCCTTCCGCCCAGTCAAACGGCTTCGTGTCGGCTTCCGGAATGGATCCGGTAATTTGTACGTTAACCCCGTTCACCGGACCTTTTGTTCCGATAACATAGCCGTTGCCGAACTGCTCCGATTCGACGATGATCCCATTTTTGCTGCTATGCGCTTTAAGCCCCGTCGTGTTCCAGAACACGCTCTCCGTTGTCACAACGCCATGCCTGTTCGTTGCCGACGAACCGTAATCCCGCGTAATGGCAGAGATGCCGTCGCCGTTTACCGTCATGTTGTCTATCAGATTCGCCATGCTCAAATACATATGAAAGTCCGTCATTAACGAAGAGTTCTCCGAGTATACGTTATGCATGACGTTGCCGTTCGCGGAGAAGTTCGCATACGTGAAGCTATGTCTGGCCCCAATCGCATTGCTGTCCGTAATCAGGTTGTCGTTGCCAATGAATTGATACAAATATCCGTTGCCATTGGCGCCTCGATATTGCGGATATTGCATCGTGACATAGTCGACCGTCATATTTTTGGTCCGGTCAAGAATGATGCCTTTGGATAAAATGTGATAGGTAGCGTTGCCCTCCGGCTTATACGTGCTGATGTTGCGGATCCAGCTGTTCGCGGCTGCTATGACATTGATGGCCTTCGCGTTATCCGTCTCGTAGCCGGCCGTTCCTTCCACCTTATAATCATCCTCGCCAAGACCGCTCTTGGAATTCTGGACGTTGGCAATCGAGAAGTCTTCCAGCCCAATCTCGGTGATTGGCTCTGCCGTCTTCGTAATCGTAATGTTATCTCTTATCTTCAGCGGATAACGGGTAGGAACATCTACCGTCAGCGTATTATGCGCTTCGTCTACCGCGACAATCTGCCGGTAAAAGATGGGCTCCACCTTGCCAAGGCGCGAAGCCCACTTGTTCTGCATCCCCAGCTCCGCCAGAAACTCCTGGGTTGTATCGAAGGTAATCAGAACATAATCGCCAACGGCAAATCCGGCCGCATGATCAACCGGCAGCAGAACGGTAGGCTTGGTGAGCGATTTGCTCAGCTTGGCGGACGTATCCGTCTTCACCCAGTCGCCGCCGCCAATCCGGATAATATCCTTCTGTTTCATATATTCGGAGGCATTGTACAGGAACGTCTTGCCAATTCCCGCTCCTTTGAGCACTACGTTGCTGGCGTTGATGCCAAGCGCATAGGCTTGTCCGGCAGGCGGATTGACCTTATAGGTGCCTTCCGGCAAATAGACAACGCCGCCGCCAGCGGCTGAAGCATCATTGATTGCCTGCTGGATAGCCGAAGTTGCATCGTTTTGCCCCGTGGAATCCGCAAGGTAAGGCGCTTTCGTCACATCGATACTTCCTGTCAGATCGACAGTTGGAAGCGGCGCTTCGCCCCTGTGGTAACCCGCATAGGAAAAGTCATGCAGGAACCTCCCTTCCCCGTCCTCAAACCCCGGATACCAATTGTCCGGGTAGAGCTGGCTTCGCCCGTCCGCTCCAAGCGGAATCGTCCCCGGTGGAACCGCCGTGTCGGCGGCGTAAGCGGCTTGACCCTGCGAACCCGTGATTACCGTGCTCATTAGCAGGCAAGCCGTCAACATGATTAGCAACCATTTTGTCTTCATCCATCAATTCCTCCTCTTCGCGATTCAAAATAGAATTCACATGATAGCGATTACAATAGCTCATCTGCCCTCCTTCCGCATTCAATCCAGCATCCAAATTATAGAATCACTGTGTTCGAAATGGGTATGGGCAAAAGCTGGATTGCGATTGATGATTTGTTCAGCTGATCGGCAAAACGAATTTTTTTATTGATCATTTCTGTAAAAACGGGCACAAAAAAAACGGCCTGCAATAGCAGGCCGTTCTTGTCTTTACCGTATGGCTTGCGGATTGGACGCTTCGGCAACAACTTCATCCCATAATTCCTCGGCGATTTGCTTCAGCAGCAAAGCCTCCTGCCAGCGGTCGGTTGTCTCGACCTCGCGGCCGTTCTCGACCACTCTCGTAATCGCGTAACCTGGAGGACCAAGCTCCGGGATAAAGGAGAGAATGTCGCCAGGCACGGCATTCGCATACCAATTCAACATCCCTTTGCGCCACCAGCGTTTGAAATGCTTAACCATCGGATGGTCGCCGTTAACCATATCCACTTGAACCTGCTCACCATTGGAGATACGGCCATGAATTCCGGCCGTCCGCTGAAGCAGCACGTCAAACTCGGCTTCCGAGCGGTTATGCGTGCCGTCCAGCTCACCGCCAACAACGTAATGGGACAAATCGATAATGAGCTTTAACTGCGGCAAGGCTCTAACGTAATCGGTCGTCCGAAGCAGATCCTGCGTGATTCTTCCCCGGTGGGTTTCGATAAATTGGGGAATGCCCGCTTCCGAAGACGCTTCCAGGAGTCCTTCCAGCAATTGTACGGCTTCCTCGCCAATAACAAAGGCATCCATGACCTGCGAATTGATGTACTGAACCCGGCCGAATTGTTTGGCGGCTTCAAGCGTATCCAGAATGTCCTTTACATTCGCCGGAAAAGCAATCGTGCTGAAGCTGAACCGGTGCTTGTCCAGCAGACGGTGCCACTGCTCATATTCCTGTTCAGACGGCATTGTGGCGCTAATGCCGGTAAAGCCGGCTTCGGCAATCTTCTCGAACTTCTCCTCTATCGTCCATTCCCTGCCGTTCTCGCCAAGGCCGATCATCGCCCACCAGGACTGCTGGATTTCCATTCTTGGCGGACGCGAAGAACCGTCGTTCAGATGAAAGTTAGATGCCATTTACGTACACGCTCCCATACTAGTAGTTGTTGTTCACTCCCTGACCGCTTACCATATCAATAACAGCCTGATACAGGTTAGGCGGATATTCCGCAATCCGGTGACACAAATACAGGTACCACTCTTGGCCGTACGGAACATAAATGCGAATCGGATTCCCCTCGCTTCGCAGCCGTTTAGCCAGCTCCGGACGAATGCCGTACAGCATTTCAAGCTCTGCTTGAGAGCCTGATAACAAGCCTCTCTCCCGTACGGCATTAATAATCGCATCGTCATGGGTAGCAATGGAGACCTGATGGCCTTGACGGATTGCCAATTCGACTAGATTCAAATAACGCTCATTCAGCTCGGGCGACCGTGCAAGCGACAGATGATCCGGTTCTTGATAAGCTCCTTTTACGATACGGATCCGGCCGGGCGAAGTCAGCGACGCCAAATCCGAAGGCGTTCGGTTGAGATGCGCCTGCAAGGTAATGCCGATGCTGGAGTACTCGGCCGCAGCCTGCTTGTAGACGGATAAAATAGGATCCGTTTTCCCCGACTCTTCCATGCTGATGAACAGCTCAATCTCCGTTCCTTCCGCCTGTCTCGCCAGCTCGGTCAAGTTGGCATAAGCAAGCGAAGGGCTTATCATTAACCCGATATGCGACAGATCAAACGATACCCGCCCAGGAAGTCCCGACTGCTTCAATTGCTGAATAAGCGCTTTCATCTCTGCCGCGGCTTGTTCGCACTCCTTGGCATCCGATGTATTCTCACCAATGTATTCGATAGAAAGAGAATAACCCCTTCTCAAAATCTCTTTTCCGGCTTCCAATCCTTCCGGAAGACGATCTCCCGCCACATACCTTAACGCAGCATGACGCAAAATCTGATTGACCTGCGGGTTCTGCTCCACGTAAGCTTTCAAATCCAAACGGCGTGCGATAGATTTTAAGGCTGTTGTTAACTGCTGCTCCAATTCCATATGTTGATTCATGTTGATGATGCCACTCCCTTTTTCCGAATTGCATTCATTTTAAGAGATAAGAGAGTGACCGTATTGTATAAAATTGCTCTCTAGAGCGATAACGCGTACTTCTGCGGCGTAGCTCCGACAATCTTGCTGAACGTGCGGGAGAAATGGCTTTGGTCATAAAAGCCCGCTTCCGCCGCGATATCCGCTATCGCCCGCCGGTTCTTCATAAGCTCCGTCTTGGCGTGATTAATCCGTAGCAGGTTCTGATAAGCATGAGGCGGCAGATGACTCGATTGCTTAAACAACCGGATCAGATGAAATCTGCTGATATCCGTCATCTTCTCCAGTTCGTCCAGAGTAATCTTTTCGGTATAATGCTCATGCAGGTATTCTTTGACCAAATTGACGTATTTACGGTCTTGTCTGGTTCTGCGGCGCTGATGCGCAAAGTCGGAAGCATTCCGGCTGACTACCGCCTCGATAAGCTCGATCAGCGAGGTTTCGATCTCAAGCGGAGATCCTTCACCCGCTAAAGCTTCCATAGTCCGGTTGATGCGGATCCGGCATGCTTTGTTCTTGCCCTCTTCCAGCAGAAAAGGAATATGCAGCCGGTCAAGCTCACGCTGCTTCAGCCCTTGAAGCCAATCCTGCTTGATAAACAGCATTTTATAGCTCCAGTCCGCTCCTTCTTCCGGATGGCAGGCATGAAGCATCATTGGCGGGAAGCTGATCATGCGGCCTTCCTCCACAAGGTGCATCGTTCCGTCACACCATGCGTGGGTCTCCCCGGTATCGATCAGCCCTATGGAATACTCTTCATGGAAATGCTTCTGGTAGGCAAAATCACTCTTCCTGCATCGCTTAGCCTCAAGAAACGGAAGTGCCTGTTCTCGGTAAAAGACGACATCCGGCATACGTATCGAACACCTCCTTTAATCTAGCATTATTATATCAGCCTTTGCGTAGAAAAGGACAATCCGGAAGAATGACTGCTCCCGGATTGTCCTCGCTTAATCTCTAATTCTTGTAAATGTTATACAGCATAACGGCAACTTCCGCTCTTGTTGTTGTCGCCAGAGGAGACAATTGGCTTCCCGACCCTTGAATGATGCCGTTCTTAACAAGGGTAGCGATGCTCTCTGCCGCATACGCGCTTACTTGATCGGAGTCCGCATAACCGCTGATATCAGCAGCTGTACCGTTCATCGCAGACAGCTTTTTAGCCGTAACCAGCGCCTTGGCTGTCAACGTCATCATATCCTGTCTGCTGATGCTTGCGCGCGGATCAAAACGGTTCTCGCCAATGCCGTTCGTAATGCCTAGCTTCTTCGCAATGCCTGCCGCCTGATAGTAATAATCGGTCGTATGGATATCCGCGAAGTTTGAATCTACTTCGGCTGTCAAACCAAGCGTAGATACAAGAAGCTGAATGAAATCTGCTCTCGTAATCGCCGCATTTGGCGAATAGGTTTGGGTCGAAGTCCCTTTGATAATTCCTCTGGATGCCAGAGCTTCAATTTGTGCTTTGGCCCAAGGTACGGCAGCCAGGTCATTAAAGGTCTTGTGCACGAACGCAACGGCATACTTGCTGAAATGCGCCGTTGTAAATACCATAACGCCAGCTGCCGGATCGTAATAGCCGCTTGGCACAGACTCTGTCGTGCCGTCTTCCTTCACGTACAGGATGACGAGATGATCCAGATTTTCGCCTGCCGTAGGCGTGTATGGAATGGTTACAAGAACTTGAACATGGTCATTATGGAAGCCAAGCGGCTTGCCGTCCGCCAGCAAATGAATATCAACAGCCGGCTTTCCTTCCGCCAGAGAGCTTGAAGGCCCAATATGAAGGGTTACGTTTTGGGCGGAACCAAGCTGCGCGGACGTAAACATGCCTGCCGGAAGCATTACGCTGCCAAATGGCGTTTTTACCCGAATCTCTTGCGATTCTTCGAGTTGTCCGAGCATGCCGGCCGGAATTTGCTGCTCATACGCTTCCGCTCCTGCCACTTTCGGCAGTTCAATCTCGACTACTTTTCTGCCGTCCCGCAGTACCGGGGCAAGCGCGAAGGCTTTCGCCAGGTCGTCGCTTGTTACGGAACCTTTCACAACTTTGGTAGACGAATCCATCACTCCGTTCACCGTAAGCCTTGCCAGATCCGTTGTAACGACTGGCGTCAGCCCGGTTGAGGAGCTGGAATTACTGCCGCTGCCGGAATTGTTTTGGCTCGATTTGGCCGGTACAATCACCGCAATGGAAGCCGTGTCCGCTGTCGTGTTATCCGCCGTTCTTGTTACGCGAAGCACCAGATTAACCGTTGTTTCTGCTGCCGGCGGCGTAATAACGCCGTCCGTTCCGATCACTTCGTTATCCGAGGACAAGATGGCAACGGAATAACCTGCAGGCACTCCAGGCAGCGTCAGCGTTGTGGCATCCTTGGCTGGAGCCGTAATCGCCGTAATACCGTCCGCGATTTCTTTCACCGTGCGGGCAATCGTAACATTTTGCACGGTGGACAAGGCCGACTCCGTGCCGGTTCCGTCAATCACGCCAACCTTGTAGAAATAGGTATGCTCCGAAGGAAGGCTGCTGTCGGTGTAAGTGCCGGCCGTACCGCTGTACACTTTCGTAAAAATGCTGTCTTCGCTGTCCGAACGGTACAGGTTATAACCAAGCGCACCGGTCGTTTTGTTCCAGGCAAGCTTCACGCTGGTCGAAGATGCCGCTGTTGCCGTAAGGCCCATTGTTGCATCGGCAGCTGGCGTCAAATCCGGATCGACAATCATAATCCAGCTGATCATCGGGTCCTGCGCAGCCGTATTTCTAACCGTAATTTTGAGCGAGCCGTTCGTAATATTCACGCCTGTAAATGCCATTGTATTGCTTGGTGTAAACGTAACGGCGCCTTTCAATTCATCATTCAGGAGCAAGTTTGCTTTTCTGCTCGTATTCGTCCACGGATCGTTAAAGCCCAAATACACATCATACGAACCATTCTCCAAGGAGAACTGATAAGCAAGGTCCGTACCCTTCGGAGAGTTGGATACGTTGCCGCCGTTCAAGTAACGAACCGTTGAGAAAATATCCCCGTCAGCCGAACCGGATGGCATCGAATCTGCGCCAAGATAACCCCAAGGCGAAGCATCGGCTGCATTATAAGCCTGCTCGATCACCGTTTTGTTCGCCAATGTATCCTGCATGTAAGAAGCGAGCAGCTTGTAATCGGATGTCGCGTAACCGCCTGCGTTTACGAAATACAGCGCGTTGTCCGGCACGACGTACATCTTGACGCTCTGCACCTTGTTGTAATACTCCGGCAGCGTCATTTGAACCGTTATTGGACCAGGCTTCGCGAAGTCCGCTGCCGTAAGGGCATGAGAATTAATAGACCAGGATACGGGAGTCGATACGGTTCCCGTTTTGCCCAAGACGTCAACCTGGCTTGGCAAGCTAGGCACTTCCCCCAGCTTAACCGCTTCAGGGAACTTGGTGGTTACGTTCACTTGACCCATTGCATTCAGCAGGTCCGGTGTCCAGCTCGCATACCATTTAATCGCAATATCCGTTCCCATTCCGAACTCGATTGGCAGAAATACATATTTAGCGCCGTCATTGGCAAAGTTGCCGCCGTTCCAAATATCGCCTACGTAAATAAATTTACCGTTCTCCGGATCAACCGGAATCACATACGTCGATTGCGTATTAAAAGCTTTCGTCGGGTCCGGGTCGCTGGCTGACGTACGGACGAACGGATCCTGCATCGGAGCCCATGGTCCAAAAATATGATCCGCTACCGTATATTTGTTCTGGTTGGCAGACCAGCCTGTAGCGCCGGAAGTAATTAAATAATAATGGCCGTTATATTTGAACATCGCTGGTGCCTCGCGCTGGGCTCCAGGGAATACCCGCACATAGTCAACGCCGTTTACGGCTTTGTACGAAGCATCGCGGACAGCGTTTCCGTTCTCGTCCACGTTGCCGTCTTTATGCCAGCCGGTTACATCGAGATAATCCGGCATCAGCTTGGAGATGTAGATCGTCAGGTTCTCTTCGCTCGAATAAATCAAGTACGCGGTACCGTCATCATCCTTGAAGAGATTCATATCCCTTGCCATACCCGGGTTGCCCGGCTGGTAGTCGATCTCCCCGGCAGGTGCCTGATCCATCCGGTAGCTTCGCTGGTAGACGAACGGTCCGGTTGGCGAATCGCTTACGGCCACGCCCGCTTGAGCTTTGCCGTAATTGGCGCTGTTATTGTAAGGATCCTTATCTCCGTCGATATGGGCCCACATGACGTATTTCTTCGTTTCATCGTTGTATATGACTTTCGGACGTTCAACGATTCGTCCTTTACGGATATCCGCCCATATGTTAACGGTATCCGTTCTGCCTTCATACAGCTTGGAGATCAGAGGGTCATTCGTGAAATCATCCATCGAATTGATTAACGTAAGAGCCATGCCCTCGTCTTTCCAGTTCATGAGGTCCGTAGAAGAGTATACCCGGACGCCTGCAGCCGGCCATCCGCCTTTGTGGTATTCCCCATACCAGTAATACTTCTTCGTTTTCTCGTCGTACATCATGCCTGCACCGTGAGCGTCAATCGGATTGCCGGTTGTATCTGCCCATAGTGCGCCCGGAGTTAAGGATGTACGAACCGCGCTCACTCCAAGCAAATCGGATACGGCGGAGGAAACGCCGTCTACGACTGCGCTAATGGTATAGAAGTAACCCGTGCCCTGCGTTAATCCGGTATTGGTGAAGGTTGTATCCGTACCGTTGTACACTTCGGCAAAGGTTCCCGTAGCACTCGCTGCTCTCTTGACGGAATAAGCAACGGCTGTTCCCGGCAATGCATCCCAGGTCAGCGTGACCGAGGAATCCGTTGCGGACGCGGCCTTGAAGTTAGCCGGTGCGTCAAATGCATAGGTCGTTGCTTGAACCGATGCAGGCGCCGATTCGCCAAAGGCATTGTACGCCGTAATCTGGTACTTATATGCTTTGTCGGCTGTCAGGCCTGTAGCCTGGAAGCTTAATGAGGTCCCGTCGTAAATGTTCTCATAAGACGTACCGCCATTCGAAGACTGGTACACCTTGTAGCCGGTTGCCTTGGCAACGGCAGCCCAGCTCAGATTGATTTTCGAAGAGTTAACCGCCGTAGCGGTCTGACTGGCTGGCGCAGCCGGCGCTACCCCTACGGTCTTCACGGTAAATTCCGGCGACCACTGGGACTCGGTAAGCCCCCCGTACAAATAAGCGATCTTGTAGTAATAATCCGTATCCGAGCTCAAACCTGTGTCCGAATAGCTGGTTGCAGCAGTGTTGCCCACATAACTGTAACCGCTTCCGGAAGTTGTGGAACGGTATACGTTGTAGCTGCTTGCTCCGTTTACCGCATCCCATTTCAAGGAAACGGAGGAGCTGGTCTTCTCATCCGATTGAATGACGGTTGAATTGGCTGCCGGGATATCCGCAACCATAACGTCATCCACTTGAACCGACTGCCATTTATTGCGGATGCCGATCTTCCCGCTCGCAAACGTTGTATCAACTGCGTCAAACAGAAGCTTATCCTTTCCGTTCTCCACAATATAAGCTTTGATTGAGCTGCCGATAAGCATAAGCTTCAGCGTATACCAGGTATTTTTGCTCAGCGTATAAGCGGTGGAGCCTTTAATCGTGGCATCCGTATTATTGACCCGCTTGGTCAGAGTAAGCCCGGTTGCAGCCTGCATCTGGAAATAGTAAAAGTTTTTATAGTCTTGGACGCGGGCCAATATGCCCGGATAAGCACCGCCGGCTCCCGTATAGAACCGCATGGATACCGTGGAATCCGTCCAGTTATCTCCCGTCGTAATAATGCCTTCGCCCGTATCGGTCTGGCTAAGCACTTTATTGCTTGCGTCAGCCGGATCGGCCGTTACCGCCCATGTACCGGAAGTAACCGTCCACTCCGGATCAACTGAATAATCCCCATCCGTAAAATGATCTTGAAAATCGATAGCCGATGCTGCCGACACCTTGGGAATCGGCGTAAAGTTAAACAAGGAAACACCTAATGACAGCAGTAAAAGCCAAACAATCGGTTTTTTCCGCACTTTCTTTTCGCTCCTTTAAATAGATTAGAGTACGATCAAACGCGGATGATACTGGCAAAGCCTGCGAGCTCCCCCCTTGTTTCGGAAACCGGTTTCATGAAACCCGTTTCATGATAGGCATAAAAATATGAAATCCAGCGGGACTTCTCCAAACAAAAAAGAAGAAAGCGGTTTCATTGCCCCAATTGTACTGTTTTCCCCATCAATTGGCAACCAACTTTCTTCTTAACTCCAGTCGTTTTTCGAGATATTTTTGTCAAAACTTGTTGAATTTCAAAAATTTCAAATCCTGTTACCTTAAATAAAGCATGAGGGGCTGCAGCTTCAGCGCCTTTAACTCCTCGTAGACCAGTCTCGCGATCTCGATTCCGCCAAGCTGCTGGAAATGCGTATTATCCTCCGTGCCGTCCGGGAAGTTCATAAATTCCCCGGGGGCCAGCCACATGAACAGCTTCTTGGTCTCTTCCGGGCCTAGTGCTTCGAATAAGGCTTTGCTAGCCTTCGCCAAATCGATTAACGGTACTTCCTCTTCGGCTGCCAGCTCCCTGACCGCCGTCAAATAATCCCCGTGTGTATCCCGGAGCGTTCCGTCCTCCTCATAGAAGCGGCGCTGCACGGAACTGACCAGAACCGGAATCGCCTTCCGCTCCCTCGCCCCGTCGATATAGGTCTTCAGAGTCTGCTTGTAAGTGGTAAAAGGTTCCGTATAACGCTCTTCGTCAAACTTCTGGTCGTTATGGCCGAACTGAATAAGCAAATAATCGTATGGCTTTACGCGGCTCCAGATTTGATCCAGCACGCCTTCGCTGATGAAGCTTTTGGAGCTGCGGCCGGATAAGGCATAATTCGCTACGGCCGCGTCCTGCTTCACGAACATCGGAAGCATCTGTCCCCAGCCCGCGTACGGATAACCGTCATCCGGCTGGTCCGTCACCGTCGAATCTCCCGCTAAGAATATCGTACAGGCTTGCGGCGCCGGCTCCACCTCCATCGCGTTAATGCGAGGCGCAAGCCCGGAGAATGAGAGCTTTAGCTGCCCGCCGGTTACCCATACCGAAAAGCTGATCCGGGAGAAGCTGCCCGGAGCTGTCCGCTGCTTATGCACCATTAGGCGTCCCTGACCGGCTTTGATCGTTGTTTCGGTCTCCGCGATTTCATCGCCCAGCAGGACAGAGACGCGGTAAATGCCGTCCTCTGCATCGAGCAAAAAAGCCGTATCGAGCGGGATGCAGAAATCTCTGCGCAAGGCTCCCGGTTCGCCGCGGTCCTTCGCATTTATCCGGTCCGTCCGGGTAAAGCCGTATCCCGTAAAGGAATCATAGACGGATTGCGGCGTAATCTTCGTATAGCCCTCGGCCGGGGTGCCTGTGCCAAAATCAAATCGATAGTTTCGCGTCATTTCGTTTCTAGCTCCTCTACTTTATTTCTCCGCCGGGATACAAGGTTGAGCTGGACAGCCGTTTGGGCTGCGGCAGCGGAGAATCGGTTACGCATTCGCTCAGCTTCACTTGCTTGCTGGAATAAATGGAGGCCATGTCATTCGAATAAATAATGACCTGCTCCGTTCCGCTCCCCCATAAGTCCGCGTGGACGGCATACCCTTCGGAAGGGAATTGTACCACCGGATTCATAGACCCATCGTACAGGGTTGGGAATATACCGCCTCCGCGCCGGTAAGCCAGAATATAGTCCGGCGCATCCTCCGTCCAGCCCCTTAACGGTTCAATAATGGTCAGCCAGCCCGGCGTCTTCCGGTCTTCCTTCCACAGCTCCTTGCCTTCGCTGTCCAGCAGGAACAAAGCGTCCTTGCCGACCAGGCCTTTGCCGTCATCCTCCCGGACAAGCCGGTCCAGCCCGGCGATCTGCAGACCCGGAAGATCGGTCCGGAACCGGCCCAGCGCGATATGCTGCGATTCAACGGACCCCTCATAACGCCACAGCTCCTTGCCATGCCGGTCGTACATAACCGTTACGCTGCCGCCGATGACAAGCTCGGGCTCCCCGTCCCCGTTCACATCGCCTACCCAGATGCAGTCGGCGTGATCGTCCAGATCATGACAGCTCCACAGCAGCTTGCCGTCATGATCGAGCAGATCGTAGCCGGCCATGACCTCATCCCTTCCGTCGCCATCCAGATCGTAGACCCACGGGAAGTGGCCCGGATTCCCCTCATGCGTCCATAACAGCTTGAACTCACGGTCCAGCGCCCACAGACGGTGATAACGGTCCTTCAAGATAAGATCGCCGGCAAACGTGCCACCTGTAAGATTTGCGACAATGATACAGTCGTGGGCATGCGGATCAGGCAGCTCATGGGTTGATCGAACCGAGCCGTCTTGCCCGTTAAGAATATGCAGCCGGTCATCCATGACGCACAGCACCTCTAGCCTGCCATCCCCGTCGATATCCGCAATTTGCGCCGGATAATCCGAGCCATGGCGTCCCGCTCCGGGATCGGGCTTGCCGGTCTGCCACAGCAGATGGCCCTCCAGATCATAAGCGGTCAGACATTGCACCTGATGGGGAATATATCGGACATCCTGACGGTTATCCGGCTGTACCAGCAGCAGCTCCATCCGGCCGTCGCCGTTCAGGTCGCCAAGCAGCACTTTGCAGTTTGCCCCCGCCGCTTGCAGATCTATGGTGCTTAACAAATAAGGCTCCTTAGTGGATACGGATGACATCCTCTTGCCTCCCAACAATATTAGATTCCATAACGCTAACTACAACGCAATCTGCTGTCCGCCCTTCACTTCCACCGTCTCGGCGTCAACCTTTAGCCACACGCTGATGGCGGAAGGATTATAGACAACGCTGAGGTCAGCCGCAAACTTCAGCCCTTCGAAAGCTTTCGCGTAATCCACCAGCTCCATATTCGTGCAATACCAGATCGCCGGATTACCGCCGATGAATTGTCCGAACTGCTCCATCAGCTCCCAATTATTGTCGCTGTCGAATTCGTAGCTGTGGCCCCACACATACATCAGGTACAAATATTGCGATTTTTGAAGTCCGGCGAATTCCTCCGCATGCTTCATCAGATCCCGGTTATGATGGCAGGTTGGCTGCCACTCGTACCAGTCATCCGGCATGCCGTAATGTCCCGTGCTGGGAACAACACGCGCATATTCGATGCCAAGACCGGGCAGCAGCTCCTTGATTCTTTTGTTATAGGATCCGTTCGGGTAAGACATTCCACGGACTGTGTAGCCAACAATACGCTCCAGATTACGCCGGTCCTCCATGACCTCGTATACGATCTGCTCATTCGGGCACCGGGCAATCGTCGGGTGAGTCAACGTATGAGCCGATACTTCATGCCCGGCATACAGCGTCCTGACTTCGCCCGCCCCAATCCGGTCGTTTGTTCCAAGCAGACCGGAATTAAGATGAAATGTGCCCTTCAGCCCGTACCGGTTAAAAATATCGACCAGACGCCGGTCGGCGAACCGCCCGTCATCGTAGCTAAGCGTGAGCGCCTTATGCCTTCCTTCCGGGAAACACATCACAATCGCCATTGCTTTAACCTCCCGCTTCTATCGCATGTTTCCCTTACGGGGCATACACCTGCAAATTTCCGTATTCCGCGATAAGCGGTGCCATCTGGCGGAAGCCCAGCTTGCCTTTCCCAAGCAGCGGCCCCCAAGTGGTGCCGTCATCCTTAAAACTGAATAACAATAGATCATTTACGGCAAATTGCACATACGGCCCTTGCTTGAGCAGCTGCATCCGATATGGCCCCTCCGCATCGGCCGCATCCGGGATCGGATCCGCGCCTTGCGCAACGAGGTGGAAGCCGTAGCTTTTCCGCAAATTGCAGGTATGGAAGCTTCTTTCCTCCGCGTGGCGCCTGCGGAAATAGGACACATGGAACGCGTTAATATCTCCGTGATGATACTGGTCATAAATGCCGCTGCGACCGGCTAACCCGGAATCAAATAAATCCTGTCCTTCTATTCCCGCCGCGCAAAAAAATAGAATAGCCAGCCCCGGCTCGCGGACCGGCCAGAAATCCCACGTGACTACGAAATCCGGCGGGAATTGCTCCGGGCACCAGAACACCAGATTGGCTGCTTGTCCCTCTTCGGGGTCACGCGTGCTTTCAAGGCGCATGCGCCCCATCGGGAAGGTGACGGCTGCATCCCCTTCCATCCGGAAATCCGATACGTCCTCAGACGAGCAGAGCGGGTTATTATAAATCATTCTCCATCCTGCCGGAATCAGCATGCTTCTTGCCGTCGTTGCTGTTGTCATCGTCAAGTCAACTCCTTAGAGATTGCTCCCGAAGCTTAGGCAGATGTTCTGCGATCAGTTCCAGGGCGATAATCGTATTCAGCGACCATTGGGCTGCTTCATTCGTATTTATCCAGTCGATTTCCTGCAGAACGTCAAGGTGAGCAACCGTCGCGGCCTCCTCCTGAAGATTCACGGCCGCAAACGGATTGCCAAGCAAAATGTCCCAGCATTGCCGGGCCGTTGCTTCATCCTTCCTGTAATAAGCGCCGTAAGCAACAATCGCCGCGCTGAGCACCGGATGCTCGAAGCGCGTTGTGCTGATATGGCCCTTCGTCAGCTTATCCTTCTCTTCCTGCGTCTTGTTGTAATAAACGCCAAGCTCCGCGAGCATCTCTTCCCATTCCGGATCCTTCAGCATGCCGGCCAGCTCGAACCATACCTGCGGTCCGCCCATGCAAATCGCCAGATGACGGCCCCAGTTATCGTCGCCCATAGGCGTCAAGACACCGGTCTTTGGATCATAGCCATAGGTGGGGCCGGAGATAAGGCGGTAATTGGCGCCTTTTATACTGTTAATGCCGACCAATATTTTGTCCCGGTAAGCCGCACTCTCGTAACGCTCCCATTGCGTCATCCAGTTCGAGCTGAAGGCTGCCCAGTCGGGACCTACCCGGATGTGGGTCGGATGCTCGTCTTTCGGGAAGTAATACCGCATCGGATCAAGGTTAACGGTTGTAAAATCCGAATCCTTCGTTTCGTTCATCATATCCCCGATCCGCTCATCCGCCGTCAGATAATAAAAGTAACGGTGAAGGCCGGCCATGCCGATTCTCGCCTCCTTGCAGCCGCAGCCCCAATGGACGACGTTATGGCGCGAGCCAAGACCGGCATATTCGCCGAAATGATAGACGTCTACCTCGCTTGTATGCCTGGTCATCGCTTCCGCCATCCGGAAGATGTCTTCCCGGCCCGTTCGAAGAAACATGATCCACAGCCACATGTTGGGCGCAAGCTCCGTGTTCTGCCAAGCGCAGCCGCCTAGATCATAATTCCAGACATGCCGAACCGGATCGTAGCTGTGCATGTAATCGCCGTAATCCCACAATCCGTACCATTTGCGCTGCTCGACTTCCTTCCGGTAAAAGGCAATAATGCCGTCCAGCCTCGCTTCAAGCTGCCGCTTTTCTTCGGTCGAATGATCCGGCAGGCTCCATATTCCGAAAGCTCGTGCTTCATGGTAATAGAATGGCTCGCATACAAGCAGGGTCGGATGATCCGTTTCCTGCCGCATGAACTCCAGGAGCTCCGGCCCCGGCGTTTCCTCCGTACACCAAAGCATCAGTTCATTCGTATTGGCGATACCGTATGGCGTTGCGCGCAGCTCCTCCGCCCCTTCATAGGACGATTCCACATGGGTTTTCGTATCGTAATGCCTCATATCCATCGGCTCGCCTTCCGGCGTCCATAACCATGCGGTAAACGATGCCTCGTCCCCCGCAGCTCCATGAACCTCAAAGCCCGAAGGATGCTTTCTCCAGAAATGGCGCAGCCCGCAGGCAAGTCCGCCCCCTTCGCTGCCAACGAATGCAAGTCCGCCCGCCCGGTGGCCATCCGTGACCTTTACCCAGCTGCAGCCTTCGCCGGTTCTTTTCCAGATCCGGTAATGCTCGGACGACTGCTGCATAAGCTTGAAGCCGTCCCATGTCGCCGAATCATCCAGCAAGCCAAGGAAATACGCGTCATCCGAAGGATCGAAGCCGACTTTTGCCCCAGCAGTCTGCCGTTCGAACAGCTCACGGTACTTCCCTTTTGTTCTCCGGGTATGAAGGGTTTTCGGAGATTCCGCGAATAGTCCGTTGTCTCCCGAGAAACGGATATGACGGTTATATTGCTCGCCTCTCATGGGAACGGCAAAGCGAACGCCAAGTCCCTTAATAAAATCCTCGTTCGGGTTGCCGTCGTAAAAAAACGTATGCACAATCCGGATCGTCTCAAGACCCGCATACAGGTAGAGTCTCATGGAAAAAGGAAGCCATTCCCGCGAACCGGCGGCTGCGCGGTGCCTGCCGTCGATTTTTACAACCGCGCGCACGGGACCCTCCTGCTCAATAGTTAACCGGTGTACCCGGCTTTCAAACGGTTCCTGCCGGAACGTCCGGACGCCGGATACTTCGCTTGCGCTCTCCCTTATGCAAACAAGCTCTCCGCCGCTGCATAGCTCTACTCCATTCCGGGCAATCCCGCGCAGCCAGCTGCTGCCCTGCTTGCCAAGCGTACAGACGATGACACCGGTATCCAGTCGAACCTCATCATCCGTCTCCGTCACTTTAACCGTTAAAGGGGCAGCTGCTGCTTCCCCTTTCGTCAAGCTGTAAGCTTCCGGACCGCTGTCAGCGCTTACCGCTGCGTGAGCGGACCATTTTACGCTGCCGTCCGGCCAATAGGCGGTCGCCCAGTGCTGCATCGGCACGGGCACGCCCAAGCTGGTTGTAAGGCTCAAAGCCTCGTCCCGCCCAAGCTCGCCTTCCTTCCACGGAATTCCCCACGTCATCCCGACCGGCATTATACTCTGATTTGACGATAAGCTGTGCAACTGAATTTTAGCCGCCATTTGCACTCATCTCCTTTGTCGTTTGGCCACATTGTAGAAGCTGGCGGATTAACGCTCAATGAGACAATATTGCGGAAGGGCCAAAAGACGGTTTGCACATTATTGCAACGTTTGCACGATCTTGCTTACAGGTGCTGGCTTTGCTCTCTGTAGCTGGTTGGCGTCATGCCCTCCAGCTTCTTGAAAATCCGGTTGAAGTAGCTGTGCTGGTAACCGACCTGCTCGGCTACGTCATTGATTTTTAGCTCCGATTCCCGCAGCAGCTCCTTAGCTTTCTCGATTCTAAGCTCGGTCAGATAGTCGATGAAGTTTTTTCCGGTCACCACTTTAAACGATTTGCTCAGGTAAAACGGATTGGTGCCGATATGCTCCGCGCAGTTATCCAGCGAAATATCCTGCCTGTAATGCTGCTGCATATAGATCATCGCCGCTTCGATCAGCCGTTTAACCTCGGAGCCCGCCCTGCAGGTCAGCTCCTTCTGGTAAGGAGCAAGCACTTTATCCCTGAACCAGCCAAGCATCCGCTTCGGCTCCCGGATTTGGGACAGCTGCTCATACAGATTAACGCCCTGGAACAGCCTGTTCGGATTAACGCCGGATACCATGATGACATGCTGAATATTTCCGAGCAGATGGAGCATCCCCTGCTGCACGTCGATTTCCTTGGCTCCGGCGCAGGATAACGCTCCAACAAACGAGCTAAGCAGCTCGCTTGCCTCTTCTTCCTTGCCCGTGCGGAGTGCCTGGATAAGCTCCCGCTCCAAGGTAAAAGGATACTGCGGCTCGGCCCAAGCCTCGCCGCCTAACACGCCCTGCTCCATGTCGATAATCTGGTTGGCATTATCGCAATTGCGGTAGCTGACCGCCTGCTTGACCCGCTCGAACTCGTTGGGCAGATCTGAGATATAGGCGGTCTGGCGGCTGACCGCCAGAGTTACCCTCATCCGCAGAATCCGGTTCACCGAAGTCGTCAGCTCCTCGCTGAAGGCTTCAACCGCCTGCTTATACGAGCCGCCTTCCGGAATAAAGAGCATAATTCCTGCCGTTAAATCATGAAAGTTAAGCGTGTCGCTTTGCTCGAAATGCTTGGACGCCAGCTCCTTCATCATATTAACGGCCGCAAACGTGATCAGCCCCTCGTCTCCGCTGCGGAATTTTTCGTCCATGTTCGCGATTCCGTTCAGCTGGATAAACAAGACGGCAAAATGACGGCCGCGCACCTCCCATTTGAACTTTTCCATGCGGCGCAGCAAATCTTCCTCCGAATACGCATAAAGATAACCCTGCAGCAGCTGATGCAGGAAGCTTTCCTTCACATGCGGAAGCTGCTCCGCCAGCTTCGAGTTCAGCTCGAGCCGCTCCTTATGAAGATGTTCATATTGCTGCTCGATAAGGGCAAACTCATCCTCTTTGCCCGTCCATGCGGCTCCGCCCGAATAACCCCCAAGCAGGTTCGCAAGCCGTTTTACCGGCGAATAGATCCGGTGGGAAGCGAGCCAGGATAACAAAGCCGCCAGCAGCAAGGCGATTAGACTTACCGTAATAACAAGCTTGGAGATAAACATCACCGGCGCAATGATGCTGTTGATCGGAGAGGCCGAGACGTACAGCCATTCATCCGAAATTCTCGACAGGCTGCCGTAAGACACGGTGTAGGTCGAACCCTTCCAGTCGAAGAAAAAAGAGCCCTTCTCCGACTTCATGCCATTGATTCTCTCGCGAAGCGCCTCCACGAACGAATCGTTGGAAGCGCTTCCGTTTGCGGAAACAAAAAGGTCTCCCGATTTCTGCTGCAGGAACGCTTCGCCTTCGTAATACGGAGTCATCGTCTGAAGCAGACTGGCAATCTTGTCGCTGTCAAACCGGAAGACCAGCACGCCAAACGGATTGGGACTTCCGCCCGGAATATGGTGCACGAGCGTCAGGTCCTTCTGATCCGGATGTTCGGAATCAAACGCCCACTGGGTCCAATAGGTCAGGTTTTTACCGTGTATCAGCTTGCTGTATAGGCTTAAATCCTTCTGATCCTGCAGCGGCGTATATTCAGGATTAAACAATACTTGGCTCTTCCCGCCAACAAACAGCTCGGCTTTCTTGACCAAAGCGTTCGAGCCCTGCATGGCGATCAGCGTCTTTGTTATATCGTCGGTTCTCTTGAAATCGCGGACAAAATCAAGTCCGTTTAAGCTATAGTCGAATTTGTTGTCGAATGCCCAGTGGGAAAGCAGAAGCTCCAGGTTGCTTAACTGATCATCCATTTGCTCGGAACGTTGTTCAATCTGCTGGTAGTGAAGCTGCAGCAGCTCGCTTTCTACCCGGCCGCCGGCCATCCAATAGATAAGTCCTCCGATAATAAGTCCGGGAATGCCGGAAACGATGAAAATCATAATTAAGCTTTTTCTAAAAAAGCGTCCTTTGCCGGAATCCGTGCGGTTCCGCCAAATTTTCTTTCCATGGAGCATCCTATTCCCCCATTCCTTTCGGTTATAAAGTTGACCTTATAATAGATTCCAAAAAAAGGGAAGCATGAAAATCAGACTATTTTGTACGAAATTCAGAGTTTTTTCCGGTCATGCCAAAGCACCCATCCTCCCGAAGGAATTTTTGATGGGTGCTAACGGTCAGCTTATTTATTTCACGGAGGCTGCGTACAGCTCGTTCATTTCTTTCACCAGATCGTCGCCGCCGGATTTCTTCCATGTCTCGAAGGCCGCAATCAGACCCGCTTCATCGGTTTGACCGACGATAAACTTGATGCGCGCATCGTTGATGATGTTGTCCAGCTGCTGGCCCTTTTGCGAGTAGACGTCTGAGATAAACGGCTCAGCCGGGTTGGCAACAATGTATTGCTCGGCTTCCTTCTGAATTTCCGTCGTTTGCAGACGTAACGGCGTTTGCTGCACGACGCGCCCACGGCCAGCCGGGATGAACGGCAGCATCTGGTTAAGGCCTTCCACCTCGGATTCCAGCAGGGCAGCATCCTTGGTAGGCACGATAAACTCTCCGTCCAGCGTATAATGCTTGCCTTCAATACCGTACCCGGCCAATGTCGTCAGATCGTCATCATTCATTTGATCCAGGAACTTCAGCACGCGCTTCAGCTCTTCCTCCGTCTTGACCGTCCCTTTCGGAATCGCCAGCAGGCCTGCGAAGCCCGATGTCGGCAGCGCTTTTAGCTTGCCGTCCGCTCCCGTTACGCCAATCATATTGTCCATGTATTGGGCATCCGGATTATCTTTGTTTTCCTTGGCAAGCGCCGCGTGAATCTTATCTTCAATCCGTCCGGCCGTATCGGTTACGTCAACAATAACGCCGGCCTGGCCGTTAACGACCGGATCTACCCATTTCGCGGAGTCGAATACCGCAAAGTCCTGGTTGATCAGCTTCTCGTCGTACAGCTTTTTCATAAATTTAAGAGCTTCCAAATATTCTGGCGTCTGATGCTCCGGCACCAGCTTGCCGTCTGCAACCCCCCATTTGTTTGGCGCGCCGAACCACAGCTTGATCGTATCGAAGGCGCTTGCCCAGCCGCCGGTCCATTTTACCAGCACCATGCCGTACGTATCGTCTTTGCCGTTTTTGTCCGGGTCTTTCTCCTTAAACGCTTTCAGCATGTTATAGAATTCATCGATCGTCTTCGGCTGCTGAAGGCCAACCGCTTCCAGCCAATCCTTGCGGTAGACAATCCCGTTGCGGCCAAGGGCGCGGCCGCGGTAGATGCCATAGTTCTTGCCGTCGATGGAGGAGTTGTTCATGATGACCTCGTTCGCTTGGCTCAAATTCGGATAATCCTTCAAATAAGGGCCAAGCTCCCAGAAAGCTCCGGAACGAACTGCATTTACGAAGCTTGGATCCTTCGAGCTTGGCACATATATAATTTCGGGAAGCTTCGTTGAAGCTAGCGTGATGTTGAATTTATCTCCGTAGGAGGCGTTAGGCACCCATTCCAGATGAATGTTCGTATTCGTCTTCTTCTCAATCTCCGTGACGACGGGACCGTCGTCTTTAGGAAAATTCGTCTTGAAGATTGGCAGCATGATGCTGATGTCCAGCGGCTTCTCGGCGGACGCCTCGGTTGTGGCTGCGGCGGCTGCCGTCGCGCTTGCCGATTGTTCCGGCTTGGCCGTTTCTTCTTTGTTGCCGCTGCAGCCGGCAATCGCTGTCATGGCCAATGTTCCGAGAGCTGCCGTTGCTACCCATTTTTGCGTCTTTTTGTTCATCTTTACTGATGCCTCCCTTTAATTTTCATTTTTTGTTATATCGCAATCCGCATTACCCCTTGACCGAACCGATCAAGACCCCTTTAGCGAAATGCTTCTGAAGGAACGGATAGACGAGCAGAATCGGAATAGTGCCAATAACGATAACGGCCATCTTGATCGATTGATCCGGCGGTGCCACAAAATTCGGATCCATGGAATTGATGTCGCCGGCGGCCGTCTGCGAGAGCAGCACGATTTGTCTGAGCATCACCTGCAGCGGCCATTTCTGCGGATCGTTGATGTACAGCAGGGCGGAATAGAAGTTATTCCAATGCCCTACCGCATAGAAAAGCGTAAAGGTCGCAAGCACCGGCATCGAAAGCGGCAGGACGATTTTCCACAGCAGTCCCAGCTCGGTACATCCGTCAATCCTGGCGGCCTCCTCCAGCTCGGCGGGCAGCTCCTGGAAAAAGTTTTTCACGATAATCAAGTTAAAAGCGCTGATCGCGCCCGGGAGCATCAAGGCCCAAAAAGAATCAAGCAGATGAAGATCGCGGACAACCAGATAGGTCGGAATAAGTCCTCCGCCGAACAGCATCGAGAATACGATCAGGTTAAGCACCGTATTTCGCCCCATCAGATTACGCTTGGACAAGGCGTAAGCCATCGTCACCGTAAAGAACAGATTCACTGCCGTGCCCACTACCGTTACATAGAGAGACACCTTAATGCTTTGCAGAATCGTATCGGTCGAAAAAATAAACTGGTAAGCCGCGGTGGTGAACGTCTTCGGGATGAGGAACACGGCTCTCTTCGTTAATTCCGCATCCGATGCGAAGGATCCCGCTATGATGTAGATAAAAGGCAGCACGGCCAGCAGGCTGATGACGCTTAGCAGGATCACGTTCGTTATATCGAATGCGGTCCCGGATGCGCTTCTGTATTGTTTTGCCACGGCTAATCCCTCCTTCCTTCCAGCCTTTTAATAGATGCCGGATTGTCCAAAACGTTTGGCCAGCCAGTTCGCTCCAAGCACAAGCGTGACCCCAATAACCGCTTTGAACAAACCAACGGCCGTACTATAGCTGAACGCCCCTTGCGTGATCCCCATCATATAGACATAGGTGTCGAACACTTCGGCAGACTCCCTATTCAGCGGGTTCAGCATCAGGAAGATCTGCTCGAAGCCGTTGTCAAGCACGTCCCCCATCCTCAGAATCAGCAAAATAATAATCGTGCTGCGGATCGAAGGAAGCGTAATATGCCACAGCTGCCTCCACCGGTTCGCCCCGTCCGTAATTGCCGCTTCGTATTGCTCGACATCTACCCCCGCAAGCGCTGCCAGAAAAATAATCGTGCCGAATCCGGTTTCCTTCCAGATGGTCTGCATAATAATCATTGGCCTGAACCAGTCCGGGCTGGCGAGAAAATCGATTTTGGCACCCGTATACTTGAATAGAAACTCGTTAATCACGCCGCCTTCGGTCGTCAGAAAGACATACGTCAAGCTGGCTACGATAACAAGCGATATAAAATGCGGGATGTAGATCAGAGTTTGTACGATTCTTTTGAAAAACGCCAGCCTCAGCTCGTTTAATAGAAGAGCTAATATAATAGGCGCCGGGAAGTAAAACACCAAATTGTACAAGGAAAGTATTAAAGTGTTTCGCAGAAGCATGAAAAATTCGGGATTCGTGAAGAACACCCGGAAATGCTCTAGTCCCACCCAATCGCTCTTCCAGAAGCCAAGGAAGGGTTGATAGTTTTTGAACGCCAGCAGCACGCCCCACATGGGTACGTATTTGAAAATAATGAAATATAACAGGCCTGGAGTTAAAAGCAAGTACAGCCACTTGTCTTTCTTGAGTCTCGCCAGCACGTTAGGTCGTGTTCTTGTACGAATGGTTGTCGCCTGCATCCGTTCTGCTTGGCCGGGAGCAGCCGCCTGCTTCATTTGAGGTCACCTCCAAGTATGGGTTGCATCGCATGACCTCATTATTAAACCTTCCTTGCCTTTCCGCCAATCGGACATTTTTGAGAAAGCCCTTTAAAAGCCTTGCCGCACGCGCAAATCAAGATAATGCAAACCCGGCAAAATAGTAGAAGGTCCCGTCAAACCGGGCAAAATTGTACGATTGTTCTCCCCTTTTCGTGCGCCTATAGTGAAACTGCATGTTATTCCTGTCGAGTTGAGGTGAGGTGAGCCTATGGGAAATAAGCTGTATCATGAGGCAGCTCCCTTTAAGCTTCTGTTCACATCCTAGGTTGGATTTTATCCAATCTACAGCCTCTTCCCCTATGCTTTTAGCCCCTATGTTGGATTTCATCCAACGTAGGGGCTCCCATCTAATCTTTTTGATGATTTTAGGTGAATTTTACTGGAGAAACTCCAACGTAGGCGAGGAAACGGCATCCAAACCGGCAATTTTAATGGATGGAATCCAAGGTAATCTAAAATGAACATTTGTATGTCAATTCGGCGCCTCTTAGCAAACCTTGTTTGGTTGCTCCAGTTCATATGCAAAAGAAGCATCGCCTTCCGGAAAACGGAAAGCGATGCTTCTTCTTCTTCTGCTTTTATGATTTATTTTTGAATGGATGCCGCTTCAATGTCGCCGTATGCCCAATAGCTTGCCGGAACGTCCTTCCAGGAAGAAGCTCCGCTGCCGGATGGGGTAATGCCGAGCGAACGGTTAATTACAACAACGGCTTCGGCTCGAGACAGCGTGCGATCCGGACGGAACATGCCGTCGGCGTAACCCTTGATGTAACCGGCTCCTTCGGCTGCTTTCACCGCTTGCTCCGCCCAGTGACCTGTCGTATCCGCGAAGCCTGCACCTAATTTGGAGCCGCCGCCGGCCAGACGCACGGCAAGCTGTGCCATCTCGGCACGCGTAATCGCCTTCTCCGGACGGAACGTACCGTCGGTATAACCGTTCATCAAACCGGCTGCCGTAGCTTTGCGGATTGCATCCGCTGCCCAGTACCCTTGCTTGACGTCGCTATAAGCGCGGCTATCTTCTCCTACCGTGGCGTCCTGCGCAATACGCGACAGAATGGTCGCCATCTCCGCGCGGGTAATCGCCTTCTCCGGCTTAAACAGATTGCCATCAAAGCCATTCATGTATGCGGCCGAAGCCGATCCCGAAGCTTCGCCCAGCTTCACAAGCGCGAATGTGCTGAATTTCGAGTTCTTGAATTGAATGCCCTTGCCGCCTTCAACATCAACAACAGTGCCTTGCTTGTATTCTACCGTACCATCGCTATGCTCGATGAAGACGCCAATATGCGAAAGCGCTTCGGAGCTCCAATCTCCGGCTGGAAGCGGCAGCACAAGCGTTGTCTCTCCTTCCGGCAGGTTTGTGTCAATATCAGCCGGAATGCCGATCAGCGTTATCTTGCTGTCCTTGACGGCTGCGGAAACAACCGTGGACAGATTGGCGCGGCGTTCGAGCTGCGCCTTCTTCTCGTTAACAGGCGAAATGACGAAGTGTACCTCCGTGTTCACGTTTTTCAATACGGCGTTCGGCACATGGATCTTCGCGCCGGACACGTCAATGTCCAGATCAAGTCCGCTGGCTGCAAGCTGTTTGACCGCTTCCGCATCCAGCTTCACGGCTGTCTCTGCCGCTTGGCCCTTCGAATCCGGCACCACCAGCTTCAAGGCGCTTGCTCCCGATGCCTTGCGCGCGTCAATCAGTGCCTTTGCCTCCGTGGCAGCCAGCGTCAGCTCATCGCGCACCGTGCCGTCCGGCTGCGTCGTGCGAATAACTTTTGGCGCTGCAGGTTCAACTGGCGGAGTTGCATTGCCTCCGCCTCCGGATACCGGCGGCACGCTTGCTTCCGCAGCGGTAAACCGCAAGGCGTCGGCAAGCATCAGCTCACCGGACTTGTTGACGACGCGGATCGTATGCGAACCCGCGGTCAAGCCCGAGACGCTGTACAGGCTTACTTGCGAGTCGCGGCTGTCCGCATAAGCGTTAACCGTCTTCTTCAGCTCGCCGTCTATATAGACTTCCATCTCGCCTTGCTTTGGTCCAACCGGCGACAGCAGCTCGATGCCGGTGCCTTTAAACGTATAGGAGAAGGCTGCTCCTTCCGCCGCGGACGCATGCGCGTCGTCGCCGTAATCGCCCCGGAAGCGGAGCGTCAGCTTCGTTGTTCCGACCGGCTGAGCGGCCAAGTACTGTAGCTTGATGGTCAACACATGATCATCAATCGTGTAATCAGTGCCGCGAACAAGCGCCGCTCCCCCGTTATAGATGCCACTCAGGCTGTCCGGACTTGCCAGCAGATTAACGCTGACGTCAGCCGGCGCGTTCTTCGCGAAGTCCGTCGAGGAGACATCGATCAGGTCCGGCAGCTGTACGCGCAGCGCGTCGAGCAGCATGAACTTTCCTGATTTCTTCACGGCTTTAATGGTATGGAAGCCGTTTGTCAAGCCGCGAACCGTATACACGGTCCGCTGCGGAGCGTTGTGAGCACCCGCTTCGTACGTGCTTACATTGCCTTGGCTGACACCATCGATGTAGATTTCGACGTTGCCTTGACCCTCGTCAACCTCGGTAATGTAGTCGATCCCCGTACCTTGGAACGTATACGTGAAGAAGGAATCGTTATTTTCCGTCCACTGCACGTCATCCTTGTAGTCGCCGAGACCGCGGCCGCTGCTGCGGTTCCAGCTGCCCGTATAACGGATGCCCGGGTCGTCGTTGTTTACGAAGACATAACGGCCGGGCGAAGCCGAATTAAGAACGGTAAGCGAAAACGTTCTTGGGCTGCTGCCCGAGAATTCGAACGACAAGCTTGCGTCCCCAAGCGGCAGCGATGCCAAATAGGATTTGGCGATACGGACAACATTTCCGTCAACCGTATAATCCGTTCCTGCTGTCAAAGCATTTGCGCCGTTCTTAACTCCGGTCAGCTCGTTAGAGTCGCCTAGCGTCAGCGTAACCGCAAGGTCTGCCTGAGCTGCCGGGCGTTTATCGAACGAAGCCGATACCGGGCTAATAGAAGTTCCGCTAACGGCTACCGACAACGTCTGTGCGGCTCCTCCCGCGAATTTGAAGCTGAGAGCCGCGGATTGACCGGATGCCTGCTGCGCCAGATAAGACGATTTGATTGTCACGACGCCGCTTGATACCGTATAGTCTGTACCCGACTGCAGGGATGCGGTGCCGTTGCTGATGCCGGTGAAGGAGCTTGCGCCGAGATTCAGCGGAATCGTAATATCAGCCGGCGCGTCCTTATTGAAGCTTGTCGCCGAAGGGCTGCCGAGCAGCGTATCCGCGGTGACTTTAAACGCGTCGAAAAGGAAGTAATATTGGCCGCCGGCATTCCGGACTGCCCTCAGCGTATGCGTGCCTTGCGGCAAATCCGCCACGCTGAATACGGAATGCTGTCCAACCTGGTCGTTGCCGTAGGAATCAACCGTCGAATGGAAATTTCCGTCGATATAGATATCAATCTTGCCGCTGCTGGTGCTTTGCTCCGATAGCAGCTCAATCCCCGTACCCTCGAACGTGTACGTTAATTCCGGCTCCGAACCGTCCGGCTCGCCGTAATGCACGTCGCCCATGTAATCGCCGAAGGACCGCCCGGTGCTGTGACCCCATTTGTTGGCGTAAGCAATCGACGGATCATCATCGTTGATCGTAACCGTATAGGAGGAAGCCGCAGCCTCTTCCGAGCCCGACGAACCGTCGGCAGAGCCGGAATCGCCGCCGGTGCCGGCGCCCGTGTCCACGGAAGTGCCGCTGCCCGAGCCCGACGAATCCGTGACGACAACGGACAAGTCCTGTGCGTCGCGCACAAGCTCGTTGCCGCCGTTGCGCGTCCATTCTCCCGTATATTTCATGCCGGTGTCGTCATCGTTAACGATCGATGTCCCGTTTTGCACCGTCACCTTAAACAGGCGCGATGCGTGCGGCTCGAGGAATAAAGGATCAATGCCGGTTGCCGAGCTGCCCATTTCCTTATGGCTCCACAGGTCGCGGATCGAACCGGTGCCGCTAAGGCCGATATCGCTCCATTTTACGCCAACCCGCGCGCCTTTGCTGCCCAGATTAAACAACGCCACCGTATACGTGCCGTCACCGTTATTGGCGTACCAGGCTTGCTGATCGGTATCCATCGATACCGGGTGAATCGGATGACCCGCTTGGTTGACGGCGATTACCTCATCGTTCGTATAAAGGGATAAGCCGTAATCATCCAGATTGGTTAAATCGTCCCCGGTATAAAATTGCGCTGCCGAAGCGGCCCACAGCGTAGCGGCCGTCTGCCGTTCGTCCTTCGTCAAGCCCGACGTTTCGCCGTTGCCGACGTTCAGGGAATCGAAGTCGTTCCAGCCGCCGGGTCCGGCGTCGCGCCACCACAGCGCCGCGCCAGGGAACAGCCTCGCAATGTTGGCCCATTGCGTCATGCCGATATTCGGATCGTACGCCTCAACGTCCCAATCGATACGCCAGCCGTTGGCATATTTCTTCCAATAATCCACGTAGTTATGATCAAGCGCCCAGCTCAGTTCCAGCCAGATGCCGTGCTTGCTTAACGCCTCGGACCACGCTTTAACGTCGCCGCGCGCATCGATGCTCTCGTCGTTATGGCCGGAGCCAGGCGTCACGCTGTCGAACTTGACGAAGTCGACGCCCCACGACGCAATCAGATCGGCAACGGAGTCGACCCATTTTTGCGCGCACGGATTACTGAAATCGATCTTGTAGCCGAGATTCCAATAATCGCCGTATTTATAAGGTTTCACGGCGATGTCGCCGATTGTGCAGCCCGGAGCTCCGTAGATCGGCAGGTCGCGTTCAACCGCATCCGGCGAAATGCCGGGAATCATATAGATGCCAACCTTCTGCCCGTTGGCATGCACGTAATCGATAAGATTCTCGAAGCCGTTCGGATATTTCTCCGTGCTCGGAACAGGCCGTCCGTATTCGTCCATGCTGCCGTTCCAGCCCGCGTCGATATTAATGTATTCATAGCCATGCGACTGCAGCTTTTCATGCATCGTATCGGACATCAGCTTAATTTTATCTTCCGAAATCCAGTTGCCCGACGGACCGTCGTACACCTGCATGCTGTAGCTGCTCCAGCCCATGTAAGGCTTCTGTGCCAAGCCGTTGTCGGCCGCCTCCGCGACGTTCGTCCGCGGCGGAATGAAGCCGATTTGCGCCAGGACGGCGACCACCAGCAGTATCCCCATCCACGCCCTGTTCCGGCGTTTTGCTTTAACGCTCAATCTTTGCATCCCCTTTACCCAAGTTATTCGGCAGCGCCGCCCGCATGTTATGTAGAGGTAATCTCCAATGCGGTCCCTGTATATGAAAACGCTTACCGTACAACCGATTGTAGCGGTCCCCCGTCCGGCAAGGTAGGTACATCTTGGTCGTTGAGCGTACCTTATTCCCGATTTCGGGGGTACAAATCGCCATTTAATGGACAATTTTACCTGGATGGCGGTCGATTAAGGGAAATAACGCAAACGGGACGCCACGGAGTCAAGCCCGCATCGTCCCGTTTGCCATTGTTTTATTGATTCGCCAATTCCGCTGCTTGAGCCTGATTTATTGCCCCTTCAAACACCTGCATGGAATCATCCTTTTACGGAACCGATCATAACCCCTTTCTCGAAATATTTTTGCAGGAACGGGTACAGCATCAGAATCGGCAGGGACGATACGATAATAACGCCGTATTTGATCTGGTCGGCATAACGCTGGGCATAACCGCCCGATGCAGCGCCGCCGCCCGTACCCGCTCCGTTCTGGAATACCTGGTTGGACAGCAAAATATCCCTTAGCACGATTTGCAGCGGCTGCAGATTGTTATCGCGGATATAAATCAGACCGGTAAAGAAATCATTCCAGTGTCCGACCAGGTAATATAACCCGATCACCGAAATCAGAGCTTTGGAGAGCGGCAGAGCAACCTTGGCGAAATACATGAAATGCGAGCAGCCGTCCATCACGGCCGCCTCGTAAAGCTCCGCCGGCAGCGCGGTCTCGAAGAACGTACGGGCTATAATCAAATAGAAGATATTCACGCAAAACGGCAGAATAAACACCCAGAACGTATTCGTAATATGAAGATCCTTCATCAGCAGGTAAGTCGGAATCAGACCGCCGTTAAAAAACATCGTGACGACGAAGAGAAACATAATCGGACGTCTCGCTTTAAATTCCTTCCGCGACAGCACGTATGCGGCCGGCATCGTAAACAGCATGTTGACCAGCGTTCCGAACAAGGTGTAGAACAACGTATTCCGGTACCCGGTCCATACCCGGCTGTCCTGGAATATCTCCTTATATCCAAATAGACTAGTGCCCTTCGGGAAAAACAGCACCTTCCCCGTCGACACAAGCGTTGAATCGCTAAACGAAGCAATCACGATGAAATAAAGCGGATATAAGATAATGACAAAAATGACCGCGCATAACGCATAAAGCGCGATATGAAAGGCGAGTTCACTCCCTTTCAAGCCCTTGAGCGCCATATGGCCTCCCTCCTTCCTTTCCGAATCAATACAGGCTTGTATTGGACATTTTTTTGGAAGCGGCATTCATCGTAAACAGGAATACAAAGTTGATCAGCGTATTAAACAAACCGATCGCGGAAGCATAGCTGAACTGATTGGACACAATGCCGATTTTGTAGACATAGGTGGCGATAACCTCCGAGACCGGCAGGTTCAGAGCGTTTTGCATCAGGAAGATCTTCTCGAAGCCCGTGCTTAAGATATTGCCCATGCTAAGAATGAACAAAATAATAATCGTAGGAACAAGCGCCGGAAGATCGACATACCGGATCATCTTCATTCTGCTCGCTCCGTCCATCTTGGCGGAATCATAGAGCTGCGGATCAACGGTAGACAAAGCCGCCAAATAAATAATGCTGTTCCAGCCGCAATGCTGCCAAATATCCGACAGGACATAGACGGGAATAAAGGTATTGGTCGAGGCAATCAGATTGATGTGGCCAAGCCCCAGCCCCTTCATCAGATGGCCAACAACGCCGGTCTCCGGCGACATCAGCACGTTCATCATGCCGACAAGAACGATAATCGATATAAAATGCGGCAGATAAACCGTCGTCTGCATCACATTTTTAAATCGCTTGCGACGGATCTGGTTCAGAATCAATGCTAGAATAATAGGCGCCGGAAACCCGACGATAATGGTCGCCAAGCTGATGAGGAACGTGTTGCGCATCAGATCGGTGAACAGATAGCTGTCCATAAACTGCTTGAAATAATCGATGCCCCTCCACGCGCCGCCGGTCAAGCCTTTCGTAAAATCGAAATCCTTGAAAGCAAGCTGAATGCCGTACATCGGTATATAGTTAAAGATCAGGACAACGGCAATCGCGGGCGCAATCATAATCCATAGCTGGTAATCCCGTCTTAATGCCCGTAGTCCTCCTCCTAATAATCGCATCGGCGATAACCTCCTTTGCCAGCCGGAAGCCGGCATACCGCATCAAGCGCCGCATGCCGGCTTCCGCAGCTAGTTATTGCTTCTTATATTCGTCGTAGTATTTCTGCATAATTTCAAGATTTTGCTTCAAACCTGCTTTTTCGCTTTCCTTCACATAGCTGTCCCATTCCTCTTCAACGCCGCCTTTTGTTACCCATTTCGCGAAATTCGTGTTGGCCAGGTTCATGACATTGGTGTTGTTCAGGCCCATTGTGCTGTTATCGGCGCTCGAATATTTAAGAAAGGTAGGGAACACATCGTTGTCCACGTCGATTTGAATCGCGTCAATCGGCTTCGATTGCTCCAGAACCTCCTGCATATCCTTGCCTAGCGTCAGCTGAAGCGAATCCGGAATATAGAATGCTCCGTTATCCGCCATCGTGGACGTCCATTTCCAAGTGCCGGGGTCCATCTTGGAATCGGCCGGCGGCAGCACGCTGTAGCTTCCGTCGCCGTTATCCTTAATGTTTGGTCCAAGGGATCCGAACAGAACCTGCATGCCCATATCCGGCGCGTACAGCTCGTTAATAAACCGCATGACCGCGTCTTTGTTTTTCGATTTGGCCGATACGACTAGCTGATTAACTCCGTAGTTCAAGGAATTGTAGTCATAGCTCCACGATACATTGCTGTCAGACGTTGCCTTAAGCGGCGACATCGAGGTGTACTGCGGCGCAAGCTGCTCGCCGAAGCGGTCTGACGCAACCCAGCCCATCGTAAAGCCAACCTTCGCCGTATCCCCTTCGCCCCGGGCAACGGACTGGTATTTCGTGTAATCGTGCGTGAATACTTCCGGGTTGATCAGACCGGCTTTATAAAGCTTGTTCAAGAAAACAACCAGCTGTTTGTATCGATCATCGACCAAATAGTTCTTCACGGCGCCGTCCTCGACGAAATACCCTTGCGGGCTGCCGTCCGTCAGCGTTATGCCTTCTCCGCCAAGCATATAAGCCGGGTTGAAATAGCCGCCGATTCCGCCCGGCCAGTCCATTGGGATCTCGTCGTTTGGATCTCCGTTGCCGTTCGCGTCCTTCTCTTTGAATGCTACGAGCACATCGTACAGCTCATCCCAGGTTGTTGGCATTTGGAGGCCCAGGTTATCCAGCCATTGCTGGTTAATGTATTGGCGGGTAGCCGTGGAAGGCCAGTACCGCTGATATTTCGGAAGGCCGTAAATTTTGCCATCCTGCTGCTCGGCGATTTTCTTCGTCTCCGGCTTCGCATCGAACATCGCCTGAACGTTAGGCAGCTGATCCAGCATGCCCGACAAATCCTGGAACAGTCCTTGGAATTGCGCCATATCCGCATCCGTAATGACATTAGGACCAATAAAGAGATCCGGAACATCTCCGCTTGCCAGCAACGTCCCTTTCTTCTGATCCCAGTCGGCCGTAATTTCCTGCCAGTCAATCTCAACGCCTGCCTTATCCTCCACCTGCTGCAGCCATTCCATATCCTTAAGCGGTTTCGTCAGAGCATGCTTGGTCATAATCGCCGTAAGCTTTACCTTCTTGCCGCTATTGCCGCCGCTGCCGGCGAAGCTGTCTGCCGTAGGATTGCTGCCCGCATTGCTTCCGCCATTGTTCCCGCCCGAATTCGAATTGCTGCTGCATGCTGACATAATGGTTGTTGCAGCAAGCATGACGGTAATCATGCCGACTACTTTTTTCCGCATGTAATTGCCCCCTCGATTCAATTTAGATGGCAGCCGCATCGGAAGCCGATACGCTGCACCGAGGCATCGTCGCCCGGTACATCCACACTAATCGGTATGGCGATATGCCGTATACGGACAGTTTTCGAAAGGTTGGCATTTTTTGAAAGCGTTTAACTTCAGGTTGTTGAAAACGCTTCAATTTCTGCCCTTTCAATTATTGTGGATGTTCAAAAAATGCCGCTTGCCATACTCGGAAGGCTGATCCGCGGGTAAAAAAGAGGCTTTTTAGTTCCAGGGCAACAACAAAGCCTGCCGAACGATTCGGCAGGCTAGCCCGCGATAGATGTGCAGCATTTTAGGAAATGAGCTTATGCGTCTCCCGGTATTGACCGGGTGTCGTGCCTACGATTTTTTTGAAGCAGCGGATAAAGCTTGATGTGTTCGAGAAGCCCGTCTGCTGGGCAACGCCGTCCAATGTCTGGTTCGTTGTCCTTAGAAGCTGAATAGAGGTTTGAATGCGGAATAAATCGATGTATTCTTTAAAATTCTGACCCATCGTTTTCTTGAAATGATGGCTGAAGTTAGACGGAGACATCGCAAAATGGTCCGCAATCAGTTGAAGGGAAAAGTCAGGGTGTAATCCCCTTTGCTCGATAAAGCGAGTAACCTCATCCTGGGATGCATTTCGGACAGGCGGCAAGGTGTTCTGGATCATGAGGCATAACCGCTCGCAGCTATCCCGGATAATATCGGCCATCTGATCGACGGTATACCGGAACTGGTAAGCCGTATCCGTAAGCCGGAGCAGGACATCGTCCTCCGGGCTAAATCGCTGCAGCCCGTTAAGCAAAGCGCTGACCGTGTTAATATAAACGCTTCGGACCATATGCGGCGGCATTCCCGCGCTGCTCATTTGAGAGACAATACGGTCCGTAATAGAGCGAACAGCTCCGGTGTCATTTTTCAGAATGGCCAGCTCCAGCGATTGAAGCAGCTCCGCGTAATAGGATACGGAGCCGGATTTGGGCGCTTCCAGCTCATCGAAGACGATAACCGGACTGCCACCGCGCAGCTGAAGATGCTCCGTTGCCCGTACCGCCTGCAGGTAGGCAATATGGATCGCTTCTGCCCGGTCAGGCTTGCTTGAAGTTCCTATGCCGATATAGACCTTCGCTCCCGTCTGCTCTTCCAGCTCCTTCCCGGTATCCGCCAGAAACTGTTTCATCGCAAAGCCTGCCTCATAGGAGCAAACGTATATCATTTCGTGACTATAAATGCTTTTTAGAAAATACCCGGTACCTCCGATTGGCTGCGCAGCTTCCAATGCCCTTAAGTACTCCGCTGCCCGGCACTCCGTTCCTTCATCGCTCTTCGGGGATTCGATCGACAGGACGGCTACGGCAACCGCTTCATGCGGGAATGCAATGCCGTATGCGGCCGCCTGCCGCATAAAAGCTTCGTCATTGCCTGCTTTCCCGCTTACTAGCTCCAGAAGCAGATGATCTCGAAGCACCGGCATGGTCTGCTTCACTCTGGCATCAAGGGAGCTGTTGACCGATACCAGTTCGCCAAGCGCAAAGCGGATCATCTCGAATTCATTCATGGGCTTCCTTCCGCCAGGCTCGAACAGATTGGAGGCAAAATCCACTATTCGCTTGATCGGCTGATAGTTCCGTCGGATCGCCACATAGATAACGAGAATTTCGAGCAGCAGCATCATGCCAATCAGAAGAACCGTATTGCGCTGAATCGTCTGAATGCCCTGCAGCATCTCCGTTACAGGCAAGACGCTTACATACTGCCACCCGTTCTTGTCGGAAACGGTATGCGAAATAATATAAGAGCTGCCGCCTTTCTCGTAAAAGCCCGCTCCCTTGCCGCTTTTATCAAGACCGGTCAGGAAGCTCTGCACTTCATTTGTAGGTATGTACGATCCTTTGTTGGAAGTGAGCAGAGGACGGCCTTCTCCATCCAAAATAAAGAAATCTCCGCTGTACATCTCCGACATGGAGTTCAGCATCCGGATAATCGTATCTTCGCGGACCATGATAAGCACCGCTCCCGGGGTCTCGTAGCCGCCAATCGGAAGCGGAAGGGCAAAGGTAAGCATGCGGACATGATTGCTGCCAGGAATAATGACATCTTCTACCGGCCTTACTAACGTCCCCTTCAATTGGTTCAGTTCATTAAACATGTCAGGCCAGTCTTTATAGTAATAACCGATGCCCGGTTTGCCGAAATCGCCCACATTGTAAGCGCTTCCTGTTTTGGCGAATAAATAACCCATACTTTGTATATAAAGGAGGGTGTTGTCGACAAAGCCGTCCGTGGCATTATATTTCCGCATTTCGTTTGCAATTTGCACGCGCTGATAATCAATGTCTTCGGCGTTGTACAATTTGATCTCCCGGTTCTTGAGCAGCTCGAACGGCAGATTGTATACGTAACGGGTAAATGTATCCATCGAAGTTCTTACCTGCTCCGTAAGATGCGTATTCCAGTCCATCTCCTTCTGTTTGACGACCGCCGTCGAATGCGGATAATAGTAGACCAAAATAATCAGCAGCGGAAACAGCAGCACCAGGAAGTAGGAGACGAGATGCTGGATCAGCAGATTCATACGGCTTCTTTTCATCGCAACCACCTTTCGCCCTTGCCTAACTTAAGGGATGGGAAAAGTCTCAATAATTGCTTTATTATACCACCCCGGGCAAACGCAGACTACAGCCCTAAGCAGCAATTGAAACCATTCCATTGGATCCCCGGACGGAATAAGAAAGGATGAATTTGGAAAAATAAAGGAATGTTCAAAATTTCATCCCATTAAATGACGAGGTTACGATGAATAAAATTACAGGGTATCAGTTGTTCGCAATCACCTTCATTTTTCAAATAGGCACTACGATTATTTTCGGCTTTGGCGGTCAGGCTGGCAAGGATGCATGGATTGGCGTATTGCTATCCAGCTTCCTGGGCGTATTTGTGGTTCTAGTCTACACGGTCCTCATGCGATTGAATCCGGGGCTGACCCTAGTTCAATGGTTTCCTGCGCAATTTGGGCGTTGGATCGGAACTCCGATTGCATTTTTATACCCCCTTTTGTTTATATATATCGCTGGACGGATTACTGCAGATATCAGGGACATGGTTTCAACAACCTTATTATTTAACACGCCGCTTATCATCATCTGTGGGGTGTTTGTCTTTATTATTGCCTATTGCGTATATGGCGGAATAACGCGAGTATCCCGGCTGGGGGAAATGTTTCTCCCCATCGTGCTGCTCTTGTTTTCGATTGAAGTCATTCTTCTAATCAGCTCAAACGTGATGCATTACCATAACTTGCTCCCTGTTTTAGAAAACGGTTGGGGCCCCGTCTGGAAAACCGTTTACCCGCCGGGCATCACTCAATCGTATGGAGAATCCATTATCCTTGCGATGTTCTGGACGGAGACCAAAGAGCCTAATAAAGTCATGAAAATTACGATTCTCACCACAATAATGTCGGGAATCATGGTAACCATCTTCGATTTGATGGCTGTACTCGTTTTTGGAGATATGTTCTCAGGTTTCCTGTACCCTCTTTACACTCTGCTTAGTTTAATAAGCATCGGCAAATTCATTGAAAACCTGCAAATGTTTGGCGTGCTTTATTTATTAATGACGGCCCTGTTAAAGGGCGTTATTGAAATGTTCGCAGCGGTGAGAGGGATTCAACAATTAACGAATATGAAGAGCTACCGCGCGCTTGTCATCCCGTCCTGCGCCGCTGCGCTCATACTTGGAATGACGATGTCCAAAAACATAGCCGAGCACATTTACCGACATCACTTTGAAATTTTGGTGCCTTATGTGTGGGTGCCTTTATACTTAATCTTGCCAACGATTCTTCTCCTTGTTACTTGGTTGCGTCGGCAATTGGCGAAATGAATCTCTTCATTTTATTACCTCGTCTGGTTTTAATTGCAATGCGGGTCCCGTTACCCCTATCCGTCTAACCGTAATGTTCGCTTTTACAGAAACCTCGGCTTCCCGGAACTCTTTTTCCCAGTCATTCTTCAACGATCTCCATAATGCCAGATTCTTTCTTTTGATCGTATCGCTGAATCCAAATATATCTGTTCCATACTCTTCCTGAACTTTGGAAATCGTTCGTGATACGGTTTCTTCAATATGTTTGTCCAATACGTTCTGAACCAGGCTAATATTAGTAGTCCGTGTCAGGTCCAGCCTGGTGTTATTTTCACGGATTACTCCATTCGCTGTTAAGGTAACAAGAAATTTCAGCTTGCCGTTCTCGACTGTCGGCTGAATGTTGCTATGCAGTTTAAAGAGAACCATACTGACATTACCTTCTTCATCAGGTAGTGTTGCAGGAACCGTCAGCTTGTTTAGATCTCCGGTTACCCATCGCATTGCCCGGCCTTCCTCCATATTCAAAAAACCAACCATTTTCAAATCTTTATTAAAAACCGCCGTTCCTATAATTCGGAATCCTTCCGGATTGGACGACGTATTCCGATTGGGTCGGTTCTCTGTTTTAGAATCCATGCCAATGGCGACCGCCGGCACCGCTGGAGAAGCTCCTTCGCTTGTTGCAGCATGCAAAAAGTTCAGCAACCCCAATTCGACGGGTGTTCCTATTTGATCGTATTCTCCTAAAACCCCAAGCGCGGCAATGTTTTCCAATGGGTACGAGGTTTTCAAAAATTCGTTTGCGATGCCTCCCATGACAATAAATATATCGGTTCTCAGCTTAAGGTTCGGATCCCGCGTGTAAGTATCGAATACATCCTTAACTCCCTGTCTAGCCATGGATTCCCCGATCACAATGACACGCCTATGTCCGCGAAACACTAACCTGGAAAGCTTAGTCTGCATCTGCTGTACCGCGTCCAGCGTATTCATGCCTTCGCCCGAGACGACAAAAAACGGCTTGTCCTTGCCTCCTCCGTTTTTACCGTTCTGCCCACCGCCTATTCCGGCAGGAATGATTGCCTGGGCACTGATCTTGACTCCCTTATTCGGAGCTTTGTCGATCCCCCACCCAAGCTCAACCGCAATCTCATTGACTTCGGAATTATCCCAACAGCCAGATACTAATGTTAGAGAGAGAAACAGAAAAAACAAGCTGGTCTTATGTAACTTATTCATTCGTCTGCATTTCCTCGCTTTGAACTTGGTTGCTGACCTGTCGGGATCCGGGTTTTATTGGCACCGGATGTAAAGGCCGTACGACGGGTCATACTCCATCTCGGCGCACGTATAAATACATCCTTGAGGCTTTGAGGTACGCTCGGAACGACCGGACTCAAATACGGAACTCCAAACGACCGCAGGCCAAGAAGATGGATCATCAAAAGGAATAACCCGCTAATAATCCCGTATAAGCCCAGCATGCCTGCCAATATCAACATGGGGAAACGAAGAAGACGATAAGCGGTTCCGAAGTTATACCGAGGGATGGCAAACGATGCGATCCCGGTTGTGGCAACAACGATGACCACAGGAGCGGACACGATGCCTGCTTGTACGGCAGCTTGCCCAATGACAAGCGCTCCTACAATGCTGACGGCCGAGCCTACGGCTTTAGGCATGCGAATACCGGCCTCGCGGAGCCCCTCGAACATGAACTCCATTAACAACGCCTCGACAAACGTGGGAAACGGGACGCCTTCCCTCGAATTAGCGATGCTGACAAGCAGATTCGTAGGGATAAGCTGTTGATGAAAGGTTGAGAGCGCCACGTACAGGGAAGGAAGCAGCAGTGCGATATTAAATAAGGAGTACCGGACGAATCGAATGAATGTCGTGTAAATGGAACGTTCGTAATAATCTTCTACTGCCTGCAAACCCGTCCAAAACGTCATCGGAGCGATGAGCACGAATGGGGTGTTATCGACAAGGACTGCGACTTTCCCTTCGAGCAAGCTTGCGCATACGATATCGGGCCGCTCGGTATTTTGAATTTGCGGGAACGGAGACCAAGGCGCATCTTCAATAAATTCTTCGATAAAGCCTGATTCCAGTATCCCGTCCATCACTATCCGGTCGATTCTATTGCGGACTTCCTTCAGAATCGTATTCGAGACAATCCCGTCAATATACGCAATAACGACATCGGTCTGAGAAACTTCGCCAATCGTAACGGATTCCATTTTCAGCTTTGGACTACGGATTCGTCTGCGTATTAAGCTGGTATTGGTACGCAATGTTTCCGTAAATCCGTCCCTTGGGCCACGAACGGAGATTTCGGCGGCCGGTTCTTCGATCGAGCGTTTCTCGAATCCTTTAAGATCCGCGACAAGGGCTTTATTTTCTCCGTCAGCCAAGAGAACAATATTCGCCTTCAGAATCCCATCGATTATTTCGCCTAAAGTGGAAACGGTTTTAATTTGCGAGACCGCTATCAATTTATCTTGAATCATCTGCCCCGATAGAGGGACCTCATCATATAGGAGTGGCGCTAACACCATGTTATCCAACGTCTTGTTATCGATTAAACCATCCGCATAGACGATAAGAATCCTCGGATTGCTGCCGATTGAACGAAAAATGATATCGGAGCATTGTTGAAAAGTTTCCCTGACCATCTTCTCGTTTATAGAAAGCTTTGTGCTTAATTGAAATGGAGGCTCAGTCGATTGTAACCGGTCAGAGCTATGATTGCGATCCGTTTGTTGCCGACTTCTTATCCGCATCAAGCGTAAATCCCTCCTCCATACGCGTAAGCAAGCATCCCCGATGTGTAGTGTATCCATTCTTTCCAAATTTTTTTCAAACCATCAAAAAAGAGCTGCCTCATGGCAGCTCTCTCTGTTAGTTCGTATTAGCCTTCAATGGCTACTTTCTTTGCGGTCGCGCTGGTCTGTTTCTCGTCGGAAGCTTGAGCAACGCGTTTAATGAAGAAGGTCAGAATGAGACCAACGACGCCGATTCCGACGATAACCAGATAAGCATCGTTCATCCCGCTGATTGTCGCATTCGTAATCATCTGCTGTTGATCCCCGGTTGCTCCGGATGCCATCGCATCCTGCAGATGGGATTTGGTTTGCGTAGTCAGGATCGTAACGAGAAGCGATGTGCCAACCGCACCCGCTACCTGTCTGATCGTATTGGAAATCGCCGTGCCATGCGCGTTTAGACGGTTAGGCAATTGGTTAAGACCCGCTGTCTGGACAGGCATCATCAGAAGGGCCATACCGATACGGCGGCCGGTCGACATCAGAACCAGATAAGTGTAGCTTGTCGTATCCGTCAGATTAATGAAACCGAGAGTTGTCACGATAACAATAATCATACCGGCAACGGACAGCCATTTGGCGCCGAACTTATCAAACAGTCGGCCTGTAACAGGCATCAGAAAGCCCATGATAAGCGCGCCCGGAAGAAGAAGCAGACCCGATTCCATCGCCGTATAACCGCGCGCGTTCTGCAGATAAAGCGGAAGCAGCATCATATCCGCATACATAATCATCGTAATCGCAATGTTAATGAACGTTGTTAAGCTGTACATATTGTACTTGAAGGCCCGCAGGTCAAGCAGCGGATTCTGGGAAATAAGCTGCCGCCATACGAACAGCACCAGAGAGATAAAGCCGCCGATAATCGTAATAAGCACTTCTGCGCTTTCCCATCCCGCGCTGCCCGCGCGGCTGAAGCCGTACAGCAAAGCTCCGAAACCGATCGTGGACAAGACAACGCTAATCACATCGATTTTCGGATACGAACGTTCCGAAACATTCGTAAGGAAAACAAATCCGCAAATGATAACAATAATGGCGAGCGGAATCATGCCGTAAAACATCATTTCCCATTTAAAGTTCTCGAGCACCCAGCCGGCAAGCGTAGGACCAATCGCCGGTGCGAAAATAATGGCGAATCCAACCATCCCCATTGCGCCTCCCCGCTTCTCGGGCGGGAACAAGGTCAAAATAACGGTCATTAGAAGCGGCATAATAATACCGGCACCAGCCGCTTGAATCAAGCGTCCGATAAGCAATACGTTAAAATCCGACGCAAGCGCAGATACAATCGTACCCGCCAGGAATAAAATCATCGACGTCTGGAACAATTCCCGCGTCGTAAATCGTTGCATCAAAAAGGCTGTAATCGGAATTAAAATACCGTTAACCAGCATGTAGCCGGTCGTCAGCCATTGGACTGTAGTAGCCGAGATGCTAAAATCTTTCATTAACTCAGGGCCGGCCACGCTCATAATCGTCTGGTTCAGCGTCGCAATAAAGGCGCCCAGAATCATAACAAATAAAATAGGACCCTTTTTGATAGAACTGTCCGCTTGTAAACCTTTACTCAACCGCTCCATCCTTCTTTCTTGTCTCTCTAGACTAAATTTACAACGTGTCGTATAGTGAACATTGTATAAATTAAATTATAGCTCGAGCCACCCCTTTTACAAGCGACGATTCTAGTCAAAAGTGTAAATTAGTTTACAGAAATTGAATTTATGTAGTATTTGTAAAGAAAATAATACAGTCAAAACGAAATTGTCGTTTACTACTAGGAATTTAATAACTAAAGGAAAGGAAGGGAGTAACGATGGACAAAACAACAACCCGGACGGATCCGCGTATTTTGCGGACGCGCCAGCTGCTAAGAGATGCCTTTATCGATCTGCTCGAGGAAATGGATATCGAGAAAATATCGGTTAACAAGCTTGCCGAGCGGGCTACGATTAATCGGGTTACCTTCTATCTTCATTATAAAGATATCCCGGACATGCTGGACAAAATGGCGGATGACATGATTGAAGATATTAATCAGGTACTGGATCGCTCGACCGTAAAATCAGACTCGCCGGAGGTCATCAATACAACGATGCTCGTAAAGCTGCTTGAGCATATCGCGGAGCATGCGAAATTTTACAAGATTATTTTGGCCTCTCACCGCACGACGATCTTTACCGATCGTTTATTGCGGTTGTTGACCAAGCTGATCTCGGATGGCATCGACAAACGGGGAAATGACTCTTTTGTGGCGAAAGCCAATATTCAGAAGGATATCGCGGTATGGTACAGCTCCGCTGCCTTGATCGGCACCATTGTATCTTGGCTTCGCGCGGACATGCCTTATACCCCGGTGTTTCTCGCCAAGCAGTTCTTCCTGCTCCGTACGCTGCAGGATCCCAAAAAATGAAATAAATCGCCCTCATCCTGAAAACCTTACATACAGGTGAAGGCGATTTTTTTTACATTGCTTATTTATCCTCATGGGGCTTAGTGCTTTGTCTGACAATAAGCTCCGGTTCAAGGGAGTACACTTTCTTCACCTTTTCCTTGTTCATCAGATCGCGGAGCACGCGCACCGCCGTCCGTCCTAGATTATTCGCCTGCTGCGATATGGTTGTCAGCTCGGGAATAACGTGATGCGCCAACGGAATATCGTCGAATCCCACGATCGAGATATCCTCCGGCACGCGAAGTCCCTGCTCCACCGCCGCCTTGATCGCGCCGATTGCCGTAAAATCATTGACGCAGCATACCGCCGTCGGCCGGTCCTTTAAGTGCAGCAAAGCCTCCATTTGCGTCCGTCCGGAATCAACGGAGAAGCTGTCGGGCAGAATCCAGTCTTCCCGCACCGTCAATCCGGCATCCTTTAACGTCTTCTTATAAGCCCTAATCTTGACCGCCGTAGTTGCCATATGACTCTGCCCGCCGATAAAGCCAATCTTCTTATGGCCGGTTTCAAGTAAATGTTTGACCGCCAGAACGGTGCCCGCGTACTCGTCCGTTACGACGCGCGTAATGCCGGAGTCCTTCAAATTGCCGTTTACGAGCACCATCGGAATTTTCTGCGAATGCTCAACGACCTCCTGGACCAAGGCGGGGCTGCAATCCTTCAGGTTAATACGCCCGCCCATGAACAGAATGCCGTCCACCCGCTTCTCCTGCATGATGGTCAGGAACTCCGATTCCTTGTCGTGCAGCCCTATCGTATTGCAGAGGAAAAAGGTATGGCCGGACTCCCTGCCCTCCTGCTCCGCGCCTGAGAATACTTCCGGAAAGAACGGGTTCGTAATATCCGGTAAAATAACGCCAATAATTCCCGTCTCTTTCTTCAGCAGACTCCTTGCGTTAGCATTCGGCTGGAACTGATATTTTTGCATGATCGCTTCGATCTTCTCCCTCGTTGAGGCACGTACGGGAGCGGTGTCGTTTAGTACGCGCGAAACGGTCGCAACGGACACCTTGGCTTCCTTCGCTATATCGTACACAGTCACTTGCTTCATCTGATAGGTTCTCCTCTGGAACAACTAATATAGTTGAAATTATACCAAAGTTAGGTTGCTAAAGAAACGGATTTAAGCAGCCGCAATCCGCCAATCTTCCTAAAAAAACCGCTGCCCGATATGATTGATTCAAAAATTGAACGCATCATCCAAGCAGCGGTTGCTTACAACCTTTTTATTTTGCGGCGAATACTAGGATTGAATAGAAATCCAGCGCTTGCTGGACGCCTGGTCATAAAGCAGACGTACCTTGGACGGGCTTGCTCCATTCTCGTCAAAGAGGACAAGCTCGTTGCGGTCCTTCAGCCATGCCATCGGAATTTTATAATCCTCCTGCGGACCAACCTGCCAGTAACGGCCAAGGTCGATGCCGTTCAGCCATAACGTTCCTTTGCTCATGCCGGTTAAACGCAGCTTCAGCTTGGCGTTAACATCCGCCGGAAGCACCGGCTTGTCGAATTGCACGGTATGCCATACCGGAACGCCTGTCTCTCCCGCATACGGCTTACGGTTAAGCTTCCGGACATCGGCAATGCGCCATCCGTTTAGCTCCTTCTTCGAGGAAGACGCGAGAAGCTCCAGACGCTGCAGCGGCGATTTAACGTAAGCCATTTCGATCAGATTGGAGCCTTCCTGAATGTACTCCGAGATATCCAGCGTGTGATGCAGGAACCAGTCCTGATAGCCTTCCAGCTTGATTTCCTTGCCGTTAATGCTAAGGCGTCCGCTGATCGCGCCTACCAGAACGACGCGGTCGAAACCGGCTTCCACGCTAAAGGTTCTGCTGATCATGCTGCCACCCGCGATAGAATTGACTTCATTCAGATGGACCGTTGCCTCTTCATGCTTCCATCCGCCAAGAAGGTCAATCGATTGTCCGTCCGCATAGACCGCCCCGGCAATCCCCTTCGCTTCGCCCAAATAAGGCGAGAAATTGAGACGGCCCATATTTTGCACCAGAATTTGCAGATGGTTCTTGCTGTTAGGCGTAAGCTGCACTTTTACCGCCGCTGCTCCTACCTTCTGCACAAGCGCCTGCTGCTTACCGTTCACGTACACTCTGGCCGTATCCTCCAGCTTCGAGAGCACTAGCTTCGTAGCATTCTCATTGCCGGCATCGATGTCGCATTCATAAAGCAAATGGCCATAAGGCTGACCAAGCTCGGAGAAGGCTGTTGGCTGCGAGGCTTCCTGGCCTTGCGCCGCTGACAGCTCGCAGGCTTCGGAGCTCCAGCCTTCAAGGACCGGCGCTTGCAAATACACGTACGGCGCAAGCTGTCCGCCAGGGAGAGCTCCCCAATTGCCCAGGTGAATCGGCTCCGCATCGCTGTCGTGAAGAGCAGCCCGGAATGTACCGTCCGCCATCAGGTCGAAATCGGCGTATCCAATCGCCCAGCCCGCGCCGTTCTTGCCGGCAATCCGCCAAGCCCGGTCCGCGCTGTCTTTGTTGATGACCACAATGCGGTAAGGCTTGCCGCCAACGGTCAGTTGAACGAATTGCGCCTCCTGGAAGTGGCAAAGATCAAAAGCAACTCTTCCGTCGCCATCCAGCTGTTGTCTTCTGACCCCGTCATCCTGGACCAGAATCGGCTGATCGGATTCCAGCTCGATATACGAACGCTGACCGTTCTCCGCATAGACGATAAGCGTATGCTGGCCATCGATCCATTCATTGGCGATCAGATACGTATTGCAGGTCAAATAAACGCCCGGTTCAAGCTGAAGTCTGTCGATTACGGGAACAACGGCAGAAGAACCAACCGTAACCGGAATGGTCCGGCCGTCTGGCAGCGTCATGCTGGTTGTTTCGCGCTCATCCTTCGAGCTCTCCACAAACCAGATCCGCTCCTTGCCTTTCTCGCGAACCCGTGCCGAGAACCCTTGCGGAAGAGCTGCCAGCGACGCGTCGCCTTCAACCGCATTCAACAGGACGCTTTCCGTTGCTTGGACAAAGTAAGACATCCGTTTGGCGGTATTATATTTTTCCGTCACGCGCCCGTATTCGCTTAGCGGTGCATCATAATCGTAAGAGGTCACCATGAAAATATCGCTGGCGCCAACCGTACGGCCGCCGTAGCCGCCAAAGTTCGTGCCGCCAAAGAACATGTAATGGCTGATGCCCGTAAATCCGGACCGCAGCGATTCCAGCATTCTTTTCTCGTATAAGGCTGCCGTCTTCTGCGTAGCCGCAGGCGCACCCCAATGCTCGAACCAGCCGGTCCAGAACTCGGTTACGATCTTTGGCGTATCCGGCTGCTTTTGCACCAGATTGTTATAATGGTGATCCGCACCCGACCAGAAGTTCGCGCCTTCAACCGTGCCTTCCGCGCCGCCGACGCAAGTGATCAGCGGTACCGTTACGCCCCGGTCCAGCATGACGTCTCTTAGATGAAGCATATAGTCGCGCGCAACCTCGTCGCTTGCCAGATAACCGTATTCGTTCTCCACCTGCACGAGAATAACCGAGCCGCCGGCATTAATTTCGCGCTCCTTGATAATGGGAATAATCCGGTCCATGTAGAGGTCCACATAGGTCAGATATTGCTTATCGAAGGCCCGGAATTTCATATCCTCTTTGTTATTCAACCAGTAAGGGAATCCGCCGAAATCCCATTCCGCGCAAATAAACGGACCGGGACGGGCAATGACCCACAGGCCCAATTCATGGCATAGATCAAGAAACGCGCCGCAGTCGTTATCGCCTTCGAAGTTCCACTTTCCTTCTTCCGGCTCGTGAACGTTCCAAGCAAAATAAGTATCGACGCAATTCATGCCGGCCAGCTTCGCCTTCACAAGCACCTCGCGCCATTCTTCCTTCGGCATCCGGAAATAATGAATGGCCGCGCTGTTCAGGAACACTTGCTCTCCGTTAATATTGTAGCTGAATGCGTTATATTGAACCGCCGTATTTTTATGCGGCAGTCCATTCGTTTGTACGATGGTTTCCTGCATCTGAAGTGCTCCTCCTTATTTCTCTGTTAAAGAGTTACATTGGCTATAACCACAGTCGTTACGGACTGTGCTTCAAGGTTAACTGTAAATTTATTGCTATGAATGGACAGCTCGGCTTCAACCAGGTTTTCCAGCTCCGATGTGCGATATAGCTTGGCTGCTGCATCGCCTTGGACAAACGGGCCGAGATCATAACGGATTTGTCGTTGCCCTTCCCGGTTATGCGCAACCACTGTCAGCTGCTTGCGGGCTTCATCGTAAGCGGCAATGGAATCGCGGTCATCCAGCCATAAAATGCGACTGCCCGGACGAATAAACCTGCTGAATTGAGCCATCGCGTAATATTGCTTCGTCATTTCGTATTGACCGTTGCCTTGTCTGAAATCGGTGTGGATAAATCCCCAGTTATTCCGAGCGCTTTCGTCCTCTACGGCCTGCCAATACACCCAAGCTGCGGGCTGCAGCAGCCGCAGATCCGTAATGATCCTCTCGGCCAGCTCCATCACGCTGGTCATATCCCCGTGATCATGCGGTCCGGTACCCCCGGTTCCGTACTCCGACATCCACAGCTTCTTCCCCTTCTCCTGCGCCAGCATGCGAATCTCCTCAAGCCGAACGCCATTATAAGAGTGGGTATTGATTTGCGAGAAGCTGTTAAACGTCTCTTCGTCATAACCGTGCAGCATTTCCAGCGTTTCATCCACGCTGTTCCCATCGGGTGCGCTGACTGCCGTTTCGGTTAAGCCTTTTAATTGAAGGGATCGGGCCGTTAGCTTAATGATCTCCATTTGTTTATCGAGCGAGAAATGTGCGCCTTCTTGAATATTGCCCTTTTTCCACCAGTTCGAGATCGGTTCATTCAACGGATTAAGCGTCCGGAAGGCAACGCCGTGCACATCCTTATAGTGTTTAACCACTTCCGTCAAATAGTCCGCAAATGGTTCATAACATTCTTCACGCAAATTATTGCCGCCGTCTTCCGCACCCGTAACGGAACCGCTTATCGTCATCCAATAAGGCGGCGAATTGGAAAAAGCTTCTGCAATATCAGCCCCGCGCTTCATCGCTGCCAGCAAGACCTTCCTCTGGCCTTCATCTGCATTCCAGTTCCATATGCCCTTCTCCGGTTGAAATCCCGGAATATCACCGCCTGGGCGCAGCGTGTTAGGCTGGATTTCCGGGTTTTCCCCGCCGCCAATGTTGTACCGGATAATGTTTAAGCCAAGGCCTTTATCCGCATCAAAGATAAGATCCATGATCTCATCCTGCTTATCCCGATCGCTCCACTGGCCGACAATATGCCCCCACCAGGCAAGCGAAGTACCCCAGCCTTCAAAGCCGTCATAGCCATTCTCCGGCTTGATCTGAATAATGGCACCTTCGTTAGTAAGTCCGTTATCGTGTCCATTAATGCCGCTCATAAGTCCTCCTGTTCCAGCCTATTCTGAAACCTATTTCATGAAACGGGTTTCATAACTGCTGAAAAATGAATACCCTTTGATGGGTATTGGTAATTATGGAGCTCAATTGAAAAGGCTTACAATAATCTGGTTTTAATTATATTCCCGACTTCTGGAAACTGTCAATACTTGTTTATCGGCTCGTTCAGAGGCAAAGAGACCGCCCTTTGGACAGTCTCTTTACTTGGGTTTAATCGCTATTTTACCGCTATGCTCAACTTCTTGCCTTCTAGTCTCTCCCGCCTTATGTGCCAAACGCATTCGCGAGCTGGCAGGTATACGTAAAAGCCTCTTTTATGGCCTCGCAAATCATTATTTACGGGTATAAAATGCTTCGAATTCCGCAACGGAGTCAAAGCGGTTTAGGGCTACACCCTCCGCTATGAGATGCTTCTCCAGCTTGCCGATAAGCTGCAGCACGGCTAACCGTAACGGTTCAAAATTAACAGGATCCAGCAACGACACAAGATCCGGATATCCATAACGAACGTAGTACTCCCGATAGTCACCAATGTCAACTAGTCCAGGCCAACGTCCTTTTTCCGCCGCGTACAATATTCGGGCTAGTCCGTCTTGCAAACCGGCAGCAACAAAAAAGGCCGTTTCGTAATGGCCCTTTTCGCATGCGGTCAACAGCTTGTTCATCATGCCTCTTTCCTCTTCGTAGTATCCTTTCATACGTTCTTGGTAAGAGCGTTTCTCTTCCAGGCTGCTTCTTTTCTCCGATATTAGACGCATCGTATCCGCTGCCAATTTCTCGCATGCTAATAAGATTTCATCCGGATTATGACTGAACATGATCGTATCCAGGTATTGATCCAGATGACCCGGCTTTACCTTCAGATCTCTGACTTGCTCGCGATAGTGGCCCCAGCTTCGCTTATAATAGATTTGGTTCAAGAAGCCAAGAGACTTGAAAATGTTTCCCGTAATCTCTTGAGCTTGGATTCGAAAATAGGACAGATTCTCGGAGTCCGTAAAAATCCGCATTTTAGCCAAGCTGGCAAGGCATTCCTTTATAACGGATTCTGCTTTGTTAACCATTGATGATGCATTGGCTTCGCTTCCCATGCCGGATATCTTGTCTCGAAGCGCCATGAATCTGGCCAGATCCTCCTCTGATCGAACATACAATAGTTGGCAGTCCGCGATAATCGTGGTGTTCCACTCCTCCGACGCTGCCATTCGTTCGGCACGATCCCAGCCGATTGGCCAGAAATCAAAGCTGATGCCTTCGATTATGAACTGGCACTCGGCTTGTCTCCCTTTGTCCGTTGCCGGAATAAAGAAGAAATCCAAATCGGAACGTTTCGTGGCCCGCCCCTGCAAATAAGATCCATAATAGCCGACAATCGAAATATCTTCGGAGTAATGCTTTTTAATATGCTCAACAATAATATCCGCGACAGCAAAAACATCAACCATTAGACAACCTCCTAGTCTGTCTTGATCAACTTCCATGATTTATTCGAATAGACTAACCAAGCCTTGTAATCCGAGATTTCTGCCCTCATTTCGCATACATGGTCCATATCGGTGTAATGACCAATTTGGCTTAATGGTATCGCAATTTCTTTCGTCCCCATCGTTATTCTTGCTAAATCAATGATTAAACCGCCTCCCGTATATTCAAGGAGCATGGATGCAATGTCCATGGGAATATCATTCATTTGTTTGCCTGTTAACCGTTTATGTTTGGAAACAATAATTTTTGCCAAAAGAATTTTATAATCATTTAGATCGGTCACGTAAAGTTTATTAAACCAACCGTCATCGTGAGCAAAATAAGCAAATCTTTCCTTAGGTATGGCATGCAATGGCTTAGCAAGATGAGCGAAATACAATAATTCCGCAATATCAGCAGCACTTAAAGCATCCAAATCGCTTTCCTTCGAGAAATCCACCCAACAAAAATCCCCATAACCGTAAATATTGTCTTCCATTAATTCTTCAATTTCTTGCTCCGTAACATAATCAAATCTGGAGTGCATATTCCATTGTGCGCTGTCAAAATGATGTTTAAGCAACAAAAGGTTCTCCGGTCTTTTATCCATACAATTCATAAATTCATGGAATTCGATTCCATAGGAATAAAAACAATTCAAAGAGTTTGGCCTGCTTACATAGATCATATCCCTGATTTTTTTACGATTCCTCATAAATTTAGATCCTCGCATAAATGTTTTATCCTTACTATAAGCCAATTTCGCCAAATTCAGGTTGTAATCTTTAAGTATAAAAAAAATATAGCCAAGTACCCGAAGTACTTGGCTTGTTTATTTGCTACAGCTGATGAGTTGCAGTCGGCTGCCCTGCCGGGCTTGCTTCAAAGTCATCCGCATTAACAGCGGTGGATTGCCTTGAGAGAACCTCTAAACGCGCAATACGCAAGCCGCGCGATACTTGGAGGCAGAGGATCAAAAAAATCATGTAAAGAATCAGCGTAACAAAGCTCAGGATAAGAAGCATCGTTCCGCTCAATTCGTCGGCTTGATTAACCATGCGGCCAAGCCCGTTGGAGAGCATCATGAATAGAAGAAGCGGCAAGGCCAAGCTGCAGATCCAGCGCCCTTCCTTCTTAGCGCCGCCTGTATCATCCAGATACCACCGTCCAATCATTCGGTAAATGGAAGGAATCCCGAATAAGTTATAGACGGGAATCAGGATGCACGCGAGCGATTTCCCGGGTGAACGGGCGAAGCTCGGAAAGAGCGTCTTCATATCGAGATGAACGCAATAGATCCAGATCAAATAAACAACCGCGGCAATATAATACAGAACGGAGGATACAATTTCAATGAAACCGTAGAAATCATAAATATAAGCGGTGAACGCATCCAGACTTGCCGTATACACAATGGTGCTCACCAAATCGGCACAAGCTAGTCCAGCAAGCACCCACAGCAGTAATTTCAATACGTTCGACAAAGTCTCTGACTTCAATTTCAAGGTTGGTTCACGCTCCGAATATAGGGATTAGGTAACTGCCGCAAATAAGAAATAGCTTCTTCTAATGTCGCAACCGGGACAAGCTGTAGCTTCAAATCCAGTTCTTTCGAGGCAAGCTCGGCTTCTTGCTCATTGCTGAGTCCCGGGTACATAAACGTCTCTTTATCCTTAGGGACGAAGAAAATATCCGTGCCCGCCGCTTCGGCCGTTCGCAGCTTATCCCGGATAGCGCCAACGGAGCCGACTGTATGGTCCTCTTCCAGCGTTCCCGTGCCCGCGATAATAATCGTACCGTCTTGAGAGAAATCTTCCTGCATCGCTTCTTCCACAAGACCAATCCCCAGCATAAGGCCGATCGAATCCCCGTAATAATTCGACGTTTCTTCGATTAACTGCTGAAGCCGTTCATCTCGCCGGTCTTGTTCGATCGGGGAGGAGATCACCTCGGAAGCCGAATCTACGGCATAATGGATCGTCTCATTACACCTATCTTCTTCGAAATCCAGCATCGCGCTTAGATCGTCTTCAGCCGAGGAATCAACCTTCGTAAATTCGGCTTCCGAATCGCTAAGGCTAACGGAATACTTTTCATAGCGATTACAAGTGACGCCTTCTTGGACGTACACGAAGTTAACGCTGCCGTTGACATCAATCTCTTCCATCGGGACGATCTCGCCCGTAGTCGTGAAGCTATAGTACTGGGGCCAATAAGCATAGACGGCAACCGTAAAGGGAATGAGGAGCAATAAGATGCCTATGATCCAGTGGCGGTATGACTTTTGACTTTCATTGTTTGTCATCTGAGGTATTTCTTTCAATTTCACAACCATCCTATTGGTTCAAATGTAGGTCGAATGTCTCCTATTCGACAGTTGGATAAGTATTCCTGCTTACTTAAAGAAAGAAAACTAAAGAGGAAGAGTAGGTTATACGATACTTCTGCAGCGTCAGAATTATTTTTGCTGTGCCCCATGCATCCGCTAATCTCGCAAGATTTCTTGTAATTAACTTCTTAACTATAGGACATGCCAACCCTGCTAGTTCGAGAAAACTTATTGAACTTCAAGGGAAGAGTAAGCTATAATGACAACAATATTCGCATTTTAGAAACACTGTTTCTATTATAGAAACACTAAGGAGGGGCATTGTGTTAAAAACGTTGGATAATTCACTCGAGCTATTGCATTATTTTACGAAGGAAACGCCCCAATGGGGCGTCCGGGAATTGGCGAAAGCAATGGGAATGAACCATTCCATCGTCTTCCGTATTTTGGCAACCTTCGAACAGCACGGGTTTCTTGTTCAGGACAAGGACTCGAAGAAGTATTCCTTGGGTATGAAATTTATGGAGTTCGGCGCTATCGTGAGAGATCAATTCCGTATTTCGGATGTCATTCTGCCCATTATGCAACAACTGTCGGCAGATACGGGGGAATCTATTTATTTAACTTGGCGGGACGGGCTGGAGGGCATCTGCGTGGAGATTGTGGAAAGCTCGCAAACGATCCGTTACGGCGTTACCGTAGGAAGTCGGTCTCCTCTTTTTGCAGGCGCATCGAATAAGGTGATCCTAGCTTTTCTGCCGGAAGAAGAATTGGAATCTATACAGCTTCAGCCGTTTACGGACAAGACGATTACGTCCAAAGAAGATCTCATCCAGGATCTAGAAAAGATACGTGTCGCGGGATGGGCATATTCTGTAGGCGAATATACGGAATCGGTGTTTGCCTTATCGCTGCCTTTATTTAATTCGTCCAAAGAGGTTGTTGCCTCCATAACGGTTGGTGGCCCGGACTTCCGAATGCCGCAACAGAAGGTGGAGCCAACTCTGCAGAAGTTAATCCGGGGACGAGACGAGATGCAAGCTCTTATCGGCAAACTTGCCGGAGCAGCATCCTTTCGTGGATTTATGTCCTGATCACATTATTCCAGACAACATAGGGGGAACATCATGAATTCCGAGCAAAGCAAAAAGCACCCTTCCGCGTTTGAACCGCTTACCTTATTGCTGACGGTTGTAACCGCTGTACTTGGTGCGATAATCGGCATGCAAATTATTGTGACTCTTGGGGTTACGCCTAGCACTTCCATTATTGGCGCTCTTGCCGCCATGCTTATTTCACGGATTCCCATTGCGTTAATGAGAAAATACCGGTCAGTCCAACGGCAAAATCTCGTTCAGACCTCCATTTCTTCGGCAACCTTTGGCGCAGCCAACAGTCTGCTGATCCCAATCGGCATTCCGTTTGCCATGGGCAACACGGAGCTTGTGATTCCCATGCTGATTGGCGCGGGGCTCGCGATGCTTATCGATGCCACGCTGCTGTACAAGCTATTTGATTCCCGCATTTTTCCTGCGAGAGGAACCTGGGCCCCTGGCGTCGCTACGGCGGAATCCATTCTGGCCGGAGATAAAGGCGGCAAACGCGCAGGCTTGCTCGGTATCGGCACAGCTATAGGCTTAATCGGCTCCTACTTCGGCATTTCCATGTCCGCGTTTGGCGTCGCCTTCATTGGCAATATCGCAGCTTTAACGATGTTTGGCATCGGACTACTCATCCGGCAATATTCCTTGCCATGGTTTGACTTCGATCTAAGCACAACCTACATCGGTCACGGCTTAATGATTGGCGCCGGTATTGTCGCTTTGGTGCAGGTCGCCTTTATGATGCTCCGAAAGCCCAAGAATCATGATTCCCAGGAGGAAGCCGAAACCGCGGAAACCTATACCCGTTCTACAAGCGAAACGAAACGCGTATTGGGAGCAGGTTTTGTCGCTTATCTTATTGTTGCCGTTATTATCGCCCTTGCAGGCGGATTGTTGACGGATATGTCCGCAGGCATGCTGATCGGCTTTATTCTTTTTGCGGCTTTTGCCGCGTTCCTTCATGAGATGATTGTTGGCATAGCCGCTATGCATTCGGGCTGGTTCCCTGCTTTTGCCGTAGCGTTTATTACTCTATTAATCGGCATGCTGATCGGATTTCCGCCTACGGCTTTGGCATTGCTGGCCGGTTTCAGCGCAGCTACGGGGCCTGCTTTTGCGGATATGGGATATGACCTTAAGACCGGCTATATCCTGCGGGGCAACGGTGAAGACAGAGAATACGAGCTTCAAGGCAGACGCCAGCAATATATAACCGGCATGATCGCTTTTGGCGTTTCTCTGATTACCGTTCTTATTACTTACAACAGCTATTTCTCGGATAATCTTTTCCCTCCGATCGATAAAGTGTACGCCTCGACAATTTCGGCGGGAGCATCGCCGCATGTGGCGCTCGAGCTGTTCTTATGGGCCATCCCCGGTGCCATCCTGCAGCTGATTGGCGGATCGAAGAAACAGATCGGCATCATGTTCGCAACCGGTTTGTTGATCACGTCTCCTTATGCCTGCTGGGCTGTTCTTGCCGGGATCGCGATCCGTTTAATTGTACTAAAGGCAAAAGGCAAACAAGCCGAAAGCACGATGAGCATTTTGGCTGCCGGTTTTATTGCAGGGGATGCACTGTACAGCTTCTTTAACTCCGTATTTAAAATTAACAAATAAAACAAACGGGTGATAATAATGGCTACCATACAACTAGATAAACAAACTGTGGAATATGCGGTCTATGGAGGTGCCGTGCTTGGCGGCGGAGGAGGCGGCTGGATCGAGCAAGGGCTTGAGGTGGGGCGTCTCGCCTTGGAGGCGGGAGATCCAAAGCTTATTACGGTAGACGAATTGCATGATGAGGATTTGCTCGTAACCGTGGCGTTGGTCGGAGCGCCGGCTGCCAAAGATAAGTATGTAAAGCCGATGCATTATGCGCGTGCGCTCGACATTGTTTCCCGTCTGGCGGGCAAGCCGATTCAAGGCTTGATCACCAACGAGAACGGCGCGGAAACAACCGTAAACGGATGGTTTCAATCCGCTTTAACCGGGATTCCGGTCATTGATATCCCTTGCAACGGCCGGGCTCACCCAACGGGAATGATGGGAGCCATGAATTTGACCGAGCTGGACGATTACGTGTCGCATCAAGGGGCGGTGGGAGGAAAAGGAAGCCGATACATGGAAATCGGCGTCTCCGGCAAGCTTGAAAAATCCGCTTCGGTCGTACGGAACGCTTCCATTGAAGCCGGCGGAGTTGTGGCCGTTGCGCGTAATCCTGTGTCCGTGGCTTACGCCAAGCAGAACGGATCTCCGGGAGCGATTCGTCAGGCCATAAACGTCGGACAAGCTTTACTCTCCCATAAAGGAGAATCGGCGATTGCTGCCGTAGTCAAAGAGCTTGGCGGCAGCATGGCCGTAACGGGGACGGTTACCGGGTTCCGCCTTGAAACCAAAGGCGGATTTGACGTCGGAATTCTGACAATTAACCAAAAAGTGGAATTAACCTTCTGGAACGAATACATGACCCTGGAAATAAACGGAGATCGTATAGCTTCCTTCCCGGATCTGATCATGACGCTGGACGCGATAACAGGCAGACCGGTTATCTCCGCAGCGGTAGAGATCGGACAGCAGCTGGCGGTTATAATCGTTCCTAAAGAAAAATTAATACTCAGCACAACGATGAAGAACGCAAAGCTGTTAAAGCCAATCGAAGAGATTATCGGCAAACCAATCTAATACTTATCGCACGCAAAACAACCGCTCCGTCATTACGGAAAGCGGTTGTTTTTGCTAGACAGCACTCTGTCTGTATCGGTGACCTACGGTTGCTCCTCCTTATCGACGATCACCCATGTACCGTGGTCAAGCTTGGTTTTGATCTTGATTGGAATTCTGGATGCCCCGTACATAGCGGCATGATCATCTTGACCAACGCCTTCGTACGTGTACTGAACCCATACTGTCCCTTTGGTAAAGGTATGAAAGACATGCCCCGTGCTTAATTGAACTTGAATGCGGTCATCGGGCTTTTGACTCGGGAAATCAACACCCCCCCTCCCTTGCATTAAGGTCCCGTTCCAACGCTCGAAACGATCCAGAACGGTCCAAACTTTTTTAAGTAAAATACGCTCAATCCTCCGCCGGTAACTCTGTCTGTGAAGTTCGTCACATCGTATAAATGCCCATATTGATGATCATAGCGATGTTTGTCGGTAATTTTAGACGTAAATACGCTTCCAAGATGGAAGCTGGTCAACATATACCTCCGGGTCGTTAACTGCGGGGACAAGAAGCTAATGATCCATAAGACTACTACAACAATTACAGCAAGCTTGACTATCGTTCTTCTCTGCAGCTGAATAATCGATCACCTCTAAATTCATAAATTCCATTATAAGGTATTAATTCTAATTGTTAGACGATGGGAGCAGGCGAATAGTTTCGCTTTTAATCAAATGGATTAATCGTATAGCTGCAAAACGGCTTTTATTCGACCTAAGTCCAGTAAAAGTAGCGACAAATGTCGGAAGTGGATCGACACAGCTTTGGGTAATCTTGAGAAGCAGTTGTTAAACGTCCATATACCTATTGAAAAGGAGAAATTGATTGTGAATGAGTTGCAAAATGCGTTGTCTGAGGTTATTGAATCAGGCTCGCAAGCTAATCCTGCCTTGAGTGCAGTCATCCATAATTATGCGAAGTATCATGCGGTACTCGTTATTTTTGGCGGACTATTGGTCATAATCTTTGCATTGCTTAGTATCAGATTTTGGGCAAAATTCAAAAGAAACCCCCATTATAACAAATCCAAATGGAGCTTTGAGAAAAAGGTATACTTCTCTTTCGGAATAATGAGCTTGTTTATCACTTTATTAATGGCTTTGATAGTGGTGGCAAACGCGACGAATACCTTTTATCCGTTGCATGGCTTCTCCTTGTTTATTGATTCATTTGCAATCTCGGATGGAGGATCCTACAAGGATGAATGGCGTTATGCTTTTATAGAGTGGATAAGGTCAGGTAATGAAAGTATCCCCGCCATGATTCAGCAGAAAATAAATGCACGTATCGAGTTTCACGCAGCAAAAGCATTCGTTTGCGGGGCTTTGTTAATCATCTTTGTTGCACTTGGCCTATTCCTGTGGAACTCCTTAATAAAAAGGTCCAAAGCTATGGGTTCCAAGTGGAGATACATAGAAAAAACGTACTTTATATCCGGAATAGCCACGGTTGCTCTATCTCTATTATTGATGGTGATGGTTGTAGCAAATACGCAAGGAGCAATTGCACCCCTGACCGCCTTTTTAGTTGGTTTGTCCGGATAAGGTTGGAAAGCTTCGCATGGAAAAAGCACCGGTGCTTTTAATAAGTCCTTACCCATTCAAAGCATCTGCATACAAAAGCAAAGGCCTCATACTCTTGTTCTTTTACCCGGAAGTTAATATTCTCAAGCTGATCGGATGAAATATCCTGGATTTTGATATCCAGACGGAAAGCTCCCTGGAAGCTGCCTATTTTCAGATCTTTTACATCCTCAAACGTAATGATTAATTTGGGACCATCCTGGTCAAGCGGAAGCGAACTTAGCGTTATGATCAAATTGTCTGTCAACATCCCCGCTTCATGCTCGCAGCGAACCAGATTAAAGGATTGTATGTAGCAGAGCTTGTACTGTTTTTGATAGAAACTCTGTATTCGATCAGCCGTATGTTTCATCTTCGGACAGCCTCCTTATTATTAATATATACTCCTCCGCATAAATGAAAAGGACCATCTTCTAAGATGGCCCTCTAGTACTAGTAGGAAACAAAATAAGCGATTATTCTACAGCTATCGAGCATAATATAGTATTCGCCCTGGTCTCCTATTTTTGGGGGTATGCGATAGTTAGTTCGGTTTCTTCCAGCTGTCCTTGAGTGGTACAACCCGGTTAAACACCAAATGATCATTCGTACGAAGTTTTGTGTCAACGGAGAAATACCCATGGCGCAGGAACTGGAATTTTTGCTCGGGCTCGGCATGCTTAACATGATCTTCAATCAGAACTTGTTTTCGAACCAAGGATTCGGGATTTATTTTGGCTGTCCAATCCTCGCCGTCCTTTGGCAGCTCCTCGTCCAGAAGCAATCTATCGTATAGGTTAACATCCGCCCGGATGCAATGCGCCGCCGAAACCCAATGAATCGTCCCTTTCACTTTACGTCCGGTAAAGCCTGAACCGCTCTTCGTAAGCGGATCGTACGTGCATCGCAATTCCATGATTTCACCGGAAACAGGATCCTTAACAACCTCTTCGCATCGGATAAAATAAGCTCCCTTTAGCCTTACTTCCCCGCCTGGACGAAGCCGGTGATAACCTTTTGGCGGCTCCTCCATAAAATCTTCACGCTCGATATAAATGGTTCCGGAGAATGGGACCTCTCGTTTACCTAGCGATTCGTTTTCACCGTTATTTTCGATCAGCAGCCTTTCCTCCGACCCTTCCGGGTAGTTCGTGATGATAACCTTTAACGGCTCCATAACAGCCATAACGCTTGCCGTTTTCTCTTTAAGGTCCTGCCGCAACAAATGATCCAGAAGCGAAATGTCTACGATGCTTTGATTACGGATACTCCCGATTTCTTTAATAAAATCATGGATGCTCTCCGGCGTATAACCCCGTCGTCTTAAGCCGCGAAGAGTAGGCAGTCTAGGATCATCCCATCCGTCCACGAAGCCGCCCTCCACCAGCTGTTTTAAGAACCGCTTGCTAGTGACCACTCCGGTTAAGCTAAGCCTTCCAAATTCTCTTTGCCGCGGAGGCTCAGCCATCTCCAGCTCGTTCAGGACCCATTCGTATAACGGCCGGTGATCCTTGAATTCAATCGAGCAAAGCGAGTAGGTAATCCCTTCAATCGCGTCTTGCAGCGGGTGCGCGAAATCGTACATCGGATAGATGCACCAGTCGCGTTTTGTCCGATAATGCTCGGCATAAAGGATACGGTAAAGAACCGGATCCCGCAGATTGATATTGGGGGAGGCCATATCTATTTTCGCGCGCAATACTTTGGTGCCGGCCGGAAACGCTCCTTGCTTCATCTTTGCGAAAAGCTCCAAATTTTCCTCCGCCGAGCGTTCCCGGTAAGGACTGTTTCTTCCCGGCTCCGTTAAGGTTCCGCGGTACTCCGTTAATTCGTCAGGCGTCAGATCGCATACGAAGGCTTTGCCTTTCTTAATGAGGGTAATAGCGGCATTATAGATTTGCTCCGCATAATCGGAGCCGTAATAGATATGTTCTTTCGGATCTACGCCAAGCCACTTGATATCCTCGATGATCGCGTTAACGTATTCGATATCTTCCTTTAACGGATTGGTATCGTCGAACCTCAGATGAAAAGTGCCGCCGAAATGTTGCGCAATCATAGCGTTCGTAAGAATCGCGTAAGCACTCCCGATATGGAGATAACCGTTAGGTTCGGGAGGGAATCTCGTGCACATCTCCCTGCTGAACGGCTTCCGTTCAAGCTCCTCGCTAATAAGTCTAAACATGTGATGCTCCGCTAAATGTTCCTTGGAATTGTCCATTCCGAGTTCCTCCTAAAAAGAAATGTGAAACAAAAAAAACTCCACCCCCAAGACGTTAAGTCTTGGGGACGAAGTTCCGCGGTGCCACCCCAGTTTGTTAATATGTCGCCATATTAACCTCTTCGAGTACGGCATTGCATGCAATGGTTATACTCTAGCTCTGTAACGGGAGCTCCCGTCATGCCATCACCCGTAAGGATCCGTCATGCTGCTCAGAGGCTTGTTTCGGGGAATCGTCCTCCGCTCCTTCTCAGCTGCCGGAGCTCTCTGTTCGAGAACATTATTCCCTTACTCTTCTCTTCATCGCGTTTTCCATAATTGTTTATTATAATACGAATAATTCCCTATTTTGTAAACGGCATTCCGTTTTTTATCCGGTTATACTCCTCCATCGTAATGGAAAGCATAAAGGATCACAGCCAAAAACTGACCTATCGTGCTTTTCGGGATGATTGACTGATTAGCTGGACCGTTCCTTGTGTAATACTATATCGATACATAATCTTTAGGACGGGGTGATGAACATGCATGCAAATACAAATAACCGGGAAGCCATCGAGAAGGTAAGGGAACTGATCAAAGACATCAAAATCGCAATGCTGACAACGGTGTCCGAGGATGGCCTGGTGTCACGCCCGATGAAAACGCAGGATGTCGAATTTGACGGCAGCTTATGGTTTCTGACGAAGAAGGATACGGATAAATTTCATGAACTGCTTCAAAACAAGCAGGTGAACGTTGCTTATGCGGATAAGTCCTTTGTCTCCATCCGCGGTGTGGCGGAGCTTGTGGACAGCACCGACAAAATCAAGGAATTCTGGAATAAAGCTTACGAGGAAATATTGGAGACGACCTATGACGATCCCAATCTTGTTCTTATCAAGGTGAATGCCGAAGCCGCCGAGTATTGGGATTCCGGCAACAAGTTCAAGATGGTGAAGTTCCTATTCAATCGGTTGATGGGAAAAAATACGGAAGGAACCGAGCTCAATCAAACGGTGGAAATGAATTAATACGGCCTCATGCTTAAGTCCGCTTCGGATTTCACACGAAGCAGGCTTGAAGCATGAGGTTTTTTGTTAGCCCGTTATGCGAATATAAATCCAACTCGCGAGCCACAAGCCTAGAGGAAGAAGTACGCTCGCAACCGTTAGATTCGGAGTCAGCGGCTTCTTTCGGACAACGGAAAGGATCGTATCCGACAAGTAAAAGATAGCCGCCGCCAATAAACTGACTTGATATAGAATAAGCCCAAACACGCAATGAAACACGGCGGACACCGTCAATTGAACCCAACGTCTTGGAGCAACTAACCGTGAAATGATCTCACTCAGCATGGAAGTCATCGCTCCGTAAACGTAAATGACGGGGCCGGCGTACATCATATATATACCTACCATTCCTGCAGCTTCATGCAATCTCGCTCCTAATGAAAGGTTATTGTGGATGCGAAATAAATCCGGCTCCCATACGGAGAAAATAATGGTAAATAAGAAAGCGGTTATGCCGGCGCTTATGATTTTCCTCATGAATACTTGGCCCAAAGCTGGTTGCATCGTCCCTTCTCCCCTTTGCCTGCCCTTTGAAGCAGAATGAATTACCAGCATCATACCTTAGGAGCAATGCGCAAGTAAGTTCTAACTTTTGTAGGACCCGGTTCGGAAAAAATTTTTTCTAAAAAAATTTGTAACCCTTGTCGATTTGGTCATCCCTCGTTCGTTGTCTTCATAGAGGCTGAGGAAACAGTCTAAACCAAGCGATGGAAGGATGTTATTCAAATGGCAAAACTTACGGCTTACATGATGTCAGAAGACGCGAAAGCACAGGCAGCATTTTATGTTCAGGCACTCGGCGGGGAAATTTTGTCCGTGGTCACTCACGGTCAGCTTCCAGAGTCAAATGAAGAGCTGAAGGACAAGGTTGTGAATCTCAGCATGACGGCAGCAGGCATTACTTTTCTTATGTCGGACTCCGTGTTTGAGCCGCTCAGACAAGGGAATGCAATTAATCTAAGTCTGGAATATTCCAATGAAGCTGAAGCGCGTGATGCCTTCGATAAGCTTGCGGTTAACGGCCAAGTGATTTTTCCGCTGGAGCCGGCTTTCTGGGGAGCTTTATTTGGACAAATCGAGGACAAATTCGGTATACGATGGATGATTACAACAACTGCGCCACAAGCTTAAAGTACATGAAAAAGGCCATCCCTTCTGCCTTGCGGGATGGCCTTTCCTTTTTAATCCTTATTTCGAGGAGGCAGCAAGGTAAGCCTTCACCTTGTGCACCGCTTCCGCTATCGTACCCGCTTCTATCTCGACTCTATCCTGCTTATACTGCATCATCGAATGCTCGTAACGGGGATCGTAGTAATGCTCCAGCAGCAAACGGACTGCCTGCTCGAACCGGTCTTCCGTTAGAGCCTGCATAATCTGCGCAGCAATCGGCGTATGCATCCGCTTCTCGATCTGCTTAAACGCGGCAATCAATTCCTGCTTGTTCTCATACGGATTGTAGTCCTCCACGATATGGCGGACCCGCTCTTCCAGCGGCAGCCGGATAAAGAGCTGCATGCCGGCTTCTTTCTTCCCGATCAGGAATGGAGGAAGCACGGCTTTGCCGATCCGTTTGCTCTCCCCTTCCATCAGCACGTATGGAGCTTCCTGCAGCTTCAGCAGATCCGTCACGAGCAAGGCTTCGAACGTCTTCTGGTTATTCGCCTTCTGTCCGACCTGGCCAAAGATCGAACCTCGATGACCCGCCATGCCTTCCAGATCAAGAACAGGATACCCTTCCCCTTGAAGCTCGCGCAATATCGCCGTTTTTCCGGTTCCCGTATGGCCCTGCAGCACAATCGCCTGCGGCTTGAGCTCGAGATGCTCGAGCGTATCCACAATCCATTTCCGGTAGGTTCGAAAGCCTCCCGTCAGCCTGTAAGCCCGGATTCCCATCAGCGACAGCACCGTTGCCGTCGTCTTGCTTCGCATGCCGCCGCGCCAGCAAAATACGGCTTTGGAATCTTTGATCTGCTCGAAGGATTTGATGAATGCCGGCAGCTTGGCCGAAAACAATTCAAGCCCCCGGTCTTTGGCGGCCTGGACGCTGACCTGCTTGTAGATCGTGCCTACTTCCGCCCGCTCCGAATCATCGAAGAGCGGAATATTCAAGCTGCCCGGAATGGTGGAATCGGCGTACTCCGAGGGAGAACGCACGTCAATCATAACGATTTCTTTTTTATCCCGTAATGCCAGCAATTCCTCTATGGTGATATCTTGAAACAAGTTAACCGCTCCTTATTCGATCAAGCTACAGTACGACAATACGTCCTGGATGGTCGGCAACCGTCTCTCCGATAATAGCCGCTTCCACGCCGGATTGCTTCAGCTTGCCCAGAAGCTCTTCCGCTTGGCTGCCTTCCACGGAGATAAGCAATCCTCCGGACGTTACCGCATCGCATAGAATCCATTGGCCGATCTGATCCAGCGTATCCGGGAAGGTAATCGAATCCTGCACATGGGCAAAATTGTTCTTGGTTCCACCGGGAACAAAGCCTTCCTCGGCCAGCTCCCTGACGCGCGGCAGTACCGGCACTTCCTTCGCATGGATGCGGATTCCGACGCCGCTGCCTTTGGCCATCTCAAGCGAGTGGCCAATCAGGCCAAAACCGGTGACGTCCGTGCATGCATGCACATGATACGGCTCCATCGTTTCAGCCGCCGTCTTGTTCAATGCAGCCATCACATCCGTCACGCGCTGAACCTCTTCATCCGACAGCTTGTCTTTCTTGATGGAGGTCGTAAGAATGCCTACGCCAATCGGTTTGGTCAGAATAAGCTTGTCTCCAGGAACCGAACCCGCATTGGTTCTCACTTTGTCCGGGTGGATGAGGCCAGTAACGGCGAGACCAAACTTCGGCTCGTTATCGTCGATGGAATGCCCGCCAACAAGGGTAATGCCCGCTTCCTTCATCTTATCGCCCGCACCGCGCAAAATATCCGCCAGTACTTGCTTGTCCAGCGTCTTGATCGGGAAGGCAACGATGTTCAGAGCAGTCAGCGGTCTGCCGCCCATGGCGTAAATATCGCTGATCGCGTTGGCAGCGGCTACCTGTCCGAATGAATACGGATCGTCAACGATGGGAGTAAAGAAATCGACGGTTTGCACCAACGCAAGATCGTCGCTTAATTTGTACACGCCTGCATCGTCGCTCGTATCGATGCCGACCAGAAGATTGGGATCGGCTACGGGTACTGGCAGGGAACGGATAACTTGCGACAGGTCGCCGGGACCAATCTTGCAGCCGCAGCCGCCTTTCGTGGAGTAGGAAGTCAGTTTGATTTTTTCAGTTTCAGGCATTGGCTCGTATCCTCTCTATATAAGAAATGTTTCATAAAGCTAAGCATATAGATTCATGATAAAGGATTATGCAGATAAAATCTAATGGTCCGTCCTAAGCAGTCCGTAGTATCTCAAATCCTCGTACGTATCTCCCTTGCGGATATGGTTACGCAATACCCCTTCGAATTTCATGCCGATCTTCTCCATCACTCTATACGATGCCGGATTCCGGGTCATTGCGGCCGCATACACCCGGTTTAACTCCAATTCTTCAAACGCAAATTTCACAACCCGTCCCGCAGCTTCCGAACAATATCCGTTGCTCCAATAGGGCTTGCCAATCCAATAGCCCATCTCGGCCATATTATGGGTCTTAATAACGTGAAGCCCAACAACGCCAAGGAAAGCGCCCGACTCCGTCAAGGTTACGGCAAAGGAGAAGCCGTCTCCTCTTGCCGCAGCATCTTGCCTCGCTTGGATAAAAGTTGCCGCAGCTCCCGCCGGATAGGGATGAGGCATGTTGAGCGTCGTATCCGCTACATCCTTGTCTCCTGCTAATTGTTCAATGAACTCACCATCTGCCAATTCAAGCGGTCTTAAGGTTAAGCGTGATGATACAAGTGCATGAAACATTCAAATCCCTCCAGATTTTTAATAGTAGAACGCAAAAAAGCCCCGTCCCCGCAAGGGACGGAGCCTGCTCCGCGTTACCACCCACCCGGATCCCTGCTGCCTCGCACCAACCGGCAGTTCTCTGAAGCGGTATTTCCCCGGATTTACTTGTCCTCGTCATCGCATTTCGATATGAATTAGCTACACTATAGAGCAGAAGGAATATTCTGTCAATTACTAACTTTTAGACCTAATCTCTCATATTGTTCCGGCGGAGCATCATGAAGATCCATAATCCGAATCAAATGTTTGACCATCTGCTTTTCAATGACGCTATCTTGCAGCGGATGTTTTTGCTCCGGATCCTTCTCCAAATCATACAGCAACGTTCCGAAACGATGTGCCGGGATATACGAGGCTGCGGGGATTTTTAGCGTACGAACCCCTTTGGTAAAGGAAAAGGAATCCGCCAATTCGATTTCCCGTAGTTCCTCTACGCTAAACAGCGAAGCCATATGAGTCGGCATCAATGTATAGTTGAATAACGGTGAATTATCCGGGCGTACCGGGGCGCGCATATAAACATACCTGCCGTCTGTACAATTGACATGCCCGCCGTGAATGCCGAACAAAACGGCTTCTCGATGCTCCTTCTCATTGAAGGAGGGCAATGGAACGCCAATCATATCTTTTGGCACAACTACTCCAAAGTACTCCAGAAGAGTTGGCGCCAAATCTATCAACTGAGTTAAGCTGCCGCTTCGTTCATTTTTCCTCTTATCACGGGGATCCCAGACGAATAGCGGCGTCTTGGCAATCTCGTTGTAAAAGGGCATGATATTTTTGGCCCACCAGTCATGCTCGCCAAGCAGAAAACCATGGTCGGTCGTCACGATCAGCATCGTATCCTGCCATAGATCGTTTTCGTCCATGGCATCCATAACCTTGCCGAGGTAGGCATCGCACATGCTGAGCAACGCCGCATACTCGAATTTGCAGTGTTCAACCTCTTCCCTCGTTTCCTGAACGGGCAAGTAGCCCGGCCAATCGAAATGCCTGCCCGTATAATCATGCGGGTACATGTCTTTGTACTTTTGCGGAGCAAAAAACGGCTCATGCGGATCAAACGCTTCGATTTGCAGCAGCCATCTGTCCTCCTTCCGATTCGTTCGGATGAACTCGATTCCCCTGGAGAAGGTTTCCGACATCGGATGTTGCTGTTCCTCCGTCATGTATTTGCGGTTAATCCAATCCTGACGGAACAAGTGGCTCCGGTATCCATTGAAATCCCCGACATGCTCGGGAATTTCCGGATCCGCAACTTCCCCTTTCCAAGGATCGCCTTCCTGCCCGCGGACGAAATCCCAGGTTGTATACTGACTATGGTACGTTGCTCCTCCGGGCTCCCAATAATGGTAGTGGTCGCTAACCAAATGCGAATATACCTTATTGGCACGCAGCAGAGCAGGCAGGGAATCATCAAATGGCTCCAATGGCCCCCAGCTGCGATGCAAAAAGTTGTATCTACCCGTCAATAAGTCGCGTCTTGCAGGCATGCACGGCATACTCCCTACCCAATGATTATCATAGGTAACGCTTCGCTCGGCCAACCGGCTGAAGTTAGGAGCTTGCGTCCAATCACCGCCGTAAGGGGGAAGCATATGCCGGTTCAGGGAATCAAACATGACAATAATCGCTTTCAATGCCATTACGCCTCCTCTTGAAGGGATTGATACCACTGCCTGACATCCCTCTCCAGCCTCTGAGCGATTTCCGGATATTGCATGGCAAGATTGATCCGTTCGCTGCTGTCCTGTTCCAGATCGGACAAGTGTACGGCATCGGCTTCCGTGCGGCTGAAGTCAAGCTTGCCGTTCAGCACAAGCTTCCACTTGCCTTCGCGGACTGCCAATTGACCCTCGTACTCCCAAAATAGCTGCTTGTGGGGACTCAGGGCGTTTCCGCTTCGTGCATCAAATATGCTATGACCGTCCAGATCGTATCCTTCCGTTCCAACTCCGGACAGTTCGAGCATCGTCGGAAAAATATCCATCATGGCAAACACTTCGTCCGATATTTGCCCTTGCCGATCGGCAAGCCCAGCCGGATAGCTAAGAATAGCCGGTTCGCGGATACCGCCTTCGAACAGGCTAGCTTTATGGCCGCGGAATCGTCCCGCACTGCCTCCGTAATACAAATCCTCTGTGCCGTCCAGCCAGTTGCGGGATTCCGTAGACGGTCCGTTATCGCTGGAGAAGAAAATAATCGTATCTTCATAAGCGCCCTTTTGCTTCAACGCCTCCACGATCTCGCCTACTCCGTCGTCAACGACCGCAATCATCGCGGCCATAATTCTCCGGTCGGGTGGCAGATCCGGAAAACGGTCCAGATAAGCTTTTGGCGCGTGCATCGGGTAATGCGGCGCATTATAAGCGACGTACATAAAATAAGGCTCATCATCGGGAGCGGCATCGATAAAAGCCGTCGCTTCTCTCGTAATGGCTTCCGTCATATATTCGCCGTTTTCCCATACCTCCGTCTCGTTCCGCCACAAATCATGCACGGGATTTACGCCCCCGCCCTGCCCCCAGTAAAAAATATGGGAGTAATAATCAATGCAGCCGGCGCGAAACCCGTAAAACTCGTCAAACCCGTGAGCATTGGGCCCATACTCTGCCGATGCTCCCAAATGCCATTTACCGAACAATGCCGTCTGATAGCCATGACCTTTCAAGGCGGATGCCAGCGTTGTCTGCTCTAGCGAAAGCCCCTTCGTTCCTCTCTTGCCTCCAAGGATAGAGGTGACTCCCGCTTTCGCGGGGTATTTGCCAGTCAGCAGCGAGGCCCTGGACGGAGAGCAGACCGGCGAATTGGAATACCAATTCGTAAACCGGATGCCTTCGCGGGCCAACTGGTCGAGATGCGGCGTCTTCATGGCATCGGAGCCATAGCAGCCCAAATCTCCATACCCCAAATCATCGCAATAAAATAGGATTATATTAGGTCGTTTCATAGAATCTGCCTCCGTTTACGCATAGAGATGGCATCGCACCTGATGTCCGTTTTCCAATTGCGCGATAGCAACCGGCTTGGTCCTGCAAATGTCAGTCGCGAAAGGGCAGCGGTTATGAAAGCTGCAGCAGGCGCCGGAAGCATCCTGCACCTGCGCCTCCACCACTTCGAAGACCTCCGTCTGCTCCCTCCACGGATCGGGAGAAGAATACAGCAGCAGCTTCGTATACGGATGCTGCGGATTCTGGATAAGCTCCTCGGCAGGTCCGTACTCCATCACTCGCCCGGCATACATAACCGCAATTCGGTCAGCCATATATCTGGCACTGCCTAGATTATGGGTGATCATCATGAGCGCCAGGTTTTCCTTCTCCTTCAAATCCAACAGCAAATTCATAATGTCTATGCCGATGGAAACATCAAGCATCGAAGTGGGTTCATCAGCTATGATGACTTTTGGCACAAGTCCGAGCACCTTGGCTATCACCACGCGCTGCTTCTGCCCGCCGGATAACTGATAGGGATATTTATCGATAAAGTCTTCCTCCGGGGTTAAACCTACCTTTCTCAGCAGCTCTAGCACATGGCTTCGCAAATCTCCTTGCGTTAACCGATGCACCTGCAGCGGCCGGCTTATAATATAACCGATAGTGTGATGCGGGTTTAAGGCGGCGAAAGGATCCTGGAAAATCATTTGCACAAAGGTAGGCAACTTCTTGCGCAGCTGCCTGTTCGTACGCAGGGATTCCCCGTTATACACGATATCGCCGGATGTTGCCGGGATGAGATTGGTAAGCATGCGGGCAACAGTGCTCTTGCCGCTGCCGGATTCCCCAACAATCGCTAGTACTTCCCCGGCTTCCAACGTAAAACTGACGTCCTGAACCGCATGAACCTGTTTCTTGCGGAACATCGAGCGGGAACTGAATACCTTCTCCAGCTCATTCACATGCAGCAGAGGCTTGCTCACGGGATAACCCCTCCTCGGAATAAAGATGGCAGGCAATCTGTCCCTTTTCATCCTGCATTAACATCGGCTGCTGAGTCTCGCACAACGCGAGCGCCTGCGAACAGCGCGGGCAAAAACGGCAGCCTGCGGGAGGCCGGATCAAATCCGGCGTATGGCCGGGGATGCCGGACAATCTTTGCTTCGGTCCGGATAACGACGGAAAGGAATTCAGCAGTCCCTGCGTATAAGGATGTCGCGGCTTCTGCAGTATTTGTTCTCTTGAAGTCACTTCAACCAGCTTACCTGCGTACATGATGCCGATTCTGTCGCACATCTCCAGCATTAAAGGGAGATCATGCGTAATAAAAAGAATGGAGAAGCCAAACTTTTTTTGAAGCTCCATAATCTTGCGGATAATGCCGTTCTGGACAACAACGTCAAGCGCGGTTGTTGGTTCGTCCATAATAACGAGGCTTGGCTGCAGGGCTAATGCCATGGCAATAACGACCCGCTGCCGCATACCGCCCGACAACTCATGCGGATAACTGTCCAGCCGGTCAACCGGCAGATCCACGAGCCGCATTAATTGCTCTGCTCTTTGCCGGGCCTCCTTGCCGACATGAGGATCATGCGCCAAAATCGCATCGGTTAATTGATCGCAAATTTTAAGCACGGGATTTAAATTATTCATCGCGCTTTGCAGCACGATGGATATCTTGGACCAGCGCAGCCGGTCGAATTCCTCGTTACTCAGCGTCGTTAATTCCGTTCCGCCGAGCTGCACGCTCCCGCCCGCGATTCGGGCCGGGTGGCGAAGCAGCCTGCTTACGCCAAAAGCCGTTGTTGATTTGCCGCAGCCGGATTCGCCGGCAAGACCAAAGATCTCTCCTTTTCCAATGGAGAAAGTGACATCGTCCACTGCTCTTACAACCCCGCGCGCTGATGCATACTCGATGCTTAAATGTCGGACCTGGAGTAAATCAGCCAACCTAATCCCTCCTTCTACAGGGCTGCGTTTCCGCGATTCGCCCGATATTTTTCCAAGATGCCGTTGCCGATTAAGATAAATCCGAAGCAGAAGAAAGCAATCGCGAGTCCCGGCGGGAGAATCCACCACCAGGCATGGAATAATACCGCATTGTTCGCGTTAGCCAGCGCCAAGATCGTACCCCAGCTCACATTCGTCGGGTCTCCTAATCCGAGAAAGCTTAGTCCCGCTTCCGCCAGCACGGCTTGCGTCGTAACAAGTACCAGATTGGCCAGTATAACGGGAGTGATATTAGGCAAGATTTCGCGGAACATAATTTCCCAATCCTTCATTCCAACCATCCGGGCCGCTTCTACGTATCCGCTTTGCCTTTCGCTCATCGTCTGGCTTCGGATGCTTCTTCCCATATAGAGCCAGCTTAACGAACCTATGATCACGATGGTGCTCATCGTCCCCATAGACGGCAGGAACGAAGCGAGAATAATCATAAGCGCTAGCGTAGGAATAATCAGGAACAGATCCACGATCCGCATGAGCGACTCCTCAATCCAGCCGCCTTTATATCCGGCAACGATACCAACCGCGACGCCGATTACCGTGGTGATCAAGCCGGCAAGTATCCCGACCCAGAAGGAAGTCCGTGTTCCGTAAATCATTTGGCTCAAGACATCCTGTCCATAGCTGTCCGTGCCAAGCCAATGGCCGAAAGACGGCGGAAGCCAAGAGTCGAAGCCGATAAAGTTCTTCGGATAAGGTGCAACCCAGGTACCAAACAAGGCAACTCCTGTAAAAAACAATAGAATAACGAGTCCCATCTTTCCTTTTATGCCTGGAAAAGCGGACCATCCTGCCTTCACTATTTTTTTCATCATTGGTTGTTTGCCTCCAATGCCAGTTAATTGAGCGCCACTCGGGGATCAATGAGCGGATAGACAAGATCGGCGATCAGATTGCAGACGATAACCGAAATGGCAATACATAAGAACGCTCCCTGGATCAACGGAAAATCATGATTCAGAATCGCATTGAAGGTAACCAACCCCACGCCGGGATAAGAGAATACAATCTCCGTCGTGATCGCCCCGCCAATGACATGTCCGAGGGAAGTCATTAATCCGGTAAAGGAAGGAAGCAGCGCATTCCTCGCGCCGTACCTATACTTCCTTCTGCTTGCGCGAAGCCCTTTGGCCTTGGCCAGAAGCATATAATCCTCCGACAGCACGCGCATCAGGTTGTTGCGTAAGACGAGGATATGTCCCGCCAGAGTTGCGATAATTAAAGTAAATACCGGCAAGAAGGCGTGATAAATAACGGATTTTGCTTTTTCCAGCCAGGAGAAGCTGTCGTAGGCCGGGTCTACCGCCTGCCCTAACGGGAACCATCCCAGATAAAAGGAGAAGATCATAATAAAAATGATAGCGATCCAAAAGAAAGGAACCGAATTGAGAAAAAAGGAAGAAAACAACGTTGTATTATCGAATAGCGATCCCGGCTTCCATGCGCCTCGGATACCGATAAGCCATCCGATTAAATAGCTGAGTAAGGTTGCTATTAGAACCGTTCCGAGTGTCCAGGGCAACGCCTTCAGCATGACATCCGCTACGGGCGACGGAAAGTTGGCGTACGATACGCCAAGATTGCCATGGAGCAGTTGCTTCATGTACTTCGCGTATTGGTACCAGAGGCTGGGGTTATCCAGCCCGAATTGTACTTTAAGCGCGTCGGCCACTTCCTGGGATCCCAGAGCCTTTTCCGACGCAAGAGCGCTCGCCGGATCGCCCTTCATCAGCCTAGGGAGCAAGAAATTCAAGGTTACCGCAACATATAACGTGATCAGGGCGATTCCGATTCTTTTGATAAGATAAACCGAATTGTAGCGCATCGAACGTGTCTCCTCTCCGGATTACTTCTTCTTGATTTGCATCAGGGAAAGAGCGGATGTAACCGGCAAATCCTCATTGTAATCCGTGAATTGATCGACACGGTACGGAATATGTCCGCCAACGTTATACATGACGGCTACCGGTGCTTGTTCGGAAATCCGGCTTTGAATTTTCCCATAGAGCTCTTTCCGTTTGCCGGCATCGGCGGAAGAGGCTTCATCCAGCCATTGATCAACCTCCGAATCCCGGAAGCGCATATAGTTGAGACCTGGTGTATTCTCGCCCGTTGGCGCCGTCATTTTGCTATGGAAAATCTCCAGCTGAGCTTGCGGATCCGGCGGCGTTTGAATCCCGTTCTGCAGCAGTTCATAGTCTCCCGACATCAACAGCTTCGTCAGCTCCGGCCATGTTACCAGCTTAACGGTGGTCTCGACGCCGATGCTCTTCAGCCATTCCGTAATCATGGCGCCTTCTTTGTTTTGAGCCGGCGCGTTGGCAGCCATATGGTAGGTGAACGAAAGCGGCTTGCCATCCTTCTCATAGATGCCTTTGCCATTTTTCTTATAACCCACGGATTCGAGCAGCTTGGTCGCTTCATTCACGTTATAAGCGTAGGATGGGTTATCAATTAGGCCGGAATCCGCCATGTCGCTGAATACGGAGGACAAAAAGCCCGGATTGGCGGGAAATACGCCGTTGGATTCGCCTTTTTCGATTAGCGATTTGCGGTCGATCGCGATTTGGATCGCGCGCCGTACAGCTGTGTCGTTAAGCCCTGGCTTTTCATTGTTCATAATGACGGAGAACGTGTTTAAACCGGGATACACCTGCAATTTATTCACGGGATTTTCCAGCAGTTTCGGCACGCTTGGCATGGCGACAGTTCCGGTTGAGCCTTGCACGTCCCCTTTTTCCAAGGCAAGCGTTAAGGTGGAAGAGTTATTGAACCGGTCCACGAATAATTGATCGATGTTCGGAGAGCCAAGGAAATAATCCGCGTTCTTGTCCAGAACTATAGCGCTTTCATTTATGCTTTTAAATTGAAACGGCCCCGTGCCAATCGGCTGTTTGTTCAGGAACTGGGACGGATCTTCTTTTTCGTACTGATGTTTCGGCACGATATAGACGGTTGATAAATAGAAAGGCAAGGATGGGAAGGTATTGCTTAATTTGAACACAACCGTATCGCTGTCCTGCGCGGTCACTTCCTGCAGCCTGCCGTCCCCCCATAATTGATAACGGTCAAGCACCTTATAGTCTTTCAAGGTATTAAAGGAATAGAGCACATCGTCGATGGAAAAAGCGGTGTCATCCTGCCATTTTGCATTCATATTCAGCTTGACGGTATACGTTTTGTTATCCGCGGACCAAGTTCCTTCACCTTCGGCCAATCGAGGAACCAGCTCGCCTTTTACAGGATTGAAGTAGTATAGAGGATCAAATACGTAATCGAAGAATGGCGCCCAGTTGCCGGTGGCAAGAAACGGGTTAAAATTGGTCACCTGCTCCGGATTTACTGTTTCCCCGAGATGGTATACGACAGCCCCTCCTTTATTAACAGGCTTCGAGGAACTTGTCGTATCCGACTGCCCTTCCGTACCGGTCTGCGCTTGCGACGTTGAGTTGCTGCAACCGCTGAGTACGCTTGCGAGTAAGACCAACGCGCTTAACAAAATCACGGACGTTTTTCTAGAACCCCACTTCATTTGTATCTTCCTCCTCAAGAAAAGATGGTGTTGTAGACATGCGAAATCTACAACACCGATCATAAAGACAAGATGCGTTTTCCGTATATAGACCATTTCCGAACTATGTAACCGGGTACTCCGAGTGCCTCCCATAAAGGTATGGACCTTTTCTGATATCGTTCACATGCCGCGTAAAATCAGTATATTTCATCTTGATTGAGCTTTTTGGGAGCGTGAATATCCCTGTATTCGCCCGGGGTCATGCCTTCGTACTTTTTGAATATGCGGTTAAAGCTGCGCTGATTGGCATACCCGACCGAAGCGCCGATATCCTTGACGGTGAGCTCGCTTGTCTTCAGAAGCTCCTTGGTTTTCTCCAAGCGCAGCGAAATGACGTAATCCATAAACGTCACGCTGATCTCCTGCTTGAACAAACGGCTGACATAAGAAGGATCCAGCTGCAATTGGTCGGCTATGCCTCCGAGCGAAATTTCCTTGTCGAAGTTATTTTGTATGTACGCTATAATCTGCTTCGCTACTGACTCCGGTCCGCTCCTCTTCTCCGCGCAAAAACGACGGTTGGTCTCTCGGATATAATCCTGTACAGCCATTGCAACATCGTATACAGTCTCCATGCGAAGCAGCTTTTCCTGCAGCTTAGCCAGCTCATTGTCGTTATGCAAAGGCAAGCCAAGATCAACGGAACGGTGGAATACCTCAATCATTAGCTGAAAATAAGCATGCTGGATAAGAGGAAACGGCAATCCCTCCGCGCCTTCGGCCACTTTTTCCAGCTTCCGAAGCTCCTCTTCGAATTTCTCGGAAGGCTCTTCCCGGATTAATAAAAGAATTTCGCGTTTTAATGCGGCGAGTTTGCGGATCAGAAGCTGGTCGCCGGGCTTCTTTTCCGACGCAAGCCAGCTTGGCGCAATGCTTTCATAGCCTTTAAACGCCCGGCCTTCCAGAGCCTCGAAAGCTTCGCGATAGGATTCGCTTATATCGCCTGCCTCCGGCTTGAGCTCGCCTATTCCGATACTGACGGTCAAGTTCAAATATTCACTGACTGCTGCCTGAATTCTCCCTGCCAATTCGGGCGTCTCCTGAAAGAAAGCTTCCTTAATCATGGTTTTCTCCGGGTTGCAGATTAGAATAATATCTCTACTCTCGGTGTGCAAAGGGTAACTGCGGCACAGCTGCCCGGTAATCTCGCCGGCTAGCTTCGCGATAAAATAACGAATCAGGCTTTGGTCAAAGCTCCCGTATGTATTTATATAACCATGGTAATTATCGATGCGGATAACCATAACGAAGAAGCCTTCGCGCGAGACCGGCAACTGATAGTACTCAAATTTCGCAAACCGTTCCTCATGCAGCTTTGTCCGTTCATGAATTAATTGTTGAAGGAAGCTCTGCTGTAAAACCGGCCAGTTTTCCTTCAGCTGGCTTTCCATTTCAGCCCCCTGTTCCTTCATCGTTATGAAAGCGGAGAACAGCATGGACATCTCACTTTGATCCTGAAGCGGGACGACAGACTTCCAGTCCTTCTTGTTAATTACCATCTGCACCAAGGAATGAATGGGGCTGTAGATTCTAAGGGTTAAATAAAAGGCGGCAAGCACGGCGGCCACGATACTGAATGCCATTAGAATCAGCATAAAATTCTGAATTTCTTTACTGCTTTTGTATAAGGAGCTTGTTGGTATAAGGTCGACATATTTCCAACCCGTATAGGGCGACGAAACGGCCGTAAACGAGTATTCGCTGCCGCGGAATTTGGTTGTAAAAGCCGATATGTCGCTGCCCAGCTTGTTTTGAATAATCGCGAACTCATCGCCTGGTACCTGTCCCCCCGTATTGCTGTTGAAAGCAAGCGAAGAATCCGGACTGACCATCCAAATTTCTTCCCCTTGCCGCATCAACCGAAACGACGGAATTTGAAACAGCGCTTGTTGGTTCATATTGACCACAATGGCGCCGCGTACGGGAGAGCTGGCCCAAGGCGTGGTACGGATCAAGGTTACCTGCGTCTCCGATAAGTTTTTATTCTCGTCCGGATAATTCCGGACAAACCATTTCCCTTCCGTCCGGCTCATTGCGCGATAAAAAGGGAGCCAAATCAAATCCTCCGTTTCCCCCGATTTTACCGGACCGATTAAGGCAGACTGTATTTTATCGCTAGCCGCATAATACACATAAATCGATTCAATATAGGGCGAAGTAATGTAAGAATCGAGCATATAGCTTTTGATCTCATCCACATCAGCTTCGGAAGGACCGTCATTTCCCGCTTCCATCGCTTCCGAAAAAGCGCGGTTCTGCGCGAGCCTGATTGTAATTTGATCGACATCATTGAGGATCGTATCCATTAGCCGCCGCGTCTGCTCCAGCATCTGAAAGCTGGACTGCTTTACCTCGGTCTTAACTACGCTCTGGCTATGGCGGTTCGCGAAAAAACCTACGACAAATACCGTAAACACGACGAGCAAGACGAGCAGGAACAAAATCCTAAAAAATAAGCTTCGGAATTTGAAGCTCGAAAACGCAACCTTAATAAGACTAATCATTCCTCCCCCTCCGCCTATCCAGTTTCACATCATCCTTCCCCACTGTTTTCCATTTCGTGCCCTCAATCCCCTTTCCGCAAAATGCGATTTTTCAAAAATTTATGTCGCACGCAATAAGGCCGGTATCCTGCAGGATACCGGCCTTATTGCAATTAATCCGTTACTTCTCGATCTTAATCCAGGCAATCATCGGCTTGGAGTTGCCGGCCTTAACCGCTTTTACAACAATCTCGCCGTTTACTGCCGCAATACTGTCGAATACCTTCGCTTCGCGGTTTGAGCCAATGACGTAATTGCTCAACTTAGTCTCTCCGTTAATGGTCAGGTCCATATTCCGGTCGCTAGCCTTCCATGGGTCATAGAAGCCAACGGTTACTTTATACGTACCTTCCTGCAGCTGGAAACGGTACGCGATTCCTTTGCCGTTCTCGTTGCCGTCGTATTGGCGGATCGTCTCGTAAGCGTCTACCGGCGAGGTTTGAGCCCATGTCTTTCCGTCATCGGCTGCATAGCCCCACATCATGCCCGTAATGGGATCAAGGCCGTATTCCTGCTCCTCTTGCGATTGGAAGATGCCAAGCACTTCGCCGTCCTCCAGCGTGCCAGGCGTTCCATCCCCGGCATCCGCATAATAGACGACTTTGTTATTCGAGTTAGGCGTTGCATCCATTGGAGCGGATTCCGAAAGAGCTTCGCCGCGAACGGCAACGACCTTAAACGAATAAACCGTGCCGTTCTGAAGGCCCGTCACAACCGATGAGCCTGGTGCTGCCGTAACCTCTGCAGCCGTTCCTCCATTCTTTGGCGCGTAACGGATCAAGTAGCTGTCCGCTCCGTCCACTTCCCTGTATTGAAGCACAACCTGCCCGTCGCCCTCTTTGATCTGATAGATTTCCGGTGCGGCTGTCAGGTTTTCCGGCTTACGGGCAACCTGCAGGTAAGCGAATTGCGCGTCCGCCCAGCTATGCAGTCCAACGCGTCCGCTTGTGTACGTGGAATCTTTTACGTCAAAGATGAGATTGCCGTCCAGATAAGCTTGAATATGCTGACCGTCAAGCTGTACCTCCATCTTGTAATACTCGCCTAATTTGGGCGAGAAGGGTACGGCTTCGGCCAAGTTTTGCCCGTCTCTGCGAAGGAACAGAATGCCGTTCTCAAAGCCGAACACATAACCCTTCGAATAGCTGCTGCCGCGGAACGTAATTCCCCAATCCGCTTCGCCGAGCGCATGCTTCGCTACCGCGGTAATGGTACCGTCAATGATCGAAAGATTGTTTACGCCAATCTCGCCGCGGTTATTGCCGCCGGAAGCATGCTTCAGAAGTCCGTCTTCCACCACCCATTTGCTGACGTCCTGCGTGTAGCCCGCCAGATTTCCGCTTGTGAAATCGTCCTTGAACCGGATTTCCCCATTGGCAGGCGTTACCGAGGTTTCGGTATAGCCGGTTCCTTTACCGCCTTTGCCAATCGTCGAGACGCGCACGGTTACCGCTTCTCCGTTGGTTAGACCGGTTAATACGGTTTTGTTGCCGCTGATCTGCTGGACATTGTTGTTCAGAGAGGTTTGAACCGTATATCCTGCAGCTCCTTCAACGGCACCAAACGTAAGCAGAGCTTCCCCGTTGCCCGGAATCGCCACCAGCTTGCCCGGTGCGGCAATGTCCGGCTTTACCGTAAACTCAGCCGTAGGCTTGCTGGAGCTGCTGCCGTCCACGGCTTCCACAACGCCGTAATACGCCGTTCCGTTCGCAAGTCCGTCAATCTGTATCTTACCGTTAGGTACTTCGGCCAAAACTTGCTTGTCGTAATTCCCTGACTCGGTGCCATAACGAACGCGATAGTCAGATACGCCAATCTGGGTATCGTAAGCGAGGACGAAGCCTCCATCCATATTTGCCGCTTTTACGCCGGATGGCGCAAGCAGCTTAGGCGTACCGTAAGCTTTCTTGGATGCGGGGCCAAAGCCCTTGTCATTGCCTGCCCGAATGGTTACGTCATACTGCTGATCATTTTTCAGACCTTGCAGGATAACCGTATCGGTGGACATATTCGACAGCTTTAATACCTTCTTGTCATTTTTGCTGCCGTATTCCACTTCGTACTCATAAGCGCCTTTTGGAGCATTGAAGTCGATTTTAAGGCCTTTGTTAAGCGGCTCTACCTTCACGATTTGAGGAGCATCCGGCTTTTTGTTTTCTTTTACGACATCGCCATTAAGCGTCACGATGGAACGGGCCGGGATTACCGCATCAAACGAGCCGTCTGCCGATGCCGGAATGTCCGCGCCTCTCTCCAGGTCCTTGTCTGACGATGTGACGTAAGGCTTCAATACATGAACCGCCTCATGCTTGTCGATGCCGCTGACTTCAACCTTGATATGCTGCTCCTTCGCGCTGTCGTTGACGAACACCGTCGTAACGGTATTTTCCCCGTCATGCTTGTAAGCCGATCCGAGCAGCGCGCCGTTACGCGCGTTATCGTCAAGGCCGGAGAGCGCGATGCGCTCCGCGCCCGGACGGATAAATTTACTGTAGTTGCCAAGCGTCCAGAGCATCTTGGAAGTGAGGATATTTTGTTCGTCGCCCGGGTTATGGAAGTCGGTATAGATCAGGCCGTCCTTGTAATCTCCCGCGGATACCGCCGTCCACCACTGCCAAGCGGAAGCATTTGCTCTCGACAGGTCGAAATGGATCGTCTTCGCGATATAAAGCGCCGGATCAATGCCAAGGTCGCGGCCGGGACCGTAGTCCCCTAGAATGCAATATTCGCTCATCCAGTAAACCGCTTCGCGGTCGTATTTGTTCAAATTGGAGAACAGCAAATCTCTTAACGTACCGTAACGGTCATCTCCCGTCTTGCTGTAATCCGACCAGTAGGAGTGGGAAGCGATATGATGGCCAACCGCTTCCTGAAGCTCCGGATCGCCGAGCAGGTCTTTAATATATTCGCGGTATTTGCCAACGCCAAGGCTATTGGAGCCGCCACTATACTTCTCTTGGCCCGAGAAGGATTTGAACACTTCGTCATCCAGCAGTGCCGTAATCTCTACGCCATCCGGCGCGCTGATCTGCGTCTGCAGTCCTTTGGCTTGCAACTGCTTATACAGCTCGAGAATGACTCGCTTAATATCGTCGTTGTTATATCGGTTGCCTTCCTGGCCTGCTTTGTTCCAGTCCCAGGTCGGTTCATTAATCGGGCTGATATAGTTCAGATTAATGCCTTGTTCCTTAAAATGTTCAATGACATCCGTCAGGAAGGACGCGAACTCGTCTTCATACCCCTCCTTCAGGTTTGTGGATCCAACCGTGGAATCCGGCTGCGCGTGGCCGTTCTTTGTCATCCACACCGGAGGACTGTTAACGAAACCGATAAGCGTATCTACGCCGCGGTTTTTGGCTGCCTGCAGAAACCATTGTTGACCGGCTTGCTTGCTCCAGTCGTACTCGCCATTCTCGGAGGACTTGAACGATTCGACGCGGCGCCAAGGATCGGTAATGATGGTTTTGTCCGTCTCGGTTGAGCCCGCCCCGATATTGAAACGCCAAGCGGTAAGGCCAATCCCCTTGTCCCTTGAGAAGAGCAGATCCGCTACCTTGTTCTTATTCTCCTCCGTCCAGTTCTTTCCGAGCTGCTCCATACTCCAGGCGTCGGACGCTCCGAAGTTATCGATGGTCTGGAAGGTGGTTGAGGCATCGACTTTTACGACGGCATCATACGCGACCGGTGTCTTTGCAGTCTCTGCCGCATAAGTCGGGCTCCCCAGCGAGGTAAGGCTGATGACGGTACCCAGCATCGCTGCCGCGGTTCTTTTCTTAAGCTTGAACGGTTTCAATCGTCTTCCCCCTTAAATTGAAATGGTCTGGACAATTAAGAAAACGGTTTCATGAAACCGGTTTCTTAAAGCTCCAAAAAGGTGGAGCACGTCATTTTATGAAGGGCTCCACGCTCTCGATTTTACTTCCTGCCTCTTCGCTCCACATCCTACTTTGCTCCTAAAAATCCCGTCTTTCAGCCGCTATTTTTGTCTAATCCTAGCTTTTCTTGTTGAATTAACAAATGGAAAAAGCAGTCGCGTTCCTGCTGTCTTTGTGTCCGCTTCGAATAAATTGGCTCCAGTCTATGAGATATATACCTTATTCCGAGCTCGAGGCTTGCACGTACTATGAAGCATATCGTCAATTGAGGAGTTGAATAATGAAAGCTTTAGTTACTGGAGGCGCCGGCTTTATCGGCTCCCACCTGACAGATGCGCTCGTTCAAAGCGGCGCCGTTGTCCATGTCATTGATAATTTATCTACAGGCTTCAGACACAACGTTCATCCTGAAGCGGTTCTCCATGAGCTGGATATGAATAGCGATGAGGCTATGCAGACCATAAAGCAAGTCAGACCGGATATTGTATTTCATATGGCCGCGCAGGTCGATGTCCAGCGTTCGGTAGCTGACCCGGCTTTTGATGCTTCGATCAATATTGTCGGAACGATTCGCCTGATGATGGCATGCCGGCAGGCTGAAGTCGGCAAGCTTGTTTTTTCTTCTACCTCCGCTGTTTACGGCGATGCCAATAAAGAAAGAAATTTGGAGGATGCCGTTACAGCACCCATCTCCTATTACGGACTGTCCAAGCTTACTGGAGAAAACTATATCCGGCTGTTTCACAAAATGTACGGTCTCCCCTATACGATATTGCGCTACAGCAACGTGTATGGCCCGCGGCAGAACGCTACCGGGGAAGGCGGCGTCGTTTCCATTTTTATGAATAAGTTAAAACAAGGCCTCCCCCTTCACGTAAACGGAAGCGGCAATCAAACCAGGGATTTCATCTATGTGCAGGATGTTGTGCAAGCGAACTTGGCAGCTATCCATCATGGAGACCAGGAAACAGTCAATATCAGCACGGGACTGCGCACTTCCATTAACAATCTGATTCATATGATAAAGCTTATCCATGGTCAAAATGTCGACATCCATTACGGTCCGCAGCGGCCGGGGGATATTATGGACAGCTGCCTGGATAATACAAAAGCCAATCAACTTCTAGGCTGGCGGCCTGCAAGCAGTCTGTTTGAAGGACTCTCCCAAACCTATCAGCATGTGCCAATGAAATAACAAGAAAGCTAATAGCCGCTGCAGCCAGCGGCATATTAGCTTTCTGCTTCATTTCCTTCACTTAGTGGCCACATAAATAATGGTAAATCCATCGTCTCTTCCGGGCACAATCTCGTACGTCTCGTTATCTTGCGTTACGGCTTGCTGGATATGAAAGCCATTCTTAACAAGAAGATTGCGCAGCTCTTTCGGACGATAATGACGATAATGATGAGGGTTTACCCCATGCAAAAAGTAAGGGTTCTTTAAATAAGGAATAACGTTCTCGTTAGGCGCCGATATAAGCAGCACCCCGCCTTTATTCAAGCATTGATACAGCTTCCGGATAAATGACTGGTCATCCTTCATATGCTCGACGGTCTCGAAACAGATGATGATATCGTAGCTTGGCAGAGGGAGCTCCTCGTGAAAGGTGCCGGATAAATCAGTCTGGCAATAAACGGTTTTGTGGGAGAAGAAGTGATGAACCGCCCAATCTAAACCGTGCTGAGACTTATCCACTCCGACCGCTAATGTACATGCAGAATGAGCGGCCATATAATGCGTACCGAAACCTGAACCGCAGGCTGCATCGAGCAAAATATCGCCAGGGCGGATAAAACGTACCGCATATTGATAGCGATAGTAATGATCCGGCATGGCATCGTCTACTGACGTTGCATACATTCGTTCCATCTTGGCAATTTCGTCATCCATTTTTTCGCCTCCAGTAACCATAAAACCAAACTTGATTCCGCATAACAGATATTTACCGGGGGATATCTGTACATTGCAATCTTCTAAATCTATGAATCTAATATATGAAAAGCAGAAACGAGGAGGAGATCAGCTTGAGCGACTGGATAGATTTTTCTGCGCAGGAGGTTTCTGTCGGAGCGGGATCGCTGCCGTTGTCAATAGCCACGGGTACCGAGATTTTGCTAACTTCTATCTTTCTTCCTATTGCGGATCATCAAACCCGGATTAACGGTTATGCAACAATCGGCTGGGAAACTCCTCTGTTACAGAACACGCAGCATATCAACATGATTTTTCGAATTCGCCGAGGCGGGTTTACATCGGCCCATAAGTTGATTTGCTGGGTCGTCGATTCCGTCTCCCTAGGCCATGACGTTCCCATATTAACGCTAGATAAGACTTTATCTTTGCAGTTCACCGATCTGCCAAGTTCAGAGAACATTGGAACCTATCAACAATACTGCCTGACAGCAGAGCTCGTGGGTACGGGCATCGTAACAATCTCCGGGCCAATCACGCTTATCGGCGGAACGTTTAACCTTTAAAAAGAGGAGGGCAACAAAAACGATGGCTATTCAAGATTCCGCTTCGATAAGAGTACTGCCGGGCACTCATTCCCTCCCGCTTCCTATCTCTTTCGGTACAGAAACCTTGCTGACATCCCTATTTCTGAAGTGCTCTAGCCCTGAGAGTAAAATCTTTATCGAAGCCTCCGTCTGCTGGAGAGCCGAAGCATCTCTGCTGCCCATTGTGCCGAAAATCATACTCCGGCTAAGACGCGGCGGCGTTACTCCGGCTTTCCCCGAAGTCTCTCAAATCGCTGACTCCTGCTACTGGACTAACAATATGTCGCCAACCTCTGTCACAACCACCTTTTATCACGTGGAATCTCCCGAGCCTGGAACAGACGGATTATATCAGTCCTATTATCTGACGGCAGAATCAGCCGGTATCGGCACAATAACGGTAATGGGTCCGATCGTACTAAAAGGAACAACAATCGGGTATTCCTGATGATTTTGCTTTTTGAAAGGAGGTGATAGCATGACAGTTACGATTGTAGACTACCAATACCAAGAAGTTGCTGCCGGAACGGGCTCGCTTCCGTTCACAATCTCTCCGGGGACAGAATACTTGCTGACTTCCGTTTTTCTCCAAATCAACAACATCAATAACCGGATTGAAATCAAAGCATCGATTGGCTGGGAAGCACAGCTGCTGCTGCTCAATATTGTTCCAAAGCTGCTCTTCCGGATCCGGCGCGGCGGCATCGCTGCTCCTGCTCCGGTAGTGTACCAGACAATGGATTCAGCCTTTATCGGAACAGTACAAGAAGGCCCATGGGTAGCGCTTGATTTCACGACGGCCTTCCAGCATACGGAAACGGCAACGGCTGGTCTGGTTGGTACCTTCCAGCAATATTCCCTCACCGTTGAACATGTTGGACAAAACTCGGTTACCTTAACCGGCCCCGTGCATCTTGACGGTACGGTCTATCTGTAAGCAGGCAACATTGAGGTGGTTGGTTAGCTGGATTCCGGCTAACCAACCGCTTCTTTGTTTACCTGTCTTCGAAAATATTCTGCGATCCGGTTCTCGTATCCATCCATACAATGAAAGTTGTCCCTGCCGCGTTGATTTCCAGGTCGTTATAATCGCCAATGGACGGTGTAGGTTCGCCAATCGACGGGTCTGCGTTTGGATCAAAGGAGACGCTGGTAATCCGGCGGTTAGGCAGAAACGTATTGCCGGCATCATTCGACTCGGTCAAATACACATCAATGAGATTAGTGGTTACACGGTTCGTATAGTACATAGCCTTGAATGCGCCGGTGTCGCGGGAAACTGTCGCATTGGGCAAAAAGTTCTGCGTACCGGCTGGGCTGTCATCAATCTGCTTGGCGGCTGACCAGGTATTGCCCCTGTCCGTCGAACGCGACATAAAGATATGCGCACTGCCCGTACGGTTATCTTGCCAGACGGCATAGACGATACCTTGGCCGTTAAACGGCGAAATATCCGTTGCCATATAGGCTATGGTTAAGACACGGAAGCCAAAGGTTGGAACCGGAAGAGGGGTTGGTACGAGGCTGACCGTGGACACGGTTACGATTGGCCCAAAGGTTACTCCCCCGTCCAGCGATCTGCGCATTAAATATTGCGGCGTCCCAGGTCCGTATTGCATCCATCCGACATACACATCACCTTGCGGTCCGATCGCAATCGTAGATCCAAAGCTTGATACGCCTTGCACTTGATTCGTCAGCAGAATTGGCGGAGACCAAGTCTGTCCTTGATCAAGGGACCGTTGAAACAGGGTTTCCGACTGCGTGAAATTGTTAAAGTATCGGGTATACGCCACGTAAGCCTGCCCTAAATAAGGGCTGCCATTCGCCGTATCAATCACTAGCGCCGGTTTATCATTATAAACGGCCGTCCCGAAGCCCTGATTGACAATGATTGGAGCAGAAAAAGAAGCTCCGTTGTCGGTTGAACGATAGACGATAATAGACGAGTTCTGCACAGGGTTTACAGTGAGCGCGGTAGCGGCGACGAGAAAGGTCTGACCATAACCAAAAGCGGCTATGCCGTCTCCCGAGGCGTCAAATCCCGGTGGAGGTGAAAGTAAGGTTTGAGTATACGATACCCCTGCGTTAATCGAACGGTAGACCGTTGTCATGTTATTGCCCGAACGCAAATCATTTGTTGTTACCACGATGGTAGACTGGTCAAGCGTATTAAGCGCAATGGACGGCTCCTGCTGAGGTCCGGAAGGGGTAATTTGTTGGTTTGCCATTATCATTACTCCTTTCTAATTATTTATTAAGACTGGTTGGCTTGAAACAAGATCGAGCCAACAATATGGTCGTCTACGATTGAAAAAGACTTAGGAATGTCCATCTGATATGCATTCCGGAAATAGGTGCATATTTTCGCCCCATGGTGACCGGGATGCTTAAGCGGATGGGAAGCCTTGCGGATATGCTGTTTGCTCAGAAGCCGTTCATACAGCTCTTCGATTCGTTCTGCCATTGCGGGAAGAGACCATTGCTTGAGGCCCCAGCTGTGTCCGTTCTTGGCTAAACGGTTGCGAAGCGGCTTGTTCTCGATCAACAATTGCAGGCAGCGCGACAGCTCGCCGCTATCCCCGGCTCTTGCCATCAGACCGGTCTGACCGTGCTGAACCATCTCCGGAATACCTCCGGCATCCGAAACGAGTATCGGCTTGCTCGCAAGCTGAGCTTCCATGACGGCATACGGCTGGTTGTCATTCAAGCTTGGAAGGACGATGATATCCGATTGACGCATTAACGAAGGCACGTCATTCCTGCTTCCCGCAAATACAACATAAGGCGATAAGCCGAGTTCAAGCGCTTTGATCTCCAGCTCTGCCCGGAGATTGCCGTCGCCAACAAACAGACATCTCCAATCGTTTCTGGATTGTTTGAGCAGGTGCAGGGCATCCAACAAGCTGCTGTGTCCTTTTACTTTATCCAGGCGGGCTGGACATAGAATATTGCAGTTGTCTTTTGGTAGCTTGAAAGAAGTTCTTTCTTTTGTGCGCTGCAAAAAATGCTCGATGTTCATTCCGTAAGGTACGACCTCCATATGGTCACCGGGCACCAAGTAACTGCCAAGCGTCCGATGCAGCCAGTTGGTAGGTACAACGGCCAAATCGCTTGAGGTAGCCCCATAATATTCTCTGGCGCAAGCATACTTCCAAATTGAATCGGAAGGTGCTCGGCCCTCCAGGGAAACCCAGAAATCGGTAGCGAGGCACCCGTGTATCGTATTGATCAAAGGAACGCCAACCGGCTTGATTTGCCATAAGGCACGCGAGGAAATGACGTCTTGCGCGTGGATGATATCATAACCCCGAAGGCCCAAATACGAAGCCGCCAGCGCATAAGAGCAAAACTCGATTTCCTGGTCCACGATCCAAGGGTCGATTGGAATCGGCTGCGAGGCATACACCGCTTTTATTTCTTTTTCAATTAAAGGTCTAAACAATTTTTTCTCAACTCTGCGGCCGGTATTCACGATATAGTAGCTGCTCTCGTCCGGATGTCTCGCTAGTATGTCTACTTCATGGCCGAGCTTCTCCAGACTCGCTTTCAGATCCTGAATATATACCCATACCCCGCCTACATGCGGAATCAGCCAATACGTTGCTATAAGAATTTTCATAGGCTGTCAGCACGCTTCGATGCTATCGTTTTCTCGTAAAGAAGAATCGTCCGGTTAATCATCGTTTGTAACGACCAATTGCGAAGACCTTGATATCTCGCTTGATTGGCCAACTTCTTTCTCTGGTCTTCATCACCAAGCAGCTGATTCAAGCCCCTGCATAACAGATTCGCCTTCCCGTTTGGAAAAAGGACGCCCGTCTTTCCATTGTCAATCATTTCGGGTATTCCCCCTGTGTCTGAAGCTATGATGGGTTTTCCAGCCACCTGCGCTTCCATTACGACAAACGGCAAATTGTCATGAATGCTTGGCAGAACAATCAGATCCGCTTCCTGCAGCAGCAGAGCCATGTTATTTTGGTGACCAAGAAAGCTTACCTGTTGACCTAACCCCAATTGGCTTACCGATTGTTCCAGCTGGCTGCGCATGGGACCGTCCCCCGCCAACCAGCAAATCCAATCCGAACGGGTTTCCTTTAGCTTAGACAAAGCTTGCAGCAGCACTTGATGGCCTTTCACAGGATCGAGACGCGCGGGACATAGGATTAATTTCAAGCCGTTTTTATTTAAGGCAGGCGTATAAAGGGCGGATTGATGGAGGAATTTCATCGTATCGAAGCCATAAGGAATAACCGCTGCCGAAGAATTTGTTCGGCCGGGTTTGACGTCATATTGCCGCTTAAGCCACCCGGAAGGAAAGATAACCCGGTCAGCTGCTAGTCTTCCGTAATGATCAAGCGCTTTCGCCCATTCCCAGGATAAGGAGCGCTTCGAGACAACACCCTGATGCATCCATTCCGCGGCCAGGTCTCCGTGAAGAGTTAACAGCAGCGGGATATGGGCCGGTTTTACTTCATGGGCGCCTATCGCGGATATGACATCCTGCGCGTGGATGAGATCGTAATCGTTCAATCTGAAATGGGATAACGCTTGACGGAAAGCGATGCGCTCGCTTTCCATATCACCCAGCCAAGCGTCAAAGGAAGGCATCTTTATATTGTATCTCGTACCGATCTGCCGCTTTACCGCCGCCGAAACCAACGGTTTATCGATGGTTTTCCCCTTGTCTACAATGTGGTATTTCATCCCCGTTTCGTTATGGGAGATAATATCCACTTCATGTCCCAGGTCTTCAAGTCCCTTCCTTAATGCCAGCGTATACGTGGAAACTCCACCGGAATAAGGAATACACCAATAAGAAACAAGGGCAATCTTCATTCCGCTTCCCTCCTCCGGCTAGACTGTCTCTCGGCTGATACGCTGGCGGTACCACTCAATCGTTTTAATTAGTCCTTGCTCCAGTGACACGGACGGGCTGTAGCCTAGTATAGTCTCCGCCCGAGTCAAGTCGGGCTCGCGGGCCGGCATATCCTCGTAACCCGGACCGTAAGCCTCCGCATAGGATTTGAGTATAACCGGCGACGTAGAACGGCTCAGCTGGATAATCAGCTGCGCAAGCTGAGTGATCGTCACGGAATGAGTCGAGCCGACATTAAATGCCAGACCGTCTGCCTCCGGGCTAAGCGCCGCGATCGTTCCGCTTACGGTATCGTCCACAAAGGTGAAGCATCTCCGCTGCGTACCGCTCCCGTATACCTCAAGTGGTTCTCCTTTTAATGCGGCGGTAATGAATCTGGCTACGACCCCTCCATATTGCGAGTTTGTTTGTCTAGGTCCGTAGGCATTGAAATAACGGAGCACCGTTACCGGAAGTCCCTTCGCCGCATACGCAAAGCACATATGCTCGTCAATGGATTTGGCCGTTGCGTAACTCCAGCGATGAATGGAAGGCGCGCCGTATACGCGGTCCGACATCTCGTTAAACGGCAGCTTCTCGTTTTTCCCGTAGATCTCCGAGGTCGATGCAAATATAACCTTCATGCGGCTTGGATAAGCCAGTTCAAGAATGTTACGGGTCCCGTCGATATTGCCTTCGATTACCTTGATTGGATCTTCTACCGTATTTTTCACTCCAAGCACGGCTGCCAGATGATAGACCGTATCCGCTTGACTCATGCATTTCTTCACTAACTTCCGGTCTAGTACCGATCCTTCAATAAGCCTATGACGAGGATGATTGGATAAGTGAGCGAGAAACTCGTGTCTTCCGTTCGAGAAATCGTCTAATGTCGTGACGGTGTGTCCTGCCGCCAACAAGCTTTCCACAAGATGAGAGCCAATGAACCCTGCCCCGCCTGTTACCAATATCTTCAAGAAATTCCCTCCTTAAATTAGGATCACATTATTCCGGTCCGCAAGTTTGCCGGTTGCATTTCTAGTATCCAAGACGATAGGGGTATGAGTGACAATAAGCTCGTATGGAATATTGGAATGATCCGTCAGAATGACGGTGCAATCGTAATTTTTCATATTCCTGGCAGTAAGCGGAAGCGAATGGAGGGTTGTTTCTCCCACTTGAAGTTCGTTAACGTAGGGATCGAAAAACCCGACTTGGACGCCTTCTTGCAGCAATTGTTCAATGATAGGCAAAGCGATGGATTCGCGCATATCGTTTACGTCTTTTTTATACGTGACTCCGATAATCAGCACACTGCTGCCCTTCAGCTCTTTAGGCTTCAGTGTTTTAGAAACTCTTCCCACAATATAAGCGGGCATACTCTCGTTTACTTGCGAGCTCAGCTCGATGAAAGGCATGTCGATTTGATGCTCTCTCGCCTTCCACAGCAAATACAAGGGATCAACCGGTATGCAATGTCCGCCGATTCCAGGACCGGGATAATATTTGGTAAATCCGAACGGTTTTGTCCCTGCTGCCTCAATAACTTCCCAGAGATTGATATCCAGCTCCTCGCATAGCTTAAGAAGACTGTTCATAAAAGAAATGTTCAGGAATCGCTGGCAGTTTTCCAGCAGCTTCGTCATCTCCGCGGCGCGGGGGGAAGAGACGACCACCACCTTCTCAAATGCCGTACCATAGACTTCCTTGGCGTACGAAGTGCTTGCCGGATTCACTCCGCCTACTACCTTTGGAATTTGCGAGAGCTCCCAATGCGATCCGGGATCGATTCGTTCCGGCGAATAAGCTAGCAGAAGATCCTTCCCGACCTCCAGTCCCGTGCTCTCGAGAAGCGGCTTCAGGATTTCCTCGCTGGTTCCCGGGAAGGTGGAGCTCTCGAGGGCTACAAGCTGGCCTCTTCGCAGATAAGGAAGTATGCAGCGTGTAGCGTTTGTCACAAATCTCAAGTCCGGCTGCATTTGCTCGTCAAGCGGTGTCGGAACGCACAAAATAATGACATCCGCCTTCTCTATCACTTCAAACGAATGGCTGACATGAAAGTTTTTTCCGCTGAATAGCTCTCGAATATCGTTCCTCTTATAGTCGGATAAATAGGACTGACGTTTCTGCAGCATTTGAATCTTGCGAATATCGGTATCGATTCCGTATACCGTATTCCCCTTCTCTACGAACAGCTTCGCGAGCGGCAATCCGACATACCCCAGGCCGATTATGGCAATTTTATATTTATGGGCAAGCTCCAATCTCTTTCAACTCCTTCAATTCATCTTCTAGCATGATACGCAAATGAATCAGAGAAGCATTAGATTAACGTCTAAAGGCTATGAAAATAGTAGTTTATCCCGAATTTTCGGACTAAAAGAGATAAATGCCATGCTTTGGCGATTATTGTTGGGAATCTATCTTTTATACAAGCTGCTTAATAGGCAAATGCCCGTCCGAAAATACAAGTGAAATAGGTTCATGTACGTTAACAATACATTGGTTGAATCATATACTAATGGGACGACGGACCAATCGGAGGACACAACATGCGAATCTTAATCGCTTGCATGTGGGCACTGCCGCATGCCGGCGGCGTTAATACCTATGTCAATCAACTGGTCAAGGGATTACAAGGTGCCGGACATGAAGTTGATATATTTTCCTCAACACCGGATGCGCAAGGCTTCTATATTCCAAGCAGAAATTTATTGATAGAGAAGAGTAAGCTAGCACCTCTCATTGCCCACCAAACGGAGCTTTATTTGAATCAAATGCTGCTTGATATCGATCCCTGGATCAAACAAGCAGAGGTTGATAGATTGTGCATGGAAGCGGCCGCTTTGTATTTTGGGCTAAACGAATACGATGTCATACACGCGCAGGACATCGTAAGCGCACACGCGATTGCGCGCGTTAAGCCTGCACATATCCCGCTTGTCACTACCATTCATGGTTGTCTGACAAAGGAATGGTTTGTTAAATTGAAAGAAATGGGCATAACCGACCAAAATATAAACTCTCCCTTGTGGCATTATTCGTCCTTGCGGGAGTACCTTGGCGCAACGGTTAGCGATGTAACAATTTCTCCTTCGCTTTGGTTAAAAAACGAGCTGGTTAATGATTTTGCCGTTCCCGAAGAACGAGTGACGGTCAGTCATTACGGGTTTGATATCGCGGAATTTCAAAATAAAATGCTAAGAGAACCAAAGACGGTTAAACCCCTTGCCGAAAAGGTATTTATATGCCCCGCCCGCTTCGATATCGTCAAAGGACATTCCACTCTCATTCATGCCTTAGCCAAGCTAAAGGAAGTACGCTCCGATTGGGTATGCTGGCTGGTCGGGGACGGTTTCCTGCGCGAGGATTTAATTCAACTGACCAATCAGCTTGGCCTCTCGAATCATATTCTTTTCTGGGGACACCGGGAGGACGTGCCCGAAATGATGCAGCAAGCTGATTTTGTCGTGTTGCCCAGCATGCAGGACAATCAGCCGTTTGCGATCATTGAAGCTCAAATTGCGGGTAAACCGGTAATCACCTCTGATGCCGGAGGCATTCCGGAAATGGTTACCCATCTTCAGAACGGGTTGGTATCCCGCTTGGGAGACCCGGAGCAGCTTTATTCATGCCTTCGAACAGCCCTCGAGGAGCCGGAGCTGTTAAGCGTGATGGCCGAACAAGCGAAAGCGTGGGGACATCATCATTGGTCATTGTCTACGATGATCTCACGGGTTCTGGAGCTGTATGAGTTCGCGCGGAGTAAACATGAGGAGGAGCGTCTTTCCTTTGAGGCTCAATCTGGGGAACAAGCCATCTCAATGCCAGAGGAGGAGCGCAAATGGGTTTCATCAAGAAAAAGAAAACGGACAGCTCGAAAAACAAAAAAATACCGAAAAAAAATAAGAGGTTTAAAAAGATAAAAAAGGCAAAAAAGCCGTTTAATAAACGAAGAAGGAAGCATGTGCCGGCTTCAATTGAAACGCTGAACCTCGCGCCTCTCTTTGCTTCTCCTCTCGATCCAAACTTTATCCTTTCAAAAACGGATGAAGAAGTTTGGAGACGTATTCTGAAAGCTCAGCCCAAAGACTACGTCCTCCCTGACACCTTTACCTTTCAAAGGCTTAAGCAAGTCATTCCGCCGATAATAGCACCTGAATCAGAGGAATCGATATCGCAATAAAAAAGAGCGGGCCGTTCATAAGCAAACGGCCCGCTCTTCCTATTCTTCCCGCTCCTGCGGCTTGTATAATTCCTGTTCCTTGAGATGCAGGTTTTGTCCGTAATTTTCAATCTTGGAGTCCAGCCGCTCCAGCGTCCTTGTCATTTCGTCGATCCGGAGACGGAGCTGCTCCCGCTGCTCGATTAGCAGCTCTTTCCTCGCCTCCGTCGTATGATCGCCCTGCTGGCACAGATTGACGTATTCGATCAAAGCTTCAATCGGGAGACCGGCGTATCTCATGCATTTGATAAACTCCACCCATCTGAGATTATCCTCGTTAAACTCCCGGATGCCACTGTTATTGCGGTTCACGGACGGGATTAATCCAATACGTTCATAATAACGGAGCGTATCCTGTGACAGGTCGTACTTGGCGCTGACCTCGGCCATTCTCATACGAAATGTCCCTCCTATCCATAATCGATATAATAGTAGTTTACATCGTCGACATATCGATGACAAACCGATAACGGACATCGCTGCGGAGTACGCGTTGATAAGCTTCATCCACCTGATCGGCGTTGATCCGTTCAATTTGCGGCTTAATGCCATGCTCCGCCGAGAAATCAAGCATCTCCTGCGTCTCGCGGATGCCGCCAACAAGCGAGCCGGCAAGGCTTCGGCGCTGCATGATCAGAGAGAAGGCTCGATAGGAATCCGGTTCGGAAGGCGCGCCGACGTTAACCAGCGTACCGTCAACGCGGAGCATAGACAGATAGGCATCCACATTCAGATTGGCGGACACGGTATTCAAGATCAGGTCAAACCGGTTGGCCAGCTCTTTGAACGTATCCGGGTTGCTTGTTGCGTAATAATGATCCGCGCCAAACGCGATGGCCTCTTCCTTCTTGTTCATAGACTGGCTCAGAACAGTCACTTCCGCTCCAAGGGCATGAGCGTATTGCACGGCCAGATGGCCAAGGCCGCCCATGCCAACGATAGCAACCTTTTTACCCGGGCCCGCATTCCAATGCTTCAAAGGAGAGTACGTTGTAATACCCGCGCATAAAAGAGGACTTGCAGCGTCAAGCTCCAGGCTGTCCGGAACTCGGACAACAAATCGCTCCGTTACAACGATCTTCTGGCTGTAACCGCCATAAGTCGGCTGCCCGTCATAGTCGAGGGAGTTATACGTGCTGACCACGCCTTTCGTACAGAACTGCTCCTCGCCCTGCAGGCAATATTCGCATTCGCCGCAGGAATCCACAAAGCAGCCTACCCCAACGCGGTCGCCAACGGCAAACTTCGTAACCTCGGACCCTACTGCTTCCACGACACCCGCAATTTCGTGCCCGGGAACAAGCGGGAAGATTGCCTCGCCCCATTCGCCAAAGGCCGTATGGATATCGGAGTGGCAGATACCGCTGAATTTAATATCGATTAGAACGTCATCCGGACGCAGGGCTCTCCGTTCAATCGTTGTTTTTTCGAAAGGCGCTTTTGCGCTTGCAACACTGAGTACATGAGATTTACACATAGGTTTTCTCTGCTCCTTTAATCTATGAAATAAAGAACACAATCGGAGTATACATGCTGGAGTGAACTCCAAGTCAATCCCTTTGCTTAAACAAAAAGAACCGCTCCTCCTGGAACGGCTCCCTTCTTAAACAACCTTATAGATTGGCGTATACGATATTTCTTAACCGAGGATGGATGTAAGGCTCCTGATTGTTGAGAAGATGCTGAGCATACATGACGGCCAGTCCGGAGTCCGGATCCATAATCGCCATGCAGCCTGCGGCACCGCTCCAGCCAAATTCCCCCAGCGGGCTTAGCGATCCGCTTTGCGCTTTGGAAGCATGCGTTCTGACGCCTAATCCGTAGCCGTAGCCTTTCAGCTGCTCCCAGTTATAATCCCCGCGCATACGGTCGGTCAAATGGTCCGTCCGCATCAGATCAACCATCGCCGGCGACAAAATACGCACGCCATCCGGGCTTGTTCCCTTATTGGTGAGGGCATTGAGGAATAAAGCATAGTCGCTTACCGTAGAGAGCAGTCCCGCGCCGCCGCTCTCGTATTCCGTTCCAAGCCGGTAGCCGTTCCCGTCTTTGCGGACCGGTCGGCCCTGTTCATCCTTGTATTCGTATTGCGGCAGGAGGCGGCTCTGCTGCTCCTCGGAAAGATCAAACGCCGTATCCTTCATACCCAAAGGACCCGTAATCTCCTCCCGGATATAGGCGCCAAAACGCCGGCCGTCCACAACCTCAACAAGGGCCGCAAGCACGTCGTGACATAGGCTGTAATTCCAGCGGGTGCCCGGCTCGAAAAGAAGCGGTTCTTTGGCCAATGCCTCCGCAAAGGCTCGAGTCGGCACCCTTCCATTCGTTTGCTCCGCAACCTCCTTCAAGGAAGGAGACCCGATATCATAAGAGAAGCCGGCCGTCATCGTAAACAGATCGCGAACGAGAATCGGTTTCTTTGCTCTTTGGATCTCAAGCTTGCCGTCCGGAAGACGCTTGCGGACGTTCATGTCCGCGTATTCGGGAAGGTAAGCGGACAGCGGATCGTTCAGCAGCATTTTACCCTGCTCCACAAGCTTAAGAGCCGCCACGCAGGTCATGATTTTCGTCATCGAATAGATGTTGAAGATACGTCCCTCTTCAATAGGAGTCTCTTTCTCCAGATTGGAGAATCCGCTGCGATAACGGAATACCGTTTCGTTGCGGTGAATGACCATTACTTCCGCCCATGGAATGCGCCAGGAGGTCAATCGGTCGATAAATTCGGTCAAAGCTTTCATGAGTGCACTTCCATTCTATGAGATAAGTTTCTATTCGTAATCCATGACAACCATCTGATGGCATTGCAGCTCAGGCACGGTATAAGCAACTGCGCCATCGTTGCTGCTGAACGGCAGCGGAGTCATCTGCGGCGCTAGATAGACCTGTCTCACGGGACGAGCTGTCCGAACCGAAACCTGAACATTGTACAGAGGAATAATATCCTCGATGACTTCCACCCCGTCGCCTCTTCTTACCGGCGAAGCATACAGGAGATGATTAACAAGGCGATTCCGTTCCTTCTGCTCCTGAAGGGTAACGATGCCCTGCGCGGGCAGACTGGTTTGAAGCGTCTTATCCGGAAGCAGGCGATCCAACGCGTATAGAACGGCTTCCTTCAGAATCAGGCTGCCTTTCTTCGCGTAATCCTCAAACACGTTCCAGGCGATGTAGATTCCGCTGCCGCTCTCCACCATGCCGGGGCCTCCGTTATTGTAGCTGCTTGGCGTGTGCTGATGGGAGCAGAAGGTGAAGGCCTCCCGGTTAAAGAACGGATCTTCACGCCTGCCGAGCTCGGTTCCCCCGTTAAGCTCAATCTTCTGACCCTCGGAATAAAAGATGAAGGAGGCCTCTCCTAAACTCTTTAACGCAAAGCCCGGACGGAAGTAATCGGGGTTAAAAGGGTTCACTCCCAGGTAACGTACTCCGAAGTCAACGGCAAACGCTTCCCCTGCCGAATCAAGCCCGGACCAGCCCGTGGCGAGGAGCTTTCCGCCTTGCCGCAGGTACAACTCCAGCTTGTTCCGCAGTGGTTCATCAATTGCAACGTAATCCGGCAATATCAACGCCTTATAGGCGCTGAAATCATGCTCCTTGTCGATAACGTCAAACAGAATTTTGCCCTCAAGCAGCATCCGTACGGCCCCTGCATCGGATGCCCCTTTGGATAACCCATCCCGCGCTTTCTCATGGACGCCAGCGGCTTCAAGCGACAGAAGCGCCACATCGGCGACATTTGACGTGTCCGCGCACCAGGCTTCCTTGCTCTCAACCTCGCTATAGGCGGAGCCAATAAGCGCATACGTCGCTTTATCCATATAACCGTCCGGATGCAGCTGATCCCCGATCGAGCATTTCGCGCCATTGGCTATGCTGAGCGCCGCTTCGTAACGGAGGGCGTTCGGATGCTTATAGCCGCCGAATTCTCCCCAGGATGTATGGAATTTCCCCGTCATGCCAAGGAAATCAACGCCAAGAGTTTGGGCGTATCTGGCCGACAGAGGGAAATGATCGTAACCCCAGCCGCCCGTCGGCAGCGATTCCAGCTCCAAATGGGTGTTCATCATGGCCAAGTCGCGGCGTCCCCGCTTAATGTGTCCGCCATTGTGGAAGATCGGCAGCCCCGGCTTAACCGACTCCACCGTTTCCTTCACCTTTGCCGTATAATTGGCATACGTTCTTTCCCATAAACGGCGCATGGCTTGCTCATCCCTTGGATCCATGCCTTCCCGCCTTGCGCTCTCGATACAGTTATGGCAATAGCATTTGCGCACGCCAACTATATCGAGGAATACACCGTCCGCATCGTAACGAGACACCACTTCGCGAATTTGTGCGAGAAGGATATCGAGATAAGGGGAGTTCATGCAAAATTGATGATAGCCCGGCTCCAAAAAGCCTTTTACCCATCCGGTCGTATCGTTCTCGTCGCGGATCAGCCATTCCGGATGCCGTCTGGCCAGCTTCTCGTCAAGTCCGGCGGACAAGTAGACAGGAGTTTTGACGTCAATCTCATGCGCAGCCTCGATCTGGGCGGCAAGCAGATCAAAGCTGAGACCCGGATGGATCTCGTTTGCTTCCGAAGGATGGTAAGCCCAGCCGTGATGGCATTTGGAGAATACGGTAATGGAATCAACATGGCCTAGACGCAGCATCTCCTGAAACTGCTTTTTGTCAAAACGTTGACCAATGGGGGCGATAGCCTCTGAGGTATGGAAATCAAGATGGACCTGGCGAAAACGCATAAGTTGTCATCCTTTCCGGTTCGGTTTACCTTAACTATATAAGTTCCGCGTTTGACCGGACAGGTTCATTAACGACTTTTTATAGCACATTTTCTACCTAACGGATAATGGCCGTGATACAATCGGGTAAGCGATTACAACGCAAAGGAGCCTTCACCATGTTTTGCCTGGAACTTGTCATCCCTCCGCTTCCGCAGCTATTGACGATCGGTCATTCCTTCTGGACGCCGGGACAGCAGCATGTGGCAAGATCGTTTAACGTATACGACATGCTGTTTGTTCTGAAAGGAACCTTGTATATGACCGAAGACGATGTGCCTTACGAGATAAAGGAAGGCACCATGCTTGTGCTGGAGCCGAACCGCATGCATATCGGGCATCGCCCGTGCGAGGAAATAACTGAAATCTACTGGATCCATTTCGCTCATCCCGCCCCGGTCCGAGCGATGGACAGCGGGCAAATCTCTTGGTCGATTCCTTTCACCAAAGGGACCGTCGACGATCTCACTCCCCATCGGCAGGTCATGTACTTACCGAAATTCACGAATATACGCGCCACCGACGTTCTGCCGTTCCTGCAACAAATGCTGGAGCTCCATCATACCTTGTCGCCTGCAAGCTCTTTGCCGCTCCAGACGCTGCTAGCCGGACTTTTTGTTGAACTGCAGACAGCGGTAAGCAGCCAATTCGCTCCACGGTCCAGGCTGCTTTGCGATCAGACGATCGCTTATTTGCAGCAGCATCTGACCCGCCCGTTTGACGCGAAGCATATGGAGCAGACCCTGCATTTTCATTTCGACTATCTCGCCCGCTGCCTGAAGAAATATACGGGGATGAGCCCGCTTCAATATTTGCATAATCTGCAGATCAAAAAGGCTAAAACGCTGCTTGAGAGCACCGAGCATTCCGTATCCGAAATCGGCCAGCAGGTCGGGATCGAGAATACGAATTACTTCATAAGGCTGTTCCGCAAACAAGCGGGTATGACTCCAGGGCAATACCGTTCCGTCAGATTCGGACGGGTATAACCCGGGCCGGCTACTTGGCGGCATAATGCAGCGCCGAGCGGTAGTCGAGAGGCGTCATTCCTTTTTGCTTTTTGAACAGCTTGCAGAAATAAGGAGCGCTTAACCGGCCAACCTCATCAGCGATCTGCCGCACCGGCATGTCGGTGCTTCCTAGAAGCACGCATGCCTCGCGCATTCGCCTTGCCGTCACGTAATCCGTCAGCGAAACTCCCGTATATTGCTTAAATAGATGAGAAACGTAGTAAGAGGACAAATGCAGCTCTTCGGCAAGCAGCTCAAGGCTGAAGGGCTCGCGGAAATGACGCTCGATCCAATCCATCATCGCTTCGATATGGACGGTTTTGGCTGCGGACCATTCTTCCGGAGACAGCTGCGGCTGAGCAATAACCGACAGCTGCAGGTATCGCAGCAAAGAAATCAGCAGCAAAATTCGAGCCTCCTGCTCCTCCCCGTTCTCCCGTATCGATTGTACCTGGCCTTCCATGACGGACATTAATTGATTTTCCGAAAAGGAGAACTTAGGCATGGGCAGCGCTCCCCTGGTCAAGTAACGGAAAAAGGATAACAGCTTCGGAAATGGCGCCAGATAAGGCTCCAGAAACCGGGGATCAAAGGTCAGATTGGTTCGGACATAGCGGGCACTCTTCCGACCCGGAATTTCCAGCTTGTGCAGCTGATACGGCTGAAAGCAGAACAATGAACCCCCTTCAAGCTCGTAGCTATTGCCTTCCACCTCCACGACCCCGCGACCCTCATGAATAAAAAGCAATTCAAGACCTTGATGGGCATGAAACCGCAAAAAATGCTCCTCCGTCCATTCATCCCGGAATGCGAGAAAAAAGCTGCTTTGCCCCGGTGCTACATGCTCGATGCGAGATGCCAATTGTATCTCTCCCCCAAAGATAGAATCGCAATTTAGTTATATCTTAGCACAACAGAGAATAGTTCGTCCGGCTATATAATGAAGGCATCTTGATGATAGAACCCGGAGGTGCCTTATGCAGCGATATCATTATTTGGCGCACTGCCGCCATGGCGTAGATCCTTCCGTCTACTTCCGCGATGTTGCAAGCGAGCTTCAAGAACGGATGAAGGAAGCGGTCGTTCACCATCTTAGCTTGTTCCACTATGGATCCAAGCTTTTTCTCTACTATGAGAGCCCATTAAAGGATGCGGATCCGCACGCTCTCTTCGAGCGCTGCGAATCCGGACTTGAGCAATGGCCGGGCACGGACGCGCCCCGGAGATGGGTACCGATGATGGATATTTTCCATTATCAGCAGCCTGCCGGCGCGGAGCATTGGCGACGAATCCACCCCTCGCCGCAGCCTTATGCCCGGATCGCGCGGCTGAAACCGGAGCAAGCGGCCAGCTATATTTTCTACCATTATCAATACCAGGAAGAGCGCCCCGGTGACGGAGACAAATACGGTATGATCTCGCTCTACGAGAATCTGTTGTTTTTCTATTCCGAATCGCCGGCTACAATTGAACCGCCACCGTATGCAGGCAAGCTTGACACCGCAAATACGCCTTCCGATTGGCAAGCCGCAATGGATCCCCACTTCATCATGTGGGATCAAGACGCCGGCAAATCCCTGGCCTGGCTGGAGATTCCCCTGCTGCTCCAGCTTGAAGGCGAAGCTTATGGCAAGGAGCATGCACGATGAGAACAACGTTTAGCTTAAATGGCGAATGGGATTTCATGCCTCTGTATGAGCATGGACCAGACTTGACTCTTCCCGAGCAGCTTATCTACGAGGAACGGAAAGTACAGGTCCCGTCCAGCTGGCGTTCTTCTTACGTGCGGGCATCGGGCAAAAGCTTTGGGGAAATAGCCGATCACGGATATGCTCCCTATGATTGGTATGGTTATCCGAAGGAATGGGCACGGGCGGATGCCGGCGTGCTCCATCGGGTGTTTCAGGCGCCCGTAGAGAAGAACGAGCGTCTATTCCTCAGGTTTGACGGCATCATGCAAAAAGCCGCCGTCTATCTGGATCATCAGCTGATTGCTGTCTGGGAGGATGGTTATCTCCCGCTTCTCGTGGAGGTAACGGAGCGGATCCAGGCGGGAAGCAGCCACCAGCTGCATGTCGTGTGCGGCAGCTTTGACAAAGTTACGCTGCCTTCCGGGCAGCAAAAGGTTACCGGGTTAGTCGGCTCCTGGTTTGGCGCTCTAGCGAGAGGCCTATGGGCGGATGTTTATTTGGTAAGCAGGCCGCTGCTATCGCTCTCGGATGTAACGATCCGCACATCCGTCCGGGAGGGCCGGCTCCACGTAAGTACCGGGATAAGCCATTCCTGTAGGGAGCAGCTGGACTCGTCTATCAGAGTTGAACTGCGCGTAAGGGAGAGCAGCTCGCAAGCAGCCTCCCCTATTATCATAGCAGCTGAGGCTGTTTCGGCTGAATGGTCGAATAAGGGTCAATCCAGCCAAGCCGTTTTCTCTATCGAATGGGCAGATGCCAAGCTGTGGAATCCGGATCATCCTTTCCTCTACGCGCTGGAGCTGGTGCTAATAGACGGTAACCGTGTACTGGACCGGGTGGAGGAACGGTTTGGTTTTCGCGAAATCACTACCGAAGGTCCTCGATTCTATTTAAACGGGACTCCCCTTAACCTGCGTGGCGATTCCTGGCATTTCCAAGGCGGGATTCAACAAACGAAGGAGTACGTAAGGAACTGGTACCGCATGTGCAAGGAAGCCGGCGTCAACTGCGTTCGCCTTCATGCGGAGCCGCATCCGGCTTATTATTTGGACATTGCCGATGAAGAAGGCATGCTGATTGTGGACGAAACCGCGATTTACGGCTCCAGCAAATCGATGTTGGCCGATCATCCCGAATTTATAACGAACTGCAAGAACCATATCCGAAGATTGGTGGAACGGGACAGGAATCATCCTTCCGTTATCCTGTGGAGCCTGCAGAACGAGATGCGCTGGGTGGACGGGCGCGACGTCTTCAAGCTGCATATCCCGTCTATGATGGCTGTCATTCGCGAGCTTGACTCTACCCGTCCCATTATTCTGGAAGGAGATAACCGTCTTCTGTCCAAAAAATTAACCGAAGTAGAGACCCGGCATTACAACATCGACGGAACCATTGACGGTTGGGACCGCAAGGCGCCTCTCGTCTTTGGCGAGCATGGCGGCTGGTGGTATATTTGCCCTCAGAACAGCAGCATGTATGTTGGTCATCTTGCGTACAAGGATACGGAGGAATGCACAAAGGGGCTGGCGGAAAAGGAACGTTTGTTTATCGAATACGCGAGGCGGCAAGGGGTATCGGGTCTGTCCACCTTCAACTTTGCCCATTATTTCATGCGTGCGATGCCCGAGCGGGACATCCCGCTTCAGCTGCCTCATTCGGAAGCGGAAGGTCCGCAGCTGAAAGTGATTCCGCGGTACTCCCTAACCCTTAATAACGGCCTTCTTCCGGAGGAGTATCCGATGTACCGGAAAAATCCGTCCTTTGAGATTTTGGCCGCTGCTTTTAAGCCCGCCACTCTTATCCCGGCCGAATACAACCGCTCGTTTTTTGATGATGAGCCAATTGTCCGAAGCTTTGATGTATATAACGACACGCTGCATACCCGTCAGACGACTGTTGTCTGCGAAGTACGGCAGGAAGGACGGCTCATTCACAAGGAGACTTTCGAGTTCCGGCAAGCTCCGGCTAATCGCACCACGGTAACAACAAGATGGAAGCCGGAATCCGTTCATGATCAATCTCTTATTCAATTACATGCCGTGTTGCTGCATGATAATGTACCTGTGCATGAACTGGGTTTGAGCTTCAAGCTGTATCCTTCCCGATTTAAGACGGAGCCCGTCGTCATCAACCGGCCCGTCGTTTATACAGGCGGCGAGCACGACTACGCTATAATTCGTACATTGATTCCGGAATGCAAGCCCGTCACTGCGGAACAGATTCTGCAGCTGTCTCCTGATCATCTCCTCGTGGCGGGAAGCAAACTCGAAGATCCGGATGGACGGCTTGAGGAGGCGCTTAACCGGTACGTCGGTCAAGGCGGCAGGATTGTGCTGCTCGAGCAGCTTCATTTGTCCTTTGGAGATTTGGCGATCTCCCGGCAAAACTTCATGAGAGCTCATTCCGGGGATTACTGCCATCCCGTTTTTCAAGGACTGGATAACGATGATTTCATGTTTTGGCATGAAGAGCTTCGGGAAGACGGGCCTCTCCCCATTATCCATGCCGCTTTCGAGAAGCCGGTTAAAGGCCCTTTCAAGATGCTTCTGGAATGCAGCGCGGGAGATTTCGGGGATGGCGGAGATTTATGGTCGCCGCTTCTGGAATACCGGAGCAAGGAAGGGCTGTTTGTTGCCAATCAGCTGGAGCTGATGGCGAACTTCCACCGGGTACCGCAAGCCTGCCTCTTGCTTCGCAATTTGCTTGCTTATGCGGGGAATGTCGAGGACACGATTGCCCACCGTACAGGAGCGTTCATAGAGACGGGTGGAGAAACGGAAGCTTTCCTGCGTACAATTAGCCTTGTTTTTGATCGGCTTACGGACATTCCTAAAAAGCTCGATGATTATGGCTTAATTCTGATCGAGCCGCATCTGCTCGCAGATCCTAATTCGGCGACGGCTATACGGAGATATGCGGCAAAAGGCGGCAAGGTGGTCATCCTTCCTGCCGTAGACGGACAAGAAGCTGCGCTGGCCGCACTTCTTAGTCGGAATGTCACCGTCCGGGAGAAAGTAACCTATCATCTTGAAGCGGACTATTCGGATCCGGCGGTTCAAGGCATTAGTCCGGTAGATTTGTTTGGCTACGACAAGGTGTTCTTGTCTCCGCGGGACGTCGTGAACCGCCCTCTTGCTTCGCACAGCCTGTCGGTGGATGGCGCTGACGTACTGTGCAAGAGCGTGGAAGGTACCGCGTGGCACGATTATTTCATCGGCCAGCATACGGATGAATACAGCAGATTAGCTCTGGTTGAACTGAATCGGGAGAAAGAACAGCCAGCCGGGCATTACCTCCTTCACATGCAGGCAGGCCAAGGGTTGTTTATGCTCTCTCAGCTTCTTCTGGAACCGGAAAGCGACAAGTCGATTCGTTTGTATACGAGATTGCTTGCTAATCTCGGCGCGTCGTTTAATGACGGTCTCCTGTCGGCAGTCAAAGGCAGCAGTCAATGGGCCGTGGAGAAAATCATGGCCATGCCTTGCCGGCCTTATGTCGATTTCGAAGCCATGAAAGCCTACTATATCGATCCCGAGTTCTCGCTCAACAATCTAGGCGAAGGACTTTACGGCTGGATGCAGAAAAAAGAGCGGAGCCGCGATGACGGAACGTTCCGCATTCTTAATCCAAACGGAGACCGCTGGTTTCTCAGCTGCTTTGTTTATATGCTGGACCCTTCGTCTGAAGTAAAGAAGGGCCGGCTACAGATTACAACCAACAGCTCCTGCGAGATTTATATAAACGGCAGCCCGGTGGACGCGCCGGATCAAGAGATTACTCTCCAAGCCGGAATTAACCGGCTGATTGCCATTGTGGACGGTACGGAAGAGGATATCAGGATTGGCATGGTTTTAAAAAATACGGACGGCACTCCGATGAAGCATCTGCAATACAAGCTGACTCTCGACGAAGTAGAGCCTAAATAGAATAGGAGGAACGTCCTCATGAGCAAAAAGGAACTCATTTCCAAAACCGCTGCTGCAGCTAAGGATGAACTTCTGCGTTTAGCGGAGGAGAGTATGTCCGTCAGCTGTCATGCCGTTCCCGTCTGGCATATTCCCGGCTTTTATTTCAATGCCGCCGGTCACCAGGCCGCGAAAAAACTCATGGAAGCCGATGCGCAAGCCGCTTACGCGACAGCTCTTGCTTACCGGGTTACCGGTCAGTCCATCTATGCGGACAAAGCAGTGGAGCTGCTGCAGGGCTGGGCTTCTATTAACCGGGAGCTCGCGGACAAAGACGGTCCGCTGGTGTCCGCTTATTTGGGATCAGGCTTTCTTCAGGCGGCGGAGTGGCTAAAAGGTCATCCGGGATGGAGCCAGGAGGATCGGGATTCATTTATCCAGTGGATTACGACTGTTCTATTACCGGAGTGGGACCGTATCCCGCTCCGGAACAATTGGTGGAGCTGGAGCTTGTACGCCCAGCTATTGCTCTATCGTTTCCGGGATGAGGAAGCCTGTTTTGCGGAGGAGGTCGCTCATTTGAAGGAGCATATCGACTCTTCCCTGTCGCTTACCGGCTTTATCCCGGAAGAAACGCTAAGAGGAACCCATTCGATCTGGTACCATTATTTTGCCCTTGCTCCTCTCACGGCTGCGGCCAAGCAGGTGCTGGATTATACGGGCGAGGACTTGTATCGCTGGACCTCCCCAAGCGGCAATACCATCAAGAAAGCGTTAGATACGCTGCTTTATTATGCCAACGGCCGTGCAGGGAAGTGGCCATACGAGAAAGGCCAGAACGTCCCGGACCCTCTCTCTTCCCAGACCTGGCCTCTTGATCTCTATGAAGCGATGTCTAACATTTTCAAAGATCCCGAATACGATCAATTCGTCTCCCCATACCGCCCGATCATCGGCAACCGGAACAAAAGCAGCGGTTATTTTCAGTCCTACGCTTGGGTTTTCCCGGAGCTGCTGTAAAAAGAAACAAGGTACTACCAAAGTCATTAACGACTCGGGTAGAACCCTGTTTCTTTACATGTTAAACAGCAAAACGACGTACGTTGGATTTCATCCACTATATTCCTCTTATTTGGGCCAATCATCGTCACTAGGATGGATTCACTCCGGTAAAATCTCCGATTTTCTGCCCTTTGCCACGTTTTAAGCGCATTTCGTTGGACGAAATCCAATGTAGCCCGTGAGATGCTGCTAGCAGTACCATTTTATTGGATAAAATCCAACGTACGTAATCCAAGCTGGCTTGAGCAGACCCAAAATCACAAATAGCGGTGCAGAGGCTTGCCCCTGCACCGCTTTTTCCACTTACACCGTTAAGCTATTCCCTTGCAAAACATACGCTGCATCCCGCAGAAGATAAGCGGCTGCCTCAGCCTGAATATGCTTGCCGCTTTGCGCCTCCACATGGTTAATAAAAGCTTCCAAACTGCTGTTGTCCAGCTTCATCGTTAAGCTATTAGCGATGCCCTGGTTATCAATCCAGTTGAGCTCATAGAATTGCGCAACTAACTCTTTCAGCGAACCGATGTCGGCATAGGTGGTGAAGGTCACCGTGCTCTGCCGCGTATTCCCTGCCAGGTCAATGGCAGAAACCGTAAACGTATGGGACCCTGCAGCCAGCGTATACAACGGAATAGCTGCTCCCTGCTGCAGTGTCTGACCATCCAGCTGCGCGGTTGTTTTGCCTTCATCCACTCCGGAGACGGTATCCGTGACCGCCCAAGACAAGGTCACTGTTTCCGAGTTTGCGTATGCCTTCTCTTCCAATCCCGTTATAGAAGCCTCGGGTTTACTAGTATCAAGCTTAAAGCTTATCGATTTGTCCTCTTCTCGATTTCCGGCCGAGTCAACCGACCGGTAGTGCAGCGAGTAACTCCCGTCTTCACTAAACATTAGCTGGCTCTGATAAGGAAGCCAGGTCACCCCGCCATCGGTGCTGTATTCCGTGCCTGTCACGCCAGTTCCGCTGTCGATTGCGCTCAGATCAACGGTTACAGGCTTGGAATACCAATCTCCGGTGCCATCAGGCTGCGATGGAGTCATAGCTGCCGCCGTTACCGGAGCAGTCCGGTCAATCCGCGTAAACTTGACGTCGTCGAACCAGAACTCGCTGAAGCCCCCGACATAAAAGCCCACCGTTCCGGATGCATTATGCTTGGTATCCGTGCCGTCCAGCCTTAGCTCCCCGTTGACATACACTCTAATTCTTGCTCCGTCTACCAGAACCCGGATGCTGTATTCCGAATTAGGCTGCAGATCCTGACCGGAGAAGTTATTCGTCTGCAGCACTGTCCAATTCGGATTGTATAGAATCCACTGCGACGTGCCATCCGCCAACTTCTTGTATCCGATCTTGCCTGAAGTGCCGGAAGCCGATCGGTCATACACGTAGAAGGTACCCTGAGCCGGCATCTCCTCAGGCGTCTTCAGCTTAAAGGTTAAATCATAATCGGTAAATACCTTCGGATGTAGAGCGGAAGCTCCAGCTACAATGCGGTACATCTTATTGCCGTTTACGGTTACGATGCTCCGGTTCGGGTCAACCGGCCAGCTGTTCGCTCCTGAATCGAAATCCGTGTACAGAAGGATATCGGAGACGACTATTTTAATAGAAGCCGAAGCTTGCGGATTGGCAACGGAGGTGACCGTAATTGTCGTCTCGCCTTTTGCCAAGGCGGTTACCTTGCCGCTCTCGTCGACGGATGCAATATCCGGATTTACGGATTGCCAGACAACGGCGCGATTGGCGGCATCCGACGGATCGAATTGCACCTGCAGCTGCTGCTGTTCGTCAATGACCATGTTCAAGCTGCTCTTATCCAGCAGCAAGCCGGCTACATCGGTCGTCGGAACCTTGTACTGAATATCGTCGAACAGCAAATAATCAAAGCCGCCGGCATAGAACCCGACTTTGCCCGAAGGATTAAAGGTCGGATCCGACGCTTTCAGCTTCAGCTGGCCATTGGCATAAACGCTAATCTCCTGTCCCTTCACAATAATCTTAATATCGTATACGGTATCGGGCTGCAGATCCTGGGAGGCTGACGTATTTTGCTTAATCGTTGCCCATGCCCCATTATAGAGAATCCACGAGGAGGTTCCGTCCGCAAACTTCCGGTAACCGATTCTTCCTCCGCTGCCGCTTGGATTCAACCGGTCGAATACGTAAAAGGTAGCCAGCTCCGGAATAACGGGCGGCGTCTTCAGCTTGAAGTCAAGCTCGTAATTGCTGAAATCGTTATCGTTGAGCGCGGTGGCGCCTTTGAGCAGCTTATACATGTGATTGCCGCCGCCAACGTCTACAATGCTGCGGTTAGGATCGGTTGGCCAGCTATTCCTGCCGTTCTCGAAGTTCGTATCGTCCATAATGCCGTCTCCGACCTCGACGGTCACTTGGACTTCGTCCTTAAGAAGCGGATTGTCTGCCGATGCGGCCGTAACCGTTGCGCTGCCCAACTTCACTCCCTTCAGCTTGCCGTTTGCATCCACCTTCACGACGGATGGATTGCTTGATGTGTACACCAGTGCAGGATTAGTCGCATTCCATGGCAGCACCGCCGCATAAAGATCGTAAGTTTTGCCGATTCCGATCGCAAGGTTATCCTCATACAGCTCCACGCCTTCGACAGGAATAACGTCAGGAGCCAGGTAGGTTCCCGCTTTTTCCGTCAATCCCATCTCGCCAAACGGAATATCCGCAAAGCCCGGTATTTGCTGGAATACCGCCGCGTCGGACTTCAAATTCAAATTCCCGCCGGCCAGGTCTACAAATCCCGGATCCGAGTTCGTCACCCAGTTGTTTGCGTATTGCACCAGATTAAGCTTATCGTAAGCGCCGTTTGCGTTTGTCGTGCTGCTTCTCGCTTTAGTCGGATTGTAAATAACATTGTTCTTAAACGTATTGGTGTCCGGATAATAGCGGTTCTCGGTGAAGAAATCCGCCAGCTCCGGATATTTGGTCAGATGCGGCATGCCAACGAAGTTATTGTACTTGTCGAATAAAGCATGCCACGGTCCCATGTAGTTTTTGGAGATTTGCTGCTCCGGACCGTCGCCCAGGTACATATCCGAATATTCATATGGCGTCTTCGCGTCAATAAAGAGATTATTGCTGGTCTTAATATGGGCGCCGCCATTGTTCAGAATCGCGGAATTGCCCATCCGGTAGAAAATATTTTCCTCAATCGCAAGTCCCATCGTAAAGTTGTCCGGATATACCCCCTGCACGCCAGCCTTGCCTTCCCCGATATGATGGAAATAGTTCCTTCGGATAACGGTTCCCCGTTCCTGCGGCGATGCTCCCAGATTCATATAGATTGCGCCAAGATCCGAGAACGTTTTGCATACGTCATAAATGTTGTTGTATTCGACCACTTGATCGTTGCCAAAGATAAGGACACCCGGGTGCGGAGCGTCATGAATCTCGTTATGGGATATGCGGTTACCGGCTCCGGTCAAGATGACGGCAGGATTGTAAGCTTTATGGTAATAGGCAAAATCATGAATATGGCTGTTCTCCACCACGTTATTTCCCGGCTCCAGCGTCAGCCTGTCGCCTCCGTTCAGAATGACTCCCGTTCCTCCGATATGGTGGATATGGGTACCGATCACCGCATGATTCACCCCGGAAGCCTTGGCGAAGTCATCGTAAAGCCACCGGCTTTGGGTATTAATGCGCACGCCGCCTTCGGTGAAGTTGCGGATTTCGCAATACACGATCCGCACGTGATTGCCGCCCATGATTACCGCAGCGGAATCGCGGCCATTTTCCAATATTAAATCCTCAAAATTTACGAAAGACGTATTGACCGTATTAATCATCGGAGTCTTCAGCATCGTTACGGTAATATCCGGATTGGCTTTTTGAAGAAAAGCGGCTGTCGGCATGAAATACAGGATGCCTTGGCTCCGGTCCAAATAGTACTCACCCGGCATATCAATCTCTTCCAATAGGTTCTGGGCAAAATGAAAGTCCGGGTACCAGTTCTTGAACAAACCGCTCATTTCCCCGTAAGCCAATGTGATGGTTTTGCCCACAGTATCTATAGAAGCAACCTTGTTGTAGGACCATTCCCAGCTATAGCCGAAAATGCCGTCCAGCCATATATCGTCCGCCTGCGTCCATAACGCCGGCCGGTCGTAAGTATACTTGAACGTGCCGCCCCGCGTCTGCAGGTCAGCATCCTTGCGGGTTGGACCGGGGTCAACGATATCGCCCATCTGTACCGTCCCGTTATTCGGCCATCTTGCCAGGGTCATGCCCTGGCCTTCCACATACAGCTCCATGGGCGGCGTCTGGCTGACATCGTTAGCTTTGTAATAGCCATGCCGGCTCAGGACGCCGTAATCCGTTATGCCATGTGCCTTCAAATCTACCTGCAATACCTTTGTTCTTGCATCCGTGCTGATTATCCGGTTCAATACCGCTTCGCTCGTTACAGGCTCAAACCAGTCCTTCTCCAAGTTCCGGCCCCCGCTCAGGCTGACGGATTCTCCCGGGTAAGCCTTATAGGTGATCGGTTTATCCGCCGTACCCGAATCCTGCTCTTCGAGCTGAAAGCTTCCGGTCCGGTTGTAAACGCCGCCTCTTAAATAGACCGTAACGCCTCCTTCCGGCAGTCCCGAGCTTTGCTTTAATTGACGGACGGCATCTCTCGCCTTCTCCAGAGTAAGAAAAGGCGATTCTAAAGTCCCGGAGTTGGAATCGCTTCCATTTGGCGAGACGAAAAAGACCGCTCCGGCATTTTCGCCGGAACCTGTGCTTGAATCCGGGGATTCTGCCGCGAGCACGCCGCCTGCGGGAAACCCGCTCAGAAGCAAAGCCATTATCCATACGACCATCAGCATTTTCTTCTTCATGCTTAACTATTCCTCCTTATTGCTTGAAATAGAAAGGGAACCTTCTGGTTCCCTTCGCTTAGCCTTTTACCGATCCAATCATCGTTCCTTTCTCGAAATATTTCAGCAGGAAAGGATATACGACAAGCACAGGCAACGTGCACACGATGACGGATGCCATCTTCAGACTCTCCGGTGCCGGAGGAATCAAATTCGTTGCCGTCGTAAACGGATCTACCTTGTTTTCGATTAGAATTTGCCGGACAACCTGCTGAAGGACAAACTTGGACTGGTCGGTCACGTACAGCAAATTATCCATAAACGCGTTAATATGGTGAACCATGGACCACAGTCCGATCGTGACAAGCGGCGGAATTGAGAGCGGCAGCACGATGCGGAATAAAATCCCGATATCCCTGGCTCCGTCGATCCGGGCTGCTTCAATTAAGGCATCGGGAAGCGACCGGAAGAAGGATAACATGACCAGAACCTGAAAGGCATTAGCCGCCGTAGGCAGCACGTAGACCCAAAGGGAGTTAAGCAAATGCAAATCCTTCATAAGCAAATAATGAGGCACGATCCCTCCGTCAAAAATCATGGTGAAGAGCAGAAGCAAAGTAAGGAGCCTTTTGACGGGAAAATCGGGACGCGACAGCGGATAAGCCGCGCAGACGGTAACGAGCAGCGTGAGGGCCGTACCCACGACCATCCGGAAAATCGTATTCGAGTAGCCGGACCAGATAAACGGGTAGTTCAGCAGCTCCCGGTAGGCCGTCCACTGGACATCCCTCGGGAAGAAATGGAACCCGCTGCGAAGCGCCTCCCCTCGTCCGCTGAACGAAACGGCTATGACATGGATAAACGGATACACAACGATTACCGCGAGTGAGGCCAATACAAAATAAATGATGCCGGGGGCAATACGTTCCTGCCATCTTCTTGCCTTCATGACAAACTTCCTCCTGTCCCTACCATAACCCGCTCTCTCCCCGGCTCATTTTCCGTACAAGCAGATTGGCGCCGAGAATAAGCAGAAGGCCGACCAGCGACTTGAACAGACCAATCGCCGCCGTATAGCTGTATTGGAATTGCTGCAGGCCTACCCGGTAGACATAAGTATCAATCACATCGCCGGTTTCGAACGTAACCGGGTTAAGCAGGTTGATGATTTGTTCGAAATTCGCGCTTAAGAACCCGCCGAGACTGAGAATAAACATAATCGCAATCGTAGGCATAATGGACGGAATATTGATCTTAATCATCCGCTGCCAGCGGTTGGCGCCATCGATAATCGCGGATTCCTGAAGCTCCGGGTTGATCCCTGTCAAAGCTGCGAAATAAATAATGGAGCCCCAGCCCAGATCCTTCAGAATCGCGGAAATAACTACAATGGAGCGGAAATACTCCTTTTTCCCCATATAGAAGACAGGCTCTACCCCAAACCATCCCACGATTTCAGCCAAAACCCCGGTCGTTGGCGACAAAAAGTAAATGATAAGCCCCGACATGATGACCCACGATACAAAGTGGGGCAAATACATCGTCATCTGAATAAAGCGCTGGAAGTAGCGCGACCGGACTTCGTTAAGCAGCAGCGCCAGAATAATCGGTGCGGGGAAAGCAAAAAGAAGCAGATACAAATTAAGAAGCAGCGTATTTTTAAGGAGACGGTAGAAATCGCTGTTCTGGAACAGCTCTTGAAAGTGCTGCAGCCCTACCCAAGGACTTCCCCAAATGCCGTCCACCACTTTGAAATCCTTAAAGGCAATGATCACGCCATACAGCGGACCGTATTTGAAAATGAAGAAAAAGAGAAACGAGAACAGAAATAACGAGAGCAGCTCTCCGTGCCTGCGTATAGTCTTCATGCCACACTTCCTTGCAACCTTGCCCGGTCCGCCCGCAAGAGCTGGCATCAGCCCTTGCGGGTCCGCGGAGCCGGCCGGTTAATTTTTGAATTGCGCCTGGTACAGCTCGTTAGCCTCTTTGGTTAACTCGTCGCCGCCTCTAGCCTTCCATTCCGTTACGAATTTATCGAAGTCGTCAAGCGGAATTTCACCGCTAATAATCTGTGCGAAATACTTCTGCATAAGCGCGGTCAGATCCGCCTTGTATTTGCCGTCGGACGGCAATACCGAGAACAGAAGGGCATCCGTCAGGTTCGGCGCGGACGAATACGTTTTGATCGCTTCGTTCAGCTTCGGATTGGAATATTTCTCGCGGTATGCCTGCGTCGTAATGTTGCCAAGCGAGAAGAGACGGATTCCTTCCTGGTCGCGCTGCTCCTGCTTCTCGAATGCCGGAAGGAACTTGGTAGCCCCCGAAGTCGCTCCGCTGTCCGCAAAATCCCAATGCGTCCCTTTCACGCCAAGGCTGGTCATGTTAATCGTTTCTTCATCGCTGCTTTCCGCGCGGAGAATTTCGTACAGCTTCTCCAGCTTCTCAGGCTGATCCTTCACCTTGCTGCCGATCACGACGAAATTGCTCTTCACGCCCCAGTCCCAAGATCCATCTCCGCCCGGGCCTTTCGGATTTTTCGCGAAGACAAGCTCCGCGTCTGGACTTAAGGATTTCATCTCCGTTACGGTGCCGCCTTCCGGAAGCGCGCCTTTGGCGATTTGCTCTTCAATAACGCCGATCCGGTTGTTGTACAGCTTCTTGCGGTAAGAATCCTGCGTATCGGTAATAAATTCAGGGTCAATAACCCCGTCCGCATACCACTGCCGCAGCTTCGCCAATGCTTCCTTCGTCTCCGGCATAACCGAGCCATTGACGATCTCGCCATTCTTCTCATGCCACATCGTTGGCTCCACGCCAAACGCCCCAAAGATCGAGTAGAAGCCGGAGGACCAGGTCGAGGTAGCCGTGCCGGTCAAGCCGTACGTATCTTTCTTGCCGTTCTTGTCCGGGTCTTTCTGCGCAAACGCGTATACCGCCTGCTCGAATTCGTCCAGCGTCTCCGGCACCTTCGTAATGCCGACGTTATTCAGCCAATCCTTGCGCCAGAGCATACCCAGATCATAAGGTTTCAAATCGATAAACATCGGAATCGCCCACAGCTGATCGTTAAAGGTAACGGTCTGGAACAGCTTGCTGTTTTTTTCGATATCGGTATAGTATTCCGGCATCTTTTCCTTCAATTGATTGGGATCAATGCTCATGAGCACGCCTTGGTTCTGATAAGCCGACACGTTAGCGGGATCACCCAGCATAAAGATATCCGGAATATCGCCGGAAGCGATACTGGCATCGGTCACTTTCACCGGCTTAATCTTGACGTTGAATTTCTGTTCCAGCCATTTCTGAACCTCGGTGTTCTCCACGACGCCCGCAGCCTGGAAATGGATCCCCCATGTAATTTCAATCGGCTTTGCGTTTGCTTCTTTTGTTTCCGCTGGCTCGCTTGCATTTGCGCTTGGGCTGGCAGTAGGATCCATTGTTTTATTATTAGTCGTGTTATTCGAATTGGAGCTGCAGCCCGCGAGTAATCCCGCAGCCACGATTGCCGCCAATGCGGCCTTGCCCATTGTCTGTCGTTTCATTTGCAATTCAATCTCCCCCTATTGATTCGGTATAATGGACCGCATCCAGGCTCTGGCTCCCGGCCGGGTTATGGGAGCGGTTACAATATTTACGATAGCCTTCTCCGCCGGCGTTCTCAATCCTCTATTCCAATTCTCTTTTATGTTTTTCCGCTTTTGCGCCGGTTTGAACGCCTTATGTTTTTCTCTTTTTTGTATGTTTTTCGCGCATTTCCTTTCCAAGGGAGGCAACTGTGATATAATCCCCGTATTAGCGCCCGTTGTTTGGCGCCTCGTTATGTAAGCGCAATCATCGAGACAAGGAGTGAATCCAATGCCGGGCTCAATCAAGCAGAACAGCATGTTCGTGAAGCAGCTTCTTTCCTTAACCGCTATTGCCGTCATCACGGTTGTTCTTATTGCATCCGTTACTTATTCCATCTCGGCAGACAACAGTATTCAAAATGCGATTACATACAACGAATCTGTCCTTACCCAGCAGCAAGAGCTCATCCACAAAGAACTAACCTCCATTAAATATAACGCTTCAAGCATGATTGCGACCCAATCGTATCTTTATCAAATGAAAGGAAGCAAGCTAAGCGTCAGCTCCCTTATCGACTTAACCGGCTTTGTAGCCGAACAGAAAAAAATCAGTCCTTACATCGATTCCATCTATATTTATTACGCTCCGCTGGAGCTTGTCCTGACCTCGCGGCAGGAGATCCGGACCTCCCCGATCTCCACCTTCGCGGACCGGTCCTGGCTGGATACGTGGAAGCAGCCTTCGGCAAGCCGTTCCGTCTGGATTACCGGGAGAGAGGATGGCTTCTCCACCGATCATTCCGCGGCCAGCCTGCTTCAAAAAATGCCGTTGATCGGCCAAGTCAACGGCGCTATCGTGATCAACTTGAAGCTGGATCTACTGTTTAACGATTATTTAAGCCATTACCATAATAAAAAAGGCACCACTCTCGTGCTTGGAGCAAACTCCGAGCTGCTCTATACCGATGCGGCCGACGGGGATCGATTAATGAAGGCTGTTAATCTCAGCCGTCTAAACACGGAAAGCGGCTCCTATATCGATGATTCCGACCGGATCATCTCCTACACGACCTCCGAGCTGACAGGCTGGAAGTTTATCGACGTCACGGAGAAGTCGGCCCTCCTGCAAGGGATGGGGCGTATCAAAGTCATCGTGGTCAGCGTAGCCGCGGCTTATCTGACAGCCGCAATCGCCATCTCCTTTTTCGTGTCCAGAAGATTGTACCGTCCGCTCCACAGCGTCATCTCTTATATTGAGAATGCCGCGCATGACCAGCGGGATAGTGGAATCAGACCTCTACCAACCGGTGACGAGGCGGGTTTTATCCGGCAGCGGTTCGAGCATATGATCCGCAGCTGGGAGACCCTCGCCAAGGAAAAGAGGAAGGTTGATTCCCTGCTCACCGACAACCGTACGGCAATTAAAGAAAAATACCTGAACGATCTAATCCAAGGCGGCGAAGGAAACGGGCAAGCCGTGGAGCTGCTAGGGCTGCGGATTGATTTCTCCCGGTTTGCCTTGCTTACGCTTGAGCTGGAGGAGCCGTATCCCGTAAAGGACGATCTTTTTCATTTCCACCTGCTGCGTTACGGGTTTATGGATGAATTAGGCGCGGATATCGACGGCGAGGTATTCGCCAAGGATGATAAAAGAACGGTTATTCTATTGGCTGTTCCACCCGACAATGACGAATTTCCTCTGGAATACGCCAAGAGGCTGAAGCAGCATATGCTCACCAGGTATGGATTAACGGTTACGATTGCCGTCAGCCGAATAGGCACGGGAGAGGAATCGGTAAGGCAGGCTTACGAGGATACGATTGCGGTCTTGAACCTGAAAATCTATATCGGTAAAGGCGAGGTGCTGCCCTATTCGATCTTGGGCGACTGGCAGACCGGAGAAGAAGATGCCTTTTACTATCCGTATGATCTGGAGGCTAAGCTGCAGCAGGCGCTGCTTCAAACGGATAAAGAAGAGTGCTATGATACCCTCCGGGAAATCACCGGGACCGCGATGGATAAAAAGCTGAGCAAGGCCAATATCCAGCAGCTGTTCTTCCAGCTGAGCGGCGAGATTGTCAAAACCCTTGTCCAATCCCGGGGGGATATTGCCGCCGTATTCGGCAGCCGCGCTGCTTATGCCGATTTAATTGCGCGCGCCGAGACGCTGAAGGATATGGAGAAATGTCTGATCGAGATGTGCGGCAGAATTATCGACTACCACCGGGAGAAGCGCTCCAAAATGACGGACGTCACCTTGCAGCTCGCCATCGATTACATGGACTCGAATTTCAATAACAACATTTCCGTCGATACCGTTGCCGAATACGTGGAACGCAGCTCCTCTTACTTAAGCCGTATTTTCAAAGAGTCCACGGGTATGACCATCAACGACTATTTGATTCAACTGCGCATCAAAAGAGCGACGGAGCTGCTAGGCCAGGTTAACCTGTCCATTGAAGAGATCTGCCATGAGATCGGGTATGCCAATGTCAGCTACTTCAATAAGATCTTTAAAGCCCGCACGGGTCTAACTCCCGGGCAATACCGGCAGCAGCAGGCCGCGGATAAGCTGATTACCCATAACCACTAATCATAATTTTCCTGTTGTTTGCTCATAATACGTAAACAATGCATGGAAAATACAGGTGGTGAAGTTATGGCTGTCTCTTACGCTCAAATCAAAGAATACTTGTCCGATTCCGAGGATCTGAAAGCTCAAAGCCTCATTCTTCCTAATGCGGCGGCATGCACCATCCTCTATTTGGAATCCATGGCTAATCTGGAATTCATTCAATCCTTCATCATCCAGCCCTTGCTGGAGACTCCTTACCACAACATCGAGCAGTTTGCAGCTGCCACCGGGGCACAGAAATCTTCCGATCTTGAATTCATCGGCCATTCTTTGCTGGATGGTTATTGCGTTATCCGTCTGGAAAACCACGAGAATGTTTACATGATTTCCGCAGCTCAGTCTTATGGCCGTTCAATCGACGAGCCTATGGCTGAACAGATCATTAAAGGCTCTCATGAAGGCTTTGTGGAAAGCCTCAGTACAAACCTTTATTTGCTTCGATACCGGATTAAAAGTCCGCAGTTCAAAGTAAGGTACTTCACTATTGGCACTCTGACCAATACAAAGGTAGCCATGGTCTACATGGAGAAGCTTGCCGATCCGAATATTGTGAAGGAATGCGAAAATCGGCTGAAATCCATCAATCTTACCCAGCTTTATTCGACGGGTGAAATTGACGAAATGCTCGAGGAGCATCCGCTTTCCCCTTTTCCCCAATCCCTGAACACGGAACGAACGGACCGTGCCGTTTCTTATTTAATGGAAGGTAAGATCAATATTTTGGTGGATGGCTCCGCGACGGTATTAGTTCTTCCGATTACGTTCTTCTCCTTCTACCAGTCGCCGGATGATTATAACAGCAGGTGGATAATCGGGTCCTTTTACCGTCTTGTCCGGATGATCAGCTTCATTCTGGCTATCAGCCTGCCTGCGATTTATATTGCCATCGTTTCCTATCATTCGGAAGTGCTACCGCCGGGGATCCTGTACTCGGTTAAGGTTTCCCTGACTTACGTTCCGTTTCCCCCTATTGTTGAAGCCATCGCTATGCAAGTTATTCTAGAATTATTAAAGGAAGCCGCCATTCGGCTCCCTTCCCCTATTTCACAAACCATCGGCATCGTTGGGGGCTTGGTCATCGGCACAGCCGTTGTCGAGGCGCATCTTGTCTCCCATACGATGATCGTCGTGATCGGGCTGACTGCTATCGCTTCCTTTGCAGCACCATTAAACGAATTTGGGACCAGTCTGCGCATATTGGGCTTTCCGACGATGCTTGCCGCGGCTTTGTTCGGCTTTTTCGGCATCTCCGTTATGATGATGGTCATCTTTATCCATCTGTGCAAAATCGAAACGCTTGGCGTCCCTTATTTCGCGCCCTTTGGTCCGTTTCATGGAAAGGACAGCATGAAGGATATCTTCCTTAGGCTTCCGGTTTGGAAAAGCCAAAAAAATGCCCAGCTTCCCGGTCCTTATAAACAGTCGTTTACTCAGAGGTGGAAAAGGCATTGAATATATCAATTACGCAGAGACAATTGTTTTTCCTCATCATTAAAACGCAGATTGGCATAGGGCTGTTATCGCTGCCTTCCGTCATACAGAATTCCGCCGGCGGAGATGCATGGATATCCGTGCTGGGCTCGGGCCTTGTCATCCAGTTGTTGATTCTTGTGTATTGGCGCCTATGCAGCCAGTACCCGGGGATGAACTTAAGGGAGATGAGCCTGCTCTTCTTCGGAAAATATGCCGGCAAAGCGGTCAATTTTATTTACTACTGCTTTTTTGTTGTTGTTGCGGGTTATGCCTGTACCCTCTATGTCCGTCTTATAAAAGTCTGGCTGCTTCCATTAACTCCAAGCTGGGTGCTCCTTCTGCTTATTCTCGCGGTGGGCGTTTACCTAGCCGTAGAAAATTTACGGGTTGTTGCAAGATTTTACGAAGTAGCCTCCATCCTGTTGATTATATTGCTGGGGATAAGCCTGGCAAGCCTTTCGAACGAGGCCCATATCTCCAACATTCTGCCAATGGGTCAATCCGGCATTGCCCACATCGCAAAAGGCAGCGAAAAGACGTTTTTTGCCATGCTTGGGTTTGAAGTTATTCTTTATTTTGCGGCCCAATCGAAAGATACGCCTCGCGGCCTAATAAGAACCATTTCATTTGCCAATTGGTTCGTGACGTTGTTTTACGCCTTTTTTGTATTTATTTGCTTAATCGGGTTCAGCCAGGATGCTTTGTCGAAGGTAAAGGATCCCGTCTTGTTCCTGCTCAGAGGATTGACCTTCCAGCTTTTTGACCGGCTGGATCTGATCTTTCTTTCGATATGGATCATCCCGATGTCCGCAACTATCGTTTCTTATCTGTGCATGGCCGGCAAAAGCCTAACAAAAAAAAGAAGCGCCTATCAACGGATGGTATGGTTCAGCGGTACGCTTGTGTTAGTGCTGGCCAGCTACTTGTCGACTCGCGAAACCCTTGATACCTTCAGCAAATGGATGGAATACGGCTATCTCGTGATGATTGCGGCGGTTCCCCTTCTGATGTGGGCGATGTCCTTCTTGTTCCGCAGCTTTTATAAGAGGAGATTGACATGATTAAGAAGCTCATACCTTCGGTTAGCATTGTCCTATTGCTGCTTCTTCCGGGATGCTGGGACGCCCAGTATTTGATCAATAAGAAATTAGTAAACGGGATTGCGATTGACTCGCAAGAGAACGGACAATTGCGGGGCACGGTTAAAGCCATTATTCTCGAAAGCAAAGGCGGCGGCCAATTTAACGTGAAAGATAAATTGGAGCAGGCATCCGGACGCAATATCCCGGAAATCGGACATAAAATCGACAGCATGCTCCCGGGGACGATCGAAGCGAATAAAGCCTTTGTTATCATAGTTGGGGATGAGCTTGCGAAGAAGGGCATCATGCCCCTATTGGAGTTTTTTTACCGTCTGCCGAAAGCTTATTTGAACACCAAAGTGCTGATTGCAAAAGGACAGGCTGCCGATATTCTAGCGGTACCCGAGACGGAAAATAATCCGATTGCGTTTGATATCAAGCAAATGATTTTTAGCTCCGAAAGAACCACGCTGGTAACGAATCAAACTCTGTATTCCTTATGGAACCAGATCTCGGATCCTGCTGAAGACGCAATATTGCCGATCATCCGCAAACTGAACAATCGCTCGCTTATCATTGACAGCACGGGTTTATTTAATGGAGATATCTTTACCGGGGTCACCTTGTCCCGAAACGAGAGCGGCTTATTGCTGCTGCTTAAAGACAAAATGAGCAATGTGGCTTGGCTGGATGTTCCTCTAGAGACGAATGTGGTTTCCTTTGAGGTACGCAAGATGAAACGGAAGTTCGAGGTAACTGTCGATGAGCAGACCCAATCGATTGAAAGCAACATACGAATTGATTTGTACGGTAATATCGTCAGCTATACCGGCAATCCGGACTGGTCCGTCAATCCCTCTCAATTAAGCAAAGAGCTGGAAAAGTCCCTAAGCAAGCAAGCAATCGCGGTAACGGATACTTTGCTGCAAGCGAATTGCGATGCTTTTGGTATTGGGCGTAAGCTTAAGGTAAGCCATTCCGGTCTATGGAAGAAGATCGATTGGAAAACCAAATACCCTCAAATCAAGCTGAAGCCGGAGGTGCGTGTACACATTACAAGCACCGGAGCGCTTAAATAATGGATGCCTTATACCGGACAAGACCCCATGCTTCCGGGAAGCATGGGATCTTCCTAGCTTTCTATGCCTCTTCCCGGCATTGACCCGGCGTCATGCCTAACGTCTTCCGGAACGAGCGGATTAAATCGCGCTTACGACTTCCGTATTCTGAATCAATGCAACCAGGTAAGCCAGCGTTAAGCCCTGCCCCCAGCCTTGCACCCGCTTCCTGGAAATCACCTTGTAGTCGTCCGCCGAATACATAACCGCCGTACCGGCGGATACATTCCGGACCGAACCGTCATCATCGATATTGGCGCGGATGCCTTCATAAGCTTTGGCCATATAATTCTGATGCAGCGGATGCGCGTAAATCGTCAAGGCTGCGGCAATGCCGGCGGAAGCCGAGGTTTCCTCGTACGAGGTCTCGTCATTCAAGACCGTACGCCATAATCCGTCCGGCGACTGCAGTCTGACCAGAGAGCTCAACTGATCGCCAAGCGCTCCGCCAAGCTGCATCCACATTGGCATAAACGGATTAAGCATTTTATGAGCCTGGGCCATTGTGTAAGCTGCCCATGCATTCGCTCTGCCCCAATAGATGCCGGACAGGTGATCTCCTCTGACATTATCCCATGCATGGTAGAACAGATTCGTCTTCGTATCCTGCAAATATTCTTCATGCCAGTAGAACTGGTTAAGCGCATCGTCGATATATTCCTTCTTGTCCAGCTTGAAGCCAAGTCTGAGCAGGAAATACGCCGCCATAAACAATGTATCCGCCCACGCCTGCTCGGGAAAATCGTTTTTGGACGAAACGGTATGCTGGAATACGCCTTCTCCAAACCGGATCGCATCCTTGCGCAGGTATTCGGCTTTCATTAAAGCGAGATCCAGGTATTTCTGGTCGCCCGTCGCTTCATGCAGCGTCAGCATCGTATGTCCCATGGCACAGGAATTAACCATTAAGGCCGGAAGCCCCAGCTCCAAATACTCGTCCACCCATTTCACCAGAAAATCGATATATTCCTGATTTTTCGTTACTTCCCAAGCTTTGCTGATGCCGTAAAAGGCAACTCCGCAAGACCAGTTCCACGTAAAATCCATATTCATCGTTCGGCGTACGACAAGGTCGATCAGCTCTAATACTTCCTCTTGGTTCACTTCAAATTTTTTCATCGTCCAAACCTCCGTCTGAAATCGCTCTCATACCCCAAGAGTAGCATGAATTTTGCATGGATTTCTCCGCATTTATACATAATTACTGCTTAAACCCCGCAAATATTGATATAATGAGATGCGAATGTCCTTGAAAGGAGTTCATCTCAATATGACGATAACGTCGCTTCCCAATATCCTCCGGTTCGGTTCAATCAGCGAGCCTTTATGGATTGAATTCGACCGGAGAATCGGCTACCATTCCATGGACACTACCCATTATCATCGTTCGTACGAATTCTTTTATTTGTACAGCGGTGAAAGAAAGTTTTTTATACGCGATTCCGTTTATCCTATTCAGTCGGGTGATCTTATCCTCGTCAACACCAATGACGTCCATCGGACTTCCGAGCTAAGCCAGCCCAATCACGAGCGGATTGTCCTGCATTACGACCTGCCGTTCTTTGACGGTTTATCGCAGGAGGAGACCGAACTGCTGCTGTCCCCTTTTGCTTCCGCGCATCCCATCATCAAGCTTAACCTGCAGGAACGCATGCAATTGGAGGCTTTGTTCGAATCCTTGCTTCGCGAGCTGCATGAATGTCCGCTTGGCTACCAGCTGCATGTCCGGAACACGGCCGTCGAATTGCTGCTGTTTACAGCCCGTCACGTTCAGAGACGCAAGGTGCAGCCTGGCATCGAGCTTGAGCTTACCCCGGTTCAGCAGAAAATAACGGATATTGTCCGCTATATCAACCAGCATTTCAGAGAGCCATTGCTTCTAGATGACCTCGCCAAGCGGTTCTTCATCAGCAAGGGACATCTTAGCCGCGTCTTTAAGGAGGTTACCGGCTTTGGCTTTAGCCAATACATCAACATTACCCGGATCAAGGAAGCCGAGCTGCTGCTGAAGGAAACCGACTGGAGCATCACTCAAATATCCGAGCATTGCGGCTTCGAGAACTTTTCCCACTTCGGCAAGATGTTCAAGGAGCTGTCCGGACTTCCCCCCCGCGCTTACCGGAAGCTGGAGCAGCATAAAAATAACGGTTAAGCAGCTGCTTAACCGTTAATGGAAATGCGAGATATAATCAAACGCCGTTGTGCCGTAAACGCTCTTGAAATGTTTATTCAGATGAGTCAAATCCACGAACCCGCATGCGGCTACCGCAGAATAAATATCCTTGCTGCTCTCGATCAGCTGCTTAGCCCTTTCGATCTTGCTGTTAAGGAAATATTGATACGGCGATATTCCGGTATGCGCCTTAAATAATCGGATAAGCTGATATTTCGATAATCCAAGCTCCATGCAAATCTCATCCAGCTTCAGAACATGATCCAGGTTATCGTGAATCCTGTCCTTCGCTCTTCGGATCAAGGCATGATCCGTTCTGCTTCCGTATTGCGAAAGACCGGAATCGGCAAGGCGATCCGTCAGCGCAAGCAATAATTCGCTGCATAACGCTTCATCCTTTTCGCCTAAGATGGCATTCGTCAAATTAAGCACCCTATGCTCCAGCTCCCGGTCATACACGATAGGATTCGAGAAACGCAAAATCTCCTTCTTCTCCATAACCTCCAGCAGCAGCTGCGGTTCAATATACAGCATGACGTAATCAAGACCCGTCTCGTCATGCGCCATTCCGTCATGCGTCTGCTCCGGATGAAACAGCATGATGCCGTTCTTATGGGATAATTGCAGGCTGCCGTCCAGGTTATAACGCTGAATGCCGCGCAAGGTAACGCCGATGGCATACTCCTGATGGGCATGCTTCTTATATTTAAACTCCGTCATTGTAGCCGATAATGCGGTAATGCCGGCCGACTTTTTATAAATAAACCTCTCCATCTTACTCACCTCGCAAAGCTATACCCAAATCATAACGGCAGCGTAAGCTAAAAATAAAGCCATAATCAGATTAGCAGCCGTATGATGCTTCTGCAAAAACGTTTTAAAGACCGTCCCGAAAAGAACCCATGTAAAAAAGGCCGCAAATCCGATTAAGGTGATCGCCGCAATACCAACGGACAATCCCGTAAACCCTCTGTAAGTGGGCAAAATAAACGCCGGAATGACGGTTAAGGCAAACAGCACGGTCTTGGGATTCAAGAACTGCAGCAGGACGCCAAATCGAAAGGTAGCCTTTTGGTTTACATCGGACTCCGAATGCCGGCTTCGGACCATCCGGTACGCGAGGTAAACCATATAGGCGCTTCCGATCACCTGCAGGACCGTAATAAACTTAGGCATTACCGACAGGAGCACCGAGCTTAACGCGGCCGAACAGACAAGCAGCAAACCAAAGCCAATCGTCGACCCGTAAGAAAAGATCATCGCCTTTTTGGTACCCGCGTTTGTGACGGTAGACAAAATCAGAATATTCGTTGGCCCGGGTGTAAACGTTGCAATCAAACAATAAACAAAAAAAGATGTAGTATCCATGAGAAGCCGCTCCTTTCACGCTCTTCTCCTATCCTACATCCGAATGGAAATTGCCTATAGTATATTATTGCAGCTTATTCTAAGCCTTTGTGCTTCAAAAATAAAGTGGAATTGATGACCAGCCCCTCGTCAGGCTGCGTCCGCCCCAGAATATGCCACCCTTCGTTTTCAAGAACCTCCTCATCAATCGCTTCATACATAATTTGTTTCATTCCCTCGGCCGTACGCATGGCGACCAGGGGGTCCGAGGCGGTGCGGCTTATCTGTTCCAGTACGGCCTGCTTGTTTCTCACAAGGCTTGCGACGAAAATCCGCTTGTATGGGCCGTAATCGTAGTTGGCGCCATTTTCCAACACGACCTTCACTTTGGATCCGAGGCCAATATGCTCGAGCAGCAAGCAGGACGCCTCGTAAGCCACCGCATCCTTCTCCAGGCAGACAACCTCCACATCGCCCAGCAGATAAAAAATAATCGGGCTTAACGGCATCGGCCCGCTGCCGACAAACACAACGGGAGCTTGCTCCAGCCGGCTATCCGGATCAGTGAAGCCGCGAAGGGTGTCCAGCTCCTTCCTCACCAACGCTATGTAAACCGACCAATTCGGGAGATTTCTAACGGCATCCAATCCGGAATCTTGAGCTTCGCGGGCTTGCCTGGAATCGGTGAGCTCCGTCAGAAACTCGGCTTCCGAGAGCTTATCCTGCAGCTGCCGCTTATGCGTCTGAATATATTCGTTGCTCAGAACGGCTTGTACCTCCTCCGGCAAATAACGGGAACGCAGCTGGGCGAAAATACGGCTAATGACGCTCGTTACCAATTGATTAGCCGGAGACAAATCTATTTCCTTCTGAAGAAGCTCGTTGGCTTCGCGGATAAAAGCAATAAAGTCGTCAACGACCTGCCATCTTGGCAGGCTGCCCGCAGATGCGGCCGTCCCCGTAGAATAACCCTCCATTTTACGCAACTCTCCTTCATCCCGCATATAATCGAAATATATTCATATCGCACGGGATGTAGAAGGGAATGGGGACAAATCGGTTTATTCCGACAAGAGAACAAGGCATCCTAATTCCCGATAAACGGTAACAGGATGCCTTGCTATTAGCCGCTAGTTACGTCCGAACACCTTGAACTCCCATAACGAGTAGCCGTACATCGTCCCCCTTTGCGTTCCGTACATCCGCACGTAACGGGCTGTCGTCTCGTCAAAGTTAACGATGTCGGTGCCTCCGTCACCGGAGGTTGTACTGTAGACATCGGTCCAACTCTGGCCGTCATCCGATACTTGAATCTTGTAGGCTTTACCGTAAGCGACCTCCCAATCCAGCTTGACTCGGCTGATCGGGCTTGGAGTTCCAAGATCGACCTGAATCCACTGCGGATCGGATGAGTCGGAAGCCCAGCGGGTCTGCCCGTTTCCGTCATTGGCATCCGCTGCCGGATGCGAGCTCTCCGAAGAGGAAGCGGTGATTGCTTTGCCTTGGGCCAGCTCGGTCAGCTCCGGTCCCTCCGGCGGCGCAAGGTTCAGCTCCGGATTGGCAAGGTCCAGCTTATACATCATCTGATTATAGTTGTAACGCGGCATGGCAGGCGCATTCGTAAACGTATTGGTGAAGGTCGCTTCGAAATAGAGATAACGTCCGCCGTCCTTAATGAAATACTCATGCTGGGAAGGGTTATAGAAGGAGTATTCGTCATGGGTAATAATCTTCTTGGCCGATTTCCATGGCCCGTTAGGCGCGGGCGCTTCCGCGAACCAAATTTCGCCCAGCAGCGACGTTTTGCCGAATTTCTCCTGACCGATCATGACGTAGCTATGGCGATACTCATTCCATTCGACGGAGCTTTGGGCAATTTGAACCTCATCGCCCGAATCGACATCCTTCAATTGGAAATAACGTTCATCATCCGCCTTGATCAAGCCTAATCCAATCAGCTCTTTCTCCTTTTCCTGCGTAAGCATTTGCGTGTTTTTCTTCCAACCCCAGACCAGCTTGCCTTCAGCGTCGCGCTCAAGCTGCGTGTTCGCCCCGGCATATGTCGTTCCTGGCGCAAGCGGAGTAAAATACTCGAATTGGGTATAATCCACGATCGCATCCATCTTCGCCTCTACCCGAATATTCGGATACTCGTATTGCGTGAAAATATAATAGCCTTTGCCGCCATCCTCGTAATACGTTCCTTGACCGCCCATTCCCGCGTAACGCCAGTCGCTGGTACCCGGAAATTGGACCAGCTGCTCGAACTCTTGCTTTTCGTCATTAAAGATCAGAATGCCGAAAGAACGAGGGTTAGGATCATGCGTACTATAAGCGGCAAGCAGCCGTTCCTCCCCACTATTGTCCTTGACGGTCATCAGGCCGAATATCCAAGCGATATTCGCACCGTCCGGAAGCGGCGGTACAAGACTTTTGGCGAAGCCGTCCTCGCGCGTAATATAGTCGAGGTCGACGCCAACGTCGAGATCCAGCCCTTGCTCCGGCAGCTTTGACGTAGCTCCGGTCACGCGGAAGTTCCCGAGCGGATAGGAGGGCCGATCCGTATCGCCCCAGAACCAATAAAGCTTATTCTTGTATTTAATGGTCTGCACGGAGTCCTGGCCCATCACTTTCCCGTTCAGGAGAGGTTCTTCAATCGGCGGCGTTTCGCCAAGCATGACGGTATCCCTGTAAATGCCTTGACCGGTTACCCGGTAAAGCCGCTCCGCGAGATTGATCCGGTTCATCTGAATGGTCACGTTTCCGCCAGGCGTTACATCCACCGCTTGACCGCGGTAACCAAACATATCCGCCGGAACCTCGTAGCCATGACTGGCTATATGAAAAAATACCGTTTGATTCATAAGCCCCGGCTCGTCAAAAGCCACATTGCCGGCGCTGTCCGTATAGTAACGAATGTTGTTCGTCGTTTTCAGCTCTACGGCCGGAATTCCTCTTCCGGTTTCCGCGTCAACGACGTGAATTTTGAACAGCTCCTGATTATAAACCTGGCTTTGTGCCGGCTTACCGGCACTGCTTGCCCCTGCCGCACCGGCCGCTGCGAAGGTTCCAGGGAAAAGTGCCGCAGCCAGCATTACGCCCGCCACAATTCGGGATGCTTTGCTTAATCTCATTCCCATGCCGCAATCTCCTCCGTTCCAGTTGATTATTTTGAGCTCTGCTCGGTTCCGTACACCTCGAAATCGCGTACGGATAGTGTAACGCCTCTTGGTATTGCGTACATTCGGACATATCTGGCCTTGGTATCCGCAATTGTAATGTCGTCTACATCGCCGTCGCCGGTTTTGGTGTTGTATACGTCCTTCCATTTCACCCCGTCGTTTGAAATCTGAATTTGATACGCTTTCCCGTAGGCGGTTCCCCAGTTCAACACAATGCGGTTTATGCTGCTTGGCACGCCAAGATCAACCTTCAGCCATTGCGGGCTTTTGGCAGCCGATGTCCAGAACGTCTCCGTGCTGCCGTCATTAGCCAGCTTCGCCGGCTGATTCTTTTCATTTGAAGCGGAGGCAATCGGCTTGCCTTTGGCCAAATCCGTTGCCGGAGGCGTCAGCCCAAGATCCGGATTGGCAAGATCCAGCTTATACATCATCTGATTGTAGTTGTAGCGCGGTGTTGGCTCGTGGTCCGTAAACGTGTTGGTGTAAGTCGCTTCGAGGTAAATATAACGGCCGCCGTCTTTATCGAAAAACTCATCGTGAGCCGGGTTATAGAACGTGTAGTTGTTATGCGTAATGATTTTTTTGGCCGTTGTCCACGGCCCTTGCGGCGCAGGCGCCTCCGCATACCACATCTCGCCGAGTCCCGATGTTGTTCCGCCCATTTGCTGGCCGAACAGTACATACTTCTGGCGGTAGTCATTCCATTCAACGGAGCTGCCGGCAATCGTAACGTCAGCGCCGGTATCCGCGTCCTTCAGCTGGTAATAACGGGCATCCGCGCCCTTTATTACTCCTAGATTAATAAGCTCTTTCTCCTGGTCCTGCTTCAGCGGCGGCGTATTTTGCTTCCAGCTCCAGACCAGCTTGCCCGAAGCGTCCCGTTCAAGCTGCGTATCGGCCCCGTTGTACGTTGTCCCCGGCTTCAGAGGCGTAAAGGCTTCGTATTTCGTGTAGTCTTTAATCGCATCATAGGTCGCCGGTACGCGAAGATTCGGCATCCGGTGCTCGGTAAATACCCAATAGCCCTTTCCGTTTTCCTCGTAGTAACTGGCTTGGCCTCCCGGATGGCGCCAGTCATTCTTGTCCGGGAATTGGACCAGCTGCTCGAATTGCTCCGTTTGATCATTAAATTGAAGAATGCCAAAGGCCGACAGATCCGGATTATGCGTGCTGTAGCCAGCCAGCAGACGCTCTTGTCCGCTTGCATCCTTGGCAGTCATCAGTCCAAATACCCACGCGATATTCGCGCCGTCAGGCAGCACCGGCACCAGACTTTTGACAAAGCCGTCGTCCTGCTTGAAGTAACTCAGGTCAACGCCTACATCCGGGTCGAGACCGCCTTGTCCCGGAAGCTTCGAGGTTGCGCCCGTTACCCGAAAGTTCCCTAGCGGATAAGCTACGCGGTCCGTGTCTCCCCAGAACCAGTACAATTTATTTTTGTATTTAATCGTCTGGACGGAATCCTGTCCCATTACTTTCCCGTTCAAGAGCGGTTCATTAATCGGCGGCGTCTTGCCAAGCAATAATCTGTCCCGGTAAATGCCCTCACCCGTCAGACGGTACAGCCGCTCTGCGATATTTACTCTATCCATCGTCAGCGTAACGCTTCCTCCCGGCGTTACTTCAACGGCCTGCCCAAAATAACCGAACATATCCTGCGGAACTTTGTAGCCGTCGCTGGACAAATGGAAAAATACGGTTTCGTTCATAAGGCCAACCTCTTTAAAAGCGATGTAACCGGCGCTGTCCGTATAGAAGGTCATATTGTTGGTAGTCCTCAGTTCAACGGCCGGAATTCCCCGTCCGGTCTTCGAGTCGACCACCCGAATCCCAAAAGGCTGCTGGCTTTGGATTTGAATGGCCCCGCTGTTACTCGCCGTGCTGCCCGCCAACATCGTCCCCGGGAATAAAGCCAGACTAAGCAGAATTGAGGCTGCTATTCCGGTCGTTCTACGCAGCTTTGCATGCATACATGATCATCCTCCCATTGATTTCATTTCCTTGCGCAGCATCATGTTCTCGACTGCAAACTACGGCATCGCATCACCTCCCGAAAAAAAAAGAAGCAGCATGCTGAACGCAAACTGCTCCTATACGATCTAAGATGAAATCATGCAAGTTTAAAGGCCGTTCTTTCGGAAAAATGCAAGACTGATCTTTGCACTCTCCAGCGAGGAGGAAGGGAAAACTTCCTGTTCGACGAAGATGTACTGAATTCCGGCTTCCTCGGCAATCGGCAATACGCTCTTCAGATCAACGGAGCCTTTGCCTACCTCGGTATCCGTATGCCCCTCCACGAAATCCTTGAAGTGAACGAGCGGTACGCGTCCGCTGTATTTTTGCACGTAATCAACGGGCTTATAGCCTGCCACATGAACCCAGCCGAGGTCAAATTCCGCTACGAGATACCGCGCCGGAACAAGCTCCAGCAGATGATCCATAACCGGTTTGTTATGGACCAATTGAAACTCGAAAGCATGATTATGGTAGCCAAAGATCATTCCCGCCTCGGTTACTTTTCTTCCCGCTTCTTCAAGAATGCCGGCCAGCTTTCGGACATCGTCCCATTCGGGATTCTCGGGCAGAGGAGCCCACGGCGCAACCATATACTGAAGGCCGAGTTCCTGCGCGTATTCGATTTGTTTATCGAGCTCCGCGGAGCGGACAGCGGCATCCTCGGAAAAATTCAAACCGATATGAGCCGATGGCGCCTGCAAATCAAGCTCGGCAAGAAGCGCCTTGACCTCCTTGGCCGGGGTGTTGAAAAATCCCGCAAACTCTACCGCTTTGTAGCCTAGCTGCGCCGCTTGGCGGATGGTACCGAGAAAATCCCGCTCCGTCAAATCGCGCAAGGTATATAATTGAAGCCCCACAACCGGTTTAGCCACAATCGATCACTCCATTCCGTGCTTAATAACATTCCTTACTTCGTTGCGCGTTGCGCGGCATCGTTGTAAATTTGCAGCACTTTATCGATATCGCCCATTTTCTTCAGCTTGTCGATGAATTTGGACCAATCGTCGAATTTGTTTTTGCCGGAAACGAATTTTGCTTGTTCTTCGGTAACAAAGGTTTTAACCGGGTTCATGATTTCGGAAATTTTCTGGCTTTCGTCTTGCGTAAATTGAATGCTAGGCTCGCTGTACGACGATGGCACATAGTCATTCTGAGGCATTGGCAGACTTCTTAAGTACGGCGATTTCTCGATCGGAACCTCTTCGTATTTGCCGTTGAAGTAGGTGTAATCCGTGGCGGCAAAGTCTACGAATGCTTTGGAATCGTTAACCATTTGCAAGCCGGGGTTATAGTTCTTGCTCGCCCGGATTCCGTATTTGTCGCCAACCAGCCATGGATCCGGCGCATTTTTAAATTCATCCGTAAAGGTCTGCACGCCGTCCGCCCCAACCGTATACGTGGTTCCTTCGATTCCCCAGGTAATTAAGTTCATCATTTTGTCCGTGTATTGATAATCAATGAATTTGATCAGATCTTCCGCCACTTTTGTTTTGGCATTAATACAGAACTGAGCCCACCCCAAATCAGGCGTATTGCCGTTTGCGACCTCTTGCCACGCAGTTCCGTAATCCGGGTTATTCGGATAAAGGGTAACCGCGAATATTTTCCCGTCATTAAGCGTTCTGGTATATTCGGCCGGAGTCGTGAACCATTGCGTCAGCCAGATGAAATTGTCTCCGTTCAAAGCTTTGCGTTTAAGCGTATCGTCCGTATCGATGGTATACTCCGGATCCAGCAGCTTCTCGGCATACAGCTTGTTCGCGAACTGGAGAGCATCCCTGTATCCGTCCTCGAGAACGCCGTACACGTATTTGCTGCCGTTCCAATAGATATCGTCCTTCACATGGTCGGCGGCGAACAAGGATCGCAAGCTGTTCCATCTAGTGGCAATCGGATATTTATCCGGGTACAGCTCCTTCAGCTTCTTGGCTGCCTGATACACGTCATCCCAGGTCTCCGGTATCTTGATGTTGTTCTGCTGGAAAATATCATAACGATACGAGGACGTATTCTGGATCAGCATGCCTTTATCGGCGGGGAACCTTGGCGTTGACGTTTCTTTGAAGGTATACATCTTGCCTTCGGCGTTGGTTACCCGGGTCAAACCGTTCTTCACCTTGCTCAAATAATTCATATAGTTAGGCATCAGGTCTTTATATTGGCTTAGCTCCAGAATCTGGCCCTGCTCCGCCATTTCGGTTGTGTCGTAGAACAATGGAGTAACGAAGAAATCCGGCAAATCATTGCTCGCAATCATTAATTTCAGCTTCTCGTCATACTCGGAAGAAGGAATGTAATTGAAATCAATGTTGACCTTTCTGCCCATGTAGGCTTCCATTTCCTTCTGCCATTCTTTCCCCATCATGCTATTCGGGTTATCAACGCCATTGGATGGCAGCGCTACCGAGAAGCTTAATGGCTTGCTGTCCGTCTTATCCGTCCCCGTATTCGTACTGGAAGTCTCGTTAGGCGCTTGGTTTGTATTGTTGTTTGTACAGCCTGTTACTGCCAGTGCCAACGCGGAAGCCAAAAGCAAAGACATCGTTTTTGTCTTTCTTTTCATAGAAACCCCTCCTGATAAATAATTGGTTTACAGCATGTCATTAGGCTTGCGGATTGCTTGCCGCCTCTTCACCTCCCAAGCAGGATTCCCGCTCTCTACCCTTTTATGGAACCTACAAGGACCCCTTTTGTGAAATGCTTTTGGAAAAAAGGATAGATGCACATAATCGGGAACATCGTGATAATGATGACGCTCATGCGTACCGCCTGCGGATCGAGCGAATCTCCCGGCTGATTGATCGCGACGTTGCCGGCGCCGACTCTTCCCGCAATGGCATTGGTATCCAGTGTAAACAGATAGTTTCTTAACACCATCTGCAGCGGATATTTATCCTGGTCCTGCAAGTAGACCAATGCTTCAAACCAGCTGTTCCAGCTCCCCACTAGCCCAAACAAAGCGAAGGTTGCGAGCAATGCCTTGGATAAAGGCAATACAATTTTGAACAAAACGACAAGATCGTTGGCCCCGTCTATTAAGGCAGACTCTTTTAACTCCGCCGGTATATTATGAAAGAAGGTTCGAAACAGAAAGACGTTATAGGCACCGATAGCCCCCGGAAGAATCATGACCCACAGCGTATCCAGCATGTGCATGCTGCGCATTAGCAAATAGGTGGGAATCAAGCCGCCGCCGAAAAACATCGTAATCATCAGAAAGATGGTAAGAAACTTCTTCCCCACAAAGGTCTGTACGGTAAGGGGATACGCCATCAATGAGGTAAACAGCAGCATCAGCCCCGTAGAACCTACCGCATAAATAATAGAGTTCAGATAACCTTTGAAGATAAATGGATCTTTAAAAACGGTCGTATAAGCTTCGACGTTGAAGCCCTTCGGCCAGACCGACACGCTTCCCGACGAGATATAACGGGCACTGCTCACGGAAGTCGCGATAATGTTCAGAATCGGATACAGGATGGCGACCATAATCAACAGCATGACAAAAATGTTGACCGCGTCAAACGTTCTGGAACCCAAGCTCACCTTTTTCATTGCTTACCCTCTCCTAGAACAAACTTGTATCCGACACTTTGCGGCTGATCCAGTTGGTCAGATACAGAATAACGAAGGATATGACGGACATGAACAAGCCGATTGCCGTTGTATACTCGTATTGCGCTCCCAGTATCCCTTGACGATACACGTAGGAGCCGATAACGTCCGCCACGCTGTAGGTTTCGGGCGAATAGAGCAATATAATTTTCTGGAAGTCCGATCCGAGTATTCCGCCAACGGCGAATATGAGCAATATAACCGTTGTGGATCTTAATGACGGCCAGGTAATATGTACGATTTTTTTCCACCGGTTGGCCCCGTCCACTTCCGCTACGTCATACAAGGTAGGATCTATGGCGCTTAATGCGGCCAGATAGATGATGGTCCCGAAGCCTACCCCTTGCCAGATCCCCGAGGAGATAAAGATGGTTCTGAAATACCCCGGCTCCAGGAGAAACATCACCGGCGATCCGCCGAAGAAGGAAATGATATCGTTGAAAAGTCCGTCCCTAGCCGTAAATTCCTTGATCATGCCGGCGACAATGACAACCGAGATGAAGTGGGGAAAATACGAAACGGTTTGCACGATTTTTTTGAACCTCTTGTTTCGAAGCTCGTTAAACAGCAAGGCGAGAATGATAGGCGCGGGAAAGGACCAGAACAACGTGTATACGCCTAGCAGCAATGTATTTTTTAATACCCGGAACGCAAGCGGATCATGGAAGAACGTATTAAAGTATTTAAAGCCCACCCAAGGGCTGTCCATAATTCCTTTGACCACGCTGTATTTTTTGAAAGCAATCAGAATGCCGTACATCGGAAAGTAGTTAAAGACGAGAACCGTTAGAAAGCCCGGCAAAACCATCAAATACAAATAACGATGTCTATTAATCCGCGACCACAAGCTTTTATTGGTTGTTTCCAAAAAAACACCCCTTCAACAGCCATTATCAAATTAGTATACCAACTAACTCCTGCCGCTACCTAACATCTGGAAAAGGCAGGTAAATACCTTTATTGGAAGCGCATTCATTTTTGAGCCTATTCAAGAACGCTTCCTTTCCCATCTTCAAGGGATAGCGAACTAACCGCATAGCTTTCCTAGAAAGGAGCAGTGCCACAAAGGAAACGGAATCATAGGGAACGGCTTACCTCCCCCCTTCAACCTTGTTATACTATGTTAAAATTAACACATACTTTTTGGAACGTCAATACAGTTTTACTCCTACATTTTTCTATTTTTTTAGAGGAACTTCGTATAAGTTAGTATGCAAACTCTGTCAAATAGGCGTAAAGCCCGATTCGTTTAACGAATAAGACTCTTAGCCCTCGCAGGTTACGCGCACGGCGGCCGGACTGTCGAATTGACGAAACCGGTAAGGCGTCATCCCATGCTTCCTCTTAAACAGTTCATAGAAATAGCTGACATTCTCGAGGCCGGTCTCCAGACTGATATCCAAGATGTCCATGTCCGTATTAAGCAGCAAAGTTTCCGCGTAAGACAGTCTCAAATCGTTAATAAACCGGGTTGGCGAAATCTTCAGCTGCTGCTTGAATACCCTGCATAAATAAGCATGGGATTTACCCGACAATTGAACCAGCGCCGAGGTCCCCTTCGTAAAATGCTCCTTTTTCCGCATCTCCTGGCAAAGCTTCCGGAACCAGTCCGGCTGGCCGTACGGATCAGCCTTATCCGCCGTAATCCGGATGTAACGGGAAAAGAGATCCGTCAGCAGCGCTCTCACCTCCGCTTTGACAGCAAGCTTCCGGTTAATCGGAGTTAAGTTAATCTGATCCAGCCGGTAGCGCACGTATTCCTTTTCCGTCCTGGACAGCATGAGCGTAGGAGGCAATTCCGGCTCGAACAGCTTCCCGCTCGGAAATCCCGCCCCCAGAAAAGCAAACAGTTCGTCAATAACTTCTTTATAGAACGAGAGATTAATAAACTGGCAGTCCCCCTCGCATGTCTGCTCATAGCAATGAACATCCCGGTCGCGGATAAAGACAAGCGTATTTTCCCGCAGTAGCTGCCGGGTGCCGTTAACCTTATGCACAACGCTTCCCTTCAGGATAAGAAACAGCTCAAAGAAATCATGCGTATGCAAGCCGATCGTATCGTGAACGGATGCGATCAGCCGGTAGTGCGCCTGGATATCCGGATCGATACCGTCGGCCGCGAGAAGCTTTAACATGGCGGTCAGCCCCTATTCTTTTTTTGCATCCTAAAAAAGCAGGTCAAAATACCATAATCCATACGAAGTATAGGCAAGATTTATAGTCTCCTATCCTTTACGATTAGGCTGTCAGCAACCATTGAGAGGAGAACGCGAGTCATGAATTTACTTGAACAGCGCCGTCTATTCGAAGACAACAAACAAATTTACGAGAGTGCCAAGCTTATCTTCCGGGGCATTGACGGCTTCGACGTGTATAACCCCTCCATTCCGTTTGAATGGCAGGGCAAGCGCTATATCTACGGTCGCGTGGAAAAACGGCAGGAATGGGCGCGTTCCTGGGTCAGACTGTTCGAACAGAGCGGTCCGGATGAATGGACGCTAGTACCGGATACCATGATCTATCAGCTGGAAGACCCTTATGTCAGCATCGTAAATGAGCAGCTTGTTCTGGGTGGAACTCATGTCCGTTACAACCAGGGGCGGCTGGATACCTTCTACGGTTATTTCTACAAAGGGACGGATGTTCACGATCTTCTCTACTTCACGACAGGGCCCGACTATATGAAGGATATCCGTCTCGTACAGCTCCCAGGCAGCAAAATTGGCGTATTTTCCAGACCGCGAAGCGAGGAGGTACGTCAAAAATACGGGAGTGAATCCCTCATTGGCTTTACGGTAATCAACAGCCTGGATGAGTTGTCGTCTTCGGCTATAGAGAATGCGCCTCATATCCCCGGATTATTCCAAAAGGACGAGTGGGGCGGCTGCAATCAAGCTTATCTGCTGGAGAGCGGCAGGATCGGCGTTATCGGGCATATTTGCTATAAAGCCGCCGATAGCCGCAATCAGGAAATTTGGACGTATATGAATATGTCCTTTGTGCTTGACCCGCAGACTAATCAGTTTACCAATCTGAAAATTATCGGCACCCGCCCATGCTACCCGGAAGGGCCAGCCAAGAAGCCTAATCTGACCGATTGCGCCTTTACGGCCGGCATCGAAATGCGCCCTGACGGCAAGGTCAATCTGTACAGCGGAATCGGCGATACGGAATCCGGCCGCATTGCCATCGATTACCCGTTCGAAGGCGAGGGTGCGATTGTAAGCTTCCGAATCAAATAAGAACAACTAAAGGCGCCTTGGGGAGTTCTCCCCGAGGCGCCATTTTTGTCAGCCCTTCATCCGTTCCCATTCAAAGCCAAGCTCTTGAAGCAAAGCCCGCGCAATGATCATATGGCCGGACAAGCCCGGATGCACCCGGTCGGAAGCGATGGCGGTAGGATGCACGTATTCGAACTGCGGGGCAAACGCCGCTTGGATATCGATGAAGCCGGCGCCCGTTCTCTCTGCCACTCTTCTTGCAGCCTGGCCGTATTCATCCATCCGCTTGCGCATCCGGTCCTCCGGATTAGGCTCCAGATAGAAGGGCGTCATGATGACGAGCCCCCGCACCTCCGGCTGCGCAGACTTCGCCAATTCCTCCAGCGTCTGCTCGTATTCCTCCAGCAGCACATGCGATTCGGGAATATTCGGCTGGTCGAAATACCGCCATACGTCATTGATGCCGATCATAACCGTCATCCAATCCGGCTTCAGATCAAGCACGTCCGTTTGCCATCTGCTCTTCAAATCCCTTACGGTATTGCCGCCAATGCCCATATTGGTTACGCGGACCGACAGCTCCGGATAGGCGGTCTGCAGCAAGGCGTCCACAAGCGCGACATAGCCTTTGCCGACGCCTTGGAACAACCCTTCCCCATGCGGGAATTTACGCTCGCAATCGGTAATCGAGTCACCGATCATAACCAGTCTTTGCCCTTGCTCAAGCTTCATAAATACGCTACCTCCTTATTTTTGCGCAAGACGGATGGTCTTGACTTCAAATGGCCGGAAATGCAGGTTAATAAGCTCATCGGCAACCGGCAGCTCCGCTTGGTTAACTTCCAGCATATCGGTCTCAAACGCGGCGGAATAGGACAACCCGGCGCGGATACCGCAGGAAACGGCGGAACCCGTGCTCTCGTACAGGCGCACAATCCAATCTCCGGACCCGTCTTCGGCCAGCTTAACCGTCTCCGCGAGAACACCCGGCTGATCGATCCGCAAAAGGGATTGCTGATCATGGCGGTCTGCACCGCTCAAGGCGCTAACCGGATAATTAAGCTCGTAAGCCTCCTGGATTACCCGGCTTTCCCTAAAGGCTCCTTCCCAGAACAAGAAAGCATAAGTAAATTCATGCGTTCCTTGATCGGAGGTTTCGTCCGGATAAGACGGCGAGCGAAGAAGCGTCATGCTTAACGTATTTCCCTTGACGGCTATTCCGTATTTGCAGTCGTTCAGCAGCGCAAACCCGCGTCCCGTCTCGGCTAGCGCCGTCCATTTATGCTGGCTTACCTCGAACCGGTCCGCATCATGCGGCCTGGAGGCGTGATTAGGTCTGCGTACGTAACCGAACTGGATTTCCTGCATCGACTCATTGGCGTGCAGCCGGACCGGAAAATCAACGCGCAGCATTTTGTTCTTCTCCTGCCATTCAACCGTCGTTCGGAATTCAACCCTTCGGCTGCCCGCTTCGATTCGGATATCCTGCACTACCGTCGACCGGTTGAGCTTACGCCGGACGCGAACGTTGGCAAAAAGCGGGCCGCTTGCGGTAACCGTTATTTCCGCCTGCTCCTCCAGTTCAACCTTGGAAGCCTGATAGCGGCGGTCAATCTCCCATGCGTCAAAGGCAGACGGCTGGTCGCGGTACATCGCAAGCGTATTGCAGGAACCGGCTGCCCACTCAACGCCTGTCTGCTTATCAACGATACTGGTGATTTCTCCCGTACCGTTTATCGCTATTGTCATAAATTCATTTTCCAGCCGCGAAGCTGTGGCCGACACCTTGGATTGAGAAACCACAAGCTCCGGTTGGCTATTCTCGATAGCTACGTAAGCCGCCCATCCCAAGGATGGCGTCTCAAGCCGGGCATAACCAACCCCGTCCTGCCATTGCACGGGTACCGGTTGACCGGAACGGTCCGCAACCGCAGCAACCCCTGCGGGCAACGCAACCAGCTCGGTTCGATTCCAGGACAGAGGGTTAAATACGGTAACACCTTCACGATCAGACTCAACAAGCGTAGCTTTAGCCTCGTCGGCCATTTCGTAAATCGTTTCGTGCAGCTTAAGCAGCTCCGCCTGCGCTTCTTCGTGAACCCGGTGAATGGAGGTTCCCGGCAGAATATCATGGAAGTGATGCAGCAGAAGCTGCTTCCACAAGCCATCCATCTTCTCATAGGGATACGGCTTCGTCCGGAGGCGTTGTGCGGCAGCGGCCCAAAGCTCGTATTCGCGGAATCCGATCTCCGTCTTCCGGTTTAACCGCTTCAGCTTCGCTTGCGTCGTATAGGTTCCGCGATGCGCCGGATAATACAGCTCGCCTACATATCTCGCATCCGGAACGCCTCTTGCTTGCTGGTCTTCAAAATAATCGATCGGCGAGCTTTGTCTTGTCCGCGGAACGCCTTCCAGATTATCGAGCCTGCGCAGAAACTCGAGATCATCCCGGTTCGCGCCGCCCCCGCCGTCCCCATGCCCGTATTGGACAAGCCGGGTTGCAATGCCGTCCTTTTGCACGCGATCGTTCCACTGCCCGATCAGGAATGACGGATTCACCCGGATCGGGAAATCGCCATAATCAAGAAGATGAGTCAGAATCTCCGACCCGTCGATCCCCTCCCATATAAACGTGTTGTAAGGGAACGGATCTACGGCATTCTCGTAAGTCTGGAACATTTTGACGGAAGCAAAATAATTTATCCCGCAGCCCTTCATAATCTGCGGCATATTGCCGGAATAACCGAACACATCGGGCAGCCACAGCATCTCGTTGCCCTTGCCGAACTCCTCCATGAAGAACCGCTTGCCGTGAAGGAACTGGCGGATCAAGCTCTCCCCGCCTGCCAGATTCGTATCCGATTCGACCCACATGCCGCCTTCCGGGATGATTCGCCCTTCCGCCACTCTCTGCTTGATGCGGGAATAGAGCTCCGGATAAAGCTCCTTCACGATCCGGAATAAATACGGCTGGCTTTGGGTGTACGTATATTCCGGATATTCGTCCATTAACGCAAGCTGATTGGACATCGTTCGGGCAATTTTACGCTTCGTCTCCTCAATTGGCCACAGCCAGGCAATATCAAGATGGGACTGGCCCATCAAATACAGCAGCGGAGAAGTGGATCCGTTTACGCAAGCGAGAAGCGGCTCCATCCTTTTGCGGCAGCCGTTAACGTTCTCTATCAGCTCCAGGTCCCGAAGCCCGAGATCAAGGACGGCAATGACATCCGTTAGACAACGGTTAATTTCGGCTGCCCGAAGGGAGTTCGCATCCGTATTCTGAAGGACCTGCCACAAGCATTCCAGATCGATGAAGAATTGATAAACCTCCTCTTCGAACCGGCACAAATACGATTCGCCGAATACCGGCTGATGACCGGAGTGGCCGGCATAAGCTTCGGCGGCAAGCTCGAAGCGCTCGCCTTCGCGAGCAAGACGGGTTATGGTCACATCATGATGCTGCAAATCGAGCGCACCGCTTACAATCCCGTTCACGTACAAAGTTGCTTCGGAGCCAAAGTCCGCGAGCACAACCAACCGCTTGCCTTCCGTCCCAACAGGCGCAACAAAGCTGCTGCGAAGCCAAGCATACATCCAGCTGCTCCCCCATCGGTCCCCGGCGTTTATCGGCTCGAAAGACTGGGAACTGATATCGGAATAAGAAAGACGTTCTCCGGTAACAAAGTGCGTAAATTCAACGATTGATAATTTCTTATAAATAAAGTCCCGCTTAACCCTCAGAAGCTTCTCAATCTGATATTGAATTTCTTTTCTCGTATTCAATTCCAGTTTCACATCCCATGGTTTCGTCTTTGTTGTAACGAATATCGGAAATCCGAAGCGTAGCTAGACCATGACGGGGCAATGTCATTCCGACTTCGGAACCGCCGTTAGGCAATTGGCCATGCTGCAATCTTTCCTTGTGCTTGCCGTCAAGCTCAACGGCCGAAATGCCGCTCGATTCCGCCTTGATAACAAACGAGAAAGCAGAGTCTTCCGTTCCCGAATTGTACAGCCTGACAAGCAAGTCTTCTCCGTCGCGCTGCAAGGAAATAATTTCAATAGAGGGCACCGACACTTGCAGCAAGGACAGCGATTTCGGCGTACGATTGGACCAACGTATAAGCATCGGCTGCAGAGGCTGCGTCCAACGTTCGGACTCTTGCGCAATTCCGGCACGATCCCAACGATCTTCATGAGGCAGAATCGCATACCGCATCTCCTGCGCATCCCGAAGCGGACGTTTCCCCCACCAGAAGCCGCCTTCCGCGCCCCAGCCCAGCGTTAACGCGAGCGGGTCATGATCGCCATGCGAATAATCCGTCGTATGATCGGAGAATATGGCTAGTCCGCGATTGCTCTGCTCATCGTAAATATCCACCCAGTTCAGGATGATATTGTGTTTAATCTCATCCCAACGTTCATACCGCGTATCCGAATGGCGGCTTTCGGTTACGTCAAAGGCGGAATTCTTATACAGCTTTCCCTCGCCAAAAGCAGCCGGAAAACGCGCCTGCAGCTTATAGCGGGTATTATGATGGGACTTCCGCCGCTCGGTACTGCGGTTCTCCGGCGCCATTTCCCAAGGGTCGCCAATCCATGTGTCTCTCTCGTAGAGGAAACGCGCATGGAAATCGATCCTGCGCAGGCCTTTGGCTGCCGATAAAGTCATAACAAAGCCGGTACCCGCAAATTGGCCGTTCATCTCGACGGAGACCCGAAGCGGACCGTTCTCTACGACTTTCAACGCAACCGGCGATTCCATGCTGCTGCCCCAACGCCCTTCCTCGATCAGATAGCCGGTTAACTCATTAAACGGGCGGCCAGGAGCGATCAACGGCCGGTTATTCGTTAAGTCGTATAGCTCCGTGATTACTCCGCCGTGCTTGGCATCGATTCCGATCCTGTACAAATCGGTCGTCAGAATGGCATAATCGCCATGGATTTGAACAGACGCAGCATTATCCTCCGGCTGTTTGCCCGCAGCTTCCGCGTCCTCCCGCTTCACGTATTCAAGCTTATAATCCCGATAACCCATGGCAGGCGTCTCCGCCTCAAAAAGCAGCTTGCCGGCAAAAACGCTGCCGTCCTCCTGAGATACTCTCGTCGGAACCAACTGGCTGGGAACGCCCCTTCCATCGGCGTCCAAGACCCGAATCAGAGCGGATCCTCCAGCTCCCGGAACCTCGATCTCGGTTAGTTCTTTGCGGGCAATGCCCGAAGTATTAAATACACGGACGCCATACGTCTGAGGCTCAATTTCGTCTTGCGGTTCCTGAACCATGCCGCTCATCGCCAGGAAGCGGATATCGCCCGCAATCTCCTCCGCCAGCCAGCTTTGCGTTCCGGCCTGCCATGCCCACTTCTCCCGTCCGGTTCTTGTTGTGGCACAGATCCAGGCATCATGATGCTGGGACAGCAGGAGCTGATCCCAAGCCTCACGCAGCTTCTCCTTCGGATAAGCGAAATCCCCCGTCACGCTTGAGAGGGAAGCCAGCTTCTCCGCCAATACAACCGCCTGCTCCGCAGCCCGGACCTCACGTGACATCCGCTGAAGCGTCCCTTCTCCCCATGGCAGCGTGCAGCGGATATCCTCTTGGGTGAAATACCAGGCTTCCGCCGGTTTGGCGGCAATCTCCTCTATGTATTCGCGCCAGGTCGTAAATTGAATGTAATCCTCATTCAGCCACGGCCTGGCCATCCAGCCCAGATCCTGAAGGAAGCTGCCTGCCGGATGCGCAATCCCGTATGCCTTGCATTTCTCCACGAATTCAGGCTTCATGTAACCCGCTTCCGACTCCCAGCAGTTTAGAAGCTCCTCGCATTCGTATCTTGGCACGCAAGGGATGGACGTCCCGTCCGGGCCAACCCATAGCACCGTTTCGTGATTGATGCCGGAAGCATAGCCGCCCCAGCCCGTTCCCGGATTCTTAAGCACGGCGCGCTTATAGCCAAGCGAACGGAGAATTTGAGGGTAACTGCTGCTCCAGCAAGGCTCTTGAGAAGCATAGGTATCGACAACAGTCTCGGGAAAATGCTCCCGGATGATTTCTCTGCCGCGTATGAGCTGGCGAATATTGCTTTCGCCGCCAATGACCCAGCCGTAGGGCTGGGCGTAGCTGCCCGCCACCATTTCAACGCGCCCGGCATGGCTTTGCAGATGCTGTTTGATTGCGTCATAGGAATGCGGATCCGTACGTCGCAGCGCTTCCCAGGAGATCGGTTCGATATCCAGGGAAAGCTTCCAATCCGGATTCTGCTCCAGCCGGCGGATTACATCCGCCCATGACCCTAATGGCATATGGCCTTTGATTCCGCCATGATAGCCGTCTACGAAATAAGCCTTTTTCGATGGATCCATTTGATCACCTGTCCGCAGATTAAAGTTTACGGGCCGCAACACCTTCAAAGCTGATTTTCACGGGACGAATCGTATTATCTTCATTAAAGGTAAGCTTATCGATGCACACCACGCGGTGGTTCGCAGCCGTTTCGGTCAACGGGCGTCTATGGTAAACGATATAATATTCGTCCGTATCCGGGATTTGAAGATATCCGTGATGTCCTGCCCCGGTTGCCACTTCCGGATCCTGCTGCAAGATGGTATCGATTCTCTCGAATGGACCAAGCGGCGATTCCGCAAGCGCGTAAGCTACCCGATAATGAGGGCCGCCCCATCCGCCTTCCGCCCACATGAAGACATACTGGCCGTTCCGCTTGATCATGCACGGGCCTTCCACATAGTCTTTCGGCGTCACTTCCCGATAGACGGTTCCGTCCTCGAAAGGAAGCAGGCTGATCATATCCTCGCCGAGACGAACGACGTTGCAATGTCCCCAGCCTCCGTAGTACAGGTATACCTGACCGTCTTCATCCCGAAAAACATGCGGATCGATAGGCTGCGCGCCATGGTGGAACCGGTCAATTAGAGGCTTGCCGATCGCATCGAGGAACGGTCCCTCCGGCCGGTCAGCAACTCCGACGCCAATGCCTCCAAGCTCATCATTGCTTTGAATATCGTTCGCGGAGAAATAGATATAATATTTTCCGTTGCTCTCAATTGGCGAAGGCGCCCATACCGCTTTATGCGCCCACTGGAAATCCTTCTCGTCCAATACCCGTTCAACCTTGGTCCAGTTGACCAGATCGCCGGAATGGAAGGCATCCAGATAAAGCTGTTCTTCGTAAAGAGCCGAATAAGTCGGATAAATCCAATACCGCCCTTCGAAGATTCTTGCTTCAGGATCGGCATACCAGCCGGGAAATACGGGATTGCCGGATGTTAGGTTATTATTCATGAAAATATTCCTCCTAGTAGATATCCATGTAGTAGGTAAGTATACGAAGAAGCGAGAAACACAGTAGAAGTGTCCTGTATTTCCAGACTTCCTGTCGTTAATTTATAGTACTTTCATTTACCAATCTTTTGATTAAGCGCTTACATAAACCGAATATTAGCTTCTTTATCCTAACCTCCCAACGATTCTTGTCGTTTTCTCATTTAACTTATTATGCTAAGCACGACAAGTTCACACACTATCTTTGAACCTATAGTAATACGAACTCCTAAATTTTTCAAACCTTTTTTGTGTAAATAGGAGCATCTTCCTACTCCGCAAATCAATTCCTGGCCAGTATGCTCGTCATATTTTTTATGCCGCGAAAAGTTAGTATACCAATATAACCTAAGTTAGGTTATAATCAAAGAAATGTTGTTATGAGGTGACTCAATAATGAGTGAAAAAGAGCCAGGACTACCGAAGTACCAAATCGTGAAGGATTACGTGTTGGCGCAAATCGAGAATCAGGAAATTTCCAAGGATGACCGCATCCCAAGCGAATCGGAATTTTCCAAGATGTTAAATGTAAGCTCCATTACGGTTAGAAAGGCGCTATCCGAGCTCGTGAACGAAGGAGTGATTTACCGCGTTCGGGGAAAAGGAAGCTTTGTGGCCGCCGGCCAAACCGCCGTAGCCGAGAAGGCTTCCAATCTCGTTGCCTTTGTTATCTCCGGCGTTGAAATGTACGACAGCTCCTATATGCAGATTATGAAGGGCATTCAATCCTTCCTCGGCAAGCATGACTGCAAATTGATCATTGAATTCGTGGAAAACGATTTCGAACAGGAACGCGAGCTTATTTTACGGTTAATCCTATCCGATATCAGGGGGCTTCTTATTTACTCCTCGGATCCGGTTGCGGCGAAAAGCTATCTGAATGACATTCGGAAGAAATCGATTCCATTCGTTATGCTTGACCGCTCCCCGGCAGGTTATCCGGTTAACGTCGTGACTTGCAACAATCACGACGGCGCCTATGAAGCCGTTGAATATTTAATCCGGAACGGTCATAAGCAGATCGGATTTGCCGCTTACGATTTCCACCTCAGTCCGGAGGTAGACCGTTACAACGGCTATAATAACGCAATGACTAACGCTTCCCTGCCCATTAACAAGAAGCTTCTCTATCTGGAGAAGGAACTGGATTACGATACGCTCGCGAGGCAAATTCACGAGGGAGAGATAACCGCCCTCTTTTGCACGAATGACAAACGCGCCCTTGAAGTACTCGAGCAGCTGACCAGCCGGGGAATCCGGATTCCGGATCAAATTTCGCTAATGGGCTTTGACGATTTCGAAAGCTCCAAGTTCGCCAAGGTCGCTCTAAGTACGGTGAAGCAGTATTTTGACGTGCTGGGTTACGAAAGCGCCAAGCTGCTGCTTGAAATCAGCGAAGGAAATTCCTATGGGAACAAAAAGGTCATGCTGCCTACCAGTCTGATTATCCGGGATACCGTTAGACCGGTCTAACAAAGCAAAAAAAGACTGTTCTCCGATTTGGGAGCAGTCTTTTTTATCGGCAATCAAGCAGACGTGATAAGGTTTAAAAAAAGAACGATCGGTAAATGCTGATCGAATACCTTTAGAATCCCCTTACCCCGTACTATATTCATAGGAGATGCACGCATGGATTTAAGCAATAATCTGCTGGTCAAAAAAGCTTATGCGAGTCCCCAATTAAGACAATACCTCTTAAATAAGGGAACCATGTTCCTTTATTGCGATTACGCGGGCTTCGCCGCGCATAACGCTTACGGCGCTGCTTGCTGTACCGTTTTTAACCGGAGGATCCGTTTATCCGCCAAGAAGCTGCCGATTTCCAAGGATTACGGTTCGAACTATGGCGAGGTATTGGCGATTATTTTCAGCCTGGATACCCTGACTGCCGCTTATGCAGAGCTGGAGCATCCACCTAAAATCGCCGTCGTTTACACCGACTGTATCCGCATCTCTCATTTGCTTGCACAGCCAACCCGCCCGCAATCCCGAAACGCATCCGCAAGAAACGAGCTGACAGCCGCCTTGGACAGGTTTAATCGCAAATTTCCGGACATTAACCTTCAGATTAAATACATAAGCAAGCATAAGAAAAACAATCACCTGCATCGGCTAGCCCACAACGCCGCGCGGGAGGCGGCGCTGTCGTCTATTTTGTCGTAGAACCAAAATCCGTTATTTGCAGGTCGATATCCAAATTGATTTTCGAAGCGCTAAACGCTTCATCCCAGTTGGACTTGACCTCTTTCCATAATCCCGGCTTCTGAATCCTCACAGCTTGGCAGAACTTGGCTACATCTACCTTATAACGGTTCTGCATGGCGCTCAGCAGATGTTCGATCATGCTCGTCAGCTTGCTCTTGAACAACTTCTCTATCTCTTTCTGGTAGGACCTCAAGGCTGGGTTCCCCTGCATATCCCAATCCTCGCTGATTCTGCCCTTGGTTTCAACATGGACTTGGAAGGTAAGCTGATTGTCTTGATCCGACTCTACCCGGATGCGGGTTTTCATGGCTTTCATCTCGTAAGTGATGGGATTACCTTGCTCGTCGTAGGTTTTGATTGTTCCGCTATCCCCTTGGTTGGTCAGCCAGTCGATGCATTCCACGTCTTCCTGCGTCAAATTCCCGATCCAGCGTCCGGTATCCCCTTTGATAATGCCGGCTCCGGAGAATTCGATATGTTTTTTGGCCTGAATAATATTCTGAAGGATAAAGCTTTGCTTGGAATGCATCATGGCATCCAGATCCGTCAGCAGCACGGCGTCCATAATCTTGCTAGTCCGGAACTGGTTCTGTACCACATCATTAATATAGAAGGAAGGCACCTCATCGGGCGTTTTTATGGTTAAAGCCTCCAATGCTTTACCCGAGCTCAGAAAGATTTTTACGCTGGGCCGAATATCGTTATCCCGTAGCATAAAGTTGGTCACCTGCTTAATATTTCTTTGTTGCAGCAGCTGCGAGGATATTACGATTATTTTCAAGTGATGGCCAATAATCGGCTTATTCAACCGCAAGGAGAACTGGCGAAAAATCTCGAGAATGGAATCGCCCGTTCCCGTAATATTCGTATAGGGCGAAGTCTTGCCCTTCACTTCATCCTTGGACCCCGTCTTGAGCGGGACAATTTGAACGGTCGCTGTTATTTTATTTTGCTTGGAATAGCTCCCGCCCTCTTGCTCAAATGTCTTTTCTTCCGGGCTTTCCTCGCCCGTATCCAACGCCATGCCCGCGTAAACCGCAAGATCTTCAATCTCATTGCTGCTCCAGCAGCCGGATTGTGTAATCAGGATGGCAGCGGCAAGCAGCTGTGCCAGAAACTTAAGACTTCTCATGCTGAGGACCGCCTTTGGATCTTATAAGAGCAACAAGCGTAAGAGTGACGGGAAACAATATAAACAGTAAGATGCTAAAGTATCCGATGTCGTCTCCAAGTATGAACACCTCGTTAATATTTTTCGGAACCATGGTCGCAAGAAAGATAACGGGTACAAGCGCAAAAATAACCGACTTGTAAGGAAGGTTAAACAATTGCGACACTCCCAGGGAAGAATGATAAAAGAAGCTGCTGTAGTTGCAGAACATCTGCATCAGCCATATGACCATTAGCGGGAACTCGAAACGTTCGAACAGAAATCCCGTAACCTCGAAGCTCCGGATCAGATCTATCGTTGGCCATGTACTCGTTACCGCCGAATCTACGGACAAACCGCCGATAACCATGATGATGGTAATAAAATAAATGCCGGCAGGAATCGAGATGCCGACCAGCATAGCTTTCAGAGCCTGTTTTGGTTGTTCCAATTTAGCCACAAGCGTCATAACAACCTCGCAGCCCGAATAAACCAGAACGGTTGATTTCAGCCCCTGGATGACCGGAAAGATCCCATTACCCAGAACCGGTCTCAGATTATCGAGATGAAACAGTCTTAAACTTAGCAAATACGAGACAATCAAGATAAACAAGCTGATGGGAAAGATAATCTGACCAACCCGCGCAATCGCATTAATGCCTCCGCGAACCAAATAAGCTCCCACCCAAATAAACGGAATCGTGATCGCCCATATCGGCGTGCCTTCCAGAAGGTAGAACATCGTCACCTCCGACATCGCGCGGATCTCGAAGCCTGCAATTGCGATGTAATACAGGACTAATAACAGGCACCATAAAATGCCGGGATAACGGCCAATCACGATTTGCGTGTATTGATAGACGGTCTTGCCCGGAAAGCGCAGGCTTAATTTGACCATCAGTACGACAACGAGCATAACGACCAGACCGCCCAAAAGCACGGAGAGCCAGCTGTCCGGCGTTTTCACCGTCTCGCTTACGCTTCTTGGCAGGGTCAGGATGCCCGCTCCCAGCATCGTATTATTTAATACCAGCGCCGCTTGCGAGGATGTGATTTTGTCGTCCTGGGCAAGAAATGATTTTGAAGCAGACATCGTTTTCCCTCGATTCTATCTGCGTTTGTTTTGCATCGTTTTCATGAGCTTTGGTCTTCTTTTCATCATGAAGATTGGCACGCGCACAAAGAAATCCTTCCAGTCACTCCAGCGGAATGGCGTTAGCGGGGTAAGATAAGGGACGCCAAAGCTTTTTAATTTGGACAGATGGCAACAGATCAGCAAGAAGAACAAGATGGTTCCGAACATGCCCAAAATCGAAGCAAACAGCATAGCCACGAACCGGAGAAGCCGAAGCGTAATCCCGGCGCTGTACATGGGGATCGAAAAGGATGAAATCGCCGTGACCGCAACTACGATAACAAGAAAAGGACTAACGATGCCCGCCTTCACAGCCGCCTCTCCAATAACAAGACCGCCAACGATGCCCATTGCGGGCCCAATCGGCTTAGGCAGCCGAATCCCCGCCTCTCTCAATATTTCAATGGCAATTTCCAGAATCAGAACCTCGATCAAGGCCGGAAACGGAACGCCCTGCCGCGTCTCAATAATCGTTAAAGCAAGCTCCGTCGGGATTAAACCCGGATGAAACGAAATAAAGGAAATATACAAGGATGGCGCCATTAGTGCGATAAAGGCCGCCAGAAAGCGGAGAATACGCAATAAGGAACCGGGCATCCAGCGTTCGAAATAATCCTCCGGAGACTGCAGGAGCATGCTGAAGGTGACAGGCACGATAAGCGCAAACGGCGTTCCGTCCAGCAAAATCGCGATTCTGCCTTCGAGAAGCGCCGCGATCACCCGGTCGGGACGCTCCGTGTTTTGCGTTTGCTGGAAAGGGCTTAAATAATTATCCTCGATCATTTGTTCGATATAACCGGACTCAGCGGCGAAATCGAGCTTTATTTTCTCAATCCGGCCGGTAACCTCCCGGAGTAAATCCGGGTTAACGATTTGGTCCAAATAAAGGATAGCCAGTTCCTTCTGAATCGTGTGGCCAACCATAAAGCTTCGGACTTGCAGGTTTTCCGTGACTCCCTGCTTCCTCAGCATGGCGGTATTGACGTTTATATCTTCCGTAAAGCCAATACGCGATCCGCGCAGCAGAGATTCGGATACCGGCTCCGTTATATCGCGGGCAGGTCCGCTAGGCGGATTAATCAGGAAGCCTTCATCGCGACCGTCAATCATGAGCGCCAAATAGCCGAATAAAACGGCTTTCGTAAGCTCCTCCATCGTGGAGATCGTATGCGCCGCATTCGTCGGCAATCGCTCAATAATCGGGAGAGGATGATCGGGCTCCGTATCCCGCAGCATCCTCATAATCTCCATCTTTAGCAATTGATCCTCCTGCATGCCCTTAACAAATATAAGAGCTGCACGGACCTTGGCGTCTCCCATCGTCAATTCGCGGATCACAACGTCGCTGTTTATCCCAATCGCGTTCCTGATTTCGTCTATATTGGCATCGTAACTTGCGGAAATGGGATGAGTCGGCTTTTCGTCCGAAGAAGAGCCAGCCTCGCCTGAAGAGACCAGCTTATCATCCGCTAAAGAGGTCAGCGCCTTATAAATCCGGTATATCAATAGGGGAACGACAAGAGTAATTAGCGCCTGGAAAAACACACTCCATCCCGGAATATGGGATTTAATAGAGGATAACATCCTTAATCATTCCTTTGATTACTCTAACTCATTCTTTCGGGAACGCAGACTAGGGCCAATGGCAATGTAAGAATAATATTCCTAATTTGGCTTCAAATATACAAGGCTAGGCTTGGTGTGGCCTCATGAACGATGGATGCAAAAAAAGACAATTCCCTTCTGTAACCAGAAGAAAATTGTCTTGGGCTCTCATCTTCGTTATTTGGTCTGGCCGTAATAAGCATTAGCCCCGTGCTTCCGGAGAAAATGCTTGTCGAGCAAAGCCTGATCCATCGGCTGAATGTCTGGATTAAGATTATAAGTATGAAGGGCCATCTTCGCGACTTCTTCCACCACTACCGCATTATGAACGGCTTCATGCGGATCTTTGCCCCAGTTAAACGGCGCATGGCTGTTCACAAGCACGCTTGGAATCATCATGGGATCTTTATCCTTAAACGTTTCGACAATCACATTCCCGGTCTCGAGCTCATAAGCGCTTTCGATCTCCTCGCGCGTCATGGCGCGGGTAACCGGAATTTCGCCGTAGAAGTAATCGGCATGCGTGGTTCCCAGCGCGGGAATCCCCCTGCCGGCCTGCGCCCAGCTTGTTGCCCAAGGAGAATGCGTATGCACGATTCCGCCAACCTGCGGAAATGCTTTATATAAGACGAGATGGGTTGGAGTATCCGAGGATGGCTTAAGCTCGCCCTCCACCTTATTCCCCTCAAGATCAACAACAACGAGATCCTCGAGCTTCAGCTTATCGTAAGGCACGCCGCTAGGCTTGATGACCACAAGGCCGCTTTCCCGATCGATACCGCTCACATTCCCCCAGGTAAATGTAACAAGACCATACTTGGGCAAATCCAAGTTGGCTTCCAATACCTCTTGCTTTAACCGCTCCAGCATGCTGCTCATCCTTTCGTCGATCCTCATTTTCATTGTCATTATACACTTGTACGTACATGTTTTCTACATTTATTTTAGCTTAACGTACGACTTGTCATTACATCCTGCGGGTAGATTCTCTAATAATCAGACTTGGCTTGTAGGTTTTGGATTCCGGAATCATGGCGCCGCCGCTCTCGATCAGCTCGAACAACAGCCTTGCCGCATCCTCACCCATTTCCGCCTTCGGATGAACAAGCGTTGTCAGCTTCACTTCGGATGCCGTCGCAAGCGGGGAGTCGTCAAATCCAACAATGGATACATCCTGCGGTACGGATAACCCGGCTTGGCGGATAACCTCAAGCAGCTGCAGAGCCAGCTCGTCATTGTAGCAGACAAATGCCGTTGGCCGTTCCTCTTCGGGAAGGTCCAGAAGTCTTGCCGCTTCCGCAATCGGCTTCTCCGCTTTCTCCTCCGTCCGGTAAGCCACCACAAATTCCGGCTGAAGCAGGCAGCCTTCCTGCTGATGCGCGCGCATGAAGCCTTTCAGGCGCAGCACGCCCTGCTGGTCATCCGTCTTGAAAAATCCGACAATCCGGCGATGCCCCAGCTCGAGCAAATGCTGCGCAGCCGTACTGCCGCCTTCTTCATCGTCAATAACAAGAGAAGGACAGCTGATTTCCGGATATCTGGCGTTTATCATCACGTAAGGAATTCTCCGGTTATTAAGCGCGAGAAAATAAGCGAGATTCGGGTTCCCTTCCGCGCTTTTGGTTGGTTCGATGATCAAGCCGCTAAGCGGCTGGCTGGTTAACATCGACAGGCTTTCCCGCTCCCTGCCCTTATCGTTGTCCGTGCTGGAGAGCAGCAGCCGGTAGCCTTTGGCGCGAATCGCCGCTTCCGTCCCCCGGACGATATGCGGGAAAATATAATCCGAAATATAAGTCGTTATGAGACCTATCGTCTGAGTTTCCACGCGGCTCTCGCTTTCCCGCGCATCCGCTACGAAGGTCCCCTTTCCCTGCAGGCGGTACAGCCTGCCTTCCTTCTCAAGCTCCCCAAGCGTTTGGCGGACCGTTTGCCTGCTTAGTCCGAACTGTTCGGATATTTCGTTCTCCGACGGCATCTGCTCATTGGGCTGCAGCTTCCCCGTATCCAGCCATACCAATATTTCTTTCTTGAGCTGAATGTATTTCGGCAATGATTTTTCTTTCATGAACTTGCCCCTTTGCTAGCTTGTCTGTACGATTCTGCGATATGAGTATAGATTAACAAATCGGAGCCAGGAAATACTACTCCCGGCTCCAATCGTTCTTTCTATCCGCATGCTCCAGATAACGGCTTATTTCAAATTTTCAACCGCGGCTCTTTCAATGGAAAGTCCCGTCTTATACCGTTTCATAAAGACTTCAAAGCCTTCCACATCCCTCGGATCAGGGGAAACCTGCGAGCCGGCTTTGCCTGCGAATACGTTCTTATTCAAGAAGTCTTCCAGCGTCTCGTTCTCTGCTTTGTTCATCATATATGAAGCAAGCAGGGCAATCCCCCATGCTCCGCCTTCGCCGGCCGTCTCCATGACGGAGACCGGCACGTTCAGGGCGCCTGCCATAATTTTCTGCCCTACGCCTTCGGTCTTGAACAAGCCGCCATGACCAAGGATCTGGTCAAGCTTGACTTCTTCTTGCTTGAGAAGAATATCCATGCCGATCTTAAGCGCTCCAAGTGCCGTAAACAGATGAACGCGCATGAAATTCGCCAGATTGAAGTTGCTCTCCGAGGAACGGACAAACAATGGACGGCCTTCTTCGAAATGCGTCATGTGCTCGCCCGAGAGGTAACCGTAAGCCAGCAGTCCGCCGCCGTCCGGATCGCCTTGCAGTGCCAGATTGTAAAGCGTACCGTACAGCTTGTTGGCGTCAACATTCAGGCCCATAACCTTGGCAAATTCGTCAAACAAGCCCACCCATGCATTCAGATCGGACGAACAGTTATTGGAGTGAGCCATGGCAACCAGATTGCCGGTAGGCGTCGTAACGAGGTCGATTTCATCATAGGCCTTGGACAGCTCCTTCTCCAGAACGACCATCGCAAATACCGAAGTTCCCGCGGACACGTTGCCCGTGCGCTTCGCGATACTGTTCGTTGCAACCATGCCGGTTCCGGCGTCCCCTTCTGCCGGACAGAACGGAATTCCAGCCTGAAGCTCTCCTGTCGCGTCCAGAAGCTTCGCGCCTTCTTCAGTCAGCACCCCTGCGTGCTCGCCCGCAACCAATACTTGAGGCAATATATCCTCAAGCTTCCAAGGAAGCTCTTTTGCCGCAATCCGCTCATTAAACTGATTAATCATAACCTCGCTAAAGCTTCCCGTATGAATATCAATCGGGAATACGCCGGAAGCTTCGCCTACGCCGAGATTTTTCTGTCCGGTCAATTTCCAATGAATGTAACCCGCCAGCGTCGTCAGGAAATGAATATCGGAAATATGCGCTTCCTGATTCAGAATGGCTTGATACAGATGGGCAATGCTCCAGCGCTGGGGAATATGGAAATCAAACAATTCGCTCAGCTCAGCCGAAGCCTGCTCCGTTATATTGTTTCTCCATGTACGGAAAGGAACAAGCTGATTGCCGGCCTGATCAAACACCATGTAGCCATGCATCATCCCGCTAAAGCCGATAGCGCCAATGGTCTGCAAAGCCGTGCCATACCGCTCCTTCACATCGTCCGCCATCTTCCGATAGCTGTCTTGAACGCCCTTCCAAATATCCTCCAGGCTGTACGTCCAAATATTATGGAGGTAGCTGTTCTCCCAGTCATGGCTGCCCGATGCAATCGGCGTATTGTCTTCTCCAATGAGAACTGCTTTAATCCGGGTTGAACCCAGCTCGATTCCAAGTACCGTTTTGCCGTTCTTAATAGCCTCTCTCACATCAAGACTCATGTTTGTTCCTCCGTTATGATTAATGAATTTGTATGAATTCCAGTACAACTAACTTGTCTGTAGACAGTATAACATCATTGCAACTTGTATGTACATGTGAAAGTTGAGAAGGTTTTTGTGAAAATAGAGAAGGAATTTGTGAGAATGAGAATTCCTTCCGTTATCCATATAATGTTCATTTGAACGTTTGGCTATGGAGGGCATATACTTAAGCTACATTACTTATTTATAATAATTCTAATCTAGGGCGAAGGAGTGAATGAGATGAACAAAGGGGATTATCATCATCTTCCGCATGTAAAAGAGCAGTCCACATCCAAAAAGACGCTGTGGCTCACCTTGACGTTAACCTCAATCTTTACCGCAATTGAAATAATCGGCGGCTTATTGTCCGGCTCGCTTGCTTTGCTCTCCGATTCGGCGCATATGGTATCCGATGTGCTCGCGCTTAGCTTAAGCATGTTCGCCATCTATATGGCATCACGGCAGCCTACCAGCAAATACACCTTCGGGTTCGTGCGTTTCGAGATTATGGCCTCCTTCTTGAATGGCCTTGCGCTAGTGGCTATAGCCGTGTTCATCTGGTACGAAGGCGTTCAGCGGCTAATCCATCCTGAGCCGGTAAATATGGGGCTCATGCTTGGCATTGCGGTGATCGGATTAGTCGTGAATGTCGTACTCACCTTGCTGCTTCACCGAAGCACGAAAGAAGAAGAAAACCTGAATGTCAAAAGCGCGTTATGGCATTTCATAGGCGATACGCTCAGCTCGGCGGGAGTAATCGTATCCGCCATTCTGATGAAAGCCACTGGCATTCTTATATTCGATCCTCTTATAAGCATGGTGATCGGCGGCATTATCGCGATCGGCGGCGCAAAAATTATCCGGGAGTCTTACGTTATTCTAATGGAGGCTGTGCCGGAGCAATTTGATCTGGAGGCGATACGCCGGGATTTGAGCAGCATAGCAGGAGTATTGGACGTGCATGATATGCATCTGTGGGCAATATCGACGGACCATTATTCCTTAACCGCCCATGTCCTTGCGCATTCGGATACCCAGCCGTATTGCATTACGCTTGCCTTGAACGAATTATTGAAGGAGAAATACGGCATCGTCCACTCGACCATCCAGATCGAGCATGCCGCCATTCATCATCATGGCGAATACGGACGACAGTTTTTGACTTTAACCTAACGAAACTACAAACCTTGAGATCAGCATATAGGCTGGTCTTTTTTTGTGTCTGAATAAATAAAAGCGCTTGAAGAAAAATTAATTTAAATACAATTTTTGGAGGAGCTAAATGTCTGAATACTATGTCATTTTTATAAGGAGTATCTCTTCCTTTATCCTCCTTTTAATCATCACAAGATTGATTGGCAAACAAACATTATCAAACATGAATAGCCATGATTTCGTAACCGCGATTATCCTAGGCGCCATAGCGGCGAACATTGCGTTTAACGAGAAAATCGTTCTATCCCATCTTGTCATTTCACTAGGTGTGTTTACTGTCACTTCGTGGCTGCTTAGTCTTTTATCTTTAAAAGGAAGAAATGTGGAGAGATGGTTATTTGGAAAACCATCCGTCGTCGTAGATGGAGGAGTATTACTTCAGGAAAACATGAAGAAAAACAAATTAACACTGGATTCCTTAAACGAGATGCTCCGGGAGAAGGAGATTTTCGACATTGCCGAAGTTGAGTATGCCTTACTTGAAAACAGCGGCAAACTCTCCGTTCTGAGAAAGAAAGAATATCGGCATCTTAATTTACATTTACTAAATGTTGAAAAAGCATATCCGCCAAAACCAATAAACGTTCCTGTGGAACTCATAAAAGAAGGCAAGTTTATTTACGAACATTTGCATGAAGCAAATATTAAGACTGAAATGATCGAAAAGGCTGTGCAAAAGAAAGGACATGTTCTTACCGATGTGTTTTACGCTGTAAGAGGTACGGATGGGAAAATGTATTTTGATTTTTATCAAGACCAATTAGATCGTCCAAAAGATATGTAAATCCAGGAACTCACAGCGTAACTGCCCGCCGTGAGTTCACTGAAAGATTATGCCGCCCTATTCTCGGTCGACTGGGCCGCCCTTCGTTCAATCAACCAGACCAATCCCCAGAACACGATTGTGCTGAGTATCGCGATAATCGCCGAACCGCCTGCATGAATAATAGCCACAACGGCAAACGCGGTTGCCAGCAAGAAATGAATTTTTCGCAAATGCTTGTTCTTGACGCGTCGGATTAGAAAACCGTAGATCCCTAACGAAAGCAGCAGCGCAAATCCTGCGATACCTGTATAAGTGTCGTCTTTTATTCTCGATTGCGTCAAAAAATAGATGCCATGCGCAGCAATTAAGACGATTACGGCGTATCCGGCAAGTCGATGCGCTTGGTCAAATAGCTTGACCAGCTTCTTCACAAGAGGAGACGGCGATTTGCGCTTGCGCTTCAATCGCAGCCACGCGTAACTAATGGCGGCGCACCAGACAGCGATCGTTCCCATGGTCTTGAATAGGTCTTCGCTGCCTCTTTCTCCAGGGTTTATTCCGGGAGGGCCCTGATGGATCGTGCCAAAAAATGCGTAGAAGATCAAGGCAAGACTTGCCAGCGCTACAACTACGGCGGGTACAAATACGCTACGACCATGTTTCATGTGCATTCCCCTTCTCTCTTCAACTTTTGATTCAGTATAGAAGGCAGGTATTAAAAAGATCTTAAAAATTTATTATTCACTTATTATTTCTGATTCCATAAAAAAAACCGTTTACCGCAGGAGACGGTAATCGGTTACTGGTTAAACCATTGTTATGCCTTCATGTACTCACATCGCGCTAAGCCGTAATTCATAAAAATACTGAACGACGGGATGCTTTAACTTGATTGTGTCGCTCATGTTTTGAAGCCGTTTTTTCCCGACCCTTCTGTCAATCAACGCAAGGATATTCAATAAGATATCCTTGCTCTCCATGCTCTCTTCAATGGAAAGAGATAAAAATTTATTGGCTATAACCACAAAATTCGATTTGCTTAGGGATGTCTGCGCCGTCAAAAGCTCCTTTGCTAGCTCACCGATTTTCCTGCCTCTTGCCATAACCTTTAGACGATCCTCCGGAACAAGCCCTTTGGTATCCGCTCTGACGGCTTCAATCTCATCCTTGCTGATCGGAATTTGAAGCAACGGGTCATTCTTGATTTCCTGCTCGGTCTGATACCATCTGATCAATGTAGTTGCATCATTCATATTAAATACGTTCTTCTTATCTACGGCTATATAACAAAGCCCTGCTTTATCGGGTAAATAACGGTAGCTGGTTGACCGGTATTCGACCCTCCCCGATAACGCCGGACTAAGAAAGCTCTCCAGTTGCTGCTTCATTTTGCTCCAGGACATGTAAACCTCCAAAATTTCAATACTTCTTGTCTATCATACAGGAATATGCACCTCAATCCCACTAATGTTAACGAAAAGGCGGCAAACCCGGATAGGTTAGCCGCCCTTTCGTTAACTCGTATTCGAAAAAAATTATTTCGCGGCTTGCTTCTCTGCGATCGCGTTGCCCGACTTGGAAATCTCGTTATAGGCATCTTCAATCGATTTCTGGCCGTACATAACGGCATCCATCGTTTTCTTGTAGTTGTCTACCCATTCCGTCCACCCTGCGGCAGCCGGGGAGAACGGCATGGCTTTATCAATCGACGTATCGTATAATTTCTTGCCCAGCTTCTCCTTCGGTTGCAAGGTAGGCTCAAGCGCTGCATAGATTTCGTCGTAGATCGGAATGCCGAAGTTCGTGCCATACGTTTTGCCGGCTTCCTGATCCGTCACGAACCATTTGATGAAAGCCTTCGCCGCATCCTTATGCTTGGCGTCGGTGCTTACGCTTAGGAAGATAGTCGGCTGCGCCCATCCGCCGCCTTCCGGCCCTACCGGAAGATTGACGACGTCTATTTTTCCCGGCATTAACTGCTCAAGCGCTCCTACCGAACCAACCGTTGCGCCCCGCGTCATCACTTTGCCGCTTGCCATCGGGTCCGCTTGCGGATCGTTTTCCTTAAATGCGCTGACCATGTCCGCAGGAGGAACGATTTTCTTTTCGCGGAATTCCGCATGGATGCCATAGAATTTCATAAACAGGTCTTTGTCCAGATTAAACTTCTTGCCGTCCTCTTGAATAATCCGGCCTTTGCCGTATGACATTTGATAATACTGGTAGAAATCCCACGTATCCGTGTCGCTGATCGGATAGACGCCATCCGGAAGCTTGGCGCGGGCATTTCTCGCAAAGTCGAAATATTCGTCCCACGTCCAGTCTTTCTTCGGCAGTTCGATGCCGGCAGCCTCGAGCGCTTCCTTGTTAAACGCCATGCCTTGCGCATTGCGGCTGATCGGGATGCCGTAAAGCTTGCCGCCGATTTTCAAGTTTTCGAGCGTTTTATCGTCGATGACGCCTGTGAGATCGATATCCGATAAATCCTCCAGCGTGCCTCTAGTCGCGTATTCTTGAATGTATGCCCCGTCCATATGAAGGACATCCGGCAGCGAATGGGAAGCGGCCAATGTCGGAAGCTTTTTCCAATAATCGTCCCATGCCATGTATTCGGGCGAGAAGGTAACCGACGGATTTAATTTCGTATAGACCTCCTGCGTCTTCAACATCGCCTGATGCCTGATATCCGCGCCTTGCCACATGATTTTGAGCTTCACCGGAGCATTGGAGGCGCCATTGCCGCCAGCGTTCGAAGCATTCGCCTCCCCGTTGTTCGCGCCGCCGTTCCCGCAAGCCGACAAGCCCAGTGTGGCGGCAAGCATGAATAAAGTGAATCCTTTGTATACGCTTCGCTTCATCTTTTTTTCCCCTTTACCTTGTAATTTTAAGCGGGATCCGCCATGCCGTTATCCCTTTAAGCCCGTCGTTGCAATCCCCTCGACGAACTGCTTCTGCGCGAAGAAAAACAAAATGACGGACGGCATAACCGAAAGCAGCGACATCGCAAGCAGCCTGCCCCATTGGATCTCGAACTGATCCACGTACATGCGCAGCGCGAGACCAACCGTAAACTTGCCAACCGAATTCAAGTACAGCATTTGCGCGAAGAAATCGTCCCAGCTCCATATAAACGTAAAGATCGCCACGGTCACCAAGGCAGGCTTAATCAGCGGTAAAACAATCCGATAGAAAATACCGTAGACGGAAGCACCGTCGATCTTGGCGGCTTCGTCCAGCTCCCGCGGAATCCCTCGGATGAATTGCACGAGCAAAAAGATAAAGAAGGCGCCGCCGCCGAAGAAATGAGGAAGAACTAAAGGTATGTAACTGTCCATGAGCTGAAGTTTATTGTAGAGAATGTACTGCGGCACAATCGTCACTTGTCCCGGCAGCATCATCGTAAGCAATAGGATCGAGAATAACGCACCGCGAAACTTAAAGTTCAGACGGGCAAAGCCGTAAGCGACGATCGCGCTTGTAAGAACGCCTCCCAGCACGTTCCAGAACTCCATAAGCAGCGTATTTCCGAAGAAACGTCCAAACGTAAATTCAGGGGAGAATTGCCAGCCCTTGGTGTAATTTTCCCATATCGGCGCTCTGGGCCAGATAGATGGCGAGCTCATCTCGGCCGTGGTTTTGAGCGAAGCGCCCACCCACCAGATAACCGGGTAAAGCATCAGGAGAGAGAACGCAATCAGCAGCAGATGGCTGGCAACCTTATGATTCTTAAGCGCTTTGTTCACTTTTGCTTCCCTCCGTCCGTCTCATAAAATACCCAGTAGCGCGATACCAGGAAGTTAATGGCGGTCATCAGCGCCACGATTACGAGCAGAATCCAGGCAAGCGCCGAGGCATATCCCATTTGATAATGCTTAAACGCCTTCTCGTAGAGAAACAGCGCGTACATATACGTCGAATTGATCGGGCCGCCCTGCGTAACGATAAACGCGGAGGTGAACATTTGGAAGGAACCGATAATGCCAAGCACCAAGTTGAAAAACATGACCGGCGACAGCATCGGAAGCGTGATGTGGAAAAACTTTCTCAGCTTCGATGCGCCGTCAACCGACGCCGATTCGTAAAGCTCGCCCGGAATCTGCTTCAGCCCGGCCAGGAAGATAACCATCGTAGAGCCGAATTGCCATGTATTCAGCAGAATCAGAGTCCCAAGCGAGGTATGCGGATTCGTTATCCACCCGACGCCTTGAATGCCGAACCAGGAAAGCACATGATTGAAATAACCGTTCAGATTAAACATGTTGCGCCACAGCGCCGCTACGGCAATACTCCCGCCAATGAGAGAAGGGAAATAGATGGCCGTCCGGTACAGATTCATGCCCTTCACATTTTTATTCAGCATCATCGCGACCATTAAGGAAAAGAAAAGCTTCAGCGGGACGGAAAACAACACGAAGATAAAGGTGACTTTCAGCGATGTCTTGAAATCGTTATCGTTAGTGAAAATGTTGGCGTAGTTATCCGTACCGGTCCAGGTCGGAGCCTCGAGCAGCGAATACTCCGTAAAGGACAAATAAAAAGACTGGATGATTGGCCATGCGGTAAGCAATAAAAAGCCTATTAACCAAGGTGAAATGAAAATGTAGCCTGCCAGATTGTTATCGTTGGTTCCTTTGAGCTTCTTCGTCAAGCGCAGCTTTGTTGCCGTTGCCGGCTTATTCATAGCTTCAGCCTTCATTTCATGTTCATCCCCCCTCACAGCATCTATAAGGCTCATTCTATTGAAATCGCTTACATGTGTACATGCGATAGATTTATGAATTGGTTTGTTTTTTTACACTCTTAAGCGACCTTAAAAAGCTCTTTCGAACACAAAAAAGCTATGCAGCCGCAGCTTGCATAGCTTCTTCCCTATCAAACCTGCTTATCCGTTCAGGTTCCCCGCAAGCGCCCTTCGTTCCGCCGTGGCAGCCTCCATCAACCCTTTAATATACCCTACGCCATACAGTCGTCCAAGCGTTTCGTAGCCGGGGTTCGCATTGTCCTCCCCTTCCATTGTCGGAACATGGTCCGGTCTTGCCGGTCCGTCGAATCCAACCTCGTAATACACTTTCATCGCTTCGTACATATCGGTCTTGCCGTCATCGTGGAACGTCTCCTGGAATTTGTCCGGCGTGCCCACGACGTCGCGGAAATGCACAAAAAATAACTTGTTCCGATTCGCAAAATGGCGGATGACATCCGGGATATGCTCGCCAGCGGTCGCAAGCGTGCCTTGGCATAACGTAATTCCGCTGTATTCGCTTGGTACGAGATCAATGGCGCGCTGCAAAGCCTCGCTATTCCGGAGAATGCGCGATACGCCGCGAATCGGGCTTATAGGCGGATCGTCGGGATGCAAAGCCAGCTTGACCTTCGCCTTCTCGGCAATCGGCACAATTCTCTCCAAGTAATATCGCAGGTTGTTCCATAATTGATCCTCCGTTACGATCCCCGCTTCCGTAAGCGGGGCGCTTTGCATCAAGGAATGATCGTAGCTCGACACAAGCGCTCCGCCGCGCGTACGCGTCGTTGTCGACGTGCGGAACCAATTGAACTGTGCCATGAAATTGTAGCATAAGACCGGGATGCCAAGAGCGCCCATATTCGATATGAGCTGGCCCATCCATTCAATTTCTTCGTCTCGTCCCGGCAAGCCAAGCTTAATCTTATTGGTTGGCGGTGCCGATTCAATAACAAGCAGCTGGATTCCGTGATTCTCGTAACGCTGCTTCATGTGCAGCAGGTTCATATAATCCCAAGGCTTCATGCCGTTATCTTCCTTCGGCAGCGGGCCAACGGCGTAATCGACGCCCATCTGCTTCGCCAGATGCCATAGCTGGTTCGGATGGGAAGTGAAAAACTCGGCTAGTTTCATAACCTTGTACACTCCTTCATTTTCGTAAATAACCCCCAATGAAATGATGGATAGGCTGGTTAATTTGCATCTCGGAATTCGCTTGGCGACAAACCTACCTTCTTTTTGAAAATTTGACTGAAATAACGAGAGTCCTGGTAGCCGACACGCTCGGCGACTTCATAGTTTCGCAGATGAGTCTGCTTGAGCAGTTTTTTGGCATGGGTTATTCGGATGCGGGTCAGATGCTCGATAAACGTGACTCCCATTTTCGATTTGAATAGAAAGCTTAAATAGGCGGGAGTAATAAATACTTTATCGGCGACGTAATGCAGGGATGCCTTATCATATTCCTCCTCCATCAATGTAACCGCTTTCTTAATTAGGTTGCGATTTAGGCTGTCGGCGCTGCAAGGCGTTCCTCCCATTCCTTTTATCGCCTGGCAAACGGCATCCGTCATTTCTTCCAGCGTATTCAGCTGCATAAGCGCCGTCATGTCGGGCGTGTTGCATAAATGGGACTGTCCAAGCTCGTATTTGACCCGAAGCTGCAGGCTGACCAGCAGCTGAAGCGTCGCGTCAACGACTTTCTTGACCGGCAGAGGACCGGTGCGAGTGAGCTGCCGGTAGAAGTTCTCTACCGCTTGCCGGGTTAATGATTGTTCGGTAATGGAATCGTTAGTCAAGAGACGCAGAAGCTCGTCTTCCTTATCCCGGGGATATTCAGCGTCCGTTGCATACTCGGGAATACTGCTGTAGTAAATGGGCTGCGAATGGTTTTGATAGAATCGGTGTTTCATGGCGAAGAGGGCTTGTTCGTATCCATGATGCAGACTTGATAATTGCGAAGTAGGATTGCTGATGCCTAGCGAGATCAATTGAGGGTTAAAGCTATGCTCTTGCTTGCAGATGCTGCCGTATAACTTCATGATGGATTCGCGGTCGTCCCAGGAGAATAGAACTCCGACATTTCCCTTGTCATCTGGCAAAATTGCGGTGTTGTCCGGTCCATGGCGCTTGATGACCGCGTAGAGTTCATCCACGGCGTATCTTCGGGACCATAAATCCGCCTCCGGGAGGCTAACGCCAAACAGGGCTAGAGCCGGATAAGAGTAATAAGCATGAAGCCCGCACTCTTCCAGCCTCCTCTTCATTTCTCCGGCTTCAAAGCTGCCGCCGGGAAGCAGGTCGTTTAGCGTCACAGCTCGATCCATAACCCCTTGCTTCATAATCGGCACTCCTCTCTTGAGAAAGGATGAATAAAAGAATGCGGCTGAAGGGCTACTCTCCGATATAGTTTTTATAGAAATCGAGTCCCCTTATCAGCTTCGTTTCCGTCTGATCAACGTCGCCCGATTTAATGAGATCCAGAATTTCGGTATGGGAGTCAGAAAGCGTATGGCCGGGATGATCCTTGTTCGTTACCGTAATGAAACGCATAACTTTCGTTTTGATGCTGTTCCAAATGTCGTAGAGAAGAGCATTGCCACTCCTCAAATAAAAATAACCGTGAAAGAGCATATCCAGCTCGACCAGCCGGTAAGGATCTTCCTTGTCGATCGCATCCCGCATGCCGGCAATAACGCTTTCCAGGTAAGCGATATCCTTCTCATCCAGCACCTTCATCGCTCTGCGAAGCGCCTCGCCCTCAACCATTTGCCGGAGCTCGTAAATGTCCCGTATCTCCTGGGCCGTAATTTCGGAAACGGCCGAGCCTTTATTCATTTTGCCGACAATGAGACCTTCCTGCTTCAGCCTCTCGAGCGCCTCCCTGACAGGAGCTTGGCTGACGTTGAATTGTTTGGCGATATCCAAAACGATCATGCGGTGTCCGGGCAGCAGTTCACCTTTCATAATTTTTTTCTTTAAGGCGATATAGACATGCTCGCTAAGAGAGATTGGACTTTGCTCTGAACTGGCTGTTTCGATGGACACGGGCTCTCACCACCTTGGGATTTGGTACGGATTATCGATAATCGATAATTCGATGCTAGTCGCTTCGGACGGGAAAGTCAAGATGAAAGTTTCCCACTTTTTTCAAGCTGAATCAACCGTAAAAAAACAAACAAAATCATAATTTTGCGGCATGGCTTTTCGCTTCAATCGGTCGGTAAGATGGTCATGTAAAGCAAATCGCCTGCCGAAAAGAGTCCAGTATTCATGAGGGGGTGTACATGATTTGAAGAGGAAAGTGGTCTTTATCGCGGATGCCGACAGCTGGTCCGCCGAGGCACTTATCGCACGGTTTAGTCAAGATGGCGCGAATCTCATTCTGAATAGTTCACGTGAGGATAAAGAATGGGACAACATGATCGTTAGCTGCACCGCCGCAGGCTCAAACCTGCTTGTTACGCATGCCGATCTTAGCAGCAGCGGCGACATATCAACAATGCTGGATCAAGCCGAGAAGCTGCTTGGCCCAGTCGACGTCATGATTCACAATTGCTGTGCGATAAGTCCCGCCTCTGTCGAAAGCTGCGAAGAAACGGAATTTGTCGAAATCATGCGGAAAAATGCCAAATCGGCCTTCTTCTGTACCCAAGCGCTAGGCAAACGGATGGCGGCAAGAGGCTTCGGAAGCATGATCTTCGTCAGCTCCATTCATAACGAGAAGCCTACCGGATCGTCCTTCGCTTACAGCGCCTCACAAGGGTCGGTGAAGATGCTGGCACATGAAGCGGCCTTGTTTCTCGGCCGATCAGGCATCCGAGTCAATGTGATTGAGATGGGCCCTGTCGAGGGTTCGGACACGACGTTTCAAAGCCCGGTGTCCGGACTTTACGACGATTACCGTTACAAGGTGCCCGGCGGAAAGCTTGGGACGGCTAAAGATCTGGCCGAGCTTGCCTTCTTCCTGGCCGGAGAGGAAGCCGGCTATTTGAACGGCGCCGATATACGGCTGGACGGCGGTTTTCTCCTGCATTACATGGATCATCGCATGAACAAGCCGGCCGGGGAGGAGACGCGAACGCCATGAGCCACAGCTTGACAGGAAAATCGGCACTTGTCACCGGCGCGGGAACGGGCATCGGCAAGGGTATCGCCTTGGAGCTGGCAAGGCGCGGCGCAAAGGTGGCCATTCACTACAATTCCAGCGATGCCGGAGCCAAGGATACGCAGCACCAGATCGAGGAGTTTGGCGGCAATTGCATAACCGTGCAAGCCGACGTCGCGGAACGGGAGCAGATCGTGCGCATGGTTGATACGGCCGCGGCTGAGCTTGGCGGCATCGACATTCTGGTCAACAATGCCGCGCTGCAGCTTAATCTTAACTGGTTCGATTATACGGAGGAGCTATACGACCGCGTCATGAACATCAACCTTAAAGGATACTGGCAATGCATGCAGGCGGTTATCCCTTATATGAAGGAACGGCATTTCGGCCGCATTATTAATATTTCCTCCGTGCATGGCAAAAGACCTACCGACTTCGACGTGGTCTACTGCATGTCGAAAGGCGGCATCAAAATGCTCGGGAGGGAAAGCGCCATTGAACTGGCACGTTATGGCATAACGGTTAATACGATCGCTCCCGGCGCGGTCGACGTGGGTAAGTTCAAGGCGTCTCATAAGGAACCCAACCGCAAAAAGTTTCCGCTTGGACGCGTCGGACTGCCTGAGGATATCGCTTCGCTCGTCTGCTACGTGGCCTCAGACGAAAGTTCGTTTATGACCGGCTCGACCATCCGCATGGATGGTGCCGGCATGTTGATGTAATCTGCCCAATACCCATATTCCCGCAAAGGAGCATTGCCCATGACTCAACAGGAAACCTATGATAGCACGTTAGCTCACGTCAACACCTACTCCAAGCCTTCGGAGCTTCGCATTACCGACATTCGCTTTGCCGATATCGCAGGCGCTCCCATGCACTGCAGCCTGATCAAGGTGTTCACGAACCAAGGCATCGTTGGCTTCGGGGAAGTGCGCGACGGCGCCGACAAACAGTTTGCCCTTCAGCTCAAAAGCAGGCTGCTGGGCGAAAATCCGTGCAATATCGACAAGCTGTTCCGCAGAATCAAGCAATTCGGCGGACATTCCCGGCAAGGCGGCGGCGTAAGCGGCATCGAGATCGCCCTCTGGGATATTGCCGGCAAAGCTTACGGCATGCCCATCTATCAAATGCTGGGCGGCAAATTCCGCGACAAAATCCGCATGTATTGCGACACCGACGTTGACGGTAAAGATACGGGTAAGGCTATGGGCCTGGCGCTGCAAAAAAGAATGGAACAAGGCTACACCTTCCTTAAGATGGATCTGGGCATCAATCAGATTATTAACGAGCCCGGAACGTTAAGCGCCCCTCTCGGCTTCCTGGAGGATATGAAAGCGTTGTCCAAAGCCTGGTATTCCCGAAAGCATTCGAACCTCTCCGAGCACCAGCTGCGGGAAATTCGCAGCCGCCACTACGATATTTATAACATCGCACATCCGTTTACGGGCATCCATGTGACGGAGAAAGGTCTCGACATGCTGGAGCAATACGTAGCCGACGTTCGCATGGTCGTCGGCTACGAGGTACCTCTTGCCGTAGACCATTTCGGGCATATCGGCTTGCAGGATTGCATCAAGCTGGGCCGCCGCATCGAAAAGTACAACCTGGCCTGGATGGAAGACATGATTCCGTGGCAATACACGAATCAATATGCCCAGCTCGCAAGCGCGGTGACAACTCCGGTCTGCACCGGAGAGGACATCTATCTCAAGGAGAACTTCAAGCCGCTTCTGGAATCCGGCGGCGTATCCGTCATCCATCCCGACGTGCTGACGACGGGCGGTATTCTGGAAACGAAAAAAATCGGCGACATGGCCCAGGAATACGGCGTCGCGATGGCCATTCATATGGCGGAGAGCCCTATCGCCTGCCTCGCAGCCGTGCATGCCGCAGCCGCCACGGAAAACTTCCTGGCGCTCGAATACCATTCCGTCGATGTCGATTGGTGGGACGATCTAATCGTCAGCAAGCTGCCAAAGCCGCTGGTCCAGAACGGCTTCATTCATGTGCCCGATGCGCCTGGCCTTGGCATCGAAGCGCTTAACGACGAGGTTATCGCTCAGCATCTGCACCCTGAGATTCCAGGGCTCTGGCTCCCTACCGACGAATGGAACGGCTACTGGTCCAACGACCGGCTGTGGAGCTAAGCAGCAAGACAAAAAATAAAGCGAGGTGTCCGATATGAAATTTAATAATGCCGAAGATACCATTCAGTTATCGCCGCTATGGCAAGGCGAGCGCTTCCCGGACGGCCGTCCCAAAGTGCCGTCCAGTGTTCTTGCCCGACTAGGCAGGATTACGCTTGAGGAGGCTTGGGGCCCCCTCTGGTCGAGAGGATATCATTATCAATTCGAGGGCGATTTCAAAATCATTCACCCGAACAAGGTGATGGTTGGCCGCGCGGTTACGGCCGTTATGGTGCCGAAACGTCCGGATCTGCATGATACGCTGCTCAATTACGGCCATGAGCAAGAGGATCGCAGAGGCTTTTTTAACCAATGGGTAATCGATTCGCTGGAGGAAGAGGATGTCGCCGTCATCGATATGTTCGATAAAATCTATCAAGGCACCTACGTGGGAGGCAACCTGTCCACGGCTATCTCAACCCGCACGAAGACAGGAGGCGCCGTTATATGGGGCGGTATACGCGACAATCAGCAGGTTCAGCAAATCGAAAACATTAATGTTTTCTATCGGGGCAGCGACCCAACCGCAATAGCAGATGTCACGATGGTCGGCATGAACGTTCCCGCCCGCATTGGCCGGGCCGTCTGCCTCCCAGGCGACGTTGTGCTTGGCACGCCGGCAGGCGTCATCTTCATCCCTGCCCATTTGGCGGAGCTGACGGCTACCCATGCGGAAAAATCGCAGGTCCGCGACGTGTTTGGCTTTGCCCGCTTAAACAGCAGAACCTATACGACGGCGCAAATCGATGCAGCATGGACGACCGCCATGTGGCAGGACTTCATTCAGTGGTTCGACACTGACAAAGCTGCCGTGCCATACAGGCATTTGACATGGGAGCAGGAGCTCGAAGAAGCGCGCAAGAGTGAAAATAACGGCCCTTCCAGCGATGTCCGGTTATAAGGTAATATAGGAATAAAAAGGAGCTTAATTGATGGATAAAGCGATATTAGGCCGTACCGGTTTGCAGGTTACGAAATTAAGCTACGGCGCCATGGAAATACGCGGACCCCGCGTATGGAACGGAAGAACGGTCGAGGATGCCGATGCGGGCCTCATCTTGAATACCGTGCTCGATGCGGGTATCAATCTGATCGACACCTCTTACGATTACGGCCGCAGCGAAGAATTAATCGGCCGCTTCATCAGCCACCGCAGGAGCGAGTTTATTCTGGCGACAAAATGCGGCTGCTGCGTCACGAACCGCGGCGATCATGACGAGACGTCCCATATTTGGACGCGCGATAATCTGCTTCATAACATCGATACAAGCTTAAAGCGCATGAAAACCGACTATGTCGACGTCTTGCAGCTTCATGGACCTACGGTGCAGCAAGCCGAAGAAGGCGCGCTGGTCGATGTCCTGAAGGAAATTCAAGCTAGCGGCAAAGCCCGTTACATCGGCGTTTCCTCTTACCTTCCGAATCTTCCGGCCTTCGTGGACTGGGGAGCATTCGATACGTTCCAGCTGCCCTACTCCGCTCTGGAACGAGAACACGAGGATTGGGTAACAAAAGCCGCGGACACCGGAGCCGGCATCATTGTCCGCGGCGGCGTGGGACAAGGCGAACCGGGTATCGGGCGGGGTTCGGAGGAACGCTGGAGCGCCTGGGAGCAAGCGAAGCTGGACGACCTCTTGGAACATGGCGAGCAGAGGACCGGATTCCTGCTGCGCTTTACCCTATCCCATCCTTCCATGACGACAACGATCGTGGGCACCAAGAATCCCTCCCACTTGGCTGAAAATCTCCGTTATGCCGAGCTTGGCCCGCTACCAAGCGACGTCTACGAGGAAGCAAAGAAACGATTGGACGCCATCGGGCGGACGGCAATCGCGAAATAAAACATAAACGAGCCAATGGAATTCAAATTCCATTGGCTCGTTTTTATATTCAGCGTTTATCCTTTTACCGATCCGGCGGTCAGCCCCCGAATGAAGCTTTTCGAACCAATTGCGAATAAGACGAGCACCGGCAGCGTTCCGATCGACAGTCCAAGGATTTGCGCCGCAAGATCGGTTCTGTACGCGGAGCCTAGCGTCGTGATGCCTAGCGGGATCGTGTACATCTCCGGCTTGTTTATGACGATTAACGGCAGCAGGTAATTATTCCACGACCAGAGGAAGACCAGCAGGGAAAGCGTTGTTAATGCCGGATAAATAAAGGACAGCACGATCCTGAAAAAGATTCCGAGATCCGAGCAGCCGTCGATGCGCGCGCTCTCGATCACCTCGACCGGTACGGCGCCGCGAATGAACTGCGTCATCCAGTACACGCCAAACGCGTTTGCCACCCAAGGCAGGATAAGCGGCATCAGCGTATCGGAAAGGTTGAGATAACGCATTTCGATCACGTACGCGACCAGGCCTAGCTGGCCAGGGATCATCATCGTAAGCAGAACAGCTCCGAAAATTTTCGATTTGAACTTAAAATCGTATTTCGCGAACGCAAACCCGGCAAGCGCGCTGACGAACACCGACAGGAGCGTGCTGGCAGCCGAGACGACAAAACTATTCCAGTAGGCCAGATCGAACCGGCTCGCCGCAACCGTCTTGAAGTTTTCCGCAAGGTAGTTGCCCGGATAAAGGACGATCTTCGTAAAAAGGTCTTCGTTCTTGTAAGTGCCCATAACAATCATAATGTAAAACGGCAGCAAGGCGACGATCGACAGCAGCGCGATACCGACCGTCGCAGTAACCGTACGCGATCGTGTACTCATTTAGGATTCCTCCCTGTAAAACTTGGTGCCAACAAACGAGAACACGGCAATAATGACGCAAAGTCCGTAAGCGATCGCCGCGCCTAGTCCGTAACGAGTTGTGCTGCCGAATGCCGTGTCATACATATTCCAGACGGTCGTCAGGCAGCATCGTTCCGGTCCGCCGATGACGGCAGACGCCGAGCCCATTCCCGCGCCGCCAAGCAGCAGCATCGGCTCCTCGAGCAATTGAAAGCCGCCGATAATTCCCGTAATGGCCACGAAGGTTGTGACCGGGCGAAGTAAGGGCAGCGTTATGGTCCAGAACGATTTCATGCCGGTTGCGCCGTCGACGGCAGCCGCCTCGTGCAAATCCTTCGATATGTTGGCGAGTCCTGCCAGATAAAAAATCATCGTGTAGCCGAAGCCCTTCCAAAACAGCATCAGAATAATGACGATACGGGCATACATCGGTTCGCCAAGCCAATAGATCCCTTCGTCGATGAGACCGAATTCGAGCAGCAGCTTGTTGACGAAGCCGGCCTGCCAATCGAACAGCAGGTTGAACATGAGGCCGACCGCAACCGGCGTGACGATGTACGGCAGGAAGTTGACGAGCTGAAAAAAGGCTTTCCACTTGACGAATTTGCTGTAGAGCAGGGAAGCAATCGCAAGGCCAAAGGCCATTTGAAGCGGCAGCGATACGGCCACGAACAGCAGCGTATTCCCGACCGAGGTGAAAAAATAGGAGTCTGGATTAAACAGAAAAGCATAGTTGTCCAGCCCAACGAACGTTTTTTTCCCGATCCCGTTCCAGCTCGTCAGACTCACGTAGAACGAAAACAGGATTGGAATCAGGCCAAAGGCCGCGTAAAACAGCATATACGGTGACAGAAAAAGATACGGCGCCCATTTTCGCTTCACCACATCCATTATTCCCACTCCGATCGTTATAAGGTCAAGGAAAGCGCAAAGAGCGGCCGCCCGGCCGCTCCCAGCGTCTCTTCGTCATCGGGCTCGCCGTTAACCGAACGTAACGTCCGGCACTTTCGCCTTCAGCTCTTTTTGAATCCGGTCCATCGCCTGCTCCACGCCGAAGCTTTTATCCTTCGAGAGAGTCTGCAGCACGATACTCATCGCTTCGTCAAGCACCTGGTCGTTCACATTCTCGGCAACGTCGGTCGTTACCCCGGAGATGTCCACGAAGAACTTCTCCCCAATATCCTGGGTGCCGAAATTCTCCCACGTCCAATTCGAGAATTGTTTATTCTGGTAAGCTTCTTTGTAATGGGTAAATACGCCGTCCTTCTTCTGCGCTTCCGCGCCTGCCTGCGACATCGAAGTAAACTCGATCCATTTCCAAGCCAGCTCGGCGTTCTTGGCGCCTTTCGGAATGCCGTGCGACGAACCGCCGCGGATATAACCGCCATCCGGAGCTACCATCAGCGCCCACCGGTCAGGCTTCTTGTCGTTTGGTCCGATGACGTATTGCGGCATCCAGACCGGGCTTGGCGTAAACATGTATTTATCGCCGCCAAACGAGGCGTTCCAGGCCGGCGTCCATTGGTCGAGCTTGTCTACAATACCCGCATCGCGGAACTGGACAAGCCGCGTTACGATGCTTTGAAGCAGCTGAACGTTTAACTTGTTGCCCTCGAAGTACGGCTGATCCCGCTGACCCTTCAGAATATCGTAGACACCGCCAAGGCTTGGGAACATCATGACCTTACCGCCGCTCTTGTCGAGCACCTCTGCGCCTTTGGCGATAAATGCATCCCAGTCCGGCAGCATCGCTTCCATCTCTTCGGGATTGTCCGTACCCAGATACTCCTTGGCGAGCGACTTGATGTAGGCAACGCCGGCAACGCTCATATCATCCGGAATAGCGACCAGATGGTCATTCATGGAGAATGCCGGAGCGTCATACTCGAATAACACGTTGCGGTCCGCATTATAAGGGTCGGCCTCTAAATCTTGCAAAATATCCATGCTGAAGATCTTTGCCTTCTGCCCGCGCTCGATCCGGATAACGTCCGGCAGCTCGCCGCCCGAGGCGATCGTCGTCTGCAGCTTCTTCGGAACATCGGCCGCTTCGACCTGCACTCTCTTCACCTTGATCCCCGGATATTTCTCGTTAAAAGCCGCCAGCGCCGTCGGATGCTCCGGCTCCCAAGTCCAGAGCACGAACTCCCCTTTAAGCTCCTTATTGCCTCCGTCCTCTGCAGCACCGTTTTTCTCTGTTTCTGCCGCCGGTGTGCTCGTTTTGACGTTTCCGCCGCTGTTGCCTCCGCTATTGCCGCCGCTTCCGCCTGAACATGCGGCTAGCAAACTAACAAGAGTCAAAGCGGTCATTGCCTGCGCGATTCCTCTTCCCCATTTCGAACGACGCATCCCAAATCCTCCCTTAGGTTTTTGGTTACGCTCTCATCATATACAAGTGCCTATGAAAGCGTAAACATAACAAAACTGCATTTTTGGTCGGGATTCTGCACTTTGCTTCACCGCCCTTATTACGTAGAGTATAATGGATTCAAATATGGACATGGGAGGCTCCCTTCGATGAAGGTCATATTGGTGGATGATGAACGCATTGCCCTGGAGCATATACGAACGCTAATACCATGGGAAGAGAATGGATATGAGATCGCAGCCGCGGCAACAAACGGCCGAAGCGCGCTGCGTCTCTGCGAAGAGCATCGTCCCCAAATCATGATCGTGGATATCCGCATGCCGGTTATGGATGGACTTGAGCTCATTCGGGCGGTAGCCGAACGCGGCTGGGGCGTCAACTTCATCGTAATGAGCGCATACGAGGATTTTAATTATGCCCGTCAGGCGATATCGCTCGGCTGCGTGTCGAGCTACCTTGTTAAGCACGAGGTTAATCGAGACAAGCTTATGCAGGAACTTGCGAAAGCAAAGCTAGCTTGGGAAATGAATGAGCGGCAGCGCAAGCTCTCCCGATCCGAACAACTGAAGGAAGCGTTTTTCGCCAGCAGTCAGCCTGCCAAGCATGGCGCTCATATCGCGCGTCCGCCGTTATGCGCGCTGCTCCTGCAAGCAGATGTGCCGTTCACGACAATTCCATCCGTCGCAGCGTCGCCCGATGCCAGGGGGACAATCGGATGGACGGAAGGCTTTAAGCATGCGGAGACAACCGCCGCCTGGGAATTAGTCGGGGAATTCGCGCATGGACCCGGCAGGCTGGTTGCATTGTTTGAGCAGCGCGATAAAAGCGTCTCCCTGCAGCGTGAAGCTTTTCATAGAATCGCCTCGACTGCGCAGCGGGAGTTCGAAGGCCGGCTTGGTTATACCGTCTCTTTTTATTTCGCGTTCGAATACGCCGATGCGGCGCATTTGCCCGCCTTGATACGCAAGCTGGAAGAAGCCGCGCGACACACCGTGTTTTCCGGACGCAATACTCTGGCATGCGCGCATGATCTTCCCCTGCCAATCCGTACGGCATCTGCGGATGGCAGCCGCCGGTGGCTTGAGGCGTTGGCGGCCTGTATCGCACAAGAGGATTACGGCAGTTTTGAAAGCGTTATCAAGGAATGGTTCGACAGTCTCGCGCAGCCGGAATGGAACTTGAACGGTTTGTACGAAGCCATCCGCGCGCTGACAACCCTGTATCGCGAACGGCTTGCGGCAGCGGGACTTCCCGAGGCGGATCCACTGGATCCAATAACGTTCGGTCCCCTGTATCACGTAACCGATATACGCAACCGGTTCCTCCATGCTTTCGGAGAGCTGAACGAGCAGGGATCAACTGCCCGTAAACGTCTGTCCCCGAAGCTCCTGCAGGCCATACGTTACCTTCATGCTCACTTCCAGGATGAGATCGGGGTCGAGGATGCCGCTGCCGCAACCGGCATTAGCGTTAGGTATTTGCATGAGCTATTTAAGCGGGAGCTCAACCGCACCTTTCTTGACTACTTGACCGAATACCGAATTAAGCAGGCTAAAATCATTCTTATGCACGAGGACGCCAAAATGGCCGAAGTGTCCGCTCGGGTCGGCTATCGTTCCCCCCAGCATTTCAGTCAGGTGTTCAAGCGGCTGACCGGCGTTCTCCCCCACCAGTTCCGTGCTAAGGAGCAGGCCCGATGACCAGGCTTCGCACCGTCATTTTCTGGAGAATCGTTATCGTCGCCGCCGTCAGTTTTCTGCTGTCCATAGCCTTTACCTACTATTACTATAATCATATCCTGATCGGCCAAATGATGCAGGAGGACAAAGCGAAGCTGAGCCAGACGGTTCGGCAGCTCGACTACATGTCCGATGATATTTCGAAATTTACGTTAACGCTTATCATTGCCGAACAGCTGCAGGAGTTCTACAAAACGTACGATCAGCTCGATACGTTTGATCAGTTCAAGGCTTTGCAGAGTACGTTCAAGTTCGTCGACGGCTACAAGGGCCTCCGCAAGGAGGTGGCGAGCTATGCGCTTGTGCTGCCGGACGGACGAGTGTTCTGGAACGCAGCCGGCAACGACAGCTATTTCAGCGAACGCTTGAAGGAGCCGTGGTACTTAAATTTCGTCCAATCCGGAACCGAGTACGGCTTCACCGAGCCCCACCGTATGCTTGCCGACCAGAAACCGTCATCCGAGACGACCATCATTAGCTATGTCGTGACGGTGCGGGATATCGAGAAGCCCGGACAGACGATTGGTAAATTCATTGTTAATCTCGACTACAGCCATTTTCAGTCGCTGCTCGACTTCAGTCCTTTCGGCAACTTAACCTGGCTTAGCGAATCGGGGGACGTGCTCTATGTGAAGCCGAATGACGGCGAACAGGCAATAGCCCGTCTCGTTCAAGATCTAGATGACGGTACGGGCACGGAAGGCGCATACCGCGTGAACAACGGCTACCTGCTTGTCGACCGGTTCGAAACATCCGGATGGCGGCTGGCCTCCTTCATCTCGCAGGCATCGTTGTTCGACCGCGCCAAGATCGTCTTGTACCTGCTCGGCTTCTTCACGCTTGTCAGCACCTCGCTTATCCTTGCCCTGATGATTCCGGCCATCCTCCGCATTACCCGTCCGGTCATGCGGCTGTATAATGCGATGAATGCGGTATCGAGCGGTAATTTGCAGGTGTCCGTGCAGATCGATACCGGAGACGAGATGGAAAAGCTAGGGAACGGGTTCAACCGGATGACAAGCCAGCTCAAAACTCATATCGAGGAGTCCATCCAGCACGAGAAAGACAAGCGCGAGCTTCAAATGGAGCTGCTGATGTCGCAGCTTAATCCTCATTTTGTTTACAATACGCTGAATGCCGTTATTTACATGGCCCAAAAACAAGGGAATGAGGACATCGTCCGTATGGTCTCCGCTTTTATTCGCGTGCTTCAGGACGCGGTGAAAACGGGCGGAGACGATTCGCTCGTCCCGCTCCGTAACGAAGTCGCGCTGTTAAGAGATTACATAGATATTCAATCGTACCGGTACGCCGATATGTTCAAGGTGGAGTGGGCGCTGGAAGATGAGCAGCTTCACTATCTTGTACCGCGCATACTGATTCAGCCGTTTGTCGAAAACGCCATTTTCCACGGTATATGCCCAAAGGACGAGCCCGGCACCATTCGTATTGCCGCTTGTGAATCCGAAAATCAACTAATGATCACCATCGAGGACGATGGAATCGGCATCGAGCCGGAGCGGCTGCAGAGGATTTGGGAATCGCATGAGAAAAAGAGCAGCCCCGGGCTGAGACACATCGGCCTTAGCAATACGAAGAGGCGGCTGGAGCATCTGTTCGGAAGCCTTGCATCCTTACGGATTGAGAGCGAAGTCGGCCAGGGGACTCGCGTCTTCATTCGGCTGCCTAAGGTAAGCAAGTAATATACCCGGCTCTATCCCGTTAAACGAAAGACAGCTGCCGATAAATGGTCGGCAGCTGTCTTGTGGTTTAAGGCAACCGTTAAGTTAAAGGCATAACTATAGGACTACCGTTTTCGTTGCAATTTCCTCTTGGAAGATCCGGTCATGCTCAACAAAAATCATGGTTGGATTAAAGCTTTTAATAAGCTCTTCTATTTGCATGCGTGAATAAACATCGATAAAGTTTAGCGGCTCATCCCAAATATACAAATGGGCTCTCTCGCATAAGCTTTTAGCGATAAGCAGCTTTTTCTTCTGGCCGCCGGAATAGTGGGATATATCTTTTTCGAACTGGATCCGGTCAAAGTCCATCTTACGCAGAACGGATTTAAAGATCGGTTCGTCAATCTGATGCTCTTCAATAAAGTCGGACAGCTTTCCCTTTAAATGAGAGGTATCCTGCTGTACATACGAAATGACGAGGCTGGAGCTAACGTTCACTGTGCCCGTATGCCGCAGTGGCTCCCCTAGAATTAATTTTAGAATACTACTCTTTCCACTGCCGTTTTTGCCATCAAGCACGATCCGGTCTCCCGCTTCCACCTTAAAACTTAATGGCTTATTCACGAGTTCACCATCATACATGACGGACACGTCCGATAACTGCATCAGTTCTTTTGATTTGTATTCCAGAGGTTCTAATTGCAAAGACTCCGTTTTTTCCACGTTTTTAAGCAGCGTAGACTTCTCTTCGATTGCTTTATTTTGCCTTGCTTCCAGGCTCTTTGCGCGTTTCATCATTTTTGCGGCTTTATGTCCTACAAAGCCCTTGTCCAACTTAGACCCCGAATTCGTTGTGCCATTTTTGGAGGCTTCCACTTGATTGGACCAATTAGCGGAACGCTTGGAAGATTGCTGCAGCCTTCCAATGTCTTTCTGTAAACGCTCATTCGTTTTTCCCTCATGTTCCTGCTGTCTATCGAAATTCAGCTTCCAAGAGGAATAATTACCGCTTTGAACCTCTATATCGGCTCTGTTTATGGACAAGATATGGTCTACGCAGCCATCCAAAAACTTTCTATCATGCGAAATTAAAATGAAACCTTTTTTCCTTTTTAAATATTTGGCAACCATCTTCCTTGCATGGGTATCCAAATGATTGGTCGGTTCGTCGATCAATAGAAATTGCCCTTCGTTCAAGAAAAGCGCAGCCAGCAAAACCTTCGTTTGTTCCCCATTCGATAACGTTTCGAACGGTCTGTACATCACTTCAGCATCGACTTCCAAATAAGATATTTCCCGAAGAAATTGCCAATCCTCCGCTTGAGGACAAATCTCTTCCAATATTTCGCAGGTGAGTCTGCTTTTGTCCGAGACCGGATACGGAAAATAATTAAATTCTACCGACGAAACAATATTACCGCTGTATTCGTATTTCCCTAATAACAGATTAAAAAAAGTTGTCTTGCCTCGACCGTTGCGGCCAATAAAACCAAGCTTCCAATCCGTGTCGATTTGAAAACTAACGTCATCAAAAATAGGATCAAAGCTGCTGGGATATGAAAATGTCAGGTTTTGTACATGAATCATTGACATGGTAAGTTCCTCCTTTTTATAAACAACTTGCTTCATTATAAAAAGTCGGCACATATCCATCGACCTTCATTTACTCCGTATAAGTGGAATGGATACTTACCGACTTATACGGAGTAAATCATGCGTAACCACCGTGTCTGTACTCATGTTCCCCCTCCTTTTCTTTTCCGCTAATCGCGCATAAAAAATTATAATTTTAGCATACCAAATTTCAAAGTTCAACAAGGTTATAGCTAATTACAAATAAAAAGGAGCACTGCTTTAACAGCGCTCCTTTTTATTTTTATATGGAATAACTGTCTTGAATGAGAGCCTTCACAACACGCTTCACGGTATCTTTGGCCGCTTCCTCGATGGAAGAATTTGCAGCAACCTCGATTGGCAGGAAAGCTTGACCAATGATATCTTGCGCAATGGCTTGGTCGTTGTCGTTCGTAAAACCTGCAGGTACTATCGCAAGAAGTCCCGCATCGTTCAGCAAAGTGGCATAGGCTACGATTTGCCGCAAAGATTCTCCTGAACGGTTATCAATCAGCATCGTATGATAACCTCTTGCCACGAGCCGTTTCTCGATTTCCTTGGCGAGTACCGAATGGTCCAGGCCGGAACCTTTAAGCCAGATCGTTAAAGGCTGCTGTCCTTTTTGCTGGGCGCGAACCTCTCTGGTAATTTCGGTATCGATCCGGTTGACACTGTCAGAGCTTTGAAGAGCTTCGTCAATAACGCCGCAAGCGGAAGTCATATTCGTTACGCGATCGATGAGTATAAAGCCACCGATGCTTTTATTTTTTTCAAACTTGTCAAAAACAATACTATCCGATAATGAGAATTCGCATCTAGCCAATTCATTCTTCACTACATGATCGGCTGTAACCGTATTGCCTGTATTAATATCAATTTTGTGTTTAATTCCCGTCACAGTGCCGGGAAGAATCTTCGTGCCTACCTTCACCAGAACATCTTTGCCCGGCGTCAGGACAGAATCGTCCATCCAAAGAATGGTGGAGCTAAAGCTGTCTGCCTCTTGGAGCTCATTGTCCTTCGTAAACACGCAACCCCGCGATACGTCGACTTCCCGGTCTAATTGAATCGTAACAGGTTGCCCCGCATGGGCCGAATTTCGGTCTTGGTCTGTTACTAGGATTCGTTTAACCTTCGCCTTCTCATGGCTAGGCAAAGTAATCAATTCGTCGCCAACTGCGATGCTGCCGGCTTCAATCTGGCCTTGGAATCCGCGGAAGGTGTGGTCCGGACGGCATACCCGCTGAATAGGCATCATGAATGGCTTCACGTCATCACTTGCATGAACTTCAACACTCTCCAAATACGGCAGCAGAGCAAGACCTTTGTACCAAGGCGTATTTGGCGATTTCGTCGTAATATTATCCCCTTCCGTTGCGGAAACAGGGATCACCTGAATGCTCTCGAACCGGAATTCAGTGGTGATGCGCGCAAATTCTTCTTTGATTGCGTCAAATTTATCCGTATCGAAATCCACCAGATCCATTTTGTTTACCGCCAATACCAGGTGCTTAATCCCCATAAGGGCGCAAATCCGGGTATGGCGCTTGGTTTGAGTAATAATCCCTTTGGTTGCGTCCACCAGAATAACGGCAAGATCGGCAAAAGAGGCGCCTACGGCCATGTTGCGCGTGTATTCCTCATGCCCCGGCGTGTCCGCTACAATGAACGAACGGTGATCCGTCGTGAAATACCGATAAGCCACATCAATCGTAATCCCCTGCTCGCGTTCCGCAAGCAGCCCGTCGAGAAGCAAGGAGTAGTCAATTTTGCCGCCTCGGCTTCCCAGCCTGCTGTCTAACTCGAGCGCTCTCTCCTGGTCGGCGAACAAGAGCTTAGCCTCGTAAAGCATATGTCCAATCAAGGTGGATTTACCGTCATCCACGCTTCCGCAAGTAATAAATTTAAGCAGACTCTTCATCTTAGAAATAGCCCTCCCGTTTACGTCTTTCCATGCTTCCCGCTTCTTCCTGGTCGATCACCCTTGTTGTCCGTTCGGAGGATACCGCACCAAGCGTTTCTTCAATGATTGCATCCAGCGTGTCTGCTTCTGACGGTGCACCGCCAGTAAGGGGATAGCAGCCTAACGTGCGGAACCGCATCTTTGCCATTTCAATCTTCTCGCCCGGCTGGAGCTTCATCCGCTCATCATCCACCATAATCATCTGCCCGTCACGGTTGACGACAGGCCGTTCTTTCGCGAAATAGAGGGGAACAATATCAATGTTCTCTCTGCGAATGTATTGCCAGATATCCTTTTCCGTCCAGTTGGAAATCGGGAATACGCGAATGCTCTCGCCCTTATTGATTCTGGTGTTGAACAGCTTCCACATTTCCGGCCGCTGATTTTTCGGATCCCAGGCGTGATTCTTGTTACGGAATGAGAAAATCCGCTCCTTGGCGCGCGATTTTTCCTCATCGCGTCTTCCGCCGCCGAAAGCAGCCGTAAATCCGTATTTGTCCAAGCCTTGCTTCAGTGCTTGGGTTTTCATAATATCCGTATAGGCGGAACCGTGGTCGAACGGGTTGATCCCTTGCTCGATCCCTTCCTGATTGGAGTGAACAAGCATTTTGATTCCGAATTCTTTCGCCTTGCGGTCGCGGAATTCAATCATTTCTTTGAACTTCCACGTTGTATCGATATGAAGGAATGGAAACGGCGGCTTCTCCGGATAAAATGCTTTCAACGCCAAATGCAGCATCACGGAGCTATCCTTACCGATCGAGTACAGCATCACGGGATTTTCACATTCCGCCGCTACTTCTCTAATAATATAAATCGCTTCAGCTTCGAGTTGATCCAGATGTGTTGTTGCATCTATGGAATCAAGCGTCAATTTGTCCATGAAAAAGTGCCTCCCTTTAATCCTTACTAAATCTATAGGCTATATTTTATATCGTATCAGATTTTCACTTTGTTGCAAAGTGGAATAAAGTATTTTCTTTTATTTTTTTGAGACGCTTGTTTTCCTAAAAAAGGAGGACGCAGCCGCATGCAACCAAGATTGTATGATTCCATTTTAGGAAAAAGCGAGTGTTCGAAAAAATAGGGAGCTGTCCCAAAAGTCACGATGACGATGGGACACTCCCCTTTGAAGTTACAGCCTATCCCTTGCTTGCCTTCACAAAAAGAACATCGTACGTCGCCTTTACTCCTCCTGGCACGCTAAATCTATTTTCATAGGCTTTGTACATTGCGGAAAACAGATGACGCGACACGTTGCGCCCGTATTGTGCCGCTTCTCTGGCGCTGGCTCCTTGCGCTTTGACAGAATACAGGAAATCCCTGACCGAAGGATATTTCTCGCTCCAAGCAATCGGTTCTTGCCGAATCGCAGAAAAGCCTGCTTCAATTAAATATTCTCTCCACTGATCCGCGGATAAAAAGGATAGACCATGACGTTGAGGCTCCGTTCCGAGTGCCTGGTACGCTTCATCAAAAGACGTATGAAGTTCATGAAACGTATTTGGTCCAAACGTAGCGAATGCCAATAAACCATCGGCTCGAAGCAGACGCTCAAGGTGTTCCAAAGTTCGTTTAGGGTCGCTAAACCATTGAAAACAAGCATTGGAAATAACCAGATCAAACGATGACGCAGGTGCATTCGCTGCCCATAGCTCAGCATCTCCTAGCAAGAAGTGAATACGAGAATTTGTTGAGCCAAGGCCAATTCGTTCCTCGGCAGCTTTAATCATTGCGGGAGCCATATCAATTGCGATAATCGATGCATTCGGCCATTCTCTCTTGAGAAGCTCGGTTAATTTGCCGGTGCCGCATCCAATTTCAAGGATACTAAGCTCGTCTCTATCTCCTTTTTTTGTCCATTGCTTAAGGGATGAAGCAAGCAGCTTGGCCATATTACGCTGTACGCGGGCGTGTACATCGTATGAACCGTTCGCGCTGCGGCTAAATTGACGCCCTATCCCTGTTTTTCTCTCGCACATGCCACCAACTCCTAATTGATTCAGCCAACCAGATCTCATTCTTAAGAAAAGCAGCGTGTCCTCGGTCCGGAATACTCACCAAGGTTGCTAATGGCAGTTGTGCGAGCATTTCTTCCGCAGCCTTGTAAGGACACACCTTATCCTCGGTACCATGCACCAAAAGAGCAGGTTGATTTATGTTCGGCAGTTGAGTCGAGCAATCAACTAATCTTAATACTTCCAGTCCGGCGCTTAATGCGGTGGTTGTCCAAGTCCCCGCCGGGTGTAAAAGAGTCGATTCGAGCTCGGTAAACGCTAGCTGTCTAAACTTTCCTTCCGTAAGCTGCCTGTCCTTCCCTATTCCCCTGATCATCCGTCTCACATAACTGTCTGCCCAACCATAATCCGTTTGCTCTGTTGGCCGCGTAAATTTAGCTGTTGCCGAGAAAAGAATAAGTCCGTCCGCTAGCCCTTGAATCGACAACTTAAGGGCCAATATCCCCCCTAGCGACCAACCCGCGATGAGCAGTTTACCGGAGTTTGCGGACAAGAGATTTTTTGCAGCGTTCTCCGTGATTTGGAAAAATTCTTCAACCGAGGCGGCTTTGCTGTAATCGGCGGCATGATGTTCAAACTCTGGCAGCAAATCGCTAAGGCGATCAAAAGCGGTGTTAGGCATTCCCCATCCCGTCAGCCACATAATAGTGTTCTTTGCCTCTTGTTGCATTACTTTAAAACCCCCAGTTGATGCCCAACTTTCGAGATCTTTAAGACAGCGTCCCTAACCTCGATGGGTGTTAGCGCGGCCGATAACGAAAATCGAATTCTTGCTGTACCCTTTGGAACCGTTGGGGGACGTATGGCAACTGCTGCAATCCCCTCTTCTTCAAGCGCATGGCTGAATCGAAGCGCTGTATCATTTTCTCCTAGAATCAGAGGGATGATTGGAGAGTCGCCGTCTCCAACTTTAAAACCTGCCTCGCATAAAGAGGAACGAAAAGAGCTGCTTAATTCGAAAAGACGTTCTCGGCGCCAAGATTCGCGCACAACATAATCCAATGCTTTCCTGATGCCAGTTACGACAGCGGGTGGTAATGCCGTCGAGTAAATGAAAGATCTTGCTTTATTCACTAAAAGATTAACGAGCGTGTCGCTCGCGCAAACGTAAGCGCCATACATGCCGAACGCTTTGCTGAATGTCCCCACATGAATATCCACCATATGCTTCAGCCCTAATACATGGCTTAATCCTTCGCCGTAAAGCCCGTAAATCCCACCGCTGTGTGCTTCATCCACCATCAATATGGCATTGTATTCCTGTTTGAGTTTAGCGAGTTCATGCAAAGGCGCCTGATCACCATCCATGGAGAAAACGGAATCCGTAACGATTAGCTTGCGTCGTTTATTCCGATGTTTATTTAATAAATAACGTAAATGCTCCATGTCATTATGACGATATCTTGCATGCTCTGCCCGGCTGAGTATGATGCCGTCAACAATGCTGGCATGATTGAGCTGGTCGCTAAATACCGCATCATATCGGTTAACGATTGCACTAATGACACCGATATTGGCCATGTATCCGTTCGCGAAAACAAGTGCCTTGCCGGACCTCTGCCATTCGGCAATCGCTTCCTCGAGCAAGGCGTACGGCTTCCGATTGCCGGTTACCAAGCGGGATGCCCCTGCCCCCGCACCTTCTATGAGAAGTGAATCTCGCATCGCCTCGACAATCCCAGGATGCTGGGCGAGTCCCAAATAATCATTAGAGGATAAATTCAGTAAAGTTCTTCCCCCACGAGCTATAAATCCCGGCTTATCAACAATTGGAACCGTCTCCCGCAAACGGCGCTTTAAAGATGTTTTCTCTATTTCATGAAGTTCTTCCTCAATCCATTTCATAATAATCACGCCTTATAAAGCATCTAACTCAATTTCAAAACCCAAATCTTCAATCATTCGATGATCAGCCGTCACCTCTTGACCGGCAGTGGTCAAATAATCGCCAACAAAGATCGAATTAGCCGCATACAAAGACAAGGGCTGCAATGTCCTTAGGTTAACTTCGCGCCCACCGGCCACTCGTATTTCTTTAGACGGACAGATAAACCGGAACAAAGCCAGTACCTTTAGAGCTTTCATAGCCGGCGTTCGGCCGGCCTTCTCAAGCGGAGTTCCCGGAATCGCATTCAAGAAATTGATTGGAATGGAATCCGCATCCAGTTCATTTAGCGCAAAAGCCATTTCAACGATTTCCCGATCCGTCTCCCCCATACCGATTATGACGCCGGAACAAGGGGACATGCCGCTTAATTTCACTTGTTCTACCGTTTCTACACGTTGATCGTATGTATGGGTTGACGTAATCGATGGATAATTGGCTTTGCTCGTATTCAAGTTATGGTTATACCTGTGGACGCCGGCTTCAGCAAGCCTTTCTGCTTGATCATCCCTTAATATCCCTAGGCATGCGCAAATTTTTAGCGGCATAGTATCGCGAATTTCTTTAACCGCGGATACGACTTGTTCCAGTTCCTTTTCGGTAGGTCCTTTTCCGGAAGCAACAATACAATACGTCCCTGCTTTTCGAACAATCGCTTCGCGTGCACCGTCTACTAGCGTGTCTTTATCCAGCATCGCGTATTTCTTCACGGGTGCTGTGGATACAATGGATTGGGAGCAGTAACCGCAATCTTCGGGACATAGTCCACTTTTTGCATTAATGATCATATTCAGCTTTACTTTCTTGCCATAAAAATGCTTTCTCACTTGAAATGCAGCATGCATCAAGGAGAGTGTCTGATCATCATGGGCCTCAAGTACGGATAGCCCTTCTTCACGCGTCAGCATTTCCCCATGCATGGCTTTGTCCGCGAACAGCTTCCAATTCGAGTCATTTTCCATCGTCCCCAATGCCCCCATTCTCGAAGTTTCCAGATAAGATAGCCTTTCTAATCGGAGTCAACTGAATTTTTGTTAACACCGTACGGATCAATGCTTCAGTATCTATTTTCCCGCTCATTGCCGGAAAATGGCCAAGTATCTCTAATCCCCCATAACGCGCTATAAGATCAGCATTCGCCGCTAAGCTTGGATCTTCATGTAAATTCCGAAGATTACCATCGTTCATAATAACTCCAATTATCGGGATCTTTCGTTGGCGTAAAAATGAGGCCGTTAACAGCGTGTGATTAATCGTGCCAAGACCTGAACGAGCTACAATAATAACCGGGATTCGCAACTCGGATATAAGATCAATCATAAGCGCATCTTCTGTCAGCGGCACAGCAACCCCGCCGGCTCCTTCGACGAATAAGGCTTTATAACGCTCCGCAAGCGGCTCCGCGGACTCGCAAATCTCCTTCAAAGCAAGGTTTATACCCTCGTGCTTCGCGGCCAAAAATGGAGTAAGCGGCTCATTAAACGAATAAGGGGCTACAGCCTCCGGCATTTCGATTACTCCAGATGCTTCAATAAGACGCTCTGCATCCGTTTCTCCCGAGCCTATTTGTCCGCCAGATTGCACGGGTTTCCAAACTCCGATATTCAACCCTTCAGCTCGAAACGCTGCCGCTAGCGCAGCCATCACGAATGTTTTACCGACACCCGTATCCGTACCGGTAAAGAATACTCCGGGAAATACACTCATGCCGCATCTCCCTCGGTAACGTCAATAATGGATTCCGCCAAAATATCGAGCATGGCATCCAATTCATCAGACGTGCTTGCTAACGGGGGGATGAACACAACAACATTGCCAAGCGGCCTTGTAAGCAGACCTAATTCTCTGGCACGCATGGTTACTCGAACCCCGATCCGGTCAGCCCAATCGTATGGCTCGCGCGATGCCTTGTCGCGTACGAGTTCAATCCCAATCATCAGACCTTTTTGCCGTATTTCACCCACATGAGGGCGCTCCGTAAGCATATGAAGCTTCCTCTCCACAAATGAGGCGTTCGTTCGTACGGTGGTTAGAAGATTACGTTCTTCGAATAGCTTGAGGCTCGCTATCGCCACTGCACAGCCCAGCGGATTCCCCGTAAAGGAGTGACCATGGAAAAATGTTTTCTGTTCCTCATAATCGGCATAGAACGCATCGTATATCTCATCAGTCGCAAGGGTTGCCGCAACAGGCAGATATCCCCCCGTCAATCCTTTGCCGATAACCATAAGATCCGGCGACACGCCTTCTAGATCACAGGCAAACATAGCTCCGGTACGGCCGAATCCGGTAGCTACTTCATCGGCTATAAACAACACGTCATATTGTCTGCAGAGCAAAGCCATTTCGCGTAAACAGCCTGGCGGCATAACGATGATCCCGCTGGCTCCTTGAACGATTGGCTCTACGATAAGGGCAGCAACCTCTTCGCTTCTCGTTTCAAGCAATGTGCGTAAAGCCGTTAATGTAGCTTCCTTAGCGCCCGCAGCTCCGTCTTTATGGCGATAAGCGTAAGGATAAGGAATAGTATGCGATGGAAAAAGCATAGGTCGGAACACATCGTGATATAAAGGAATTGCGCCAACGCTTACCGCCCCAATCGTATCTCCGTGGTAAGCTTGGTTCATCGTAATAAAAGACTTTTTCTGGTGGCATCCCTGGTTATGCCAATATTGAAAGGCCATTTTGATCGCGATTTCAACACCGGTTGCGCCTGAGTCCGAATAAAATACCTTGTTTAAACCACTCGGCGCCAGCTGGATGAGTTTCTCCGCAAGCTCGATCGCAGGAACATTCGCCATTCCCAGCAGTGTAGAATGGGCTAGTTGTCCCAGCTGATCCGTAATGGCCTTATTTAGTTCCGGTATGTTATGCCCGTGAACATTAAGCCAGACTGACGAAAAACCGTCGAAATACGCATTCCCTTGAACGTCAAACAACCGAACACCTTCCCCACGCTCGATAATAAGCGGATCTGAACGATTGTAGTCTTTCATCTGGGTAAAAGGATGCCATAAGTACGCCTTATTCTTATTGGACAGACGTTCATAATACTGCAACGACATTTAAAATCACCTGCCTGTTGAAATTTAATTGTTAACCTAGTATCATCAAATTAGGTTAACAATTGATCGAAGAGTAGTTTAACAGACTGTCAAGCTGCAGTAAAGGGGTGGAGGTAACGCCTGTAACTTTGGCGTAATTTATGAAAAAGAGACAATCTACTCCAAAGAGTAAATTGTCTCGATTCGCCAAACCTAGCTCCGGCTATGATTATATAAATCCAAAACCCAGAATCGTAAATCGCTTGCCCTCATGTCCAGCGGCCATTCTAATCTCCACCGTATGCTCGCTGGATTCAGATTCCCGGTACAGAATCAAGGCGTGGCAGCGCGTCCACTCGACTGTATGGGATTCGGCCACTCTCGCAAGCTTTCCATCAACCCAGATTTCGGCGTTTCCGAAATCATCGCTTCCGGAATTTTTATAAATAAGAAGAAGGCTTTTGCTATGAATCGTCATAAAAAAGCTCTCGCTTCCGCTTGCAGGCGTGTGCATCCAATTGTAAGGGAATTGCGGAGTGCCGGTTGGATGATCATCCATTTCCGCATACTGCAATTCGGAATCAGATGCATTAAAACCGCCTTCCGAGAAGCTAGCTATTTCCTGGTAATTGCTCCGGTCCAGCAATTGAATATGCGCAAAATCTTTGCCGTAAACGGGCGGCTTATTCATAACGATATCCTCTTCATTTGGAGCATGACGGTCGGTTTCATAAAAAAGCCAGCTTAAACAATCGGCCATGATGCGGTGCCCCGCGTTGGTAGGATGATAAATGTCGCTGAAAAATTGCTTCTTGGAGGTAACATGGCCCTCTTCTCTTGATTGGTAAAACTGTTCCGTCACCGCATCCTTTATGCTTACCATGGGCAGCCCGTAATGCTTGCCGACAAGGGAAAGGCGGTCCTGCAGATTCCAATCGTTCTCGAATACGCTGAACAGAAGAATAACGGCTGGTCCATTGTCGGCGGCAAGAGCTTTCAGTACGAGACTTTCGTAACAAACCCCATTTGTTTCATCGTCGGCGTCGTTGACCGCAAACTCGACGATAACAATATCCGGCTGAACCGCGCCATCTCTCCGAACATCGCGATCATAACGAATCATTCCCAGTTCGGAAGGCGTTCCTCCCAATCCCGCTTTGATGAAGTGGATGTGATCGCCGCCGTCTTTGCCAAACCTTTCTTTAAAAGCGGTATAGGTCAGGTAAGCATAGCAGGCGGTATGGAGGGGCTCCGCTCCTGCCCCATGCGTGATGGATCCGCCAATAAAAGCTAGGGTAACGTCATCGCCTCGCTTCGCCTTTGCGATTGCGGCTTTCAGCCTCTTATTATTGCCTTTGTCAAGCAATGATCTGGCAATCATTTGGCGATAATTCTCCGTGCTAAAATCATTCGTTGCAGCATTTGCGGATTCTATCATCGTGATTCACCTCTCATCGGTTCGATTGTACTGCGTCAGCGCTTTAGGACGGATTCACTTTATAGCTTGGATCCACGATGGCCCAGAATGCAGGCTTCGCATGCAGCTGCTTGTCAAACAGAAGCGGCGCTTCGGTCCGCGTGACCGGAAACGTGCTTAGCCAGGTATGATCATCAGCGATCCCCCAGAACACGACAGCGCTGACCAGTCCGGCATTGGACTTCAATGCTTCGAATAACTCCCTGTAGCGCTGTGCCTGCTTTTGCAGGATATCTTCCGGCACGGCAGCTCCGTAGTCGGTCCGGTCGTTCCAGTTATAGACGCTCATATCAAGCTCGGTAATCTGGTTATCGAGCCCCAGCTCCCTGAATTTTTTCATGGAATCAACAATGTTCGTAACCGACGGGTTATAAACGCTGATGTGTGTCTGATGACCAACACCGTCAATCGGAACACCTTTCCCGAGCATCTCTTTCACGATATCGTACAATCGATCCCGCTTCTTCGGATCATCCGTTCCATAATCGTTAATATACAGCTTAATCCCGGGACCGCCAGCCTCTCTTGCAGCACGGAAGGCAGTCGCAATATAGTCGGTGCCCGTGATTTTGTACCAATTGCTGCTTCGCATGCCGTCCGGATCCGCTGGCTCAATCACTTCATTCACGACATCCCAATATGTAATGTCATCCTTGTAACGGCCAACAATAGCCCGGACATGAGCATCCAGCCGGTCCAGCAGCAGCCTCTTATTAGCTTCCCGCTTCTTGGGATCGGTCTCATCCGTCATCGGTTTGCCGTCAACGTCTTTGAAGAACCAGTCCGGCACCTGACTGTGCCATACAAGCGTATGGAAACGGACCGCCATGTTATTGGCCTTGGCGAAAGCGACAATCCGATCCGCTTGATCCCAATTGAATTGGCCCTCTGCAGGCTGGATCGAAGCTGGCTTCATCACATTCTCGGCAACGAGCATATTTATTTGATTTTTCATTAGATCAGCCGATAATCCATTCAATTGGTTTGGCTCAATGGCAGCTCCGATAGCGAAATCATTTTTGAAGGTATCCGCCAGCGACGGTATATCCATCTGTACGGAAGGCACAACGTCTTCAGCCGGCTGCTTCGACGGCTCTGCGCTGCTCTCCGGCTCTTCCGGAGCAGCAGCTGCTGCCTGATCCGTTGATTGAACGTTGGCTACGGTAGTCTGACCAGGTTCTCCGGACTTGTTCAACACCAGTATCAGAACAATGACGATAAGGATAGCCGCCGGCACAATTTTGCGTATACGAAACATTGGCAACCCGCTTTCTTGTGAAATGAGAAAACCTCTACCCTCGGCCTCTCGGTAGATGAGCGACCGCGTATAGAGGTAGGTTCTATCTCTAAATAAAACTCCCGTTCTCGACTGACATCGAAACCTTTTATCCGACGAGTCCGGTTCTTTCGATACTTTCAACAAAATATCGCTGTACGAACAGATATAAAACAATAAGAGGCAGTATCGCCAGCAATATCCCCGTGTCCTGTACCATACTCAAGTAGAACGGATCCTTGGCAGAAGCGTCATTGCCAAGAATAATAGAAAGGTTATAAGGCAAGGACGACAGCTGCGTCGACATCACGTTGCTCGAGGTGAGATAGGTGGTCGTGAAAAAGCTGTCGTTCCACTGCCAGACGAACGAGAAAAGCAGTACCGTAATAATAGAAGGAATCGCGTTAGGCAGCATGATGCGCAGGAACGTTTGACCAACGCTCGCTCCATCCATATAGGCAGCTTCTTCGACCTCCCGCGGAATGCCCCGGAAAAACTGCCGGAAGATAAAGATATATAATCCGGCTTTCAAGGAATTCGCCGTAATGGAGGTTAAGATAAACGGCCAGTAGGAGTTCAGTAAATTCACGGATTTTCCCGTAATGAGAGGAATAAGCCCCATCAGGCTGAAGTCCTTCAAATTCAGGTACATCGGAATAAGTATCGTTGTCGGCGGGACCATGATCGTCAGAATGACGCCCCCGAACAGCAGATTGCTGCCTTTGAATTTCAATCTCGCGAAGGCGTAGCCCGCCAGAGCGCAGGATATCGCAGTCAGAATTGTGGTTGTTGCCGAGAGCGTGAACGTATTCAGCAGCGTCTTCCAGTAATCCATAATGGAGATGGCATTCTTGAAGTTCTCGAGCGAATAATGCTCCGGAATCCATACCACAATCGGCGAGTAGAGATCCGTTTTTGCTTTTATCGCTGTCGATATTTTTTGAATAATCGGGTACAGGATAACAAAGGATAGTCCGGCAATCAGCACGAGTCTGACAAATGACCAAATCCAGCGCTTCCAGCTTTCAAACGATAACAATCGGGCCATAATCAATGAGCTCACCTTCTTTCTATTCTTGATAGAAGACCTTCTTCGAAACGATATAGGAGCTGACGAGCAGGATCAGCATAATAGACGCAAAATATAACCACGCCATGGCCGAGCTGAGCCCGAAATCGAAGTTGGTAAAACCCGTCTCTTTAATCAAATCCGTCATCCCGTTTCTTGAGAAGGAGTCAATAATGGTATAAATCATATTGACAAGAATAAGAGGGCTGACCATCGGAAAAGTAATCTTCCAGAACGCCTCGTAGCCGGTTGCCCCTTCCATCTTGGATGCCTCGTATAGCTGAGGGGAGATGGTCTGAATGCCGGCAAGGAAGATCAGAATCTGCACGCCGGATTGACTGACGATCTGGTAGATTCGCTCCACGGCGCCGGTCAAATAATCAACGACGCTCTCGCTGACGCCTGCGTCCATCATAAGCCCTGCCAGCTCGTAAGCGCCTAAAGCGTGAATGGCGCCGCCCGAACCCTGGTTCTGGTCATTAACGGCTTGCACGAGACTGGACGTCTCCAGAGTCATGATCACCCCCGATGCCAAAATGACGGGCAGGAAGAAAATCGAGCGGGCAATCGAGCGACCGATAAACTTCTGATTAAGGAGAACGGCCAGGAACAAGCTGAAAATGACGATCAGCGGCACGTTTACCACCATGTTAAGGATGGCCTCGGTTAATGTCCGGTTAAAGCTGGTATTCACGGTCAAGGCGTTGATATAGTTCTCGAATCCAATATAGCTGATCTTTATTCCGGATGAATTGGCCTCAATCTTGCTGAGACTGTAACGGAAAGAGTTGACCAGCGGAATGATAAAGAACAAGATAAACCCCAGCAGCCAAGGCAATACAAATAGGAAGCCTAACAGCGCTTTTTGCTCCGCATAGGTTCGATGCTTCATGCCAAGCTTTACTATCCGTTTCAAGATTGGTCACCACCCGTCAAGTAGCTCTCGGCTTCAATGCTTTTGCCTTCTACCGTCACTTGTGAGCGGTTATAGTTGACAATGACATACAAGCCGTTTCCGTATACCGTTTTATACACGCCTTGCTGCAGCTTCTCATGTCCGGTAATCGGCTCATTCCTCACATTTTTCAGTACCTTGTTTACTTCCTGGTACATGCCTGCGGCTTTATCCATCCACAGCTTATAGTTCACGGCGTATAGCTCGTTATGATCCGTATCCTTAACGGAATAGTTCGGTTCGTAAATCCATTCGAAATACACGTTAGAGCCAAATTCCAGGCACTTCAGAATATATTGCTTGTCGTTCGTATAGTTCGAAAGGTTATACGGCGCGCCCGTATATTCCACACTCCCGCGGATCACCATCTGATAGAACGGAATCTGTTCATCCTCCAGCTTGAATCCGCTATTGCCCATTGGAGCATTCGTGAGATCGGACAGGTACAGAAGCGCATAGGCGTTGCCGCCGTTACCCATCACTTGCAGCTTCTGATCCTTCAGCTTCGCCATCGCTGCTTTGGAAATCTCCTCGGATTCCGTCCTGTCGATCTGGTTATGCTTCCGGTAATCACTGTTTAGTTGATCGGCAAGATCCCTGACCGAGATACCGTTCGCATTAAACTTATTCATGCCTTTCAAGGTCGAATCTACGAAACTATCCACAAGCCGAGGCGAAACAATATAAGACGGAGACTTGGAAATATCTCGCCGGTTCAATGCCAAATCTGCCGGATATAGCGCTGCCGGATCCCCTCTTAGCGTTCGTGATGCCGATTTGGATTCATTAAAATCGTTGCCGGTATTGGCTGTAAGAAACGCTACGTCCGGATAAAGGGTAACGCCGTTGCCTGACGCAAACGATGCCAGATCCTTCAGCCCTTGGCTTCCGCCAATTTCCCCGTCTACCGAAATCGATTTGGGCACTTTATGATCAAGTCCCCCGTTAAACCATCCGGCATATTTCAACTTAATATTATGAATATCCAGTTCCTTCATTTGATTGATAATAGACTTGGCTTCCTTGAAGGTCGTCAGTGTCTCTAGCGCACGGTAAGGAATGCCCATAAAATGCTTCTTATCCGAAATGCTTCCGTCCAGCTGGAGATAGAACGGAATATTCTCTCCATCTGCCGCTTTCTCCTGAACGGGCAGAGCCTTATTATTAACCAAGTACTCTTTATAGTAGCTGGCCATTCCTTGATAGCTGGCATCCTCTCCGCTCAGGAAAGCATACCGGACAACAAAGTCTGACTTCATCGGATTTTCCTGAAACTTCGGAAGCGAGCGCTGCTGGCCGTTCGCATCCAGCGTTACTTGGCCTTTGTTGATGACATTAAAGCTCGGGTAAACATAGTTATAGCTGTTCAGCCTGCCGCTTATATCCGCATTAATCGTTGCAACAGACTCCCCTTGCTCAATAATGCCTAGGAAAGCGCCGTTCTCGCGGATGATACCGAATACCGGAAGTCTTACCGCTTCTTCTCTTGACGTATCTTCGGTTCTTGCCATCGTGTTGTCCTGGCCGTAGACAAGTTGCTGATAGGACGGATAGCGGGTTTTCCCGCTGTTAAAGCGAATAAGCGCGCCAGAGCCATCCGGAACAAGCATCGTACCCTTGTCCCCCGTTCCGCCTGCCCCAAAGAAATTTAGAAAAGAAACGCTGTTTACCGGATACTCTTCAGGATAATGGATGTCAGCCACCGGTACGGCAGCGACAAGACTGTTGCCATCCAAGGTGTATTTGATTGTCGCCTCGAATATTCTCGGGGCTGTTTTCACCTGGGTGAAATGCAGCTCCTCCATATCCTTCTTCAGATCTTCCTCCGTATATCCTGCGGCTTCCAGGGCTTTCAGCGCCCGGTCCAGCTGCAGCCCGTTTAACGCACTGTCATTCCGTTCATAGGCCGTCTGTTCCTTATTTTCTTTATAGGCGATTTTTAACGCGCGCTGCCCGGTTTTATCCAACTTCTTGTTGGCGGCATCAAAGCGTTCTTTGCTCATCATCTTCGGCATATCTTCCAGCGTTTTCTCCACCTTGCCGAATTGATAGGTAACGCTGAGCCCATTGGGGAGCTTCTCCATGCTAATCTGTTTATTAACAACGCTGTCCGTATAGGAATTAATCGAATTAAGCTGCCCGAAATCATTGTAGAAATCCAGCTTGATCTGGGACGATAATAAATCCTTGTTCACGCCGGCGGCAATGGCGTCTTCGCTGCTCCCAGGGGGGTTGCTGCGCCAAACCTCTCCGCTTTGCTTATTAAGAATAGCAATAGCGCCAGTCTGATCATCCGCGAATAATCGAAGCTGATCATTCTCGGCAACCCCTTTCATGTCAGTAAAAAGGGGATCCGTGAAGGAAGCGCTCAGAGCCTTTCCCTGCGTAAATGTCATTGCGGCCTGGTCAGCTTCTCCCGCCTGCTTGCCCGAAGCTGAATCCGAGCATCCGGCAAGCAGGATCCCAACCAGACAGCATGCGGTTAGCAGGGCCATTCTGGCCTTATTCATCTTCTTGCCTCCTTTACTAACGCCTGAGCACGATTTCTTGGTGTATAACCTGCACAAACGCAACCATCTGCTGAATCAAACTAAAAAACAATAAACATAAGAAAGCCATAAATGCCATTGCCGCAATGGTGAGAATGATTGTTCCGATTGTCTTGGACGGCGAATATTGCTGCACGGTCATATTGCCGACAAACAGAAGATAGGCACACCAAAGCACGGACACATTACTGAAGAAATGGTAAAAGGATACTTCTTCGAGCGAAATAAGGTTGCTCAGGCCTATCCAGGGAAATTGAATAACCAGAAGCGGAACCAGGGCAAAGCAAGTCGAGGTGAAAATATCGACAAATTTGCCTTCTCCGTCCATCAAGGTGGTCAGCGACCAATTGGCGATACACCAGAACAAGACGGGTACGATCACGTACAAGCTCTCCATCAGGCTGTTTATACTGTCCGGATAAACAATGTTGACAAGAAATCCGCTGTACTGCGTCTGCATAATCTTCATGACAATCAGCAGGAACAATATGGCAAAGGAAATGATCAGGTTCAGCTTCCGGCTGCGTTCGTATTTCAATTCCCAGAAGCCGTTGAAGGGATGCAAAATCAGATATAACGGATATTTATACAGCTCTCTGCTTAATAAAGGCAACCTTTTTCCCTCCTTTCCATTTCCGGTATTTGCTTATTCCAAACCAGCAGACAAGAAGCAAGAGAATACCTGTCATAATGCCCGGGAAGTATTCGCGAAGCACTTCTTTCCGATAGAGCAGGAATGCCTTGGAATACCCTTTTTGGTCCATGCTCTTCTTGAAATATTTCATGGCTTCATGATAATCGCCTTGACGAAGCAGTGCTTTGCCGATCCCCGCATAAGCAAATTCCAGATTGGCGTTCATACTGATTGTCTTTTGATACAACGTAAAGGCTTTGTCCTCGTCGCCATTGTAATAAGCTCTGACAGCCTCATTCAGCGTGCGGCCGTATTCGGTTGTCTGGAAGACGGTTATCTCGCCAAGTGCTTTATCAAGTACGAGGAATTCATCGCCAAGCCGCTCAATGGCTACCGGCGTATTGAATTGTCCCATTTGATTGCCAAGCCCGCCAAAAACATACAGCAAATGGCCATCTCCGTCATAAGTGAAAATTCTGCCCCTTTTGCCGTCAAGGATGGAATAAATCTCGCTGTCGCCAACATCTATATCGATCAGTCGGGACGGTCCGGTTGCGCTCATGTAGCGGATATCGCCCTCGGGAGCAAAGTAGCCTTCTCGCCGCAATATATCATTGCCTTGGGCATTCAGCTTTTTGACATTCCCGCTGTCCTGCCCGTTCGTTGCATAAATAAAACCTTCCCTGTCAATGTCCAGATTTGTGAACTCCGTCGGCGTAAACATAACCATTTGGCTTCGCTGCGCTTTGGTCGACAGCATCTTCCATAAGTAATCCGTTGGATTAAAGGAGACCCTGTTCGCGCCGACAAACGAGGTAAACGTGCCGTCCGGACTAAATTCCATAAAGCCGTCATAAACGCCGGTGGACATGACGTATATCCGCTGCGCCTTGTCGACAACAACCCGTACCGGCTGAAAATCGAATTTCTCGGACAGCATATCCGATTTGGGAGCCTCAATAACTTTTACCAGATTGTTGTTCTGATCCAGTTGAATGATCCGTTTATTGCCGGTGTCCGCTATAACAAGCTCTTTGCCTTCGGTAACGAACAACCCTTGAGGGTTATTGAAGGTCTCCTCTTTCCCGTCGCGGACAAACGAGCTGATCGTCCTTACGAGATGAAACTTGTCATCCAGCACAACGACCCGGTTATTGCCTGAATCCAAAACATAGATTTGTTTATCCGCGGTCACCTGAAAATCGCTTGGATCTTTGAAAGCACCTGCCCCCATGCTTTCCCCGTTCCACAATACGTTAGCCTGATAAGCTGCCGGAGCCGCGGTCGTTAATCCCCAGTAAGAATAGTTATAGGATTCTGCGCCATCCGCAGCCCGCACCTTAGTGCCTCCCGTGCCTATGCCTAATAACAAGGTTAAGGCAAGGAGGAGGTACAATTTGTTCTGTATTCGCATCATGCTTCGCCCCCCTTCTACTCTTTCATCCCTGAAGTTGCCATCGTCTGGATGACACTGCTCTGGGATAGGATGAAGAGCGTAATTGGAACGACCATCAAAATAAGCGCAACTGCCGCGCCAACGCCTGCCCTGGCAATACCTCCAAGCGCGATTTGGCCTAATGCATAATGAAGGGTCTTCAGGTTCTCACTGTATATGAAGTTGCCTCCGTCAGAGCCCCACAGCATAGGAAATTGCAGAATCATAAGGGTAAGCCAGGCCGGCTTTACATTCGGCATAACGATTTGCCAATAGATCCGGTACTCGCTGGCTCCGTCAATCTTGGCGGCTTCCACGAGCGCGTCCGGGATCTGTTCCATAAACTGCTTCATCAGGAATAGTCCGAGCGGGAACGCAAGGGATGGAATAATGATCGATAAATGAGTATTAATCCAGCCTAGCCATGACATCATCATATAGTTCGGGATGGCCGTAACCGTACCGGAAAACATCAAGGACAGAACGACCGTCGAGAAAATAATCTGGGAACCCGGGAATTTGTGCTTGGCAAGCGGATAGGCTGCCGCCGACGCGAGCAGGATATGCCCAAACGTTCCTACAAGCGTAATAACGAGCGTATTCGCAATATAGCGCGACAGCGGAACCCAGGAATTGCCCATTAACGCAAACAAGTCGAAAAAGTTATCCAGCGTAGGATTATTAACCATAATCCTCGGCGGGAATATAAACAGCTCATCTAGCGGTTTGAATGCGTTGTTAATCGCATATACAAGCGGTATGGCCATAAACAGGCCAAATACGGCAAGGAGCAGAAATAATAAAAAGCTGACGGTAAAGGAGCGGTTAAGCTTTCTTTGCATTCGGAAAACCGCTGTCCAACTGTTCAACGTTACTCACCGACCTTTCTAAGCAGCTTCTGGGTCAGCTTGTTGGCACCCACCATGATCAGGAAGAGAACGGTTGCAATGGCCGATGCATAGCCCATTTCAAAACGGATCGTGCCATAATCCATCAAATGCGTGACGATCGTATGCGCTGCGTAGTTAACGCTCGGAAAGCCCGCCAAGGCAATGGAAACATCCGCAACGGCGAACGAAGCCGTAATTTGAAGAACTGCGCCGAATAACAGCTGCGGTCTCATGGATGGAAGCGTAATGAACCATAGCTCCTGCCACCGGTTACGGATTCCATCTACCGTACCAGCTTCTATCAGAGACCGGTCAATGGTCTGAAGCCCCGCGATAAAAGCAAGGAAGCTGGTACCAAGGCTTAGCCATAACTGAACGATAATGACGATGGTCAGAATATATTTCTCATTCGTAAGCCATTGAATCGGTTCCAGAATAAATCCGAATTTGATCAGGAAACCGTTCAAATAACCATACCGGTCTCCAGAAAATACGATCAGCCATATGAAATAGACATTTCCCGAGATGGATGGCGCGTAAAAAATCAAGGTCATAACAGCCCGGATCTTCGGAGACAGCTCATTGATTATCCACGCAAACAGAAAGCAGGCGAAATAGCTGATTGGTCCTGTAATAACGGCGAACATGAATGTATTGCGCAAGGCAACCATAAAGACATCGTCATTCAAGAACAGCCTGGAATAATTATCCCAACCAACGAACCTTGGAAATTCGAGCATATTGAAATAGAAGAAGCTAAGACAGATCGAGAATAAAACAGGAATGATCGTAAACAGGGTGAAAATAATCATGTACGGGCTCATCAGGATATAATAGTGCTTGTTTCTCTTAATCTCTTTGAACAATTGCGTCCATCTGGATACCTTAACCGGCTGCTGGACGAGATTGGGCGCAGGCACAGGAACGGATACGGATTGATCAGGCATTGATTTCACCCCCAAGCTAGTTCGGTAATTTAAATTCTTTTCTCTTAATCGCGATTTCGTCATTGATATACAAGAGATAATCCGATAATGCCTCGCGTGGATTCTCATTGCCGTTGACGACTTTGCGGAAGGCATTGTCCAGATGGCGTCCTGTGAAATATCCGCCCGGAACCTGAGGAATCCCCTCTACCCATTGCCACTGGCTTTCAAGATTCTGATAATCCTTCACCGGCCAAGGCAGCTCCTCAAGCGCTTCTATATTGGCAGTCGGATAACGAGCTGCCTCCCCGAGCAATCCTTCCATCTCGCGGCCATAAGCAATTTGCGTTTCCTTGCTGGTCCACCATTTCATGAACTCCCAAGACGCATCCTTATCCTTGGCATTCTCCAGCATCATCACTGCGGTTGTATGGCTGGCCACTTCATGATTTACCGTGCCGTCAGGCATTTCCGTCCCCGGTACCATCGTGAAATCCCAGAGCCCCTTAATCTCGGGCGCCATTACCGCCAAATTGTTGTAAGTCGTATAATCCGCGATCCCAATCGGCATCTCGCCGGTACGGAACCGGTTCGGGAAATCCGCGATCAGCGGAAACTTATAGTTGGTATAGAACTGCGTCCATTTCTTAAAAACTTCCATGGAAATGTCCGAATCGAGCGCACTCTTCTTGTCATCATCCCTATAGAACTTGCCGTTATTCTGATAGAGCATCATCGAAAAGGTTGCGTTCGGTGTCAGATTCGCATTATTCTTTACGTCATCGATTGGAAGCCAGAATTCCATATTATGCTTCTGCAGCACGGAGATCATATTGTATACTTCCTGCCAGGTTTTAGGCGGTGTTAAGCCTAGCTCTGCAAGCACGTCTTTCCGGTAGAACAGCATCGGGAAGGTCTGCTGCTCCGGCAAGGCATAGGTACCTTTGCTGAATTCATAAGGAACCAAAGCGCTTTCATTGAATCTGGAAGCAACTTCCTTGAAGTCGGGGAATACGGACAAATCCGCCGCCGCTTTCCTCATCGCATAGTTGACCGGTACATCTTCCCCAATCTGCATGGCCACATCCGGTCCCTCATCGGCCAGCGTTGCGGGAAGCAGAATATTGGCCGGAACAAGCCTCAGCTTCACGGATATATTCGACTCCGGCGTGAAGCTCTCATCGATCATGCTCTTTAATACTTGGGCCTGGTCCCGGCCGGTCGTAATCCATACCGTGATCGACTTGCCGCTTTGCTTGGTATTGCCAATGCTGTCGTAATCCTCCGTGTAAGAAGCAACCAGTCCTCCGAGCTCATGCTTAACCTTTTGGAAGAAGGTCGCGCTTGCCCGCGGAAGCTTGGCTTCCGGAGATGATACAACTAAATAGTCCAGCGTAAGCGGCTGTACTCTTACGTTTAATATCCAAGTACCAAGCCCGCCGACGTTAATCTTGAAAGCGGCCAGCCGTTTAGCAACCGTTTCAGGTTTGGCAGCCATCTCTTCAAGCTGATTGACCATCGTATGGAGAACCGCTACTTTATCGCTTTGCTCGCCTGTCGATTGTTCGAGATAATCGGCTACGCTTTTGATGGTAGCTGCCTGTGTCTTGAACACCTCCGTCATCTCCGGAATCCGCTTCTCCAGCTGATAATCGCGGTAAGGATCTGGCGAGTTGGAGGTAATGATCAGAATCTTTCTGTATATCTCATTAAGCTGCAGGACGCTTGATTCAATCGTCTGGAGCAGCGGAGCGATCTCGCCCAGGGATACGGACAGACGGAGCTTATGCTTGCCTTTGGTCAAATGGAACAAATAGGGCTCATCGCCGCCCATGACATCCATCTTCCAGTCCATATCGAAATTAAACGGAATCTGCTTCATTTCTTTAAACGGATATTCCCCGTCAATCATCAGACTGCGTGTGCTGTATACACCGCGAAGCTGATCCTGCTTTCTTTTTAATGCGATCTGATACAATCCATCCTCTTGTACATCCACATCCCACTCCAGCCACTGCCCCGGCAGCTTCCAGTTCACGCCGCCGATTGCGTTAACTCTGATTTTCGACACATCATACGGAATAACGGAAGGACTTGATTTGTCTGACAAGGGATATAGCGTCGGAGACGATTTTAGCACCGCGTCCTCTGCCTGAATCATCATATATTGATCCTTCGCGGGCTTTAAGCCCTCCGCTTCATAATCCTTTTTTATATCCGCGTAGGACTTGACGGCCTGATCCTGATACAGCTCGATATAGTCGATGGCCATCGGCTCCCGGGAAGCCGTCAGCGTAAGCTTCTGCACACCTTTGTCGAAGTGGAACAAATAGGGTTCCGCATAATAGCCTTCGCTGTCCATAAATGATTTGAGCTGCCAAGCCGGCTGCTCGATTTGCCTTGGACGGAGATCATTTCCCCGGTCGTCTCTCTGAATCCCGGCATCACGGTTACCCCAAAGCCGGTCAAACAACAGATCTTCAGCTCCTGAAAACGGCTGCTCGTCATTAATCGTGAGCTTGCGTTCAATGGCGGAGCTTTTCCCCTCCATCGGGTAGTAATGAATCCGGATATTGTAGAGCCCGGCTTGCTCGACAGGAACGTTCCAGCTTATCGAGCCGGCATCCGGCGTCATAACGGCTTTCCCGCTCAGACCCTCGGGTTGATCAGCCACCTCAAAGCCTTCTCCAACGGTAGCGGCAAAGCTTTCGCCTTCTACGCGGATTACTTGAGACGGTCTGTCATCGGCAGAATAGCTTTTCAAATACTCGTTATAGCCGCCTTTATCGGAATCCGTAACCGCCTGAAATCCGCCCATTGCCTGAGCGCGTCCGTTATGCGGCTGACCCGAAGGGTAGAACGCCCATATGGACAAAAAAAATACAAGTAGAACCAGTATGGCAATTCCGTAGCGCTTTTTGTTGCTCAACTTTTCTCCCCTCCTGCGGCAAGAGATTACGCTTTAGCAACAGTCCCCATTGTGAGGATTCTAATGGGGACTGTTGGCATTAGCTTTTAACGTTACTTTTTGTAAACCTCATCAATGGCAGCTTGAGCCTGCGCTTTATACTTGTCGATCACGGTTGACACCGAGTTTCCTGAAGTCAGTTCGCCGATCATTTCATAGTAAGGGAATTTCGGGAACGTTGCGCTGTCAAGCACCAGCATGCCTGCGCCTGCGTCGCGCGCGTTCTGGATATCCTTCTCATCCGTGAAGTTGCTCTCAAGCGACGCTTGATCCGCGTAATCGTAGATGGAATCGATATCGTTGATTTTCTCCCAGATGTATACCAGCTGATCCGGATTCTCGACGCTCTTCGGAATGGTCAAAGCCTGGAATGCTCCCTCGGCCGAGTGGTACGCGGTAGCGCTTGGCCCTTTCGGGAATGGTACAAAACCGATATCGTAGTCTTTCATATCCGTTTTCAAGCCGCCGATCTCATACATAGCTCCGGCATACATAAGCGTATTGCCTTGACGGAAAAATTGCCCCGGTTCCGTCCAGTCCCCGCCTTCGGTTGGGCGAGCCACTTTCTCGGTTGCCAGCTTGGACAGGAAGTTAAAGACTTCAACGGTTTTTGGATCATCCAAATTTTGCTTATCGCCACTCGTCAGGCTTGTTTCATTGGAGACGAGAGCAGGATCCATAAATCCGGCAGAAGCAAGTCCCCATGTATCCAGCTTGCCGTCATTATTCGTATCCTTGTTCGCGTCTTTCGCTACTTGAGTAAAGGTATCCCAGTTCCAATTGTCCTCGTTCACGTAATCCTGAGGAGACTTAATACCAAGCTTGTTAAGGAGGGTACGGTTATAGAAAATGCCGGTAATCAGATTGCCTTGCCCCTCGGAGAAGGCGTAGCCTCGGCCGTTGTACGACATGAATTCGGTAGCCTTTGGATTAAACACCTTTGTGTTTTTCGTGTATTCGTCAACCGGCCATAACAGATCTTGCTGAACCAGGGAAGGAATGGTGTAGTTTTTGCCCAGTCTCACAATATCGCCTAGCGGTTCACCGGCAAGGAGCGATGCGACAACTTTTTGCTGGTATTCGCCGTAATCAACCGCTACGAATTCCATCTTGAAGTTATGCTTTTTCTCAAGCTCCTCCAGGTTCTTCTTGCGCTGGATATTGTCCGGATTGTCCTCTCCGATGGTCATATCCCACCAGGAGACGACCTTGATCGTTCTGCCCCCCATGTCGAAATCCATCTCCGGAGACGAAGTATCCTCTTCCACGCTGCCGGTATTATTCGACGCTGAGGCATTATTGGAGGCTGTGGCATTATTGCTTGCTGTCGCATCGGCATTATTGCCGTTTCCGCTTGCATTGCCTTTGCCGCCATTGCCGCCGCTTCCCCCGCTGCATGCCGTTAATGAAGCCGCTAACATCAAAGTCGAAAGCATCATAATCGTCTTTCTTACTCTCACATTGGTCCCCCCTAAATTGGTTTACAGGAAAAAGTGTAGCGCTTACATTTCCGGTCAACAACCCGCCAGCAGATAGGTCAATGACCTGTCAATTTATAGGTTTCGAGGAATAATGCGGGCTCCCGGGATGCTTTGTTGCGAAGAGGTAAACAAATGGATGATGGATAAAGAAATGCACATTGTCACCTGCTGGGGTCATGAACAATAATAAAAACCATAATCCGTCAGAGACAATCCTACGGAAAGCGAGGTTCAGCTTTATGTATAAAGCATTACTTGTTCAGCCCGACAAGATTTCGAGAGAGGAAACCAGACTGCTGCTTCCATGGGAGCAGCATGGCTTCCAGCTTCATGCCTATGCGGATTCTCTCTCTGACGCTCAAGCTCTTCTTGGCACTCGGATGTTCGACCTCATTCTTATAGATCTTAAACCTTCACAGGCTGCGGGAATGCAGCTCTGCGAACAAATCCGCGAGCTTAGCCGTGTCTCTATTATTCTTTTGGGAGGCAGTCATGATTTCCAGCTGCTAAGAAAAGCAATGGCCTTTCAAGTAAGCGATTACATAGCGGATCCCGTACAGCCGGAAGATCTGGCTGCCAGCCTGTGCAAGGTAAAGAAAGAGCTTGACCTTCAATCCGTTCACTCCAAACGGTTAACCTTAAGTTACGAGAATAAAAGAAGCCGGAATCCATCCATCATTGATCTCGTCAAGCAATACGTCCAGGAGCATATGCATGAGAATATTACTTTGAAAAAAATCTCGAACATGCTGCATTTCAACTGTGCCTATCTTGGCCAGAAATTCAAAGACCAGGAAAACATGTCGTTTAACGAATATCTTCTTCAGCAGCGAATGGAGAAGTCAAAGCTCCTTCTGGAGAAAACGGATATGAGAATCTACGAGATTGCCAATGAAGTAGGCTACACGGAAATTGACTGGTTCTATAAGAAATTCAAGGAATACACGGGAGCAAGCGCTAATGAGTACCGCAAACAAAGCACGATCTATGCCTAATGAGTTTATAGGAATCTTTATTTCGGTAAGCGCTTGCAAACGATAAGAAACCGGTCATGTCTTTGGACTTATCCTTAAGTCCCGGACTTTGACCGGTTTTTCCCATAGGTCTCATTGAAGCCAGAACAAAAAGCTTTCCGGGTTAACGGAAAGCTTTTTTGGTGCTGCGCTCGTTTACTTTGTTTCCGACAACTTCAATAGGCCAAAGCCGGAAGTGTTCGTGTAGGACAGCCCTGTACGGTCATTCCAAATCGCCACGCTGTCACGATCCCCATCGCCGTCTTCATCGTTGTTCACCTGAACATCATAGCCAATGATGTCCCCGGCTGCCGGAGGCGTGCCATTCCATTTAATGGAGGCTTCTACCAGATAACCATCAGCGGTGCGTTTTACCGCAGATACCAGATTTCCGCTTAAAGAGCCGGGATTCACGCTTTGCTCGTTGTCGAAGTTAATCCGGTATTGCCCATCATCCGCTTGATAGCTCGCAGTTGCAGCTTGGTTCTGATCAACGAATATTTCTACCGAGTCCTGCTCCCACACATTAGGACTTTTCTTGGATAACAATGCATCCGTCACTTCCGCAAGTACATATAAATGCCCTTCATCCCAGAGCGTTCTAACCTTTGCTGTAGCCCCGTTTGTTCCCTGCACCCAGCGGTCTGTCGTAATGACGTTTGCCTTGCTCCAGAGGGAATCTATATTGCCGTCAACAACGGTCGATCCCATTGGAGCTTCCGTATATTGCGGACCTTCTATTAAGGTTAAAACCCCATATTTGGACGTATCGGCATCTTGCGACCCCGTTCTGTCGTTCCAGGAGGTTTTTGTTACTGTACTGCCCGCCTTATCGACAATGCGTACATCAAATCCTAGCTTGTTATTCAGCGACAGGCCATTAACCGGAATAGCCGCTTCAATCCGGTAACCGTCGGCTAGCTTAACGGCTTTGTAATCAGCAGGCTTACCCGGATTTGCTCCGCTCCGGCGGAACGTATATTTCTTGTCATCCACTTCGTAAGAGGTTGTTTTACCGTTATTGCCGTCGATGAATACTTCTACCGCATCATTTCCGTTCGTGCTTGGATCCGTCACGTCAACCGTAAGATAAAGGTAGCGTGAATCCCACAGCGACTTGAACTTGGCGACAGCCGTTCCTTCGCTCTTAACGGAGACGTAAGGCGACCTGTTCCAGGCATCCTCCAGCTTGCCGTCAATTTCCGCAACGGCATTTGCCGCCGATGCATTCTGAATGTCTACCGGAAGCCTGCTTGGATCTACCAGTGCCCAATAGGCATATTTCGCTTGAAGCCGTTCGTCGAACAGCAGCGGCCAGTTATTGCGGTCGACCGGGAAGGTGCGCAGCCACGTATTTAAATCGTCCTTGCCCCAGAAAATAACGGCGGTCAGCTGATCTGCGTGCTTCCTGAATACATCGAAAATTTCCTTATACCGCTTCGCTTGTTTTACTTGAAGCTCCAATGGGAATGTCTCGTAAGCATCATTGTCATTGGTATAGACGCTCATATCCAGTTCTGTTATCTGCTGCTCAATATTCAAATCCGTGAACGCCTGTATCATGTCATCAAGCTCTTGAACCTGCGGATACTCAATGCCGATATGCGTCTGATGGCCAACGCCGTCAACCGGAATGCCTTTATCCTTCAGACGTTTGATTAAGTCATGCAAATCCTGCCGCTTCTCCGGCATATTCGTATTATAGTCATTGATAAACAGCTTCGCATTTGGGTCCGCTTCATGCGCGTATTCGAATGCCTTCTCGATAAATTCTTCTCCCGCGATCTTATACCATAAGCTGTTGCGGAGACCGCCCGGCTGTTTATCGCCCGGCTCAAGCACTTCGTTCACAACATCCCATGCGTAGATCTTGCCCTTGTAACGGCCAACGACAGCGTCGATATGACGCTTCATCCTGGCAAACAGCAGCTCTTTGCTTGCCAGGTTTCCATTCTCATCGTAGAACACCCAGCTTGGTGTCTGAGAATGCCAGATCAGCGTGTGACCGCGCATGGCAATACCGTTCTCCACCGCAAAATCAACAATTTTGTCCGAGCGCGTGAAGTTGAACTGCCCCTCCTGCGGCTCCGTAGCATCCCACTTCAGCTCATTGCCGGCAGTTAAGCTGTTGAAATGCTTTTTAACCAATTGAGCATCCGGACTGTTCGGATCTTCGATTTCATTAACCAATACGGCCGTTCCCAGCTTGAAATCATCGGCAAATACATCCTTCAAGGAGGGAATATCCTGCTGGATAACGATAGGTTCCGGTTCTGGAAGCTGTTCGATCGAAAAATCGTCTACATAAAAATCCAGTGTCGGGTTAGAGGATGCTTCAAAATAAACGGAGAGGCTTTGTATCGGCTGCTTCAATTGATATTGGCCGCTAAACTTTACCCAACCGTCTCCTGTAACATTCCCGGAGGTAACCCCTTCATAATTCGTAGTTCCGTCCGTCGTACGCTGAACCGTCATCGATACCGATGAGGCAGCTGTTCCTGCCGGAAGCTTGACCCACGCGGCAAGTGCATAGGTTTTCCCTTCCGTCATCATGGAGGTTACATCGAGCTGCGGGCCATTCCAGCCTTGCGATCTGCCCGTTACCTGAAGACTGTAGGACCCGGTGTGAGCAGCGACTCCCGAGGCAGACAGCACTTCATTGCCTCCGCGTCCATGCCAGCCTTGGACCGTGCCGTCTTCAAAATCCGTTGTCAATTTCACCGTACTTGCTGCCGCTTCCGCCTGCTTCGGCAGCATGCTCAAGGACAAGGAAGCCAGCATCACAGCAATGGCAAGCACGCCTGAAAGAGAGCGTTTCAAACCTTGTTTCTTCATTAATACACCTCACCTTTCGCTTTTCTTGTATATTCCATTAACCGCCCTTACGAGCGGATCATGGCATCATTTCCTGCGGATAAAGGATGATGCGCCCTTCCTCCATCTCAACTCGCACCTTGTTGCTGTCCTTGAAGCCCTCGGCATCCAAATAGCCTGCGGGAATCTGGAGACGTCCTGCCTTATCGAGAACCGCATATTCGATATGGCTTTTCTGCTCGGCCTGCAAATGCTCGGCATCCAGCCGTGCCAGCTCATCGGCATACGATTCTCTGCGGATCATCTCCGCAGAGGTTTTGCCGTCCCGGATCTGCACGACCCTGTCGACCTTGCGGGCCAGCAGCGGGTCATGCGTGACGATCACGACGGTAATGCCAAGCGTCTGATTGAGGTTCCGGAACAGATCCAGCACCTGCTCAGAGGTCTTTGTGTCGAGCGAGCCGGTTGGTTCGTCCGCGAGAAGCAGCCTGGGCTCATTGGCTAAGGCGATGGCAATCGCCACCCGCTGCTGCTCGCCCCCGGATAGCTCGCTGAGCTTGTTTTTCAAGCGATGGCCAAGTCCAACCGCTTCCAACAGCTCGATTGCACGGGCTCTGCGCCGCCTCCCCTTCAGGAGAATGGGCAGCTCTACGTTTTCAAGAGCCGTCAGATAAGGAATGAGGTTGCGGGCATTGTTCTGCCATACAAAACCAACTGTCTCTCGTTTATACTTCACAAGCTCCTTTTCGCCGAACGCCAGCAAATCCTTGCCGTCTACGAACAGCCTGCCTGCAGAAGGCTTATCCAGACCGCCCAGCATATTCAGCAGGGTCGACTTCCCGCTCCCGGAATTGCCGATGATTGCCATCAGCTCACCGTCTTCGACCTGCATATCCAATCCTTGCAAAGCAACCACCTCGAGATCGGCGGTTTTGTAGATTTTGACGAGCTCCTCGCATCTGATCATGGTTTATTCCTCCCCCAGCTTCAGCGCCTGAGCAATCCGCGTCCGGGACAGCCGGTAGCCAAGTATAAGCAGTCCGATCGTGAGAGTAAGGCCTACGATACTGTAAAGCTGCAAATAATCGCTGAGCTTATAGACGATTTCGAATGGCGGAACCTGCTCGGCCGTTGCAAATGACATTTCGAAAAGAGGGACGAACAGCTCGCTGGTCATATTGCCGATTAACACGCCGATAATGACGGCCGCGCCGGAGGTAAGGAGCTGTTCGCTGAGCAGCATGCCGATAATTTGCGGGAATGGAATCCCCATTGCCCGCAAAACCCCGTATTGCAGTGTTCGGCCGGATAAGGCGAGCACCCAGAACAACAGGAAGCCAAAAAAGCTGATCAGCATGGATATGACAAAGCCCAGCGTCATGACTCCATTGATGGCCAGGCGGAACGGATCATTCTTGGAAGTAATCAGCTCCTGCTTCGCGTCATGCAGACCGGTCACATTGATTTTGGCTGCGGTCAATTGATCATAGACGGACTGGCTGGAAACGCCGTCCTTCAGCTTCAGCCACACTTCATAAGGCTCAACAGCCAGCCGGTTCTGAATCGTGCTTAAATGGCCGACGATCAGATTTGGCTTCGTTGGTTTTTCTTCACCATCGGCAGCAGCAGGCAGCGGATTCCAGCCCGGCCAATAATCAATAATGCCGTAGACGGTGAACAAAGCCTCATCCAGTCCGTCCCAATAAATGGTTATCGGATCTCCTGGCTTTACCTTTGCAGCGTCAGCAAGCGACCGCGAGATGAGAACGGCCTTCGGATTGGTCGCCATAAGATTCAGATAGCTGTTGATCGGATAATCGAGAAGACCGTCCTTCATCCAGGCGGTTTGACCGAAATCCTTCGTATCGATACCAACCAGCGTGGCTGCGCCGTTTGTTTTTTTCGCGCTGCCTGCGCTGAATCTGGCCCCTTCCTTCCGGAACACCTTGGCTGATGCTTCAACACCGCTGAGCTCTTGAAAAGGCTGGAATGGCGGTTCCGTATATTGCACCCGCTTCTCGCCGGAATTGTCTCCCATCTGATTCTGAAGCTCGGCCCCCTGCAGGCTTGGCGGAGGAGCGTCGCTTTCCCATCGCGTGGTCAAGGTCATATCTGCGCCAATGTTATATTGGATTTTGCTTTCCATGTTATCGTTGATGGTCCGGGCCGCATTGGCACTGAACAAACCGGTAGATACCGTCAAAATCAGAAATACTTTGATCGTCAAATACTGGCCTGAAGAACGGCTGATTTGTATAAGCGTGTTGTACAGCGCCGGCGGCCACCACTTGCGCCCGACCCAATAAACAAGCCGAATAAACCATGGATAAATTCTTAGCACCAGCAGTCCGGCTCCCAGCGCAAATAGCGCGGGCATTAAAAACAGCAGCGGATCCACCTGCAGGTCATCCGAATTCAGGGCCAGACGCTTCAAATCCTCCTGCCGGTTATTGAAATTGTAGAGCAGATACAGAGCCAGGCCGGCAAGCAAAACATCGATGCCTGTCTTGTGCCAGAAGGAGATCCTGGTCAGTCTTGCCGCCTGCTGCTTATGGCTGACGATCGATACCCGCGTTGCGAGAAACGCCGGGATCAGGATAAGTACGATCGCTCCGCCTACAGCCGCGGCCGCAATCTTGTACGCATTGCTTGTCAAGCTGACCTCAAGAGCAGAGCGCTGCACAAATTCAAGAAATCCGCTCGCGGCCCCCAATACTTTCGTGAAGGTAACGCCAAGAAAAGGACCCACGGCGAGTGCGCTAATTCCAAGCACCAAGCTTTCCAGCGTATAAGCCGTCATAATCTGGAGCCGGCTGGCTCCTCGGCTTCGAAGAACTGATATTTCCGTTTTTTGCCTTTCAATGACGAGATTTGCCGCCATATACAGATAGAAACCAAGCATGAGCATCACCGGAGAATACAAAGACAGCATCATCACATCAAGTTTATCTTGCTTGCCTTGATAGGAGGCTATCGTCTCATTCGCGGGAATATTAATCTCTGCGGAACCAAGCCGTCCGCGGAAATAACTTCGAATCGCCCGATTGGCTTCGGTAAATGCCTCGATCTTATCAATGCTCATCTGCTTGTAGTCCAGTGCATAACGCCATTCCAGGTCGGATACTCTTACCTTGCCGTCCTTCGCAATAAATTCGCGCTCGAATTGCTGGAAGGGAATGATAAATCCGTCAGGCTCATCCGTCGCCAGAAAAGGCAAATATGGATCTGCTGCAGGATCGGTATCGATAATCCCCACCGGAATGACCCGGAACAAATGCTTATCCGCCGTCTCCGCCAGAAGTTCCTCCCCTAAATCGCGTTTAACGGAATTCAGAAACTTTTGCGTAACCACCGCTTCAAACAAGCCGTCCGTGCGGTCAACCGGCATTCGGCCGTCAATCAGACGCACTCTCTTTTCCATATCGGACAACGATTTGAAGCCTCCCGTTGTCTTTTGCGTCTTCTTCTCCTGCTCTGATGCATCCGCCCCGTACACCTTCATCTTTTGGGTGAAGCGCTGCTGATAAAAGGACAGCGCCTCCAATCCCATCCGCTCTGGAATCGATTGAATGTACCGGTCCGCGCGTCCAATTGCCTGAGCCGTTTTCTGATCCATCTTGGTCGAAGAAACCGATGTGCTGACCCTCACGTAACCGGGATATACGGAATTCTTGCTTTGGACCAGCTGAAGCTCCTTCTGCAGAGTCCTCTCTAGAATGGCATTCGAATAAAGCGGCATTGAGCTGAAAAGAGCCACGCATACGGTCAGACCAAACCATAAATTCAGCTGAAGCCATTTGTTGTTTGCCATCTTGCGGAGAATCATTGTCCATAATGCCATGCGTACACCTCATTCTTGCGCCCTGTCATCAAGGCTTCGTTATACCGTCAATTGTTCAGAATGACCTGCTGTCCTTCCTCAAGCCCCTTAACGATCTCCACCTCGGTTGGGGTTGTTAGACCCACCTCGACATCCACTTCTTTTTTCCGCTCGCCGTCTGCAACCTGTACATAGGATCGGCCCATGTAAGACCGGATCGCCTTACGGGGCAGCACGATGGCATTTTCGCGTTTTTGAAGTTCAATGGTCATATCGGCGCTATGTCCGATTTGAATGCCGTCTGGCGCATGATCGATCCCCATAACAATGGTTACGGCATTGCCGTTCGGCTTTGCCTGATCCGTGCTGACCGGAGCGCTCGATGGAGACTGCAGCACTTTACCCGTATAGTCCTTTCCCTTGTACTTCAGGCTGACGGGCATTCCTGCCTCCACGCCAAGCACATCCTTGGCATCCGATGCCACATAAGTCAATTGCATGCTGGAGGGGTCGGCCACCGTAACGATGGTTTGATAGGCATTTACGCGGTCCCCCGTTTTAATGGAATCGACGTAGATCACCGTTCCCGAGATTGGGGAGTACAGCTGCGACTTGTTAAGCCTGCTTTGCATGGCCTGCAGCGATATTTGTTCCCGTTCAAGGTCGATTTCCTTGAGCCGTTTGTCTGTTCCGGAAGCTCCATCCCTCACGGCTTCGCTATACAGAAGCTGCACCCGCTCTACGCTCAGCTTTTGCAGCCTTACCTGCAGCGCCAGATCCTCTGTCTCCAGCTCAGCCAGCAGGTCGCCGGCCTTCACCTCTTGCCCAAGCTTGACATTAACGGATTTAAGCTGTCCGCCCGATTCGGTAAATGACAGCGTCTTCACATTCGAGGAAACAAAGGTTGCCGTACCCTTCAGCGAGGTTTGAATACTGCCGCGAGTTGCCTCCACCAGATCAAGCTTTTCCTGAACCGGCTGAATAAGCGGTGGCTGCAGTACCGCTTCTTCGCGGGGAAGAAGAGAACAGCCCGACAGTGTTAATGCAATGATTGCAAAGACAGCAGCCCGCTTTGTTCCCCTGCTAGATAAGAGGCGCATGATTCGTTGTTTCGGATACAATTTTTCCATCCTCCAATGCAATAACATGATCGACGAGCTCCATAATACCCGGGTCATGCGTAGTAAGCAGAATCGTCATTCCGGAACGGTTAACCAGATCCCTGAATACCCGCATCACCTGCAGTCCCATTCGGCTGTCTAATTCCGCAGTGGGCTCGTCTGCGATCAGAAGCGCAGGTTCATGCGCAATGGCACGCGCAATGGCCACTCGCTGCTGCTCTCCACCGGACAACTCCATCGGACGATGCTTCATCCGCTCCCGCATGCCCACCCGTTCGAGAGCCCGTTCGGCTGCTTCCTTGTTCCCTTTCACCTGCGTGCCTGCTATCCGAAGCCCAAACTCCACATTCTCGTAAGCGGACATAAGCGGAATCAGCCCGAACGACTGAAAGACCAATCCGATCTCCTTGCGGCGCAAGGCATTCCTCTCTTTGGCCGATAAGCCGGTCATTTCTATCCCTTGAAAAAAAACCTGCCCTTCAGTGGGCTCATCAAGCGCGCTTAAAATATTAAGCAATGTTGTTTTGCCGGAGCCTGAACGTCCTTTCAACGCGACCATGGAACCGGCCGGAATATCAAGTTGGATATCTGACAGAGCCGTAACTCCGGCATTCCCTTTCCCGAATACCCGCTTTATGCCTGTTGCCTTAAGCAGTGTTTCTCCGATTGTTACTGCCTGTTCTGCCTGCTTGGCCAGCATGATTCTTCCCCCCTTTCCCTTTTAACGCCCCTATTTCTGCCTTCTTTAAAAAGTGTAGTGCTAACAGAAAGAGGCAACAACCTGTCGGCTTTTGGTATAACACCTGCCAAGGTATAGAAAGTGCCGCAAGCTTACGAAGCCAAAAAAAGCACGTTCCATTTGGAACGTGCTTTACTCTAAGCTTCCTTCTATTGTCCAATAATCTCCTTAACCACTTCTTTTGGACGCTGCTCCGTATCGAAGAGAAGAGGCCAGTTTTTCCTTCCTCTGACCGGAAAGTGATCCAGCCAGGTATAATCATCCGCCGCTCCCCAGAAGGTTACGCTGGTCAGTACGTCCTTATATTCGCGGAACAGTTCGAAAAATTGCTTGTATCTTTCTTCCTGCAGCCGAATCATATCAGCCGTAGGGGCCGTAAGATCGGTTCGTCTATCGTCAAAAGCAAACATGGACACATCCATCTCGGTAATTTGCAGCTTTAAGCCAAGCGAAGCATAACGTTCGATAGCTTCCCGGATCAGATCCAAAGACGGATCAAACAGATTCCAATGCGCCTGGAGACCGATGCCGTGAATAGGAGCTCCGTTTTCAAGCAGCGCTTTCACGAGGGAGTAAATCTTTTCTCTTTTGCCAGGGTTGCATTCATTGTAATCATTGTAAAACAGAAGAGCATTTGGATCGGCTTCATGGGCAAAGCGGAATGCCTGCTCAATGTAATCCTGTCCGATGCCATGCAGCCATTTGGAAGGACGCAAGCTTTCTTCGCCGTCATCCGTCACGGCTTCGTTTACGACATCCCAGCAGTAGATCGTATCCTTGTACCGATTCACGACCGTCTCAATGTGTGACTTCATCCGGGCAAGCAGCAGCTCGCGGCCGGCTATTCCTCCATGACCGTCCTCAAACACCCAGTCTGGCGTCTGATTATGCCAAACCAGCGTATGGCCTCTAAGCTTCATGCCATTCTCACGGGCGAAGCCCGCAATCTTATCTGCTCGCTCGAAGGTGTACAGCTGTTCCATAGGATGAAGGCTCTCAAACTTCATTTCATTCTCAGCGGTTATGCTGTTGTAGTGCTCATTCAACAGCTCGCTCTGGCTGACGATCGTGCGATGATTAACCGCCGCACCAATCAAAAAATCATTTTGAAATGCATCGGCTAACGATTGCTTATCCCGCTTATTAACTGTACTCTCCATGCTTAATCGCACCTCTTCTTCCTTTGAAATTTTACTACCCGAGCCTTGTTAAACCATTCTTGTATAACGGAAGTAGTCAAAATCAACATAGCCCCCGGATTGCTTGGTTGCATAATTGAACAAGCCAATCCGGTAGCCCATGAAATGGTCCAGCGTGTACTTCATCTGCAATGGGCGTCCGATCGCTTTCCACTCTGCCCCGTCCTCCGAATAATAAAAATAGGCAAGATCAATGCTTTCGCGGAAATCAAAATCAATTCTCACATAAATCCGGCTGCCGTTATATTCAAGCTTTTCCACGGCTTCCATTCCGCCGTCGCCTCGGTTTATCCCCATTACGACATAACGCTCACCATTGTCCTCCGCTTGTATGCCCACTGTGCCATACCCGCTTTGCAGTGCGACAAGACCGGCATAATCACCGTCTTTCATAGCGGACAAATCAAGCACCGTTGTTCCGCTGCACGCCGGCCCTTCCGTCCGCTGGGTCAGCGTGTTGCGAGCCAATACGACACGATCAACGATATCGCCGGTTTCCAATCGTAAATAACCCGGCCGGGCAGTGACCGACCAGCGCGAATTGTCCGCATTATGATTCCATTGCCAGTTCAATGCCAGCTTGTTCTCTTCATAATCAAACTCATCGCTGATCACGAGCGGCATAGACACCGACTCCGGTAAATTCGTCTTAAATGTTACAGGCGCTTTGCCGCCGTCGCCAATCACCGGCCAGCCATCCTGCCAAGTCAAAGGCAGGATGCAAGGAATCCGTCCGACCGCATCATGATCCTGGAATAAGAAGGCATACCATTCACCGGCCGGTGTGTCGATGATTCCGCCTTGCGCAACTCCCTTGTTGTGATAGCCGAGATCATCATCCAAGATGACTTTATATTCATAAGGCCCAAGCAGCTCCTTGGAGCGATAGCACAGCTCTCTGCGTCGGCCATGTCCGGTTCTTGGCCAGTCGATAAAGAACAAATAGTAATAACCATTCATTTTATAAGCATGACAGCCTTCAATACGCAGTCCAATGCCATCCCGCTCCCCTTCAAGCAGCAGTTGACGAATTCCGTCAGGCTTAATGGAAGCTGCATCCGCTGTTAGTTCGGTAATATAAATATCTCCATTGCCGCTGAACACAAAGACGCGGTCTTCGTCGAAGAGGAGTGCCGGATCATGCAGCAGCCCCTTGATCACCGAGCGTTCCCATTTTCCATTCTCAACATCTTCGGTCCGGTAAATATAAAATTGCTGCATATCGTTACTGGAGAAGCAGACATAGAAGGTTCCGTTATGATAGCGCAGGCTGGATGCCCAGGAGCCTTTTCCGTAAATACCTTTGCCGTCCGCTAGATTGTGGGCAGCATGATCTTCGATCCTGTCAAATACGTAATTGACAATCTCCCAATCCTTCAGATTGCGAGATTTCATAATCGGACAGCCGGGCATGGAGTGCATGCTGGTGCTAACCATGTAAAAAGTGTCTCCTACGCGAATCATATCAATATCCGGTACATCCGCCCACATAATCGGGTTCGTTATAATAGTACTGCTCATTGGAAGTTCCCCTCTCTTTTTTGATTAATAGATTTAAAGGACATCTTCCAGCTGCCGCCTGCTGTGGGCATCAAGAATTTGCCAATCGGCAATCTCGCAGCGTTTGCCATTCATATCCGTCAGAACGATCCGGTTGCCTCCCGGGAATTGAAGATGCTCGTGCAGATTTCTCATCGTCAGCCGCGTTTCGCCGAGATGGGTCTCGATTTCCCATATCCACAAATCCGACTTAAACTTCACGCTGGTTAAATGTTGTACTTTAGGCAGAAAATATCGGAATTGAAGTTCCTTCTCCAGTTCAGCGGCGCATTCAGCCGACAATTCCGCAATATTGCGGATAATGCCTAGCTCTTTCCCCTCAGTCGTTCTTACCGAAATATATTCGGAAGCAAACCGGAAAGGAAAGGTCCGGTAGATAACTAGTTCTTCGTACGGTTTACCGTCCACCACGCCTTGCAGAACGCCGCCCTTGCCGCGGCTGAAGTAGATCTCTTCCGGCTTAAACATCCGGATATCGTATAGGTCTGCCATCAGCCTTCTACCCCCTTAATCTGAGACAGCTCTTTCTGCGCATCCACAAGCTTGCGGTAAAACCCTTTTTCCTTGCCCAGAAGCTCTTCATGGGTGCCGACCTCAACAATTTTGCCATGGTCCAATACGACCAGCCGGTCTGCATTGCGGAGTGTAGACAGCCGGTGGGCGATGGCGAATGTCGTCCGGCCTTGGATAAGCCGGGAGATCGCCTCCTGAATCTGCTGTTCTGTTTCCGTATCAACGGATGCTGTCGCTTCATCCAGAATCAGAATGCGCGGATCATGGATAATGGCCCTTGCAATTGCCACGCGCTGCTTCTCGCCGCCGGAAAGTTTATGCCCTCGTTCCCCTACGCGCGTGTCGTAGCCGTCCGGCAGACGGACAATAAACTCATGCGCATTTGCAATTTTGGCTGCCCGCATAATCTCCTCGGGCGAAGCATCCGGCTTCGAATATGCGATATTATCCGCTATGGAACCGTCGAACAGGAACGTCTCCTGAAGCACAACGCCGATCTGCTTCCGCAAATCGGATTGGCTGATTTCCCGGATAGAGATACCGTCGATATAGATATCTCCTTCATCCGTATCATAGAACCGACAGATCAGATTAATAAAGGTCGACTTGCCTGCTCCGGAATGCCCCACTAGGCCAATCATCTCGCCCTGCCTCACCAGGAGATTGATGTCTTTCAGTACAGGATGATGCTTCTCATAGCCATAGGTGACGTTATCGAATCGAACCAGACCTTGAATGGTGCCAAGAGCTGCTGGCTGATTAGCTTCCGGAACTTCCGACGGCGTATCCATTATTTCGAATACCCGGTGGGCGGCAGCCATGGCATTGCTTGCCCAGTTAATCATTTGGCTGACCCATTGCAAAGGTCCAAACAACATGCCGAGATAAGCAACAAGAGCCATTAGAACCCCAAGCTGCATATTCTCATGAAGCACCTTGTTACCGCCGTTAAACCAGATGAGCAGCGTCCCTATTCCCGCAATAAAATTAAAAGCCGGGAACATGAACTGCCATAGTCCCTCCATCCGGATATTGTTCCGAACCACTTCGACATTGGCACTTGCATAACGGCTCATCTCCTCCCGTTCCCTGCCAAATGCTTTAACGACACGGATACCCTGCAACGAATCGCCAACAAGCGTATTCAAGCGGAAGATGGAGCGCCATTGCTGGTACCAGCGGCGCCCAATCTTCGGCCAGATCGTCATCGACACTGCGATCATGACCGGTACGGGCAACAGCGCAAATAGCGACAGCTTCCAGTCCAGGCTCAGCATAATAACGAATATCGCGACGATTCGCAAAGATTCTCCGCACACAAAGACGACCCCGTCTGTCATGAACTGCCGCATCGCTTCCGAATCGCTGTTCACGCGCCCGATAAACTGCGAGGTTTGCCGGCGGTCGAAGAACGAGATGGAAAGACGCATTAAAGAACCGTATATATCCTTGCGAAGATCCCCCATTAGCTTAGAGCCGACCCATACGCCGATGTATCCTCGCACAGTCTGCATGACGGACAGCATCAAGGTTGTAACGCCTAATCCTAGAATAAGAAATAATAATATAGAGCCCTTATTCTGGGCCTGAAGCACATCGTCGATAATGACTTTTGTCAAATAAGGCGGAACCAACTCAACCAATGTGGTCAATATAAGCATGCAGGCCGCTGCTGCCAAATGTCCTTTATAGGGCTTGGCGTAGCGCAGCATCCGGGCAGCGGCTTTACCGCTGTTCATGCACAGCTGGCAAACCTTCGTGCCTTCATGAAGCGGATTGCCGCAGGTTGGGCAATGCTTAGGAACATCTCGCTCCGATAATACCGGCAGTTCTTCTCTCTTCGCAAGCGCACTGATCAGCTTTGCCGCGAAGTTGAATACCGGCGTCATTGCTGCCGTATAACGCGCTATAACAACGGGACAATCAACGGTATCCGCGAGCAGCATGCCACCTCCTACCGCTGCGACAGCACGTGCTTCTTTCAATTCGCTTACTGCAAACTGAATAGCCGGCGAACCATCTTTCTGCCACACCCTGATGTCTTGGTCCGTCACTGCCAGCCATTGTTCTCCGAAGCGGCCGTCGAACAGCAGGTCGGTTTTTACGCTAAACAGCAATTCTCCTGTTATCTGCTTCCGCAGCTGCTCAGGCAGTTGATCCATAATGGACATAGTCTCCTCCTGCTTAATTGGATATAGCCGTCACATCGTAACTGACACAACAAGGAAAGTTTAGCTCTACCCGTCAGCTCCAGCAACCTGCCGGATTTCGGCTCTATTACCCGTCAAGTTATAGATAACCGGCACAATTCATATAGGGACAAAACATAGCCTCAGCAGAAACAACAATTGTCCATATAGAAGCAACGTCAAGCTATAGGCTGCCGCAGGCAACCTATGTTTAAATACTTACGAATCATTCAAATTTCAAATCCAGCCCTTGTCTGCGGGCACAAGAAAGGAATGTGTAACTTTTGGATAAGCCTCTTGGCATAACTCCCGCTATGGGATGGAATTCATGGAACACTTTTACCTGGGACATCAATGAGCAGTTGATCCGGGATGTTGCCGACCGATTCGAATCGGATGGATACAAAGCGGCAGGTTATGAATATATCGTCATTGATGATTGCTGGAGCCTGAAGCAGCGTGATCAGCAGGGAAATCTTGTTGCTGATCCAGCCAAATTCCCAAGCGGGATGAAAGCACTCGCCGATTATATCCACTCGAAAGGCTTGAAATTCGGGATGTATTCATGCGTTGGCACCCATACCTGCGCAGGCTTTCCCGGCAGCTTTGAGCATGAATTTCAAGATGCCCAATTATTCGCTGAGTGGGGCGTCGATTATTTGAAGTACGATTATTGCTTCAAGCCCCGGCATATCTCGGGAGAGCTGCTGTACAAGCGAATGAGCCTTGCCCTTAAAAACAGCGGAAGGGACATTCTTTTCTCTGCCTGCAACTGGGGCGAAGATAATGTCTACCAGTGGATACGTGAGTCAGGTGCCCATATGTACCGGTCAACAGGCGATATTCAGGATCACTGGGATTCGATCAAAAATCTGGCCCTATCACAGCTGGACAAGGAATGTTATACCGGATCCTTCTGCCATAATGATCTGGATATGCTGGTTGTCGGCATGTACGGGGGCAGCAATAACTCGTTTATCGGCAGTAAAATAGGCGGCTGCAGCGACCATGAATACAAGACTCATTTCTCATTATGGAGCTTAATGGGTTCACCGCTCATGATTGGCTGCGATATCCGTACGGCTAATCAGGAAACCAAAAATATTTTGCTCAACCCGGATCTGATCGCTATCAATCAGGATATCGAAAGCCGCGGAGCCTATCGTATTAAGCCGGAGCCCCAATGGTTCCATGCGGATGATGTCTTTATGCTGGTAAAAGTACTGACGGACGGCGACGTGGCTATCGGCTTCTTCAATCTAAGCGATAATCAGCGGGAGCTGTCGCTGCAATTTTGGGATATTGGTCTTCCTTATGCTTCCGGCTTCTCCTTATCTCTGTATGATTGCTGGGAGCATAAGGAGCTTGGCGTGTTCAAAGAGAGATTCGCTCCCGTAGTGCCTGCGCATGACTGCCTGATTGTCCGTGCCAAGCTGGTTAAATAATGAGCAGCAAAACTTGCATGAACTGCCAGGCCTCTCTTCAGGCGGATGATAGAGCGATATACATGAAGCTTGTCTCCAGAACGGCTCAGCAATTCTTGTGTATCGATTGTCTCGGAGCAAAGCTGAACTGCGGACGTGAGCCCATTGAGAAGCTGATACGCTATTTCCGGGAATCCGGACACTGCGTCCTCTTCCGTTAATGCTTCTCGTCCCGACCATGCAGCGTCATATACTCGGAAGGTGTATATGACGTTGCTTTCTTAAATACCTTTGAGAAATAAAGCTGGTCTTTGTATCCTACCGAACAGGCGACCGACTTGATAGACAAACCGGACGACATCAGCAGCTCACGGGCTCTCTCCATCCGGTATGCGGTCAGATAGCCGGAAACAGACATTCCGGAAGCCTCCTTAAACAAACGAAACAGATAGCTCCGCTCCAAGCTGACCGCATTCACAATATCCGATACCGTCAAGGTTGTCCGCCAATAATTAATCATGATATATTCCTTCGCCAGCTGGACATAATCAATCGGTTGAGCTTCTCTTGGATAGAACTCCACATAATAAGAAAGAAGCAGACGTAATTGAGCTTCCGTTCTCATTTTTTCAAAGTGCCTCGTATCAGCGCCTACGACCTGAGGGAAGTAGGGTTTTAAATCAGCCGGGCATGCGGCAACTACAGGATTATCCGGCTCAAGCCCGGTCATCGCTATCAGCCTCTCCGCCTCATCTCCTTTAAACTCGATCCATACATATTCCCAAGGATCCTCGGGATCAGGGTAGTAGTAGATCTCCGTTTTCGGAAAAATCATAAAGCTGTCGCCTGTCGATAACGGATACTGCCGATTATTCGTCTCCAGCGTTCCCTTCCCGCTGATTATAAAATGCAGTGCATAAATATCACGTACGCCAGGTCCCCACTTATGCCTGTTGGCGGGCTTATAGCCGCTATAGGTACAAATTAACTGACTGCTGTTAAATGCATCCAACAACCTCATAAAATTTCCTTTCCAAAAAAAGACCGCGGCTTTGAGTCGCCGCGATCCTCTCCTATTATTGGCCGAACTGCCAGCTGTGCAGCTTAAACAGCTTGCTGTCAGGCTGTCCCTTGAACACGAGGTATAAGTCATGTACGCCTTCTGCACCGCTTACCTCCGTTTGGTATTCCGTCGCTTGGTCACCCGTTGCCCGAACCGGCAAGGTTCCGATCAGCTTGCCATCCGCCGCATCCAGCCGCAGCTCAACGATTGCAGCTGCGGATACTTCCGATACCGAAGCCGCAAAACTGGAAGCGCCATTGCTTCCGAAATCAACCTTGGATAACGCTATCCAATCGCCGCTGTCAATATCGGTTACCGTCAAGCTGCCATCCGAGGAAGCTTCCGTGGCAATTCCCGCATTCCATCCTATCGTTGCCGCCTCTACGGACTCATAAGGATTAAATAATTGCACTTGAGCCGCGCCTTCGTAATTCGCCGTAATCTCCTGAATCGACCGATCGGCATCCTGGAACTTAAGCTCATTCAGATGCGTAGAACGGTAACCCTTCGGAACTCCCATCGCTTTCGACAAGGTTTGAGCATGGTAAGCAATATACCAGGCATTCTTAAACTCGAAGATGACGTGATGATTGTTGCCGCCTACTCCGAAGAAATGTCCGGGATTTTTCAGAATCGTTCCCCGGTACGTCCACGGTCCCATCGGACTGTCGCTGGTCATATAAGCGATCTCTCCTGCAGGAGGGCTGCCCTCCGGACGGTCGCCGTTATAGAAGTTCGAGCAGTACGTAAAGTAATAAGTCCCGTTATATTTGTTAATGCCGGCATCCTCAAACATAAACGGGGCCGGGATAACCTGTGCTTCGCCTACTACGCTGATCATATCGTCTCCAAGCTGCATCACCCGTGCCGTATCCGGACTTTCGTCCTTGCCCTCCGGCACACCGCCGCCGAAGTAAATATACGCCTTGCCGTCATCGTCCACGAGCACGGCCGGATCGAATAACCAGGTAACCTTCTCAACGCCTGAAGTTGATCTTAAGATCAGCGCTTTTCCGATGGGATCCTTCCACGGGCCGATTGGGCTGTCACCTTCCAGCACGCCAATTCCGCTCGCATTATTCGCAAAATAAAGGAAAAACTTGTCTTGTCCATTAATGACCTTATGGGCAATAGCAGGGGCCCAAGATTGCGTGGCCCATTTGGCAGCGCCTTCAGAACCTGCAACGTTGATGATCCCGTGATCCGTCCAGTTCACCAGATCCGCAGAGGAAATAATGCCAATCTTGTTAATGTTGCCGTACGTATTATCCTTCACGCTTCCGTCCTCGCCGTATTCGAGCACGTCATTCGTCGTATAAAGATAGACGCGGCCATCAAACACGAGAGCGTAAGGATCCGCCCCGAATTTATGCGAAACTAGCGGATTTCCTTGCGGCGGTACTTTACCTACTGCGCTAGCCAGTTTTACCTGTAAATCTTCCATTGTTAATTCCTCCTGATTCGTTATCGAATGATGGGATGTGATCAATAGTATGAGAACGGCTGTAAGGCAGCCTAGTCCTGCAACAATGTTCAATTTTATTCGTTTTTTCATGGTTAGCTCCTCAAGTCTGGGTGAGAGCGTCCCGATATTCCTGCGGCGTCATGCCGGTAGCTTTCTTGAAAAACCTCGTAAAGGAATGTGCCGCTTCGTAGCCTACCTCAACTGCGACCTCGCGCACCTTGAGCTCATCCTCCTTAAGCAGCTCCTTGGCTCTCCTAACCCGGCAATTATCGATGTATTCGGATAAATTGACGCCGCATTCCAGCTTGAAAAATCGAGATAGGTAAGAAGGATTGAAATAATTGATCTCGGCCAGCCGGACAAGCGACAAATCCTCGTTTAAATGCTCATTGATATACTGACAAATTTTATCAATGACGGTGGCCGCATTTTCTTTATTTTCCGGACTTTTCACCTTAAACAGTTGATCCGTTACCTGCCTTAAGTATCGAACGGCTTCTTGCATGGAGGAATGCTCATCCAGACGCATCAGCTTGCAATAATCGCTAAACTCGCCGCAAAGCCCCGCGCGGTTAATATGCGCATACAGAATAAGAGCAATCGAATAGTAGATTTCAATCTTTCTTTTAACAGAACTATTCGCGTGGAGCATCGCCAAGCTTAATTCCTCGAAGATTTCGTCGAATTTCTCGGGTTTGCCCGCATCCAGGAACGCTGCCAGCATTTCGGCTTTCGGGGCTACCAGTCCATCTTCTTTCCTGTGCAGCTCGTGCGGCTCTTCAAGCTGTTCGCCACGGTCAGTCACAATAATCGTCATGCCTTCTCCGCCGATTCTCATGAGCTGCAGCTGGCGAAGCCGATCATATTGCCGGTTTATGGCTTCCCATCCGCAGGAGCTACCGCTTATCGTGAAAGCTATGGGCAAACGCAGGGATTGCAGGCAGGTCTCCTGAATTAATTCCAATGTACCTTCCAGGTAGCGAACCAAATGGTTATAAAACTTCTCTTCCTCATGCTCGGAGGGCTGCAGCAGCCATAAGAGATCCCCTTGCTTGTCTACAATCCCGATTTGTCTCGTTTTCTCGGACAAATAAGAATTGCACACCATTCGCGCCTTTGTAAGAAGTCCGCTTCTTTCAATATAAGAGGCACCCTCCGGATACGATAAGTGCCCCATGACAAGGAGTACGGGAGAAGCCGGATTTAGGCCAATGTTCATTTTATGAAACTCATCGGTCAGCCTGTCCTTGTCCAGACTATGCCCATGGCTTTCCTGGAGCAGATGCCGAATGTAATCCCCTTGTGCCATCTGCTCCAGCGTATAAAGCAGCTCGCGGGATTGCTCAAGCATTTGGCTCATCTGATTCTCGTGCTCGATCTCCTGCATCACTTCCTGAACGGTTGCCGTAACCTTGTCATAACCTTCTGTCTTCAGCAAATAACGGACCTTCGGCATCTGTATGGCTTTATACGCGTAATCAAATTCACTAAAACCCGTCAGGAAGATGACCTTGCATCTTGGCCAAAAGGCTTGAATCTCCTCCGACAGCTCGAGACCGTTCATGCCCGGCATGCTGATATCGGTCAATACGATATCAATCCTCGTCCGCGACATCCAATGCAAGGCCTCCTTCGCAGAGTAGGCCTTGCAGACATCGAGCTTCTCCGGCATAAGCCGATGGAACACCTCGTATAGCGAGTCTGTAATAATGTCTTCATCATCAACAATCAGCAATCTATACAATAACACCAGCCCCCTCAAGCTTGATTCTGATCTCTACTTTGAGGCCATTCAACTCGCTTTTGGACAGAAACAAGCCACTGCCCTCTCCGTAAGTCAGAACGATGCGCCGGTGGATGTTAATCATGCCGGTCATTTCGCCGGATTCCCCTTTGCTGTCCAATCTTGCTTGCAGGGCTTCAATCTGTTCGTCTGTGATCGGATGGTCGCCGTTATTTTCCACAATAATTCTCGCTTCTTCCTCATTCATGCCGAAGGAAACGCGGAGCAAGCCTTCATTGGTCATTTTCTCCAGGCTATGCTCGTAGGCATTCTCGATAATCGGCTGAATGATCAGCCTCGGCACCCGGATTCGCTCCATGCTCTCCGGCAGCTCATCGAACTCTACCTTAATTCTTCTGGAGAACCGGAGCTTCTGAATTTCGGTATACATGCCTGAATGCCGGCTTTCTTCAGCCAAGAGAACGTTATCCTCTCCGTTGCGGGTGATGAAGCGGTAATACTCGCCAAGCATGTTCGTGAAGAGCTGAACGCGCTCCAAATCCCCCGTTTTCGCCAATGAGTTTAGAATAAAAAAGCTATTGTACAAAAAATGCGGTTTAATTTGGGATTGAAGCTGCTTAAGCTCTGCTTTCTGCATCATCATCGTTTGTTTGAAATCTTGATCGATCAGCGTCTGCAGCTTCTTAATCATCTGGTTGAACCGGTTATACAAATAGCCGAATTCATCCTTCTTCTCATGGTCAATATGAATGTTGAGTGCACCTCCTTCCATCTTTCTGAAGCTCTGTACTAACAACAGCAATGGCTTATGAACAAACTTATACGTCGATAAAGCATAAATAACAATGGCACAGCAGGATGTCAGGGCAAAGATCCATGCCCAGTTGTTGAATCCTTTCAAAGGCTTCTTCACTACCGATTCGGGCAAATAGGTAATGACGGACAATCCCAGCGGTTCGGAATAAGCCTTATCGAGATGATATTTTTTGTCGCCGATTTGCGTGATCAACGTATTTTCTTCGGCATGAAGAGCACCAATCACAGAGCTCTGCAAATCATCCGAGGTATCTCCGTTACTTGCCAATGTATATCCCATTTTATTGGAGACAAGGAATGAGCCGCTCTCTGGATAAACACTGATCTGCTGCAGCGATTCTCGGAGCTTATCCATATTGAGTTCAATCTGGACGATAAATACTGGATCCCCTTCCTTGCCTCCGTATTTAGCAGCGCTGAGGTGAAGGGAATGATCATAGAGGATGAGACGTGCTTCCTTCTTATCCACTTCATTGTGAAAATAATTGAAGCTGAGCTGATTGAAATCATCAACTCCATTGTTGGAGGAAATCGTCTTCTGAATAGTCCGCACATGAACGTAAATATCTTTTATATAAACACTGCTATTCTTAATAGAAGTAAACCGGTGAAGCAAATAATCGATGCTGGCTTTCTTGTCTGCGTTATCCATCAAATTCCAGGTAACCGCCAGTTTGTTCAGATCATTATCCTGCAAAATATCATACTGCTGAATTTCCAGCCATTCGATTTGATGATCCAAATCTTCCAGGTAATAAGAAAGCTGGGCAGTCGTATTTTTCGATATCTCATTACTGGCATTTGCATAACTCCAGTTGTACAGGTACACCCCCAGTAAAATGATTGGCAGGATAACAACTAAATTCGTAATAATAAGCCTGACAAATAAGGCATTTCGCCATGACTTAGCGGGCAGTCTTATCAAGTGAATACCTCCGTTGTTCATACCACTGATTAACCTCGGCTGTTATTTTGTCGCCGCCCAGCTTGTACCAGTCCTGTACGAATTGGTCGAAGTCATCAATAGGTCTGCCCAAAATAATGTTGATGTAGGTTTGATCCTGCAGATCGCTAAGGATCTGCTGCAGGTCAATCATGGTATCTGTAGGAGCGCCTACAAAACTCTCGTACAGCAGTTGATTGTTTTTCTCATATTGATCAATGATGGAAAACGCACCTGTTGGACCATACGTCTTAAACCAGCCCCAGCCTGATTCGCCAGCGTCTCCCGATAGATAATGATCCATTCTCTTCTTGATATAGATGGCCTCATCTTTCAGATTCGCCTGATTACCGCTCTTGCGGGCTTCTTCAATCTGCCTGTAAGCCTCCAGGTTTTTTCTTGTAGGAGACGGGGTAACCGGAGACAACTGCCATACCGCGTAAGTCGTGTTGTAATACTTCTCGTATTCTGCGGTCTGCCCCCAGTTCTTCTCCAGATGCAGATTAAAGAGCTTCACGATAGCTTCCGGATGCTCATAGCCTTTTCTGACTGCGAAAAAGGTGTTCGTATTGAATTTAAGGGGCACCTTTGGGGCATCGCCCGTTGCAGAAACAATGGGATAAGCCTGCCAATCCGCGTCCGGATCATTGTTTCGGCTCGTTTGCACCAGAAAAGAGGCCCACTGCTCCCCGTAGATCATTCCTATTTTCCCGGAAGTTATAAGCTTGCCGGCCTTATCCCCGTCCTTTAAAGCGAATTCTGGATCAAGCTGGCCCTGGTTGTACATATCCTGAATCACCTTCAAAGCCGTTTTTACCTCCGGCTGAATACCTCCGTACACCAGCTTTCCTTGCTGATTCTTGATCCAAATATTCGGGAAAGCGTTATAACCGGCCATAAGGTCAACAAGTCCCATAACCGGGTCACCCAAATATTTCGTTGCTGCAATGCCGAAGGTATCATCCTGGCCGTTATTATCCGGGTCTCTTTCTGTAAACGCTTTCGAAATCGCCAGTAAGTCATCCATCGTTTTCGGCGGCGACAGCCCCAGCCTCTTCAGCCAATCCGTTCTGATCCATAATACATCCGCGTCTTCAATCGAAGAGCTTGTCTGTGGAATACCCATCAGCTTGCCATCGATCGTTGCCGTTTCAAACGGGCCGTCTCCTTCTTCGCTAAGTACTTTCTTCGTAAGCGCGGAAGCATATTGTTCATACACATCCGTCAAATCCTCGATCAAGCCGGCGTTACTCAGTTCCCTAAGCTGCTGGGCACTTACCTGCACAACATCCGGAATATGTCCCGATGCAATCGATGCGCCAAGCTTCTGACGATATAGATCCCCTTTCGCCGTCCAATCATATTTGATCTTGATTCCCAGAGTTTCCTCGGTCAGTCTTGTCCACCGGTTATCTTCCAGCGTTTCTCCCGGCAAGTTGCTTATTAAGCCTTCTAATCCTTCACCGACTTCTCTTACAAAGGACAGCTCGATAGGCGGAGCATAACGGCTGAGCGAACGATCTGCATTCGATGCCGGTACTGGCTTATTCGAATTCTCCTGCTCTTCCGGCGGCTTGGCGTTGTTTTCATTCTTGCATGCAGATAAGGCTGATAGAAGCATCAGCGCAGCAAGCATAAGCTTTATCTTGTTTATCCTTGGCCTTGGTATCCGCAACAGGATTTCCCCTTTTCACTCGGGCGCAGCTGCGACGAGCTGTATGTAATTCATTATCTGGGCAGACACCCGATAATACAATACACATCTCTTTATGTCGTTACCCGTTGTTTACTTTTTAGCATAATCAAATGTACAGGAAAGCACGAGTATCGGCAAGGCCGATTGCTCCATTATCAAACAGGCTAACCCCCATAATTAGACAGGTGTTCAACGCTCGCATCCGAATAGTACACTCATTTCTGCAAGCGCATACAATTACAGTCCCCATGCAATCAAATTTCAAAGGAGTTGGGTATTAATGAAAAAGAGCAATTCAAGCTGGATTCTGAAGCTGTTCACCCTAGTGGCGCTTATGCTAACGCCATCCTTGGTGAACAGTCATCCGGCGAAAGCGTGGTCGGGAATGACCATGTCCAAGCTTCATGTGAGCGGCAATCAGCTGGTGAACAGCAGCGGCCAGCCCGTGCTGCTGAGCGGATGGCATCAACCCTCCGGCTCGTATTGGACGTATCAGGACAGCAAATATTATCTGGATCAATACGGCGGGAACAGACATGCGGCGGTTCTGGCGTATCTGAAGGACATTACGGATACTTTCACCAATACATCAAGTAAATACGGCAACAACCACGGCTGGTATATGAACCAGGTTCGCTTGTTTATCGATCGCGAGGACATGGGCGATGTCGCGGCCGGCACATACAATTTCGCGGGACTGCAATCCGTAACCCAGGACGTTATCATTCCGTACATCAACTATGCCAAGACCAAAGGGGTATACGTCACGCTTGGCCTTGACTTCACTATTCTTAATAACCAGGCGACAACGCAAGCCAATCTCGATAAATTTAATCAAATCTGGGGTTATTTGTCCTCCCAAACGGCTATCAAGAGTGCGGATAACGTCATGTTCGAGCTTATTAATGAGCCCGTTCAAGCCTTCGCCAACGGCTCCTGGGGAGGCAATCCTGCACAAAGCGACTTTGTTGCCTACTGGAATTCACTCAAGACCTTCCAAAATTCCATCATTTCCACGATCCGGAATAACGGTGCAGACAATGTGATCTGGGCGGCAGGGCTTGGCTGGGATCAATACTACCAACTGTGCGCTTCCTATCCGCTGACGGATCCGCTCAACAATTACGGGTATGCCGTTCATTGGTATCCGGGTTACGGCGCCCATGACGATTATGCCGCTCTTCAGCAGATCTGGGATGATACGATCAAGCCATGCGCCAACAATTACCCGATCAATATTACCGAAACGACATGGTTCAAGACGTTATCCGGCGACTCTTCTTATTGGGACCTGTTCAACGGCTCCAATGAGGGCTTCGGCAAAAATACGAAAGCTATCTTTACGGCGGCGGGCAATGTCAGCATAGCCGTTCATATGAACGGTTTCTTGCTCGAGCCCGGCACCAGAAGCTCCTTCGCCGATCCGACGGCCGGCTTGAAGTACGACGGCAATACCGCAAGGGACGGAATGGCCCGGTTTATTTTCGAATGGTATTATGAGCGGGCGCAGCTGTATCCATGGAACGGAATCTGGAATGGCATCCAGTCGGGATCGACCTACAAAATTATAAACCGGGCCTCGGGAAAAGCGCTTGAGGTACCGGGGGGCCAGAATACGAACACCTTGCAGCTTCAGCAATATACGGATAATGGCGCTACCGCCCAACAATGGGTCATTACGGATCAAGGTACCTATAACAATTACTATAAACTTCGAAGCGTCAGCTCTTCCGACAACAAAGTCATGGACGTACGCAACGGGACAACGAACAACGGGGAAGCCATTCAGCTTATGTCCGATTACAATAATACCGCTCAGCAGTTCCGGCTGATTAAGCTGAGCAACGGATATTGGAGCATCATTAACGTAAATAGCAACAAAGCAGTTGAGGTCGCCAATTCCTCGACAAACAACTCCGCTTTGATCCAACAGAATTTGTATCGGGGCAACCTTAATCAGCAGTGGCAACTGGTGAAAATCAACTAACAAAACAAATGGGGCAGTCCTTTTCCAAGGTGACTGCCCCATTCATTCTTACGACGTTTTATCGAAAGAGCAAGTTTTCTAATCCTCCTGATCTATAAACCTATTATTTTATTAGTAACTTCTAAAGAATGTATATTCCATTATTGGATGTTTGGAGATATCCTCTTTCATTATAGATCGTGCAGTAAGAATATGCCGTTTGAAGGGAGAGTCTATCGGATGAACCATATCCATTATGTCGGAAGCGATGCTGCGCATGACAGTAATTTTGTTTTTGATATTCCTCAAGGCCATCACTGCTGGCTTCTGGTCATTACCAAGACCCCCGCACAATTCTGGGTAAACGGAGAACTCCAAAAATACCCCTCTCAAAGCGCTGTCCTGTATCGGGCACATCAGAAAATCTATTACAAAGCTTGCGCCGATAAATATGTAAACGACTGGATCCGCTTTGAATCGGACGAACCGTACGTTTCAAACCTTCCATCTGGCATTCCATTCTCGCTGGATGATCCGGATTATTGCCACAAGTTAATCGAACTGCTTGTGATCGAGCATCATTTTAATAGAGATTACAAGAAGTCTTCCATTGATTGTTTGCTGCGAACCTTGTTCAACAAGCTATTGGAGTCCTATTGCCATGACGGCTTTACAACGCAATACTACGATCTATTACGCCTGCGTGCGGCTATTCAAAATAGCCCGGGCGATCATTGGACGGTTCCGAAAATGGCGGAATACGTCCGAATTAGCCCGGGTTATCTGCAAACCATTTACAAAAAGACTTTCGGTATATCTTGCATGGAGGATGTCATCAACTGCCGTATTCGTCTTGCCAAAGAATATTTGTTCCAAGGTTCCCGAACCATTCATGAAGTTGCCGACCGATGCGGATACCAAAACGTGGAACACTTCTGCCGGCAATTCAAACAAGTGACCGGCTTCTCGCCAAGAAATTTCCGGTTACAGGCCAGCCATTCCGAACAGGTTCGGGAACATCCGGTTATTTGACCTGAATCAACCTATTCGCTTTAAAATATTCCTCTACGAGGAACTTCATCACGTCATTCGGCTGCTCCCTGGCAAATTCGGCTGCATCCGCAAACTTCATTCCGAACGGAGCATCCGGCGTATAAGCATCCCACTGCGGCAGTTCCTCTCCCGTTGAATCTAAGCCGTTCGGATTTCCGGTACGGATGAAGTTCGCCCAGTAGTTGCACATTTGCCGGGCGAGATCGTAGTGTTTGCCAACGAACGGCCTCCAGCATTTGGCCAGGGTCTCGAAAAAGAACCAAAGATCGACCGAATGGAACGTTCCGGGATTATCCCAGCCCGGAATCTCGGCATCGAAATTGTAATAATAAAGAGGCGTATGGCCCCCCGTTTCGGCATTAGCTTGACCTGCAATCCGAATGGCATATTCGATGCCGTTAACCGAAGCCTTCTTAATGACTTCTTCAAGGCTGCCTGTCGAATATTCGCATAGCTCCAGGAACGCCTTGGCATCGTCGCCGAACAGATTGACGGCCAATTGTTGAAATTCCTCCAATGACCCCGCATTGGGAGCACTGATAAATTCGGACGATGTATGACCGAACATAACCGGCACCTGCAACCGTTTGTTTTGAAGGAATAGCTCAAACGAGTTCCCCACGTTAAACTTATGATCTACGACGGTCCCCCAGAAAGCTTTATATTCCACTATCTTATCCCGTAAATAAACGGCATCTAGATTTCGCGCTTCTTCAAGCGAGGTTACTCCGAGATAGTTAAAGAACTGGATGCCCTCCTGTTCGGCCTCCTCCAACGAGCGGAGAAACCTTGGCGTTCCGGCATTCGGGTATAGCGGGGCAAATAATCCGCTCTGAACAATCGCTCTCTGAAAAAGTTCGCTGTTCTGTGGTGAAGTCAGCTGGTTCATGACGCTGCCGCCGCCAGCCGATTGTCCGCCAATCGTTATATCGTCCGGATTACCGCCGAAAGCGGCAATATTGCGTTTGACCCATCTAGTTGCGGCTTGCTGGTCAAGATGGCCGAAGTTTGCCGGCGCATCCGGCGCTTCTGCCGTAATTTCAGGATGGCACAGAAATCCGAATGCATTCAGTCTATAGCTGATGGTGACTACAACGATCCCTCTTCGGGCGATGCGTTCTCCGTCAAATTCCATCTCGGAAGGATGACCAACCTGCAGGCCACCGCCGAAGTACCACACAAATACGGGAAGCTGTTCATCTGCTTTTTTTGCCGGGGTCCAAACGTTCAGGTAGAGACAATCCTCGTTCATCGCGATATCCGGTTCCACGGCCCATTCCCGCGTATATATATTGTTGTCATCAAGCTCCTGCCTAACCTGAAGAGGGATCGGCGCATATTCGTAAGCTTTCCGCACGCCTTCCCAATGGCTGGCGGGCTGAGGCGCACGCCAACGGTTCTCTCCTACCGGCGGAGCGGCAAAAGGTATCCCTTTAAAGCTTGTGATTCGAGGATCTGCTGCCGGTAGTCCTTGCACCGTCCCGTTTTCCACTTGTACAATTCTGAGCATGAATTCATTCTCCCTTCAACCAAATTAATTACTTGCCGGTTGTTGCATCATTACGCATTTTTATGATTTTTTGCGCTCTTTCCGTATCCACGGCAACAACGTCATTCCAGCCAAGCCCTACGGCATCGCTCTTCATTTTTGTCCATAACTGATCGAATTCTTCTTGATTCTTAGCGAATACCATCTTCCAGGATGTATTTTTTACGTAATCCGAAATCTGGCTGCGTTTGTTTTTAATATCCGACGAATCACTGCCAAGGCTCGTATTTATATTCGGCACGATGTCGATCATATTGTTTTTCGTGTAATACTCGGTGGCGTTTGTTGCGTTGTAGGTCTTCTGCCAGTCTGTGGTTAGTGCCGTCTTGTTAGCCTCGATCGTGGAGCTCCAATAGTTGTTGTTATAAAATTCGCCTGTTTCCGGATCCACGACAAAATCACTCATAATCATGCTGTTAATTTTGCTTTGTCCATCCTGGTACCCGCCGCCACCGTATTGATCCGGAACCGGTGTGTTTTTCTGGAAAGCGGTTTGTCCAACCTCGGTGAGCTTAAACTTGCCGTCTGCGGTTTTTTCATAATTGAAGCCTTCAAATCCGTTCGTATAATAACGCAATCCTTCTGGAGAGACCATCCAATCCAGAAACTCCATAATTCTTTCCGGTTCCTTGGCTTTCGAGCCAAGCGCAAATACCCGGCCGTTGCCGTAATAGGCATCGCTATTCTGGATGATGCGGGTATCGGCGATCGGAACAGCCACATTGCCGTCTCCGTTCTTGCCTCTTTCTATCGAGTTGTAGAAGCCTCTTTGCCAGGAGTACCACAAGAGAAGAACCTGTTTATTCGTCAGCTTTTCCGCGACTTTGTTCCAATCCTGCGATGCGGAATCGGGGTCCACGAGTCCCATTTGATTAGCGGTAAAATAGAATTGCAAAATCTTTTTGTACATGCTGTTATCGTCAATGAGAGGAACAATATCGCCTTTGGCATTCAGCTGAATGGTCGAAGTTCCGTCCGGCTGCTCGTATCCGTACCAGTTGCTGAGCCAGCGGACGTTTTCCATGCTTCCGCCATCCCAGTCCTTCCACAACGTGATGGGAACGATTTTTTTGCCGTCAGGCGTAGTTGGATATTTCTTTTGCATTTCCTTCAGCACATTCAGAAGATCGGTCAAATTATTCAGCTTGGGAGCCCCTACTCCTTTGTAATAATCCCAAGGCATTATCGGGCTGGAGTAAGGAATTTCTTCGGAAAACGTTGTTGGCGACGTATCTGCCTCAAAAGTCGGCATCGCGTATATTTTCCCGTCCGGATTGACCTTGTCGAAAGCCGCATTAAAAGGCTTAAAGTGATTGTCTACGTATTTGGACAGAAATTGCGTGTTTTTTAACTTGTCGGTGATATCCATAACGAGTCCTGCCGGAATTAATTCCTCCAGCTGACTGTTATCCACGATGAGAAGGTCGCCTAAATTCCCTGCCGCCGTTCTGGTCTTATACAGCTGATCGCCGGCGACCTGCGGGGCAAGAATGTTAAGAGTGATATTAAACTTATCTTTAATGAGCTTTCCATACCAGCCTGTCTGCTCACCTTGGTAATTGGCCGCATTATCGTAGACTGTGATGGTCAGAGGTTTGCTATGATCGATCCCTTTTCCCGATTCGGATGTGCCTTCCCCATTGCTTGGCTTTGCTGAAGCAGCTGACTCATTGGATGAACTCTGACACCCCGCTAATGCCGTCGACAACAACAAGGTACCGGTAACCGATAACAAAGTCCATTTTTTGAATGTTTTAGTGCTCCTGCTCAATTGATAACCCCCCATTGGATGAATGTATTATAATGGCGCAAGTTAACCTTTTACCGCGCCAATCATAATCCCCTTAACGAAGAACCTTTGAAATATCGGATACACCAGCAGAATTGGCGCAACCACAATGATGGTGACGGTCATGCGAATGGAAGTTGTCGTCTGCTTGGTGGCCAAGCTTGCCATGGCCGTTGAGCCGGCATTTTGCAGGTTGACCATGGTCGATAATGAACTTGCCTGATTAATATAGTTGTAGAGAATGAACTGCAGGCTGTACAGCTTGCTGTCCGTAACCAGCAGCAGCGTGTCTTGAAAGGAATTCCACTGGTCCACAGCCGAGAAGATGGCGACCGTAGCCAGAATGGGTTTGCTTATAGGCAGCATGATTCTGAAAAAAAGCGTCATAATTCCCGCGCCGTCTATGCTTGCGGCCTGCTGCAATTCCTTGGGCGTTGATTCCACGAAGGTCTTGACCAGAATGATGAAAAATGGGGCTACGATGGTGGGCAATACATAAGCAAGAAAATTATTGGTTAGATGCAGAGATTTCATAGTCAAATACCAAGGGATAACCCCGGCGTTAAAAAACATCGTTATAATCGTAAAGCGATACCAGAATTTTCTCCCCCACATATCCTCTTGAGTAAACATAAATCCCAGAAATGCGGAAGCGCCAACGGTCAATGACGTGCCTATAACCGTTCTCCCCAAAGATACCAGGGTTGCGTCCCACAAGCCCGGTATTTTGAACACGTCCAGGTAGTTTTGAAAATGAATATGTTTGGGAAGAAATACGATATCCCCTCTTGCGCTTATATCATTTGCGCTAATGGTATTGATAATGATGGAATAGAAAGGGTATACGCAGATCAGAGCAAATAGGGAAAACAAAGTATAAACCACCACAGAAATTATTCGGTCGGTTAGGCCGACTTTCATTTTTACTCTGCTCATACAATGCTCTCCCCTCTCAGCAGCTTGGACAATTTGTTCACGGAAAAGAGAAGCACAACGCTATTCAGACTCTTCAGCATACTAATCGCGACGGAAACCGAATAGCTGCCGCCTCCCATGGCCAGGTTGTATACATATAAATCCAAACCCTGTATGGAATCTTTGTTAAAGGCATTCTGAAATACGAAATATTGCTCCAGGCCGTTATTCAGGAAGCTCGCAATCTGCAGCATCAACAGGACAAAGTAGGTAGGCAGCATGCTTGGCAGTACGACATACCGGATGATCTGCATTCGTGTCGCACCGTCAACATGGGCAGCTTCATAAAGAGCGTCGTCTATCCCCATAATGGCGGCAATATACAAAATCGCGGACCAGCCTAATGCTTTCCAGGTTGTCCACATCCACATCGTGAACCATACATGGTCGGAGTTCTGAAGGAATAAAATCGGCGAATCGATAAATCCGAGCATCTTCAGGAGACCGTTTATGATGCCCTCACTTGAGAACATGGAGAACGCCAATGAATAAACCAATACCCAGCTGATAAAGTTTGGCAGGGTCGTTACGGTTTGAATAAACTTGCGGAAGCGCACCGCTTTTATTTCCGTCAGGAATATGGCAAAAATCATGGGGAGCCAAGAGAAGAGCAGGTTCAAGCCGCTCATCCCAAACGTGTTCTTGATAACCTGAAGCAGTTGATCAATCTTAACCTGATTTTCAACTAACGAATGGAACCACTTGAGCCCGACAAACGGGGATTTGGACAATGGGATCGGAGGCGTATAGTCAAAAAAAGCATATACCCACCCATATAAAGGGTAATAGGCAAAGATACCAAGCAAGATCATAAAGGGCAAAATGTAAAGAAACTTGATCTTTGAAATTCGCCTCTTGCTGTAAGACTGTAATCGCACCGTATCACGCCACCCTTTCCATATAATTTTCAAGAATATCCTCCCGGCTCTGAATGATTGCGCTTTCATAACTTGCGTCGAAGTCAGTATAAATTAACTAAATATTCTAAACAATGACGTTTCCGCATCGATTATTGATGTATCCTAAGATAACGTTGTTTTCGATAACCTTAATAGGATACAAAAAAAAACAATCCTCTTCCGCAGCAAGGAAGAGAATTGTTTCAAACTCATGCGTGGATTACGATAGTCATGCCTGCCTCCCCGGCAAACGATAGAAGATTCCTGTTCTTATCCGGATTTTCCGATTCGCAGGCCGCCCCATCCAACGATAATGCTACGGGGTGATCGCAGCGTACGCGGTACGTCCCTTTACGATCCGGCCTCAAAATCGCCTGTTGAATTAGCCCGTCTTTCCATGCGATATCCACCGTAACGCCGCCGCGCGCCCGGAGCCCGCGGACTTCGCCGGTCGGCCAAGCTTTCGGAAGGGCAGGCAGCAAATGAATAGTGTCCTCGTGGCTCTGCAGAAGCAATTCCGCAATGCCTGCCGTGCCGCCAAAGTTGCCGTCGATCTGAAACGGCGGATGATTGTCTAATAGATTAGGCAGCGTGGAGTGGGACAAAAGCGCGGTTATGTTAGCATGCGCCTCTTCCGCTTCCTGCAGTCTCGCCCAGAAATTGATGATCCAGGCCCGGCTCCAGCCGGTATGTCCTCCCCCGTTCGCCAGGCGGCGCTCCAGCGTTCGGCGAGCGGCAGCGCTTAGTTCCGGTGTTTTATCAGGAGTAATCTGGGTTCCCGGGTGCAAGGCGAACAGATGAGAGATATGTCGGTGCCCAGGCTCTACCTCTTCGTAATCCTCGTACCATTCCTGCAGTTGTCCGTAACGCCCGATGCGGGGTGGGGGAAGCTTGTCAATCGCCTGACGCAGCTCGCCCAGAAGCTCGTCATTCGACCCGAGCCGTTCTCCCGCGGCTGCGCAAGCCTGGAATAGCTCTCGCGCGATTTGGCTGTCCATGGACGGCCCGTAGCACAATACGCCCGTCTCTCCATTTGGCAGCCGGTACGTATTCTCGGGAGAGACGGACGGGCAGGTGACCCATTCGCCGCTTGGAAGCTCGACCAGATAATCCAGCAGGAAGACTGCAGCCTCCTTCATCATCGGGTAAACCCGCTCGAGGAACGCCATGTCTCCCCCATATAGATAATGCTCCCAAAGATGAAGCGACAGCCAGGCGAGACCAAGCGGCCAATACGTCGACGACGGCCACAAATCCTGTGGGGCCGTGTCTGCCCAAATGTCCGTGTTGTGATGGGCCGCGCTTCCGCGTAAGCCATACATGGTTCGGGCGGTATGCCTGCCGTTCGGAATCATGCGTTCGATCAGCTCGAAGAGAGGCAGGTGGCATTCCGGCAAATAGCAGCTCTCTGCCGGCCAATAATTCATCTGCGTATTAATATTGATGGTGAACTTGCTGTCCCAGGCGGGAAGCATATCCTTATTCCATATCCCTTGCAAATTCGCGGGCAGCGATCCGGGGCGGCTCGAGGCGATCAGAAGGTATCGGCCATAGTGAAAATACAAGGCCGTAAGCCCGGTATCTTCGCGGCCGGCCTTAACGTTAACGAGACGTTCCGAGGTTTCTGCCATCTCGGGCTTCAAGCCGGACTCCGCTCCGATCCATAGCCTTGTTCGATCGTATAGGCTTCGGTAATCCGAGATATGCGCAGCCTTCAATTCCGAATAGGCGGCTGCGGCAACGCGTCCGGCGTCGCCGAGCGCAGCAGCTTCGGGGTCGGCTTCGCGGAAATCCGTCGAAGCGGTCACGACCAGCAGAACGGCGTCGGCATTCGAGACGATGAGGTGTTCGCCAATCGTGCGCAGGCTTCCCCCCTCGGGCACGCATGCAAGGACGCCGCAATACCGGACGCCTCCGCCGCTATTGCCGCTCATCACGATCTTACCGTTCTCTGCCCGAATCTCGTCAACGTAACGGAACCTCTCGCGTCCCATTCGGGCCGTAAACGAGATTTGGCCGGGAGAATCCGCCGTTAGCCTTAGCACGATCGCTCTGTCCGGGTAGCTCGCGAAAATTTCGCGGGCAAACTTCGTTCCTCCCGCCGTATAGGAAACATGAACGATGCCCTCCGATAGGTCAAGCCGTCTCTCGTAGTTCCGAATCTCCCCCGCATGCTCGAACTGGAGAAACAAATCGCCAAGCGGTACATAATGACGCTGGGACTCGGGAATGGCCGTAAGAGCCATCGTTGCCAAGCGCTCGGCCTCTTGAAGCTTTCCTTCGAATATTAGCTTGCGAATTTCCGCCAAATTGGGCAGTGCATCCGGATTATGCCGATCCCTAGGCCCCCCATACCATAGGGAGTCCTCGTTTAATTGCACGCGTTCCGCGCGCGGATCGCCAAATATCATCGCACCCAACCGTCCATTGCCGATCGGCAAGGCTTCCTCCCATTGCTTGGCGGGAGAATAATAGAGCAGCGTGTCCTCGTGTTCTCTGTTGTTCTCGGGCATATGCGTTCAATCCTTTCCGTTAATGGCTTGAATAGATTCGTCCTCTTCTTTATGTTCACGATAAGCGCCGGGAGTCGTGCCCGCATACTTCTTGAATACCTTCGCAAAGTAGTGTTTGGTGTCGAAGCCAACCTGCTGGCTGATTGCGCAAACCGTCAGCTGCGGCTGCGTTTTCAATAGCTTCTGCGCCTCCCGGATTCGCAGCGAATTCAAGTAATTGACGAAGGTATCCCCCGTCTCCTTCTTAAACAAGCTGCTGATATAATTCGGATGCAGACTCATGTGTTCCGCGAGATGATCGAGGGACAAATCGTTCATGTAATTCAGCTGCAAATAAGCCAGAATCCGTTCGGCATGCCGGCTGTACTCCGAATCCGTTGCGGCCGGAAGCTCCTCCTTGACGCGGCTCAGCAGTCCCGCGATCTCCTTTTTATCCAAGGGCTTCAGCAAATAATCCACAACACCCGAGCGAAGAGCCTGGCGGACATATTCGAATTCGTCATAGCCGGTCAGGATAATAAATCGATCGCATAATCCCTCAAGCCTGGCATCATGAATCAGTTCAAAGCCGTTCTTCTCCGGCATGTTGATATCGGTTATCGTCACATCTGGCATAAATCGCTTCATCGTCTCTAAGGCTTCCCAGGCGTTGAAGGCCGAACAAATGTCGGAGCCGGCCGGCGCGACTTCCTCTACGATTTTAACTAACCCTTTCAGAATCAAAGGCTCGTCGTCTACGATCAGTATCTTCAACGTCCATCACCGTCCTTTTCACGATAACAATACGCAAGCTGGTTCCTTTCCCCGGAGCGCTAATGATTTCCAGCCGGGATTCGGCCCCGAAGTAACCCTTGACTCTTTCGTTAACGTTTTTTAAGCCTACGCCAACCGGTTCATCCTCTTTTTTGAACTCATCATGCCTGGACAACCGATCGCGCAGCTCGAGCAGCCTGTCCGGCGCAATCCCGTTTCCGTTGTCGGTAACGTCGATCGTCACTTCTTCCTCCGTTTCCGACGCATGCAGCCGTATATGAACGGGGCGCAAAACGGCGGATGCTCCATGCACGATGCTGTTCTCGATAAGAGGCTGCAAGAGAAAACGCGGACAGGCCAGCCGCCCGGCGTCAAGATCAACTTTAATCTCGTAGGTCAGCCGGCTTTGAAGTCTCATCTTGTGGATGCTCATGTAAAAATCGACCATCTCGATTTCCTTCGCCAGAACCGTTTCTTGCTGCGCGGATGTCAAGCTGTACCTCATCAGTTTCCCGAACCAGAACGAAATATCGGCAACTTCCTTATCGTTGTTGGCTTCGGCAACCATTCGGATCGTTTCGAGCGTATTGTAGAGAAAATGGGGCTTAATCTGTGCTTGCAGCACCTGGTAAGCCGCTTCCTTGTTTCGCAGCTCGGCGCGGTGGACATTGTTAATGAGTTCGTCCATTCGCCTCACCATGGAATTATAGGCCCCGATCAAGAAACCGATTTCATCCTTTTCGAACTTGCCGCTTTGAATCGTCAGCACCCTCAAGTTATCGTCGTTCAGCGTGCGCATATGCCGGGCCAGCCTGAGTATTCGCTTCGTAATCGTAGAAGCCAGCAAGTAATAGGCGATGGACAAGGTTAATAATAGCAGCACGATGATCGTCACTAGGACCAGTTCCTTCTGCTTCACGGAACGGAATACCTCTCCAACCTGAGCCGTAATGATAACGCGAACGTCCAGAGGCTCAAGCTTCAGTTGATTGACGATCGTTGTTCGGTCAATGAAGAAGTCCCGCCCCTCCTCATGCAGAAGACTAAGCGTCTTATGATCCAATCCAGCCGCTTCGTTCGTCAGCAAGTTGCCTTGCCCGGACATCAGGGCGGCTTTCCAATTCCCCTCCACCCCAGCGGCGGCATAGAAGTTGCGGATTAAGCTGTTGCTAACCCGAATTTCGAGGAGGCCAATCCGTTCCGTAATTTGCGTATTGTAGATGTACTGGTAATAAATCAGATCGGGTTCCGACACATTCGGATCGGCTCGCAGCCATATTCCCTGCCCCGCTTTCAGCGACGAGACGGCAGCTTCTGTCTGCGGATCCAGCATGGACCTGTCCCGAAACAAATTGGTTATGGGCAGCACTCGATCCTTCATTTTATAGATCACGATAGATTCGATCTCCGGATTGGCGAACATCGATTGGCTGTACAGAGGGAGAATATATCGGGTCAGCGCGTACACGCTGTCCGCGTCGGAATCGTATACGCCGTCCAGATAATCGGTGAGGTAAGGATTGTATTGCAGTACCCGGTGTACCGATTGAATTCTAGCGAAGTCCGTTTTCATATTAGCGTAAGCCTGCTCCAGGATCTTCTGCCTGCTCTCTACGAATTGCTGGGTCAAGTTTCCATAGATTTGCGTGTAATAATGATAACCGAAAGCAATAACTGGGATAAAGATCATAATGACGTATCCAAGCACGATCTTGCGCATGATGCTCACGGCAGCATTTCCCTCCAAATAAGGAATCCATATATCGTAAACGTATCACGTACAAAAAAATTCCGCTAGAGTCGCATTGCCCCCGAAACGATCAATCGCAAATCAGCATGCAAAGTCCGGCGGTAACGCACCCGCGCTACTACCGGACTTTGTGTTATTTATTAAACAGGTCCTTTTTCTTCTGATAGGTTTGGTTTGCCCAATCCACCAAGCGGTCCAGACCGATCTTCTCCGCGTTTTTCACCATGGTCTCGTAGTTTGCCACGGCTTCTTCTTCCGATTTCGCCAAATAAATTTTGACCTTCTCGTTTTTAATCATTTCATCGATCTTCGTTTTAATCGTCTTCTCTTCCGAATCCGGCTGCAATTGAATCAAGCCAAGCTCCGGTTTGTATACCGTAAACTCTTTTTTCTCCATCAGGGCTTTCGTCTTCTGGGCCCCCGGCACATAGCTCAGCATTCCTTCCGTTACGCCATCGTTGTACAAGTACCACCATTTGATACCGTTGCTGTTCACGAAATCGGCATCGGACGGATCATATTTCAAATTCGGATAGCCCTCGTCGTTCCAAGTCCAATGCTCGCCTTCAACGCCAAACATCGTTAATTTCTTTCCTTCGTCGCTCGCGAGGTATTGAAGGAATTTGATCGAAGCCTCGGGATCCTTGTTTTTCTTCGTAATAAACGTGCCTGCGAAGCCTAGTCCCGAGCTGACGGCCTTCGCATTTTTCGAAATGGCGCTAGGCAGCATTTGGAACGTATAGGATCCGCCCGCGTTTTTGACCTTGATATTATCCATGTCGGCTATGCTGACCGTATGGCTATGCGCAAATGCCTTTCCGCTGGTTGCATACTGATCGTCGATCTGATCGTTCGTATAAGCGAAGTTCTCCGCCAGAATATCCCCTTCGCGGTAAAGACGGTTCATGAATTTGAAAAATTCCAGCATTTCCGGCTGCCTTATCGCATAATCTACTTTTCCATCCCGCTCGTACCAGCCGTCCAGAAGACCCTCGACTCCGAACTGCTGCAGGAAATATTGCTCAATCCAATCCTTATCCATGATCAGGGGAACCATGTCCGGATATTTTTGTTTAACCATGCCGAGAACCTTTACAAAGTTATCGATGGTGTCAATCGGCGGATTTCCCAGCTCCTTCAGAATATCTTCGCGCACCGCGATACCCGGGTTTCCGTCACTTCCCAGCGAATATTTGTTCTGAGCCATTTCCTCCTGGGTTGCGAAGGAATTGCGCACGGTGTAGAAATTGCCGTCATCCATCGTGTGGATCGCGATTCTTGTCGGATCGATCTTAAAATCCGGCGCATATTTCTCGATTAGTTCATTCCATGGATAGGAAAGCTTCGAATCGGACATCCGGTCGATGTTGGCATACGTAAAGACCAGATCCGGAAGATCGCCGGATGCGATCATCAGCGGAAGCTGCTTGTCATCCGTAGCGACCGTTACTTTTAGCTTGATTCCCGTCTTTTCGGTAATTTTCTCGGCAACGGATCCCTTCCATTCTTTTACCGGATACCACGAGGCATCGATAAACAAGGACAGCTCCTTCACTTCGTTGTTTTTTGCGGGCGGTTCCGAGGATGTTTCAGACGGATTTGCGGCACCCGCGTTTTCCTTCTGGCCGTCATTGTTGTTATTGCCGCCGCATGCGGACATCAGCGCTATCGTCATCATAAGGATGAGCGATAGGAGCAGAGCCTTCTTCCCTTTGTTTCTGTTCAAAGTAACCCCTCCAACAAGTGATGTTTATATTAAAGCAAACGCTTTAATATCATGCCAATTAAAAATCAACCCTTCACGGAACCCAGCATAATTCCTTGAATGAAAAATCTTTGAAGAAACGGATAGACGCATACGATAGGCGCGATTGAGATAACCATGGCCGCTACCTGAAGCGAATAGCTGGTGACGCCCGCCGAGGCACTGTTTGCTACCGCTATAGCATCCATCGGAGCATTGCTCTTATTAATAACCTCCATCATCCGGAAGGCTAGCGTCCGCAGACCTTCAGACTGCACGAAATACGCGGAATCGAGCCAGGAGTTCCATTGACCAACTCCCAGGAATAGCGACATGGTTGCGATCAGCGGCATCGAGACGGGCAGCATGATTCGGTAGAAAATAACAAGCTCACCGGCTCCGTCCATATGAGCCGATTCTTTTAATTCGCTCGGAATTTCCCGAAAGAACGAGATGGCTATGAGCAAGAAAAACGTGCTCAGCATGGAAGGAATGACATAGACGCCAAACGTGTTCAGTAGTCCCACGGAGCGCAGAACGACGTAATACGGAATCAAACCGCCGGAAAAGTACATCGCGAAAATAATGATCGTGAAGTAACTTTTGCGGAAAAGCAAATCCCGATGCGAAAGCCCATACGCGACCAAGCAGGTAAAAAGGACGCCTAGGGCGGTTCCTGCAAGCGTTCTCATAATCGTGACCAAAAATGCGCGGTACCAGTGGGGATCATCCAAAAACCTCGCGTAATTTTCAAAGGTGAAGGTTCTCGGCCATAGATAAACACCACCAAGAAGCGAATCGGTTCCTTTATTGAAGGATAGAATCAGAACGTAATAAAACGGATAAAGCATGGATAACGTCAGAATGGCTAGTAGCGCATAAACCAAGACATCCATGAAACGGTCTTTTTGTTTCTGGCTGAGCTGCATGCCGGCTCCCCTTTCCTAGAATAGACTTGAACCCGAAGTGCGCTTGGCAATGTAGTTGCTGGAGAAAATCAGAATGACGGAAATGACGGATTGAATCAAATCGATCGCTGCCGCATAAGAGAATCTCCCGTCTCTTAATCCGACCTTAAACGCGTAGGTTTGCACGATCTCCGAGGTTGGATTGTTGATGCTGTTGCCGAACAGGAAAGCCTGCTCGAAGTTGGAGCCAACCAACCCTCCGCCCAGAATGCTTCCGATTGTCAGAATAAGCACGACCACGATCGTTCCTTTCATTCCGGGGAACGTTATATGTCGAATTCGAGCCAAGCGGCCCGCTCCGTCGATCTGCGCGGCTTCGTACAGCGACGGGTTGATGCCCGCTATAGCGGCCAGGAAGATAATCGTCCACCAGCCCATTTCCTTCCAGACGGCGCTTCCCGTCGCGAAGCCCCAGAAGTAATTGGGATTGGTCAGTACGTCGAGCGGTTTGTCGATCAAGCCAAGTCCTAAAAGTGCCTTATTGACCATCCCGACATCCGTAGACAGGAATGCGAAAGCGATCCCCGCGACGACAACCCACGAAATGAAATGGGGCAAATAGCTGACCGTTTGAACAAAACGCTTAAATTGTGCATTTTTCACTTCGCTCAATAGAATGGCAAGCAATATGGGAGCCGGAAAAGCGAAAAAGACTTTCAAAAGACTCAAGACCAACGTATTTCGAACGATCATCCCGAACTGGTAGTCGTTAAAGAATTCCTTGAAATGCTTCAACCCCACCCATTCGCTCGTAAAAATGCCCTTAATTCCGGTTGAGATGGAATACTGCTTAAATGCCATTAGAATGCCGAACATCGGCGTATAGGCAAAGACGAGCAAAAAAATCATGCCTAGCCCAACGAACAGGTGCAGCGTTTTTTGTTTTTTAAACCGCTTCCATAACTGTGCTCGTGCTTCTGTTTTTCCCGTAGTTCCCGTTACCCGAGTACCCAACTCCATAACTGCGCCTCCTTTGTTTCAGTGTACTCGCCGGGACCAAGCCGTCGAAAGCCAACATTCTTAAGAAAGCGTTGTCATTTCTTAAGATCGCTTTTCTCCTCTTTGCCGAATGAAAACTAGCAGAATCTTAGAACTAACAAAAAAAGACAATCCACCCTATAAAGTGGATTGTCTTAATAACGTCCAGCCATTGTCACCAGCCGCGGTCGGCCGCGTCACTCTATCGCTTCGGTTTATCTGTAAAATAGAAGCCGGTTGGCATAGGCATTGCGATAGTCCGTTGGGGTTAATCCCGTCATCCTCTTGAAGCTATGCATGAACTGATGACTATCCGGGTAACCAAGCTGCTGCGATATCTCTTTAATACTCTGATTGGTATCGGCCAAAAGCGATTTGGCTGCATCCATCTTCTCCTGAAGCATAAATTGCTTCAGTGGAACTCCTGCAATCTCAGAAAAAAGAGAGGACAAATACTTGGCATTATAACCAAAATGCTCAGCCAATTGGCTGACCTTCAAACTCTCCTGCCGATTCCACTTGATATAATCGACAAGGTCGTTATAAAGCTGCTGCTGCTTTAACTTTTTGCCCGATTGGTTCTGAATGAAATAAAGCTGATTATACAACTCGCATAAGATCCCGGTAGTCAAATAATTGTTGAGTGTCTGCTCCCGGTAGCTGCGGACGGAATCCTGCAGCTGCTTGAGCAATACGATCAATTTATCCTGACTTCTGAGCGTCCCTTTCTCCGGAATCCATACCTTCCCCGGCTCATAGCTCGGATCATTAACTTCGAGTTGATAACCGTCCTGAACCGCAAAATGAAGCCAATAAAAGCTGCAGTCAGACTCCCTGTAACCGGCTTGCTCCGCTCCCGGCGGCATGAGCAGAAAGTCTCCCTCGTTCAGAATATGGCGCTCGTTGTCCCTGGCTATATATAAAGTGCCTCTGGTTTGAATAAACAGCTCGAATTCGTGCAGCATGCGGTGCATGTGCCTCCACTCCGGAGTTGGTGCCACAAATTTCCCGGTCATTACGAGGGTTACCGGCCGATCTACACGGAAGCTGAAGCTGGTCATGAAACACCACCCTTTCTGCCCTTTTTACACCTCATTGTAGAATAAATCAAACAAATCGGATAGATCCCTGCGAATTAACTTCCTTTTTGACACATAATCAAACCTTACGCCATTTACCGGGACCGCCTGCTAGTAATAAGCTTTTATCATATTCGCGAGAGGATGATGTTCATGAAGGCATTAACAGGCAGTACGGCTTTGAACCATTTTGAGCTGAACCGGGTGAAGTTGTACAGTGAATACCAAACGAACGCCTTTCAGAAAGAATTGGATTATTTGCGCAGCTATGACGTGGACCGGCTGATTGCCGGATTCAGGGAGACTAGCGGCCTGCAGCCAAAAGCAAACAAGTATCCCGGCTGGGAGAATACCGAAATCCGCGGGCATACGTTAGGTCATTACTTAACGGCCGTATCCCAAGCCTATGCTCAAACGCAGGATTCCGAGCTGCTGGATAAACTGAAATACCTGGTTGCGGAGCTGGCTGAAGCTCAGCAGGAGAGCGGTTATTTATCCGCTTTTCCCGAGACGTTGTTTGACAATGTGGAGAACCGAAAGCCGGCGTGGGTACCTTGGTATACCATGCACAAAATCATTGCCGGGCTAGTTGCCATCTATCAAGCGACCAAGCTGCAGCAGGCTTATGAGGTCGTGAGCCGCTTAGGCGATTGGGTCGCGGACCGTGCCTGTTCCTGGTCGGAGGAGCTTCAGGCTACCGTTCTGGCGGTCGAATACGGCGGCATGAACGACTGCATGTATGATCTGTACAAGCTCACCGGCAACAGCCTTCATCTGGAGGCCGCTCACAAGTTTGACGAGATCAGCTTGTTTGAAGCGCTTCGGGAAGGAAAGGATGTACTCAAAGGCAAGCATGCCAATACCATGATTCCGAAGTTTATCGGTGCCTTGAACCGTTATTTAACGCTTGGCGAAAGCGAACGCAGCTACCTGGAAGCGGCGGTTAACTTCTGGGATACGGTCGTCTATCATCACAGCTATATCACTGGCGGCAACAGCGAATGCGAGCATTTCGGAGAACCGGATATTCTGGACAGCAAGCGCTCGGACGTAACCTGCGAAACCTGTAACAGCTATAATATGCTGAAGCTGACGAAAGAGCTGTTCAAGCTCACGCAAAACAGCAAATACGCCGATTTTTACGAAAAAACGTATATAAATGCCATCCTTTCTTCGCAAAATCCGGAGACCGGCATGACGATGTATTTCCAGCCGATGGCCACCGGTTACTTCAAAGTTTACAGCTCGCCCTTTGAGCACTTTTGGTGTTGTACGGGTACGGGAATGGAGAGCTTTACCAAGCTGAATGACAGTATCTACTTCCATTTGGACCATAATCTTTATGTCAATCAATTCTACAGCAGCAGACTGGATTGGACGGAGCAGCAAACTGTTGTCACGCAGACGACTTCGCTGCCGCATAGTGACCTTGTCCATTTGACGGTAAGCACAGGCACTCCGAAACGGCTTGCTATTCATATTCGTATCCCTCATTGGGCTGCTGGAGAAGTCGAGCTCGTGCTTAATGGAGAAGCCGTTATTGCTTCTGTTCAGCAGCAGTATGTCGTTCTTGACCGGATCTGGAAGGATGGGGATACAATAGAAGCTCGTATCCCCATGAAGGTTACTTTCTCGTCTCTGCCGGATGCTCCTCATGTCATTGGCCTGCAATACGGTCCTGTCGTTCTAAGCGCAGCGCTTGGCAAGGAAGATATGGTGGAATCAAGAACCGGGGTTATCGTTAACATCGCGACAAGAAGGATCGCTGTGAAGGATTATCTCGTACCCCAAGGAATGAACGTGAAGGAATGGCTCGGCCGCTTCGACAAGCATGTCGTCCGTCTCGGGAATGATCTGGCCTTCTCGCTGAGAAACACCGATATGGATGAGCGGTTGATCTTTACTCCCCACTATCTGCAGCACCAGGAAAGATACGGCATTTATTGGAGCCTCCTGGATCATGAATCCGAGGAATTGCGGCAGCATACGGAGGCCGTGGACCGGGAACGCAGGTTAAGAGAGGCAACAATTGATTCCGTGCAGGTTGGTAATGATCAATATGAATTGGAGCATCAGGTTGAGGGCGAGCGCACGCATGGCGGTACGTGGGAAGGATTAAACGGAAGGATGGCGGAGGCCGGAGGATGGTTCAGCTACCGGATGAAGATCGAGCCGGACGCAGCGTTAGCGATTACCTTTAACCGAATGCATACGAACAGAAGCTTTGATATCTACATCGACGATGAGCTGCTGGCAACCGAGAGCTTCCCTGACGTATGGAAGAGAAGCTTCTATGAAAGGCTGTTTGAGCTTCCCGATGCTTTAACAGCCGGCAAAACATCCGTAACCGTTAAGTTTGTGCCGAACGAGAAAATAAACGGCATTTATGGCGTCCTAAGGACAATCAAACATTCGGCTGATTAAAAATAATGACAAAGCAGCGTGAAGGGCTATCTCCCGATCCGATTGGATTCGAGAGATAGCCCTTTCGACTACCTACCCGTTATAAGGATTGCATCCCGAAGTAAATAGTCTGCCGCTTCTTCAGCGATATGCTTCCCGCGCTGCGCTTTCACTTCGTTGATAAACGCCTCAAGCTGGCCAGCCTCCAGCTTTTTCAGCAAGCTGTTGGAAATACCGTGCGAATCGATCGACCCGTTGTCCGCAAAAACTCTCACTAGCTCCTTAAGGGTTTCCTGATCGACATCAATCGTGAAAGTGATCGTTTGCGTGGCGGTATTCCCCGCCAAATCGGTTGAAGTTACGGCAAGCGCGTGTGAACCCGGAGCCAGCGTATACAGCGGCACTGGCGAACCCGGCACATAAGGATTCGCATCCAGCGTGACCGTCGTCTTGCTGTCGTCAACTCCTGACAGATTGTCGGTTAAGGCAACCTGTACCGAGAACTCGCCGGCATTGCCGAGCGTACTTCCGTCTGTAAGTCCGATTACGGTGATCGTCGGCGCGGCGGAATCAATCATCACCACGCTAGAGCCGCTCACCCCGGACCCGTCGATTGCGGTGGCCGTTACCCGGACTTTACCATCAGCGACTGCCGAAAGCAGGCCGGTACCGTCGATCGTCGCAGCGCCGGTCGCAGTGCCGTCAAGTCCGGAGACCGTCCATGTGACGCTTCGATCGGTTGCGTTGTCCGGTTTCACGGCTGCGGTCATCCGCAGCGTGCCGCCGATCTGATTGATGACGGACGTGCCGTTCTCCCCGCTGACGGTAATTTCCGTTACGGGAACGGCCAGTTGAAGCGCTTTGAATGCGTTACGCAGCGCGTAATAGGAATTGTCAGCTGCCTCCTGCCCGATTCCGCTATTCGCAACGGCAGCCTGAGCTTCGCTTAAAGCGCTTGCAAAAGCGTTCCATGAATCGATGGTATAAAGCGTATCATCCAGGTTGTTGACAGTCCCTATGAAGGAGGTCAGCAGCGTTTTGTCGACCGCCACAGGGGTAATAGGGTTCGCGGAACCGCCGCGGCCGGCTTTGACCTCGTTAAAGTAAGCTTCTACTTTCGAAATTTCTTCAGCCGTCAGCACCCTGTCGTAGATCAGAATCTGTGCGACTCTGCCCATGAAGCGGAAAGGAGTTGCGGCCGCCATCGAGTAGCCTACGCCTAGATCCGATTTGTTCCCTTTAAGCGCCTTCGCATTGGTTCCAGGGGTACCGATGACGTTGTTATTCACGTAAACGGCTCTATTCGTTCCGTCTAACTGAGCGCGAACGCTGACCAGGCCGTCCGTGGCAGTTGTCGCTATTTGCTGCCCGCCGCCCGATACGCTTCCATCCGCGTTACCAAAGCGGATGTTCACTCTGTTTGTTCCCACGCCGAGATTAATGCCGCTCCAGCCGTCGTTGGCAGCCCATGTTTGGTAAGCTTCATTCAATCCGAAATAAACAAGGCCGTTTTGGTCGCTGGAGTTGTTGGCTGTGGTTGTTGGTCTAACAAGCGTGTAGATCGTCATCTGCGTGCTGCCGTTATAATCTTTAAAGCCCGCAGCCTTCAGCGGCCTCGAGTTCGCGGCAAAATCTACATAATCGTATACATCGTTCTTTAATGTAGGGTTACCGGTTGGTGTTCCAAGATTATCTCCGCCGCTGCCGGGAACGTTCGCCGGGACAAGCTTCGCCGGGACGCTTCCCATATTTGTCCAACCGGTTACGTTGCCGCTGCTGTCTTTTTCTACGCCTTCATCGGCTTTTAGCCATAAGTCAAGACCGTTTCTAGGAATATCGGCAGGCGTCTTATCGCTCACCACGACGCGAGCGTGCGACTGACTCAGTACTTCGCCGTCTGCCGCCAGTACGTATATAATGTACGGACCAGGCAGCATTGGCGCGGTCATCGCGAGCATATCGCCCGAAGCTACGGTTTCATCGTCGCCTCCATCGAAATGTCCGCCGCTCGACGAGGAAATCCATATCTTTTTAGTCGAGTCGTCCAAATCGATAGCAAATCTCACTTGCCCGCCGGGTGCTACCGACACATCCGCCGGGAGCAGCCTGTTGGCCACCGATACGGACGTGGTAAAGTTGATGGTCATGGAATTCGGTTCGGTCGGCGTGCTGGCGACCAAGGTCCAGCTTCCTTCGGTGGCGATTTTGTACCCGCTCGCCACGGGATTGCCGTTAAGCGTATAGGTGTAGTCTTTGCTCAAAGTCAGTTCAAGAGGCCTTACCGCTGAAACTTCGTAATTTTCCCCATCCGTCACATTGATCGCTGACGCGTTCTGGTCGACGTAAACCGTATACTTGGAAGCGGCCGTATCTCTACCGTCTGCGTATTGGATATAGAGCTTGTATTCACCCGCGGTAGAAGGAGCTTTGATTGACTTTTCGTTGCCCGCAGCTTTCGTCATCGTATTGCCTGCGTTGAAGACTGTTGTGTTCGCAGGCGCGAGCCAGACCGTATCTTGAGCACTTAGCAGGCCTCTGCGGTTCAGCTTCTCGCCTTTACCCATGATGACATTGGAAGCGAGCTCAAACTCGGTATCCGCAATGAGGCTTCTTGGGATCATATGGGTATATTCGTTGGTAAGACCCGAATTCAGAACAATTTCGTTGCCTTTAACCGGCCAAATCCGGGCTTCGCTTTTGTAATTGTCGTAAGTAATCCTAGGAGCGCCATTCTGATTGTTAGTTCCGTCCACGTAACCTCCGACCGCAATCATATCGCTTTTGCGCTTCCAGTTGTTAAATTCGAAGAGACGGCTTTGCCCCGGTGCATGGGAGAGCTTTGACTGTACAACGTTGCCGATCATCTTAATGAATGTGCTGCCTTCGTCGGGATGGAATCCGTTTGTCCAGTTGTTGGAGGTTGTAGGCTTGTCGGTTGGATTCGGATTAAGGAAGTTGTAGTTCATCTCGGTGAAATTCGTCCAGTTGTCGGGATTCCAGTTGCTGTTCTTATCGGTGACGGGGTCGTTGGTCAAATTGTTGACGGTGTCCCATGTCCCTCCGCCCGGCAAATTACCCGGATCGCCTTGGCGTCCCAGTGAGTAAATGGCACCGGAGTCGTTAACGACCGTGCAAATTTCCTCTATCCGGTTATAGTTTATTTTGTTGTTTCTTGAGGTTGTGGAAATGATCGGAGATCTTGCGACGCTTGTTTCATGCGTACCGTGGTAAGGGCCGCCTGTCTTGTTCGTGCCTTGGGCGGTAAAGCCGAACCCGTCGTACTCGTCCCAGCCCCAGCCGATGCTCATCGCGCCGTAAGTGGTGTCGTAAATGTAGTTGTGCAGGACCTGCATATTCGTGGTGTAGAAAGAGGCTAGCGCGTTGGCGCCCGGAAATCCGTAGCAGGTTCTGTACAAGAAGTTATTGGTAATATAAATATTTTCCGGCACGGCTTCCGTACCCGCCGCAAACTTTTCCTTATCAACGCCAGCCCAGTTCCTGATTGGCGTGCCGGAGACGGAAACGCTGGATTCCTGCTTTATCGGCTCATCGTTTTCGTAAATATGCTGCGGATGTCCCACCACAACGCCGGAAGCGAGCGTATCCACGATATAGTTGCCCGTGACCTCGATGTTCCTGGCATCGTTTTCGATATGAATGCCATTAAATCCGGCAAGTCCGATCTCGCCGTTAAGTACCTTAATGTTCCTCGCCGCGTTGATCATGACGACGGCAGGCGGGATGTCATACCCCCGGTAGAACGTCTCATGCCAGTTGATGCTGCTTGGGAAATAAACCTTGTTCACGATTGAGCCTTGAACGGAAGCGTAGCCGCGGGAGCTCGTCGTTACCGGACCGGATCCGTCGCTAAGCGTGTAGGTGCCAGTCAGTTCAAACAGTTTGTAGTCGGTATGGGCAAATGTCAGCCCGTTGAAGGTGATGTTTTTGACGCGTCCGTCATCCGAGCCCTCAATCGGATTCAACCGATCCCCTACCGGGATTCCCCTAATGTCGAGGACCGTCTCAAGCTTTGGAACGACGACGTCGGCGGTATTAATATCTTCGCCGGCCAGCGGGATGTAATAGAGCGTGCTTTCCGCCTGGTCGAAATAGAAATCTCCGCGTTTGTTGAGGAACTCGAAGGCATTGCGGATAACTTGATTGTTGCCCGGATTGTACTGCGTGTTATTGCCTAAGGACTGTGAAATCGCCCCATACGGCATTTGGAACCGGAGCATGACGCCGCCGGGTTTGTTGCTGGCTGCCGGCGCCTGTTCGATCGACGCGAAAGTAACGAAAGGTCTCGCCCATCTGGCGGTGGAGCCGCCCATGCTTTCGGCCTCGATGTTTTGAGGGTTTTTCGTTTGCGTCGTCAGACCTACGCTGGCATCAAATACGATGCCGGCCCGAATATTGCTGCCGTTCTGCCACGCCCAAGGGTTATCGGCTGAGGTAAAGCTGACTGTGGGGGTGCCCGTTACCGTTCTGTTGGCGGAAACGATTTGCGGGCTTGTCGTCATGTTGGCGCGCTTATCGTTTACATAGATCGCGCGCAGCTTATCGCTCCGGTTAAGGGTCGTTTTATACGCCTTCAAACCGCCTGTCTGGGTAAGGCCAAGGGCTTCCGTCCATACGCCCTTCTCCAGCATTTCGCCGCCGCTGATTACCGGCTTCGCACCCGGTGCCGCTTCATAGCGTACCGTGCTGCTTGCGCTGCCGGAATCCTCCTTGGAGAAAACCAGGGTTTCATTTAGCGGATAGTATCCATCCGCGATTTGAACGACGATATCGCCGCCGGTCTTAGGCAGCGTCCTTACGACTTCTTTTGCCTTGGCAATCGTTTTATACGGCTTATCTTTGGTTCCGTCACCTGTGCTGTCATTGCCGTTCGTTGCAACATAGATGGTAGTACCAACCGCACCGTCGGCCGAGACTACCGACCGTGATAAGGGCAGCATGGAAAATACCATTACGAAAGTCATGACCCAAATGAATGCTCTTTTTCTCACTTCCATAAAACCTCCTTGGATGTAAGTAAAATGTGATGCACATGGCCGCCTGAGCGTATGAGCGAGGCTATTTCAGAATAGCCCCGGCGGTCAAAGCATTTTCGATCTTCTCGTTGCCTACCAAATAAACGATAATCATAGGCAAGCTGGATAGCAGCATACTCGCACCGATCAACCCCCAATCCGTAACCCCCACATTGACAAAGAAACCAAGCAATCCCACGGTTAGCGGACGAAATTGATCCTTGGAGGCAATAATAAAAGCTAGCGGGAATTCGTTCCAGATCCGAATGAATATAAGGACGCATTGCGTAACCAATGCCGGCATCACGATTGGAAATATGATTCTTATATATGTCTGATAGACATTCGCTCCGTCTATGCATGCCGCTTCCTCCAGCTCCTTGGGCAACGATCGGAGAAAGGCATAAAGCATAAGTACGCAGGAAGCGATAGCGAAGCCGGAATATGGCAGGATAAGGCCTAAATAGCTGTTTTTGATATGCAGCGCTTTAACCAGCTGGAATAAAGGAATAACAACGACCTCGATCGGGACAATCAATCCCATGGATACATAAAACAACACCGCCGAATTGAACTTCCATTGCATGCGGCTGAGGCAATAGGCCAGCATGCTTCCCGTCGCCAGCGTTATGACAATCGTCCCTGCCGTGTAAATCAGGCTGTTCTCGAAATACGTATAAAAATGATATTTGGACAACGCTTCGCTGAAGTTAAGCCAATCCAAGGAAGACGGTACGCCAAAAGGATTGTCGTACGCTTCGCTTTTGGACTTCAACGACATCGTTACCATCCAGTACAAGGGAAACAGAAACGTGCATCCGACGGCTATCCAAAACACTCGACTTAATACTTTCAGAAAACTCCCCCCTAGCTTAAAACTCTAGTTTTTCCCTAGCTACGTACCTTTGGATGACAAAGGAGATCAAGAGGCATTCCAGAATAAAGATAACGGCGATCGCGGTGCCTTTGCCAAATTCGGAAGTATCGAATGCCGTATAATACATCTGGTAGATGACCGTCCTGGATGTGTCGCCCGGCCCTCCTGCCGTCATGACCCGCACATGCGAGTAGAAGGCCATCGAGCCTAAGGTAGACAGAATAAGTACGTATTTGATGACATTCTGCAGCAAGGGGATCGTTATTCGCAAACAGACTTGAACAAAATTGGCACCGTCGATCAAGGCCGCTTCATAATAGCTTTTGGGTATGGTCTTGATTCCCGTATAAAACAGCATCGCGTTGAGACCAATGTATTGCCACAGGAATGTGACCCCGATGCTGGGCATGACCGTTTTCTTTTCCGTCAGCCAAGAATGCGTCCAGGAGCTCAGCCCCAGAGATTGGAGTATGCTGTTAAACAATCCCCAGTTCGGTTCGTAAAAAGCCAGCCAGATCTGGGCAACCACCGTGACCGACAGGATAGCCGGGAACATCGCCGCCGTCTTGAAAAATCGGCGAAACCTTGGGGTTTGGGCATCCATAAAAAGCGACAGCATCATGGAGAGGGGCAGCCCAAGCAATAAGGAGATGCCTACGATAAGGTACGTATTTTTATGGGCGCTCCAAAAGGAAGGCGAAGCCATCACGTCTTTGTAATTATCCAAACCGACAAATCCCAAATTTCGAAACCCGTCATGCTTATGCAAGCTCATCCAGATCTCCGGCAGCAAGGGGTATACGCAGAATACGGTAAACAGCAGCAAGGCCGGGGAAGCAAATACAAATATGGACATTTTGGTGCTAAAGTACTTGTTCATCGCTCTCTCCACCGTTTAATTTGTGTCTAAATCCCCCCGGGATGAGCCGAAGGGGATTTAGCTGTCAATGCCTCTTTGTTACTTGTTAAACCACGTATTCTCGCTCCAAATCTTGTTCATTGCGGTATTGAAATCTTCGGCAGCGTATTCGCCCGTCAATAAGTTCGCTCCTTGCGTAGAAATTTCGGCAGAGGTTTTCGCATCTATCGAATTAAGAGCAAAAGACGCGATTTTATTCGGGATCGGATTATACCAGTCAACGAACTTCTGCATGAGCGGGCTTCTGTTATTTGCCTGATTGCCCGTCTGCAAGGATATTGGCGCTCCCGAGGATTCGAAGTACAACGCATCCTGCATGGCCAGGAATTCGGCAAGCTTGACGGCCTCTTCCGGATGCTTGGTTTTCCCGTTTACCGCATAGCCGTTAACCGGAGAGCCCCAGAATTGCACGGTCTGCGAAGGATCGTACTTATCGCTTGCGCTTGGGAACGGGAAGAAATCAACCGTTTCGTCTTTTGCCAGATTCGGCAGCTCCCAAGTAAACATCATGAGCATTGCAGCCTTTTTCGACGTAAACATCTCCATCGCCGGACCGTAATCCAGGTTGGCTATGCCGTCTGGGAATACGCCTTCCTTGACCATCGTTTCGATGCGGGCCGCACCTTCCTTGACGGATGGATTGGTAAAGTCCGTTTTGTTGCTGACGAGATCCGCCATTGCCTGCGGGTCCCCGATTTGAATCATTTGCTGCAGCATGAAGAGCTTCGGCCCCCATCCGTCTTTGCCTGGCGTTACGGCCGGAACCATACCTTTACCCTTAAGCGTCTTCGAGGTTTGAATCAGCTCGTCGAACGTGGTCGGCACCTTCACCCCGGCTTCCTCAAACATGTCTTTATGGTAGAAGATCACTGGGGTGAAATACGTATCGGCTCCGGAGGAGAGGCTGTAAATCCCGTTATCGACATGCTTTAACGCATCCGGCACCGCATATTTCTCCAAGAAGCCGTCTTTCGAAATATAAGGGGTCAGATCGAGAATGCTGCCCGTGTTCTTCAGCGGGGTAAAGTAACCCGCATCGCTCCAGAATACGTCCGGCATATCCCCGGAGGAATTCAACGTTTTCAATTTGTTCGCCATATCCTCGCCGCCGCCGCCGGGCTCAAACTCGACTTCAAGATTCGGAAGCGCTGCGGCAATGTTAGGCTTGATGTATTTTTCCATGATGTTATTGCGATTCTCGTCCGTCGTAATCGTGATAACTCTCATCTTGATTTTTTTGCCGTCCGGCGCCGCTGTCTCCTTGTTATCTTCCGTGGTTGTGGTTGCTGCCGGGGCCGACGGATTGTTGGACGGCTGGTTGGAATTTGCGTTGTTCCCGCTTCCGCATGCCGATGAAACCAGTAGAGTGCTTGCCATAAGGACCATGGCCGCTGTCTTTGACTTCGTTACCATTGTTATACCTCCCCTATTTGTCGAAACGGATACCGGTTGAATCCAGCCATTGAAAGCGGTATCAACCTTAACCATGAGCTAATTTTACGAATCTTCCTAAATTTCGTACAGAGAGTATTCTCGGGCTGGCAGTAAAATTAACGGCAAAAAAAAATAGACGATAGAGAAAACTTTCACTCTCGTCTAGCATCTGCGGCAGTTTGGCTATTGGATTTGATTCACATATTTGCTGGGCGTAATTCCCATATATTTTTTGAAGCATTTGCTGAAATAATTGGCGTCGGCGTAACCCACCCGGCTCGCTACGTTTTGGATAACCTTCTCTCCCTGATCAAACAGCTCTTTCGCTTTAATAATCCGTATTTCGGTCAGGTAGTCATTGATTGTAAAGGTCGTTTCCTTTTTGAACACGAAGCAGAGATGATTATAATTCATATGGACGCTTCTGGCGATATCTTCGATTCGCAATTCCTCATTGCCGTAGTGATTCGAAATATACGCCTTAACCTCCTCTATGACTTTGACGGATCTATTGGTTTTGCGGCTATGCACATGGTCCATCGCCTTTAGAATCAGATCGTGTATCCACTCCTCCAATTCTTTGAACGTCTTCATTCGCTGAATATGCTGTATCATGTCGGGCTGCGTCGTATCCCGGAAAACATCCTCAAAGCTTTGCGACGCTTCGGCCAAAAATTCAAGGCAGGTGGAGACGATTTCGATTCCGGCAAGGAGCAGCATTTCCATAGAGGCATTCTGAACGCGGGCATCATGAAAAAATCGGACGAGCCATTCTTCCGTCTCGGTCCTATTTCCGATTCGCATGAGCATCAGCAAGCCGCTTCTCTTCTCCACCGAGTACAATCCGGCCTTCATTCCGGGTTCACCCTTCAGGGAGTGAACGAACACCTTGTTGCCGCCCCATATAAACCGATGCTTCAAGGCGATTATCGCTTCCTTATACGAACTCGGGATGGACTCATACGTATCGCAGCCATTGCCTAAGCCGATCGTAACCGTATAGTCTGTATCGTTCTGTATTTTTAATCGAATCCTTTCGCAAATCGATTCCAGATTGTTGAAGGATTCTTCAGGCGCACCTAGGATCAGAACCAGACGCCCGTCTTGATCCTGACAACTAACGCAGTGAAAAGCGCTTTGCATGCAGCGCTTAGCGATTTCCTGCACCTTCGCTTTATGAATGGTCATACCCTCGTCAAGATGTCCCTCATCGTCTGCATCCAGATCGACGACAACCGTCCGGTAATGCAAGCCTTCCGGCGGTATTCCCATATCTTGCAATCGGTCCTGCTGCGGTCGTGATCTGGAGCTGCCCTGCAGCCAATCATTAAGCACTTGTTCCTTCATGTAAGACAAGCCTTCGCTTGCCTGCTTTCTCAAATCGTCCAATTCAAGCTCGCCCAGACGCTCCGATCGTATCAGGTCCTTAATATTCAGCAAAGAGCTTTGGAGCTCTTCTTCATTAATCGGTTTCAGCACGTAGTTAGAAACCCCCAATTGCACGGCCTGCCTGGCATACGCAAATTCGCTATGACCCGACAACACCAGAAATTTTGTTTTCTGGTCGCGTTCCTTGGCTTTATGTATAAATTCCAATCCATCCATGATCGGCATATTCATATCGACTAACACGACATCCGGCTCTACCTCGGGCATCAGCTCCAGCGCTTCCGCCCCGTTTTTGGCTTCACCCGCTATTTGGAACCCCAGCTCATTCCAGGGCAGCGAGATCTTCAAGGCTTGCCTGAAGTAAAATTCATCATCGACGATAAGCACTTTGTACACATTCCGTTCCTCCTGTTCTATTCCATCCTTAGACATGCGAATAATAGAAAAGAGCCTCATGGATGCGGCAGAAGCTATTGGGGACGAAGCGGCAATACGATAATAATTTTCGTATAAACGCCGGGTTCGCTTTCAACCTGCAGTCCGTATCGGTCCCCGTACAGCATTCGGATCCGATTGGATACGCTTCTGATTCCAAATCCTCCGCCTTCCGCAGGGACACCCGATTCCGCTGTTATCGCCTTCGCTAGATCCTTGTGCATGCCAGCCCCGTTATCATAAATTTCGATTTCGATATGATTGCCAGAGCGCCTCCCCGTGACGCGTACGATTCCTTTTTCCTGTTTGAGCTTCAATCCGTGATAAATGGCATTCTCCACGATGGGCTGCAAGGTCAGCTTCGGTATCGAATAGGTCAAAATGTCATCGTCGATATCCATCGTATACGCCATATATTCCACGTAACGAAGCTGCTGAATTTCCAAATAGCTTTCCGTAAGACGCATCTCTTCACCGATGGATATAATATCGTTGCCTTTGCTTAACGAGATTTTATAGAAATTCGCCATGTATTGGGCGGCCGTTATGGCCTGCTTCCCCAACCCCAGCTTAATAAGAGAAATAATCGTTTCAACCGTATTGTACAGAAAATGGGGCTTCACTTGCGATTGCAGCAATTTAAATTCGATCTCGGCCTTTGTCCTTTGTTTCTCGACGTTCTCGGCCATAAGCGCCTCAATGCGATCCATTAAATTATTGAAGCCCTCGCTTAAATACCCAATCTCGTCCGTTGATTGGTAAGAGCTTCTGACCTGCATCTTTCCGGTCCGGATTTCCCTCATTGTCTTGGCAAGCCGGAAGATTGGGCTGGTGATCGAGCGTGACAATTGGAAGGAGACCATTAATGCCAGCAGCAAGCATGCCGCGCCAATCCCGATTATCAACTGATTGATTTCCTTTCGCTCCGACGTTATCTCATTCATTGGGATAGCGCTTACAATTGTCCATTTCAGCGGTTCGAAGCGATGGGTGAGTATCAGCATTTCTTGACTTCCGCTCCCTTGAGTGAAGCTTGCGTCTTTACCGTCATCGGGGATGCTGATGGAGGCGGCTTCCTTGAAATCCCGGTATAGCATGGCTTTATTCTGCGCGGAAATAATCCGGCCGTCGGCATCTACGATATAAAATTCACCGCCTTTATTTTTCCCTTCCTCGTAAATGGAAGCGATGGTCGTTTCTTTGACGTACAGAAAAATTCGGCCGATCGTTTTTCCGGTATCTTTGTGAATGACCGTTTTGGAAACCGCAAATACGTTGTCATCCCCTTCGTATAGGAATCTGAATTTAATCAACCCCGTCCAAATGGGCAGATAGGTCCGGTCATCCGCTCCGTAACCGTATCCGAATAGACGCGCCGCGTAAGCATTGTCGGCGAATCCAACGTCCACCCAATGCTGATTGGAGGTAAGAATGCTGACGGCCTTGATTTTGGTGTTAGGCTCGACAATGTTGCTGATCGTCTCGGAGAGGGTTTTGTTCATAGAGAGGTTGTTTAAACCTTCAACCGGCTTGATCGCATTGGGCTCGTTATTTAATAAATAATCGTAATAGAGGGCGTTCTGCAATCGATAATCGCTGGCTAGAATTTTGGAGTAATCTTCGATGGAGGACAGCAAGGTTTGAAGATTGTTTTTGATGAGCACAAGCTCCCGGGATGAGTTATTTGTGGCTTTATCGATAATCGCCTTCTGTGAAATCGTGTTGGCAAAAATCGATTGGGTGGAAATAAATACGACAATGATTAAAATATTCGAGATGAATATTTTATTCTTTATGGAAATCCCGCCTATAAACTTCGCGAACCCTTTCATTTCGTCATTACTTCCTTTCTCTTCACTAGGACAATGAATGTGCGGAAAGAACAACCGGGGTACATTCAGAATAACAGAGGTTTAATGAGTGTCAACTTGTAAGGTTGGAATAAACTAAAAAAAGAAAGCCGGCAAATGACCAGCTTTCTCCCGGAACCTTGGTTCTAAAGCGTCTTTCGAATAACATCCGATTCTGCATACTCTTCGCTATTTCCAAATATCAGGCGGCTAAAGTTGTAGGCACCGTTATTCCAAACATTAAAATCGTGAAAACCGTCCTTAATCACAACTTGATAAAAAGGACCAAGATGATTTCCCGCATGTTCTATAAGCCCCTCTATCGATTTCGCGTAGCTCGTAATTGCTACGCCATCGGCATCTCCACAGGTCATATACAGCAGCTGGAGCTTATGATCGGAGGATCCCAGGCTTGCTCCAAGAACGCTGCCTTCACTCGATGTGGGAGCATTCGAGAACGCACCGACATAAGCGAACAAATCTATCATGCCTGGCGCCGGCACCGTCTTATCCAGCCCGTTGTTCCAGGAACTTTCGGTTCCCGTGAATCGCGTCGAGTCGTATCTGTAACCGCCGACAATCAGATTCAGAGCCTGCATTCCACCCATCGAAAGTCCGGCGATCGCTCGATGCGCGCGATTAAATAGGATTCCCTCAGGGGATGTATCCGTTATGTTCGCGTAAGTTTTGTAATTGGATTCTATAAACGGAATCAGATCGTGTCTCAACTCGTAATCGAAGTAATAGAACCCCAGCATATTGGTTCCTTCGGTCGTAAAGGATGCGTCCGTCCAGTCATGGGCGCTTCTTCCGTTGGGGAATACGACGATCAGCGGCTCAATCTCTCCCTTTGCAATGAGATTGTCGAATAAGTTGCAAAGGATAAATCGCTCGTCAACCTGACCGTTGCTGCTTAACCATTCGAATTGACTGCCGCCAACGCCGTGAAGCAAATACATGACATTGTATCTGGTGTCCTTGTCGCTCGAATCATAACCCGCTGGCAGGTAAACATTGCATCTTTTCCAGATGGCATCGCCCGCAACGGTTTCTCTCCCCGCTTCGCTGATGGCGATGTTCTCCTTGGCGACAAGCTGCCGGGATATATTAATATAGCTGCTTGCCTCATAGGAAACCTCTTGAATCGTACCTTGAAGCTCTGACTTCACTGATTTAAAATATTCAGCCGGTACGGCAGTTACATTCCTGTTTCTCATCGTTCATGATCGCCCCTTCGGTCGCTTGGTAATAGGTTAATAGTATCATGACGATAAAGAGCGACGTAACCTTACAAATTATATATTCACTTGCAATTATTTAATTGAGATATGCATCGCGACCGTGATTAACATAGGAGCAATTAAACAACCAAGAGCCGTTCAACCGGCAAAAAAAATTCTTTACCGATCGTTCTCAATAAGTTATGATGAATTCGAGTCTATTGGGAATGATCATTCTAAAAAGACGTCGAATATGGCTAAACTCAATTTGATTCACCAAATAAACGGGAGAAGGAGCAAATTAACATGACTGCAAACCAAATCAATCTCGAAGGGAAAGTCGCTTTCATTACTGGAGGAAACCGGGGCATCGGCCTGGAGACGGCACGCGGATTAGGCAAGCTCGGCGCTCATGTCGTCATCGGTTCGCGCGATGGAGAGAGAGGAAAAGTCGCGGCAGCAGCGCTGCAGGCAGAAGGCATCCAAGCGGAAAGCATGAAATTCGATGTGCTGCTGGCTGACGATCGTCAAGCCGCATATGCTTTCTTTGAACAAAAGTACGGAAAGCTCGATATCCTGATTAACAATGCCGGGGTTCAAAAGGAAGTGGAGCATCTTGTACCCATGAACGAAACCAGCAGCGTAACGCCGGATACCCTGCGTGAAACGTTCGAGGCGAATTTCTTCACCCTGGTTGAACTGACGCAATTGCTTCTTCCGTTGATCCGCAAATCGCCCGCTGGCAGAATCGTCAATTTGTCCAGCGTTCTGGGTTCCCTTGCCCTGCATTCCAATCCGGAAGCCCCGATCTACAACATGAAGGTGTTCGCGTACGACACGTCCAAGGCAGCCGTAAATATGTTTACGATTCATCTGGCGCACGAACTCCGGGATACCCCGATTAAAGTCAACTCTGCTCATCCAGGCTGGGTGAAGACCGAAATCGGCGGGCAATACGCCGAATTAGACCCTGCGGAAGGCAGCAAGACAAGCGTAATGCTGGCTTCGCTGCCTGTTGACGGGCCAACCGGCCAGTTCTTCTTCATGAATAACCAGCTTCCTTGGTAATGTTTTCGCAAAAGGAAACCGCGCGATATATTCGCGCGGTTCTCCTAGGGATTTTATGCCTTACAAAACTCATGGTACAGCTTCATCAAAGCCCGCTTCTCAATCCGTGACACGTAACTGCGGCTATCCCGAGCTCCTTCGCGATCTCCCGCTGCGTCTGCGACTTCCCTAGTGCCCGCCCCCCCCCCTTGCCTTCCAGATTTATTGAATTCATTTAAGTAGCCTTTCTAATTATAGATTTTTCACCTTAGCGATTATAGGGCTTTATTGAAAGTAATTGAAGTCATTTAAATCTAAACCTATCATGAAAGAAATAAAAAAAACCGATCGCAACAAACCGGCTGCCCGTGCATGATTACAACCAGGGTATATTCTGTTCTGCTAATAATAGTTTGATCGCTCTTGAAGCAACAATGAATAATTCCGGCTTGCTAAGCCCTTCCAGTCTCCCAGCGGCCTGCAGATGTGGTTCCAGAGACAGATACCCGCCATATCCTTTTTGCTTCAATACTTGTAAAAGCTGCCTCAACTGTCCGTCTCCTTCACCGGATGGAACAACTGAACCAGTCTCCATGACAGCGTCTTTAATATGAATATATGAGATATATTCATCCAACAAAGGATAGGCTTCAGTTACGGGACTCACCTTACATTGCACGAAATTTGCCGGATCAAAGGCAGCGCGTAAATAAGGTGATGATATGGATTGTAATAAATCCCGGCACCGTTCGCCGTTGTCCCCATAAATATGGCTTTCATTTTCATGTAGTAAAACGATACCTGCTCTCTCCGCCAATTGTACAAGACTTTGCATGCGCGAGAGAACTTCCGAACGGTAGTGATCATGTTCACCGTCAGGAATATAAAACGAAAAAATACGGATATATGAAACCTGAAAAAACGATGCAAGCCATATTGCCCTCCTTGCCTCTTCATGATGCAGATCAAAATTGTCGGTTATTTTAATTTTACCTAATGGAGAGCCTATCGAAGATACCTGAAATCCCCTGTCCTCTAATATTCCTTTTACTTTTACGGCTTCATCATCAGTGAGCTGTAATACATTTTTCCCCCAAACACTTCGCAGCTCTAGATGATGGATTTGTTCCGATTCGAGGACATCCAGCTGAATATCCAATTCTGATGAGATTTCATCAGCAAAGCCTGTTAATGTAATCATAACAATCTCCCTTTGCATGTAATCTATATATGCTATATAGGAGGCGAACCCTATTGGACCTAGAACACCATCCCTATCTTGTTCCTAATATCTTTTTGTTTGTAGATCGAAGATGTTACCCTGATTGGACCATACAAAAGGCTAGAATCAGCTTTCACGATCTCACCTTTGTTATCGAAGGAAAGGCTAATTACTATATTGACGGCAAGAAATTCACCGCTGAAGCAGGAGATCTCGTCTATGTTCCCAGCGGCAGTATTCGGGAAGCTCATACCTTTAAAGATTCTCCTATGCACTCCTATCCTTTTAACTTCTACTGGGCAGATCCTCATAATCATATTCATATGCCTTTTCAGGGGTTGACGAAAAAGGTTATCACGAAAGAGATCCTTAGCTATCTGCGTGAATTTAACCATGTGTGGATGAGCAAGCAGCCTTATTACCATATTCAGGCACGGGCACTATTCGAATTGATCATCCACCGTCTGTTAACCAGCTTTCACCGAAATTTACCAACCTCTTTTGATCCTCGAATAAAGAAGCTTATAGAATATTTAACGGAACATTACTCGGATCATATAACTATTAATGAGATAGCAGAAGGTTTAAGACTGCATCCTGTATACTTCGGAAAGCTATTCAAGCAGAATACCGGGATGTCTTTCAAGGAATATGTCAACCGCATTCGGATCAATAACGCAGAAATGATGCTTTCTTCCGGTGATTTCACCGTTAAGGAAGCCGCAGAGCGCTGCGGCATCCAAGATATCTATTATTTCAGCAAAGTATTTAAAGAAATAAAAGGATATCCTCCATCCGCCGCCAAAATAAAATGATCTTCGTATTTCAACGGCAAAGCAGATGAAAGAGAGAGGTCCCCATTGCTGCAATGGGGACCTGCCCTTGTCGTTCAAAGTGCCGTTACTTCTTCCAGACTTCATCAATAGACGACTGAAATTGCTCTTTGTATTTGTCAATTACCGTGGACACGGATACACCCTTCAGAATTTCATCGACCATTTCATAGTAAGGCATATTCGGATAGCCATCCTTTCCGTCAACCCTATTAATCGTTTCTCCTGCTGTCTTGGCGTTATCGATATCATCTTCATTGTTAAATAACGTCTCCAGCGTGGCCTGCTTCGGATAATCGTAAATGGAATCGATATCATTGATTTTCTCATAGATATAGACCAACTGCTCAGGATGCTCTATTACACTCGGAATGGTCATGTAGTTCGGAATCGTCAAATGCGAGTGATAGGCCACCGCGCTAGGTCCTTTAGGAAATGGCAGGAATCCGATATCCATATCCGGCATATCCTTTTTGAAGCCATCCATCTCGTAATCGCTTCCCGCGTACATCAATGTGTTGCCTTGACGGAAAAACTGCCCGGGTTCCGTCCAGTCTCCGCCTTCAGTAGGTCTAGCGATATTTTCCGTAGCAAGCTTGGAGATGAACTCCAGCGTTTCCTTTGTTTTCGGGTCCTCCAAATTCTGTTTATCACCTGCGACCAGATTGGCGTCATTGGAAGCCAGCGCCTGCACCAGAATATTGGCTGTAGCAACCCCCCATGTATCCAGCTTACCGTTATTGTCCGTATCTTTGTTAGCTTCTTTGGCAGCCTGGATGAAAGTATCCCAGTTCCAGTTATCATCCTTCACATAATCCTGCAGCGGTTTCATGCCTAATTTATTCATCAGAGTACGGTTATAAAAAATACCTGACGATGCGCCGTTAATTCCGGAGCGGAATCCATAGCCTCTGCCCTCATACTGCGAATAATCGTTTGTATATTGCTGAATAAATACCTTGTCATTCTTCGTATATTCGTCTACAGGAGAGAATAGCTCCTGCTTAACAAGTGATGGAATCATCCACGGTCTCGCCATCCGGATAATGTCGCCTATCGGTTCTCCGGCAAGCAGCGAAGCTGTAACCTTGCTGGAGTATTCTGCATAGTCAACTGTGACATATTCAATCTTGAAATTATGCTTTTTCATTAGTTCATCCAGATTCTGCTTTCGCTTGATATTATCCGGATTATCTTCCTTGATGGATTCGTCATACCAGGAAACCCATTTAATCGTTCGACCGCCCATGTCGAAATCCATCTCAGGTGTTCCGGTATCATCCTGAATAGCAGCAGGAGTTGTATCATTGGCTTCCGATTCCGAAGAAGCAGGCGTACTGACGACTCCTGCATTGTTGTTCTTGTTACTGCCGCCGTTGCTGCTGCATCCAGCGGCTAATAACAGAATCAGAATCAACGACATAAGAAGCGAATTCCTTTTCCACATCTAATATCCCCCCTATGATTTGGCTGTCTCTTCTGAAGTACAGCGCTTACATTAAGAAATGTTATCTGCTTTCCGTCAAACAAACCATGGAGAATCTAAACTTGATTTGTAAGTTTCAAACATTAATTCTATAAAGAGAGAAAATACAGACTTGAATCCATAGAAAAGAAAAGCGTAACAAAGGACGTAATTCCAGATTATTTTTCACCCTGTCAAACTCGAATAAGAAATGATAGTTAATTACCTACAAAAAAATGGCAGCCACGATTGGCTGCCATTCCAGTTACTATCTTATTTTGTTCCTGGTATTTGTGGACTTGTTGACGATGGTGATCGTTTTGAATTTGTTTCTGATTCTACATCTGGTTGTGGCGATGGTGCAGGATGTGCCTTGACGTATTCGAGTACATTGTAAATTTGTTCCGCTGCCTCTGCACGAGTGATTTCAGCTTTAGGATGGAAGTTCCCTTGTTCATCTAGTTTCACTACGTTATAAGCAAGCGCTCGCTGGATGGATCCATCATAATCAATGGTTAAATCCTTGTTATCGTTAATCTCGACGGGAACAAGCTTAAGCTTTGGAAGATTATTGTGCGCTTCAATCGTGCTAATAAGCAGGTGAGTGAATTCTTCACGCGTCCATTTCTTATTAGGATCAAGATCCGCCGGCAGTACGACTCCATTAACGCTAGCTGTAATTAAGGCATTCGCATACCATGCATCGTTGTCTGCGTTTTTGAAATAATCTGTTGCTTTAGGTTCTACAAGGAATCTCACTAAATCTAGATTCAGATTAGCGGCATTAACAATAAGCTGAATACCTTGTGCCGCAGTGATGATGTCATTAGGGGCAAATAGGTTGTCCGAAATACCTTGGACTAAGCCTTTTTCTTGTAAGGCAATAATCTTATCCTTTGCAGCAATATCCGTTAGATCCGAGAAAGGATTGGCAGCTGCAAAGCTAGGAACAGCAAAGGTTAATGATAATGCGGTAACCGTGGAAAGAATAATCGTTTTGGTTTTTGTTTTCATTTCTTTCACCCCGTGAGTTTTTAGTTTTTAAGATTTAAACCTATTAATTGTTTTCTGATTGACCAGGCTTCCTCATAACCTGAATCCACCCTTACATTAGTAATACAATCGAAGAGCCTATTATTTTTCACACTGAAAAAATTTGTGACATTAAAAGAAAACATTGTTCATTGTTCTTCCTATCTGTATGTTCGTCTACCGATAGGGCAACCTTCCACGGTAATGGGATTTATGTCACAAGTGTTTTTGCTAGTTTAGAAAAACCGGCTTTAAGATCGAATGTTGTAGCTTGTACATGTTTTATCACCTTCCCGTACTCTCCCAGCAGGGGAAAATACCATATAAACAAAAAGCCATCCCCCATTGAGAAGATGGCTTAAAATAAAGATCATTATGTTCCGTTAGAATAGCGGAATTATTCCCTGCCTATTTTCAAAGCTCAACAATACTCCGATTCACTTCTTCGCCTTATAAAACTCATGATACAGCTTCATAAGCGCCCTCTTCTCAATCCTCGACACATAGCTACGGCTGATCCCAAGCTCCTTCGCGATTTCCCGCTGTGTACGCTCATCCCCACCATGATCCAGGCCAAACCGGCCACGGATCACTTCCTGCTCCCGCTCGTCGAGGATATCGAGATTGCGGTAGATCTTGCTTTTCTCAATTTTTAGCTGTACCCGATCCACGACATCATCGGCTTCCGTGCCGAGGATGTCGATCAGCGTAATCTCATTTCCCTCTTTGTCCGTACCTATCGGGTCATGCAAGGATACGTCCTTGCGCGTTTTCTTCAGCGAACGCAAATGCATAAGTATCTCATTCTCAATACAACGAGCAGCGAATGTCGCCAGCTTCGTTCCTTTGCCAGTCTGAAAGCTCTCGATCGCTTTAATCAGTCCGATCGTTCCGATCGAGATCAGATCCTCGAGATCTTCTCCGGTGTTATCGAATTTTTTGACATTGTGAACACGAAGCGATGTAATTGTATGATGATATGTAGATTGGCACTTGCGTTCACTTAAGAAAACACGCAAGGATGTATCTTTGCATGACCCGATTGGTACGGACAAAGAATATGCAAAGCCTTTACAAGCTTATGTAACGAATAAAGGTGAAAAGCCATCGTATGTAACAATAGCTTGGATACTTTCCAATCCTGCTGTGACAGCTCCAATTATTGGACCGCGGACAATGGAACACATTCATAGAAACTCGATCGTATATTCGGAGGTCCTGGCGGAGCAACTCCCGAGGCATACGCTTGGAAAATCGGCTTTAATTATTGGTACTGCCTTTCATCGTGTTACATGTCTCGAAGACTTTCTCTGTATGCTAAAGTGTCGTTAAACAATGTGAATAGAAAACAAGATAAGACGGTAACACCTAATTAAATACCGTCTCATCCCAGCACAGATAATACATATATTTTGTTAATAAATAATTCCATTGGAATCAACTAGCGCTTGCGCTTCCTCTAAATCAGCTTTGTATACATTCAAAGGTACGGGACTTTCATATGGTATTATTTTAGTAATAAGTTCCCAATCATATAGATCTGTTGTACTTAGTTCCTCCCACTTTCTCCAGAAGGGATCATTCATAATATCTAATCCAAGGTTTAAAATACTCCTCGCAGTATTTTTTGTTATTGCCGAATTATCATGCTTAACTCTGTATAAAATCTGATACAAAGACCTCTTATCCCTAATAATCTGTTCTTCTGTAGTTGTTCTAAATAATGGGGTTCCCTTTCTTGATTTCAATCTTGGAGAACCAATTACTGCTCTTAATTCACTTAATCGACTATCCGAAAGCTTTGGTGTATATTTATTCCGATCATGAGTTTCTTTCGGAATAAATTCTTTTAGTGCCTCCCATTTCTTGATTAAAGGTAATTTTCCTTTCATTTTCAATAGACTCTCTTGGGTAAATGTTATGTAATAACAATCTTTTCCTTTAGGAGTCTTTGAATAAGTAATTGTCGCGGTTAAATTCAAAGAACCTGCTAATCTAATAATATTATTCGCCAATTCTTCTGAAATTGTTGTGTAGTTAACTCCAATCTGTTCTTTTTGGTAATTTTTCATGATCGATCCATCAGTATCAATAAGACCTGCCAAGAGACCCCATCGATAAGAATCAGATGTTTCCGTCCAATAATAAGGCAATCTTTTATTAATTGCCCCTTGTCCTGTTCCAATATTATCTTTCAAATAACGTGCAAACTGATCAGAGTGCCAAGTATGTTTTTCTGAATAAGATTCCTTGCCTTCATATTCATGAACATTTGGAACACATGAAATATGTAATTTCTCCTTTTTTAAATACCTGTCTATTATTTCTTTAACTTTACTAGGGATAACGCTATCTTCGCTAGCCAAACAAATCGCATGTTTAACTTCAGTATCTGATACCCAACCATCACCAATATAAACCCCATTTAAGTACCCAAAATGGCTATCCAAGGGAATTTCATCTATAAAATCATATTTCTGTTTTTGCTTTTTCTCCGATAATTTCGGAAGATTAATATGGGATTTGCACCCAATAGTTTCTTGTCTTAATCTAAGTATGGTATCCCCCTGTTTAGGTTTCCTTCTTAATAGGTTAAGATCCTCATCAATTACTAAGATGGGTTGATCAGAGGGAATAATCAATTTACGTGAGGTATTTGTAATTATTTCAGTGAGAGTTGATGAAGGAGTAGTTGAATAAAATGTTACATTATCATAAGATAGCCGACCATTAAAATATGTTAGTAAATTAGAGGAGGTACGGTCTATAAATGTGAGTCCATTATCACATCGTACTAAAGAGTTAAAATAGTTCATGCTAAGATTCTCCTCAATTAGATTTCACAAAAACTACCTCTATTTGTTCTTCCAAAAATGTAAAGCTGCCCGTTAGCGTAATAATTTCAGCCCTTATGGGTTCTATAGTTATAGGAGGATGAACTTGAAACTTTCTAAAATCAAATCATTATAACGATGACATAAAATATCTTTAGTTAAAAACTTCCAATATACTGGGCATGTGATAGATTTTTGGGTAACTAACCTAAGGAATACGTGGGATCATCGAATACTTCCAGCAAAGAATCTAATGCTTTTAAAAACTCATAATTATCGATGTTTCCCCGGATAAACGAGGTGTCCATTCCCGATTTCCTTAACTTCTCAATCCATAGGAGCGCGGCTTCCTTCCCGATACCCCGATCCAACATACCGTAGTATAAATACGAAATTTCATTGCTAACGTTTGTGTTAAAGACCATTGGATCATCCGAATTGATATTAATGATGATATTCGACAATTGATTTTGGTCAGGAGACTGAATATTAAAAAATTGATTATTGTACAGTGACTCCATCTCCCCAATGGCATCATTGGAGCTCGGATTCACTTCGACGACTATACCATTTGTTGCGACTTTACCGATCAAATATCGTTGCATATCGATACTCATTTCTTCCTCGATGTTCGTACTGTTGACATACACCGGTTCCATCATACGTTCTAAATAGCTTTTGCAATGATAAGCAAACAACAAACGGTCGCTATCCCATATCATCGCGGAACGACGTTCCGTGTCACCGCATATCCAATCGGAATTCATCATGCATTGCTGCTGTTTGCCGTCGATTTTAATCGGCTTAAAGCGTCTCCGGTAAACCTCATATAATAGTGGAACCGTAAGCCCCTTAGAACTTTGAAAAATTTTGCTAGCAACAGAGTAAATTTTTTGCTCCAAGTAAATATGCGTTCTTGGATTGATATTAGATGTCTGGCTATATACGCTCCATATCCATAACAAATTATCCAAATATTCTCCCCGCGGAATGATAACGACTTTGTTACGTCGTACCCATTCCTGAATATTGACTCCCAGTGCAATGCCATGGCCGATCCGATCGCCTGCATGAAGCTTGCAATGATCGATCACCTCATCGATCCGTCGGAGCCCTGAATTAATATGCCGGAAATCTTCTCCTGCATGAAACGTGAAAAACAAACTCTGATTTTTGGCCAATTTTCCATTCCGGTCTAAAATAAGAATCGAATCCTCATCGCTGTTCCTTGCTTGCTCGAATACAGGCGCAAATACTTGAACAGGCGTATTGTTTTCCAGGCTTGCAGCATCAATGCCTACAATAAAATTAGCTAGATAAGGAAATCTTTTACGCAAATTTAGGATTATTTTAATTTGATTCATATACTTAAATTGAACAGCTCCATAATGGAGCTTGCCGTACGTTGTATCTTTCTGCTCATCGAAAGCACACCAACACTTCTCGATATCATCGGTCTGCTTAAAAAAATGATAGATGATCCCAATACGAGGGAAATTCGCATTTGGGTTTTCCTTTACTCCGTAATCCTCATCCAATATTTTTCTATAGGCAGACAATATCGTTCTTAATGTATTTTTATTGCTTTTTTCTGTATCCAAAATACCGAGCCGCAACTCCACTTTACGAAGATACTGGTTTTGAAACAAAGTGCGCAGGAGGGTTTTATAATATTGCTCACTGCTCTTTTTGAACCCTTTCGTAGCCCGGTCAAAGTATGGTTTAAAGAAATCCAGTCCTTTAATAGTACTGGATTGTGTTATTTGTTGATAAAACTCATTCTTAATAGCAATATACTTAAAAAAAACATCAAAAAACTGCTGAAATGGTTCCCCATTTGAAGCCTCATAGTCGCGTTTATACTTCATTGCGAAATGTAGCAAAAGATTTTCCCCGAACGTCTTAATATGCTTGTATTTCTTTAGGATAGAAAAAATGATATCGTGATCCCGATCACCATCATCTATACCGAATGCGATTTTGACCTTTTCCTCTATTTCCTTCAACTGGGACAGCTCAAGGAAGGTGCCATCTTGACGGAACAAAATGGACTGGTACAACGTTATTCTTGTAGAATCCTCCTTCATCTTGACATGTAGCCAATTGCCAAGTGTTTCGTCAGGGTTCTCATGTAAAAATTGCGCCATGACAATTCTCATGATTTTTGCTGTTGTGATATACTCCTGAACCTGATCAGATGTCGCGTAATGGCTGACTATAAATTTGCTATAATACTCCCCCTCCATTTGACCATTCATAACTTTCTGCCACAACGTTGTAAAGTTGAACGCGGCGGACGCATGAATATGGTTCTCTGCCACTCCTCTCTGCAACACGTCATGCAGTGGAGCATCTGCCAAATTGACATGATGATAAAAGCCGTTTAATTGCAAAGGGTTTTCAATTTTATTGATAGAGTAGTAGACTGCTACCAACAAATCCATAGGAATCAGCCTACTAATAGCGCTAAAAAAATGCACTTTATCAAGCTCGCCGTATTCGTCCCAAAAGTCGTTATATTTGTTCCTGTCTCCATTTCGCTCGTTCCGCCAATATTTGAAGACGATCTCTCCGTCGCGATGCGACAACATTGCTTTCGTAAACTCCTCTAGAATACAGAAGTAATGCAGAAACAGGCCATGGAGCGAGCCGGATTGAGACGGTACTCGCTTCCATAGAAACGGATAAAACTTATCCATCATCAAGTTAACCTCGTCCAAACTGTTCGGTCGGCAGTTGCGCAATATATTATTGTGGAATGACCTTAACAGCTTCTCTCGGTTTTTTCTCTTCATCCAAGCTTTAGATACACTATTCTCGACATCCTGCATGTCTTCCGCTACAATAGCCAACGGCTTCTGCCCATAGAAATTCAAGTCTTTGAAAGGAAACATTGCGACATGAAGCATCAAGTAGATTTTATCAATCATTACTGTCTCCCGGTTCATTCATTTCTTCATCCTGTAATGTTAACCCTATCTGCTCCAGATCATGTACCAGCTCTTTCTTAGCCTCTTCATATGCACTATCGAGTCGCTGTTTCATGGTTTCTTTGATCCGCTCGTAATCGGCATCCGCCCTCGCCTTAGACGTGTGCTGTATGTAGTAACCAACTTGATAGAATAGTTGGCTTTGCCCTTGCTCGAATAGCTCCGTATTGAACCGAACCTCTTGTTTCAGTGCAGCCAATAGATTATTGGCCTCTTGCTTCCCATACCGAATTTTATTGTTATCTGCGAGCTTTCTAATTTTTTGGTAAATAACTGTATATTGATAAAATTGAACTATCCCTTGTTTATAAATATTCTTCACTTCAGTCTTTGCTCTCGCATATCTCGAATTTTCATCTTCACCGTCGGGTCCGTTAAGGAATTCATTCCATGCCGAAATAAACTTCTTTGAAGTTTGAAGTTTTACATTTAGATTTCCAGTGGTCTGACGGTAAAGTTCCCCGCCTAATGCGTCTATAATCTTATTTATATTTCGGATTGCTCGTTCATCCAATGCCTTACCTTCTGATAAATTCGAAACTAGGCCTTTTATGAAGCGAATCTGCCTGTAGTACTTTGTGTGAGATCCGTTATAATCTTCCCTTAGATCGACTAATCCAACTGGCTCATTGTTTTCTTCCTGTTTCATAATATAAGCAAACGTATTGACGAATAATTGCCTTTTTTTGTCATCATCATTCTCGTTCTTATCGAATCCCTTTAAAATAGGCCAGAAAATTTTCTCGGTTAACGAATACTCCGACGTAGTAGTACTTATATCACGCAAGAATGCAAACGTGTCGCTTAACATCTTATCTTGGTTGTCATGCAATCGATGCACTAAGTCTTTTAAAAGATTAGTATGAGTAGATAATTGCAGAAGCTTATTGATTGAGTTAAATACAAATTGGTCCTTCGCATCACGGTTATCATCTAAGTAATGTGCATAATAATATGTTTTGAATTCCGACTTAGACAGCAATTCCAACAACAGTAGGCCCGTTCTTAAATCCGTATTTCTTACGATTCCCGCAACGACCCTGTACAATCTATATGTCCAATAAGATGAATCTATTGTGAATTCCCTTATCTTATCAACGCTGGTTCGGTCATCCTTATGAATACTTAACATCATTAATATGCTTCTTTTCGCGTTGTTGTAATGCTCCTGATCAAAGCCAATTCCATGAAGTTGTTGCTTTAACAATTCGCATATTACAAGGAAACAAAGTTGATTATCGCTTTGGATATTGCTTGGAATGTGGCTATAATTAATAAAAGTGTTGTCTGCGGCGCTTCCCCACCGCAAACATTCCTCCAGAAATTTACGTTGCTGCAGGGCGAGTTTCGTTGAAGACGTTATTATTGTTTCTAACAACGATTTGACGACAGGAAACAGCTTCTTCTGTTTTTCCTCTTCTGTTAACTGGTTAAAGCTATCTTGCGATTTCAGCAGATTTATCTGATAAATATAATAATACACATTTACCAGTCCACGCGGACGTTCATCGAAAATTTGGTAGCTGTTGCGAATTGGAATAAGCACATCGTTTTCATTGTAGGAAAAAATATTTCCTTCGCCAAGCAACTCCTCCAGCTGATTCGCCAGAGTTCTCTTTCCAAAGGCGAAATTCGGTATCGTATCGATTGTCCAATTCACCATTTGGTGCCGTCTTGCAGGTGGAATGACCTTCTTAATGTACTCATACGACAATAGCCTCTTACGATCTACTATAGATAGTGGTTTGGAAATCTGCATTGCGGTTTGATGTAATTCCTTAACATTTAACTCTAGCTTAGAATTATGCAACTCTGTAACATTCAGCTCAAGCTTAGGCCCAGGCTCCAGATCAATCAAATGCTGCAATCCATCCTCTTTCAGTAACGCTTGTAATAAAGATTCCGTCAATGTTTCGTAATCGCCAGATAGTATTGTCACGACATTCGGATGATTCGCATATTGAAGGATAGAATCAATCAACTCGCGGCATTTCGTAGTCTTTAAATCGATATCATCGATAAAGATAAAGATCATAACGGGATCTGTTTGCTTGTACAATGATAGTTGTCCCTTTACAATCTCATCAATCAGCGCCCTTAGCTTTTGCTTAAAATGAATATCCGGTACCAGTAGCCGGGACGATTTCTTGATGTGCGTCGCCAGGTCGTCATAATTATGAATTAATAGTGTACGGTATTCGCTTTCCGTATAGAGATGATATTCAATGAGCTCATTTATTTTTTGCCGGAGGGGGTTATGATCTTTTAAGATGCAATTGTTGAAATAATCCGGGAAGTCGTTTTGATTAGGACAGTCCTTAATCGCCTCAAGTTGCTGTTCTACGACATCCTTCAGCAATCCGACAATGGACCCTAATATCTTTGTATTATCCCCGAAATTATCCGGTTCGATAATCGGAAGCATTATATTAACGCCATCATTCTTAGCTAGTTCTTCCCTAATTGTATATATAGCAGAGGTCTTGCCCGTTCCGCGCTCACCTAATATCCCGATCGTATTGTTCGTTTCTCCTTGGCGTTGGGATCGGCTTATCGACCGCATCTGTTCGATTTGCTCCAGAAGCAACTCATAAGTGGGAAGAATGAGGCCAATTTGATCCCTGAGAGCCCTTGCACCGATATATACTTGATCTTCATTTGTCTCTTGTTCGTGATGATTCACTGTAAGTATCACCTTCGTTTTGATATTTTCCACGCGGGTGCTCTGTTAATTTTTGAACAGAGATTTAAATCGCTAACTTGTGACTAAGTGTTCAACAAGATAGACAAAAACCTACTAAAAATCAACTGTACGTCCTCCCCTGGTCGTCTTGAAGTCCATTCCCTCTTTATTAGAGAACTCATGTGTTCCGATCTGACCTTTAGCCGATTCCTTTATTAAATACTCTCGTCGGTCTTCTTTACCAGTTGCCGAGATCGCTCTTACATCTGCCCATTGTCTAATGGCATTAATCTGCTCGGATTGGGTAACCGATAGAGGAACGGTATTTTCAATAATTCTCAAAAAGTCACTTTCTTTAATGCAGCGTTTCTCAGAAAAGGCTTCAAACAAGCTGGCAATTACAGTTTGCTCAATTTCTGCTCCGACGAACCCTTCGGTAAGGTCAGCAAATCTATCAAGCACATCATTGGAAATAAAAAAGTCCCCTAGTATCTCTTTATTGATCAGTCGCTTTTCCAAATGTAATGAAAATATCTGCCGTCTTTCTTGATTCGTAGGCAGGTCAACGAAAAAGATCTCGTCGAATCTCCCTTTACGCAATAGCTCCGGTGGAAGACTATGAATATTGTTGGCTGTTGCGACGACAAACACAGGATTTATTTTTTCCTGCATCCACGTCAGGAAGGATCCAAAAATCCGGTTTGAAGTTCCACTATCCCCTGCGCCATTAGTAGAAATACCCTTTTCAATCTCATCAATCCATAGTATAGAAGGTGAAATCGCCTCGGCAGTAGCTATAGCATTCCGCATATTTTCTTCGCTGCTGCCTACAATTCCACTAAAGATTTTCCCTAAATCAAGACGCAGTAGCGGTAATTGCCACATAGCCGAAATCGCCTTAGCAATAAGACTCTTCCCACACCCAGGAACCCCAGTAATCAGCACACCTTTAGGTGCTGGCAGGTTGTATCGTTTAGCCGAGTCCAACCATGATTCATTTCGTTTCAACAGCCACTTTTTTAAATTTTCTAATCCGCCTACGTCGTCCAAATTGATATCACTTTTTACAAACTCTAAGATTCCAGTTTTCTTGACGATCTGGTGCTTCTCATTTAATACGATTTCTACATCACCGACATCCAACCGCCCGTTTTCAACCATAGCTCTGGCGAATGCATTTTCCGCCTCCTGTAAAGTCAGTCCGAGTGCGGCCTTCGATAGTTTTTCGACTCCTACGGAGTCCAAATTGATGGCAATGCGCCCAAGTTCTCCATTCGCATGTATCATTTCATCCAACAACTGTCTGACCTCCTCGAAGGTCGGCAATGGGAAATCAACGATTGTAATATCCTTTTGCAGTTCATGCGGCAGACAAATAGTTGGAGAAAGAAATACCACATTTTTGGGACGCGGACTCTTCTTTAAGCTCGGAACTAAATCTCTTAGTTTTCTTATGATATTCATATCTGCGGCTCTATTATTAACACCGAAATAGGCATGAAAATCCTTTAAAACAAAAATAGCCGCATCCCCATACCCCTCAATATATTCCAAGGCTTGAAGTGGGGAGTGGGAATTGGGCAACGCTTTATGTTTATCAGAAACAGAATCAAGCTGAACCAGTCCCTCTGTCTGGCTCCAAGAGTAAACAGTACGCTGTGTTTTGATTAAGTCCCGGTTGTTTGCAATTGAAAGCAAGGACTCGACGACTCTTTCTTCTTCCCAGGTAGCGACATATAAAAAAGGAAATCGGGCTCTCATCAAATTGGCGCATGTTCTAGAAAAATCCGACACAGGTGAAATCACTCCATTTTCGTATTAAAAATCAATGCGCCGCGCATAGTTCACCCGTGACACATAATCTTGTTCTTCTTGCACAACGTTTGCCATATTGTGTTCATGTTTCTTCAAATTAACCATTTCCGAGAATACGTTTTTAGGATAACTCTCCGAAATTTGCTCAAACCCGATACGGGTCGTTTCGCGAATAATACTCGCTATGTATGTTTGTTCTTCAATCGATTTTTCCGGTATATGAAAACTCGTATAACCCTTTTGAATATCTACAGCGAGTTCCTCGTCCGTATATTGACCTAACTCAATTAAACTATTGAGCGCTGTGAATACCAAGGAAGACACGCCGGCGCAAACAATATCATTCCCAGCACTTGCATAACCGCTATGTCCCGATACTTCAATCCCACAAATCTCCCCTGACTTTTTTCTGTGAATATTTATTCTCACCATATATATTCATCCCCTTAATTCATTTTGTATTGATTAGAACAAACTGATATTCATCAGGAATTCACCGTCCAAGGGTAATTTCATTGTATACTTCATACCTATCTTACTATGGTTGGGTATATTTTCCTACACGTTTTTTAGTTGTAGCCCCTTCTTATGAGTACAACCGATTTGTGCCACTGATAGAATGAATATTATTTCAATTCAAATTTAAATAGTAGATACTGCTACCGTAAGTGAAATAGCCTGCTGAATCAATAAAAAAACTCGAGCAGCTGAATTGTAACCCGAAAGATAGACACTTAAAAAAGTGTCTATCTTTCGGGTTTTTGTGTTTTAATGAGAAATACTACAGTGAATGAGAGAACTACATCATGTCAAAACATCTTTTCACGTCAAAGCAAATAAGAATGTTAGAGTCTAATCCTAATGTTGTTATCTATCTAAAAAAGCAATTACATACAATCCTGAGTTTAAAGTACTAGCTATTAAGTTATACATACATGGTCATCCGCCTTTACAGATACTTCATGAAGCTGGATTTTGACATCACTATTTTCGGAGCTGAAACCCAAAGAAAGGGTTAAACCGTTGGAGAAAAACTTATGAGATGTATGGAGAGGAGGGATTGCGTATGGATTGTAGGGGCAAAGAAAGCACAGGAAGACCTTCATCTAGTTAGCAAATCGCAGAAGAAGAACTAAAACGTGCTAAGGCAAAGATCAAGCTCTTAGAAGCCGAGTATGAATTCCCAAAAAAGCTCGATGCTCTCGAAAGGCAGGCGAAGCGCGAACGCTAACCCCGTTAGAGACATTTGAGCTCATTGAGGCTATCACTCGTAAGCATCAACTAAGGGCTTAACGTCCTATTTATGTGCCGATACAGGTGTTAGTCACAGCGGATATTATGCTTGGATTAAAGCGGAACCAGTACGGCAAAAACGTGAGGATGAAGACGAAGCCAACTGTCAACTAATCCTTATACACTTCTCTTCACTAAAAAATAAGGCAGGGGCATTAACAATCAAGATGCATTTAAAACGCATAGATACCGTAATTATGAATCACAAAAAATACGTAGACTCATGCGTAATTACAACTTGGTCGCTAAGCGCAGACAAGTTAATCCCTATCGAAAGATGGCCAAGGCTACCCAAGAGTACCTCACATGTCCAAACTTATTAGAGCGGCAATTTAACCAAGGAGAACCCGGTAAAGTGTTGTTTACATGAAATAAGGCTATGGACAATGGGCTTATCTTTCCTGTGTTAAAGACGTAGCAACGAACCAAATACCCGCTCATGTCCTCTCTACATCATTTGGACTTACAATTGTGAAAAGACTTTAGAAGAACTTCTACGGAGTATGGATTATACTATTCATCCAGAAGCCATTCTGCATTCTGATCAAGGTATGCATTATACCCATCCAGTTTTCCAAGATAAAGTGAAGAAAGCAGGGCTTAAACAATCGATGTCCCGCAAAGGGAACTGTTGAGATAATGCCCCCTTCATTGATCATATGAAGGATGAGCTGGAGTACAAAGATTGTCAATCTATTCAAAAGCTACGACAAAGAGTCGACGAATACATTCTTATATACAATACAGAGCGATACCACTAATAAAGATGACTCCTGATGAATATTGAAAAACAGGAGCCATCTTCTCTCAGCCTAATATCTTCTTCTTATTACGTGTCCACAAATGAGGTTACAGTTCAATAATCTCGATGGTGTCCTTTTTCTTCAATAGAATAAGGTCACCGCTTCGCCTTATAAAACTCATGATAAAGCTTCTTGAGTGCCCTCTTCTCAATCCTCGAAACATAACTCCTACTAATCCCCAGCTCCTTAGCAATCTCCCGCTGCGTCCGCTCATCCCCGCCATGATCCAGGCCAAACCGGCCGCGGATCACTTCTTGCTCCCGCTCGTCGAGAATATCGAGGTTGCGGTAGATCTTGCTTTTCTCGATCTTCAGCTGCACGCGTTCCACAACGTCATCAGCTTCCGTGCCGAGGATGTCAATCAAGGTGATCTCATTACCCTCTTTGTCCATACCAATCGGATCATGCAAGGAAACATCCTTGCGAGTCTTCTTCAAAGATCTTAAGTGCATAAGTATTTCATACTCAATACAACGGGCAGCAAACGTTGCCAACTTTGTTCCTTTTCCCGTCTGAAAACTCTCAATCGCCTTGATCAATCCGATGGTACCAATTGAGATCAAATCCTCTAAATCTTCCCCGGTATTATGACATTGTGAACACGAAACGATGTAAGTTCCAGAATGAGATGAATCCAGCTTTCGTTTAAGAAACATGAACAGAAATAACGCAGCAATAATCACACCTTATAGTAGTGATACTCCAATTACAGCTAGTTTACTATAAAGCGTAGAAGCATCATAATAAAGCAGCACGTTTAGCAACTTTACTGTGCTATTTTATGGAGGCAACAATAGAATCGCGTTTTCTAAGCCTTCAGACAAAATATTTTCAATTCCCTCTACGGAAATCGTAACGACAACAACCTTCGCGGATGCCAAACAGCTCCATCGGTTTCGCTATTGCCATTTGCGGTGGTTGAACAACGTAATGGAACAAGCGTTAATGACAGCTGCGATGCAAACTATGAAGAAGATAGCCCTCCCTCTACCTGGAAAGAAGGGCAAAACGGGTTGAGGCATGCTCTACTCACTCAAGACTAACCCCAAAAACAAATGAGAAACCCACGTATTCATGAAAATACGTGGGTTTCTCTACAAGCTGTGGAGCGATAAGACCATAAATCCTTTTTTAAAATTTAATGAAGATCATCTTCCTCCATCAATTTAAACCGATTCCTGAGGTAATTCAATTTTTAGAATGCCGGAGAGAACAATTAGAAACGGAATACCTAAGACTAACTAGTAATGAAAAAGTACTTCATATCGTTCCTTTGTTATCCTTACTTAATCATAATCAGATAACCCTTAGACAATAAAGCCGATTAGAAACATTATCAGATAGCAGATGAAGGATAATCTAATTGATATTTCAATGGTAACGTATTTTTTAAACTATTTTTCTTATATTACGCGGGTAAACGTAATCTTGAACATCTTCTTTATTGTGGATTGAGATATCTGCTTGGTCAGTAACATTTGCTGTACCGGTCCCAAACACAGCCATCCCCTTATCTATCATTATTATGTAGTTGTTAGTTACGATGTTTCTTGCATGTTGCTCTCTCTTCCCTGATACTACCAGAATCTCAGTGATATTCCATGAATTAAAAGGAGGAGCCATAAACTTGTTAATCAAATCATTTTCAGTAGTTCGACCATTTAGTTTTGTAATCAATTTTATATTAGCCTGATTGTCGATATGATTCAGTATATAATTATAAAAATTGTCTGAGTTCTCATACAAATAGTTATCAATTATAGTAATCTCATCTTCATTAAGCAAAAATCTTCCTAACCAGCTACTAAGATTAGAACTGTTTCCGCCTCGAGCAACACGTTTGAAAATTGGAATTTTATACGAATTCAAAATTGTGCTTTTTTTAATGTCAATAATATCTGCAGCATTGTAAGTTTTAATATTTAATCTTTTTTCCAACTCTGATTTCGGATATGCTTCGATAGTATTACTCAATAATAACTTATCTCTAGTATTATTACATATATTAGCTAATACCCTATCCTTTCTGCTATGTGGAAACAGCATGTGAACTACTGGCTCATCAACATAGTCATCAATTATTTCACTATACTTTTCATTATTCAGTATGGCACTTAAAAAAGTACTAAAGAGATCAAAATAATCTGATCTAGTTACCCTAAAATACTCTTCATATATGTCGATTAATTCATCATGCAAAACTATTCTTCTTCTTTTAATTTCATTTAGCAATATATTATTACCAAAAACATCATTAATACCTTCAAAACACTGTTCTATGACTGATTGACATACAGTGACTTCTAACTTCATTGACTTCTCCTCTTTTTAGACATTATCATCAACTCTTTACTAAGTTCATATCCCTTGTCGAAAAATCCAGAAGGCCATTCTTGAGTGAATTGTCCTTTACTATTTAACTCCATTTTTTTTACATAAGAAGAATTATCTTCTTTATTTTTATCTATGTAATAGAATGCAACATCATCAGGACCGATGTCAATATCAGGATCCGCTATAAGAACTTGTAATCTTCTAATTAAATGCTCACTATGAGTTTCAATCAACATTCTACTATTAGAATCTGATAATACTTTTTCAACAAAAAGATTTGCAAGATTAGCTTGAGCAGCCGGATGCAGATGAAGCTCTGGCTGTTCAATTATTACAACAGATTTTCTTGAAAGTCTAAAAGCCTTTCTTCTAAATTCATCGTTTGCACTATAATCCAAGAACACTTGAGTAACTATTGGTAATACCTGAGCAATTCCATACCCAACATCAATAATATTATCTTTATTTTTCCCCTCAATTGAAGACACAACAACTTTAAATAGATTACTATTCTCAATCTCGTCGATATTTATTGAGTATCCCATAGAAGCTTCAAACCATTGAGAAACTTTTTTTAGCAACTGATTTTTTTGCTGATCGGCTTGTCTTAATAGCAAACTGGTATTTTCTCCGTTTTTACCAACATCATCGAAACTATTCTCAGAATCTCTATATATTCTTTCAGGATCTTGTCTGAATGGACCTATATATGTAACTTGGCTAGAAAAAGAAGATAAATTATGATTTAGCGAATATAATACTGCATTAAAAAAGAATAATGTTGAAGTTAACTCGTTCATATGATTAATAAGATTACCTAGTTTTTTCGAGATTGTTATATTTGGATAGTCTTTTTCTAATCTAACTGTAGAAGGAATATCGCGATTTGATAACAGAGTATGAACAATATCGTGAAGTTGCTGATCTTCTCTCTTAATAGTTTCAAGACTTCGCTTGTATATCTCTACAATTGAATCGCTATATAGATTCAAATCTGGGATGAATTTATTAAACGCAATATTAATATTAATTGATTCGGGGGTCTCAAGTTTTATAAGCGTTGCATTTTCATGATTTAATACATAGTATATTTTAATCTCATATTTATTTTTTTTAGGATCACGATCAATCGTTGCCACATTAATTTTGTCAATTCTCAAATCAAAAGAGTCGACAATAATTTTCTTGTTGATGGTCTTAACTTTGACTTCAATATCAACACTCTTGAAATTCTTTCGAATAGCTTTAATTGGATTATTAATTCCTTCAAAAAACATGATTGATCTACGCATTGTATTCATGGTCACAATTTCCTGTACTGAAAAACTAAAGCCAAACCCAAAACTATCTCCCTCATGATTATAGATAACATCATCAAAATTCCCATAATCAATCAATTTTCCGAACAATAAAATAGGTGTAACAATATCTTCTTGAAAAGTCTGGCTCAAAACTACTGGAAATCTAATTAAACTACTTTTTCCTGAACTGTTTCTACCTACAAAAATATTAATTTTCTTTAATTCCACTTCTGAAGTTTTTGAAAAAGATTTTATGTTCATTAGTTTAAATGAGTCCATTTTTACCTCCTACTATTCATACTTCAAGTTTAATAATTCTCTTTAATAATTAATAACACTGAAGTGTTACCCCTAAAATATCACCTAGCTATTAGCTTACTCCGTCTATAATTCAAAACTTAAATCTCAAATCAAATCTCCCTCTTCCTACCTAACTTATCTGTTACCTGAATCCGTGGTACTTCCTCATCAAATCCCATAAATTCGAATTTACACTAGGAGTGAAATTAAGAAAACACAGCATTCTGTGCTGTTTTCACTATATCACCTGAGAGGTGAGCTCTTGTGACTCGAAAATTCACACTACAATCTTCGAACGATTACCCGTGGGGTTCTTATTATAGTTGGACAAATGCTGGACCGCGCGAATCTTAATAAGTTTCTCCATCATACCGTCTTCGATGACGTAAAAGTGCCACTTATTTCTCATTCAAATAATGTTCGCGCCTACCTCGGTTTACTCTACCAAGGTAACAGCGATTTCAATCATAATGAGCTTTTCCGTCGAGACCAATTATTTCCGAAGGCGCTCGGTATTCGTAAAATGACTTCTGCACCCACCTTGCGCCAGCGCTAAGCAGCGCCTGGCAGATTGTGAAAATCCATTTTTGCTGGATGAACCCACAAATTACTTGGGCTTTTTCAAGCACCGATTATATTCAGGTCACAATGAGCGATTAATAAATCACTACTTATATGCCGCTGGATCTCGATGTTTCTCCATTTGGTAATTCTGGGACAAAGAAAGAAGGAGTCAGGTGTGAATGTGTCGCATCGTGAAGGCAAAACACATGTCGAGTAATAGCTTGGTTATGTTTCCGGTGCATTGAGGTCAGGCTCCATTAAGCGTCACTGATTCAGGTACTATAATAAATATACCTTTTGCAGGTAAAAATTAGTAGTACACATTTATTAAATACTCAACTTTTGCAGCTATAAATAGCATTAATCCCTTGCGCTATAGGGATTGAACCTCTTTTTTCTTCTAATTTATAATAAACACCTTCTTCGTTTGGTATCATGGAAGTGTCGAGCAACCATGCAAACAAGAAAGGTGTATAATATCTATGGTCCACCATCGTTCGCTGTCTGACCAAAGTCTCGTTTTTCGTCTGTTTTTCATACTTTAAGAATCTTTAATCTGCTTTGTCAGGCGAAAATACACAAGTCACTTGGTCTTTTTGGGCTCACTGTCTTTCAATTACTTTTCTTGCTTGTTTTTGAGAGGTAAGAATTGGTTTCGACTGCAGGTGAGCAGCTGCCGAACCTCGTTTCCAGGCAAAGAGATATTGTATGGCGGGCCTTTCTTCATTCACTCAGTTTGAAGGTCGTGAAGCAGTTTACCGCGCTTACGTCTGTCAAGCGTGTAAAAGGTTTCATTTTGGACGACTTCACTCTTCAACGCACACGCATTAAGAAGGCATAACTACTTACTCGAATGTTCGACCATACAACAGGCTAGTTTACCAAAGGATACACCTTGTCATGCTTGGTTGATCCGACAGCTTCAGCTTTGCTCCGGTTGATTTTGTCATGCTCTCATCTTCCAATGTCTAACAAAGATAACGACAACGAGTACGAAACGCTGTCAGGGAGTAGAAGTGTCGAGGCGCTTACGCGCAAGCCTGATGCTGCTTTTTGGCATGATTAAAAGTGCCCCTAAAGGCGGGTTTTCGTGCGGACTATGTACTGATGGACAGCTGGTTTACTCAGATGCCAGTCATTCAAAGACTCGCGGCTGAAGGAATCGCCATGATTGGCATAGTCAAAAAAATTACGTATACGAAGAACAGCGACTGACTCTGAGTGAACTTTATCGTGCCTTTCCCAAGAACAAGCAAACAACCATTTGGAGTTCCGTCTTTACCATCTCTTCATGCGGCGTGCCTGTTAAACTTGATCCACCAAGCACACTTTAGCAATTAGATAAATAAAAAAGCCCACAAAACTTCTATGGGCTATTATAAGATACTATTAATTTTCCTTCACTTCTTCGCCTTATAAAACTCATGATACAGCTTCATAAGCGCCCTCTTCTCAATCCTCGACACATAACTCCGGCTAATGCCCAGCTCCTTCGCGATTTCCCGCTGTGTACGCTCATCCCCACCATGATCCAGGCCGAACCGGCCGCGGATCACCTCCTGCTCCCGTTCATCGAGAATATCGAGATTGCGGTAGATCTTGCTTTTCTCAATCTTCAACTGCACCCGGTCCACGACATCATCGGCTTCCGTGCCGAGGATGTCGATCAGCGTAATCTCATTCCCCTCTTTGTCCGTACCTATCGGGTCATGCAAGGATACGTCCTTGCGCGTTTTCTTCAGCGAACGCAAATGCATAAGTATCTCATTCTCAATACAACGAGCAGCGAATGTCGCCAGCTTCGTTCCTTTGCCAGTCTGAAAGCTCTCGATCGCTTTAATCAATCCGATCGTTCCGATCGAGATCAGATCCTCGAGATCTTCTCCGGTGTTATCGAATTTTTTTACTATATGGGCGACCAAACGCAGGTTATGTTCAATAAGTAAGTTGCGCGAATGTGCGTTGCCTTCGGCCATCAATTGCAGATGCTTCATCTCTTCCTCTTCATGCAGCGGCTGCGGGAAAGCATTATTTTTCACATAAGATACAAGCAGTGATAACTGCTTAATGAATAGCGCTATAGCTGCAAACAACCCCATACTGTACACCCCCATGCTGTAATGGAAAGACTCCGTACGAAACTTTCGGCTCCTTAATACGTCAGTTCTACATTGTATGTGGGCATAGGCCTAAGTGTGCATGTACAGTATCGGGTAATCATTTTTATCCGGCTCATGGAAGGCCTGATTCATTTCGTTTAGATTGGGTAAACTACCTTAAGACTTGGAATGTTAGCCGAGGAGGTTGTTGATTCATGAGCAGACGCGACAAGCATAATGATGAATACGATGAGTTCTATAACGAAACATCCAATACGGTAGCCGGAATCAATACGCCCAAGGATCATGAGGACTCCGGTCCGCTCGACATGGTTAGCGAAGCCGTCGAAGAATTTATGGAGAATGTCCAGCATACTTTCGACGGGCACCATGAACATCGCGACGATCATAATGAAGACTAAGGAATAGAGGGTTGTTCTTTCAGAAGAACGACCCTTTGCATTTTCTCTTCACCAAAAGCGGAACAAATCCATACTTTGTGGTAATTCCATCTTCCAGGCGCGAAAGTTGTCATTGACAAAAAAAGTTGCACGAGTACAATAAAATTAAGAAACAATAAAATCTGCCCTGCATACTCCTAAGTATGTGGTTTTTTTAGACAGAAAAGTTGCACTAGTGCAACAATATTAGCTAAGGAAAAGACAAGAGGTGATTTTCATGATGGAGACATCCGTTACGCAGTCGCAAGATGAAGCTTGGCGAACACAAGGTACGCAGCCATCGTTGCCAGAAGTACACCGCTCGCTCCGCGTACCAACCAAAGGCTCTTGGTTGAAAAAGTTATTGGCCTTTTCAGGACCTGGCTACCTGGTAGCCGTAGGTTACATGGACCCGGGCAACTGGGCAACGGATATAGCCGGAGGCGCCATGTTTGGTTATACGCTGCTCTCGGTTATTCTGATCTCCAACCTGATGGCCATCCTGCTGCAGGCATTGGCAGGGAAATTGGGTATCGTTACAGGGAGAGACCTTGCGCAAGCCTGCCGGGATCACTACAGCAAGCCGGTTGTCTTTACGTTATGGCTGCTATGCGAGCTGGCGATCGCAGCTTGCGATTTGGCCGAGGTTATCGGCTCAGCGATTGCGCTTAATTTATTATTTGGCATACCGCTGATTTACGGGGTAGTAATAACCGTATTAGACGTCTTTATTGTATTGCTTCTGCAGAATAAAGGCTTCAAGTATATCGAAAGACTTGTTATTGTTCTAATTTTTACAATCGGCGCTTGCTTTATTACCGAGATTTTTCTGGCGAAACCGGATGCGCCTGCATTGTTCGCCGGATTAATTCCAAGCCACCATATTGTCACCAACCCAATGATGCTGTATATTGCTATCGGTATCCTTGGCGCTACCGTCATGCCGCATAACTTGTATCTGCATTCGTCCATCGTGCAAACCAGACGTTACGAGCAGACCGAGCTTGGCAAGCGGCAAGCCATTAAATATGCGACATGGGATTCGTCGATCGCCTTATTCTTTGCTTTATTTATTAACGCGGCTATCTTGATTATCTCGGCAGCTACCTTCCATAAAGCAGGTATGACCGAGGTGGCCGAAATCAGCCAGGCGTATGACCTGCTGACTCCACTACTTGGTACGGCAGTTGGTTCCATACTGTTTGGGGTAGCGCTCCTGGCTTCCGGGCAGAATTCAACGCTCACAGGCACACTTGCCGGTCAGATCGTCATGGAGGGCTTCCTGAACATCCGAATGAAGCCTTGGCTGCGCCGTCTTGTTACACGGCTAATTGCAATCATTCCGGCCGTCATTGTTACCGCGATATCCGGTGAAAGCGGTACGGCACAGCTCTTGATTCTTAGTCAGATAATTCTGTCGTTCCAATTGTCCTTTGCCGTCGTTCCGCTCATTCAGTTCACCAGCGACAAAAAGAAAATGGGCAAATTCGTTAACCCGTTATGGATGAAAATACTCGCTTGGTTCGTGGCAGCTGTTATTATCGTCCTTAACGTCTTCCTGCTCTACAAAACCTTCTTTGGTTAAAAAGAAAGCCTGCCGTTTACGATTTCGTAAAGGCAGGCTTCTTTTATTCAATCGTTACTTGGTAAAGACATGGTTCCCGATCTTCACGGTTACCGGGCGTGACTTCATCCACTGGGAGTTCGTAATTTTGGGATTGTAGAAATACAAAGCTCCATGCGTAGGATCAATCCGCTTTGCGGCATCCTTGGCAGCGTCCAATGCGCTGACTGTCGGCATCTTCCAGAACTGTCCGTTGCTAACTACGCTAAAGGCGCTTGGTGCAAAAATTACCCCTCGGATTGTACTAGGAAAACCGCTTGTTTTTGCCCGGTTCAAAATAACAGCCGCTACGGCAATCTTGCCTTTGTAGCTTTCGCCACCTGCCTCCGCATTAACAACCCTAGCCATACGGGATAGGTCAGAACGATCCACCGTTACTTTGTGCAGAGCGTGCAGCGTAATGGAGCCGGCAACGCCGTCGGGCTTCAGACCCGCGCCCTTCTGAAAGGCCGCCACGGCAGACTTCGTGGAAGCGCCAAAACTACTCGTAATATTTCCTTTATAATAATCCAACATATAAAGTCTCTCTTGCAAATCCTTAACCTCTGATCCTTTGCTGCCTACTTTTAACGATGCGGCTGACGCCTCCAAAGGCAGGCAGAGGATAGATGCTATCAGCATCGATAAGACGAGTGTGCCAAGCTTTCGTTTCATGTATGCGATCCCTCCAGTATGTATGCTTGCTTGTCTTTAGACTCGCGTTTTCTGAGTTTACCATAACTATCCTGAATTTAAGGTTTTCATAGAATTTTCTAATTAGTTCTAATATAACTCTCAGAATTCATAATAATTATTGGCAACCAACTCATTACTACATATATATTCGCAATATTATTGAGGTTATAGTGGGTGATAATCCATACAAATGTTTACATATAACAAACTATAAAAACAACAAAAAAAGCCTGCCGATAATCGGCAGGCTTTCCTATGTATATGGCTTGCGCCTTCAAAACTGGATGCGAAAGTTTGAATTCCTTAAGTTTTCCGGTTTCACACCGGGGCCCCCGCAAAGTACTCGGATTTAACTCCGAAGCGTTTGCTTCACTTTGTGGGGTATCTTTTAGGATAAGCCCTCGACCGATTAGTATTCGTCAGCTCCACACATTGCTGTGCTTCCACCCCGAACCTATCAACCTCGTCGTCTTCAAGGGGGCTTACTAATTGGGAAATCTCATCTTGAGGGGGGCTTCACGCTTAGATGCTTTCAGCGCTTATCCCGTCCGTACTTGGCTACCCAGCGGTGCTCCTGGCGGAACAACTGGTACACCAGCGGTACGTCCATCCCGGTCCTCTCGTACTAAGGACAGCTCCTCTCAAATTTCCTGCGCCCGCGACAGATAGGGACCGAACTGTCTCACGACGTTCTGAACCCAGCTCGCGTACCGCTTTAATGGGCGAACAGCCCAACCCTTGGGACCTACTTCAGCCCCAGGATGCGATGAGCCGACATCGAGGTGCCAAACCTCCCCGTCGATGTGGACTCTTGGGGGAGATAAGCCTGTTATCCCCAGGGTAGCTTTTATCCGTTGAGCGATGGCCCTTCCATTCGGTACCACCGGATCACTAAGCCCGACTTTCGTCCCTGCTCGACTTGTTGGTCTCGCAGTCAAGCTCCCTTATGCCTTTGCACTCTACGAATGATTTCCAACCATTCTGAGGGAACCTTTGGGCGCCTCCGTTACATTTTAGGAGGCGACCGCCCCAGTCAAACTGCCCACCTGACACGGTCCCTCTACCCGATTCAGGGTAGCAGGTTAGAACTCCGATACGATCAGGGTGGTATCCCAACGTCGCCTCCACACAAGCTGGCGCTCATGCTTCTCAGGCTCCCACCTATCCTGTACAGATCGTACCAAAGTCCAATATCAAGCTGCAGTAAAGCTCCATGGGGTCTTTCCGTCTTGTCGCGGGTAACCTGCATCTTCACAGGTATTAAAATTTCACCGGATCTCTCGTTGAGACAGCGCCCAAGTCGTTACGCCATTCGTGCGGGTCAGAATTTACCTGACAAGGAATTTCGCTACCTTAGGACCGTTATAGTTACGGCCGCCGTTTACTGGGGCTTCGGTTCACAGCTTCGGATTGCTCCTAACCGCTCCCCTTAACCTTCCAGCACCGGGCAGGCGTCAGCCCGTATACTTCGCCTTACGGCTTCGCACAGACCTGTGTTTTTGCTAAACAGTCGCTTGGGCCTTTTCACTGCGGCCCCCTCGGGCTATTCACCCTACCGAGGCACCCCTTCTCCCGAAGTTACGGGGTCATTTTGCCGAGTTCCTTAACGAGAGTTCTTCCGCGCGCCTTAGCATGCTCTGCTCGCCTACCTGTGTCGGTTTGCGGTACGGGCACCTTCACCTGGCTAGAGGCTTTTCTTGACAGCCGGAGTACATGACCTTCGCTACTGCAATTTTCGCTCCCCATCACAGCCTAGCTTACACGAGTTGCGGATTTGCCTACAACTCTGCCTCACTGCTTGGACAGGCTATTCCATCAGCCTGCGTCACTGCCCTTCTGTGTCACCCCATTGCTCATAACGGTTTACGGTGGTACAGGAATTTCAACCTGTTGTCCTTCCACTACGCCTTTCGGCCTCGCGTTAGGTCCCGACTTACCCTGAGTGGACGAGCCTTCCTCAGGAACCCTTAGGCTTTCGGCGGACAAGA
>NZ_CP195155.1:4672500-6092500 GCF_051200795.1 Paenibacillus glycanilyticus
GTAAACATCACTCTTGTACCGATTCCGGCTGTCGTCCAAGGTACGATAACGGCTTCGGGCACCGGCGGTCCAATTGCCGGCGCGGTTGTGAGTGTTACGGATTCGATTGGCGTGCTGACAACCCAGACTATTACGAACGCCGCTGGTTCTTACGTCGTAAACGGATTGACTCCCGGGTACTACCGGGTTAGCTTTTCCGCCAATCAATATCAGGCACAAGACTTTCCCGTTACCTTATCGGTTGCTGAGAACCGGATATTAAATGCCGCGTTAGCGCCGAATCCGGGAACGATCACCGGAGCAGTCACAAACGCACAGACAGGAACACCATTACCCGGCGTGCTGGTTGAAGCTCTCGATAATCGCAACAGCATATTAGCCTCCGCTACCACCGATGCTGCGGGCAGTTATACGATTGCCTCGCTGTCTCCCGCGACAAATGACAGGCTTCGATTATCCGCCGATACTTTCGTGGCGCAAGTTATCGGTTTTTCTATAGCCGCAGGACAAACCAAAACCGTTAACGCCGCGTTATCACCCGTCGCTGGAGCACTGTCCGGTATCATTACAGATGCCGTAACGGGGGCACCGCTAGCAGGAACAAGCATCCGGGTCTTTACCTCGGAAGGCATCACGCTTCAAACCACTTCCACGGCTGCAGACGGAAGCTATACGATTCCTTCGCTTGCGCCAGGCTCCTATTCCATAGTCATCGCCGAGGAAGGTTATGCCGGCCAGACGATTGGCGCCATGATAAAAGCCGCATCTACAACAACGCTTAATGTCGGGCTTGAGCAGCTTGCCGGCGCAATCAGCGGACGGGTTACGGATTCGGTAACGGGGGCACCCGTTCAAGACGCGATTATCCGGGTCTTTTTAAATAATATTATCGTGGTCAGAGTAGCCACTCTGGAAGACGGGTCTTATGATATCGGGAATTTGGCTCCCGGCGTTTATTTTGTCACCATTAGGGCTGACGGGTACGGCGGTCAATCCTTTAGCGTAACGGTCAATCCAGGCCAGACGACCACCGAAAATTTTATTCTATTCCCTATTCAGGGTTCGCTTACGGGTACGGTAACAGACTCTGCGGGCAATCCTATTGCCGGCGCAATCATCTCGCTTAATGTCAACGTTGCTGGAGGCGGCTTGCTTCTTACCCGGTTTGTGACCCAAACGGACGGCACTTATCTGATCGAAAATTTGCTGCCATTGCAATATCTCGTAACTGCGGCTGCCACCCCTTATCAAAGCACTTTCCAAAGCGTTGCCGTTGTAGCGGACACCCGCTCGGTTCTCAACTTCGTGCTTGAGCCAAACCCCGGCTCCGTTATGGGAACCGTTGTTGATTCAAACGGAGTGCCTGTAGCAGGAGCGGCTGTCGCGATCAAGATGCTGTCAGGAACAGGCGTTGTTATCGCTACTATTTTCTCCGATTCGGACGGACATTTCCTGGTCAGCACCCTTACTCCAAGCATTTATACCATTCTGGCATCTGCCGCCGATTTCCAAACGGCATCCGCTACTCTGGGCGTTACGTCGGATCAGACTGCCAATGTCCAGTTGGTTCTTTACCCGGATCCGGGAAGCATCGCCGGACAAATTACGGATGCGGTCACCGGCTCAACCATATTAGGCGTAGCCGTAACCCTCACTGACAGCAATAACTTTCTCGTTGCTTCATTAATTGCGGATACAAAAAGCGGATACCAATTCGACGGCCTGCCTCCGGGCAGCTACACGGTAGCCGTTCACGCTCTGAATTACGAGGGAGAAGTGCTGGGAGGCATCGTTCATTCCAACTCCATTTCACCAATCAATTTTACCCTTCAACCAAATCCCGGCACCTTGGCAGGAGAAGTCTCGCCGGCCATAGGCGGCGCAGTCGTTCAATTGTTCAACAACAATAACATTCTTATATCTTCCGTCTTTACACGGCCAGACGGGACCTTTACTTTTATCGGGGAAAAAATAGGCTCATATTATGTGACGGCGATTGCCATGGGCTACTCCTCTCAAGCTGCAGGAGCTTCCATTCTTAGCGGACAGACGACCCATGTAACGATTAATCTCTCGCCTAACCCCGGTCAAATATCCGGCACTGTCATTGATCCTGCGGGCAATCCGATTCCGACAGCTGTCGTGAAAGTACTGAACAGCAATGAATCCGTACGCGGAATCGGTCCGACGCAAGGAGACGGCAGCTATGTCATTGATGCAATACCTGCTGGGACTAAAACAGTCATTGCATCCGCTCCAAACTTCAGCACCCAGGTACAAGGCGCATTTGTGGACCCCGGCGAAATCGTAAACGGAGTTAACTTCGTGCTTAAGCCGGACCCGGGCACACTTAGCGGACAAATCACCGATCAGTCAACAGGATTAGTAATACCTGGCGCGAGCGTCGAAATCCGGCTTGGCGAGGCTACCGGCCTCTCGATTGCCTCCGCAACCACAACGCCATTCGGTAATTTCCAAATAAGCGGCCTGCAGCCCGGTTCGTATACCGTTATTGCCAAAGCCAATAATTATGCAACCGGCGTACTCGGAACATCCGTCGAAAGCAACGGATTCTCTTTGGCAAACTTGGCATTAAGTCCATTATTCGGCGCAGTTAGCGGTACGGTAACCGATACGGCAGGCCATCCAATCGGAGCAAACGACACAAGAATAAAGCTCTACTCCAAAGACGGCACCTTGATTGAGACTATATTCGTCGAGGTAGACGGAACCTTTCTCATTAACGGCGTATCGGCGGGTGAATATGTCCTTTCGGTATCTTCTCCTTTCTTCGAGACGGAAACCATCGGCCTTACGGTTAGAGCAGGTACTACAACCTCCGTACAGATTCAACTAACACCGCAGACCGCGACAGTAATCGGGACGGTTAAAAATAGCGCCACCTCAGCTCCAATTAGCGGCGGCCTTATCATTCTTACCGATATTGACGGACTGCCCGTTGATACGGTCTTTACCGATGATACGGGCAGCTTCACGATTTCGGGCGTCCCTGCTGGCAACTTTGTCATCTCGGCTGTGGCATCCGGCTTCGGGACCGGAGTATCGGCCGTTGTCACGCGAAGCGGCCAAACTTCCGTTACGGGTCTGCAGCTTACCCCGCTTCCGGGCGCAGTCGCAGGCTTTGTCAGCGATCTGACCAATGGAGCCAACGTATCGGGAGCTGAAATCCGGATAACCGACGCTTCTACAGGCGCAGTGGTCGGTACCGTTCTTAGCGATAACGGCGGAGAATACGCATTCCCGGCATTAGCTCCGGGCAGCTATAAAGCAATCGCCAATGCACCCGGATACGCTGCCGAGTTTGGCGGATTTACTATAGCTTCAGGCGAGACTACCCGCTACAGCTTTGCCCTGCAACCATTGCCTGGACGGTTAATAGGCAGCGCGATAAATAAGCAAACCGGTGCACCGCTAGCCGGCGTTACGGTCCAATTGCTTCAATACAACAACTTCGGGCCGCCTCTTTCTACGTTGTTAACCGACAATAACGGTCAATTCGATCTTGGCGAAGTAGCCGCCAGCAATTACGCCTTAACTGCTTCGCTGCAAGGATTTACGACCCAGCAATCTTCTACCCTTGTTAACCGGGGGGAGACAACGATCGTCACTTTTGCGCTTGTTCAAATAAAAACCGGAGTCGGCGGTACGGTAACTACCGGTCCGGGACGCCAGCCGCTCCCGAACACCTCCGTCACCATCGTCGATAACAACGGCGTAACCGGGGGCAACGGAATAACTGACAGCAACGGCGAATACGTTGTGCCTAGCATTCCGGCCGGCGAGCAGACCATTGTGGTAAGCCAGCCATCCGCGGGTACGTCAACAACGGCCATTCCGGGGCAGCTCGGCCAGACGCAAACCGCTAACGTTGCCATATCGGCAGTTGGCCAATCTTTCCCTATAACGGGTATCGTCACGAGCAATGTCGATGCCGCTCCAATACCAGGTTCCGTTGTTCATGTATTGGATGCTTCGACGAAAATATCGGTTCAAACCGCCATTACCGATCTTAATGGTTCTTACACGACAAACCCTGTTCCGCCAGGCACGTACAACGTTACGGGAACTGCGCCTTCGTTCGGCTCTGCAGCAACTTCACTGACGACTAATGCAACCACTATTTCAAGAGCAGACCTTACACTAAGCGCAGCATTCGGAACGCTTCGCGGCACGATCAGAGATACTTCGGGCAACCCGCTGGATTTGGCGCTCGCCGAGATTAATACGGCCAACCGTGAATTGATCCGGCAAATCATCAGTAACAGCAGCGGTCAATACGCCTTCTCCAATATTGCGGCAGGCATGCCAACAGCGGAATTTTCCTTCCCGGGCAAGCAAACCGCGGTACGCATGCCAACGATCCTCGACGGCCAGACCACAATCCTCGATATCGTACTTATTGACGAGGAGGAAGAATAGCTAGAGAAAGTAACCAGCGGTTCCTGCGCATTTGAATGTTCTTCCGATCGCTGTTGCCCCCGAATTTCTTCATTCCAATCCGCTTTAGCGGTTGAAATTCGGGGGCAAAGGCGAACACACTACCGTTTCTCCAGAATCATTCAAAATGCTCCCTCACTCGGTTATGGAGGGGAACAAAAAAGAAGGACCACGGAAGTTAATCCGTGGTCCTTTCTGCTGCACTACCTCATAATAAGCATCCTGTTTCGGTGGGCCGGAAGGAGATACATCTCCTCATGAGATACCCATCCCCTCCCAACTAGCCAACGATTATCGATTATCTACCTTCTCCGGATACATATCATGATTAAACAGCCTTTGCTCGGCCATTTGCTCATATTTGGTGCCCGGCTTGCCATAGTTGCAATACGGATCGATCGAAATGCCGCCGCGCGGCGTGAACTTGCCCCATACCTCGATATAACGAGGCTGCATCAGCTCGATCAGGTCGTTCATAATAATGTTCATGCAGTCCTCATGGAAATCGCCATGGTTGCGGAAGCTGAACAGATACAGCTTGAGCGACTTGCTCTCGACCATTTTTACATCGGGAATATAGGAAATATAAATCGTCGCGAAATCCGGCTGGCCCGTCATTGGGCACAGGCTCGTGAATTCCGGACAGTTAAACTTAACGAAATAATCCCGGTAAGGATGTTTATTATCGAAAGCCTCCAGCACCGCGGGCGAATATTCCATCGGATAACGTGTTCCCTGATTGCCCAGCAGGCTGATTCCTTGCAATTCCTCTTCGTTTCTTCCAGACATTGAATTGTCTCCTTTCTTCCTAAACACCGCGTTTGTTGCCCCAAACCAGGGCATGAAGCTGCGGAAGCACTCTCACGTTCGTCATATCTTCGCGTTTCATAACTTGGTCAATAAGCCATTCGTAACGTTCAATCAGCTTGGCCGCCAGCTTCCCGTTATCTCCTTCGATCAGATCGTCATTGCCCGTCTGCACAAAAAAAGTGACGTCCGGGTAACGGTTATGCACCTTGGCGGCATAAGCCAAATCCTGTTCATCAAATACAACAACCTTCAAGCTGAAAGGATTACGGCCGCCTGCGAGCTTCGCAACGATCTCATCAAGTACTTCCCAATTCGTCGTCATGCCGGAGCTTGGCGGCTTCGGCGACAGTGTCAGCTCATCAATAGCAAGCAGCCAATCCTGCCAACGGCTGCCTTGCGTCTCTACCGCAACGCGAACGCCGTCGCGATGAAGGGCATCCACCAGCTCATCCGCATTTTTCAGCAAGGCCGGATTGCCGCCCGACAATGTCACATGGGAGAAGGTATTCCCTCCGAGCTCCCGGAGCTCGCCTACAATCTCGCCTGCTGTCAGCATGCGGATATCGTCTTTCCCCGTTCCGTCCCATGTAAATGCGGAATCGCACCACGAGCAGGAGTAATCGCAGCCTGCCGTTCGGACGAACATCGTCTTTTGCCCGATAACCATTCCTTCGCCCTGCACGGTTGGCCCGAATATTTCCATGACCGGAATACGTTTCTCAGCCATGGCTTGTCGCCTTCTTCGGCCGATAGATGCAGTAGCTTGTCGGCGTCTCTCTCAGGAAAACCTGTACGCAGGTCGCCTTATTCGGCGTTTCGTCGAGAAAAGCTTGGACAATCTCGTAAATCGTTCGGGCGACAACCTCAGTGGTTGGAAAACGGTTCGGGTCGTTGTTGTCGAATACGTCTGTATGATCATTCAAATACGTATGGTCAAAGCGGTTATGAATAAGCTTCTTCACCGCTGCGAAATTCACCAGAAATCCGGACGAATCCAGCTCATCGCCGGCAATCGTCACGTTAGCGAAATACGTATGCCCGTGCACGCGCGCGCAATGTCCCGCTTCCTCGGCAGGAATGGAATGCGCTGCGGCAAACTGCATGTCTTTGTTTAATTCATATTGAAAGGAATGCTGGACGCTTGGATAAATTTGCTGAATCATTCCGTTTTCCCCTCCTCTTTGGAGGCTAAGTAACGGTTCAGCCCCTGGCTCCGCAGCTTGCAGGCCGGGCATTCTCCGCATCCATCCGCAATTACGCCGTTATAGCAGGTTAATGTCTTGGTCCGTACATATTCAAAAGCGCCAAGCTGGTCAGCCAGCTCCCATGTCTCGGCTTTATCCAGCCACATCAGAGGCGTCTCGATCACAAACGGGTAGTCCATCGACAAATTAAGCGTTACATTAAGCGATTTGATAAAAATATCCCGGCAATCCGGATAACCGCTGAAATCCGTCTCGCATACGCCGGTTACGATCGCTCTTGCTCCGATCTGCTTCGCAAGCACCGCCGCAAAGGACAGGAACAATAAATTCCGGCCGTCTACAAACGTAGTCGGCAAGCCGCCTTCCTGATGCTCGATCTCGATATCCGAGCGGGTCAGAGCGTTAGGTGTCAGCTGACCTAGCAGCGACATGTCAAGCACATGATGCCTTACCCCTAGCTCTTCGGCAATCTGCGCGGCGCATTCCAGCTCGAGCGCATGACGCTGCCCGTAGTTGAAGGTGACCGCTTCTACCTCTTCGTAGCGTTCCAGCGCCCAGAACAGACAGGTTGTGCTGTCTTGCCCGCCGCTGAATACGACTACCGCTTTTCCTTTTTTCATCTTCCTTCTCCTCCCTTAAATGAGGGAGAGACCCTTCGAACAAAACCCTGTACACATGTCTCAAAACGAAAAAAATGGAATCAGAATAGATTCCAGTTCTTAGTTTTTTATAGAGGGAGTTCGCGAACCTCTCCTGAAGCTTCCGCTCCAGCATTTATTCGAATGTACCTACGTACTATACCATATCTCTAGTTATCCGGCTATATGCCAATTAATCGAAATCCTTGTGATGCCATTCGTCTTCCGGCAAGCCAAGATCTTCGCCGGAGAAACGCTGCTCGCGGAACGGATCGGCATAATTATGGAAGCCGTTTCTTTCCCAGAAGCCCGGACGGTCTTCCTTCATGAATTCAATCCCCCTGATCCACTTGGCGCTCTTCCAGAAATACAGATGCGGAACAAGCAGCCGCAGCGGCCAGCCATGCTTGGCTGTCAGCTGTTCACCGTCGAAGCTGTGCGCCAGCAGGATGTTGTCGTGCAGCAGATCCTCAAGCGGAAGATTCGTCTCGTAGTCCTGATCGGCGTGGATCATGACGTATTTGGCTTCCGGGTTCACTTGAACCAGCTTCATCAGATCCGTGAATCGGACGCCTTCCCATTCGGTATCCAGCTTCGACCAACGGGTAACGCAATGAATATCGTTCATCTGCTTTATCTGAGGAAGAGCCATCAATTGCTCGTATGTAAACACCTTTTCCTCTTCCACTTCGCCAAATACGCGCAAGGTCCATGTGGACATATCGTACTCCGGCACTTCCCCTTCATGCAGGATCGGGAAGCGGTCCGTCGTTGTCTGACCGGGCGGCACGCGATGAGCCAGCTCGGGAGCGACATTCGCCTTGAGTGAAGGAGCTTTCTTCAAACGTTCCGCTTTCTTGCTTGTGTTCATGTTGTTAGCCTCCTGAAAAGAATGATCACCCTAACAGCTGAGAGTAGGCCGTTCGCGATGATACTTGCTTCGTAAGCCTAAGCTTATGTATTTCCATTCTACTATAGCATGCAAACCGTGACTTGCGCCTTTCGGCTATTGACACCAATTTGTAACAATGATAATATTTCCATACAATTCCGAGTGGATTAATCAAATTAATTTATTCTATTTATTTTAATGGAGGTTTTGAATGATGAATGTACGGAACAAATGGATCCTTTCCGGATCGCTGGCATTATCCCTTCTTTTCTCTGCCGCCCTGCCCCTTTCCGCAGCCCAAGCTGCGGCAACGCCAACAGTCTTGCAATCTTCTACTACATCTATAACAGAATACGAGCAGTTCTTGCAAGAGAAATTCGGCATTGCTTTCCAGCAAGGAACGGTTACTAAGGGACAATTCCTTCAGCAGATAGCCAAGGTGCTTCATCTCGGGGTTGCCAAATCCCAACCGGTCTTCAGCGATCTTGGAGCCGACAGTCCTTATTATTCATCCGCAGCGGCATTATATGAGCAGGGCATTATCACTTCTCTAAAAATCGAGGCTGATAAGCCGCTCCAAGCAACCAGCGCTCTTTATATCGCCGTAAAAGCAGCCGGCCTGGCCGAGCTTGCCCATTCTTACCCGCAAAGCAAAACAACCGACGCGCTGAAGCAAATCGGCTACTCGCCTGCAGGACTTAGCCTGTCCGCCGCGCAAGAGCTTGCGGCTGCCGTGCATAGCGGACTGCTTCCTTCCTCCTTCTATAAAGAAGTGAAAGGAAAAGCCGCATCGGCTGATCTGGCGGAAGCCCTTCTCGTACAGATTCTTTCCATTAAAGGAGAGTATAAGCATTATATCGGTTATACTTCCGATGCCGATATCTACGGCAAGCTGGCGGATGCCTACAACACCTCCGATATCATTCAGTCGCCTGAGCTCCAAACGGTAGTGGATACGGCCCTTAAGCAAAATCTCGTTACCGGCTACAATCTGAAGGATAACCGTTTCGACGCCAACTTCGTCGATTCGCTCACTCTTACATACGGCCACGATAACCTGAAGCATGCGGTTCAGCTGATCGGCTTGCTCCGCAGCGAAGGAATCCGCGCCAAAATACAATTCGAGCCTAAAACTTCCGCATTCATTTATTTGAAGGAGTGGGGCGAGCCCGTTCAAACGGAGAACTATAAGGTCGTCCAAATCGAGAACGGCAATTACATCGCTTACGCCAAAGAATACGATCTGAAATTCGAATTCGCGAATGCCGCGGACAAAGCCCGCTTCCAGCCGGTTATTCTGCAGTACGCAAAGAAAAACAGCGAGGACCAGACCGGCCTTATCGCCAGCTCATGGTGGCAGCCGCTCTACTATTCCGCAACCAAGCTGGATGACTATATCCAAATCACAAACAACAAAATTACAGGAGCCGGCCACTATTACGCGCAATCCTTCTCGTTAAACGAGCCGTCCGCCGCTATTGCGGAAGGATTCAAAAAACTAGGCACTGGCCTCGACATCCAATCCTATCCGATTTGGGTCGACAAACCATTCTATAATTATCTGAACGGCGAATCCCTATAATCCTATAGTAAAAATAAGGACTGTCCCATAGCCATCTGGCTGTGGGACAGTCCTTTTATGATCATTTATGCTTCCGATGTTTCGCTCTTCGGATCCAGATTCGCTGCCATCCGGATGAAGATATCCGTTGCTTTATCAATATCGTCAAGCTCGAAGCCGTCATACAGTTTAAGCATAATACGCTCGCGCATTTCCATGACATGATCCACCAGCTTGCGGCCTTCGTCGGTTACGCTTAGCATAACGATACGACGGTCGTACTCGCTCCGCGAACGCTCCACGTAGCCCAGGTCGATCAGGCGATCCGAAATTCCCGTTACGGCGCCGCTTGTAATACGAAGCCATTCTGCCATGGCAGATGCCTTCTGGGGTCCATGCTGCGCAAGAATAATAACCATCTTGCCTTCCGTCATCCCAAGGCCGTGAACATTAAACCGGTTATATTCCGCGTTAATCAGCCTGCGCAGCTTGCGGAAAACGTCATCCATCTCTCTTAGTTTAAGAAGCTTCTCCTGATCCAGATTCATCCATCCACCCTCGCTAATACATTCATATCTATAAATATACCGTGTTTTGAACGCATAGCCAAGTCCAGCCCTAAGAATTAAGCAAACCAACCGATTCTTTGCTGAGTACGATCTTCCTTGCGCCTTGCCAGAGAAAGCGCATAGCCTCTTGCAGCGGCCATGCCGCGGTGGACGCAGCTGCAGCGACAAGACCGTAACGGTGCGTGTCGGACAGTCCAATCACAACCGGATGCGAGCCGTATTCTGGCAGTTCCTGAATAAGCTCTTTCATGGACGCAATCTGCGAAGCCGTTAATCGATCTGAAAACAGGCAAAAGGTCGCCATATGCGTCATTTCCTCCCAACAGCCGGGAGCCGCAAGCTTATGTTCGCTAGGCACGATCCGTTGCCGCTGGGCGAATATCAGCTCATCCTTGCAATAAACGGACAAGCTGTTCCGAAATTCTCCGTATTGGAACTTCTCTTGGCGCAGCGTACGTCCCGGACAAAGAATATCCGCCTGCATCCACACGGCTCCGGATTCCAAATAGACATTGGTTTCGCTGCGCAGCCTGGCGTCCTTAAACAGCATAACCGGCTCCGGCATATGTTCAATGACCGCTTCTGGACCAAGCCTGAAGGTCTGACAAATCGAGGACCCCACCGCCCCGCCGTCAAGCGGACTGGGATGAACCTTCATATAAGACTGGGTCGTGATATAAGCATGCGAGAAGCCATGCGCCTGCCATTCCATTTCGTACCGGTCCCCGGCCAGCAGACCGGGAGAAGAATCCATAACGATTACAGCCAACTGCTCTTGAAGCGGAAAACTCTTGGCGATCTTAATGGGCGAGGTATGATACTTATCCGAGAGCCGTGTCGCGCCTTCCGTAAAATGAAAGGAAGCGCGCAGCACAGAGTTCCGTACCGCGCGCTCTTCCCGTAGATCTGCAGCCATTCCTAATGCTTATGAGGCATGGAGCCGAGCTGCACGATATGGGTGTGCGCTTCACCCCGCGCATGCGCAAGCTCATGCTCCAGCCAGCCAACGATTTCGGCTACCCCATCGCCGCCAAACATGTTGGAAAAGACAAACGGACGATCGCCCCGCATCCGCTTCGAATCCGCATCCATCACTTCCAGGCTTGCACCGACATACGGGGCAAGGTCGATCTTGTTAATCACAAGCAGATCCGAACGCATAATGCCAGGGCCGCCTTTGCGCGGAATTTTTTCCCCTTGGGCAACGTCGATAATATAGATGAAGAGATCCACCAGCTCCGGGCTAAAGGCAGCTGCCAGATTGTCGCCGCCGCTCTCGATAAAGATCAGGTCCAGCTTCTCGAATCTGCTCTGCAGCTCTTCAATGGCTTCGAAGTTCATCGACGCATCCTCCCGGATAGCCGTATGCGGACAGCCGCCCGTCTCTACTCCTAGAATCCGTTCCTCGGGAAGCACTCCCGTATTTACGAGAATCCTCGCGTCTTCCTTGGTGTAAATATCATTCGTAATAACGGCCAAGCTGTATTTCTCGCAAAGCTCCCTCGACAGCCGCTCCACCAGCGCGGTTTTGCCCGAACCAACCGGACCTCCGATTCCGATCCGAACCGGACGCGATCCATCGATAACCGGCTTCTCCCATTCTTTATGCGTATGACCTTGACCTTGGCACATTGCAATTCCCCGCTTTCTCATTATGGTTATGACATAAATAAACGCGAATACAAACCCTCATGCCGGATCATGGCAAGCTCTGCCATCGGCATATTCGAATACGCCTCCTCGGGTTGAATCGACATGGCCAGCTCCGTTGCTTCGTCTATTCCTAACGACAACCTTGCGATAAGCGATTGCCCCTCGGTCTGCCCGATGGACATAAGCCTTAGGGCGCTGTTCACGCATGTAACCACGCAAGTGTACAAATAGCCTTGAATAGCCCGTTCTTCCTCTACGCCAAGCCGCCAGCAGATATAACCGTGTACAAGCGGATGGGTAGCCTGACATTTCTTATGCCGCAAAGCTTCATTGAATAACGACCAATCAAGCTGAGGATGAATGGCAGCGGCAAGCTGCAGCAGACGGCGGCCCATCTTCTCCATGCCAACTCTCGTCTCTACCGCAATCCGCTGCACATGCACAAGCCGCTCGACGGCAAACAACCGGTTCCAATCGTCATGAGGAGCATCCCTGTATACGGCCCGGATGATCATCGCATCCGAGGTTGCCCAGCTTTGCCGCATCATAACCGAAGCATATTCATATAGCTGCGAGCTATGAACGATCCGCCCTTCCTGCACCATCGTCTCGAGACCAAACGAGTGGGAAAACCCGCCGATCGGCAGAGCAGAGTCCAACAGCTGCTGCATGGCGAGCCAAGCCGCGGAATAACCCATCAGCTAACCGCCCTTCCTTAGAATAAAAAGTAACGCTGAGCCATCGGCAGCGACTTCGCCGGCTCGCAGGTCACAAGCTCCCCATCCACCGTTACCCTGTAGGTCTCGGGATCAACCTCGATCAAAGGCGTTGCGTCGTTATGAATCATGTCCTTCTTCGTAACGGACCGACAGCCCTTTACCGGTTCGATCCGTTTCTGTAGACCAAGCTTCTGTTCAATGCCGTTGTCAAACGCCGCCTGCGAGACAAACGTAATCGAGCTGCCGTATACGGCCTTGCCGAAGGAAGCGAACATCGGACGGCCAAACACAGGCTGAGGGGTTGGAATGGACGCATTGGGATCACCCATTTGAGCGTAGGCAATACTGCCGCCCTTCAGCACCAAATCAGGCTTCACGCCAAAAAACATTGGCTGCCAGAGCACCAGATCCGCGAATTTGCCGACTTCGACCGAGCCAACCAAATGCGAAATGCCATGCGTGATGGCCGGGTTGATCGTATATTTCGCCACGTAACGCTTGATGCGAAAGTTATCGCTTACGGTATCGGGCGACAGCGGCCCGCGCTGCCGCTTCATTTTATCCGCCGTCTGCCAAGTCCGTATAATGACCTCGCCAACTCTCCCCATAGCCTGGGAATCCGAGCTGATCATGCTGAAGACGCCGATATCATGAAGAATATCTTCCGCCGCTATCGTCTCCGGCCGGATCCGGGAATCCGCGAAAGCCACATCCTCCGGTATACGGCTGTCCAGATGATGGCAGACCATAAGCATATCCAGATGCTCTTCTATGGTATTGATCGTAAAAGGCCTTGTCGGGTTGGTGGAGGAAGGCAGTACATTCAATTCCCCTGCCGCTACGATAATATCGGGAGCATGACCGCCGCCCGCGCCTTCCGTGTGGTATGTATGAATCGTGCGGCCGCCAATCGCCCTAAGCGTATCCTCCACGAATCCCGCTTCGTTCAGCGTATCCGTATGAATCGCAACCTGAATGTCGTATTGATCGGCTGCCTTGAGGCACGCATCAATGGCCGCCGGAGTGGTCCCCCAGTCTTCATGCAGCTTCAGCCCAATCGCTCCCGCTTCAATCTGCTCGATTAACGGAGCAGTAAACGAAGCATTCCCTTTGCCCGTAAAACCAAGATTCATCGGAAACTGCTCCGCAGCTTCCAGCATTCTGCGCATATGCCAGGCGCCCGGGGTAACGGTTGTTGCGTTTGTTCCCGTCGCCGGTCCCGTACCGCCGCCTATCATCGTAGTGACACCGGAAGAGAGAGCCGTCTCGATCTGTTGGGGACATATAAAATGAATATGCGCGTCTATGCCGCCAGCCGTAATGATCTTCCCTTCGCCCGCAATCACCTCGGTACTTGCGCCAGCTATCATGCCGGGCGTAACCCCGTCCATAATGTCCGGATTGCCCGCTTTGCCAATCCCGACAATAAAGCCGTCTTTAATCCCGATATCAGCCTTCACGACTCCCCAATGATCGATAATAACGGCATTCGTAATAAGAGTATCAAGCACGCCTTCATCCCGAAGAGCGCCGCTTGATTGTCCCATGCCGTCACGGATAACCTTACCGCCGCCAAACTTGCACTCATCGCCGTAAACGGTATAATCCTTCTCGATTTCGGCCCATAGCTCGGTATCCGCCAGCCGTACCGCATCCCCTGTCGTTGGTCCAAACATGGCCGCGTATCTATGCCTGTCAATGACGCTCATCCGCCTTCTCCTTCCCATGCGTTGAGACGCGCGCGGACTTCCTCCGGCAGCTTGCCGGCTTCCGCCATGCCTTGGGATAGTCCGTTTAAGCCGTAGGACAGCTTCGAACCGCCAAGCTCAACCAGCGTAACCGGTTTTTCTTCCCCCGGCTCGAACCGGATCGCCGTACCGGCAGGAATATGAAGCCTCATGCCAAAGGCCGCTTCGCGGTCAAACGATAAAGCCCGGTTTACTTCGAAAAAATGAAAATGAGAACCTACCTGAACGGGGCGATCGCCCGTATTCACAACGATCGATTTCACCGTCCGGCGTCCGGCATTCAGAACAATGGAGCCAGGCGTAATCCTGTATTCTCCCGGTATCATTTAAGCTTCCTCCTTGGCCGCGCCAGCTTAGCTGGATATGGGGTGGTGAATCGTAACCAGCTTGGTTCCGTCCGGGAAGGTCGCCTCCACTTGGACCTCGTGAATCATTTCCGGAATTCCGGTCATGACGTCTTCACGCTTTAAAACCTTTGTTCCGTATTCCATTAATTCCGCTACGGTCTTCCCGTCACGGGCGCCTTCCATAATCTCCGAGGTAATAAGCGCCACGCTTTCCGGATAATTCAGCTTAACTCCCCGGTTCAAACGTCTCCTGGCCAAATCGGCCGCAATGGTAATTAGAAGCTTCTCCTTCTCGCGTTCAGTTAGCTGCATGCTACCACCTCTCCCAAGTGTATTAGTTTCATTATAGACAGCTGTCTGTTTGAAGTAAATGGAATTATGTTAGGTAATATGACATAAAAATGATCATTTCAAATAGATAACCTCATTCATACAGACATAACTCTCCATAATATGACATGAGCTTGTCGAATTAACGGTTAATTTGTAGAAAATAAATAAAACAAAAAACCCGCTGGAAGATTCGCTTTCATCAAGCGCCCTTCCGCGGGTTTTATTTTTGCTTATTTCTTATTTTTTCGCTACATATTTACGGATGTCGAATGCTACGGCTACAACGATGATCGCGCCTTTGATGATCAGCTGCCAGTAAGGGCTCACGCCGATGTAAGTCAGACCGTAGTTGATTACCGTAAAGATCAATACGCCTGCGATAACGCCTTTCACGCGACCAACGCCGCCTGTTGTGGATACGCCGCCGACTACGCAGGCCGCGATCGCATCAAGCTCGTACATGTTACCGTAGTTGTTTGTCGCGCCGCCGGTACGCGCTGCTTCCAGAACGCCTGCCAGACCGTACAGAGCGCCGGCAATACCATAGATCCACATGAGACATTTCGCTACATTAATACCGGATACGTGAGCGGCTTGGATGTTGCCGCCAATCGCGTACATGTTTTTGCCGAGAGTCGTCTTGTTGAAAACAACCCATACGATAAACGCTACGAAGATCGCAATCAATACGATGTAAGGCAGAGACCAGTCACCGCTGCCGATCGAACCCGTGCCAAGCTCGCTGAAATCTTTGCGAAGACCGCCGATAGGCTGCGATTGGTTAGGCGGCATATCGAAATACAGGGAGTTCGCGCCGTATACGGCAACCATTGTACCCAGCGTTGCGATAAATGGCGGAACGTTAAATTTCGATACGATTATACCGTTGATCAAGCCGACAATGAGACCTACAACGACCGCAATCAGGATCGGAAGAATCAAAGGCAGATGCGGCAGGTTCGGGAAAAACTTGTTCGCGTAATCCGCGCTTTGCAGCATCGATGCGGATACAACCGCCGTCAAACCTACTACGCGGCCGGCCGACAAGTCCGTTCCCGCCGTAATCAGGATAAACGCTGCGCCTAAAGCGATGATAAGACGTGTCGACGATTGGACGAGCATATCCCGGAATGTCGTAATGGACAGGAAGTTCGTGTCCATAATTGTAATGGCAGCGATGAGAAGGATCAGAACGATCCAGATCGCGTTTTGTGAAAATATACTTCTAGCTCTTGAACCTTTTGTAGCTTCCATGAGTGTTAATCCTCCTTCAAATCCTCATCATTAGCCCGTCTGAGCGGCCAGCCTCATAATGCTTTGTTCTGTCGCGTCTTTGCCGTCGAGGATACCCGTTGCGCGGCCCTCCGACATAACCATAATCCGGTCCGACATACCAATAAGCTCAGGCATTTCAGACGAAATCATAATGATGCTCTTTCCTTGCTTCGCAAGCTCGATAATGATCTGGTAAATCTCGTATTTGGCGCCGATATCGATACCGCGGGTCGGCTCGTCCAGGAGCAGAATGTCCGGATCCGTCAGCAGCCAGCGTGCGAGAAGCACCTTCTGCTGGTTACCGCCAGACAGGTTGCGGATCAGTTGGTTGACCGACGGCGTCTTGGTTCTGAACTTCTCGACGCCTTTCTTCGCTTCAACGCGCATTTTCGATTCATTCAAGAAGCCAAAAGGCCCTCTGTACAGACCCAGGTTGGCGATCGCCGTATTCTCGGTGATGTTGAGCACCGGGAAAATACCGGTTACGCGGCGTTCCTCCGTCAGAAGCGCGATTTTATGCTTTTTCGCATCGATCGGAGATTTGATCGTAATTGGCTTGCCGTCTTTGTAGATCGCGCCGGATTTCACGGAACGAAGTCCAAACAAGGCTTCGATCAATTCGGTACGCTGAGCGCCGACAAGGCCGCCAACCCCGAGAATTTCGCCTTTGCGAAGCTCAAAGGATACGTCTTTGAAAGAATGAGGGAGTATGGAAGTGAGGTTCTCCACCTTGAGCATTACCTCTCCCGGCACGTTCGTGCGTTCCGGGAAACGCTCAGACAGATCGCGCCCTACCATACGCTGGATGATCATGTCGATCGTCAGCTCTTTGGATTCCCAAGTTCCGATGTATTTACCGTCGCGCATGATCGTTACGTCATCGGAAATACGCAAAATCTCTTCCATTTTGTGCGAAATATAAATGATGGCTACGCCGCGTGCACGCAGCTTGTTAATAATCGCGAATAAATGCTCAACCTCGTTGCCCGTCAAGGAAGAAGTAGGCTCGTCCATAACGATAACTCTCGAGTTGAACGACACGGCTTTCGCAATTTCAAGCGATTGAATTTTGGACACCGACAATTCGCCGACAAGCTGGTTCGGATCAATGTCCATGTTCAAATCTTCAAACAATGCGACTGTGTCTTTGTACATCTTTTTATGGTCAATAAACCTTAACGGACGAACGCCCGTCATCGGAAATCTGCCAAGCCAAATGTTCTCCATTACGCTGCGCTGAGGCACCGGATGAAGCTCCTGGTGAATCATGGATACGCCGCTGTTCAAGGCGTCCTTCGAGTTTTTGATATCTGCTTTTTGTCCATTGAGGAAAATCTCGCCCGCGTCCGGATGATAAATCCCGAACAAGCATTTCATCAGCGTTGATTTGCCCGCGCCGTTCTCGCCCATCAAGGCGTGAACCGTACCCGGCCGAACCTTCAGCGTTACGTTGTCAAGCGCTTTAACGCCAGGGAACGTCTTCGTAATATTGTTCATCTCAAGCAAATAAGGATGCTGCTCTGCCATTAATATAGCCTCCTTTAATCCGGCTCCCATCCAAGAAGCAAGGTACAAAAAAACAGGGGGCGACGGAAGTGCGGTTGTCGCTCCCTGTTTTCGTTTCGTTATTTTTATTTTTCTGAAGCTTGTTAGTGTGTATGCAATTACTTAGCGGACTCTTGCGTTACTTTTTGGTAAGGAATCCAAACGTATTTGCCATCAGTGATGTCGTAGCCCGTGTTTTCTTTGGTAGGAGTTTCGCCTGCTGCCAGAACCTTCATCAGCATAACCGTAGCTTTACCTTGGTTGTCGGCATCGTTCAGAACCGTACCAAGCATCGTGCCGTCTTTCAGGGCTTGCATTGCAGGGTCCGTTGCGTCAACGCCTACAACCGGCATTTTCTTGTCGCCTTTGAAGTAGCCTGCCGCTTTCAGAGCTTCGATTGCGCCGAGTGCCATGTCATCATTGTTTGCGATAACCGCTTCGATCTTGTCGCCATGGGAACCAAGGAAGGCTGCCATTTTCTCTTGACCTTTAACGCGGTCCCACATTGCCGTATCTTCAGCCAGCTTTTGAACCTTGATGCCTGCATCTTCGATCGCTTGAACGGAGAACTTCGTGCGAAGCTCAGCGTCTTGGTGACCCGGTTCGCCCTTCAGCATGACGTATTGCAGAACGCCGTCGCCGTTTTTGTCCGCTTCAGGATGCGACTTCCAGTAGTCGGCGATAATTTCGCCTTCCATTGTGCCGGACTCTTCCGCTTTTGCGCCTACGAAGAACGCTTTGTCCCATTTCGCAAGGTCGTCGGCAAGCGGTTCGCGGTTAATGAACACGACTGGAATGTCGGCTTTTTGAGCTTTGTCGATAATAACGCCCGCTGCCGTACGGTCAACCGGGTTAATCGCCATTGCTTTTACTTTTTTCGTGATGAACAAGTCAACTTTATCGTTTTGAGTCGGCTGGGAGTTTTGGCTGTCAACGATATCCACCTTAACGTTACCCTCAGCTGCTTTGCTGATCGAGTTCCGCACGCCGCTCATAAATGTATCGTCAAATTTGTAAATCGCTACGCCTGTTTTAGGAAGGCTTCCGCCGCCGGTGCCGCCGTTATTCGAGTTCGAGCAACCTGCTGCCGTAAGTGCCATTGCTCCCGCTACGAGAGCCACTGTCCATTTTTTCATCTCTGTAATACCCCCCGAGTGAATTAAGTAATGCGAGCTTGCCGTATTGCTTGCTTGCTGCATCCTTATTATGTCGAAATTTGAAATGGATTCGAATCTAATATTCTCATCTTTTTTATTAATATTCTCATCAGTTTCTAATCACTGAACGACAGGGAATAGAAGCTTCTGGTTATCCTTCCAGAACATGTTTTTCTTGTCGATCAGCTTGTTCTGAATTTCGACCCGGGATGGGACTTTATGGCCAAGCGCGGCTTCCATTGCATATTTCATTCCGAGGTACCCCATACTGAAAGGGTTTTGCACGATAAGCTTTTGCAGCTGATTCTCCTGCAGCAGCTCCAGCAGCTCCGGCGAGCTGTCAAAGCCGACAAGCTTAACCCGATTCCCCGCCTGCTCGTTCCTCAGCTCCATGGCCGCGCCAATCGAAGCTTCCGTATTTAAAGCGATAATGCCGTCGAGCTGCCGCTTATGCAGCTCCTCTGCTACCGTCTGGCTGCAAATATCTTGTTCGCCGCTGCATGTCACCTGGTCAACGATACGGATATTCGGGTATCTGGAGGCAGCATCAAGAATGCCTTGGGCTCTTAGCCTGCCGTTAATCCCCCCGGCTGCATGAGCGATAATGGCGATATCACCTTGCCTTCCGAGCTGATCGGCCAATTCGCGGAGTGCTTGCCCTCCTGCCTCGTAGTTATCCATGCCGATATACGATCTCGTCTTCCCCGAAGTAAGCACGCTGTCGATGGCAATAACCGGAATATGCCGCTCTGCGGCTTCCTTCAGGAACGGAGCGAAAATCTCGTCATCGCTGGCGGCAAGCACGATCGCATCGGGTTTTGTTGCAAGCGCCTGCCTAGCGGCCTGCATCTGCCCGTCGGCATCCGTTTCATCGTAAGAAGCGGTCGTGTACATCGTAATGCCGAATTCCTTAACCGCCGCCTGGGCGCCAAGCATGACATTTTGCCAGTAATCACCTTCGCTTGAACGCAAAATAACTTGAATCGTTATATCCGAAGGTTTCTGTTTCCGTTCCAGAACTCCAGGGTTGAAAGCGGAAATAAGCAGAACGAGGGCTGTCACGGCGAGTAATATACTAGCAATCATCCGTTGTCTCCGGTTCATTCTCCGTGCTCCCTCCCTTCCGCCTGCTTCAGTTCCATAGCCGGGAATCGAACCGTAACGGTTGTTCCTTCCTCAAGCTCGCTTTCGAAATGCAGGCCGTAAGCCTGACCGTAAAATAACCGAATCCGTTCCTGTACGTTCATAACGCCTACTCCCGAGCCCTTGGAGCTGGTCACATGGCCGGCATTGACCTGCTTCAGCCGCTCCTCGCTCATGCCAAGACCGTTATCACTTACTTCAATAACGATATCCTGGCCATCGAGCTTGGCAGACACCCGTATATGGCCTTTGTCTACCGAAGGCTCGATGCCGTGGACAAGAGCGTTCTCGATAAGCGGTTGAACGATTAGTTTCAGAGTGGCGTAACGCAAGACGGCGTCTTCGGCCTCAATGGAAAAATCGAATTTGTTCTTAAACCTCATTTGCTGAATAACGAGGTAATTCCGGGCATGCTCAAGTTCATCGGCGATTGCAATGACGCTTTTCCCTTTGCCGAGACTAATCCGGAACAGCTTCGATAAAGAAGTGATCATCGTGGTCACTTCTTCGTTCTTGTTCATCCCTACCATGCGAACAACCGAATTAAGCGTATTGTATAAAAAATGTGGATTAATCTGGGCTTGCAAAGCCTCAAGCTCATAGGTGCGTTTGCTTTCCTGCTCCGTCACGATCTGCCTCATCAGCTTCTTGATCGTGCTAATCATGATGTTAAACCGGTCGGCCAGCTGCCGGACTTCAAGCGGACCTTCGCCAACGGCCGTCTGTTCAAAATTGCCGTGCTCCACATTTTTCATGGACAGCTCAAGCTGCTTGATGGGCTTGGATATCCGCCGCGAGACGATGCTCGTGAGCAGCACAACAATCAGAATTAATGCAAGAAGGAGCTGAAACATGGATCTGTTCAGCTCCGAAATGGAAGTCATGGCTTCATCCTTGTAGGACACGCCTACAACCTTCCAGCCTACGTTGCCGATTGTCTGAACACTGATGATTTTGGTAGCACTGGAGGTTTTGTCGATAAAGCTGCCATACGTATGTTTGAGCGCGAGCTCAACGTTCTCGTTTTTCAATCCGGCATAAATAAGCTGCAGCTGGGGGTGATAAACAATATTGCCCGCCGACTCATCCAGAATGTAGACATAACCTTTCTCGCCGAGACTAACTCTGTCGGATAGCTCGTCTATCGTGTTGAAGTTAACGTCAAGCAGCAGAACGCCTTGGATCGGCTTGCCGTTATGAATCATCGTAATACTCTTGCTAAGCGAAACGACCCATCTGAACTGCTCCTTATACAGATTTTGCACATGCGGCAGCGAGATGGACAAATGGTTGGGCGTATCCAGCGCGCTTTGGAACCAGCTTTCCGTGGTCACGTCCAAAGCGCTCTTCATCGTAACGTCGGGCAGGTCCATGACAAGCTGCCCTTTGTCATCGAACAAAGCAAGGGATACCGTATCCGCGCGGGTAGACATCATCGTCGCCAGCTGGCGGTGGAGACTCTCCGAGTCCACGTCGCCGCTTTGCGTAATCGTGTGGTACATCATGTTGAATAGATCGGATGTCGCCTGCACGTTATTTTCCAGGCTGTAGCTGACCTGGTCGACAATCTGCTGGGAATTGCGGAAGGCGTTCTCCTCCGCCGTTGTGGCAAACCGGCTGTACAGCACCGTGCTTACGACAACGATAATAAAGACCGAGAACAGGATAAGGGAGACCGATAAAATGTATTGAATGCTTCTGCTATTCCCGCTTTTCATCTGGACGACTCCGTTAAGCCGCTGCGGTATTCCTTGGCGGATACTCCCGCGTACTTCTTAAAGCAAAGACTGAAATAGTTCGGGTCGGCAAAGCCAACCTTCTCCGCGATCTCGAAGGTTTTCAGCTCCGTCGTTCTTAGATATTCCTTCGCCGCTTCCATGCGCAGCTGCAGCAGGTATGCGCCGTAGGTCATCTTCACTTCCTTTTTGAACAAACTGCTGAAATAGCCCGTGCTAATATGAAGATGCGCGCAGACAACGTTTATCGAGAGCTCACGGTCGTTGAAATGGCTTCTCGTGAATTGAATCGCTTCCTCTACGATATGCTTATACGAATGCTGCCTCCGGCTCGCAATTCGGCTTCTTACTTTGCCGCAAAGATCGGTGAACCAGGCTTTGGTTTCATTAAGCGTATTCAGCTTCTGATATTGATCCAATATGCCCACCGCAAAGATAGGGTCGTTGTCTTTGCCGTCGTCGATCATTTTGGACAGCTTGATAATAGCCGTTACCATCTCGAGCAAATAATGCTCGAAGTTATGCACCGGTACCGGTGCCTGCACGCGCGCGAGATCGTCAAACAGCTCATCGATGACGTCGGCCAGCTCCTGCTCCGTTCCCACCTTGATGGACCGGACCAGGTTCTGTTCTTTCCATTCGTCAAAGATCAGCTTCTCCTGCACGCGCTCTTCCATATCGTCGATGCAAATAATTTGATTAATCCCGAGAATTCTGCGGTAATCAAGCGCCACCTCTGCCGCCTCATACGAATACTTCAGGCTGCGGATATCCCGAGTGAACGTCCCGACTCCAATCATGACGGGGAGTTTCAGAAATCTTTCGATGCTCTGCAAAATTTCCTTCAGTGCATCCTGGGTCGCTTCCATCACTTCATCGTCCCGGCCATCCGGACTAACCGTAAACAGGACAACCTGATCCTGGTGGATAAATACTTTGCCCAGCTTATGTCTTGTCCAAATCTCGCCCGCAATGTTCGCAATGGAGAATAATTTCAGATCAAGGTCCTTTATGGAGGAGACCGCATGAAGAGGATCAAGCTCCTCCTCCGGCTTGTCCGAATGAAGAACGGAGATCACCGATACGACATAACCTTCTCCGTCCAGCTCCATTCCGTATTTCTCCGCTTTCTCTCGGATGCTTGCTAACGACTGATGGCGGGTGATCAAGGAAGAAAGGAATTTTTCCCGGACAATCGGCAAGGTCATGCGGTAATGCTCCCGCAGAAGCTCGACGTTGTTCCGCATCTCCCTTTCTTCATCCATCCTCTGCTTCACTTGAAGCACCGTTTCCGTCAATTGGCTCCCCGAAAAAGGTTTCAGCAGGTAGTTTTCCACTTGCAAATTAATGGCCTGCTTGGCATATTCGAATTCGTCATGCCCCGTCAAAATGACGACGCGGGTAATCGGATACATTTTTTTCACCCAATCGGCAAGCTCGAGGCCGTTCATATAGGGCATGCTAATATCGGTAATGAGCACATCCGGCTCCATTTTTTCTATAAGCTCTGTCGCTTCTTTCCCGTTCCCGGCAGTTCTAACCTCGGAGAAGCCGCAGCTCTCCCAGTCAATCTCCATCATTAGACCTTCCGTTACTTCCGGTTCGTCATCAACGAGCAGCAATTTATACATGATGTCTGTTTCTCCCTTCATCAAACCAGTACTCATTTTGCCACAAATAAAAAGACGATAACATTAAATTTGTCGAAAATTGTAGGCAGTTAGAGCGTAATGACCATAATAAGCCTTATTTGCTCTGTTTTACAAGCATTTACGGCCTTTCGCGGCTTCTGCTCTTGTAGCCAAGGTTTGTCCGATATGATAAACTCAAAGGTATGACATTACATGGGAGGGACTAGCATGGCGCCTAAGAAAATGAGATCAGACATGATTAAAAAAGGATTTGACCGCGCACCTCACCGCAGTCTTCTGCGGGCAGCAGGCGTAAAAGAAGAAGATTTCGGCAAACCGTTTATCGCGGTTTGTAACTCTTATATCGATATTATTCCAGGTCATGTCCATTTGCAGGAGTTCGGCAAACTGGTTAAAGAAGCAATTCGCGAAGCGGGCGGCGTGCCGTTCGAATTCAACACAATCGGCGTAGACGACGGTATCGCGATGGGTCACATCGGGATGCGTTATTCCCTTGCCAGCCGCGAGATTATTGCGGACTCCATAGAAACAGTAGTTAACGCTCACTGGTTCGACGGTATGGTCTGCATTCCTAACTGCGACAAAATTACGCCTGGCATGATGATGGGTGCCCTTCGCGTAAACATCCCAACCATGCTCGTAAGTGGCGGACCAATGAAAGCCGGCAGAACTTCTGACGGCCGTGCAATCTCCCTGACTAGCGTATTTGAAGGCGTTGGCCAATATATCGCTGGTAAGATTGATGAAGTAGGTCTTACTGAACTAGAACAATTTGGTTGTCCGACTTGCGGATCTTGCTCCGGAATGTTCACAGCTAACTCCATGAACTGTCTTGCGGAAGGCCTTGGCCTTGCAATGCCAGGTAACGGTACGATTCTTGCTGTATCGCCTGAGCGTAAAGAGTTCGTTAAAGAATCGGCTCGCCAGCTGATGAAACTGATCGAACTTGGCATTAAACCGCGTGACATTGTTACAAAAGAAACTATCGACAACGCATTTGCTCTTGATATGGCTTTGGGCGGTTCAACTAATACCGTTCTACACACGCTTGCAATTGCGCATGAAGCTGGTATCGAATACCCAATCGAACGCATCAATGAAATTGCAGAACGCGTTCCGCATCTTGCGAAAATTGCTCCAGCATCCGATTACCATATCGAAGATGTTCATGTTGCAGGCGGCGTAAGCGCTGTTCTTAATGAGCTGCTCAAAAAAGATGGCGCATTGGATGGCACGCGTTTAACGGTTACTGGTAAAACACTTCGCGAGAATGTTGAAGGCTGTGAAATTCTAGATACAGATGTTCTCCGTACGATCGATAACCCGCATAGCGAACGCGGCGGCTTGGCTGTATTGTTCGGCAACCTGGCTCCAGGCGGCTCGATCGTTAAAGTCGGCGCTATTGACAAATCGGTTGGCGGCTACCATAAAGGTCCTGCAATCTGCTTTGACTCCCAAGACGATGCACTGGCTGGCATCGCCGGCGGCAAAGTAAAAGAAGGTCATGTTGTCGTAATCCGCTACGAAGGTCCTAAAGGCGGTCCTGGCATGCCAGAGATGCTTGCTCCAACTTCGCAAATCGTTGGTATGGGTCTTGGCACTAAAGTCGGCCTGATCACCGACGGTCGTTTCTCCGGCGCATCCCGCGGCATCAGTATCGGCCACGTTTCTCCTGAAGCGGCAGAAGGCGGCCCGATCGCCTTCGTTCAAGACGGCGACATCATTGAGCTTGATATGAACAATCGTGGCATTAACCTGCTGATCAGCGACGAAGAAATGGAAAAACGCCGCGCCGCATGGCCTGGCTTTGAACCAAAAATCAAACGCGGCTACCTGGCTCGCTACTCGCACCTCGTTACGAATGCAAGTACGGGCGGCGTAATGAAGATGTAGTTCGCAGAATTGAGTGTAAAGCAGCTCCTTTTGGGGCTGCTTTTCTTTTTGTGGGAGTTTAGCAGCACTCCGCAGACGTATATCTCTTCCAATCGCTGTTGGTTCCGGATTCCTCTGATTCAACTATTAGCAAAGTTGGAATCCGGCAACCAAAGGCGAACGCTTCGCTTCTCCAGAGATATACGTCTGCTCCGTTGGAGCAAACGAGCAGAGGCGACGTCGCTGACTCCATTCTGCTCCTTTGGGGAGGAATGGAATGCACCTGTGCCTGATGAACCCGGCACAGGTGAATGTTTGGCTGACAGCTTTTTAAGCTGTCGCGCCTCCCTGTCGGGAGAAGCAACCTAAACCAAACCTAAACCTAAACCTAACCCAAACCAAACCAAAACCTAAACCTAACCCAAACCAAACCAAAACCAAAACCAACCACCGCAACCACCCAAACATCCCAACACCTACTAAAACCAAAGCTATCCACGTTCCAAGCAACACTTGCATCAGATCTTCTAAGTTAAGCTCATATACTACTGTTGGAGATACCGTCCTCCCTTATACTACAAATTAACCTGATAAGAGCAGCATCTCCATAACGTTTACATAGAACACATCAACCTACTCGGCTACCTTCTCTCCCATTGCTTAACGATGTGCGGCATCGTTAAGGTCATTCAAATTGGCGTGAATAAGCGGCTTAACGATATGGCATATCGTTAGGAAGGCGGGATGAAGGGGATTTTCGCTGAAACAGCTGATTTCATGCTGGCTTTACGATGTGCGGCATCGTTAAGGTGGTTCAGTACGGTGGGAATGAATAGCTTAACGATATGGCATATCGTTAAGCTAGAAAAAGGGATAAAAAAGCCTGGCAGTCGTTGACCGCCAGGCTTTGTTTAGTTTAGATAACGGATGGGTTACTGTCCATTTCGGAAGCATCCGTATTTTCGAGGGAAGGTGTCGACTTGGCCGCCGCCACTTCCTGATGAGGCTTGGCGCCTTTAGCCGTGGAAGCATGCGCTCCGTTTACGGCAAACATCAGAAGCTGCTCCAGCGGCATCAACAGCATATGCGGCTTGATGGAATCCCGCTTTGCTTTGCCTCTTGCGTTGCGCTGTTTATTGGTAAGAACGCTGGCAAGGATTTTTAGATATATCCGCGTTGTCCGCGCGAACATGCCGTCCGGCAGCGGCTCCACCTGGAAGCCTAACCGGTCCGCGCCGCGATGGATCATGGTCACGCCATAAATCGAGCGCACCCCTTCTACTTCCGGGTCCTTGGCGAGCGTTCTCGCAAGCTGCGGCAAAGCCTGTTCCATTTCCCGGAGCAGCCGAATTCCCGTCGCTAACGGCGAGCCCGATTGCAAAGCAATCGAAGACAGCATCTTATTGTCGAAATGAAGCTCAACGATTTTGTCGCCGTGCCTCAAGAAGCCGTTATCCGCCAGCTTAACCGGCTCCCCATGGTACTTGATGACACGGTAATGGAATGCCGCATTCTCGCCTCCGACCGTTTTCAACCGGAAAACCACGTGGTACAGCTTCTCGTAGAGCAGCCATGCTCCAACCAACGCATTCTTCATTACAGACCGTTTCGGCGTTTTCTCTGTCAATTTCATCATCTCCGCTATGCCGACAAATCGAAAGCCCCGCTTCGTCGCTACTTCCATATAAGCTTCAAGAGCAAGCAGCATATTCGCCGGTGCCGTTGGATCCGCGCCTGGCGTACGGCCGCAATCATGCAGCAGCAGCACTTCTCCGGGACGCATCTTCTTCATCATTTTCCGCTTGAGATTCTCGGCGCCAAGTTTAACGTTCCAATCCCCGAAAATGGCCGACCACAAGATGATTTGCATCTTATTTCGGTTCATGAAATCAAAGACGTTAACAATCCCCCATGGCGGCCGATAAAAAGCGGAACGAATCCCGACGGCCTCCCGTATTACGTCTGAGGTACGATCGATCTGACTGCGAACCGTCTTTGGCCTCATAAACCAGTTGGTCTTATGAACATAATTATGAATACCGATTATATGTCCTTCCTCATGCATTCTCCGCAGTATTTCCGGATGCTTCTCTGCATGTGAGCCTACTACAAAAAAAGTGGCTTTCGCCTTATAACGGGCAAGCAGATCAAGCAGCTGGGGCGTATATTCAGGATCCGGACCATCATCGAAGGTTAAAGCGATATCGCTTGTGACACGGCCTTTCTTGAATACGCGAAATCCGAAAACACGGCTGATTAGCGCAGGGATAAAGGCATACAAGGACAAGAAGTAAAATGCCCAAAGCAGCAATTGTAACATTTTCTATACCCCACCGTTTATGAAAGTTATAAACACGATACCTTTAATTGTACCATATGAGCATTAATTATAGGCATCGTTTTAAAAATTATAGTACAATCACAACAGGGATTTGATTCCTGTACGAGAGGAGATTATTGTATGCTTCCGTTTTACAAGAAATACTGGCGTACCGCATTCGACATAGCACTTATTGCCCTAACGGTGTATCTGGTTATGTTCGCCTTCAGCTATCTGTACAAGATTGCGACGCCTATTTTCTTTGCCTTTGTCATTTATCTGTTTATCGAACCGCTGGCCAAGCGGCTGAACAAAATCGGGATCAAAAAATCGATCGCTTCCGGCATATCCGTGCTGGTGTTCTCCCTCATTATTATTGGCCTTTTTTCCGGACTAGCCTACATCATTACAAGCCAAGGCGCCGACTTCATCAAGGTGAAATTGCCGCAGTACCAAGAGCTCTTCAAGGAGCAGGTGCAGGATGATTCCAGCGTGTTCCAGCAAAAGCTTCAAGCTCTGCCTCCCGAATGGGTTAATAAAATCACCGAGTACATTAACGGAGCAACGGAATATTTGCCGAAGCTGGCCAATATTATTTTCACCGGTCTGATCGGATATATTTCGTCCTTCTCTACTTTTCTCTTCAACTTCGTAATCGGGATTATTCTGGCGTACTTCCTCAGCATTGAGATTAAAGTATGGAAAAAAACCGCCAACGACAAAACGCCTAACACGTTCAAAAAAGCTTTCTTCTTCCTTAGAGAAAATGTATTTAAAGGAATTGGAGCTTACGTGAAGGCTCAGGCAAAAATGATGAGTATTACGTTCCTCGTTATTTTCGCGGCGCTGCTTGTTCTTAGAGTCGAAAATGCTTTCGCAATCTCCTTAACGGCCGGAATCTTCGACGTATTGCCGCTTCTTGGCGTCAGTACGCTGTTTATTCCTTGGATCATTTATTTGTTCCTGGTTGGTCAAACGACGCTTGCCGTATGGCTGTCCGTGCTTTTGGTTGCCGTTGTTCTGACGCGTCATATCGTAGAGCCGAAAATTACGGGCGATACGCTGGGCGTATCCGCCTTCACGATGCTATCCTGCATGATCGTATCGCTGCATTTATTTGGCGTAGCAGGCGTAATTTTGTCGCCAATCATCATCATTCTGATCAAAGCGCTGTACGAGCAAGGCTTCTTCCACCGCTGGATCCGTACGCCGCAAGGCGAGTTCGACATTCATCCATTCCCGGCTGCCGCCGAGGAGGAAATCGACGGCAAGCAGCCTTCAACTGGAGTATAAGGCGAGAATGTCCATGACGCCGCGAAAAAGCTCAGTTGCCTGATTACTGCTATCAGGCGGACGATTCTCCGCCAGCACCGCAACCGCATAACGGGGCTTTTGGGCCGGACCGTATCCCGTGAACCATTGGTTCACGCGGGGCGCTCCGGCCCTTATGATTTCGGCGGTGCCGGATTTGCCGGCTACCGACCACAGTCCTTGGCGGATCGACCGGCCTGTTCCATGGTCGACAACCGCCTCCATGCCGCGAAGCAGCTTGCGCGCGGTGGCCGGACGAATCCGGCCATCCGCCGCCGAAGCGCTCTTCGCGGGGATGGTCACCATCCGCTGGCCGTTGGCATAGCGGATTTCCCGGACAAGGCGCGGCTCCATCACGCGCCCGTGGTTAAGCAGCGTGACGACCAGATTCGCCGCCTGCAGCGGCGTCATCAATACATCACGCTGCCCAATGGCGGATTGCGCCATTACGCCGCCATCCGTCTTGACGCCGGCCACAGCCGGGAATAACCGCCCGGCTTCCTCTTCCTGTAGCAGCCGGAGGGGATGATGGAACGGCCCAAAGGCCCGGTCCGAATGCCACCCGGCCTGCTTCCCTATCCCCAAAGCGGTTGCCGTGCGCTGCAGCTGCTGCGCGCTTAACCGTTCCGCAATTGTCGCAAATACGATATTGCAGGACTGCGCGAGTCCCTCCTGCAGCGTAAGCGTGCCATGCCCGCCCTCTTTCCAGCAGGACAAGCCGTATTTGCCGTATTCCCCGTTGCAGGTAAAACGCTCCTTCTCGCTTGTCACTCCAGCTTCCAGAGCGGCAGCTTCGGTTACCAGCTTAAAAATAGAGCCGGGCACGGCCGCCTGAATCGCATGATTGGCCCACTCCTTCTCGTTATCCAGCTGCAGCGGCTCCATCTGCGGCCTGGATATCATCGCCACAATATCTCCGTTTTCCGCGTCCAGAACAACTACCGCCCCTTCCTTGAGCGGTTTGGCATCAATATAGGCCTCAAGCCTGTTCTGCAGCTCAAGATCAAGCGTGGTCTGAACCTGTAGCGGGTAATACAGATTTCCCGGCCCCGTAACGCGGTAATTAAGCCCTAGCAACGGCCCCTTGTTGCCGTCCGTAAAATAAGAGACCGATGTAGCGCCAGCGCCATGCAGCAAATTATCCAAAGACTTTTCAAGACCCGAACCGCCTATCAGCTCGTTGATTTTCCGTTTGCCCGACTCAAGCTCCTTCGCATACGCCAGCTCTAGATGCTCCGGATGCTGGCTGATATACCCAAGCGCCTGCTTGGCGGCAAATGCCGATAAGTAACGGTTCCGGTATGGCAGAGCTCTTACTCCGTTCAAATGAAGCAAAGCCAGCTTCTGCAGCTGCTTGTCCGATAAGCGATAAGGAAGCTTGTCCTTCCCCTTATGCCAGAAGGACGGCTCCCGCAGCTCCTGCCACCAGCTTACCAGCTGTCCTTCCGTTACATTCAGCATCGCGGCAAGCTGCCGCACATTCTGATGCCACTTTTTCTCCGTTTCGGCATCTTCAAATCTCATATTCACGGGAAATAAAGCAAGCGTATAATACGTCTCGCCCGTAATTGGCTTATTATATCGGTCTACGAAATCTCCCCGGCCTGAATCCAATACAAGATTCCGTTCCCGCTGCATAACCGACATCCGCTTCCAGCTTGTCCGGCTTATGGCAGGAGCGGCATTCTTATGCCCGAAGCCGGGAGTCAGCTGCAGCCAGGCAAGCCTCGCAATAAACCCGGACAAAATAAATACGAATAATAACCCGATTACAGCAATACGTCTTCTCATGTAAGGCGCCTCCAGTCATTAGACATTATCACCTTACCGGAGCACAAAAAAACCGTCCAAAAGGATCTTTGATCCAATTGGACGGCTTACGATTAATCGATTTTGAAACGGGACAACGAATCCTTGAGACCGCGGGATACGGCATCCAGCTTCTCGGACAGGTTAACCAGCCCGTTGCTGATGCTAAGCTGCTCCGTGCTAAGCGACGCGACTTCTTCGGAAGTCGCCGAGGACTGCTGCGCAACGGCACTTACATTCCCCATCGCTTCCGTTAACACCGCTTGCGATTGATCCAGCATGGTGACCGAATTCGTTACCGAATCCAGCTTCTGCACGAATTGTCCCATCTGGTTCTGTACCGTGAGGAAGAGCTGATTCGCTTCTTTAACCGAACCAATCTGCTCCTGGAATAACGGATACGCATCGGACAATACCGTAACCGTCTCTTCGATCTGCGTCATGATCGTCTCCGTAATCTGGCCTACGACATCGATCGATTGACGGGATTGATCCGCCAGCTTGCGGATCTCGTCGGCTACGACCATAAAGCCTTTGCCTGCCGCTCCGGCGCGCGCCGCTTCGATGGTTGCGTTCAGCGACAGAATGTTCGTCTGCTTCGTCAGATTGTTTAAAACATCCAGAATTTTTACGATCGAACCGGTGCTCAGCTTGAGGCTATCGACCTTCTCTACCATGGAACGGGTCATTTCTTCCGTCATGCCCGTCTTCTGAATAAGAAGCCCCATGTACGCCGTACCTTGCTGGCTTGCTTTCTCCACTTCGCCGGCGGATTCTACCATATGGCCGGTTGCTTCCATAACCGACTTCATTTGATGATTGATATTGCCTGTCAGATCGCTGCCTCTTTCCGCCTCAACAGCGAGGCTGGATGCGCCGCTTGCGATTTCTTCCGTCGCAACGGAAATCTCTCTTGCCGAAATCGCCGTCTTCTTCGACACGTCGGTCAGCTCGCCAGCCGTAGACAAAACATCGTCAGCCGACTGGGTTGTTTGCTTCGCAAGCGCCGTAATCTGTGTCATCATTTTGTTGAAGCTGTCGCCAAGCTGACCGATCTCATCCTGGCGTTTCTTCATATTCGAACGAACCGTCAGATTGCCGCGTTCGCCTTCATTCATCAGATTGCGCATCGCCATTAGCGGCATTGCAATGGTCCGGATAACCAGCATGCCGATGGCAATTGCGATAAACATCGCAACCAATGCAATCAGCCAGGTCATTTTGTTAATAACGCCGGCGTCTTTCACCAGTTCGTTAACCGGGATTGTTCCGACCAGTCTCCAGCCTGTTGTATCCAGCGTCTTGAATACGGACAGAACCTCTTCCCCGTCAGTGGATTTCTCTTTCAGCGAGCCTTCCTCATCAATATTCAGTTTAACGGCGTTGCCTTTGCCGATAAGACTGTTGTCCGGAGATGAGATGTACTTATTATCGCTGTCCACCAGGTAAATGCTGCTGCCTTTGCCAAGCGATACGTCTTCATATTGGCCGCGGATATCCTCGAGGTTAAGCTCGATCAGCAGGATATACGAGGCCGCATTCGTTGTCGTGTTGTTCATCTGCCTGCTGAGACCAATCGACGGCAGCTTGTCCGATGTGCCAAAGCCCGTTGGCTGCGTTTCAATCCAGTTCACGCCGCCTTTAGAGGTTTTCGTCTTCTCGAACCAATCCGATTTCATCAGATCGGGAGCAACGGCCACGGAGGCCGTTCCGTACGTAATAACCGGTAGTTTATCGTCCAGCGGCAGCAAATAGGCACCGATAATAGCCTTGTTGGCCATCACCGCGTTTTGCAGACGGTCTCCCAAATTCTTCTCCGCCTCAAACAAATCAAAGGCTTCCGTGCTCTCCTCCAGGGTAGAAACAAGCTTATGGAATTCTTTATCGATCATGATCTGCATCGACAGATCCTCGTATGTCTTCAGAATAATATCCAGGTTCGCCGAAGCCTGTACGATGGTCTCGAAGCTTGCGCTTGAAACTTTGTCCTCAACGATACCCTTCGCTTTCGAATAGGCCATTTGACCCACTACCAATACGCACGCGATAATGCTGACGAAAATAATCAGGAATAGCTTTGTACCTACCGACTTTAACGGGTTGGAGAAAATGGATGTGAAAGTCTGCGTTACTTGCTTCGTTGTTTGTGCGGTAACCGCCTGCGCTTTTGATTGCGCTTTCATATTTTGCGGCTTCTCTTTAACTTTTTTAGGTTTGTCCGTTTTCTTCATGCAAGACACCGCCTCTTTATCGTTATGTAATTTGTCTGCTGGATCGGTCTAGTTCTATTACCCTATATTGGTATGTACAGTCCTATTATTTTATATCGGTCGGAAAATGTCAATTGATTAGTAGATTCGAACAACTATTTTTTCCCAATAAAAAACAAGGAAGGACAAATGTCCTTCCTTGTCGAGATTTTCCAACCTATTTCGCAGCCGTTTGATTGCTCGTTTCGATATTTTTCAGATGCTCTTTATACGTTTTGGCGAAGAGATGCGTCTGCGAGCCGTCCTTTTTGGTGACGTAATAGAAGTAGTCGTTTTTCTCCGGATACAAAGCCGCTTTAATCGAAGAGAGACTTGGGCTTGCAATCGGACCCGGCGGCAGTCCGTCGATCTTGTACGTATTATAAGGACTGTCAATCTGCAGATCCTTCTCGTATAACCGTTCCTTTGGCTTATCCAGCAAATACTGAACGGTCGCATCGATCTGGAGAGGCATTCCTTTCGCCAGACGGTTATAGATGACGCCGGCCACAACCGGCCGCTCCTCATCGACAACAACCTCTCTCTCGATCAAGGAAGCAATCGTAAGCAGCTGATGGAGCGTCAGCTTGCGCTCGGCAAGGACGTCCGTCCAACCCTCGGGCAAGGTGTTCAGCTTCGTATCCAGCTCCGCCATCATTCGCTTGAGAATATCCTCTTCCGTACTCCCCTTCTTCAGCTCGTAGGTTTCCGGGAACAAATACCCTTCCAGCCGGTGATGAAGCTTGTCGTCGGCCGGAATGGATTTGACAGCCTCCGCGCCTTCCCAGCCCGGGGCGGAATCCGCAAGCGCCAGAAATTTAGCCTTGTCGATCAGCTTTTCTTCCGACAGCTTGTCGGCAATCTGAAGCAAAGTAAAGCCTTCCGGAATCGTGAACCGGATCATGGCCTCGGCTACAGTGTCTCCGCTGTTCAGCTTAGCGATAATCTCGTCATTCTCCATGCCGGGGCTTAAATCATAGACGCCCGCCTGGAAATGGGAGCCTTCCTTCTTGGCCTTCAAGTAGTATTTAAACAAAAAGGAGTTCTTGATAACGCCATGCTCTTCCAGCGTATCGGATACCGCAAACGCCGAAGCTCCCTTGGCGATTTCAATTCGGACAGGTTCGCCTGGAGCTGTCGGCTTTAACCCGTTCCAAACATACAAAAAGACACTCCCCGCTCCAATAATGAGGAGAGCCAGGAGCGATAAAATGACCCACAGGGCAATACGGCCTGCCGAGGGTCCTGATCTTGAATGCTGCTGTCTCGATTGCACCAACCGCGTTCCTCCTAAAAAAAATGATCGCGCAAACTATATTTCATCAGATTCATCCATTTTCCGACAATAATTTCCTTCGAAAGCCTGAGAAAAAGAGCGGTGGGAGCCGCTCTTCTCAACTTGCGTATGCAATTAAGGCATTTCGTCGTTTGCGAACAGAAGATCATCGTAAGCTTCCGCCGCAAGTTCCCACTCATCATCGTCCTCAATCGTTTCAAGCTGGGGTTCGCCGTTATCGGTCAGGATGACGCGGAATAGCTCAACCTCCTGCTCTTTCTTCATGTCAGGCGACTGCAGAGCGGCATAGACGTACGGGCCAAGCAGGAACTCCGCCTTGATCTCGAACTTGTCGAGACTTCCATGCTCGGAGACCAGCTCGATTACATTCCCGAACACTTCCCGAAGCCGCTCTTGCGGAACCGGAATAATGCGCTCGTCATCAGCCATTAATTTTCCTCCATCTCGCCGAGAAGGGTGTTGAAGGTTTCTTCAACCATATTCCACTCTTCTTCGTCTTCGATCGTGTACAGCTTCAGGTCGTCGCCTTCTTCTTCGTAACGGAAAGCGTATACTTCATCTTCCTCGTCATTTTCGCTTGCAAGCGGAACAACCATCATATATTTCGAATCAGAGCCATCCACTTCAAACTTCATGATGACTTCGAATTCTTCTTCGTTGCCGTCTTCATCCGGAATATAAATAATTTCCGGTTCTTCGAACTGCAGGTCATCCTTTGTCATCGCAACCCTCACCTTTTCGTTTTAGAATCGAGATAATTTTGCAAAATAAGCGTTGCCGCCATTTTGTCTATTACTAGCTTTCGCTTCTTCCGGCTAACATCCGCCTCAAGCAAAGTCCGCTCGGCGGATACCGTTGTCAGCCGTTCATCCCAAAGGTGAACAGGCAAGTTTAGTGTTTGCTGAAGCTGCTCTGCGAATGCCATACTTATTTCGCCGCGGGGGCCAATCGTATTGTTCATATTTTTCGGCAGTCCCACAACGATTTCTGTTACTTCATGCTCTTTCACCAGCTCGGCAATCCGATCCATTTCGCCGCCGTCCCTGCGCCTGTGAACGGTTTCCAGTCCCTGCGCAGTCCAGCCGAACGCGTCGCTGACCGCAACTCCGATGTTGCGGTCACCGTAATCCAAACCCATTGTCCTCATATCCGGCTCCCAATTCTTATTTCTTGTTGTTCAGATAAAACCGGACAAGCTCTTCAATGAGTTCATCACGTTCTTTCTTGCGAATTAAGCTTCTGGCGTTGTTATGCCGTGGAATGTAGGCGGGATCTCCGGACAGCAAATACCCAACAATCTGATTGATCGGATTGTACTCTTTCTCCAGAAGCGCCTCATGCACCGTAAGCAAAATGTCTTGTGAGGAAGATTCGCCTTCCGCCTTCACATTAAACTTCATCGTGTTGTCCATGGAATTCATCGCCAGCACCTCGCTTTCCAACCGCATTTATTAACTAGTTTATTACATTTACACTGCTATCATATCACATTTGATTGGTTAAGAACCAGTTCTTCGGCAAGTTTCAAAGCTTCGTCCAGCTTCGAAGCGTCTTTGCCGCCGGCTTGTGCCATATCCGGACGTCCGCCGCCGCTGCCGCCGCAATGCGCAGCCGCTTCTTTGACGATCTTGCCGGCATGGAAGCCTTTCTTCACCAGGTCGGCGGATACGGCTGCAACCAGGCTTACTTTGTCCTCTTGCACGGCGCCGAGGATAATAACGGCCGAAGGCAGCTTCGCTTTCAGTTCGTCCGCAATGCCGCGGAGAGCATCCATGGTTGGCGCGCTGACTTTCGCGCTTAATACGGTTACGTCGCCAACCGTCTTCGCGCTTTGCTCAAGGGAGCCTGCTTCGATGCGGCTCAGCTTCGCCTGCAGCGATTCATTCTCGCGGCCCAGCTCTTTCACTTGCGTGAACAGAGCTTCAATCCGTTTTGGAACATCGTTGTTGTTTGCTTTAAGAAGCGCCGAAGCCTGCTTCAAGAGATCAAGCTGACCTTCCATATAGCCGTAAGCATGGCGGCCGGTTACCGCTTCGATGCGGCGTACGCCGGAGCCGATGCCGCTCTCGCTTACCAGCTTGAACATACCGATCTGGGACGTATTCGCTACGTGGCAGCCGCCGCACAGCTCGATGCTGTAAGTGCCGACTTGCACGACGCGCACAATGTCGCCGTACTTCTCGCCGAACAAGGCCATAGCGCCCATTGCTTTTGCTTCCGCAATCGGCTTGCTCTCGATAACAACGGGAGTTCCAATCCAGATTTGCTCGTTGACCTTGCGCTCGATTTCCGTCAGTTCTTCCGGCGTGATGCTGCCGAAATGGGAGAAGTCGAAACGTAGACGGTCTGCTTGCACAAGCGAGCCTGCCTGATTAACATGGTCGCCAAGCACTTCTTTCAGTGCCTTGTGCAGCAAGTGAGTTGCCGTATGGTTCTTGATGACATCCTCGCGTACCGAACGGATTACGACCGCTTCCACGGTCTCTCCCTTACGAACGGTTCCGGAAGCAACCACGGCATGATGCACGCTTTGGCCATGCGGAGCCTTCGTGACGTCTTCAACCTGTAGCGTAAATCCGTTGCCTACGATCGTGCCTTTGTCGCCGATTTGACCGCCGCTTTCCGCATAGAACGGAGTGCGGTCGAGCAGCACAAGCACGCGGCTGCCTTCGCCTACGAGGTCTACCAGCGAATCTTCATGGACGATAGCTGTGATTTGGGCTTCTGTTACCAGTTCATTATAGCCAACAAATTCACTTTTAACCGTAAAGTCTGCCAGCGGACCGCCCTGCACGTTCATGCCGCCCGTATCCTGGCGGGCTGCACGTGCGCGCTCGCGCTGTGCTTCCATCGCGGAGTCAAAGCCTTCGCGGTCAACGGTCATGCCGTTCTCGGAAGCAAAGTCCTCCGTCAAGTCGAACGGGAAGCCGTACGTATCGTACAGGCGGAATGCGTCCTCGCCGCCGATCTCCGTTGTGCCCGCTTTGCGCGCTGCCGCAACCAGATCGGACAGCATTACCAGACCTTCGGACAACGTTTCGTGGAAACGTTCCTCCTCCGTACGGATAACGCGCTCGATAAACTCGCGTTTGTCGACAACCTCCGGATAGTAGACGCCCATAATCTCGCCAACAACCGAAGTCAGTTCATAGAGGAACGGACGGTCGATGCCGATTGTTTTTCCGTAACGCACCGCACGGCGGAGTAAACGGCGGATGATATAGCCGCGGCCTTCATTGGAAGGCATAACGCCGTCGCCCACCGCAAAGGCAACCGTACGGATATGGTCGGCGATTACTTTCAGCGCAACGTCATGCTCATCATTGACATGGTATTTCACGCCCGCGATTTCGCAAGTACGTTCAATGATCGGAATGAACAGATCCGTATCGAAGTTGGAGTCCACATCCTGCAGGATGGAAGCGAAACGCTCGAGACCCGCGCCTGTATCGATGTTTTTGTTCGGAAGCGGCGTGTAGCTGCCGTCTTTGTTATGGTTGAACTGGGAGAATACAAGGTTCCACACTTCGAGGAAGCGCTCGTTCTCGCCGCCAGGCCAGCATTCCGGATCGTTCAGGTCGCCGTACTTGTCGCCGCGGTCATAGAAGATTTCGGTACAAGGTCCGCATGGGCCTTCGCCGATATCCCAGAAGTTCTCGTCCAGCTTGTAGATGCGCTCTGCCGGAAGGCCGATTTTCTCGTTCCAGTACTTGTACGCTTCTTCGTCTTCCGGATAGACCGTAACGGAGAGGCGGTCGGGATCGAAGCCGATCCATTCTTTGCTCGTCAGGAACTCCCAAGCCCAAGTGATGACTTCTTCTTTGAAGTAGTCGCCGATGGAGAAGTTGCCCAGCATCTCGAAGAACGTATGGTGACGGCGGGTTTTGCCGACATTCTCGATATCGTTCGTACGAATGCATTTTTGCGAATTCGTGATGCGCGGATTGTCGGGAATGACGCGTCCGTCAAAATAAGGCTTGAGCGGAGCCATGCCCGCATTGATCCAGAGCAGCGACGGATCGTTGTGGGGCACAAGCGATGCGCTTGGCTCGATATGGTGTCTTTTGCTTTCGAAGAAGGAAAGCCATTTGGAACGAATTTCACTTGCTTTCATTGTTTTACGCCTCCGTTTAACATTGAGCTGTACGCACTATGAGAAATTCCGAGCCTTTGGCCGCTGTTGTTTTTGAATTTCTTGAACGATATGTACAAGGTTGAAATTCAAAAACAAAGGCGGGCGCTACCGCTCCAAAAGCTTCGAATTTTCTCTCCGTGCAGAAAGCTCTGATTTTTTAAAAAGTGTCTAATTTTTTAAACATAAAAAAGTCCCTGTCATAAGACAGGGACGAATTTAATATCGCGGTACCACCCTGGTTATTGCCCGAATGCACGCTTGCCGCCGCATTCAAAAGCAATCTCCTCGTATGGACGATAACGGGTCCTCCCGGTGAAGTTCGTTCACACTCCGAAAGTAGCTTTCGGCCATTCTTCGTCCCAAGAGCTCTTACAGCCGACGCCCGAAGGCGAAGAAGCTCTCTCTCTGATTGACGGGCTATGGCTTACTTCCTTCCATCAACGCTTTGCATGTAATAGTTGCTGCAACTGTCTAAAGTATATCGGCCAATGGGACGTCTGTCAAATGGTCTTTCGCCGGACGTAATAAGCGAAGATATGCTGGACGATCACTTTAAGCGCCGCAAAGATCGGAACCGCCAGAATCATTCCGACAATGCCGGCTATCTCCCCTCCGACCAGCAAGGCGAAGATGATCGCCAGCGGATGAATATGGAGCGTGCGCCCAACCACCTGCGGGGACACGACATTGCCCTCAAGCACCTGGCAAGCCATGTTGACGATGACGACAAACAGCACCATTTTCATCGAAATCGTGGATGCAACAAGAAGGGCTGGAGCCGCGCCAAAGAATGGACCCAAGTAAGGAATAATGTTCGTAACCGACACAATGCTGGCGAGCAGCAGCGGATACGGAAGCCCGATAATGATGTAGCCGATATAAGCGAGTATGCCAACGATGATACAGACGATAAATTGCCCCCGAATGTAGCTCCCGAGCGCCGTATCGATATCCTTGAGCAGCCTGACGGTATGCTTGCGGTGCGACTTCGGAACGTAGGTAATTACCGTCCGCTCGAACAAATCGAAATCCTTCAATATATAAAATGCCAGGAACGGGATGATAAAAGCGATAAATACCGCATTTACGACAGACCCGATATTGTTGATGAAATGGGATACGGTATCCGACAGCTTCTTCTCCATCTGATAAATGGACTTGTTCATCCCGTCCCGGATGCTGTCCGGAAGGAAGGATGTATTGTTCAAGTCGCTCACAAGGCTTTCCGCGCGATAGGTCAGATCGGGAACATGGCGGTTCAACTCGTCCATTTGTTCCTTGAACATCGGGATTACATTAACCAATATGACGGCGAGCGCCGCGCAAAACACGGCATAAATCAGCAGTACTGCCACGGTCCGGGGAACCTTCCGCTCATGCAGCATCGTCACAACCGGATTCAGCACGTAGGATACGATCATTGCGATAATAAACGGGGCGAGGATCGACCTCAAGAACACGTAAAGATGAATAAAAATAGGCTTTACCAACAGCAGCAGATACAGAGCAAGAAGCCCCATAATGATATAAACCAGCCACACAAACAGACGGCTCTTCGTCAACCGTTCCACCGTCTTCACCCCCGTTTGTTTCATTCCCGTAAGCCATAGATTGACAGAGCAATCTGCTTCAGTATATGTACAAGCGGTCCTTTTCATCCATAAATGCCTAATTCGTATTTATTCCGCCACGATCCACTTCATCTGCAATATGCGTCCTTCTTGGCATTCCCTTTGTTTTGGTTGGATTCCAACCTATAAAAACAGCAAAAAGGACGGCCCTAAGCCGTCCTGAAGTCGTCAACCGATCTATGAAACCGCTAATTGATTTGAATTTGCGGCATTTCCTCTTCAAAGAACAAATCGTCGAGCGAACTTAACGTTCCGTCCTCTTCCACTTGATAGACCGACATCTTCTCACCGTTCACCGTCAGCTCTATGAAGCAGCCCCAGCAGTAGAACTGATGGGAACCGATTTTACCAATATCCTTTGAATTGCAATTGGGACATCTCATCATCTTTCATTTCTCCCTATTTATCGAATTGGAAGCTGCGACAGGCTCCAATTCCGCTTCACTGACAGCAGGAACGATAATCGCGTCTTCCCCGAGCAGCACGGCATCCGGATCATCCGGGGCCTTCAGCCATTTGCGCCCTTCCATCAGATCCGATATAAAGCCATCCGTAAGCTCATAGCCTACTATTTGTGTACCCTGAAACGGGTAAAAATAAACATCGGATACTCTTCCTAGCTGTATGCCTTGCACCGTTACGACAGGCAATTCCTTCAGCTTTACCACGCCGGTCTCAAAAGAACGTCCGATTTCGGCCGCTTTAACCGGCTTTATGGCGGATTCCCTTGATATAAATACCGCGTCTTCGCCGCAGGTTAATACTTCTGCCCATTCCACGGTTTTAACCGATGTCGCAAACCATTTTGCGCCTTCCACGATAAGACCGATTAACCGCCAATGTTCATCGAACCAAGCGTCCTTGACAAAGCCGACATGCTTGCCGGAATGAATGACAAGCACCGGCAGCCCGATTAATTGCTGGAGTTTGATCATGGCGTGCTCGGGGCCTCCTACTGATTGGTACGGATCCGCTCCACGATTGTCGCGATTTTGCGTGCAGCGTCTTCCAGTTCCTCCACAGTATTCCCCAAACCAAAGCTGAATCGTACAGCCGAATTCAAACGTTCCTCCGGAAGGTTCATTGCCTTCAGCACATGCGACCTTTCGAGCGAACCCGACGTACAGGCAGAACCGCTAGCCGCGGCAATGCCTTCCATGTCGAGGTTCATAAGCATCGTCTCCGTATCAATCCCGATAAAGCTGATATTTACGATGTTCGGAAGATAATGCTCCGCGTTTCCGTTTATAACGATCTCCGTTTGCCCGGCCAGCGCGGATTTCAGCTTGTCTACCCATTCTGTACGAAGCTTGTCCAGGAAAAGTTTCTTGCTCCCCGGATTGTTCACACAAATTTCAACAGCTTTAGCGAAACCGGTAATGCCGGCGACATTCTCCGTCCCCGGTCTCCGCTTTCGCTCCTGCGATCCACCGTGAGCGATAGGCTCAAACGGCGTGCCGTTTGCCAAATATAAAGCGCCTACGCCCTGCGGACCGTTTATTTTATGCGCGGAAAAGCTCATCAAATCAACCGGCAGCTCGGACAGCCGGTACTCAGTCGTGCCAAAGGATTGAACGGCATCCACATGGAACAATATGCCATGGGCATGGGCAAGCTCGCCAATCTCTTCGATTGGCTGCAAGGTGCCGATTTCGTTGTTGCCGTGCATAATGCTGATAAGCCCCGTAGTTGGCCGAATCGCTGCGGCAATCTCGTCCACCGAGACGCGGCCTGTCTGATCTACCGGCAGGTACGTCACTTCATAACCTGCCTCGGCTAACGCCTCGCAGGTATGCAGGACGGCATGATGCTCCGCGCTTGACGTAATGATATGGGTTTTGCCCTTCTTCTTCATCGCCGCTGCTGCGCCGATAATAGCCGCATTGTCGCTTTCCGTTCCGCCGGAGGTGAAGATCAGCTCGGATGGCTTGCATCCGAGCGCGGCCGCGATCAAATCGCGGGCCCGGTTCACTCTCTGCTTCGCCGCGCGCCCGAAGGCATGCATGCTGGACGGGTTGCCGCCGGCCCCCGTCATCACTTCCAGCATCGCTGCGGCTACATCCGGGTGCATCGGCGTTGTAGCTGCGTGGTCAAAATAATACTTTTGCATACGAATCCCTCATTAAATATAGAACATATAGCTGTCGGCAACGCCGGCATCCTGGTAGTTCACCAGATCGGCCAAGGTTGTCTGATCAAGCACGCTTGCGATACTGTCGCGGATGCGCAGCCATAAATCGCGTTTGGCCGGGTCATCCTCTTCCGTGAAATCTACCGGGGAAATCGGGCCTTCCAATATACGAATCACGTCACCGGCCGTAATCGTCTCCGGTTCCTTGGACAAGATATAACCGCCATAAGCGCCGCGAATACTTTTTACGAGTCCGGCATTGCGAAGCGGTGCAACCAATTGCTCCAGGTAGTGTTCGGAAAGCTGATTGCGCTCGGCAATGCTCTTAAGTGAAATCGGACCTTCGCCGAATTTTCCCGCAAGCTCCATCATAATGGTGAGGCCGTAACGGCCTTTCGTCGATATTTTCATATTCGGGCACCTCTCTTAAGTAGTAGTTGTTCCAATCGATAGCGCGTATGTTAGCGTATTGTTTGTTATAATTACGGGTATTCCCATATCATATCTATGTTAACACAACCTTTTGCGACATGCGAGAAAAGGATTGACTTTTCATGAAAAAGTTTATCGACTATGTTACAATAGTACGAAGTCCGTTCGCGGAGAGCAACTCTTGCGAGACGGTCTTAGAAGTGTGAAGAACAAGGTGGTGCGCGTGATGGTCAAATCGAAGCAGGAAACACGCGTCGTTGTCGGGATGTCCGGCGGAGTTGACTCCTCCGTAACGGCTCTGCTGCTCAAGCAGCAAGGCTATGACGTGGTTGGCATATTTATGAAAAACTGGGATGACACCGATGAATTCGGGCATTGCACGGCGGAAGAGGACGCTGAGGATGTGCGCCGGGTTTGCGACCAGATCGGGATCCCTTATTATACCGTAAACTTTGAGAAGCAGTATTTCGATAAAGTGTTTACTTATTTCCTCGATGAATACAAGCGCGGCCGGACGCCTAATCCGGATGTGATGTGCAACCGGGAGATCAAATTCGGGGATTTCCTCAAAAAAGCGAACGAGCTTGGTGCCGATTATCTGGCAACCGGCCATTATGCCCGCGTTGAACGGACCGAAGACGGCGAGACAAGGCTGCTCCGCGGCGTTGACGGCAATAAGGATCAAACTTATTTCCTGAGCGCTTTGAATCAGAAGCAGCTCGAAAAAGCCATGTTCCCGATCGGGCATCTTCCTAAGCCGGAAGTCCGCCGCATTGCGGAAGAGGCGGGTCTGTATACCGCGAAGAAAAAAGACAGCACCGGCGTTTGCTTTATCGGCGAGCGCAACTTCAAGGAATTCCTGAGCGGTTATCTGCCTGCCCGCCCCGGTGATATGGTTGATATCCGTACCGGCGAGGTAAAAGGACGCCATGACGGCCTCATGTATTATACGCTAGGCCAGCGTCAAGGCCTTGGAATCGGCGGATCCGGCAACGGCGAGCCGTGGTTTGTGGCTGACAAGGATCTGGAGCGCAACATTCTTTACGTTGTACAGGGCGAATCCCATCCAAGCCTGTATTCCACGGGACTTACGGCAAGCGGCATGAACTGGATTGCGCCTCATCGACCGGAAGGCACCTTCCGCTGCACCGCGAAGTTCCGTTACCGCCAGCCGGATCAAGGCGTAAGCGTAACGCTGCAAGCTGACGGCACGGCAGAAGTTGTATTCGACAATCCGCAAAAAGCGATTACGCCTGGGCAAGCCGTTGTTTTGTACGATGGCGATCTCTGCCTTGGCGGCGGCACGATTGATGTCGTTCACAAGATTGATGAAGCCGCGTTTGAAGCGTTGGCCAAATAAATGAAGCGAACCCCCTTGCCCGAGTGGACAAGGGGGTTTATTTTTTCCTCATGAATGTCCCTCCGCTTTACCTTCCGGACCGGATCTCCCTTTCCATACGCCCTGCTGTTCCTGCATGTTGAGCTTATGCAACAGAACGCGCGAAATCCGCAAGTGATCCGTTTCCTCGATAATAAACGCATATTCCCCGCCATAGTCAATCCGTTGCCCGCTTGTTGGCGGAATTTCGATCTGGGAGTAAATCCAGCCGCCAATCGTATCGTAATTGTCGCTTTCGATATCCATGCCGAAATAGCTGTTCACTTCCTCGATCAGCATCATCCCGCTGATGGAGTAGACCGAATCGTCCCGCTTCTCGATCTCCGCCCGCTCTTCGTCAAATTCATCCTGAATCTCTCCAACTATCTCTTCCATAATGTCTTCCAGCGTAACGAGACCGGATGTTCCTCCGTATTCATCGATGAGCATGGCGATTTGCGCTTTCCTCTTTTGCATCAGGATAAGCAGATTGCTGATTTGCATCGAATCGGGAACCGTCGTAATCGCCCTTGTAATCTGCCGGATATCGGTCAGGCTATGCGTCGTGTCCTTCAGCAAGTCTTTTATATGAACGAAACCGATAATATTGTCCTTGTCATGATCGCAGACGGGATATCTCGTATGCATCTCGTTTAACGCGATAGCCTTGTTGTCTTCCAGAGACAGATGAACATACAGGCAGACCATCTCCGTGCGCGGAATCATAATCTCTCGGGCATTGGTCTCGGCAAATTCAAATATATTATCGACAAGAGTTAGCTCCGTATTGTTGATCAGTCCGCTCTTATGGCTCTCCTGCATGAGAATGCGGATTTCTTCCTCCGTATGGGCGGAATGCTGCTCGGATGCCGGCTCAACGCCAAGCCGCTTCAGGAGCTGGTTCGCCAGACCGTTTAATACCCAGATAAACGGATACATCAGCTTGTGGAACATGACGAGAGGCGTTGCGGTAAGCAGGGTTACGGTTTCCGCCTTGCGGATAGCCAGCGTTTTGGGGGCGAGTTCACCGAGGACAATATGGAGAATGGTAATAAATAAAAAGGCGATGATGAAGGAAATCGAATGAATCCACACCGGATTGCCCCAGCCAAGCGCGAGAAACCACGGCTCGATCAAATCCTTGATCGCCGGTTCCCCTATCCAGCCAAGACCAAGCGAGGCCAGTGTAATCCCCAGCTGGCACGCAGACAAATAGGCATCGAGATTGCCCGTCAAATGCGAGGCAAGCTTCGCCCGCATATGCCCCTCGGCCGCCAGCGTTTCGATCCGGGTGCCCCGGACCTTGACCATGGCGAATTCCGCGGCAACAAACAGACCGTTCATAAACACCAGAAAAACGATAAGAACCAGCTGCATAACCATCGGAAGCGGATCACTCAATACAGTCCCCTGCAGCCGTGCGACCTGCACAGCAGCAGGTGCACCTCCTTCGAGAAGGGAATTTGCGATTCTGTAAAGATACGGTAATTTAAGTTTATTCCGCGTAAACCTTGCATTATGACGATTTATTGCCTTCGAATATTGTTCAAAAAGGCAAAGTCGAAACGAATCCCCGATCTGTTATAATGACATCAATTCATCCAATAAAACAAAGGGGAATTTACTGATGAAACGTATCCTTTTTATCTGCTTGGCCGCCTTATTCTTGGTGCCGGGCATCGCAATGGCCCATTCCAAAATTACCGTATCCACCCCTGCCAAGGAGGAGACCGTAACCGTCTCTCCTGCCGAGATTTCCATGACCTTCAACACCGATATCGAAAAGCTGAGCCAATTCAAGCTGCTCGATGAATCCGGCAAAGAGGTTCCGACCGGAGATATTTCCGTAAGCAAGGCGACCATGAGCGGTTCGGTGACAGAACCCCTGAAGAATGGGGCCTATACGGTAAAATGGACGATTATCGGCGCTGACGGTCATGCGGTTGACGGCGAATACGCCTTTACGGTTAATGCCCCGGAAGTTACGCCTTCTAAAGCGCCGGAAGCCGCGGCAACCCCGGCTGATTCGTCTCCGTCTCCAAGTGCCGAAGTTACGGAAGCACCGGATGCAAGCGCATCCGCGGATGATAACGCCTCCGAGGAGCCTTCTCCTTCGGCTCCGGCAGAGGACGCTAAGGCTGAGTCCGGCAATAACAATGGTGTCAATGCCGCGGTTTGGGTAATTGCCGGCGTGATTGTGATTGCAGGGGTAGCTATCGTGATCCGGAGGGGCCGCAAATGAGTTACGTCAGCGAGGCTCTGCTCTATGTCTGCTTCGCCATCCTGACCGGAACGTTAATTCTGCGGGTTGTACCGGAGCAAAGACGCCCGGAGATACATATTCCGAGCTGGCTGCTACTCGTTTGCGCGCTTGCGATTCCGGTACTCGAATACGTGCCTATTCATGATTCCGCAGTGCTATTTGCCAGGGATACGGACGTTACGTACGGCGAGATGGTGAAAAGCATCCTGCTGGACTTGAACAACGGCAAAGCCTGGATCTGGTCGGCTGTTGCTTCCGTCGGCCTTGCTTTCCTGCTTGGCCTGCCCTCCTTCCGCAACGATAAGCATATGCCGAAGGTCAGCTTGTTCATCATGTTCCTGTTAATTCTCTGGCTTGGTTATGCCAGCCATGCGACTTCGCTTTACGGCACCAAAGGGTGGCTTGTGCACTCCGCCCATTTCCTTGCCGTAACCGTGTGGATTGGCGTGCTGATGATTGCCAGCTGGTTCTCCGCGAGCGGTCGCAACTGGGAGGCGTTCCTGGCCTGGTTCTCGCCGCTTGCCATCGGCTGCATGCTGATTACTTTTATCGCCGGCATTACGCTTATGACCTTTACTACGCCGCAGTACGTCAATTCGTGGATGCTTCCTTACGGGCAGATGCTTCTGCTGAAGCATTTGCTGCTTGCGCCGCTTCTTTTATTTGCTTATACGAACGGCTTCGGCTACCGGAACAAGCTTAAGGTGAACAGCGGCTTTAACCCCCTCCCGTGGCTCAAAGCGGAGAGCATCATCGCGTTGCTGCTCTTTATCGTCACCGGAGTGCTGGGCCAGCAGACGCCTCCCCATAACGTGAAGGAAACGCTGCAAGGGGTCTCTCCTTCCAAGCTGTTCACGACCGTCTACAACGGACATTTCAGTCCCGATCTGACTCTGAAGCTTTCCATCGGGCTGGACAGCATTCTTATGCTTGCCGCGGCTCTCGTCATGATCTACGGACTCATTCAGATGTACAAGGAAAACAAAATTTTACCGGCTTTTGTTATGGGGCTGCTGACGACGGTATTTGGTTACTTTGCCCTCATGTTCGGTGTTGGTTAAGGGATAGAAAAAAGCGCCGCTTCGTCATGGAAGCGGCGCTTTTTCGTCCTATTATTTTGTAAGCGTAATGCCATAGTTGTCAGCAAGCTGATCAAGCATCAGGTTAGCTGCCTTGATGCCGCCGGCCGTATTCCAGATCGCGTCGTCCACCCGGTAGGCATGGCCTGCTTTTACCGCGCTGAGACCTTTCCAGATCGGATCGTTTGTCCACTCCTGCTCTTGAGCGGAGCCCTTGCCGTCACCCGTATCGTAAGTGAAGTAGAAGATCCGGTCCGCATCCGCTTCCGGCAGGCGTTCCTTCGTTATTTCGTCGGCAAACGTTTCCTTCGAATTCAGCGTCATCTCGTTGCGTGCCAATCCGATCTGAGCCGCGATAACGCCGGAGAAGGTATCCGTATGATAGACACGCGTCTTTCCGCCCATAAAGCGGACAAACGATACGGTTTCCTTCAATTTGTCTCCCGCTTGCGCTTTGAAATCCTCAATTCGGGCGTCAAAGTCGGCAAGCAGCTTGTTGCCCTCTTCGGTTTTGCCAAGCGCTTCAGCGTACAGCTTGAAATTATCCTTCCATGCGCCGCGGAGCGTTTCGGCTTCCACCGTTGGCGCGATAGCCTTCAGCTGTTCATAGATTTCCTCATGTCTCATTTTGTTCGCGATAATAAGATCCGGCTGCAATCCGGCGATAAGCTCCAGATTCGGCTGGCCTTCCTCGCCTACGACTTCCACGCCTTCCATATCCGCAGCGATATGGTTGTACCACGGGTTGCCCGTAAACGATTTGACGGCGCCAACCGGCTTTACGCCAAGCGCCAATACGGCTTCCGTTCCTTCATTCGTAAGAACAACAACCCGCTTCGGCGTGCCTTTAATTTCGGTTTCGCCCATTGCATGCTTCACGATACGGGTCTCGTTCGAAGCGGCCTGCTCCGAATTCCCTGCTTGGTTATTGGATGTATCTGTACCTGCGTTATTGTTGGAATTCGATCCGCAGCCTGCTGCCAGAACAGCGATAATCATTGTACAAAGCATCAGCCAAATCATTTTTTTTCCGTTGAAACGGTTCTTCATATGAATGAGTGCCCCCCGATGATAATATTTCTCACTTGGACAATATAAAAGAAAACCGCTACATAGTCAACATAAATTTGATAACGATTCTCATATTCATTGACAGGGCAATAACTCCTCTATTAAAATTCACTAGGTACATAAATATAATAAGTTGCCATCCGAGATAAAGGAGTTCGCAAACAGCCATGAGACTAACAGGATTCATAATATCTCTCCTGCTCCTTGGAGCAGCGATTATATGCAGCATTGCATTCGGCATAACGGATATCCCGCTTGCAACGGTATTTGATGCCATCTTTCATTATCAGCCCTCTAACCAAGAGCATTTGATCATACAGACGGCAAGGGTTCCGCGGGCTCTAATCGCAGCTGCTGCCGGTGCCAGCCTGGCTGTCGCTGGCGCCCTGATGCAGGTCGTTACCCGCAACCCGATTGCTTCGCCAAGCGTATTCGGCGTCAATTCCGGAGCTTCCTTTATGGTTGTTGTGGCATCCGGCTGGCTTGGCATTAACGGCATGCAGCCCCTTACTCTTCTTGCCCTGCTCGGCGCGGCAATCAGCGGTGCAATCGTATTCGTCCTTGGCAGCATTGGGCGGGACGGTATGACGCCGGTCAAAATCACGTTGGCGGGCGCTTCGATCGCCGCATTCTTCGCGTCGCTCACCCAAGGCTTTATGCTCTCCAGCGGCAAAATGTTCGATCAGGTGCTGGTCTGGCTTGTCGGCTCGGTTGCCGGCCGTGACATGCATATGCTTGTCAGCGTGCTGCCTTACATGGCGGTTGGCCTAATCATTGCCTTGGCACTTTCCCGTCATTTGAACGTCCTTGGCATGGGCGACGATATTGCCCAGACGTTGGGCCAGCGGACCGCTGTTGTCAAATGGCTCGCTTCAACTGCGGTTATTCTACTGGCTGGCGCATCGGTTGCCGTTGCCGGCCCGATTGCTTTCGTGGGTATCATTATTCCGCATATCGTCCGTTATTTCGTTGGCGCGGATTATCGCTGGGTTATCCCTTATTGCGCCGTTCTTGGCGGCGTGTTGCTGGTAGCAGCCGACATCGGCTCCCGCTACATCGCCATGCCGCGAGAGGTGCCGGTGGGCGTTATGACCGCCGTAATCGGAGTACCTTTCTTTGTCTATATCGCCAGGAAAGGAAGACAGACATCATGAGCAAATACAAGACGGTCCGGCTGAGCAGCCCCAAGCTGTCCTATCTTCTCGAACGCAGAGCATTATGGACAACGCTCATTTTGCTCCTGCTCTGCGCTGCGGGCGCCATTATAAGCACCGGAATCGGCAGCCAGTTCATCTCGCCCCTTGACGTGGTCAAATCGATCATCGGCAAAGGGAGCGCCATGCATGACGTTATCGTATTAAAGCTTCGGCTGCCGCGCATCGTAATCGCCATGCTTGTTGGAGCTGCCCTGGCTTCGGCTGGCGCCGTGCTGCAGGGACTGATCCGCAATCCGCTGGCTTCGCCCGATGTTACCGGGATAACGGAAGGCGCGTCCCTTGGCACGGTCTTGTTTCTCTTTTTCCTTGGCGGCCATGTCTCCGTCCATTGGATGCCCGTAGCCGCCATTCTCGGCGCTTACGCGGTTACGTTTATTCTCTATATTCTGTCCTGGAAAAACGGCGCTTCGCCGCTCCGGATGGTTCTCATCGGAACCGGATTGTCGGCTGCGTTCAAGTCCACCTCTTACATGTTTATTATTTCCAGCCCATATTTCCTGGCAAATCGGGCGATGACCTTTATGACGGGCAGCATCTACGGTTCGTCCTGGGCGAAGGATGTTTATACGCTGCTTCCATGGCTGATTGTCCTGCTTCCTGCCACGTGGCTCATGGCCCGCCATATTAATGTACAAGCGCTTGGCGATGAGGTTGCCGGCAGCGCAGGCGCTCACGTGCAGAAGCACCGGTTTATCCTGCTGCTTCTAAGCGTATCGCTGGCAGGGGCTGCCGTTGCGATTGGCGGCGCGATTGCCTTTATTGGCCTGATTGCCCCGCATATGGCGCGGAAGCTTGTCGGCTCGTCATTTGGCGGACTGCTGCCTGTCAGCGCTTTGATTGGCGCTATTTTATTGCTTGTATCCGATCTGATTGCCCGAACCGTCTTCGCTCCGCTGGACATACCGGCCGGCGTTTTCACCGCGGCTATCGGCGCGCCGTTCTTCTTATTTATGTTATATCGCTACCGCAACCAATAACGAAGCTGGAGGAAGTCAACCATGAGCATGCTTGAAGCGAAAGGAATCTCCCTTTCTTACGGCGGAGCATCCATATTTGAGCAATTAAACCTAGCCATCCCCGATGGTAAAATAACCGTCCTTATCGGAAGCAACGGCTGCGGCAAATCCACGTTGCTGCGAGCCCTGTCCAAGCTGCTGAAGCCAACCAAGGGCGAAGTAACGCTGGGCGGCAAGGATCTGTCGTCCATACCGGCCAAGGCTGCCGCCAAGCAGCTTTCCCTGCTCCCGCAAGGCCCTGTTGCTCCGGAAGGACTTACCGTGCAGCAGCTTGTGAAGCAGGGCCGTTATCCTTACCAGACCTGGCTGCAGCAATGGTCGAAGGAAGACGAAGAAGCCGTGCAATCCGCCTTGCGCGCAACAGGCATTGAAGAGCTGGCGGAGCGTTCCGTCTCCTCCCTCTCGGGCGGGCAGCGGCAGCGCGCCTGGATCGCCATGACATTGGCGCAGCAGACAGGCATTATTCTGCTCGACGAGCCTACCACGTATTTGGACCTGACGCATCAGATTGAGGTGCTTGATCTGCTCCAGGAAATGAACGAGCGGGATGGCCGGACCATCGTTATGGTTCTGCATGACATTAACTTGGCCTGCCGGTACGCCGATCATATTGCAGCCGTGAAGAACGGTGCCATCTATTCGCAAGGGGCGCCTTCCGAAATTGTTGATGCTTCGATGATCGAGGAAGTGTTCCACCTGAAATGCGATGTCATTCGGGATCCGCTATACGACACGCCGATGATTGTGCCCCATGGGCGGAAAAAAGCGAAGTAACGCCGAGGGGTAACATGACGGGAGATAGTGAATTGATCGCCATGGACAGGTATATCTCCTTCAGCCGCTGTTGTTCTCCCTTTTCCTTATTCAAATGTTTATGTTGAAAAGGGAGAACAAAGGCGGGCGCTCCGCTCTTCCACGAGATATACCTTTACCCCGGCGCCATTCACTTTTAAAAAAGAATAAAGAAGGAAAAGGACCACTAATTAGGTCCTTTTTATTTTTCATAAAATAAGGGTTGATGTGGGTATGAATTTGATTAATAATGAAGATTGGACGTTTTTTACAAATACAAAATATGTATATTTATGCATACAATCTATTTTGAAAAGGATTATTACATATGAATTCTCGAAGGCAACTTCTTTTTTTAGTAACTTCCTTCACTATATTGAGTATTTTAACCTGCTCAAAACTCGTTCTGACTTACTACTCCACGGGGAACGCAACGCAAACGACCCTGGCGAAGCAGTATATAACCATTGCGCAAGATATGGCGGCCGGACTGGACAAATCGGCGTACGAACGTTTTCTTCAAACCAAGCAGCCGGATCCCTCCATCATTCAGTATCTCGAGGAGTACCGCTCCCGGATCCATGCTCTGTACGTTTATACGCTGCTCCTGGATGACACGGATGTCGCCAAGGTGATGTTGTCGGCGGTTCCAACCGAGTCCGAGCTGCTGCCAATCGGCTCTCCTTGCACGGTGCCGCCCAAACAGGTCAATCAGGCTAAAGACGGATTGGAGTATTATACCGGCATCATACAGGATAAGACGCATGGCGTCTATTTGTCCATAGGCGTGCCTATTGTCAGCGAGTCCGGGAAGCTGCTTGGCGTTATGGCCATCGATATTGATGCCAGCCAGCTGGAATCCATCAGCCAAGAGGTTATTAACAGCAACAAAGTCGTCTTCACCATCGACATTCTTTTTGCCGTCATTTTGCTGATCGCCTTTTTTGTCCTTAGAAAATGGCACAAAACACGGCTCAAGCAGGATCTTTACGAATCCGAGCAAATGTATATTTCCGAGATGGGGAAAGTCATCGATTCCATCAAATCCAGCCGTCATGACCGAATGAACCATCTTCAGGTGCTTCACGGTCTACTGACGCTGAAGAAGTACGACAGGGCAACGGAATATTTGAAGCAGCTTGCAGCCGACTCCAGGGCTCTTGATCTGTCGATGAAAATCAATAATCCGGTTATTCTGATTTTGTTCCAGAGCAAATGGGAGCTGGCGCAATCCAAAGGCATAGAGATGCAGTTTGAGACCGATACCGATGAATACAGCAAAATCGAATCGATGGATCTGGTCAAAATATTCTCGAACCTGCTCGACAACGCCATTGAAGCTACCGAGGTTTACGAGGGCAAGCTGCCGCGGCGTATTGTGGTGACCTCCCGCTCCAAGGGTGTCAAAACCGTCTATACGGTAGAAAATCCGGCCATATTGCATGCGAAGGATCAGAAGAATTTGTTCCACACCGACGGATATACGACCAAAGCGAATCCGAACGCCATGCGCGGCAACGGGCTGTCGATTATCGCAAAGACGGTTCATAAATATAACGGCGATATCCGCTTCCGTTACGAAAACGAAACCGTCAAGATTCAAATTACGCTCTAAGCAAAGAGGACCTTCCGCCGGAAGGTCCTTTCCTGTTATTTTTTCCGCTGACGGAGCTCCTGGTTCTGGCGAATTTTCCCTTCCATCCCCTGCTCGGTCGCTTTGTAAATAGTTACGCCCTTTAAGTTGTCCGGCAAATATTGCTGATTCACGTAATGGCCGGGGTAATCATGCGGATACTTGTAGCCCTCGTGGCCAAGCTGCTGGGCGCCTTTGTAATGCGTATCCCGCAGATGAAGCGGCACTTCCGCTTGTCCCGCCCCCTCGATAACGGACATCGCTTTGCCGATCGCAACCGCTGCCGCATTCGACTTCGGACTCTCGACGGCAAACAATATGGCCTGAGCAATATTGTACTTCGCCTCCGGCCAGCCGATCTTATGGTACGCATCCATGGCCGTTACCGCCTGCACCATCGCCTGCGGATTGGCAAGACCGATATCCTCGCTGCAAGCCACGATAAGCCGCCGGAGGAAGGTCATCGGATCCATGCCAAGCTTCTCGACCGCATAGAGAAACCAGAACAAGGCGGCATCGCTCGAGCCCCGGATACTCTTGTGGAACGCCGACAGAACATCATACTGCGTAGACGTATCCGCCCGGACGGTTGGCTTCCGGATCGATTCCTGCGCAACCTCCATCGTAATCCGGACCGAACCGTCCGGCTCCGAAGGGGTTGTGACCGCTGCGAGCTCCAGTGCATTGAGCGCTCGGCGGATATCGCCGCCCGCCATCTCCGCGATGTGCTGAAGCGCCTCTTCCTCGGCGTGAAGCGTCATAAAGCCAAGTCCGCGGTCCCTGTCCGTCAAAGCCCGCTTCATGGCCTCCAGCGCATGCTTCTCATTAAGCGGCTCCAGTTGGAACAGCGTTGAGCGGGACAAGAGCGCCCCGTTCACATGATGGAACGGATTCTCCGTCGTTGCTCCGATAAATATAATGATCCCCTGCTCAACGGCCGGCAGCAGCGCGTCCTGCCTGGACGTGTTAAACCGGTGAACCTCGTCGAGGAATAAAATCGTTTTTTTACCGTACATCAGCTTGTTTGTCTTCGCCGTGTCAATGACTTCCCTGACGTCCTTCACCGACGCGTCTACCGCGTTTAGCTTGACGAACTCCCCTGCCGTACGTTTCGAAATAATATTCGCGAGCGTCGTTTTGCCGCAGCCCGGAGGGCCGTACAGCAGGATCGACGATACTTGGTCGCCTTCTATCGCCCTGCGCAGCAGCTTGCCCGCTCCAATGATATGCTCTTGCCCGATATAGTCATCCAGCGTCTCCGGCCGCATTCGGTCGGCAAGCAGTCTTGCCCGCGGCGTCTCCGCCTCCTGATAGGAGAATAAATCCATTATGAAGTCACAACCTTTTTACCTGCATAAATGCGTTACTATGATGATAGCATACTCGCACATACGTTCGCCACCATTCGGAAATGGGACTGTTGCCATATTTTTTTGTTAAAACCTAGTTAATTTGTAGGTATTACTATAATATTTCACTACTAAAGAGCCGATATAAATTGCAGGAATATATTTCCTTTGTCATGCCGCGCAAAGCGGATGGCAAGCCACGAGAGGGAACTTAAAGAGATAAAAAACATTAGACAGAGAGAGAGGATAAGGAGAGTTGTGTTTTGTTCAAATCTGTGAAGAGCGAATGGGAATTAGCGGTGTTCAACAGCATTTGGGTCTCTGTATGGGAGGAAAAGGGCTATGAGCTCGAGCATACGGCACAGGTCGTCGAACGGTACCTGGCTGTAGCCGAGGATGGACAATGCGTAGGAACGTCCGAAATTAAACCTTACCTGCCCGGCCTTAACGAGATCGATACGGTCGCTCCTTTCCAACAGCATTTCAAAATCACCGAAGATCCCACCCGCGTAGCGGAAATCGATAAAATCGCAGTCTTGCAGCATTATAGAGGACAACAGCCGATCTCGGATTTATTATCATCCGCCGTATATTGTGCCGAGAAGTACAATTTCCGCTACTTTATATCGCTGCTGGAGCCCGTATTCTACCGTGCTCTACGAATTACTTTCCGCGTTCCGATGGAAAAGGTTGGCGGCAAAACGTTCTATAAGGGAGATGACGTCATTCCCGTCATTTTCGACATGGAGTCCATCTACCGCAATAAAGAACAATACAACTGGCTGGTCTATCCGGCCGCCTCGCCTGCCAGATCTGCCAGCAGAGCTATGTAAGCCTTATAAAACCACTGTGTAAAGGTAGAGATCACGACTATGACCAAAGATCAGCTTATACTCGACAAACGGAATCGTTTATTTGTAAAAATTTTATGGGGACTGCTTGCTCTAGGCCTTCTTGCCGATCTAGGAGCAGGTCTCGGGACGGATATGATTGTTCTGCTGGCTGTCGTTGGCCTTATCAGCTGCGGGCTGGCAACCTTTATGACTTACAAACGGATTATGGTCCAGTACATCATGTACGTCGTACCGGTCATTCTAACCGCCTTAACGGTGCTGCTGATCGTATCCGATCCGCATCCGATTATAAGTACATATTTCCTCGTCTACGTTAATATTGCCGTCATGACGCTTTACGCGGATTATAAGCCTATCATCTTCACCGGTGTTCTCGGCATGGGCGTCAGCACGTACATTTTCCTGGATTCCGATTTGCAGCAGCAGTTATTCCCGAATGATTCTCTGCTCTACCTGTTCTTATATCTGATCTTTGCGACGGTCGCGCTCTCCTTCTCCGCGAAATTCAGCCAACGTCTGCAGTCCGATGTTACGAGCGAGCGGCGCGAAGCGCTGGAAGCGAAGGAACTGACCGAGAAGGTCGTCGAGAAGCTGAAATCGATGATTCTTATTCTTGGCGAATTCAGCAACGAGCAGAAAGGCACGGTCGAATCGACCGGCCAGATCTCGCGCGAGGTCACCACTACCTTTGCGGAAATGTCCGCTTCCATTGAGAAGCAGACAAGCATGGTGCTTAGCGTCAGCGATTCCGCCCACACGATTGAGAGCGCCGTCTCCCAGCTTCGCGAAGGCTCAACGCAGCTGCAGCAGTATTCCGCGGATACGGCCGTGCTTACCGTGGAAGGCAATGAGCTGATCCAGACCTTAACAACGGATGTGAACAGCGTCAAGGCGATTATCGCACAGACCGTATCCTTGATGGAGCAGTTGATTGAGCAGAACGAGCAGGTTAGCTCGATCGTTGGCTCGATCCGGGAGATTTCCGAGCAGACGAATCTTCTGTCCCTGAACGCGGCGATCGAAGCTGCCCGTGCCGGCGAGCATGGTCGAGGTTTCGCCGTTGTTGCCGGTGAGGTTCGCAAGCTCGCTGATAACGCGAATATTGCAGCCGGCGAAATTACGAACATTCTGAGCACCATCCATACGTCGGTTACAGCCGTAAGCGAGCAAGTCCATCTCGGTCAGCAGGCTGTGGATACCAGCTACGAAGCATCGCAAAAGGTAGAAGGCATTATCAGGCGGATTAACAGCAATACCGAGCAGGTCAAGCAGCAGTCCGATACCGTTGGTGAATCCTCCAAACAGCTGTATGACCGTTACTCCTCCATCGCAGACGAGATGACGGGCATGGCGGCCATAACCGAGCAGAATATGGCTTCCGTAGAAGAGGTATGCGCGAGTATGGAAACGCAGGATGTAAAGATCGGCCATCTCGTGGAAGGTTACGCGCAGCTGGATGTCTTGATCTCCGAGCTTAAGCAGTTGGTTGAGCCAACAACTAAATAACGTAAAAGACAAAAACCGCAAGCGGATTCCGCTTGCGGTTTTGTTCTATTAACAGCCCCGTCCATTTATGACTTCTCATAGTAAATCGACAAAAAAATACAAAGCTTGATATAATGATTCAACATACATAGTTGCAGGTGGGCGGAAAACTGATATGAGTTTATTTAAGCTGGATTTCTTGAAGAAAAATAAGAGACAAGAGGATATCCCGATTCTTTCCGAATGGTTTAATACGTCCTTGTTTGACCATCGGTCAGATATCTTCCTGCTGTTCGATCATAACGGACGTCTGACCGAAGCGAACCAGGCCTTTACGAATACATTAGGATACACCCCGGAAGAGTTCAAGCATATGACTTACGGTTCCCTTTTACCGGGCAATCAGCGTCAACGGGCAAAGGAGCATTTCGAAAGGCTGCTGCAGGGCGAAATTCAAATTTTCGAAGTCCGCGTTCTTCATAAAAAAGGCCCATTCATCGATCTGACGGTTACCGCTTTCCCAAGAAAGATAAACGATGAGATCGACGGATTCTACGCCATTGCAAAGGATCTGTCGGATATCAAATTAATGGAGCAGCGTTACATTTCCCTGTTAAAAAATATGTTCAGCGCTGCCTTTATCATCGATTTGCAAGGCAACATCCTTGACGTGAACGATGCGGCCGTTAAATTAACCGGCTACGGCAAAGAGGAGCATATCCACTTTAGCCAATTCATTAAGCCTGAGGACCTTGAGCAAGCGACGGCTTATAATCAGAGGGCTCTTGATGGCGAGACTCTGTCTTTTCAGATCGCCATTCTCCATAAACACGGACATAGCGTTGATGTCATGACGACCCTCTCCCCTATTTTTATGCATGAGCAAATTACGGGCATCATTGGAATAAGCAACGATATCTCGGACGAGACCAGAAACAAGCAATTATTTCAGATTAACAAGCAGCGCTACGAATCCCTTTTTGAACAGAACCCCGATGCGATCTCTTATTTTGATTTGAACGGCAACTTTATGGATTGCAACTCCGCACTCGAAAAAATATTAGGCTACTCCAAAGAGGAATTATTGTATTCCAATTATAGTCGCTTGATTGCCGAGAATGAACGGGATAAAGCCCGCATTTATTTCGATCAGGCGCTGCAGGGTACGGTCCAGAGCTATGAACTGGTATGCCGGCATAAGCAAGGCCATCTGGTCTACATGAAAATGACGAAGCTTCCCATCACGATTGACAACCGTATTGTGGGAATTTACTCCATTGCCAAAGATATCACAACGAAAAAACAAGCCGAGAATGCCCTTATCGAAGCCGAATCTAAATACCGCAGCCTGGTGGAAAAATCGATTGTTGGCGTCTATATCATTAAAAAAAATATCATCTTGTATGCCAATCCCCATCTGGTAGACATGCTTGGATATAAAGAAGCAATTATCGGAATGAGCATTTGGGACATCGTGTATCCGGACGACTACTCGTTTGTAAAACGAAACATTCAAATCCTGTATAACGAATCCGATGCCATCCGTCATCCTCTGCGCGTGTTAACGGCGGAAGGGAAAATACTTGATGTAGAGATGTATTCCAACCGGATCATGTATCAAGGCGCCCCCGCCGTCATAGGTACCATCCTTGATGTGACGGAGCGGAAACGAGCCGAGGAATTGAATGCTTTTCTCGCCTATCACGACGCCTTAACCGAGCTTCCCAACCGAAGAAAGTTCGAAGAGATGCTGGAGCATGCCTTGGAGACAGCCAAGATAACCCGCCGTCATTTCGCGGTCATGTATCTCGACATGGACCGATTCAAATATATCAATGACTCATTAGGACATGCCGTTGGAGACCAGCTGTTGATTGCCTTCGCCAAACGCCTGCTGGAGCAGATCAGGGAGAACGACTTTGTCGCTAGAATGGGCGGGGATGAATTTACCGTCATTCTCCCGCACATCAAGGATAATAACAGTGCGATCGAGGTCGCCAGGCGTATTATAGAGAGAATTCGAGAACCCTTTATTATCGGGGATTACGAGCTGTATATTACAACGAGCGTAGGAATCAGCATCTATCCTAACGACGGGGAAGATTGTTCCACTCTGATGAAAAACGCCGACTCCGCTCTTTACCGGGCTAAAGACCTTGGTAAAAACGGCTATCAGATTTTCACCTCTTCGATGAACGTGCAAACCTACAAAATCTTTACGCTCGAGAAGGATCTCCGCAAGGCTATTCAGCGTGAGGAGCTGGAGATGTATTATCAGCCGAAGGTGAATATCCATACGGGCGAAATCGTTGGCGCCGAGGCGTTAATCAGGTGGAATCATCCTGAGTGGGGACTGATAGCTCCGAATGAGTTTATACCGATATCGGAAGAAACCGGATTAATCGTATCGCTTGGCAACTGGGTTAAGCGGACGGTATGCCGTCAAAACAAAGAGTGGCAGCTTGCGGGTCTAAAACCTATTCCGATCTCGATTAACGTAACGGCCAAACGGTTCCTATCCAAAGATATTATGGACTCCATCCAGCAGATTTTAGCCGAGACCGAGCTGGAACCCCGGTACTTGGAGATTGAAATTACTGAATCCTCTCTGCTCGAAAATGCGGAAACGGTCATGCATACTCTTGATGCGCTGAACAAGCTTGGCGTTACTATCTCGCTTGACGACTTTGGAACGGGCTACTCTTCCTTATCCTATCTGAAAAGATTCAAGCATACGATCGGCATTCTGAAGATTGACCGGTCGTTTATTCATGACCTGCATCAAGGCAGCGACGATAATGCCATTATCAGCACGATTATTCAACTCGCCCAGCATATGAACATGTCGGTTGTGGCGGAAGGAGTAGAGACTGAGGAGCAGCTTCATATTCTCAAGCTTCTGAAATGCGATTTGGTGCAAGGCTACCTGTTCAGCAGACCCGTGCAAGCCGAAGCGTTTGCCGAATTGCTGAAGCGCGGGATGCTGACTCCCCTTATGAAAGGTGCTGATGCTCCATTCGAGAACAGACGGGCCTATTTCCGGGTTCATCTTCCTCACCCTATCAGCGCTTTAATGACCGTCAATGAGATCAACGGAAGAAGCATTGACCTTGGCAAAACGGAAATCGTCATCGAAAATATAGGAGCCGGAGGCTTGCGATTTTTGTCCTCCATCCAGCTTGCCGTCCATTCCGGAATTCTGTTAGAGATTGAAGCCCAGCTTCTCTACAAAAGCTTCAAGCTATACGGCAAGGTTGTCTGGCTACAGGAGCTGGAACCTGGCATTTATCAATACGGCTTGGAATTCCACATCGATGACCATGAACGAACGCCGTTATCCCGTGTCCTCAACGCCTTATCCGTGCAGCTCATGAAGAACCCGATTGTTCCCGGCTGCAGGTTCATAAAAGAAGACAGCATTCAATATCTCCGTGCCTTCTCCGACCATCGCTCCTCCCTCTAATCCCAAAAAGAACCGCAAGCGAATTTCCGCTTGCGGTTCTTTCCGCCCCCTCCCCACGCAGGATCTTTTGGCATTGTGAATGCATGCTGTTGTTTTGGTTCGTGTGGGAATGGATTGGAAGGTAAGTATCTCCTGGAGGAGCGCAGCGCTTGCCTTTGCTTGTGCTTTGCCTCCACTGAATATTGTTCATGCAAAGCACAAGCAACAGCAACCGGAAGGAGATACTTTCCTGCAAATCCATCATCCCCACGATATAAAAAAAGAAAGGCCGTCCAGAAGGACAGCCTTTCCACTATACTTCAATACCATGCTTCGCCAACAGATCCTGCACCACTACGCTTACCATGATAAGCCCGGCAACCGGAGGCACAAACGCGTTGCTCGCGGGCGGCTGCTTCGCTTTGCGGATCTCCGGAGCATTCTCCGGCACGATGCGCTGCGTCACGTCCTCGCGAGGCTTCTTGGGCAGCTCGTCGGAAAAGACTACCTTCACGCCTTTCTTAATGCCGTCCTTGCGCAGCTTCGTGCGTACCACGCGCGCGATAGGATCCGTATGCGTCTTCGAGATGTCCGCAACGGTAAATCTCGTCGGATCCATCTTGTTCGCGGCACCCATGCTGGAGATGATCGGAATTTTCCGCTCCAGGCATTCCTTGATCAGATGGACTTTATACGAGATTGTGTCCGAAGCGTCCACGACATAATCAAGTTCATAAGCAAACAGCTGCTCATACGTTTCTTCCGTATAGAACATCCGCAGCGAGATAACATCGCATTCCGGATTAATTAGCTTAATCCGGTCGCGCATCAGATCAGCCTTCGGTTGTCCAACCGTTGTGGTGAGCGCATGAATCTGGCGGTTCACATTTGTAATATCCACAACATCCTTATCGATAAGGATGATCCGGCCAACACCGGTCCGGGCAAGAGCCTCGGCCGCGATGGAGCCTACGCCGCCGATGCCAAGCACGGCGACGGTACTCCCTCTCATCACGTCGAGGCCTTCCGGACCGATCGCAAGCTCGGTGCGAGAAAATTGATGCAGCATAATTCGTTGCCGCCCCCTAAAAAGAATTGTCACCTAAACAGCCTTATGGCTGTTCGTGATGATTCTTACATCGAAAGCATAAGCTTAAGCTTGCTTGTTGCCTGCAGCAGCCGCTTCCGGCTTAGGCTTCAGAACAGTGCGGATATGGAGCTGCTCAAGCTGCGACAGCTCGACCGGAGACGGTGCGTCGCAGAGCAGGTCGGTTGCGCTTGCCGTTTTCGGGAATGCGATGGTCTCGCGCAGGTTCGTGCGGCCTGTCAGCAGCATGACAAGACGGTCGAAACCGAATGCGATACCGCCGTGCGGAGGCGTACCGTAATCGAATGCGTCAAGCAGGAAGCCAAACTTCTCATGCGCTTCTTCCATGTTGAAGCCAAGCGCGCCGAACATTTTCTCCTGAATATCGCGTTTGTAGATACGCATCGAGCCGCCGCCAACTTCGTAGCCGTTCAGAACGATATCGTAGGCTTGCGCGCGGATTTGTCCCGGATCCGTCTCGAACAGATGCAGGTCTTCTTCCTTCGGACGCGTGAACGGGTGGTGAACCGCTACGAAACGTTTTGCTTCTTCGTCCCACTCGAGCATAGGGAAGTCAACAACCCATACGAACTTGAACTTGGAGTCGTCGATCAGACCCAGCTCACGGCCGACTTTCAGACGCAGGTTGCCCAGAACGTCGGCAACAACTTTCGCTTTGTCGGCGGAGAATGTCAGGAGGTCGCCCTCTTCAACGTTCAGACGCTCAGTCAAAGCCGCGATTTCTTCAGGCTTCAAGAATTTAACGATTGGACCTTTCCACTCGCCGTCTTTAATCGTGATCCATGCCAGGCCTTTACCGCCGTAACGGGCAGCGAACGGCTGCAGATCGTCAAGCTCTTTGCGGCTCCAGTGGCCGCAGCCTTTTGCGTTGAACGCCTTCACGACGCCGCCGCTTGCCGCAACGCTTGCGAAAACTTTAACGTCGCTTGTAGCAACGATATCGGTAATATCTTCGATTTCCATGCCGAAACGAAGGTCCGGCTTGTCGGAACCGTATTTGTTCATTGCATCCGCGTAAGTAATGCGTTGGAGCGGAAGCTCAACCTCTACGCCAATCGTTTCGCGGAACAGGCGCGCAATCAGCTGCTCCATCATGCCGAGCAATTGATCCTGCGTCAGGAACGAAGTCTCGATGTCGACTTGCGTGAATTCCGGTTGACGGTCAGCGCGAAGGTCTTCGTCACGGAAGCAGCGAGCGATTTGGTAGTAGCGCTCAATACCGCCGACCATCAGCAATTGCTTGAAGATTTGCGGGGATTGCGGCAACGCGAAGAATTCGCCTTCGTGAACGCGGCTTGGTACCAGGTAATCGCGAGCGCCTTCCGGCGTGCTTTTCGTCAGGATTGGCGTTTCAACGTCGATAAAGCCTTCACCGTCAAGGAAGTCACGGAATACTTTTGCCGCTTTCGAACGAAGCAAGAGCGTTTTGTGCATTTCCGGACGGCGCAGGTCGAGGTAACGGTATTTCAGGCGAAGCGATTCGTCTACTTCAACTCCGTCTTCGATAGGGAATGGAGGCGTCTTCGCAGCATTGATCACTTCAATCTCCGTCACTCGGATCTCGATTTCGCCTGTTGCCAGGTTTTTGTTAACCGTCTCCGCATCGCGTTCTACAACCGTACCTTTAACAGCCAGTACGAATTCGTTACGCGCACGGTCGGCGATTGCCAAAGCTTCGCCGGAGAAATCAGGGTTAAATACGGTTTGCACGATACCTGTACGGTCGCGCAGGTCGATGAACAAGACACCGCCAAGGTCACGGCGGCGTTGTACCCAGCCGTTTAGTGTTACTTCTTCGCCAATGTTGGCTTTTGTTAAGGTGCCGCACTGATGAGTTTTCAGCATCATAATGGATGTAACTCCCCTTTATAATTAGTTGGATTTCAGTTCCGAAGCCAGACTTGCAAGCGCCACTACGCGCTGCTCGCCTGTTGCCATTTCCTTCAAGGCAATCTCGCCGCGCGTCAGTTCGTCATCGCCGAGAATAGCCGTATACCGGGCTTGCAGACGGTCTGCCGATTTCATCTGCGCCTTCATTTTACGGCCCAGATAATCGCGTTCCGCGCGGATACCGGAGGTGCGAAGCTCGTAGACCAGTCTTGTTACTTCCCGTTCTGCCGCTTCGCCCAGCGCTACCACGTACACGTCAATCTGATGCGCGTTGTCCAGGACGGCTTGTTGATGCTCAAGCAGCATAATCGTGCGTTCCAAGCCAAGACCAAGTCCTACGCCCGGTTGATCCGGTCCGCCGATCTCGGCTACAAGTCCGTTATAACGGCCGCCGCCGCCAATCGTATCGATAGCGCCGATCCCTTCCGCCTTGTATTCGAAAGCGGTGTGAGTATAATAATCGAGGCCGCGAACAAGTCTTGGATTGATCGAGAATGGAATGCCCATATCCGTCAGGTACGTTTTTACCTTGTCGAAGTGGATATTGCATTCCTCGTCCAGGCTGTCGAGAATCGATGGCGCCTCTTCAAAGCGGGCCTGATCGGTCTTGCAGTCTAGTACGCGCAGCGGATTGCGCTCCATGCGGGACTGGCAGTCCTTGCAGAGCTGTTCGCGCATCGGCATTAGGAAAGCAAGCAGCTTCTCCCGGAAGGCTGCGCGAACCGCGGGCGTGCCAACGGAGTTGATCTCCACGCGGACGCCCTTTAGTCCTACCTCCGTATAGAAGGTATACCCGAGCGCGATAACCTCCGCGTCAATCGCCGGATCCACCGATCCAAGCGCCTCGATCCCGAATTGGTGGAATTGGCGGTAACGGCCGGCCTGCTGGCGCTCGTAACGGAACATCGGTCCGATATAATACAGCTTCGAAACATCCGGTTCTCCGTACAATTTGTTCTCGACGTACGAACGGACAACGCCCGCCGTTCCTTCCGGACGAAGCGTAATGCTGCGATCACCGCGGTCCGTGAAGGTGTACATCTCCTTCTCCACGATATCCGTCGTTTCGCCTACGCCGCGTTGGAACAGCTCCGTAGCTTCAAAGATCGGTGTACGAATCTCGCGGAAATTAAAACGTCGGCAAATGTCGCGGGCTTTCTGCTCCGCATACTGCCAGCGCTCAACTACTCCAGGCAAAATATCCTGCGTGCCCGGTGACTTTTGAAAAGCCATTGCAAACCCTCCTAAAAAGAATTGTCGCGTCTTTTGCGATGATTCTTGCCTCGTAAGCGTAATCTTCATAACAACTCTTAATCACGCAAAAAACTCCCGCCCCTAACGACATGCCGTTAAAGGCTAATCGTTAGGGACGAGAGTTGAACTCCCGTGGTGCCACCCATATTCCGGACAATCCAGTCCGCTCATTAACGGTTAACGCCCGTTACACGCAGATCGGCTAGTGGCAATGATCCTGCGGATCATCCGTTCACCGTCTGTTCTCCGGAAGGTCGCTTCATCCTGTCACCATAAAGACGCTTGCAGCCTTGGCGCCTCTCTCTGGGTACGTGCACGGGATTACTTTGTTCCATCAACGAATCAAAATTTATATACTGAGTCCTAATTCTAACCGTGTCGACAAAATTAGTCAATAGTCAATCACATTTCATCAGTATGCCTCTTTGCGGACAAAAAAAAACCTGCAGCCATCGTTGCAGGTCCAGAAATTATATTTTTAAAAAGGGGGTCGAGATTTATTATAGGATAGCGATGTTAAAAAACCGTTATAAACTCATTACAGTAATGTTACAAAATAGTAAGCGGTTCATTTACGAACATTCGCTTTTGAAGCAAAAAAGCTGCCCGGCAAGAGCAGCCTTTCGCTTAAGTTCTACTTACATGCGTCCGCCGGGCTCACGCCGGTTCGAAGGGAATGCGAAAAATTCCTCCGCCGTCTCCACCTGCTCCTCCAGCCTCGACATCACGATCGCTTCGCGGCGATCCGTATGAAGAAGTCTGCGGGAGGCCCGTTCCACGCCTTGTTCCTTGCGGGATTGATGCATAAGTTAAGCTCCTTCTGCCAACAGATACTTGAGGCCGATTAAGCCATGCCTGTCTCTATTGTTGCCAGCCGGAGCCTATCTTACCCGCTATTTACTGCTTGCTGTCGATAATTAATGTCACGGGTCCCGAGTTCACGAGAGCGACATCCATCATCGCGCCGAAACGGCCCGTCTCAACGATCAGGCCTGCCGCGCGAAGTTGCTCGTTGAACCGATTGTACAGCGGTTCCGCCAGCTCCGGACGCGCGGCAGCCATAAAGTTCGGACGCCGCCCTTTCCTGCTGTCCCCGTACAACGTGAACTGCGAAATCGATAGAATCTGTCCGCCGACGTCAACGACGGAGAAGTTCATTTTCTCATTCTCGTCCTCGAAGATCCGCAGACCCGCTACCTTATCCGCCATCCAGCGGATATCCTCTTCCGTGTCTTCATGCGTGATTCCGACGAGAAGCACGAGACCGTTATCGATTGCCCCAACGACTTCCCCGTCGATGGTTACGCTTGCCTGCTTGCTGCGTTGCACAACTACCTTCACTGCGGGTAAACCTCCAACTAGCTGTTCATAATGCGCTGAACGGAGTAAACATCCTGAACGCGTTTGATTTTCTCTACTACCGAGGACAAATGATCAATATTACGGATAAGCACGGTCATATGAATCATCGCCATTTTGTTCTTCACCGAACGGCCCGTAACGGCCGAAATATTCGTCTTGCTCTCGGACACGGCCTGCAGAACTTCGTTGAGAAGTCCCGAACGGTCATGACCGGTTATTTCGATATCTACGCTATAGTTGGATTCAATCGAATCCTCCCACTCCACCTCAATGACGCGGTCCGCCTCTTCACCCTCCGAATTGAACGGAATGTTCTGGCAGTCCATCCGGTGGACCGACACGCCTCTGCCCCGGGTAATATAACCGATAATCGTATCGCCCGGAACCGGGTTGCAGCATCGCGCAAAGCGGACCAGCAAGTTGTCGATTCCTTTTACCGTTACGCCGTTGGTCGGACGGTTCTTGCGGTGGCCCGGAGATTTCATCTCCTTCGGCTCGGAGGTCAGCTCGATCAGATTGGACTTTTCCGCTTCCTTGCGAAGCTTCTCCGTCAGACGCGTACAAATCTGAGCAGCCGTAATGCCGCCAAACCCGATAGCCGACATCATATCTTCGATATCGTTGAAATTAAACTTGTTCGCCACTTCCTGCAGCTTGTCGTCGCTCATCCAGGCAGACGGCTCAACGCCCAGGCGCTTCAGCTCGCGTTCGAGCAGATCGCGGCCTTTGGCCACGTTCTCTTCCCGCTTCTCGCGCTTGAACCATTGGCGTATCTTGCTGCGCGCGTGGGAAGATTGCGCGATCTTCACCCAGTCCTGGCTAGGACCGTAGGAATGCTTCGACGTTAAAATCTCGATAATGTCGCCGGTCTTCAGCTTATGGTCAAGCGGTACAATCCGTCCGTTGACCTTCGCGCCGATCGTCCGGTTGCCGACCTCCGTATGGATGCGGTAGGCAAAGTCCAGCGGTACCGAGCCGGCAGGCAGCTCAATGACTTCGCCGCTTGGCGTAAACACAAACACAAGATCGGCGAAAAAGTCCATCTTGAGCGATTCCATAAATTCCGAGGCGTCGCGCGCTTCGTTCTGAAGCTCCATAATTTCGCGGAGCCAGGACATTTTGTCCTCGAAATTGTTGTTTGGAACAATAGTCCCTTCCTTGTAAGCCCAATGGGCTGCGATACCGTATTCGGAGGTGCGGTGCATATCCCAGGTACGGATCTGCACTTCCGTCGGCTCCCCGTTTGGTCCGATTACCGTCGTATGCAAGGACTGGTACATGTTAGCCTTCGGCATCGCGATATAATCCTTGAACCGACCCGGCATCGGCTTCCACAACGTATGAATAATGCCAAGCGTGGCATAACAGTCTTTGATATTGTCTACGATAATCCGGATGGCCATCAAATCGTAAATCTCGTTAAACTGTTTGTTTTTGACGGTCATTTTCTTGTAGATGCTGTATATATGCTTCGGACGGCCCGAAATATCCCCATCGATGCCCATCTCTTCGAGCTTCTCTTTAATCCGGCCGATTACATCGGAAATAAACAGCTCGCGCTCCGCCCGCTTCTTCTTCATCAGATTCGCGATCCGGTAGTATTGCTGCGGATTCAAATACCGCAGAGCGATATCTTCCATTTCCCATTTAATCGCGGAAATACCGAGCCGGTGAGCAATCGGGCAAAAGATTTCCAGAGTCTCGTAGGCGATGCGCCGCTGCGCTTCCTCGGACTGGAACTTCAGCGTGCGCATATTATGAAGGCGGTCCGCCAGCTTGATCAGAATAACCCGGATATCCTGCGCCATCGCCAGGAACATCTTCCGGTAATTCTCATTTTGCTGCTCTTCCTTCGAACGGAACTTGATCTTCTCGAGCTTCGTAAGTCCGTCGACCAGCATTGCGCAGGTTTCGCCAAAATTCGCGCGGATGACCTCAAGGTCAACTGTCGTATCTTCTACCACATCATGCAGCAGCGCTGCGATAATCGACAGTACGTCCATTTGCATATCCACGATAATTTCCGCAACGGCAACAGGGTGAAGAATGTAAGGCTCGCCTGACTTGCGCACTTGTCCGTGATGGGCTTGGTCCGCAAATTCATAGGCTTCCCTGATGCGTACAAGATCCTGTTCTTTTATATAGGCCGACGCCTTTTCGATTAACTGCTCTATGCCCATGAATTGTCCTTTCCGAACGCTTGACTCCGATTCGCGCATTTTCCGAGTTTTCTTAATATTATGCTGGAAGTAGGCATCCGCGTCAACCTGCATCCCTCACCAAATTTCGCGCGGGGAAGCTAAACGGAATCGGCCGGAATGCGAATATGAACACGCGTGCCTTCACCTTCCGCACTCTCAATCGCCACACCAAATTCTTTGCCGTAATAAAGCTGGATCCTCTCATGTACATTACGGATTCCGTAGCCTACGCGTTCCGCTCCTTCTCCGCTAAATATATGGAAAATCGTCTCCTGGGGCATGCCATTGCCGTTGTCCGCAATAATCAAATGGACAACTTCCCCCTCCAGATAGCCGCTCACGTGCATATCAATCTGGTCTCCGCGCCAAGCATGCTCGAGCACATTCTCAACAAAAGGCTGAACGATCAGCTTGACGGTCGTGAGTTCGACAATTTCCGGGGAAATATTATAGTCGATTCGGACCCTGTCGCCGTATTTAATCTGCTGGATGTCCATGTAAGCCCGAACCTGCTCGATTTCCTTGCCGATTGGTATAATGGTCTGACCTTCATTCAAGGACAACCGGTAAAACTTGGCCAGATTCATGACCATCTGATGCTGCTTTTCGACCTGCCCGAATTTGGCCAGCCGGCTGATCGAGGAAAGCGTATTATATAAAAAATGCGGATTGATCTGCGCTTGAAGCGTCTCCAGCTCCGCCTCTTTCTTTTTCAAATTTGTCGTATAGACCTCTTCAATCAGGTTTTGCGTTCGTTTGCCCAGCTCATTAAGCGAAGATGCAATCGTCGTAAATTCATCGTTGCCGCTGTAATGAATCCGCCGCTGAAAGTCTCCTTGACGGAAGGATTGAAGTACGGACATCACCTTTAACACCCGCCGTGAAAACGTTCTCGAGACAAACGTCGCGACCAGCAAAATCAGTACGCAGCTCGCGCTGCAAATAATTAGCGTCAACAGCTTGACCTTTTGCGTATCCTTCTCTAACACCGAGGATGGAACCATTGCCGTGAGACTCCAATTCAGACCGGGAAGCGGCTGCCGGATAACGAGATAATTTTTGCCTCTCCCCTCATCCCACAATTGCTCCGTCGACTGCTCGGTTGCTCCCGATGCATACAAAATATTCCGGCTGCCATCGGTAATAAACAGGGTGCTGCCTACGCCAATCTTGCGGGAATCCACGCTCTGGAACAAATCGGACAAATAGACGCTGATTCGCATAAAGCCGATCTCTTTCGGCTTGGCCGACTCCAGATCAACTAACCTCCGGAGAAGCGATATCCGGTTATAACGATCGTCATCCTCAATCTGTTTCCACTGTTTCGTCTCTCCGTATTGCTCGGCGGGGAATGATTCATACCAGGGCTTTTGCGTAATCCGATTCAAATGAAGCAGGTCAAAGAACTTGCCCTTCAAGGCAAGAGGATCGATATTTTTGCTGTCGTAGTAAACTTCCGGCAATGTCTCATTGCGCAAATAAACGGTCAGCCACATGCTGCGGTTCGTCGATTCGATGGTCTGCCGGAACTTCGGAAGCAGCAGCTTGGTGGTTGCTTCATAGCTGACCCAGCCTTCCTCGTAGTGCAGCAGCTGCTTCGACAAGGTTGTATCATAATAGAGAAGATCGGATAAGCGGACCGTATCCTCCAATTTATAGACGACGTTATCTTCGATTTGCTTCAACGTTCCTTTAATGGTGTTCGTCGTATTCGAACGGATCGAATCCGTCATGATGTCGCTGGCGAAATAGCCAAGCAGAAAGATTGGTATAATGATCAGCATCATATAAGAGATCAGCAGCTTGATGCCAAACGGAATAAACTTGCGGGGATGATTAGTGCCTGTAAGCGGCGATTGCGTCATATTAGCGGTGTCTCCTGAATTCGATTGGCGTCATGCCGAAGGTTTCTTTAAACTGCCGGCTGAAATAAGGCATGTAGCGGTAACCCACCTGGTCAGCGACCTCATATATTTTTACCTTCGGATCCTTCAGCAGCTCTCCCGCCCTCTCCATCCGCATCGTAATGACATATTCGCTAAAGCCTACCCCCATCTCTTCCTTGAACATCAGACCCAAATAATTAGGGGAAAAAGCGAACCGGTCGGCCACTTCCTTGAGCGTAAGGGAACGGTTCAGATGCTCCTTCATATAGGCGGTTACTTCCAAAATAAGCTTCGTATGCTTGCCCGGTTCAACGGTATCGGTCTGAGGCAGCTGCTGATATCGGGGAGCCGTACGTTTGGCAGCCTCCCGCCATTGCCTTTCTTCTTCCTGCTTTCTCGATACTTCATCCAGCTCCTTGGTCACGTGAACCAGCGCGTCAACAAGCTCGGAATCGTCCATCGGCTTCAGCACGTAGCTGTATGCCCGAAGGGACAAGGCTTGCTTAACGTAATGGAAATCCTGATACCCGCTGACGAAAATCACTCTTAGCCCCGAGCAGCTTTCGGTCTCCTGCGCCTTGCGCGCAAGCTCCAGTCCGGACATGCTGGGCATATGCACATCCGTCACGAGAATATCGATCTCCCCGTCCTTCAATACCTCGTAAGCGTCAAAGCCGTTGTTGACGGCTGCCACAACCTCAAGCCCAAGCTCGGTCCAGGGAATAAACAAACGCATGCCTTCCAGGTCAAGCACTTCGTCATCCGCAATCAACACTTTATACATGAGGCATCTTCCCCCGTTCCCGCAGAGTGGTTAAGCCGTGAAACGGCAGAACCGCCCCTATGCATAGGGACGGCGCCGACCGCTTGACCAAATTATACTCCAGCATTAGCCTGGATGTTAATTGCCTTTCATGCTTTTTAAGTTTTCCTGCCATTTCGTTGTCTTGTAAGCAAGCAGCTTGTCGTAGCCAATTGCTTCGGCATCCTTCTGCGCTTTATCGAGGATCGCAAGAACCTCTTCATCGCTCTTCGCGTACAGCGCTTTTGCTCTTGCTTCCTTGTACAGCTCTTCGAAGGTTTGAGCGATAATTCCTTCCTCGGAATCCGGAGCCGGCGCAAGGTTGATGAATTCAGTAGCGTTCTTCTGCGTTTTCCACGTAATCGCATTTTGCCAGCGCGCTTCCCATGACTGCTGCTCTTCAGGCAAGGTCAGCTCGAATTTCATTTTGGACGTATCGATAAAGACGGTGTTGCCGTTCCATTGGAAGTTAACCGTTGCATCCATCATTTTCGTGCGGCCTTCCACGTCGGAGGTGTAAGCATCCGTAAAGATTGGGGAACCGTCCGCGTCCGTGCCTTTCCAATAGATGCCTTCAGGACCCCAGAACAAGGTGCGCGTGCCTTCAGGACCAGTCAAATAATCGAGGAAGGCGAAAATTTTCTCCGGATCTTTAGCCGATTTGGTAATGACGCTTACGTTCCAGCCCAGCTGCGTGTAAGTGCCTGCCCAAATTTTATTCTTATCGAGTCCTGCTTTATGAACCGGCCACACCATCATGTAACCGGAATTCGGATCCTTCTTCTTCAGTTCGGCGTCGCCAACCGCGCCGTATTCCGTTGGGCTCGCGCCGGCAAATACCGCGGCCGTTCCGTTATAGGCCTGCTCCTTCACTTGATCCTTCGTTTGCGTCAGGGCATCCGGAGACATCAGCTTTTCGCGGAACAGCTTGCTTGCGAACTGCATCGACTCGCGGAAGACCGGATCAAGGAACAGCGAGGTGAGCTTATCGCCGGTAGGCACGGCACGGTTCGAAACATACGCTGGAGAGTAATCCTCACCAAAGGCCGAATACAACACGTCAAGGCCTTGGCCGTCAATCGCCAAATCCGGGTTAAACGGCGTTACGTTCGGATATTTCTCTTTGACCATTTTCAAATAGTTGTAGAAATCGTCCGTTGTTTCGAGAGCCGGCTTGCCGAGCTCCTCATAAATCTTTTTATTCAAAAGGTAGCCGGCGTTGCCGTTAGGCTGGGACGTATACCAGTTCGGGAACTGATAAATCTTGCCGTCCTTCGAACGCAGCATGTTGATCGCCTCTTCGCCAACCCACTTCTTGAAATTCGGATATTTATCGAGATAATCGTCAAAAGGAACCAGCATGCCCGCTTCGCGCAGCTTCTCTACATCCGCTCCGCGATCCATCCAGATAACATCCGGAAGGTCGCCGGAGGCAATCATGGTGTTCAGCTTCTGTGCGGCATTGCCGCCCGATTGAACCGGCGTAATATCGACCTTCATATTGTCCTTAATCCATTTGGTTGCTTCATCCCCGCCCCAGGCTGGCATCGAATACCAATCGTAATGCCCGTAAAAAGAAAACTTCAGCGGCTCGCTGCCTAGCTTCCATGCTCCCGAATCGCTAGCCGTGTTCGCAGGCGACTCGCTTTCAGCCGGCTTTTGGCTGTTTGTCGCTGCTGGTTCGTTGTTTGTCTTGTTTCCGTTGCCGCTGGAGCATCCCGTCATTGCCAAAGTGATCGCCATTACGCTTGCTAGTCCAATCGTTGCCGATTTCCTCCATCTGCTCATCTTCATAAAACCCCTCTCTCCCATGCTTTTAATTATGTTCAGCGGAAGCGGATTTGTCGATCCATGCTGCCGGGCAAGCGTATCCGTTTCACGTTGAAAACGCTGGTTGGACGCAAGCTCCCTATTCCTTCAAAGAGCCTACCAATACCCCTTTTACGAAATACTTCTGCACGAACGGATACACGGCGATAATCGGAATGGTAGCCACCATCATCGTAGCCATCGAAAGCGACTTGCTGGTCACGCTTTTCATCGAGCTGAGCCTGCTCTGGGATGCGGAATCCAGCTGCGAGAACTGCTCGCTCATAATATTGGAATTCAGAATCTGCTGCAGCATCGTCTGAATGGGAATAAGCTTTTCCTTCGTAATGTAGAGACTTGGGTAAAACCAATCGTTCCAGTGCCCCACTGCCGTAAATAAGGCGAGCGTAGCGATAACGGGACCGGATAGCGGCAAAATGATGCGAAAGAATGTTGCCCAGTAACCGCAGCCGTCGATTTGAGCCGATTCCTCGAGACCTTTGGGAAGTCCCTGGAAGAAGGTCCGGAATATAATCATGTTCCATACGCTGATCAACCCCGGAATGATAAAGACAAGAAAGTTATCCATAAGGCCGAGACCGCGGATTAACAGGAACGTCGGGATAATGCCCCCGCTGAAGTAGAGCGTAACAATGCAGGCGATCATATAAAACTTGCGGCCGATCAGCTCGCGCTTGGTCATGCCGTAAGCGAATATGGCGGTAAACAGAATAGAGCAGACTGTGCCAATCACCGTCCGCATGACGGAGATATAAAATCCGTTGATAATCCGTTTGTCCTGGAAAACGATTTCGTAGTTATCGACCGTAAAAGCCCTCGGCCAGAAGGTCACGCCTCCAAGCGCCGTGTCCATCCCCTTGTTAAACGAGATTACCGCGGCGTTCCAGAACGGATAAAAGGTAAAGAAGGCGATAACGGTCAGGCTGATATAAACAAAGATCGATAAGCTTCTATCGCTTAAGCTGGATTTGATTCTCATACGCGGCGGTCCTCCTTGTGCGATTATGTGCTTGCCTTACCATAAGCTGTTGCCGGTTCTTCTTGCCAGCAGATTGGCAAAGGTGAGCAGGCCAACGCTGATTACGGCCTTGAACAAACCAACTGCCGTCGCATAGGAGAAGCGCTGTCCGGTTATCCCCGTTCTGTACACGTACGTATCCAGCACATCCGATACGTCTCTCAGCACCGGATTAACGCCGAGCAGGAGCAGATCCTCAAAGCCTGCGCTAAGCAGGTTGCCGATTGCGAGAATAAGGAAGATGATGACGACGGGCATAATTGTTGGAATCGTAATCATAAAGATTTGCTTGAACCGGCTTGCTCCGTCGATGGAAGCGGCTTCGTACATGTTAGGGTCAATGCCGGCAATCGCGGCCAGGTAGACGATAGAGCTGAAGCCGATCTCCTTCCAGACCCCCGTCGTTACGATAATCGTCCAGAAGTATTCCGGAATGGACAGGAAGCTGATCGGTTCTTTGATGAGATGCACGGACTGGAGCAGAATATTCAGGCTGCCGTTCTCCACCGACAGGATCGACATCGCAAAGCCCGACACGATAACCCACGATAGGAAATGCGGCAAATAGCTCACTGTCTGTACAACGCGCTTAAAGTACATGTTCTTTACTTCATTCAGCATAAGCGCCAGAACGATTGGCGCCGGGAAGCCGAATAAGAGCTTCAATACGCTGATGATGATCGTATTTCGCATCACCCGTTCAAACTCCGGCGCATGGAAGAACATTTCGAAATGTTTAAGCCCCACCCAAGGGCTGTCCAAAAACCCTTTGAAGATGCTGTAATCCTGGAACGCGGTCAATACGCCGTACATCGGTATGTAACTGAATACGAAAATGAGCAGAAGCGCCGGAATAACCATCAACTGCAAATCCCATTGCTTAACGAAGCGTACCAGCTTGGATTTGCGTTTTAGCGCTTGTTGTTTCTCTGCAACGGCTACGGTGATCTCTGTCATTCGTTGTCCCCCCAAAAAGAATGGCAACACGTTTTTGGTTGCGATTCTTGCTTCGTTAAGCTTCAGATGGAAGCAAGTGCTCTTGCTTTTATTTTAGAATTAGAGAAGGTTCGTTTCTATTTGCCAGACCAACGAAAAATGATACATTTCAATTGATTAATGTTATTTTTCATAACACTCCATTCCGATGTATGCGGTTGCATTTCAAGTCCGGAAAATGAATCCGTTTCCACCTCACATCTCTTGAAAGGTGTATGAAAACAAAAAAACTGCCCCTTCCGCTCACGCGTCAGGGACAGTTAAGTTAAAGTCTTGATTTTAGTATGTTACGAGGGAGAACACTTCCACGCCTTCCAGCTTCTCGCGGCCCGTCAGGTAGGACAGCTCGATCAGGAACGCGGCGCCAACCACTTCGCCGCCCAGCTGGCGGACAAGGTTCATCGACGTCGCGATTGTACCGCCGGTAGCAAGCAGGTCATCCGCAATAAGTACGCGCTGACCGGGAGAAATCGCGTCCTTATGCATCGCTAGGCTGTCATTGCCGTATTCCAGGTCGTAGCTGGCCTGAATCGTCTCGCCGGGCAGCTTGCCGCTTTTGCGGATTGGCGCAAAACCAACGCCAAGCGCCGTAGCAAGCGGAGCGCCAACAACAAAGCCGCGCGCTTCCGGTCCTGCGATAATGTCGATTTTCAGATGCTCAACCGCTTTGCGGATATCCTCGATAGCAGCACGGTATACGTTGCCATCCTTCAGAAGAGTTGTAATATCTTTGAATCTAATGCCTGGTTGCGGAAAATCGGGAATCACCCGGATGTAGTCTTTGAAATTAATATCGCTCATTCTCTTGTTCAATCCTTTCTCTACTTCCCATATCAATTATGCCATTACTTCGTTTGGAACATACGGCGAACGCAGCCTTTCGGCTTCGCGTTTCGCCTCTTGATACCTTTGCGACGTACCAAGATCACGCTTTTGCGGCGCTTCGGCAACAACGAAATGAGTGCCGTCTACCGCAATAAAGCCAAGCTCGAGGAATACCTCCAGCATGACGGTTATCATCTGCTCCGGCCAGCCGCATTGCCCGGAAAGATAGGCTTCGATTCCTTTTGCCGGAATACGCTGTTTTCTTCGGAGCAGCTGGTATACCTGTCCGAAGTGCTCCCGTTCAGGGAATCTCGCAAGCGCTCCCCCGAAATACAGATCATGAATATGAAGTTGGGCTTTGCGCTGGCCGTTCCATTCGTTAATCGACAGCTCGCCGACGAGATCAACGGGGAGACCGGCCTGCAGCTGATTCGACAGCTCTCCCAATCCGAATCCTACCGCATCCAGGGACGCACGCCCGCTTCGGAGCGACAGCTTCAAATGCCTGGCATCCTTGCCCATCGTTCGATAGTCGGACAGCTCGGCGGATTGCAGCAGCAGCCTAGGCGAAGGATTGCCCGCTCCAAACGGCTCAAGCAAAGCAAGCTGGCCGATCGTATGGACGCTTGCGTCCCCAACCGAGCAGACCAGATCAATAGCCGTCTTCGGAATCCAATCCTGCTCCGTCATCCATTCCATCGCCAGCTCGCCTAGCTTCTCCTCGAATGCAGGCAGCTGATCGCGGTGAAGGCTCATGCCAGCCGCCGCCTGATGACCGCCGTAATGGTCCAGCAGCTCATCGCATTCGGTTAACGCGGCATGAAGATCATAGCCTTCAATGGATCTCGCCGACCCTTTGCACATTCCGCTGTCCGGATCGATGCCAAGGATAATAACCGGCTTGTAATAGCGCTCCAGGATCTTGGAAGCAACAATTCCGATTACGCCAACGTTCCAGCCTTCTCCGGCCAGGACGATGACGGCAGGCTCGGGTCTTGCTGCCGCTTGCGCAGCGTCCCGTTTCCCCTGCCACTGTTGTTCGGCTTCCTTCACGATGCCGTCTACGATTCGTTGTCTTTCCTTGTTGAGCACATCCAGCGAAGATGCTGCCCTTATGGCCTCGTCGTAATCGCCGGTCGTCAGCAGCTCTACCGCGCGCTTCGCATGATCCAACCGGCCCGCGGCGTTAATGCGAGGCGCCATGCCAAAAGCAACGGTCGTGGACGTCACTTGATCCAGCTCTATCCCGCATGCTTCCGATAAAGCACGGAAGCCGGTATTTCCGGTATTTTGCAGCCGGGCGAGTCCGGCCCGGACCAATACCCGGTTCTCATCGGTGAGCGGCATAATGTCCGCAATCGTGCCAAGGCTGACAATATCCGTCCATTCCATTGGAGGACGACCCATAAGAGCCGTTGCCAGCTTGAAGGCTACGCCAACGCCGGCCAAGCCTTTGAACGGATAAGGGCAATCCTCCCGCTTCGGATTAACAACGGCAACCGCATCCGGAATCCGCTCCGGCGGTTCATGATGGTCGGTTACGACGATATCAATGCCTAGCGACTTCGCATACTCCACCTGTTCGTAAGCGCTGATGCCCGTATCAACCGTGACGATTAGACGAACGCCGTCAGCCGCGGCCAGATCAATCGCCCCGGTATTGAGGCCATAGCCTTCCAAAGCGCGATGCGGAATATAATAATCAAAGGAATAACCTAGTTCGCGGAATACATGAATCAGCAGCGATGTACTGGATACCCCGTCCGCATCGTAATCCCCGTAAATCCGAATGAATTCGCCGTTATCCGCCGCCTGCCGAATCCGGTCAACGGCTTCTTTCATGTCCTTCAGCAGATACGGGTCATGCAGCCGGTCTTCCCCTCCCCGCAGGAAGGTTTCCGCCGCTTCTTTATCCTTATAGCCTCTCTGAACAAGAAGCTTGGCAACAAGAGGAGGAATTCCGAGCTGTGCCGACAACCGTTCCGCCTGCTGCTCATCCTCTTTATTCCAAGGCGCCAAATTCCAGCGTGTTTTTGCCTGTATCACGCTAAAGTTTCAACCCCTTTCCATTCTATTGCAGAAGCGTTGGCATTTGCTCCTGGTTCGGATCATGATTCGATTTGTAAGGATAGCCGGGATCATAAGGCTCTACATGGATCGTCACGTCCGTTACATGGCCGAACCGGGTAAGCAGCAGCTGCTTCGTCCGCTTAGCAATTTCATGGCCTTCCAATACGGAAATACGCGGATTTACACTGATCACGATATCGGCAACAACATAATGCCCTTGTTCCTTGGCTTGAATCGATTCCACGGTAATAACCCCTTCTACCCGCTGAATCAGCTGCATCAATATTTCCGTGTCTTCGCTTTGGATCTCAGCCTTTGCGTCTTTTCTTACAAATCCGGCGATCGTACGATAGCCGCTTAACATGACAATGACTGCAATCACAATTGCAGCCGCAGGATCCAGATAATACAATGCCGGCAGCGCCGCAGCCTTCCCAAGCATGGCTCCCCCTGCTCCAACAAGCGCCGCTAGCGAGCAATACAAGCTTGAGCCGCGCTCCTTCTGGGAAAAGAACATCTCACGAACAAGCAAACTAAGGAGAATGGCTGCAAGCGCGGTCCAGTGCGGCGGTTTATCGACCCCTTCCGCAATGGAGCGAATGGCGGAAATGCCAATCTCAAGGCTTGTAATCAGAAAAAACACGGCCAGGAAAACTTTCGTCAGCGCTTCAGTCCGGAGCATCGCGGCCGTTTTCTTGCTTCCCTGCTGCTTACCGGACAACAAAGCAAAAGCGGCGGCACATTCTGCCGCCGTACGGAAGGCATCGGCGAGCAGCGATTTGCTGCCCGCGAGTCCGCCTACTATGCCTTTAAACAACGCCAGCGCCGCAGTTCCCCATAAGCCCGCCTGTTCAGCCGGCTTTGCCTTCGCATATCGTTGTTCGGTTGACATTTATGCCTCCAGCGTGGAATGGAACGCCGGTAATGGAACTAGCCGGCTACCATTCCACTTTTTCATAGAGTATTTTTCTATATTTGAAGCTAATGCTTATACCGCTTTTTTAGCCGCTGCTTTCGTAGACGGCTTTTGCTTGCTCTTCATAACCATCCACAGCGGAGCCGCGATACAGATCGAAGAATAAGCGCCGCTCGCAAGACCAATCATCTTCGCGAGAGCGAACAGCTTAATCGATTCGCTGCCAAAGATGAACAGGCACGTAGCGATAATGAGAACGGCGAGTACCGTGTAAATGTTACGCGCCATCGTTTGCCACAAGCTTTGGTTCACAAGATCGCCGATTTGATCGGCATTTTTTGTTTTGGCAAATCGAAGATTTTCGCGGATCCGGTCGAAGATAACGATTTTATCGTTAATCGAGTAACCGATCGTTGTCAATACGGCCGCGATAAACGGCAGGTCAACCTGAAGACGGAAGATCGAGAACATGGTAATAACGACAAAGGCATCATACAAAATCGCAATGTTGGCCGCAAGCGCCATACGCCATTCGAAGCGGATCATTACGTAGAGCATAATCGCTACGCTCGCGATAATAACCGCGTAAATCGCTTTGACGCCAAGCTCCTGTGCCATGTCAGGCGAAACTACGTTAACCTCGGAAGAAACATTATCACCGTATTTGGCTTTAAAAGCATCCTCAATGGCCTGTACTTTCGGCTGTTCGAGAACATCGTCGAACCGAGCCGAGACCCGGTCGCCGTTTGTGCCTCCAACCGTAGGCGTAATGTCGGAATAGCCTTGCTGGGACAAAATATCTTTGGCTTCCGACTGGGTAATCTTTTTGCCTACGAGAATATCCATATTGGTACCGGCCTTGAAGTCAACCCCGAAGTTCATGTGGAAGATGCTGACCATCAAAATGCCGACAATCGTCAAAATAGCAGAGAACAGGAAAAACTTGTTGCGGTGTTTAATAAAGTCGAATCGAACCTTTGCATTATAGAGCACGGATTTCTGCCTCCTTCACGCCGTAGTAGCCAGGTTTAGTAAAGAGGTTACTGCGGATCAGCAAGTGAATCAGCAGACGCGCCAAGAAGATGTTGGTCACGATACTTACGAGAATACTGAAAATCATCGTCAGGGCAAAGCCGCGGATCGCGCCGTTACCGATGAAGTACAACACGACGCAAGAGATGATATTCGTTACGTTCGCGTCCATAATGGTACGGAACGAGTTTTTCGAACCGGCCTTCAGGGAAGACAGCAGGCTCTTGCCGCTGCGAATCTCTTCCTTGATCCGTTCGTACATAATGATATTGGCGTCAACCGCCATGCCTATACCGAGTACAAACGCCGCGATCCCCGGTAAGGTTAGCGTAGCGTTCATGAGCTCAAACACGACAACGAGCAGCCAAGTGTAGGAAATAACCGTAATACCGGCTACAAAACCAGGAACGCGGAACAAGATGATCAGCAAAATCAAAATAATAATCGTGCCGATGATACCCGCGCCCACCGTATCTTCAAGCGATTTTTGACCAAGCTTTGCGCCAACGCTTTGCGTATAAATTTCGGTAAGTTTCAGCGGCAATGCGCCGAGATTGATCGTATCTTTCAGCTTGTTCGCTTCATCCAGGGTATAATTACCCGAGATTTGGGCCGAACCGCCTGTAATTGGATAGTTAACATTCGGGCTGGACAGCAATTCGTCATCCAAATAAATCGACAAAGTTTTGCCCGTCAGCTTGGTTGTAACGTCTTCGAACTTTTTAGCGTCTTTCAGTTTGATGGTAATCATCGGATTGCCCAATTGGTCAAACTCGACTTTGGCGCCGTTCTGCACGAAGTCGTTGCCTTGCAGCTCAACCGTGCCGTCCGGACCGCGGAATGTCAGATTAACCGGCTTTTTCAGCATTTCTCTGATTGCCGTTTCATCCGTAACGCCTGGAATTTTCACGCGGATCCGGTTGCTTCCTTCACGCGTAATTTCAGGCTCCGTCGTACCCGTGGAGTCAATCCGCTGCTCCAGGCTATGCGCCGTTTCTTTCAGCGACTCGGACGTTACCTGTTCGCCGCCTTCAAGTGGTGAGGCTTCGTACAATACCTCGAATCCGCCTTTCAAGTCAAGACCGAGCCGGATATCTTTGACAAGAGCCGGGCTCGTCCATGCGATAGCGCCAAACATGATGACAACGACCGCAAGGAAGGCAGTTAATCTCTTCCAGTTCATACGTACATAGTCCCCCTTAAGATCTCAATATTCCTATTATACTTAGGTTGTACTTGCGTGTAAAATTGCACGACAAAAAAAAGAAAACCCTTCCGTTAGAAATGGTTTCCCCGAAAAGCGCTCAGCGTCATAAAGTTCATAAATTTTGTCACCTTTAAGGACAAGATATCGTTTACGATCTGATGAAGCTCCGGCTGACCGGTCTTGCTATACTTCTCGCTTACGCATTCCCAAATCTCTTTCCCCGTTACATGTTCGTATCCGATGAGATGAAATTCTTCCGCCTTGCTGTTGCACAGCTGTTCGATCGCGCTGTTCAGATCCTCATCTCCCACGGCTGTCTCCTCCTTCTGGCCTTGCAAATGCCTATCCCGATAGTGATAACTGTCCTCCTACCTATTCGCTGCCGCTTGTCGATTTTCCTGCTGAATCTTTTGAATTGATAAATTTGGATGATTCATGATTCGGACATGCCGCGCATAAAGATGTACGGATACAATAGGTGGGATTATTGAAGAGATGAGGGCGACGAATGACGAAGCAAACGTTTATAAAAGGGGCTATGATTCTGCTGGCCGCCGGCATCATTAACCGGCTGCTCGGTTTTGTTCCGCGTATTGCTCTCCCGAGAATCATCGGAGCGGAAGGCGTCGGGCTGTACCAGCTCAGCTACCCGTTCTTGACTGTTATGCTGACCGTTATAACAGGCGGCATTCCGCTGGCCATTACCAAATGGACGGCTGAAGCCGTATCTCGCGGCGACTCTACGCGGGTCAAACAAATTTTCCGGACAGCAATGGGCCTTACAATCGTACTAGCTATCGTGATGACGGCTGCGCTGCTCCTCTTCGCGAAATGGATTACGACCCATCTGCTAACCGACTCCAGGGTCTATCAGACGTTTTTGGTTATGACGCCTCTGATGCTTATCATAGGAGTTTCCTCGGTCTACCGGGGCTACTTCCAAGGCATGCAAAATATGATACCGTCCGCTGCCTCGCAAATCATTGAAACCGTCATCCGCATAATCGGCTCCCTGACCTTTGCTTCCCTGCTGCTTCCGCGGGGGATCGAATGGGCTGCTGCCGGCGCCATGCTTGGAGTTGTCGCGGGGGAGATTGGCGCTCTAGCCGTTCTTCTCTGGACGTATGCGAAGGAACGCGGGAAGTCCAAGTCCACTCCAAATCATGAATCCGATGATCTGCCCGAAGAAAATACCCCGGTGCTTCGCCGCTTGCTTGGCCTGTCCATTCCGGTTACCGGAAGCCGGATGGTTGGCTCCTTGTCTTATTTGCTGGAATCGATTCTAACCGCCCGGAGCCTTGCTGCCGCGGGAATTGCAACCGGTGTAGCCACTGCCCAATACGGCGCGCTGCAAGGGATGATCATTCCGCTGCTGCTCCTGCCAACGGCGCTAACCTTCTCGCTTGCTTCCTCCCTGGTTCCTTCATTATCCGAAGCGGCGGCCAAGGGAGACAAAGCATCAATCCATATCCGCATGCATCAATCGATGCGGCTGGCTCTTGTTGCCGGAGCTCCGTTTGTTGTCGTGATGTGGCTGTTTGCCGAACCGATCTGCCGTCTGCTCTACAATCAGGCAGATATTGCTCCGATGCTCCAGCTGATAGCTCCAATCGGCATATTCATTTATTTGCAAGCTCCCCTGCAGGCTGCTCTTCAAGCTTTGAACAAGCCCGGAACAGCGCTGATGAACACGTTTATCGGGGCGGCCGTCAAACTCGTTCTGATCGTTATGCTTGCCTCAAAGCCCGAGCTTGGCATATACGGCGCGCTTATTGCGATTAACGTCAATATCGTGCTCGTTACGGTCCTCCACGGCATCAGCGTATTGCGCTTTATTGGCTTCCATATGCAGGTTCTCGATTTCGTAAAGGTTGGAGCAGCCATGATCGTTATGGGCGCCGCCGCCAGATGGATGATGAACACCCAGCCATTATCGCTCGAATGGATCAATCTGATGCTGGCCTGCATGATCAGCGGAATCCTGTATCTGCTCTTAATGGTCTGGATGAAAATAATCGACCGCTACGATATCGCCCGCATCCCGGTTCTGGGACAATGGTTCAAATGAGACGCCGCAAGAAAAAGCCGTGCTGCCTTGACCGGAAGCGCCCCCCTGTTCAAATACGTCAGGGGGGCGTTCCGGCTAGGAGCGCGGCTTTTTGTCGCAATCGATAAACAGCTTTCCTTTATGGTCAATCGTGCAGAGAAAGACTTCCTTGAAATCGTGCACGCCCTGTTCCTGCAGCACATTTTTTAGCCAGAATCTGGTTTTGTCGAGCTTGGCCAAATTCTCATCCTGAACTTTGCCGTCCATGATCAGCGGGATCGGCAGCATTTCGAACCGGAAACGGGCAGGCGTCTGGGATTGAGGCTTTAAGACAGGCTCGTCAGCAGCCGTCTTTGCCTGTTGCTCTTTTTGCGGCTCCTCTTGTTCCTTGGTCTCCGCGTTTTCTTTCTCGACAATCGATAATTTGCCCGTCGTCTCGAGAATCGCAAACTCGACATCCGCCACGTTGGTGATCTTATTTTCCCTTAATTGAAGCAACAAATCGTCCAGATTATAGCGCTGCTTGCGCATGACATCCCGGTTAAGCTTGCCTTTCGCAATGATGAAGCTTGGTTTCCCGTCAAACCATAACCTGAGCTTGCGGTTTTTCAAAGCAATAAACGCAATGCCCACCTGAACGATTAATAATACGACCATGGGCAAAATGCCTTCCCACATGGAACGTTCTACATCTTCGATGACGATAACGGCAATCTCGGCGATCATGACGGAGATTACCAGATCAAAAACGGAAAGCTTTCCAATTTCCCTTTTTCCCATAAAACGCATGATCAGAAATACGATGAAGTAAATCAATACGGTTCGGAGCAGCATGCTCCCATATTCCATCCTAACCGCCTCCTCGTTTTTGTCATGCCAGCTTCGGAACAGCACGTAAAGCTATTCTGGCCTTCAGCCTGACACATCATGCGATAAGCGGAGTAACGAATTTATGGGTAAATAACCTATGGCAGCACAATAAAATAGATATATATGGTGGATATAACAAGGGCAAGCAGCGTTAACGGCGCTCCGATTTTCAGGAAGTCCATGTAGCTGAAGCCTTTGCCTTCCCGCATGGCGAGACCCGCTACAACTACGTTTGCCGATGCCCCGATAAGGGTTCCGTTGCCGCCTAAACAAGCGCCAAGCGATAGCGACCACCATAAAGGATTAAGATCATCGGGATTGGCAATGTTCATCTGAACTCCCAGATCCTGAATAAGCGGAATCATCGTCGCCACAAACGGGATATTGTCTATCGTCGCGGAAGCGATACCCGACACCCATAAGATCAGCATAGAGGTCTTGGTCATATCGCCGGAAGTAATCTGCAGCGTGACATTGGCCAGATCCGATATGATGTTCGTCTCCACGAGACCGCCAACAAGCATAAACAATCCGATAAAGAAAAAGATCGTCTCCCACTCCACCATGTCAAAAGCCGCCTCAGCGTCCTCCCGCTTCACCCCGATCAACATAAGAAGCGTGGCACCGCCCAAAGCAATCGCTGCCGCTTCAACGTGAATGACCGAGTGTAGAACAAAGCCGGTAATCGTCAGCAGCAGGATGGTTAAAGACTTCATCATCAACTTACGGTCCGTGATGTAATCCTCCGCTCTTAAGTCCATAAGCTCTTGCTTTGATTCGTCGGTTACAATGAGCTTTTTCCGATAAATCCAGACAAGCAGGGCGATTGTGACAACCAGGATAACAAGAATAACCGGCGCAAGGTTTACAAGAAAATCATTAAACGTTAAATTCTCGTTCGCCGAACCAATCATGATATTAGGCGGATCGCCAATCAAAGTAGCCGTTCCTCCGATATTGCTCGACAAGATTTCAGCCAGCAGGAATGGCACCGGCGTGATTTTCAGTATGCGGGTAATCGAGAACGTAATCGGAACGATCAGAAGCACGGTCGTTACATTATCGAGAAAAGCCGAACCGAGACCCGTAAGCAAAGACAGGATAATAAAAATTTTAACCGGGTCGCCTTTCGCGGTCTGCGCCGCTTTTACGGCTGCATACTGGAACACGCCTGTCTTATTCGCAATGCCAACCAGGATCATCATCCCAATCAACAAGAATATGGTTCCCCATTCGATGTGTTCGGTAAAAGCGAGCTTCATATCCAGTACGCCAAGCACAATCATGATGACCGCACCAAATAAAGCAATGACGGTACGGTTTATTTTCTCCGTAATGATGATGGCATACGTTATGAGGAAAATCACGACAGCAGCCGTTACCTGCCAGGCAGCAGGATGGTAAATCTGTTCCAAACCAACAACTCCTTGTTTCAGCGATTCAAACAATAAAGCACATTATACAAAAAAGTTGCAAATATCGTCCAGTCAAGCCAAACGACAGGTCTAATCGGGGCAGCTTGACCATAAGGTGTACTAATAGTCTTGTACAAGGGGGGAATAAGATGAATTCGATCAAATCGATCGCCCGGCCGCCGCGTATCGGCTCTCCGCTAATTGCAGGCGTTATATATTCGATTATTTGGCTTGCTATAGGCGCACTGTTGCTTTCGTGTTTGCTTTACTTCAGCAATATGAAGGAAAACAACCTGCCTCAGTACTCGCTTGCCATCCATGGCTTCTCCGCTCTGGCCGGAGGTTTCGTGTCGGGCAAACGCTCCGGCATGAAAGGCTGGTATCATGGCGCCCTGCTTGGCCTTATTTACGGCATTACCGTGTTAACCATCGGTTTCCTGGCAGCCAACAGCGGATTGTCCGGCAAAAGCGCCATTATGCTGCTTGCCGCTATGCTGGCTGGCGCCTTTGGCGGAATGATCGGGGTTAACCTTAAGAAATAACGGTAATGAATAACGAGGCCTCTGCACATACTACATGCATGCAAAAAAAGAAGCTGACCCTAAGGATCAGCTTCTTTTCATTTCGCATTATTCCGTTGCTGCCGGTGCGCTGTTCAGTACGGAGCTGATTGCGCTGCGGTCAAACGTCATCTTAGTCGTATCGTTTACGCGAAGTACAACCGTGTCGTCCGTAAGTTCAACGATTGTGCCTTGAAGACCGCCAATCGTTTGAATTTTATCGCCCTTCTTCAACTGGCTGAGAAGCGAGTTCCGCTGTTTCGTTTTCTTCTGTTGCGGACGGATAAGCAAGAAGTAGAACACCGCAAACATCAGAATAAAAGGCCAAATCATTTGGAAAATATTCGTGCTGCCTGCTGCATCTGCTGCTAGATATGTCGTCATGGAAATTCCCCCCTTTCCCTAAAATCTAAGCTTAAAAGCCCTTCTCGTTATCAAACAGTCCATACTTCGTGAAAAACTCGTCGCGGAAATCAAGAAGCCTGTCTTCCATAATCGCCTGACGCACATCACGCATGAGCTGTAGTAGGAAATGCAAGTTGTGATAGGTCGTAAGCCGGATGCCGAACGTCTCGTCTGCTTTGAGCAGATGGCGGATATACGCTCTCGAGTAGTTTTGGCAAGTGTAGCAGGAGCATTCCGGATCAAGAGGACCAAAATCCTCAGCGAATTTGGCGTTGCGTACAACAAGACGGCCTTGGCTTGTCATCGTTGTCCCGTTGCGGGCAATACGCGTCGGCAATACGCAGTCGAACATATCGACACCGCGGATCGAACCTTCGATCAATGCGTCCGGCGAACCAACGCCCATCAGATATCTTGGTTTGGTTGTTGGCAGCTCAGGTACCGTGTAATCAAGCACTTCATACATCAAATGCTTAGGCTCGCCTACACTTAGTCCACCAATAGCATACCCCGGGAAATCCATGGAAGTCAAATCCTTCGCGCTCTGGATCCGCAGGTCTTTGTACATGCCGCCCTGCACGATTGCAAACAATCCTTGGTCATGCTTGCGGGCATGGGAATTAAGGCAGCGCTCCGCCCAGCGCGTCGTGCGCTCAAGCGATTGCTTCACGTAATCATAATCAGCCGGATACGGCGGGCATTCGTCAAAGGCCATCATAATATCCGAACCAAGCGCGTTCTGGATCTCCATCGCCTTCTCCGGAGAGATGAACAGCTTGTCCCCGTTCAGATGGGAGCGGAATTGAACGCCTTCTTCCGTGATTTTGCGCATGTCGCTTAAGCTGAATACTTGAAAACCGCCGCTGTCGGTCAGAATCGGACGGTCCCAGTTCATGAATTTGTGAAGGCCTCCTGCCCGGCCGACAATGTCATGGCCAGGGCGAAGGAACAAATGGTACGTGTTGCTCAAAATAATTTGAGCGTCCATCGTTTTTAATTCTTCCGGACTCATCGTCTTAACGGTTGCCTGGGTCCCTACCGGCATAAACGTTGGCGTCTCGATAACGCCGTGCGGAGTGTGGACTCGTCCAAGACGCGCGCCGGACTGTTTGCAAACTTTAATTAATTCATATTTTACAGCCACTAGTCATTCTTCCTGTCTATTTGAATTATCGTGCTTGCGCAAGCTGGTGCTAATAGATAAACATGGCGTCGCCGAAGCTGAAGAACCGGTATTCTCCACGGACAGCTTCCCCGTAAGCCTTCATTATCGCATCCCGTCCGGCCAGTGCGCTGACCAGCATAACAAGCGTCGATTTCGGCAAATGGAAGTTTGTCAGCAGGGCATCTACCAGCTTAAAGTCGTATCCCGGGAAAATAAAAATATCCGTCCAGCCGTTGCACGCCTCAATAGATCCGCCTTCAAACCTTGCGGCTACCGTCTCTAGCGTTCTCGAGGAGGTTGTGCCCACAGCTATTATACGGGCTCCCGACGATTTGGCTTCATTTATTATTTCGGCATTTTGTTCATCCAGCTCGTAATACTCCGAATGCATTTCATGCTCTTCAACTTTATCAACGGACATCGGCCGGAAGGTGCCCAAACCGACATGCAGGGTAATGTAGGCAAGCTTAACCCCTTTGTCGACCAGCTGCTGCAGAAACTCCTTCGTGAAATGAAGCCCTGCCGTTGGAGCTGCCGCAGAGCCCTCATGCTTGGCGTATACGGTCTGGTAGCGTTCTCTCTCCTCCAGCCTTTCCTTGATATAAGGAGGCAGAGGCATTTCCCCCAGACGGTCGAGCAGCTCCTGGAAGATGCCCTCGTACTGGAAGCGGATCGTCCGTCCTCCCATATCGCCTTCATCCTCCACTACCGCACGAAGAAGAGGTTCACCGCTTCCGTTGTCGCCGAACCACAACTCGGAGCCTACCTTTATACGCTTGGCCGGCTTGGCCAAGGTCTCCCAGCGGTCGCCCTCCAGCTGTTTCAGAAGCAACAGCTCGATCTTCGCGCCTGTATCGGGCTTTACTCCTGTGAGACGGGCCGGAATAACGCGCGTGTTGTTCAGAACAAGCACATCTCCCGCTTTCATATACTCGGCGAGATCCTTAAAGGTGCGGTGGGCGATTTCGCCCGTCTCTTTGTTAAGCGCCAGAAGTCTGGATGCCGTACGATCCGCAAGAGGCGTTTGGGCAATCAGATGTTCGGGCAATTCAAAATCAAACCAATCTACATTCATGAATCAATCATTCCTTAGCGATGGTTACATCTTTATAGTAGTATTGCAAGATATAAGAGTAGTCATACCCTTGCTGCGCCAGACCTAATGCTCCGTATTGGGATAATCCGATCCCGTGGCCGTTCCCCGATCCGACAAAACGGAAGGAAGGATCCTTGGTTGTCGCGCGGAGCTGGCTGTCTCCGTTCATAACCATAACGTTGCCGTCAGCCTGCGTGACTTTGCCGCCTGCCTGAATCATATAGACAGGCTGCGCGGAAGAAGTCTTCGTGCGGGTCGAGCCGTTAGCCCCAAGCATGGTCACCTTGGCCGTCTCGTCTACCTTAAATAAAGTGCTAGGCAAACCGCCAAGCGCCGAACGAAGCGCATCTGGATATTTTACATTGTAAGCCTGTCCATTGACAAGCAATTGGGTAACGCGGCCGGATGGTCCCGTTGTTCCGACCTGCAAGGAAGTGATCGGCCCCGTAACGCTCGCCTGCTTCGTCATCGTAGCGAGAAGCTCCGCGGACGTAAACGGACCTTTCACCCAGGACATCGCGTTATTCTCGACCGCTTTGTCCAGAACGGCAACAACCGTTCCTTTATTCACTTGTCCGACTAACGCAACGGAATCTTCCACCTTCGGATTTTTCCGCACTTTGGAGCCGTCCGTATTCACGGTCATCAGCTTAACGCCTGCCGCATTCGTCTGACCCGAATCGGTCAGCAGATCCTCGCGGATATAACCGGTCGCGTTGTTCGGAAGAACAACGCGGTACCAGGCATACAAGCCTTTCTCGGAAGAGCTGTCCGTCGGGCTGGAAACGCTCTTCAGGTAGGCAACGGAATTGCCCCAAATTTCCGAAGCATCGGCCGTTTTGCCGCCGCCGTTCGACGAGAACAAAGCCTCAATAAGCTTGCCGTTGTACAGCATCACTTCGCCGGCCGTCTCGTCCACCGCTTGAATGGTAGCAGGCTTCTCGGTTACAGTGCCTTGATATTCCTGGCTGCTTACGGTATCCACCACATTGGCGATTTGGAAGCCTGAACCCTGGTACAACGCATACGTGCGTGCCGCTACCGCCTGGGCTTTAAGCGCTTCAAGCGGCCATGACGCGATCATCTCTCCGCCTACTACCGAATACAAATATTGCTCGAACGGCAGCTCGTTAACAACGGCCAGCTTGCCGTTAAATTCGCTAACCTCGAATTGCCCCCGGTAAGTCCGGCCGCTGCGCTCCGTCAGCTTGATCGCGCTGTCGCCGGCCGGCATGATCCGCACTTTAGCATTATTAACCGGGAACGCGTAAAGCGTAACCGGGTTGTCAGCTTTGCCGCTTAATGTATGGTCGTTGCGTTCCAGAAGATAAGCGGAATCGTCCGCCGTCTTCAGCCCGCTGCCCGCTGCGCCGGCTGCCGTCTTAACCACGTTAAGCTCGGCCGAGCTGGCTGCCGCGCCAACAAACACGGAATAACGCGCATTTGCGCTTCCGTCAGCCTTGCGTACGCCTACGAACGCATCCACTCCCGCTGCGCTAAAGGCATCGGAAGCTTTTACCGCCTCCGCTTCGGAAGCGTAGGTTGTTGCGCTTTCCAGATGGAACGGCCCTTGAATAACCGCTTTAGCGCTGCCGATAAGCTTGCTGATCGTGCTGTCCGCCGACCATTTGGTCATGGCCGCCGCAGCATCTGCCGCATTGCCGTATGTACCTTCCGCTACCTGATAAACCGTCTTTCCTTTTTTCTTCAGGGACGTAATAAAGCCGCTCCCCGACAAGGCTTGCAGCCTCTTATAAACGGCGAGAGCCGTATCAAAGCTTTCCGTCTCGATTACTTTTACCTTGTAGTCGTCCTTCGCAATCCGGGACTGCACATTCGCCCCGGTATTAACCCACGGTACCGTACCTGAAGGATCGCTCATGCCTATCGTTATACCGCCGGCGGAAGAAAATGTAGCCGCAGCCGTATTTGCCTGATATTTCCCCGGCAATTGCAGATAGATAGCAACACGGATCGTATCAAGCTGCGGAACGGCGCCAAGCGAAGGCTTGGCCCACCAAGTCGATACAAACAAAAGTCCGGCGATCGTAAGCAGGGATAACCGCTTAAACGACCATCGTTGAAATTTCATCAATGATTCCCCTTTCCCTTCTCATGCTGCGAAGGCAAGCTGCACCCATTCACGGAGCAGCTTTGCTCCGTACGTCCAAACCAGTCATAGCGGCGTTTCGCAATGTATCGGTACAACCAATCGCCAATCCGGCTTAAGCCGGGCATGCGGTAAAGCGAGGCAAGCAAGCGGAAGCCTTTTATGGTGCGCAAAATCCGGACAACGCCGTCAGCGCCGGCAAACAGCCGGCCTTTTTCGTCTGCCACATGCATCTTCTCGTATAAGTCCGCTTCGGCAGCCTTCTCGATTCCCGGGACACGATTTTCCGCGTCGCCAAGCGATTGAATAGGCACAAAAATCAGATCCGCGTTGGAACGGAGCTCTTGCAGCTTATTGACCGTTCCCATGCACAAGTTGCAGGTTCCGTCGTATACGACATACAGCTTTTCCCGCTCGCTCCTCATCTTCCTCACCTCTCAGGTATAGGCATGCCGAGATGACGGTAGGCCTGATCCGTCGCGATTCTGCCGCGAGGCGTCCGCTGCAGAAATCCGATCTGCATTAAGTAAGGCTCGTAGACATCCTCAATCGTCTGGCTTTCTTCGCCAATGGACGCGGCAATCGTATCCAAGCCGACCGGACGGCCGGCGAACGTCGTCATCATGGCCAAGAGCATCTTGTGGTCGATACTATCGAGACCCACCGGATCGACTTGCTGCAGCTCCAGCGCGGACTTCGCAATCTCGTGCGTAATAATGCCGTCTCCGCGCACCTGCGCGTAATCGCGTACCCGCTTCAATAGACGGTTCGCGATACGCGGCGTTCCGCGGGAACGCATCGCGATTTCTTCCGATGCTTCTCCGATAATGGCAATGTCAAAAATTTCAGCCGAGCGGGATACGATGTAAGCCAGCTCATCCACCGTATAGAACTCCAATCGGCTGATGACGCCGAACCGGTCGCGCAGCGGCGCCGACAGGAGACCCGCTCTCGTCGTCGCGCCAATCAGCGTAAACGGCGGCAGGTCGAGACGGACGGATCTGGCGCTTGGCCCTTTGCCGATCATAATGTCCAGCGCGAAATCCTCCATTGCCGGATAGAGCACTTCCTCTACCGTCCGGTGAAGGCGATGGATCTCGTCAATGAACAGCACATCGCCCTCCTGCAGATTGGTCAGCAGGGCGGCAAGGTCGCCGGGGCGCTCGATTGCCGGACCCGACGTTGTGCGCAAATTAACGCCAAGCTCGTTGGCGATAATGTTCGACAGCGTTGTTTTCCCGAGCCCGGGAGGCCCGTACAGCAGAACGTGGTCCAGCGCTTCCTTCCGCATCTTGGCTGCGTCTATATAAATCTTTAAATTTTCCTTCGCTTTGGACTGCCCGATATATTCGGCCAGATACCGGGGGCGCAGGCTTAACTCCATGGCCTGCTCATCCATCATCAGGTTAGCGGATATTATCCGATCTTCCACCCTCGCTCAGCTCCTTTATGTTAGCCTTTAAACAGCTGCTGCAAGGCACGTTTCATTAATGAATCCACCGTTTCGTCCGCGGTCACCGAAAGGGCCAGGGCGCTCCATGCCTTATCCAGCTCGGCAGCCGTATAACCAAGCGCGGAAAGCCCGTCGCGGGCTTCTTCCCAAGCGGTTCCGGCGCCTTGCTGCGCGCTTGCCGCGGAAACAGGCTGATGAGGCGCAAGCCCCGCTGCGGCGAGCAGCCCGGCATCCGTGGCAAAGCCGGCCAGCTTATCCTTAAGGTCGAGAATCATGCGCTGGGCAGTCTTCTTCCCAATGCCCGGAAGTCTCGTCAGGAATGCGATATTCTCCTGCTGGATCGCCCCGATAACCGCATCCGGACGCCCGCCGGCCAGAATGCCAAGCGCCACTCTCGGACCGATGCCCGACACCTCGAGCAGCTTTCGGAACAAGGTCTGCTCCTCCCTTGACTCAAAGCCGTACAGAAGGATCGCATCCTCGCGGACATGATGGTGAATGTAAATGGTGACGGCATCTTCCTTGCCCGCAAAGGCATACGGATTAGGCGTAAACACCCGGTAGCCGACATCCCTGACATCTAAAACGACATATTCGGATTCTACATGAGAAATAAGTCCGCGTAAAAAATCGATCATCGAAGCACCTCGTTAATTTTTTGCGACAACCCCGAAGAATGGGCATGACAAATCGCTACCGCTAGCGCATCCGCCACATCATCCGGCTTCGGAATGGCCGACAGCTTAAGAAACATTTTGACCATTTCCTGCACCTGGCGCTTCTCTGCTTTCCCGTAACCCACAACGGCCTGCTTCACTTGAAGCGGCGTATACTCCGCTACCGGCAGCCCCCGCTGGGCGGCAGCCAGAATAATAACCCCTCTCGCCTGCCCTACGGCAAATGCCGTGGTTACGTTACGGTTGAAGAACAGCTTCTCCACGGCGACGGTATCCGGCTTATACTTATCCATGAGCGCAACCGCCGACTCATAAATCTGTACAAGCCTCTCCTCCTGAGGCGTATGGGCAGCCGTCTGAATGCAGCCGTATTGGACCGGCTTCAGCTTATGGCCATCCTTATCGATAAAACCAAATCCCGCGATCGCAATGCCGGGGTCTATACCAAGAACGCGCAATCCGCCAACTCCTTTGCGGCAGTCATTACCGCTTCTTATCCGTCCATTATAGCAAAAGATGGACCGTATGAGAACACGCGTTTGAGATCGCCGCCGGGAGGAGCCTATGAAAAAACCTTCCGCTGAAGAACGCGGAAGGTCATGGTCCGATCAATAAGTCGGCTTCATCACTTTTTGGTTGGCGGGTATGGCAAAATCGCTGTAGGTGGACAAAACGCTGTTATATTCGTCCATATCGGTTATCTTAATCCCTTCGGACAAACGGTCTACCTTATCCTGAGGCAGGCTGCTTTCCATATATTTCACGTCCAACTGAAAAAAGGTCTTTACGACCTTCTCTTTTTTGGGAGCTCCCTCAAAGAGAGAAAGGTAGCCTTGTTTATCCAGCCCGATATAGATATTGCCTTTGCAGGATTGCGAAAAATCTTCAATCACCTGCTCAAGCAGGACGGTCTGACCGTCCTGCGACAGCATCGCCGTCCATTCCGGATGAGACACCAGCATGCGTATCACTTCAGCGGAGGTCAATTGGCCAAGCGGCTGCGTTTCCTCTCCGCAAATGTATTGGCGGTGCAGTTGAACGGCGAGCGGCTCCTCACGCTCCTGTAAAATACGGATGAGACCGGGATTACCTTCTCCCGGTTCCTTAACGGCAGCCCCTGCCGCAGCGGCAGCCGGCGTGACGCAAGCAGCTTGTATGAGCACTGTCGCTCCGATTAAGAATGATCCTAAAGTCCACATCGGACGCCGCCCCCGTCGCAGTCTTTTTTTCAATTGCTTCCATAAGCTGAACCTCATCATCATAATAATAGCCCCTTGTATTTCTTTTTGACCTAGTTTAACTCAAAGCTTCCAATAATATGTACGCATAAAGCGAAACGGCTATAGACGTAGATTTTTAGTAACAGCAAACAGCCTCCTGCCTTTAAAAAGGCAAGAGGCTGTTCTAGATTATGCATTAGCGATTAATCCAAGGCCTGCTGTTGCGATCTGTTTTTTTCGACGATTTTGGAGTAACCGCTCGAATTTTAGCCACTTTGCGCGGCTTGGTTTTTTTGATTACCGCTTCGGTTACAGCTTCAATCAATTCTTCTTCCGTACGTTTGCCTCCGCATCCGCATGGATCGTTCTGCGCGCCTGCCGTTTGGCCAGGCCAGTAGGAATACGGACTAAAGCCTTGAGCGCCGGCTACTTGATTGCCGTAATAGCCGTAGCCTGCTGGTGATACGTTAGAGCCAAGTGCAGCCGGGGCGGCATTTGGTCCAAGCGCAAGCGGCGATACATTAGATCCAAGCGCGGCTGGGGATACGTTGGAACCAAACGCTTCTGGCGATACGTTAGATCCAAGCGCGGATGGGGATACGTTCGAGCCTAACGCTTCTGGCGAGAAATTAGATCCAAGCGCAGCTGGAGATACGTTCGAGCCTAGCGCTGCAGGCGATACATTTGGTCCCATTTCCGCCGGCGATACCATGCCTGGATGACCGTAGCCGTAGCCGTAATCCGGGCCAACGTTAACCGGGGATACCATTCCGCCGTAACCATAGCCATATTCCGGCCCCATATTTGCCGGAGAAACGGCTCCCGGCCAACCATAACCATACCCGCCTACAGGACCCGTCATTTCAGGACTGACGGCTGTTGGAGCACTATTTTCCCCGAGAGCGGCCGGCGATACATTCTCTGGACCAAAGCTTGCCGGAGATACCGCACCAGGCCAGCCGTAACCAGGTCCCATCTCTGCTGGAGACACCGCCCCTGGCCAGCCGTAGCCGTAACCATGGCCCATCTCTGCCGGGGATACTCCCGTCGGGCCATAGCCGTAACCAGGTCCCATCTCTGCCGGGGACACCGCCCCTGGGCCATAGCCGTAACCAGGTCCCATCTCTGCTGGGGACACCGCCGTTGGGCCATAGCCGTAACCAGGTCCCATCTCTGCCGGGGACACTGCCCCTGGGCCATAGCCGTAACCAGGTCCCATCTCTGCTGGGGACACTGCCCCTGGCCAGCCGTAACCAGGTCCCATCTCTGCCGGGGACACTGCCCCTGGCCAGCCGTAACCAGGTCCCATCTCTGCTGGGGACACTGCCCCTGGCCAGCCGTAACCAGGTCCCATCTCTGCTGGGGACACTGCCGTTGGGCCGTAGCCGTAACCATGCTCTGGGCCGACATTTGCCGGAGATACAAAGCCGTAGCCTTGCGTTGGGCTGACTGCAGCAGGGCTTACATTAGTCGGAGCGGCATTGCTGCCCAGAGCCGCCGGTGCAGCATTATTCCCGGCTGCCGCTGGACTTACATTTTCCGCGCCAAGTACCGGAGACGCATTTTCGGAACCAAATACAGCCGGGGATACGTTACCCATGCCGTAACCGTAGCCAGGACCAGCCGCGATAGGCATAGTTCCGGGAGGGCACCATGGCCCTTCGCTTGCAGGGCTGACATTGGATCCTGGCCAACCGCCATGACCGTAACCAAAGCCGGGGCCAACTTGCAACGGAGATACCATTGGCGCCATATTGCCGTAGCCATGATGGGGCTGGGAAGCCGCTTCTACCGCAGGAATCCCGAATTGCTTGAACAGGTCCACGCTTGGCTGAAGCTTAGGCTCCGGCTTGGATTGCATGATTGGCGACACGTTTGGCTTCATATTAGGTTGAACGTTAGCTTCCATGGCAGGCTTCATATTCGGTTTCATATTCGGCTTCACGTTTGCCGCTTCTTCAGCATGCTTCGCTTTTTTACCCGGCGATTTCTGAATAGGCAGAGCTTTCTTTGCAGGCTGCTCTTTCGCTACCGGGGCTACTGGAGTAACAATTGGCGCCGTTGGCGTTTTCTCGATCGGAGCTACCGGGGCTATTGGAGCGGTTGGCGTTTTTTGAACCGGAGCTTGAGCTGCCGGCATCTGGCCTGTTGGCTTCTTGCCAACCCAATTCTGTACGCCATGCATCAGCGACATCGGATGAAGCGGATGATGCGCATTTCCTGTACCTTGCGCGGTTACGCCGCCGCCGTTACCCTGCACTTCTGTTGGAGTAGCTGTTTTAGGTATGTTGACAATCTCGCCTGTCAGAAGCACATTCGGGTTCTTAAGCTGTGGATTCGCTTTAATCATGTCTGCCAGGGGCACTCCCCAAGCTTTCGACAGCTTCCAAAGCGTATCCCCTTGTTTCACTACATGCTGATGCATAATGTCCAGTCCTCCTGTCCCGCCGCCAACCTCGTTTGCCGATGGAACCTTCAGCTTCATTCCGACATCCAGCAAATCCGGGTTCGTAATGGAAGGGTTCAGCTTTAAAATGTCTTCAATCGATACATTATGTTTCTGGGCAATGAAATACAATGTATCGCCTTTCTTTACAACATGGATTTTCACTAGCGAAAAACCTCCTGTCACGTTCTTTGTATAACGGCACGGCGAATGCCTGCTATCAATCATTACATCCTATGCAGAACGTAGGCTGGTGTCTCCACCTTCACGCAAAAAAAATAGCGCTGCCCGCAAAAGGGCAACGCTATGGCTCGTCATTTCATTACAAAAGCTGCTCGTAAGTAAAGCTTGGATAGCTGCCGAGAATCCGCACCTGGCATCCAAGCGCTTCGATTTCTTCGAGCGCCGAAGGCAAAAGCACCGTATCCAGCGCCATGTCGATATCGATATAAAAATAATAATTGCCCAGCTTTTTCTTCGTCGGGCGGGACTCGATCTTCGACAGGTTGATCTTCCGCCACGCAAACGCGGCAAGCACTTGATGCAAGGCACCGGGATAATCCTCGGGCAGCGTAATCAGGATACTCGTCTTCTGCTTATCGGATTGCCGTGCCGTAAACGGCTCGTTCCCAACCAACAGGAAACGGGTATAGTTATTGTCGTGGTCCGTGATTCCCTGGCTTAGCACATCAAGCCCGTTGTTGACGGCAGCGGTCATCGTGCCAATCGCCGCCCAGCCTTGGCCGGGATTTTCCTTCACGATTTTGACGCCCTCCGACGTGCTGCCCGCGGTCTCAATCTCCGCATGCGGGAGCTCGCTCCGCAAAAACTGGAGGCATTGCGCAATCGCAACTGGGTGGCTGATCACTTTCTTGATCTTGCTGAAGTCAATCGCGCCTTCTTCTCCGGCTGCTTCGGAGCCGCGTCCGATCAAATTCTGGATCGAAGGATACACCCATTCCGCCTGGATGGGCAGGTCCACCTCATGAACCAGCCAGTCCACATGCAGATTAACGGAGCCTTCAATCGTATTCTCGATGGGAACAACGCTATAATCGCTTACACCGTTTACGGTCGACATGAACACGTCCGCAATCAGGCGGTGATGCTTCCAATTCATGGGTTCTCCGGCAAACAGCCGCTTCACTGCTTCATCCGATACGGAGCCGGCCGGAAGTACCGCAATCGTCTTCATCGGACAACCTCTCCTTTGATCCGTTCCATAAGACCTGGAGCAGGGGCTGCCGCATCCTCGACCGTAATAATCGGGCCTTCTTCGCCTGGCTTCAGCCACATGGTCTCTGCTTCGATCCCCTCTTGCTTCAATGTGGCAAGCAGGAATTGCTCCAGCTCGGATTTGCTCTTGCTGTCAGCATCAACAAACGCGATAAGAGTTGGCCCCGCTCCGCTAAGCGCAGCTCCAAGCGCGCCGTATTCGCAGGCCTGCTCCAGAATGGCCGACATGCCGGGAATAAGAGGTGCCCGGTATGGCTGATGCAGACGGTCGCGCATCGCATGCCGGATCAGGCCAAGCTCGCCGCTAGCAAGCGCCGCAACAAGAAGGGAGCTGCGTCCGACATTAAATACGGCGTCAGCCATGCTGATTTGCGAAGGCAGGGCGTGACGGGCTTTTTCCGTTGCCAGCTGGAAAGCCGGGATCGCGACAAGCGTCTCCAGCTTTTCATGCGGCGCAAGTCTTACGTAATCCGCACGTTCCCCGTCCCAGGCGGATACAACGATGCCGCCAAACAAGGATGCTCCGACATTGTCCGGATGTCCCTCCAGCTTGGTCGCAAGCTGGAACAGCTTATGATCCGTCAGAGGACTGCCGATCAGCGCATTTGCCGCAGCCAGCGCGCCAACGATAGCGGAAGCGCTGCTTCCGAGGCCTCTCGCAAGCGGAATGTCGCTGTACATCGCAACATCCAGCTCCGGAACGCTCACGCCCGCTTCATCAAATACGAGCTGGGCTACTTTATATAACAGATTCGATTTATCGGTTGGGATGCCTTGCATTTGATCGCCGTACAGCCGGAAGGTTGTAGTCTCCGCTGCCGACATCTCGATCCACGCATAGAGTGAAAGCGCCATGCCAAGCGTATCAAAGCCAGGACCCAGATTCGCCGTGCTGGCCGGCACTTTCACGATTACTCGACGATTATTCATGACGGATAAAGCTCCTTTGTTTGCTTTTGCAATAAATCCTGCTTAAAGTACGGACGGCTTAGCCTTCAACACGGTAAACGCTCTTCACCTTGCGAATAACGTCCAGAGACTCAAACTTCTGCAGAACTTTTTGGATGGCAGCTTTATTCGCATCATGCGTAATCACGATAATTTCGGCATCCGGATTATTCGGATTTGGCTGCTGGAGCACCGATTCGAGGCTTACTTCATACTCGGCGAAAATTTGCGTAATTTGCGCCAGTACGCCCGCGCGGTCATCCACATGCAGGAGCAGGAAATATTTCGAAGAGATCTGCTCGTCGGATTTGAGCTTCTTCTCCTTGTAAGTAAGTACGCCTTGCTTGCCGTTAACGCCAAGCTTCAGGTTTTTCACAACCGCCACAAGGTCGGAAACGATCGAAGTTGCTGTAGGCAGTTCGCCGGCGCCAGGGCCGTAGAACATGGTCTCGCCTACCGCTTCGCCATACACGTAAACCGCGTTGTATACGCCGTTAACCGATGCGATCGGATGCGATTTCTTCACCATTGTCGGCTGTACGCTGATGCTGAACTGGTCGTCCTGACGCTCGGCGATGCCAAGCAGCTTCACTTCGTAGCCAAGACGCTTCGCGTACAGAATATCCTCTTTCGATACCTTCGACATGCCTTGCACGGACACATCGTCAAGCGCTACCTTCGCGCGGAAGCCAAGCGTTGCGAGAATCGTCATTTTGCGTGCCGCATCCAGGCCTTCTACGTCGGAGGTTGGATCCGCTTCGGCATAACCAAGCTCTTGGGCTTCTTTCAGCACATCGCCATAGGATGCGCCTTCAAGGCTCATCTTGGACAAAATGTAGTTCGTCGTACCGTTCACGATACCCATAATCTTTGTAATCCGGTCGGAAGAGAAGCCCTCCACCAGCGTACGGATAATCGGGATACCGCCGGCAACGCTTGCTTCGTACAGGACGTCGCAGCCATGCTCCTGCGCTTTCGCCAGAATCTCAGGGCCGTGCAGCGCCATCAGATCCTTATTTGCGGTTACGACATGCTTGCCGCGGGAGAGAGCTTCCATGATGTATTCTTTCGTGGAACCAATGCCGCCCATTACTTCAACGATAACGTCGATATCCGGATTGCCGATAATTTCCCAAGGATCTTCCGTCAGCTTGTTTGCGTCAATCGAAATGCTGCGGGCTTTGCTTTTATTTTGCACGAGAATTTTCTCGATCACGATCGGGGAGCCGACCTGGCTTTGCAAATCTTCCTGATGTCCTTCAACAATACGCACTACGCCAGTCCCGACTGTACCGAGACCAAGCAAACCTACCTTCACTGGCTTCATACATTTCCCTCCATCTAATCAACCTTGTCCGATAACGGCAGCTTTACGCACGCCTTCCTGGCTGCGAATAACTTCAATCAGCGTTGTTAGTTCCTCATTCAGCTGTGAAATATCTACGGATATAACGACATTGGCCAAACCCTGCAGCGGTATGCTCTGGTTCATCGTCAGCACATTCCCTTCAAGGCTTGCCACAAGAGCCAATACCTTAGATAATACACCGGATCGATGCTCCAAATCCATCGCTATCGTCACGATCCGCTCTCTTTCCAGCTCCTGAAGAGCATAGACGCCGTCTTTATACTTATAAAAGGCGCTTCGGCTAAGTCCTACCTTTTCTACCGCCTCATGCACCGTGGACGCCTCGCCCCGGCCCAGCATCTCTTTGACCTGGATCGTCTTCACGATCGCTTCCGGGAGCATATCCTCACGAACGACATAATAACGTTGCGTCACTATTTCGTCCTCCCTACAAAGACAGATGTTCTTCTATAATGGACATTATATCGGAATATAAGAAATGCGGCAATAGGTAACTGCGATGCTTTTCAATGAAAAAAGACGGCCATTGGCCGTCTCTCCTCTTTTTTTGCTATATTTCATTAACCGTTATAGTCGCTGCCCTCGAAGAATTCGAACGTAAAGTCGGCAATCTGAACCGTATCCCCGTCTCTTGCGCCTTCGCGGCGAAGAGCCGCGTCAACGCCCATTTTGCGCATCATTTGCGCAAAACGCATAATCGCGTCGTACGAGTTCATGTTCATGCGCTTCAGATAATTCTCGATTCTTGCGCCCTGCACGACAAAAATCTCGTCTTCGCGGTGAATCGTAAAGCTGTCGTCCTCGCGCTTCTCGAACGTGAACACTTTGCGTTCCGCGACATCCTTCACTTCTTCTACCGATACTTCTTCCGGAACCGAATCCAGCGTATCCGCCGCTTTGTACAGAAGCTCCTGCACGCCTTGCTTTGTCAGCGAGGAGATCGGTACGATAAGGTATTCCCGGTCGCCGCGAACCTCGTCCAGCTGCTGCTTGAACAGCTCCAGATTGCCCGTCGCCTCCGGCATATCCATCTTGTTCGCCGCAATGATCTGCGGGCGCTCCGACAGCTTTTCGTTGTATTTCACGAGCTCTTCGTTAATTTTAACCCAATCCTCGAATGGATCGCGTCCTTCCGTGCCCGCCATGTCCACGACATGCACGATAACTCTCGTGCGTTCAACATGCCGCAGGAATTCATGACCAAGCCCTACGCCTTCATGAGCGCCTTCGATCAAGCCCGGAAGATCGGCCATAACAAAGCTGCGTCCGTCGCCAACGTCTACGACGCCAAGATTAGGCGTAATCGTTGTGAAATGGTACGCGCCAATCTTGGGCTTGGCACCGGACACAACCGAGAGAAGCGTCGATTTGCCTACGCTCGGAAAGCCCACAAGACCAACGTCCGCCATCACTTTAAGCTCCAGCGTTACCCAGCGCTCTTGTCCTTCTTCGCCGTTCTCGCAAATATCCGGCGCAGGATTGTTAATCGTTGCGAACCGGATGTTGCCGCGTCCGCCGCGTCCGCCGCGCGCAACGACAACCTCTTGCCCGTGGCGCGTCATGTCGGCGATAATTTCCTGCGTATCGTCATCCACAATGACAGTTCCCGGAGGGATGCGGATGATCATGTCGTCCGCACTGGCGCCATGCATCGATTTTACTTTGCCGCGCTCGCCTGCCGGTCCTTTGAAATGCTTCTGGTAACGGAAGTCCATCAGCGTTCTGAGGCCCTCGTCCACCCGGAAAATAACGTCGCCGCCATTTCCGCCGTCGCCGCCCGCAGGTCCGCCTTCAGGCACGTATTTCTCGCGGCGGTAAGACACGATCCCGTTGCCCCCGTTGCCGCCTTTTACAAATATCTTCGCTTTATCGACAAACATGTTTTGCCCCCGTTCAAGCGCGCCATTCCGCTTTTAATACCAATTTCCGCTGCGGATGCTCCACATCGACCGGCAATAAAGACGCGCCTTCCAACTGCTGTTTTATTTTATCCGCAAGCTGCTGCTCGCTGGTTAAGTCGCCCTCGTAATAAAAAGCTGCAATCAGCATCTCCTCTTCGCGGGAGAGCTGCATTGTAAGCACTGCCGGATCGCCGTATCCTGTCTTCACCGAAAAGCGGTAGGCGTTGATCAGATTGATCAAGGCTTCCGCAATTGGCTTACCCCCATCTTCCAGCTCGTTCAGGTAAATGCCTTCGTCCAGCTTCACCTGAAGCTGCATGGCATTGGTGAGGGTACGGAAAGATTGTATATAGCTGATCAGCGACGGAACGCCAAGCTTTGCGATTTGGCTCTCTTCCGTCATTCTAGCCCTTATTTTCTCCACGTATTCCACGGTTTTATCCAGCTTGTTCATCCGTATGTAACCAAACAATACTTGGAGATCGTTCATCCAATCGTGCCGGTGGTGATTCAGCGTCTTTACGCTGGCTGTTTGCAGCATATAGACGGTCCGTGCCAGCCTTTGTTCCTGTTCCTTGCGTTCTGTCCTGATCCAAAATACCGCAGCTGCTATTGTCCATAAGAGAAAAAGTGCAACCAGCCATACCGAAGAAGGCCAAATGAGCGCAGCCGCACCGGGCAGCACAACGGAAGCCGCTGCCGACTGTCTCGCCATTCTAATGCGATCCATCCTGATCGTTCCCACTTTCTGCTTGATTCCTAGCTAAACCAGTATAGCATGCGAATTCGGTAGCCGAAAGATCTAAAACCAAGGTGAAACATCTTCGCTTTCATAATACTCTTTAAATTAAACAAAAACCCCGGCCTGTTCATCAGGCCGGGGCACTTGGTGCTATTAAGCTTCTACTGCTGCGGCTACCGGAGCCAGATCAACAGGGTACACGCTCACTTTTTTGCGATCGCGTCCCAGACGTTCGAACTTCACTACGCCTTCAACCAGTGCGAACAGCGTGTCGTCTTTACCGATACCCACGTTAGTACCTGGGTGAATCTTCGTACCGCGTTGGCGGAACAAGATGCTGCCAGCGGATACGACTTGACCGTCAGCGCGTTTAGCGCCAAGACGTTTCGAATGGCTGTCGCGGCCGTTCTTAGTAGAACCTACACCTTTCTTCGATGCGAAAAGCTGAAGATCTAATTTCAACATGGTGTTTCCCTCCTTCTTTAAAGAAGTTGATCATGAATTACGACGTATTTGCCGTAAGTTTTTGCGATTGTGCCGAGCATAACGACCATCGATTCGAGCAACAGCTGCACTTTGTCGTCAATTTCCTTATCCGGCTGCTCCGGAATGTCCGACGATAGCCAGCCATCCTTCATCTTAGCGGGTAATTCCACTGTCGCCAAAGCCTCGATAGCGTTGACGGTTCCGACCGAAACGGCCGACACCCCGGCGCAGATAATATCCTTGCCGCGGTCTGCATATTTAGCGTGTCCGGAGATCGCGAAAGATACAATCCGTCTGTCAGCGGCTCTACGTTTCACTGTAACGGAAATCATAAGAAAGTCCTCTTACGCTTGGATTTTCTCGATTGTTACTTTAGTGAACGGTTGACGATGACCTTGCTTGCGGCGGTAGTTCTTTTTGGCTTTGTATTTGTAAACGATGATCTTTTGGCCTTTACCTTGTTTCTCGACTTTGCCGGAAACCGTAGCGCCGGAAACAACTGGAGTACCAGTTACGAGACCTTCGCCGTTAGATACTGCCAATACACGATCAAACGTTACGCTTTCGCCTTCAGTTACGTTCAGTTTTTCGATGTAGATTACATCGCCCTCTTGAACTTTGTATTGCTTGCCGCCAGTTTCGATAATTGCGAACATGAGTTGCACCTCCTTATTGTCGAAGACTCGCCTAATCCAGGTGGCTGCAGCAAAAGCCGCGGCGCTTATACCCGATTGGAGCGGTTCATGCATGTCCACACAGTTATAGGATGAGACATACTAGAACATTCTATCACACTATGCCTAACCAATCAACTATTACCTAGGAATGAATTGAAGATTTCTTTCCCGTTCCGCCGCATGCCGGGCATCGCTCGGTTAACTGCCGCGCGGCATTGTCCCGGGCTTTCCGTCTAGTTAATTCAAGAAGTCCAAGTCTTGTCCAGCCGAACACCGTGCATTTGGTCCGGTCCTTTTTCGCCCATTCCGACAGCCTGGCCATAACCTTCTCCCGGTTGGACTCATTCTCCATATCAATAAAATCGATAACGATAATGCCGCCTACGTCACGAATCCGAAGCAGCCTTGCGATCTCGTCCGCCGCTTCCATGTTTGTCTTGAAAACCGTGTCCTCAAGTCCTGTAGCTCCAATGTACTTTGCCGTATTTACGTCAATTACGGTTAAGGCCTCCGTCTCATCCCAGACGAGGGAGCCGCCGCTTTCCAGACGGATGCGGGACGAAAAAGCCGCCTCAATCTGATCGGTTACCCCAAACCGGTCGAATAAAGAAACCTTTTCCTTCCGGGCTTCAAACAGCTTCAACCGTCCGGCAAGATGCGGGGTCATCTCTTTCAGAAGCGAGACCGCTTCGCTGTAACGGGAAGGATCGTCCAGCCACACCTCATCCATATCGTCCGTCAGCGTATCTCTTACTGCCCGACGCAGCAGCCCCGCTTCGCGGTGCAGCTCCGCAGGCGCCTTCGCATGTTCGGAGCGCTGCAGCACGCTTGTCCACAGCTGACGCAGCTGATCAACGTCGGCTCCAAGCGATTCCTCGCATTCGCCTTCCGCCGCGGTACGCATAATAATGCCTTCTTCGCCTTGCCTCAGCCGCTCGCCAATCATCCGGATCCGCGATCGTTCGCTTTCGGCCATAATTTTCTTCGATACTCCGACATAACCGGCAATCGGCATATAGACCAGCCAACGGCCAGGCAGCGTAAAATGCGTCGTTACGCGGGCGCCCTTGCTGCCCATCGGTTCCTTCATCACTTGCACAACAAGCTCTTGACCGGGCTTTACCAGCTCCGTAATGGACGGTTTGTGCTCCGGCTGTTTCTCCAAATGCGGATGCAACAGATCATCTATGTATAGAAACGCGTTTTTTCCCAGACCAATATCTACGAAAGCGGCCTGCATGCCTGGCAGAACATTGACTACTCGTCCCTTGTATACATTACCGACTAATCCGCTGCTCTCCGACTGTTCCATAAAAAAATCGATAAGCCGACCGTCCATCAGCACGGCGGTCTGCAGCAGCTCGCCGTGTCCGTGCATTAACATCCGCTTCATTCCCGAATATCAACCGCCTTACTTTTTGTCATCTACTCTATTCTACACCAAGGCTCCTAAGCGAAAAAGTGGTCTATTTTACCTCTATCGAAAAAGTTCGATAACAGCCCGGTTCGGATCCGGCTCGGTCAAATAGCGGTCAACGATTTCTTTCTCGGGGACAACCTTGACGACTCGGCCTTCCAGTTCCATCAAATAATAGAGATGGTACTGTTCCCGCCATAATAGACGAACAACGCCAATAATTGGTTGCTTTAAATTTACAATTATTGGTCGAGCCAGCGCGCCACGCGAGATGGCGCGCACGGCAACCTTGTCGCGGTGCATCAGGAAACGGACAAACAAATACGGCATGTTGCGGTAGTACGTCCAATTCGTCATTAGCAGGAACAAGCCTACGACAAGCAGATTAAGCTGGATGCCAGTATTCGGCCGGATTGCGGTAGACAATGCATAGCCAATCATCAGTATGCTAAGACCAATGCTGATTCGGGAGGTCCATTTCATCATGGAATAGTAATTAAAGCCATAGCTGAAGGCAGCCTGCATCAGCTTGCCTCCATCCAGGGGATAAATAGGCAGCAGGTTAAATAAGCCAATCATGAGATTTGCCTGCCACACGTAGGCAGCCCATTCCGGATCCCACAAGCCCAACTGGCCGCAGCCCCAGGCGGCTAGTCCCATCCATACGTTTTGAAGAGGACCCGCGATGGCGATCAACGCATCCTGCTTGGCCGGGATGCTGCCCGCATCTTCGATCTCCGCAACGCCGCCAAAGGGAAGCAGCTTCACTTCCCGCACCGTCAAATCAAAGCCTCTTGCAACCACGACATGTCCAATCTCATGGACTAGCACGATCAGAAATAAAGTGAAGAGCTCGGCGAAATAGCCGGTCACAACAGAACCAATCATGACAAGCACAAACAGCGGATGAACGGACCAGCGGATGCCCTTCCATTTAATCAATCGGAATCACGCCCACGGGATCGACGTATTGGTTATTTTGCCGCACGGCAAAATAAAGAAGACTTGGCTCCTCGCTTGCCGTTTCTTTCAGCGTCCCGATTCCGTCGCCCGCTTCGACCCAATCATTTTGTTTAACGGTTGCCGCCCCCAGATTGCCATACACCGAATCACGGCCGTTTGCATGCTCGATTACAACCGTAACGCCGCTGCCGTTCTCCGCTTCGGATACGACCAGGACTCTGCCCGTCTCTATGGCCGATACTTGCTCCTTAGACGTGCCCGCCAGTTCAACCCCGTTCAGGAGCTCGGCAAAGGTGCGGACGATGGCACCATCCGGAAGAGGAGACACAACGGGCAATTCCACTGAACCGTTTGCGGATTCCGCTTCTTTCGCATTATGGTTGAATATCGGAATAAAAGACGGCGCGCCGGCAAAAGTCTCCTTATACCACGTAGCGACAGCCGTAAAATCCATTTCATCCGTTAAAGCATTTTTGACGATGGCTTGCCCCTTCTGCGCAAGCGGCGATTCATTGTGAAAAACGCCCCAAATCCCTGCAAACAGAAGGGCCGCTACAATGACCTTCCATTTCAGTTCGCTGCGGAAAAAGGGCCTCTTGCCGCCTCCGTCACCCGACTCGTAGATCGAAGCGAAATCGCCTCCATAACGGCCGCCTTTTCCTTTTCCGTCTCCGGACTCCCACCCCAGCCACGGATGCGGATTTGTTTTCCACAGCTTCTCCGGGTCAAGCTCGTCCCCGCCGCCTGTATCCATGTGATAGGGTACAGGTAAAAAAGACTCCTCCTCGAACCTCGCGTTCTGCTTCTCCCGGACCGGTCTATTTTTGGCCGGCTTCACCTGATGCTTCTGCTCTTGCATACGCTCCTGCTGCTGCCACAGCTTGGCCTGCTTTTCCTGCTGCTCCAGCAGCTGTCTGATTTTCTCCTGTCGCCGCTCTCTTATACCGTCTTTTTTACTCATCGAATAGCCTCCCTCTCGCAAGACAAGCCGGCTGGCATTGGCGCAGCCCACATTTCCTTTCTACATAAATATGTGGCCAAGCTGACAAGTATGCTGCGCCAGAAACTGCGCAGTTGAATGTTCTTCGATCGCTGTTGTTCCCGGATTCCTTGAATTTACTGGTCAATGGTTGGAATCCGGAGAACAAGGGCGAACGCTACCGCTTCTTCAGAATCATTCAACTGCTCCGTTTTGGCTTGAGGGCGAAAAAAAAGACCGAGCAGGTTTATATATCTGCTCGGACATGGCGGTTTCTTCACGAGCTGGGCGAAAGGCTTCAGCTCTTTTTGAGTTGCAGGTTAAAGGCAAGGGCGGAGCATCAAATGATTCTGGAGAAACGTAGTGGTCGCTTTTTATACGAAAATGAAGGTTTTTGGGTGGTTTATATCGTTTTGGAGACAAAAAACCACTCCCCGAAAATTCTTTCGAATTTTTTGAAAATTAGACTATTTGGTTATCCTGTAAATGAACGGCATATCCCATGGACTTGATTTTTCTAATCCAGAAATCAAGTCCTTTTTCTTTCTTTGGTAGGTAATCCCAGCCTAACTCTTCATAGGTAGTTTTATCACGTAACATGAAGTAGCAAATCTTTAATATTAAATGTGCTGTGGCCATCGCAGCCTTCTTGGGTCCTCTTCGTTTCACAACACGGCTGTAAAATGCGGCAATACGGGTGTTTTTGGTTTTCGAAGCAGCCCACGCCGCTTGGCACAATACTGCTTTTAGCCCTTTATTGCCTTTATTTGTTTTTGAACTCTTTCTTTTACCGGCACTCTCATTACTTCCTGGACAAACGGCTCCCCAAGAAGCAAGATGGTTTTCAGTAGGAAATATCGACATGTCTGGTCCTATCTCTGCAAGAATACTCGCCGCGGCATCCTCTTGAATTCCCGGGATAGTGACCAACAAGGCTACTTCTTCCTTGTATGGTTCAAGTAATCGATCAATTTCTTTGTTTAGGATCTCAATGTGTTCTTCCACCTGTTGCATATGCTCTAAATGTCGTCGAATCATAAAACGATGGTGAAGACGTACTCGACCGTTTAATGCTTCAATTAATTCGGGCACTTTTTTCTTCAGCTTAGTGAAAACCATCCTTTTGACGGATTCCTCATCGAGCACTTCACCGTTGACGATAGCATCGAGCATTGCTAATCCTGACTTTCCAAACAAGTCGGAAACATAAGTGGTTAGCTTTATGTTCGCGTCTTGCAAAGTCTTGTGTATACGGTTTTTTTCTGAAGTGATTTGTCCTTGTAGTTTTCGACGATACCTAGTAAGGTCTCGTAGATCCCGAATGTCCGTAGTTGGTACAAAGCTAGGCTCGATCAGACCGCATCGTAACAGACTTGCGATCCATACAGCATCTTTTACATCGGTTTTTCGTCCAGGGACGTTTTTGATTTTCCTGGCATTTCCTAGCACGAGTGTAAATTGACCCTCAAGGATATTCCAAACTGCTTTCCAAAGAACACCCGTGCTTTCCATGGCAACATGGGAGCATTCTTTTTCAGTTAGCCAGTCTGACATCTCTAGAAGTTCGTTTGTCGTAGTTCCAAAAGTACGGATCTCTTCTTTCGGTTTTCTGTCTAGCGGACCGCTTAGCACGCAAACTACAACGGTTTGCTGATGTACGTCTAACCCCGCACATCTTTCAAGTACTGCATCCATTCTCATCCCTCATTAACTTGGATTGTACAGGTCATACAACGGAGATTGGTGTATTTTTATACACGTGCTCAAGCAACATTCGGCGATTCTCGTCGTTGTAATAGGTCGGTTTGTGAATCGGGTTTAGTTTCACCAAAAAGCGAACGACCTTTGACCTGCCATTACCAGTATTGGAAGGGAAATTGAGGTTGAAACGAAGTTTAACATTTTCATACTTGGCGGTGACCGAAAGGTCATTAGGGTTTGTGAGGGGATTCCAATCCTATTGGAATGGTTCAAGGAATCCCCGAGCAATGGCGATCGGAAGAACATTTGAGGCGCAGCGCGCGATCAATTAACCTACCCACCGCATACGAAAAAAAGCTGGCCTACTCGGCCAGCTCGTACTTCTCTTGGTGCGCGTTAATACTAAACAAAATACCGATACACAGCATGTTAAGCAGCAGCGAAGTACCGCCGTAACTGATGAATGGCAGCGTAATACCGGTGATCGGCATAAGCCCAATCATCATGCCGATATTTTGGAAGATCTGAAAGACGTACATGGAGGCGATCCCGATTACGATAAACGCAGCCCGATTATCGTAACATCGGAAAGCGATTAGTATCATCCTATATATCAATAGGAAGTACAGTAATAGCAGGATCGCAGAGCCCTGGAAGCCAAACTCCTCCCCGATTACGACAAAAATCGAATCGGAATAAGGATAAGGAATGAACTTCCCGTTAATCATATCGCCCTTTAAATACCCGTCGCCGCTGAGGCCGCCGGAACCGATCGCTATCTTGGCATTTTCCGATTGATGCTTATCATCGGATGACGCCTGGCTTGGGTCCAGGAACGTATTGATCCGTTTGTACCAGTGCTCCTTGTGATGGTCCTTCAGATAAGTTTCAATCTCGGAGTTAAACATCGTAAACAAGGAGATAGACAATACGACCGCCGCAACAACCGCGGTCAAACCAACCAGCACGTGGGTATATTTGACGTTGCCAATCCAAAGCATCCCCAAGACGATAACGATATAAATAATCGCGTTGCCAAGGTCAGGCTGGATCATGACGAGCAGGAACGGTAAAAACGCAAAAGCAGCGATGGGAAGCAAGTCCTCGATAAAGGTTAACCGATCCCCCTGCCGGCGGCCCATTATATAGGCAATACCGATAATAATAATAATCTTCATAATCTCGGCAGGCTGAAACAAGAAGCCGCCCGGCAGTTTGAACCAACCGGACGCGCCGTTAATGTTTGCCCCGAAGAAGAAGACCGCGATAAGCAGTGCGACTCCGATACCGTATAAAACGTACCAGCTTTTCAGTAATATGCGATAATCAAAGACGGTAGCCGTTATAGCTACTAAAAAACCTGCTATATAAAAAGCGACTGTTTTCACATCATAGTTGTGATAAAGCGGGTTGTTATGCGTAGCGCTTCTAACCAATACGGTACTTATGCCCATCAGGCAGACCAAAATGGCTACGATGCCCCAGTCTATCTTTTTCAGCTTGTTTAGCACAAGGCAATCATCCTATTCCAAGAAACTTGCGGAAGCGTTTGAAGGCACCGGCCTTCTCATCGAGCAGCATAAGCGGAACCATATCCCCTAGTATCCGGCGAGCGATATTGCGGTAAGCGATAGCGGCACGCGAAGAAGGATCCATCACCGTTGGTTCTCCGGAATTGGCAGCCTTGATAACCTTCTCGTCATCAGGGACAATCCCAAGCAGATCAACGGCGAGCACTTGGCAAATTTCATCAATATCAAGCATTTCGCCGTTCTTCACCATGTTCTGGCGAATCCGGTTAATAATTATTTTGGATGGAATCTGCTCTTTCTCGAGCAGTCCGATAACACGGTCAGCATCCCGCACCGCGGCATTCTCAGGCGTTGTTACAACAATCGCGCGATCCGCGCCTGCAATCGCATTGCGGAAGCCATGCTCAATGCCTGCCGGACAATCAATGATCACGTAATCGAAATCCTTCTTGAGCTCGAGTACCATATCCCGGACTTGATCCGGCGATACGTCCTGCTTATCCTTGGTTTGGGCAGCAGGCAGCATGTACAGCTCTTCAAAGCGCTTGTCTTTAATCAAAGCCTGATTAAGCCGGCAGCGTCCTTCGGCTACATCAATCAGGTCATAAATAATTCGATTCTCAAGTCCCATTACAACATCCAAATTACGCAATCCGATGTCGGTATCGACCATACAAACCTTTTTGCCAAGCAAAGCAAGTGCCGTACCTAAATTAGCCGAGGTCGTCGTTTTACCGACTCCACCTTTGCCTGATGTTACAACAATCGCCTCTCCCATGCATGAACACCCCTTATACCTTAATCGGATTATTGCGTAAACGGAATAATTGCGTCATTTTGTCAATCTGCATGTTTCCCTCATACAAATAAGCGAATTCCATGGCTGCATCCCCGGACATCCATTCCTCCGGAGGACGGCTGATGACATCGGCAATTCGAAGCTGGGTTGGACGCATAAGCGAAGCGGCGATAATGACATCCGTTCTGCCGTTTACGCCTGCATGGGCGACACCTCTCAGTGCGCCCATTACGTATATATCTCCGCTGCACAAGATTGTACCGCCCGGATTGACATCCCCAGCTAGCAGCAGGTCACCGTCATGCTCTATCGTTTGGCCGGAACGGATAATTCCCGTTATAACATGAGGGCCGGCGGGAGCCGTATTAGCTCCATCCTGCATCGCAGAGGACGATTCAATCGACTGAACCATTAAATTGCCCTGCGAGCGAATGACCGATTTGATCCGTTCCTTCTCATCCTCGCCAATCTGCCTTGTCCCAAGTTTCACATGCACGTGCACGAGCGGGCCGGTCAGCAGTTGCTGATGCGTTTTCTCAAGCTTATACTGCAGCTCGTCAAGCAAAACCGCAAATTCGCACTTATCGTCGAGAAGGAACACGAGACCTTCCTTGACACCTTTTATCATAATATGCTGCTTCTCGGTCACGTCTGTCCCTCCCCAACGTAATCCATTCTTTTCACGGAGTGCAAATTCCTGCTTCCTGCCTATAAATTATTCTTCATCCGAATCCGGATTCAGCTTCAAATGGCTCTCGAAAAGACGCCTTGCCGGTACGTAGACCGCCAGCGCAAAGACCAGCTGAAGGAACAGGCTTGGCAAAATATGATCCATCAGCGCCCAGGCATACGTTTCTTTCGTAATCCGGAAGACCATATTTACGAAATACACGATCGTGTCGTACAGAATAGAGCCGAGGCCAACCACGGACAACGCCGTGAGCAGCGTGCTGCGCCGGCGCTCCAGCAGTACGCCGGTATAGTATCCGATAAGTCCCATGGAAAAGGCGTTAACACCCATTAAATGTCCGAAGTAGACGACATCCTGCAGAAAGCCAAAGCTTATTCCGAAAAACAAAGCCCGGTGCCGGCCGCTGTACAAGGCTGCGAAAACAACAAAAACGAACATAAAATGAGGAACGATTCTTCCTGTCAGCTCAATCGGAATAAGCCAAGGCATGATAGCGCCCTCTATGATAAATAGGAGCAGCATGACAAGAATAAGCCGGTTGATGCCTTTGTCGCCCATCTTATTCATCTCCCGATTCCGTCGGCTGAACGACGAACACTTCGGTCAGATGATCGAACTTGGCTGCCATTTTAATCGTAGCGGTATGGGTAAGGCCAAAGTCGCCGACCTGCCTTGTTTCTACCGTACCGATCACGAGACCGCGAGGGTAAACATTGCCGAGTCCGGATGTAATAACCGTATCGTCAACGATCATTTTATCGTTTTCGGCAATTTTGGTCATAATGAGGCGATCTGTTTCCTTATCATAGCTGCCGACAATGCCAAACGACTCGGTCTCCCTGCCGAGAACCGTTGCCGCAATGGCGTTTGACGTTGGAGAGGTGTCATCCAGTTCCGTAAGCGGAGTTACCGTTGCCGTGTACGGGCGGACATTGCTGACAAGTCCAACAAGCCCGTCAATTGTCGTTACGGCCATATTGGGCTTGATTCCGTTCTTTGAACCAAGGTTTATAACCATCGTATGATTGTATGGATCGTTATCAATTGCAATAACTTGGGCAATCAAATAATTGTATTTGTACATGTTCTTCTGTCGTTCCGTAAAGTGCAGCTCTTTCTGCAGCCGCTCGTTCTCCTTCTGGACAAAATTGTAATTAATTTTGTCCCGCGCATAAGCAGCAGCCGTCAGCTTCAGCTGTTCGTTCTCCTCATGCAGCGTCTTGAGCTCGCGAATGTCCTCAAAGAAGCCCGCTACTAATCCAGCGGGCTTGTAGAACCATTGCTGCGCGAATCCAACAGAATCGCCGAGAAATTTCTCGGGCCAAGTCAGCTCCTTGCGGTCGCTTAGCGAGAAACCGATAACCGCAATGAACAGGATTAATCCGATCATAAGCATAAACAACCGCTTATTTCTTAGCAGCTTAAACAGTTTTAATCACCTGCCCGTTCCATATCCTAACCGCTCTGGTTCTCTTATCGTTTCGAGCGGGAAGATCCGCCTTTTTTGAACAAGTGAATGTGGTCAAGCGAACGGCCTGTACCAATAGCTACGCAATCAAGCGGATTATCCGCTACAATGACAGGCATTCCTGTCTCGCGTGCCAGCAGCTTGTCCAGGTTGCGAAGCAACGCTCCGCCGCCAGTAAGCACAATACCGCGGTCCATAATGTCGGCAGACAATTCAGGCGGGCATTTTTCCAGCGTAATTTTTACCGCGTCTACAATCGAGTTCACCGTGTCCATCAGCGCTTCCGTAACTTCTTCCGATGTAATAGGCAGCGTCTTAGGCAGACCGGTTACGAGGTCGCGGCCGCGGATTTCGATCGATTCGGAAACATCAAACGGAAGCGCCGTGCCAATCTCCATCTTCAGTTGCTCGGCTGTTCTTTCGCCAATCATCAGATTATAGAAACGTTTGATATATTGGATAATCGCTTCATCCATTTCGTCGCCCGCTACGCGGATCGAACGGCTAGTAACGATACCGCCCAGCGAAATAACGGCAACTTCCGTTGTACCTCCGCCGATATCGACAACCATGCTGCCTGTTGGCTCCCAAACAGGGAGATCAGCGCCGATTGCGGCTGCAAACGGCTCTTCGATCGTATACGCTTCGCGAGCGCCCGCTTGCTTAGCCGCATCTTCGACAGCGCGTTTCTCTACCGCGGTAATGCCGGACGGTACGCAAACCATAACGTTAGGATGCTTAGGAAACAGCGATTTTTGCTTTTGCGCGGAACGAATAAAATATTTGATCATTGTTGCGGTTGTTTCGAAATCGGCGATAACGCCGTCTTTCATCGGACGAACGGCACGAATGTTGCCCGGTGTTCTGCCGATCATTTTTTTCGCTTGTTCGCCAACCGCTTCAATCGTTTTTGTGTCAGTACGCAGAGCTACAACAGACGGCTCTCTTACAACAATACCTTTTCCTTTTACAAATACGAGCGTGTTTGCAGTACCCAAATCAATTCCCAAATCTTTCGAAAAACCACCAAACATGTTAATGCTCCCTTCTAATTGCGACAATCCTACTTATTATATTACATGTAACCATGTTCCTTCAAACTGATAAACCTTCCATCCCCGATGACCAAATGGTCCAGTACTTCAATCCCCATCAGTTCACCAGCCTCTACAAGGCGCTTCGTTAATGTGACGTCCTCCGGGCTTGGCATAGGGTCTCCGCTCGGATGATTATGAACACAAATAATTGAAGCACTGCCGGCTTTCACGGCCGCTCGAAAAACCTCTCTTGGATGAACAAGAGACGCGTTAAGCGTACCTACCGATAGCGTTTCCCGGGCAATAATATGGTTCTTCGTATTCAGAAACAGGCAGACGAAGTGCTCCTTTTTCAGGTAGCGCAGCTCTTCCATCACATAGTTCGCAGCATCCTGCGGTTTACGTACCGTCACAATCTCGCCTTGTCCGCTCCGTACAATACGGCGTCCAAGCTCGATTCCGGCCCGCAGCTGGACCGCTTTTGCCGGTCCGATCCCTTTTATAGCCGTCAGCTCGCTCATGCTCATATCGAGCAAATTGCGCAAGCTTCCGCATTCTTTCATTATTTTACTAGCCAAATGCACAGCCGATTCTTGCTTTGTACCCGTACGTAGCAGAATCGCAAGCAATTCGGTATGGCTAAGCGCTTCGGCCCCATATTGCATCATGCGTTCTCTTGGTCGCTCTTCATGGGGGACATTTCGTAACAGATTGCCTTGCTCCATGTCCGTCCCTGCCTCTTCCAGCTAAAATGATATGGCATTACTTGGTGTTATGTCCAAATCAAGGTCACTTCATGAAAAGTTAATCTAGAAAACCTGAATTTCGTATTGAGCAAGCATGTCCGACAACAGAGACACCGGCAGGCCAACGACATTAAAATAACAGCCGTCAATCTTCTCGACCAGCGTTGCGCCAAGTCCCTGAATCCCGTATGCACCTGCTTTATCATCGGGTTCGCCCGTTGCGATATACCGCTTCAGTACTTCATCTCGCATCGGCTTCATATAAACCTTCGTCATCCGATGCGCCGAAGTCTCGTCACCGGTCTCCGCAACCACGCAAGCCACTCCCGTATAAACTTCATGCTCTCGTCCTTGAAGGCTCTGCAGCATGGACAATGCATCTTCATGGTCCTTCGGCTTGCCAAGCACCCGGCCGTCTACAACAACAATCGTGTCTGCTCCAACCACGAGAGAACGATTCTCTTCCCGGCGTTCCTTCAGAATCGCTGCGGTCGCGTGCGCCTTGCGGAGAGCTAGCTGCTCGACAATATGCGCAGGCGCCCAATCGGAAGGTACCGACTCGTCGGCATCAGAGGACAAAATATAAACCGGCAAGGAAAGGCCCAGGGATGCGACCAGTTCCTTCCGGCGCGGTGACGACGATGCCAGCACAAGCTGGCTGATCGGTTTAGTCGATTCATACTTGCTCAAAAGTCCCACTTGCTCCTTCATTTCCGGCCGTTTGGCCGGTTTACATTTTACGATATAACCAAATAGCGGCTAGAGCGCCAATAATACTGAACAAACTAATTTGAACATGTACATTCAGATCCAGGCTGAGCACATACAGATCAACGGCAGGAGACCAGGTTGTATCGATTGTTTTGGTCAAAAAAGAGATTCCGGATACCGGTTCAAGCCATCGCGCAACGAGTGCGCCGGCCACTAAGCCCAGCACGAGGAAAAGCAATAAAATCCAGCCGTTTTTCTTCATTATTCAACGCCTCTCGCCATTTATTGACACCTGCTCCCTATTATACTTAGGTTCGATTTCGTTTACAATGCGTTGATCGATTCATACCATTGTTTTTGCGTTGCGACCGCGTCCATCAGCGCGTCCTGGACAGCCCACAAATGCGATTGCGACGGCTTTTTATCGTATTCCTCTAGCGATTTGGCCGCTGTATTCATAGATTGAATTAATTTTATGAGAAATGCTTTTCCGGACTCATCCGTTACGCCTGCCTGCATCGCTTTTACGCTTCCCGTCCACTTCTGATACTCCGTTTTCCAGGATTCGGCAGCGGCGGAGCTAAGCGGCGACAAGCTTGGCTGCTCCAGCTGCGTTAAGGCCAGTTCATCTAGCATGCCGATCAGACCGATTGTATTGTTCATAAATGCCGCTGCCGATTTAGCGTCTCCCGCAAACGGGAACTGCTCGGGCACTTGAATGTCGATCTGCTTGATATAGACGGGAACATCTTCGCCAAGATCATTGCTGAGGGCAAGCGCCCGATCACGGTCTATCGCCATTCCGGCATATACCCGGTAGTCGTTAGCCGTTTGCAGACCGGCAGCAGCCAGCCCTTTATCCGACAGTTCCTTAATGGCAGCGTCTCTGCCTTCCGTGTTGCTGAATACCCCGTATTGAAGCAGCTGATACGACTGAAGCGGTATGTCCAGCTTCACCCGGCCCGCCGTCTGACCAGTCGAAGGACTGGACGTGCCGCCATTCGTATTCGTTTTACCCCCGCTTGGCGACGCGCTAGGATTCGTTACGGATCCGTTAACGGGATTGGCCAGCTTATTATTGGAATCGGATTGATCCGGCGTATTCGTAAACAGGGAGAGCAGCAAGTAGCCGAACAACGCACCCGTTGCCAGCGCTCCGGCTACCGATAGAAACACTTTGATCCAGGATGGAGGCGCGGAATAATTATGAACGGGACCGGACCAGCGATTTGCCTTCTGTCCATTGTTATTCAGGTTCAGGTCCACGTCCAGCTCCGGATAATGCTGAAGCTCGCCCCAAGGATCGGATTCCTGTTGCATAGGCACGGCATGCATCTCAGGCTGTACGGACTTTGGTGGTGCGGACTTTGAAGCGGACTGCAGGATTGACTCTGCCGCGGGTTGCGCCTTTTGACGGGGATGCCACTGCGCGGGGCGCTGCGGCTGCTTGGCTATCTGTCCAGGCTCTGGCTGAGAGTCAAGAACGGCCGAGTCTTGAACAAGCTTTGGCTTTGTTACCGGTAGAGCGGCGGGAGCTGCCTGCATCTTCTCCGCTGCTGGAGCCGGTTTTGGATCCGTCTCGCGAATCAGATCCTCAAGCGCGCTGACATCCTCTTGGAACGGACTCATCCAGGGACTAAACGGGCTTTCCGCAGTCTCATATTCGGTTTTGGCATAGAGAGGCACAATATTCGAAGGCTTGCCCTGCTCCCGTTCCGGGGCTTGCTGAGGCTTAGCGCTGATTTCATTGCGGCCTTTGTCTTCAACACTCTGGCCGGTACGGTCAAATCGGTAAGTGATCCGGTTATTCTTGTTCATGTCATTCTCTCCTTGTCCCGTTCTTCTACTGCTACTCTATGAGATTCGATAGAGAATTATGATAGATTTGCCTGACTCGCTCACTAAAAAAACGCCCTGAAAAACCTCGTTTGAGGCTTTCAGGGCGTTCTTCGCCATGCTTGATTTATGGTTTATGCTTTTGCTTTCAGCGTCTTCGCAAGCGCATCCGCCGTTTTCCAAATGTCGCCTGCACCCATCGTAATAACAAGATCGCCCGGAGCAACCTTGGCGGTCAAATGCTCCAGCACCTCTTCTTTCGTCGGGATATAAGACGTGTTCGCATTGCTGTTTGTCTTGATCATCTCAACCAGCTTCCGGGAATGAACCCCTTCAATCTGCTGCTCGCCAGCCGGCGAATAGATATCCGTAATGATTACCTCATCCGCCTCCGGGAATGCCCGGCTGAACTGCTCCAGCAGGAAGAAGGTGCGCGTGTAGCGCTGAGGCTGGAATACCGCAATAATACGCTTACCCGTTGCTTTTGCTGCGCTTATCGTTGCCTGAATCTCCGTCGGATGATGCGCGTAATCGTCAATGACCAGAATGTCATTCACTTCGCCAAGCACCTGGAACCGGCGTTTCGCTCCGATAAATTCGTGAATGGCTTCCGCAATCTTATCAAATGACAGCCCTGCTTCCAGGCAGGTAATGACCGTTGCCATCGCGTTGTACACATTGTGGCGGCCCGGAACGGACAATTCGAGGGTGCCAAGCGTCGAACCGCGATGCGTCATTTCAAACGATACCTTGCGGTCGCCAAGGCTGATATTTTCCGCTTTATACTCGGCATCGCCGTCGATGCCGTAAGTAATCAGCTTCGAGGCTGTGTCCGCATCAAGCTTCGGAAGCAGCTCGGTGATCGTCTCGTCGTCCGCGCATACAATCGCCTTGCCGTCTGCCTTCACCTGGGACAGGAATTTGACGTACGCCGCTTTCAGCTTGCCGAAATCACCGTCGTAGTTCTCCAGATGGTCAGGCTCAATATTCGTTACAATAGCAATGCTTGGGTGATACTGCAAGAATGAACCGTCGCTTTCATCCGCTTCCGCAACGACGTATTCGCCTTTGCCGGCTTTTGCGTTCGTTCCCACATTGACGATCTCGCCGCCGATAATATAAGTTGGATCCGCATCGCATTTTTCCATAACAAGCGCAATCATGGAGGAAGTAGTCGTCTTCCCATGCGCTCCGGCTACGGCTACGCCTTTGCCGGCATTCATGAGCCGCGCAAGCATTTGCGCACGGTGCAGCACCGGAATATTCAGCTCTTCCGCTGCCACCCGCTCGACATTGTCTTTCGAGAGCGCCGTCGAATAAACGACAAGATCGGCGCCTTTGACATGCTCCGCCTCATGGCCGATATAGATTTGCGCGCCTTTCGCCGCAAGCTTCTCCGTCAATTCCTGACGGGCTACATCGGAACCGGTAATTTTATATCCCATTTCTAGCATAACGCGGGCGATTGCGCTCATGCCGTAACCGCCGATTCCGATGAAATGAACATGTTCTGCCGTATTCAAAGACGGTTCACCAACCTTTTTCAGAATCCGAGTTGTACAATATGCGGGAGCGAACGTCACCTATCAAATAAAGCGTACCAGTCACAACCCCAAGGTCTGTTTCCCCGGTCAATTGTTGCAATTTGCGGAGGCCTTCGCGCCAATCCTTCTCCACGATAAGCTCAAAGGAAGACTCCGCGGGCTTCACATCGCGGACAAGATCGGCTAGAAGCTCCGCATCAAACTTGCTGCGGAAATCAGGCTCGGTCACGATAAGCGTATCCACTATTGGTAGTATATGCTTTAGAACATCCCGATGATTCTTATTCTCTACCATCGCCATCATGACGTGAAGACGGTCATACCGGTAAGTCGAGCGAAGCGCCTGCACAAGCGATTCAGCGCCTTCCGGATTATGCGCTCCGTCAATCAGAATGCGGGGCGAACGGGATACCATCTCGAGACGTCCCGGCCATTTCGCCTCGCGCAGCCCGTCTGCGAGAGCGTCGTCTTCTACGATCAATGCGTAATATTGACGAAGCACTTCAAGCGTCATGACCGCAACGGCAGCATTCGTCCGCTGATGCGCGCCATTAAGCGTAATCGTGAGCGGTTCAATCGAACGGAACATGCCTTCGAAACGGAAGGTTTGCTCATCCTCTTCGCTGGACAGCTCCTTGATGTTGAACTGTTCGCCTAACAGATACAGCGTACTCTTCTTCTCCGCTGCCGTCCGCTTCACAACCTCAACAACTTCAGGCTGATCCACTGCGCTAACTACCGGAACTCCGGCTTTAATAATGCCGGCCTTCTCGGAGGCTACGGCCTCAAGCGTGTTGCCAAGCCGGTCCATATGGTCATGGCCGACATTCGTAATGACGGAGATGATAGGCGTAACGATATTCGTCACGTCCATTCTTCCGCCGAGCCCTGTTTCCCAAACGACGTAATCCGGATAAGTAACGGTCGCATAGAACAGAATGGCAAGAGCAGTAGATACTTCGAACATCGTAGGCGAGCCGAACTCCGTCTCCGCTAATTCCTCTACATGCGGCTTAAGCACATTGGCTAGACGAAGGAGAGTCTCTTCTTCAATGTCCTGGCCGTTATATTGGAACCGGTTTGTGAATTTCGTAATGTAAGGCGAAGTAAACGTCCCTACGTCATATCCGCATTTCATCAATACGCTTGTTAAGTACGCGCAGGTTGAACCTTTGCCGTTCGTACCGGCAATATGAATGAATTTGAGCCTGCGGTGAGGGTTATTCAGTCTCTCCAGCAGCTGCTCGATACGGTCAAGACCCGGGCGGATTCCGAACGGAATAAGCCCGTTGATCCAATCGACCGCTTCCTTATAGGAACGAAGCATGCCGCTTCGTTCCGTTTCTGTTCCGTTTTCGATCATGTAAACGTCCTTCTTCCATCAGATCATTAGCTGCGCAGCTCTTCGATGCGCGCAAGAACCTTATCGCGTTTGCTTGCGTAGTCTGCCATTTTGGCGCGTTCTTCTTCAATGACTTTAGCCGGTGCCTTCGCAACGAAACCTTCGTTACTAAGCTTTTTCTCCACGCGCTCTACTTCGGAGCTCAGCGTTGCCAGCTCTTTCTCGAGACGGGCGATCTCCTGCGAGATATCAATCAAGCCCGCAAGTGGCAGGTAAAGCTCCGCGCCGGTTACGATTGCTGTCATTGCTTTATCCGGAGCGGCCAGACCAAGACCGGTCTCAAACGACGAAGTGCCGCAGAAACGTCTGATAAATTCCTCGTTGCGGCTGACAATCGCAGCCTCGGCTTCACCGGAAGGCTTGATCATCAGTTCAACCTTCTTGCTCATCGGTACATTCACTTCCGCGCGAACGTTACGAACCGCGCGGATGATATCCATGAGAAGCTCCATCTCTTTTACCGCTTCAGGCGCTTCAAGAGCCTCGTCGTATACCGGCCAAGCGGCAACGGTAATCGATTCGCCTTCATGCGGCAGATGCTGCCAGATTTCTTCGCTGATATAAGGCATAAACGGATGAATCAGACGCTGCGTACGGTCAAGCACATAAGCCAGAACCGACTGCGTCGCGCGTTTTGCCTGCTCATCCGTGCCGTACAGGTTAAGCTTGGCGAATTCGATGTACCAGTCGCACAGATCATCCCAGATGAAGTTGTACAAAATGCGGCCGGTTTCGCCGAACTCGTAGCTGTCGATCAAACGGGTCGCTTCGCGCACCGTTTCGTTCAGGCGATGCAGAATCCAGCGCTCAGCCGTACCGAGATTGCTCTTGATATCGATGTCGGAAGCCGTAAAGCCTTCAAGGTTCATCAGAGCGAAACGGGAGGCGTTCCAAATCTTATTCGCAAAGTTGCGGGCCTGCTCGACCTTCTCGATCCGGAAGCGCAGATCCTGACCCGGCGTGCTGCCCGTCGAGATCATGTAACGCATCGCATCGGCACCGTAGTTCTCGATGACGTCAAGCGGGTCAACGCCGTTGCCAAGCGATTTGGACATTTTGCGTCCTTCCGCGTCGCGAACGAGACCATGCATCAGTACGTCCTTGAACGGGATTTGATCCGTGAACTCAAGCGCCGTAAAGATCATGCGCGCAACCCAGAAATAAACGATGTCGTAGCCCGTTACAAGAACATCCGTCGGGTAGTAACGTTTGAAGTCTTCCGTTTCTTCCGGCCAGCCGAGCGTGGAGAACGGCCAGAGCCCGGAGCTGAACCAGGTATCCAGAACGTCTTCGTCCTGACGAAGCGATGTGCTGCCGCAAGCCGCGCAGGCCGTTACGTCCTCGCGGGCAACATGCATCTCGCCGCAGGATTCGCAGTACCATGCCGGAATACGGTGGCCCCACCACAGTTGGCGGGAAATACACCAGTCGCGGACATTTTCAATCCAGTTCAAATAAATTTTCTCGAAGCGATCCGGTACAAAGTTAACGCCATTGCCGGATTTTTGCGCTTCGATCGCGCGTTCAGCCAGCGGCTTCATCGCAACGAACCATTGCGTCGACAAATACGGCTCAACAACCGCGCCGCTGCGCTCGCTGTGGCCAACCTGATGCACATGGTCCTCGATGCGGATGCAAACGCCTTGCTCCTGCAGATCCTTCACCAGCTTCTTGCGGCATTCCGCACGGTCGAGACCTTGATAAGGACCCGCATGCTCGTTCATCGTGCCTGTCTCATCCATGACGATGATTTGCGGCAGGTCATGGCGCAGGCCAACCTCGAAGTCGTTCGGGTCATGCGCAGGCGTAATTTTTACAGCGCCGGATCCAAAATCCTTCTCCACGTAATCATCGGCAATAATCGGAATCTCGCGGCCAACTACCGGCAGTACGAGCATCTGGCCAATCAGATGCTTGTAACGCTCGTCTTCCGGATGGACCGCTACGGCCGTATCGCCAAGCATCGTCTCCGGACGCGTTGTTGCAACGGTAATATAACCGCTGCCGTTCTTGAGCGGATATTGGAGATGGTACAGATGGCCGTTCAGCTCTTTGTACTCTACTTCAATATCGGACAAAGCCGTACGCGCTGCCGGGTCCCAGTTAATAATCTTTTTGCCGCGGTAGATAAGGCCCTTCTCATGCAAACGGACGAATACTTCGCGTACCGCTTTGGACAAACCCTCGTCCAATGTAAAACGTTCGCGGGAATAATCCAGAGACAGTCCCATTTTGCCCCATTGCTCGCGAATGGTGTTCGCGTATAGCTCTTTCCAGTCCCACACCTGCTCCAGGAACTTCTCGCGGCCAAGGTCGTAACGGCTCAGCCCCTGTTCGCGCAGCTTCTGTTCTACCTTGGTTTGGGTAGCAATGCCCGCATGGTCGGTGCCAGGCAGCCACAGCGTGTCAAAGCCCTGCATCCGTTTGGTGCGGATAATGATATCTTGAAGGGTGAAATCGAGCGCATGCCCGATATGAAGCATCCCCGTAACGTTTGGCGGCGGGATTACGATCGTAAAAGGCTTTGCTTCCGGGCGCTGGCCCGCCTTGAAAAATTGACCCTGCTGCCAGAAGTCGTACCACTTCTGCTCGGCTGCCTTCGGATCGTAAGTCGTCGGCATTGTTGTCTTGTCTGACATCTTTACATCCTCCTAAAATGAATTGCCAAACTAGGTTGTTTATCAACCGTTTGTGGTGATTCATGCTTCGAAAGCATAAACCAAATGAATTGCCAATCTAGGTTGTTTATCAACCGTGGTGATTCATGCTTCGCAAGCATAAACCAAAATTTTACTTCGCAAGCATTGCCATTCCTGTCATTGCATGGATAGAAATACAAAAAAACCTTCCGCCCTTATAGCAAAGGACGAAAGGTTATCTTCCGTGGTACCACCTTTGTTCCGCACCTCAGACAAAGCAAGCGCGGCACTCAAACAGATAACGGCTGCGGCCGGCTTGAAATAACGGATGAACCCGCTTCATTCAAGCAACTCCGGGGCGACAAGCGAAGCAGTAAATTCCTACGGTACCTTTCAGCGTTACAGTCCCGCTCTCTGAAGGCTTGGCTGCTTACTCTTCCCCTTCAACGTCAATATATGTTGAAAAAAATCAGATATAGCATATTTTATCCAAGATGCCCCCGAAAGTCAACTTGCGTCTACGCCTAATTAGTGGCCCATCATCATTGGCATTTCTGCTTTTTCCGTGCTTGCGCCTTCCGCGCGCTTCGGCTTCGAGAGCAGGAACCCGATCAGCGTGCCAACGACGCCGATAATCGTCAGAATTAGGAACGTATCCCCGTAAGAGGAAGCCGCCACATGGGAAGCAATCACTGGCGTGATATCGGCAGGATTCGTAATTCCCCCAGCCGCCATTTCGGAAGCCATGTAATGCTCGGTGCGTCTTGCCAGAATCGTTGCAAGTCCAGCTACCGCAAAGGATGTCATAACCTGCTGGGCTGCGTTCGTAAGGGAAGTTACGCGGCTGACCAGCTCGGGAGGAGCCGATTGGATAATATGCGTATTCAGCGGCATCATCGAAAGACCCATACCCGCTCCAAGCAGAATAAGCGGCAAGATATACGAGCCTACCGTTGCGTCGGACGAGATGTTCGACAAGAGGAACGCGCCAATCGTTACGATTGCCAGACCGCTCATGACTAGCGGACGGGCGCCGATCTTGTCAAACAGCTTGCCGCCAATCGGCATAAAGACCGCTGCGGCCAAAGCCTGCGGAAGCAGGATCAAGCCGGTATCGAGCGCAGAGTAGCCTTTGGCCGTCTGCAGGAACAGCGGGAACAGGAACAAGGTGCCAAAGAGGGCGATCTGGGATACCCATTGAACGACAATCCCTTTGGAGAAATCCGCCGATTTGAACACGCGAAGCTCAAGAAGCGGCTGTTTGCGGTTCAATTCCACGATAATAAAGATGATAAGCGAGACACCGCCTACGATAAGACCGGTCAACGTTTTCGCGGAGCCCCAGTCCGTACCGCCCTCGCTCACGCCGTAAGCAAGACCGGCGAAAGCCAGCGGAGCAAAAATCATGCCAAGCACGTCAAGCTGAGGTACCGTTTGGCGGGCCAAAGCCGGCAAGGTGCGAAGACCAAGGAAAACCGCCACAACGCCTACGGGGATATTAATAATAAAGATCCAGTGCCAGGTTACGTAGTCGACCAGCCAGCCCGCAAGCACAGGTCCAAGAGCAGGCGCGAGAAGCATCGGAATACCGATCATGCCCATCACGGCGCCTTGTTTGCCCGGAGGGCTTAAACGGTAAGTAAAGGCCATCGCAATCGGGGCAACCATGCCGCCGCCTAGACCTTGAATAATACGGAAAATAATCAATTGTTCAGCCGTTGTCGCAAATGCGCAAAGCGCGGAGCCAATCGTAAACAGAACGATCGAAGTCAAATAGATTTGCTTCGCGCCGAAACGGTCGGATAACCATCCGGCAAGCGGAATAACGGCAGCCTGCGCCAGCGCATACCCCGTAACCGTCCATTGAATAAGCGACAGGCTTGCTCCCCCGAAATCTTCGCGAAGCTTAGGGATCGCTACGTTCATCGCCGTGCCGTCGAGAATGACCATGAACATCCCCACAATGATCGCAAGTAGCGGTACCATTATGGATTTGATAGACATGGAGCTGTTGTTTGTTGCTTCAGTCATAAATTCCTCTCTCCTCCTAAAACATATTGAAGTAATTCTTGCTCGGCGGCAAGTTACTTTCTCTCTATTGCAAATCCGCTGACGCCTTGACCTCTTTACTATCCAGCAGTAAAATGAGTTAGGCGCAAGACGACTTCGGACAATTGTCCGCTAACGTATGATAACGGACAATTGTCCGCTTTGTCAATACAATCATGCTTTATTTATTTTTCATGAAATGGAGGGTGCGCGCATGACCGATAAAAAGAAGGACTCGCAAGAGGTTAGCAAGATGATTCTGCAAGCCGCAAGGTCCCTTTTTGCCGAACACGGCGTTGAAGCCGTCAGCATGCACCAGATTGCTAAATCCATTCAAATTGGACAAGGCACGCTGTACAGGCGTTATGCGAATAAATCCGACTTATGCATGGACCTGATGAATGACACCTTCGAGGATCTGATGGAGGAATTCCGCCGGCTGCTCGAGCCATTGGCGGATAAGCCTGTACTGGACAGATTGACAGTCGTTCTCCGGCGTCTAATCGTATTCTCGAACGACCAGCTGGAATGGCTGAATGTCATTAAGGTGAGTAAAACCTGCAAGCCGGATGACCTGGACTTCTATGAAAGTCCAAACTACCGGAAGCTAAATAATCTGTTTCTATCTCTCCTTCAAGAAGCGCAGCGCAAAGACGAAATTATAGCACTTGTTCCCGAATTTACGGCCCATATGCTGATCAGTGCCATGGCTCCCGAATCTCTTATCTATTATTCGAAGGTACTGGGTTATTCGATCGAACAGATTGCGGACAACTTCTGCATGACCATGTTGAACCCGCTGTTCAAGACGATGTAATAAAAGCTCCTCCGTCAGCCCAGAGAAAGGCTGACGGAGGAGCTTTTTTAGTTAGGGAATATAGAGAAGCTGGCCTTCCGCGACGGAAGATTCGTTCAAGCCGTTATACAGCAAAATCTCGCGAGGATTGAGGCTGTATCTGACCGCAATCGACTCCAGCGTCTCGTCTCTTTGGACGATGCAGACACGGATTTTGCGGAATTCGTTCTCCTCCGACTGTTTGCCGAGGAATAAGGTCTTCCACTCGATATCGTCGCCGGATGAGCGGGTTTTAGCCTGCTCGGCTTGCTTGGCTGCAACCTCTTCCGCCGCCTGTCGCGCAGCCTGCTCGCGCTTGCTCGTTTGAAGCAGCGTCATCAGACCAACATTGGGCGCTTGCTCCGGATTGTTTTCCGGCTGCTTGCTGCCGACCCCTATCCGAATCTCCTGCTTCTCGTTGTCCGGCATGCGGGGAGCCTCCGGCTGCGCCTGCCATTCCGCTTCGCCTGCCGAGTCTCCGCCGAAGGAAGCAAATGCCTCCTCGTTAGGCTCATCCGCTTGTTCGGCAAAGGACTCCTCCTGCCATTCCTCTTCGCTTTCCTGCTCGAACTCGTAAGTATTCTCCCTCTGCGAAGGCGGAGGCGCCTGAGGAGGAACGGTTGGCTGATAGAACGAAGCAGCATTTTGTTGATTTGGAGGTTGATAGGACTGCGCCTCAGGCTGGGTTCCAGGCTGATTGGCCGGCTGGCTCGATTGGAACCACTGCGAAGCAGACCAGCCGCTGTCCCTCGGCGAAGCCGAAATCGTGACGGTAGCATCCGCTTCTTCGGCTTCGTCTATCCCTTCTTCCTGCTCCTCTTCCTCGAATGCCTCGAAGCTTTCTTCTTCCTCTTCTTCCTCGAACTCTTCTTCCTGAGCTCTTTGCGTTCCAGGAAGCTGGCCTGCATAGCCCGTAAAATAAGGCTGCTGCGTCACGGACTGCCACGTTTCCTGAGGCTGGGCCTCAATGTCCAATTGCGCCTCTGCCTCGAAATCGGATTCCTCATTCGAAGCCTCGCGCTCATGAACGACCGTTATCGGCTCCTCCCGCCATGCCTCTTCCGCATCGGGAAGCGGTTCAACGAGTATACCTCTAAGCGATAACACGCCGGTCACGTTAAGCGTCCGCGCGGACAATAAATCTACGTCAAAATTATCGATTTCTACCGAAATGTCGTCAAGCCGAGATACCCGGTTGAGCGGCAGCGTAATTTCGACCGGAATCCAGTGCTCCAGCGTCTGCAGGCTTCCTCCGTCCGATTGGCCGCGATACACGCCGTTTAAGAGCAGCTGCCCTTTCAGCACCGCATGATCACCCTGCTCAATCACCTGAATACGCGGGGTTAGCTCAATTTCCTCCAGTTCGTCAATCGCCGCTACCTCATCCGGCAAATGAATACGCTCATACAAATCAAATCGCAAGCCTTTGGATTGATCTGTCACGCGATATCCTCCCTCCCAATACCATAAATGAAAAGCAAATGCCTAAAGCTTGGGCTAAAGTTACATTCACTACTATCTATATGGCGCGGAAATAAGGCGCATGACTATCAATTTGTCCGTCTGCCCAGCTTGTCAAGAAGATTCGCAAGCCATTCGGGCTCCGCTGCGGCCGCTTCTACGAAATCACCCGTCCATGGATGAGGAAAAAGCAGCCGTTCGCCATGGAGCGCCTGATGCTGCAGCAGTCTCGTATCCCCGCCGTACAGCTTGTCGCCAAGCAAGGGATGGCCAAGATGGCTCATATGCACGCGAATTTGATGGGTTCTGCCGGTTTCCAGACGCAAACGGACAAGAGTAGCATCCGAAAAAGCGCGAATGGTTTCATAGTGGGTAATAGCCGGATCGCCGCCGGGCGTTACGCGTCGCCTTGAAGAATGATGACGGTCTTTGCCGATCGGAGCGTTAATCGTGCCGGACGGCTTTTTCACCTTTCCTTGGACGACGGCAAGATAACGCCGGTCAATCCGTTTCTCGCGCATGGCTTCATCCAGCACCCATTGGGCTAGATCATTCTTCGAATACAGCACCGGACCGGATGTATCGTCATCCAGACGATGAATATGCCGGACGGGAAGCGGATCCCCTTGCTCCAGCAGCCATCTCGCCGCCGCTTCATCCAGTGTACCGGTCTGACCGGCATGAGATTCGTGAACCGGCATACCCGCTGGCTTGTTAAGGACAAGGCAGAAGTCATCCTCGTAGAGGACCTCCGCTGCCTGTGCTAGAGAGGAATAGCCGCTGCTCTTTGCTTTGCGGTATAACGGATCCGAGACGGGGTCTACCGGCGGGAAAGCTAGGAGGCGAATCTTCTCTCCCTCCCAACCGATACCGCCAACCGAGAACAGACGGTTAATCCATTTTGCCGGAAATAAAGAACAGGCCAGCAGCCATTGCCGCACAAGATGCGGATGACTGCCGGCCTCCGGAATGGAAAGCTGCTCCGTTAGCTGCCCGGAAGCCGAATCCTTGCCTGTCGTCTGCCCGGTCAAATCCGCCGGCAGAAGCGACAGCCATTGCCCCTCGCGTCGATAAGGACGTTTATGCATGGATATCGAACCTTCCTGTTCTACATTTTATAAGCTTGCAAGCGCCTGGTCATGGACGGCAATCGTTGCATCGATATCCTCGTCCGAATGGACGGCGGATACAAACATGCCTTCAAACTGCGAAGGAGCAATACTTACGCCCAGATCAAGCATCGCAGAGAAGTAAGCTTTGAATTGTTCAAGATTAGACGTCTTGGCGGTCTCGAAGTTAATGACATGCGTCTCGGTGAAGAACGGACATACCATCGAACCAACCCGGTTAATCGTTGTTGCAATGCCATGCTTGGCGGCATTTTTCTCAAAGCCGAGCTGCAGACGGACGGCTTGACGCTCGAGCAGCTCGTAAGTTTCTTTCGTTAACAGCTTCAACGTTGTATAGCCGGCTGCCATTGCAAGCGGGTTGCCGGACAAGGTGCCGGCTTGATAGATCGGACCGCTTGGCGCGATCATTTCCATGATCTCGCGTTTGCCGCCGTAAGCGCCGACTGGCAGACCGCCGCCGATCACTTTGCCGAAGCAGGTCAAGTCCGGCGTAACGCCGTACAGACCTTGCGCGCAGCTGTAATTGACGCGGAAGCCGGTCATAACTTCGTCAAAGATGAGCAGGCTGCCGTATTGCTCAGTCAACTCGCGGAGCCCCTGCAGGAAGCCCGGCAGCGGCGGGACAACTCCCATATTGCCCGCTACGGGCTCGACGATAATGCAGGCGATCTCTTCGCCGAATTTTTCGAAGGCCAGCTTAGCCGATTCCAGATCGTTATATGGAACGGTTATCGTTTGGGAGGCCACGCCTTCGGGAACGCCGGGGCTGTCCGGAAGGCCAAGCGTGGCTACGCCTGAGCCGGCTTTGATAAGCAGGCTGTCGGCATGCCCGTGATAGGAGCCTTCAAATTTCAAAATTTTGCTGCGCTTCGTATAACCGCGCGCAAGACGCAGCGCACTCATCGTCGCTTCCGTACCGGAGTTAACCATACGGACGATATCTACGGACGGAACGCGTTCAACGACCAGCTCGGCCATCAGAGTTTCCAGCTCGGTTGGCGCGCCAAAGCTTGTTCCTTTTTCCGCGGTTTTCTTAATCGCTTCGATCACTTCGGGATGGGCATGCCCCATGATGAGCGGTCCCCAGGATCCCACATAATCAATGTAGCTGTTGCCATCGATATCATATACGCGGCTGCCTTTTCCGTGATCCATATAAACCGGGTTAAGACCTACGGATTTGAATGCACGCACCGGGCTGTTCACGCCTCCGGGAAGCACTTGCTTCGCACGGGCAAAAGCCTCTCTCGAACGGTCATCGCGTCTGTTGCCAATCGATCTGCTCATCCTTCGTTATTCTCCTCTCAGCCAGCGCGAAGCATCCTTCGCATGGTAAGTAATGATCAAATCCGCGCCGGCGCGCTTCATGCTGATCAGCTTCTCAAGCACAATCGCCTTTTCGTCAATCCAGCCGTTGGCCGCAGCGGCTTTCACCATGGCATACTCACCGCTTACGTTGTAAGCAACGATCGGCAGATCAAAGCTGTCGCGAAGCTGGCGAACGATATCAAGGTAAGAAAGGGCAGGCTTGACCATGAGCATATCCGCGCCTTCGAATACGTCGGAATCCGCTTCGCGCAAAGCTTCGCGGGCATTAGCCGGGTCCATCTGATACGTCTTGCGGTCGCCGAACTGCGGCGCGGACTTCGCTGCATCCCGGAAAGGACCGTAGAAGGCGGAAGCATATTTAACCGAATACGACAAAATCGGAACATGGCTGAAGCCCGCTTCATCCAGTCCTTCGCGGATAGCCGATACAAAACCGTCCATCATGTTCGATGGAGCAATCACGTCCGCACCCGCTTCCGCCTGGGAAACGGCCGTGCGAACCAGCAGCGACAATGAAGGATCGTTATCCACAACCGCCGTTCCCGTAGCTTCATCCAAATGCACCATGCCGCAATGTCCGTGATCGGTAAACTGGCAGAGACAAGTATCCGCCATAACGATCAGCTCAGGCGCCCATTTCTTGATCAGGCGCGTAGCTTCCTGAACGATTCCATTAGGATCATAGGCCGAAGTACCTTCAGCATCCTTATGGTCAGGCAGACCAAAGAGCATAATCGCTTGAATGCCAAGGGAAGTAATCTCGCGGATCTCCGCTTCCAGAAGATCAAGGGAGAAGCGGTATACGCCGGGCATCGAGCTAATCTCTTCTTTTATGTTCGTCCCGTATTTCACATAGATCGGATATATAAAATCATTTGCCGTCAGTACGGTTTCGCGTACGATATTGCGCATAGCGGCCGATTGACGCAATCTGCGGTGTCTCACAATGGGAAATGCCATTTCAAATTCCTCCTCTAATCCTGCTAGCGATGGGTATGCGATAATTGCCGGTAATTAAGACGGATCAGCCTTCAAACGTTTGGTGATTTGATGCTGAACCAATGCTTCAACCAGTGCTTCGATTGTAGCATCTTCCGGTTCAATGGTAACGGAAAGTCCGGCTTCGGAGGCCGTCTTCGAAGTCACGGGGCCAATGCTGGCCACATCGATGCCGGTCAGCCGCGCGACCGGATCTTCGAATCCGTTCCTGCGAAGCACCTCAAGCAGATTCGTTACCGTCGAGGAGCTGGTGAACGTAATCGCGTGAATTTCCCGGTTGCGGATCCATTCAAACGCCTGCTCATCCTGCGAATCCGCAATCACCGTCTCGTAAACATCCAACTCAATTGGGACAAGACCCTTAGCCTTCAACTCAAGCGGCAAAATCTCGCGCGCGAGATCGCCACGCGGGAGAAGAACCTTCTCTCCCGGCTTCAGCTGGCCTTCCAGCTGTTCGAGCAATCCTTCCGCCTGAAACTTGGCCGGCAGCTGATCCGCAATCAAGCCACGCTTGCGCAGAGCTTCCGCGGTCCGTGGACCAACCGCCGCAATACGGGCGGCATGGAAGCGCCGGATATCCACGTTAAAGCGATCCAGCCAGTTGAAGAAGTACTCTACCCCGTTCACGCTCGTAAACATGATCCAATTATACGACTCCGCATCCGCAAGAGCGGTACGGATCGCTTCGGCAGCAGCCTCCTCCCGGGGCTCGCGCGTCTCAATCACCGGTAGTTCGCAAGGCTCGCCGCCAAGCTCTTCAATCCGGTCAGCCAAGTCGCTGGCCTGTGCCCTGGCCCGCGTGACAAGCACACGCACCCCAAAGAGCGGCTTTTGCTCGTACCATTTCAGCTTGTCCCGCTGGAGAACCACATCGCCGACAACAATAACCGCCGGCGGCTGGAAGTTCGCCTCTTTCACGATCCGTTCAATCGACTCCAGCGTGCCGACAATCGTCTGCTGCTCCACGCGGGTCCCCCAGCGTATAAGGGCAACCGGCGTTGTTCCCGGCTTGCCGTGGCGGATAAGCTGCTCGGCGATATAACCGATCTTGGCTACACCCATCAAGAAAATAAGGGTACCCGTTGCATTGGTCACCTTGTCCCAATGGATGGAGCGGTCGAGTTTCTCCGGACTCTCATGCCCCGTAACAATGGACAAGGAAGAAGCCAGGTCCCGGTGAGTCACCGGAATACCGGCATAAGCGGGTACCGCGATTGCCGACGTAATGCCCGGAACAATCTCGAACGATACGCCATTCTCCTGCAGCAATTCCGCTTCCTCGCCTACACGGCCGAAGATCGTGGGATCCCCGCCTTTCAGCCTTGTGACCGTATGCCCTTCCAAAGCCAGATCGACAAGCAGCTGGTTAATCTCTTCCTGCTTCATCGTATGGCGGTCAGGAAGTTTGCCGACGTAAATTTTACGGGCACCTTCCTTCATATATCTAAGCAGCCTTGGGCTCGCCAGGCGGTCATAAACAACAACGTCGCTTCGTTTCAGACATTCCAGTCCGCGGACCGTAATAAGCTTTGGATCTCCCGGTCCGGCGCCAACGAGATAGACAACTCCTTTATTCATCGCGTTATCCCCCGAATTCCGCCAAAATGCGATCCGCGCCTCTTGCCTTCAATGCCGCCGCAACATCGCGGCCCAGCTGCTCCGGATCGGTTCCCTTCCGGATTTCCTTCAGCATCACTTCTCCGTCAGGAGAGCCAACCATGCCGGTCAGCTCAAGCTCGGCGTTGTCGAAGCTCTCTTCCCCGGACTTCTTGTGCACCACGGCAAAAGCGCCGATCGGAACCTGGCAGCCGCCGTTTAGCGCGCCCAGGAAGCTTCTCTCCGCGCGGACGGACAGCGAGGTTTCGGTATCATTCAGCAAATCGAGCAGCTCGCGCACCCCGGCATCCGCCGTACGGCACTCGATGCCAAGCGCTCCTTGTCCAACCGCCGGGATCGACAGATCAACGGGGATAAACGCCGAGATCCGGTCCTCCCAGCCCATGCGGGTAAGACCGGCCGCGGCCAGTACAACCGCGTCAAAGCCTTCCGTCTCCAGCTTCCGGATCCTCGAATCGATATTGCCGCGGATGGAATCAAGCTCAAGATCCGGGCGTATATTTTTAAGCTGGCTGGAGCGGCGCAGACTGCTTGTTCCGACTCGCGCGCCGGCCGGCAGATCATCAAGCGAGCTCCCCTGCTTCATAATCAGGCAATCGCGGGGATCAACCCGTCTCGGAGTTGCGCCGTTCATCAGTCCTTCCGGCAGCTCATAAGGCATATCCTTCATGCTGTGGACAGCCATGTCGATCTCGCCGTCAAGAAGGGCCTGCTCGATTTCTTTTACAAACAAGCCTTTTCCGCCAACCTTGGACAACGTGACATCCAGAATGCGGTCACCCTTCGTCACAATTTTCCGAATTTCAAAATGGTAATCAAATCCGTGTTTCTCGCTGATTCGCTTCAACTCGTCAATGACTTGACCCGTCTGCGTCAACGCAAGCGCGCTCTGGCGTGTCCCTACCACGATTGTACGCGGTCCATTCTCATGAGCTCCCATTATTGTCTTCCTCCCGTCGTCAATCCAAGGGCCTCTTCGCCCGAAGTCGTTCTACCCAAGCTTTCGGCTCCATGTCCGCATGATCCCCGAGCGGCACCTCTTCGGCGGCAAGCCTTAGAAGCGTTTCCCTCTCGCCAGGCTCAGAGACATCAGCCTTCACGTAATCGCGCAGCCGCCTGAGCTGCTCCACGCTATATCCGTATTCTTCGCCGTATTGCCGTTCCAGCTCCCGCTTAATCCTTGAAGAGAGAGCCGGGCTTGCGCCAGTTGCAGAGACGGCAATCAGCAGATCCCCGCGGCGTATGACCGAAGGATTCAGAAACCCTCTTCCTTCGTCCCCATCAACCGTGTTAACCAAAGCTCCGGCCCGCCTGCCGTCGTCCGCGATCCGTCGGTTAAGTCCGGAATCATCCGTAGCGGCAAACAGCAGGCGGGCATCAGTCGCATCTTCCGGCTCATAGGTCCGGCAATTCCACTGAAGAGATCCGCAAGCGACAAGCTCCTGCAGCCGGGCGGTAATCCGCGGACTGACAAGAATGACGGTATCCGCTCCCGCCTCCATGAGGCCTATCGCCTTGCGCTCGGCAATCCGTCCGCCGCCTATGATGACGCAGCGTTCGCCGCGAAGCTGAAGCATTACCGGGTAATAGCCGTTCATGCGCATCCCCTCTTCTAGTGAAACGTCGACAAATAACTGGATAACAAATTAATAATCAACATAACGAATGCAATCAGATGAAGTCTTGCAAGCTGCGTCCCTGGACGTCTCAGCATTGCCCTTTGAATAATATAATTGACGTAAAAGATCAATGTCGCAAACGAGGTTAGAACCTTCCAGTCAAGCAGCAGCTGCGGGCGTCCTTCCGCAAGCAGCACGGTAACGGCAACCGATAAGGACATTGCAAGCAGCGGTACCCCGATTATAATTGCCCTGTCCGAGAAACGTTCAATCCTATCGAGACTTGGCAGCCTCCGCGTGAACGGAGTCCATCGTTTCCCTTTCAGCTGCTTGTGCAGGAACAGATACATCCCCGCGAAGATGGATCCTATCGTCAGCGATGCGTATGCGCATAGCACCAAACTAATATGTACAAGGAGCAAGTCGCGCATCGCCTGCGAAACTCCAAACTGTTCATCCATTCCAGGCCGGCTGTACAAGTTAAGCGCCAGCACGGAGAAGCTGATGATGTTAACCAGAAAAACGAGAAACTCGATTTTGAAAAACTTGCTGATGACCAGGGATATCGTAACTAGCAGCCACGAAAAGCCTAGCCAATATTCAAAGGACGAAATTGCCGTTATCTCGAAATGGGTCACGAGCCGGCTTACCAGAATGACGGTTTGCAATATCCATACAAAAATAAGGAGCCCTGTTCCAATCCGCTTCGCTCTCCGGTTCGCATCCATGAAATCGGAGAAGTAAAACAGAAGGCTCAGGGCGTAAATATAAAGTATCGCGTCGTAAAGCCACTTTTGCGTAAAAAACATAAGCTTCCACCTTGCCGCCCTTCGCGATTATTCGGGTAGCGCGCTGTTATCGAAGGATAGACGCCAGTGCCGAAGCTGCCGGACGTGCAGGCATCGTTTTCTTTTTCGCCGCAGACGCCGTGTCTGCTTCAGCTTGTTTCGACTGGGCCAGCTCATCTTCAAGCGCAAACAACTTAACGAACATATCCATTGCTTCCTCGGAATGTTTCTCTCCGGCCATTTCTTTAATCCGCAGGATCGGATCTTGCATCATCTGGTTCACAATGCTCTTCGTCAGTTTGCGGATTACCTTCAGTTCATGCTCGTCCAGATCCGGCAGCTTGTTCGTCAGGCTGTTAAGCGTCTCTTCATGAATGTGGGCAGCCTTTGTCTGGAGCGCACGGATTAAAGGAACAACGCCAAGCGTCTTGTACCATTGCTCGAACTGCTCCGATTCTTGTTCAATCATCGTTTCGATCTTCTCCGCTTCCTTCCGGCGTTGCTCGATATTGCTTGCTACAATACCTTCCAAATCGTCAATGTCGTACAGGAACACGTTCTCGACCGCGGCAATCGCCGGATCAAGATCGCGCGGAACGGCGATATCAATCATGAACAAAGGCTTCGACTTTCGGCGCTTCATCGCTTCGGCTACCGCTTGGCGTTCCAGCACATATCCATCCGCTCCCGTGGAGCTGATCACAATGTCCGCTTCATGAAGCTTGCTTGCCGCGTCTTCCATCGAGCAGGCAACCCCGTTAAACTTCTCCGCCAGTTGAGCCGCTCTTTCATACGTACGGTTCACCACAATAACGCGGTCAGCGCCGTTCGCATACAAATGCTTCGCCGTAAGCTCGCCAGTCTCGCCCGCGCCGATGACCATAACCGTCTTCTTGCTGAACTGGCCAAAAATCCGCTTGCCAAGCTCTACGGCCGCATAGCTGACCGATACCGCTGATTCTCCAATCGTTGTCTCCGAATGAGCACGCTTGGCCATCGTAACCGCTTGTTTAAACAGCATGTTGAACAGGGTTCCTGTCATCTTCTGCTGCTGCGCAAGCGCAAAAGCATCTTTTACTTGTCCCAGAATTTGCGTCTCGCCGATCACCATCGAATCAAGCCCGCTTGTTACCCGGAATAGATGCTCGATAGCCTTGTCATCCTCATGCATATATAAATGGTTAGTGAACTGCTCTCTAGGCAGCTTGAACCACTGCTCCATAAAGCTGCGGATATAATGCCCGCACAAATGGTGCCTGTCCACTACCGCATACAGCTCGGTACGATTGCAGGTCGCAACAATGACACATTCCATAATGCTGCTTGTGTTCATCAGCTGTTTCAATGCTTCCGGCAATTCTTTCTCGGCAATCGCAAACCGTTCTCTTACTTCAACGGGAGCGGTCCGGTAGTTCAAGCCGACTACGATAATGTGCATGCGCGTTCACCTGCCTTTCTTCAAAATTAACTTTAGAATGATTATAACATAGTTCGACAAGCCGTACGGCTTCATATTGGCTTCATTTATGAATAATGTTTGAAAACCCTCATTGCCATTATTCCCTGTTTATACAAAGAAAATAACCATGGACCGAGGTCTATGGTTATCTCTATATCTTTTCAATTTAAAAGCTTAAACAAGCTCAACTTGTTGCATTTTTGGTTCTTCTACTTTCAACTCGCCCATGCCGCGAACAAGCTTCTTAGCATGAGTAGTCGTTGGCTTCAGTACAGCGATCATGTAGTCAATCGCAAGCTGTGGATCCACAGTTTCACCGCATGTGTAGCAGTCGAGAGCGGCGAATCCTTTCTCAGGATACGTATGAATCGAGAGATGACTCTCCGACAGCAATACAAGTACTGTTGCTCCTTGAGGCTCAAATTGTTTCGATTGCACCGATAATACGGTAGCGCCGCATGCTTCAGCAGCCTCCACCATTTGGGCTTGCAAAAATTCAGCGTTGTTCAGCAGATCAAAGTCTACTCCCCAAGTATCAACAGCAACGTGTCTTCCGAAAGTTGAATATTCCATCTTCCGGTTCCCCCTTCCTAGGAATAAAATGTTTAAAAAAATTTCATCCGCTAGGACCTACGTCATTCACTTCCCGAGGGAATAATCTCTCGCAACATAACCATGTCCTGAGTGAATCCTGGTTCCTATTTTGTTTAGACCAATGTTTTCAACGAGATTAAAAATAACATCTATTGGGCAGAATTGCAACCCTTTTTTTCGGGAAGAAACGAAAACTTTTTTCCGCTTTAATCCCGTATACACAGTATGTAGGTGAGGCGGTTTCCGTACCTTGCGATGCGTCCATTCCGATATCATTTTTTTGTGAACAAAAGCAAAAAAAGAAGCCGCATTCGGCGGCTCCCAGGTTCAAGGCTTATCGGTTAAGCTTCAAATACAAACAACTTCTTGGTCAGCATCGCTAGTCTTTCGTCGATGCCGGCAATCTGCAGGCGGTCCTTCGTTTGATTGCGCAGGTCTAGCAACTCGTTAATCGCGTTGTTGACCAGCTCGATTTCACGTTCGATCAAGCGGCTACGGAACACACGCTCCAACTGGCCGACCGTATCCTTGTATTCGAATACGACCCGTGTGCCCGACGATGTGCTTTCAACGATTTTGCGGACGCTGCCATTTGTATAATGGTAGATCATCGTATAATGGCTGTAGATACGATTAACAACTGCGTCTCCACGGAAAGCCGTTACGGCTTTGCGCATGGCGTTGGTCAGCTTGGGTTGAATCAGGCGGCAAGAGAGTTCACATACATAGTGGTCTTGCTGACGTTCGAACGTCAGTGTGACTTCTTCCTTCCCTGCTACGTCTTCGAGAACCAGCTCCTGGTTTCCGTTATCGAGGACCTTCACGTTCATGCATACCTGCTGGTCATCGAAAAACCGAATAAATTGCTTCATCTCATCGCTCGTCAATTGCAGTTTGGCACTTACATACTCTGTGGCTAGCCGCTGAGCCATAAAAATCTCCTCAATTCTTTAAACTTGCGCTTTTGTTCTTAATGCCTAAGTATATTATACGTGATCAGAGCTTTTTATTCCTGCCGTTCAGCCTCGATATTCTCGCATATTTCTGAAAAATCCCGTAGATTTCACGAGGAAAGCTGTATTTCTTGCTGTATCCTCTGCATTATAGACGAAGTTATTGATCTATCTCCGTTATATGCCCAATCGCTCCGTTAATGACCTCCCACAGCTTCTCGCGGCCAAGCCCCGTCTCCGAAGAAAACATGACCAGGGAGTCGCGCGGATCCGCCTCAAGCGTCTCTTTGATAACCTTTACATGCTTGTCCCATTTGCCTTTCGGGATTTTGTCCGCTTTCGTGCAGACGATGCAGGTTGGCACGTTGTAATGCTTAAGCCAATGATACATGAGCACATCGTCCTTTGACGGAGCATGGCGCATATCGATAACGAGAAGCTGCAGCTTCAGTTCCTTTCGGTCGCGAATATAAGTCTCGATCATTTGCCCGAACAGCTCTCGCTGCGTTTTTGATACCTTCGCATAACCATAGCCGGGAAAATCGACGAAATAGACCATATCATTCACGCGATAATAGTTAAGCTGTTGCGTCTTGCCGGGCTGCGAGCTTGTTCTGGCCAGGTTTTTACGCAGGATCAATTTGTTAATGAGCGACGATTTGCCGACATTGGAACGCCCTGCCAGAGCAATCTCTGGCAAGGCGTCAACTGGATATTGCGAAGGTCTTACTGCACTTATGATAAATTCTGATTGAGTAATTTTCATCCGATTACTGTTCCTGCTTTCTCTTCGGTGTTAGCCGGCAGCAGCGCATGCTGCAGAACTTCGTCCATATGGCTGACAGGAACAAAAGTCATTTCACTGCGTACGCTGTCCGGAATATCGCTTAAGTCGCGTTCATTATCCTTCGGCAGAAGCACCTTTCGGATGCCTGCCCGGTGAGCGGCGAGCGATTTCTCCTTCAAGCCGCCAATCGGAAGCACGCGGCCGCGCAGCGTAATCTCGCCGGTCATTGCCACTTCCTTCGATACATACCGGTTCGTCAGGGCGGAGATCAAAGCGGTTGCCATCGTTATGCCGGCAGATGGTCCGTCTTTGGGAATCGCGCCTTCCGGAATATGAATATGGATATCCTTGTTCACATGGAATTCGGGATCGATACCAAGCTCAATGGCCTTGGACCGCGTATAACTGAATGCGGCCTGCGCCGATTCTTTCATCACGTCGCCAAGCTTGCCGGTCAAGGTAAGCTTGCCGCTGCCCGGCATAACCGTTACCTCGATCACCAGCGTATCTCCGCCAACCTCGGTCCAAGCGAGGCCTGTTACGGCACCAATCTGGTTCTCGACCTCGGCCGTGCCATGGCGGAACTTCGCAGGTCCAAGCCATTCCTTCAGCAGCTCCGGCGTTACCGTCAATGTCACTGCCGACACCTCCGCTTGGTCTTGCTTAGCCTCGGCTTCTTCCGCAGCATCGTCTGCGCCGAAAGCCGCCTCCAGCGTATTCAGCTCGGGAGCTTCATAAGGCTGACCGGCCAAATCGCCTTCGCCCCGTTCCTTGCTGCCTGCCTGTGACTTGGAGCCCTCCGATACAATATGCTTCGCGGCCTTCCGGCTCAAAGCGGCGATCTGCTGCTCCAAATTCCGTACGCCGGATTCGCGCGTATATTCGCGGATCAGCTGCAGGACAACTTCATCCTCGACGACCAGCTGATCTTCCGACAGTCCATGCTCCCTGCGCTGCTTCGGCAGCAGATAGCGTTCCGCAATCTGCTGCTTCTCCAGCTCCGTATAGCCCGGAATGTAGAGCACCTCCATCCGGTCGAGCAGCGGACGCGGAATGTTGTGGAGCGAATTGGCCGTCGTGACAAACATCACGTTAGACAAATCAAACGGCACTTCGATGAAGTGGTCGCTGAACGTATTGTTCTGCTCCGGATCAAGCACCTCAAGCAGCGCGGATGAAGGATCTCCGCGGAAATCGCTTGCCATCTTGTCGATCTCGTCAAGCAGAAAGACCGGATTATAGGATCCCGCCGTCTTCATTCCTTGAATGATCCGTCCAGGCATAGCGCCTACATACGTACGGCGGTGACCGCGGATCTCAGCTTCGTCGCGAACGCCGCCCAGCGAGATTCGAACGAATTTGCGGTCAAGCGATTTGGCGATCGAACGGGCAAGAGAGGTTTTGCCGACACCCGGAGGCCCTACGAGGCAAAGGATCGGCCCTTTCATCTTCTTCACCAGCTGCTGGACCGCCAAATATTCAAGCACGCGCTCCTTCGGCTTCTCCAGGCCGTAGTGATCGTTGTTCAGGATCTCTTCGGCCTTGCTTAGGGATAAGTCGTCTTCCGTATGCTTGCTCCAAGGCAATGCTAATAACCAATCGATATAATTGCGGATAACGCCGCCCTCGGCGGACGTTGCGGGCATTTTTTCCAGACGATCGATTTCCTTCTCGACTTTCTCCCGCACATTGCCCGGAACTCCCGCTTCATTCAGCTGATTGCGAAGCTCCTCGACCTCGCCGGCGCGCCCTTCCTTCTCGCCAAGCTCCTTCTGGATCGCTTTCATCTGCTCGCGCAAATAATATTCCTTCTGCGTCTTCTCCATCTGCTTTTTGACGCGCTGGTTGATTTTGCGTTCGAGCTCAAGCACCTCGCGCTCGTTATTCAGGATATCAAGCAGACGCTCAAGACGCTCCCGAACATCGATGGTCTCGAGAATATCCTGCTTATCCTTGATTTTCAGCGACAAATGGCTTGTAATGACATCGGCCAGCCTGCCAGGCTCATCGATATCCGATACCGCCGCAAGCGTCTCCGGCGTAACCTTCTTCGATAGCGAAATATAATGCTCGAACTGGCTGAGTACCGACCGCATAAGCGCATCCACTTCGGGATCGTCAGTCTCCGGCTCAGGAAGCTCGAGCACCGTTACTTCGTAAAACTGTTCATTTGGCACATAATCCACTACCTCGGCTCTTACAACGCCTTCAACAAGCACGCGGATTGTACCGTTGGGCAGCTTCAGCATCTGTCTGACCTTCGCAATGGTGCCGACGCGGTAAATATCGTCTTCTGTAGGCTCTTCGATATTGACTTCGGATTGCGAGCACAGAAGAATCATATGATCGTCGATCATGCATTTCTCCAGCGCCCGCACCGATTTGTCCCTTCCCACATCAAGGTGGAGCACCATGCTGGGATATACAAGCAGCCCCCTTAAAGGAAGCAGGGGAAGCCGACGGCCTTTTGTTTTTCCGGATCCCACACCAGCACCTCCAATTGTTTCGAATACCCTATTTTATCATTCCACGGAATCCGCCTGCAAATAGGGAACCCCCGAAGCGATAAAAAGATCGGAACCGACATGGTTTTCAACCTCTGCGACAACGGTTTCGCCAATTGGGAAGACATATCTGAACACCTCGTCAACCCGGTCTACCGGAATGACCTTCAGCCCTTCCAAACCTGCAAAAATCGCCTGCCAGTTCTCGCGCGGAATAATAACCGTCTCCGCCCCAGCCTGGAACGCCGCTTCTACCTTCGCCAGCACGCCGCCTACCGGCTTCACGTTGCCGTGTATGCCAACCTCGCCGGTCATCGCCAGCTTGTTGTCAATCGGCACCTCTTTGATCGCCGAGGCAATTGCCGTTGCCATGGCAACACCGGCGGATGGCCCGTCGATTGGCGTGCCGCCAGGGAAGTTGATATGCAGGTCAAAGTCCTGCGGGTTCAGTCCGTAACGGCGGAGCATCGTCAGCACGTTCTCAACCGAGCCCTTCGCCATGCTTTTCCGTCTAAGCGTCCGGGAACCGCCTCCCAATTCTTCCTCGTCGACAACGCCGGTAATCGTATATTGACCTTTGCCGGCAGCCGCAGGAATAGCGCTGACTTCGATTTCAAGCAATGTTCCCATATTAGGACCATACACCGCTAAGCCGTTAACGAAACCGATCTGAGGCGCTTCCGGCACTTTCCGGTCCGGACGAGGCGGAATTTGGCTGCTGTTCACAACCCATTCCACATCCGCTGCCGTGATGGCATCCCGTTTCTCGGATAAGGCAATACCGGCTGCAAGCTGAATGACGTTAACCGCTTCGCGTCCGTTCGTCGCATATTTCTTCACGACGTCCACGGCATCCGGGCATGGACCAAAGCCGATTTTTTTAACGGCATTTTCGGCAATCGATGCAATCTCGCTTGCGAGCAGCGGACGGAAATAAATCTCCATGCAGCGCGAGCGGATAGCCGGAGGCAGATCCTGCGGCGAACGCGTTGTCGCGCCTACAAGACGGAAGTCGGCCGGCAGACCGTTCTGGAAAATATCGTGGATATAAACCGGAATATTCGCATCCTCCGAATTGTAATAAGCACTCTCCAGGAACACCTTGCGGTCTTCCAGTACTTTTAACAGCTTATTCATTTGAATGGGATGCAATTCACCGATTTCGTCGATAAACAGGATGCCGCCATGCGCCTTCGTCACCGCACCCGGCTTCGGCTGCGGAATGCCGGCCACGCCCATCGCCCCGGCTCCTTGATAAATCGGGTCATGAACGGAGCCGATCAGCGGATCGGCAATACCGCGCTCATCGAACCGGGCCGTTGTGGCGTCAATCTCGGTAAACTTCGCTTCATTCAGAAACGGCGAGGAAGGATTCTTTTTCGCTTCCTCCAGTACAACGCGGGCAGCCGCCGTCTTTCCGACTCCCGGCGGTCCGTAAATAATGACATGCTGCGGATTGGCGCTGCAAAGCGCCGCCTTAAGCGCGCGCAGACCGTCTGTCTGCCCGACGATATCCTGCATCGCCTGCGGACGTGTTTTCTCCGCAAGCGGCTTGGTCAGCGAGATGGAGCGCAGCTTGCGCAGCTTATCCATCTCCTTGCGCGACTCCCGATCGACCGCGGAGCGGTTCGTCTTCTGATTGCGCAGCAAATTCCAGAAATATAAACCAATAACCACAGCAAAAAAAACTTGGATCAGCATCAAAACCATACTTAAACTCATTAACATCTTCTCCTCTCAAAGCGAACTATTCCGGCAAAAGAGTACGTAATTGGTAGTATTGCCCCTTGCTGCAGGGAATAATCGCTTCCGGAAGAAAAAAGAGGCATTCCTCCGCAACCACCGATTGGGGTTGCTTCCGAATGCCTCTTTTATCAGATGGCAGAGAGTTCGTTATGCATGCGCATGATTTTTGCGTCCCGGAATTTCGCCAGTCGCTTCGAATACGCGTACGATCTCGTCGATTTCTTTCTTAAGCTCGTTAAGAAGCTCTGCTTCCGGCACTTTGCGAATCATCTCTCCGTAACGGAACAACATGCCTTCGCCTCGTGCACCGGCAATGCCGATATCCGCCTCGCGAGCTTCGCCCGGGCCGTTAACCGCGCAACCAAGAACGGATACCTTGATTGGCACCTTCACCTTGGAGATATACTCTTCCACTTCGTTGGCGATCGAGAAGAGATCGATATCCAGGCGTCCGCAAGTCGGACAGGAAATAAGGGTTGCCGCGTTCGTAATCAGACCGAAGGTCTTGAGCAGCTCGCGGGCAACTTTCACCTCTTCCACCGGATCCGCGCTCAAGCTGATGCGAACCGTATTGCCGATCCCCATCGCGAGCAATGCGCCGATGCCAGCGGAGCTCTTGATGGTACCGGAATGAAGCGTACCGGCTTCGGTAATGCCAAGATGCAGCGGATACTTGATTTTCTCCGCAGCCATGCTGTAAGCCGCAATCGCCATCGGTACGTCGGACGCCTTCAGCGATACGATGATATCATGGAAATCCAGCTCCTCCAGAATGCCGATATGGAAGAGCGCGCTCTCCACCATCGCTTCCGGCGTAGGGTAGCCGTATTTCTCCAACAGATGGTTCTCAAGCGAGCCGGCATTAACGCCGATCCGGATTGGAATACCCCGTTCCTTGCAGGCCTTCACAACAGCTTCAATCTTCTCGCGACGGCCGATGTTACCGGGGTTGATCCGGACCTTATCAATGCCGTTCTCGATCGCCTGAAGGGCAAGACGGTAGTCGAAATGAATATCGGCAACAAGAGGAATATGAATCCGTTTTTTAATTTCCTTAATCGCATCGGCTGCTTCCTTATTGTTGACGGTAACCCGCACAATCTGGCAGCCCGCTTCTTCCAGACGCAAAATCTCGGCTACTGTAGCCTCTACATCAGCCGTTTTTGTTGTACACATACTCTGAATGATGACTTCATTGCTGCCGCCAATCGTCAGGTTGCCGACTTTGACCGGCACAGTATCCTTGCGCAAATACATAAAATGATCTCTCCCATGAACGTCAAAAGTCCACCCTTTGACGAGCGAAAAAATCCGCAGCCAAAGGGTGGAGGCAATGACGGTAATGAACTTAGGCGCTTTCTTCCTTCTTCTTGCCCTTTTTAGCAGTCAGCTCCGGCATGATTTTGTCTTTTACGTTTTTCTCCGTAATGAGACAAGTGCTCACGTCGTCGCGCGAAGGGACTTCGTACATCACTTCAAGCATAATGCCTTCGATAATGGCACGCAAGCCGCGGGCACCTGTGTTCCGTTTGATCGCTTCTTTAGCGATTGCTTCCAGAGCGGCAGGTTCAAAGTCCAGCTTCACGTTATCCATCTCGAGCAGCTTCTGGTATTGCTTCACCAAAGCATTCTTCGGCTCGGACAAAATACGCATCAGGGCTGCTTCATCAAGCGGCTCCAAAGTCGAAATAACCGGCAGACGGCCTACGAACTCTGGGATCAAGCCAAATTTAAGCAAGTCTTCCGGCAGAACCATGGACAGGTATTCGCCCGGCTTCAGGTCCTTTTGAACCTCGCCGGTCGAGCTGAAACCGATCACTTTTTTGCCGATCCGGCGTTTGATCAACGATTCCAGACCGTCAAATGCGCCGCCGCAAATAAACAGGATGTTCGTTGTATCGATTTGAATAAACTCTTGGTGCGGGTGCTTGCGTCCGCCTTGCGGTGGAACGGATGCAACCGTGCCTTCGAGGATTTTGAGCAATGCTTGCTGCACGCCTTCACCGGAAACGTCGCGAGTAATCGACGGATTCTCGGATTTGCGCGCTACTTTATCAATCTCATCGATATAGATAATGCCGCGTTCGGCCTTCTCTACATCGTAATCCGCAGCTTGAATGAGCTTCAGCAAAATGTTCTCAACGTCTTCGCCGACATAGCCGGCTTCCGTGAGCGAAGTTGCATCCGCAATCGCGAACGGTACGTTCAGAATTTTCGCCATCGTTTGGGCAAGCAGCGTTTTACCCGAACCTGTAGGACCTACAAGCAGGATGTTGGATTTTTGAAGCTCAACGTCTTCAATCTTGCTTTGCGAGTTGATCCGTTTGTAGTGGTTGTAAACCGCAACGGAAAGGGATTTCTTCGCAAATTCCTGACCGATTACGTACGAATCAAGAATAGCGCGGATATCCTTTGGTTTCGGAATGTCCTTCAGATCAAGCTCTTCCTCATGCCCAAGCTCCTCTTCCACGATTTCCGTGCAGAGCTCGATGCATTCGTCGCATATATAAACGCCGGGACCGGCAACCAGTTTACGTACTTGCTCCTGGGATTTTCCGCAGAACGAGCATTTCAGCTGGCCCTTCTCATCATTGAATTTAAACATGCCATATTCACCCCTTCGATTAAATCCTTAGGATACCGGAGTCGTTATTACTTTGTCAATCAAACCGTAATTCAGAGCGTCTTCCGCGCTCATGAAATTATCGCGGTCCGTATCGCGGTCGATCTTCTCGTAAGGCTGACCGGTACGCTCCACATAGATTTGATTCAGCTTTTGCTTCGTCTTCAGGATCCAGTCCGCATGGATTTTAATATCCGATGCCTGGCCGCGTACGCCGCCAAGCGGCTGATGAATCATAACTTCCGCATTCGGAAGGGCGAAACGTTTGCCTTTCGCGCCGGCAGTAAGGAGGAGCGAGCCCATGCTTGCCGCCATGCCCATGCAAATCGTGGATACGTCAGGCTTAATATATTGCATTGTATCATAGATCGCCATACCGGCCGTTACCGAGCCGCCAGGCGAATTAATGTACAAGTGGATGTCTTTCTCCGGGTCGTCGGCCGCCAGAAAAAGCAGCTGTGCGATAACAGAGTTTGCTACATCATCATCGATAGCGCTCCCGAGAAAAATGATTCTGTCCTTGAGCAAGCGCGAGTAAATATCGTAAGACCGTTCTCCGCGATTCGTTTGTTCTACTACGATAGGTACCAGATTCATGCGACCAACCTCTTTTCTATTATGGCTTTTTGGTTCATGTTTTCTATTGTATCACGTCAAATGATCAATGTCATTTTTCCATAATACAGTATACGGTGAGCATCGCTCGATATGTACTGAAGATCATTCTTCAGGTAAGGCTCTTGCATTATGTAGGGTGAAAAGAAGGCACGTATCTGACGATGACGTGCCTTTTTTCCTATTTATTCAATTGATCTATTACGCTCCAGCAACTTCGGCTGTTTTGCTGTTTTCAACGAGGAATTCAATCGTTTTGCGAAGCTCGATGTCTTCTTTCAAGCTGTCGATTTGACCGTTTTTCTCGAAGATGTCGCGAAGCTCAGCCGCAGGACGGTTGTAAGCTTTCGACAGGGATTCGAGCTCTTCGTTTACGTCTTCTTCCGAAACCTGAATGTTTTCCGCTTTAGCGATTGCATTCAGAACCAGGTTGTTGCGAACGCGTTTTTCTGCGTCTTCTTTCATTTGGTCGCGCAGAACTTGCTCGCTTTGGCCGGAGAACTGGTAGTACAGGTCGATATTCATGCCTTGCATGCGAAGACGATTCTCGAAATCGCGGAGCATAAAGTCAACTTCCGTGTTGATCATTGGTTGCGGTACTTCTACTTCGGCAGCTTCAGCCGCTTTTTCGATTACAGCGTTTTGAAGGTTGCGTTCCGCTTCGCCTTCTTTGTTTTCTTTCAGCTTGGAGACAAGATCCTGCTTGTACTCTTCAAGAGTGTCGAATTCGCTGATGTCTTTTGCGAACTCATCGTCGAGAGCTGGCAGGTTTTTGCGTTTGATTTCATGCAGTTTTACTTTGAACACAGCTGGTTTGCCAGCCAGGTTCTCAGCATGGTAGCTTTCAGGGAATGTTACTTCAACATCCTTGAAGTCGCCTGTTTGCATGCCAACAACTTGATCTTCGAAGCCTGGGATGAACGAGTTGGAACCCAGTTCAAGGGAGTAGTTTTCCGCTTTGCCGCCGTCGAATGCTTCGCCGTCTACATAACCGTCGAAGTCGATTACAGCGATGTCGCCGTTTTGAGCAGCACCTTCTTCAACAACAGTCAGCTCAGCGTGGCGTTGTTGCAGGCGCTCCAGTTCAGCGTTAACTTCTTCGTCGCTAACCGTCGCTTCAAAGGATGGAACTTCCAGACCTTTGTACTCGCCGAGAGTAACTTCAGGGCGAACGATAACTTTAGCTTTGAATTTGAACGATTGGCCTTTGGCGAATTGTTCAACGTCGATTTCCGGACGGTCAACAGGACGTTGTTCCGTCACTTTAACTGCTTCTTCGTAAGCTTGCGGCAGCAGGATGTCGATTGCATCCTGGTACAGGCTTTCCACGCCGAAACGGGATTCGAACATTCCACGAGGCACTTTACCTTTGCGGAAGCCAGGTACGTTTACCTTTTGAACGACTTTCTTAAATGCTTGATCAAGTGCTGCAGCGACTTTCTCAGCATCAACCTCAACGTCGATCGACACGAGGTTCTTGTCTATTTTTTCCCAAGTTGCTTTCATTTTATGCTTTCCCCTCCAAAATTACGCATCACGCCAATTAGTATTCGCTTCATAAACCACTCTATTATAATCAACCTTGGCCATCATTTCAAGGCTGATGATCATCTTCGGTAGATTGCTGCATGGCAGCTACCTGCCGAAGAGTCCTGCATGCCTGCTCGTAACGGAACCTTAATGGTTCGGTTATGCCGTACGCCTCGCGGATATCGTCATCGTTCGCGGAGCCGTAAACCGTGAGCAGCAAGGTTAAATGGAGCGCGGCCGCATAGCTGTCGACCGTCTCGTCGTCCTCTCTCTGCATCCACTGGTAGGCCGAAGTTCCATACAGAAATTGGAGACTTTCCTTCCACAGTTCCCTGGCAAAATGAGGAAGAGTCGGATCGTCCGCTTCCGTCACGGCTTCCACCCGCTCCAGAATCCGGATGACGGGCTGCGGAAAATCATCCAGCGCCAGCGGCGTCGCCTCTATATCAAGCTCCACCTTCTCGCCCATCCGGTCAAGCATGACAATTCCCGATATATCCCGCTTCTTCAGGCATTGCAATGCCTTGAATTGCACAACCGGGTGAATGGTATTGCCGCCCGAGCCCGTAAGCCAGTCCAGCATAACCTGGTCCACTTCTGGCGAGTGTATGTATGCCGCGCGTTCCAGCGCCAGGATCTGCTGATCGATCATCGGATGATGCTCCATAATATAGAGCACTTGCTTAATATAAGCCTCATCCTGCTCCGGCGGGTTTAGGAGCTGCTCCCGGAAGCTCTCTTCGCTCTCTCCCACCTCCTCGTCCGCGCCGCTTGGCGTGCCGGCGCCTTCGGAGCCCGGAAAGGCCATTTCCAGCCAGGTAAGGAGGCTGCCCCATTCCTCGTAATGCCGTTCATCCTCACCGCGGCACTGCAGCAGGAAGCGGAGCAGGTTTTTGGCTTCGCCGTATTGCTCGGATTCCAGCATGCGGGTGAGCTGAATTTGATAATGATCCAGCATCTTCGGAAATAAATATACGTTATCTGGTGTAGTTATGGTATCACCGCCTTATCGGTCAAACCGCATCATTCGTCTGCCTATTGCTTGCGTTCGATTATATCACGGAACCTATAAATATAAAAACTTACTTCCCTTTAGTCTTGATTTTCTATTCGCGCCTATGCTATATTTACCAAGCGAATTTGATTCACGGGTACGGTTCAAGACTTTTAAAAAAATACCGCTTGCCAAGTTTATCAATTACATGCTATACTCATTCTTACGTGTCCCAGTAGCTCAGCCGGATAGAGCACACGCCTTCTAAGCGTGCGGTCGGGGGTTCGAATCCCTCCTGGGACGCCATTTTTATGCCTGTTAATAACCCGCAATTCCTTGTTCATCAAGGGATTGCGGGTTTTTTGCGTTGTTTTCGGACACATCCCAAGGAATTCCCCGCAAGCCGTACTTCCGTTACGCTTCAACCCCGCAGCTGCTAATGGACTCGCTATTCCTGGTCATTACGTTGTTGGTTTCACGATTGGTCAGAACGGTTTTCTCATGGGTCACGCCCCAGTCCCTCATCAGTATGATAAGCGGCCTTAACGATTCGCCAAACTCGGTTAGCGAGTATTCCACCCTTGGCGGGATTTCCTTGTAAATTTCCCTGTGGATGACGCCGTCGCTTTCCAATTCCCTCAATTGCAGCGTAAGCATGCGCTGCGTGATCCGTGGAAACAGTCTGCGCAGCTCGTTAAAGCGTTTAGGCCCTTCCGTCAAATGGTACAGAATAACGCCTTTCCACTTGCCGCCGATGACGTCTACCGTGACGGTAACCGGGCAACCGAAATTAATGATATCCGTTTTATTGTCCATGATTAAACTCCTTCGCTTTGAAACTATAAGCTGTTTTTTCCTTGCCAATCCTTTAGTATCTTTTTTAATACTATCACACAATATTGATATTATCCTACAAAAATGTGCGTACTTGTTGCCATGCATACGGGAATGTAAGATCTAATTTATCAACGCGTTGATCAATAACCGGATACATGGAAGGAAGGCACTAATAATGAATAACGTACAAATCGTGAATACCGCGCAAAAAAGAAAGAAATTTTGGATGCATACGCATTCCGGCATGCCACCAAGCAATTTGATCCCGACCGGAAAATCTCCGACGAGGATTTTCGGTTTATATTGGAAACGGGAAGACTATCTCCGAGTTCCGTCGGGTTTGAGGGATGGAAATTCCTCGTCGTTCAGAACGAAGAGCTCCGGATGAAGATCCGCGAAGTTTCTTTCGGCGGACAAGGACAGCTCCCTACCGCAAGCCACTTTGTCATTCTTCTTGCCCGCAAGGATGTAAGATACGATTCCAAATACGTCGAGTACATTTACAGGAATATCAAGGGCTTGTCGGATGAGGCATTCAAGCAGATTCCATCGGTGTACAAGAACTTCCAAGAGAATGATATTCGCATCCTTGATAACGAAAGAACGCTGATTGACTGGGCATCCAAGCAAACGTATATTCCACTTGCCAACATGATGACGGCCGCTGCGCAAATCGGCATCGATTCATGCCCGATGGAAGGGTATAACAAAGAAAAGGTTACGGCTATTTTGAAGGATGCGGGCATCCTGGACGAGGAAGTTTACGACCTGTCGGTCATGGTAACTTTCGGGTACCGCGCTGCTGAGCCGAAACATCCGCAAACCCGGCGTCCTTTAGATGAAGTTGTCGAGTGGGTGCATTGAGAAAGAGACCCGCAGCGCCTTATTCTGCAAGGCGCCTGCGGGTCTCTGGTTGATTTATACGGTAGCTGCGGATTTGCTCGCAACAAATTGATAAAGCGTCTCTACATGCTCGTCCGTCATTTCGCAGCTGTTGTCGTAAACAAGAATGGAAGATTGCGGGATATCCCAATGAATATCCGGCACAAAGGCTACGCGTTTCTCGAAATGCGACCAGTTGTCCAGCTTCCATTGGTCGCGTTCGGTCTGGCGCCCGATAATGCGGTTCTTCTGAAGCTCAATGTTCTCGAGCGTAACCACGATTACTTTTACGTCCACTTGCTCTCTCGTAAGACCCGCACCCGAGATGACTTCCTCGATCCAAGCATTATTTTTAAGCTCTGCCGTAAAGGGAGAGATCATAAACACGTTTTGTCCGGCAGCCAAATTCTCGATGCAAATATCTTTGGTTGTGTCGTATTCCAAATCGCGAAGGTTTTGTTTGTAGAAATCCGAATCCCGGTCGTTCTTGTCGAGCCCGTTGCGTTCCAGCATCGCCTCAACGAAACGTCCCCCTACCGTATCGCGGTCCAGAAAAGCAGCCGGAATGCGTTCCGAAATTTTTCTGGCTACGGTTGTCTTGCCTGTGCCTGCCACACCTACGAAAAACACTAACTTTTGCAATGCTTGATGCCTCCACCTTAATACTAGTTTTATCCTTCCATTGTACCACTCCTTGCCCAATAAAGGTATCACAAAGGTAACAAAATCCGTCAGTTTCGGACATTCCCCTTACAAAAAAAGGATAATGTTCTCCTGAGAGCGTCATTATCCCTTGTTGGTCTATTTTATAGACGGCCCGGATCCAAAATTCCCATCGCCTCTACGTGCTTCCTGGTCGTCTCGGTTCCATGCTCGTGTATAAACAGATAAATATCGCGGAGAATGGCGTCGTACCCCGCATTCATCCTCTTGTCGGAAGGCTCGTCCTGCAAAGTTCCCACCGAATAATTGTAATGTCCCGTTATCGCCTCATCCATGCTGGATAAATCCTCGAACATCACCTGCAGCTGATTAAATTCCTCATCGTTTGCCAAAACCTCCAGCTCGTAGGAGGCCGCTCCCTGATCCCGCAAAATTTGCCCGGCCTGGACCGAGACATAATATTTTTTACGCTCATCGCCTGACATAGGTGAATACTCAGCTCCTTTTCACAAACATGCTCTTTTAGCATCCCCCGGCGGACAGACATTTTATCCCTTTTTTCCGCATATAACGGATATTATCGCTACAGGAGTCCAGCAGAAGAGAGGAATGAGATTATGTGTGGAATAACCGGCTGGATCGATTGGACCCGGGATTTAACCCAGGACAGCAGCAGCCTGATCAAGATGACCGAGACATTAGCGCTGCGCGGACCTGATGCGTCGGGTACATGGATTTCATCCCACTGCGCGCTTGGCCACCGAAGGCTTAGCGTTATTGATCCCGAGAATGGCGCTCAGCCGATGATTCGGCGCTCGGGCGATGACACATATGTCGTTGTCTATAACGGCGAGCTTTACAACGCGCTTGAGCTGAGGAAAGAGCTGGAGGACCGCGGCAGAACCTTTACGACCCACTGCGATACGGAAGTTCTTCTGGTGTCTTACATGGAATGGGGCAAGGCTTGCGTCGAACGGTTCAACGGCATTTTTGCCTTTGCAATTTGGGATGTTACCGAACAGGAGATGTTCCTGGCCCGCGACAGACTAGGCGTCAAACCGTTGTTCATCAGCTTTGCGGATGGACTTTTTATTTTTGGTTCCGAGCCAAAAGCCATTCTGGCCCATCCGGCTGTCAAAGCCGAAGTAGGGGCCGAAGGGTTGGCGGAAATCTTTATCATCGGTCCTGCCCGCACGCCGGGCCAAGGGATTTACAAAGACATTACGGAGCTGCTGCCCGGGCAATGCATGACGGTTACCCGCTCCGGCGTCCGCAAGACGAAATATTGGAGTCTTGAGACTATCCCACACGAAGAAGATGTGGAAGCGACCGCCGAGCATGTAGGCGAGCTCTTGAAGGATACTACCGAACGCCAGCTGGTATCGGACGTGCCGGTTGGGACGCTGCTCTCCGGAGGTCTCGACTCCAGCGCCTTAACCGCGTTAGCCGTGCGTTATTACGAGCAGACCGGCCAAGGCAATGTAAACACGTATTCCGTAGATTACCGGGATAACGACAAGCATTTCAAGGCGCATGCCTTCCAGCCGAACAGCGACGCTCCTTGGATTGAGCGCATGGTTTCCCATCTGGATACGATCCATCATCCGATCCAGTTCGATACGCCGGAGCTGGTTGGCGCGCTGCGCGATGCAACGCTGGCTCGCGATTTGCCGGGCATGGCAGACGTCGACGCCTCCCTCCTGCTGTTCTGCCGCGAGATTAAAAAGGGTGCCACCGTTGCGATTTCCGGTGAAGCGGCGGACGAAATCTTTGGCGGTTATCCATGGTTCCACCGCGAAGAAGCGCTAAGCGCCAATACGTTCCCTTGGTCCCTTGCTTCTTCGATGCGGGCCGATCTTCTTGCGCCGGACGTTGCGGCATGGATCAAGCCGATTGATTATATCAACGACCGTTATGCGCAGGCGATTGCCGAGGTGCCTCATCTGGACGGAGAGTCCGAGACGGTACGAAAAATGCGCAAAATGTCGTACCTGAACATTACCCGCTTCATGCCTACTCTTCTCGATCGTAAGGACCGGATGAGCATGGCCGCCGGGCTGGAGGTGCGGGTGCCGTTTTGCGATCACCGGCTCGTGCAGTATGTCTGGAATATCCCTTGGGAAATCAAGACGGCCGGCGACCGCGAGAAGGGTATCCTTCGTCGGGCGTTACGCGGCGTGCTGCCCGAAGACGTGCTGACACGCAAGAAAAGCCCGTATCCGAAAACGCATAATCCGAATTATCTCGCGGCCGTTAAAGGCCTTGTATTGGATATATTAAACGATCCTTCATCTCCGCTGCTTCCGCTCATTAATGCAAGCAAGATCAGAGAGCTCGCTGAGTCGGATTCGGCAAAATCGAATATACCGTGGTTTGGTCAGCTGATGTCCGGACCGCAGCTTTTTGCTTATTTGTATCAGGTGAATACTTGGCTGAAGGAGTATGGGGTGAGCGTGAAGTAAGTGTGGAGTGATAATCGCTGCGCATTCGAATGTTCTTCCGGTCGCTGTTGTTTCCCGATTCCTTGAACGTATAGGAGAAGGTTGGAATCGGGAGAACAAAGGCGAACGTTACACTCCTCCAGAATCATTCGATCGCTCCGCTCACCAAACCTTAAAAAAGAGAAAAAAACGTCACCGGCGGAATCCGGTGACGTTTTTTTGCGTTAGTTAGCTTTCAGTTTCTCGATCAGCTTAGCAAGAGCATTGCCGCGATGGCTGATCCCCTGCTTCTCTTCCTTGGACAGCTCCGCCATCGAGCGGTTAAGCTGAGGAAGCCAGAATAACGGATCGTATCCGAATCCGCCTTCGCCGCGAGGCCGTTCGGCAATATAGCCGTCAACCGTGCCTTCCGTCTCGACAAACTCGCCGGTTACCGGATCGTATAAGGCAAGCACGCAGACGAATTGCGCGGAGCTTAACAGCCGCGTGCCGTCCGCAAGAGGTTCTGCCGCATCCGGCGCATTCAGGCGCTTCAGCTCTTCCAGCAGCTTGGCGTTATTCGAAGCATCCGTAGCGCCTTCTCCTGAGTACCGAGCCGAATAAACTCCCGGTGCTCCGTCAAGCGCCTTTACCCGTAAGCCGGAATCATCGGCGAGCACGGGGACGTGAAACGCGTCTCCTGCCGCTTTCGCTTTAATCCGGGCATTGGCGGAGAACGTATCGCCATCTTCCACGATATCCGGGAAATCGGGATATTCGTTCAGGCTGACAACCGTCCGGCCAAGCTTCGCGAAAGCATGGGCGAATTCCCTAACCTTGCCTTCGTTTTTCGTTGCGATCAATATAGGCTGTGCCATTTCATTACCCTCCGATCCGGTCCGCGATCTCTCCCAATACCGAACGCTGCTTCTCGATCAATTCCTCGATCCCGCCTTCCGCCAGCTCGAGCAGCTTGTTCAGCTCTTCTCGCGAGAACGGAGAGTCTTCGCCCGTGCCCTGCAGCTCGACGAATTTGCCTTCTCCGGTCATGACCACATTCATGTCGACCTTCGCTTTGGAATCCTCGTCGTAGTTCAGATCCAGCAGCTCGCGCTCCTGTATAACGCCAACGCTAACCGAGGCGAGGAAAGCCGTAATCGGATATTTGGCAAACTGCGTTGTTTTCGAAAGCTTGTTAACGGCGAGACATAGCGCTACGAAAGCGCCCGTAATCGACGTTGTGCGCGTACCGCCATCCGCCTGGATAACATCGCAGTCCAGGGTAATCGTCCGTTCGCCCAGCGCCTGCAAATCCACGACAGAGCGCAGCGCTCGTCCGATCAGACGCTGAATTTCCATCGTACGGCCCGACAGCTTCCCTTTTGCCGACTCCCGATGGTTACGGGTATGGGTAGCTCGCGGCAGCATCGAATATTCGGCCGTAATCCAGCCCTTGCCTTGTCCCTTCATGAAAGGCGGAACCCGCTCTTCAACGCTGGCGGTACAAATGACCTTTGTCTCGCCTACCTCAATCAGAACGGAGCCTTCCGCATATTTGTTAACTCCTGTCGTTATCGTAACGGGCCGAAGCTGGTTCGGTTGCCGACCGTCTGTCCGCATTCTTATGTTCCTCCTGAATCATTCGCTTTTGCTTATGTACTGACTATGCAATCTTTCCTATTTTACCAAAGCAGCCTGCGAAAAGCATCTTTTCCGACAAAAAACAGTCCCGACCGGTCTGAGCGACCAGTACGGGACTGCTTTTAAAGTAGATGGTTTCTTAGCTTTTTATCGCATTGACATGATGAGGACGGGATACCGGCTTGCTGTAATCCACGTTATTCTCGTCGGTTACCGTCTGGCCGTTCAGCGTAATTTGAACTTGCGCGGCACCGGTGTTCTCCGTAATCGACAGGACGATCGCTTCGAGCATCTCGGCCGGAGCAGGGAGACCCGTCTCAAAAGCCTGATCCTTCAGATCTACCGTCACCGTATCATCCTTCTGTTTGATGCTGTTCACTTCAACATCGTTAGTAAGAACCGCCGTCAGATTCTTGGCGTTCAGCGGGCCGGTAATAAGCTGCTCCATAGCCGCTTGCGCGGAGGACTCGTCGGTACGGTTAATCAAACGCGTAACTGGGACATAATACTGTTCGTCATTGGCGGTTTGCGACGAGAAGTAGAGAGTTACCGGCGTGGAGTTCAAATAGTTGACTCCGTCAGCAGCCTCAAGGTTGATCCCTACGGAACGAGTAAGCGGCTCGTCAAGCGGGAAGCCGCCCTGCGGCATTTCCGGCAGCTTCGCGCCGTCATACCACACTTCAACGCCTTTTGCTCCCATTGCCGTCAGTGTCCAAGTAATGGCTTCAACGATTGTACGCTCGTCCGTTGCAGGGTAATCCGTAAACGTTCCGCCGAATTCAACCGTAGCAATTTGCGTTTTTTGATCGATGTGAAGCGACTTCACTTCCGTGCCTTTTGGCAGTACCGCACGGAAATCTTCCGGCAGCTGGCTTGCGAAGCTTCCGCCGTCCACCATAATTTCGAGAGCTTTCTTGCCGGCTTCCTCTACCGCATTCTGCGTAAGCGGAGCTTTCAGCGACACCGGAGCGAGGTAACCGTTGCGATCTTCCAGATACACGGTCAGGTTGGAGTCTTCATCTTGTCCAGGCATAACAGCCTGTCCCGTATTTGTACCATCTACGTTACCTGTTGATGCGGTTTGCTGCGGCGGGTCGATTTCCCCTTTCGTATCCTGCGAAATCAAGCCGCATCCTGTTGCAAGAATGGGAAAAACCAGCACACCGCAAATTGCTGCACGGCGAATCCATCTTGTTTGAGTCATTGAAATTTCCTCCCAAATAGTGTATTGCCTGTTCGGCGACTTTGTACATTTGTTGATTTGTAGTACTATGTATACGAGCCCTTCCCTTTTTTAGACCAGTTTTGTCCACAAAATCTGAGGGGGTTAACGAAATTGTTCAAACAAGTCACTTACAGCTTAAACAGCCGCGAAGTCGCGGAAGCCACCAATGAATGGCTCGACAAACGCGGGGTATCCAAAACATCTATTGCACAGCTCGTGCATTTTCTTCAGAAGGATTATTATCCCGAACTGACGCTGGACGAGTGCATCGCTAACGTGGAAGCCGTTCTGTCCAAAAGAGAAGTGCAGAATGCCGTATTAACCGGCATCCAGCTCGATCTTCTGGCGGAAGAAGGCAAGCTGATGGCTCCGCTGCAAGAGATGGTCCGGAATGACGAAGGCCTGTACGGATGCGATGAAATATTGGCTCTTTCCATCGTTAACGTATACGGCAGCATCGGGTTTACTAACTTTGGCTATATCGACAAGCTGAAGCCGGGTATTCTGAAAAAGCTGAATGACAAGAACGACGGTCAAATCCATACTTTCCTGGATGATATCGTTGGAGCAATTGCCGCTGCAGCCGCAAGCCGTCTGGCTCACCGCAAGCAAGCCGGGCGCGAAGAAGAAGCGGAAAGATTAAAGGAATAGAAACTGGCGAAAAAAGCTGTCCTGCATTGCAGGACAGCTTTTTCTATGACGCGGCTCCTCTCCGAACCTTTTCTATAATCTGGAATAGTTTAGTAGTAAAAGCAAAATGCGAGAGGAGTGGCCAGCAAGAATGAAAGAGAGGAATGAGAGACATATCAAATGGCATACCTCCGGTATAACCCGAGAAGACAGAGAGCGAATGAATGGTCACCGTAGTTGTATCCTTTGGCTGACCGGCCTGTCCGGTTCCGGCAAATCCACTTTAGCTGCGGCTATAGAGTATGAACTGCATAAACAGCACTGCCGCACCTACATTTTGGACGGCGACAATCTCCGGCACGGAATAAACCGGGATCTAGGCTTTGGTCCGGAGGATCGGTCGGAGAATATCCGCAGGATTGGCGAAATAGCGAAGCTGCTTGCCGATGCCGGCATGATAACGATTGTGGCCGCGATCTCCCCCTACAGACAAGACCGGGACAAAGTGAGGGCACTGTGTAAAGCGGGCGATTTTATCGAGGTATACGTGCAATGCACGGTTGAGGAATGCGAGCGCAGAGATCCAAAAGGATTGTACAAAAAAGCAAGATCCGGGGAAATCATGCATTTTACCGGCCTTTCTGCCCCCTATGAACCGCCCCTTCGGGCAGAGCTTATACTTAAGACGGATGAACGCTCCGTAGCCGATTCGGTTATCGAAGCGATGGCCTACATTCGGAGTCGGCTGCTTGCCCCCTCAAGCCTCGAAACAGAGATGGAACCATGACGAACAAGCTGCTATTTTATTTGCATATTCCAAAAACGGCTGGCTCCTCGTTTACCCAGACGATCACCGATAATTGTCCGAACACCGTTCATTTCCATACGCTGACGGACGGCATTCAATTAAGCGAGCAGCTTATCGACGCGGATGCCTTATGCGGACATTTCATTTACGGCATTCATCATTTTACAAAGCGGCCTTACCGGTATATTACGATGCTTCGCCATCCTCTCGAACGGACCCTCTCCCATTTTTACTTCAAGTATAAAAATCCTGCATACGAAGTCTCTTACGATAAAGAGCTTACCTTCGAGGAGTATGTTCTTAACCCTTACTACGATGCCGAGTACTGCAATCTTCAAGCCAGGATGATAACGGGCGAAATCAATAACCCGTATCCGAGTTTCAAAAAAGCCCGCTCTCATCTAGACAAACATTTCGCTTTTGTCGGCCTTGCGGAGCAATATGACATTTCGTTATTTCTGCTTGCGCAAATCATGAACTGGAAACCGCAGTATTACCCTAAAGTCAATGTCACGCCTAACCGCCCGGCATACAGCACGTTATCCGGCGATGCCATCAAAAACGTCATTCTAAAAAACGAGATTGACCGGAAGCTGTATGAGCATGCCTGCAACCGATTTAACGAAAGCGTATTGGACTTGTCATCCGAACAAACGAATCAGCTCAAAGCCTATTTAAGAGCGGCCAGAAGTTAAAATAAAAAAGGCCTCACAACTGTGAAGCCTTCTTCCTATTCCTTTATTCGGCAGTCCGGAACATGACCGTATCCGGCGTACCTGTCCGAATCACTTTCCCCCGCTTCTCCAAATAATGGAGATGGGCAATCGTCTCCGACATGGCAAAGCGCAAATTATGGGGATTCGTCCTCAGATGACCGCCAAATTGATGCTCGCATACTTCAAAAGCACTGCTTGGCTCCCGAAGCATATCCCACATTTTACTCAGCCGACGTTTATGATGCTCTTTTATTTCAAAGATCCGGTTTATAAAATCGTCAAACGGCTCCCGATGGCCGGGGAAAGCCAGCTTCACCTTGTAGCCTAACAACTCGTCCAGGCTGTTTAGGAAACAGCCAAGCGGATCTTCTTCCTCACCCGGGTTAAAAGCAATATTCGGCGTGATATGGGGCAATACCTGATCTCCGCATATCATGATTTCCTTATTGGGCTCGTAGAAGCACAGCTGCCCGAAAGCATGTCCCGGGGCATCGATCATTTGCCATTCCGTTCCGCCAAGCCAAATCGTTCCGCCAGCTTTCAGGTAGGTCACTTCAGGCTGCGGCGATACTTGGCGGACAAATCCGTCCAGGTTGTTCTTAATGTCGAGCGTCAGCTCATCCGGCATCCCGTGGATGGCGAAATGCGCGCGGAGCTCCTCCGAGTACGTGCTGCTCTCTCCCCACAAACGACGCGTATAACCGTGGGAACGTGCCGATATATACACGGGCGCGCCCGTCCGCTCTTGGAAATACCCGGCAAGACCGTAATGGTCCGGATGCTGGTGCGTAAGCACAATGCGTTTGATTTGCTCCATGCTTAAACCATGGTTAAGGAATACCTCCTCCCAAGCCGCAAGCGCGTCATCCGTATGCAGACCGGGATCAATAACGGTATATGCCCCGCCGTCCTCTGGAATCAAATAGCTGTTAACCCATTTTAATGAAAAAGGAAGCGGAATTTTCGCTTGTATCCATCCGCCGTCCCACACCTTTGTCTCCACCGTCATGGATGCTGTGCCCTCCCTATACGCCATTCAACCATCGTATACCCAACCGACAGTCTAGTATTCGCCTAACTTCTCGTACTTAATTGCTTACCGCGCTGGAATAAGCCGGGTTGTATGCTGAAGATCGGTAATCGACGCGGCGCCGATTCCGAACATAGCCGCTCGCAGTTCAAATTCAATACGCTCGAACTGCTCAATGAGCTGCTCGACCGATACCCTTGTCTCTCCGTTTGCCGCTCGCGGAAGAAGAGCCCGTCCAAAGCCTGCAATATCGGCGCCAAGCGCAATCGACTTCGCCGCATCAACGCCATGCTGAAGACCGCCGCTCGCAATGACGGTCGTATTCGGAAGGCGGCTTTTCACTTCCTTTATGCTCTCGGCGGTCGGAATCCCCCAGCCGGCGAAAGCTTCGGCCGCGAGCCTTCGCATCGGATCATTCTGGCGGTATTTTTCCACCTGGCTCCAGGATGTTCCGCCCGCTCCCGCTACATCTATAAAGGCTGCGCCTGCCGAAGCAAGAGCCGCAGCCGTACCGGCGTCAATTCCCCAGCCTACTTCCTTAACTCCCACAGGCACGGACAAAGCGCGGCATACCTCCTCAATCCGGGGCAGCAACGAGCGGAAGTTCGTATCCCCCTCAGGCTGAAACACTTCCTGCATGCTGTTCAGATGAAGAACAAGCGCATCGGCCTCCGCGATTTCCACCGCCCTGCGGCAGGCATCGACCCCATAACCGTAATTGAGCTGAACGGCGCCCAGATTTGCGATCACGGGTACGGATGGCGCGATATCTCTTATATAAAAGGAAGCCGCCAACTCCTCTTGTTCGATTGCGGCCCTCATTGATCCCAGGCCAATCGCCCAGCCTCTTGTTTCCGCCGCTTCGGCCAGGCGCCGGTTAATCGCTCCTGCTTCGTTTGTGCCTCCAGTCATCGAACTGACCAGCAAGGGCGTTCGCATGCGGCGCCCCAGCCATTCCGTATCCAGCCTGATATCGTCAAACGCGATTTCGGGAAGGGCATTATGACGGAAACGAAATTGGTCAAATCCCGTCTCAATTCCTTCCCCCGTTACGTTCTCCTGCAGGCAAATGCGGATATGCTCGCTTTTGCGTTTCGATGTGGAAGCGCTTGCCCCCGATATTTGCTCTACTGTCATATAGGGCAATCCTCCTATTTGTATAGCCAACCTCCGCCGTATGCTAAATGGCCACAGGCATTTAAGCATAAGCTTTAAGCTTTGCGAGAATACTTTTGTTCATCATAACCCAGCGATCGGGAGCGGAGCAAGGATAGGACAAGACCCGACTGTATTTTTGACGTTTACAATCATTAAAATGAAATTTACAATCAATTTTGTTGTTAAAATGAATAATATAATTTAGAATAGAGTCAAATGAGATTGAGGGGGCATCTTCCATGGACGTACGGATTTTTGACACGCAATTAGAGCTGGACGCCTTTGCGGCCGAGCTATTCACCGATATCGTTAAATCGAAGCCAAACGCGGTACTAGGACTTGCAACAGGATCGACACCCGTAGGCATTTATGCCAAAATGGTAGAGAAATACCGCAAAGGCGATGTATCCTTTGCCGATGTTACGACGTTTAACCTTGACGAATATGTCGGGCTGAAGCCTTATAATGATCAAAGCTACGCTTATTATATGAACAAGCATTTATTCGCTCATATCGATATTCCGGATACGCAGACTTTTCTTCCAAACGGCATGGCGGAGGATCTTGAAGCGGAATGCGCGCAGTATGACCGCATGCTGCTGGAACGGCAGATTGATGTCCAGCTTCTCGGAATCGGCCATAACGGCCATATCGGCTTTAACGAGCCGGATCATGCTTTATCGGGCGAAACTCACGTCGTGAAGCTGAAGGATGAGACCCGGGAAGCGAATGCGAGATTTTTCGCCAGCATGGACGAAGTGCCGGAATACGCGATTACGATGGGCGTTGGCTCCATTCTGAAAGCAAATTCGATTGTTCTCGTGGTACGCGGCGCGGATAAAGCGGATATCGTCAAACAAGCGTTGACCGGCCCCATTACGACGGAGGTACCGGCATCCTTGCTCCAGACGCATCCGCGCGTAACCGTGCTTCTTGACCGCGAGGCGGGAAGGATGTTGGGATAATGACACAACCAGGCGGCAATTCGCTGCTCATTCATAACGTAAAGATCGTTCTGGAAGACCGCGTGACGGAAGGCAGCGTAAGCATCAAGGACGGTATTATTGCTAGCGTTAATGAAAGCAAGCTAGAGACAACGGGCTATGATCAAGTTCTGGACGGACAAGGCGCTTGGCTGCTTCCGGGCTTTATCGATGTCCACGTGCACGGCGGATTCGGCGGAGATTTCATGGATGCCAATGAAGAAAGCTACGACACGATTACGAAGTTCCATGCTTCCCAAGGCACGACCGGGATGCTGGCTACAACCGTAACGGCCTCACAAGAAGCGATTGAAGCGGTATTCCAAGCAACCAGCACTTATATGAAAAAAGATATGCCGTTCGCTCCGCTGCTTGGCGTCCACCTGGAGGGACCTTTTATCAGCCTCAAGTGGATTGGAGCCCAAAATCCGGCCTTCCTGTCGCCGCCGCGTATCGACTGGCTGGAGGATTGGACGGCGCGTTATCCGGGCATTCTCAAGCTGCTGACGCTCGCTCCCGAGAATGAAGGCGCCATCGACGCAATCAAATGGCTGTCCGACCATAACGTCGTTGTCGCATGCGGCCATACCGACGCAACCTTTGAAGTGATGACGCAAGCGGCGGAAGCCGGACTTACGCATGCCGTTCATACTTATAACGCCATGCGCCCGCTTCATCACCGCGAGCCGGGTACCGTAGGCGCCGTGCTGACCGATGACCGGATTTACGCGGAGCTTATCGCGGACGGCCATCACGTGCATCCTGGAGCGATCAAGCTGCTCGCTTCCTCCAAGCCGGAGGATAAGCTTATTCTTATTACCGATGCGATCTCCGCGGCCGGAAGACCGGATGGCTTGTATGACCTTGGCGGACTTCCCGTTATCGTGAAGGATGGCGTAGCAAGGCTGCAGGAAGGCAATCTGGCCGGCAGCAGCTTGACGATGATTAACGCTTTCCGTTACATGCTGGAGAATTCCGGGTTATCCGTCCATGAGATCAGCCGTTATGCCAGCGCCAACCCTGCAAGACAGCTCGGCTTGTTCAAGCTGACCGGCTCCATCGCGGTTGGCAAACAAGCGGACCTGGTGCTTGCCGAACCCGATTTCGGCAAAGTACGGTCGACTTGGGTAAACGGCAGACAAGTCTACTCGGTCGAGTAAAACAAAGAGCGGTTGAAGGGGATGATCTCCCTTTCAACCGCTCTTTCTATTTTTCGGCTAGGCCGCGCGAAAGTCATCTTACGACTTTCACGCGGCCCTTATTCTATTGGGCAAGCTATTCCTGCTCCGCTGCCACATGGACAACGATCCGATGCTGTCCGGCTTTGTCCGCCAGATCTCCCGTTAACGGCACATCGGTAATAAAAGCCTGCAGCTCGGGCAGCGCAGCGATCGAGAATAACGAGGTCTTGCCTACCTTTGTCTGGTCAAACACCGCATACGTGGTATGCGATCGTTTGATAAGCGCCTTGGCAATCTGGGCTTCCTGTTCAGAGTAGGTCGTAATGCCGCCGGCAGCGGATATACCGTCCACTCCGATGAACATTTTGCCGATATTCAGATGCGCGACCATTCCTTCGCCAAGCGGCCCGCATAGCTCAAAGCTGTTATGCCGCATAATGCCGCCGGTTACGACAACCTGGACGCTGCTGCCCGCAAGCTCCATCGCGATATTGACGGCGTTGGTAACAACGGTAATCCCGCTTCTCAGCTTAAGCAGCTTGGCAATCAGATAGTTCGTTGTTCCGCCCGACAAGCCAATCACATCGCCTTCTTCAATAAGCGATGCCGCTTTGGCGGCGATACGCTCCTTCTCCAGATACGACAGCCCTTCCCGTTCCGCAAACGCCGTGTCGCGGACCGTATTCATGCCGTCATACATCGCACCGCCGATGGTTCGAATGATCGGATAAGTCGCTTCCATTTGCTCCAGATCGCGTCTAGCCGTCGCCTCCGAGCAATCAAAGCGTTCCACCAGCTCTTGAATCGTAATGCGTCCTTGCTGCTTGAGCAGCTGCAAAATCGCTTCGCGGCGGCGCTGCCCCTTGGATCCAGAAACGTTCGAATCAGCCATTGTTATCGCTCCACCCACGCTTTAGAGGACATGCGCTGTTCAACGGCGCTCCACTCCGGAAGAGCCTCCCAGTCGCCGCGCATTTGCACGACAAGCGAGCCGTTGATGCTGGCCAGGCCAACCGCTTCCACCGGCGTCATGCCTTTCATCACGCCAGCGAGGAAGCCCGCGCAGAAGCCGTCACCCGCTCCAACCGTATCGACTACCTTCTCGGCCGGATAGAAAGGTACGCTTACTTCTTCGCCGTTATCAAGCACAACCGTCGTGTCGCCAAGTCCTTTAATAACCGTAACCGCTTTGAGCTGCTTCAGCTTTGCCTTCACTTCCTCGAAATCATCCGTCTGGTACAAAAGCTTCAGCTCGTCCCAACCCGGCAGGAAGTAATCCGCTTCTTCGGCAAGAGGGAGCAGCACTTCTCGCGCTTCTTCAATCGACCATAGCTTAAGGCGCAGATTCGGGTCAAAACAAATCTTTATGCCAGCCTCTTTTGCAATCTGCACGGCCCGAAGCACCGTTTGCTTCGCGCTTTCGCTAAGAGCCGTCGTAATGCCCGTAATATGGAGCAGCTTGGCTCCGCGGATATAATCCGCATCCAGCTCTTCCGGTGTCATCCGGCTTGCCGCGGAATGCTTGCGGTAGTAATGAACGGCAAGGCGGCCCGCTACCTGTTCGCGGAACATCATGCCTGTCGGGGCTTCGTCGCTGAATTTCACGCGCGATACGTCAACGCCTTCCCCTCGAAGCGTTTTCACAATCATGCGGGCGAATGGATCGTTGCCAAGCGCGCCGAACCACCCAACGGAGCATCCGAGTCTTGCAAGTCCGATTGCCACGTTGCTTTCTGCGCCGCCAAAGCCTTGCTCCAGCGTTGCTGCCCGTTCCAAAGCCTTATGCTCCTGCGGCATAAACAATGCCATCGATTCCCCAAAGGTTACTACGTCTGGTGATGACTGATGCACGATTTCCCCTCCTAAAAAGAATTACTACACAAATAGTCATAACAGTGACTATTGTAGTAATTCTTACTTCGTAAGCATTAACTTAAAGAATTACTACACAAATAGTCGTTCAATGACTACTGTAGTAATTCTTACTTCGTAAGCATTAACCTAAAGAATTACTACACAAATAGTCATAACAGTGACTATTGTAGTAATTCTTACTTCGTAAGCATTGACCTAAAGAATTACTACACAAATAGTCATAATAGTGACTAATGTAGTAATTCTTACTTCGTAAGCGTGGATTGTTACTTGTACATAGGGAAAGCCATGAAATAAATAACAACCACGTAAAGAACCAATACGATCAAGCTGAACGTACGTGCTTTCGCGATATGACCCGTCGCGCTTTGTCCGTCCTGAATGGAGGATACGATACGCTTAAGCGGCTTCGACATAATGCCGGAGATCGCAGCGATCGCGAGGAACAGGACTGTTACGATAATCATCCAGGCAACGGAATAATCCGCCTGCGACATCAGGTAACCGCCCGTCAGCAGCTGAATAATAAGCGCATATTGCACAATCCGGTTTGCCGATACGAGACCGTCAGCCAGTCCGCCTTGTCCGAGGCCGGCAAGCTTAGTCGCTTTGCCAATCATGATCGGAAGGACGATATAAAAGCCCATCCCGACTGCCCCTAGCAAGTGTAAAAAGAAAAACACATCATTCATGAAATACCCTCCTGCATATGCGTAATCTACCAATAAGTATACTAAATGCCTGTCCGAAACACAAAGCCGAGCCTTAAGGAATACGGCATTTCAAGGGCATTTTCGGCAATGTTCAAGATTTCGTCTTAAAGCCGTGTTTGGCGATTACTCCATGGATGGCGAAATAGTCGACTTCCTCCGGAAGAGCATCTTTAAGAGGCCTCAGCTTGTCCCAGCCCAGCTCCCCGATGACCTGTACAATCCGGTCCTCGTACTGCTCCGGAATGATCCGGCTCCAATCGAGCTCATGCCCCTCTTCCGCGCAGCGGATCAAATGGCCCTCTATCGTTACCCGGCTGAGTCCACGCTCTTCCGCGATAGCCGCAGTCTCCAGACCGGCATTAAACCGCTCCAGCGTCTGAACATGGCTTGGCGTTTCCTCCGAGGATGCCGGAGGACGCACTGCCGGCTGCCGTCTTGGCGCTGCGCTGATGCTAGCCGTAGCGGTACCGCCCTCGCTTCCGGCATGAGCCTGGATAATCGCGAGCACTTCATCGCCGTATTTGCTTGCCTTGGCTGCGCCAATCCCTTTCGTCTGCATCAGCTGCTCCTCCGTAACGGGCCGGATATCGGCCAGCTCCTTCAGCGTCGCATCGAAGAACAGCATAAACGGAGGCACGTTCTCTCTTGCCGCTGCTTCCTTGCGCCATTGCTTGAGGGCGTCAAACAACGGAGAAGAAGCTGCTCCGCCGTCTCCCGAGGCGCTTCGGCGAACGCTGGTCCGCAGGCGCTGCATCACGGTCTCCTTGCCCTCGAGGATCGGCAGGGCGCTTGCCGTAAGCGATACGGTCGGATACTGCCCTTCGCTCATCCGGAGATACCCTTCCGCTACCAGCCAATACAGCCAATCGGCAATCTCCTTCTCCGGCCAATTGCTGAAGAGCCCGTAAGTGGTCAGTCGGTCTAGACCGAACTCGAGCAGACGTTTGTCCCTCGAGCCTTTGAGCACCTTGGCCGCCATCGTAACGCCAAACCGCCCTTTCATCCGGCCTACGCAGGATAAGGCTTTCTGGGCCTCGGCCGTCCGGTCAACCAGCTCGCTTTTATCCAGGCAGTTGCTGCATTTTCCGCAAGGCTCAACGCCCTTCTCACCGAAATAATCAACGATGTATTGCTGAAGGCAGCGCTGCGTGCGGCTGTAGTTCATCATGTTATGAAGCTTGGACAGCTGGACCGATTTCCGGTATTCATCGCCCATGCCTTGTTCAATCAGGAAACGCTGTACCTGGACATCCTGCGGTTCGAACAGCAGCACGCATTCGCTCTCCTCGCCGTCCCGGCCGGCACGTCCCGCTTCCTGATAGTAGGACTCGATATCGCCCGGCATCTGCCAGTGAATCACGTAACGGACGTTGGGCTTGTCGATCCCCATGCCGAAAGCGTTGGTTGCTACCATAATGCGGAGCTCGTCAAACCGGAAGCGCTCCTGCGTCTCCGCCCGCTCCGTATCGGACAGCCCGCCATGATATTTACCCGCTGCAATCCCTTTTCGAACCAACAGCTCCTGCACCTGCTCCGCTTCTTTCCTCGTAGCCGTATAGATAATGCCGGATTGATCCTCGCGCTCGCGCAAAAACTGCTGCAGAAAGTTTTTCTTGTCCCCTCCGCTTACAACCGAGAGAGACAGGTTAGGCCTTGCAAAGCCGGTCACGAAAACATTCGGTTCCCGCAAACCAAGCATCGCCGTAATGTCTGCGGCTACCTCCTGCGTTGCTGTTGCCGTAAATGCCGACACTAGCGGACGGTTAGGCATTTTGCCGATCCAGCCGGCCAGCTGCCTGTAGCTTGGACGGAAATCATGCCCCCACTGCGACACGCAGTGGGCTTCGTCGATCGCAATCATCGGGATGTGGAGCTGCTCGGACAAGGTCGTAAACATAGGAGCATCCAGCCGCTCCGGCGCCACGTACAGCATCTTGTACTCGCCTCGAAGCGCATTGCGCAGGATGGTCCGGTACTCCTCCGCTCCAAGAGAGCTGTTCAGAAACGCCGCCGGCACGCCAAGCCGGTTTAAAGCATCCACCTGATCCTTCATTAACGAGATGAGCGGCGAAATAACGATAGAGGTCCCGGGCATAAGCAATGACGGAATCTGATAACAGATCGACTTCCCTCCGCCTGTTGGCAGAATGGCAAGCGTATCGCGCCCCTCCAATATTCCTTCGATAATATCCTCTTGGCCTGGACGAAACGTATCGTATCCGTAGACCTTTTTCAGCTCGCTCCGTGCCTGCTGAAGCACGTCGATTCCCCCTTCCGTAATCACAATAAGGACCCTGGCAGCTAAGTGTCAGGGTCCTCCCAAACGAAACTTTATGAGTGTATGGCCTATCGGTTAGCCCGTCACTACTTTAATTACATTTTGAACGGATTCGGCCGATTTGTCCAGAGCCGCTTTTTCTTCCGCGGTCAGTTCAAGCTCGATAACCTTCTCGATCCCGTCTCCGCCGATAATCGTAGGCACGCCCATAAACAGATTGTTATAGCCGTACTCGCCTTCAAGCAGGGCAATGACCGGCAGAATGCGTTTCTTGTCTTTCAGGATCGCTTCCGTCATTTGTACAAGCGATGCCGCAGGCGCATAGTAGGCCGAACCGTTGCCAAGCAGGTTAACAATCTCGCCGCCGCCAACGCGGGAACGCTGCACGATCGCTTCAATGCGGTCAGCCGGGATCAGCTTCTCGATCGGGATACCGCCGACATTGGAGTAACGAACGAGCGGCACCATATCGTCGCCATGTCCGCCAAGCACAAAGCCGCGCACATCCTCTACCGAGACGTTCAGCTCCTGCGCGATAAAGGTGCAATAACGCGCGGTATCCAGAACGCCGGATTGGCCGATCACGCGATTTTTAGGAAAACCAAGCGTCTGGTAAGCCACGTAAGTCATGGCATCCACCGGGTTAGAGAGAATAATGACATAAGCATTTGGACTTGTCGCCTTTACGCTTTCGCATACCGAGCGGACGATTCCGGCATTGGTGTTAACCAGGTCATCGCGGCTCATGCCGGGCTTGCGGGCAACGCCGGCCGTGATAATAACAACGTCGGAGTCCTTCGTGTCGTCGTAATTGGATGTACCCGTAATGTTGGCATCCAGGCCTTGAACTGGCGTGGATTCCAGCATATCAAGCGCTTTGCCTTTTGTCGGATTCTCCAGTTGCGGAATATCGACCAGCACAATATCGCCAAGTTCCTTCTGAGCGGCCATCAGAGCCGTGGTTGCGCCTGTAAAGCCTGCGCCTACAACTGTAATTTTTCTGCGTTTAATAGCCATTAATGTAACCCTCCTATACTTGTATTAACATCTGCATTATTGCCAAAAGTCATCCAAATAAGATAGAAGATAAGCGTAAAAGGCTGGTTTTATGGAAAAAAAAGAGGGGGCAAAAATGCCCCCGCTTTGTGTAAACTACATGTTTTTAATTACTTCGTCAGCAAATGCCGAGCACTTCACTTCAGTAGCGCCTTCCATCAGGCGTGCGAAGTCATAAGTAACGGTTTTGTTGTTGATCGAAGTTTCCATACCTTTGTAGATAAGGTCAGCCGCTTCTTGCCAGCCCAGATGCTCAAGCATCATAACGCCGGACAGAATAACGGAACCTGGGTTAACTACGTCTTTGTCTGCGTATTTAGGAGCTGTACCATGAGTTGCTTCGAAGATCGCATGGCCAGTCAGGTAGTTGATGTTAGCGCCTGGAGCGATACCGATACCGCCAACTTGAGCAGCCAGAGCGTCGGACAGGTAGTCGCCGTTCAGGTTCAAAGTAGCGATTACGTCGAAGTCAGTAGGACGAGTCAGAACTTGTTGCAGAGCGATGTCGGCAATCGCGTCTTTTACGACGATTTTGCCAGCAGCTTCCGCTTCCGCTTGTGCTTTGTTAGCAGCGTCTGTGCCTTCTGCTTCTTTGATGCGGTCGTATTGACCCCAAGTGAAAGTTTTGTCCGCGAACTCTTGCTCAGCCACTTCGTAGCCCCAGTTCTTGAACGCGCCTTCTGTATATTTCATGATGTTGCCTTTGTGAACCAGAGTAACGGATTTCTTGCCATGCTTGATCGCGTATTCGATCGCAGCGCGGGCAAGACGTTGGGAGCCCTCTTTGGATACTGGCTTAATGCCGATACCGGAAGTTTCAGGGAAACGGATTTTGTTAACGCCCATTTCGTTTTGCAGGAACGCGATTACTTTCTTCACTTGCTCGGAGCCTTCTTGGTACTCGATACCAGCATAGATGTCTTCGGTGTTCTCGCGGAAGATAACCATGTCAACCAGCTCAGGACGTTTAACCGGGGATGGTACGCCAGCGAAGTAACGAACAGGACGAAGGCAAGTGTACAGGTCAAGCTCTTGGCGAAGCGCTACGTTCAGGGAACGGATACCGCCGCCGATTGGAGTTGTCAAAGGACCTTTGATTGCAACGATGTATTCGCGGATTGCAGTCAGCGTGTCAGCTGGCAGCCATTCGCCGAATTCGTTGAATGCTTTTTCGCCTGCGAATACTTCGTACCAAGCGATTTTTTTGCTGCCGCCGTATGCTTTCTCTACAGCTGCGTCAAGAACGCGTTTCGATGCGCGCCAGATGTCGCGGCCCGTGCCGTCGCCTTCGATGAAAGGAATGATTGGGTTGTTAGGTACTTGGAGAGTACCGTTATCAATTGTAATTTGCTCGCCTTCTGTTGGAAGGGCGTATTTCTCGAATTGTGCCATTAGAATAAATCCTCCTTAAGGTATGTAAGCTGCGCCTTGTAATTAGCGCTGCTCGATTGGAATATATTTCGCGTTAACCGGGCCGACATAATCAGCGCGAGGGCGAATCAGACGGTTGTTTTCGTACTGCTCAAGGATATGCGCGCTCCATCCCGAAACGCGGCTGATTGCAAAGATCGGCGTGAACAGGTCGCGAGGAATACCCAATGTAGTGTAAACCGATGCCGAGTAGAAATCAACATTTGGTTTCAGACCCTTTTGGCCGGTAACCATGTCTTCGATCTTAATGGACATCTCGTACAGCTCCATGTTGCCTGTCAGTTTGCCCAGTTCGCGGGACATTTTTTGCAGGTGCTTCGCGCGCGGGTCGCCGTCTTTGTAGACGCGGTGGCCAAAGCCCATGATTTTTTGTTTGTTCGCAAGCGCGTTGTTGATGTAGCCTTCAACGTTCGCCATCGAACCGATTTCTTCTAGCATGACCATTACCGCTTCGTTAGCGCCGCCATGCAGAGGGCCTTTCAGCGCGCCGATTGCGGAAGTTACGCCGGAGTAGATATCGGACAATGTCGCAACGGTTACGCGGGCTGCGAATGTCGAAGCGTTAAGCTCGTGGTCGGCATGCAGAACCAATGCTTGATCCAATGCTTTGATCGCTACTTCAGCCGGCTCTTCGCCAGTCAGCATGTACAGGAAGTTATAAGCGATCGATACGCCTTTTTTAGGAGCAATAGGCTCTTTGCCTTCGCGGATGCGGGCGAAAGCGGCAACAACTGTCGGAAGCTGAGCTTGCAGCTTGATTGCTTTCAGCTGATTTGCCTCCGGAGACATGTCGTTTGCGGATTCGTCGTACAGAGCAAGGCTCGATACCGCTGTGCGAAGCGCTGCCATCGAGTTAGTGCCTTGCGGATACAATTTTATTTGTTCGATCACTTGAGCAGGGATAGCCGCGTGTTGATCCAGCTTTTGCTGCAAGCCTTCGAGCTCGGAACGATTAGGAAGCTTGCCGTACCACAGCAGGTAGGCAACCTCTTCAAATGTCGCATTTTCTGCAAGATCATCAATATTAATACCGCGATATGTCAAGACTCCATCGATAATGGAGCTGATCGACGAAGAAGCGGCCACAATTCCTTCAAGACCTTTAGTTGCTTTCATTCGTTCTCTCTCCTCTAACTTGAAAAGTTATTCGCCAAAAATAGTAAACCTCTCGTCGCTATTAATCATAAATGATTTTATCAGCGAAGTGAACAAAACCGGACATAGAAATGCTTTATCAGCGCTATAAAGTTTTTTTTCATTCCCTTTCTTCCACAAATTTCGCACGAATTGCTCCAGACGCATTTTTCCCTATTCCGCGCAAAAATACTCGCTTAACGTAATCATATTTCAATGTGATAGAATAGAAGAAATAACTAGCACGGAGGACCACGATGACAGAACAACGAATTGGCATCATTGATATCGGCTCGAACTCAGTCCGCCTTGTCGTCTATGAGCGGACCGCTAACGGCGCGCATCGCGTCATTGACGGAGGCAAGCGTCCTGCCCGTCTCGCGGAGCGGGTTGATGACAACGGCATTCTGGCAACGGATGCGATTACCGAGCTGCTCGGCACGCTAAACCATTTTACGATGATCTGCGCTCATAACCGGACCGGACATATCCGCGCGGTGGCCACGGCCGCTATCCGCAATGCGGCAAATCAGGCAGAAATATTGGGAACGATTAAATCCGAAACCGGCCTTACGATAGAATTGCTAAGCGGCGAAGAAGAAGCCTCCTACGGCTTTCTTGGCATGATTAATGCCATGGATGTGCAGGACGGCTTTCTTGTTGATATCGGCGGAGGAAGCACGGAGGTATCCCTATTCCGCGGCCGTCAGCTTGTCCAATCGGTATCTTTCCCGTTTGGCTGCGTCAGCCTCAACCGGAAGTACGCGGTAAAAGGAACGCTGAACGAAGAGGGACTTAAAAGCATTGAAGCGCTGGTCGCCGAAGCCGTCAAAAACGAGCCTTGGCTGACGAAATCCCCCTCCCTGCCGCTGATCGGCGTTGGCGGAACCGCACGCGCTATGGGTAAAACTCATCAAGCCGCGACGAAGTATCCTTTTACCCAAACACACAACTATCCGATGACGGGGCCCGATGCGGATGCCCTGTTCCAGGAGCTGTACCTAACGCCGCTCGACAGACGCAAGAAATTCCCGGGTCTGTCCAAGGACCGCGCAGACGTCATCGTGCCCGGCATTGCGGTGCTCCGCACCTTGTTCCGCCTGCTGAAGACCAGCCATTACCGCATCTGCGGCTCCGGCCTTCGCGACGGTCTGTTCTATGCGACCCGTTTTCCCGGGCGTTCCCTTCATCAGGATGTGCTCGCATTCAGCCTTCAGAACGTAAGCGCTTTGCATCCGGCTGCGCCGAAACAGCATGTGATGCAGGTAAACCGTCTGGCCCTGCAGCTCTACGATGAGCTTAGACCCGTGCATCTGCTTCCGAACCGGGCCAAAGTGCTGCTTGATGCCGCCTCCACCTTGTTCCGGATCGGCGCCTCCATTGATTATTATGAATACGCGAAGCATACGTTTTATCTCATCGTGAATTCCCATTTGAACGGGCTTGCCCATCGGGAAATTCTTATGATTGCGGCTATTGCCTCTTATAAAAGTAAAAACCGGACCCGCCAGCAGCTTTTTGAGTACAAGGAACTGCTGGGCGAATCCGATTATGATAGCATCCATAAGCTTGGTATTCTGCTTCAGCTCGCGGCAGCGCTTGACCGCAGCGAGACGCAAGCCATCGGCCGGCTGGAAGCGGTCCAGTCCGGCAGCCAGCTTTTGCTTAATCCTGTGCGTTCCGAAGGAACATTGGCGGTTGAAGCCCGGGAAGTCGAGGAGCTGTCCTCCGATTTCAAAAAGCTCTGGGGACTAACTCCCGTCCTGGCCCTTCCCGACTATACGTAATTTTTCCACTGCGGAATCGATCTGGCTTCGAATTGACTGCGGAACGGCATCATTTCGTTCTTCACATGAACGTAGGTGCCGTTTGCCTGCAGCTCGCGGGCTTTCACGTTATCGTCCAAATTAAGCTGCAGCATATTGATCAAGGTTTTGCGAAGGTTCTCGTCAAATACCGGACTCATCAGCTCGATCCGGCGCGTCAAGTTCCTCGTCATCCAGTCCGCACTCGACAAGTAGACTTCTTCATCTCCGCCGTTATGGAAGTACATCACCCTCGCATGCTCCAAGAACCGGTCCACGATGCTGATTACGCGAATATTCTCGCTGCGTCCGGCCACGCCCGGTCTCAGGCAGCATACTCCACGGACAATCAGGTCGATCTTGACCCCGGCCTGCGAAGCTTCGTACAGCTTATCGATCATTTCCTGGTTGGAAAGGGAATTCATCTTCGCAATAATATGAGCCCCTTTGCCTTGCTTGGCGTTAGCTATCTCGCGTTCGATCAATCGGAACAGCTTCTCCTTCAAGTCTGTCGGAGCAACGCCGAACGCCTTCCATTCATATGGCGAAGAATAGCCGGTCACTTCATTAAATAAGGCCGAGGCATCGCTGCCGATAATCGGATGGGAAGTAAATAGACCGATATCCGTATACAAAGTGGCCGTGCTGTCGTTATAGTTGCCCGTTCCGACATGGACGTAACGGCGCAGCGTACCCATCTCCCTGCGGACAACGAGACATATCTTGGCATGCGTCTTGAGGCCGACAAGGCCATAAACGACATGGCAGCCCGATTTCTCCAGCTGGCGTGCCCACGCGATATTCCTTTCCTCGTCGAACCTTGCCTTAAGCTCCACAACGACGGTGACCTGCTTGCCGGCTTCCGCCGCCTTGGACAAAGCCTGTACAAGCGCGGATTGGCCGCTGACGCGGTATAAGGTCATTTTGATAGCCAGTACGTTAGGGTCTTCCGCTGCCAGATCGATAAAATCATTAACCGCTTCAAACGATTCGTAAGGGTGATACATCAGCACGTCGCGCTGGCGGATCACTTCGAACATATCGTCCGTCTCGTCGAATTCATGCGGGTACACTGGCTCAAGACGGCTGTAGCGAAGGTTGTCGTAGCCCGGCAGCGAGTTCGCGAATTTCATCAGGAAGCTGAGATCCAGTGGCCCGTCAATCTCAATCAGATTATCTTCAATCTCCAGCTCTTCCTTCAAAATCTCAAGCGCCATCGGATGCATGCCTCTTGCGACTTCCAGCCGTACCGGAATGCCCCAGCGTCTTCTGCGCAGCTCCTTCTCGATCTCCTCCAGAAGGTCTTCCGCCCCGTCTTCATTCAGCGTAAGATCGGCATTGCGCGTAATGCGGAACGCATGAACGGCGAACGGAACGTAACCGTTAAACAAGGTCGTAATATGATTTTCGATAAGATCCTCGAGCAGCACAAACTCCATCTTCTTGCTGTTTGTCCGGCCTGGCACAGGCACGAAACGCTGCAGAATCGAAGGAACCTGTACGATGGCGAACAGCGGCTCATCATCCTTGTCCGAATCCTCCCGCTGCAAAAGCACCGCCAGATACAGCTCCTTCGTATGTACGAGGGGGAACGGGCGGCTCTGGTCAACGGCCATCGGGGTTAACACGGGGAAAACAATTTCCTGAAAATATTCCGACACCGCCTTGGATTGGCTGACGTTCAGTTCCTTGACGGATGAAATAATAATGCCTTCCCGACCCAGAGAGCGGAACACTTCCCGGTACGTTTTGTATTGATCATAGACCATCTGGGTCGTCCGTTTGATCAGCCTTTTCCAGAGTCCCGCTGGCGTATAGCCCGTGAAATCCATCTTCGTATAGCCCGCGCGGATCTGGTCCTGGATGCCGGCTACCCTTACACTCATGAATTCATCCAGATTGCTGGATACAATGGATAAAAATTTGGCGCGTTCAAGCAGTGGATTATTCGACTCCTGTGCTTCCTGGAGCACTCTGCGGTTAAACTCAATCCAGCTCAAATCCCGGTTCACATAGTGGGACAATTGTCTTGTCATTCCTCACGCCTCCCCAATTATGCCCCTATTATGACTGATGACTATTATAGGAATATTAACGATTTGTAAAGATCAGGTTAACACTCCGGTTGTTTCGGTCGATTGCTCGCAATAGTTGCACTAGGGCTCGAAACAACCTCCGCTTACAGCGTAAAGATCAAACCATAAAGAAAGGAAAAGCAATTACGCCATGGACTGGAGCAAGGCATATAATTCAGGCAGGCTCTTATCTAGTCTTGCAGGCCGCCATTTCTCGTTTACCCAGACATGCTTCGTTCCGCCGGCTACCAGCCGCTCCCCCGGAAGATCCTCGTATTGATTGACAATAGCGGGATGGAATTGCTCCAGGCTTACCTTGCGGATTTCCGATTCAAAGGAAAGACGCACGGGCGAAAAATCCGAAATACGCGTGCAAATCAGCACCGTATCGTCATAACGGGCGGGCAGCACGTATCGGCACTCAAGATCCACCACCGGAAGCAGCAGGCCTTGCTGCTCGATAGTTTTGTAATCATACCCCGCTGAACGGATCAGCTCGGTACGGCCGATTTCAAACCAGGTTATGTAATTGCCATGAAAAACAACCCCCATTTGATCCGTTTCCTGATAACGAACGCGCAGAGGATGAAGGAACCATTGCTGTGACGGCATGATGAAGCTACCCCCTATATTATTACGAACTTGAGGCGAAAAAAATTAGCTTTCTTTACAAAACACAAACATAAATCGTGCAATAAACCGTGCATATGTATATGTATTTCCCTATACGTGAAACAAAAGCGACGGTGAATGCTCACCCTCGCTTCTGTTCTTCTCTACTTCTTAAGAGAAATATGAAATTCGTTCTTACAGGACTTTAGCTTGTCCGGAGTAAACAACGCCAGTCTCGCCGTAGACCGTTACTTCCGTACCGTCCATCAGCAATTCCGTTGCATTCGAGATGCCCAGAATAACCGGAATACCCAGGTTAATGCCGCATACAGCCGCATGGCTTGTAATGCCGCCTTGCTCTGTAATAACGGCAGCCGCTTTTTCGAAAGCAGGCATATATTCTTTATCCGTCGATACCGTAACCAGGATCGAACCGGAAGTTACGCGTGCATTTGCTTCTTCAGGCGTGCGGGCAACAACGATGCGGCCTGTAGCCGTTTGGCTGCCGATGCCTTGTCCTTGAGCCAGAAGCTCGCCAACATGGTGGATCTTGATCAGGTTCGTTGTGCCTGCGCGGCCAACCGGAACACCTGCCGTAATAACGATTGTGTCGCCAAGGCTGATCAAGCCCGTGCTTCTTGCGCCATCAACCGCGTTCTCGAACATGGCGTCCGTTGTCTCAGCGATTTCGCCAAGAACCGGTTTAACGCCCCAGATCAGAGCCAGACGGCGCATAACCTTTTCATCGTTTGTTACCGCGATGATTGGCGCTTTCGGACGGTATTTGGATACCATGCGAGCCGTGAAGCCGCTTTGCGTCGAAGTCACGATAGCCGCAGCGTTCAGGTCCAGAGCGGATACCGCAACCGCTTGGCTGATTGCTTCCGTTACGGAAGTTTGTTGAGCGTTAGCTTGTTTCGTGAAGATTTCACGGTATTCCAGAGCCGCTTCCGCACGCTCGGCAATACGGGACATTGTTGTTACCGCTTCAACCGGGTATTTACCGGCAGCTGTTTCGCCGGAGAGCATGATTGCATCCGTGCCGTCGAAGATCGCGTTCGCTACGTCGCTTGCTTCAGCGCGTGTAGGACGCGGGTTGCGCTGCATCGAATCCAGCATTTGAGTAGCCGTGATAACAGGTTTACCGGCACGGTTACATTTTTCGATCATTGTTTTTTGTACCAGCGGTACTTCTTCAGCCGGGATCTCAACGCCAAGGTCGCCGCGGGCAACCATCAGGCCGTCGGAAACTTCCAGGATCTCATCGAGATTGTCAACGCCTTGTTGGTTCTCGATTTTGGAGATGATTTGGATGTGGCTTGCATTGTGGCGCTCAAGCAGCTCGCGAATTTCAAGCACGTCGCTTGCTTTGCGAACGAACGATGCCGCTACGAAGTCGATGCCCATTTCGATACCGAAGATGATATCGTTAGCGTCTTTTTCCGTAATGCCCGGAAGGGAAATCGCAACGCCAGGAACGTTAACGCCTTTTTTGCTCTTGATTTGACCGCTGTTGTTAATGCGGCAAATAATTTCAGTGCCTTGAACTTCTTCAACCGTCAGGCCGATCAAGCCGTCATCGATCAGAATAGTCGAACCTACGGAAACATCGTTAGGAAGGTTGTCGTAAGTAATCGGCACACGGTTAATGTCGCCCAGAATCTCTTCCGTTGTCAGAGCAACGCGCTCGCCTGCTACCAGCTCGATCGGCTCTTCTTTCAGCTTGCCGAGACGAATTTCCGGACCTTTGGTGTCGAGCAGAATCGCTACGTTAGTTCCAAGCTCTTTGTTTGCGATACCGATGTTTTTAATCCGGTTGCCATGCTCTTCAAAGTCGCCGTGGGAGAAGTTCAGACGAGCAACGTTCATACCCGCTTTAATCAGTTTTTTCGTGTTTTCCAACGATTCGCTGGAAGGTCCAATCGTACATACAATCTTAGCTTTACGCATGTTTAAGTATCCTCCGTTTAGTGCCTGCTATAGTCATTATAGTCAATAATCAAGATCTTGAGCCGCAGCTTGTACGACAGTGTAAAAATTTTATACCTTTGCCGATTCCGTCATTTCGGGAGCTTCAGCCTCTTGCGGGGCTTCTGCAGCTTCCTGCGCTGCGGCTTCCGCTACTTGGAATTCGCCAATCTTGCGGAATTTATGGTAACGGTCTTCAATGAGTTGCTCGGGTGTCATCGGCAGAAGTTCCGCCAAATGCTTCCACAATTTCTCCTTCATCCGTTCCGCCGTGAACGCTAGATCGCGATGCGCGCCGCCTTGCGGCTCTTCTATGATGTCCTCGATCACTTCGAACTCGAGCAAATCCTTCGCCGTAATTTTCATCGCTTCGGCCGCAATATCCGCTTTGGATGCGTCCTTCCACAGAATGGAAGCCGCGCCGTTAGGGGAAATTGCAGAGTAAATCGCATTCTCCAGCATCAATACCCGGTTGCCTACGCCAAGGGCTAGAGCCCCGCCGCTGCCGCCTTCACCGATAACGATGCAGACGATTGGCACGCCAAATCCGGCCATCTCTCTTAAGTTGCGGGCAATCGCTTCCGATTGGCCACGCTCCTCGGCCGTGTTGCCTGGATAAGCGCCCTTTGTATCGATTAAAGTAATGATCGGGCGTTTAAATTTGTTCGCTTGCTGCATAAGACGCAGCGCTTTCCGGAATCCTTCCGGATGGGGGCTGCCGAAGAAACGGGCAATATTATCCTTCGTATCCTTGCCGCGCTGATGGCCGATTACCGTTACCGGCAAGCCGTTCAGCTTCGCCAGGCCGCCGACAATCGCCAGATCGTCGGCAAACAAGCGGTCGCCATGCAGCTCGATAAAGTCCGTAAATACCGCCTGAATGAAATCAAGCGAAGTCGGACGCTGGTGAAGACGCGCAATGTGCATCTTCTGCGCCGGGGTCATTTCGTTGTACAACTCTTCTTCCATCTGCTTGCACTTTTCTTCAAGACGCGTTATCTCTTCGGAAAAGTCCATGCCGTTGCTCTCAGCCAGCGTCTTCAGCGTTGCGATCTTCTCGCGCAAATCGCTGATCGGCTTCTCGAACGGAAGCATCTGTTCAGCCGCCATGGGATAATCCCTCCCTTACGGTATGCATATCCAGCAGCTTGCCAAGCGTTGTCTTCATATCCTTGCGGTGAACAACCAGGTCAAGCTGTCCATGCTGCATGTTGAACTCCGCCGTCTGGAAGTTGTCCGGCAGCTTCTGGCGAATCGTCTGCTCGATTACGATACGGCCGGCAAAACCGACAAGTGCGCCGGGCTCGGCCAAATTGTAGTCGCCAAGACTCGCAAAGCTCGCGGAAACCCCACCCATCGTAGGATCCGTAAACACCGAAATGAACAAGCCTCCAGCCCCTTGAAACATGGAAAGAGCGGCGCTTGTCTTCGCCATTTGCATTAAGCTAAGTATACTTTCCTGCATGCGGGCGCCGCCCGATGTCGAGAAAATAAGAAGGGGCAGCTTTTTCTTATGCGCCGCTTCAATTGCTCTTGTTATTTTCTCGCCAACGACAGATCCCATGCTTCCGCTGAAGAAGTCAAAGCTCATGACCGCAACAACAACCGGATGGCCGTTAATGGTGCCCTCGCCCGTTACAACGGCTTCGCGCAGATTCGGATTTTTCTGCCGCTGCTGCTCGAGCTTCCCTTTATACCCGGGGAATTCGAGCGGGTCGACGGATTCCATATCCGCATCGTATTCAAACAAACGCCCGTCATCAAGCGTCATTCCAATCCGTTCCCAAGCACTCAGACGGTAATGATGCCCGCAAGACGAGCATACCTTCAAGTTCTTATCCAATTCTTTGCTGTACTGAATGGTGCCGCATTTGGAGCACTTATTCATTAGACCTTCCGGTATGTCGCGTTTAGGCCGCTCAGAAGGGATGGTCGCATACTTCTTCTTTGAAAATAAGTCCTTAATTTGCAATGTGTGACACCTCTCAAGGCGCAATAGTATAAGGTATTACGGCTGCATAATGGAGTTGAATACTTCCTGTACTTCCTCCAATTCACCCGAAGGAACCAAAATCTCATATTGCTGTTTAGACAGATTAACTGGACGGACTTTTACGAGAAAGCCTTCTTCCGTAAGCCGCTTCTTGATGTTGTCCGCGATTCTAGCGGTTGGAGCGATGTAAATGACCGTCCACATTATGGTACCTCCTGAAAACTTTGCCCATAGCAAAGTTCGCATCTTCTAACAAGTCAATCCCGTTAAAGGCCATATGATGTCATAATGATACCACAGTCATGGCGAATCGGGCAAATGGTATCGGATGGCTTTTGGGTCCTGATGCGCGATCCTTGCTGATGCCGCCGCCGCCAGTCCTGCGACAAGATCGTCGAGAAACACGTGAATTTTCTCGCCTTTCAGATTCAGCTGACGAATAATGCCGGGCTTTACTTTATCCAAATATCCGAAGCTCGTCAAGCCAATCATCCCATAAACATTCGTTATTCCTAGTGCCAAAGTCTCATCTACGCCATACAGGGACTCGTCGGTTTCCATGATAGCCTGAAGAGGCTCCGGCAGCAAACGGCGTTCGGCCAGCTCGTCGAGAGCGATTCCGGTATACAGGACATACTGCACTTCGCGCTTTTCCAAAACGGCTCTTACGCTCTCTTCGCATTCGGCCACGGTCAAATCCGCATTGTAAGGACGCTGCAGCGTATATACAATTTCCGCAATATCATCCACGCTTACTCCACGCTTTTGCAACCACTTTTCGATTCCGGACGTCATGTCCATCCCTCCCGCATATGCTTGTACGTTTTCATGCAACGTAAGCCGGGAAAAAGCAGCGGCAGCAGCCGCTTAATCCCACTTGTAACATTAAATGTATGCGGGATGCGATAGAGTTGTGCATAAATTATCTGACAATTACGGCTCCTTGCCCAAGAAGCTGCTCAATGGCGCTGAATAATTGCGGAGAAGGCTTGGTGCGGTACGTTTCGCTCAGAGCAAGCGAACGCTGCTCCCGTTCATAGAACAGCACCGTATCCAGCTGGCCGTGATGGTCGGCGAGCAGCTTCTTCAGCTGTTCCAGCACGTCGGGATGCTCGCGCGAAGCGATGATCTTGATATAGACGCGCTGGCGCTTCTTCTCGGCAGGCGGGTTCGGGCGCTCGGTCGGCACCGATGGCCTTGCAGGCTGCGGCTTCCGGGCTGCGGGTGCCGCCGTTGCAGCCTGAGCCGTGCCGGCTCCTGCCGCTTTGCCTTGCGATGAAGTCTGTGCGGGCGGCTGATTGGCGCCTCCTGCCGGTCTCGAAGCACGGGAGCTCGCATGCTTCCGCATCCGCCTGACATGCTCGGCCAGCTGCTCCGCCGTTGCCGTTCCTTCCTGAATGGGCACAACATCCTCGATGATCAGCTTAAAGTCCTCGTCCTGATGCTGGACGGTAGCGTGAATAATCGCGAGCCCGCCTTTCGCAAGACGATCCCCGCAGCGCTTCCATACAGCCGGGAATACAACTCCCTCAGCACGCATAACCCTGTCCTCTACTTCAATAAAGCCCATCGCATTTCCTTTTTTATTGGTAAACGGTTTAAGGGAAACCACTCTCGCTCCGATAACGGCAGCAGCTCCTTCAGCTGCCTCCCCAAGCTCTACGAACCGGTCAAGGCCAAGCGGCTCCAGCTGTTCCTCTACCGCATCCAGCGGATGGCCGGACAAATAGAGGCCAAGCAGCTCCCGTTCCAGCTCCAGCTGTTCGCCCGTCGAATACGGCCTGATATCCGGAAGCTCGACATCCCAGTTCTGCACTTCGTCAAAACCGAACAGCTCGATCTGCAGCTCCTCGCGTTCCTTGCGCCACTTCAAAGCGGCATCAACGGTTTCTTCGAGAGCGGCAAGCTGCTGCGCCCGGTGACCGGGCAGCGATTCCATCGCTCCGGCTTGAATAAGCGATTCCAGCACCCGCTTGTTGACGACGCGCAGATCCACGCGCCGGCATAGGTCAAGCAGGCTGTCGAAAGGCCGTTCCCGGCGCTCTTTCTCGATAGCCTCGATAGCTTGAGTACCGACGTTTTTGATAGCCGCAAGGCCAAAACGGACGGCTCCCTCCACCGGCGTAAACGTAACGCCGCTTTCATTCACGTCGGGAGGCAGCACCTCAATGCCCATCCGTCTGCATTCGTCCACGTATTCGGCGGTTTTCCGCTGATTGCCGGTAACGGAAGCAAGCATCGACGCCATAAACGGAATCGGATAATGCGCCTTCAGCCATGCCGTCTGAAAAGCGAGCACGCCGTAGGCCGCGGCATGGGCACGCGGGAAGCCGTAGTCCGCAAACCGGACGATCATATCGTAAACCAGATTGGCATCCTCGCTGCTATACCCTTCGCTTACGCTGCCCTTCACGAAATGCGCGCGCTGCTCGTCGAGCACCTCCCGCTTCTTCTTCGATACGGCGCGGCGCAGCAAATCCGCTTCGCCAAGCGAGAAGCCGGCCATGGCCGACGCAATCTGCATGATCTGCTCCTGGTACACAATAATCCCGTACGTATCCGACAAAATCGGCTCGAGAGAGGGATGCGGGTATTTGACGGGCGCAAGCCCATGCTTGCCCTGAATGTAATTCGGAATAAACTCCATCGGACCCGGACGGTACAAAGCGAGCACCGATACGATGTCTTCGAATTCGCTTGGCTTCATCTCCTTCAGTACACGCCTGACGCCGGACGACTCCAGCTGAAAAATCCCCATCGTCTCACCGCGCCCGAGCATCGCGTAGGTGTCTGGGTCATTATCCGGCACTTTGCGGAAATCAATCTCCTTGCCGTATAAGCCTTTCACCCAGGCAAGCGAACGCTCCACGATGGATAACGTTCTCAGGCCGAGGAAGTCCATTTTCAAAAGGCCGACCGCTTCCAGATGCTCCATCGAATATTGGGTCAGCGCCGTCCGCTCGCTTCCCGCCTGCAGCGGGACGTAATCGGTTAACGGACCGCCGGAGATGACAACGCCGGCCGCATGGGTAGAAGCGTGGCGCGGCATGCCCTCCACCTTCAGCGCCATCTTGATCATGGCGTCGGTTCTCGGCTGCCGCTGACAGGCTTCGCGCAGGCCTTCGCTGATCCGAAGAGCTTCCTCGAGCGTAATGTGGAGCTGATTCGGAATCATTTTCGCCGCCCGGTCCACCTCCGCGAACGGCACATTCATCGCGCGCCCGACGTCCCGGACCGCGGCTTTGGCGGCCATTGTGCCAAAGGTAATGATCTGCGCCACATGCTCATCGCCGTATTTGGCCGAGACATAAGCGATTACCTCGTCCCGGCGCTCGTCGTTGAAGTCGATATCGATATCGGGCATCGTAATCCGCTCCGGATTCAGGAACCGCTCGAAGAGGAGCTTGTACTTCAGCGGATCCACGTCGGTAATCCGAAGCACGTAAGCAACCAGGCTTCCCGCCGACGAGCCCCGTCCCGGGCCGGTCCGGATGCCTTGCTCATGTGCAAAGCGGACGAAATCCCATACGATCAGGAAATAATCGCTGAAGCCCATATTTTCAATAACGGAAAGCTCGTAAGCAAGCCTTCCCTCCGCCCGCTCCCGGAAAGCCGGATCCTCCGACCATTGCGGCAGACCGGCGTAACGGGAAGCAAGACCGGTTCTGCAAAGCTCCGCCAAATACGCCGACGAGCTCATGCCGCTTGGCACCGGACGGAAGACCGGCAGCGCTGCCCGCCCAAACGTCAGCTCCAGCGAGCATTTGTCCGCAATCTCGGCAGTATGACGAATCGCTTCAGGCGCATGGCGGAATAAGAGCTCCATCTCCTCGCCGCTTTTCATATACAGCTGATCCGTCCCTATCTTCATCCGGTCCGTATCGTCTACCGACTTGCCCGTTCCGATGCAAATCAGAACATCCTGCACGGCGGCATCCTCCGGCGTCAAATAATGCACGTCGTTCGTTGCCGTAAGCTTAATGCCTGTTTCCCGAGCCAATTCGATCATGGCTGCCGCTACTTTTTTCTGATCCAGCATGCCGTGATCCTGCAGCTCCAGATAGAAGTCGTTCCCGAAGATCCGCTTGTAGCGCAAAGCTGCCGCCAGCGCTTCCTCCCGGCGGTCGTGAAGCAGATGCTGCGAGATCTCCCCATGCAGACAAGAGCTCAAGCAGACCAGTCCTTCGGAATGTGCCTCCAGCACTTCCGGGTCGATCCGCGGCTTATAGTGAAAGCCTTCCAGATGGCCAATCGAGACCAGCTTCATCAGATTGCGGTAACCGGTCTCGTTTTTCGCTAGAAGAATTAAATGATAGATCGGATTGTCCTTGCGCGACCCCTTCTCGAAACGGGAACCCGCCGTAAAATACATCTCGCAGCCAATAATCGGCTTGATGCCCTGTGCCAGGCATGCTCTATAAAAAGGAATAGCTCCGTACATGACTCCGTGATCGGTAAGGGCAAGCGACTTCATCCCTAGCTCGGCAGCCCTTGCCACCAAATCGCGGATCCGGGCTGCGCCGTCAAGCAAGCTGTATTCGCTATGCACGTGCAAATGCACAAACGAGGAATCTATGTTGTTCATCCGCTGGCACCCACTTTCGGTTCTTATTCCTTCTATTTTATCATAATAGACCGCACAGCGCCCATAGAATGGTAGTGAGGCAGCCGGACAGGCTGGACTATGCGCTAAAAGGCAGGTGTACGTTGTGAACGTCATTTTATCCAAGGCCGGGCTTGATTTTTTTATCGCCTTTGGCGTTGTTGTCGGAGGATCCATGCTGGCTGGAATCGGCTCGGTTTTTCTGCTGCTGCCCCCTACTTCCATGATGCTGAGCACGGCCGGCAATCTCAAAATATGGGCGATTGTCGCAGCCGTCGGAGGCTCTATCGATCCGATGCGCGTTATCGAAAGTAATATCGTAGAAGGGCATTTGTCGCCGGCCGTCCTTCAGATTGCTTATATTGCCATCGCTTTTCTAGGCGCCCATATGGGAACGGAATTGGTCAAGCTCATTTGCAAGGGGGCGGCTTGATGCATGCGCGTACCTCAGTTTGAGCGGTATGTCAAAGGGGTGCAGATGCTTGGCGTATTGCTGCTTGGCATGCTGCTTGGCGCAATCATCTACAATTCCATGTACCACGCCCAATTCGAGGCATTAGTGAATCTGAAGAGCGATCTGGAGGTTAAGCTGGAGCAATCTGAAACGGAAATAAAAGGCTTAACGCAATTCAAAAATCAACATACCGTCATTAAGAGCGTCCTGCCTCGAATCGAAGAGGAAGCCGGACAAAATACCGACCGCCCCAAGCTTGATAAAGTAACGGAAGCGGAATTAATCAAGCGGATTAAAGCCGATCTTTCCGTTTTCCTCGGGCAAAGCATTTATGAGATCGACACGGACGCCCAGCTTGCGCGCAGACTATTAAGCAACAAGATTTATACCAACGTCCTTGAAAAAGACTATTCGATCGACATCACGACCATTCTGGTCGTGGAAAACAGGCTGCAAGTATGGGTGAAGGTCCGGCTCTACTCGAGACCTCCTTCTTAATCGCATTTATTTCCGGTTTTGGGTGAATTCATGCTACAATAACGCCATTGAGACTACAAAAGGAGCTGTAGCAAACATGGATTCACTCCTGCAATGGGTGTTTGCGCCGGGCATCATGATCACGCTCGCGCTTACCGTCTTTTTCAGCTTTAGATCCCGACGCTCGACGGACACGCGAGCGCGCGGCCTTCATGCTTCCCGGATGAACATCAGCATGGGCTTTATGCTTATGTTTATCGCCGGCGTTCAGCTGTTCCTCTCCGGCACTTCGACGGCCCGTATCGTGATTGGGGCGATTTTCCTCGTGATCGGATTTTTCAATTTGTTTGCGGGGCTGCGTAACCATAGTATTTTTCGGACGATGCAGCAGTAGAGCGGGGTTTTGCTAAAAAGAATGACACTGCGTGAACAAATATCTCTTCCGATCGCTGTTGGTTCCGGATTCCTTTCATTAGATGTTTGACAAGGTAGGAATCCGGGAACCAAAGGCGAACATTTCATTTCTCCAGAGACATTTGTTCACTCCGTTCACCTTTTTCGCAAAAAAAGTCTACGGCTGCCCGTCCTTTGGGGCAGAAGATTGAGCCGACCTGGCATTTCGCGGGTCGGCTTTTTTGTTTGGGTAACGGAAAGTTTTCTTTTACTCAAAGTTGGCCTAGAGAATACGGTCTTCTTTTGCATATACTAAGCACATCTTACTACAGGAGGCTGATGTTAAATGATGAACCTATCGATTGTTTGCGCTGTTCATGTATCTCGGCCTATTCGGAACGCCTTCTAACCAATTAGAGACGCGCCGCGGGACCGAGAGGTCCTTGCGGTTTTTTTGTGCCTTCCGCAGGGGAATCCCTGCGGTTTTTTTGTTTTACACCATCCAATAAAACGATTAAAGAGGAGCATCCGATTTGAACAATACCGATACCTTGCACCAACATCAACAACATCTGGCCTACGGCTGGAATACCGATTGGAACCATAAAATGGAGCAAATGCCGGAAAGCACGCGAGAGCTCGTGCCCGCGCGGGTGATCGCCCAGCATTCCCATTCTTATCAGATCATGACGCCCGACGGCGAGCACACGGCAACCGTTACCGGCAAATACGAATTTAATGCGGCGCTCAAAAGCGATTTTCCCGCCGTGGGCGACTGGGTTATGGCCGAGAAACTGCCCGGCGAGACACGTTCGGTTATTCATCGCCTACTGCCGCGTCAAAGCGCAATGATCCGCAAAGCAGCCGGAAGCACCGTGGATGATCAGGTCGTAGGCGCCAACATGGATTATTTGTTTATTACAAACGCACTGAACCAGGATTTTAACGTCCGCAAAATGGAACGTTACCTGATTGCCGCATGGGAAAGCGGCGCTTCACCGGTTATTCTGCTGACCAAAGCCGATCTTTGCGGTGATCCTGAGGCTTTCGCCGCACAAATGGAGAGCGCGGCCCCCGGCGTACCGGTGCACCTCATCAGCGCCTTGCAAAACCAGGGCAAAGAGCAGCTTCTTCCTTATTTGCAGCCGGGCAAAACCATTGCCGTCACAGGCTCGTCCGGTGTCGGCAAGTCTACTCTGCTGAACTGGCTAGCGGATGACAACATGATGGAGACTCAGGGCATCCGAGAAAACGATGCCCGCGGCCGCCATACGACAACGCACCGGGAGCTGTTCCTTCTGCCGAACGGAACGCTTGTCATGGATACGCCGGGCATGCGCGAGCTTCAGCTGTGGGATGCGCAGGACGGATTGGAACAGGCTTTCTCCGATATCGAAGCTCTGGCTGCCGGCTGCCGTTACCGGGATTGCCGTCATGAATCCGACCCCGGCTGCGCGGTCCTTCAAGCGATTCAAGACGGAACGCTTGAAGCGAAACGGCTTCATAACTACAGAAAGACGGCTAAAGAGCTTTCCCATCTTGCGCGCAAAGAAAACAGCCTTGCGAAAAAAGCAAAAAAAGCAGCCGGCTCCTCCTCCCGCAGGAGCGAGCGCAGAAAAGCCGGCGATTGGGACTATGATTAACTTGCTTCTTTCCTTTAGCTATATCAGCTCAAAATAAATTGCATGAAATGCAGTTTATTAGCCATTTTGGAAGGCTGCCGGAGAGGTATAATGCACAAAATGCAGGATATTGTGTCCGACTGAGCAAATGACGGCTACTTCTCTCGAATATGCTGCATTCCGTGCAGGATATTTCGGATTACAGAGCAGATTCGCGCCATTATCGTGCATTTCGTGCAACGTATTTGAACATGAACGAAAAGTCCAGATAAGTGACTAAAAACATTAAAAGGGCTGCCAAACGAATGGCAGCCCTTTAACCTGTCTCCCCTAAAGTATTAGGGAGTTTGAAAGTGGGGATGGAGGGAATGTGTCACCTGAAGAGCGTAGCGCCTGCCTTTGTGAATCGTGAATTCTCGCATAAGCGAGTTGATTCAAAATTCACGATCACAACAGCAGCGGAAGGAGATACATTCCTGTAATCCCCATGCCCTCCCTAATACGAATCAATCATCTGCGCCGTCATCATAGCCTTCGCCGCCAACCCCGTCTGATCAATCAGCTCGATCTCGAGCTTGGTCGCTTTACGGCTCATTTCGAGCGCGCGGGGGACGATCGTAATCTGGCTGTCGATCTGCACCGGCTTTACAAAGAACGCGGTCATGCCGTCAATGAGATAGTCCCGCTTGCCTGCGTCCCGGATCATCTGGCGTCCGGCCAAGGTCATCAGGGTAACCAATATCCCTTCGGACACCATGCCAAGAGATCCGGACATCTGAGGCGTAATAGCTCCTTTGTAGAGCGGAACGCCATCCGCTTCATCCGCTTCAAAGCCGGACCAGATGAGATCGTCGAAGGTCTCTCCGATCTCCTGCTGCTTGCCGGCAAAACGGAGAGCGTCCAGCAGCTGCTGGCGGGTGACGACCCCAAGCAGCTTCCGGTGGCGGTCAACGATCGGCAGCAGGTCAATTCCTTCGGCAGCCATCGTATGCGCGGCCGAAGTCACCGCAATGTTAGGCGCGGCCGTGATCGGATGACGGGTCATCAGCTTGTCGATTGAACTTTCATCCGATGAACCGGCTGCATCCTTCGAGGTCATCATCCCGACAACCCTGCCTCTGTCATCAATAACGGGGAATCGGTAATTGCCGGTCTCCCGGCTTAATTTGTGAAAGTCGAGTAGCGTATTGCCGGAACGCAGCACGTCTGCCGGCTTGCTGAACGTCATCAGATCCTCAATAAGCATAATTTTGCGTTTGATAAGCCGGTCGTACATCGCCCGATTAATCATCGAAGCTACGGTAAACGTATCATGCCGGGATGAAATAATCGGCAGTCCGTTCTCGTCGGCCAGCGCCTTCACTTCCTCGCTTGGCTCGAATCCGCCCGTAATCAGAACGCCGGCTCCCTGCTCCAGGGCACAGCGGTGCGCGCCGCTCCGATTGCCTACAATAAGCAGGCTTCCTTCATCGATGTAGCGGAGCATCGCGTCCAGCTCCATTGCGCCGATTACAAATTTGTGGAGCGACTTGTCCAGCCCCGAAGTGCCTCCGAATATATGCCCTTCGACAATCTCCGCCACTTCGCCGAAGGTGAGCTGATCCAGCGCCTCGCGCCTTCTCCGGTCAATGCGGACCGTCCCGATTCTTTCCTTCGTGCTTACAAGTCCGGAAGCTTCCGCTTCCTTAATCGCTTTATAAGCGGTTCCTTCGCTTACGCCAAGCGCCTTGGCGATTGCCCTTACCGAGATTTTCTCGCCTATATCGAGCGTCTCTATGTATTGCAGAATTTGTTCGCGCTTCGTGCTTGTATCCATTCCGGAAACGGATGCCACCGGCACCGCCCTCCCCCAATTAAACCTTCGTTCGTTTCATTCCATTATACCAGTCGATAGAGACGGCTGCGACCTTTAGTCCTGCATCCACATCTTCCCCGTCTGCCCCGGTACAACGATATTTGTCGAACACCTGCTGGAGGGACTGCACCGTAAATGCTTCTTGCGTTCCTTTAAATATAAAGGAGTACCAATCATAATTGATAGGTACGGGATACTTGAGCTTCAGAATCGGATAATTCTCAAGGACGACCGATTGAGGCGGGATCTCGGGATATTGGCTGGAAAATAAAAAGGAACCCTTCTCGCTAAAAGGCCTTGCGATCGTCTCCGACCGCAGGCTCATCTGATATTCCACATGCTGCGTGCGGGGATTCACCCTGCAATTAAAGCTGCCGTGCGCCTTCGCCGGTTTATTGGTCTTATGTAAAATGCGGTACGTGAACTGCACCTGAAACCGCATATGCTGATAGTAAGTCTGTACGTTTCGAAAAAACTCAAACTCATCAACCATAAGCGTTGCTCCTTGTTAAAAAGTTCCTGTTTAGGAAATGATGTTAATAGGTAGAACCTTTTTACACAATTATAATAAAAAGCATAACCTTTGGTCAATGACTATAGGCACTATTTTTAATAAGGACTATAAGACGTTGTTGCCGGGATAGGAAAGCTCTATCTTAAGGCTGAGGTGACGAATGTGAACGAAATCAGCCGAAATATCGGTGAGAATATACGGGCAATACGCAAACAAAAGGGCTTCAGCCAAGAGCAGCTTGCTCTGCGGGCCGAAATCAACGGCTCTTATATGGGTCAGGTGGAACGAGGCGAGAAAAGTCCTACGGTCGATGTCTTGAGCAAAATTGCCCACGCCCTCCAATGTCCGCTTGAGCAGCTGGTCCATATGCCCGGGACACCTCACGAAGAAAGCACCTATGCGGAGAAAATCGCATCTCAGCTTCAAGGTTTATCCGTCAAGGAACAAGAAGCGGTATATAAATTTGTCAAGCAGCTTGTTCAGTTCAAAGAAATCGATTAACAGGCATGCGCGACTCCCCCATCCTCAAAAAGCTTAGCAAATGAAAAAGCCCCCTTGCGGGGGCCCAGCGCTTTTCGTCTATGCCTCAACCTCTTGCACTTCGGTTCGAACCCCTGTCCACCGCCTGCTGCAGCCTGCGCTCCCAGGTATTTCTCTTCATCCGCTTGATGCGGTCCAGTTCTTTCTTCCTCTGCTCGTTCATCCAGAGCAGCGCATTTAAATGAGCGGCAATAACGAGCAGCGCAAACAACGTCCACACTACGCCGAATATCGTCACAGCATTCCATGGACCCGTAAGATCCAGTTTCGTTACCCCGTAGAACAGCATCGCCAAAGCAACTGCCAGATACATAATATGCCGGGCTTTTCCCCTCATTCGAATCAACTCCCGCTTCAATAGCTTTTGCTTGTCCGCACCACTATCCTATGAAGACAAACCGCCGGATATGACCGCTCCACTAATTTCTTTGGCCAATCACCAAGGGATAGATGTCCTCATATGATGAAGTAATTCGTGTAAAACACCTATGGGCCTTTATCCGCTTTTCGTCATCCTCCTGCTTGGAAGGAGATTTACACAATGCAAAAATCGAAAGTAGCCGTTCAGCTTATCAGCTCCGGCATGCTTCCGGAAGATACGATTATGCTCGGTGAAGCCTACCTGAAGCAATGGCATATTTCTCACAGCGTGTCGATCGTATTACGGTTCGGAACATTCAAGAAGACGGTGAAGGTCATTCCGGTACCGAAGTACGACGGAATGCGCATCAACCAATCGCTTGCCAGACAGATGGGCATTCTTAGCAGCACCTCCCTTCGCCTGAGCTACGATTCCTCGTCTTCCACGCTTAGACTTGGGCCTCTGATCGGCGTTCTGATCAGCCGGGATTATCCGAGTACGCCCGACAAACCGTTTGGCACGATTACGATGTTCTGCAAGGAATTGGTCGACGGCTGCGCGAATCAGGGGGCGCATGTATACTTTTTCACTCCGAACCATGTCTCGGGAAGCAGCGACAAGCAAATCGAGGGTTGGACCTTTGCGAACGGATGGAAGCGGGCAAAGCTTCCGCTGCCGGATGTCGTGAACAACCGCCTGACGTCTCGCAAGCTGGAAAGCCGCGCTCTTGTGCAGCAGTTTTTCAAGGAAATAAAGAGTACTCATCATGCCAGCGTCTTTAACGAAAAGTTCCTGGACAAAATGGAAGTCTTCGATGCGCTGAAAAAAGACGAAAGCGTCCGTCGCTATCTGCCGGAATCCCACTTCCTCCGCAACTATACCACGCTGAAATCAATGTGCTCCCGTTACGGCAACGTATTCCTCAAGCCTTCCAAAGGCAGTCTCGGCAAAGGCATTATCCGCGTGACAAAGCTCGAGGGAGACATCTATCAGGCGCATTTTACAACCGGCACCGGAACAAGGCGGCAGGTATACCCGAACCTTGTGAAGCTGTTCTCGAGCATTTCGACCAAGATGAAAACCATTAAATATCAAGCCCAGCAAGGACTCAATCTGATTGAGATCCAGAAGCGGCCGGTCGACTTCCGCGCAGTGGTGCAGAAGAACGCAACAGGCAAATGGACGTTGACTTCCGTAGTGGCGCGTACCGCGAGCAGCCAGCATTTCGTCTCCAATCTCGCACGCGGGGGAACGCTCAGCACCGTTAACGAGGCTGTCGCGCGCTCCAATATTTTTGCCGGCAAGGAAGGGGCCTCCAAACGTCTTCGAACGGCCGCCCTGACGATTGCCGAAGGAATCGATAAGCATATCCCGGCGCATTTCGGCGAGCTTGGAATCGATTTGGCGCTGGATACCAATGGCCGCGTATGGCTGCTGGAGGTTAACTCCAAGCCTTCGAAAAGCGATAACACGCCTCTCAACCAGGAAAATGACAACAAGATCCGTCCATCGGTCCGAAATGTCATTCAATACTCCCGCTTCCTGTCGGGATTCTAACCGGAGGCCCTTATGAAGGCTGAGCTTGTGAGAGTAGGACTGTATGTCGCTTCCATAGAAGCCGGCGCAGGGCAGGAGAACAGCATAAAGCTGCCGGAGCCGGCATTTGCGCAAATGCTCAGCGAAACGGCCGGCACTCTGGCCATTGACCTGTATGTCTTCTCCCCAGCCGAATACGAGGAAAAAACCGGACAGCTGAATGCCTTCCGGCTTCGCCATGGCAGCTGGTTAAAGGAACCCTGCCCGCTCCCGGATATCCTCTACGACCGCTGCTTCTATCGAACGGCGGAAGAACGCATGCTCTGCAAAGCGGTACTTGCGGCCATCCGGGAACAAAAGCCCGTGACGATGTTAAACGGAAGTCTTCCAGGCAAATGGGAGGTATACGGTACGCTTCGCCAGGACGCTCTTCTTGCGCCGCTTCTTCCTTCCACAACCAGGCTGGACCGCCCGGACACCCTATTGCGCCTTCTAAAGGGTAATAACGGGGAATTATTCTTAAAGCCCTCGGCGGGCATGCAAGGCAAAGGGGCTATTCATCTGAAGCAGTCCCCTTTAACCCGCGAATGGGTTGCTGCCGGGCGAACCGGAAGCAATCTCCCGTTCCGGCATCGCTTCAATGACTATTCTTCGTTGTCGCAATGGATCATTCGATTTATGGGCAATGCGTCTTATATCGCCCAGCCTTATCTGCAGCTGACAGACCCGGATGGCAATCCGTTTGATCTTCGCGTGCTTGCGCAGAAAAACGGGAAGGGACGCTGGGGCATCACCGGCGCCGCCGTCCGTGCCGGAAGCTCCGGAACCGTCACATCCAATCTTCATGGCGGCGGCAAGGCAAGCCGGCCCTCCGATTACTTGTCCCGTCTGTTTGGCGAAGCAAAAGCCAAGCGGATGATGAATAAAATAATAGATGCCAGCCTGCGGGCAGCAGAGAAGCTGGAAAACAACTACGGACGATTAGCCGAGCTGGGCATTGATTTCGGAATCGAACCGGACGGACGGATATGGCTGCTGGAAGTAAACTCCAGGCCGGGACGTTCCTCCTTCCGGCAGTCCGGCGACAACCAGGCAGAGCGTCTGTCCGTCGAGCTGCCGCTCCGATATGCCCGCCTGCTTACGCAGCGGCTTAACAAACCTTTGATCATAAACGACTCCGCAACAGGTCGGATTCAGGACTGTCAGGTAGACAAGAGGATCCGGTCTGATAACGTTCAGGAGGTTCACCCATGAGCTTGACAACTTGTAACGTCCATTTCTCGCAACAATCGGATAAAGTCATTTATTTATCCAACACGCTTCTCAAGGAGCTGAAGCTGTCCGGCAAAAAAACCGTTCACCTGAAGCTTGGCAAAGAAGTGATAACAACAGCCGTCCGGCCTGTCAGGCGCCAAGGCAATCATCTTTATTTGTCCGCCGGGGTCAGGCAATACATCCGAGTACCCAAAACCGGCAGCATCTTCGTCCATAAAAACGGCGAAAACGAAGTGCAGATCGGACCGCTTATCGGCATATTGAGCGATGCGGGCTATAGCCAGTCGGATAGCCAGCCCTTTGGCATGAGAACAAACTTTATCAAGCAGATCATCCGGTCGGGGGATCGGAAAGCTTTCCTGTTCGGTTTTACCCCCCAGGATATCAACTGGCAGCAGGAGACGGTGCTCGGCTACTTCCTTAACTCGCAAGGCGGCTGGTACCGCAAGACCGTTCCGCTCCCCGATGTCATCTATAACCGGCTCCGGAGCCGCAAAGCGGAAACGTCCAATTATATCGGTTCGCTCCGCGAAAGGCTGCTTCGCAAAAAAATTCCTTTCTTCAACTGGGGCTTCTTTAATAAATCGGATGTGTATAAGCTGCTGGATAACGATCCGGAGGCTCTGCAGCATTTGCCGGAATCCGTAGCCGCGCCAACAAGCGAGAAGCTGAAACAGCTTTTGGAGAAGCATCATTTCGTCTATTTCAAACCAACGGCAGGCAGCCTTGGCGTCGGCATCTACCGGCTCACCTACCATCCGAAGCGCGGTTATTTCGCCCGATACCGGAAGAGCGGAAAAAACGTCCTGCTGCGCTTCTCTTCCTTCAACAGCCTGTATAAGATGCTTCAGGCGCGTCATGGCGCAACTCTGAGCAGCTATGTCGCGCAGCAGGGCATCAGGCTGGTGGAGATTGACGGCTGCCCTCTCGACTTTCGCTTTCATATGCATAAGAACGGCAAGAACGAATGGGTACCGGCAGGCATCGGCGCGAAAAAAGCCGGCAAAGGCAGCGTAACGACCCATGTGAAAAACGGCGGTTCGCTTATGACGCCTGAGCAGGCGTTGAGCCGCGCATTTGGCGCAAAGGGCAAAGAAATCTTGGAGAATGCGAAGAAGGTCTCCATCAAAATGGCTGAGGCGATTGAGCGTAACTATCCGCACCGGCTTGGCGAGCTGGGCCTCGATATCGGCATCGACAAAGATAACGACATCTGGATGTTTGAAGCCAACGCAAAGCCGGGACGCTCTATCTTCAAGCACCCTTCCCTTGAAGCGGAAGGCCGTGCATCCGTAGAATGCATCGTTGATCATTGCTTGTACCTCAGCAAGTTTCAAGGAGGGAACAGCTAATGGAGCTAAGAGCATCGAAGAAAGAAGAGGTGTATGATCGGCCGGCTGGACGCCTGGTACTCGCCATACTGACGATTGAGAACGACGAACAGTTTTTCCGGGGCAACCGGAATAACTTCGCGGACATTATAAAAACGGGTCAAGAAAAGGGATTTCTTGTTTATGTGCTCACCGTAAAAAATCTGGTCTTGAACCGTTCCACCTTGCGGGGATTTGTCTATATTGAACAGAAGGATACATGGCAGCAGCGCTTGCTGCCTTTCCCGGATATTATCTACAACCGGATTCCGCAGCGCGAAGACGAGATGCTTCCTGCCGTGCGGAACAAAATTGCCGCATGCATGCGGGATCCGCGGATCAAACTGTTCAACCCTTCCTTCTTCAACAAATGGTATTTGTTCGAATGGCTGCGCGGCAGCAAGTCGACCAAACCTTTTATCCCGGCAACCCGCAAGCTGCTAACGGCGGCAAGGCTGGAGAGAATGCTGCAAAAGCATCCCTTTCTCTACCTGAAGCCGGAAAGCGGCAAAGCCGGCAAAGGCATCATGACCGTCATGGTGCAGCCCGACAAGCCGCTCCCGTATCTGCTTAAGGTGCAGGAGAACAAAAAAAGCTCTACCTTTAGCTGCGCGGATTTTCAAAAGCTGTGGAACCGCATCAAGAAGGAATGCGGCAGCGAGCCTTATATCGCCCAGCAAGGCATTCAGCTTGCTTCCTTTAACGACCGCCGGTTCGATCTCAGGGCTCTCGTGCAAAAAAACGATCGCGGCAAATGGGATTTGACCGGCATTGGCGCAAGGGTAGCGGGCTCCTCCAGCATTACGACCCATGTCCCGAGGGGCGGTTCCATCGAGGATCCTGAGAAGCTGCTGAAAAGCTCCTTCAACGCCGATCAGGCAAGAAGAATTCTGATTAAAGCGAAGCAAACCTCGATTATGATCGCCAGACAGATCGAGAAGGGCTCCGGCTTTATGCTCGGCGAGATGTCCATGGACCTAGGCATCGATAGCCAGGGACATATCTGGTTTTTCGAAGCCAACTCGAAGCCGATGAAGTTCGACGAGCCGCATATCCGGCAAAAGTCGCTTGAGCGGATATTCCAATACAGCACCTATCTGGCCAGAATGAGAAACGAACGAATAAGGCAGGAGGCGACGAGATAATGGAACTGCAGCTGCTTACCCCGGAACAGTGGGCGAAAGAACGGAAGAGACTGATTGATTTTGCCGTCCGCTTCGGGGAGAAGCGGCTGACGGTTGCAGCCATCCACTCCCTTCGTCGCCTGCCACCCGAGCTGCTCTCGCAAAAGGACAGCGGGACCGTTATGGCGGTCGCGCGGCTTGGCAGCCGAATAGTAGGACTTGGTTATGCCGAGGAAGCAGGCGAAAAATGCTGCGTCATCGTAACCCATCCCGAGGCTCGCGGCCTTGGGATCGGGTACGCGGTGATGGACGCCATTATGAAGAAGCTGGGGAAATTGACCTGTCAGGTTGCGCTCGACAACGTGCCAAGCCTAACTCTCTTCTTCCGCCTTGGCATGAAGGCGGTATCCATGTCGACCGGACCAACCGGCAAGCCAACGCTGCGTTTCGAGTGGTCGCAAGAAGAGAAAAAAGGGGCTATCCCGCCGTCATTAATATGACGTAGGATAGCCCCTTTTGTTATTCGGACTTCACCGTCCAATTAATTCGAGCTTAGCTTTACGTTGTTTGCCGTTGCCCAGCTGCCGACAGGAGCAACCTCATACTGAACGCCAGCCCCAAGCTTGCCGTTATTCTGAAGCTCAAACACGCCAACGGCGCCTTTACGGGTCTGCACTTTGTATTGCGCCGTCAAGGTTGTCCCGTCAGAGCCTTTAAGGGCAATGGAACGGTAAGCAAACAACTCGTCGCCCGGATCCGCCGTCAGCGTAATGTTCAAGGTTGTATCGTTCACCTTGTCGACGGCTCCAATCTCAAGAGGCGCAATGCTCTGCGCGGTAAACGTGCTGTTCTTCACGTCGAACCAGTCCGAAGTGACCGTATATTTCACGCCCGGCTGCAAAGTCTTGCCCGCCGGCAGACGGAATTTAGGCTCTTGCTTGCCGTCGGTCGATTGCGTAAAGCCAACGTAATTAACCGTCATCTGCTCTCCGGTCTCGGATGTGAGGACAGCTTGTCTTGTCGCAAGCGACGAAATAATTTGCATCTGCTGGCCGTTAAGCTTATTGTTGTCATCCAATACAACGGCATCGGCACCGCGGCCGCCGGCATAAGCCGAAATCAGATAGCCGTAATCAATAACGCCATCGGTACGGAACGACTCGATTTCAAACGTATCGGAAGTAACCTGGCGTGCATTTTGAAGCTGAATCCTCTCATCGCTTGCCGCGACCGTAAAGTCCTGCTTGCCTTTATAGTTCAAGGAATACGTTGTCCCCGGCTTCATCGTCTGAACGGGAATAATATAAGTCGCGATAGCTCCAGTCTTCAGGCGAGGCTGGTTAACCAGCTTAATGCCGTCGCTAAAGGCGAAATTGGCATTGGCTTGGTCCGTTGTTTCGTCCGCGATGGTAAGAGGGGCCGTGAAGGTGACCTCGAATGTGATTTTATTAAGAGCCTTGATGGATACAATCTCCGCGTTAGAGGAACGGATCGCTTGCTCCGACAGGACGAGAAGCTTGGCCGCATCGCCCCGGTTCAATTGCTTGCCGTCAATCTTCATGCCCGACATCCAGTATTGAACCGATTTCGCATCCCGCTGCAGCGCTTTGGCAATATACTGGGCAGCATCCGCGCTGGATGCCGGCTGATTAGGCTGGAAGCGCTGCGCGCTTTCGAGCAGTCCGGCAGCTACGGCCGCGTCGACATAAGGGGTATACCATTTATGATTAGCGGGCTTGGAATCCGAAGTCGTCTCCAGATTAAGCGCAAGCACAATCATCTTGATAAGCTCGGCATTCGTTATCTTTTTTTCCGCGCGCATCGTTCCGTCTTCATAGCCTTGCAGCACCTTTTGGCTGACGAGCTGCTGGATGGCTTGCTCCAAAGGCTGATCGAAGGAAGCTGCTTTCGCGGATTGAACCGGAAGCAAAGCTCCTCCTCCGATTAAAACCGTTAAAGCCGCAATAGCCGCCTTTTGCTGGATCTTCTTCATAACTCATCTTTCCTTTCCCGTTTAAAGTGATTGCCTGTTCCTGAATCTATCTTAGGCCGCCGCTCTAAATTCGCTGAAAAGAAAGTATAAACAAACTATAAATTGTTCGATAACTTTTTACAAAATGACGTTAGACCGTAAAGCGGTACCCCGCTCCCCACACGGTCTCGATAAACTGGGGATTGGACGGATCGGCCTCAAGCTTCTCCCGAATCCTTGATATATGAACGGTCACCGTCGCAATATCGCCATTCGAATCCAGCCCCCAAATTTTCTCGAACAGCTGATCCTTGCTGAATACCCGGTTCGGATTCGTTGCCATAAAGACGAGAACTTCAAATTCCTTCGCCGTAAGAAATACCTCCTGCTCGTGCACAAATACGCGATGAGAGGAGGGATTAATCGTCAGCTCGCGAATGCGCAGGCTATCGTCAGGATTCATTTTCTGCCCGCTCTTGAACCGTTCATACCGTGCCAGATGGGCCTTGGCCCTTGCCACCAGCTCGTTGGGACTAAAGGGCTTGGTCACGAAATCGTCCGCGCCAAAGCCAAAGCCGCGGATCTTATCCAGCTCTTCGTTTTTGGCGGACACAATAAGAATCGGCACATCCAGCCGCTCCCGGATCGTCTTGCAAATCTCGAACCCGCTCATGCCCGGAAGCTGAATATCCAGTATGATCAAATCGTAATCCCCGCTTAAAGCCTGATTGAGTCCGTCCTGCCCGTCATGGCAAATCTCCGCCTCATACCCGTGCAGCGCAAAATAGTCCTTCTGCAGCTCCGCGATATAAGGATCGTCTTCCACAATTAAAATGCGCGTCATGCCGTCACCGCCTGTTATCGTTATCGCACTCGTTTGAGCGTAAAGGAAATGCTTGTCCCCCCGCCAAGCTCGCTGTTCGCCCGGATCTTGCCGCCATGTCCTTCTATAATCTGCTGGGCAATGGCAAGGCCAAGCCCGCTCCCTCCGGCGACCGCCTGATTCCGCGAAGGCTCCACTCTGTAGAAGCGTTCGAAAATATGAGGAATGGCTTCCTCGGGAATGCCGGGTCCGTTATCGGTTATCGCAATAACCACATCGTCCTCATCGTAATTAACTGCAATCGTTATGCGCTTCGGCGGCTGATTCATATACTTGAGGCAATTATCAAACAGATTGATCAGAACCCGCTTCAGCTTCTCGCGGTCCGCAAGCACGAACAGGGGCTGCTCCGGCATGTTCTCCCAGGTTACATCCACATGCTGATTATGGAATTCAATCGACATGTCATCCGCCGTATTATAGAGGAAGGCGCTTAGTTCCAGCTTCTGGAACGAAAAAGGCTCCTTCTTCAAATCCAGCTTGGAGAAGTACAGAAGCTCGTTTACAAGCCGCTCCATATCCGAAGCGCGGGTATGAATCGCCGACACGTATTTGTTCAGCTTCTCTTCCGTGTTGGTGACGCCGTCCCGGATCCCTTCGGCATAACCTTTAATAGTTGTAATCGGCGTTCTCAAATCATGAGAGATGTTCGAGATCAGCTGCTTGCGGTTCTCCTCGTAATGAAGCTGCAGCTGAATCGATTCGTACAGCCTTTGGCGCATCTGGTCAAAGGTTTGAACCAATTGGCCCACTTCATCCTTCGATGCCGCTTTAAGCTCAAACGTCAAATCCCCGTCCTTGATATGCTCGGCGGAACGTCTAAGCTGGTCCAACGGCTTAATGATTTTCCGGGTAACGTAACGGTACAGGAGAAAGCCGGTCAGCAATAAGATGACCGCAAACAAACCGATCAGAATCGGAAGCATTCTGCGGATAACCTGGGCGAACGGGCTTCTCTCGTGGATGACAAAGATACTGCCTTTCTCCTTCGTTTCGGACGAAAAATAAAAATCAAACTTGGAATAAGAGAAAAACCGGCTTCCGGCGTTAAGCGTATTGCGGATCACGTTGTTTCCCATATCGTATTCCGGCAGGATAGACGGAAAATCAACGCTGCTAAGCGAAGGCGCCGCATACAGAATCGAATCGTTTACGCGGACAACAAGCGCCGCCTTTTCCATCTTCAGATCGGTATTGTACTTCTCCAGCAGCTGCATGTTTTTTAGCTGCTCCGGATCGTTTTTCGCCAAATACTTCAGATCAAGGAAGAGGCTCTCCTCTTCTTCGGATAGCGGATGGAGCGAATAATGAATTTTGTAGAAGTTATTGAAGCTGCGCACATCTCCCGTTACGGCAACGGACAGCAAATAGGAAGACAAGACAAACAGAATAACCGATACAATGACGACCGAGGTAAACGATAGCAGCAGTCTGAATCGCAAGGACAATGCACATCACCGCACTCTGTATTATTTTTGCTAAGTGTAAGCTATTTCGGCATAACCTAAACGCGATTTTAGGAATGGTGCCCATTAAAGCATAACAGAAAGGTGTAACAAGACCGCAAACAACATATAAACAATTTATAAACGGATATAATCAGAAAAATGGCGTCACAGTATGTATTCCCTGTGACGCCATCTTATTCGTTATTTAAATAAGGCTAAAAGTTCCGGCATAGCCTGAATGCACGCGTCCGCGTCTGCCAGCTCGGAGTCTCGTCCGTAGCCTGCATACGCGCAGCCGATTGCGACAAGTCCGTTGCCTTTGGCCGCTTCCACGTCCGAGGAACGGTCGCCGACCATCCACGCCGTCTTGACCTGATGGTCGCTTAGAAGCTTGGCAACAAGGTCAACCTTGCTCGCCGTCTGGAATTCGCCTGCGCTGTACAAGCCGTCGAACAGCTCCGCAATGCCTTGGAAACGCGCTACTTCTTTCACGTAAGCCTCCAGCCCGTTGCTTGCCACAAACAGCTTAATGCCCTGCTCCTTCAGGCTCTTCAGCGTTTCGGCGGTTTGAGGGTACAATCTGCCTCTTCCCGCTTCCAGCTCCTCCAGCTCATATTGCACCATCAGCTCATCGGCGCGAAGACGCGCGGCTTCCGAGCTGCCCGGCATCAGCTTCCGCCAAATATCGTCGAGCAGCATGCCGAGACAGCCAAGCAAATCATCGAGCGGAGGCGTTCGGTCGTAAAGCCCTTCCTCGCGCAAGGTGCGGAACAACCGCTCATGCACCGTTTCCAGCAGGGTAGCTGTTTCAAACAAGGTACCGTCCATATCGAAGATTACCGCTTCCGGCCGGTCAAATTGAATCGCCATGACATTTTCCCCCTTTGAAGTCTGCCATTATCATAATGGATAGGGGGGCATGCCGCAACCTTGCCGCCAAGATTACTTAATGCCTTCCAGCCACTTGTCGACCTGTTCCGTATGGCTGTCGGCCCAGGCTTTCGCCGCTTCTTCCGGCGACTGCCCTTCCTGAATGGCAACCATAACCTCCGCCATATCGTCCGCCGTCCATGTGAACTGGTCCAGCAGCGTATAAGCATCGGACTTATCCGATTTCAGGTCTTTACGGGCAACGGTATGAATGCTTTCTTCACCGCCGTACACGCCTTTTGGATCCTCCAAATATTTCAGATCCATATTGGCGAACATCCAATGCGGCGTCCAACCGGTAACGATAATCGGCTTCTTCGCTTCATAGGCCTTCTGCAGCTCCGTTGCCATTGCGGCCGAGGAGCTTTCGATCAGCTTCCATTTGCCATCCAGGCCATAGTCCTTCAGCGCTTGATCGGTTGATTGCATAATGCCGGCCCCAGGCTCGATTCCGATGATCTGATAATCAACCGATTTGCCGGTGGCGTCGTTGTTCAGATCTTCTATCGAGTTTTCCTTCATATAAGAAGGAATAACAAGCCCTGTTTTTGTTCCTTCCAGGTTAGGACCAAGATCCTCTACGCTGCTGCCGTACTTCTCCAAATAAGACGCATGCGTTGTCGGAAGCCATGCCGCTACCATCGCATCGGCGCTGCCATCCGAAACGCCCGCCCACATGGGGCCTGCATCTACCTGAAGGAGCTCAACGGAATAATCCAATTTCGATTCCAGAACGTATTTGACGACATTCGTGCTTGCAATCTCCGAATCCCAAGCCACGTAAGCCAGTTTAATCTTTTTCGAGTCCGTTTTCTGTGAGCAGCCTGCCAGCGCAGCCGCCAACACGATTACAGCAGTTAATGCCAATCCCCATTTTTTCTTCAACGTGCTTCACCTCTAGCGTTTATTTTTTTTCACGATATGGTTAGACATCCGGTCAAGTAAAATGGCCAATACGACTATGGAAATGCCCGCTTCAAAGCCGATACCGGTTTTGGTCTGGGTAACCGCGCGGTATACGTCGGCCCCTAGTCCCTGCGCCCCGATCATGGAAGAAATAACGACCATGGACAGCGACAGCATAATCGTCTGATTGATTCCCGCCATCATGGTAGGAAGCGCCATAGGCAGCTGCAGCTTGAACAGCTTCTGGTTAGGCGTGGAGCCGAACGCGTCGGCTGCTTCCACCAGCTCCGAGGGTACCTGGCGGATACCGAGATTCGTCAAGCGAATCGTTGGCGGTACCGCAAAAATAATCGATGCGATGACGCCGGGCACAACTCCAAGCGAAAAGAACGATACGGCCGGCAGCAAATACACGAATGCGGGCATCGTCTGCATTAAATCAAGCAAAGGAGTTATAATACCTTGCAAGAATGAACTTCTCGCGCACAAAATACCGGTTGGCACGCCAATGATAATGGAGAGCAAAGATGCCGTAAGCACGATGGCTAACGTCTCCATGGCATGCTCCCAATAGCCTAGATTATCAATCAGCAGCAGTCCGATAAGCGCAAATGCGGCAACCTTCCATTTTCCGAGGAACCAGGCTAATGCCGTAATAATCAGAATCATAAGGATTGAAGGACTGAAGAGAAGAACATGATGCAGAAAATCAACGATGGAGCCTATGATCAGGCGGATGAAGTCAAACAAAGGGGTAAAATGATTTTCTAACCAGCTTTCCAACGATTCAATCCAATTGCCTAACGGAAGCTTAGGAATGTTATTCATCTTGCACCACCTGCCTCTGGTATAGCGTTTCCGGCAAGTGCGGCAAACACGGCTCCGCGAATGACGATGCCAAGCAGCCGGTTCGTGTCATCCGTTACCGCGAGCGGAATGCTCGAGGCCGCCATAGGTTCAAATAATTCATTAATCGGTGTTGCCGAGTCTATAGTCGGTACTTCCTTAATCAGAATATCTCCTATCGACAAATTCTCTTTCAGTGCCGCGGAAGCAAGCTCTGCCGTAATGACGCCAAGCAGCTTCTTTCCTTTATCGGTCACATACAAGCTCGATACCCCTTGCTCCTTCATAAGCTGAAGCGCAACACGCGGACCGCGTTCTAAAGTAATCGTTGCAGGCTTCCTCATGACATGAGCAGCGGTCAACACTTTGGAGAGATCTACATCCTCTATAAATTTTTCAACGTACGGGGTAGCCGGCTTGATCAAAATCTCGTCAGGCGTACCAATCTGAACGATAACGCCGTCCTTCATTAACGCAATCTTGTCCCCGATGCGCAGCGCTTCGTCAAGATCGTGGGTAATGAAAATAATCGTCTTTTTCATGGTGGATTGCAGCTGCAATAATTCATCCTGCATGTCTTTGCGGATTAGCGGATCAAGCGCGCTAAACGCTTCATCCATTAGCAGAATGTCCGGATCGTTAGCCAGCCCTCTGGCCAAGCCGACACGCTGCTGCATGCCTCCGCTTAATTGATCCGGATAGCTGTTCTCCCATCCGCCCAGGCCTACAAGCTGCAAAGCTTGCTCAGCCATTTCCTTGCGCGCCTGCTTCTCGATTCCTTGAATCTCAAGGCCGTATTCTACGTTTTGCAGAACAGTCCGGTGAGGAAACAGAGCAAACTTCTGAAAGACCATTCCCATTTTTTTGCGGCGGAATTGCCTGAGCTCTTTGGCGCTCATCTGAACGATATCCCGCCCTTCAAACAAGAGTTGACCGGATGTAGGCTCAATCAATCGATTCAACAAGCGGATTAAGGTGGACTTGCCGCTTCCGGATAAACCCATGATGACAAAGATTTGGCCTGCTTCAATCGAGAAGCTAGCCTGGTTTACCCCTACTGTCATTCTTGTTTCTTTTAGAATTCGTTCTTTCGTCCATCCCTGCTTGAGGAACTGCATCGCTTGCTCCGGATGACTCCCGAATATTTTAGTCAGTTGTTTGGCTTCGATGATGGACATACTTTCCCTCCCTATTGCTTCGTAAGCATGCGCTCACTTTTTTTGGTCTGACGCCAGTTTAGGCCTTGTGACCTCGATTAGTCAACGTTAATATCCGTACGTAATTTACGTACAGTTTAAACTGTACGATGCGAATACTCCTGATCCCTTCCATTTCCTCCATAATGCTTATGGAAATGAATGCTTTACTTTTAATTTCAGATCGGCTTACAATAACAAATGAAGTGTGACAAGGTGACCCAGGAGGCAATTATGGACGAAAATATAGGCGGTCTAACGCCTGAGCAATCACGGTCGCTGCACGTATCCCGCCAGCGTGTGATTGACTCAATCGGTAAAAATATGGATCTTTACGGCATAACATTATCAATCGGTCATCTTTATGGTTATATGTATTTTCAGAACGATCCCATTACCCTGGATCAAATGAGCCAGCAGATGGGAATGAGCAAAACATCCATGAGCACCGGCATGCGCACGTTAATGGATTTAAAGATGATCGATAAGGTATGGGGCAAAGGCTCGAGGAAAGACTTTTACGAGGTGGTTCCCGACTGGTACCAGAACTTTACGGACTTCTTCTCGATTAAGTGGCGGAAAGCCGTGGAAAGCAACATGGCCTCTCTGCAAAAGTCATTAAAAGAGATTCACGCGCTTCAAGCATCAGATCCCGATAACAACACCTTGCAGGAAATCACTTCAGTGGACGAGCAGAAAATTAACGAGGCTCTCAAATACTACCGCTGGCTGCACCGTTTAATCAATTCTTTCGAATCCGGTGAAATATTCGATTTTATACCTAAGGAAGACTAAATAGCAGAACCCTTTAGCGATGGGCTAAAGGGTTCTTTCATTTTCGATAAACCTTACATCTGCTTTCTTCTCCATGGAATAAAGGGCAGGTACATCAAGGAGAATAGAACAAGAGCAATCCCCTCTTCCGCTACTATATAATACGGATAGGGCCCCAATACATCCAATAGGGACGCGCCTTCCGGCTTTTCCCTCAGGAACATGTAGTTGGCATCCAGCCAATAATCCGTTCCTCCCACCGCAACGAGAAGAATGTTCAGAAAAATCATCGTAATCCAAACGGATTTCCAAGTCGGCCGGAAGCTCTCGATCCAAGTCATATAAAGAGGAGCAAGGATAATGGCAATATGAACAATGAAGAAGTGGAAAAACCGGAAATGCGGATACGGATAATCCAAATCCGGCGTCAGCATTGCTTGCATCGCACCGCCGATACCGGCGAAAAATACAATCTGATACAACAGTTTGCTTCGCGTAAACAACATGATAATCGCAAGCATTTGCGATATGCTGCAAAGCTCGAGCGGAAGCGTATATTTAACGCTCCAGAGGCCCACGCTGGCGTACCAATAATAAAGAATGATTTGAGGTACGAGGAGACCCGCAAGGATGCCGTACCGGATCATGGTTTTAACTAGAGTATTACTCCGGATTCCCGCCCGAAAGCCATATAGAAGAAGCCCCAGCACAACCAATGAGGCAAGCACAACGGTATGTGAAGTGGAGTAGGGAATAAATTCTTCTTCCACGTACCGGGCAAAAAACGAAGTCAAATCCTCCCTCTCCCTTCTCGAATACGGCCTTACTTATGAACAATTGGAATAGATATCCTTGTATTATACTCCTTCATGTAATGGAATCCTTCTCTGCTCTCTTAGCTATAACGTTATAATCCGGCTTTTTCCTTAATAAAAGCGACAAACCGCGCAGTCGCGGGAGACAAGAATCGTTCCTTTTTGAGGTGCAATCCAACCTCCCAGCGCCATCCCTCTTCAGCAATCGGAATCCACTTTATCCCTTCGAGATTTAAACCGGCCGTTCTCGGCAGCACGGATACACCAAGTCCAGCCGCCACAAAACCAGCCACCGTCTGAAGATCCTCCGCGTCATAGGTGGCGGCAAGAGTAAAATTCTGATGATGAACCCGAGCCAGCAGCGAGTTTTTCAAGCTGCAGTTATGCTTCAGGCCGACAAACGGCTCCCCTGTAATCTCTCCTAAATGAACGGATGCCTGATCCGCTAACCGATGCTCGTTCGAGACGACAAGGTATAGCGGAAGGGATAACATTGGTACCCACTCATAGGTTTCGTTTACCGGTTGTTCGGAAGTAATCATAAGATCCGAATAGCCTTCCTCCACCTGGTTCAGAATAGCGCCTTTATCGCCTTGCGATAATTCAAAGGTGATTGCCGGGTTTATAAGCTGATACTCCCGGATGAGCTTAGGAATCAGATCAACCCCGAGTATATTCAAATAAGCGAGATGAATCACGCCGGATTCCGGATTGGAATGCTCCTCGATCTCTTTTTTCCCGCGCTCTACTTCCTGCAGAATCATCTCCACATGCTTCGAGAACATCATGCCGTACCGGTTGATCTTTAGATTTCTACCTTTTCTCTCGAATAAAGGAACTCCAAGCTCCGCTTCCAGCTTCAAGATCGAATGGCTGAGAGCAGGCTGAGTTATGGATAAGGATTCAGCGGCCCTTGTTAAATGCTCCATTCTTGCCACTTTCAAGAAATATTCCAATTGGGTCAGTTCCATTTGTCTACGCTCCTATGGTCTAAACTCATTTATTCTAGTAATGAAAATAATTATAAATATAGATTATATTTATTATTTAACCAATAGTAAACTTATACCCGTGAAAATGAACCGGCCGACTATTTAACTTTTTGCTGCCATTGCGATTCCGGATGCATATGCCCTCACGTGACGGAAACAATAAGGAAAATTACGGAAGAGATGGTGGCATTATGTACGGGAAATCTCTAACGAGAGGATTTCGGAAGTATCGCGGACCGAAAGCTCGCATCCAACCTGCGGATTCCGATTCGCTGGAGGCCAATCTAAGACTTAATCAGGAAAGGCTTAAGCAAATATTCTCGAATACCCCGGATCTGATCCACAGGCATTTTATTCTAAAGGCTAACCAACGTCAGGCACTTCTCGTTTACCTTGAAGGATTGTCGGATAAAAACGCCATAAATCGCGATATCCTTCATCCGCTTAAGCAAAGCGCTGCGGAAATAAATGAAGAGAATGATTTCCCCGCAACCATTGGAGAGATCCATCGGGTAAGCGGCTGGCAGCAGATCGAACGCCTGTTATTCGCCGGATACAGCATTCTGTTTGTCGATGGGCAAAGCCTTGCATACGGCTGCGGGACGCAGGGCTGGCCGCAGCGAGCGATTGAGGATCCGCAGCTGGAAACGTCGCTGAAGGGCGCCCATCAAGGCTTCGTAGAGACTGGAAGCGCCAATATCGCTTTAATCCGACGGTATATCCAGAATAGAGAGCTTAAGATTAAAGAATTCACCGTTGGGGCCAGAAGCCAGACCCGGCTGTCTATCCTGTACCTGTCCGATGTTGCTAATGCCCACACGCTTGGCGTGTTGGAAGACCGAATTCGCAAGCTGGACGTAGATGCCGTTATTAATACGGGGGAATTAGCGGAGCTCATCGAGGATTCTCCCTTCTCGCCTTTTCCCCAACTCATCCTGACGGAGCGCCCCGATGCCGCATCGTCTCAGATTCTCCAAGGCAAATTCGTCATTGTCGTGGATCGTTCGCCAAGCGTGCTGGTTGGGCCGGCGAATTTTATTTCCTTCTTTCAGAGTGTGGACGACTACAGTACGCGCTGGACGATCGCTACGTTTATTCGATTTTTGCGGCTTCTCGCCTTCTTTGCAGCCATTCTGCTGCCCGCAATCTACATCGCGGTCGTATCGTTTCACTTCGAGGTTATTCCAATGAAGCTGTTGTCGACGATTGGCCAGTCAAGAGCGAAGGTTCCCTTCCCTCCTTACATGGAAGCCGTCTTCATGGAACTGACTCTGGAAATGCTGCGAGAAGCTGGGGTCCGTCTGCCCGCGCCCGTTGGTCAAACGGTCGGAATCGTGGGCGGTATCGTCATCGGCCAGGCTATCGTACAGGCTGGCTTAATCAGTAATATTATGGTCGTTGTTGTCGCTTTTACCGCCATTTCTTCCTTTATCCTGCCCAATTATGATATGGGTGCTGCGGTTCGGCTTGTCCGATTCGCGATGATGCTGTTTGCTTCCCTGTTCGGCTTCGTTGGGATCGTTATCGGACTATTGACCTTGATTGCCCATCTTCTTTCCCTTCAATCGCTAGGCGTTCCTTACAGCACGCCGTTTGGTCCCGTACGATTCAGCGATTGGAAGGATACGATGGTGAGACTGCCTCTGTGGCTAATGAAGAATCGTCCAACCAGTTCTAACGCGCAGCAGGACAAAAGGCAAGGCGACACCGGCCATCAGGAGGGAGACAAGAGCAAATGAACCAATTAGAAAAACACTCTTTGTCGTTCCTGCAATTCGTATTCATCATCGCGGGTATTCAAATCAGCATCGCCGTACTATCGACGCCGAGGGAAGTATCCCGTTCCGCGGGAACGGACGGCTGGATCACGATAATAATCGGTTGGCTGATTACAATCATTCCAAGCCTGCTCGTCTTTAAGACTATGCAGCGCAGTTCCGAGGGCACCATTCTGGATTTGCTTCGGCGGAGGCTCGGCCGGTGGATAGCCGTTCTCTTTGCGCTAATTATGGCGGTATATCTCGGGTCGTTGGCTTATATCGGACTACTCCGAACTCTGCTGATCATCCGCGTATGGTTATTGCAGAATACGTCTCCCTTCGTCGTTCTGCTGCTGCTGTTTATTCCGACTTACATCGTCGCGAGAGAAGGACCTAAGCTGCTCGGACGATTTGCCGAGGTGATTTTTTATTTTTTATTCTGGCTTCCTTTGATTTATTTACTGCCAATGAAGCAAGGGCGATGGTTAAATCTTATTCCTATAGTAAAGGAAGGATGGGGGCCGATCCTGTCAGCTGTTCCGGGCGTTCTTTTTGCCTATTTGGGCTTTATCGTCGCTTACTTCCTGTATCCCCACTTGACGAACAAGAAGTATGCCGGGGCTGGGATCCTTCTTGCCAATACGATTACGATGGCTACCAATTTGCTTATTACGCTCGTCTGCTTCATCTACTTCAGCCCGAACGAGATGGTGGAAATTAATCAACCCGTCATTACCGTGCTAAAAACGATTCAATTCAAGTTTGTGGAAAGGATCGAGGTCATTTTTATTTCCCTCTACATCGGGATCTACTCCCTGATTTGGATACCCTGCCTTTACTTTACGGCCTATTGCCTGAAATGGGCGAGAAACGGAGCTGGAGAGAGAAGCTACCTGATTGGTCTGCTGTTCCTTATCGGGATCGGAACCTACTTCTTCATACCGACATTTAACCAAAGCGATTGGCTGGAGCATCAATTGACCAAATTCGGAATCGTTATCGAATATATACTTCCGATAACGATTTGGATTTACCTCGTAATCCAGGAACGTCTGCGACAAGAGGGGCAGCCAGGATGAGAAAAACAATGAGGATAACGATGATTCTTCTTATGTTTCTTTTGTTTCTTTCCGGGTGCGGGGATAAGATTGATCTCGAAGAAGCGGCTGTACCGCTAGCAGCGGGCATTGATCTCGATGAGAACAATAAGCTGCGGTTTTACGTCTCCAACCCGGTATTCGGGGAAAAGAGCAATGACGTTCAGCAATATAACATTCCGGTAACCAGCCTCCGCGAATCAAGAAGCTTGCAGGATGCATACACCTCGGGTGCCCTGGAGGGGAGGAATTATCAGGTTTATGTCGTAGGGCGAAAGCTGCTGCAGCACGAGGACTGGTTTAAAATTTTGGATGTTATTTTCCGGGATGCTCGGAATACCGTTCTCGACCGGATGGTCGCGTTCGACGGCCCCGTGGAAGAAATGTTTGCCGTAAAACCGAAAGAGCAGCCTCCTTTGCCCGTTCTATTGCGGGGAATGGTTGATTCCAAAAGCAAACGGGGAACAACGTTCCTTACCACCGTTCAGGACATGCACCGGCAAATTTACGAAGAAGGACTTACGCCCGTTTTGAGCGAGGTCGATTATGACTCCAAGCAGAAAAGCTTTCGTTTATTAGGAACCGCCTTATTAACCCATAAGGGGAAATATGCGGCCTCGCTCGGCTATCAAGAGAGCGTGCTGCTGAACCTATTGAAGAAAAAGGCAACCAAAGGGGTTACTCTCTCCTTCGCCATTCCCGGGGAGCCTGATGCAGACGTCTTTGAATTGGACAGGGCCAGCTTTGGAATTCGAAAGATTAAGACAAAGATCGAATCTTCCTATTCGGATAATCGGTTTCGCTTCCGGGTTCAAATGAAGGTGTCAGCGGCTTTGACGGAACAGCTGTTCAAGTACGATATCCAAAAACACGCAGATATGCTTGAGGCGCAGCTCACGCAGCAAATGCAGGATCAATTGGAGAAATTAATTCGCAAATTTCAGCGTAATCGAATCGATCCGGTGGGGTTCGGTATTTATGCGCGCGCATACCAATACCAGCATTTCAAACCGCTTGAGGATGAATGGGGCGAGGCCTTCTCGCATGCGGAGGTTGAATTCGACGTTCACGTTAAGATCATTTCGATGGGCACAATCAGGTGAGTACAGCTTATTCATGAACTGCTCTCTAATGACTATACGGTATATTAGTTAGAGTGCAGTTCATCTCTTTCAGCCGTGGATTCATCCCTTATTTCGCCGGCTCGTAATGCACGTGCACTTCAAGTACTTCCGACGTTTTTTTCAATTCATTCTCTACTTCTGTCGCTACATCATGCGCTTTATGGAAATCGAGGTTCTTATCAATCGACAGAACCACGTCAATTACTGCATTGCTGCCATAGTTCCTCGCCTTCAGATCCTTAACATCCTCAACGCCCTCAACTTGCTTTGCCTTTTCTCTAAAGTCCCGTAGAGCCGCCTCATCAAAACCGTCCGATAAGTGGTGGGAGGCTTCACGGAAAATATCCCATGCCGTTTTGCAAATGAGGAGACCAACCGCGACGGCTGTAACGGGATCAAGCCAAGGCAGTTTGAATTGAGAACCCACGATGCCAATTACTGCGCCTATACTCACCAAAGCATCCGAGATATTGTCCTTGGCGGCAGCCATAACGGCTTGGCTTTTAATTTTTCTAGCCAGATTGATATTGTAACGATAAACAACGTACATAACCGCTGAGCAAAATAATCCTGTCCATACCGCAATGAAGTCCGGGGATTGCCCGCTGCCTCTAAATACGGATGAAACAGCATTTATTAACACCTCTATACCAACCGCCATCATAATAAAAGAAGCGATTAAGGAGGCGATCGTCTCCGATTTCCAGTGGCCGTACGGATGATCCTTATCGGCCGGCTTTTGAGCCAGCTTTAAACCGATAAGCACTGCTATAGATGCCGCGATATCCGTCGCATTGTTTAATCCGTCCGCTTTTAAGGCTTCCGATCCCGATATATTCCCTATAATCAGCTTGAGTGCGGATAAACAGATGTAGGCAATAATACTGACAACAGCTCCGCGTTCGCCTAGTTTAAGATTTTCATATCGTTGCTGCTGCTCCATGCTTCTCCAAAAACTCCCTTCGGCTCATCCATGACTTTTCAATCGTACCAGCCAAAGTTCAAGTGGGTCTAGAGAAACGTTTTTTCAATAAGCGAACATTGTAAACCCGGACAAACTATGTTTACTGAAGCAATTTTTATTGCGGTAAGGCAACTTGCATATAAAATAAAAAAGGCAACGGATAGGAGTCCCGCTGCCATTCTCGTATTTCAACCATCAATTCGGAAGCTCGGAAGGCACGACAAGTCCTCGTATTCGAAGCCCCTGTTCATACCGCAGCTTTAGATCCCGCAGGAAATCGATAAATCCAACCCGGGGCTGCCACCCCATAACTCTTTTGGCTTCGGATAGATCATGCTGCTCAACTTCCTGCGGCAATTCGATGCCATAGCTGTCCAGCAATATGGCGCTGCCCGGAACCTGCTGTTCGCACCATTCCGCCCCTAATCGCGCAAAATCAGCCCGGATAGGCTCGGGCATGCCATGGCTCGTATGGATAATCGTCTGGAACAGCCCGAATTTCTCCGCAGCCGCGGCTTCCAGCGCTTTAACCGTCGCCGAAGCAATATCCCTGCGGTCCACGCCGTTGCGGAGCAGTCTCGCTCCGAATTCCAGATACGGCCGAGGAATAAATTCATGGTATCTGAGCATCGCGATGGAAGCACCCGTCATTTCATGATAAGCGCGGCACAGATCTTCGCCTATTACTTTGCTGACGCCATAGACAGACCCCCAGCCAAAAGCCATCGACGACGCGTAAACAATGGAACGAATGCCTTCTTTTCTGCATGCCTCCAATACATTGTAGGTACCGTCCACGTTAACCGCAAAAATCGTATCGTCGCTGACAGGCGGTTGATGGGCGCAATGCCAAGCCGCTAGATGAATAACTCCGTCCATCCCCCGCACGGCCTGCTGAACATCCGAGACCGTCCGCGTATCGCAGCGGACAAATTCGGCAGCTCCCTCATTTATTACCCCGGAAGGCATAACATCCGCCATTCTCACTTGATGGCCCGCTTGCAGCAGTTCCCGGCATACCGCTTGTCCCGCATTGCCGGATGCGCCAGTTACCAGTACTTTCATCGTGTGACGCTCCTCCCTATGAAGTAGCTAAATTTATTTGTTCGATGATCTTCAAATCATCCCCGGATAATAGCGGACGAACAGAGGCGGATACATATGCTCCAAAACCGATCTCGGATACTTCAATTCCCGTTTTGCCCAGCTTTCTCGTATACATGACAAACCTCCTTAAGATAGCGTTCTGCCCTATCTTAATCGAACTTCAACGTTTCCGTAAGTACGCACTTTAACCATAGTTTGTTACCTTGCGGTGACTATTGGAAGGAAATCCGGCCCGCATCTTCGAATACTATCAAGGAAATGTTCACCTAAACGTAGGAGGCAATCAGCAATGGGAAACCCTGAAATCTATGAATGCGAGATTGAGAAGTCATTGCGTATCATTGGCGGCAAATGGTCGTTTCTTGTCATTCGCGAGCTATTCTTTCATGGAACAAAAAGATTCACCGAGCTTAAGAGCGCTATTCATGGGATCAGCTCCAAATCCCTTACGGAGACGCTTCGCCACCTGGAGGAAAATCAGGTCGTCATTCGCTCGATCCATGCCACCGTCCCGCCAACCGTTGAATACCGGCTGACAGCCAAAGGAGAAGCATTCAGCGGCATTTTGCTCGAGATGAAAAAGTGGGTCCGCGACTGGGCTTAATCAACCTGCCATGCTGCAGCGAGGAATACAAAGACAGCAGCCGGAAATTCCCGGCTGCTGTCGTGTCCAAACCTTATTTACCCATGCGAATATTTTTGACCGTTTTTCTTTCAATGGTCAGATTCTCGTAAATTCTTTTGCCGCCGTTTCCTAACGGTGCTTGTGCCAATAAACCGACTTTGACGGTCTCATCCGCAGGCAAGGCGAAAAACCTCATCATATAAAAATTCTCGCCATCCGTGGAATAATGGAAGGCAAAGGAATTCCCGCTTCTGCACGCTTGGAGCCATACCGTGTTATCCTCGATATTGCAGCCGTTCGCATCATCGGATTCTTCCTTCGTAACAACGCTAACAACCGCGTGAGTATCAAAATCCGTTAATTCAAAGCAAGCCTTTGCCCAATGCGTGAGATCCTTCATGACCATAATGGAAGAAGAATCGTATGTATCTTTGAAATCATGCGATACCTTCACCCGCATAACAAAATCCCCGGATATATGCGTATAGTAAAACGGTGCATTGCATAGTGATTCCGGCGTGATCCCTTCATCGGCTACTGCCCCGTGGTTAATGAAAAAGTCGCTCTTCTCTGTCGCCAGTATCTCAATTCTTCCATCCGTTTCAATGATTTCGCTCTCATTCATCCATTCAAAATTCATCGTTCTGCCTCCAATTCATTAATGGAAATTACTTATAAAAGTAACACATTTAGTAATTAAGAGCACTACAAAAAATGCGCCTTCGACAGGAATTCGCCAGGCAGTGATGCGATCGATAAACCGGGAATGCGGGGCGAAGTCCAGGGAAGCCTTTCCTGCAAATCGTTTGAGTATAGTGAAAAAGCGGGTAAGTATAATCATAAACGATGTGAGGTGATTGCGATGAATCCATTCGAGCGCAGCGCCGACCGCCGGCGCAAACAGCAGGGCAAGCGTGACAATCCGGAGGGCGTTCCAACGGAGAAAGAGAGTCTGTTCGACAAGTTTGCCAGCGAACGCACCGTTGATCCCATTCCGGTCGAGGACCAGACGATTAGCAGCAGGACGAGAAGGAGAAAGACCGCACGAAACGGGATTCCTCCAGCGAACGCAAGTATCGTACAGGAATTTGACCGAACCCGTTATCCTGAGCAGTTCAGCTATTGCGGGGACAAATCGGGCTTGTCTCCATAACGGGGACATCGAACGTGACAGGCTGCGTAAACCCGATTTACGAGGCAGCCGAACTGACACACCGATACGGAGTAAAACTACACGTCGATGCTGCCCAGCTCATTCCCCATGAATCCTTCGAAATGATGCGTCGGAACGGCTGTGCTGATTGGAGGAAAAGATGAATTTCAAGATGCGGAGCCGTTGCTTAAAGGAGGAGGAACCGCTCAAATCGCTTTGAAATCTTTTGTTCAGTGGAATGAAGCCCGTGCTTCGAACCACAATCTGCCGCAAGTGAGCGTTCTTTCGTTTACCATTGAGGGGCTGCATCATCAGGACATTGCGCAATTCTTAGCGAAAGAAGCGGGCATTTCCGTCCGGAGCGGCTTTTTCTGTACGTATCCCTATGTGCAGAAGCTCCTTCGGCTAAGCGATGAGAGGCTGGATGAAATACGGAAAGATCCCGGCATTCCCTCTCCAGGCTTAGTCCGAATTAGTTTAAGCTTTTACAATACATCTGATGAAGTCGATCGACTAATAATGGCGTTGCAACAAATCACTTCTAACAAGGAATTTTATACGAATAAGTATGCGGAGGTGCCAAAAGGAATTTGCGGCGGATGCTAATCGCTCGGAAAATTGATCATTTTTGCTTCAAAAAAGAGCCGGACATCGTTATTCCGGCTCTTTTTTGAGTTTCGTATTAATCCTCGTGGTCATGCTCTTCATGTTCTTGGTGTTTACCATGATTGCCGTCATGGCCGTGGTCCTCGCCTTGATCATTATCGTCTTCGTCATCTTTTTGACCTTTATTCTGGTCGTGGTCCCGGTCGCTGCGATTCAATTGCTTTTGCTGTTTCTTCTTTTCTTGCTGCTCTTTATGAGCCTTCTGCCAAGCTTGCTGCAGCGCTTTTTTCTGTGCAATCAAAGCCTTTTTCTGCTCTTGCTTCGCGGATTGCTCCTTAGCTGCAAGCTGTGCCTTCTGATTATGTTGCACCGTTGATTTTACCGTTTGAGCTTCAGTCTCGTCCTTGTCAGCTTCATCGTCAGCGTCAACGTCAGCGTCGTCTTTCTCGTCCTTGAATTTAAGTTCTTCCGAACGATCCTTCCATTTCATATCGATGTTCATGTCGACTTTAGCAGGCTCGACGGCAAAATGAGTGAACAACGCATCCATTACTTGCTGCTTGTCCATGTTTGCTTGCAGCTTGAGTGCCGCAAGCAGCTGCTCGATGAATTGAGTCGCTTCATTTCCCGTCAAATATTTTTTCTGATCCTCGCCGATTTTAATTTCTACCTTGGACTCGGTCTTCGCTTCTTCCTTTTCAAGCTTGATCTTAACTTTCACGTTATTGCCTTCGATTTTTAACTCCAATGCTTTCAGCTGATCAAGCTGAATTGGAGCTTCGCTGGCGGTTGGTTGAGCTGATGCAAGCTTAACTTCAGCCGCAGCCGTCTTTGACGGCACAACGTATGAATCGCTTGCTGCCCGATTGTCCTCTTTTATTGCGGAAGAATCGTAGTCTGCGTAAGCAACAACGCCGTAAGAAAGCATAATTGTGCTTAAAGCACCGATTAATATATAGGAAATTTTCTTCTTCAAAATATACCTCCTCAGGTTGCAAACATGCATGTTTTGGTTCTTGGCAGCCAATATAGGGTTTCGTTGCGTAGGGATCTTTTTAAGTCCGTATTTTGGAAAAGTCCAATAAACCGAATATCAGCAACACAAAAAAGCCGCGATTTTCGCGGCTTTCATGAATTCATATGTTTCTCAGACATATAAGAAAATCGAAAAGAAATGGCAAATCGATCCGGCGATAACAAAGAGATGCCATACAGCATGATGGTAAAGGAATCCTCTCCATACGTAAAAGACGCTGCCTACCGTATAACACACGCCGCCGATGACCAGAAATACAAGACCGCCATAGGCTAAATGATCAACTAAAGCTCCCCATGCAAAGACGATCATCCATCCCATAATGACGTAACCAAGCGTAGATAGGAATAGAAATCGCTTTACAAAGAAGCATTTAAACACCACGCCGCCGATCGCAAGCCCCCAAACAACGCCAAATAAGCTCCAACCCAGCGGACTTCGTATCGTAACGAGCAAGTACGGTGTGTATGTGCCGGCAATAAACAAATAAATCGATCCATGATCGAAAATTTCAAACAAATCCTTTACTTTTCCTTCCGGAAAGCTATGCAAAAGGGTTGATGACATATATAAAATAAACATAAAAAATCCAAACAGGACAAACGATACGATATGCCATGCTTCACCAATGTAACTCGCCCTGACAATGAGCAGCACCAATGCGGCAATACTCAATCCGGCCCCAATGCCATGGGTGATTGCGTTAGCTGCTTCTTCTTTTTTCGAATAGACATGCGTATTTGCCATAAGTTCCTCCATTTGCTTCCGTTCCGAAAAAGGTTTTACTTCTATCTTAACATGAGCGCATACGCCGGTAACAGCGGACCGTTTAGTGCAGTTCTCATAGCATAATCATGCCTAATCTTATCATATTGCAGCGATCATCAAGAAAAAAGCCGGTACAGCGCATGCTGATCGGCTTCTTTTCATCTACTGAATGCTATCCGCTTAGGTTTTTAAATTTTTGATCAGATCGTCGCAGAAAGCGGCAACGTCGCTACCCGTCACTTCCAGCACGCCTTTCCCCAAGGCTGCCCCCTCTTCGAAAAGATCGATAATCCCCGACAGCCCCCCCATCCAGTCGGTGAGCTCGACAGGGCCGACCTTAAAGAGATACTTTTGGATCTCTTTATAAACGATCTGATAATCACGCGGGAGGGCTTTGATGCGCGCCACGTGCGCACGCCACTCTTTTTTGCCTTCGATAATATCCCGTATGCTCATTTTACCCTCCTATTTGCCTAGTTTTTTGGCGATGCTATTGTTCAGCTGCTCACGCCATTTGTCGCGGAAAGACTTTGCCCCTTCTTCGCCGGCCAGCGCCGCACAGAAGCCTTTGATATCGTCACCCAAAACCTCCCGAACACTCTGACCGTCCGCAGCCGTTTCTTCAAGCAGCCCCAGAACGCCATCAAGAATCGGCATGAGGTTACGACCGGTAAAATCGGAATACTGAAATAGATTGGATAAAATTTCTTTCCATGCCGCTTGATAATCAGCCGGCAGCTTTTTGGCGCGCGATTCAAAAGCTTTGAATTCTTTAGTCATGTCGCTGCCCGTGATTTTTTCCCAGAAATTCATCGTTTCTCCTCCTTTAACTCGTTCATTTTTAATGATATGAACTCCCACTTATCCCAGAACTTCCGCAATTCCTGGCGCCCCGCGTCATTGATCGCGAAAAATTTCCGAGGCGGTCCCATGTCGGAGGGTTTCTTCGTAATCTCCACCAGCTTGTTTTTTTCAAGCCGAATCAGGATGGTGTACACCGTCCCCTCCACAACATCCGTAAAGCCAAGTGCGTTCAGCCGCCGCGTGATTTCATAGCCGTAAGTTTCTTTGCGGCTTATAATTTCAAGGACTGACCCCTCAAGCACGCCTTTAAGCATTTCCGTTAGATTTTCCAGCACAATCACTCCTTGCTATTCTGCACCGCCAGTATTCAGCAATACTCACTACCACTATAAAGTAACACGCAGTAGTGAAGATGTCAATATCGCCAACTTCTTCAAAAAACGTCGATAAAACTACCTAATATGCGACAACGGGAAGTGACATTATTTATCCGCCACCTTCTATATAATCGAGTAGCGGCAAAAACTATGAATACCGAAATGATAGTCAAGGTAGCGTGTATTTGAAAGTTGCCGCCACTAATAAGAGACACAGGGAAGGTGGAACTGCATGTACGTAAGTCAAACGATGCAACAGGTGAAAGAAGAAATGTTAAATGGAGAATGGGTGGGTAAGCTCATTCATTTGCGTGACACCACTAAAACGATTAAGGTAATACTTGAACCTATACAAGCGGGAAATGGTTTTTTAGAGTTCTATGAGGGGCTGGGATATGGCTTCTTCAAATGGAGTCAAGGGGTAAGTGCATAGCAAATCTAGTTATCAATTAAAATAGGATGACCCGAACAGGCAAGCGATCCTCACGATCGCTTGCCTTTAATGGCTTCAAGGATGCGGCGAGCACGCTGGTTTAAGATTGGCAATGGGTCTGAAAACTCGCTTTACCCTCCAACACGTCCATTAAAAATATTTTTGATGATTCCAACTTTGCTTTTTGCTCCTGAATATGTTGAATTTTCTCCTGTACTAACGCTTTCTTCTCCGTATACGAATTATCGCTTTCATTGATGAGCAGGATTAATTCCTGAATCGTAAAACCTACGGAGAGCAGCGTTCTTACATCTTCGAGAAAGCCCACCACTTCTTTAGCGTAGACGCGATAATTATTTTCATCCCTCGATACAAATTGCACCGGAATCACCTGCTTGCGTTCATAGAAGCGCAAGGTGGATATCGGCAGCCCCGTCAGCTTGGATACTTCATTCGCTTTCATTACCTATTCCCCTCTGAACCCTAAAATAAATTCATACTTGCTATGAACCAAGGTTCATAGTTCACAATAAGCACATGTTAACCAGTGACATAACGAAAGTCAATTTTACTAGTCTATCAAAAGGAGAGATCTCATGCCGAAACCAATACCGAACAACGATTTTAACAACATCATCACTGGCCGGCGGTCAGTACGCCATTATGATGAGAACATTAAGATTTCAAAGGAAGAAATGTTGGATATCATCAAGGAAGCGAGCCTGGCGCCTTCTTCCGCGAATATGCAGCCATGGCGCGTTATCATCGTTCATACCCCTGAAGGTAAAAACAAGCTTCGGCCACTCGTGCAATTCAATACGGGGCAAAATGATACATCAGCCGCTATGCTTATTATTTTGGGCGACACTCAAAGCGAACTTTACGTAGAGGAAATTTATGATTCAGCTGTAGAACAAGGGAAAATGCCGAAGGATTTGCGCGATAAGCAAGTCACGCAAATTATGGACATGTTCCCCCTGCTCCCTAGAGAAATTAAAATCGAGGTCGCCAAAATCGATGCAAGTCTATTTGCCATGCAACTGATGCTGGTTGCCCGCGCGCATGGTTATGATACTAATCCTATGGCGGGCTTTGAACGCGATACGATTGTCCGCGCATTCGATCTGGACGATGAACGTTATGTACCGGTTATGATCCTCTCAATCGGCAAAGCCTCGCAAGAGGGACATGAATCTGTACGTTTGGGCAGCGAGCAAATTACTTTTTGGCGCTGATTATAACTCGCAAATGAACAACAGCCGATTTCATATAATCGGCTGTTCTATTTGTCATCCCTAGGCAAGGGGGAGTTCCAATGTGAACGCATATTGACCATTCTCATACTCGAGTGTAAGGCAACCACCCTGATGCTCTGCTAGTTGCCTCGCAATGGCAAGACCTAGACCAGCACCTACTTGGATATGAGTATTGGGATCCATATTCTCCGGCTTATAAAAACGATCAAAGAGTTTAATTTCTTGCTCTTTCGTGATTGGTTCTCCCTCGTTCGCTACGGTTAAATATACGGATGCTTCGTTAGACGTTAGCCGTACATCAATAACTTTTGGTGGCTTTGAATATTTCTGAGCATTCATCAGCAAATTATCCAAGATTCTTGCGACCTGTTCAGGGTCAATATGGACGGCTGCCTCCTGTATGCTTATATGTTGCCTTACGACCACATAATTTTCTTCGGCAATGGGGATAAACTCAAACAACACCTGCTCCACCAGCTCCCGCATATCTGCTTGTTGCTTGGTCAAAATCATGTCTCCAGAAGTTAGACGGGTATAGATAAATAAATCGTCAATCAGCTTTTTTAGTTGTTGGGCTTTGCTAAAAGCATTGTTTATAAAACGGTTGTATTCATTCTCGTCTATATAGGATCTTTTGCGAAGCAGATCTAAATAGCCAATCATACTCGTAAGCGGAGTGCGAAGATCATGAGACACACCCGTGATAAGATTCATTTTAGATTCCTCGGCCTCTTTTTCCTTCCTTTTTTGCGAGGAAAGTTGTTCCGCCATCTTGTTCATATTTCTGGCCAGCATGCCTAACTCGTCTTCCCGTCGAACAGGAACCCTATATTCAAAATTACCTCGAGAAATAAATCCGAGTCCCTCCGAAAGCACGGAAAAATAATTAATCATACGCTTCGTTAACAGATAAAAAGTTAAAAGAAAAATGACGATGAAAACAGCCAGCGATGCGAAGATTAATATCGGAATATACTCAAGCTTTCCTTTGGACGTAATCGAATCGAGCAGTTGTCCGATAAGGCCAATAATATACAGACTAAGAAGGTAGGACAATAGAAGGGTAAAAACCGTGGCCCCCAGAAAAGAATATCTTACGCTGCGTTTTATTTTGAATCGCTTATTTATCCATTTTATAGCCAACACCCCATACCGTTTTGATATACTCTGGCTTTCTTGGATTAATTTCGAGCTTCTCCCGCAGATTTCGAATGTGTACCATAACCGTATTATCCGAGAATCCGATCCGCTCTTTCCACACCGATTCATAGATGGTATCCGCACTAAAGACTTGTCCCGGGTTAGACGCGAGCAGGCTTACAATCGCGAATTCAAGCGGTGTCAGCATGACTACTTGCCCCCGAATCGATACAAAGTGCTTGGCAATGTCGATCACAAGTTCATCAATGGTTATCTGGTCCTGCGTTGCTTCTTTCGATGCAAGCATGTTCTGTCGCCTTAACTGTGCTTTCACGCGGGCAATCAGCTCCATCGGATTAAACGGTTTTGTTACGTAATCGTCGGCGCCTGTCGATAGTCCCATGATCTTATCCATATCTCCTTCCTTCGCGGAGAGCATGATGATGGGGACGGAATATTGTTCCCGAATATGCATGCATGCTTTTATACCGTCCATTCTTGGCATCATGACATCCAAAATAACAAGATCCACCTTCTGCCGAGAAAGCCTTTCGATTGCTTCTAATCCGTCGCCGGCTTCGAGAACCGAGTGTCCTTCATTTCGCAAGTAAACGTGAATAACGTCTCTGATTTCGGTATCATCATCTACGACTAATATGACGCCCATATGACTTCTCCCCTTCGAACTTCACTGGTTTCCTACAAACATAAACAAAAGCTGGCGGAATATTAAAAGGAACCAAAGAAATGGTTTCAATCTCAAAATGCTCCGAAAGCAGGTTTTTCATTTGCAAGGAATACTGAAAAGCAATTAGTTTACCACCCGGTTTTAGCGCTTCTTTGCATTGCAAAATCAATTGGAGACGCATGGCGGGGGAAAAATTATAAAATGGCAATCCGCTAAAAATGTAATCCACTTCATGGATATTATGCTTTTTGAGCTGGTCAACTAATCTTAAAGCGTTACCTTCCCTCGTAAACTGCGGAAAATCCTGTTGAAGCCTTTGGGCCATTTCTTCATCTTTTTCAAATAAAATCACCTTGCTTTTAGGCATGACGCGTTTTGCAATCGCTCGCGTAATTGCGCCAGTGCCAGACCCAACTTCCACAATATTCTCTGCTTCCTCCCATTTGGCTGCTGCAACCATACGATTCGCCAAATAACGCGAGCTTGGAGTAATACTCCCCACATATTTAGGATTATGAATGAATTTTTTGAAAAAAAGTAGTGAATTATTCCTTAACATGCAATCACCTCATTGGAATATTTAGATGCCAAAATCAGTCTAGAGAAAAAAACTTAGTTCCTGCGTAGGTTCTTTCTGAAGAAATCCTGAAGATTTTTTGGTCCACAAAAAAAAGCAGCCACATTTGTGGCTGCTGCTCGCAGTGATACCTCTAATGCCATACGTATTCTAATGATCTTTTCTCCCTAGGTTCTCGCTGCTCATGCCTAGTCGGAATAAGTTCGCTTCCGCCGCTACTTCAAATTTTATTTTTGGAAATATTTCGTCCCAATCTTTTCGATATGTTTTGGTCCATATTTGCGGGTAAGCAAGATACGCTTTTAATCCAAAGCCGATGGCATCACTATTATTTTGCTGCATCTCTTTTAGAGCAAGATTAATATTATGGACAATATTTTGTGCGATGCTTTGCTCTATTCGTTTTCGTTGCTCCGAATAATCATAATTTCTTTCCTGATTTTTATCTTCGCTAATACTCGCCTTCACCTTGGAGTGAATGCGATAGGACAATTCGCCATTCTTCACAATGGGCTTAATGCTTATAATCGCATGATTAATCGTTACTGTTAAATAATTCCCGTCTAAATGAAGGGTCTCATCATAATCACGAACCGACTGATTTAGAAGCCGGAAACCTATAGCCGATGCCCCTTCTAATTTCCCAGTCATTTTCCCATCATGGAAAAGGACAAAACCTTCGCTTCGAATATCTTCAGATCCCTGGCCCTTTATGTTTGTTTTTACCTTCTGTACATACGGGAGAAAGACATCTTCGCCTACGGTAATTAATTTACAGACCGCTTCCTTTAAATTGATGCGAGCAGTCGTTTCTGATTGTAATTGCTCTCTGATCGATTCTGCAGAGAAACGCTCAATACGGGTATTCGCGTTAAGCAAATCAATCGCTTTCCCTTCAGAAACGGCTATAAAAGTGGACAATCTCTTTTCTGGGGTACGAGTTATAGCATCGATAACGGTTTCGATTCCTTCCGTTCTTGCCAGTTCTTCTCCAATAATGATTACACGTCGATGACCGAAGAACAGATGCCGCGGGAGACGATATTGAAGCTTCGAAACGGCCTCGCTAACGGTCTTGCCTGTCTCTGTCTTAATGGTGAACGATTTCTGTCCACCTGATCCCCCCCCGCCGCCCGTGTTACCCATATTCCCCGTAAGCGGAATAAGGACGCTGATTCGAATAAGATCTCCTTCTTTATCAGCTCCACCTGCTAAGACAAACGCAACGTCGTTTATCTCGCGGCGATCCCAGCAGCCGGTCAGCAAAAGTAGTACTGCCAAACATATAACAGACAACACACGGTTTAAAGTGTTTATCTTCATAACTGTATTGGTCAATCCTCCTTGCTAGCATCCGGTCATACCGTGAATTGGGAACGACATGGATATAATCCCCTAAACACGCTAAATTATAACTTTCCATTTCGCTCTGCGATTCCCGTTGAAGCATGAGTTGCTTCTCCAACAATTAAAAGCCGCGAATTTTCGCGGCTTTATCTTCCTAATACATCAGCAATCGACACAACCGGAAACATTGGTTCCCGCTAGCGACAATCTGCCATCTTCCATCCGATACACTTTATCGCAATATTCAAGCATGCGTTCATCATGCGTAACCATAATTGCTGCTTTACGACGCGACTTTACCTCATTTGCAATCAGACTGACCACCTCATGGGCACGCTTGGTGTCCAGACTGGCCGTAGGCTCATCCGCCAAAATAACGTTGGGATTGTTTATTAAAGCACGCGCGATGGCCGTACGCTGCTTTTCACCGCCTGAAAGTTCCTCTGGGTAGCTCTTCAATTTGGATCCGAGCCCTATCTCCTCGAGCAACTTAACGGCAAACATCCGATCCTCGGATCTCACCTTTCCCGACATTTTCTTCACTAAAAGCAACTGGTCAAGGACGTTCAAATAGGGGACCAGATTGGATGATTGCATAATAAAGCCGATTTCTTTCAATCGTACATTCGAAAGTTCTTTCTCGGAAAGTTTAGAGAGAAGATACCCATTCAAGTTGACTTCTCCTTCTGAAGCTTTAAGCAATGCACCCGCAATGGAAAGAAACGTACTCTTGCCTGACCCGGAAGGCCCGACGACAGCAACAAGCTCCCCAGGCTCCACCGAAATAGAGACCTTTTCAAGCGCGGATATCCGATTCCTTCCCTCGGCATAATACTTCGTAACATTGCTGATATGGAGTCCTGTTGTCATTATTCTGCCCTCCCAAGCGCCTTCAGTGGATCAATCTTCATTATTTTACGAACCGAGACCAGTGAACTAAGAACAGCTATGACAAGAAGAATGACAGAGTACTCGATAACGAGGTTCGTCTCCAACTTGAACGGCATTCCTTTCGGCATGATTGCCGCAGTCCCGTAAGTAAGCAGAACACCAATAATGGTACTCGTCAATGATAATACAACGACCTGTGAGACAATGGCAGTGCTTAGAAAACCGTTTCTTGCGCCGATGGCTTTCATTACACCGAATTGATTGGTCTTCTGCATCGTAATGACATAGAAGAATACTCCGAGCACGAATGCCGATATCGCAAGCAAAAAGCCCAGCATCATCATAATCGAGCCGTTTTCCTCCTTATACCCCGGCATGCCGTGAATAGCCGCTCCGCGCGTGACGATATCGGTATTGGAGAGCTTGCTGCTAATATAAGTAGGATCGATATGCTTGCCCTGCAACATGATTGCATTAATCGGGCCCGCAATTCCCTTATCCGAGCCCGGCGCAGCGAACGCAATCTTCCGCCATTCGGACATCGGAACAAATACGGCTGAGAGGTGGTTATACGTCTGATTATTAACGAATCCGATAATCGTCAAAGCTTGTGTCGAGCCGTCAAGTTGAAAAGTATCCCCAAGCTTAAAGCCTTCATCCTTCATCGTCTTGTTCACAATGACGCCTGTTGGATTGGCTTTAGATAATCCTTTACCCTCAATTACAGTCGGCTCCAGGAAGCTGCCGGGAAGTATCCCTAACATTGCAAAATCGACTTTATCCTCGTTCTTTGTGCTATTTCCTTTCAAAGCGGTGGCCATCGTACTTCCCATTGGGGATGCGGCTGTTACATTAGACAATTTCTCCGCTTGCGCCACCAATTCATCGGATATCAAGGACTTGCCCATGGTCGACTGCGCCCCTTGTTCAAAGACGACATAATCGGCCTTCATGTTTTGGAAAGTGGACGCTGCAAGCGTCGATAATCCATTACCAAGTCCCGATAGGATGAATACTAACCAAGCAACTAAGACAAAAATAATGACAATCATCAAAAATTTCATCTTGCTGTGCATGAGTTCCTTTAAAGCTAAAAACATGCTCTGTCACTCCTCGCTCTTCATTTTTTGACACTTGTGTCATTTTTGTTATAGATCAAGCACTTTCACCGATTCCGTCCCCCCTATTAAACAACATATCTGACACTTGTGTCAAATTAAAAAGAGAGCCACCTACCTTTGTGCTCCTCCTATCCACATTTGAAACAAAAGCTTGCTCCACTCAGGATTAGGGAGGTTTATCATATTAGGGGTGTTAATGAGGTTGAAAAAGCCACCGATCAGTACCGGGAGCGGAATATCTTCTCTGAGATTTTTCTCTTGTTGCGCTCTTTGAAAGAGACGAGTAAGTTGAATTTTTAGCGTAGTATGGCCTTGCTCAACAACATCTAGATCCCGACTAGCCGCAGCCGAATTTGTTGTATTAATTTTATGAGCATCGCCTAAAAGTTGATGAAGCTTGGATTCGTCAACATAAATGCCAAGCAGTTCCTGAAGGGCTTGCATCGTATCGGTCTCATCGATTGCTGAAGCCTTCTCGATGACGCTCGAGATCACACGCTTCATGCAGGCAGCCACAATTTCTTCTTTATTGGCATAATACTGATAAATCGTACTTCTGGCACCGGGTAAATGCTGCGAAAGCAACTTGAGATGAAACCCGTCATATCCATGCTCCAGCACTAACTTTTTTGTTATGTCCAGTAGTTCTGACTCCGTATATGATGGTTTTCTTCCCATAATTACTTCTCCCTTCAGCATTTCAAAATACATTATTCTCCATATTCCTTTTCTGAGAATGAAAGAAAACTTCTAGTTTGAAATATCAGTCTAACATAACTGCAAGTGAAATGGTAATCTTACAAATCAATATGGTTAGTTCAATTTCCCAATCCGAAAAATTCAGCTTGATTCATAAAATACTCATCAATTTTTTCGACTATGAGCCCTCCGTTTTCTTCCGAGTTGCGTTTTACTTGAATCCATTCAATGTCTTTCTTAAACTGCTCCCATAGCCTTTGACGCTGCGCCATATCCTTAAATTCCATCACATAATAAAGTTTATTTTGGCCTGTTGCATCTATCCAGAAATTCACGACCTTCATTCCCAGTCTTGTAAAAATTCTAAACGTATGCTCCTTAAATCTGTCTTGAATGGCATCCATTCGACCTTCGTAAATCGTATAGATTCGCAACTCGTATAGCATGTTATTTCCTCCCTGAATGAATCGGATTGGTAATCCAGCACACATCTATTTCGACTTTTTCAGTGATTCCTATAGAATTATTTTAAACCTCGCGCCATCATCTTACTTCAATCCCAAGTTTTCTAGCCATCCAAGCTGTTGTGCTCGCCTGTACTAATATAGTTAGAATAATCGCCATAAACGTAACAGCTGCAATGACGTCTGCATGAGCAACACCTATGCCTGCAAGCATTCCAGATAACGCAGCCGGTATTACGCCAGTTTCACGAACCCAAACCATAAACAACATTTCACGAAATGACCACCGCGATTTGCGATCAGGCAAGGCAGAAAGAAATACGGTTGCAGGGCGTGCGATAAACATTAGTATAATAACTGTCAGCAAGCTTTGCCACCAATAATTGGACAAAAGTTTGAAGTCGAACTGACTCCCTAGAAGGACGAAAATCAACATTCGCATGATTACCGTAATGTTGTCTGAGAAATGTGTTATTTCTTCCTTCTTATCGTTCATATGCAGACCAAATTCCGAGGTGTTCCCCCAGATCAAACCTGCAATAAAAGTCGCCATAAAGCCACTTACATGGAGCAAGTCACCAACGAGATAGGCACCTAACGCTGCTAATAGCATCGTAATCGTTGCATATTGACGCAACACACCTATGCGCGAATGCGCAACCAAATAGGTAAGGATAAAACCTATGACAATTCCTACAAGAATGCCTCCTACCGCAGTTCTGACAAAATCCCAGGCTATTACTCCAACATGAAGTGATTCGCCCGTCGCCGCTGCTAGAAGTGCGAATGTTATAATCGAGCCGGTCGCATCATTGAATGCCGATTCACTCTCCACTGTCTCCCGGACCCTTTCACGGATTTTCACCTGACGGAATACAGGAATTATGGAAGCCGGATCGGTCGATGCTATAACCGCTGCAGCGAGTAAGGCATAAAGCCAGTCGATGGCAAATAGAAGGTGAATCGCTGCACCAACAATTGCTACGGTAATGAGAACTCCAGGTACACTTAACATAGCAACAGTCCAGCCAACCTTCTTTAGTCCCTTGAGTCTTATATTCCTTCCACCATCAAACAAAATTAAAGATGATCCAGTAATTAGAATCAATTGATTGAATAACGAACTACTTTGTTCGTTGATCCATTGTAGCCCTTGTCCAAGCAGCATTCCTGCACCAATAAACAAAACCACATCCGGCAATTTAACACGGGAAGCAATTACACCAACAATCACTCCAGTAGTCAAAACTAGGAGCATCAGAAGGATAAGATGATGCATGATCTCTGTTGTATTGGTTTCTATTGCCTCCACCTCCTTACTATAGATAGTATCGTGTTCAACGCATTATTACCTCTTGGAATTTTTCGATATGCTCATTGGTTCCAATGACAACCATAACATCCTTTTCAGCTAGTATATCTTTAGCGGACGGAGCCACAATTACACCAGCAGGCTTGTTTATCGCCAAAATACTGCAGCCGAATTTTGCCCTCGGTTTTAGCTCCTGCAGCGATTCTCCATGTAAGTTTTTTGGTACAGCTATTTCGGCGATTGTATACTCTTTGGAAAGCTCGATGTAATCGAGCAGGTTTGGAGAAACTAGTTGATTCGCTACCCGTTTGCCCATATCTCGCTCCGGATAAACGACCTTATCAACTCCTATTTTTTCAAGTACCCTGCCATGTAATTCAGAAAGCGCCTTAGCAACGACTTTTTTGATGCCTAGATCCTTTAACAATATAGCAGTCATTATGCTGGACTGAATATCATCGCCAATTGCAACAACGCCACAATCAAAATTACGGACACCTAGTACTCGTAAGGCTTCTTCATCCGTGCTGTCAGCAACTGCTACATGAGTTAGAATATTGCTCATGTCCTGCACAGTTTCTTGATTCTTGTCGATACCAAATACTTCATGACCAATCTCGACCAGCTCTTTAGCCAGGCTAGAACCGAAACGCCCCAGCCCAACGACGACAAACTGAGTTTTTTCCATACGATTACTCCTTAACCAATCGTTATTTTTCCTTCCGGATAGCGATACAACTCTTTCTCGGCTCGAGGACCAAGCGCATAGGCTAAAGTCAATGGACCAAGTCGACCGACGAACATCGTCAAACTGATTAATACTTTTCCTATTACAGTTAATTCGGGTGTAAGGCCAAGAGATAAACCGACCGTTCCAAAGGCGGATGTCGTCTCAAAAAGTATTAAAATAAATGAATGAGATTCCGTTGTGGACAGTATCATCGTAACCATTATGACCAGAGCAAGGGACAGCATTGTTATCGTCAAGGCTTTAAAAATCCTTTCACGATGGAGTCGCATTTTGAACATAACAATATCTTCTTTCCCCCGTATCATTGCGATTACCGCATAAATCAGTGCTGCGAATGTCGTTGTTTTGATACCGCCGCCTGTTGATCCGGGAGAAGCCCCAATAAACATGAGAATAATGATGAAGAACTGAGTTGCCTGCCTAAGTGCAGTCAAATCAATGGTATTGGGGCCAGCAGTTCGAGGTGCTACAGACTGGAACATGGAAGCCAGAACTTTTCCATCCCAATCAAGTCCTCCAAGAGTTCTTGAATTTGAAAACTCGAATATAAAAATAACGATTGTTCCAACTAGGAGAAGCACTCCCGTCATGGTAAGTACAACCTTAGAGTGCAGCGAAAGCTTGCGATTCTTCTTGTGTTCAATCACATCGGACATAACGATAAACCCGATACCTCCGAGTATGATTAATGCCATGACTACGAAATTTACAATTGGATCATCAACGTACCCGGTAAAGCTTACAAATGGTGTTTCATATTGACCGAAAAGGTCAAATCCCGCATTGTTAAACATCGATACAGCATGCCATGCACCAAAATAAACCGCCTTTCCAATTGGCATATCAAACGACCACCGAATAGCCAATAGGATAGCTCCAGTCAGCTCAATCAATAAGGAATAGATAAGCACCCTTTTTATCAGCCGTACTATTCCTTCAATACTGCCTTGATTCATTGCCTCCTGCAGGATGAGTCGCTCTTTAAGACTAATTCGCTTGCGAAGTACAATTGCAAATAAGGTCGACATCGTCATAAAACCGAGACCACCTACTTGAATAAGACAGATAATGATGATCTGTCCAGCAATTGACCAATAACTTCCGGTATCAAGTGTAACAAGACCAGTAACGCAGGTTGCTGACGTGGCTGTGAATACAGCATCGACAAACGGCGTTGCAAGGCCTTCACGCGAGGAAAATGGTAACGTTAGTAAAAAACCTCCGAACAGGATGATCAACGCAAATCCAGTGACCAGGACACGAGGAGGTGACCAATAGGAAATTCGGAACAAGGATAACATTTCGTTTTAGGACTCCTTTTCTTACTGCAATTTGACCGATACCCAACGGGTATGCATGACCACACAAGTTGAAATCCAATCCTTGTTTTGGTTGTTATGTGATTAAATCCAAAAATTTATTACAAAAAAACATGAACAAAACTCTTCTCTTCTAAGTAAGAATTCAATGGAATGAAGTGTACACGAGGGGATTTTTGGAGGTCATCTCCCCACAACAATAAAACCGCCTTTCGGCGGTTAATTGTTTTTATCCTCTCTTTTTATACGCGTTCATTGCAAATCTTTCTTTATTTCAGTTCCGTTTTCCTCCGTTATTAATGGCCTGCGACTACTTTCCTATCCTCGGTTGAAGTTTTGTTAGCTCTTTTTAAAGCGACGAACGCCACGAGTATACCGACCAGCGTAACCACTGCTGCAACCATAAACGCTGTATGAATGGACGAATTAAGAGCAGCTGGACTCATCGATTCCATTGCAGTATCGGAGCCGAGGGCAGCCGAGATTATGGCCATGATTACCGCAAGCCCAATCGCTCCGCCGATTTGCTGACCCGTATTGATGACAGCGGAAGATACTCCTTGTTCACTTGAATCGACTCCGGTGCTACCGGCGATAAACATCGTCGTGAAAACAAGCGCTTGCCCAAGCCCAATGATGATTGTTCCGGGAATAACCCCCCAGGCATTGCCTGAAACCGATAATTGGGTCAGCAACAGGAAGCCGATGCCTCCAAGCGCCCTGATCTTCAATAAAAACCGGCAACAGATCGTTGCTCTGCTGCCGGTTTTTTTGTTTTAAACTAATGTGTCCCGTTTTTTATTCCTCAGTAAGAAACAAGCATATCCTCTCATCGCTAAGCGACGAGACTGATTAAATTGTTATCGGGGTCCTTAATAAGCGCATATCGCTCTCCCCACGGTGTATCTCGCGGCTCGAGGAAGCCGTCATACCCAAGCGTCGTCAACTGACGGTACACGTCGTCCAGCGCTTCGTTGCTGGAGAACTGAAAGGCGAGCTCGGTCCGGTAGCCGACAGGATCTTCCCAGCCTTCAAAAACATTCTTTACCGATTCCACCATATCGAATGCAAACACAATTCCTTCTTGCTCCACGTCTACGTGATGCGCTTCGTCGGCGCCGTCCGGAATAGCCAGCCCCAGTACGCTATAAAAATCCAACGCCCTCTTCATCTCTTCTACATAAATCGCGACTCGTTTCAACTTTACCGTCATGCTTTGCAGCTCCCCTCGCCTTGCTTAATTTTCACTCCCATTATAGTAATTGTCCCTCATTGCAAAATAGTAAAAAACGGACTTTCTCACTCCTGCTTGGTCAGCCGTTTGAGTGGAAGTCCGTAATATCGCTTAAAAACGCCAGCGAAGTGCGACTGATCGTAGTATCCGTGTTGAAGCGCCAAATCCGTTAAGCTGAAATAGTCTCCGCTGTACAATTCCTCAAGCACGCTTTGAAAGCGGACGATGCCAAGCATCTCCTTCGGGCTGAGGCCAAGCTCGAGTTCAAAAGCCCTTCGCAGATGCCTCTCGCTGAAGTTCACTTTATCCGCCAAATCCGTTACGGAAAGATTACCTTTGACCTCGTATATATACTGCATGCTCTGGTAGACCAAAGTGAGAGCAGGCGCCTCGTTCGTAGCCAATATTTGGCCCAATTGCTGCTCGACGATCTCGATCCTTTCTTGAACCGATTGGGCAATCAGCAGCTTTTCGACCCAATCGAGAGCCTCTTGTCCCCAGAGATCCTCCAAAAACACACGATTTGCCGTTAATGTCGATATGGGAGACTTCAGAATCGTGCGAGCCGACTCCGAATAGAGCCGGATTCCCCATACCGAGCGTGCTTTTGCAAATTGCAAAACTTCGACCTGCGTCGTTAGCCCCACGACATAAGCGGCCTGCCTGCTTGATGAAGCGAACAGGTCCACTATAATATCGACACAGCCATCGGGGATGACTCGATGCCCCGGATTTCCCGGTACTGGCAGGAAATTCACCGTCCAATAGGCAGCTACATGCGATGCCAGATGACGGCTCGGCGCAAACTCCCGGAAGTTGTGGGAGTGGAAATGCAGCTGCGGCTGCAATTGCGGGGCATGCAAGGGTCGGTAAGGATGGCTCATCTGCGCATCTTCCTCCTATTACGTGAAAAATCTTGACACCTTGGTGGAATTCAAGGCTAGCTTGGCTCGCCGAGGACTGTATCCGGCCTTATGAATGTATTGTAACAAATAACTGATATAAGCCGACATATGTCCTTTTCATCTCATTCTGAATAAGGGATCTCTACAAATGGACTTGTTTTGTTATCCAATCATCAATAGATCTATGTCTACCAAGCCCAACTGTGTGGAACTCATCTTTACCATCTAACTTTGATACTTAGTCGTCGGAAACGTTAAAAGCTCCTCTAGAGCGGTTACCCGGCAGTCTTAGAGGAGCAGAAAAAAAGGTTATGTACCTATGGTAGACAATTCGGGCGCGTTATGCCAATTAGAATAAACTAAGACGGATTAGAATCTACTTATTTACATCGATATTTCCTTCAAATTGGAACCCCCCCCCCGAACACCCGAATGCGGGATGGCGAAGCGTACAGTAATACCTCAATCGTTTGTTTAAAACTCGTTCCAGAAAAGCATAATAAAGGTAATCTCAGCGCGGGCTGATTCAGGAGGTGAACGATACAATGACGGCAATCTCTTTAGAAGCTTTAAAGCAGCGCCTCGCCCTAATGGAGGACGCGGAGATAATTGATCGAGAGACTACAAACGGACTTCGTTTGACATTTATTTATCTTGAAACCTTAATCGATCAGGAGCGTCTTAACGAATCGATTCTTGAGCCTGTCGTTCGGTCATTCCAAAGTTCGGTGGAAAAAAGCCTGACCACAGTCAAAATGAATCGCTTATCCAATTTGGAGCAAGCCCTCCAGTATCTCATGAAGGGTTCAGTTCTGGTTCACGACTCATCCAGCGCGCGATGGCATGCTATTATGCTTCCCAACTCGCTCACCCGGTCCATCGAAACATCCGAGACAGAAACAATAATGTTCGGCCCAAAAGACAGTTTCAGCGAGCAGCTGGAGCAAAACATTTTGCTGATTAGAAGAAGGCTTCCTTTAACAGCGCTCAAAACAGAGAGATTCTCCGTCGGCTCCTTAACCCAAACAACCGTAGTCCTTATGTACATCGACGGGCTTATCAATCCAGAATTTGTTACGATCGCGAAAAAAAAGCTTTCCAGCATCGACTTCGATATGTTTTTAGACTCTTCACATATTGCAGCGTTTATGGAAGATCATTATCATAGCATCTTTCCTCAATATCTTCAGACCGATCGGCCGGATTCCTGCGCATATGCACTAGGTATCGGAAAATTGGTCATTTTAGTCAATAACACTCCTTTTGCCTTAATCGCTCCGATTACGCTGTTTCACTTGTTTCAGTCGCCGGAGGATTATATAAACCGCTGGTTGGTAGCTAGCTTTTTGAGGCCGTTACGCTATCTCAGTTTCCTTCTTTCCATTACTCTAATTCCGCTTTACGTGGCATTAACGACTCATCATTATCAAATGCTACCCCTGCAAATTTTATATGTAATCATCGAGTCTCGTAGCAAACTGCCACTATCCCCCTTCTGGGAAGCGTTTTTTATTCTTATTACGCTAGAAATTATGAAGGAAGCCAGCCTAAGAATGCCGACCAAAACGAGCCAAAACTTGGGGGTAATTGGAGGAATCGTAATTGGACAAGCTGCGGTAGAAGCGGGATTCGCAAGTAAAGTGCTAATCGTATTGGCAGGCATTTCGGCGATTTCCAATTTTCTCGTTCCGAACTATCTGGTTACCAAATCCAGCTTACTGCTTCAATTCATGTTCTTGATTCTCTCGTCCTATCTGGGCGTTCCCGGTATCTTGCTTGGACTTGTCGGCATGATTGCCCATTTGAACGGGCTCACTTCCTTGAAACAGCCCTACCTGGCGCCGGTATCTCCGTTTTATTGGAGAGATTGGGTAGATCTCTTCGTCCGAGGGCCGTTACACGCTATGCGCATTCGTCCCGAAGCATTGCGTCCTTTGATTAAGTATCGTATTAGCCGAAGGAGAAAATGAACCTATGAAAGCTATATCGCTGTTTCGAAAAACCTCACAGCAAGAAAGCGGTTTTTACGCGCTCTTCCTCACCAATAGGATTCAAATGCTTTATTACATGATTATCATGCCCTCAGCCATCGTGCAACCTTATATGTTATTGGCGATTGTAGCAATGGGCATAGCCTCCCAATTTTGCCTATATATGCTGTCCAAGTGGTTCGCAACTCCCTACTCTACCCAAGGGTACAAGGGTTTTGAAGAATTATTTGGAAAAACAGGAATTAAAATATTAGCTTTGACAGGCTTGCCGTTCCTTCTGTTCAAGATCTCTTTCATTTCAATCAGTTATGCCGCTATCATGCAGCAATTTGTTTTTCCCACTATGGACCGAGAATGGCACATTGTGTTTCCTTTTATCTTATGCTGCTATTTGGCGCTGTTTGGAATGGAAAACATGATACGGTTCGTAACGGTCGTGTTCATTGTAACGATTGGGATCTTTTTTATGTATATTCCGTTTTTTTTGGTGCAATCAAATTCGATTCACGATCTATACCCTCTCATTCCCATTGGCCCAGAGCCGTTTGCATGGAAATCCCTACTGCTCGTTTTTTCGTCGTTTTCTGGACCGGAATTTTTAATTGCTATTTCATACTGGCTGAATCCGCAACAGAAAATGCTGAAATATTTGACGATTGCTAATACCATCTCGGTCGTCGAGTATCTCTTTATTTCCATTGCGGCCTTGCTCTTCTACGGTTCCAAATACTTGCCAACCATCAAATACCCGAACTTGGAGATGGGACGTTACCTGCAATCACCTTTATTAGAAAGGGTGGATATTATCCTGATCTCAGCATATATGTTCAGCATCCTTTACTCGCTCGCCTTGTTCGTGCTGATGGTATACGGCGCTTCCAGCTTGTTAGGCAAGACGAAGACAGGCACTAGTCGTGTTGGGCTGGTCGTCAGCTGCTTTATGGCGATAGCCTGCACTCTGCTGATCAGTAAATGGTTTTGGGAGCCTGGAATCGAACAGGCCTTTTGGCTTGACCTGCAGATGTGGTCAGGATCCACCACTTATTTATTATCACCTCTCCTCATCTGGATCGCGATCAAGCGGAAAGCCAGGACAACGTCATGAAACGCTTTATACAAGCAACGCTTGTGCTGCTATCGTCTTGTTTGTTAATACTCGAGTCCGGATGCGTCCTCTTACCGGAAAACAATATGATTGAAGAAATCACGCCGATTATTTTCTGGTCTGTGCAGGAAGCAGAAGACGGAAAGATAACAATTAGCACGCTCGTCCCTCCTCTTATCAAGGAGAAAAAACGAGTGCTTAACCTTAAGGTGTCTCTTATAAACGAAGGCAACAAAGGGTTTAATTTGAACTATCATAACGAACTGAAAGCCGGCCAAATCCGCTTGCTGTTGGTGGACGAAGCTTATGCGAAACGGGGACTAACCCGTCTTATCAATACGGTTCTGACCGATCCGAACATTTCGCAACGGTTGTATTTAGTCGTCACGAAAGGCGATTTTAATGAATTTCTCGCCAAACACTTGGATGAAACAGACAATATCGATTATTACATCTATCGTATGTTCAAACATTACGAGAAGAAAAAACAAGGCGAAATTACTGTCGTCAATTTGCACCAGTTTATGAAAATGTTGTACTCTCAGGTTTCCGATCCACAGCTACCAGTATTTCGCGCGGCAGGCGACCAGTTTCTGTATGAAGGCACAGCATTTTTCGACCAGGACACTATGGTTGCGGAGATACGTGGAAAGGACGATCAAATCAACCAATTGTTGTATAGAGACAGATTCGTACGATATTTAGTTCTTCCTGAGCTCTCGGTTACATTAGGGCATATTCGCGCGCATACCCGTAAGAAACTAACCCCGGATTTATCATCCCTGTCCATCGAAATCGACGTGAAGGGAAGAATTAATGAATTGGATTCGCTCGCAAGAATAGAGGATAACTACCAATTTGCCGCGCTCTCACAAAAAATCGAACGGTACTTGGAGGAGAATGTTATTAGCTTGCTATCCCAAATGCAAAAATTACAGATTGACCCCCTTCAAATCGGGGCGTTGACTGCTAAACCGTTCTCCAGACCAATAACGAGAGATACATGGGATCGGCATTGGTCTACTATGAAAATTAATGTAAAAGTGCGGTTACATTTAGAGCCTCTGACGAAAGTGAAATAGGAAGTCAGGATAACACCAAGTATTTTCTTTACAAAACGAACCTCACCTCTTTACTACCACATATTGGAACTACCCTGTCCATTACGTCAACAAAAGCTGCAGTGGATCTTCCGATCTCTGCAGCTTTTGCTTGACACTCTCACTCGAGATGCCGTTGGACTAACATGCGTTAGTCTCAATGGATAAGTGGTATTAGATGAAGAATCATTTATTCTTGAATACCGTCGATGTACTCTCTTCAGTAATCCACAATCCAGTCGTTATACTTTAAATATAGAGTCTTTAAGCTTCCAATAGAAACGGCATGTGCGATGCACCCTCTATCATCGTACATGTGAACCTACTTTAAACTCATCATTGCTTCATCGCTAAGTCCGATGTCCTGCTCAAATAAAGCTCTAAAACCCTTTCCTTTCGGCTCCATAGCCCAATATATTTTTTCGTTCATAGTCACTCCCTGACACCCAGTTGCACTTACTACCGCTTTAGAGACTAGCTTAGATTCAAGTGTAAACGTTAGTTCATATTGAACTCCATTGTCAGCAGGGCAACTGATTGTCCCTTGCGGAAAAGAAGGTAGGCTTAATATCTTTTCGTACAACTTCTTAACTACTTTTTTGTCATCTATGTTCTTAGATAAATGTACATCAGATTGATGCAATGGGTCTAAACGTTCCACACTAAGATTGTCAGGCTGATCAAGTTTGCCGGGTTGTTTATTAGTCGATGATTCCTTACACGAAGTCAAAACGATTATTAAACAACATGCGAGAATTACTTTTAAGAACTGATTCAAACCTCATCCTCCCATCATCGCTAACTAATAATTAGACTGTATTTATGCTTGGATTGTTGCGTTATCCTGCCCGTTACTTTAATGAAAACGGCAGCTGACCATTATGTCAGCTGCCGTCGTGTTGTCTTGAGCTATCGTTCTCTGTTAGGTTAATAAGCATTGCATAATAACCGCTTGTTGTACGAAAAGTAAATCCTTTTTGAATGTATGACCAACGAAGTATTCTGAGGATATGGCTTCCTCGCTTACTTCCTCCTCCCGAAAAAAAGGCGGACACGGATTCAACATCGCTCCATTTGGAGCCAGTTTCATTCTCTCGAGAGTGATCTGGTACTTTGCTATGTACTGTTCATTTCGAAGTTCATCAGGTAATGAATCCGTTAAAACAACATCGCTAAACCTAATGACTTCGTTGAGGTCAGTATAAAACTTATAATTTTTTGAATCGCATCTCATTTCGTGGCCCTTCAAAAAAACGTGATTAAATTTTAAATCCATCACTTCTGCTGCGGTTAACCATGACCTGCAAATATTTCCACCAGGTCCGACAAAAGTGTATGTGAGATTCTGAAATTGTTCCCTTCTTTTATGTATAGCGTATAAGTCAGATAAGATCTCACATGGATGATTAACAGCCGTCATTGCATTAATTACAGGGATATTGGAGTGGCGAGCTAATTCAGTTATTTTCAAAAAATCAGCATGCCTTACAATCACCCCGTGAGCCCAATTTTCGATGTATTTAATCACATCTTTTAATTGCTCCTTTTTGTCCAAGGCCTCTGGCGGGAATATTATGCATTCTCCTCCCAGATCTTTTATTCCTCTCTCAAAAGAGATTCTTGTCCTTAGGCTTGATTCTGGGAAGAATAAGATAAATGTTTTTCCTATCAAAAAATTTTTATGCATGCCCGTTTTTAGTTCATCTGTTAAGCGGAAGATGTTAAAGATGTCACCGTACGACAATTCATTAATGTCTAGTAGGTTCATTCAATCACCCAATCGCATATAAATTCACTATATAGTATATTTATACAATACTGGGGTTGCATTGTCCAACATTAGTCATTGGAACTATCCTGGAATAGCGTAACAAAAAAGCAGCCTATATCGGCTGCTTCCAAACGATTCTTTGGTTAAATCTGCTGCGATTAACTTATCGCTATCATTAGTGGTTCATACCCTTCATGCCATCCGTACTATTCTCGCTATTACCGCTAGTTGACTTTGATTCTGCAGGTGACAATTCGCTTTCGGTTACCCACATATGATTTTTCACCGGTGCTCCGCCATTTGTTGGGGTGTAATCAACCATGTATACAGTCGTTTGCTCAGCAGACACAATCTCAGCTGTTGCCCCCATCATGCCAGGCATATGATCAGCATTCAGTACGACTTGAGCACCCGGTTGCAGTTCTTTTTCCCCGGCGTCTTTCATTTCTTGTTGAATGACCCATTTATGGCCCCTTACTTTTTCCCCGCCATTTGTAGGTGTGTAATCCACTACATAAGCTGTTGTCTTATAAGCTCCAACAATCGTTGCAACCGCACCTTTCATCCCAGGCATATGCCCCTCTTGTATAACAGCTTGACTTCCAGGCTTATAGGTAGGGTTTGGCTCCTCTTTTAAGCCTGCGGGTATTTCACCCGAACCGGAATGGCTCATGGCGGAATGTTCCATATTGGAATTCTCCGCGTTATTGCCACAGGCGCTTAATCCTGCAATCATTACAATAGCAATGATCAAAATCCATGATTTTTTCATTGACCTAACCTCCAAGTGATTTTTTAATCCAATCTTCGTTGTCCTATCACAAGTATAACCACTACTTGTGAAGATCTTATGTAGAGTACAAAATGAGACTAATGAAGGTCGGATTTCTGTGGAAGTCGGATCGTAATGACGGCTCCATTCTGATTCTCCGCCCATACTTGTCCTCCGTGAGCAGTGACTAATTTCTTAACGATCGATAATCCTAAACCGCTGCCACCCGTTCTTCGGTTTCGCGATTTATCAGAACGATAAAATCGTTCAAATAGATAAGGAATATCCTCTTTTTCAATACCGCTGCCCGTGTCGTGTACGCGGATTAACACATCATGCCCTTCTTCAACGGCTTCCACGTGCACTTGTCCGTTTGGTGGAGTAAATTTTAGTGCATTGCTAAGCAGATTGACCAATATTTGAGTTACTCGGCTGTGATCGGCAAATATTCGGATATGCGGGCTGCAGCGAAACGTAAGATTCACCTCTTTTTCAAGATAAGCAGCGGAAACAATAGCTACTACCTGTTGGATTAAGGCAGACAGTAATTCTTGTTTTCGCACCAATTGAAACACCGGTGAGTCCATATGTGTCAAGTCCTCCAGTTCGGCCACCATTTTTGTAAGCCGCTCGATCTCTTCATAGCAAGCATGGATACGCTCGGGTGTCGGCTCCCATATCCCGTCTTCAAAAGCTCTCATATGACTTTTTAGCGTGGCTAGCGGAGTTCTTAGTTCATGAGCTATATCTTCAGTCATAATAACCCGGAGCTGCTCTTGTTTATGAAGCTGCGCGGCTAGTTCGTTAAGCGACAACGCAAGTTCAGCGAGTTCATCCTCCCCGTTCACAGTTATCCGCTTATCAAGCTGCCCATTAGCCATGCTTTCCGCTATTTTTTTCATATTTACAAGCGGCTTCGATATTCGTTTTGCGAAATAAAACCCGATTAAGGCTGCAAGAACGATTGAACCGGCAAATGTCCATATGATCGATTGGATGAGAGCTTGCTCCAAGTGGTAATCCAATCCGGACACATCATGGTTCATGCTCTCTGCTTGGTCATGGTACATCGAAATATGGTAGTGGGTAGCCAGTAAAACGCTTAACGCCGAGATCAGTAAAATGCACGCAGCGGTACCAATAATAATGAATGCTAGTCGGTTATGCAGCCGTTTATTCATGTTGCGCACCTGCAAAACGATAGCCAGACCCGTAAACCGTAACGATATACCGGGGATTTCTAGGATCCGGCTCAATCTTGTGGCGGATATTCTTGACATGCTGGTCAATAGTGCGGATATCGCCTTCGAAGGTATAACCTAGAACTTTATCAATTAATTCATCACGAGTAAAATGCCGCTGGGGATATTTGGCCAAAGCAAGCAGCAGCTTATATTCATTAGGCGTTAGATTAACGGGTTCCCCATGGCAGGAGACCGTTTGTTGCAGGGAATCGATTTCTAAATGGCCATTGTTAAAGGATAAGCGGTCGGCAAGCAGCTGACTATCATCCGTCCGCCGCAAGATTGCCCTGACCCTAGCTACAACCTCGCGCGGATCAAACGGTTTCGTCAAATAATCATCAGCGCCAACGGACAACCCCCTGATCCGGTTGTTTTCAGATACCTTTGCGGTAAGCATAAGAATAGGCAAGGAGTTCATTTTTCTGATTTTCAGGCAGACCTGTTCCCCATCCATATCCGGAAGCAAGAGATCCAGTATGACCAGATGGACAGACGAGCGTTGCAATATCTGCAAAGCTTCATTCCCAGAGGCAGCTTCTACGGTCAGAAAACCCTCCTTTTTCAGATAAGATACAACAACGTCCCGAATTTTGCTTTCATCATCCACTACCAAAATGGTTTTCAATCTTATTTGCTCCTAGTCATGCCAAGTTAATTTGTATAGTTCCCCTTTTGATACCCGTTCGACGAATTTTGAAAACTTTTCTTTCTTTTTACCCCATTCTTGAAAAACCGTAATGAGGCGGGTAACCAGGGGGATGACTTTCATCTGAACTATACAATACCCCCCTAGGGTATGTCAATGAGGCGATTTTATTTCAGTAAAAAATAGGCTTATTGTATAAACTATCCTGGCCAAGCGCTTAACAAAAAACGCAGCCGAGCGTATACGCCCGGCTGCTGCCATGCTGTTGAACTATCGTTCCGGCAGGGGATCTCTGATCTTCTGCCGGCTTGTTATTGAAATTTTATATTCTTCTGGTTTCTGAAGTTCGTATATCAAACCTTTTTCTTTTTTAATTTCGGCGGTAAGAAGCCGGCTTTTTTATTAACTTGAACATCAAAATATTCCAGCTCATTATAAGAACTATCTATTCTTTCGCCGAAATATTTTATTTTCTTTAATTTCCTTTTCATCATAAAGCCTCCCGAAAAATAATATTACACTTTATGACTAAAAAAATAATCGGACTGTGCATTAGTCTAATTAGCCAATAGTTACGTTATAGCCAAGCCTAGAGCTCTATGATCCCATAGTATATCCTCCACAACGGATACCTGATTGGCGTCACACGTTACAATGAGTATGATATCGCCTTTCTTCCCTTTTCTAAGTTGAAGCTGATTTTTGTTCCGCTTCGAAAGGTAAAGAAACCAGTTCAGGGCAACTCCAATAAGAAAGCCTATAACTGAACCAGCAATTCCCCAAATAATTGGTCCCCCTTGCCATACGAACCCTTTACTTGTACCAATGGTTCCAAACATAAAGGCAAATATCATAGCTTTATCGATAAAGGAAATCCCATCTGACCGGTGAATGCTGTCCAGAAGCCTCGGTTCTTTTTTACGCAAATCAAGCGGTACAGCGTAAATAGCTGTGATCCCCTTTTCCTCAAGTTCAGAAATGGCTATTTCAACAAAGGTTGAATGCTCGAATGTGGCCAAGACCTGCATCGTTACTTCTCTCCAATTGTGATGAGATGCCCTGCTGGCTGGTAATTTTCCAAAAGAAATTGTTTTTGAGCATCATCAAACAGTTTATTATTTTCTACGGTGTTCGTATAGGCATCATATAAGGTAAAGAAATAAAAAGAAGGGAAATACAATAACCATTGTTTATCGAGAACCGACGAGGAGCCTCTCACATCACCTAAAATTAGATCGTGAATGGCTAGCATTATGTTGGAATACCATGCGATAAAAATCGTACTGACCAAAATAAATGTGGCTAAAACAATGCGATGTAAGTACAGTTGACCAAGGCTGGGGATTCCCATGGACCAAACAAGAGCTACCCATGGTTTGCGTTTATCGAGATAATTAATCTCCAGTGCCCCGATGCTAAACTCATTAAAGCGGCCCTTTTCCCTCTTCGCCAGAAGATAGACTTTGTTCAAATCAACAGCCGTTCGATAACTATCATAAATCGCAAACAAGTAAACAGGGATATAAAGCAACAAAAATTTAGGGTCCAATACCTCTCTAGCTGCTTGGAATTGACCGTTAAATGTATGAACGATAGATAAATTCAAATGTATTTTCTGATTAATAAAAAACTCCCATAAAATTAGAGCATATCCGCGTAAATATTTATTTAAGAGTAAATGTCCAAAACCGGGAAAAGCCATTGACCAACAAGCTATACTGATCGGATTACGCTTATGTAATTGTGTTGTTCCCAATACGCTGGCGTGTGCAATGTACCGCCTGTTGCGATACTTATCCCTGAAATTGTCCACAATTAGTCCTCCCCCTAACTTTTACCAACAAGATTATATTGCCTTCCAATTAGAGGGAATATACATTTAGCTATTCTCTTGTCTGCTCTTGCGAATAATGGTATCCTGCCAATCGCTTGAAAAACAAAGAGCAGACTGCCGTGGCAATCTGCTCTTTGTTAATTCAACTAAATTTCTCCGTCAGCCGACTCGGCATGCCCGCCGCCGAACACCTCCTCGACGAGCCTCTGCATTACCTTCTGGAACGCCACTGCCAGGGACATTGCGGCGTCGTCCACATAGTTAATGGAGGCGGTCAGGGTCTTCCTGCCGTCAGGCGTGCTGTACATCAGTGCCGCGTAGCCCGAAATGCCGCCGTTGTGGGTGATGATGGTACCGTCGCCGTTCGGGCCGGCGTCCTGCACGAACACCCCCAAGCCATAGCCGACTTTGGGATGCGGCTTGATCATCTCGGCCAGCAGCGGGGCCGGGAGGAGCTTGCCGCCCATTAGCGCGGAGATGAAAGTGTGGAGATCCTGGGTGGTCGAGATCATGTCACCGCCGGTGGAAATCCAGGAGGGGTTCTGGCGGGTGATGTCAACCGTCTTCTGCTCGCCGGCGTCCTCGTATCGATAGTAGGCGTGGGCATGCGGTTCGGGGATCTCCGGCTGAGCATCTGGTACCCGTGTGCCCGACAGCCCAAGCGGCCCCAGAATGAGCCGCTGCATCTCCTCGGCGAGCGAGCAGCCGGTGACCTTCTCGATCAGCAGTCTGGCCAGCACGTAGTTGGTGTTGGAATAGCTCCAGTCCGTTCCCGGATCGAATCGTAACGGCCTGGACAATGCCAACCGTACCAGCTCCTCCGGCCGATAGGTCTTGAATCGGTTGTCTACCCACTCCTGACCCTGCCAAGGGATCCCCGGTACGACCGTTCCGTCTTCATAGTACTCGCCGGTGAAGTTGAACACCCCGCTGGTGTGTTGCAGCAACATCCGCACCGTGATCCGTCGGTCCAGCCCGAACTCGGGCAGATAGTCTACCACCGGATCGTCCAGCCCGATCCTGCCCTCGGCGACCAATTGCAGCACCACGGTCGCGGTGAAGGTCTTGGTGTTGCTGCCTATCCGGAAGTGTCCGTTTGTAGGCGGCTTCGCGGTCTCGCCCAACCTGCTAACCCCGGCGCTGCCGACCCACTCTCCCTTCTCATCGTGCACGCGCAGCTGTACCCCGAGAAATCCGGAATCGGCTATCTCCTCGATGGCCTTCTGCAGCTCCGGGCGATCCTGGTCATTAGTGAATGTTCTTTCCTTCCTATTTTCTGACGAACTTGTGATCTTTTCCATTTTGTATCCCTCGCTTTATTTTTTTTGTTTTAAACTATCCTCTATCAATGAATCCGCCTTTGTTTCTCTTTAAACGACTGTAACCTTAGACAAATAGGCATCCATGCCTTTGAGAGCAGCAAAGGTCAATTTATCCATCGTTGCACCGTCAAAGCAGATGGTTTTGATCATACGGTAGTACTTTTTAGTCAAAGTAAAGCCCGGATGGAAAGAAACATTCTTAAATGTAGCGCCCTTGAACGAAACGTCGGTTAACGCGGTTTTCTCGAACTTGACGCCAACAAACGTCTGTCCGTCCAAACATTTCCCGCTCAAATCGGCCTCCTTGAAGTCAACCCCGTCAAATAAGCAATCTTCAAAAATCGTTTTTCTAAGATCGGTTCTCGCTAACGTGACATCCGTCATTCTCACTCCTCGGAATTTGGCCCCATCCAGCACGGAGCTGGTGAAATTAGTTCGTACAAGGATCGTCTTATCGAAGCTTGCATTTGTCAGGTCAAGCGCGGTAAGTTTGCAGTCCGTCAGATCCGCGCCGTCAAAATCGCTTCCGCGCATCTCGCTGCTCTTGAACGTGCTGCCGGTCAAATTGGCGCCAGAAAAGTCGGAACCGGAGATCGCACTGCCTTTAAACTGTCCTTTAGGGGCCGTAACGCCCGCAAAATCGCTTTTTACCAGGTTGCTTCCGTTAAAGTTGGTCACTACATTCCGTTCTTTCATTGTCGATTTTTGATTCATATCATTCACATCTCCTTAGAATAGTTTTTTAGTTTTGAACTCAGGTTAGTTATACATACCAACCGATGGTATGTATAACTGTAAAAATAAAGCTGCCCTTAGGCAGTTTACTTCTTACTTCTCTGTGCTGACTTCTCTAGCTGAAATACGGAACAGTTCCTCGTATCTTTGAAGCATTTGCTCATCAAACAGGTCAAGTCCCAGGCCTTTCAAGATTTCATCGAATAGCTTTACCTTGTTTAACATCATCTCGGGCGAAGCCGGGATAACCGACGGGTTAAGCCATAGATTGGTGAGAACAAGCAACACTTCGCTAAGCTCCCTCGGATACTCGGTTCGGATCGAGCCGTCTCGCACCCCTTGTTCGATGATGGGCTGGATATAGACAGGTATCGCTTTTTCAATCATGTGCTCGATCTGGGCTGCCAGCAGCTTCGGATTGCGCAAAAGGTTTGGTGCCACAGCTGCCATTTCGCTCTGAGCGGGATTGCTGAGCGAGACGCTGGAAATCTTGCGAAGCTTCTCCAGACCATTTAACTCCTTGTCGTCCCGGACCCCGGACAACATCTCGTCAACATCTTTGTACAGATGATTGATTACGGCCTGCATGATCTCTTCCTTCGACTTGAAGTGATGATAGATGGCCCCTTTTGTCAGTCCCCCCAGTCCGTTGATGATATCCTGAATCGAGGTTTGCTCGTATCCTTTTTCAATAAAGAGATCAAGCGCCACGGTTAGGATTTGGTTGGTCGTTTCCTCCGGATATTTATTTCTTGCCATTTGCTCTCTCCTTACATACATTCGGTTGGTACGTAAACAATATATGCCACTTCCCTTTAAATGTCAACACCCTGAAACAAAAAAAGCAACCGGACACAATGTGCCGACTGCAGCCGCAAACTGCCTTTATACTACAAAAGCTGCAGCGGTTCCTTTGATCCGCTGCAGCTTTGCCCTCTGCATCGACAGGTTTTTAGTTTTCCATTTGAGTTACTCGGTGCGTTTATGTGTCTTTTACACGGTTCCAAAAAAAAGATTGAAGGCCTATTCCGACAATAACACCAGCACCGATACCTAATAACCCAAGCCAGACCGCTCCCAAAAAATACTTTGAATAAACAACACCAATCGTCCCAAAGAAGGCACCGAAAGCAAAAGGGAGTGAAGCATTCACTTTTAGCTCTTCACCTGCATCCTTGTAGGCGTCCCAAATTCCGAACATGTAGACACAAGGGTAGAACATTAGCCATTCCATATCTGCTTGCTCGATTAGCGGGAGATTCCCATGAAAGCTCGTGATAATAACCCAATTCAAATGAGACTTCAAGTTAATAAGAAATTCCAAAGTGATCAGCAGGATTCCCTTTATATATTTACCGTTAAGGAGCTGACCGAATCCTGGCAAAGCGACACTCCACAATAACGCCTCGGTGCGGGACGCTTTGGCCATTTCCTACCCCTTTGCTAGCGCATTACGATCCGCCGCTTGCGGGGGCTGTTCCATCCAGCCCAAATCGATCATGGTGTTGGCTCCATCCTCAACGTAATTTCCTACAAGGCAATCGGTAAAAAATTCACGGACATCCGGCCGGCTCATAAAAGGTACAGCGATTCCGTAAATACTGATCCCCGCTTTACTTGTATACTTTAAGTAATGCAAATAAAATTCATCGGCATACAACCGGGGAGCTTCTACATTTACGTCTTCTTCCGTATAGCCGATCGGTACCGGATGACCCTCTTGGGTGAAAATATTATCTACCGTTCTCGTGAATCGGTCGGCTAACTGAAGTGCTTCATTCAGAACATCTCGAATATTTGCATCGTCCACATTTTGCAGAAAATAGCGCAGCACGCACCGTGCCATACTGTTTCCCATATAAGTTATCCATAGTTTTCCGATTTCAGCTGACGTTAATTTATTTAGACATATCTCCTTCTGTTTGGCTCTTGTTTTCGTCTTGTAGTTTTTGCATGGGCCACCTCTTATGTATTTAAATTGTAACAACATCCTTTTTTTGTAGGTAACCACGTTATTATTTGATTTTGAGCCACAATAAATACTTAGACAATGCAAACATCGTCCAATTGACCATAGTCTAATCAGACTATATAATATTTTTAGTCTAATTAGACTATAACAGTGGTGCAAAGGAGTAAAGATTATATGATAAAGTCATTTCTAATGTTGGGCCAGTCTAATATGGCGGGCCGTGGATTTTTACATGAAGTCGATCCTATCTATCATGAAAAGATAAAAATGCTGCGCAATGGACAGTGGCAGATCATGACGGAGCCGATTAATTACGACCGTCCGGTTTCCGGTGTAAGTCTGGCGGCGTCTTTTGCCGATGCCTGGTCAAAAGCCAATCCCGATGAAGAAATTGGTTTGATTCCTTGTGCGGAAGGCGGCAGTTCCTTGAATGACTGGCATCCGGAAGGCATCCTTTTCCAACATGCTTTGTCCGAAGCCCGCTTCGCCCTGCGTTCCAGTCAAATCTGCGGAATCCTTTGGCACCAGGGTGAGAGCGACAGCTATCGTTCGCTGCATGAAACTTATTATGAGAAATTAACCCTTATCATCGAGACCCTAAGAAACGAATTGAATCTTGATGAAGTGCCGTTGATCATTGGCGGACTTGGTGATTTCCTTGGGAAGACTGGTTTTGGACAGCACGCAACAGAGTATCGGCAGATCAATGAACAATTGCAGAACTTCGCTAACGAACAGCAAAATTGTTATTTTGTAACAGCAGCAGATTTGACCGCAAATCCTGATGGCATTCATTTAGACGCGGTTTCGCAACGCAAATTCGGCTACCGCTATTTCGAGGCTTTTTCGAAAAAATGTCATGTCATGGAACCCATCCCGGGAGAGGAGCAGTCACTGAAAGTGAAGCGCGACTATTCGAAAACAGAACAGATTTACATTCATAGCATGGATTTGGCTTTGGGTAAAATGACGTATGCGGAATTCGAGGCGCAGATGGTGAAGGTGATGCAGCCTTGATCCCCTTACTCATCCTTGGCTTGCTCATCCAAAACCCCGGCGCTCACGGCTATGAACTACTGGCCTTAATGGAAAAACGCCATTACAAATATATTGTAAACTTCACGAAAGGCTCGTTTTATTACAATCTGCAGCAGCTTGAAGAGAAAGGTTGGATTGAACAGACTCAGCAGAATCCTTCAACCAGTGGTCGCGAAATTCGGAACTTTAAAATCACCAGATCGGGAATGGTTGAATTTGAAAAATTAATGGTCAAATACGGCACCAAATCTGAATATGTGAACCTGCAATTTTATGGGGCGCTGCTCTTTGCCGATGAATACGACAAAAACAAATTACTGGAACTGATCCAATCGCAAATAGATCAGACTAAAACCCGAATCGCCCTCCTTGATGAGTACCTGTCCAACACACAAGAGCTTCCCGGCACAATCGATTACTACCGCCGCATGAACGAAAATTCCCGTTCCCATCACCTGGTTAACTTAGAATGGTTTGAACAATTGAAAGCAGAAATGTCTCCTTTTTAGCAATAAGAAAACCGCCTTTTTGCAAAGGCGGTTTTCTTATTGCGTTAATTCCTCAGCTATCTGCGGATATGAACTATAAGCTCTGGCTAATTTTGAAAAACTGCCGTTCCAAAGGCGACAACTCGTAATTTGTTCGAGTAACTAAAAATTTATCAATGTACCGATATTCCTGCGGAAGCTCCATGAAATCGGTAACTCCAAACTCTCTGACAGTGGTCTTGGAAACAATATAAATCTCCCATAAATAAGGACGAAAAATACAATCAATTGTTGTGCGAGTCTGTCCTTTCGCTTAATAAAAAAGGAAGCAGCTGCGCCGGCAGTCTGCTCCATGGATAGTTCAACTAATGTTCCTCGTAATGATTTTTGCTTTTCTGCATGCCCACACGCTCCACGAACTTGAGTTGTTTTTAGTCGGGACGCGGAAATCTCCTTCTCGTATCCTCGCTTGTTTAGCGTGCGTTCAATATCGCTGATTCCCGTAGGCGAAGCCGATAGCTTTTGACGAGCGTCTCCCCGTTATTCACGTCGAACTCCTTCGCCCGTTCGAAGCCGAGACGCTCGTATAGACGAACCGCAGAATCCATCATGTCGGACGTGTGCAAATGAAGAAGCTCGGCGCCAGACGCGAGCGCGATCCCGGCGCTCTCGCGGATGAGCTGCGTCGCGACGCCATGGCCGCGGGCTTCCTGTGAGACGGCGAGCAGACGGATGATCGGCGTTTGGATGCCGACGTAACCGTATGCTTGCTCCGACGATTCGAACAGGAACACACTGCCGACGATACGGCCGTCTAATTCTGCGACGAGCCGGTTTTTTGTTGCCCCGGCGCTCGCGGCGGCGACGATGTTTTCTTTATATTGCTCCCACCGTTCTTCGGATAACGTATTCGCGTATTGCCCGTAGGCGTCCAGCAGCACGTCCCGGACCGCGTCGAGGTCTTCCGCCGTCGCTTCGCGAACGAGCACTTGTTTTTGCGCCATGAGATCCACCTGCTTTCTATTGAATAGTCGGCTATTGATCGGGATGGATAAGACTAGGCTTTGTCAGTCCCTCCAAATTCGTCCCAGTATCCGATATTATTTTGTGTCATCTTGCCTCTATTTCTACAGACCCTGTTTCATGAAGCGACGTCTTTACATGCAATAATTTAGCCATGACGACCTCTCCTATTCATTAATTTATATTCGCAAAGCACACTTTTTTCATAGGAATTATATGTTATTAGGTTTATGCTAGCATTCCATAAGTTATATCACAATACCTCAATCGATAGAAATACTTAATAAGCAATACTAAAAAATCTATATATGTATATGTATATGTATTTCTATGATTAAACGAGCACATTCGTTACTAACCTCATCCCATACTACTGATATTTCAAAATCATCAGTCACTTGTATAATTAGTCCCCCACCAGTCCGAGGCGACCGCTAAGATTACGCTGCAGTCCTCGGGTTCAATTGGAACCAAACTCCCTTTACTTTAACAAAAAAACAGCTAGCCATATAATACCGGCTGCTGCTTCGTTTTGAGTTTACCAATACAGTAATGATCCTTCTTTTTTATTGTCTCAGACTACCTCGCCGCATTTTGTTCCAACTGCTTTCGAATACCTTCGCGGTCGATCTGAATCCAATATTCGACGATTTTGTCATTCTCAATACGGTATACGGCGCTTGCGATTTCGATGACTGGCTTGCCGGTTGGCGCAAATCCGTCGATTTCCCCAACATGAATCCCTGTTTGCTTCCACCTAACATAGACACGATCCTCAGCGGCGAGGAACTCTTCGACCTGCAGATGGAATGCCCCATATGCCTTCATCATCTCCCGGACATGGTCCGCATAATTTTGTGGCGTCCGTTCGACGGTCTCCTCATTTTCCGCTGTCACCTGATGCGCCGCGACACGCGTTGCCATATAGTCATGCGCTGCATCAGGCTCAAGACCGGAGCGTACCCGCGAGAAAAATTGCTCAACTATATCTGCTACTGCCACGCCTTTACACCTCTTTTTAATGTATCTCCTAAACTATGCGGTTAAGAATAGTTAATCTTTGAACCTAGATTCAAACGTCGATCGAGGAGCGGCAGCTTCAAAATGCCCTTATACCCTCCTGAATACGATAGCATTTTCAAGTATGACGAAACATAACTTAACCTCAAAAGTATAACACATATTGTAACTATCCTACCGGTTAGCTTAATAGATCGTGCATTTTCAGGAATCTCGGAGCTGTATAGAAAATCTTGTCCTGATACGGCTTTGTATAGAAGTTCTTGTCTTGAGGTGACGACAAGAACTTCTATACATTAATGCCTTCTTCAATTCGATTTATCGTAGCTGCTAATTTGGTTGACGGCCGATTCAACGAGATCTTCTTGAAGCCCCCATTCCCGGAACACCTCGGCTACTTCTTCTCTTTCATAATCAGGAAGTTCGATGATCTCCCGCCGCTCTCTCTCTAGTTCATTCTCATAATGCTCTTGTTCGGTTCGAGCCGCTAGATCCCCCCTAAACCCATCGCTATCGAACCGGCTGCGAACTCTGCCAAGCCAGCAACAACAACAATCTGCGTCCCCGATACGGAACCCGAAAGACCAGCTGCAAGAGCAAAAGGAACCGTCAGTCCATCCGACATACCTATCACAATGTCTCTGACTAGTGCGGTCACTGTAAAGTGTTTCTCGATATGCTTGTTTTTTCCGGACTTGTGCATTTGCAGTTATTAGTTGCTAATCATGATTTCCTTTCGGAGGGTTTACCATTACGTCATTTACTTTTACACCTATACCGTCTTCATACACCATTTTTCCGCCATAATAGCCAGTACCCAAGACTAAACCGCATGAGACAATAGCAACTACAAGATAAATAACGAGCGTCAGCTTAGCGAAGGATTGTTTGCCGCGAAGCAGCAATAACAGTCTAACCACCACCATGATGCTAACGACCCACGCCGTAATGTCCGCTAACGTACTGTGAGTTTCCAAGAAAGCAGTATTGCCTCTAGCGTCCTCTTCAGGACCAGTCGCCACGGAAAGCCATGCAGATAATGCAGCGCTAACCCAAATCCAAAGCCCTTGTTTCAATGGAAGAGACCCACGCCGAATAGATACGATGAGGTCATGTAGTACAGCGATAGTGATCAAAACGATTGGGAAATGGACAAGAATAGGATGTGAGTGATCGACAATTTCATTCAACAATGGAATTCCCCCTTGATTTTTGTTCTAAACATAGCCATCATAGCAAGAGATTATTGAAATATTCTTAAAAACCAGAAAGGGATAAATCATGCGCATTCTAATTATTGAGGACGACCCTGCTTTGCTTGGTATCATTAGCGAACTATTTGAAAGTGAGAACTATTCAACAGATGTCGCTGCGACCGGAAACGAAGGTTTATTTCTTGCAGAGCAAGGAATCCATGATTTAATCGTGCTTGACATTATGCTTCCCGGAATGGACGGTATTGAAATTGTTCGGCAATTAAGAGCGAAATCAAACCCAATCCCTATTATCATGTTAACCGCTAGAGGCAGCTTGGATGACCGTGTGAATGGCCTCAATGCCGGAGCAGATGATTATTTGCCGAAACCTTTCGCCTTGGCCGAACTGCTGGCAAGAGCTAGAGCTGTACTTAGACGTAAAGGAGCAATAAGCAAGGAAGGCGAGATCATCTGTGGTCCCGTCAAATTGATCTCTTCCGTAAGAGAAGTTATTGTCGGTGATCAGAATCTTAAGCTTACTCTTAAAGAGTATGAACTTTTGGAATTTCTTTTATGCCATCAGGACCGTATATTGACTCGTGAGCAAATTTTTGACCGGATATGGGGATTTGATTCCGAGGCGGCGATGTCGGCTGTCGATGTTTATGTACATCATTTGCGTAAAAAACTATCCTCTCATGGTGCAGAAAATCTCATTCAAACCGTTCGAGGCACGGGTTACATGATCAAAGGAGGCTCAGATGTTTCGTAACATTCGCATTAAGCTGGCTTTCTTCCATTCCGCAGCATTCTTACTTATACTTACCGCACTAGGAGCCATTCTTTATTGGCATGTTCACTTTCGACTCTACAACGATATGGATGAGATCTTGCATCAGTCAGAAAGCAGAATTCGTGCGACATCGAATTTGGATGAGTTGCTTAGATCGGACTTTAGGGAACTTCAACAGGATGAGCGAACGACTTATCTGTTCTGGAGCAAGGACGGTGAATTAATAGGTCAATTGCCCGAACAAGCTTTATCTCAGAAGGAAACACAGATGTTGAAGCCCATTACAAATAAACTCCTTCAAACCGTTACTATAGATCACCAAAGCTATCGACTACTTCAGATCTCATGCAGGGACATAAAATGCAACGCAACTATACCAGTCGAATCGATTACCGTCGTAAGGAGCCTTAGAGATGTCGTGGGCATGCTTAAAAATTTGCAACAAGATCTTGCTGCAGGCATTGCGATCGGACTCCTTCTATCCATGGCGGGAGGTTACTATTTAGCCGGACGGGCGTTGGTTCCTATTCGTCAATCTTGGGAAAAGCAGCAGCGTTTCACCGCTGATGCATCGCATGAATTGCGAACACCAATCACGATTATTCAAGCACAAACGGAGATGCTGCTTAGGCATCCCTACCATACAATCGAAGAAGAATCCTCCAATATTTCTAACATTCTTAGAGAGAATAAACGAATGGGAAAATTAGTAGACGATCTGCTGACATTAACTAAAGGCGATACCCATGATTTAGCGCTTCACTGGGCACCTATATATCTAGACACTGTAATGAATGAAGTCGGGGAGCAATTCCGTTTGATCGCTGAAACAAAACAAATCCATGTCGATTCCCAAGTCCAGCCCTCTATCATTTTATGGGGCGATGAAGAACGCATTCGGCAAGTGCTTCTTATTTTACTTGACAACGCATATAAATTTACGCCGTCAGAGGGTTCCATCGTAATAGAAGCCCATCAAACATTTCATGGCATAGTTATACGCATATCAGATACCGGAATTGGAATTGCGCCCGAGGATCTGGCACATGTATTCGAGCGCTTCTATCGAGGTGACAAAGCCCGCACGCGTTCCACAGGTGGAACAGGTCTTGGGCTCTCAATTGCAGAATGGATCGTAAAATTACATGAAGGAAATATCAGGATCCAATCCATTCTAGGGCGTGGCACAACCGTGGAGATAAGCTTCCCTGGATCAAATGCGCGAATCCGACGAACCCCTTGATTCTACCGTTCAGGAGACTGCCTCGTTACGGCTAGGAAGTTGATGAAGATCTACGAAACGTAGTGGCAGCATAATCGAGCCATCATGAATTTAATCCGTCATTCCACGCTGTCGAGGCTCCTTGCGTGATTTCATTGTTACTTTTGAAGAGAAGCGTGTCTGAAGCAAATGATAAAGGTTGCCGGCGAACAGCCCGATAAACAAATACATCAGTCCGCCATATATTCCATATACAATCGTTCCGACAACGGCGGCCAATATGCCAAATATGATTTGTCCAGTAGGCTTGGCCGGTGATGTCGGAGGATCTGTTAGCATGAAGCAGCCGAAGAACAAAGTCGCGTTAATGAACGGCGGCCGGAGTGCGTCGAAAGCGTCGCCACTATGCAACAATTCCATGGCCAGCACCATTGCAAAAGTTATCATGAAAAAAGTGAATATTTGCTGATATTTATTCACGCGATTCGTTACGGCGTATCCGCCTATTAGTAACAGCGGAATATACCAGCTGGGAAGGTCCCCGAAAGCCCCCCACCAGCTTTGTTCCGTGTGGTAGATCAGTATCGACAAGAACAGTCCGAAAGCTGCTGGATTAAATATTGGTTTTTTCTTATAAACAAGTAGATGCTTAGAAATGATCGAAAGGCATGCCGTACTCGCGATAATGGGCCAAGCCGTATTGAGGCTAAGAATCAAAGCGACAATCAGTCCCGTAATAGCCGCTCCGTCAGGCATAATGCGTTTCCTCTTTTTGATTAGAGCAAAGAGAACGTCGATAACAATTGCTGTTCCAACCGCAATTCCTCCATTTTCTATGCCGCGTATACTGTGTGTTGCCCAAGAAGCAATGAAAAGATAGACAGAGATCGTGATAAGAACATATGCTTTGGGTGATTTGAACCATTGTTTCCATTTCATACTAAATTCCTCCGATCCTTTTGATACGTAAATCCCACGTCAGGATCAAACCTTGCAGGCCAGCCTCGGCGATTAATGCTATTCCTTCATCCCCGCCCATCGCAAACGCCGCGGTTGAAAAAGCATCCGCCATCATGGCGTAAGGAGCAATAACGCTGCAGCTAATCCATTCGTTAGGTGATCTGCCTGTTGCAGGGTGAACGATATGATGCTCACCTTCCTCCACTTCGCTTCGTCTCTCGTAGCTTCCTGAAGTGCATACTGAGGCATCGGAAATGTATAGCGTCTGCAGGACGGTGTTTGCGCTCTTCGGTTCGCGGATGCCGATTGTCCATTTGTCGCCTTGCTCGTCTGTCCCCCCCGCATATACATCGCCTCCTGCGTTCACGACAAATCCGGGGCAGCCTTTGAGCTCACTTACTGCCAAGTCGATGGCAAAACCTTTGGCGGTGGCGCCTAAATCCAGAATGAGCGGTTTGTGCAAGCATAATGTACGATTCGTTTCATTGAGTTCGACATCCCGGAAATTGGCGGATAAGTCAGCATCACTGTTCGTCCTTACACCGGTCAAGTAATGGCTGTTGAATCCTTTTGTTTCTAGTAACCGGCCGATGGAGGGATCGAATGAACCATCTGTCCATTCGGCCATCTCAAGTGCAAATCTTAACGGCTCGAACAAATACGGGCTGATCGTTGTGGCTTTTCCAATTCTGCGACAAGCCTGCATTAATTCACTCTCGGGACTGAAGCGGCTGCACGCTCTTTCGACTTGCCGAAAGGCATCGAATGCTCTGCTAACTCGTATATCGAGCTCTTCCTCCGACATTGTTTTACCGCAGTGTGCTTCAATCTGAACAACTGTGTCCATGAATAATTTGGCTTTTTTCATCAGTGTGGCCTCAAGTTCGAAGCGCCTGATTTAATGCATCCTGCACAGCGTCCGAGAACGCAATTGTACTATAGGTGGCGCCAGAGACATTAGCTACCTTCGCGCTTTGAATTTGCAATACTTCTTCTGGCATTCCGATGACGTCATCGATTGAATAGTGCATGGCGAAGTCGCTAATCTCGACGTCCGTAATTTGGTCATTCTTGATAGCGACCGTCACCTGAATCATGCCACGGCGATTGCTTCCCATTCCGGTGTAGGTTCCGTCGATATACTTTGAGGGTACCTCATCGTTTCCGGATACCGAGGCTTTGCTTGACACGATGGGACTGCTGTATGTCCCGTTGACAAGCATTTCCGGTTTATCGACCTCCGTGGACCAATATCCAGCGGCATAGACAGCAGCAACAGCTGTCGAACATAGCGCTACCCACTTTTTTTTCATTTTCGCCATTTTAAGTCCTCCGATCAGACAAGCTTTCATAAATTCACTTCTTAAATTCACTTTGATCAATGTAGGCCTCATTATATATTAGCAAGCTTAAAATTTTTTTAAAAAACGCCTCCATACTGTCGCGATGGAAATCCTTAAAACAAAAAAGCCGCAATTTATGCGACTTTTAATGTCATTTTTTGAAGAAACCGACCAAGTTGCTGTGAATTACACATACCCCGACCTCAATAAGATCATTTCCATTATTTACGGCTGAATTATTCGATTCCAATGCCTATGCTCGGCAATTGCATCAATAAATGACTTATAGAATGGTTTGTCTGCACTTTGTTCTTCGGCGATTAAAACGCCATTCAATTGAGCAGCTTTTTCCCCTGCAGCCTGTACGGCGCCTGCGGAAATAAGCAGACGAACACCGTCACCTACAGCGGCAATAGTCTTATAATGCTGAAATGCTTCACGAACAAATCCCGCTGATGCAACGTCGCTAAGCAGCTCGTCCACACCTTGGGCTCCGCCGCAAACATATACGGCGTCATACAGAACGGATGCAGCCGTTAGCAGCGATTGCTGAGGCTCGATAAGCGTACCGTCAACACCTTTTACTGGAGCAAGCGTTTTACTCACAATCTCCGCCGTTACTTTCGAAGCTGTCAATTCTTTTAACAGTGCTTGTACCTCTGTTGTGTGATATCCATTACCGAGCATGACCGCGACCTTGCGTGTAACAGCAGTCTTGGTCTTAGTCATCATGCTGAGCGCAGGAGATATAGTTGTCGGCGCCGCAGCGATGCCCTTAATTGGTGTTGCCCCGATGCCGTCGGCTATACGCTCCGCAAGATCCTCTGCAACCTGGCTGAACACATCTACCACACGTTGCCTAAGTTCTTTGGACATCACTTTACCAAGCTCGAACCGGAATGCGTCTACGATCTGACTTTGCTCAATCGGAGACATGCTATGCCAGAACATAGAAGCTTGGCTAAAATGATCTTCAAAGCTATTGCTTCTAGCCTTGATCTTCCGACCTTCCACCTTCTCCTCGTAATGACGGTAACCACCTTCACTCGTCGGTACTGGCGCAGGATGATTGTTTGCCAAGCTGTTTTTATGATAGCTCGTCTGCCCCTGATTAATTGTCATCCGATGCATGCCGTCCCGTTGATTGTTATGTACTGGTGCGATCGGACGATTAATTGGAATCTCCGGGAAATTCGGACCTCCTAGGCGAAGCAGTTGCGTATCCGTATAGGAGAATAGCCTTCCTTGAAGCAATGGATCATTCGTGAAATCGATGCCTGGCACAAGATGGCCGACATGGAATGCGACCTGTTCTGTCTCAGCGAAGAAATTATCCGTGTTCCGATTCAGAGTCATCTTCCCCACAATTCGTACCGGCACCATCTCTTCCGGCCATAGCTTTGTTGCATCCAGGATATCGAAGTCAAAGCTGAATTCATCTTCCTCTTTTAAGATTTGAACTCCAAGCTCGAATTCCGGGTAATTCCCCTGCTCGATTGCATTCCACAGATCACGACGGTTAAAGTCTGGGTCTTTGCCTGCTACCTTTTGCGTCTCATCCCATACCAGCGAGTGAACGCCTAGCTTCGGTTTCCAGTGGAACTTAACAAAATGTGACTTGCCTTGCTCATTTACGAATCGGAACGTATGAACGCCAAACCCTTCCATCATACGGAAGCTGCGAGGCAGCGCTCGTCCTGACATCACCCACATGATCATATGAGCGGTTTCAGTATTCGTACTTACGAAATCCCAAAATGTATCATGTGCTGACGAAGCTTGTGGAATCTCGTTTGGCGGCTCAGGCTTAACCGCATGTATGAAATCGGGAAACTTAACCGCATCCTGTATAAAGAACACCGGCATGTTATTGCCAACAAGATCATAGTTCCCTTCCTCTGTATAGAACTTAACTGCAAAACCGCGTACGTCTCGTACAGTATCGCTTGAGCCCCTTGATCCTGCCACGGTGGAGAATCGAACAAACAATGGCGTCCTGATCGAGGTATCGGTTAAAAACTTCGCCTTGGTGTATTCAGAGAGCGATTCGTATAATTCAAATTCGCCATGAGCGCCGAAGCCTCTCGCATGTACAACACGCTCGGGTATACGCTCATGATCGAAATGAGTCATTTTCTCTCGAAAATGAAAATCCTCCATTATAGTCGGACCACGCGGACCAACTTTAAGGGAGTGCTCGTCATCCTCGACTTTCAAACCTTGATTCGTTGTTAACGCCTCGCCTTTATCCGTAACACGATAGGCATCTAACTGCTTTTGTTTTATGTTATCATTATCGTTCACATATAACTCCTCCTAATTCAAGATTAGGCATAGTATCCGTAGTCTCACCCTAATTTATCCTTTTTTGCACATTATATCCTCCACTGACCTCCCTTTATAGGGGATCGTAAGCTTGCCTGAGGGGATCTGATCCGTAAGACTCTTGTTAAGTTCTCCCGGCTAACGCTGCTTATAAAAATAGGCCAACCAATATAATCTGGTTGACCGTATACTACGAAAAGCATTTTTATGTTACATTAAACCTTAAAAACTTTCTTCGTGCCCCAGTCGGACTTAATCATCTCAACCGCTTCTCTAAACCTCAACGAATGGACAATCTCACGTTCACGAAGAAACTTTAAGCCATCCTGTAAATCCACATCATCAGTCATATCGATCAGCCATTGGTAGGTGGCGCGTGCCTTCTCCTCAGCGGCAATATCCTCATACAGATCAGCGATTGGATCTCCTTTCGCCTGGATATAAGCTGCGGTCCACGGAACACCCGAAGCATTCACATACATCATTCCATTATCATGGTTGACAAAGTTCTCTCCTAACCCCGCTTCATCCAATTGTCTTGGCGTTGCATCTTTTGTTAATTTATACACCATCGTAGCAATCATTTCTAAGTGGGCAAACTCTTCAGTACACTATAGTTGTAGGTAATAAATATCATTATACAAAACGGACATTTTGTTGAAAGATTGATAGAGTTATAGATGCTACAGCGGAGATCCCTAGCCTCCATTGTCAGATGACAAGAACTTATATACAAAAACGACAAGAACTTCTATACATACATGAATGCTTCCTCTTCAAACCGCCTTAGAATTACATAACTTCTAGGGGTTAACTATTTAACGCTTAATAGTAAAACCGGCAGCGGATCTCTGATCTGCTGCCGGCCTGTTGTATTAAACTTATTTTGGTTAATTAATTTTGTCTTATTCACCTACCATGCCGTCACCATCACGATCATCCATATATTTATACAGCCAGTGGTCACTCGTTATTGGCATACTATAACCGGCTGCCTTTGTTTCTTTAATCGTTACCTTTCCGTTTCCGTTTGTATCGACACTAGAAAGATCCTCTGAACTTGTTGAATCAGAAGAATCACTGCCTGTTAATCCGAGTGATTTGTTTACTTCATCCGGGTTCATATTAACAAATGTATCAATAATTACGTTACCCTTTAACGAATATGTATACTGATAATTTGAAGGAATCTGAGTTTCTGTATTCGGGTATGTGATCATTGCTTCGAAATCAGTAGCTCCGCCTGCTTTGCGTATCGCATCTTCCATATATGCTTGATCACCATGTCGGTTGAGTGTACTATCTTGAGGGGTGATATTATAAGCATTCGATACCCCTCCGAGAGAATCGGCAATGACATGTCCTTCATCTAATACATCGCTTTCGACACCAGGGACTTTCGCCTCATCAGAGCAATATCTACCAGACGATGAGACAGACTCGTTTCTGTCATCTTGTAGAATGATTTCGTCAGCAATGACACGCACTAGTTGCCCGTGTTCGTTTGTAAATGCCCAGTATTGCGGTCCCCGTAACCAACATTCACAACGACATTAGGTTCACGATGCCCAGACAAATCACAACCATCCACTTCAATACGTTTGTATCCTGAGAATAGTTCGTTATTTGATTGGGCTGGTGTTTCCTCGGCTACCGGTTCGTCAACAACCGTCTGAGTAGTTTCTTCAGGTTCTTTATTAACTGTGGTTACTTCTTGTTGAGCATCTTCTGTATTTGTAATAGTTAAATTTTCTGCATTGGTACAACCAACCATTAAGATGATCATTAACAGTAAGACTAAATAGTTCATTTTCTTTTTCATTTAGGACTCTCCTATAATAGTTTCATACCTGTTCTCTGTTCTATTATCTTACCATAAAAGACTATTAACATATTAAATTATCCTCCCTTTAATTGAGAAAACGGCAGCTCATCATGTATGAGCTGCCGTTGTGTTTTTCTTGAGCTAATGTTCCCCGTTAGAGCTTAATCTCCAGTTAGCACGAAGAACAAACATACAAAAAAATGTTGGATAATATCTAATTTATGTACCTTCTATTCTAACTAAATATCTAACAGGGATGTTCTCTATGTCAAATAGAAAATATCCCTGTTTTACCATTCTTTCTAGTGCATACGGAGAATGCGCCCAATAATAGGAGTAAAGAATCCCGTATAGATTTTTACCCTCTATGCAATCTGCATAATAACAAGATGTGCAGAATCCGACCTGGTCCCTCCAGCTAATGGGGTAATTGTGAGTGCCGCAGCATTACCTGCAGGATTCCGAACTGTGATCACTGAATTAATGACCGTTGTTTGCACAAGCGCCATTCCTATGATTTGAGAAGTTCCAGTTGCACGCCCAACCACCGTATAAGCTAGGTCAGCGCCATTTAACGTTAAAAGCAATTGACCCGCTTCGTTTACGTTTACCTGAAACAAAACCTGATATGTGCCAATTGCCGCCAAGTTAAATGAGCTCGCATTTAAACGGGTAATTGCTGTCCCGCTAATTGGACCATCTTGCGGAAAACTAACGTCCGTATTAGGAGCCACAGTTGCTGCATTATCAGGAGGCATTAAGGCAAAGAAGTCCGCAAAGCCTAATACTCCACCTGTCGGCCCTACAGGTCCTGCTGGACCAGCTGGTCCAGTTGCTCCTGTTAGACCCGTCACTCCAGCTGCGCCAATAGCTCCTGCAAGCCCCTCCAATCCTTGGGGTCCAAGCGCGCCAATAGCTCCTGCAAGGCCTGCTGCTCCTTGGGGTCCAAGCGCTCCTGCAAGTCCTTCAGGTCCTAGTGAACCGATCGCTCCTACAAGGCCTGCTACTCCTTGGGGTCCAAGTGCTCCTGCGAGTCCTTGGGGTCCAAGTGAGCCAATCGCTCCTGCAAGGCCTGCTGCTCCTTGGGGTCCAAGTGCTCCTGCTAATCCTTCAGGTCCAAGTGCGCCGATTGCTCCCACAAGTCCTGTTAATCCTTGGGGTCCAAGTGCTCCCGCAAGTCCTTGAGGTCCAGCCTCTACAATTGCTTCAGCAAGTCCACTTAATAATTGCTGTCCGTTAAGCGGGGGACATTTTATACAAATATGCTTTTTATGCGGATGACGTTTCTTTTTCTTCCCTTTTGGATGGCATACAATAATGGGTTTCCTTTTGCACCGTTTTTTTGTATCGGGACAACTCAACCATGACACCTCCTATAAAGATTGTACAGTGTACGTGAGTTGTTTTTCTTCAGCATGGACTAATAGCTAACTATTGGCTAGACTAGAAACTATTTATAGAAAAATGGGTTAATGATAGGGAGGTTCATGTAACTATCCTCCCTCTATGGAGAATCACTTTTCTCTTAAATTCTCATGTTTCCTTAGATTTTGAACGTTTTTCTTTCGTACCAGACAACCATTGAATGGAACAAGGTTGTAGAAGATGTAAAATATGGGGCGGGGAAAGCGCAAAAATATATCCACCCAGACCACTCGTTTTAAAAAGTGGACATTCTGGAGATATATGGTTGCACTTTTGGATCTCCACTTAGGCTCATGGCGGTCAACCCTCCCATGTCTCACAGAGTCTTCGCTCCCACATTCCTTCATTCAACCTGTCCATGAGGTGGAGGTCGGATATGCTGCCCGACAGGATCTTCGTCCGTATGATAGTTCTGTTCCGACTCATCCGTGCTTCAATTGTCTGTATTCCGTATTAATGTTCTACTAAGAAAGCATACAATCTAAGCTGCTAACGACAATGCCGTAAACTGGGGGATATCCTGTAACATCGTTTCTTCACTAAACCAATGCCCCTTTTTCAGGACACCAAAGAGAACTCGAATTAGCTTGTTGCATAACGCAATGAGCGACTGCATCTTTTTCAAGGGATTATTTGGTCGTTTCGTATAATACTGATGCAATGCCTTAAACGCTCGGTTCTTAGCCACCAGTGGCATCATGACGCGAAATAGCAACGCTCGTAGTCGCTTACGACCTCGCTTCGTAATCTTCGTTTGTCCCTTGTGTTTACCGGACGTGTTTTCTTTTAGGTTCAAGCCGGCGAGCTTAATGATTTGTTTCGAATGCCGGTAATACGTAATGTCACCAACTTCAGCGAGAAAACCGGCTATACTGTCCCGGCCAATGCCTTTTATGTCCAGTAATTGCTTCACATGGGGGATTTGCTCCAAGAGCTCATCCAGCCTTACCTCAAGCTCTTCAAACTTACTCTCAAGCAACTCGTACTGCGTTAACAACAGTTGAAGCTCTAGTTTTGCTAGTGCGGTCCCTTCTCGTATACCAACAGAACGGCTTGCCGCTGCTTTCAGACTTCTCATACGCTCGATGCCCAGACCTCGCTTGGCAACCTTTCTGAGGTGACTCAGCAGCGCTTCCTCAGACTCAGAAACCAGCTCATGGGGCAACAAACAAAGACTGAGCATTTGGCGTGCTGACTTGCATTCCCAGTCCTTAAATACCGTGAGAAACTCTGGAAAGTACCGATCCAACCAGTTATGAACGCGGCCTTGCACCACGCGCAGGTCAGTCGACAGATGATCGCGTATTTTCATTGCTTCCCTTAGTTCGGCATAGATGCCCTGGGGAAGGTTAGGTACGGCGTATCTCCCGTCTTTGACGAGCTGTGCGATGACTTTAGCATCTTTTATGTCATTCTTGGTTGGTGAATTGTCATCCAATTCTTTGCTTTTCTTCATGTGGAGCGGATTAACCACAGCGCACGTAACATGCTGTTCTCTTAAAAAATGGGCCAGGTTCAGCCAGTAGTGGCCGGTTGGTTCCATGCCAACGATGACATCCTGGAACCCTTGCTCCGTCGCAAGCTTTCTGAACCAGCTAACGAACATTTCGAAGCCTTCACGGTCGTTCTCAAACGCAATTGATTTCCCGAACTCGACCCCGCGGTAGTCTTGTGCTCGAACAACATGTTTGAATTTAGCGATGTCTACACCGACAATTAAGGTAGAAGAAGTAATTTGATTAATGCGTTCATTTTGAGTAAAATTCATTTTGTAGTCTCCTTGGTTTGTATTTGGATCCGGTCGCTGGCGAGCATCTGGTGACCCTCATACATCATACCAAGGAGTCTTTTTGTTTCTCAAACCTCGTATTTCATCAATATAGGAATGCTGCCCGTTAGCGTAACAAAAAAGCAGCCGATATCGGCTGCCTAAATGCTATTTCTAGGTGATCTTAATTTCTGAACTACACCTTGAATACCTTCTTGGTACCCCAATCGGACTTAATCATCTCAACCGCTTCTCTAAACCTCAATGAATGAACAATCTCCCGCTCACGAAGGAACTTTAAACCATCCTGCAAATCCACATCATCCGTCATATCAATTAGCCAATGGTAAGTCGCTCGTGCTTTCTCTTCTGCTGCAATATCCTCGTACAAATCGGCTATGGGGTCGCCCTTGGTTCCAATGTATGCGGCCGTCCAAGGTACTCCAGAGGCATTCACATACATCATTCCATTATCATGGTTCACAAAATTTTCGCCAAGCCCTGCCTCCTCCAGTTGTCTAGGCGTGGCGTCTTTTGTCAATTTTTTTACCATTGTGGAAAACATTTCCAAGTGCTCAAACTCTTCAGTACACTATAGTTGTAGGTGATAGAACCTCCATTAATTCTAGCGTTGCAATCGTAGGCTACCGGCGTGTAAGAAGGAATTTGGAGTGACTGACTACTTATCTTTGCAATTGCAAAGCCGATTCTTTCAGCATCATGATGGTGCGCAATATGCTCCTCACTATAAGTCAATTGGGGAGCTAAGAAAACTATTCTGAGAGGGAGGCATATAGTAACTCAATGATAATATGAATATTGTTTGCTTGTGCAATCCCAATACTCAACAAGTTGTTAATAACTTTTGGCTAGATAATGTTTGAATTAATCTCCATTTCTAATCAGACGCCAAAATGCGTAACACCGCCATCAACAAACAAGTTTTGCCCTGTAATGTAACCCGAACCTTCTGAACAAAAAAATAGGACTGGTGCGATCATTTCCTCTAAATGGCCGAACCTGCCCATTGGAGTCCGCTGCTCAATTAACGACCTAAATTCCGGATCGTCAAGGGCTTTTGCGTTAAGCGAAGTTCGAATGAACCAAGGACTGATTGCATTTACAGTTACGCCGAATTTAGCCCATTCATTGGCGAGCTGTCTCGTTAAATGCACAACAGCTGCTTTACTTGGTCCATAGGCTGATGAGAAGGATAATGTTAGTTCGGAAGCCGCAGAAGCAATATTGACGATACGTCCGCTTTGGCGTTCCACCATATGCTTGCCAACTGCCTGAGACATAAGAAAAACGGATTTTACGTTTGTATCGACTAGGAAATCCCATTCTTCCTCGCTGAGTTCAAAAGCTGTCTGACGAACATTCGTACCGGCATTATTAACTAATATATCAATATTGCCGAAATGGTCTAAAACTTGCTGAACCATTGAATCGATGGACTGTTTATTGGTAACATCGCAAGCAATGCCCAGCGTGCGCCGCCCGGTAGCCTGATTTATATCATCTGCAGCCGTAAGTACTTCTGCTTCAGTCCGTGCCGTCAAAATGACATCTGCTCCCGATTGTGCCAAGCCTTCGGCAATAGTACGTCCTATCCCACGACCAGCACCGGTAACGATAGCTACTTTTCCGTTTAATTCGAAATTGATGATTGTAACGCACCTCCCGCTAAAAAAGTTTTTATTGCTATAGCTTTTCCAAACTTAGCCAAACCAAACTTGAAGCTATAATCATACTTCGCTCCTATATAGATGATTGATCCAGCTGAGATACCTTACTTTTCTCAGGAGAATCTTGTTTTTGTTTTATTGAAGTGAAAATCATACCGGCTATCGTAATGAGACCTCCGACAACTTGTGAAATCACAAGTCCCTGTCCTAAAATAAACGAAATGATTGCTGTAAAAACAGGAATCAAATTCATTGTAATGCCGGCTTTACCTGCCCCTAACACCTTAACGCCTTGATTCCAAAAAATAAACGAGCCAACAGCCGGGAATACCCCCAAATAAATGATTCCTATAATACCGAAAGAAGTTACTTCCTGAGTCCGTAGTGGTTGCAGAAATAAAAAAGGAATCATCAGAATTATACCGACTATCGCTATATTTGTTACCAAAGTAACCGGTGGAATTCCCTTTGCTTTCTTCAAAAGCAGTGAGTAGACCGACCAGCATAACACGGCCAGAAACATGAGGGCATCGCCCTTATTATACTGATTTTGAAACAATTGCAGCAGATTACCTTTGGTTAAAACAATGAGGACACCAATGAATGAAGTGATCAATCCAATGAACTGAAAGATGCTCACCTTTTCTTTTAAGAATAGTAACGAAAAGATCAAAATCAGAGCTGGAGTGAGCGTGTTAATTAAAGCACCGTTTGTTGGTGATGTGAACCGTAATGATGCATACGACAAATAACTATAGATCACAATTGCTATTGCGCCTAATAAAATAAAAAAAGCCCAGTTTTTTTTCCATATTTGAAGCCATGAAGGTTTCTCCATGAAATGGGCAATGGGAATAAGTAAAATTAATGCGACTGCCCATCTTAGAAAAGCTGTCCATACTGCGGGGAATTCAACTGCGCTGAATTTACCAAATATCATATTACCCGCCCAAAACAGATTAGCTAATATAAGAAAGATCCATGCTTTATATTTCACAATGTTTTCCTCCTGAATCGGTTTGGCTTTGCTACACTCAGATGATAAGTAACCTAAAGGAAATGCTTGGTTTTACGATCGGTCGTGATTAAAAATTCTTCCCATGCTTTTCTGCATCCGTCATAGCTTTGCTAATAATGTCATTTGCTCCTTCTCTGTTAATTCCATGTCCTTCCACATATAATACTTCTACATTTTCTATGCCAATAATGTTAAGCACTTGCTTTAAATAAGGGTGACTATGATCCATTTTCATGAAGGGTTCTTGCGAATAAATACCGCCGCTTACTTGAATATGAATGGCTTTTTTACCTACTAAATGTCCCACAGGACCATTTTCGGTGTAATGAAATGTTTTACCGACCACTACGATGGAATCGATAAATGCTTTTAATCGTGGTGGAATACTCCAGTTCCACATCGGAGATACAAATACGTATTTATCCGCACTCGCTACACGATCAATAAATTGATTTAAAGCATTGATTTTTTGTTTTTCTTCTTGACTCATCTCTGAAAATGGAATTCCTCCTCGTATTTTTTCCCAGGCGGAGAGAATATCACCATCCAAGATTGGAAAATTCTCTTTATATACATTTATTTCCTCAATGTCATCATTTGCGTGAGTTTCGCGATAGGCTTGAAGAAAAGCTTGTCCTACTCGATGACCAATTGAGCTTTCAATTGATTTTGGATTAGCAGTAATATACAGAACTTGTGCCATATTTAAACGCTCCTTATTTTGAAATTTGAATTAAATACTGAGTAATTACAGATATACTGAATCGACGATAAGATCGAACTCTAATATAAACAGTATAATTATCTTTGTCAAATTAAACCCGTTACAAGTTATTGATGGTAGCGTCAAGAAGTTTGTGTAGTAGGGATTTCCATCGGGACGATGGAAATGAATATTTAGCTGTTGACCTTCTAGAGGGCAAAGCCCAAGCGAAGGCGCGGGAACTCATTCTTCTTTAAATGAATTGTTTGCGTAACGCTCACTGTACATGGCTTCAAACGCAGCTCTGGTACCAGGATCACTAAAACCACGAACGGCTCTACCACACCAATTCTCGTTGTAATCAATGGCTTGTAAGTAAATAATCTTCTCTGCAGCTTCAATGTTAGTTAGGCTGTTCATTGGTTTTAGCCGCTTTCGCAGTTCTTTGTTCATGCGCTCGATCGGATTCGTCGTGTAGATCGCATTTCGGACTAATGACGGGTACTTGTAGAATGTAAGCAAAGTTGGAAGCTGCTCTTCCCACGACTTCACTTCCTTTGGATACCGCTTGCTCCATGTACTTTTGAAGCCGTCAAACACAGCCAGGGCAACATCCCTATCCATAGCGGTGTAGACTTGTTTCAGGTCGCTCAGAAACGCCGTCTTATCCGCCATACGGATTTTTGGGAAAGTAGCACGGACTTTGTGGACGACACAATGCTGAACATCAGCCATTGGGTAGATCTCACGAAAAGCGTCTTCCAGACCAGGTAGGCCATCAAATACGCCGAGCAATACATCTGTGGCACCACGCTTCTTAAGGTCTTTGAGTACCTCGCGCCAACCGTTTGAGCTTTCGTGACCGCCAACGTAGAAGCCGAGGATTTGACGAATTCCTTTCTCATCAATTCCCATCACTAAGTACACGGCTTCGCTGCTTACCGTGTTACGTTTGAGTTTGACGTAGAGACCATCCAAGTAGAGGACGGAGTAGCGTTTCTCCAGGGGGCGTGTTTGCCACTCTTCAATGTCCTCCATAACCGTTTGTGTAATGTTACTGACCGTTGTTGGAGAGTAGTGTGTGCCAAACATACTTTCGATGAACTTAGCCACCTCGCGCGTACTCATACCACCTTTGTACATGTGAATAATGGCCTCCTCTAACCATCCTTCTCTGCGTTGGTATGGCTCGAAAAGTTGCGTCTGGAAGGTCCCTTTACGGTCACGTGGAACCCGAAGTGCGTTAATGGTGCCATAGCGCGTCTGGAACGAACGCTTGTAATGTCCGTTTCGGCTATTGGATGAAGTCGGTTTTTCAATGGTCATGTAATTCTTAATTTCTTCTTGAAGGAGCAGTTCAAGCTTTTCTTGGAGCAGCTTAGTAACAGTATTTTCAAGTAGATTATGAAAGGCATTTTCGGGTATATTAGTCATCGAGTAGGGTCCTCCTCTTGGTGATGTCGCAATCCCGAGGATACCCTACTTTTTTGCGTTCTGGAAAGACTCCAGATCTTGGTACACAGACTATTTTACGTCATCTTATTGATCAAATGCGTTAACATCGTAAGCCATCTTAAACCATGGATAGCAAGTTAATAACCATAAAATAGACCACCAACGGTATGATACCGCTGATGGCCTACGCAAAATCACCAAATTTATATGTTTAAATTAGCACACAGATATCAACAAAAATATGGTAGAAATCAAAAGGTGGGAGATGCATAGCGCGGGGGCCCTTGTGTCTTCTCGATTGTTATGTAGACGGATTCCTGATGAAACACACCGCAATGGTTCCGAGGTAGATTAAAGGCGTACATACCTGCATTCAAGCGGGGGCAGCTTCTCTTGCTTCGCATTAGTAGTCACGAATAAGTAGTGGTCCACGCATGTTGACAGCTGATGCAGCTTTTGCCAAACATGATCGACGGATGTGGTTGTGTACAACCATGATCGTTTCGAGCTGAAGAAAGAATGTGGCTTTATGATAATTTGTTTTTCTGTTCTAGCCTTGCCACGAGCGTGATGAAAATTTGCTACTCTCCTGCCACACTAATTGATTTCGTTTATGGAATCATCCTTTGCGAAGAAGGCCCGGGTATTCTTACGAGTCTGCGCGGGCAAAACACGATCCAACTCCTCTTCCAGCCAAGACAATTTCTTACTGCGTAAATAATTTTGCATAAGCTCTTCGGCTTGGAGCATAACTAAGTTAATTGAGCAGGAGCTTGTGGAAACTGTACAGTCTGAGCAGTCGCGATTGCGATATAGATAGCTTTTATCCTTTATGTTCTGGCACTGGAAAATTGGCTTCTTGCCCTCCACTGCCTCTACCACATCCCAGAAGGAAATTTCGTCCGGATCCCTTGCGAGCTTATATCCACCCTTGACTCCAGGAACCGACGAAATGATACCTGCTTTAGCAAGCTTTGTGAATATTTTGGATAAGTAGGTCTCCGGAATGCCTTGAAAAAATGCAAGTTCCTTGATACCAATTTTTGATTCATTTGGTATTAGGTAAACTAGACAATGTAGTGCATATTCGACTCCGACACTATACTGCATAATAACTCCTCCCATTTTTAGTATGGGTAAATACTTATACGTTAATGAAAAGCATGCCAATTGTCAACTGTAGGAGAACTATAAAAATGAATTTGACTTAAGCAATAGCATTGCAGTATATTGGAGTCAGATTTTATCGGCGATTAACATTGTCGCTAATTAAACAATAGGAGTGGAAACATGGAAAAGTTACTTGTTATTAATGCGCATGCCACTGTTGATTCCCCTGACTCAGTAAGTCTTGAAGTAGGCAAACATTTTATTGAGAACTACCGCAAGATGAATCCGAATGAATCAATCGAACAAATTGATTTGTATGACGAAGAAATTCCGGAAATTAACAGCATTGTTTTGAGCGCTTGGGGGAAATTTGCATCTGGTGGAGAGTTAACGGAAGAAGAGAAACGCGTTACCAGTAAAATGAACGAACTTTTGCAGCAATTCAAGAGCGCGAAAAAATACGTGATTATCATGCCGCTTCACAACTGGAATATCCCCTCTCGGCTTAAGGATTACATGGATAACGTTATGATCGCCCGCGAAACCTTCAAATATACGGAAAATGGCGGAGTAGGTTTATTAACGGACGGACGTAGTCTGCTTGTAATTCAAGGAAGTGGCGGCATCTATACAAATAACGATTGGTACACAGATAATGAATTCTCTCACAAGTATCTTAAATCGATGTTTAATTTTCTCGGCGTTGAAGATTACCAAATCATCCGAGCTCAAGGTACAAACATACTTGACAAAGCAGATGTACTGAATCAAGCGAAAAACGAGGCCGAAGAAGCGGCAGCGCGTCTGGCAAAGAAAGTAACTGTCTAGCCATGTAACGATCAATTAGGTTAGTCGAACATTATAAGGGGGTATTTATGGATGAATTTAATCGCTGATATAAAGATTCCGGATAGTAAATTAGCCGTTGAAGCTGCTGAGTTAGTACGCGAGCATACCAACGACCTTCTATGGAACCACTCAAACCGGGTATTCCTATTTGCGGCGATGAAGGGTAACTTAAATCAAATGAAATACGATGCTGAATTGCTTTATATTAGTTCGCTTTTCCACGATCTTGGCCTTACTCCTGCATACCGAAGCAAGGACAAGCGCTTTGAGGTCGATGGAGCTAATGCTGCACGCGATTTTCTTAGAAGCCGCGGTGTCCCGGAAGAATCCGTTCGGCTTGTATGGGATGCCGTTGCCCTGCATACTACAATCGGAATCGTTGAATATAAGGAAACCGAAGTAGCTCTTATGAATTTTGGCGTCGGGTATGATGTCGTCGGGAAGAATTTCAATGCCATCTCAACAGATGCTCGGCAGAAAGTCGTCCAAGCTTTTCCCCGCAACCATTTCAAACAAAAAATCTTAGATGAATTCTTGGAAGGCTTCAAACACAAACCTGAGACGACATACGGAACAATTAACGCCGACATTTGCGAAATGCTTCTTCCTGGATATAAGCGACCTAACTTCTGCCATCATGTCCTTCATTCCATTTGGGATGAGTAATCGGTATGAATGGTTTACGATAGAAAAAGAAATTAGACAGATTCATTGAGGGTCTGCTTGCACCTCTTAGAATGGACATTGGAAAAACCCCTAGGTTAATCCGATGTACTTCTAGCGGGTGCATTTTTTATGAATATTAAAATTTATCCAATGTTATTTCAAAGGGGTGTTACCAACTGCAAAATATTATTTTGTTTTAAGTTGACGCTGTTTTTTTATGTAGCCTACGATTAGCATCAGAAGAGGAAGCCCCACCATAATGATGGGAAAAACCATCGGTGCCCAAATCATCTCGGCGTAATCCTTTGTAACCAAAGTTATATTCTCCGGTAGTAAAGCCGATACGAACATAATTACCGCAAACCACCAGATGATATTTTTCCAATTCTTGATTCCAAGCCATTGAGCCGTTCCGTATGAACAGATAAACATATAAAGGGACAGCTTGAGGAAGACGGCAAATAACCATACCAGCATTAACCATATATCCATATTCTCAATAAACTCGAGCAGGGAAATAAACCGAACGGCAAAGAAGTACGGATACAAAAAATTAGCCGGATAATTGGGCCCAAACAGCATTATGATAAAAATGGTCGCGAGAGCAACTGTTACTGTTGTTGTCAGAATGACCAGAAGTAAATCCTTACTAGCTTTCTTAGGAGTTCTAAGAAACGGCATCAGCATGAAAATGAAATACGTCTCACCCAAGAAAGAGGCATACATGATGGAACCTTTCAAGATAGCTTTCAACCCCGTATCTTCGTAGATTGGCCTAATGAGATGTGGTTGAATGTTTTTCAAATTAAACAGAAAGGTTGTGATAATTACAACAAGTAATAAAGGGCCGGTTATTTCGCTGAATCGACCCAGAGCCGGCAAACCTCCCCGATAATTGATGTACAGCATGAGAAGCAAAATTACGGTGACAATCGGATACATGGGAGTTTTGCGAAATAAAACAAGCTGCAAGAAATCTGCTGAATCACGCAAAATTACAGCCGTGACGGAGTACCAGACAACGATATACAGCAGAGATACAATTTTGCCGAGCCACCTGCCGAAAATAAATTCTGAGAACTTCATTAGGGTCTGATCGGTAAATAGCCCAGAGATCCGCGCCATTAGGAATGCTATGCCAGCTCCGATGCAACCTCCTGCAAGGATTGATATCCAGCTGTCTTGTTTAGCTATTTTGAGAGCGGGTCCAATGGTAAGCCATATGGTCATACATACTTCCAAAGTCATCATCATGCAAAAAAATTGCCAACGTGTAAGCTTCATATTAATCTCTCTCTCCTAATAGCCCCATTTAAAAAATGTTACCTTGTTGGGGCTTCGGCCCATATACGCCGATGCGCTTCAAATGAACTTGTGCATTCACACTTATGTCAAGCTCATGGAAATGCTTCTCCCAGTCGGTCCGAAGAGATTTCCATTCTTTCGGATGCTGCTCATGTATTTTTTCACCTAAGCCGAAAATATCTGTGCTGTAGCTCTTCTGCACCCTTCGTATCGTATCTTCGGCCAATTTCTTCACGTAACGATTCACAGCCTCCTCAACAATGGCAAGCTCGCTTGAGTCGCTTAAATCAAGATCGGTCAAATTCTCCCTTACAGTTCCGACTCCCTTAAGATAGATGTGGATTGTGGGCTTTCCGTCTATAATATTGGTTTTAACAGTGGATAAGAGATTCGTTTCGTCCACTGTCACATAACCTTTCCCCTCCGGAACGTAGCTCGTTAAATAATATAGTTTCAGGCGATTGATGATCCACAGCGTGACCATAGATTCGTCGTTATCCAATAAACCGACCATTTGCATTTTTTTATTAAATACGGCTAGCTGATTAATATCCACGACGTTCTTCTTCTCGTCTCTATTTAACAATTTGGAATCGATCGCAGATAAAATTGGACATGTTCCCTCGGAAGAAAATGAGACGAATAAATCGCGCGCGGCAATATCTCCGATTTTGGAGAATTTATCCTGCCGTAAGATGGCATCTGAAGAGAATGGATTAAATGGGCTTTCCAGTCTCAGTACTTCCTCCGGAGGTTTGCCTATCACTACAAACATTCCCGAGCGCAATGACAGTTCCGGATTCCGAGAATACATGTCCAAAAGCTCATTAAGCCCTTCACGTGCCAGCCTTTCGGATATAAAGACAGCCCTGCGATGCCCGATAAATATACGGCGCGGTAATCGATTTTGAATCGTTTGGCAAGTGTCTAGAAGAGTATTTCCTTCAGCGCTAATGACGATATTGCTACGCCCCGTCCCGCTTTTTTTCGATTCGGCGCCAATTTCCTTCGGTATCGCGATTTGTGCGCTTACTTTCACTTTCTTATTCTCGGACTTGTCAATCGCCGTTCCCATCCAAAATGCGTAATCGTTGATTTCCGTTCGATCCCAGCAGCCATCTAGCAGTATTAAAGAGCAGCACGCTAATAGAAATCTCATGTATCTCCCCTTCATTATGATCCTTTCCTTTCCCGCGGTGCGCGTACGACTGTATCCTTCAGTTGTTTGACATGCAGCGGAGCAATCGGTGTAAAGTACGGCGTTCCGAACGACTCCAAGGCACAAAGATGAATAAGTATAGCCATGATGCCTGCTCCGATACCGAAAAAACCAAACGTGCCAGACAGTACTAACAGTGGGAATCTCAGTAATCGAAATGGCAAACTCATGCTGTATCGGGGAATCGAAAACGAGGCAATTCCCGTACTTGCTACTATAATGACGATAGGGGCTGAGATAAAACCAGCCTGTACGGCAGCCTCGCCGATAACGAGGGCTCCGACAATACTGACTGCAGAGCCGATAGCTCTTGGCAAACGGAGTCCTGCTTCGCGAAGCCCTTCGAACATGATTTCCATCAACAATGTTTCAACAACGGTTGGGAACGGGATTCCTTCCCTGGATGAGGAAATACTCATCATGAGCGCTACGGGAATCATTTGCGGATGAAACGTCGTTAAGGCCACATAGAAAGAAGGAAGCAAAAGCGACATGACAAAAAGGATGAATCGAATGATCCGTACGGCAGTCACATACAAAAATTTTTCATAATGATCCTCGGCTGCTTGGAAACCATTCCAAAATGTCATCGGCGTCAACAGGACGTTTGGAGAACCGTTCACCAGTATTGCTATTTTTCCTTCCATTAAGCTGGCTGCAACGGTATCTGGCCTTTCCGTGTTTTGAATTTGCGGAAACGGCGAGTAGCGGTGGTCTTCGATATATTCTTCTATATAGCTCGAATCCAGAACTGTTTGGAGTTGGATCCGCTGGAGACGCTTTCGGACTTCATGAATCAACTCGGGAGTGACCGCTCCCTCCAAATAAGCTAGGACTATTTCAGTGGGTGACACGCTGCCGATACGCATCGTTTCCATCTTCAACATTGGGGTGTTAAGCTTTCTCCTAATTAAGCTTGTATTTGTACGCAATACCTCCGTGAACCCTTCCCTTGGCCCTCTGATGGAAGCTTCAAGGGCAGGCTCTTCGACGGAGCGCTTAGGAAATTTAGTGAAGTCAGCGAGTAGAGCGTGTGGCTCGCCTTGTGTCATCACTGCCGCCTTACCACTTAAAATGCCACACACGATCTCGGTTATATCTGAGGAAGTACTAATCTGCGCGGCGGGAAGCAACCCCTCCCTTATGACTTTTCGAAGATACGATAGACCCTCATTCTCCCGCATCTCTATCTCATAAATGAATGGCTTTAAAAAGACTTGTTCCAGTTCAGCAGTGTCGATTAATCCGTCCGTATAAATAAGCAATATTCCCGATTGTTCTTGAGAGGGAATTTTTCGAAAAACGACATCAGAACAATTAGCGAGAATTTGGCGTAACACCTCTTCGTTCTTTTGCAATTGATTCGTGAGCTTACCCAAATAAGGCATGCGGCTGGATGTGGGATCGACCATTATGAAATCACTCCCTTAAACTGTAAACATTAAGGGTTATTATGGCGACTAAACTAATTTTTTATGTAAAAATATCCTTATCTAAATATCTAAATCGAATTCCAAAGCATGGTCCTTAATGAGTTTATAAATCGGCAGTATAATCGAGACTTTGATTGATTTCTTTGGTGGCTTAGAGTTTGGATGTCACTGGTGTGGATACGGATTTCTCTCCATATACTAATTCTTATGCGTAGCGAATGGAGGTTCACTGCTTATTACGTTCCGCTCAGGGTACGCGTACTTGGAACAATCAGATTACAACCTTGACATTCCCTGATATGTTCCGGGAACTAGCCGGAGTCGAACTGGAGTAATTTGATTCCGTAAACTTTGGAAGAACAGTAAACATCAACGGGTCCTTCGGTGCAGGGACAGCATCCATGTGGTGCGATGTTCTAAAACTTACAGGAGCAGAAATGCTGGCAAATTATGAAAGCCACTATTACAAAGGGACCCCTGCTGTCACCGTCAACACTTTCGGAAAAGGCCATGTTTATTATGTTGGCTGCGATCTGGACGATGTCGCACTAAACAAGCTGATGAACTTGATTATCGAGCGCGAAGGTATCGCCCGAAGCTTACCCCTAAAGTATGATGGTGTCGAAGCGATCGAGAGATCCAAGGATGGTCAACGCTATTTGATGCTTCTCAATCACAAGAACGAATCCATCGAAGTGGAATTGAGAGGAACGTTCGAAGATGCTTTAAGCGGGGAAGCGATTCAGAATCGGATTATTCTCGAGCCCTATGCCGCACATGCTTTACTGAAGAGGTAATAGATGTAAGAAAAACCGCCTTGTTTCATGGCGGTTTTTCTTTACTTATCGAGAAAAATGTTTATTTACGAGTGAGGAGCTGACATCTCCAATACTAACTACTCTTTCACAGAGCCAATCATAACACCCTTAACAAAATGCTTCTGTACAAAGGGGTAAATCACTAATATCGGAATTGTTGTGATGACAATAAGCGAATACTTCAACAGTGTCTCCATGTTTTGCATTAATGTGAGCTTTTGCGCGTCAAGCGTTGCCGACATGCCTGAGTAGTCAATTTTGTTCTCTACCAGTATTTGTCGCAAAACAAGCTGCAACGGGTATAGAGATTGTGAATTCAAAAAGATCAGGGCATTAAAATAGGAATTCCATTGGCCTACTGCTGCCCATAATACAAGAACAGCCAATATTGGCCTTGATAGCGGAATTGCGATGCTGATCATAAATTTAAAATCTCCGCACCCATCAAGTTGTGCCGCCTCATAGATTTCTTTCGGCAATGAGGTCTGAAAGAATGTTTTTGCTATGATAATAGAGAAGACATTTAATGCAGTTGGCACGATTAAGGCTAGTGGCGAATCCAGCATCCCCAGATCCTTGACTACAAGATAAAACGGGATAAGTCCCCCGTTGAACAGCATGGCAAATAAAATGGCCCAAATCCATATCTTACGCCCTGCCATTTCCTTTCTTGACAAGGGATACGCCATCATAATGGTCAGCGCTACGCTTAATACAGTCCCTCCTACTGTATAAAAAATGGAATTAGCAAAGCCTGTCCAGACCGCATTATACTTAAATACGCCAATATAACCATCCAGCGTTGGATCAACCGGCCATAGCCATACTTTACCGCTTTGCACAGCCGCTGCCGAGCTAAAGGATGAACTGACAATATAAATAAGCGGGTACAGGACCATGACGAGGACGAGACTCAGGCCAGCATATACACAGAATAAAAATATACGGTCTTGTTTGGATTCCCGGATCGTGGATATCTGTTTCACTAGAAGCTCTCCTTTCTACTTAGAACAAGCTGTTGTCCGATACTTTCCTGGCCGTATAGTTGACGATTGATATAAGAATTAATCCGATGATGGCATTAAACAGACCGATAGCGGCAGCAAAACTGAAATCAGCATTTACAAGCCCCGCTTTATACACGTAAGTCGAAATAATCTCCGACCGGCTTAAATTAAGATTATTTTGCAGCAGATATACTTTCTCGAATCCTACACTTAATAATCCTCCAACACTTAGAATCATTAAAATAATAATCGTTGACTGGATCCCCGGCAGATCAATATAACGGATTTTTTGCAATCGGGTTGCCCCGTCTATCTTGGCTGCTTCATACAACTCCGGATTTATGCTTGCTAACGCCGCAAGATAGATGACAGCTCCATACCCGGTTTCCTGCCAGATCCCGGACCAAACATAAGTGGACGAGAATCCATCTGCGCTCGCCAATACATTAGGCGGATTTGCATCTCCGAATAAATGAAACAATAACGCAAGCGGTCCGCTTGTAGGAGAGAGGATGATCTGAATCATGCCCACCAATATAACGGTTGAGATAAAATAAGGAGCGTAAGTGAACATTTGCACCGTCTTCTTAAAGCGTGCATGCCGCACTTCGTTTAACGCGATAGCCAAAAGAATGGAACAAGGAATCGAAACAGCGAGCGAATATATGCTTAAAGACAGCGTGTTTTTAACTAGCGGCCAAAAATAGGGGGATGAAAGAAATAAATCAAATTGCCGGAATCCAACCCAAGGGCTTTTCCATATTCCATATACCGGGCTGTAATTACGAAAAGCGATTTGTACCCCCAGCATAGGCCAATAACTGAACACAATTAAGAAGGCAGTCGGCAAAGCGATAATGGCATATAAAGGCCAATGTCTCCTAAGAGCAATACTCCGTTTCATTCCTATCATTCCTTCTTTTAAAATAAATTGTGTCATCCCCCCGCGATGAGAAGGATGACACCTTTTTTGTAATCTTTTCTCGGCACGTCTAATGCGATTAAGACTTCTGGCTTATTTGAGAGACTCCAGGTTCTGAATGACAGTTTCATCTCGTTGGAAGCCGCTAGTATCAAAAGGCTTGACCATAGCTTTCTGGGTAATGGACAGATATTGATCCAGACCAAGCTTTTTGGCACCATCGACATACGTCTTCCAATCCTTAGAGATTGATTTATTGCCTACAATAAACTCAGCCGTCCACTGCTTAACGTAGTTATTGATGTTAGTCTTCAAGAGAGAGTACGATTGTGAATCTTTTGGATCAATCCAGATGGATGCAGGAACGACTTCCTTCGGCTGTTTACCTTTGTAATCCTTTTCCGTATAGTATTGCAGAAGCGCCTCTGAACCCGATCCGTCCGCCGAAAAAGGAGGCTTGGCGACAATACTGTTGCGCCATTCTTCCGACTGATAAATAGGCCCAAGCTGGTTCCAACCCCAAGTGAATGGTGTTGGAGGCTGGAAATTAATGTCGAACAAGGCTGGATTTCCGGTTAATCCTTTTTCCCCATCCTTAGCCTTAGTCCAATATTCTCCTTCGGGACCGTAATCCGTAGTCGTAGTCCCCTCGGTCGTCCAAATATAATTCAGCATTTTCATGACCGCAATTTTCTCATCCTTTGATGCTTTGTTGGTAATGGTAAACACAGCGCCGCTAACACCGTTACCGCTGAATGCCGCATACGAGATACCGTTTGGCCCCTTAAGAGGGGGAACTGTCTCCCAGTTCACGATATCATTCATATGTTCAGCGCCAACTACGCAATTCATGCAGCCCCAAGGCACGACTCCCGCTTCGTGATTAATTGCCTGCTTGCTGAGCACGTCATTGGTTTGCGTAAATGCCGCGCTGCTAATTAAGCCCTTTGAGTATAATCTGTTCATATATTCCAGCCCTTGCTTCCACTCATCCTGAATGGCCGACAGCTCTACCTTTCCGTCCGTGACTCGCAAGAAGCTTCCGCCATCATGATAGGCAAAGGCATTCATCAGAAAGGTAGTCGGATCCGAATTCCAGCCATCCGTGGAACCGGTTAATGGCAAAATACCGTTCTCCTTGAACACCTCGAGCATATGCTCAAACTCGTCTGTCGTAGTTGGCATGCTCAGATTAAACTTCTCCAGAAATGGCTTATACACCCACATCTTGCTGGAATAGTAGCAATGCAAGCAGTAGTTGTAGAAAGGCAGTCCGTAAATGTTGCCATCAGGCGCGATGATTCCCTGTTTTAGAGCCGGAGTATTCTCAATCGCACCCCAGACATTTGGGGCGTAGGTCTTAAGCAAATCATTTAGCGGGACGAATACCCCCTGCTGTCCGTACTTCAGCAAATCCTCGTTACTGAATGCGCCCGCCCAAAAGACGGAAGGATAGTCTCCGCTTGCAAGCAAAAGCGGCTGCTTGGTTGCCACATCGGTATTCGGGACCGTAATCCAGTTAATGTTCATATTAAAATTCTCTTCCGCATATTTGGTGAACCAGTTGCTGTCCAGATTTCCGTTAAAGCTGGATGTCCCTGCAAATAGATTGACGGTTACCGGTTCTGATACTGCTTCTGTGTTTGTGCTTGTTTGTTGACCGGCATCCTCATTTGATAAGCCGGCATTTTTCGAAGGCCCCCCGCTATTTTGCGAACAGGCAGCAAGCAGCGACAAAATCATAACAAAGGTTAAAAATGTGGCTATTCGTTTTCTCAAGTTCATATTCGGCACCCCTTTATATTTCGTTCGTTCAGCAAAATCACACTTATACAAAGTTGCTCCTAAAAACACTCCAAAATAAACAGAATATTCCGATAATTACTTATATAAAATACTTCTCTTTCATGACTCCTCAAACAAATACATAGGTCCTTAGCAGTGCTCCTAGAAACAGGTCAGCTGTAAGCACTTACAAAAGATTATTTAAGCCAGTTTCCCCACCCTTTCCGTACATATTTCCATTTATTATCTAAATTATATAAGATAGATTGCGGAAGGAAAATCAGGTATAATGCAAGTATGATATAAAAAAATGAAAGTAGAGATGCCATGAAGCACTATATGAAGCAAATGTTAGTCACCGCTCTGGATCGGACTTTGCCCATCTATATCGAGCTATTAGGATGGAATGAATGGCAGGATGAATTCATACGCCCTCAGGGCTACCACTGTTATCATTGGCTGCAGACGACAGGCGGAGAAGGACAGTTTGAATGCGAAGGCAAAACCATGATTCTAGGTCCGAATCAGGGCATCCTGCTGCCTCCGAACGTTCCGCACCGTTACAGTACGACATCTTACCCTTGGTCGACCTGGTATATTACGTTCAACGGCAATATGGCATCCATTTTGGTCTCTTCCCTTGGTCTCTCGACTTGCACTCCAATCAGTTGGGATCCTCATTCCCGACTATCCGGCATGCATCGGAGAAGCCGGAATCTAGCCAGTAGCAATTTTGAATTTAATGGCATGGACGGTTCAGCATTCGTGTACCGCTTCCTGATGGAATTAAAGCGCTCCGGACAAGTAGATAACCAGCGCTCCTTTTCCCAGCATACAGCTCGCGTCATTCCGTTAATCCGATACTTGGAAGAGAGTTATTCCGATCCTTCCCTTGGATTAGACAAACTAGCCGAATATGCCGGCATTAGCTCGCAGCGTCTGAACTACTTGTTTCGGATGGCAACGGGTATGAGCCCTTATCAATATCTCATTCACCTAAGAATTCAGAAGGCCAAGGAATGGCTAGTGAATGAAAAAAACCTCACCGTTAAAGCTATCGCTTTAAAAGTGGGTTTTTTAGATGCCAGTCACTTTGTATCTACATTCCGCAAAAACGAATCGATTACGCCTCAGAGTTATAGGGAGCTAAACTAGGCCAAGCGTCTGTCTCATCAGAACTTGTCAACTTTATACCAGAATAGAGGAAGAGGAAACCAGCCAGCCGGTACAGGGATAGGCATAAATCGACCATGCTGCGTAAGCAATAGCCGCTGCGCCTCTTCCTTGCTGAGAACAATAGCATCGGGCATAGCCGTTCGCTTAACGTCAACTCCGTTCGAGTCTACGCACGCCGTTACCGGCTGCCCGTTCATTACAGCGGAGAATTGCCCCTGTACGAGCCCGGTCGTCGTATATTTAAGCGTCAAATATGCCTCCAGCACATTGGCAAAGTCCAAGATATTGTACATATCGGAATTCTCAATGACGAAATCTTCAGCAAAGCTGCCAAGAACGGCATTTAGCGAAGCCTCATATTCGGGGGTGTAAATAACAATGCGCTCCTTGCCGCTGTACGCCAGATACGCCTTGATGGTTCGCGATAAATCCTCCGTATTCTCTAGCGCAATTTCGGATATATCATCGCCTTCTTGGTTCGTAATCAAATATCCTATCAATTTGCCGTTCTCCAGCACGCCCAGCGCCTTCTGATTAAGAGTGGTCAATATAAGAGGCTGCAGCTGCCGGTCACGCTGAACGTATGCAGACCGCGCAGCGTTTATTGCAAAGGCGAAATCCTCTCCCCCCTCGATATCAAATAGAGACCGAAAGGATATCCCCTTCCCGTCTACGTGCTTCAACGCATGACGCACGTTGGTATCTGTCACCGTATATTTGAACTTTACACCGCCAAGCGTGAAGCCGAAATACTCATATCTTTGGCGTTGGCCGTACAAAACGACCATATCGTGGTTATTGCCCAATTCCTCCAGCCACTTGTCCATGAGCACCTTCATATGTCCCTCTCCTCGTGACCGGGGATGCACCGATACAGTACCCAGATAACCGATCTTCAGGGAAGAGTTGCCCACCTTCACCAATTCCGGAAAAATGGCCACCTGTCCCCGAAGCTTTTCCCGCTCGTCCACAGCAACCATATGCATAGCGCTGGAAACGACATTCTTACCGTATGCTTTCGGCATAAGAGCTTCAAAATCCAAATGAAAAGCGTAATTCGCTAGATCAATACACTCCTCGCGTTCATCAGGTCTTGCCATTCTATATTGAACCATTTAACAAAGCCCCTCCTTAATAATAAAAACAATATTTGAAAGCGTTTTCAATTGTAGGCACATTAAACATTATAGCAAAAAATCAATCCTTTCGCCGCAGCGTTACCAGGACCTTAACTTTGAAGCTATTACCTGAACTCCTGCGGCGTTACTCCAAAATGCTCTTTGAAGACTTTAATGAAATAAGTCGGGTTCTTGTAACCCAGCATGCTTGCGATTTCGTATACTTTGTAGCGACTGTCCTTCAATAGAAAGACAGCCCTCTCCATTCGCAAACGAAGCAAATATTCGGATATATTTTCTCCCGTTTCGCGTTTGAATACTTTGGATAAATGAGTAGGGTGCATATACACGTGATCGGCAATCGCCTGCAGCGACACGTCTTCCGATAAATATGCCTGCACAAACTGATGAACTCTGGAGACGATGGAATGCCGGGAAGCGGACAATTCCGTGTTCAAATGCTCGCGAAGTCTGTTCAGCATCATCATGGCCCAGTGCTCCAATTCACCTAGGCTTTTCATTTCCCTTGACTCATGCAGCCCATAGTCGGCGAGTAGCCCCCCGTTTTTGTGCACGAAATAAGAAAAAGCGGATTTTAGCGAATAGTAAATTTCCGTCAGATGCTCATTAGAACCGCTGTACTTCTCATTCCATTCCAGGAAAATCTCCATCAACTTCCGGCTTGCTGCCTCCCAATTGCCCGCTTCCAGTAAGTGAGGCAGCAGTGGAGGCGTATACAACGAAGCTACTACATGGGAAGTGGTTCTAGCGTTATCCACCCCAAGACGAGCGGTATAATCGCCTTCTTGATCAACTTGCGAGCGTAAAGTTGCCAGACAGCGCTGATACAATTCTTCCATTTGAGATGGCAGGGAGCCCAAGGGAGATAGGATAACCGTAATGGTCAGGTGCAGCAGATCATTAACCGTCTTTTTAATCAGATCAACCAGTTCTTTGAATAGCTTCGACTGTTCAAGATTACGGTTTGGCGGTTGTACAGCGAACAATAGATGACCATACAAATCTTCACAGTTCCAGTAGTTAATCTGGTGATCCAGAAGCAATTCTTCTACGATATTGGCTACGGCGTACCCCATAATGGACATATCCGAAGGCTCATAGCGCCGCCCCCGATCCTCGATTCGTATCAAAACGAGGGATACCGGCCTGTCCGTATCGATTGCAATTCCGTACAGACTGAGCTGATCTTGCAGCTTTTTTTCGGGCAAAACCCTTCCCTGAATTATATTGTTCAGCAAATTGGAGCGGAGAACGGGCAAATTGAGATGAATCATAGATTGAGAATGCAGGTAGGCCAGCTTACGTTCCTGCTCCCGCTGCAAGCCTTCGGCAGCTTCTTGCACGGCTGCGAGCAATTCCTCATCCTTCACTGGCTTTAGCAAGTAATGAGAGGCTTTATTCTTTAGCCCTTGCTGCGCATAATCGAATTCGGCATGCCCGGTAAGCAGCAGACACTCTGTGTCCGGCCAATTGCTCTTAATCTCTTTAATTAATTCAATACCATTCATCCCGGGCATACGAATATCGGTAATGACAATATCCGCACCTTCTGCTTCCATGACAAGAAGAGCTTGTTTAGCGGAATAAGCTGTGAGCACATGGCTCATGCCTATTGTCTCCCACCCCCGCATGGCAGCGATGCTTTCGACCAAATGCTCTTCATCATCTACGATTAACAGCTTCAAGCTTCTCCTGCTCCTCTCTCCAACGCAACTCCACACGAAGTCCAGATTCGTTATTGATGGACAGGTGTAGTCCGGCACCCTCGCCATATCGAAGCTGAAGCCTCCGATGAACATTCTGAAGCCCACAGCTGTCGGCCCCTTCAGCAACCCTAGTAAGTAACCGAACTCTCAGCGAGTTCAGCTGCTCAGGAGTCAAGGTCCCTCCATTATCCTCAACCGTTATCTTGTGTTCCCCGTCGTTGCAACTCCCAACAATCTTTATAAACCCGATATCCTCCAAATTTTCAATCCCGTGGATGAGGGCATTCTCAACTATCGGTTGCAAAAACAAGCGAGGCACCTTAACCTTCAGCATGCTTGGATCCACATGGATGAAGTAATTGATTCTTTTCATGCGCAAGCGGTGAATTTCCAGATAGTCCTCTGCATTCTTAAGCTCTTCCCCCAATTCCACCATCTGCCGCTCCACTCGGGTCGAATACCGGTAGTAATCGGATAGATGGTAAGCCATCTGAAGCACGGCATCCTTTCTATCCAACTTGGTCATGCTGATTACATAGGAGAGACTGTTATATAGGAAGTGAGGATTGATTTGGGATTGCAGCTGCTTCAGCTCAGCCTCGCGCGCATGCAGCTTTTGCTCCAGCACATTCTCTATTAAAGTTTGAATCTGCTCCGCCATTTCGTTAAACCTGGAAATGATCAGCCGGAATTCGTTGCTGGCTTGGAATGAAATTCTGGACTTGTATTGCCCCAGCTTTATTTGCTGTACGCCTTTAATCATGGCACGAAGCGGCAATTGAACATTGCGGTACAACATCCAGGAAACGGCGATGCCAACGATTAGCAATAATCCAAGCACAAGATAATCCAACTGATTCGTCTTTCTTAGCGGCGTTAAAATATCGTGTAGAGGAACAATATTAACGACGTATCCATTAAGCGAATCAATCTTGGAATACGCAACTAGATAGGAGACCCCGCCCATAAATAAGGTAATATCCCCTTCTTTATTAAGAAGGGAATCATTTAGTAACGACAACGCCCCCTTAAGAAGCATCGGCGGCATTGAATTGGCAGCAAGATAAGTATTTTTATTTCTGTAAAAAAAAGCATCTCCGCTGTCTTGCGATTGAAATTGATTCAGTAATCGAACAATATCGTTCATATCAAAGCTGATTTCAATAATGGAATTAGCTTTACTAATGCCATCATTTCCTTGATGAGGTTCATAGGTCAGGTGTATAACCCTGCCGCGATCACCAGACCCGCTGTCGTTCCATACGAAATTCCAATTCTCTCGACTTAATTTCTCTAATCGGTCCACCTCATAACGAATACCATGAACGGTTGACAAAAGCTCTCCCGTATTGGGGGAATATACCGTGATGTCGTTGATCCAGTTTGTCGAAGCGCTTTGCAAATACAGCTTGTCCTGAATAACCTTTTTTCGTTTAACCTGTTCGTAGTAGCTGTTGGTCAATAAAGACAAATCCTGAAATTCAATGACATTCGGATCTCTGATCAACATTTGAGAATAGGTTTCCATCTGCATAATAATATGGTCTATCTGGTCAGCCAATGTGGATATACGGCCTGTACTCGATTCCTTTATCTGCTGGGTAATCACGCGTTCATTAACCTGGTTTGAATAGACAGAAACAATTAATACGGGGAGCAGCAATAATATAAGTGCACCTACCAGTTTCGAAAAGAGACTGCGTTCCTTGTTGATCATTGATGATAACTCCCGGTACCGATTTTTTTGCCTATTCTATTCCTTTACAGCGCCCATAGTCAATCCTTGCACAAAAAAACGCTGCAAAAACGGGTACACGATTAATATCGGGAGCGCCCCGATTAATATTTGAGCAGAACGTACGGTTCTTTCCGATAGGATCTGCAATTGTCCCGGATCGATATTCGTATTCCTCATATCGCCGCTTTGTATGATTGTTTGAAGGAAAGTAGCCAGCGGATATTGTCTATAATCGGTCATATAGATTAATCCGTCAAACCATGAATTCCAGTGCCAGACCATGGCAAACAATGATAGCGTGGCCAGAGAAGGAAGCGACAAAGGAAGATAGATTGAAGTTAAGGATCTTAAGTAACCTGCCCCGTCTATAAGCGCCGCCTCTTCGAGCTCCTTTGGAATGGCTCTAAAAAACTGCATCATGAGAATCGTATTAAAAACATTAACGGCAGACGGCAGAATAAGAGCCCAGAGCGTATTGGTCAAATGAAGTCCGGTAATGACCATATAGGTAGGAATGAGTCCGCCGTTAAAGAGCATGGTAAAGACAAAAAACCAGGAATAAAAGGACCTCCCGTAAAACGAGCGCGACAAGGTATAAGCGGCGGTAACGGTAAGAAACATGGACAGCAGGGTACCCGCAATCGTCCTCTCTACGGATAGAAACAATGATTGCAGGAACAAAGGATTATCCAGCGTTCTCAAATAGGCTTCTTTCGTAAATCCGACTGGCCAGAAATAAACCTGATTTGCCGTAGCAGCAGAACTGGAACTGAAAGAAACAGCAGCCACATGCAGAAGCGGTAGAATACACAGAATGGATATAGCCGTAAGCAGCAACGCATTGGTTGATGCAAACCAACGATAACGGAGTGTGTTACGATACATAGGATCAGCCTGCCTTTACTTAGAAAATACGGTAGTTACCAAACCGGTAAGCTAGTCTATACGACACGACAATCAATACAAAGCTGACTGCCGATTTGAACAAGCCGACTGCTGTCGCAAAGCTAAACGATCCGCCCATCAGACCAACCCGGTAGACAAAGGTGTCAATGATATCCCCTTCCCGGTAAACAAGCGGGTTATACAAGTTAAAGATCTGGTCGAACCCGGCATTCAGAATGTTACCCAGAGCAAGCGTACTCACAACGAGTATGACGGGCACCATGGCCGGCAAAGTAACGTGAAGAGTCTGTTTGAAACGGCCGGCTCCATCAATTTCGGCTGCTTCGTATAAGGCCATATTGATTCCGCTCATGGCTGCCAGATAAATAATCGTAGAGAATCCAAACTCTTTCCACACATCGCTTATAATGACCGTAATCCTGAACCATGTGCCGTCCCCCAGAAAGAAAACAGGGTCAGTGCCAGTCAAGGAGAGCAAATGGTTGACAATACCTTTATTGCCCAGTACGTCTGTAAGGATACCGCCTAGAATGACCCACGACAGAAAATGCGGCAAATAAACAAACGTTTGAACAAATCGCTTGAATACGATCGCTCTCACTTCGTTAAGAAGGAGTGCGAACACGATAGGCACCACGGTGTTTGCCGCTATTTTGAGAGAGGCTATCAGTAAAGTATTGTATATAACCTGAACGCTATCCGGATACGAAAACATATACCGAAAATGCTCAAGTCCTGCCCACGGCGAATGAAGAATGCCAAGACGAGGCTTATAATCCTGAAAGGCCATAAGCAAACCAGCCATAGGAGCATAATTGAATATAAGCAGACAGATGATTGAAGGCAATATAAGAAAATGTAGGGGCAGCTGGCGAATAAACCTTACCCTGCCTTTTTTCCATTCCATGATTTGTACAGCCCCTTTCTTCGATTTCATTGAGTAAGGCAGGCCTAACCTTATCATTGTTGCGAAAGGCCTGCCGCCATTGGCTTGTCTTTATTTTTTAACCGATTGGTACCAATCGTTTACTTCTTTCGTAATCTCGTCACCGCCCGAGGATTTCCATTTATCAACAAAGCTGTCGAACGAATCAGGCGACTCCTGCCCATAAATAATTTTCAGGAAGGTCTCGTTCTCCATTTTGCGAAGCAATTCGCCTTTTTGTGCCATCGTCTTCGTTGGCGGCCCGGTAAATTGATCATATACCGCAGCGTCATCGATGTAGGTCTGGAGAACCGCAGCAGCATCAGCCCATTTTTTCGGTCTTGCTGAGAAATACTTCTCGTAAGGGGTCTCAGGTTTAACCCCTTGACCTAGCTTAGCCATTACTTCAAGCTCTTTCTTTGGCGTTTGGATATCATTGCCATAAATCGAATATTTCTTCACGTCGATCCATCCGCCTGGAATTTTATCATGGTCATACACCGGCTCTCCGTTAACCATGACATAGTCGTAGCCTTCCGCCCAACCGTTGGCGAGCTCCGATTCAGGGTCATAGAAGCCTGGTCCCATAATAGCATCCAGATAGTTAAAGAAGGCCTCCATGTATTTGAAATCCTTATTGAAATAGAACCGAACGGATGATTGCGGCTCGCTGCCAAACCCCATATTGCCGTCTATGCCCGCAGGAATCTGCACAGGTACATAATTAAACTTCATATCCGCGTTAAACGGGTAAGTCGCCATCCAAGTAGGTCCAAATACCATGCCCGATTTCCCTTGGACGAAGCTCTCCGCTGCCTTCGCTTCATCCTGCACGCCGGCATCCTTGTCCAGATAGCCTTTGCTCATCCATTCGCTAAGTTTCGTAAGTCCTTCCTTGACCGTTGGTTGAATAGATCCGTATTGCAGGGTTCCATCCTCTGCTTGCGTCCAATAAGTCGGAACGGCTTTTTTTCCGAAAATAAAGTCACTCGAAACCATATACGTATCTTTAACGGCCGATACGCCTTTTTTTAGGGATACGGATAAGCCAATGGTATCCTTCACCCCATTGCCGTCCGGATCTTTATTTACAAATGCATCCATGACGTTTTCCATTTCATCAATCGTTTTTGGCGCTTTGAGCCCCAGCTTGTCCAGCCAATCTTGACGAATCCACAAGACGCTGAAGGAGCTGTTCGCATTAAACGTCGGAAGACCGTAATGCTTGCCGTCGTAGGTGACCGTATTCCAGATTTCAGGATACTTGGCGTACAGTTCTTTGATTCGCGGCGAAGCAAATTTATCAAACGCTTCATCTATAGACATTACTTTGCCGGAATCAACAACCTGGTTCTCTAGAGTAGGATCGCTTAATGTAAACACATCCGGCAGCTTGTCATTGGAATTAAGCAGCAATCGCAGCCTAGTAGCGTAAGCCTCCCCCGTGCCGACAGTCCAGTCCACCTTAAAATTAATACCAAACCTTTCCTTCGCCCAACGGGTATGAACGTTATCTTCGATACTCTCGCCATTCTTAAATTGGTTGTCAGAGCCGACAACGCGTCCGAGCGTAATGGTGGCTTCTTTACCCGCGGTATTCCCGTTGTTTCCTTGCCCATTCTGATTCGCGCTCGAGTTGGAATTCGGGGCAGTCGAGCTGCATCCCGCCGCTGTCAGTAGAGCAAGGCCTGCAATCAGGGCGACTGACGTCTTTCTTGTGAATCTTTTTTTCATTTCATGACCTCCTTGTATATGACTGAATTCCAGTATACTTCCCTCTCCCTAATCGATTAAATACGAATAAAACGAGAAATATGCAACTATTTTGGTCAGTTATTTTTAAGTTCATATTCTTATATAAATCGTTGTCTATTTTATATATCCTATTCACTTTACAGCATCTATTATAGTTTGTATCTTTTATAATTTTTATATGGCGGTGATCAACTTGTTATTTGCAGGAACAAACTACCATCCGCATGACTGGCCACCAGAGCGGTGGAGACGCGACATTGAATTCATGCGCGAAGCTTCTTTTAACATTGTCCGGCTCGGGCATTTATGTTGGGACAGCTATGAGCCTTCCGAAGGGAATTTTACGTTTGAGTGGTTTGACGAGGTTATGGACCTGTTCCATGAAGCAGGGATCCAGGTTGTACTTGATATCGCCACCCGCCCTGCGCCTACTTGGCTGCATAAGAAATACCCGGACATTAGTCTCACCGATACCAATGGTATTCGAATGGAAGCACAATCACGTTATATGGAGGATATCGGGCATCCGGCCTTCCAGGAATATGCGCTGCGATTCGCCGAAAAGCTGATAGGCCGGTACCGAAGCCACCCTGCGCTATACGCTTTTGGTCTATGTAACGAGCTTGGCTCCGGGGCTCCTTCCTATTCCAACGCTGCAAGGGATCGTTTTATAGAGTGGCTTAGCCAAAAATACGAGACAATAGGTAATCTGAATGCTGCTTGGACCTCCCAAAGATGGTCGCGCAAGCTGGGCAGCTTCCATGATGTTGTCCTCCCTGTATCCGGTAAGGTTCAAGGCGCTCCGGAACGTGTTCTGGATATGTGGCGTTTCTATTCAGACGAAACGTTAGCCTATATGCAGAAATTGAGCGATCTAGTCAAAAAATTAGCTCCGGGTGTAAGAGAGACTACCAATCACTGGTCTGAAAATCCCGGTTACGGATTCGATTACTTGAAGCAATACCGGGAAATCGTAGATTTACCGGGCATCGGCTTCTATCCGGGCACCAACCCTGAAGACAGGCGCGCTTTGACGGCTGCGTGCTTCTTCATGGATCACCGTACCGGAGAGCTTGACGAACCTATATGGTGCCTCGAATTCCAGACAGGCGATTTTGGAGGCTACGGATCTCCTCGTAAAGCGATGAGAATGTATGCATATTTATCTCTCGTTTATAGATCTCAGGCAGTTTGTGCTTGGACCTGGCGCTCTATGCTTGGGGGAGAAGAACAGTATATATTCGGCCTGCTCGATCATGACGGTGTTCCAGGCTGGAAATATGACGAATTCAAGCAATTCTCGGAGGAATTCAAGCTGCTGCAGGACCATGGCTTCCCGCGAAAAACAAAACCGGAAATTGCCATCGCTTATTCCTATGAAAGCTTGAAGGTTATGGCCGGCAACCGCAGCTACTATAAATCTGATTATACCCATCAGGTGCTTCAAGCTTACGATTCGGTTGTTAGAGCTAACCTAGACTGCAACATCGTGAATTTGCGAGATATGCGCAAGGACTACAAAATCCTTCTTGTTCCTGGTCATGCTGTCATGGACAAAGCCTCCGCTGCAGCTATTCGTTCCTTTACGGAGAATGGCGGGACCGTTATCATGACAGCTTACTCTGCTAAGGTCAATGAACACAACCAAGTATTCGACACAACCTTACCGGGGGAGCTCAGCGATGTATTCGGCATCCGTTGCGGAGCGTTCACGCGCACCAGAAGCCATACTCCTTCCGAAAACGCCGGAGGTCTGGAGAAGGTCGAGCTTAGGCTGGAACGTGAGCGTCCGGTTATTCAACTCGGGGATTCGAAGCATGTTCCTGAGATCGATTATTATGAGATACTCGAAGTCCGCACTGCAGAGGCAATGGCCACTTTCACAAATACGCTTGAATCGTCCCCTGCCGTTACGAGGAACCGTTATGGTAAGGGAGAAGCTATTTATGTCGCGATTCCTGCGGAAACTTCCTTTATAAGCTCGCTGCTTGAGCAGCTTTATCCGGATCTGGGTATTATCAAGGGGCCAATTACTCCTCTTGGCGTAGTCGCGCGCAGACTTGAGGATGATTCCGTCATCTACGTAAATACGACTGGCACGGAGCAAGCCATTACGCTCAACAAGCCTGCAACGGGGTTATTGACGGGTCGCCGTTTCGATCAAGTGATGGTCCTTAGCGGCTATGAAGCAGAGCTATTAATTTAAGATCTACCATTAGGAGGAGACCACATATGACAGAACGCATCAAACAAGTTGCGCAAATCGCACCTTCAGCAAGACAATTGGCCTGGCAAGAGCTTGAGTTCTATTCCTTCATTCACTTCGGAGTTAATACGTTCACGGACAAAGAGTGGGGACTTGGAGACGAAGAACCCTCGATCTTTAATCCAAGCGATTTTGACGCAAAGCAGTGGGTTGAGGTATGCAAATCGGCAGGCATGAAAGGACTCATTCTGACCTGCAAGCATCATGACGGTTTCTGTCTATGGCCGAGTTCGCATACCGATCATTCGGTTAAGAATAGTCCGTGGAAAGACGGAGCAGGCGACATGGTACGTGAAGTAGCCGATGCCTGCCGCGAAGGCGGATTAGCCTTTGGTGTCTATCTGTCGCCATGGGACCGGCATGATCAGCGCTACGGAACCGAGGAATATAACGATTACTTCAAGGATCAGCTTCGGGAGCTTCTCACCGCCTATGGAGATGTCTTTTGTGTATGGTTTGACGGCGCATGCGGAGAAGGACCTAATGGCTTAAAGCAAGTGTACGATTGGGACGGCTATTACGAAGTTATTCGCGAGCTTCAACCAAATGCGGTCATTTCCGTATGCGGTCCGGATGTTCGGTGGTGCGGCAATGAGGCTGGACATACGAGGGATTCGGAATGGAGCGTTGTTCCCGAAGAGCTCCAGGATTGCGAGAAAATTCAGGAGGAATCCCAGCATGTCGACGATGGCGAGTTCTCCAAACGCTCTAATTCCCGCGACGAGAATCTGGGAAGCAGAGAAGCCATTAAGAACAAAGAGAAGCTAATATGGTATCCCGCTGAAGTAAATACATCCATTCGGCCAGGATGGTTCTATCATTCCGCCGAAGACGACAAGGTAAGAAGCCTTGAGGCCCTGCTCGATATTTATTACAAATCCGTTGGAGGCAACTCTACATTTCTATTGAATCTACCTCCAGACCAACGGGGGCTTATCCATGAGAACGACGCCTGTCGCATGGCGGAACTTGGTCAAGTCATCAGAACGGTTTTCCAACATAACCTTGCCTCCGGGGCTGTTGCAATTGCAGAGGAATCGCTTGATGAGGAGCACAATGCAATGCGCATGCTTGATGGCAGCAAAGATACTTACTGGTGTCCACTGGAAGGAACTGAACAGGCTGTTATTGACATTGACCTTGGGACTACCCAAACCTTTGATACCATCGTACTGCAAGAACATATTCGCTCTGGCCAGCGTATTGAAAAACTTCGTATAGAGGTTCTGGAGGACGGAGTATGGAAGCGAGCAGCCGGTTGCACGATTGTAGGCTATAAACGTATCCTAACCTTTGCTGAAACCACGGCAAGGCAGATCAGACTGGTAATCGAAGAATCCCGTTGGTGTCCGACGATTTCCACATTTGAAGTATATTCCAGCACTGGTCAAAAAAGATAAAACAACAACAATTTTGTAAAGTTATTTAATTATAAATACCGCAGCAACCCTTAAAGTGACTATGCTCCCCTTATGGCGGACAGGTGAAAAATGCAACCTGATTACTGTAAAGGGGAGCTTTTTACGAATTACGAATGCCTATCACGCTTATTGGAATTCAAAGCGAGATCTTGAAAGAAGGGTTAGTCAGAGGTAAACTGCTGGAACTATTGTTTGATGTTGCGGATGCCGACGAACAGTTTTTCTATCAATTCCTGCAATTAAAACGAAGGGTCAGAAAAGGAATTACAGAAATTATGGAACTGAATGTTACAAATCCGGTTTCGCGTAAGGATCTTGCCTACTTGTCTGGTCGAAGTTTGTCGACATTCAAACGCGATTTTCAAGCGATACATTATACCTCGCCCCTGCGTTGGATTCGTAATCGCCGGCTGGACATAGAAAGAGACATGCTGCTTCATACGTTTGCTTCCGTTACCGATATATGCTTCTCAGTGAGTATTTCAAGAGCGGCTGCCCCAATAGTTACGTTCAAAAAAACTAAGTTCTTCAGTGGCCCCAAAATACCTCAAATATTTTTCGTCCCCAATCCGTCCCCAATTACCGAAATCGGGTACTTTACCGCTAATAAGCATCGTTTTAAAAAATAAGAAAAAACCCTTGAAACACAAGGGTTTTGAGTGTTTTATTATGGTGGAGCCAAGGGGGATCGAACCCCTGACCTCATCTCTGCCAGAGACAATATTCTTTTCCCATATTCTATGGTTCAATTAGACCTTAAAAACTTTCTTCGTGCCCCAATCAGACTTAATCATCTCAACCGCTTCTCTGAACCTCAACGAATGGACAATCTCACGTTCACGAAGAAACTTTAAGCCATCCTGTAAATCCACATCATCAGTCATATCGATTAGCCATTGGTAGGTGGCGCGTGCCTTCTCCTCAGCGGCAATATCCTCATACAGATCAGCGATTGGATCTCCTTTCGCCTGGATATAAGCTGCAGTCCACGGAACACCCGAAGCATTCACATACATCATACCATTATCATGGTTGACAAAGTTCTCTCCTAGCCCCGCCTCATCCAACTGCCTAGGAGTTGCATCTTTTGTCAATTTATAGACCATTGTAGCGATCATCTCCAAGTGGGCAAATTCTTCCGTGCCTATATCCGTTAATAGCCCTATGACTTTATCCGGAATCGAATACCGTTGATTCAAATATCGCAGCGCAGCGGATAATTCGCCATCTGCCCCACCGTATTGCTCAATTAAGTATCTGGCCATCCTAGGATCACATTTGCTTACCCTGACGGGGTATTGCAACTTCTTCTCGTATAACCACATCCGTTTGACACGTCCCCTTTCTCAAGTGGAAATACAGGCTCAAACCGTGTTACTACACCTGCCACGGCCATGGACTTTGAGACCACTGCCAGGGATAATTTGAGAAGCTGTTCCCGAATTGAAGCGTTGGGCCGTATAGGCTTTCGAACGCCTGCCTGCATTGATGCTGCTGCATTGCAAGCTGATTAAACTGCTGGATCGCCTGTGCGTCATGCGGATGGGTGTCCAAATATAAGGTCAATTCCACCAAGGCAAAACTTATCGCCTGAAGCTCTTCCAGCTTGCTATAGTATTGTTCGTCCAGAACAATGCTCAAGAAAATCAACCTCCTCAAAAGAATTGCGAAGCAATTCTTACTTCGAAAGCATAAACCTTAAGAATTGTCACCCATTTGGCCATTCTCTGGCCATTTGTGATAATTCTTACTTCGTAAGCGTAAACCGAGAATTGCGAAGCAATTCTTACTTCGTAAGCGTAAACCGAGAATTGTCACACATTTGGGCCAGTACCTGGCCATTTGTGATAATTCTTACTTCTTACTTTACAAGTAATACCTGGACTGATAGGAGCTGAACAATGCCGGCCAGAGCGTTCCCCGCCTTAATGCCTCATGGATAGGATACTGGGGCAGCCCCTGCGGCTGATACGGGATAAACAGGTGAGGCGGTAAGACATAAGTTTTCAGTTTCATCGGCGGACATGGATCGCATGGACCGATAAAAGGCTCATACACATGGACCTGATTAAGCGGGTTTGTGTTATTTGCGGTCTTGTACCCCGTATTTTCCTTGCCTATTGCCATGTTCTCTACTGGCGCCATATTTGGCATAGGGGCATTATTGGCTGCAGCCGCAACATTTTCTGCGTTAGCTGCATTTGCCTCTGCATGAAATACGTTTGCTGCATTCGGAACACTGTTCATAGCTTGAGCAGCCATACTATTGTTGCTTTCCACGCGGTCATTGCTCTCGGTGGTCATCCGGATATCCCTCCCGACAATTAGACATCTCCTAATAACTGTATGCGGGCAGGGCTTTTCCCCATTATCACAATAAAAAAAAATCCGACAGCAGCTGCCGGATCCTTATCGTTCCTCTTCTTACATTAAAGAAACAGCTCAATATCACCTAATTTCAACCATAGTGTCGAGGGGACGTCTCAGCACGATACAGCCAGTTCGCTGGCACGTCATCAAGCTCTTTGAGCTGCACGAAACGCGTCCCGATTTCTGCAAAGCGCTCTTCTATATTTTTGTCGAGGAGTCCCCTTTGGTTCGGCGCCCCGTTCAATAAGAACGTGACGTTGTGACGATTCGCATCCTCAACCTTTTGCAATACCCAATCCGTACTTTTCAATTCCATAGTGGAATCGGTTTTTCTCCAGAACCAGGTTTTGGTCAGAATGTTGCAGCTTGCACCCGGCCCGCTGAAGGAATCTTCTATTTCCTGACCGGCGGCATTCTCGTAAAAGACGATATCCGTATGCTCCAATGTCGATTCGCAGCTGATATTCATCAGCAAGCATTGCGGTTGGAATCCTTTTACCCATTCATCTATCTCTTCGAACGGAAGCTCCTCGTAATTCGGACCACCCCAATGCGCGTTCCACCCATCGATGATGATGAACGGAATCTCTCCATAGCTTGTCAGCAGCTCCTCCAGTTGATTTTTGATAAAATGCTTATCCTCTGGCGTACACTTCTTACGGCCGATTTGATGGTGCAAGTCCAGCATAGAGAAATAAAGCCCCGCCTCAATGCCTTCTTGCCTGAAAGCATCCAGGTACTCCTTGACGACATCACGCTGAATGGCTGCGTTTTTCACGCTGTGCTCCGTATAACGGGTCGGCCATAAGCTGAACCCTTCGTGATGCTTCGCTGTTAATGCGGCAAACTTCATACCTGCTGATTGAGCTGCCTTAGCCCACTGCGCGCAATCCAATTCTGACGGATTCCAGCTCTTCGGGTCAAAAGGGAATCTGCGAGGCTCGTCGTGATTCTCGTGCGCATATTCCCAATCCTCTATTTCCGTATCGGCAAACTGAAAGGTAGCGCTATTGAAGTGAATAAACATGCCGAATCGTTGATTAACAAACCATTTCTGCCTCTGCACCAGCTCGGGGTTTATCATTTTTTTGATCCTCCTTATTATTGCGAGCAACCACTCGATATCGTATGATATCTACTAATGTATCTCATTTATTTATTGAATTAATCAGACAATGACGACTAATAATCATACAATATCTACATGGATTAGAAGGAGATGATACCATGCTGGTCGTCGAACTGCCCGTCCCGCCATTTCCTTTATTGACGACTATCGGGCATACGCTGTGGCAAAGCGGAGTTGTGCATGCTCGCCGCCAATTCAATGTATACGACCTGATTATCTGCACCAAAGGTACGTTATACATGGAAGAGAACGATATCCCGTACATGCTTGAACAAGGGATGATGCTTCTTCTGGAACCCGGGAAAATACACGGTGGCTACCGCCCCACGGAATCGGAAACGGAAGTGTACTGGATCCATTTTCAATACCCGTCGCCCGAGCTTTTGCTACTGAAAGAGAAGTTCATCTCCCCCCAGCCCCTGCTGCAGGTAACGGACCAGGATATCGTCCCTCCCCCCGCCATCATCGATATTCCCAAGTTTGCAGCTATCAATGTGCGGGCAATCGTTCCCTTGTTGCAAGAAATGATCAAATTGCACAGCAAGCTGACTCTTTCGCGCTCTTTCGAATTAGAGATCCTCTTCGGTCAGCTTCTCATTCTCTTACAGAATGGACTACGGGAGAACAGCCCAAATGCCCGCACATACGAAATTGGCGAGATGATGGCTTCCTACCTGGCAGACCAGCTCGAACTTCCTTTCGATTCCAAACGGATTGAATTGGATTTAAATTATCATTTCGACTATTTGGCGCGCTGTCTAAAGGAATATTCCGGCATGAGCCCCATGCAGTACAGGCATCACTTGCAGATCGATCGCGCAAAAAAACTCCTCGCGCATACCAAGCTTCCTCTGGTTAAAGTCGGGGAGCAATGCGGCTTTCAGGATATAAATTACTTTTCGCGTCTGCTTAAGCGCCACACTTCGTATACCCCCGGAGAATACCGAAAAAAACATCAAATATTCCATACGTAATCGAATTGCAAAATAAAAAAATCCGGCAGCATCTGCCGGATCGCGTTATAGCTTAATATTTATTTTGAATAAACCTGCTTTGCGGATTGCCATGTAGATAATGACAACCAGCGGTCCAAGGAAAACCCCGATTACGCCAACCAGCTTAAAACCAACGTACAAGCTGATCAAAGCGGACAAGGAGCCGATGCCTACCGAATCGCCCAGAATCTTCGGCTCTACAATGCGGCGGAATACCGTCATGAACAGGAACAGGATGTAGAGTCCAATTCCGGCATACAGGTCACCGGTGATCACTAGATAAGTTCCCCATGGGACTAGCACCGTGCCCGTACCCAAGATTGGCATAATATCCACGATTACGATAAGAAGGGCGATCGCCAGCGGATACTTGATATCCAGGATAATCAGACCGATCAACGAGAGGATGTAGGTTAGAGCACTCAGAATAATTTGCGACCGAAGGAAGCCAAAGATCGACTTTTTCAAATTTTCGAGTACTTCATTGACTTGAGGCCTTGATTTCTCCTCGAACAGCGTCAGGAACGTATCTTTCATCGTATTGAGGCTGAAGCCGAACATGTACACCGCAACGAGAAAGACGATAAAGAAAATGAACATGCTCGGAATCCCCGAAGCGAAAGAAATAACGGAGGACGACAATGTGCCTACCATACCTGTAAGCGACTTGCTCATATCGGTCAGCCAATTCTCGATCTGGCCTACGGTATCCGGCGAGAAGTTCGCATAAAGCGATCTTGCATTCTCGACCAGATCGGTTACGTATGTACTGGCATCCCCAACATAGTTGGGTACTTTCTGCGCGAAGGCGATAAGCTCCGCGACCACCTTGACACCCAGCAGCGCCATGAGTCCAATCAGGATAACCGTAAACAGGCTGCTTGAAATCGTCGAAGCTACGAGACGATTGGTCTTAAGCCGGCGGATCAGAAACTGGGTTAGCGGCTCGAGGAAAATAGCGACAACCAGCGCAAGCAGGAACGGCGCCCCAACCGTAAACAACAGATACAACAGGAACAGCCCAAACGCAACCATGACTAACGTTTTAATCGACACTCTAACGATACCTCCTTTCCTCTGGAAAAGTTTACGAACCGTTATGTAAGCGGGGCTATGACTTTCGTATGAGCTTCGTCCACTATCAGCATACGCCCATTTCCGAAAGTAATGTCCCCTTTTCCGCGCGGAAGCTTAAAGAATGGCTTTCTTCTGGTGGAAATCCTCATCCTTATAATACATGTCTTTCACCAGCAGGTTTGGACCGCAGCAAGCGGCCGCCGGACAATGGCAGTTCACGCTTTTTGCGAGCTTATGGTCAAGCCAGCGATCAAACAATTGGTCCAGCTGCTCATCATTAATGTTGCCAAATGCAGGCACATCCGAGAAGTCGGTTACAAATACTTCACCGGTAAAAAGATTTACGTTCAGACGGTTACGGCCGTCCGGATCATTACGCACCGTCACATTCGGCTCCGAAGCCAGTCTCGACAAGAGCTTTCGTTCCTCCGGATTGTCACTGCACTGATAGAACGGCAGGGTCCCGAACAGCATCCACACATTCTTGTCCCTAGTATCGAGCAGTCTGCTGATCGCCCGTTGCATATCTTCCTTGGATAAGACCGGGAGATCCTTCGCGAACGAGCTAGGATACATCGGATGCACCTCATGGCGCTGACAGCCCATCTCGATAATTAACCGGTGAATTTCTTCAATTTGATGATGAGTGCGGTAGTTAATCATCGATTCGGCGGATACAAGAACGCCAGCATCGCTTAACCGCTTGGCATTATCAATCATCCGGTCATACAGCTTGGCAGCGGCTTCGCGGGATACCGCATGGCCGGCCTTCGCGAAGCCAATCTGGTGGAAATCGTCCGCATTCGTATAGTTAAAAGAAATATGCATCACGTCCAGATAAGGAGCGAGCTGCTCATAGCGGCTATAAGGCAGCGTGACATTCGAGTTAATCTGCGAACGAATGCCGCGGCTTCTCGCATATTGAAGAAGCGGAACCATGTACTCCTTCACGGTGCGATCCGAGAAAGACGGCTCACCGCCCGTAATGCTTATGGTCTCCAAATGCTTCACTTCATCCAGACGTTTGATCATCAGCTCTAGAGGAAGCTTAGCCGGCTCCGACATTACAAGCGTATCGCCTACGGCGCAATGCTCGCAGCGCATATTACAAAGGTTGGATACGGTCATCTCGACACTGGTCAAGGTATGGCGTCCATATTGCTGCAAGGATCGGATCGGGTCCCAAGGATCATTAAGGGGAGATAATGGCGTGAGGGTATTGTTTTTCAAAGCGTAATCTATCGTATTCATTAATATCAGCACCTGACTTACATGGTTAAATTGGGTATAGCTTATACCATTGTAATGTTCGAAGGGGAATGAAGCAAATGGAAATAGGTATAAAAAACGAAAAAAGAGGCCGGACAGCCTCCTTTTCTCCTATTATATTCCCGAGGCTAGACCAACATTCGACTGCTCGCCGTTTACGCTGACAATCATCGTGCTGAGCTGCTTCGATAAATCGATTTCGTAAGGCACGGCCAGCTCTTCCCCCGCTTCGTTATAGAGCATCCGGATAATTGGCCGGTGCGGATACGAATGGTTGAAATCGACGACAACTCCGGTCTCGCCCGTATGGATCTTGACCGTTATCCCGATTGGATAAATAGCGACCTTGTCTCTGAAGAGCTGCACCATATGCTGTTCGTATAAGGTGCCGGTGCCGGCATACAGCAATTCGATTGCTTGATGAGGCAGCATAGGCGCACGGTATACGCGGTTTGTCGTCATGGCGTCATAAGAATCAACCAGGCCGATCCACTTGGCGAAATCATGGATTTCGTCCCCTTTAATCCCGCGCGGATAACCGCTTCCGTCAACCCGTTCATGGTGCTGGAACGCGCAATGCGCGACAATTAGCGGCATATTTGGCTCATCCTTCAGTAGCTCGAATCCGATTTTGGCATGATTGCGCATCATCTGGAATTCATGATCCGTCAAAGAGCCCGGTTTTTTCAGCACGTCCATCGGAATCTGCGTCTTCCCTATATCATGAAGCAAAGCGCCCATTCCGAGCTTCATCAATTCATCCCTTGTATATCCGTGGGCAGAGCCTAGCAATGTCGTATATACGCAGACATTCAGTGAATGCTGATAGAGGTATTCGTCGACAATCCCCATGTTCATCAACATAATCATGGCATCTTTATGATTGGATAAATCATCGATAATCATATTCATGATCTGTTTGAAAGGCTGCGCGATGTACGGGTATGGAGCGCCTTTTTTCTGCTTCGGCAACTCCATCATCGCGCGGAAATTCGTTTTGATCTCCTTCAAGGCGAGACTGATCGTATTTTCGCTTATAATTTCCGGAACAACGATATCATCCGTCCTCGGATCCTTAATAAACACATAATGAATACCATATTGTTCCAGGCGGAAAATATGGCGACTCGTTAATTCCATGTTTTCTCCCAAGAGGACTAATCCGTCGCCCGAGAAAATCTTTTTGGCAAGTCTCATGCCAGGCTGGCATTGCGATATGGGTACCAAGCGCATGTTCCTGATCCTTCCCCTTAACAAAACGGTGTCTATACTAACAGAAAAAACTTATACATTCTTATATTCGGTCAAAACTATCCGTATTGTTAATGTAAGGTATAAATTCACGCTTGGCAACCATTTTATACTAAAAATTCGACAATATTCTCCATCTTTCTCGGTGACAAGCGCTGATTCCATGTCCTTCCTTCAGTTCTTCGGCAAGAAGATCCCGGATAAATTCGGGCAGATAGTAGGATACCTCCGTCGCCTTTCCCAGCGACAAATAGCCGATATGGAACGTAAACATATCGATGCAGCCAACCACGTATTCCCGCTCGTCGGAGAGCGGCTCGCCGTTAACATGAATCGACACGATTCGATGCAGCTCCGGAAGGGACGGATCGTATTCGACCTCCATGCCGTCAATCGCAAGCGTCCCGAGCACCTCGCCGCGGAAGCCGTAGCCTTTGATCGGCATGCCCGTGAAGGAAGGCAGCAGCGCTTCTTCCAGCGCTGCCCGGATATTCGCGCCGCTGAGCAGCAGGCGGCACGGATTTATCGGCGACGGACAGAGGGCATGCAGCTGCCCCTCCGTCACGTCGCCCTGCTGCAGGCCGCCTAGCAGCTGCCCCGTGTTCACGATGCCGATCTCGGCATCGGCATGGCGGCGCAGGCCGGCGGCCAGCAGGTTCCCGAGCGGCGATTCCCGCTCGGGGAGGGCGGGCAGCGGCGCATCCAGCCGGGCGATAACCCGGCTGAGGCGCCGCTCGCCCGCCTCGCGGTAGCCGCCGATAATCGCGGCGGCTGCGGGATGCTCCGCATAGGCGGCCATCGGCACGCATGCTGCGCGGATAATGGGACGCTCCGCGCTCTCGTCAAGCTCGAGCTCGACGCGTCCGATCTGCTCGCCGTATTTCCCGGCGGCGCAAATTGAAGTGCCGCCGATAACAAGCGGCTCCTCAAGCAAATGATGCGTATGCCCGCCCATGATCAGATCGATGCCCGGTATTTTTTCCGCCATCTGCTTATCGACGTTAATCCCGAGGTGAGACATCACGGCTATCACGTCAACCTGCTCTCTAAGCCTCCTCACTTCTCCCCCAATGGCTTCAAGAGGATCAGTCAGATCCCAGCCAAGCAGCTCGTAAAAGTCCGTGTAACGGGCCGTAGCGGCGATGAGACCAATACGGATGCCGTTCTTCTCCATAACCGTGCCGGGCAGCAGCCATTCCGGCAGCTTGCCGGTATCGAGCTCGCGCATATTGGCACCAAGAATCGCAAACTTCGCCTCGCGGTATACCCGCTCCAGAGTATCCTTCGAATACGTTAAGCCTTCGTTATTGCCAAGCGTTACCGCATCATAGCCGGCCGCATTCAGCAGCTCGACATTCACCATGCCGTCGCTGCCCTCGGTTTCCAGCCGGATGCGGTCCATATGATCGCCGATATCCAGGCAGAGAATATGTTCGCTGCCGTAGGCGGCACGCTGTTCCTCTATATAAGTCATTATTTTTGCTGCATTCTCGAGACGGCTATGAATATCGTTGCTATGCAGAATTAGAATTGATCGATTTGAGAATGTCATGCCTGCCTCCTCCGGTTCGTTACCCGCCAATTTGAGACATTCGGCGGTCGGTTGGCGTATGGGACAACGCCTCATTCGCCAGCTTAGCCGCCATTTCATGATTTTCAGGCTTCAGATCCATCGCCTTGTAGAAAATGTCGCGCATCGCTTCGGGATCACCAAGCGCCGCTTTCACATTCAGCTCATCCACCCAATACAGGCATGGCTTCATCGAACCGTCTGCCGTTAGGCGAAGCCGGTTGCAGCTCTTGCAGAAATGATCGCTGACCGGATGAATAAGGCCAAAGGAGCCCTTGCCGCCTTCCATCTGCCAATCATCGGACGGGCCGTTTCCTTTTACGTTCGTACGTCTTGCAATCGAGTAGCCCTCGCGCTGTGCCGTATCCAGCACATGCGACAACGGCAAATAATGGTTGCGCCAATTATCGTCCGCATGGCCAATCGGCATATATTCAATAAATCGGACATGCATCGGCTGCTCGTATGCCAGCTTCAGGAACGAAGCGATTTCGTCCTCGTTAATTCCTTTGAGCAATACGCAATTCAGCTTAATCGGAGCAAGGCCAGCCCTGCCGGCTGCCTCAATCCCCTCAATGACCCGTTTCAGCTCGCCGCGGCGGGCAATAAACTTGAACCTCGCGGGATCAAGCGTATCCAGGCTTATATTGACGCGGTTCAAACCCGCAGCCTTTAAAGCCTCGGCGTATTTGCCGAGCAGCATGCCGTTTGTCGTCAAGGCAATGTCCTCAATGCCCGGGATCGCCTTCAGCCTGCGGATCAGAGTATCCAGATCCGGGCGGACAAGCGGTTCGCCGCCAGTAATTCGCAGCTTGGTAATACCAAGCTCCGCAGCCGTCTGAACGACCTCCACAATATGATCATAGCTGAGCAGATGACTGGCATCAGCGAATTCCATGCCTTCCTCGGGCATGCAGTATAAACAACGCAAATTGCATCTATCCGTAACCGAAATACGCAAATAATCGTGTTCTCTCCCGAAACGGTCCAACAATGGGGGCATGCCTCTCACTCCTTTTCTCTTCTACTAGAATAACATTTTTCACATGATTATGGTATGCTAATACGGAGTTCACCCTTTAGCGATGAGAGGTTATATAACATGGCGTATACTTGGAAAATCCAGTTATTCGCCGGGCTTTCCGACCGATTCGGCAGCCCGGTCATTCAAATAGAGACAGACACTCCCTCGATGACGGTAGAAGCCCTTAAGCAGGAGCTCGCCGGCAGTTTTCCGGAGCAGGCAGAGCTTGTGCGTATTTCGTTTGTGGCTTGCAATCAGACTTATGCTTCCGACGATACCGTTATTCAAGCATCGGACGAGCTTGCGGTCCTCCCTCCCGTCTCGGGCGGAGAGCCGGAGCAGAATGAAGCAGACGGATCGGAATGCTCATCCGCGGACGGCCGTTACATGATTACGAAGCAGCCTCTGACTTCGGATGAAGTGCTAGCTAAAGTCATTGTACCCGAACATGGCGCGGCGATTGCGTTTGTGGGAACGACGCGAGAATGGACCAATGGACAGCGCACGGTCCGTCTGGAATACGAAGCGTATGCGCCTATGGCCGTACGTACGATGGAACAGGTCGGCGCGGAGCTTAATGAACGCTGGCCGGGCACGTTAACGGCGATTTCCCACCGGATCGGCGTTGTTGACCTGGCGGAGACAAGCGTCGTTATCGCTGTCTCCTCCCCCCATAGAGATGCCTGCTATGAAGCAAGCCGGTATGCCATCGAAAGACTGAAGCAGATCGTTCCGATTTGGAAAAAGGAAATTTGGGAGGACGGTTCCGAATGGAAAGGGCATCAGCAGGGCAGCCCTTGGAATCCCATCGAGCCCTTATCCAATTAATGGATGGAAATTCGCGGAGTGGTGCTAAACGTATAGGACAATAGTCATGTTTTCGCATCCCTCTTATTGCCATAACATTCATTCATTGTTACTATTATTTCATATATTCTGTACATAATTTACTATAGAGGTGCAACGATGAGGCTGCATATATCAGATTTAAAAGAGGGAGATATCCTGCTTAAGGACACCTTTAACGGATACGGCCTGCACGTTTTGTCCAAGGGTACCGTCCTAGCGCAAAAGGATATTGCGAAGCTGTTTCAGCATCAAGTTGACTATGTTGACATTGAGGAACGGCGGACAACAGAGCAACCGGTTCATCGTACGCTTGAGACTACCGTAAATCCCAAATGGCTGCCCAATGTGCGTCCCGATTATGAGAATGCCGTCAAAGGCTTTCAGGATTTGTTCCAGAAAGCAACGGACGGCGGGGTTGTCAAGCAGGACGAAGTCGCAGCCGCCTTCCAGCCTCTTCTTAAAAATTTCCAAATGGAGCGCGATGTTGTCTCCATGCTTCTTCTGTTAAATACGGCTGATGATTATACGTATCAGCATTCCGTGCAAGTGGGCATGTTATCTTATTACTTGGCCTCATGGCTTGGCTATACGGAATTGGAAGCGCTTGAAATTTCGAAATCCGGCTATCTCCATGATATCGGCAAGAGCAGAATTCCTTCCAGCATTCTGAACAAGCCAGCCAAGCTGACCGACGAGGAATTTGAGGAAGTAAAGAAGCATACGCTATACGGCTATGATATTATTCAACAATCGTTTGAGGACGAATCGGAAATAATGGCGCTAAGCGCTCTTCAGCATCATGAACGCAATGACGGCAGCGGGTATCCGCATGGCCTGCGTGGTGACGAGATACATCCGGTAGCCAAGCTTATTGCCGTCGTTGATATTTACAGCGCGATGATCTCCGAACGCGTCTACAAGAAAAAGCGCGATCTGTTCTACGTATTGAAGGAGCTGTACAAGATGAGCTTCAACGAGCTGGATGCTCATACGACCCATACGTTTATCAAGCATATGATCCCTAACTTTATCGGCAAAAAAGCCGTCCTCGAATCCGGCGAAGTGGGTACCATCGTCATGACCCATCCAACCGAATTTTTCCGCCCGCTTATTCAAACGGGGGAACGGTTTATCGATCTTACCGTTGACCGCGAGTATGAAATCAAGGAAATTATTTTCTAAAGGAATAGCTGTACGTTGAAATGCCCGTCCAGATTGGACGGGCATTTCTTATTTTGCACATTTTCACACAAGGCAAGATTACTCCTAATCCCGCCTCCCTTCCAAACTAAAAATACGTGTCCGAGAATCTCGGACACGTATCCTAACCATTTATTAACCGATCGAGCCTTCCATCTCAAACTTGATGAGACGGTTCATCTCAACCGCGTATTCCATCGGAAGCTCTTTCGTGAACGGCTCGATGAAGCCCATTACGATCATTTGCGTCGCTTCCGCCTCGGACAATCCGCGGCTCATCAGGTAGAACAGCTGATCCTCGGATACCTTCGATACGGTTGCTTCGTGCTCAAGCGTAATGTTGTCGTTCATAATCTCGTTGTAAGGAATCGTATCGGATGTCGATTCGTTATCGAGAATGAGCGTATCGCATTTGATGTTGGATTTCGAACCTTCGGAATTGCGTCCGAACGATGCGAGACCGCGATAAGTTACTTTACCGCCATGCTTACTGATCGACTTCGATACGATCGTCGAAGTTGTGTCAGGAGCCAGGTGAAGCATTTTCGCGCCTGCATCCTGATGCTGGCCTTTGCCCGCAACGGCGATGGAAAGCACCATGCCTTTTGCGCCGCGTCCTTTCAGGATTACCGCAGGATATTTCATTGTCAGCTTGGAGCCGATGTTGCCGTCAACCCATTCCATCGTCGCGTTTTCTTCCGCAACCGCGCGTTTGGTAACGAGGTTGTAGATGTTAGGCGCCCAGTTCTGGATCGTCGTGTAGCGGCAGCGAGCGTTCTTCTTAACGAGAATCTCTACAACCGCGCTATGCAGCGAGTTCGTGCTGTAGATCGGAGCCGTGCAGCCTTCTACGTAGTGTACGAAGCTGTCTTCGTCGGCGATGATCAGCGTACGTTCGAATTGGCCCATGTTCTCGGAGTTGATACGGAAGTAAGCTTGCAGCGGAACTTCGCATTTCACGCCTTTTGGAACATAGATGAAGCTGCCGCCGGACCATACCGCACTGTTCAGAGCTGCGAATTTGTTATCCGTACGAGGAATGATCGTGCTGAAATATTCTTTAACAAGGTCTGGATATTCGCGAAGCGCGGTATCCATGTCGGTGAAGATAACGCCTTGCTTCTCCAGATCTTCCTGCATGCTGTGGTATACGACCTCGGACTCGTATTGAGCCGATACGCCCGCGAGGAACTTCTGTTCCGCCTCGGGAATACCCAGCTTATCGAAGGTTTCTTTAATTTCTTGCGGTACTTCTTCCCATGTCTTGCCTTGCTTCTCGGATGGCTTAACATAGTATTGAATGTCGCTGAAATCAAGATCAGCCATGTCGCCGCCCCAGTTAGGCATTGGCATTTTGTTGAATTGCTCCAGCGATTTCAGACGGAATTCGAGCATCCAGTCCGGCTCGCCTTTCATCTCGGAAATCGTGCGTACGATTTCCTCCGTCAATCCCTTACCGGATTGGAAGACCGCTTTATGCTCGTCACGGAAACCATACTTATAATCTTCCATTTCAGGCATTGTTCCTGGCATGGTATTCACACTCCTTCAAGTATTCGATTCGTTCTATACGTGCTTCTGCTCGATTCCTTTGCGCAATGCGTTCCACGCCAGTGTTGCGCATTTGATCCGTGCAGGGAACTTGTTAACCCCGGATAAGGCTTCGATGTCTTCGTTCTCCTCGAACTCGACGTCTTCGCCTTTCATCAATCCGGAGAATCGTTCGGCAAGCTCCATAGCTTCATCGTAAGTTTTGCCTTTAACTGCTTCCGTCATCATAGAGGCGGAGCTTAAGCTGATGGAGCAGCCTTCTCCGCTGAATTTCGCATCGATTACTTTGCCGTCCTCTACTTGAAGCTGAAGCGAGATGCGGTCGCCGCAAGTCGGGTTGTTCAAGTTGATGGTGACGGCATCAGTATCCAATGTTCCGCGGTTGCGTGGATTTTTATAATGATCCATGATGACTCGACGATATAAATCATCCAATTGCATGACCGAAGAACTCCTTTGTCCGGATGAGGCCGTCCACCAAGCGGTCGATCTCTTCCTCGTTATTGTATAGATAAAAGCTTGCTCTCGCCGTAGCCGATACATTCAGCCAGCGCATCAGCGGCTGGGCGCAATGATGGCCTGCGCGAATGGCAATGCCGTAAGAATCAAGCACGGTCGATACGTCATGAGGATGGATATCGCCCAGATTGAACGTGACAAGACCAACGCGGTTCGTTTTTGGTCCGTAGATCGTAACGTCTTCAATCGTGGACAGTTTATCGTAGGCGTAGGTTGCCAGCTTCTTCTCATGCTTATCGATCTCGTCAAGTCCGATCTGCTCCAGGAAGTCAATCGCGGCGCCAAGTCCTACGGCTCCCGCGATAATCGGCGTACCGCCTTCGAAGCGATACGGGGATTCCTTCCAGGTTGATTCATACAAATCAACAAAGTCGATCATCTCGCCGCCGTATTCGATCGGCTCCATGTTCGACAAGAGCTCTTTCTTGCCGTACAACGCGCCGATACCGGTAGGCCCGCACATTTTATGACCAGAGAAAGCGTAGAAATCGCAATCTAAATCCTGGACGTCAACCTTCATATGCGGCGTGCTTTGCGCTCCGTCAACGACCATTACCGCACCGTTCTTATGCGCGATAGCCGTAACTTCCTTAATAGGATTCACAACGCCAAGCACGTTCGATACGTGAGTCATCGCAACGACCTTTGTATTTGGCGTAACCGTCTGTTCCACGTCCGCCAACGAAACCGTGCCGTCCGGCTGAAGAGGAATATACTTCAGCGTCGCTCCCGTCGCTTTCGCTGCCTGCTGCCACGGAATAAGGTTGGCATGATGCTCCATCGGCGTAATGACGATCTCGTCGCCTTCCTTGCACACGGTGCGGGCATAGCTCGATGCGACTAGGTTAAGCGCCGTCGTCGTACCGCGCGTGAACACGATTTCTTCCGCCGACTTCGCATTCAGAAACTTGGCTACCTTCTCCCGTGCACCTTCGTAAGCATCCGTCGCCCGGGAACCAAGCGTGTGGACTCCGCGGTGCACATTGGAGTGATCCAGTTCGTAATAACGACTAACCGCATCAATGACGGAACGCGGCTTCTGGGAAGACGCCGCGCTGTCGAGGTAAACGAGCGGATGCCCGTTTACCTGCTGATGCAGTATCGGGAATTGCTCCCTTACCGCTTCTATATTCATCCTTCAAGCTTCCTTTCGAGCAAACGCTGAAGCTGCTCGCGTACCGCATCAATCGGAATTTCCGATACGACAGGCGCCAAGAATCCGTAAATAATTAAACGTTCAGCGTCTTGCTTGCTGATTCCGCGGGACATCAGGTAATAAACCTGCTCCGGGTTAACCTGGCCTACGCTTGCCGCGTGGCCCGCTTTAACATCGTCCTCGTCGATCAGAAGGATCGGATTGGCGTCACCGCGCGCTTTCGGGCTGAGCATCAGAACTTTTTCCGTTTGCACGCCGTTAGCTTTCGTAGCGCCCTTCTCGATCTTCGTGATGCCGTTGATGATAGCCGTAGCGTTGTCTCTCATAACCGCGCGGGTTACCATGTTGGACTCCGAGCTGCGGCCGAAGTGCGTCGCTTGCGTCGTAAGGCTCATCTTCATCTCGTTGCCGCCGATGCTGATGACTTTCGCATCGGAGTTCGAGCCATTGCCTTTCAGCAAGGATACCGTATCGGATACCGTGTAGCCGTCGTTCAAGTCACCGACAACCCACTCCATTTGCCCGTCATTCTCGATTACGGAGCGGCGGAGCGTCATGTCAACGCCATTCTCGGCCATATGGTGAATGGAACCGAAACGAACATGCGCGCCCGGCTTCACGAATACTTCAACAACCGAGTGATGGACGAACGCCGCATCGATCGAACCCGGTTCGGATACGACATAATCCACGTAAGTAACCGAGCTGTTGCTTTCCGCAACGATCAGAATGTGCGGAGCAAACGCGGCGCCTGCTTTGTTGTTGAACAGCACCGCTTGGAGCGGAAGCTCGACTTCAACGTTTTTAGGCACGTATACGAATACGCCGCCGTTCCACAGTGCCGCGTGCATCGCGGTCAGCTTGTTCTCGCCCGCGGATACCGCTTGGAACAAATATGGTTTGACGAGATCCGCATGCTCTTTGCATGCTGTCTCGAGATCTGTGAAAATAACGCCTTTAGCGGCAAGCTCTGCAGACAATTGCTTCAGAACCGCGCTCGAGTTGTGCTGAACAACGATATTCTCCGTGCCTTCAGCGACCAGCTCGCGGACTACTTCCGGCAGTTCGGCAACCGAACCTACCGCTTTGCCTTGCTCGTAAGCGCCGACAGCTGTCAAATTCCAGCGGTCGATACGCATTTTCTCCGGCTTCGGCCATTCCAATGTACCAGCCAGCTCAGCCGCTTCACCGCGAAGATCGACGAGCCATTGCGGTTCGCCTTTGCTGCGTGCAAGCGCTTCGGCCGATTGACGGTCCGTCGGAGTCGTTAATTGTGTACTCATCCCGTTATGCTCCCTTCTCCGCCGATTAAGCTTGGCCTACTGTTTCGTCAACAATGCCGAGTTCTTCTTTAACCCAATCATAGCCTTCGTTTTCAAGACGCTCCGCAAGCTCCGGTCCGCCGGATTTCACGATGCGGCCTTGCATCATAACGTGTACGAAGTCAGGCGTGATATAGTTCAGCAAACGTTGGTAGTGAGTAATGATCAGGAATCCGCGGTCTTCGGAACGCATAGCGTTCACGCCGTTGGATACGATTTTCAGGGCGTCAATGTCGAGGCCGGAGTCAATCTCGTCAAGAACGACGATTTTCGGCTCAAGCATAGCCATTTGCAAAATTTCGTTACGTTTTTTCTCGCCGCCGGAGAAGCCTTCGTTCAGGTAACGGTGAGCGAACTCAGGGTTCATCTCAAGATCCTTCATTTTCTTTTCCATTTGACGGATGAACTTGATCAGCGAAATTTCGCTGCCTTCTTCGCGGCGTGCGTTGATTGCGCTGCGGAGGAAGTCGGAGTTCGTAACGCCGGGAATCTCGCTAGGATATTGCATAGCAAGGAACAGGCCGGCGCGTGCTCTCTCGTCAACGCTCATTTCCAGCAGGTCTTCACCGTCAATCGTAGCGGAGCCTTCCGTTACTTCGTATTTCGGGTGACCCATCAGCGCGGATGCGAGAGTACTTTTACCCGTACCGTTAGGACCCATGATCGCATGGATTTCTCCGCCTTTGATTTCAAGGTTAATGCCTTTCAAAATCTCTTTTCCTTCGATCTCTGCTTTCAGGCCATCGATGACAAAATGCGTTGCCATAATATACTTATCCCTCCAAGGTTGGTAATCGGTTTTTAGGCTCATCCCTATAAAAGCTTTCCAAATGGGAATATTATAGAGTGATTCTCATTGATTCTCAATAATTATTTTATTATAAGTTTTGTTATTAATCAATGCGGGAACGTCCGGCGGCTGGAATTAGGAGCCCTCCGAAATATCTCTTCCTATTAATGCTTGTTTGATTAATTCAACCTGCTGCTGGAATTGTTCATCCGGTATTACGGGAGTCATGGCAGGCTGAAGCATCCCCTCGTCCAGTTTTACCCAAGATTTGCATCCGGTATAAGCAGGCTGCATCGGCAGCTCTACCGGTTTCTCCAGACGGTATACTCTCAGCAAAAGCAAATGCAGCGGCTTCGTGCGCTTCCATTTGAGCCGCTCCTCGGCGAACGTATCCGTCCAAATGTGGAAATCCCGGATCCGGTCCAAAGTCTCCTGGTCCGTAATCTCGATATCCTCTACCGCTTCCGCGTAAGTGTTCAGCTCCATGGACGGCATGTCGGGCGACCAGCCCTGCATGATACCCTGGATCTGCCCTTGATAAGCATCCTTCAGTAAATGCTCCTTCTGATGCTCGTATGCGGGCATTAAATAGAAGCCTTTGCTCACCAGCTGAAAATCCCGCGTCTCCTCGACAATCCCGCCTTTGCGCATAACAAGGATAAGATGCCCTTCCCGCAGCGCTTTTACCGTCACGGCCCATTCCTTGAGCGCAACCGGCTCCCGTTCGTTATTCGACATTAAAGGACCTCCTTCGTATAAAAATGTGATTACTCTTGCTCCATGTAGCTTCCATGCATTGCCCGCTTGTCCTTAATCATGTAACATTATATCATTTGGAGGTATTCCAAGGCGAAATAATATCCGCTATACTATGTTGAGGAGTTTACTAGGCATTAAGACGCCTTTTCAAATACGAAATCGGAGGTGGACGAACCATGTCTGCTTATCATGCATTAACCGAACAAGAAGCGATTGAAATCGCAGGCGGCATCGAAGGTTTTTTCCCTGCAGGTGCTCAGCTTAACTGCCGTGAAATCGGCGACGGAAACTTGAATCTCGTCTTCCACATTACCGATCCGGCAAGCGGCAAAAGCCTCATTATGAAGCAGGCCCTTCCTTACGCGAAGGTTGTCGGCGAATCCTGGCCGTTGTCGCTCGACCGCGCCCGGATCGAGAGCGAGTCCCTGATTCTCCAGAACAAGCTTGCTCCCGGCCTTGTGCCCGTTGTATACCGGTATGACGCCGAGCTTGCGCTTACGGTCATGGAGGATCTGAGCGATCACCTGATTATGCGCCAAGGGCTTATCAAAGGCATCCGTTATCCGAAATTCGCGGAAGATATTTCGACCTTTATGGCAAATACGCTGTTCTTCACTTCGGATCTCGGCATGAACCAGCAGGACAAAAAACAGCGCGTTAAAGAGTTCATCAATCCGGACTTGTGCAAAATAACGGAAGATCTGATTTTCGACGATCCGTATACGGTGTCTTCCAACAATAATATCGAACCCGCCATTGAGGATGCCGCCGCGGCGCTCCGCGAGGATAAAGCCCTTCATCTCGAAGTTGCTCTGCTCCGCGAGAAGTTCCTGACAAGCGCGCAAGCCTTGCTGCATGGCGACCTGCATACCGGAAGCGTCTTCGCTACGCCGGAATCAACAAAAGTAATCGACCCTGAATTTGCTTATTACGGCCCAATCGGCTTCGATATCGGCGCGGTTATCGCCAACCTTCTGCTGAACTATGCGGGACAAGGCCATTGGATCAAGGATGAGAAAGAGCTTGCCGATTTCCGCGGCTACCTGCTCGAGACGATCCGCGATACGTGGACGAAGTTCGACCGGAAATTCCGCGCTTTGTGGAACGAGCATGGCGTAGACCGCATGGCTAACGAAACACCGGGCTATCAGGATCTGTACATGAGCCGGCTGCTTCAAGATGCAATCGGTTATGCCGGCTGCAAGGTTGTGCGCCGCATCGTCGGCCTGGCTCATGTTGCCGATATCGATACCATTCCGGATCCGGCCGCACGCGAGCGCGCGCAGCGCCTTGCTCTGGAAATCGGCACCTCCCTCATTCATTTGAACCGCCGCGCGGTATCCATTGAACAAGCCATTGATGTTGTTCTGACTGCCGAAGCTAAGCATTAACGGAAATACGGAATCAAGAGAGGATTTACAAGATGACTACAGAAAACTATGCGGGCCTGCAATCCGTCATCTGGCATGACGATAAGCTGGATCTGCTCGACCAACGGCTGCTGCCGGAAGAAATCGTTTATTTGCCGCTTGTAACGCAAGAAGACGTATGGGAAGCCATTCGCCATCTTAAGGTCAGAGGCGCGCCTGCTATCGGTATTTCCGCCGCTTACGGCGTAGTGCTGGGAAGCCGTAACGCGGGTTCCGCCGAGGATTGGCTTGCGGATGTGCGCAAAGCTGCGGACTATCTGGCTACTTCCCGTCCAACGGCCGTTAATCTGTTCTGGGCGCTGGACCGGATGAAAGCCCGCGCGGAAGCTCTCGCTTCCGAAGGCCATTCGCTTGAAGCTTTGAAAGAGGCGCTGCTGATCGAAGCCATTGCCATTCAAAGCGAAGACGAAGAAACAAACCGCCTCATCGGCGAGCATGCGTTGTCTCTGTTCCAGGACGATATCGGCGTGCTTACGCATTGCAACGCGGGCGGACTCGCTACGGCGAAATACGGCACTGCGCTTGCCCCATTCTATCTGGCCAAGGAACGCGGCATGAACATCCGGGTATTTGCCGACGAGACTCGTCCGGTTCTGCAAGGCGCGCGCCTCACGGCGTTCGAGCTGCAGCAAGCTGGCGTTGACGTTACTCTCATTTGCGACAACATGGCCGGTCATGTCATGTCCAAGGGCTGGGTAAACGCCGTAATCGTAGGCACGGACCGCGTTGCCGCCAATGGCGACGTGGCGAACAAAATCGGTACGTACAGCGTTGCGGTACTGGCGAAGGCTCATGGCATTCCGTTCTATGTAGCCTGCCCGCTTTCGACTATCGATTTGAATACCCCTACCGGGGCAGAGATTCCGATCGAAGAACGCAATGCGGAGGAGATTACGGAAGGCTTCGGCAAACGTACCGCTCCGCAAGGCGTGAAGGTCTACAATCCTGCCTTCGATATTACGCCTAACGAATACGTAACGGCTATTATTACGGAGAAGGGCATCATCGAAGCGCCTTTTGACGTCAATCTCAAAAAGCTGTTCGAGCAATAACACAATAAGAGGCAGTCTCCTTGGGCGGGAGGCTGCCTCTTCGTTCATGCACTCGAGTGCTATATCATTAAGCGGAGCGCATCTGCGCCATTCATCCCGACAGTGATGCCAAGCGATTCCGCAGTAGTTGTTACGGATTCAAGAGGCGCCGCAAGCAGTTCCTCCAATGTCTTTACGCCAACTGCTCTACCCGCGATTATTTCTCTATCTTTCAGCCGATCGTTAAGCAGCCCCACATCCAGAGCTCCGCACATGATATAACCTCTATCCGTGGAGATGGAGAGCAGGGTTGTTTTCGGCAGCTTCACCTCGACTCCAAGCGCAGTAATACCGTCCCCAAGCGGTACGGGAACCATTCTCATCATTTTGGACACCTCCTTCACTACAGGCCATGACAGGTCAGTTCGAACCGCAACAACATTATATGCAGAAGCTGCAAAGCAGTGTTGGTTACTTGCTTATTTTTAGGACTATGTGTCCAACCTTTTTGATGATATATTTATAAAGATAATATTAATTATTAGTCCGGAGGAACTATGAAACCAACACAACCGGCCCGCACAAACTCATACGTATTCCAGGTTGAATTACTCGTTGAAGGGGACAGCAACGCTGCGGCCTTGGAGAAGCTTTTGAAATCGCTTAACCAAGGTGCTTACGCCGACTATCGCATACTTAACGGAATTCAGCTCGGACAGCTTATCGATCAACGAAAAACGGAATTGCCCGGCAGCCAGCCGGTTCCCGTGCCTCTGGCCGCGAAGTCAGCTGCCCAAGCAGCTTCGTCTCCCGTACCTCCCGTTGCTTCTGCCGCTTCCGTCGCTCCTACCGTTCCTGCATCCGGCAACGGACTCGATTCCATCCGGGCTTTTATGAAAAGCAATAAATTAATTCGCCTCATTGTGAACAAAGGACTTGGAATCAAGCTCAGCATCCCTTGCCGCATTCTAAACATAGATGAGGAAGGTAATCTGATAACGGTCTATCACGTGGACGAGAAGCAGGTCTATACGTTCAGGCTTAATGAGATCGAGGATTTCCAAGATTAAAAAAAAGAAGCTGCCCTCTCGTATTCGGACGAAAGGACAGCTTCTTTGTTCGTTAGAACAATTATTGAATATAGGCCGCTCCAAGCATTTGCTCGATGTCAGCGCTTGACACCGGAGGACTCCAGAAATAGCCCTGCATCTCATCGCAGTTATGCTTCCGTAAAAACTCCATCTGTTCCTCGTTCTCGACGCCCTCGGCAATAACCTGAATGTTCAGGTTATGCGCCATGGCGATAATGGCCGCAACAATCTCCGCGTCGCTAGGATCCTGTTGAATATCCCTTACGAAGGAGCGGTCGATCTTCAAACGGTCAATCGGGAAGTTCTTTAAGTAATGGAAGGAGCTGTAGCCCGTTCCGAAATCGTCTACGCTAATGCCGACTCCCATATCCGTAAGCTCGAGCAGGCAGCGGGAAACGTGGCCGGTATCCATCGTCATCGATTCGGTGATTTCCAGATCGAGATATTCCGGCTTTAACCCGGTCTTCTCCAGCACCGAAGCTACTTTGGTCGCCAGATCCTGCTGCACGAACTGACGGATCGAGAGATTCACCGATACCGGCATCGGCGGAAGGCCGGCATCCTGCCACTCTTTGTTCTGCCGGCAGGCCTCCTCCAGCACCCAGTCGCCGATTTGGACAATCATTCCGCTCTCTTCCGCGATTGGAATAAATTCACCCGGCGGAATCATCCCTTTCGCCGGATGTCTCCAGCGGACCAGTGCTTCGACGCCTACCATCATGCCCGATACCAGATCGTATTGCGGCTGATAGAGCAGAATAAATTCTTTGCGCTGAATGGCGCGGTACATCTCGTGCTGAAGCGTCAGCCGCTCGAAGGAGGAGTTACTCCAGCTCTCTGAATAGAGCATGCAGTCGTTTTTGCCGCTCTCCTTCACCTTGACCAGGGCTATATCGGCTTTCTTTAGAAGCGAGTAGCCTTCATCCTCTTTGACAAGGCTGGTCACCGCCCCAAGACTGCCGGTTATATGCAGCGGGAAGCCCTTCAGCTCAAACGGCTCGTCAATGGCGTGCAGCAAGCCGCGCGACAATTCGATCAGCTGCTCTTCCGATTCGATATCATGGAGCAGAAAGGCGAATTCATCGCCCTCCATCCGGGCTACGATTCCCAGCTCGCCAATCGCACTCGTAAGACGCTCCGCTACCTGCAAGAGCAGCATGTCGCCAAATTCGCGTCCAAACGAGGCGTTAACCAGCTTAAAGCGGTCCAAATCCAAATAACAAAGGCCAATCATCCGGTCATGCTCTCTGGCAAAAGCAAGGCTTTCATTCAACCGAATATGGAATAAGGTGCGGTTAGGCAGGCCCGTCATATCGTCGTAATAAGCCATGTAACGAATCCGCTCGATATTCCGCTTCCGGTCGCTCAAATCCTGGCTGACGATGACGGTTCCGATCACCTCGTCGTCTCTCAGCATGGGAGAACTGATGATTTGCAGCTCCAGCGGAAAACCCGAACGATGCGTAATATTAATATTGCGCTGCTCCGATTTTCCTTGAAGCGCATGCTCCAGCATCTCCTGCAGGCTGCTCCGGCTGCCCGGCTCCAACAGCGGAGCAAGCGGCTTGCCAAGCAGGTCCTGGCGTAAGTAGCCCAACGTATTGCTGGAGGCGACGTTCATCTCCATGATGACGCCGTCCCGATCCAAAATCGCCAAGGGAACAGCTTCCGACTGAAGCAGTGTCTCTACGATTGGCGTATGGAAATTCCGGAATCCGATCATTTGCCCGTTCCTGGCAAACAAGATTGCCGTTATCGCAATCGCCAATACGGCAATTATTGACGAAGTCCATTCCAACACGGGGTCGGCATTCCTATACAAGGCTGCTGCACAGAAAAGCACAGCCACAATAGCTATCGCAAGAGCGGCTGTCCGCAGCATGACTTGTGGCTGCGAAGCCCGATACCGTCTATTAGGCGAACCGTCCATCCGTTTCGTCACGCACCAACTTCCTTCCTCTTGTCAGGTCAAGCAAGGTTAGATTCATTATAAACGATATGGTCTGTGCGGTATAGAAATATTTACTAAAACAATAAATAATTCTTGTAGAATAAAGGCGTTTTATGTCGAAAAACCAAGCATTTCGCCATTTATGGCATGAATCTTGCAGTATAACAGACCTATATTTGACAAGTAGCAGTCATACTTCGGCTTATACTCAACCAGCTTTCGCCGTCCTTGACTGAGCGGACAATTTCAATAAAAAAGCCGCTCCAAGTCATCCGGGAGCGGCCTTGCCTATTCTATGCTTTTTTTCCGGCACGCAGCGCCGCGGCCGCAATGCAGCCCCAGCCGGCCAGGAAGGCAACACCGCCAAGAGGGGTGATGGCGCCTAATATTTTAACGTCGCTTAACGCGAGGACGTACAGGCTGCCGCTGAACAAAATAATGCCTGCGATAAGCAGGCGCGCTCCCACTCTCACAAGCTTAATGTCGCCAATCCGGTCTGCCAGCAAAGCCACCAGCATTAAGCCAATCGCGTGATACATGTGATAGCGGACGCCGGTTTCATAGACCTCCAGCATATCCTCGGACAAGGTATCCTTCAGACCGTGAGCGCCAAACGCCCCGAGAGCTACCGCCAATGCAGCGCCTATCGCGCCGTAAGCGAAATATTTATTAGACATCTTGTTTTCATCCCTTTCATGTTTGTGTATAATCTTACAAGGAAATCCACTTATTACAAAGGAGTCGATCATTCTTGGAAGAACCGCGCAATCCTTCGCAGCCAGAACCGCAAACCGGCTCATCCTCAAATCCCGAGCAGCCTTATGATAATCCGTACGCATCAAGGCCTTCCCATCCATTTGCTCCGGTTAGGGAGAATGGACCTGTGAAGCAATCGGGACTTGGCATCGCTTCCTTCATATTGGCACTCGTTACTTTATTGCTTGTCGTTGGATGCGTGATCAGCGCTACCGTGTTTGTGAGCAACGTAACCGGCGACGCCCAAGGGTTCCTGAATGAAGTCGAGAATATGGAAAGCGAGGGCACGCTTCCGTCTGACTTGGTACCGATTATGATCGCCGGATTATGCATTATCGCATCCATCGGCATAGCCATTATCGGCCTGATCCTCGGCATTGTTGGCGCCGTTCAGAAAAACCGCCGCAAAGTATTCGCCATTATCGGCATCGTGCTGAACGGCCTGATTGTGCTTGGAACAGCCGGCCTTGTCATTATAGGCCTTGTCTCCGCTGCCGCGCAATCGACAATTTAGCAACAAATAATCTACCTTCAGCAAAAGAGGCTGTTCCCCGGGGAACAGCCTCTTCTCGTATATCCGCCCTAATTCAGCTGGGCAGCAACGGTCTTGTTAATATCCGCAATCTTCTTCTCATAGCCCTCTATCCTCGCCTGTTGATCCGTGATTTGCTTCACGACCGTGGTCAGCGTAGTAAGCGAACGAATGGAGGTTTTGCCGTCATAGCCTCGCAGCGCGTACAGCAAATCGCTCCACTCCGCCGATTTTTGCTTGTTCAGCTGACTGATCGCGGACTTTGCTACGGCGATTTTCCGCTCCTCTTCGTTAATGGCGTCAAGCTGCCCGCGCAGCCGCTTCATTTTGTCGTTTGCGGATGTTTTGGCCGAGCTTAACGCGCTTTGCGCGGCGCGAATCTCCTCTTTGGCGCTTTTTACCGAAATCTCCAGCAGATCCACCTTCAGCTGTACGGCCGCAGTCAGCTCCTTGATGCCGAACTTCCGCGCCGCCTTCAGCTCCGCTTGGGCAGCTTCGTATTGATTAAACAAAGGCTGGTAATTGTTCTTTAATTGCGTAACCTTCTTGTCCAGCGCATCCAGCTTCGCCTTATCGATCAGCCGGATTTTCTGCCGAGTCTCAGACTCCTTGTCATCGTTTGTTTTGGCAGTTGCTTTGATCCGCGTATCCTTCTCTCCAATAACGTTCTGCTGCTGGACAAAGCTTAGATACAGCGACTGGAGCTTCGCCGCGTCAGCAGACGGCAGCCCGGCCTTGGTCTTGTCGAACTGCTTCTGCGCCGTTGCGGATAAGGAATGAACGGCCGCTTCCGCAACCGCCGCCGGGAGAATGGCAGACAGCAGAAGAGCTAACAGCAAGGCAGTAGCCGGCATTCGAAATGTCATGCGTGTAAATCCTCCTTATACAATATTCATAGCGGCAGCCGACAACAAAAAAAGCACCCCTCAAACCAAGCCCAAAGGCTGGTTCGAAGGGTGCTTCCCGTTCGAATAGAAATGGCGTTGCCGCATATGTCTTTTCAATATACGGCTTGACCGGCAAAAGTGTCAACCCATTATTTTACAATAATCAGCAAAGCCTACTCACCTTACGGCAATGGATGTCCGGCTGTAGCCTTCCTTCGTCTTGTACACTTCGAGCGTAGCCGGGAAGGCTGCTTTAAGCTCCTGCACGTGGGAGATAACGCCAATCATCCGGCCTGAACGCTGCAGATCCACAAGCGCCTCAATCGCTTTGTTAAGCGAATCCTCGTCCAGCGAGCCAAAGCCTTCGTCAATAAACATCATCTCGATGGAGACGCCGCCTTGGAACGATTGAATGACATCGGTCATGCCAAGCGCAAGGCATAACGAGGCATTAAACTTCTCGCCGCCCGACATCGTCTTCACATCCCGGTTCTGGCCGGTATAGGCATCGTAGACGTCAAGGCCAAGCCCGCTTTGCTTGCCTCGCGTCTCAAGCCGGTCGCTGCGCTGCAGAACGAACTGGCCGCCGGACAAATGGCGGAGCCGGACGTTTGCGGCATGCAAAATCTGTTCCAGATATTCGATAAGAATATAACGTTCGAATGATATTTTGAGTGCGTTGTCGCCTTTAAGCATCTGGTACAGATCCAGCACCTGCTCAAGCTTTGCTTCCAGCTCCTTAACCTTAGCCGATGCTTGGTCAATAGCCGTCTTCAGCTTGTCTGCATCCTCGGCGAACCGGGAAGCAATCTGCAGCGCGTTCGCCGCTGCCTCAATCCGAGCTTTCAGCTCGGCAATAGCCGTCTTCAGCGCTTCAATGTCTGCCTGCTCCTTGCCAGCTAACTCCTGCTCCAGCTCTTCAATCCGCTTGCCGGCGGCTGCTACGGCCGTCTTATACGCCTCGAGCTGATCCTTCAGCGCCCGTCTCTCCTGATCCGGCAGATGAGCCTCGCGGAATGCTTCCGCGGAGCTAAACTCCGCCTTCGCAAGCTCCTCCTCGAACCGTGCGGCTGCGAGCGCCGCATTGTCCCGGGCTTCGGCATGCTGCTGCTCGGTCTGCTCCGCATGAGCCTGCTCTTCGGCAAACTTCGCGCGCATCCGCAGCAGTCCATCCTGCGCCTCTTTCCAAGCTGCGGCAAGAGACTCCGCAAGACTGCGCTGCTGCTTAAGCCGCATCTCCATCTCCTTCGGAGAACGGAGCTCCTCCGGAATGCGCTCAAGCTCCTTCTCGAGCGCCGACTGCTTGGCGCCGCGCTCGACCGCAATCCGCTGCTGCTCCGCCTGCAGCTTATCCTTCGCCTGCTGAAGCTGCTCCAGCTTCTGCTCGATCTCTTCCGCCCGCTGCTTCATCTGCTTGCCTTGCTCGGCCTGCGCACCTAGCCGTTCCGCTTCCTCATTCAGCTGCTTCCAGCGTTTACGAAGCTCGGCCTGCTGCTCAGCCAGCCCGGAAGCTTCCGCCCCGTACTCCGCAAGCTCCGCCGCGCTTCCTTCCCAGCTCGAACGCGTTGCCGCCGCCTGGAGCTTCGCTTCGTTCAGCTCGCGTTCATAACGGGACAGCTGCTCCTTCGCCTGCTGGAGCTGCTCCCTGGACGGCACGGCTTCCGCCGCAACGGCTTTGCCCGGATGCTCCTGGCTGCCACAGACCGGGCAAGGCTGGCCATCATGAAGATGGGCGGCCAGCAGGCTTGCTTGCCCTTCAATCCAATGGCGTTCCAGCCGGTCATGCTCCTCGCGGATTTGAGCAAGCGATAATGCCCGCTCATCAATCACGGATGCATGGGAGACAAGCTCCTTCTCCAGTTCAATTAACTTGGAAATATATTTGCCTGTCTGTAGGACTTGATTTCTTTGCTCAACAACGCCCGGCAGCGCCTCGACCGCGCCTTCAATCGCCTTAAGCTGCGACGCCAGCGTCAGCTTGGCTTCCTTCGCTTCGGCGATGAGCGCCTCCGCCGACGTCAGCTTCGCCGCGCCGCTTTTCTCCGCCGTTGCCAGCTGCTCAACCGCTACGCGCTGCGCCTCCAGCGTCTGCACCGCCGGCGCCAGCTCCGCGAGGCGGTGCAGCTCGCGCTCCGCCGCCTGGCGCTCCGCGCCGCGCTCCTCCTCGCGGCGATGCCGCTCCTCGGCTGCCGCGAGCGCCTCCTTCGCGGCCTCCGCCGCCTGGCGCCGAATGTCGCGGGCCTGCTGCTTCGCCGCGGCATCCCGCTCGGCGCGGACCGCCTGCTCCGCGTACGGCGCCAGCTGCGCCGCGCGCTCCGCGAGCAGCAGCCGGCGTTCGCGCTCCGCATGCTCGCCGCTTTGCGCCGCGAGCCGCTCCCGCTTCTCCCGCTCGCTTGCCAGCTCCGCGGAGCGCGCGTGCAGCGCCAGCTCGCCTTGCAGCGCCTCTTCCTGCTCGCCAAGCTGCCGCTGCAGCTCGCGCTTGCCCGATTCGCCTTCCGCCATGAGCTGGCGGTAATAGCCAATCTCCTGCTCCAGCGCTTCGGATAGCTGCGCCGCATTGTACAGCTCCTGCGCCAGCGTCAACGCAAGCTGGCTGTCTTCCCTGCGCGGCAAGTTATCCGCCGCCTGCTTCATGAAGTGGTCCACGCGGATCTTCGCTTCCTTCAGCTGGTCCCCAAGCTCCCGGTTCTGCTGCTGGAAGCGCGTCTCAAGCCGCTGATACAGCTCCGTCCGGAATATCCGGCGCAAAATCTCTTCTTTATTGTCCGTGTCCGAAGTGAGCAGCTTGCGGAATTCGCCCTGCGGCAGCATCACGATCTGGTTGAACTGCTCCTTCGTCAGGCCAATAATCGTCTCCAGCTTGGCGTTGACGTCGCCGACCATAAACCGGTCCACCGCCGGTACGGCTTCGCCGCCTGTCAGCTCGTACAGCTCGGCTTTGCCGCCCGTCTCGCTTTTGTTCGTGCCCTTCCGGTGGGGAAGCTGACGGAATACCCGGTACATCCGGCGTCCCACGGCAAAATCCAGCTCAACGGCGGTATGCTTCTCGTCATCGGCGAAGTGGCTCCGCAGCATGCGGGGCTCCGAGCGGTCCTCGCCGCTTGCGGTTCCGTATAAGGCAAAGCAGATCGCGTCGAAAATCGTTGTTTTACCTGCGCCGGTACTGCCCGAAATAACAAACAGGCGATGCTCCCCAAGCTCGCTGAAATCCACGGTCTCCGCATCGCGGTACGGGCCAAAGGCCGTCATCGTAATTTTGAGAGGTCTCACCCTGCTTCCCCCTCCTCTCGCAGCAATCCGCCAAACGTATCGGCGAACAGCCGTTTTTTCGGCTCATCGAGCGCTACACCCTTCACTTCGAGATAAAAGGATTCGAACAGGCTTACCGGATCGGCTTCGCTCCTCCGCACCGCCGTCTCCGGGGCATCGCCATCCTCGCCAATGCCGCGAACGGCCGTTATCCTGCGCTCCACATGGAGAGCATTCGGGTAAACCGCCCGAACCTTCTCCATCGGGAACAGGACGGGGTTGTCGTTCAGCAGCGTAACAAAGACGTAATCCTCGTTCACCGGATGGGTCTCGATCTCTTCAATCGGACCGGCAATCCGCCGCATATCGCGCAGCGGCTTCAGCTCTCTTTTCTCAATCGCCACGTTCCCGTCCGCATCCATCTCCACCACGAGGTAACCTTTATTGTGATGCTCCTCGGAGATCGAATACTTGAGCGGAGAACCCGCGTAACGGATTTTTTCGCTGCCGACAAAATGCGCCTGATGCAGATGCCCAAGAGCGGTATAATGGAACGGTGCAAAATAATCCGCCCGCACATGCTCGGCTCCGCCAATCGAAAGCGGGCGTTCCGAGTCGCTTGTATTAGGCTCCGCTGCGCCCGTTGCCGTGACGAAAGCATGTCCCACAACGATATGTCTCGCAGCGGGGTCCATTTGCGAAGCAATCCGTTCCGTGATCGCGCGCATGGCTTCATCATGCGTCCGAATATTCTCGTCTTCGTAAGTAATCCGTACTTGAGCCGGGTCGGCATAAGGCACCAGATGCACATGCACCTCGCCAAACGCGTCCTTCAGCACAACCGGCTTATGTTCCGTTCTTAATCTTCCGGCGATATGAAGCCCTCGGCTTTCCATCATGGCCGTTCCGAAGTCAATCCGATCCGGACTGTCATGGTTGCCCGAGATCGCGAGCACAGGCGTATCCAGCCCAACAACGATCCTCTCCAGCAGCTCGTCGAGCAGATCCACCGCTTCCGTCGGCGGGATGGCCCTGTCGTACAGATCGCCTGCGATAATAACGGCATCCGGCCGTTCCAGCTCTACCGCGCTTACAAATTGCTCCAGCACATGCCGCTGGTCTTCCGTCATATATACACCCTGCACAAGCTTGCCTAAATGCCAGTCTGCAGTATGAAAAAATTTCACTCTATGAACATTCCCTTCCGCTACTCATGTACCTATCTTTTTCGATACCCGTAACCGTACATATATTCGCTTTTTTCTCCCGATTTCCTTCCTGAAAATATTTCCCCCAGGCCCTATCAATGGTACATTAATAGACGGACTTCATAGATTGTTCATAGACTCAAATAGACGCCAAACAGGAGGATAACATGCAAACCGAACTAGAAGCACGGTCAAAACGGTCCTTGTTCAGCAACTACACGCTGCTCTTGGCCGTTGTATTTGGCGGCTTTCTCATATTTGGCTTTTCGGAAAATATAAAAGGTCCCGCCATCCCGCGCATGCAGGCCGATTTCTCGCTGAACGAAGCGCAGATCGGCATGCTGCTTGCCCTTAATTCCCTCGGCTATCTGATCGCTTGCAGCTTTACGGGCTGGCTGGTCAAAAAAATCGGCATCAAGCTGACGACCCTTATCGCCTTTGGCTCGATGGTCGTATCCGGCTTCTGCCTGTACTTCTCTATCAGCTATTCCACGATGGTATTGTCCTACTTTTTCATGTATATCGGCAACGGACTTCTAGAGATCGCCCTTGCGATTCTGGCCGCACAGATCTTCACCCGGAATACCGGCACGATGATGAATCTGGCTCATTTCTTCTATGGGCTCAGTTCGATTGTCGCCCCGCTTCTGGCCGCTAATCTAATGGGGATTCACCTGTTCGGCGCAAGCTCCGAGCTTGGCTGGCGCGGAATGTACTGCTTGATGCTTTCGCTGACTTTGCTGCCGATGATTCCTACCATCTTTTCCAAAGCACCGAAGCAGGAAGAGAAACAAGGCGAGCGTCTGTCGTTGCGGGAATATGTACGGGATAAAGCGGCATGGCTGCTTGTGGGCGTTCTCTCCCTTGGCGTTGTATCCGAGATGTCCATCGGGAGCTGGCTCGTCAACTTTCTGGAGAAGGCCTATGACTGGAGCAGCGATACGTCCGCGGCTATGCTGTCCGCCTTTTTCCTCTGTTTTACCTTTGCGAGACTTGTTCTAGGTCCGGTTACCGACAAAATCGGCTATACGATGTCGCTCATCGTGCTGTCGGCCTTCTCCGGTCTGTGCTCGATAGCGGCTGTTATTCTTGGCGAGCCCGGAGCCTTCCTGTTTGCGGCAGCCGGCATCGGCATTGCGCCGATCTATCCGACGGTTATGGCCCTCATTGCCAGACGTTACTCGAAGGAAAGCGATACGGCTATTACGTTTACGGTGACTTTAATGGGGATTGCAACGGTTGCGGGGAATTATCTGATCGGGCTTATTATTGAGCTGTTCAAGGACGGCTTTGCGGAAGAGGCTCATCCGAAGGCCGGTCTCATTGCCGGCCTGCAAGCGGGTTATATGTTCATCGGGGCATGCGCCCTGTTGTGCTCGGTTATGTCCATCGCGCTATACCGTCATCTAAAAAAACGCGGTGCCCTGCTATGAGAAAGCCTCTATCGAGGCCTCTCGACGATGAGCGAACGCGTCTATAGGCAGGAAGAGGCTGCCCCTTCACGGGAGCAGCCTCTTCTGTTTGCTTAGTTTTCGGAAGACACGGTAAAACGTTCGTTTACATGCGCGGCATTCTCGGCTTCATCCACAATGGCAATCGCAAAGTCCGCGTAGCTGACATAGCTGTGGCCTTTCGAATTCACAAGCAGATGGTCTTTGCCTTGTGTATAGGAACCCGTACGCTTGCCTTCCGGATCAAAGAAAGCGGACGGGCTGACAAAGGTCCATTTCAGACCAGTCGATTGCTTCAGATCTTCAAGGTTTTGTCCTTGGTTCTTCGCCGTAGCAAGGAACATCTCAGGGAAATCAGGCGTGTTAAAGAGCTGAACCGTCTTGGCTTCGTCCACGTACAAGCTGCCTGCTCCGCCAATTACGATCAAGCGCGTATCCGTTCCGGACAAGGCATCGATCAAAGCTTTGCCGGCAGTTACATGCAGATGTTCCTGGCCAAGCGGAGCGCCAAAAGCGTTCACGACGACGTCAAAGCCTTGCAGATCGGCTGTTGTCAGATCGAAAACTTCCTTCTCGATCACTTGAACGCCTTCCTCCGTTACCTTGGCACGGTTCCGAACAACCGCCGTAACTTCATGTCCGCGGCTAAGCGCCTCTTTCACAATAAACTGACCTGCTTTGCCTGTGGCACCTACAACTGCAATTTTCATATGAATAACCTCCTGATAAGAAATAAATTATTTGTTCTGATTCGTCCTGATCAGATCCGCGACCAGTTCCTCCAGCGTGATCTGCGCGAGAACACTCTCCATCGCATCCTGCGACTTCTTCAGCACGAGCTCCAGCACAACCTGAATGCTTGCTCCAACCGGACAGTCCGGATTCGGCCCTTCGTGAATATGAAAAAGCTGTCCCTCCTCGACGACATCTACCGCCCGGAAAATATCCAGCAAGGTAATCTCGCTCATTTCCTTGGTCAGATACGCACCGCCTGTTCCGGCCCGGACTTGAACGAGGCCAGCCTTTTTCAACTGTCCCAACAGCCGGCGGATAATAACCGGGTTCGTGTTGACGCTGCCGGCAATCCATTCGGAAGTGTTATGAGCGTCCTTGGAAATCTCCAGCAGCGATAAAATATGGACCGCTATGGAGAAGCGGCTGCTGATTTTCATGATTGTCACCTTCTTATATGGGGCTCCGGTTGTTTCGGTTGATTGGGCTCCGGTTGTTTCGGTTGATTGCTCCATGTAGTTTGTTCCTCAGATTAAATTTTCAATGGTTGGAACAAACGTACAAAGTCGCACTCAACTCGAAACAACACTCCGCTGGACGTTTAAGTGCATAAGACCGAGCACAAGACCGAGCACTAAACCAAGCATAAAGCCGAGACATAACCGAACACAAAGCCATAATTGTTGTGACAATTGTAGTTACAACTGGGGTAGAAGTCAAGGACGCTACGGTTGTTTCGGTTGATTGCTCCATGTAGTTTGTTCCTCGAATTAAATTTTCAATGGTTGGAACAAACGTACAAAGTCGCACTCAACTCGAAACAACACTCCGCTGGACGTTTAAGTGCGCAAGATCGAGACAAGACCGAAAAACAACCTCTGCTGGCCGGATCTGATTGACAGGTCGTTGTAACAATTGTAGTTACAACAAAATGAAAAGTCAAGTCGCTTATAGCAAGCTGCTGCAAATTAGCTACAATGGATTCAGTCCAATGAAATCAAGAAATATGACTTACTTGGTTGCTTACATTGGATTTTATCCAATAAATATGGACGTTTTGGCTTTACAATCGCTGATTTGGTTGATTATCCTGTATGCGATCCAATGTAGCTCTTACTACGGACCCATATCGTTCAGTTTTACTGTACCAATTCCAACGTAAATCTCTAACGACAGGACACTTAAAGCCCATCCCACTTAACCAGAATTAGAGTATTGACAAAAATATTTTTATGTGTTATAATATAATATTTTACTATTTACACATTTCCCAAGAGTCTGTAATATAGTCACATGACCTCGGCCGGGTCCCCTTCATTTTGTACGAGGAGTGTGACCTTTATGCAAGCCCAACTTGCCATGCTGTCGATAAGCGCCCCTGTGATGGGCACAATCGATACCGTTTATCCGGTTCTTATCCGGGACGATCAGCATCAAATTTTGCTGGATACGGGTTATCCCGCCCAGCTTTCCCAGCTCCAAGCCGCGATTGAAGCCACGGGCGGCAGTCCAGACAGGCTTACTCATATTATTCTTACCCATCAAGATATCGATCATATCGGAAATTTGCCTGAATTAGCCTCCGGTGCAGGAATCGAAGTATGGGCGCATACGCTTGAGAAACCATACATCCAAGGAAACAAAAGGCTTATCCGTTTCACGGACGAAGCTATCGCGAGCGTTGACCGGATGCCGGACTCCGTTCCCGAATCGTTCCGTAACGGTCTAAAAAGGATGATGCTGAATCCGCCCAAGGCTAATGTTGACCGGGAAGTAAGTGGCGGCGAGCTTCTTCCGCTAGGCGGAGGAATTACCGTCATTGATACCCCGGGCCACACGCCGGGACATATCAGTCTTTACCACAAGCCTTCCCGTACGTTAATTGCCGGAGATGCTCTGATGGTGAGAGACGACGAGCTATATGGAGCTGATCCCGCTACCACATTAGACCCATTAACTGCCCAAGCTTCCATCGCCGGACTGCTTGATTTTGATATTCAGACCATCATCTGTTACCATGGCGGACTATATAACCGGAAGGTTATGGAGCGACTCGCCGAGCTTGCGGCACAATAATAAGAAGTTAATGGCTGACCATCGGGTCAGCCTTTTTTCTAATGTGCAAAAGGATCTAGGCTTTATGATGGAGAATACTTCCAGAAACAATCGGGAAGGATGTTCCGCAATGTCATACAAACCTTCATTTCTGGAGATGCTTTTGTCGCTCCTCCTTCTCATACTGGGTTTCGGCAGATAAGGAACTATCACACTCATGAATCATCTTTTCCTTATCGGACAGTATGGACATTTCGACTACAACAAATATAACAGGGATTATAAACACGATTTTTACGGCATTGAAGCTTGTCTATTCCGGAGCGAGCAGGATATTGAGAATCTGATCCGGGAATCACATATTGCAGGCTTTCGGATCGGCATTCATTTTCCGCTGCGGGCTGGGATTACCCCGCTTCGGGATCCGCTGCTTATCGCCAAGGAGGATAACGTAAGATCGGATGCCTACTCCATAGCGGAGCAAGAGCTTGCTTACATCCATTCGCGAATGCAGCCTGACTATGTGCTTTTTCATTATCCAAAGCCCGTTATTCTGGATGACCGCGCGGATTGGTCTAACTGGCGATTCGATAGCCGCATGGAATACGAATTCGAAAGCGAATATTCCTTAGATGAATTTCGGACGTACAGCGATGCTTTATTTGAATGGTTGTCCCTTATGGGCACCAGATACGGATTTACGCCTGTCTTGGAATTTGACGCCTTGAACCGCTATGTCTATGAAGACGACTATTTGCATCGCAAGCTGGAGGAATATAGCAGCATCAAGCTTTGTCTTGATACCGCAAGGCTGTACATCCAGGACCGAATTGATCCTTATTTCCATGCCGAGACCATTCTTCGACGATATGCCAAGTATGCCGCAACCATTCATTTATCCAATGTGCAGATTGTTGACGGACAAATAAGGCAGAGCCGGATTCCCGTCCTTCCCGGTCAGCAGCCAAGCGAAGGCTGGGCTCCCATTGAACGGTATTTGCGGATGATCTCCTGCGAGAATCCGGATGTAAAAATCATGTTCGAGCATCGCTCGGAGCATGCATCCGATGAACAGCTTGAGGAGTGTTACCGCTGGGCTAGCCAGCTGATCCAAAAAAGAGGTGAATGAAGCTCCGTCAGGGACCTTCATTCACCTCTTGTATTTAATAACGGAAATAATTCATCTCTTCCCCGTTTATTCTCGCGACCGATTGCCCCGGACTTGCGACAATCAGCTCAAGCAGATCCTGATGGCTGATGCCGGTATAGATTAGCTTGCCGCCAAGTCTTGATGCTTGCTGCAAGGTAAATTCTACCCCGCCCATCCGCTCGGCGAACGCAGCCAGGCTGCCGATTGCAAGCTTTTCCGCTTCATCCCGCCCCAATATTTCCACCGCTACCGCGGCAGGCTTTCCTTGCAAACGAACCAAATTATAGTCCTCAAGCTCCTCGAAGGTATAATGCCCATGCAGCAGAATAGAAACAAAACCATTTTGCACCTGACCATACAGGCCCGCTGCTCGCTTAATCCAAGTCCCTTTCGGAAGAACGCCGATAATCTCTTGCTGCTCGGCATGCTCAGGGACAGGGAATAACGTCAGTATCCGGTTTTTGTCGTACAGCACCTCCGCGTACTCGCTTTGATGCCGCGGATCCCCTTCTCTCCAGCCCTCCCCCGGATGGAAGAAATACAGCTGATTGACGCCTGTCTCTCCCGTAACCGGGAACGAGACCATCCACCGGATTTGCTCGTTATCAAACTCTTTTACCCGCTCCCAGATGCCGCCGGCCGCATAGTCCTTCGTCACATATGCATACGAATGAAGCGGAATTTCTTCCCCGGTATCAATTTTTATCATTTGTTTTGTGACCACCTCGGGCTGGTTGCGCTCCAGCGCTCTCCTGAGAGCATCCTCCGGAGCAGGATAGCAGAGGAAGCCCGCGTACTCCGTACGAGGCATACGATCTCCCAACGGAAAATCTCCAAATTGCACATAATCATGCAAGACGTTGCGGTCAGCAGGCGCATCATGCGGCCAGCCCCGAGAATGGGCACCAACCCAAGCGCCCTTCAGGTAAAAGAGCGCTCTCTCCCGCCACAGATAATCGAGCATCCCGGCAAGCTGCTGCTTTAACGCCGGCTCCGCCGTCAGCTCCCACGCGCAAGTAAACGCCTGAACCCAATGCCAGAACCATGGCAACGCCCCATACTCCGGCATTCCTTGGGCCGTTACCCGCTCCATGGTGCGCTTCAGGGAAGCGATACCGTCTTCGAGCAGCTCCTGGTCTTCATAGAACTGTCCGAATATGATCTTGGCCGCGGTATATTTGGCCTCATGGTGATGAAACAGCTGCAGCGGCTTTCTGTAAAAGCCTCCTTCATAAATACAATGGAACGCACGCTCGAAGGCCACCTGCAATTCCGGACCCAGATGTTGTCCATAACGCGTATAGAAATAAACCATTAAGCTGCCCATTAGCTCGACCGGGAGCTCATGGGCTTTCGCAAGCTCAGGCGAAGGATTCAAATTCAGCGGAAAATGGCCATACAGCGGCTGATCCGGATCCTTTTGCTGAAGCTGCAGCACCCGTGCAAGCACGCCTTCCGCTTTCTTTTTCGAGTCGGCCGGATTGCTCAATAGGGATTGAATTTCTTCGTCCACCGCTGCCGCAAATAAATAGGAGGCATAATAGAAGTTATCCCGTATATCGTGATGGAACCATAATCCGCTGGCGAGCATAGGCAAGCTCTGTGCCGATAAGGCTGCCGCCTGAATGATCTCTATTTGACGCTGCTGTTGTCCGTTCATGAGTATCGTTTACTCCTCTCTATCCCGCAAAAAGTTCATTTATGTTTATTTTAGTTCATTTAATAGAAATAATCATTAATAAAATTGTATTTGAACCTAACTACACCTTCAGTAACTATGGACGAGACGACAAGCTAAGTTTAAAATAATGGCAATACCAATGAGAACGGATGAGCATGAAATGAACCATTTACGCCGATACGAGAGTATTATGGAGGTTCTGCTGACGCAGAAGGAAGTGACGGTTGCGGAGCTCAGCGAGCGGCTGAACGTAACGGGCAAGACGATCCGGGAGGATCTGACGAAGCTGGAGGAACAAGGCCTGGTAAAACGGGTTCATGGCGGCGCCGTGCTGGCAAACAGCGATCAATTCGGCATTCTACCGGTGAAGGAGCCGCTCGCGAAGCATGCCGACGAGAAAACCGGCATTGCGGAAACCGCGATGAGGTTTATCTCCAGCAATGACATTATTGCGCTGGACGGCGGCAGCACAACCCTTGAGATCGCAAGGCGGCTGAACGATTTGCCGGTGACCGTCATTACCAACGATGTATACATCATCAGCGAACTGGCGGGAAAAGAAAACGTCCGGCTCGTCGTCCCCGGCGGGTACCGCGTCCGCAACGTTCTTGCGGGTCCGGAAGCGGTCGCTTACGTGCGCAACCTGAACATTAATAAAGCGTTTATTTCCGCCACCGGCGTACATCTCGAGCATGGCTTGTCCGTCTATACCGGCGACTTGATCGATTTCAAGCAGGCTTTGATGACAACAGCCCGGGAATGCTACGGAGTTGCCGACCATCATAAGTTTGGCCACAGCGCGCTTCGTACGTTCGCGAGGTTATCCGAGCTGACGGCTCTCCTAACCGATAAAGGCCTACCGGAAGAAACGGCTGCCGCATTCCGGGCAGCGGGTGTCCGGGTGGAAAAATAAAATCGCCAGCCGAATGCTAAACAGCAGCAGGCTGGCGATTTTTTATCAGTTGAATCCGCCGTTCACGCGAAGCGTCTGTCCGGTAATCCAGCGGGCTTTATCGCTGACGAGCAGTTCAACAGCATTGGCGATGTCGTCAGGCTCCCCAAGGCGCCCAAACGCGTTCATGCGGCGGAATGAATCCACAAGCTCCTCGGATTTGCCGTTCAGGAACAGCTCGGTTGATACCTGACCAGGCGCAATACAGTTGATGATAATATCTTTTGGGCCAAATTCCTTTGCCAGCTGACGGGTTAACTGTTCAACAGCCCCTTTAGTAGCGGCGTAGACGCTATATGTCGGAAGCATCGCGCCGGATACGGAGGTAGAGAAGTTAATAATCGTCCCGCCGCTTGCCATATGCTTCATCGCTTGCTGGCAGGCGAAATACGTCCCTTTCACATTGATCATGAACTGCCGGTCGAACATTTCCTCCGTTACGTTCATTATCGGCGCCAGATCCATAATCCCCGCATTATTCACGAGAATATCCACGCGTCCGAACCGCTCAAGCGCCTCCGAGAACAGTCCCTCCACATCGCTGACCTTGCCGATATTTCCGCGGATGGCAGCAGCTTGCCCGCCCGCTTGCTCGATTAATTGGACAACCTCGTTTGCTTTCTCTTCGTTGGAGGAATAATTAACAACGACTTTCGCGCCGGCTTCGCCGAGCTGAATGGCGATTTGGCGTCCGATCCCTCTCGAAGCACCGGTGACAATTGCGACTTTTCCTTGTAAACTCATTATTCATTCGCTCCTTTATGTTTCGTATATTTAATTGGCGTGGCTACAACATTGATTATAGGGAATGCAAGGGGAAAACCGTTAGAACAGAACCGTTCAATCCTTGCCTATTTCTCTTCGCGGATGAAAGATAAGCTTAGTATAGTGAAACTCGCGCATTTCTATTTTAAAATAAAAGAAATCCCATCTTCGGAAAGGAATTCACAAGCCATGGACGAAACCTTGCGAACGGAGCAGGCTTTGCGGCACTTAGCGGACTTGATCCTGCGCCATGCTCCGTCAAACGGCACGTTTCCTACTTCTGTTCCCAATCTGTCATTGATGAATGCCGACCATTTGTCGGAGCCGCTTGAATCCGTATATAAGCCCTCCCTTTGTCTTGTGGCGCAAGGGGCAAAGACGGCTACTCTCGGAGATGAAACGTACCGGTATGACCCGATGACTTTTGTTGTTATTGCTGCCGAACTGCCGATTATAAGCAAAATCGTGGAGGCTTCGCCCGAGGTCCCGTATTTAAGCTTAAAGCTGAGCTTCGACCCCGATGTCATTCTCGATATTGTAAAAGAAAGCAGCCGTATCTCAACCTCACCAGTTGATGCCTCTCCGGGCATAACAATGAACCGCACGTCTCCGGGCTTGCTCGAAGCCGCCGTCAGGCTTGTTCAACTGCTGGATACGCCGGAGGACATTCCGGTCCTCGCACCGCTTATTGTCCGCGAGATCCTGTACCGCGTGCTGCAAAGCGAGCATGGCTCGCTTATCCACTCCTTCGCCATGGTTGGCAGCCATTCACATAACATTGCGCAAGCGATTCGGATGATTAACCGGCAATATGCGGAGCCGCTTGTCATCGAGCAGCTGGCCAAGGAAGCAAGCCTCAGCACTTCGGCTTTTCATAAGCATTTCAAGCGCGTAACGTCGATGAGCCCGCTGCAATATCAGAAAACGCTGCGCCTGCAGGAAGCAAGACGCATAATGCTGGCGGAAACGGTGCATGCTTCGGAAGCCGCCTTCCGCGTTGGATACGAAAGCCCGTCTCAGTTCAGCCGCGAATATGCCCGGATGTACGGACGGCCGCCGATGCTCGATATTCAAGAGCAACGCGCTTCAGCAATAACAGGGCCATGACGATCAATCGTCATGGCCCTGTTGTTTTTGGGGATAATAGCATTTATCGCGCTTCGGTTTTTTGCAGCATTACGTTCAGCACATCTTCCCAATGCAGCTTCATCTGCTCCCTCGTAGCCGCATGTTCCAGATTTTCCTGATGGAAGCTGACCGTTGTTTTCTCCGGACCGCTTGAGATGAGCCGGATTTGCAAGGTCGAAGGCTTCTCCCAGCCGGGCTTAGTCCACTTCAGGCGCAGCTGCTGCCGAGGCTTCACAATTCGCAATTGTCCCGATATCCCTTCAGCGCTTTGAAACGTCTCGCCGGCTTCAATCTCTAAGTTCTTGACGCTGCCAATCCATAACCTCAAGCCTTCGGCCGAGGTGAGAAATGCCCAAGCTCGCTCAGGGGAAACAGGCAAGGTCCTGCGAACCCCGATCTGAAAACCGGCCGAGGCCGTTTTACCAACGATTTTTTCGAAAAATCCCATTCTTCATCCTCCTCGAATTTAACGGCTTAAAGCCCGCACGAACAAATCAACGCTGGATTCCGCAAACCTCTCTCTCGTAACCTTTGTAACCGCCTCGGCCGTGTACAGCCGCGAGATAAAAGCCCCGTAATTCATCCACATAAACGTGATGGCCTGCGTCTCCGCATCCGTGTCGATCATTTTGTCTTGTCTTTGCATTTCCTTAAAGTAATCCATCAAAAGCTCGAGCATAATCCGGGGATGCTTCTGCGCTTTCTGCCTGATGCCGGCCAAATCATTGTCCGCCAGAACGATAAGAAACAGCTTGCGGTTGCGCTCCATCACCTCATGATACATTTCGCTTACAAGCAGCAGGTCTGCCCGCATATCCCATACCACTTCTTCTTGAAAAATCCGTGTCATTTCCATGGAATAATGGAAATAGTCAACGGCCTTTTCGAGCAAATTCAGCTTATTGGCGAAGTTCCGGAATAACGTCATCTCGCTAACGCCTGCCACCGCGGCAATCTCTTTGGTGGATACGCCTTTATAACCCTTCTCCGCCATCAAATCAATCGCGGCCTGCATGAGTTTTACCTTATTATCCAAAAAAGCTCACCCTTACTCATCTGTATGTTAGTACTCACTAACATTTGTTTTAAGAATAGTCTCTTTGGAAAGAGATGTCAACCTTTGGACCGGCAATCGCTGCAAAAAAAGCCGTTGCTCCTCCCGCCCGGGGCGGCTGGAGCAACGGCTTTTTGCTTTTTGTGCTGTTCTTATTTGCCCTTCGCAGCCAGGAAGGCGTCGAACTGCTTCTGCTTCTCGGCGATGACCTTCTCGACACCGGCGGATTTCAGCGCCGCGACATATTCGGGTAAGACCTTGTCGGTGTCGACCGAGCCGGTCTCCAGCGCCTTCTGGTACTGCTTGATGACGTTCGCGAGCGCGCCGACCTCCGCCTTCACGGAATCGCTGTTGAAGACAAAGCCGAGACCCGGCGATGGCTTGGCTCCCTCGTTGAACGCCTTGAACTGCTCCCATTTGTCTGGCGCCTCGGTGTTCCACACGTGATTGAGGAACTGGTTGCCGAGTTCCCAAGCGACGCCGGGGGCGTATTGGCCGGATTTATCGGTAGGCGTCATGACGTCCCCGCTGAGCGTGTAATGCACGCCTTCGATGCCGAAGTTCAGCAGGTTGACGATATCCTTGTCGGTGTGAAGCAGGTTAATGAACATCATTGCCCGCTCAGGGTTCTTGGACGTCGTCGAGACCGCCAGCATGGCACCTGCCGTCTCGGAAGTAGAGACCGTTTTGCCGGTCAGATAGATTTGGTCCAGCTTCCCTCCGATGCCGGCCGCATTGGCGATTTCCGCTGCCTTGCCGGGCTTGAGCGGCTCGATCGTCGAGAAGACGTTGCCGCCCTTATAGGCGTCGCCGCTCGAGAGCTGCGTAGTCGCGGCGTCCTTATTGATATAGCCTTTCTGGAAGAAATCGCGGGCGAGCTTCAGATAACGCTTGTAAATATCGAAGTCCTCCATCATCTTTACCGTCGTGTCGCTGTCTTCCTTGGAGATGACGCCGGGAATCGTGCCGTCGCCTAAGGAGTCGAATTCGGTCAGCTGCCCGAACGACCCGCCTTGCATATAGAGAGGAGTCATATCCGGTTTCTTTTCCTTCACCACCTTGTAGATGGCGTCCAGATCCTCTGCCGTCTTCACCGTGCTCATGTCAAGGCCCAGCTCATCGGCAATATCCTTGCGGTAGACGACTCCGCCCGCGAACGCGAGCTCCTTGTTCGTCGGTATGCCATAGTTTTTACCGTTGATTTTGGAGCCCTCGAGGAACGATGGATCAAGCGAGCTGACAATCCCTTGGCCGTATTTGCCCAGCAGATCGCCAAGCTCCTTATAGGCACCCTTGGCGACATTCTTCGAATAGCCGTTCCACTGCGCCGTGAATAGAATGTCTACCGGCTCGCGGGAGGCAATCATCAGGTTCACCTTGTCGTCCCATGCCCCCCAATCGATCGGTGCGATGTCGATGGTGGCGTTGATTTTCTCCGTCAAAATTTTGTTCAGAGCATCCTCCACCATCGCCTCGTCCGCCTGCGGCGGCCCTTCGTACACCAGCTTCAGCTTGTAAGGCTTGAGATCGGCTGGCGCGTTCCCGCCGTCATTCGCCGTCGCACTGGCTCCGGCGTTGCCGGCAGACGCTTCATTGCCGCCGGAACCGGATGGCTGGTTTTTGCTGCATGCGGACATGAAGAGGGCGATAACGAGCAGGGGCAGGACAACCAGCGAAATTGTTTTTCTCGTCTGCTTCATAAAGAGATAGACCTCCCAATAGTTGATTTGTATGCTTAACCGGATTACCGGTTACAGCCAAATGCAAGGCAGATCGTTCCGGCGGGATAGCCGGGAAAGGGATTAGCCCTTCACCGCGCCAACCGTCAGGCCGCGGACGAAATATTTCTGGAAGAACGGGTAGGCGAACACGATCGGGCCGATACCAACCACGACGAGGGCCATCCGCACGGTTTCGCTGGGAAAGTTGAACATGCCGCCCGCCCTGGCAATCTCGGCCGCAGCCGTCGGATTGCTGGAGAGATACTGAATATTCGCAAGCATTTTATAGAGCAGGTATTGAACCGAGATGTTGTGATCGTTGGTGATGAAGACGAGGCTTAGAAACCAGTCGTTCCAATACGTCAGCGTCTGGAAGAGCGCCACCGTCGCCAGTACCGGCATGGAGAGCGGAAGAACGATGCGGATGAAAATCCGAAGCTCGCCGGCTCCGTCGATCTTCGCCGACTCTAGTACCGCCGCGGGTATGGTCTCCTTGAAAAAAGTCCTTACGATCAGCACCCAGAAGGAAGACACCAGAAGCGGCATAATGAGCGCCCAGAGCGTATCCTTCAGATTCAGCATCTGCACGTAGACGAGATACCAGGGAACAAGCCCCCCGGAGAAGAGCATCGTAAAGAAGACGAAGAAGGTGAAGAATCGGGCGTGCGGAAATTGGCTGCGCGATATCGGATAGGCGTAAAGCGCGATGATCAGCATGCTGAGCACCGTGCCGACGATCGTAACCGTAATAGAGATTCCGTAGGAATACGCGATCTGTCCGATGTCCTTGTAAAGGAAGGCATAGGCGGCCAGATTGAACTTCTCCGGGATGAATCGGTAGCCGTGCGTCAGGACGGATTTCTCGTCGGAAAACGATACGGAAAGCAGCAGCAGCAGCGGGATGACGCACAGGGCGGAATAGAGGATGAAGAAGATATTGATGCCGCTTGAAGCTGCGGCGGACAACCGGTTTTTCGGATTCGAGCCCGCAGTGTTTTTGTCGGAGATGGCAGCCATCCGGTTCCCTCCTAGAATAAGGCGTTGTCGCTGTTGATACGGCGAACGACCCAGTTGGATAGAAAGACGAGCGTGAAGCCTACAACGGATTGAAAAAGCCCGGCGGCAGACGAGAGGCCGATGTCGCCGACGGTGAGGAACGTACGGTAGACGTAGGTGTCGATGACGTTCGTCACGGGGAACAACGTGCCGGATTCCCGCGGAACCTGGAAGAACAGTCCGAAGTCTGCGTTGAATATCCGGCCGATTTGCAGCAGGGTCATGATGGTGATAACCGGCATAATGAGAGGGATAGTAATACTCGTCATTTGCTGCCATTTGCTGGCTCCGTCGATCGTCGCCGCCTCGTAATATTCGTCATCGATGCCGATAATCGCCGCCATATAAACGACCGTATAGTAGCCCATGCTCTTCCATGTATTGATGAGCGGCAGGACGAACGGCCATACCTCCTTCGTGAAGTACCAGCGGACCGAGTCGAGACCGAGGGCAGGCAGAAGCGTGCCATTCAGATAGCCGTGCTCATCGCTCATGAAGCCGTATACCAGGTAAGCGATGACCGTCATCGAGAGGAAGTACGGCAGGAACATGATCGTCTGATGCAGCTTGGACAGGAAACGGTTCTTCATCTCGTTCAACATAAGGGCGAAAGCCAGCGGGAAAATCAGATTAAGCACGATGAACGCTGAATTGTACAGCAGTGTGTTGCGGATGATGATGTACGAATCGCTGGATTGAAACAGAAATTTGAAGTTGGTAAGGCCCGCCCAGGGACTGTTCAGAATACCGATATCGAACCGGACCGACTTGAATGCGATTACAATACCGAGCATGGGGATGTAATTGTTGAAAATGAGCAGCAGCACCCCGGGAAGCAGCATCAAATAGAACATCCAATAGTTTCGGATCAGGTAGGTGAGCGTCCTTTTCCGCGTCCCTTTCCGCGTCTTGGCTCCCGTCGCTTGCAGCGGAGCCGCTTCCGCATTGGCCATGTTAGGTCCTCCTTGTCTATCGACTATGGCTATAATCGTACACAAAAAAAGACACCGCACTCTAGCGGCGTCGTTACCACCTTATTGCTCCGGTGACATTTTTACCGAACATTCTGGTATTTCTTGCGGTAATCTTGCGGCGTCATTCCCGTCGAACGCTTGAACTGCTTGGAGAAGTGGGAGAAGCTCGCATATCCAACGGATATCGCGATATCGCTGATTTTATGGTTCGTCAGCTTGAGCTCGGATATGGATCTTAGCATGCGCCGATCAACCATGTAGTCGGTAAGCGACTTTCCCGTCTCTTTGCGGAACAGCCGCGACAGATAGGCGGGGTTCAAATAGACATGCCTCGCGATCTCCTCCCGGTTCAGGTCATGCTGCAGGTTCTCCTCGATGTATGTCTGTACCTTGGCGATCGTATTGGACACGTCCTTTCCCTGTTTAATCAGGCAGTCCGATGCTTTGGCGGCAAACTGGATCGTCCATGCCTTCATCGCGCCGAGCGACTTCATCGCGTTCTCGCCGCTGTGCCACTCCTCTTCCGCATACACCGTTTCCGCGGGTACGGAGCGCCGCTGCAGCACCTGAAAGACCGTGTGGACAAGCCCGAAATAGTAGCTGACCATATAGGCATGGTCGACCTGGCCATACTTGAGGTGGTCGAACAAATCCTCGATGTGGCGCTTCAGCTCGCATGTCTTGCCCTGCTCGATGAGCGCCGACCATTCCTGAAAATTCGGCTGGGCGGTAATGGACTTCTTCTCCCGCTTATAGTCGGATAGACGGAATACCCGGCCGGTCTGGCAGACATTGGAGCGCTCCAGCTCGCCGAGACTCTGAGCCCCGAACCGCAGCGAGGCGACGGGAGCTGCCTCGCCAATGTAACAGGAGACGACGGCGTACAGGTATTCCGAGCATTTGCGGATATATTCCGCGCACCGCTCCTCAAGGGTACTCTCGTCTTCCCCCGACGGCTCGTAGAGGAGGGCGAAGAGTATGCCGCCTGCGTCTTGAATAACATGGCCGGAGCGGTCTTTCAGTATAATGTCCGCCGCGGCGTTCTTCAGCGCGTAGGTCATAATTTCTTCGTCGCGCGCGTTCCAATCCTGCGTCCACTGCTCCACGCTGATCAAGAGCGGCTGTACGCGCTTGCCGATATCAAGCGGAATGCCGTACAGCTCGAACAGCGGCTCTAGCTTGTCCGCCGAGGCTGGGATGCGCAGTCCCAGAACGTCCTGCCACAGGCGCTCGACGAGCAGCGGAAGCTGGCGGTTCCACTGGTCGAAATAGTAGGCATACGTCTTGAGATACGCCTCCTCCTGCTCGCGCCTGCGAACTGCTTCGACGGCTTTCTCCACGCAGCTCTTCAGCACGTCATGATCGACCGGCTTGAGCAGATAGTCGAAGCTGCCGAGCTGGACGGCCTGCTGAGCGAAATTGAAATTGGCGTGGCCGGTCAGGAAAATGGTCTCCGTTTGAGGCGAAGTCTCGTTGACCCAGGCGAGCAGAGTGATGCCGTTCTCCTGCGGGATGTCGATGTCGGAGATCAGGACGTGAATGGGGTGCCCCTTGAACACCTGCCGCGCCTCCTCGGCATCGTATGCGGTAAAAATATTCGCCAAGGGGAGGGATGACCAATCGATCCCCTCGACAATACCGCGGATGGCTATATCCTCGTCGTCCACTACAAGCAGGTTGTACATCGTCATTCTCCTTTCGGTTCCGGAAGCTCGGGCTCTGTCGATACCGGCAGTCTGATCGTGACGGCCGCCCCGCCTTCGTCTGTATTTCGGAAATCGACACGCGCGGCACCGTCGTACCGCAGCTTGAGCCGCTGGATGACGTTGGCAATGCCGAGCCGGCTCGAATCCGCGGAAGGGAGACCCTGTCCCTCGTTCAGCCGCCGCAGCACCTCCTCGGGAAAGCCGCCGCCGTTATCCTCCACGGTAATTTGCATAAACGCCCCCTCCTCCTCGAGCAGCTCGCCGCGGATCCTGATCTCAAAAGGCTTGCGATGATTGACGAAGCCGTGGATGATTGCATTTTCCACGAACGGCTGGATCGACAGGGCAGGCATCAGACTGCCCTTCATGCAGCCCGGAATGTCGTATACGCTGCCAAGCTTGTGCGGGAAACGGAACTTCTGGATCTCGAGATAGTTCGCGATATGCTTCAGCTCCTCCTCAAGAGTGATCAGCTCCCGGTTGGCCCGCATGATGAAGCGGAAATAATCGCCCAGATGGAGCGCCATCTTTTTCACCGAATCGGTATCCTTCAATGCCGCGAAATTATAGATGATGTTCAGGCTGTTCATATAGAAATGAGGGTTGATCTGCGCCTGCAGCTGCTTCAGCTCGATCTTCTGAGCCTTTAGCTGCTCCTCGTACATCCCGATTCGAAGGCTCTTGATCTGCTCCGCCATATTGTTGAAGGTGTTCGCGAGGAAGACGAACTCCAGCGTGTTGTTCGTCTGCAGCCGAACGTTGAGCATACCGAGCGAAATTTTCTTCATGCCGCTGATCAGCTGCTGCAGCGGCTTGAACAGCGTGCGCCTTATGAAGAAGAGGTATAGGGAGAAGATGAAGATGACGCCAACCGCCATCGCATACGTCAGCAATTGGAAATAGGGAAGGCCTTGCAAAATATAACTCTCGGGAATTAGAATGCTGGTTGTCATATCGGCCACCTCGCTGGGCCGGTTCATCATGAGATACCGTTTGCCGGTCTCCCCGTCTTTCACGAACCGGTACGGCGCGTTCTCGCGAATCAGGTCTGTCCGATTCAATTGCACATGGCTGTCCGTTCCCTGCCCGCCTAGACGGGTGCCGTCCGAGCGGTAGATGGCGGCTTCTCCGATATCGCCGTGCGACCATTGGATCGACAGCTGATTGGCAATCTCCGACATGCGGATAATCGCGCCGACGTACAGTCCGGTATCAGGGACCTCGCTTACCTGCACGAGAAAATTGCCGCCCTCGATTCTCCGGTCGTACCACAGCAGCCAGCGGCCCGGCGTGCTCTCGTCCACGATGCGCCGGACGTTATCATTTAAGACGTTCTTGAGGATGCCGTACTGATTCTGGGAGCTGGTGCTCAGGATGAGTTCGTTGGAGTTAAAGAGAAAAATGGTGTCGATCATATTGTATAAGCCAATGTCGCGGTTGATTTTAAGCTGGATGCGAATCTTGGTCAGGACGTAGTTGTCGCTGCCCGGAGGGAAGGAATTGAGCACTCCGACGTCGGTATCGTAGACGCCAAGCTTGTTTAAATAGTTCGTAATGTCGTTCAGCGTCCGGTCCGTATGGTCGGCGAAGATATCCAGCGTATTCCGGTAGGTCTCGGTTACCTTGTCGCGGACGACGTTTTTGGCGTATAGGTTATTGCCGATGAAGAACAGCACGCCGGGGATCATAACGACGAAAAAGCTGATGATCAGCTGGGTCTTAATCGATAGCTTCAGTAAGCCTCTCCTCCTGCCCGGAAAGATATGTTCAGTCTATCAAGCGAAAGCGTTTTCAGCAAGGGTAGCATTAGACCTATTCCCCCTCACCATCAATCCTCCTTAACATCCGTATAAAAAAACAGCCAAGCATCTCGTCTAACAGATGCTTGACTGTCTCTATCGATATTTTTAAGGCGTCACCGGAAGGCCCTTGCTCTCCCTCATCAGCTGGAAGTAGACATCCGGACGGACAAATACAACGTCAGCGTTATCTTTGTATAGATTCATAGCGTTGATAAAGTTCTGATAGCTGACCTGCCAAGGGTTGGCCTGTATGGAGACGAAGGATGGCGACTTGCCGTCCCATTTCTCGACACCGTCGGCAATGCCGCTTGTCAGGTCGCTCTCCGCGCTGCCGTAGGCCACGTTTAACTCCTGGCCCGGCATCGAGTTGCCGTAAACCCCGATCGTGCCGGTACCGAACTGCGAAGTAAATCCGAGCAGCGACGGAGCATGCTTGGCGAGCTTTTCGGCTACCTCCGGCTTAATCTCGCCCTTCACGTAATTCCACACCGTCAGAACGTTTAGACCCGCTTGCTGCATGTAATCGTTCGTACGCTCGATAAAGCGGTCGAGTCCGTCTTCCTTCTCCCAGAAGTTCGGGTACGTGTAACCCACGCCGGACGGACCGGAAACAAAAGCATCGTTAGGCGTAGCGTTTTTGTACAAATAATCGAGCAGGCCCGGCATCGTATCGACCATCAGCGGCGAGATCGTCCAGCCAAGCGGCACCTCTCCGCGGTTCGGCGTATTCCACACGTTCCAGAAGGCATGCTCCATGTACTGCAGGTTGTCGCCGTCACTCAATATAAACGAGACATACACTTTATTCTCGATCTTCGGCTTCACCGGCGCCTTCGGCATCGTTATCGACCGCGAAGTACCGCTGAGCACGCTAAGGTTCGAGGAGAAATCGCTGGCAACCGTCGCCAGTCCGTAATCCGACGTCTTCTTGACGCCCATCCCTTCATCCGGCCACCAGCCGAGATAGAGTCCCGTCCCGTAAGGCATATCCTGCAGGAACTTATCCAACAGCGCCGACTCGCCCTCATCCGCCGGATTCAGCCAGACCACCGCGGCGTCCATTCCCATTGCATAGTCGCGAAGATAGGATTGGATGCCCGGGTCCAGGCCAACAATCGCTTTATGCGTCGTCTGCTTCCAATAGTGGTCATACAAATAACCGTAGACCTCCAGCTTGGAGCTGAATTTACCGCGCAGGTCCTCCAGGATTGGCAGATTATACGGCGCGCCTGTCAGCTTATCCACGAGGGATGGCGAAGCGACAATGGCGTTTTTTAATCCCGCAATCGTAGTTGCCAGATTAATCGTATCCGGCTGCTGATCATCGTAGACGATGAGCCCCTTCAGCTCGGACCGGTATTTGTTCAGCAGCTCCCAGTTATCCTTCACCTCGGCATATTTCAGCCCCAAGTCATCCAGCAGGGCGGTACCGGTAGAGCCCCGGACATTGTCCGTATACGAATAAATGCGAGGCTTCGTCTGATTCACGACACCCTTCAAAGAGGTGAACAATAAGTTCTCGTCTTTGCGGAGCGGCCAGAACACGCCAACATCAAACAGCTTCAGCGTGGATTTGCCGGTCCATAACACCTTGAACTCCAGCTCATGCCCTTCTCCCGGCGCGTTATAAGAAAGCTCAAAGCTTTGCGACGCATTCGGCAGCCGGAAATCCCAGTTGCGGACTTCCATCGAGGCAAGAACGGCATCCGCCGTCTGGTCCCGAACCTCAAGCGTGGCGACAACGCCATCCTCATCGGCAAAATTGTCGACCTGCATATTAAACGCGGCCTTTATTTCTCCCGCCGGTATTTCCTTGCGTCCCGTTACGTCCAACATCGCCTTGCCGGCAGCGTCGCTTCCCGCTTCCGCCAACCAGCCGTCTCCGTCCGCTTTGCCCGTGTCATGCCCAAACGCTTCGTTCTCGGCCTGATAGTAATAGCTGTCTGTCGTATAGATGAGATCAAGTGTTTCGGCCGGGGCCTGAAAAGTCGGCAAAGCCTGCTTGCTTGGCCAGCTGACCCCTTCCTTCTTCTCCGGCCATGCCAGATACGAGGATACGGCAGCGACGAGGATAACCGCCAGGGAAATGCTAATGATTTTACCTTTGCCCTTCACTCGATTTTCCTCCCCCTTGAAAATAGCCCGTTACCAAATCACCTTTACCGACACGCCGGCCGGGTCATTCTCGTAACGGAAAAGCACCGTCGAGCTGCCTTCGTCCCACTTGAACGCCAGCGGCATCCGAATGGAGGTCCCTGTCGCGCTAAAAGCTACGGTTTTAGGCTTGCGCGGGCATTGGAATCTGGCGGCAGCCTGAATGCCTTCAGGTCCGTAAGCCTTAAAGCTAAAACCGTCATCACTCTCTTCTATACGGTCGATACGGGAAGCTGCCGCGATCAGCTGTACGCCGCCTCCCGCTTTGCTCAGGTCATAGAGCAGCGCTTGCTCGCCTTCGTTAACCGTAACCTCATCCACAACGGGAAGGTTCGCGTCCAGCAGATCGACCAGCTTGCCGTAGATTTTATAAGGCTCTTCGCTCACGGACTCATCCAGCACGGCTGCAATAATGTAAGGGCCTCTGCACAGCGCCATGCCGTTCTTTTTCTCCCAGCGAAGAGAGCTCTCTGCTGTTGCAATAGCAGAGGCTACCGTCTGTCTCAGCTGCTCGCCCGCTTCAGGCAGGATCGCGCATTGCGACGGATGCAGAGGCAGGTAGGCCAGGCAGCCTTTGCCCACGGCATATTCTCCCGGAGCCAGCGACGTTTCCAAGCCCAGACTGGCGAATAGATGCTCCATTGGCGAAGCGAACCTCTTGCTGCCCTGATTCCACCATTCGCGGACGGTATGGAAGTCGTCGCTGCCGTCTCCGACGTAGACCAACGTGCCGCCTTCCTTCACCCATTCCGCCAGCGCATTGTGCAGTCCGGACGATTCCGGCTTCATATATTCATAGCTGAGCACCAGGACGCGGTAATCGTCCAGATACCCCGGGAATCTTCCCGCATTGTCGAGCTGAACCGGACGGACGGCTGCGCCATGCTTGAGGAGCGGCAGCGCAAGGCCATAAAACGGTGACCAGTCCAGCAGCTCCATAAACTCGCTGCCAAGCGCCGAAGCAACCTCCGTGCCATCGTATTTGAAGGAAGTAGCTTCTTCGCTCCAATCCGGGTGATTACGCTGATACATCGCCGAATCGGCGAGCAGCAGACCTACCTGCAGGCTGTCCGTCAGCCATTCCGCATCGAGCCCATCCATGGTGCCGAGCACGTTTAACACCGTTTGCAGCTCCGTTGCGTAAGCGGCCGGAATTCTTTCCTTGCCGTTCCCGCCTTCTCTTGGGTATTGCCCTTGATAAATTCTTCTCGGCCAAGGGCATACCTCGTAACGGCTTACATGCGGATGCAGCAGGGACGCGACCAGCGTGCGGATATAATTGCTGCGGTAGTCCTTCCACGTATGCTTCGGGTCGTCGGCAATCGGGTCATGCAGGAACCACATTCTGCGGTCGGTGCCTCTGACAAGCTCCTGCATAATGCCGTATTCCAGATAGGCCGTCTCAAACGTGCGCTCCTTGCGGACGCCGTTGTACACATTTGGCGTTTGCGCCGTACCCGTCCATACCTGCGCGATATAGCCGTCCACACCCGGCAGCTCAAGCAGCTTGGATTCCGGGCTGACGATCCGCCATTGCGTATAGTTGATCAGGCTATGCGTCGGCACGTAAAAGCGAATCCGGCGGCCGTACTTCTGCATCGCATATTCCTTGAGGGTACTGCAAATCCGGTCAAGCGTGCGGGTATATAGGTAAGCCTTCAGCTTCGAAGCGCGGTACTGCGCATCTACAGAAGCATGCGGAGCCTGCCAAGGCTCGCGGTAATAGATCTCCCATTCGCGCTTGAACGCATCCGAATAACCGCCCTCCACCCAGAATTCCGGCTCCTCCAAATGAATCGCCTCTACGCCGGCGTCTACGGCGATTCGGATCCGTTCGGTCAGAAAATCGGCGTAAGCAATTGTAGGTACCATATAAGGAATATCCTCGGAGGTGCCGTGAATGATATTTTCGTATTTTCGGTTTTTCTGCGCTTCGTCCCAATGCGTCCGGCCGTCGACTTTACCGTTCAGATAGTCCTGATAACCGCCCCAGGATACGCCCGTCATGAGATGAACCACATAGCCTTTTTCCTTCCATGTCCGGATCCGTTCCTGAAAATCCCCTTGGATGCCATAGACCATAACGAAGTCTGTCTGCAAATCATAGGACGGATGATAGGGTCCACCCTCCTGAAAGCCCGTTAACTCTTCCTGCCTATTCTTTCTGATCATGACTGCAACATCCTCCTCTATCCATTCGCCTATTAGCCGAAAATAAAACAGGAGGGAGCCGTTACGCCTTCCCTCCTGATTGACCTAACCATGACTAGAGCTTCACGCGAAGCGACTTGATCTCGAATGGTTGGAACGACAGCTTCGCCCCACCCTCTCCGATCGTATTTTCCATCAGATCCACTTCCTCGACGAGCGAGACCGGAATACCGAAACCAACCGATGTTTCGGCAAACGTTCCGGACACCTCGTACAGACGGATAATGAGATCATCCGAATCCTCGGCTTTTTTCACCGCTTCAATCATGACATGCGGATGATTCACTTGAACAAGAGAGGCAAAGGAAGCCGTGCGTCCTGCTGCCGAAGAAGCTTGAGAAGGCTCGGCAACCGTCAGCGGCGTATTCAGCTCATACCCTTTGCGGTACACCTCTGCCTGGATAAAATCTCCGCGGTGCGGATAAACCGCATAGACGAATTGATGTTCCGCGCGGTCTGCCACCGGATCCGGATAGCTTGGACTGCGGAGCAAATTAATGTCCAGCACGTTCCGTTCCGCGCTGTAGCCGTATTTGCTGTCGCTGAGCAGAGCTACGCCGTAGTCCGGCTGCGACAGGTCGATATATTGATGCGCGCATATTTCATCGCGGACAAATTCGATCATCGTGTTCCTTGTTGTCGGACGCTTCAAATAACCAAATTGAATCTCGCAGTTCACATGGTCGGACATGACCTGAACCGGGAAGGAGACGCGAAGCATCTTCTCCGATTCCTTCCAATCCGCCTTGGATTCAAATCTTACGGTGGTTGCTTCTTCATCCAGCACAATCCGCTGTACCAGCGTGGATTCGCCGAACCGATAATGCTGCTCCAGCACCGCTTGGCCTTGCTCAACCGAGAAGGAGCTTTCTTCCAGCTTCATGAGGCCAGCCACCGTCTCCCGGTAATCCCGAGGGAAATCCCAGGCATCGCCTCTGTCGTGATACACGGTCAGCACGTTGGCCTTCTGGCCCGGCATAATCGCTTCCCGGCCTGCTGCTTTGTCGTACAACGACTCGATGCTTCCGTCCTGTCCAAAGCGAATGCGCAGATTCTTGTTCTCAAGAAGCTGCTCGCCTGCGCGAAGCCCGGATTGCTCCGTCTGCTCTTGGCGAAGCTCCGCCTCCGCAAGAGACGCAAAGCCCATTGCCGGCACTTTCACGGCGTAACGGCTGCCCTTATGCTCTACAACCTCTTCGCGTTCCCACGGCAAAGAGTTAAAGACAACCGCCTGACCTTCACGGGCTCCCGCGAGCTCCGCCACTCTGGCATAGGTTTGCGCAATTAGCTCCTGCGTGCGGCCATGCATCGCGGCATAACGCTCCAGCGATTCTTCAAAGACGCGAGTAATCGAAGAGCCCGGCAAAATATCATGGAACTGATAGAGCAGCGTTTCCTTCCAGATCCCTTCAAGCTCCTCGGACGGGTACGCATTCTCACCCATTGCGAGCAATAGGGAGGCCGCAAATTCAAGCTCGCGGAGCGATTTCTCCATCTTGCGGTTATACCATTTGTTCCGGGCCTGCGAGGTCAGCGTACCTTGATGCTTCTCCAGGTACAGCTCTCCGCGGTACGTCTGGAAGCGCGCTCTCTCCTCCTCAAGCTTATGGAAGAAAGACAAGGAAGACTCTTGAACAACCGGCGGCAGTCCAAGAAGATTATGTTCGCGCGACAGCCGTTCCAGATGCTCCTCGCCCGGTCCCCCGCCGCCGTCGCCGATCCCGAACAGCATCAAGGCATGCTCGGATACGTTGCGGTCGAGATAGCTGTTCTCAATCTTGGCGAGCGATCTTGGCGCGCCCGGGCTGTTGTACGTATCCTCCGGCGGAAGATGCGCCAGCACCTTGCTTCCGTCAATACCCTCCCATTCAAAGCTGTGATGCGGATGCGTGTTGTACACGTTCCACGACAGTTTCTGGGTCATCATATAATCGACGCCCGACTTTCTGAGCAGCTGAGGCAAGCTAGCCGCATAGCCAAATACGTCCGGCAGCCACAGCACCTTCATCTCCTGGCCGAATTCCTGCTGGAAGAACCGTTTGCCGTACAGGATCTGGCGAACCAATGCTTCGCCGCCGGAAATATTCGTATCCGGCTCAACCCACATCGCGCCTTGTACTTCCCAGCGCCCTTCCTGAATACGCTCCTTAATCCGGTCGTACAGCTTCGGATAATACTCCTTCATCCATTGATAGAGCTGCGGCTGGCTTGCGCCAAATACGTAATCCGGATATTTCTCCATGTTCGTAAGCACGGTAGAGAAGGTGCGTGCGCCTTTCCGGATCGTCTCGCGGATTGGCCACAGCCACGCAAGGTCGATATGCGCATGGCCGATTGCGCTGACCGTCACAACGGGATCCCCGCCTTTTTTGGCAAGCTCCTTGGCCAGAATTTCTCTCGCCTGCCGAGCAGTCTCTTCATCAATCACTTGCAGCTTATGAGCCGCGTCATAGAGACTTTGAATCAAGCGTTCTCTTCTCGCACCGTTCTCCGGCGTATGCTCGGCAAGCTCGATAAGCACCTCGTAATCGTAATACAACTGCCGGATTTCCTCGTAACAGATCGCGATATCGGCTTCCTTCAACGTGCCGCTGCGGTATCTGCCGAATAGGTCGTTACAGCCGGCATCCGCCCACAGATCAATCTGCTGGCCAGCGGCTTCATAACCAAGATCAACGACGCGTTTGCCCGGCAGGCCAAGGCTGAAATCAAATTCGGAGTTGATATTGGTCAGCCCCTGCATTGGCGAGCCTTCTTTATCAACGAGGCATAACTCACCGTTGACGTCAATCAGCATGACGGCTTTTTTCCCGCTAACGGCTTCAGGTACAATCCCTTCAAACCGGAACCAGGCGCAATCCCACAGGTTGCCCCATTTCGCGCCGGGCGTAAGCTCGACAAGCTCTCCGGAGGTCCGCTCCTCGTAAGGCACCGGCTCCTTCGTTACCCAGGCGGTTACTTTCAGCGCGGAGACGGGTTGGTAGATCGCTTCGCGTATGCGCGGAAGGAGATCCTTCGCTTTCTGCAGCTTGATTCGTTTCGTTTCGTATGGCATAAAGTCACTCCTGTGAAAAAAAGAGGACTGATTAACAGTCCTGTGGCCGGAAGGATTGGATTAACTGGCTATTAGCACTAGGGGAAAAGGGTATCCTCTTCCGGCCGCTGTTGCCTGAGGGAAAAATCGAATTAGATTTGTTATATGAAATTTCCCTCAGGCAAAGGCGAACGCTTACGCTCCTCCAGAGCATACACCTTCTCCTCCTAGAGCTCAGCCACGTTATCAACACTTCGGGCCGTACAGGACGTGTTAAGAAAGTCCTCTTTTTAGATTTTTATTTGGTGATTTGTTCGGCTTTCTTTTGGGCGTCGTCCAGAATGGCTTTTACGTCGCCTTTGGTCATCAGCGATTTCACCACTGCGTCGCCCCATACTTGCCATACCTTGGAGTTGTCTTTCGCAAAGGTAGGAAGACCTTGGACATTGCCGTTCATCGCTTGGTAATGCAGGTACATCTCCGGATGCTTTTGCTGGTAATCAGGTGCCTCAGCGATTTCCTTCAGAATCGGGGAACGAACGTTGGAGTCCGCAATCAGCTGCTGAATTTCCTTGCTGTACATCGCTTTGATATACTCGAATGCCGCGTCTTTGTTCTTCGCGTCCTTCGGTACCGAGTGGAAAGCCGCGCCAATCGTTACGTTAGCAGCCGCTCCGTTAGGCGACAGAGGAATTGGCGACATGCCGCATTCCAGCTTATTGTCTTTACACTGCTGTACTTGCCAAGGACCGTCGATCAGATAAGCAATCTGGCCTTTGTTCCATGCATCGAAATACGTGCCTTCCGTATTGTTGACCATCAGTCCAGCCGGATGATCCGCATTCAGCTCGCGGAGCAAATTAACCGTCTCTACGTTTGCATCGGAGTTGAAGGTCGGCTGGCCGTTCGCATCGGCATAAGAACCGCCGTTAATTCCGATCAGCGCGCCGTAGCGCAGGTATCCGCCGAAGTTAGGACCCGCGTAAACGCCGCCGCCATAGAACTTGCCTTTGCCCGCTTCCGTTACTTTCTTCGCATTGTCAGCCAGCTCTTGCCAGGAAGTAATCGGCTTCTCCGGGTCGATGCCGGCTTCTTTCACCAGCTTCTTATTCCAATACAGGCTGCTTACGCCAGGCTGCGAAGCAAGACCGTAAATTTTGCCGTCGTACTCCATTGGCTTCCATGCCGCAGGCGATACATTTGCGCGGATATCCGCAGCCATATCGTCCGGGAACGGCTCGAGCAGCCCTTGCTGCGCGAAGCCAGGCATTTGCGTTTCGCCTACGATAATATCCGGAACGTTTTTAGCGAGGAAGCCTGCTGTCTCTTTCTGGATCAGCGGCTCGCCCCAGCCCCAGTCTTCGGTTTTCACGCTAATATTTTTCTCATGCAGTTTGCCTGCGATAATTTTCTGGTAATGAAGCGGGAATGCCGCTACCGGGTTGCCCGGCGTATAAGTAACGTCAATGCCTTTCCCTTTCAATTCCTTCTCTTTCGGCGCGAACAGATCGTCCAGCTTGCCAACCCCGATCCCCACGGCTCCTTCGTTCAGAACCGTAATCGTTACCGGATTGCCCGTTCCCGTGTCTGTGCTTTCCGACGGAGACGGTGAAGCAGAGGCGGATTCAGCCGGTGTAGCCGAATTTTGCGGCGAGTTGGTAGCTGCCGAATTATTGCCGTTATTGTTACCGCCGCAAGCTGATAATGAAACCGTTAATAGTGCAGTTACAAGCAAGGATGTGATCTTTGTACTTTTCACATGGAACCCCTCCAGATTAGGATAACTGACTTCTTGGCATTAATATATCATGACTATTTGTTATATTCAATATGTTATAACAAATATTTTCCCTTAACCTTTTATGCCTGTATTGGCGAGACCCTGCACGATGTACTTCTGAAAGAAGAAGAAAATAAGCAGCGCGGGAATCGTCATGCCTAGACCAAGCGTAATAATAAGCGGCCAGTTCGGAATAGCTCCCGGGCTCGCGGCAGCCGAGGACAGTCTTGTTATCGCGGCAGGCAGCGTCTGCAGCTTATCCGAAGAGGTATAGAAGAACGGCGTGGCAAAGTCATTCCAGGTAGCCAGCGCAGTCGTAATCGCGATAAACGCCATAATCGGCAGCTGCAGCGGCAGCATGATTTGGAAGATAATGCGCATGGTGCCCGCACCGTCCACTTTTGCCGCTTCATCGAGCTCAAACGGTATTTTCTCAATGGACTGCTTAACGAGGAATGCCCCCATAATATTCAAGCTTGGTCCGCCGATGAAGTACACCCACCACGTGTCGAGAATCCCGGAGCCCCCGGTGAAAATATGGTTGCCCCCGGCAAATGGAAAGCGCGCAAATTCCAGATAAGTCGGAATGAGGGCAATCGTTCCCGGAATCATTTGCGTCCCCAGCAGGACAAGGAACAGCTGATCCTTCCCTTTGAAACGCAGCCTTGCGAACACGTACCCGGCCAGCAAAGAAGTCAGAAGAGCCCAGAAGGTGTTGTAAATCGTGCGGTAGCCGGAATTAATGAAATATTTCTGTATGCCTGCATCGGCAGAGCCGTAGAACAGAACTAAAAAGTTCTGAAGGGTTGGCGCTTTGGCAATCGGTAACAACCCGATAATGGAGCTTGTAAACTCGTCTTTCGTGAAGAAGCCGGCCAGGATCATAAAGACCAAAGGGTATAACAGGACAAGTCCGATACCCAGCAAAACCAGATGGGCAAACAGATTGCCAGGCTTCAGTTGAAACGCCAGCTTTTTGGATAAGGAATCTTTCATGCTTTCGGACCTCCTTTAACCCCTTTGATCTTAATCGTTGTGCTTCTGTCCGAATTCGTCGACCAGCGGTAATAAGCGATGGTAACCAAAAAGACGATAACCGCCATAATAAGCGAGGATGCTCCCGCCATGCCGAGGTTGAAATCCCAGAACGCGTCGCGGTAGATGCGGAATACAAGCACTTCCGTTTTCCCGTAAGGACCGCCGCCCGTCATGAACAGCACCTGCTCGTAAATCTGAATCGCGCCAATCAAGCTTGTAATGACAATGTAGGTTGCAATCGGCTTCAAGCCTGGCAGTGTCACGTTCCAAAGCTTGCCCCAGCGTCCCGCTCCGTCGATTTCCGCCGCTTCGTACAAGGAGACGTCAACGGACTGCAAGCCCGCCAGCCAGATCAGCGCCGCGCCCCCTACGCCCTTCCATACGGAGTAGACAACGATCCAGAACACGCCCCAGAAAACGGAATATTGCCATACGATGGGTTCCTTGCCGATTGATTTCAGAAAGTTATTAATAACGCCATTGTTGGTATCGAGAAGGAGATTAAAAATCTGCGTAGTCGCAACCGTTGACGTAACCGCCGGAATGTACCAGATGGACCGGTAGATTCCTTTACCGAACAGCGGCATATTCATTAGCAGAGCTGCTCCAAAGCCGGCAATCAGGGTAATCGCGGTAACAAGTCCCCCAAGCCAGATCGATCTCCATAAGGCTTCGTAGTAAAGCGGATCGTGGAAAAATCGAACATAGTTGTCAAACCAGACAAACTTCGGATTAGCCGCAATGCCGATCCAGTCAAAAAATCCAAGGAAAAAGCCAAATAGCGTCGGGAACCCCGACAAGACAAGCCACCACAGTATCATTGGACTCAAGATGGCCGTCGCGATTAATGCATCTTTGTGTCTGACCGCAAACTTTTTGAGAGAGGACTTTGTTGATGCGTTTTGGACTGGCAGATGCAAAGATGCGGTTTTTACAACTTTCCTGTCGTTCATAATCATCTTCCTCCTTGCTTGTTTTAGACTTTCTCAAATGCTATAAAACCCTTATGCAATTAATTATATTTGTTATATCAAATTAGTCAAATAAAAAAAAAGAAAACCCAACCCCTTATGATGCAAGGGAATTAGGTTTTCTCGTATGTTTTGCCTGTATGACGGCTTATGCTTTCGCTTTTGCCGTTGTTTTGCGTTCAATCAGGGTTGGCTTCAAGATTTTCTTCTCGAACTTAATCGGCTGCTTGCCTTTATTCTCGATGACTTGAAGCAGCAGCTGCACCGCTTCGGCTCCCATTTGATATTCCGACTGGTCGATATGCGTCAGCAGACTGAACTCCTCGAGCAGCGGCGTCGGGTTATCAAACGTCACGATGGAGATATCCTCCGGAACGCGAAGGCCAACCTCCTTGGCAATCGATAAGATCTGAACGCCAAGCGAGCAGTTAAGCGCGATATAAGCGGTCGCCATCTGATTTTTCACGAAGCGGTAGAATGGATGCTCGGCACTCATGCCGCCGCCGTTAATATGGATATCATTCAGAATGAGCGACGGGTTAATCAACGCTTCCTTTTGTTTCATGGCTTCCTGATAGCCTTGGATCCGTTCGTCTACCGATACCGTCATAAGCGGAGAATCGGAGCAAATCGCGATATTGCGGTGTCCCAGCTCCCACAGATGGTCAACCGCCAGCATCGTCGCGAACGCGCTGTCCGATGCGACAACGTTTGTCTCCACGCCCGGCAGATACCGGTCAATCAGGACAAACGGGTAGTTCTGCATTTTGAGCGCGATAATCTCTTCGTTATACACCTCGGCGTCGACAGGGAAAATAATAAGCCCGTCAACGGTGTTCTTCATCTCCCGGATAACTTCCTTCTCTTTCTCCTTGGAGTTGTTGGTCAGCATAATAACAAGCGAATAACCTTTGGCCTTAAGGCCGTCCGTTATCCCCGCTATTAAGCGAATGGCAAAATAATCGGCAAGCACTGGGAACACGAGACCGATTTTCACTTTAGGTTCCGACTGCTCTCCGCGCGTTTCGCTGATCGGGCTGACTGCCATCTGCTTTTCCGGGATGCCTTTGACGAAGCTGCCTCTTCCCGGAATCCTGTAGATCCAACCATCTTTCGCTAGTTCAGCAAGTGCATTCACAACCGTAATCCGACTAACGTCGAATTCGTCCATCAGATCTTTTTCCGTCGGGATTTTATCGTCCTCTACGAGCTCCCTGGAGATGATCAGATCTTTGAAATGATTCTGTATTTTAATATACAGAGGCTCTCTATCTTGACTCACGCGTAATCCTCCTATCCGGACCGCAATTCATAGGTTATAACAAATATACCATATTCGGGTTTATTAACAAAATAGTTATTTAAACAATTGTCTATTTTCTTCAGTAGAGCAAAAACAAGGGCGCACTTCGCATGCGCCCCTGTCCGTCACAGGATCTTAAATTTACTTTCCTCCGTTGACGGAAGAAACCGCTTCGAATGCCTTCATAACGCCTTTGTCCTTCAGCACCTTCATGAAGATGCCGCCAACGACCGTCCGGTGCTGGAAGCCGATTTGACGCGCGGTAACCGTATCCGTCCAGTCGGAGAACTGTACGCGGTCTTCCGTCTCGTTCAGCATATCCCAGATCGGACTGACCAGCTCCTCGAAGTCGTCCTGGTTATCCGACAGCGCGGCCGACCAGACAAGCCAGTCGTTCTTCGTATAGTTGGCACGGTTGTCGAGCGGCGTGCCGTAATCGTTGCTCATTTTTTTATACCAGCTGATCTCCTTGTTAATCATCTCTTTGGAGAACAGCTCGGTGCCGAACAGCACATCCCAGATCAGGTTGTACTTGAGGCTCCACGTGCCTTCCGAGCCAAAAGCCAGCTTCGTATGGTCGCCATCCGCCGCAAGCTGCTCCCATTGCACGGCCATTTCCTTCGCCTTGGCCATGTAACGGCCTGCCGTTTCTTCATCGCCTTGCAGCTTCTTCAGGATCGAATAGCTCGCTACGCCCATAACCGCCTTCACGGACAGGTTCGCGTTGCGCGCAAGGTGGCCGGCAAAGTCATCCGTGCACAGCTGGTTTTCCGGATCAAGGCCGAACTCGGTCAAGTAGTCCGCCCACTCGCCAAAAATATCGATATGGCTGAACAGGTAGTCGCGGTTGCCGCCGGCAAGAGCGACGGATGCCGCCATGCAAAGCATGTTGCCGCATTCCTCAACCGGCATTTGTCCCTCGCGCTGGTTCTCGCTGTATACCTGGCCGTTGCCGATCGGGTATTGGCCGATATCATGCGGCGCGAATTCGAAGGTCCAGGCATCGCTCTCCGCATACTTCAGAATCGGACGAATCATCCCTTCCACCAGCTCCGGTGCGTACAGCAGGAACATCGGTACGGATGGATAGCTGACGTCAACCGTAGCCATACAGCCGTTGCTGTAGCATTCCTTGGATAGGAACAGAATCTCGCCTTCCGTATCGAGGACAAGCTTATGCGCAGCGATAGCCTGGCGGTAGGATAACGCGAGAAGATCCGCATAACGGCTTCCGCCGGATTGTTCGCCTTCGGCAATGATTTGTTTATCGAAAGCAGCGCAGCGCTCGAGCAGGCTCTCGTATTCCGAGAATGCGGCCGCGATCATTTCCTCCGTGCTTTGTCCGTTTCGTTTCCAGTAAGCCTGCAGCTTCTCGCCGAAATATTCAATCGCGATCACATCGTCGTAAGCGAGCACGGCCAGGCGTTTTTCCGTTACGGAGCCTACGCTGCCAATGTTGTAGACAAGCGCCATTACCGGCTGAACGTCCGCAACAATCTGCGCTTCCGTCTGTGCCGGAGATTCGGCCAATTTCTCGTTGCGAACAAAGTTTTTGCGGATATGCGCAGGCGCTATGTAGCCGCTCAATTGATCGGATTTCTCCGCGTTCAGGTAGAAGTAACCCCAGTCAATGCGGTGGTCGTCGCCGGAACGGTTCACGGGCTCTTGCGTCTCATGAGCGATCTGCAGCGAGATCAGGCCGTCCGTTTCCTCTTTCTTGCTGATAACGGCTTGCTTGGATTGATCCACGCACCATTCGCCGGTAACGTCGAAGTAGATCTGTACGTCATGCTCCCCGCCGTCGGTCGAGCGTACTTCGAACGCTACGTAGGAAGCCGGTCTCGACAGCACATCCAGGTCATTCAGAAGCAGCGGAGACGTAAAGCGGACCGTCAATTCGATTCCTGCCGATTGGAACGTGTAAACGGTGCTGAGCGGAGATACGGTTACGCTCTTTTGCTCCATCGCCTGCGGTTCCGTGTAATATCGCTCGGCGTTAGGCTCTACCAGCCCTGCAAATCGCTCGACCATACCGTCAATTCGGATCAAGCCGGTCATGGCATGCCGTTGTCCCGTCCAATGGCGGGTAAAGTCATCCGTAAGACGGTCCGCTTGGGACCATACACTGAAATAAGGATCTACCGTTACGAGAGGGACTGCAGGAGGACGAATTGCGCTCATGAAAACAACTCCTTTATCATATTAACATTTGTTATAATGGATATATTATAATGCTATATTAAATTTTATGTCAATGATCAAAAACGGGCGATGTACAGGTTTTTCTCCCTAGTAGTCTTACACACAATCCAATTCCAAGCTTGGTTCATATTCATACCTTAACACTAAGAATGAAAAGGACTGTGATTATGCCCAATCTAGCAGCTGAGATGTATTTGGAATTATTGAAGAAAACGATTCTATTTGAAATCTGGCTGGAGCATGAGCCCGGCGCCACGAAGGAGAACCGCCTTCAAGGCCTCGATTGGCCCATTATTGCGCATAGCATGATCGGCCGGATCCGGATGAACAACCTCCATATGCTGATGAATGACGTCATCGCCAACAACGTTCAGGGAGACTTTATTGAAACCGGGGTATGGCGCGGCGGAGCATGCATCTTTATGGCGGGCTATTTGAAAGCGCATGGCGTACGGAACCGCAAGGTGCTTGTGGCCGATTCCTTCGAAGGGCTGCCAAAGCCGGACCCGCAATATCCGATCGACGCAACCTCCAAATTCCACGAGCAGGACTTTTTGCGCGTTTCCTTGCCGGAGGTACAGAGTAATTTCAAAAAATATGACTTGCTGGACGACAGCGTTGTCTTCCTGAAAGGCTGGTTCAAGGACACGCTGCCTACGGCGCCTACGGAGAAAATCGCCATTGCCCGCCTCGACGGCGACATGTACTCCTCCACCATGGACGCGCTGAACAACCTCTATCCGAAAGTATCCGTCGGCGGCTACGTCATCATTGACGACTACTCCATCGGCTATTGCGCCGCAGCCGTGCATGATTTCCGCGCTGCCCATAACATCACGGACCCGCTCGTGACTATCGATATTACCGGCGTGTATTGGAAAAAGTCGAAGTAAGCTTGAGGAGCAAAAAGGAGCAACCGGTGGTTGCTCCTTTTTGCTCCTGCCAGTTGGCCGCCGGATCGGCCGGATCTGGCAGCCAACTGGCCGGATCTGGCTGGACTGCCCCAGCTTCCCGCACAGCGGGATTCCTTAACGATACGGCGTATCGTTAAGGAGCTGGATTGGGGGTCGAGCCGATGGCTTGACGATGTCGCACATCGTTAGGGTCGGCGAAATTGGCCAGTTTCGCCCTTTTTTATGCTCAGCGGGACTCCTTAACGATATGGCATATCGTTAAGAGGCTGGATTGGGGGTCGAGCCGTTGGCTTAACGATGTCGCACATCGTTAAGGTCGGCGAAATCGGCCAGTTTCGCCCTTTTCCAAGCTCAGTGGGACTCCTTAACGATATGGCATATCGTTAAACTGCCGGAATCGGGCTGTTGACGGCGGCTTAACGATGTCGCACATCGTTAAGCTCGGCGAAATCGGCCAGTTTCGCCCTTTTTCACGCCCAGCGGGATTTCTTAACGATATGGCATATCGTTAAGAGGCTGAAGTCGGGCGCGAGCCGAAGGCTTGACGATGTGACACATCGTTAAGCCTTCCATCAACACTCGTTCGACCGCGAAGCAACGCGGCCTACGTTGGATTCACTCCAGCGTAAAAGTCTATTCTACCCGGGTTCGTGTGCCTACGTTGGATTTCGTACAGCAAATTGGGCTCCATATCCACCTAATTAACCTCAAAAGCATAAATTTAGTGGAATGAATCCAACGTAGGTAGAAGCAGCAAACAAAAAAGAGTAACTTTACTGGACGAAATCCAATCTGGTGAGAGTCCCCCCTTACTACCTGCTGCAAATAGCTGACCTGTTCAAATGAAAAGAGGCTCCCGAGGTCATCTAAGATGACTTCAGGTAGCCCCTTTATCATGTCGTTTCTATCGCCTATAGCCTTCACTTTCTCGCAATGCAAGAAGTGAGTCTCCCAGCTCTATGAGCTCGTGTCTCAGCAGGATTTTATCCGTATACTTGGACGGGATCCCGTCATATCCCCAGTAGATACCGGCCAGTCCGCCTGCGATGGCGCCAATCGTATCGGAGTCGCCGCCTTTATTCGCCGCACGCTGCACTACATCCCCGAAGCTCCCTGCCGCAAGCAGATGATGGACAACCCATTCCATCGTGTGAACAACAAAACCATCCGGCGGAGATGCCGGCGCGACGCCGTTCAGCAGCCGTTCATAACGGGTTCCGGTTATTTCGGCGCGGATTGCCGTAGTCAGCTGTTCCCCTTCCAGCAGTCGAGCGGCTATCCGGTTGTAGATAAGACAAGCTTCCGCCGCCAGCGGATCCTCATGCGTCATCTCCGACTGACGTCTCGTTACTTCTTCCATCAATGCCGCATCCCCATAAGCAAGAGCAACAGGCAAACAACGCATCAACGTTCCGTTCCCCGCCGTTTTTCCGCCGAGCAACATACCTGCCTTCCTCGCCGCCTCCGGCCAGCTTCCGGCATAAAGACCAAACACCGTCCGGATAATATTGCCGATATCCTTCGGATGGGTAGCCTTCCACTCCATAAAATACTCCCCGATCGCCTCAATCGGATCCTGCGGATTGCGCAAAATCCCTTTTGCTACCGCAATCGTCATCGCCGTATCATCCGTAATCTCTCCGGCTTCAAGCCGCCAGACGCCTCCGCCAACAATCTCCTCCAGCCAGCCGTGCCTGCGCCGGATTTCCGCTTCGCTCATAAACTCCGTTGTTCCGCCCAAAGCATCGCCAACCGCAACCCCAAACAAACCGCCCAGAATTCGGTTTCTCATCATCGTAACACCCCCGTCCATTCATATGGATTTCTGTATTTCTCGTATCGCCCGAGAACGGCTTTTACCTGCTGCACCCTCTCCTCCAGGCTGCCGCGAAGCGGAATAAAAGGAATTTTACGCTCAATCAGATCCGCCACAATCTGCTTCTGAAAAATAGACCGGTTCACCTCACCCGAGCGGTCCGGCGTATCGTCATACGGAATATCATCCTCGCAAAGGAAGACAAGATCATAACGCGAAGCGCAGCGGACCGCCAGTTCCTCCAGCTTGGGATGAGCTTCGCCATGATAATAGAGCGAAAACATATAAGTCGTAATCGCATTCGTATCGACAAGCAGCACATCCTTTGCTTCAAGCAGCAATCGCTCCTCACGTTCCAGATGGCCCACCGCAATCTCGACCAGCTGCTCCAGCGTCAAGCGGCGCTCGATCTGATGCTCCTCCCAATATTCCCGGCCATACTCCGGCATCCAAACCGTCTGCAGCTCTTCGGCCAAACGGGCGGCAAGCGTTGTTTTGCCGGTAGAAGGGGCTCCGAGGAATACGGCGTTCGTAATAAGATCCCGGTAAACGATCGGATTCACCAAGCTTTTATTTTCGAACAAACCCTCTCGCACTTTGGTCCCGGATACGGGAAACGTCTCCCGCAGCGGGTCGACCTGACGATTAACCGCCCCAAGCGCTTCGCTCATATGCTCGCCGTAGAATTCGCTGGAATAGAAATACGTAACCTTCCTGTCGCCTAGCAGCCCTAAGATATAATTCTCCTGTATACGCTTGATCTCGGGCGTATCCCCGCTGTCCGAAGGACCGTCCCACGCTTCCAGCACTTCCACGGTTGGATACAGCTTGCGAATCCAGCGAGCCCGCATCGATAACGGCACAGGGGTCACCTCGGGGCTGTCGTAAATAACGACAATCAGATGGTCGACTTCGCGCAGCGCCGTCTCCACCACATGCTGGTGTCCGCGGTGAAACGGAGCAAATTTGCCCAGCGTCAGTCCTACTTTTTTAGCCGGCATACGTGTTCACCTCATCCTGCCGCGCCTGCATAGCTGAGGCTCTCCGCGCATATTCCCGCTTCCACTCCACAAGCCCCATAATCGCAATGCAGAGAAAAATAACATATAAGAACGAAGTCGCGTACAGCTCCTTGTAGTAATACATCCCAATCGAAAGAACGTCCACGACGATCCAGAAATACCAGCTTTGCAGGATTTTGTACGAGAGCAGGAACTGGGCGACCAGGCTTAGGGTAGCGATAAAAGCATCCAGATAAGGAATAGAGGCATCGGTATAACGTTCAAGAATGTAACCCCACGCCACCGTGAACACAACCAGGAACGCTAGTAGCAGCGCAGCCATTCGCGGGGTCCAGGTTCTTGTTGGCCGAACGGCCGCCCCTTCGCGCTTGGTCATCCATACGGCCCAGCCGTAAATACTAAGCACGAAAAAGAATACCTGCAGCATCATATCCGCATACAGCTTAACGTTCAGGAACATATAGAAAAAGCAGGCTACGTTGACCAAGCTGATCGGCCAGTTCCACATCTTCTCCTTCGCGGTCAGCCATACGGCCGCCAGCCCGGTTGTTGTAGCCGCAATCTCGATAGCGCTCGACGATGTAAAATAAGCGACCGCCAGAATCGCCGCAAGCAGTCCCAGCATCGATAGATTTTGCTTCATCATGCTAATCTCCTCCTAAAATGTATTGTCACCTAAATGGCCAATTTCGGACCGCTTGTTATGATTCATACTTCGTAAGCACTCATTAACTATAAATCGAAAGCTCCGGCACAAAGCCGGTAAAACGGTACAGCTGCGCCGCACGCTGTGAATACTGATTGGATTGCTTCAAGCTTCCGTCCGCATGGCGGACTTCTTCAATTAGACCCTTGCGGCTTTGCGTGGAGGTCACTTTGCGGATAAAATTCTTCTCTTCAAATGCCGGCACAACCGTCTGAATGATCTGATATAGCTCCCCGATCGTAAATTCCTCCGGTAAAAACTCCTTGGCAATTGGCTCGGTCACCACCTGCTGCTGAATGCGCCGGTAAGCGTCACGGATAATGTCATGATGGTCAAAAGCCAGCTCCAGCTCGAGCGCTTCGCTTAGCGGAAAAAGCTGCACGTCCTCCGCATCGTCCGATGCCCGCCTGTCTCGTAGGTATCGCTCATTCACCAGCGCGCAGAAGGCATGACTGATCATCCAGCCCCGCGGGTCGCGTCCCGGCTTGCTGTACACCTTCAGAAACTCCATGTGCACCCGCTCGACACCGGCTTCCTCCTTCAGCTCCCGAATCGCGCATTCCTCCACCGTCTCAGTCTCGCGGGTAAACCCGCCAGGCAAAGCCCATTGACCTGCAAAAGGCCATACTTTCCGCCGAATCAGCAGCACCTGAAGCTCCCTGTTCGGAAGAGCTTTCTTTGCCGACTCCTTCTCCTGCGAGGTAATCGTAAAAATAACAATATCCGTAGGCGCACCATCGGGAGTCCGGTAGTTGCCGGCGGAATAATTCGTTTCGTTTTCGTTCAGGTTCAAGGTACTGGCCTCCTCCGTAAATCATATTATCACTTTGATAATATCAATATGACATAATGAAAAGGAATGTGCAAGCACTTTCTGGAAAAAAAGAAATGACCGCCATACGCGAAGTAGGCGGTCATTCCCTTTTCCCTTATTTCAAAACAATCCGTTCCTGCTCATCGGCTTGCACGTAATCCAGCTCAATGGCTTTCTGAATGCCATTTCGAATCACCCGGTCAAGCGCATTGCCTGATCTTGCGTAGCTGAGCAATTTAACGACCTGCTTGATCAGATCCTCTTGCGGCAGGCTGATTTGCGCAGCAAGGACAGCCTTCACCGCTGCCGCAACCTCCTCCGCAGGCAGCTCTTCCGCCGCCCGTCTTGCTTCTTCGGTTGCAACCCTGTACCGGTCGTAACCAGACGGTTCGCTGCCTTCCGGCCAGTAGAACACAACTCCATCGGAGATCGTCTCCACAGGCTTCAGCCGTACAATCAGGTCGGTGAGACGCTGATCAAGCTTAGCTCCTAGACGGGTAATTCCCCATGCCTGCAGCACCCGCTTTGCCAGCAGACTGCGGCTGATTGGCCCTTCCTCGCGGATGACCTGCCTGATCTGTCCAAGGATCAGCTCCGTCGATGCGGGAGAATAGAAGAGGTCTGTTCCAAGTGTAACCGGTTCAAGCTGGCAAGGGATATACGAAAGCGATGAATCCTGCTTACCCGGCGCTTCAACCGCTGCGGGTTCTTCCGAAGCTTCCTCAGCATACGCATCCGCAGCAGTAGAAGAAGCGGTCGCCGAATGAATCGTTACAACCGGTTCAGGAGGAGCAACTGGCACTGCCACAGTCGTTTTTTCCTTGGCTTGCTCAATAGCTCCGACCACCTGCCGGATTACATTCCCCTTGTTCTCCCACCATTCCGGACTCCATACGCGAACTAGGTTCCAGCCAAGCTGCTCCAGCACCTGCTCGCGTAAAATATCCCGGTCGCGGGCAGCCTCCGCATCCCGGTACATCGGTCCGTCAAGCAATATCCCAAGCACATATTGCCCTTTATTCACCGGATCAAGTACCCCGAGATCAATCCGGTAGCCCGACGCGCCTACATGCTGCTCCGTTTCATAACCAAGAGCCTTCAGCTCTTCGGCTAGACTGCGGTGCAGATTGGACACCAGCGCAATTTGCTCGGCAGTTGAGCTTGCCGGCAGCGCGCGCTGGCCTTTTTCCGCATAATCCAGGAAAGCTTTGAGGCCCAGAACGCCTTGCGCGCTGATCCTGCTCGCGTTCAAATGATGCGACATTAACGTCGAGTAGACCAGCATCTCATATCTGGCACGGGATACGGCGACGTTCAGACGGCGCCAGCCGCCCTGCCGGTTCAGCGGTCCAAAGTTCAGATTCACTTTGCCGGCTGCATCTGGTCCGTACCCAACGGAGAACAGGATCACATCCCGCTCATCGCCCTGCACGTTCTCCAGGTTTTTCACAAAGATGGGCTCCGGAAGCTTCGCAAATAACAGATCCAGCTCCTGATCCAACTTCATCGCTTCCTCGAGCAGATCCTCGATCAGGGTCTGCTGCACGGAGCTAAACGTTACCACCCCAATACTGCGCTGGCGCAAGACCGGATCCTTCACTCTGCGAATCATTTCCGCCACAACCGCTTCACCCTCCGCCCGGTTCTGCTTCGAACGTCCGCGGTCATAATAGCCTTCGATCGGTATGAGGGTCACACTGGAGACCGGCTCATCCGGAGACGGGAAGGTCATCAGCTTGTTCTCGTAATAATGCGCATTGCTGAAGGCAATCAGGCTCTCATGCCGGCTTCGGTAATGCCAGGTGAGATGCCGCTCCGGCATGCCAAGCGCCAAGCAGTCGTCCAAGATGCTTTCCATATCCTGCAGCGCTTCTTCCTCATCCGCCTCGCTTGAGTTCTTCGAGAAGAAGCTTGTTGGCGGCAGCTGCTTCGGATCGCCTACGATAACGGCTTGATGCCCTCTCGCGAGCGCTCCAACCGCCTGCGCCGTCGGTACCTGGGACGCTTCGTCAAATATAACCAAATCAAACTTCGCACCATTCGGATCCAAATACTGCGCGACCGAAATGGGGCTCATCAGCATGCAAGGCGTCAGCCTTGGAAGAAGATTCGGGATCGTCTCGAACAGCTTGCGAATGGAGAGATTCCGTCCCCCGCTGCGAATGGCTCTCTGCAAAATACCCGCCTCGGAGCTTTGCGCGGCTTCCACCGTCATTTGCGGGATTTTGGCCGATAAACGTGCCGCAATCTCCTGCTGGGTTAAGCTCAAATACTGCTGGTCCGCGGCTCTGAACCGCTCAATCGTATCCTCGAATAATTTGCCCGAGAAGGCCTGCAGGCTTTGATCCCTTGCAATCATGTAGTTGGCAATGGATTTGTACAGCCCTCTCTCATAGGCGGCAATCAGCTGGGCATTAGAGACCTGGCCTTCCTCATACGGCGTAATAAGAGACAACAAGCCTGCTTCTACCGCTTCCGTACGGACTCTGCGCCAAGTCGTCCATTCGCGCAGCCGCTCGATATGAGCGGACCATTGGTTCGCTTTGTCTGAGATATATACCAGCCACTCCCCTGCGGTCTCCGATGCCCGCAGCTTCTCGAAAGAAATGCTCAGCAGTCTGGCTAGTTCCATCTCATCCGCCTTGATCCGTTGATCAAGACTTCCAACTCCTTGCAGAAGGATAATCTGGGCCTGATCATGACGGCCATCCAGAAGGACATCCGTCATTTGCTGTCTCAAAGATTGGGCAGCAGTCCGGCTGCCAGACCATTGAACAAGCGTTGCTTGCAGCTTTTCTACCCAATCGCAGGCAGCAGCAAGCTCCTCCCATTGGCCGTCCTCCGCATCCGCCCATGCCTGACCAAGATAAGGCGCTGCAGCTGTTTTCATCGTCTTCAGCTTCAACTCTTCTTCCTGCCAGACGGTTAGTTCCACGAGAGCGGGCTTAACCTGATCTTTAGAGAAGGAAGAGGCGTTAGCTGCCAGACCTTTTAGTCGTTTAAAAATACGCTTTTGCCCCGACCACTTCGGCAGGAACCATTGCAGCTCCGTCCGATCCCATTCGGCTAAAACCGATTTTGCGTCCAGCGTGGTGACTTCGGAGGTGAATCTGGCGAAAACCTTCGTCCGGAGCTGATCTCTACGCTTGCCTTGCTCGGCCGTTGCCCTCACCTGCGCTGCAGCCTCTTCGACATCGGCAGTTTGAAGGAAGGCAGGCTTGATCTCGGGAACCCGGCTCGCCAGCTCGCAGAGCAACACCAGCACCTGAAGACGCTGGTAGCTGAGATTATCCGCAGCCCCATTCAGCTTCAGACGTTCCACAGCCTGGCTTACGGCTTCACGCAGCTGGTCCAGCAGTGGAATATACCGCTTCAGCACCTGATCCGCTTCCGATTTGATCGCTTGCGAATAGGTGGTAAGCTCGGCGTCGCTCAAAGGATGAAGATGCGGATCCCCGCAATCCGCTCCCGCGATTTGCAGACGTGCCGCTAGATCCTTCCAGAGGATCAGCTTTTCAGGCGTTAAGGCATCTATAGACGAATCATCAAAACGGACAACGGCAGGAGCCTCTCCCGCTTGTTCGTACCCGGCTATTGCTTCGAACAAGGTCATGCCGAAAGGATATTTACGGTGAAGAGCCGATACATAACCGTTCAGCTCGTTCCTGAGCTGGAACAGACGGTCCGCTTGGCTGCTCCAGGAATCGGGCGCAGGAATCTTTTTCGCTTCAATAGCAGCAGCTAATTGGTCCAAGACGGATTTTTTCGTGCTCTTATTCGAATGCAGCTCCAGGCAAAACGGACCAAGCCCAATCTGCTCCAAACGGCGCTGCACGACGGATAAGGCCGCCATTTTCTCCGCGACGAACAAGACCCGCTTCCCTTGCGCCAGCGCATTAGCAATCATGTTCGTAATGGTCTGCGATTTGCCCGTTCCCGGAGGACCATGAAGGACAAAGCTTTGACCGCCTGCCGCTGCACGCACCGCCGATAACTGCGAGGAATCCGCGCTGATCGGAATCGATAACCGGGTTGGATGATCGAGATCAAGCGGAGTTGTCTCCTCCGGCTGCTCTTCCCATTTCAACTGGCCCTCCATCAGGCTGGCCACGATTTTGTTCCGGGCAAGCTTATCGGCATGCGTGCGGATATCATTCCACATGACGAATTGGCCAAAGGAGAACAAGCCCAGGTAGGCGGTTTCCTCCACATCCCACCTTGGCACCTGAATAAGCGCATGGCGGAACACATGGAATACCTGCTTCAGGGCAATGCCCTTCTCGTCGCGAGGCAGAGGGTCCAACCCGTCAATGCCGATGCCGTAATCCTGCTTCAGCATTTCCAGCAGCGTAATGTTCATCTGCGGCTCTTCGTCTCTTGCCCGGATGACATAACCTTGCCGCGAGGACTTCCGGATAATATCAACCGGGATCAAAGCGATTGGCGCATAACGAGGCAGCTCGCTGACCGAAGTCTCATACCATTTCAGAAGGCCCAGCGCCAGATACAGCGTATTGGCCCCATTTTCCTCAAGGGAGACTCTGGCCGAGCGATACAAATGCACCATTCTTCTCTCCAGCTCCACCGCATCCAGATCGACGCGCAGACGCTTCCGGTTGAACTCCTCTCTCAGAAGCTGAGCGAGCGGGTGATCGTTATTAATGCTCTGGTACAAATCCGCATTCCGGCCGTTGTTCTGCCAGTCGTTAGGCTTGGCAAGCAGTTGGAATTCCTCGCCGTCTGCCAGCGCGTCCTCCAAGTCACCTAACTGAGCCGTAATGACCGGAATACTCGACTTAGACAAACGGAAGTTAAGAAGCGAATTACGGAGCGTCAGATCCAGCAGCCTGCGTTCCCATAACTTCTGGCGAGGGGATTGCGACAAAGCTTCCACTTCGAGCGGTTTTTCGAAAACATCAACCAGCCCAGGCGCAGCGGCATCCGTCTCGCCGGGTGTTACCGCTTGAGGCTCCACAATCCAGCCTTCCGGCGTAGCCGTACGAATCGGCAGCGGGCGTACCGCCGCAGACCGGGCTCTTCGAATATCCAGCACGCAGTCGAACTGGTCGGGATCCTGGAGATGTTTTTCCGCTAATCCAACCGCTTGATCAAAGCTTGCCGTCTCGCCTTCCACGAAAGCCGTCGCTTCCACCACGCAGATCTGGTTCATGCCCGAAGCGATCCGCTTCGTAAGGACGGAAATATCATCCTGCACGCTTTCCGCAAAGGTCTCCTCCTCCAGCCATAAGCCGGAGAACGCATGTCCCTTGGTAAAGACGAGCAGCGGATGCAGCCCAACTGCCTCCAGACAAGCCGTGTAGAGAAGAGACAGGTCCAGACAATTGCCCATGCGGTGCGTAAAGATCGTCTCCGGCAAGCGAACGCGCTGCCCAATGACTTCAAAGCTTGGCGGTGCCACGTTATACGCGATTTTCCGGTTCTGCAAAGCTGCGTAAATGGCAGCCGCTTGCGTGCGCACCTTGTTCGGGTCCTTGCTCTGGTAAGCGGTGAACGAGGAGCTTCCGGTCCATTTGGCCAAAATATCCGCTGCCTCCCGGACAACCTGCGCAATATGATGATGATTCGGCATGACAAAAGCCGCCGTCAGCTCCGGCAGCACGGCAAGCCCGCTCCATTCATCGAAGGCTAATACGGCTATCGTCCCGCGCTCGCGGTAGACTTCCGAGTCTCCTTGAAGCACCTGCAAGGTAAGCGTCCCGGTCAACCGTTCGGACAGATTCGCCAGAAAAGACGCCGACATCTGCAGGTTAACCGTTCCGAGATTAAGCGATTGGCCGGCAGGCAGCAGGCTGTAGCTTTTGCTCCACTCGTAAGCAAAATCCGGCTCGGCTGAAATCCGGACCGTAAAGTTAGAAAGATCTTCTTCCGTATGATTATGTAGCTCTATACTTCTTACGACCGGTACGTGATTTTGCTGAATGCCATAATTAACAATCTCGCTATACGACCAGTCGCAGGATATACGTTTGTTTTCCAAAGGCTTCAAACCTCCTTGCTTTCCGTTTCTATCATTGGATGTCAATAGGTTTACTATAGCACTAAAGAATTAGGATTTCTCCTAAATTCGACATGAAAAAAGAGAGAGATTCCTCTCTCTCTTTTTTAAACAGATCGCTCCACTATTATACTGTTACATCCCGACATTCATGTCTATAGATAAAAACTGGCAACTACAGCGTCATCGCCTGCCCGTAACGGGCCAGATACGCTTCCTTGTCCTTGTAATCGGGCATGATGCTTCCGACCAGGCGCCAGAAGGAACGATCATGGTTCATATGCGTAAGATGGCAGAGCTCATGGATAATGACATAATCGATGACTTCAACCGGTGCCATCGCGAGGCGATAGTTGAAGGTCAGCTTTTTGCTGGAGCTGCAGCTGCCCCATTTGGTCGCCGATTCGACAATATCAATCGACTTGGGCTTTACTTTCAGCCTCTCCTGATAGGGCTTAATCCGCTCCGCTACAACCTTCTTGCAGCTGGCAAAATAAAACTTCCGGAGATTCAGCCTCAGCTCCTCCTCCGTTAAGCCTTCCGTCTCGATCAATTCATGGAGAGAATAGTATTTACCTAGGTGAAGGAATCTTCCTTCGTCCTCATACTCCCTGGTCTTAGGCGCTGTGGCCTGCGCTTTCGCAATGGCCTGCAGCCTGCTTACGATTTCTTTTTCATGCTGCTTCACGGCCTGCTGAATCACTTCATCGCTTGTATCGTTAGGGGCCTTCACCGTAATATGCCCCATCGAATCCATCTGGAGATACAGCTTCTTCCTGACGCCATAGAGGACGTTCACATCTATTGTGTAATTGTCTAACTGAACTTTCATAGTCACCATCGTTCCTAGTTATTGTATAGGTATACAATAACACAAAGACACCCTATCAGCCGCTTGTTCTTCCCGAACTTCGCTCCCGATAGGGTGTGCTTTTTACAATAATACTTGTGTGCGTGGCCACCGTCTACTCCCCGCGAACCAATCGAAAGCCCTGATCCGGCCCAAAGCCGTTAGGCTCGAACTTGCCCCGGAAGGCTGATTCGGCGCTGCCGATATCTCCAATCCAGCCGCCGCCCTTGACGACTCGCATAGCACCTTGCGGTACATCCTGCCCCACGTACCAGTCCCAGCACCATTCCCGTACATTCCCCGTCATATCGTATAAGCCTAATTCGTTAGGCTTCTTGATGCCAATCGTTTTGGTCGTATCGTGATTGTTCTCTATCGCAGGCCAGGTCCAGTCTCCCTCAAGATACTTGTCCCCGGCGTTTCTCCAATACCAGGCGACTTCGTTCACATTATTGCTTCCGCTGTAGGTAAAGCTCTTGCTCTGCTGTCCGCCGCTTGCGGCATATTCCCATTCCGCCTCTGTCGGCAGCCGGTAGCCGTTGGCCCCTTCGTTGATCGTAACCGTCCATTTGAGTTGATCATGCTCGCTCTTGTTATTCATGTCCTTCGTATTCTTGTCTATGCTGTAATAAGGCTTAAGCCCTTCCTTCGCGCTTCTCGCATTGCAATATTCAATCACGTCGTACCAGCTGACCATCTCAACCGGCAGCTTGGCGCCGCTGAACTGGGAGGGGTTGCTTCCCATCACGTTAACCCACTCTTCCTGCGTGACCTCGTATTTGCCGATATAGAAGTCCGGAAGCTTGATGTCTTTCCCATGGTAGCTGGATTTCGTATTGGCAAAAGCTCCGCCTTTCACCAGTACAAAGCCGTCATCCTTCTTGTCCTCCGACTTGGCAGGCTGAACGGCTGCGTCTTGAGAAGGCTTTTTCTGCGCGTTCTTGTCCGGCTGCGACTCCTCCGAGCAAGCGCTGACCATAACTAGTGCCGCTAATAGAGAGCAGGTTAAAAGCTTTCTCATCGGTTATTCTCCTTTGAGCATTCGAAATAGAGAAGGCCGCCGTCAGGGAGACCGGCCGGCCTTGGCTCTTTTTTTCCTATGGTAAAAAGCAAGCAGGCTCTCTTAGTAACTTATTAGATTACCACACCGTTACGTTCGAGCTGCCGCTGCTTTGATAGCCTTCCGTCGCGAGGACTTGGTAGGACCAGCTGCTGCCCAGGTTCATGCCTTTGCTCTTCCAAGCGTTAACGTGGTTGGCGAAGGTAATGGCGACGTTGCTGCCGGTTGCTCTCTTCGATTGACGGACGCTCCAGTATTGCGTGAAGGTAGCCGTTCCATCAATGGATGGCGCGTTGACGCGTTGAGCCGTGTAGATATCGTAAGTGCCGCCGTCGCTGCTCACCGTCCCTTTATAAGTACCGGTAGGCCGGTATGTACCCCAGCTGTCTACCACGTAATATTCGATCAGGGAGTTTCTAGTCCAGCCATAAAGAGTCAGATAGCCATTGCCGCTTGGCGCCCATACGCCCGCGTTATAGTTGATTACCCGGGATGCCGAGCCGGTAGTCCAGCCTTTACCTACCACGAAATTGCCGGTATTCGACCAATTCACGCTATAGTTGCCGCCGGAACCGTTAACCGCGTTCACCGTTCCGCCGCCATCCGTCCAGTTCTGCCAGTAGTCTGTTGCCGCATTTGCCGTTGCCGCGAATAAACCGATACTCATGGATGCTGCCAGTACTGCTGTCATAACCTTCTTTTTCAACTTAAACATAATCTACCTCCTGGGATTTTGATATGGCTTGTCACAACATTGTACCTACGACTTAACGTGAATCATCTCTGCGCGCTGATTCTCTATGAAGTAGATTGTTATTGTGTCTGACCCTCTCTGCTAAGCTTGGCGGCCACCTCCTTCTGAACAAGATTATAAAAGGAAAACGCTTTCATAATAAGGATCAAATTAAAGGGTTATCCCCCTTGAATTTAACTTGTATGTAAGTATTTTTTATTTTTGGGCCACCTTCGCAAGAGGTAAAGATAGTTCCATTACATGTAAAATTAATTGGATGAATACGCTTCCAAACTTTTCTATAATAAAGCGGCGTAATTGAATACGGAAGGGGGAACATCTGCGAGCCATTGCTTGGCATACGCATTCACCATCACATCTTAGACGAGACACTTGCAGCATGACCATCGTCCACAAAGGAGTGAGCAGGTAATGAAGATAAGCAATCCGCTTCAAAAAAGCCTTTCATTTGTTCTAGCGCTTGTTCTCGCTATTCCACTGATCTCCCCTGCCCCGGCTGCTGCCGCCGAATTTGCGCCAACCGTGGTTACCATCGACGGCGACGCCGCCGATACGAACCCTGCCAATACGTTTAAAGGCTACGGTCTTGTGTCCGCCAATAATACCTCCCGCCTGCTGCTGGATTATAAGGAAGAGCATCCCGACCAGTACTGGGAAATGATGAATCTGTTATTCAATCCGAACACCGGAGCTGGCATCAACGATATTAAAATCGAGATGGGCAACGACTCCAATACCTCCTCCGGTACCGAGCCCGCCACCAAGCGGTCAGCCGACGAAGAAGCCAATGTCCGCCGCGGAGCCGGTTACCTATTTGCAGCCGATGCCAAAACAATTAATCCCGACATCAAAGTCAGCATCCTCCGCTGGACGCAACCAGGCTGGGTACAGCCCTGGAGCGATGGCAATACCGATCCTTCCCAACCCGCTACAATAGCAGCTTACGAAAGAATGTACAAGTGGTACAAAGATACCGCGATCGCCATTCATAACACCTACGGCTACGACCTCGATTACATTAACCCGGACCGCAACGAGACCGGCACTCCTAACGTGAACTTCATCAAGTGGTTCGCAAACCGCATGCGCGGCGACGCGGAATTCCCTAACTACAACAAGATCAAGATTATCGCTTCCGACGAAAATACTTCCCTCAACATTCCGACCCGCATGCTCGCGGACCCGGATCTGATGAATGCCGTGGATGTGATGGCCTATCACTATAACATGGCGACCAGCGCCGACTACCTGAAAGTCAACGAGCAGAACCAGAAGGAGGTCTGGTACAGCGAAGGCGTTGCTCCTCAGACGTTCGCCAAGTACCGTGCCAATTCCGATGAAAAATTCGGCGGTGTCGCCAGCGCGCTGGACGTGGCCGGCCGCTTCATCGGCATGTACACGCAAGGCAAGCGGACGCATTACATGTTCCAGCCCGCGATTGGCGCTTTCTACAGCGGCGCTCCTTACAGCAGCAAAGAGCTGATCGGCGCAAGAGATCCATGGTCCGGCTACTACGTCCCGGACGTGGGTATCCAGACCGTGATGCAATTTACGCAATTCGCCGCCAATGACTGGATGTATATTCCGAACGCAAGTCTTGGCGTAATCGGCAGCCGCGGCAACAGCGAGATGGAGGGCAATGCGGCCGGAGCGGAATATAATCGGCTTGCTTTTGTCAGCCCGGATAAGAAGGACTTCTCCGTCGTCATGGTTAATGACAGCGACCGGGTGGCCGAATACCAATTCGACGTGAAGAAAAATATCGCAAACGCCGGCAACCCGCTCCAGGTCTGGGAAACACGCGGTGCCGACGCCGGGCAGGCTTATGATGCCAACTGGTACAAGCAGCTTGCTAACCTTGCTTCGACCGATAATGGAGACGTCTATTCGTATACCCTTACGGTCAAACCGCATTCCATGGTCAGCGTGACAAGCACGACGGTGAACCCGAATACGGGCAATCCGCGCACGCCATACACGCGCAATAACGATATTCCGGAGCAATCCGTGCTGGACGTTGACGGAAGCAATCCGGCCGTCCTGTACGAGGATGATTTTGAATATACGGATTATCCGGCAGACAGCAAAGGACTCAGCTATATCGAGCGCCGCGGCGGCACGCCTCGTTATACGGCCGACCAAGGCGGTGCCTTCGAGGTGTATCCGGGCATTGGTCAGGACGGTTCTAACGGCATGAAGCAGATGATCTACTCCGGCAACAAACCGGGGACTTGGGCAACGACGCCATTCTCGTATACGGTGCTTGGCGATGAACGTTGGGCGAACTATGAGACTTCCATCGACTTCAAGATGGACCAGGACGCTACGCATTCCGGCGACAACTATGTCGCGATCGGCATGCGCCATAAGCTGAACGGCACTACCTCCGATTCGGAGTCCGGTTATAAATTCCGGATTTATGCGGATGGCACTTGGCGCCTAATCCGCTTGACCGCTACGGTTGCAAGCGGCACTTTAACAAGTTTTGATGCTTCCAAATGGCATCGTATCTCCATTAAAGGAGCCAGCCAGTTCATCACCGCGTCCCTTGACGGCGAGGTTGTAACCACATACAACGATACGGCCAGCGGGGCTCCGCTCTCCGGTCAGGTGATCATTCAAACGAGTCTGCAGCAATCCGTTTTTGACAACCTGAAGGTTGAAGCGGTTAACGGTTATGTGCCTTACGTAGCGGAGCGGGTCGATGATCTGGATTCCCGCGTTACTTACCATGAAGGCAGCTTCCCGTGGTCGCATAGCTTGTCCGGCGGTGCCGATCGGCTAAACCGGACGATCTCCACCAGCGGAACAAGCATTATGTTCAGCAGCACCTCTAAGACCGAAGATACGTTGAACCGTTGGTACATGGTAAAGAACGAAGGCAATACCGCAGCCTGGAGCTCGAACAGCACCAATGCATGGGCCGGCGAGACGGGCAGCTATGCCTCCCTCACCTTTAACGGAACCGGCATCTCCGTATACGGCCAAGGGCAAGGCACCAACGCGGTTGTCCGGGTGGACGTGTACTTGGACGATTTTGGAACGGGCTATAATCATGACGTTTCGAAAAGAGTCGTTACAAGCAAAGCCTACGCCAACAACAGCAGCAGCCAGCTTATCTACCAAATCAGCGGTCTTGCGCCAGGCGTGCATAATGTCAAAATCGTCAAAACCGCCGCAGCATCCGGCAGCGGCAATTACCTTTCCATTGAGAAAGCTGTCGTAACCGCCGATGCAACGGATCCGACTTCTTTTGAACTGCCGTTTACGGGTACCGGCTTCCGTCTCGTAGGCGATACCGGAGCGGCAACCATAGATGTTGCGGTAGACGATAAGCTTGTAGGAACAAACGCTGCGATTCCTGCCGCTACGGTCAATCGGACGGACTCGTATTCCTATGAAGGCTTAAGCTACGGCCCTCATACGCTGAAGGTCTCCGTGAAGGACGGCAGCTTTTCCATCGATGCGATCGATATTTTGGGAGAGGTGTACGGAACGGTGTCCAAAGTGGCTCTCGCCGACTTCATTACCGAGGTTACCGGATACGCGGAAGCGGATTACATGCCTACGGAATGGGGAGCTTTTACGGCGGCCTTAGAGGCTGCGCAAGCGGTTCTGGCCGATGAAGCGGCTACGCAATATAAGGTAGACCTTTCCTTGAACAATTTGAAGGATGCTTCCGGTGCCCTCAAGCTGCGGACACAACCGGTGGCCGTTACGGGTAGGTACCCAACCATTATCGCAACCCGATCTGGGCAAGCCGTTACGGGACTTCCAGATACCGTAAAAGTAACGCTGGCGGACGGAACAACGGATGCGGATGCAACGGTTCATTGGCTGAACAACACGCCGGAGCGCTTCAGCACACCATACTCCAGCGTACAAGTGACCGGGGAAATTGTCGGCGGCAACAATCTGTCCATTACCGTGCAGGTCGAAGTTGTACCTGACAACCTGGTCTATTTCCTTGATCCAGGGGTATCGGACAACACAACAACGCCACCGTATAATGCCATCAAATCTCTTGTAGGTGACGCCCTGCTTAACGATAAAGCCGACCAGCCTTCTACCGGCGATACTGTCTGGGGACATACACCTACCGATGCAAACTATAAGTATAAGGCTCTTACGGGTGCTGTTGTTGCAACGGATAAAAGCCAGACCGGCGTCTACGGCTCGGATACGAGAAACAACCCGCTCGGATACGTCCTTCCGTTAACCGCGGGCGACTATACCATTACTTCCTTCCATAGAGACTGGTGGAATAACACAAACCGGACGATGGATATTACCCTGAGCTATAAGGATGCCGACAACAATGTCGTCACATTGCCAGTAAGGACCGGTCTTATCGCTGGACCTGACGGCGCAACGGTGACCTTTGATTTTACCCTGCCTATCGATAGCACGGTCACTTATTCCATCAACAACACGTATACCGGCAACCAGGCGGCATTAATCAGCTATCTGGGTGTTGCGAAACGGGTTGCGGATCCTGCGGATGTGCAGGCTCTCGAGATTGCGAAGAGCATTATTGAAGCGGGTAATTATACGGTCAAAAAGGTGAAAGCAAACTCGGAGGATGAAGTGAAAGCATGGCTCGCGGATGCGATCCAAGGCTTGGATGGCTTGAGCGCAACCGGCGCTTCCGTCGATAGCATTACGCTCGATGCCTTCCAGACTGTAACCGAAGATACGAACGGCAGCTTCAGCTTTACCGTTCAATTGTCGAAGGGACTTGCGAAAGATACTGCGGCTTCTGAGGGAGTTATTGCAGCAAAAGATACCGTAAAACCGGTTATCTCCTTGAACGGAGATGCGGTCGTTAACCTGCCAATCGGCGCCGAATATACCGATGCGGGCGCTACTGCGTCGGATGATTGGGACGGTGATCTTACTGGAAGCATCGTTACGACGATTACTAACGACGTGAATGACGGAACTACGCTGGATACTTCCGTGGCCGGTACTTACACCTTCCACTATAACGTGAGTGATGCTGCTGGCAATGCAGCGAATGAAGTGACTAGAAACGTTGTTGTTAGCGAGGATCCGGATACGGTGAAGCCGGTAATCACTTTACTTGGTGACGCTACAGTTAATCTGGCTAATGGAGCTAGCTATACCGACGCTGGGGCTACGGCATCTGACGACCAAGACGGGGATATTACCGGCCAGATCGTAACGACGATTACGAACAACGTCAATGACGGCACAACGCTGGATACATCAGTCGCTGGCACGTATACCTTCCACTACAAAGTATCTGATGCTTCTGGTAATGCAGCAGATGAGGTGACTAGAACCGTTGTTGTGGCGGAACGGGTACAGCCGCCAGTCGTAACCAACCCAACCCCATCTGAACCGACAGTTCCTGCAACTACCCAGGTTCTGACAAGTGCAGATCTGCAAAATGCGGTTTCCGGTACGATTACTGTCACTGTAGCGGACGGCAAGAATACGGTTCAGTTCCCAAACAATGTCGTTCAGCTTGTGGGTGACAATACCCTGAAGCTTGTTATGGATGGCATGACCGTATCGTTTACGAAGGATGATCTGACCGGGATCATGGGAGCTGTAACAGGTGCTCAAGCTTTTGAGGCGAAAATCAGCTTCTCTGCTGTTGAGGTGCCGAACGGTGAAGTGAATAGTCTAATTAACAACCAAGTTGTTAATGGCACAGTGAAGCTGACTACAGCAAGCCCTGTCTACGACTTCAGCTTGTCGGTTAGCAGAGCAGATGGAACTGCAGTGTCTGTCTCAACTTTTGATGAGCCATTGAAGCTTACGTTCACCGTTGATCCTGTTGCGAATCCTGATTTGCTTGGCGTATACTACATCGCAGCTGATGGAGCTTTGCAATATGTTGGCGGAACATTAGAGAATGGTCAGATGACGGCTTATGTTAAGCATTTCTCGCGATATGCTGTGATGGAGTACGACAAGTCGTTCACCGACGTCAGCCCAGCCTTCTGGGCACATGATGTCATTCAACAAATGGCTGCCAAGCACATTGTCACCGGAATCAGTGACACCCTGTTTAATCCGGAGGGCAATGTCACCCGCGCTGAATTTGCTGCTATGATTGCTCGTGCTCTAGGCCTTGAAGCTGTCGATGGATCAACAACCTTCCTCGATGTGAAAACCGATTCCTGGTACGCTGGGTACATCGGAGCGGTTAGCAAGGCAGGTATTGTGCTGGGTCGAAGCTCGAGTCAGTTTGCACCTAACGATGTCATTACTCGCGAGGAAATGGCCGTCATGGCCGTTCGGGCTTATGAGTATATAAAGGGTGAGCAGGGGGATGCTGAGAAGGATGCTACTTCATTTGCCGATAGCAGCAGCATTAGTGCTTGGGCACAAGATGCAACAAACCTTGCGCAGGAGCTTGGCTTAATCAAAGGTCGCGGCAATAATCTGTTTACTCCGCAAGCGCTTATGGCCCGTGCTGAAGGAGCGCAGGTTATGGGGAATTTGATTAGTCTTTTATAGTTATAAAAAAACAGATGCCATTCTCCAGGAATGGCATCTGTTTGATTTGATTTAATTAGTCATTACACATTTTATTTTAAATGTAATATGTATGATTACTCCTGGTTATTTAGTGGTTTCAATATCGTCACGTGTATAAAATCTAAATAATGATCAAGTGCTACACTATACATATTGTGACCTTTGATATTTTTACGTATAAAATACTCATTACCTTTTATTAAATCAATATTTTCCATTAGATCATACAACGAGGTAATGTTATAGAGATTCTCCTTAATTATTCCCCATTTAATCATATCTTTAGAAATTGAATTTATTGCGCGGGAATATTTATAAGCTGAACTTTTGCTCAATCCAATTCCGGTCGTTTCATTATTTTTATTTAATAACCAAAACTCAAATTCTTTAGAATTGATCACCTAATCACCTCAAACTGCCTGGATATAAATAGGTCAGACCTTGCATGATGGTCTGTGAAAAGAAACGTAAACTCCAAAACGGGTTTTGATTCTTCAAATTAAGGTAACCTATTTTATTAAGAAAAATAAGCGATTTCCCTCATTCCAGGTAATCCGACCGTTAATCCTCTATCTAGAAACCGATTAAATTCCTCACAAGCTGTTTCTGGTACAAGAGAACAACTATGACATGCAGCCATATTACATGAATCCGGGCCTTGTGCCTCAATCTCAGAACATATTGGGTCTGCAGAACACCATCCAGCATTTAACAATGATTTTCGAATTACCTGTTCCAAATAGCCGGGCTTTCCCATCCTAACTAAGCCCCCCATAGTTCCATCAGAATCACCCGCAGCAGTATAGATTAAGACGCCATACATTGGTTTAGATTCATCATTTGATATATACAATCGTTCTCTAAGCGACGAAGAACTATATCCACATTCAAACGTTAGTTGATTCATTAAAAGATGTGCAAAAGTATGTGCCATTACAAATCGTGGAATAATCTGTTTTTCGCGGGTACGGCGATTATTTAGCAAATGTCTATACCGCTCTGCTAATGGCTGGATCCTTGTATTTACATTAATCCGTTGCTCCCAATCATGTAATAATTCAGGATTAAACTTTAGAAATATTCCTTCACCATAAACTACATATGCCGGCAGCCAATCATCTGAAGTATTATGTGGTACACTTCTCCACATATGATGCTTTAATTCTAAGTAGTCCCTAGGCTGATCGTTAAATACCCTATTGAACCCCGCTAGTACCCTTGTTTCTTTTAACCTTTCTACTAAAAATACATCAGAGAAATACTTTTCAAGTTGGAATATTTGTTTATCATATTTCTCAATAGGTACATGACGAATCTTTAGTTCTTCTTGCTCAGTAGGCTCGCTTAACACACTATATTCTTCTAAACGTAATATCCTTTCTAAATCGAATTCTTCATTAACAATACCTGCACGTTCATCTTCATTTTGCTCCATAGCAATTAGTGCACGTTTAATTTCATTATCAGTGTACGATTGTAGTTCTGTTGGAAATTGTGTTCTTAACTCGATAATTGTTTTTTCAAAACTTAAATTACCGAGTTTTGTTAAATTTATTAAGCGCTCAAATTGATTTGTTCTAAACATTGTTACTAATTGATTAATCTGCTTATTGGCTTCTCCAGGAATATAAATTGCACTTTTTACTTGTGCAAAATATACATTTGATGCACTACGAAGAGAGCCTCGTAGGTGACAATCACAAGGTTCCCCTTCTTCTGTTCCAAGCCACGGCTTTTTTCCTTGGCAGGTAAATATCATCCCATCACCAATCAATTCTTTACTAAGATCTGTCGTTCCGTCTGGATGTGCTGTAGTTATTCCGTTTAATAAACGCGATTTTCCACAGCTGCATTTTACTTGCATCGTCGTCAGTGCCCCACCTCCTGTACTAATAAGTTTCATCTTTGCATTGCAAGAAGGGGATAACTCATGATGAACCCACTCTCTCCATGGAAAATCCTGAATATGCCCTTTTTCGCAAATTGCTATAAATGGTACTTGCACCATATATCTTTTTACATTCTTTTCTTTGCAGGAAGGGCATTCTTCTCGAGATTTCGTAGTCAGTTCTGTTTTTTTCATTTCACCACAAAATGTACAATAATGCCATTGTGGAAATCTTAAGAAGGGTACAGTGAGGAATTTATTCTTCTCACTTTCTCCTCTATAACGGAAATCAGGTGGTAAACGAAAATGATCTACGCCAAGTAAACGCTCTAATCTCCACTCCTTTATTTTGAATTCAGACAAATCTACCTTCTCAAAAGTACCGTTTTTATCTTTAAACCAATGATCCAACCCACTGCATATAGCCGAAAGTCCATTCTTGGAGATAGACATTGCTCCTGTACCAAATGGAGCAATAAGTTGAGCTCTTCGTATCGGATAAACCATTATTCAATACCCTCCAATTCTTCTAGTTTATACAATATAGAAATATCTCCCTGACATGATGCATCAACGTTGCGCAACGACATAGGTGTAGGCCATGAAAGCCTTCTGGTACGTTCGTCTGCATACTCACCTGCAAGACGTAGAAGAGGATAGTTACCATCTTCTGCACTTTTAGACCATTCAACAGGATTCAATTTTTCCCAATGCGCAATTCTTTTTTCAAATACTAGTTTAACATTTTCTATTTCAGCAGGATCAATATGTTCTACCCTCTTGAGAATAATATTCTTAATTTGATTTAATAATTTCATTAGCATTGGCCGCGGTGTATCAACCTCTGACATTTCTCCAAATTGACGGACATAGCCAACCATCACAGCATGAAGCAATCTGTCTACAACAGATGGCGAAAAAGGTGTTACACTTGTTGGCTCCACCTGGGAATAAAGCTTTTCGTGATAAGTCCTGAACTTCTCATAATGTGATCGATCCCTCGGCTTCGAGGCGCTATATAACGTTACCACTAATCCGGGTCTCTCATACCATCTTCTACCTACCCGACCGGTTACTTGAATATATTGACTTGTTGTCTTGGGCTGACCAACAACTGCCATTAACGAGAGTCGGTCAATATCTACCCCAACTTCGATAATATTTGAAGCAAGGCACACATCAATAGCAGCGCCACGTTTCACTTCCGTTTTCAACTCATTAATTGCAGCTGAGACTTCATCACTATTTAAGCGGGACGTTAATTCTTTAATCCTATTTAGTCGTCGCAGTTGCTCAAACCCTATACCTTCTCTATTTTTAATTACCTTTAAATGATTTGGTATGTCAGATTGAAGTAATGTTACCGTTGTACCTAGCTCTCTCAAACTATTAAAGAAAATTAATAGCGTCCACCATGGATCTTTTTCATTTTCATCCATGCCTACTGGACCCTGTAACAATGCAGTTAGAGATCTTACTTGAAGTGTTTGCATCGATCCTAATCCTGGAGTATTAATGCCTACATATTTTCTGCCTGGCATCATATTGCCCTCTTGATCAGTAGCATTTTGTGCAAAGAATGAATCTTCCACTTCAAGCCCCGGTGAAGGGAAAAGCCTTGTTTTTTCTCTGGCATATATATCTTGAACCTGTTTTTGAAATCTTCGTATAGTTGCTGTCGAGCAAACAATTTTTGGTCGTACCGGATTATCAATCGAGCGGTAGTCAGTACATAATTCCTCAACCAATACCTCAAACATTCCGGTCATAGATCCTAAAGGACCTGAAATAAGGTGTAACTCATCTTGAATTATTAATCCAGGAGGCGAGCAAAAACGATCCCCTTCCTTGTCTATGCCGAACATGGATCGAGGTGATGAATTCCAAGCAAGAAGTGCAAATTTATCTACAGTACCAATGACAAGAGTCGGACGTTTTGAATATATATCTTCATCTACAACATAGATAGGAAGCCCATCATGAAATATACATTCGTAGTCAGAACAATGGATAACAACAGTTCCTGCCGCCACTTTATACCCGTGAATACTGTGCTGTGTTGAGTTATTGTGTTTAAATCCTTTCCTCCCAATATTATGATTTTTACGAGTATCAAGTATCTTGCCTATTTGTGCTCCACACCAAGGACAGGATCTGACCAGGAAAGGATTATCCTCACTAGTTCCTCTCTTTAGTGCCTTTAAATCGGCTAGCGCTTTCACGTGGGTATTTGGAGTTGTATCAGAACCTAACCAAATACCGATAGAAAAAGGATCTTGACCCAGTTCGTTCACACTTGATTTGCGCAAATAGTCCATTGAACAGATAAGTCTTGATGCCCTTTGGAACTGATCTGCAGTCAATAGACGTAAAGTGTACCGCATAATGACGTGAACCCCCGAATCATACGGGTCACGAAGTCTTCTTAAGAAAATCGAAAACGCAGCTAATCCAAGATATGCCTCGGTTTTACCACCACCTGTTGGAAAGAAAATAAGCTCTACAGTATCCCGATCCAAAGAATAAAAGTTACTCGAAGATTCCAATGTCATCAAAATAAACGCAATCTGAAATGCACGCCATTTTCCTTTCGTTGTATTTTGAACATCCAGCTCAGGGTATGGTTTGTTAAACAAAATACCGGAATCAGTCACTTCTGCCTCTCTTATTTCATTCCCTGTTACCTGCTGAAGTAACATTGCGTGGTTTGCAAGTTGAAAGGCCTTTAATACTTCACCATTAGCCTTCAGGTAGTTAAGTCCCTGTTCCATCCTGTTTCCACACTCATCACAGAGTAAAAGATTTCTTTCAGCTGCAACTCGTAAGTAATTACTATCAAGTGAAGGTATTTCCTCACGCTTCTTTTTAATCCAAGATCTATATAGCGCTATGATCTCTTCTAGTTCATCTAAGCCATTATTATCAACTTCAAGACCAGCCAAAGCACTCATGGAAACGTGGATTTCAGAGCCGTCTGCTCTTTTTATATCTGGCGTTAAGCTTTTGGTTTCATACGATGGAAGAAATTCTGTCCATAGCCTTATAACATTATTTCCTTGTTTTTCCCAATCGGCTGAACAACCGTGTCCAATAGCATAAGTCTTCATATCTCGGTATAATAGAGCAAGAGATTGTTCCTCTTCGTCATATTCGGCGTTATCCTGCATCTCAGGATATGGAAGTATACATAGTTTTTTTTCATTATGGGAAATTTCAACAGAAAAATGCGACTGGAAAAAGCAAACACTATCAATCGGAATACCAGCTTCATGCTCTGAGCGGTTTACAAGACTAATTGTGACAAGTCGACTACCATCATCAGACGGTCTAGTCAATAATTGAACATGAAGTTGCAATCCGTCAACATTTGTAGATTCAATAATTTTCCCACTTATTAATGCCTGTTCCTCAACATTTAATTGCTCTGCTGTAAATGAAAGCTGGATACTTACTCCTGTACGCACCCACCACTTTCTCACTTTTTTATCATCCCGTACGCTTACTTTTAGAGGATTGTAACGCCCACCTGTTACTAATACTTTTAGTTCTGAATTGGGTATAAATTTCGCCCGAAAACTTATTGCCATACTACTCTGCTGATACTCATTTGCAGAAGAGATATCTAGTTCCTGAGAATCTTCTTCATCCTTACTTATATTGAAGTTATTTCGTGTTTCAATTACTTCAATGTCCTTTTCGTTTACAAATGTGGCCTTGTCGGCTTCGGGTAACAGAGGACTTTCTAGATTTCCATTTTCGTCGTGGCCAATTCCATATGGATATAATACTGCTGCTCCATATCGTCTAGAGGGTTGCTCCTGTAAAATCTCTTGACCGCTATTCTTATCTCTATATGGTTTATAGAGGTCTTCTTTACTTTCAAAGAATAATTCACTTTTACAATCCAGCGGGCTACTATTCGAAGATACGGATGGCCCAATAAATTCTCTTCTTAGTCCATTGTAAACAAGGTCTCTATTTTCCAGATTTCTTTTCAAATCACTGTTCAAGATAATCCACCCCATCCAATTGAAGTAAGTTTCTTGTCTGATGTTGATCAACAAAAAAAACTTTTCTACTTATATATTCCACTTTAAAAGCAGTAAAACTAGCGCTATTGGAACCCGGTAAAGGAAATAAAATTTTTGTTTCTAATTCTAATTTTGAAAGATCCGTACAGCTGACAACCTCCAATAATTGTTGCCTAATAATATTACCTGCTCTAATATGGTGTTTCGCCAATATCTCTGCCTCTTCCCATAGACTGCTCTCTTGTTCTTCATATTTCAGAAACTTAATAATGGCAGTAAAGTCATTTCTTTTTTGAGGTTTTATGTTATCTTCAGACATCCAATTTCTTAGATTTGTCGTGTTAGCCCTAGTGGAGCCATTTTTTCTTAATTGTTGAATTACTCCGTCGTATCCTTGTCTGTATACTTCACTTTGCAATTGCTTTTTCCAATTGTTATGCCTGTTTCTTATTTCGAAAGACCTCTCACCTAGCTGCTCATCAGCAATCAAATGAATTAAATCCTTACCGGTACCAGTACGAATGAGCAAATAGCAATCTGTATTAATCGCCTGAACAGGAAGCCTTTTTACTTTTTCCTCTTCATCTAATTGCAGAACCCATATATTATCTAGAGTATGGTTTTCAAAAAACACTGCTTTTCCTCCAGAAACAACAACTAAAGTTGTTGAAACTTTATTCGGTGCTTTTTGTTCACCTAAAGCTCTATTAAAGTTTTCTTCAATACCTGAATAATCAGTTTTTAGAAGATCAACTTCAATTTTATTATTTTGTTTAAAATGTGTTTTTGAACTTTTTATAACTGCTGCTCCTGAGTAAAGATTTGAATCCCCCCCTCTCAAGTGAGAAGCCTTATCAAAGCTCCATGCTTGCCAATCATATATCACAGTATCAATTAAAGGCGATCGGGGACTATGGTATAAGTGATCAGGATACCAATGTGGTGGGCCTATAATAAATAGTTGTTCATATATTTGACCATTCTTTAGTGCAAGCGGGCTAACCACTTTAATAGAGTTAGAAAATGTTTCAGCTAACACTCTATTATATAAATCAACACTTTGAGATACTTTTACAACTAAGCCGGTTTTAACATCTTGTTGAATCAAACCTTTGAGAAAGTTAAGTACTGGTTCATCTTTTGATTCGACAACGGTAACAAGCGCATTTAGCAATGTATGTAGCAAATCCTTTGACTCTGGAAAAAAAAGTGTACATTTTTTAATAAGGTCATTTATTTTAATTAAATTGAATCTATCTTTAGAGTAATGTGGAGATAGTGGACTTGCCATTAAAAAAAAACGATACCTTCTCAATTCACTAATAAGTTCATTGATTAAAATATCTTGCCTTATTTCACTTTCTAATGTACGTTCAAATTGAGAAAGTAATAATGAAAACTGGAATAATGATTTAAATGATAGCTCGTGAAACCGCAGTGTGTACTCATTCGAAATAGCGAATAATTGATTTATGTAGTTTAAGGTTCGCATTTTGACTCCTTCCAACATAGCGTCTCGATCCCATTAGGCATATCGCTGCTGAATTCTAGTTTTGGCGTTTCAGCAAACTTCATTACCTCAAGATATCTATTATTTAGCTCTTCCTTAGCGAGTTGATACTGTGTGTCAGTTCTATTAAGAATTACAATAGAGTTATTTCCCCGAAAGAAATCCCCCCAGTTTAGGTACGCTAGTGAATTGCAGTAAATGATTACAGTTCTTAAATCTTGAACCTGTTCTTTTTTATTTAATTTTGACGTCAGAACGTCTGATTGAAATAGCTCATTGGCTCCCATAAAAGACTTAATTCTCAGAATTTCATTAAGACTACCTGAAATAAATCTTTTTTTCTTAGCTATAAAACCAAACTTTGCATTAACAGTTTCATTTAACAACGATTCCCTTTCTCCTAAAAGAAGAAATTTGGTGTCTGAAAACGTGTAAGAGTTCTTATAATCAACATCTTCAAAAAAACAATCCATAAATGGAGAATAATAGTTTAATTCCTTTTTTCCTGACTGGCTATTAGGTATCCGACGGTCCTGATTTTGATTTATACTTATATCAAGCGAACGTTTCTTAGAAACAAACTCAGTTAAACCACCAGCACTAGCATTCTGAGTTTGTATCATTAGCAAAGTCTCATCAAACATCTCTGTTGTTCCAATAAATTTACCTATTTTAAACATTCCCTGATTTCTAAAACGTAGAATCGTACCTATTGGCAACTTTAATAAAGAATTGAAATGATTATCTATTAAATTAGTTGGGTTTGCAGAATTCACAAAACCAGCCATGAGTCCTAAGGAAATAATAGATGGAATAAAATTTCCTACCGGTACCGTTATTCCCATAGTCAATTTTCTTTTTTCTTCAATCTCTTGTGCAAAATATTGTCCAGTTTTAAAAAAGAAATTCAACCATCCAGGTGCTGGCAGCCAAGAACTTTCTGAATTATAGTAGAAATTTTTACCAATATTCATCATACTTGTGTCTTCCTTATATTTTTTATTTTCCTTTATATAATATTCCTTACTTTTGTACCATTTACCTTCAATCCAATAGAAAAAAAGTCCTATCACTGATTTCAAATTTATTTTTGAAATCAACTAGAGCAAAACGCAGAGTAACTTAGCTCTGCGATGATTTCAAATATTTTTTTGAAAACACTGTGGTAAAATAAGCCCCTTGCTTAAAAAAGACTTTGGTATATAAATTGTCTTCCACCTTCTTCGAGCATGACTTCGTTACGATTTACTAATCGAAGATTAAACAATTCAGATAATTGTGTACTTACTAAACTGATCTTTTTTCCAGATTCATCGGACAGATCTCTGGCTGTTATGCTTTTCTTCTCATAAACGATATCTACAACTTCTTTTAAAGTTTTGCCTAAATGTCCAAGTATTAAATGGGTATTATCTTTCTTTACAACTACACACTCTTTAATCCCTAATAAAGAGCTACCTATGTTATACTCATGATCATATTCTTCATTTAAATAATCAAGAAACAAAAATTTATTATGTCTTTGAATGTTATCTTTCATCCACACAAGTACTTTTACTATTATTTCATCTACTCCAGAAACATTTATTCCTTCAACATCGCACATGTTATAAAAAAATATAGTCCCCCTTGGAGCTTCTTTAACTTCATATAAAATTCTATTGCTCAGAGGTTTCAGGGAGGGACGATGTAAAAAATTTCGTTTGTTATACTCTTGAGTAATTAGATGTATTTGTTGCATTTTTCACCTCCACCGATTAGTTTCAAATTTTTTTTTGAAACCGAAAGTTTAATCAAATGATAACTGATGCTCTTTCTGCTGTCAAGATCAAGATATCATAATTGTCAAATAATAAAAGGTACCCAGAAAATAATTACTTTGTAGCCTTAGAATAAGATCATTTTCTTTTATTATATATGAAGAATTATGCGTTCTTATATAAAAATTAACGTCACTAAAATTATATGCTCTCGAAGTGACATCCATAAGTCCCTTGCCTCTGTTATCATTTACATGCCTGGAAGCATGTGTGAAAATAGCTTTTTTGATAACAGCATGTGACGTCAGAAAGGGTGAGACCACATCTTTTAGACTTTTGTATATTCCTTGTCCTGTATCACACATAGAAATACTTATTGTACGTGTAGCCTCATAATATTGGATACACGCGTATGGGATTGCGCCAGAATGCTCCAAAGCATTATTAGCTAATTCTGAGAATATATTCGCAATGTCAAATAACCGTTCCCGTTGAATTGATTTATCACGTAAAATTTTAACTATTCTGTGATAAAACAAATCAACATTATCTGGCGATGATAATTTTGATATTTCCAATAGATTGAATTCTTGATGATTTCGGACTCTGTCATAGAATCTATTCATGTTTATTTGATTTTCAAACTGATCTTTTATTCCGGCATCACATTGTTTAAAAAAATCCATCCTTTCTAAATATCCTATTGTGTCTCGATTTTCCGGTACATAAATTTGAACATTCTGATGCTTATAAAAATAATCTAAAGTAGATATTAAAACAGTGCATCCCATCGGTGAGAGCCAACCCAATTGGGTTAAATCAACCAGAAAGACTTCGTCAAGTTTTTTTGAGTTATATTTGAGAGAACATTGTTCGATCCATTTATCAATATCCTCAATAGTATCTAAATTACCTTGCCATTTGAGCATATTGTTTCACTTCCATAATAATTATTTTATTAGAGACTTGAGCATAATGTTTAAACCAAACTGATTTAATACTTCGTAACTTTCCTCACCAATACTGATTAACCGCTCTAAGTTAGTATGAGTATTCCCTTCCATGACTATATAAGTTCCAGGCGCAATTTCTTTAGGAACTAATTCCCTGGAAGTAATAATGTATCTAACATTATCCTTGTATATTTCGTTACTTCCAGATGAAAAACTCTTACTACGATTACCTGTCAAATTCTCAAGGGTATTTACAACTGATAACATATCATTTGCTATAATCACGATCTCAGTGGTTACTTTTGCTAATCTTATTAATTCCTTTCTAACCTTATTTGCTCCATCTTCGCCCATTTCGAGAATTGTACCATATTTATGACTAGGTTTCCCTACAAATGCTAGATGTTTTCTTTTCTCGTACATTAACCATTCAATATAAGGGAGATTTGCCATTATGGTTTCGGGTTGATTCCTTCTTGAACCCGATCCCCTCAGTGCACTATCAACATGTACAGCAGGATAAGAACATAGTCCTTCCCAAACTTTCTCTAATTCCGAAAAAGGACGTGTGCTTAATTCCCCATCGCCGGAAATTAATTCTATTCTTTTATTTTCTCTATCAACCTCAATTATTGTTAAACTGGATGCTTTTTTTATACTTTTTAGACCAATACCAATCATTTTTTCAATATCTGAGATAACATCTTCAAACATCATCTAAGCTTCCTCCATTAAATATGTAAATAATTATTTAATAGTATAGATTATACTATATTTATTGCTCTGTGGTTGTATATATTCAAATCATTTAACATTGGTTTCTTGATCTATCCATATTTCCATACTTACTTAATTGTCTAGCACACAAATTATTTAGTAGTTCTAACATGAATTGACTCATTTAATAGGTTTCCAGAATAAAAGCAACACTATTCATCTTCATGATTAGACTTCGTTTTAATTTATTGTAGAAACACGAAATACATCTTCTCAGTCAAGGAAGATGTATTTCTTTAATCACAAATATCATTCCTGATTATTAATTAATCAACAATTGACACCGCAATTTCTTTTAAAGCTCCAATGGACTCTTGCTTCAATAATATGAAATTAAGTTGTTTAACCACAGCTTGTGCTACCGCTTTTCCGAGTAGAGGAGGCACTGCGTTACCGACTTGTTTTAGTTGTTGAAATTCACTGCCTAGGAACTCATAATGATCAGGGAATGATTGTAATCTTGCAGCTTCACGTACAGTAATCGATCTCCCGTATTCATAATGAATAAAATCCGATAAATCCTTTGACATATGAGCTGTCAATGTCGGTGCAGGTTTCTTAGAATGAAGTCTTCTATATTTATTTTCATGTCCGCCAGCTCTTAACTCATCGGGTAAGACTGTTTGTAATTCCCCTTCTTTAAGACGAGAAATTCTTAATAAACGTGTTTCCAAAAGCTTTTTTGTATGATGATTTTTAATTACTGTTGCTTTACCTTGTATATATTTTTGATATTCTGTTTTTAATTTATTTGGGTATGACATTACTGGACTTGGGTTATGCCTGATACTTTCAACCACATCCTCAGGAAGGTTTCCGATAGCATCTTCGACTGAAACATAGGGCTTTAATTTCACAAATGAATCATTTTTTCCAATTGGCATGTGAGTACGTTCAGGATATCTTAAAGGCTTATCCGTAAGATCGCCACGTATTCCAAGAAAAAATACACGTTTTCGTAATTGAGGAACCCCATAATCAGCTGCAAGAAGGACCTCAGGTTCCGAAATAATGTACCCTTTATCAATACAAGTCCTTAGACTATTTAATATCTCTTCCTTAACATTTCCATCTTCCATAGAAAGAATCCCCAATACGTTTTCCATAATAAAAGCCTTTGGTTTGACCAATTGTATTACTTTTACAAACTCTTTAAATAAACGATTACGGGGATCATTAGGGTCACGTTGACCAATTATCGAAAAGCCTTGACATGGTGGCCCACCTACAACAATATCAATGTCTGAAAACTTCAAGCCCTTCTCAGATAATGCTTCGATCAAATCATGTTTACGTAACTCTTGAATATCCTTTTGGATAAATTTAGTCTCTGGATGATTATGTTCATGGGTCTTGGCCGCCCAAGAGTCAATTTCATTAGCAACTACTACCTCAATATCAGCCATTCTTAATCCTTCTGACAGTCCACCAGCGCCAGCAAATAAATCTATTGCTTTAAATCTATTCATGTGTTGCCTCCAATTCCTTAACCCTTAGACTTTCAATAAACACAACTTTAAGCACCAACTATTATCTTCTTTAAGATTTAAGTAGACAATAGGTAAATCGTGATGTCAATCATGATTTTATCATTTTTATCTTTTCAAATATAGCTTGATAAAAAATCCAGAATAGACTTTTCTTTTAGGGAAATAATTCTTTAGGAAATCGACTTCGAGAATATTGAATTAAGATAGGCTTATAATTACCCTGAAAAATTTTAGGACAACAAAAAACTCGCTCATATGAGCGAGTTTTCTATATTAAATAATTCTTAAACCCCGGCCGCCGGCCGCTCCTTCGCCTTATCCGACTCAATCGCGTTGCGAGTCGCAGCCTCTTTATCCTGGCTAAGCTCCTCGACCGACTTCGTCTTCAGGCGCGCAGCGCCTTGATAATTCTCCCGCGTTGGCAACAGGTTGCCGCTAGCCAACCGCTCCTCCGCTGCCGCTATCGCTTCCGTATACTGCGGCAGCCACTTCGCCTGCGCTACGAGCATCTCGTCGGCCATCTGCCAGATTTCCTTCGGATTGCACACCGCGCCGGTAAGCGGGTCCATCATCATCGCTTGGCGGAGCAGCTTGTCATCGCCGTGGACGGCTGCTTCTACGGCCATGCGTTGGACGGAGATGCTGACGTTGCAGACGGCTGCTGGGCCGAGCGGCAGGTCGCCGACAACCGGCATGTTGATGCCGTTGCGGTCGACATAACCCGGCGCTTCGATGATAGCATCGTCCGGCAGGTTGGTGATAACGCCGTTATTCACGACGTTGAAGTGACCGCGGTACACTCGGCCTGTCTCGAGACCCTCAATAATGTAGGAACCATGCTCTTCGCCGCGGTTCTCAGCCGTATACTTGAACGGCTCTGCCTTCATCCAGTTCGGGAAGTCGGTCTCGAACCAGTTGCGGCCTTCGGTACAGACGCGCAGGTAACCGCCGGTCTCGCCGTTGATCCATACGCCAAGATCAATCCAGTCCTTGATCTCATCGGCGCGTTTGCGGTACCAAGGCACGTATTCGCTCAAGTGACCATTGGATTCGGTGGAGTAGTAACCGAAGCGGCGCAGCATGTCGATCCGGACCTTTTCGGTCTGGGCGAATTCCGGTACCGATTCGAATGCCTCCAAGAGATCCCCCGTACGATCTACGCCATCCGTCTTAACCGAAATATACCACGTCTGATGGTTAATACCCGCGCAGATGATGTCGACGTCCTTCTTCTCCCGGCCCAGTGCGCGCGCGATCTGATGATGGCCGCCTTGCACGCCATGGCAGAGGCCGATGGTACGAACACCGCCGTACTTGTTGCACGCCCATGTCAGCATAGCCATCGGGTTCGCATAGTTTAGAAGAAGCGCATTGGGTTCCGCTACCTCGCGAATGTCCTTACAGATGTTCAGCATCTCGGCAATGCCGCGCTGGCCGTACATGATGCCGCCTGCGCAGAGCGTATCGCCGACGCATTGGTCGATGCCGTATTTTAATGGAATGTCGATATCGTATTGGAATGCCTCAAGACCGCCAATCCGCACCACGCAGAACACGTAACGCGCATCCTTAAGCGCCTCTCTGCGGTTGGTTGTAGCCTGAATCTCAATGGACAAGCCATTTTCGTTGATGTCTCTTTGCACAAGCTGGGTTACCATGTCGAGATTATGCTCGTTAATGTCTGTAAAAGCAACCTGAATATCCTTAAACTCCGGCACGGCGAGCAAGTCTCTCATCAAGCCGCGCGTGAACCCGATACTTCCCGCACCTACAAATGCCACCTTAAAACTCATAAAAAACGCCTCCTCTTCGCCTATAAGGGTGTTGTCTTTCGTTACCCTTATTCTAACAGGCGGAAAAAGAAGGCGTTTCCACATTCGCAACAGCTTGCGTTAGATGTTGTCAACTATTTCAACTTCATAATCGGTCCAACTGGAGATCGTATTCTTGGATTTGCGGTATTCGGCAGGCGATATGCCCGTCATTTTCTTGAATAACATACTGAAATATTGGCGGCTGTTTAGCCCGATATGATCCGCCACCTCGATGATGGGCACATCCGTCCTGGCGAGCAGCATTTTAGCCTTATCCATTCGCAAGTCCACCAGATATTCATTGATGGTCTTGTTCATATTCGATTTGAAAATACGCTGGAGATAGACGGGATGAAGATTAACGGCAGCCGCAATATCCTTGGCTTGAATCGCCGTATCGTAATATTGATGAATGTATTCCGTTGCTTGCCGCACGTATTGATGGATTTGGCGCTCCGTGCTATTTTTCGCCTCAACGGCAACTAGCCTTCCAACTCGGACGAGCAGCTGGGACATCAGAAGATTGGTCATCAGCTCGCGCCCCTGCTCCTTGCCTTCGCCGCCCAGATCCAGCTCGAACACGAGATTCCGCAGGTTCACCTGAATATCTTCATAGTCTCTCAGCACAATGGTATCGAGCCGCTGCTCCAGCAGCTTCGCGAACATCGGATTATGATTGGCCATTTGATTCATGGACGGGTAGATGCCGTCGCAGGGCTGGAACCCAAACTCTACGTTCAGCATCCGGCATGGACTGCCGCTCTCGACGATCAGCCTATGCGGTACGCCGGCGTCCAGCATAATAAGGTCACCTTTTCGCATCGCGATAACGTCCTTATTCGTCTCGACCGTGCAGTTCCCGGAAATGACGTACATGAACTCCGTCCAGTCGTGCTGATGGAAGCCCATGTGGAAATCCTCCCACTGCTTGTAGTAATACGCCATGATCTTGGGCCGGAACTCCCCGTCTCTCCACTTTGCATCGTAAAAGCTGTTCGCATTCATGCTTTTCCCACCTTTGCAACCGGTATAGCCTCTAAGGTCAGCATATACCTGCCGGCAAGGAAGGTCAACGCTTCCCGCTCTCCTCGTTCCATTGCTCCGGATAGATGACGAAATACCTGGTCCCCGGCTTCACCGTATAATGCTCGGTTGTAATGCCGTATAGCTTCAAGCGTTCCTTCAATCTTCGATAATAGCTGTCGAGTCTGCCCCTATCCTTCTTGTTGCCCGGCTCGAGCTCCTGCTTGTATCTGGCCATGAAGATCATCTCAGAGGTACAGGACAAGCCTTCGGTAATCATTCGGAATAACACGCACACATCTGCGGCAGACAGCTCCATGGCTTCGCCCCTCGCCAGCCATTCCCCTTTGCAGAGGTCCAGATAAATATCGTAATACAGCGGACGATGCTGTTCATACACCTGCTGGAGCTGCTGAGCCGTCCCGGCCTCTTTCCAGCCCTCCGCATCCGAATGGATGTAGGCCAGCACCTTTTTCTGCCTTGCCTCTATCGTTACTATCGCGCATCTCTCTTCCGTCATATTCACGTTGCTGCTTCCTCCTAGCCCTTTCCTGACTGAATCATTTTCCGATGCAAATACCCCGCTAACGATAAGCGAGGTACTTTACAAATATTTAACCGTTATTTCGCGAAAAAGGTTGCAGCCTTATCCCGGTGCTCGTCCGTAATATGCGAACTGATAGCCTTATAGGCAACGAAAATCGCCGTAGCATCATCTCCGTAACCGATAACCGGGAAAATATCCGGTACAAGATCGATCGGCAGAATCCAGTAAGCTAGCGCGCTGATTGCGGTAACTTTTACTTTTACCGGGGTATTGGGGTCCATCGCGCAATAGTACATCGCCACCGCTTCATGGGCAAAAGGCACCTTGCCCGCGTATTTTCTCACCTTGGACCAAAAGCCTTTGTTTACGTATTTCACTTGCTCCTCGTAATCGCCAATTTTGGCGGACCAGGAGTCGGTATCGACCTCTTCCTCCTGCCTCTCCGCAGGAAGCGACTCAACGCTGCTTGCAATCTCTTCATCCGACAAGTCGGCCGGAATAACCTCCTCTTGAATGAAGCCTTCGTGGCATGCTTCGCATTTGGCCTGCCTCAGCTTCAGAGCTTCAACCTGATTTTTGTGACCGCAACTTGGACATTCAACCGTAATTTCCGACATAGAAAGCCGCCCTCCTATTTGAAAATAGTTCTATATTCGCTTCCCGATATACAGCTGGATTGGACATAAGCCGGGCTTGTACAAGCCCTCTTATATCATTAAACAGAAAAACCAATCTTTAGACAATTAACTTTGGTTTATTTTTGCATAAAAAATCCAGCCTTTGGGTCACAATAGCTGTTGGGTGCTAAGCGGTGCCCGACTACCAACACGAATAAAGGAGAGGTATACGTATGGCAAAGCCGGACAATCGCGCGGACAATGCAGAACATCTGCAGGAGCATATCGCTAATACGCAGCAAAATATCCAGGAGACTGAACAGTATTTGAACGAGTTCAGCTCGGAGATCAGCAGCACGGAGCAAAACCAGCTCGAGGAAAAGAACGAACGCCGCAGAGAAAGCGTTGCGGAGTTCGAAGAAGAGCTCGCAGACGAAGAGGGCTAACAGTTAAGCCACAGAAGACTTCCGCATTCGGCGGAAGTCTTCTTTTTCATGTTCGCAACCTATGCTATACTGTCGCTAATTAGCTGCGAATCACGCACTCGACAAAGGAGCAGGCCTTAATGAACTTCGATCAATGGATCGCACCCGAACAATATAACATCAGCTCTGAGATTGAGCGTCACAAGTCGGACAAGCTTGCGCTCCGCTTGCTGGACGATCAGGGCCATACCACGTCAATTACATATAACGACCTGCTGAAGCAGGTGAACCAGCTGGCGGGCGGCTTGAACGAGCTTGGCCTGGCAAAAGGCGACCGCGTCCTCGTCATGGTCCCAAGAACCATCGAAGCGTATATGATCTACGTAGCCTGCTTGAAGCTTGGCCTTGTCATTATTCCATCCTCCGAAATGCTCCGGGCGAAGGATCTCTCCTACCGCCTCCAGCATTCCGAAGCGCGCGCGGTTATCGCTTGGGCAGAAGGTGCCGCTGAAGTAGACAATATTACGGAAGAGCTGCCGGCGCTGCAGTTCCGGATTGACGCAAGCGGCGGACAAACGGGCGGCTGGATTACTCTAAGCTCCTTAATGGAAGGACAGCCCGAGGAACGCGAAGCTGAGGCTACCCACCGCGATGATATGGCTATTCTTGCTTATACGTCGGGAACAACCGGCAATCCAAAAGGCGTCGTTCACAGCCACGGATGGGGTTATGCGCATCTGCGCATCACCGCTGCATGGCTTGGCATCCAAAGCTCCGATCTGGTCTGGGCAACCGCTGCTCCAGGCTGGCAGAAATGGATCTGGACGCCGTTCTTATCCGTGCTGGGCAGCGGCGCAACCGGCTTGATCTATAACGGTTCGTTCAGCGCGGAGCGTTACTTGCGGATCATTCAGGAAAACCAGGTTCAGGTGATGTGCTGCACGCCAACCGAATACCGCATTATGGCGAAGACGGATGGCTTATCCGGTTACGACCTGTCGTCGATCCGCAGCGCGGTATCGGCCGGCGAGCCGCTTAACCAAGCCGTAATCAAGCAGTTTGAAGAGCTGTTCGGCTTCATCATCCGCGACGGCTACGGCCAGACAGAAAATACGCTCTTGATCGGCAATCTGAAGGATTCCCCGATCAAGATTGGCTCCATGGGCAAGTCTATCGTTCCGGGTCTCGTCGAGATTATTGATGACGAAGGCCGTCCCCAGCCGATGGGAGAGGTCGGCAGTATTGCCGTTCATACCGACATGCCTGCCCTGTTCAAGTCGTATTACAAGGATCCCGAACGCAAAGGCGCCAACATTGTTGGTTCATACTTCATCACCGGCGACCGCGCGAGCAAGGATGAGGAAGGTTATCTGTGGTTCGAGGGCCGCGGAGACGATATTATTATCAGCTCCGGCTATACAATTGGACCGTTTGAGGTTGAGGAAGCCTTGCTCCGGCACCCCTCCGTCAAGGAATGTGCGGCAGTCGCAAGTCCGGACGAAATCCGCGGCCATATCGTGAAGGCGTTTATCGTGTTGAGGGACGGCGTCTCCGGCTCCCCGGAGCTGGTCAAAGAGCTGCAGGATCATGTCAAATCCGTAACGGCGCCTTACAAATATCCGCGTAAAATCGAATTCGTAAGCGAGCTGCCGAAAACCAACTCCGGCAAAATCCGCCGGATTGAGCTTCGCCAGCGCGAAGCGTTTCTGAATTCTTAAGCAAAATAACAGCCGCTGTTCAAACCAAGCTTTTACTAAGGCTTAGTTTTGAATAGCGGCTTGTTTATTACGATAGTTCTTTCTCTATGCCGCAGTAAATAACGTATTCTAGGCAATCATCTATCTCACTGGTATAATTAACCTATTAAAGGACATATTCTCTAGTAGCACGTTTGTAGAGGAGGAATGTTCTTGGAGGGCAAAGAGGAGGAGAAGGATGTGGCTAATAAACAAGAAACTATTAAAACAACCGTTGCCAGTGATCGTGTCGTTGAAGAAGCTATGAAAAAAGGCATGAAAAAATACGACAAGACACTTAAAAGGTTGTCGAAAAGTTAATGTATGTACAACTTACCGCAGAGCAGATTATTCAAATTCATGATGAACAATTAAAAGTATACGGCGGCCTACCTGGTATTAAGGATAGAGGCCTGCTCACGCATTTAACGATGCAAATAAACGCACTGCCGTCTTAACTTGTTATGTTTTTCTTGCAATCCACAACCAAGAGCTAATCGCCGATGATGATGACTTGTATGAAGTAGCTATAAAAGTCGCTACTAAAACAATGAATATAGATGAATTAAGTATTTGGCTTCAAAATAATTGCGACTGAACTAAGCCCCCAATCCTTCAAAAGGATTGGGGGCTTTGTTTTTACTGCCTTATACTTTTAACGAAAATGCCGCGTTATCGAAGTTGCCGATGTATTTCTTGCCTGTCTCGCCATTGCCGGCAGAGCCGGTAAGCACCAGGTATACATCTTGAATGCCTGTCAGCTTTTGCGTCAAGGCACCGCTTACGGTGTCATAGGTTGCCCAGTTTCCTGCCGTAGGAGGAGTGGAGATTTTACCCACGAGCGTACCTGTTGGACTACCGAGTCGTATTTCAACTGCGGAGTTCGTAAAACAATTAGTGGTATTACCCGCATACTCAACTGCGAACGTATTAACACCTTCCGTACCGAAGTCCATTCGTTTGTAGGCCAACCATGCGCCATTGAACGTGTTCTTCACTTGCAGCCCAGCTCCGCCTTTACCCGGTTCCGTTCCGAGAGCGGTGCTGTTCGCCGGATTCAATGCCGTTGTCCACGCATCGTACGATTCCAGCTCCAGCTTCGCAAAGTCGCTGCGGACCGTCTTGTAGCCAAAGGTTAAGCTGTCATAGTTGCCTACGTATAGCAGACTTGAAGTCGTGCTACCCGTCATTACGATGTACAAATCCTGCTTGCCTTTGATCGTCGTATTCAGATCAGCGGTTGCCGTATTATATTGACCCCATGTACTGCCTGTATTAGGGATCGCTACCGTTCCGACCAAGGTACCTGTTGGGCTGCCAAGCCTGATATCTGCTTTTACATCCGCAGGAGCTCTATTGGTTGGCGCATCGTAGACGATGGATACTTGGTTTTTGCCTTTCTCCGAACCAAAATCAACGTCTTTGAAGCCCAGCCATGCGCCTGTGTACGTATTGCCGATCGTCTGGCCGCCATTGTTGTTCTCGATCTTCATGGCTTGATTGTTAAACGTGTTGAAAGCGGTATTCCATTCGGTCTTGTTCTCGAATTGAACGGTAATTTGCTCTTGCTCCGGCTGCTGCGGCTCTTCCGGCTCCTGCACGCTCAAGGAGAAGGACGCATTATCGAAGTTGCCGATATATTTCTTGCCGGTCTCTCCGTTTGCTGCAGATCCGGTAAGCACCAGATAAATATCTTGAAGACCAGTCAGCTTCTGAGTCAAGCTGCCGCTTACCGTAGTATACGTTCCCCAAGCAGCCGCGGTTGGCGGTGTTGCCACCGTTCCAACCAGCGTGCCTGTTGGACTTCCGAGACGAACCTCTACCGCAGAGTTGTTGAAGGTATTGGTCGAGTTGCCCGCGTACTCGATCGAGAACTTGTCTACGCCTTCACTGCCAAAGTCCATACGCTTGTAGGCCAGCCATGCACCGTTAAACGTATTGGCTACCTGCTGGCCAACTCCGCCCTTGCCCGCTTCCGTCTTCAGCGGCGTATTGTTATTGCCTGTGTTTACATCCGTTGTCCACTCGTCATAGCTCTCAAGCTCAAGCTTGGCGTAATCCGTTCTAATCTTCTCATAATCGAACTTGAACCAGTCGAAGTTGCCGATATACGGAAGATTGTTAGGCGTACCCGCCACCATCACCACATACAGCTTCTGCTGTCCGGTGAGGGTTCTCGTCAGGTTCGCTTTGGTGGTGATATAGCTGCCCCAGCCTGCATTCTTGTCTTCTATATTAACCGTACCCACGAGCTCGCCAGTCACGCTGCCGAGTCGGAACTCCAGCTTGGAGCCGGCCGGCACCTTATCCGTTGGAGCATCGTATTGGACAGTTACGTTATTGTAGCCTGAAGTGCCAAAATCTACGTTATAAGCAAGCCATGCGCCGCCAAACGTATGGGCAACAACCGTTCCGCCGTTGCCTGCTTCCGTCTGCAGACCGCCGCCACCGTTCGGATGCGCAGCGGAAGTCCATTCCGCGCGGTCCTCGAATTGAATCTTCATTCCCGTCTCCGGCACTTCCGGTTCTTCCGGCTCGTCCGGCTTCGGATCCGGCAGCGGAATTGGTTCCGGCAGCGGCTCCTCGGTTACTGGCGGCCCCTCCGGATCCGGAAGCGATCCCGGCTCCGACTGCTGCACGATTGGATCGGCCAGCCAGAGCGGCGATTCGTAGATATCTCCGTTAAATTCGTTGACAAGGTATACGTTAACCTTGTATTTGCTAGCATCCACGTTATAGATTTGCGAGATGTCGAAGCTTCCGGTCTGAACCGGCACCGCGCTGGATACCCAAGCGTGTTCCTTGCCGTCCATCAGCTGGAAGACAACAACCGCCGAATCGGTATAGTCGCCTTTAAGCGTACCGGTAACATCCACCACCATGTTGCCGTCCTGGTGAATATCGGCATCCAGGTCATACACATCCCACTTCACGTCCGAGGTATAAGCCTCGGTAGACAGAAGGGCTTCGCCTGCTGCGCGATTGGCCGCCGCGTTCGCCATAACTCTAACTTGAACAATACCTGGGGCATAGTTCAGCGGTCCAACGGTTTGCGGATTCGCCTTCGCTTGCTTCCAAGACTTGCCGCCATCCGTGCTGAACTCGTAATCCGATGCGTTGTTGATGCCTTCTACAGGCGTCCAGCCAATGGTATTGGCTTTGTCATCAACAACCGGATGGGTTGGAGCAGCCGGAATGTTCAGCTTGCGTACCGCTTCTAGACTAAATTCGAACGCGATATCCGAGCTGGTTGCGTTAACCTGATGCACCTCTGCCGTCAACACGTTCTTGCCTTCAACCAGGTAAGAAGGATCGATAATGAAGCCATTCTTATCCCGCTCATCGCCAACCGTCGCATTGGCAAACGTGCTGTAGTTTACGGCGCCGGAAGGCATATTCGTACGGAAAATCTCATGTCCGTTCAAGTATACGATTGCGCCGTCGTCGCGGATCAGGCTGCCGTCCAGTTCAAGGATGCCGTCCAGATCCTTCGCGTCGAACGTTTTGCGGAAATACGTGGTTACGTACTTATTGTTGGCATTAGGTCCGTAGCTGACCGTCGTTGCCGGTTTGCCGTAGCTGTCATAACCCAGCATGGCTTTCCCGGAGCTCCAACTGCTGTCGTCGAAATCTACTTGCGTCCAGCCTTCGCCGGCTTCCTTGCCTTTGTCGTCATATTTCCAAGTCGATTTCTCGGGGATCAGCTGCTCATGGTTGAAGTCATTGTCCATGTCCGCGTTGTAATCAACCGTTGGAGGAGCAGCGCTTGCTTTCGCGCCCCAGCTCATGTTCGGCGTGCTGCTCATATGAAATTCAAGCGTGCCGCCAGCCATCAGATCATCGTACTTAATCCAGGACTGATTGAAGTCTTTGCCGTTCAGCTCAGCCGATTGGATAAAGCGGTTCTCGCTCGAAACATTATCCGCCTTGATCACAAGCGTCTTCCCGCTGCCCATATGCAGCTTCACTTCGGAGAAGATCGGCGAGCCGATCAGGAAGTAAGCTTCGCCCGGGTTGCCAGGGAATAAGCCAAGCGCGCTGAAGACGTACCAGGAGGACATGCCGCCTGCGTCATCGTCCATCGAAGACAGGTAGCCTTCCGGATCGTCCCGGTATACGCGGGATTTAAGCGGATAAGCGTAAGCCCCGTGGTTATGGTATTTCTGCGTCACGACTTCCGTCGTAAATTCTCTCGCATAGTATTGCGTCAGGTAGGGATAACCCAGATAGTTGAACAGATACGGCGCCGAGATGTCTTCTTCGTTAATCGCCATATACTCGTCGATCTCGAAGAAATGCTTCAGCTGCTTCGCCATCTCCGTCTTGCCGCCCATCAGCTCGGCAAGGCCGTTGATATCCTGCGGCGCGGACCAGCGGTATTGCCACAGGTTGCCCTGATAAGCATAGCGGTCAACCGCCTGAATGTCGCCGGCTCCAACCGTCGTACCGTTAGGCGTAAAGAAGCCGGTTGGGACACCCTTTTCATCTACTTGCGCCTTGTTCCACAGCTTTTTGTAAGAAAGAGCTAGCTCTTTGTACTTCTCGAATGTTGCTTTGTCTCCGATCAGCTGGGCCAGCTTCATCGGGAACGATGCACTGTTCGCTTTCTCCAGCTTGCCGGAGATCTCTCCGTCGCTGATGGAGAAGTTGTCCGCGTCAACCGCCATTCCTTTTAACGCCTTATAGACGTCAAAGTCCTGGAAGCCTTTCGCGTACGCATCAAGAATAACTTGTCCGTTGAATTCGTTCCGGACCGTTGGGCTTGGCCAGTAACCGTCGCCCCATTGGGTATAAGTGCCGCGGGTATTGTAAAGATCCACAAGCGACTTCACCATGTTGTTGTAGCGCTGCGGCTCGAACAAGGAGAACATCGCGTATTTGCGGAAGTCGTCCCATGTCGTCCAGCCGTTGTAATACTCGAAGTCATCGCCCAGCTCGGAAGCCTGGCGAATCGTATTCTCGTCTCTGCCTGCTTTGAACGTGCCGGCCGAGCTTGTTACGTTTTTCGGGCTCAGATAAGAATGGTACATTTGCGTATAGAATACGCGCTTGTTCTGCTCATCCGCATCCGTAATTTCAACCTTGTTCAATACGTTGCTCCAAGCTGCTCTTGCTTCCTCGTGACGGGCGTCAAAATTCCAGTCCGAGTACAAGCCGCGCTCCGCTTGCGCCTGCTCCACGCTAATCGTGGACAGACCTACCTTGGCTTGAACCGTCTTGCTGCCTGCCGTGTTGAAGTTCAGCCATACGCCGCTGTTCGAGCCGCTGCGCTGAGCTACCGCGCCTACGGAATCGCCTTGCCACGAGCTGTAGGAATCAAAGTCATGATCGAATTGAATTGAGTAATAGATTGTGTAGTAGCCATGGCCGCAGACGTTCTGGGATTTGATCATCCCCGTAATTTCGTTGCTGCCCGTTACTTTCAGGTTCGCATCCACCATACCCGCGTAGGAGTTCGACAGATCGACCAGAACGGAACCGGTATTGGCCGTATCCGGGAACGTATACTTGTGGAATCCTACGTTATCGGAAGAAGTCAGCTGCACGTTAATGCCGGAGGCAAGCGTTACGCCGTAAAAGCCTGCGGATGCCTGCTCGCTGCTCTTGTCATACTTCTGCTTGTATTCCGCAACGTTCTTCGTAAAATCGCGCGTCTCCGGCATCATCAGGATGTTGCCGCCTCCGCCGCTGCAGCCTACGCCGCTGAAGCGAAGATGGGAGAAGCCCTTCAGATTTTTGTTCTCGTAGTAATAACCGCTGAATGCTCCGCCGTCGCTGTCCGGACCAAGCGATACCAGACCAAACGGCGTTGTAGGGCCAGGGTTGGTCTGACCGTTATCGCCGAGCGTATTAATGAAAGGATCTACGTAATCGATCGGAGCCAGATTCGTCTCCGGTTCAGCCGGAATTTGATCGGCTTCAACCCCGTATACTTCCAGCTCGTAGATCCGGGCGATGTTGCTGTCATACGCCGCCTTGTCGATGTAGAGACGGAGGTACCGCGTGGTGAACGGAGTAATAAACCGGTCAACAATCGTCTGAGCGTTGTTCGTCACGACGTCGACATCCGTCCATGTCTCGCCGTCATCGCTTTTTTGAAGTCTGAAGTTTTTCGTATTCCAGAACGGGCTGTTGCCGGACTCGTTAATCGACGCGTTCTGCAGTACCCATTCGTTCACCAAATATTCTTTGCCCAAATCAAGCTTGAGCCATTTCTTCTGGGCGGAAGTGTTATCGCACCATTTCGTATCGGTCTTTCCGTCCACGGCGTTGCTGGCACTTTCGTTCGCGTTGCACTGGCCGGAAGCCGTCGCCGTCGCGTTTATAGCCACGTTCCTGGTCGTAATTCCTTCGGCCGCAGCCGCAAATGCGGCATTTGATCCGACAGGCACCAGAATGCCGGTCAAGCACATAACGGTCATCGCCACCGCAAAAAGCTTTTTAAACATTTGCCGGGTCCTCCCTCTTTCGTCATCCTTACGGCATCAGCCGGTTAATCATAACGGCGATTTCCGCACGTGTCAGAGCAGCTTTCGGATGGAACTGCTTGCCGTCGCCTTCGATTAAACCAAGCTTCCAAGCTTGATCGACAGCGGCGCTAGCCCAAGCCGAGATTTGTTTCTTATCCGCGAATGCCGGCGCATCTTTGCCGGTATCTTTTACTTCAAAGTACTTAACGGTCCGTACAAGCGTAACGACAGCCTCTTCACGGGTAATCGGATCGTTTGGTCTAAACGAACCGCCGTAGCCCGACATAATGCCAAGCGAAACCGCGCGCGTTACCGCATCGGTGTAATATTGGCCAGCCGGTACATCCTTGAACGGATTGGCTGCCGCCGCGTCTGCCTCTTTACCTGTGTAATCCACGGCGCGCATCATCATAGTCGCGAATTCCGCACGCGTAATGTTGCGGTTAGGCGCATAATGCTGCTGGTCCACGCCGGATACGATATGCTTCGCGCTCAGGGACTTCACAGCTGCTTCCGCCCAATGGCCAGCCGGCACGTCCACGAAGGTCTTGCTGTATTCCAGAATGGTATACGTGGAGAAATGACGAGCATTAAACTTGAACGTATTGCCTTCAAGCTTGCCGCTGACATAGTCAAGCTGCTTGCCGTTCACGTAATAAACGCCAGCCAGACCGGAATGGAGCTGCTTCGCTTGGTCATCCGTCAGCTTAAACGTTACTTCCGCAGGCTTGTCCAGATGATGAATCTCCGTAACGCTGCTGCCATTGATCACTTGAATCGTTGCCGTAAGCACAACGCCCGTGGAAGCGTAGTCCGGGTTCGATTGAAGCGCTTGGTTAACGGCGTTCTTGGCATCGCTTGTCAGAACCGTATTGACGACAATGCGAACCTGCGAGCTCGCCGATGTATCGGATGTCCCGATTGAACCTGCAGGGAATCGAAGGGTCGAGCTGCCCGAAGTCACAATCAGGTCCAGATTCTTGTCCTTCAGCGTCTTCAAGGTCTCTGCCGGGAAGTTGAGAGCGCTACCCGCATCGCCGGTCGCTGCAGGCAATTCTACCGTAATGGAGCCTTGAGCGCTGCCCATAGCGGAAGCTAAAGTGCCGCTTCCGAACATATAGCCGTCTTTGCCAAGCTCCGGCTTGATCGTAGAGCCAGTCGAGTCGCCGGCATCTGCAGGAATGGTTGCTGCAGGAGGTGTTGTTCCCGTGCCTCCGTTACCATTGCCGTTACCCGGGTTGGATGGCTCCTCCGGATCCGTGCCGCCTCCGCCAAGCTTCTCTACAACGGAGAAGGTCTTGTTCACCGTAGAAGAGCCGCTGGTTGCCGCAACGTTATACACGCCCCAAGGAGCAAAATCCTGCGTCTCGGGAATGGTAATGGTTGCTGTATAAGTGCCGTTAGTTGGTTCAATAACATCCATATAGAAAGTTGTCTGATTCGGACGGATGATCTTCAGGACTACATCGTCCTCTGCCGTTCCGGAGAACGTAATCTCTCCGCCGCGCAGCACTTCCTTCGCGCTTATATTAAGCGCGAAGGCTGCTGCAGCCGCGTAGCCGGTTGCCGGCAGAACAACAATACACAACGCCAGTAGGGCTGCCAAAACTTTTTTCACTTCACATGATCCTCTCTTTCCAGCCGTTATTGGAACAGCATCGGTCTTGCCAATTGAACCGGAGTCTCGTTCTTGCTGTCGAACTTGTTCACGACGAATACCTTCACCTTGTAATCTTCGCCGGTCTCGTTAAAGTACTGCGTGATGGCAAGCTTGGTCTTCTTAAGCGGTACGGCGCTGACGAGAATCGGCTGCGGATTGGTCCCCTTCATCAGCTGGAACACCACATAGGCATCATCCCCATAGTTCTTGAGCTGCTCGACATTAACGCTGACCTTCAGCTGCTCTTTGCGATCGATTGTCCCCGTAAGAAGGAAGGTATCCCGGGTATCGTTCTTCGTGAATGCCTTCGTGGATATTAGAGGCGTACCGGCCATAATGCTAAGCGATTCATTCGCTGCGACGCGAACCTGTACCGCACCGGCAGCAAAGTCACCATCGGCGATGGGCTGAGGGTTAGCCGTAGCCGGGCTCCAGGTTTTACCGTTGTCTACGCTGTATTCGTAGTTGATTACGGCATCGTAGCCTTTTACGTTAGTCCAGCCAAAGGTGTTATGCGCATCGTCCACAACCGGAGCTGTAGGCGCAGCCGGCTGGTTACCCACGCTTGTTGCGATTTTCGCTTCCGAGTTATCGCGTTTGTTAACTGCCTTCACGACGAATTGGTAGGACTGGTCAAGATTTGTTTTGTCTACGACATACTGGTAGCTGTCTTGGCCTGCAACCGTTGGAATGTACGCATTCCAGTTCATGCCAAGCTTGTCGTTCTTCTCGTAAATACGGAAGCCTCTGATTCCGTCATCCACCGGCTTGTTCCAGGTAATGGTCCGTTTGCCGTCCTCCGATTTGCTTACTTCCAATTGTTCAACCGGCTTCGGCTTCTCGTCTTCGCGTACAATCGTGTACGTATCGAACGGATCCGTCTCGCCCGTCATAAAGGAATCGATGGTGAAGGTGCTATCCGTCATGCTGACGCCGGAGAAAATCGCCTTCTTCGGCTGCTTGAACACTGCGGCGTAGAAGCGGTCAACACCGTCTTTGACATCATAGAACTTCGTTGCAGCCGAGTTGTTGATCATGTAGAGCGTACCGTCGGGATTAAGGGCTCTGCCTTGCACATCCGTCTCTACGTTCTGAACCGGCTTGTTATCGTACATTTGATATGAACGCATAAACGTATGGTCATGGCCTTGCAGGACAACGTCGATTCCGAGCTCGTCAAAGATCGGATACATCTTTTGACGCAGGGCCAGAATATCGCTGTCGAGCGCATGGTTGCCCACGGAATAGATTGCTTTGTGGAACGCTACGATCTTCCACTTCTTGTCCGTCTCCGCAACCTCGTGCTTCAGCCATTCAATCTCCTGCTCGAAGGATTCCTTCTGCGCATCGTCCCAGCCGATATCCATCGTGTTAAGGACCATGATATGCGCGTCGCCGTAGTCATACGCGTACACGCTGCCCGGCGGCAGCGGGTTCTTGATCGAATCGTTCGGGTAGTTGAAATGGTAGTAGTAGTTATCGTTGTACGGGCCTTCATGGTTGCCGACAGCAGCCATTAGCGGCAGGTTCATTAGAATCGACTGCGGCTTCTTGAAGTAATCCAGCCACTGCGATTCGAGTGCGCCCGCATCAACCTGGTCGCCGGTCATCAGCAGGAACTTCGCATCCGGGAACTTCGTGATGGCTTGCTGCATCGTGTTGCCCCAAACATCGTAATCCTGCGAATTGGAGCCTTGCGAGTCGGTCAGATACAAGAAGTTGAAGTTGTTCTCGTTATCGCTTTCCGTCGTGAAAGAACCCGTCTCGCTCCAGTAGCCGTCGGCGCCAAGGCGGTACTTGTACGCCGTGCCCGGCGTCAGTCCTTCAACCAGCACTTTATGGCTGATGAACGAGCCCGTCGTGCTGCTTGTCATTTTCAAATTCGTGAGAACCCGCGTATCCTCCGGCTTGCCCGTTACGCGGATTTTATTCGGCGAATCAAATCCTTCCGCTGCAGGCACGATCTCAACGATACTGTCCTTAATGTTCGTTGGAGCGCTTTGCGGACGGTCGTAAGGGGTATACCAGGCAAAGGAACGGTTCGTCTTCGCGCTGCCGTAGAGCGACATCGCGATTGCGATTGGCGAGTAGTCCGTTACCTCGGAGAAGTTGGAAGGACTAAACGCAAAAGCCTTAACGGCTGTTCCGTCCGCATATTTGAGATTGCCTTGACCGTCATAGGCAAGAGACACCGTTTGACCAGGCAATACGATCTTCGCCAGACTAACCGTCAAGCTTGCGGAATCCTCGCCGGCCGCAATCTGCGAAGCGGAGACCGGTTGGCCGTTCGCCATGACCGTAAGGTGATTATTCAGATCAGCCGGCAGTTCGCCAAGCCCGGAGAGCATGCTAAGCGATACGGTTTTTCCATCCGCGGCAACGTTTGCCGCCTTAGGACCTGTATACTCTGCCGGAAGATAGAAGGCGTTGCCCGGAATGATCTCCTTGGCGAGCGTTGGCGTGGACCAGCGCAGAAACAGGTTGGAACCGCCAAAGTCCTCGAAATATTCGATCTTGATATCATACTTGCGGTTGCCTTCGAGCGTAACCGGGGTGCTTGTCTGCTCTTTATCCCAATCGTTCACCCAATGGTCGATCACAAGTTTGTTGTCAATCCATACCCGGAAGCCGTTGTCGCCCATCATGTAGAAGGTGTAGTCACCGGATGCCGGCGGCATGATCTGGCCGGTCCAGCGCACGTTGGCGTTGTCCTCGACGCCTGTCCATCCCTTTAATACCGGGTTCAAATCTGTGAAATTAATAAGCGGATCTACCGTTGTCGCTTTATAATCGCCATAAGCAAAGTTGTTGCCCGAGCCTGAGTTCAAATAATATTCGCCGAGCAAGCCCTGCGCTTCGGAAGCTGTTGCGGCCAAATCAGAGGTTGCCTCTTGATTCGTATTGTCAGGCGTTTCCGGAGCTGCTTCGCTTCGATCGAAGCCAATCGCTTCAAATTCGTAAATCCGTGCGGCGTAAAAGCCGGTATCGGCATCCACATCTCCCGGATTCGTAATGTTAAGCTTGAAGTATCTTGCCGTCATCGGCGTGTCCAGCTCATGCGTCGTTGTGTCCTCGGTATTGCCGGCTACCGTTACGACAGGAGTCCAATTGACATTGTCATCGCTTGTCTCAATGGTAAAATCCTTCGTGTTGTACGGCTCCTCTTGGCCGCCTGCTCCGGCATGTCCAACGATAAACTTCTCTACGCTGACCTCCGAGCCGGCATCCACCTCCAGCCAATACGGATTGTCCGCCGTTGGCAGACCGTCGTTGCCTTGGAATACCCATTCACCGCTCTCTCTGTGTCCGTCAATGGCCAAGGAAGGCGCAAAAGCATCCGATACATAACCGTTTGCGGTTGCGGTAACTCCCGCTCTTGCAAACACGTTCTCGGCGGATGTTCCGGCATTAGCCTGCTGCACCATGAAATAACCGCCGGACGCGGCAACGGATGTCCACAGCGTCACGACGGCCAACATACGGTTTGTCAGCTTATAACTTCTCTTCACTCCCGATTCCTCCTACTCTACCTAATGCTTCTGCATCATAATAGAGTAGAATAATTTTGAGAATGTAAAAAACTTTTAAAGAAATAGTAAATGTAAGAAATTTTCATTGATTATTTCGATTTAATATTCTAAATTATTTATTTGATAATCGTTTGTATTATATATTTCATATAATTCCGGGCAGTAATATATATATATGAATTTTATAATTATTACTAATGTAAAATGTGCATCGTTTGCTTTTGAATGGAAGATACGACTTGTTCGGATAGATATTCTCTTAGGGTTTAAACATTCCATCTATAAATTACCCTATAAAATGGGATATTCCCTACTAGATGACAGGCATTTAGGAAATAGGTTTACATTGAAAAAGGAGGCTATAAGAGGAAAAAAGCCGCTGTTCAAGCGGGGCTTTAACAAGCTCCGGCTCAAACAGCGGCTTCTTGATTATACAATGGCATGAACGCCAAGTTTACGGTCAATCATATTCTTAATGTCTTTCACCAGCTGCACCGAAGCTTCAATCTCGACTTTACGCGTCGACACGCTTTCGATACTGCAGCCAATCGGGATGCCCTTCTCGATGCCGAACTCAAACAGCTCTTCGAAGATTTTGAGCGACAGCGCAACCGACTTGTCCAAAATATCGGTGGACTTGATCAGGTCGTTCTCCAGCCACTTCGGAATGCTGATGCCCAGCCATTTCATGAACTCGAGCGTTTTCTGCGAACCGCATGGCGCTAAATTGAACAGAATCGGAACGGTCTCAATGCCCTGCTCTTGGCAATAATAGTAGTAGTCGGACAGCATATTCTTCGATGCTTCCACATTAAAGGTCGCCTGCGAAATAAAGAACTTGCATCCGCCGTCTACCTTATCCCTGATGCGGAGATGCTCGTCGTTTTTCTTCATATGGCGCTCGGGAATAACGACACCGCCCAGCGTTAAGCGATCGTTCAGCTTTTTGCTAAGCTCGTAGGCTTCCGGCAGCTTCATCGTAGTCTGCTGCTTGCTCGAGGAAGTACCAACAAAGACCGAGAACCGGTCCTCTTCGGCATCCTGCTTCAGCCATTCCGCGAAGCTTTCTTCCGAGTTGTTGCCAACTACGCGGTAAATAATTTTGGGAACCTTCCAGTAGTTCAAGTAGTTCTTACTGTAGGAGGTTGGATCGAGCGCTTCAAGGTACGGGAAAGGTCTCTCCTCATCCGTCCGGTCCGCTTCATCCTGAACGTCGTACAGGATCAGGCCGTCAATATCGAGATTTTTCAGCCGCTCGTATTGCTTTTCCGATATTTCGGCCAGCTTCTCCGGGGTATGGCTTGATTTGGGCGGAGTCATGCCGTAAGTAATAATGCCCGCCTGTCTGTTCAAAATTTTATCCTTAAGCATCGTTCTTCATCCTTAACGTCCATAGTAGTAGTGGAATAATTTCTAGAGTACTTCTACATCCCGCGCTAAATTCCTTCTTATACAGTCGGATTTGTAACATTTGCTTGCTGATCCGGAATTCGGGCCATCAACCGTTCAATGGTTCCGTCAAAAGGAAACTGCCGCTCCGCGACACGGGCCTGCAGCCCGGCCAGCTCTTCCCTGACCTGCTTCATCAGCTGCTCCGAATATCCGAACTTAATCGCATTGTCGGCAAATTCGTCCTCATCTATAACCATCCATTCGCCGCCGCGCTGGACAAGGTCCAGATCATAATCAACAAAGGATATTTCGCTGCCATTAATAATAGCAGGCTGATTAATATTGCAGTAATATTCATTAATCCGGCCGTCTACAACGGCGGCGCTGACGGTAAACCAATGCTTGCTCGAGAAAAACTCGATCGACCAGTTGTTTACGGTAAATACGGATTTTTTCGTATGATGCTGAAGCTTCCTGCCGTAACGGCCAAGGACAAACACGTAGCCGTCCCCTTCCTCCAGCAGCTCGGTGTTCCATTCGTAATGCAGGAGATCACCGTGTTTTAACGCTTTTATTTGAACCGAATGATTCACGGAGCCGTCTTCCCTTCAACAATCGTTAGGTTAAGAAAGTATATCATACTTTCCGCCTATTCGTCGTTACTCATCGGCTTCCTCATATTGCCCGGTCACCTGCATTTTTCCGTTAATAAGCTCGTTGATGGTAACCTGCCACAGTACTTGATCGTCATCGAATTTGTGTATCAGGCTTAGGACAACTACAGGCGAGCCCTCAATATAACGATAGTAAACATCCGAATACTCGGCAGCATTATCCCGATTAAAACAATGAATGGTTTGCGTGAATGAATCAAACTCCGTAGCCGTTATTTCCTCCAGTTCCTTATTGAGCTCTAACAATGATGACTTCGGATTCCACAACCAATACAAATAAGGCGTATTTGGCCCTGCTGGAATCAACGATTGAATCCGAAGATCCAAGAAGCCGTCAAAATTCATGTCTTCGACCTCTGCTCCGAGATTCATACCATCCCAAGTATCGGTTGCCTCTAGCGGAATCGATTGAACTAAGCGGTCCCCGTCGTACAGCTCTATTTTATTGGCATGATAAGATTGGTCTTCAATGTGCTCCCCTTCGGCACGGCCGTATATCTTCAGCAAATATTCCGGCATGTCCGGATGAATGCGGATATACTGATAGCGTATAACGGCTTGGGGATCTGCGGCAAAAGAATCATCGATCTCGCGATCGGAAAAATAATCAATAACAGCCCGGCCTCCAAAACCGTTTTTATTACGAATTTCACCTATCTGAAAATAAACCATCTGCGTTCCGGTACCTTTATAACCGTCTACAAAATTTAATTCCATGCCGTATTGTCGAAGCGGATCTTGTTTAACCGTCTTGGCGGTGATGATAACCTCCTCACCCGTCCTGCGAAACCAGCCGATCAGCTTTTTCTGCTGTTCGAATACGGTATCGCTGCCGGATATTCTCCGAATGTCCGTTAAATCCAGCGTACGGATGGCTTTCTCGAGAATCGCCGGATAGTTGTCAAAGAGCATCTCCGCATAATAGCCGTCCCTTTTTACAGCACCGCTCCTCTGCTCCATATCCTTGTCGTAAGTCGTCCATTCTTCAAGCCCGCTGAGCTTAAGCTTGCCGTCCGCCTGCTTTGCGGTATAAAGCCAATTAAAGTCCTGCACTCTTGCCCCTTTGTCTGGGTAATGAATCATTACTTTCTCGGTCACCTCGATCTGAATTTCATTTTCTTTGTCCGTATAGCCATAGATCGTAGAGGAAATCAGACTTTCTGTGATTTGACGCGAATACAGATCCGCAACAAGCTTGCTCTGCGCTTCGTAGAGACTGCTGCCCGGAGCCAGATAGGGCTCCACCTCGGAGAATGTATTTGTATCGATTGCCTGAACCAGCTTCTGCTGATAGTGATGAATCAAACTGTTGATTTGATCAAACGTAGAATCCGGCGGTTCTTCCTTAAATGCTATAGGCTCGGCCGTATGTTCAGCTGCTGCCGGGGATACCGGCGCCGGCATTGATGTGGTCTCCGCGTTCGCCTGATTGGAAGGATGGCTTTGGCAGCTTGCAAGCAACACGCTTATTGCAATAGCCGCTGCAAGTACTTTTGACCTCACTAGAAAACAACTCCTATTCCTTAATCCTGCTCTTCATACTACCATATAAAACCAAAAAAACAGCCCCCCGTCTTAGACGAGGAGCTGTCTTATAAAGTTACTTTACATAAAATCTACGTACTCGAGCAGTCGCTTCAGCATCACGGTTGCTTCCGCGCGGGTCGCTTTGCTGCCTGGAGCAAAATTGCCGCCCGTCTTGCCTTCGATAATCTTCGCTTCAACCGCTTGCGCGACTGCCTGCTTCGCCCAAGCTTCGATAGAAGCTTTATCCTTGAAGGCGTTCAGCTGCGAGGCAGCGCCGGCTGGCTGTTTGCCTGCAAAAGCGAGGGCACGGGAGATCATAACCGCCATCTCTTCGCGGGTAATCGAAGCATTCGGCTTGAAGCTATTGCCATCGTAGCCTTTTACAATACCCGCTTTCACCGCTGCGCCTACCGCACCCGCGAACCAATTTTTGCTACTTACATCCTTGAAGGATGCCGCTGCTTGATCTTCGGAGATACCAAGAGCACGGACGACCATAGCTGCAAATTCAGCACGACTGACAACGGCATTAGGAGCAAACTTCGTATTGCTGGTGCCTTTGACAATGAGCTTGGAGGCCATCAGCTCGATATCCGTTTTCGCCCAATGTTTGCTCAGGTCGCTGAAGGTCTTGCTCAGCTGCACAACTCCATAAATACTGTTGCCGTTGCGTTGAATGGTTACAATCGTATGCCCGTTTACTTTCTTAAAGGTTGCCGGTACGAATGTAAACGTGCTAGTCGCCTCGTTATACATCACGGCTGTGGAATGCGAAGCATCCAAAGTCTGATTGATGTCGAGCGTACGGGATACGTACGTCTTGCCGAAATCATGAATTTCTTTTGTATTGCCGTTGGCTTGAAGGATGACGCTGAACTCAACCGGAGTACCAATCAGCTTAACGCCGGCTTTGGCTGCCTTGTCCTTCATCGTGCCCAACAATGTACTGTCCGCTTGATTAATCTTGATTACGATCGTAGCGTCAGTGCCGATTGTCATTGGCAGGTTAAGAGCGCGAATGGGCAGATCATAGCTTGCGTTACCCATGATAACCGAAATCGTCAGATTCGGAGCTTGCTTAAGCGCGTCCAGCAGCACTCGTGCCGGCAGCTCCGCGCTTACGGCTTGCTTGGAATCGGCTTTAATGGTTACCGTCTGGCCTTTTTGACCCGCAATCATTTTGATCGCTTCGTTCAACGACTTAGCCGATACGGTTAACGTTTGACCGGCTGTTGTGCCGTCAATGCTGACTCCGTTGTCTGTTTGCTCCGGCTTCTTCCCACCGTTACCGGATCCTCCAGGCACTTCCACAGGCGGCGGGGTTGTACCGGTATCGCCATTGGAGCCTGTGTTAAAGCTCCAAATGTCGGACAACGTCTTGCCGGAGAAAGCATCCTCGGCTGCCGCATACCATTGGTATTTGGTATTCGCCTTCAGACCGCTCCATTTCACGGATGCCTGCTCTCCGCTTGTTACCTGATCTACCTTGCCGATCGGCTGATCGGAGTAGACGTTAACGCCCATGTAGTCGGTTGAAACCTCTTTTACTTGCGGCTTTAAATCCACATCAAGCGTAAACTCTTCTTGTTTAGTCGCATCGCTTGGATCGTAGAAGTTATAGTCGTCCATGTACGGCGAGTACGTTTTTACGTACATCTTGCTATTCGCGATATCGAACTGCAGCAGCTTGATATAGCCTTGACCGCCTTCCGGACCTCCTTGGTAGTCGGACAGCATTTGATAAACCTTGCGGTCTGTCTTGCCGTCGCCATTGTCATCCAATTCGCTTACAAGAAGCTTGGAGTCATGGTAATGGCCGGAAAGGACGGCAAATACGTTTTTGTTCTTTTGTACGACTTCTTCAAAAATCTTATCCGCAATCGGAGCCCGGTTGCCGGATACAAGCAGGAATTCATGGAAATTCAGAATCGCTTTGCGGTCCGGGTATTTCGCCAGCACCTCATTCATCCAGTCGATATCCGAATCGCGGATCCCCCAGCCCATGTATACCATAATAAAATCATTGCCGTTCGAGGATACAAGGTCATAGTGACCGCGGTTGTTATCCAGGGAACCGCCGTAAGTCGGCTGATCCTTGAACCGGTCTTCCCCGAAGTAGTTCCAATAGTAATCGTAAGCGCCAAGCTGATGGTCAACGTCATGGTTACCGGCAAGCACGCCATAAGGAACGTTGGCGTCCTCCAGAACTTTCATGTCGGCGGAAGCACGCTTCCATTGAATTTCTTGATCCGCATCGTCGACAATATCGCCGGTATGGATCACGTATTTGATTTTGTTCTTCTCTTTATTGTCGGCAATCCAATTTACGACATCCTCGTAAATGTGCGGATAGCTTTCCGAGTAATACTGCGTATCGGACATCCAGGCAAACGAGAAATCATAGTTTTCCTGCGATACCGGTAGCTCGTCCTGCACCATAACCTGAAGCGTATGATTATCCGCGTATTCGCCTGCTGTAACCCATGCGCCAAGCGTAAAGTCTTCCGCACCGGCTACTTTGTAATCTACGCTAGTCCATTGCTGTTTGGACGGGCTCCATACATACATGCTGACTTTACGGCCTTCGAGCGATTTACCTTTCCAGCTCAGTTCAATCTTATCCGTATCCTTCACGGAAGGATCAAGCTGTACCTGGAAGCGCTGATAAGGGAACTGATCCGTGGAATCATCGGTCAAATATTTACCGTCAGCGGCGCTGATCAACGCATAATCTTCCGCGCTCATCGCTTTCTCGCCGGCAGGAGCTACTTCCTTCGGAGGCTCGACATCCGCTGCATTGCGGAAGCCCTGGAAGCCGTCCTTATTGGCCCCGTCATACTTAAAGCCGCGATAGAAGGAAACATCCATCTTGTCATTTGTAGGATCCTTAACCTTGACAGCCAGAACCGGATTGCTGCCTGTACCGGAAGCGCCATTAGCAGGAGATACCAGCTCCGGCTTAAGCGGATTCTCATCCGGCACGGAGAATTTAATTTCCTTAACGGCTACGTTGCCCACTTTATCGGTTGCTTGAACCTTGAATACATGCTCTCCGCCCGTAAAATCCTTGGATGCCGTTGCATACGGGATGGTGATTGGCGTCTCGTCGAGCCACACTTGCACTTTGTCCACGCCGGACAACGCATCATTAGCGGTAGCGTCAATAGTGAAGGCGCCGCGGTATTCTTTTCCGTCTTGAATCGTTGTTGTAACGGCTGGCGCGGTATTATCCACTGTCACAACCGCAGCCTTTTCTCCGTACTCGGAATGGCTTACTTTTACGGTATGATCGCCGTCCGTCAGCTTTGTTGTATCCAGAGCGTAAGCCTTCGATGCAAGCAGCTCGTCCGGAATAACAAAGTTGAAGTCCATAACCGGGAACTTACCGGCACTGTCGCCCATCGGGATAACGGTATCCCGGTTTTTGTAACGCTCGTCGAAAATTTCAGTTCCGTCCGCGAATACAAGTCTTACATTACGAACGGTAAAATCATCCTTGTTCTCTTCCGGGCGGTCATCAAACGGCGATGCCTTCGTACCCGCGCGGATGGAGATAACGTTACTTCCGCCCTTCAGGCGTTCCGCCGCGATTGGCACCGTCAGCGTTGTATAGGTGTTGATCGGATCCAGGAAGATCGACAGAATTTCGTCTCCCATCGTAACGCCGTTCTTAAAATAGTAGTTAACGCCATTCGCTTCGAAAGCGAAGTACGCATCCTGCTCAACCGCGCTGTACGTTCCTTCCGTCGCTTCGTTCTGATCAATGGACAAATGAAGCTCGGAAGCCGGCGCATTCTCCGCCGTTGCCTTCAGAACCTTCGTTCCGGCAAGGAAATCGCCGTCCTTCACGTTAAGACGCAGATCCGAATGATCCGTATTGCCGGTCACGCTCGTACGGTACTTCTCCGATGTTACTTCGTTCTGGCCGTCCGAGATAACGTAATAGTACTCGATGTAATCACGGCCGATAAGCTCCGGCGAGTAGATCGTGTAGTGATACAGCGTATCGTCGAAGCTTTCCGCCAGGTAACGCTTTGTATATTGCGTATCCAGGTTGCTCTTGTAATAGAGAGCTACGGATTTAACCTTATTCTCGTCTTTTGCTTCCGCAACGATCGAGAGGTTTTTCGATTTGTCGATTTCCGGCGTATTCGTCAGATCCTTATAAGTAGGGCTTGTTGTATCAACCGGTGTCTTAACCGTAATGATTGGCACCTGAACCGGAGCTACGGTACCTGGCGTTGCCGCTTCCGTACCGGCGCTGTATTTGATCATCTGCGTGCTGCCGGCCTGCGAATATTTATAGAAAATCCCTTTGTTCGCAACAGTCTCTGCGTCCGTATCGTAATAAACGGCCGAAATTTCCGTCTTCGTATTCGTCGCGATAACGATGCCGCGTCCGCCGCCGTTAGCCATACCGTCGCTGTACATCTTGACGATATCCGTGCCTTCCGTGAGGTTCGTGCCGTAGTTAGCGTTGAAATCGGCAACGGTTTTTTCCTTGTTCTGGCTGTTGATGACCCAGAATACCAGCGTCTTTTTCGAAGGAATAAGCAGGTCCTCCGAATCGGTCGGCCAGACCACGTCGGCATCCGGACCAGAAGCGGTGTAACGGTATTGAATTTTGTAATCTTTAAAGTTAACGGTTTTATCCGTATTGTTATAAATCTCAACAAACTCGTAGCCGTCAGCCGTGCCTACGTTTGTGGAGTCCGGAACAATCTCCGTCACCATCAGAGGAGGAAGCTTCGAGAAATCCACGTTGCCAAGCTCAATCGTTACCGTGTAAGTATTCGATTTGACCGTATCGATTCCGTCGTTCGCTTGAATATAGTATTGCAGCTGGGAATCGGTAAAAGCTTCCTTCGGAATGTTCGCCGAGAACACGTTGTTCTCTCCCGCCGTCATCGGCAAGGACGCGTAATCCGCTGCATCGCCTACTTTGTAGAACAACGATGCTGTTACGGTGTCGCTGTCCGGGTCAGCAATGTTTGCTTGCACCGTCAGATCATTATCGATGCTGCCCGAAGCAGGTGCCGTATGCTCGATAACCGGCAGCTTATTAACGGCAGGAGCCGGCTGCTCCGGAAGCAATGCCGCTTCTACCGTGCCAGGAGTGGCAGCAGTAACGCCCGCGCTGAACAGCTTCATCTGATTCGAGCCGTCAACCGGATATTGATAGAAAATCCCTTTGTCCGCTACCGTCTGCGCATCGTTCTCGTAGAACGCTTCGGCCATTTCCTTGCCGGTCTTCGACCCGATAACGATTTTGCGCTGGCCGCCGTTAGCCATACCGCCGCCGCCATCGATGCGGAACAGATTCGTATTCTCCACAAGAGCTGTATGATAGTTGGCGTTGAAATCATCCGCTTTCAGCTCATTGTTGACGCCGTTCATTACCCAGAACACTACATTGCCAAGCGGAGGAATAACAGCCGTGCTTGGAAGCTCCCATGCAGCGTCCGCTGTCGCGGAGTTCGTGTAACGATAGATCAGCTTATATTCGCTCATCGAGATTGGACGGGTCGTATTGTTGTACACCTCTACGAACTCATAAGCATCGGAGCTGACTCCCGTCACGTTGGTGCTGTCCGGTACAAGCTCCGTAATAAGCAGAGGAGGCACTTTCGAGTAGTCGAAGTTATGCTGCTCGATGGCAACCGTATAAGTGGACGATTTTACATGGTTAACCGCGTCCGCAGCTTCAATATAGTACTGCAGCTCGGTTCCCGTAAGAGAAGCCATCGGAATAACCGCGGAAAAATCCGAGCCTCCCGTATTGGTCATCGGTACCGAGGTAAACGCAACGTCGGACGAGTTCTTGTAAAAGACCGCCGCCGTAGCCGTATCATCGGCATCCGTAATTTGCGCCGTAATAGTAAGATCTTGTTCACTGCTTCCTTCCGTCACCGGCGTATGGGTAATGACCGGAGCCTGGTTAACCGGGCCTTCGGGGAATTGGTAGTGAACCGTCGGAATTTGTCCCTGTGCCAACGCGCCTGGAGTTGGGGCAGACTTTACTGCAAATTTGTCGGTTTGCACGCCGCCTGCTGCTGGCAGCATGTAGTGGTCGCCGAGACCGGCGCCAACATCGGTGGAGGCGGTATAGCTGGAACTCGAAATTTCGGTTCCTTGGCTGTTTTTAATGACAACCCCACGGTCAGCCGTATTAGAGAAGCCATTGAAGCCCGTAACCTGGACGATCTGGCTGTCCGTCAAGCTTACGCCGTATTTAGCATTAAAATCGGTGAGAACAAAGTTTTTGGGATTGTACCAGAACACCATAACCTGCTCTGGATCCAACGTTTTCTCGCCAAAGCTGAACGTTGCATCCGGAGAAGCCGTTGGGTCCGGATAACGGTATAGGAAGGTATAATCGTTCAAACGAATGGTTTTGTTCGAGTTATTGTATACTTCGAAAAACTCGTAATCATCCGTACCCGCTACGTCGGGATGAATTTCGGAGACAAACAGCTCCGGTACGGTATTTTCGTCTGCAGCCGCAACAACGCCTACAGAGGATAACAAGCCCATCATCATGCTTGCCAGTAGAACGCTAGAGATCCATTTCTTGTATCTCTTGCTTAACATAATAGGAAACACTTCCTTCTGATTAGTATGTAGCTTGTTACATCGTGAAGTCTGAGATCAGGCGTTCGATCAGCCAATAAAGTCCCATCAAACCAACCACCGAGGAGGTCACATACGTCCACCACATCTGACGGTTGCTTGTGCTTGCGATCAGCTTCCGGATCAACCAAAGGATTGGAATGACGATCGCCAGTACAACAAGCTGGCCAATCTCAACGCCAAGATTGAAGGAGAAGAGAGGCAGGGCAATGTTGCCCGACATCGTTCCGTGCAAAATCTCCGCAAAGCCAAAGCCATGCACCATCCCGAACATCACCGTGACGACAATCTGCTTGCCCTTCAGCTGCGGGAATCTTTTGCGGAACATCGTCTCAAAAGCTACGAACACGATACTCAGCGCAATAAGAGGTTCCACGATAAGCGGCGACAACGACGCCAGATCCATCGCGGATAAGACCAACGTGATGCTATGTCCAACCGTAAAGGCCGAGACCAGCTTCAGCATCGTCCAGCCGCTTGTACCTGAGGCAAGGATTAACCCGCAGAGGAACAGCATATGATCGGCACCCGACCAGATATGCTCCATCCCCATCGTCACGTAATCTTTCAGCATGCTTGTCCACGAGGATGATGTGTTTAATGGCTTTGAACCGGCATCGCCTTGAGCCGCCGCGCCCGTATCGGAGCTTGCCGCATCCGTTCCATGGTAGCCTTCCATCTGCAAAATGTTATTCGAGCTGTTAATCACTTGCACGATGGATTGCTTCCCCATCCGGATCGTTGCATAGCTGCGGTGGTCGGGGTTCGTACCGTCATAAAAGTTATATTGAACCATGTACCGGTCGACAGGCTCGCCAAAATCATAGTTGATGTCGATCTCGATCATCGGCACTTTTGCTTTTTCCGTCTGTTTGGCGGCGAGTACAACTCCCGTACCAACCTTGTTATTGCCCGTAACGATAAGCCTGTCGTGAACGAGTGCCGTAAGCTCATCATTTTCACTGGACAGCTCGTCTTCGGAAAGCCTGCCGTCACCGTTGCCGTCAAGCTGCGGCATAGCTTCGAGCAGCTCCCTCTCCAGCAAGAACAAGTTGTACTCCAGGCTCTTGTCCTTAACGGTAATATCCGAGAACCCCGTCGAGCTGAAATGTGCCTCGGCCGTTCCGCCCATTACGGTCAAAAGCACCCATAAAGCGGCCAGTACTACCCCAGCTTTTTTGTGTAGTTTCACCTGTGTCTCCTTTCTCCCTATTGCTTGGCTTCCTGCTTCTCTCTATCTATCGAATGCGGACATACTTAGCGATTATAGTTTTGAAGTGTTTGAAGAACGTAAATGATACTTAAAGAAATTATTGAGATTGAGGAAAATAGTAGAAAAGAACCCCCGCAGGCTGGCATCCAGCCTTGCGGGGGTTCCCTTACGCGATCGAAGAGCTTAATAGATCGCGCACATTGGTATAGTTCATCTGATGCGCGGCGGCGACGGCTTCATGGGTGACGAAGCCGTCCATGGCATTTACGCCGCGCCGGATCGGCTCGCTGCCGGCAAGCGTATCGCGGACGCCGCGGTCGGCCAGCGCCAGCATATACGGCAGCGTGGCGTTCGTTAGTGCCGCCGTTGCCGTATAAGGCACCGCGCCCGGCATATTGGCGACGGCGTAATGAAGGACGCCAAATCGCTCGAATACCGGATCGGCATGCGTCGTAATCCGATCGATGGTCTCCACGCTGCCGCCCTGATCGATGGCGACATCCACGATAACTGAGCCAGGCGGCATGGCACGCACCATGTCCTCCGTCACAAGCTTTGGAGCACGGGCACCCGGAATAAGTACGGCTCCAATCACGAGATCCGATTCAGCCACTGCCTCGGCGATTTGCCGGGAATGCGAGGCGAGTGTCTGCACTCTACCGCCGAACCGATCCTCCAGCGCCCGCAGCCTATCGGCATCGCGGTCAATAATGGATACGTCGGCGCCAAGACCAAGCGCGATTTGCGCAGCGCCTGTCCCAACTACGCCTCCGCCGATAATGGTCACGCGGCCTTTCCGCACGCCGGGAACACCGCCTAGCAAAATTCCTCTGCCACCATGTACCTTCTCCAGAAATTGTGCTCCGACTTGGGCCGCCATCCTTCCGGCAATATCGCTCATCGGGGTGAGCAGCGGCAGCTGGCCGTTTGCGAGTTGAACGGTCTCGTAAGCGATCGCGGTCACCTTATGATGCACCAAAGCCTCAGTCAGCTCCCGCTCCGCAGCCAGATGCAAATACGTAAACAACACCAGCCCTTCACGGAATTGCCGGTACTCTTCCTTCAGCGGCTCCTTCACCTTCACGACCATATCCCTTGACCAAGCTTCATCCGCAGTCGCTACAACTATGGCTCCAGCCGCTAGATACTGTTCATCCGGGAATCCGGAGGATGCTCCCGCTTCCGTCTCCACAAACACGCGATGTCCATGCTTTACTAATTCAAAAACGCCGCCGGGCGTTAGAGCAACGCGATGCTCCGAGCTTTTTCTCTCTTTTGGAACGCCAATTTCCATATACGCTCCCTCCCTTTTCCCCTGTCCACCTGCCACTATGCGTTACGTTGCCTGCGAATTCTATCCTCTTGTATAATGGGGAGAAAAAACTAGATTCAGATTCCCCCACTATTCCACGTTAGGGCGGTGAATGTCCATGGTTGAAACGTTGATGCAGCTAACCGTTAGAGACATCCTGCAGCGCCCGCTGTTTCAGAAGGCGGAGACGATCGCAAGCGAAGAAGCGCTGAATCGCACCGTACGATGGGTCCACATTATGGAAGTTACCCAGATTGGCAAGCTTCTAAGCGGCAATGAGCTGATTCTCTCCACCGGCATCGGCTGGCATGACGACGAGGAGCTAAGCCTATCGTTCCTCCGGCAGCTTATCGATTCCGGAGCCTCCGGCCTCTGTATCGAGCTGGGCACCTACACCAAAAAGCCATCCGATGCCATGATCGAGCTGGCTAAACGCGAGAACTTTCCTCTCCTTTTTTTCCACGAGGAGGTTCGTTATATCGACATTACCCAAGATCTTCACGCCTACTTCATCCATCAGCATCACCGCATGGTCTATGAGCTTGAAGCACTCTCCACCAAGCTGAACCAGCTGCTGCTCTCCGGCAAAGGCATTATGCCGCTGCTTAAGCTTCTCCACCACACGACCGGCACCCAAGTCGCTTTTTTTCCGCTAAATGCCGAAGCCGAGTTCGTTCCGCATATGCCCAAAGCCAAGGCAGACAGCTTCTACGAGCAATGGATTTACGGCGAAATGTTTGCCACTCCTGACCTGAAGCGCGGACTTGCGCACCGGCCGATTCTTGCCCTTGACCATCTGTTTGCCGATTTGCTGCTGCAGTCGGAGCAGGAGCTTAGCGAATTTCAGATTCTAGCTCTCGACCGCTGCGCTACCGCTATCGCCCAAGAAATGATGCGTACCAAATATATGGAGGAGAGACGTCGCTACAAAGATGAAATGTGGGTGACGGATTGGCTGAGCGGCAAGCATGCCGAGAAGGAAGTCCGGGAGTATATCAGCTCGATTAAGCCCGCCGCCAAGCTGTACGGCTTAACCGTTTGCGTATTCCGCTTGAACCTGAAGATGGCGGAATGGAAGGAAGGCGAGGAGCTGCTCATTCAGAAAAACATGGTCGCCCGCGCCATCTTCGAAGGCGAAGGCTACTTCCTTCTCCCCGCTATTTTGCATGATCATATCGTCTTTGTTCTAATTGATCAGATGAAGCAGCTCAAGTGGAAGGACCGCCTCCTCCGCGCCATTGACCGTCTAAGAAAAACCGAGCACAACCCGGATTCAGCCCTATTCGCCGGAACGTTGGGCATCGGCAAATATATGACCGATTTGTCCCGCGCCAAGGAAAGCTACGAGTCCGCACGGGAGACGGTTGCAATCCAGACGGATATCGGACCGCTAAGCTCGCCTTTTTTCAATGACCTGCACACGTACCGGATCATCTCGGGTCTCAAAAAGACCGGAATGCTGCCCGCCCTCATCGAGGAATATATCGGCCCGCTGGCGCGGTACGATCAGGAGAAAAACGGGCAGCTGCTCAAGACGCTGAAGGTGTTCCTCTCTCTGTCCGGCTCCAAGCAGGATACGGCCAAAGAGCTGTTTATCGTTAGGCAGACGCTATATCACCGGCTCGAGAAAATAGCATCGCTGCTAGGCGAAGACTACCTGGTTGCAGACAAAAGGCTTGCTATTGAGCTTGCATTAAATGGTTACGAATACACCTACGGAGCGATCCAGTAGTTCGTCATTACCCCGCATCGTTCCATCCGGAGGAAGCCAGCTGCTTCACCACCAGGTTGGACATATATTTCCGGGCATCCGCGGAGAGCAGCTGCAGCACCGCGCTCTCCCCGCCGGGATGGACAAGCTCAATCGTTGCACCGCTCAAATTCTCCACTACGCTATGAATTCTGAACTGCCTGCCGATATAAGCATCCAGCTTTTGTTTCTCTTCCAAAAACTCCCGGTAAGCGGACATAAGTAAGCACCTCCGTTGAATGGTCTTCCCGCCTGCATCCTTATCCCTGCTTACAGCTGTTCAACTTGTTCCTTGGCGCCTGCATTTGCCTGCTTGTATGTCGCGCGCTTCAGGAATTCCCCCGTGCCCGCTTCCCCTACAAAAGCTTGATTCCGAATGACAAACTCGCCTCGCGACAATACGCTTTCCGGCACGCCGCTCACGCGAAGCCCTTCAAACGGGTTGTAATCGACATTCATATGATGAGTCTCCGCCGAGATCGTTCTTTCCGCTGTTGGGTCAAAAATAACGATATCCGCGTCGCTGCCAACGGCAATCGTCCCTTTGCGCGGGAATAAGCCAAACAGCTTCGCGTTGCGGGTCGAGACAATCTCTACGAATTGGTTAAGGGTCAGCCTGCCCTTGGCAACTCCCTCCGAGTACAGGATCGAGAACCGATCCTCAATGACCGGACCCCCGTTCGGAATTTTGCTGAAATCGCCCTTCCCCAAATCCTTCTGCCCCTTGAAGTTGAAGGAGCACTGATCAGAGCCTAGCGTCTGCAAGGAACCCGTAATAAGCGCATTCCAGAGCACCTCTTGATGGCTCTTCTCGCGGAGAGGCGGAGACCAGACGTACTTGGCCCCTTCAAAATCCGGCAGCGCGAGGTACGACTGATCGAGCACCAAATATTGCGGGCAGGTCTCGCCCCACACGTCTACGCCGCGGGTTCTCGCCTCGCTAATCGCCTTCACCGCTTCCGCGCAGGTAACATGCACAACAAACAGCCTAGCACCCGTAAGCTCGGCAAGAGCTGCCGCTCGTGCCGTTGCTTCGCCTTCGATAGCAGACGGACGTGTGAGCGCATGGTAGATCGGGTCCGTATTCCCTTCGGCAAGCGCCTTCTCCACCAAAAATTCGATGACATCGCCGTTCTCGGCATGCACCATCACCATGGCGCCAAGCTCCTTGGCCGATAACATGGTCCGGTACAACGTGCCGTCGTCGGCCTGAAACACGTTTTTGTACGCCATAAACACCTTAAACGAAGTGATTCCTTCGTCCTTCACGATGGAAGGCAGCTCCGCCAGCACGGCGTCATTGATCTCGCTGATCATCAGATGGAAGCTGTAATCGATAACGGCTTTACCAGCCGCTTTAGCATGCCATTTCTTAAGCGACTCGCTTAACGGCTTTCCCTTGTCCGTCAGGCAAAAATCGATAACCGTTGTGGTCCCGCCAAAGGCCGCGGCTCTTGTTCCCGTCTGGAAATCATCGGCCGTCACCGTCCCGCCAAACGGCATATCCAGATGGGTATGCGGGTCTACGCCGCCAGGAAACACGTATTTCCCGGTGGCATCAACGATCTCGGCACCCTCAGCCGAAAGGCTATGGCCAATCTGCTTGATAACGCCGTCCTCGATCAGAACATCCGCCCGATACGTATCCGCAGCGGTTACGATTGTACCGTTACGTATGATTTTCGCAGCCATCCTTATACCGCCTCCTTGCTCGCGCCGCCTGGCGCTGGATTGGAATCGCCAACTGAAGCTACCGCCTTCTGGCGTTCATTCCAGGACATCGGCAGCTCGCCGGAAGGAATCTCCACCATGGAGATGGCGCCTTCCACCGGACAAACGATCGAACAAAGATTGCAGCCTACGCAATCCTCTTCCCGCACTTTCAAATAAGCACGGCCGTCGTCCGTTGTCAGGCGCTCAATGCATTGATGCGACGTATCCTCGCAGGCAATATGGCATTTGTTGCAGACAATGCAATTCTCCTCGTGAATCCGGGCAACGACCTGATAGTTCAGATCAAGATCGCCCCAATCCGAGTAACGGGAAACGGATTTGCCAATCAGCTCGTTAACGGAGGATAGGCCTTTGTCGTCCAGATAGTTGTTCAAGCCGTCGATCATATCCTCCACGATGCTGAAGCCGTGATGCATGGCCGCTGTACACACCTGCACCCCGGTTGCTCCCATAAGCATAAACTCGACCGCATCGCGCCAATTGGAGACGCCTCCAATTCCGGAGATGGGTACGTTCACCTGAGCGTTGCGCGCGCACTCCGCCACCATATTTAGAGCGATCGGTTTTACCGCCGGTCCGCAATACCCGCCATGAGCGCCTTTGCCGCCAACATGAGGGATTGTGTTCCAGGTGTCCAGATCCACGCCAGCCAATGAGTTAATCGTATTAATCAGCGAGATCGCATCCGCACCGCCGCGAACGGCCGCTCTGGCGGTAGCCGTAATATCCGTAATATTAGGGGTCAGCTTCACGATGACCGGTGTTTTCGCCGCTTCCTTCGCCCACATCGTTTGCGCTTCAACGAGATCCGGCTGCTGGCCGGAGGCCGAGCCCATGCCGCGCTCCGCCATGCCATGCGGACAGCCGAAGTTCAGCTCCAGCCCGTCGACGCCAACTGCCTCGACTTTTTTGACAATCTCATGCCACTTCTCCCGCTTCGGCTCCACCATGAGGGACACCACAACGGCATGATTCGGAAACCTTTTCTTTGTCTCGTAAATCTCCTTCAGATTCACTTCAAGCGGCCGGTCCGTAATCAGCTCGATATTGTTAAAGCCCGCCACGCGCTGTCCGTTAAAATGCACGGCCGCAAACCTTGACGACGTATTGATAATCGGATCGCCAAGCGTCTTCCATACCGCTCCGCCCCAGCCCGCCTCGAAAGCCCGCTGCACCTGGTAGCCCGTATTCGTAGGCGGCGCCGACGCTAACCAGAACGGATTCGGCGAGGATATGCCCGCCAGATTGATACGCAAATCAGCCATCGTTTTCCCCTCCTCCAAAGATCGTTACGCCGTTTCCTCCTGCTCCTTCACCAGCTGCCGATAGATGGCATACGCCGCTTTCTTGCCCTGCTGCGCCGCCGATACAACCATCGCTTCCCCTTGCCCGTCGCCAAAAATAACATCGCCAGCCGCATACACCTGCGGATCGGAGGTTTGGAACGTAACCGGATCAATCGCTACGATTCCGCGTTTATGCGATAGACCAAGCTGCTCGACCAGTCCGATATGGCGCGTTTGACCAATGGCCAGAACAACCGCATCCACATCCATAAAAAACTCCGAGCTTTCCACCGGCACCGGCCGGATCTGGCCAGCGCTCTCTTCCAGCTTCATCAACGTGCATTCAAGCGCCGTTACATTACCCGCGGAATCCCCAATAATCCGCTTTGGCGCGGTCAGCCATTTGAACATAACGCCATCCTGCTTCGCAAAGTCGAACTCAAAATCGTAGGCCGTCATCTCCGCGGAAGTCCGCCGGTAGACTATCGTCACCTCGTCCGCTCCAAGCCGAACAGAGCAGGTCGCCGCGTCGATAGCGGTATTGCCGGCACCGATAACGGCAACCTTTTTGCCCGCAATATCCGTCCGGATGGACGTTTTCGTGGATTCTACGAACTCGATCGCGTCATAGACGCCCCGGAGACCTTCGCCCTCGATGCCGAGCTTCGGCACCTTGGACATGCCGATAGCGAGGACAATCGCATCATACTGCTGCTTTATTTCCTCGACGCTTATATCGATGCCAACCTTCACGCCCGTACGGATCTCAACGCCAAGCTGCCGGACCTGCTCGACTTCCCACAGCGAGATTTCCTGCGGCAGCCGGAACGAGACAATGCCATACGTATCAAGGCCGCCTGCCTGCTCCTTCGCTTCGAACACCGTGACCGCAAAGCCGAACCGGGCCAGCTCCCTGGCCGCCGACAAGCCTGCGGGACCACCTCCGATAACGGCGGCTTTTTTCCCGTTGCTGCTTCCTGCCTTGAAGAAAACCTGCTCATTGTGGATTGCCCAATCGGTCGCATAACGCTGCAGATCCCCGATCATAATCGGCTTGGACGAATGATTAAGCACGCAGGCCCCTTCGCATAGCTCCTCAGTCGGGCAAACCCGCGAACAGCTTGCGCCTACCGGATTCGCCTCCATAATGGTGCGGGCGGAGCCTTTCATGTTGCCGGAGGCGATCTTTTTGATAAAGGACGGAATGTTGATGCCTGTCGGACAAGCCTGGATACACGGGGCATCATAGCAGTACAGGCAGCGGTTCGACTCCTCGATCGCTTCCTTGGGCTTCATTCCGGCTTTCACCTCGGCAAAATTGCGCCGCAAAGATTCCGCGGATATAAACGTTGCAGCCATCCGTTCATCCCCCTTTCCACTTAGCACTTATTATAGGTTTATGATGCTGTCGTACGTTTCCGGCCTGCGATCCCGATAAAACTGCCAAATATTTCGCACCTCGCGAATCAGCTCTTTGTCCATCACGCCAATCACAACCTCATCCTGATCCCGGCTGCCAATGGCAACGATCGAGCCTCGCGGATCCGCCAAATACGACTGACCGTAGAACTCACCCATATTCCAAGGCGTCTCATATCCGACCCGATTGATAGCCGCCACGTAATAGCCGTTCGCCACCGCATGTGCCGGCTGTTCCAGCTTCCACAGGTATTCCGAAGTGCCCGCTACCGTCGCAGACGGATTAAACACAATCTCTGCCCCGTTCAGGCCAAGCGCGCGAGCCCCTTCCGGGAAATGCCGGTCATAGCAGATGTATACGCCAACCTTCGCGTAAGCCGTATCGAATACCGGATAACCCAGATTGCCCGGCTTAAAATAATACTTCTCCCAAAAGCCGCAGCCCCCGTCGCCTGCCGCCACATGCGGAATATGATGCTTGCGGTATTTGCCGAGGTAAGCACCGTCCGCATCTATGACCGCTGCGGTATTATAGTAGCTCGCAATGCCCTCGCGCTCGTAAATCGGAAGAATAATAACGACGCCTAGCTCCCGGGCGAGCTCCCGGAACAGCCGTGTAGTTGGCCCGTTCGGAATTTCCTCCGCGGCGCCATACCATTTAGTTACCTGCTCCGCGCAGAAATACGGTCCGTAGAAGATCTCCTGCAGCGAGATAATTTTAGCGCCTTTGGCAGCGGCTTCGCGTACAAGACGGATATGCTTCTCAATCGCTGCCTTTTTATGCGCCTCTACCGGTTCATCGCCATGTACGTCATGGGATGCCTGAATTAATCCGATCGTTACTTTACTCATCGCTTCTCCTCCCGATTTCGGTTCCGCTTGCTATACGTACCGCCGACCGGTACAGCAGCTCCGCTCCCAGCGCGATATCCTCCGGAGACGAATACTCCTTGGGGTTATGGCTGATGCCGTCCTTGCACCGGACAAAAATCATGCTGTAATCCGTCACGTAAGACATCGTCAGCGAATCATGGAACGGCCCGCTCATCAGCTCGGGCAGCTTCATCCCCATGCCGGACGCTTCCTTCCGCAAGATGTTCTTCATCCATTCCGCGCAATACCGCGGCTCGCTGTTCGTATCCTCCCGGATCAGATACTGCAGGTCATGCTCATCGCAGATGTCCTGAATGGCTTCCAGAAGCTGCTGCTCACGCTCATTCCGGCGGGAAAGAACGATATCCCGGAGGTCAACCGTAAACGTCACCTTCTCCGGGATGATGTTGCGGGAGTCCGGGAACACCGACAGCGAGCCTACCGTCCCCACTGTTGAGGCCCCGTCTTCCAGACGGGCGAGGTCGTTAAGAGCGACGATCACCTTGGCCGCGCCAACCAGCGCGTCCCTCCTCATCGGCATGGGCACCGAGCCCGCATGTCCGGCAAAGCCGTTCAGCTCAACCGTCCACCAGAGCGGACCGGAAATACCGGTTACAATGCCAATTGGCGAATCCAGCGATTCAAGCACCGGCCCCTGTTCAATATGAAGCTCCAGGAAAGCGCCAATCCTACCCGCCTCAAACGTATATCCTTCAAACTCTGCCGGGTTGCAGCCGAATTCCAGCAGAGCTTCCCGGCGAGTTACGCCATTCTTGTCCTTCCGGTCGAGCTCCCCTTCCTCGAGCTTGCCCGTCATGCCGCGGACGCCAAATAACCCTTTGTTGAAGCGGCAGCCCTCTTCATCGCAAAAGGCAACCACCTCAATGTCCATTTCGGGTCTGAAGCCTTTTTCAGCCATCGTCTGGACCGCTTCAATCGCTCCTAGAACGCCGATAGCCCCATCATACCGACCGCCGTAGGGCTGGGAATCGACATGGGAGCCAAGCATAAGGACCGGAAGCTCCGGATGTTTTCCTCTGAATACGCCTATCAGATTGCCAAAAGGATCTATTCTTGCGCTCATTCCCGCTTCTTCCATCCAGCATTTCACTTGCTCTACGCCCGCTCTATCTTCCTTCGACAAAGCCAGCCGGCATACGCCGGTCTCCCCAATCCTTCCGATCTGCGCCAGCTCCTCGATATGCCGGTTCAGCCGTTCCGCATTAATCGTAGCGTTGAGCTCCACACTCATGTCCCGATCCCTCCCGCCTTGTCTCCGATGACATATAAGTATGTACGAGATTTGAATTTATACGGCTAGTCAGAGAGCCGCCCTCAGGCGAGGGCAGCCGTTTGAACGAAATTACCCCTGCATATCCCAATCCCGGCAGCCGCTTCCACTGGAACTTCGATGCCTACCGCAGTTTTCTCGAGCTTAAGATCCCTTAGGGACCTTAAGCTTCCCCCATCTCGCTAGCTTTTTTCCGCGTCCGCCAGAATCGTCTTGTCTATGGCTTTGCTCAAATCCGGCGCCGCCTTGATTAATCCGTATTTGAGCGAAATATCTACCGTCCGCTGTACGGCATCATCAACGAACGAGCCGACCTGAGCATCCGTGAACCCTTCCGGCTTCACAAGCTTCGCCATCTCCATCAGCATGGTGGACTGATGCTCCTTCGTTGTGCTGCCCTCCGTGACAGCCTTCATGACGATATCGACCGCCTCTCCCTGATTGGCAATGGCGTAGTTCCAGCCCTTCATCGTGGCGCGGATGGCCTTCACCGCGGTATCCCGGTTATTTTTCAGCCAATCCTCCTTCACCACCAGCGTATCCTCGAGCATCCCGACACCCGCATCCTCAAAGTCGTATACATACAGATCCTCCGGCTTCACGCCGCTCTCCAGCACGACATGGTACTCGTTATAGATGGTAGAGATCGCTACATCCAGCTGCTTGTTGAAAAACTGGTCCATCGTAAAGCCCTGCTTCACCAGCTCGACATCCTTCTGCGGATCAAGGCCGTTCTTCTCCATAAAAGCAAGCACCTGGAACTGCTGGCTTCCCGTCCACATGCCTACCTTCTTGCCTTTCATCTTCGCTGGGGAATCAATACCGGAAGCCTTGTCGGCAACAAACCTGTACGAGCTCTTTTGCAAAATCTGCGCCACAGAGACAAGCGGCAATCCGTTGTCCCGGTTCACCAACAAGCTGTCGAAGCTTGTTACGCCGATATCCGCCGCGCCGTTCACCACCTGCTGCTCGATAACGACATCCGGCCCGCCGGGCACAATTTCGACATCCAGCCCTTCCTGCTCGTAGAAGCCTTTTTCCTTGGCGACAAAAATCCCCGCGAACTGGGCTTGAGGCACCCATTTCAGCTGAATCTTCACCTTCTTCAGAGGTTCGCTTGACTTGCCTTCGTTCGCCGAGGATTCCGATGGACTGTTATTGCCGCAGGCGGCGACCATAAGCAGCGCCATTGCCATCGTCAGCGAGGTTACGGCCTTCATGACCCGGTTTCTCCTTTTCATCTACCCCATCCTCTCCCTATCGCTATCTATTTAAAAGATGAAGACATCCCCTGATGCGTAAGAAGTTATTGCGGTTTGCGCCTGGCGGCATGCCATGGAATCGCGATTCTCTCGATTAGCTGAATGAGATAATAGAGCGCGATGCCAAGCACGGCGGCGATCACAATGCAGGACCAGGCGATAGGCATATTGCCCAGCTTGATCTGATCGGATAGCAGAAAGCCAAGCCCTCTGGAGGAGATAAAAAACTCGCCAACTATCGCTCCTATAATGCCGGTTGCCATGTTAATCTTAAGTGCCGTAAAAATAGCCGGCAGGGCAAGTCTGAGCCTCAGCTTGAAAAAGATTGTTAACCTTCCTGCCGCGTAAGCATGCATCAGCTCCAGATAGGCGGGCTCAACGGAGCGCAGTCCCTTATAGGCGCTAACCCCCATCGTAGCCATCGTCATGATCGCGACAATCGCCATCTTGGAGGCGACACCGTCGCCAAACCAGTTGTTCATAACAGGCGCGAGCGCAACGATTGGGACGGCGTTTAAAGCAGCTACTAAAGTGATGGCTCCTTTGCCTGCTTGCGGAATAAAGGATGCCGCAATAGCAACGAGAAGGCCAATAGCCGAGCCAATCAGGCAGCCCCCGATCATTTCCGTGCCGGTATAGAGGGAGTAGTTCCAGAGAAGATCGCCATTGGAATGAATGGCTCTGACGATTGCCGATGGAATCGGCAATTGATAAAGCTCCAGGCGGAACAGCTTATGGAACCCTTTAAGCTGCCAGATGATCAGAAAGAGGAGGCCGAATCCGATAGGCAGCCATATCGTGCTTCGGGATTGTTTTCGTAAGGAATTTGGAGTTGAGCTATTAATCCTGGCGTTCAGTCCAGCTGATTGGTCTGCAGCTACTCTTGGTTGCGGGGTCGGCGCAGGGGACTGCTCCGTATTAACGGCGGTCATCATTCTTCCCCTCCCCCTTGCTGACGGAATTCCGGCTGCCACGGAGTCAGTAACCGTTCCGCCAGCGTGACCAGCAGAAACCAGATCAAACCGATGGCAACGCTGATTAGGATAGTGGACCAGAACATATACACTTGCGAGCTGCCGTAGTAGAGAGAGCTGAGCATTAATACGCCGATGCCGTTTGGCGCTCCCATCAGCTCAACGATGATAGAAGCGGTAATCGCGAGAGGGGCGGACAGCTTAAGTCCGGCAAAAAGTCCGGGAAGCGATGCCATCAGCCGCAGCTTGGTGTACGTCGTCCATCCGGAGGCTGCGTACGAGCGCATCAGCTCCTCCTGCTCAGGCTTGATGCTCTGAAGGCCGCGCAGCATATGGATGGCTACCGGAAAAAAGGTTACATATCCCGCCATCAGCACCCTCGACATCGCAGGATCATGGATAATGCCGTACAGGATTGGGGCAAGCCCAATGATCGGAACCATCTGCGAAGCAATCATATACGGAGATAAGGTTAGCTCGATGGTTCTGGACAAGCTCATGATAATAGCAAGAGCAGCCCCTACCGCCGTCCCAATCAGGAATCCCATTATCGAGTTCCCGAAGGTGATCGCGCCTTGCTCGGCTATCGTGGACCAATGCTTGATAAGGGCTTGAAGGACAAGATGAAGATACGGGAGCTTGGAGGCCGGTGCCAGTACATGTGCAATATCGGCTATGTACCAAGCCGCTGCTTCCCATAGCACCAGAGCTCCCGCCACCCATATGGCGAGAATACCGCCTTGGCCGCTTTTTCTAAGCCATCCGCTTATCAAGAGGATCACGCTCCTTGTAAAGGCAAGCTCTCACCCTGGCCGTCATCTCATGGAAACGTCCGGAATTACGGATAAACTCGTAGCTGCCCTCTTCCCGTTCGATGTCCAGAATCGTATGGACTCGCCCGGGATGCGCTGACATGACGATAACCCGATCGGACAGGAATACCGCTTCCGGAATGCTGTGAGTAACAAATACGATCGTTTTGTTGGTCTGCTTCTGGATGTCGAGCAGGTCAAGCTGAAGCTTCTCTTTCGTAAACTCATCCAAAGCGGAGAAAGGTTCATCCATCAGCAGAATCGGCGGATCAAGCGCCAATGCTCTGGCAATGGCCACTCGTTGCTGCATGCCGCCGCTTAGCTGCCAAGGATAGTGATCCTTGAATTTTGCTAAGCCAACCATGTCGATCAGACGGCTTGATATGGCTGAATATTCAGACTTTTTAAGGCCAAGCACTTCCATCGGCAGCTCGATATTATCCTTCACCGTGCGCCATTCGAATAAGGTAGGGCTTTGAAAAACAATCCCGAACTTTCTCTTCAATCGGACTTCACGGGGCTCCTCTTCGCCGATCGTAATCCGTCCGCTTGTCGGCTGCAGCAGATCAGCGATTAGCCGGAGTAATGTAGATTTGCCGCAGCCCGAAGGCCCTAGCAGGGAGACGAATTCGCTCCGATGGATATCAAAGCTGACCTGCGAGAGCGCCGTCACCTCTCTGCCCTTCCGTCCGAATACCATCGACACATCGTCGATCCGTATTTCTATTTCCTTCTGACTCTCTTGTGACAACCCCTCAACCCCCTCGCTCATGATGAAGATTGTTTATGTCATCCTTTTACGCGCCACTTGTGTTGTTATGTAATATTATATAACACGAAATTTGGATTACATTATACAAACTGTTTTACAAAATAGCATGAACGTTTGACGTTATGTATAGAGGCGGCTGGTTGGCGGTTAGTCGATGTAAGGGTCGGGTTAGTGTTGGCGCTACGTTGCACATTGTGCAGGATAAGGGACGTAAAACGCTCTCCCTCGGGGAATACATTGCACAGATTGCAGTAAATCGGGCCTCAATGGTCCGTTCCGCTGCTCATTCACCGCAATATCCTGCATAACGTGCAACGTAAAACAAGTTACTGGACTTTAGAGCCTCATTATACTGCATTTCGTACAGGGTGGCGGGCTGGGAAAAGGTTGGTTGGCATGGGCTCGATATGGTCTCGATTGCACTCTGGGGACAGGAGCGGTTACACAATTTGTTTCAGGCGTGAACGCACCATTCTGGGCTTGATAGACTAGTTTCAGCCTTTCAATTAAACATACAGACCTGCAAAAAAAATAGAGGCTGTCCCAAAGGGACAACCTCTATCCTGCAACCTTCTATTTCGTAGAGCGATCAACCGCCGAAATCGTAAACGTGAAGCTCAGGTCCTGATCCGCCGGGATTTGGTATTCCGGATGAACCGGAGCGCCCCAGCTGTCGTCGCCGCCTACGCCCATTTGGCGGCCGGCAACCGTTACAACCGTGTAATGCGGCTGCGGCAGCTCGTACCAATGAGCGGCATTTTCAAGCTCGAACGCCGTCCAAGGCGAAACGTTGCATTCCACCGGCGCCGATGCTGCAGCATTCAGCTGCAGGCCAAAGCCTTGGCTGTCGGTGATGCGCACTTGGCGTACGCCGGTACGGTTGCCCGTCTCTTGCGGTACCAGATACGGAGTTGGCAGGTCCTTCACCGCACGGCTGAATGTACCGAGACGCGCGCCAAAAGCACGGTCGATATAATTCTCTTCCGGCCCCATGGCATACCACTCGGTCTGATCATAGTCCGCAGACAGCTTGAACGTCAGGCCAACAATCGGCACATTCGGAAGCCCGGCCGCACCATTGTAATCGGTCTTCACCTCAATGCTTCCGTCAGCAAATACCGTATAAGTCGTGCGTACGCGCAGGTCGGCGCTAATGCTGAAGCCGTATTCGAACGCAACCGTTGCGCGGTCGCCCGACGCGGCAACGTCCAGCTCAACCTTCAGGCATTTGCGCGCCAAGCTTGCCGCATACCACAGACCGGCATCATAGCCATGCGCGTAACCTTTATCGTTATCCGTCTGCGCACGCCAGAACTGCGGCACCGGCGGTGCTGCGATAAACTCGCGGCTGCCGTAACGGATGGAAGCCAGCGAGCCAACGCCTTTGGAGAACTGGATCGTGAAGCCATCGCCCATCACGCCGATGTTCACGTCGCCTTCTACAACGCGAATCGAGCCTGTTGGTACGGCTTTCTCGGCAGCAACCTCGAATACGTACTCGCCAAAGGCTACTTCATGACCGGCTTTTGCCCACAGCTCATCCTGCTTGAGCACAAGCGCGGCATGAACCGCATACTCGCCGGCAATCTTTGTTACTTCCGCTGGCAACGAAAGCGGCACAACGTCTTCGCTTCCCGGTTCAACGGACGTTTCACCGTTCCAGCCGAATACTTCCACGCCATCGCGGTATACGCGGACCGTCAAATCCCACTCGCTTGTATTCACGAACAGGTTCTCGTTAATCACTTTAACGCCCGTACGCGAAGGAACCAGCTTTACGTTCTGGTACAGGAACTTCACTTCCTGCATTTTCGGCGTTACCTTGCGGTCTGCGAATACGATGCCGTTGCCGCAGAAGCTGTAGTCCGTCGGACGATCGTTAAAGTCGCCGCCGTAAGCGAAGAACTCTTTGCCATAACGGTCCTTGGTCATAATGGATTGATCCATGTAGTCCCAAATGAAGCCGCCTTGGTACATTGGGTACTTTTGCTCAAGCTCCGTGTATTTATGCATGCCGCCAACCGAGTTGCCCATTGCATGCATGTATTCGCAGCTGATGTACGGCTTGGACGGATTGGACTCCAGATATTCGATAATGTCCGCAGGCTTGGCGTACATCCGGCTTTCCATATCGCTTGTCGCGTCGTATTTCCGGTTGTGGAATACGCCTTCGTAATGGACAAGACGGCTTGGATCCTTCGCATGGAAGTACTTCGTTGCGTTGAGAATAACTTCGCCCGCATACGATTCGTTACCGCAAGACCAGATTAGAATCGAAGGATGGTTCTTGTCGCGCTCGAGCATCGACTCGGCACGATCCAGCACGGAGCCTTGCCATTCCGGCAGATTGCCCGGCACGTTCCAGGACGGCTCGACTGCGCCCATCTTCTGCCACGAGCCGTGGGATTCAAGATTCATCTCATCGATCAGATAAATGCCGTATTCGTCGCACAGCTCGTACCACAACGTCTGGTTCGGATAATGCGAGGTACGAACGGCGTTCATGTTATTCGCTTTGATCGTGGTAATATCCCAGATCATGTCTTCAGCCGTAATGGCGCGGCCGCGGCGTACGTTGAATTCATGGCGGTTAACGCCTTTGAATACGATACGTTTGCCGTTGATGTGCATCACTTTATCGATCATTTCGAAGCGGCGGAAGCCGGCTTTTTGCACAATGGCTTCAACCAGCTGACCCTGTGCATTCAAGACGGACAAGCATACGCTGTACAAATACGGAGATTCCGCGCTCCACAGCTTTACTTCGCCCGCATCAACCGTTACCGACAGCTTGCCGTCCGCAAAAGCACCCTCGCCCGCAGCTGCAACAACGCCTTCTGCATCCTTCAGCTCAAGCTTCACCGAAGCACCGGCATTGCCGGCTTGCTCCAATAATTCCAGATCCACCTTCAGCGTACCTTGCTTGTAGCTGTCGTCGAGGTCCGCATGGATACACATATCTCTAACATGGATCTCCGGAACCGTATACAGATATACGTCGCGGAAAATACCCGAGAAACGCCAGAAGTCCTGATCCTCGAGCCAAGCGCCCGAGCTGCGTTGGTACACTTCCACCGCAAGCTTATTGTCGCCTTCCTTGATAAACGGAGTCAGATCAAACTCCGAAGGCGTAAAGCTGTCTTCCGCATAGCCGACAAACTCGCCGTTCAGCCATACATAGAAGGCCGATTCGACGCCTTGGAACGAAATATAGACAGGTCCGTTCATGGATTCCGGCTTGCGGAAATGCTTCACGTAGCTTCCCACCGGATTGCTGACTACCGGGATAGCCGGAGGACGAACAGCGTCCAGACCGTCCCAAGGGTACATCGTATTTACATATTGCAGCTGACCGTAGCCTTGCATCTGGATATGCCCCGGCACTTGAATATCATCCCAGCCGCTGCAATCAAAATCTTGTTTATAGAAGTTTTCGATTCGGCTGGCCGCATTTACGGCGTAGCTGAATTTCCAACCGCCGTTCAAATCCTGGCGCATCGCCATTGGCGCTTTGCCCTCCGCTTCCTCCATCGAACGGTAATACCGATGATCGGAGTGCGCGTCCAGACGGTTTACGCGGTAAACTGTCGGATCGCTGAGCCAATTGATGTCTGCCCTTGTTGCTTTCATTTTTAAAAAATCCTCCCTAAAATGAATTATCACCACAATAGCCCGTTATACGGGTTATCGTGATGATTCATACTTCGAAAGCGTTCGCCTAATGAATTATCACCACAATAGCCCGTTATACGGGCTATCGTGATGATTCATTACTTGCGAGCCTATTTGACCGATCCTGTCATTCCCGCTACGAAATGCTTCTGCATCAGGAAGAAGACAATGGCTGTTGGCAGCGTCGCAATCAGAATAACAAGCATATTCACGCCGTAATCCGGCGAGTAGCTGGAGCCCAGGTTCGAGATCAGGAGCGGAATCGTCCGTTTCTCCGGGGATTGCAGCACAACGAGCGGCCACAAATAGTTATTCCAGCTGGACATAAACGTAATGATGGCAGCCGCCGCATAAGTCGTTTTCATGGTTGGAACGTAAATGCGGAAGAAAACGCCAAGTTCGTTTAATCCATCTATTCGACCTGCTTCAAGCATTTCCTTCGGGAACATCTTCGTACTTTGACGGAAAAAGAAAATTAAGAACGCGGTCGTTACCGTTGGCAGCACGACAGCCGTCATCGTATTGATCCCGATTGCCGGGATATTCTGCGTAATCGTACCAAACATACGGTACAGCGGAACCATCAAAGCAGCAAACGGAATCATCATCGAGAGCAGAAGGATGTTAAAAACAACGTCCTTCGCTTTGCTGCGGAAAATTTCAAAGCCGTAACCGGCCAGAGAAGCAATAAGAAGGGCCAGGATCGTTGTCGAGATCGAGATTTTTGCCGAGTTAAGCATGGCTTGCCCAAGATCGACCTGATCCAAAATTTTGTGCCAGTTCGCACCCAGACTTGAGCCGGGCAGCAAAGTCCCCTTCGTTACGTCAACCGATTTGTTCGTTGCGCTTATGATCATCCATATGAATGGGAAGATCGATACAATGGCCGCAATGCTCAGGAATACATAGGTGAAAATCCGTTTAGCCATTTTTATCACCTGCCAGTTTAAACTGAAGAATCGAGAAGATTACAATAAGAATAACAACGCCGTACGAGACGGTCGCGGCATACCCGAAGTCAGGCGTATATTTGAACGAAAGGTTGTAAATATACTGCGACAGCGTCATGGTCGAGTTGCCAGGTCCGCCCTTCGTAATGTTCATAACTTCATCGAACAGCTGCAGGGTACCAATCGTTGATGTGATCGATGTGAACAAAATGATCGGCTTAAGCAGCGGTACCGTAATCTGGCTGAATTGACGGAAGGCCGAAGCACCGTCAATCCGTGCCGCTTCATAAATCGAGTTATCGATATTTTGCAGGGCAGACAGATAGAAAATCATGTTATATCCGGTCCAACGCCATGTGATGGCGATAATAATCGTAATTTTAGCCCAGAACGGGTCAGTGATCCATTGAATGGGAGCGCTGATCAAATGAAGATTAGTCAGCAAAGAGTTAATCAAGCCGTCATTACCGAACAGGTATTTGAAAATAACGGAATAAGCAACAAGCGATGTTACTGCCGGCAGGAAGATCGCCGTACGGAAAAATCCTTTAAGCTTCAGCTTGCTATCATTAAGCAATACCGAGATAAACATGGCAAGTACGATCATGATCGGTACTTGGATAATCAAGAATATAAACGTGTTTTTCAGTGCGGTAATAAAAGTCTGGTCTTTAAACAGCCTTGCATAGTTGTCTCCACCAACATAATGCAGGTTCGTGCCGGTTCCGGTCTGGAACGATAACATCAGTGCCTTAATCATCGGGTAGAAATAAAAGGCGCAAATCATAATGACCGCTATCGCTATAAACGACCAGCCGATCGCATTCGTTTTCGCCTTAATATTCATTGCTTTTGCTTTACTCACAGCGGCAGCCAGCTCCTTCCTATCTTGAGCATTCATAATAAAGACCTTGGAGCATGCCCCGCGGGGCACGCCTTAAGAGATGGCGGCGGAACGCGGAGGACCATGTTCCAAGGTCAATTTCTCTCTTTATTTTACAGACGAGTCTGCTTGTGCTTGCGCGTCCTTCAATACATCGTCAATCTTCTTGCCGTTCAGGTAGTTCTGCATTTCCACAACCAGAATGTCCTCGATTGCGTAAGTGTGCATACCGTAGTTCACGCTTGGAATTTCGTTCGTCCATTTCGCGAAGTCCTGTACGATTTTTTGACCGCCGAAGAAGTCGTTAGCAGCTGTGTAAGCTTCGCCGGTTGTAGCCGGTTTGTAAGTACCGATTGCGCCAACGTCAGTAACGAGTTTTTGGTAAAGGTCAACGTTCGAGCCAAGAGTTGCTTTCAGGAATTCAGCTGCCTGCTCTTTGCCTGGAACGTTCAGAACGTACCACGAGCTGCCGCCAAGGTTAGTTGCGTGTACGGAGTTAGGCGTTTTCGCAAGCTTAGGCATTGGAGCAATCGCCCATTTGCCGGACTGCGAAGCTTCCGCCGTGATGGAAGGCGTGAACCAGTTGCCCGTTGGTACCGATGCAGCGTCACCGTTGTTGTAGTTCGCGACGAATTGGCTCCAGTCGGAGTGGATTTTCACGATGTTGGCATCCATCATTTTTTTGTATACTTCGAACGCTTCTTTCATTGCTTCGTTGTTCGCAATGTTAGGCGTTTTGCCGTCTTCGTTCAGGTACCACGAACCAGCGGATTGAATCATCATGCGGATGATACCGAGATCGTTCGGATCAAGGGAGATCCAGTCCTTGCCTGTTGCTTCTTTCACTTTTTTACCGATATCGATGTACTGGTCCCAAGTAATGTCTTGAAGATCATTAATGGTGTAGCCGGCTTTCTCGAGGTAATCCGTTCTTACATAAAGACCAGCAACGCCGGAGTCAAACGGAACGCCGTAGTATTTGCCGTCAACGCTTGTAGGTCCAAGCTTGTAATCAGCAAAGTCTTTAGGGTTGATCACGCTGCTCAGGTCGTAGAACATGTCCGGGTAAGCTTGCAGGAAGCTTTGCGCGCGGTAGTCCTCGATAAGTACAATGTTAGGCAGACCTTTCGTCGTGCCGGAGCTCATGCCCGTATTCAGCTTTTGAACGATATCGTTCTGAGCGTTTTCTACAATATCAACGGTCAAATCCTTGTTCGTTGCCGCATAAGCGTCTTTCGCAAGGTTCATCGCTTTGATGTTAAAGTTAGGATCCCATGCCCAAACCGTAATTTTGCTTGCAGCTTTGCCGCCGTTTTCCGCACCCGTATTCGCAGTGTTTTTGTTGTTGTCCGAGTTGGACGAACAAGCCGACAATGCAACCGCGCTAAGAGCAAGTACAGTGACTAATTTCTTCACTTTCAAGACCTCCGCATCTGTATATGTGTTGTAAGCGTTTTCCGGCTTACGAATCCATGATAGCATTCCCATCATGGCGCTCGTTAGAACGATCTTTACAACGAATTGTCATTTTATTATGAGTTGCTTGAAAGTGGTCTATTCGCACTAGGACAATCTTTAGAAATTTGGATCATTATTGGATTTGAGCAGCGGAATGCGAATTTTTACCCGGGTCCCTTCCCCGATCTGGCTAGTTATGGTAACTCCGTATTCCTCGCCGAACAACAATTTGATCCGGTCATTTACATTGCGCACGCCAATTCCGCTGAACAGCTGGCGTCTGTTCTCCTGGCTCGGGATTCCTCCGTTAATATTCATGCCGTCGCCGTTGTCCACCACTTCGCAGACCAGGGCGGAGCCTTCCTGCGCAACCATAATGTAGATATAGCCTTCGGATTTATCATTAAAAGCATGAAAAAAGGCGTTCTCGATAAAGGGCTGAATCATCAGCTTCGGAACCCGGTAATCCAGGCAATCCGGACCGATAAAGTAACTGACGCGGATCCGCTCGCCGTAACGAACCTGATTGATAAAGACATAATTTTTCATATTGTCGAGCTCTTGCTGTACCGTAATCATCTCGCTGACGTTGCCGATGGCATTCTGCAGAAGCGAGATAAGAGCATTAATCGTCTCAGCCGCTTTTTCCTTGTTGCCTTGCTGGACCATAAACTTCACCGAAGCGAGCGTATTATATAGAAAATGTGGATTGATCTGCTGCTGCAGCGCTTCCAGCTCCGCATTGCGCTGCTGCTTCTGCGTCTCCACCAGCTTGTCTACGTATTCATTCAGCTCGTCGATCATGGCATTAAAGGCAAGGCCAAGCTGACGCGTCTCATAGCTGCCGTCCACCTTCACGTGGCGGTCGAATTCGTACTTCGAGATGGTTGAAATCTGCTTCACGAGCCGGGTCAGCGATTTGGTCAGCCGTCTTGAAATGAGGAACACAATAATAACCGCAGCGGCCACAATCGCCATAACGATAAGCGTGATCTGCCTCGTATCCGTCAATTGTCCCAGGACCTGCTTCTTATCAATAACGTTCACCATGTAGAGGTCTAGTCCGGCAATATACTCCGATAAAAGAAGATGGTCTTTCCCCATAATGTCGGCATTCTTGTAATCCAGGTTCTTCTCGTCGATCTCTTTCGCATACTGAAGAAGATCCGGCGAACGCTGCCCGATCCAGTCATTGCGGTTGGAGGATACAATCGTTCCCCGGCTATCGATGACCGCCACATCATTTCCTAGACTTGTATTGCTGTCATAAAACCGGGCGAAATAAGGCTCGCGAACGGCAAAATAAACCATTCCATAGACGGTTCCGCTGCGATCGACCAAAGCCTTGGAGGCTACAATCGTAGGCTCGATGCCCGGCGTACCGGAGGTTTCGGCGTCGTCATAGGAATACATCAGCCTGCGAGGCTCCGCAAGCGAACGCTTCGTAATGGGATGGTTCGCAAGAGCATCGTCCGGTACCGGCCAATAGGAACGGTCCGTCGAATAACGACGGCCGTTCACCCCTGTTACCGTAATGCCTACCTCATAAGCGTCCACGCTGGATTTAATCTTGTTCATCTGCTGCCCCATCTGAAAATAACTGCCCACCATGACGTTCGATTCGCCGCTGCCTTCGGTCAGAAACTGCTTGATCGTACCGCTCTGCGAGATTTTGTTCGCCGTCAGCACAATGGAATAATTAAACGAATCCATACCGTTTCGGATCTGCGTGATAATTTTAGAATTGGTAATACTGAAGGTCTCCATAAACACGCGGCTGGATACGTTCATCGTTGTCCAGGTCGCCGTAATCGATACGGCCACAATGCTCACGACCATAATGATGAACATTTTCACGAAGAGGCCGTTATATTTGAATCGGTCGAGTATTTTACTCAAAGCTATCACTCACTCATCTCAGGTTTTGTTGCCGGTAGCGGCTTGGCGACAGTCCGGTATGCTTCTTGAACACCTTGCAGAAATAGCTGTGATCCGAATAGCCCACCATCCCGCTGATCTCCGAAATCGAAGCTTCCCCTGCCCGCAGCAGCTCCGATGCTTTCTCCAGTCTCACCCTATGCAAATAATCGACAAAGCCCTCATTATGATGGGTAGAGAAATAGCTCGACAGATACGACGGGTTAAAATGAAAATGCTTCGCCATCTCCGTCAAATTAAGCGATTCGGCATAATGCTCGTGAATATAATCAAGCAGCCGCTTCATGTTGGCATTGCCGGACTGCTCGGCTTTCTCGGCAATGCACAGCTTCGCTTCCCCGATAAACGCCGTCAGCAGCTCTGCCGCCGCATTGGCGTTCCGCGACTCTTCAATAGCTTTGAAGTAGTAATATTTCTTCGTCTCCAGCTGCTGCGTGCTGTAGTTCATATTGCCTAGCAGCACGGTAATGTTAAAAATAACATTGCTCAGAAACGACTTGAACTCAAAAACATCCGTCGTATAGTTTGTTTTGAACACTTCGAGATGATCCAGCAAATAATCAAATGCCGTATCAAAACGCTCGCGCTTGAAAGATTCCGTAAAGCTGTTCAAGTTAAACGGCTCTGCCGCCTGCCCGGCTTCCGGGAACTCATGGAACAATAACAGATGCTTGTCCGGGAAATAAAAGGCGTAATCCATCATTTTCAGCAGACTAGCCTTATAGGACTGCTCCAGCTCGGTAATCGCCGAGAAAGGCTCGCTTACCACAACCGCCACATCCAGCTTCAGCTGATTGATCAAGCTCGCCATCGTTCTTCCCCAATAAGGAAGCAGGCTTAGCATCGTATAATCCAGATTAAGGAGCAGCAGAATCATAGGCGCTTCGGCTTTTAGCACGTGGTAGACCAGCTGGTCGGCATGGACTGCCTGTTTATCCAGCTCGCCTTCCATCGTTTGCCGGATAGCATTCACCTGCTCCTTCGTTACATTCATTCCTCGGAAGTCCACGCCCAGAAGGCAGAAGGCGCTATGCGGAAAATGGTCGCCTAGCTCCGCTTCAACCTGCATGGCATCCATCTCGTAACCGGATAACAGCTTCTCCAGCACCGTGTCGATGGTTGGACCTTGATTCGCGGATGGCTCTTCCCCTTGCAGGGACGGAATTTTATCGGCAACGGCTTTCAGCACGTTCAGCATGTGACGGGTGTCGAGCTTGGGCTTTAATATATAGTCGCGTACGCCGCTTTGAAAGGTGGAGCGTACGTAATCGAAATCTCCGAAGCTGCTAAGGACAATAACTTCAATATCAGGGTATTTGACCTTGATCTGCCGGGTCAGCTCTTCGCCGTCCATAATCGGCATGACAAGATCCGTCAGCACGATATGAGGCTGCAGCTCCGCGATCATCTCAAGCGCTTCTTTCCCGTTTGAAGCCTCGCCCACGATCTGAAAACCTTCCTGCTCCCAGTTCATATAATGCTTGATCCCTTGCCGGATCAAAGCTTCGTCATCCACGATCAGCAGTCTGCAGTAGTTTGACATGGTGCTCCTCCTCAAAAGAATTGCCGCATGCTTTTTGTGGCAATTCTTACTTCGTAAGCATGGTTCTGCACTTACATATGTAAAGTACATTATAACCGATAAAGCGAGCCCATTTCTCACCTTTCTGAATGGGCTGTCCTTGTTACATTTTGGCGGATTATTTGGAAGTTTGCTAGAATCGGGCAACTTTTGCTTCACATATCCGGGGAGGACTTGAATATATTGAATAACAAACCCAAAAAAACTGTGCAAGGAGGTGCTCCGAAATGGGTTCAGCAGAAGATAGACTGTTTGTTGTATCTCAGGAGGATTGGTCGCTGCATCGTAAAGGCTACCAGGATCAAGCCAGGCACCAGCAGAAGGTCCGGGATGCCATTAAGCAAAATTTGCCCGACCTCGTGTCTGAAGAAAGCATTGTCATGTCTGACGGCAAGCAAGTAATCAAAGTGCCGATTCGGAGCCTTGACGAATTCCGATTTGTGTATAACTACAATAAAAATAAACATGTAGGTCAAGGAGACGGCGACAGCCAGGTCGGCGACGTGTTAGGCGTCGATCCGCAAGCGGCCAAAGGTCCCGGCAAGGGCGAAGGCGCTGGCGATCAGCCCGGCGAGGATGTTATCGAAGCGGAGATCAGCTTGGCTGAGCTGGAGAGCATGCTGTTCGAGGAATTAGAGCTGCCATTCCTTCGCCAGAAGGATAAGGATCAGCTCGAGACGAAGGAAATCCGGTTCAACGATATCCGGAAAAAAGGCATCATGTCGAACATCGACAAGAAGCGGACGATTATGGAAAACCTGCGGCGCAACGCTACCTCCGGCACGCCGGGCATTCACGGCATCTCGCCGGATGATCTTCGCTACAAGACCTGGGAAGAGATTGTGCGTCCGCAATCCAATGCGGTTATCCTAGCCATGATGGATACATCGGGCTCCATGGGCTCCTTCGAGAAATACGTAGCCCGTTCGTTCTTCTTCTGGATGACCCGCTTCCTGCGGCATCAATACGAGAAAGTCGAAATCGTATTCATAGCCCATCACACCGAAGCGAAGGAAGTGACCGAAGAAGAGTTCTTCACCCGCGGCGAAAGCGGCGGTACGATCTGCTCGTCAGCCTATATCAAGGCGCTCGAGATTATCGACAGCCGGTTCTCGCCAAACATGTACAACATTTATCCGTTCCACTTCTCCGACGGCGACAACCTGACCAGCGACAACGAGCGCTGCGTCAAGCTGATCGGCGAGCTGCTCAAGCGCTCCAACCTGTTCGGCTACGGCGAAGTGAACCAGTACAACCGTTCGAGTACGCTAATGTCCGCGTATAAGCATATTAATATGCAGCATTTCATGTACTACGTCATTCGCGAGAAAGGCGAAGTGTATAACGCCCTGAAGTCCTTCTTCCGCAAGCGGGAAGGCGTTGTAGGGTAAAAGGAAACCGGTCGTCCTGGGGACGGCCGGTTTTTCAATCCATCAATAAATAACAAACATATCATCATCCACTGTGCCATCAAAGTTAAAGAAGAGTTTATAATACCCGACAACCTTATCAGAGTACTCCATATTAAGGGCTGCAACGATATGATTGTAATCAAAATCAGGATAGTTGTTACTAAACTTTATTGATACTGAATCAATCTTAAGCTCAAGACAAGTTGAGTCATAATTAGGAAAAACTTCACCAAACTCAGCTGATTCCTCTACTTTGTAGTGTTCAAAGCTTCTCCAAAATGCTGAATACAATTTCGATTCGACATCATTTGTAAGCATCCACTCTCTCAAAACCCCAACCTCAAACATTGTCCAAGGACTCCTTCGTATATACACTTAAATTATGCCGATCTTGCACAAAAGCGAAAACAATTGCTGTATGCCATCTCTTAATCCTTCCTTGGCCTTGTAAAAGCTTCCCCAATTGGACAATAGGAACAAGTTGGACATACCGCATTTGCCTTATCCCTCTGAATGTTTAATTTGATTAGAGTATCCGCCATGAACAATCTTTCTCTCTCAAAATTAATGTCCATGCATACCCCTAATTCAACAGTCTGATCTAATAACTTACAATAATACTCGTCGTTCATTCACTCACCACATTATTCTCGGGCAATTCTTCTGCGATCGGCTCTCTAACTAAGTGCTTAAATATTACTTTGCAAACGCCATGCTTTTTATAATTTTTAATAGCTTCATTTAGTGACAGCTTGTTTGCCCCAATGCTTATATGAGGCTTTTCGTGCGCTATAAGATCATATTGCCAATAACAAACTTCACAAATATCTGCTAAAACTTCATCATCCCTGCAGATCGTAAAGTAACCGCAGCAAGGGCATTGAACATTTCCTAAGTTTGACCTGACAACCTCGGCATGAACCCGTTCCTGTTTATCCTTCCAATTCATCTGTCCAAAAATGATCCCCATTACCGCTCCTGCTAAACAGTCGTAGTAGTCGAACTCTCTATGAAACAACAAATAGGCAGCTAACATAAAGACTAGATAAAAGAGCTCCCCTTCTACTGCTCTTCTGAAAAGAAACTTGTACTTTATTCGCTTCATCGCTTTAGTATTCAACAGACCGCTTCCCTCCAGGAGCTATCAAATGAAGGACATCCTATATGGGTATATTATACAGAAAGATGACTCACAAAGAGTCATCTTTTTCCCGCTACTATCTATTCAAACACTGTAAACATCCCCGTCATCCCCGGGGAATGATCCTTGAACCCAAACTGCTCGTAAAATGCATCATTGCCATGAGAGGCAAACAGACCGACAAAAGCCAGCCCGTTCTCATGGCGGCGTTCTTTGATATAGTCCAGCAGCTGTTTTACAATAAGCTTTCCTAGGCCATTTTTCTGGTGCTCCGGCGCGATCGCTACGTCCTGGATGTAAAAGTACATAGCCCCATCGCCAACGATCCGTCCCATGCCGACAACCTCGCCTTCATGCTCGACTACCACGCCATACAGCGAGCCAGCAATCGATTGCCCGGACATTTCTATATGAATGCTCCCCCAACCTACAGCTTCCCATAAAGCTTTATGTTCCTGCACCGTGGGAAGACGCTTAATGATTTCGTATTGTTTATTTGCCATAAATAAATGACCACCTTTATCTCATCAATTGGTGGCTGCCACGTACAACCACCTGATTTATGGTTGGATCCCGCGGTTATACTCCATATTATTCATCCCCCTGCATGATTCTAACTGACACTTTACCGTAAATTCAGGTAGAAGGGAATCTATATTCGCAAAAACAACGGAACTAAGATGACTTTTAAGCTCCAAGTTCTCTCTCCCAACGCTTGTCCATCGTCGCTGATTGTTTTCCTTGAACCCATTTATACACCTGATAGGCTCCATGGCTCTGCAAAAGAATCAGTATAGGGATAAAGTCGAGCCGATACCTGGATTGAATTTCTATCAGCAAATGCGCTCCGATATATAGCAGCAAAAGAATTAAATAGAAGAATGCGTCATGCCCTTTATCCGTTCGCCATAAAGCAACCATACTTACAAAGCCAAATGCGCTCATGAGCACATACAATGGCCTCTCCCACTGGTGAAGGCTGGTCTCCAGTTCCCATTTGTCTAATCCCCGCAGGCTCCAATAAGGCGAAGAATCCGACGAACCCCACATATAAACAAGCTTTCTTCCAAATAAGGCGATAAGCTCGCTTTTATTTTGGAGGCGTTCTTTTATGATTACAAGCTCCGCCTGGTGACGCTCCTCGCCAAAAGAATACTGGTTCGTATAGTCAGCATCCTCCTTATTCCAGCTTCCGTTTGTCTGCGCGTTAAGCCCCACCATAAACTTCCAATATTTTTCTCCGCCAAATAACGAATGCTCGGTAACACCAGAGGAAGTCAGCGAAATGCTGGCTAGTAGCTGCACCAAATAATACACGGCTATCAAGGCTCCAAGCTTGCCTGCCGTACTCACCGCTTGTCTTTTGATAGGGCCGCGCCATTGCTGCCATAAGATTAGAAGAACAAATAATACAACACCAGCCAAATAGACGCTTCCAATGGGACGCATGAGATGCCCTAAGCCAATCGCTAATCCGGCAAGCACCCAATAGATAACCCGTTCCCTGCCTTTAAGAAGCAGAAAGCATCCCCCTATAAATAAAAACACCGATATATGCTGGTTCGTCAGCACCGAACACATCAGGATATTCGGAATATAAAAGAGGTACACCAAAGCCGCGATTCTTCCGCAGCTTTCATGAAATACTTTCGAAGCGGAAAGATAAAGGACAATAGCGGTTCCTATGCTAAACAGGACATTCAAGAGCTTAAAAATAATGAAGTGATCGCCAAAAAGCTTAATGACTCCGGCCTCATACATCGTAAACCCAAGCTGATAAGGAAAGCTGATATAGTAAGCTGAATCACTAAAAGCAAAGTCCCCCGAAGCCGCCGCTTGTGCCGCATTATACATAAATAGAAAATCCGATTCCGGCAGCGCCGGATTCCACAGGACCCATATCACTCGGCAAACCAAGCCAAGGAAGAGAAACACCATCAGGAAAGCTTTCCGGCTAAGAGCGGTAATTGCCCAATGAATAACAAGCAGGGTTAATACTGCCGCCGCAATAAATGCAGCGATCATTTTAAATGCCGAATCATAGAAGCTCCATGCATTTGCAAAGGAAGCTGCCAAAACCGTCGCAAAAAACAGTCCGCCTGCTGCAGAGAGAATACGTGTGCGAAAAGTCATACTACTCCTATCCTTTCAAAGTTTATCCAAATATGTTACCATATTTTTCTTTGAAAAGGCATGATTGCATGGAACTAATTTCCTGACGCTTCAACAAAAATAGCCATCCCTAAGGACAGCCGTGTCAATTTCCCGGGTAATTTATCGAATAAACAATTTTTAATCTTCTACTATATACGTTAGCCTATACCCGCTGTAATCCGTCCTCATACGCTATAGCGTACCTGCCTAAAAAAATGACTAAGAAGCGAAGTATAGCCATTCATTCATAGGGAGATGGATACGTGAAAGCCAAGACACAGCTTACGGGGCGAGTTATTTTCAAAGGTGATCCCGGTTACGAGACTGCTCGAAAGAACTGGGATCCTCATACGGACCGGTTTCCGAAAGTATTTGTTTTTGCGAAAAAAACGCGTGATGTAGCAAACGCCATCAAATGGGCACGGGAGCATAAGGTGCCGATCCGCCCGAGAAGCGGCAGGCATGCGCTGGAAACTAACCTGTCTCAGGTTAACGGCGGACTTGTCATCGATACAAGCGAACTGAAGAAGATTACGTTGAATAAAAAAAGCAATACCGCCGTTGTCGAGACCGGTAACCGCGTAGGAAGAATCGTAGATACGCTTGCGCGGCAGGGTTACATGGCGCCATTTGGCGACAGCCCTTCCGTCGGCATCGGAGGCATCACCCCCGGAGGAGGAATTGGTCCGCTGCAACGGACGACCGGGCTTATCAGCGACAATCTGCTAGCTCTGGAAATGGTTGATGCCAAAGGCAGAATCATTCGCGCAAGCAAGAAACGCAACTCCGATCTGCTCTGGGCTTCACGGGGCGGCGGCGGCGGTAACTTTGGCGTATATACGAAATACAAATTTAAAGTGAGACGCGCTCCGGTTCGGGCGACCGTATTCAGTATCACTTGGCCGTGGGAGCAGTTCGAGGAAGTCGTCAAAGCTTGGCAGCGATGGGCGCCTTTCACCAGCACCAAGCTGGGCAGCGAATTATCCATCGGTCCGAAAAAAGGCGGAAATGTCAGTATGCTGGGTGTCTACCTGGGCTGCAAAAAGAAAGCCCTTAAATTCCTGCAGCCTATCTTAAGCGTCGGAACAACGACCAAGAGGGACATCCAGTCTCTTCCTTGGCTGCAAGCAACCAAGTTCCTGCTCGCTCCGGATCCTATCCTTCCACAGAAGTTCAGCAACCAGTTCTCCAGCGGTTTCGGCAGACGTCCATTCCCGGATAAGGCGTTTAAATATATGCGCGAGTTCCTGGAAAAGGCCGAAGGCGGAACTCCGGCCGGCTTCTATTTCCTCAACTGGGGAGGAGCCATAAGAAAAATTGCGCCTAGGGCTACCGCCTTCTATTGGCGCGATCCGCAATATTACGTGGAATGGAACAGCTCATGGGTGAAACCGTCGCATGCGGCTAAAAATATTGCCCTAGCTCGCAACACCAGGAAGAAGCTGCAGCCGTTTATCGTAGGGTCCTATATCAACGTGCCGGACCAAGGCATTAAATGCTCCGGTCCCGTCTATTACGGCAAGAACTTCGCGAGACTGCGCAGAGTAAAAGCCAAATACGACCCGCAAAACGTGTTTAACAACCCTCAAAGCATTCCTCCGGCAAAATGACAAAACGAAAGAGGCAGCGGATCCCGGACTTGAATTACAAGTCTGGGGCCGCTGCCTTCTTGCTCTTTTATGTATCTGTTTCACCCTGATTGTTAAACTGAATTAATTGATCCAATTTTTCGGTTATCACAATAAACTCATCCGACCAACCATTACTTATTGAGATCTCTTGCATGGAGCCTGTTGGAGCGATAAAAAATTGTATGTCTTTCATTACATCAATATCCATAGCTGATAATCGAATAACATAACTATCTATTTCTTCTAAGATTTCTGAAACAGAATGGTAAGAGCTCCAAAATAAATCTGTTAAAGGAGACTCAACTCGTGCCCGTAGCTCCTCTAACAAATAGATAATCTTATTATGATTGTCTGTTATCTTCATCCCTCTATGTTCGTACTCCATATTCCACGCCCCGAACCTTAGAGAAAACCATCGTATCCCGCAGCGAACCGTCGTTGGCGCGTTTTTCGTTGCGCAAAATCCCTTCAAGCGTAAACCCGGACCGCTCGGCTACTCTAGCACTCTTCGCGTTGCGCGAATCACAGCGGATCTCGATCCGGTTAGCCTCTAATTGATGGATAGCGAACTCCGTAATCGCCTCTACCGCTTCCGATATGTAACCCTGCCCAGCGCAAGATGTCCTCACCCAGTAGCCGGTCTCAAAATTCCGTGCCTGCCAATCCATCCGGTGAAGCCCGCTGCTGCCAACTAATTGACCAGTCTCTTTATGAATGAGAAGCAGCCGCAAATCCGTCCGTTCCAGAAATTCGAGCCGGGACTTTCTGATCCCAATCTCAGACTCTTCTATCGTAGGAATTTGGTTCGCCCAAGGCATCCATGGGCGCAGCTCCTCGATGCTTTCCACTACTGCCTCGTTAACGGCCGCACCGTCTCCAAATAAAGGAGCACGAATAAGGAGCCGAGCGCTCTCAAAGCTTTCGGGTATTGTCAGCAGGATTGGATTTATACCGGATTGACTCATCGGCTCATCTCTCCCCTATTTCATAATGTTATTTTCATACAATTATAGTCGCCTGTTGTATGGGCCCGCAACGATTCCTTTTTGCACCACTTGCTCCGGCTTAAGAGGAACAGTATGATGGGAGGATTGACTATCACAACTAGAAGGATCAGGACAACATGAGAATTAGAGATTGGGACCGGAATTTAAAAATCCGGCTATTAGGAGAAACCTGCTTTAACGTTATCTTTTGGGTGTTCTACCCGTATTTGTCGATCTATTTCGCGCAATCCTTCGGCAAAAGCTGGACCGGTATCCTGCTCATCCTGTCGCAGGCTTTATCCGTACTCGTTAACTTATTCGGAGGTTATTTCGCGGACCGGCTTGGGCGGAAAAAGGTTATGGTGTTCGCAGCCAGCGGACAAGCCGTTGGTTACGGCATATTCGCCTTTAGCGCAACTCCTTGGCTGGATGCCCCTGCTATCGGGTTTATCGGCTTCGGTCTCGCCAGCTTATGCGGCACCTTGTATTGGCCTGCCAGCCAGGCCATGGTAGCGGATGTTGTACCGGAGGAGCACCGTTCCGGTGTCTTCGCCGTCTTTTACACGGCGGTTAATATGGCTGTTGTCATCGGCCCGTTGATCGGCGCAACCTTCTTTCTGGATTCGCCTTCCATCATCCTGTTTGCAGCGTGTGCAGTCTGTCTGCTTGTTGCCGTATTGCTTGCCTCTTTTACAAGAGAGACGCTTTCGGCGGACATGCTCAAAGAGAAGCGCAGCGGCAGCGAGCCGTGGCACAAAGCTGTCGCGGCACAACTTCGGGATTATAAGGTTATTGCCTCGGACCGCGTATTCCTGCTGTTCATCATAGCCGGTGTTCTGTTAGCCCAGACCTTTATGCAGCTGGATTTGCTCTTCCCCGTCTTTCTGAAAGAGACGATTGACTCGACTACGATACTCACTTACGGGAATTGGAGCTTCCAATTGTCCGGCGAGAAGCTTTTTGGACTCATCGTATCGGAGAACGGATTGTTTGTCGCCTTGTTTACGGTTGCCGTAACCAAATGGATGCTGCAATTTCGCGACCGCTTTGTATTCATCGGAAGCGCGCTGCTGTACGCGGCCGGAATTGCGATGTTTGGTCAAATGTCCACGTTCTGGGGCTTGACCGCGGCAATTGTTGTATTTACGCTTGCGGAGCTGATGACGGCCGGACCGCACCAGACGTTTGTATCCCGGCTGGCGCCGGAGCATATGCGCGGGCAATATTTCGCGGCTTCCAGCCTGCGGTTTACGATTGGGCGAACGCTGGCTCCGATCTCCATTCCGCTGAGCGAATGGATTGGTTATGACGGAACGTTTGCCCTTCTGACCTTGCTTGCCGTGCTGTCCGCGGTAATCTATTACAGGATGTTTAACCAGTTCGATAAACAAACGGCATAATTACAAGGCGAAAGGCTGAACCCTAGGGTTCAGCCTTTTTAACATGCTAGGTTCTAACCACAAGCTTCCCTTTGAAAAACAGCTCGGAGACTTCAGTCTCATCCAGCTCGCCGTCCAGGATCCGCTTCACGTCCTCCAACGTTTCGTACAGGGACAGCCATTCGCCGGCCTTATTCGTATAAGCCTCCGAGACGTAAAACGGCTGAGCCAGATAAGACTCCAATCTCTCTCCCCGTCTATACAGCTGCGAATCGGAATCCGTTATTTTATCAAGCCCGTGCGTGGTGACAATCAATCGCAGCTCTCTATAACGGCGAAGCAGCTTGCGGGCGCGTTGCTGCAGCGCAAGATGCGCCGCATCCAAGTAATTGCCTTCCGAGATCGTCGAGGTGGAAGTAATAGGATCGATAGCCGGATAAATGCCGCGGCTGATCAAATCCGAATCGAATCGCCATAACGTATCGAGCGGCCCGTAAGCTTCGGCAGCCGAATCGTCCGCAACCGCGTAAGCCATATCGACCAACGCGACCGTGATTGGTCTGGCACCCGCTTCCTTCAAGCTTTCCTTGAGCGAGAAAAGCTCTCCGCTTAATACGGTGCTGCGGTCAACGCCCAGCAAAATATCCTTCTCTTCGCGAAGCTTAACGATCTGTTTGTATAAGTCATCCCTTGTTGCAAGTACATATTCGGATTGATCTTTGACATGGCTAATGCCCGGAGCATCGGTACCCGGATCCCAAAAAATCGTCGTATAACCCCGTTTGTTCATCCGGTGCATAAATTCGGCCAACAACACAAGCTGCCCCATATTGGGTCTGGCCACAAAACCAACCGTTCCGCCCCGCACGACCGGTGCGAGCAAATCCAGCGCTTTAATTCCGGTTTCGATCATCCTCATCCCGCTCCCTCGAATAATGAGTTCATCAAGACTGCAACCTGCCAATGCGGCTAAAGCAACCAAAGTGCGGACCTCCGCGCGGCCGACGGGTATTTTCCCCGTACAGAGATTGGAGACGGTTGCTGCCCGAAGACCGGCTGTCCGTGCCGCGGAGGTAAGATTGGGTACGCGACGGCGCAATAGCGGAACGTTAAGCTGTAGCTCTTCCTCCATTTTTTAGCACCTCCTTACTTTATATAGTAATAATAATTACTCTAAAGCGCAACGACTAATTGTAAATAAATGTGAACGAAAATGGAATATCCCAATCTGTCGGCTTCCTATTTTTAACAAGAAATTTGACCTATTATATGCTACGATAAGGTTTGAATAAGTAGATTAACTCTAGTATTGGAGGCGCTTTCAGAAGATGAGTCAAAAACAAGTAGCTGAAGGATATTTTGGAGAATTTGGCGGCAGCTTTGTCCCGCCTGAGCTGAAGGAAGTATTGGACTACTTAAGCGCGCAATTCAACAAGTTCAAGGATGATCCGGAATTTAAGGAAGAATTGGATTATTATCTGAAGGAATACGTCGGCCGCGAAAATCCGCTGACTTACGCCGAGCAGCTGACGAACGCCTGGGGCGGCGCGAAAATCTATCTGAAGCGCGAGGACTTGAACCATACCGGCGCTCACAAAATCAATAACGTGGTTGGCCAGATTCTGCTCGCCAAACGGATGGGCGCCAAACGCGTCATAGCCGAGACCGGCGCCGGCCAGCACGGCGTTGCAACGGCAACCGCCTGCGCGATGTTTAATATGGACTGCGTCATCTATATGGGCGCAGAGGATACGCGCCGTCAGGCGCTGAACGTATTCCGGATGGAGCTGCTTGGCGCTACCGTTGTGCCGGTAGACAAAGGTCAAGGCCGCCTGAAGGATGCTGTTGACGAAGCGCAGAACGATCTGGTTGCCAACTATAAAAACACGTTCTACCTCCTGGGTTCGGCCGTAGGCCCGCATCCGTTCCCAACGATGGTCAAGCACTTCCAATCGATCATCAGCGAAGAATCGAAGCGTCAGATTCTGGCCAAGGAAGGCCGTCTTCCGGATGCCGTTATCGCCTGCGCTGGCGGTGGCAGCAATGCGATTGGCGCCTTCGCCCACTACATTGACGAGCCATCCGTACGCCTAATCGGCGTTGAACCGGATCAAGCGCCAACCTTGACCGAAGGCGTGCCTAGCATCATCCATGGCTTCAAATGCCTCGTGCTGCTCGATGAGGAAGGCAATCCTAGAAAAACGTACTCCATCGCCGCAGGTCTCGATTATCCGGGTATCGGACCGGAGCACAGCCATCTGAAAGTCAGCGGCCGAGCGGAATACGTTACGGTAAGCAACGAAGAAGTTCTGGCAGCGTTCCAGGAGCTGTCTCGTACGGAGGGCATTATCCCTGCGCTTGAAAGCGCGCATGCGGTTGCCCACGCGAAAAAGCTCGCTCCAACGATGAGCAAGGACGAAATCATCATTATCAATCTGTCCGGCCGTGGCGATAAAGACGTGGAGCAAGTCTTCCACATGCTTCATAAATAACGTTTGACTGCAGCTTCTGCCCCTTGGGCGGGGCTGCCTTTTTTTTGACTGCCCGGAAGCGTATACTTGGATTAGGCTTTTATAGCCTGAAGCGGTTATGGAGCATAAGCTTACGGAGTAAGAATCATCACGAGCAGTCTAATCCTGGTTGTTCGTGTGACAATTCTTTTTGGGAGGTACATAAACAATGAGTTATGAATCGTATTTTTCGGAACGTAGAGAGCAGCAGCTGGAGGAGCTTAAAGAGTTTTTGAGAATTCCAAGCATTTCGGCGCTGTCTGAGCATAAGCAGGACATGGTTAAAGCGGCCGAATGGGTGGCAGGCAAGCTTGAGGCAGCTGGCCTTGAGAACGTAAAGATTCATCAGACGGCCGGACATCCGATCGTATATGCCGATCATCTTCATGCGCCGGGCAAACCAACGGTCCTTGTCTACGGCCATTATGACGTGCAGCCGGTTGATCCGCTTCATTTGTGGGAGACGCCTCCGTTTGAACCAACCGAACGTGACGGCAAGCTGTATGCGCGCGGGGCAACGGACGATAAAGGGCAGGTATTCTTGCATATCAAAGCTGTTGAGGCCTTGCTGAAACAAGAGCAGCAGCTCCCGGTTAACGTGAAGTTCTGCATCGAAGGCGAAGAAGAGATTTCAAGCCCTAGCCTGCTGACTTTCTTGAACGAGAAGCAAGAGCTGCTCGCAACCGATGCCGTGCTGATCTCGGATACTTCCCTTATTGAAAAAGGCAAACCTGCCATCTCGACGGGTCTGCGCGGACTTTGCTCGCTCGAGCTGACCATTAACGCGTCGAACACGGACCTGCACTCGGGTACATACGGCGGCGGCGTTCCGAATGCGCTCCATGCGATGGTTGAATTGCTGGCATCTCTGCATGACAAGCAAGGCCGCATTACGGTGGAAGGCTTCTACGAAGGCGTTCCCGAGCTGACGGCAGCCATGCACGAAGAGTTCGAGAAACAGAAATTCAACGAAGAGCAGCTGAAGAAAACGCTTGGACTCGGCAGCTTGTACGGAGAAGAAGGCTATACGTTTGTCGAGCGCACCGGCGCCCGTCCAACGCTCGAACTGAACGGCGTATGGGGCGGCTTCCAAGGCGAAGGCACCAAGACCGTTATTCCGAAGGAGGCGCATGCGAAAATCACCTGCCGCCTGGTTGGCCAGCAGGACCCGCAGCGCATTCTGGATGCGATCATCGCGCATCTTCATGCGAACGTGCAGCAAGGCGTGAAGTTAACCGTGAAGCCAGGCGAAAAAGCGCGCGCCTTCGATATGGATCCGTCGATCCCGCTTCTGCAAACGGCTGCGGACGCATACGAAGCCGTATACGGCACACGCGCGTTGTTCACCAAGGACGGCGGTTCGATCCCAATCGTCGAGACCTTCTCCCGCCAGCTGTCGGCGCCCGTTATCATGATGGGCTTTGGCCTGCCGGACGAGAATCTCCATGCTCCTAACGAGCACTTCAATCTCGAGAACTTCGACAAAGGCTTGCTGACCATCGTGGAGTTTTTGAAAAGAGTATAACTAGACATAGGGGGAAAGCTCCAGCTTACCATCCCCGCAATTCTGTTGAGTCTCAAGCCGTTTGAGGTCAGGCCGAAAGAAGTCGTAAAAAAGCCGGGTGGGTATATGCCCCTTCCGGCATCGGCATAACGGGAAGACTAATTGCTACCTTGCACGAAGTGCAGCATATTCCGCGCAAATGAGCAATTACGAAACTCTATGTTGCACGAAGTGCAGGATTTTTCGCTAAATTGAGCTTTCATAGATCGTTTTGCCTCCTTATCCTGCATAATGTGCAGGATAAGGTTGGCTATTAAGCTAAATAGCATTTTTATGCTGTAAATAGTGCAATGTAATTAGCAATATACAAAAAAGCAGCCCGCATGGGCTGCTTTTTGTATCTATTAAAACGCCGGAAGCGCGATATCGCTGTAATTTTCTTCGAGGAATTTCTTTACCTCCGGGCCGGTCATCCGCTCTGCCAGCTTTTGAATCGCCGGGGAGTTTACGTTGTCCTCGCGTGCGACCAAAGTAATCACGAAGTCTGATTCGCTGCCTTCTTTGATCAAAGCGTCCTTCTTAGGCGTCAGACCAAGCGGCTTCGCGTAAGCCGGCGTCATGAGCACCATGTCTACGTCATCGATGACGCGGGCCAGCATAAGCAGATCCACTTCTTTGAATTTATACTTATGCGGATTGTCTACAATATCCGCCTGCGTGGCTTTAATCCCAACTCCTTCTTTCAGCTTAAGCAGGCCGTTGTTCTCCATCATGACAAGCGAGCGTCCGATATTGGACGGATCGTTGGCAATCGCGATGGTTGCGCCATCCGGCAGATCCTCGATTTTTTTATACTTTTTCGAGTAGCCGCCGTATACCGCATTGTAGATCGCTTTAACCGGTACCAGGTTAGCCTTGTTGGTTGCGTTGAAGTCGTTCATGTACGGAACGTGCTGGAAGAAGTTCGCGTCAACCTCTTTATGCTGAAGAGCCGTGTTCGGCTGCACGTTATCCGACAGCGTTACAATCTCCAGATTAATGCCGTCCTGCTTCAAGAGCGGCTTCACCAGCTCCAGAATCTCGCTCATCGGCGGGATGAGAACCGCTACCTTCAGGTTCACTTCCTGTCCGGCTTTTCCTTCGTTTGTTGCCTGATTGTCTTGCTTGTCTGGCTTATTATTTTGACCGCATCCCGCGACAATCGCCACAAGGAGTGCGAGCATGACGAGCCCGATTAATTTACTTCTCACTTTCCATTCCTCCCGTTTATATCCGGCTGGCTTTATTATCTCTCTCTGCCCTATTTGGCAGTCAGCCGCCTGTAAGACCCAAGTCTAAGCGAGTCCTATTCATAAATCAATCTAGAGATTCGCTCGCACTGTTCGCAATTCGGAATATGAAATATAATATAGAAAATAGAGATACGAACGGCTTGGAATGGAGGAACCTACTATGTCATTTACTGCACAAGAACTCGAATTAATAAATCGCCAGCTCCCTGTTTGGGTAGAGGCGAGTAAAGTCCGTTCCGCCTATGGCAAGACAGCCTCCTATATTCCGGAGCTGGCCAAAGCTCCGCAGCATGCGCTTGGCATCCATATGATCGATACAAGCGGGCAAGCTGTTTCGGCCGGCGATTGCGGCCTGGCTTTTACGATGCAAAGCATCTCTAAGGTGTTTACGCTTATTCTCGCCCTGATGGATAACGGGGAAGAAGCCGTCTTTCAAAAGGTCGGCATGGAGCCGACCGGAGACAACTTCAATTCCATGCTGAAGCTGGAGCTTGTCCGTCCCGGCATCCCTTTCAATCCACTGATCAACGCCGGCGCTATCGCCATTTCTTCTTTGATTCACGGCCGGAATTCGGCTGAGAAGTCCTCACGCATTCTCTCCTTCTTCCAGTCGCTTGCAAGCAACGATACGTTAACGTACGACATGGACGTATACAAATCAGAATCGGATACCGCCAATTTGAACCGTTCAATGGCTTATCTGCTGAAGGACAACGGCGTTCTGGAAGGACAAGTCGAGGATGTGCTGGACGTCTATTTCCGTCACTGCTCGATTCAGGTTACCTGCAGCGACTTGGCCCGAATGGCCCTGGTCCTCGCAAACAACGGCACCGATCCGGTAACAGGCGTCTCCCTTATCCCCCGCCGGTATGTGCAGATCGCGAAGACCTTTATGATTACCTGCGGAATGTACAACGCATCCGGCGAATTCGCCATCCAGGTAGGGCTTCCCGCAAAAAGCGGCGTGTCCGGCGGAATCCTGACGATGGTGCCGGGAAGGCTTGGCATCGGGGTAATTGGTCCGGCTCTTAACTCCAAAGGTAACAGCATCGCCGGCGTCCATCTTCTTGAGACCCTTTCGCGCGAACTGGATTGGAGTTTGTTCTAAAGTTATGAGAGAAGTTTCGAGCCCAATAATACCCTGTGAGGGTCTTATTGGGCTGTTTAAGGCTGTTACTTTAATTGATAAGACCCTGATGGGGTCTTATACTCAACCACAATGCGTATTTTCACCGGTTATTCTGCGTTTCGCAAACGAATAAGACCCTGCGGGGGTCTTATGTAGCTGGCCGCTGCCCTATTTTTATTAGATAAGACCCTGACAGGGTCTTATTTTGGCTACAACGCATGTACACTTTTTATACCTATACCCCACCCACATAGTGTCCTTAACTTAAAGTCCCTAAGGACCTTAAGCGAAAAATAAAAGGGATGTACGTAGCCCCGAGTCCCAGACTCGGCAGGCTACGCGCATCCCACCCTACTTAAAGCTCCCGCATAAATTCGTCAATATCTTTATCCGCTTTGGACTGATTACACTCATTGCAGGCGCATACGCAATTATCCGGCGTGGTATGGCCGCCCTTTGCGCGCGGCAGCATATGGTCGATGGTATCGCCGTATTGCCCGCAGAAATGGCAGGTGTAATTGTCTCTAGTTAGGATATAGCTCCGGAAATCCTTGTTGCTGAACAATCGGCGGATCGTGGTCCGGTTCACGATAACGGCTGCCCGCTCCTTCACGAGCGTAACCGCAAGCTCCAGTTCAATCTCCTGGTGCCATCGCCGTCCTTTATCGGTCTTTCCGCGCATCCAGACCGTTCCTTTGCGCGTCGTCCGCAACAGACTGGCATCCGTCGGCGAATAATTCGCCGGCAGCGGACGGGGACGGTATTTCCCGCCGGCTCCGGCAGTCCGCGCCTGAGCTTTGGACGGTCTAGGCCGCTTTGGTGCCACGGCAGGAGCAGCTGCCGCAGCTGGCTTTGAAGCAACAGCCGGCCCAACGGCATTCTCAGCTGGGCTTACCGGTACGGCTGCAGCCGCAACCGCCTCGGGCATCGCAGCCAATGGCGCTGCCGGCTGAACCGCCGCCTCTTGATTAGCGGCAGACACCGTAATCGGCGCGGTAATCCGGCTTCTTGTTTTCCGGCAGCTGCGGCAGGAACCGCGCCGCGAAGCCGGTCCCGAACGTCTGCCCGTACGGCGGAGAAAATCCGTCACCGGCTTTTGCTCCAGGCAATGCACGCATTGCTTATATTGAGTCGTTTGCAAGTTATCGGTCATCGGTAGTGCCGGGTGTTCGAGCACCCGCCTTTCACCCCATTACCCTTTATAATTACAGCTTCATCCGATAGATCGGTTTATTCTCCAGTCCGCGGACAACAGGCGTCCATGGCTCGCTTTCCGGAGTTGTCTGGAGGGCATCCTCGACCATTTGAAGCTTGGCGTCCATCGCATCGATATGATGCAGCGCCACGGCTTCCGCCGTTTGCGGCTGAACGGGACTCCCCCACTCTCCCAGATTATGATGAGACAGCACCATATGCTGCAATCCCAGCACTTTTTCCGAATCCAAATTAATATTGCAGCGGATGGCCGCTTCCGTAATCCAAGTGGACGCCAGCGAAATATGTCCCATCAGCTTACCCGAAAGGCTGTAGTCGGATACGATGCCAAGCTGCGCGATCATCTCCTCGGGCTTGGCGATATCATGAAGAATTATGCCGGCTTTAAGCAGATCCGCGTTCAGGAACGGCCGCTGCTTGCATAGAAATTCCCCGATCTCCAGCATTCTGGCCATATGGTAAGCAAGTCCGGCAAAATACGCATGATGATGCGTCTTGGCTGCCGGGTAATGCGTCAGCTTTTCCTCCACCTTCGACACGCAATAAGCGACAATCGCCTTAATCTCCGTATCTTGAATACTGTCCTTCGCTTTATAAATCGTATCGATAAGTTCATTGGAAGCAACCGGCGCCGAACGGATAAAGTCTGTCAGCGTAATGCCGTCTGCCTCTACCGCGGGACGCATGCGCGAAATCTTGATCTGAAGCTTCTCGCGGTACAAATGGACAATCCCCTGAACCTTAACGAGTCCCATCGTGAAAAAGGTTTCTTTGTCCTGCGAAGAGACATCCCAAAACTTAGCCCCCAGCTGCCCCGTACTATCGGCTAGTACAATATCGAAATAATCCTTTGGTGTTGTTGCATTGGTCTGTTTGACTTCCAGCTCTTTAAGCAAATAGAAGCCGGTAAAATCATCCTGATTGCGAAGATCTTTAATTTGCGTCATTCGTGTTCCTCTCTCCAGCTGCCCATAACACTTGCGCAAAGATGCCGTCGTTATGGGACACATGATGCTCCTATTATACTATGAAATGACGCGCTGCGGCGCGATAAAAGAAAGAGGCTGTCCGCCCGACATTTTGTCGGATGGACAGCCTCTGCCTTTTTTCCTCTTACGCTGTTGCCGGCGCCGAAGCCGCCGGTTCTTCGGGAGCCCCGGCTTCGCCGTTATCCTTATGCGTCTCTACAAATTCATGAGCCGCAAAAAGAATAGCAGCCGCTTCCGCGCGGTTTACGACTTGCTGCGGATGGAAATTGCCGTCCGCGTCAAGCGCAACGATCTTGTACAGCAGCGCGCGCTGAATCGTTCCTTGATAATCTACCGTTATATCCTTCTCATCCTGAATGTTGATGTACATCTTGATCAGCGGGTATTGGCCGGTTTTCTCAAGGGCCTGAACCAAATAATGAGCGAACTGCTCTCTCGTGAGCGGCTTATTCGGGTCGATGTCAGCCGGCAGATCCAGTCCGTTATAGTGCGCGATGACAAAGCTCTCCGCGTACCAGGCATCATTTTTCACATTGGTGAAAAAGCCGTCCGCGGTAGGAGCTTGATTGAAATCAATGGCGGCCAGGCTTAACTGCATCGTGCGGACGATCAGCTCAATCCCTTGCGCTCCCGTCAGGTTCTCTTCTGGATGGAACTCCGAGGAAGATACCCCTTTCACAATGCCAAGCTCCTGGAGAGCTTCAATTTGCGCGCGGCTGCCAGTATTGGCGATGTCCGTAAAGCTGGAATGATCGGCGGCAAGCGCCTGGCCGGATAACGCTCCGAACAAGACAGCGGCGGAAATGGCCGCGGCAGTGATGCGTTTTTTCATAATCGTATGTCCTCCTTCATCCTCTAAGCTGTGATATTGAACAGCTGTTCAAAGTTATGGACGAAGGTGCCTCGCGAAAGGTTGCTAAAAGCTGATTTCCCGCTTGTTCTTTTTGACGGCCGTCATCCTCATATACAAATAAAGCAAGGTGAACCCGACCAGTCCGATTAACGCCATTCCCGTTCCCGTCCAATAGATTGACTTTGGCCCGACTTGCTGGAACAGATACCCGCCGAGAAATCCGGATGCGATTCCCGACAAGCCGCCCCATGTCAACGCATAGACCGCCTGCCCCGATGCCCGCAGCTCGCTGGGCACAAGAAGTGCCGTCAGCTGCGTACCGATATAGTAGAAAGCTCCAAATGTCAGACAGTGCAGTGCCTGGATGAAAATAATCTGCTCCGCGTTGCCCGCTCCCGCCATGAGGAACCAGCGAAGCGCATACAGCAGGCTGACGAGAATCAGGCAGCTGACCATCGTCCGGGCATGCTTGGACAAGTACCGGTCAAAGAGCAGGAATACCGGAATTTCGAAGACGGAGGACAGAAAGGCTGACCAGCCCACAAGATCCGTATGCCCGCCAAGCTCCGTCATGTACAATCCGATAAACGTTGTGTTCATCGAGTTCGGAATCGAGATCAGAAGCCCGATGACGAGAAACACGAGAAACACCCTGTTGCCGAGCATCTGCCGGTAATTTACGCCCTGAGCCGTCTTTGGGGAGGATCCTCTTGGCAGGGTAAAAGCGAATCCGATCGCGATCAGCATCATAATCGTATACACCAGCCATAGCCGGCTGATGCCAATCTGTCCGAGTATCGGCCCCGTAACCAGAGCAAGTATCGCCCATCCGCACGATCCCCATAACCGGAACGCACCGAACTTGTGGCGCGTCCCTTCGATGCTGTTCAGGATCAGGCTGTTGCTCTGCGAGAACAACGGCATCTGGAAAAAGAAAAAGAGCAGCATGCAGCCAAATATAAACGCGTAGGAATCGCTTAAAAAAACGAGCTGCATCGCGACAAGATTACCGACCAGCATCAGTATAAGGATCAGCCGGATATTGCGAGTCCGGTCGCTCAAATAACCCCATAACGGGTTGGCAATGAGCGACACGATAGGGCCGCCTGCCATAAGAGCCCCGATCTTCAGCGGATTAATTCCGATCGACTGCAAGTAAAGGGCAAAAAACGTGCTGTAGACCGCTATCGTTCCGTAACTGAAAAAATTGAACGCCTTAATAAAGTGAAAGCTTCTTCTTTCTATTTTTCCTTCTATCTCACTCATGTTGTCCATCACCGCTTTCTTTGCAGCCTAGACGGGAATAGCCGTTGAGCTTGACCGGGCGATGACTTCCTCCGCCGTCACTTCGCGGCCGAGCTCCTCCGATAAATAAATCCCTTCGCTGATCAGCATCGTACGCAGCGCAATTTCGGCTGTCGGCAGCAGCGGAACCCTTCCCTGCAGTGCCGCAATCCAGTGATGCTGCGAGGAGTCGTAAGCGTCTTCATTCCCGCGAAGCCGGTGCCAGCGCAAATCCATCATGTCCAGGTCAATCGTGCTGTCCATATCGATATCGCAAACCGTGCTATGGTAGCTGAATGGCTGGGAGGATTCGCCAGGCAGTCCGTTAGGCAATCTGACGCCTCCTTCAGAGCCAAGAATGCTGCTTCCCTCAAAGCTTCCCATATGAACCGACCAAGCTTCGATCAGGTCAAGCGTTAAACCGCCCTTGAACCGGATAAAACCGGTGGCCAGCTCCTCCACGTTAAACCCGCTGCTATTCTTGCGTTCCTCCAGCATCGCCATCTCCTGATACACCTTGCCCGAGATGCGTTCTACTTCCGGATTGCCAAGCAAATAGAGCAGCTGTGCCACATGGTATACGCCCATATCGAGCAGAGCGCCTCCGGCAGCCGTTTCTTTGCGGGTGAAAAAGGGCGTTCCGTACCCGTCTACATACGGACGGTTTCTTCGGCGGAAGCCGGTGGACCGCGCGTGGTACAACCTGCCAAGCTTGCCGCCGTCAATCAGCGTTTTGGCCGCTTTCGTATCCTTGCCGTACAGCGTAAACAGCTGAATATGCAGCAGCTTGCCCGTTTCCTCCGCCGCCTCCAGCATTCTTCTGCCGTCCTCGTAAGTACCCGCGATCGGCTTCTCGCAATACACATGCTTGCCGGCCTCGAGCGCGGCAATCGTGACGGGAGCATGGAAGTTATTGTGCAGGCAGACATCAACCGCAACGATATCCTCGCGCCCAATCAGCTCGCGATAATCCGAGTATACATGCGGGATCCCGTATTGCTCGGCTACCCTTCTGGCCTCCGCCTCGTTTACGTCGCATACCGCGATAATCTGGGCGCCGGCGATCTGTCGGTACTTTTCGATATGCTGCTTGCCGATCTGGCCAACGCCGATAATCCCGATTTTAACCGTCTCCATTACCCTTCACTCCTTAAGTCAGCTTCGTCCGCAAGCAGCTTTTTCACCATGCCGAGCAGCCTCTCCGTCTCCAGATACTGCCGCTTCGCCGCGTTGTATTCAATTCCCCAATATCCCTTGTAACCCGCATCCTTCAACGTTGCGATCGTATTCAAAGCATCGCCGGATACGGCGGTTTTTTCATCGAAATGGGTATGGTAGGCCCACGGCGCAACCAGCCTGTCGCCCTCTTCAGGGTCGGCTTTCCACCGTCCGAGATGGACCAGGAAGCCAAAGGCCGGGTGGTCGACCGCTTCGGCGATCCGTCTCATTTCGCGCGGCAGCAGCGATGCGCCCATATGGTTCTCGGGGCCGATCAGGAAACCGTTATCCGACGCAAATTGCGCAAACTCCCTGTATATCCGGACCGTATAATCGAATTGCTCCTCCGTCATCGTCTCCACGTCATGATAGCTGCCGCCAGTATCTATCCGGACGGTCTTCGCGCCGAGAATGACCGATGCGCGCAAATGCACAATCGCGTTATCATAAAGCCGTTGTCGCACCTCAGGATCCGGATCCCACAGATGAGCGCCGTCGACGGCGAAGTTGACCACCGACATTTCCTTTTCGTCCAAAGCCTCGCGGATTTTGCGGATATAGCTTTCCTCTGCAAGCTGATAGATCGGCCCCGTGCTGCGGTCTATAAAGAAGCCGTTCCACAGATCGGCGACATCCAGCTTGTAACGGTATTTGACCGTTTCCAAATAGCCGAATACATCCATTTTCCCTTCCAGGTACGTGTTGTTAAACGAATAGCCTCCAATTGATACGTTCACGATTCCTCACTCCCGCTGATCAATATGTCCATCCCCTTCCATTATAGGGCTTGAACAGCGCGAAAAAGGGATATTTTTGGCGGCTTGCGGGGTAAATTTCTATTCGCCTTGCAACGCAAGAAGAAGGATCGTTCTCGAAAATGAATGCCTTTTATAAGAAAACAGCAGCTTTCTGCGGCGCTCACGTGTTGGATATTGCCAATATGAGCATAATAAGAAGGAAAAATGCCGCCCGCCAAGCCGAATCAATCTATATTCAAGATAATAATGATACATATTCGTTATTTAAGTTTTAAGGCCTGTTTATAATATAATGGATGCATAAGTAAGTTCTAATTTCCGTCCCTTTGAACTTCAAAATCCTAGACGGAGGTATCTGTCGATGTCATCTGGCAATTTACACAAGCAAGATCCTTGGGCTTCCTATTATGGGCCCAACCTTGGTTACGTCCAAGAACAATACGAACTTTTTAAACAAAACCCTGAATCCGTCGTAGCCGAGTATCGCGAGCTGTTCGAGCAATATGGCGAACCGCCTCAATACGCAGGCCACACGGCAGCACCAATCGTAACCGCGCAAGCTTCCGGCGGCGCGGCAATCGATGCCAAAGTCCTTCAAAACCTAGTAGCGGCTGGTAAGCTTGTATGGAACATACGCGCTTTCGGCCATTTAGCTGCGGATATCGACCCGCTCGGTATCAGTCCTAAGGTAAGCACCAACATGCTGGAACTTGAAACATACGGTCTAACGCAAGCCGATCTCGCTGCCCTTCCGGCAGAGCTTGTCTGGACGAAAGCTCCCGCTGACGTTAAAAACGGCTGGGACGCGATCGAGAAGCTTCGCAAAGCTTACACCGGAACAATCGCTTACGAGTTCAGCCACGTTCATAACGAAGAAGAACGCGCATGGCTGAAGCAACGCGTAGAGAAAGAAAATCCGGGAACCAAGCTGAATACGGAAGAACGCAAGAAGGTTCTGACGAAGCTGTTCGAAGCCGAACAATTCGAAGATTTCCTGCAACGCACATTCGTTGGCCAGAAACGCTTCTCGGTTGAAGGCAACGACGTTCTCGTAGCTCTCATTGACGAGATGGTCCATGAGCTGTCCAATGACGGCGTTAAACATATTCTGATGGGCATGGCTCACCGGGGCCGCCTGAATATTCTGGCGCATGTGCTCGGCAAGCCTTACAGCAAGATTTTCTCCGAATTCCATAATGCAACGAACAAGAAAATGAGTCCGTCCGAAGGCTCCATCGGCATCAACTACGGCTGGACCGGCGACGTGAAATATCACCTTGGCGCGAACCGTTCGATCGGTACGGGCGAAACGGTTAAGACCCGCATTACGTTGGCTAACAACCCGAGCCACCTGGAGTACGTGAACCCGGTTGTCGACGGCTTCACCCGCGCGGCGCAGGATGATCGCACGGCTCCAGGCTATCCGAAGCAGAACGCCGATCTCGCCGCAGCGATCATTATGCACGGCGACGCCGCTTTCCCGGGCGAAGGCATCGTTGCGGAGACCATGAACCTGTCGCAGCTTAACGGCTACGCGCATGGCGGTACGCTTCATATTATCGTCAACAACAAAATCGGCTTCACTACGGAGAGCCACGATTCCCGTTCGACGCATTACGCAAGCGACGTTGCGAAAGGCTACGAAATTCCTATCGTTCACGTCAATGCCGATGACCCGGATGCGGTAATCGCGGCGGCCCGCATGGCAAGCGAATACCGTACGAAGTTCAAAAAGGATTTCCTGATCGACCTGATCGGCTACCGCAAATACGGTCACAACGAAACGGACGATCCGGAAACAACGCAACCTACGATTTACAAAAAAGTAAAAGCTCATCCGACGGTAAGCCGTATCTTTACGGACAAACTGATTGCGGAAGGCGCGATTACCGAGCAAGAAGCAGAAGGCCTGAAGCAAGAAGTTATCGGCCGTCTGAAAGCAGCTTACGAGGAAATGAAGAGCCGCGAGGGCCAAGAGCCGGTTCATCAAACGCAAGGCCTGCCTAACGATCTGGCAACCGGCGAAGCGGTAGCTCCTATCTCGGTTGAAACCCTTCGCGAGATCAACGCCAACCTGCTGAAATGGCCGGAGAACTTCAAGGTTTATCCGAAGCTGCAACGCATCTTGGAACGCCGCGCAACGGCTGTGAACGACGGCGAGAAAATGGATTGGGGCCATGCCGAGACGCTTGCGTTCGCATCGATTCTGGCGGAAGGCAAGCCGATCCGCATCAGCGGCCAGGACGTGGAACGCGCAACGTTCGCACACCGCAACCTGGTGCTGCATGATGCCGAGACTGGCGACACGTTCTGCCCTCTCCATCACCTGCCTGAAGCGAAAGCATCGTTTGCGATTCATAACAGTCCGCTTTCCGAAGCAGCCGTGCTTGGCTTCGAATACGGCTACAACGTACACGCTCCGGAGACTATGGTCATCTGGGAAGCGCAGTACGGTGACTTCACTAACGTTGCGCAAGTACTGATCGATCAGTTCATTTCCGCCGGCCGTGCAAAATGGCAGCAAAAATCGAGCCTGATCATGATGCTTCCGCACGGTTACGAAGGTCAAGGACCGGAGCACTCCAGCGCTCGTCTGGAACGCTTCCTGCAGTTGTCCGCCGAAGAGAACTGGACGGTTGTGAACCTGTCCAGCGCGGCGAACTACTTCCATCTGCTTCGCCGCCAAGCTTCGATCACGGAAAGCGATGCCGCTCGTCCGCTGATCATCATGGCACCGAAGAGCTTGATCCGCAATCCTCGCGTAGCCGCGGAAATTTCCGAGCTGAGCAACGGTTCGTTCAAGTCCGTTATCGAGCAAAAAGGTCTTGGCGCGAAGCCGGACCGCGTAGAACGTCTCGTTCTTGCGACTGGCAAAATGGCCATTGATATTGAAGAAGCAATCGAGAAAAACGGCGATCAAGAGCTGGATTGGCTGCATGTCGTACGCGTTGAGCAGTTGTATCCGTTCCCTGAGAAAGAAATCGCGGCGATTATCGAACGCCTGCCGAATCTGAAGGAAATCGTCTGGGTACAAGAAGAGCCGCAAAACATGGGTTCGTGGTTCTACATGGAGCCTCGTCTGCGCAAAATCGCGCCAGCCGCTGCAAGCGTAAGCTACATCGGCCGTCCTGAGCGCTCGAGTACGGCAAGCGGCTTCCAGCAAGTACACAGCTTCGAGCAGCAGCACATTTTATTGCAAACTTTAAAATACAGTCCGACGTTGACATATAACACAGGGAGGTAAGCTCACGTGCAACAAATCATAGTACCGGCAATGGGTGAATCAATTACGGAGGGCACAATCTCCAAATGGGTCGTTAAGGTAGGAGACGCCGTTAAACAAGGCGACGTGCTTCTTGAGCTTGAAACAGACAAAGTAAACATCGAAATCAGCGCTGAGCAAGACGGCGTTCTGCAAGAAATCGTGAAAAACGAAGGCGACACCGTTGAAATCGGTGAAGTCATCGGCACAATCGGAGCTGGCAGCGGCGCTGCCGCTCCGGCACCGGCTGCTCCGGCAGCTGAAGCAGCGCCTGCACCGGCAGCCGCTCCGGCTCCTGCAGCTCCAGCTGCTGCTCCGGCTACAGCGGTAGCCGTTGCTCCGGCACCTGCGGCTGACAGCCACCTGAATGCTTCTCCTGCAGCCCGCAAGCTTGCAAGAGAAAAAGGCATCGACATCAGCGAAGCGCAATCGACGCTTGGACGCGTTGAGCTTCGCCCTGCGGCTCCTGCACCAGCAGCAGCACCTGCTCCAGCTGCAAAAGCGGCTCAACCGGAATTTACGTCGAACAAGCCTTACACTCGTACGAAAATGTCCCGCCGCCGCGCGACAATCGCTAACCGCCTCGTTGAAGCACAGCATACGGCAGCTATGCTGACTACGTTCAACGAAGTGGATATGACAGCGATCATGGACGTTCGCAAACGCCGTAAGCAATCGTTCCTGGACAAACACGAAGTTGGTCTTGGCTTCATGTCCTTCTTCACGAAAGCAGTTGTTGGCGCTCTGAAAGAGTTCCCTAACCTGAATGCTGAAATCAACAACGGCGATATCATCGCTAAACAATACTACGATATCGGTATCGCGGTATCGGCTAAAGAAGGTCTCGTTGTTCCGGTCGTGCGTGACGCGGACCGCCTGAGCTTCGCAGAGATCGAGAAATCGATCGTATCCCTGGCTAAAAAAGCACGCGACAACTCGCTGTCGCTGGATGAACTGCAAGGCGGTACATTCACGATCACGAATGGCGGTACATTCGGATCGCTCTTGTCGACGCCAATCCTGAACGCTCCGCAAGTCGGCATCCTGGGTATGCACAAAATCCAGCTTCGTCCGGTAGCAATCGACGCAGAACGTTCGGAGAACCGTCCGATGATGTACATCGCCCTCACTTACGATCACCGTATCGTTGACGGCTCGGAAGCAGTACGCTTCCTTGTAAAAGTGAAGGAAATGCTGGAAGATCCGGAAACCCTTCTTTTGGAGGGCTAAAAAAGTGGGCTGTACCCTTGGGTACAGCCTTTTTTATGTGCGGTGCGGTGTGGCTCGCTGTGGGCAGTCGCTGCGTAAATGTATCTTCTTCCGATCGCTGTGGTCTTTGGGTTCCTTCAACAACTATTGTTTAATGTTGGAACCCAAAGACCAAGGCGAACGCTCCGCTTCTCCAGAAGATACATTTACTCCGCGCCTTCCCGGCTCGCCACGCAACCCACAAAAAGGGCTGAACCCAAGGCTAAAAGCCCATGGGTTCAGCCCTTTTTGCTGTCGCCTATCGTTCCTGACTGACCGCCCAGGAACGATTGCATTTGCGCCTCTGGCGAATGCAAAAGTACATTTAAACGATCGGCTTGGCGGATCGCAGGATAAACAAAATGCAAAAATGCAGGTAAATCCAGCCTAATTATGCCTCACGGGCATAATGGGACGGATTAACCTGCATTTTTGCATCAGAATGAGGATTTTGCGCCGGTTAGCGCAAAACAACCTGCACTTCTGCGTTTGATAAAAGGTTGTTGATTGGCTGACCAGCCCAGCAACAACTAATAAAGAAAGGACTGCTGGGTCATCAGCAGTCCACACACGGCCCCACACACAAGGGCGAGCGACTATGGAGCGAAGGAAGTAAATGTTCTGGAGAAGCGGAGCGTTCGCCTTGCTTTTCCGGTTCCCACCGCTAATACTCGTTCACGGAACCGGAAAAGCACAGCGATTGGAAGAACATTTACTTTCGTAGTGACACACCCATGCGAGCATTTTCCCTGATTCACTTACGTAGAGACACCATCAGCGAGCCCATCACTCACTATAATGGACACGGAAAATCATGTCCTGATTGTAGTTGCCGAAGCCTTTGCCGAACAACGTTAGGCCTCCGACATGGGCGGCGTTGTCTTCGACGGCAAGGCGGAATACCCACTGATTGCGGTTTAGGCCAATCTGGTCGATTCCGACATCCGAAATTTTCTGACCATCGATGAAGGTACCGTTTTTCTGGACTCGGATAATCTTGAGCAGGCCGTACTGATTAACGAAATCCTGCCACCAAGTTGGCGTGTATTTCCCTTTTACGGCTCCGTAATCGCCGGGACTGGTCCACATGCCAATCCGGACGCCGTTCAGGGTAAATACGATGTCCGACGGCCAGTTTTCATTGTAACCCGGCGCCTCGGAGCTGATCTCCAGCACAATCTCGAGATCCTCGGGGTGCTGACCCGGCAGCAGATAATTCGGAATCCGGTACTCCACGTACCCTTTGCCGAACCATAGAATGCCGGCATTCATCCGCTCCGGCTCGAGGAAATACCTCGGGTCATCAAATTGGCCAATGACTTTCTCCGTTGTTGCAATACCGCAGGTCGGATACACCTCAAATTCGGTATAATGGCCGACCGGTATACTGATCTCGTGGGTTTTCTTCGGAGTAAAGCCGGGCTGCGGCAAATCAATCTGGATGCGAGAGGCCGCGATTTCGCAAATTTTATGCGTGCCACCCTGTTTTCTGACCATCTTCGTCTGGATAATTCCCGCTTGCTCGAGCTTGCGGACATGCATTGTTACGATGGCACTGCTCAGCCCAAGCGCGGCAGCCAGATCTTTGACATTCATCGGCTCAGCCGCAGCGGCGAGAAGATCCAGAATATTTAATCGCACAGGACTAGCCAGCGCTTCATAAAGCGGAAGCCAGGCTTGATCGGTATCCGCTTTGATTAACATGTTTCACATCCTGTTACTGAAGTTTAATTCGAATGACGTTCCAGGAAGCTTTGCTCAGAGAAGCTTCAATCGTGCCGTTTTGTTCAAGCTTTGCATTGCCGTTCGCATGCGGTTTCACGTTATCCGGATTTGCTGCCGTATTAACGGCTTGCAGGTCGTCATTCTCAAGGACAATATGCTCGATGACGCGGAACGAGCCAAAGCTGCGAAGATCGATGTCAAACGTTCTCGCATTGTCCAAATCGCGGTTAACCGCAAATACGGTTACTTCTCCAAGTTCTTCGTTATGAACGGCTACCGCTTCCACATAAGGTACATCGGTGTAATCCTTGGAGTCGTATTTATCCGATTTGAGCAAAGGAACCAATACCGTGCCGCGGCCGAACAGGCTTGCATGCATATACGGATAATAGATCGATTGCTTCCATGCGGCTCCGCCGTTCTCCGTCATAATTGGCGCAATAACGTTAACGAGCTGCGCGAGACAAGCCATTTTCACCCGGTCGGCGCGTTTCAGCAAGCTGATCAGCATGCAGCCAACCACAAGCGCATCCTCATGCGTATAAATATCCTCCAGCTGCGGCGGCGCGATAGACCAAGGCTCGATCTTGCGGTCGCTCTCGTTGGAGTGGAACCAGACATTCCATTCATCGAAGCTGAGGTTAATGTTTTTCTTGCTGCGCTTCTTCGCTTTCACATAGTCGGCCGTGGAAATAACCGTCTGAATAAAGGAATCCATTCCTAACGATTGAGCCAGGAAGTTCTTCGTATCCTTGTCTCTATTTCCATAATACTGATGCAGCGAAATGTAATCAACGTTATCGTACGTCAGATCAAGCACGGTTGCTTCCCAATCCGGGAAGGTTGGCATGCCAAGGCCCGAGCTGCCGCAAGCTACGAGCTCAATCGTTGGATCCACCCAGCGCATGATTTTAGCCGTTTCATTGGCAATGCGGCCGTATTCCACGGCTGTCTTTGCGCCAATCTGCCAAGGTCCGTCCATCTCGTTGCCAAGGCACCAGGTTTTAATGTTATGCGGGTCTTTGTAGCCATGCTTAATGCGAAGATCGGACCAATACGAGCCGGAAGCATGGTTGGAGTATTCGATCAGATTGCGGGCATCTTCCGGCCCGCGGGTGCCGAGGTTAACAGCCATCATCGCTTCGGTGTTTGCTTTTTTGCACCAGTCCACAAACTCGTTAAAGCCTACCAGGTTAGGCTCGATTGTCCGCCATGCCAGCTCAAGACGGCTAGGGCGGTCCGCAACCGGACCAACGCCGTCCTCCCAGTTGTAACCGGATACAAAATTGCCGCCAGGGTAACGGACGATAGGTACGTCTAATCCTTTTACAAGCTCAAGCACGTCCGAACGGAAGCCTTGCTCGTCTGCGGACGGATGATCAGGCTCGTAAATACCGCCGTATACCGCACGTCCCAAATGCTCAATAAAGGAGCCGTAAATTCGTTTATCTACTTCGCCTACGATAAAATCTTTGTCAACGATCATCTTTGCACGGTTCGTCATTAAAGAATCACCTCATGATAAATGTATAAATCAATATCTTTATTAAACATCAGTCGATGAAATAATTCAATAACGAATTCTTATATACTTGAATTAACAAAACCATTAATTGTGTAGATTAGTTTCATTTTGAAATACCCATTATTAAGAAGTTCTTTGTTGAGTCCGCAGCCGGTTTCGACTAAACTGGAATCAGAAGGTAATTTTTCGATATGGTTCGCCATTCTTGCAGGAGATGAACTACGCAATGCCCAGCAAAATTCGCTCATTCGACGATGCAGCCGGACATGTTCTACAGCTTTTGACCTCGTTTCTTCATGTCGACACTCTCTTTATTGCGGTACAGGAGGGTTCAAGCCACCGGATCGTTGGGGCTTATAACCGCAGTGACATCCTCGTGCAGACCGGAATGACTTTTCAATCCGACATCAGCGTAATTATTGGACAACGTTCCCACTATATAGTTCCGATATCAACAAGCGATTGCGTCGTTCATGGTGCTCTTTATCTGGTTGACCGGGATCCCTTGTCCCCGAGCGAAGAGGAGCAGTCGGTTCTGAATGCCATGGCCGCCTTGCTTGGTTACACGATAGATTTGGAGTACGCAACCGTTACCGACAGTTTAACCGGGTTGTACAATCGAAGGTTTCTGGACGAGCTGTTCCAGCGGAACATTGAGGCACCTCTAGGGGTCCTGTTTATCGATCTGAACGACTTCAAGCAGATTAACGATCAATTCGGCCATGAGTTTGGAGACCTGTTGCTCATTGAAATCGCCAAACGCCTGAAGCAGCAAATCCGGCACAGCGACCGGATCGTCAGGTACGGTGGCGATGAGTTTATTATCTGCTTCCAGAACTTAAGCGAGGATAACGGCGTTCGGACGGTACACGACAAGATCAACGCTGCTTTCCTGGATCCGTTTCTTGTTCAAGGTAAGCCCATTAGCCTATCGGCCAGCATTGGCATAAGCTCCAATCAAGACCGGTATACCAGTCTCAAGCAGCTGATTACCGACGCTGACCAAGCGATGTATCGAATGAAGCAGTTAAGAAAAAAACCTTGAAGGGAAAGCGCCATACCTAGGCGCCACACCTTCAAGGTTTTTTGTTTTGCTAGCTAGCCGATGAGTCCGCCCACCGCTGTCCATATCCCGGTAATCAGGATCAGCCAAAGCGCGATTGTTTTGAACAGCTTGTCATTAAGCCGTCCAACCGCCTTGATCCCCATAATAACCCCGGCAATAAGCGCCGGAGCCGCCCAGCCTGCCGTCTTCATAGCCGTCTCGTTAAGCAGTCCTTCATACCTATACGTCCCTATCGTAATGATATTCAGGATTAAGGCGTAAGCCGTAATGTTCGCCCGGAAGGTCATCTTGTCGAGGCCTTGGTTAGTCAAAAATAGCGCCACCGGAGGCCCGCTCATCGAGATGCTTCCGTTCAAAAAGCCGCTTACCGCACCAACCGGCGCATAAGCCAGCCGGCCAAGCGGAAAGCTTTTTCCGCTCAGCATCAGGATGGATACGACGGCGACTAGCAGGCCGGCCCCAAGCTTCAGCGCATTCGCCGGAACATATAGCAAGGCATAGGTTCCAAGCGGTGCCGCGAGCAAACTTGCGGCCATAAGCGGCCAAATCTGCCTGATCCGGATATGCTTCCGGCTGCTGTACAGCACGGCAATGTTGGTTAATAGACTTAAGACAACAACGACGGGGACGGCCTGCTGCATCGGCATCAGCTTTACAAGCAGCGGCATAGCTATTAAGGCAAAGCCAAAGCTTGTCAATCCCTGCACAAAGCCTGCAAGCAGGACAATCATAAAAACAAATACCAGTTCATCTAGATGCATAACGGAATGAAAACTCCTGATTCTTTTTAAGCAAGCGATAGACGACTTCAGCTGCCTCCGCGCGTGTCATCGATGCTGCCGGGGCAAACCGGTCACCGCTCCGTCCTTTTAACAGCCCTTGCTCATAAGCCCATTGTACAGATGGCATAGCCCAATCCGCAATTGACGATTTGTCCAGGAAAGGAAGTTCCTTTTCGGCAATAGAGGTAGCCGGGGCTGCTTTATGGGAAATTTCATAGGCTTTGGCCAGCATAACGGCCATTTCCTGGCGTGTAATCAAGCCGTTTGGCACAAACAGCTCTGCCGAACGTCCTTTTACAAGACCCGCTTCATAAGCCGCCGATACGGCTTCGGCATACCAGGCGGATGCCGGTACATCGCTAAAGCGCGAACCTTGACTACCGGTGCCGGACAGCTTTAATGCACGAACAAGGATGGCGGTGAACTCGGCACGGCTGATCGCGCGCTCCGGTTCAAAGCTTGCGGCAGCAGTCCCGTTAATAATCTGCTTCGCCGAGAGGGATCCGATGGCAAGCGCTGCCCAATGCGCATCCGGCACATCCGTATAAGATTTTTTCACTTCAAGCAAACCATAGCTGCTGAAATGCGCAACCTCTGCCTGCCATACGCCATTTACTAATTGCCCGCCAACATAATGGATGGATCCGTCTTCAGCGATATAATAAATGCCCGTCAATTCCGCGTTACCGCTTTGCGATGCCTTCATGCGAAGAGTCAACGGACTGCTGAACCTGGTCAGCTTCTCCGTATTGCCGGCCGCATCGGTTACCGACAACTCAAAGTTATAAACAGTGCCAAGCGCTCGGACATCCGCGCCGGTGCCGGCAAGCCTTGTATCCGCAGCCTCCCCTGTCACGGGCACGAGGCTTAAAGTAATCTTGCTGCCCGCCTCCGTCTTCAGCTTGCCAAGCAGCTCGATTACGACCGCCGAAGGAATCGTGAGGGACAGGTCTGCGGCAGACAAAGTAACAGGCCCTTTCTTCAATTGATCATACAAGCCGGCTGGTAAAACGGCCTGCGTTGTTCCCGTCGGCAACTCTACCGTATAACCGCCCTTGCCGTCCGCAGCCAATTGGGAGGAAGTAACGGTAGCAACGCCGTTCATGTTATTGCTTGATCCCCCGCTATTGCCGCTGCTTGTTCCGCCGTTGCCGTTATTATCGCCGCCGGAAGGCAGATCTCCTACTCTCACCAGCGCAATATCGTCCATGTAGCCCCATGCACCAGCTGGAGCATCCACATCAAAACCAATGGATGCTTTGCCGTCACGAACTGCAATGGTGCTGACCTTATAAGAATGCCAATCGTTCCAGCCGGTATTTACAACATCGGTGCTGTACGTTAATCCGCCGGATTTGGCGAACAAGCTTATCTTCTGCTCGTCGTATACGCCGCCGGAAGCCGATGCGCGGAGCTCGTAAATGCCGTTTTCAAGGTTCTCGAAAGACTGCGTAACCGTATACTTAAATGCCGTGCCCAGCCAATAATTCAGCGCATACTCGCCGGACTTGGCATTAGCCGCATTATGCTCGACCTTAACCGCTCCGCTATCCCCCGTAACCGTCCAAGGTACAAGAGTTCCGGTTTCGAAGCCTGGATTTTGCACGACGTTAACTTCTGCCGCTTCCACTTTTACCAGCTCAAGCTTGTCAAAATACCCCCATGCTCCTGCCGGTCCGTTCACATGAATACCGACCTTTACTTGGCCGTCCGTAACCCGAATCTCCCCAATCGTATATGGCTTCCAGACGTTGTATCCGGCATTCGTTACCGGAGTGGAAAGCGTCTGTCCGCCGGTCTCAGCCGTCAGCGAGATCGTCTGGTCCGCATATTCGCCCCCGGAAGCATAGCCGCGAAGCTCATACGTTCCGTTCTCAAGACCCGTTACCGTCTGCGATACCTGATAAGCAAAAGCCGAGCCCGACCAATAATTCAAAGCGTATTCGCCAGCTTTTGCGTTGCCCGCGTTATGTTCGATTTTCACCGCGCCCGTATCGCCGGAAACCGTCCAATCCGCCAGCGTACCGCTCTCGAAGCCGCCATTTTTCAACAGATTCGGGCTTCCCGTCACCGTCACTTCTACCGAGGTGCGAAGATTCGTGCCCGCCACATTCCCTTGAACCGTAAACGTTCCCGGCGTACTCAACAGCTCCGGGTTATATTCCTCCCATTCAACCGATGCCGCCGTAATGGTCCCTTCGTTATAAAGCACCTTTGTATCTGCCGGCAGTATCAAGGCATCTCCCGTTGCAATCGTAACCGGTGTCGCCGGGTACACGAGGATCGGATCTACGCTTGCGATGCTCCCCGGTACATATTGGAATGCGTTAAGCGAGTCAAGCGCATTGCCGTCATAATCAAACATCGCCTGATTCTCCCATGCATTGCCTTCGCCTTGCTTCCAGCCAACGCCCGGCAGCCAAGCCGGCTCCCAGTAAAAGACCCCGAGTCCCAGCCCGCCTTGCACATGGGCAACGGTGTTCAGCACCGTCTCGGTGACAAGCTTCTGGTTCGCCACGGATGCTTCAAAGCCAACCAGCTTTGTTTCGTTCTCGCCCACCGTATTGGGATGATCATCGCCATTCTCAAGCGTATTGGCATACGACGTTTCCGCCACGACAATCGGCTTGCCGTATCTTGCGGCGATATCGTCCATATTGGATTTCAGCTGCTGGAACGTACCGTGCCAGAACGGATAATACGACATGCCGATAACGTCATAGTCTACATTCCGCGCTTCCATTGCGTCAAAAAAACTGCGGAACTTGCCGTTATTGCCGCCTTCCGCCAAATGCAGCATGATTTGCGTCGTTTGACCGTTTGGCGTAGTATCCCGTACCGCTTTAACGCCTTCGCCGATCAACCCGGCAAGGTTATCCATATTGCCGGTCGATCCGTCGGGCAGCAGCATGCCGCTGTTAATTTCGTTGCCGATCTGCACCATGTCCGGATAAGCATCCGCATCCGCCAGATCGCTCATGACGTCCGCCGTATAATCATAGACAGCTGACTTCAGATCCGCAAAGCTGAGGTCCTTCCACGCCGCCGGCTTTACCTGCTGACCGGGATCCGCCCAGAAGTCGGAATAATGGAAATCCAGAAGCAGCTTCATTCCTGCCGCCTTCACCCGCTCCGCCATCGCAAGCACATGAGCCTTGTCATTGTAGCCATCCGCTTGCACCGGGTCATTCCAAAGGCGAAGACGGACGTAATTGACGCCATGATTTTTCATGATGGTCAACAGATCCTGCTGGATTCCTCCATCGTAAAACTTCACATTCTTATCCTCTAGCGCCTGCAAAGTCGAAATATCGACGCCTTTAATAAACGTATCGGGATCAGACAAATTGCTCTCCGCCGCCTCCGCTTTCTTCACCGGCCCAACGGCCAGCATCGATGTAAGCGCTAACGTAAATGTGAAAAATAAAAGAATGCTTCTTCTCACCATTCGTTTCATAAATTTTCCTCCCCATTTGGCTATAAATAAGGAGGAGACTTTTGTCTCCTCCTTAAGCTGAGAAAATTGTTCTAAGAGAATAGTTGGCGAAAGGAAAAGGGGTGTCCCCTGAGGAGCGTTAGCGTCCGCCTTTGTCTGCAGGAAATCTCCTTAACAAATTGGATTCATCTTTCCTGCAGACAACAGCGGCCGAAGGGGATACCCAGTTCCTGCACGCCTCCCATTCTCGAATCAATCATTTTCTTGCAAGGGAGAGACAACGGTCTCCCCTTATTGATTAGCCAAAAACGCATCGATCTGAGATTGAAGCTCTTTCTGAACCTTCTCGATACCAGCAGCTTTCAGCTGCGCGATCAGATCCGCTTGACCTTTGTCGATGTCCTTGATCAGGCCGTACTCGAGCGGAATCGCGTAACGAAGCATCACGTTGCCTACGTTAGCTACTTCGTTCTTCACGTTGGCGTCGTTGAATACAAAGGTCTCAAGCTTGAAGTGGTAAACCTTCTTTTCCCAATCCGTAGCAATCGCGTCTGCTTCCGCCGGATACGATGCGTCTTTGCGGTTCAGAGGGGAGTTCGAGCCCCAGTTGGAGAAGCCGGTGTAGTTCGGCGTGCCAGGCAAAGCGTTAAACTTGTCATCGCCTACAGGCTCATAGTTCGTGCCCGCAATGCCGTACATGAACAGGTCATGAATTTCTTTATCGTTTTGCAGCAGGTCAAGCACCATGAGCGAACGATCCGCTTTCTTCGACGTCGCATGGATCGCAAAGCCGTTTTGCGTCGAGATTGCCGCGATTTTCTTGCTGTTAGGCGTCAGATCCGCGATAGCCAGCTCAACATTCGGCTGCTCGCGTTTCAGTTCAGCCAGGTTCATCGCTACCGTACCCAGGTTTTGAGCGTAAGAAGCGGTTTTGCCGGCTTTAATATCCTGCCATACGTCGTTTTTGTTGGACACGATATTTTTGGACCATGCGCCGTTGTCAGCCAGATCTTTATAATAAGCAAGAAGGGATTTGAATTCCGGTGTGTCGTAAATGTTGAATACTTTGCCTGTTGCATCGTCCAGCTTGTAAGCAAGCGGCATGCTGTAGTCGACCAGGTTGAAATCATTCGCCTGCTCGAGCAGGATCTGGTCAAGCTCATGCCATTTCCAGCCGTCGGCGCCTTTGGCGTTAAAGCCGTTAATGCCTTTTTCGTTAGTCGCAATCGCCTTCAGGTAAGCCGCGTAAGTCTCAGGGCTGTTAACCGGCTCCAGATTATATTTCTTGCGCAGATCTTCGCGGATCAGTACCGCTTTGTCCGTTACTTCCGGGTTGTTGTTCGGCACCATGAACTGCTTGCCGTTCACCTTGGACTGCTCCCATGCTACCGCAGGCATAGCTTTCATCGTTTGCGGCATAAACTTGCTGAGCATATCGTCGGTCAGCTCCATGAAGCCGCCTTTGAGTGCCTGGTCATTGTAGAACGCCCAGTTCGCCGTGTATGCGATATCGAAATCTTCGTTTGCCGCGAATTTCAGCGGGTACTTCTGCGTCCAGTCCGCCCAATCGAGGAACTCGGCATCGATGGTTGCGTTAACCTTTTCTTTCAGCTTTTTATTGATCTCCGCGAATACCGCGTCGTAATCAACAGGCTTGCCGCCAACCATCAGCATTTTGATCTTTAGCTCTTGCGAAATGTCAACCGCGCCGGCATCAGCCGATGCCGCAGGAGATTGCGATTCCGCGGCAGGCGACCCTGTCGCTCCCGCATTTGTTCCGCCGTTATTACCATTGTTGCTGCCGCATGCACCAAGAACCGTAGCAGATAGGGCAAACGTTGCTGCCAGCATCATGACCGTTTTTTTGTTTCGCATGTGTATCCCCCTAAATAATGGTAGTCCTATATGATAACCAGGTCGCCCTGAGGTCATCCTAACCTTTTACCGCGCCAAGCGTGAGGCCTTGCACGAAATAACGCTGAATGAACGGATAAGCGAGCAGGATCGGCCCGGTAGCGACAATCGTCATCGCCATCTTCAAGCTTTCCGTCGGAATGTTGGTCGTGACGACAGCTCCCGAGGCGACCATCGCTTTACGCATGCCATCCATGTTGCCAAGCATTTTGTACAGATAATACTGAAGCGGCATCAGCTTCTCGTCGCTGACGAACAGCAGCGCGTTGTACCAGTCATTCCAGTAAGCCAAAGCGATGAACAAACCGATGGTGGCAAGTACAGGCTTGGACAGGGGCAGGATCAGCTGGACGAAAATGCGGAAGTCCCCCGCGCCGTCGATCTTGGCCGATTCGGTAATCGCCTCCGGAATGCTGCTCATAAACGTCTTCATAACGATAATGTAGAACACGTTCAGCAGCATCGGGAGAATAAGGACGATCAACTTGTCTTTCAAATCCAGATACGTAACGATCAGCATATACCATGGTACAAGACCTCCGCTGAACAATGTCGTAAAGAAGAAGAAGAAAGCAAACTGGTTGCGCCACCTGAAATCTTTGCGCTGCAGGACGTAAGCCGTCATCGCGGTTATGAATAAACCAACCAGCGTCCCGGCTGCCGTCACCGCAATGGTGACCCCATACGCCCGGAGCATTTGCTCCGGATATTTAAACAGAATGCTGTAAGCATCCGTGGACCACACCGCCGGTATGAGCTGATAACCCTTCTCCACAATGGAGCTTTCCTGCGATAATGAGGATGATACTACAAGCAGGAACGGTATGAAGCAGATAACAGCCAAGAGCGATATAAAGATGTATCCGATGAATCTCAGCAGCATGATGTCCGCCTGACGTTTAACCCCGCTTTTTCCCGTTTGGGCAATTGCACTCATCTATAAACCCTCCTTCGTAAGCATGTGCTTAGAACAATGCATGATCTTTGTCGTATTTGCGTACCGCATAGTTAGCCAGCAAGATCGTTGCAAAGCCAAGCACGGATTGATAGAAGCCTGCGGCGGCCGATAAGCCGATTTCGTTCGAGGTCGTCAGCGACCGGAAGACGAAGGTATCGATAACGTCGGTTGAAGAGAACAAGAGGCCGTTGTTGCCGACCATGTTGTAGAACATCCCGAAATCTCCTCTGAAAATATTGCCTACGGCAAGCAGGACCAGAATAATGACGGTTGGGAACAGATTCGGCAGCGTAATGCGCCAGATCCGCTGGAACACGTTTGCTCCGTCGATCTCAGCCGCTTCGTACATCTCGTTGTCGATCCCCGTGATGGCCGCCAGATACATAACCGAACCGTAGCCAAGCGTTTTCCAAGCGGATACGAGCACGAGAATGACCGGCCAATAGGAAGGCGTGTTGTAAATATCAACCGGCTGCATGCCTACAGCCTTCAGCAGCACGTTCAGCGTACCCACGTCGTAGTTGAAGAGGTTGTAAGCAATAGCGCCTACGACAACCCACGAAATAAAGTAAGGAAGGAACAGCATCGTCTGCGTTAACTTGCGGAACCATTTGCCCACCGCTTCGAACAAGAAGATCGCCGCCGAGATTTGCAGCACGTTGTTGACGATGATAAAGGCGATGTTATAAAGCGCCGTATTCCTCGTAACCATCCAGGCATTGCCCGATTCGAAGAAAAAGCGGAAGTTGCTGATTCCGTTCCACGGACTTCCGAATATGCCGCCCGTGTTGTTGTATTGTTTGAATGCAAGCACAATGCCGGCCATCGGGACATAAGCGAACAGTATAAAAAAGAATACCGCCGGCGCCAGCATGAGCAGCAGCGTCTTGTTCTGAAGGGCGTAACCCCAAAATCCGCGTCGCTTCATTCGTTTCTCCTCCTGTACAATCTCTCTGTCTTATACGTTAATTATATAAACCTCGCGGCCCCTCCAAAATTAAGCCAAACTACAAAAAGTAATACTTAATCTACGATTTTGGCCGGAAAGTTTAGTTTATAAGGGGAGGAAAAACAAAAGCCCGCAGGCTTGGAAAAACAGCCGCAGGCTTATGAATGAAGGTCAAACGGGCTAGATTTTATGCTTCTTTCGGTATTCGCCTGGTGTCATGCCGGTAAACTGCTTGAACTGCCGGTTGAAATAAATGATGTTCTTGTAGCCGACCCTCTCCGCTATTTCGTATACCTTCAGACAAGGATCCGCAAGCAGCTCCCTGACGCGGTCCATGCGCCGTTCATTCAGCCAGTCGCTGAATAAGGTGCCGGTCTCTTCCTTGAACAAGGTGCTCAAATAATTAGGCGTAAAATCAAAAAACGCCGCTACTTCCTTCAGCGTAATCTTCTGCTCCAGCCGCTCGTCCACAAACGCCATAATATTGTCGAACAGCTTGCGCTTCTGCTTCTGGCGCTTTACGTACAGCAGCTCGGACAGCTCGAAAAACCTTCTTCGCAGCCAGGACAGGATATCGTCGATCGTCTCGAACTGGAACAGTACGGCAGCCTTTTGCGCATCCCATTTCAGCAGCTCGTACAGATTTTCGTTTTGCTGAAGCAGATCGGCATGCAGCTTCGACGTTACCCGGATAATCAGGTCGTACGCATATTGCTTCTGGGATACGCTTTCGTTCTTGTCGAACAGTTTGAGCAGCCGGTCGTCTATCGCTACCAGATCGTAATCGAGGATTGCGGTCAGCATCTCTTCGACGTTCTCCTCGACATTGTGCTCCAGCTTGTCTTCCCTTGCCGTGCCGAAAACATCCTTGATCAGCCGGTTTTTGCCGAGCAGCCACTTCGCGCTAAGGGCTGCCTGCGCCTGCCGGTAGGATTCCCGCAGCTCCTCCGTGTCCCGTGCGGAGCTGCCGGCTCCTGCCGTGATCGTAACCGGGAAGCTCTGGCGGACCTCGCCAACCAGCTCCTCCAGCATGGCGTTGAATCGATCATCGGAGATCGGCGATAAAATAGCAATGCGCTGATCATGGCTGACCAGCACCGTACCTCCGTCATGGTCGCCGACAAACTGCTCGATAAAGGAGGAGATGCTGCGGATCAGGCTGCGCCGCTCCTGTTCGGGAATTTTCCACTCCACGTCATCGATCTCGATAACCGCTGCGGCTGCCCCGTATTGCAGGAGCGAGTTCAGGAACGGGACGATATGCTCCCGCTCATGCTCTTCGGTTGTATCGGCCAGCCACTTAAGCATCAGCTCCCTATTCACCAGCGATAAGGCCTCCGTTACGATCGAATGCCGCTTCCGCTCGCTCTCCACCTGCTTATAGACCGTTTCCAGCATGTCATGCAGCTCCTGGTCCTTGACCGGCTTCAGCAAATAGCCCGAAGCATTCATCTGAATCGCTTCCTTCGCGTATTGAAAGTCCTCGTGACCGCTGATAAAAACAACCTGAACATGCGGGTTCCGTTCTTTCGCCTTCCGCGCGAACTCCGTCCCCGACATAATCGGCATCCGGATATCGGACAGAATGACATCGATCCGCTCATCCTCCATCAGCTTCAGAGCTTCAAATCCGCTGCTTGCCGTCCCCACCACCTGCAAGGGCAGCGGGCTGCCCGTTACCCTGCGCCGCATCCATTCCAGATCTATCGCTTCGTCATCTACTAGTAATACTGTAATCATGCCAGCTGTCTCCTTTGCTCTTCCTCGTCCACGTTGCCCTGCCGGTCTATCGGCAGCAGAATCCGTACGGTCGTCCCTCCGCCGAACACGCTTCCGATCTCAATGCCGTACTCGTCGCCATACCGCAGCTTGATGCGGTCATCCACGTTGCGGATACCGTATCCGCCCGACTGCCCCGGCTGTGCCATTACGGCCTTCAAAGCATCCGGCTTCATCCCGATTCCGGTGTCAATGACCTTCAGCTCCACCTTATTCCCCACTGCTCTGCCGCTGATCCGTATCGCAATATGGCTGCCAAACCAGGCATGTTTAAAGATGTTCTCTACAAAAGGCTGCAATATTAGCTTAATGACTCTGCAATCTTCAAGTCCCCGCTCCATATCGATATGGACATCAAATTTCCCCGCGTATTTTATACGCTGGATGTCCAGATAAGCTTCTACTTGCTCCAGCTCCTTCGCCAGAGGTATAAACACGTGGCCGTCGTTCAGCGTAAGCCGGTAAAACTTCGCCAGCCCTTCCACCATGCCCGTTACCTTCTCCGTCTCCGACAAATTCGCAAGGCTGCCTATCGTCGACAGGGTGTTGTACAGGAAATGCGGATTAATCTGCGCCTGCAGCGCTTCGAGCTCCGCCTGTTTTTTCTGAATGCCTTCCACGTATACCTTTTTGATCAGGTCCTGAATATTCTCCGCCATATCGTTAAACGCACCGGCAATATGAACAAACTCGTCATTGCCGCTGAAGCGCAGTCGCTTCTGGAAGCTTCCCTGCTGGAAGGAACGGAGGAACGTGACGATACGCCTCATTTTTCGCCCGGACAATCTGGCTACGAGGAACCCGATAATCGACATCACAAGGAAGCTGATCAGGCATACGTAGAAAATAACGCTCCCCAGCTTGCCCGCATCTTTTCTCAGGTATTCGTTCGGAACCAGCGTCTCTATTACGAAGCTGGTGTTCGGAATCTTATTTTGCATAACGAGATAAGTGCCGTTATCCTCCTCTGGCATCGTGCTTGCAGCAGCAGCCCCGTCCGTATCCCCATTGTCTCCCCGTTGATAGAGAACCGTATCGCTGCCCGTGTCCACCAGGCGAAGAATAAGCCCCTCCTCGGTTGGAAACGCTTTAAAATCCCCAAGCAAATCATCCAGCCGCGTCGTAATCCGGACATAGCCGATAATCGTCTTATAATCGTTGTAAGAGACCAGCTTCCGGAAATGCGAAATATTGTTCAGGGTCCGGTCGGTATCGACCTGCAGCCATATATTATCCTTGTCCGAGTCTTGGATGGCGTTAAACCATGACTTATTCGTAATCTCGCTGTACGGCAAAATGTAATAATCGCTGTCCTTAATCTCCTCGTACATGCTGTCTCCGTCAACCTCGTTCAAATAGCCGTTGGTCGTATAAACAAGCAGCCGGATATGATTGCCGTACAAGTGGAGCGGTGCCTGAATCTGAGGCACGATCTCATCCAGCATCGTCAAATACGTCTGAAGGGGATCGCCCTTCTTCTGCAGCGCCCGCTGAAAGGATAAGCTGCCGAACAGCGTATCGGACATCCGCTGAATCTCGCCCAGCTGGTAGCTCAGATTATTTTCCGTCTGCTCCATGGCCGTCTTAATGTTGGTCTCTGCCATTTCCGTACGGGATTGCACCAGCATCGTATACGAGAAATAGCCGATAACCGCGTCCGTAACCAAGACCAGCAGCAGGTAGGAAATCATCATTTTATACGTAAACGGCATGAAGGTTCTCATCCGCTTCTCCATGTTGCTGCGCCCTCCCAGGTTCTATCGTTCATGAATAGGGAAATCATATACGAATTTGTCTAATAAATAAATAGGAGATTACTTGAACGCTTAGGGCATATCCAACCGCCGCCGCGGCATACACATGGTATGAACGGTATTTATCAAGTACGGGGGGATAGCGGAATGAATCAGGATGAGATCCGTGCACTGGAATATGCCATCGATGAAATTACGGAAATCGCGACAGGTTTCGGTCTAGATTTTTACCCGATGCGTTATGAGATTTGTCCGGCGGACATCATTTACACCTTTGGCGCTTACGGGATGCCGACGCGCTTCAGCCACTGGAGCTTTGGCAAAACGTTCAACAAGATGAAGATGCAATACGACTTCGGTCTAAGTAAAATATACGAGCTTGTTATCAACTCGAATCCGTGTTATGCCTTCTTGCTCGAGGGCAACTCGCTGATTCAGAATAAGCTTATTGTCGCGCACGTTCTGGCCCACTGCGATTTCTTCAAGAACAATGCCCGCTTCAGCCAAACCAACCGCAACATGGTGGAGAGCATGTCCGCTACCGCCGACCGCATTCATCAATACGAGATGGACCACGGCACGGAAGCCGTCGAGAAGTTTATTGACGCCGTTCTGGCCATTCAGGAGCATGTGGATCCGACCATTATTAAGCCTTACCAGCTGGATAAGACCCGGTATATCGAGCTGCTGACGAAGGAAAAATCTCGTTCCTCGAAGCAGTCGGCAAAGTCGGAATACGAGGATTTGTGGTCACTCGAGGAGATCGCCGAGTCGGCTGGAGCAGCCCCTCCGGCGTCCAATCACTTCCCTCCGGAGCCGGAGAAGGATCTGGTCTGGTTCATCGAGGAATATTCGCCAAAGCTTGAGCCTTGGCAGCGCGACATCATGTCGATGCTCCGCGACGAGATGCTTTACTTCTGGCCGCAGATCGAGACGAAGATCATGAACGAAGGCTGGGCTTCGTATTGGCATCAGCGCATTATCCGCGAGTTGTCGCTTACAAGCGACGAGACGATCGAGTTCGCCAAGCTGAACTCCTCCGTCGTTGTCCCTTCCCGCCACAGCCTCAACCCGTATTATCTCGGGCTGAAGATCTTCGAGGATATCGAGAAGCGATGGGATAAACCAACGAAGGAAGAGCAAGCGCGGTTCGGACGCGTGCCTGGCAAAGGCCGGGAGAAAATTTTCGAGGTCCGGGAAGAAGATTCCGACATCTCCTTCCTGCGCAACTACTTAACGAAGAATCTGACCGACGAGCTCGATCTTTACATCTTCGAGAAGAAAGGCCCGGAATGGAAAATTACCGATAAATCCTGGGAAAATATCCGCGATCAGCTCGTCTATTCCAAGGTAAACGGCGGCTTCCCGAGCATCGTTGTCACCGACGGAGACTTCAACCGCATCGGCGAGCTGTACCTGAAGCATAACTACGAGGGAACCGAGCTGGACTTGAAATACGTCGAGCGGACCCTCCCTTATGTCGTGCAGCTGTGGGGCAAAAACGTCCACCTCGAGACCATCGTTGAGGACAAGAAAATCGTGTTCAGCTGCGACGGGAAGAAGACCAGCCGGAAGTTTGTGTAAAGTTTTTGATTAAAAAAAGCCGCATCCAAGGCCTGTTCGTCAGGCACTGGATTGCGGCTTTTCCTTATTATGCGTCCTTCCGCCCGTAACTCCTCGCGAACTTTTTCATCTTCTTGTACGCCTTTGGGTCAAGTCGCTTCACCGGGTAAAACTGCGGGTGATTGGAGTTGACTTCTATGACCCAGAGGCGCTGCTTCTTGTCATAAGCAAAATCGATGCCCAGCTCATGCATGCCTTTGCGTTTGCCGCTGAGATGCTTAGCTATTTTAAGCGATCTCGATTTTAGCTGCGAGATCCGCTTAGCTGTTTTCTTTGGCGAGAGGCCTTGCTTCTTCCCAAGCTTCTCCATCGTATACAGCTTGCCGCCTTGATAATAATTCGTAACAATCTTCTTTGGAGCCCCAACCTTCACTATACAGCCGTTTACGGTCCAGGAGCCGCCCGGCTTGCGCTGCACCATTACCCGGATGTCATACGCTCTGCCGTCGACGCGGTCGAGTGAAATGCCTTTCTGAATAATTAACCTTTTCTCAGACCTCTTGCTGATATGGTCATACACGGCGGAAGTCGTAGTTAACCGCCGGCTAAGCTGCTTTTTGTTCACGATATGCTTGACCGTATAGCCGGAGCCCTTCGCTTTCTTGACTTTAAAAATCCCCACTCCGAGCGAGCCCGTATCCGGCTTTACATAGACCGAGGAATGCTCTGCCAGCATCGATGCCATATGTTTCCGGCTGAACGATACGGTGTGAGGGACAAGCTTCTTCAAGCTTTTGTGAGAAAGTAAATAGCGGCACACCTTAAGCTTTCCGTAGATGTTTCGGCTTTTGTATTTTTTTACGTACATGGAATTCACCCTCCAATCCCAGTGTATGTTCTGTCGCTTAATGCCACTTGTGCTGAAGTGGATAGGCCTCCATACAACTGCTGCTGCAACTATTCGGCTCATGCTCCCGTTAAGTAATTATTAGGAGAGTGGTGTCTCGTGCAAAAAAATGCGGTTATCCTCTGTTCAAGCCTGCTGCTTATTCTAGGATTGGGCGCAATCACCTATTGGGCGCTGGCAAGGGATCATTCCCAATCGATTAAAGGAAATGCCGTCATCGACTGGGTGGATTTCGTTAAGCTTAACGGTCATACCTACACCGGTCTTTATGACGGCGTGCTTGTGAATCCGGACGACGTAACGGATGCTGTGGCAGGCAAGGTGAAGTTCAAGGTAGGGGATGTTGTCTCCAATCCGGACTACCGGACCAAGGAAGGCGATGCGGCATTTCTTGCTATCGGCACGCAGCTTTATGAGGTAGAAGGTTATAAACCTGAAGAGATCATTGCTGCAGAGGATAAGAGCAGAATTGGCGGGTACCGCATTTATGTGGAAGATTCCTATTACAAAACGTTAAACCGGCGCAGCTTTAAGGACCTTCCTATGGACCAGGTCAGCAAGATCGAACTGTATAAAATGAACGAAACCATACCGTACCGGACGCTTGTGAATCAAGAGCAAGCCGACTTTATCCATTTATTGAAATCCGGCGAATATAAGCCTACTTATACGCCAAACACCCAGAATGGAGACCCGTCTTATTATTCAATGGTCTTTTATACGAATGAGCCGATCGCCTATTCCTTCAGTATTGCCGACGACGGCGACCATGTTTTCTTTTACCCGTGGGACCTCAGTCTTGTCGATAACCGGATACGGACATTAATGGCCGATTCTAACAAATCCTGAAATCCTGATAACCAAACTAAACAAAGGGCTGTTCCCTCTGCCAAAATCGGCTTTCGGGAACAACCCTTTTTTTGTGCTGAGCTAAAGCTCCTCTTCCTTCTATCGGCTGCTTCGCGCTTGTCCATGGAGCCCTTCCCAAAGCACCAGCTATAGCACGAAGCTACGTCTTACGGAACAGCTTCCCTATTTCAGCTTCTATTCCGTAATCGTCTTCGTATAAGTACTGTTTGTTGTGATGTAGACGGTTTTGCCGTTTACTTTAATTTGGTACCAGTAGCTGTTGACTTTCTTGATCAGCTCGGCTTTTTGGCCAAGCTCCAGTCTGCCAACCGTGGACGAGCTCGAGCTCGCAGCCGATTTCAGGCTAACCCAGCCCTTGACCGTTACCACATATGTAGTCTTCTCATTGGACGGATTCGACGGTGTCGGATCCGGAGTTGGCGTTGGTGCAGGCGTTGTAGAACCGCCGCCTGTTGATGGGCCCGTCCAAGCCGGAACCGGCTTTTGCGGCGGCAGCACATACGACTCAGGAATGGTAGGCGCTTTAATCGTTTTGCCTGCCATACCCGTGAATCCGGCTGCAGGGACTACGCGGCGGGCTTCCTTGAAGTTCTCGCCCCACCAATATTCCCAGCCGTCAACCGTGCCAAGCGCTGTTGGGTTGCCGTCCGAGCGGGTGCCGATAACAACCGGCTGACCATCGCGGTTAGTTCCCATGTAAATCGCAACGTGCATAATATGATCGGTTTCCTGCCAGGTCAGAATATCGCCAAGCTTCAGGTTCTCAATGCCGGTAAGCTTCCACTTGCCGTTCACCTTCTGTTTGCCGACACCGGCAACCTTTGTGCCAACCGTGTTGTAATTTGCGGATGTTCCTGTAACGTTAATGCCAAAGTCCCCGAATACGAAACGGACAAAGCCCGAGCAGTCCTCGTAGCCGTATTTGCCGTAAGCATCCGAACCGCTGCCATACACCATATAACCGTTTTCCATATACCAGATCGCCCGTTCGACGATTTGGTAAGCGAGAGTGTTCGACTGACTTCCGTATTTCGCCCGGAAATCCGCCACATTATAGAGCTCGTCCTTCATATAGCTATCCGCGTTTATGTACTCATTGTATTTCTTTACTGCGCTTGCCGTAGTCCAGGTCGTGCTTGCGTTTGCAATGCCGGCTGTCCCTAGTAAAGATCCGATAATAGCGAGGCTTAGTAATTGCTTTTTCATGCTTTTGTCATCCCTCCCACCCCTATTAAAATATATGCCAACTCTCACCGCAATGACCAAAAAGTACCACTATTGATAGACGGAGCCAATCTTACGGCCTTCTAATTTTCTAACCTTTACCAATGTTTTTTCTTAGTAAGCTTTAATGAAAATCCTCGTCAAACCTAGGCCGTGACTAGCTTTGATAGCATCCGGGAAGCCGCGTTTTTAGGCTGTTTTCCGTCATTTTGCAGGATAAAAATTCCTCAAAAAATCATTTCCTCCGTTACCAATTATGAGAAAAAATTTAGGAAAACTCGCCCAATAAAGCAAGATACCCGCTTATAGCATTTTCTCTCTATCTTCACTATAATTTCTCTAGTACCTACTAACGCGCAAAAAGACTTCCGAGGTGATACCGTTGTCCAAAGATAAATTCATAGGCTACAGAGTTATGTTTAATGTGGGACCAAGGTTTATGGTTCATGTCTATATGAAAGAGGAGTATTACGAGCAATGGCGATATACGCGGGATCAGCGGATCACGGATGTTGTCATCGAAGAGGTTGAGGTCGAGCTCGATTATTTTCTTGGTTAGCGATAAAAATAAAAAGGCTGCTTCCCTCGGTTCCGTCCATTGAACGAACCTGTGGATGCAGCCTTATTTTAACTTCCTATCCTTCATCGCATTAATCCTCGATTTTGCGTACATCTACCGTTACCTTCAGCTTCTGAAGCCCGTTGCCGCGGTATACTCCTTTTACCGGTACAATATCCTTATAGTCCCGGCCATGCCCCAGCTTGACATACCGCTCCCCAACCGGCGCTTCATTCGTCGGATCGAAGCTGCACCAGCCAAGCTGCGGCACATACGCCTCTACCCAAGCATGGGAAGCCTGCTCGAAATCGGCACTGCCGCCCTGCAGATCCCCCACGAAATGATACCCGCTTACGTAACGGGCGGGAATCTGATGAAACCGGCAGCAGGCAATCATGAGATGGGCGAAATCCTGGCATACCCCGCGTCTGCGCTCGATCAGATCGCTGGCTTTGGTCGTAACGGTCGTAGCTTCCGGGTCGTAAATAAACTCGGTTCTGATCTTGCTGGACAAGGAAATGAGCCAGCTCAATACGCTCATGTCTTCGCCTTCCTTCAAGGCAACGCTCTCCGCATAGCGCTCCACATCGGCCGTTAAATCCGCGTAACCGGTCGGCAGCAGAAACTCTGCGAAGCGGTTAGCCGCTTCCTCCGTCTCCAGCCAGGTCCATGCCTCCCTGGCAAGCTTGCCGTTCAGCAGAGCAGCCTGCTCCTCGGGACTAGGCGCATGCCTCGTTACGACCGTCATCTGCGTACGGATCGTCAAGCGCTTGTGCGGCGGGTTCACCGAGAACGAATGCACCCGGTTGCCGAAGAAATCCTCATAGCTGAAGAGCGAGGCATTCGGCTCTATGAAGATAGCCTGCTGATAGCAGGATTGACGTTCATTGGTGCTTGGCGTCAGCCGGATCTCATTGACACTGTCCGTTGCCGTCTCCTCGTAATCGTATTGCGTCACGTGGGATATATTTAGCTTCATGCGCTTGCCTCCCCCATCCGAAAAAAGGTTTTAGCAAAAGAATGCCCAAGCATCTGGCACGCCTCCAGCAAATGACCTACGATCGACCCGTTCCGGTCGACGATCATATCGTCATGCTCCAGGCAAGCCAAGTCCGCCTTCACCTTCGCTACCTGGCGGATGATTCGATCATTGGCGGTACGCAGTTGATTATCCGACAGCTCAATCTGCTTCATATGCTCGTCGAGCGCATGGAAGGAGAAATGAACGGAACGTGGAAACGATTGGTTCAAAATAACGAATTCCACGATGGACTCGACCGACATTCCATCGGCATAATAACGGCGGAACGACTGATGACCGCTCAGCGATTTCAGGACAGCTTGCAAGTAAGGATAAGCGCCGGCATTGTTCCAGCCATCGCCAACGGCCGCATTGCCAACCGCTTTAATAATCCGCAGCGTATTCTCCGACCGCTCCAGGAATCGCCCGCATTCGATGAAATGCCATTCGTTCTCGCGCGGCATAACCGATTGGCACAAGCCCTGGAACAGAGCCGCCCATTCCTTGATCCGGCCATAGAACAGATGAGGCGATTCCTTCATCAGGTCTTCCGGCTGTTTCTCGCGCAGCCATAAGTAAAAGGCATTAATCGTGTCCCACAGCTCGCTTGGAACCTTCTCGCGCAGAGTACGCAGGTTGCCTCGGGCATGGCTCACGCAAGAGACCAGCGAGTTGCCGTTGTCCCGGTCAAGCGTAATGTAATGAAGCACGTCTTGTTCGGTATAATTTCCGTATTGCTGCTCGTAAGCGCTTCTGCTGCCCAAAGCGTCTACAATCCGGGTCCACTTGCATGGAACCCCTTTGCTCTCGCCGTCTTGACCGCAAGCTTCAACGCCTAATTCATCCTCTGCCTGCAGGTGATAATGGACATCAATTAATCTTGCATGGTTCTCCGCTCTTTCCATATAGCGGCCGATCCAAAACAACGCTTCAGCGTTTCGGTTAAGCACAGCGATACCTCCGTTTCTGGATTGAAGCTATTAACGATTTAACACCCATGTATCCTTCACTCCTCCGCCTTGCGAAGAGTTAACAACCAGAGAGCCTTCCCGCAAAGCAACGCGGGTAAGTCCGCCGGGAATAACATGAGTGGAATCTTCCCCCATTAGCGCAAATGCCCTCAGATCGATATGGCGAGGCGTCATTTGCCCGTCGACCATAACCGGTGCCCGCGACAGCTTCATTGTGGTCTGCGCGATGTAACGGCTCGGATCTTTTTTGATCTCCTCGGCGAACTCCTTGATTTCCTTGGGGGTAGCCGTAGGGCCGATCAGCATGCCGTACCCGCCTGAAAGCGAAGTTTCCTTTACGACCAGCTGGTCCAAATGTTCCAGAACGTAGTCTCGCTCTGCCTTCCGGGATAACAGATACGTCGGTACATTGTGCAGAATCGGCTCTTCTCCGAGATAATAACGAATCATATCCGGAACATAAGCATACACTGCCTTATCGTCCGCAACACCCGTACCCGGCGCATTGGCTATGGCGATATTGCCTGCCCGGTAAGCGTTCATCAGCCCCGGAACCCCCAGCAGCGAATCCGGCTGGAAAGCAAGCGGATCAAGGAAATCATCGTCTATCCGGCGGTAAATGACGTCCACCTGACGAAGGCCTCTCAGATCGCGCAAATAAATTTTGTGATCTTTATAGACCAGGTCGCGGCCTTCAACCAAATGAATGCCGAGCTGCTGTGCGAGGAAGGTATGCTCATAATACGCCGAATTGTACGAGCCGGGAGTAAGAAGCGCAATTAACGGATCCTTCTTCCCGTTAGGCGCGAGAGAACGCAAAGAACGAAGGAAATAGTTCAGGCTGCGCTCAATGCTTTGAACGGAAGAGGACAAGTATAAATCATGGAAAAGCTCGCTCATAATGGTACGGCCTTTGAACAAATAGGAGTAACCGGAAGGCGAACGGAGATTATCCTCGAGGACAAAATAACGGCCCTTCTCGTCTCTAATTAAATCTATGCCGGAGGACGTAATATACACGCCTCCCGGAACGTCTAAACCCATCATTTCCGGGCGAAAATATACGTTGGATACGATCATTCGTCTTGGGATGACCCCGTCGGACACAATGCGCTGAGCGTGGTAAATATCGTGGATGAACATATTTAGCGCCTTTGTCCGCTGACGGACGCCTCGGTCCACTGCTTCCCATTCATGCTTAGGGATAACGCGAGGGATGTAGTCAAAGGGAATGGTTCTTTCCAGAGGCTCGCTTTGGTTAGGACTGTTCAGGGTAAAGGTGATTCCTTCCTCCATCATGCGTTGATTAAGAGCATGCTGCCGCATCGTCAATTCCGACGGCTTCATTCTTGCGAACAGCCGATGGATATTGTCATAGTGGGGACGAACCGAAAAGTCTTTCTCGAACATTTCATCGTAAAATGATTGCGAATCGTAATAATGCGACTGCGACTGTTTGGCCGTCGACATGCCAACCGCCTCCTCCATGATGGTACAGCACCTTCCCTGATGCCTGCATTGATGACTACCAAAGTTGGCTCAGAACCTTTTAAATGTTAACTTAATTTACATTTATACCATGAAAATCTTTATGAAAGTAAATTTTTGTTAGAACTATCATACAAGAAATGGATTTTCATGTCAACTTATATAGCACGAAAGCAGGGCTTCTGCGCTGGCGAAGAAACCCTGCTTTATATCATATGCCTATTCTCTTGTTATGTATTCAATTGACGCAAATCTTTTGTAACGGCATCCACGGTTTGAACGAAAACGGCAAGCTCCTGCGATCTCGCCGCCTGATTGCGGGCTTCAACCGAGGTTTTCTCCGATTCCATTTGAACCAAATGGATCTTCTTGTGAATCTCGTCCAGGTTCGTTTGGATCGTCTCCAGCGCTGTACGCGAGGATGCCGCAAGCTTGCGAACCTCGTTGGCCACAACCTCGAAGCCTCGTCCCATTTCGCCGGCGCGCGCTGCCTCAATAGCGGCGTTCAGACCAAGAAGATGCGTCTGGTCGGCAATCCCGCGGATCAACAGCCCCATCTCCGTAATACCCGCCAGCTCCTCCTGCAGATCTCCAAGCAGCTCATGCGAGTGGTCTTGCGACTGCGAAGTGGATACGGCCGCCTCGGCAATCGACTTGGCGCCTTGGTCAAGCTCCGTCATCAATCCCGACAGCTGCTGCACCGACTCTGTAATCGTTGTGAGCATAACCGATCTTTGGTCAGCCAGCTCCTGAATCAAAGACTGCTCGGCTCGGTTATACGCTTCAAGCACCAGCTGCGAGTCCAGATTAAACATTTTGGACAGGGAGTGCAGAACGGAAGTCCATTTCTCCGGAATCGCAAGCTGCAGCACGGTTGCGGCGATATCGAGATAGGTCATGTAGCTTCCCAGGTACCAGTCCGTCGTGAGTCCAATCCGGGAATGGACAAGCCCGATCGTAATGCGGTTCTCGATGTACTCCTGGTCAATGACTCCTGAAGCCAGAGACAGCCAATAACCGCGTTGTGTCTGTTTAAGCCGTTCAATGGTGCTTACATTCGAGATAATGCGCATCAGATGCGGCTGTTGTCCAATGTTGTCATAGAAGCGGTTCACAACCTCTTCGACGACTTGTTCGAATATAGGCTTGCATGCCGCGAGCCGTTTCAAATCTTCTTCCGTAATACGGGTATATTCCAGCTGTTTGCGGCGTTCTTCCGAGACTTTAATCATAGTTCCGATCTCCCCCTAAAAAGTCAAAAGTCTTATAACGATTATATCGGAAAATAAGGAACCGACTTGTATGCATTCTTGTATTCTTCATGACGAAAGGGCATAGTTAAACAGCATACTACGCATTTGAATGTTCTTCCGATCGCCATTGCTCGGGGATTCCTTCGGAACTATTCCAATAGGATTGGAATCCCCGAGCAAAAGCGACCACTTCGTTTCTCCAGAATCATTCAAAATGCTCCGTATGTATTTAACTAATTAACAAACCAAAAGCGGCTGTGCGAGGGATTACCCCGCACAGCCGCTTTTTAGTTGAGAAATTAACGATTCAAGAGGCTTCCCACGTACCGCAGCAGCTCGTTTGCGCACACCGGGCAGTAGCCGTGTTCGTCAATCAACCGTTTGGTCACTTCGTTAATGCGCTTCAGTTGGCTTTCATCCGGCGTTTTGGTCGAAGTCGTAATTTTCACGATGTCCTTAAGGTCGGCGAAAAGCTTTTTCTCAACGGCCTCTCGCAGACGTTCATGGCTTGTGAAATCGAACTTCTTCCCTTTCCTCGAGTACGAAGAGATCCGGATCAGAATTTCTTCGCGGAACGCTTTTTTCGCATTCTCGGAAACGCCGATCTGCTCCTCAATTGACCGCATCAGGCGCTCATCGGGATCCATCTCTTCGCCGGTAAGCGGATCTTTGATTTTGGACCAATTGCAATACGATTCGATGTTGTCGAGATAGTTTTCGAATAAAGTCCGGGCGGACTCTTCAAAGGAATAAACAAATGCCTTTTGAATTTCCTTTTTCGCCAGTCCATCATACTCTTTGCGCGCTACCGAGATGAAGTTCAGGTATCTCTCCCGCTCCTCCTTCGTAATCGAAGGATGCTGGTCAAGGCCGTCCTTCAGTGCCCGAAGCACATCGAGAGCATTGATGCACTGCATATCCTGCTTGATGAGTGCGCTGGAAATCCGGTTGATGACATAACGAGGGTCAATGCCGGACATGCCTTCCTCAATATACTCGTTCTGCATTTCCTTCAGATCGGCTTCCTTGAAGCCTTCGACCTCTTCTCCGTCGTACATTCTCATCTTCTTGACAAGGTCCATGCCTTGCTTCTTCGTTTCCTTGAGGCGAGTAAGTATGGAGAAGATGGCCGCGGATTTCAAGGAATGCGGCGCAATATGAATATGCTTCATATCGCTTTGGCCGATCAGCTTCGTATAAATCTTCTCTTCCTCGGATACTTTGAGGTTGTAGGGAATCGGCATGACAATCATACGCGATTGCAGCGCCTCGTTCTTCTTATTGCTGATAAACGACTTGTACTCGGATTCGTTCGTATGCGCGATAATCAGCTCGTCGGCCGATATAAGCGCAAACCTGCCCGCCTTGAAATTCCCCTCCTGCGTCAGCGAGAGCAGGTTCCATAAGAACTTCTCGTCGCACTTGAGCATCTCCTGGAATTCCATCAGACCGCGGTTCGCCTTGTTCAGCTCGCCGTCGAAGCGGTACGCGCGCGGATCGGATTCCGAACCAAACTCCGTAATCGTCGAGAAGTCGATACTGCCTGTCAAGTCGGCAATATCCTGCGACTTCGGATCGGAAGGGCTAAACGTACCGATACCTACCCTGTTTTCCTCCGATACGAGCACGCGTTCAACAATGACATTCTCTATATCTCCATCGTATTCAACCCGAAGCCTCATTTGGCAGGAAGGGCACAAGTTGCCTTCAATGCGGACACCAAGCTCCTTCTCAATCTCCGGACGAAGCTCATGCGGGATCAAGTGCAGCGGCTCTTCGTGCATCGGGCAGCCTTTAATGGCGTAAGTAGCTCCTTTCTCCGTTCTGGAGAAACGCTCCAGCCCTTTCTTCAGCATCGTTACAATGGTTGATTTGCCGCCGCTGACCGGCCCCATTAAGAGCAGGATCCGTTTACGGACATCCAGCCTTCTGGCCGCCGAGTGGAAGTATTCCTCCACCAGCTTCTCCACGGCGCGGTCGAGACCGAAAATTTCCTGTTCGAAGAACTTATAACGCTTCCTTCCGTTATCGTCCTCTACCCCAAAAGAATCAATCATCTCATAGACGCGCGCGTGCGCAGTCATGGCCGGGGTCGGGTCCTCTCTAAGCAGTTGAATATATTCTCTGAAAGATCCCGTCCACGCAAGCTTTTCACTCTCTGTCTGATACTCCGATATTCGCTTGAAAATGTCCATGCCGTGCCTCCTCCCATCGCTTCCGCAATCCGCTAGTTTTCATTCCGCCCGGGATTATCTCTACATCATTGATCGTGTGGACCAACTTTTTACTGAAGTATTACAATCCTATGCTTAGTTATGTAGGAAATTGACCACTATTTTAGTCGGCAATCCGGCAAATAACGACAAGCATTTGCTATAATGATGGGAGAAAGAGGGGAATTAACATGGCAGTTAACAAGGAAGAGGAGCTGTACAGCCCCATCAAGGCCTACTACGAAAAGCTAGGTTTTACGGTAAAAAGCGAGGTTCTCCATTGCGATTTGGTTGCGATGAAACCGGATGGCAGCGAGGCGGTTGTTGTCGAAATGAAAAAAACGTTCAATCTCGCTTTGCTGCTGCAAGGGATTGAACGTTTACGCATAAATGATCATGTTGTACTGGCTGTTGAGCGCAACCGCAAGAAAAGCGGCGCCCACAACCAGCGCTTCAGCGATATTACGGAGCTGTGCCGGATGCTGGGTCTCGGCCTGATGACCGTCACCTTCTTCAAAACCAAAGCGCCACTGATCGAAATGCTGTGCGAGCCCGGCGAGATGCCGAAGCGCGGGATCCGAAGAACCCGCCAGGCACGGCTCCTCAGGGAGTTCCGCGAACGGAGCGGCGATTACAACGTGGGCGGCAGCACCGGCCGCAAGCTGGTCACCGCCTATCGGGAGAAGGCCCTTCGGGCCGCATACGCCATGCAGCAAGCTGGCATCCTGTCGCCAAGTCAGCTGGCATCTCTGACGGGTAATCCGCAAAGCGCCTCCATGCTGCGAAGCAATTATTATAGTTGGTTCGAGAAGGTGGGGCGCGGCCAATACCGGCTAACGCCAGCCGGAGCCTTGGCCTTGGCGGAGTATGCCGAGGTGATCGCCGAATGGAAAGAGACCTTTACCCTTCCGCCGGCACCGGAGCCCAAACCCGCCAAAGCGCCAAGAACGAAAGCTCCCAAAGCTTCCACTGGAAAAACGTCCAAACGCGCAAAGGAAACTCCCTTTAGCTACGAGCGGTAAACTCGCGGATCGCTTCCGCCAGACGCGCAACGCCAAGCGCCGTTTTTTCTCCTTTATTATGGGTGAAATTAAGCCGGGCTGTGTTGCGTTTTGGATCGTAAGCATAAAAAGCGATGCCCGGAACAAAAGCGACGCCCTTTGATACCGCAACCCGCAGCAGCGCTTCGGCATCCAGTCCTTCGGGAAGTTCAACCCATAGGAACATGCCGCCCTTCGGCTCGATCCAATGAAGTCCTTCGATTTTTTGCGCCTTGATCAGGCTTTGCATTTCCCGCATCCGGTCCCCGTAGGATTCCGAAATTATGCGGATATGTTCGTCGAGCGGGAAATGCGCAAGCAGCTGGCTTAAGATCTGCTGATCCATCGTGCTGGACTGCAGGTCGGCCGCTTGCTTCGCTTTTGCAAGCATCTTGATCACCCGGGTATCGCCAATCGCCCAGCCGGTCCGGAGCGCGGGAGCTACGATTTTCGAGAAGGTGCTTGTGTATATAACAACGCCGCTTCCAAACTGCTGCTGGTCAAGCGCAAACAGCGTTGGGTAAGCCGCATTTTCATCGTATTTCAGCTCGCCGTACGGATCGTCCTCAATAATAGGCACTTGATGGCCGGCGCAGATCCGCAGAATTTCCTGCCTTCTTTCCAGACTCCACACATTGCCCGTCGGATTGCCAAAGGTCGGAACGGCATAAATTAACTTGGGCTTATGCTCGCGGACCAGTCGTTCCACATCCTCCGGAATCATGCCATGCTCATCGCTTTCCGCGGCAACCACCTTTAGACCATGCAGTTCAAACACTTGCAGGCAAGCTAAATAGGTAGGCCGCTCAACAAGCACCGTGTCCCCCGGCTCGGTGAGAACTTGAACAAGCAGGCTGATCGCCTGTTGGGAGCCTGTCGTAATAATCATTTCCTCCGGCTGCACGTTCATCCCCTTCTGAGCCATTCGGACGCACAGCTGCTCGCGCAGGGGTAAGTAACCTTCAGTAAGCCCGTACTGCAATGCGCTTGTACCCGCAGAAATCGCGCGGTCCGCAGCCTCCCTGACAGCCTGTACAGGAAAAAGCTCTTCCGCCGGCAGGCCGCCCGCAAAGGATACGATGTCATTTCCTTGCGTCAGCTTCAGAATATCTCTTACGACGGAAGACTTAACCTGCGTCATTCTTGATGCAAAGCGAAATTCCATATTTCCCTTCTCCTCCCGCAATAAAAACCATGATTTGTACTGTCATTATTGTCGCATAATAAAAAGAATCCATGCAAACTTAAACGTTTTCTTTTCCCTAATACTTGGTTATAATGAAGCTAGCATATCGGAGGTGCACAAAATGTCTATTACTTTCGTTATTGTTATGACAGTCTTTATTTTGTTCCTGACTGCCATCTTGACGTCTTCGTACAACGACGACAAGACCAAAGGCCTTTAATCAAGGCTCGGTGAAACGGCTTTGCCATCCTTTGGCTGCGAGGCGCGTTTTCATTCCGGAGAATTCTAAGACGTTGTAATAAATGGCTTGGAATTCAAAAAAAGAAGCTCCTCTCGTTTGCGGGAGGAGCTTCTTTTTTTATCTTCGTATGTTTGTAGTAGTGCTTGGATGATTATCCGATTAACGGTTTTGAAGTTGTCCCATTTCAATCATGCACGGTTCGCATAAATAACGGTCCTTGAATTCCTTCACATCTTCCATTGATCCGCAGAACACGCATCTTGGGCGGTAGCGCTCCAAAATAATATGGTCGCCTTGCACTAAAATCTCTACAGGGTCCCCCTCATTCATTTGATACCTTTTACGAAGTGATTTAGGAAGAACGATTCGTCCGAGTTGGTCCACCTTTCTAACCACACCTGCTGGTTTCATCTTTTCACCTCTTTTTATGACTGGATTTGCAAGCTAACGTTGTGTAAACATAGCACAGTAGACTTTCGATGGTCCCTAACGAATTCCTTCCTATGTTAGGATAGTCCTTAATATTATGTAAATTCAGTCCATTCCCGGGAACTTATTTTGGCGTAACGCCTCATACACAATAATCGCCGCCGAATTGGAAAGATTCAGCGACCGGACATCTCCCGTCATCGGCATCCGCATGCAAGTATCCAGATTCGCATCAATCAGCTCTTGCGGCAGTCCTTTTGTTTCCTTCCCGAACACGAAGAAATCCCCGTCCCGAAAGTCAAACTCCGTATACACTTTGGTAGCTCTCGTGCTTGCATAAAAGAATCTTCCGTTTGGATTCGCATCCTGCAGCTCCTTGAAGGAATCATGGTATTCCACATGAACCGCATGCCAATAATCCAGTCCGGCGCGTTTGAGAGTGCGGTCATCGGTCTGGAATCCAAGGGGGCGTACAAGATGAAGATGCGCGCCTGTTGCGGCGCAAGTCCGGGCGATATTACCCGTATTTGCAGGAATTTCAGGTTCAACCAAAACAATATGAAAAGCCATAACTGTACCAACCTCACATTCTATGTCATTATACACGAAACACTGCGTTCTCGCACCAGTGCCAAAGAGGCAATTTTTACATTAGGTTAACGTACTCTTAATCTCCGCATAAATGTCTCCCCTCATAATGAAAACATCATGTAGGAGGCAAAAGGAGAATAGATACGATGAAAAAGAAAATATTGGTCGTTGATGACGAGCCGTCCATCTCCATGCTTATCGAATTTAATTTGAAACTCGCCGGTTACGATGTCCGGTGTGTAAGCGATGGCGAGGCCGTATTCGAGATGTTAAAGCCATTCCGTCCTGACCTGATCGTACTCGACTTGATGCTTCCGAAGATGGATGGCATCCAAGTATGCCGTGAGCTGCGCAAGCAGAGCAATGCGGTACCAATCGTTATGCTGACCGCCTTGCAGGACGTCACGGACAAAATCGCCGGGCTTGATAACGGGGCCGACGATTATATGACGAAGCCATTTAGCCCGCAAGAGCTGATCTCGCGTATTCAGGCCATTTTCCGTCGAATTCAGTCCCTTCCGGGTCAAGCTGAATCAACAACCTTCGATATTGGCCGGTTGACGGTACGCGCCGAACAGCGCGAAGTGCTGATTGACGGCCGGACCATTGAATTGACACCGAAGGAATTCGAGCTTCTTCTCTTCTTATGCAAGCATAGAGGCAAAGTATTAAGCCGTCAGCAGCTGCTTCACGGGGTATGGGACTACCACTTCCTCGGCGATACGCGAATCGTTGACGTTCATATCAGCCATCTTCGAGATAAAATCGAGCAAAACGCAAGAACGCCGGAGTACATTATGACGGTCCGCAACGTCGGCTACAAGCTTCACGCCCCTAATATGGCCGATTCGTCACTGGCATAAACACCCCTAACAATGAAGACCGCCTTTCCGATTACGGAAATGGCGGTCTTTGTCAACTTTCTTAACCGTTGCGGCGCTGGAAGTCAGCCATAAATTCAGCAAGCGCTTTGCAGCTCTCGTGCGGAACGGCGTTGTACGTCGAAGCGCGCAGACCGCCAACATCGCGGTGGCCCTTCAGGCCAACAAAACCGTTTTGCTCCGATTCCTTAACGAATTGCTTCTCCAGCTCTTCGCTTTGCATACGGAAAGTGATGTTCATAAGCGAACGACTGTCCGGATGAGCGCATCCCACATAATAGCCGTTGCTTTGGTCAATAGCATCATAGATAAGCTTTGTTTTATCGCGGTTGAGCTGCTCCATAGCAGCAACCCCGCCGTTGCCCTTGATCCATTTCAGAACCAGGTTAACCATATAAACCGAGAAGGATGGCGGCGTATTGTAAAGCGACTTGTTCTTCGCATGCGTGTCGTAGCGGAAGATTGCCGGGATGTTCTTCGGACTTTCTTGAACCAGGTCATCGCGTACGATAACAACCGTAACACCGGATGGACCAAGATTTTTTTGCGCGCCGGCATAGATGAGGCCAAATTTGCTAATATCAATAGGACGGCTCAAAATATCGCTGGACATATCGGCTACAAGCGGTACATTGCCAAGGTTCGTTGGGAACTCCTGGAACTGTACGCCTCCGATTGTCTCATTAGATGTCAGATGAAGGTAAGCTGCATTTTCCGGCACAACGATTTCGTTAATGCTTGGCATACGCATGAAATTGTCGTTTTCTGACGAAGCAGCAATAACCGTCTCGCCAATCAGCTTCGCTTCCTTAATGGCTTTGTCAGCCCAAGCGCCCGTTTTAACGTAAGCGGCTGGACGGCCCGCGGAAAGCAGGTTCATTGGAATCATGGCAAATTGCTGGCTTGCGCCGCCTTGCAGGAAAAGAACATGATAGTTATCCGGAATACCGAACAATTCGCGCATGAGGGCTTGTGATTCGTTGTTCACTTGCTCATAAAGTGCGCTGCGGTGGGACATTTCCATGATGGACATCCCCGCGCCCTGATATTCGACAAATTGCTCTTGCGCCTGCTGCAGCACCTCGAGCGGTAAAGCGGCCGGTCCTGCATTGAAATTATAGGCTCGTTTCATTTCCGTTACCCACCTTTTGTTTTTGTTAAGCATCTCACATGATATTGATTATGATAGCAATTTTACCGGCTCTCTTCAAGTACATTTACATAATGTTAGTGACAAAAAGTCGAACGGAGATTATTCACATGGCAGATAATATTCGGATTTTCACCGCAATATCCATTCCTGCAAACCTTAGCGGACAAATCGTTAGCCATTTGCCCGATTGGCAGGATCAGCTCTCTTTCCAGAAATGGGTGGATCCCCGGGATCTGCACATAACGCTCCACTTTATCGGGGACATGCCCGTTTCCTCCATTCCCGCCATACAGACTGCCATGCAGGAAGCCGTTTCCCGAACATCATCCTTCTCGTTAGAACTGTCGAAACTTGGCAGCTTCGGACGCGAGGAACGCCCCTCCGTCTTATGGCTTGGCTTAAAGCAATTGCCCGCCGAGCTAACCAGGCTTCATCAATCGCTTGGCCAGTCGCTTCATTCGGGTATTGGCTATACGCCGGAGACCCGTCCTTACCGGCCTCACGTGACCTTAGCGCGGAAATATTCCGCCGATGAACCATGCACAGCCGAAAAGCTTGAGAAGCTCTCAAGCCCCTTTCTGCAGCATCAGACAGCCTTCGACATCACCGGCATTACGCTATACCGTACCCGGTTAGGCGAAAGACCTATGTACGAACCCATTGCAGTCGCACAATTCGACAAATAAAAAGCGGACTCCCGCCAAGGGAGTCCGCTTGAATAAGTGCGTTTCGAATTAGCAGCCGAAGTACAGGCTGTACTCGTGTGGATGAATACGAATCGATACCGCTTTTGCTTCGCTGCGTTTAACGGCAACATAGTTAGCGATGAATTCTTCCGTGAATACGCCGCCTTCAGTCAAGAATTCGGAATCCGCTTCGAGAGCGTCAAGCGCTTCGTCGAGTGTACCAGGTACGCTGCGGATTTCTTTTTTCTCTTCTTCTGGCAGTTCGTAGATGTTTTTGTCGAATGGACCGTAGCCGAGAGCAACTGGATCCAATTTACGTTTCACGCCGTCCAGACCAGCAAGCAGCATAGCCGCGAATGCCAGGTAAGGGTTAGCTGTGGAGTCCGGAGTACGGAACTCGATGCGGCAGCCTTTTGGCGTTACCGATGCGATTGGAATACGTACTGCAGCGGAACGGTTACCTTTCGAGAATACGAGGTTAACCGGAGCTTCGTAACCAGGAACCAGACGTTTGAACGAGTTTGTCGAAGGGTTCGTCAAAGCGATCAGAGCTGGTGCGTGGTGCAGAATACCGCCGATGTAGTGCATAGCCAGTTGGCTCAGGTTGCCGTAAGCGCCTTTTTCATAGAACAGCGGAGTGTCGCCGTCGAAGATCGAGGAGTGAACGTGCATACCGGAACCGTTGTCGCCGAACAGCGGTTTTGGCATGAAAGTAGCCACTTTGCCGTATTGGCGAGCTGTGTTGTGAACGATATATTTGTACAGCATGAGGTTGTCAGCTGTCTTAGTCAAAGTGCTGAAACGGAAGTTGATTTCTGCTTGGCCGGCAGTTGCAACTTCGTGGTGATGACGCTCAACGCGAAGGCCAACTTCTTGCATCAGGCGAACCATTTCGCTACGGATGTCTTGTTGTTGGTCAACCGGAGCAACTGGCACGTAGCCGCCTTTTACAGGAACTTTAAAGCCAAGGTTGCCGCCTTCTTCTTTACGGTTCGTGTTCCAGCCTGCTTCTTCGGAATCCACGTAGAAGGAAGAAGAATTCATTGTGCTTTCGTAGCGAACTTCGTCGAAGATGAAGAATTCGGACTCAGGCGCGAAGAATGCAGTTGTACCGATACCGGTTGTTTGCAGGTATTCTTCCGCTTTTTGAGCGATGCTGCGTGGGTCACGCTCATAACGCTCGCCGTCCGGTGTATGGATGTTACACATAATGTTCAGTGTAGGATGATCTGTGAAAGGATCAACGAATACTGCATCAGTATCTGGCATCATTACCATGTCAGATTCTTCAATACCGCGGAAACCTGGGATCGAGGAACCGTCAAAAGCTACACCGTTTACGAAAGTATCAGCGTCAACTTCTGTCGAAGGAAGAGTAATGTGGTGCGCGCGACCAGCAAGATCCACGAAGCGGAAATCTACAAACTGGATGTTGTTTTCTTGAATTTGTTCCAAAACTTTTTGAACTGACATCAGATATTTCCTCCATTTCCGAACATTTGCATAGTGGTGAACAGTTATTGTTCAAGTTTCTCGTTAAACTATGAGGTAATTATAAGACTACGTTTTGGCATCGTCAATACTTATGTCAGGTATTTTTTATTCATATGTAAGGTATACTTACAAGTTTAAACATTTGTTCACAATTAAGCCTTTACATTCGATCAGAAAAGCCGGGAGGCCTTGTGTATCAAGGCTTCCCGGCTTTTCACATTTTAAAACTGGATTAAATTTTCCATTCTGCAAAAGCGGCTGCGGGTTCTTTTGGAGTGTTGAATTGCTTTCCGACGATTGGCGCCAGCTTTTCTAAATCCTTTAATAAATTAGCGAATTGGTCAGGGAATAAGGATTGTACACCGTCACCTGTCATCGAATTATCCGGATCCGTGTGCATTTCGACAATCAGACCGTTCGCCCCTGCCGCAACGGATGCTTTGGACATCGGCTCTACCAATTCGCGGCGGCCCGTACCGTGGCTCGGGTCCGAAATGACTGGTAGATGGCTAAGCCCTTGCAGGACCGGAATCGCGGACAAGTCCAGCGTATTTCTCGTGTAAGTTTCGAACGTTCGGATTCCGCGCTCGCACAACATAACATTCGGATTTCCGCCCGCGAGGATGTATTCCGCCGCGTTCAGGAACTCGTCGTACGTTGCGCTGAAGCCGCGCTTCAGCAATACCGGAGTCTGAATGGTACCGAGCTTGCGGAGCAGATCGAAGTTCTGCATGTTGCGTGTACCGACCTGAAGGATATCGGCATATTCGGCACATACATCAACATACTCCGGAGTCATAACTTCGGTAATCGTGAGCAGGCCATGCTTCTTGCCCGCTTCCGCCATCATGATCAAACCTTCGACGCCAACGCCCTGGAAGCTGTATGGACCCGTGCGCGGCTTAAACGCGCCGCCGCGAAGCACCTGTCCGCCGGCTGCCTTGACAAGGCGTGCGATCTCATCGATCTGCTCCGGGGATTCAACCGCGCAAGGGCCGCCCATAATAACAAGGTTCTCGCCGCCGATCTTAACGCCTTTAATATCGATGACGGTATCGTCCGGATGGAAGTCCCGGCTCGCCAGCTTGTAGGACTTCGAAATTTTGATCACGTTCTCTACGCCTTTCATTTGACGGAGATGCTCCGCAAGCGTTGGCTCCGCCTTGCCGATAATCCCGATAACCGTACGGTCCGTCCCTCTGGATACATGGGCTTGCACGCCCGCTCTTTCGATATGATTCACAATTTCTTGAATACGCTCTTCGGCAATATGTGGGCTAGTAATTACGATCATGTCCATCTCTCCTTTTTCACTTCAACGCTTATACGCTTTTATGCTTTGCGGCTTTTATGCTTTTACTTGTTAAAGCAAATATACACGATGGACTTTGGGTTCGTCAATTATTATTTTTCTTAAACCAGCTGCTAAGCAGCTACGGAAGTGAATATTCTTACAATCGCTGTTCTATTCGGATTTCCCTGAACTAGTCTTATCCGTTGAAATCCAAATAGCAAGGCGAGCTACAAGCTTTCCAAAGGAAAGCTGTTTCGTAAGCATTATCTCCGCTTCTCCAGAACATTCACTTCCTTCGCCGCAGTCTGCTTCAGGAAAACAATAACACACTCAACCCTAATGTCCGGGGGAACCGGACCTTCACATCTGCTCGGTGTCCACCCGCATTTCCTGTCACCGAAAAAATGATCAAATCATTGGCGACAATGTCAGGATAGCTGGACTATGCTCAGCTTAAATTCCACTCTTAACGATGCGCGGCATCGTTAAGTTCTATCATTTAGGACAGAGTAGCCTCCTTTACGATGTCGCACATCGTTAAGGTACGGCCATACCATGGAGACGGCCTCCTTTTCACGACTTTCACGCTTCTTAACGATGCGCGGCATCGTTAAGCTCTATCATTTAGGGCGGAGCAGCCCCCTTTACGATGTCGCACATCGTTAAGGTACGGCGTGGAAATGGCCGCCTTTTCACGACTTTCACGCTGCTTAACGATGCGCGGCATCGTTAAGCTCCACCATTTAGGGCGGAGCAGCCTCCTTTACGATGTCGCACATCGTTAAGGCGCGGCTATACCATGGAGACGGCCTCCTTTTCACGACTTTCACGCTTCTTAACGATGCGCGGCATCGTTAAGCTCCACCAATTAGGACAATTCAACCCCCTTTACGATATCGCACATCGTTAAGGCAGGGCTAAACCCATGGAAATAGCCGCCTTTTCACGGTTTTCACGCTTCTTAACGATGCGCGGCATCGTTAAGCTCCACCATTTAAGGGCGATCAGCCTCCTTTACGATGTCGTGCATCGTTAAGGCACGGCTAAACCATGGACATGACCGCCTGATCACGGCTTTCACACTAGTTGACGATGCACGGCATCGTTGAGTACTAGCCTAAAAACAAAATAAATGCGGTGCAAGGGAGCACCGCATTTACTTGATCTTCTATTAAGCTTCGGCTGCGCCGGAAGCCGATTTGGTACGAATGGTCGGAAGGAGCTTGTTCTTGTTGACCGTACGCTTGATCTCCCACGTGGAGGGGTCGTTATGATCGTATTGCTCCAAATACGCGATAACTTCTTTTGTAATCGGAGTTGGAGTCGAAGCGCCCGAAGTTACGGCAACGCGGTCAACACCTTTTAACCATTCCTGCTCGATCTCCGATACGTCGGATACGCGATAGGCCGGTACGCCCGCGATCTCCTGGGATACCTGGGCAAGGCGGTTGGAGTTGTTGCTGCGCGGATCGCCAACAACAATGCACAGCTGCGCCTGTCCGGCTTGCTCCGCTACAGCCTCTTGGCGTACTTGCGTAGCCAAGCAGATCTCGTTATGAATCTCCGCCTTCGGATACGTCTCCAGAAGCTTGCTCATAATATGACGGATGTCCCATTGCGACATTGTCGTCTGATTCGTAATGATAATGCGTCCCTCAGGCACATTAAGCTTGGCAATATCCTCAACGCGTTCAATCAAGTGAACGCGATCCGGTGCCACGCCAATAGCGCCTTCCGGCTCCGGATGGCCTTTTTTGCCGATATAAATAATATGATAATCCTCGGCGACTTTCTCCCGGATCAAGTCATGCGTCTTGGTTACATCCGGACAAGTCGCGTCCACGATGGTCAGACCCTTCTCGCGCGCACGGTTGCGGACTTCGGGAGATACGCCGTGGGCCGTGAAGATAACGGTTCCGCTCTCCACCTGCTCCAGAATCTCCAGTCGGTTCTCGCCGTCAAGCGTAATGACGCCCTCTTGCTCGAAAGCTTCCGTTACATGCGCATTATGAACAATCATGCCAAGAATATAAATCGGACGCGGAAGGTCCAGGTTTTTGGCGGTTTGCAGCGCGAGCACCATGGCATCCACAACGCCATAGCAATAGCCTCGCGGCGATATTTTAACAATTTCCACTTGTAGCACCTGCTTTCTGAATAACGAAGGTTAGTCTTCGATTCGATCGGTTCCTTCTATTATAATCGAAGCAGGCTGGGGGGAAAAGTCTATTGGCAGCCAAATGACAAACGTGGACCCTTCTTCCTCCATCGTCGTCACCTCAATCGAGCCGCGGTGCTCATCGATAATCCATTTGGCTATGGACAGACCAAGCCCCGTGCCAACGGTCTTGCCGCGCGATTCGTCCGCCCGGTAGAACCGGTCGAAAATATGAGGAACCTCCTTCGGATTCATGCCGATTCCCGTATCCTTAATAATAATGCCAAGCTGGTTCTCCCGGCGTGTCGCCGACATCTCGATCCAGCCGCTCGGCGTATATTTGAACGCATTCTCTATGAAGATAAACAGCAGCTGCTGCAAATAATCCGCATTCCCGTGTACCTGGTATCCGTCCAGCGCGGTCAAATCGCCAATCCGCCACTCCGCATTGCGAGGCAAGAGACCCGCTCTCCGTCCTACTTCTTCCACGATCGGCAGCATAGGCTGCGTTGTTTTTTCCATCTCGTACCCCGCATCCGCTCTTGCCAGAGCTAGAAGGTCGTTAACGAGAGTGGACATCCGCCGCGCCTCCGCCGCAATATCCTGCATGGCTTCGTTAGACAGCTCATAGCGCTGGGAATCGAGCGCCAGTACAATATCTCCCGCTTCATCCGGCTCAAGCGTCTTGGACCACATCCGCTGCAGCAGTTCAATATTGCCGCGAATCGTCGTCAGCGGAGTACGAAGCTCATGCGACGCATCCGAAACAAACCGTCGCTGCGCTTTATACGATTCGTCCAGTCCGTTATACGCCATTTCAATGCGGGATAGCATAATATTCAGTGTGTAGACCAAATGGCCAATCTCATCCTTAGGACCCTCAATCGGAATCCTCACGCTCAAATCGGAACCGCTCTGAATTTTTTCGGTAGCGTGGACGACCCGTTCGATTGGCTGAAGAGCTTTGCGCGCCATAAAAAGACCAACAGTAAAGGCAATTATAAGGCATATCAAAGAAGACAATATAAGAATAACCCGAAGTCCGGCCAAATAGTTCTCTTCGCTTGCTACAACAGTACCAACCTGAAGCAGGCCAATTAACGTCCCGTCCGTATTGTTGGGAATTGGTTTTTGATAGATTAGAAAAGCAACTTCACCTGCATTTGTATTCAAAACCGCTTTTTTATAGCCATAATCCGGATTGGTCTTGGCTTCTGGGATTGGGAACTTAATTCCATTTATTTGAAGCTCGCCAGAGGTTTTTATAACGCCTTCTTTATAGTTGACTAATTGCACGTAAAAATCTTTCTCGTAAAAAGGGGAATTCCTTTTAATGTTCAGGTCAATCTGATTTAATCCGTTCTCGTATTTCACGATATCATAGGAATCGGCCTGATCTCGAAGCTGCGTCTTTGTATCGTCGTACGTATTCATGTTTACGAAAAAATAAATCGCTACGCATAACACGATTAGCGCTGCCGCAAGAATACCGGAAAACCATAAGGTCAGACGAAGCCTGATCGTCATGTGAAATCAACCCTCTCCCCGCAGTACATAGCCGGTTCCGCGTACGGTCTGAATAATCCGCTTGGCCCCGCCTTCCTCCAGCTTCTGGCGCAGCATCGCTATGTACACTTCAAGTACATTGGACTCGCCGCTGAAATCATAGCCCCAGATCTTCTCCATAATGGCATCTCGCGTCAATACGCGGCGCGGATTCTGCATGAATAAGAGCAATAAATCGTATTCCTTCGCGGTCAGCTCGATTCTTCTGCCGGAACGGATGGCTTCGCGGGAATCCAGATCCAAGGCCAGATCGTCAAATACGATCTTGTTGCTGCTGGATTCGTCAATCTTGTCCGATTTGCGGCGCAGCAAAGCACGGACCCGGGCCAGAAGCTCCTCCAACGCAAAAGGTTTGATCAAATAATCGTCCGCGCCCGCATCAAGCCCTTTTACCCGGTCCGAAATATCGTCTTTCGCGGTCAGCATAAGAATAGGCACGGTGCTTCCGCCTTCCCGCACGCGGCGGCATACTTCCCAGCCATCTACCTGCGGCATCATGACATCCAATATCAGCATGTCCGGGTCCGCTGTTAAAAGAAGCTTCAAGCCTTCCATTCCGTTACCGGCCGTTGATACTTCATAACCTTCGAAAGCAAGGCTTCTTCTGAGCAACGAAGTGATTTTCTCGTCGTCGTCCACGACCATGATGTGTTGTCTCATTTTCTACTCTCCCCTTGTATAGCTTATCTTTTCTAGAAAAGAAGCGCAGAGACTTTCCTCTGCGCTTACTTTACCTGCTTACTCGGCGTTAAATTTGTTTTTGTCGCCAATCTCTACTTTAAGATCCATTTTTTCGCCTCTGCGGATAATGTTCAGTACGGCTTTATCACCGACTTTATGTTTCTTGATCTCGTCAATCAGCGCCTGCGTGCCATTAAACGTTTTGCCGTCAATACCTACGATGACGTCGAATTGCTTCAGATCGGCGATGTAGGCCGGAGAGTTGTAGTATACGTTGCTGACAATCGAGCCTTGCGCTTTATCCATGCCGAGCTGCTTCGCAATCGCATCCGTTACGTCGCCAAGCTCTGCGCCGATGAACGGAACCGGCTCTTTCGGTACTTCCTTATTGTTTTTGAGCGTATCCAGAACTTCCTGGATGGTGCTTGTCGGAATCGCAAAGCCAATGCCTTGCGCCTGCGAGCTGACTGCGGTGTTAATCCCAACAACCTCGCCATTCACATTCAGGAGCGGACCGCCGGAGTTGCCCGGGTTAATGGAAGCATCGGTTTGGAGCAAATGTTTGTACTCCCGTGTACCGTCCGTATCCTGAATATCGATTGGACGTTCCTTCGCGCTAAGCACGCCTACGGTTACGGTATGGTCAAATCCATACGGGTTGCCGATCGCAACGACCCAGTCGCCGATGTTGATTTTGTCCGAGCTGCCAAGCGGCAGTGTAGGGAATGCTTTATCGCCCGTAACCTTCAGTACGGCAAGGTCAAGATTAAAGTCGGATCCCAGAAGCTCTGCCGTAAACGGCTTGTCATAGCCTTGTACCGTTACTTCGATTTTATCGGAATCCGCAACAACGTGCTGATTCGTGAGAATATAACCGTCCGATTCAAAGAAGAAGCCTGTGCCAATTCCCGCTGCCTGCAGATTGCTGTCGTCTTTCTTGTTATTGTCCTGCTGCTGATTCGCGTCCGGCGCATCCTCGCCGAAAAACTGACGGAAGAACGGATCATCCAAAATGCCGCCACCGCCGCCATTGCTTCGTGTTTGCGGCTTCACGTACGTCTCGATCTTTACAACAGCAGGGCTCGCTTTCTCGAATAGAGAAGCAATGTTGTCCGGTCTTGCCGCCGCTACGGAAGCGCCTCCGTTGCCGCTAGGCGAACCGGATGCCGTTGAACCAGAGCCCTCGTTAGCCGTGCTGTCCTGCTTGGAGGAAAATACCGAGTTGCTGGTAAACCAGTTATTCGTATCCGAAGCGTACATCAATCCGCCCATCAAGCCGCCAACCACCACAACGCCGGCGAGGAAAGAAACAAACATTCCTTTAATCGGGCTTTTCTTGCGCGGTTCGCGGTTCTGCCAACCGCTTTTGCCGGATTGCTGATTATAAGTAAAAGGTCTCATCGGCACCGGAGGCGTTACTTCAACCTTTGGCTGTTCCAGCTCAGGCTCGCTGTCGCCGGATGCCGCCGTGTAATAATCCTGAGGATTAGACCGGGACGGAACGTTCGCTCCGTTATCGTCTTGCGCCGAAGATTTGAAAGGCCCGTATGAATAATAGTAGGAAGTTTTACCCGGAGCTTCCGATCCTTCAGCCGTTGATGCCGTGTTGTCTTCTTCGCGCGGATTGTTGTCATCATCACCATTAGCACGATTTTGAAAGAAATCGTCGTATTTTTTGTTCTGATCGTCCATTTCCGTTCTCCTCCTTGATCTATTCCGTTAAAGCAGCCGAATCTTTCATTCATCGGCGCTTAATTCCTGTATTCCTATCATGCACATTCTACCTTAAAACAAACTTAAAATGAATTAAAACGAACATAAAAAAAACGCCTGACGACGTTATTTCTATGCACTTTTCGTATGACTCTACCAAACTCCCCATTTCTCAATAGGGAGTTTGGCGTGCGATATTCTATTGGGGGAACAGTCTTTCGACCTCTTTCAGAACTTCCTTCGCCTTGCCTATCCACTTCTGGTCGACATGGGCATCCGGATCGGAAGGCGCCTGGAACTGGTCGAATAACGCTCCTACTACGCGGGCACTTGCCTCCGGATCATTGCCCTCTTGATACTCATGCCTTAGCACATAGGGCTGCGCAAACGTAATAACGGCATTCGTATCCGCGTTTATATCCACTACGCTGCCATTCGTCACTTGAAACGGCAGACGAAGCCAGACTTTATTCTCTTCATCAAGCGCCCGGTCAAAGGAACCGTTCGTATAGTCCCAGTTGCCCCCGAGCGAGAATTGATGCTGCTCCAGCCAGTCTCTGGAATCGGTAAATGCTTGCTGACGGGCTTCCAGCGATGAGGATAATGGAATCATGACCGTTCATCTCTCCTTTAGCGTGTAGAGTGTGTATAACTCTCATGCATATATAACCACTAAAGGATAATATGTCCCACCGTTTGACCGTTTATGTGTTTTTGACCCAGCCTTTGCGATGGGCGAGCACCGCCAGCTGCGTCCGGTCCTCCAGCTCGCATTTCATCAGCAGATTGCTGACATGGGTTTTGACGGTTTTTACGCTGATATGAAGCTCTTCGCCAATCTCTTTGTTGGAGCGTCCTTCCGCGATCAGCAAAAGCACTTCCTTCTCCCGCTCCGTCAGCTCCTCGTCCCCCGATTGGGCCGTACGCTGGCGAAGACCCCTTGTAAGAGCTTGCGACACATCCGCCGTCATAACCGGCATGCCTTTGACTGCCCCGTGAAGCGCATAGATCAATTCTTCCGCCGATACGGTCTTCAGAACATAGCTTACCGCTCCGGCTTCAATGGCCCCGTATACCTTGTCGTCTTCCAGGAAGCTTGTAAGCATGATAATCTTCAGATTCGGATACTTGGCAATCAGCTGCCTGGTCGTCTCGATTCCGTCCATGCCCGGCATCATCAAATCCATCAGGACAACATCCGGTATGCCGGAAGGCAGACCCGCCTCCAGCAGCGAAATCGCTGCCTGCCCGCTGCCCGCTTCAGCTACGACTTCAAATTTGGGTTCCAGCATTAAATACGTGCGCAAGCCCGTTCTCACCATGTCATGGTCGTCCACAATCATAACTTTTAACGTATTAGTCTCGCTCATCGTTTTCATTCCTCCGCCACATTTTCGGTATCGTAACCTTCACTCTGGTGCCGCTGCCCGGCTTGCTTATAATTTCGGCAAGACCGCCCAGCTGCTGGGCACGTTCCTGCATCGTAGACAATCCGTACGATCCGCGTCTTACCTGATCGGCCCGGAAGCCCGCTCCGTCGTCCTGCAGACTAAGCACAACCTGCCGCTCATTCTCCGTCAGACTTAGCGAACAGCTCTGCGCACCGGAATGCTTTACGACATTCGCCATTGCCTCCTGAACGATCAGGAACAGCTGATGCTCCTTGGCTTCCGTAAGCGGTTCTGTCAACCGCCAGTCGAATACGCCCTGCAGACCGTTCTGCCGGCAATAATCCGGAAACCATTTATCAAGCGCCTCCAGCAGCGTACGCCCTTCAAGCTCCATCGGCCTAAGCTGCGCGATAAAGATCCGCATCTGCTTCTGCGCGAGCGTTGACATCTGAATAAGCTGCTCCAGAACGGAAGCAGCCCGCTCCCTGTCGATTTCCTGAAGCTTCGGCAGCGAGGAAGCACACATATGCATGGCGAACAGCTGCTGGCTGACCGTATCGTGCAAATCCCTTGCCAGCCGTTTGCGTTCCTCCTGAACCGCAGCTTCATTGGAAGCCGCTTGCGACATCACCTGTTCTTCGCCGGTCATCTGAAGACGTTTCATTCTCTCTTCCATCAGCTCGGCAAGATCGTTAAATTCACGGTACAGCTCCGAAAAGGAAAAATCGCCGGATTCCGTAATCCGAACCTGGAAATTCCCGTTGACCGCTTGCTTAAGCGCAAGCTGAAGCGTATCGATCCGTCTCTGAATATGCTGGCCCGTCCAGTACCCGAAGCCTGCGCTGACAAGCAGAAAGACGGACACTGCGCCATAGCGCACTTCCGTCTGCACATTGTCTCCGTCTGCCAATCCAACCCACACGGCGATTCCAAGCAGCAGCGCGGTTACGGAAGAAGCCACAAACATCGTGAGCAGCTGCCATTTGCCGCCGCGGAACAATCGTACGATCATAACCGTCTATCCCACCTTCGTCACACGAACATCGCCGACGAACGTGCTAACGACGAGTTTGATTTTTTTATCCGTCTCCTCATAGTAAGGGGAATGAATATGGATGCTCTTGAACATTCCGCCTTCCTTCTGGCCCAGAATCTTTACGTCCCCCACAAAAGCACTCGACACGACCTGAACGCCTACCTCGTAATCGTTAGGCACATAGACCTTGACATCGCCTATAAAGGAAGAGATGCAAATCTTCGTCTCGCCAAGCGGTATCTGAGCTTTCGTTAAATCTACAATGGTATCGCCGATAAAATGCGAAATATTAAGCGGCTTCAGCTCCCAATAATCCTGGCCGATGTGAATATCCCCGATAAATCCCGATCTAGATTGCGCATGCGGATCGTGGTTCCAGTATTCAAAAGAGCCATGCTTCGCCCGGTGACGATGCTCGCGGATATGCTCCCTTACTTGCTGCTTATGCTCCCGGATATGACGCTTTTGTTCATGAAGCTGACGGCGAAATTGCTGTCTCATGTCATGATGCCTCATGCGATGCAGCGGTTCTTCTCGGAAATCCCCGGCCGGCTCGCCGCGTTCATTCCTTCCATTAAAAGCAGAGGAATCTTCTTCGCCGGCGGAATCCTGGCTTCCGTCCGCGCTGCCCGGTTTCGTAGGATCCGGATGAAGCGGAGGAGCCGACGGCACTTCGCCTTTATAATCGGTATAAGCATTGTACGATTTCCACTCGTCTTCGTATTGCGGAGGTTCCTGGTGACGGTGCCGCGGACGGCGCAAGAAGTTAATGCCCACCAGGATGATGATGATCGGCCATGCATAGGAAATGATATCGCTGAACGACCAGGCGAACCATTCCAGATTATGACCCAGGAACAGAAAGCCGAGTATGATCATTACCCCTGCCCACCAGCCCGAGCCGTGACCCTGACGGCCCGCAAGCAGTCCATGCAATCCGATCCAGAGCAGCACGACCGGCCAATAATTGGAGATAATCTCGCCAATACTAATGTCGTAATCAATCATGCCCAGTTGTTTCAATAAGAAGAATACGCCAACGGAAATGATGACAAGACCAGAAAACAGCCGGTTTAGAAAGCTTCCATTCAATTTAGTCAACTCCCTGCCTGTACTTCAAAATGTCTTATTGCTACTTAGTATAGCTAATGAAAGAAGGGATATAAAGGGACGGCCGATTGAACTTGGCATCGGTCTCGAGACGGAGTTCAAAAGGGTTTGTCAGGTCATTTGCCAACTTTTCGAGTCCGAATTCTATAAATCTGTAAAAAAAAGTTAGACTGCGTCATAAAACATCACGCTAATACGTTGACATTACTTACTTCGGCTATTTATAATGGTTAGCGGATTCATAGAGACAGAGAAACCTTACATCAAATTAGACTATGAACAACGGGAGTTGAATCAATGGATGTAGCAGAACTGTCGAGAGGGCTGGATACCATATGGGTTGTCTTGACAGCAGCAATGATTTTGCTGATGGAAGGCGGATTTGCCCTGCTTGAGGCCGGATTTGTCCGGCAGAAGAATGCGGTTAGCATTATTATGAAGGTATTTGTCGACATTGTATTTGGTGCACTTGTCTTTTACTTCTTCGGTTTTGCCATCATGTATGGCAAAGACGTCGGCGGCTTGTTCGGCTCATCCGGTTTCATGCTTAACGGAGACTTGTCTCACATCAATCTAAATATTTCCCACGAAACCTACTGGCTGTTCCAATGCGCCTTTGTTATCGCCGTTATTTCCATCGTATCCGGAGCCGTTGCGGAACGAATTCATTTCCGGGCTTATATTTTACTTACCATCGCCATGACCGGGCTGATCTACCCCTTGTCCGGACATTGGGTATGGGCGGTGAACGGCTGGTTAGGCAAGCTGGGCATGATCGATTTTGCCGGATCGGCAGCAATCCATGCTCTGGGCGGATTCGCTGCGCTTGCCGCAACCTTGTTTATCGGTCCGCGGATCGGCAAGTTTTCGCCTGACGGCAAAGTAAATATCGTATCTCCATCTAATCTGCCGCTCGCATCGGTTGGCGCTTTTATTCTCTGGTTCGGCTGGTTCGGCTTTAACGCAGGCAGTACGCTTAGTGCAACCAACGCGGCAATCGGCCACATTGCCATAACAACGATGCTGTCCGCGGCATCGGGCGGCGCAATCTGTATTTTGTTTACGATGTTCCGTTACCGCAAAGCGGATCCGCCAATGGTGATTAACGGCTCTCTCGCCGGCCTTGTCGGGATTACGGCAGGCTGCGCCTTTGTATCCGACGGCGCTGCCATCTGGATTGGCTCTATTTGCGGGATTGCCATGGTTCTGGTTACGGAATACATGGAACGCAAACAAATCGATGATCCGGTCGGAGCTTTCGCCGTGCATGGCATAAGCGGCAGCATCGGCACCCTGGCCGTTGGATTATGCGCGATTCCCGAGCTGACCACAGGCGTCGGCAACGGCTACTACGGCCTTTTGTACGGCGGCGGCTGGCATCTGCTTGGCGCGCAAGCCCTTGGACTTGTCGTGATCGCAATTTGGGGATTTGGCCTAACATGGGCTGTATTATGGCTGATCCGCAAAGCGATGCCCGTTCGCGTATCCAAGGACGAAGAGCTTGTGGGCCTTGATGTCGGAATCCACGGCGTCCCTGCATACAGCCAGGAGAATGATTTTATCGATGTAGACCATATCACGAGAAAACCATAAAAATAACGGCGTTCCTCCGAAGGGGAACGCCGTTTATTTATAAGTATAAGGATTATCGATATAGTTCATTAACCAGGTCTCCGGAGACTGCTACGATATCTGTAGGCGACGATACCTGAATAGATCTTGCATGCTCAATCTCTAGCCGAAGCGCGCGAACCTGCTCCATCGGTTTTCTCACGAAATGGATGTATTCAACGGCCAAATGATGATCCGGCTTCCGGCCATGCAATAACCGGCGCAACGTGGACATCGACTGGTAAGCCCGTTCTTCCTTCAGACGCCGCTTCTCATAACGTTCAACCATTTGCTCGATTTCCGCGATTTCCTGCTCCTTCTTCGTTACATACGCATCGATAAAGGGCAGCACTTCAGCTGCTTTGCGATGATGGGTCGAAGAATGATTCGTATGGATAATTGGATCGGTCATGTCAACTCACCTGTCTTCATTGCGTGATTATTTATTACATACCTAATCATACAACAAAGATTCGCTCTTGAAAACTCAATTTATGTAACATTAGAAAAATTGACATAAACAATATTTTCAAATCAATAACCTTTCGTTGCACTTGCGGCAATCTTGGAAATTGAAGAAAAGAGGAACCAGAGAGGGTTCCTCTTGTTGATTGGTTTAAGTAGTTACTTCTGTGCTTTTTGAGTTGCTTGGTTAGCTGCTTTACCAGCTGTAGCATTTTGGTTCTGGTTGAATTCTTCAGCGAATTCTGCATTGTACTTGCTGCTTTGAGCTTTGTTGTTTTTATTTTTAGCCATGGTAGTCATTCACCTCCCCGTCCAACCTTAGTATGGCTGAGAGAAGGCGTATTATGCAGGTACGAAAGCAGAGGGATCACGACTCCAAATAGGTTTGCGGGATTGGTTTTCCCGCTTCCACGGCGCGGTTAATCTGGTTCAACCAGGACTGGGACAGCTTGCCGTTGCCTTTGCGGAGCACCTGAACATCAACCGTTCTTTTCCCCCACTGCTTGTATACATCTTTTATCGTCTCAAAGTATAAGTCGAGCCTGTGGCCTTTGATGGCCGAACCTGTATCCGCCACTACGCCGTAGCCATAGCCCGGGATATAGAGCAGAGTACCAATCGGGAACAGCTTTGTATCCGCCGCGACGGTCGATACTTGCCCCCTTCTGACTTTTACTCCGGAATAAGTGATTCCGTATTGCGGATGACCCGGACGCTTGCCGGTTGACTCATAACCAGCCGTATAACCGGTAGCTACGACCTGAACCGTTGACAGGGCCTGTTCCGCAATGGCTTCGACTGCTTCATTGCCGTTCTTGTTCTTCTTTGTTCCTTCATGAATTTCTTGCTTGGCTGCGGGTGCTGCTGCAAGGCTTGGAGCAGCAACTCCTCCTGTCAGCACGGCGGCTATCGCCAGGCTTGAAATTGTTTTTGTGCAAGTAAAAAAGCTTGTGACCATTTGGGCAGCTTCCTCCTCAGAAGAATATTTCCCAAACGGTCCAAGCTTTATGCAAGAGACTTAGATTGTTTTTGTTGCGATTTCGTTTTGCAGCAGCTCAACCAGCTCTGCTACTGGCTTAGCGCCAATATCGCCTTCGCCGCGCTTACGTACCGATACGGAGCCCGATTGCGCTTCGTTCTCGCCTACGACAAGCATGTAAGGCAGCTTCTCCAGCTGAGCTTCGCGGATCTTATAGCCAAGCTTCTCGTTGCGTAGATCGCTCTCAACGCGGATACCAGCCAGCTGCAGCTTCTCTTCCACTTCGCGCGCGTAAGCTTCGTACGCCGTGGATACCGGAATAACCTTCGCTTGAACCGGCGACAGCCACAGCGGCAGCGCGCCCGCAAAGTTCTCGAGCAGGAATGCAGTCATCCGTTCCATTGTACTGATGATACCGCGGTGGATAACGACCGGACGATGCTTTTTGCCGTCCTCGCCGATGTATTCAAGCTCAAAGCGGTCAGGCAGCAGGAAATCGAGCTGAGCAGTCGACAAAGTCTCTTCCTTGCCAAGCGCCGTTTTGATCTGAACGTCAAGCTTAGGACCGTAGAACGCCGCTTCGCCTTCCGCCTCGAAGAATGGCAGGCCAAGCTCTTCGACTACCTCGCGCAGCATACGCTGCGACATTTCCCACATCTCGTCGTTCTGGAAGTACTTCTCCGTATCCTGCGGATCACGGTACGACAAGCGGAAACGGTATTCCTTGATGCCGAAATCCTCGTAGACTTTACGGATCAGGTTAACAACGCGAGCGAATTCCTCCTTGATCTGATCCGGACGGCAGAAGATATGCGCATCGTTCAGCGTCATCGCGCGTACGCGGTGCAGACCCGTCAAAGCGCCCGACATCTCATAGCGGTGCATAGTGCCCATCTCGGCAATACGAACCGGCAGATCGCGGTAGCTTCTCATATCGCTCTTATAGACCATCATGTGATGCGGGCAGTTCATCGGACGAAGAACAAGCTCTTCGTTATCGAGTGCCATAAGCGGGAACATATCCTCGCTGTAATGCTCCCAGTGTCCGGAGATTTTATAAAGCTCCACGTTGGCGAGAACCGGCGTATACACATGCTCGTAGCCAAGGCGCTCCTCGAGGTCAACGATATAACGCTCCAGCGTACGGCGAACCTTCGCGCCGTTCGGCAGCCACAGCGGCAGGCCTTGACCAACCTCGCGGGAGAACGTGAACATTTTCAGCTCTTTGCCCAGCTTGCGGTGGTCGCGCTTCTTCGCTTCCTCGAGGAAATGCAGATGCTCGTCCAATTCGGCTTTCTTCGCGAAAGCTGTTCCGTAAATACGCTGCAGCATCTTGTTCTTGGAGTCGCCGCGCCAGTATGCACCAGCCACGCTAAGCAGCTTAAAAGCTTTGATACGGCCAGTGGATGGCAGATGCGGTCCGCGGCAAAGGTCAAAGAATTCGCCTTGGTCATACATCGTAATAACCGAATCCTCAGGCAGGTCGCGAATCAGCTCAAGCTTCAGGTTGTCGTCAAGCTCGGTGAAAATCGCAAGCGCCTCTTCGCGGCTGACAACGCGGCGGCGAATATCGAGGTTCTCGTTAACGATGCGCTGCATTTCTTTCTCGATCTTAGTCAGATCCTCCGGAGTCAGAGACTGGTCCATATCGATATCGTAATAGAATCCGTCCTCGATCACGGGACCGATGCCAAGCTTCACGTTGGCGTTGCCATACAGGCGTTTGATGGCTTGGGCCATCAGATGGGCCGTACTGTGACGGTACACTTCAAGGCCGTCCGCCGAATCAACGGTAACGATCTCGATTGCCGCATCGGATTCGATTGGCGAGTATACGTCAACGACTTTGCCGTTGATTTTACCTGCAATTGCATTTTTGCGCAGACCCGGACTGATCGAGCCTGCTACTTCTTCGATTGTTGTTCCAGCCGCATACTCGCGAACCGCGCCGTCTGGAAAAGTAACTTTGATAGACATGGATTTCCCTCCTGAGAAAGTTGAGATAGCAGGCGGGATGAACGCAAAAAAAGCACGCATCCCGCAAAGGGACGAGTGCTTGATTACCCGTGGTTCCACCCTACTTCGACTGCTCTCTTGCATCTGAATTCAGACCATTAGCTGAGCAATCCTTGTATTGATCTGATAACGGAGACATCCGGTGCGGCTTAATAGGGGCCTATTCGTCATAACCCACGTTCAACGGCACAGCTACAAAGGGGTATATTTGCTTATGTCACGAAGGAAATTGCAGCCGAGTTTCCTCTCTCTGAACCGACATTGCGGGGCAAATACATGGCTTTGTCATTGCTTTTTGCATAGTTATGAGAAAATTATAACCGCTTTATCCCCCATTGGTCAATAGATGCGGCTGTCAGGCTGGATGGTTCCGTTTCCTTCAAAGCATGGGCTGCAAGCCGGACATTGGGTGCAAATCGATACCCTGTTGTCAAAAATCGTCTCGATCGTCCGGATGACCTGCATATCATCCTGTCTCGTGTGGATCATAATATGCTTAGGCGAGACGGCAATGAGCGAACTGATCACCATATCTTCGATATTCATCTCGGTCTCCAGCATCTCGGCCACTAACTTGTCCGAGTGGGGCTTCGGTTCAAAAGGCTGAAATTTCTCGTTGAAAAGGACAAAATCATGGCTGCCCTTATGCACGAGATGGACAATCGGAACCTTGGATTCCTGCAAACCCACAAAATATTTCAGCAGCGAAATAAACTCCTGGTACTGTTTATCCAGTACGTATTCGTCCAAAGCGTAGTCTACAATTTCGGCTAATTCCGTCCGGTAGGGCAATAACCGGAAAGACGTTAAGCCATCCAAATGCAAAACAGAATTTTCCTGCAGGTAACGGTCGATCTCCTCGGCTACCTTCGTTTTGCGTCGCTGCCGGTCCGCATCCAGAAATCTCGTTCCCAGACCATCCCATTCGGTTCCGTGAAGCAGCTCGTGGCAATATTTTTCGATGACAGGCGCATCGATGGCGTGGTTGTTCCTGTATTTTCTCCGAATGATGGCTGCCAGTATGAGCGGTTCCATATCGGTTACGATGAATTCGGCAAGCGCTTTGGATGCCGCTTGAAGCACCGATTGGCTATGATCAGCCAGCTGAAAATACGGCAGGATTGCTTGGCAGCTGATTTCCTTGTCGGAAAGCAGCGTGTACTGTATAGCATCTTCTTCGATGTGTGCGATATGTAGATCATTGGTAGTGTATTCCGCCATCAACGCCGCTAATTGGGCAGCGGATTGCTCCATGTTCGAAGGCAGCGTTACGGTAAACAGCTCCATGAGCTCACCCCTTTCATTCCCCTTATAAGTATATGGCTGGGGGGTTGGGTATATACGAATGGAGTAGTGGGAGATGATGGGGAGTGGCGGTGGTGCGTGCTGGTTTGTTTTTGGCGGATGTTGATGGCGGGGTGATGGCGGTGATGGCGGTGATAGCGGTGGTGGCGGTATGGTCGCTGCGCGAAAGTAACGTTCTTCCGATCGCTGTTGTTCCCGGATTTCTTCGATTCAAACCGCGCTGCGGTTGAAATCCGGGGAACAAAGGCGAACTAAAAGCTTTCTGCAAGAAAGCTACATCGGAAGCATGAACTGCGCTTCTCCAGTACGTTACTTTCGCTCCGCTCACGCCAGCCAATAGCCAGTGCTCACACACCAAGCCTCACCCCGCCACTCCTGGTGGGGTGAGGCTTGGTGTACTGCCCGGTTTCCTCGGGCAGAAGCTTTACTAATCAATTACGCTGTATCTTCCTTCCACAAGGCTACGTTGGAATCACTCCATTACAATCGCTCCTTGCAGGCTCATTTCGAGTTTACGTTGGATTCCCTCCAGCGTAATTGTCGATTTTGCGCGCAAATGGATTAAATTGGAGCATTATACTGGAGCAAATCCAACGTAGAGATTGTAATCGGCTTTACAACGCTTTATTAATTGGAGTAAATCCAACGTAGCATAAACTATGGAGCTACTCCGTTGGCTGATGGAGATAAGTTTTTTTATGGGTCAGCAGCTTCGGACTGACGTCGCAGCAAAGCTTGATTTGCGGATCATCCAGGACAGACAGATTTTTGACAGCGATCATATTGAAGCCATGCGGAGGTCCTTCGAGATAAACCCGGTCCGGAGGGATAATTTCCACCGGCTTGCCGGCCATATCTATGTTGGTGTTATAATCGCGCAAGGCATAGATATGGTAGCCGAAGGATTGCAGGTATTGGATGATGTCACTCTTATCCAGCCCATTGCTCCAGTCAACGTAATTGCGGTGTACCTCGAAAATGATATTGGGGGCGTGGTACGGAGACAAATTCAATTGACTCTCAGCGCCCTGAAGGACGGTATGCTCCAGCCCTTCGATATCTAGAAGAATCAGATCCAGGCTCACAATGTCCTGCTCCTTCACGTATGTATCAATGGAAATGGTATGGAAAACATCGGCATTCCCGCAGCCGTCCTGCTCCGTCACCAGCTCCGCATGGGCGAAGGAATCTTCCCCGACCAGCTTCATTCTGGCCTGTTCGTCTTTCCATAAGCCGAGCTGCCACGCGCGTATATTATCCAGACCGTTCAGCTCCGCATTATGCTGCAGCATGTAGAACTGGTCCTTGTTGGGCTCAAAGCAATGCACGGTCCCGCCTTGCGGCAGTAGCTCCTTCGCGACGATCAGCGCCTGATCGCCAAAATAAGCTCCGCCAATCAGCACCTCCTTAGCCTGCCTGGAGAAAATCTTCAGCAGCTTGGTCGTCTGCGGCTCCCATACATGGTCGGGACAATCCGGTTCGGCCAGCAAAAAGTCGCGCGCGATTTTGGTCCGGTAGTAGAAATCGAAGGTTAACCCGCATGCGATTTTTTTCCTCAGAATGGTGTTTTCGTCAAAGACGGCATCCAATATGGGGGCCGTTAACTCTTCCCTTATATGGATACCTTCCCGGTGAAGGCTATTCTCCATCTGCTTGATTGCTGCAATTAGTTTCTGCTGGTCCATCCCTCTACACATCCTTCTCCACTTGTCTTGTTCATGGAAAAGAATATGTGGCTTCGGCCTCCTTTCATGCCGGAAATAAAAAAAGCATCCAAGCCCCGTAAACCGGGACCGGATGCTTATACCTCTATTAGTTCTGCATGACAAAGTCTTTCGAAGCATGCTCGTTGTCATCGTACATCTTAAGCGTGTTGTATTTCGTATCGCGTTGTGCCGGGATTTTGCCGGACTCGCGGATAAGCTGAAGAATAAGTTCAATATTAACTTTGTGCGTGGTACCCGCAGCGGATACGACGTTTTCCTCGATCATCGTGCTGCCGAAGTCGTTACAGCCGTACGAGAGCGACTGCTTGCCGATTTCCGGCCCCATCGTTACCCAGGAAGACTGGAAGTTATCGATATTGTCGAGCATGATGCGGCTAACCGCAACCATCTTCAGATATTCCTCCGGCTTCGACTTCTCCACCTTCCTCATGTTGGTGTTATCCGGCTGGAACGGCCAGCAGATAAACGCGAGGAAGCCTTTCGAATCGTAACCGTTAGCGATGCATTCATCCTGCGCGTCGCGAATGCGGAGCAGGTGGAGCGCACGCTCTTCCGCCGTCTCGCCAAAGCCGTATACCATCGTTGCCGTGGTGTTCATGCCATGACGGTGAGCGGATTTCATGACGTCCATCCAATCGGTCCAGGAGCCCTTCAGACGGCTGATTTTGCGGCGGGTGCGGTCATCGAGAATCTCGGCGCCGCCGCCAGGCAGCGAATCAAGACCGGCTTCGTGAAGCTGGCGAATCACCTCGTCAAGCGACAGTCCTTCCGATACTTCCTTCATCTTCTGAATTTCGGCTGGCGAGAAGGAGTGCATCGTAATATCCGGAAAATGCTGCTTGATCTCGCGGAGCAGATCCGTGTAATAGGAGAACGGCAGATTCGGGTTTGTACCGCCCTGCATCAGAATCTCCGTGCCGCCCACATCGATGGTTTCCTGAATTTTATTAAGTATCGTTTCGTTCGAGAGGACATAACCCTCATTCGAACCCGGGGCGCGGTAGAATGCGCAGAACCGGCAATACACATCGCAAATATTTGTATAGTTGACGTTCCGGCCTACGACAAATGTCGTAATCGGTTCAGGATGGCGTCTCAGCATCAGCTGATTCGCAACCTCGCCCATTTTTTCGATTTCATCGGATTCAAGCAGCGTTACGCATTCGTCAAACGTAATCCGTTCGCCCTGCAGCGCTTTATCCAAAATCTGGTCCAACGTAGACATCGCAAGACCTCCTTATCTTTCCGTTCTTAATAGCTATCAACTAATCCTATCATATCTCGTTCTTGTCCGTCATCTTTCGTATGTTACGGAAAAACGAAAAAATACGGTCTGTCGCAAGCGACAGCCGCATTTTTCGCTTATTTTGAACGAAAATTACCCGCGCAGGGCAGCGTCCAAATCCGCAATCAGATCCTCGATATCTTCGAGTCCCACCGAGTAACGAACGAGACCGTCCGTAATTCCCCGCTCATAGCGGACTTCCCTAGGCATTGCCGCATGCGACATTTTGGCCGGGTAAGATAAAATACTTTCCACCGCGCCGAGGCTGACCGCAACCAGCGGCAGCTGAACGCGGCTCAGAAGCGAGGCAGCGCGTTCGCCGCTTCCTACATCGAAGGACACGACAGCTCCGTAGCCCTTCGACTGCTTCTCGTGAATCTCGCGGCCCGGATGATCCTCAAGGCCAGGATAGTACACTCTCGTAACTTCCGGATGCTCATTCAACCATTCGGCGAGTCTGCGGGCGCTGCGCTCGCTATGCTCCATGCGGGCCTGCAGCGTCTTCATGCCCCGCATCAGAAGCCAGCTCTCGTGAGCGCTCAGAACCGCGCCGAGGCCGTTCTGAAGTTGATACAGCCGGCGTCCGAGCGCTTCGTCGTTCGTTACGGCCAGTCCAGCCAGCACGTCGCTGTGGCCACTCAGGAACTTCGTAGCGCTATGAAGCACAATGTCTACGCCAAGCTCGAACGGACGCTGGTGGTAAGGAGTCATAAACGTATTGTCGAGCATCGTTAGAAGGCCGTTTTCTTTTGCCCAGCCCGTTACCCGCGCGATATCGGTAATCTTGAGCGTCGGGTTGGACGGCGTCTCCATAAACACGGCTTTCGTGTTTGGTTTAATCGCGTCTTTTACTTGCTCGAAATCCGTCATGTCCACAAACGTGGTCTCAATATTGAAACGGGTCAGCACAGCCGTAAGCAAACGGTATGTACCGCCGTACACGTCCTCCGTTACGATCACATGATCGCCTGCGGACAGCAGCATAAACGCCGTCGAGATCGCAGCCATGCCGGAAGCGAAAGCGAAACCGCGGGTACCGCCTTCCAGCAAGGCGATATAGTTTTCGAGCGCCTCGCGCGTCGGGTTGCCCGAACGGCTGTAATCATGATGCGGCGGATTTTGAATATCCGCCTGATGGAAGGTTGACGCCTGGAAAATCGGTGCACTGGATGCGCCGGTTTGTTCATCGATTTCAGCGCCGAAATGAAGCAGCTTTGTCGCAAAGTGGCGTCCGGCGATTTTTTCGGGATTATGTCTGTCGCTCATGGCGCTTTAAACCCCCTCGATTTCGCGTTTTGCCTCAGCCAAAGCCTGCTCCAGATCGGCAATCAAATCATCGGCATGCTCGATTCCTACCGAGAAGCGGAGGAGACGGTCGTCGACGCCGATCTTCTGGCGGATTTCAAGCGGAATATCCGCATGAGTCTGAACGGCCGGGTAAGTCATAAGCGATTCCACGCCGCCAAGGCTTTCCGCAAATGCGATCAGCTTGATATGACGAAGGATTGGCTCGACGTAACGGGCATCCTTCAGACGGAAGGAGAAAATGCCGGTGTTGCCCGAGGATTGCTTGTTCTGCACATCATGACCTGGATGATGAGGCAGCGCAGGATAATAGACATCTTCGATCGCCTCATGCTCCAGCAAATAATTCGCAATAGCCGTTGCGTTAAGCTGATGGCGTTCCATGCGAAGCGCCAGCGTCTTCATGCCGCGAATCAGAAGCCAGGAGTCCTGCGGCCCGAGAACGGCGCCAAGCGAGTTATGCAGGAAAGCCATTTGCTCGGAGAGCTCTTTGCCTTTCGTTACGATCAGACCGGCAAGAACGTCATTGTGACCGCCCAAGTATTTGGTTGCGCTATGGACGACGATGTCCGCGCCAAGCTCTATAGGACGCTGGAAGAACGGAGTAAGCAGCGTATTATCTACAATAGTAAGGAGACCTTTGGACTTCGCCCAAGCGGATACCCGCTCCAGATCCGTAATCATCATCAGCGGATTCGTTGGCGTCTCGATCAGAACGGCCTTCGTGTTCGGTTGAAGAAGCTCGGACACGCCGTCAAGATCATTGGTATCTACGTACGAAGCCGTAACGCCGTATCTGGACATGATTTTCTCGAGCAAACGGTATGTGCCGCCGTACAAGTCAAGCGATACGATCAGATGGTCGCCTTGGCTGAATAAGGAGAAGATCGTTGTCAGAGCGGCCATACCGGAGCTACAGGCAAACCCTGCGTCGCCGGATTCGAGTTGAGCCGCCGCTTCTTCCAGAACGGTACGCGTCGGGCTTTTAGTGCGGGCGTAATCAAACCCTGTGCTTTGGCCAAGCTTAGGATGGCGGAACGCCGTTGCTTGATAAATCGGGAAGCTTACCGCACCCGTTACAGGCTCCTTCTCGGAACCGATATGCGCAAGATGACTTTCAATTTTCATAAAGTTCGTCCGTCTCCTTCGTCTTCGTCATGTCTAATTTATTATTTAGATACCCGCGCCCAAATCATAAGGCGTTTGTTGGTATACATAATAGTTCAACCAGTTCGAGAACAGCAAGTTCGCATGGGAGCGCCATGTCGAATAAGGAAGCTTTTCCGGATTATCTCCCGGGAAATAGTTCTTCGGAAGATCAATCTCCAGCCCTTTTGCTTTATCGCGGTCATATTCGTATTTCAGCGAAAGCGGATCGTATTCCGAATGCCCGCTGACGAAAATTTGCCTGCCGTCCTTGGAAGCTACAATATATACGCCGGATTCTTCGGACTCGGACAAAATTTCCAGATCCCCGATATTCTCGATATCCTCGCGGCGAACTTCGGTATGCCGGGACTGCGGTACAAAGAACATTTCGTCAAAGCCGCGGAGCAGATTGACGTTCTGCTTCTCGGTTGTATGCGGGAACACGCCGAAAATCTTTTTGTCCAGCTCGTATTTCGGTACCCCGTAATGATGGTACAAGCCGGCCTGCGAGGCCCAACAGATATGGAAGGTCGAGGTCACCTGACGTCTGCTCCAATCCATAATGTCCTTCAGCTCTTCCCAGTAATTCACGTCTTCGAAGTTCAAATGCTCGACCGGAGCGCCAGTGATAACAAGACCGTCATAATACTGGTCCTTAATGTCATCGAAGGTTTTGTAGAACGATTCCAGATGCTCGTGCGACGTGTTCTTGGACGTATGGGTCTTCGGATGCAGCAATACAATCTCCACCTGCAGCGGCGTATTGCCAATCAGGCGAAGAAGCTGCGTTTCCGTCGTTTCCTTGGTCGGCATCAAGTTTAATATGGCAATCCGTAATGGACGGATATCTTGATGGAAAGCGGTGCTTTCATCCATAACGAAAATGTTCTCATTGTTCAAAATCTCTTTGGCTGGTAAAGAATCAGGTACTTTAATCGGCATTGCGATTCACTCCTTTGCTTCGATATCGGCCTTCTCAACGCAAAAAGACCCTTTCTGCCGTGAGAAAAGGTCGTGCGCTCATCAAAAAAAAGAGCTCTCGCCTCCCTCATCTCTCAGAAACTAATGTTTCCGCAAGAATTAGCACCGTGCTTACGCCGGTTGCCGGGCTTCATCGGGCTAGTCCCTCCGCCTGCTCTTGATAAGAAAGTGGTTCTATTCGGTTGTCGAAATCCAATTCTATTCTTAACTTTAATGGATTCTGCCATTCGCGTCAAGGACGTTATTGACATATGCTGTAGAAGGCGTTTTTTGAAGGCGGTCGGCCTATTTTTCCGCTTGAATGTAAAGTGTATGGGGGAGTATACTAGACAAGGATTAAAAGCCGATTTTTCATGAAGAATAAAGGGTAAAGGAGTGCAAACAGACATGGAAGGCGATCGACCTAAGCCTGACAACAACCGAATACGGCAGCTGCCGGATCTATCGTTGCTCAAGCGGGCGTTTGCGTTTTAAGTCCGTTCTTTTGCTCGTTCATCCGGCAGCTCGTCACAAGAGAGGAGAAGCTCGGATGAAAATTCGTCATGTAAACAGCGGGTTATTTACCCTGATCGAAGACATTAATGAAACGCTGGTTCCGGCAGCGGAAGGCTTCTATTGGATTGATGCCGACGTGGAAGACCTCGCGATCCTGCAGCCGCTGTTCGGCATGCATGATCTGGCCGTCGAAGACTGCCTGAGCGAAGAAGAGCAGCGTCCGAAAATCGAAATTTATGAAAACCAATATTTTATCGTTATTAACAGTATCCGGTTCGATGACGAGGAAATTTTCCTCCGTGCGCTGAATATTTTTCTAGGCCGTCATTATATTATTACGATTACGAAGCAAAAGCTGAACGAGCTGCGCACGCTGAAACCCGTTCTGTGGGAACAGGAAGTTAACCGGCCGGACTATTTCTTATACCATCTCGTCGACATCGTGGTCGACAATTACTTCCTCGTAGGCGACCGGATCGACAACCGGATCGAGATGCTGGAAGAAGATATATTAATGAATACGAAAAAAACGCATCTAAACGAAATCATCGGTCTTCGCGGCGAGATTTTGTGGCTGAAGAAAGTGCTTGGCCCGCAAAAGGATCTCATCGCCACGCTGAACAAGCGGGATTTGAAGCTGATCGACGACCAGTTGCAAAAGTACTTCAGCGACATCTACGAGAATGCCGTAAAAATCGCCGAGTCCTTCGATACGTACCGAGAGCTCATGGGGAACTTACGAGAAGCTTATCAGTCGACCATCTCCGCCCGGGCGAACGAAATCATGCGCGTGTTTACCGCGATGACCACAATCTTCATGCCGCTGACCTTTATTACCGGGATTTACGGGATGAACTTCGATTTTATTCCGGGAATGCACGTGCGGGGCGGATCGATCATTCTGCTTGGCATCATGCTCGCGCTGGGTGTAGGAATGCTGGTTGTGTTTAGGAAGAAAAAATGGTTGTGAGTGTGTGGAGCCGCCCTGGTGTTGGGGCGGCTTTTTGCTGCTGTCCGCTTTGCTGCGTGGGCGATCGGGTCGGTCCGGTGCGGTCGGGTCGGTGTGCTCCGGGGACGGGGGAGATCTCCTTTCAGCCGCTGTTGTCTACACTTTGCCTGAATTAGTATTCCAAGGTTGCAAAGTGTAGACAAAGGCGGACGCTCCGCTCTTCAATGGAGATCTCCCCCTTACCCCTGCGCCCCTCCCCGACCGCCCCGCGCTCCCAGCACCGCCGCCCGCAATCCCCGGCGGCTTTGGGGAGAGGGCCGAAAGGGGCTCAGGTGCTGCGCACGAGCCCGACTTCACAATACAATAAGCACGATAAGACCCTTGCAGGGTCTTATCACGGCGACTTCAGCCCCCTTACAACGCAATAAGACCCTCGCGGGGTCTTATCTCATCGCCAACTGACCGTTTCCGCCAGTTTCACGCCGCTCGCTTAGACGATAAGACCCTTGCAGGGTCTTATCACGGCGACTTCAGCCCCCTTATAGCGCAATAAGACCCTCGCGGGGTCTTATCTCATCGCCAACTGACCGATTCCGCCAGTTTCATGCCGCTCGCTTAGACGATAAGACCCTACCAGGGTCTTATCACGGCGACTTCAACCCCCTTACAACGCAATAAGACCCTCACGGGGTCTTATTCCATCGCCAACTGACCGTTTCCGCCAGTTTCATGCCGCTCGCTTAGACGATAAGACCCTTGCAGGGTCTTATCACGGCGACTTCAGTCCACTTATAGCACAATAAGACCCTCGCGGGGTCTTATCTCATCGCCAACTGACCGTATCCGCCAGTTTCACGCCGCTCGCTTAAACGATAAGACCCTGACAGGGTCTTATCACGGCAACTTCAGCCCCCTTATAGCACAATAAGACCCTCGCGGGGTCTTATTGTGCTATGCGAAGAGCTCGCGCTCCTCGCCCTATTAAGCTTCGTCGTACAAATTCGCCGACAAATAACGTTCGCCCGTGTCGGGGAGAAGGACAACGATCGTTTTGCCTTTGTTCTCGGGGCGCTTCGCCAATTGCGAAGCCGCGAATGCCGCCGCTCCGGAAGAGATACCTACCAGCAAGCCTTCGCTGCGAGCCAGCATACGGGAATTGCGGTACGCGTCTTCGTTTTTGACCGTAATAATCTCGTCCACGACGGATGCGTTATAGTTGTCCGGCACAAAGCCCGCGCCAATCCCTTGAATCAGGTGAGGGCCTCTTTCGCCGCCCGATAACACCGCGGAGCTAAACGGCTCAACCGCAATAATCTTTACGTTTGGATTAAGCTCCTTCAAGCGTTCGCCAACGCCGGAGATCGTGCCGCCCGTACCTACGCCGGCCACAAAGATATCCACCTGGCCGTCGGTGTCGCGCCAGATTTCCTCCGCGGTTGTTGTCTTATGAATCTCGGGGTTCGCGGGATTGCTGAATTGCATCGGTATGTAGGAGCCCGGGATTTGAGCGGCGAGCTCATCGGCTTTGCGAATTGCGCCCGACATGCCCTCGGATGCCGGCGTAAGCACAAGCTCCGCTCCAAGCGCTTCCAGCAGCTTGCGGCGTTCGATACTGAACGACTCCGGCAAAATAATGATTATCCGGTAGCCTAAAGCCGCCGCCGCAAAAGCAAGCGCAATGCCGGTATTGCCGCTTGTTGGTTCAATAATAACGGAGCCTGGCACAAGCTTGCCTTTTTCCTCCGCATCCTTGATCATCGCAAAGCCAATCCGGTCCTTCACGCTGCCGGCCGGATTGAAATACTCCAGCTTGGCGATAACTTTCGCAAGCGAATCCTGACTCTTATTGTAATGAGTAAGCTCGAGCAATGGTGTGTTGCCGATCAGCTCCGTCAAATTACTGTAAATGCGTGGCATTCATCATCGCACCTTTCTATATTGGATCACTATCCATTATAGCATTAGCTGCGGAAGCCTGCTTATGCCATCTCTTCCTCTGCCGCTTCGCTTGCGCCTTTTTCCAAATTCACCTTCCACAATAAAACGATTCCAATGATGAAAAAAGCAATCAGAGACAAAATCGCGACCCGGCTCGAACCGGTAATGGTCCCTACCACGGAGAATACAAACGGACCCGCAAAGGAGGAAAACTTGCTCGACAGCGCCAAAAAACCGAAAAACTCGCCGGTCCGCGAAGGCGGCACCAGATTGGCATAGATGGAACGGGCTACCGCCTGGCTTCCGCCCTGAACAAGGCCAACCATGATGGCAAGCGCATAGAAATGGATGGCGCTGGTCATAAAGAAGCCAAGGCAAACGATAAGGACATAGATCATCAAGGAATAATACAGCATACGCTTCGAACCGAAACGTCCGGCCAGCCTGCCGAACAGGATCGTGCATGGCCATCCGACAAACTGCGTAATCAGCAGCGCAATAATCAGATCGCTTGTATCAATACCGATACCCGCTCCGTAAATCGTTGCCATGACGATAACCGTATTGATGCCATCGTTAAAAAACCAGAAGGAAGCCATATATTTCAGCAGCTCGGGATATCGCTTAATAACCGAGAAGGTCTTTCCAATCCGGACAAAGCCAGCCCGAATGATTTCACCTTTGCCCAGATGGTCAGTCGGCCTCCTGGTTTCCTTCACCCAGCGAAGAATCGGAACGGAGAACAGCAGCCACCAAATCCCTACCGTAATAAAGACCATTTGGGTAGCAAACGTTTTGCTTGGGAAGCCCAGCTTCTCCCAGCCTTGAATCATGATAACGTTAATAAGCAGCAGCAGGCCGCCTCCGGCATAACCGTAAGCATAGCCCTGTGAGCTGACGCGGTCCCTCGACTCCTGCGGTACACCATCCGCCAGCATCGCGTCATAGAAGGTATTTCCTCCGGAGAAGCCTATGGAGCCCAGCACCATCAAGCTTGAGGCCAGCAGCCAGTCTCCCTCACCGGCAAACGCCATAAATACGCAGGACAAGACGCCAAGCAGCATAAATACGGACAGAAATCTCAGCTTGGAGCCCGTATAATCGGCAATGGCCCCAAGAATCGGCGACAACACGGCCACCAGCAGCATCGCAATGCTTTGGGTATAGCCCCAATAGGTCTCAGCCCGGTTGCCCGCCAGATGAACGCCTGCGACATCGGAATAATAAACCGGCAGCACCGTTGCCATCATCGTAGTGGCAAAGGCGGAGTTTGCCCAGTCGTACATTTTCCAGCCACGCAATGCTCTATGATCCAGAACAAACGCCCCCCGTTTTAGGTATTGGCCATACTTCAGCAATAGTTCGACGGTCCCCCATTTATTCCTTTAAAAATGAATAGCCCTACAAAAAATTAACATTAACCGTTGGCGGCCATGATGCTTCGAAAACATCTTCTTAAGAATTTTTGAAGCTTGCTCGCTTTTTTGCTGTAATCATCCATTTGCTTTATAATATATAGTGATCATGTTCGAGGGGGAATTGAATTGAATATTAGCCAGCTTGAAACGCTCCTCACCATATCCAAGACGATGAGCTTCCGCAAAGCCGGCGAGCTGCTGAATTTGACACAGCCGGCCGTCTCTGCTCAAATCAAGACGCTGGAGGACGAGTTCAAGACAGTTCTCATCGATCGCAATCAGCCCGTTACCCTGACCGACCACGGAAAAGTTTTTTTGGAGCACGCGGAGAGAATACTTGCGGTTGTTGAAGAATTAAAGCAGAAGCTGTCCGATCTGAATGCGATACCTCAAGGCCATATTGTTCTTGGAACAACCTCATCCATGGCCATTCAAATATTGCCCCGGGTGTTATCTTACTTCCAGGACCAGTATCCGCTGATCAAAACGACGATCCACACGATGCCGTCCTCGCAAGTTCTAGCCAGCGTAGAGAACGGTTCCGTCGATATGGGCATTACTTACATCTCGGAAAAAAATCCGAACATGGACACATCCATTCTTTATTACGATTCCTTTGTCCTCGTTGCTTCTCCCGCTCATCCATTAAGCCAAGTAGTACATACTACGATAGATATGATCAAGGACTTCCCCTTTATCATGCTTGCGCCCGACACGCTTGGCCGCCGCTTCCTGGATCAAATCTTCAAGAAGAACAATATCCAGCCGAATATTATTATGGAGCTGTCGAGCAGCGAAGAAGTAAAACGAATGGTTGAAATAAATCTTGGCATTGCCGTCGTATCCAAACTGTCCATTGCCAATGAGTTGAAGCTTGGCTCACTGAAGATCATCAAAGTGGCAGAGCTTGAGCCGGAGCACCCGGTAGCTGTCGTTTATAAATCCGGCAGATATTTAAATACAGCCATGCAGCAGTTTTTAAGCGACTTAAAAGGCATGCCTGAGCAATCGTTTCTTGGCAGCGAGTAAACCAAACTTACGAATCATTTCGTTTTCAGGAGGAACTCATCATGAAATTCGATTTGCACACTCATCACGAACGTTGCGGCCACGCCGACGGCATGATCGAAGATTACATCATTGCCGCGCTTGACGCTGGCCTTGAGGTCATTGGCATTTCCGACCATTCGCCGTATTTCGGAAGCAAGCAGGACCAGCCTTTTCCCGGTATCGCAATGGCCCGAAGCGATTTTCAGAGCTATGTAGACGAGGTGCTGCGCCTCAAGGAGAAATATAAAGACCGCATTGAAGTACTCCTTGGCATGGAGTCGGATTTCTTCCCGCAGCATGCCGATACTTACCGGGATGCCTACCGCAATATCCCGTTTGACTACCTGATTGGTTCGGTCCATCAGGTAAGCGGAGTGAGCATCTTTAACCGCAACCGCTGGAAAGGCTTGTCCGATGAGAAGCAGATTTCGGAAAAAACGGCGTATTACGAGCTGATCCAGCAATCCGCCCGCAGCGGCATGTTTGACATATTGGGCCATATCGATGCGATGAAGGGCTATTACCCTGCCTTCTCCGATATTCCGGCGAATGACGTTATCGACGATACGCTCCGCGTTATCGCCAACTGCGACGTTGCCATCGAAATCAACACGTCGGGCGGCACGAAGGATGTTGGCGGCTGGTACCCTTCCGATGCGATTCTCGAGAGAGCGCTTCATTTTGGCGTAAATGTTACGTTTGGCTCCGACGCTCACAAACCAAGCCGCATAGGCGAGGATTTCGAGCTAGTGCGCAAGCGCTTGAAGGAAATCGGCTTCTCGCAGTGGGTCTTCTACCGCAAGCGCCAGCAAATCATCGTTCCTTTGTAATAAATGAAATTCCGGCTTTGCCAACTGGCAGAGCCTTTTTTGTTTCGTGATTTTCCGTTTCCGGACAAAAAAAGTGGACCTGTGCGCTCACAGGTCCAAAATCGATATATTAAAAGGGGGTCTTGTTTATTATAATAGCCTAATAATATGTTTGTACCGTAACAGAACTATTTCAATTGTGTAACAAATTCAGGTAGGAGATGACAAACGGATGTGGCTGGCAATCGCAGTCGGCAGCGCCTTGCTGTTTGGACTGGCAGGCTGGTGGATGAAGGTAAGCCAAATGCGCCGGGGGAATGTCTCGGTCATGCTGTTTGGGCTGTACGCCTCGGGAACGGCGGGCTTTGGCATGCATGCAGCCGTGGAAGGAACGATTCATCAATTAAGCGATTACCGGATATGGCTGGCCGGAATCATTATTGGAGCAGGCTCTGCTCTTGGCAATGCTTTATTTATGAAGGCGCTGGACTATGGCCCCGCTGCCTTGACGTCCCCGCTTACGAACATGAATATCGTGCTTGTTATTGCGCTTGGTACATTGTATTACGGCGAGAAGCTGCATTATGCGGAAGCAACGGGCATTGCATTGCTGCTTGCCGCCGTGGTTTTGATTTCGTATAAAAAACAATCGGCACCCTCTTCCGTGCAATCGCGATGGTACCTGTATGTAACCGCTGCGATCTTGTTCTTTACCTTTCGCAATGCCGGATTAAAAGTAACCGAAGAGCTGGGTCTATCCAGTGCCCCCATTTTGTTTATCGGTTACGCCTTATCTCTAATCTGGTTTGCGATTCCTCTTCGCAAAGCGAGCAGCTCGGCAGCGTTCCGAACAGGCCTCAAGCTGGGACTTCTAGCCGGCGTATTCTCATACGGCGGGCTTCAGCTGTATGCCGTTGCATTAGCGACCGGCCCCTCCAATCTGGCTGCGCCAATCTTCGCGACGAACAGCCTTGTTGTCGCAGCTGGCTCCATACTCGTTTACAAGGAAAAGCTGAACCGTGCCCAATGGGCCGCTTTTATTTTGACGATCGCCGGGCTTATTATTATCCGGATTTGACCGTTATCCCTTACAAAGCAAAAGCACCCCGGAGTCTGCCCGCGCAGAACCCTGAGGTGCTTTTTCTAATTTGCCTTAATTCAGCAATGCGTCAATCGAGAAATCTCCGGCGCCCGTGAAGGCTACGCCAAGAAAAACGGCAATCAGAACCAGGTTGTACTCGTAACCGTTTTGAGTAACCCAAAGGCCGTTAGCGCCATGCACCTTCGCAATCGCAACAATCATGGTAAGAATGAGCAATGCCGCTCCCACTTCCACCCAAAGCCCCGCTCCGAACAGTACGCCGCCCAATACCTCGAACAAACCTGCACCGGCTGCCATCAATACGCCTGGCTTCATTCCGATCGATTCAAGCCATCCGCCAGTACCTTTCAGACCGTATCCGCCGAACCAGCCAAACAGCTTCTGCGCGCCGTGTCCGATCATCAACAAACCAATAATAACCCGTATAATCAATAATCCTGTATCCATCATAATAGTACCTCTCCCTTTATCTCTTCTCGTTTGTTGAGCGGCCGCTCTCTTTGATGCACTTATCATAATGTATGTTACTTACTTTAGTCAAGTATATAAATAAAAATTAGCGAATACCCAAATTTGGCTATGCTAACGAACTTACTTTTCCTTAGAACATATGCTACAATATAGGTAGAAAAAGGGGTGATCGCGTTGGATTATTCAACTATGTGCCCAAAGTATGAAGCTGCGGCCGACATTCTTGGTAAGAAATGGACAGGGCTTATCATCCGGGTTATGCTTGGCGGACCTAAACGGTTCAAGGAAATTAAAGAGCAGATCCCCGAGATGAGCGACAAAATGTTAACGGATCGGATGAAGGAACTAGAGAGTCAAAGCATCGTGAAACGAACTGTCTATCCTGAAATGCCTGTTCGAATCGAATATGAGTTAACGCCGAAGGGTCGCGAGCTCCAACCCGTAATCGAATCGATTCAAAGCTGGGGCGAGCATTGGATGTAAAGCTGTACAACAAAAAAGCTGTGCCGGACTAAGGATATCCCTATCCTGTCCGGCGCAGCTTTTTTGCATGAGTTGACTTTCATCGCCAACTCCATTACTATTATTGATAATAGTTATCATTATCAAATAAGAGCAAGAAAAAGCCCCCCGCTGCTGCGGAGGGCGTCCTTCTTAGCCAAGCCATTTTTTGAACAATTGTTTGGTCGTATCGCGGTTGATCGCAGCGATCGAAGTCGTAAGCGGAATGCCTTTCGGGCACGAACGCACGCAGTTTTGCGAGTTACCGCAGCCTTCGATACCGCCGTCTTCCATCAACGTCTCCAGACGTTCAGCCTTGTTCATTTCACCCGTAGGGTGAACGTTGAAGAGGCGGACCTGGGAGATCGCTTGCGGGCCGATAAAGCTGTTGCGATCGTTAACGTTCGGGCAGGCTTCCATACAAACGCCGCAAGTCATGCACTTGGACAGCTCGTATGCCCATTGGCGCTTCTCTTCAGCCAGACGAGGGCCAGGGCCCAGATCATACGTACCGTCGATCGGAATCCATGCTTTAACCCGTTTCAGCGCGTTGAACATGCGCTCGCGGTTAATAACAAGGTCACGCACGACAGGGAATGTGCGCATCGGCTCGAGGCGAATCGGCTGCTCCAGCTTATCGATCAGCGCGCTGCAGGCCTGACGAGGCTTGCCGTTGATAACCATCGAGCAGGCACCACACACTTCCTCAAGGCAGTTGGATTCCCAGCATACCGGAGCCGTGTTTCCGCCATCCGATTTTTTCGGATTACGCTGAATTTCCATCAAGCCGCTGATGACGTTCATGTTGGCGCGGTAAGGAATCTCAAACTCTTCGGTATAAGGTGCGGAGTCCGGACCGTCTTGACGGGTAATAACGAATTTTACGGTTTTCGTTGCTGTCGTTTGAGCCATTGTTATTCTCCTTTCTTCTTGTTGGCTGTATAGTCGCGTTTACGCGGTTTGATGAGGGAAGTATCAACATCCTCATACGAGATTTGCGGACCCTCAGGCGTCCAGGTTGCTTTTGTTGTTTTGAGGAAGTCCTCGTCATTACGGTCCGGGAAGTCCGGCTTGTAATGCGCGCCGCGGCTTTCGTCACGGAGCAAAGCACCCAGAGTCATCGCTTCGGACAGCTCAAGCATATTCCACAGCTGGCGCGTGAACGCTACGCTGGAGTTATTCCATTTGAGCGAGTCGTTGATGTTGATGTTTTGGTAACGCTGCTTCAGCTCTTTGATCTTATCGATCGTTTGCTGCAGCTTGTCATTGAAGCGTACAACCGTCATGTTGTTGGTCATCCACTCGCCAAGCTCTTTGTGGATAACGTAAGCATTCTCGGTACCGTTCATGCCGAGGATCTTGTTGTACTTGTCTTCGTGGCGTTTCTTCTCGCGGTCGAATACCGAAGAGGAAACGTCTTCGGACGATTTCTTAAGGCCTTTGATGTATTCAACGGCTTTAGGACCGGCAACCATACCGCCGAAGATAGCGGACAGGAGCGAGTTTGCGCCGAGACGGTTCGCGCCGTGGTATTGGTATTCGCATTCGCCTGCCGCGAACAGACCAGGGATGTTCGTCATTTGGTTGTAGTCAACCCACATGCCGCCCATCGAATAGTGAACCGCAGGGAAGATTTTCATTGGGATTTTACGCGGGTCGTCGCCCATGAACTTCTCGTAAATCTCGATGATGCCGCCAAGCTTAACGTCAAGCTCCTTCGGATCTTTATGCGACAGGTCAAGGTAAACCATGTTCTCGCCGTTGATGCCAAGCTTCTCGTCAACGCAGACGCTGAAAATTTCGCGTGTTGCGATATCGCGCGGAACAAGGTTGCCGTACGCCGGATATTTCTCTTCAAGGAAGTACCAAGGCTTACCGTCTTTGTACGTCCAGATCCGGCCGCCTTCGCCGCGTGCCGATTCGGACATCAGGCGCAGCTTGTCGTCGCCGGGAATAGCCGTTGGATGGATTTGGATAAATTCGCCGTTTGCGTAATGTACGCCTTGCTGGTATACAGCAGATGCGGCAGTACCTGTATTGATAACGGAGTTCGTTGTTTTACCGAAAATGATACCAGGACCGCCGGATGCGAGAATAACGGCGTCGCCGACGAAAGTATGTACTTCCATCGTACGCAGGCTTTGTGCCGAAACACCGCGGCAGATGCCTTCGTCGTCCAGTACGGCGCCAAGGAATTCCCAATGCTCGTATTTCGTTACGAGACCGGCTGCTTCCCAGCGGCGAACTTGCTCATCCAATGCGTACAGCAGCTGTTGGCCGGTTGTTGCGCCCGCGAATGCCGTACGGTGATATTGCGTGCCGCCGAAACGACGGAAGTCAAGCAGACCCTCTGGCGTACGGGAGAACATAACGCCCATGCGGTCCATCAAGTGGATAATGCCAGGTGCGGCTTCGCACATTGCTTTTACCGGAGGCTGATTCGCGAGGAAGTCGCCGCCATATACGGTATCGTCAAAATGCTCCCAAGGGGAGTCGCCTTCACCTTTTGTATTTACAGCGCCGTTAATGCCGCCTTGCGCGCAAACGGAATGGGAACGTTTCACCGGCACGAGGGAGAACAGATCCACATGCACGCCCGCTTCCGCCGCTTTAACGGTTGCCATAAGGCCCGCAAGACCGCCGCCAACGACGATAATTTTATTTTTAGCCATAACGTTTCGCTCCTTGTCTAAATACTACTAACCGATATTGGTCAATGCCAATGCGGCACTTGCCGTTTCCTTGAACTCGTCGCCCATAAACGCTACGAGGGACAGGATGAACAGCGCAGCTACAAGCACAAAGATTACCATGCAGATATTCGCCGAAACCCGTTGAGCTTTCGGAGATACCGTAATACCCCAGCTGATCAGGAACGCCCAGAGGCCGTTGCTGAAGTGGAATACGGCAGCGAGAATACCGATGAGGTACAGAATGAACAAAGCAGGGCTGGTTGCAATATTATGCATAGTCGAGCCAAGCTCTTCATGCGTTACATTGCCAAGCGCTACCTGCACGCGAGTCTCGAACACGTGCCAGATAATAAAGATAAACGTGATTACCCCTGTAATACGCTGCAACGTAAATGCCCAGTTACGCTCATATTTGAAACGTCCCGAGTTGAGGTTCGATTGATAAGCCATATACAAACCGTAAACACCGTGGAACAAAATCGGCAGATAGATACCGAAGATTTCGAGCAGCGTTACGATAGGCAGGCCGTTAATAAAATTAACCGCTCTGGTGAAGCCTTCCGGCCCACGCTCATACGCCTGAAAATTGGCCAGGGCATGCACGATGATAAATCCACCCAGCGGAATCACCCCAAGCAGAGAGTGCAGCTTGCGCCAGTAGTACGAATTTCCTTTCATTAATACTTCTCCTTTCCAGACTGTGGTCGCTCCATGACATTTTTTGCTGTTGACAAACCATTCTACATTGTACCCCCGGCTTTTAAGTCCGTCAACAAAAGTCGACACCATTTGCGAAAGTTTCATTTCCCGACTTTTATTGCAATGGGGTCCCCGCAAAGTACCAGGATTAAAATTAGAAGCTTACCTTCACTTCTTGGGCGTTATTCAAATTGTGAACGTTCCGTGTATGCCACCCTTTTAATCCTACTCCTTTTGAGCTTATAATGGAATTGCATATTTATTATAATTTATTATAACCAATTCACATAAGCGATCGGGGAGACCAAAATGATCGAAGAATTTCATATGTTTGCTGCCATCGTGGAACATTCCAGCATGAATAAAGCGGCTAGCCTGCTTAATTTATCCCAGCCGGCCTTGTCCCGCAAAATAGCAAAGCTTGAAGAAGAGATAGGCGCCAAGCTGTTCGAACGCGTTGGCAAGCGGCTTGAGCTGACCCGCGTCGGTCAATTGACTTACGAGTATGCCGTGAACCTCCGCAAGCTGCACCGTCGTTACATGGATTCCGTTGCCGAGTACACCGCTGCGGGACGAACCTCCATCACAATTGGGGCAAGCTTAACGACGCTTCAAACCACATTACCCGATTTCATAAAGACGTTAAACGCCAGTCATCCGGAATTCGATATCAAGGCCGTAACCGGCAAAACCCACGAGATTGTCACGCTTGTCCGCGACAACAAAGCGGATATCGCCATCGTTGCTTCCATGATTGAAGATTCCCAGCTTCACTGCGTGCCGCTGTTTGACGATCATCTGCTGCTCGTTATCCCGACCAGCGTAACCGTAACGCATGAGGAGCCTCTTTCAATAGAAGATTTAAACGGGCTGCCCATGATTTTGTTCTCCAAAGGCACATGGTACCGCAAGCTGACCGACGAAGTATTCGCCAAATACCATCTTCAGCCGGATGTCCGGATGGAGATCGACTCCTTCGAGGCTATCGTCCGTCTTCTTCATACGTGCCGAGCGGCAACCCTGCTCCCGCATTCCTATATGCGCAAGCAGTTACTCGCCGACAACGAGCTTGTCGTTGTCCCCATCCGCGAGCTGGAAGAGACCAAGCGAACGACTTGTCTCATCCACAATGACCCTTCCGATCTTCATCCGGCGGTCCGGCGTTGGATCTCGGAGTTAGGTCAGTAGGTTTCGCTCTTGTGTCTTTCGCTCTTGTGTCTTTCGCTCTTATGCTTTTCGCCTTTATGCTGTTAGCCTTTGAGCTCTCCGCTCTTCTCGCTCCCGCAAGGGAGGACAGTGGTAGCGCTTTTTAGCGCTTCACTGTCCTTTTTCATTCCCTCGCAGGGGGAATGGATGGGTGCGGCGCGAGGCGGGAAAGGGGTATCTCTGGAGGAGCGCAGCGTTCGCCTTTGTCACTTCCTTTGCTACCCCTATGTAAACCTGTTCAGAGCAAAGGAATGACAACAGCGGCCGGAAGAGATACCCCGTCCCGCCGAGCCATCCCGCCCCATCCATTCCCCACCTCAGCAGCGAGCAAACAAAAGGACAATGAACGCTAACGGCGCCCACTGTCCTTATCATCACCTGATTATGGTTTCTTCAAACTGTTCAATCTGGTCGTTTGTTCCGATCACGACCATAACGTCCTTTTCCGTCACCACATCCGTCGCCGTAGGAGCAATTATAATACCGGAAGGCTTGTTAATGGCTACGATGCTGCATCCGAACCGGGCGCGCAAATTCATGTCTTGAAGCGACTTGCCGTTCAGGCATTTCGGCACCGAAAGCTCGGCAATGGTATACTCCTTCGACAGCTCGATATAATCAAGCAGATTCGGGGAGACAAGCTGATGGGCAACCCGGATGCCCATATCCCGCTCCGGATAAATAACGCGGTCAACGCCAATTTTCTCCAGCACGCGTCCGTGCAGCTCGCTCATCGCTTTAGCTACTACCCGCTTCACGCCCAAATCCTTCAATAATATAGTCGTCAGTATGCTGGCCTGAATGTCATCGCCAATCGCCACGACTCCGCAGTCAAAATTACGAACGCCTAGTGATCGCAGCGTCTCTTCGTCCGTGCAATCCGCCGACACCGTATAGGTCAGCACATTGCTCATCTCCTGAACGGCTTCCTCATCCCGGTCGATTCCAAGCACCTCATAGCCCAGCTTAATAAGCTCTCTTCCAAGACTGGAGCCGAACCTCCCCAAGCCTACGATCACGAATTGATTGTTCTTCATTCTTGCTCTCTATTCCCCTATCCAATCGTAATTTTGCCTTCCGGATACCGGTACAGCTCTTTCTCTGTTTTTGGCCCTAGCGCGTAAGCAAGCGTCAGCGGACCAAGCCGTCCGGCGAACATCGTTACCGCAATGACTATTTTGCCGAAGAACGTCAGCTCAGGCGTAATGCCCGTCGTTAGGCCAACGGTGCCAAACGCCGACGTTGTTTCGAATAAAATTTTCAGGAACTGCTGGTCTTCCGTCGTGGACAGCAGCATCGTTACCAATAGGACCAGCGTGAGCGACAGCATCGTAATCGTCAGCGCCTTGAAGATCCGGTCCTTCCCAAGCCGGTAATGGAAAAGAACGATATCTTCCCGCCCGCGGATCATCGCGATAACCGCCCCGACCATCGTGGTAAAGGTTGTCGTCTTGATTCCCCCGCCTGTAGAGCCCGGCGAAGCGCCGATAAACATCAGAATAACGGTGAAAAAGACGGTCGCCTGCCGAAGCTGGGTATAATCCAGCGTGTTGGCCCCCGCCGTTCTAGGCGTAACGGACTGGAAGAAGGAAGCCAGAATCTTTTCGCCCCAATTGAGGGAACCAAGCGTATTGCTGTTCGAAAACTCGAAAACGAAAATAACAACAGCGCCAGCGGCAATCAGGATGCCGGTTGTCGAGAGAACAACCTTGCTGTGCAGCGACAGTCTTTTGTTTTTCCGGAACTCCAGCAAATCCGCCATTACCACAAAACCTAATCCGCCAAAAATAATGAGCAGCATCGACACGATATTAACGAGCGGGTCCCCTACGTACATCGTTAAGCTGCGGAAATGGCCGAAGATATCAAAGCCTGCGTTGTTGAAGAAGGATATCGAATGAAAGAGCCCAAACCATACCGCTCTCCCAAACGGCATGTCAAAGGCGAATCGGACGGCAAACAGAACAGCGCCAACCAGCTCTATCGTTAAAGAGTAGAAGATCACTCTGCGGATTAGTCTGACGATACCCTCCATACTCGTCTGGTTCATCGCTTCCTGCAGAATGAGCCGTTCCTTAAGCGAAATCCTCTTGCGCAGCACCAGCGCAATCAGCGTGGCCATGGTCATAAAGCCTAATCCGCCAAGTTGGATAAGAGAGAGGATGATGATTTTGCCAAAGGTAGAGAAGTATGTACCCGTATCGACGACAACAAGTCCGGTCACGCAGGTCGCCGAGGTTGCCGTGAACAACGCATCGATAAAGGGCAGGCGCGAGCCATCGCTTGAGGAGAAGGGCATTGACAGCAGCACGGCTCCAATCACGATAATCATGGCAAAACCAAAGACCAGAATCCTTGGCGGCGACCATTTCAGGATATTGAGATATTTGGCCATTCTTCTCTCCTTTTAATAGATCTTTCAACATTTGGGCATAAAAAAAAGCACGGGAACTCCCATGCAAATGAGTCCTGTTCCACGCAGCCTACGAGGTTAGCTGACGGATTCGGGCCTGGAAAGGCAGCCCTATTCAAGCGGAATGCTCGAAATTCACCCCATGCTGGCGGATTGCTCCGGACAGCGGTTTGGTTCCCCCGTTTTCAAAAACGAAATTCGGCTGATACGATTCGATTAATATGACGTAACGATTATACGCCCAAACTGCGGAAACGATCAAAATGAGCCTAAGCGATAATTAAGCGGAATTCGTTCAAAAACGGGCAATCCTACAGAACAATTGGCTGCTTGCTGGCTGCAAGTCCTTATTTCACCGCTTTCCGTTTGCATCCTCTACTTTCGCCCGCATTGGATAAATGAGGTTAATAATGGTATTGTTACTGTAGCGAAGCATCGTCTGAATTCGAAATGGAGGTTTTGTATGATCCCTTCCATCGCTCCTCATGATTGGAAAAGATTCCTGTGGGCTGCTGTCGCAGGCGCAATTATTTTCATCTTTACCCAGTTCGGCCCTGCAGCCGGGGACCAACTGTTCTCAAGCTCAACTCCTAAGGTTATTGCAAAAAGCGAAGCCGAGTCGACCGCGAAAAAGTTCGTCCGGGAACAGTTCGGCAAAGCAGCCGTAACCGCCCATACGATTTATCAGACCGACAGTCTGGCAAACGGTTATTTCTCCAAGGAAGAGCTGCTGGGCAAGTTCGAAGATAAATATGACGCCAAGTTCCCGACCGATACGTTCCAGGTCAATCTGGATCTGGAGGACGGCACAAAAGCTTATGTCTACGTCCATATGACTAACGGCAGTATTACAGGCTGGCATTGGCTTGGCGGTCAATCTTCCGGCAATGCTCAATCGGTTCAAACGTCAGCGAAGGCTTTTGCCGAAACGAAAGGGTTCCGGCCGGAAGAATTGGACAGCCTGTACATCGATGACCAAGGAGACGCCGTGCTTCACCCTACCGGTTATACGCTTGGTGACGCTTCACTTGAGCTGATTATCGGAGTAGGTCTTGTTGATGATAAAGCAGTGATCACCAGGTACAAGCCAGCTTTCCAAGCACCGGCGGATTACGTCTCTTACGTGGAAGGCCAGAAAAAGACGGGCAGCGCGCTGTCTGTTGTCAGCCTGGCGTACATGTGCTTCATCTCCCTCGTTTTATCGCTTATTTACGCGATTCTTTACAGGGGACACACGACCTTTAAACGCGGGATATTTATCAGCTTGGTGTTTATCGTATTCTACATCTATAACAATCTGAACGTTCTTGATGGCATCATGGCAACCTTTGGCGAGCAGAGCCGGTCGGATGCCGAGATGAAGGCTACCGTTTTGATTACGGTCGTGCTGCTCATTCCGGTTGGCCTCGCCGTTTACTTCGCCTTAGTCGCCGGTGACGGGATGTGGCGCTCGCAAAAACGCCCCTTATGGCCGGGATTCCGCGAGCGAGGCTATGGCGAGCATGTATGGCGCAGCGTTGGCCTCTCCTATCTTTTTGCAGCGATTATCCTTGGCGCGCAAGCGATCATTATGGTCGCCATGAAGTTTCTTGCAGGCTCCTGGGCAACCAGCGATGCTACGCAGTCGCCTTACAATACGGATATGCTATGGCTTATGCCGATGATGGCCTGGTGCGCTGCCATATCCGAAGAAGCGATATTCCGGTTGTTCGGCATTGCTTTATTCAAAAAATGGTTCAAAAATACGTTTATCGCTACGCTTATTCCCACGATCATGTGGGCGCTGGGACATGTCGGCTATCCGATCTTCCCGTTCTATACGCGTATCGTGGAGCTTGTTATTCTGGGAACGGTATTTTGTCTTATTTTCCTCCGCTATGGCTTTATAACGGCCGTGTTCACCCACGCAATTCTGGACAGCCTTATTATGAGCTTCGAGCTGGTCAGCGTTGGAGGAGGCGTTAATATTACCGCAGCCCTTATCTATGCTATTCTGCCTGTTATTATCGCTTGGGTTATCAAATCCTGGCATAAACGGCGCACTCCAATACGGGTCTGAAAGGACTCCTTATAAAAAAAGGAATGTATCTCTTCGAAGATACATTCCTTTTTTCGCAATAACGGCACTCTACACCGCCCATTTAATAGAAACGGTCACTTTGTCCAAGAGAAATCCTGTCCAACTTAATATAATCTATTAAACCAACATATGGAGTGTGATAGGATTGATTGCAAGAATCAGCGGCTATGACCGCAAACAGAGCTCATGCAATAAAAGCTATGAGAAACAGTCGTCATGCAAAAAGTCAAGCGGCCATCACAAATCGTCCGGGAAAAAGAACAAATCAGGCGGCAAGAAAAATTGCTGCTGCCAACACAAGTCTTCCAGCAAAAAATCGGACGGCTATTCACACAAATCAAATGGCTGCAAATGCGAACACAAATCAAATGGCCGCAAATACGAGCACAAATCTTCGGGCTATAGCGACAATTCGGTAATTCCGTACAACAAGGAAGAAAAATCAAGCGGAAAAAGCTATGCTGAATATGCTTATGGCATCCTTAGCAAGCTGTCGCTCGGACAAGTTATTCATCGCGTTACGCTGGATAACGGAAAGGATCTGGATAAAGCGAAATGGGCTGGCTTTAAGAATGGGCATGCTACTTTCTCTGCTTTCAACTACAAAACGACTTACCTCGTTTATGTCCCGTTGAACAAAATTACAAGCATCGCTTTGTAAAGAAAATTAATCAAGAAACTATTTCATTTGTTTATCCACTCCTGTACAAGAGCAACTCTAGCAACCTTCATATAATCTAGTATTACGTTCATGAGGAGTGATAGAATTGCCAAAAAACCATAGCTCGGGTGGCAACCAAAGTCCCGGAGGCAACCAAAGTCCCGGCGGCAACCAAAGTCCTGGCGGCAACCAAAGTCCCGGAGGCAACCAAAGTCCTGGCGGCAACCAAAGTCCTGGCGGCAATCAAAGTCCTGGCGGCAATCAAAGTCCCGGCGGCAATCAAAGTCCTGGCGGCAATCAAAGTCCCGGCGGCAGAAGTGCAGGAGCTAACAAAGCTGGAGCTAATAAAAAATCAGGTGGCAGCAAAGGCAATAAAAGCGGTAAACCCGGTGGCAGCAAAGGCAATAAAAGCGGCAAATCAGGCGGCAGCAAAGGCAATAAAAGCAGCAAATCCGGTGGTAGCAAAGGCAATAAAAGCGGCAAATCAGGCGGCAGCAAAGGCAATAAAAGCGGCAAATCAGGCGGCAGCAAAGGCAATAAAAGCGGCAAATCCGGTGGTAGCAAAGGCAATAAAAGCGGCAAACCAGGCGGTCGCAAAGGCAAATAAAAAAATAAAGGCAAGTAATATAAAAAGGAATGAGGTTGCCTCATTCCTTTTCTTCTTCATTTAACGAAGCTAAAATTTGCGAAGCCAGCTTCTCGCCAATAGACAGAGGCTTGAAGTCCTCGATTGAAGCTTCCCTTATCTTCTTAATCGAGCCAAAATGCTTAAGCAGCAGCTTGCGGCGCTTCTCTCCGATTCCCGGAATCGCATCCAGCTGGGAAGCGATCATAGATTTGCCGCGCTGTTCGCGGTGGAAAGAAATCGCAAACCGGTGGACTTCATCCTGAATCCGCTGCAGCAGATAAAATTCCTGGCTGTCGCGGGGCAGCGGCACGACTTCCGGCGGATCACCGGTCATCAATTGGGCCGTCTTATGCTTTGCATCCTTCACAAGTCCGCATACCGGAATATAAAGCCCCAGCTCATTTTGCAAAATATCCAGTGCTGCGGAGATTTGTCCCTTGCCACCGTCGACTACGATTAAATCCGGAGGAGTCTGCTGCTCCTTCAGCATTCTTTCGTAACGGCGCCGCACAACCTCGCGCATCGTTTCGTAATCATCCGCGCCAACAACGGTTTTCACCTTATACTTGCGGTACTCTTTCCTGTCCGGCTTGCCATCCGTAAAGACAACCATCGCCGAGACCGGATTTGTGCCTTGGATATTCGAGTTATCGAACGCCTCGATTCGCCGGACCTCGGGCAGTCCAAGCCATTCGGCTAGTCCTTCCGAAGCGCGGACGCTTCTCTCTTCGTCCCGCTCGATCAGGCGGAATTTATCCGCCAGCGCAATCTTGGCATTATCGATAGCCATGGATACGGCTTCGCTTTTCCGTCCGCGCTGCGGCATCAGCACCTTCACCTTCAGCCAGTTATGCAGCATCGTTGCGAACTCATCGGCAGCCGTGGACGACTCCGCCGTCCCTTCTTCCTCATCGGCCGGGAGCGGCAGCAAAATCTGCTTCGGCAATGCCGGGTTATCGCTGTAATATTGGGTAACGAATGTCATAAAGTCATCGTATTCTTCCCCATAATAAGGGAATGTTGTGCCGCGCCGTTCAATCATTTTTCCCTGGCGCATGTACAGAATCTGCACGCACATCCAGCCCTTCTCTACCGCGTAGCCGAAGATGTCGCGGTCTAGGGCATCATTCATCGTAATCTTCTGCTTCTCGATAACCGCATCGATGCTGATGATCTGATCGCGGTATTCCTTGGCACGCTCGAAATTAAGCTCTTCGGCGGCAGCTTCCATTTTACGCTGAATTTCCGCTTTTACGGCATCATGGCCGCCGTTAAGGAACTTGGTAATTTCCTGAATCATCGCATCGTATTGGCCCTGCTCCACATCGTACTCGCAAGGGGCAATACATTGGCCGATATGATAGTACAAGCATACTTTATCAGGCAGCGTTCCGCATTTGCGCAGCGGATAAAGCCGGTCCAGCAGCTTCTTGGTTTGCTGAGCCGCGAAGGCATTCGGGTACGGTCCGAAATATTTGCCTTTATCCTTCACGACACGCCGCGTAACCTCAAGGCGCGGGTGTTTTTCGTTCGTAATCTTAATATACGGAAAAGTTTTGTCGTCCTTCAGAAGAACATTGTATCTTGGATGATATTGCTTGATCAGATTGCATTCGAGAATGAGTGCTTCCATATTGCTCGAGGTAATAATATAGTCAAAGTCGCGGATTTCCGATACGAGCCGCTGCGTTTTTCCGTTATGGCTTCCGTTGAAGTAGGAGCGGACGCGATTTTTCAACACCTTCGCTTTGCCTACATATATAATGGTGCCTTCCCCGTTCTTCATTAAATAACAGCCGGGCTGGTCTGGAAGCAGCGCTAATTTGTTGCGGATTAGCTCTTCGGCTTCCGCCCTGCTGGCGGGTGTATTTTGTTGTTGCTGATCCATTTTGTCCCTCCTAAAAAGAATTACCATACTATTGGCCGAGAATCGGCAATTGTGGTAATTCTTACTTCGTAAGCGTAAACTCAGAATTACCATACTATTGGCCGAGAATCGGCGATTTTGTGGTAATTCTTACTTCGTAAGCATAAGCTTCGCGCTGTTTATCTATTCCTTTATATTAGCATATCGAACGCATGTTTCGCTTTATAATTGTCAATGAATTGCTTTACAATTATTCGTAAAGTTGGGTATACTATTATAAGCTTGAATGGTCTTCAAGGGAGGCGTAATCCACTAATGGAAAATGTACGTGATCCGCGCGAACATGTGAATGAAGAACCGCGCCACGACTTGATGGACGTTATGACAGGCTTTGGCGGAATGCTGGGCTTTATGACCGTCATTTTTGCTGCAGCCGTCATCATTAAATTCGTCATTTCGTAACCACAAACAAGAAAAGCTCCGTACCGGATATCCGGTACGGAGCTTTTTTCGCTTTATTATCATTGGGCAACGGCGCGAAGGTTATCGCCGTTAGCTGCCTTTTGCTCCGGCTGCGCCTGCTTATGGGAAGGTTGATCGTAACGTGTACGTTCGGTACGGTCGATTTGAACAATACGTCCATCATGTACGGTAATATTGACAGAACCATACTGCAGCCCATTAACTTGCTCAAGAATACGGTCCAACCACAATTGATCTACTTCCAACGGTTTTGCCATTATTAACCCCTCCATAATCAACCGATTTACTCGGTATTAGGTTTAAAAAAATTTTAATCAACCTTTTCGCGCGATGCGTTTTGATTCGTTTTCCATTCGAACAAGGCTTTCACGAGCAGAGTCAGAACGGCCAGCATAACAAGCAGGGAAGCTACGGCAAAGGAAGCCGAGAACCGGTATTCGTTATACAGAATTTCAATATGGAGCGGCAGCGTATTTGTCTCCCCCCGAATATGGCCGGATACGACGGATACGGCGCCAAACTCCCCCATCGCCCGGGCGTTCGAGAGAATAATGCCGTACAGCAAGCCCCACTTGATATTCGGAAGCGTGATGCGCCAGAAGATCTGCAAGCCTTTTGCCCCAAGGCTTGCAGCCGCTTCCTCTTCCTGTACGCCTTGCGCCTGCATGAGCGGAATTAACTCGCGGGCTACGAACGGAACGGTAACGAAAATGGTAGCCAGTACAATGCCCGGAAGAGCAAAAACGATCTTAATATCATGCTCGTCGAGCCAAGGACCAAGAAAGCCCTGCGCACCAAACAGTAAAATATAAATCATTCCTGAAATGACAGGTGATACCGCAAACGGTAGATCGATTAACGTAATAAGAAGGTTCTTGCCTTTGAAGCGGAACTTGCTGATCGCCCATGCAGCCGCTATCCCAAACACAGCGTTTAGCGGTACGGCAATCAGAGCAACCAATAAAGTTAATCGCAATGCGGATAAAGCATCCGGGTCGGTGATTGCCGCTTTGTACACATCAAAGCCCTTTTTGAAGGCTTCGACAAACACCGAGATAAGAGGCATCGCTACGGCCAGCCCTAGAAATAACATGGCGATACTGATTAAAGTCCATTTTACGCCAGCCGATTCGGTAATATGCTTCGGTCTTTTGGACGCTTCTTGAGACAAATGCGCGGTAACTGCTCCAGCCATTGTTTTTCCTCCCCTTAGTCCGCTATCGTACGGCGGTTAATCCGCCATTGCATAAAGTTGATAAGCAGCAGCAGCAGGAAGGAGACAATAAGCATAACCAGCGCAATCGCCGTTGCGCCTTCGTAATCGAATTGTTCCAGCTTCGACATAATAAGGAGAGGAGCGATTTCCGTCCTCATCGGCATATTGCCCGAGATAAACACGACGGAGCCATATTCCCCGATTCCCCGAGCGAAGGCCAGCGCGAACCCGGTTAATAGCGCCGGCATCAGCTCCGGCAGGATAACCTTCCAGAACGTGCGCAGCCGGTATGCGCCAAGCATAACCGCCGCTTCTTCGGTTTCTTTTTCGAAGTCCTGCAAGACAGGCTGCACGGTACGGACCACAAAAGGAATTCCGATAAAAATGAGTGCAATCGTAATGCCAAGCTGCGTATAAGCAACCTTTATCCCCAGCGGCGCGAGAATCGAGCCTACCCAGCCATTTGGGGCATAAATCGCAGTCAACGAAATGCCTGCTACCGCCGTCGGAAGAGCGAACGGCAAATCGACGAGGCTGTCGATAATCTTTTTACCCGGGAACCGGTATCGGACAAGTACCCAGGCTACTAGCAGCCCGAATACAAGATTGGTCAGCGCGGCGAAAAACGATGTCGTAAAGCTGATCCGATAAGAAGCGATTACCCTTGGATTCGTAATAATCGCCCAGAATTCGTTCCAGCTCAGGCCGGTTGTTTTCACAAACACACCGGCGAGAGGGATAAGAACGATCAAGCTGAGGTAAGCGATCGTGAAGCCCATCGACAAGCCAAAGCCCGGCAATACGTTTTTGGACTTCCTTTTGGAACCTTTCATGTGAAGTCAGCTCCGTTCATCTGTGGTCACCATCATTATTTCGAGCCTGGCGTGTAAATCTTGTCGAAGATGCCGCCATCGTTAAAGTGTTTCTCTTGAGCCGTCTTCCAGCCGCCGAAGTCATCGATGGTAATCAGTTCAAGATCTTTGAATTGGTCTTTGTATTTCGCTGCAACCGTTTCGTTGATTGGACGGTAGTAGTTTTGCGCCGCAATTTCTTGGCCTTCGTCGGAGTACAGGTATTGCAGGTAAGCCGTAGCTACGTCACGCGTGCCGCGTTTGTCTACCACTTTGTCAACGACGGCAACGGGAGGCTCCGCTTTAATGCTGAGCGAAGGATATACGATATCGAATTTATCCGGACCAAGCTCTTTCACGGACAGGTAAGCTTCATTCTCCCAAGCAAGCAATACGTCGCCAATGCCTTTTTCTACGAACGTTGTGGTAGCGCCGCGTGCGCCGGAATCAAGTACAGGAACATGTTTATACAATTGTTGTACGAATTCTTGCGCTTTCGCTTCATCGTTATTGTTTTGTTTGAGCGCGTAACCCCAAGCCGCGAGATAGTTCCAGCGCGCACCGCCCGAAGTTTTCGGACTTGGTGTAATCACTTCAACGCCATCCTTGATCAGGTCGTTCCAGTCCTTAATGCCTTTTGGATTGCCTTTGCGCACAAGGAATACGATGGTGGACGTGTAAGGTGCGCTGTTATGTTCGAATTTTGTCTGCCAGTCGGGTTTGATCAGGCCCGGTTCTACCAGTGCGTCAATGTCGTAACCTAGCGCCAGCGTTACAACGTCTGCTTCCAGACCATCGATAACGGCACGCGCTTGTTTGCCGGAGCCGCCGTGGGATTGCTTAACGGTAACCTTTTGGCCTGTTTTGTCCAGCCAATATTTCGAGAATGCTTCGTTATATTTAACGTACAGCTCACGGGTTGGATCGTAAGATACGTTCAGGAGTTCAACATCTTTAGGTTTTTCGGTTGGAGCTTCCGATGCAGTGCCCGCATTGGATGCTGCAGGAGTTTCTTTATTTCCACTGCTCGAGGAATTCGAATTGGAGTTGGAGTTATTGCCGCATGCTGCGAGGGCCAGCGTAAAAGTAAGAATAAGTACGAACGAGCGGATAATAGCTAATCTCTTCATTGTCAACACACCCCTATTTTTATTGACAGACGAATAATGATTAGCATCCGGTGGTCCGGGTAGATAATATTATTCCTACCTGTTTAGTTGGTTATGGATGAATATTACCAGTCCGCCCAATCATCTGTCAATAGAAAATTGGAAATTATTTATTGACTATATAAGGCAAACTTATAAACAGACGCAATAAAAGCCGGGCAGCAGCCCGGCTTTTGTTGCGTTATTGAGCTAAACCTTCATCCAGCGGGAAATGGCAGGCGATTTGCCTTCCATCCTCGCGCTCCTTCAGAAGCGGTTCTTCCACGCTGCATTTGGCTTTCGCCGCCGGGCAACGCGGGTGGAAACGGCAGCCGGACGGCGGGTTAGCCGGCGACGGCACATCGCCTTGCAGCACGATTCTCTCCCGTTTCCGCGTCGGGTCCGGCCTTGGAATGGCCGATAAGAGAGCTGCCGTATACGGATGGAGCGGTTTCGCGAACAGTTCCTCCGTTGGCGCGATCTCGACGATTTTTCCCAGATACATAACGCCTACCCGGTCGGAGATATGCCGCACCACGTTAAGACCATGGGCAATAAAAAGAAAGGTTAACCCCAGCTCGCGCTGAAGCTTCATCAGCAGGTTAATAACCTGCGATTGCACCGATACGTCAAGGGCGGATACCGCTTCGTCCGCGACAATAAACTCGGGATTTAAAGCGATTGCCCTTGCGATACCGATCCGCTGCCGCTGACCGCCGGAGAACTCGTTCGGATACCGGTTGCGGCGAGTAGCGTCGAGGCCAACAAGCTCCATCAGCTCAACGACACGCTTGTCGATCTCGCGCTCCGTCATCCTTTCGTGCAGCCGCAGCGGTTCCCCGATAATATCCTTTACCAGAAACCGCGGGTTCAGCGATCCGAACGGATCCTGGAAAATAATCTGCATCTGCTTCCGCAGCCGGCGCAGCTCCGATCCTGCTAACTTCTGGACATCCGTCCCGTTGAAGTTAACCTCGCCTTCCGTCGCCTTATGTAGATTAAGTACAACCCGGCCAAGCGTTGATTTGCCGCAGCCCGACTCGCCAACAAGCCCAAACGTCTCTCCCTTGCGGATGGACAGCGACACGTCGTCCACCGCTTTGACCTGGCCAACTACCCGGTTCAGGAGACCCGACCGGATCGGGAAATATTTTTTCACTCCACGCAGCTCCAATACGTATTCCGCGTTCATCGGCTCACCTCGGGCTTCGATTCATTTTTCCATGCTGCGGCTCCGCCTTCCTCCGAATACATCCAGCAGGAAGCGTAATGATCCTCGGTTACGGCCATAGCCGTTGGTGCCTTCTCCCGGCAAATATCCTTCGCATACGGGCAGCGGGGATGGAAGCGGCAGCCCTCAGGGAGCTGGCTTAACCCGGGGATATTGCCCCGTATCGTATACAACTCTTCGCCGCGATCGCCTTCCAAGCCCGGCACCGATTTCAGGAGGCCTTCCGTATAAGGATGGCTAGGGCGTGCGAATATTTCGTTTGCGCTGCCCTCCTCCACGATGATGCCGGCGTACATAACCGCTATGCGGTCTGCCATCTCGGCGGCCACGCCCATGTCATGCGTAATGAGCAGAATGGACATGCCAAGCTCCTTCTGCAGGCTGCGGAGCAGATCGAGAATTTGCGCCTGTACCGTAACGTCCAGTGCCGTGGTTGGCTCGTCTGCGATAAGCAGGCTGGGATCGCACGCTAGGGCTATCGCGATAACAACCCGCTGGCACATCCCGCCGGACAGCTCATGGGGATATTGCTTGACCCGGATTTCCGGAGCCGGAATGCCCACCAATCGCAGCATGTCAACCGCCATTTTACGGGCTTCCTTCTTCCCTTTTTTCCGGTGAAGCATAATGCTCTCGGCGATCTGATCCCCTATGGTATAGACAGGATTGAGAGAGGACATCGGATCCTGGAAAATCATCGCGATTTTGTTGCCGCGAATCCGGATCATTTCATCCTGGCTCTTTTTCGCCAGATCCTCGCCTTGAAATTTGATGCTCCCTTCCAGAATCGCGCCGCCGTTATAATCAATCAGCCGCATGACGGCCAATGAAGTGACGCTTTTGCCGCTGCCCGATTCTCCAACCAGACAGACGGTTTTCCCTTTTTCAATGGAGATGGACAGATGCTCGGTTGCTTTAACCGTACCGCCCACCGTCAGAAATCCGGCCGTTAAATTTTCGATTTCAAGAAGCTTTTCCGCCATCTGTCAATCCTCCTCTCGGACATTTTCTGCCGCGGGTTCAGGGAGTCTTGAATGCCGTCACCTATAAAATTCACGGCTAGCACAACCAGAAGAATGCAAAGGCCCGGGTAGACGGCCTGCAGCGGATCAACAAGCATAAACTCCTGCGCGTTGCTCAGCATCAGCCCCCAGCTTGTTTTCGGCGCTTGAATGCCTAAGCCGAGATAGGATAATGCCGATTCGCTCAAAATCGCTGACCCCACCATTAGAGTTGCGTTTACGATAATCGGAAAGCTTGCGTTGCGGAGCAAATGTTTGAAAATAATGCCGAGATTCGATACCCCGATGGCCCTTGCCGCTTCTACGTACTGCATTTCCCGGAGCTGCAGGAACATTCCCCGCACAAGCCGCGCCACGCTCATCCAGCTCGTTAGGATCAGCACGATAATCATGTAACGGAATTCGGTGCCGAAGATCGCAAGCACCAGAATATTAAGGAACAATAACGGAATCGAATTCATCACGTCTACAAGCCGCATAAAGCAGGTATCGATAAATCCGCCGAAAAAACCGGATATGGATCCGATAATAGCCCCGATAATGACAGATCCGGCAGCTACGGAGAATCCAACAGTCAAAGAAATCCGAGCGCTATAGAGCAATCTCGCGAAGATGTCCCGGCCTAACTCGTCCGTGCCGAGCAAATGCCCGTCCGTACCCGCTTTTACATTTACAAACATCATATCGATTTTTGCCGGATCGTATTTCGTAAGCCAAGGCGCTGCCGCCCCGCCGATTATAAAAATCAGAAGGACAACAAGACCGGTGACCGCATAAGGATTGCGCCTGAATTTGGACCAAGCCGTACGCCAAGGGCCCGGAGGGCGCTTAAGCGGCTTACTCGCCTGTACTTCAACTTGCGGGATAACCGTTGAGGTTTGCAAATTGGCTTCGCTCATGCCGACCTTCCCCCTCTCTTGCCAAGCTGCACCCGTGGATCAACGACGGCATACAACAAGTCAGCGAGCAGATTACCGAAAATGACAATAACAGCCGTCAATAGAGTAATAGCCATAAGAACGGAGTACTCTCGCGCAACCGCCATCTGTACGAATAAACGGCCCATTCCCGGCCAATTGAAGACACTTTCGGTTATGGCTGCGCCGGCAACGAGCAGCGGCAGGTCAAGCGCAATAATCGTAATAATCGGAATAAGCGCATTGCGGAGAGCATGTTTGTAGATGACTTTCCCTTCCTGCACCCCTTTTGCCCGTGCCGTACGGATATAATCCTGATTAAGCACTTCCATCATGCTGGAACGCGAATATTTCACGTAAGCAGCTAGAAAACCGAGAGTAAGAACGGTCACCGGCAAAACAAGATGCAGCATCAAGTCGCCGAATTGACCTTCTTTATCCATGGAATACATATCGGCCAGCGGCAGAAGATCCAGCTTTATCGAGAAGATCTGCTGAAGAATGATCCCGAACCAGAAGGTCGGCATCGCAAATCCAATATACGAAATAAAGGAGGCCGTTTGATCGGATAGGCTATATTCCTTCGTGCTGTTGTAGATGCCCCATGGAATAGCGATGATCAGTGTCAGCAGCCAAGCGACACTCATCAGAATAAACGTGTTTTTAACGGTTGGCCAAATAATCTCGCCAATCGGCACATGATTCTTGAACGTATAACCCAGGTCGCCCTGCAGCAAATTGCCTAACCAACTTAAATATTGCATGGGAAGTGGTTTATCAAGACCCATGTTATGGGCCTGTATTTCCATGGCTTCCGGCGATAAGCCGGGCGCCAGCATGATTTGAAAAGGTCCTCCCGGAGCGGCATGGATAAGCCCGAATGTCACGAGCGTAATCAGGAATAGCACCAAGACGGACTGAAGTGTTCGGCGAATAATAAACTCGGTCATTTGCCCATCCTCCTAAAAGAATTGCCGCTGCTCTTGTGGCAATTCTACTTCGTAAGCGTAAACCTAAGAATTACCGCGCCTTTTGAGGTAATTCTTACTTCGTAAGCGTAACCCTAAGAATTGCCGCGGATTGGTTTACAAGGAAGAAGAGGGCCACGCCCTCTTCTCCTGCAAACGATTGATTACGCCGCTTATTCGGCCAGCCACCATTTGATCATATGATAGAAATATCCGGTTTGCTGCGTTGGTACAGGCGCATCCTCTTCCGCAAATTTCACTTTAGGTCCGATACCTTGAGGGTTGCCGTATTGGTACAGGAATACGTAAGGCAAGTCAGTCGAAATTTCGGTTGCGATTTGGTTGTAAATTTCTTTACGGGCTGCTTGATCCACGACGGAGTAACCGTCTACCCACAGCTTGTCGAGCTTCTCGTTCTTATACCAACCGCTGTTTTGACCTGCCGGCGGGAAGTATTTCGACGAGAAAATGCTTTCGCCGTCCGGATCCGGATTGCTAAGCGACCAGCCAAGCAGAATGGCAGGGTATTTACCAGGCGTAATGTTCTGATCGATCCATGTTGCGAAATCGATCGCCGTCGGCTTCACTTCGATGCCTACGTCCTTCAGGTTCTGCTGAATGATTTGAGCTACCGCTTCACGGCGGCTGTTGCCGGCGTTGTATTGCAGTTCGAAGGAGAAGCGGTGGCCGTCTTTCGCGAGAATGCCGTCTTTGCCGGCAACCCAGCCGTCTTCGGCCAGCAACGCTTTTGCTTTCTCGGCGTCGTAATTGTAATTAACCGCTTTGTCGCCTGGATCCGACCAGGAGCCTGGAAGGAACGGTGCATTCATCAGAGCGCCTGTACCTTTCAGAACGTTATCGACCATGCCTTGGCGGTTCAGAGCGTAAGCAATGGCTTGACGGCTCTTCTGCGAAGAGAACGGAATGAACTTATCCGGGAAGTTGTTGGCGTCAAAGTTAAAGCTGATATACTCGTAGGTCGAGGTTGATCCTTTAATGACATTGATTTTGTCGTTTTTCTCAACCGCTTCAAGCTGCGTGATCGGAATCGCCAGCGTCGTGTCCACATCGCCTTTGATCAGCGCTTGAACCTCCGTATTTTGATCGGCGTAAATTTTGTAAACGACTTTTTGAATATTAGGCTTTACTTCGCCCCAATAATTCGGATCGGCTTCCAGGCTTACGTATTGGCCGGCTTTCCACTCCGACCATTTCCAAGGACCGCTTGTCACCGTCTTGGCAGGGTCTTTACCGAATGCATTCGCCTGCAAATCTTCAGGCTTCACGTCCTTGAGGATATGGCTTGGCACCGGATTAAGCATCAGGGAATATTGGAATGGCGCGTATACTTGCTTCAGCGTAATTTTGACGGTGTAGTCGTCGACTTTCTCGACGCTGCCAACTTTGTCAAACGTGCTGATGCCTGGCGCACCCGCTTTTGGATTGATGATCGTATTAATAGTAAAGACCAAATCATCCGCGGTAATTGGTTGACCGTCACTCCATTTGGCCGTATTTTTCATTTTCACGGTATAGGTTTTGCTGTCTTCCGAAATTTGCGGAAGTTCGGCAGCCAGAGACCATGGCTGTACAACCAGGTTGCCGTCACGGTCCAGATCGTACAATTGGGCGAATAACAAATATTGCATATCTCCGGAAGCCGTATCATTCACAAAAATCGGATTGACCGAGACAATATCGGAGAATGTGCTTACCGTTAACGTTCCGCCTACTTTAGGCGCACTGGGATCCTCTGAAGGTTCCGCGGAAGGAGAAGCCGATTCATCGGCAGTCGTTGCCGAAGGCGAAGGGGAATTCGAGCTGTTATTAGTATTCTTATTGGAACAGCCTGCGATTAGGATAACCAGAATACTTAATAGGAACAAAAACTTCATAGATTTCTTTCGGGTAATCATCCTATCTCCTCCTTTAAATTGAACGTGATATCGTCCATACGCTCTCTGTTTAAACATCGCTGCCTTTCCATTTGTTCAAATCTTTTAATTTTTCTGATTATTTTGAACGTAAGTATTGCATTCTGTTTACGTCGCCTACATAATTTACTAGTAAGGCATTAATAGCAAACTCATTCTAAACTTCTGCTCACCGATTTTGTCTTCCATAGATGTACATCTTGAACTTTATTTTTCCAAGTATGTAACATTCTCTCACCTCCCCATGAAGAGAGTATACTATAAGTTATTAACGCGGTAAATAGTTAAAGTATGTTCAAAAAAAGAGGTCACACATTTGAACAAATGTGCAACCTCTTTTTTTATTTGCGTCCCCGCTTATTCTCTCCCGTGACCATAACAACCTCAACATAAGGTCTGATCCTGTTCATCAGGCGTTCTCCTTTATGCTGCTCATCGCCGTCTTTGCTCGTAAAGCTGAAGTGTCTCTCCAGAGCATCTAGCTCATAGTTGGAAGTATATAAGGTAGGCTTCCGGTTCATCCGGTAATTAAGAATCGATCCAAGGACATGGTCCCGAACCCACGGATTCAGATTCTCGGCTCCGATATCGTCAAAGATGAGAAGATCGGTCTCCTTCATCATTTCTACCGTCTCGCGAAGCTTAGTCTGGTCATGCATCATCGATTTCAAATCTTCCACGAATTCCGGCATGTAAACGATAGCTCCCGAGTATCCCGCCTTCGCAAGCTCGTGAAGCAGATAACACATAAGAAACGTCTTGCCCGTGCCGAACTTGCCGGCCAGGTACAAGCCTTCCTTTTGCAAACCTTCTTCCTTCGTCTTATCGATATAAGCGAGAATCTGATAGGCTGCCTCGGTCCGCTTCGGATCGTTGAACAATATTTCATCAGCCGAATAACCGTTATTCAGCGCAGTCTCGTCCACATAGAAGCTGCGAATCCGGTTCTTGATCTGCTCTTCGCTGCGCCGCGCGAGGAACTTCTTGCAGGATACCTTCCGGTCAATCAATTGAACCTGATCATTTACCGTTTCGCAGGAAAGTAATGTATAATGGCCTTCGAAATCATTCGGACAATTGTTTAATCCCGGGCAGTTCGAACAATTCCGGTATTCATTCACATATTGATAAACCCGGTTCATATTCATCCGTACCGCACGTTCATCCAGCTCAGGGTGCTTGACGAACAGACGCTCAACAAGAGGGTCCGCCATTAGCTCTCTAAGCTTTTGTTCCGCTTGATCGTTCATTGACTTACCGCCAGGCCATGCTTTTAACATTTCACCAAGCGATTCCATTCGTATTCACCCCGCTTTATGGTTTAACCTTTGCCGTCCAGCTTTCTGGCCAGCTTTCGCATTTGTTCCAGCTTCTCCGGCGAAATTGCCGTATCTCCCGCTCCTTCATCCTGTACAATCGGGATTGAAGGCTTACGCGAAATACCTCCGCGCGAGCTGTTGCGCGACGTTCCTCTCGTGCCCGGAAGACCTGCTGCCGCTCTGGCATTCCGGCGTTCCTTGTCGGCCTCTACCTCGGCTTGTTCTCTGACGTAAAGAACGGCCTTCTCGAAGGTATCCACCTGCTTTACCAGCATGTTGGACACAACGGCCTCCACGAATGTTTTCGTTACGCGCTGCGCATCGTTCATGCCTATCACGTAATGAATAAGTACGTTGATTACCGGTTCGGGGAGCTTGTAATTCAGATCAATCCGCTCAAAGGATCTTTCGATCCAATCCGGTACGGCCCCAGGGAAAAACCGCTGCAAAAAACGGGTATGCGGTTCGTTCCGCATGAGCATATTATATTGCTGCACGTCGCATCTGCCCGCCAATTGGCTTGGCACAAGCATGTAATACTCTTCCTGAACGCCAAACTCGACAAGCTCTTCCTCCGTCTCGTTTGGTTGAACGGCTGCTGCCTGCACGCGGGCAATCGTTCTTTGCCGTTCTCCTTCGCGCTTCTTATCCTGGCGGTACAGTTGATTCGCGCGCAGTTGAATTTCGTCTACGATCAGATCGCCATTCGAAGCGAAAATGCCGTCTTCATCCAATAAACGGCAAATGTCCGCAACGGATAGATTGTATTTGTAAGCAACATAATTGACTTGCGCGAGCTGCTCGGAATTGCCGCGCATTCGCTCCACATAACTTCGGTTCGCCGAATTTCGCGGAAAACGAAGGATAATTTCCCCGTAAGGAATACCTGCCGTCTCAAGCTGTGCCCGAGGCGCAGCCTGACGGGTTGGCGCTACTTCCGTTAAAGCTTGTTCGAGCTCCTGATCCACCGAATGCGTGTTCAGTTGGAAGAGCTCATAGAAAGGCACCGATATGTTTTCTTTGGTCAACTGCTTCTGCGCCAGCTCGTCCGGCTCTTGCGCCCCAAACGATTCGCGAAGCGAAATAACCGCGTACTTGCCGATCTTGTCCCTAAGAAGCAGGGTCAAATGCTGATTGCGGAAAAATTCCCCCGGCGTTAGCGGCTGCGACAGTTCGTATTCGTACATGACATCCGCCTGATCCGGCAATCCTACCCGCGACGTCTGCAGAAGCCCAACCGCTTCGAGGCGCGATGCCTGATCGATCAAATATTTTCTGCCGCGTTCGTTCATGTCCAGTCCAAGTCCCAGGAACAGCTTGCGCTGCGTTTCAATGGCGGAATAACCGGACGTTCCTTCGGCAATGCCATGATAAAGCTGCTGATATAAAGCAATAGCAAATGCGCCTATCATCGGCTGATAGATAAGCGACAACATTTTATAGTCCAAGCTGCTTAGCGAAAAATCTCGAAAAATGTAATAACGGTGATGTTCTGTATATTGCAGTAGATTACCGATGCGCAATTGCATCTCTCCATCTCATTCGTACTTTCTATTATTCTAACATAAAAAGAAGGGCCGGGGACGAATACAAAACTAGAAATATGAGGTGACGCGGCAAGCAGCCGTCGCTATCCCTGGCAGAACGCGGTATACGAGGAAACTAATAATTTTCTTAGAAACGGAAAACGGCTCCGTGATTCCCTTCGGAATAACGGAAGCCGTTGAATGATTTAGAACATTTTATAGCCGCCGCGGCGCAGCGCGCGAATGGCCCATCCGCTGATATAAGCACCCGCCAAGGCGCCGATTACCGGGATAACATCTACATATGTAAACTCTGTGAAATTGTCGACAAACGAAACGGAATGATCCCATGTCGACCATATGCCGATAGGCAGCAGTACGATTATAAAGACATAAATAGGAAACCACGTTGTTTTGAGAAGCATGTTGAGAATAAAGCCGATGCCGAACATCATGACCAGGAACAGCACGGTGGCTACAAATAATTGAAGCATGTCCTCTTCTCCTTATGGAAAGTCTCGCTTTTCAGTTTAAATAATGGAAATAAGGAAGTCAATCGGAGCTGTCCATTTGTCACAAGTCCGCCATTTGCTCTAGCTGATTTATTTACGATACAATGTTAAAAGCAATGTGACGAGAGGAGAATTTACCCATGAGTGAAGTAGCCATTACATTAGAAGGCTGGTACGCGCTGCATGATTTCCGTTCAATGGATTGGGCGGCATGGCGGCTTGCAAGCGATAGAGAACGGAGCCAGGCGTTGGACGAGCTTCAATCCTTCCTGAAGGAATGGAGCAGCGTTGACGAGAACAAGCAAGGCAGCACGGCTGTTTATTCCATCGTTGGCCAAAAAGCCGATTTCGTGTTTATGCACCTGCGCGAAACGCTGGAAGAGCTGAACGAGATCGAAACCGCGTTTAACAAAACGCTGTTCGCCGAGTTCACGCAGCCGGCTCACTCGTATGTGAGCGTTGTTGAGCTTAGCAACTACGTCAATTCCCCGGGCAGCGACCCGATGCAAAATCCGGAGGTTGTGGCGCGTCTAAAGCCATCCCTTCCAAAAGCAAGACATATTTGCTTCTATCCGATGAACAAACGCCGTTCCGGCAACGATAACTGGTACATGCTGAGCATGGAAGACCGCCGCAACATGATGCGCAGCCACGGCATGATCGGCCGCAAATATGCCGGCAAGGTGAAACAGATCATCACCGGCTCCGTTGGTTTCGATGATTGGGAATGGGGCGTTACGCTGTTTGCCGACGATGCCCTTCAGTTCAAAAAGCTCGTATACGAAATGCGCTTTGACGAAGTCAGCGCGCGTTACGGCGACTTTGGCGAATTCTTTGTAGGGAATCTGCTGACGGACGAGAAGTTTAAGGCGATGCTCTCGCTGTAGGCATTGTAGGTTAGTGGCAGGACTGCGCATTTGAATGTTCTTCCGATCGCTGTTGTTCTCAAAGTTATCTGAATGAATTACGCTAATGTAAACCTTTGAGAACAAAGGCGAACGCTACGCTTCTACAGAATCATTCAACCTGCTCCATCCTCGCTTAACCTTTTTATAAGACCGATAAGCCACCGGGTGATTCCGGTGGCTTTATTTTTTAAGGTAGATAGACGTCGTAGGACTGGTATTTTGTCCTGGTGGTTATTGGGATGGATGATTTGAGCAGGCCTTGGTTAGAACCGTCGGCTGCTTGGATGAATTGTTTTGCGAGATCAATGACCTGTGGGTCATTTAAAGCCTGAGACGGACTTTGGAATCGCAGATCGGAGATCTCGTTCTGATCCAATGCCTTTAGTTTGCCGGATACATACTCCATTTCGAATACAATATAAACCCCCGTTTCCCTAACATCCCCCACTTGCCTCACTCCGCTTCGGATGCCGACAATTCTTGTTGGGACAGCGGACAGCCCCGTCTCCTCCTGAACTTCCCGAATCAAAGCTTCCTCTAAGGATTCCCCCGCTTCAACAAATCCACCCGGCAGCAACCACAATCCTTTATTAGCTCCATAATTTTGTTGAACCAGCAAAACCTCATCCGCTTTGCGCACGATTCCCCCAACCGAAATCGAAAATGGATATGTCACCTTTGCCGCCTCCCAACATCCCTGCTTTGGTTACAGCATAATACCAACCTTGGTCATAACTGAAATATATAGACTCGATAGAGCTTATAGTTAATAACAATAACACTCCTGCAACTCTGTGTATCGAACACAGTCCGGAACCTCCACAAAAAAAGTCTCAGCTAACGAAACTACGTATCGCTATTCGCTCGAATTTAGCGGTTTGGGAATTCTAACGAAACCTGGTATCGCTATTTACCGCTTATAAGCATCATGATGCCCGAAAAAGGGCAAATAGCGATATGACGTTTCGTTAGATTTGACAAATGGTCTATTTGCAGCAAATAACGATATGACGTTTCGTTAGATCGCGAAGTGCGGAGCGGAGCGCGGAGCGGACGCGCGGAGCGGAAGCGCGGAGCGGACACGCGGAGCCGACACGCGGAGCCGACACGCAGAGCGGACACGCGGAGCCGACACGCGGAGCCGACACGCGGAGCCGACACGCAGAGCCGACAAAAAGTTCGGTCAAAACAAAAAAGCTTTCACCGAAGCGCAATGTCGTTAAGTTTGCTTAACTTAATGACATTGTCGCCGAAGCGAAAGCTTTTTATTAATCTTCGTCGTCCTCGTCCAGGAGGCCGAGACGTTTTTGTTCGAGATAGAGCTCGGTCGCACGGTCGCGCTCGCGGCCTTTCTCCTTCAGCCGCTCGATGGCGGGCAGAATGAGAATATCCACTTCTTTTTGCACCGTATACGACAGATCATAACGATGCTGGGACTCGAGGAACGAGCCCACCTCCATCAACGCATTGTATCGGTCGAGCTCATCCCGGGTCAATAATCCCCGGACTTGAACGCTGCAGTGGCGCATTACAGGAACTTCCCTTTGCGCAGCACAAGCGGAATACCGCCGATAATGAACAGGTAACGGAGATCGATCATCTTTTTCAGCCAAGCAGCCGTGCGGCCTTTGTATTTCTTGCCGAAGGCGATGCCAATCGCTTCGCCTTTGCCAAGCGACGCCACCGTGCCTTTGTTGCTGAAGACAAAGGCCTTCAAAGGCTGGTTGCGGATCGAAGCAATCAGGTTATGAGCGCATACAACGCCTTGCTGCATGGCGATTTGAGCGGTTGGCGGGTATGGACGGCCCTCAGGATTAAACATCAGGGAGTTGTCGCCCACGATGTAAATATTCTCATGGCCTGGCGCGCGCAGGTTGTCGTCCACTTTTACGCGTCCGCGCATCGTTTCAAAGCCTGCATCCTCAATCAGACGATTGCCGCGGATACCCCCGGTCCAAATAACCGTCTGCGATTTGATTTCTTCGCCTTCGCCAACGACGACGCCGTCCGGCGTGCACTCTTTGATCGCCGTTCCGATGCGGAACGTTACGCCTTTTTTAGTTAATACGTCCATCGCGTATTCCACGAGCTCAGGATCGAAGCCCGGAAGCGCGGTTGGAGCAGCTTCAATATTATAAATTTTCACGAGTGCGGGATCGACGTCGAACTGCTTGCACAGCTCAGGGATACGGTCGGACAGCTCGCCAATGAATTCGATGCCGGTAAAGCCCGCTCCGCCTACGATAAAGGTCAGGTAGTCGGTACGATGCGGTTCGCGCTTGAAGCGCGCGAATTGATATTCGATATGCTCGCGGATGAGGCGGACGGAGTTGATGCTTCTAATATTCATTGCATATTCGCCAAGCCCAGGAATGCCGAAGGTTTCCGGCTCGCCGCCAAGACCGATGACTAGATAATCATACGAAAGAGTTCCATCCTCGAGAATAACCTTTTTGTCCTGCGGACGAATCTGAACGACCGTCGATTTCACGAAGTCGATCTTGAATTCGTCAATCAGCTTGGAAATGCTGACGCGCGCATTCTCAGGATTATCCGTTCCCGCAGCAGGCATATGCAAATGCGTTGTAATATAATGATAGTCGTGCTTATTCACCAAAGTGACGTCGGCCTCGTTATAATTAAGTTCTTTTTGCAACCGCAGCGCAGTAAGCACACCGCCGTAGCCAGCTCCTAAGATGACAATTTTGGGTATGTTGCTCATCGTATGATCCCATCCATTCCTTAGCTTGTTTATGTGTCTTTTTGTTTGTGAAAAATTACACAATCCGTGCTGGATCTATATTTCTACCCCAGCGAATTGTGTCATTTTTTGGTCCGATTTATCGCTCCGATTGTACGCTATAAATACCCGCGTTGCAGTCCTATTTATCTACTGTTGACTGTCCAAATTCGGCGCCATACATACAATACATCAGAAATATTACATAGTTTTCACTTAAACTTCAAGAGCAAAATATACGAAAAACTTTAGAGCAGCATACAAATTAATATTTCCTTCTTGGAAACGGCAGGCATATAATAGAAAGCAGATCATCAATATATTGGAGGTGCTTTCCATGTCATCCGTAGAGCAGCCGAATAACCTTGCAGATATTATCATTATTGGCGGCGGGCCTGCCGGCCTGTTTGCAGCCTTTTATGGCGGAATGCGCCAGGCATCCGTTAAAATTATCGAGAGCATGCCTCAGCTAGGCGGTCAGCTAGCAGCCCTTTATCCGGAGAAGTACATATATGACGTGGCCGGGTTCCCGAAAGTTACAGCCCAAGAGCTTGTTGATCGGTTAATTGAGCAAATCAGTCTTTTTCAGCCGGAAATATTATTAGAAGAAAAAGTCGTTGAAGTGAACAAACAGAGCGAACGTTTATTTGAAGTCATTACCAATAAAGCCGTACATTATGCAAAAGCCGTTATTATTACGGGGGGCGTGGGCGCTTTCGAGCCGCGCAAGCTGGAGCTGCCCGAAGCCGTGCAATACGAGAAGAGCAATCTTCATTATTTCGTCGGGGATCTGAACCGGTTCAAGGGGCAAAAGGTACTGCTCACGGGCGGCGGCGATTCGGCCGTTGACTGGGCGCTGATGCTTGAGCCCATCGCGGAGTCGGTTACGCTGGTACACCGCCGCGACAAGTTCCGCGCGCATGAGCATAGCGTAGAGAATCTGATGAACTCGAAGGTTAACGTACAGACGCCTAAAGAGGTTACCTCCCTCCACGGGGACGGCCGGATCAGCCGCGTAACGCTGACGGATGTCAAAACCAAGGAGCAAGCCGAGATCGAAGTAGATGCGGTAATCGTCAATTACGGCTTTGTTTCCTCTCTCGGCCCGATTGCCGAATGGGGCATTGAAATTCAAGGCGGCTCCATTGTCGTGGATACTAGAATGGAGACCAGCGTCAGCGGCATTTTTGCCGCGGGAGACATTACGACCTACCCGGGCAAGCTGAAGCTGATTGCCGTTGGCTTCGGGGAAGCCCCAACCGCCATTAATAACGCGAAGGTCTATATTGATCCGGACGCTAAGCTCTCACCGGGGCATAGCAGCAACATGAAGCTGTAGCTAATGTTAAAACGGAAATAAGAAGGGTATCCTAACGTTGGCGTTTCATTCAAGTGCAGGCAATCTGCACGAGCCAAGGAGGATACCCTTATGTTTTGTCCTGTATGCAATGGCATGCAGCCGCTGGATGCAGCTTGCTCCAATTGTGGCCAAGCGATGGAAGATTGGGGCCGAATGACGGACTGGATTGGTCCTTATGCACCTTATGTGCCACTTGAGACGGAAATGACTTTATGGAATCAATCGGCCGATAATAGAAACTGCTTGCATATTGTATACTGCTCGTCCTGCGAACGGACGGTTGAGGCTGCCGTTATGGAAATAGGGAGTACACCTTTAAATAGCGGTTGAGGCGGCAGCCTTGTTGAGTTGTCTTCGCTTCATCTCGAGCAGAAGCATTCGGATGAAGTCGTCTTCCAGCTTGTACTGAATAGCGGCAAGGTAGGTGTCTTCCAGCAGCTCGTCTGACAGCAGATCCATACCTGGACACTTCCTTTCTTCCTAAAGTTTCCTGAGCTGTCCCCATCGTAACATGCCCTTTTCCCTACAACAATGGCCCCCATTATACACATATCCTTGTGGACAGGCTGTGTATGAGATGTGAATACAAGTCGAAAAATGAGGATTTAACGCAGTGGATGATGTGGATACTTTTATACACAGCCTTTTTTTACCAAAACGCGATAAAAAACTTTAATCGAAATTCCTTGCCCCATTAATGGAATATATTGAAATTACGTGCATAAGCTTGTAGTTTCCCAGTGAAAAAAAAACAAACCCGAAAGGGTTTATGATCGGCCTTTTCCTTCTTATTGCGGCCTCGTATTCACTTCGAAGATCCATATCTTGCCGTTAACGTCGATGCCGTAATCAAACCCTAACTGCCCAACGCCAGGGAACCTTTCCTCCAGTATTCGCGTTGATGCAACGGTCAGATCGCGCATTTTTTGCTTTTTCGCCCCCACCAGAGACGGAGATAAGGATCTGCGGATTCCCTCTGCCGCCGTAACCATCGTGCCGCCTTGGCACAGGTTCGTGACAAACAGACCCGGCTTTGCAATTCTCCCTACCATGGAGCGATATTCCCAGCCTGTTTCCGTCTTTACATATTTGACCCGGTAATCAATCGGACGAGCGCCAACCTTGGCAAGACGGATGCCCTTTTGAATCAAATAAGGACGATTTTTGCGTTTCTTGTCGAGTGCGGATTTGAGAGCTTCAAAGCTGGCATAAGAATGCGTTGTCGAATGAGAGGTAAAGCTGTAGCCCGAGCTTGTCTTCGATACCTTAATAACGCCGTGTCCTCCCGTGCCGATAACCGGCTTGATGACAACCATTTGATGCTTGCCGAGCATGCTTCTTAAGTTGCCGGCATTATATAGCTTTGTTGGCGGTATATGCGGGGCAATAAACGGATCGGCGAGCAGCGCCGCCTGCTTAGCCCATTTATCGGGGACTGGCCGGCCAAGTTGTTCTTCCATGCTATCAATCTCCTTTCCTATTAATAGCATATGAAAGACGAACGATTGTCTCTTGGATGATTGTCCGAGCAAAAAAGAGGGAGTACCGTTCTTCACGGCACTCCCTCTTTCGGTTATTCCTTATCTTGTTTGTTCATCGCGGCTTTCAGCGCATCGGCGAGACTATTGGACAGCGATACATTATCGCTGTACTGCTCGATCATCTTCTTCTGCTGATGCTTATTGATCCTTCCGCCCTGCTTGTCACCCAGCATCTCGATCACGTTGCATGGTCTGCACTGCGCGTACTTGCCTGCCTTGCCGTTATGAATTTCCATCTTCTTATGGCATTGCGGGCAGCGCTTATTGGACAACGCAGGCTCGGCCTGGCGGCGGTAGCTGCACTCCCGGTCGGAGCAGACCAGCGACTTACCGCGTTTGCCCTTCACTTCCATCAGCAGCTTGCCGCATTCCGGGCAGCGCGAATGGGTCAAATTATGCGGCTTGTATTCCTTCGTCTCATTCTTAACCGCCGTAACCCATTTGTCCGCCTGCTCCCGGATTCCCGTCATGAACCGCTTCGCGTCTCCCTGGCCATGCGCGATAAGCTCTAGCTCCCGCTCCCACTTGGCCGTCAGCTCCGGGCTGCGCAGCTCGTCAACAACCAGCTCGATCAGCTGCTTGCCTTTGCTCGTCGGAACCAGACGGTTCTGGGTGCGCTCAATGGTATCGGTCGAAAGAAGCTTCTCGATAATATCCGCGCGGGTAGCCGGCGTGCCAAGTCCATGCTTCTCCATTTTCGAGAGCAAAGAGGCCTCCGTGTAACGCGCCGGAGGAAGCGTGCGCAGCTCCTTCAAGCGGCTCTGCTTCACCGGAACAGCTTGTCCTTGGACAAGCTCTGGCAGCAGCTGCTCCGGAGTGCTCTTGTCCTCGCCGCGCCCGCTCTCCTCCTCGTCGTCCTCGTCTGCGGCAAGTCTCGCGTCACTGCCGCCGTACAGCTCTTTCCAGCCGATATCCTTCTGGACTTTGCCTTTCGCGTACAGCTTGTCTTGGCCAACCGTCAGCACGACGCTTGTCTCGTCGTACGTATACGGCGGGTAAAACAACGCGATAAAACGGCGCACGATCAGATCGTACAGCTTGCGTTCATCGTTGCTGAGAGCCGATAAATTCACGTACTCGTCGGTCGGAATAATCGCATGGTGATCGCTCACTTTGCTGTCGTCCACGAACCGTTTCGTGACGGTCAGCTGACCCCGGAGCAGCTTGCGGGCAAGCGGCGCATACGGCCCCACCGCAACGCTCTCCAGGCGTCCTTTAAGCGTTGGCACGATATCGCTCGACAAATAACGAGAGTCCGTACGCGGGTAAGTAACGAGCTTATGCTGCTCGTACAGCTTCTGCAGGACATTCGACGTCATTTTCGCCGAAAAACCAAGCCGTTTGTTCGCTTCCCGCTGCAGCTCCGTCAAATCGAAAGCCTGCGGATGAGGCTCGGACTTCTGGGTTGTGCGAAGCTTATCAACCTTGGCGTTCTTCCCTTGCAGGCGTGAGACAACCGCTTCAGCTTCGCTTCTGTCCCACACTCTGCCGTCATGATTGTCATTCTGGCGCCACAGCGCCTGGAATGCTCCCAGATCCGCCGATACCGTCCAATAAGGCTGCGATTGAAATTGGTTAATCTCTTTCTCCCGGTCGATCAGCGCGCCAAGCGTTGGCGTCTGCACGCGGCCGGCAGCAAGCTGGGCATTGTATTTCACCGTAAGCGCGCGAGTGACATTAAGTCCGATCAGCCAGTCCGCCTCCGCCCGGCAGACGGCCGATGCGTACAAGTTATCGTATTGCCGGCCCGGCTTAAGCGCCTTAAAGCCATCCTTGATCGCTTTGTCCGTCTGGGACGAAATCCACAGCCGCTTGAACGGCTTGCGCCAGTGAACAAGCTCCATAATCCATCTGGCTACAAGCTCGCCTTCCCGCCCGGCATCGGTTGCGATAATAAGCTCGCCGATATCCGGTCGTTTGCACAGCTGCGCTACCGCCTTGTATTGATGCGACGTCTCGCGCATGACCTTCAGGTTCATTTTACCCGGAAGCAGAGGAAGATCCTCCAGATTCCATGTCTTGTATTTCGGATCGTAATCCTCCGGCTCCGCAAGCGTCACCAGATGGCCAAGCGCCCAAGTGACTACGTAGTTGGGGCCTTCCATATAGCTTTTATTTTTACTGCCGCAGCCGAGAACGCGCGCAATTTCTTTTGCGACGCTTGGCTTTTCCGCAAGCACTAACGATTTCATACTCGAATCCCTCTCCCTGCCGTAAAATCATTGTACAAGTATACTAGAAAAAAGGCGGCGAGACCAATGCCAAGCGCTAAATCCGCCTTATTTTACCCGGCAATTCCCGGTGTGATATAGTAGGTTCACGAGTTTAACGAAACCTATATGCGCCAAGTAAGGAGATGTCCAAGTGAAAGCTAGATTTATTCCCGTTATTACCGTCTTCCTCCTTGTATTTGGCCTGGTGAACTGGTACATCGGCTGGAATGGATGGGTATACCTGTCCACGCTGTTTGACCTGGGGAACGCCTGGCCGTATGGCATTATCGTTGGCATCCTCTCCTTCGCCTGGCTTGCCGGACGTTTTGGACAGCATTCGGCTTCGCCGGTGCGCGAAGTTGCCTATTTCCTGAAATACATCGGCTCCTACTGGTTTGCCGTCATGGAGTACGGTCTACTCATTCTGCCTCTGGCGGATCTGGCCGTCTGGCTGCTGACGCTTGCTTCCGTCCCCTACAAAACAGCCGTTGCTTCCGTTGGCACAATTGCTTTCGTTCTCTTGGCCTCGATTCTTATTCGGGGAGCTTGGAACGCCTGGACTCCGATTGTCCGTCATTATGACCTGACTATTCCGAAGCAGGCTGGCGCTATCCGGAAGCTCCGGATCGGGGTTGCCTCCGATATCCATCTGGGCACAGTTGTTGGCAACAAGCATCTTGGCCGCCTTGTGAGCCACATGGAGGAAATGAAGCCGGATCTGATTCTTCTGCCCGGCGACGTTATTGACGACAGCATCGATCCGTTTATTCGCCGCAATATGGCCGCTACCATGAGCAAGCTGAAGGCACCGCTTGGCATCTACGCCGTGCTGGGCAACCACGAATATATTGGCGGACATATTCAAGAATACATCGCCCAGATGTATGCAATTGGCATTCGTGTGCTTCTGGATGAAAATATCCTTGTGCAGGACAGCTTCTATATCGTTGGACGCAAAGATCTGGCGGCGCGGCATAGCGATCCGGAAGGCCGGCTCCCGATCAGCGAGCTGATTGCCGATCTGGATAAAGCCCGTCCGCTCATTATGATGGATCACCAGCCTTCCGATTTGGAGCAGGCGTCCGTCAACGGCATCGACCTCTCCTTATCCGGCCATACCCATCGCGGGCAAATGGCGCCTAACCATCTCATCACCCGCCGTATCTTCGAGCTGGATTGGGGCTATAAGCTGAAGGGCAGTCTGCACGCCATTGTTTCCTCGGGCTTTGGTTCCTGGGGACCGCCAATACGTCTTGGCAGCCGTTCCGAGATTATTCAGATTGATCTAACGTTTCAGCCATAACCATATATCCGTCGCCAAGGAATGAAACTTAATAGTCCCCGCCCTCGTATAGAGTTTCAATCATCACCCTATTCCAGGAGGGAATTCCTGCTTATGACAAATTCTTTGTTTGATCGTTTGACGGAAGCAAAGGAACGCAAATACGAGCTTGATAGAGCCATTCGAAGACAGAGTCAATTCCGCTCCCGATTAAACGAATTGGAACGGCAAATTATCCGTCTGGAGCTTGATCTGGAATCCGAGCAGGCGGATGTCGATAAGCTTACTCGAATGACTCTGACGAATCTGTTTCATACGCTGCTGCGCAGCAAGGACGAACAGCTGGAGATGGAGCGTCAGCAGGCGGTCGCCGCAGCTCTCAGGCTATCGGAAGCCAAGCAGGAACGTGACAAGCTGAAGGAAGAAATTACGCGGGCCGGAATGGTCATTAGCGCGAATCACGGTGCCGAACAGGATTATTACGAGCTGCTAAAGGAGCAGGAACATTTCCTGAGAAGCATGCCGGACAAAGCCTCGGAGCTGCTAGCCATGGAAAGCGAGATTGCGGCTCAGCAGGTTACCGTACGCGAGCTGAACGAAGCTTTTACCGCGGGCAGACGGGTGCTTGCCTCGCTTGAGCCGGCTATCGAAAGTCTCGACAAAGCGATTAATTGGGGCAATTGGGATACCTGGGGCAACGGCGGGCTGATTTCCACCCATATTAAACACGAGCATATCGATGATGCGAAGGCCTCCATCGCAGCGGCTAATCATGAGCTGAAGAGCTTCCGGGACGAGCTGGCGGATCTGCAGCGCAGCCTGAATATCCATGTAGATATCAGCGGCCTGCTGAAGTTCGGGGACTATTGGTTCGACGGCCTGATTACGGACTGGATCGTTCAGAAGCGGATCAAAGAGACTCAGGACCGCACCTGCGAAGCCGCGCATGAAGTCAGAACGGTCGTAAAAAAACTGCAGGCGGAGTATGCAGCCGCGGAAGCAGCGCTCATCGGATTAAAAACAAAACGGATCTCATGGCTGGAGCAGCAGCAATCCACTTAAGAAAAAAAAACGGCCGGCGCCTTAAGCGCCGGCCGTTCCTCTATTCAATCCTTTGGAGTAGCTCATGCTTGCGAGCAGGAAGTAGATCGTCTGCATGACGACAAAGATGCCGATAATCACAAACGAATACAGCCACACGCTGGATTCCATCAATCCGTCCAGCGCCTTCATCGCAAACAGCGCATGAATGGTGCCCACCAAGCAGGGCAGATAAAAAATGATGGCGATCTGGGTCACCGTTATTTTTCTAATCTCCTGCCTTGTCATGCCTATCCGTTTCAACGCGTTAAACTGCGCCTGATCCTCCTGCAGCTCCGTGAACATCTTAAAGTAAATCAAGCTGCCCGATGCGATAAAGAACAGCAGACTGATAAACAACCCGATAAACAACGTAAGAGAGCTCGTTTCCTTCATGTTGGCAAAGTTATCCGCGCGATTGCGGCTGACCTGCCCTTCCAGATCTTCCTTCACTTGCAGCTTCTTAATGGCCGGACCCGCGCTTTCCCAGTCCTTCACTTCGTAGCCGTACCAGACAAGCTGATCGCTCTCCGGCACACCTGCGAGAAGCTGCTTATAGTCGCTGTCCGCCACAATAATGGTCATCCAGTTGAAATCCGTCTGGTTCATTACGCTATCCGAGTGATCCGCCGATACGGGTAAATCAATCGTCGTGTTCTGTACCTTCCCCTGAATCCGTTCGATAGGGGGACTGAAAGATCCCGGCATTGCCGCCATGCCCGGCTTCAAATGAAGCTTCTTCTTCCCTTGCGCTTCCGCCAGGCGGTTATAATCCGACTCCGAGATCATCATGGTATCCGGATTATAATCGATATTGTTCCCGTTGCTCCGTGTCAGCTTAATATCGGTTACACTTGCTCCGGCGACAATTTTCTCATCCGTAACCGGGTGGCCCGCTTCGCGAAGATGGGTCTTCAGCTCTTCCGGATCAATCACCTTGTGACTTTGAAGCCCTTTCTCCATAACGGCCATGGCATAAGGGTAGTATTGGTAAATTTGATGCTTCGCACTGATCTGCATCAGATAAAACGTACCGGATGCGGTCAGAATAACCGCGCTCATAATCGAAACCATAAACAGAATACGCGCGTTATCCTTCAGCTTGTAGCCCAGCTGAGACAGAACGACCATATTCGTACGGTTATAAAAGAAAGAATGGCGTTTCTGCAGGAAACGGATCAGCAGCACGCTGAACTGCGTGAATAAGAAATAGGTACCGACCGTCACCGTTACAAGAATGAGCAGGGCCATATAAAAGAAGTTAAACGAATTTAACATAATCGCCATGACATAGCCGGAGCCCAGCGACAAAAGAGCGAGCGCAACAAGCCATGGCGAGTACAAAAGCGTCCCTTTTGGCTTGCGGCCGGCCTTAAAGAGCTCGATCAGCTCGGCTTTGCCGATCCGAAGCGAGGTAAGGACCGCGATCGCGACAAACAGAACAAAAAATCCAAGCCCCGTCATTCCGACCGCCTTCAGGGGCGCGGCGAACGGGATCGGGTCCGTGACCTTCAAGAACACCGATAAAGCCATAAAGAACAGCTTGCTGAGTAACATGCCTAGTCCGATTCCGACGCCAATGGACAAAATGGCCAAGGCAATGCTTTCATAAATAACGAGCTTTCTCAGCTGCGCTTTGGTCATCCCGAATAAGGACAATAATCCAAATTCCTGCTTCCTTGTTTTAAGAAAAGCCGAGTTGGAGTACAGGACAAACAGGAAGGAGAAGATCCCGATAATGTACAGGCAGAACAACATTCCTCTTCTTACCTTCGCCGCCTGCTCAATATGCCCGTTTACCACATCCGGATGAAAAATAAACGACGAATACATATAGAAGATCAGTACGGAAAATACGCAGCTTAGGAAAAAGGCGCTGTAGGAACGCCAATTTCCTTTCATATTGCTAAGCGCGAGCGAACGGAACGTCATCGAAATTACCTCCCAGTACACTCAAAGAATCCAGAATCTGCTGGAAGAACGCCTGACGGTTCGTTCCTCTCCGGATCTCGCTGAACAGCTTGCCGTCCTTGATAAAGACAATGCGTTTGCAATAGCTTGCCGAGAACGGATCATGCGTTACCATCAGAACCGTCGCGCCTAGTCGCTCGTTCATATCTTTCAGCGCGTCCATGACATCCTTCGCCGCTTTGGAATCGAGATTGCCGGTGAGCTCGTCGGCAAGCACCAGCGCGGGCTGATGAATGATTGCCCGGGCAATAGCGGCACGCTGCTTCTGTCCGCCGGACACCTCATAGGTCCGCTTGTCCAGAATTTGATGGATATTAAGCATAATCGCAAGCGGCTTCAGCTTCTCTTCAATAACACGCGGCGCTACGCCTTCCAGCACCAGCGGCAAAATAATATTTTCCTTAATCGTCATCGTGTCCAGCAGGTTAAAGTCCTGAAACACAAACCCAAGCTCCCTGCGGCGGAACAACGCCAGCTTCTTGTCGCTCAGCTTGCCGGGCTGTATGCCGTTAATCTCCAGCTCGCCGGATGTCGGACGGTCAATCGTGGCCAGGAGGTTGAGAAGCGTTGTTTTCCCGCTGCCGGAAGGCCCCATGACGCCAACAAACTCTCCCGCTTCAATATTAAGATCGATATCCTCAAGTGCCCGATAGGACATATTCCCTTTTGAGTGATAAATCTTTCCAATCCCTTTCGTACGCAATACACTCATCGTAACTGCCTCCCCAAGACTTTCTCATTTGTTTTGATTATGGACTCAGTATAGCTCCATCAGCCCTATCAACCCATCGATTTACCTTTCAATTGGAGGCTTTGAACCTTACGATTTTGTCATGTTTCGATCGCATTTGCGTATTTAACGCAACAAATGGATCCCTTCAGGTCGAAACACAACCGTAACCTTCGTACCGGAACCAACCTCTGATTCGGCATGCAGCTCAAGACCGAGATTGCCGCATACCTTCTTCGCCAAGTAAAGCCCCATCCCCGTTGACTCCTCAACCGCACGTCCATTCTCTCCGGTGAAAAACGGATCGAAAATCCTTGGCAGGTCATGCGCCTCAATCCCGATTCCTTCATCTATAACTGACAGCCTGACGGCACTTGAATCGGGCTCCTTCTCAATGCTGACAATCAGCTTCTTCGAGCCCGGCTTGCGCTTTGAATATTTAATTGCATTGCCGATCAGCTGGTTCAAAATAAACGTCAGCCATTTCTCGTCGGTCTCCACCACCGCTTCCCCGTCAATTCTCGGGAATATAGCATGCCGGATGCACAGCTGCTTATGCGCGTTTATGACGCTGCGGGCCGCTTCATGCAGGGGAACCGAACGGGGATGCAGATCAAACTCGATCTTGTCGAGCCTCGCCGTATGCAGCATCATATCGAGCCCCCTTGTCATTCTGCCGGTCTCCTCGCGAATGCTTTGCAGTCTTTCCGTATGGGCAGGCGGAGCATCCTGTTCCTGCAGCGCCTCCTGGACAAGCAGATCAATAACCGACACCGGAGTCTTCATATGATGCACCCATTGCAGGACGAAATGATTATGCTGCTCCTGCTGCCGGCGGTATTGGCTAAGCTCGGTCAAGTATGCGCCGTATTGCGCGGCCAGTAGCTTTTGCACGGCAATCTGTTCTTTGGTGATCCCGGAAGTAATCACCATCGAAGCCTTGAGCTCCGTTCCGTGTTCAATCGCATCCCGAAGCTGCTTATAGTAGCTGCGCTGACGAAGGAAGTCAACGGCTAGTCCAATAACCAGCAGGAAGCCCGCAAGCTCGGCGTAATAATAGACAAGGCCCGCGTCCGCTCTCTCATAACGAAGCTTATCGAGAGAAAACATCGCGCAAGCCAGAATGGAGCCTAACAGGTAGGTTGCGATTAGAACTTTACGGTCCCAGAGATAAGCACGAATCATGCTTGGGCCTCCCGCAAGGCGTCGGCGCTCAGCCGGTAACCTTGTCCGCGTACCGTCTCAATCGCTTTTATAATGCCGATTTCTTCGAGCTTCTTGCGCAGCCGGGTTACATTAACGGTCAGCGTATTGTCATCCACAAACTGAACATCATCCCATAACGCCTCGAGCAGCTGCTCTCTTGCCACGATTTCATCCGGTTTCTTCATAAAAGCTTCGGCCAGCAGCCGTTCGTTCTTCGTCAGCTCGGTCCGCTCTCCCTGCCATTCCAGCTCGTTGCGGCTAAGATTAAGGCGCAGTCCGTACAATTCGAGCTCCGAGGATGCCGCTGCCGAAGCGGCGGAAGCCGCGGCATATTCCCCGTAAGCCCGGCGCAGAGCTCCCTTTACCTTCGCGAGCAGCAGATCAAGATGGATAGGCTTCGAAAGATAGTCGTCCCCGCCGTTTTCGATAGCCATCACCTGATCCATCTCCCCTTCGCGGGCTGATATAAACAGAATCGGGACGTTAGACCTTGTCCGAATCTGTCTGCACCAATAAAAGCCGTCGAAATAAGGCAGATTGATGTCCAGCAGCACAAGATGCGGATCATAGGACGCAAACTCCCCCAGCAAATCCTTGAACTGAGCAGCCCTTTTCGCTTCAAACCCGTATTTCTCCATCGTTGATTTCAGTATAGCTCCTATTTTGTCATCGTCCTCGATGATAAATATCCGATACATTCCGACATTCCTCCTCTTGTCATTTTTAGGATAGCAATTTCGACATTCCCTATCAACTTAGGTCTTTCTTCACAAAATCATTACAATTTCTAAATAATGGGATAATAATCCGCTGTTAGACTAGCTTTGAAATCGAAATAGTTCCGACGCGGCTTGACGGGGGGAGAAATCAAGGCCATTCATACATACCGGCGTAGTGCCGTCGGACCTAGCAACTATTCGAAAATAAGAAAGGTGACGAACTACAAATGAAAAAAGCAGTAGTCATTTCCGTGCTCGCAACAGCAATTGGAGCAGCAGCCGTTACACCAGTAATGGCGCAATCGGCCGTACAAACGGCACAAGCGGTTCAAGTCGGTTCCATTACCGTATCCATCAACGGCAATTCCGTCGCAATCCGCACGATTGACGCGCAAGGCGTAACGCTCGCTTCCGTTCGCGACCTGGCGAAAGCTCTTGAAGCTTCCCTGAACGTTACAGGCAGCACCATTACCGTTCAATTGAACCACAATGTTGTTAAGCTGAGCGATGCCGTGACTGTAAACGGTACAGCATTCGTTGAACCGGTAAGCTTCCTTGGCAAACTGGGCGTAGGCTACTCCAACGGCAACATCACTTCGGTCAAATTCCTCGAGAATGTCGATCAAGTGACATGGGTAAACGCTTCGAAGCTGATCGCATCGATTTCTGGCGAGAACGGCCGCGAAGATTACCTGGTTGACGCTGCGACAGGCAAAAATGAACTGCTGCTTACTTCGTCGGATACATCCGAGCTGATCGTATCCCCGGACGGTTCGAAAGCCGCTTATTCCGAAGAAGACGGCACGGTTAACGTTATCGATCTGAGCACGAAACAATCGACAAAAGTAAGCACGGATACTTCGATTAAAAACGAAATGGTATTCTCGGCTGACGGAAGCTCGATCTTCTTCTTCCAAGGCGACAAAAACTCCGTTATCTGCAAGCTCAGCCTGGCTGACGGCAGCGTAACGAAAGTTCTGGAAGATAAAGTCGACTACAAAGCTAACCTTACGGTATCCGCTGACGGCACTAAAGTGGCTTACTTCCAAATCAAACAGCCTGTTGTTAAAAATGACGCTACGGACGTAAGCAAGGACGATGTTACGATCGACCCAACAGGTACGGAAACGCAAGCTTTCTTCTACGACTCGGCTAAAGGCGACAACAAACCGGTTCAACTGACGAAAGACGCAAGCGACAAAGCGTTCCTGGAACTGTCCGCTGACGGTTCGAAAGCTTACTACGTAAGCATCAAAGACGATAACACGGGAAGCGTTGCTTCGGTAAACACGGCTTCTCTTGAAGCGGCATCCGTCTACAGCGCTGAAGACGTGTTCCAAATGAACCAAGCTGACGGCAAATTGATCGTCTTGACCGCAAAAGGCGATGCAAACAGCATCAGCGCCATCGATCCTGCAACAGGTACGGCAAGCAAGCTGTACAGCGTATCGGATGCGGTATCCGAGCTGATCGTATCCGGCAAAGGCGACATCGCCGCAATCAGCAACGACCAGCTGGCTGTTCCGGTTAACGGCAAATTCACAACGATTACTCGCTAATCGGCAAAAACTTAACATCTTTTTAGGAGGATAAATGAAATGAAATTGAAATGGCTTAAAGTGGCTACGGTAGCCGCTCTTATCGCAACCATCGGCTTTGGCTCCGTTCAAGCCCCTACTAAGACAGAAGCAGCCAGCAAGCTGTCCGGCAAAATCGTAATCAACGGCTCGTCCGCCCTTCTTCCGCTTACTCTTCAAGCGGCTAACGAATTCAAAAAGCTGAACCCGAAAGTTAAAATCTCAGCTTCGGCCGCCGGTTCCATCACGGGTCCTCAATCCGTGCGCAAAGGTATCGCCGATATCGGTGCGGTTGACTGGGACGCTACGAAAGCCGTTCCAGGCTTCGAAGCCTTCACTGGCCAAGTCGCTAACAAAGTAGCGGTTACTCCGTTCGCTGCGGTAGTTAACAAAAGCGTTACGGCAACAAACCTGACTACGAAACAGCTGCAAGACATTTTCTCCGGCAAAGTAACGAACTGGAAAGAAGTTGGCGGCAAAGATGCCGATATCATCGTCGTGAACCGCGCGTTTGGTTCCGGTACCCGCGTTAACTTCCAACAAAAAGCGCTGAACGGTACGGACTTTATGACAAAAGGCTCCAACTACAAAGAAGTTAAAACAAGCGGCGACATGAAAACAGCCGTTGAGTCGACTCCGGGCGCAATCGGTTACCTCGACTTCGCTTATATCACTACAAAAATGACTGGCGTAAGCATCAACGGCGTTGCTCCAACCGTAGACAACGTAATCAACGGTAAATACAAAGTCTGGGGCTACGGCTACTACATGACGAAAGGCCAACCTACAGGCGTTGTTAAAGAATTCATCAAATACGTGCAAAGCGCGAAGTTCCAAAACGGTTCGCTGAAAAAGCTGAAGTTCATCCCGCTTTCCGCAATGAAATAATCCAAGTTAATCGAATATAGGTAACGGCGGCCGTCTTTCGCGAAGCGACAGGCGGCTGCTTGCTACCGAAGGAGCCGATCAATCCATATGTTAGATACCTCATCCACTGCGGGCCAGATCGATCTGGGCGGCAGTCTTTTGACGGGAAGCGGAAAGCCGTTTGACCGCAGGAAGCGCCTGTTCGTGATGAACCGCCTGTTCCGTTACGTTTGCATTGCCTGCGCCGGTTTTGTGTGTCTTATTCTTTTCCTTATCCTTGCGCTTATGTTCCGCACCGGCGTGTTGACCTTTGGCGACGTGTCTTTCTCCGAATTTTTCTTATCCACCGAATGGAGTCCGGAGACCGAACAATACGGCGGACTGTTATTCATTTTCGGCACGTTTGCCCTTACTTTGCTGACTTTGATTATTTCCGTTCCGCTCTCGCTCCTGATCGCGGTCTTTCTGTCAACCTTCGTACCGGCCTGGCTGAAAAACGTGCTTCGTCCGGTTATGGATCTTCTCGTCGGCATCCCGTCCGTTGTTTACGGCTACCTGGGCCTCACGGTTCTTATTCCGCTGATCCGAAACGTTACCGGCACGGGCATGGGTGACGGCCTGCTTGCGGCGTCTCTCGTATTGACCATCATGGTCCTGCCTACGATCAGCCGGATCAGCGATGACTCGATCACGGCCGTACCGAAGAAATTCAGCGATGCATCCTATGCCCTTGGCGCTACCCGTTTCCAAACCGTCGTAAAGGTGCTTATTCCTTCCGCCCGCAGCGGTATTATGTACGCGGTTATTCTCGGCATGGCCCGCGCAATCGGCGAAACCATGGCGGTTGTTATGGTGATCGGCAATACCCCGCAAATCGCGGACAGCCTGCTTAAGCCTACGTCGGTATTAACGAGTAACATCGTTATGCAGATCGCTAACGTTCCGTTCGATTCTACCTGGAACTATGCGCTGTACCTGATGGGCTTCCTGCTGCTTGCCATCTCGCTTCTGATGATCGTAGGCGTACGCTGGCTGCAACGGAGAGGAGTTCAACAATAATGAGCAACGTAAACACCGCAGTAAACACAACCAATCCTTTCCGCGGCAAAAAAGGAATCAACAGCTTTAATAACCGTCTGTTTACGATTCTGGTCTGGACCGTTGGCATTGCCATCGTACTCTTTATTCTCGGCCTCCTGTTCCTTATTCTGAAGGACGGCCTGCCGAAGCTCTCTTGGGACTTCCTATTCGGCCTGCCGAGCGAGATTGAAGAAGGCGGCGGTATCGGGCCTGCCCTGCTGAACTCCTTCTATATCCTGTTCCTGTCGCTTGTTATCGCTATTCCGCTCGGGATGGCCGCGGGTATTTATCTCGCCGAATTTGCGCCGGACAACAAGCTGATCTCGTTCGTGCGGATTTGCGTAGAGGGGCTTGCTTCCGTCCCTTCGATCATCTTTGGTTTGTTTGGTATCGCGCTGTTCGTTGAGATGTTCCAGCTGGGCCTTACGATTCTCGGCGGCGCTGTCAGCCTGGCGTTCTTGAACCTGCCGGTTTTGACCCGCGTAACGGAAGAATCGATTCGTGCCGTGCCGAAAGAACTGAAAAATGCTTCCTTCGCGCTGGGAGCCACACATTTACAGACGATCGTTCGCGTCCTGATCCCTGCAGCCATGAACGGAATTATTACGGGGATCTGTCTTGTAGCGGGCCGCGCCTTTGGCGAAAGCGCCGTTATCATCCTGACTGCCGGTGTTACGACCTCCGGCGAAATGTGGGATTTCAGCCTCTTCTCGCCGGGCGAGACGCTTGCCGTTCACCTGTGGTATGTCCAGTCCGAGGCTATCGTTCCGGACGCCCAGGATATCGCCCAGAAGTCGGCGGCGGTACTCGTGTTCTTCGTTTTGCTTATCAACCTGGTGTTCCGTATTCCTCTTTGGATGAATTCTCGGAAGATGACGAGGTCTTAGAAGTCGTTATCCGCCACTGCGAAAGTGAACGCTCTTTCGGCCGCTGTTGCTCGGGGATTTCTTTGATTATATTTTAAGGTAGGAATCCCCGAGCAAAGGCGGACGCTGCGCTCCTCAAGAGCATTCACTTCCTCCGTTCCGTCGCCGACTTCTTTTTTAAAAACAAAAACCGGCGTCCGCTAAATGGGACGCCGGTTTGGTTTAGGCTAGACAGGTTGTGTTGGCAGCCTGTCTGATTAGGTCACAAAAGGCTGGCTGAGCCTGGCCTTTTGTGAATGCTTTTGTTTGGCTTCGCCAAACAGGCGGAGCAAAAGAATGTTCTGGAGAAACGGAGTGCTCGCTTTTGTTCCCGGAATCGTACCTTTTACGATTAATTCAAAGATTCCGGGAACAATGGTGATTGGAAGAACATTCTTTTGCGCAGCCTGCGTACGGCGATTCCCAATAAAAAAGCTGAGCACAGGCGTGCTCAGCCACTCATCAGCAGTCGCTATCCGGTTTCCCAGCCGCCGCAGCGGTACGGAAGCTCGAGCCGCAGCCGCATGTAGCGGTTGCGTTAGGATTTTCGATCGTAAAGCCGCCGCCCATAGCCGACTCTTTCCAATCGATGATAAGACCGTATAAATACTTCAAGCTTTCGTCGTCTACGACTACTTTCAGGTCCGCGACTTCCATCGACTTGTCGTTCTCGTTCTCTTCATCGTCGAAGCCCATGCCGTAGGAGAAGCCCGTGCAGCCGCCTTCCTTCACGCCAATGCGCAGGAACAGCCCGGGTGTGCCTTCCTCCTCGAGCATTTCTTTAATTTTGTCAGATGCCGATTCACTAATCGTGATCATGCTTCTTCCCTCCTCTATATAAATAAAAATAAATGTACCGTTATAGTTACAGTATACTCCTCTTCCTCCGCTTCCTCAAGAGATGAGAGCCTTCCTATTGGAACGAGTTGAAGACTTTAGGTGTTGCCGCCTTTTGCGTACGGGTTTATAATAATGGAAGCTTTCTTAATCGGATGAGCAAGTTATTTTTTTCACAAAGGCATAGCCTGAATTTATTCTACTCTTCCTTGAACGGTAAATGGCAGCATGCCGCAGCACTACGCATAACTAACTTTTGAGAAAAAGGAGGTTGCCACGATGAACATCGCCATTCCATCTGATAACAAGCAAATGCAGTCGATTATCGACAAAGTCCGTAACGGGGAACGCCTTACGCTTGAAGACGGTGTATTCCTGTATCAATCGGATGATCTGCTTACGATTGGGCAACTAGCTAATGAAGTAAACCTTCGCAAGAACGGTAAAAAAGTTTATTTTATCGAAAACATGAGCTTGTACTTTACGAACGTCTGCGAAGCGCATTGCGCATTCTGTAACTTCCGTAAAGACGAAGGCGCACCAGGCGCCTATACCTTATCCGGTCAAGAAATGATTGAGTACGTTGAACAGCATTTCCACCCTGGTGTACGAGAATTCCATATTGTAGGCGGTCATAACCCACATGTTCCGTTCCAATATTACGTCGATTCCCTGAAGGCCTTAAACGAGCGCTTCCCAGAAGTAACGCTTAAAGCCTACACCGCTGCGGAAATCGACTTTTTCTCGCGTATTAGCGGCTTAAGCTACAAGGAAGTATTGGAAGAGCTTATGAAGGTCGGCCTTAAATCGCTGACAGGCGGAGGCGCAGAAATATTATCCGATCATTACCGCAAAAAAATGCGCGTCGATAAAGCCGACGTCAGCCAATATTTAGAGGTGCACCGCACCGCTCATAATCTTGGCCTGCGCACGCATACAACGATGCTGTACGGCTCGATCGAATCGCATGAGGACCGTATTCGCCACATGATGCAGATCCGCGAGCTGCAAGACGAAACAAACGGTTTCCAGGTATTCATTCCGCTTTCTATGCAGCCGATTAATCCGAAAGCCGGCATCCGTCGCCGCAACTCGGCATTCGAGGATCTGAAGACGATCGCGATCAGCCGCCTGATGCTGGACAACATTCAGCATATTAAAGCTTACTTCATCAACATCGGCACGCAGCTGACTCAGGTCGCTCTGACGATGGGCGCATCCGATGCTCACGGTACCATTGTAAAAGAAAAAATCAGTCATGCGGCGGGCGCTCTTACGCCGGAAGGCATTACGCGTGAGGATCTCTTATGGCTCATTAAAGGAGCCGGACGTATCCCAGTGGAGAGAGATACGTTCTATAACGAAATTAAAGTATATGAGTAATCACGCGGCTAGACGCACATATTAGGCACACAACAAGTCATTCATCATTATGGAGTTGGGTAGGGAATCATATGAGAAAATTTGTTATTTTGGGCGGCGGTTACGGCGGCCAGGCTATCGCGGCAGACGTGATCGAGAAACAGCTGCCAATCGATGTTGAAGTCATCCTCGTGGACCGCATGCCTTATCAAGGCCTTAAAACAGAATATTACGCACTTGCAGCCGGTACGGTTTCAGATTTGGATATCCGCGTAAAATTTCCGCAGGACCCGCGTCTGACAACCCGGTTTGGGGAAGTTGTAGATATCGATCTGGACAAAAAGCTTGTTTATCTGGAAGGTCAAGATCCAATCGATTACGAGTGGCTCGTAATCGGTCTTGGCTGTACGGATAATTACCACGGCATCGAAGGCGCGGAAGAGTTCTCAAACAGCATTCAAACTCTTTCGAATGCACGCAAAACTTACCAGATGCTGAACGACGTGAAGCCTTACGGCCAAGTGTCGATCATCGGCGGCGGCCTTAGCGGCGTGGAAGTGGCTGCAGAGCTGCGCGAAGCCCGTTCCGACCTGAACATCCGCATCATTGACCGCGGACCAAGCGTCATGTCGGCCTTCCCTGGGTCGCTGCAGAAGTTTGTGGCTTCCTGGTTCAGAGAGCATGAAGTTGAGATGCTCAGCCATATTTCGCTCTGCCGCATTGAGCAAGGCGCATTGCACGACGCGAATGCGAATCAAACGATTCTTACCGACGTAACGGTATGGACAGCCGGCATTCAGCCGATTGAGATTGTACAGCGCATGAATCTGCCGAAGGACAAACAAGGCCGGCTTATCATCAATGAGTTCCATCAGCTGCCGGATTACACCGATGTGTTTGTTTGCGGCGACTGCGCGTCTCTGCCATTCTCCCCTAGCGGGCAAGCGGCCGGCGCGCAAGGCAAGCAAATCGCGGAAGCTATCCATGCCATTTGGAACAACAAAACGCCTAAGCTTGGAAAAATCAAGCTGAAGGGCGTTATGGGCTCCCTTGGCAAGAAGAGCGGCTTCGGACTCATGGGCAGCACGCCAATGATGGGTAAAATTCCGCGTTTGATCAAGAGCGGAATTCTCTGGAAATCGAAACGCCATTTTGGTTAATTTTGCTTTAAGCTGATGGCTTCGCGAATGCGGCGTTCCAGATCCTCTATGGATTCGGCAGCGATAATGCTGCCGTCAACTAACGCGAATGGCTTCAAATAACATTCTCCGCAGTTGCCGAGACAGCCGTATTCGACCACCTTCAGCCGATCGTCTAGTTCATACTGCTTCATAAGAGCTTCCGTTCCGTGATGCATGTTGCCGTTGCAGAACTCGATAAGCGGTTTTGACAATTTTTTGATCACCTGGCCTTAACGGTTGATATCCATTTTCATTCCTCGCACTTTGTACTATAATAGGGGAGAAAGGAGATGATTGCAATGAGTCAAGCACAAGATACAATGTACGACGAAGTATTGGACGTACTGGATAAATTGCGTCCGTTCCTGCAACGCGACGGCGGTGACGTAGAACTGGTAGACGTAGAGGACGGTATCGTTAAACTTCGTCTGATGGGTGCATGCGGAAGCTGCCCAAGTTCCACGATTACACTGAAAGCCGGTATCGAGCGCGCGCTGCTCGAGGAAGTTGAAGGCGTACAGGAAGTTGTTCAAGTATTCTAAAATGCAAGAGTCTTGCCCGCTTTAAGCAGGCAAGACTCTTTTTTTTGTTCCTTATAATCCGATTATGTTTGAACGAATTGCATCGAAACCGCCGGTTACGTTTATAATGCTGCCGGTCAAATAATCCGATCTCGATTGGCAAAGGAATCCGATTACCCTCGCGATATCTTCACCGGTTCCCGGTCTGCCGACCGGCGACTCGAATTCCCTTTCGCAAGCCGCCTCGTCAATCGTCCGCTCCTTGTTAAGGCCTCTAATATCGCCGGGTGCTATCATATTGACGGTAATGCCGGAAGGCGCCTCTTCGACCGCAAGCGATTTGGTGAACGAGACGAGACCGGTCTTCGCCGCCGCATAAACGGCCCTGTGAGGCCATGCCCTGGCTTCATCCGCGTGTCCGAAGCCAAGATGGATAATACGCCCCCAGCCGCGCTTACGCATGCCTGGAAGCAGCTTATGGTCCAGCAGCATTACGCCAAGCAAATTACCGTTTAGAAGTTGAATGATAGCGTCCTCATGATAATCCGCGAACAAGCGCCGCTCGCGTATAAACGGGCCTGCGTTGTTCACCAGGATATCGATGCCGCCATTCCAGGCTTCCGCTTCGGCTGCCAGCTGCGCTACCCCTGCCGGAACGGATATATCGCCTTGTATGGCGGTTGCTTTTACGCCAAGCCGCTCGATCTCGCGCTGAAGCTCCAGCGCTTCCTGCCTGCTCTCCAGATAGTTTAACACGATGCTGCAGCCAAGACTTGCGAGCTGCAATGCAGTCCGTTTGCCAAGCCCTTTGGCGCTTCCGGTTACAAGCGCCGTTCTGCCCATCAGCTCCACGAGCATTCCTCCTCGCGATTAAAGCCTACCTGGTTCGTATTAGTCCGCAAGCATAGTCAAAGGTTAGGCGTAATGATCCTGTCACCATCTGCAGTCCATGCTGGAGATCGTCCGATTGTGCCGCTATATTTTCTAATTGTACTTCCTGTCCGTACATTTTATGAGCCTGCGCAAGATCGTCCTGCATTTCCGTATTCATGTAATGAATCTCGGTATTGCGGCGCTTCCGCAGCCGCCCCATCGGTTCCTTCAGGCTCTCTTTGATGTCGTTCAGCTTCCAGGTCAGTTCCGGATGCGCCTTCTTGTCGCGCATATTGCGCAGAACGGTAAAGTAGGAGAAATGAGGCTTGATCTTCTCCGTCTTTAAATCAAGGATGTCATTCAGAAAAATGCTCAGCTTATCCAGCAAGGCAAAAATTCGGATAAACGCGTTTTTGTCAAAATAAACGTAGCGCTGGTAATTAAGCTCTTCCTCTTCCGACATCTGACTGACGGAAGGCGACTTGATCTTCTCCTTAAACCGCCTAGCCGCGTAGCAGCTTTGCTCGATTTCGTTCAAGGAAGCGACCAAGCCCTTCGTCCATACCTCATACGTACGAAGCTTATGGTCGTTGTCTTTGCCCGCTTCAATCTTCTCGTGCAGAATGGCGACGAACTGATTCATCAGCTGTAACGTGTCTGCAAGGCGGCCTTGCGGCTCCCTTTCCGGTTCGTCAAATAGAAAACGCAGCATCGGCCATCCCCGCCTCTCTTCGCAACTTAGGATTTGAAGTACTCGTTCCATCTGCTGTCAACCAGCTTGGTAATATCCTCGCGCGTGAACAGCTCTGCCGGATAGCCCGGCTTCATTCTCGCGTCGATAACGATCGGCAGCTTGTAGCCGAAATGATGGCGGCGAATTTCGGCATTCGCGTAGATATCGTCCGCCGGATTAAACCGCGTGAACACCGTCCACAAGAAGGACGTTTGCCCATGCGCAACGTTTGCGTCGTCCACAAGAATAACAAGCGGCCATTCCGTACCGCGCTCCGACAGCCTTGTCAGCAGACGCTCCGCAAGCTGCGGCTCTGCTTCATAGGATGCGCCGGATACAACGAGGCATCCGCGGCAATATACCTGAGCGTTCGTAATTTCCTCGATCACGCCTTCTTCATAGCGGGAAGGCAGCTCTCTGACAGGCTTTCCGACGCCAAGCATAACCGCTTTGCTGCCGTGGTTGAATTTACCGCTCGTATAATCCAGTGTATCATGGGAGGTTTCATCGAATACAAACAGATCCGTCTGCGGCTGGAACCGCTCAAGCACCGTCTCAAGCAATACGTCAAACCGCGACAGGTCAATCGGCTGGTCCGTCAGCATCAGGAACTTGGTCAAGGTAAGCTGGCCTTGGCCCAGAATACTGAAGGCAGTCGACAGCGCCTCACGGGAATAGGATTCCCGGACAACGGCTGCGGCAAGCGCGTGTACGCCCGCTTCCGCATATGCCCACAATTCGTGTACGCCCGGCATGACCATCGGGAAGGCCGGTGCCAGAAGGCGCTGCAAATACTCGCCCAAATAGTAATCTTCCTGACGAGGCTTGCCCACAATCGTCGCCGGATAGATCGCATCCTTGCGGTGCCAGACATGATTGACGTTAAAGACCGGGAAATCATGGATAAGCGAGTAATAGCCAAAATGATCGCCAAACGGACCTTCCGGACGGCGGAGATGCGGCGGTACCTGTCCGCTGATGACAAATTCGGCTTCCGCCGGAATGCGGTGCTTGCTGTGCGGATCGGATACAACCGGCAGCTTGCCGCCTAGGATAAGCGAAGCCATTAAGAGCTCCGGCAGATGCTCCGGAAGCGGCGCAATGGCCGAAGCGATCAATGCCGGAGGCCCGCCAAGGAAGACGGATACCGGCAGCGCTTCGTTCTTCTGCTCAGCCTCATGATAGTGGAAGCCGCCGCCCTTATGTATTTGCCAATGCATGCCGGTCGTTGAATCGTCAAAAATTTGCATGCGGTACATTCCTAGATTATGCGCTTTGCGGGATTTTAAGCTCTCCGTATAGACAAGAGGCAATGTAATAAACGGACCGCCATCCTCCTGCCAGCTTGTCACGCGCGGTAAACCGGCCAGCGGATTCTGGCGTTTCAGTACTTGCAAAATAGGCGCCGTGCCGCTCGGTACTTCCTTCATGCCTACCTTCATCATGTCCCAAATCAGCTTTTTCTCGCCCCAAATCGCTTTTGGCGTTGGAGGCATAATACGGTCCGCGGCACCAACGATCTGCTTCATGATTTCTTCCGGGCGCGTACCAAACGCAAGGTCAACCCGGCGGCTTGTCCCGAACATATTCGTCAGAACGGGAAAAGGACTGCCCTTCACATTGGTGAAAAGCAGTGCCGGCCCTTCCTCTTCGATAACGCGGCGGTGAATTTCCGCCAGCTCCAGATAAGGATCTACTTGCGCGTCGATAACGAGCAGATCATTCTCCTTTTTTAATACCTCTACAAATTCACGCAGGTTCTGAAAACTCAAGCGTTCTCCCGTCCTTCCCGCAGCCGCCAGGAACGTATCAGCATATCGCACAATATCCCAAACAAGCCCGTTATAATCAAATTATGAAGCAGGTTCGTAAACAGGAACCAATCATCGTTGCCGATTGTCTCCGTCAGAAGCGCTCCGCTCAGGATTTGAGCGATCACCAGAACGAGAGCCCAGCCGGCGGATTTCGTAAGACCTTTGCCTTTTCCGCTGATTTTGCGGACGTGTATATATAAACCAACTAGAGCAAGACCAAAAATAAGTGCACCTAAGCGATGGATAAAAACAGCAGCCGTCGCCCCTTGAAGCTCAGGCACAACCTCGCCGTTGCATAACGGCCAGCCTAGACAGCCGCCTGCAGACTCGGTATGCCGGATAAACGCGCCGAGATAAACCACGATATAACAGAAGATCGTTACGGCCAGCATCCGGGGATAAATAGCGCGGGGCACTGTAAATTCCACCGGCTTGCCGTCTTTTGCGCGGTAAGACCAAACAACGAGCAGCAAAGTAAAGGCAAAAGCAATTAAAGAAATGCCAAAATGAATAGCCATAACGGCGTCGGACTGATACCATACGACAGCTGCCGCGCCCATTAACGCTTGAATAACCGTGAAGAGCAGAGCTCCGCTCGCATAAATAAGCGGTTCTTTATAATCCGCATTGTTTTTGCGGAACAGCAGGTATATGGCGATAAAGGCTGCCACAACGAGCAAACCTTCAAATCCGGTAATCAGACGATGGGAAAATTCGATTGCGGTTTCCATTGTATACGCAGGAATAAATTTACCGTTGCAAAGCGGCCAATCATCACCGCATCCGCGTCCGGATCCGGTATTTGTAACGAGTGCTCCGGCAAGAAGAACAAAAAGCATTCCGATGCACGATGCGAGAGCAAGCGCGCGAAAACGGCCGGTAACCATAATAAAATCACCTTATTTCGGGTTTTGTTGTCACCTCATTATAGCCATTATAGGGGTCAAAAGCCATGTTGAAAATGTGACACTTCCTAGGGTGTGACAGTTCCGTGGCAATGATGCGCGGGCATAAAAAAGCGCGGCTAAGGAGAGTTCCTAAGCCGCACTTTTGCCTTTTATTAACCTTGGGGTAATGCGTCTGCCACCTGCACCGCGCGGTCCAGAAACTGTTCGATTTCTTCCCGCGTCTTGCGCAGCTTGTTCACGTACCGGATCAGCTCTTTGCCGTTATGGAAGGCAATAAAGCTCGGAATGCCAAGAATGTTCAGCTCGGAGCAAAGATCGGGCAGTTCATCCCGGTCGATCTCATAGAACGAGATTTTGCCTCCGTATTGCTGCTCTACATCCGGCATAAACGGATCGATGTAGTGACAATCCGCGCACCATGTCGTTTTGAATACGACTACCGTAATCCCATCGCCTTGGACGGCTTCCCGGAAGGCTGCGTCCGTTGTCAGTTTGTTCATCGTTGTCATCCTCCCTGCTCTTGCAAAATAAATTAATGGACTACGCGCTCGATGACAAAGGTGTCGCTGCCCCAGCTGTCATCCCAATGAACCTTCGCTCCAAGCGCGTTTGCGAAATCGCGTCCTGCTGCATACAAGGTACCGTCAACGGTTTTGGCTACAAACGACCATGTCGCTGGTTTGCCATTTACCGTTACGCGGTCAGAACCCTCCTTCAGGACGATCGTCGTATTGGTCGCCTCGTCATAGACTGTTACATTCTTCTTCTTTTTATCATATTTCACCGAAGCGCCAAGCTGTTCAGCCACTACGCGCACCGGAACAATCGTTACGTACTTAGGAGTAACAATGGCCGGATAAAGGCTAGAGTCCACGGACAGCTCAACCGTCTGCTCTCCGATGCCCAGCTTATCGAGCAGAGAATAGGCAGCCGATTGCTTGTCGAACATGCGAAGGAATTGATAACCCTGCATGGAATCGAGCTGATCGGTATGGATAGCTTGAGCAGGGATCACCGGCGCGTCAGCCTCTACCTTGCCGTTAACGTTCCACAGCTCGCTCTCCATACGCAGCGAGAGACCGTCAAGCGGGAACAAGGCTTGATCGCTTGGTTTAAGCGTAACGTCGATGACCTGTTTGCGGATATCCATCTTGCTGTCTACGTAAAGCTCCGCTTTAATCGATGAATCATCGTTGAAGATGGCCTTAAGATCCTCGCCGCCCTCTTCTTCCATCGCCTTCAGCTCTTCCTGGAGCGAAGCAAAGGTAGCTTCCAGCTCGTCCGTCATTTCTTTAATCATGTCATCGGTTGTAGGCATATCCAGTCCGGTTTGCTCGAACGGATTCACGCCCATCTCTTCCCAGAACTCCGGATGGCTGCTCATGATCGCTACGATTTCCTTCACGAACGTTTCGAGGCCATCCCGGTCGCTTGCAAGGACATCGACGTATTTTTTGACCCAAGCCCAGATTTCGGTACCACTCATCTCTGCCTTCACATGGAATAGCGATGTGTTAACGCCATTGATTGGCTCCTGAACGGCATTTACCGAAATTTTGTCCGGATTAGGCAGATTGTCGATAAAGAAGGACGTTGCGCTGTCCAATACCTCTTTGCCGATTGCCGTTACCGATTCGTCATCGGAGCCTGCAGCCGTTTCGCCAAGCTCGGCTGTACCCAGCATCGAGCCAATGCCCGCTCCCGTTACGTCGAGCACGATTGGAAGCTTAGCGCCTTCCACCTCGATAACCGCAGCTGTATCCGATTGCTTGATCGAGAAACCAATGCTGACGTTATCGCCGAAAATCAGTTTGCCCGCGTAGGACGCATGGCTTGCATCCTGTACCTTCACGCTATCCAACTGCAGCTTCATGTTAGAGAATAATTTCATGAGAGCAATATCTTCTTCAGGCATTCCTGCATACGCTTCTTCATTCATAAGAAGCTTCAGCTCTACCGACTGTTTGCTTTCCGCGGAGGTCACTTTAAGCGTATTTTTCAATACGGTGTTGAAATCCACGCCCTGAATCGCCTGACAGCCTGCAACGATGACAAGCGCAAGCGCCAAAATCAGGATGATCCCCCTCTTGAATCTTTTCAGACTTTTCAATTCACAAATCTCCCTTCACAGCCAGTAATAGATAGATTAATAGACCTATAACTCTATCTATTGTACCTGACGCTCAGGGAGGTTGTAAATGTATGGAATTTCTGTCGTTATTTCTGCGTTTGCGTGCGCCCAAGCGCCTTCAGAAGCAGGACAAACAGCTTACGCAGCGGCCCCGGGAAGGACTTCGCATCCTCCATGGTAACGACGCGGAGCAGCACAAGCAGGAACAGGTACAGGACTCCGATCACTGCGCCGGCAGCGGCCGCGGAGACCAGATACGTCAGCTTGTCCGGCCAGCTGCCAAGCAGATGGCGGATCCCCGTCTCGGTTCCCCAGCCTGCCGCAACGGATACGACGATCGTTACCAGGTAAGAAGGCCAGCGGCTTCCAAGCACCGTGAACTTTACTTCCCTGCGGATCGCCTCGATGTTCATCCATGTCATAACGACAAAGCAGACGCTTGTCGCCACAATAACGCCGTAAACGCCGTAAATCGGGGCAAGCGCGTAGCTGCACAGGATTTTCAGCCCGATTCCTACGAAAGTATTCATCATAGGGATGCGGGCTTTCCCAAGCCCGAACAAAATCGAGTTGCTTGTCATCATCGTAATCTGGAAAATCGTTCCTGCCGTCAAGGCGGCAACGATGCCGTAACCTCTTGGCCCCGTGAAAATAAGTCCGGTGACCGAATACGATGCCGCGGCAAGCGTTAAGGCTGCCGGCACGCCGGTGAACAAGACGATCCGCATAACGAGGGAGGTCTGACGCTCCACCTCGGCCATATTCCGCAAGGAATACGCAGACGAGATGACCGGAATAATCGACGTGCTGAGCGCGATGGCCAGAATCGGCGGAATGCCCGCAACCGTCTGCGCCTTGAAGCTGAGATCTCTCAATACGAGCAGCGCGTCATGATAGCCGTAATACGATTCCGTTAAACGTACGAATAAGGACGAGTCGAACGTATAAATAATTTGCACGGTCATCGCCGTAATAACAATCGGAATGGACATCGTGAAAATCTCGCGGTAAATGGACCGGAAAGGAATCTTGGCAGCGGCCTTGACCGCTGCGATATCCACCGACGGCCGCTCTGCGAGGTCGCCCCGGCGCAGCTTTGCCGCATAATACAGCATCACAAGCAGAGCGCCTACGCCGCCAATCACGTTGCCGAACGATGCCGCGGCCGCGCCCCATTTTTCGCCCCAGTCAATCGAGACGACATAATAAGCGAGCGCCACGCCTACGATAACGCGCAAGATTTGCTCCACGATCTGCGACATGCCGCCCGCCATCATGAATTGACGGCCTTGGAAGTAACCCCGCATCATCGCGATAATCGGGAAAATAAGCAGCGTTGGCGCAACCGCGCGGATCGCAACCTCCGCACCTGGCGTCTTGGCGATATGCACGGCATAATACGGAGCCGCGAAGTAAAGGGCAATCGTCAGGATAACGCCGGTTATGACGCCAAAGAGCAGCGCAGCCTGGTAGACCCGTTTCGCCTCATGCTCGCGGCCCAGCGCATATCTTTCCGATACCATCTTGCTGATGGCACTAGGGAGACCGCCCGTCGCCACGACAAGCAGCGTCAAATACACGTTGTTTGCGACCGCAAAATAAAGCCCGCCGTTCTCGGTCAGGATATGATCAAGCGGAACCCGCTGAAAAATCCCCAGAAAACGGGCAATCAGCGCGGCTGCCGCCAATATTAACGTACCTTTTATAAGCGAATCTTTTTTCATGTTGTCCTTCTCTTTCTTTAATGACTTGCCGGATTGCAGGTTAAGCTTGGCCTTTGATTAGCTCCAGAGGCTGATGGTTGCCGCGGACCGGCTTGCCTGCCTGGGAAGGAGCTGCCCACTTCACGCCGTTCTGGATAATTTGCAGCACCTGCGGATGATAGTAGGTCGGATGCGTCTCATGACCCGGACGAAAGTAGAAAATCTTGCCTTGCCCGCGGAAGAAGGTGCAGCCGCTGCGGAACACCTCTCCGCCTTCGAACCAGCTCACGAAGACCAGCTCGTCCGGAGCCGGAATGTCGAAATGCTCGCCGTACATTTCCTCGTGGTCGATCGTCACGTATTCCGGAATGCCCGCGGCAATCGGATGGGCCGGATTAACGGTCCAGATCCGTTCTTTCTCGCCGGCTTCGCGCCATTTCAGATCGCAGCCCGTACCCATCAGCTTTTTGAAAATTTTCGAGAAATGGCCGGAGTGGAGGACAATCAGCCCCATGCCGTCCATTACGCGTTGATGTACCCGCTCCACGATCGCATCGTCTACGCGGTCATGACCCATATGTCCCCACCAGATCAGAACGTCGGTGTTGTTCAGCTTTTCTTCCGTAAGGCCATGCTCCGGCTCTTCCAGCGTTGCGGTTTGAACCTCGATGCCCTCCGAGCGGATACCTTCGGCAAGCGCGTTATGAATGCCGTCCGGATATACCGCTTTTACCTCTTCATGCTCTTTCTCGTGCAGAAACTCGTTCCATACTGTTACCTTTACCATTTGCTCCATCTCCTTAGTTGGCCATTAACCAAATAATAAATAATGCGATCATTGCTGCCTGAAGAATGATTTTGACAACGACGCTGGTCAATAACCCAACCAACGAGCCGATGCCAACCTTAAACGATTTCTCGATATTGGAGCCCACCGCGAGTTCCCCGATAACGGCGCCGGCGAACGGCCCAATAATAAGGCCAAAGGCAGGAATAACGAATGGACCTAGTATAAGCCCTATCGTACTTCCGATGATAGAGGCCTTGGAACCCCCGAACCGGTGAACCCCCCACGCGCTGACCGCATGGTCGGCTATGACCAGGACGACGAGGATCAAGGTCTGCACCGTCCAGAACACCCAGCCAAACGGCTTGAACGAGAAGAAAAAGCCGTATACGAAGAAAGCGCCGTATATCGCGAAAACTCCCGGCAGAATCGGCCAGACCGCACCGGCCATGCCAACCACGAATAAAATGACAACCAGCGACCAGCCTAAAATATCCACTTAGGCATCAACCTTTCAATACATATTGTTTGATGATCTCGGCGACGCCGTTCTCGTTGTTGGTGAGCGTCACTACATCGGCCGCGTCTTTGACTGCCTGCTGGGCATTGCCCATCGCTACGCCAAGTCCCGCTTCGCGGATCGCGGCAATATCATTCAAGCTGTCCCCCGCGGCAACAACCTGCGACATCTCGATGCCAAGCATGACGCATAGTTCGCGGAGCGCGCTGGCCTTCGTAATGCCTTTCGGGTTAAGCTCCAGGTTCTCCGTGGAGGAATTCGTAATTTCAAGCGCGTCCCATTCGGTTATCTCCTCGAGAATGCGATTACGGACAACGTCATCCTCCGTGTAATAACCAAACTTCAGCCAATGGTGGTCTTCATACGTCGTTGACGGGTCAATCCACTTCTCCAGGTTGTAAATGCCCGTTGTCGAGTACGCCCAGAACCAGGTTCCCGCATGCCTCAGCGCCAGCTCGTGCAGCTGCTTGACGTAGACCGGGCTCATCAATGTGCGTTTATGCAGCACATGCGGCTTTTGCCAGATCTCGCTGCCATTGGCCGTAATCATCGGAGTCTCCAGCTTCAGCTGCTCCGCGAACGGAAGCGCCCCCCGGAAGCCCCGGCCCGTGGAAAAACTGACGGTAATGCCGGCATCCAGCGCCCGCTGGATCCATTCCGCGTTCTCCTCGCTGATCTCGCTCTGGTCATTCAGCAGCGTTCCATCCATGTCGAGTGCGACTAATTTGTAATTCCCCATGCTCGGTATCCTCCTGCCTGTTTCTACTATGCAATATTTTAGCACAGATTAAGGAGATTCCAAACGAAGCTATCGATATTGTTCTAAACGTTGGGACATGGGCGAAGGGTTCAATTAATTCGCTTGTCAGTCCGTAGAAATCTCTTTCAGCCGAATTCGTTCTCCATACCGACGCCGAGCCCGAAAAAAAAACCCCTTCCTCGGTTTATGAGGAAAGGGAATCTATACTCGACTTTTTAAGCCGCGAGCTTGCGGAGGCGGAGCTTCTTGGCGACGATGCCATGCGAAGGCGAGAACAGGAAGGCCAGCACGAACAGCACGGCTGCCGCGCATACGATACAGCCCGCAATGGAGGCATCAATCATGACGGCGGCAGCGTAACCGCCAAAGACGCTAAGGATGCCTGCGCCTACGCTGAGCACAATCATGCGGCCTAGCCTGTCGGTCAGCAGATAGGCGGTAGCGGCCGGGATGATCAGCATCCCGACAACGAGAATGGCGCCTACGCTTTCGAAGGAGCTGACGGTTGCCATCGATACCATGCCCATCAATAGGTAATGGAACAGCGCTACCGGAATGCCGCAAGCTGCAGCCAGCGCAGGGTCGAAGGAGCAAAGCTTGAACTGCTTGTAGAACAAGCTGATCACCGTCACTATGATAATCAGCGTTATGCCAAGCAGCCACACCGCTTTTGGCCCAAGGTTTATGCCGTTTACGACCCAGGTGTTCCAGTGCACATAAGCGATTTCGCCGTACAAAATAGCATCCTGGTCCAGATGGACCTGTCTCGCGAACAGACTGACCAGAAGGACGCCTATCGCAAACAAAGCGGTAAACACGACCCCGATCGAGGCATCCGCCTGCACCCCCTTGTTCTGAAAAAGCTGAATAAGGAAGACGGCGAACAATCCGCAGGCCATTGCGGCAACCATCATCAGAATCGAGTCCCGCGAGCCGCTGAGCAGGAACGCGATCACGATTCCCGGCATGACGGAATGGCTGATGGCGTCGCCGATCATGGCCATTTTGCGCAGAACGAGGAAGGCACCCAGTATACCGCTGCAGCTTGCCACCAGCATCCCGGTTAACAGAATCCAGAAGTCACTCATAACGACGCCTCCTTATTCAAGCGGTCGTCCACGGAAGCCGTTGCCGCCTGCTCCTCATAGCCATAACCAAGCGACCGCTTCATCCTTTGCTGCACCATTCTCCGGACAAGAATCCCCCGCTTGGAACCAAACAACAGCGATAGAAGAAACAGCAAGGTTGCGGCTAACACCGTAAGAGGACCGGTCGGCAGGCTGTCTCCCGTCGAGCTGACAATCGCTCCCGAAGCCCCGCTAATGGCGCCGAACAGGCCGGATACGACCACCATGACGCCAAGCCGGTCCGTCCAATACCTGGCGGATACCGCAGGGGTAATGATCAAGGAGGCAACCAGGATAACCCCAACCGCCTGAATTCCTACGACAACCGCCACAACCATAAGGAACATAAGAAGCTGTTCGAGCATCGCAACAGGATAGCCGATTCCTTTGGCAAAGCCCGGGTCGAAGGATACCAGCTTGAACTGCTTGAACAGGAAATAACAGATCGTAACCAGCAGCAGACTGACAATCGACAGAGTAAGAACATCCGAGCCCACCATGGAAGCCGCCTGACCGAATAAAAACTTATCCAGCCCCGCCTGATTTCCGTAGCCTCCATGCTGGACAAGGGTTAACAACACGATACCCAGGCCGAAGAAAGAGGATAATACGATTCCCATCGCCGCATCGTGCTTAACGCGTGAATGCCGCGTAATCCAGCCGATCCCGAAGGTTGCCGCTACGCCGGCGAGACCTGCTCCGATCAGGAAGTACAAAATGGACTTGGTACCGGTCAGCATAAAAGCAATACAGATACCCGGCAAGGCGGCATGCGCGAGCGTATCGCCCATCAGGCTTTGCTTCCGCAAATAGGAAAAGCAGCCAATAATGCCGCTGCTCAGCCCAAGAAGCGTGCAGCTGAGCAGAATCCACTGCATGTTGGGGTCCCGCAGAAGCGTCCATAACGTATTCATATCCGTTCACTCACCCTTCCGCGCTATCCGTCTTAGACAGGCTGTTCCGGTCCAGGAAAGCCAATCGGCCGCCATACGTGCGTTGCAGCAATTGCTGATTGAACACCTCTTTTGTCTTGCCGTAAGCAACAAGCTCTACGTTTAACAGCAGCACGGAATCAAAATATTCCTCCACCGTGGCAAGGTCGTGATGAACGACAATAACGGTCTTCCCTTGCTGCTTCAGCTCCTGGAGCAGCGTAATAATAGCCTTCTCCGTAGCGGCATCCACACCGGCGAACGGTTCATCCATAAAGTACAGGCTGGCATCCTGAGCAAGCGCACGGGCGAGAAATACCCGCTGCTGCTGCCCGCCGGACAGCTGGCTGATCTGGCGGGAGGCAAAGTCCGCCATGCCAACCTTGGCCAGGCATTCCATCGCAATCGCGCGCTCCTTCGCTCCCGGGCGCCCGAACAAACCCAGATGACCGTAACGCCCCATCATAACGACATCCAGTGCGTTCGTGGGGAAATCCCAATCGACGGATTCCCGCTGCGGCACGTAGCCAACCAGCTTACGCTGCTGTTTATAAGGCTTGCCGTAGACGAGCACCTCGCCGCCAAGGCGGGGAATAAGGCCAAGGGCAGCCTTCATCATCGTTGATTTGCCGGCGCCGTTAGGGCCGATAACCCCAATCAGCTCCCCTTCCGTTACAGTGAAGGAGACTCCGCGCAATACAGGCTTTTTCTGATAGGCTGCGCTAAGCCCTCTAATCGTTAACGGAGGCGCAGCACCCTCCCGCTCCCTTGCGGTTGCCGCAGACTTTACTTTTGCTTCCGACATGACTAACACTCCCTTTCCCTTCGTTTATCTCAATGCCTGAACAATGGTATCCACGTTATGTCTGACCATTCCGATATACGTTCCTTCCACGGTGCCGGCTTCCCCCATCGCATCGGAGAACAGCTCGCCGCCAATCGTTACCTCATGTCCCATGGAACGCGCGCCTTGAATGACCGATTCAATCGCTTTCTTTGGCACGCTGGATTCGATAAAGACCGCTTTGATCTTGTTTTCCACCAAAAAATCACGCAGTGAGCTGACATCCCTCGAGCCGTATTCCGACATTGTGTTCATCCCCTGCAGCCCCGTTACCTCAAGTCCATACTCATCGCCAAAATAACCAAACGCGTCATGAGCGGTTACGAGTATTCTTCTCTCCTCGGGTATCGCCCTGATCTGCTCGGTCGTATATCGGTCCAGCTCCTCCAGCTTCCCGATATATGCCGCAGCACGCGCTTGATAGCCCTCCGCATGAACCGGATCCTTCTCGATCAGGGAGTCCCGGATCACCTCCGCAGCCGATATCCACATCTTCACGTTGAACCAGATATGAGGGTCATGCGACTGGCTCCCTCCGCCCGGGAACGACCGCAAATCCGACTCCGGTATCCGCGAAGAGATCGCAACGGTAGGCTTGCGCTTCTCCAGCTTCTCGAACATCTCCGCCATTTTCCCTTCCAAATGCAGCCCGTTATAAAAAATAATGTCCGCCCGGTCCAGCTTCTTCACATCGCCATAGGACGCCTTATACAAATGCGGGTCAACGCCCGAGCCCATCAGTCCGGTAACTGCGACATCCTCTCCGCCTATTTCCTGAGCCACGTCGGCAATCATGCCGGTTGTAGCCGTTACCTTCAGCTTGCCTTTGCCCGCAAGTCCGTCGTTCTCCCCCGTCCCGCAGCCCGTCACCAGTAAAGCACTTACCGCCAGAAATAAAAGGGTCATTATAAACCGCTTAATCGCGGAGTTTGGCTTTTTCGAAAACCGCATATCCTTTCCCCCATCCATGAGTTATCCCGTGTTTTGCCTGGACGAACATTAGTTAGCTTAACGCCTCTTTGTTTATACTATTCAAAAATGTTTCTCTGATGCAACATTTCTTACGAAATTTGTCTATAAAAAGTTTCAAAAAAAAGCTGCTCCCGAAGATTCTTTTTTCGAATCTCCGGAAACAGCTTTTCAGCATCTTATTGGGTTTTACCCGGTGTACCGTTAGTACCCGCGTTAGCCGTATTATTCGCTTGATCCTTCGTCTTGCCCGGTGTACCGTTCAAGCCAACCTCGTAATCGTAAGCGTCGAAAATTTTCCGCGCGATTGGAGCTGCGCCCCAGCCGCCAAACTCACCGTCCGGAATAACAACCGCTACGGCCAGCTTCGGATTTTCTCTTGGCGCATAAGCGATAAATACCGCGTTATCCGCACGGCGGCCGGCTACGTCGGACTGTGCCGTACCGGTTTTTCTCTCGTACGTGTACGTAACGCCATCAAAGCCCTGCACGTTAACCCGGGACATGCCGTCCTCGATTTCCTTCCAATAAGAATCGGGGAAATCCACCGTGTTCAGTACTTCCGGCTTAAACGTCTGAACCACATTGCCGTCCGCGTCTTTAATCTGGTTGACGAATTGCGGCTTCATCCGTTTGCCGTGGTTCGCGAGCATGGACGCGTACTGCACGAGCTGCAGCGGCGTATAACGCGCTTGCTGGCCGAACGCTGCCCGCACCAATGCGGATTGGGAACTGGCCGTTTCCGCTTCGTGGTAGTAGTCGATCGTGCCTTTGGATTCGCCTCTCAGACCGCTGCCGGTCAATACGCCTAGCCCGAATTGCTTCATGTAGTTATCCCATACATCGACGCCTTTTTTGCCTTTGTATTTCTCATACAGATTGTTGCCCACCATCTTCGCCATAAACGGGTTGGAGGAATGGGCAATCGCCGATGCCGGGTCCAGCAAGCCGTAAGCATGGTTCGAGGCGTTGCCGATCCGTACTTCATGGCCTTTGGCGCCAAAGAAGTAAGCACCGTTATCGAAATACGTGCTTGTTGTCGTAAACAGCTTTTCGTTCAAGCCGATCAGAATGGATAAAGGCTTCATCGTCGAGCCCGGAGGAACCAGGGACGACGGATGCTGATTCCGCTCTTTGTCGGTTTCGTAGTGAGGGAATACCTCTCTGATCGTTCCGTTGTTTAGAACAGACGAAAAGTTTTTGTAGTCTTCGTTGCTGATCTTGCCGCCCGCCCAAATATTCGGGTCGTAATCCGGCATGCTCGCCATCGCGACGACTTTACCGGTGTTTACTTCCATCGCGACGGCGAAGCCGATCTTCGCGTATTCGGCACGCTCCGCCTTATTGGTCGACGTGCTGATTTTTTTGATCTGGTCGACAATCGCCTGCTCCGTCGTTAATTGCACGTTGCGGTTGATGGTCAGGTACAGGTCATCGCCCTTTTGCGGGTTGGTAATCTGTACGGGACCTATGATCCGCTCCGCGTTATTAACCGGATAAGTTTTCAGGCCGTTTTTGCCGCGCAAAATATCCTGGTACATATATTCAAGTCCGTCAAAACCAACGTCCTCGTCATCCAGATATTGAAGCTGCGGATCGTCTTCATTCCCTTTATCCTTGTAGAAATCAAGCGATTCGCGTACGCCTTTGAATTTCTTCAAGTAGCCGACCAGCTGCACGGCTACCGTATCATTCGTATAATTACGCACGCTTTCCTCGACGATATCGATCCCTTTGAATTCCGACTTGTGCTCGCTGAAGTAGGCAATCTCCTGCTCCGTTAAGCCGGTTTTTATCCGCCGCGGGGTAGAAATCGTATTCCGGCGGAAATCCAAGTCCATCTGACGGATAATATCTTCCACCGTCATTTGTTTTTCAGGAGCTTTATCCCCTTTTTCTTTAAATATGGCAGCCAGCTTTGCGGCAATCGCCTCCGCATCCCCGTCCTTGAAATCAGGCGAAATCGTAAAATAGAGCGATTGCGTTGATGTCGAATAAGCAATCGCATTGCCTGACGAATCGTAAATATTGCCGCGGATCGGCGCGATCTTCACGCTTCTGGTGCTCTTCTGGCTGCCTTGCGCGCTCAGCTTCGGACCTTCGACGAACTGCAAGATAGCAAGCTGAATAATAAGAACGCTAAATAGTCCAAATACGATAAAGAAGAAAAAGTTCAAACGAAACGAGAAATGACGCCGATTCGTTATTTCCCGTTTCTGCGGATCATCATGCAACCTGTTCACCTCTTGTCCAATTCTAACTTAAACGGCCCGGATATGAGTCTTGTCGAAATCAACCGGGTTGAACCAATCGCCGGAGGATGCCCATGTCGCATCGAGCGGAATCCAGGTACCGCCGTCTCCGCCTATTTTCACTTCATTCCAGGCATGCGGCCCGGAGCCTCCGCGGCCGTCCAGCCCCGTGCCGGTAACGACCTTCACGTCAAGTCCCGACGCACGGGCCATCACGGCGTACAGTCTGGCTACGTCGATACATACGCCTTTGCGGGTAGCAAACGTCTCCTCCGGGTTCTGTTCCTTCCATACTCCGTTGTCTACGTAGTTATTAGCCTTGTCCCAGTCATAGGCAATACGGCTGCCCAGCCAATCATACAAAGCCCTTGCCTTGTCTTCGTCGCTGCTCTTGTCCTTCGTAATCTGCAGAGCTGCCTGCTCAATATCCGTCGGGATATTGTAATCGATAATCTCGTATTTGCGCTGCAGCACATTCTGGAACTCTTCCTGCACGGCTTCCGCCAGTACGGGTCCGCGTCCGGCCAGCATATCTCCGGCAACCGGCTCAAGAACATCCGATGCCTTCATGTATAACGGAGATTGCTGAATCAATCCGGTCCAGAGGCCGTTTGGCGCTAGCGAAACATAAATAAACAAGGCGGCTACGAATACGAATGCCCTCCCGGCACCGTGAACCGTGCCAAAAACAGCTCCCGCCGCGCGGCTTGCCGCTCTTCCGCCCGGAAGGCGCTCCATGCTCTCGTGTCTGCCGCGCTGCTGTCTGCTAGCAAACAAAGTCTCCAGCAGCGGCGCAAGAAAGGATGCGGCCAGCCGAAGCAGCAAATACGAGAGCAAGAACAGGATGCCGTACCGGAGCAGGGCGAAATCGCGCAGGCTTGTTATAAACGTATACCAAGCCTGGGAGGTTGCACCCATTTCCTTCTGCGGCACGTTTACATGCCCGCTCAGCCAGTCCGCCGCAAGCGGGGACAAGCTGCCTGCAATTTTCCCCGCAAGCACAAGACACACAATCAACAGAATGCCGTCCCATACAAAAAAGAAAAGGCGCCTCGCTGAACCCGACGCGCCTCTTCTCATTCCTTGCAGCAGCGAAACCAGCAGAAGGAGAAGAACGATAAGCGAGACCGGTTCCCAGGCCGTCCCTGCGCGTATCCATTCCATCATCTTTACCCCTCCTTGCCTCTACCTGTATTGCATTGTTGTACTTGTTCTCTATCTATACTTTACCATTGGCCTTCGCTTGATCGATAAGCGCCTGAATGGTTGAATCTATTTTCATCGTACCAACCGATTTGCCGCGGAATTTTACGTTCACTTCACCGGAGCCGGGAACACCTGTCAATTCCAGATTCTCGGTCTTCACCGTGAAGGTTCCGTCGGAATTCGAGGTAAACGTTGCTTTATCCACTTCTCCCGCCATAGCCGATACGGCTTCCTGCTTCAGGCTGTCAATCGCCTGCGTGCCAATGGACTTCACGTCGTCCAGCGTATAGCCGCTGTAAGCGACAATGCCGACAACAATGACGAGCACCAGCGCCCATTTCACGAATGTCTTAACGACTCTGATTATAAAGAGCAGAACAACAAGCGCAATGACAAGCACCAGCCAATGATCCTGCAGGAAAGTGCTCCACGCATCCCAATCGTAGCCGGAAAAATCAAAGTAATTTTTCAACAAACAATCCCCCTAAAAAGAATGATCACACAAATAGGGAAACTACTGCCTACTGTGGTAACAAGCAGGCGGGATTTTGCTTACTGTGTTCATTCTTGCTTCGTAAGCAGTAGCCCTATTATAACTCGCGCAATGTCCCATTATCAAACATTATAACCCACCCAGAATATGCCGTAAACGTAAGGCGGCATATCTGCGCCGGAAGACATATCCTGTCCATCTTTCACGTACAAGTAAATTAAGAGGATATGCAAGGAGGAAGTAGCCGTTGAAAACCGCAATCTGGCTTTATCTATTTCTGTTCGTCGCTTTCTTTGATCTGCATGCGCAGTACCCGATCCTAACGCCCTTCGCCATCTCCCTGGGCGCGGCACCCTCCTTCATCGGGCTGATGATGGGCATGTACTCCATCACTCACCTGCCGGGCAATATTATGGCCGGATACGGGGTTGACCGTTTCGGAAGCAGATTGTTTATCGTATTCAGCCTGATGGGCGCGGGCGTTGTCCTGCTGTTCCAATCCAAAGTAACCGATCCGTGGCAGCTGCTGGTGCTCCGCTCGATCAGCGGATTCGTGCTGGCCTTTCTGTCTCCTGCCTGCCTTGCGCTGCTAGCCCGTATTTCGAGCGACGTGACCAAACAAGGCAAGTTTATGGCCGGCAACGGACTGGTGCATACGCTGGCCACGGTTGTCTCTCCCGCAGCGGGCGCGTATCTGGTTGCGAGGATCGGGTTTACGACCGCTTTTTATTTACTGGGCTGGGTGCTCATTATAACCGCAATCTGCGCCTTGTTCTTTATTCGGGATATAAAGGCAGCGCCGGCCGTGGAGATTGAACCGGCACCAAGCAGCACGAAACCCGTCCTAGCCGAAGGAACTCCCATCCCTTGGCTGGTGTTCCTGCTTCCGATTGCCATGAGCTGCGCGCAGGGTATTCTGTCATTTGAGCTGCCCCTGATGGCGACGTCCTCGGAAGGGATGATGGAGACCGGCATTTTGTTCTCCGTCGTCAGCATCGGCGCCTTGATTACGCTGAGCATGCTTTTCCTAAATAAGCTTTCGTCTTATTACCGGACCTTGTGGGGGGCGCTTGGACTTGCTCTCGTCTATTTTACGATTGCTGCCCAACCCCCGCTGCCGTTCTTTATGCTTCTATTATTCGTCGGGATGGCTAAGGGCATCGTTCTCCCCGCTATTTCAACGCTGCTAATCGAGCTTAGCGGCGGCGCCAAGTACGGCCGTACCTTCTCGGTTCTGTCCATTGCCTACTCGGTTGGCGCCTTCCTTGGGCCGATGCTTGCCGGCCATCTGCGGGACAATCTGTCCCCTTACTACCTGGCTTTTCTTGGACTAATGATCGGGGTCTGCGTCTTGCCGTTTCACCGCAGAAAAACTACGCTCACACCCATTTTTCCCAAGTCTAGGTGAATGCACAAGGCCATTCGCTCACCCGGGCATATAATGCACTATGTCAGGTGGCCACGAAGGACAGTTGCTCTGGAAGGAGCATTGCCCGGTCGACATGACGTTGAAGCTTGCTAGAGAGGGGTGACTTAGATGTCTGAAATTCATGTATCACCTGTAGGCGATCATCGCGGTGGCGGCTTTAACCATATGGGGTCCATCCTCGTATTGTTCATCCTGCTCGTTATCATCGTCTGCACCATTTGCGGCGGCGGATTATACTAAGAAACTCTTTATGAATATGAAAAGGGACGGAGCTCAAGTGGCTCCGTCCCTTTTCCATTAGGAATCTTTTTCTTGCCCGCGGCTTGTGAATATCGCTACACTACATGTAAGAAGCTACAGAATAAAAGGCTGGTGACTGCTATGGATATCGCCATTATCGTAGAAGGCAAAAACGACAAAAGCCGGCTTCGCCGCGTACTTGATGAATCCGTCCCCATCTTCTGCACCTTTGGTACGCCGGGTACCGTCCAGCTGGAGAAGCTGCGCAAGCAGATTGGAGACAAGGACGTCTATATTTTCACCGACAATGATTCCTCGGGCAAACGGATCCGAGGCATTCTCCGCGATTTATTTCCTGACGCCGAGCATATCTACACCCGCCGCGGCTACCCGGGAGTAGAGCATACCCCGGAGGATTATCTGATCGAGCAATTGGAGAAGGCTGGTCTGGAATCATTCATCCAATACCCCGTTAAATATGAAGAAGGAAAATAACGACCGCCACCGTAATAATGCTCATCACGGTCGAGAGAAATACGGCCTGCGAGGCGAATTCCGGTTCGTTATCGAACTCGACGGCAAGCAGTACGCTGCTGAGCGAGGTGGGCACGGATGACGATACGATAAGCGCCGCCGCCATCATATGGTCGATGGTCATAAAGAATCCAAGCACCCAAACGACCAATGCGGCCAGAGCCGGACCGCCTATCAGGCGCAATCCGTTCGCAAGCAGAACGTTTTTGATCAGAACGGGATTAAGCTCCCACTTCATATTGCCAAGCTGTACGCCCAGCGTAACCAGGGCCGTCCCGATAAAGGCATTCGACAAATACGTAATAGGCGTCTCGACGGATTGCGGCAGCTGCACCTGAAAGCCGTGAAGCAGAAAGGCAATCGGGATGACGTAAATAATCGGCTGCGACAGTATGGTACGAAGCGTGGAACGGAAGCTCATCCTATGCGCGTTAACGCTGTATATGCCGAATGTATTCGGAAGCAGAGACTGCGTAACCATTACGATAATCTGAATCGACAGCGTATAAGGGTTCGCCGAGAAAGCAAGCTGATTTAGCGGAATCCCGTAATTGGCGCTGTTGTAGAACAGGACGCTGTTGCGCATCGCCCCGCGCATGCCCCCCTCCAGCCCGCGCAGCCGGACGGCGGCTTCCACGCAAGAAGCCTGCAGGGTCATAAACAGAATGACGAACAATAAGACTTGACCGATCAGGGCTGCCGAGATATCCGTTGTATAGAGCAAATTAAAAATGACGGATGGAGAAAATACATAAAAGTTCAGCTTCGACAAGGTTTTGATATCCAAAGAAAAAAGCCGCTGCATTGTGAAGCCAACAGCTATCATCAATGTGAGCGGCAGGACATTGCTCCATAATATGTGCCAAAATATGTCCATCGCTTATTCCTTCGCGAGCTGCTTCAAATCCGACACCAAGCTCTCGGGCGTAAGGGATTCATCGCTGCCGTTAATCCATTTGCGTATTTGGCCCTTCTTGTCAACGAGCGTAATGACATTCATATGTATGAATGAATTGTTGGCCTCATCCTTCTTCACGCTGACGCCAAAATCTCTTGCCAGCTTGATCGAGGCTTCCTCATCATCGCCGCGCAGAAAGTCCCAGCCCCCTTCATCCAGCTGCGCAAAGTTGCGGGTTGCGAAGTCTCGAATGACATCAGGCGTATCATGAGCCGGATCGAAAGTAATCGAGATCAGCTCGGCTTTCGTGCCGAGAAGCCCTGCTTCACGGAGTTGGTCCTCTGCCTCGGAGATCATAAACGTTGTTGGAGGGCATACATCCGGACAGCTTGCCCAATAGAAGTAGACCAGCCTCGCTTTTCCGTTTGTGGAATCCAGCGAAACCTCATTGCCGTTAATATCTTTCAATGCAAATGACGGAGCAGCCATTTGAACGGGCATTTTACTGCCGCCGCTCGACTGCGAGTAGTTCGTAATGAATAAATAAATGCCCATTGCCAAGCAAAGCGCCAGTACAGCGAATTTGAAGCTGTGCTTTTTGAGAAATGCCATTTCGGTTCTCGTCCTCCCTAAAAGGAATCATCCTGGCTAAACAGATTACTTCACGGTATTTGCCATCATTACAATAAAGACAACCATTAAATAGTTAACGGAAATAAGGAAGTTAACCTTCGCCCATTTCTCGGTATTTTCCGCTTTTATGCCTCGAATCGTATGAACAGCCCAAACAACCCCGGCAATCACAGACAGGATCAGAAATACAATGCCCGTGTATCCGTAGGTGTATAGCAGTACACAGGTTGGAATCAGAAGGACGACATACGGAATCATTTGCAGCTTCGTCCGTTTAATCCCTTTCACCACCGGCAGCAGCGGGAAACCGGCTGTACGGTATTCCTCTACCCGGCGGATAGCAAGCGACCAGAAATGCGCCGGCTGCCACAGGAACAAGAAGGCAAACAGCAGCCATGCTCCCATATCCACTTCATTCGTCACCGCGCAATAGCCAAGCACCGGAGGCATTGCCCCGGAAATACCGCCAATCGACGTGCTCCAGGTGGACGTGCGTTTCAACCAGATTGTATAGATGAAGATATAAACAAACCAGCCTAAAAAACCAAGCCAGCCCGTAACCGGATTTACCAGAACAAACAATATCGCAAGGCCGATGATGCCAAGAACGATGCCGTATCCGAGCACAAAACCAGGCTGCAAACGGCCCATCGGCAATGCGCGGTCTTTCGTGCGCTCCATCTTCTTATCCAGCTCTCGGTCCCAATAATTATTAATGACGCAGCCCGAACCTATCGTAATCGCTGAGCCAATAACGACCCACAGCAATGTCAGCCAGTCAATATCCCATTTTGAAGCGACCCAGAAACCGCCAATTGCGGCAAATACATTAAGCCGGAGCAGCCGTGGTTTGGTTAATGCAATTAAATCTTTCAACACGAAGCGAGCCTCCCGAGTTATGCAACAAGGCACGCAAGCACGCGCGCCTATACATTTTCATTGATGAATCGTTCTTAATCATACAGAAAAATAGATGCCATGACAACGTTAGGAGCCATTGTTCATCAATTCGCCATTCAAATTGTGACAATAAATGTGTAACCCTTTTGACCGCCCTTCAATACTATAGGTATGTAGTCAAGTGCCCAGCTCTGTATAGGTTGAAGGGGAGCAAAAGAGCCCGAACATACGGCAGTCGTCAGCATTAGAATCCCGGAGGCTTTGAGGCTACGCAAGCAAAAAAGGTTTCTTTTAACAGAGCGCACGCGACAAGGAATAACCAGAAAGTAGAATTTGTCAACGAATGTATGGATCAATCAACAAATTTCAAAGATTGAAAGCGAGGATCAACAGCATGTCTTACGGTTATGGTTACAAAAATGCAGTAAGTCCGGCTAGCACTGGCGGTTACGGTGGAGTAAGCCCATTTGCAGGCGGCGGTTACGGCGGCTTCCCAACCGGCGTGTCTCCTGCCGCAACAATGCCTAATATGGCAATGCCTATGCCTGTAATGCCAGGTATGCAAGGTATGCAAGGTATGCCAGGCATGCCAACTATGCAAGGTATGCCAGGTATGCCAGCTCAAACGCTTGGAACGCAATCGCCTCCGCAGGTGCCTAGCGGTTCGTTCATTACGCCAACAGGTGGAAACATTGTAACAGTGGGTGTGGAAGAATCTTATGTAGAGAACATTTTGCGCCTTAACCGCGGCAAAATGGCTACTTTCTACATGACTTACGAGAACAACCGCGAATGGAACGCCAAAGTATTCCGCGGCATTATTGAAGCAGCCGGCCGCGACCATATTATTATTAGCGATCCTTCCACCGGCATGCGTTACCTGCTGCTCACTTTGAATCTGGATTATGTAACGTTTGAAGGCGAAATCGCGTATGAGTATCCGTTCCAAGGCGGTACCATTACGAATACGACTCCGCTGACGAACCGCGAAGGCTAAGCGCTACCCTGCATTTGAGCCAGCCCCCGCCGGCTTGAATGTCCATACATGCATTTTGTCCGCACCGCCGGGAATCCATTCGGCAACCCGGTACCAAGAAGAACGCTCATCGCAGCGTTCTTTTTTTATGGCTTCGGCTTCGGCTTCGGTTGCGGCCGTCCAGATCTCCACAAACAAGTTGAATTGATCGGTTCCTTCATATAATTGGACGCTGCGCCCCGATTCCTTCATTAATGTATTTACATAGGCTAAATAAACATCCCTCTCGCCCGCCGCGATTTTATATTCCGCAAAGCAAATGTACATGATCGTCATTAACCCCTTTCTATTTACCATTGATAAAGTAAAGCTCCTCCGTTGATACTACAGCTAATTGACTCAAAGCCCCCGCAATCATTTTTAGGAGGTCTTGCCGTGGACACAGGAACGCATCTTGTTATGGGGATCGGACTCGCCGGACTGGCTTGCGTCGATCCCGTTGTCGCCAACAACCCATCCATCTTCGCCGCTGTTTTGGTCGGAACCATCATCGGCTCGCAGGCTCCGGACTTTGACACCTTTCTGAAGCTGAAAGGAAATGCCAGCTATATCCGGAACCATCGAGGCATCTCCCATTCCTTACCGGCTATCGCCATCTGGACGATCCTAATTACGGGATTGCTTCAGCTCGTTTACCGGGGCAGCCTGCCATGGCTGCATGTCGGGTCCTGGGTGCTGTTAGCCGTCTGCCTTCACGTATTCACCGATTTGTTTAACGCTTACGGAACCCAAGCCATGCGACCGTTTACCGAGAAATGGATTTCATGGAATATCATCCATATCTTTGACCCGGTTATCTTCGCTACTCATGTCATTGCGATATTGATTTGGGCGTTTGGCCTTGCTAGTCCCGTTGCCATCTTTCCGGTTTTGTACCTGTTTACCATCATCTATTATACATGGCGGACGCTGGCACACAGAAGTACGCTCCGCAGGCTCCATTCCCTGGACCCTGAACCGGATGGAACACAAGGCTATATCGCCATTCCAACGATCTCGCTGTCGCATTGGAATATCGTAAAGCGAGCTGCCGACGGCAGCTTTGTTATCGGGGACCTTCGCGGGAACAAGCTCAGATGGCTGGACAATGTCCGCTGCTCCGATCATCCTGCCGTAGCCAAATCCAGAAACGACAACGCGATTCGCAGCTTTTTGTATTTCACCAAATTTGCTTGCGCCGAAGTGAAGGAGCATCCTTGGGGTTATGAAGTCCGCTGGTCGGATGTCCGTTACCGGCATCGCAAGCAATTTCCGTTTGTTGCCGTACTGCTCATGAACAAGGAATACGAAACGGTTGGCTCGTATGTCGGTTGGTTAAGCGACGACCGCTTAACGAAACGGCTGCGCATGAACTCTTATTAACTTGACGAAGGATGGCCCCTGACGCACAATAAGAAGGGGCTTTTTTTTTGTTATCATGCTGGCTTGTTGCACATGGAAAAAGCTCAAGGTTTTACCCTTGAGCTTCTTGGCTTCCATTGAAGCGTTGTGTATTTATAAACGTTTAGCGGAAGCTGCCGCCGGACAATTGTTGTTCAGCGATTTGGACAAGTTTCTTCGTGATATATCCGCCCAGGGAACCTGCATCGCGAGATGTGACGTTACCGTAGTAACCGTCCGCTGGGATTTGTACGCCAAGCTCCGAAGCAGCTTCCATTTTCATTTGGTTAAGAGCGGCTTGTGCTTGTGGAACCACCAATTGATTGCTCGATTTGTTGCTAGCCATGCTGATAATCTCCCTTCAGTTAAGAGCTGTGATGTTTTGCAAGCTTGCAAGCTTATTATGAGCATGTTGACGCAAAATATGCTAAGCTCAAAAAAATATTATTAAGCATCCGTAAAGGAGAGTTAACACCTTGTCTAAACCACTGTCTTTGTTCTTCGCTATCGTCTCTGTGCTGCTTATGTGCGCTACCGCGATTTCGATATCTTTTAACGCCTGGCTGGCCATACTGTTTGCGATTCTCACTCTGTGCATGATTGGCGGAGGTTTTGTTGTAAAAGCAAGAATCCGACGCCGTAACGAAAATAAAGGCTGACGCTTAATAGCGCCAGCCTTTTGTTTTATGATTATCCGCGCGGTGCAAGGAAGCCCATTTTTTCTTTGACGCCGGCAAGCGTGCGGTCCGCAAGCTCCGATGCGCGCTCTGCGCCTTGCTTCAGGATCGCATGGATCTCGCCGGATTCGCGGATCGCTTTGTATTTCTGCTGCAGAGGCTCAAGAACATTGACGACCTGCTCGGCCAGATCCTTCTTGAACGGCCCATAGCCCTGACCTTCGTAACGGGCTTCTACCTCGGCAATTGTCATGTTCGCGCAATGCGAGTAAATGCTGATCAGGTTGCTGATCTCCGGTTTGTTCGCCGGATCGTATTTCACCTCGCGGCCGGAGTCCGTAGTGGCGCGGCTGATTTTTTTGCGGATGACGCTTGGCTCGTCAAGAAGGGCAATATAGCTGCCGGCATTCGGATTGCTCTTGCTCATCTTCTTGCTCGCATCGTCAAGCGACATGATTCTTGCCCCAGTCTTCGGAATATAAGGCTCGGGAACCGTGAAGTATTCTCCGAATCGGGAATTAAAGCGGCTTGCCAGGTCACGGGTAAGCTCCAGATGCTGCTTTTGATCGTCGCCTACCGGAACAAGGTCCGCATTGTACACCAGAATGTCCGCGGCCATAAGCGAAGGATAAACGAACAACCCCGCGCCAACCGATTCCTTGCCCGCAGACTTGTCTTTGAATTGCGTCATGCGCTCAAGCTCGCCCATACCCGTAAGAGTCGTCATAATCCAGCCCAGCTCGGCATGCGCGCGCACATGGGACTGCACGAAAATGTTTGATTTAGCCGGGTCGAGGCCCGCAGCGATAAACAATGCCGCAACCGATTCGATCTGCTCACGGAACATAGCCGGCTCCTGAGGCACGGTAATCGCATGAAGATCCACGACCATAAAGAAGCATTCTTCCGTTTCCTGAAGCTTCACGAAGTTCTGCATGGCGCCGATATAGTTGCCAAGCGTAAGCTGTCCGCTCGGCTGAATGCCAGAAAGTACTTTTTTCATAAAAGTTCGTCCCCTTCTCTTCTTCTAATCCGTTACTAATGCGTATGTGAACGCAAAAAATCCCCCGCCGCAAGGGACGAGGGAACCGTGGTGCCACCCTAATTTACTCGTTGCTTCCCGCGGATATCCGATATTCATCGGACGGGCTAAAGACAACAAGCCTTCATTGTTCCGTAACGGGGAACGGCCGGATAAGCATAGACAGCACTTCAATAGTCTGTGTTCCGCTATCGGCTCCGGGATCCATTCAGCAATCAGGCTTGCACTGGCTTGCACCGTCCGCCAGCTCTCTGTTACGCATTAACCCCTGTGCTTACTTGTTCCCTTCATCGCCTTTCGTACCCTGATTATAGCGCAAGTCTCTACCGCCATGTCAAGCCCGGCCTTCAAAAGTTGTCCTATAGCGGCCAAGCCCAGCATAAGCTGGTTACTAACGTAATCATTTCCTGGTACAAAGAGAGGTTGGCTCATGCTGAACATGTTATTCCGATTCGGGACCCCGCTGCTGGGTATCGGATGTCTTGCGATGGTTTGCCTAATACTGGCTGGACAACCCTGGACCCTCGCTCTGCTCGAGTCCGATGGCGCGCAAGAGTTCAAAATTGTGTTTTTAAGCATTATATTAGAAGCTTTTCCATTCATCCTGCTTGGCGTTATTTTCTCTGCCCTGCTCCAGGTGTTCGTGACTGACGAGATGATCCGGAGGCTGACGCCCAAGCACCACATGGTTGGTATTCTTTTTGGCGCACTGCTTGGTCTCGTATTCCCGTTATGCGAGTGCGGGATGATTCCCGTCGTGCGGCGCTTAATCCGGAAAGGCATGCCCGCTTATATCGGAATTGTGTACTTGCTGGCCGGCCCCATTATTAATCCGATTGTCTTTACTTCCACTTACGCCGCTTTCCGCTTGGAGCCGCAAATGGCCTACGACCGCCTTATCATCGCCTTTATCGTTACCGTTATTATCGGCCTTCTTCTTCACCGGTTCATGAAAGGCAGCCCTCTTAAAGAATCATCCGGCAACATCCCTGCGCATCGCCATGAGCATGAACATAATCATCACCATGACCATCATGACCATCATGAGCATGCCCCCAACCCGGTTAAAAAAAGCCGGCGGCTGTCGGCAACGCTTAGCCATGCTTCGGACGAGTTTTTTGACATGGGCAAATATTTGATCTTTGGCGCACTGCTTACGGCCGTTATTCAGTCTTTTATTGACCGTCAGGCATTTGAGGCCGTTGCGGACCAGCCCGTTCTCTCCTATTTCTTCATGATGGGGCTTGCCTTCCTGCTGTCCATCTGCTCGACCTCGGATGCTTTTATCGCCGCATCGTTTGGAGGAATGTTCGATCATGGTCCGCTGCTCGCCTTTCTTGTGTTCGGCCCGATGATTGATTTGAAAAATACGATGATGATGCTGTCCGCGTTCCGCGCGCGGATCGTTCTTTCGATTACGCTGTTGACCTTTGCCCTTGTGCTGGCCAGCGTATGGCTCCTGGAGGTGCTGCGATGAATCATAACTGGATACGGGCAGGCTTTCTCGCGGGATTTGCTTTCCTCATCATTTACCTCGAACGTTTAGGTCAGCTGCCGCTGTATGTAGCCCCCCGGATGGAGCTTTATGTCAAGCTGTCGGCTATCGTCCTGAACGCCGCCGCCATCCACCAAGCCATGCTCGCCATGCAGCGTAAGCCCCCTGCGGATTGCGAGGAATGCGGCCATGATCATTCCCATCATGATCACGACCATAGCCACGATCATGATCATGACCATTCCATGTCTCCTCTAAAAAGCCTTCTTGTCTACGGACTGTTCCTTCTTCCGTTATTGCTTGGTTTCCTGCTCCCCGCGGCCGCACAGGAACATGAGGTCAACAGCGGCGGAATTCCCCATCTGCATTCCGGAAGCCACGAAGTGAAATAGCCGGCAATAAAATTCAGCCGTGCAGGAAACCCTGCACGGCTGTTCGAATGCATAATGGCTATAGCCTAAAAATCAAAGCCGGTATGATCGTTATTCTTTTCCCGCAGCATTTGATGCTTCGGCTGCTGGTAACGATAATTCCAGTTGGCTGTATTATAATTAGATTCGTAACAGATGCTAGCCGACCAGGTGCCCGCGTTCTGCCGGACAGCGAAATCATACATAATTTCGCCATGCGTCCAATTCCTTCTCAATTTCAAAGCATCAATCGCGAGTTTGCGAAACGCCTGGACCTGGGTTGGTGTCATTCCACCTTCACCTTCTTGCTCCAGCTTGCCGTTCCTAGTCTCAATCGGATTATGCCGAAGGCCGAATTTGCCTACCGCATTGTTCCGGATGTGAATATGAACCGTCCCTCCAACCGCATTTGTAAGTTCCTCTTCTAATTGGCGAAAAACAAAATCAACTTGCCGTGCCAATGGCATAGCATCTATATTCATATAATTTCTCCTCCTTTCTACCCTAAAAATATTGAAAATTAGTTGATTCCAACTAGTTCTCAAGTCTGATTATAGAATCTTTTCAATAAATTTACAATATAGTAAATTATAATTTTTTACAATTATCGCGCAATTACATCTATTCTTGACAATCAATTTCTCGATCTTATTCGACATTTATAGACCAATTTCACCGCTGATGCTATAATATGGTTATTCTATAAAAAGGAGCGCTTACATAATGAGCCAATGGTACTATTCCTTATCCGTTAGAAGTAAGCTGATGACCTCCATTTATTTAAATTTGGTCCTAGTTGCAATCGCGCTGAACCTGGTAATTTTATTCAGTGGGGGCTCCATCCTGGCCGGCCTTATCGTAACGGTGGTACTGGCGATTCTCGCTTACCCGACTGTCGGCTTTATCGAGAAGGCTTTAAACTCCTCCTTTGAAGAGATGTCAAACGCGGCGTTCCGGATCTCCAAAGGCGATTTCACGCAACGAATCGATACGGCTGCAAATGCGTCTCTTGGCGAAGTGGGCCATGCCTTCAACAGCATGGTGGACAAGCTGCGCGATATTTTGACCGAAACCTCTAATATTACAAGGCATGTATCCGAAACAAGCCGCAATATTTTTGATAAAAACAACCATATTCAGATCGCGATGGAGCAAGTCGCCGCCTCTTCGAACGAGCTGGCTACGGGTGCTAACGAAATTTCCGAGGATGTTGCGGACATGAGCGAATCCATTGCCGAGATCGAGAAGAAAGTCGCGAATTATGCCCATGCGACGAAAGAGATGAACGAACGCTCCGAATTCACCTTGAGTCTCGTTGACAAAGGACGAGGAGCGCTGGAAGCACAATCCGAAGGGATGCGCCGCAACGTGGAAGCCACGGAGAAGGTATCCGAGACGATCACCGATCTGGCCCGCAAGGCGCAGGGCATTACGGCGATGACTACGGCCATTTCCGATATTGCCGAACAGACCAACCTTCTCTCGCTTAACGCCTCCATCGAGGCTGCCCGTGCCGGAGAACATGGCCGCGGCTTTGCGGTAGTCGCCCAGGAAGTCCGCAAGCTTTCCGAAGAAGCCACGGTTTCCACGAAGGAAGTATTCAGCCTTGTGAAAAGTATCGATCAAGGCATTAAACAAACGATCAATCACATGAAGGTTAATGAAGAGGTCGTTAAGCTTCAGACGGAGCGGATCCGCGAATCCGAGATGGTATTTGCCGAGATCGTTCAAAGCGTTCAATTCATTACGCAGCAGATTGCGGCATTCGCCAGCGAAAGCGATCAAATGCTGGAGAGCGCACGCAAGATTTCGGACGCCATCCAAAATATTTCCGCGATTACGGAGGAATCCGCAGCCGGCACCCAGCAGGTATCCGCGTCGATGAATGAGCAGATTTCTTCCGTGCAAGGTGTTGTGCAAGAGACGGAGCGAATGCTCAATATGGCTACTCAGCTTCAACGCACGATTCAAGTATTCAAGATGAAGTAAGACAATTATGACGAACAGCCGCGTCCGGCTTACCGGATGCGGCTGTTTTTATTAAACGCATGTTCTCTCTTTTATCGGGGAAAAATAGCTTGGCGACTACATAAGAAACGGAGGCTATAAACGAATGAAGGGAATGCCGACTTTGTCTGGCAGTTTCAGACGATGGCTTGCTTTAGCGCTTACCATCGTCTTGCTGTTTGCTTCCGCAGAGCAAACCTATGCCTCTGCACCCGCAAAGCAAAAAAAGAAAAAGACGGCGGATATGTCCTGGGTAAGGATGCATAAGCAGTTTCCCAATACGTTTATCCTGAGCGGTCCAAGAAACGCCAAGCGAATAGCCCTAACTTTTGATGACGCGCCTGACCCAAGGTTTACGCCTCAAATTCTGGATGTACTAGCCAGCTACGATGTTTGCGCAACCTTTTTTGTTGTTGGATCCCGCGCGGTCAAACATCCGGCCCTAGTCCGGCGTATCCATCGCGAGGGGCATGTCATAGGAAATCATTCTTACAATCATGCCGTCTTGTCACAGCTTAATTCCCGGGAATTCCATACCCAGATCTGGCGGACGGATGCGATCGTAAGCAACATTATCGGGTATCACCCCCGATTCGTACGTCCTCCTTACGGAGAGATGCGCCCGGATCAAGTGGCATGGTCGGGCAAAAGCGGATATACCGTCGTCAATTGGGATGTAGACTCCGTTGATTGGCGCAACAATCCCAATAGCAGCATCGTTCTGCATAATATCAAGAAGACTCTGCAGCCGGGCTCCATAGTCCTGCAGCATGCAGGAGGCGGATACGGACAGGATCTGTCCGGGACAATCGAAGCTCTGCCCGTACTTATCACGCAGCTTAGAAAAAAGGGCTACAAATTTGTCACGCTTCCTGAACTGCTGAACAAATCCGCCGATAAAACGAAATAACCGGCAGCCTCTCGGCTGCCGGTTACCTTACTACTTCAGAACATATACTTTTACGTTTTGAATGCCGAAATTGCTTACCTCCGCAGGCGTGCCCGGCAAATAAATATCGATGCGGTTGCCTTTAATCGCGCCGCCAACATCGGATGCAGTCGCGATCATTCCGCCTGTTGGCAGGCCATCGGAATTATAACCCGTAACGTAAAGCTTTGTGCCAAGCGGAATAACCTTAGGGTCAACCGCAACCGTGCCTACCTTCAGCTTATTGCCGAAGTAGTCGAGGCCCGCCCAGCCGCCGTTCTCGGAAGCGTCGCCGCTGTAAGCCGTTGCTTGAATGCTAAGCTGCTTGCTGAACGTATGGATCGTGCCCGCTTGGTCCGTAACGCTTTGCGCGGTAACCGTAGTTGCTTTTGCAGCTGCAGCCTTGGCAGTTGTCGTTTTTGCTGCAGTTGTTGTTGTCGGGATAACGATCTTAAGACCAGCGTAAATATTCAAAGGATTAATCTTTGCATTCGCTTTCATGAGTTTATCAACCGACACGCTGTACTTCTGCGAGAGCTTCCAGAATGTATCGCCCTCAACAGCCGTATGCGTTTTGCTGGCCGCATGAACCGATCCTGTGGCAAAAATAAGAGATAAGCCGAGTACCGCCGTTGTCATCATCGAAGCTTTCTTCATTTGTGTTGTCCCCCTGGTTTCTGCGTATTTAAGTACGGATGCCTTGCTTATGTGAAGAAAAGAAAAGCGTCAGGCGGAACCGCCTGACGCTTGGTTCTTCCGGTTTACATGACTTCAATAACCGTATTGAAGAATTAGCCCGTGAATTCTTGTACCCACTCGCCATTCACGTAAGCTACGCCGATTTTCGTGTAGTTTGCGTTCAGAATGTTAGCGCGGTGACCGGCACTGTTCATCCAAGCAGTCATAACTTCAGTTGGCGATTTTTGACCCATAGCGATGTTCTCGCCAGCGTAGTTGTAAGTCACGCCGAACGATTTCATCATGTCAAACGGCGAACCGTAAGTTGGAGAGTTATGGTCAAAGTAGTTGTTTTGGTACATGTCTTGCGCTTTTGCCGTAGCTACTTTAGTCAAAAGAGCGTCAGATGTCAAAGCTTTCAGACCCGCATTAGCACGCTCTTTGTTAACAAGCGTTACAACTTGGGATGCGAACTCGCTTTGCGATACTGTACCGCTGCCAGTGTTGCCTGTACCTGTGCTTGGTGTTGTTGGCTTAGCTGGTGTTGTTGGTGTTGTTGGTTTAGTTGGCGTTGTTGTGTTGCCAGTACCCGTGCTTGGTGTTGTTGGCTTAGCCGGTGTTGTTGGCGTTGTTGGTTTAGTTGGCGTTGTTGTGTTGCCGGTACCCGTGCTTGGCTGCGTTACTTCCGTAGGCAATTTAATTGTAATGCCGCCGAAAGTGATTTTGCTAAGGTCGATACCGTATTGCTGAGCGATTTGATTAATTGTATCCATCGAAATATTATTGCAATTTGTGGAGTACGTCTTCACAGCTGGTGCTGCACCTGCAGTTGGAGTCGTTACACCTATGCTGATCAAAGCCGCTGCTGCTAAGCTAGTGACACCCACTCGTAATGTTTGCATCTTCATGATTTCATCCTCCTAAAATTGTATGTGGTATAAATGTTGTTGGCTTGTAACGTGTTAACTTGTTAATCACTTGCCCTCCGACGCCACTTATCGTAACATGTGTTTCGAACTTGTTTCATGGCACAAAAACTGGTAAGTTACGCGTTTTCACTGTAAAAACAGGTGGTTGAGCGTCTTTATGAGAATGTGCTCATTTCTCGCCAAAACCGCAAATTCAGGCGGCTGTTGGCGATTCCGCAGAGCTGTAAGAATATTTCAACTCTAGGAGATCGAAACATTAGAATCCTTTAAGAAAGCGGTTTCAAAAAAGAAGGATAATAAATAAGAAACTCCCCAAGAAGCCGCCTTTTCGGGCAGTCTCTTGAGGAGTTTCTTCAATATATAGCGATTAGTTTACTTTGATGAATTGGCCTGTTGCTTGGGATTCAAATGCGCTCAGGATAACTTTAAGCGATTTGCGGCCTTCTTCGCCCGGGATTGCCGGTACCGTGTCGTTAACGATCGAATCGATGAATGCATCCACCACGCCGCTCGACAGCTGTTTCGTGTTTGTGGAGATTTCGCCGACTTTATGCTTTTCAACGGATCCGTCGCGAAGCTCAACGATAACTTGATCTTCAGGATGCGTGCCGATCTTCATAACGCCTTTTTCGCACCACAGAACCGTGCTGTTGTCTTCGCCTTTGTAGTACGTCCAGCTTGCAACCAGGGAACCGATTGCGCCGCTTTGCATGCGTACAACAACGTTAGCGTTATCGTCTACGTCGCCTGCTTTGTCGATTGTACCGATAAATGCTGCAACTTCGGATACTTCATCGTTCAACAGGTAACGGATCAGGTCGGATTTGTGCACGCCAAGGTCACCCATTGCGCCCATGATAGCTTCAGGCTTGCGGAAAAACCAGCTTCCCGCGCCGTCGATGCTCCAGCCGTCCGGACCAGGGTGGCCGAACGATGTACGGAAAGTCAGAACGCGGCCAAGAACGCCGGACTCAAGAATTTGTTTTGCTTTTACGTGCGGAGGCATCAGACGTTGGTTATGTCCCACCATCAGCTTCACGCCGTTTTTCGCAGCAGCTTCGATCATTGCGGCCGCTTCTTCGTCCGTTACTGCCATCGGCTTCTCAACCAGGACATGCGCCCCAGCGTTAGCTGCCGCAATCGACATGGAAGCATGCAGGTAGTTAGGCGTACATACGCTTACCGCATCCGGCTTAACTTCAGCCAGCATGGTTTCGTAATCGGCGTAAGCTTTGCCGCCATGTTTTGCGGCATACTCTTCCGCGCGCTCGATTACCGGATCAACGAATGCAACCAATTCTACATTTTCGTTGCCAGCATACTCAGGAATATGACGATGTTTGGAGATGGAACCGCAACCGATTACTGCTACTCTTACTTTGCTCATTATTTTCCCCTGCCTCTTCTATAGTCAAAAGTCGAATATTATTGGTTCAAATAGTTCGTTTTCAGCCAGTTGATGCTTTCTTCAACGGATTGAAGCGGCGGATTCGCGCAGCGGTCCTGCTCAACGATCAGCCATTTTACGTCTGCCTGCTCCGATTGCTTGATAAGCGGAAGCAGATCCAGATCGCCGCGGCCAAGTTCAACCGTGTCGATTTCAGCTTTTTCTGTATTTTTAACGAAGTCCTTCAAGTGAACAAGCGGCAGTCTGCCGGCATATTTCGAGATATATTCAAGCACATCGCGGCCTGCATATTGCACCCAGCCAAGATCCATCTCGACTTGCAGCAGGTCAGCGCCTACTGTTTCGTACAGCTTGTCGAATACGACTTGTCCATCGATCTCAACTTCGAATTCGAATTCATGGTTATGGTAGCAGAAAACAATGCCTGCTTCTTGGAATCGCTTTCCGTATTCCGCGAAGTTTACAAGATGTTTCTTCCAGGCATCCGCATCGCGGACTTCAACAGGAAGCCATGGGCAGATCGCATATTTCGCACCGATTGTAGTCAAATAAGCAATTTCCTCATCGATCTTTGTTTCAAGGTTCACGAGAGGTACGTGATTGCCGATTGCAACCAGATTAAGCTCATCTAGCAGCGCTTTCATTTGTTCGGCAGGAATATCTCCGTAACCGGCAAATTCGACGCCTTCATAACCCATTGCCGCAACTTTGCGCAATGTACCTTCAAAATCTTGAGCTGTTTCTTCACGAAGCGTATACATTTGTAAACCGATACCCGGACGTGTCATTTGACAAGCACTCCTTTATCATTCAATTCCTTGTAGCCGTCTATTTTTCATAATCTTTACGATTCTCATTATACGGGTTGCGGTGAACAAAAAAACAGTTGTCTTATTACTCTTTTTTTATGCGATTTTGCCATTTCTTCCGTTTGAGCCGCTTATCTTGTCCTCATTTGCATCCTCGCGGCCGCAGATTCCTTGAATTGTAAAGAAATCATAACCATTTTTTAAGATTATCTTAATCTTTGTCGCTTAAAATAAGATCATTAGTTAACTTCTAGCGAATGTAAGCGACCCGTCTATAGTCCAGATTTATCGCCAAAGTAGTAAAAAAGTAAGCTAATTAAAATTCGGGCGAAACCTTCTGCAGGTTTTATCCGTATATGTTATATCAAAGTCTATTAATGGAATGGAGGCATTCCCCTATGAAAACAATGATTCTCTTTAATAACCGCACAATTCCCGTTTATTTAACCGATACGAATAAAAAAGCAATCGAAAAGTTGTCTGATGTCCTGAACCGCAAGGTTACAACGGGTAAAAATGCCTTGAAAAACTGTATCCGATCGCTGATCAGCGTCGAAATCGTCGGCAGTGAAGCTACGCTCCACTCGTTGTACGAGAAAGATACTTTAACGATCTCATTGTATTAAACCGACTAAGGAAACATTACAATAGCATGTCCCAAAGCCGGCTGTTATCATACGATGCAGCTGGCTTTGTTGTTTTTCATACGCAGCAAAAAGAAGCCCTGCCGGGCTTCTTTTTTTGTTTTTACTTCGTTGTTGTCTGCTGATCGGCCTGCTGCCCATTCTGGGCTCCGCCGCCATTCCGGAATTGACCCCCGCGTCCGCCTCCGCCGAATCCTCCGCCGCCAAAACCGCCTAGGCGAATGGACTCCGCTTCCTGCGTATCGTCCTTCAATTGTACCATAATAATATCATCGGCCTTCAGATCAGCCAGCGTCTTGTCCGTTTCCGTCATTTTCCCGTCGGCAAAGGATGCCGAGACAATCTTGGTTGCATCCGTTACCGTAATGTCCATTGTCTCGTCGGAGAACATGTTCTCCATATTACGCTGGCGTCCGCCGCCGGAGTTCTGCCCATTGCCCGCTTGAGGCGCCGAGCCGGCATCGCCTTGAGGAGGATTGCCTGAAGGAGGGTTGCCGTTTGACGCATCGCCTTGCGCTGCATCGCCCTGAGGAGGCTGTCCGCCACCTTCCGGTCTTTGGAATGAGGATTTATAAATCGTAATGGTCTGGCTATTAATCGATTTAATTTTGCCGATTGTGCCCATCATGGCTCTGCCTTGGAAACCGCCTTGCTGCCCTTGGTTTTGCTGCTGCTGAGCTTGTCCGGTCGTTCCGTTCGCGGCAGTGCCCGATTCATCCGATTTCGAGCCGCAGCCTGCCAAAGCAACCGAGATTGCGACAGCGCTTAGTGCAATTTTCCAGTTGTTCATCTCTCGTATTCCCCTTTTATGGCCTTTTGTCTGCATTGTAGCAGACCAATATGAACGAGAAATGAACAATCCGAACCCGAATGCCAAGCACACAAAAAAAGGGACCTGTATTCAGGCCCCTTCCCTATTATTCTCGTTACCGCAAGGGCCCGGAGGCTCCTTCCTGATGCAAAGCTTTTCGGTTGCCAGCCAGGAACAGCGCCGTTCCAATCCAGCCGAAAAGAGATGCAATGACAAGCAGCATCGTTAACGATACGCTGTCCGACAAGCCCGCTCCAAGCAGCGGTCCCATCGTGCCACGCACGCCAAACAGCATAAGATGCACGCCGAACACGGCCGCTTCCCTTCCCGGGGCAAGTCTGGAAACAAAGGCAAGGATGCCGATATCCCAAATAGCCTCGCCTACGCCTTGAATCCCGTTCCCTACGATAACAGCCGTATAGGTTCCCCATACTCCGTATAACATGGGTACGATCGCGTACGCGCTAATCCCGCATAACAGAACATGTTTAATATCGATCCGGTCAATCAATCGCCCGGCGATCAAGTAAGTTAGCAAAAGACCTGCGTAATAAGAGACACGGGCAAATCCAATCTGCACGTTGCTCAGCTCAAGCACCTGCACTTGAATAATCTGGTAGAGCGGATTGGACAGCATATTGCCGAAGCCGGAAAAGGTAGTCGCAGCCAAAAATACGGCCAGCTTGCGGTTCCCCGATACAAGCGTCCACTGGTCGCGAAACGAGAACTTCGCGCTTGCTCTGGAAGGCGCATGAAGGGCCTGCTTCGGAAGCCGAAGCGAGTTAAACAAGATAATGGATGCTACTCCGAATATGGAAGCCGTAATTAGCGGACCCGATGGTCCCGAGGCATCAGCCCAGGAGCCAACGACATACGCAAGAGGAATCATTAATGCTCCGCTTGCCACCCGCACATACCCCATCAGCCTGCCTCTCACATCGGCCGGATACATCCGCGCGACTAGAGAAGCGTAAGCCGGAGCCTGTATCCCCATCAGGATCTGAAAGACCAGAGCGGTTGCAACGTAAACGGATGGATAAGCAAACAAGGCCGGAAAAATAATGAGCAGTCTGCCAATGAGGTTCGGAACAATAACAAACGGTTTCGGATTGCCCGACCTTTCAATCCATGCCGCCCAGATCGGCGAGAACAGAAGGCCTACAGCCGGCGCCGCGGACAAAAGCCCCACCTGCAGGTTGGTAGCCCCTTCGCGAATCGCGAACGGCATAAAAAATTGATTCAATACCACGTTAAAAATACTAAATAATAAAGTCGCGCTGAAATCGATTCGCGCATTAAACCAGACGCGCGGCATCATCTGCATGCCGAGCTTATAGACACTGCCCTTTGTTTCCATCCCGCTGCAATCCTTTCGCTCCGCTATCCGTTACTATTTTGCAAGTCATACCCATTAGAGCAGAGATTTCCCGAAAGCGCAATAAACATTTTTGCCGGAGCTTGTCATCCCCAAAAAAACGGTCCTTACCGGACCGGAAGAACCGTTACACCAGTATGAACAGCAAGCCGAAGCAAGCGGCGGATACGCCGGTATAACACCAGGCTGCCGCCCGGCTGCAATCACGGAGACGCCAAATCCGCACAAGATACCCGATGGTAAACAGGACGGAGACAATCATAATTCCCATCATAATGCCGTCCATAAATGGATCGTTCATCATGCCGTTCATCCCGCCGCCATGATGCTGCATATTGGACCATTCCATTGCGCTTATGCCGCCCGTAAGGAGCACCGGAAGCAGCAAATGTATGCCATGCACAACGATTGGAAATAACATGCCGCCTATCGAAAGAAGGGAGCTTCGCGGCAAACGTTTATCGGTCACGTAGAGTCGCCTCCATCCCTGTTGCGTTACAACAGTATATGGCGCATCCACGCATAGATTCGTTTTTTTTGGCGGACAGTGATGTTGTACTGGCAACAAAGTGAAACAATTGGAATTCGCAAAAAAAAAGAAGCAGGCATCGCCTGCTTCTCCTCACGGCTATTCCGGTTGTTCCTTGCCGAGGAAGCGCCAGAAGTTCCGGTTGAACAAGTCGTCAAGATCCCGCCTGATCTCATCCTCCGTTACACTCCAGCCGCTGTTGTACAAACGCTCGTACTTCGAGGCCAGCACTTCCCCGATAATGCGGCGCGAGTGCTCCCACTTGTAAATCAGCTGTTCAAATACCCGGCAGTCCGAGTGCTGCGGGATGACGGAAGTGCCCAGCAGTTCGAGACGGAACTTTGTCATCTCCTCTACCATCGATTCAATGTGAAGGAACCACCAGCAGCCAAATACCATTAGATTGCGGAACTTCCGCGCAAGCACGGTCAGCTCATGCTGATTGCTGCGGGCCAGCATCGTGATAAGAAATTTTTGCTTCGGATAATTGCGGCATAAAGCTTCAACCGCGGAAACATCCGAATCCATGCTCATGTCGCCCGCAAGACGAAGCTCCGGATTCACGCGGCGGCGAACGCCAATCATGAGGGCAAACGGAATGCCATGCTTCTGGCAGACAGGCACCATCGCTTCGTCAATCATGCGAGTGCGGTGATCTTCAGCCGGATAGACGAAATCGCCCGGCATCGATACCGCCAGATACAAAGCGTCCATGCGAACAATCCATTCGGACAGGAAACGGCGTACTTCTTCCTTTGTCTTCTCCGTCCACTCCTCGGAAGCGTCGTAACCAAGGGAGCGGAGCTGAACGACCGCATTAGGCCAGTCATTCAGAAGGGTGTCTACCCGCAGGGCAGCGGAGAACCGGGAATCCGTATTGCCGCCGCGGTTCAGCCATACTTCACGCTCTTCCGGGTCAAACGGATCATTGGTCATGAGGACATGCTTCACGTTCGAGATCCGGAGAACCTCGTCCACCTGCTCAGCCGTCGTACGGCTGGCAAGCGCCTCGCGGTAATCGTTCAGATTACGCGAGGAAACATCAAGACCGAGACGGTGCAATATCGTAATAAAGCCGTTTGCCGCTTCGCTGATCGGCGAATGCTCGATAAAGAGCTTGTTCCAGATCCAATCCGCCTGCTCCCGCTTCGACATGGCCCAGAAGGCGTCATACGACTCCCGGTCATCCGCCCAGCGGAACGACTCCGAAATTAGATAATGATATATAAGCAGTTCATCGATTCCCCATAGCAGCAAATTGCCGAAATCGGCGGAAAATAAATGGGTATGCATATCCGTTACCGGCATCGTCATCGCAAGACGCCCAACGGTTTCTTTCATCGCACTGACGGATTCTATGGCCAGTTGTTCCTTGATCATAATCGATTATCCTCCTCAACTTGTCCTAATCACATCGTACCACCGCCGGGGGGCGTACCGCTTCTATCCGGTTATCGTTCATCGCAGGCCCATTTATATGTGGTTGGTGTAATTAAATGCCAAGCAGTATAATAAAACAACAGCTATTTCATCCGTGGAGGAATCTCATGAGCGTTCAAGAGCGATACCCGCTTCCCATTGAAGCGATGTACAATACATCCCAGATTCCAACCGACTTTCATTCCCATCTGGAATATGAAATTTATTATTTTCACAGCGGCAAATGCAAGCTTCTAATCGGCGACAGCATCTATGAGCTGGCTCCAGGCAACCTTATTCTGATGAACGGGATGACTCTTCATTATCCGTCCATCGATAACCGCTACGAATATTGCAGGACGGTCGTCCATTTTGACCCCGCGTTTGCTTCAGGCTTGTTTCAGCCGCCTTTTCTGATCCCCCTGCTGCTCCCCTTCGAGAGACAGACGAATCGCCTGATCTCCCTGAGAGCCGAGGAGCAAGCAAGGATTGAGCCGTTGCTGGAACGGTTATGCCTGCTACGCCAAAGCGATGATCCGCTGTCGCATGACCGGTTAATCCTCTGCTTCCAAGAGCTGCTGCTGCTTATTTACGAATTCGCCCATATGCCTAGTTACGGGCAAGCCTCTGCGCCCGGCAGCATTAAGCAACAGAACGTCCAGAAGCTGATCGCTTATATCGAGGAGCATTACCGGGAGGATCTTGAGCTGGACGATATCGCCGATTATATGCATCTTAATAAGCATTACCTGGTGAAGATCTTCAAGGAAACGACCGGCATCACCTTGTTCCATTACTTGTATCAGCGGCGAATCAATCAGGCTAAAATGTTGTTTACGATGAACCCGGACCGTTCCATCACGGAAACCGCCTTTGAGATTGGCTTCAAATACGTCTCGCATTTCAGCCAAACGTTCAAAAAATTTACCGGACAATCCCCCGATGATTATCGGAAGGGGATCGCCCGGCCTCTTGAGTAAACGTATATTCGGATTTTAGGTTGATTCAAGTACGGAATTGCTGCCGAATGCCGGCCACATAAACCTTAAGCACAACCTGAATACTCTCGTCCAGATTTACCGGCAATCCAAAGCCTCCGCTTCTCTCCAGCGTTGCGAAGCCATGCATAAAGCTTCGGAAGCCTCTGACGAGATGGATCGTATCCTCCTGCTTTATCTTATAAGCATAGTCCATCACCGTAATAATGAGCTGAATCAATTCTTCGCTTACTTTGATCAGCTCCGCGTCCTCCGTCTGCTGGGCCGGAAGCGTTGCCTCGTACAAGCCCGGATGCTCTCTCGCGAATCCGATATAAGCTAGCCCTATGGCAAAGACGGCATCATCGCCCGATCTTCCGGCCACGGCGCGGAGCAGCCGGTCATGCAGATTTTTGAGCCCGTATAAGGCAAGCTTCTCCTTAAGTCCGCTTAATCCGTCCACATGGTTATATAAAGAAGGAGAACGGATGCCAAGCTTCTGGGACAACGAGGCGAGGGTAACGGATTCGAGTCCGTTCTCGTCCGCCAGCTCGGCAGCCTTTTGTATGATGGTTGGCAGGTCCAATCCTATTCTTGGTGACATGGTCTATTCTCCCTTTCTAATGCTTACTAATGAACAATTACGGCATCAAGCTTGCGCGAAGCATCCTGAATGGCCAACTCCATCATCGCTTCCGGCTGAACAATCAAATCCCCGTGACCAACGGCCAGCAAGGATGGCTTCAGCTTCAGCAGCTTCATTGCGCTGCGGAGCGATTCGATCTTATTCCAGGTCGCCATCGCGGGAAAAGGGAACTTCCACCGCACCTGCCCGCTTACCGCTATTCCACCGCGCACCTGAAAAGCATCTCCGGCAATCAGTGCATGGCTCCGCGAGTCGAGAAAGGACATCGAGCCCGGCGTATGGCCCGGCGTCGTTATCGCCAGCAGGGAACCTACGCGGTCTCCATCCTGCAGAAGCACATCCGGGCGCGTTGCGATTTTGCCCGGCTTAGGCACGCCGCCCCGAATGGGCGTTTCCGGCTCATTCGCGTCAAGCGAGCGGTCACCGTTAAGCAGTCTGGAATCACGGGCGGAAATATATACCGTCACATCGGTCAATTGCTTCCTCAGCGCATCCAAAGCTCCAATATGGTCGCTATGGGCATGGGTCAGAACAATACGCGTAATCGGTTTGCCGATCTGCTTTGCCGCTTTCAGAATAGCTTCGGCATTGCCCGGCATCGCGGCATCGATTAGCGTCAAGCTCTTCTCTTCCTCCACCAAATAACAATTCACCGGAAACATTTTTGGCATAAAAGTAAGCTGGTAAACTTGTTCATGACGTGTCATTCTCATTTTAATTAACCACCTTCGCCCATAAACTAATATCGTTAGTTTTATAATAACTAATGTCATTAGTTTTTGCAAGAGGCAAATTGAAAAAAGGGCAGCACATATCGATCATAGTACAGCGACAAGAAACTCCCTTTTAAATTTTGAACAAATACTTGCTCATAAATACAACGTAAGCAGCCGGCATTATTAATCGGCTGCTCCACTGTCTCATTCAACTAACGTATCCCGTTCCCTCGTTTTTAAGGGTTTATCTCACATATACTCACTCATTCGCAGGATTTCTACACCTTGAATCGAGTTTATCTTAGGTACGCCAAGGTACAGAAACGGTTGGGGCTGTCAGTCGGGCATGTTGAAATAGAGGAACAAGTAGGAAATATTCCCCAATGACTTTCTACTGCACGCATACTCCACTTCTCCCTCGGAGGTTCACCCTCCCAGATCTCAACGGGTCACTGCCCTTACATTCCTTCGTTATACCTGTCCAAGGTGTGGAGACCGATAGCGTTTAGCGGATGGGTCTGAGCCCTTATGGGAAACGAACTCGGTCCTCCGTGCTTTCTTTGTGAAATCCCGCGAACGAGTCAATATACGTGACTACTTATAAAACTAACTTAGGCTGCTTCTCCCCAGACTAGGATTGTTTTCTCAGGTGTAAACTGTTCTCCTCGCTGAACAATGCCAACTAAAATACGTGCTAACTTCCCGATTAATTTAAAGATGGATTGCTGCTTTTTCATCTTCTTTTCTTGCACATTACGCTCATGCAGGTAACGGAAAACGGGATTATTCCAAACGAGCTGAACCGTTGCAAGGTAGAGATATTTCCGTAATGCAGAGTCACCTCGTTTTGAAAGAACAATTCGCCCTTTTCGTTTTCCTGATGTGCTTTCTGCTAAGTTGAGCCCCGCCTTTCGCAGTACCTGACGTCCATGTGAATATTGTCTCAGATCTCCTGTACCAGCTAATATTGCAGCAGTAAATATCTTTCCAAGTCCTCTTATAGAACGAAGTTGCTGTGCCATTGGAATCTCAGCAAGCAGAGTTTCTATATCTGCTTCAATTTCTTCAAGCATGATCGTAACTCGCTCATATTCCTCAATAAGTCGTTTTAAATCCGCCTTTGCTTCATCTTTAGCAGTACGTTCCCCAACGCTGTTCTTCGCCTGGGCAATGAGCTGTGCAGCCTTCTCAATGCCCGTAGTTCCTCCAGCGCGCTGCATATGAACCCGCCATGCTTGAACGACATCTGCCACAGTATATGTCTGTAAATCCTGTGGACATGGGAATGTTTTTAGCGTTGCCAACGATCGCTTGCAAGCCCAGTTTTTAAATACAGATGGATACTCAGGAAAACGGATGTCCAGCCAACGTACGATCCGATTTTGTAGTCGTATACTATTCGATACCCAGAACTCTCGATCACTCATCATGGTTCGTAATCTTTGAAACATAAGCGATTGACGCGTGTACTCATAGTAAAAACCACGACTGACTGAATCTGCAATGACCAATGCATCCTTGGGGTCATTTTTAGATGGGCTATTGTCTCGGTTTTCTTTGTTTCTCTTCGTCGTAGCAGGGTTAACCATGACCACGTGTACCCCTTTGTCTGATAGCCAATTAGCCAGGTTGAACCAGTAATGACCGGTCGGTTCCATACCAATGATCAGCTCTTTTAGCCCATGTTTTTGTTGTAGTTCCGCCATCCAGCTGCTCAATTTAGTAAACCCTTCAGCACTATTAGGGAATGAGAGATGCCGTTTAGAAACTACAATTCCGCGGAAGTTTGTAGCCTGGGCAACATGAGTTTCTTTTGCCATGTCGATCCCAACAACAAGATGTGATGTGGTAATTCGTTCAATACGTTGATTTTGTGCATCGGATTGCTTAAACTTCATAGTAAGAGCGCCTCCTTGATGTGTTGTGGACAAACCCATCATACCGAGGCGCTCCTTTTTTTACAAAGCCCATTTCTTAGGCTTAACAGGAATGTTTAGCTTAAAACATTGACCTTATTTTGAAATGTAGAAGCCTTTGTCTTCACCACTACAGCACGCGGATGACGATTTTACCACGCGCTCGGCGGCTCTCACTTTTTTCATGTGCCTTGGCAGTTTCCTCTAAGGGAAACACAGAGTCGATCGTTATGTTCAATTGTCCGCCGTTAACTAGGCGGGTCAATTCGTCTAGATAAGCAGTAGCGATCGGCGGGAACTGCACCTCCTGGACTGTTACAGACGCCTTTGCCGCGTTATCGAACGAATAGCGCCCAAGCGTAATCGGTACGAGGCGACCTCCCGGCTTCAGGGTATTCAGAAGCCAGTCTACGTTTTCTCCTCCCGCTGTATCGAGGACAATGTCCACGCTACGTTCGATCTCTGCCGGTAGACTTGCTGTATAGTCGACAAATGCATCTACGCCCAGATCGAGCAAGTATGACTCGTTACGGGCAGAAGCAGCTCCGATGACGCGTGCCCCCTTCCATCGGGCGAGTTGGACCGCAAGGTGGCCGACTCCCCCGGCGGCGCCGTTGATCAGTACCGTTTGTCCCGTCTCTAGTTTTCCTTGTACGAACAACGCATGCCAAGCGGTAAAGCCAGACTGAGGCAAAGCCGCAGCCTCGACGAAATCAATTGATTCAGGTTTGAGAGCCAAATGCCCGGCCGGTACAATGACATATTCCGCGCAACCCCCACTGTTGACGGTCATCCCGTAAACGGCATCGCCCGGACGAAAGCTTGTTACTCCAGCCCCCACACTGGCAACCACTCCCGAAACATCCCAGCCAGGAATATAAGGAAGTTTGAATCGATCGCCAGCTAAGCCCGAACGGATCTGCCAATCGCCTGGATTGACGCCGACTGCATGAACGCGGACGAGAACCTCGTTTTCACCTGCCTCCGGAACGTGCACTTCCTCGCAACGCAACACGTCTACCCCTCCGTAAGTAAAATAACGGATCGCTCTCATTTTCTGAGGTATTTCCATCGCCATGATCATTTATCCCTCTTTCCTTTCATTGAATAAACGGGCCACGTTCATTACAATAGTAATAAAATCGAAGACTGGTAACAACGGACAATACAGCCCGCAAGTCGTTTACCTGACAAATCGACGATTTTGTTGGGGCTGTCGGCTCTTGAGCTCCGTTGACGTCAAGCGAGGAGCGTTATAAACGATGGAAACGGAGAGGAATGAAGCCGATAGACGACGGAGGCGGTCGCAGTTACTGCTGAAGCAGTCGTTCGCGGAACTGATGCGGGAAAAGGGATTTACCGCGATGACAATTCAGGATATCACCGACCGCGCAGATGTACACAGGGGGACGTTCTACGCTCATTTTCCGGACAAATTCGCGCTGCTGGAGCAGTCCATCCGTGATAAATTTCGCCACATACTAGAGCGTGAACTTCCACCGGATGCAGGTTGGAATCCCGAGCATTTGCTCATGCTGGTCCGAATAGTACTGGATCACGTTCGCTCACTATACGGTCGGTGCAGCCCGATCGATACGGTAAACCCGCTATTCGAGAGCTCAGTACGTGACGAGCTCGCCGAATTGCTGCAACTCTGGCTACAAAAGCTTCGGGCGGACCAGGCTGATTGGACAATCCATGTCGACACGATGGCTCTCATGACAAGTTGGTCGATATTCGGCGCCGCGGTACAATGGAGCAAATCTTATGAAGATATAAGTGTGGACGAAATGACTCACCGCGTCGTAGCCGTGCTGACAGAAGGCGCAGGCCGATTTGCGAATAATGATAAGAAATTGTAATCGTTAGAAAACTGCATGAATGTAATCAGCAGCGTTTTGGAATACTGCGCTTTCAATGAAAAGCGATTGCCGATCAGATTACATGAGCATCCATCAATACTTTTACATAAAAAAGTAGCCGTTAAGTTAGCGACTACTTTTTTATGTTGCATTAAGCTATTGTCTCCAGTTAGCGTAATCACATGTCGCTTATCGGTACATTTGAACAAACCACATCTTAAAATCGTGTTTTTCGTAAAAACCAACGTTTTCTGCCACTGCTTACTTGCGGAATACACTGTGGAACGAGTTATACCATTGCTTTCAGCTGATTGGAGCAGCTTATCAACCATCGCATGCCCGATATTGTCGCTCCGATAATCTGGATGAACGTCATGGAATCCCTTCTTACTCATTCACCCTAAAAAATTACATATTAACCGCATTGAATTAACATTTTCTTATAAATTATGTAAAAACCATTTAAAAACCCGCAATAGGTTGCGGCATTTACTAATTATACTTGCGGTTGCAAATTATCAATATTGTGTTAATATCTTACAAGTGGGCCAGACATTTGTAGATAGTACCTGATGATTCCTCTTATAATTAAATCAATCAATCAGTCATACGAAAATACTACAATACCTCATCCCAACACTTATACATTACTCGGAGGTAAATCATGAAAAAGTTTATTATCACAGCAGCATCTGCAGCAATGTTATTCGCCGTTCCTTTAGCCGCTAGTGCGGATCCAGGTACTGAAACAAAGACGGTTACTGTTCAACCAACTTATGAAGAGATTACCCCCTCTTTCTCTTTTGCTAGATGCACCTTCCACTGTCATTAATGGACAAGGTTACCCATCTTTCAAATATAACACGAGTACTCCGGAAAATGTTCGTACATTCATTCAAAACGTTGGGACAACTACAATTACTTATAAACTAAAAGATCCTTCCGGTAACATTTGGCAAAGTGGCACTCTTACTGCAGGCCAATCGTATCAGAGCACCTATTCTTGGACTAGCGCTCAAAATGGTCAATGGACTTGGGAAATCAATCAAAACAATGGTTTACAGGCGACAGTCAAGTTAACTGTTCGTTCTGATGTTTAATAAATGATTAGATAATTAACGCATCCCCTCAAAATAGGTTAACTCACAAAAAAACCCATCACCTCGAAGGTAATGGGTTTTTGCAATTAACGTCCGAATACTGGAATAGCAAAACGAAATTGAGCACATTTTTTATCGTAAAGGGTTATGCCTATAATGATTCCCACAAGCATTGTCATTGCTCCTAGACCTCTTAAAACATTATTTATTTTAATCCCTCCTACAATTTATATGGATATTTATCCCAGACCGTTCGCTTAATGAAGTCCTGACTGTCGACACTTTATCTTCTCAGCACAAATTGCTCACACAACCCTTAATAGGGTGCTTTTCTTGTCGTTATTCCAGTATAAAGAGATTTTCACGTTTATAAAAAACGACAAGAAATGAAAAAGAACCTTGATTTATCAAGGTTCTAAATCGGGATTATCATGTCGTTGTACTAGCGATATCGATCATTGATTGTCGGATTAAGCTCGAATGGTATATTCTTGTATCAATGTGTATGCTCGCAAGCGAGTTCATAAGGAGGCCTTGTCCATTGAAAATAAAAGTGCTGATCGCGGACGATAATTCGTTTATCCGTGAAGGAATGAAGATTATCCTCACCACGTTCGACGAGTTCGAGGTTGTGGCCACCGTTGGAGACGGAGCGGAGGCAGTCGATTATTGCCGCTCGCACGAAGTGGATGTCGCCCTTCTCGACGTGCGAATGCCGAATATGAACGGCGTCGAGGCAACCCGTCTCCTGACCGAACAGACGAATGCCAAGCCGCTTATCCTTACAACTTTCGATGACGATGAATACATTCTCGAAGCGGTGAGGTCGGGCGCCAGAGGGTACCTCCTCAAGAATAACGATCCTGAGAAAATCCGGGACGCCATAAAGAGTGTTTACAATGATCATCACGTTCTTCAGGACGCCGTTCTGAACAAGATCAAATCCAATCTGTTGACGGGCACGCAAGCGAATCCTCCGGCAACCCGCGAAACAGATAACAATCATGCTGCCGGCCCCGGTTCGGATCGAATTAACCGCAGCTTGTTCACGGAACGAGAGCTCGACATCATGGCGCAGATCGCTAAAGGGTTGTCTAACAAGGAAATCTCAAAAAAGTTATTCATCTCCGAAGGCACGACAGCCAATTACATCACATCCATCCTGAACAAGACGGGTCTTGAACACAGGACGCAAATCGCGATCTATTATTTGACGGGCGAAGTCAAGCCCTCGGAAGATTAAGGAGACGCAGCATGGAATTTTGGATCATCGGCAACAAGGCCGTGTTGCTTGTCTACGTCATCTTCGTCTCGTATTCGGTCGTGCGTGGAGCATCTCCCTGGGAAATACTAGCCTACTTGTCTTACCTGTGCGTGAACATGGCCATTCCGATTCTGAGAAAGCAAAGACGGCTTCAATTGCTCGGATCGGCCCTTTCGGCCGTACTGGTCGTTGTGTTCGCCTTTCGTCTGAACACGGTTTTTATTCTGCTGCTGCCCGTCAATCTTTATGAGATTGTACTGATGTCGGGAGGAAGGAACCGATTCGCCCTGCTGCTTGGACTTGTGCCGCTGTTTCTCATCCCGGAAGATGAGAGCCTGATTTATCTTCTCGCAGCTTCCTTAAGCCTTCTTTTCTACTATAGCTTGCGGGTTCATACGGAGAAGCTCGAGAAGATCGGCGGGGAGAGAGAGACGCTTCGCCTCGATCTGCAGCATTTGAAGCAGTCCCTTAGTATGAACAAGGAGTATATTCGCCAATCCCAGTATACAAGTAAGCTGGAAGAGCGCAATCGGCTGTCGCAGCAGATACACGACGAAGTCGGCCATGCGATGGCGGGCGCCCTCATTCAGATGGAAGCTTCCAGGCGCCTGTTCGGTACGAATCCGGATAAGGCATCCGAGCTTCTTGGCAACGCGATTACGATCTCCAAGGAAGGGCTGGAGCGGATCCGCCTTACGCTTAAAGACATGAAGCCCCGGTCGGAAGAGCTTGGCATCCACCGGCTTAGGCTGTTTGCGGACGAGTTGTCCGCCAATCACTCGGTGAACGCCACCGTCACGCATGAGGGAGATCTGGATTTGGTCACGCCGCTGCAATGGAAGATTATCCATGAGAACGCGACGGAGGCGGTGACGAATTCGCTGAAGTACGGAGAGGCCACCGCTATCGAATTCGAAATTCGCGTCCTGAACCGCATGATCCAGTCCGTCATCGCCGACAACGGCAAGGGTGCTGAGAAAATCGTCAAAGGGTTGGGCATCGTTGGCATGGAGGAGAGAGCCGCGTCCGCGGGAGGGACCGTCATTGTTGACGGCACAAAGGGCTTCCGCGTGACCACTCTCCTGCCCTTCCAGAAAGGCGGATGAAAGAACTCACGCTTTAAACATGAGATTTCTCATATACAAAGGATGAACTTATGCACTGACATGAGGTCATCCTTTTTTATTAAAATAAAGCCATAAACATTACCGAAAACGGAGTGATACGGATGAACGTATTGGAAATCCGCAACTTGACCAAAACATTCGGCGAATTCATCGCCGTCGATAACATGAATCTCAGCGTTCACGAAGGTGAAATCTTTGGCTTCCTCGGAGCGAACGGCGCAGGCAAGAGCACGACGATCAACATGATCTCCTCTCTGCTGCGGATCACGAAGGGCGAGATCAAGCTTCTTGGCAAAGACATCGTAAAGGATAACAAATTCACCAAAATGAACATCGGCATCGTACCGCAGGATCTTGCGATCTACGAAGAGATGACCGCCTACGAGAATGTAAGCTTCTTCGCCGGATTGTACGGTCTCCGCGGCGCACTGCTTAAGGAACGCACGGAGGAGGCACTGGAGTTCGTCGGTCTCGGCGATAAGCACAAGGCTCTGCCGAAGAGTTTCTCCGGAGGAATGAAGCGGCGCCTCAACATCGCCTGCGCCATCGCTCACCACCCAAAGCTGATCATTATGGACGAACCGACGGTAGGTATCGATCCACAGTCGCGCAACTACATCTTAAACTCAGTCAAAAAGCTGAATCAGATGGGCTGCTCGGTCATCTATACGAGTCACTATATGGAAGAGGTTGAAGAGATTTGTACCCGGATCGCGATCGTCGATCACGGAAAGATTATCGCTGAAGGCACGAAGGAGCAGCTCAAGTCGATCATCACCGATACGAAGGAAACTTGGATCGGCGTGAAGAACGCCGAGCGCCTTGATCTGGACGCACTGAAGCAAATCTCCGGCGTCAATTCCGTTCGGTTGGAGGAACAGACGGTCAAGATCGTATCAAAAGGCGAAATCAATAATCTCAACTGGGTTATCCAACTGTTAATTCGAGATCAAGTCGAAATTAGTTCGGTCGAAGAGCAAGCCCCAAATCTGGAGACGGTGTTCCTGACATTGACCGGCCGGAACCTGAGAGACTAAAGGAGGACGAAAAACGTGAACGTGCTGAACATAGCGTTATTCGAGATCAAGAAGGACCTGCGGGATAAACGTACGCTTCTCCTGATGCTTGCCTTTCCGATCGTGCTCATCCTGATCCTCGGAACGGCTCTCACTAACGCCTTTAATAACGGAGTAGAACTCGGGGATATGAATCTGCTTGTTAAAAATACCGCGCAGAGTCCTCAGCTTCAAAGCTATTGGAACGGATTCGCTCAAGCGATCGGCAAAGAAGGCGTCGAGTTTACGCCCGCTGCGGGCGGCATCGACGGCAAGAATGCCGTTCAGGATAATGAATATACGGCGTATGCGGAGATCGACGATAACGGCATTCATTTCTATGGGAGCAGCCGCCAGACAATCTCAAGCAATATCATACAAGGCATGCTGACCTCGTTCGCCGATAAATACAACTTGGCAGCGGCAGCTTTGAAAAATAGTCCCGAAGCGGCGGATGCCATCATCGCCGGGGAAGCTTCGGTTGGTTCGTTCATCCAGGAATCCTCGCTTATTCCGGACCGTAAACCAGGCTCCATCGATTATTACGCTATCGTAGAATCAACAATGATCGCCTTCTATGCCTGCATGTCGGCTAGCTGGCTCATTCGCGGTGAAGTGAAGCGGAAGACAGCGCTGCGACTGGCCGCAGCCCCCGTCGGGAAGCTGGAAATTTTCGCGGGTAAGGTAATCGCTAGCACCCTAATTAACTTCTTGTGTATCCTTGTAGTTGTCCTTTTCAGCAAATACGTATTTAACGCCAATTGGGGCAACCACCTGGGCTCCGTGTTCCTCCTGCTGTTCACCGAAGTTCTGCTGGCGGTCAGCTTCGGCCTTGGCATCGCCTTTCTATTCAAAGACGATGCGGTCAACGCAGTGATGATGATCTTCGTTCAGTTGGCATCCATGTTCGGCGGCGCCTACTTCCCTGTCGACGAAGCATCCGGCGTCTTTGCCGGAATTGCGAACGCCTCGCCGCTTCGATGGGCGAACGAAGCATTAATGAAGCTGATCTATAACGACGACTTGCAGGCTGTATTCCCAGTCATGGGGCTTAATACCGCGATTGCGGCAGCATTCCTCGCATTCGTCGCCATTACGATGCGCAAACGGGAGGCGTTCTGATATGAATAACATCCTTTGGATCGTGCGCAAGCAGCTCCTCTCGACCTTCCGCAAGAGATCGAGTTGGATTGTTTACTTCGGATTGCCGGTCGCCGCCATCCTGCTCTCCATGCTAATCTACGGAAGCTCCAGCGGCGGCACCCTAAAGGTCGGTATCCTCAACCAAGACGGCGACAAAACGTTGACGCAGGATGCGATCCATTTCGTGGAAGGGCTGAACAACGTAAAGATCACGATGGTTGACCAAGCGTCCATGAACAAGGATATCGCTTCCGGCAAGCTGGACAGCGGTCTTATCTTCGAGGAAGGATTCGCGGGCAGCGTCCGGAACGGTCAACCTGCTCATCTTCGGATTGTCTCCGCAAAAGGCGCGGAAGTGACGTCTTACGTGAAGGCATTGCTTGAAGGCTACGTCGGCAATGTCGCCTCCATTGGCCAGTCGACGAAGAACGACGCGGATGCGTTCGACGCCATCTATGCGGATTACAAAAAGTCCAGCTTCAAGTTCGAGTCTGAATCGCTTGAAGATACAGCGAAGTATAAGGACATGACGTATCAAACGATAGGCTTCCTGCTGATGTTCCTTCTCTTCTCCGCAGTCAACATGAGCAACCTTATTCTTAAGGAGAGAGAAAATCGCACCTTTCTCCGTCTGCTGTCCTCGCCGCTCTCGGCCCGAGGATTCGTACTAGGAAACGTGCTGGTTACCTTCATTATCCAGGTATTGCAGATCGTCGTTACCCTGTTGGTCCTAAAGTACGCCATCGGTATCGATTCCGGGATGCCGTTCGGAGAAATGCTAGGCATACTCCTTCTTTTCTCGCTTGTCGCTATCGCCCTTGCCCTGCTGCTCACAGCGTTCTCAAAAAATAGCAAAGGCGCCAGCGCGTTGCAGACGCTAATCATTACGCCAACCTGTCTTCTTGCCGGCTGCTTCTTCCCATCGGAGATTATGCCGGATACCGTTCAGAAAATCTCGAGTTTCCTCCCGCAGCACTGGCTTCTCGATACCATTACTAAGCTGCAGGACGGTCAAGCGATCGGAAGTCTCGCGCTCAACTTGTTCATTCTCCTCGCCTTTGCCGTCGTGTTTACATTGATCGCCATATACCGTTTCAACCGTAACAACGATGTAAAGCAGTTTATCTAAACTCGCAAAAGCGCCCTCTCCCGTTGAAGGAGGGCGCTTTTTTCAGCGTTCTTGTCTATCGGTTAACGGTTGAATACCGAGAAAGGAATAACGAACCTAGGAAAGCCCTGCGCAGCGCCCAATAACTCGCCTTCGGTGAAGTAAATGACCACTCCGTTATGACTTAAGTAAAAGTCACGATTTGCCTCAATCGTTTTAAAAGGCGTGATCACGTCAAGCTTACGGTCTTTGATTTGTTTTTTTATCTGATCGTTAATGATCGTCACATAGTTTGCCTTACCTTCAGTCACGTCCTTCAAGGAAAGCTCGTTGCCCGTATTCAGATCGAACGTATGAGGGACGAGATTATGGAGGTCATGCGCTCCGCCTGAATCGATGCCGTAATACGTGTAAAGACTTAGCTTTCCTTTCTCGTTATACGTAACTTCGAATTCTCCCTTAAGATTGCTGTTGCTGATAACATCATATTCGTTATGCTGGCTCGCTAAGGCTATAGTCTTCTCAGCCTCTTGCTTCAACAGCGCATTGATTTTGGTCTGTACTTCCGTATTTCCCATGCCGGAGATCACAGGGTAATAAACGAATCGCTTCTTGCCGCCGCTATTATCGCTTAACGAGTGGGCTTGGATCGTCAGCTTATTCTCGGCAATGGCTTTAATGCCGATTTGCTTGGAAGCCGAGGTGTACGTCACTTCATAGCCCAAGCGTTCTAACAAGAAGCGCAGTGGAAGATATGTCGTATTATCCTGTACAATCACTTGCTGGCCATTAATGAGTTGACCGTTTAACGTCACGGTTTTGTTTTTTAGATCCAGCTTCATGATCCGGTTATGTCCGGTAACAGTAACCGATTGAGTCGTTTTATCGAAATTTGTTCCTAGTCCCAACGCCGTATTTAAGTTTCGCAATGCAATAAAAGTGGAGCCGTTGCTATTGATGGTACCGATGCTGCTCTTAACTCCCTCAATGCTAAAAGACTGATTGGTGATGCTGAATTTTGCGTTGGCAGCAGCCGCTTTCGCTTGACCCGCTGGCAGAGATAGGGAGATCGGGGAAACGAGTAAAGCTGCAGCAAGGGCTAGACCGAGTCTTTTTTGTTGTTTGAATTTCATGTATAACATCCCTTTCATAGAGGGGCATTACCCCTTTATTAATGTTCTTGCAAGTTGAAGTATAAAAGGTTCCTGTGTCCAACATGTGTATTTGAAATGGATATCAGGAGAAGTTTTATGGACATCGGAAAAAATAGTTCATTAATAATAAGGACAAACGAAAAAGAACCTTGATTTATCAAGGTTCCTAATCAGTATTATTTAAACCTGCACTTGCTCGCGCTTGCGGAACTGCTCTGGGGGCATGCCGGCATATTGCTTGAACAGTCTGCTGAAATGAGCCAGATGCTTGAAGCCAAGCCGGAAGCATACCTCCGTAACCGACAGCTCCGGCTGCATCAGGAACAGGATTTTCGCCTCGTTGATCCTTCTTGTATAAATGTAATGAAAGATCGTGACGCCGGTCACTTCTTTGAACAGCTTGGAAAGATACGACTTGCTTAAATGCAGCCGTTCTTCCAGCAGCTCCATATTCAGGTCCTCGGTATAATTCTCCTCCAGCACCGAAATAATGCGCTGCACCGTCGCTTCCTTCTCGGAGCTGTATTCCTGCCTATTGCGGTTTAGAAGCGGCTGCTCGCAATGATCAAGGATCATATAGAGCAGATCCACAAACGCAAGCCGGAACCGGTTGTCGCCAACCGCATCGCCGCGTTTTTGATATTCGTCCATCTTGGCCAGAATCCGCTCAACCTCCGCTTTATCCTCTCCCCGAAGCCGCAGCCGGTAATTGTTCAGCTGCTGAAACGGCTGAAGAATGTTGCGGGCATGCGGCAATTCGAGATAAGGCTGCAAGAGCGTTGGTTCAAAGTGGATGATGGACCGGATGTATTCAACCGACGGATCCGCCTTGGCGCAATGCAGCGTCATGCCGTACATAATAATCAAATCGCCTGGAGCAAGCTCATAAATCTGGTCGCCGATCAGATAGTTGCATTTGCCGCCATGGAAATAATAAACCTCGTAATGCATATGGGAGTGAAAAAACGGCTCGATCGGCTGGTCTGACCAGTAAAGCAAATCGAGCATATTAAGCCTCGGCTTGCAGCAGCTCACGCATATATTGAACAAAATGCTTCAACATTTGCTGAGTCTCAGGGAATTGTCCGCTGAAATCCTCAACGCCGAGATAACCGTCGTAACCTACCGCTTTCAAGTCGGCAATAACCTGCTTCCAAGGCACAACGCCTTCCTTGACGCCGCTCCATTCCGACTTCCACTTCACGCTTCCGTCTTCAGCCGTGCCGTCCGTTGCGAAGGCAGCGTTCTTTACATGGACATGGGCGAGGTAAGGACCAAGAATCTCCATCCCCATCCGGTAGTTCTCAAAGCCTTCATGCACCATATTGCCCGGATCGTACAATACGCCGATAAATGATGGGTCAAGGCCTTCGACAAGGCGGTAAGCGGCCGATGCGCTTGGTGCGATTGTCTGATGGTGAGTTTCTACAAGGCCTTTAATGCCGTATTGGCGGCATAAGCCTTCCGCATCCTTCAAATATTGACGCGCCAAGGCGAACAGCTCGCCGAATGGACGGGAACGATCGTAACCCGGAACGCCAAGGCGAATAAATTGCGCCCCTACACGCTTTGCTTTACGGAGTACATCCTCCGTTGCCTCCAGATCGCCTGCCGTCAAATAAGGCGTTACACTAATCGAGCTTAAGCCATGCGCAGCCGCGGCTTCGCGGAATTGATCCGCCATTTCTTCGCCGCCGGAAGGAAGCAGCGTGCAGAGGTTATTGCCCCAGAAGGACGGCTTTTGCTCGGACGCATTCTCGGGAGCTTCCTTGTAACGCCATTCAATGCCGTCGATGCCGGCCTCGCTTGCTACGCGTACCAGTTTCTCGGGAGATAGCTCCGGCGTTGCTACTGTAAAGATGGACAGCTTCATATCGGAATCCTTCTTTCGCTTTTAGTTGTTCTATTCGACTTTAACTGCTTGTCTCTGCGCTTCGAGGCATAGCTCGGCCGCCTTAAAGGTATGCTCCTGCGGCATCGCGAGATCCGTGCCGTTCAAGATATCAAGGATTAGTGCGCCAAAGTAAGGGAAGCCGACTTGATCCTTCACTTCGATTTTATGCTCGCCTTCGCCGTTCACGAGAAATAGATGATCACCCGTATTGCTTCTTGCGATGTCCACATATTTGCGGAGCTCAATGTATCCGTTTGTGCCAAGAATCATCGTTCTGCCGTCTCCCCATGTAGACAGGCCGTCAGGCGTGAACCAGTCGACGCGGAAGTAGTTGGTTGCCCCGTTATCGCCGATAAGAGTAGCATCCCCGTAATCCTCCAGCTCCGGATACTGCTTGTTATTATAGTTAGCTACCTTGCTGCTTTGTACTTTAGCATCCTTAGCGCCAGTGTAATACAGGAACTGTTCGATCTGATGGCTGCCGATATCGCAAAGGATGCCGCCGTATTTCTCCTTTTGGAAAAACCACTCCGGGCGCATATGCGCGTTCAGGCGGTGCGGCCCTAAGCCGATCACCTGCAGAACGCGGCCAATCGCGCCGTCTTTAATAAGCTGCCCCGCGAATTCCGCACTTTCTACGTGAAGGCGCTCGCTGTAATAAACCGAATATTTTTTGCCCGTCTCGGAAGCGGTCTTCTTGGCATCGGCCAATTGATCCAGCGTTGTGAACGGAGCCTTGTCGGTAAAATAATGCTTGCCATGCTGCATAACCTTCACGCCAAGCGGCCCGCGCTCGTTCGTTACGGCTGCCGCCGCAACCAGCTGCACTTCCGGATCCTGAAGAATTTGCTCCTGCGAAAGAGCAATTTGCACTTCCGGATAAGCGCGGCAGAATACTTCTACCTTGGCGGGATCCGGATCGTATACCCATTTCAAAGTGCCGCCCGCTTCGCGGAGGCCGTTGCACATTCCGTATATGTGTCCATGGTCAAGCGACATCGCGGCAAAGATAAACTCGCCTTGCGAAACGACTGGACGCGGCTTTCCTTGCGGCGCGTAATTCATTCCGTTTGCTTTCGACATTGTTAAGCCTCCTGATTAGTGCGTGCCGGTAACATCCAGCGTATGGTATTCGTTCGCGTTTTTCTTCGAATCGGATTTGGCGATTTGCTCCTGAAGCTTGTCATAGAACAGATCCTCGTCAATCGGCAGGTCAACCCAATTATCCGTCCAAGTGGACAGCAGCATCGCGTTCGAGATCATGAGGCCTTTGATGCCTTCTTCGCCCGGCGCGATAAGAGCAGTTCCCTTATTGATGGCATCCGCCCAGTTTTGCGTAATTTCCTGATGGCTGCCGCCGCTGCCGGTAATCGGAATTTCGAATTTCCAGCATTCCGGCTGGCCAAAGCCGCCTGTGTAAGTCTCGTTGAATTCGGATTCCAATACGCGCAGGCGATGGAAGGTCAGCTTGTTGTCTTCGATCACGATTTTGCCGCGGTCGCCCGAAATCTCAAAGCGGTTCGTACCCGGCGATTCAAACGTCGAAGTTACGAATACGCCCGTAGCGCCGTTCTCGTATTCGACATAAGCGGTAACGTCGTTCTCGACTTCGATGTCGCGGTGCTTGCCGAACTGGCAAAATGCGCGGACGCGTTTGGGCATAAGGCCCGTTGTCCACTGCCACAGGTCCAGCTGATGCGGATCCTGGTTAATCAGAACGCCGCCGCCTTCGCCGGCCCAAGTCGCGCGCCAGCCGCCGGAGTTATAGTAGCTTTGCGAACGGTACCAGTCCGTAATAATCCAGTTCGTGCGGCGAATCTCGCCCAGCTCGCCGGAAGCAATAAGCTCTCTCAGCTTCGCGTACAACGGATTCGTACGCTGGTTGTACATGATGCCGAATACTTTATCGCTCTTCGCGGCAGCTTCGTTCATCTCCCGTACGGTACGAGTATAGACGCCTGCTGGTTTTTCAATCAATACATGAAGTCCTGCGTTTAAAGCAGCGATTGCCTGCTCCGGGTGATCGTAATGCGGCGTACAGATAATTACGCCGTCAACCGTGCCCGATTCGAACATTTCCTGCGGGCTCAAAAACCCTTGAATATGCTCGCCCCACTCTGCTTTTACCTCCGCCAGACGCTCCGGACGAACGTCGGATACTGCTGTCAATTCTGCGCCTTTAACGCCGCCTGTAATCAAATAACGGGCATGCCCCGTTCCCATGTTTCCTAATCCAACGATACCAATACGTACCATGATTACACCCTCTCCATGCTTGATGAAATAAGGAATCTCTTTCTCCATTCTAGCACGGGCCATTGTGAAAGCGCTTGATTCTAATGAGCCAATAATGGCGTTCATTTAACTGTGGTTGTTGTGAAGGGCGAACCGGGTGGTGGCGCGGAGAGATGCTGTGGCTTCTCTTGTGCTTCTGAATGAGGTTGAGCTGTGACTTGGAGTACAGCTTGACTCTGGTTGAACCGTATTTAACCGTAGAGTCGCACTACGAGAAAGCTTGGGCTTCGGCCGCTGTTGTTTTTGAATCTCCTGAATTTGACTGTAGGTGTCGAGATTCAAAAACAAAGGCGGACGCTCACGCTCCTCAGCCTCAAGCTCTCTCTCCGCGCTCACACCCGGTTCTTGAAAAGGGATTATAATTAGCCGCCTCATTCCACGGCGGCTTTTATTTTTAAGGTCGCACTGCGAGAAAGCTTGGGCTAGGCGCAAGCGATTGCGCTGACACTACGCGAGAGCTTGCGCCTTCGGCCGCTGTTGTTTTTGAATCTCCTGTATTTGACTGTAGTGGTTGAGATTCAAAAAACAAAGGCGGACGCTTACGCTCCTCAGCCTCAAGCTCTCTCTCCGCGCTCTCACCCGGTTCTTGTAAAGGGATAATTATAAGCCGCCTGATTCCACGGCGGCTTTTATTTTTAAGAGCTCAAAAAATGGGTATGGCCTATCCACACGAATAGCCTCTTATAGGAATATGATTGTTTAGATACGAACCTCCCAGGTTACGAGAGCTTACAAGGAGATGTGTTGAATGACGCAACGCCGGGCGAAAGGTTCCGCACCCGTTCAGCTATATTCCGGTCACGCATACCGGTTTCTTGAAAAACTCGGCTGCAAGCCGAACGATCAATTGCATTTCTTATTGGTCTCCGACTCCAAAGGCAAAAACCGGGGTCATAGCTTTGCTACCGAGCTTCCCGCAATAACCTTGCGTAAACCTTTTCGATCCCTGGAAAAGCTGGCCCCCCGAATCAAGCTCTTTTCAAGGAGAAACAAGCTAGTAAACGTATTGTGGCTTAACAAGAAAGGCTATGCCGTATTCGTGGAGATAAACGGCCGGGAATCGGAGAAGGACAGCCCGTTTAACGCGATCAGGGCACAGTTCATCGATGTAGACTTAAACAAAATCTCAGCGCGCTGCAAAACTAAGGAACAAATCCAGCAAAAGATCGACGCTATTCTCTCCGACCCTTCGGAACAGCTTCAATCCATTACGCTCACGCAAAATAAAAACGGCCAATATCAGCTTTTAGCCCAGCGGACAAGACAAAGAGTAGCCGAGTTAAAAAAACAATTCTTGAACAAACACGGGGAGCAAATCAAGGATACGATGATCGTCGAAACGAAAAACGGTTATCACATCTATTGGATCATGCAAGACGGAAACATAAACAAATTCGTTCCTATTCAAAAAGCGCTAGCCCAAACCTTCGATTCCGATCCGATGATCACCAACTTATCAAGGGTTATGCGCATACCCGGTTTCTACCATATGAAAAATCCCGAAAGCCCCTACATGGTCAAGGTCATCCAATGGGGCAGGGAAAAGCCGTTCACGCAAGAGGAGCTCATTAAACGGTTGGAGTTAAAACCCGCGGTTACGTCGAAGCTCAAGCAAAAGAGCCGCAAGCTCCATGCCCGTAAAACTTCATAAGGCAGAAAACAGTAACCCCTGGCCGCTTCCGGCCAGGGGTTACTCGCGGTTACTCGGTCAATAACCGGCTTTGCAAATTATTAATCCTTCAATAAGCCTCTGCGGTACATGATCGTCAGGAGTCTAAAGAAATCGCGGGAGCTTCCGTCCGCGGGGGCATCGATAAGCCCCAGCTCAATAGCCCGGTCTACCGCAGGCTTTGCCCAGGAAGGAACCTTCATGTCATGCTGGGCCTCAAGCTCCGCTACACGGTTCACCAACGCTTCGAACTGCTTTCTTTCCGCTTCCGTCATCGGTACATCATCCTTCCCCAAGTGAGCATTCAGCTGATTCCGGACTCCGTCAAGAAAGTTCTCCCAGCCGTTCTTCCTGGCCCGTATAATATGCGGGCAGTTTTTCCCGCTCCAGTGGTTATGCTGGACAACGGCTACGATCGGAAGCTTCAGCTTATACAGCAGATCCCCCACCAGCCTTGAGGCACGAGCCTCGGCTTCCGCGCGATTGCCATCCTCGTTTTCGCAAATTTCAATGCCGATGGCGCTAAGGTTCCCCTCTCCGCGGCTTCCGTCACCCGCATGCCAGCCATGCTCCGTAATCGGCAAATGCTGAACAACCCGCGTATCGTCGACGGTAAAATGCCAGGATACCGGCAAGGCCTCGGCAGCCTCGCCTTTCAAATATTTTGCGTGCATAAGCGCATTCGCGCCTTTTCCCGGATTCGCCGTATCATGCACGGTAATAAAATAAGGGCCGTTAATCGGAGTGCCTGGACGATTATTTCGGCCGGCAGGAATCATATCGACTAGTATCGTCTCGAACATGCGCCTCACTCCTTTGCAGCTAATCTTCCGTATCGTTACATTTATACTAAGAAGAGGCTCAAAAGGTTTGTGTGCCGAAGGATAAAAAAATAAGCCAGGCCAATAGGCCTGACTCCATATATGTATGTGCGTTTTTTACAAGTGGTTCGTTTTTCTTCTTAAAAGACCAAGCAAGCCCCGCTTTCGCTTCTCTTGCTTCTCCTCGAGTATCCTTTTTACGCCATGAAGCAGCAGCTTGGATCTCATTTCGTCCTCGTGGCTGATTTTTCTCATTTCCGCAAAAAACTCTTTGTTCATCCGCTACCCTCTCCGCCGCTATCATCTAGATGTGTCTAAAGTCCTATATTTATTGTAATACCGCGCCGGGGATCTGTCAAAATTTGTCGCATTTAGACGTAAAAATCCCACATATTCCCTTTTATCAAAGGAACATGCGGGACGTTATGCTTATTCAAATCAACAAGCTATTCAAGACAAGACTGAAATTAGAAGCTAGCTGCCACTTTCTCAGCTGTTGCAACGCCTTCGGCAATAATCGATTCCGCTCTGTCGCTGAATTGGTTGTGGCCTTCAACGATAACCGTCTCGAAGTTTGTTACGCCGAAGAAGCCCATAATGTTTTTCACATAGTTCAGGGACATTTCCGCTGCCGCGAATGGACCTTCGGAATATACGCCGCCGCGTGCGTTCAGCAATGCCACTTTTTTGTCGCCTTGCAGACCAACAGGGCCTTCAGCTGTATATTTGAATGTTTTGCCTGCACGGTTCAGATAGTCAATGTAAGTGTGCAGAACAGCCGGAATCGTGAAGTTCCACAGCGGGAAGCCGAATACCACTTTATCGGCAGCGATAAATTGATCCAGGTATTTGTCCGCAATGCTTACGGCTGTTTGCTCTTCCGGAGTCAGTTCAAGACCTTGAGCCGCTTTGAAGCCGCCGTTGATCAGGTTCGCGTTCAGGTAAGGAAGCTCCTCTTTGAACAGATCCAGCTCAATTACAGTGTCTTGCGGGTGATTTGCTTTATAGCTAGCGAGGAACGCGTCATACAGCTTTACGCTGACAGCGATATCTCCACGGTCATTTGCTTTTACGAACAGTACAGTACTCATCTTTTTAATTCCCTCCATAAAATAATGTGTAGTAACTTTTTGTAACTGTCTTTATTTTATAGAGTTTTACTTTCTCCAACATCGGCTAATAGGCGGAAAAATGAAGCGGGACTGGTCTTACGACTATAGGCTGAGACCCGCTTAAGCCATCTGCCCCTTATTCTGAAAGAGCGGCGCCGCAAACAGGGCGGCCTGCGTGCGGTCCGATAAATCCAGCTTGCTTAAAATGCTGCTGACATGCGTCTTTACCGTTTTTTCGGCTACGATCAGCGTCTGGGCAATATCTTTATTGCTCAGTCCTTTTGTCAGCAGCTCCAGCACTTCAAGCTCCCTTGGCGTCAAAGCTTCCAGCGACTTGTCTTTACTCGAATGCTGGATAACCGGCTCCGGTCTTGGCTCCGGTTCCGTGCGGCTTAACAAGGCACGCGAAATATCCGGATGCAGCTGTATATTTCCCTTAAAGGCGCTTCGGATAGCCTCGGCAAGCTGATCCGGTTCCACATCCTTCAGCATGTAGCCTATAGCCCCTGTTTGCAGGGCGGGGACGATATGGCTCTGATCGGCAAAGCTGGTCAACACCAGAACTTTGATATGCGGATGCTGCTCCTTGATCAAGGCGCTGGCTTCGATTCCGTCCATGATCGGCATATTCAAATCCATCAGGACGATATCCGGCTGAAGCTCGCCGGCCTTCTCGACCGCTTCCTTGCCGTTATGAGCCTCTCCGACCAATTCGAAATCCGGCTGCATCGCAAGAAAAAACGATATTCCTTTTAAAACAATCTGATGATCGTCCGCGAGTAAAATTTTGATTTTCATATTAAGTAGTCACCGCTGCTTCCCTTCTCTTCCATGCAATGCGCCTGTACCGATTCAAGCGGAATCGTCGCTCGGACAATGGTTGGTTTGCCCCGTCCGCTCGTAATCGACAACGAACCGCCAAGCGTCTCCGCCCGCTCCCTCATGGAGCGCATCCCCATGGTCTGGCGGCCTTTTTTCCGGTCAACCTGAAAGCCTGTACCTTCGTCCCTTACCTCCAGAACGGCTGCCCCGTCCTGCTGTTTGTTAAGCCGGATATAGGCCGTCTGCCTGCCGGAATGCTTCCGGACATTGTTCAAGGCCTCCTGGCCAATCCGCCAGAACGCTTCCTCAATCGCGCGCGGCAGCTCCTGCACCCCGTCCGTCCGGTCATAGATCGTCAGGTTGAGGCCTTGCCCGTATTGCTTAAGCGCCGGCAGCAGTCCGTTCTCGAGACCCGCCGGATGCAGCTGCCAGATCAGCGTTCGCATCTCCTTCAGCGCCTCCTGCGACAGCTGCTGAATCTCGCTAAGCGAACGCTGTACGACGGGATCGCGCCCGGCAAGGACGTTCTCCGCCCCTTTGGCCAGGAAGGACAAGGAGAAGACCTTTTGCACGACGGAATCATGAAGGTCTCGCGCCATCCGGTTCCGTTCCTCCATCCGGGCCAGCTCGCTCCGGTGCTCGTAAATGCGGAGATTTTCCACGCATAAGGTAAAATGATCCCCCAGCGAATACATAAAGTCCTCGTTCAGGTCGTCGAATTGCCGCTGATCCGGACTGCTGATAAATATGACGCCAATCGTCCGGTTGCGCACGCGAAGCGGAATTGCCGCCGCCGACCGGAACGGAGGAATGCCAACCGAATCCAATTCATTGCCTTCCATGCAGGAAGACTCGATAACAATCCGATTATCCCGGAGCGCGGCCTCAATCGGACCGGCAGCTTCAACCGCAAGCGTCTGCCATTCCTTCATTACTTTCCCGTCGGAATACAAAGCCCGAAGCGATAGCTGCTGTCCGTCATACATCAATAAGGAGACATTCGGCCACCCGAATTCGTCTCCGATATATTGAACGGCCTTGATAGGCAGCTGATTAACGTCCTGAACGCCGTTAATACGCTGGATGACATCGCCCAGCTTGGCGTACAGCATCGCATTGCGCTCTTGCGTCTGGTACAGGCGAATCCGGTTAATCGCCGTTCCGATCTGCAGAGCAACAGCCTGCAGAAGCGCAAGCTCCTCCTCGCTGAAATGCTCCTTGCCTGCCTGCGCGACATTCAGCAGCCCGAACCGGTCCTTGCCGGCTTTAAGAGGGACGGTTGCATGATGGGTAATGCCTTCCGTGTCCCCAAGCTGATGGCTTACCGCATACGTAATGCGTTTGCATTCAATAATATTAACGGCATGGGTAAGCTTGCGCTGGCGGTAGCGCTCCACGCACCAGCAGTCCTCTCCGCACATAAGCGCGTAATTGCCGGCGGTTAAGGCGGGAGGCAGGTTATGATGGGCCGCGCAAGTATTTCCTGGAATATCGTCATCGATCAGGAAAATCCATCCCGTCGTAAAATCCGTTACTTCAAGCAGCTTCGCAAGCACATCGCTGAGCATCTGATCCATATCGTTGGTCGTATTGAGCATCTCTGCGATTTCCTTAAGCGCAGCGAGCTCGCTGACCCGAACTTCCCTTGGCATCCGGCTTCCCTCCTTCTCTGCCACCATTATACACTTACTGTTCCCCATGCCTCCAGCAGGGCATCCCGAAAGAGTTGGTCCAGCTGTTCGCCCTTCAGACCTTCCGCCGTGTTCAAATCTTTAGCCGTCTGTTCGAAATAAGCGATCTGCTCCTCCAAATAATCATTGAGCTGCCCGATGCGGGGTTCCGTACGAAGCTCTTCTCCCGCGCGTTTCCGGACTAGAAGGCGTTCAATAATGCCATAGAGCGCACTATCGGCAGGAATTAAATCCTCAACAAGCTCCTCGAAGAGCATCGGCGGCATCGCGTTATATTTCTCAATCCAGCCGCAAGCCAGCAAGGGACGGAGTACGTAAAAATATTTTTTCGCCCGTACTGTCTCACCCTGCAAATATTCGCGGTAGTTGCCCTTGGCCATATGAAGATAATGATACATGCAGGACTTAGGCGAAAAAGTAGCGCCTGACAAGGTGCGGATACGCTCGGCGGTGGAATAAGGCTCCCTGTACTTCATTGGCGATTGCAGCCACTCCAGCAGGGGAGGGTTGGACTTATTAAACAGCGCCAGCGCTTTGCGGAGATCCCAGCCGTTAATGTCCAGCATCTCGCTGATCGGGCGTTCAATCACGTCCCGGCGCTCGCGGATCGACAGATACCATTCCACCGGCCGCACGTACAGGAAGCGGACATCGTAATCGCTGTCCTTCGACGGGAAGCCCCAAGCTCTGGATCCGGACTCGCAGGCGTACAGGATGCGGATATTTTCTTCCGCTTCCATACGCGCCAGCTCGGCTTCTATCTTCAACCGGTATTGCTCATTCATCCTGTTCGCGCCTCCCTATCCTGAACGTTTGCCGCCAAGCAGCTGGTTTAACTGCTCGACCAGATTGCCGCCGCCCGTGAGCGATACGCTGCCGACGTTATCGCAAATTTTTTCCAGGAACTCAAGCTCCTTCAAACGGTACAGCGTGGCGTTCTCGTCCATCAGCTTTGCCGTATTTAGAAGGCTTCTCGTGGAAGCCGTCTCTTCCCGGCGGGTGATGAGGTTAGCTTGCGCTTTTTTCTCGGCCAGAAGCACGGTGTTCATGATGTCTTTCACTTCGCCCGGCAAAATGATATCCTTCACGCCGGCGTTCAGGAACGATACTCCATACTCCCCGCTCCGTGCCGCCAATCGTTCGAGTACAAAAGCCCCAATCTCCTGCTTCGTGCGAAGCAGCTCATCCAGCTTCATCGTCCCTACGTATTCCCGCAAAATTAATTGAAGCTGGATGTAGAGCTGCTCTTCAAAGCCCTTGATCTGCAGTGCCTTCAATGGATTATGAAGTACGTATTGGCTGACGAAATTAAGGCGAAGCGTCACTTTATCCTCCGTCATCATTTCCTGCCCGATCAGGTCGAGCTGCTGCCGGCGCATATCCATCGTCTGCATGACAACCGAAACCGGCGTGCGCCAGAACCGGTATTTGCCCGGACCAAGCTCGCGCTGCAGCATGTTATCGTAGAACAGGAAGCCCTTCTCGTGGCCGGCAACTTCAAACGTGTGGTACAAGCCGTTCAGCTTCATCAGGTCAGCGGCGTTTAAGGAAGCAGGCAGCTCGAGGCTCCGCGTGCTTAATCGGTTGAACGTATGCTTGATGGCCGATTTCCAGTACGCATGCTTGCCGGCTTTTAACACGCTGCCGCATCTGCCGTCCTCGTAGTGAAGCACGTATTCGTCATCGGCAACGTCAACGACATGTAGCTCCTCAAGCAGCTTGTCGTCATGCAGGAACAAGGCAAGTTCCTTGCCCGGCACCATAAACGGCTTGGTGATATCCATGACGGTTACCGTCGTTTTCGAGAACAATGGAAAGCGGTGTTTGCCAGGTCCCAGCAGCCTTGCATAACTTCCGTCCTTAAACAGCAGCCCGCGTTGATCGTTTTGAATCGTAATTTTGTTTATATATGTAGTCATAGGTATATAACCTCCTTTAATTTAGCGTTGTTTGGCGAAAATGTTCCCGTACCCGCGGCGGAGACCCGCTTAAGAACGGCATCATACCTGCCAACCGGCCTGCTCCTCCGGCAGCGCAGCAGACTCTTCTTGCTCCCGGTCTGCCTGCGGTGCATTTGGCAGCGGCCTTTCGCGCAGGCTTCTTCCCGTCCGGTATCCGCGGACTGCAGAGCTGCGGCGTACGGTGCAGCTGTATAAGCCTGCTGAGCATTTTCCCAAAGCAACTTGTTGCTTTTGAATTTGATTGATCTCGAGTGAAAGTCGAGTATCGCTCTACCATGATCGTCTCCGTGAGGACGATGGAGGATTCGAACCTCCGCAATAATTAGTAAAGTACGTACCAAGTCCGACAGCATACCGCGTACAAAGACTGTACCGGCACTGCGGGAATCCTACCGAAATCCCTGCCCGGTTCGGCCCGGCCGTTGCTTTACATCCTCATTATCTTCGACTTCCCGTTTCCGGAACATGGTAAAAGTATGGCGAAACAAAAAAAGTCCTGTTCAGTTAGTCAGGTAACGTTGCACGAAATACAGTATATTCGCCCATTTGAGCGACGACGAACGCATTATATTGCACAGATTGCAGGATACTGCGCCGATAAGGGGCGATTTGAGCTCATTTTCTCTGATATCCTGCATACCGTGCAGGATATTATGGATTTAGATCACACGATTATGCTGCAATTTGTACAACGTTGGCCGCGGCGGCACTTCAAATAAACGGGATCAGACCCTGATCAAATCCAACGTACGCCGCATGAAGTACCTGCCATAAAATAAATTGCCACCTATCCTCTTTTACCGGCCCAAGTTACAATAAAGGCAACTACCTCTTCGACAATGAAAGGGGCTTATGAACCGTGGCAAAAGAAAGCTTCGATAAAGAAATCCAGTTTCTGAGGATGCTCGTGCTGACAAGCGGCGCCTATAGCCGGCAGCAATTCGCCGATCGGCTTGGCATCTCCGTACATACCTTCGACAAGACCATCCGGCGCCTCAAGGACATTGCCGGATCCGTCCAGCAAGCCGACGAGCATAACAAAGCAATGACGGATATGCTGCGAACAAGCTATTACGAATCGGCGGACCCCCTGCTGCTCTTCCTGTTCCGCTCCAAATCGCTCAAGGAATCCGAAAGCTACCGCTTATCTCTGCTTATCGCTTCCCTTCAGGAGCAAGCGCTGACACCGCTGGAGCTGCTTGATCTATGCTGCGAAGGAATGCCGGAGGAGCTGGCGCTGCCGGACGAGAAAACGATCCGCTCCGATCTCAAGTATTTGGAGCAGGCCGGCGTCATCCGCCGGCTTCCGGGCGGAAGACCGCAGAAATATACGGCCCACAATGATTTCGTAAGCATGCTCTCCGACGAGGAGCTGTCGGATCTGTATGCTTTTGTGGACGTGATGGCGAATACGCAGGTTCCTTCCGTCCAGGGTTATCTGCTGCGCGACAGCTTGAAAAAAGCGATGAAGCGGCGGCAGCTGCCGGACGGTGCCAGCGACCTCTTCTTATACAAATACCATTATCATTCGCGTATTCTGGACGAAGCGCATCTATACACGATCATGCAGGCGATTGAGTCCAGACGGAAGCTAAGCTTCCACTACTTCACGCCCAAATCGAACCAAAGCTATCATTCCAAAAACACGAATCCGATGTTCGTCAAGCCATCCGAAGGCCGTCTCATCGAGATGCTGCCGCTTAAGGTCGCTTACGATCATCAATACGGAAGATGGTATTTGCTTGGCTATAGCTCGGGCCGGTCCCAAGTCGCGATTTTTCGGATGGAAGGCATCACGCAGCTTGTGGAAAGCGGAGTTGTAACGGAAGACGAGCATGCGGCAAAGCTGGCAGCATTAGAGCGCAATACCAGCTTCAGCTGGCTTGTCGATTTGGGCAGACCTGTCACGGTAAAGGTCAGATTTTTTAATCCGGAAGGCGCAAAAAGAAACTTTATTAAAGACCGGGTGCAGCTTCAGGGGCAATGGGGCGTTATCATGGAGGAAGATGAAGCTTCATTCCTGTTCGAGATTACGGTGAACGGCACGCAGGAGATCAAGCCTTGGCTGCGCAGCTTTGGATCTAGCTGCGAAGTGCTTGAGCCCGTGTCTTTAAGGCGGGAGTTTATCAAGGAATGGAAGGAGCTGGCGGAATACTATGAACCTGTTCGAAAAAATATTCAATTACCGGATGATGGCACAGCTTGAAGAGCATGGCGCCCTTGCGGTTACGGCTCAGGAACGCCGCTGGCTTCTGATGATGCTGGAGCATCCGGAGGCGGCGGCTGCCCTATCGACGGATACGCTGGATAAACTCCGGCAATGCCTTGGCGGCTCGGATGAACGCAACGATTCGCTGCGGTCCATTATTGTTGAAAAAGCAGGCAGCGCAGTTCCCTCTCTCTACCACCCGCTGCTGAGAACGCTTAGGCAGATGATTGTGAAGAAATCGGGCATGCAGCTGCGCCATACGCGGAAGGACGGCTTCCTTCTTCCCAGCCAAACCGGCGTTCCGTATAAACTGGAGTATTCGATGGTAAAGCGCGAATGGTATTTGCTCTGGTACAACAGGAGAACGCGCTCCCTGATGACAACGAGACTGCGGAGTATTCATAGCGTGGAAGAAATGCCGGTAAGCGGGGAATTTTTCAATCAGGCGGCTGCAACGCTAGCCCAGCAGCTGGAAAAGCGCATGCAGCACGCCACGATTGAGATTATTCCGGATTATAACAAAGAATTATCCCGGATTTTGTATGCTTTCTCTTGCTTTGACAAGCAGGTTCAATACGATGAGTTATCCGATACTTATACGATCAAGCTGACCTTTCTTGGCGACGAGACGGAATACGTGCTGTCCAAGCTCCGGTTTCTCGGTCTGCGTGTCCGTGTAACGGATCATCCCTATATGAAATTCCGGATGCGCGAAGCGGCGCAGAAATCGTTAGCCCGTTACGGCTATTCGTCAGCCCTCGAAACGGCTGAGCACGATAACGGCGTTATGTCCGCCGAAGCCGAATGAATTGGAAAGCCCGATGCGAAGCGGAGCAGGCTGGGCTGTCGCAGGAACATTCGTCAGTCCGCATTCCGGATCAAGCTGTTCCAAGTTGATGGTTGGCGGCACGATCCCTTCGCGCAAGCTCTGAATAAGGGCAATCGCTTCAACGCCGCCTGCCGCTCCCAGCATATGGCCCAGCATCGACTTGTTCGCCGTTACCGCAATCCGGCTTTCCCCTTCGCCGAACAAACGGGTTATGGCCTGACCTTCCGAGCGGTCCCCAAGCCCCGTGCTTGTGGCATGCGCGCTTATGATATCCACTTCATCCGGACGGATTCCCGCATCCGCAAGGGCTGTCCTCATAGCGGTGTACGCCCCGGTTCCTTCCGGATGGGTGGCAACGATGTGATAAGCATCCGAGCTTGCCCCGTAACCCAATACCTCGCCGTAAATCCGAGCCTCCCGCATCTTCGCATGAGTCAGAGACTCAAGCACGACGATACCCGCTCCCTCCGACATGACGAATCCGTCACGGCTCTGGTCGAAAGGCCGGCTGGCCTTTGTTGGCTCCTCGTTGCGGGAAGATATAGCCTGCGCGTTGCCAAAGCTGGCAAGCGACAGTTCATTAACCGTTGCCTCTGCGCCGCCCGCGATAACCACATCCGCTATACCGAGGCGGATAAGCCGCATCGCTTCGCCAATGGCGGTATTTCCAATGGAGCAGGCCGTAACCGGAGCAAGCGTAGGTCCTGTTAATTGGTACCTGATACTGATTGAAGCTGCCGCCATATTGGCGATCATCATAGGCACCAGCATCGGGCTTACGCGTTCGGGACCGCGGGTACGCAAAATTTCGTCCTGCTCCATCAGCGTGCTTAATCCGCCAATCCCCGAACCGACATATACACCGACGCGATCGCGATCCGCCTCATCCAGCTTAAGTCCGGAATCCGTTATCGCCTGATCCGCGGCGGCAACGGCGAATTGCACGAACCGGTCCATTTTCCTTGCATCCTTGCGGCCAAACAACGCTTCCGGATCAAAATCCTTAACGGTTCCCGCGAATTTCGTTTTCAGTCTTGCCGTATCGAAAGCATCTATGCTGGATATACCCGACTCTCCCCGCTTCATCCGGGACCACATTTCATCAACCGATTGTCCAAGCGGCGAAATAACGCCCATTCCCGTAACCACTACTCGTTCCATAGAGATCAGCTCCTAAAAAGAATTATCACCCGAATTGCGGTGTTCGCTATTCATGATGATTCTTGCCTCGTAAGCATTCGCTTAATGTATGTTCACACCTCAAAATTAGTACCTGATATTAAATCATGTTGCCACATGAAGTATCCTATTACAAGTTGTCGTTTATCCTAGTATAATGAGTAACAGGATCACCATTTGGAGGTACTGCTCAATATGAATAACAAAACACGGCTCACCGCGCTTTCAAGCTTTCTGAAAAACCAACGGGCTAAGCTCACGCCCGAGGAGGTTGGTTTTCCCCCTGGCAGCCGGAGAAGAACGCCCGGCCTCAGACGCGAAGAGGTCGCGGCGCTTGCCGGCGTAAGCACGACCTGGTATACCTGGCTGGAGCAAGGCCGGGATATTCAAGCTTCGCCAAATGTGCTGGATGCGATTGCGTCCGCCTTGCGTCTGACTCACGACGAACGCAATTATTTGTACGGTCTAGCGATTGAGCCTGGAGCCGGTCCGTCCATCACGGCCGAAATGCCCGCTTACTCGTCGGATGCGGTTAGCCCGCCCTTGCGCAAAATCCTGCAGGAGCTTAGGCAATGCCCGTCCATCATCTCGGACCGCCGCTGTCAGATTGTCGGCTGGAACGAAGCAGCCGCCCATGTCTTTGTAGACTTTGCCCAGATCCCCGAGCAGGAGCGGAATATGATTCGCCTCTTGTTCACGCGGAAAGAGCTGCGCCGACTAGCCGTCAACTGGAAGCAGTTCGCAAGTGGATTTCTGTCGATCTTCCGGGCTTATTACGGCCAATACGTAGAGGATAACTGGTATGATCAATTTCTGAAGGAAATGACGGGGCTGCATCCGGACTTTCAGGAGCTATGGGAGCATAGCGAGGTACGGACGGCGCCGGAGGTTGTGCTGGAATTCCGGCATGCCAAAGCGGGGAAGATGCTCTTCCATCTGACGTCCTTGCAGCTGCAGGGCGGCTCGGATCTTCGCTGCAGCATTTACACCCCTGCTCCGGACAGCGATACGGAGGAGAAATTAAGCAAGCTGATGCGCGGAAAGCCGTCTTAGCCTGAACCTCAGGCCAAGACGGCTTTCTTTTTTACGGATGACACATTTTAAGCTTCCGCAACCATGCGGTTCGTTAGCGCGCCTAGCTTTTCGATTTCGATCGTGACGACATCTCCGTCTTGGAGATACACCTGCTTCTCCGGCGGATAACCCATCACGACGCCTTCCGGCGTGCCGGTCAGAATAATGTCTCCGGGTGATAACGTCATGCATTGCGAAATATAGCTGACGATTTCCTTGCAGTTAAAAATCATATCCGATGTATTCGAGTCCTGCCGGACCTCTCCGTTTACCGTGCAGCTGATCCGCAAAGCATTGGGATCGCCTACTTCATCCTTGGATACGAGGTAGGGACCTACCGGAGCGAATTTATCGCAGGACTTGCCAGCCAGCCACTGGCTTGTCCGGGTCTGAAGATCCCGGGCTGACAGATCGTTTGACGCACTGTAACCAAATACGTAATCGAGCGCTTCGTCAACCGATACGTTTTTCGCCGTTTGTCCAATGACGATCGCAAGCTCTGCTTCGTAATCAACCTTTTGCGTCGACCGAGGCAGCGGTACATCTTCGCCATGCGCGGCAAGCGCGTTACTGAATTTGCTGAACAGAATAGGGTATTCCGGCAGCGGCATATTCGTCTCTTCCGCATGCTTCCTGTAATTAAGTCCGATACAAATGATTTTCCCCGGCTCCGGCACGGATGGTCCAAAAACAATCTCCGACTCATCCACAAAACGTTCTTGCCGTTCCTTGGATTCTTCAACGTATTGCCGGAGCTTGCTTAATTCCGCCTCTCCGCCCTGCAATAAGTCGTTTAAGGTGACATGGCCGGCATCAAGGATGCCTTTATCCGAACGTACGCCCAAACGGTAAGCAGAAGCTGCCGCCTTTTCCTTGAAATTGACTAATTTCACGAATAAGCCCTCCCAGTTCTCCAATGATCTGCAATAGATTCCTCCTTTATTATACAGTCTTAACCGTATCTCTTCAGCATCCCCAGAAATTTGCTGCCCGTCAGCGTTGGTGTTCCTGCATTGAGGCGGAATACCTCATCGGATCCTGGCTTGTTAATGCCGGGGTGCGTGGTGAAAAATAAAGTGACGCCCGCGTTTTTCTCAATCTGCTTAGCCGTCTTGTTAAACACGCCATACGGGAAAGCGATAAACTGATGCGTATTGCCCAGCTCCTCCTTCAGCCGCTTCTCCTCCAGCCGTGCATCGGCTTCTATGCGGGCTTTATATTCCGCTTTCGTCTCTACCCGGCCTTTGTCAGGCAGATAAATCGGATTGCTCAGCTTTGGTCCGGTTTTATGACCCTTTTCATCAAGCGGGGCATAATCATGTTGGTTATACGTATGGCTGTAGAAGCTGAAGCCTTCCGCTTTAAGCTTGCGCATGGTTTCCCAGGTCATATGCTTGGTGTGTACGTTCTGCTTGTCGCTGCTTGCGCCAATGATGAAATGGGCTGCGGTAAAATTGTATTTTTTCATAATAGGAACGGCGTATTGGTCAAAGCTCTCATATCCGTCGTCAAAAGTGATAACAACGGCATTATCGGGTACCTTGCCTTTGCCGTGCATGAAGTCCGCGAACTGCTCGATGCTGATGACATGGTAGCCGTTATCCTTCAAGATCTTCATTTGCGTGCCGAAACGGCTCGGTGATATCGTTGCCCCGCTCTCCGTTGCATCAATATGATGATACATGAGGACAATAACTTTATTCTTATAATGCGCCGGTTTATTCGTAGCCGCCTCGAGCTCATTTTTTGGCATCGGCCATGCAATGATAAAGGCAATGGCGAGCAGCGCGGCAATTCCTTTCAATTTCACGGATAGTTCCCCCCTATAGATGAATGGCTTGCGATTGCTCGAAGCTCTTGATTGATTTCAGTATAGAGAGGTGTTATCTCCATCGCGTTTCGGCATTGTAACAAACCTGCAAACCTTTTGCATGAACCACAAAAAAACTCCCCGCGCGGCGATGGAAGCCGTTCGGGGAGCCAGATCGGAACGCTTATTTCAATTTCGCTACGCCTGTTGCGATCTGCTCGATTTGAGCCTTAGTCAGGCTGTTATCCGCCGAGCTGATGGTAATGTAACGGTCGTCGATTTGGAAGCTCAGCTTAGCGGTTTTGCTAGACGTAAACCATTTTGCTTTCACGCCGTTTGCCAGCGTAACGGCCGTGCTGTCGTAACCAACCGAGTAATCGCGCGGCGAGATTTGAACATTCATGTGCTTGAACAAGAAGGTAACAGAATCTCCGCCCGTTACTTTTTGGAAGGCATCGTTTTTCGTCATTAAAGTTGGAGCGTACGCTGTTGTATAGCCTTCGAACTTCGCAAACTCGTCCTTAATCGCGTTTGCTTGAGCGGTCGTATACGTTACCTTTGCCAGATCGGATTGGACAGCGCCTACTTTGGCAACGGTAACGGCTACTTTTTCCAAGCGTGCATGAGTCAGATTAGCGTTTGGCGAACTTAAAGTAACGTAACGGTCATCTACTTTCAGCGTCAGCATATCTGTACCGTTTAATGTGTACCATTTCGCTGTTGCGCCGTTAGACAGCGTTACCTTTGTGCCTTCGTATTTGGAGGAGTAATCACGCGGCGACACGTTTACCGTCATATTCTCGAAAATGATGTTTACGCCGTCCTCGGTTGCTGCGGTTTTCTTCAGAACATCGCCTTTAACCATCATTTGCGGGGCATAAGCGGCTTCGAAGCCGGCAAAGCCGGCAAATGCTTTCTTGAGCTCATCGAGCTGTGCTGCCGTATACAAAACCTTTACCAGATCGGATTGAGCAACGCCTACCTTCGTTACGCTTGCCGCCGCTTTTTCTACCTGGGATTTGTTCAGCTTCCCGTTTGGCGAGCTGACCGTTACGTATCGGCCGTCTACTTTAACAGTCAGCGAGTCTTGGCCGCTTACGTTGTACCATTTAGCTGTCGCGCCGTTAGACAGCGTTACATTTGTACCGTCGTAGTCATGCGAGTAGTCGCGCGGCGATACGTTGACGGTCATATTGGCGAAAAGCAGGTTCACGCCGTCGCTTGTTGCCGCTACCTTTTGAAGAGCATCGCCTTTGATCATCATTTGCGGAGCGTATGCCTCTTCGAAGCCGTCAAAACCGGCAAATGCTTTTACGATCTGATCAAGCTGGGCAGCCGTGTAATTCGTCAATACCCATTGATCCGTTGTGCTTGTGCCGATATAGATGGTGTTTGTTTTGCTGTCGTATTGGATTGGCGTATTCAGCGCGTTGGACAATGCGCGAACCGGCAAATAAGTCGTGTCATGATACGTGATTGGCGAAAGCTTATTGCCGTTCTCATCCTTAGGAATATACGTGCTGCCGTTGATTTTGAAGCCGATGCCGTGGTTCAGGAACGCATTGATCTTCTCCATGTTTGTTCCGGCGAACGCGCCGGCTGCTCCCGATACCGTCATGCCTGCGATCATCATCGTTGCGACTGTTCTTTTCATGCTTTTGTTCATCTTTATAATCTCCTTTAAGGTTGAATTTGTTTTTTGTTTGAAGCTCCTTACAGACTTCAGTATAGATTCGCGTTATCTCGAAACCATTTCGAGCTTGTAACGAAGCTGTAAACCTTTCTGTCCAAGCCGTACCGATACTTTGGGGACAAAAAAATCCCCGCACAGCTGGGAAGCCGCGCGGGGAATGCAGAAAGAAAAGCTTATTTCAGTTTCGCTACGCCTGTTGCGATTTGCTCGATTTGAGCCTTACTCAGACTATTATCAGCTGAGCTGATAGTTACGTAACGGTCGTCGATTTGGAAGCTCAGCATAGGCGTGCTGCTTGGCGTAAACCATTTTGCTTTTACCCCGTTAGGCAGCGTCACAGCTGTGCTGTCATAACCAACCGAGTAGTCGCGCGGCGAGATTTGAACGTTCATGTGCTTGAACCAGAAGTTGACGGAATCTCCGCCCGCTACTTTTTGGAACGCGTCGTCTTTCGCCATTTTTGTTGGGACATAAGCCGCCGTAAAGCCGTCGAATTTCGCAAATTCGTCTTTAATGGCTTTCGTTTGAGCCTCCGTATACGTTACGGTTGCCAGTTCGGTTTGGGCAGCGCCAACTTTAGCTACGCTAACCGCTACTTTTTCCGCTTGCGCTTTGGTCAACGTTTTGTTTGGCGAGCTAACCGTTACGTAACGGTCATCTACTTTCACGGTCAGCATGTCTGTGCCGTTTACGTTGTACCATTTTGCTTTCGCTCCGTTAGACAGCGTTACGTTCGTGCCGTCGTATTCGAAGGAGTAATCGCGCGGCGATACGTTTACCGTCATATTTTTGAAGAACAGGTCTACGCCATCCTCGGCGGTCGTACCGATTTTTTGCAGAGCATCGCCTTTAACTGTCAGTTGCGGCGCGTATGGTGCTTCGAAGCCGGCAAAGACGGCGAATGCTTTTTTCATTTCATCCAGTTGAGCGGCCGTGTACGATACAGATGTCATATCGGATTGCACGGCGCCAATGCTAGTTACGGCAGCCGCTACTTTTTCCGCTTGCGCTTTGCTCAAGGCTTTGCTTGGCGAGCTAACCGTTACGTAACGGTCATCCACTTTTACGGTCAGCATGTCCGTGCCGTTTACGTTGTACCATTTTGCCTTAGCGCCATTGGACAGCGTTACGTTCGTACCGTCGTATTCGAAAGAGTAATCGCGCGGCGATACGTTTACCGTCATGTTTTTGAAGGTAAGGTTTACGCCGTCATTCGTTGCCGCTACTTTTTGCAAAGCGTCGCCTTTGATCAGGATCTGCGGAGCGTAAGCCGTTTCGAACCCTTCAAAGCCGGCGAATGTTTTCTTGATCTCATCGAGCTGTGCCGCCGTGTAGTTTGCCAAGACCCATTGATCGGTTGTGCTTGTACCGATGTATATCGTGTTCGTTTTGCTGTCGTATTGGATCGGCGTGTTCAATGCGTTCGAAAGCGCGCGAACCGGAAGGTAAGTGGTGTCATGATAAGTAATTGGCGCAAGCGTTTTGCCGTTCTCGTCTTTTGGAATATAAGTGCTGCCGTTAATTTTAAAGCCGATGCTGTGGTTCAGGAACGCGCTGATTTTTTCCATGCTTGTGCCGGCGTATACGCCAGCTGCTCCGGATACCGTCATACCCGCGATCATCATGGTTGCGACGGTTCTTTTCATGTTTTTGTTCATTTTAATTATCTCCTTTGAATTTGAATTTGTTTTTTATTTCCGAACTTCTAACCTTTTTTCTCTGTCTTTTTATAACCTGTTTCTTTTTGTTTGAAGCTCCTTACTGACTTCAGTATAGAGCGTTGATATCTCCAAAAAATTTCGGGCTTGTAACGAACCTGTAAACAAATTTCATCCGCGCTCTCCTTCATAACCTTTCATCCAAGCAAATGGGCACAAAAAAATCCGGATCGCCTGATCCGGATTGCTCATGGATATTCTCATTGAAAATCAATAATGTGCGTCACGGGCATGCTTTCCTTATCGGCGACCGTCACGCCAAGCCGCGTACCCGATGGATTCCAGCTTAACGGATATTGTGGAAAATAGCTTGGGCCAATCGGCGAAACCTTGCCCGTTGCCGAGTCGAAAATATAAACGCCGTTCATTCCGCTCTGGTTCTCGGTATACAACGCGGCCGCCAGCTTGGAGGAATCCGGGGACCAAGCGAAATACGGAATCAAATCGCCCTTCGCAATGGAGAGCCCTTCCGCGCTTCCGTTCGAGTTGAAAATACGAAGCTCGCTGCCCACCTTCCCGGCTTGCTTCTGGATTTCGACCGCGAGATGCTTGCCGTCCGGCGATACTTGGAATGTTATCGCATGTTTAACCAGTTCGGCTGGTTTCGGATCGTCAGGTGTAAATTGCTTTAAGGTGTGGTTATCATCCGTGTAATAGATGCGGCCTTGGCCGACTCCGAAATTCACAAACGGCTGATCCCCAAGTGCCGGGTCATCCAGCTTCAGAAGCGTTACGTTTCCGTCAACGGTAATCTGGCGGATATCGCCAAGCCCGTTCATCGAGCCCGCGGCCAGAACATACGTCGTATCGTTCAGCCAGCCGCCGTTCTCCAAGTAATTGCTTCCCTTGATTTCGGTCATCGTCCCGGTGCTCATTTCCTTGATAAAATTGCGTGCCGTATATTTATCCTTCCACTGCTGAATGAATACATACTTGCCGTCGGGAGACTGCTGTTCCTTCTGGATTGATTGAATGTTCTTCACCGGTTCTTCAGCCGATTTCTGCTCGTTGTTGCTTAAATCAACGCTTGCGGTATGGTATTCAAATTTTGCTTCTTCCGTAGCCGTAGCCTGCTTGACAAGCTTGGTGTACACAAGCTGCACCTGATCATCGGACAGCCATTTATCCATGCTTGCACCCTCAAAGCGATGAATCCGCTCTACCATAACTTCCTGGGTTGGTTTCTTCTCTGGGTTTTTGACAACCGTTAATTCCCCATGTTTATTTGAATTATTGCTGTTATTCGATGGATTACCACTTTGAATAGAGGAACACGCAGCAAGTGCGGCTGCGAGCGACAGCACGGCGCCTAATTTCATGATCTGTTTCATCGTTATCCCCCCGGATTCTTACCAGTTTCCATAAGTATAGAAGGCCTCTATGTCGAAAACATATCTGAATTGTATCCAAGTTGTAACAACTTTTTATTAGAATGCCCAAAATAAAAAGCAGCCCGGACTATCCAATGTCCAGGCTTGTTGTTTACTCTTCCGTCTGCTCTATGGCTATAGGCTCACCAGGCAAAGAGATGACGAATCGGGAGCCGTTAGGTCCTGATTCGGCCAGCTTGACGGTGCCGTGCTGCTTCTCGGCCAAGCTCCTTACCAAAGCTAAGCCTAGCCCTGTACCGCCGGTTTCCCGGGACCTGTCGTCGCTAACGGTAAAGAACGGGTCGAAGATCCGGTTCTGAAACTCTTCCGGGATGCCGATACCGCTGTCCACGACCTCGATTATGACACACCGCTCGCCGGAGGCTTCCGTTTCCGAATGATTGGCAAGCCGAACCCATCCGCCGGGGCGGTTATACTTTATCGCGTTGCTGAGCAAATTCGTAACCATATGCATGAGGTTATCCTGATCCGCCCATACGAGGTCATCCTTTAACTCGGAAGAAAGCGAGATCTTTTGTTTTTCCGCCTTCATCTGCAGACGGCTTAGCGCCTCCTCAAGCAGCGGCTTCACCTGGAACCGAGAGGCATTGGTCTCGAAATCGTAAATATCCATCGAAGAAAGCTGGAGCGCCTTCTCGATGAGCGCATACAACCGCTCCGCTTCCTTGCTGATCTGGGTACGGGCATTTTGCAGCAAAACCGGGTCATCGCTATACATGCCAAGCAGATCCGAATATGCCAGAATAGAAGTTAATGGCGTTTTCAGCTCGTGGCTGATATTGCCGATAAACTGCTTTTGCTGCTGCTCCAGCTCCTGCAGCCGCTTGATTGCCGTGAGCAGCTTCTGCTTCTCTTCGTTTAATTCGTCGACATAAGAAGAGATACTGCCGCTCATGTCATAAATGCCTTCCGCAAGCTCGCCGATCTCATCCCGCCTGCGAACGGGCGGCTTGTCCAGATACCGGCCTTCCCCAATATCCTTGGCTGCCTGATTCAGCTTGCCAAGGATAAAAGCTTGCCTCCAGACGTACAAATAACCAAGCAGGAGACCAGCTGCAAGCACGGCAGCCCCCGTCCCGATAAACAAATCGCGAATATGGCGGTAAAACATTTTCTGATCCTGGAGCGAGCCATGAAACTGTACGCTGCCGAGAAATTGATCGGCATTATAAAGCGGTGCCAGATACAACACCTGATTGCCTAGCGTAATATAGGCCTCCTGCCCTTGGGCGGTATGAGCAAGCGCATCCTTCACGTCGGTCACCGGCTGTACCGGCAGCGATGTCCCGGCGAATTGCCCGTCAGCGCTGTACAACGTCACCGCCATGCCGCTTTGTCCGCCAAGATCTACCGCCAGGCTCTGCCCGTTACGCTCCATAAATTCATCAGGCGACACACGTTCACCGGTCAAATACTCCTCGCGTACGCGAAGATTTGCCGAGCTCGCCAGCTGGGAGAAGCTTTGCTCCATCCGCCTCTGCTGATCCTCCCGGATACCCGCAAGCACCAGCATGCTGAGCAGCACCACTACAAAAGCGAGCAGCAGCGCGAGGAAAACAGTGATTTTACCCTTTAAGCCAATCCTGATCTTATGCCGAGAACCGGCAGCTCGGGTCATCCGTTTGTCCTCGTGCTTTTATAGCCGATACCGTAAACGGTTTGTATGAGTCCTTGCCATTCGCCAAGCTTCTTGCGAAGCCTTTGCACATGGATGTCCACAGTACGGGTACCGCCGGCAAAATCCATCTCCCACACCTGCTCAAGCAGCGCTTCCCTGGAATATACCCGGTCCGGATGCTTTGCCAGCAGCGCCAGTAAATCGAATTCCTTTGGCGTAAGGTCGCAGATTTCTCCGTCAACCCTGACCGTGCGGCTTAACAATTCAATCACGATGCCGCCAAGCTCCAATTTGCCCTCTTTATCCGGATCCTGTTCCGGCGCTTCAATCTGGCGCCTTCTGTGAAGAGCCTTCACGCGGGCCACCACTTCCCGGATATCAAACGGCTTAGTCATGTAATCATCGGCGCCAAGCTCAAGCCCAAGTACTTTATCTACAATATCGTTTTTAACGGTAAGCAGCATAATGGCAGGTTTGTTGCCCGCATCCAGCTTCCGGCATACCTCGTAGCCGTTCATTTTGGGCATCATGACATCAAGCACCATAACATCCGGCTTAAAGGCAGCAACCTTTTCAAGCGCCTCCAGCCCGTCACCGGCTGTCTCAACCGTAAATCCTTCACGCTGCAGCGCATAAGCTATCGCGCTGGAGATACTGACTTCATCATCTACGACAAGCACTTTAATCATGCGATTTATCACTCCTCGTTCGAACTTTCCTTATCACCCGGCAGATTCCATTATATATGGCTTATTCTTTTCATTATAGCCGCGCTTGTTCCAAAAGACCAAAAGACAAATCCGAATTCAAAAAGAAAACACAAAAAAATCCCTTACTGATGTAAGGGATTGAACTTTTAAGTTATGGTGCGGTAGAGAGGACTCGAACCTCCACGGGCGTACGCCCACTACCCCCTCAAGATAGCGTGTCTGCCATTCCACCACTACCGCACAATTTAATTTCATTCCCTTCATACCATCACTTCGAGGGAGAAGTAAATGGTGAGCCATGAAGGACTCGAACCTTCGACACCCTGATTAAAAGTCAGGTGCTCTACCAACTGAGCTAATGGCTCTCATGCTGTAAAACGAACTCTCGAGAGCCGCTACATTAAAGGAAATGGTGACCCGTAGGGGATTCGAACCCCTGTTACCTCCGTGAAAGGGAGGTGTCTTAACCCCTTGACCAACGGGCCTTGCTTACTTGTTGTTGCTATCGTCATCTCTCTCGAGCGACTTGTCCACCAAGAAAATTATGGCGGAGAGAGAGGGATTCGAACCCTCGCACCACTTACGCAGTCTAACCCCTTAGCAGAGGGTCCCCTTGAGCCACTTGGGTATCTCTCCATGGCTCCCCGAACAGGACTCGAACCTGTGACAACTCGATTAACAGTCGAGTGCTCTACCAACTGAGCTATCAGGGAATACTTCAATCACTTGCTTTTCTTTCTCGTTTCAACCGCTTGTTTACCGCGGCGACAAGTAATAATATATCACGGTCATTTCAGAAGGTCAAGCGTTTTTTAAAAAAAGTTTTCCGCGACATTTTCCGCATGCATAGCGGGCCGGATCAAGCCTTCTTTTACGCGGATATTCGGTGCCGCAGTTGAGGCAAACAAGCTTGTATTTGTAAGGGGCTGGCGCCTTTGCCGCCCTCTCCGGCAGCGATTTGCAGTAACGGGAACCACCGACGTAAGCGAGCAATTTTTTGAAATCCTCATCCCTGTGCTGGTACCCTCTCTTCATAATATGAAGATGATAATGGCAAAGCTCATGCTTAATAATTTTTTCGGTTTCTTCTTCACCAAACGCTACTAACTGATGAGGACTGATCTCGATGTTATGCGATTTCGTAAAATAACGCCCCCCCGTTGCCTTCAAACGCCCGTTAAAGGTCGCCTGATGGATGAAGGGTCGTCCAAAGCTTTCGAGCGATACGCGCTCAACCCACTGCTGCAGCTGGCCGTCTGTCATTTTCATGGTCATAGTATTCTCCCCCAGTACTTGAATTTTAAAGCGTTCATACGCTACACTGTCAAGTAGAAATCATTATAGATGGCCTACGAGGGGAGTTTATTTTCACCATGCCTACAATGCGTTACGTCCTTATGAACGGTAGCAGCCCAATTTTCTTTGTCGAGATGCCCGAAACCCATGCTTACCAGCTCAGCGCGCTGAACCTGCGCCTTCATAAAGAGATTGACAAGCTTACCGCCGACCACGTGCCTCAGCTGCCATACGCGGTCGCGGAATGCGACAATGTCGAGCTGCATGACAGCTCGATCCGGATCGTCTCCGGTCTGGACTACATTAATGAGCTGGAACGCGATTTCGCAGCCGTTAAGGAATCGGCTTACCCGCTGATTGCCCTGCTCACCGAGATTCGCGCCCTGCAAGCCCAGCTTGAACAATGGTACGAGGATGAAGAACTCTAAAAATGGACCTGCACGGACATTCGCCCTTCTCCATACTGTAGTAGTACATCAGGTATGGCCGGAAGGAGAAGATACGAATGCCGCAATGGCTTTGCAATCAAATGATGCGCGCTTTTCAGAAGAAGGACCTTAGGCAGATTAAACTGCTGAATGAATGCTGGTATTTCTATCGGAGCAAGCAAACAACAAAAAACGAAGACGAAAGCCGTCCCGAAATAACTCTTCATTAAAGTCTTAACAAAAAACTCCCGCCAGCTTGCTGCTGCGGGAGTTTTTGCGTCCGGAATTATTTTACGCTGTTCCAGAACGTGATATCGTCGAGCGGAAGACGTACGGTTGGACGGCCTTCCTCTTTTGCTTTGCCGATCGGCAGAACAAGAAGCGGCAGGTAACGGTCCGGAATTTCGAAGAAAGCTTTCAGCTTATCGCGGTCGTAACCACCCATCGGTACAGTGTCATACCCTTTGGATTTAGCCGCAAGCATAATTTGCATCGATACAAGACCGGCGTCAAAAGCAACGATCTCCGTCACGCGCTCCTTCGGAATGGAAGGGAACAGGTTTGTGTAATGATCCGTAAAGCGCTGGGCAATCTCTTCCGTCATGTAGCCGGCTTTAACTGCCGCTCCGTTGATTTCACCAAGCTTGGTGTAGAACTCCAGATCTCCAAGAATGACTACAACGGCCGATGCGTCTACAACCTGTTGCTGGTTGTTCGCAATCGGGAGCAATTGATCTTTCAGCGCTTGATCCGTGATTACCAGGAAGCGCCAGGATTGCGTATTTGCCGAAGACGGTGCTTTAGTTGCAAGCTCGAGAATTTCTTTGATTTCTTCATCCGAGATTTTGAACGATGGATCATAATGACGAACAGAACGACGGGATGTCAGAACTTCCGTAAAATCCTTGCCAACTTGTGTTTCGATAGCCATTGTTGGTTCCCTCCAATAATTAAATGATCTGTGTGCCAGATTGCTCAGTTAAAATCAAAAAAAGGCATAATAGAATGATGACGTCTGTGAAAAATAAACCACAGATTAAACTGCGAATAATTTTACACAGTTACAAATATGCTTATGGGCCTTTTATGCTGTAAGTACGCTCGCATCTGTAACAGTTTTGATAACAGTATAAAATCGAGACGGCGGAAAGTCAACTGGGCTAGTGTGACTATTTTTTCCGCCATCCATTTTAACTATTCAAATCCATTCGCTTGAGCGTGCAAATCCTCTCGGAGAGCTGAGCAATCGTAACCTGCCGCAGCACTTCCAGCGTCCTTCGTTCCACTTCGTCGGTTATTTCCATAAAAGCGACCCGCATCTCCTGACCGAAATCATGGATGCCGGTTGTATCCAGCATTCCGCTGCATAATGGCTCCCCTACGCGCAGAGCCAAATAGACATCGGCAAGCGTAATCGTCTCCGGGGCACGCTTCAATCGGTAACCGCCGTCGCGGCCCTCCCTTGTCTCAAGCAGCTGTTCCCTGGCGAGCTTGGCCAGTACGCGCCGCAGCATCGTGGCTTCCGACTTCATATGTCCCGCAAGCTCCGCGCTGGTACAAGCATTGGGTTTGCGGGATAACACAACAAGCGCCTGCAGGGACAAGCCGAACCATTTATGATTCGGAGCGCTGCTGCACCGTTCTTTTTCCGTTTGGATGGAATGGTTATCGGGCTGAATAATGATGTTCATCCTCTCCTTCCTTAGTAGGATCTTAGAGGCACATCTGTATTATAGAGTCCAAAATATGAAGTCAGCAAGCCCGAAATTATGCCTGCTTGCGCATGGTAAGGGACACCCGGCCTTTTTTCAAATCAACGCCAAGCACCCATACGGTGACGTTGTCGCCCACGGATACGACATCCATCGGATGCTTCACGAATTTATCGCTCATCTGCGAAATATGGACAAGGCCGTCGTTCTTGATGCCAATATCGATAAAGGCGCCAAAGTCGATAACGTTCCGTACCGTTCCTTGCAGCTCCATTCCCGGTGTCAAATCTTCGATATTGAGAACATCCGTATGGAAGATCGGCGGCGGCAGCTCCTCGCGCGGGTCGCGTCCCGGACGCAGCAAGCTGTCGATAATGTCCTTCAAGGTCGGTACGCCTACGCCAAGCGAAGGCGCAATGGCTGCGGGATCGATTCCCGATAGCTTCTCCTTCAGCTCCTCGGTGCCAAGCTGATTCTGCTTGAGGCCAAGCTCGGCAAACAGCTTGCCGACAACATCGTAGGATTCCGGGTGAATCGGCGTGCTGTCCAGCGGATTCGCGGCTTCCGGAATACGCAGGAAGCCGATGCATTGCTCGTAAGATTTCGCGCCAAGCCGCGGCACCTTCTGCAATTGGCCGCGTTTTGCGAACCTGCCGTTCTCCTCCCGGTACTTCACGATATTTTTCGCAATCGTTGCATTAATGCCCGCAACGTAAGAAAGCAGCGACGCGGAAGCCGTGTTTACGTCTACGCCAACATGGTTAACCGCGGATTCAACTACGCCGCCAAGGCTTTCGTCGAGCCGCTTCTGGCTGACATCATGCTGGTATTGCCCAACGCCAATCGCTTTGGGCTCAATCTTCACAAGCTCGGCGAGCGGATCCTGCAGTCTGCGCGCGATGGACACCGCGCTGCGCTCCGCTACGTCTAGATCCGGGAACTCCTCCGCCGCTAGCTTGGATGCGGAATAAACGCTTGCCCCTGCCTCGCTTACGATTATATATTTCAGCTCGCCTTGTCCGGCTGCCTTGCGTTTGCCGATCAAGCCGGCAATAAACTGCTCCGTCTCGCGGGAAGCCGTCCCGTTGCCGATAACGATAAGCGATACGCCGTAACGGTCAATCTGACCGTTAATGATTTTTTCCGCTTCCGCGACCTTATTATTGGGAGGAGTCGGATAAGTGACGGCTACTTCCATCAGCTTGCCCGTATCGTCAATAACGGCGAGCTTGCAGCCTGTCCGGTATGCCGGGTCAACGCCCAATACCACATTGCCGCGCACAGGGGGCTGAAGCAGCAGGTTCCGCAGATTTTCCGAGAAGATGGAGATCGCATGCTCCTCCGCTTTCTCCGTCAGTTCGCCGCGTACTTCACGCTCGATCGAAGGGGAAATGAGCCGTTTGTAAGCATCCTCAATAACAGCTGCCAATACATCGCGCACGGCGGGCGCCGTCTGCTGGCGAAGCACTTTGCGCTGAATAAACTCATGAATCCGTTCCGCGGAAAGTTCGAACGAAACGCGAAGAATATCTTCCCGCTCCCCGCGATTGATTGCCAAGACGCGGTGCGGCGGCAGCTTGCGGACCGGCTCCTGATAATTGTAGTACATCTCATAGACGGATTCGGCATCCGCGTTTTTCGCTTCGGTCTTAAGCAGCGCCTGGTCAAAGGTATGCTTCCGCACCCAGGAACGGATTGCTGCGTCATCCGCGATATTTTCCGCCAGGATATCCATTGCGCCTTGAAGCGCATCTTCTGCCGACGCTACGCCTTTGTCCTCATTCACATATTTAGCCGCCTCGACAAGCGGTTCGCCCTGGCGAGGCTGAGCCCACAGCCACAAGGCAAGCGGCTCTAACCCGCGTTCCTTCGCTACGCTGGCGCGCGTCTTGCGCTTCTGCCGGTAAGGACGGTACAGATCCTCAATTTCCTGCAGCTTGCCCGAACCCTCGATCGAGCGGCGAAGCTCATCGGTCAGCTTGCCCTGCTCATCAATCAGACGGATTACTTCGCGTTTGCGGTCTTCCAGATTGCGCATATATTGCAGCCGTTCTTCAATCGCCCGGAGATCATTCTCGTCAAGCTCGCCGGTCATCTCTTTCCGGTATCGCGCGATAAACGGAATCGTATTGCCTTCATCCAGCAGAGCCACAGCCGACTTCACTTTCGTAATCGGAATCGACAGCTGCGATGCCATGCTTTTTATGATTTGATCATTCTCGGCAGCAACCTGCTCGGGTGTCCGCTTGCCTGTTGCTTCCTCTTCCACTTGCTTTACTTTAGTATCTGCCAAACAACTGCACCGTCCCTTCAAACTTTTCATTTACAAAAAGGCCATAACTATATTGTCTCAGATTTGAAACCGCTTTTCCATATTTCCGGAAACACGAAACCCAAAAAGCAGCAAACCGCCGGCAGAATCAGCCGGCGGTTCGTCTAAGAAATTATCTCACGTAAGGGTTATTGGCCATTTCAAAGCCAATCGTTGTTTTGGGACCGTGTCCCGGATAAACCTTAACTTCAGGCGGAAGCTTATACAGCTTCAATTGAATCGAATCGAACAAATCCCGCTCCCGGCCGCCCGGCAGATCAGTCCGGCCAACCGATTGCCGGAACAGAACATCTCCCGAGAAAATATCATTCCCGCAAAGGAAGCTTACGCTGCCCGGAGAATGACCGGGCGTATGCAGCACTTTAAACGTATGACCGATAAATTTAAGCGTCTGCCCTTCGTCCAGCGCGTATTCGGCAGGACCTGTCGTCAGCGGCGGTGTCACGTCCGACCACCGCATCGAGCCGTTCTTGCGGGCATCCGTCAGCCAATCCGCCTCAAGATCATGAATGTACACCGGACAGCCCGCAGCGGTTCTTACTTCCTCTACGCCGCCCATGTGATCGAAGTGGGCATGAGTAAGCAGTATCGCTTCAACTTTAATTCCGGCGATCCGGTCCAGCAGCCGCTTCGGCCCCATTCCCGGATCGATAATAATTCCGCGCTCTTCGCCGCTTTGCTCATCTTTTTCCGTCAATAGATAAGCATTGGTTTGCAGCGGGCCAAGCGTAAACGTTTCAATACGCATGTTCGCAATACTCCAATCTAATCCGTTTACACCGATTCAATCAACGCTCTTAGTTCCTGTACAACCAAAGCGTGATAACCGGTGCCTTCGCCGTAACGGCGCATAATTTCTTTCCGCGTTTCCGCAAGCTTGTCCTGGTAGTCCGCTGCTTCGCGGTCCGGGTTTTCTTTCTTGAAGAGCACCATCGGTTCCTGAACGTAGGTTGGTCTTGGTCCCCAAGTTCCGTGTATCTCCTTGCCTTCCGCATCGGTTAAGATAACAACCGGAACGGATCGGCCTCCCATCGTGAGGAACTGATCCATCGTATCGAGATTTTCTTCCATAATAAGAACCTCAACCGGAACCTCTCCCGTCTCCAGCGCACGGAACACAACCGGAATATTGCGGACAACGTCTCCGCACCAATCCGCCATCAGAATAAAGACGCGCAGGTCATTACGGCTTTTGAGCGATTCGAAAAATTCGCGGTCGCTATCGCTTGCCCATTCAAATTTATCGTACCAGCCTTGGAATGCTTCCTTGTTCTTCGTCATTCCTTCAACAAACTGCTGCGGGCTAATCCCTCTGTTTAATTTGTCGGCTACGCTTCTGCTCATGTTCATCCCTCTTTCCGTTTTATTATACAGACTTGCCTCTGGAACGAATAAACTTGTATACCACATAGACAATCAGTAAAGCTATAGCAATCAGAATAGCCGGTTGTACGTACTGAGCGGCCTTCTGGTCGACATCTTCCCAATTCTCACCTAATGTTTTGCCCAAATGAACGAATAATATTGTCCAAGGGATCGAGGCAAGCGCCGTAAGCAGCGTAAACAAGCCGAAGTTCATCTTCGCCATTCCTGCCGGAATCGAGATAACCTGGCGCATAACCGGGATAAAACGGGCGGTAAAGACGATACCCGCTCCGTATTTCTTGAACCAGCCTTCCGCGATATCCACATGCTTCATCTTGATCTTAATATATTTGCCGTATTTCTCGACCAAAGGACGGCCGCCGAATCTTCCAATCGCGTACAAAATCCAGTTTTGCCCAACCGCGCCAAGCACGCCGAAAATGATCGCGCCCAGATACGATATTTTTCCTTCCGACACCAAGTACCCGCCGAAACCTAATACTATTTCACTTGGAATCACCTCTATGAGTAATCCAATTAGTATCCCGAAGTAACCAAGGCTTTCAATCCATACTAAAAGTTCGTGCAATATATCCTTTATTAAATCCATTCCATCCCGCCTTCCCCAACCTAAATAATAGCAATTGACTGTATTCTACCATACGGAGCGGATAAGCATCTACCCGGCTGAAGTCCGGCTTGTCCATGCGACGAAAGGTGTCATGCCGGGACAGGCCTCCGCATACACTAGCATAACTTCGAAACCGTTCCCCATTAAAAGATTAAGAGGAGGAGTCCCAATGCCGCGTGTATTTATCATTAATAAAAAGCATGTACAGCTATTTGCATTTGCCCTGCTTATCATCCTCCTGGCAGCCGTCTATTTCAGCTGGGACCGTGCGCACACGGCAAGCAGCCAGCCGACAAAGGTGCAAACCATCCAGCTTGTTACGGGCGAATTCAGCACAACGACCGAAGACGGCAAAAAGCTGGAGGTGTACCGCTGGGATCCGGGCACCGTCAGCCTCCGCAAGGGCGAGCCTGTCGAGCTGCGCATCAGCGGCGTTAACGGCAGCAGCCACCCGTTTGTCATTGAAGGCCTCGGCATTAAAGGCGAGGTAAAGAAAGGACAAACCACGGTTGTCCGTTTTACGCCTGAGCAGGCCGGCACCTACCCCATTATATGCCAGGTTCATACCGATATGAACAATGGCGGACCGATGGTCGGCTACATCGAAGTCCATTAACTCACAGTAATACGCGGATAATGAAGTGACCGTCTCAAACTCTGGCGCATATTTATGAGTTAGAGAGGAGTCGGTTCACGATGAAGTCAACTACCCAGAAGCATACGTCCGGCCTGCCGTCCGCACGAAAAATCCGCCGCGCCTGCAGCAATGAACTGTATCGAACCGTCAAACGGTTGAAGGTATGGGTACCCAAAGAAAAAATGGAGCAGGCCGAAGAATTGTATTACAAAAAGGTCATTATGAACCTGCTCTTTATTGCGGAGAACGAAAAAAACCGCAAGGTTCTGTCCGACTGGTGGGACGAGAACGTTGCCGGCGATATCGCCGAGCTGTGGGACGTGGATATCGCCAAGCTCCGCTGGGCATTCCGCGATGCATTCGGGGGATAAAGATAAAAAGCTGCCGGGAGACCGCAATATCATTAAGGCCTTAACTTAATGACATTGCAGGAAACCGGCAGCTTTTTTATTTTATAAACAATCAATAATAATTGCTGTTCATAATCGGCGCATCCACTTTGTCCTGCAAGGTTGCAAGTCTAAGCAGAACGATACTGATCTGTGCCTTCGTAACCGCGGCGTTCGGGTTAAACTTCCCGTTCTCGGCCGTTAACAGGCCTAGCTTCATCGCAATCGTTACGGCGCCTTTATTTTTGATTTGGGCAGCATCCTTCAGCTTGGTAACATCGGTATCTCCGGACATAAACTCGGACAACTTATCGTATTTGAGCAATTTGGTCAGCCATACCGCCAAGTCGCCCCGCGTTAGAGCCTGCTCGGGATGCAGCTTTTGCGTTGGGGATGATTTCAGGAAGCCTCTTTGCACCAGGTATTCGACCGCCGAAGCATATTCGCTGTCGACCGGAACGTCTGCAAACCGCTGCTTCTGCGGGGTCGTATAGCTTTGTCCTCCCGTAAAGCCGGCCAGCAGCATGTTCACCCAGTCTCCATTGTTAACGGTTTGGTCCGGGTGAATAAGTCCGTCGGCTTCCGGCTTGATTATGCCATAGTCAAACATAACTTGCAGCGATTTGGACGCCCAATGCTTCTTCGCGTCCGCCGGAATTTCACCCTTCTGCACCGTTGTGCCAGGGAAAATATATTGCTGCTCCAGCTTGCCGGTAACCGCATTGACAATAACTCCCCAGTTGTTGTCGTCGGTTAATTTAGGCATGTACACAAGCTTCACTTGCTGCTCCTGAAGCTTGCCATCCACATAGTTGCCTCCGATTGTGCTGTATTGCAGTTCGGCGCTAATCGAGTCGCGGTATAACTTGAGCGCTTCTTCCTCCGTGATTTTCGCGGTTAAGGAATCCAGCTTGCTTAGCTTGTCCGCCGGTGTAGTGGAATTATAATAGTTAGTAAGATTCCCTTGTCCATCCAGATTGATTTGAACAGCTGACGGCTGAATCGGCTTGTCTTTATAGAACTGCTGGAAGCTGTAGATAAAGGCTGTGTCCGGACTGTAGGAACCCGTTCCCGAGCGGTCGACCAGCTTCAGGCTGCCGGATGCATTCGGATATAACGAAGTGACGAGATCCTGGGCTTTTGCCTTTGCTTGCGCTTCCGTAATCGACGGCTTCCCTGCCGTTTGATCCGCGGCGGAGGAATCACCGGTCGGGTATGAAAAAGTCGAGTACTCGATTAATTGGCCGGTTTTCGCATCCACTGTTGCATGGGTTTGAATACCGCCAAACGGGCTGCCATTATAAATCGACCAAGTCTTGCGGCCGTCGCGGTCCGTGCTGGTCGATGCTTGTTGGGTTCCTTCCGCGTTTGCCTTACCGGTAACCGCAGTCACAACCGCAATAGCTTCCTCCTTGGTCAATTCCGCTCCCGTATGAGGCTTGAAGGGAGATGCCGAAGAAGAGATAGCGGAGTAGCTGGTTGCCGGAAAAGAATCGATGGCCTGACCCTGATCATCGAGGAACTTGCCCGACTTCGCATCAATCAAGCCTATCCCGCTAACCGCAACATAACCAAGACGGTAAGCTGATGTATTCGTTTGGTTCGCGTAATAGTCGGCACCCGGAACGTAGGCCAGCTGAAGCTTCAATTCCTTTTTCATTTTTTCGGCGGCTTGTTCCGCGGTCAGGGTTGTATCCGAAGACGGGTAATCTGTACCCGTGCTAAAACCGTAATAACTATTAATATTCCCGTTACCGTCAACAACCACTTGAATTTGATTGCTTGTTGTCGGAATGCCGTTTACTTGAGCCTGATAACTGAAGCTGTACTGTACCGGGCCAAACAAAGCTTGCGGATAATCGCTCTCGACTGGCTTAAGCTGAAGCTTGTCCGTCGACTTCATGGAAGGAGATGCAACCAAAATAAACTGCTTGGCGATTTTCTCAGCCTCTGCTCTCGATACTTTTGCCGGATAATAAGCTTCTTCCTTAGGAAGCGAATTATAATAGGTAATGATATCCCCGGTGATTGCGTCAATTCTGGAATCAAATCCATAACTTCCGTTCTCGACGGACACGTTCCACTGTATCGTCCAGACCATTTCGTTGCTTGGGGGATATTGATTTGGATTACCAAGATCAATGCTTGTCACCTCAGCATCCTTCAATTCGGGGAACAGCTTTCTGAAACGTTCGACTGCCTCGTCCTTCGAAATTTTCGCCAGGCTTTCGTCCAGAACGCCGCCCGGGGCGGTACTTGCTCCCGTGCCCGTGGAGGCAACAGCTGTCGTTGTTACGGAAGAGTCCGCCGCGTAAGCAAGACTTCCAACCGGAAGCAAGCTGAGCGCCAGAACCGTGGCAAGCAGCTTGCCTTTCATCGATGTCTTCATCCCTTTTCCTCACCTTCTCTAATTTAGAAATCACTTCCAAAAATACACCTTAGTATAGACGATAGAAAAGGGACGAAGGTTTCAATTTTTTACAAATTGTTCATGAGAATGATTTACTATTAAAAAAAAAAGAAAACCGCCAGACTTAACACCTGACGGCTTTCTCCATTCAACCTTATCCTTCTTGCAAACGATCTACGGCTACCGTCTTGGAATGTCCTCCAACCTGCACGGTCGCTGTACCGCTTGCTTCATCCACATGCTCAATCCATACGGAATTTCCGTCATCAAGATGAACCTTGATCGATTCCTCGGAATTATAAATTTGCTTGGCACGGTTTACGTCCATTTGCTTTAGGGCCTCCTATGCACTTGCCTTTGCAGGTCAGTCTTTTGTCTCAGGAACCATGTAATCGGTAGTTGATTCATCGATTAACCCGTTATGCTCGGACACGGTGCCTCCGCCCAAGCCCTCATTCACCATCCGGTCGATATCCATAAAGTAATTGTCGCGGCCTTCATCCCATTTGTCTGCCGGCGGCTTTTCGTTGTTTTCCAAGTCGTCAAATTCCATCATAGTCGGTTCGCTCCTCCCTGCTGCATGCGTTATTGGTTCAAGCAAAATATACCCGAATTGATTGATTCTCATGCATTGCGGGAACAATAAGAGTAAGAGAAGGCATAAGAAATTCATTTTAGGAGGAGTAACCAGATGCATACGGTGTGGAAAGGCGCAATCAGCTTCGGGCTTGTCCATGTGCCGGTGAAAATGTTCACCGCCACGGAGGATAAAGATATTTCGCTTCGCATGATTCACAAGCCTTGCGGCAGTCCCATCGCCTATGTTCGGCGCTGTCCGAATTGCGATGTAGAGGCGGAATGGGACGATATCATTAAAGGTTATGAGTATGAAAAAGGCCGTTACGTGCTGTTCGAGAAGGATGAATTAGAGCAGCTGGCCGGAGAAAAATCCCACACGATTCAAATTCTTGATTTTGTCGCACTTGAAGAGATCGATCCGGTCTACTTCCAGAAGACGTATTATTTGTCACCGGATCAAGCGGGAAGCAACGCTTACGGCTTATTGCTTCAAGCCATGTCGGATACCGGCAAGATTGGCGTAGCCAAAGTATCGATTCGTTCGAAAAGCAGCCTGGCTGCTATTCGGGTTATTGAGAACTGCCTGGCGATGGAAACGATCTTCTATCCGGACGAGATCCGCTCGATCTCCCATGTTCCCGGCATTCCCGAATCGTTTTCCATTAACGACAAAGAACTGACGATGGCCAAGCTTCTTATCGAGCAGCTGTCCACTCCGTTCGAACCGTCCAAATACACCGATGATTACAGAGCCAACATGCTCCAGGCTATCAATAACAAAGTGGCAGGCCAGGAAATACGCGTAGCTCCTCAGCAGGAGCAAACGAATGTGCTTGATCTAATGGCAGCCCTGCAAGCAAGCCTTGATGCAGCCAAGCTGCCTCCGGGTGGAGTAGGTCTCGATACCGGCGCGGGCAAGCCTGCGGCTGCAGCTCCTGAAGCAGCAGCGGACCAACCGGTCGTTAAGCCGCGCAAACCTAGAGCCAAGAAGCCTAAAGCAGAGGAGACCGTCTCTTAATGACGGTCTTTACGCTGCCTGCCGAGCCGATGATTCCTGTCGCGGATGATCATATCCCCAAGGAATCCGGCTGGATCTACCAGATCAAATGGGATGGCGTCCGAATCGTTACCACGGTTCACGATGACGGCAGGATTGATTTGTTCTCGCGCAAGCTGCTGAACAAAAACGCCGTCTATCCGGAAATCCACCGGACATTGCAGGAGCAGGCTGACGCTCTTGGCCCCTGCATGCTGGACGGAGAGATCGTCTATTACGATGGCGAACGTCCGAATTTTCAAATGGTGCTAAGCCGTGAACGCAGCTTCGGCGGGGATCTCTCTTCGTCTTCAAGCAAAGGGAAAGTGCTGTATGTTCTCTTCGACCTGCTGCAGGACGGCGAAGAGGACTTGCGCCCGCTCCCCTATGCGGAGCGGCATAAACGGCTGCTTGCCAAGCTGAAGCCCATCCGATCCGATCGGCTTCTTATAGCCGATCTCTATACCGATGCGGATGCTTTATGGAAATGGGTCGATGACCATCAGTGGGAAGGAATCGTCAGCAAGCGGCTGGATAGTGCTTATAAGGAAGGCAAGGCTCATCGCGATTGGCTGAAAAAGAAACGGGCTCTCCTCCTTGACGTTGGCATCGTAGGCGTTAAGCGCCGCGACGGCCGCGCAGCCAGCCTGATTATGTCCGATCAGGGCCGTTTTATCGGCAGCGTCTCGCTTGGCCTCGACGAAGCCATGCGGGATGCGCTTGGCCAAATGCTGCAGCTGCGGAGAAGCGATGCCCCCTCGTGGCCGATGCCTTTCCCGGCTCTGCCGGCTGAGCTTAAGGGCGAGAGCGTAATCTGGCTGCCGTCCCCGCTTCCTTGCCGCGTTACCGGACTGGAGCTGACATCCGCCGGATTATTAAGGCATCCCAAGCTTGTATCCTTTGGTCTAAAACCAGCAGGAGGCTCCTCATGAACAAGACAAGCGCATCTGCCAAGCGGCCCGCAACGGTCATGGTAGAAGGACGGGAAATAACCGTCACCAATCCGGAAAAACCGCTTTGGCCCGAACATGGGATTACCAAGCTGATCTATTTGGAGAAGCTCGCGTTGCTGTCGCCTTTTTTGCTGAAGCATTGCAAGGACCGTTATTTGACGACTATCCGTTATCCGCATGGTTATGCGGGCAAGTCGTTTTATCAGAAAAACTGTCCGGAACCTAAACCGGATTACGTCCGTATCGCCGAAAACGAAGGGATCTCCTATATTCATCTCGATAACCTTCCGACTCTGCTATGGCTTGGCAACTTGGCTTGCCTGGAATTCCATGCTTCCTTCGACCGGATCAGCAATCCGGACTATCCTACCGAATGGATTCTGGATCTTGACCCTTCCCGCGAGGAGGAACCGCGTATCATCGAAGCGGCCGCGCTTGTCGGGAAGCTGCTGGAATCGCTGAAGATCAGATCCGTTCCAAAGACCTCGGGGGCAACGGGCGTCCAGATTGTCGTACCGGTTCAGCAGAAGTACACCTTCGATGAGCTGAGAGGCTTGGGTCAATTTGTCGGAGACTACTTGTCCAGCGCCTATCCGCAGCTGTTCACCGTCGAGCGGCTGACCAAAAACCGCGGCGATCTGATTTATGTCGATTATCTTCAGCATTACAAGGGGAAAACCATCTCGGCCCCCTATACGCCGAGAGCTCGCTATGGCGCCCCCGTCTCCACGCCGCTCAAATGGGAAGAAGTGTACGCCGGAGGCATAAAGCCGGCCGACTTCCATCTTCTGAACATCGGAGAACGTCTGCAGCGTTACGGCGATTTGATCGATCTGGAGCAGCCGCAGGATTTGGAGCATGTGCTCAGCTTTATCCACGCTAAAAAATAAGCCGCTCTTTACAAGAGCGGCGATAACAGCCTGGCAGCGGCTTCCGCTGCCTTTTCCTTTTTCGGTCTTTGCCGAAAGCCTTCCAGATCAAGCTCGCGGCTGTCGAGCAGATCCTGTTCGTAATCCCGCTTCAAATGCTTGATCGTCCCGGCGTCGAACAATACCGCATTTTGCTCAAAGTTGCTGTGAAAGCTTCTCATATCCATATTGGCCGTCCCCACTACCGCAAGCAGCTCATCCACGATCATCACTTTAGCGTGAATGAAGCCTTTCTGGTAACGGTACACCCGGACACCCGCTTCCAGCATCCGCTCTACAAACGACAAGGTCGCCTTTAGAACGAGCTTCGTGTCGGGAATACCGGGGATGATCAACCGTACGTCTACCCCGCTCTTTGCTGCACTCCCGAGTACGGCCAGCAGACTCTCATCCGGTATAAAATACGGCGTTGATATATAGACGCTTGTCCGGGCCGCTTTCACGGCAGCAAACGCCGTCTCCAGAATTGGCTCTCCGCTGCGGTCCGGCCCGCTGGACACAATTAACACCGGCTCCTGCAAAGCTTCATCCGGATCATGCTCGGGCATATAACCGGCATTCACCGGCAAGCGCTCCTTGACGGCCAGCTCCCAGTCCTTCATGAACAGCTCCTGCAGAAAATAAACCGCATCCCCTTCAAGCCGAAGCTGCGTATCCCGCCAGAAGCCAAGCTTCTTATCCTTGCCCAAATACTCGTCTCCGATATTGATGCCGCCCACGAATCCGACTCTCCCGTCAATCACGGCAATCTTGCTATGATTGCGGCTGTTCAGGAGCCGGTTGAGCAAAGCCGCCCCCGGCGGTGAAAAACAGCTTGCCTGCACGCCCGACCGCTTCAGCTCCCTGACATACCGCTTGCTCAATTTGACGCTTCCTATCCCGTCATACAATACGCGAACCTCAACGCCAACCTTGGCTTTAGCGGTCAGGATATCCAGAAATTCACGGCCAATCCCGTCATCGCGAATCGTGTAATAGTCCAGATGAATATGATGATTGGCCTTCTTCATTTCTTCTAATATAGAGGCGAACGTCTCCCTCCCGTTTGTCAGCACCTTCACTTGGTTGCCCAGCGTAACCGGTCTGCCGGAGCTAACGCGCAGGAGACGAAGCAGCTGTTCCTGCTCCAGCAGGCCGGCTTGCCCAAGCTCGCCCGGACCGGCGGCGCAAATAGATAACCGCTCGGCAGCTTGTTCGTATTCTCTCGAGACGGCTTGTCCTTCCTTGACGCGTCTCGAGCGGCCCACCAACCAATACCCCGCAAATCCAAGAACAGGAACGGCCAGGGAAATGACGATCCATGCGACCGCCTTCGCCGGAAGACGCCTTTCGATCCATACAATGACGGCAGGCTGAGCGCTATACAGGAGTAAAAATAGGATTATTGCCGTAAGCCAACCGATCATCCTCTCACCCCATTACTGATATCCCCTGAAATACCCATTCACTTAGTGTGGTCGACCTGTCATAAGCGTATACTTTAAGAACACAAAAACAGCCCATCTGCCGGCAGTTCCGGCAGATAGGCTGTTATCCCCCCATAAGAGGATTGGATAAATAATGACGAAGCGCTTCCCGCCAATGCGGAAGCGGCTTAAATCCGTTGCTGCGAATCGCGCCGTGATCCATAACCGAATAATGCGGGCGGGGAGCCGGCCTTGGATACTCTTCCGTCGTACAAGGTTCAATCCTCGTGCCGCTGCCGCTTTCCTCCATAATGGCCTTCGCAAAATCAAACCAGGTGCAGATCCCGCTATTAGAAGCATGATAAATACCGAAGTAATCGGTGCTTACCAGCTCCAGCAGAAAAATAGCCAAGTCCCTGGTGTATGTCGGCGAACCCCACTGATCCGCTACAACCTTTAGCTGCTCCCGCTCCGAAGCAAGCTTCAGCATCGTTTTTACGAAGTTATTGCCGTAAGCGCCAAATACCCAGGAGGTTCTGACGATAAAATACCGGTCATGAAGGCTCGACACGGCCTGCTCGCCCGCCAGCTTGGACTGACCGTATACGGTCCGGGGATTAGTCTGGTCATGCTCCTTGTACGGAACCGTTCCCGTTCCGTCAAATACGTAATCGGTGCTTACCGCGCATAGCTTGGCGCCAACTTCTCTTGCCGCTACGGCTATATTGCGCGTACCGGCAGCGTTAATCCGGAAGGCTTCATCCGGCTCCGCTTCCGCCTTGTCTACTGCCGTATAGGCCGCGCAGTGAATAACGGCATCCGGACGAAGCCGGGCTAATACGCTGCGGCATTGCTCCAAATCCGTAATATCAAGCTCCGTGCGGCTTAATCCAATGATCTCGAATCGGCCTTCGGTATCCAGCAGGACGAGCTCGCGTCCCAGCTGTCCGTTTGCTCCCGTAACGGCTACCTTCAGCTTCCTTTTCTCCCCCGCTGTGGTCATTTGGACTCCAGCCTTTTCGCATACTGCGTATCGTAATAGTTCCTATACGCACCGGATACAACCTGCTCGAGCCATTCTTCATTGCGAAGATACCATTCGATCGTCGATTTAATCCCGTTCTCGAAGCTATGCGACGGTGTCCATCCAAGCTCGCTTTTGATTTTATCCGCATCAATCGCATAACGCCGGTCATGGCCGGGACGGTCCTTCACATGGCGGATCAGCGATTCCGGCTTGCCCAGCTCCTGCAGGATGGTTTTTACCACGTGTAAGTTGGTCCGTTCATTGCTGCCGCCAACGTTGTACACTTCCCCGACACGGCCTTGATGAAGCACCAGATCGATCGCTTTGCAATGATCCTCGACATACAGCCAATCTCTGATCTGAAGACCGTCGCCGTAAACCGGCAGCGGCTTATCCTGCAGCGCATTGAGAATCATCAGAGGAATAAGCTTTTCCGGAAATTGATACGGTCCGTAGTTATTCGAACAGCGCGTAATGACGGCCGGCAATCCGTAAGTCTCGTAATAAGCGCGGACAAGCAGGTCTGCTCCGGCTTTGCTTGCCGAATATGGACTATTAGGCGCAAGTGGCGTATTTTCCGTAAACAATCCCTCTGCGCCAAGCGTACCGTACACTTCATCCGTCGATACCTGCACGTATTTCTTCGCTTGATACGTCTTGGATAAGTCAAGCAGCGTCTGCGTCCCGACGATATTCGCATGCACAAACAGTCCCGGCTGCAAAATACTGCGGTCTACATGGGATTCTGCGGCAAAGTTAATGACCGCGTCAATACCGGACTCAAACAGAGGGGTAAGCGCCGCCTGATCCGCGATATCCGCTTTGACAAACGTATAGTTCGGATGACCCTCCACCTGCCGCAGATTTTCCGGGTTGCCCGCATACGTTAAGGCATCGACATTAATGAGCTCGTAATCGGGATAACGGCTTATCATGTAATGAACGAAGTTGCTCCCGATGAATCCCGCTCCGCCCGTAACTAAAAGTTTCATTGTGGTATGCTCACCCCTCATATACAAAATTGATTTCCGCCTGGGCAAGCACGGGATGCTTGGCGTCTTTATCCGATAAGATCGGCTTCGTCACCGGCCAGTCAATGCCAAGCGCCGGATCATTCCAGGCGATCCCCCTGTCATGCTCCGCAGCGTACAAGGCATCCACCTTATACTGTACCTCGCAGTTCGGCACCAGTGTACAGAAGCCATGGGCAAAGCCTTGCGGAACTAACAGCTGTCTTTTGTTGGCCGCGCTTAAAATAAAGCCCTGCCATTGTCCAAAGGTTGGCGAGCCGCGGCGAATATCCACAACCACATCGTAGATCGCCCCCGCCGTTACCCGGACCAGCTTCGTCTGCGCTTTTGGCTGAAGCTGATAATGCATGCCGCGGAGAACCCCCGCTTCTACCGACAACGAATGATTATCCTGAACGAAAGCATGGAGGATGCCATTCTCGCGTGCCGTCTTTTCGTTATAGCTTTCCGTAAAAAAACCTCTGTGATCGCCGTATACGGGTGGCTCCAGCAGCTTCACTCCCGGCAGCCTTGTATCCATTACGTTCATGCCTCACCATCCTGTTAGATCAAAAATCAACACTATCATTATATTCGACAAACTCGTACTGACCCGTAGGTATACGCCATTTTTCTCCTATAGATCGAAGATAAATCTGGCATGTTTCGAGCTTTGCGAGAATAAAAGTCAATAGAAAGTCAAATACCGGCCGAACGGAAGGAGGAGCAGCATCCCCATGTTCAAGGACAACAAGCGCGTTTCATGGACCGATACGTTAATTGGTCTAGGGACGCGTATCGAGGGTAAGCTGATCTGCGAAGCACACCTCCGCATCGAAGGAGAACATAGCGGAGACATTGAATGTCTGGGAGATGTCATTATCGGGGAAAACGGTATGGCACGCTCGAACATAACCGCCAGAGATATCACGATTGCAGGCAAAGTATACGGCGAGGTAACCGCTAAAGGCAGGCTGACCATTACTTCAACCGGTCAATTGACCGGCAGCGTATCCGCCCAAGGCATGATCGTGCAGGACGGCGGCATGCTGAACGGTACCTGCCACATGGAACGTCCAAGCGAACGTACCCGGCCATTGTCCGAGACAGGCAGCGGAAGCCATACGTCCCCGCCCGCCAAGGAACAAACCCCCGAGAAGGAAAAAGCCCGCCAGGCCGTCTGATCGGAACCAATACGGACACGAAAAACTCCCATTCTGCTCTTCCGGAAGGAAGAACCGAATGGGAGTTTTTTTCGTTTTGCTTTAAGCCGCTACGTCCCTCTTCTTGAAGACGTACCAGGCCAGAGCAACAAAAATGGCATAATAGATAGCCAGGACGGCGATGGAAAAGCCCATCGTTGAACCGTCGCGCAATGGCGTGTCGTTCAAATATTGCGTAAGATCAAGATGGATGAACAGAATATAATCCGCCCATTTGTACTTAAGCGCAGCCAGCAGCGGCGTAAAGGTATTAACCCCCAGAATTAGGAACAGCGACAAGCCTATAGCGAGCGCGCCGCTACGGGATACGGTTGCCAGCATAAACGCCAGCGTTGTGGTGACGATCAGCGACACGTACTTCAGCAGGGCGTATTTGATCAAATAAGCCGCGATGGAGCCCGAAACAAGCGGGGAAACAATATCGGCTGCCGCATTATCGCTTGCATCGAACAGAATGATATTCAGCACGACGGTAAACAGCAGCATAACGACGACCATGCCTAGCGCGTACAGAAGAACGGCAATGTATTTGGACAGCAAAATTTTGGATCTTGTCCACGGACGAATCAGGAGCAGCTTGATTGTGCCGCTCGTGAACTCGTCGGCTACGCCGGAAGAAGCGATAATGATCGTAAATACCGTAATTAACGTATACGAGATCATCACTTCCGTCATAATCATGCTCCATGCGGAGGTATTATGATTATGATCCACGAAATAACCGATAATCGATATAGCCGCGATCAAAGCAAGCAGGATTCCCAGCATGACATACGTCCGTGGGCGGCGGTAAATTTTCATGTTCTCATTCTGAACCAGCTTGAAAAAATTAAACAATGCGTTCACCCCCCGTTACTTCAAGGAATTGATCCTCAAGCGACTTGGTTTGGACGCGGATACCGTATACCTTGATGCCCGCGGCAACCAATCGGGCATTAAATTCAGCAGCGAACTCGCGGTTTGCTTCAATAATAAGGCTGTCGCCTTCCCTGAACGCGGCTTTGCCAAGCCCGGCCGCAACTTCGGATGCTTCGGCAGGCTTGTCTACCTCGAACAGCATATTTACATCGCTCGCAGCATCCAGACCTCCTTGGTGGATGGTCCGAACATCGATCAGCTTGCCGTTTTGAATAATCGCAACCCTGTCGCACATCAGCTCCATCTCGGAGAGCAAGTGACTGGAGACAAACACGGCAATGCCTTCTTCCTTGGACAGCTGGCGAAGATAATCGCGCAGCTCGCGGATACCGGCCGGATCCAATCCGTTGGTCGGCTCGTCAAGGATAAGCAGCTTTGGACGGTGCAGGATGGCTTGAGCTACCCCAAGTCTTTGACGCATCCCGAGAGAATAAGTTTTCACCTTGTCATGAATGCGGGATTCCAGACCAACAAGGGCTATGACCTCCTGAATCCGTTCAGGCGTCACACCCTCGATCATTCGCGCAAAATGGACAAGATTCTGGTAACCGGTCAAATACTTGTACATTTCCGGATTCTCAACAATCGCTCCCACATTGCGTATAGCCTGCTGGTACTGGGTCCTGATGCTGTACCCGCCGATTTTGATTTCGCCCGCGGTCATGGCCATAAGGCCTACCATCATGCGGATCGTGGTTGTTTTACCGGAGCCGTTGGGCCCGAGAAAACCAAAAACTTCGCCAAGCGGCAGGTCTAGCGTCAGATTGTCGATAATCGTCTTCTTCCCGATTCGCTTCGTCACCTGCTGCAGCTGTACGATCGGTTGCTCCATGATACCCTCCCTTTAAATGATTCATTCTATGATGAATCATTGCTTTATTTTCCAAAATCTAGTTCTATGTATCGTCCGTCTATTATAGCGAATTAGAAGGGGGAGGGAAAGTGAACAGCCTATTAAGACTTTATTTCGTTAGACCCGGGAACAGTCCGAGCAGCAGCCAAGCGGAAGGACAACACGGAAAAAGCCGGTCCGAAAAAGCGCCTTTGCATCATGCACCTTCACCATTTTTCCGCAGCCCACGCAATAAAAACATTCTTCCAATTGCATCATCATTATTCCCCCGCTCCCAATACTATTTGTATCATTATCAATTATTGTTACACTTCGTATCTATACTTTATTGGATTTAGCGAAAGTTGTCAATACTTGTATATGATTTGTCGTCTTTTATGTTGTAAGCGTATACATTACGAGAGACAAAAACAGCGCCCTGTTAAGACGCTGTCTGATTGGTATCCATCTGTTCTTTAAGCAGCTCATGAATTCTCTCTTTCTCTTCCTTGCTTACAATAAGGTACCATATTTTATTGATCATGCTTCCCGAACCGCTAATCTCAACCGTGTTAATATTGCCGAGATCTTCCCGGTAATCGGACATGAAGGTCTTCATCTCGTCAAACGTAATGTTGGTCTTGACGCTGTTTCCAAGCTCTTTCAGTATTTTTTGAATCTGCGTAATGTTGGAGAACTGAAGCGAGCTCTTCATAACCTCCATCATGATCTCCCGCTGTCTGGCGTTCCGGCCGAGATCGCCTCTTGGATCGTCGTAACGCATTCTGGAATAGAGGAGCGCCAGATCTCCGTTTAATTTTAGGGTGCCTTGATCGAATTGATGCTCCCCGTAATAGAAGGCGAACGGATTGTTTACCTCGACGCCGCCGAGAATGTCAATCAAATGGGCGAAGCCTTCCATGTTGATCCGGATGTAATAATCAATGGGATAATCGAGGAAATGCTCGACCGTATTTTTCGCCATCGACACTCCGCCAAAGGCGTACGCGTGATTGATTTTATCCGTTGTACCATGGCCGATAATTTCCGTTCTCGTATCACGCGGGATGTTAAACATGAGGATCGATTTCTTCTCTGGATTAACCGCAAGCACAATCAATGTATCGGAGCGTCCTTTATCATTCTCCCGCTCGTCAACGCCCATCACCACTACCGTAAAAGGATGCCGCTTCTCAATCAAGGCTTGAGCCGCTTGCTGCGGTTTGACCGTAACCTCAGGATCTTTGCTTACATATGTCGTTGGCTGAATCGGCTCATAGATTTTGTCCGCCGTCTTTTTCACCGAACCATATAGATGCCAGGCATATCCGCCTGTCCCGGCAGCAATGACGACCAATCCCGCTCCAATGCCAATGAGTGCCCTTCTCCAGCCCCGTTTCACCCTTCGCTTCCCCCTTCTTCATTACCGCAAACTCTAGATAGCCGTATGGACTTCTTCCCCATGATTCCCGAGCACAATCCGGTCATCTTCGGTTAGATCCGTTCCGATGTGAGCTTCCAGGAGCGTGAGTCCGGACCTGGCCATAACGGTATGCCGATCTCCCGGCAGAAGCTCGACAACCTCACCTGTCTTAATCATGCTTCTCTTCTCATTGCGGATCAGCTCTCCTACACCGGACAGTACCGTCCAGACAATCTTACGCTTCAAATAAAAGGCATAGCTTAGGAACCCGCCGTCAACCACTTCGAGCTTTCTTGTGATGGCTTGCTGTCCATCCTCGCGGGATAAGCTGCTAATTACGACGGCATTGCCCCACCTGCCTGCCTCATAACCTGGAACCAGCGGCGGCTGTTCCTTGCTTATATTCCGCGCCTGTTCATCAGGAATGCAGGCGGCTTGATCGGCAATCAAAATTCCCGCGGAAGAAACGGCCACCGTAATATTGCTCAGCCCCATCATAATTACGGGAGCTGCCGAATCATTATAAATAGAAGCGTTTTCCGGGAAGGCGGCAGCAAGAGCATTCCAGCTGTTAATGCGGCTAAAGGGCTGCTCCGGCATTCGGAAGGTAGGGCTCTCTTCCAATAATCCGATCATTCTGTCTTCCAGCCGGCTATAAAGCTCCTCGTAACGACGGAAAAGCTGCTCATACTGGATGGGAAGGCCCTCTTCAGTCAAAGCGGAGATTACGCTTTCCAGCCGGAAGACGATAATGCCGCTCTCATCGCTTGTCACCGCACGATTTAATTGATGCCTGCGAAGCTGCTCCGGCAGCTCCTTCAGCGTCTCGAACCAGTCCTCTTCTTCCACATACAGATCCGCAGGCAATACGGCAACCGTCTCGTGGAGAGGAATGGATGCAACCGAATAAAGATAGGAAGCAGCAAGGGCAACGGCGGGGTAACTCCCTTTCGTCTCCGGCTCCTGAATCACGTTCAGGCTGATGGAGAGCTGATTGCGCAACGTTTCCGCCTGATTGTGGCTGATTGTAATAAACGTATCCTGCTGCAATCCGACCTGATCCAGCTGTCGCCACAGCCTGCTCAGCAAAGACTCCTTTTCACCGCTTGGTCCAGGCAACAGGGGAAGAAGCTGCTTCGCACGCTTCGAATGAGAAAGCGGCCACATCCGTCTGCCTTGACCGCCGGCTAATAACACGAGTCTTACTTGCTGCTCTCCCATTACATCCTCCTGTTTGTACCGTAATAGGTGTAATACAGCTGATCCTTGCTTTTCTTTTTCTTATTGTTGAGCACCACTCCAAGCAGCTTCGCTTTTACATGCTCAAGACTGGCGTACAATTTTTTCGCTTGCTGACGCTTGGTCATCCCAACGCTGATTACGGCAACTACGCCATCGCATTTGGAAGCAAGCACAAGTCCGTCGGTTACAACGAGGGAAGGCGGAGCGTCAAACAGGATCATATCGTAATGGGCGGACAGCTCTTCAATAAGCTGATTCATCTTTTTGGAGCCCAGCATTTCCGAAGGATTAGGCGGAGTGGGACCGGAGCCGATAAAAAACAAATTATCGACCGAGGTGGAATGCACGGCATCCTCCCAATCCATCTGATTAGCCAAAACGTTCGTCAGGCCGGTCTGATTAGACAGCATAAAAACCGTATGAAGAGTTGGCCGTCTCAAATCCGCATCAACCAGCAGTACACGCTTGCCCTCTTGCGAGAAGGCAACCGCAAGGTTCGCAATCGTTGTTGTTTTGCCGTCACCGGACTGACAGGACGTGACCATCAGCGTCTTCACGGGTACATCAATGGAAGAGAATTGAATATTCGTACGCAAAGAACGGTACGCTTCGGCAATAGGGGAATCGGGATTGCTCGTCGTAATCAGCTTGCTATTTTCCATTAGGGATTGTTGCATGGGTTTACCACCTGCCACCTATTATTGAATTGCCTTATAACTTAATGCCCGATATAATGCATGAATCTTGTACTGCTGCGGGCTTTGACGCAGAAGCTCCTGATTCAGCATGCGGACCAGCACAGCTTGAAGCCGGTTGGGAGGATGAAAGACGATGCCGTACTCATATTGGTTATCCCTTGCGTTACGCCAAACGACATGGCCGCGCAGATTGATCGCCACGCCGGAAATCTTCATCCGGAAATCCAGCATGTAGCCTTTATGCACAGGAAAGCGTAGTCCCGACAAAAAGCATAGTCCATGACGGCTCATATTCAGGATCAGCACCGGACATGTCGAGGCCGTCAGCAAGAGGCCCTGCTCATCGAGCAGACCAGCTATTGCTGTTATCCCTTCGTGCAGATGAATACGAATATTAGACCGTGGTATAAACGGGTCGGCCCCCATGGCTGAAGCATCTCCTTACCTGAATTTCACCCGCGGAACCCCATCTATCGGTTACGCTAGCAGAGAGGAATAAAGGCTGCGAAAAGTGTGAATACTGAGGATAAATGATACAAAACGTATCTAGTATTTCTTCCACTTTACGATACGTTATGTAACATGTCAAGTGGAAATAAAGAGTACGCGGATATTTTGCGACGTTTTGTTGCAACAAATGAAATTTTAACGTTTACGTATTAATATAGGTGTAGCGGAAGTCAGTCATTTTAGGAGGATATAAAGATGAATATAGGAAACCGAATTGCTGGCTTGAGGGAAGAAAGAAAATGGACACAGGAGCAAACCGCCTCGAAGCTCGGCATATCCAGGGCTGCATTATCTCATTACGAGAAAAACCGCAGAGAGCCTGATACGGAGACCTTGGCGAAGTTTGCTGACCTGTATCAAGTTTCCATAGATTATTTGGTAGGAAGAACAACGAATACACAGGCGGCGTTAAGCGAAGATATTCGTAACTTTGTCGATCATTTGGAGCTGTCTGACGAAGAGCTGCTGGAGAAGTATAATTTAAGCGTGGACGGCCGTAAGCTTACAGCTGAAGAAACAAAACGGTTTATTGCCTTCGTTCGGGCTGAACGTATGATGAATTAGGCTGGGACAATGGTTAGGGCTGGATCAGATCCGCTGGCCATTTTTCCGGTGGAATATTGAGTTGAATTAATATTTCCCTAATATTTAGCTCAGTACGTTTATCTTCGGTGCTTGCTACTTGCATTTCTGCATCTCTCATTTTATCCGACTCCCACTCCTAATAAAGTAAAACAATAATGTTATTATACCTAACAGTTCGGCTGGAATATGTCGGAAAGTGTGGTAAGATTAGTTCTTTTTTTGTCGAAAATAGGAGTATGGGCCCATTTTTTCATGAAATTCCAGCCTCAATCGAGTTGGAAGCCTTTGTAAGATCGCATAACAAATGGTTAGGAATAGGTTAGAGACAGATAGATCTGCTCCTAACCTTTTTTTCATAGATAGGCTTCTTCATCGCTTGTTCCTTACTGCTTCCATCCTATGCAAGTCCAAAACATAAAATAACCGTCTCCTCAGAGACGGTTATTTTATGTTCGGCGATGTCTTTGGAGGCTAAACGGTGAGTTCATTCTCTGACTTAAGCTTTATGGCATTTTGCAGCAGACGCTCGAGCAAAGCGCCAAACACGGCGACCACAAATGAAGCAAAGGTTACAGCCAGCCCTATTACGATAATCCCCGGAGCATCTTCTTGCCTCGCCATGATAAACACAAACGGCATCATCGCCACAAAAATAATTCCGATAGATACGCCGCAATATTTAATCTTCTTTAACGCCCGGACGGACAATTCGGAAAACGCGGTGTTGTTATCAATATAACCCAGTAATTTCATGACCGTATATAGTGCTATAAAGTATGGAATTACAGCTGCAAAAAAGCCGATATCCGATGGATGCATCCTGCCCGGAAATTGATTAGGGTTATTCCTTATCAGTCCAATCACACCAAATACGCATACCGCGATCGCAGGCATCGCCATGAACAACACGGTTATCTTTAGAAAATAAGTGGATACGCGGTTCATTACAACCACCTCATCTGTGTAGACTCAGTGATATTATAACCTTACATTTATCGTTTTACAATATATTTTAATCGTTTTGCCCCTTAGACTCTGGGATGTATTTGCATTGCTCTACGCCTTTGCCCTCCGCTCTCTGCTCTTCGCTTTTCGCCTTTTCGCTTTTCGCTTTTCGCTTTTCGCCCTTCTCTGCCCCGCCCTTCAACAGGCGAGCGGCATTTTGCGCCGCCTGCTATTTTTGTTTTTGTAGTGTGGGTGGAGGGAATAGAGGGAATGTATCTCCTGAAGGAGCGGAGCGTTCGCCTTTGTCTACACTTTGCAACATTTAAATATTGTTCAAGCAAAGTGTTGACAACAGCGGCCGTAAGGAGATACATTCCCGTCATTCCCGAGCATCCCCACACTCACCAAACAACAAAAAAAACAGGCTGAGCAATTGCCCAGCCTGTTCCCCATTATCCTCCTGTACGAGCCAGCTCTTTCATGCTTTCTTCGAAAGCGGCTAGAAGCGCTTTGTCGTCTTTCAAGCCGGCATCTTCCGCTTTGCGGATATGCTCCAGCATTTTTTTGTAATCCTTCGGAATAACCTTCACGAATTTCGCGAGCGATCCTTCCCAATCGTTAAGGACACGCGAGCCAACCGCAGAGCTTGTGTACTCCACATGGCGCTCAATCAGGCCGCGAAGCTCGGCAACATCTTCTTCGGTCTCCGGACGCTCAAGGAGAACCATCTCGATATTACAGTTATTGAAGAAATCGCCTTGCTCATCGTACACGTATGCAACGCCGCCGGACATACCTGCCGCAAAGTTGCGGCCCGTGCCGCCAAGTACAACTACCCGGCCGCCCGTCATGTATTCACAGCCGTGATCGCCTACGCCCTCGACAACAACTTTCACGCCGGAGTTACGAACCGCGAAGCGTTCGCCTGCGATACCGCGGATGTAAACTTCGCCATCCGTTGCACCGTACAGTGCCGTGTTGCCGATAATAACGTTCTCTTCGGCTACAAACGTAGCTTTCGGAGACGGAGCAACGATAATTTTACCGCCGGAGAGGCCTTTGCCTACATAGTCATTGGAGTCGCCTTCGAGCGAGAGCGTAATGCCCTTCGGTACGAATGCGCCAAAGCTTTGGCCGGCAGAACCAACGAAGTGGTACGAGATTGTATCTTCAGGCAAGCCTTTCGCGCCGTAACGGCGGGTTACTTCGCTGCCCAAAATTGTACCTACTACGCGGTTTGTGTTGTAGATCGGGAATGTGCCGCGAACGCGTTCGCCGCTTTCCAGAGCTGCTTGCGCGCCCGGAACGAGCTCCTTCATGTCGAGCGACAGCTCGAGGCCATGATTTTGCTCTTGTACGTTATGACGCGCTGCGTCTTGCGGTACGTCCGGCGTATGCAGCAGAAGGCTAAGATCGATGCCTTTTGCTTTGTAATGGTCAACCAGGTTCTTCGATTCGAGAATGTCGACGCGGCCGACCATCTCTTGAATCGTGCGGAAGCCCAGTTCGGCCATAATTTCGCGAAGCTCCTGCGCAATGAAGGTCAGGTAGTTCACGACATGGCTTGGATCGCCCATAAACTTCGCGCGAAGCTCAGGGTTTTGCGTTGCAACGCCAACCGGGCAAGTATCCAGCTGACATACGCGCATCATAACGCAGCCCAGTACAACAAGCGGTGCAGTCGAGAAGCCGTATTCTTCAGCGCCGAGAAGGATGGCGATCGCAACGTCGCGGCCGTTCATCATTTTACCGTCGGTTTCGATAACGACGCGGTCGCGCAGGTTGTTCAGCATCAGCGTTTGATGCGTCTCCGCAAGACCAAGCTCCCATGGCAGACCCGCATGGCGGATCGAGTTCATTGGAGATGCGCCAGTACCGCCGTCGTAACCGCTGACCATAATAACGTCAGCACGAGCTTTCGCAACGCCTGCAGCGATGGTGCCTACGCCAACCTCGGATACGAGCTTCACGTTGATGCGAGCGCGAGGGTTTGCGTTCTTCAGGTCATGAATCAGCTCGGCAAGGTCCTCGATCGAATAAATATCATGATGCGGCGGTGGCGAGATCAAGCCTACGCCCGGAGTGGAACCGCGAACTTCCGCAACCCAAGGATAAACCTTGCGTCCTGGAAGCTGGCCGCCTTCACCCGGTTTTGCGCCTTGCGCCATCTTGATTTGAATCTCGTCCGCGTTAACCAAGTAGTTGCTCGTTACGCCGAAACGGCCAGATGCAACCTGCTTGATCGCGCTGCGGCGGGAATCGCCGTTCGCATCCGGGATAAAGCGCGCAGGGTCTTCGCCGCCCTCGCCGGTATTGGATTTGCCGCCAATACGGTTCATCGCGATAGCGAGGCTCTCATGCGCTTCTTTACTGATGGAGCCAAACGACATTGCGCCTGTTTTGAAACGTTTGAAGATCGATTCAACCGGTTCAACCTCTTCGATAGGTACCGATTGCCGTCCATCCTTGAACTGGAGCAGCGAGCGGAGCATCATATGCTTCTTGTCTTCGCCTTGAACCATGTTCGAGAACTTCTTGTACAGTTTATAGTCGTTCTTACGGGACGCCATTTGCAGCGTGTGAATCGTTTGCGGGCTGAACAAATGGTCTTCGCCGTCTTTACGCCATTGGTAATCGCCGCCGGAGTCGAGTTCTTTCTCCCCGCCCTCTTGGTCGGCGTATGCTTTGTTATGAGGCTTCAGCGCTTCTTGAGCGATGATATCGAGACCGATACCGCCAATACGCGACGGAGTCCATGTGAAGTATTCGTTAATCAATTCTTCCTGCAGGCCAAGCGCTTCGAAGATCTGCGCGCCGCGGTACGATTGAATGGTCGAAATACCCATTTTGGACAGTACTTTTACTACGCCTTTTGTTGCCGCTTTGATGAAGTTCTTAACGGCCTTCTCATGCTTGATGTTGCTCAGCATGCCCTGGCGGATCATATCGTCAAGCGTCTCGAAAGCGAGATAAGGGTTAACTGCATTGACGCCGTAACCGAGCAGGAGGGCAAAATGATGCACTTCGCGCGGATCGCCGGATTCAAGCAGAATCGCTACCTTCGTTCTTGTGCCTTGACGGATCAAGTGATGGTGCAGAGCCGCTACGGCAAGCAGCGACGGGATCGCAGCGTTGTCTTTGTCAATACCGCGGTCGGACAAAATAAGAATATTATGGCCTTTATCAATAACGCGGTCGGCTGCATCGCACATCAGCTTCAGCGCTGCGCGCAGGCCTTTTTCGCCTTCGGCAGCCGGGAAGAAGATCGGAAGCGTAATCGACTTGAAGCCGGGACGGCGTACGTGGCGAAGCTTCGCGAATTCTTCGTTCGACAGGATTGGCGTATCCAGCTTGATATGGCGCGCGCTTTCCGGTTCCGGCTTCAGCAGGTTGCGCTCAGGTCCTATTGTCGTGCTTACCGATGTAACGATCTCTTCGCGGATCGCGTCGATCGGCGGGTTCGTCACTTGCGCGAACAGCTGCTTGAAGTAGTTGAACAAGCGCTGAGGGCGCTCGGACAATACGGCAAGCGGCGCGTCGTAACCCATGGAAGCGATCGGCTCCTGGCCGCTGCTCGCCATTGGCTCAAGCACTTTGCGAACGTCTTCGAACGTATAGCCGAATGCCTGCTGACGCTGCTGCACGGTAGCGTGATCCAGTTCAGGAAGCTCCGGCGCGTCAGGCAATGCTTCGAGATCAACGAGATGCTCGTCGAGCCATTCGCGGTAAGGCTGTTCAGCCGCGATTTGCGCTTTTACTTCCTCGTCGGAAATAATGCGGCCTTCTTTCGTATCTACAACGAGCATACGGCCCGGACGAAGACGGTCTTTGTACGCAATCTCTTCTGGAGCGATTTCGACAGTGCCGGCTTCGGAACCGAGGATGATATGATCGTCTTTCGTTACATAATAACGGGCTGGACGCAGGCCGTTACGGTCCAGGTAAGCGCAGATTTGCGTACCGTTCGTAATCGCCATTGCGGCAGGTCCGTCCCACGGCTCCATCAGAGTCGCGTGGTATTCATAGAATGCTTTTTTCTTGTCGTCCATGCTCTCATGGTTCGACCAAGGCTCCGGTACCATCATCATCGCAACATGCGGAAGGGAACGGCCGGACAAATGCAAGAACTCAAGCGCGTTATCGAACATCGCTGTATCGGAACCATCCGGGCTGATGACCGGCTTTACCTTCTCCATGTCTTCGCCGAACAGCTCGGTTTCGAACAAGGTCTGGCGGGCATGCATCCAGTTGATGTTGCCGCGCAGCGTATTGATCTCGCCGTTGTGGATCAGATAATGGAACGGATGCGCGCGCTCCCAGCTCGGGAAAGTGTTCGTACTGAAACGGGAGTGAACAAGTGCCATAGCCGACACGACTGCTTCGTCGTTCAGCTCCTGGTAGAACGAGCGTACCTGCTCGGTAGTCAACATCCCTTTGTAGACGATTTTCTTGCTCGAAAGGCTTGTGAAGTAGAACATCTCTCCGCCTTCTTTGCCGCCGAAACGGATGGCGATCTCCGCGCGTTTGCGGATCACGTACAGCTTGCGCTCAAAGGACAATTCGTCCTGAATGCCCGGGTTCTTCGCGATAAACACTTGGCGAACGAACGGCTTCACCGACAAAGCGGATTGGCCAAGCTTCGAATCGTTCGTAGGAACCGTACGCCAGCCGATCAGCGATTGGCCCTCTTCGCGGATGATGCTCTCCAGTTCGCGCTCGAACGAGCTGCGGATCGCTTCATCATGGGGCATAAACAGCAGACCAACGGCATATTCTCCTTCTTGCGGAAGGTCAATCTCAATCTTTTTCAATTCACGTGCGAAGAAATCATGCGGGATTTGAATCAGGATACCTGCTCCATCCCCCGTGTTAGGTTCGCTGCCTTGACCGCCGCGGTGCTCCATGTTCTCGAGCAATGTCAGCGCCTGACGAATGACAGTATGCGATTTTCTTCCCTTGATGTTTGCTACAAATCCCATGCCGCATGCGTCTTTTTCATAGCGCGGATCGTATAGACCTTGTTTCGGCGGTAATCCAAAAATTTTCTCTTTCATCGTGTGCAACCTTTCTATCAGAAGATTTTTGGGCAAGCATAGCTCAATAACGGTATATCGAACGGCAGCAATCGAGGCGCATCGGCCTGTTGCTTGCCATTCTTACGAGCTTAAACGTGATGGCTTGATGGCATCTTATCCGCGGACACAAACTTTCCGAAGCTTTTAAAGGAAATCGTTCGTATCTGGTCGAAAATAATTAGCTGCATGAAGCTTTCGTTTAAGATTGACCATGTTCCGGGCCGTGTTCCGCCATTGCGGTTATTATATTATTTTAACATCAGGCCAAAAGGGAATCAATTTAATATTTTTATGAATGTGATAAAACTTTACTTTACAGCACATTGTTCGTGTTCTTATACTATGCCTAACATTTTATCAAAAGGAGGATGAACATTTGTATAGCAAATCAAGGAAAATCCAATCTGTTATTGTAATGTTAGCTTTCATGATCTTGGCCGCATCGGCCTGGGGAGGGTCGCCGGCTAGGGCTGAATCGGGGGTGCCGGAGCCTTATCGGATCGTTGCTCTCGGCGATTCCTTAACTGCGGGTTACGAGCATGGTTATACCGAAAAATCCGTTCCTTACGGTTACGTCGAGCAGGTGTACGAGCAGTCGCTGTTCCACGGTCTCCGCGCGGAATACGTCAATTACGGGATACTTGGACTTAAGGCCGAAGGCTTGAACCGCCTGCTTCAGGCTGTTTCGGGCGGCCGTACCGTGAAGGCCGACGATATTCAAAAAGAGCTGCAGGACCCCCGCAAGGAAACGCTTGCCGCTCAAACCGTCCAAATGGCTAAATCCATACGTTCCGCCAGCTTGATCGTTCTAACGATCGGAGGAAACGACCTGCTTCCGGTGATGACGAAGCTGGATTCAGGAGCAACCGACGAAGAAATTACCACCTACATCCAAACGATATTGGATCAGTACGAAAAAGATCTCGAAGCTTCAATCCGAACGATAGCCGCCCTGAACCCCAAGGCGCAAATGGTCATGTCGGATCAATATTTGCCGGTTCCCGCGCCTTTGCAGTTCGGCTCCACGACAATCGAGCTGTATCCCGAAGCAAAGCGCAAGCTTCTGCTCGACGGAGTTACGAAGCTCCGCGGCAAGCTTGAATTGGTAAGCACCCGTCTTGCGGCCGACGGCATCAAGCTTCAGGTTGCGGATGTCAGCAGCTTGTTTGTCGGCCACGAGCTGGAGTACACCTCCATCGCGCAAGGCGACATTCATCCGAACCATCTCGGTTACGCGGCAATGGGACGCGCTTTCGCAACCGCGATCTGGGGCGATTACCGGACCGTCCGCCCGCGCCAGGCCAACGTTCAAATGTCCGTTGTTGTGGCCGGCAAGGAGCTTCCCGCTTCGGCAGCCCCGCCCGTTCTTCGCAGCAACCGCAGCTTTGTTGCGATGAGGGACATCACGGATGCTTTAGGCGCGAAGCTGACCTGGAATAACGCAACCCAAAGCGCAACGGTTTCTTATAATAATCATACCGTTATCCTTACTATCGGTTCCGCATACGTAACGATCGACGGCAAGAAGGTCAAGCTGACAACGCCTCCCGCATTTTTGCTGAAGTCAGGAAAGGAATCGAAAACTTACCTTCCGCTCGCCGCCTTGTCCGAAGCACTCGGCCTTCAGGTCACTTATCGCGGCACCCTGCAAACCGCCTTTATAAACAAATAACCAAAAAGACCGCAAGGTCTCGATTTACCTACTATAGTAGAAGAAATTATTCTAGTTACTTATATTCCTTCCGCAATTCCTTCAACATTTCCAGCCCGCGCGCGGACCATCGCATCAGACGGTCCAGCGCGGCGATCTGGGCTGCAACCGCCTCCTGCAGCGAGGCATTGTAGTCCGGCACTTCCCCTTCAAAAGGCTTCACATCGCGAAGCAGCACATTCGTTTTTTCCGTATAGCTCAAAGCTCTGCGCTCATGAAACATCGCGACGTCCGGATTATAAGGATGATGCAGGTCTCCCTGCTCGGGATGCTTCAATACGGCCAGCACCTTAAAGACCGCGCGCGGCCCGTTTACTTCCACAATCTCGCCAATATATTGGCCGGACCTGACATCGGCTTTAACCAACGCTCCCGGAACGATAAAATCACGGTTTTCTTGCATATGTAATAATCCTCCTAAAATAAATTGATTAACCTGTTTTGCACATTCGAATGCTCGCTACTTATTTCCAATGTGCTATAATACCGCTTAGTACATCGATCGGCTTTTCTTCATCCAGCAGAAATTCACAATATCATATAAGAATGATTTCTTGCAAAGCAACCCGTGATTTTCCGATTGCAGCCGCGATGGCCGTCAGCTAGGACTATCGCCCCTGCAACTTCAATAGCAGGATGACTTGTTTTAAATCGAGCAGAGTCGTAATATGGAACTAGAAAAGTAGGTGACATTATGCGTAAGAAAAGAGTGCTCCTGCTCTCCGAAGGATTCGGATCAGGGCACACGCAAGCCGCGCATGCCTTGGCAGCAGGCCTGCGCCAGCTCAACCCGGATATACAGACCCGCGTGATGGAGCTGGGCAATTTTCTTAATCCCGTGCTAGGACCTTTAATTATTTCAGCCTATCGCAAAACGGTAAGCAGGCAGCCCAAGATGGTTGGCCTGATGTACCGCAGCAATTATAAAAAATCGTTAAACCGATTTATGCAGCTTGCGCTTCACCGTATGTTTTATACACATACTTCGCAGGTTATCGCCCAATTGAAGCCGGATCTCGTCATTTGTACTCATCCCGTTCCGAACGCGGTTGTCAGCCGCCTGAAGCGGCTTGGGCTGAACATAAAGCTATGCACCGTCATTACCGATTACGACGCGCATGGTTCATGGGTGAATCAGGAAGTGAACAAATTCCTTGTCTCCTCTTCCCTGGTAAAGGACAAGCTCATTAACCACAGCGTGCCGGAGAGCCGGATTGCCGTAACCGGCATCCCCGTCCATCCTCTTTTCTGGAGGAGCTACGACAAGGCCCAGATCAGGGAACAGTTCGGACTCAAGGCGCTTCCTACCGTCCTTATTATGGGCGGCGGCTGGGGTCTTATGTATGAAGACAGCCTGCTGGAATATATGACGGAGTGGCGCGAACGCGTTCAATTTATTTTTTGCGTAGGAAATAACGACAAGGTGAAAGAAAAAATGCTCGCGAATCCAAGGTTCCGGCATGACAACATCCGGATCATCGGATTTACCAAAGAAGTCAGCAAGCTGATGGATGTCGCGGATGTTCTTGTAACCAAGCCAGGCGGGATGACCTGCACGGAAGGGATGAGCAAAGGCATTCCGATGCTGTTCTACGAGCCGATTCCCGGGCAGGAAGAACAAAACTGCGAATATTTCATCAAAAACGGCTTCGGCGAAATGCTGGAGACGACCGAAACGGTCGATAAATGGATGGCTGTCATTCAGCAGCCCGAAGCTTCGGCCAGCTACCGCCAGACCCTGATCCAAAAAAGAAACGAAGAATACAATCCGCTTACTTGTCCTAAAGCCGTCTTGCAGCTGCTGCAATGACGGCTTTTTGCTTGTACAAAATCCTTCCCCGTTCGAATAGTACAAACCTTTTCCGGTTATTGTTATTATAGAGAAGGATACGTATATCGCAGTCGAATAGCAAAGGGAGAGGATTAAGATGAAGGAACGGAGCATGGACGGAAAAACAATCATACTGCGTCTCGAGATCGATACCCAGCAGGCGTATTTCGGCAAAGCCGTCTCCGCGATTGAAGCGGCAGGCGGCGATATTGTAGCCATTGACGTCATTCAAACCGACAAGCAGGTCAGCATACGGGACTTGACGGTGAAAATTACGGAAGCCGGCGCAGCCGAGCGGCTGCAAGCCGCGCTTCAGAGCGTGCCGGGCATTCGCCTCCGGCATGTGTCAGACCGAACTTTTCTATTGCATCTTGGCGGAAAAATAACGATACAGCCCAAAACCCCCATCCAAAACCGGGATGATTTATCCCGCGTGTATACTCCGGATGTCGCGAGGGTGTGCCAAGCCATTGAGGCTGATCCGAAAAAGGCATTCACCCTCACCATCAAACGCAATACGGTTGCCGTCGTCTCCGACGGAAGCGCAGTGCTTGGCCTCGGCAATATCGGCCCTTATGCGGCAATGCCCGTTATGGAAGGCAAAGCGATGCTGTTCAAGCAGTTCGCGGACGTGGACGCCTTCCCAATCTGTCTCGATACTCAGGATACCGAGCAGATTATTGCGTCGATCAAGCATCTCGCCCCTGCCTTCGGCGGAATTAATCTGGAGGATATATCGGCGCCCCGCTGCTTCGAGATTGAACGCAGGCTTAGGGACGAGCTCGATATTCCGGTCTTCCATGACGATCAGCACGGGACGGCCGTCGTCCTGTACGCAGGGCTTCTGAACGCTCTCAAGCTGACGAAACGAAAAATCGAAGATACGCGGTTTGTCATTTGCGGAATCGGGGCTGCAGGAACGGCATGCACAAAAATGCTGCTGGCCGGCGGCGCCAAGCATATCGTAGGGGTTGACCGCGAAGGGATTCTGACGGCAGACAAAACCTACAGCCATCCGATGTGGCAATGGTACGCTCAGAATACCAATGAGGCAAGAATCAGCGGAGGGCTAACAGAAGCGCTTGCCAATGCCGATGTATTTATAGGGGTATCCGCCGGCGGCATCCTGACCCGGGAGCATATTCAATCGATGGCACCCGAGCCTATTGTGTTCGCCATGGCAAATCCCGAACCCGAGATTCGGCCGGAGCTGGCCGAAGATATCGTAGCTGTCATGGCTACGGGAAGAAGCGACTATCCGAACCAGATTAACAACGTCCTCTGTTTTCCGGGCATTTTCCGGGGGGCGCTGGACAGCCGCGCGGTCACGATCAATGAGCAGATGAAGCTTGCCGCAGCCGAAGCGATCGCCTCCGTCATCAACGAGGATGAGCTGAGCAGGTTCTATATTATTCCAAGCGTATTTAATGCAAGAGTGGTTGAAGAGGTTCGCAAAAGAGTGATTCAAGCTGCGCAGGACAGCGGAGCAGCCCGCAGAAGACCAAGAGAATAAATAAAGGAAAATAACAAAATTTGTCTTAATCTCAATTGGGAGATTAAGACAAATTGTTGTGTATGCCTGTTCGTTTATACTATAATAACTAGGTTAATAGGTTAATAGCTTAGAACCTAAGGAAGGATGTATAACGAATGGCTACGGCTTCACCAACCCTGCAGAAAAGGGACAATATTCCCCAGCTGCTACTCGTACGGGCAATGGCTATTATAGGCGTCCTGTCCGTCCATTCCACTTCGTTTGCCACCGTGGCTATGGTGGATTCGAACTACTTTTTTCTTTACAACTTCTTCAATATTTTCATGAAGATAGGAACGACAACCTTTATTTTCCTAAGCAGCTTTGTCCTCTTCTACAATTATTATACGCGGCCGTTGGACAAGCAGCTGCTCGGAAGCTTTTATAAGAAACGGTTGTTGTACATTATAATTCCGTATTTGGTCTTCTCTTTGTTTTATTTTACGGTGCTGCATTACCTTTATTATCCGGATCGGTCTCTATCAACGGAAATTCATAATTTTATCGATAAAGTACTTACCGGCAAGGCCTATACGCATTTATATTTCGTGTATATAAACATACAGTTCTATCTGATGTTTCCGTTGTTCCTGTGGCTGATGAAAAAATATCCGCGCACGATCAAATGGGCCATTCCCGCGGGGATTGCCATTCAATGGGCGTTCTTTATTATCAATAAACACGTGCTTCCAGACCCCGGCGTTCCTAACCGCGGCAGCTGGTCGTTCTCTTATTTCTCTTATTATCTGCTTGGCGCTGCTCTTGGGATTTATTATCCGAAAATCAAAGAATGGATTATTATGGCAAGGAAGCATGCAACAAACGCTCGCGTCGTAACGTGGGTTGCCTTGTGGGCACTGTGGATCGCGGCGGGCTTGGCCCATGTGTATTTGTATTACGAGACCAGGCTGCACCTGAAATCGTTCAACACTACATTGTTCGATCTGGTGTGGAATATTCATGGGGTGCTGACGGCGCTGGTTTTATTGCAACTTTCGTTTATATTGTCCAAGAAACTGCCGAATGTCCTGACCAAGGTTATCGCAAGACTTGGCGCTTTATCGTTTGGCGTATACCTGATTCATCCATTCTTCCTGCTTCTCTACCGGGAACACCCGCTTCATACGGGTACGGCATGGCTGCTTCATCTTTGGTATCTCGGCGGCTTCGCGCTTGCCCTGACCGCATCCTGGTTCGTGGTTGGTTTCTTCGCCCGTTATGTTCCATTTAACTGGATCGCTTTCGGCAATCTGCCAAAGCCCAAAAAACGGCCTTCTCAGCCGGTTATGCCGGAAAGACAGCTGGACGCGTAATACATCCGTAGGAGGAATAAGTTGTGAGAATGAAAGTGATTGCTGCACTCCTCGTCATCGCCATTGCGATCACTTGGCCGGTGTCCAAATACCAGCTAGAGGCTTCCGCCAACAAACCAGCTCATTACAAGAACAAAGTTATCGTCCTTATGTATCATCATATCGATGAGAAAGAAAGCGGAGCGACGATCTCGCCCAGCCGATTCGGCACGCATATGAAGCTTCTGAAGGAGAACGGCTACAATGTCATCAGCATTGAGCAGTTCGAGGATTTCATGCAGCACAAAGCGAAAGTACCGGATAACGCCGTTGTTATTACCTTTGACGACGGGTACGAAAGCTTTGACCAATATGCGGTTCCCATTTTGAAAAAATATAATTTCCCGGCTACGCACTTCGTTATCGGCTCGAGCAGCGACCATCAGAATGTGCACACGAAGCATCTGACTTGGGATACGATGCGCAAGCTAAAAGGCGAAGGCTTCAGCTTCTATAGTCATACTTACAACCAGCATGACTATGCCCCGCTTGATAAAAAGGGCAAGAAAAAGGGCCCTATGCTGAGCAATCCGATTTACCTTCCGGACAAAGGCCGCGTGGAGACGAAGAAGGAATACATGGCGCGCGTTGAAGCGGATGCCCAGCTGATGGAAAAAAGGCTGAAGGAAGAGCTGAATAATACGCGTCAGATGCTCGCTTTCCCGTATGGCGCTTTCAGCCCGACGGCAAAACAGCTTGAGAAAAATGCAGGCGTTACCTTATTCTTCACCGTGCATCCCGGCATTAACCGACCGGGGTCAGACGAAGCATTCCGACTGAATGCCGGAACTCCTGCACTCTCGGGCAACAAATTCCTCGAGATGCTGAAGAAATACGGATAACTGATTAGGAATAGCCCTACAGCAAATAACCTTAGCCGCACTGGCTAAGGTTATTTATTTATTAATGCAGAGCACCGGAACCGGGATAGGGCTCTTCATGCGGCTCCACATGAACATGGACGCTCATGATGTTATGTTTGCCTTCCATCCGCTGCTCGATCTCATCGCTGATCCGATGACTTTCAATAAGCGTCAGACCGGGATCCACCTGCACAATTACATCGATGAGCACATTGCTTCCGTGTACGCGGGCCTTTATGTCCTTAATGGATTTGACGCCTTTAGTCCCCTCTATCGTGGAACGCAGCGTCATCAGCTCGTTGGCATCAAAGCCATCCGTCAAGGCATGGGTTGAGCTGTAGAAAATATCCCAGGCTGTCTTGCATATGATGGCGCCTACCGCAAGCGCGGCTACCGGATCCAGCCAAGGCAGGCCAAACTGAGCGCCTATAATCCCGATTGCCGCACCGATGCTGACAAGCGTGTCGGATAAATTATCTTTTGCCGCCGCATGCAAAGCCTGATTATTGATCCGGTTAGCAAGCCTGCGGTTATAGAGGTATACGGCCCCCATACAGGCTGCCGCAAACAAAGCAACCCATGCCGAGGTCAGCGAAGGCACGGTCTGCTCACCCGAGAATAAAGAACGTACCGTGTTGATGATCACCTGCAGACCAACCGTCGCCATAATGAACGAAGCAATAAGCGCCGCAATCGTCTCTGCCCGGAAATGTCCGTAAGGATGATCCTTGTCGGGCGGCTTCTGAGAGATGCGAAGACCAATCAGTACAGCAACCGAAGCGATAATATCCGTCAGGTTATTAAAGCCGTCCGCAACGAGCGCCCCAGAGGCAAACCAATAGCCTGCGCCTAGCTTGATAGCCGACAGCCCGATATAAGCCCCGATGCTGATCAAGGCTCCTTTCTCGCCCTGCTTGATCTCTTCATACTGATTCATGACAGCAATCAAACCTCCCCTATCCAAGCGATTCCATTAGGGCCTAAAGAAACAGTGTTTACCCTATGCGTGCTTTTATGCATGCATACAAAAAAAGAGCCGTACAGTCAGGACTGTACAGCTCTCTCTATACGATTAAACCGCGTACATACGCTCGCGAAGGGCTTTAATCTCATCGCTCTCGAGGTACTCGTCGTAAGTCATCATTCTGTCGATCAAGCCGTTAGGCGTAATCTCCATGATTCTGTTCGCAATAGTTTGCACGAACTGATGGTCATGCGAGGTAAACAGAACCGTGCAGTCCGTTTCCGTCAGACCATTGTTAAGCGCCGTAATGGACTCGAGGTCCAAGTGGTTCGTAGGCTCATCGAGGATAAACACGTTTGCGCCGCTCAGCATGATTTTGGAAAGCATGCAGCGTACTTTCTCGCCACCGGACAAAACGGATGCTTTCTTCATCGCATCGTCGCCGGAGAAGAGCATACGGCCCAGGAAGCCGCGAATAAACGTCTCGTCCGGATCCTTGGAGTATTGGCGAAGCCATTCCACGAGGTTCAGCTCCACGCCGTCGAAGTAAGGCGCGTTGTCTTTCGGGAAGTAGCCTTGCGTTGTCGTAACGCCCCATTGATACGTGCCGGAATCTGCTTCCAGCTCGCCCATGAGAAGTTGGAACAATACCGTCTTCGGCAGGCCGTTAGGGCCAACGAAAGCGATTTTGTCGCCTTTGTTTACGGCAATCGTCAAGTTATCGATCACTTTCTCGCCGTCGATTGTCTTCGTCAGACCTTCAACAAGCAGCAAGGATTTGCCCGCTTCGCGTTCGCCCTTGAATTGAATGAACGGATATTTGCGGTTCGACGGACGAATGTCGTCGAGCGTAATTTTATCCAGCAATTTTTTACGGGAGGTCGCTTGCTTGGACTTCGATTTATTCGCACTGAAGCGTTGGACAAACGCTTGAAGTTCTTTAATCTTGTCTTCTTTCTTCTTGTTCTCGCTGCGTTGAAGCGCGAGAGCCAGCTGAGAAGACTCGTACCAGAAGTCGTAGTTGCCCACGTACATCTGGATTTTGCCAAAGTCGATGTCCGCAATATGCGTACATACGGTGTTCAGGAAGTGACGGTCATGGCTGACAACCACAACGGTGCCTTCATAACCGGACAGGAAATCTTCCAGCCAACGGATCGATTCGATGTCCAAATGGTTGGTAGGCTCGTCGAGGAGAAGGATGTTCGGCTCGCCGAACAACGCTTGCGCGAGCAGGACGCGGACTTTCTCGTTGCCGCCCAGCTCAGACATTTTCTTATCATGCAGATCCGGAGTGATGCCAAGACCGTTCAGCATCTCAGCCGCTTGCGATTCCGCTTCCCAGCCGTTCATGTCGGCGAATTCGGCTTCCAGCTCGCCTGCGCGCATGCCGTCTTCGTCGGTGAAGTCGGCTTTCGCGTAGAGGGCATCCTTCTCTTTCATCACGTCATACAGCTTCTTGTGGCCCATAATAACCGTTTCGAGGACGTTGAACTCGTCGTATTCGAAATGGTTCTGCTTGAGTACCGCAAGACGTTCGCCCGGGGTAATGTGAACTTCGCCGCTGGACTGTTCAACCTCGCCGGACAAAATTTTCAGAAACGTCGATTTACCGGCGCCGTTTGCGCCAATCAAGCCATAGCAGTTGCCAGGCGTAAATTTAATATTTACATCTTCGAACAATGGCTTCTTACCGTAGCGAAGCGTTATGCCGCTAGTACTAATCATTGTATTTAATCCCGTCCTTCTTTTCCAACTCAATTTATCTCGAACCATTATACCACAGTCTGAACGTTCAATTACACCCAATGGGAAAAGATAATAGTAGGTTAAATGGCAAACTGCGCATTCAAATGTTCTTCCGATCGCCATTACTCGAGAATTCCTTTGAATAATTTAGCTTTATTTGTTTGAATCCTCGAGCAAAAGCGAACGCTTAAAAGCTTTCTGCAGGAAAGCCTCTTCGGAAGCATAAGCTCTGCTTCTCCAGAATCATTTGTAATGCTCCGCTTGCATTTAACCTGATAACGAAAAAAACAATAAAAGCGGCCGTGTAATACAAACACGGCCGCACATTCATTCAACTTATTAATCCCAGTTCAGCTTCACTTCGTTGCCGGTACGGGACGATTCGTAAATAGCGTCCAAAATGCGGCTGTTGGTATAGCCCGAAAGCGCGGAGGATATCGGCTCCTTGCCTTCGTTAACGCATTCCACGAAATGCTTGCTCAGCAGCACGCGGTCTTCTTCGCCTTCAAGCGGCTCAATGTTCGACTCGACGATATCGTCGCCTTCATGGGTTACGAATTTGCCGTCGCTGCCAACAAGCGCCGCGCCGCCTTCCTTGCCCATCAGGTGGATAAACGGATCCTGGCTCATGCCCGCCGCATGCGCGGCCCAGCTTACGTCAAGCGACAGCGTTGCGCCGTTATCGAACTTGATCAGCGCCGTTGCAAGATCCTCAACATCATAGTAGCCGTCCCAGTTCGGAGTACCCCAAGTGCCGATGCCGCGGCGTTCCGGACCAAATTCGGCATAAGTGGAGCCGTATACGGATACCGGCTTTGGATTGCCCATCAGATAAAGCGACAGATCCAGCATATGAACGCCGATGTCGATCAGCGGTCCGCCGCCGGCCATATCCTTGCGGGTAAACCAGGAGCCCCAGCCCGGGATGCCTTTTTTGCGCACCCAGCCGGTTTTTACGTTATAGATACGGCCAAGATCGCCGTTTTCAACACGCGCTTTAATCGCGCGGTTAATGCCGGTCCAGCGCATTTGCTGCGCCATCATGAGCACTTTGCCCGAAGCCTTCTGCGCTTCGTAGATCGTGCGGGCCGCCTCGGCATCAATCGCCATCGGTTTCTCGAGCAAGACATGCTTGCCCTGCTTTAAAGCTTCAATGGCGAGCGGTGCATGGAACTGGTTCGGAACGCCGATAACGACGGCATCGATCTCCGGATCCTCCAGCAAGGCCTGCGGGTTCTCGTGAACCGTCTTTACGCCGAACTCCTCTGCTCTTTGCGCGGCAAGCGGCAAATAAGCATCGGTAATCGCGGCAACGTATACCGATTCCGCTCCAACCTTCGCGAATGTTTCCAAGTGGACCTTGCCGATAGCCCCTGCTCCAATTATGCCAAGACGAATAGGCTGACTCATGTTCTCTAGTTTCCTCCTAAAATGAATTATCACCGTAATGGCGATATTCAATTGCAACAATATATCCCTAAGTATAGCTCTCCTGCCGAGGAGAGTCACTGTGCTTATTTGGCTTACTCTTGTTCTCGTTTGTTATTTTCCCGGCTTGGGCAGCGCCAAGTCTCGCCGTGAAGGAGAATTCGGACACGTTGTTCATCCAGCCCGATCCGTTCCCGTTCGTTAGCCAGCCGGTCAAGAGCTTCGCGCGGCGTATCGTCGGCAAGCTTGAACGCCCCGTAATGCATCGGCACAAACCATTTGGCTCCCGTATCCTCAAACGCCTGCAGCGCCTCCTCCGGCGTCACGTGCTGTGGTCCCATGAACCATTCCGGCTCGTACGCGCCAATCGGCATTAAAGCCACATCGATATCGAATCGGCTGCCGATTTCCCTGAACCCGGAGAAATAACCGCTGTCACCGGCAAAATAGATCGTTGGCTCCAAGGAATTCTTGTCGGCCGGCTCCATCACCCAGCCGCCCCAATGGGAGCTGTTCATGTCCCATAGATTGCGGCGGGTCCAATGCTGGGAAGGCACAAAGGTAATGCGGATGCCGTCAATAACAACCGACTCCCACCAGTGCAGCTCCCTCACATTCGTGAATCCCTTCAGCCTGAGCTTCGTGCGGAGCCCTGCCGGAACCAGCAGCAGCTTGCTGCCCTGAAGACGCCGAAGCGATTGGATATGAAGATGATCGTAATGGGAATGAGAGATAAGGATAATATCAACCGGGGGTACATCCTCGATGGGCAGCCCCGGTGGTGCCAGTCTTCTTTGAAAAGCCATTTGTCCGGCCCATACGGGATCCGTGATCATATTTTTTCCGGCAAGCTGAATAAAGAAGGTGGAATGCCCAACCCATGTCAAAGACGGCTTTGCCCGATTTTCATGCAAAAAGGAAAGATCCGGCTCAACGCTCGGAATGGAATAAGAATAATCCTTCGTTTTTATTTTACGGAGACGCTCCTGGCGCCATCGTTGCAAATGCTTGATGGAATTTTGCAGCTGTACCGGCTCGCTGTTCGTAAATTTCGTAAATTTATTCTGCTTCAACCGTACATCCCTCCTGATTGTCTTGCCCTGTTATTTAAAGATACCAACTTGGGAATGTCCAATCAACCGCTGCGGAGCTGTATTCGCGTAAGCTGTTTTTTTCATGTACACTATGATTATAAGCTCAAGTTAGTGAACGGGAGGCATAATGAAAATGAAACTTATTTCAATAGAACCAACCCCAAGTCCAAATTCCATGAAGCTGAACGTGGATGAATCGCTACCGCGCGGCATCAGACAATCCTATACGAAAAAAGAAATCGAGTCCGCACCGGAGCCGCTGAAGGCGCTCCTCGCAATTGAAGGCGTGCGGAGCATCTTCCGCACGGCCGACTTTATCGCGCTGGACCGCGTGTCTAACGCGGACTGGGCGCGTATTCTCGCCGATGCGAGAGCGCTGCTGCAAGGCGGCAATGACGGAGACGCCGCAGCGGGAGCCGCGCTTGCGGCCGAGAGCTACGGCGAGGCGCATGTGCTTGTGCAGATGTACCGCGGCATTCCGATACAGGTACGCGTGAAAAACGGCGAACGCGAAGCCCGCTCCGCGCTGCCTCAGAAATTTACCGATGCCGTAACCGAAGCAGCCGGCGCTTCGATGATCCGCGAACGGAAGCTGGAGGAATTCGGCGTTCGTTACGGCGAGCTCGAAGAGATTGCCGCCGAGATCGTGAAGGAACTGGAAGCCGCTTATACGCCTGACCGGCTGAAAGAGCTCATCTCGGCAGCCCAGGCATTAGGTCCCGGCGAAGAATCCGCTGCTCCGGCTAGGCCGGCACCGCTGTCCGGCGAAGAAATCGCCGAGCGCTTCGAGTCGCCGGAATGGCAGGTCCGCTACGCCGCGCTGGAGCGGATGGCCCCGGAGCCTGAGCTGCTGCCGCTGATTGCCAAAGCACTGCATGACGAGAACATGTCGATCCGCCGTCTTGCCGTCGTTTATCTTGGCGATCTGCGCACGCCGGAAGCCATGCCTTACCTGTTCGAGGCGCTGCGCGACAAGTCCGTCTCCGTACGCCGTACAGCCGGCGATACGTTGTCCGATTGGGGCGATCCGGCCGCAACCGGCCCGATGATTGAAGCGCTTCGCGATCCGAACAAGCTTGTCCGCTGGCGCGCTGCGCGCTTCCTGTACGAAGCCGGCGACGAGAGCGCCGTGGAAGCGCTGCGCGAGGCAGCGAAGGACGCCGAGTTCGAGATCCAGCTGCAAGCGCAGATCGCGCTGGAGCGGATCGAGCGAGGTGAGGAAGCGGCCGGCTCGGTATGGCAGCAGATGACAGCCGCCAGAAGGAGCGAGCAGCAGCAATAAGAGCAAACGTAGACCGTATTTGAGCCTCAGCTCGGAAGCGAAGCTGCATTGTATCTATTGCAGCATAATGGAACAATTTCATGCGATAAGCGGATTTAAGTTGCAGAAAGTACAATATATTACCTCAAATTCATCCTTTTTAAGCCAATCCGGGCTATATATACTGCTGATATCGCAATGGTGTCGCAAAAAAAGAGCATTCGCTTGATCGCAAGCGAATGCTCTTTCTTATTGTTTAGGCTTCTTATTGATAATCCAGCTGGACCTGCACAAGCATCGAACCGTCATTGCCGTACGGCTCGTAACGGGCCGAATAGCGAACGGATACGTGCGCTACCTTAAAGGCCGTCGGCAGATCGGTCGCAAGCTGCGAGCCATGCACATAACGGAACTTCATGCCCGTCTGCTGCTCCATCACGGCCTCGCGGATTTCCTGCTCCAGCTCTACCAGGCTCGCTACCGTATTTTCCGGCTCCGTCCAGTGCAGGCCAAGATCGGTAATGAGCTTAGCGTAGACATCCGCCTTCCCGCTGTCCGTGCTCCGCAGGTTGTTAAGCTCGCTGCCATAGGAATGGTTCGCCGTTGGATAAGTTTTGACCCACTGATGATCGACGCGCATCTCGTCATCCGTCTTCAAGTAATAGTTATAGCTGAGACGGGACTCGGTCTGCTGCGTGCCGGCTTGCTTCACAACCGGATCATCCCAGGTCAAATCGAGATGATACCAATTGCCGCCGAGCTGCACCATATTCCAAGCATGATCGCCGGTCTTGACTTTGCCTTCGGCAATAAGAACAGGAATTCCGACAGCTTTTAGCATTTTATAAGCAAGCAGCGAATAACCTTGACATACAGCGGTTCCCGTTGTGAGAGCATCGTAAGCGGTGTAATGCTTCAACGTCTCGTCATACTGCAGTCTATTGACAATCCAGTCGTGGATCGCCTTCACCTTCTCGTGCTCGTTCATCTGCGGGGTAATGATCTGCTTGATCGCTTGGCTGACCGTTGCGTCAACGGCAGCGGTCTGGTCCGTCGTCTCGCGGTATCTGGCCTCCAGCTTGATGGTGGACAGATTACCCCAGCTGCGGATGGTATAAAGATAGGAGTCAAGAATATACGCGGTGTAATCATCCTGCGCCAGCGCAAGATTAATCGTATTTTGCAAGCCGTCGGAAAGCTTGTGCTTGTCTCCTTTATATTGAAGCGTAAAATGCTCGGATCTGCTTTGAAATTGCGATGCCAGCTCATCCTCGAGCTGATCGATCGTACCGCCTCCGCCGCTTGACGCGGAAGCGAAAACAGAGAACAGATCGGATTTCATATTTAAACCGATGGCAACGGCAAGCAAGGCTGCTACTGTCGCTATTTTCCAACCTGTTTTTCGCATAGGTACCTCCCGCTTCGGGAATATTAGTTTCTTTCCTTATTTTATGCGATTCCCAATCGTGATAAACACTACAGTACCTAAAATATAAAGGATATGAATCTATCTCCATCATAACGCTATTTTCCGCTATGGCAAGATAAGATTTCATTGTCGAACAGGAAGCGAAAAAATAAAGCCAGCCTATGCAAATGCTGGCTTTACGTTTCGGTCATCTTGCTTTTCGTTCTCTTAATGAATTATAGTAATAAAGTAAATAATAGAGACTTCGTACACCCGTGCTCGGAGGTTATTGCTTTGATGCTTTCCCGTCAAACACCCCCGCAGCACTTTTTCGTCTGCTGGCATGCATGAACGTACGATTTTGAACAACCCTATTACTAATCCCGCAAGTCGCGAGCTGCAATCGGTACATACGGGGGCAGCCGTTCATATTATACAGCTTACCCCTGGTAATTAACTGAATGAAAGGGAGACGATTCGTTTTGACTAACGGATATCGGTGGAAAGCGCTGCTGAACAAGCCTTTTGTTGTCTTTTCCATCATCATGATTCTAAAAATGCTCCTCGTCTGGATCATCGTATTCGATGGCGGCACGGGAGATATCGTAAAAATGCTGTTAACCGGCATTTCATCAATCGGATTTATTTTCTGCCTTATCGAGGCCTTTGCTTACAGGAAGAAGTTTATGACTTACCTGATCCTCGACCTTATTTTAACCGGTATATATTTTGCGGTTATTATGTATTACAAATATTTCGGCGTTATCGTTACTTATCATGAGCTGCGCCAGGTGAACCAGGTTGGCGAAGTAAACAGCAGCGTCTTCTCGCTGATGGATCCTTACTTCCTGTTTATCTTCACGGATATCGTGTTCCTGTTCATCATGGTTGCCAGCAGCAAGCGATTCCGCGCATGGAGCCGGACCTTGTCGGTTAAAGGAAAAAGAAGCTGGTTTGTGGCTGGACAAGTGCTTGCGGTTGCCGCATGCGCGACTGCCATTATTCCTTACCGCCAGGACATGAACGAATTCCAGCAAGCGAAAAACATGGGGATTCTGAACTACGAAATTTATGCGACGTTTGCTCCTTCCAAGGACTTGCCGATTAACGCGGAGGAAGTAACCCCGGCTATGGTCGAGCAGGAAAAAGGAAGCGCTCAGCCCGCGCAGCCTGCTTATTGGGAAGCTGCTAAAGGCAAAAACGTTATTGTTATACAGCTTGAGGCCTTCCAGAATTTCCTCATTAACTTGAAAATCGACGGCAAAGAAATTACGCCGAATATGAATAAGCTGGCCGCGGATCACTTCTACTTCCCGCATTTCTTCCAGCAAGTAGGTCAAGGCAATACGGCGGATGCCGAGTTTGTCGTGAACACATCGCTTTACGTGCCGCCTAACGGCGCGGCTTCCGAGGTGTATGCTGACAAGGAGCTGCCAAGCATGCCGAAGGCCTTTGCCGCTAACGGCTACCAGACAGCAACCTTCCATACGAACAACGTTATGTTCTGGAACCGCGACCAGCTGTATAAGGCGCTTGGCTGGGGCAAATATTATGATGACCGGTTCTTTGGCAAGGAGGATCCCGTTGCTTTTGGTCCTTCCGACGAAGTTCTGTACGCGAAGACGGCCGACGAGCTTGCGCGCATGCAGCAGACCGGCCAGCCGTTCTACGTTCAGCTGATTTCCATGTCCGGCCATCATCCGTTCCGCATTCCGGAAAGCAAATACAAGATGGAACTGCCGGACCGCTATAAAAACACGCTTGTCGGCGACTACATTGAAGCCCAGAACTACGCGGATTACGCGCTTGGCCAATTGATCGACGAGCTGAAGAAGAACGGCGTCTGGGATAACAGCGTAATCGTCCTGTACGGCGATCATCAAGGACTGCCGATTTACTCCCTGAACAACAACGAGAAGAAGCTGATGAAGGAAATTTACGGCCGTGACTATACGCTGCCGGATATGATGAATATCCCGCTGATTATGTCCGTGCCGAATCAAACTCCTCAAGTCTTCCCTCAGGTTGGCGGACAATCGGATATTTTCCCGACCATCTCGAACTTGATTGGCGTCTTGCTTAAAGATCAGGTCCACTTCGGACAGGATCTGCTGAACCATACAAGCAACATCTTGCCTGAACGTTACTATCTCCCTACCGGTTCGTTCATTACGGATAAAGGCGCGTTTGTGCCAGGCTCGGGTTACGCGGACGGCATCACCTATCCGATCTCGGGCGGTCCGGTCACAACTCCGCAGGATACGGAGGACACCTTCACGAGAGCTCACCGACTGATCAGCATGTCGGATGAATATGTCGCTTCGCTGCCGGAATGGAACAAGAAGGTTACGCCGGCTGACGATACGAAGCAGGTTGCTTCTGCAAAATAACAGGTTAAACGAAAAATAGCGAAGCAGGAGTTTCCTGCTTCGCTATTTTTTATGGTTACATCAGATTCACTTCGCGGATCTTCTCGATCGGAAGCTTTGGCTTGCGGTCCGCCGTAAGCACTCCGTTCACTTCCTGCTGCACGTCCGTAATTTGCGTATAGCAGTAGCCAACGATATAATCTCTGTCCTTAATCGCTTGATGGATATTGCGGAAGCGGTTCAGGAACGCCTCATCCGACGCAACCTGGTTGCCGTAACCCCAGCCTGCTTCCGTCTGGAAGGCGATGCCGCCAAATTCGCTGACGATGACCGGCTGCCCTTGATATTCGTAACCATCCGCAAAAGCATACTTCCAATGGTTAAACGAAATCTCGTTATTCAGAATTTCGTCTTTATTGCTGTAACGCTTCTCGAACTCTTCCTTCGTCTCCACGTAGTCATGAAGAGTCAGAATATCGGACACGGTATGCTCCCAGCCGTCATTCGTAATAACCGGACGGTAGGGGTCAAAGCTTTTGGTCAAATGATAGATGGCTTCGGTAAACTTCTGCTGCTTCATGTCCTTCTTAATATTCATGACGCCCCAGGATTCGTTGAAAGGAACCCAAGTAATGATGGACGGGTGATTGTATTGCTGGCGCACAACCTCCATCCATTCGTTCGTAAACTTATGAACGGCGTTATCGTTAAATTCGAAGGTTGCGGCCATCTCGGACCAGACGAGCAGGCCTTTCACGTCGCACCAGTACAGGAATCGCGCATCCTCCACCTTCATATGCTTGCGGACGCCGTTGTAGCCCATCTCCAGAATAAGATCGATATCCTCAATCAGCGCTTCTTCCGACGGGGGCGTCAGATGACTATCCGGCCAGTAGCCTTGATCCAGAATAAGACGTTGATAGAGCGGCGCGTTGTTGAGCAGGATGCGGCCCTTTTCGATCGAGATTTTTCTCATGCCGAAGTACGAATACACGTGGTCCAGCTTGGTATCGCCCTTGTACAAAATAAACTCCACGTCATACAGATTCGGATGCTGCGGCGACCACATGCTATGCTTCCACGGACCGTTCGCCTCGTGAACGAGGTCGGCATCCAGCTGCAGCCAAGGACGGTCTACCGTCAGGCTCATCCGCTTCACCTGCTTACCCTTCAAGCTAATGACGGTCTCCACGCGGATATCCGAAGCCGAGTAATCGCCTTCTACCTGATATTCGAAACGAACGGAGCGGTTGTCGATATCCGGCGTAATCTTGACGGCATCCACGCGGACGGGAGCGACAAACTCCATCCATACCGATTGCCAGATCCCTGTCGTCTGCACGTAGAAGCATTCGAAATTATCCTTCACCCAGCGCTGCTTGCCGCGCGGCTGCGTTGCGTCCATGCTGTCCTCTACCTTAACGGTCAGCTGGTTCTCCCCGCCAACGGCGATATAAGGCGTAATGTCGAAGGAAAAAGCCGCATAGCCGCCTTGATGGGAGCCGACGTAAGTACCGTTAATCCATACCTTCGCGACATAGTCGACAGCCTGGAAATGCAGAAGCACTTTCGAGCCCTCTGCTTCGGCCGGAATATCCAGCGTACGGTTGTACCAGACATAAGGATGATGGCTTTCGTCGTTAATACCGCTCGCCGGCGTTTCGTAAGTAAAAGGCACGTTAATCTTCAAATCGCTGCTGAATACAGCCGGCAAATTCGCTTCGCCCGTATTGGCATCATCAAACGCAAAGTTCCATTCGCCGTTCAAATCGACCCATTGCTCGCGGACGAATTGCGGACGGGGGTAGTTTTTGATATACATTTTTGTTGTCATGCGTGTTCCCTGCTTCCTGTAACGCTTATGTGCTGCGTTTAATTATGGATGAATGTTATGATTTCGTATTGACCGTGATATGACTGAATTGCCAGTCCGAAGAGCTTGCGCGAAGTCCGATCCTTCCATGCAGGAAGGCATTCCGGTCCGTCCAGGACAGAACGGGCTCGTCATTGTCCCCGTCGAATACCTCTATGCTTGGTCCCTTCAGCTTAATCCGGATCCGGTGGGCTTTACCGTTCCCCAGCTCCAGCACGCCGGAGGTAAGCTCCTGATTCACTTCGTAGCTGACTTTCTTCAGGATGATTCTGCCGTTGCGGAAGGTAAGCTCGTATCCGATAAAAGAATCGGCAACCTGATCGCGAAACGAGGATTCCATCGTTGTCCGCAGCAGAATAGATGCCTCGTCTTCGGCTGCTTCGGCCTGTGTGACGTCCACACCAACCTCCATGTCCGTCCAGCGGGCATCCCCGCCGAAAATCATCGAATTATCGCCAGCCAGCTGCAGCCCTACGGTACCGCCGTCTTCCTGCCAATACCCAAAGGTTGAGTCCGGGTCAAAAGCAACCTGCTGCTCTGCTTCAGGCGCTGCCGCCTCGCTTGTTTCGATGAACCGGATGTCCGGATTTCCTTTTCCTTTGGAAAGCGTCAGCCACTGCAGGCCTTGCTTTAACGAGTACGTTCCTAGCGGAACCTTCATCCATTCCGAAGAATCGTCTTCGGTAACGAACAGCTCCGGCTTAAGCTTTACGGACCGCTTTACGCCGCCCGCTTCAACCTCAAGCGTAGAACCCGCGGAAGCATCCGATACCATCGCAGCCAGCATATAGTCCCCGTCCGAACGGACGTATATCGGGAAAGCTAGCTCCGCGGCTTTGCCGATCAGTTCGGACGAGTAGCTACCGTCAGGCGTTCCTTCATGATGAAGAGTGACTTCATTATTATCGGACGCTGCGGCATGTGCGGCTTCCATCGTGCCGGGCACCTGCTTGATCATTTTGTTGTCGCTGCTGCCGCCCGCTTCATTCGAGAATGCCGTGTACTGCAGCTCCGGCTTCAGGCCTCCCGTCCAGGCGTAACCGATTTGGCCGGCTTTTGCCGCGAGCCCCGCATTATCGATGAGCAGAAGTCCATCCCAATACGCTCTTGTTCCGCTTTGGTCCGCTTCCACCCGAACGGTATGCAGCTTGGAGAAGTCCATGCCCTCAGGCAAAGAGGCCTTCTGGATTTCTTTATCCGCCGCCGCATCCCTTAACGAAATGGAATGGTCTGACGGATTGATCCGAATGCTGCGATAATCATCCGCGCTTGCATAAGAGAAGATCGTCTCCAATTCACCGCTCTCGCTGCCAAGCGCTACGTTGTATTCCGCCGTAAACCGATCCCCGGTTGGCATCGTAGTCACCCAGGCCGCATCCGCCCCGGAGATTTCGGCAGATTGCCATTTATCCGCGCTTGGACTGCCGCCAAGCGGATCGCGGAACGCCGGAAGCGCGGGAGCCGGAACCGGAGCATCATGCGTTGGGCCAAGCACCGTCATTTTATCTCCGTTAAACGTCAGACGATCCATGTTAAGCTTCCTTACCGGAGGTCCTTCGGCCGAGCTGCCGACCAGATTGTGATAGACGATATAATAGGAATCCATGTCCGGGCCAAGCACCGTTGCGCTATGTCCAAGTCCGTTAAAATCCTTGTCCGTCGAGATGATAAGCGGATTATTCTCGGGAATCGTATACAAGCCCGTCGGCGACTCATGCCCTACCGCGTAATTAACGCGATAACCCTTGGAGAATACGTGATTGCCGGTATACGTAATAAAATATCTGCCTTCCCGCTTAATAATCATCGAGCCTTCCGTCCAATGTCCCAATGACGTGTTCAGCTTATCGCCTGCTTCGATCGTATAAGGATCGCTCATGCTGCTGGCCATAATGCCGCCGGATTCCGCATGGGTGAAATACCATTTGGCGTCATCGTCGATAAAGACGGAGCCGTCAATCGTCAGGCCGAGATTATCGGTTTTTACCTTGAACGGTCCCGTGGGACTGTCGCTTTGCAGCACGTAATGCCCTTTGCCCGCGGGAGACGTATACATATAGAAGGAACCGTTCCAATACACCACCTCCGGCGCATAAGCGCCTTCGCTTACCGGCTCCTCCGTTACCAGCCCTTCGTAGCTCCAATTCACCAGATCGTCGGAGCTCCACGCTTTTATGCCAACCCGCCAGTCCTTCGTGCTGCAGTACAAATAATATTTGCCGTTGTGGCGCAGCACGTAAGGATCGCCGATGCCGTAATCCTCCCATTCCTGGTCCAGCGTCATCGGATTCTGATAGGTCCGGTCCATCGTAATAGCCTCTCTTGCTTGTCCCTGCTCATCCTGCTTTTGCGTAAGCAACCATATCCCCCCTCCGCCTGCTGCGAGTACGACCGCGATGCCAATGCCGATCAAGGACCGTTTCATTTGCCATCCGCTCATGCCTTTACCCCTTAATACCGCTGATCGCCATCGATTCGATGAAGTAACGCTGCGCCATAAAGAACACGATAACAACCGGCACAAGCGCAACAATCGACGCCGCCATCAGGGACGGGTAATTCGAGGTGGAAATATAGTTGGACTGCATGCTTGCGATAAGCACTTGAATCGTTTGGCGTTCTGGCGTATGCAGGTAAATGAGCGGACCCATAAAATCATTCCAGATGCCCATAAAACCAAGCGCTGCTTGCGCGGCAATCGCCGGCTTCGCAATCGGAAGCGCAACGGTCGTAAAGGTGCGGAAATAGCCGCAGCCGTCGATTTTGGCCGCATCGATCAGATCATTCGGTATAGAGCCCTGCATAAACTGCCGGAAGAAGAAGATCGTTACGATATTGCCGAACAGGCCCGGAACGATAAGCGGCGCAAGCGTATCCACCCACCCAAGCTCCGAAAAGCCGATATATTGCGGGATCATAACAACCGAATAAGGAATCATCATGGTGCCAAGCAGCGCCATAAAGATCCATTCCTTGAACGGAAACTCGAACTTGGAGAATGCGTAAGCGGCCATTGCTGCCACAAACAAACCGACAGTCAGCACGCACACGACAACGATTGCGCTGTTCATGAATCCGTATAATAGGGGCGCCTTCGACCAGACATCCTTATAGTTGAGCCAAGTGAGCGGTTCCGGAATCCATTGCGGTGGCACGTCGAACACATGCTGCTGCGTTTTTAATGAAGTCGACACTGTCCATACGAGCGGGCCCAGCATAATAACGGATCCCGCAAGCAGCAGCACGAATATTAAGGTATTGATAAGACGGCGTTGATTAGCCATTGCTTAAAGGCCTCCTAATCCTGGTACACCCACCGCTTGGACAAGCGGAACTGTACCAACGTAATGATGAATATAAGGATGCCAAGCACCCAGGCAACCGAACTTGCGTAACCCATGTTGAAATATTTGAACGCTTCTTGGAAAATGTAGTACACGATTGTCGCGCCGCTGTATTCGGGTCCGCCGTCTGCAGCCAGAATGTACATTTGGCTAAAGGACTGGAACGTTCCGATAATGCCCATAACGACAACATAGAAGTGAATCGGCGACAAAAGCGGAAGCGTAATATGCCTGAATTGATGCCAACGGGTAGCCCCGTCAACTTCTGCTGCTTCGTAATAGGAAGATGAAATGCCTTGGAGACCGGCCAGATACAACACCATCGTACCCCCTACGCCGCCCCATAATCCCATAATAATGAAGGATGGTTTTACCCAATTCGGATCGCCCAGCCAATTCGGGCCTTGCGTTCCGAAGACTTTCCAAATAAACTCGTTAACCAGGCCGTAATCATAATTAAGCATCCACTGCCATAAGAGGGATACCGCAATAATCGGCGAGATGACGGGAATGTAATAAATCGTCCGGAAAATCGAGATGCCTGCCAGCTTGCGGTTCATCATAATAGCCAGAATCATCGAGATGACCATGCCTAGCGGAATGCCGAGCAGCAGGAAGAAGGTGTTGTATAGCGACTTATAAAATTTCTCGTCATTAAACATATAATGAAAATTATCGAAGCCGACAATTTTCGAAGGGGTTAACATATCCCAGGTCATAAAGCTGAGACCAAACGAAGTTAAGAGCGGCGCCAGTCCAAAGATCAGAAATCCAAGCACGGGCGGCGTGACAAATATGAGGGACCAGATAATTTCCTTGCGCCGGTATCCGGTAATTGTTTTCTTCATTAATAATCCTCCCTGGCCGAAGATGAGAGGGGCAAAGACACATCGCTTCATGCGATTGTCTTTCCCCCGCGTACTCCAGCAAGTTCAACCTGCTTACTTGTTGCCTTCGTCGTACAGTTTTTGAAGCTTCGGCTGCTCCGCTTTCACGAAGTCGGCCGCGCTTTGCTTGCCGGTCCAGACCGCGCTTGCGTCCTGCCAGAACGTATCCAGCCATTTTGTGTTTTTCGAGCTGTTTTCAATTGGAGGACGGCCGTAATCGGAGATAATATCAAGGAATACTTGGCGGCTCTCCGGTTTTTTGTCCATTTGCATAAATTCGCCTTTAGCCATATCCATCAGGTTCGGAACCGCTTGGCCAAGCTGATAGTTTTGTCTTTGCGAGTCTTGGTCAAGGCTGAGGTATGCCGCAAGACGGAAGGCGTCATCAGGGAACTCGGTTTTAGCCGATACGACAAAGCCAAGCGATCCAAGCCATGTTGCGGTTTTGCCTGTATTCGGGCTAGCTGGCCATGCCGCGATATCCCAGTTGAAAGGCAGATCCCAGAAGCCCGGTTGATCCCATGGGCCCATCGGGAACATCGCCACTTTACCCGCTACGAAACGCGAATAACCGTTTTGCGCTTTTTCATCATCCTTGGAAGGACTTACTTTGTTAACAAGGCTAAGGTCAGCTACAAATTGCATGGCTTGCGCAAACTCAGGAGTATCAATCGTGATCTTGCCATTGCCGTCTGTCCAGTCTCCTCCGTTTGCCCATACGGCAGATTCGGTGGAGTATGCGGCAACGCCAAAGGTATCGATCTTGCCGCGTTCATTAGCAACCGTCAGCTTCTTCGCGTCGGCAATCATATCGTCCCACGTGTATTCGCCGGCTTTTGCGCTAGGATAAGGAAGACCGGCTTTGTCGAACAGATCTTTGTTATAAGCAAGCGCCCAAGGGCCAACGTCTTTCGGAAGACCGTAGATGTCGCCTTTGCCGGAAGTTGTACCGTCATAACGGTAGCGGTCCAGAGCAGCAGGCCATACGTTGCTTTGATCAACCAGACTGCTTGTGTCCAGCAACTTCTGAAGGTTCATCAGCACGCCGCTGCTTACGAGCTTGTTGAAGTTCGCGCCGCCTGCGTAGAACACATCCGGTGTTTTCTTAGCCGCGATCAGAGTATCGAGCTTTTGGTAATACTCGCCTGGAGGTACAACCGTGTATTTTACCTTTTTGTTCGGATACTTCTTCATATAAGCATCAATCAGCTTTTGGAAGACGGCTTTCTCCGTGTCTCCGCCCCAGCCCATAAATTCGATGCTCGATTTCGCGTCGGCTCCGGCATCCGTTCCTTCTGCCGCCGCTCCCGTATTCGAAGATTCCTGTGCTGCCGCGTTGCTGTTGTTCTTGCCGTTATTGGAGCTTTCCTTGCTGCCGCCGTTATTGGAGCTGCAGCCTGCTAGTACGATAATGAGACAAAGCATTGCAGCCATCCAAATTTTACCGCTTCTCCATTTCGCCATCTGTTACTTCCCCCTTCATAATGAATGAACGATATGATTCCCTGCGCTTAAAACAAATAAGCCATGACCCTTATGTACAGTTCAAACGACCCCCGCTAGCGTTCCTTCCATAGGCTCGTGCATACCGACATATTTTTTATTTTGTTTCAACTTATTTGTTTATAAACAAAATATACATGCGACATATCGTAATGTCAACGCTTTCTTTCAATAAAACTGTATCATTCAACAAAAAAGTTCCAGATGCTTTTTTGCTAACAAAACATCTGGAACAATTGGACGCTATTCGTATTGCATGCGCATAATTATTCCCTGCGCGTAATCGCCAAACGATTTGCCAAACAAATTCATGCCGCCCTGATGCTTGGCATCCGGCTTGAGTCCGATCCGGAATGTAATAAACGGCTTCTGGTCCATCTGCAGATCCCGAAGCGTTGTCGAGGAGCTTTTCTCGTTATCGATGGTGCTGCGGCTTTCTTCGATCGCCCAGGTTTTGAGCAGTCCGTGCTGGGTGCTGGAGTCATTCCACCAAGGCGGATTGAGCTTGCCCCGGTGGTCGCCGAAATCGCCGGGCGAAATCCAGGAGCCAATCTCCCTATCATTTACCCATACCGTAATTTCGGAAGGCCAATCGTTATTATAGTTCGGCGCTTCCGAGCATAGCTCAAGAGAGAACTCGAGCGATTTCACCTTAGCGCCCGCCGGCAGCTTCTTTGGAAACCGGTATTCGATCCAGCCCTTGCGGAACCAGATAATCTCGGCCGTCCGGCTGTCCGGATGATAGAAGTTTTCCGGTTCATCCTCAATAAAGAGCATGCCGGTCGTATTCGCCATCCCGCAGGTTGGCTGGATGTCGAAGTTAATGAAATGGCCGATCGGCATTTCGACTTCTACCGCCTTGCTCGTATTATGATAGTAAGCAATCGGATTAAGGATCATGCGCACATCGTCGAAATTCCGGCTGCACACCTTCATGGCCCCGCGCGATGCAGGCTGAAGCTCGGTCAGAATAAGCTCTGCCTCTTCGAGCACCTTCACATTGGTAGCCGCCGTGGAGACTGGAATATCGAGTGCTTCCGCAATTTCAATAATATTCAGGTTTGGCTTGGCAAGCAGCAGCTTTATGATGCCGATTCTGGTATGTGTACTAAGAGCATGCGCAACCTTTACGAGACGATCGGGCTCGTCTATCGTTAATTCTAACAACGCAAAGTCCCTTCTTCCTCTGTATCGATTATGTTTCTTACAATCAGATTAGCGCCATTTGAAATTTTTGTCTAGTTTATTTGTAACAAAATATAATTTTGTTTTTGTTTCAGATTTTGTGTAACTATAAGTTTATCGGGACGCCATCCAAGTTCTAATCCATTCCATCAACTTTCTTGCTGCCGGGGAGACATTCTTAAAAGACCTTGCGGCAAGGCCAATATGGCGGAAATGCTCGCTTTCCAGCGGACGGCAGCAGACGTTGTCCGGAAGATGCGTCAATATCATTTCGGGAAGAATGCTGATCCCAAGATTGCTTTGCACCATTGCAATGATGGCATGGTCATCCTCCAACTCGTATTTAATTTGCGGCTTGCATTTGTTCTGCGAAAAGATTCGTTGTACATCCGTGTCGCAGCCTGCAACCGGCATAATAAAAGGCTCCTCCATAATCAGCTCCAAGCTGACAGCCTTCCGATGACTGAAAGGATGCCCGGCATTCATTACGCACATCATCCTATCCTGATGAAGCGGTACTACATCAAATGCTTTGCGGGCTGGGAGATTAACAAAGCCAAAATCGGCCGATCCATTCGCGATCCACTCCTCGATCTCATCATAGTTGCCGTCCAGCAGCTTCACTTCGATTTGAGGATACAGATTCTGAAATTGCTTCATGATTTGCGGCAGCCATTGTATTGAAACGCTAGTGAAGGTCGCGATCTTAACCGTTCCGATCTCGATTCCTTTTATAGCGGCTACCTCTTGGTTCAAAATATCATTCGCGCGAAGAATTTCTCTGATCGGATGGATCAGACGTTCACCGTTGTTCGTAAGCTGAATTCCCGCCCTGTTTCTTATAAGCAGACTCAAGCCAAGCTCGTTCTCCAAGCTGGAAACCGCGTGACTGATCGCCGATTGCGTCAGATTCAAGAGCTCCCCCGCCTTTGTTAAACTTCCCACCTCAACGACCTTGCTAAAAATCCGGTACTTTTCTATATTCATCGTTGTCCCGCCTTAAATGAAACTCTTTCATGTTTAGCATTATTATCATTCATTTTATTTATCTTACAATCAATAGTATAGTCTAATTAATGCAGAAAGGAGCCTGATAAACATGGTAATGGACACTTGTTATGCGGTTATTTTTTCGAGTCAACGGACGGACGGGGATCATGGATACGGCGCTATGTCCGACAAAATGGAGGAGCTTGCCGCAAAGCAGCCTGGATTCCTGTCCGTGGAGAGCGTGAGGGATGCCTCGGGAGCAGGCATTACGATTTCCTATTGGGAAAGCCTGGAGGCGATTCAAAACTGGAGGCAGAACGGGCTGCACCAGGTTGCCCAGGAGAAAGGCAAGCAGGCCTGGTATGAGAGCTACAACGTTAAAATCTGTAAAGTTGAACGGGCCTATTCCTACCCGGCAGCCGGTCATTCATGACGGCTGCCTTCTCTTAGTAGTCTCTTTTATTCCCCTTTTTCACGGAGTCCCACTCGACCTCAATATTTTTCCTGACCCTTTGCAGCAATTGGAAAAGCGTTTCCGCTTCCGCTTCCGTTATTCCCGCCAGTGCCACAGAATTCGAATGATCCCCTTCCCGCTTCAAAAAAGGATAAGCCAACTTGCCTTTCTCCGTTGTAAACAGCCTTTTGATCTTCTTGTTTGATTCATCGTCTTTCTTCTCGATAAAGCCTTGAATCTCAAGCTTCTGGATCGCACGCGCAGCCGTCGTCCGGTCTACCTTTATCATTTCCGCCAGCTTCTCCTGAATAATTCCCGGATGCTCAAAGATGCGAACCAGATACAGGTATTGTCCTTTGGTAAGCTCAAGCTCCTTGAACTCGATATTGCTTATGGAATCTAATGCCCTCGCGATCATGCCAACCTCACGAAGTATCTCCCTCATGTTGTCACCTGCCAGCCATTAAATTTTGTTGCATTTACAGCAATAATAATTTTATATATACTGCATTTATCGCTGTTATTCATTATGACGATAATCGCCATAAAAATAAATCCGGAAAGGCTGGGGAACGTATGAACCCAACAAAAATTGCAACACCCGAGGAGCTCGAGAGCGCATTTTCGATCAGAAGGAAAGTGTTTGTTGAAGAACAAGGAGTATCTCTTGCCGATGAATTTGACGAATTTGATCGGTTGGACGGAAAATGCGAGCATATTCTGGCCTATTATGATGGGGAAGCGGTTGGTACGGGAAGGATCCGCACGGTCGAAGGAATGGGCAAGCTAGAGCGTATTTGCCTATTAGAGCCTTACCGTAAATTCGGGATTGGCCGGCAAATCATCGCCGCATTGGAGGAAATCGCGCTCGAGAAGGGGCTCCCTAAAGTTAAGCTGCATGGACAAACGCATGCGAAAGGATTCTATGAGAAGCTTGGCTATGAGGGAGCATCGGCTGAATTCATGGAGGATGGCATCCCTCATGTTCTCATGACCAAGTCTATCAAATGAAATCAGGCCATCGCGCGGGATGAACCTTTTCGCCGCATGCAGCGCACATTTTTGCTTGCGGCGTGCGCAACGGCTTACCGCATTTGGGGCAGGGCTCCCCGTACATGGAGATTCTATGGTGCATGACGGCATTGTGATGCATATCTCCCCCTTTATTCGGAGTCTTTATTGGTTTGGGAATGGAGCAGAAGATCAAGCTTCTCGATTATAAGCTTCTGATTCTCCAAATGCTTCTTTATTTTCCCGTCTATATTGAGCACGGCCAGCAGCATAATGACAAACGCAATGATAAAAAAGATTCCCATAACGTCCCCTCAACTTTCGATCACGGATTGTTGTAAATCACATCCTGTTTCCACTAAATGTTAACGCGGGAAGACGGATGAAGTTGCGCTTTTCCCCGCTAACGAAACTACAGAGCGTTAGAACGCGGAAAACATCCTCTCGCCAGTTCTAACGAAACTGTATATCGCTATTTGGCACTTTGACGGTCAAATTGCACCAATACACCGTCAATAACGATATGTAGTTTCGTTACAATTACAAAGTCCTCGTTTTGAAGCGAATAGCGTTACGTAGTTTCGTTAGCAGTCAGGCGGATCAGGCGATTTGGCGATTTGGCGATAGGCAAAAAGCTGCCCCTCATCATCCGAAGATGACGAGGGGCAGCTCCACGCGCTATTAGCCTTTTACAACATAAAGCCGGCTGGATTCCTCAAAGATTTCCCCAGCAGCCAGGCTTAGGAGACCGATTTCATCCGCTGGCAGATCCACATTGGGAGCATTCACCAGATTGATCTGCGGCTCCGGACAGAAGAAGCCCTCCGTCGCATTGTTATTCCAGATCATCCACTGCTTGTAGGAGGTGCCTACATCATAGACAAGCTTAACGCCCGCTTTGGTATCTGTCAGCTCCATCCGGTTGCGTCCGTTCTGCGGGCGAGCCGTATAGTGGTTATCCATCGCTTCGAAGAAAGGATATACGCCGCTGTCGCGCATAAGCTGCTCTTCTTCCTTCAGAGGCTGATACTGCTTCGTCGGCAGCATCCGCTCGTTCAGCTCCCAACGCTCTCCAAGCGTCATATGGATGCGGTAATCCTTAGCCTCTCCGCCCGGCACAAACGGCGCGTTCACCGAAGTATGGAAAGCGAGCAGGCAAGGCATTGCCTCTTCGCCGTCATTGCGGACCGTCACTTGCTGCAGCAGGCCGTTCTCGCTTAACGAGTAACGGAGACGAATCGTATAGTTAAACGGGAAGCTGGCATAAGAAGGATGGTTCTCATTCACCTGAACCGATACGACCACATAGCTCTCCGTTTTGTTAACGCCGAAGTCTTCAACCTGCCATGGAGTCTGATAAAGGAAGCCATGAAGATGGTTGCCCGTTGCCGGTTCATTGACCTCGAATTGATGAACTTTCCCCTTCCAAGGGAATTTGCCGTCCTCATAGCGGTTCGGCGGGAACAGCACGGGGATGCCGTGGATCATCGGCCTTGCCTTGAAGCTCTCCATCTCCTCGGGCGTTGGTTCATGCAGGAAGCTGTATTCCTTCTCTACATCCCGAAAAGCAATCAGGTTGCCGCCAATCTCAGGAAGAAGCGCAGCCTCGTACGGTCCAAAACGCAGCCAAATCGCGCGTTCGCCGTGGAAAAATCCTTCGTTTGCTTGATTTACCGTCATTCTTCTTACACCTCGTCTGTTAGTTTCCGTATTATCGTGTTCTTGATGTCTTTCGTTCGCCGATTAACGGGAATTCCCCGATCCGAAGCTTTGCTCCGCCATACGGAACAAGTACAAGCTCGGTGACCGGCTGATCATCTGTATTCGGTGCGATTGGCGGAGTTCCTGCATTATTGCCCTCCATTTTCCAATCCGGCACCAGCTGGCCCAATACGGCGAGCTTAACGGGAGACTCTACGGCCAGGAACGGCTGGTATGGAATTTCCTCGCTGCTTGCAACCGCCTTGAACGTGGTATCCGCCAGCAAGCCGTATTTCCACGGGGAAGCCGGGTACACCTCATAATCATGGAACCGTTCGCGCTTCCGCAGCAGCTGCCAGCTCTCTTCCACGGGAAGGGCATAAACAAGAGGTCCGCGTTCTACGCTTACGGCATACAAATTGCGGGAGACGGTCTTCGGCTCCATCGGAAGCAACAGCTCAATGCGGTCCCCCGTCTGCCATTCGCGGTGAATGGCCGCATAACCTTGCTCGATCTCAAGCGCTGCAGCGGTTCCGTTTACCGTAATGACCGGCGATTCGCACCAGCCCGGAATACGCAGCCGTACCGCAAAGCTAGCCGAACGCTCCAGCTGAAGCTCTACTTTTACCCGCTCCCGGAACGGATACTCCCCGGATACCCGAAGCTCGGCTTGCACGCCGCCCGCGACCTTCGTACGAACAAGACATGGAGCATAGGAAACGGCAGCTAACCCTCCCTCATGGTCTTTCATCCACAAATGGGAAACCAGCTTAGGCCAGCCCTGGTGCATGTTGGCCGTACAGCAGCCGAAATTCGGCTCCAGGCCAAAGACGTTGGCATATGGACCGTTGCTCCATGCGCGTGGGGCCACGTTGCAAATAATCTGATTCACCTGCTGATCGTATTGATGGGAGGTCCAATCAGCCGAAATGGCGGCAGGCAAAGCGTTAAAGGCTACCTTTTCCAATACGTCGGCAAATTTGCCGTCTCCGAAAATCCGTATCAACTGCTCCAGCGTGAACATGTATTCCACTACCGCGCATAATTCCACGCCTTGGCTTGGATGCGTGCCAGACAGCCATTCGTCGCCGGAGAACATGCCATGCGCCTGTCCGTGATAAGTCATCAGGCTTTCGATTCCGCGGTACACCGCCTCCAGCTCATGGCTGTCCTCGGTCAGCTCGTAGAGCACGCCCGGCATCTTGAATCCCATCGCCACATTAACGACATGCGTTCTCCAATCCCACTGCTCGACCTTCCGCCAGAACGGAAAATCGTAAAAGATATCGGTCCAGTCCGTTGTCTGCTCCTTCACGATGGAAGCCAGCTTCAGCAGTTCTTCCTTGCCGGTGCGCTTATACAGCCAGATGAGGCAGAGAAGCAGCTCCGCGCCGCGCGCTTTGGCCCATCCCTGCAGCGGCTGCTCCTCAATCTGCCCGGCTACGTAATCCGCGAATCTCGTCAGGAACGGAATAACCCGCGCATCGCCGGTCGCTTCCTCGTATTGCGTAAAGACCTTGAGCATGATCATGTAATGCCACCAATCCTGCTCCTTGCTTACGTCATTATTGACCGTCTCGATTCGCGCCGGACCAAACATGCCGCTCTCCTGCTGGCTGTTCAGCGCCCATTCCACCCAGCGGTTTGCCTTCGCGATCAATGTCTCATCGTTCAAAATATACGCAAGCGGCAGCAATCCGTCCAAATAATACGGACCACGCTCCCAGCTTTCGCCGTTGCCGCCAATCCATCCGTTATCCGGGCCAACGTCCGGCCAATGCTCCTCCAGATGTCCCGTTAATCCGTCTGCCTGAATCCGAAGCTGGTTGTACAGCCATCCTTCCGCTTGAATGCTGCCGAGCGGCAAAGCCTCAAAGATACTTTTCATGGTTAAGCTCCCTCCCATTCGTCTGCTTCGAATATACCATTAGACCGGCCTCGGGCTGGATAGACAATCGCAACTACTATTTGTCCGATTACAACTTAATAGATTCGAAGGCATGTTTACAAAGCTCCCGTAATTACTTATACTGGATTCATTCCTGTTCAATCGGAGGATTCTGATAATGTTTCATTTTGAATGTCCGCCTATGCCCCACTTTGTTCAAATCGGGGAAGATACGTACCAGCCGGGCAGAAAGCATCCCGACCGCAGCAGCATCGGCGTGTTTGATCTGCTCTTCGTAACCGAAGGATGCCTGTATCTGGCCGAAGGGGAGAACGAGCTCACCTTGCCGGCCGGTTCTTTCGGCATATTGCGCCCGGATCTGGACCATCATACCGTCATCCCTTGCAGGGAAGAGACTCACTTCTACTGGCTGCATTTCCAGACGACCGGACAGTGGCATCCCGAGCCTTACGACAAAGAACCCTTGCCGCCTGAGCAAGAGCCTCTTTATCCGCCTATTGAATACTTCTCCTTCTATCTGCCGCGCTCCGGCCCGGTACAAAGCCTCGGAAGAGGAGAAGAGCTGTTCCGCGAGCTTCTTCACCTGTATGAAAATCCGGCCGGTAACTCCCGCTGGCAGGAGCAGCAGCTGTTCCACGCGATTCTCCTTAAGCTTCAGGAGGACAGCAAGGGAGAGACAACGCAAAGCTCCCATCTGCAGCTGGCCGAGGATGCCGCCCTTTATTTGCGCAAGCATTACCGTGACCCGCTAAGCTATAAGCGGATGGCGGAGGAGCTGCATTTTCACGCCAACTATATCGCCTTGTGCATGAAAAGAACGTTTGGCTGCACGCCGCTTGACTATGTCACCCAATACCGGATCGAACAAGCCAAACGGCTGCTTATTCACACCAACGATCCTGTCGGAGCCATTGCGGAGGATACCGGCTTTGGCTCCTTCCCGTATTTCGTCCGCTGCTTCCACAAGCGAACCGGCAAGACGCCTAAGCAGTTCCGGATGCTGTACCGTCAGAACAAGCCGCCCACTACCTAGGCGCGAGGAAGCCGCCCACTACCTAGGCGCGAGGAAGCCGTCTCTTTCCAGCTCCGCCATCGCCTCAAGAAGCATCACGCCGCTCAGCTGGCCGCTCAGTTGAACTTCCGGCTCCGGCTCTCCTGCCCAGGATAAGCTGAACAAGCCGGCTTCCGAACGTCCCCGCTCCCACAAGGAGACCGCGTTATGCCGGATCAGATTGACCCATGGCAGCGACAAATCGGGCTGAATACGAATGAGGTTAACCAGATAACGGATCAGAATGCCTTTGAACAGGCCGCAGTCGTCATTCCCCTCGCGCGGCAGCATGCCCGTCTCCGGATCGACCAGCTCCTGGACGGTTGCCCCTGCGGTTCTCTGAGCATCAATGAGATAGCTCTCCTCCCCCGTGCAGTTGTACAGCTCAATGCCGGCTCCGATAAAGACGCCTTGGCAATACGTATATTTCCAATCGTAATCGATCTTGCCGTCGCCCAGCCGGTTCATGCCGTCCCAGACGAAGCCGGTCTCCGGGTCAACAAGCCGTTCCTTATTGAATTGGTAGATCCGCTTCGCCCATTCCAAGTCTTCTTCGCGGCGGTTCAACTGATAAATGCGCGCAGCCAGAATGGAGGCCGGAGCATTCGCTGGCGTGTTTTTGTAGTCCAGTTGATCCTTCTTCCACGCCATGCCGCCGCCCATATGATCGTTCCATGCGGTCTTGATATCTTCCCACAGCTCAAGAGCGCCTTCCTTGTAGAACGATTTCCCTGTCGTACTATAAGCTCTGAGCAGCGCAAGCGCCATCCATTCCATATCGTCGTAGTAATTATGAAGCAGCGTATCGCCGTTCCATTTCTTTGCCCCGCGGAATGCCCGCTCCAGCAGAGCCTCATCCTCTTCCGACTTCGTGCGCTCCAGGGAGTCTACCAATACGTCTACCACATGCGCATGCCACCAATAAATCCAGTGATCATTGCAAGTGCCGTTGCAGGGCACCACCTGATCCATTACGCCGCGCTGTTCATTCCAGAACAGACGGCGAAAATCCTCCTGCGCGATTGCCGCGCGTTCTGCCCAAATTCCTTGTGCCGCCATCGCCATTAGGACTGTACCTCCTCGGATAATGCCGTGCTTGTCAGACCGCGCTTCTCCAGCACTGCCAGCTGTTCCAGCAGCATTATGCCGCTAAGCTGCGTGCTAAGCGTAACGCGCTCTTCCGGCTGAACGCTCCAGAAGGTGCTGAATACCTTGCGCGCAGGATCAGCGCCACGCGTCCACAAGGCTTGGCCCTGCTGTTCCAGCAGCGCCGACAGCTCTGCCCGCTCCTCCGATACGGAAGCCAGCTCGCCCAGATAGCGGATCAGAATGCCCTTGAACAAGCCGCCGTCTCCATCGCCTTCATCCGGCCATAAACCGCCTTGAAGCAGCTCGTCTGCCGCAGCCTTCGCCGTGCGCTCCGCGTCGCGCAAATAAGCCGAATCGCCCGTAATCCGGTACAGCTCTACCGCAGCGCCAATATAAACGCCTTGGCAGTAAGTGAATTTCCAGTCCTTATCAATCGATCCGTCGCCGGTCCGGTTCATGCCGTCCCAGACAAAACCGGTCTCCGGATCCACAAGGCTTGCCTTCAGCCAATTATAGATCTTGTGAGCCCACGCCAGATCCTCTTCGCGGCCAAATGCCTGATACAGTCTTGCCGCCAAAATAACGGCAGGCGCGTTGGCAGGGGTATTCTTGTAATCGAGCTGTGGCTTCTGCCAAGCGATTCCGCCTCCCGCATGCTCGTTCCAGCCGGTCTGGATATCCTCCCACAAGAGAAGGGCCGCACCTTTGTATTTCTCTACGCCGGTCGCCTGATAAGCCCGCAGCCAAGCGATCGCCATCCATTCCATGTCGTCGTACAGCTCATTGGGCCATTCGCCGTTGTTGCGGCTCAATATGCCTTCGTAGAAAGACTCCAGCCGTTCCCGGTAGAAGTCGCTTCCCGTGCGGTTCAGTCCATCCGCCAATGCATCTACGGCATGCGCCATCCACCAGTAATGAAAAATCGTATTGCAAGCGCCGTCCGGGCACGGAATTTCGATATCGTACATGTTAATGGAAGGATTCCAATACAATTGCTCCAATGCCTGCTGCGCCTCTTCCGCTCTTGCCGCCCACACCATTGCTCTCACTCTCCCCGTATCCTCTGCCTACTGTAATTGTCCGTTTTTCTCCAATACGGCCATCTGCTCGAGCAGCATTATTCCGCTTAGTTCCGTGCTTAACTGCACGATGGCATCCGGCGCTTCGGCCCATGAATTGCTGAATACCGCTTTGTCTTCCGCTTTGCCGTATTCCCATAAGCTGTTCGCGTTGGTCTCAAGCATGCCAACCCATTCGTTACGCTCCGGCCCATCCGGATCAGCGGCAATCAGTTCTCCCAAATAGCGGATTAATACGCCTTTGAACAAGCCCCCGTCGCCGTCGCCTTCCGATGGAAGCATCCCGGTTGCGGGAGACAGGAACGCTTCCTTCAGATGAGCCGCCGTCCGGCGGGCATCCTCCAGATAAGCCTTATCCTCCGTTGCCCGGAATAGTTCAACGCCGGCCCCGATAAACACGCCTTGGCCATACGTGAATCTCCATTCCTTGTCGATATTGCCGTCGCCCGTCCGGTTGATTCCGTCCCATACGAGACCGGTATCCGGATCCACAAGCGTCTCTTTTTGCCAATCGTAAATTTTTTTCGCCCAGGCCAGATCTTCCCCGTTATGGAAATGGCCGTACAGCCGCGCCGCCAAAATAGCCGCAGGAGCATTCGCCGGCGTATTCTTGTAATCGAGCTGCTCCTTGCGCCAAGCGATGCCGCCGCCCATCTCCCCGTTCCAGCCGCCTTTAATCTCTTCCCACAGTTCAAGCGCTGCCTGCTTATACTTCTCGTCCTTGGTGGCATCGTAAGCTCTCAGCCAGGCTAACGCCATCCATTCCATATCATCGTAATAATCGTTAATCATCACGCCGGCGTTGCGATCGAGCAGACCTTGATGCAGCTTGGCGATCTGCTCCGCGTACCGTTCATCGCCGCTGCGCTCGTAGCCGTCGACCAGCGCATCCACCGCATGCGCCAGCCACCAATAGTTAAACGGATCGGTGCATAGCTGGGCAATACACGGCGCGGCATTGTTGTAGAGCCCGCGCTTGTCGTCCCAGAAGGACTTGGTCAGTTCAAGCTGCGCTTCTTCCGCCCGTTCCTGCCAAATGACGGAGGTTGCTGCCGGCCTATCCTTCCAGACCAATGACCAGACCAACGCTATAAGGATGACTGCCGAAGCGACGGCCAGCCATAAATATCGTTTGTTGCGATTCAATGCGATCAGCCTTTCGTTCCCGTAAAGGCAATGCCCTGTACGAAATACTTCTGGAGCAGGAGGAACAAGACGAGAATCGGCAGAATCGCGATCAGCGCACCGGCCATCATAGGACCGAAATCGGTCTGATGGTTGAACGAGAACGCCTGCAGTCCCATCTGTATCGTTGCTTTTGCCGGATCATTCAAGACGATCATCGGCCACAGGAAGCTGTTCCAGCCCGCCTGGAAGGTAAAGATCGAAAGGGTTGCCAGCGCCGGCTTCGTCAGCGGCAGGTAAATATTCCAGAAGATGCGGAACTCGCCGGCGCCTTCGATCCGCGCCATCTCCATCATGTCGGAAGGCAGCGTCAGGAAGAACTGCCGCATGAAGAAGACCGCAAACGATCCGGACGCACCCGGCAGAATAATTCCCCAGAAGGAGTTCAGGAAGCCGTTGCCTCCGGCTCCAAGGATGTCATTGCCGCCAATCAGCGGGAAATGCTTCAATACGTAGAAGCTTGGAATCATCGTCACGATTCCCGGAATCATCATCGCCGCCAGCAGTATGCGGAACAGCGGTTTATTCAGCTTGAAGTTCAGCTTGGCGAAGGCGTAGCCGCTGATGGACCCAAAGAACAGGTTGCACAAAACGCCCGCTGCGGCCAGGATAAAGGAGTTTGCGAAATATCCCGCGAACGGTACGGTCGTAAACGCCGACCGGTAATGCTCTAACGTAAGCTTGGACGGAATCCACTTGATCGGCACCGAGAAGATCTCGTTGCTTGGTTTAAACGAAGTAATCAGACTCCAGAAAAACGGCAAGAACATTGCTGCCGCTATAGCTATCGCAACCGAGTAGAACAACACGCCGACCAGAACCCTTTTGAGAGTATAAGAAGGCGGCTTGGGTGCGCGTACTGCAATGGATTTGACAATAGGCTGTGCCATTTGCGTGCCTCCTTACACAATCGGTTCTTCGGATTTATTAATGCGCATGTTAATGAAAGAAAAGATCAGAATCGCCACGGCCAGCACAAACGCTTGGGCAGACGCGTAACCCATCTTGAGCTGGTTGAAGCCCTGGTTATAAATGAGATATACCGGCGTCTTGGTTACGTTGCCCGGACCGCCTTGCGTCAAGACAAAGGCCTGGTCGAACAGCTGCAGCGCCCCGATAATCGCCATCGTGCTGACAAGGAAGGTTGTTGGGCGAAGCTGCGGCCAAGTAATATAACGGAACCGCGCAAATGCGGTTGCTCCGTCCAGCTTGGCGGATTCGTACAAGTAATCCGGCACGCCTTGCAGGCCGGCGATATAAATGATCATATTGGAGCCGACCGACTGCCATAACGTCACCATAATAATGGAGAACATTGCGGTCTCCGTCTGAGCGAGCCAAGCCGGACCGGTAATTCCCACGTAGCTGAGCAGGTTGTTCACCAGGCCGAACTCCGGATGGAGCAGCCAGATCCAGACCGTGGACGCCGCAACGGCGGAGGTTAAGGTCGGAAGATAATTCATCGTACGGAACAGCTTGACTCCGAACCGCTTGAAGTTCAGCAGCATGGCAAGCAATAAGGAAATGATGATGTTCAGCGGGACGAAAATAACGGAATAGAAGAATACGTTCTTGAACGTCGTCCAGAACAGATCATCCTCAAGCAGCTTCTTGTAGTTGTCGAGCTTAACGAATTCCATCCGGCTGACCACATCGTAGTTCGTAAAGCTTAAGTAGAGCGCCATGACGACAGGAATAATGGTAAAAGCGAAAAACAGCAGCATCGTTGGGGTAATAAACAGGTAGGCCATGCGGGCCTGATGCTGATTCAGCTTGCCCATTGAAGACATCAGCACTCCTCCCTCCTTCGTAGTGAATCCCGTTTGGCCGGCCGGAATAAATAAAGGGAGGTCTCCCTCCCTTTATCATCCGGTCCGTGCCACCGGGAGACCATTAATTATTTCACGTCTTCGTTGTCCGCGAGCTGCTGGTCGCCCCGCTGCTGCGCTTTCTTGAGCGTATCCTCCGCGTTTTGCTTCTTCTGCTGGTACAGCTCCAGGTTCGGAATAAGCGCTTCGGTCTCCATGACGGAGTAGCCAGGGTGAGCCGGACGAGTCTTCGCGAATTCGAGCGTATCGAGGAATGGCTGCCAGAGCGGATCTTCCTTGAAGAACGGATCGTCAAGCGCCGGCTTGTAGCCAGGAATGTTCAAGCTTGTTTTTGCCCACAGAAGCGCGTTGTCTTTGTTTGCCGTCCACCACTTGATGAACTCCCATGCCGCTTCCTGATTTTTCGAGGCTTCCGGAATAACGAGGCCAAAGCCGCCCATCACGCCGCCTTTATCTCCGTTAGGTCCAGCCGGAGGAGGCACAACCCCGAAGTCCAGATCCTTGCCGTATTTCTTATACGTGCTCAGCATCCATGGACCGTTGTAAGTCATCGCTACCTTGCCGGTCGCGAAAGCGTCGGTTCCTTCGCCAAGTCCTTGCTCGAAGCCAACCTTATACACTTTGTCCTGGTTCAGCATGCGGTCCCAGAACTCGAGCACGGACAGGCCTTTTTCGTTGTTGAAGTTCGTTTTCTTGCCGTCGTCGGTCAGCATGGAGCCGCCTGCCTGTTGAAGATACATATTAAAGAGTCCGTTATCGGCAAGCGAGAAGCCTGCTACTTCAAGCTTGCTTCCGTTCCATTTGGTTGTCTTGATGGCAGCCTGCTCGAGCTCATCCCAAGTTGTAGGAGGCTGCGTTACGCCTGCGTCGGTCAAAAGTTTTTTGTTATAGAATAGCGCGCGGGCATCAACGGTTAAAGGAAGGCCGTACAGCTTGTCGCTATTGGACAATTCCTTCAGCGCTTCGCCGTAGAAATCATCCTTGTTCAAGCCGTCTTTCGTCATGAAATCATCAATTGGGTGAAGCACGTTTTTCGGCGCGTACAGAGGTGTCCGCCATCTGTCCCACAGCAGTACGTCAGGTGCGCCGCCGGAAGTGGCAGCCGTCAGGAACTTCGTAATCAGATCCTGCTGAAGCACATACTTGACATGAATTTTGTCCTGCGATTTGTTGAAAGCATCAACCATCGTCTGGAATTGCTTCTGTCCGTCACCGGCCCAGTCGCCCCAGAACGTCAGCTCTACGGCTTTGCCGCCGCCGGAATTCCCCGAAGCGTTATCCGTTTGCCCATCGTTGCTTGCACTCGCATTGCTGCTTTCCGTACTGTTGCCGTTGCTGCTTGTCGTTGTTTTTGCGCAGCCGGCTGCCGTTGCTACTACCGTGACCAAGGCGATCATCGTGATCCATTTTTTCACTTTTCATGCCTCCCTTTTTTAGTAACCCACTACACTATTTATTTCGAAGGAAGCCTCCGTTAAGCAAAGCCTCCTATGAAACCGCTTTTATTTCGTTTGTACTCGAATTCCGCAATAATCAAGCAGAAGCTCGCTGAACATCATGTTGGCCCACGAGAACCATGGACGGCTGAACTGATACGGATCATCCGCGTGGAACCCTTCGTGCATAAATCCGGTTCCAGCCGTTGTGGCTTCCATCAGGCTCAGCAATCTCTCCTTCTCGGAACGGTCATTCGTAGTCAACCCCTGCATCGCCAGCGCAATGTGCCAGATGTAACGGTCCGGGGTGTGCGGACTGCCGATTCCGGCTGCCGCTTCGCCTTCGAAGTAATAAGGATTGCTGCTGCTTAGCACAAAATCGCGCGTATTGCGGTAGATCGGATCCTCCTGCGAGGTATAGCCGAGATAAGGAATCGACAGAAGACTCGGTACGTTAGCGTCATCCATAAAATTGTAATGGCCTAATCCGTCGGTTTCATAGGCATATATTTTTCCAAATTCCGGATGATCGGTAATGGCATAGGTTTGGATGCCTTGATGAAGCTCCCCGCCAAGCTTAGCCGCTCTAGCCGCAAGCTCCTCGTCGCCAAGCACTTCTTCGGCAATTTCCTTGAGATAGCCCAAGACGACAACCGCAAACATGTTAGCCGGTACCAAGTAACCGTATGTACAAGCATCATCGCTAGGACGGAAGCCGCTCCATGTCATGCCCGTATATGCGGTCTCCGTGCCTTTGCCTTCGCGCAGCAGCGTATCCGTTGGCGCGCAATTAAAGCGCTGGAACCGGTAAGGAGATGCGCTCTCATGCTGCTGCTCCGTTGTCCAGAGCTTCAGAATCGCATCCGCGGCTTGACGGAAGGCGTCTCCAAATTGCGAGGTTCTGCCGGTATTCTTCCAGAGCAGATAGCTGAGCTGCAGCGGGTAGCAAAGCGAATCGATTTCGTATTTGCGCTCCCAGATGGATGGTCCCATCTCCGTCAGATCATCCTGATGTCCTTTGCCGGTTGGCCCGTTATTAAAGGCATTCGCGTAAGGATCAAGCAGGATCGAATCCATTTGCCTCCGGACAAGACCTTCAATCAGATCGGCCAGCTCGGCATCCTCGGACGCAAGCACCAGAAACGGGCGAAGCTGCGCGGCGGAATCGCGAAGCCACATAGCTGGTATATCACCTGTTATAACAAATGTCGTGCCGTCCGGCAGGCGCTGAATCGTCGTTTGCAGCGTATTGTGAATGGCCTTCTCGAATATCGCCGACCAATTCGGATGATCCGCTGTTTTTTCCTTGATACGCTCCACTAGTCGCGTTAAGGATGCGGGAATTTCTGTCGATTGCGTCATCAGTTTTGTGCCTCCTTGTTTCCTTTGAACGCTTTTTATAAAACGCTTTCATTTGATATTGCTATTATATTGGCATGTATATGGTATGTCAATATATATTTTTTTGAAAGGTTATACCAACCTTTATACTAATCAACCGGGACTTCGGAAGCAAAAAAAAGAACCTCCAGACCGGAGGCTCTTCCTGCGCCTTTATTTTAAATCAATTCCTTTGTTCAACGGGAACGTTAAGCGGGATCTTGAAATACCAGACATAGAATGCGCTGAGAACAAACGTGATTCCGTAGGCAACAAGCGGTCTCCTGTGAAAGATCCACAGCAAAGGGAACATGGTGAAGTCAAAAAAGATAGACCAGCCAAGACTCCAGCCGTACTGGTAGACGATCCGGTCCGTCAGCATAAACAACCACTCCACCCCTACGTATACCCCGATGTACCTTGCGTAATGACCGATGATTTTGTTAGACCGGTCAGGGTAATTCGAGATAAACATTAACGCCGTAGCGGGGAATATGACAAAGGTATATACCATTTCGGTCAAGCTGTGGTTAGGAAAAAAGTCCGGCTTCAGCTTCCAGAGGAAATGGCCCGCCGTCAGAAAATTATAGAGCAGGTTGCCAATGACAATAAACATCATGGTGTGATGATATCTTTGCCAATGCCGCCAGTCTCCGTACCTCCATGCCGCGAGCACGGTAATAACCCCCAGGATCAAATGCACATCGATTGCCCCTCTTTATAGGTCGAGCTCAGATCAGCTCTTGGAATTTTTGTCGGCGACTAAAGTAGTGAGCCAATAAATAAAGACCAAACTGGATCGGAACGGAATACGTGTATCGCCATTTCGTTGGCTGATAAATGCCAAGCCAATGAATAAAAGGCTCTGCCGCATAGGAGGTTAGCAAGGCAAACACCAGCGCTTTTAAGTAGGGATTGCCGGCAGGCTTTATCTGTAATAAAAACATGATGCCTACAGGCATTAAAGTTACATCCCAGGGGAAATAAGTCGGGATAAGCGGAATGACGTTAAATCTGTAATGCCAGAATCCGTATTGATCGCCCAGTACATCCAGCATCAGCGACAGGATTGTGATCAGAAATCCGGCATATAGGATTCGGTCCGTGCTTTGCTTGTTTCGCAGCAGAATCCACAATATCCAAGGCACAACGCTTAGCATAACGCCCAGCCACCATAATCCCGAGAAGACCACATAGTCGGACCAGATTTGCATTTTTTGATCAAGCAATTCTTCGATTTTATAATAATTTTCATCAATGAGACCAGCGACCTTCTCTTTATCCACGGTTCTCCATCCCCCCCTGTAAAAATATTGTGCTCTAACCTTATTTTGTTATTCCTTATCCGCAATGAAAAAGCGCAAATAAAAAAACCTCCGCAAAGGAGGCTTTTGTGTACTTGAAAACTAGGATGGGGCCGGACCTGTCGAGTCGCTGACAACAAGCGCAGCATCCAGCAGAATTTTATTCGGTACGGATTGCCCGGCCCACAGCTTAAGCACGTTCTCGAAAGCAACGCGCCCCATCTCATGCTGATTCTGGCTAAGGTGGGTAAACGGGTAACGTCCATTGGTTTCCGGACAATCAAAGCAGACAATCGAATAGTCCTTAGGCACGGACTTGCCCATCTGCTGCACCGCCTGAAAAGCGATCTGCCCGATATTGAATTCCGTCGCAAACAGCGCCGTTATCTGCGGGTGCTTATTCAGATGGCTGATCAGCTTCTGAATATCCTCCTGCTTGTTCTCCTCCGTATTGTGCTTCGGAAGCGTAGACGTAATATTCTCCATCCAGATCTCCCGGTCAACAACAATCCCCTTCTCCGCATGGGCTTGTATAAACCCTTCAATCCGTTCCTCGATAGCGGTTGTGTCCACCGGCGGAGGCGTCAGGAATGCAATCGATTTATGTCCAAGCTCAAACAAGTAGTTGGTTCCGTCCTTGGCGGCCCCTACATTGTCCGTTGCAATGGAGCTGGCCGAGATCCCCTTCAGATGGCGGTCGACAAGCACAAACGGGAACTGGTTAATGACCAGCTTCAAAATTTCGGCATTAAAGTATTCGCCTTGCGCCGGGAAAATAATGAGTCCGTCCACGCCAAGCTCCAGCAGTCCCTTGATTGCCTCCTCTTCGAGGGCTGGCATGCCGAACGTACGCCGGAGAACCAGGTAGCAGTTATGATGGCGGGAGGCTTCCTCCATGCCGTAAATCAGCCCGTTGCCGTAGCTGTCCGCAAAATCGGTAATGACAAGGCCAATCAGCAGCTTGCCGTCTTCCTTGCGCGCCTTCTGTGCCGGGGTCCCGGCTGCTGCCTGCTGCTTCGGCTGCGGCGCCGGCTGATCCGATACGAAAGAGCCGCGTCCCGGCTGCCGGATAATATAGCCTTCGTTAGCCAGAAGCTCCAGCGCCTTCTTGCTCGTAATCCGGCTCACGTTGTATTCGTCGCCCAGCTCCTTCTCCGAAGGAACCCGGTCGCCCGCCGTATATTTCTTCTCTATAATGTCTTCGCGGAGTGCTTCGAAAATCCGTTCATACATCGGTTTCGATGATTCGTTCATCCTGTTCGTTCCCCCGTCTTCCCTCTGACAAGTGTTTATTATATAACAATATATCATGATATATGTTATTTGCCAAGATGAAATGACATATCAACTGCAGAATAACGACAACGCAAAAAGCCTGTATTCCCGGTCGGGAGACAGGCTTTCAACAACGATTACATAGCTAGATCGGCATTTCCTTGCCCGTATAATCGACAAAATTGAACTTGCCCTTCGGCACGAGCTGACCTTCGATCATATCCAGAATACCCTTCGCGCTTTGGCGCGGATCGGTAGGCGCGTTCTCCCCGCCCATGTCCGTCTTCATCCAGCCCGGATGCACGCTAAGCACTTGAATGCCCCGTTCCCTCACGGCGGACAGGAGCTGCTGCGTGAACATATTCAGCGCCGTCTTCGAGATGCCGTACGGGTAATCACCCGGATAAGCATTCGAGATGCTGCCCGCTTCGGAAGAAATATTGATGATGGCTCCATGCTTCTCCGTTACTAGCGGAAGGAAATGCTTCGCGACCCGCATTGGCCCAAACAGATTAATATCGAAGGTTTTAGCGACTTCCTCGATATTCAACTGCTCAATCGGGGTATTGCGTTCTACGAGAATGGCGGCATTATTGACGATTGCGCCAATGGCTCTTCCTTGCTGCCGCAAGGTCCCCGCTAACGCGGCAACTCCCGCTTCGTCCGTAACATCCAGCTCCACAAGCTCCAGCTGCCCGCCGTATGGCTTGGCAAGTTCGGCAAGCTTGCCTGGCGCCGCGGTATCGCGCACGCCCGCAAGAACATGATGCCCGCGCTCCAGCGCTTCGGCAGCGATTTCGTAACCCAGACCTCTATTGGAACCCGTAATAAGTATATTCACAGCGCAATCTCCTCCTTAATCTTCCATTCTATTAACTATAGCATAAAGGCATGTACACATACCTTAGCAAATCCTTTGATAATATAAGGAGTTCCTATTAAAAAGGCTGAGCAGATAGAGCTGCTCAGCCTAGGGAAGGTTACACCCTGGATCTTTAGATCTTTTCCAGTAAATTATCGATGGCCTGCGCAATTTCCGAGCGGGTGCCTTGACGACCCGGAGCGAATTGCCCGTTGCCGTCCCCTTGCATCAGGCCGGCCGCGCCGGCTTCGGCAATCGCCTTTTTCGCCCAGGCGGCTATTAGAGCCGCATCGGCATACTGCGTCCTGCCGGCCTCAGCCTCCGGCAATTCGCCGCCTGCAAGCTTATAAGCTCTCAGCAGCATGACGGCCAGCTCCTGGCGGGTAATTGGAGCGTTCGGGTTAAAGCGTCCTGAAGCATCTCCTTGAATGAGCTCCGCTTCATAAGCGGCGGATAATTCCTTGCTATACCATGCACCTGCCGGAACATCTTTAAATCCGGCTGCAGAGGAGGCCCCGTTCCCGCTCAGATTTAGCGCACGGACAATCATAGCCATCACTTCGGCGCGGGTGCCCTTCCGTTCAGGAGCAAACTGCTTTTCGGTCACCCCGTTAACGACATGCTTCGCCGACAGCGAAGCAACGGCTTCGTAGAACCAGCTCGAGCTTCCTACATCCAAGTAGCTCTTCTCGTATTCAAATACGGCAAAGGTGCCTGAGATATTTAATTCAGCCGTAAAGCTGCCATTTGAAGCCTTGTATCTGCCGCCCGCATACTTCCACTGACTATTCTCGCGGTCATAGACATACAAACCAAGCAGCTTACCCGTTAGCTTTGGAGCTGACACTTCAGACTCCACTTCAGCCTGAAGATGGGACTGAGCGGATGTCAGCAGCCTTCCGTCCATTGCCTTCAAATTCAGCTCAATGGAATAGACGGTACCTTTAAGCTTCATGGCTGGCGCAACGGCAGGCGCTGCGGTGGACGGCAACGGCTTCAGCACAAGCTCCATATAGGCTCCGGCCGGCGCCGAACTTGCAAGCTTCTTCAGCGTATCAGGATTCCACTGCAGCGTAAGACCGCCGCTTGCCCGAAGCGCTAGTTTATTCGTGCCGAGGCTGCCGATGAGCGAAACAGGGAGCAATACGCGGTCCGTTCCTTTTTCCAATAGGATGGCTACTTGACCGTTTGCGGCGTTGTTCACATCCTGTTCAGTTACGGTACGACTGCCCTCAGACGGCGGTATAACCGCCGTGCCCCCGCCTGATCCCCCACTGCCGTTTAAATCAAGCTGCTGTGCTTGTCCTTGCTTCGGATCGCGGTCTACGACCAGCATCGTCCAATAATCTACTGACGGAACATCAATCGCAATATGATCGCCATTCCAGGTATAAGTCAGCTCCGTCATGGCGCCTTCCCCACGGTCAGGGGTAGCCGCAAATACCTTCAGCCCCGCAGCTTCCTGCTTGGTGACGCCAACCGCATAATCAACCTTCAGATGGCCTTGCTTCTCCGGCTCGTTTGCCGCGTTTCTCCAGTCGGAGTCGTTATTGAGCAAATTAACCAGATGGATAATATCGTAATGTTCATACCCTTCGTTCGAAGCATTCCTGCGGACGGTATACCAGAGCGTATTTTCCGAGCCGTCCTTGCTTAGCGCCAGATCGTTTCCTCCTGCGGTCTTAACGCCAATTGTAGCGTCAGAATCGGCCTTACTGTCGAAGAGCAGGTTCTCGTAAGCCGCGAAAAACTTATAATAATCCTTCATCGCTTCCTTCGTGCTTTCCGTCATCTTCTTGCTGCGGTTCGGGTAATACTCGTGAGCCAGCATATTTGGCCCCTCCCCGAGCTTCTCCGCCGTGCCCAGCTCGATATGGGTGGCTCCCATAGATGCCAGCGCCGCATCCATCAAGCGCACGGAAGATTCGTCGAAATAGCCTGCCGTTACGCCGCGCAGCTGGATCATGCCGGGTTCATCGTCCTCTTCCATCTTAAGCGTCACCGTGTGCTGCCCAGCCGTCATATGCGGGATAATCACGTACCCGTCGCCGCTGTAACGGTCTTTGTTGTCCGTCCCCGATAATCCCAGCTTAAGAGTATTCCCGTTTGCATCCTTGGCTCTTACGCCATCTATATAGACGGAACGGGTCGTGAACGCCCCCGGGTTGGAATACGTAAAGATCAGGCTTTGCTCTCCGGACTGCGGGATCGTGACCGGATAAGTGACCTGCTGTCCGACTTCGCTGAAATTCATTACCGTATCTTTGTATAACGAAAACGGCGTTACCGTGTTTAAGCTTTCCGCCTCGTAGGAGCGCTCGGCAAGGCTGCCTCCTCCTGCTGGAATAACCTTCAGCTTGTCCAGCTGAATGCCGCTGTCGCTGCCTTCAAGCATTTTGATCACTACCCGGTTTGCGCCTTTTTGAAGCTGTACTCCGCTTAACACGGCTTCGCCCCATTCGTCGCTAGCCGTAGGCGCAAAGCTTACCGTCTGACCTGCTCCGTCCCCGATATAAACCGAGCGGCTTAGCGGCACAACATCCGACCCGTTATTCCGGTAGAACCAATGCAGATCATAGCTTCCCGCTTCCTCCGCGTCTACGTTGAACGCAAGCCGGTCGTTTTCGTTGTTAAAATCGGAGGCATAACCAACCACCGGAATGACGCCTCCGCCGGTCACCGCGCTTCCCGTGCTGTATTCGTAACCGCCGGTCAGCAGCCCGCCGACATTCGTATATTGGCCGCTGGATTCCATCCGGAGCGTAATCGCATGATGGCCGGCCGGAACCGCTGCCTCCAGCGTCATCCGCTGCATCGCGCCGCCCCAGCCGCCAGGCGTTTTCGGGAACAACACCTTTTGCGCGCTCGCCGCAGGCTCGCCGTCTACCAGCACGGTCATCGTTGGGCTGTTGTCGCCATGATAGAGCACCGTAATCCGATCAACGGCGTCCGCCAGATCCACCTCATAGGTTACCGTTTGACCGGGCTGACCGAAATTATCCGTCTTGCTCTCATTGTAGGAAATACTGTTCGTCTGCGGGATATCCGCATATAGCGCCTCGTACTTTTTGTCCCCGACAGTCATGTACCGCAGCTTTATGCCCAGATCATCCGTTGGCGCCTTCAGCATAATCGTATTATCGCCAGCCTCCAGATGAACGGTCGCCAGCCCGCTACGCGTAATAAACTTATCCCTAGTACCGTTGCCCGGGAAAGCAACGCTGCCCTGCGGCTGATCGTTAACGATCAGGTCACGGCTTACCGTCTGCCAATCCGACGCGTAGCTGAAGCCAAGCGGATAATCGCCCGCTTCCGGCACGCGGACGCGGAACTTCAAATAATCGCCTTTTGTATCAAAATAGTAGACGTTGCTGTACTGATCGACGATAGCCGTATCCAGCTTGGCGTCCACTGCTTCGTAACGGTCGTTCACGCCGCTTCCCACCACGTCCAGGCTGGCCAGGTTCAGCCACAGGTTGTTCGTATTGAGCGTCAGCTTAACCGTGTTCTCACCGGCTTTAAGCTCCGCCGGCACCGTGTATTGCGCGGTTGGATTTCCCCAACCCGTATTGACCGAAAAAGGAATAGCGGCGTCCGCAACCTCGCCGTTTACGGACAGCTTGCCTTCCGGCCCCGTTGCCCCGTTGCCTTGACCGTAATTCAGAACAAGATTGTAATTCCCTGCTTCCGGAACGGTTACGGTAAAGGTCACCGCGTCGGTATCCTTGCGTCCGAAGTTGCCAACCCATCCGTAAGCCTTTGATATCCGGGATTGGTAATCGACGGTGGCCGGTACATCCTCCGCTTCCGTTCCGCGGGTTGTTACGCCGGTCGCCTGCTTATAGTTCATATAGCCCGCGATAACCATCGCTTTGCCGCCGTTTGCGGAGCGCGTATCCTCTACGACCTTCTGAAGATCTCGGTATTGATTCCGGTCCTGCCAGATTTCGCTGTAATCAAAGTCCGTCTTGGTGGCCGGATTCGGCACCGCGCTGTATTCCGCATTGCCGCCGACCATGTTGAAGGTCACATCGTTTCTATTCGGGTTATTGACGGCCAACGAATTCTTGACCGCGTTAATCAGCTTATCGTAATCAAGCGAATAATACCGTTTGTTGCCGTTGTAATCATACAAATAGTCGTTATCGTTTGCTCCCCATTGGTCCAGATGAATGCCGTTAAAGCCAAACTCGTTTACCGCGCGGTTAAATTCGTTCGCAATAAAAGCCTGCCACTCCGTATTGCCCGGATCCTGCAGGAACAGCGACGTCGGATGGCCGTTCACGTCAAACGTAAATCCGTTCTGGTCCTTCTGCGGGTTGCCCGTATCAAGCGGGAACTGCGCCGACTTGTTATACAGCCCCCATAACGGGCTGACGCCAAAATCCTCATAACTCTCCCTCGCGGCATAATTCATCTCGTAAGCCATCGCGGCAGAGCCGTATTTCTGGGCGGCTGCCACCTGCTGCTTCACCGACATCGGAAATAATTCGCGTCCGAGCAAATCCGTGTAATGCGTATCCGCATCCATCGTTTCCGTTATGAAATTTCCGTTCTCGTCGGTAATAGGCTTGCCGCTGCTGTCCGTTTTGGAATAGACCGATACATCGTGCCGCCACATCCAATCGTAAAACTGGTAGCCGTTCAAATAGTAGTCCTGGGACAACTGCTTCAGCTTCGCATCGCTTTGCTCCGCCTTTTCCTTCGGAAACTCGCCGACATAGCCGTACCTCGGGTACTTCTTCCAATCGCTGGACACATCGATGGCAGCGGTTGCAAAATCATCGCTGGCCGCCCCTTTTATCCAAGCCTTCACCAGATAGCCCTTATAGTCCTCCGCCGGCGGCTTCCACTTTACCTGCAGCTCTCCCTGCCCCTGCAGGACCGTAACGGCCTTAGCGCCTTTGGCCACAAGCTTGTTTAACTGATAAATCTCCACATGGAGCTCGCCGCTCCAGGAGCTGTCGTCCTTCAATGCGAAAGTCAGCGTTGCCTCTTCGCCGGGCGTATAGCGGGCCTTATCCACCGTCAGCGAAGTAATCGCTTTCACGAATTGGCGCTGTTCACTGCTTGTCGTTTCGGCATAAGCCTTCGCCGTATGTTCACCGGCTGCCGCTTCGAATACCGGTACCGCACCTTGCAAGGCAACTATAGCTGCAAGCGACTGCAGCAAGGTTTTATTCAGCTTGTTCATCGTATCCTCCTAAAATGAAATTCGTATGTCTGCCGTTCTAAATAAGAAGGGTATAACCGCTGTGGATTATACCCTTCATGCTGCTTATTTGCCGTTTGCCGCGCGCCAAGCGTCAAGCTGTTTTTGCGCTTCGGCGATGACTTTGTCCACGCCTGCCGCTTTTTGCTTCTCGAGCAATTTCGGAATGTTCTCCTCCGGATCCAGCTGGCCGGATTTCAGTCCGTCAACAAAAGCTTTGTTAGCATTGTCGATGGCGATAATCTCGTTCTTCACCGGTTCCGGATCAAAGATAAAGCCAAACGTACGGGCCGGACGGCTCGAGACCATCTCGTTAAACTTCTCGTAGTTCTGATATTTGTTCGGATCTTCGCCTTCGCGGGTGTAGTTCAGCATCTGGTTGCCGATCTGCCACATAATATCGTGATAGAAGCCCGTGTCGTTTGTTGTTTTGCCGTCAGGCAGCGCGATTTGGCCGTTCTTCAGCACGTAATGCTTACCCTCTACGCCGAAGTTGAACAACGTAAGAAGCTTTTGATCCTTGAAGAACAGGTTCAGCAGCATCATGGCACGTGCCGGGTCTTTCGACGTTTTGGATATAGCTTGCATCGTTGCCGTCATTTTGCCGGTTTGCAGTCTGTCGACGTTTAACGGGATTTGGATCATTTCATGGCCGGCTTTAATAGAGGCGTTAGGCGCCTTAGCTACCGAGCCGATCTCCATATTAGCCAAAATCTCCATATCGCCTACCAGGGCGAAAGCTTTGCCAGCCTGGATTTTCTTCCATGCATCAAGTCCCGGAGTCAACGCGTCTTTGTTAATAAAGCCCGCTTTGAACCATTTGTGGGTCAAGTCGGCAAGCTCCTTGTAACGAGGCGTTTCAAAAGAATTAATGACATCAAGGCTGCTCGGATCCGTATTTAACGTGTTTACCGCCGCTACGCTCGAGATCGTATCCAGCGTGCCCGACGAATAGTAAGCTTCAAGCGGGAAGCTTGGCGCCGCCAGCGGCGTTACGCCCGGCTCATTATCTTTAATGATTTGAAGCAAAGGCTCCAGATCTTCTACTTTGCCGGATTTCAGAGCGGATAAGTCCATGTTGTATTTGTCGACCAGCGCTTTGTCGAGATAGACGCCTTGCGAGCCGCCCAGCTCCTGATGCGTATGAATGCCGTACAGCTTGCCGCCGCGTTTGGCCGGCTCGTGGTAATCCTTTTCCACCGCCTCGATATCCGGGCCGTATTGGGCAAGCAGCTCGTCAAGCGGAAGCAATCCGCCCTTTAATACCTGCTGGTTATAGCCTAACCAGTCGGCCGTGAACAGCAGGTCGAACTTCTCGTTGGAGGCCATCATAAGGTTCGTCTTGTCGTTCCAAGCGCCCCAGTCAATCGGATTCAGCTTCACCGTCATATTTAATTCCGGGTATGTTTGCTTCAAATAATCGTTCATTCCGGTCTGTACGCTAGCCAGATCCGCTTGCGGCGCGTCCGGGTACACCATCACGACCTCATAAGGATCAAGCGCCTTCGCTGCGTTTTTTGCCGGTTCCGCCGAAGTATTCGCCGAGCTCGAAGCAGTATTCTCTTCCTTGTTGCCGTTTGAGGCTTTGTTCGTCGACGAGCATCCCGTTGCGGCAAACGCAATCGCAAGGATAAGCGTCAGAAGAACAAGCGAGCTTTGTCTAAACCTTTTCATTAAAGTGACCTCCCCAAAATGATCAAGCTTAAGTTCTGTATACTAAACCGAAGCGAGTTCGGACTTAGCCTTTGACTGCGCCTACCGTCAGCCCTTTGACGAAATACTTCTGCAGGAACGGAAACACGAACACAAGCGGTCCGATCGCCACCATCGCCATCGCCATCCGGATCGATTCCAGCGGCTGCGTCACATTGGCGGTATTGCTGTAGGCCTTGTTCGCGATGCTTTGCAGGAACGAAGCGTTCATCAGCGTTTTGTTAAGCAGATACTGCAAGGAGTACAGCTTCTCGTTATTGATAAACACCAGGCTTGTGAACCAGTCGTTCCAGTAGGAAACGATAGTGAACAGCCCGATCGTGGCCATAACCGGCAGGGATAGCGGCAATATGATGCTGAAGTACGTCCGGTACTCGCTCGCGCCGTCAATCTTAGCCGACTCGACAAGGGACGGCGGAATGCTGTTCGTAAAGAACGTCCGGATAATAAAGACGTTGAAGCCGCCGATTAACCCCGGTATGATAAGCGCAAGCAGCGTATCCTGCACATGAAGGAACCGGGTATAAACCAGATACCAAGGCAGCAGTCCGCCGGAGAACAGCATGGTGAAGAATACATAGAAACCTAGTGCATTCCGATACGGAAACTCAGTTCGAGACAAGGCGTAGGCCATGGCCGAAGTAATCAGCAGACTGATGACAACGCCGGTAAGCGTAACCGTGATCGTTACCCCGTACGCTCTCGCGATATTCGCGGAATCATGGATCAGGTAACGGTAGGCTTCCCAGTCGAAATGCTTGGGCCAGAACGTGTAGCCGTTTCGCGTTAGATCGTTCTCATTGGTCACCGATACCATAAAAACAAGCCAGAACGGAATGAGACAAGACAAACTGAACAAGGTTAAGAACAACAGGATAAACGGGTTTGTGCGATTATTCGTCTTCATGCTTGGCCCCCTAGAACAACGCGTTTTCTTTGCTGAATTTCTTCACGATATAGTTGACCGTAAGAACAAGCACAAAGCCAACGACCGATTGAAGAAGACCTGCGGACGATGCGAGCCCCGTATCGCCGGTTACCAGCAAAGCGTTGTAGACGTAGGTATCGATAACCTCGGTTGTTTCCTTCAGCATCCCCGAAGCCATCGTCGCTTGGTAGAACAAGCCGAAATCCGCGTTAAAAATCCGGCCTACCGCAAGCAGCGTCAGAATAATAATGACCGGCGTGATGAGCGGTACGGTTATGCCGGTCATCTGCTTCCATTTGCTCGCCCCGTCAATGCGGGCGGCTTCGTAATACTCCTGGTCGATGCCAACAATCGCGGCCAGATAGACGATGGCGGAGTAGCCGACCGTCTTCCACGTATTGACGATCGTGAGAATATACGGCCAATATTTCGGCTCCGCATACCAGGCAATCGTCTCCTTGCCCATCGGTTCGAGAATCGACTTGTTAATAAAGCCAAGCTCCGGATTCAGGAAGCCGTAGACGAGGTAGCCAACGATAACCATTGATACAAAGTTCGGAAGAATGGCGGCACTCTGGAAAAACTTCGACAGCACCTTCCGCCTGACCTCATTGAGCAGAATCGCAAGCAGTACGGCCAATGCCGTATTGATGACCAGAAAAGCGACATTGTACAAAATCGTGTGCTTAATGATCATCCATGCGTCATTGGAGGCAAACAGGAACTTGAAGTTCTGCAGTCCTACCCAATCGCTGCCCCATACGCCCTTCGTATAATTCAGATCCTTGAACGCCAGGAAAATGCCGAACATCGGAAGATAGTTATTGATAAATAGCATGATAATCCCCGGTATCGCGAGAATAATCAATGCGCGATGCTTCAGCAGCCGTCGCAGCACGGGCATGTGTTTCACCTTCTTGTTGTTTGTATGTCCTAAGTATACGGCCGCCCGGCAGACCTCCCTACCGTTTTTGTAACCTCAGTCTAGTCGTTTTGTGACATTGCGGTATTCTTGCGGATTAACTCCATATTGCTTCTTGAACATCTTCGTAAAATGCGAAAAATTCGAATAGCCGACCTGCTGCGCGATTGCGCTGACCGTCATTCCCGTCGTATCGAGCAGCTGTCTGGCTCTTGCCATCTTCGTCTCGATGAGGTAATCAATCAGGTTCTGCCCGGTCTCCTTCTTGAACAGGCGGGATAAATAAGCCGGATTCAAACCGACATGCGCGGCGACGTCCTCGCGGGAGATGTCCTCCTCCACGTTCTCTTTCATATACTGAACCGACTTCTGCACCACGCTGTTGCTCTCTAATGCAGTAAAGGCCGCATCCATGACGGCAGAGACGATATTTTCCGCCCAATGCCTGTATTGGGACAAGCTGCGGATTTGAGCCGATGCCCACAGCGGGAAGTTGGGCACCTGGCTTGGGTTGATTCCCTTTACGTGCATAAAGCCGTAAACCACCTGCAGCGTGTCCAGATGGTAGGTCTCCAGCTGGTTCTGATGTATTTGACCCGCTTCCAGCTTATCCACGCTCCGGTTAATCAAGGAGATTACCTTGTCCCGTTCCTTGTTCAGCATATAGGACGACCATTCCGTTACGTTGATGTTGTCAGGCACAAGCAGCGGCGCGGCCGTACTGCCTTGAGGCACATACATAATGACCGACTGCGACTCCTTGACGTTATGACGCTCCTTGTCCTTCAGCCCTTCGCATAACCCGGACACTTCCTGAAGGCTGACGAACTTTCCGATATAACAGGTGATCTGGCAATAGAAATAGGTTCGGCATACTTCGATGAACTTTCTGCAGGGCTCGGCCCAGCTGCCCGCAGACCGGGCGGCTCCTCCCGTATAGACCATTGCGAACATCACGCCGCTCCGGTCCGTAATGACATCCCCGGCGCCGCCCGAGAGGAACAGCTCTCCGGCGGCTTTTTTCACCGCGTACTCCATAATCTCCTGATCCCGCGCATCAAGCGGCTTATGCCATTCTTCGATGCTGATGAGAATAGGCATAACTCTGCCGTCCGCTTCCAGCTCGATTTGGGCATCCTTCAGTCCCCGCTCAAGGAAATCTCCGAACGAGAGCTGACGCCTCGACAACATATCCTGCCAGAAACGTTCGGCGAGCAGCGGCTGCTGCTTGCGCCACAGCTCCGCGTATTTGCGGTACTCGGCATGATGCTGTACGCTCTCTTCCTTCTCTCTAACCGCTTGAAGCATTAAGGAGACCGCCTGCACCAGCTCCTCGCCGTCGACCGGCTTCAGCAAATAATCGAAGCTGCCGAGGTTAACCGCCTGCTTGGCGTAAGTAAACTCCGAGTGGCACGTAAGAAACAGAGACTCAGTATGCGGGGAATGCTGTTTCACCCAACGGACCAGCGACAATCCGTCCTCGTCGGGCATCTCGATATCGCAGACGAGAATATCGATGCGGTGCTCCTTCATGATTTGTCTTGCGGCATCGGCGTGATTGGCGGTATACACCGCTTCAATGCCCAGCGTTGACCAATCGTTGCATTCGCAAATGCCGTCCACCGCAAATTTCTCGTCGTCAACGACCAGCATCCGCGCCATCTTCATCCCGCTCCTTTGTATGATCGATAGGTAAAGTCAGCCGTATGGCTAATCCTTTTGGTTCGTTTGGCCGGAAGCTGATCCGGGCTAGGCTGCCGTAACGCATCGCCGCCCGTTTCTTCACGTTCCAGATTCCGATGTGATTATCGTCCGAGGAGGGCTTGTATTGCTCCGATGCCAGCTCCTCCATCCGCTCCTCGCTTAAGCCTTTGCCGTTATCCTTGACTTCAATCTGCATCAGGCCGGAGTCCTCGGCGTCCCGCATGGCCGTGATTTGAAGCAGGAACGGTTCACCTTTGACGCTCATGCCGTGAATCATCGCATTTTCCGCAAACGGCTGCACGAGCAGCGAGGGAATACGGGCATCCCGAAGCTCCTCCGCGCACCCGATCTCGAATTCGAAGGTATCCTGATACCGCATCTTCTGAATCTCCAGATAGTTGCGGATATGCTCAAGCTCCTGCGACAGGGTGATCGTATCCCGGCTCGTTCCAAGCATAAACCGGAAGTAGCCGACCATATGGCGCACCGTCTTCTTCACCAGCTCGTATCTTTTCAAATCCGCCAGCTGAAAAATAATGTTCATCGTATTGAGAAAAAAATGTGGATTAATCTGCGTCTGCAGATGCTTCAGCTCCGCCTTCTGGGCGTTCAGCCGCTCCTCGTACACGTCGATCTTTAGGTCCTTGATCTCGTCCATCATGTTGTTAAAGGTATGATTAATGATCGCAAACTCGGTAATCGGCGAATCCGGCAGCTTCATCTCCATGTCCCCGTCCTTCACCCGCCGGATGGTGCCAAGCAGCTGGAGAATCGGGGCGAGGATGATGCGCCGGAATACAAAGAGATAGACAAGCAGAATAATCAGGACAAACAGCGGAAGCAAATTGATAATCGTCTGGAATTGCTTCAGCCCTTTCAAGAGATCCGAATACGGCAGAACCACGGCCATGCTGATCCCGCTGAGCGGCGATTTGCTCGTAATGACAAACAGCTTCTTGCCTCCGTCCGAATAGGAGAAGGACGTATTCCTCGCCAGCTTATCGGCCGGAAGCCGAAAATCCTTGCTTAAGCTGTCTGACGGCTTGGACAGAATCATCCCGTCTTCTCCGGCAAACAGCACGTCGCCGCCCGTCCGCACATCCTGAAGAGGCAGCTTTAACGTATTCATGCTGATCAAGGCGCCGATATAGGCATTATTGGTCGTATCATCGCTGACAACCCTGTGCAAATAATAGTCCTGTCCAATCTTGACGATCTTCCATTGATACAGAAGCGGATGTAGCTCTTCGGCGTTATTCAGCGTCTGCGTAATCCAGCTGCTGACCAGGTCATGGTCGGTGTCCGAGATGACATTGGTTGTCGCCAGGATGTCATTGGGCTTCGAATATACATAGAACATGTCTACCGTATGGTAATAGGAGCGGTAAGCCGAATTTCTCTGAATCAGCTCCATCTGGGCAAAATAGTATTCGGAGTCCGACAGCCCCGTCTGTCCGAACTTCTGAAAGTTCTCGTCATGGTCCACGTTGTAGACCATATTCGTCGTTATATCGTCCAGGCTCCGGTCGATCATATTCAGATTGGAATTCACCAGATTCTGATAGGAATTCGCCACCTGCGTGAGCACGACATCCTGCGCGTAGTGACCGGCAGCAAACAGGATAAGCAGGAGCGGCAGGGTGACGGCCGAGAACAGCAGGACAAACCGCGAGCTTAGCTTTTTCGTTTTTTTCATGGATTTGCCAAACATGGTGGAACCTCCCGCACCCAATATAAGAGCAGAAAATGCGTGACAGACCTCTTGCATTGGCCCGCCACGCATTTCCTGTTTTATGTACGCAAATCCTTGACTGTCTGCCTTTCCACAATCTCATGCGGAACAATAAGGCTCGGGACGATCTTTCCCGTTTCAATCATCGTAATGACCTTGTCGACCGCATCTCGTCCTAACTGCAGCAATGGCTGCCCAACTGTCGTCAGCGCCGGATAGATCATCCTTGACAGCCGGATATTATCGTAGCCGATCACAGACAAATCCTCAGGCACCCTGATGCCTAGCTGCATGGCAGCATTCATGGCTCCAACGGCCATTTCGTCGCTTGCGGCAAAGACGGCCGTTACCCCGCGCTCTTGCTCCAGCAGCGTCTCCATCGCCGCTTGCCCGCTGTCATAATGGAAATCCCCGTAAGCAACCCGCGAGCTGCGGAACGGAATTCCATTGTCATACAAGGCATCCTTATAGCCCTGCAATCTTGGTATGCCCGCTATCGGATCCTCCGGTGTACCGGCGATCATCGCGATATCCTTATGCCCCTTATCGATCAGATAACGTACCGCATCGTACGAGGCCTGTCGGTCATCGACCTTTACAAACGGAACCTTCGGATCCTCATTCTTGGAGGAAACGAGTACAATCGGCACCTGCATCGTATCCAGCATCTGCTTGTATTCATGCTTAAGCACTTCGCTTGCGAAAATAATGCCGTCGATCTGCCGTTCCCGAAGCACCTGCAGATACTTCATCGTCCGGTTCCCGTCTACTGCCGTATTGCATACAAGCACGCTGTAGCCCCGCTCCAGCGCATATTCTTCGATCCCCTGCAGAACCGCTGATGAGAACTCGTTCGTGACAGCGGGGAACATCACCCCAATCGTCTGGGTGCGCCTGTTGTTCAGGTAACGCGCTATGGCGTTGGGATGATAGCCCATATCCTCTATTGTTTTAATCACCTTTTGCTTGGTTTTATCGGAATAGCCTGTTAATCCATTTAGAACCCTGGAAACAGTGGCGATTGATACATTGGCTTCTCTAGCAACATCTCTGATTGTCGGTATCATAGACCATCCATCTCATTCCATGAAGTATTGCCCCGTCCATTTTACGTAACCGGTTACCTCAAAGTATATGGCCCTGAAAAACTTTCTGTCAATCGCCTTGAAATAGTAAATTATTTACTTATTTTTTCTAGAGGTTCTACGCGGCCGTAGGATGCTGCTGCTCCGTGTATCGGCGCCGCCCAATTTACGGCATTTTTGATCACGTGAAGGATCTCCGGCTGATGATAAATCGGGAAAGTTTCATGGCCCGGACGGAAGTAGAACAGCTTGCCTTTGCCTCTGCGGTAGCAGCAGCCGCTGCGGAATACTTCGCCGCCTTCGAACCAGGAGATGAACACCAGCTCATCCGGTGCCGGAATCTCGAAGCGCTCGCCGTACATCTCTTCCTTCGGAATTTCGATGTATTCGCCGAGACCGTCGGCAATCGGGTGGCCGTGCTCAATAACCCAAAGCCGCTCCTTCTCGCCGTCATCCCGCCATTTGAGCGCGCCGGTCTTCGTGCCAAGCAGCTTCTCGAACACTTTGGATGCATGGCCCGAGTGGAGCACGATCAGTCCCATGCCCTGAAGCACGCGGTCTCTTACCTTCTCGGCAATATCATCCCGTACTTCATGATGGGCCAGATGCCCCCACCAGATCAGCACGTCGGTGTTGTTGAGTACGTCGTCCGTGAGGCCATGCTCCGGCTCGTCAAGCGTAGCGGTTCCAACCTCAAAGCCTTCAATCGTTTTCAGGTATCCGCCAATCGCATTATGAATGCCTTCCGGATAGATGCCTTTTACATGCTCGTTATGCTTCTCGTGGCGATACTCGTTCCATACGGTTACTTTAATTTGCTTCATGTTTGTTAGTGCCTCCTATTGTTGAATGGTGATCCAGCGTTCTTCGGTAAAAGATTGAATGATCGCGTCTACGGCCAGCTGGTTAATATAACCGTCCTCTATCGTGGCGTCCATGCCGTCCCCTTGGCCGCTCAAGAGGCGAAAGAACGCCTGCATTTGACCTATCCTGCAGTGATCCGGGATGTCAACCGGCCGGAAGTGCTCATCGCCTTCCTCCTTGAACTTCACTTGAAGCGAGTCTGCCGCATCCAGGTTATAGACAAGAGCGCCTTTGGAGCCGTAAATCTCAATCTGCTGATAATTGCCCCGCCCGTAAGCGAAGCGGGAGATCAGCATGGAAGCCGATACGCCGCCCTCCATCCGGGAGAGGACATGGCAGAAGTCATCCACGTCTACCACGCCTTGGCCGGAGCCGTCCAGCAGATCCCGCTGCTTGATAATCGTATCCGCATCGGCAATCAAGCGCTCCGTATTGCCAACCAGGAAGCGGGTCAGATCCAGGATGTGGCAGCCAAGGTCGCCAAAGGCTCCCGAGCCGGTAACGGACTTGACGAACCGCCATACAAGCGGAATATCGTCATGGATGCCCCACTCCTGCAAGTATTGGCTATAAACGTGGCGGATCGTGCCTAGTCTGCCTTCTTCGATAAGCTGCTTGGCGTATCGGACGGCTGCTTTATAGCGGTAGGAGAAGCAGATCATATGAGGCAGCGGTTTATTCTGCAAAGCCGCCCGCAAGGCGGCCGCTTCCTCCGCGTTCATCCCGACCGGCTTTTCCAGCGCAAACGGCTTGCCCTGCTCGATGGCTGCCATCGCAATGGCGAAGTGGCTGACGGTTGGCGTGCCGATGGTGACGGCATCCACCTCCGGATTGCGAAGCAGCTCGGAATAGCTGAGGTAAGCACGCTCCTCGGGAATATTCCATTGGACGCGCCTTGCGGCAAGGCGCTTCTCATCCTCGTCGCAGATCGCCCAAATCTCGGCCTCCCCGCTTGCAAGTATGCCTTCGCTATGAAAGTCGGCAATGCCGCCAAGTCCGATAATACCGATTTTTAATTTACTCATACGCACCATCCCAACGATTCCCGGATTAAAAACCACACCATCAGATTAGCCTGTGATAGAATGATTGAAAATGGCGGATCGAGACACTTTTTGTACAATAGCGACTTTTAGAAAAAGGAGAATGTTATGCTGGCCGTAAATATGGAGCTTGTCCCTACCGTTACGTTTCTCGGATTCGTGGCTTACACGAGCCCTTGGATTCACTTCAAACGAAACGTCGACGAATATATTCTGTACATCATCAAAAGCGGAGAACTGCACATCGAGGAGAATGGCGAGCGTTACGCATTGCGCAAAGGGGACGTGTTTATGCTGGAGCCGAATCTGGATCACGAAGGGTTCGAGAAGCATATATGCGATTATTACTACATTCACTTCAAGCATGCGGATATTCAAACGGTTCATATCGGGGATATGGAAAGTTACGCGAGGAGCTTCTTCCTGGAGGATCAGGAACCTGAGGCCGGCTGCAGCCATGGCTTCCCGAAGCATTTTAACCTGGCGAACCTAAACGCGCGGAGTCAAGTGTACAATCACCTGAATGAGATGGGGCAGCTATACCAGCGGAAAAATTATAACCGCAGCATGACGGCCCTCAAGCTGGCGGAGCTGTTCGTCCAGTTGTCCCGCGCTTATCTTGCGGAGCATCTGCAAAGCGCAAGGAAGCGGTCCACCAAAGGGGAGGCTACCGCTTACGAGCTGCTGGATTACATCCACCAGCATTACCCGGACAAAATAACGGGCTCCGATATCGAAGCCCGCTTTGATTGCAATTTCGATTATTTGAACCGGATCTTTAACAAGATTACCGGCCGCTCTATCACGCATTATGTCAATAAAGTGAGGGTGAACCGGGCCCGGGAGCTGCTGGAGAAAACGCAAATGACCATCGGCGAGGTCGCCGAGCTGGTTGGCTTCGGCGATATTTATTATTTCAGCAAAGTGTTCAAGAAATACGTTGGACTCTCCCCTGCTTATTACAAAGGGACAAGGTGAAACGGTTACGATGTTTCGAGGCAAGCAACGGCTAGGCCTTGTCGCGGTAGATTTTCCGGTATGCGGCAGGCGTAAGGCTCTCGAACTTTTTGAACGTCTTGATAAAATAACCCGCGTCGGCGAAGCCAAGCTCGTCGCTGATCTGGTTGACGGACAGCTCCGTTGTCTCGAGCAGCTCCTTCGCCCAGCCGATCTTCAGATGCGGGACAAACACCGAGAAATTCTCGCCCGTCTCCTTCGTGAAGATCCGGCTGAAATAACTCGGGCTGACATGGCATAAGGCAGCCATCTCCTTGAGGTCCGCATTCTCGTGCTTATGGCGGTAAATATAGTCAAAGGCCGGCTGCAAAATCGAGTTGCCGGCCTGGTAGACGCCGGAGGATTTCTTCAGCTTTTTCTCAATCAGCGTATTGGACAGTTCGCTTTGCAGCGCTTGAATGTGCTCATAAGAAGAATCAATCGCTTGAACGGGAGCAGCTGTTGGATTTTCCCGGGATAAGGAGTCCCGGTACATCTGAAGCATGTCGCTCTTGCGGATCGCTTCCTCCACGATATAGTTGCACAGATGGAACAGCATATCGGCGATCTTCTCTACTTCCCCGTAAGACAACACCGGCAGCGACCGGTACTGCTCCCGCAGAGCGTTGAACTTTTTATCCGTCTCCGCATTGGGCGGCCTTGTCACGATCTGCTCAATCGGCACTTCGGGATCGCTCAGCTTCACCTGTCCCGCCATAACCGCGCCAATATATTGGTCATCCACCACAATGGGAATCGCGATGTCGAGAATTTGAAAATGGCATTGGTAAATATAAGGCTTGTTCGACCGGACTGCCTCAAGTCCCCCGCGCGCGTCGCATTTCTGGCAATAGGACGATAACGCAGGGTCCTTCCGCACCTCGCGGCAGAAAGCCTGGCATTCGCTATGCTTGGAGACGGGGATACCCTTGTAATCAACCGTAATAATCGCCATCTTCGTTACAAGAGACATGGAATCCTGAAGCTTATGCCATTTGTCGATATCCATAATTTGTTTCAGATCGTATCTTGCGTTCATTGGGATCGCTCCAAACCTGAAGGGATGCCTTTATTATACTAGAACGCGTCGTCAGGACAAAATAGTACAATCCCAGGAAAGAATGAGCATAAAAACACCATCGTAATCTGCTTTATTTTGCGCTTATCGTACAATGCTTCCTCCCGCCCCCTGATTTTATAATGAGAGTAGTCCGTAAGCGAAGGCTTACCATGGCTCATGCTTAGGAAGTATGAACATTTCAGGAGGTATATCCAAGATGAGAAAAGCATTTATCAGCCCAAGCAAATACGTTCAAGGTGAAAACGAACTGCTTAACCTCGGCTTTTTCGTTCAATCGTACGGCGATTCCGCCCTTCTAATTGCTCATCCCGATGATGTAAAGCGCGTAAAGGACAAGCTGGACTTTACTTCTAATAAATTCCATATTACGCTGGTTGAAAGCGGATTCCGCGGCGAATGCTCCCGTGAGGAAATCGCCCGGTTGAAAAAGCTTGCCCGCGAGAAAAACTGCTCCTGCACGATTGGCCTCGGCGGCGGCAAGGCGATCGATACCGCGAAATGCGTAGCCGAAGGCGAAGCGCTTATTATCGTTCCGACGATTGCCGCGACCGATGCTCCAACAAGCCATTCCGCCGTTATTTACACGAATGACGGGGCTTTCGAGGATTATGCATACTTTAAATCCAGCCCTAGCGTTGTAATGATCGACACGACCGTTATTGCGAATGCCCCTACACGCTTCCTCGTATCCGGCATGGGCGACGCGCTGTCGACTTACTTTGAAGCTAGAGCAACGTCCCGCTCCTTCTCCAAAGTAAATGCCGGCCTGCCTAACGGCGTACATGCCGGCGCGGCGCCAATCGCCCGCGGAACCAAAGCGGCGCTTGCGCTTGCGAAGCTCTGCTATGAGACACTCCTCGAGGACGGTGTGCAAGCGAAGTTGGCGTCCGACAGCAACAAGGTGACAACGGCGCTTGAGAATATCATCGAGACCAACATTCTGCTCTCCGGTCTTGGCTTCGAAAGCGGAGGCCTTGCGGCAGCCCATGCGATTCATAACGGACTGACCGTGCTTGAAGGCACGCATCACTATTTCCACGGCGAGAAGGTTGCCTTCAGCACGATTGCGCAGCTCGTTCTGGAGAACGCGCCGAAGGAAGAAGTAAACGAAGTGCTTGCATTCTGCGCGGCGGTTGGACTGCCGGTATGTCTTTCCGATATCGGCGTAGACAGCATTACCGGCGAGGAGCTTGCACAGGTTGCGGCGCTTGCCTGCATCCCGGAAGAATCGATTCATGCTATGCCATTCCCGATTACGGAGGAAGCGGTAGCCGCTGCGATCATCGTTGCCGATCAGCTCGGCCAGGCTTTCAAACAAGGAAGGAAGTCGTAAGATGAAAAAGATCATCAATCAGCCGGAGACGCTTGTCCGCGAGATGTGTAACGGACTTGCGATGGCGCATCCGGATCTCGAATTCAACTCTAAATATAAAGTCATGAAGAAAAAAGACATTAACGCCGCCAAAGTGACGCTGATCAGCGGCGGCGGCAGCGGACACGAGCCCGCTCATGCCGGCTTTATCGGCAAAGGAATGCTGGATGCGGCGGTCTGCGGCGACGTCTTTGCCTCCCCTTCGCAGATTCAGGTCTATCAGGCGATTAAGTCTACGGCAAGCGAGCAAGGCACGCTGCTTATTATCAAGAACTACAGCGGCGATATGATGAACTTCAAGAATGCCGCTCATCTTGCGGCAGAAGACGGCATTCAGGTTGATTACGTCAAAGTCGACGACGACATTGCCGTTGAGGACAGCCTGTATACGGTTGGACGCCGCGGCGTTGCCGGCACGGTGCTTGTTCACAAGATTGCCGGCGCGGCGGCGGAAGCGGGACGGAGTCTCGCCGAAGTAAAAGCTGCGGCGGAGAACGCGATTGCAAATGTCCGAAGCATCGGGTTTGCTTTTACCTCCTGCACGGTTCCGGCGAAAGGCACGCCTACGTTTGCGATTGGCGAAGACGAAATGGAATACGGCGTTGGCATCCACGGCGAGCCCGGGATCCGCAGAGAAAAGCGAATTTCCGCCGACGAGCTTGCACAGCGCATGGTATCGGAGTTGCTTGCCAGCCTGGGCATGAATGCCGGCTCCACCGAGGAAATTGCCGTTCTGGTCAACGGCTTTGGAGGTACTCCGCTTCAGGAGCTGTACCTGCTGAACAATGCCGTCATGCGCGAGCTGCATGAAAAAGGCATTGCCGTTAACAAGGTGTTTGTCGGCAACTACATGACCAGCATCGATATGGCGGGTGCATCCCTGTCCATCATGAAGCTGGACGAGCAGCTGAAGCAGCTGCTGAACGAAGAATGCGATACGCCTGCCTTCCTTGTGCGCGGGGGTGCCTCGGAGCCCGTGTCCTATGTGGCTTTGGAGGAAACGGCAGCAAATGATGAGAACGTGTCTTACCGCGTTGAAACCGGCGAAGAGTATGCCGTAGTGGAGAACGGAAAGCTGTCCCTTCGCAATATGACTTACCTCATCGATAAGATGAGCGAGATTATTATCGAGAACGAAGTGCCGTTCTGCGAGCTGGATTCCCATGCCGGCGACGGGGACTTTGGCATGAGCGTGGCGAAAGGCTTCAAGCAGCTGAAAGCGGAATGGAAGGATATCGTGGGCGAGTCCGAGGATATCGGCAGCTTCCTGCATGCCTGTTCCCTGATCATTATGGAGCATTGCGGCGGCGCGTCCGGCCCGATCTGGGGCTCGGCCTTCCGCGCTGGCGGCAAATATGCCGAGGGCAAAACGGAGCTAACTGTTGCCGAGGTGGCGGAACTGCTTGATGCCGTAGTAAAAGGCATTCAGGCAACCGGCGAAAGATCGTTTGGCCGCGGCGCCGTTGTAGGAGACAAGACGCTTATCGACGCGTTGATTCCTTACGCAGAAAGCTGGAAATCCGCTGCGGAAGCGGGAACCGAGCTGAAGGCTGCCGGCATTGCGGCTGCCGAAGCAGCAGTCGAAGGCGCCAAGCAAACCGAGACGATCGTTGCCCGCATGGGCCGCGCCGGCACCGTCGGCGAACGCAGCATCGGTTATCCCGATGCGGGCGCTTACGCGCTTGGGGTTATTTTCACGGGATTGTCGGTTGTGTTGAAATAATAAGCGAATAAAATAAATGCAGCAGCCTGGGATGCAATATAATTCCCAGGCTGCTGCTTTGTTCAACTCATACTTATGGAGCCTCGTAGTTTTTTAACGGTGTCCCTACATATTCTCGAAATGACTGGATCCTGTCTTCTTCATACTCAAAGACGACAGTAAGCTCATTGAGATAAGACTTTCCGTTTAATACCCCTTCGGCGCGAAATACAACAATCCCGTTGTCTTCGTTTTCTAGCACAAGGATAGGGGTGAAATATGCTTGCAATACGGAGCGCTCGAACCTAATCAGATCCTCGAACCTCTCTTTGCCATACTGCTCGTTGTTCCATCCCTCCAAAGGTAGTGGGACGCGGAAACGAAAATCCTCCGTTACCTTCTCAAGAAAATTTATGGTCTTCCCTGTTTCGAAAGCATGCTTGAAAGCATCAAATGCATCATACGTCCGGGATATACGCGTACCAGTGGACTTATGCATGGAAGAGCCCTCCTTCATGTAATTCATGCTTCACAGCAATTAGCGCGACAAAACCTGCAACTGGCTGGATATCGTTCCTAGGTGAATGGCTTCGTGAATAAGGGCGAAGTTGAATAATTCTCCGGCCGTGTTAAATTGAAACGGTCCAAATACATAAGGAGCTGAAAGCTTCTTTTCCAGCATTTCAGGCGTCAGCTCAGATAGGCGGGAAAACTGTGCCGTTAATAACTCTGCAAGCTCTTCCGTAGACGGAGGAACAATCGTCCAATCCGAAGGTCTTGTTCCAGAGTTAAACAACTCTTGATACGTGCTGGGAATAGACGAGGGGGTACCAAAGCTTATAGAACAATACTGATCCATCCAATAGATGATATGACCGACATTCCAACGAATGGTATTGTTGAAGCCTTCCGGTTGCATGTCATAATAGCCTTCCGTTATACCTTGTAGCTTGCCAATCACGATCTGATGAAGCATTTTACCGGTATTGATAATGGATTGTGTCATTGTTAACCGCCTCCTAATAAAGTTGACTTCATGTGGTTCGTTTTCTTATCCCAAGATTACCTCCACACGGAACTTTCCATCAATGCAGCAGGCGTTACCGAAACGTTAAGCATAAGTTAACAACAAGATATTGACAGAAGCGGAAGATCGCGTGACACTATTCATTAATCAAATACCCGCATAGCGATGGAAGGCAGGTATGAGCTATGGAGTTCAAACAACTGCAGTATTTTATGGCGATATGCGAAGAGCTTCACTTTACGAGAGCGGCTGAAAAAATGGGAGTCAGCGCCCCCAACATTAGTCAGCAGATAAGGAGATTAGAAGAGGATTTAGGAGTCCTGTTATTCGATCGAATTGGAAAAACGATTGTCCTGACGGAAGCGGGAGCGATTCTCCGTGAACATGGCGCTGCCGTGCTCGGACATCTTCAACAAGCGAGCGACGCTATCGCTGACCTGAAGCAGATGCGAGGAGGATCGTTATCGATTGGGGTTTTGCCCGGTGATGCGGATCTCCTGTTTAACGCTTTGCTGCTAAGCTTCCACCAGACGTATCCAACCATCTCTCTATCTCTACTGGAATCTATGAAGGTAACCGAACAAGTACTGGACAGTAGCATTGATATCGGAGTAACTATTGGGCCTGTTATAGACGAACGGCTCACTTCAATCCCCTTGTTTCACGAAGAATTCTCATTGGCGGTAAGCAGGAATGATCCTCTTGCAACCGAGAGCATTATCCCATTCAACAAGCTCCAAACCCTGAAGCTGGTCATGTTCCCGCCCGACCATCAATGCCGCATGCTGATCGACCGTTATGCCACGGACAACGGGTTTTCTTTGCAGCCTCATATGGTGACGACAACCTTATCATCCCTCCTCCAGATGGTGCAAAATGGGGTTGGCGCTTGCGTTCTACCGCGATTGCTGCTTGAAAATCTGCATCATCCCGACATTAAAGTCGTGCATTTGAAGAATCCCTCACCTTCCCAGGATATATGTCTCATTTATCGCAGAGACAAATATATTGGATATGCTATGCGCACATTCATCAAAACCGTAAGAGCCTACATCGAGAATGCGATCAAGCATGCAAAGTCCTCATAGGGCAGTTGGATCCTTCTCCAAATCCAGCGTATATTCCCGCAACTATTTATCGAATGGCGCTTTCATTTGTTTCAGCTCTTCGTTAACTCTTTGAGCCTCATCCCTATTTACAGCGGGAGAGCTGACAACAAGCTTTGATTTTCCATCATATTCTTGATATGTAATAAGCTTGTATATCTCCGGGTCGGTTACCTCAAAAGATACTCTTAAACTTTTTGGATCAAAAAAGACTTGACCTACGGATGTCCTTTCTGCGCGGACGTAAGAGATGAGGCTGTATCCGCTCGCAAATAGAACATGTTCAAGCTTGATGTTGTCACCAATTGTTAAGGAGCCCTGGAAACTATATTCTTTTTTATTATAATTTCCTTTCAAGGTTAGCGTGGTTTTTTCATTGAAATGATCGCCATATATAAAAGCGGAGCCATCGACATTTACTTTTTGATAAGGATCCGGACAAGCAACCAGCAGTAATACGATAAATAGCGAAATGAATAGTAGAGTTAAGACTGTCTTCAGAATAGATCCTCCTTCTTTGAAGCCAACAGATGAAGACAACACTATCATTACGTAACAGAAATTGGAATAGATCTCAAAAACTATTGTGTCATTCCCGGGCACTCACCGGACGTTGGATTTTCTCCAATGAAAACAGGTTAATAGGAAGAACTTCAGAGACTACGTTGGATTCACTCCAGTAAAAAGGGCGGGAATACGCTGCTATTACAAAAATAGGCTGTTTTTAATGTAGACAATCCAATGTAGCTCGGATCGCAGGGAAAAATCGCTTCTTACGCTGTATGAAATCCAATCAAGCTCTAAGCCAAGCTTATAAAAAACAAAGGACAGCCCCGTCGTCAAATAATGACTTCGGGACAGCCCTTCATGCATGCCGTATCTCATTTTTTGTTTTTCTTTGAAGCCATCCAGAAAACGAGAATGACGACGGGAATAAAGATAAACCAAGGAATATGAATCGTGCTTTGGGTAATCACGGCGAGCACCAGCAAGCCTAAAGCGCCAATAATAAGCCAGAGGCAGCCTCTGCCGAACGTCTCCATGCCTACGAATCCTCCTCCCTCTTCGACAGCCTTCTTTAAGCCCATTGTATTAATTGGAACCCGATAATAAAACGGCGAAGGCAACAAAAAGCCCGGAGAAGGAAAAGGTTATAGACGTTGCTTATTGGTTTTGTTTATTTTCAAGCTCCAGCTCAAGATACCATTCGTACCTGCCGTAACCCGGAATAACCGTGGTTTCTCCCTCGTCCCAAGCCGCGGAGGCATCGTCAAGGAAGCCGGTTGCGGGCTCCAGCGCGACATGATACTGATTCAAATAACCGCCGTAATTCGCCCATACCGCCAAATAAGGTACCTGCTCCTTGGGGAAGGTCATCGTAAGCATCTCCCCGCTGGCTGAATCATACAAGGAAGCCCGCCCTTCCGGCAGCGTGCCGTCAAAATAAAACTTCTCCGCGGTTTTCGCGTCCGCCGATTCCACGATATTCAAGCTGACGGCCGGCAGCGGCCGTGGCCACGGCAGAAGCGTTCCCTTATCGCCTAGTCTGCGATTATGGGAGTAAGACACCGCAATTCGTTCCAGCCTTGCGGGCACGATAATTTCCATTCCCGCTTCGACTTGAAACAAGGGATGAGCCGCCCAGAGAAACGGGAGAGGATCGGCGCCTAGATTATGCGCGATGTAATCAATCCTCAAGCGGCCTTCTTCCGTAAACGAGCAGGTCTTCTCCAACCGGTAAGGCAGTCTGCGGCCTTCCACTTCGCAAAACAACCGATCGTCCCGCAGGCCGCATTGCCAAGCCAGCGACCATACCTCGCCGTGATCGGGCAGATCGATATCCGCCCACGGCGCTTGCCGCAGACGGCAAGCATCGACCGTCGGGAACATCTCGTCCCAGCCGCTGCCGTCGGCTTCCGCGAATGAACTGGCATACCCCGCGTTGCCAAGCGGAAGCGTAGTACGGGACAACCACTCCCGGCCGGTAGCAGTGTCCTTCAGCGATACGACCTTGCTGCCCAGCGACGGAATAAGCGTCAGCTCCAGCATGGAAGAACGGCCTCTCCATGCCTCGCAACCCTCGAACATCACTTTCTCCCAATGCATGCTTGTCATTGTCTTCAAGCACCTCCCGTTCATATTGAAGCCGCTTTGCGAATAAGGGAGCGTTGCGCAGTCCTGGGCAGGACTGTTCCTCGCTCCCGAAAAATTATGACATGTAGGCCGAAGCCGGCAAGCTGCGATGAATAGCGGCACCCTGGTGGGTCGGCTCAAGCTCCAGCACTTCTCGGAAATGCTCTTCGGCTATTGCCGCCTGCCCTAAGCCTAATTGACCAAGCGCTATCATGTAGTGGCAATGAATGCGGTTCTTCTTGTCCAGATCCTCGTCGAAGACCAGGAAATCCGGGAGCGATACCGCAAAGTAATCGATCTTCTGCGGCTGGAACAAATGCTGCTCGCCGTAGTCGACCAGCTTGTTGAACCGGCTGCGGGCTTCCCGCTCGCGTCCCAGCTCGCGCAGCGCCACGCCTTGGTAATAAATCATGTGAGGCGGCTGGTCGTTGTAGAACATGGCGCTGGTTGGTTCGTCCAGCCCTTCCGAAGCCAGCGACCAGAAGGCCTCAGCCCGCTCCGCGTCGCCGAGAATCCGGTACGCCATGCCGAGATAGTAATTGATATTGTTCTCTTGCGCGCCTTCAAGCTTGCCTTCGTTAATGGACAACGGATATTGCTTAGCCGCTTCTAGCTGTTTGATGGCTTCGCCGGCTTGCCCTTGCTCCAGAAGCTGCTTAGCCAGCTCTACGCGGGCCAGTACGTATTGGGCCGGCACCTTTCCTTCTCCGCCTTCCCAAGGATGGAAGTTGCGGGCGAAGATGAGCTCCAGCGCTTCTTCATGACGCCCAAGCGAGTTGTGAAGCGTTACGTATTCGAGATACAAATCATCGCGAAGCTCTACCAGCTCCTTGTTCCGCTCCAAGACGGTCAGGCGCTGCTCCGCCGTGTAGGCCAGCTTCTTGTACAGCTGATCCAGCTCGTAGAAAATGCGGGCGTCGTCCGGCGCCAAGGCATGCGCTTTCTCAAGCGAAGCCAAGGCCGCTTCCGGCTTGTTCTGTTTATTGTAATAAGCGAGCGCGAGATTTCGGTGGACGGTTGCGTAATTGCCGTCGATGGCCGCCGAAGCTTCCCAGCTTGCCGCGGCTTCCGCATGGCGCTTCTTGTCATACAGCAGATTGCCGAGATAATAGAACGCTCTTGCGTCATCCGCGCGTACCCGGGCCGCGTGGGTCAGAACAACGTAATCCGCAAGCGTATTCGGGAAGCAGTAAGCCGGATTCGCCTCTTGGCCAAGCGAGTAGCAATAGTTGCCTGCGGATTGGTCTCCCGCCATATGATGGTAGTACCCCTGGTAATAATGGACCATCGGATAGACGCTGCCCGCCGTCCGCTCCTCGATCCGCCCCAGCACGTCTTGCGCTTCGGCGTACAATCCCGCATCCGCGTAATCTTGCGCCAGCGAGATGTAATTGTGGGCGTCGTCCCGCATAAGGCCGGCGAGAGCTTCCAAAGCTGCCGAAGCTTGCTCTTCCCTTCCTTCCAACTGATGAATGCGAATCCATTCGTTGCGCGAGCCAAAGTCGATCGGATCATACTCGGATGTTTCCGCCGCCACCCGCCCCGCTTCTTCCATGCGCCCCAGTCTGCGCAGCAGAGCCGTTTTTAACAGCCGGGCCTTGCGGTTGCGATACTGCGCATCGATGGAACGATCGATTAACTCCAGCGCTTCCTCGTATTCGCCGCTGCCCGAGGCCAGCTGGGCAAGGGCAAAGTATCCCGCAGCCTGCCAAGCACCGGACCAGACCGACTTATAGAAGGCGGCGAATGCTTCCTCATGACGCCCCTGCCATTTCAGCACCTTGCCCAGATGGAAGAATGGCTCCGCGTCGTATGGCCGAGCATTATGCCGAGTCAGCGTCTCAATCGCGCGGCGGAAATACGTCTCGCTCTCCGCGAATTGGCCCCGTCGCAGCAGCAGCAAGCCGTAAGCATTGTTCAGGCGGATATCCCCCGGATCGCGCTTAAGTCCTTCCAAGTAGTAAGGATCGGGCTCGTAAGTTGCATGCCGGTACTGCTCCAGATGCTGCGCTGCGAGGAATAACGCCTCCGTACTGCGAAGCTCTTCCGGCTCGCCAATCGCTTTTGCCGGATCCGGCGTCTTCTCCAGCTGCTTCCGCTGCGGACGATAGCTAACAAGCTCTTTGCCGTTGTCCGCGAATACCGCAAGCTTCAGATTCTCCTCCAGCTCCCCTTCTTCAAGAACCACTGTTGCGGCAAAAACCTGGGATGGCGATAAATCCGCCGTTTGATCAATATAGGTGCGGACTGCCCCCTTTAATACGATGCGGGCATTTGCGTAGACCGAAGTCGCGTATGCATTTACGCTTGCCTGCTTGCCTTCGACTTCCAGATTAACCGCGGCATCGATCGTAGCATTCTTCACCATGCCGACTTCCTTGTAAGGCATAAAGTATTGCTTGAAGCTTTTCTCCTCGTACGGCTGCAGCCATGTGAAGTCCGGCTGGTTATCCGTATAAACGCCCGTCATCAGCTCGATGTAAGGCCCGTCCTCGTCCGTCAGGTTCCGGTCCCAAGCCTGGCCGAATTCGCCATGCCCCCAGGTCCATTGTTTTTTGCCGGGAGACACATGCTTGTTGGCAATATGAAGAATGCCCGCTTTCACGTTGTGGTCATAGCCGCCGACAAAGTCGTAATCCGACCGGTACGCCATATACGAGGTTGGCACCGGAATGTTGCGGTAACGGGAAATGTCCACTCCCTCGGAATAGTCCATTTTGTAATATGTGCCGGTTGCGATCGGGAATTTGGATACATCCCGCTTGCCGTGGTCAAACACGGCGTGAACGTCGGGCGGAAATACGGACTGCGTATGGTCGTTGACCGCAACCGCCGGATTCGCCCACCACAGGAACGTTTGTGGCTCAGAGGTCCGGTTGAACAGCTGCGCGCTTATTTCCAGATAAGCCTTCCCTGGGAACAGGGTGAAGCCTGTCGTCACCTTGGTTCCGTACATCCGGTCGATTTCTCCGACCCATACCGTCTTGCTGCCGTCCGCATTCTCCCGAATATCGCATTCCACCGGTCCGTAGGTGTTCGGACGGTGATGCTGCGGCCAGTTGAACTCAATGCCGCCGGAGATCCAAGGACCGGCAAGTCCAACCAGAGCCGGCTTGATGACCTGATTATGATAGACGAAATCATAATTGTTCGTCTTGTCCACCGCCCGGTAGATCCGGCCTCCAAGCTCGGGCATCAGTTGAATTTGCACGAATTCATTTTCCAAAAAAACGATTCGGTAAGGCTTCATCACCTTCTCGTCGTAAATCTTGTCGATAACGGGATGCGGGTAAACCCGTCCCGAGCTCCCTTGATAGACGCGTTTCTCCAGAAACATCGGATTAGGGTCCGGTTTCCCGACTTCATAAGTGGGCAGCTCCACCGTCTGCTCCCATACTTTTACTTCAGCAGCCATTCTCGATTCATCCTCCCCGAGGTACGATAGTTATGGATTAATCGTACGCAATCGCGGCTAGGACCGCCATTGACAATCAAATGATTATAATGGACAATATGATGATTATTAGAGCATGCGAAGACCGATCTAAAGGCATGATTGGAGGATATCCCGAGGCATGGATAGATTATTAAAGGAAGATGGCTTCCCTTCACAGAGACTGATCGTGCTTCCCGATCACATATTGGCCGAATATGCCGCCCATCCTCTTATCCGGCCCCTTCATATTACGGATATCGGCTGCTTCCCTTACGCGCGGCATCACTACCGCCGCCGTCCGGAAGGAAGCGAGGCCTATATTGTCATGTACTGCACGGACGGCTGCGGATGGGTCAAACTGGACGACGAGCGGCGCCATGAGGTACGCAAAGGCGAGCTTGCCGTTATTCCCGCCGGTACGCCCCATGAATACGGATCGTCGGAAGAGGAGCCATGGACCATCTATTGGATCCATCTCAAAGGCGAGCTTGCTTTCTCCTTCTTCGGCGAGAAGGGGAAAGCAGCCCCCGTACCCATCCCGGTGGAGCGTTCCTCGGCGATCATCGGGCTGTTCGACGAATGCTACGAAATGCTGCTGAAAGGCTATACGCTGGATCATGTCGTCTACGTCTCGCAGCTCGCTTGTCATCTGGCGGGCATGATCCGGTTAATTCATGCGCATCGCCAGGCAGCTCCAAGCCCGCGCAGGCAGCTCGACATCGAGAAGGCGATTCACTATATGACGGAGCATCTGGAGGATAACGTGTCGCTGGCGGAGCTGGCGGCGGAAGCGGCGCTGTCCGTGCCCCATTTTACCCAATTGTTCAAAAAAAAGACCGGCTATTCGCCGATCGATTATTACTTGCGCTTGAAGATTCAGCTGGCCAGCCAATACCTCGATCTGACGGATCAAAGCGTCAAGGCCGTTGGCATTCGCGTCGGCTTCCAGGACCCCTATTACTTCTCGCGGCTGTTCAAAAAAATAATGGGGAAGTCGCCTTCCGCGTACCGCAGCACGCATAAAGGATAACTTCCCCGTCCGAATACGATTATTGTTGTTCCCGAATATGGTACATCAAGCTGTCGAAGTCGCCTCTCAGCGGCAGCTCCACGCCGATCCGCATGAGCGACCGACCGCTGAATACGACTTCGATACCTTTAATAGCGTACCGCTTGTCCGGTTTAAGGCCCTGCAAAAGCAAACGCGGGAAATGGTCCCCAAGCTTCTGGGAATGCAGGAAGGCGAACAGCACGCTTTCTTCTTCCCCGCTTTCGCCGATACCGACGTATTGCACCGCTTCCACGCCTTTATGTTTCAGCGCGCGGAGTCGATACTGCCGGCCTTCTTGAACGAGCGGACGGATCGTTTTGTATTGCGCGACCAAAGCGCCCGCTTCCGCAAGCTGCTCCTCGCTCCAATGATTCAGGTTGGCCCCGATGCCAAGCGTGCCCGTCATGGCACTATGGAAGCGATACGGGATGGAAGTCACGCGTTTGTTCATTCCGCTTACCTCTTCCGTCACCCAGCAGGTCATCAGCTTCGGCGCGTACGCATAGGAGAAGCCTTCTTGAATGCTCAGCCGGTCGAAAGCATCCGTGTTGTCGCTTGGCCAAGCTTGCTCCGCATAACGCAGCATGCCGAAGTCGATGCGGGAACCGCCGCCCGCGCAAGTCTCAAACGCGACATGAGGGAATTTCTCCCGCAGCTCCGACCAAATCTCGTACAAGCTTCGCACATGGCGGACCCACAGCTCCTTCTGCCGGTTTAGCGGATGGTTCATCATGCCCGGCTCGGTAATCGTCCGGTTCATGTCCCATTTCACGAAGGAAATATGATGACGCTCCAGCAGATCGGACATAAAGCCGATAATGTAGCGTTTTACTTCCGGCATGGAGATGTTGAGGACAAGCTGGTTGCGCAGCTCCGTCCGCGAGCGTGTCGGGAAATGGTAGACCCAATCCGGGTGCTGCCGGTACAGGTCGCTGTCCGGGTTAACGGCTTCCGGCTCTACCCAGATGCCGAACTCCATGCCAAGTCCACGAACCTTGTCAATCAGCTCGCCGAGTCCGTTCGGGAATTTCTCCGGATTAACGATCCAATCCCCAAGGCCCGCGTGGTCATGGTTGCGCTGCCCGAACCAGCCGTCGTCAATGACGAACAGCTCTACGCCAAGCTTCGCCGCACGCTCGGCAAGGGCCGTCTGATCCTGAACGTTGACGTCAAAGTACGTCGCTTCCCACGAATTATACAGCACCTTGCGCAGACTCCGGCCCGGCGCCACGACTTCATACTGATACCGATGCAGCATTCGGCTCATCGAACCAAAGCCGCCGGAAGCGTAGCCTCCGACAAATACGGGCGTCTCGAAGCTTTCTCCGGGAGCAAGCGTCCATTCGCTGTCGAAGTCATTAATGCCGCCCGTTACCCGCACAAGGTCAAACGCCGTTTTCTCCGCTACGATCTTCCAGTTGCCGCTCCAGGCGAGCGCGCCAAACCATACTTCTCCGGATTCCTCCGTTGCTCTGCCGTTGTCGATCGCAAACCAAGGATTCGCGTGGGCGTCGGTAAAGCCGCGGCGGGACTCCAGCACCTTCTTCCCTTCCGACAGCACCGTCTCCCTCAGTTGAAACTCGCCGGCCCATTTGCCCGTTACATGCGTCAGCCGGTAATTCTCGAGCGTTGGCATCATCCAAGCTGCCGATTGGGCATTCTCCAGCACGATATTCTCGCTGCCCGTATTTACGATAACCGCGGACCGCTCAATCAAATCAAGCCCGGGCACTACCGTATAGATCAGATGGGCTTCAATCGGGTACGTCTCGTCCTTCAGCGTAACGGTCAGCGTCTCTTTGCCGCCCGCTGCTTCCGTTTGATATCCATCATAGACAAGGCGCAGATCGCGCACGCCATCGTGCAAGCGAACCTTCAGCGTAGGTTCCATGTACGACAACCCGCCCCAGAAAGCGAATTCTTCCGCTTCGCGGTCAAGCGCGGCGTCAAACGAGCTATGCGAACGGGAGCCCATGAGGAGCGCGCAATCGGCTGCTTCAACGGGAGCTCCCCAATACAAATGCTGCAGGATCCCTTTATCGTTTAATCCAAACACGTAGGAGCTGTTTGCCGTCGAGATCGAAAATAACCGCAAATCGGAGTCAAAATGTATGTTCAAGAGAATCACCTCATGTATTTGATGCGCTAATCGTACGGAAAAACGAAGCCCGAATCCATTAACGATATACGGATAATGATGGACGATATGATGATTCAATCAAGAAGGCAATCAAAACGATAAAAATCCAACCGCTATGCCAATGGCCTCTCCCCCGTAAGGCGGTATAATGAAATCTCGGAAGACAATACCGGTCATTTGTCCTCCGGAGAATAGCCGTAATCCCGGTACTCCTGCGGAGTGACGCCTACCAGCTTTTTGAACAGGTAAGTAAAATACGCGGTTGTCTGAATGCCCACCTGTTCGGCGACCTCGTAAACTTTAATATTGGGATCCTGGAGCAGCTTCCTGGCCCGTTCAATACGGGTATCCTGAACGAACTCCGAGATCGTCCGGCCCATTTCCCGTTTGAACAGCACGCTGAGATAGCTCGCGTTCAAGTTGAAATGCTCCGCCAACTGCTTCACCGTCCAATGCTCGTGAAGCCGCTCCTCGATGAACAGGGATACTCGCCGGATCAAGTTATGCTGCTGGTTCAATTGAGCCTTCTGCTCGGTATCCATGTACCGCTGCACGTAGCCGGCCAGCAGCTCCGCCAGCTGCAGGGCGCTTCCGCAATCGAGCATTTGCCGCCACAGCAGAATGTTCGCTTCGCTATCCGGCTCGTTCTTCCATTTCAAATGGCGGATCAACTCGCCCAGGAAGCTCATCGCGAAGGCTTGCGCATAAGAGAAAGAAGCATTCCCCGTCGCAAGCAGCGCATCCTTGATCCGATTCATGTATTCGGCAGCCTGCCCGGCATCGCCGGAGTCCAGCCGCTTAAGCAAGCCCGGAATAAACTCGTCATGCATCCGGTAGGCTGCGAAGTCGCTGGGCTCTACTTCGTTGTAACGCACGATCTGCCCGTCGGCTATCAGCCTCGCCCTCGTCATGCTGAATCGTATTTCCCTGTACAGCAGCGGCGCTTCTTCCCATGCGGAGCCTTCACGGCTGCAGCCAATCGTTACGCTTGCTCCGTACTGCTCGCTCATGATGGATTGAATAAATTGATATTGCTTCTCCGCTTTGGCGCGCGCAGCCGGCGACGGATTGACGTGTAGCGCGACAAATTCGTCAAACGAAGTCTGCGCAAGCCAGATGGAATCGTCTTGGGAGAAGGCGATTTCCACCGTTTTCTTAAAGCTGCTTCCGAGCAGCATCCGCTGCTTCGCCTCCTGCCCGGAGGAAGGATTACGGTCCAGGCCAAGCACGATAATCTGATAGCCGGAATCCAGCTCAGGCAGCGTCAGCAGGCCGCCCCACGAAGCAAGCAGCTCATCGACGGGAAGGGCTTCGGCAATCAGGTCGTCGACGAACCTTTCTTTAACGAGCTTTACGCTTCCCGACACTTTTTTCTCAAGTTCCCGGGTCTGCTCAACAACATCCTTCCGCATCTCAATGGCGCTCCGGAAGCTTTGCAGACGCGAAGCCACCTCTTCCGTCTTGAGCGGCTTCAGCACATAAGCCTGGGCGCCGACATGGATGGCATCCTGGACGAATTCGAATTCGTTATAGCCGCTAATCATCAGAATCTGAATATGGGGATGAAGCCGCTTCGCCTCCGCCGCAAGCTCGATTCCCGTCATGCCGGGCATGGAAACATCCGAGATCAGCACGTCAAATTCGGAGCCTTGAAGCAGCTCTACGGCTTCCTCTCCCGATTCCGCCGTCGACGGGGCCGCGTAGCCCAGCTTCTCCCATTCGATAAACCGGACGAGTCCCTGCACATGCGATATTTCGTCATCCACAATAAGTACGTTCAGCATCTTTATCGCCCCTTCTTAATGACTGGCTGGACCCGGCAGGCCGGAAAATCAATCGTAACCAGCGTCCATGCTCCCAAAGCGCTTTCTATCGTATAACGGGCATCGTCGCCAAAATACAGCGCCAGCCGCTCCTTAATATTCGTGGAGCCAAAGCCGTTCCCTTTCCCTTCGTAAACGCCATCGGCCAGCTGCCTGATCGTATCCCCGGAAATGCCCTGTCCGTTGTCGAACACCGACATAACTACCCGGTCGTCCCTCCTCTCAATGGAGATGCGGATGAAAGCATCCGGCTTGCGGACAATGGCCCCATGCTGATAGCAGTTCTCCACAATCGGCTGCAGCACCGTCTTGATCGTATACCATTCAAGCGCCGATTCGTCGATCTCCCACTCAAGCCGGACTTTGCCCGGATAACGGAATTCGCAGATTTCCAGGTAAGCCTTCACATGCTCTACCTCTTCCCTGATTCGAATAACGCTAATCTGATTGTTCAGCGTCAGCCGGTAGAAGGTCGTCAGCGCGTCGATAATCTGAATTTGTTCCTGATCCCTTGCATCCATGGCGCGCCAGCGGAGCAGCCCCAGCGAATTATAAATAAAATGCGGATTGATTTGGGCCTGCAATGCCCTGAATGCCTGCTCCTTCTCCTGCAAGCCGGCTTGCGTGATGTCTTCGACGAGTTTGCCTAGACGTTCGGACATCAGGTTAAACCTATTTTCCAGGTCGCCTAGTTCGTCCTGCTCGCTGTAGCGGATGGCCGCTTCGAATTCACCCCGTGACAGATCGCCCATTCGGTTGCCAAGCTTGCGGATCCGCCGAACGATGTTCTGCACGACGGTCATCATCAAAGATACGGACAGCAGCAGAAAGAAGATCGTAATCCCGGCAATAAGAAGCAGAATCATGCGGTCCTGCGTGCTCAACTGCTTCATCGCGGTGGACGAGACAACGCTCCAACCGGAAGACAGCGGCTTAACGATGAGCAGCTCTTTGCTGTGCGTGAGATCCAGCCAATGAGCTTTATCGTTGATGTTGTCCTCCTGGAGTTGCTCTTGCCACTCGCTTAGCGCAAGCCTTTTCCCAATCTGCTCCCGGTCGGTTGCCGCCAGGATGCTCCGGTTGTTATCCACGATGAACAAGCTTCCCTTATCGTTAAACGGACGGTCGACCCGCTCCCCGAATACGGCGTCATAGTCCAGCAATATATAAACGAGACCCAGCGGAGTCCCCGTCCTGTCTACAATCTTGTGCGTGATGACGACACGATCAGGGCTCCCCGGCACGCTGCTCCATTTAAGAGGCTCCGCGGCCGCCATGGTATCCCGATACCACGCGCTTTCCTTCTGGCCCGCAATGCTTCTCGATTCCGGGCGCCATAACAGCTGGCCGTCCTGCACAAGCGTATCGTTCGTATGATAAATGCGGAAATCCAAAATGCCGGGCAAATACTTGCCCGTAAGCAGGAAGGTGCGATCTACGTAATTGACGGTATCCACCACTTCCGTCATATCGTCGTAATGCCTGGAGAGACGGGAGATCAATTCCCCGTCGGTTGCCGTTCGGACGGCTAATAGATCATAGTTTCGTTTGCTGAAATCCGCAATCTGCGCCGTCTGAAGAACCGTCTCATCCACGGCGGACAAATAGCTGTTATGGAAGCCCCGGGCGACCAGATACGCGGAGCCGCTTCCCAATAACAGCGTGGGCAGCAGCAGGATGAGCACGTATAGGGACAAAATCTTGCCGCGGAGACTCATGCCGCGGGTAAATCGGATAATCCATCGAGAGAGAGGAACACGCAAGAGCTCCCGCTCCTTTCCTGAAAATGCCCGGCCGCAGCCGACGGAAGGGAAGCCGGCATCCCGGCTTCCCTTCTCTCACGGCTTGAGCTGCGCCGTATCTATGTTTTTTATGCTCCCGGGAATTGCTTGGACAGCAGCTGATGCCATTCATCCTTCAGCTCGCTCCAGTGCGCGCGCTTCTCAAGCGCCGACTGGAATTCGGTCCATGCCGCTTCGAAAGCCTTGTCGTCCTTGGCCATCATCAGCTTGGCCTTGTATTCTTTTCTTACGTTTTCCAGCTCGGGCGAATATTTCTCCCACAGGCTGCCCGGTTCCGATTTGACCAGGTCATACGGCTGAGCGACCCGAATGGCCCCCATTTTGCTGATCGCGTTGGTGAAGTCGATTGTCTTCTGGCGTCCCGCTACGCTGTCGGTTGCCTCGTAGTTCCACCATGGATACCACTCGTTGCTGTACGAGGACGTTGCGTAAAGCTCAGGCGTCGTGCTAGCTTTCTTCGCCGCATCGCCGGAATCGTGAAGAGCCGTGTAATTCTCGTCGATATAATGCCATTTGCCGAGCGGCTTATCCACCCAATCCCAGAAGGTTCCCGCAGGTCCTTCATTGACGACTTGCTGCATTTCCGGCTTAGGCGTAAGCGTATAATCGAAGAATTTGAGTATGGCGTCTAGATTTTTCGTATTTTTGCTGATATACACGTCATCGCCCGGATTCGGATTAATGATGGTGTTGATGCCGACTTTGTCTACGCCGGCCACTTTAGGATACGGAATAGTCTGTAAATACCAAGCTGGTGCCGTTGGTCCATTGAGAGTTTCCCAGAGCGAGGCGTCCATGTTGAAGAATCCGCCAGCGTTCATCGCAATGCGTCCGGACTGATTTTTTTCCTTGTAGCGCTCTTTTTTGTCCGTGATCGCTTCTTTGTCGATTAGACCTTCATTGTACATTTTGTTCATCCATTTGTAAGCTTCCTTGTATTGCGGATTGTCATAGATGAACTCGTAGTCGTCGCCCTTCTTCTCCACCGGTACGACGCCGCCGCCGCTGGTCGATACGCCGAACGTGTTCAGAATGACGTTCTCGTCATTGGCATCCGACAGGAAGCCAAGCGGGATAAGCTTGTTGCCGGAGGCGTCCGTCTGCTGGCTTGCCGCCTTCAAGTATTGCTCCACGCCTTCAATCGTAGCCAAATCTTCTTTCTTCATGCCCGCTTTCTCCAGGACGTCCTCGCGCACGAACCACCCAAGAGATGCCCAGCCCGGCCATGGATCTTGCGGATTCTGGTCAAACCACGTCGGAATGGACCAGATATGTCCGTCCTTGTCCTTCATCGCATCCAGATATTGCTTCGGAATCGAAGCAAGCCCCGGATATTTGTCCGGCATGTCGAAGTATTGCTCAAGCGGCTGAATCGTGCCGGAGCGAACCATGGACGTATTGATAACGTCGCTCCGCCCGAAGATGGCCGCATCGTCGAAGCCGCCCGTATTCAGCTTCAGGTTAAGCGCGGTGGATGCATCGCCTTGCGTGGACTCGATCTGTACATCGACAAATGGTTCGTTCTCTCTCCAATATTTTTGAACCATGCTGTCGTTGTTGACGGTGGTCGTCCATCCGAGCCACAAATCAAACTTTCCGCCTTGCTTGCCTCCCTCAGCCGTCTGCCCGGTCTGTTCCGGATCCTTCGATGGCGAGTTCGTCGAATTGCCGCCTCCGCCCGAGCAGGCGGTTAATGCCAGCATAAGCGCGGCCAGCGCGCCGGCCGTGGTCGATTTCGCGTAAAATGCGCGACTTTTCATGTTTTTTCCCCTCTCTGTCTAGCTATTTTGGTATATGTGGTTAATCCTAATACCCTGCGATAACCTTCAACAAGATCGGAATGTCTTATCCTTTGACCGAACCGATTAGTACGCCTTTGACAAAAAACCGCTGAAGGAACGGATACACGCACAGAATCGGAATGGCGCTTACCATAACGGTTGCCATCTTGACGGACATCAGCGTCACTTGGGCCAAGTTCTGGCTGCCCCGCGCGAGCGCCTCCACGCTATTGTTGGAGCCCATCACTACCGAGATATCCTGGGCAGAGAGCAGCTGCTGCAGGAACGTTTGGACCGGAATCAGATTCTGATCCGAGACGAAGAAGGCGCCTGCGAACCAGTCGTTCCAGTGCATAACGCCCGTGAAGAGACCAAGCGCGGCGAGCATCGGCTTGGATAACGGAATAATAATCGAGAACAGGACTCTTGGCGGCTTGGCGCCATCCATCTCAGCCGATTCGATCAAGGCTTCCGGAATGCCCTGGATAAACTTCAGCATGACGAACATGTTCCAGGCCGAAAAGGCGCTTGGCAGAATGTATACCCAGAACGTGTTGATCAGCGACAGATTAAACAGCTGGATATAGAACGGAATGAGTCCGCCGCTGAACAGCATCGTGATCAGCACGATCGTCAGCAGCGCCTTTCTCGCCGGCATCTGCCTGTAGGACAAGGCAAACGCGGCAAGCAGAGTTACCAGAAGACCGCTTACTGTGCCAATGATCGTTCGCAGAATCGTAATCAGGTAAGAGTGCTGAATGACCTTGTTGCCAAGCACGATATGGAAGTTGGACCACGTGAATTGCCTCGGCCACAAATATACGCCTCCCTTGGCGGCGTCGCTGCCCGTATTCAGGGAAATCGCCAGCATGTAAACGAAGGGATAGAGGACCGTCAAGCAGAGCAGCAGCAGGAGCAGGGTAATAACCGCCTGTCCGAACTTTTCGCCGGTTGAACGTTTCATCGGTTACCAGAGCCCCTCTCCGTTGATTCTTCGGGATATCTGGTTTGTGCTGAGAACCAGCAGCAGACTGATAACCGAGGACAACAAGCCTACTGCCGTCGCGCTGCCGAAATAGCCTTGCTGCAGACCGCTTCGGAGAATATAAGTATCCAGAACATCCGCAACCGGTTGGTTGGCTGGGTTCATCAGCGGATAAATCTGATCCATTCCGACCGCAATCAAACTTGGCATGCTGAGGATCAGGACGATGGAAATCGTCGGCAGGATACCCGGGAACGTGATGTGCCGGATTTGCGCCAGACGGCCCGCTCCCTCCACCTTGGCTGCTTCGTAGAGCTGCGGATCGATGGACGTGATCGCGGCCAGATACAGAATCGTGTTCCAGCCAACCTCCTTCCACAATCCGCTGGCTACGATCATCGGCCGGAACCACTCGGTCGAGCCCAGGAAAAATACCGGATCACCGCCGAGAGACACGATCAGCTGATTCACGAGACCGTTGTCCAGAGTAAGCAGCGATTGCAGAATGTAAGCGACTACAATCCAGGAGAAAAAATGGGGCAGATAGCTGACCGATTGGACGAATCGTTTGAAGCCCCCGTGGCTTACTTCGTTGATCATCAAAGCCAGAATGATTGGAGCGGGAAAACCGAATACGAATTTGAGCAACGCGATGTACACGGTGTTCTTCACCACCAGCCAGAATTGGCTGTCCTGAAGGAATGCGAAATTTTCGAAGCCGGTCCATGGGCTGTTCCAAATCGTATAGCCGATATGGAAGTCCTTGAACGCGACCTGTATACCGGCCATCGGCACGTAGCTGAACAGCAGAAGCAGCACGATGGCCGGCATGATCATGAGATATTGCCATTTGTATTTAAGTATGGCAGACATCGTATCACCTCTTTCTAGCTTAATTGTACGGCAGCGCCGGACTTTCGAACTACGCAACAACGATTGGTTTTCTATCGCAATGTTTGTCAATTTCAATTGGCAGCCCCGAAGAGAAAAGACACACGCAAGCGGCAATTGCCGGGCGTGTGTCCTCCCTTCCCTTCCATGATGAGCTTTATTCAAAAGTATCGTACAAGCTTGTAACAACTAGCTGCTCGCGGAACGCAGCCAGGCTAAGCGGCTCGGACAAGCCGTCCTTCGGTACCGTCACAACGGCCGGACGATCGGCCGAAAGAGCAAATACGTTGTTGCTCCAGCGGGCGTCGGCATGACTCAGCTCCAGCAATAAGAACGGCGCAAACGCCCGGCTGTCCAGCGTAACGACAAAACGGTCGTCTTCCTCCGCCACCGCAGCGCGGATTTCCGGATTCAGCAGCTCAAAATGCTTCGGCTTCACGAACAGAGCCGTACCCTCGCTAATCGTCTCTTCGCCCCTGACAAATTCGTAGGCGAGATAGCTTTGGCCTAGCAGCTGCTTGGTCGTCAGCGTCTCCGAGAAATCAAGCGAGACGATCTCTTCCGAAGCGAGAGCGTCCAGCGTTACTTCGGCTTCGCCGAATTGGATCGTCTCCGACTTGCGGTCCAGCAGTCTCCAGCGGAGCTGCCCTTTGACCGTCTGCAGTGTTTCGTTCGTCACGTGAAGCGATACCGTCGTCCCTTCCTCCAGAGCGGATGCAAGCACCGGCGCAAAGAAACGCTTGGCGGCATGATGCGTCGCCTTCCATCTGCCGAAGTAATCCAGACTGGACCAGGACGCGCCAGGCCAGATGTCGTTAAGCTGCCAGTAGACCGCCCCCATGCATCTGCCGCGGTTGCGTCTCCAATGCTCCACGCCAACCCGCATGCCTTCAGCCTGAATGAGCTGGGAAACATACAGCAGCTTCTCGAAGTTTCTCGGATATTTGAAATATTCGCTGATGTAATACATGATCTTTTCGTTGCCGGTTCCGTTCTTCTGATGAGCCTCCATCACCCGCGAGAAAATATTGCGGTCTTCGGGAAGCGTAAACGTCTCCACCGTCTTGATGGAAGGGAACGACTGCAAGCCGAACTCGGACATAAAGCGCGGATGCAGCGTCCGGTATTCCGTTATCGGCTTCCGTCCGTGCCAGACATCCCAATAATGCATGTCACCGATATCTTCGTTATTCGGATCGTCAATACCGCCCTTGGAGGATGGCGAGGATACCAAATAAGAGGTGTTTGGATCAAGCGACTGCGACAGCACCGGCAGGAACTCTTCGAACTGCTTCAGGTAATCGTCGCGCTGCTTCTCGCCGTAACGCTCCGTCCAGCCCCAATACGCCCATGCATATTCCAGCTCGTTATTTCCGCTCCAGAGGCCCAGTGAGGCATGGTGACGAAGCCGCTTCATATTGTCGATCGTCTCGAGGCGGATATTTTCCTTAAACTCGTCGTTGAAATCGTAAGCGCCGCAAGCATATAAGTGATCCTGCCACACGATCAGGCCGTGCCGGTCGCATAGGTCATAGAAATAATCGTCAGCGTAGTACCCGCCGCCCCAGACGCGGATGCAGTTGTAGTTAGCCTCGACGCAGCTTTGGATCAGCTGCTCCGTCCGCTTGTTGCTGCGCCGCCCAAAGATGTTGTCCTCCGGAATAAAATTGGCGCCCATCGCGAAGATCTGATGACCGTTAATTTCAAACGCAAACGATTCGCCCCATTGATCCGGCTGACGGGCGACATGCAGCGTCCGGAGTCCGATGCTCAGCGAGCGTTCATCCAGTATCCGGTCTCCGCTCCGAAGTTCGACCCGCAGCCCGTATAAAGGCTGGCTTCCGAGATTGTTCGGCCACCATAGCTCGGGATTCTGAACATCGATCACGAGGTTCGAGATGTCGCCAGCTTCACTCACCGACGCCTCCAGCGTCCTTCCATCCGGTGTCTTGATCGTAGCGTAAAGAGCAAGCGACTCGTCAGAGGACCAGCGCTGCAATTCCGCGGCGATATTCACCTTAACGTTATTGTCGCCATGCTGCTGCGTAATGTAGACATCATCGATTCGGCCAATATTGAAGCCGCATAACGTTATATCCCGCCAAATGCCCATATCCGGCAGCTGCGGACCCCAATCCCAGCCAAACATGCTATGCGCTTTGCGCAAATGCGAGATGCCCGGTACGGCGTCGGCGCAGCTCGTCAGAAAAAGCTCCTTATCCTTCGCAAGCACGAAATTCGTGGCGGAGCGGATAATGACGTGAATGTCATTGCTGCCTGCGGTGAGCAGCCCCTTCACATCGGCTTCGTAGGTCCGGTGCATATTGTCCGTATTTAATACGGCTTGTCCGTTTACGTAAACCTCGCAGAGCGTATCCAGCCCTTCGCAGCGGAGCAGCACGCGGTCCATCCGCAGCAGCTCCCCGTCGACGAGGAAGCTCCGCCGGTATTCGTAATCGAACTTCGTCAGCTCCAAAATATCGTATTCGTTATCTCGATAATACGGATCCTCCATCTTGCCCGCAGACATTAGATCATGGAATACGGAGCCGGGAACAATCGCATTGTTCCACTCCGCTTCATCCGTTCTTTTCATCGTCCAATTGCCGTTTAGCGTTACTGAGCGCATGCTTATCAACCTGCTTTCAAATGTATGGATTGTGCTGGAATGATGCCATTCCTTCGACATTAGGTTAGGAAGGATGCATGATTCGGCCCTATCGTAGCATTCGAAGCCATTTAACGTCTTGTTATGCAAATGCTTTTTTTGTGCTATATTAACATCACTATTTAATTCCAACGACAACAAGGAGGACGGCCTCCATGACCGTTAACATGCTGTACGCCGCGGCGCTGATCGATCCGCTGGTGCAATCCAACTTTCACATCGTGCACTCGGTCAGACACGCTTATCCGCTGCACGGACACGACTTCTACGAAATCTTTATCGTCATTTCCGGCCAATGCACGCATTTGATCAACGGTGACGTCCAATTGCTGAAGGAGGGGGACATGGTATTCATTCGTCCCGACGATACGCACGGATACGATTTGCTGGAGGGAAAAGACTGTCAGTTCTTGAACGTCAACTTCTATAAAGAGGTTGTGGAGGGCGCTTTTGATTACATCGGACACGCGGCGTTTGCCCAGGCGCTCCGGAGTCCGCAGCTTCCGCCCGTCATCCAGCTGCCCGGAACGGACATGGAGGCTCTCATGAGAAAAAGCGAGCAGATTCAGCTGTTTAACTCGACCGATAAGCAAAAGGCAAGAACGATGGCCCGCAGCTTCTTAAGCGATGCCTTAACCCATTTCTTCCTTAACTTCCGCAATGATAGCACGCAGGCGCTGCCGCAATGGTTCGATCAGCTGCTCGCGCAGCTGCAGCGAAAAGAAAATTTCAGCGCCGGACTGCCCAGGTTGCGGGAATTAACGGACCGGAGCGACGGCCATCTTAACCGCGTATTCAAGCAATATCTCCGCATGACGCCAACGGCTTATTTGAACCACCTGCGGCTAGGCCATGCCAAAAACCTGCTGCTCACCACGCAGCTACCCATCGTCGATATCGCTTACGACGCCGGGTTCGATAATCTAAGCCATTTCTACCATCTCTTTAAAGACGCCTACGGGATTGCACCGGGCAAAATCCGCAATTGGCAATGAGCGGCAGGCTGCACAAATAAAAGAGGCTGTCTCAAACTTAGATTGAGATAGCCTCTTTGCTTAGACCAGTAGGTTAAATTGCAAACTGCGCATTCGATGTTCTTCCGATCGCCATTGCTCGGGGATTCCCCTAAACGGGGAATAAGGAAGGAATCCCCTCACAAAAGCGAACGTTCCACTTCTCCAGAATCATCGAATACTCCGTTTGGCATTAACCTTCCCTTACATTCGTACGACTTGGGGGAAGAGGTCCTCTTGGTTCTGCTATTGGGATAGCTGAACTATTCTTGTGACGAAAAAAGCGGTGCAGGATTTAGTCCTGCACCACTTTGGGTCATTAAGTTATATTAACCGCGCGCGAAACCGCGATCATATTGTCTTGGAACTTCGATCTCTTTGTGGAGAACGGTCGCTGCTTCGAGGGCCCAGTAAGGATTGCGAAGCATGCCTCGGCCTACGGCTACAAGGTCCGCGTCTTCGTTGCCGATCACGGAGTTGGCGAGCGCTGGATCGTCTAGTCTGCCGACTGCGATAACCGGGATATCCAGTGCTTCTCTGATCGCTCTCGCGAGAGGCACCTGGTAACCCGCATGCGTACCCGGTCTGCCGGCAGCCGCGATCTGACCTTCGCCGCCCGCGCTGATATGGAAGAGGTCGACGCCAGCTTCTTTGAATTCTTTCGCGAAAGCAATGCTTTCGTTAATGCCATAGCCGCCTTCTACATATTCGCGCGCGGAAATCCGCATAATTAACGGCATATGGTCCGGCATTTCGCTTTTTGCGGCTTTAATTACTTCTTTGCCGAATAACGTCCGGTCTTGACCGTATTTATCGTTTCTTTTGTTCGTCAGCGGGGACACAAACTGGTGAATCAGGTAGCCGTGGGCACCGTGAATCTCAATCGTATCTACGCCAGCCTGTACGGCACGGCGCACGGCAAGTCTAAATTTCTCCACCATTTGCTCTACTTCTTCGGTAGTCAAAGCCCGGGGCGTTTTTGAATTTTCGTCAAACGGAATTGCCGACGGGGCTACCGGCAGCTCCGCGTCCTCGGCTTTACGGCCGGCATGGGCAATCTGAATGCCTATCTTGGCCCCATGCTGATGGACGGCATCAACGATGCGGGCCAGCGCCGGAATATGATCATCCGACCACAAACCCAGATCATAATCGGTAATCCGGCCGTCCGGCTCGACGTCCGTCATTTCGATAATAATCAATCCCGCACCGCCAACTGCGCGGCTGACGTAATGCGCGTAATGCCAATCGTTTGCGATGCCGTCTTTGGCCGTTACCGAGTATTGGCACATCGGCGGCATAACGACGCGGTTTTTCAAGGACAAGCTTTTCATTTCGTACGGAGTAAATAAGTGCTTCAAAATATGATCTCTCCTCTATTCTATAGTTCCACGAATCCAATTCGGTTACATCATAATGTACCCCGTTTCGGACAACTCATGAACAGGCATTTGTAAAGAAATGTTACAGAGCCCATTATACCCTTGTTCCGACAATAAAACTAATTATATAAATTGCATTAAATCATAAAAATATTTATAATTTGGTTTTACTTATGAACGATAGAGGATGAGGAATAAGATGGTCGATTTTGAATGGTACCGAAGCTTTATTGCTATCTACAAGCATCACTCCGTCTCCGAGGCCGCCAAGACCAGGATGATGACGCAGCCCGCTATGAGCCAGCATTTAGCCGCGCTTGAGGCCGAGGTTGGCGAAGCTTTATTCACGCGAGTATCGAGAAGACTTGTCGTAACCGAACGGGGGAAGGAGCTCTACTCCCGGGTTGCGCCGTTAGTCGAGTCCCTGGAGGAAACAACGGCCGGGCTGAAATCCACGTCCCTGCCGAACAATAAAGTGTTCCGCATCGGCTTGTCCCTGGAGTATTTCCAGGAGCTGTTTCTTCCCAAGGTTACGAATTCCGGCATGTGCAGCGTCTCTTACTTCGGGACCGCCGACCAATTGCTCGAGCTGTTAAAAGAAGATCAAGTGGAGCTCATTATTACTCCCAAGAAATTTATCGTGCCCGGCCTTGAGTATGAACTGCTAATGGAAGAGACGTTTACGATCATAACGCCGGCTTCGCTCGAGATCCCCGATCTTCACCATCCCAAAGAAATCGAGGAATGGTTGTCCGCGCAGCGATGGATTTCCTACGGGCTGGAGCTCCCGATTATCAGACGTTTATGGAGAGAGCATTTCAAGAGACGTCCTCTAATTAAGCCCAAGCACGTAATCCCTAATCTGCATGCGGTCGTTAGAGCCGTAGAGATGGGAGCCGGAATCAGCGTGATCCCAACGTATCTGCTCGAGAATTCGAAGGCCGGTATCCGTACCTGCTTCGACCATCTGACTGTCACCAATGACCTGTTGATTGGTTATAAAAGCAAGCATAAGCATCTTCCCGAGCTGCAGGAGATTATTTCGATTATCCGGAAATAATAAAAAATACCGCTTAAATGGTATTATCCCCTCACGGTAGACAACAAGAAAAAGACATCTGTTAAGATGAACTTACTAGTTGTTTGCCGGAGGGGATTTTTCATGGGGAAAACAGGTCGTACGAACAAAAGTTATCCTGAAGATTTAAAACTAGAAGCAGTGAGGCTGGTTACAGAGGACAACTTGGCGTACCGTGAGGTCGCGAAGCGTCTGGGAATACAAAACAAAACGCAGGTTGAGGTATGGGTCAAACGACATCGGGCAGGACAGCCCTTCGTACAAGAAGCTACGCGAAAGGGTAAACCGAAGACTAAGTTTAGCAGCGTAGAGGAAGAAATGGCTTACCTAAGAGCGGAGATTGAGTACTTAAAAAAGCGGTATCCAAATCTACACGGGGAGTGACTAGCAAAGCCATTCGTTTTGAGATCATTGAGGGAATGCGGCAAAAGTATCCGTTGCGTTGGCTTCTGAAATTTGCCGAGGTATCACGAGCAGGCTATTACAAGTGGCGGAAAAGGGTATTCGATCCAACCGCTCGTATACAGGAAGAGCGACTTCTAGAGAGGCATATCATGGCGATCCACCGACTACACCCTTACTTTGGTTACTTACGCATGAAAGTCGCCTTGAAACGCGAAGGACTGCATGTGAACCATAAACGTGTTTATCGGCTCATGAAGAAACTGGACATCCGCTCGGTGATCCGAAAGAAGCGGCGCTTCTTCGGAAAGCAGGTATCTGTTGTTTATCCCAATCGGTTGGAACGCCTGTTTTCTGCAGAGGCGCCACTGCTTAAACTCGTTACGGACATTACCTATATCCGGGTAGGAGAGCAATTTGCATACCTTTCAGCTATTCTGGATCTCTACAACAATGAGATTGTTGCCTGGCAGTTGGCCGAACGAAACGACCTTGCACTTGTTACCAAAACAGTCGACGCCCTAAGCGAGAGAGCAGATCTCACCGGTGTTCTCCTGCACTCCGATCAAGGATTCCAGTACACCTCTAACGCATATAACCGCAAACTTGAGAAGCTCGGGGTCATTGGCAGCCACTCTAGACGTGGAAACTGCTATGATAATGCCTGCATCGAGTCGTTCTTTTCACATCTTAAAACGGAAAAGATTTATCTTGTTCGTCCGCAAACGATGTCTGAATTGGAACAAGCGGTCGAAGAATACGTTTCGTTCTACAACAACGAACGCTTCCAGAAGAAGCTAAACGACCGTTCCCCGGTGGAATACCGTGAAACGGTCGCTGCATAGAGTTGTCTTTTTATAGATGTCTACTTGACGGGGTTATGACCAAAATGGCGGCTTTTTGCTTATGCTAGCTAGATTGTCGAGAACCCCAGGATCATTTGTAATCTTCCTGTAATATTTCGCTCAGGTTCCTTTCATCATCGGCTCCTATAATAAGGGACATGACCCCCCTTTATATATTCTCTATTGTTGCCTGCGGCTGATTGCCGCAGGCTTTTTGTTTCTTCTTGCGTCTTAATCCTCTCAGTCTGCGACCTTAGCGCTTACCTTGATATCGTCAAAGTAAAGAGTAGTCAGCCCTTCAAAGCCTGAATCGGAGCCTATAAGAATAAAGATCTGGCCTTTGGCGTTAGCCGTCACCTTGGCGTTGTAGTCAAACTCAACACGCTGATACCCTTCCTTGTCCACATCCGGTTTAGCCGCATTGCCGATGACCTTGACATCCTTGCCGCCGGTTCCTTGGCTGCCGATGTCTACGTTCATTCTGTAATATTCTTCACCCGAAGAGGAGGTTGGCACGGACAACGGCTCGCTCGGCAGGATACCGGCCTTTATGAAGATGGATTCCGCAGGCGAGCCGCCGATACCAATCGATCCTCCTCCCGCTTCGGTGTACATCGCAAATTTCAAATTAACGTTGTAAGAGGTATTTGGTTTGAAGCCTTCAATACCTTTGGAAAGATACATAAACAAATCATCGCTTCGATTATGCCCGGAAAGCTTCAAGCCGTAATTAGAAGTATTGTTCGGCACCGGAATCAAGCTGCGCGCAAAGTCGAGCTCGTAAATCTCTTTGTTATAGTTGGTCGGCATATCGGCAAAGCCGCCCTTCCATCCTTCCGTATCCTTCTGAAACGAATAATCGGAGTCCAGACTGGCCGGAGTATTCGCCTGACTGGTGAGAGTAACCGTATGGGCTGCAGGCTCCCATTGCAGGCGGGCCCCCATAAGAGCTGCCAACGACCGGGCCGGAACAAATACCGTTCCTTTGGCCTGGCGAACCTGCTCGGGCAGCTTGATTTTCTCTCCCTTCGCATTTACCGCATAGGAAGAGTTCAAGGTGAATTTAATCGTTCCGAAGGCTTTCCCCGACAAGGTAATCATTCGATCCTTGTTATTCCAGCTTATCGATGCGCCGAGTGATTCGGCAGCGGCTCTAACGGGAACCATCGTGCTTCCGTTACGAACATAAGGCGCTGCGAGCAAGCTATGCTTACCCGTGTTATCGCTATAAATAACATCGTTAATTTTGAAAGTAACCGCAGAAGCCGCGGCAGTTGCAGATTGGCTTTCTGCTCCGTGTACTATTGAAGCGCTGCCTGCTGAAATCGCGGTTGCGACAATAAGACTGGACAGCATGAGATTTTTTTTACGCATATTTATATTCTTCCTTTCTGCTCAGATGTACTTTCTAGACGCATCTATGAATTTAAAGGTTACAGCCTTTACAATTTGCAATTATTGGCGAAAGAGAATTAAAAGAAAGCACCCGGCTTTGCAAGCAAAGCTGGGCGCTTTCTCAGTCTGTACATATTTTTTTGGGGGAAAAATAATATTACACTATACTATAATGACCAATAAAGTTTGGAGAAAGGGCAATCCTTACATGAACCATGCCTTATATATAAGCCCTACCATGGAGCAATGAGAATTTGGGAATCCGTTCTGCTTATTATGCTGACCATTAGCACGATGACAATGAATCGAAATCAGTCTTACTTACGCGTCTTTTGTATGCTTCTGCCCGTTCCCATGATTGTTCATTTATTAACCGAAGGATATCGCTGGCAAATGGTTCCTTCGTATTTATTCGCTTTCTATTCGTTTGTGACCGCTGTTCCGGGATTATTCAAGCGAAAGCGCATGTCCCCCATCCGTATGGGATTGATACCCTCACTCGGATTGCTGCTGATGTGCTGGGCATTGCCTTATTTGATACCCGTTCCTTCGCTAGAGGTTCCGTCGGGAAATAACCCGGTCGGTACAGTCATGTATCACTGGATTGACACAAGCAGGCCCGAGCAGACTATGGAGAAGACGGATAAATACCGTGAGATGAACGTTCAAATCTGGTATCCGGCACAAGTCAAAGGAAGAATACAGCAGGCTCCGTATATTCCCGAACTAACCGGCTTGAGCCATTACATAAACCAGCGCTTGCATATTCCTTCCTTCTTGCTGAGCTACATGCGCCTTGCGAGGACGTATACCTACATGGATGCCGATATGGCGAATAATCAAAGCCTGTATCCAGTCGTTATCTTTTCCCATGGTTGGACAGGCGCACGGTACGCCTATCATTATCTAGTCACGGATTTAGCTAGCAAAGGTTATGTGGTAGCCGTAGTTGAGCACACCTACGGTACGCTTGCGACTGTTTATCCCGACGGTCGGATTATGTCCCAAAAAGCTCCTTCGGAATTTCAACTTCCGGCTTGGGACCGTATCATCGATAATGTTTGGGCGGAAGACGACAGCTTTGTGCTGGATCAGTTGGAAAAGCTGAACGAGGGAATTATGGATAAACGGTTCAACCATCGTCTAAATCTGGAGGAAACCGCAATTGCCGGCCATTCTTTTGGCGGGGATGATGCCCTTGCCGTGCTTCGCAAGGACAAAAGGTTCAAGGTGGGAATTAGTCTGGACGGCTCCTTTTACGGAAGTACACAGACCCCGCTTTCCGCGAATCAATCTTTTCTATGGATGTGCACCGATAATTATTTGAATGGGCTAGGTCTGCCGGAACCAAGCGACAAGCAGTTGTCGGAAGAAGGGATACAACGAGCCGTTTATAATGACTGGATAGACAACTTCTATCGCAGAAAAGACCAAGCGATATCCGAAGGCGGTCAAATTTTGCAGCTTAAAGGGATAAAACATTCAAGCTTCTCGGATTTTTACATGTACTCCCCTTTTCTGAAGTGGAAAGCCAAAGCACCGGATCCGAAGCAAAGCCATCGACTGATTCTGAAATACGTCGAGTTATATCTGGAACAGTATCTAAAGGGACATCCATCGGGAGGAAGGTTCGAAAACGCAATGGCTTCCGCCTCAAATTAATGGAATTAAATTCTAAAGAAAAGAGCCCTTTTGCTGTAAAGGGCTCTTTTCTATGCTGATAGGAATAAAACGATTATTAATTAAGCAGCTATGAGCATCAAGTCATAGCCGCTGTGCAAAACCTTTTATGCCCCAACGTAATACTGAGCCTGCGCATTCCACAGCTCCGCGTATTTCCCGTCCCGTTCGGCTAGGAGCTTGTCATGGGAACCGCGTTGAATTAGCCGGCCCTCGTGAAACACGGCGATATCATGACAGAATCGGCAGGAAGAGAGCCGGTGCGAGACGAAGATCGCCGTTTTACCGCCGATTAATTCATTAAACCGGGAATAGATCTCGAACTCCGCGATCGGGTCCAGTGCCGCCGTAGGTTCGTCTAATATCACGAAAGGCGCGTTCTTGTACAGCGCCCTTGCAAGTGCCACCTTCTGCGCTTCCCCTCCTGAAATCTCCACGCCGTCGTCAGAGAAATCCTTATGAAGGTAAGTATGAAGCCCTTCCGGCATGTTGCTTACCTTTTCGCTCAGCCCCGCCATAATAAGCGACTCCTCCGCCAATGCCGCGTCATAACTCTCGGATGCGGCAACGTTATGGCCAAGGGAGAACGAATACAGTTTAAAATCTTGAAACACAACGCTGAATACGCCCATATATGCCGAATAGTCGTACTCTCTGATGTCGATGCCGTTTAACGTGACAACGCCCTCCGTAGGCTCGTAAAGCCGGCATAGCAGCTTAATCATCGTCGTCTTGCCGCTGCCGTTCAACCCCACGACGGCAAGACGCTCGCCGATATTGAATTTCATGCTAAGGTTCTTAATGGCGTAATGGTTAGAACCAGGATATTTGAACGAGACGTCACGAAACTCAAATTCTAGTTCTTCTTGCGGGATTTGTCTGCCGCTGGCGCTATTTTGCATGTTGTCCGGCAGGTCAAGATACTCGAACACAAGGCTCAGATAAGGGTTGTTGGTTATAAAATTGCCCACAACGGAGACCAGCTTGGCGAGCGCGCCTACAACGCCGGTCACTGCGCCGATGTACTGCACCACGCTGCCTAAAGGATACATGCCATAGAGCGCCCTCAGGCCGATAAAGAGATACACGCAGCCGCCTAGTACGGCATTCATAGCCGCTGCCAAGGCGTTGTTTTTTCCGACCAGGTTAAAAATGCGGTACCAGTACTCCGCTCCAACCGATTTATTGTAATGATCCTCTATCGCCGGCGCCTGTTTATAGAGTCGAATGTCCTTGGCGGCATTCTTTGCCTGCATGTATTCGTTGAAGAAATCCACATAGGTATTTGCCTTCGGGTTATCCTCGAACACCTTCTTCTGAATTCTCTCCTCCCTCTTTTTGATTAAATAAGTGAAGGGAATCATGGACAGGATGAGGAGAATCAGCAAAACGGTAGCATACGGTGAGGTTATAAACGTCTGCTCGTAGGAAGAAGCGGACGTGAACATCCCGATAACCAGTATGATAGATAAGATCAGTTCAAAAAGAGGCTGCAATAGTTCCGGCAGACTGTAATGCAGGCGCAGAAGGCCAAGCCCGTTTCCGTTCGACTTCGCTTCAATATCCGCTAACCTCTCATTATTCATCGTATCTTCCACTTGATCGTAGTTCAGCTGCATGTACCGGTTGCCCAGGAAGAAGTAGAAACGCGCCCACAACGTGCTGTTTAAGGTCGTGATCCGTCGGTTAACCGCGGCATTGATAGCCGAACCGGCAAAAGCAAGTCCTACTGCGAGTACGGCATACAGCGTAATGCGCCCGGTGTCGCGCTCGCCGGCCAGCTCGTTGATGATCTGGGCGGATAGGAAGAGCACCATTAAGGGCTGAACCGCTTTAATAAAGGAGGAGGCGACGGTAAGCGGAATGTAGGTTGGCGTTAAGCGATTTACGATGCCGTATCCTCGGACCAGGTTACGCCAGATGGAACGCTCCTTCATGATCGGTCACCTCCCCATCCTTATAATAATGAGACTGCACGTTAAACATCTCGGCATATTTCCCGCCATATCTCATGAGCTCATCGTGCGTGCCGCACTCGGCGATGCCGCCGCCGTCGATTAATAGAATCCTGTCACAGAAGCGCGTGCTTGCCAGCCTATGAGAGATGTAAATCGATGTTCGCCCTGCAGTCAGTTCGGCGTATCGCTGGTAAATCTCGCTTTCGGCGATCGGGTCAAGCGCAGCGGTAGGTTCATCCAAGATGATAACCGGCGCGTCTTTGTACAGCGCGCGCGCAAGCGCAAGCTTCTGCTTCTCACCGCCCGAGAGTTCGATAGCGTCAGCATGCACCCGGCGTACTAGAAGCGTGGATTCCCCTTTCTCAAGCCCTCTAACCTTATCCATAAGCCCGGACATGACGAGACATTTCTCTACCTTCCCGTAGTCCGTCTCTTCCGGGGACTGCTGCGAGATATTGCCTGCAATATCACAGCAGAAGAGATGAATATCCTGAAATACCGTTGAAAAAAGCGAAAAATATTCGTCTCTGTTATAACGCGTGATGTCGACGCCGCCGAGCGTAATCTCCCCGCATGTCGGCTGGTAAAGTCCGCATAATAACTTAATAAGCGTCGTCTTGCCCTCTCCGTTCGCTCCGACAATGGCGATGCGCTCCCCCGGCTTGATCTCGAAATCGATGCTTGAAAGGGTTGGTTCTTTTGCATCCGGATAGGTATATCCGACGTTTTTTAATATAATCGCGGGAGGAACAAGATCGCCGGAAGGCAGCGCATGGCCGGGGCTGGTATTCGAAAGATCGGGAACATCCAGATAATCTCGTATGTCCGACAGCTCGCTTAAGGCACGAATCAGCTCGCTTGCGCTGGTCAATATACCCGACAACCAGCCCGCAAATGCCCCGATGGCGGCGAATACGAGGACGAAGCTGCCCAATGTCATTTCGCCGTTCAACAGCAAATAAATGAGAAACGCGTACGAAGCACCGTCACGAATGAGACTAAGCGCCGCATCCGATAACTGAGCTTTCATATCTCCAGTCGTTACCTTTTGCTCCTTATCGGTTGAGGAACCGAGTACGTTTTGAAAAATACCACGGATTAAGCTGCCAAGATCATAGAGACGTACGTCTTTACCGCCGGACGGCTCTTTCGATACCTTCTGAAGATACCAGAGCTTTCCTTGAAGCTTTGACCGTTCTTCTCGCGTGTCCCTCTCAACCTTACGTGCACGGGAGAGCGCAAGCCAATTGATTCCGGCAGAAATGGCCAGCAAGAGAATAATAAGGGGATGTACCGAGACGATAACTGTTCCGTATACAAGAAAACCCAATACGTTCATTAGAAGCTGCGATAGGTTTCTCGGTATGTTGGAGGCGGGAGAGTGATTGCTCTGCATGGCCCGCCACGCCTTCTCGCCCCGTTTGGCGTATCCGGGGCTTTCCAGCACCTCGTAGTCCATATTTAGATGCTTATGCATGACGGTTTGGAGGTGCTTCAATATGCTGATGGTACCTACGGATTCATGGGTAATGAGATCCGCGTAGCTTTTAGCGCTGTTAAGCGCGGCCAGGAGAAGCGCCATAAGGCCTACCGACAGTATAAACTCGCTTGGCGTGACTCCCGCAGTGATATTGTCGATGACAATTTTAGGCATATAGATGCTTACAAAAGGCACGCCGACGCCAACAAGCGCCGAGACGGCACAGCAAATGAGCGTAAGCGGCCTCGCCCGCCAATGCAGCTGCATAGAGTACATGATGTTTGACCACGCGGAGTACGCAGCTTTTTTCTCTGTTGACACTCTAAAACCTCCTAAAAAGAATTGTTTGAAGAGTACTGTCGAAATCAGCATTGCACACGCATGGATATCAACCTATCAAGCAATAGAAGGTCATCAAATACCGCCAGCCAAAATCTTTTTTATGCTTATTAATTGAACGCATACGCATAACACTTTAATCGCTAACTCGAGTTCCTTAATTGAAGGGAAAGTTGGCGCTATTCGAATATTCCGATCTCTCGGATCTTTTCCATAAGGATATGTAGCACCTGCGTTCGTTAATGTGACCCCGATTTGGGCTGCCATATTTACAACTTCTTTTGCACAACCGTCCAACGTGTTAAGACTAATGAAATAGCCGCCATTGGGCTTATTCCATTCGGCAATATTTTTCCCGCCTAAATCCACCTCAAGCTGATGTAAAACCAAATCAAATTTAGGTTTAATAATAGCAGCCTGCTTCTTCATATGAACATTCAAATAATCCAGACTTCGCAGGAAACGAACGTGCCGAAGTTGGTTTATCTTATCCGGACCAATGGTTTGAATTCCAAGCTGTTTCTTTATAAAATTCACATTTTCTTCGCTGGATGCTATCATCGCAACGCCTGAACCAGGAAACGTAATTTTGGAAGTAGAGCTAAACATATAAACGCGGTTCGGATATCCTGCAGTTTTGCAAGCAGCGAGGATATTTTTCAACTGATCGGGCTTATCGGTTAAATGGTGAACTGTATATGCATCATCCCAAAATATGCGAAAATCCCTTGCCTTTGTCTTCATGCAGGCGAGCCTATCAACTATCTTATCGGAGTAAGTGATTCCATCAGGATTACTATACTTGGGAACACACCAAATACCTTTTATGGAATCGTCGTCACTTACAAGCCTTTCAATGGTATCCATATCCGGGCCATCTTGATTCATGTCTATGGTTATCATCTCAATATTTAAGAGTTCGCAGATTGCGAAATGCCTGTCGTAACCGGGACTCGGGCAAAGAAATTTAACTTTCGGGAGTTTCCCCCATGGCATTTCGCCTTCGCTGACTCCGAATAGCATCGCTCTGGAGAGAGCATCGTACATCATATTCAGGCTGGAATTCCCACCGATAATGATTTCTTTGGTACTCACCCCAAGCATTTGAGAGAATAATTCCTTCGCTTCGTCTATTCCATCAACTCCCCCATAATTGCGGCAGTCTATACCATCCCTAGCTTTTATTTGATCGTCAGATTTCAATATATCAAGCATTTCCATGGAAAGCTCAAGCTGTTCAGGACAAGGCTTCCCTCTGGACATATCCAATTTCAGATTCTGATTCTTGTACTCGTTGTATTTTCCCTGTAACTCATGATAGAGATCCTTTAGTTCATCTGTACCTAATTTCAAAAAATCGGTTCCAAGATTCATTTCCCCACTCTCCCACACATGCGTTTTGAAAATTATACCATATTCAATAAAGATAACTGCCCTATGGTTCAATAAAAAGGAGCAGTTGCTGCGTTTAGCAAACTGCTCCTGAATTTGAACTAACGTTCCCCGATAGTTGAACGGATTATCTGCAGGTCCTTAATAAATCAAGTCTTCTCTGGCTTCAATCCCCTGCAATTCGCAATAAGCTCTATACTTATTAAGAATGGTATAAATATCGTCTTGACCAACAATTTGATCATTCTCATCAAAGTACTGAAGAGCTCCTCCTAATATAAACAGAGTTACTACTTCTTCGTTTTCTGTTACAAGGGTATGAATGTCACCAGGCGGCTCAAAGATAAAGGTTCCAGGTCCAGCAACCCATTCTCGCCCTTCATATCTCCACTTCCCCTGAATATTATAGCCAATTACCGATCCACCAGTGTGTCTATGTCTTCCCAAAACCTGATTACACTTAATTTTAAATAAGTAAATCCATGTTCCGGTATTTAGATCAAAACGTAATGGTTTGAAGTAGCAAGAGTGATTCTCAGTGAACGGGACCCAAGGTAAATCCTCAATGTTCACAATACGCTCTGGCAACTGAAATCTCTCTGCGAGTTTTATTACTGATTCTTCAATTAGAGGATTCATTAGTAGCACCTTCATTCAATTTGGTTAGTTCATATCATTCGATACCCCCCCTTATTTCACCTTTATTCCCAATACCTTCAATTACGTTAAACTGCCCTTTACTTCAACAAAGACCGGTAGCGGATCTCTGATCTGCTGCCAGTCTTTGTTTTAAACTAATGTTCCCAGTTAGTTCAATGAATGTTTCAATTTATATATCGTTGGAGAGCCACACAACTTTGAAAGGAGATTATATATCCCTTGCTTTAAATTCTTTTAAAACCCTACCTTTGTAAGTTGCTGTACCATATGTACGGACATTTATATTAGCGTATACTTTCGGATTTGTAACATTTAATTCGATTGTCTCGTTATTCTCATTTACTGCATATACTCTTCGAGACATATATGAATAATTAACTCCTTGAACTTTCTCTTCCTCTTTACTTAAAATGTAACAATTCATCTGGATAGGTTTAGACCCATAAAAAAACTTATAATGTAATAACATTATCAACAAGATCAAGATAACACCAAATATCACCATATCGTTCTCCCTCAATCATTAACGAATTCGATAACAATTTATGTGATATTACTTAAATTTTTTTTTGAATAACCTGATTTAAAGGAGATAGGTAGTAATAGCAACTTCCATAATACGGTACGTTAAAAACGATTAAAGGTTGCCTTTTTATTCAAATAAAAGCGGCAGATGATCCAATGATCTGCTGCCGCTGTGTTGATTGAACTAACGTTCCCAGTTAGTTTAATTCTTTGTCATCCGACCAAAGGTAATTTTATTGGGAGTGCTTTTTGATTGTTCGTAAACTTCTCTAATGTCTGGTACATTCTCCTTAGTAAGAATCAGTCCACTTATTACATTACTGGTAACAACTAGTTCATCCTTGGTGAATGTTTGCAGTTCTGGAATTAAGCTTTGGATCCTTCTTTTGAATACCTTTGATAATGCATCGCTTACCATTTTCATTTCTTTTTCAGTAAGCTTTTCACACTGATTTATAATTGTATTTATCATTTTGTTCATACCTCTCCGGCTCCACTTTGATCCGATTATTGTAGTCCTACCATACATACTTTAAACTACAGGTTTTGGTTGCAACAAATCCCCATTAATGTAATGAAGCAGCCGTTCGAAACCGGCTGCTTCATCTTCGTCGTTTGTTGAACTATCGTTACCCGTTAGCTTAAGAATAAACCTCAAGATAATTCTTATTACTTAACCATGTTTCATACCAAATTACCGAGCTGTACTAGAGAGTTTAGATCCAGTTTATGGTAAGATTATCTTAAAGGTAATTAGACTTTAGTAAGGGGGAAGCAATAACTTGAAGTACTAGTGTTGTGCTTTAATAACATTTAATAAACCCAAAGAAATACCTCGCTGTCTCAGGGGGGGAGTATCTTACTTAGTAAAATCAGAATTGAAAGGAATATTTAAAAACTATGAAGAATAAATGGATAATCATAATGCTCGTATTTGTCCTCGTTTTCCCGACTCCCGGTCTGGCATCTGGACAAAGTAGTTTAAAAGTACTGCTGGATGGAAAGGCGCTTTCACTATCTCAACCGCCTGTTGTAAAGAATGGAACCAATATGGTACCAGCTATTCCTGTATTAAAGAGTGTGGGAATGTCCATTGAAGCAGATACAAAGGCGGGAACGGTAAAAGCAAGCAAATCAGGTAAAGTTATTTGGCTTAAAATGGGAAGTAATATCACGACAGTTAATGGCATTGTTGTCTATTTAGAAGAGCCTGTTCAGACCGTTAACGGGACAACCATGATACCAGTGAAGTTTATCTCTGATGTTCTTGGGGCTCAACTTAAGGTAACGAAGGATAGTATTTCTATTAGTAATACGAAAAAGGAAACCATGTTTGATATCGATCCTGCTATTGTGGTATCCGCTAATTATGTTAAAAATGTAACGGATACCGACTATACTGAAGTAGGATTCACGGAATTTTACTATAACGTTTATAATGACGATATTGTAACGGCTAATATGACCATCAAGGGATTGAATGCTGGTAGCACGAAAAAATATAGTAGCAATGAGATAGTAAAGTCCAGGTATGCTAACGATAAAAATTATTTTTACATGGGAAGTGTCTTTTCTTATTATGTGGATGAGAGTCAGAACCGTCTGGATAATAAGAATCTTGAGAAGATTAATACCTTTTATCATTCGGACAATTTCCTTAATAAGACCTTTACAACTATACATGAAGGGCGAATTAAAGCGTCTCCAATTGAAATTGTAGATGTAGTCCTCCGTTGGAATAGTGATAATATTCCTCATTTCGTTTGGACGCTTAAAAACAAATCAGCTAAAGTAATTACCTACTATGATTTTGAGTTCTATTGCTACGATAAATACGGTAATCGTGCTCGTGTAGGCGCCGATTCGGTAAATATTAACTGGAAACCCGGCGAAATCATTACTGAGTCGTGGATACTTCAGCCAACGACGGATAGTGTGGGGCGTTTAATTTTAAATGAAGTGAAATTCAAAGATGGTACTAGTTGGACGTTTTAAGGATTTGCAAAAGGGGCCTAACTAAATAATCGGCAGTCCCCTTTTAAATGGTTTAGACTAGACGTTAGCTCTGGTAGAGCTGTTGTTCGGGAACACGTAATCCCTTGTGGTTCTTCCCCTTGCTCTAGCTTTACCTGAAAATTGGAGCACACTAGTAGTTGCAATTATTGTGACGCAAACCATTGTTGAGCTTGCTGGAGAACTTATCTATGTTCGTTTTGTTTCTAATGTGATTCTACGTGACAAAAGCTAATCAGGAGAATTCTGAATAATCAAAGGAGCCCCCAACTTGAGTGGAGGCTCCTTTGATTTTCTACGCTATCCTGCCCGTTAGTTGAGAAAACGACAGCTCATCATGTGATTAGCTGCCGTGTGCTGTCCTAGACTATCGTTCCCCGTTAGCTAATATCCGAATGAGCCGCTACGTAAATATGGTTTTATGCCATGTCCATACGAACTAATCACAATTCATTTATATTTACGTTCAGATATTCTTTGTTTTACGATTTCTCTAATCTCTACATCTTCATCGTCTCTCAGCATTTGAAGAATTTTTAGTGTTACTTTTTTATTTCTTGCAATAGAACTTCTTACTAGTGCTTCATGATCCAATGCTAATTTCATTTGAATTTCTTCTGTAATCTTGTTTTTTGAAGCAATCATGCTTCGAACTCGCCATTCTTCATGATCAGTTAGTATCCCAAGAATTTCATTTGACACTGTTTTATTTTGTGCTACCCAGAAAGCCATGTCGGGGTAATTTTTTATAATCTCCAGCCATGTTTCTGTTTTAGCCTCATCCCATGCTGCCTTTAGGTACTCTTCAGGATTTTCACTTGTTCTTAATTGATAAAACTCTTCTGCGGAATTAATCAAAAAACTCACCATCTCATTTATATAATTTTTGGCTGTTGCACTTGTCTTTATGGAGCTATCGTCAACTTTAATTAGAGTTTTTCTATAGCTTGCTTAATCATATTGTCATACTCAGAATTTTCTTCAGGATATTGAAAATGGATGACCAGTATATTGTTAGACTCGTACACAATAGGTTGATAAACAAAGTCAGTTGGGTTCGAAATCCTACGAAAATCTTTAAGCCCGTCAACTCGTTCTTTCTCGTTATTAAAAACGTAAATGTACACATTCGCAAGAAGCGCAATATCGACATTTACTTTATTATGAACTTCATCTGTGACATCCCCCATATCATAGGAATCTAAAGCATAAGTCTCAGCCTCTATATCATTGAGCTTATTATATGTTGACATTCTACTTTCTGGCTCGATTTGAAGTAGTTTTAAACCTTCGTTATCCATAGATTGAATTACGTCATCCAACGATTTATTATCATGACCACCAGCCGAACAGGCTGATAGTACAATTAACGAAACTAGAATTACAGATATGATTTTAAAATACATCTAATCATTTCTCCTCCCGAAATACCTAGCTCATTGACGCTGTTGTGTTTAAAGAGTTGCATTAATTATATGGTTATATTTCTACGCAATGAAGCTGCCGGTTCGCAACGGCAGCTTCATTTAGTTTATTAATTGAGCTAAAGTCTCCAGATAACTTAATGCCACAATGATTATATATGCTCAGTAGCTTTATCGGTATCAATATAAAAAAATCTGCAAGTTGTCTTCACTAGGATTTCCAAGTCTCTCCACCATCTGTTGTTTTAAATTCAACTGACTCTGTATTCGAGATGCCCACAAATTCAATCTTTAATGTTCCTTGCTTTGTATCTTTTTCATTGAAAATGGGAGGGTACGCATTACCGTATTGATATCCCTTAGGGATATCAATATTCTGAACACTCCAGCTTTTCCCTCCATCTTTTGTGTAATAAAGTGGCACCAATTCCGTTCCATGCTGGGTTGCTGCAACCCAGCCATTCTTGTCATCACTAAAAGTTACGCCTGTTACGTAACCATCTATAACTTGAGAAATGTCATTAACGAAGGCCCAAGACTTTCCGTTGTCTTTAGATTTATAGAGGGTCTTCCCCATTTGCCCAGCTGACGGTTCCGAAGCGAGCAGAAGCCAGCTAACATTTGAATTAGAAACAATTGAGGCAAAGATACTTTCTTTTACGACGTATTTTTCCCAGTCCTTACTAATCGGCACGTTTGATGTACCACCGTTTGTTTTTACAGTAAGGGAAGAAACACTGTTCCTATAAAGCACCAGTTGCTTATCTTGCGAATTTGATGAGAAGGAAGCCAGTAATCCATCCTCTTTGTGTTCGCTAGCTGTAGTTGGTTGGGTAGACATAACTGTTGATTGAGTAAAGGTCGGTTGAGATAGGGTCAAGGATGGATTTGAAGATTCACCTTTTTCTTCACTCGTACAACCAGATAACAAAATAAAGAAAACAATCAGCGCAATGGATAATTTTTTCACCAAAAGCACCTCCTTCTTATATGACTCACGAATCACCGGATTAGTTGCTCCTAATTGATTTGCAGATGATATTAAACTGCTTTTACTTCAACAACCAACCGGCAGCAGATCTCTGATCTGCTGCCGGTTGGTTGTTCTCAACTATAGTTCCCCCGTTAGTGTACCCATTAACTCTCGTTATTGGTACTGTTATACGCTGCGGTCAAGCAGATTCACTACTTCCTCTCGCGTGAGTGACATTTGTTTCATCATTAACTCAATCAGTTCTTCCGTAAAAACCATCTTTACATCCCCCCCGAAACGAGCTATATGCTCAGAATAGGCTTGCAGCGCCTCCTCCCTGACAATCGGGTGAATAAATGAAATATATCCAGTCTCTAACTCAAGATAATCCCGGCTAACTTCTCTTATACATGCTTCTATGACTGCTTCATTAATACCTTCACTCGGATACCATACTTCCAATGAACGAGGATACAAGCCACGCTCGTTGCGTGGCAACTTCTCATAAGGCAATTCATAAAGATCATCGTCTTCTGGACGGTCATAATAGTAGTGATAGCGGACCTCATCTCCAACAAGGAAAGCTTCCTGTAGGCTGCGATCAGTTTGATTTGAACTATCATTACCCGTTAGAGCACAATGCATCCTCAGTTTGGTCTTTCATTGCGCATACCATTTTAAAGAAAACATCTTCCCAGTCTAAATGTACATTTTCTATCGTATGGGTTGCAAAATGTAGCGTATCAAGCAACCATAATTCGATTCGCTTGCGGTTCTCCATAAACTTAATATTTTGTTCTGATGCGAAACGGGGTTTTGAACGGATGGATGAAATCCATACTTGCTGGTCGCGCACACTAGGTTGGGTTAAATAAATTAAGATTGGATTCATAGCAGCAATTTCATGGGCGATTCCTTGAATATGCTGCTCAATCTGGCTATCAGAGGCTTGATAATGTTTTAGCAAATCATGAATTTGATGCTGAAAAAACACCGCTTCAAGTACATAAACGGTATCGGTAAGGCTGGCAAGCTCGACGAAACGAGCCCAATGGCGTTGGATTAAATATGTAAACTCTGACTGCGCAACTATAGGCATTTCCGCCCAGCATAGCTCACGGGATTTCAACTCTGCATTGAGCGCAATTTGTCCGTTGAACTCCTTAACCCCACGATAGGGCAGTAAAAAATTGCTACCATCCTTTATAGCCCGTAAACTGATATCGTTAGCTAGGTTCGGATAACGTTCCAGAAATTCATTATATTCCTCTTCTCGAAAGAGAGCATGCCAGTTTAAGCTTGCTGGATGCCCTTCGGCACCTTCATCATAAAAAACAGACGATTTGCCTTGTTGTACAAGATAGTGATGCAATCGTTCCGCTAACGTTGATTTACCAGTGCCGCACAACCCTTCGACCAAGATTAACTTGCAATCTTTCTGCATGCAATTTCCTCCTAACGACAAAGTTTACTTTGAGATTCTGAAGATTGGAATACTCTTGTCACCCAGATTTTCGCATTTATCTAGCATATATTCATATGAGTCTGATTTTTCATTCAAGCTAATACTCTTACACTGATACACCTTTTTCCCTCTGTCATTCTCTGCACTCATACCATCTCTTGTATTATCAATTGTCCAAGTAATTTCTTTTCCATTTGAACGCACATCATATATCCAGTATCCCCCATCAATAACTGGTGGGATTAACATGAGATAGTCTCCATCACCATTATTATGTCGTTGAACCAACTCATTCAGTCTCTTAACATCCTTTTTGTCGAATCGGGTAAGGATAATGTTTTGTGTGTCATTCGTTGTCGAAGAATTATTTTGCGTAAGAGTTAAGGTTAGAATAATAACCAAAACCGCAATAATCCCAATTAAAACTCCGATTGTCAGCTTGGTATTCAATTAGGCCACCCCTTAATAACTACATTTTGAATATTGACGCATAATGTTCTTCAAAGTCGCGTTAAAACAAAAGCTGCAGTTGATCCTCCGATCTGCTGCAGCTTTATTTATTGAACTAAAGTGTCCAATTAGTTGAATGCTTATTTCTAATTATTAAGTTTATTTCCTGATTTTGCACATCAACAAATTTTACTAGTAATGCAATTTTGTTCTCAGAATTAATACGTTCCCAATAGTAGTCTGCTATTTCATCAATTGAGTCGTAGAGTGGTACTACCCTTTACGGTTAGGGCGTTTTTTAACTAATCAAACGCAGTTAGCAATTGGTGCGTATGCATAAAAAGTATTTATATACATTTAATCCCAAACCATAGTAAAATGAACGAAAACATTTTACCTACTTTACGGTTTTTGAGAGTAAAAAAGAGGAGGTGTGCATTTCGTTGAATCTGCAAATTATGCCGCAGCAATGGAGGAAAAACGGAATCGCTTATTTGGTGGCGGTTATATTAATTGTTTCTCTGTTAATAGGAGGGCTGTCTGCTTCTCCGTTGGTAACAAGTGCTGCCGATGCTCAACCTGCGGGAATAGAGATTGAGCTGAAGCTGGGCAGCGATACGGCTTTAGTAAATGGCAAAGAAATAAAAGTTCAAGGTATGTATGAAACAAAAGGCGTCACAATGATACCCGTTAGAGTGTTAATGAAAGCGTTCGAGCTAAACATCCAATTTTTTAATAGTGCCCATGAAAAGTCTTTCACATTGAATAGCAAATCGTATCGGGATTACAGTGCTTATGTAAAACTTGGCGCGCTGGAAGCTCAAGTGGGCGGCAAAGTTGTAAAACTTCCTCAGCCGGCGGTAGAGAAGCAAGGCTCACTTATGGTTCCGTTGCGGGTTTTTGCCGAGTCCCTTGAAGCCGTAGTCAAGCTTGACAGGAAGAATAAGACGATTCGTATTACGAGAGCGGCTGATATTCTGGTCGACGGCAAGCATCGTATAGGCAGCAGTAAGGATAGCTGGTCGATCGCGGCACCTCTTTATAACCCGAGCGAACCGACCGCCATAAGCTGGTATGGATTCGAGACCCATCCGGGAGCCTGGAACTGGAGCGGATCGCTAAATGCAAATCCGAACGCTAGTTTCACTGTTACGATATGGACGGATGACGGCGGGAAGCCATTGACGGAGGACGAGTCGTTGGAGCAACTGAAGAAGCAAATCCATACGTCTTGGTTTACGATTCAGAAGCGGACATTGAAGACAAGCGACGGTAGTTTCGTCGGTTTTGTGGCCGGCCATAATGAACCGTTCTCCGTCACGTACTCTCAATTCTGGATCCTACGGTTGCCGGAGAAGACATACTATATCGAGATCTTTATTGGCAATGGTTCAGTAGAAAAGCATACATGGGTAGCGGATCAGCTGCTCCCGACTTTCCGCGCATCTTTCGATGATAAGGACGCCAACAGTAAGGATGTTACCTTGATCAAGCAACACGCAACGAATTAAAGAACACCTTCCAGTAAGCCGCGTGATGCGCTCCGTAATTCGTATTAGGTACTTCAACAACAAGCCGGCAATGGATCTCTGATCTGCTGCCGGCTTGTTGTTTTCAATTAATGTTTTAATTGTCAGGTCAGGAGCTTGATTAAACAGTCTACTTCCCGCTGCTAATACCCCTCGCCATCTTGTGTCCGTGGGAAGAAGTCAATATCCTTCCTTAAAAAGGAGAAGCCCTTCGTCAGCTAAGAATTACGGTCTTATACAGTTCACGTTTGGGCGCGTGTCGCGTATTCTATCGAGAAAGGATTTTGATTCGCGGAGGCAACGACAGTGGGATATTACGTAACGGTAGAACCCGGAGTAAAGCTCTACGTTGAAGACATCAACCCGGGAGGAAGCAAGACGATCGTGTTTCTTCATGGCTGGCCGTTCAGCCATGACCAATTCGAGTATCAGTTCGATGTACTGCCGAGCGCGGGGTTTCGCTGCATCGGTATCGATTGGCGCGGCTTCGGCAAGTCAGATCGCCCCTATGGCGGTTATACTTTAGAGCGGCTTGCGGACGATATCCGCAAAGTCGTTGACGTGCTACAGTTGAAAGATTTCGTGCTCGTCGGACATTCGACCGGAGGCGCAATAGCTATCAAGTACGTGGTGCGTTACAATGGCGGAGACGTATCCAAGCTTGTGCTAATAGACGCGGCAGCGCCAACGGGCTTCACCAAGGAGACTGCAGCACAGCTGCTGAAACAAACGTTGAACGACAGGGCAAATATGTTGCGCGGCGTAACTGACATTTTCTTCTTCCAGTACATCACCAAGCCATTATCGGACTGGTTCAATCAGATAGGCATGCAAGCTGCCGGCTGGTCAACGGCCGCGATCATTATCACGTTGCGCGACCTTGATCTGAATGCCGACCTGCCAAAAATCCAAGTGCCGACACTGATCGTGCATGGCATTCACGACAAGGTTATTCCATTCAGCCAGGCAGAAGAGATGCATCGAAAAATCCCCCATTCACGGCTCGTGCCGTTCATGTACAGCGGCCATGGTTCGTTCTACGAAGAGCGCGACAAGTTAAATGAATTACTCCGGGAATTCACTGTAATGAACTAAATGAAGAAAACGGCAGCCTCCCTTCTTCAATAAATAAGGCAGCTGATCCTCTGACCAGCTGCCTTTACGTTGTTTTCAACTATTGTTTCTCGCTCAATCACTTATAATATTACCGCTTCATTCTGCAATCTCGTGATAATTTCATCAACGGTTTTTTCAGGGGTTAATTCAGATGAGTCTAACCACAGTCCAATTCGAGGTGTTTCATTTCGTAGTACACTATCTAACCCTTCAACGGTCCAAGCACCATAACCTTTCTTTGAACGTATAGATTCCCTTAACGTAACAACCGACGAGTGCGGGCAAAGCACCACCACATATAGAGGGCGGCTTTCGATATAAGAAATAAAATCATACAACAAAGGTCCAATGACGACATCTTGAACGACAACCGTAAACCCTGCTTCGTGATACGTCTCCGCGGATTGTGCAGCCAACCGATATCGTAGGCGTAGCTGATCCATTTCTTCACTTCCCGCGTCTGGACGAACTTCTTTACGATTATGCACAATCATTCTTCGGAAAATATCTCCCCGCAAATGCACCGATTTCTCAAATCGTTCGGAGAGTAGCTGCGCCACTGTTGATTTTCCACTTGCCATTATCCCGGTAATTAAAATAATGCTGGGAGCTTCCGACAACATAGGAGCATCCTCCTTTTCTTTTTACCTGTATTGTACAGGAAGAAATAACTGATCAAAGGGCGAATTTCACCATAATTGATTTATTCCGCTCTTCTGCCCTTTACTTCAACAAATACGGCAGCTGATTCACTGAATCAGCTGCCGAATGGTTGTTCTGAACTCCCGTTAGAGCTGAACTCCTATGAGCCAGTAGACATGAAAGATAAGTGGAATTGCCCACTCTTTCATATTATCTTGAATAGTTTGTAGAGTTAATTTGATTCCAAAACCAAAAATGAGATCCTTGTGAAACAATTAGGCGCTCAAAGAACAGTTCGAAATTTAGTTTAATATCTTCACCTTCACTATCAATCGAATCATAAATTGAACGGTCAAATAAATAGTCTTCCCTACCCTCGTTTACACGATCTCCATTAACGAAAATAACGGTTTGACCATATTTAGCTATGGGATATAGATGCTCGGGTATATGATGTTTATTCAAATATCGTTCTAGCCAGCTGCTCCAGCACTCGGCAGCCTTTATGGTCTTATTGGGAACCCCTACCAGAAGATAGGGAGGCCCTAAAGAACATTAAGCTTGTTTGTCTGCTGGTTTAACCAAAGTTTCCATCAAGCGAACGATCATCGCAACTGACTCAGCACGAGTAGCATCACCTTGAGGATTGAACTGACCGTTACCAACTCCACCAACAACTCCTGCGTTAGCAAGGGCATTGATTTCGTTTACTGCCCAGCTGTTAGCCGAATCAGCGAACTGGTTAGTTTCTGGTTTAACAAAGTTAATCATACGAGCAAGAACTGCCGCCATCTCTTCGCGAGTTATCTCTTTCTCCGGTTGGAAAGTTCCGTCAGTGTAACCTTTCAGAATTCCTTTATTAACCAACGTTTGAATAGATTCAGCTGCCCAATGACCTTGAATGTCGTCGAAACTTTGACCTTGAGTAGGTGTGATTCCAAAAGCACGCATGATCATTGTTGAGAATTCTGCCCGAGTAACTTTGCCATTAGGGTCAAAGTGCTCCGCGTCCTTACCATCAACAATACCCATTTTAGCAGCCTTATCAACTACACTCGAACTCCAAGAAGTAGCAGGTACGTCTACGAAATTAGGAGCAGTACCTGTCGCAGCCTTAGTAAGAATGTTCATAATCAGAGTATTGCTGACAATATCTTGATTTGCAACAGGATGCACAAGAGTCGGAACTGTAGGTATAGTCGCCGTAGGTGGTGCCACAACCGGAGGTGGTGTTGTTACTACTGCCGAGTTCACAGTGACCACAGAAGTTGCCGTATGTCCACTGAATGAAACAGTAATGGTAGCTGTTCCATAATGAATCGCAGTAATCACACCTGCAGTAGATACCGTAGCAACCGATGTATTGCTGGACGAATACGTGGCTTGCGAAGTTACAGTAGCTGTAGTTGTGTCACTATAAGCTGCTGTTACTGCCAAAGAACGAGTACCTCCAACGGTTGCTGTTGTAGTAGCAGGGGAAACCGTAATGCCTGTTACAGTCGGAGCAACCGGAACTACAGTAAGAACTACAGAATCAGTTTGCCCACCGTATGTTACAGTAATTGTAGTTGTACCTACGCTCAGAGTATTAACGAATCCAGTGTTATCGATTGTAGCTACGCTCGCATCCGAAGAAGTCCAAGTAGCCAAGGAACCAAGGTTCGAAATAGAAGTCATATCAGACATAAGTGCAGATGCAATTACCGGACCACTAGTTCCAACCGGAACCGAATTGTTCTGGTAGTTACCTTGGATAGTTACACTTGTAGTTGTAACAGGAACCGCAGTAATAGCAATCGGAATATTTACTACCACCGAACCGATAGTACCAGTAATCGTAACTGGACCAAGGTTAGGTGCGATTGCGGTAATCAAACCTGTGGAGCTTACAGTTGCTCTAGTTGCATCCGAAGTAGTCCAAACAACTTGGCTAGTTACATCAGCTGTCGAAGCATCCGAGAACAAACCAGATACTGTCGATTGAGCTGTTTGTCCAACAACGAGAGTATGATATCCCGGAGTTGCAGTCATAGCCAACAGAGTTGGTTGTGGCATAATTGCGGCAACAGTTACGTTGATAGTAATAGGTGGAAGATTGTTATATATCACCGTAACAACACCTGTTATTCCAGGCATCATGGCTATCGACGAAATCACACCACTCGCACTTACCTGAATGAACGGATTGTTCGAACTATAAGTAGCTTGTGTTGGGGCAATGTCAATTTGAGAATCATCGCTGTAATTTGCCTTCAAAACAATCTGATGAGTCACTGCTTGAGTAATTGTTACGTTAGTAGAATCAATCCACAAACCTGTGAAAGTAGGTGGAGCCGCGGTTACTGTAACATCAACCGTACTAGTGAAAGCACCGTTTGTCACTGTAACAGTAGCCGAGCCTATGCCCACTGCAGTGATAAGTCCTGCGCTAGAAACTGTAGCAACATCTTCGTCAGAAGAAACATATGCAGACGAATTTGTAACATCTACAAAGCTAGGAAGACCTCCAGTCAAGTAATTCCCAGTAACAGTTAATTGTTGTGTTTGTCCAACGATCAAAGAAGGAGCGGAAGGACCCGCAGTAATCCCTTGAAGAACTGGTGAACCGGAATTAATTGTTACCATTACCGATGCTTGCACATCACCAACACTTACTGTAACGACCGGTGGTAAGAAATTTGTAGACAGAGCTGTCATTACACCCGCAGGACCTACCGAAAGAGAATTCGGGAAGTTGCTGACGAAAGTCGCTTGGGAAGTCAAATCAGCAGTAGAATTATCTGAATAGTGACCTGTAACAACAAGAGTTATCGAATCTCCAACAGCCATAGTTGTCGTGTTATCGGTGTTCAACGTTATGTAATTCAACGTAGGAGCCTGAACTGGATTAACGGTTACAGGAATGTCTACCGATACATTATTGTAGACAGCATTGATCGTAGCTGTTCCAACACTAATAGGCAAGAAAGTGCTTGCGCTATCAAAATCAACTACATCAGAATTAGATATTGTCCAATCAACCAAACCCGTCACATTGGTTGTAGTGTTGTTACTCCAATTTGCAGTAATGGTGATAGGTTGAGCCGTATCATCCATATGCAATGCTAAAGAGCTTGGAGTTGCGGTAAGACTTGTGATAATTGGAAGAGCTCCCGGAACTGTGATCTCAATCGTCGCAGAATAACCTCCGTATGCCCCTGTAATCGTAGCCGTACCGCCACTAACAGCGGTGACTTGACCGTTCACGTCGACAGTTGCAACACTAGTATCATCCGATGACCAGTCTGCCAATTGCGTTACGTCATCCGTAACAGAGCCTCCGTAGTACGCGGTCAAAGTGAACATTTCGGAAGTACCAACATCAATGGTTGACGTTTCCTTGTTCGTATAGACCGACACCAATACGGCGTTAGCATACGCGATGCTGCTAAGCATGGTAAAAATAAGTGCAAAAACCATAATGCTTGCTAAGTATTTCTTAGCTGTGTTCCTTGACAACATGCCTAAACCCCCAGATGATTTTATATATAAACGCCAATAGACGAATATATCCAATGTTACCGTCGGGAGTATTGCCGGTAACATTTACCTGCGCAACACTCCGGACAAAATGTAACTTACTTGAAGAAGGTGTTTATAAGAGAAATTAATGTTAGTTGTCATGTTGTCACCCTCCTTAGTCCAATAAATAACTCCTCTCTCAATGTTTACATGTGTCTATTATACCATTCTTAAGGCCCAAAAGAACTACATTAGAGGGCTGCCTATACGTAACCTTAAGCCCATATGTTTAAATCCGATACATTCAAATAGTTCCTTTGATAAGCTTCAATTAAATCGCCTGTTAAAATCATTTCTTTTCCTCCCCTCTCAGTTGAGCAAATCTGCTCCGTTAGCTTAACGCCCGCCGCCAGTCTAGGGGTTACGCATCGACAGGGATTGTTTAGCAACGAAATGATAAACAAACATATTATAAAAATAAAAAGTCGCAGTTTATGCGACTCCCGGCGGTATGTAGATGTTCTGGTTCTCGACGGACAGCTTACTCTGTTTCCGTGAGCGTGGGAAATTCCCACTTACAAGAAGTATTAAAGAACTTTATTTTCACAGAATGTTAGTTATTCCTTATCAGTTAAAGAACTTTATTTCTCATTAAACAACTTTATTTACAATTAAAGAACTTTATTTTCCCACACCAGCTCATTGTACCTGTGAAGGGGAACTACCTTACTTGTAACCTTCCTGTAATATTCCGCTCAGGTTCCTTTCATTATCGGCTACTATAATAAGAGACAAGACCCCCCTTTATATATTCTCTATTGTTGCCTGCGGCTGATTGCCGCAGGCTTTTTGTTTGCCTAGCAAGAAGCCCCCGCAGGACTATTCCCGCGGGGGCTGAGTACATTAAAGCTCCAACACCATAACGCCGTATGCCGGCATCGCTACATCGGTTTCCAGTGCTGTCCCTGTCAGGAGGTCCGTAACGCGCTTCTTCACTTGAACCGTTACCGTCTTATCCGAATAGTTCAGCAGGAAGGCGTATGAAGCATCCTTCGAAGCGCGAATTCCGATCTCGACTTCGGCCGGCGCGGAGATCCGGTCTGCGAGAGGCGAGCTTAAACCAAGCTCATCCAAAATTCCGTCGACTACCGTCTCGCTATAAGCAGCCCCTAAGTACCAGACTTGGCCTTCCCCAACGTTCCGGCGAGTTAGAGCCGGCTCCCCTTGATAATATTCGGTCGAGTAACGGGCGACAACTTCCGCTTCCGGATTCTGAACGCTAAGCACCTCGTTGAAGCCAACCGCCTTCGTTCCCGCGGACAATCGTCCTTCCCATTGCAGCTCCGCCGCGTTCACTTTACCTTTGACAAGCGTAAAGTCCTCAACCGTAATGCCGCATAGTCCGGCAACCGGACCCGGGAATGGACGCATGTAGCATTGTCCGTTCACATCCTTGTACCCCGTACGGGCACCCAGGAACAGCTTGCCGCCCTGCTCCACATAGCGGGTCAGAAGCTCGGCGGTCTCATCGGTCATAATCGCCGAATGCGGATAGACGATGACTTTGTACTTGGCCAAATCCTCGAGAGTTGTATTGGAACGCAAGAAAATGGAGTCTGCCGGAATATGCCGGTATTGCAGCTGCTTGAACCAGGAACGCATGCTCTGCCACTGCAGAGGGCCATGCCATACATCCATTTCCCCATCCCAGTTATTGTTGTAATCCTGCATAAAAGCTACTTCCGCTTGATAGGTTGTCCCTGCAATAAGAGATCCGATCTTCGCGAACTCGCCGCCTACTTGAGCCACTTCCCTGACTCTCCGGTTCGGCTGGTTGTGGTAGTCATTGATGCCATGCCAATAAATTTCGGTACCGAACGTTGCCGTGCGCCAGCGGAAATAGACAAGCAGATCGGTTCCGTGAAGCACCGATTGATATGACCATAAGCGGATTTGACCCGGTCTTGGCGTTCCCATCTCAATCCGGTCAACCCAGCCGCCGGGGCCGGACTGCTGCTCCATGACGCAGAAGTTCTGAGAGATGGACCTGACGTTGGTCAGGTTAATGCTCCATTGACGGTCGAGCAGCGGCTTGGTTTCATTCTCGTTATAGAAAACGCTGCTGAACTGCGGATACGAATCATACGAGAAGAAATCGAGCAGCTCATCCGTCATCTTATGATTATCGAGATGGCCGAACAGTCCGTTAGTCGTTACCCAATGCTGCGGCGCCAGCTCGCGGATAATATCAGCCTGCAGCTTGGCGAACGAAATGACGTTATCCGAAATGAATCTCTTCTCATCCAATGCCAAATGCGGGTTCGGCGTATCCGTCTGCGACAGGTGCAGCTGCTCCCAATCCGTATAAGTCTGGCTCCAGAATACCGTACCCCAAGCTTTATTGAGATTGTCCAACGTCCCATACTTTTCTTTAAGCCATACCCGGAATGCGGCATGGTCGGCTTCGGCATAAAACACGTTTTTCTCGCAGTTAAATTCGTTATCGATCTGCCACCCTATAACCGCAGGATGGTCTTTGTAAGCGTTCACCATATTGCGCACGATTCGCTGGGAAAGCTCCCGGTATTTCGCGCTGGAATAATTGTAATGGCGGCGCATGCCGTGTTTGATCAATACGCCTTCCTTCGTTGCATTCAGCACCTCGGGATATTTATGCGTCAGCCAAGCCGGCGGCGTTGCGGTAGGCGTACCCAGTATGACTCTCAGACCGAAACGGTGCGCCAGATCCATCACCCGCGTGAAAAAGCTGAAGTCAAACACCCCTTCCTGCGGCTCGAGCATCGCCCACGAAAATTCCGCCATCCGGATCACCGAGATATTCATCTCCCGCATACGCCGGAAATCATCCTCCCACAACCCCTCCGGCCAATGCTCCGGATAATAACAGACTCCTAATGTTAACTCGTCCATTTGGATCGATTTTGCCATTGCGACATCCTCCTTAGCGTATCTTGCTTCTACCTCCATTTTAGTGGACGCCCGGGCAGAAGGATATGACAAAAAGATGCGAACTATATTAAAATATTGTCATCTATTTTTTTGGTAATGACTGTTTTATCTTATTATTATACCTATCGTATAAAAATATTGCGTTATTCTGAGGTGATTAAAATGAAAGAACATATCTTCCTTCCCAAGCCGATTTTCCCCCGTCACACCTGCTTTCCCGACTTCATCGGCGGCTATAGCGACTTCCCAGAGCATGCCGTCAATCGTGAATTTGCCACAACCGAAAACAACCTGGACCGTTATTACAACTTGCACATTGTGCTGGCCGGCAAAGGTTATCTGCACACGGACAACATGACCTACGAGCTGACGCAAGGGCAAGGCTTCCTATACGGCCCCGGCGTTAGACAGACGTATCATTCGGATGTCCGGGAGCCCTGGAGTATCCGGTGGGTCCATTTTTTTGGCGTAAGGCCGGAGGAGTTTTTGGACGGAAAAGGTCTCGATGAGCCTTGGCTCTTTCATTTGCCCGATCTTGCTCCTGCTCAAGCCTTGATGGAGCGACTCCTTGAGCTTGGCAGAAGCTACGAAGTAGATGACGAATACGCGGCTGCTTCTACGCTGTACGAGCTGCTCAGCAGAATTCAGACTACCGCCAGCCAGCTTAACGTGTCCGTCCATCAAGCCGCGGACAAAATCCGGGCAGCTGCCAATTACGTGCGCGCCCATTGCAATCAGCCTTTCACCCTGGAGCAGGCGGCCGCGATTGCCGGGTACAGCGCCCATTATTTCAGCCGGAAATTTAATCAAACCTTTGGCAAGTCCTTCTCCGACTTTCTGACCGAAGCACGTATACTCCGGGCGAAGCAGCTTCTTGCCTCAACCGCCCTATCGGTGAAGCTTATTGCGCTCGAAACCGGCTTTTCGCAAACCAGCTATTTCAGCAAATGCTTTCGCGATCAGGAAGGCATGACCCCGCTTCAATTCAGGGAAAGGCATAAGGCGTAAAATTATTTCTAAATACCACTTGACTTGTCGGAATTATAGGGTTAATATCAATCCATAATCCTTCAACGTTCATTCTTTTAACGTTGAACTAATTTCATAAAGCCGATTGGATAACCAAAGGCCCAACTCACGTACCCGATCACGGGACGTCTGTTGCGGTCTTTTTTGTTTTCTTCGGATTATGCTTTCGAAGCAAGAATCATCACGAGTGGCCCTGTATCAGGCACTTTAGGTGAACATTCTTTTAGGAGGTAACGCGAGAACAACATGGAAGACTTCATAACCCAAATGGAAGAAAACGATTGGCTGTTCAGGAGAATGGTCCGCAGATTCGTTAAGGAACGCGACAAAATCTCCGTGGAGGACATTGCCCTGCCCGGCTTCCTAATTCTCCGGAGCATTCAGCTGGGCGGCGCGCAGAAGCTTGGAGACCTGGCGGAGCAGCTTGATCTGACCTCCGGTGCAATCACGGCTCTATGCGACAAGCTGGAAGCGAAAGGCTTCGCTGAGCGGCAGCGCCTGCAAGGCGACCGCAGGAACGTATGGCTGGACATTACGGAGGAAGGCCGGCAGTTGCTAAATCGGTACCCTGAGCTTGGCAAGCGGGGAGTAAGTCTCCTGTTCGGCAGCTTTAACGAAGAAGAGCTGGCCTGCCAGAAGGAAATTTTCGAGCGTATTTATGCCAATCTGGAAGGCTTCTCGGAGCGCTACATGGCGATGGTCAAGGAATACGAAGAGCAAAAGGCGGAAGAGAAAACGGAAGAAAAACCAAAAAATAAGCCGGCCGCCAAACCCAATCAAAATTATTTTTTGAATTATTAATTTAACCATCACAATTCATTTAAGGAGTGTTGAGCATGGGACATCCCACTATTTATCCAACCGGAGCAACGGTATATTTGCCCGAGAAAGCATGGAGCGGATATACGATTTTCCAGGCGGCCAACGTTGGCGCCCTGCTGATTGATATGAGCGGCAAAGAGGTTCACTTGTGGAAAGGCCTGCGAGGCTTCCCGAACAAAATTTTGCCGGGCGGTTACGTGGTAGGCAGCACGAAGGAACGCGATCCGAAATACGGCTTCCAGGATGAAGCCGATCTGGTGCAAGTGGATTGGAACGGCAATATCGTATGGAAATTCAACCGCCTCGAATACATAGAGGATCCGGGCTACGAGCCGGAGTGGATGGCGCGCGCGCATCATGATTACCAGCGCGAAGGCAATCCGGTTGGCTACTATGCTCCGGGACAGGAACCGCAGACAAACGGCGGACGCACCCTCATTCTTGCTCACCGCAACGTAACCAAGCCGGAGATCTCCGATAAACTGCTGCTTGACGACGTTATTCTCGAAGTGGACTGGGAAGGCAATATCCTGTGGCAATGGGCGGTAAGCGATCATTTCGAAGAGCTTGGCTTTGACGAAGCGGCGAAAAACGTGCTGTTCCGCGATCCTAACGGACGTCACTTCGGCGGCAATACGGGCGGCGACTGGATGCATATCAACTCCGCGTCGTGGGTAGGTCCGAACAAGTTTTACGATGCCGGCGACGAGCGCTTCCACCCGGACAACATTATCTGGGATGCGAGAGAATCCAATATTATCGCCATTACGGACCGCCAAACCGGCAAAATCGTCTGGCAGCTTGGCCCGGACTACTCGAAGCCGGAAGTGAAGCATTTGGGCTGGATTATCGGTCAGCATCATGCCCATATCATTCCGCAGGGCTTGCCTGGCGAAGGCAATCTGCTTGTATTCGATAACGGCGGCTGGGGCGGCTACGGTCTTCCGAACCCTGCATCTCCTTACGGCATCAAAAATGCCGTCCGCGATCATTCCCGTATTCTCGAGATCAATCCGGTCACTCTCGAGATTGAATGGCAATATACGCCAACGGAAGCCGGCTTTATGGCTCCGCTCGATTCCTATCGTTTCTACAGCCCGTACATCAGCTCCGCGCAGCGCCTGCCTAACGGCAATACGCTGATTACCGAAGGCGCCGACGGCCGGATTTTCGAGGTGACGAGCGAGCATGAACTGGTATGGGAGTACATCTCCCCTTACAAGAATAAAATTAACGCCAACATGGTTTACCGCGCTTACCGCGTCCCTTACGAGTGGGTGCCTCAGCTCGAGAAGCCTGTTGAAGAAGCGATTGTTCCGCTTGACGTTGCCGACTACCGGGTGCCGGGCGCAGCGGCAAAAGGAACCGATTCGGTTGTGGAGGTCGTAGGCACCGGAGAGTACGGCGAAGGCGCCTTCTGCGTCGCAACCGTCGAAGAAAACCCAAGCACGGCCGAATCCGGAGAAGAAAGCTGAGGCGAAGTTAGATGAAAAAGTTCGGTATTCTCGCAACGGTTCTGGCCGTTACCTTCACCCTTGCCGCATGCGGCGGCAAGGATAATAATAAGCCGGCAGCGGCTGAAGCGAATTCGGCGAACAGCCAGCAGGCTGAAGCAGCTGCTGACCCGATTAAGATTAAAATCGCGGACACCGCAACTAACCCCGTGCTCCGCGTGGCGAAGAGCAAAGGCTTCCTCGAGAAATACGGCATTGATGCCGACATCATTACCTTCGCTACGCCTGCGGAGGGTATTAATTCCTTGTTCATCAAGCAGGCGGATATCGGCTGGGGCGCAGACTTCCCGTCGCTGAACGCGGTAAGCAAAGGCGACTTCTCGATTATTGCCGCGACTGGTACGGATACCGAGGCATCCGCTGCCCAGTGGAAGCTGTTTGTCCGGGATGAAATCCAGTCCCCTGCCGATCTAAAGGGCAAAAAGCTAAGCACCCTTCGCGGCACGTTCCTCCCTTACTTGTGGGATGTTTATTTGAAGGATAACGGCGTAGCGGTAGCCGATACGAAGGAGATCGGGCAAGGCGGCTTCGACGAGGCTTACGTTGCGCTCAAAAAGGGCGAAATCGACGCCAGCTGGGTCATAGGCGCTACGCTGATCGATAAGTTCAAGGCGATTGAAGGCGTTCACGAGCTGACCGATATGTCCAAAACATCGGTACGGATCGGCGGTACCATTATCGCCCCTAACTCCTTGATCAAGGACCATCCGCAGGCGGTCGCCAACTTCCTGAAGGCCTTGGATGAGACCTCGAAGTATATTACGGCTAATCCGGACGAAACAGCCGACATCCTATTTGCGGAAACCAAGCAGCCGAAGGAAGCAACCATCCGGGATTTGGCTACGAACAACTGGAACGTTGGCTTTACTCAGCAATCCTTCGACAGCCTTACGAATCAGAAAAATTACATGGTGGGAGCCGGCATTATTAAGAACGACTTCAACCTCGCCGATAAGCTGAGTCTGGACAGCGTGCAGCAGGCGGTACCCGATCAGTTCACCTATAAGAAATAAGGAGAGATGACAAATGGTGTTGAATACGAGTCCATCTCCAAATACGATTACGATCGAACGGCTCAACAAGAGTTACTCGGAGGTTAAGCCAGGCTCGGGCGGCTCCGTTCATTACATCATCAAAGATATTGATCTGGTCGTGAAGGGCGGGGAATTCTTCGTTCTTCTGGGTCCAAGCGGCTGCGGCAAATCCACGCTGCTCAATATGATCGCGGGCTTTGTCTCCAAAACCGGAGGCAGCCTGCGCGTCGGGAACGATGAAGTCGACAAGCCCGGCAAGGAAAGAGCGGTTGTCTTCCAGCAGGCGGACTCCTCCCTCTTCCCTTGGCTGACGGTCCGGCAAAACGTTGAGTTCGGCCTGAAAATGAAAAAGATGCCAAAGGACCAGCGCAAGGAAATATCGGACCGCTATATCCGGCTTGTCGGGTTGTACGGCCATGAGAACAAATTCCCGCGCGAATTGTCCGGCGGCATGAAGCAGCGCGTTCAGCTTGCCCGCGTATTAGCCAATGATCCGGCGATTCTGCTGATGGATGAACCGTTTGGCGCCTTGGACGCGATGACAAGACGGATCATGCAGAAGGAATTAAGCCAGATTTGGCGGGAAACGGGCAAGACGGTGATTTTCGTCACCCACGATATTCAGGAAGCGCTGCTGCTGGGACAACGGATCGCCGTTATGTCTACCGGACCTAATGCCAAGATCTCCAGCATCTATCAGGTTCCGCTCGGCTATCCGCGCGATCCGGCCTCCCCGGAGCTGAACGAGCTTCAGCGCCATATCCAGTCTCACTTTGACGCCGAGCTGGAAGGAGGCATGTACCCGTGAAGGTTTTGCAAAAGAAATGGGTAACGATTCCGCTGCTGTGGGTCATCACCTTCATCGTTTGGCAGGTTGGCGCATGGATCTATGGTCCTGAGATTATTCCGAGTCCTGCCGCTACCTGGCAAGGAGCGCGGGAGCTGCTCAGTGACGGTTCATTAATGAAATATATCGGCATCAGCTTCTACCGGGTATTCGCCGGCTGGGCGCTTGGCAGCCTTCTTGCCATTCCGATTGGACTTACCATCGGCAAAGTAACCGCCATCCGCGTCTTTGCGGAGCCGTTCCTGAACTTTGTACGGTTTATCCCTCCTATCGCGTTTATTACGCTGTTCCTCGTATGGTTCGGCATTGGCGAGCAGTCGAAGATTGCCCTCATTATGTACGCGACCCTATTTATCGTCATTATTAATACGTTAACCGGCGTTCTCGCTATTGAAGAGGACCGGATCCGCTCGGCCCGCAGCATGGGCGCTTCCGAATGGCAGATTTTGCTCCATGTCGTCATTCCCGCCACCACGCCTTATATTTTCACCGGTATCCGGCTTGCTATGGGTACCTCGTACATGGCGATCATAGGAGCCGAGATGATTGCCGCGAACGAAGGCGTAGGCTTCCTCATCTGGAACTCCAGACTTTACTTCCGTACAGACTGGATCTTTGTCGGATTGATCAGCCTTGGCCTGATGGGCTTCCTGACCGACCGCATCGTCGGCTGGCTGGGCAGCAAGCTGCTGTTCCGGTACGGCGTCATTAACACGACGGCCCTTCGCCGCCGCTAAGAAAACCTCTATGGAAGCTCTCGAAGATATGCCGTAACAAAAGAGCTGTCTCCAGGCCGGTCGTGACCGAAACCTGGAGACAGCTCTTATTCATGATCCGGCGGCACCGCAGCTCTGCCGCACGATCAGCTCCGGCGCAACCATAACCGAGCTCGACTGCAGCTGGCCGTTCATCAGGTCATACAGCATTAGAGCCGCCAGTAAACCAATCTTTTCCTTATCCTGTCTTACGGTTGTCAGCGGAGGAGTGACGTATTGGCATGCCTCGATATCGTCGCAGCCGATAACGGCAACATCCCCCGGGACGTTCAGCCCCTTCTCCCTGATTGCCCGAATCGCCCCAATCGCAAGCAGATCGGAAGCCGCGAATACCGCGCGCGGAACTTGCCCCGCTTCAATCATCCCCAGCGTCGCCTCATAACCGGAATGCTCGAAAAAGTCGCTCCCGTTCCGGAAGAACGCCTCCGTGACAGGCAAGCCGTAACGCTGCAAGGCCTCCCTGTACGATTGCTCCCGGAACTGCGAGATCCGGCTTGTCCCCGAGCAGCCGATAAAGCCAAATTCCTTGTATCCCTGCAGGTAAAAGTGCTCCACGGCCCTGTTCGAAATATGGCTGTTGTCCGACATGACGTAACCGGACCGGTTGCCGGTCAGCTCAAGATCGATTCCGATGCACGGAATTTCGCTTTGATCGAGCTCTCCGATGCCCGAGTCAATCTCGTCGCCGGAAATAATAATGCATCCGTCCACCTGATAATGCCGGCAGCGGGACAAATAGTCCCCTTCCGAATCATCCAGTCTCTCATTCGAGAAGAAGAGCAGGTCGTACCCTAACAGACCGATTCTTTTCTTGAAGGCGTTGATTACATCCACAAAGAAAAGGTGATTGAACTCGGCATTTATTTTACCCGCGTACACAACGCCGACCAGCTGCGATTTGCGTTTCGGAGCCTTCGACGCATTGGAGGCCGCATACCCGTGCTCCTCCATAATCCGCAGCACGCGCTCTCTCGTTTCGGTGCCGACATCATCGTAGTTGTTTACGATTTTAGAGACGGTCGACACGGATACCCCCGCCAGCTCGGCGATTGTCTTAATCGTTATTTTCACCGTAATCTCTCACTTCCGTGGGCAGATCTGCCCTTCTTCTCTTCTTTTATCCATCCTATCATACCTGTCATTTTTCGGAAATACCATAGTTTTGTGTTTGTGATATTACGAAAACTTTCGTTAATAAATCAGGATCTAAGCCCTATTTTTGTAAAATTACCCACTTTCCTCTTTACAAATGAACGGATCGCGACCATAATCAAGATGCAATCACGAAAATTTTTCGAAAATCGCATCACCACACTCCTCTTTGTTTCGCTTCGCACACACATCAATCGCAATCACTTCCGTACTGCCCTCATCTTAGACATCTAAACACAGAATCTATCTCATGCTGTAAACGACAGAAGACGGTTCCGCAATCACTGGATTATGGAGAATTGGTCTTCTTTTTTTGTCGTCCTTAACCTACGAAGGGAGGTGATGCTGCCTGACCGGGGAGTCGGGTACGGATTCATGGCAGCGGTGAAGAATGCAGAACACACAGACCTTTTTTTGAGGAGGAGCTTGATGAAGAAGGATATGCAATGGACCAAATGGATGGTATTAACCGCATTATTTGCATTTACTATACTAGGCTCGTTTACTTCTCCGGCAGCGGCCGCCACGATCGCGGTAGGCGCGGGAAGCTATACGAACAGCCTGCCTGCAGGACAGACGGGACCTCCCGCAACGATCTACAAAACCTCTAATGTGACTGGGGCCATGCCAACCAATGACTGGTGGAGCTCCCTCGCCTGGAAGGCCTACTCGGACGTGATGTTCCCTCACCCGCTTGCCGTTCAGGCGAAAGCAGACGGGCTTGGCATCGGCTATCCGGTGCAATCCGGCAGTGCGGACGCCATGTTTGGCGCGTACGTCAACGATTTCACCCTTGGCCATTCCGCCCAGTCGAACTTCCCGGATGCCAAGGTAGACGCCTTTTCCGACTGGACGGTATCGATGCTGTTCAGCAGCGGTGGAACGATGCGGATTACAACCGGACACGGCCTGCCGTTTATCTACTGTACATACGCCGGCGGCCTGCCTAAGCTCACTTTCCCGTCCGCCCCAACCGTCTGGTCCGGCAGCGCTTCGAGCAGCGTTCTGGGCGTAACGATTAACGGCCATCACTACGGTTTATTTGGACCTACCGGCTCCACCTGGTCCGGCATTGGAACCACTACGCTTACCAACTCGTTGAACGGCAAAAGCTACTTCTCGGTCGCCGTTCTTCCGGACAATACGGCGGCTACTCTAAATGCCTATAAGCAATACGCCTACTCCTTCGTAACCAATACAACTTCGAACTACTCCTACAACTCTTCGACCAGCAAGGTGTCAACTACCTACTCTGTCACAACGCAAGCTATGGAAGGCACGCAGACCGGCACGATTATGGCGCTTTATCCCAGCCAGTGGAAAAACACATCAACCTCGCTGCTCCCGTACACCTACGACAGCGTCAGAGGAACGATGAAGACGGTAGCCGGGTCCTCTTTTACAACATCGCTTACTTATCAGGGCATTCTCCCTTACCTGCCTGCCGTTGGCAGCTATAACAACGCAACCTTGAACAACTATATCGAGTCCGTCCGGACCGAAGCCAACCATACTGTTGGGGCTACCGATACGTATTGGCTTGGCAAATATTTGGGCCGGATCGCCAACCTGCTCCCGATCGCCCAGCAGGCCGGCAACACGGCAGCCGTTGCGAATTTCGAGAACTATCTCGAGACAACGCTGAGCAGCAATTTGACTGCGGGGACAAAATCCAACAACCTGTTCTACTACAACAGCAATTGGGGTACCCTTATCGGCTACCCGGCCAGCTATGGTTCGAATGATTCCTTGAATGACCATCACTTCCATTACGGCTATTGGGTTCGCGCAGCGGCTGAAGTGGCCCGCAACAATCCAAGCTGGGCTTCAACCGCTAACTACGGCGGCATGGTGAATATGCTGATCAAAGATTTCGCCAACTGGGACCGCTCCGACACCAGCTTCCCTTACATGCGCAACTTCGATCCTTATGCCGGCCATTCCTGGGCGTCGGGCAACTCCGAATTTGCGGACGGCAATAACCAGGAATCGTCATCGGAGGCGATTAATGCTTGGTCCGCGATGATCCTGTGGGGGCAGGCTACGGGCAATACGGCTATCCGCGATGCGGGGATCTACCTGTACACGACCGAGGTCAACGCGGTAAACGAATATTGGTTTAATATCGATGGAACCAACTTCAAAAGCGGCTATAACCACAACTACTCCTCGATGATCTGGGGCGGCAAGTCCGTCTATGCAACCTGGTTCTCGGCGGACGTACAGGCGATCCGCGGCATTAATATTTTGCCGGTAACCGCAGCTTCCGCGTATCTTGGCTACAAGCCTTCCTATTCCGCAGCCTTCCTGGCGCAGACAGCCTCCGAACGCGGGGGCAATGCCTGGAACATGTGGCCGGATATATTCTGGGAGTACCAAGCTTTGTATGATGCGGACGGTGCGATCAGCCTGTTTAACGCGAATCCGAGCTACACGCCGGAGGACGGCGAGACCAAAGCGCACACGTACAGCTTCCTGTATAACATGCAGGCGCTTGGTCAGGTGGATACTTCCGTAACGGCTAACGTGCCGACCTACGGCGTATTCAAAAAAGGCTCTACCCGCAACTACGTCGCATACAATCCGGGAACTTCGGCCATTACGGTTACGTTCTCGGACGGAGCTACCTTGAGCGTGCCTGCCGGCTCGGTCGCTTCCTCGCTTGGAACGGTTGTTACGCCTAGCGGACCGTCAATTACCAGCTTGAGCCCCTCTTCGGGTTCAGCGGGAAGCACGGTTACCGTAACAGGCAGCGGATTCGGAGCTTCGCAGGGTACATCGTCTATTAAATTCGGCTCTGCGGCCGCTGCCGTAACAAGCTGGTCGAACACTTCCATTACGGCGACCGTTCCTTCAAGTCTTGCGGCAGGAAGCTATAATGTAACCGTAACGACATCTGCCGGAACCAGCAATGCAGCGAGTTACACCGTTGCGGGGGCATCCCTCTCAAGCAATGTGCTTTATGCGAGATCGGGTTCCAGCTTAAGCTTTACGGCAGGAACGGCGGCAGCAAGCGATACGATTGCTAGTGCGGGCGGAGCAAACTATGACGGTAATCCGCATAGCCCAACTACGTATACCATTACAGGCATTACTGGCACATACGACGCAACCAAAGCAACCGCCTTCCACCTGTTCCTGGACTCCGGGACTAGCGTCGGCAACGGCGTTCAGGTACAGGTCACGTATGATTTTAATGGCAACGGAAGCGCGACGAGGGTGGAAACCTACGGTTACTTCGCCACCAATGACGTAACCGGCTGGGAGGATTATACGCAAGGCGGCGGACCAACCTCGGCTGCCGGCTCCTTCGCGAACATGAACAACGGCACCATTACGATTAAGGTGTGGAGCGCGATTGGCAACGGGGCATCCTCGCTTCGCGTCAATGCGAGCAGCGCCAACGGCCAGCAGTCTACCGTGACCATTCCGTATAAATAAAGAAAAGACCGCTTCGCTTCGGGTATTTTGTACCCGGCCGCGAAGCGGTCTTTCTCTGTTTGGTGCTGCTCAACTAAATCATATACTTCCGAAAATCTGTTCTTCTATATACTTGCTGTTTTTGATGCACTTAACGATGCGCCGCATCGTTAAGGTGCCCGGATTGAGCAGCTGCGCTGGGCTTAACGATGCGGCCGCATCGTTAAGGTTCCGAAAAACAGCCCCACGGGCTCGTTTTTCACTGTTTTTGATGCGCTTAACGATGTGCGGCATCGTTAAGGTGCCCGGATTTGCAAGCTGCGCTTGGCTTAACGATGCGGCGCATCGTTAAGGTTCCGAGAAACAGCCCTAGAGGCTGGTTTTTCGCTGTTTTTGGTGCGCTTAACGATGTGCGGCATCGTTAAGGTGCTCGGGCTGGCCAGTTGCACTGGTCTTAACGATGCCGAGCATCGTTAAGACCAATGATAAGACGGGACTCTAGTTAGTTAGGGGTCGGATCTGGAGACACTGCGTCGATGTAGAGGGAATTTCGTGCTGCGAGCGGCTTTGCAAGATCGGTACGATCAGAGAGGAACCGGCTTTACTAGCCTTCCAGGCTCTGAGCCAGATCAGAGATCAGATCCTCACGGTCCTCGATGCCAACCGAGATGCGGATCAAACCGTCCGTGATGCCAAGCAGCTCTCTCCGTTCCTTCGGGATGGACGCATGTGTCATCCGGGCCGGAACGGAGATGAGGCTTTCCACGGCGCCGAGGCTTTCGGCTAGCGTAAAGTACCGGACCTTCCGCAGCACCTCGGCTGCTTTCTCGTTGCTTCCCACATCAAACGAGATCATCCCGCCGAAGCCAAGCGCCTGCCGCTTCGCCAGCTCATGCTGCGGATGGTCCGGCAGCCCGGGATAGTAGACCTTCCGGACAGCCGGATGCTCTGCAAGAAACGCCGCGATCTCGCGGGCATTGGCCTCATGCGCTTCCATGCGAAGACCTAGCGTCTTCATGCCGCGGATTAGCAGCCAGGAATCATGCGGGCCAAGCACGCCGCCAACGGCATTCTGAATATAATGCAGCTCTTCGCCAAGCTTCTCGTCCGCCGTAACGACCAGCCCCGCAACAACGTCGCTATGTCCGCCCAAATATTTGGTCGCCGAATGGACCACGACATCCGCGCCTAACGCAAGCGGCGTCTGCCAATACGGCGTGCCAAACGTATTATCTACAATAAACAACAACCCGCGCGACTTCGTCCACGCGGAAACCGCCGCGATATCCGTCAGCTTCAGCAGCGGATTGGTTGGCGTCTCGACAAGCAAAGCTTTTGTGTTTGGTCGCACTGCCTCGCCTAATGCATCCAGATCAGCCGTGTCCACAAAGGTGGCCTCAATGCCAAGGCGCGCCAGCACCCGGGTAACGATCCGGAACGTCCCGCCGTACACATCGTCGGTCACAAGCAGATGGTCCCCGCTGTCGAGGCGTGACAACACCGTATGAATCGCCGCCATGCCAGAGCTGAACGCCAGTCCGCGCGCACCTCCCTCGAGCTCCTTGATGAGCTCCTCCAGTGCATGCCTTGTCGGATTGCCCGTGCGGGAATACTCGTAACCGCGGTGTACGCCAATATCATCCTGCTTATACGTACTCGTCTGGTAGATCGGTACGTTAACGGCGCCGGTATGCGGATCAACCGGCGTTCCTCCGTGAATCAGCTTCGTTAATCGCTTCAACGTCAAGCCGCCTCCTCTATCCCCCGTAAATCTGCTTGCTTAGATAACGCTCGCTTCCGTCCGGGAATATCGTCACAATGCGGCTTCCCGATGGCGCAAGCTCCGCTTCCCGGAGTGCAGCTTCAAGCGCCGCGCCGGAAGAGCTGCCGACAAGCAGGCCTTCCAGTCTTGCCAGCTCCTTCACCCGGGCAAACGCAATATCGTCGGTAATGGTGTGAATCGCATCGAAATAGGAAGGATCCATAAACGGAGCCAGCTTCTCCACGCCGATGCCTTCGGTCCGGTGCGGTCCGGACTTGCCGCCAGCCAATATCGAGCCCTCCGGCTCGACGATTGCCGTCTTTACGACCGGATTCTTCTCCCTCAAATACCGCGCCGTTCCCATAAACGTTCCGCCCGTTCCCGCTCCCGCCACAAAGACATCCACTCTCCCGTCCAGCTCCTGCCACAGCTCCGGACCAAGCGTGTCATAATAAGCCAAAGGGTTCGCCGGATTCGAGAATTGCGCCGGTGAATACGCTCCCGGAATCGACGACACCAGCTCCTCCGCTTTGCGGATAGCCCCGAGCATTCCGTCCTCTGTAGGCGTATTGACAACCTGCGCTCCAAGCGCGCGCATCAGCGTCTGCTTTTCGATGCTGAATTTTTCAGGCACGACAAATATGACTTTATAGTCCGTTCCAACCGCGGCAAGCGCGAGACCAATCCCCGTATTGCCTGCCGTTGGTTCGATAATGGTTCCTCCGGGCTGCAGCTCGCCCCGCTCTGCCGCATCGCGCAGAAGCGCCAGACCTAGGCGGTCCTTGACGCTCCCTCCGGGATTCATCAGCTCCAGCTTGGCAAATAACCGGACCCCTCCGGGTAGCGGAAAACGAGTCAATTCAACGATAGGCGTATTTCCGATCAGCTCACGGACATTGCGATAAATAGCCATGCAAGCATCTCTCCTCTGCTGTTCCCGTCTAGAGGTGCAATCAGTTCAGGCCAGCTTGACCGCTTCCAGCAGCCAGACATAACGGTTGAGCCGGGTGAAGCTGACCGTAAAACCGTGATTCGTAAACAGCTTATTCAAGACATCGAGAGAGGTATAATACTCCGTGCGCAAATCCTGATATAAATTTAGAAAGCCCGCTTCAAGGGCAGTTTGCTCAATTTGATGACGCTCTTCCGCGCTCGCAAAGGACGTATCCGCAAACACCACGCGCCCGCCCGGCGCAAGCAATTGGCTATACAAAGCAATTGCTTGATCCTTCTCCGTATCCGTCAAATGGTGAAAAGCATAGGTGCTGACAATCGCGTCCATCCGCTCCGGCAGCTCGGGAAAGTCCAGGAAATCGCCGTCCAGAAGCCGGATCGGCAGTTCGCGCTTGGATACCTCCCGGCGCATGCCTTCCGAGGGCTCAATGCCGTACACCTTATCGCTCCGCTTAAGCAATTTCTCCGTCAAATTGCCCGTGCCTACCCCAAACTCCACAATCGTGCCGCTAACCCTCTCTGCTACCGCTTCAAGGATGCGGTCATATCCCGCGAATACTTCCCGATACTCCACATCTTCCCCGGCAACCGTCCGATCATAAGATTCCGACCATTCGTCAAACAGCGCTGTAAACTCTCTGCCCATCTGTACGCATGCCCCTCTCGTGCTGCCACAATGTGTTGCTTGCTATCAGCATATGTAGCCGGGCTCAACTTGTTCTCCTTTTTCCAACCTTATTAATCGGAATTATGCAAAAAAAGAAACAGCCCTGCTCAACGAAAGAGCAAAGCTGTTCATCCTCCCACCGTTACCGGTTATATCGGGGAGCAATCCGGTCAATCCTGTTTGTCCAGATGACACCGGAATATCCCTCAGGCAAGCGGTTCAAATCTTCCACCGTGTCAAAGCCGCTCGAAAATTCGCTGCCGTCGCCGCCAACGATCACGACGCGATTATCCGCTTTGGCCATGCGATCCAAAAACTTGTCCGGCCATCCCCACAAGAAAGGGGCGAGCTTCTCGGGTATATGTACTTCCGTATGGCTGCATGCCGAAGGCACATACCCTGTCCATCCAACGGCGAGGTAAGGGATCAAGCATTTCTTCAGGGTGGCCTTCGACATCACCCTCATGTCCGGGAGCTCTTCCTTCAAAGCGGCAATCGGTTCATCTCCTCCATAGACGGCCAGATCACTTCTTCTCTGTTCCGGAAGCTGAGACAAATATTGCGCCAGTAGCCTTCCTTCCTCGGGATCATTGCTTTTAACGTCAATAAGAAGGGATTGAGTCGGAAAATGCTCCAGTACCTCCGTTAACGAAGGCATTTGACCAACCCCTTTTCCACGGAAAGGATACGTTTTTCCGCCGTCAGCCGTATAGCCGTAACCGATATCGAGCTGCTTTAACTGTTCCATCGTATAGTCCCGGGTAACGCCCGTGGCGTTAGTACGGCAATCCAGAGTCCAATCATGAAACACGGCAAACTGGTCATCCTTCGTGATATGCACGTCGAACTCGACGATATCCGCACCGGCTTCGAAAGCGGCTTCCATCGAGGCAATCGTATTTTCCAGGTACGGGTATTCCGGTTCGTAGATCCTCTCCGCGGTGCAAGTATCGTTCTGAATGCCTTCCATCGTAAAGGTCTGCGCCATTCCGCGATGAGCAAGCAGCAAAGGCTCGCCACCAAGCGGTTTGGCGAAATACGTTGTATTGTTTAGAAAAACGAGCACGATAACAAGCGCAATGACAATAAATGCTTTACTCTTCCATATCCTGATCAATCTCTTCATGAAAGACGCCTTCTTCCCTAACGCAATTAACGTCATTGTGCCAAGGAGGTCGTTTATTTGCAATGATGGCTTGGTTATATTTGAATGACTTGCCCAAGAGCCGCCCTCCCCGATTACGTCCGGGCTTCCTGCAGGCTGCGTTTTCTTTCACTCAACGTCAAAACGAAGCATAGAAGCAGAACGACGCAAGCAAGCGTATAAGGGTAATTAATATCCGCATCGAACAGGAATCCGGCGATAATTGGTCCGGCAATATTGCCAAGGCTCGTAAAGGCCGAGTTCAAACCCGCCACGTAGCCCTGCTGGTCCTTCGCCACCATCGACATTTGCGTACTGATTGCCGGGCGCAATATATCGATCGCCAAGAAGATAATAAACGTCACGGCAAACACCAGCCAGAACTTATGAACAAAGAGCGTCAATGCGATAAACAAGCCGGCAAACAGAAGACAAATGGATATGACCCTCCGCTCGCCGAACGTCCTCAGAATCCAACTGAAGATCGTAACCTGAACGACCGCGCCGGCAATGGAGCCAAACGTAATAATAAAGGCGATATCCTTCGGCTCATAGCCGAATTTGTGATCGACGAACAATCCGAATACCGTCTCGAAGTTGGCCAGCCCGAACGACATGACAAAAACGATAATCAAGGCCAGGAAATACGGCTCGCGATACGAATAACGGAGCTGCGTGAGAAAGCCGCGTTGTTCCTTCCCTGCTGCTGCCGCGGTCTCAACCGCGTCTTCCTGCGCAGGCTTCGACTCCGGAAGAATAATCAGATTGATCACGGCTGCAAGGACACCCGCTGCGCCGGCAGCGTAAAACGGCGCCCGAATGCCGAACTCGGCAATGTAACCGCCAATGCCGGGACCGATAATAAAGCCGGTCGTAATGGCCGCATTAATAAAGCCCATGCCCGAAGCCCGCTCTTCCTTCGTCGTAATATCGGCCGCGTAAGCCATAACGGCCGGCATAATCATAGCGGCGCTAATCCCGCCAAGCAGCCTGGATACGAATAATAGGACCGAGGATTCCGCGAATCCGAACATCGCCTCGGATACGGCGAACACAAGCATGCCGATAACGATCATCCTCTTCCTGCCGAATTTGTCGGACAACCGCCCGGCAAGAGGCGAGAATAGGAGCTGCGTCAGCGAGAACGCCGCCACGAGCAAGCCGACAATCCCTCCCGTAATGCCAAGCGTCTCCATAAATTTCGGCATAATCGGGATAACAAGCCCGATCCCCGTGAACACTAGCAACAAATTAAACATCAGGATAAGCAGCGCACCCCGATTTTTAAGCAATAAAGTCATTTTATGATTCCCCCGATTTCCTAGCTGTTCGAATACTGAATATTCATTCTAGATTATTGCAGAAAAAAAGGCCTAGCGGGCCGGTGTGGCAATGCCGTGCAAAAACACGTCCATAGCCAGCCGGTAAGCCGCCAGAGCTTCCTCCCGTTCCATTCTTCGCGTGTGCTGATTCAGGCCGTACATCAGACTGTCCAATATAATCGCAAGGCCGGTCACATTCGAGGATTGGAATTCGCCGCTATCGATTCCCCGCTGCAGCAAATCCCGATTAAAGTCAATATAACCTTTAACCATCTCGTTAATGCGCTCCTCGACTTCCGGATTTTTCTCGGCGTTGTTAAAGAACTCGTCAACGGCTTTGGTAAGCGGATGATTCAGCTGGTCATGCGCCAGATGCTCGGCCATGCCGTACAGTTTTTCGATGGTGGTCTTGTACTGCGGCTCCTTCGCCAGCCAAGTTTCCTCCCACTCCGTATTCCAATCGTCAATAAGATGCAGGAACAGCCCTTCCTTGCTCTTGAAATGATAATAGATATTGCCGGCGCTGCAGCCTGTCGCTTTGACGATATCTTCGATGGAGGTTGCTTTATAGCCCTTCTGCACGAACAAATTCCGCGCCGCATCCGCTATCTTTCTCTTTGTATGCTCGGTTTGCTGCTGCTTCTTGTTCACACCCGACTCACCTCGCTTAAACTACCGATTTTCGATACTGAACATTTATTCAGTATTGTAATGGATAAAGAATATAAAGGCAACTCCAACATAAAAAAGCTTGGCACGGACGGCTCCATGCCAAGCTTCCCTCTTATTGTCCGGGCGTGCCCCAGACTGCCGCCAAGGCCTCGTATTCGGCTCCGGTCAGATTCAGGAACGATCCATGCCTCTTCTTCGCAGCCCCCAGGTTATACTCTTCCGCATTCAGAATACGGAACTGTCCGCTGGACAAGTCTTCCGTAACAAGCGGCAGATACCCCTTGCCGGCGGCATACTGATCGACCATCAGGCACCATTCGTTCCGGTCGTTGAACTTGAATACTTCCGGCCCTTCCACTCCGAACAGTCCTTCCAATACAGGCGAATGCAGCTCCCTGAACGAAGAAGCGGATAAGGAATCGCTGCTCTCGACCGTTATGCATTTGGTTGTCTCGTCCTTCGAATAACGGTAATACGCGCTGCCTTCCCGGATAATCGTCGTATCGATTACGTGATTGCCGCGTTCGATATATTTTTCCGGCTTCGTGAAGGAAATAAAGTCTTTCGTCCGGGAGCTGTAAATAATCTGCTTAGGCTCCTGATCTCCTTCCTTGGTCATCGAAGCCCAGAAAATCAGATGCTCTCCCGCTTCCTCGTCAAAGATCGACTCCGGCGCCCAGACGCAGCCCGCATCCGGAAGATCCATCTCCACGCTTCTCTCCTTCGACCAGTTCACCAGATCCGGAGACTCCCAGACAATAATCGAGCGGCTGCCGCGATGCTGCGCCGTATCCCAGCCTTTGTTATTCGCAATGCGGAGATCCGTCGCAATGATATAAAACTTGTTATCCAGCGGAGAGCGGATAATAAACGGGTCCCGCACACCCTTCTCGCCGATGCCGGATTGCAATATCGGCTGGCTGTCATTCAGATCATTCCAATGGAGTCCGTCCCGGCTGACCGAAAAATAAACCTGCTCGCCATTCTCATGCTCGCCGGTAAAATGCACAAACAGATAAGCCTCGTAAGGCTGATTTTTTCCTTGTCCTACTGACATGAGCTAGTCCCCCTCTAAGAATTGCTGCGTATCATGCTCTTGCTTCAATTATCCGGTACTAGAGGCGGCTTGATAAGCCCTTATCATGCTATGAACTGACCTATTGTGCTTTATTTCGGACTGCCATAACGATCAGGAATTATCCCTCTTGCTGACTGCCAATTAACTTTTTAAACGGAAAAATACAATCCACTTAAATTATCAAACTTAGATAAGACAAAAACTTTATATTGTTAATCCCATATTCTTCTGCTATACTCAGTCTCACTAACATGTTAGGAAAACTTACACAAAAGAAAACAAAAGGGAGACATGAGTATGAGAAACCGATTTTCATGGAAGGTTTGCACAGCTTTATCTGCTTTGATGGTGTTTAGCTCGCCTCTTTATGTTGCAAATGCTGACGCGAAGCCCAAGACGCATTACCTTACCGCAAATTCAGAGAATGTACGCTGGGGCAATATCGGGAAAGGGGATCCGGTCCTTACCGTGAATTCGGGGGATATCGTAACGGTCGAGGCTATTACCCATCATTCCGGCGATGATTACGAGAGAATGATTGAAGGCGATGCGGGCGTAGAGGATATTTTCCACTGGGATCATGTCGAGAAGAACGAAGCGCTGCGCGGACCCGGCGTACATATTATGACCGGACCCATCGCGGTTGAAGGAGCGGAACCGGGCGACGTGCTGGAAGTGAAAATACTGGATATGAAGCTCCGGCCGAACGGGAACGAGAAATACGCAGGCAAAACCTTTGGCGTCAACGCTGCCGCCAACTGGGGCTACTTGTACGGAGATATGGCGGAGGAACCAAAGAAACGGGAAGTCGTCACGATCTATGAGATGAGTTCGGACGGCGTTACCGATTACGCTACGGCGCTGTACAGCTTCAAGTGGACGCCGCAGACCGATCCCGACGGTAAGGTGCATCCAACGATCGATTATCCGGGCGTTATTGTCGACCACGATACCGTCGAAGAGAACTTCAACGTACTGGAAGGCGTCAAGGTTCCGGTCAGGCTCCATTTCGGCACGATGGGCGTTGCTCCAAAGGAAGCAGACGTTGTTGACTCCGTCCCTCCGTCCTACTTCGGCGGCAATGTCGACGACTGGCGCGTAACGGAAGGCGCTACGATGTATTACCCGGTATCCGTACCCGGCGCGCTGCTGCAGGTTGGCGATCCGCATGCCGGCCAAGGGGATGCGGAAATTAACGGAACGGCCATCGAGACATCCGTGACCGGCGACATTCAAGTGATTTTGCACAAGAAAGCGGATTTGAACAAGAAGCTGAACAATCTCAGCTACCCGCTCCTTGAGAACGAGAATGAATGGGTCGTACACGGCTTCAGCTACGCAAACTACCTGGCAGAGCTTGGAGCAAATGCCCAGAAGGATATCTACAACAATTCCTCGATCGACAAGGCCATGAAGGACGCCGCGTTTAAAACAAAGGATTTTCTGATGAAAGGAATGGATCTGACGGAGGATGAAGCCTACTCCCTAATGTCAGTCTCCACCGACTTTGGGATTACGCAGGTCGTTGACGGCAACTGGGGCGTTCACGCCGTCATTACGAAAGGCCAGTTCGGCGAAGCGGAGCAGAAGACTGTAGGACTGCGAAGCGCCTTTGAAAGCTTTGGCGCCAAGGTACGCTGGAATACGCCAACGCAAACCGTAACGATCAGCTATAACGGCAACACACTTGCCATGACGATCGGCCAGACAACCGCAACCTATAACGGGGAAAAGATTAAGCTGACCGCTCCCGTGCAGCTGTCAGGCGGAACAGCGGTCATCAGCGATTATTCCGCAAGCTTCTATCAATCCAAGCTGTCCAAAACCAATTAAGCCATCATCCTATTCTACTCAGAAAAAAAGAAACGCCGGGCTGCCACCCGGCGTTTCTTCCTGTCACGGCAGCTTAAATATTAAGGCCGTCCTGATTCTTATGGCGCTTGAGCAGAATCTGATTCTCAACGCGCAGTATCCCTTTTAGCGAATAGATCGACTCGTGCATGAACCGGTCCACTTCGTCCATATCCTCCACCAGATAGTGAACGTGAAGCAGGCAGGGACCGGTCATCTCGTAAAGAACAACCACGCGCTCGTTGGCCTTGAGCGATTCCAGAATCTCGTCCAGATGGACGGGCTCGACCTCAAGCTCCAGATAGGCGGATATCTTTTTGCCCAGTCTTTCCGCGTTGATAACAATCGAGAACTGCTCGATAATGCCCTGATTCACAAGCCTGTCGATCCGCTCCTTCACCGCAACCCCCGACAACCCTACTTCTTTGGCTAGATCGGTATATGAAATCCGGCTGTTCTGCGACAGCCTCTGCAAAATATGATTATCGATGGAATCCAGCATGCCTTCACCTCTTTGAGGTTATTGTAACAGATCGAACTTACCTATCTCCAGAGAGGAGTAAAGAAAAAGACGCTGCCCCCGGGACAGCGCCTTCCATTGTTTATACGCCAGCCTCTTGCGGCTGCCAGTTGCGGACTCCGTTATCTTCGATAATGCCTATCGTAACGTCTGCGATCGCCGGATCAAGCAAAAGCGTGTCTCTCACCTTAAACTTGATATCATCGGCTTCCGCAAGCGTCATCCCCGGCTTCAGCTCGATTAGACCTTCAACGTGGTAATAGCGGCCTTCCTGCAAAATTCGCATCGAATAAATATCGGTTACTTCCCCATGGGAGAAAATCAACTGCGCAACCTTCTCTTCGACTTCGCGCGGCGCAGCCACGCCAATCAGGCCAACCATGTTATCGTAGCCTACGCGGAATGCCACCGCCACCATAAGAAGCCCGATCAATATGGTCGACACGCCATCCAGCAGCGTGAAGCTGGTAAGCGAGGTGACAACGACGGCAATCAGCGCAAGAAACGCACCGGTCGTGGCAACCAGATCTTCATAAAATACGAGGCGCGTCGGAGGTGCAGCCCGTCCGACATTCTTGAACGCCGCCCCAACAATGGCAAGACCTTTCGCCTCCGAACGCGATTCATGAACAATTTCTTTCATTGCTTTATGTAAAACAAAGCCGTCAACGCCGATGGAGATAAGCAGGATAATAAAGTTTATCCAGAAGCCATGCGATTCCGACGGGTGGGCCAGCAAGTGAAAGCCCTCTCTGATCGTTTCGTAAGCCATAACCGTAACGACAATAACCGCAATCATGCAAAACAGGTTAATTACACGGCCGAATCCGGTCGGAAATCTTTGCGTCGGCTTTTTCTCGGCAAGCACGCTGCCCGCGAATACGAAGCCTTGGTTCACCGCATCCGCAATGGAGTGCATGGTGGAGGCAAACATCGCGCCGCTTCCCGTCATCACCGCAGCTACGCCTTTTACGATGGCCACTGCCGTATTCCCGACTGCCGCCGTTGCCGAAGACGTATTCCCTTTTTTCAATAAACTCCAAAAACTGTCCTTATTCCTGTCCGATTCCACTTTACAAAGTTCCCTCCATTATGTGCTTATCTTCCTAGTATAGGTAAAATTACTTTACTACAATACGATCTTGTAAAAAAGTGGTTTCAATGTATTCGCTAAAAAAAATGCTTGGCATGATCAATCTCATGCCAAGCACTTTTAATTCTACCGGAAAGGCAAAGCCTTCTTCTCCTCGCTGCTTTGAATGGCCAGCTCAATAATCTTAATCGTGTTTCTGGCATCTTCCGCCGCAACGGGTACTGGTTTATTCGCCGTAATCGCCTGAACCATTCCCTCGTAAAAGCGTTCATAGCTCCCCTGCAGCGTCTTCACCTTGCCGGTCTCCGTCTTGCCATCAACCGTTACCGTCAGCTCGCCGTACCGCTCTTCCCGATCCATGCCCCACTCCGGCTGACCCGGCAAGCCGCCCTTGCGCAGCATGTCCTCCTGCGAATCCAGGCCGTATTTGATAAAGCTGCCCTTGCTGCCATGCACCTGGAATTTGGGACCATGCTGCAACACAAGCGAACCGCTGTGCAGGATAACTCTTTTCGTGCCGTAGCTCAGAATCAGGTGGAAATAATCCGTCACCTCGGAGCCTGCCCTTTGCGCCATAAGATCGGCATATACGGTATCCGGCTTCCCGAACAGATGCAGGGCCTGGTCGATCAAATGCGAGCCTAAGTCATACAGCATGCCGGAGCCCGGACCCGCCGTTTCTCTCCATCTATTGGATACTTCCGGACGGTAACGGTCATAATGCGCTTCGTAGGATGCGATCTCTCCCAGCTCCCCGGCCTCGATAAGGCCCTTGACGGTAAGAAAGTCGTTATCCCATCTCCGGTTCTGATAGACGCTAAGCAGCTTGTCTTGCTGCCGTGCCGTCTCGATCAAATCATCGGCTTCTTCCGACGAAATAACAAACGGCTTCTCCACAACAACATGCTTGCCCGCAAGCAAGGCTTGCTTCGCAAAGGTATAATGCGTCTGGTTAGGCGATGTAATCACAACCAGATCGATGCTTTCGTCGGCGAGAAGCTCTGCAAGCGAGACGATAACCTCCGTGTCCGGCAAGTATTGTCCTACCTTTTCGGGATTGCTGGACACTACCTTTGCGATTTCCATTCCTTCAATCGATTGTATAAGTGGAGCGTGGAAAACTTGCCCCGATAATCCGAAGCCAACCAATCCAACCTTAACCTTACTCATGCTCTGCACTCCCTCTCCGTTCTCTGTCCTGTCTCAACCAGTATAAAAGATGACATGCGGCAATTCAATGCCAATTTAATTATTTCACTTATAAATATAATTATTAAAATTATATAAACCAATTTTAAGCAAGTGAAACATGCACATTCTCCGTATTTTGCTTGTCATTAAAAAGTACCGTTGCTTATAATGGAAGAAGAATGGACAAATAAGGTGGGCAAAAGATGACGCAAGAGGAACGGATTAACTCAATCGTTGATTATATGAAGCTGAACCGGAAAATTAGCATGGAGGATATCTGCACCTTATACGAAGTATCCTACGATACCGCAAGGCGCGATCTGGTCAAGATGGAAGCCGGTGGCCTGATTGTCCGCGTGAGGGGCGGAGCGATTCTCTCGACCATGACCAAATCGGTGAGCAGCTACAAAGACCGATTAACTGAAGCAGGAAGCAAGCGTACCATCGCGATGACGGCCGCCTCCCTTATCCGGGACGGAGAGCATGTCATGCTGGATACCGGAACCACAACGCAATATGTCGCCGAATTTATGTCCACAACGGAAAATGTGGTTGTCACGAACTCGATCGACGTTGCCGGCGTGCTCTGCGACAAGCCGCAAATCGCCATCCATTTGCTTGGCGGCATGCTTAATGCCTGGCACCGGTACGCCTTTGGGCCGCGTACGGTCGAGATGCTGAACGACATCCGGGTAGACAAGCTTTTTCTCGGCACATGCGGCCTTACGGCCGAAGGGTTGTTCACCCCAACGGAGGAAGAAGCATACCTCAAGCGGGAAATGATTAAACGAGCGAATCAGGTCATCATGCTGGCCGATTCGGCCAAATTCGATAAAAGCCTGTATCACCGCGTATGCTCGTTTGACGCTATCGATCTGCTTATTACGGACGTTAATCCGCCTGCTCCTTTCGATAAGCTTCTGCAAGACCACAATATAGAAGTGATTATCGCTTCCCCATTGCCAAAATGAACGAACAAAGGGATCGTCACTTTATCGTGACGATCCCGTTCGAAATGCCGCAGCATCGGATACTCACCGTTGTTCCCCGCGTCGTACTATTTATACAGGTTGCCGTAACTGATCGCCAGACTTTCAAGCGGATCTCTGCGGCACAAATCCTGCTCAACCACAAGCCACTTTGTCCCGATCTCCTCGGCCGCTCGGAAGATGGCTTCAAAATCCAATACGCCCTCGCCAATCTCCGCAAAAAACGCTTCTTCACCAGCCTCCGCATCCTTGATATGCAGCAACGGACAACGCCCGCGAAGCTTAAGCAGATATTCCGCCGGATTCAAGCCCCCGCGATGAACCCAATACGTATCGAGCTCCATTTTCACATAGGAAGGATCGGTCTCCCGCAGCAAAATATCCAGTATGTATTCGCCGTCGAATTTCCTGAATTCCCAATCATGATTATGGTATAGAAGCTGTACGCCGCTTTGCCCCAATCGTTCGCCTATCTCATTCAGCCTGCCGGCCTTCGCGAGCAAATCTTCCTTAGATTCGAAGCCGAGGGACAACGCTGCATACTTTTCTGCATTTACCTCTTCCAAATATTGAACTACGCTGTCCGGATCCGATTCAAGCTGCTCCAGCGAGGAGTGGAAACCGATCACTTTTAACCCAAGCTGGTCCAGAAGCAATTTTTGCTCGGCAACGGTAATTCCCACTGGAGGCGGCCCAAGCTCAATCGCTTTGTAGCCAATCTCCGCTATTTTTGTTAACGCCCCCCTGTAATCCTTGTCCAGTTGATCACGGACGGTGTAAGGCTGTACGGCGACCGGAAGATTAGGCATCGTTATCAAACCTCCTATCCTTTTTAGGACCAATCGAATAATACCCCGTGATAATGATCTTTGTCGTTTCTAAGCCCTTCATAGGCTTGAACGGCTTGTTCCGGCTTTAGTATATGACTGATTAACGGCTCTATTGCCAGTTTTTTGCGTTTCATAAGCTCAAATACGATTTGGGAATTCCGGGTTAAGGAATGCTTCACAAACGCGTCAGGCTCAACGGGGAATCTCCATTCGTGAGCGCCTTTAAACGTTAAGCAGCCTTGTCCGTCCAAATGAATATAGTTCAGCAGCTCCGTAATATTCCCTTGATATTCGCCCCGTGGACTTCCGAGCAGCACAACCTCTCCGTATTTCGCAACCCATGGCAGCCCTTCCGTTACGACCTTTGGAATTCCTGTGGCATCTATTAGCGTCGATACCCCTTTTCCGCCTGTAATTTCGTTTATATGCTCATGAACCTTGGGGTCTGACGGCAATGCATGCCCGATTCCGGATGCTGTCGCCGCCTCCAGTCGCGGTCCCGATAAATCGATTCCGATCACGGAAGCGCCTTGCAGAGAGGCTAATTGCGCGGCCATATTCCCGACTAGACCTAAACCGGTTACGGCCACATAGTCGCCAAGCTCAATCTCGGATACCCGAATAGACGTTATCGCTACGGAAGCCATTCGGGTGAACGGCACCCAGTGAAGGGGCAGGTCTGACGGCGCTTTCAAAAGTATTCCGCCTGACGGAATGACCGAGTACAAGCTATGGTCTCCATAGTGAAACACATAGTCGCCCGGCTTAAAACCCTGCACCTCTTCGCCAATCCCGATGACTTCGCTTACGGAAGAATAACCGGGAATTCCCGGCATGGCAAACCATCCCTCATTACCCGATAGACAGGCCAGCTCCGTTCCCGGACTGATTAAAGTAAATCTTTTCTTCACCAATAACTCGCGCTCCCCCAGCTTTGCTATATGGAAGGCATCCTCATGAAACTCGACCTGCCATGGGGCGGTAAAGACGACTTTCTTGTTATTCATTATTAATCTCCTCCTTGGACATTGCCCTGCCGCTTGTCGAATATGCCTCAATAAACTGACTGGCTGTCAAACCGGCAATAGCTTTGAATGTTCTGCTGAATGCATGGATGGATGCAAAGCCAGCCGTTTCCGATATTTGAGTAATAGAGAGGTTACCCTCAAGCAGCTTGCTTTTTGCTTCCTCGATCCGAACATAAGTCACGTATTTATGAATAGTAACTCCAAGCTGCTCCTTAAAGAGATACGATAAGTGATTGGTCGATACCCCGGCCTGCAGGCTGATTTGTTCCAGATCTAACCGGGGATTGGCAAACTCCTGTTGAATATAAAGAACGGCTTTTTCGATAGATGCCCAGCCTTTTGTCTTCTTGCCTTTCCCTTCGTAGGACATGTGCTGATTTCTTAAGAAGTAAATGAGCAGCTCCAGCGCCAGCGACTTCATAAACAGCTGATGGTAAGGGCGTTTGCTCAGAAACTCCTGATGAAGGATATGAAATCTTTTGTGCACCTCTAGTCTATGGGCCGGATGAATGAACGAGATAGGATACAGCGACGATAACAGCTCTTCTTCCGGCTTTATCTCGACTTGCTGCCCTTTGGAAACACCGGTCTCCTGCCACTTGCTCTGATCCTCCCAATGGAATAAATCGAAATGAAAGATGTACTGAACCAAAGGCTCGCTGGACGCGGACCGGATAAAATGAAGCTTCATCGGCGGAAAAAGGATAGCTTCCCCTGCCTTTAACCGATACTGGACGCCGTCCAGCAGGATCTCGGCTTCTCCTTGTTCGATATAGGTATACACGTGATCGTAATCTACCCATTCGCCCACAAGGTAGTCCGATCTCGTTATTTTTACAGAGCGGACAAAGGGCGATAGCCGCTCCATTCCGGCGATGATGCGTTCCATAATAGCCTCCGTTTGAAAAGGGGATTTAACTATTTCCGAGTACTCGTTACACCTATCTTATTGAATTTTTAACGCGAAGTCTTTAAATAAGAAAACGTTTTTTTAACCGTAACACCGACTATTGCGGATGTGTCCGTTAAGAACGCAAAAAAAGCCGCGATGCGATGCACGCGGCTTTTTGAACCTCTATTCTCTTATCCGGAGCGGATCTGCTTCAGCAAACTTTCATAATCGAACCCTGCCGCCGTATCAATCTCAACGACCGTCCCGCCAATAGACAATGGCACAAGCGTCTCGTTCAACAGCCGTTCCTTGTTGCCCTGCTGTTCGATCCATTCCTTGTCATTATGGCCCTTGTGCCGATCCGCTGATCCCATACGCGCATAATAGCGCTCCAAGAGTACCCGTCCATCGGCTCTGCACATGATTTGGAAGGGCTCGAAGTCATACTCCCGCTTCAGCTTTAGAAACTCCGCGCTTCTTAGTTCCGGACGGCCAAAAAAGCCTTCGATAATAATCGATTGTCCGGCAGCCAGCACCTTACCCGCGAAGGAATAAAGAAAAGTAAAAGCGGCCGGCGCCAAGAGCGGCGGAGAGCCGTGCGTCTTGCAATCCAAAGCGTCAAACAGAGTCTCGTAGATCCCGTCCCGGGACAGCAAGGGAAGCTTCAAATCCTTGGACAGCCGCTCTGCGAGCGTTGTTTTTCCGGCTCCAGGGAATCCGTTCACTATAATAACCGTTGGTTTATTCATCCGCCGAAGGGCCATAGAGGCCGGGAACCGGAATATCCAGGAGCCGCAAATATACCCCAAGCTGGGCACGGTGATGAATCATGTGGCTTAATCCGAAGGTGCGAAGCGCCATTGCACGCGGCTGCCGCAGAATAATATAATCACCGTTTCGCAGCGTCCATTCTTCGCTAAGCTTGTTCTCGTCGCATTCGGTTATCAACCCGATAACCTTGGCCGCATTGGCATCGTATTCCGACAGCACGTCTTCGCGCTTTTGCAAAGCCTCCCGCCGCCCCGATACAGTGGACATGTCAAGCTCCAGGGAATGTAAAATAGCAGCCTGCCAGTTCAACAGGTTGATCAAATGCGTGGCAAGTCCGCCTAATGTCATTGATTTTTCATGCGGCTTCCACGCCATATGCTCATCAGGCAAGCGCTCCAGAATACGCCGCGTAATCGTCAGTTCATGCTCGGCATCCCCAACAATAAGTTGTTTCATCATCACTCGGGTCTCCTTCCGCTTTAAGATAGTCCTTTTTCATACTAGCATATTTTGTAAAAGTTTATCTATCTACCAACATCGGATTATTAATTAACTATAACATTAATAAATTAACCTTTGTATTGACATAAGAACGAACCTTCCACATAATATGAACTAGAATCATCTTAATTTCATTATTAAATTAACCTAACGGTTAACTAAAAGGAGAGAAAAGAAGATTATGGCTAGTACGCACAAGTATGTGAAGGATTATCCGCGTCCGCAGTGGGTACGCGACGAATGGCAATTGTTAAACGGCGAATGGGGCTTCCGCTTCGATGATTCGTTTGAAGGCGAACGCAGCAAATGGTACAGCAAGCTGGATGCGGACCGTACGATTCAAGTCCCGTTTACATATGAGACCAAAGCCAGCGGTATCGGCGAGGAAACCTTCCATCCATGCGTATGGTATGAGCGGAATGTTGCAATCCCGGCCGAAACGGGAGACAAACGCGTTATCCTCCATTTCCAGGCCGTTGATTATTTGGCTAAGCTGTGGGTAAACGGCGTGTATATCGGCTCGCATGAAGGCGGTTATGCGGCATTCTCCTTTGATATTACTGATGCCGTGCAGATTGGCGGGGAAAACCGCATCACGCTCCGCGTGGAAGACAGCAACAGCACGATGCAGCCGCGCGGCAAGCAGCGCTGGATCGAGAAGAACTACGGCTGCTGGTACGTGCAGACAACCGGCATCTGGCAGTCCGTCTGGCTGGAATATGTCGACGGCAACCATGTGAACAGAGCTAAAATTACGCCAAAGCTGGAAGAAGCAGCGGTTACGTTCGAATACGAGCTTGGCAGCACGGTACGTTCCTTCGACGGCTTGACGCTCCAGACCGTTATTCGTTACGACGGGAAACTGATCCGCTCCTCGGAAACCAATGTTGACCGCAAGTTCTTGAAAGTGGAGCTAAGCGTCATGAACGACGTCAACGAATGGAAAATTCATTCCTGGCATCCGAATCATCCGAACCTGTACGATGTGGAAGTTGTTCTGAAGAAAGACGGCCAGCCGGTAGACACCGTATACTCCTACTTCGGCATGCGCCGCATTCAGATTAAAGGCGACCGCATCCTGCTCAACAAGCAGCCGCTCTACCAACGCCTTCTGCTCGATCAAGGCTATTGGGAAGATACGCATCTGACTCCGCCTTCCGAAGAAGCCATTATCGAGGATATCGATAAAACCTTGGCGCTTGGCTTCAACGGCGTGCGCAAGCACCAGAAGCTCGAGGATCCGAGATACCTGTACTGGGCGGACCGCAAGGGCCTTCTCGTCTGGTCGGAGATTGCCGCCACTTACGAATTCGGAGACGACGCCGTAGACCGGTTCACGAAGGAATGGATGGAGGTTGTCCGCCAGCATTACAACCACCCTTCCATTGTGACGTGGGTTCCGTTTAACGAATCATGGGGAATCGGACAAATCTTCACCGACCGGAAGCAGCAGCAATTCACCGAATCGATCTATCATTTAACCAAGTCCTACGATCAGATGAGGCCTGTAGTCGTGAACGACGGCTGGGAGCATACGATTTCGGATATTATTACGCTTCATGACTACGAGGAGCTGGGCTCCGTGCTCGAAGCCAGATACAAGGACAAGGACGCCTTGCTCAGCAATGATTTCGCGCATGACAAACACCGCTATCCGTTCGCTAACGGATACAGCTACAAAGGCCAGCCGGTGATCATCAGTGAGTACGGCGGCATCGCATTTACGAGCGAATCCGGCTGGGGTTACGGCAACCAAGTAAAAAATGAAGAAGAATTTTTGGCCCGTTATGAAGGAATTACCCAAGCAATCAAGAATCTCGATTATGTAAGCGGATTCTGCTATACGCAAATTACGGACGTGCAGCAGGAGGTTAACGGCTTGCTTACGATTAACCGGGAGCCTAAGATTGCTATGGAGAAGATCAGAAAAATCAATCTGCAGTAATATCAGGCTTCCGATACACAGTTCATGAGAAGGCAGGGATTGGATTCATGTCAAAAATGCAACGTATTGGAATTATCGGCAGCGGCGGTATCGCTTCTGCTCACGTAAGAGCCTACAAACAGCTTCACGACGTTGAGATTGTCGCCGTTGCCGATGTCATTCCGGGCAAAGCAGATCAATTCGTTACGCGCGAGCAATTGCCGGGAGCCATCGGCTTCGACGATCACCGCAGGCTCCTTGAGCTTGATCTGGACGGGGTCAGCATCTGCACGCCAAATGCCTCCCATCACGTAACCACCGTTGACGCGCTGCGCGCAGGCAAAAATGTTCTGCTCGAAAAGCCGATGTCCGTTACCTTGGAAGAAGCGATCGATATGGTTCAAGTCGCGAACGAAACGGGTAATATGCTGACAATCGGTTTTCAGCCCCGTTACGACCCTAACATGAAGGTCGTTAACGAAATCGTCCAATCCGGCAAGCTCGGCAAGGTCTATTACGTGGAGACCGGCGGCGGCCGCAGACGCGGCATGCCGGGAGGCACGTTTATCAGCAAGCAGCTCGCCGGAGCCGGCGCTATGGCGGATATCGGCTGCTACTCGCTCGATATGGCGCTTAATGCGCTTGGTTATCCGAAGCCGCTTACGGTATCGGCTTATACGTCCAATTATTTCGGCACGAATCCCGTTCATCATCCGGAAGCGAGCAAATTCGAGGTTGAGGATTTTGGAGTAGCGCTTGTACGCTTCGAGAATGATCTGGTGCTTCAATTCAAGATCTCTTGGGCTATGCATATGGATACGCTTGGCTCCACCATGTTCCTCGGAACGGAAGGCGGACTGAAAGTGAATCCTTACGGAACGGGCAATTGGTCCGGCGTATGGGATGGCCGCGTCGGCGAGATGAAGCTGTTCCATGACTTTATGGGCAAACAGACTGAAACGCCGATTCCGGTTACGAATACCGACCTTAACCTCTTCAACGAGAAGGTGAGGGATTTCTCCGAAGCCGTGCGCGAAGGACGTCCCGCCCCTATTCCGGGCTCGCAGATCGTCATTCAGCAAGCCATTATTGACGGAGTACTCCGCTCCTCCGCCGCCAAACGCGAGGTTGCCATCGAGCTTCCTTTCTAACGTTAAATCGAATAGCCTTGGCCTTTATCCGGCCGAGGCTATTTTTTATAGACAAACGAATCCCCGTGCACTACGATCTTAACAGCGCAATACTATAGGGCGGTGAGTATGTTTTGAAGCTGGAAAGATTGATATCGATCATCTATATGCTGCTTAATAATGAAGTCGTGTCCGCTTCGGAATTGTCGTGCAAATACGGCGTTTCGCAAAGAACCATCTACAGGGACATCGAAGCGATCTGCGCGGCGGGCATTCCCGTTGTCTCCTATCAAGGCGTTAACGGCGGATACGGCATTATGAAGGAATACAAGATGGACAAAAGCCTGCTCAGCTCCGATGATATCGCCTCGCTAATTACTCTTCTCAAGAGCACGACTACCATATTCGAGGATGAGCGGGCCCATGAGACGATTCATCGGCTGAAGACTGTTCAGACCGATAACGGCAGAGCTCCAAGCCTGACGATGGATCTTGGCAGCTGGCGATCGTACACGGCCCATCTTCGCGCGCTCCACTCCGCCATAAACGGCCGACAGCTCGTCCAATTCCATTATACGAATGCGAAGGATGAACGTCAGGACCGCGTCGTCGAGCCTGTTAGTCTCCTGTTTAAATATGGCGCCTGGTATTTGTACGGCTACTGCCGCTCCAGGGATGACTATCGGGTGTTTAAGCTAACTAGAATGTCGGAGCTGCTGACCTTGCCGGAAGGCTTCCAGCGTGAGCATAACATCCACACCGAAGATGTTCTCACCGGCGGCGGCGGCCAGGAGCAGGAGCAGATAAGCCATGCCATCATTCATTTCACGGGCGGTTCGCTTGCAAGGGTGCTGGATGAGTTTTATTTGGACGAGAAGCAGTTTAACGATGACGGCACGCTTACGCTGACGATTACTCAGGCAATCGACACGGACTGGCTGATCGAGAAGCTGCTTGGTTTTGGCGAGGACGCCCTTGTACTGGAACCGCCTGCGCTTAGGCAACGGATCAAAGAAAAAATTGGAAAAATGTTAAACCGTTATAAAGAAGTGTGACAGGATGCTGTCATACTTCTTTTTTTATAATGGAAACATTCGTTCGATCAACTTAATCGTAAAGGGAAGTGACTGAGTTGTTAGACCATCCTTTTTTCTTTGAAGAGCAGATGAAGCATAAAAGCTGGGAGCTCAAACAAATCGATAAGCATGCTTGGAAGTACGCGCACATGAAACGGAAAAATCCGCGGCTGCCTCTATTCCTGCTGCTTCGCGTCCTCGGAAGAATTAAACATTGACAACGCTTGGGATCTGTTTTTATACTGGTAACCGAAACGTCAATACTAAAACTCATTAGGGAAGCTGTGGACTTTTCTGGAGAGCAATCTCTATTTTCGCCACACAAAGGCCCGTACTGCCGGTACGCGTCATTTGTGTGGTTTTTTGCGTTCAAAAAAGGAGGATCATCATGAAATTATGGCATTACGCGTTAATCGTATGTTTGGGAGGCTGCTGTTACGGGGTCTTGTCCACTTTTGTAAAACTGGCGTATGCGGCAGGCTTTTCCGTCTCCGCGGTAACCGGCGGCCAGTATCTTTTCGGGGCGGTCCTGAGCTGGCTGATCGTACTGCTCGTTAACAGGAAAGCGCCAACCCGCAAACAAACCTTTAAACTAATGTTATCCGGAATACCTTTTGGATTAACGGGCATTTTTTATTATCAAGCCTTGCAGACGCTTAATGCTTCGCTTGCTATCGTCATTTTATTTCAATTCGTCTGGATCGGAACGTTGCTGGAGTGGCTGCTGCTTAAGAAAAAACCGACGAAAAACAAGCTGATGTCCATAACGCTCACGCTGCTCGGTTCCATTCTAGCCGCCAATATTCTGTTTCAGGAGAACATGTCGCTGTCATGGACGGGATGCCTGTGGGGATTGCTTGCCGCGTTGACCTTTTCAGCTTTTGTGTTTCTCAGCAGCACGGTCGAAAGATCAACGCCTCCCCTCTTAAAAAGCGCGCTTCTTTCCACGGGCGGCGTTATCACGATATTTATCGTATTGCCGCCGACCTTTTTATTGGATTGGCATATCGTCACGGGGCTATTCCCTTACGGATTAGCGCTAGGCGTATTCGGGGTCGTGCTTCCTCCCCTTTTGTTCTCGATTGGCATGCCGCATGTCGGTTCGGGGTTAGGAACGATTCTGACCGCATCCGAACTGCCGGTTGTCGTTATTCTTTCCGCTTTCGTGCTCGCGGAACCGATTAGCTTGCCGCAGTGGATTGGCGTTCTCATTATTTTGAGCGGGATTGTCGGCAGCAACCTCCGGTTAAGGAAAACGGATCGTCCATCCTTAGCCGTTTAGAAAATGAAAGAACTATATTTCCAAATGAAAGAAATCTATTTTTTCTTGGCCCTGTCTGAGTAAATGCTCATAGAGTCACGGCATTGTAATGTTCTTGTAACACTGCACTCAGACTCCTTTCATTTACGCAATCTATACTAATAGACATGACCCCCCTTTATTATATTTCTCTCTTGCAGCCTGCGGCCCCGTGCCGCAGGCACTTTGTTTTTATAGGGAGAGCATGGTAGTCTAATGAGGTGAGCTTACATAAGAACGGGGGCAGTAAAAGAATGAGCGGCACTAATCATAAGCTAGTCCGTCTTGCCGGCGTCGACTGTCTGCAGGTCGATACCATCGGGCAATCGGGCGGAACCGTCCTTTTATATCATGGATGGGGCTCCACGCAGGAGAGCTATTTATTTTTCGCATCCATCGTTTCGGGCTGGGGTTATACGGTCATCGTTCCGGAGCTCCTCCATCACGGCTATCGGGGCACTCTGAATTACGCGGATCCCGCCGTACTCGAACAGACCTTCCTGGAGATTGTTCTGCAAGGCTCCAAGGAAGCCGTGGAAATGACTGAACAGCTTGGCGGGCCAAGCGGCGGCAAAATCGGCATTATCGGCCATTCGGCTGGAGGTTTCGTGGCAGCGGGAGCATTCGCGAAAAATACGGATATTGCGGCAGCCGTCGTCATTAACGGCTCCTGCGCGTGGACGGAATTTTACGAATCGTATCTGAAATACGCCGGAAAGCCGGCCTTAAGCGAAGAAGAACGTGCCGCTCTCGCGAAGCATGATCCGATCTCTTTATTAACCTTTGAGGATGAGAGAGGATTGTTGCTGCTGCACGGAAAAGAGGATACAACGGTACCGATTCACAGCCAGCGTTATTTTATGGATAAAAAGGCCTGCGCCGCTCCCGAGCGTCTCCGTATGGTCGAGTACGGTGGAGTCAACCATCAGATCACGCTCAAGATGCTGGAGCAGGCCAAGCTATGGCTGGACAGCCATCTTCGGGCAAACTAATATTCGGCAACGGCTACAGCTTCCTTACGGCCTCAACAAACTGGCGCGCGCGACCCGTTATCAGATCGAATCTGCCCTCGCGCACCCAGTCGAGATTAAGCAGCTTGCCGCCCATTCCGACGGCATTGGCACCCGCGGCGAAATAATCGGCGATATTATGCAGATCTACGCCGCCGGTGGCCATAATCGGTATGGAATCAAGCGGTCCGCGGATTTCCGATAAGTATTTGGTACCAAGCGTTCCCATCGGGAACAGCTTTACCGCTTCGGCGCCGGCCTTCCAAGCTTTTACGATTTCCGTAGGGGTCATAACGCCCGGCCAGACCGAAACTCCTCTTTCTTGTCCGTAGGCGATGACTTCTTCATCGAGATTCGGCGAGATCAGGAATTGCGCGCCGGCGGCAACGGCCGTCTTCGCCATCTCCGCATCCAGCACGGTACCCGCCCCTACAGCAGCCTGTCCGTCAAAGCGGCTGCGCCAGCGCTCGATCATCACGGCCGCGCCGGGCGTGTTCATCGTAATTTCCATCAGACGAATGCCGCCGTCAATCATGGCTTGTCCGGCAGCGTCAGCTTGATGGTCTTCAATGCCTCTCAAAATCGCCACAATCTTGTGCTCAAGCAGCAAATCCAGCATCTTACTCATCTCAACCGTCCCCTTTACGTCCAATATTCCCGCAATATGCGAATGAATAAATTCGGAAAAGCCAATGTGTCCATATCCTCAGGACCAATCCACCGGTATTCGCCTTGCTTGCCGCCTGCTTCGTAAGCGGCTGCAGTCTCCGCAGCCAGGCTTGAACCGGCAGCTGCTGCTGCCGCCCCCGCTAGTGCACCAAGGTCAGCCAGGTAAATTCTCATTTTCCAGTGAATATGGCTGAATACATGATCCGCATCCATAAACCAGCGCTCCGGTCGGATCAAGAGACCCGTTTCTTCTTCCATTGACCGCGTCAGCCACTCGCCCGCAGCCGCCGTACTGCCGTCTGTCTCGGGAGCGGCATCAACGATTTTTTCCTGTTCCTTCGGCACAAGCAAATGAGGAAGCTCCCACATCTGCGCGAGCAATCCGGTCTCCGGACGCTGACGCACCAGAATCTTGCCTTCATTCGCGCCCGTACCGGCGATAATCGCGGCAACCCGCTTCTCCGGACGAGGAGGCTTCGCCTTCGTCTTGATCGGCAGCTCCGTTTCGCGGCCGGCAAGACGCGCCTCGCAATGCTCCATTACCGGACATGGCAGGCAGCTTGGCGCTTTTGGCGTACAGACAAGCGCCCCAAGCTCCATAAGCGCCTGGTTGAAATCCCCGGCAGCCCCTTCCGGAATGAGCGATCCCGCAAGCTTTTCGATACTAACGCGTGTCGCAGGCTTCGCAATATCGTCCTCCAGGCAGAAGTACCTCGACAGAACCCGCATGACGTTGCCGTCTACCGCAGGCTCCGGCCGGTTAAAGGCAATGCTCATAATCGCGCCGGTTGTATAAGGGCCGACGCCTTTAAGTCCCGCCACCGCCGCTTTGTCATCCGGCACAACTCCGCCGTACCGTTCGACGACCTCTCGTGCGCCGGCCTGCAAATTGCGGGCGCGCGAATAATAACCGAGTCCTTCCCAACACTTCAGCACTTCCGGCTCCGGCGCTTCGGCAAGGGCGCGTACCGTAGGGAATTTATTCATAAACCGCTCGTAGTAAGGAATTACCGTGTCCACCCTGGTCTGCTGCAGCATAATTTCCGATACCCATACGCGGTATGGATCCTGATTCATCCGCCACGGCAGGTCCCTCTTGATTCTCCGGTACCAGGTAAGCAGCTCGCGGCTGAAGTAAGCCTTTGCCTCTTCCTTATAAATCGCTTCCATTTGTCTAGTTGTTCACCTCTTTGTGTTCGGCAGCCCCCAGAGCTTTCGGAAGCTCCAGCTTCATAAACCGGCGGTATTGCTTAGGCGTTATTCCGGTATGGCGCTTAAGCAGCCTTGGCAAGTAATGATTCAGCATCCCTACCTTGCCGGCAATTTCGGATATCGGCAAATCCGTCTCCTTAAGCAGCTTTTTGGCCAGCTCAAGACGCCGCTCGGTCACGTATTGAATCGGCGAGCAGCCCATTATCGATTTGAAGGAGGTAATCAAATAATTGGGATGAAGATAGGCGACTTTAGCCAAATCCTCGATTTGAATGTTATGATGCAAATTTTGTTCGATGTATAAGAGAACATCATCCCATTTTTCTTTTCCAACCTCATTGCCTATAAAATAAGCATCGTTCAAATCATCCCAGGAGCTATGATCCAATAGATACGCTATCAGCTCCAATATGCCGGAATGCAGCCTGAGATTGGTCGATACGGTCGGAAACTCTTGCGCTTGAATCATTTTTTGCATAATTCCAACCACATGACACTCGTCCTGAATCGCAACGGATGAAGAAAAAGGAAGCTTCGGAAGCTTCATAAACTTCATATCGTCGGCATTCCGAATACGGAAATGGCACCAATAGGCTTTAATCGTTTGCTTGATAGCAATATTATAACTAACTTTCTGCTTTGGGCGAAGCACGTAAATTCTGCCCGGTATCAGATCGTAGCCTACTCCCTTTGTCTCGAGAACGGCATGTCCCTCCATTAAATAGAAAACCCTGTAATAATCGATTTCATCATTGTTGTTCAACCAGCCGGCTTCCCTCTCCGAATAAGCAGCCATAATAACGTCGATCTTCAAATGATCGAATTGTCTTTGTAATATCTGTATTTTCGTATCCATGACTACCCCTGTTGTCTGGCTTTCGCAAATTATTTACTCTATTATATAAGCAATAAAGATAAAATCATATTGGAAGTTCTATCATTATGTTGGATTCATTATAGCCAAGTTACAAGAAAGAAGGAAAAACATGCTAGCAAAAGGATTAATTGTATCCGCCGTTCTCGCCGTACTTCTCGCTGCCTGCGGCAGTGGCGGTTCCGGTTCCGGCTCCGCGATCTCAACCAGCCATATGGATGCTCCCGGGAAGACCGGAGCTGTATATAAAGCGAACTGCGTCAGCTGTCACGGCTCCGATCTGCAGGGGCGGATGGGAACGCAAACGAATCTTCAACAGGTAGGCGCACGCATGACCGAGCCCGAAATCGTCGAGCAGATCAAGAAGGGGGGATCCTCGATGCCGCCTTTCGAGGATCGTTTGACGGACGAGCAGATTGCGGGACTCGCAGCCTGGCTGGCAGGCAAGAAAAAAGAGTAAATCATGCAGACGAAAAGGCTGAACCGGTATCCAGCTTAAACAGCCACTTACCGATCAGCCTTTTCTATTCATTCCTCTATGCCGTCTGTTCCACAATCGCCACCGCAGACGCAATCGCGCGATCGTGAGTAATCGTAATATGAATGCGATGCCTCTCCGGCGTCAGTTCAAGCCTCTCCCAAGCACTGCCGGACAACGTACACTCCGGCTTCCCTTCGGGTCCGCGCAAAATATCGATATCGGTAAACCCGACTTTGGCTCCGATCCCGCAGCCCAAAGCCTTCACTACGGCTTCCTTCGCCGCGAATCTCCCCGCCGCAAATTGCGCCAGACGCTTGCCCTCGTAGCTGCCGGCCAGATCCCGCTCCCGACTCGTCAATATCCGGTCTAGGAACCGGGCTCCGGCTTTGCTCGCAAGCAGCGCCTCGATCCGGTCCATATCCGTAACATCATGTCCGACCCCTGCTATCATCGCTTGGATCAGATCCCCGGAATCGGGGAACGCTTATGCTCGGTACGCAAATATTGCTTCTCGAGCTTCGCTTTCGCTTCCGCTCCGATCTCTTTGCCTTCGAGATAAGCGCTGTTCTCGTCATACAGAATGCCAAGCTCCGATTCGTCGGTCTGCCCTTCCCAAAGTCCGGCGGTTGGCGCTTTATCCAGAATGCTCTGAGGCACGCCAAGCACGCCTGCAAGCTGGCGGACCTGGCGCTTGTTCAGCGAGCTGAGCGGCGTAATGTCAACCGCGCCGTCGCCCCATTTCGTAAAGAAGCCGGTGATGGCTTCAGACGCATGGTCCGTGCCAACAACAAGCAGGTTGAGATCAAAAGCAAGCGCGTATTGGACAACCATCCGCGTTCTTGCTTTTACGTTTCCTTTGCCGCCGCGACTCAGATGGCGGTGAATCCCGATCGCTTTAAGCGCATGCTCGGTTTCCAGCGCGATTTCGTCCACCGCTTCGCCGATATTCGTCTCCACCTTATGCTTCAGCTGGAACGCTTCCGCCGTCGCATAACTGTCCTCTATATCGACCTGCTCCCCGTAAGGCTGAAACACGCCAAGCGTCATATACTCCCGGCCGGTCTCGGCAGACAATTCGTCCGTTGCCATCTTGCAGAGGCCAGTCGTAACCGCGCTGTCGATCCCGCCGCTAATCGCAATCAAAAGGCCCGTTGTACCGGACTTCTTCACGTACTCCTTCAAGAAGTCGACGCGCTTGCGGATCTCCGCAGCGGGATCAATCTCCGGCTGTACGCCGAAACGCTCGATTATTTCCTGTTGTAAACTCATAGCCCAGGCTCCCCCTACTCCACCTGCCGATTAACGGCAGTAACGGTCAAAAGCTTCAGTCAGATCAGCCGCGATTTCAGCAGCGGAACGATTCTCGATTTGATGGCGTTCGATGAAATGAACCAGCTCGCCGTCTTTCATCAGAGCGATAGAAGGCGAAGACGGCGGATACGGAGCAAAGTACTCGCGCGCTTTCGCCGTTGCTTCTTTATCTTGACCGGCAAACACGGTATACAGGTGATCCGGCGTAATATCGTGCTGCAGCGCTTCGGCTACGCCCGGACGGCATTGACCAGCCGCACAGCCGCAAACCGAGTTAACAACGACAAGCGTAGTTCCTTTTGCATCTGGAATCGCATCCGCAACTTCCTCAGGCGTGCGAAGCTCTTTAATCCCGATCCGGGTCAGATCATCGCGCATAGGTTGAACCATATCCAGCATATATCTCTCAAATGACATAGACATTTGAAAACACTCTCCTTTGTAATAACCTAAATTTAGTTACTATTATACCGCCGGCCATGAAAATAAAGCAACCGAAGCAATGTCACTCCGGTTGCTTTTGCGGCGCTTCCTCCGAGTCTGGAACAGGTTCCCCCGCACGGTAGGCGCTGTTTTTGTCCTGATGCATAAAGATCCCCGACTGGGGCGCGATTCCCCGTTCGAAATAGTCCCGGTTCTCGGCGGTTAGAAACCCGATATCCTTAAAAGGATGGACCCACTGATCGCCGGCCATAACGGCCGGATCCGTATCGGTGCTCCATTCATTAAGCGGCGAATTCGGCGAATCGTAATCATGATCGCCAATCACTACGCCATGCTCATTGACGAACGGCTCGCGCGGGCCTCTTCCCTCGCGGAATTCCGGAAGAAAGGAGATTTCGAACGGATCAAGCGACGGATCGTCCCCTTTGCCCTTGCCCATCGCCCGTTCCTTTAGATCGAAGGGCGGTTCGGCCCGTCCAGCTTCTTATCGTAGCCGGCTTCGCCTGGTTCGGCTGCTCCGGCTTTATTTTTGCTTGCTTGCTGAGTTTGTTCTATCGAGTTGCCTTGTTTATTTTTCGCCATCGTAGTCGTCCTCCCGTATATAGCTGATTGTACGAACTACGATAGTATGCGCGTCCGGCACAAGCTTTATGTTTCCTCTTCCCTTAGGCCGAATGCTTGAAAAACGAAACGATAAACGTCGTTCCGACGCCCTGCTCGGATTCAACGTCGATGCGTCCGTTATGACGCTCCGCAATGCTGACGCATAAAGGAAGACCAAGGCCCGTTCCCTGCGTCTTGGTCGAGAAGAAAGGATCGAAGATGCGCTGCTTCTGCTCGTCGGAGATACCCACGCCTTGATCCTGAATGCGAAGGACGATCTCCTCTTTTTCTTCTATGTATGCCGTATGGATGGACAAGCGGCCTTTCTCGCTCATCGCCTCCATCCCGTTGCGGGCCAGATTCAGTAGCAGCTGCTTGATCTCCTTCTCGTTCAGTTGAATGGCAGGCACAAAATCGCACAGCTCAACCTCGATCGTCTGCCCCCGCAGATTGGCATCGGCATTTAATAACGGAATCATTTCCCGGATAATATCATGCAGCGAACCCGCTTCCATCGTAAGCGCCCGGTTCTGGGCCAAGGACAGGAAATCGCTGATGATCGTATTCGCCCGGTCCAGCTCGTCCATCACGATACCGTAATAAGCCTGCTGATTATCCGGGCTCCGTTCCCGCATCAGTTGCACAAAGCCGCGGATAACCGCCATGGGATTACGGATCTCGTGCGTAATGCTCGCCGCCATCTGCCCGATCAGGCTAAGCCGTTCCATCCTGCCAACCTCGCTGCGCAGCAGCGCCAGCTCCGTTATGTCATGCGCGGTGAGGACCGCCCCCGTTATGGAATCCGTTTGCAGGTTCCGGATACAAAAGGCGGTCTTCAGCAGCGTTCTTCCATTCTCCACCTGCGGATACTCATGAACAAGACTTTGCCCGTTTAGCGCCTCGCGCAGCAGCTTCGCATTGGAGTTCTCAAGCCCGTCATCAAAAAACTCGTAGAAATATTGGCCGACGATATGTTGTCCGCCAGCGAGCATCTGAACCCCCATCTCGTTCAGATGCGTGATTTTGCCGTATTGGTTAACCAGAACAACCGCAATCTTCGTCTGATTGATAAATTGCTCAAGCTTCTCCACTTCCTGCCGGTAGCTCTGCGACACCCGCTTCACATCGTAATGCAATTGAGCGTTTTCTTTAAACGTCTCAATCGTATACACCGAAATCCAAGAGGAAAACACCGTCATCGCTAGAGTAAGAAGTGCCAGAAGCACAAATTCAAGATCGACCGGCATCCCCGTCGTAATGACGGCAACCGTGAAGGACAAAATAACAAACGCGCACATCCCCACGATAAGCTTCATGACGATGCTGATCTTGCGCCGCCGGTCCGACCGGTGGAACGCTTTTATAATGGACGGCATAAAGACAACGTAGACAAGCATGAAGGAGAGAAACACAACCGTCTCTCCCATACTGTCGAGTGATTCAATCCTTAGTGCCGTATATACGCCGCTCAGCAGCAATAAAAAGTATGGTCCGCCGTATAAAGAACCGATTAACAAAGGCATTAGCCGAAAATTAAGTTCGCAGCCGTAATAGTCCTTCGTAAACAACATGCACAATGCCATCGCAATACAGCTGGACAGCCCTATAATAACGGGAATTCTCCGCCAATGGCGGCTAGAATTATGCCATAACTGAAAGGCAAAGGCAGGTACTAGCGTAATAAAGAATTGTAACAGCAATTCTTTCAACACGAACGATCAGTCTCCCAACGAAAACACGTCATGTTATAAAAAATACCCTGTCTTCACCTATTCACCTGATAGTCCGATTAAATCACAACTCTCATTATTTTACAATCGCCTTCCCAGCCAATTGGAAATAATATTTAACAAATGAACGGCGTAAATATCGTTATGCAATTCATGGTATCCGCCCTCGTATTTAACGAATTTGCAGCGGTCTCCGAGGCGCTCGGCAACCTCTTTGCTTGCCTCGAACGAGGTCACTTTATCTCCCGTCCCGTGCACCAGCAAAACCGGAACCTGAAGCTCGTTACTATGCATGATAGCCCATTCACCGGCATCCGTCATGATGTGAAAGGTCCTGATTGTAATGGAGCTGTGGCATAAAGGGTCTCCGAGGAACGTTATCGCCTGATCATAACCGGGGCGGTACAGATCATCGGGACTGATCCCCGTTGACAGCGACAGCTTGGGCATAATGCTTACAAGCAGTCTGGCCAGTGCCTTCATAACGGCATTGGGGCCTTTCGCAAGACGCAGCCACGGACTGCTCAAAATGAGACCTTCAATAGAAGGTTTTAGGCGCAGAGCGGAATTGAGCGCTACATTGCCGCCCATGCTGTGGCCGTAAAGAAAGCAAGGAAGCAACGGGTGCCGTTCTTTCGCCTGCTCAAGCAGCAGTTCCGTGTTACGAACCGCCGTTTCTATTGAAGAGAGATGTCCGCGCTTCCCCGCGGAACGGCCATGGCCCTCCTGGTCGTGAGCCAGCACGGCATAACCATCGCTTGTCAGCCGCTCCGCAACTGCCGAATACCGTTCCCCATGCTCTCCCATGCCGTGTACAATGCAAACCGCGGCTTTTGGCTCCCGGTTATCCGGCAGCCATTCTCTTGCGTAAATTTCGATCCCGTTAGCCCCGCTGAACCGCCAATCCGTCCGCTCCATGCGTTATTCGCTCCTTTATGGCTTTAAAGTTGTCTTCATTATATTTCAATAAATAAGAAAAAGAATGTTACAATACGTAAAAGAAGAAAACGCATGAGTCAGGAGCAATGTAACGATGTTTGATGTAATTATTATCGGCGGCGGACCGTCCGGTCTGATGGCTGCCGTTGCCGCCAGCGGCGCTGGCGCGTCTACCCTGCTTATCGATAAAGGGGACAAGCTTGGACGCAAGCTGGGTATTTCCGGCGGAGGCCGCTGCAACGTAACCAACGCGAATGAAATGGATGAACTGATCCGTAATATTCCCGGAAACGGGCGGTTCCTGTTCAGCGCTCTAAATCAATTCGGCAACCGGGAGATCATCGCCTTCTTTGAAGGGATGGGTATTGCCTTGAAGGAAGAGGACCGCGGACGGATGTTCCCGGTATCGGACAAGGCGAAGACGGTTGTGGATGCTCTGATCCGGAAGGTGAAGGAGCAAGGCGTCGAGATCCGAACGAACATGCCGGTGAAGGAAGTGCTGTACGAGAACGGCGCCGTTACCGGCATCAGACTCGCTTCCAACGAGATTATCCATTCCAAGTCCGTGGTTGTCGCTACCGGCGGAAAATCCGTTCCGCATACGGGTTCTACGGGCGACGGCTACCCATGGGCGAAAAAAGCCGGGCATACGATTACCGATCTATACCCGACGGAGGTGCCTCTCACCTCGGCCGAGCCGTGGATTCGCAGCAAGGAGCTGCAAGGCCTGTCGCTCCGCGATGTTACGCTGACCGTATGGAATGCCAAGAACAAAAAGCTTGTTTCCCATGAAGGAGATATGATCTTTACGCATTTCGGTCTATCCGGACCGGCGGCGCTGCGCTGCAGCCAGTTTGTCGTTAAAGAGCTTAAGAAAGCTTCGGAAGCCGAGAACGGCAGACAGACGGCCCTCGTTACCATCGATCTGTTTCCGGGTCGTACGGAGGCTGAAATCTTCGACGAGACGCTGAAGCTTGCCAAGCTTGATCCCAAGAAGGCTGTCAAAAACGTGCTGAAGGGCTATGTGCAGGAAAGGCTGCTGGAGCTCCTTCTGCGCCAATGCGAGATTAACGGCGATGTCACGTACGACAACATTCCGAAGGAACCATGGCGCGAGCTGGCCAAGCGGATGAAGCAATTCCCTGTTGCGGTTAACGGAACTTTGTCAATTGAAGAGGCATTCGTTACTGGCGGCGGGGTGCATCTGAAGGAGATCGATCCAAAAACGATGCAGTCGAAGCTCGCCCAGGGGCTTTACTTCTGCGGGGAAGTGCTCGATATTCACGGCTACACGGGAGGCTACAATATTACGGCCGCATTTACTACGGGCCACAGCGCAGGAACAAGCGCGGCATCGGCTGCTTTAAGCAGCTGACGCCGCGCTTTTCCTTTTTCTCCTCTATTACGTGTGCACATCCCCGGAGAAATGACTGTACTCCCCGGGATCCGGGAGAAACTCATTGGTCGTATCCGCATCGTCATCCCGGTTGTGCAGGTCTGTTGCCTCCTCTGCCCCAATCCAATCCTCGTTCACGATATGAGCCGGAATCGTAATGGCATTCAGGGAATAAGCCGTATCCGTGACAGCCTCGTTCTGAATCGCAGACTGATCCACCAACTGGCCGCCATGAGACATGGCAATTTCCAGCGCCGAGGTCAAGTCGCTTCCGTCCACGTGAATATGCAGTCGGTTTCCCTCGTGCATTAACGGCTCGTATCCAAGCTCCTGCAGGGTATCCCGCGCAAGCGCAGCGCTAAAGGAGTCAGCGAAATCAAATAAAATAGCCGAACTCATCATCTCATCTCCTTCGATAGGCTTCCAATATATTAAGATTCCCTAACATTCCCCACTTTTATGAATGAAAGGTGTTGTCATTTCAACAAAACTTTATATAATTTAAGTTATACTCTTATACGTTAGGTTTATTTACACCATACGTCACATTGAAACGATATTCACATAATAACTCCCAGGAAGGTGACAAAATAATGGAGAACGTGTTTTATTTGCTGGCTGATCCGATGTTTATCGTCGAGCTTGAGCATAACCGATGGTATATACGTGACATTAATTATGCCTTTACCAAATTGACCGGATACAAAAAAGCGGAGCTGACCGATGCAGACCCTGACGGGCTGTTAAGAAGAGGCTTTACCTTCGGCGGACTTATGACCCAGCTTAGCGAGGATAACGAACAGTCGCTCGAACAGGAGTTAATCTCCAAATCGACCGCCCCCATTCCCGTACGCTTTACCAGCCGCCGACTGCCCTCAAGCGAACAGACTTGCTTCATTATAATCTGCAAGGATTTGTCGGAGGAAAAATACATCGAAGAATACGCGATGGATAACCAGGTTCTGATGAGCGTTGGAATATCCGAGCAGTTCCGAATCACAAACGCAATCCGCTATTATTCGCCATTCAAACCAATCAACCTGGTGAATCAGTCCGTATTTGACCATATCGCGGACGAAAGCCGCAAACCTCTCCGCCGCATCATGGAATACGCGCGTGCTCACGGCACTACCGAGCAGACCGATGTGAGGCTGTATCTCGGCGATCAGCTCCGGATGACAACCGTTATTATCAAACCCTTCTTCCACGGAAACAAAGAGTTCAAGGGTTATGTCGTTCTGCTGACCGGCACGCTTCAGTCGGTACGGGAAGAGGATGCCGCATACAAGCTCCGCATGCTGATGCTGAGCAAAAACATTACGGCTACCTCATTGGCGCAATCAACCTTAATTTCGCTTACGACCATCTCCAAAATCCGCAATGGCAAAATCAAAAAGCCCCAGCGTCTTACGGCCGAATTGATAGCCGGAGAGCTGGGGGTGAAGCCGGAATCGATATGGAGCGGCTTTAAACGTTATTAGACGATCGTTAGAAACGGAACTTCATAACCAAGTCGTTCAAGTCTTGAGCGATACCGGTCAAACCGCCTGCGGCAGATGCAATTTCTTCAGCCGAGGCGGTTTGTTTGTCCGCGCTTTGCGCGACTTCCCTGGCAATATCGTAGGTACGGCGCGCGATTTCGGTCAGTTGATCGATAGAGGCGGACACCTCCTCCGAGCTTGCGGCAAGCTGCATGGCAGCGCTCGCAACCTCGCCGATTTTGCCGGACACCTCCCCTGCCGCGGTCGTAATTTGACGGAAGGAGCGGCCCGCCGCGTTTACTTTTTCCAAACCCTTTATCGTTTCCGCTCGGCTCGCGCTCATTTTTTGAACGGTGAGGATCATATCTTCCTTGATCATGCCTATTGCACCGGCAATATCGGAAACGGAGGCCGCCGTCTGGACTGACAGCTTGCGAACCTCTTCCGCGACAACAGCAAAACCTTTTCCCGCTTCACCCGCTCTTGACGCTTCGATTGCCGCATTAAGCGCGAGCAGATTAGTCTGCTTGGATATAGAGCCGATAAAATCGGTGATCCTGCCAATGTTGTTCATGCGGCTCTCGAGCAGCGCGACATGCTCGGATGCTGACTGAACGGTGTCATCGATGTCCGTCATCGTCCGGACAGCTTCTCCTATTGCCTCCGCCCCTTCCTTCGCCTGCAGCTCCGCATTTGCCGAGAGCTTCGTCGCGACAGAACTGCTTTCCGCAATACGCTGCGTTCCACGAGCCATCTCTTCCGTTGAGCGGGAAATTTCCTCGAAGCTGTGGAGCTGCTCCTGCGAGCCCGATGCCGCTTCCCGGAACATAGCGGAAGCTTGCTCGACCGTGCCGGCATTTAGTTCGGAGGCCGCTAGCATCTCTTCCGAAGCCGCGGATATGCTGGTTGAAGCCGTCTGCACGCTTTGCATCGTGGTCCGCAGAGAGTCAACCATCCCTTGCAGCGCTTGCACCATAACCCCTATCTCGTCTCTGTTCCTTACCTTCGGAATAGCAACCGAAAGCGAGCCCGCGGCCACTTCGGCTATAACATCCGAGGAGCGTTTGATTGGCAGGGAGATCGTCCGGCGCACGTAATAGAGCAGGGCGAGAACCAGAACAAGCGCGGCACCAAGACTCATGGCAATGGTCACTACCGCCTCGCGGTTAATCTTTTGGCTGGATTGCTCGGCAGCCTTCGCCCCTTCCTCATTAATCCGGATAAGCGTATTTATGTAAGACTGCATCGTACTGAAAGACTGCTCCGATGACATCAGGGAATCGCCGACCTGCTTCTCCTCCTCCATATTGGAGTAACGGATGACATTCCGGTATAACGCCAGATAGGCCTTCCACTCCCCCTCCAGATTACGGGACAAATTCATGTCATCGCCCGATTTCGGAAGCGACATAAATTCCTGCAGCTTCTTTTGCAGAACTACGATCGTATATTCGCCGTCTTCCTCCAGCAGCTTGCGCTTCAGCGGATTGCCTTCCCACGCCATCTTGTATTGGATGGTCAGCATATGCTCGTTCAGATAATTGATTTCGTTAATGCTTTTGATATTAGCCAGCCACACCTGCGAGATTTCCTGCGCGTTGCTTGTCAGCTTGCCCATCCGGTTAAAGCTGAGCGCGCCGTTCGCCGCCAAAATAATAACGATTGCAAGGAAGGATAACGTCAGCCTCTGGCTTACCGAGATTTTCCACTTCCATTTGTTTGTGAATGTTTGCGGCATATAAAGCCCTCCTCTGGACTTGCTCGATTATGATGTTAGTATATCTTACATGTAAATAACAACCAACTTCATAAGCATGCAGGAAATCCATGATTTTGCCGTATTTGCTCGCTTTTTGTCTGCGGCAGTTCAATTAGCGGATAAAAAGCAAAAGCTTTTAATCTTTTCCGCACAAGGTAAGATTCTAAGCCATGTCCATAAAAACCTATAAGCTCTTAGAAATTAAAAACAGCCTTGGCTATAAGCCAAGGCTGTTAACAGTAGAATAAACTTTACGCTCCGGAAACTTCCGCAAGGGCCGCGGCCTTTCTTTTTCCGTATACGATTCGTGACAAGAGAACGCTAATCTCGTACAAAACCACAAGAGGAACAAATACCAGCAGATGGGAAATCAGCTCCGGCGGAGATATCAAGCTGGCTACGACGACTAGCACCAGATACGCGTATCTTCTCATTTTATGAAGAGCTTTAGGCGTCAGGATTCCAATCTTGGTCAGAAACATAACGATAACCGGCAGTTCGAACGCAATCGCGAGCGGCAGCACAATATTGAACATAAACCCGAAATATTGAGCAACCCCATACGTCTCTACAAGCTCCATGCTTTTTGTTATTTTGGAAGTGAAGGAGAAGCTCATCGGGAAAACCACAAAGTAACCGAAGGCCAGCCCTGTAAAGAAGCAGATCACGCTGTACGGCACATACCGCAAAGCGGCGTTCCGCTCCCCGGGATGGAGCCCCTGCTTCACAAAGCCCCACAGCTGGTACAAAATATACGGCAGCGATACCGCCAAGGCGATTACGAGCGCAACCGACATATACATGCGGATGCCGTCCCATGGCGAGAAAACGTTCCATGTCATTTCCGAGCCAGGCGGCACGCTTTTCAAATAACGAAGCACCTTCGGCGATAGATATAGTCCCCCTCCAAGCGACAGCAGCACCACGATAAGAATCTTCCAGATCCGGCTGCGCAGCTCCGTTAAATGCCCAAGCAGCGTCATAGTCTCCTCAATCCTCTTCATTCGCTGCACAACCTTCCGGGTTTTCTCAGCTCAAAGGTATGGAAGCCGTCCCTCAGCTTGTCGTTAATCTCCTTCAGGCGGTCAACGTCGTCAAAGGAATATTTGCGTGCCCCGCCTTTGGTCCTCACCGGAAAAACCAGCTGCTTCTCCTCGTAATATCGAATTTGTCTTTCCGTCAAACCAGTTAAGTCGCTAACGATTCCAATACTCATCACTTTGTCCTTCATCGTCACACGCCTCCCTAACGGTTATGTAATGTTTTCTAACATAAACTTCTTTGATTCGAAATATATCAGCGGTCTGTTTCTTCGTCAATGGGACCGATAGCCCTGGTATGCTTGTTCGAATTAGATGAACCCAAACGAACAAAACGAACATTCTTTGTGTTCAAATGCTGGAGTAGCCTGCGTTTTTATGAGATATGGAGTCTCTGCTCGCACCTATAAATGGTTATAATTACCTAATAATCTATTTTTGATCGATTATTTTTATCTTAGTAATAAATTTTATTTATGTAAGAGTTTCTAACAAAATGTTGGCGAAGGCTTGAAAAACCGTGCTACATTTCTTTCCGAGACGAGCAAATCGATCAAGCGAAGGAGTTGACGGGCATGGAAACAAAAGAGACGCCAAATGAACTGTCGCGCAGACAATTTCTGACGACGGTCGGCAAAATCGGTGGTGCCGCCGCCGTGTTTAGCGTAATGGGGACGATGGGGTTATTTTCGCCAGAGACGCTGAAAGCAGCGGAGTATGAGCCTCCATCCAGCTGGGATCTGAAAGGCACTAACCGATCGGGCAAAAAAGTCGTTATCCTCGGCGCTGGCGTCGCCGGCCTGACAGCAGCTTATGAGCTCGGCAAAGCCGGCTATAATTGTACGATTCTTGAAGCCCGCGCCCGTTCCGGTGGCCGTAACTGGTCGGTACGCCGCGGTACGACGGTAACTGAGCTTGGCGGACAAAAGCAGGTTGCGCGGTTTGATGACGGTATGTACCTGAATGCGGGTCCGATGCGTATCCCGCAGTTCCACGTCACGATGGATTACTGCCGCGAGTTCGGCATTGCGATGGAGCCGTTCAACAACGTCAACGAAAGTGCCTACTATTACAATGAAAACGTCGGAGCTTTGTCCGGTACCCGCGTCCGCAAGCGGGCGGCAAAGGCCGATGTAAGAGGCTACGTTAACGAGCTGCTCGCCAAATCCATCAATCAGCCTGGACTGGACCTTCCGGTTTCCGCGGAGGAAAAGGAGAAAATCGTCGCTTATCTCCGCTCCGAAGGCAATCTCGACGCCGATCTTTTCTACAAGGGATCGTCCCGCGGCGGCTATAAGGATGAACCGGGTTCAAGGCTTGATGCCGGCGTTATCCGCGATCCGTTCGAGATGAAGGCGATCATTAATTCCGGCTTCGGCAATTTCTTCGCAAGCGAGTACAGCTATGATCAGCAAATGATGATGTTCCATCCTGTCGGCGGCATTGACGCGATTCCGAAGGCTTTTGAGAAAAGGCTTGGCAACCGGATTAAGTTCCACTCCGAAGTAACCGAGTTCAAGCATGTCGGAGATAAGGTGCAGGTGACCTATACCGACCTCTTGAACGGCGAAGCCAAGCAAATCGAAGGCGATTTCCTGATCTGTACGATCCCGCTCTCCGTTCTGAAGAACATCAAGCATGATTTGTCTCCGGAGATGACCAAGGCCATCAACAATACGAAATACGCGAACGCGGGTAAAATCGGTCTGCAGTTCAAACGGCGGTTCTGGGAGGAAGACGACCAAATCTACGGCGGCAATACGCTGACGAATATGGATATCTCGTCGATCTATTATCCGCCAACGAATTATTTTGCGAAGAAGGGCCTGCTGCTTGGCTACTATGCCCAAGGCGCCAACGCGGACAAGATCGGCGCGTTATCCTTCAAAGAACGCGAAGCGCATGCGCTTGAACAAGGCGGCAAAATTCACCCGCAATACTATAACGAATTTGAATCTTCGTTCTCCGTGAACTGGAAAACGATCAAATACAACGAAGGCAGCTGGGTCTCCTACTCGGAAGACGACCGCAAAACCAACTATCCGGTGCTCTGCAAGCCTGACCGCCGCGTCTATCTGGCAGGCGAGCATATCAGCTACATTACGGCCTGGATGGCAGGCGGCATTGAATCCGCGCGTTCGGTTGTTACCGACATTCACGAGCGCGTCATGAAGGAATAGACAAGGAGGAGCCTATAATGAAGATGACTGGAAAAATGAAAGTACTCGCCGGGGCGATTGTAATCTCCTGCCTCGCCGCAACGGCCAGCGTATACGCGGCGGTTACGCCCAATAAATACCCGCTCGCCCCTATTCATGAGCCTGAATTTTACGGCAATCCCTCTTCCGCGATCTCTAGCGCTGTAGCGATGCCGGCAGGCACGGCAACGTTCGAAACAAGCGGCACGGTCCCTTCCGTCGTGAACAAGGAAGGCAAAACGATCTACGATCGTTACGGCGATACCGAAAAGCAAGGCCTCAGCGTCCTTAAAAATATCGAGACCCTGCTGAAAGAGCAAGGCCTCTCTATGAAGGACGTCACGTATCTGCGCGTATACATAGCGCCTGATGCCGCAAAAGGAGGCAAGTTCGACTTTGACGGGTGGAATAAAGCCTATGCCAAATACTTCAATACCAAAGAGAACCCCGTCAAAACGGCGCGTTCTACCGTTGGTGTCGCAAGCCTTGTCAACTCGGATTGGCTGATCGAGATCGAAGCCGTTGCCGCTTACCCAAGCAATCATAACCAAGACTGATTTTAATTGGAGCTAAAATGCAAAATAACAATAGAATGGAGATGATCGTATGCTTCAAAACGTTGGATTCCCTGGTCTTATGATGATTCTTGTTGTCGTGTTGATCATTTTTGGTCCTTCTAAGCTGCCCGAGTTAGGCCGGGCCGTAGGCCGCACGCTTCACGAGTTCAAGTCGTCGGCGAAAGAGCTTGTCTCCGATACGAAGGAAGAAGTCGTATCCGAGAGCAAGTCCTAGCATTTAGAGAGGCCGTACCCCTCCTGCCGGGTACGGCCTCTCTTTTGTCCCAAACCAAAAAAAAGAACCGTTCCTCCCGGCTAACCGGAAGAAACGGTATCAACTCGCGTTATATGGTGCGGTAATTAACCGCGGTAAGCAACAAGCTCTTCGTTCATGCCGCGCGTCTGCGCGTAAACCTGCTGGTAAATACGGAACAAACCTTTGTACGTCTCAACCGCTTCAGGCTGAGGCTCGTACGAAGCCGCATGCTTCACGAATTGCTCCGCGCAAGCTTCCAGGCTGTCGAACCAGCCGCAGCCGTAAGCTGCGAGCATTGCCGCGCCAAGGCCCGGGCCTTGTTCATTCTCAAGCGCAACAACCGTTGCGTTAAAGATATCCGCCTGCATTTGCAGCCATACCGGATTTTGCGCGCCGCCGCCGATGGAAACCACCTTGTCGACCGTTTTGCCAACGCTGCGGAACAGATCAACGGACTCGTTAAGCGAGAACGTGATTCCTTCCATTACCGCACGGGCAAAATGAATGCGTTCATGCGAGCCGTCTACGCCAATAAAGCTTGCGCGGATAGCCGGATCAGCATGAGGCGTACGCTCGCCAACGAGGTAAGGCGTAAAGATCAATCCGCCCGCACCCGGTTTTACTTCGCCTACACCCTGCAGCATTTCGTCAAACGATTCGTTAGGAGCAAAGGTTTTCTTGAACCAGCTCAGGCTGTAGCCTGCAGCAAGCGTTACGCCCATCGCATAGAAGGAATTCTCTTTGCCGTGGTTGAAGAAATGGACCTTGCCTTGGAAGTCTTTGTCCTTGTCATTCTCGTAAGCGAGAATAACGCCCGAAGTACCGATACTCGACAGCGTGAGTCCTTCGGACAGGATGCCAGCGCCAATCGCTCCGCAAGCATTGTCGGCACCGCCGGCAAATACTTTTGTCGAAGACTGAAGCCCGGTGCGTTCCGCAATCTCAGGCAGCAAAGTGCCTACGAGACCATGGGATTCTACCAGCGGCGGGCAGAAGCTAGAAGGAAGGCCAAACGCGGCAAGCACGTCACCACTCCATTCTTTCCCCGCTACATCAAGAAGCAAAGTGCCCGCAGCATCGGAATAATCCATATGCAGCTCGCCAGTCAGAGCATAACGAACATAGTCCTTCGGCAGCACAAACAGCTTCGCTTGCTCGAACGCTTGCGGCTCGTATTGACGAACCCACAGAATCTTCGGAAGCGTGAAGCCTTCAAGCGCCGGGTTGCGGGTAATGCCAAGCAGCTTGTCGCCAAGCGTGCGCTCGATCTCGCGGCATTGCTCCGTTGTACGCGTATCGTTCCACAGGATTGCGTTGCGTACAGGCTTGTTCTCTGCGTTCAGCAGCACAAGGCCATGCATCTGCCCGGAGAAGCTGATGCCTTCAATCTGGTCGGCAGCGATGCCGTTGGAGGAAGCAAGTTCGTTTAAAGCTTCGATTGTAGCTTGAACCCAGTCCTCCGGCTTTTGCTCGCTCCAGCCGGAATGCTCGTGGAACAGCGGATAGCTGCGGGATGCTTCCGCAGCTACCGTTCCGTTCTTGTCAACGAGCAATGCCTTTACGGCACTTGTGCCTAAATCTATACCAACTACATAACTCATTGACGTAATCCTCCCGTTGCCTAAGTTATTTCCCAGCTAATTAAACGCTGAAAATAACTTCGCTGAGCATCAGTCTCATGCGCTCTTGCTTGCCGGATTTGTTAACGATCGGGTTGTTTTGCAAAGCGTAAGCTTCAAGGGATGCCAGGGAAGCTTTGCCTGCAACAACGTCAGCGCCGATGCCGGATTTGAAGCTGCTGTAACGGTCTTCAACGATTTGGTCGAAGATTCTTTCTTCGATCAGCTTCGCAGCCGCTTTCAGACCCCAAGCGAAGGAATCCATACCAGCGATGTGAGCCAGGAAGAGATCCTGATCTTCGAACGAGCCACGGCGCACTTTCGCGTCGAAGTTAACGCCGCCGCGAGTCAGACCGCCGGCTTTCAGAACTTCAAACATCGTCAGTGTAGTCGAGTACAGGTCAGTTGGGAATTCGTCGGTATCCCAGCCGAGCAGCAGGTCGCCTTGGTTAGCGTCAAGGGAGCCCAGCATGCCGTTGATTGCAGCCGTACGGATTTCATGCTCGAAAGTATGGCCGGCAAGCGTTGCATGGTTTGCTTCAAGGTTCAGCTTGAAGTAGTCTTTCAGGCCGTATTTTTGCAGGAATGCAATTGTTGTTGCAGAGTCGAAGTCGTATTGGTGTTTAGTTGGCTCTTTTGGCTTAGGCTCGATCAGGAATTGAGCGTCGAAGCCGATTTCTTTCGCGTAAGCGATAGCCATATGGTACAGACGGGCAAGGTTGTCGAGCTCGAAGCCCATGTCCGTGTTCAAAAGGTTCTCGTAGCCTTCGCGGCCGCCCCAGAATACATAGTTTTCAGCGCCCAGCTCTTTACCCACTTCAAGGCCTTTTTTCAGTTGCGCGGCAGCGTATGCGTATACGTCAGCGTTGCAAGTTGTGCCAGCGCCGTGTACATAACGCGGGTTCGAGAACATGTTAACCGTATTCCACAGCAATTTCTTGCCGGTTTGTTGTTGTTGGTCTTTCAGCATAGCGACGATAACGTCGAGGTTTTTGTTCGTTTCTTGCAGCGTAGCACCTTCAGGAGCGATATCCACGTCATGGAACGCATAGAACGGCGCGCCGATTTTGTCCAGGAATTCGAAGTTAGCTTCTACGCGAGCTTTCGAACGGTCCAGGCCGTCGAATTTGTCCCAGCCGCGGACCATCGTTGCGTTACCGAACGGATCCGTACCGTTAGCGTTGAAAGTGTGCCAGTAAGCAACCGCGAAACGAAGATGCTCTTCCATAGTTTTGCCAAGAACCACTTGTTTAGGATCGTAGTGTTTGAATGCAAGCGGATTGTCGGAGCCTTTGCCTTCGAATTGGATCTTGCCGATGTTAGCGAAATACGTCATGAGATGAATATCCTCCTTTAAAATGTACGAGTATAAGTTCAATCTTCTCGTTAGCTAAATGTGTTTTGAAAACGCTCACCAATAATATAGCACGGGTAACTTAGTTTGTCTATTAAACAAACTAAGATATTTTTTAACATTTTTTCAGGAGTAATATTCCCCTTCGTTTGCTTCAATACACTGAAGTAAAAGGGAAATAAAAAACTGCCATTTCTAGTCCGGCAGCTTACCGATATAAATCAGGTCAATTGTAGGTACGCGATAAAGAGCGCATAATCTCATGGCTATGCTGCATGGAATCAAGCGGCTGTCCTTCTCGTACTCCAATAACAAGTCATTGGAAACACCTATTCGTGCAGCAACGTCACTAACCTCCAGTTGGTTCGCAAGGCGAATTTCTTTAAATGTAAAGACCACTCGAATCACACTACCCTCCTGATAATAGCTGATCCTCATATTTGAAGATGCCAGAAAACAAGCGATAACGCTTCGCTCTATATAGGCCGACTATTTAATAAGAACATGTGTTCCTATTATATACCAAACATACGTTCCTATTGCAAGTTGAAAATAATTTGGAAATTGGGTTCCGAACAAACCTCCATACTGAATAAGCAGCATAATTTCAAAAAAAAGCCTCTCTATGTCAATGGCTGATTTAATTTGCATCCTTGCCACTATTCTTCGTTTTAACGCAGCTGTATGCACCAGATGCAGTGAGCCCGATTGCAGCAATGTTAACGATAGTATCTCGTACAGCAGAAGGTACCATTACCAAGATAGCAGCTATACCAATTGCTATGACTGAGCTATGTTTGGCCGTGACTCCATAACCTTTAATTACACCAACAAAAGCCGCCACAAGGGCGGCCAGGTGAAGAATTTCTGATTGTTCCATTGCGTTCGCCTCCAATCGATCAATTCGACATAGTCGCGATTTCTACTGACAACAAAAAAAGCCCTGCGCTATCGCAAAGCTTTGCCGATCATCACATTTCATGTTTCACCCAAACCGTTGGTTAGCTCATATGCCATCAACCTCCCCCTTCATCATCCGATAATGTTAGCCTACGATAAAAGGCCGCGGAACTATTGTCCGCAGCCTGACATCCAAGTAAAAAGCCGCCCTAGGGGGGGCGGCTGGCTACTGGTTAACATTTCGTTTGATACTATCATATTAGCACGGGTTGACTTGCCTAAACAGTACATGCAAGGGGACAACCTTAGGGACAACTTTATACTTTATGCCGAAAGTATAATATACTGTTCAATTGCCTGCTTTCTCCAACGTTTATATGTCCGTTCCACAATCCCCAGAAGGCTGATCGTTTCTTCTACCGTTTCTCCCTCAACATACCTCAAGCGAAGGAGCTTGGATAAATTCGGTTTATAGCACTCGAGCGCCATAAGGATAGTGTCGATCTGACTAAGCTCCTCCTGCAAATACTGCAGCTCGGTTATGCGATCAAGAACGGCGTCAAAATCATTTTTTGTATCATCGTATCCCCGTGCGGCAATCACCTTCTTGATTTTCCCGCGCAGCTCAGCCAGAAGCATCTCGTCCTCTTCTTTTTCCGCTTCCTTTGGAATCTCGACAAGCTGACTTTTGAGACCAGTCCGTTGCTTGGACAAATAGGCGTTTGCCGCTTTTTCCAATTTCTGTTCGTGTTTCGTTAAGTACTTATAACTTGGCATTCCCCTCAATCTCTGATGCAAAGCCTGGAGCTTATCGTCCTGATTAAGCCATCTCATCGTCAAACCGGCTCCTATCGGATAATGATCGAGAACCTGGATTCTAGCCTGGATTTGCTTATATCTATTTAATTGATGAATAACTTGTTTTTCTTCCGTTGTTTTTTCACTCATCCTCAATTTCTCCTTTGCCGGGCTTAATATATATTTGATTAGAACCTTTCATATCTCGCAATATTTGCTATACTATCAATAATTAGATTTGCCTTAAGACTGTCTTGGCTCCTACCCCAAGGCAGTCCCTGCTTTGCCGGTTAAGCCACTAATTATCCACCTTTGGTGGATATATCTACTTAAAGTAGATTGGTAGTCAAAAAAATATCTTCCTTTCAGCGATATTCATTTTACAAATTGCATCATCCTCTCGTATGCCTAAGTTGTTTCCATAATATTCTTCTTAAAGTAGATTGTCAATGTTAGAAATGTCGTTTTATCTATCTTTAAGTTGATCTTAATGGATCTTTTTTTGTACAATTACCTTAAAACAAGTATGGAGTGATTACGTTGAGTATCAGCGCAAATTTAAAAAAGCTACGTGAAAAATACGACCTAACGCAGCAGGATCTCGCTGATATTGCAGGTGTTACGAATAAAGCCGTTTCTGCTTGGGAGACAGGCCTGAAAGAGCCTCGCATGGGCGCAATCGAGAAGATCGCGAACAGATTTGGACTCAAGAAGAGTAATCTCATCGAAGAAAATGGAATGGATCTTACGTTTCAACCTAATCAAGAAGAAACAAACGGCGAGGATTGGACCGAGGAAGAATTAAATGAAATCAATGCTTTTAAACGCTTTATCCTGTCGAAGCGTCAACATAAATAAGAGGTAGGTTTGAACTCAAATTTACCTCAAGCAGGCTTTCCCCTTTTTCTCCCCTGCTCATCGTTTAATAACCTCATTACTGTTTGTCCAACGATGGACGAATCGCCAATCCACATCTACACCTTCATTATTCCCATTCTTAGTTTGTATATTAAACAAACTAAGTTTTTGTGTTAATATGTTTACTACAGCCGTACACGGGGAAATTCTGATACAATAGGCTGAATGGACGACATGGACGGAGGCAATTGCAGTTGAAAGTAACTACGACAGGCGATTTGACCCTTATTAAAAAAATAAATACATCCATCGTGCTGGAAGCCGTGCTGAAACAAGCCCCCCTCTCCAGAGCGCAAATTTCCGAGCTTACGGGGCTGAACAAAGCAACTGTCTCCAATTTGGTTCAAGATTTGATCGACAGTGATCTTGTGGTAGAGATTGGTCCCGGGGAATCAAGCGGCGGACGCAAACCGGTTATGCTCTTGTTTAACGGTATGGCCGGATATGCCGTTGGCATCGACCTTGGCGTCAATTATATTCGCGGGGTGCTTGCCGACCTTGAGGGCAATGTGGTGGCCGAGCTTCAGCGAAGCCTCAAAAAGCATCAGCTTGAGTTCACCCTGAAGGAACTGATTCAATGTATACAAGAACTCATTGGCAAAGCGCCTGCCAGTCCGTATGGAATTGTGGGAATCGGCATTGGCGTGCCGGGTATCGTGGATGACCAGGGCTCCATCCTGTTTGCCCCGAACCTGGAATGGCAGCATGTCGAGCTTCAGCACATGCTGGAGGAAGAGTTCAAGTTGCCGGTTACAATAGATAATGAAGCAAACGCGGGCGCGCAAGGCGAGCAGAAATACGGGACTGGCCGCGGCATCGCCCATCAGATCTATGTCAGCGTCGGGATTGGTATCGGTACGGGGATTATTCTTAATAAAGAATTATATAAAGGAGCTACCGGATTCTCCGGAGAGCTTGGGCATCTGTCCATTGAATATAACGGCAAGCCTTGCCGATGCGGCAATGAAGGCTGCTGGGAGCTTTATGCTTCCGAAAATGCGCTGCTCGAACAAGCTGCTCCGCTTGGCTTCGACAATTTAGAGGATCTTCTTGATGCAGCGGAAGCTGGCAACGAAGAGGTTCGAGCGTTATTCTTTAAGATTGGCGAGTATATGGGGGCGGGTATTTCGAACATCGTAAACGTGTTCAACCCCGACGTTGTGATCATCGGCAATCGCATGAGCCGGGCAAAAACATGGCTTGAGGAAGCGGTGCAATCCTCCGTTACCCGCCGGACATTGCCTTACCATCGCGAGCGGCTTCGGATTCTTTTCGCAGAGCTGCAGGATCAGTCGGCCGTACGAGGCGCCGCGTATTATGCGATCAGCAAGTTTTTTACGAAAATCAAAACCGGATAACGAAGAAAGGCTGCCCTCGAATGGGCAGCCTTTTTGTATTATTTCACCCTATGAACGCCTACGATATCGTAGACATTGCCTTCAATCTGTACCGTCACCGTATCCCGCTTCACAATGCCATTATTGTAATAAGCCGTGAACTCGAAGATTAGCGGCCCTTTCTTGAAATCGTTGAATGTTTTTTCCCACAGCTCGCCTTGCCAGCCGGAACGGGAACTGTTCGAAGACGTTAATGATGCGGAATAGCTTTTCATCGCAACTTCGACCCGATCTGCCTTTGTTGCCGTTCCGGTGTTTGTCGTTAAAGCTGACAATAGGAACTTCTCGCCGGCCCAAAATACGTTATACCCCCGCGGCGAATCCTCCTTGCCGCTCTGCTTCTTGTTGAATTCCTTCCGTTTCTCATCCCACTGCTCGGTATGCTTCACGTAACCCGTTAATCCAAGAGCCAGTACCTTTACCTTTTTCTCGGTCTGAACGGTTTCCATGCCGTCGCTGACCGAGAGCAGCATCGTCCAGTCCCCCGTTTCCGTCATTCGCAGGCTTGGGCCCGTTAACGGATAAGGTGTTTTGAAGCTATAAGCGAAGGTTCTGGTTACGCCGGTTGGACTAGTCAGCTTATACGTTATAGCAAGATCATTGTTATCCGGGTCGGATGCGGCAGTCGTAAACACGACCGTATCCCCCTCGTATACCGGCTTTGGCGACCAGTCAAAATCTGCGGTTGGCGGACGGTTCGTTGAGAAATAAATATATTCGTATTGGCCCATATTCCCTGCAACGTCCGAATCCACCACCATCAGCCGGTACTTCGCTCCAGCTAGCAGCCCTCCTACCGTGTAGCTGGTCGTTGCATTAGAGAGAGAAATGCTGTATTCCGCGGTTCCGTTGTTGTTCAAATCTATGTTAGTCGTTGAACCGTCCTCATTCACTTTTTGCATATAAAAGGCTCTAGACGCATGACCGGATGACGGTGCCGCATCGCTAAACGGATTAAACGTAACCTTTACCGATGTTGGCTTGATCTCAAGCTGCTCATTCGTATCATTCGGTGGAACCGTATCAACAAAAAAATAGCCATTCTCCGAATAACCGCCCCATGCAAAGCTGTCGCTTGCTCTTGCCCTCCAGTTATGAAGTCCTTCCCGCAATGCCGGGGTGGTATAGGAGGTTGCGCTGACCGCACTGTTTGTGTCTACCGCAAGCTCTGAACCTGCGTTGTAAAAGACCTCGTAATCAACCCTGGACACCGGCTGATTATCAACATCGGTAACGGATACTTTCAGCAGCGGGCGATTATTATTCGTATAGATAGGTTCAGAAGCTTTTGCCCCGTTAAAAGACAACAGATGCGTCACTGGCGGCGTGTTCAAAATAAAATATACGATATTGCTGTCATCCGACCAGTATCCTTTGGAATAGACGCGGCCTTGCACTTTTACTTCTCGTCCCTGCTTGATTCCCTCATCAAGAATGAACGAGGTATCGTTGCCGGGAAATGTCCCTTCCATAATGGCTGCCCCATTATCAACATAGGAGACCTTCAGATAGAACTTCTCTTGCGGATCACGATCGGCATCGCTGTACGTCCATCGCAAGACTGGCTCTCCTCCAAGCAGAGTCGGGCTAGCCAAAGTTCCTCCCGGATAGGCGATAATCATCTGCGGCCTATGTTGATTTGCAGCAGGGAGCGCTTCCTTGTATACGCGAGTCTCTACCCAGTAGGACCATACGCCAAAGCCATCCTGCACTTGCTCTTGAATAATGAGTTCCACGCCAGGGCGGGTATAGAGCTCCCTCTTCCCGGCAGTCCACGCCGTTTCATCGGCCCATCTGGTCCGGAACTTGCGGTCCGCCAAATAATCCGGGATATCCGGATCATAGGAGGTGTCGAATGTAGCATAATCAAGCGTCTCCCCTTCGGGATAAACAATACCCGTGAATTGGACATCAGGCCGGGCAATTGGACGTCGGTGCACATAAAGTTCCTTGGTTACAGGTTCCGACCACGCCTCATATTCATCCATGCCGGGACTATCCTTTGCTCGAAACGTGATATTGTAAAGGCCAGGCTTATCCAGCGATGGAAGCTTTACCTCGAAGGTTTTCCCGTCAAATGCACTTTCCCCAAGCGAGTTGGCAAAATAATTCGGATCATGCAGGTAGCTCCACTTTTCGGCCAACTCGGGATCTTTTTCGATATCGTCAAAAATGGTCTCGTATTTGATCTCTTCTCCCACCAGAACGGATTGATGGGTTTCTTCCACATAATAATCCCCATAATTCTTAACCTTTACATCGCTAAACTTAGCTTGCTGCTGGCCAAGAGACAGGATGCCTACTGAACCTTGCCTGTACGTAGTGTCTGAAATTTCAATCAATTTAGCATGGTTGATATAGACGCGCAAAGTGCCGTTACTGGCTTCAAGCTCAAAGGGATACGTTACAAACGGTGATCGCGGATAGTCTACCGATTGCAAAGCTGTTTTCGTACCCGCTGCGACTTTGAATAACGTAAGCTTGTCCTTGGTCCACTCGGCTGCGTACATTTTTTTTCCGTCCTGGATATGAATTGCAGCCCCAATCGGCTTATCGTTAGCCGCATCGTTAACAGCGACGTTGAAGGAGAGACGATCGTTCTTCAGCTTAGTTGCCGGATCGTACCATAATCCCGCCCACGTTGCGTCAACAACTTCCACGGTATTAGCATCGATGACTTTCGGATAATCGCCGCTACCGCTAGAAGGCACAAACGGAAAGACATATTGAATTCCCGAGGCCGTACCTGGCGCTGAGAATCCATAAAAAGAGCCATCCGGTAATATGCTCGTATTTAATGTTGGATCTTTTAAGAAAGAACTCGTCCACGTATAGCTCGTATCCGTCACTTCATTGTAGTAATTTATGCTGCCTTTGGTGTTATTATAGGGATCAATAGGGCCCCTTCCATTTACAACAATAGAAGCATAAGGCTTGTAAATCGCATTTGTATAATCCGCAAAGGCCCCATTCGTTGGATAGGCGATATTCCCGCTAGGCATTAAAAAGGCCTTTGTATTTGCAACGAGATTTCCACTTGCCTTTGGTTTGATCTGTTGTAAATACTGGTCGAAGTAATATTCTGCCCCTTGGTAACGAGTTGTTGCATATACCGTACCGTCTGGATAAATAATGGGGGTACCAACACCATAAGTATCTTCCCAACTCATTGTGTCACACCATGTTTTACAGGTTTCCCAATATTCGAGGCCATACTGCGTAGGTTCGTTAATGTTGTCATAAAAGATTTTAGAAAGAGCACCAGTTGTTCTATTCCATTGATATCCATACATAGTCGTATTCATATTGCTTCCACCACTATAGTATTGAACATAGCCCGATACATTGAAATATAGCGTCTTCCATTTATCCGTGCGGCCGCGAGTATATTCTGTCGTCGCAGTCATATAGGAGATATCGGAATTACTAGCCCCTCTGGATCCATAACCCATGACTCCTGTATCCCCATTAACCGCCATCGCATAGACCTCATAACCATCATAAGTGGTTTGAGTGGCCCATGTTAAATATAAATCACCGTCAGAGTCGATAACTCCTTTATAATTCTGCAAGAAGGTAGGGCTATACCTTATATCTTGTGTTTTTACATCCCACTTCACAGACTTATCCTGAACGGAATATTTTACTGCATGTACGTTCCAGTATTCTTGAGAGGCCCCCGTCCTTGCACGGTAGGCCATATAGAGATTTTGTCCGTCGTCCGAAACTTCGAAATACATGATGTAAGACATTTCTCCTGATATCGGTATGGTATAGTTGCCTATGAGCTCTCCATGATTATTAATCTTTTTAACCTCATAGTTTGTTGCTCCGTATGACCCAGACCCATAATAAAAATTCTCGTTCTTATCTGCGCCTAGATAAGTTAAACCACTAACTGCAGATAAAGAGAAGCGGCTAATCTCCGTACCATTCTTTGCACTGCGTTCTACCATTTCCTCGCCTTCGCGTGAATAGAGACGATGACCGGCATAAATGTATGGGACTGCAATCGCATTCTTGGGCAATCCCCAGACAGGCAGCTTAGTTAGATCGGCAGCAACTTCGTATTTTGAGCGGCTATTGGCACCTAAACCCATATTCGGATACTTAATAAAGAAGTCCGCCATCTTTGCATTTTTGGTTTGTAGGGCTCCATTATTTGTTTTCCAGCCTATCGTTTTGTTGGCGTTGGTTGTGTATGGCTGAATTAGCTTCCACGAACGCATAATCGATTCGCCCGAGTAAGCTAAATCCTCAGGTGCGCTGTCATCACCCTGATCCGGCTGCTGCGTCAGGCCAGACACATCAAAATTTACAAATGGCGAATAGTTGAGAACGTTGGTTGCTGCAATTTCGGATATGGCCGTTAGACCGTAATCCTCCGCCACGCTTGCGCGGTATTGCCTCTTCCCTACGGTCGTATAAGTAACGGGATACGTATCCTTGAAGGGCCCTTCGTAAATGGTTGTCCACGGCTCTTCTTCATAGTTGCCGTCATTATCATGATCGTAACGCTCTTCGATTTTCATGCTTGCAAGCACATCGCCATCTACGCTTGCAGCATCGATATAGATCATCGATTCGTTAAACCGATAGGTCTGTTCCGGGCTCATGATGCTTACAAACGGCGGCTGATCGGGAACCACTTCAAAAATATGAGTACCCCAGTCACTCTCACGTCCCTGTGAATCAAAAACCTTGCCCTCTACGGAGTATTGACCAAGAGTTGTTGGGCCCTTGGATGGCCAGCCATTCGTATAGCCCGGATCTTCAACCCTTTTGTACCGCGTCTGGTTCTTCGTAAAATCAACAGTTACCCCACGCTCGGAAAGCGGTGTATACGAATTATACAGATGGAAGATGTTTGAGAAATCTCTTCCCTGAATAACCTTTGTTGGCCCTGTAACCACTGCAACCGGTTTAGGATCCAATACTTGCAGGGAAGCCGTATCCCATCTCGTCTCTGTTCCATTAGTTACCATGATTTTTGCTTGATAGAAACCAGGCTTATCGAACTTTAAGTTAGGGTATCGGTATTGACTATCATCCGGTATTAATTCTTGCAAGTTGTTGGAAAACGTCCAACTCATGGATGTATATCCGTCTGAGTTGTTATCCAGCGTTGATTGATCACCGGTAATAATGGTATTAGGTATAAACTCAACGTCTGCGGTGACCGGTGGGGCTGGAGGCGGAGTTGGAGTTCCTCCCGGATCCGGCGTGGCGGCACCTGGCTTCGTAACCGTTGTTGTACACTCTATTGGCTGCTCCGCCGTAGTACCGTCTGTGAAGTTTACACGGGCACGCATGACCCATGTCTCGGTGTAGCTATCGATACCATTTAACTTAGCCTTGGGAATAGTAAAGCTGAACTTATGCTCGATCTTATCCAAGCCATACCCAACCGTTGAGGTTGTGTACTGGCTGCCATCATCGGCGCGGCCGTAGATCGTCCAGTTCTTGACGGTTTTAGTGTCTTTTCCTGAAAGAGAAGCAGTCAGTGTAGCTGTGACCGGGACATCTTTGTCAGTGAAGATAATGGTGTCCGGTTCTGCAGAACAATCGCAAGAAACCGTTGGCGTATTTACCGGTGGGATAGGTTCGTAGGTTACTCGGACTTCGCCTTCGTAATAATAAGTCTCAGCAGACCAGTCTAAAGCTGTTTGCATAATATATTTTTGTGCAGTTGCATTTCCCGAGCATCCCGAACAAACTGTTTCTTCAAGATAAGTTCCTTTCACAGGAGGAATAGCAACAGTTAATAGACCTTTTCCCGATACTCCTTTACCTTTACTTTCAACTCTATGTTGCGCTCTACCTATAGGCGTCGCCTTCGTTACAGTGACAGAGGATTGAATTAATGCTGTTTTATAAATATTTGATCCATCAATTGAAGAATAAAAGTAAACAGGGGCATCTACTCCATCGCTAATAGCTTTAATCCATCCATCGCTTGCTCTAAGGTTACCGTTAATTGTTACCCCATTATCATCTTTTCCTGACAAGAGTCCTGGACATATAGAAAGATTTCCACTCCAGCAAGCATCTCCCGATTTAGGCGTTACGTTATATGGCCCAACGCTGTTACCTTCGATCACCCACTGTTTCCCATTAGATCTTCGATTTATTACAGCATACATATCTGACTGCACACCAGTAGCAACAGCTTTTATTTTTGTTCCATTAATTTTATTTAACAGCAACTTACTACTAGTAACAGCTCCTGTTGATTGTTGCATTAGTTTTAATTTCCCAGTACTGTCTGAAACCATCATCCATAATTGATACGACTTAGGTTTATATCCTGATGGAACTATTAAATCCATAGAAAAATTAGATAGCGAGGAATCTTCATTATATTTTTCACTAGCCTTAAAGGATATGGATTGTGATTTGATAATGTCTGATTCTGTCGCTGCGGTTGCTCTATATTGGAAACTAAATAGACTGCATATTAATGCAAAAACAAGGATATGTGGCAAAATCTTGTTTAATGCGCCCATTGATCCTTCACATCCGTTAAGTAGATTTGTTCACCACTTCCAAATGGAACATTATACCGAACTAAATGTATTGGAAATCCACCGTACTTTGCAATTTGAGATTCAATATACTTTTTAGGCATCAGTTCAAACAGATAATTATGTGCTAAGCTACTTATTTTATTAAAAGTGAACTCCCTACTGTTATAGAAGAGACCTTCTCTTTCAACTAATTTACCATCCTTATACATATACTGTGGTGCAAGATCGATCGTACCTGCATTCCCCTCTGTATATGTGTAAAAGCTGCTACTCATTGAAATACCTGATCCGTCTGCTACTAAACTTTTACCAATTATTTTATAAGCAAAGATATAGCCATCACTTGGTTTCTCAGTTTTGTTCACCGGATAATAACTAGCCCCCCTCAAATACTCCGCATAAAAGCCCTTCGTATCCGCAGGATCCAAAATGATCAACTTATCAATCGTCACGTTATACTTCTTGCTAATATCTACGGAGTAAGGCAGCTTCACCAAATCATTCTGATCAAACATCGTAATCATATTATGTCGATGCCAAGCAATCTCCGCTGCGCTCGATGCCCCTTGGTCAACCGTTAATTTACCGCCGTTAGCCAGCTTCAACAGCCTTGTCACCAGTACTGCGGCCTCCGCGCGGGTTGTTGTTCCTTCGGTGTTAATCGTCTCCGCCTTTGTCCCGGAACGGGACAAAATTCCTTTGTTCACCGCGCGGAACATCAATTCCGCCGCGCTTAACTTTTTCCCGCGATATTCCGTGTACTTGCCCCGTACCGCTAATTTCGCCATTTCGTTGCGGGTGGCGGGATTGTTCAGGTTGCCCGGATAATCCCCATCCAAGTAAATGCCCGCCTTGGACAGCGCAGTCTGATAAGGCGCATACCAATTGGAGCCGCCAGCGCCCACTTCGATTTTGAAAGTCATGGCCATAACTTTGAGCAGCTCCGCCCGCGTTATTGTGTTATTAGGCTTAAACGACCCATCCGGATAACCGTTGAGTACCCCAGCCTGCACCGCTGTTTCAATGGACGATTCCGCCCAATGCCCGTCGATATCCTTGAACGAAGGTTTGGCAGCTGCTTCAACACTCCGCTCGTTACCGGTTAATCCTAATCCAACCAAACTCCCTGCCGTAACGACACTAGCTAGAACAATAGAAATCCATCTTTTTCTCACAATCTATCATCTCCCCTATGATTTTTAAGCGCTATTACGCCTCTGTTTTTTGCCTGCTTCCCCCATATTCGCAATTTTGCATAGAAAAAAAGCACACAAAAAACCCGTAAGGCTTTTGGCGTGCTTCGCTCAAAAATTATTTCTATAATATCGTAAAATATCATTTTTTGTCAAATGTTTCCGTTAATTACATTCCAGCTTAACCCACTCTACCGCAAGCAGTCCGCCTTCGGCTTTAATGGTTACGCGACAGCGGCCGGATGCCAGCGTAACGCGTTCGATTGCGGCAGTCTCCTGCCACTCCGTACCGGTAAAAGCACAAATGCCCGCAAGATGGTTATTCACTCGGATAACCGCCACCGCCTCACCTTCAATGGCCTTCGTGCGTACCGTCACGACATGCTCTAATTCCGTACCCTCCGGCAAATACAGCTCATACACCAGCCAATCCCCCGGTGCCAACTGCACATGCAGCCAGTCCTGCGGCTCCCACGACTGCCCTCCGCCATGCTGAAAATGCGCCGTCTCCCGCTCGCTGTCCGTGAAGCGGATATCCGTGCCGTCCTCGTCACGGAAGCCCAGCTTCCGCACGGTTCGTTCCCCTACTCCATAGCTGATGCCTTCTCCGTAGTATCCGTAGAAAATAGCCGGAATCCGGATTGGCGTCCGGAACAATAACGAACGTACAACCTCCGGATGGTAGACGCAGCGGTCAAGCGCTAGATTATCCAGATACGCCCACAGGATCTGCTCCGCCTCTTCGGCGCTTGGCTTTTCGCCTCCGTTCAAGTAAGCAACAAGCTTGTCCCAGTTCTCTGGCATCATAACCGAGCATGGCGAATTGGTTGTGCCGAGCTTTTTCCAAGTCCAGAAGTTCCAGGAGATGTTATGATCCTCATACAGACGGAACGCACCCGTGTACCATTCGATATTGTTCTCTCCGCCTTCCCCCATATAGATCGGCAGGTTAAGCTCTTCGCGCTTGTCCAGAAACTTCTGTATGCTTGCCGTGTCCGGGCTGTTCCAATACTTATGGAATTGCAGCATCAGGTTATCGTCGATCACTTCGTCAAATACCGACCAGTCCGTCGCCCAATGCGCGCCTTCTATAATAATCATATGCTGCTCATCAACCTCTCGGATAGCCGCCGCCATCTCTTTATACAACGGCATCAGCCTGTCATTATATTGCGCATTCCAGTCCGGCAGAGGCTCGTTTAGGAGATCATACCCCGCTACGATCCACTCATCCTTGTAACGCTCCGCCAGCATGCGCCATATATCGATGGCTAATTTCCTGTAGTCATCGTTTAAGAACAGTTCGGGCTTATCGTTTTCGGAGTCGTCGATATTGGCGCCGGTCTGGCCGCCCGGAGCACCATGCAAATCAAGTACGACGTACAGCTTATGCTCCCGGCACCAGCCAATCGCCCGGTCCAGCAGCGCGAGATGCTTCTCATTATATTGCCCCGTGCCTTCCGCCATCAGAAATCGCCAGTTGATCGGAAAACGTACCGAGTTGAAGCCCTCCTCCGCAATGTGCCGGATATCTGCTTCAGCAATGTATGTATCATAATAGATTTCCCAAAAGGAAGCCGCCTTCTCCTCGCCGATCAGCTCGCGTACCATTTTCTCTATCCGTCTTGGCCGGTCACCCGCTTCCGGAAACTTCCACATATATCCTTCAGGGAGCAGCCAGCTCCCGAATCCGACACCGCGCAGCAATATTTCATCGCCTGCTCCATTTACGATTTTCTGACCTGCGCGTTTTACGAATCCGTATACGTCCCCTAATCGACCAGCCATCTCCATTCCCCCAATAAGATTTATTATGCCTCCCAAGGCAGCCGCAAGAAACAAAAACAGCGCCTGCACACGCCGGATTAGAGCGGTTGCAAGCGCCGTTAAGGCAACTTTATCAACGGGTAAGCACCTTAAGCAATACCCGAATTTTTGAGTTGAAGCCAATTTATTGTCATCTTATTCTCTACGGTCCTTCGGAAGCAGAACCGATAACAATCCGATCAAAGGCAAGAAGCTGCAGGCCACCATCGTATCCAAAATGCCATAATGGTCGGCTGCCGTGCCAAGCACAATCGAGCCAAGCCCGCCCATGCCAAAGGCAAGCCCCGTAATCAAGCCGGATGCCATGCCTACCTTGCCGGGCAGAAGTTCCTGCGCGTAAACAACGCTGACCGAAAAGCCGGACTGCAGGATAAAACCGAGCACGAAAATAACCGGATACACCCAGCCAAGCGAGACATGCGGCAGCAGCAGAGCGAATGGCGCGGAGCCGGCTATCGAGAACAGCATCATGCGCTTTCGGCCGAACCGGTCCGACAGAATCCCGCCGAAGAACGTTCCCAGCACGCCTGCCGCCATAAAGATAAAGAGCGGCACTTGAGCTGCTTTGATAGATAACCCGTATTTGTCCTGCATGTAGAAATTATAAAAGCTTCCAATTCCCGCCGCATACCACGAGCGTGCAAAAACAAGAATAAGCAGCAAAGTTAAGGCAAACGCGATAACTTTTTTGTTGTATGGCGATACTGCCGGAGCGCTGCCGGCTGCCTTTTTCTTAACCGGCGCACCCTTCTCGGCCAGCTGTGCTCCATACCAAGGGACAACCCGGAGAAGCACAAGAATAGCGGCTATCGCAAGGAAAGTCCCAAGCACGGCACCGCGTTGGCCAAGCGGGACGAAAATATAAATCGTCATCAGCGGAGCAAGCGCCTGGCCGAAGTTGCCACCGACCTGATAGATCGATTGCGCAAGGCCGCGCCGTTCGCCCGCGGCAAAAAATACGACGCGCGAGCCTTCCGGATGGAAGACAGCCGAGCCAAAACCTACGAATACGACGGCAAGCAGCAGCATCCAGAAGCTTGGCGCGTAAGCCAGGCCTACCATCCCGACCAGACTGCATCCCATACCCACCGGGAGCATCCATGGCGCGGGCTTTTTGTCCGATAATAAACCTACCGCAGGCTGCAGGACCGACGACGTCATATTAAGGGTAAAAGCGATCCAGCCGATCTGGCCGAATTTTAAACCAAGCGAATCCTCGAATATCGGGAATAAAGCCGATACGACCGATTGCATGGCATCGTTAAGCAGATGGACAGAGCTGATAGCAAAAAGAATAGAGTATACCGTCCCCAGCTTGACTGCCGGAGAAATTTTCGCCGAATTGCCGGACATGCCGATTCCTTCTTTCTATATGCCAAGCTTACCGGGCAGCACCCAAACGAATGCATACCGGACTTGGTACTTCAAGTATCGTACCTTCCGAGTGGATATGACCCGTCTCTTCGTTAACGGAGAACAAAACGATATTGCCTGTTTTCTGATTCGCGACTAGCAGCTGGCTGCCATCCGGCAGAACAAGGAAGTTCCGCGGAGCATCGCCTTCGCAAGAAGCGTTTTGCAGAAGCGTTAAGCTTCCGTCTGCTTGATCAACCGAAAATACAGCGATACTGTTATGACCGCGGTTCGAGCTGTACAGGTAACGGCCGCATGGCGACAGATGAATATCCGCAGCATCATTGTAGCCCGAGAAGCCCTCCGGCAGAGCGGATACGGTCTGAACAGGCGTTAGCTCCCCGTTCGCCGATACATTCAGCAAGATAACCGTCGAATCCAATTCATTCATCACATAAGCCGTGGACAAGCTCTGATGAAATACAATATGGCGCGGACCGGCGCCCGAATGAAGCTTACAGGAGCTTTGCTTCACAAGCTTGTTGCCTTCTTCAATCAGGAAGGTATGGATCAGGTCCGTGCCAAGATCATTCAGATAAACATAATTACCGTTTACAACAATGGCATGCGCATGAGGTGCTTCCTGACGCGCGGCGTTCGAGCCAAGCGGTGCCTCTTCCCGAACTATGGAAGATGCCGGCGCAAGCGTGCCGTCTTCATGAATAGGAAGAAGCGCTGCGTTACCTCCGGTATAGTTCGCAACCAATACAGCGTTATTCGCGGAATCGACCGTTATGTAACAAGGATCCGCGCCATGCGTCAGCTGGCGGTTCAGCTCCGTTAGCGCTCCGCTTTCTTCTTCAATCGCAAAGGATACAACCGAGCCTCCCGCTTCATCGCCGGTCTGCCCCGTTTCGCTTACCGCATACAAGTGACGGCCAGCCGAATCAACGGCCAGATAGGATGCGTTTTGAACTTTAGTCACTTCCTGCTTGACCGAAATTTTGCCCGCGGCGCCGTCAAATGAACATACGCGAATCGTCGGTTCTGTTGCGGCTCCATAAGAGCCAACGTATAAAATGCCAGCAAAAGTCTGGTTCTTGCTCATTTGCTCAACAACCTTTCTTTAGGTAGAGTACAGTAAAGTGAACATAGCATAAGCCATCCGTCTTCACAATGCTTTTAAACAAACATTCTGATGCCTATAAAAAAATGTCTTTTCAACCATGAATAGGCGTGATATAATGTAAGCGCTATCAAATCAGTAGTTCACATTTCTAAGGGGGAATCGGAATGATGAATACTACGCTGAGCGGCCGAAATATCTACGAGGATTTCGAACTGGAATCGGATGTGCTTTACTTCAAGCTTGGTACTCTTGGTCTAGTCAGCTTCCACGGCAGAAACTACAACATAAAGAAGAGAATGACTGCCGAACAGATCCAGCAGCTCACCGCAAATAGCAGCTTCTATCCGGTGAATACGAATTGCTACATTAATATCGGCAAGATCAAGTCCATTGCCGGCGGCGTCGTATACTTTGGCTCGGAATATCACGAGACGAAGCAAGTACCGGTACCTAGGCGCAAACAATACGTGCTGCAGCAGCTTTTCACTCAACGCACGATTAACAACGAGCTGCGCATAACACCATAAGCTCTGCCTGTACGGACAACCGCCGCATTCCAGCCCTGGAATGCGGCGGTTGTCTGTTCAAGTTCATCCTGTTATTCTAAGGGAAGGTTGATTATAAGGAGGCATTATCAATGAGCACGCAAGGAAAAGCATTCGAGGAACAATATAAAGGCGAGCCTGCGGTATGGCTGCAATGGGGCTCTTACGAAGCGGCCGTGCTTCCTGGCGTTGGCGCGAATCTGATCGCATTCCGCGACACAAGCAAAGGCTATCATATTCTCCGCGAGCCAGCCGAGCAAGAAATGGAAGCGTTTAAAGCAAACCCCGGCGTTCACGGGATTCCGGTATTGTTCCCGCCGAACCGTTATGAAGACGGTACCTTTGAGTTGGGCGGCAAAACGTATACGTTCCCGATTAACGAGCCTAAGACAGGCAACCATCTGCACGGCTTTGCCCATACGGCGGTCTGGGCGGTTGAGGACTACGGCGTAAACAAAACGGAAAGCTACGTATCCCTGAAGCTGTCGGTAGACGAGAAGCATCCGATCTTCGAATTCCTGCCGCACGCGTTTACCCTTCGTCTGCGTTACGCCTTGAACGATACCGGACTTCTTCAGCATATTTCCGTACATAATGAAGGACAAGACGCCATGCCTTGCATGGTTGCCTTCCATACTGCGGTTAACGCGCCATTCGCGCCAAACAGCACGCCGGAGGACTGCTCCTTCACGTTGACGATCGGCAAGCGTTGGGAAATGAGCGAGCGTATGCTGCCTACCGGCCAGTTCCTCCCGCTCTCCGAGGGCGAACAGGCTATTCAAACAACCGGCGTCCCTACTTATTGGGAAGCGATGGACAACCACTACACGGCAGAACCACGCAACGGCCGCAACCAAATGGTGCTGACGGATGCGCGCGAGCAGGTTGCTCTCGTGTATGACGCGGGTACAGCCTTCAAGCAATGGATGGTATGGAATAACAACGCGACTAAAGGTTTCTTCTGCCCTGAGCCGCAGCTTAACCTGGTTAATGCGCCAAACGTTGACCTGCCGGCCGATGAGATTGGTCTCGTCAGCCTGGAGCCGGGCGGCATTTGGGAGAACTCGAGCCGTTTCTACCTGCGATCGGTAAAATAATAAAATACAGCAGCCCCGGAGCGTTTTCCGGGGCTGCTGTATTTTAACCCCCATTTCTAACGAAACCTCATATTCTTATTCCGCTCATTAGAGGCCTTTCAAAATTCTAACGAAACATCGAAACGTTATTTAAGAAAAACCCCTGCCAAATCAGCCCAAACTATCTAAATAACGATACTACGTTTCATTAGAGCTCAGAATCCTCTTCTATAGCGCAAATAAGAATATGACGTTTCGTTAAAACGCCGCTGCTCCGGAAAAAAGGGCTGTTCCTTTCGGAACAGCCCTTTTCTTTCTATTCCAATCTCAGACCCACGCCAAGCCGCTCCGCAGCCTCGGCATAATGCGCCGCAACGGCGACATCAAAGATCGCAAGCCCCATTGGCGTAAATAACGTTGGTCCCGCAGGTCGAATGATTTGCTCCAAAGGAAGCATCAATGCATCGGCCAGCGTTAACGTATCTTCTGCCTGCAGGCCGGCATGTAAATGCAGACGCTCCGTATCCGTATCCGCCCGGCAAATCTCCTCCCAGCTGTCGACGATAATAGTGCCCACGTTAGATAATGCCTCCAATCGATAATCGCGCAGCGAAACATGCATCAGAATTGCATCCGGCTTGGCAGGCTCATCGATATAGCGCTCCGGCGCAGCCGTGCAAGTAAACACGACGTCCGCTCCCCGGTAAGCCTCCTGCCAGGATGCTGCTTTCTCAACCGGAATAACGGCCGGCACTCCCTTCAACCACTCATTAATCTCAATGTCCCTACGGTCAAAAACGGAAATTCGACTGATCCGGTCACCAAGCAGGCCGTTTAGCATATGCACGTGCATCCGCCCGATTGGCCCCATGCCGATCAACGCCACCTGTAGCGGCACCTCTTTCTCCGCAACCAGCTTACGCAGCATCGCGCCGCTCACCGCCGCTGTCCGGATAGCGCTAATGAGGCTGCCCTGCACCATCGCAACGGGAACGCCGGTATCCGGGTCATTCAGAATCGTAACGCTGTTTGCTCTCGGCAGTCCATTCTCAATATTGCCCGGAAAGCTGGCAATCCACTTGAGACCGGCAGCACGCACCGGGCGGCTGACAAAAGCAGGCATCGCAATGATCCGGTTACGCTCATCCCCGTATTTCAGATAAGGCTTTATCGGCTGCGCGCACTCGCCGGCGGCGTAAGCAGCCGCCGCATCTCCAATAAGCTCGGCCAATGCCAGCCAGTCAATGCCGATCCTCTCAAGATCTCGTTCATTCAAATAAATCATGAAATGCTTCCTCCTTACTTATGCAGTCCGGACGTAAAAGCTTCGCCGAATATCCGTGTTATCCACGTATCGTCATAAACGGTATTCAAATAGCGTTCTCCCCGGTCCGGCAGCAGTACCGCGCAGGTTGAGCCGGGCTCGATGAACGGACTATATTTTTCTACAGCCGCTATCACTCCCCCAGAGGAGCCTCCGGCCAGAATGGATTCCATGCGAACCAGCTTTCGGCAGCCGGCAATGCAATCTCGGTCGTTTACGCGTACAACCTCATGAATCCCCTCGTCCGGACAAAGCCCCGGCTTAATGCCTGCCCCAAGTCCGGGCAGCAGACGCGTAACCTTCCCCTTTTCCCCGCCAAAAATAATGCTGCCTTCCGCATCTACCGCAATGACCTTCGTCTGCAGCCCGTTTTCCCGGATGTAGTCCACGCAGCCCCGAATCGTTCCGCAGGTGCTAACGCCGCAGAACAAATAATCCAGCTTGGGAAGATCGGCGGCCATCTCCGCCATCGTCGTCCGCTGATGGGACAAGGCATTGTTTTTGTTGCCGTATTGATTCGGCCAAAAAGCATCCGGCAGCCGCTTCAGCCATCTGCGAACGCGGGCAAGCCGTGCGGGCACGAATTCTCCCGTCTCCGGATCAGGCTTCTCGACCAGATCAATTCTTGCGCCGTAAGCCCGGAGCACGCGAAGATTCGCATCCGTTGTTTTGGGATCTACCACGCATATAAACTTAAAGCCCATCGTGTTGCACAGCTGCGCAAGCCCTACCGCCAGATTGCCCGAGCTGGACTCCACGATAACGGAGCCCGGTTTAATCCGGCCATCCAATAACGCGGCCTCCAGCATAGCCTTTGCCGGACGGTCCTTTACGCTTCCTCCGGGATTATGCATCTCCAGCTTCGCGTATACCTCAAAATCGGCATGACCAAACAGTCTTCCAAGCTTCACCATGGGGGTATTGCCAATCATGGACGCAATATTATCGTAAACGCTCATCCATGATCCCTTCCTTCGCTGCTCTGCTGCACAAACAGCTTTTTCTGCTTAATCGGCTTTTTCCCCGTTCCCTCCGGCGTAGCGGAGTCCGTATCTTTGCCAAGAAACAAAACATCCATTTGTTCCAGCAGACCGCCCCGGATCATCGCGCCGATCGCGGGGATCGTGCTATGCAGCTCATCGCGAATCTCAGTCCGCACGTCTTCATTTAAATCATCGGCTGTCGTAATGTTGACCTGAAGCTTATTGCCGTTCACAAGCACCTTCACTACGGCCTGCCGGACATGCTTGAAGATCGCATTTTCGATATCGTAAATGCTGATTTTTTCCCCATGCTTGAGCTCCGGTCCGACCCGCTTCACAATAGCATCAAAGGTGGTCATCCGCTTGCCGTCCCGCTCTTCGACCCTTAAATCGCGGACAACATCGTAAGTGACGAAACGAAGCGCCGGGAATCGCCGACGCACAAGCGAGGTTAACACCAGGAGCTGCTCTCCGGCAGGAAGCTCGACGTCGGGCAGACCTGCCTCTGCAGGTTCCACGCCTTCGGCTATAATGCCGTCCATCACCACATACCGTTCGATTGACCGGTCATAATAAGCAATTGTTCCAATCTCGATGCTGCCCAGCGTATCCATTACGTCCCGTTCGGTAATGCCAAGACGTTCCGCAACCCGCTGACGCCACGCGGGCGGTGCCGGCTCCCCAACCAGAATGACGCATTGCACGCCCCAGTTAAAATCCGGAGGCGCAACGCGAAGCATCCCGTCAAGCAGGGAAGGCATCGTATACAGCACATCCGGTTGATACTCCGCAATACGGATCAAATGGGCGGCTGCAGGCAGGCCAAATGGAACCGATTCGCATGCAAGACCTAGCTCTTCGAATATTTGCACCGCCGTAGCTTCCGCATGCCCCGTCCCCATATCGCTTAATGCCCGGGAAACTTCATAGTTTTTGAGGAGCTCCGCAAACATTTCTTTTTTATACTGAATATAAGCATCCTCGTCGCTGGCATCATAATAGATAGCTTTTCTTTTATTGCCGCTTGTACCCGAAGTCCGGTAGACATTCCAGTCTAGCGGAACAGCCTTCTCGTCGCTCTCGTAATAGGGCAGCAATCTGTCCTGCGTGAGAAGAGGAACATCCTCCCAATTGAAGCTTTTATTATCCCCGGTCATCTCTTTATACCAAGGATACAGCAGTCTCACTTCCTCCCATTTGGCGCGTAGAGAAGGTAAATTCATAGAAATAGGCATGAAGCATCCTCCATTTCAGTCGATCATTCTACCATCCTATGCGCCCCAAAAGAGAATCGCCCCGCATAAGGCCCACTCGAAGCAGAAAAGGCAAGCATATCTTAACTCTGTAAGACTACCATGTCAGGAAGACGGAGGAAGATTGTGTCCCTATGAGAAAAAGAAGAGGCGTATATAACAAATGGGCCAAAACCATTGTTCTGAACCGAAAAGCTTCAACGCGTAGTCATGTTCCGCATACTCTCCTATTTAGCGAAAGATCTTTGAAGAGCATGCTGCGGCTCTACCAAATGGTTTATGTCAAACCAAATGCCGGCTCCCACGGCGATGGGGTTATGCGAGTGGAACACAAGAACGGTACCTATTCTTATCAGCTCGGTGCAAAAAAGAGAAGCAATCTGACCTGGGCGCAGCTTGTCGCTTCCTTGACGCACAAAATCCAAGGCACCAAGTACATTATTCAACGCGGCATTCATTTGTCCAGATTCAAAAACCGGATTTACGACCTTCGGGTCGAAGTGCAATTAAACGAGTACGGGCGCTGGCAGATTACCGGCATGCTTGCCCGGGTTGCCCAGCAAGGCATGGCCGTAACCAACGGGGCGCAAGGCGCCGATGTTTACCCCTTTAGATCCGTAATCGCATCGCATGGAGGGACCGAGCTAGTTCGAAAGATGGCTTCTCAGTTGAATAGCATGTGCATCGAATGCGCACATCAACTTAAAGCCCAGTATCCCTTCTTGACCGAGCTAGGCTTCGACATTGCGCTGGACCAGCAGCTGCATCCTTGGATTCTCGAAGTGAATACAACCCCTGAGGCTATTCCCTTCAAGAAGCTCCCGACGCTAAAAATGTACAAACGCATTCTCCATTTGCGCAAATTGAATGCCCGCAGAACTTAAGCGCAACAAGGAAAAACTTATTTGCTCTGATATTTTGAACAAGCTTTTTGAATAACTTCTATAGTAGGTCGATGCTTACGAAAACAAGAATTGCTTGCGATTTCTTAAGCCAATGCTTACAAGGAGGGTTCAACAGGATGTCCATCGTTCAAATGGAGCAGATTACGAAGCATTACCGCATGGGCGGGCAGCGTTACACGGCCTTGCAGCATATTTCGCTGGAAGTGCAGGAAGGCGAATTTGTTGCCATTCAAGGGCCGTCCGGCTCCGGTAAATCTACGCTCATGAATATCATGGGCTGCCTGGACACTGCCGACAGCGGCACTTATGTACTGGAGGGCAGACGGGTATCGGCAATGAACGATAATCAACTGGCGGATGTGCGCAACAGGAGGATCGGGTTTATTTTTCAAAGCTATAATCTGATACCAACCTTGTCAGCCTACGACAATGTAGAGCTGCCGTTAATCTACCGGGGAATTCCCGGGCATCAGAGAAAAAAAGCGGTGCTGGATACGCTCGAATCGGTTGGGCTGAGCGGACATCTGCACCACCGCCCGGCGGAATTGTCAGGGGGGCAGCAGCAAAGGGTCGCAATTGCGAGAGCGCTTGCAACAAATCCTTCGATACTGCTCGCGGATGAACCTACGGGCGCGCTCGATTCGCATACGGGAAAAGAAATCATGGCGCTTTTAACCAAGCTGCATGCGGAAGGCCGTACGATTATCCTGATCACCCATGATCAGGCGGTAGCTTCGTACGCGGATCGAATCCTATATATTAGAGATGGAGCTATTGCTTAAATCTTAAGCCTCATTGCTTTCCGGCTGTATGCGGAGGGTTATGGGGCTTATTGGCGTGCGAAAGCGGCGAAATTGACTTCTTGCGCCGGACAAGTTACTTTTAGACAATAAACAATGGCAAGTCAACGCAAGTAAAGAAAGGGTTATGTAAAATGTCGCTTACGCATGCAACTTTTGCCGGAGGATGCTTCTGGTGTATGGTTACGCCTTTTGAGGAGCTTCCAGGCATTCACGGAATCGTATCCGGTTATATGGGAGGCCATGTGGCTAATCCGACTTACGAAGAGGTTAAAAAAGGGACAACCGGTCATCTCGAGGTCGTCCAGATTACGTTCGATCCGGCGGTATTCCCTTATGAACGCCTGCTTGAGCTGTTCTGGCCGCAGATTGACCCCACCGATGACGAAGGACAGTTCCAGGATCGCGGGAGCCAGTACCGCACCGCAATCTTCTATTATAACGAGGAGCAGAAGGAGCTCGCCCTTGCTTCCAAGCAGGCGCTGGCGTTATCCGGTCGCTTCGACAAGCCGATTGTGACGGAGATTCGGGAGGCGGAGACGCTCTACCCGGCGGAGGATTATCATCAGGATTATCACAAGAAGAATCCGAAGCATTACAAAGAAGACCGCGCCCAGTCCGGACGCGACGAATTTATTGAGCAGAACTGGAAATGATCATTGTCTTCCCAAAAAGAAACCCGCTTGGCCTGCCGTTATAATCGATACGGCAAGCAAGCGGGTTTTCTTTTTATCCAAGCTTTACGATTGTCCGGCCGCGCACTTGACCTTGCAAAATAAGGGCAAGCTCCTCCGGCAGCTGCTCCAGCTGGATTTCGTTTACGATCGTGTTGCTTAGCATCGTAGGCTTCAGGTCTGAGGCGAGGCGCTCCCAAACCCGGCTGCGAAGCTCCATCGGACATTCCACCGAATCGATGCCAAGCCAGTTCACCCCTCTAAGAATAAAAGGATAAACCGAGGTCTCAACTTCAACGCCGCCGGTTAATCCGCTTGTGGCAACGGATCCTCCGTATTGGAGCGTGCTCAGCAGGTAGGAAAGTGTTTTCCCCCCAACCGGATCCACCGCAGCCGCCCAGAGCGGTCGCCGGATCGGCCTCTGTTCCATTTCCGTCAGTTCATCCCTGTGAATGACATGCTTGGCGCCAAGCTCCTTCAAGTAAGCCTCTTCGCTGAGTCTTCCCGTGCTGGCCGTTACCTCGTAACCCCGTTTGGCAAGTATGTTGACGGCAACGCTGCCTACCCCGCCGCTTGCACCTGCGACAACGACCGGACCTTTCTCCGGTGTTAGTCCGTTATCCTCTAGCCGCTGAACGGATAACGCCGCCGTAAAGCCCGCCGTTCCCAGGATCATGGCCTCGCGTTGCGTAAGCCCGGTTGGCAAAGGAACAACCCAGCTTGCGGGAACCCGTGCCAGCTCGCTGTATCCCCCATAATGCGTTACGCCAAGACCATAGCTTGTTACGATGACTTCATCCCCCGGCTTATAACGCGAATCCGTAGATTCGGTTACGGTGCCGGAAAGGTCGATGCCCGGGATATGCGGATAGCTTTTTATCATTCGCCCCCAAATTCCAACCATCCCGTCTTTATAGTTCACGCTGGAGTAGGCGACTCGAACGGTTACTTCTCCTTCGGGCAGATCGGCGGTAGTCATATTTTTAATCGTTAGCTTTGGCGCTTCTTCCCCATTGTTATCCGCTACTAAAGCACGGAAGTGATCCATTCTTGCATCCACTCCTTCGGTTTCGTTTCTTCCATTGTACCGGAAAGAGAAGGGCACATCCAAATCGGGGAAGATTAATTAGCTCTTGACGATGCCCAACGCAAAGCCGTCATAGCCTTTGGCTCCAACCGTCTGGATAGCCGTTGCCGTCATTCGCGGATCCTCAGCCAGAAGTTCCATGAATTTGCGTACGCCTTGAACGCGGGGATCCGTGCTGTGTCTGTTTGTCACCTCTCCCTCGCGAACGACATTGTCGCCAACGATAACCGTGCCGGGACGGGAGAAGCGCAGCGCCCATTGCAGATAATGGGGGTTATTCGGTTTGTCGGCATCAATGAAAATGAGGTCAAAAGGCACCGCCCCTTCCTCCTCCAGCTTTGCTAATTGCTCCAGCGCTTCACCGACCCTTATCTCTACCTTTTGGCTAAGTCCGGCTAATGCGATATTTTGACCGGCGACAACCGCATGATGGGGATCAAGCTCCAGCGTGATCAGCTTTCCGTGCTCCGGCAGTGCCCTTGCCATCCAGATCGTGCTGTAGCCGCCAAGCGTACCAATCTCCAATATCCGTTCCGCGCCAATCATCTGAGCATAAAGGCTGAGCAGTTTCCCTTGATTCGGCGCCACGTCGATGGCGGGCAGATCGGCCTGCTTGTTGTTTGCCAGCACCTGCTCCAGAATGGAATCCTGCTGAATGAGCTGCTCCGTCAGGTAGGCATCAACTTTTTCCCAAGTGTGCAATGTACTCATCATAATCACTTCTCCTCGCTTTGAATTGACTTTCTGATTCCATAGTAAGCGAGTTATAATGATAAGAATAATATATGTTTTTACTGAACTTATATATTTCATATATAGATTGATTGGAGGAGCCGCGTTTTGAATTTGCATGCCTTGCGATTGTTTCATACGATTGCCGCAGCGGGGAGCGTAACCCGCGCATCCGAGCTGCTGAACATCAGTCAGCCTGCGATTACGGCCCAGATTAAGAAGTTTGAGAAAGAGCTGATGCTCGATCTCTTCAAGCCTCAAGGTAGAGGAATCGCGTTAACCGATGCAGGCGAGGAGCTTTCCGTGCTGGCTAAAAGACTGTTTGCCGTGGAGCATCAGATCGAGCAATTTGCCGTGAACTACCGCAGCGGCACCATCGGCAGCATCCGGCTTGCCGCTACCTATTTGCCTGCCCACTTCCTTATTCCTGCTTGGATCGCCAAGTTCAAGCAGCAGTTCGAGCAGGTTGAAATGAATATCACGACAACCAACTCAAGCGGGGCCTTACAGCAGCTGCTGGACGTCGAAGCCGATATCGCCATATTTGGCGGAATGGCCGAGAATTATCCGGACACGATTCAGACAGAAGAATTGTTTCAGGATGAATTATGGTTTGTTGTAGCGCCAGGCCACCGGTATGCCAATCAGCAGGTTACGCTGTCCGAGATGATGAAGGAGCCATTTGTCATGCGCGAGGAAGGCAGTTCGACACGCGAACGCCTGCTGTCCTTATGCCGCACCTACAATTCCGCCGTTCCGACTATCTCCCTGCAATTCAACGGATTGCATGAAGCAATCACTGCCGTGATCGCAGGCTACGGCGCCAACTTCGTCTCCTCCCTCGTCGTCCGCGATTACGTCGAACGCGGCGAGCTCGCCCGCGTCTATGTCGAAGGGATCGAGCTCAAGAACACCATCGCCATCTGCACCCGCAAAAACGAGCCGCTCCCCGCCTCGGCGATGAACCTCGTGCAGATGATCCGGCAGAATCCGTATGTGAGGTAGAACCTCGCATACGGCTATCCCAGCTCATCCCCTCTGCAAGTCGGGGTTTTCCTCTTATTTTGAACTTAGAGCAGCAGGCTTTTTGCCTGCTATTGCCCCAGCTCCACCATGAAGACGCAGAAAAAGCTGCCCCATATGGGACAGCTTTCCGTCTGCTATAATCCTAGCAGCTTGTAAATCACCTTCGCGCTTTCGGCACGGGTAGTGTTGCCTTGCGGGTCGAATTTGCCTTGGCCCTTGCCGTTGATGAAGCCAAGCTTTACGGCTGCATCAATGGACGCTTTTGCCCAGTCATGGATAGCGGCGGAATCGTTGAAGGTGTTGCCTTCCGTATTGCCCTCCACGCTGCTCTCTACTTTCTTGCCGCTTTTCGCTTCGTACGCGCGCATGAGCATAACGGCCATCTCTTCGCGCGTAATGACTGCGTTTGGCTCAAAGGTTGTAGCGGTTCGCCCTTTGATTATGCCCGCTTCTGCCGCCGCTGCAACGCTATCGGCATACCAGCTGCTGGCTGCTACATCCGCGAAGCCAGCCGGCTTGGTCGCCTGCAGGCTCATTGCCCGAACAAGCAGAGCAGCAAATTCAGCACGTGTCACGCTGCGTTCCGGCTCAAATCGGCCGGCCGTTACGCCAGTTATAACATGTTTAGATGCAAGTTCTCTGATCATTTCCCATGCCCAATGAGTCACAGGAACATCTCCAAAGGTCTTCGCATACTCCAATGCCGCATACTTGGAGAAATGCTGAATATTTGCCGTCATTGTACCGTCTGCATTTAACGTTCCTCCGACATACTCCAGCTTGCCGTCGTCTGCCACATAGTAAATACCGGTCAGCTTTTTGTTTGCTTCGCTATCCAGCTTAAATGTAAGCTTCAGCGTTTCGTCAAACTTGCTTAATACCGCCGCTTCCTTGCCATTGCCATCCACTAGCGCCAGGCGGAAATCAATTACGGAAGAAGCCTGGCTTAGCTCCGCACCGTCTGACGCAGCAGCTTTTTTCAGCAAGTCCTGCTGCGCCGCTGCATCAAGCGGCTTAAGCTGCAGGACAATATGCGAAGCAGCACTCGACGCAGAGCCTCCCGCTTTCTTCACCAGCTCTTGCAGCATCGCGCTTGGGATGAGCAGCGTCAGATCTCCTTGCTTCAGCTCCAGCGGCTTGCTGCCCAACAGCTCAGCAGCCCCCACCGGCAGGAGTACTTCCGTTTTACCCTCAACCGCAACGGTCACTTTACTGTCGCCGGCTTGCTTCACCGCATCCTTCAGCTGCTGTTCGGTCACCGTCACCGAAGAGCTGCCCGGCGTCACTCCGCCGCCGCTGCTGCCACTGCCATTTCCGTTGCCGTTACCATTGCCGTTTCCGCTATCGCCGCCGTCTCTCGTAATCACAAGCTCCATCGTTTTGGTCGCTTGCGAAGCGCGGCCTTTATCCGTGTACCAATCCTGCGCCAGCGTCTCGGCGCTTGGTTCAATGTGAAGCGTAAAACGGTTCTCCCCCGGCTCAAGCGGAATATTTTCCGCATACACGTTGCCGTAAGCATCCATTGCACCGTCAGCCAGCGGCTGATCGTTGATCGTAAAGTCCACGCCATAAGGCACATTTGCACGCAGCGTAAACGACTCTTCCTTGGTATTGTACGAGAAATTCTCGCCGTAAGAGATACGCGGCATCGTCAAGATCATCGGCATATCCACCCAGCGCAGGACGTAATCGTCGACAACCATCGTATTGCCGCCCTGGTTCTTAATCGTCAGCCTCATATTCGTATCCGTCGAGGAGTACGCATAGTTGCCGGCATCCACGGTATCGCTTGCCAGCCGGGCATGCGAGGTAAATGCCTCCGTTGCCCAGGTGCCGCGGGTATATTTGTATTGAATGGACTTGCCCGCCATCATTTTGAAGCTGTATTCCACCACATCGCGGGTTGTGGCACCGCTTGGAACGGACAGCTTGTTGCCTGCCGAATTCCAGCCGTTCAGATCGCCCGCCAAGTAAATATCGTCTTGAACCGGCGTATAGCTAGGCAAATGAACGCGGAGCTTCACATCAACCATAACAAGCTTTGGCGTCACCGATTGCTCGCCCGAGTAAGCCCGGTTATACGCGTTGTCTACGGCAGCTACCTTGTACGTATAAGCCGTATCGTTGCTGACCGTAAAGTCCGCATAAGACACCGCTGTTTTGGCCGCCGTTGCAATCTTCACAAATCCCGAATCCGCCGTCTTGCGGAAAATCTCGTAATGATCCACCGTGGTTTCCTCGGAATCCTCCGTCCAGTTCAGCAGCGCGCGGTTGGATTCCACCGCAATCTCCGCAAGCACCGGAGCCTTCGGAGCCTCGGTATCCGAGCTGTCTGCCTGAACAAGCACCGCTGCCTTAGCCGATTCGGTATACGACTCGCCGTTATCCGTAGATACCCTCGCAAAATAATGATACGTGCCCGCTTCCGTTGGTTCAAAAGCAGCCCAGTATACCTTTCCACCGTCTTCCGTATCGGATTTATAGCGAAGCTTGGTATCCTCAGCCGTCGCTTTGCCTGCGCCCTCTTTATAGAACGCAAGGCGTCCAATGACGTTTGGCGCTTCTTTGCCAGCATAAGCCGCGTTGTCCGTCAGACCGGGAATATCAATCGTTACTTCAATATCTGTCGTCTTATGGCCAACGCCAAGCGTTACTTCCTCCGACTGTTTTGTAATTTCCACGCTGCTGACCGAGAACGATGGCGTAGCCGAGCCGTATTCGCTGAGCGGGCTTTCACCGTCTTTCGTCACGGCCGTCACCGTGTAGTAATATTTTTTGCCGTTCACGACATTCGTATCGGTCCAGATTGCTTCTGCCGGCTGTCCTGCCAACTGCAGCTGCCCTCCTTCAATCGCCGCGCGGTATACGTTATAGCCGGAAGCGCCGGCTACCGCATCCCAAGTCAAAGCCACCTGCCCGTTGCCGCCGGTCGCATGGATATTCAACACCTGCGGAACCTGGACCAGCTCCGAGGTCGACGTCATCATGAGACCGCTCATCGCTTTTACCGTCAGCGTCACTTTGCCGCCGGCAACGGATGCTTCTACATTGCTGCCAAGCTGGTCTTTCAGCGTCAGTCCTTCCGGCAGGAAGCCTGCCACATCCGCTTGAATGGACGCATCCGAGGAGCCCCGGTTCACCACGACAAGGCCGCCTTGGCTGCCCGTTTTCCGTGCATAAGCAATGACATCGCCCGTATTATAAGCCGTCTTCAGCTCACCTGTACGGAACACTTCATTGTTCTCGCGCACGGTGCCTGCCTTTTTATACGTGTCGAACAGAGAAGCATATTTCCCAACCCCGGTATACTCTCCGCCGGATTCCGATACGCGCTCCCAAGGGAACGTACGGCGGGAGTCGGGATCTTTCGTACCGGCAAGACCAACCTCATCCCCGTAATAAATCGTTGGCGCACCCGGATAACCCATTTGGAAAATGGCCGTCAGCGCCTGCATCTTCAGCGCTTTGTCCGAAGCCTCGGGCGCGATCGCCAAATGCTCCTCTTCCCACTCCGGCTTATCGTATTTCGTTATTGAACGGATCGTATCATGGGAATCGACCAGATTGAGCATTACTTCCCAAGCCTCGGCCGGATAATCCTCGCGGATCGACTCCAGCGCATCGTTAAACTGCTGGGCGTTGCCGCCAAGGATAAAGCTTTGCAGCGCGCCGCGGAAACGGTAGTTCATCACCGAATCGAATTGGTCCCCAAGCAGGAACCGCGTAGCTACGCCCCACTCTTCGCCCAGAATAATCGGCTCCGGAATAGTCTCGCCATTGCTGTCCTTGCGGCCTTCCGTCGACTTCACCGCTTCGCGGAACTTCTGCCAGGTGCCCGCGGATACATCCGGCGCAACGTCGAGCCGCCAGCCGTTTGCCCCCATCCAGCCCCAGCGCTGCGAATTCGCCTTCTGCATCATCGCTGAAGCTTCTTCGTCCGTCTTGCCGGTCAGATTATGGCCGATAACGAGGTCTCGGTAACCTTGAACGTTCCATTCATGGTTGCCCGGAAGGCCTTCCGTATCACCGGCTGCAGGCGTCGGCGCATCAATGACAGGCAAGGAATCGTAACCCCACCAGCCTTCGTATTTGTAATGGCCGTCTACCTTTTCATTGGTTACCGTAAACCAGGTTGTAAAATCAAAATCGTCCGGATACGCGTAATGCTTGCCCGTAGCCGGATTGATCTGGGCGGTAAAGGAATCAATGACCTGCTGTTTCGCAGCATCAAGCGCCAAGCCATTGTCATTTACTTTGTCGTACACTTTTGCCCAGAACTCGTAAGCTCCGATCTCCGGGTATTTCTCATAGCGGTCAAAATAAATCGAATCATCGCCGACATGGTTAAACACGCCGTCAACAATGAGCATAATCCCCATTTGATGGGCTTTTTTCGCAAATTCGGTGAAAATGCGGTCGGAAGCTACCCTCGTCGCTTCGTAATCCAGCCCTGAGCTTGGATCGCCGGGCGTATTGTACACCGGCTCGCCAAACATCGGATCCAGATGCTCGTAGTCGGTCGCATCGTACTTATGGTTCGAGCCTGCCCAGGCAACCGGGTTGAAGTAGATGACGTTTACGCCAATGGACTTCAGGTAATCAAGCTTCTGCGAAGCCCCTTGAATATCGCCGCCGTAGAACTCGTTCGTCCATACGCCGTCCGATTTCGCATCCGGGAAGTATGGCTTTTGCTCCGGCGAGATCCGGTCCGGATTTTCCGGCACGGTCGACCAGGTTCCGTCTACCTGATCCGGCGTTGGATCATTGGCCACTCCGCCGTCAAAATATTGCAGCTCATAGCCGCCCTTCGAGGTCACGCCGGCCGTTGCGCCATCCCCATCGGCGGGACCGCGGTAGCCATCCTCCGTCTTCGCCCGGTTATTGTCTTTGTTGCCGTCATAGAACCGGTCGGGGAAAATCTGATACACGACCGCATTTTTCATCCAATCCGGCGTCGTAAAATCTTTATCGTAAACGGTCAGATCGTAAGGCAGCACGCCTTCATCCGCCGTTGTGCCGGTACCGCCGTGCGAACCGTCATCGCCGTATTCCACCTTCGCCGTCCCGTCGATCAGAATAAATTTGTAGCCCCATACCCCGATGCCCTTGAACGTCGAGCCCGGAATCGTCACTTCCCAATAATCCTTGTCGTCAAAGGAAGTCGCTTTGTGCATATCAAAGGCCGAAGCAAGCCCTTCCGGGTTGCTCAGCTCTACCCGTACAACCTGCGCGTCGCCCGCTTCCGTCGCGATGCGGAGCGTTACATCCTCTACGCCTTCTTTTATCGCGCCAAAAGGCTTCTTGTAAGTAACCGACCGGGAATCAAACAGCAGCTTGTCGCGCTTGATCATCCCGTCAAACTGGCTGTCCGCCGGCTTGTAATTCGTCACGATCGTCCGCTCCGCAGGCACGGTGCTGAACGTGATGTCGGCCGGATCCAGTGTCGTCAAAATAAAATTGTCGTTGCCCGATCCGTAATTATTCGCCGACCAATCGTCGCCCTGAACAACCTTCATCTCATAACGGCCTGCAGGCAGCGTACGCTGAAGCTTATAGACCGAGCCGTCAAAGTTGTAATCGACAAAGAGCTGCTTCGCTTGATCTGGCGCCCATGCGCCCTCGCCGAACTGCGTCTGAATGTCTCCAACAAGCCGCGGCCATTCCGCAGCGTCAAGAACAGGCGTGTATTGCGGAATGCCGCTTGCTCCCGGCACGCTGATCCGAACTTTGCCAAGCTCGTCATTGACATAGAAATTCACTTTCGATGGAGCCGCCAGGTCAAAAGCAAAGTTATTGCCGTTGTCCGAATAACCGTCCCATGTACCTTGTCGGACCAGCTTGAACTCGTAATGGCCCGCGTCCAGCACGGTCGAATAAGCGTAAAACTCGCCAACGAGATGGCTCATGAGCGTATCCGCCGAAGCGTTATTCCACCCTTGGAAGGAACCGGCAACCACCCATTTGGCGCTGCCTCCCGGCTGGTTCGCGAATACATCCCGGGCCGGTGCGTTTGCCGGAGGTTCGCCAACTAGAATCTTGCTGTTTCCGTTCGACGTTTCCGAATTCGTAGGATCCTGGAACCAAATGCTTGGCAGCCCGTCAGCCGCCGAAATAAATTTATACGTATAAGTCCCGTCCGCTAGCGATTCAGCCGCAAAAGTATAATTACCCTCGCTTAGCACCATTTCATGCTGATCGTCAAAAGCATTCGCGTCAAAGCTTCCCGCCACCTTGAAATGCGGAGTATAGCTTAGATGAATCTTGCTGTTCTCGTCCGAAGTCACGCTCAGGTTCGGATTATCCAGCCAGTTGCCGTTCACCAGAAACTTGTAGCCATAGGCCTTGTTAGGCGCATCGCCCGTCACCTCTGCCGTGTACGTACCGTCACCGTCCCCATCGGTCAGCGTTACGGCCGGATCGCTCCAGTCGTTGAAATCGCCTTTGGCCGTAATGCCGACCGATGATTTCGGCAGAACAAAATGAATCGTGCTACCCTCCGCATAGGTTCCGCTGACAGCGCTTGCTTGAACCTGCTTGGGCATCAGCCCCACCACCTGAATAACCATCATGATCGCCAGCAGCAGCGACCATACTCTTGTCTGTTTTCTGCTCCTCACATGCTTCATCATATGCGCGTAATCCTCCCTAGTACCTTTAAATTAGGCAAACGATTGCACAACAAGACGCAAAAAAGCTCCTTTCCGCTGATAAAAAAAGCTATCCCTTGGGTTAGAAGAGATAGCGGGGTTGTTCCGGCTTTTGCAGTAAAGACCGGAAGGCATTGCCCTTAAATTAGGCATTTATCAGCTTAAGTTCATTACCCTCATCCTATTATGAAAACGCTTTACAGTCAATAATCCGTTAGAAGAAATTTACTATTCGACAGAAACGATAAAATTATGAGCAACCGTTTGCGCATAATGGACTATTGAATCGGGGAGATTTATAGCCATTACGCAAAAAAGGAGCCGGGAACCGGCTCCTTTTTGATTATTTAATTTCTTTAAGGGCGTCATTTAATTTGACGATTTGTTCTTTAAGTACGGCTTGGTCCAGCGGAGTTTCTTTAACTCCGGTTTGAATCGCGCCCAATGGATCTTCAACTTTACCGTATACATCGGCTTGATTGGCCTTTACATCATCTTCAAACTTCTCCCAACTCGACTCAAGCTCTTCAGCGTTCTTTGCTGCTTTTGCGGCATCGTTCGCCTCAACGTTCTTCTGCATCTCCGTTAAAGTATCCTGCATTTTCTTTGCGCCGTCTGTGGTAGAACTCGAATTCGACGAATTCGACGAACATGCTGCAAGAACAAGAACCAAACTTATTAGTACTGTTAACCCTTTTAACGTTTTCAAATGAATAACCCCCGATTAAATATGATTTATATTTGTCTGCTGTTGAATCTTTAACTCTTTTACTCGTTTATAGACAACGACAAGGATTGCAGCCAGCAGAAGGAAACCTTGAGGAATGATATTTTCCCAAGTTGGATAAAGGCCAAATACATCGCCCACCGGGAGACTGTCGGAATGCGTAGCTTTCAATACGCCTGCTAATTGCAGTCCGTGGATTCCCATGCCAAGAAACTTGAAGCATAAGTAAAATACTAGAATGCTGGAGATGAGGAAAAAAGGTCTCATCGGAATTTTCACGCCAACTTTTATAATCAAGAAGGCAACAACAATCAAAATTAAGAGCCCGATTGCAATACCCGATAATAAACTAACCAGGCTAATGGAGGAAGCCATGCCGATAAAGAAGAGCACGGTTTCCGTTCCCTCTCGAAAGACAGCAAGGAAGGAGAGAATGGCAAGCGACCATAAGCTTCCGGAAGCAAGCGCCTTGGTGCTTTTGCCATTAATATAAGCTCTCCAGTTGGAAAGGCTTGATTTGCTGTGCAGCCAATAGCTCATATAAATAAGCATGACCGCAGCAAATAGTCCGGTACAGCCTGCGATCAAGAAGTTATTGTTACCAAACGTACCCTTAGCGAACAGTTGCTGGACAACGACGCCTAGAATAACGCTAACCAGTGCGCCTGCCCCTAGACCATACCAGATCCAGTTCTTCTTCTCTCCATGGCCTGATTTCTTCAAGAATCCAAGAAGAGCGACGATTACCAGAAGTGCCTCAAGTCCTTCGCGAAGCAGGATTGTGATGACATCAACCATCCCGTAGCCGGTTTTATTGGCCAGCGGTGCCAGATAATCGCGCATGTCCTTCAGTGTCTGTGCGGACTTCGTGATTTGGGGAGGATTTGAAGTAAGCAAGGCGTACGAGGATACCATATCCCGTTCCGCATCCCCATAAATTTTAGAGGACTGCGTGAGGACGATACCCTCGACATCCAGCCATGAATTACGAAACGCCTCGATCTTGGCTTTCGCCGTCTCCACATCATTTTGGGCTAGAGCCGCATTTGCTTGGTCGAGCAGTTGGAGAATATCTTTAATCGTTGCATTCCCGGAAGAGGCAGGCTCTGTAAAGGAAGAAAAATCACCAGTTATAACTTTTTGATTGATGCTTATTAGTTTGTTAAGGCTTAGAACGACTTGATCTTTAGAAATCGGATTCTTGGCAAAGGCATATTGTACTTCACCCATTGTTTCTTCAATACTGCGGTAGGCACCTTTAGATTTGGATTTTATATCCTGTTCAAAGACGTACCAGCTTTTGTTAAATTGATCATATTGCTGCTTGGCAAGAACAAAATCATTTTTCTTGGCCGATTCTGCAGCGTTTATAACATGATTATTTGCGTCCGTTAATGCATCAGATGCTTGATCTGCAAATACTCCGGATGGCAATAGAAGCATACAAATAAAAATGAGAACAGTAAATTTAAACTTCATTCATCCACCCCGATATCAAATGAGAAACGTTATCAATAAACTTTCCACATTCAATATTACGTACTTAGAGGGTTGATGTCAATAATGATTCTCAATCTCGACATTGGAAAATAATTAGAATGACAAGCTTTGATAATAATCAATTCTTATGTGTATGAAACCCCGCAGAGCTATGTGGTCATAGCAGGTCATTTGACAGCGCCTTCACCGCGTCGTATGCGATCAGCCAGCAATCCCGGTATTCCCCCTCATGCCACTCATGCTTCTCCAGCAGCTTCACCTTCTTAAAGCCGCACTTCTCATACACTCTTAGCGCTCTTGTATTCCAGGCCTGCGGGTCCATGACGATCTTCCGCACTCCCCGGTCGTTAACCAAATAACTCAACGTTTCTTTAATCAGCTCCGTGCCGATCCCCTTGTTCCAATATCGTGACTCGCCGATGAATTGATCCATGCCATAGATGCTGCCTGCTTCATCCGAGAGTCCGTAAATCTCCCTTTCCTCTTCCTGAATCTCATAGAATTGCAGATAGCCGATGTCGGCACCGTTATATTGAATAATGCAAGGTATGATCTCTTCCCGGTCCTCGTAAAAATGCTTCCGGACCAGTTCCACGTCAAGCGGCCTGTCCCTGCCCTCGTAAAATTCCAGCACCACCGGATCGCTCAGCCAACGAACCAGCAGTCCCGCATCCTCCGATTCAAGCGTGCGGAGACCGACCTCTTTCCCTTGAAAAAGAATCATCGTTTCACCTCATTATTTGATCAGATGCTGCCTATACGTCAGCGGAGCCACGCCCATGATCTGGCGGAAAATTTTACTGAAATACGAGGGGTTCGCAATTCCTACCCTGTAGCCGATTTCCGATAACGGCAAGGATGTCTTGCGAAGCAGCGAGCAGGCATGCCGGATCCGCGTCGCCTGAGTATAGGCCACAATCGTTGTGCCGGTCGACTCCTTGAACAGGTGAGCCACATGATAAGGCGACAAATGAAGCTCGCCTGCCAGGTCCTCCAGCCGGAACGGCTCCATATAACGCTTCTCTATCCACCCGATAATTTCTTCCACATGAAGATTATGCTTCTTCAGATAAGCCGATTCCCCGTCCGGGCTTTGCTTTAACTGATGCACAAGGCTGAGCAGGAAGACGCCCATGTTTTCCTCGAAATCCGCCTCTCTCTTGCCGCCCATCGTTAGACTGAACTGCCTGAGCAATGCGACAAACGGCTCGCTCTCCGGCATTGCGTTCACCGGATGCACATTCGCCTGCTGCAGCATTAAGCGCTGGAAGAAGCTTTTTAAACTCGGAAAATCATTCAAATACCCATGCAGCACAGCCGGCTCGAACAGCAGCACGCTGCGGATGAATGGCTCCGCCTCCGTCACCTGAATCTGAATCCGGTGCATCTGCAGCGGCGGGAAAACCAGCAGCGTATTGGGCTCAATCGAATACGATTTTCCGTCGATAATGAGCAGCCCCCGGCCCTCATGCACATACGTAAGCTCCATCTGGGAATGGGCATGAAACACTTCGCGGAAATAGTCCCTCGACGTTCTGCGGTACTCGTATTCGAATAATCTCTTTGCTTGAACCATTCGATTCCCACCCTCTCAAGATAACCGCAAGATATAAACATTTTACCGCAAAATCGAGCGACAAAGGATGTCTTTTTCCATATATCCTAGAAGCAATTCCACTAAAGGAGATGTTTCTCGCTTGAATAAATCAGATGGCATGAATTATGCGCCGCAAGGCAAACCCAATCCGGTCGTATCGCCTGGGGAGTTTCAATTCGCGGCAATCGCGCTGGACCACGGGCATGTCTTCGGCATGTGCAACGGATTGATTGAAGCAGGCGGCGAGCTTGTATACGTGTACGATCCGGATCCGGAGAAGGTTGCCCGGTTCGTCAAGAGCTACCCTCAGGTTAAGGTTGCTGCTTCCGAGGAGGAAATTTTCGCCGATTCCCGTATTCAACTGGTTGCTTCCGCGGCTATTACTTCGGAACGCTGCGCGCTTGGCCTTCGGGTGATGCGGGCGGGCAAGGATTATTTTACGGACAAAGCTCCGCTCACAACGCTGGAGCAATTGGAAGACGCCAAGCGGGTTTCCGCCGAGACCGGACGCAAATACATGGTTTACTACGGCGAAAGGCTCCATAACGAAGGAGCTTTATTCGCCGGCCAACTGATCGAGCAGGGAGCAATCGGACGGGTCGTGCAGGTTATGGGCTGGGGACCGCATCGGACGAATGCGAAATCCAGACCGGAATGGTTCTTCGAACGGGAGAAATACGGCGGCATTATTTGCGATATCGGCAGCCATCAAATCGAGCAGTTCCTGTCCTATACGGGAGCTAAGGATGCGCAGGTCGTACAGTCCCGGATCGCCAACTACCATCATAAGGACTATCCGGAGCTGGAGGATTACGGCGATGTGATGCTGACGGGCGATAACGGCGCGGCGGCGTACTTCCGGGTGGACTGGCTGACGCCTGACGGGCTGAGCACTTGGGGCGACGGGCGGACGCTTATCCTTGGCACGGAAGGTTATATCGAAGTCCGCAAATACGTGGATCTTGCCAAGAGTCCCGAAGGCGATCAGGTATACATGGCTAACCAAGAGGGAGAGTTTCATTTTTCCGTGAAAGGTCAAGTTGGTTACCCGTTCTTCGGTCAGCTTATTCTCGACTGCATCCACCGTACGGAAAATGCCATGACTCAAGAGCATGCTTTCAAGGTTGCCGAGCTTAGCGTATTAGCCCAAAATCTTGCGGTTCGCATGGAATAGGAGAGGATTTCACGATGCTTAAAGTAGCGATTATTGGATCCGGGGCCATCAGCAGAGCCCATATCGACGCTTATCAGAAATTTTCGGACAGATGCCGGATTGTTGCCGTTACGGATATTTACTTAGACAAAGCCGAGAGCCGCATTGCCCAATGTGGACTTACGGAGGCCAAGGCATACAGCGATTACAAGGAGCTGCTGGGGCAGGATATCGATCTCGTCTCCGTTTGCACGCCCCCTTACACGCATGCCGAGATTGCCGTTGACTTCCTCCGTGCGGGCAAGCATGTCCTGGTCGAAAAGCCGATGGCCTCCTCGCTCGAAGAATGCGATGCCATGAACCGGGCGGCCGAGGAGAGCGGCAAGCTCCTGTCTATCGTTGCCCAGAACCGCTTCCGCACGCCGATGATGAAGCTTAAGGGAGTGCTCGACAGCGGGCTGATCGGCCCGGTTGTCCACTCGCAGGTCGACTCCTTCTGGTGGCGCGGTCACTGCTACTATGACCTGTGGTGGCGCGGCACGTGGGAGAAGGAAGGCGGCGGCTGCACGCTGAACCATGCCGTCCATCATATCGACGCGCTGCTCTGGATGATGGGCCGGCCAGCCGAGCTGCAGGCATTCATGAGCAATACGTCGCATGATAACGCGGAAGTGGAGGACCTGTCGATTGCGATGCTGAAATTCGCGGGCGGCGGCCTTGGCCAAATCACGAGCTCCGTCGTCCATCACGGCGAAGAGCAGCAGCTTATTTTCCAAGGCAAAGCAGCACGGATTTCCGCGCCATGGAAGCTTGTCACCTCCAGCTCCATGGATAACGGCTTCCCGACGCCGAACACGGCTCTCTCCTCCGAAATTCAAGCCTACTACGACAACCTGCCGGAGGTAACCTACGAAGGGCATGTCGGACAGATCAACAACGTATTGTCCGCGATTGAAGGCCGGGAATCTCTGTTGATTGACGGACATAGCGGACGCGCGACGCTCGAGCTGATTCTTGGCATTTACAAATCCGCCAGCACCGGGGAAAAAGTTACTTTCCCGCTCGCCGCCGATGATCCGTTCTATACGCGCCAAGGCATCCAGGACAACGTCCCTCATTTCTACGAAAAAGGGGCCTCCGTCGAGAACTTTCGGGACCTCACGATTACGACGGGCAGCAATTTGAGAGGCTAGTGGTTGGATGTGCAGGAATAAGACCCTGCCGGGGTCTTATTCTCGCTGAAGTTACTCTACTGGTAATGAATAAGACCCTGCTGGGGTCTTATTTCTTTAGGAGCAGCTTTAATAGGTCAGTTTCGTCACTCCCGCTTGCGAATAAGACCCTGCAAGGGTCTTATCACGCTTCAAATTACCCTACTATTGCTGAATAAGACCCTACGAGGGTCTTATTACATCTGCACGCCTTCTAATCAGGCCAGTTTGGATACACGCGATGGCAAATAAGACCCTGCCAGGGTCTTAACGTATTTCAAATTATCCTACTATTGCTGAATAAGACCCTGCGAGGGTCTAATTTCATCTGAGTGGGGGATTTTGCAAGCTGTTTGCCGCTTGTTCTGAGTAGTTAAGGTCCCTCAGGGACCTTAACCCGACTAGCCCCGACTAATTTTTCTGCCTTAAGGTCCCTCAGGGACCTTAAGCTTCTGCAAGCCCACTATTTGAACACATTTGGGCGCCATAGCAATGGGACCTCCTCGCTACGTTGGATCCCATCCAACGTAATTGCACATTTGACCTCACTTTCCAATCTACGTTGGATTTCATGCACCATAATGCACGCCTAACTGCCAATTAACCCCTTAATGAAGGAATACACTGGATGAAATCCAGCGTAGACGCTACTATGCAAGTAAAACATCCCATTTTACTGGAGGAAATCCATCATAGGCAACATTAAGCCACAGCCCTCTCCCATACCCAATAGCAAAAGCCGTTAAGCCCCTCGAAAGGGACCTAACGGCTTTGGACATAAACGTATATTATTGCTCCAAACGAAGCGTAACTACCGATGCGGCAGGCAGATTAAAGCTCAATTTGCCATTCTCGATCTTCGCTTCGTAGAATGCCTTCACGCTCACCTTAGAAGGCTCCTCGAAGGTGTTATGCGCCTGAATCGCATCCGCTGCGAGCAGCCTGCCCGTGCAGTTGAAGCTGCCTTCGGCGCCGCGCAGCTCAAGGTTGATCTCCGATTGTTCGGACGGGTGCAGGTTGTATAGGCTGACATGGATGACGCCATCCTTCTTGGAAGCGGTAACGCCAACTTGATCCAGCTCTTTGCCGTCGGCATTTACTTTGCCGAATTGGCCATGAATCGCCAGTGCCTCGGCATCCTGGTGGACGTTGTACATTTCAAGCACATGGTACGTAGGCGTCAGCAGGATTTTGTCCCCTTCCGTCAGAACCACCGCCTGCAGAACGTTAACCATTTGGGCAATGTTGGTCATCTGCACGCGATCGCAATGCTTATGGAAAATATGCAGGTTAATCGCGGCAACAAGAGCGTCGCGCATCGTGTTCTGCTGGTACAGGAAGCCCGGGTTGGTGCCCGGCTCCACGTTAAACCAAGTCCCCCACTCGTCAACGATCAAGCCAACGCGTTTGTTCGGGTCGTAACGATCCATTACCGTGCTGTGGCGAGTCAGAAGCTCATCCATAAATTCGGCTTTTTTCATAGTCACGAACCAGTCGTTCTCGTCAAATTCCGTTGCGGAGCCTTTGTCGGCCCATTCTCCCGGAACCGTGTAGTGATGCAGGCTCAGACCGCTCATAAAGCGCTCCGCTTTGTTCATCAGCACATCGGTCCATCGGTAATCGCTCGAGTTGGCGCCGCCTGCGATTTTGTACAGTTTGTTATCGCCGTATTGGCGGACATACGTCTGGAAGTTGCGGTACAGATCCGCGTAATGTTCTGGAAGCATTTCACCGCCGCAGCCCCAGTTCTCGTTACCCACGCCAAAATATTTCAGCTTCCAAGGCTCTTCCCGGCCGTTCTGCCGACGCAGATTCGCCATCGGGGAATCGCCGTCGAACGTCATGTATTCCATCCATTCGGACATTTCTTGAATCGAACCGCTGCCCACGTTGCCGCAGATATACGGCTCGGCGCCAATCAGCTCGCATAGGCGGAAGAACTCGTGCGTGCCGAAATGGTTATTTTCCACAACGCCGCCCCAGTGCGTATTGACCATTCTCTTGCGAGTCTCGCGGGGACCGATGCCGTCTTTCCAATGATACTCGTCGGCAAAACAGCCGCCCGGCCAGCGCAGGACAGGCACCTTGAGATTGCGCAGCGCTTCGATAACGTCATTACGGATACCGTCCGTATTCGGAATTTCCGAATCTTCCCCTACCCACAAGCCTTCATAAATACATCTGCCAAGATGCTCGGCGAAATGGCCATAGATATTCTTGTTAATCGTGCCGATCGACCAGTCTGCATGGACAACTGCTTTGTTCATTTGTAAAAAGCCTCCTAAAAAGAATGATTACATAAACAGCCGGATGGCTGTTCGTGATAATTCTTGCCTCGTAAGCGTCGCTTCAGAAATGTCTCGCTTCCCATAACGCCCGAACCGCCTGCTGGGGATGCGGGCATCCTTTATCCTTCAGCTTGGCTCGCACTTGCACGAGACAGCCGCAATGCATGCAGGTCGTATCGTAAGCCATGCTTGCGCAGCCTTCGCATGCGGCAAGCCGCTTCGCGTACAGCTCGTCCGTTACGCAGGCATCGGGTTTGATCTTGGAGATCAGACGCTGAATCTGCTCGTCCGTCACTCTGACATCGGCCGAGCAGCCCTTGCAGCCGCCCCGTTCCCTTTTACTGACAGATTCTGTGATTGTCATGCTTGCTTCAGCTCCTACCCGCGCACAGGACGATAATAAATAGTTCTATATGAAAGATTGTATGGGATTGAGAAAGCGCCTACAATTCACTATAATGAGAAAAAACTGACCTATCGTGCTTTTTTGAAGAAAGGAGCTGCTGACGATCATCCGATTAGACAGCTGCGGCTACCGGTTTGTCCATCCTCACGGAATTTCGATTATCCGGCCTAACGGTTCGGGGGATTATGCTTTTGTTCTGTTCAAGAAGAAATCCGAGGTTATCATACGGGGCTTGCGTATTCTTGTGGACAGCGATTCGTTCATCCTGTTCCAGCCGGATACGCCGCATTCTTATATGCAGTTTGAGCTGCCTTTCGTAAACGACTGGTTTCATTGCCGGGGAGAAGAGCTGAGGGGCTTGCTTGCCGAACTGAACTTTCCGCTGGATACTCCCGTCCCGGCCGTTGACCCGATGCTGATCTCGAGAAGCATTATGGAGCTCCACCGGGTTCAGAAGCAAGGCGGGCATTTGAGGGATCAAATTCTGGATACGGATATCCGGGCGCTTCTGATGAAGCTGAGCAATCTGCACCAGCTTTCCCAGCATCCCGAGCGGCCGGGCCGTTATATCCGGCAGTTCTCCGAGCTGCGGGACGAGCTCTATAACTCGCCGCAAAGCCATGTTACGGTAGAGATGCTGGCTGACCGCGTGCACCTCAGCAAGTCTTACTTCCAGCATCTCTATAAGGATATTTTCGGCTGCTCCGTCGTCAACGATATGATTAACGGCAGGCTGGAGCTCGCCAAATATTTGCTCAAGAACAGCACCCACTCCGTATCGGCTATCGCGGCAAGCTGCGGGTACGAGCATGAGACGCATTTCATGCGGCAGTTCAAGAAATTTGTCGGCCTGACGCCAAGCCAATTCAAGTCTCGGATATAGACGTATACTCCGCCTTCCGTTTATACTCCGCCGGACCGCAGCCGTACCTCCTGCGGAACAAGGCGGCAAAATGGTTATAGCTCTGGAAGCCAACGTCGAAGGCTGCTTCCCCGGCCGTCCGGCCAGCCTGCAGCATAAGCAGAACGGCCTGCTCGAGACGCATATTGTTTAGCATGTCCACAATGGAGCGGCCGGTCTCCGACTTGAATAGATGGGACAGCCGGGATGCGGACAGTCCTACGCGCGCTGCCAGCTCGTTAATGGATAACGGCTCCTGCATCTGCGCGGATAAAATCCGCATCACCTGGCTGACGCGGTAATCCAGCTTGTCCGCAAGCTGCCCGGCCATTAGCAGAATTAAAGCACTTAGCTGATTATCGCACAGCTCCTCCCAGAACCCGCCCTGCGCCCTTGAGTCATGCAGCAGCGACCGGAAGATCCGGATCACCCTTCGCTGCAGCTCGCTGGAAGGCAGCGGGCAGAGCAGCACCTCTTCATCCGGAAGCAAGGACAGCTCCGGGAGCCGATTGAAATGCGCCCACATAAAGTTCCACGTATCTCCCTTTACGGTACCGTACGTATGAGGAACCCTTTTGCGGAGCAGTACCAGCTCCCCCGCCTTGCATAATTTCTCTCCCGCAGCCGTTCGAAAAAAACCCTGACCATCCAGCGTGTAAACGAGCAGCCAATCCTCCCTTCCGGCAGGACGTACCATGCAATAGGATTCGTTTTCCAAGAAATGTCCCGTAACGACGCCGTTCTTCGATTCCTTCTCCACCATTTCCACCCCGCTCCGATTCATTACCCTAAGGGTATCGCGCCAGCCTTCATTCGTCCAGCATAATAGCAGAATCCAAGCAGTATTGAGCATAATCGCGACTTCAAGCTTTTCCCTTAACACCCTACAATTAGAGACAAGAAGCAGCTCACAACAAGGAGAGGAGCCATACAAATGAACCAGTCGCTTAAAGTGCTCACCGAGGAGCAGATGAAGCAGTTCGAGACGGAAGGTTATGTCATCGTAAAGGGCGTGTGGAGCAAGGAAGAGATCGAGGAAATCCGGGCCGAGTTCGATAAAATCAGCCTTACCCCGATTCCCGGCTATTTCGAGCCGGCTCTGGACGGAGAGCAGGAGGATCCGCTTCGCCGCTATCCGCGGGTGATGCATCCTCACCGTTACAACGATCTGAGCAAGCATTACATGCTGCATCCAGTTGTTCTCGACATTATGCACGATCTGTACGGTGAAGAGGCTTTGGCAGCGCAAAGCATGTTCTATTACAAGCCTCCGGGCTCGCGCGGTCAAGCGCTGCATCAGGATAACTTCTACCTGAAAGTGGAGCCGGGCAACTGCATTGCGGCATGGGCGGCTATCGACCGCTGCGACGAAGAAAACGGCTGTATGCTTCTTGTTCCGAAAACAAATACGTATGAAATTGTATGCCCGGAAGAATCCGATTCGAACGAATCGTTCACCAACCATTACGTGAAGCCGCCAAAAGAGGAAAAGCCCGTTGCAGCGATCATGGAGCCCGGCGATATCCTGTTCTTTAACGGCAATCTGATTCACGGCTCTTACCGGAACAAAACAAAAGACCGCTTCCGCCGCGCTTTTATTTCCCACTACGCGAACAGCAGCGCGATGTCCATCTCGCATTGGTACAATCCGCTCTACAAGGCGGACGGCTCCGAGCTGTCGCTGGAAGCAAATCCGGACGGCGGACCATGCGGCATCGAGACGCCGGCTTATCACTAAATACAATAAAGGGAGGAAGTGATCACAATGATCGCTTCCTCCCTCCCTTATCCGCAACTAATTAGTCTATTTCCGTTCCATTCTCCACTCTTGCCGCGCCAGTCCCGCTTGTGCATCGTTTAACGTAAGTGCCGAACCGTCCTCCGATACCTCAAGCGCCTTGCCATTGTGTACGGATATGATCGTAACTGTGCCATTCGCATTTGGACTTACGATCCACCTCTGATTATTGTAGCCGAGGTAACTGTATAACTGTATGGTATTTTGTCCCGTATTGAGATCAAGCGTCTTTCCGCCTTCCGCCCGAATCGAATAGGAGCCCTGTTCATCGCCTGTTGGTACAAGCGTCCATATAGAAGTTCCCCCGGCCTGAATGGTTACCGGCTCTCCATTCTGTTGACCCTTTACATACATGGATTTGCCTGTCGCTTCGTTCGTCAAGACAACGGAAGTCAGATCGGCATCCTCTATATTAGCAGCCATAACGTTCTGATAGGACGCTTGTCCTCCAAACACATTCACGCCAAAATGTCCTTCTGCAAAGGTTCCATCCTGAACGTCCATGATCCTTTGTCCGTTAACGGAAATTATGATATGAGGACCGTTTGCTTCAATGTTCACATGATAAGTTATGCCCCGCTGAAGAAAGGCAGGTACGCGCGCAAGCACCATCCGGTCTTCAAAAGCGCCGTCTACTTTATAGAACAGCCGATAAGCTTTCATATTCGGATCCAGATTGAAGTAATAACCGCTGCGTCCGTCACTGCTTGCACGGAACAGAATCGAACCCGCTCCTCCATTCTCGCCAAGTCTCATATCCGCCGCATAGCTGAAATTGCCTGCCGTCTCTTGGGCGATATAATTCGCATCGCTGGAGTAGCTGCCCCGGATACCATCCTCCGTAACTACCCAGCTGGGCAGTGACAGATCCGGCTTCCAGCCGGTCAGATTCGTAACGAATTGTCCGTCATATACCCGGACCAACGTATTGGCGTAAGCTTTTCCATCCTGGGTCGACACTTTAATTAAAGCTTCTCCCGGGCTGCCCGCAATCAGTGTCGCTTTGCCTTGCTCTGAAGAACTAAGGCGCACTACGCTTGAATTGCTGGATATCCATTTCAGCCGCTGCTTTTTACCTTTGCTTCCGTTGCAGTTCAAACAATCAACCGATGCATATAACGTTTGGCTTTGACCGACGCCAAGCTCCTTGTCGCTGGTGTCCATAACAATTCGGCTACCGGCGTCCTTCCGCTCATTCCAGGTATCCGCAAGGGCATGAACCTTCAGCGATACGACGGTAACGGGCCCGCCCTTCGTATAGAAACTCATGCCGCGGCTTGCAGGATCGGGAAAAATAACATCGGAGAACACAACCTCCCCGTCATTGCCAAACAGCTCAATCGAGGATTCATCCACAAAAATATTCATTTTCACCCGTTTTGCTGCCTGCTGGAGCGGTGCCTCCTGATAAGTCGAGAACTTGTCCGAGAAGTCTGTCACGCCGGAATGGCTCCGGTCTATGAACATCTGATGATCCGCAATCCGATAGCCTGCAACGGTTTTGTTGCTGCCGGCTCCTTCCCTTACGTTAAAGCCAAATTCCGTCACAGCGCTGCCAGCCGTGATCTCAATCTCCGCTTCAATCTCAAAGGCTCCTGCCGACAAGTCCTTAAGAAGATTCTCACTGTCTGCCGTTACCCGTTTATTACGGGCCGTATACATCGTCGTGCGTAAAGACTGAAGCTCCTGAACAGGAGCCTGCGCAAGCCGCACTCCCGCACCGGTTTTCCGGAGCGTTAACTCTCTTGGAATAGTAAGCTCGCCCTTCCATCCGTCAGTAGGAAAGGCGAACGGATAGTCCCAGTTCGTCATCCATGCGAGCATAATTCTCCGGTTGTCCGGCAGATCCGAGAAGGACATCGAAGCGTAGAATTCCTTGCCGAAATCGGTCCTCAGCACCTCTCCCGGCGCATTATCGTTAACATATTTGCCATCTGCCGTCAGTTGGCCGATGAAATATTCAGCATCGGAACCTTCGGTTGCAGGATTGGCACCCGTGCTGATCATCAGCACCCACTTCTTCTCTCCTGTTCCTTCCACCGGCAATTCGAACAGATCCGGACATTCCCATACGCCGCCGCGCACATAACTGCCGTATCCAAAGCTGTCGGTATGCGTCCAGTCGATCAAATTCGTCGAGGTGAAGAAGCGAACGTGATCGCCGCCGGAAACGACCATGATCCACCGGTGATTCGCCTCGTCTCTGACGACCTTCGGATCGCGGAAATCCCAGCCGCCAGGGTCATTCCCCTGCTTGCCCGGATTCTCAATTACTATCGGATGCTCAGACGAATATTGCCAAGTTCGTCCTTGATCGGTACTGTAGGCAAGTCCGATACGCTGATTGCCGTTATACGCATCGGGATTATAGGAGGTATAGTAGGCAATCAGACCGCTGCCCCCCGAGCCAGTAAACAGACCGGAAGCATTATTCAGATCCGCAACCGCCGAGCCGGACCAGACATGCCCGTTATCATTCCAGGGCAAGGCTATCGGAAGCCTTTTCCAATGCACCAGATCATCGCTGACCGCATGTGCCCAAGTCCCCCCATCCTGATGAAACAGATGGTATTCCCCTTCGTAATAGACAAGCCCGTTAGGATCGCTCGCTGAACCTCGGGCCGGCGAATAATGATAATCCGGACGGTAATTTTCCGTGTAATAATCGGAGGCCGTAACCATATATACATTCTGGAAATAACCGCTGCCCTTCAGGACGGCAAGCCCTGCATTCCCTTCCAGGTAGCTGCTGTCGATCGCTTGGACAGCCGCATCCGCATAGCCGTCTACATAAAGGGTAATTTGGCTGCCGCTGGCTGCAATCTCCAGATGATGCTTTGTACCATTCTGCGTCGGATACACCTGCTCGGAAGTACCGATTACGCTGCCATCCATTCTCATCAGACGTGCAACGACGCCGTTGCTATCCTTTGATAATGCAGCCAAATAACCCTGCGTGCCGGCTTCATTCATTCGGAAAGCAAGAGCAGCCTCGGACTGCCCGGCATCGAAGGCGATATCGCCTTCATATACGAAGTCAGCCGCTTGTTTACCATATACCTGGACCGCCGCTTTATCCTCGGCTATTCCTTGCCAGCCTTTCAAATCCGGCTCCCAAGTGCCGGAGGTAGAAGCAGCCGTTCCCAGATTACTCTTCAATTCGCTCACTTTTATATTCTGAAACAGGGCTGAGCCGTCCCATACATTCAACCCAAGAAAACCTTTACTGTAAGCGTTATCATTAATGTCTATAACAGGCTTGTATTGACCATTCCAATAAACCCTCAAGCTGCTTCCGCTTGCGATGACTTTCAGATGATAGATTTCGCCTGCTTTGAGTTCAACTTGCCGTTCTTCCTTCAATGCAGCGTCGCTTGCCGCATCTCTCAGGCGAATAAGCCCAGCAGCAGGTACGATTTGCAGCATATAAGAAGCCCAGCCGTCCTCATTGGACCGGAATACCAACGTGGCATCCGCCTTCATATCGGTTACTTTCACATCCGCCTCGTAGACAAAATTATCCGCGACGACACCGGATATCGCCATTACATTTTCCTTCGGATCGGATGTGAGCAGCAAGCCCTCCTCTGTATTGTCCAGATGGCCTCTTCCTTTCACTTGCCAATTTGTTAGATTCGTATCAGCATTGGTTGCGCTTACAAGAGTATCCGGAGCTGACTCTGCCTGTATGCCAGCATCCGCTGCTGCCTTAGCCGTCCAGCCTGTTTCCGGATTCGCCGTTACCGATGCGACTGAAGCAACGGCCATTACACAGGAGAGTACCGCCGCAACCGCCCAACTCTTTGATCTGCTCTTTGCCTTCATCATCATCCCTCTTTTCTTATTGAATCCCGCATCTCGAAAAAGAACCGGGGGATTGCCGCACCTCCTCCGGCAAATCCCGCTGTCCTTGTCTATTAAATCGCACCAGCCTTCGCATGTGCCTGCTGATAAGCCCGCAGTCCAAGCGCCAGAGCTCCGCATAATCCGGCTTGCTCCCCTAGCCCCGGCGCGACGATATAGTTATCGATATGTTCTGTAATTTCAGCTGCGCTAACGTAGCCGTTCAAATTAAGCTTCACCGCTTCACGGATAAGAGGGAACAGATGCGTCTGCTTCATCACACCGCCGCCGAGTATAATCTTCTGCGGCGAGAGCATCAGAATAGCTCCGGTAATGGATTGAGCGATATAATAGGCTTCTCTCTCCCAGGCAGCATGGTCTGCCGGAAGCTCATAACCCTTCTTCCCCCAACGGGCCTCGAGAGCCGGACCAGCCGCCATGCCCTCCAGGCAATCTCCATGATAAGGGCATAATCCCTGGAAGCTATCTTCCGGATGCCTCTTGACCGGCACATGTCCTCCTTCCGGGTGAACAAGGCCATGTACCAATTGGCCTTCTGCGTATACCCCGATTCCAATGCCCGTGCCGACCGTATAGTACAGACAGCTCTGCAGCCCTTTCGCAGAACCCCATACCGCTTCCCCGTAAGCAGCCGCATTAACGTCGGTATCCCAGCCATAAGGAACATGAAACACCTGCCTCAAGGTCCCGAGGAAGTCGCAGTTCGCCCAGCCCGGCTTTGGCGTTGTCGTCACGAAGCCATACAGAGGGCTGCCCGGATGAAGTCCAATCGGTCCGAAGGAGCCAATGCCAATGGCCTCAACTTGGCTTTCCCGAAAATAGTCAATCACCTTGCCAAGCGTCACCTCTGGCTGCTCTGTCGGAAAGCTCACGCTTTCTTCGATGACGCCGTGTTCATTTCCTATACCGCATACAAATTTGGTTCCGCCTGCTTCGATTGCGCCTAAACGCATTTTTCATAACCTCCACCAATTTCGAGACTATCTTTTACATGTTTTCATTTCCTCTAGAACTGCATCTTCATAGGCATGTTTATGGCCAAGAAGGATATCCTGAACCGCAACTGGCTGGCCGATCGTCGCCGACTCCAGCGCGGCAAATACGACCCCCAGAGCTTCAAGCCCCCGTTCAGCGCTTGAGATAGGCGGCTTGCCATCCACGATCGCCTCCCGCAACTCCGCATAGGAATGGGCGAATGGATTCTTCGCCACATCCGGCGCATAACGTTCGATGATTCCAGCCATCGGCATGATTTGTCCGTTCTCAAGGGACGCATGGCGGCCTGGGCGGAAGCAGCCTTTGCTGCCGTAGATCGCAAACGGCAGTAAGCTCGAACGACTCCTTGCCTGCACGCTTTAACTCCTCAAGCCCTTCCAAATGCGCCGTGGAAATGACCCCACATCCGATAAAACCAAGTTTCATAACGTGTGTCCCTCCTGTCTGCTGCTCCGTTCATGGTCTGTACTGGTTACCCTTACTTCTTGTTGTCATACACACCAAGTTTGTGCTTAATCTGCCTTGCCCGCAGCATGCGGAATGAGCTCATAAATGCACAAAGAAGAGAGAACCGCATTGTCTTGCTCCGAGAAGAACGAGATCCCCGTTGCATCCGCATCCGGATAAATAAGATCCGTAATAACGGCTTGCCCTTTATTGGCGAACACTTCTACGGATGCCGCGTCAACAAAGATGCGGAGGTCTACGCTGCTGCCGGAAGACATAATCTTCGCAGCCTGAATGCCGCGGAATAGCGGGTGAAAGCTATGCTCGCCCGACTTGGTGCGATCGACATAAATGCCCCCCGATGCGGTATCGAAACCAACAACCGTCCCGTTAGCCGCTCCGGTCCGGATCCTAAAACCGGACGAATGATTCGTTGAAAGCTCAGCATGAATTTCATAACTGACAAGTTGCAAATTCTGTAACGCCTGCTCTGCTTCAGCAACTGTCGCTCCTTGCAGCGCAAGAACGGGCTTCCTGATCGATTCCAGCTCTACAGCCGGCTTCTGCACCAGGGTAACAGCTCCCTCTCTCATTTCCAGCGACATTTCCCGTACAATCGTCATCGCTCCCCGGAAACCCTCCGTAGGTGTCTGATTGGCATATTGCCAATTGCTCATCCAGCCAATCATCAAACGTCTGCCATCCGATTCAGGAACATCCGACCAAGTGACACCGGCATAGTTGTCGCGTCCATGGTCCACCCATCTTACTTCCGAGGATGCTGCATCAGGCGTGAAGGTCATTCCGTCAAAGTCTCCGGTGAAATACTGCGTTCTAGATCCTTCCGCGAAAGCCGGATCCGCACCGATGCTCACGATCATGACCCATTTCGAATTCGCAGCATCGCCGTCGATGGCAAGCTTGAACAGATCCGGGCATTCCCATACGCCGTCATGCGATCCGATTCCGTCGCCAAACTCGCTGCCAAACGTCCAGTTAATCAGATTAGGAGAATGATAGAGACATACCGTCTGGCCGCAGGCAATAATCATCGCCCAGCGATTCGTCTCCTCATGCCAGAACACCTTCGGATCGCGGAAGTCGACAAACGTCTCATGCGTGAGCACCGGATTGCCGGCATACTTCACCCAGGTTCTACCTTTGTCCGTGCTGTAAGCCAGGCTTTGGCGCTGAATCGGATGGTTTCCTTCAACCTCCAGATGATGGGTGAATATCGCAACCAGGCCCGGGCCATCCGGGAACAGCCCCGTTGTATTCTTCCAATCGACTACTGCGCTTCCGGAAAAAATCGTGCCGTGCTCATCCGGTGAGAGAGCAATGTCCAGCTCCTCCCAAGTAACCAGATCCTTGCTGACCGCATGCCCCCAGTGCATTGGCCCCCAAGTATCTCCATGCGGGTGATGCTGATAAAATAAGTGATATTCTCCCTCGTAATAGACCATCCCGTTCGGATCGTTCATCCAGTTCACCTGAGGCGAGATATGGTAAGCACCTCTGAAGTTTTGTTTGGCCAATATGGACATCATTTTCCCTCTCCCCTGCTCCTGTTCTCTACTCTTTCTTCCAAAAAAGAAGGCCCTGCCCGGCAGGTTTCCCTGCCGAAAACACGGCCTTACCGCTGCTGTCAGCAACTAGCCTTTTTTCGCTCTGTCGTAACCGTCTTGTTTGATTTTGAGCCATTCCTGCAGACCGAGACGGTCCAGCTCTTTCAAATAATCATCCCATTGCTCATTAACTTTGCCATTTTGGTACCATTCGGTACGCATTCTGAGCACGTAAGCGAACAGATCCGTTTCGATCGTTGTAAGACGGTCAAGTTCTTCAATCGAGTTAAATACGCTAGGCATCACATTGTCAGCTTTCATATGCGGAGCCATAATGTTCTTGATAATATCCATCCGGCCCTTCGCATCATCCGGCATCGTTGTATATTTGCCGTAGTAGGAATCCAGAATGGCGAGTGGTCCGCCGATGCTTGTTTTCTCACGAAGCTCAACCGGCGCTGTGCCTTCGAGAGGCAGATGCTTCAGCATATTGCTTGCTTCATCGTATTCGAATATATTTTGCTGCTTGTCGTCGCCGTAAGTCCCCCAGTTATCCTGAACCGATTGAATCGGATCATAGAGCTGATCGACCCATTTCGCCGTCGTTTCCAAATTCTTGTTCGCGCTTGTAACGACCATCTTGCCGCGGCCAAGTCCAAGGCCATTCGTTCTTGTTACATTAATTTCCCCGTCAGGTCCCGCAAGCGGAGGCATCACTTCATAGGAATCGTTCGCTCCGGTAATGTTCGCTTTGTCCCACGAGAAATACAACCCGTATTTCTGATCTTTCCCCTTCGCCAGATAAGTGCTCCAGTCTTGGGTATAGGCTTCAATATCAATCAGACCTTCTTTATAAAGCTCGTTCACAAAGGAAACAGCTTTCTTGTAACCCTCATCCGCAGCTGTAAAAATAACTTTGCCGTCATTGGATACAACCGCATGGTCAGGATTCTCGCCTAATCCGAAAGAAGCGAACAAGAAGGCCAGATCCTCGGCACCAGGTTTATTAATGAAGGACAACGGAATTTCATCGGCTTGGCCGTTGCCATTTGGGTCCTGCGTTTTGAAGGCAATCAGTACTTTCTTCAATTCTTCCGTCGTGGTCGGCATTTTCAGGTTCAGCTTTTTCAGCCACTCCACGTTTATCCAAGGCATGCTGTCCACGGCCTGGATTCTTTCCTTGCCGTTTCCGAGCTCCTCAATCCAAGGGAAGGCATAAATTTTGCCGTCCGGAGCGGTAATCATGCTTTTATACTCAGGAGCTTCTTCCAGTACTTTCTTGAAGTTTGGCATATATTGATCAATCAGATCGTTGAGCGGAATAATCGAGCCATCCTTAGCAAGCTTCAGAAGCTCATAATCGCTGTAATCCGCATTAAAGATCGCATCCGGCAGATCGCCGCTTGCTACGGCAAGATTTCTTTTCTCAACAAAAACATCGTTCGTAAAGTTCTTCCAGTTGATATGAACATTGGTTTTCTCTTCGAGCCTCTTGTTAACGAGCTTGTCATTCGGATCAGCCGGAGCAATGGCAGAGCTCTGCGTAATAAAGTTAAGGGTTACTTTACCGCTCGGATCCTGTTTCTTGCTGGCAGCATTGCCTCCGCCTCCGCCACTGCAGGCCGACAGAAGAAGGATTGAAGCAAGAGCTGAAGCCGTAGCTGTTCTAGTTACTAATCTGGACTTGTTCATTGTACTCATTACCGATGACCTCCCAATAATAATGAATGAATGATTTCTATTTCTCGCATGGCCATGCGTATGTGAAGATCTGCCCCTATTTGAGGGAACCGACCATGACACCTTTCTCAAAGTACTTCTGGAAAAACGGATACATAATAATGAGCGGCACACTGGATACGACAATAGCTGCATATTTGATAATCTCCGACAGACGTTTCAGCTCAGCTGCCGCAAGCTGATCATTGATCATACCCGGTTGAACCTGGTTCTGGATCAGAATCGAACGAAGAACAAGCTGAAGCGGATGCAGATTCGGGTTGTCGAGATAAATCATTGCATCGAAATAAGAGTTCCACTGCCCGACGAAAGCGTACAACGCAAGAACAAACACAATCGGCTTCGACAACGGCAGGACGACCTGCATGAAAATCCGCATCTCCGAGGCTCCGTCAACATTGGCCGCTTCCTTCAGCTCCAGAGGCACTCCCTTAAAGAAGGTCCGCGACAAGATAATATTCCATACGTTTACGGCCCCAGGGATAATGACGGCCCATACGGTATTAAGCAATCCAAGATTTTTCACAAGCAAATAAGTAGGTACCAATCCTCCGCTGAAGAACATCGTGATGATAAACAGGGTCATGAACAACCCCTTCCCCTTCAGGCGATTATCGGACAGGGAGTATCCGGCACAGACGGAGACAACAACCGTCAGGACGGAGAATGAAACCGCATAGAAGACGGCATTGCCGAAGCCGCGAATCATCGACGGATTGGACAGAATCATTTTATATCCCTCTAGGGACCAGTCCGAAAGCTTGAAGGACAAGCCTCGGCTCAGCAGTGCGGACGGATCCATAAAGGAAGCGACCACCACATAGAGCAGAGGAATAACGACTACGAGTACAGCAAGCGTAAGGAAAATTCCGTTTAATATAAGAAGTAAGCGATCCAGTCTGGAATGCTTAATAGTCATGCATGCATCTCCTTTCTTAGTAGAGGCCGTCGCCCTCGTTCAACCTTTTGACAATGAAATTAACCGTAATAAGCAAGACGACGTTAATGACGGAATTAAATAATCCAACAGCCGCAGAATAAGCATAGTCACCGGATTGCAAACCGATTTTGTACACATAGGTTGGAATAATTTCCGATGTCGGAAGGTTCATCGCTGTCTGCATCAGATAAGCCTTCTCGAAACCGATTGACATAATGCCGCCTGCCGCCAGAATAAACACAATCGCCATAATAGGACGAATCGTCGGCAGATCGATATGCCGGATGCGCTGGAGCAGGTTCGCCCCGTCCAGATTAGCCGCATGATGAAGCTCAGGATCCACGTTTGCAAGCGCGGCTACATATATAATGGAAGCCCAGCCTGCTCCGGTCCAAATATCCGACAAAATGTAGATGCCACGGAAATATTCGGGTCGCGACATGAACATCACGGGTTCTCCCGTCAGCAAGGTGAGCAAATGGTTAATCGGGCCTGTCGGAGACAGGAAGATGAACAACATCCCGACGACAACAACGACCGAAATGAAGTTAGGAGCGTACAAAAATAATTGAATATTTTTCTTAACTCCGGTATGCCTGATCTGATTCAGCATAAGCGCGAGAAGAATCGGGATCGGAAATCCGAGAATAAGGCCGAAAAAGCTTAATTTAAGCGTATTCATAAAAATAACGTCGAAATTCGGCGACGACAGAAACTTCTCGAAGTTGTACAGCCCTACCCAGTCGCTCCCCATGATCCCTTTGATTGGACTGAAGTCCTTGAAGGCAATAACGGCACCATACATCGGACCATATTTGAATATTAGTGTCAGAATAAGAGCCGGGGCGAGCAGGATGTAGAGAAAGTAATGTTTTCTCCAATAATCAAGTACTGCGTTACCGGGCTTTGCTACCATTTGGGCCTGTTTGGCTTCCATTGTGTTAGACTTACCTCCGTCCATTTACAAAAGTGTTCTATGTTTGTGCAGTAAGGGCTTTCATTGATCTATTTTCATTTCGCTTGCTGCATTTACAATTTATCAAACAGCTATGCAAACGTCAATACATTTTGTAAAAAATAAATTGCACATTTGGAAACATGAATTGTTCATTTATGAAGTAGCCAATTCACTATTACGGACGAAACATTGGATTTGATTGGAATTAGTAGAAGAATTTTAATAAAAACCCGAAAGATTCAGTATCTTCAATGTCCCCGCCCTGTTAACTTTGCACAAATATATTTACTAATGAACTTTTATTTATAGTGTATTTGTAAACATAAATGTGCATTTGTAAAATCAATGTTGCTATTTGTCGCAAACTATTATACATTTGAGTTACCTATATGGATGAATCAGGTTTACAAAATCACAAAAATAGGAGAATAAAGATCGCAAGAGGTGAGCTTACCTGCATGAATAAGGAAAAAGTAACCATTCAAGACATCGCTGACGCACTCGGCATATCCAGGAATACCGCCTCCAAGGCGTTAAATGGCCGAAGCGAGATTCCGGAGGAAACGCGAAATAAAGTAATCAAAAAAGCAATTGAATTGAAATACAAGCAATTTTCTTATCTGGAAAGCGATCAGCTGTTATCCAAAAATTCAGGGAATATCGCATTATTGACGGCTAACCTTCCGAATACCTCCCATTTTGGCTCTACTCTGATCAGTGGATTGGAGAAGCGGATCAGCGCCGAGGGCTATAACCTGTCCTTTCACATTATTAGAGAGGTGGATCAAGCCTCGTTATCGCTGCCTAACAATTTTGATGTATCCAATGTAGATGGCATCATATGTATTGAAATGTTTAACCCTGCTTATAGCGAAATGATTACAAGCCTTGGCGTGCCTACTATATTTATAGACTGCGCCTCCACGGTAAGTTATCCCGAATTCAAAGCGGATATTCTTCTGATGGAAAATCAGCATAGCGTTTATCAGCTTACAAGGAAGTTAATAGCGAGCGGATATAACAGCTTCGGGTTTATCGGGGATTATAACCACTGTCTCAGCTTTAACGAACGCTGGCTGGGCTTCAATCGGGCTCTCAGCGAAGCCGGAATACCGCTTGATCTCGGCCAATGCATAGTAGACGACGACCGCCTTTTCTTTTCCAGGCCAACCTGGCTGGAGGAACGTCTCAATGAGATGCAGGAGCTGCCTTCCGCCTTCATCTGCGCCAATGATTTTATTGCCGTCAGCTTCATGAAAGCGCTTAAGAACAAGAACATCTCCGTTCCTCAAGATGTCGCAATTTGCGGCTTCGATAATGGGCCAGAGTCCATGATCGTCGAGCCCCACCTTACGACTGTCCATATTTACAGCAACGAAATGGGCGTGAAAGCTGCGGAAATGCTGCTGTCAAGAATTAGCGATCCGGAACAGCCCTATCAGGTTTCGCATATCTTTACGAAACCGCTTGTCAGGGAGTCTACTGCGGGGATTGGTTAGCGCGGATTAGCTGATCCAAGCTGGCTAACGCAAACAAAAGCAAGCCTCCATCCTCGGATAGGGGCTTGCTTTTGTTATTCAAATACAAGTTATACGGGCACTCTCTTCCCTTGCTCCTCCCAAACCCAGCTTGGCACTTCCCGGCGCAGTACGGGAGCGATATCCGAAGCGAACCGCTCCATCTGCTCCTGCTGCTCGGCTTCGGATAGGCCGTCTACGCTAAGAGACAGCACCTGGTGACCAAAGGCCGCTTGGTAGTTTAATATTTTCTCGATAATCTGCTCCGGGCTTCCGATCAGGCTTGGACCTCTGGCGATATTATCCTCAAGCGAGGTAAACGGAGATTGGTTATGCTGAGCGGCGGCCGTTGCCTGGAACGCCTCATAGTAAGGACGATACCGCTTAATAGCCTCCTCCGTCGTATTCGCGATATACAAGCTGCCCGCGCCTGAACCAACAACCGCTTTCCGCGGATCATGCCCGTAATACGCCAGTCTCTCGCGGTAATGATCGATGAGATCCTTGTATTTCGCCTGCGGATGGAAGCTGTTCGAGGAGAAGATCGGCTCGCCGTAACGGGCGGCTAGCTCGGTGGAGCGGGTGCTGGACGCGCTCCCATGCCAGATCGGAATCGGCTTCTGCAGCGGTCTTGGCTGCGTCGTCACCTCATGAAGCGGCGGACGGTACTGGCCTTGCCAGGTCACATCCTCCTCCCGCCAAAGACGCCGCAGCAGCTCGTAGCGCTCCTCCATCGAATCCCATTGCTCCTCTTCCGTGATTCCGAAGAGCGGGTAATGCCGCGGATCATTGCCTTTGCCGATAATCATCTCCAGTCTTCCGCCGGACAGATGATCAAGCGTCGCGTAATCCTCGGCGACCCGTACCGGATCCAGTACGCTAAGCACCGTTACAGTCGTCAGCAGTCGAATGCGCGAAGTTCTTGCCGCAATAGCCGTCAGCAGCAGCGGAGGAGAAGAAGAGAGAAACGGCGCTCCATGCCGTTCTCCAATGCCGTATCCTTCAAAACCAAGCTTCTCGGCAAGCACTGCCTGCTTGATTATATTTTCGATTTTTTCGCTGGTCGTAAAATGCTCCCCCGTCACCGGGTTCTTCAAATTCATAACCAGGCTGAACCATATAAATTTCATAAGCTTTCACTCTCCTTTGGCGTCGTAAGCGGTGGTGCCGGCATCCGTCTGCCCAGCAGCAAAGCAATCGGAATTGCGCAGGCGACAATGATGCTGGATACGAAAAACACATCGTGAATACTGTGCATGTAAGCTAGACTATATGCCTTCGTCCCCTCTTCTCCTCCGCCTGAATCAGCCAGATGAACCGACAGCCGGGAGTAAAACAACGACGTGCAGAGGCCTAAAGCCATAGCGCTAAATACTTGCCTCAGCCAATTGAGCAAAGCCGACGCATGCCCGATCCACTCCTCGGGAACGGACGACATGCTTGCGTTGGTGGTTGGCGTTGAACCCAGACCGGTACCGATATTTCGGATGGCGAGCCACACGATAATCGCAATAAGACTGGTTTCCGGAGGCATTTGACTGAAATAATAGGTACTCACAACCAGAATCGCGCAGCCGATCATAATCAGCTTGGCCGGTCCCGCTTTGCGGTACCATTTGCCGGCGGCAAACGTGGCAGCCGTTAAGCAAGCCGCGGCGGGAAGAAACAGAAGACCAACCCTGAACGGCGATAAGCCTTTCATCTCGACCAATAATAAAGGCATGAAATACACAACCGAATAAAGTCCAAACGACAGAATAAGGGAGGCCGTCAGACTCAGTGAAAATCTGGGGTTGAGCAGCAGCCGAAGCTGCAATAGAGGATGCTCGCTGCGGCGAGCCTGCCATATAAATAGCGCAAAGCTGCAGGCTCCAACAAGCAGCATCGTCCAAGTAAGCAAGCTGTTCCAGCCCCATACGGTCATGTTGCCGAATAGCAGCAGCAGCGCGAGACTTCCGCCCGTTGCAAGCAGCAGCCCCGGCCAATCCAATCGGGCGAGACCGTTTGCCGAGTCCTTCGGAATAACAATCGCTCCTACAATCCAAGCGACAAACCCGACCGGTACGGTCACCAGGAAAATAAGATGCCAATCGAAGCTTTGCAGCCAGCCGCTGAGCGACGGGCCAATCGCTGTTCCCAACACCGTGGAGAAGGACCACACGCTAAGGGAAAAGGATTGCTTTTCCGGCCTAATCGTCCGGTAAATCAGAGCAAGCGACACCGGCTGAATAAGCCCGCAAAACAGCCCTTGCACAATACGAAACGCAATAAGCGCACCAACATTCCAAGACAGTGCGCATAAAAACGAGCTGACCGTAATTCCCCCGATTGCAAACAGAAACAGCCGCTTGCAGCCAAACCGCTCCATCGCATAGCCGGTAATAGGAACAACAATGCCGCTCGCCAGAGTAAAGCCGGTCATCATCCACTGAACCGTCTGCAGCTCCGTGCCGAATATCCGGATAAAACCGGGCAGCGACACGTTAAGCGAGACGACATGGTACATCCCGACAAAGGATCCGATAAAAATAGCCGTCAGCACCGGCCAGAATGCCGGGTAGGATGCTGCCGCCGGCCCCTTCTGCTCCGCCTGCTTCATAGTAAGGTATAGTGGCAAGCCGCATAACGATCCTCGCCTAACGGGCGAAGCTCCGGCTGCTCCTTCCTGCATCTTTCCGTCGCGAACGGACAACGGGGGTGGAACCGGCAGCCGCTTGGCGGATTTGCCGGCGAAGGGATTTCGCCTTGGATCGATGCAGTGCCGCGCTGACCCGGGACGGGCTGCGGAATCGATTCGATGAGCAGCTTCGTATACGGATGGGCAGGCTGGCGGAACAGCTCATCGCTTGGAGCGATCTCCACAAGCTTGCCCAGATACATCACGCCAATCCTGTCCGAAATATGCCTTACAATCTGCAGGCCGTGGGCGATAAACAAATAAGTCAGACCCAGCTTCTGCTGAAGCTCCTGCAGCAAATTAACGATCTGCGCCTGAACGGACACGTCCAGAGCGGATACGGCTTCATCGGCAAGAATAAAGCTTGGGTTCAAGGCAATTGCCCGGGCAATGCCAATCCGCTGCCGCTGGCCGCCGGAGAACTCATGCGGATATTTGCTGGCGCTCGCTGGATCAAGTCCCACCAGACCGAGCAGTTCTTCCACGCGATGCCGACGTTCGTCAGCCGTCCAAGTGCCATGTACTTTAAGCGGTTCGGCAATACTGTCGCCGATCGTCCATCTAGGGTTTAGAGAACCGTAAGGGTCCTGAAAAATAACCTGCATATCCTTCCGCAACGGACGAAGCTGCGCGCCATTTAATCCTGTCAGCTCCTTGCCCTGAAACAGCACCTTGCCTGAAGTCGCCTGCTCCATTTGCAAAAGAACCCGGCCTAGCGTAGATTTGCCGCTTCCCGATTCGCCAACCAGACCAAACGTTTCATTCCGCCTGATGGAGAACGAGACATCGTCAACCGCGCGAATGAAGGTACGTGGCGCGGTAAAGCTTTTTCGCTTCACCGGATAATACTTGCGCAGATGATCGGCAGAGAATAGGATTTCGCTGTCTGTGCCGGAAAGGGCAGCTTCCGACTGTTCATCATGCGCAGCAGACTCTTCTACCCGCAATGCGGCGGATTTGCTTCTAACCGCAGGCTCTGCGGCAACCTGCTCCGCATGCCAGCAAGCCACCCCGCTTCCGCTCTGTTCAACAAGCGGCGGAGCTTCCGCCCGGCATCGCTCCGTTGCGTATTCGCAGCGGGGATGGAACAAACAGCCGCCGGGTAACGCGGCAAGTGACGGAATAGATCCCTGAATCGCATAGAGCCGTTCGCCGCGTACGCTGTCCAGAGGAGGAATCGATTGAAGAAGTCCTCTCGTATACGGATGACGAGGTCTTGCGAACAAATCCTCAGCCGCCCCCTGTTCAACAATCCGTCCGGCGTACATGACGACAATGCGATCCGCCATCTCCGCGGCAATGCCGAGGTCATGGGTAATTAGCAGAATCGACATCCCGAGCTCCTGCTGCAGCTCCTGAAGCAGCTGCAAAATTTGGGCCTGGATCGTAACATCCAGAGCCGTGGTTGGTTCATCGGCGATGAGCAGATCCGGGCTGCAGGAGAGTGCCATCGCAATCATCGCCCGCTGGAGCATGCCGCCGGATAACTCGCCGGGATACTGCTTCATCCGGATTGCCGCTTCAGGAATACCAACGCGGCTTAATAACTGAATGCCCCTATCCCAGGCGACCCGCCGGCTCACCCGTTCGTGCTGCATGATCGTCTCGACAATCTGCTGGCCAATGGTGAAGACCGGGTCAAAGGCGGCCATCGGCTCCTGGAAGACCATCGCTACCCGCTTGCCGCGCAATTGCCGGAGCTCGGCTTCAGGCAGCGCCGCAATATCCCGTCCCTGCAGCAGGATGCTTCCCCGCGTGATGGATCCTTTCTCGTAATCAATCAGCCTCATAATCGCTTTGGAAGTGACTGTCTTACCGCTGCCGGATTCTCCGACAAGGCACACGGTTTCCCCGGGCTGTATCGAGAACGATATATTCGTAATCGCTTCAAGCAAGCCATTTTTGGTCCGAAAACCAACGGACAGCTCCCGAATATTAAGCAACGCCTCCAATAGAGCTCCCCCTCCTACCTCGTGCTTTTCTTCGGATCAAGCTGATCTCTCAGCCGGTCGCCGATCATATTGACTGCCAGCACAAACATCGTGATCGCAAGCCCCGGGAAAGTACAGATCCACCAGGCAACCGTTAAATAACCGCGGCCCTGCGACAGCAGCGTTCCCCAGTCCGGCACTTCCTTCAGCACGCCAAGGCCAAGAAAGCTAAGCCCCGACCCGGTCAGAATCGATGTCCCGATGCCTATCGTCGCCATGACGAGGAGCGGGGACAGCGAATTGGGCAATACATGCTTCCAGAAGATGTGGAAAGGCGAAGCGCCGGCAGCCTGCGAGGCCTGAATAAACGTCCGGCCTTTAATGCTCATAATTTGCGACCGCATAATACGCGCATAACCCGGTATGGAGGCTATGGCTACAGCCAGCACGATATTAAACAGGCTTTTGCCAAGCGCTCCCGCAATCGCAAGCGCAAGCAGGATGCCCGGGATGGTCATCAGAATATCGTTGAAGCGCATCAGCACCGCATCGATCCAGCCCCCCGCGTAACCGGATAAAGCGCCAATCGCCCCGCCTGCCAGTCCCCCGACAAGAACGGAAGCGAAGCCGATAAACAGCGAATCCCGGCTGCCGTATACAACCACGCTGAATATATCCCGGCCGAAATAATCCGTTCCGAACAGATGCGCCGCGCTTGGCGGCTGCATAATGCTGTCCGTTAACATCTCGGTAGGGGAATAAGGGGCAATCCAGGACGGCACAACCGCGCATGCCGCAATAAACAAGATAACGAGGGCTGCCGCAAACAGGAACAGATTGCTTGCCGCCAATCGTTTGAAACGGATAGCCGTCAGGCGTCCACCGCTTCTTTTGTACGGGAGTGTATGGGCCGTAGCCGCTTCACGCATACGTACTTGGCTCCTTTCTCCATAACCTTACGCCGAGCGCCTTACTCTCGGATCAATTAGCGAATAGGACAAGTCGACAAGCAGGTTCACCAGGACGTAGATCAGCGCGGTAAAAAAGATAACGCCCTGCACGACCGGCAGATCCTTCGCCATCAAAGCGTCCCCGATAATCCGTCCGATGCCTTGCCGTGAAAACACCGTTTCAATCACGACGGTTCCGGCCAGCATCTCTCCGATCAGCATGCCAATCATCGTGACCGCGGGAATAAGCGCATTCCGCAGCGCATGCTTATACATCACGGCACGCTCGGACAAACCTTTGGAGCGCAGCGTCAGCATAAAATGCTCGTCGATAATGTCCAGCATGCTGCTTCGGACCATTCTTACGATAAAGCCGGCTCCAACAATGCCCAGCGTAAGAGCCGGAAGCACAAGCGTGCGCCATCCGTCCGAGCCCATGGCCGGAAACCAGCCAAGCTGCAGACTAAACAGCACGATAAGCAGAATGCCCGACCAGAAGGTCGGCATCGAGATGCCGAACAATCCGACGAGACGGGCAAGGTAATCAATGGGACCGTTGCGGTGAACGGCGGACAATACGCCAAGAACAAGGCCAATCGTGACCGAGACCAGCGCGCTTGCCGCCGTCAGCGCCAGGGTAGCGGGGAAATGCTCAAGAATTTTATCCAGCACCGGCTCGGAATTTAATAAGGAATTCCCGAAGTCTCCCCGCGCCATGTCGCTTATGTACCGGATGAACTGGATATAGAAGGGCTGATCCACGCCCAGCTGATGCTTCAGGTTCGCAATCTGCTCCGCCGTGGCAACCGACGGATCGATCATCGAATCCGTCGGGTCGCCGGGCAAGACATATAGGATCGCGAACACCAGCACCAAGGTGCCTGCGATCACCAGCAGGGAAGAGAGAATACGTCCGGCAATGTACATGGCGATCCGCCTCCCTATCGTTTAAGAACTAAGCGAGACCCCGTTGAACAACGGATAGCCCAGCGAATCAAATACAAGTCCTTGCACGGATTTGTCCGCGGCTACCGTATACGGGAATACGTAAATCGGCAGAATCACCGCTTGGTCGATAATGTAATGCTGGATTTGCTTATAAATGTCCGCGCGCTTTGTATCATCCGTTTCTACCCGGCCTTGCTCAAGCAGCTTGTCGATCTCCGGATTGGATAAACGCGTGAGCGACTTCGGAGCGTTTGGAGCGGTAGTATGATAGAACGAATACAGTGCGTTTGGATCCGAGTTCACCTGGCTGTTGCCGTAGAGATCATAATCGCCATTGGTATAAACGACCGTCCGCACGTCCTTCGTGATCTCTACCTCAACGGCAATGCCAAGCGCCTTCAGCTGCTGCTGAATGATGACCGCGATATCGTTGCGTTTCTCGCGGTTTGGCGTTCCGTCCACGTAATGGATGGTCAGCTTCTTGCCGGCTTTTTCGCGAATGCCATCCGAGCCTTTAACCCAGCCCAATTCATCCAGCAGTGCGCCCGCCTTCTCGAGATCCGGCTTCACTCCGTTCTCAAGCGAAGCATCGTAACCGAAGGTTCCCGGCGTAAGCGGCGACCAAGCGCGGTCATACGTCCCCAGATACAACGTCTTCACAATGCTGTCGACGTCAACGGCGAGCTGGACCGCCTGTCTTGCTTTCGCATCGTTCCAAGGCTCATGCTCCTGATTGAAGAACAGCGTATAAGGCAGGCCAACCGTGTTGGCTCCAAGCAGCTGAACCTTCGAATCGCTCTTTAAGGCTACGATATTTTGTGGAGGAACCGTTTCAGCTGCCAGTACCTGACCGCTCTGCACGCTGCCGATCCGGGTTGCTTCTTCCGGCACGATCTTGAAGGTAATGCCGTCCAGATACGGTGCGCCCGCATTCGTTACAAGCTCTGGCGCCCACTTATAGTCGGGATTCTTCGCCACTTGAATTTCGGCGTTCTGCTCCCATTTCACGAACTTGAACGGTCCTGTGCCAACCGGATTCAGACCGAATTGGTCACCGTATTTCTTCGCCGCCGTTGGCGATACGATGCCAAGCAGAGCCTGGCTCAGGTTGCCGAGGAACGCGCGCGACGGAGTAGCAAGGTTCAGCTTCACCGTATACTCGTCAATCACTTCCGAGGATTGATACGGAGCGAGCAGAGCCGCCGCGTTCGCAGCCTTCGTAGCCGGATCGAGAATACGGTCGAAGTTATATTTGACCGCTTCGGCGTTAAACGGCGTGCCGTCCTGGAACTTCACGTCTTGACGCAGCTTGAAGATATAGCTCAGGCCGTCATCCGAAATCTCCCACGAAGTAGCCAGCCACGGCTTGATGGAATTGTCCGGAAGCTGTACAACAAGTGAGTCGTAAATCGTGCGGATGACGCGTACGGCAACGGCCAGACCGCTGCGATGCGGATCAAGCGTATCGGGCGAAGTAGCGAGAGCGTAGGTCAGCTCTCCGCCTTGCTTCACTTCCGTGGAAGCTGCAGGTGTATCCGTCGACTGCTGCTGCGCCTGCTGGCCGTTATTGCCGCTCCCTTTATTTGACGCGCACGCCGACAGCACCAGTGCCAGAACTAACAATAACGCCGCCGAGCTGTGGAGTGATTTGCGTTTCGATTTGAATGTATTCATCGGATTTCTCTCTCCTATTCAATTAGTTAACAGTCACTCCAGCCTGTTTGCGCGCCGCAGCGTAACGGTTCTCCGGTACCGGAATCCCCAGGTTGCCGCGAAGCGTATCGGCATCGTACTCGGTGCGGTACAATCCGCGCTCCTGCAGAATCGGAACAACCAGCTCGACAAAATCATCCAGACCGCGCGGCGTAGCCGACGCAATGATAAAGCCGTCCGCCGCTTCTTCCTCGAACCATTCCTGCACTTTATCCGCTACGAATTCCGGCGTGCCGATAAAAGAGTTCCGAGGCGTTGCCGCCTGCAAAGCAACCTCGCGAAGCGTAAGCCCTTGTTCCTTCGCACGGCGCTTGATCCGGTCTGTTGTGCTGCGGAAGCTGTTGGAGCCAAAGTCGCCGAGGTCCGGGAACGGTGCGTCCAGCTCGTATTGCGAGAAGTCGTGATGCTCGAAAAATCTTCCCAGATGATCGAGCGCCTTCTCGATCGTAACGAGGCCCGCAATCTGCCGATACTTCTCTTCCGCCTCTTCCTGCGTGCGTCCGATAATCGGCCCAATGCCAGGGAAAATAAGCGTATGCTCGGGATTACGGCCATTCTCGGCCACGCGGCGCTTCACGTCGCGGTAGAACTCCTTCGCCTCTTCGAGCGACTCCGGACCGGTAAATACGGCATCGGCCGTCTTTGCAGCCAGATTGCGACCGCTCTCGGAAGAGCCTGCTTGGAATACAACGGGCTGGCCTTGCTTCGAACGCGCGATATTCAGCGGACCTTGCACGGAGAAGAATTCCCCGCTGTGATTCAGGCGATGCAGCTTCTCCGGATCGAAGAACACGCCGGTTTCTTTGTCGCGGACAAAAGCGTCGTCTTCCCACGAATCCCACAGTCCCTTCGCAACCTCCAGGTACTCCTCGGCGATCCGGTAACGCTCGCTGTGCTCGGGATGCGGCTTGCCGCCGAAATTAAGCGCGCTGCCTTCAAGCGGGGAAGTGACGACGTTCCAGCCTGCGCGGCCGCCGCTGATATGATCGATCGACGAGAACTGGCGGGCAACCGTAAACGGCTCGGAGTAGGAGGTCGACAACGTCCCTACAAGCCCGATGTTGGAAGTAACCGCTCCAAGCGCGGACAGGATCGTAATAGGCTCGAACCTGTTCAAGAAATGAGGGATTGATTTTTCGGTAATGTACAGTCCGTCGGCGATAAAGAGAAAATCGAATTTGCCTTCTTCCGCTTTAAGCGCCTGCTGCTTATAGAAACCGATATTAACGCTTGCATCCGCCGGAATATCGGGATGTCTCCAGCCTGAGCTGCTGCCGCCAACACCATGAATAATAGCTCCCAATTTCAATGCTCTCTTCTTCGACATATACACTCCACCCTTATCTTCTTTTTTGTATGACTCAATAAAATTCCGGTAAAGTAACATATCCCATCTGTTTAATAGGAATTTATCTTGGCAATACTCTAACACCCGGCTTTCCGCGGCACAATAGCATATAAATCTCTTCTATCGACCGTTAGGCATCATCTATGGGTCAAGGCTTTCCGAAGAAAAAAAACACCAACTGCCGCTTCACGCAGCAATCGGTGTTTTCTTCCTACTATGACGATGTTCCCGCAGCAAGCTGAACGAACAGTCTGGTGCCGTGAACAAGCACAGACTCATCCAGATCAAACTTAGGCCGGTGAAGCCCTTCCCGGATGCCAAGCGATTCATTCCCGCAGCCCAGCAAAATAAAAGCGCCCGGCACCCGGTCCAAATACCAGCCGAAATCTTCTCCGGCCAGGCTTGGCTCAAGCTGCTGCCGCACATTATTCCCGCCAAGCACGGCCGTACCGGCGCGGATAACCTCTTCGACCGCATCACTATCATTCACAACCGCAATCCCTTCGCGAAGAGCAATATGGTAGAAGCCGCCATAGGCAAGCGATGCCGTTTGCGCATGACGTTCCAGTCCGGCCGTAATGGCCGCAACGGTCTGCTTGCTGAACGCGCGGAAGGTCCCGGTTAGGACGCTTTGCTCGGCAATCGCGTTAATGACCGTACCGGCTCGCACGGTTCCGAAAGCAAGCACGGCTTGCTCCCGCGGATCAATGCTGTTAGCCATCATCCCGTTTACCCCGGCAATATAAGCCCCCGTCATTTGGATGGCATCGGCGGCTAGATGAGGAGAGCTGTGATGGCCGTTCTTCCCTTGAAAAGTCACGTGAAAATGGGAAGAGGCCGCCATCGCATATTGCGAATGGATGCCAATCATGCCCGCATCAAGCTCCGGCCATACATGCAGGGCATAACAACGGTCAACGCCTTCGAGGATGCCCGCCTCGATCATATCCCTTCCGCCGGAGAGCAGCCGTCCGTCCAGCGGACTTGGCAGCGCTCCTTCCTCGGCAGGCTGAAAGACAAAACGGATCTCCCCGGCAAAGCTCTCCCGGTAAGCCGCAAGCGTCTTTGCCGCTCCAAGCAGCATTGCGGTATGCGCATCATGACCGCAGGCATGCATCACGCCGTCGACCGAGGATTTATAATCGACATCGTTTTGTTCCGTAATCGGCAAGGCATCCATATCGGCACGCAGCAGAAGGGTCCGGCCTCCCTCAAGCCCGCCGCGCAGCACGCCAACTACTCCCTTGCCAAAATGGGGGCCGACGCCCGTCTGGACGTCGATCCCCCATTCTTCGAGCAGCCCCGCAACCCGTGCCGCCGTACGATCCGTATCGTACAGCAGCTCCGGATGACGGTGCAGGTCGCGGCGAATTGCGATTAGCTCGTCATGCAGCGAACCCGCATACGCCAGCATCTCCTTTATGGCTGCTTTATTGATGTTCAAGCTCAAACGTGCTCGGCTGCTTTCGTATAACGGTTAGCCGGGATTGGCAGGCCGAGATTGCCGCGCAGCGTATCGCCTTCGTACTCTGTGCGGAACAAGCCGCGTGCCTGCAGAATCGGAACCACATGCTCAATGAAATCCTCAAGCCCGTGCGGCACCGAAGAACCAACCATAAAGCCGTCGGCAGCGCCGGCTTCGAACCACTCTTGTACCCGGTCGGCAACCTGCTCAGGCGTTCCGATAAAGATAGGACGAGGAGTCGCAACCTGCAGAGCCACTTGACGCAGCGTCAGACCTTTCTCCTTCGCATTGGCTTTGATTTTGTCCGTGCCGCTTTGGAAGCTGTTGCGGCCAAGATCGCCCAGTTCAGGGAACGGCGCGTCCAAATCGTATTGGGAGAAGTCATGATGCTCGAAGAAGCGTCCCATGTAGATGAGCGCATTTTCCGCCGATACAAGGTCCACGACCTCCTGGTATTTGCGCTCCGCTTCTTCCTCCGTGCTGCCGATAATCGGACCGATGCCCGGGAAGACGAGAACGTTATCCGGATTGCGTCCAAATGCGGCCGCGCGGCGCTTCACGTCCTGATAGAACGAAACCGCGTCTTCAACCGAATCATGACCGGTAAAGATCGCATCCGCATGTTTAGCGGCATAGTCCTTGCCCACATCAGACGCACCCGCCTGGAAAATAACCGGCTGGCCCTGCTTCGAGCGGGCAATGTTCAGAGGACCTTTTACGGAGAAGAACTCTCCTTCGTGATTCAGCGTATGAAGCTTGGCAGGGTCGAAGAAGACGCCGGACTCTTTGTCGCGGACAAACGCATCGTCTTCCCACGAATCCCACAGGCCGCGCGTGACCTCCAAGTATTCCGTCGCAATCCGGTAACGCTTGTCATGGTCCGGATGCTCCTTCTTGCCGTAGTTCAGCGCAGAGCCTTCGAGCGGGGAAGTGACGATATTCCAGCCTGCGCGGCCGCCGCTGATCACGTCAAGCGAACCGAATTGGCGCGCAACCGTAAACGGCTCGCTGTACGAAGTCGAGAGCGTGCCGACAAGACCGATATGCTTGCTGACAGAAGCCAGAGCGCTTAAGATCGTAATCGGCTCGAAGCGGTTCAGGAAATGCGGAATGGATTTTTCGTTAATATAAAGGCCGTCCGCGATAAACGCCAGATCGAACTTGCCCGCTTCGGCTTTCTCGACCCACGATTTGTACAGCTCGAAATTGACGCTTGCATCGGACGGAATCTCCGGATGTCTCCACAGCGAAGTGCTGCTGCCGACGCCATGAAGCATCGCGCCCAGCTTTAGTTGTTTGCGTGCTGTCATTACGCATTTCCCCCTTTTGCTGTCGATATCGTAACGGACGGTCCTTGAGCGATGTAAGCGGCTTTGATCCGGTCAATCTGACCCAGATGATGCTGCACATGCTTCGTGAAGCCTTGAATAATGTCGCGGACGCGGACCGTTTCCCCTTTGAAGTTGATGCCGGTCTTATCCAGATCCTGCTCGCTCAGACGGCCAAACAGCAGACCGTTGTATTGCAGCAGCGCCCAGAACACGTTCAAAATGTCGGACGCGTTACCGTCATTGGAATGTTGGCCAGATACCCACAGGTCCTGGTTAAAAGCGGGAAGCTGTGCCTTCGTATCCGCGAGAATGTCGCGGATGCGGAAGGATACAACGATATTATGATCGGCCAAATGGGACAGCACCTCGGTAATGCTCCATTTCGCTTCGTTTTCTTTCCATTTCAGCTGCGTTTCTTCTACCCCTGCGATCGCCTGGGTCAATTGAAGATGCGTGTCCAAATAAGCTTGAATATCGATGGCACTCATTGGAAATCCTCCTTTGGATCTTGCGGCTCAGCCGCAAAGTGTGATAATGCGCGAATAGCCGTACCGGCTAAGAAATCAGCCGCAACCGGCAGTGCTCGCTCATCGAGATCAAACGCCGGATGATGCCATTCTTGTGGACCGTCCGTCCCTACAAACACGAATAGTCCCGGAACCTGCTGCTGGTAGGCCGCAAAATCTTCCCCGGCAAGAGATGGTACCGGATTAACCGGAAGCAGCTCCAATCGCTCGGCTTCCCGCCATGCCAGCTCCGCTAGCCCTTCATCGTTGTGAACCGGCGGCGGACCTTCAATCCAGCGGACTACGGCGGTAGTATCGAAGGCAGCGGCAACGCCCGCTACCACCTGGTCGAATCGCTCGCGGACGCGGCGGCGGATATCGGGATCAAAAGTACGGATCGTGCCGTCCAGCACGGCCTTCTCCGGAATCACATTCCATGCCGTACCGCTGTTCAGCTTCGTCACGCTGATGACCGCGCTGTCGAGCGCCCCTACATTGCGGCTGACAATCGATTGCAGCGCGGTAACGATATGCGCAGCCGTTAGAACGGGGTCATTGCCGGCTTCCGGTACGGCGGCATGCGAGCCGCGTCCCGCAACTTCAACAACAAAGCCGTCGGCGGCAGCCATTAGCGGACCGCCTTTAATGCCAACCGTGCCAACCGGCAGATCCGGCTTGTTATGCAGGCCGAAGATTGCCTGCACGCCTTCCAGCGCCCCGCTGGCGATGACCTGCCGCGCGCCTTTCGCCTTCTCTTCGGCCGGCTGGAAGATCAGCCGTACCGTGCCTTTCAGCTCCTGCTCGCGTTCCTTCAATAAATAAGCGGCTCCGATGAGGGCAGCCGTATGAAAGTCATGGCCGCAGGCATGCATTTTGCTAGGAACAGCCGAAGCAAACGGCAATCCCGTCTCTTCCTGAATCGGGAGGGCGTCGATATCGGCGCGAAGCGCAATAACCGGAGATCCCGTTCCGATCTCGGCGATAACGCCGGTCTTCAGCGGATAATCCGCGATACGGATGCCGCCCGCTTCAAGCCAGCTCTTGATACGGATTGTCGTTTCGAATTCCTCGTGGGACAGCTCCGGATTCCGGTGCAGCTCCCTGCGGATATCCGTCAACCGGCTTGCCAACGCAGCAGCGCTGCGGGTTGTTGTATCGTTACTCATTCGTCCACCTCACCTCCCAGCTTAAGCCGTTACTTCGGCAAATGCCTCGCTAAGCAGTTCATACGAGCGGATCCGTTTCTCAAACGGTGAAATATTCGTTGTGATAATAAACTCGTCTACGCCGGTCGCTTCCTGCAGGGCAAGCAGCTTGCCGCGTACCGTTTCCTTGGAGCCTGCCGCAATAAGCGGCTCTTTCTCTTCAATCGTGTATTCCTCGCCGGATTGCTGACCGTAAGCCTCGGCTTGCTCCACCGTGCCAAGCGTAACCTTGCGGCCGCTGGCCAAATGCACCTTCACCAGCTTTTGCGGCGGGATCAGGCTGACGGCTTCCTCGTCCGTATTCGCCACGATTGCAGCCAATGCCAGAATCGCCTGCGGCGCTGCACCCAGCTCATAATTAAAGGCTTGCTTATATTTAAGAACCGAATCAACGGCAGCTTGCTCGTCTCCTCCGATGAAGAGGGAGAATACGTAAGGCAGGCCAAGACTTGCAGCCAGCTCCGCGCTGTCCGCGGAAGCACCTAGCACATGCAGCTCCGGTGCAACAGCCGGAATAGGCGTCGCCTTAATACCAGCCAGCGGACCTTCTTCCTCCGTCCGTCCCTCTACGTATCCGCGAAGCTCAACGATTTTGTCCGTCAGCGACAACGGGTTTACGATGTTGCGCTGCAGCGCCTGCGTGCTGCGCGGAAGTCCGCCGGGAGCTCGGCCTACGCCAAGATCAACGCGGCCTGGCTCGAGGGAAGCAAGAACATGGAAGTTCTCCGCCACCTTATAAGGGCTATAGTGCTGCAGCATGATGCCGCCGGAGCCAACCCGAATCTTATTGGTGCGGGCGAGCAGATAGGAGATTAGAACCTCCGGCGAAGAGCCCGCTACATGCTCGGAATCATGATGCTCCGACACCCAGAAGCGGCGGAAGCCAAGCTCCTCGGCTTTTTGCGCCAACGCAACCGTATGAGCGAATGCTTCGGCTGAAGTTTCGCCCGGGTAGACCGGGCTTTGATCCAAAATGCTTATTGTAATGGACATGCCATAACCTCCTAAAAAGAATGATCACACAAACAGCCTGGGAAGGGCTGTTCGTGATGATTCTTGCATCGAAAGCCTAAACTTAAGAATGATCACACAAACAGCTGGGAAGGGCTGTTCGTGATGATTCTTTGTACTAAATCGAATAGCTCGGCTCCGTTGAAAACCGCTTTAGGAACTGTTTAGTCCGCTCTTCCTGCGGATTCCCGAACAGCTCGGCCGGAGGGCCTTCCTCAACGACAACGCCGCCGTCCATAAACACCACATGATTCGCTACATCCTGGGCAAAGCCCATCTCGTGCGTCACGATAATCATCGTAATGCCTTCCTTGGCAATCCGGCGGATAACGGCCAGCACTTCGCCCACAAGCTCTGGGTCGAGCGCCGACGTCGGCTCGTCAAACAAGATCACTTCGGGCTCAAGCGCAAGCGCTCTTGCGATGCCGACGCGCTGCTGCTGACCGCCGGACAATTGACTTGGATAAGCATCCAGCTTGGCGCCGAGACCTACCTTCTCGAGCAGCTCGATGCCGCGTTTGCGTGCTTCTTCCTTGCCGATCTTCTTTACCACGATCAGTCCCTCGATGACATTCTCGAGCGCCGTCTTATGGCTGAACAGATTGTATTGCTGGAACACCATCGCCGAGCGCTGGCGCAGCGAATAAATGTCCTTTTTCCCCGCATGCTTCGCGTTAAGGGCGAAATCGCCGATCCGGATCTCTCCGTCGTTTGGCTTTTCCAAATAATTGATGCAGCGCAGCAGCGTGGTTTTGCCGGAGCCGCTTGGCCCCAGAATGGCAACAACCTCGCCTTTATTAACGGTGAGATCAATCCCTTTCAGGACCTCGTGGCGTCCAAACGATTTGTGGATACCGCTAAGCTTAATCATGCTACCCCTCCCTTGCTGTACACGCGGATTCTTCTTTCGATAAGACCGGTAAAACGTTCAATAAGGATCGTTAAACCCCAGAATATTAAAGCAGCGGCTACGTAAGATTCGAAGAACTTCCAGTTCGTCGAAGCCACGATCTGCGCTTTGGCGTTCAAGTCGACAACCGATACGGTAAAAGCAAGCGTCGAGCCGTGAAGCATCCCGATAACCGAGTTGGACAGGTTCGGCAGGCTTGCTGCCAGCGCTTGAGGAAATACGATGCGGCGGAGCGCCTGCGGCGTTGTCATCCCGATCGACCAGGCCGCTTCCATCTGCCCGCGGTCCACCGCCAATAATCCGGAGCGGACTACCTCCGACAAATAAGCGCCTGCCGTAATCGAGAACGAGATGTAAGCAAAGCCAATCATCGGGATTTTGGCCGAATTCCATCCTAGATCGAATTGCGCCGACAATCCGTCTACAAGCATCGGCAATCCGAAATAGATGAGGAGCAGATGCGTCAGCATCGGCGTCCCGCGGATAAAGGTCACATAACCGCTCGACAGCTGGGACAGTACCGGAATCCGGTAAATCCGGGCAAGCGCCGTTATTACGCCGATCACAAATCCGACGGACACGGATACGAGAGTAATAAGCAGCGTTGTTGGAACAGCCGACCATAGCTGCAGGAATGCGGTCCATATAAACGACGGATCAAGCTTCATAACGCGGCACCTCCTTTAATTCGTGGGTTAAGCCGCCCAAGGACAGGCGCTTGCGTTTTCTGCTGAAGAACCGGTTCTTCTCATTGCTATCCCTGCGCAGATGGCGGGACAAGCGGCGCTCTGCGAGCAGCATAAGACGTTCCAATACGATACTCATAACGAGATAAATAAGGGCTAGCGCAATATAAGTTTCGATAAAATGCTGGGACAGCGAGCCAAGCGTCTGGGCTTTGCCCGTCATCTCCATAACGCCGAGCGTAAAAGCAAGCGATGTATCCTTCAGCATCGCAATGACAAGATTGGTGAATACCGGAACGGCAATCCCTACCGCCTGCGGCAGCACGATCCGGGTAAAAGCCTGATACCCGGTCATGCCTACGGCATAAGCCGCTTCCACCTGACCCCGGTTAACCGCAAGCACGGCCGCACGGATCGTCTCCGATACATAGGCACCAACGTTAAGACCAAAGGTGAGAATAACGAAATAAAGGACGGGAAGCTTTGAGATGTCGATCGACACCAGCTTCAAAATTTCCGGAAGGCCGTAATAGAACAGGAACAGCTGAATGAGAACCGGCGTGCCCCGGAAGAAGGATACATACACCATCGATACATTCCGAAGCACCGGTACGTTGTATAGGCGGGGCAAGGCGACAAGAAAACCGACAAGCAGCCCCAGTCCGATAGCGCCTGCCACGATTAGCAGGGTAATATTCAGCGTACTCAGCAGTTTGGGAATAAAATCGAACACATAATTAATATCGAAGCCATACTCCATCTTGCGGACTCACCTCTCATTACTCATTCGCTTTCGCTTGCTATTTCGAGCTTTCTGCCGTAAAGTCGCCGCCCAGCCATTCCGTGCTCAACTTGCCCAGCGTTCCGTCTGCTTTAAGCTCCTTCAGAGCAACGTCAATCGCATCGGACAGCTCTTGCTCTGCCGGATCGTTCTTGCGGAGCACGAACAGGATGTCGGCTTCGGACAGGTTATCGCCCGTTGTCTTCAGCTTCGCTTGCGGATCGATCAAGGACAATGTGAAGTCGGCTGCCAACGTAGCGTCTACCCGGCCGGTCGTAATTTGGCTGACCGTATCGTTAGCTGCGCCGTTTTGGTATACGATGTTGATCTTCTTGTCATGATCCTTGTTGTAGTTCTCCAAAATTTGCGCCTGCGCGCTAGTCGCGCCAACGAGTACCTTTTTGCCTGCCAGATCATCAAGGGAATGAATCGTGTTGTTGTCCTGCGGAACAACGATTTTATTTCTCCAGTGAGCGTAAGGCTCTTTGTTGAATAGGTATTTCGCTTCGCGCTCCGGATTTTTCTCCATCTCATGGGCAACAAGATCAATCTTGTTCGTCTCCAGGCTCAGAAGCAGGTTCGAGAATTCCATCGTTTGAATATCGAATTCGTATTGCGGAAGACGCTTGTCGATCTCTTTGATGAGCTCAACGTCAAAGCCCGTCAGCTTCCCGTTCTCGTCGATAAAGCATACCTGCGGGAATCCGGTGCCCGTACCGATGACAACCTTCTTCACTTCACCGCTTGCGTTGCCGGATGCCGATACGTTGGCAGCCGCTTTATTGCCGTTTTGCGCTTGCGTGTTATCCGATTTATTGTTCGAGCCGCAGCCTGCCGCCACCAGAATCAATGACAATGCAGCTGTAACAACTAGTGCTTTTTTCTTCATTTTAAGTACCCCCGTCTTTTTCATTAATTTGCCGTAGTTTGTTCTTCGCTTAATTTCTCGTACAGCTCCGGATTCACAATCTTGCGGAGCAGATGCATCGTTCCGTCTCCGTTGCCGGAGTCGAAGGAGCGGATGCTTTCGTAACCTCTGCGCTGGTACATCGGCAGAAGCCATGGATGCTTCTCGGCCGTGCCAAGCGTTACCGCAGCTGCCCCTTCCTTGTCTCGAATAATCGTATTCTCGACCCACGTCAGCAGCTTGTCGCCGTACCCTTTGCCTTGCTCGCCGGGATGGACCGCGAACCATTTGATAAACGGCAGGTCCGTAATGGCCTTCACTTCATCGTTTCTCGATAAGGTTATCGTTGCGACGATAACGCCGTCCGCTTCCAACACGTAACACTCGTTCTGCGTAATGTTGTCCCGTATTTGATCCAGACCGGCATTCGCCGCTGGCCAATTCAGCTTCAGCTCCCGAATGAGCGAATAGGCTTCATACGTCACTTCAAGCAGACGCTCCGCGTCCTCGACTCCCGCTTGCCTAAACGATTCACTCATAGTTCCACCCCTTAAATGTCTAATTAAATAATTCCTATAAACTTACTAAGAATTAAGATGGTATAAATGTATCATCTATCCGCCTAAACGCGCTAATAGACTTTCTCTATCGATCGATTGATTCTATTGGTCTCTATGCTAAATGCTGTAAAAGCTTAAATTATCCTTGGGCAGCAGCGCCTGGATATACTCTTCGTTCTCCCCCGTCAGCGCAATCAGGTTCGTATGCAGGGAAATCCCTTTGGTCTCTTCAATTTCAATCGGGATGAGTCTGCCCTTGCTCACTTCTTCCCTTGCGCATAAGCCCGGAAGGAAGCAGATGCCGGCCTTTTGCAGGACAAGCTTCTTCGCGGTCTCGGAATTATCCGCATGGAAAACGATGCGCGGGGGCTGCTCCAGATGCTCGAATACGCGGTGAAGACGCAGCCAGTCGAGCGAGCCGCATTCGAAGAAAACAAGCGGCTGGTCGCGGATCTCGTCAATGGACACCCGTCCTTCTTCCGCAAACGGATGGCCTTCATAGACATACAGGCGGATAGGATCTTCGTAATAGGAGAACGACTGCAGGGACGGATGAACAAGCTTTCGGACGAATGCGATATCGATCTCCTTGTCGAGCAGTTTTTTGACCAGGTCATCCGAAGGAGCCGTTGTTAATTTGAAGGTTAAACGCGGGAATAACCGGGTCAGCCGCGGCAGCAAATCCGGAATCAAATAGTTCGAGACGGACACGGTGCTTCCGATCCGAAGCTCCTGCGGACGTGCTCCCTTCTCCTGCAGATGGAGACGGCCCTTCTGAATCGTTTGAAGAATTTGCTGGGCGTAAGGCAGGAACTGCTTGCCCTTCTCGGTCAGCATAATTTGCTTGCCAAGCCGGTCGAACAGACGGCAGTCGAGCTCCCTTTCCAGTGTCTGTATGCGGGCCGTAACGGATGGCTGGGAGAGGAAGAGCACCTCCGCCGCTTTATTAAAGCTGCCGTAATGATTGACATACACAAAAGCTTCGATGTTCTCAATATTCATGAATAATCCCTCCGCGACCTTATCAATAGATTTTCTCTATTCTGCTTTTAAATTATTTTTATCATATAGGATTAATCGGAATTAGGGAATAGCGAGATTGTAAAAAACTTCAAATGACGTCAAAAAAGCGAATCGAATGGTCTTCGATCCGCCTTAAATTGCTATTCCTCTTCCTGCACGAAGTTCAGCACCTGCTCGTCAACTGCAGCCGTCTAGCCAGGCAATTCAAACAGAACGGTCATTCGTTGCTTCCATACGCTGTAAACGATCTTATTCTGGGTTTATCGTCGGATTCTAATATTCGTAAACGCAAACCATCTATTGAAGCAGGTGCGATACGATCAATCTTCTTATGTCCGATCGCGCTGCCTCGAACAATCTCATGCCATTCCCCACTGCACCATGCCTCTATTGCATAGGCTCGCACACATTCTCCGTATCGAATGTCCTCCATGATTACTACATGCTCTACAACTGTATTAGGCTCAAGTCCAAGGATAATAAATTCGCCTTCTTGATCCACGGTTTGCGCAAGGGCCTTGCCCAGCCTGCGCCTGATCTCATCACCGAACGCAATTACCCGCTCAACGTCAGCATCCGGCAGAAGCCCGCGATTGTCCGGCGCCACATTCAGTAGAAGAGTCGCGCCATGCCCGACGGAACGATAATAAATATCCATCAGGCTATCCAGGGAAAGCAGAAGTCCTTCCTCATCGGGATGCCAGAACCAGCGATCTTTACGAATTGGTACGTCGCATTCCGCCGGAACCCAGCCTGGGGTCTCAGGCAGCCAGTTTAAGGAGGCATCACTGAACATGCTGACTCTTGCCGATTCCGCCGTATTCCATGATGGATACGGTGCCACTCCGTCCTCGTTGCCAACCCACCGAATTGTAGGTGCTCCCATATTAAAAATCATGGCAGCGGGCTGATGCCGCTTGACCAGGCTCATAATCCGGCTCCAGTCATACTCTCTGCCCTCGGAGCCAGCTCCGTCGAACCATATTTCTACTAGTGGTCCATAACCGGTTACAAGCTCTTCCAATTGCCGCAGATAGAAGTCATCATAGGCAGCTTTATCCGAATAACAAGGCTCATGACGATCCCATGGCGATAAGTATAGTCCGAATCCGATTCCTTCCTCGCGGCATGCTTCAGCGCATTCCTTCACGACATCGCCTTTGCCTTCCTTCCAGGGACTAGAAGCAACCGAATAATCGGTTGTCAACGTTGGCCATAAGCAAAAGCCGTCGTGATGCTTTGCCGTCAACACGAAATATCGGAAGCCGGCCCGCTTGGCTGTACGTACCCACTGGCGGGCATCCAGCTCTGCCGGGTGAAATAAACGGGGCGAATCACTCCCGTCACCCCATTCTTGATCGCAGAACGTATTTATCCCGAAGTGACAAAAAAATCCAAGCTCGAAGTCCTGCCACAGTAGCTGATGCTCTGTTGGAAGGGGTCTATTGATAGAAGATTGCATGATCCTGTTCTGTCCTCTCAACATCGAATAGATTACAGCTGGTGCCCAGCTATTTAGAAAATTAGATTCTGCCTATTCTTCCTGTACGAAGTTTAGCACCTGGTCGTCAACCGCAGCCGTCTCGCCAAGGTCGGGAGTATCGGTTAATTCCACTTCGGGATGTCCGGTTACGCCATGCAGCTCGAATAAAATAATTTCGTTTTCTCCTTTGCGCAGCAGCGGACCCGGCACGTATAACGCGCGCTGCGGTCCCGCTTCCCAATATCGTCCAAGCTGGAAGCCGTTGATCCAGGCAATCCCCTTCTGCCAGCCGTCAAACCGGAGGAACGTATCGGCAGGCTCATCCACCTCAAAATAACCGCGGTAAAAGACCGGACGTCCAGCAGACTGCGAGGCCAGCTCTCGCTCCCGCACAGCTCCAAATTGCACCCGGGCGAGCTGCTCGGACTCCAGCGGCAGCAAGGTAACTGTCCAGTTCGACTGGAATTGGTTGTCGATTAGGATACCTTCCGTTATTCCTTTATGATCGCGCAAATAAGGGCCGTAATTAACTCGCCCCATATTTTCGACCAGGACATCGAGTCTAGCCCCTTCTCTCGGAACCGCGATCTCAATCGGCTGCGGATTCCACCGCTCGACGATACCGATCAGCTTGCCGTCCAGAAATACCTGGGCTCGGTCGCGCACCTCACGAAGATGCAGCTTCTGACGGTTTCTTGGCCCTTTAATCTGAGTCGAATATAAAATAAAGCCGTAAGCCTGATCAAAATGCTCCATCGGCCTGATGCTGACGGATTGCACCTGATCGGCGGATACCTGCTCGAGCTGATCCAGCAAATCTCCCCGTTCCGTTAATGCGACCTTGCCGTAAGCCTTCTTCAGAATCGGAGCCGGGAACGGCGCTCCTTCCGGTATGCCGTGCTTTTCGAGCACGCCGCGGATGGCCTTGTATTTCTCGGTTGCATCTCCCCACTCCGTAAGAGGCGCATCATAATCATAGCTTGTTATCGTTGGTTCATAATGCTCACCGTAGTTGGCTCCGCTGTAATAGCCGAAGTTCGTCCCGCCGTGGAACATGTAGAGATTCACGGATGCCCCTTGCTCCAGCATCTCATCCAATACGTTAGCGACATCCCCCGCCTCCCGGACATGATGCGGCTTCCGCCAATGGTCGAACCAGCCCAGCCAGTACTCCATCACCATCAGCGGTTCTTCCTGTCTGTACTCCCGGTACTTCCCGAAGGACTCCTCAACGCGAGAGCCAAAGTTAACCGTGGCATGAAGCCCGTCCACCGTACCGCCAAGCAGCATCTCGTCCGTTGGGCCGTCCGAGGTGAACAGCAGACAGTCAACTCCGCGCCGGATCAGGCCATCCCTCAAGTAAGCCAAATACGCGGTGTCATTGCCGTAGCTGCCGTATTCATTCTCGACCTGCATTGCAATAATCGGACCGCCCTGCGATTCCAGCAGCGGCAGCAGGCGCGGAATAAGCTCGTCATAGTAACGGTCGACTTTTGCCAGGTATTCATGATCCATACAGCGCAAGCCCATGGACGATTTCAGCAGCCAGGCCGGCAGGCCGCCAAACTCCCACTCCGCGCATATATAAGGGCTGGGACGGACAATTACGTGCAGGCCAAGCCGGCCCGCCGTCTCTATGAACCGGGCGACATCCGCAAGCCCGTCGAAGCGAAAGCTTCCCTCACGGGGTTCATGAAGGTTCCACGGAATATACGTCTCCACCGTATTGAAGCCGCACGCCTTCAGCTTCAGCAGCCTGTCCTCCCAATATTCCGGCACAACCCGAAAATAATGAATCGCCCCCGATAAAATCCGGAACTCCTCGCCATCCAGCAAATATTTCTGATCCTTCCACGTTAACCGGCTCACCTTATACCTCCAATTAGCTCATGCCCAAGCGTAAACGGCTGTGCCGCCTTAGGAAGGCAACATACGTTTCGCGAATGAAATATAAGCCCTGTATATGTAAGAAAAAATATACATTCTTATATTTGAAAGAAAGCCCCGGAGCAACCGGCAGGTTGTCTCCGAAGCTCTCTTCCGTCAGCTTATGAGCGATTATTTCTTTTCTTTCTCGTTAATGATTTTTGTTGCTTCATTAACCATCCATTTCTGCACATCGTCAATCGACTCATTACTCAGCATAAACTTGCTGAAGCCATCATCGATAACCTTGGTAAGTGCCGCGGTGGACACCGTAATTACGCTCGAAGCATCCAGGTATTTGATGTTGTCGCCAAACAGCGTGCTTTGAAGGGAATCCAGGTCGTACAAATCTTTGTTTTCGCCAATGATGCGGTCCAGCAGCGCTTTGTTGTCCGCTTTTTTCCAACCGGAGAATTCGGTGCGCTTGTCGGAATCCGCGGTTGTCATAAAGCGCATCAGCTTAAACGACGCGTCTTTATGCTTGGAGCTTTCGCCCATCACAACCGAGCTGCCGCTTGTGAAATATTTGCCGCCTTCATAATCCTTCGGCTCGGCGCCTTTTGGAGGCAGCGGTACCGGTGCGAACGCCGTCTTGAACGTATGCGGGTATTGCTCCTGGTTGCCTACGTCCGGAATCGTAAAGCTTCCCGTCAAAATCATCGCGGCCTGCTCGTTGAAAAATTCCGTACGGTAGTTCAGCTTGGCCGCAAGCACGTCGGCATAAGGCTTGGCCGATTTGTCGACGCTCTCCATATCCTTGCGGAGCTGGAAGAAGTATTTGTAGGAAGGATCGGACAAAATCGTCGAACCGTCGTCGTAACGGAACGGATCTTTCATCACCGTCTGCGCCGGCGCGTTCATGTACAGCTCCCAGGTATGGAAGTACGTCCCGTAACGCTTATCCACGCCTTCGCCTTTGGTCAGCTTCTTGGCATAGTCGCGGTAGTCATCCCAGGTCCAGCCGTAGGTTGGAACCGGCAGGCCCGCTTCATCCAGCGCATCCTTGTTCAGCAGCACATAGTTGAAGCTCGAAGTCAGCTGCATGCCGTAGTAGTTATCGTTAATTTTCGGATTCACATAATATTCGTCTTCCGGAACCAGATTTTCCTGCTTATAGAAATCATTTAACGATGCCAATGCCCCTCTTGTCGCGCGTTCATAAACAGCTCCAAGGCTCGGCATCGCTACAACGTCAACCGCTTCGCCCGAGGAGATCAGGAAGTCCAGCTTTTTCAGCATCTCTACGGAATCGCCCGGTACCAGCACGACATGCTCAACCTTGATATCCGGATTCTTGGTCATGAATTCATCCAGCATGGCATCGGTCGCAACCGCTTGGGCTTCGTTATCCCAGTTGTAATACTTGATCGTTACGGATTCCGATTTACCTGCTCCGGATGAGCCTTCGCTTCCCGAATTCGCCGAATTGCCTCCGCATGCGCTGAGCGCAACCGTGCCGGCCAAGAGCAAGCCCGCTACGGCCGTAAACTTGCGTTTTGCTTGTTTCATTTCTGCTTCCCCCTAGAACTTTATAATGACTACACACCCAGTATAACGATCGTCCCATTTTGCCAAGTGTATAATTTTGAGGTGAAACGAGTACTTTTTTGACTACCTTACCCTTTCACGCCGCCTAGCGCAATCCCGTTAATGACTTGCTTCTGCATAATAATGAATATAGCCAGAAGTGGGATAATCGCCGACAAGGCAGCCATCATCATAATCGCGTAGTTATTCGTGTAATCATCCCGGAACAGCGTAATGCCCAGCGGAATGGTGTACAGCTTTTTGCTCAGGAGGAAAATAAGCGGGTTCTGGTAATCATTCCACGTCCAGATGAATTTGATGATCGCCACGGTCGCCAGAACCGGCCGGCATAGCGGAATCATAATCGAGAAGAACGTCCGCAGATGTCCCGCGCCGTCGATGCGCGCCGCCTCCAAATATTCATCGCTGATATCGGACATGAACTGCCGCAGCAGGAACGTGAAGTAGATCGAGAACATGCTCATCAGAATAATCGCCGCATGCGTATCGTACAGCCCCAGCCAGCGGATGATGAGAAACCGCGGAATGAGCGTCGCCTGATCCGGAATGATCATAAAGGACAGCATCGCCAGAAAGATCATGTGACGGCCCCGGAAACGCAGCTTCGTCAGCGCGTAGGCGGACATCGACGAGATCAGCAGCGTAATAAGCGTTGTAATGATGGCAACCTTCAGGGAGTTCCAGTAGAAATCGTAAAACGGAACGCGTCCCATCCAGACGGATTTGAAGTTGTAGACAAAGTTGATTTTTTCCGGAATCCACTGGATCGGAAAGCGCATGACATCCTTCTCGAACTTAAAGGCCGATGAGACCATCCAGACCAGCGGGGTCAGGAACATGAGCGAGAATGCTCCGAGTAAGACGGTAATAATGCTTTTTGACAGTTTGGTTGCCACAAGTAATCCCTCCCTTTCTTAATCCTTCCCAAGCTTCCACGTCGCCGCCGTGATGATGCCGATAATGGCGAAGAGCAGCCAGGAGATCGCCGAGGCATAGCCCATATCATAGTTGCGGAAGCCTTCCTCATAGATCCGGTAGACCAGCACGGTAGACGAATTGTTAGGGCCGCCTTCCGTCAGGTACGAGATGATATCGAACACCTTGAACGACCCGATCAGCATCGTAATCGCAAGGAAAAAGGTCGTTGGACGCAGCAGAGGCACCGTAATCCGGAAAAACTTCTTCAGCGGAGACGCCCCGTCAATCTCGGAAGCCTCGTAAATTTCGTTCGAGATGTTGGTCAGACCCGCGGTATAAATAATAATCGTGTAGCCGAGGCTCGCCCATGTGCCGATGATCGCAATGGAGAGCAGCGAGGTCTTCGGATCAACCAGCCACTTCGGCGGAGCGTCAATGCCTAGCTGCATCAGCAGCTGGTTAACCGGGCCGAGGGACGGATGCAGCAAAGCGCTCCATACCGCGGCAATCGCGATAATCGAAGAGATATACGGGATAAAGAAAACAACCTTGAAGTAGCTTTTCAGAAAAACGCTGTTGTTGATCACAACGGCCAGCACCAGCGCAATCGCGATCGGAATCGGCACCGTCATCACGGTGTACAGCAGATTGTTTTTCAGCGCCTCCAGAATGGCCGGATCATGGAACAGCTCTTTGTAGTTGCCAAGCCCGATCCACTCGATGCCGGGAAGTCCGGACAGCATGTCCCATTTGGAGAAGCTTAAATATAAGGAGAACCCTAAGGCAAATACGTTTAACAGCAGCATCCCGACAATCTCGGGGATTAGAAACAACCAGCCGACCAGCGCCTCTCTGCGCGACGGCGTCCAAAACTTCTTCCTGGCTTCTGCCGCATGGCTGGCGCCTGCCGTTTGTTTGACGACTTCCATACAATCACCTCAACTCTTATGTTGAGATCATAATAAGGGATTCGGCCGGCTTGTAAGCGAAGTATTCTGACCCGATACAGGGAAGATTTTGACCTTTTTTCGGGGGGCCGGGAAAGTGTCGGTTACGCAAAAAAGCCGCGCCCGGGGCACGGCCTTGTTCCTTGTTACATGTTCCTTGTTCCGGGGGACAGCCCCTACCGCACAACCTACATTGCACGAAATACACCATAATACGCCCAAATCATGCACTTCGGCTGCCTACGTTGTACGAAATGCAGCATATGGGTCTGAATTGGGGTCCTTAGAGCCGTTTTGAGAGAAATATACTGCAAAAAATACAACATAAACCATGTTACTAGGGCAATAAGCGGCATTATGCTGTATTTCGTGCAGCGTAAAAACCGGGCATAACCCGGGTATGCAAAATGCCGCTGCTAGGAGCGGCATTTTAGAGAGAAATCTGGCTTAACGATCAGTAGATGCTATTGTTAGCGACACTATGTTTTGCGAACGAGCTGATGCTTTTGCTTGAACTGGCTTGGGGTGAAGCCGATGTACTTCTTGAACACCTTCGAGAAATAAGCGCGGTCGGAATAACCAAGCCCAACGGCTAGCGTCTCGAGCGTCTGGCCGGAGCTCTTCAGCATATTGGCGGCTATCTTCATCTTGTACTGGTGCACATAATCCGTGAAGCTAAGCCCCGTCAGCCGTTTGAAATAACGGGAGAAGTAGCTTGGGTTCAGATACAGGTATTGCGCAATATCGATGGACGTAATATTGTCCGACAGATGCTCGTCAATAAAAGCTTGGATGACCTGAAGCCGCGGCTCCCGCGATTTGGCTGTGCCTCCGGGATGCCCAAGCTGCTCCTGGGCTAGACGCTCCAGCCGCCCGACCGCCAGCTCAAGCGCATCCTCCATCGTTCTTGCCGCGCCGATATAAGCGTAGACATCCTCCTCCGCCTTTCTCCGCGGGAACAGGATTTCCGCTTCGCGAAGCAGCTGTACAAGCGCCTCGGTCCACTCCTCCGGCTCGATTCTGCGGCTTTCCGCCTCTTGTCCGAAACGGAGAAAAACCTCGCGCATCTCCTCCGTGTTCTTCTCCAGGATGGTGCGTTCAAGCTCGCCGCGGAATGCCGCATTAAAGTCCTGCGGAAGCGGGTAAAAGAGCTGGCCAAGCAGCTGCGAGGACGCAGCCGCGGCCATCTGACCCATCCGGTAAAACTCCGGCTTGCCGCTTCTGATCTGCTGGTAGACGGAACCGGCGGCCTGCAGAACCAGCTTGTCGGTAACAAGAACGGTCTGCAGCGTAATCCTAAGGTATGCCGTCACCTGACGATGCAGCTCGTTCAGATAAGATTGCAGATAAGCCTGATCATTCCCCGCCAGGTTCTGACGGTAATTGTACAGCACCATGAAATGCTCCGGATCGATAAACGGCGTGATCCCTTTATAAGACTGGGCAATCTCCAGCGCAATGTTGTAGATGGCGTAACGGATAAGTGGAATATTGCTCCGGTTGTAGAGCAGCTCGTAATCCGAATAACGAAGATGAATCATCCCCATCATAAAGCACGCATAAGGCCACTCGATGCCCGCGCGCGACGCATAAGCACGCGTTTTCTCCAGATCCGCTCCGTCCATAATTACCTGGAATAACGCGCGTTTCTGCAGCTCGATGCTATACGCATCGGAATCGGTTCCCCCTTCCGCCTTCCGTCCCTTCAGACGGGCAATCGATTTGCCAAGACTCTCCTCCAGCTGGTCGGCCGTCAACTGATCCTTGATCAAATAATCGTCGGCATCCAGCTTCACCGCCTGCTGGGCATAATGAAATTCCTCGTGGCAGGTTAGAAAAATAATCCGGACGCCCGGCTTTATTGCCGTAAATTCCGCGGCCAGCTCGATTCCGTTCTTCTTGGGAAGTCCGATATCCGTAATGACGATATCCGGCATCGTCTCCTTGAACAGATGCAGCGCCTTCACGCTGGAGAACGTGCTTGCGGCTACATGCGTATCAAGCTGCTCCCACTCAATCATCTGCTGCAGCACTTTCAGCATCGGGACATCATCATCAATCAGCATGACTTTATACATGGGATACCTCCTTCCCGGCCGGAATTGGACTTGGAATAGGAATAGACAAAATAACGGTAATGCCGCCTGCGGCATTGGCGATCAGCTTCATCTCCGCCGAGCCGTACGTCAGCTTCAGTCGCTGGATGACGTTCCGCAGTCCTACCCGCTCATACGGCACATAATCCTCCGCATCCGGGTCCAGCTCCAGGTCCGAAGAAGCGTTTAATTGCCTGTTCAGCCAGACAAGCTGCTCTTCCTCCATGCCGCCGCCATCGTCTTCGATGGCTATATAAATACGGCCTTGCTCCCGGTAAGCATGAACAACGATATGAAGCTCGTCTTTCTCGTCCAATCCGTGTACGATCGCATTCTCGACTATAGGCTGGAGCACCAGCTTCGGCACAACAAAGCTCTTCAGCTCCGGCTCGATGCGCACTTCAATGGATAGCGGCATTTCGCTACGGACCTTCATAATATCGACGTAATAACCAAGCAGCCTGCATTCTTCCTCAAGCGAGGAGGGTGTATTTACCTTCAGATAGGCGCGCAGCAGATTCATTAAGGAATCGACAATGCCGCTATGCACCTGGTCCTTGCTGAGAATGAGACTGCATTTAATCGAATTAAGCGTATTGATCAGAAAATGCGGCCGAATCTGCATAAACAGGGCCTCCAGCTCCATGACCCTTTTTTGCTCCTGTTCCTGTTCGATGTTCGTAATGAGCACTTCGATCTCGTCAAGCATCTGGTTAAAAGAATGCCCAAGCTCCGCAATATCGTCCCTGCCCTTTACTTCAAGCCGCATATCGCGGTTCCCCAAAGCGAACTGGCGGGCAACCCGCTGCAGCTTCTGAATCGGATTATGCAGCTTCCTCGCGAACAATAGCGAGATGACCGAGAATACCAGCGTAAACACCAGCACCAATCCGATTCCGATGTAAAAGGCACGCGAGATCTGGCCAAAAAGCGAATCCTCCGACGTCTCGTAAGCGAGCTTCCAGTCGGTTTTGTCCAGCGTCAGCTGGTTCCGGTATACCGAATCCGAAGAATCGTCTGACTGCAGCCGGACATCCGGACTGCCCGCAATCCGTTTGCCCGTCCCGTCGAACAACGCAATCTGCCCGAACTCAACCCGCTCCAGCAGCTTTTCGAAATAGGAGCCTTCGATTCCGACAAGCAAAACAGCCGTATAAGGCTTGCCGCCCCCGTCGCCTATAACTCTCGCGAGATAATATGTGCCGTCGTCATCCGCATTGTCATGAAGAAGACCGAGATACTGCAGAACAACAGGCTTTGAGGCATTTACGTTCTTAAGGAGCGGTGCCAGCTTGCTGTTGATCGCCGCCAGGTTCTCCGAATCCGGCGACAGAATAAAGTTCGCCCGGTTGACCAGGTACATATGAATGCTGTTGTTCAGCGGCTTGGATGTAATCAGGGAGAAGCTGTCTTTTATCCGGATAAAACGGGTGTAGTCGGTATACGTATTCAGCCTGCTTGTATCCGCGAACAGATTCAGGGATGCCCGCAGCTCGGAATCGTTTACGATATAATGCGAGGCAAAGGTCACGTCGTCTATCGTCCGGTCGATCTCCCCGACTATAACGTTCAGCATGCTGTTGTTGCTGATCTGAAACTTCTCTATCATGTTCTGCTTTAACAGCGTATATGAAATAACCGAAACGGCGAGGATCGGAAAAATGATAAACAAGAGAAAGGACAACTGAATTCTTCGGTAGTAGGTTAATCTCGTCATGGCTGCGCGCGCCTCTTTCCCCATACGATATATCCTCATTGTAGCAGTATCGGTATACCGGGAACATCCCCAAGGATTGGTTAGTCCCGTTCCCGGTTCCTTTCATACCAATAACCGTCGATGCCTCTCTCAAGCCGAAGCAAAGCCTCCAGATAGAAATAATCGCCCCAGATCATATAATCATTCGGCGCCAGCCCGCCCCGCACATGATAAGAGCCATGCTTCAGCAGACCTTCCTCAGTCCCGTCGCCATTAGTCGAATATTTAGAAACCAGCGCCTCCATTGTATACTGCAGCCCGTCACGCAAATCTTTAAAAGCGGTATCCTTCTGATCCAGATGCGACAATAACTCTACCAGTCCTGCTGCCGCAATCGCAGAGGCCGAGCTGTCCCGGTTTTTCGGCTGCTCCTCCGGCAAGTGGAAGTCCCAGTACGCCACGCCGTCCTCCGGCAGATGCTCAAGAAAATAGACTGCCATCCGCTTCGAGGTTTCCAGGAACAACGGATCGCGCGTATAACGATAGGACAATGCAAAACCATAGATGCCCCACGCCTGTCCGCGCGTCCAGGTCGAACCGTTGCCGAAGCCTTGATGGGTCGCGCCGCCTACCGGTTCACCCGTCTGCTGGTCGAAGAAAAACGTATGATAAGAGCTGTCGTCGCCTCTTACCAGATACCGCCTGCTTTTCTCCGCCTGGGCTTTGGCTGCTTCCTTATAGACCGGATTGCCCGTCTGCTCGGAGGCCCAATACAGAAGAGGCAAGTTAAGCAGGCAGTCGATTATAATTCTTCCGCCTTCCACCGGATCCCCTTCCGGCCCCCAAGCTTGAAAATAACCTCCCGCCTTGCGCCAGCGCTTCATCATGACGTCAGCCGCCGCAAGAGCCAGCTCCTTCGCCGTTTGGCTGCCTTCAACGATCCATTCCGCCTTCGCGGATAAAGAATACAGAAAGCCGATATCATGATGGTCCAGCACCACATTGTCCTTCAGTCTCTGGCGGAAGCTTGCCGTTGTTTTTCTTGCCGCCTCTCTTAATCTCTCGTCACCCGAATATTCGTACCCAAGCCATAACAGCCCGCTCCAAAATCCATTGGTCCAATCGTTATTCTCTATTCGCGTATAACGGCTGCCTTCCCCTACATGAGGGTAAGAATCTCCGAATCTATCGATATTGCTCGCAATCGTGGCGATTGCCCCTTCAATTGCCGTCTTCCACATGTCTGTTCGCCCCTTGCCCTGCGATTTTCCACTATCGTAATCGAATGCGAGAGCCTTAGGAGCGACAACTTTTGCTTCGAGTGTGTAAAATTTTGACCTTTTGGCAGCTAACGGCACAACGCAAAGAAGCGGCCATGCGGGTATATCCCCCACAGCCGCTTGCCTATTACTGCGCATATTCCCTCAACAGCTCTTCCGTCGTCTGCTCGTTCCGCTGTTTCTTTACCATAATGCCTTTCGCTTCCCAGCAGGCGATGCACTTCTCCTCCGTATCGCATTTATGGGCATCCTCGCAGGTATAGCAGTATTTAATCATGTTTTTCGTAATTTCGCTTTCCCGATTGTTGCCATCCATGTTATCACTCCTTAATGATCTTTACGCCGCTTTGTCCGCCGGAGGAAAGGTGCCGTGTCCGCCTCTGCGCAGCTTATTGGTCCATTTGCGCAGCAGCGGCAGCAGGTAATAGTCGGCTCCGAACTTACCGCCGTTAAGCCCTGCAATCATCACAATGCCTCCTAGAAGAATCAGCCAAGGATTCGTGCTTACGGTCCCCGCGAACAGGAACATGAAATTCATCAGCATTCCGAAAAATGCAGCCGTTGCCGTTAGAGCGCCTAGAATAAGTCCAAGGCCAACAAGCGTCTCGCCAAGCGGAATAAGAATATTGATGGCCTTCACGTTAGGCAGCGCCACATGCTCGATAAACCGGACAAAGTTCGGATAGACATTGGCATGTGTCTCATGGTCAACAACGGGATTGGCAATCGCCCCTTTCAGGAACCCTCCCGCATCGAAGCCGTCTTTCAGCTTGTGAAAACCGGCGTCCAGCCATTGCCAGCCTACGTACAAACGGAGCAGAAGAACAAGCCCCGCGGCATAAACGTTCTCGCGCATAAACTTCAACATAATAATCTCTCCCTTAATGAATATATTGTGAATAAAATCACAAAGTTATAAGGAGGCGTATGCACCGAATGCTCCCGCCCCATGTATAACGGTTGACTCCAGTGTTTTGCCTCATATAAGCTACAGCTTTTGCAGCATTCCGGTTTTTCCGAAGAACAGCTGAATTTCCATACCCGCGTGATCGAAGGAATCGGAACAGTGAATGACATTTTCGTCGATATCGGAGCCGTAATCGCCCCGGATTGTACCGGGAGGCGCCTTCACGGGATTCGTTGGTCCGATCAAGGCTCTTGCGTTTGCTACCGCGGACCTTCCCTCCACGATCATCGCGAATACGGGACCGGATGTTATATATTGAATCAAATCCTCGAAAAACAGCTGCTCCTTCAAATGCTGGTAATGCGTGCGAGCCGTTTCCTCGGACAGCTCCTTCAGCTCCGCGTATACCGGCTTCAGCCCTTTTTTCTCGAAGCGGCTTACGATCTCACCGATCAACCCCCGCCTTACGCCGTCCGGCTTTATCATGACAAAGGCTCTTTCGTTCATGTTTACCATCTCCTTCTTGATTCCATCTTACCGCTTAACGGAAGCCGAAGAAGTGATAAAAATCACACCTTTGAAATTATTTTGGAATAATCAGTGTAACGGTTGTCCCTTCGCCCGGAGACGATTCAATGGACAAGCTGCCCCCCGCCAGCTTTGCCCGCTCCGCCATGCTGTAACGTCCGACGCCTTGCGTATGCGAAGCTGTATCAAAGCCGATACCCCGGTCCACGATTAGGGCCACTACTTGCTTCTCGTCCTCCCGGATTTCCACCTCGGCATCGGATACGTCCGCATACTTCGCAATATTGGTCAGCGCCTCCTGAATAATCCTGTAGAGGACGGTCTCCACCTGGACGTTCAGACGCTTGCTCAGATTGTTCCGGAACGATACCTTAATGCCGTAATGGGAGGTATAGTTTTCGAGATGCGTCCGCAGAGCCGGAACAATGCCGAGATCGTCCAGCACCGATGGCCGCAGCTGCCAGGCCACGCTCCGTACCTCCTCGATAATGCCGGCCACCTGACTGCGGATGAAAGGCAGCTGCTCCTCGCCATGAGCAGGAGAGGAAATGACACGGTCCAGCTGAATAAGCAGGGAAAACAAGCTTTGCCCGATGCCGTCATGCAGCTCCCGGGAAAACTTGCGCCGTTCCTCCTCCTGAATCGTCATCACTTTGGACAAGGTCTCCTGAAGCTCCTCCTCGACCTTCTTGAGCCGGGTCACCTCGTTGCGGATCGCCAGGTATTGATACGGCTTGCCGTCCTCGCCTACAAAAGGAACGATTGTCGTATTTACCCAATAGTAAGTGCCGTCCTTTGCCTTGTTCTTGATATCCCCATGCCAGACTTGTCCGGAGGATATCGTTGTCCATAGCTCCTTCATAAAAGCTTTCGGATGAGTGCCCGAGTTGATAATCCGGTGGTCCTGCCCAAGCAGCTCGGAGCGGTCATATTGGGAGATCTCGCAGAACTTATCGTTGACATAAAGAATCTTGCCCGTGTGGTCGGTCATCGCCACAATCGAAGACGCATCAAGCGCCAGCTTCACATCCGCGAGCTGCTTAAGCGAGCTCTGCAGCTCGCTTCGGAATTGCGAATCCTCGATCCGCCCCTCCAGCTGGAGCAGCAGAGAATCGACATGCTCGGCGAGCACCTTATTTCCGGGTGGATGATTAATCAAAGTTAAGCAGCCCCTTTTTCATGGCGTATTTGATCAGCTCCGGCCTTGATTTCAGCCCCAGCTTCTCCATGACGTTGCTCTTATGCGTCTCGACGGTTTTGACACTGATGACCAGCATCTCGGCCATTTCCTTGTTTGCATAGCCTTTGGCCGTTAGCGAGAGAACTTCCTTCTCGCGCTCCGACAGGGCATGAAACAAATCTCCGCTTTCTCCCCGCTGCATCCGGTCGACGTACTCCTTCATCAAACGTTTCGTTGCCGTAGGGTAAAGGTAGGCGTCGCCTCTCGCGATGGAGCGAATCGCCGTCAGAAGTTCCTCATGCGGGGCATTCTTCAGAACGTATCCGGCCGCTCCGGCATGAATGGCACGGAACAAATATTCATCGTCGTCGTGCATCGTCAATATCAGTATCGCGGTATCCGGCAGCAGCTCCTTCAGCTCGGCGGATGCCGCGAGGCCATCCTTTCCCTGCGGCATGCTTAAATCCATGAGGACAACATCGGGCTTCAGCTGAAGCGCCGTCCGGATCCCCTCATCTCCATCGGAGGCTTCCGCGACAACTTCCATATCCTCCGTGCCGTTCAAGAGCATCCTCAGTCCGGAGCGGACCATCGCATGATCATCGACGATTATCATTTTTATCATTAGCGGTCTCCTCTCTTAAGCAGCAATGAAGTTATTCTTTGCGCTTCTTCTTCGGTAAACGGCCGATCCTTCCTTCTGCCCAGCAGTATAATGCCGCTGGCGTGATTGGGATGGCTCGCCGGAACCGGCAGCCCTAGGGCCGCCCGCAGCTTTTCCGCAAGCATGACGGGACATTCACGGAGCAGGGCGGCATTGGTCCTTTCATCCACCCTCCAAGCCGTTCCGTGACGCAGCACCATTCCGCCTATTCCTATTCCCGGCTGAATTCTCATATGTTCAACTTTGCCGTTCAGGCTGCCGATCGCCGCATTCCATTTCATGCTCCGGTGATGCTCGGCAGAACCGGCAAACGCAATAAAGTCGCTTCCGCTTCCGTGAAGGATTTCCTGAAGGCCCGGCGACAGATACTCTTCGCCGGCAGACTGCGATAACTCTCTCAAGGTGCTATCCCCTTCGTTTTTCGTATTCGATACGGCCTACCCATTGTCCTATTGTAAAGGATGAGAAATTTCTTGTATGTAAGGGGGTTCCCTTATTCAAGAGTCAGGGAATTCCCCTAGAAGGCAGAAAAAAACCCGGCTGACCGCAGCCGGGGTTACATACGGCAAATCTCCTTCGGGCAATTCTCGCAGCAGCATGTATCCCGCAGGTACCGCAAATTTTTGATGATAAAATGGCCGTCCTCATAAGCGATAACGTCTTCCTTCTTGAGATCGCTTAGCATCCGGTTGACGCTTTCGCGCGTCGCCCCGATCATATCGGCCATTTCGGTATTGCTCATTTTGAGGGTGATGTAAATGTGCTCCGCCTTCGGCCTGCCGTAAGAGTTGCTAAGTCGGATGAGCAGCGAGCAGAGCGCCCCCGTCTTGCCGAACATCATGAGATCCCGGAATTTGGTCTGCGTCAGGCGGTGCATGAGCCCCATCCATCTCATAAACTCGACGGCCAGGTCGCCATGCTGCCACAGCAGCACCTCGAGGTCCTTCCGCTGAATAACGCCAATCCTCGCATCCTCCGTCACTTCGGCCCGGAAGCCGTGTACGGAGTCCGGGAACGGATCCATCTGACCGATTAGGTCACCCTTCTGATATAAATACAACGTTAACGCGCGTCCGCCGTCCGTCGACTTCGCGGCCCGAACGCGGCCTTTTATAATAAAATAAAGCTTATCCGCCGCATCCCCTTCCCAGAACAAGCAGCTTCCCTTGTCATAGCTGCGTTTGTACATTATGCTGTCCAGCTTCTCGAAGCTGTCCTGCGATAAAACGGGCTGCTGCCCTTCCATCGAAGCGTTGTTGGTTCCCATTGCGGATATCCCCTTCCGAGTGATCGTTATCCTCATCATAACGTCATTCGTGATGCGGCAACATCGGGGAATCTCCTGATCTTCAGGGGAATATTTCCTTATTTATGGCGAAGAAGCCCCTGAGGGCATTCCGCCTGAAGGATGGCGGCAGCGCGGGCAACCTCCTGCTCTGTTGGAACGGGAACACCCTCCAGAGGGTACGGGCGCCCCAGCGTCTGCCATTTGTAAACTCCCATCCGGTGATACGGAAGCAGCTCAAGCTTCTCCACGTTGCCCAATCGACCGACAAACCTGCCCAAGCGACGCAGATCCTCCGCATGATCAGTTATGCCGGGAATAAGCACATGGCGGATCCATACCGGCTTGGATAAGAAGGACAGCCATTTGGCAAAATGCAGGATCCGGTCATTGGGCTGCGAAGTCAGCCGTTCATGCTTGCCGCGGTCGATCTGCTTCAAATCCAGCAGGACAAGATCGGTATAGCTCATCAGCTCGGCCGCATGGGAAGGGTCGCAGAAGCCCGAGCTGTCCAGCGCCGTATGCAGGCCAAACCTCTCTTTGCAGGCCTTGAACAAAGCCGAGACGAAGGGAGCCTGCAGCGTAGGCTCTCCTCCCGTCACCGTAATCCCGCCGCCCGAGCCGCGGTAGTAAGGCAAATATGGCTCAATCTCCTGCAAAACCTCCTCCACTGTCACCTGCCGGACTGCGGCCGTATCCCAGGTATCGGGATTATGGCAGAACTGGCACTGCAGCGCGCAGCCCTGCATGAACAGGACAAACCGGATGCCGGGGCCGTCAACGGTGCCAAAGGTATCGATCGAATGAATGCGTCCTTTCATGCCCCATGCTCCTTTCGTACCTTAGATTTCGCCGTGGAAGGTCCGGTTGATCACATCGAGCTGCTGCTCTCTCGTCAGCTTGATGAAGTTGACCGCATAACCGGATACCCGGATCGTCAGCTGCGGATAATTCTCCGGATGCTCCATTGCGTCAAGCAGCTGCTCGCGGTTAAAGACGTTGACGTTCAGATGATGCCCGCCGCTTGCCGTATAGCCGTCAAGCAGAGCGGCCAGGTTGCCGAAGCGGGCCTCCTCTTCCTTGCCAAGCGCCTTCGGAATAATCGAGAAGGTGTTCGACACGCCGTCGAGGCTATGCTCGTAAGGAATCTTCGCTACCGAAGCGAGCGAAGCAAGCGCGCCCTTGCGGTCCCGGCCGTGCATCGGATTCGCGCCCGGCGCGAATGGCTGGCCGGCTTTGCGGCCGTCCGGCGTGCTGCCGGTTTTTTTGCCGTACACGACGTTGGAGGTGATGGTCAGGACGGACATGGTAGGAATCGCGCCTCGGTAGGCCTTATGTTGGCGCAGCCGGTTCATAAAGCCTTCGGCTAGCTCAACGGCAAGCTGGTCGGCACGGTCGTCGTTATTGCCGTATTGCGGATATTCGCCTTCGATTTCGAAGTCGACCGCAATTCCTTTCTCGTTCCTGACCGGACTGACCTTCGCGTAACGGATCGCGCTTAAGCTGTCGGCCACTACGGATAGACCGGCAATTCCGCAGGCCATCGTCCGGATAATATCCCGGTCATGCAGCGCCATCTCAAGCCGTTCATAGCAGTATTTGTCATGCATGTAATGGATGACGTTCAGAGTATTCATATACAGCTTGGCAAGCCAATCCTGGACGACGGCGAATTTTTGCTTAACCTCCTCATAATCCAGCACTTCGGAGGTAATAGGCGCGATAGCCGGACCAACCTGCACGCCAAGCTTCTCGTCTACGCCGCCGTTAATCGCGTACAGCAGCGCCTTCGCCAGATTCGCCCTTGCCCCGAAAAACTGCATTTGCTTGCCGATCCGCATGGCGGATACGCAGCAGGCAATGCCATAGTCGTCTCCGAAATAGGGACGCATCAGGTCATCATTCTCGTACTGAATCGAGCTGGTCTCGGCCGAGACCTTGGCGCAATATTTCTTGAAAGGCTCGGGCAGCTTAGCCGACCATAGAACGGTTAGGTTGGGCTCAGGAGCGGGTCCAAGCGTATAGAGAGTATGCAGGAAACGGAAGGAATTGCGCGTAACCCGCGTCGCTCCGTTTAAGCCCATGCCGCCAACCGATTCCGTCACCCAGGTCGGGTCGCCGCTGAACAGCTCATTGTAGTCGGGGGTCCGGAGAAACTTCACGATTCTGAGCTTCATGACAAAATGGTCAACCAGCTCCTGCGCTTCCCGCTCCGTTAAGGTACCTTCCCTCAAATCCCGCTCGATATAAATATCGAGGAAGCTGGATACGCGTCCAAGGCTCATCGCCGCTCCGTTCTGCTCTTTGATAGCGGCCAGATAGGCAAAATAGAGCCATTGCACCGCTTCCTGCGCATTTGCCGCAGGAGCGGAGAGGTCAAAGCCGTACGCGGCAGCCATGGCCTTCAGCTCGCCAAGACTCCGAAGCTGCTCGGATAATTCCTCGCGAAGCCGGATAACCTCCTCCGTCATCGCGTCTACTTCCAGCTGCAGCAGCTCCTCTTTTTTTCCTTGAATCAGCCGATCGACGCCGTATAGGGCAACGCGCCGGTAATCCCCGATAATGCGGCCGCGGCCGTAAGCGTCGGGCAAGCCCGTGATGATCCCTGCTTTTCTCGCGGCCCGCATATCGGTCGTATAAGCATCAAAAACGCCTTGATTATGCGTCTTGCGGATATCCGTAAATAGACGGAGCATCTCGGGATCAAGTTCGTAGCCGTAAGCCTCGCAAGCATCGGCAGCCATCCGAATACCGCCAAAGGGCTGCACGGACCGCTTCAGCGGCGCGTCGGTCTGCAGGCCAACGATTCTTTCCTTGTCCTTGTCGATATAACCCGGCGCATGCGAAGTGATTGTGGATACGGTATGAACATCGATATCATGGACGCCGCCGCGCTCCCGCTCTTCCTTGAGCAGAGTGCTGACCTGCCGCCAAAGCGCATTCGTGTCTTCGGTTGCGGATGCGAGGAACTGTTCGCCGCCTTCATACGGCGTAAGGTTCTTCTCGATAAACGAATTGACATCAATCTGCTTCCGCCATTTACCGTCAGCGAACCCCCGCCATGCTTCTTTGCCGGCCGTCCCTCTTCTGACTTCGTTTTCCTTCATCGCCATCTTCAAGCACCTCCGTTTTCTATGTCTCCATGTTACTTCTTTGCTTGGTGCGCGGCTGTGATCTTCCTCACAAAGAAAGAGATATTTACAGCTCCCGAACGGGAACCGTACGGACGAACCTGCTGTCAATCCGGTTGCTTCGAAACGTCGGTTCCTTCAGCTTCAGCCAATGGATTTGCTGCAGCAGATACTCGACGTCCGTATGACCCTCCTCCAGCATAGCGCCAATCGGCTCGGATAAGGCGCGGTCATAGATCCCGTGCAAAGGATAGATACGGCCGCCGATCAAAGGAATAACCGCATCATACCCTTCCCGCCTCCAAAGCAATAAGAGGCTGGCCGCCGCCGCCGACGGGTGAGGCATGTGGCATCCTAGCATCCATACGTCCGGGTATCTCGCCAACGCTAGCCCCGCATGCATGCCGCTCAGTATGCCTTGACCCGCATAATAATCGCTAATGATTCGAATATCCCGGTCGACATGGCGAAGAAACAGCTGAGGATGATTCGTAACAATCGTGACCTCCGCGCATAGACTTTTCATTTCCTTGATTTGGCGATGCAGCAAGGACTGACCCTCAACGACAAGAAAAGCACGCTCATCAGCCCTCTCCGTTCCGCAAACGTCCCCTGCTAAAATGACGCCCGATACCACCTTAATCACACCTTTCGTTCGACTGACATTAAGAAGTAAGAAAGAGCTGCCGATCCGGAGATCGGCAGCCCCAATTGCAGGTATGAATCTTAGAATCTGCCGTAAAAAGCGTTACGGTAAATGTCCGCCAGCTCGGCGACAAGCGGCATGCGGGGATTCGCGGTGGTGCACTGGTCCTCGAATGCGCGGTCAGCCAGATAGTCAACTTTTTCTTCGAAGTCCGCTTGATCAAAGCCGAGCTCCTGGAAGGTTTCCGGGATGCCAAGCGAACGGTTCAGCTTCCGCACCGCTTCAATCAGGCTGCTTACCCCCTCCTCCGTCGTCCGGGCAGGAAGTCCAAGCATGCGGGCGATTTCCGCATAGCGCTGATCGGCAACGAAATGGCTATATTTCGGGAACGACGTGAACTTCGTAGGCTTCTGAGCATTATAACGAATGACATGAGGCATCAGGATCGCATTGGTGCGGCCATGCGCCGTATGGTATTGGCCTCCCCATTTATGCGCCAGGCTGTGGTTGATGCCGAGGAACGCATTCGCGAAGGCCATGCCTGCAATGGTCGAGGCATTGTGCATTTTCTCGCGGGCGAGCGGGTCTGCCGTATGATACGACTTCTCCAAATTCTCGAATACGAGGCGGATTGCATGCAGCGCAAGGCCGTCCGTATAGTCGCTCGCCATGACCGATACATAAGCCTCGATCGCATGAGTAAGCACATCCATTCCCGTATCGGCAACCGCCGTCTTCGGCAGGCTATATACAAATTCCGGATCGATAATCGCGACATCCGGCGTCAGCTCGTAGTCGGCCAGCGGATATTTGGTCTGCCCTTCTTTTTTGTCCGTAATGACCGCAAAAGAAGTCACTTCCGAGCCCGTTCCCGAGGTTGTGGGAATCGCTACGAATTGGGCCTTATTGCCAAGGCGCGGATATTTGTACACCCGCTTGCGGATATCGAGAAACTTCTGCTTCAGCGAATGGAAGCTGGTGTCCGGGTACTCGTAAAAGAGCCACATCGCTTTGGCCGCGTCCATAGGAGATCCGCCGCCAAGAGCGATAATGCAGTCCGGCTTGAAGCTTTCCATCAGCCGGGTGCCGCGCTCAACCGTTTCAACCGACGGATCCGGTTCAACATCCGAGAATATCTCCATGGCGACGGGGACGGTCCGTTTGCGCAAGTAGTATTCCAGCTTCTCGACATAGCCCAGCTTCACCATCATCGCATCGGTGACGATAAGAACCCGTGAAATATCCGGCATTTTCTCCAGATACTGCGTTGCGCCTTTCTCGAAGTAAATTTTCGGCGGAATTTTGAACCACTGCATATTTACCGTCCGGTAAGCCACTCGTTTGATATTAATCAAGTTGACGGCCGTTACGTTCGAGGTCGTCGAGTTATGGCCGTACGAGCCGCAGCCAAGCGTCAGCGAAGGCAGGTTCGTATTGTAAAGGTCGCCGATTGCGCCGTGGGTCGACGGCGAGTTGACAATAACCCGGCCGGTCTTGAGCCGATCCGCAAACGCCCGGATCACTTCTTCATTACCCGAATGGATAACGGACGAGTGGCCGAGGCCTCCAAACGCGACCACCTCTGCCGCCAGCGTTATGCCCTGCTCTGCCGAGTCCGCTTTATAGCAGGCCAGCACGGGGCTCAGCTTCTCGGCCGACAGAGGGAAATCCGTTCCGACGCCGGACAACGGGGCAATGAGAATTTTCGTATCCGCGGGCACCTCGATCCCCGCCATCTCCGCAATCCGGACGGCTGGCTGGCCCACGATCTTTCCGTTTACCGCACAGCGGTCGCCCTGAATGACGAGCTTCGATACCGCTTCCGTTTCCTCTTCATTCAGGAAGTAGCAGTCGTTGTCCTTCATCAGCCTGCATGCCTCATCGTAGACGGGAGCTTCGATAATAACGGCCTGCTCGGAAGCGCAGATCATGCCGTTATCAAACGTCTTGGAGAGAATCAGGTCCGTCACCGCCTGCTTCAGGTCAGCCGACTGCTCGATAAAGCAAGGAACGTTGCCCGGCCCTACGCCTAACGCCGGCTTGCCGGTGCTGTACGCGGCTTTGACCATCGCCGATCCGCCGGTTGCAAGCACAAGAGCAACATCGGGATGATTCATCAAGAGCTGCGTCGCTTCCAGCGAAGGCGTCTCGACCCACTGCACGCAAAACTCGGGCGCCCCGGCGGCAACCGCCGCTTCAAGAAGCGTCTGCGCCGCAGCCGCGCTGCTCTTCTGGGCGGAAGGGTGGAAGGCGAATATAATCGGATTGCGCGTCTTCGCCGCTATCAATGCCTTGAACATCGTAGTGGAGGTCGGGTTGGTTACCGGCGTTACACCGGCAATAATGCCAACGGGCTCCGCTACTTTTTTGTAGTTCTCATAGACATTCTCTTCGATGACGCCAACCGTGCGGTCATGCTTGATGCTGTGGTAGATATATTCCGTCGCAAATATATTTTTCGTGATTTTATCCTCGTACACGCCTCTGCCGGTCTCTTCCACCGCCATCTTCGCCAGCTGCATATGCCGGTCGAGGCCCGCAAGCGCCATGGCCTGCACGACGCGGTCCACCTGTTCCTGGTTCATGCGCATGTAAGCTTCCTGCGCCGCCTTGGCGCGCGCCACCAATTTGTTGATTTCGTCTTGTGCGGAGTGTTGGGCTTCAAGCTTGCTTTCTTTTACAGCCATCTTCTTCTCCTCCTCATACCGGAGATCTCGTCTCCTCATGCCTTCATCGTAAAGAAATTCAAACCGGCTCACTATGACATTTCTCACACTTTGAAAAAAGACTTCAGGAGAATAAATAGTCCATGTCGGTCAAAATCGTCTCGGCCAGCGGAAACAGCAGCTCTTCTTCCATCTGGAAGTGGGCGGTCAGAATAAAGCAGCCCTGGGTCAAGCAATCGCAGCCTTCCTTCAGTTCATGCTGCAGATCCGCGCCGCTTAACGGCTCCAGCCGTAAAGCATGGAGCAAGGCGCTGCTTGCCTGGACAAACGATTCGATATACTGGACAGCAAGCTCATGGTCTTTTTCCAGCACCCATAACGAAGGCATAATGGTTGGCTCGATCTTCTTGTGCGAATAATGCATCAGAATAGGGAACAGCTCCTCCTCTTCCCAAACGGAATGCCGCTTCAGCTCGCGCAGGAGAATCTCGGCTTCTTCCCGAAGTCCGATTAAGCCCTCTATCGTAACGTAATTGCTCATCCCCGTAGCATGATGAATGCTTTGCTGGCATATAGCGCTGCACATCGCTTTTATTTGTTCATGGTCCGATTCCAATCTCATCGCCAGCCTTGCAAAGGAGCTTGGCCTTGCCGTATTAAACGGATCCAGTCTCATTCCAATCCCTCCCGTACCGCTTCCTTAAAAATGTTCATGCCTCAGCCTACCATCTGCCGGTCATAGCCGGCTGTGACGCATATCACAGTTGGCCGGACGGACATAGAACGTTCAAATAAAAAGGCCTGCCCTGCGCAAATCCAACCGAAACACCACAAAATCGAGCGAGAAGCCCGGCTGGTTTTACGCTAAACTTGGGAGAGTTGTTATCGATTCATGACTCGGTTGAGGGGGACAGGATAATCTATGAAACTGGAAAACATTAAACTTGAGATTAGCAGCGGGGCTACGCTAACGCTTTATCTGCACGACATTATGGAATTAAGGGAAAAAGCGCGCCCTATTGTTCTGGTCACGCCCGGAGGAGCATACCGTTTCTGCTCAGAGCGGGAAGCCGAGCCCGTAGCGATTGCCTTCTACAACGCTGGCTACCATGCGGCGGTATTGCGCTACTCCTGCATGGAGGATGCACGTAATATGCAGCCGATGGCGGAAGCTTTGGAGTCAATCCGGATACTAAGAGAGCATGCTGAGAAATGGCATATTCTTGCGGATAAAATCGCGGTTTGCGGTTTTTCGGCAGGCGGACATTTGGCTGCTTCCACCGGTACGATGTGGAATGAGCCCGCGCTTATGAAGCGCTTGAACTATGAGGGAGATATTCTGAAGCCTAATGCGCTCATTCTTGGCTACCCGGTTATTACTTCCGGTGAATTCGCGCACCGCGAATCGTTCTACCACATCAGCGGCTCGCCTGAAGACGATGAGACATCGGGCTTTTATTCGCTGGAGAAACGCGTAACCGGCGAAACTCCCCCAACCTTCATCTGGCATACGGAGGACGATCCGGCGGTTACGGTGGAGAATGCACTGCTCTTTGTAAGCGCTTTGCGTAAGCACCAGGTACCGTTCGAGTGCCATATCTTCAATAAAGGTGAGCATGGCCTGTCCCTGTGCAATGAAGAAGTAAATACGCCGAATCCGCATTGCGCCCACTGGTTCGGCTTATGTATCGAATGGCTGGACTCGATTGGGCTGGGTTTGGAAATTTAATAAGAACGGCCAGGGATTTCGATCCCTGGCCGTTTTTTTCTATTAGAGAACGAACAAATCTGGACATGTTCGCGACGCTCTAAGGTGGATGGCTGATAAGGAAGTTTTCGTGTTACAGCTCATGTCCGCGAGGACGCCGAGCACCGGGCTGCGCAGTAGCAGGCTTTTTGCCTGCTACTGCTCATGTCCGCGAGCGCGCCGAGCACCGGGCTGCTCAGTAGCAGGCTTTTTGCCTGCTGCAGCAGCTTCCGCCACAAAAACGTCAAACTCTGCCCGTTGTGCATCATTGCCCATTGGGCAATAATATACTTATACAATTGTTGCCCATTGGGCAACGACCGAAGAGAGGTGAAGGCACGCGGCCGGTCTACGATGAACAAGCAAAGCTTGCGTGATGTCAAAAGAGAAGCAACGGCTAATGCGCTTGCGGAGGCGGCATTTGATCTCGCGATGGAACGCGGGATGGACAGTTTTGTAGTGGAGGATGTTGTGCAGCGCGCAGGATATTCGAGAAGAACGTTTGCGAATCATTTTTCCTGCAAGGAAGAAGCTGTTGTTATGGGGGCTTCCGCCTTCAATAACGTGGATGAGGTGCAGCAGCTCATCGAGAGCTTGACGGAGAACTCCACTCCGCTTGAAGTTATGGAGCATCTGGTCCGGATGGAGCTTACCGCTGGCCTGTTTAAAAAAACGCGCGAGCTCGTAAAGCTATCCAAACAGCACCCTACCCTGGAGCCTTACATTCTCAGCGCTCTTCATAGCCATCAAGGCCTTGCCGAGCAATTGCTGCTCGATTTGTTCGAAGACAACTATGCTAAGGGCTACATTCAGCTGCTCGTTGGCGCTTCTTACGGCGCCGCGCTTCCGATGCTGTATGGCAGCGGCAACATCCTGTTTCCGGGTCAATCAAGCGAAGAGTCGCCGGACTCTATCCCGCTCGATCAATATTTAGACGACATGTTTAACTACTTGAAAAACGGTTTTTAGATTTTATTCCCTATATAAAAGGAGAACCACACTGTTATGTCGACTTTCCTGTACAAAATAGGCAAAACCGCTTATAACAAGCCTTGGCATTTTATCATTGCGTGGATCGCCATTCTTGGCGTTGTTGGTGCCTTGATCGGCATTAACGGCATTCACACCAGCTCCGAAATGAAGATCAAGGGCACGGAAGCGCAAAAGGTATTGGATCAGCTCGCAAAAGAACTGCCGGAAGCTTCCGGCGGGCAAGCAAGCGTTGTATTTACCGCGCCGAAAGGCGAACGGCTGGATACGCCCGATCGTATTGCAGCGATTACGAAAGCTATTAACGATGTGTACGGCATTGAATATGTCATTAATCCGGCTGAAGCAGCTGCCGCGGCAGGCGCAACGGCAACGGATGCGGCTCAATCCGGCAATGCAGCTGCCGGCAGCGAGCAGCAAAACGCTCAGCAAAGCGCCACGCAGACCGATCCATCTCAAGCGGCTGCGGCTGCTCCATACGGTCCGTTGATTGTTGAAGGCAATCCGGTACCCGGCGTTATGATTTCAGCTGACGGCAACGTCGCTTTGTTCCAATTCCAATTCACCGTTCAGCAAATGTCCCTTCCGCAAGAGGTAATCGACACTGTCGTGGATGATGTTACGGCTGTTGAGCAAGCAAACCTGGGCATCAAAGCCCTGCCAAGCGATACGCTTGTAGGCAAACCGGCAATCGGAGCTACCGAAGGAATTGGTATCGTTGTTGCCGCGGTTGTTCTGTTTATAACGCTTGGTTCTGTTGTTGCAGCCGGTCTTCCGCTTATTACCGCACTTCTTGGCGTAGGCATCAGCGTAGGCGGAGCTTATTCTCTCTCCAAATTTATTCCGATGACCGATATCACGCCTGCGCTTGCCATGATGGTTGGTCTGGCCGTCGGTATCGACTATTCCCTGTTTATCGTAAACCGCCAGCGCCGCATGATCCTGGATCAGGGTCTTAGCGCCCGCGAAGCGGCAAGCCGTGCGGTTGGTACGGCGGGCAGCGCGGTATTTTTCGCGGGGTTAACCGTTATTATCGCGTTATGCGGCATGGTTGTTATGAATATCGACTTCCTGACCGCTATGGCGCTTGTTGCTGCGGCAAGTGTCTTCATTAACGTCCTTGTAGCCTTGACCTTGCTTCCGGCATTGCTTGGTCTGGTTGGCGAACGGATCGTCTCCGAGAAAGCGCGGAAGAAAAACAACGAACAAGCGGGTGTTGCCCGTCAAGGTACGGCTCATCGCTGGGCAAGCGGAGTTGTACGACGCCGCTGGCTTGTGATTGTAGGCGTGATTGTTATTCTTGGAGCCGCATCCATTCCGGCAGCCAACATGAAATTAGGTATGCCTTCCGGAGATACCGCAAATCTGGATACGCCGGCTAGACAAAGCTTTGACGCGATCTCGGCTGGTTTTGGCAAAGGCTTTAACTCGCCGCTTCTGCTCGTTGCCGAGCCTGCAAGCTCCTCCGACAAGGTTACGCCTGAACTTCTCGGCAAGCTTGTGCAGGATATCCAACAGCATGACGATGTTGCGGTTGTTACGCCAATGGGCATTAACAAGACCGGCGATATCGGGATTATCAGCGTAATTCCGAAATCGGGTCCTACGGACGACGAGACCAAAAAGCTCGTAAAAGAGCTACGCGATCAAGACTCCAGCATCTCGCAATCTAACAAAGTGACGCTTGGCGTTACCGGCTTCACCGCGATTAACATCGATATGTCGGCAAAGCTGGCTGAGGTATTCCCGCTCTATATCGGCATCATTCTGATCTTGTCGCTGATCATTCTGCTGCTCGTATTCCGGTCCATTATCGTTCCGGTGAAAGCAACTATCGGCTTCCTGCTTAGTATCCTCGCTACCTTCGGGATTACAACTGCAGTGTTCCAATGGGGCTGGCTGCATGATCTGTTCGGCTTTGATACCGGCGGCCCGCTTCTCAGCTTTATGCCGATTATGGTATCCGGCATCCTGTACGGCCTTGCGATGGACTATCAAGTCTTCCTTGTCAGCTCCATGCGGGAAGCTTATGTCCACGGACATAAAGGAACAACTAGCGTGGTTGATGGCTATAAGCAAGCAAGCCGCGTCGTTGTGGCGGCAGCCGTTATCATGGTATCCGTCTTCGCCGGGTTCATTCTGACCGAAGATATTATGTTGAAGCAAATCGGCTTTGCTCTCACCATCGGTATTCTTATTGACGCATTCTTCGTCCGCATGGCGCTTGTTCCGGCCATTATGGCGGTGTTTGGCGACAAAGCATGGGGTATGCCGAAATGGCTGGACCGCATTCTTCCAAACCTGGACGTTGAAGGCGACAAGCTGATTGCGGAGCTTAACAAATCGTCGAATCCGAATGGCCATAAAGAATTAAAGAAGGCTAAACCAAGCCGGGCGCATTAGAAGAAAATCAAGAAAGGACCGCTGCCAGCAGCGGTCCTTTCTTTTATACTTATAAGTTATTCGGCTAAAATTAGCTCTTTATATTTTGCGTATTCATTCAGGGCAAGTTGCTGGCCGCTTTGCGACCGATTTACTCCAAAAAACAAAGGACTGGTATATGAGCTTGTTGGTTTTGAGCCGGTAGCAAAGCTCTTTAAATCCTTCTCTAAGTTAGCTATAGATTCTTTATAATATTGAATGGCCTCACCATAATAATCCAGTATTTCTTGAACCTTTTCAATTGAAATTCCGTAGCTGATTAATTTAGGACCGATCGTATTTATATAGTCGGATTGTTCTTTATATTCATCCGTATATTTAGAGGTTAATTCTGAAATCCCATCCGTATTACTGATACCTATTACCTGCGTACGGAGATATACGGAACGTACACGATCGTCCATATCATTCAAGCTTTTACCCAAATCGGATAATTGCTTATAAAAGTCGGCCGCCAGAAAATAAGCTTTTAGTTGAGTATCTCCATTCTCGTCATTTTGCATATTTTTTTGGATTGCGACCGTATTATTTGCGGCATCCCAGGAGTAATTAACTCCAGCTTCCTTAAGCATATAGATAGGAACCATTGTGCGATTAGACATACTGATTGCAGGTGTATCTGTTGCTTTAATCACGTTGCCGTTTACGGTGAGCCTGATAACATCATATCCTTTATATTTCCCCCATGCTGTCGCCGCACTTACAACACCTGCTGATACAGTCATAATGGCTAATGCCAAAAATGCGATTTTCTTTTTCAACACAAACATCTCTCCTATTTCTATTGTCTCTATTACTTTTCGTCTTCCTGAGTTCAATTTATTAATAACCTGACGAAAAAAACAAAAAGAGCCGGCCCCGGTTCAAAACCGAAGCCAGCATATTTTATGAAACACAGTTTACTTCACCGTAATCATGGTATATACGCTTGTGTTGTAATGACTGTTAACGACCGCTTCGTCCAGCGAAAACAAACAAATGGCCTCGATTAAATAGTTCCCCGGAGGTAAAATAAGTTCTTTCTCGGAGTAAAACTCCCGCCAGAAATCCGCCTTAGGATCATCGCTGTCATAGCCGCCACTCTTGAAGAAAGGATAGTCAACCGTCTTGCCCTTTAATAACTTCGTTGTCGTCATTTCCGTCGTATTGACTCCCTGCATCTCAAAATCCAAACCATCCGTAATAATGAACCCTACAATTGTGTGCCCGCCCCAGACGGTAAATGAATCGTCTTCTCCAACGTACGTCAGACTAGCGGAATACGGAATGGGTTCATTAGCAGCAAAGGACGTTTTCTCGATATTCAGCTTAAACTCGAACATGTCGTCCTTGTGCACAAGCTTTGGATGATTCATCCTCTCTTCTATGTCAGCGTCGATTTCCTTCTCCTGCGCCTTGCCCCCGCATGCGGTAAGCAGAAGGATGAACAGAAGTACAATACCCGCTCTCATAACGTTCTCCCCCATTCACCCTTTCCAAAACAGACGGGGAGCGTAAGCAAAAGGTTACATCATGCCGCCTTACAACCCGCGGTTGTAATCGTATTCAATCGCTTGCAGAAAAGCCCGGGCAAGCACCGCATGGCCCGACATATTGGGATGAACCCGGTCCCAGGCGAGAGTTGCCGGATAAATATGACCAAGCACCTTGTTAAACGCCGCCTGGGTATCCACGAAACGGGCATCGAACTTGGATGCCAGCTTTTGGACAACCCGACCGTATTGATCCATCGTTCTGCGCATCGGATCCGCTTCGTTCGGCTCAAGATAGAATGGAGTCATTAACACAAGCCCTTGCAGTGTTGGTCTCGTACGCTCCACCAATGCCTCCAGCTTCTCTTCATATTCGTCTATGTAGACATGCTGCTCGGTCTGGGCGGGCAAATCATATTGCCTCCAAATATCGTTTGTGCCGATCATAATAGACAGCCAGTCCGGCTTCAGTTCCAGCACATCCGTTTCCCAGCGGTCCGTTAAATCCCGAACGTTATTGCCGCTTGTTCCCATGTTCACCACGCGGATACCCAGCTCCGGATAAGCTGCGGTCAACAGCGCATCCACCAACGACACATACCCTTTCCCGATGGCGCCAAACAGTCCTTCTCCCCTAGGTCTAGCCCGTTCGCAATCCGTAATCGAGTCTCCGATCATGACCAGCTTCGAATTTTGCCCTAACAACATTCATATGGCCCCCTCTGCCGAACTTTAAGATATTGAAGAATCTACCACATTCATCATACCAAAAAACCGAAAAAGGGCTACTGAAATTCATGCTTAATTAAGCGGAAATGCTTCGCTCTTCGACACATGGATCATCTCGCTTGGATAGAAAGACCGAAAGTACGACTCGACTCTGGAATGAATATCGCTGCGGTACCAATCCGTCAGGTCATGGTCATCAAACAGCTGAGGCATGCCTAAACGCTTGGACCTCTTCCCCATGGAACCATCTCCGATCGTTAGCGTATCGATCCAGATCCGGTCCGCTATTCCTTCCAGTACCTTAGGAAAGTCAGGCGTAAACGGCAGAACCGGAGAGATTGCAGCTTGCGTCATTATCCCGGCGTCATGCACCTCTTTCAGAGCCTTCAGCCGCAGCTTGATACCCGGCGCGTAGGGAGCAAATAACCGCTTCATATCCTCGCGGTCCGTCTCTACCGTCATCGATACTAGAACCTCGCATTTGTCCTTGAGCAACACGATAAGATCGAGGTCCTTCCTAATAAGCGGGCTGCGCGTCTGGATCTGAATCAGATCGGGAGGAGCCTCCAGCATTTCCTGCAAAATCCGCCTTGTAATCCCCGCTTCCCGCTCGATTGGCTGATAAGGATCCGTTGCCGAGGACATAAAGATATTAATCGGCTTATTTTTCCGGCGCAGCTTATTCACTTCGTTCCGGTAAATGTCTGCGGCATTTGTCTTAATGTCCACCCATTCTCCCCATGGGATCTGTTTGAACTTCTGGATCGGCATTTCTCTCACATAGCAATATTTGCAGGCAAACGAACACCCGCTATATGGATTAAGGGAATGGGTAAAGCCGATATCCAAGTAACCCTTTGCTTCGCTTAGAATACTCTTGGAGACGATATCTCTGATCTCGACAGCCATGGCAATCCCCTTTCTTCAAAAAACAAATAAGAACATACGTTCTACCCAATATCATAACTAAACTTCAACTTTTAATCAATCTCTTCTGGAATAATGACCTTTGGGAACGGGTAAACCAACCAAATAAAGAAAATAACAAACATGGATAGGCGGAGGCACGCATGGCAGCAAATCAGAATCACAAATTATCGGTTATTCCTCTTGGCGGAGTTAATGAAATCGGAAAAAACATGTACGTCATCGAATGCGGCGAAGATCTGATCGTTGTAGACTGCGGATCGAAATTTCCGGATGAAAGCTTGCTTGGCATTGATGTGATTATTCCGGATATTACGTATCTCATCGAAAATGAGAACAAAGTCCGCGGCCTTGTCGTCACGCACGGTCATGAAGATCATATTGGCGGAATCCCCTATATTATTAAACAATTAAACATGCCTATTTATGCAACAAGGCTTACGCTTGGTCTAATCAAAGGGAAGCTGAAAGAACATGGTCTGCTGGGTTCAACAACCCTTCATCAGATTGAACCGCAGTCGGAGATTACCTTGGGATCGGTTCCCGTCAGCTTTTTCAGCACTAACCACAGTATTCCGGATTGCCTAGGCATCGTATTCCATACTCCCCAAGGAACGGTGGTCCATACCGGGGATTTCAAATTTGATCTTACTCCGGTTAATAACCAATACGCCGATATTCACAAGATGGCGGAGATCGGGAAAAACGGCGTATTAGCGCTGTTATCCGAAAGCACCAATGCGGAACGTCCGGGCTTTACCCCATCCGAGCGTCTGGTTGGGGCGAATATTCAGGAAGCTTTCTATAATGCGGACGGCATGATTTTTATCACAACATTCGCATCCAATGTCCATCGGCTTCAGCAAATAATTGACGCCTCGGTCAAAACCGACCGAAAAATCGCCCTGGCCGGCAGAAGCATGGTTAATGTGGTGGATATCGCCTCTACGTTGGGCTACCTCAATATGCCTCCCAATATGCTGGTGGACATTGCCGAAGTCAATAAATACAAACGAAATGAAATCACGGTGATGTGCACGGGCAGTCAAGGCGAGCCTATGGCCGCATTGGGGCGGATTGCCAGCGGCAATCATCGGCAGATAGCCGTTCATCCGGGCGATACCGTTATTTTCGCCTCCTCCCCTATTCCGGGGAACGAGCGGAATGTTGCCCGAATCGTGGACAATCTGTTCGAAAGAAAAGCCAAGGTCATTTACGGCTCCGGATCGAGCACCGGCATGCATGTATCCGGACATGCCAGCCAGGAAGAGCTGAAGCTGATGCTTACGCTTATGAAGCCGCAATATTTTATTCCCATACACGGCGAATACCGGATGCTGCACTTGCATCGCGAATTAGCCGAATCCGTTGGGGTAAAAGCAAACAATATCTTTATCCTGAATAACGGCGATGTCGTGGACTTTGCAGGCTCGGAGGCTTTTCACGAAAGAAGCGTTACGAATGGAGATACCTACGTCGACGGGCTAGGGATCGGCGATGTAGGCAACGTGGTGCTGCGCGACCGCAAGGTGCTGTCTGCCGACGGCATTCTCATTATTGTGGTTACGATCGGGAAGAACGACAACAAGATTGTGTCCGGACCGGACATTATTTCCCGCGGTTTCGTATTCGTCAAGGAATCGGAAGGATTAATGGAGGAAGTACACCGGATCACGCTCCAGGAAATGGAACAGCTGCTGGAGAAGGAGAACAAGCTCCATAAGCCTTGGAATCTCTACAAGCAAAGCTTGAAAGAGTCGGTCGGAAAATTCCTGTACGCCAAAACAAAACGCAGACCCATGATACTTCCGATCATTATTCTGGTTTAGCTGGATATACTATTCAGGCCGATTAATATACCGGTTGCACGACATAGAAGAAAGGTGGAGAAACCTATGACATCAAGCCGCGGCCATCAAGGCGCTCATGGAATCGGACAAGTAGAGAAGCAATTAAACCGTCAAGCGCAAGCTGCTGAACAAATGCAAGGCACCAACCAAACCGACCAAGAAGTGCTTGCAGCCAGTCAGGAGCCTTCCTCCGTAATGGAAGAAATCGTCGACACGCATAACGAGTAAAAAGGAATACTGGCAAAAAAGAGTATTTGATCTTTTCGCGATCAAATACTCTTTTCTTCATCCTGATCATTATCCATCTCCACGGGAAAAGTAACGGACACGACGGTCCCTGTTGAACTCGTCTCTATCGTCAGCTCCCCGCCCATTTCAACAATAATTTGCTTGGAGATAAACAGCCCTAAGCCATTACCTGACTGTTTGGTCGTGAAAAACGGCGTAAACAGCTTATCCATCACGTCAGGCGGAATTCCCGGCCCCGAATCCTGAACGAACAAAGTGACGGTATGATCTGCTTCCCGCAGCCCAAGGACCAGTCTGCCTCCCGATTCCATCGCTTCAATGCTGTTCTTGCATAGATTCAAAATGACCTGCTTCAAAAGAGCGACATTGGCTTTAATCGACCTGCCGGCCACAACCCCGTAAGTGTCCATCTGGATATTGTTCATATTCGTATCCACTTGGATGAGGGGAAGAATATCGTTTACCAGCTTCAACATATCGATCGTTTCCATGCTGCTCTCTTTGGGCTTGCGGAGCCATAACATTTCGCTGACCAGGTCGTTAATGCGGGAAAGCTCCGTCTGGATGAGGTCGACATAGCGCTGCTCTTTCTCAATGCCATACCTTTTCAATGTTTCGCCTAACAGCTGAACAAATCCCCGTATGCCCGTCAGCGGATTTCTAATCTCATGCGCCACGCCGACAGCCAATTCGCCAAGCGCCGCATTCATCTCCGACAAGCGCAGCATCTTTTCAATGTTTTTCCGTTCGGAAATATCGACGGCCGTTGCAATAATTCCCGTAACGCGGCCCTGGTTGTAATAAGGGATTAAGGTCTTGTATAAGCTTCTTCCGTGCAGCTCGGTTTCGAAGCTGATCGTTTCCCCTTGAAGAATCCGGTCATAATATTGCCCCTCCGTCTTGTAGAGAGAAGGGAATATTTCCCTGACCGTTTTCCCATAGCTGTTAGCCGTCGTATAACCAAGCTCCTCCGCGATTCTCCCTTCGGCCAGGACGTAATAAAGCTCGCCGTCTTCCCTCTTCTTCATTTGAATCACAAAGCCGTTCACGGAACGAACCGTCTGCAGAAGCTCTTCTTTCATTTCATCGTATTTATTTTTCTCGATGGCTTTCACGATCGAGATATCTCTGCCCGCGATCAGAATACACGGCTTCGCCAAGATGTTGATCAGCTCCAAATTCAGGACGCAGGTCACGATATTATTCTGCCGGTCTCTGACCTCGATCTCTAAATCCTGGATCAATCCGCTCTCCTCCAAAGCCGACATGACATTGTCCCGCTCCACCGCGTTCGTCCAAATCCCCAGATCAAAAACATTAAGCTTAAGCAGCTCTTCGTCACTATAGCCCAACCTTCGAACAACGGAATCGTTGGCGTAAATAAATTCGCCGTCATGGAAGGTCGTAATGCAGACGAATTCCGATCTCATGCTCAAAATCCGGTTTAATAAAAATTGCGTCAGCTCGCTATTTTGATTCACGAACAGTTCATGTTGGAAGTGATCTCTTAGCGACAGCATGGCATCCACCTACATTCCCGTCTTTTTCTAGTAGTGATTATACACTCCTTATGTTAAATCGGAATAGCGGGAAACAAATTTACTGCTATATCGCGAACAAAAAGAGGAGCGTTAGTATCGCTCCTCTGTTAGGCCTTATTAAAGAGATTGCCAGATCTTCTTCAATTGATTGAGCCCCTGCTGAACGCCGAAACGGCATGGCTCCAAGCCTTCGAACTCAACGGAAATATAGCCGTCATAGCCGGAGCTTTTCACAATGCCGAGCACCCGGCGCATGTCGATATCGCCTTGGCCTACAATGGCTCCACGCAAATAATTGCCACGTGCGGAGCGGAACCAGCCGTCTCCAAGGTCGCTTTCGGGATGACGCACATAGAAGTCTTTAATATGTACCATAGCCGCATACTCGATATTATTGGAGACGCCAACAGCCGGATTTTCGTCTACGCAGACGAAGTTGCCGACGTCCAGCGTTGTTTTGAAATTGTCCCGGTCCGTTGCATGCAGGAGAGCCTGGACGCGATCGCTGGCTTGAAGGAAATAACCGTGGTTTTCAACCGTTGTCGTAATTCCCTTCGCAGCCGCGTAATCGGCGATCCGGCGGCAAGCCTCTGCCAGCTTGGGAAGCTCGTTGTTGAAATTTCGGATCGACGTATCCGGCGACGATGCCACGTCGTGGCGCATCAGACCAACGCCAAGCTTCGCCGCAATATCCACTTCCCGCATAACCCGCTCAATCTCTTGCTCGTATTCCGCTTCGCTTTTAACGGCGAAATTGGCTCCTATCAGATAATTGGAGATAACAATGCCCACCTCGTCCGCTTTACGGCGGATGTCATCAATTAATTCCGGATTCTCCGTCAAATTGAAGCCAAGCGGCACAATTTCAACATGCTCGCCGCCAATTTCGGCAATCGTGGCAATGACGTCAATAACGTCCATTTCCCCTGATTGAAGCGCTTGATAGTAGCTATAGGTGCTGATCCCAAATTTCATCGCTGAATCTTCCTCCCCTTTATGGCTGACTCATTCATTCACGTTATAGCCAAGCTAGTTTACCTATCTATCAGAATAATACCATGGTTTGGATATTGCGGATATGGAGGATTGCAGCTCACGCCAAAAACCAACTGGATTCATTTGGAAACCAGTTGGTTTTGATTCGTTACTTTTACGTATTCTCAAGACCTAGACGTTCATATTGCTCGACTGGCGAATCGTTCTCTTTCATCAGCTGTGTCAGCAGCTTTACCATCCTTGCCTCAACCTCCGCATTGTCCAAAGGCTGGGTTTGCCGCGGATCCAATTCGACATCGAATAACAAAGTACCGTATTCATGCAGATTTCCAAAAGTCTTTGCCGGAATGCGGAGCGTTTTGATGCCTTTCGTAAATGTAAATGGCTTGGCCAGCTCCAATTGCTGCAGCTCATTCGGATGGAACCGGCTGCGCATATGCGTAGGCATCAACGTGTAATCGTACAGCGGCGTATTGTCTTTGGACGCCGCCGCCTTCATATACACATAACGGCCGTCCGTCACGTTAACATGCCCGCCGTGGATGCCGAACAACGCTGCTTCGCGAACCGGCTCGTCTTTCTCAATCGTATAACGCAATGGCTTCCCTTGCATATCCTTCGGCAGCTCCACTTGGAAGAAGTCGAGCAGCGTCGCCGGAAGATCGATGGTCTGCACCAGGCTGTTTCTTCGCTCGCCCTTGACTCCTGTCCGCGGATCCCAGATAAAGAGCGGCGTATGCGCTACTTCATTGTAGAATGGCTGTACGCATTTGGCCCATTGCTCATGCTCGCCCAGCAGGAAACCGTGGTCCGTGTTTACGATCAGCAGCGTATCCTTCCACAGATCAAGGCGGTCCATCGTATCAAGAACTTTCCCTAAATAATGATCGCACATCGTCAGCAAGGCTGCATATTCGTAGCGCATATGCTCTACTTCTTCCGGTGATTCCGTAACCGGACCATACACGGGCCAATCGGCAAGCCGACCCTCATACTCATGCTCGTAGAGCTTCTTGAATTCCTCCGGACTGTAGAAAGGCTCATGCGGGTCAAACGTCTCAAGCTGGAGAAACCAGTTATCTTCCTCATGATTGGTCTCGATAAACTCCAGCCCCCCGGCGAACGTCAACGCCTGCGGAAATTGACCGGCATCTACAATATATTTGCGGTTAATCCGATCCTGACGGTACATTTTGCGGGCAATGGGATGAAGGTTGTTCAGATTGACGCTTTCCGGATTACGAACCTCTCCCTTCCATGGATCTCCTTCTTGGCCTCTGATCAGCTCGAATGACTGATAACGCGGATGATAGGTCCCGCCTCCATCTTCCCAATAATGCTGATGGTCGGTAATTAAATGGGTATACACGCCCGCTTCACCCAATCGTTCGATTGCGGAATCGTCAAAGGGCTCGAGCGGTCCCCAGCTGCGATGCAGGAAATTATATCTTCCCGTATGCAGCTCGCGGCGGGCCGGCATGCAGGGCATGCTCCCGACGTAGCTTTTATCGAACACGACGGTCCGTTCCGCCAATCGCTTGAAATTTGGGGTTCGAATCCAATCCGGCCCGCCATATGCGGATAACATATGCCGATTTAACGTGTCAAACATGACCATAATGGCTTTCATCTATTCCTCATCCTTTCACACTGGACGCCATAACGCTGCGAATGAACTGCTTCTGAAACACGAAGAACATCACGATAATCGGAAGCGATACGAGCAGGGACGCTGCCATGAGCAGGTTGTATTGAACCCCATGCTCGCCTCGGAACACTTGCAGGCCAAGCTGAAGCGTCCGCATCGACTCGCTGTTCGTGTAAATTAACGGATGGAAGAAATCATTCCATACGCTAACGAACTTGAAGATGCCAAGCGTCGCAACCAGCGGCCCGCTCTGCGGCAAATAAATCGTAAAGAATAAACGCAGATAGCCCGCTCCGTCAATAAAAGCCGCTTCGTCAAGCGCCTTCGGAAACTGCAAATAAAACTGACGTGCCATAAAGATACCAAATGCCCCTGCCAACTCGGGTATGATTAGAGCATAATAGCTATCCAGCCAGCCGTTGCCTCCCGAGCCAACAAAGTTATTCCCTCCAAATAGCGGAATCGACTTCATAATCAGAAATTGCGGGATAATGACAACCTGTGCAGGCACCATCATCCCCGCCAGCATGGCCAGGAAGATAGGCTGATTGCCTTTAAAGGAAATACGAGCGAAAGTAAAGCCCGAAAGCGAGTTGATCAGCAGGCTTCCGATTACGACAACAATCGTGACGATGGCGGTATTTTTGAAATAAGTAGGCCAATCCCCCTTCTGCAAAGCTTTCGCATAATTGTCCAGATGCCAGGTTTCCGGCAAGAGACTCATGGCTCCAAGCGAAAATTCGGCATCTCCCTTCATGGAGGTGAAGAAAGCGATCAGAAGCGGTAAGACCGTTATCGCAGAGATCAAGACAAGGACGAAATACGCCATGCCTTGTTCTGTTTTTGTCAGTTTCATTGTTCACCTCTATTCGGCCGACGCATTCCGGCTGCCCACGGCGTATTGAATAACCGTCACAACAAAGGTTGCGGCGAGGAGGAATACGGCCATGGCCGACGCATAGCCCATTTTATACTCCTGAAAGCTTGCCCCTACGATTTGGGTAACGACGGTCGTACTGGAATTGGCCGGACCGCCTCCCGTCAGCACGAAGACAAGATCGAATACCTGGAAAGAACGAATCGTAGCGGTAATAAAAAGGAACAGCGTCATCGGCTTAAGCAGCGGTATTGTAATATGCCAGAACTTGCGTAAGCCGGACGCCCCGTCGAGACTTGCGGCTTCATATAAGCTTTCCGAGATACTCTGAATACCGGAGAGAAAAATAATCATGGCGTAACCGATGCCAACCCAAATCCCAATTAGAATAACGGAGCTTAGCGAAGTCTTCGGGTCCTGCAGCCAGTTGCGGCCTTCCAAACCGATTAACTTAAGGAAGCCGTTAATAGGTCCTTGGCGCGGATCAAACAACCACAACCAGGTCATCGCGACCGCTACGGATGAAATAACCCCAGGCAAATACAAGAATGCCCGAAAAAGGGCGAGCCCCCGAAGCCTCAAGGCCAGCAAGTTAGCCAGGATAAGTCCGATAACCATGCTTGGAATAACTGTACCGATCCAATACAACGCCGTATTTTTCACAGCCCGATGAAAGATTTCGTCTCTCCACAGACGTTCAAAGTTTTTGAAGCCTACCCATTCCGGAGCATTCAGCATCGTATAGTCCGTAAAGCTTAAATAGAGCACCCAAACGATCGGCAGCAAAATAAACAATACGAACAAAACGACGCTTGGGAATATAAGCATATACGGAATGAAGCGGTTTAACCCCTTGTTCATTAGTCGTGCCTCCCGGACAGGGAAAACAGCCCGTTATGACTTTCCGGGCCGCTCTCCTCTTAATCTCCCTTACTTGGCGCTCTCGATCTCCTCTCTTGCCAGATCCGCGTTCGCCTTCAAAGCCTCTTCAACAGGACGGATCCCGTTATAGGCTTCCTCCAGCGCGAGGCGCAAATATTTCACGTTAATTGCCCAATTTCCGGAGGCACCATAGCCTTTCGCGTCGTTTAAAGCCTCAAATGCCGCAGCGTACGCCGGGCCTAGCTTCACATAGTCGTCCTTCAACGATTGAAGCGGCGGAATAGCGCCGGTCTTTGTCGTAAACTCCAATACATTGTCATCCTCGAAGAAGAATTTGATAAACTCCCAGGCTGCTTCCGGATGCTTCGTCTTCTGGGCGGCAGTCAGGAATGTGCCAAGCATCAGCGCTGTTCGTTCCCCTTCGGGACCTGCCGGCGGCAGTGCCCATCCGATGTTCTCTTCCCCAACCGTTTTCCGGAGCTCTGCAATGCCTTGCGCGGAAGTGAAGGATATGGCGGCTTGGCTGTTTTGGAACGGAGTGCCGTTTATCTGCTGCTGGTTCGATGGAATAATGGCGCCGGATTTATATAAATCAACCATCTTTTGCACCAGCTCTATCGATTTTGGCGAATCAAACGTAGGGTTACCATCCGTATCGTAGAAGTCTTCGCCGAGCAAGAACAGCAGCGATAAATACGATTGTTCTCCGTTTGAAGTCTGAATATCAATACCCGCGCGTTCCGTTGTACCGCCATTTACGACCTTAAGCTTTTCTGCAAAATCGAATATTTCGTCAAATGTTTTAGGTGGAGTCTCGGGATCAAGACCGGCTTCCTTGAAGAAATCCTTGCGCCACGCCAATGGCCGAATTTCCGGAAGAAGCAGGCCGTACTGACCGCCCTTATATTGTCCCGCCTCAAGAATATCAGGGAAGAAATCTTTCTCGCCCGCCCACTGATCCTTTTGAATGTATGGCGTTAAATCCAGGTATTTACCTTGATTTACCGTCGAGATGAGCTGACCAAAGCCTAAGCCATGAACGTCTGGCTGCAGACCTCCCGAATAAGCGACCGTCAATTTTTGAAAATAATCCGCCCAAGGGATAAACGTAGGCTCCACATGGATATCGGGATGGGCTTGTTCGAACTTCGTAATGACATCCGTAACCGCCCCTGTCAAAATTTCGTCCGTTCCCGGATACCAGAATTTCAAGGTTACCTTCTCTGACTTTTCCGTACCGTTCGAAGAAGCATTAGCGCTGCTGGCACTGCTCTCCGAATTCCCCGACGAACATGCCGATAAGATAGCTGCCGTTGAGAGCACTACCGCAAGACCAAGCGTAACTTTTTTCATATAGGCTTCCCCCTGCCAATACATAATGTTGAGACAAGCAGCGCGCCATCCGGTTTTCCGGTCTGAAATGCAAGTTCACTATTCCTGCTGGATTACTTGTATTTATGCTTATCAATGTTTAGTATTATAGCATCTAGCCCTTTTCGAGTATTTATCAGAAATGAAGATTAATGTTTCAAAAATACAGATTTTTATAGTTAAGGGGGATTGGGAAATGAACAACTTTATGGAATTCAGCAATCAAAGCTCGCTTGATCATGTCAACATCAACATCCGCTGGCTGAAGGAATGGCGATTAACGGATGTCCATCATCGCCATTTGTTTATTTTTCCATACACCGCCTTTTGGCTCGTCCTGTCCGGCACGGCAACCATTGAGCTGAACCATGTCTCTTACAAGGTGAAGGCCGGCGATATCGTATCGATCCCCTCGAAATCGGCGCAGTCCTGGAAGGAGGTTGGTCAAGATGAGCCTTTCTGCTACTTGTCTCTTGCCTGCGAAGCTACGATTGGCGTCATTGATTTAATCCGGTCCTACAGCTTCCCCCCTATCGTCTCCGATATCCCGCAGGAAGAGATTAATCGGCTCATCGCCGAATGGAGATGCCTCGCGGACGAGTACAACGATTTCATCCAGCTCTTCGACGATAAGGATGTGAAATCCATGGAGAAAGGAAGCGGGTCCTATCCGGTGTTCAAGCTGAATACGGATCAGACGATACGCCATCTCCGGATTCGCGCCAAGGGCACGTTATGGGTGCAATTGCTATGCCAGACGCTCCGGTCCCGCCTGCCCGACGAACCTGTCGCCTTCGATAACCGGGTATTTGAGGTATGCGATTACGTGGAGAAGCGGCTGCATGAACCTCCTACCCTGGATGAGATGGCCGATTTTGTGTCGCTTAGCAAGGAGCAGCTCCGTACTCTCTTTCAAGCCGCTTACGGCATTTCCCCCGTAAAATACGTCCGTCACGTTCGGCTGCAGCGGGCAAGAGACTTGCTTATGCTAACCTCCTATCCCTTGAAGGAGATTGCCAGAATGATCGGTTTCCAGGACCAGCATCACTTCTCGCGGGCATTTCAGCAAGCCGAGAATATATCTCCTCAGGCGTATAGAAAAAGGATTGCTTCGAGGGAGTAAAAGCTTTAGCCAACTTTTCATAAACCGTTCTTAAACTCCTGCGGCGTCATTCCGTATTGGGTCTTAAACAGCTTAATGAAATACTGCGGCTTCTGGTAGCCGACCTCATGCGCGATTTGGCTTATCTTTAAGTCCTTGTGCCTCAACAATTGCACCGCTTTCTCCATTCGCAGCCGAAGCACGTAGTTCGAGAAATTTTCCTTTGTCTCCTGTTTAAACAGGTTGGATACATAGACGGGATGCAGATTGACATGATCGGCCACCGTTTGCAGAGTTATATCCTTTATATTTTCTTGTATGAACCGGCGGATTCGTTCCATCAGGTCAGACCGTATGTTGTCCGAACGGCTGTCGCTATAGGCTTTGATTTGAACATAGCTGCCGAACGCCCATTCCTTTAACGGCTCCACGCTCCAGCCGGCATCAATCTTCAGCATCTTATCGATTTCTCTTCCGAACACTTCGTAAATTCGTTTGCCCTTCTTGTGCAAATAATAAGAATAGGTTTGCAGCAAGGTAACGTAGATTTGCAGCCCGTATTCGCGCGCTCCGCCGCCCGCGCCTTCAAGCTCTACGAATATCCGGTTCAGCTTGCTCTCGAATCCGTTCCATTGCTCCAAATCGATCAATTCCATAAACGTTTGGGAACGATAAAGCTCCGCAAGCGGCTGGATTTCGAAAACCTCTTTTTTTTGCTTCGCGTCAAAAAAGCTTTCGGTCTGGTAGCCGATATAATCGGTGTAGATTGATAATGCAGAATGGTACATGGGCAAAATATCGTTCGGGAACCCGCCCCAGCTGCTAAGCACAACGGAAACCTTCGACTTCAAATAAAGCTTGATCTGATGCTGGGAGAGCCTCGCCAAGTCTTCTATTATCGCAGAGTGGTCTCTGCCTGATTGCACAGACGGATTAGGCTGAACCAGAAAAATCAAATAATCATGCGAATCCTTGCAATACGCCACATGATATTTGTCCGCAAAAACCTCTTCCACAATATTAAACATGGCGTATTCGATCAACGAAAGACTATAGAGATCCGTATTCGAATAGTCTTCCTCAACTCTCATGCACAAGAGAATGGCTTCCTTCTCGGCGGAAAAAGGAAGTCCGTACAATTGAAGCTTGTCCTGCAAAGCCGATAACGGGTAGCTTTTGCCGGATAACAATTCGAACAGGAACATTTCTCTTAATTTGGGCAGGCTTTCGCGGAACCGGTAAGCGAATTTCTGCTGATTGAGCAGCTCGTTTCCTTCTTCCCTAATCCGATCGATAATGGTGCGCAGCGTCTGCTCCAATTCCTCATTCGATACCGGTTTTAATAGATAGTCGCATACCTGCTGCTGAATCGCTTCCCTCGCATATTGAAATTCATCATAGCCGGTTATAATAACCGCCTTCGTATTTTTCCATTTTTCATTGATTCGGGCAATCAATTCAAGTCCGGTCATCCCGTTCATATGAATATCCGTTACCACGATATCGACGGAGCGGTAATTCAGCAGCTCTAGAGCTTCTTCGCCTGAATAGGCCTTGTAGACATTGGAAATCCCCATTTGCTCCCACGGAAGTCCAATGGCCAAGCTGTCAACCAAATGCGTATGATCGTCCACAATCAAAATTTCGTACATGCCTACACACCTTCCTTGCCGCTCCAGCTTAGTTGCACGCATAGTCCGCCTAACTCCGATTTGCTGAGATGTACGCCCGAATCGCTGCCGTACATTAACCGCAGGCGTTGGTGAACGTTTTTCAGACCGGATTCAATTTCCTCGCTGCTCGAATGAATCTTCTTGCGCATCGATTCAATCGTTTCGTAATCGCCCCCAGTGCCATTGTCCTCCACCGCTACATGGTTCATTCCTTCTTCGCTCCAGCATCTAATGCGGATCATGCCGAATTCGGATTGGTTATTGAACGAATGCAGGATGACATTCTCTACAAGCGGCTGTACGATTAACCGCGGAACTTCGAGCTCAGCGAGCTGCGGCTCAATCTCGATCTGATATTCGAAGTCATCCCTCAGCATGCAATGAATTTCCAGATAGAAATGGATCAAGTCCAGCTCCTCTTGCAGCCTCACCATTTTGCTTCCCGTCTTAGTCGTATACCGGTAATACTTGCTTAAGTTCATGGTCATCGAGATAGCGGCTTTATTTTCCTTGAGCTCTATCATGCTTTTGATATAAGCAAGCGTGTTGTACAAAAAATGCGGATTGATCTGCGACTGCAGCTGCTTCAGCGTTGCATCCTTGGACCTGAGCTGTTCCTTGTATACATCTACGATCAGCTCCTCGATCTTGGAGGCCATGGAGTTAAATCTGTCGTACAGAAACCGGTATTCCCCCTTGGGCTTATCCGTCATCCTTACGGAATAAATCCCTTTCTCGATCAGATTCATGTTCCGGATCATCTTCCGAAACGGAATTTGAATGTTGCGGTACATCACGAAAGCCAGATAAGCCCCCATGAACAGAAGCATGCCGCTTATGAGGTAAAACATGGTCTGGTTCCGGCTGATCGGCGCCATGATATGGCTGATCGGTACATAGTCGACGAGATACCAGCCAAGCGATTCCAGCTTCTGATAATGAACCTGATACTTCGTTTTGTCGGATCGAAGAAGCATGTACCCGCTTTCCGTTGAAGGATCGATCTCCTTAAGCCGGGGAAGAAATTCGTCGATTTGTTTTACGTTAACCGAATAATTATAGATAGGGTCCGCTCCGGGATGGTACAGGAACGGATCGCCCGAGCCATTCGCTTTGAATTCCGACAAGGCGCTTCGAAGCGCGGACACGCCGAATTTAAGCACAACCCGCATACGCGCCTCGCCCGTCTCCGCCGAGTTCTCGGGATAAGACAAGATTTCCATGAAATAATCCTCGTTAGAATCGGAATAGTACTGCCAAAAGGTATCCTGCAGGGGAAACTCCTTCGGAAGCGCATTCAAGCTGGAGTTGCTTTTGATGACGATACCGGTCTTGGGATAGAGAACCGCAATGACGGCTTTCCAATCGCCGTAACCGGCAAGCCGGTTAATTTCTTCCGAGACGGTTCGATTAACTCTGTATTTGCCCAGCACATCGTCCAATAAATCGGGATACGCTAAATTTCGCACGTCCGTGCTTTCGTACAGCATTTTCTTATACGTATCCAGCCGGAAGAACAATTGGTCGAGCTGATTGGCGAACGTTTCGATCTGATACCGCTTCACCTTTATAATTTCATCGGTCAACACATCCGTGCTTGTTCGGTTCGACACCGCAAACAGGAGCAGGATCGGGATAAGTAAAATCAACAACGTAGCGATCAATTTGGTAAATATGTTGAATCTGCTCATGACTGATCGTCCTCTCAGCCTCTTGCTCATGGCATTTAATGCTGGCGTTGAAATTCGGAGAACTGCTTTTTCAATTCGGCAAAAACAATATCAAAGCCCGCTTTCTTGAGAGCTGCGAGGGCATCGTCATAATATTGGTCGTAACTGGCTATCCCGAAGTTGATAGGCTCGAATTTTTCTTTATAGACCGCCATCACTTGCGCGATCTCGTTCTTAACGGGAGCTTCGTTGAAGTGGAATCCGGATAGCTTGGAGATGCGGGAATTCTCGTCGTTCGCAAGCATATCCTCGATCACGTCATCCTCTACGTTAGCCGGAGCGATAAAATAATCCTTGTTCCGCCACATCCATTCATACATCAGCTGATCATTAGTCAATTGCTTGATTTTACCGTTATCCAGCACATAATCCTTTCCTTCAACCCCGTAAATAATAAAGTTGTAATTTTCTTTGCTTTGCAAAATCCAATTCATAAACATCATCGCGCGTTCCGGATTTTTCGACGCGGAAGTAATCATAAACGCTTCATTGCTTGGCGTCGTAATATACTTGGGCTTCTCTTTCGCCAGATAGTACTCGCGGAGCCTCGCTTCCGGATCGGCATTCCGCGCCGTTTGCAGATTTTCCATCGCCCGGGAAACAGCGCCCACGCGGAAAAGAAGCTTGCCCGCATTCTCCTGATCGATCTTCGCAGCCGGATTCCCCACGAGGTTCATGTCGATAATCCCCTTGTTCACCCAGGACTCGCGTAAATGAGCTACTTTCTTGTACAGATCGGACTCCACGTAGCTGAGCAGCTCTCCCGAATCCTCGTCCACCATAAACAGCATTCTCTCGTCCAAGGAAGAATAGTTCCGGTCCGTCAACTCTCGCCATAACAATTCATGCCCGCGGTCGGTTTCCAAATAGCCGTAATAGCTCGGATCTATCGCGTGCATGCGTTGATAGAATTGTTCCAGATCCGCTATCGTCTCAATGTCCGTCATGCCGACCTTCTCCAGCAAGTCCTGACGGACCATGACGGAGGAGAATTTCCCGGCGGATGTAAATGCCTGAGAGGGTATCGCCCAAAGCTTCCCGTCGATCCGGTTCTGCTTGAAATTATCCTCGGGTATATGTTTAACAAGATCCTGCCCGTATTGGCCAAGAAGCTCATCTAACGGCTGAATATAGCCTTTGCTGTAATAAACGGAGACGAACGGCGCGCCATACCAGAACAAGTCGTAATCTTCTCCGGTGGATAGGGCCAGCTCCAATTTTTGCTGGTAATTGGACCATGGAATATAAGTCAATTCCAAGTTCATGTTCAAATCTTTCTTGAGCCGGTCGTTCAGTTCATTCTCGACAAAATCGCCCATGCGAGACGACTGGTCTCCAGGCATAATCACCTTCAGCGTGACAAAGGATTCCGGTACGTCTTTTCCCGCGTTATCCGCTGTATCGGAATGAAGGGGTCCTGGCGATTGGGAGGAGTCAAGGTTTATATAATGGCTGAATAAGGCGAATAAGAGAGATAAGAAAAGTATCGCAACGGTACCGATCACAGCACGCTTCATCTTTGTAAGGCTTCCCCTTCACCATAGAGTCTCGAGTCTCAATGCTAGTCTACACTAATTCCAATAACGTGAATATGCTGCCGTCATAGAACAGGAGCGCATGGACGCTAACGCCATGTGCTCCCGTATTCATCTGCTTTTTAATTGATAAATTGGACGAATTGCATAAACCGTTTGATCATAACGGCGGCTTCCGCACGGGTTGCATTCGCTGCCGGATCTATGGTCGTCATGGACTTCCCTTTTATGATTCGAGCAGTGAGTAATTCGGCTATCGAAGCTTTAGCCCAAGGACTAATGGAAGCTTGATCCTTATAGTTTTCAAGAGCATTGCCGTTCGCTTGGACCGGCTTGTTCAAATAGCTAAGAGCTCTGGCTGTCATAACCGCGATTTGTTCGCGGGTGATTCGTTCATTCGGTTTAAAGGACTCATCCGCATAACCGTTAACAATCCCCGCATCAACGGCCGCTGCGACCGCATCCGCGAACCAGTCTCCTTGTGCTACGTCGCTAAAATCGGCTCCCGCAGCCGGAGAGCTAAGCCCAAGGGAACGAACAAGCAAGGCCGTAAACTCCGCGCGGGTAATCGGTTTGTCCGGCGAGAAGAGTTCAGGCGCAGTACCGTTTACGATTCGTTTCGAAGCCAGCAATTCGATTTCCGGCTTGGCCCAGTGTCCCTGAAGATCAGCGAACGTTCTGCTGCCCGAATCCGAAACCACCGCGTAAATGCTGTTCCCGTTGCGTTTGATGACAACTTCCGTGCTGCCCCCGTTAACTTGGAGGACGGATGGAACAAAAGCAAACGTCCTTGTATCCGGGTTAAATAGAAGCGCAGTCGCGTTCGCTTGATTAACGGCCCCAGGCACAATAACCGTTCTCTCGAGGTAGGTGCTGCCGAAGCCGGTTATCTCAATCGATTGTCCGTTTGCCTGGGCATAGATTTTGTAGTCCAGGGCAGGAGCTAGCAAGGTTAACCCTTCCTTGCTTGCTTGTTCAGCCAATACATCGGCCGTGCTGCCGGCAACTTTATCGATAACTACACTTAGGGTCAAATTCTCCGGAGTTGTGCCAAGCTTTTGCGCTATATCGGCCAAGCCTAAAGCTTCGACGGGAACCTTATAGCTTCCGAAATCCGTCAGGATAAGGATGGACGCATCCGATAGATCCTTCCCAGCATCCACTAAGGCAGACGAAGGAATATTCACCTTCACGCTTCCGCCGTTGTTTTTCAACTCGATAATAACGGAATTGGGATTGACGCCGGATGGCTTGCCGCGAAGTGCCTGGAAGGCGTCTTGGAGCTTCTTCGCGTCAATGGCCGCTACGGTTACGCCGTCCGTTGACCGGACAATAGTTACCGCATTTTGCCCCAGCTTGATGCCTTTATCCGTTAAATCCGGCCCTAGCTGCGAGGTTGTTCCGCCGGAGGACGGGTTCGAGCTGGAATCATTGGACGCAACCGTCACCGCGAATTGCTTCTCCAGGTTGCCGTCGGTGGATTTAGCCGTAATGACGGTGCTGCCGATTCCGACAGCCTTGACCAGGCCAGCAGCGGATACATAGGCAGCTTTACCGTTCGACGACGACCATACTACTCTTTTGTTGCCCGCTTCCGCCGGCACAACTGCGACATTAATCTGTGCGCTGGAACCGGGAGACAATTGAAGCTGGCTTGTCGTATTCGCCGTCAAGCCGGTCACTCTGACCGGAGCCTCGGCCGTACTATCCGTTACGTCTACGCTGCCTAGCTCCAGCCATCCGTCACTATTCTGCTCCTCGTTAGCGAAGCGGAACTTCTTGGCGTCTGCGTTAATCTCCTCTAACGGATTCACGTAACGCATCAGGATTTGATAGCTTCCGTTGCTTAAAGCCGGATTGCTCGTCGATTCGAACAGCTTATTGTTGTCGAATCCGTTTGTATTCGGAAGCAGGTCTTTCAAGTCCCAACCGGGTTCCCATACCTTCACGATGCCGCTTTCGGATCTGGCAGCAAGCTCTACCTTCCAGTTATAGTAGAATGGCGCTACCCCTCTGTTTTCAACCTCTACGCCGACCTTCAGATTTCCATCCGCAGCATCCAGATAGGCAGAAGGCACGTAATATTCATAACCCAATCTGCGCGATCCTTCGACAGCTCTTGCCAGCGGTTCAGACTCCAGCGGCGTTTGGAATACCCCTTGCGTAATCAGCCAGGAAGCATGGGTCAAGTTCAGGCTGGTGTAATAATCTTCGCCTTGCGCCCCCTCGATTGGCGCCGACGGTTCATTGTATACCGGCGGATCATTGTTCCACATCTTCAATTGAATTTCCGGTCTCATCTCTCCGCCCATGCTGTTCGTTTTCCAGAAATCCGTCACTCCGGCGTCTTTGACTTTGCCCCAGAAATGCCAGCCTTGGCCTCCGAGACTTGGCGGGAGGGTCTGGAAAGCAAAGGAATCGTCATGATAGCCGACATCGAAGCTTTTGGTCTTGAGCGTGCTGTTGTCCATCGGATATCTTAAGACAAGCTGCGTTTCGTTAAACGCGTTGTCCATATCGGTAAGAACCCGCTTCAGGTTGGCGTCTGTCGGCATTAAATTCGGCGATTTGATATTTCCGTCGTAAGGGTACGTATGCCATTCGCCCCAGAAGCCGATCAATCCAATGGTCAGGAAGCCGATACGCGGATCGCCGTCATAACGGGCTCCAAGCGCCCCAATGAAATTGTCCAAGGCGCCCAATAAATGTTCATCGTTATAATCAGGCGCTAGACTTGTTGCATCCTTACCGTTGTTGTATTCCGAATAGGCGTAAGTCTGCAGCCCTTCGTCCAGAAGGAATTGCGGGATTCCGGACGGCTTGTTCGGATAGTCCAGATAAACCCTGAATACGGCCTGATTGCCTCTGGCTGCAACGGCTTCAAGCCGTTTGTCCAGCTCCGTCCAATTAAAATCATTCCGGTTGTTCATCAGCTTATTAAGCGGCAGGTAGAAGAACTCCAAGCTGTAAGGCAGCTGCGTTGGCTGGTCTCTCCAATCATCGCCTTCGGTGAAATAAGACTCCTCCGAAGCATCGTAGAAAGGAAGGAAACCCTTAAGTGGATTGTCTACCGGCGCACTCCGATACGTAAGCGCCTCCGTTCCGGCTGCTGTTGCCCAAGCTGGAGGAGCCGGGTGGTCAACAGGCTCGGTTGTTGATCCTCCTCCTGATCCGCCGGTTCTGCCAGCTAACGCATAGAGGGCAATTTGGTCAATACTGAGAACATTGTCGGCTTGATTTTTCGGGCCAAAGCCGAATTGAATTTGCAAAACCTTGCTCGCATCAAACTTCGCGTCGCACGCATCGCAGCCTTGCCATGCGGACTGGGCGAACGCGCTCCAAGGAATTCTCACCATTCCCTTGTAGCCTGCGGCAATGGATAGGGATCCCCCGCCAAGTGTGGTTGTTTTCCAGCCTTCGGCACCCTGATACAATTGTACGGTTCCTCCTTCTTTCAAGGAGAATTCGCCTTTTGGCGCATCCGTAACAAGCGAGATATTCAGATCCATATTTTTATTCGTTGGCGATTGGTTATTGGCCCAGAAGGTGAGCCCGTCAAAAGCGGACCAATCCGAATCCGTCCCGTTAAAGGCAACGCGTTTAATGTTTACCCAATCGGATGCCGTTTTGCCCGGAGGAGGGGATACGGAAAACTTCATCGCTTGATTGCCGTTCGAGACATTCAAGTGATCGATCGTACGAAGGGTAGACGGTTCTCCGGATTCCCAGTCGATCCGCCAGATGTTCTGCAAGGCAGCATCGTCCGCGTACGATTCGAAATCGTCCAACATTTTATCCGCCCGATAGAGCATAACGTCATCAATCGTGATGACGTTATGCGGATAACCTGCAGGCGGGTATCCGAACTGAAGTCCCGTTACTTCGCTTGGATCAAGCACCGCTGCGCAGTCTGCCTGAACGCCGTCGCATTGCCATGCGGATTGAACGAATTGATCCCAAGCGAGCTTCACAATACCCTTGAAGCCTGCGGGAACGTTAAGCGACGCTCCATTAAACGCCGCCGGCTGCAAGCTTCCATCCGCCGCAATCGTTAAGGCATGCCCGCCTTCCTTTAATCCGAACTCGCCTTTGGCCGCAGGCGTCTGAAGCGCGACATTTAAGCTGAAATCCTTATTGTCGCTTGTTGTATTGTCCACCCAAAAGCTTATTCCGTCATACTTGGACCAATCCCTCTTGCCTGAAGGGATGGAATGGATCATATTCGACCACTCCGAATCCGTGATTGCGGTCGATAGCTGAAGGCCTTTGCTTCCGCTTGACTCACCAAGCTCTCTAGTAACGGAGCCCGGTTTGTCGGACCATGCCTCGGTCCATGCCTGCCCAAGGGCGGCATCATCCGCATAGGATTCGAAATCCTCGATAAGCCCCGGTATGTCGGAACCGGCGGTTGATACGATTGCCGGTTGCTCCGGATCCGCGCTTACCCTGCTCGCGGCATTACCAAAAAGCGTGCTCAATAACAAGGCGACAATGAGCATCGCTTTAAGTGATGTCCTTCCAATATCGTGCACGGATAACAGTTTCATCGAAATCCTCCTCTTCACTATTTGAAAGCGCTATCAATAATAAGCTTTAAATGTTGTCCCTTTTGTCCGTCATTCAAGCTGAAACAGGTTTTATCCGGACTCGCAGAAGTCCGGATACCCATTATCCTTTTGTAGCACTGAAGGCGATCCCTTCAATAAATTGTTTTTGGAAGATAAAGAAGAGAATAATCATGGGAACGACCGCCATAAAAGCGCCTGCCATTAGCACCGGATAATCCGTTCCGAACATGGACACTAACGTCGCTATGCCCGATGACAAGGTCATCTTCTCCGGAGAGCTGTTGATAATAAGCGGCCATTGCAGCTCGTTCCAAGCCCACTGTAATTGAATAATAACGATGGCTACCAAAGCGGACCGGACTAAAGGAAGCATGATATGCCAATAAATTTGGAACGGATTGCAGCCATCCAGAACCGACGCTTCCTCCAGCTCCTTCGATATGCTCATGAAAAATTGCCTTAGAAGGAAAGTGGCAAACGGGCTGATTAAGGAAGCAATCCACAAAGCGGTAACGGTGTTGACAAGTCCAAGTTCACTCATCATCATATATTGCGGCGTGTAGAACACGGGATTCGGCACCATCATGACCGAGAGAATCAAGATAAACAGAATCGAGCTTCCCGGAAAACGGATCCGGGCAAAAGCATAAGCCGCCATGGAACTAAAGATAACGGGAAACACGGTTTTCATGACCGCCGATATAACCGTGTTCAGGTAATAATGCGGGAACTCCGATTGCTTAATCGCCTCTATATATCCTCTTAAGCTGGGGGCATCCGGTAAATAACGGATCGGAATCTGCGTGGCTTCCGTCGTTGTCTTCAGCGAAGTCAGCACCATCCATACAAACGGAACAAGCATAGCGATAGCGCTGATAATAAGAATGATGTGAACAACGAGGTGAGCCTTCCTCGCCGATGAGCTGATCATAGTTGCGTCTTCCCCCTTTCTCAGTCGTAGACGACCCATTTTTTCTGGAATGCGAATTGAATGCCTGTCAGCGCAAGGTTGATCACCAGCAAAATATTGATAATGGCAGCGCCGTAATTGCGGTCATTATATATGAAGCTGTTCTGATAATAGGCATACACAAGAGAGCGAACCGACGGAAGCGCGACATTCGTCTTCCCGATAATCAGATAGATCGAGTCGAAAATCTGCGTAGCTCCAATTAATAGAATGATGCTGGTGAAAAATAGAGTTGGCGTGAGCATCGGAATGGTAATATACCGAAACTTGTTGAATCGCTTGGCGCCGTCGATATCCGCTGCTTCATACAGCGATTTCGGTATCCCTTGCAAGCCTGCGAGAACAAGCAGCATATTCATGCCGATTGCCCCCCATACGCCTACGATAACCAGCACTAGCATGGCATAATTGCCATTGGACAGCCATGCAATATGCGTCCCCAATAGATGGTTGATGAGGCCGAAATCTTTAGCGAACAAGACAACCCACACCATCGCTGCCGCGGCAGGCATAGTCACTTGAGGCAGGAAAAATATGACGCGATAAAGGGAAACCCCTTTGATCTTCGTATTCAGCAGTACGGCAAACAAGGTTGAGAGCACAAGCGTAAGGGGTACAAACATCGCTACATAAAGCAAAGTGTTGCGCAGATTTTGCCAAAACTCTTTATCGCGGAATAACTTTGCATAGTTATCGAATCCAACCCAATGATTGACGGTCCCGAAATTTTCCGAATGCTGGAAGCCTAACAGGATCGATTGGATAACCGGCCAACCCCAGAAAACCAATGTGCCTATGAGAGTCGGCGCGATCATGAAATAAGCCCACACATACCTGCTTCTGGAATTCAATTTCACCACTCCCTATTCATCGGAGACGTTCCTGACAGCAGGAACGTCTCCCGAATTCCGCTTTAGTTTAACGATACTTTCTTCATTACTTTGTATCCGCGATGGCTTGATTCATCATCTCAGCAACCTTCTTGGCGCCTTCTTCTACCGAGATGGCTCCGCCCCATGCCTGCGACATAATCTCAGGCTCTTTCGCGAACCATACCGGATACGACATCGAACCGCTTGGATACGGAGTTGCGTCGGCTACTTGCTCCGTGAATACTTTCAGATTCAGATACGGTCTCGAAGTCAGCCATGCCTCCTGCGTGCCGTTGTACGCCGGAATAGCCGCACCCATCTGCGCCGTAATTTCCGCTGCTTTTTGCGAGCCCAGGAACTTGAGGAACAGCCAAGCCTCGTCTTTGTTTTTGCCGCTTGCGGACATCACGTTGCCAAGGCCGTTAATGATATTGGCTCTTTTCACTTTGCCCATAGGCAGTTTCGCCCAATCCCATTTCCCCTTGATAATGTCGCTGCTGTCGATATCGCTGATCCGCCAGGAACCGTCGAAGATCATCGCTAACTTGCCGGATTTGAACATCTCGGTTGCTTCCATATCCGTCATTTGCTGATGAGTTGGAGAAGCGCCGTCAACGGTCATTTGATAGCGGGCTTGCAAAGCTTCGATAGAAGCCGGATCGTCGTATCCCGATTTGCTCATATCATCGGAAATGATTTTGCCGCCGTTAGCCAGCATATCGTTCCAATAGCCGGTTTGCGTATCCATCTTGGCTCCAAAGCCGTAAATGCCCTTGTCAGGCTGGCTCAGCTGCTTGGCAACCTCGGCCAGCTTGGCGTAAGTCCAAGTGTCGTCCGGATAAGGGATGCCCGCTTGATCGAACAGCTCTTTGTTGTAAGCCAGACCGATGGTATCGAAATCTTTAGGGATGCCATAGTTCTCGCCGTTCAGCGTATAAATGGAAGCAAGATTCGCCGCGTAATTATTGAGGTCGATTTCCCCGGCTGCTACTTTGCTTGTGATTGGCTCAAGGAATTTACCGGAGGCGTAAGTTGCGAATTGACCTCCGTGCATCCAGAACACGTCCGGTAGCGTCCCCGCAGGAGCGGCAGCAGACATTTTTGTCCAATAATCGGCCCATGGGATAACTTCGACCTTAACCTTGATATTTGGGTTTTGCGCCGTAAATTCTTTTGCGATCGCTTCCATAGCCGGCTGCTGAATTTTATCCCAGATGGCATAGGTAAGCGTTACGTTCTTTTTAGGTGCATCCGTTGCCTCACCGGCATTGCCGTTCTTGCTGTCGTCCGGTTTGCTCGTTGGCGCGTTGTTCGAGCTGTTGCTGCATGCAGCGGTAATTAAGGAAAGAACCATCAGGACAAGCACGAGCATGAATGAAAATTTGTTTCTTTTCACCATTTGATATCCCCCTAATAAATTGTTTAGGCAAAAATTTTGCGTAAACTCTATCATCAGCATCACCCTTGCCTCTTACACATTTAGTTTAATCGATCTCTACAAACGCTTTAAATGCCTCATTTTTAAGATTGAATGCCTTATTGTTAAGATGAAAAAAGGTTTGCATTCAAATATAGATTCCTCCATAATATCAGTAAATAATTGCGCAAATTATTTCATAAAACAAATTGGGAGTGTCTACTATGACAATCACTGCACTGCAACGGGAGCCCGGAGAATTCTGGTGGGGAGGCGTTATCAATGAGGGTCATCTTATGCCGTTTGGCGATCAGCCGCATTCGCGCGACTTGCGTTTGACCGACGACAATCAAGCTTCCCCCTTATTGCTGTCTAATCGAGGAAGATATATTTGGTCCGAAGAGCCTTTTTCCTTCTCCTTTAACGAGAGTACCTTGACGATCGATCACTCGCAGAAGATTACGATTGAAGAAGGTCATTTCACCCTTCAAGGCGCTTACCGGCATGCCTGCGTCAACCATTTCCCCCCTTCCGGCGTTACGCCGGACGAAATGGCCTTTACGGCGCCGCAATACTGCACTTGGGTAGAAATGTTCTATGAGCCGACGCAAGAGAAGCTTATTCAATACGCGAAATCTATTATCGAGAACGGCTTTCCCCCAGGCGTCCTGATCATTGACGATAATTGGATGCAGGATTACGGAACCTGGGATTTCGAGAAGCATCGTTTCCCTGATCCAGCCCGAATGATTCAGGCCCTGCATGAATTAGGGTTTAAGGTCATGCTGTGGGTATGCCCGTACGTGAGTCCGGACAGCATCACCTTCCGGCAATTAATGAGCCAAGATCTGTTGATGAAGCATGCGGACGGCACGCCTGTCTTAAGAAGATGGTGGAACGGGTACAGCGGGGTCGTGGATTATACCCGAGAGAAAGGCTCCGCATGGTTCAAGCGGCAGCTGGACAGGCTGATCGAGGATTACGGAGTTGACGGCTTCAAGCTGGACGCGGGCGAACCTATACTGCCCGGCCTGCTGAATGACGTTTCCCGGGACGTCGAATGGTCGCGTCCTATTCACCCGATGGAAGATTGCGAGGCTTACGCGCGATTGGGAATCGGATACGGGCTTAGCGAGCTGCGGATGTGCTGGAAGCTTGGAGGCCAAGCGCTTATTCAGCGGCAGCGCGATAAGACGCACACGTGGGATGCGACAGGGCTCGGGGGACTCATTTCCAATGCGATTGCTCAAGGCCTCATGGGATATGCCTATAATTGTCCCGATATGATTGGCGGAGGAATGGATGGCGATATCAACTCGCCTCATTTCCGATTCGATTCCGAACTTTTTATCCGTTTTGTTCAGTGCTCGGCTTTATTCCCCGTTATGCAGTTCTCCATGGCTCCTTGGCGGGTTCTGAGCGGCGAAGAATTATCCTGGTGCATGGATGCGGTGCAGCTCCGGACAAAGCTTGGCCCCGCTCTCCTCGAGCTTGCGAATCAGGCTGCCGCGGATGGACTGCCGATCCTGCGGAGCTTGGAATTCGTTTTTCCGAATCAAGGCTACCATGCAATCCAGGATCAATTCATGGTTGGCGACTCTATTCTGGTAGCCCCGGTATTAATTAAGGGACAACTTGCTAGAATGATCCAATTTCCGGAAGGTCGATGGCTCGGCGATGACGAAAGTGTAGTAGAGGGCCCTATCCAGCTAGAAGTTCAGGCACCGCTATCCCGATTGCCGTGGTATCGAAAAATCTAAATCGTTGCTTCGAGGAGGATGATCTTTACATGAAAAAAATCAAACTAGCCGTTATAGGAGCAGGTGCGCGAGGTTTCTTGTCCTATATGCCTTATGTTCAAAGATTTCCGAGCGAGATTGAGGTCGTCGCAGTCGCGGAACCAAGCCAAGAGAGAAGAACGAGATTTGCGGAAGCGCTAAACCTAACTGCGGATCAGCTCTATTCAACATGGGAAGAATTGCTGGGCAAGCCCAAGCTTTGCGATGCGCTTCTGATCTGCACGCAAGACCAGATGCATTACGAGCCTACGATAGCCGCTCTCCGCAAAGGGTATCATGTCCTGCTGGAGAAGCCGATGTCGAACAGTCCAAGCGAATGCGTAGCCATGGAGGCCGTGGCCCGCGAAGAGGGACGCCTGCTCTCGATCTGCCACGTTTCGAGATATACCCCTTTCTGGCAAAAAATGAAGCAGCTTATTCAAGACGGCTCCATCGGAAACGTCATGTCCATTCAACATAACGAAAATGTCGGTTACCTCCATTACGCTCATAGCTTTGTGCGGGGCAACTGGCGTAACGATACGCTCTCCAGTCCAATGATCTTGGCCAAATCCTGTCATGACATGGATCTCATTCGCTGGCTTGTGGATGCCGACTGCGCGAAGGTCAGCTCCTTCGGTTCGTTAAGCCACTTCCGGGTTGAGAATGCACCCGAAGGGTCGACCGAACGCTGCACGGATGGCTGCGCGGTAGAATCGACCTGCCCTTATTCCGCATTGCGATTCTACATGCAGGACACGAAAGCGAATCATTTTGCGGCTCTTATCGCGGATCCCCCTACCGAAACGAACAGAATGAAGGCGATCCTGGAAGGTCCTTACGGCAAATGCGTTTACAGAACGGATAATAATGTCGTCGATCATCAGACGGTAAACATGGAATTCGAGAATGGCGTTACGGTTATGTTCAGCATGAGCGGATTTACGCGGGATATTAACCGCATCGTTCAAATCATGGGGACCAAAGGGGAAATTCGCGGCGATCTGTTAAACGGCCGTATCGAGCTGTTCGATTTCTCCTCCGGCACGTTGTCGGTTATTCAAATCCCTAGGAGCCAGAGCGGTCATCAAGGCGGCGACGACGGGATCATGCGGCAATTCGTGTCCGATCTCCGGCATGAAAGGTACATCGATACCTTGACCTCCGCGCAAGCCTCGTTGGAGAGCCACTTAATGGCTTTTGCTGCCGAGAATTCAAGGCTGAATGGCGGCGCACTCGTCGACATGAAGCTCTTCCGTCAATCTTTTGCGTCAAATACAACCGGAACTATGCCAAGCGATACCGCGGTATAAAAAAAAACGAAAAGGCTGGCCTGCGCAACCGCGGGCCAGCCTTATTTTTTACTCGAAACGAATCTCGTCTATCCAGACCGTACTATTGCCTCCGTGCCAGAAGGTCATTGTCAATTGTCCGGGGCTGCTGCGGTCTACTCCGTTCGATGCCAAATTAATAGCAATATCCTTGTAGCTAGCCGTAACCGTATCCCCGCTGAAATCACCCAATGTCTTGGTCACTCCGCCAATCGTGAGCTGCATATGGTTTTGTTCCCCGCCGCTTGCGCCTTTGATGCGAATGACCAGCTTGGTGTAGCTTCCTACGTCCTGGTTAATATCCGTGCCTAACCATCCGTTGTTGTTATACTCCAGCTTCAGAGCCCCCGAATCAATAACGCCCGCATTGTTGGCGAAGCTGTTTGCGCCCGCCCATTTGCCGAGATCATTGCTTCCCGGCCAGCTAGGCGAATTGTCGAAATTATCGACCAGCAAGGCAGTGGCTCCGCCGCTTCCGGCATTGGTCGTTACATTAACCGCCGCGCTGGCTGCCGATAAATTGCCCGCCGCATCCTTTGCTTTGACCGTATACGCGTATGCCGTATTGGCATTTAACCCGCTGTCCGTAAAGCTGGTCGCGGTTGATGTGCCTGCTTGATTCCCATTTCTGTAAATGACATACTGCGATACGCCGACATTGTCCGTCGAGGCGCTCCATGCCAAGCTGACGCTGCTTGAGGTTTTGCCCGATACGCTTACGTTGGTTGGCGAAGTTGGCGCCTGCGTATCACCGTTGCTGCCGCCGGCATTAATCTGAATACGGTCAAAGTCAGGCGCCCAGCCTGTCGGGTTGGAGAAATGAATCGTGTTATTGCCTGCATTCAGCTGTACTTGCGTCTGAACGGTGCCAATGGCCGTCCAGCTACCCGTGCTAGGCATGCTCAGCGTAACCGGCGATCCTCCGTTAACCCGTATTTGCGCGGAGCGGGCTTCTCCGCTGAGGTAAGACACGGTCACCGTATACGTTCCCGCTGCAGATGCGCTGACCCCGTTAAATTGCAGCGTACCGTCATTATTTCCGACATACCCTACTTTCGAGCCTCCCGAGCAGGCGCTGCACGCGGAAATGACCGCCGCTCCGGTCCGCGTATTCGCTGAAGCCTCCGCTTCATAAGCGGTCAAAGTGCCTCCACCTCCGGAAGGGCTGGTGGTCGCGGTTACGGAGCCGCTAGCGCCGGATACGTTCCCGGCTCCATCCTTGGCTTTGACGGTGTAGACGTAGCTCGTACTTGGACTTAATCCGGTATCGGTGAAGGAGGTGCCTGTCGCAGACCCTACCATTACTCCTCCGCGATAAACGTCATAACCGGTCACGCCTACGTTGTCGGTTGAAGCCGACCACGACAAGCTGACGCTGCCCGAGGTTGTGCCGCTGACCGTCAAATTCCCCGGAACGCTTGGCGCTTGAGTATCCGCGCTTCCTCCGCCGCTATAACCGCCATCATAAGGCGTCTGGCTCAAGCTGTACGAAAGCGTGTTATCCGGCTTCAGCTGATCGAAAGGTCCGATGTTCTGATCAGCGGGATCCATGCCAATTCCCACTTTGCCAAGCGGTGTTCTTCCGCCCGTATAATAGTTCGAGTTCGCGAATCTGGCGCTAGGCTTATAGCCGGCCGGATCCAGAATGGTCAGCGCCAGGGTGTAGGTTCCCGCCGCCATATTGGACGGAATCGTAAAGGCACCGGAAACCTGTTGAACGGCTGGCGCTTGATTGTATTGACGCGTCGCGGCATTCCAATCATCGCCCGGCATCCAGTTCCGTATATCCGTGCCGCTGAAAATACCCTTCCATGCAACCGTGCGGTCGCTTCTCAGCAAGCTCGCTTCCACCGGCCAGTTATAATAGAACGGCGCGGAGCCTTTGTTCACGACCGAGAAGGACACATTCATGGAGCCGCCGGGCTGCACGCTGCCTGAGTATGTAGCCTGGTTGATGACGAACCGATAGCCGAATTCCTTCTGCATCAGCGCAGCCCCTTGCGAGACGGCGGAATTGTTCGCATCGTACAGATCAATCCAGCCCAGACTGGTGGTATGCGTTTTTTTGATCCAGTCGATCACGTAGTTCCGATGGTTCGGATCGCTTAACGTATCGTTCGGGGAATCACCCGGCTGAATATTTTTCTGCCCCCAATCGTAAGCAACCTCCCCGCCGTTAACCTGCGTTCTCCAGACATTTCTCGTCGCAATGCCTTCGCCTCCCGACAGGTCATCGATTAAGGCAAACGAATCCCACAGAAATCCGAAGTTAAAATTTTGGAAGGTATCGGGATAGCGCACTTGCACCTTCTTGTTCTGAAACGCCTGCGAAGCCGCGTTGCCTAATGCGGTCTGGAAGGCGAGCGGAATCCGGTCGGTCCCGTCCGCAAGCTTATCCGGATAAATATGATGCTCTCCCCAATTCCCCCATAGCCCCAGCTCGATGTAGGCTACTCTCGGATCGTTATCCCAAGCTTGGCCAAGCTTCTGGATGAAGGCGGTCAGACGGTTTTTCAAGGTGTCCGTTGTCCATTGCGTAGCCACGTCCCCGTGAGGAACGCCTTCCGGCCAATATTCTCCGGTGTTCGGGTATACGATGACTACGCGAGGAATAACCTTTTTGTTCTGACTTTCGATCCCCGCCCAAGCTGTATTGCTCCAATCCTTGATCTTCTGAACGGAGTCTGACGCCGCATTCTCCAAATCGGTGTATTTGATGTAGTGCTTAAACACAGTGCCGTATTCATGATTCGAGAAACTCGTGTCATTCAAAAAGCGGGTTGGCCGAAATCCCATTAAGGGGTTTTTGAACGCCTCTTGCGTTTCCGTCAAATTAACCGTGATTGCGCCAACGGCTGCTGACGCCTTATCCGGAAACGGAAAGGCAAACGAACCTCCTGTCAATAACACAAACGACAGCAAAACGGTAAACGCTTTCAAAATTGCCCTGGAACCTATCCTTCTCATCAATCATCCCTCCCATAGTGATGAAATTTACGCAAATAATTTGCGCAACTTATTTGCGCTCTTAGTATATTCTACCAGCGTTTACCTCGTCAATCTAAAAACAAAAATAGCCGTCCTCCGATCCGGCGATCGGAGGACGGCTATTCGCATCCGTTTATTACGCTTTGCCTGCCGCTTTCGAGCAGGATTCCCGCTCAATCATTTCGGTCTTAAGGCTAATGTAAACTTCGGAAATGTTCTTGCTTGTTATCAATTCGGTCAGCACTTTTACGATGACGGAGCTGATATCGTATCTAAACCTTCTTACGGTCGTTAACGGCGGAACCATGAACTCCGACAGCTTCAGATCATCAAAGCCAACCAAGGAAACGTCTTTCGGAATACGGAGGTTCATTTCGGCCAAAGCCTTCATGGCCCCGTACGCAATAATGTCGTTAAACGCGAAAATCGCGGTGATAGACGGCTGTTCCCGCATCAATTGCTTCACGGCTTCATAACCGTGCGAGGGATCAAACGCGCCCATTGCAACATTGGCGTCGGTCCATGGCATCCCCAAATCGCGGAATGCGTCTTTGCATCCGTCCAGCCGGTTCAAATTGACGAGATGATTGCGGGGTCCCGCAATCATTCCGATTCTCCGATGGCCTAATCCGTGCAAATAACGAATCACCCCGTAAGCGCCTTTTCGGTTGTCGTAGTCAATATAGTTTTGCCCCGTATTGTAGGTTCTTCCGTTCGTAAACACATAAGGGATCCCGAGTCTATTCAATTCCTCATACATCTTATCGCCCTCAACCGGGTCGAATAGGATGGCAGCGTCCACTTTCTCCTCGCCCAAAAGCTTATAGGCCGGAGACGACTGCGAGTCCGAATAATGCTTCACGATATGAACCTGATGTCCGTATGCTTCAAACTCATCCTTTAAGTGATTCAAGTCGGCGGAGGTAGACGGATCGTTATCGAAAAAGTCATTGTTGCCCGGTACGATAACGACGATATTATAAGATATTCCAACCTGGTTGGAGGGAGCAATCCCCGGCTTTAAATGCTCATTGGCAATATCCAAAACTTTTTTGCGAGTCTCCTCGCTGAAATTGCCCTGGTTGTTGATGATTCTGGATACCGTACTAATCGAAACATTTGCTTTTTTTGCGATTTCTTTTAGCTTGATGCGAGCTCCCTCCATTTCCTAAGAAACTTTTTTGCATAATAAGAAAATTATAGCGGTTGTTATCTCATCCAGTCAATCGTACCTTTAGAACAACAAGGCATCCAGCGAATAAGCTCCTGCTCCGGTCAGCGCTACGCCGATCGCTACTGCCGCGAGTACCAGCGGATATTCATACCCGTTTGCCGTTGACCACAAGCCGTTAGGCAGATGCACTTTCACTATAGCGCCTGCCATGGTGAGCACAATCATTACTCCTGCCGCTACCGTGAACAGTCCAGCGGTGAACAGTGCGCCGCCCAGCAATTCCAACATTCCCGCAAAGACCGCCATAACAACGCCAGGACGAATGCCAACCGATTCCATCCAGCCTCCCGTCCCTTTCGGACCGTATCCACCGAACAAGCCAAACAATTTCTGTGCACCATGCCCAACAAACAACAAACCTACCACTACCCGAATAATAAGAAGTCCCATATCCATCATTTTCATTCATCTCCCCAATTTTAATTAATAAGTGAATCCGTCTGGCGTTCATCTCTTAGCAAAATCGCTTTGTCGGCAGCCAGCTTCTTCGGAGTTACGTCATACCCATTGTCATCGATGATCGAGACACCCAACAGCATATCGTGAACTTGACCTCGAATCTGCTGAATATACTCCTTGCGAAGCTCTGCCTGTTCTTTTTTCTCCTGCTCGTTAAGTCCTTCAGCATGCTGTTTTCTGCTCAATTCGTTAATGCGTCCCAGAATAGCAATCATAATCGTAGGCTCCTTTGCTTAATCAATTTTATCTTTAATTTAATTATCTTGACTTAAAGATATAGGACGTAAATGATTACCCATTTTCTGCTCACTCCTTCATTCCCCTTGCATTGTGCTATACATTTGATTTGGCTGTTATCTTTAAATTAAATATCTTTAATTAAAGATAATACAAATTCGTATTGCTGTCAACAGGCAAAATAAAATTTGTTTCTTCGCTTAACCTTCCGGACCTTTCTCTTTGTGACTGAAAAAATCCCCTTCTAACGAATAGTATGGTATAAAGCCGGAATGGTATCGTACCTTATTCATTTATCCCCGTTGCTAGGAGGGAAAAACCGATGACGACCCAACTCGCTGAACGTATAAATCACTTATCTCAAAATACCACTATCATTTCTATCATGGCCGAAATGATCGCGACTATGGAGTATGACGCCAAACTCAAAAAGGAAATTCTTTTTAAAGTTGATGAAATCAGCATGGAGATCTCCAAAAAAGACAAACTCTGTTATGACGTAGTGAATGCTACCGATAACGGTGGCTATCAAAAAGCTCTGACGGTATGGAAACAATTTAGAAAGGATGTAGAGCATGCTCTAGGCGAGTTGCATAAGCGCATTCAACGGACAAGATACCCGGACGAATGGAGCGAGACCTATGAGCTCTTGAAGCGTCGAGCAGCTCTACATGATGATGAAGTGGCAAGATTAGAGCGGAAAGAATAGCAAGTTATAGCCTCGCAAACGTGATGTAATCGACTTGGACAGGCTCTGCCGATTCGGTTCGAAGTGCCCGGTTGATCTGTCCCCGGTGATATTGCCCGTGTAAGAGGACCTGCAGCAGAATATCGCGGACGGATGTTCGGAACGGAACACCGCTCTGATTCGCATAATCAATCATTTCGTCCAGCTCCGATTCCTCCAGCCCTTCGATATAAACACGATATTGCTCGGCGTTTTCTTCGAACATCGTCCGGATCGCCGTCAGGTCTTCCGCTTCCTCCCACAATGAATATTGCACGCTGCCCCTGCCCTGCAATCGGGACAGCCAGACTTGCTCCGCAACAGCGACGTGCCGAACCAGCTTCAGTAGATCCTTGTTCTTCGTTTCACTCTCCTCGAGCGCGTCCAAAATTCGCCCGTCCGCCCAGTACAGGTGGTCCATCATGCGTCTAATCGTCTTCATTTCGTTTTCCTCCTCTTCGTCTCGTCAATTACTCGACTCTCCTGTATTCGTTTTCTCAAATCCTGTTTAACATTAGGCCTCTCTTGTTTACCTTCTAAATAAGAGGGGTGAGAGCAATGAAACGAGTGTTTGCGATTCTTCCGTTTTTCAAAAATTTGTACAGCCGTTTTCGCGATGACGATGTTCCTGCTCTAGGAGCACAGCTTACATATTACTTTATTCTATCCTTTTTTCCGTTTCTAATCTTTGTGGTGAGCTTAATGAGCTTTGTCCGGTTGTCCGGAGACAGTGTCGTCGCTGAGCTTATACGCCTGCTTCCGCAGCAAACGGGTGAAGCGATTCAAACGATTCTGCAAGAGGTAACGAAGGACAGCAGAGGCACGCTGCTATCAATCGGTATGATCGCTACGCTCTGGTCAGCGTCCAATGGCGTTAACGCGGTCATTAAAGGTGTCAATAAAGCTTATGATGTCGAGGAAAACCGCCCGTTCTGGAAAGTGAGAGCGATCTCGCTTGCGGCAACGGTTGTGTTGGCCCTGGCCATTTTGCTCGCGATTGTTTTGGTTATTTTCGGAGAGGTTATCGGTAATTTTCTATTCGATTGGTTCAATTCCCCGGTAGGCTTCGGACTCATCTGGGGCACATTGAAATACGTCTTTCCCATTTCGTTCATGATTGTTGTTTTCTCGTTGCTCTACTGGATTGTACCCAACCGCAAAGTTCCTTTCAAAGCTGCCCTTCCGGGAGCTCTGTTTGCGACCTTTGGCTGGATTGCATCCTCCTTGCTGTTCCAGTTCTATATCAATAACTTTGGCAACTATTCCAAAACGTACGGAAGCATTGGCGGCATTATCATCCTGCTGATCTGGCTCTACATCAGCTCCAATATTATTATTCTGGGCGGAGAGGTCAACGCTACGCTTGAAAGCGGGCAAGCCAAGCCTTCTGTCAGTAAAACGCTGGCGAACGGCCGCGGCAAGCAAAAAACTCATTCGATTAAGCTGTAGTTAATCCTTATCCTTATATCTGATAACGGTACCCGAAATATAGTCATATAGAGTTTGTTTATTTTTGCTCCATAGTGGACTTATCAAGTATAGGAGTGCCAGACCGTAGACCGTTCCCAATAAAGAATAATAGAATGAATTGGAATAATTAGAAGGAATGACCATATGCCAGATGGTAAAATGAGCAAGCTCCCAAGGGACGAATTTCAGGGCGGAACGAAAAAGCGAGGAACCGAGTCCGATTGAATGGCCATAAATGCCAGTCACCACAATCCCCATTTTTCTTTTCCCCCATGTCGCATGGGATACAGATCCTTCGCATAAAGCAAAATAAAGATATACAGGCAGGGTAATGAACAGAAAACCAGTGACCTCCGCCAATATCGGATCTGTCGTAAACAGCGGAATCAATAAAGGGCGTATGAGATAAGATACGCCGATCAGAAAGACGATATAGCCCGCAATGATCACGTAATCCCACAAAAATGCGATGATACGGGTGCCTATAGATACGTTTATTGCATTTGCCCGTTTATTCACAACGTTACTCCTCTTGAGCTGATCGGGAACTAAGCTGCTTAGGAGCATGCAGAAAAGCGACCCGTTACGGTCGCTTTTCTGCTGGAATGCTTCTTTACAGCCCCAAAGCATTACCCTTCTCTAGCCGCAAAATATGCTTCTCGCCATCGTCGGCCAATGTCCTGAACTGGTTGATGGTTTCCCTCATTTTCGGAAGTGCCTGCTGTTTGTACGAGCTGATCGAATCAAACGCGGACAGTACATCCGCAAACGCTTGTTTCAACGTATCGACCGAGACCGTAGCTTCAATGGCTTGCTGTTGAATGGCAACGCCTTGCTCCTTCAGCATCCGGGACGTGCCGGCGATAAGGTTCGTCGTGGTCTGATTCAACAATTCGATTTTCTTGAGAACGATACCTTGATTGTACAAGGCGCTCGCCACCGTAACGGCTATTTTCAAAGCCGAAATCGTAACGGTCTTCGCCCGGTCCACGCCGCGAATGAGCTCCTTATTATTACGGATAACGACCTCGTATGCCAACATCCCTTGCTGATTAACGACCAGCATTTGCTGCAAATCCATGACACGCTGGCGCATCGGGAACAGGATTTCCTCGGTAATGAACCGAATCTTCTCGGGGTCTTCGCTGCGGCTTTTGGCCGCTTCGATCTGGGCTTCGATGGATTGGTCCATGAGCATCCCAAGCTGAATTTCCTTCTTGAGCGTTTTGGTCAGCTTTCGGATTTCATGCTGTTCGAGCTCGAGCGTCGTATTATCGTTTCTGAGCACGGCACCGCCTTTATCCAGCGACACCACGATATCGGCAATCACCTCGTCGGCCTTCTCGAACTTGAGGAAGTACGCCCGTAGCGGATTAAATAGCTTGCCGAGAAATCCTTTCTTGGCAAAGTCGATCATGCTTGGATCCAGATCCTTCAGCTGCGTATGCAATTCAGCTAACCCCTTCGCAACCGGGCCGCCCTCATCGCCGGATTTCGCAAGATTGCCGACCGAGACCTGCAGCAGGGTGTTTTTGTCGGAAGAGCGTTTCATGGTGTTCAGCCCATAGGTGTCGATCGATTGAAGAATCTCTTTGCGCTGCTCCAGCGACTCGACATCCATCGTCATAATCATTTTAACGTTGGAATCCGCTTCTTCCTTCAGCTTCGCCTCTTCCTCCGGCAATGGCTGTATGGTAGGCTCGATCTCGGCCTTCAGCTCCTCCGGACTAGATACGTTCATCGAAAATGCCATTGAAATCCCCCCTCGAATTGGTTACATTTGCACATTGAATAGATTGCCGATCTTGTACACGACATCGTCCGTATCCGCGTTAATGCTGGCCGCTTCGTTAATGCTGGAGATATTTTGCAGCGCTTGAATATTGGCGTTGTAGCCGATCGTGTAGATCGGGATCTTATACGTCTCGATTAATCCCTTGATGTCCTGCAGCGTATAGCCCTGGTTCGTCTCGCCGTCGCTAAGGACGAAGATGACAGGCTTGGTGTTGGGATCGATGGCCAATTGATCCTCGAGCAGCTTCAGCGCTACAACGATTCCGTCGAAGGTAGCCGTACCGCCGGCGGACTGCAGACTTTCCACCGCTCCGACGAATAAGGACTGCTGATTCGTGTCGTACTTCGCGATCGGCAGCTTGATGGTAACGCCGTCCGAATACGAGACGAGACCGATGCTGTTGTCCCTGCCCAGGTATTTCTGCCCCTTCAAGAGCGACTCTTTCAAACGATTAAGCGGCTCGCCGTCCATGCTTCCGGAAACGTCGGTGACGAATACCGCCGTAATCGGCTTACTGCTGTTTTTCTTCTCTTTCCATACCTTTTGCGCGGATATAAGCAGGTCGCCATCCACGGGAGCAAGCTCCGATTTGTAGGTTTCAAGACCGTTAAATCCTTTTTCCTGCGCGGACTTCATGTATTTGTCTTGCGTAACGAACTCGGCGAATTTCTTGAGAATATCCAGCTTCTCCTGCGGCAGATCGCCTAATGCGTAGAGCGGACTATCGTGCCTGAACCCAAACGGCGTAAATACGTACCCGCTTTTCAAGTCCGCGGCGTTAACGAAGGTCTGGTATTCAAGGACGAATCCGTCCAAGGCGCCCGATTTGGCCGCATCGCGCATCTGAATGGTCGTGGAGGCGATAAACGGCACATTGGACTGGAACTTTTCAAACTCCTGCACAGCTTTATCGCTCAACAAATTGGTATTATCGAAGGTATGAAGTGCCGTTACCAGAAAATTCAAGCCCGTGGAGCTTGCAAAAGGATCGGTATAGCCCATGGAGAGCTCGTTATTAGCGATAGCTTCCGTTACGGATTGGATATTGACGGAGCCGTACTTGTCGATCATGGCGTCGTACTTCGCTTTGGCAATGACGATTCCGGGAACATTGCCGACTAAACGCTTGGTCACGAGCTGCGTTTTAACCCCGCTTGCCTGAACCATTTCGCCCCATAGCTCATTCGAAGGAGTAAACGCATCGGGGACGTATTTGCCGGATTTGATATAGTCCGCTGCCGTGCCCGAGGCGATATTGCGAATCTTGACCGACACGGGCCTTCCGTTCACGGTTATATTCGCCTTGTTAAACTCGGTCGCTACGTCCGTCAGCCATCCGTCCACGCCCGTTCCCGACTTTTCCGTGGAGGAGAAAATCTCGACGAAATTGTCGTTCGTGTTGTTCACCGTGATGGGAAACTTTCCGATGTCGGGCAAGGTCGCGGCGACATCGACGGGGTCCAGGTCGATCTGGCCCTTCACGGGCGTTTCAACGGCCGGGGAGATCTTTTTGTACAGCTTGTTTAATCGATCCCCGGCATTCTCGGCCGTCACCTCCGCCTTCGATTTGCCCAGATTGGAGGTCAAGGTTACCCCGGCGTAAACAAGTCCGAAGACGACCACCAGAAGAACAACGGAGATTAACAAGAAATTACCTTTTCTTTGCATCCAGGTCACCTCTTAATTCTTGTAGTATTGGGTTTGTTTGATCAATGTGTCGATTTCCTGCATGCAAGGCATGCTGTCGATGTCGCCCGGCTCCAGGCTATCCAAGCGGGAGATCTCCAGCATGAGCTGATCCAGCTTTAACAAGATTTCCTCGTTAGTGCCGAGCGATTGCTTAGTGAAGGAAAGATATTCGCCGTACACGTTTTTTCTGGCTTGCAATAGCTCCGGCGATAATGGCGACGGCTTCCGCCCCGAAACGCTTTCGAATTCCGATGCGTCGAACGTATGCAGCCGATTGAGAATGCTCCTGACGTTCAGATAGAACAGCTTCTCCACCTCGTAGATGACGGAGGAAAACTTCTTATAGCTTAGTTCCGAGGGATCGAATCGCTGTTTCAAGACCTCGAGCAGCGTGTTTCTTTTCTTCTGCATGCGTTCCAGCTGACGTAAAGCCAAGCCGATATCCTCTTCTAAAACCTTAATGCGCCGGAAGCGAGATAATGCCTCGATATAATCGTCATGCGTCTTCATCTCCTTCACCGGCAGAGCTGCCTTGGCTTTAAATAGGAAGGAATAACACCCATAGGTCAGCGTGATGGCGCTGGCGACGAGAAAAGTCACGCCGATTGCCGAGGAGAGCGCGTTGCCGCCAATCTCGATTCCAATAAATCCGCGGGAGAAAACGACAATATTCAACGCTACGACACCAAGTGTCAAACCAAGCAGTTTTATGTATCTGGTCACGCTTAATCGAGCACCCCTTTGCCAAAATCTCGTCTCACTATCATTGTACAACACTGTTAAATCTTGGTGCTAGAATTTTATGGCTAAGAGATTAATTCCTAGAAAAACCGTACATCGTTTTAAATACTGACAAAAGCAGGCATTATCGGGCATATACGCGCGTGAGGCAGCTCACGTTTCCGTTTTCAAGAAAAATCGCAAATAGGCGCTGGAAAATAGAACCTGCTATGCAGAAAAACCACCTCGGCGGGTGGTTTGGAAATCCTTAATACGACAATGATTTGATAAGCAGTGACATAGCAAGTACGATTACGACAATTCCCCCTGCTTTTGACGAAAAGTAATAAAAATCGCTGGGCTCTTGGCTATTCGTCCATATCCACTTAAGGGAAATCAGGAACAAGAAATTCTGAAACCACTCATACTTAAAGAGGCACCAGCCGTATACCATCAACACGAGCGCTCCAATAAAAGCAATGAGGTTTCCCCGTTCCGGCTGATACTCCGGATAGGCGGCCAACATAATCCAAGAGGGCCAATAACGTTCATCGTTCTCCCCCAAAATTCTTTTATTGCCTTCATAGGCGGCTATCATTATCGAAGGCTCTCCGCGTTCATCATAAGTCATTAAAGAACCATCCTGGTCCACGATTGTGTAATAGTGCCCATCGGCATATTCCACCTTATATTCGGTCGATTCAGGCCCTTGCGATCTAATCACTCTAAATATTTCCTCTTCGATATATACCTCCCGGACAGGGTCCTTAATGACAACTTTAATGTCTGGACCATAGGAGGACTTGTAGGTGATGAAATTTGCTTCATTACTGGTTGTTTTATATGCGATTCCATCCACTTTTAGGACATTCTCGAAAAAATACCATCTGGCGAACAAGGCGATGGCTGCGCTTGCGGCAATTATGCCAATGATTGTGAAGCAGGCTTTTAAGCGAAACCCTTTGGGCTGCATAACCGGGTTCATTTAAGGTCCCCTTTCCTTGGACGAGCTTAACAGCAATTCAATAATCCATATATATCAATAAAATGCAATATTTATATACGCTTCATTTTCCGCTTTTGTTGCACTGTCCTGCTCTCTAGCAGAATCTCAATACTGGAGAATATAAGAAAAACCCAGGCACGATATGGTTCAGACTCAAGGCTACTTAAATGAACGGCTTATTACCGCAACACTCCGGACAACAATTGCATTTCGCCGCTTCATGCGTTACTATTTTTATATCGACAAATATGCAGGTCTAAATAAGGAGGATAACACGTCATGTGTCCCCGTACCAAAGAACAAAATGAGCAGATACGTTTACAGCGCAGAGAACAGATTCTGGACGTCGCCGCTCGCTCCTACTTCCGCACGGGCGGCAGCTTTGATATTCGGGACGTCGCCCGCGAGGCGGGGCTTGGTTACGGCACCGTATACCATTATTATCCCAACCGGCATTTGTTAATAGAAGATGTGTTAGAAAGCGGCTTCGAGCGATGCGAGCAAGTAACAGCAGAGTGGAAAAACAACAGCGGCAGCTCCCGGGATGACCGCCAGTTATTGGCGTATTGCATAGCACTGCTTCGGCTGTGGCAGTCGGACGCCCGCGCCTATCTCGTCTATAAAATGGCGTCGGAACATTATGCTGGCTTGCCTGAAAAAGATCGGCAGCACGCCAAAAGAAATTTTATGGAACGGCTGTACGTTCCACTCCAATCAATCGCCCAATGCGAAGACGACAGCGTTGACCATATGCTCGCCGTGCTGGTCGGTTGCTGCGGGATGCACTACTATTCGGGCAATTCCGACCTGGACGTTGATCGAATCGCCCTACTCGCTATGCAAGCTATTACGAAGGAGTCCTGATACGAACATGGTCATTTTAAAAAGCATGCATGAAATCGAGTCTATCCGCAAGGCATGCCAAGTGGTGGCTGAGTGCCATCGTACAATTGCCCCGCTTATCAAACCGGGTATTACCACCAACGAGATTGAGCGCATATTCGAGGAAATTATGCGGAAGCACGGCGCAAGGCCCTACCAAAAAGGCTATAAAGGCTATCCGTACGCGACCTGTGCCTCCGCGAACGATGTGATCGCGCATGGCTTCCCTAGCAATAAACCGCTTGAGGAAGGCGATATTGTCACGATCGACACGGTCGCTGAGCTCGATGGCTGGCTCGGCGATTCGGCCTGGAGTTATGCGGTCGGACAGATCTCCCCGACAGCCGAGAAGCTGATGCGTGTCACGAAGGAATGCCTTGACCTGGGCATCGAGCAGGCGCTGCCAGGCAATCGGCTCGGCGACGTGACGAGCGTGATTCAGCGGCATGCGGAGTCACACGGTTTCGGCGTCGTGCGCGACCTACTCGCCCATGGTATCGGCCGTAACCTGCACGAGGAGCCAACTTATATGCATGTCGGCAAGCCCGGAAAAGGCCCCCGTATCAAGGAAGGCATGGTGTTCACGATTGAGCCCATGATCACCGAAGGCACCTACTTGATGACAATCGATTCCGACGGATGGACCGCTCGAACGTTGGATCATAAGCTAGCCGCTCAATATGAGCATACTATTGCCATTACGGCCGAAGGTCCGCAAATTTTGACTGCGCAATAGAAAACAAAAAAAGCCGCGATTTACGCGGCACTAAATGAGATTAAGAGTTCATTATGAGCTCTTTACGTATTATATATATTTTCGCATTCCTTCACGGTAGGTTGATAGAAGCAATGCTTCTTCCAGCGTCCTACGAGCGGCTGATCGTACCAGGTATCCGGGCATGGTCCGGGATTCTCGAACGATCCCGGACGGAAATACCATAGGGAGAATTCTCCCGGCCAATTCCGCTCCCCGTTCACTGCCCGTTGCGCCAGACGGCGTTCCCTGTCCCTCGCACCCTGATAGTACAAACTATGCTGCAATGCTTCAAATGCATGAGGCTGCTCAATCATTTGGGGAATTGTCCGGATATTTTTAAAATCGGAGCAATTTCCTCTTATACGGTTAATGCCGACATTTCCAACAAGCAGCATGCCCATTTCGCCTTCGGTCTCAGCTTCAGCGCGGAGTAACCTTGCCAACATATCGATATCGCGACTCCTGGCTTTTACAACTGCCATTGACTCACCTCTTTAGCTTTCTAGACTCATCATATTATAGGCAAAGCGGAAGTGTTACTCGGACCAAAGAAGAGCGCGATGATAAAAAATCAGACTGCATGATTTGCAGTCTGATTTTTTGTGAGCAATAGTTACGAGTGAGACTAAAAGATGCTGAATCCAAGACAATTTATAGCTGGCTACTGTTTTTATAGATACTATTGAGATCCAGATCCTTTATCTACAGTTTGCCAATGAAGGATTACCTTTGAACACGATCTGCTGCCATTTTGTTGTTTTGAACTAATGTTCTCCGTTAGTTCAACGAGCAGTTCGCTGTTTTTCATCTCATTCCAAATATTCGATTAATTTTTTCCCTGTCATAATCTAAAATCCAATCATTAAATTCGTTATACAATTTTATTAATTCTTCCGTATGGACTGCAACTATGTCTAGTCCACGGTCATCGTACATATGAAACACGATATTCTTCTTAGGGTGAATGAAGTAAATTCGGTCCGAAATATAATTTCCTATGCTCGGAAAATCAGCATAGCCAATGGCTTCCAATATGCCTTTGTAATCTACTTTCTTTACGTGACATAACAAACTATAACTTTTAGAATATCCCCATAACTGGTTAGTATCTTCATCGTAGTCTGGTTTTTCTTCGAAACAAATAACCTGTTTTGCGATTTCCGTGTCCACATATCTTGCGAATACATTAACCCCGTCGGGATTAATGATCTCATAGGGTGGCTGTGTCTCAAATGTTCCCCTAACAATATACAATTCGTCAATTTCCGAAAATACTGACTCAAATAAAGTCTCAGAACGTTTTTTAACTGTTTCAAAATACGAGGGGTCCTCTACTCCCCTATATGGGATACCCAACTCAAAGCGAATTCCTATATCTGAGTTATAAAATAGTGGGGGTTCTAATGATATTCCGTGTAAATTTGATCGCATATAATCCTGAAAATCTGTGTTCATTTCATCACCTTTATCATTAATTGTTCCACTATCGTTCCCCGTTAGCTCAATACCCTAGTGCTTTAAACAGGTAGTTTTAATCCTAGTGTTTGAGCGAATTCTTTTAACATCTCATAATAATTAGGATTATCTATTTTTATATTCCAAGCAATGATTAATGCCTCTTGAGATTTATATTTGTTGCCAATGGTACAGTAAAGCGGAATTAAATCAAATTGTGAAACACGAGGGCCCTCTTCTACAACAATCTGTTTCTCAATTTCATTAATTACATCGTCCGAATTATTTAAATTATCTAGATAAGGGAATACAAGTGTGACTAAATTATCTATTATGTTTTGAGCCATAGAGTAAATATCGGTACTTTCTATAATGTTATAATCGGGATGTCGAAATCCATTTTCCAATAGATGCCTTAGATCGCCTGCAATGATAGGTCTGTAACTTTGGTAGGAGAACCAATTATTTGGCTGATTACGATTTAAAATTATGAAGTACGGTTTAGAAAATATAGCTATGTCTAATGTAAAGCTGTAGTAATCAGGCAAATTCCAGCTTGATGGTGCAAAATGAACAATTTGAACAATCTCTCTAGATTCTTTAACAAAGGTAGCATTTTTTTTCTTGAAACCTCTCTCTTTAAAAAGAGGGGCTATTTCAGTTACCATTTTTTTAAACATCTCTTTTGGTATCGTTTTTCTCACCTCTGTTAATTGAATAAGCAACCTCATCAGATGAGCTTTAGCATTCAACTATCGTTCTTCTTTAGCTTAATGCCTTAATTAATCTCTAATCCCAAAAATTAAAAATAACTTCCCCGACTGTTTTAGGTTTCCAATGAAAGATTTGGTTTAGTTCCGCCTTATTTAGGCTGTTTTCGTTTAGCACGGTATGAGTTCTTTCATCGAGTATTAATCGTTGATTAAGCACAACTACAGGCAATACCCTAAACCCAGTGTTAAAGGCATCCACATCATTAAAAAGGGAGTCAACAGCAAATTTAATATCGAAGTATTGAACTGAAGAAGCAAATGCAACGAAGGGATAGGAACTGTTTAACAAGATGAAAGTGCTTGTGCTCTTGTTTTCCCAGCCAAGTTCTGCTTTATAAAAGTTCTGTGATACATGTGGTTCTTCAAAGGATAAAAACTTCCCATTAGAGTAGTTTGCCAACGTGTAACAGAGCCTTTTGAATTGTAACGAATCAACCTTTGTTCTATCATCGACAGGGAAGCCGGATATACCGTCCAAAAGCAACATTTTCATCACCTACCTCTCATTTTGTCTTCCACCTTACAGATGCTTAATTTCTACATATATTGGAACTATCCTGCTGCCCGTTTACGTAATAAAGCTGCCGATCACACGCAGGCAGCTTCAAAAGTTTTGGGTATTCAACTATCGTTCCCCGATAGTTTAACGAACTATTGATGCATCAGTCTTGTGGATTCCCCACTCCTCATCAAGTTCAAACTCACCATCTGTTCCTCGAATGTAGGCTGTGCCTGGAGGTGAATCCAAGAGAGGAATTATTTCGGGATCGTAATTACATATCGTATTTACTTGGTAAACACCGTGATTATCAGAATTATCCATATAATCTTGATCTTCATCCCCAGCCATAAAACGCCATCCACTGTCAGGCCGCCCGTCTTGGTAAGGCTCTTCTCTATACATGAAGCCGATCTTACAACCATCAACCGTTATTCTGTCTGTTGCAATGCAGCCCTCTTGGGAATCGATCAACCTTACAATCTGATCAGGCGAAAGTGAGTATTTCTTCTCGGGCATATTAATTAAATCTCCTTAGATAACTATGTGATAATGCTACTAAACCACATTCAACTATCGTTCCCAGTTACTTCAATGAAGTTAATTATTTGACTTCTTCTTACTGAGATGAATTCTCAAGACCAAATGTACAATACCAAGAAGCAGAATTAACGTGAGCAAAGATTTGTTTTGAGGCATTATTTGTTTTCATTAATTATCGGTCCAGCAATAGTTAGAAGGGTATCGTCATCAAAATTATTAAAGTCCATCGTTATTGAACCTTTCGTTGTGTTATAGATTAGCAGTGTATGTTCACCAACTTTAGACCTCTCAACGAGTTCAGTGCCTATTGTAATCATTCCATTGTCTAGCTCTTCGGGTAGATTGCTATGTGTGATTAAAATAGATGTGTCGCCTGGATAAGGTCCGTATAAAATTTTTCTTTCACTGTTTCCTTTTTCATCATCCGAAAGCTTCTCTAGTTTTCCTTTGTTTTTGGTGTATGCGATAACAACCTTCTGATTGTCACCGATAAATTTACCCTGTTCATCCTTTGGTGGGAAAACATGTTGAACGGAACTAATTTCATATCCATCAATTGTAGGTATTTTAAAAGAGGATGCTATTTGATCTACGTTCTTTTGCGCTTCAGCTAATTCATCCTTCGAACTATTTTTTTGACATCCTGAAATTAATAATACGATCGCTAAAAAGAATATGAATCCAAATTTCTTCATAAATATCGCCCCTCATTTTAGATTTTACATTTAAGGAAAGTCCAGTGCATAAACTATATATTCATTAAATCCATGTCATCCCCTTTATATATTCCTTATTTTGGGATCAGTGTTCATTAAGTATATACGTAATGAAGCTCTATTTGTTGCGCAGCCCGTTACTTCAATGGGAAACGGCAGCCGATCATCTGGCCGGCTGCCGTCGTGTTTAATTGAACTATAGTTCCTCGTTAGCGTAATCAACGGAGGTCATTTTCTTACTCAATTTTGCCTTTTGAATTACATCAATAATAAATGGATGTTTGGCATTGGTATAGGCAACCCTGTCATGATGATTCTTTTCTGCAAATTCTTTTTTTAATTGATTGTACTGCTTAAGCACATCTGGATGGGTTCTTAAATAATCCCTAAATAAAATATTGTTATTCCACTCTTCGCTTCCATGAACGTAAATATGTAAATGATGCGTTCCTGCTCTCCATTCTCCTCTTCTGAAGAACCTTCTGTTAGGGAATTCTTTATGATAAACATGTTCATACCCTATCTTTGCTAGGGGTTCAATAAACTCTTCAACTTCTTTTAAATCGTTTACTCCGACCATGAAGTCGATAATCGGTTTTGCCCCTAGACCCTGAACAGAAGTACTGCCAATATGTTCAATCGCAATTGCTTTATCAGTCATAATCTCCTTTATTTTGCTTTGCTCCCCTTGGTATTTAAATGGCCATTCATCTTTATATTCTTCAATCTTCACCGTTTCCATATTTCCCCTCCCTCTATCTGAGCATCCATTATTTTATCACAGATAATTGAAGTAATCTGCCCTTTCAAAAAAACAGCAGCCAATACATTCTGCCGCTGTTGTGTTGATTTAAACTATAGATGTCCCGGTTATTTAATTAAATTCTGAAATGCTTGTAGGAGGAACACTTTAAATATCAATATTAATAGTACAGCAATTATCCCAATAAAGAATCCAATAAATGAAACAACTACAAGTTTAAATTTGTTCATGATTCATACTCCACTTCATGATAATGCTTTTTTTCTACAAATTTACCATGAATGAAGTACCATCCCAATACAACAATTTGTTCCAGTAACCTGCCCTTTAGTTGAGAAACGTCAGCAGCCGGTCAGTATTGACCGACTGCTGAACTGCTTATGTTGAGCTATCGTTCCTCATTACCTGAATGACCTGAGTCTAAAATTTGAATGAGTTGTTTCAAATCATCACCACTGATAGTTGCAACTTTAAACTGTATATAGTCCGCGATGACTGCCGAAGGACTATCTTCATTAATCCATAATTCAAAATTTGTAATTCTTAATACTTCTCCCTTGCGTTCTAACCAAAATTGGTAATTTGAATCATTAGCATCCCCCATCTTCCCATACTCCCATTTAAGTCCACCAGTGATTTTGTTTAGTTTATTAATTTGGTCGCTATCGCTGACTATAGAGAACTCGACAGGTCTCTCTGTCATATTAGCAACCCTTATCCACTCGGAAATACTATCGTCTTTTGAGCACGCACCCAAAATAAGTAAAATAGCTAACACAAATACAACTTTAATTCTCTTCATATTTCCTCCCCCCCATAATCCCTAACTACAATAGACACTCACTAGAGTACCACAATTATCCTGCACGTTAGTTGAGAAAAGCAGTCGGTCATAGTGACCGACTGCTACCCTCCTGGAGCTAACGTGTCCCGTTAGTGCAACCCCTTAAGAATTATCAATATCTATCTCAAACCAGTCAGGATGCTCACCTCTTGTTATAACACCATCCATAGGGAACACCATATCTATAAATTCCCCTGTATATGCATCAAGATCAACTGCAACGCCATCAATATTAATGGTCCAGGTTCTATCTCTAGTTAATTGATTCCAGAATGTATCTTCATTTAACCAACTACTTTCAGCACCGTTATTCGTGTTATATGTTAAATCCATGTTACGGTTTACTGCATCAAGGTACATTATTGCTTTGGATAGGGCTTGATTTTCCGGAAGAAGAGGCTTTTGAATTTGATACAATCCAATAACCAGAGTAACCATTATAAGCAACAAGATAATCAAAACCCCAATTTTCTTACCGACACGCACTACATTCCCCCCTCATGTTAGTTATCACTTTGTATTGAAACTATAGTTCCTCGATAGCATCTGTCGCGGCTTGTTCATCACTTCATAATACCACATATTGGAACTATCCTCCCTCTATGGAGAATTACTATTCTCTTAAATTCTCATGTTTCCTTAGATTTTGTACGTTTTTCTTTCATACCAGACAATCATTAGATGGAACAAGGTTGTAGAATATGTAAAATATGGGGCGGGGAAAGTGCAAAAATATATCTACTCAGACCACTCATTTAAAAAAGTGGACATTCTGGAGATATATGGTTGCACCTTTGGATCTCCACTTAGGCTCATGGCGGTCAACCCTCCCATGTCTCACAGAGTCTTCGCTCCCACATTCCTTCATTCAACCTGTCCATGAGGTGGAGGTCGGATATGCTGCCCGACAGGATCTTCGTCCGTATGATAGTTCTGTTCCGACTCATCCGTGCTTCAATTGTCTGTATTCCGTATGAATGTTCTACTAAGAAAGCATAGAATCTAAGCTGCTAACGACAATGCTGTAAACTGGGGGATATCCTGTAACATCGTTTCTTCACTAAACCAATGCCCCTTTTTCAGGACACCAAAGAGAACTCGAATTAGCTTGTTGCATAACGCAATGAGCGACTGCATCTTTTTCAAGGGATTATTTGGTCGTTTCGTATAATACTGATGCAATGCCTTAAACGCTCGGTTCTTAGCCACCAGTGGCATCATGACGCGAAATAGCAACGCTCGTAGTCGCTTACGACCTCGCTTCGTAATCTTCGTTTGTCCCTTGTGTTTACCGGACGTGTTTTCTTTTAGATTCAAGCCGGCGAGCTTAATGATTTGTTTCGGATGCCGGTAATACGTAATGTCACCAACTTCAGCGAGAAAACCGGCTATACTATCCCGGCCAATGCCTTTTATGTCCAGTAATTGCTTCACATGGGGGATTTGCTCCAAGAGCTCATCCAGCCTTGCCTCAAGCTCTTCAAACTTACTCTCAAGCAACTCGTACTGCGTTAACAACAGTTGAAGCTCTAGTTTTGCTAGTGCGGTCCCTTCTCGTATACCAACAGAACGGCTTGCCGCTGCTTTCAGACTTCTCATACGCTCGATGCCCAGACCTCGCTTGGCAACCTTTCTGAGGTGACTCAGCAGCGCTTCTTCAGACTCAGAAACCAGCTCATGGGGCAACAAACAAAGACTGAGCATTTGGCGTGCTGACTTGCATTCCCAGTCCTTAAATACCGTGAGAAACTCTGGAAAATACCGATCCAACCAGTTATGAACGCGGCCTTGCACCACGCGCAGGTCAGTCGACAGATGATCGCGAATTTTCATCGCTTCCCTTAGTTCGGCATAGATGCCCTGGGGAAGGTTGGGTACAGCATATCTCCCGTCTTTGACGAGCTGTGCGATGACTTTAGCATCTTTTATGTCATTCTTGGTTGGTGAATTGTCATCCAATTCTTTGCTTTTCTTCACATGGAGCGGATTAACCACAGCGCACGTAACATGCTGTTCTCTTAAAAAATGGGCCAGGTTCAGCCAGTAGTGGCCGGTTGGTTCCATGCCAACGATGACATCCTGGAACCCTTGCTCCGTCGCAAGCTTTCTGAACCAGTTAACGAACATTTCGAAGCCTTCACGGTCGTTCTCAAACGCAATTGATTTCCCGAACTCGACTCCGCGGTAGTCTTGTGCTCGAGCAACGTGTTTGAATTTAGCAATGTCTACACCGACAATTAAGGTAGAAGAAGTAATTTGATTAATGCGTTCATTTTGAGTAGAATTCATCTTGTAGTCTCCTTGGTTTGTATTTGGATCCGGTCGCTGGCGAGCATCTGGGACCCTCATACATCATACCAAGGAGTCTTTTTGTTTCTCAAACCTCGTATTTCTCCATAATAGGAATGCTGCCCGTTAGCTTAATGATGTTTACGGCAGTCTAAATCTTTATCAGGGTTTGTAAATGGCTTTATGAACGAAAAAACGAGCCTTAGAAGCGATTCTAGAGGCTCATTTTCTTTGATTTTAATTGTCTATCTTGTAAATTTTCTTATTTTTACCTGTGAATTGTCTTGTTTTATCTTGTAAACTGTCTAATCTATAACCTTTACTCACTCACATTTTTTATACCTATTTATAGCTATACTTTATACGCCTTCATAGCCTTCCTTAACTCTTTCCAGCTCGGACGTTTACCGTAGAGCAGAACGCCGGTACGGTAAATCTTCGCGGACAGCCAGCCCGCCGCGTAAATGCTTACGAGCAGGATCGCGATGGAGACAATAACCTGCCAGATTGGCGGATTGGCGAGCCCGACGCGAAGCAGCATGACGAACGGCGAGAAGAACGGGATAAACGAAGTGACTTTTACAAGCATCGTATCCGGACTGGAAATGCTGAACGTGGTAATGTAGAAGCCAGCCAGCGACAGCATGGTAATGGGCATAACGGCTTGACCCAGATCCTCGGTACGGCTGACGATGGAACCAACCGCCGCGAACAAAGTCGCGTACAACAGGAAGCCCATTACATAGAACAGCAAGCCATAAACCAGCAGCAGCGGATCCACCTTCGAAAGATCAATATTATATTGCATGAACGCCGAGTTGTTATGCGGCAGGTTGATGTTGATAATGACAACAACCAAGTATGCTACCATTTGCGTTAGGCTTACCACAAACATGCCGAAAATTTTGCCAAACATTTGTTTTAGCGGCGATACGCTAGTAACGATAATCTCCATGACGCGCGAGCTTTTCTCCGCCGTAATTTCCGAGGCAATCATCTGGCCGGAAACCATAATACCGAAGAACAAGAGCAGCAATAGAAGGGTTACAAAGCCCATATCCACGCCTTGCTGAGACTCGGTCTTGCCATTGCCCGCTCCGCCTGCACCGTCGCTTGCCGCGATCTGCATCGTATTAATAACAACTGGATTTAGCAGCATAGATTTTTGCTGATCCGTCAATCCGCTGTCTTTCAGGACAATGTCGGTTTTTACGATTTGAATGCCCTGCTCCAGCGCCTGCGACGTTTTCTCGTCCATCAGCTTCTCGGATTTATAAGTTACGGTAGGCAGCCCCGTCTCGTTGACGGGACCAAATAGCAGATAGCCTTTAATTTTCTTATCCGCGACGGCGGCTTTTAACGTCTTCTCGTTCTGCTCCGTGGAGCCCGTATCCGGATACTCGATGAGCTTGATTGCCGGCTTGTCTTGACCGGCGTACGTTTGGCGCAGCTGCTCCGCGATTTTGGTGCCTTCAACTGCACGCGCATCAATGGCATAACCAATGTTAGCTGGTTTATCGCTGTTTTTATCAAACAAAGATATAATATAAGGCAGGTTTGAACCAATACATAAGATGACGACAAAGATCAACGTCGTAATGAGAAAGGATTTACCCTTGAACTTGTTCTTCATCGTGAAGCCTGCTACCGTCCAGAAACTATTCATGCAGATCACCGCCTACCACTTTAATAAAGATTTCGTTTAATGTCGGCTCCATAATCTCGAACTTGTGAATGGTCGTCTGCTCTAGGGCATGGCGCAAAATATTCGACGCCGAGCTCTCCTCCGCAATGCCAACCACGTAGCCGTATTCATGCTTCTGCACACCGGTTACCCCGCTTAGCCCTTCAAGGCCGGTGACTTCTCCTTCCGTGCGAAGAACAACCTTCTCCCGCGGGTAACGTTTCTTGATGTCTCTTAAGCTGCCTTGCAGAACAGGATTCGAACGATGAAGAATCGTAATGTTGCGGCATAACTCCTCGACATGCTCCATCCGGTGCGTAGAGAACAGCATTGTAGTTCCGGAATCCCGCAATTCCTTAACCGTAGACTTCAACAGCTCCACGTTAACCGGGTCAAGACCGCTGAAAGCTTCGTCCAAAATAACGATACGCGGACGATGTATAACCGAAGCGATAAACTGGATTTTCTGCTGATTGCCTTTGGACAGCTCCTCGATTCTTTTGCCGTAATATTCGGGAACCTCGAACCGGTCCAGCCAACGCTTCAGGTTGGCATCCGCGTCCTTCTTGTCCATCCCGCGCAGCTGCGCCAGATAAATCAGCTGATCGCTTACCTTAACGCGCGGATACAATCCGCGTTCTTCCGGCAAGTAGCCCAGCATGCTGAGCTGCTCCTGCGTATAAAGCTGGCCGTTGTACAAAATCCTGCCCTCATCCGGATAGATCAGTCCCAGCACCATCCGCATCGTTGTTGTTTTGCCGGCACCGTTGGCTCCAAGCAATCCGTAAATTTCCCCTTGTTCCACCTCAAAGCTGATTCCGTTAACCGCCTTCTTCTCCCCGTACTGCTTATGCACTTGATCTACTATTAATGGCTTCATGTATTATTCCTCCTAAAAAGAATGATCACCCAAACGGCTAGATTTAGCAGTTCGTGATGATTCTTGCTTCGAAAGCATTCCTCAAACTATGCCCGGAGCCGTGTCCGTTCCTGCTCAACCAATATGGCCAAAATGTCATCCAGCTGCAAAGCCTGCCGGTGCGTAATCGTAATATTTTCCTGACCGCACCAGTCTTCGGCATCCGGAGCCATCCGCGTAATAACGCGGAGCATACCGCCGCCAGTATCCTCAATTCCGCATTGGCCCGGCATAGCTTGAACCCGCTTGCGGTTAACCTGCTCCCCATGCACGTAGAAGGCATGCCAGCTTCCGAACAGCTCATCCTTCTCGTATACGCCTAGCACGCGCCCATGTATCATAAATACGATATAATCGGCGAGACGCTTCACTTCTTCAACGATATGGGACGCCATCAGAATCGTCCGGTCGCCAGGCTCCATGTAACGGTGAAGGACATCAATCATCGTCCGCCAAGCCAGCGGGTCAAGTCCCGACGAAGGCTCATCCAAGAGAAGCAGCTCCGGGTGATGCGACAGAATTAATGCGAATTCGTATTTGCGCCGCATCCCTTTGGACATTTTGCCAAGCTTGATGCCGTCATCGACTTCAAATAGCCGAAGCAGCTCCTGATAACGGTTCACATCCCATTCGGGATACCATTTCTTCACGAATTCCGTCTTGGCAGAAGCCTTCAGTCTATTATCATGCGGGGAGAACAACTCCGGCAAAAAACCGACTCTGCTCTTCGTCTGCCAGTCTTCATCCTCGGAAATGTTTTTACCCAGAAGCTTGATATCCCCTTTTTGAGGCTTAATCAAATCCAGAATGAGCTTAAAGGTTGAGCTTTTACCGGAGCCGTTAGGCCCTACGATGGCCGTCACGTAACCCTTTGGCACCTCGAGCTGAATGGGTCCCAGTTGAAAATGCGTCCGTTGCAGCTCAACTTCCTTCAAACTTATTGCATTTTCGTTCATCTTCTACCCTCCAAACTTTCGATCCAGCACTTCCTGGAACAGCTTCGTCAGCTCTTCCCGCGTGCATTGTACAAGCTTGCCGGCTTCAACGGCCGCCTCGAGCGCTTCCGTAACCGCGTCCAGACGGTACCGGTCCATCGCATTCTGCTCAATCCGGGCTACATACGTTCCGGTTCCTTGCTTCGTCCGGAGCAGCCCTTCATTCTCCAAATCCTGATAAACCCGACGCACAGTAATCACACTGCATTTGAGCAGTTGCGCCAGCTCCCGGATGGAGGGCAATAACGTTCCTTCTTCCAGCTGCCCGCTTACGATTAGCGCTCTTAGCTGTACTTCAATCTGATAATAGAGCGGTTCCGCGCTTTGTTCGTTAATATGAATTGGCAGCCACACAGTCTCACCTTCTTCCAAATCAGGAGCTTACCGTAGTCTTTTTTGTATAATGGCGGCTCTTAAGCCGCTTTTTGATAATCATATAGCCCAAGTACATCGTAATGACGCACACGAGGAATGCGGCAGCGGTATACCACCATTGTCCCTTCTCTAGTCCGTCCAGCAATCCAAGCACGATACCGGCATTGAAAAAACCAAGCACCGCGCAAATTGCCGCATAGATAACAACGCTGATATAGCAGAACATCGCGTAGGCCTTTCCGGTATGACCGATTTCAAAGTACACGTACAAGACAGCCATCGATAGGGCGTAAAAATACCAGAATAAAGCGTACAACAGATAAGCTCCGACAGATAAATGGTCATGCAGGCGGTCAACCAGTATATATTGGGTCGTGAAAAATAACGTCAGTACCAAGGCCAGCACCATAACCAGCTGAAGCATTCTTCCGATTACAAGGTGGGAGAGCGGAATCGGCAGCGTCCGCCATTCGGCCAGCTTGCCGGTGAAGGTATCCTCCCGCCAGAAGCGCATCGTCGTCTTATTCATTACGAATGCCAAGCTTGGAAATGTAACGATAAAGATCATATCGAGCACCCAAGACATGATTCTTTCCGTATCGTTGTAGACCGCAATTGTTATCAAAGCCAGATACAGACTAAATAAAAAAGTAAATAAAATTCCAACCCAATCCCGCGTAAGCTCATGCTTAGCAATATGCCAGGCTCCTTGCCGTAAGTTCAAAAGCCCCTCTCCTTCCGAAGCACAGTCATCATACTGTGTATATCCTTATACACAGTATATACACAGCGATGCTATAGAGTCAACATATTTTACCATTTTGACAAAAAAAGAGAGTGTGTCTCATGAACTGAGACACACTCTCTAGCTTTTCAGGAATACAATTCTACCAGCCAAAAATCGCATCAATAACCGGCTTGGTATGGCCTCCCGGATACATCATATAAAGAAGGATATACACGGCAACGCCTGTAATCGCCGTGAAGAACCAGATGACCGAAGTTACTTTTCCCCACTTCCTGTGCTTCGCGTATTTCTCCCTGAAGCCCAGTACAAGTGTTGTTATGCCAAATACGGCTGCTACCGTTGCAAGAACGATATGGAACAACAAGAAGGTTAAGTAATAAGGCTTTAAGCTATCCGGTCCCCCCCATTCCGTATTACCGACAAGTACGGTCCGGGATGAATAGATGATGAAGAAGATGAGAGCTGCAATAGCCGCGGCAATCATCACTTTCTTATGTTGATCGAGCCTCCGCTTAATAGCCAGATTCCAGCCGATCGCGACCAGAATCGCGCTTATGACGATAAAGCTCGTACTGATCGTAGGAAAAATTGTGTACTTGTCCAATGCTATCCCACCTAAAAAGAATTATCCGCTCTATTATACCGTGCCTTTGTTCATGTTGGACAGATCAATTGGCGCTTCATTTGTCGCATTTGTTACATCGTCATCCTTATGCTCGCGTTTGAACCAGTGGAAGAAGATATAAGCCAGAATGACGCCGTACATGAACTCTTGCAGCAGCTTCATGACGATACCGCCAAGCTGCTGATCCTCCTCCGGGCTTCCCAGAAGGTTGAAGAACTGTGGTCCATCAAACAGCGTAAGCAGCTGGGAAGGATCGCTTACGCAATACCCCATCGCTTTCACCCAAGTATCGGGATTGCTATATACCGCATACATCGGCGTGCTCGCGAAAATAATAAAAGCACAAGCCGGCGTCAGGAGTACGCCGTTGGCAAATACATAGGCCATCTTCTTCAGATCGGTAAGGCGATTCCATTCCGGTACCGGATTCGCGATCTGTGCCCACATCAACATGGCCGCAACAAGCAGGATAAAATAAACAAGCCGGTGCAGCCAGAAATGCGTCATCACATAATCGTTTAGAAGCGGTACATGATAGAGCGAGAACAACATGTTAAACGTTAAAATCGCCGCAATCGGATGCGTCATAAAGCGTAGCTTCTTCCAGCCTTGGGCAGCGAGCATTCTCTGCCAGATAAAAGGTGGTACCGAGAGCAGCAGCATTGGCGGCACAATCAAATAAGAGACGGACATGTCTATCATATGGAACGTAAACATCATGTGGCCAAGCAAGCTGAACGGGCCTCCCTGCACGAGGTAGAACATGACCGCTGCGCTCACGAACATGATTTTCTGCCAGACTGTCGCCTTATCCGCGTGCGGTGCATGCTTCTCCCGCCATGGTCCAATCAGATAGAAGTAGAGAATCACAACGGCGATCATGAAGAACAAAAACCATGGGGTCCACAACTCTTCAAAGCTGAAATACTGTAAGCCAAGCATCGATGGCAGCTCCTTTCAAATATCTGCAAAAAAGGAGGGCCCGTAACTGTATTGGGGACCCTCCTCTTTTCAATTATGCAATAACGTTACCACCAAGCCCAATATTCCGCCATGATGACACACGTGAATACGACGAATACGCCAAACAGGATACCGATAATCGCGAACGTATGGCCGCGATCCTTCATATGCATCCAGAACGCCATCTGTACAAATACTTGCAAGATTGCGCAGCCGATAAGAATGATGTAGATGAAGTCGGTGTTAATCTCACCGCCGGCGACAGCCGCGAAAGCGATCAATGTCAGCAGGATCGAGAAGATAAAGGCAACGATGTGTTTCTTAGGTCCTTCAACCTTATGACGAACCGGACGTTGTTCCTCCGTGGTATGATTGCTTGCCATGGATTAGCCCACCTTTCCCATCAGGTAAACGACGGTGAAGATAAATACCCAGACAACGTCGATGAAGTGCCAGTAGATGCCGGCAACGTATGCTTTAGGAGCAGTTGTAACCGTCAGGCCTTTCTTCAGCAATTGTCCGATCAGAAGCGAGATCCACACGATACCAAACGCTACGTGAGCGCCGTGGAAGCCAACCAATGTATAGAACGAGGAGCTGAATGCACTCGTTGTAAATCCATGTCCTTCATGAACGTAATTCGTGAACTCGTAAATCTCCAAGCCAAGGAAGCCAAGACCCAGAATAACCGTAATGACCAGCCACCAGATCATTGCTTTTACCTTTTGCAGGTGAAGAGCTTGAGTTGCGAATACGCTCGTAAGCGAGGAGGTCAGGAGCAAGCCGGTTGCAAGCGCAACGAGCGGAAGCTCGAACAGCTCTTGCGATTTGGGACCGTCAAGCACTTGATCGCGGAGAGCAAGGAACGCCGAGAAGAGCGTTCCGAACAATACCGTTTCCGCGCCAAGGAATAACCAGAAACCAAGAATCTTATTGCGACCCTCGAGGGTTGCTTTTTCAGGCTCATGAGGCAATTGGCCTTCAGTATGGGAATGTGCACTCATGCTTTAACCCCCTTATCTTGCAGTTCTTCCGGTTCGATATGGAAGCCGTGATCATCGATCAGGGAACGGATAATCATACATGCAAATGTAATGATCAGACCGATACCGCCTACAACGAATCCTGCTTCAATACCTGCGATTTTACCCCATTCGCCATGCGAGTACATAAGACCAAGACCTGTAATAAACAAGCCGATCGCCATAAACAATGGCAGAATAGACGGGGATGGCATATGGATCGAACCGATCGGTTCAGCCGGTGTCATTTCTTTATGACCATCCATTTTTTCTTTCCAGTATGCATCATAACCGCGTACAAGCGGAGTTTGCTTGAAGTTGTATTCCGGAGCCGGCGAAGGAATCGTCCACTCCAGCGTACGGCCGTCTTCCCAAGGATCGTTTGCTGCGTTTTTCGGCTTGAACGCCGTAACGACAACATTCAGAAGGAAGAAGATCGTACCCAGACCCATCAGCATTGCGCCGATTGTACTGACCAAGTTCAGTTCATTGAAGCCCAGACCGTCCAGATAAGTCCAGATCCGGCGCGGCATACCCATCAGACCAAGGAAATGCTGTACGAAGAATGTCAGATGGAAGCCGATAAAGAATGTCCAGAACGTCAGCTTTGCCAGACCTTCGTTAAGCATGCGGCCGAACATCTTAGGCCACCAGTAATGAAGACCAGCAAAGAGACCCAATACAAGACCGCCAACGATAACGTAGTGGAAATGCGCTACGACGAAGTAGGAGTCGTGGTACTGGAAGTCGGCAGGAGCCGCTGCCAGCATGACACCGGTTACACCGCCCATTACGAACGTTGGGATAAAACCTACGGCAAACAGGTTTGCTGCATTGAATTTAATCGAACCGCCCCACAACGTGAACAGCCAGTTAAAGATCTTGATACCTGTCGGAACCGCGATCAGCATCGTTGCAATGGAGAACAAACCGTTCGCAACCGGTCCAAGACCTGTCGTGAACATGTGATGCGCCCATACCATGAAGCCCAAGAAACCGATCAGGATTGTAGCAAAGACCATCGAGCTGTATCCGAACAACCGTTTACGCGAGAACGTGCTGACAACTTCGGAGATAACACCGAATGCCGGCAGGATCAGGATATAAACCTCAGGATGCCCGAAGATCCAGAAAATATGCTCCCAGAGAACGGCATTACCGCCGCCGGAAGGATCAAAGAAGTTTGCGTCGAATATGCGGTCGAACATGAGGGCCGCAAGGCCAACTGTCAGTGCAGGGAATGCGAACAGGATCAGCGCCGAAGTAATGAATACGGACCAAGTAAACATCGGCATGCGCATGAAGGTCATTCCCGGAGCGCGCATATTAATAATCGTTACCAAGAAGTTAATACCGCCGACCAGCGTACCGATACCCGCAATCTGCAAGCCTAGCACGTAATAGTCAAAACCGTGGTCGCCGTTAAATGTAGTGCCCGAAAGCGGTGCGTAAGCCGTCCAGCCGCCGTCCGGTGCAGCGCCAGTAAACCAGCTGACATTCAGCAGGACTGCGCCAAAGAAGAAAGTCCAGAAGCCAATTGCGTTTACGAATGGGTACGCAACGTCGCGCGCGCCAATCTGCAGCGGTACAATCGCGTTCATCAATGCGAAGATGACTGGCATCGCTGCAAGGAAGATCATTGTAGTACCGTGCATCGTAAGCAGCTCGTTATATGTATCCGCGCTAACGAAATCGTTAAGCGGTTTCCACAGCTGAATCCGAATGAGAAGTGCTTCCAACCCGCCGACCAGGAAGAAAAAACCGCCGGCGATTAAATACAATATACCGATTTTTTTGTGGTCAACCGTTGTCAGCCAGTCCATCAGGCCGGAATAACGTTTAACCGCATGTCCATGAGCCAAGGTAGGTACCTCCTTTAATCACCGATGATTATTGTTGATAGTCGAGAGTCAATTCCGATAAATATTTAGAAATTCCGTCAAGCTCTTGTTGAGTAAGATCAACCTTAGGCATCAGCGTGCCAGGTTTTACAGCCGACGGATCTTCAATCCAGCGATGCAGGTTGTCGTAAGTCGAACCTTCGTTGGAATATTTCGGATCATCAGTGTTAACGAGAATACCACCGACAGTCTCACGGCTGCCGATACCAGTCAGGTTAGGGAATGCCGGACCGCCTTGATCGCCTACGGCGTGGCAAGTCAGACACTTGCTGACAAATGCTTCTTTAATAGCTGGGTCGCTTGGAAGCGCAACCGGAGCTTGCAAAGCAGCAGTCCAACGGTCAAACGAAGCCTCGTCCACCGATTTTACTTTAAAGTCCATTAAGCCGTGCGAAGGTCCGCAAAGCTCGGCGCATTTACCTAAGTAAACGCCTTCTTTTGGAGCCGAGAAGTACATGATGTTTACGTTAGCTCCAGGGTTAGCATCGATTTTACCGGCAAGAGACGGAATCCAGAACGAGTGAAGAACGTCTGCTGATTTCGCTTCGATGGAGATCGTCTTGCCTTTAGGAATTACCAATTCCTGTGCAGTCTTAATTCCGAGTTCAGGATACTCGAATTCCCACCAATATTGGTGAGCGGTTACAACAACCTTAACCGCCTCCGGATCTTTTGTGTGATCCTTTGAGAGGTTAAATACCGATTGGATGGTTGGTACGCCCAGGATGATCAGCAGGATAATCGGAATGACCGTCCAGATAATCTCCAGCTTATGGTTACCTTCCACTTGTTTCGGAATGGTGTTGTCGCCGGGACGTCTGCGGAAACGAATAATTACATAGAAAGAAATCGCAAACACGACCACAATCACGATGAGCATGATTGAAATCGCCAGCTTCATCAGTCCGAACTGCTCTTCCGCTACAGGACCTTGGGGCCTCAGCGTGGACAAGTCACTTCGTCCGCATGCCGACAGCACGAGCACCATCAAGGCCAGAAGCGGTGCAAGCTTTCTAAAAAACTGCCACCGATTCATCAATAATCAACCCCACTTTTGACGTTTTCGCAGATGCTAACATCTTAGTAATAATGCGGCAAACTGCGTGTTTCACAGATGTTATGACAACTACTGGAACTAAATCACTTAATTAAATATAAAGTTGCTGTACTTATTTGTCAATGTTCCACAGAGAGTTCACAAATTGTTCTCAAAGCTGTCAAAAACTCAGGTTTTTCACGGTTTCGCGGCTTTGACAAAGTGATTAAAAACATGCTATCAAACACGGTTTCCCTACCTACATTGTGCACCAAACCCATGGTCAATTATGTATGGAGGCCAAAGTGTATATTTCATCGTTCCCTACAAACCCTATTCCTATAACTGCCCGAATGGAGGCTGATTACCCATGAACAAACGAGTATCCGGATTATTGATGATTTCTTGTTTATTGATAAGCATGACTGCGGCCTGCGGTTATGAGAAGCTCAGCAGAAGCAGCGATCACGATTACGGTAGCCGGAAAGCCGGAGACGCCAAAATGCTCGGCGGCAAAATGTACGGGACTTCTTCCGCCAACAATCCCCGCCAGCATGACAATGCCTTTTTCGAATACAGCAATAAGCTGTCTAATGAAGTTTCCAAGCTTGGCGGCGTAGGCACCGCCATCGTAATGCTCACCGACAAGAATGCCTATGTAGGCCTTGCTCTCGATTGGTCGGCCGTTGGCACCAAGAGCGCAGGGCGTACCGACGAACAGGACCGCAGCGGTTCAAGCGAGGGCGTATACAATCATGACACCGGCAGTCAACGCTGGGATAACCGTCATCTGGTCACGCCCTATAACTCCCTATTCACTGTAAATGACCACAGCATGCTTTCCCCTGAGCTGAAGCAGACCGTAGCCGTAAAGGTCAGGGAGCTTGCCCCGGCTGTCCAGGAAGTGCATATTTCGGCCAACATGGATTTTGTGAACGAACTTAACGAATATGCGAAAGAAGCCTGGATGAATCATTCCCTTACTCCATGGCTCCAGGACTTTAATACCCTCGTGAAATACCAGTTTGCGGGCGGAGATATCATGCCGCAAAAGATTAAGGATTACGATAATATGCGCGCCAAACAAAAAAACGGACAATCCATTATTCCTACCCATTAATGAATTTCCAAAAAAATCTCTTCTATTATATATGCAAAAAGGATCAGGTTGCCCTGATCCTTTTCATTTGATTCACATTCCGCTGAATAAGCAGTCCGCAGCAAGCCCCGATAAACGACAAAGCCGACATGCACGCGTACAAAGGAGGTCCCCCTATCCAGTCAAAGAGCCAGCCACCCACCGTCGAGGATATAATACTCGATATCCCGAACAGCAGCATCGCGAGTATCGTTTGTCCGGTCGCTTTCCACTGCTCCGGAATCAAGGTGTACAGATATTGAATGGATGCTGCATAGAACAGGACAAACGAAACGCCCTGCAAAAGCTGCAGCCATACAATCGCAACCGGGTTATCCCACCAGGCAGAGAGGGCAAAACGAATCACATAAAAAAACGCCGCTACGGAGATGAACTGCAGTTCCTTGCCCGGCTTGATGAACCGGTTAATTAAAGCGAAGAATGCGACCTCGGCCAGCGTCATTATGAACCAGGCCAATCCAACCATCCCTACCCCGCCGCCAAGGCTTTGCACGTACAAGCCGACGTAGCTGTCGTTCATCCGGTGCGGGATCGCGATCAGAAGCACCAGCAGCAGAAACTGTACGGTACGCTTGTCCTTGAAGAAGGGCTTCATATCCCGCCAAGCCACCGGCTTGCCGGCTGCCGGAGTTTCGGGCAGCATGGCGCAGAGCAAAAACGCGAGAACGCCGTAAGCGGCAAACAGATACATAAAGCTGCCCATTCCGTACCTGTCGCCAATATAGCCTATTATATAGGAAGCGACAGCATACCCAAGCGCGCCGTACATCCGGACGGTACCAAAGCCAACCCCCGCTTTTTCCGCCAAGCGGTAATTCATGCTCTCGGTTAACGGGTCGGCCGGCATCAGGAAGAAGTACATTGCCGCCGTCAGCGCAAATGCGGCTGGCATTAGCGATATCGAGAACAGCGCCATCCCAAGTCCAATCGAAGCCATGAGCAGGATCAAGAGCACTGCCTTGACCGTTTTATATTTATCGCTGATCATTCCCCAGAGCGGCTGCGAGACCACTCCGATAATGCTTCCCGTCCCCAGAATAACCCCGATCTCCGATGCCGTAATGCCTTTCTCCGCGAAATATAACGGAAGGAACGACAGAAACATCGCAAACATCGAGAAATAGAAGAAGTTGTATCCCCTTAGCAAAACAAGCTTCATATCTTATCTTTCATCCCTTCATTAAACCTGAACCCATCATACCCTATTTAAATGAAGGAATGCATTCGAAACTTGCTTAACGAAGCGGAGCAAATCCTTCAATCTCAGATAGAATTTCATCTGCGCGCGCAAGTACTTCGTCCGTCAATACTAGATCGATAGCCCCCAGGTTCTCTTTGATTTGCGAAGGCCGGCTTGAGCCGATGATTGCGGAGCTTACACCAGGCTGGCGCAGCACCCAGGCAAGGGCAAATTGCGATAAGGTACCGCCGATTTCGCCCGCCAGCTGCTCCAGCTTTTGAACGCAGGCCAGTACATCCTCCCGCATATAGCTATTGATGACGAAGTTCGTACGGTCATTAGCCGCGCGGCTGTCTGAAGGGGCAGCTTGTCCCGGTTTGTATTTACCCGTCAACACGCCCTGTGCCAGAGGAGAGAACACGACTTGCCCAAGGCCCTCTCTTTCGCTTACCGGGAGTACTTCCTTCTCGATATAACGCTCAATCATATTGTAGATCGGCTGGTTGGAGACTAGAGGGCGAAGACCAAGGCGTTTACCGATCCCAACCGCATCGGTAATTTGCGCGCCCGTCCACTCGCTGATTCCCGCATAGAGAACTTTGCCGGAGGCAACCAGATCGTCTAATGCTCGAAGAGTCTCTTCCACCGGGGTTTCCGCGTCATAGCGGTGACACTGGTATAGGTCAATATAATCCGTGCCGAGACGTTTTAAGCTGGCATCGCATTGCTCCATAATATGTTTGCGCGACAAACCGCGGTCATTAGGGCCGGCGTCCATCGGAAAATACACTTTGGTAGCCAGCACGTAGCTGCTGCGCCGGAATTCCTTAAGGGCTTCGCCCATTACCTTCTCGGCTTCTCCCCGGTTATACGCATTTGCCGTATCGAAGAAGTTAATCCCGTTCTCATACGCATACCGGATACATTCTCTTGCCGTATCTTTCTCCGTGGCGTCGCCGTATGTAAGCCAGCTTCCAAGACCAATCTCGCTAACCTTTAATCCGCTGCCTCCGAGTCTTCTGTATTTCATCCGTTGACTCCTCCTCGCCTGATCTCTTTCAAGGCTAAGTGTAAGGCAGGCCGTATTCTTTTTAAAGTAGTGAATGTTTTTTTAATTTATTATTTCTATTATATATACTATACTGGAGGTAACTTTGGCTCGTTAAGAAAGAAAGGAGCTTTAATGATCATGAACGCGAATAATTACATTCCGAAAGAACCCGAAACAATTGAATGCAATATCGAAAAAACGCTGGACGTCATAGGCGGCAAATGGGCATTTCTTGTGATCAGAGAGTTATTCTGCGGTACAAAAAGATTCGGTGAGCTTCAACGTCTGATTCCGGCGGTTAGTCCGCGGGCATTGACCAGTACGCTTCGCCACCTGGAGGAAAAAGGCGTGCTTGAACGGCAGGTTTTCCCTACCGTACCCGTGACGGTTGAATATACGCTTACGCCAAAAGGCGAGGACCTGCATGCGATTCTGAAGCAAATGAAGCTTTGGGCAGCCAAATGGACCTAACAATTTCTTACTTTTACTTGCTTTTTCTGGCGAGTCATCGTATACTATAAAAGTTGTGTTATATTTAACCCCTGTATATCCCTCCAAAAAACAGAAAAATTCATGATTTCCTCGAATTTCGATTTTTCTTTTTCTGTTAATTCCAATCCTTACGAACAGTAAGAACTTTGATTCACACTGGCGCGGTCTAGGAGCCGCAAGGACGGAAGAGAGGCAGGGCTTTCGTTGTTTTAAAGTATGCTTACAAGCTGCTTTGCCCGTTACGCAAAGCAACCCAGAGTATGCGCAAGATGAACATCTCACACAAATCTTGTTGCAATTAACAAGGGATATGAACCACGCGGTCAGCATGATGCTGCAAGTAATACAAGCCGCCGAGGTTAAATATAAGGTACACAAGCCAACGGCACCCGCTTAAGGGTGCCGTTATCCATTTCTAGCTGTTTTTCCCTCTTGATGAGTATCCTTTGCTGTACTCCTTGAAGCTCAGAAAGACGCATAACACAAGGAAGCAGATAAACAAGGTGGCTCCTATATCGCCATAAATCCCCCGCATATTGCCGGCCATCGTACCCGCAACCACAGAGACGATCGCGCAGGCCAGCGTCAGCCATACCCCTATTCCGTAACCGGATATATTCAAATCGGGCGGCATACTCTTTTTCTTCCGGACGGCAAGTCCAATAAACAAGCTTCCAAGGAACAGGATCTGTACGCCAAACGATAACGGCAGCATGCCAAAAGCGTAAAATAACGAAACTTCATCCGTATTATCGAATGAAATGGCTGCCAGTATCGTAATGACGATCCCCATTGGCAAATTGATAAAATCGAATTTCTTTTTCTTCGTATAGGATGCAATTCCCGTCAGGATGGCTATGTAGAGCGCCGCGAATTTGATCAGCAGAATAGGTACGTAAAGCGAGATGAGGAACAGGTCGATTCTGTCCAGAAAGTCAGTAATGTGAATCTGCTGTACCAGAATCCAGCCGATGTAGAGCACCCTTGAGGAAAGGATCGGGCTTACGACGCTAACGACACAAAACAGCCAGATCGTCAGAAACATAGCGGAGTAAATGACCCCCACTTTCATGGCTATGTAGATATCGCGCGGCTTCCTCACATGATGCAGGAAGGACCCGAATATGATCAAATCCGTGAAGGAGCCTAAGGCAAGCATGCCTCCCTTTAACGGCTGGGCTATTCCACCGCTTAGAAACGGCTTCAGCTTCTGCATATCAATCTCGTTCAGGAGCAGCAGCGGCGTAAGAACATACAGGGACAGGAACAGCGTGATAAACACGACGTTTGTCCGGAATAAATGCTCCATGGATCCTCCTGCATAATAGGCGAGCAGAAGCATCGTCATGAGCAAGATATAAATCTGCGGCGTACGCAGCAGAATAGAGGAGCTGAAAAAGTCGCTGTATATACGCAGCTGACTAATTAAATCCAGTGTCAGGTACGCGATTAGTATGCCGTTCAGCAGCCCGCCAAGCCATTTGCCGCAGGAATACTGCATCATTTCGTACATATTTTTTTCCGGGTTGAAGCGCAGCATCCTCCACAGCAAATACGCCATAAAGATGCCGTACGGAATCGGAAACAAATAAGCGTACCAAGCATCTTGATTGGAAGCCATCGTAATAGCCGTCGGCATCGTGTTCATATTGGAAGCAATCAGCAATGATCCAACCAGCATAGACATTTGCATGGTCGTAACTTTCATCCGGTCCTGCATGCTAGACCCCCTGCCCTCTCATCAGAACGTAAACGCCCATAACCATTGCCCGCATGAAGGTAATGTTCATAATGGAGTATATTTTGTGGTTGACGCAAAAAACGATTAACAGGGCGATGACACCCACCACTGTGAAAAACATTGCCTTGCTTGATCCGTCTTTCATGTTTTTCCATTTCACCTTCGCCGTGCCAATCACTAGAAAGATCACAAAAACGATAAACCCTAAATCCATCTATTGATCCTTCCTTCCCAGATTCTCGCTGGTCATCCCGAACCTGTACAAGTTCGCAGTTGCGGAAACTTCGAATTTAATTTTAGGGAAAATCGTATCCCACTCGTTGCGGTATTGCTTGGTCCATATTTGAGGGTATGCACGGTATACGTGAAGTCCAAATCCGACGGCATCGCAATTGGCATGCTGCATGCTATCCAGCGCGAGCTTGATGTCTTCCACCACCCGCTTGGTCACCAGTTGCTCGATCTGCTTACGCTGCTCGTAATCGTCATAGTTTCTGTTCAGATTCCTGTCCTCGTTAACGCTGACTTTCACTTTCGAATGAATACGAAAGCTAAGATTACCGTTCTGAATGATCGGTTTGATGCTAACCTTAGCCTCATTGATGGCTAATGTAAGGTAATTACCTTGATCGCTAATAGTCTCGTCGTATTTACGGAATTGTTGATTGAGCAGCCGGAGGCCAATGGCCGTGCTCCCTTTGGCTACCCCGGTCATTTTTCCGCTATTCGTAAGCGCAAAACCTTCGATCAGAACATCCTCTGCCTCCGACCCCTTGATGTTTGTTCTCACTTTCTCTACATAAGGAAAAAAGGCATCCTCCCCGATCGCGATAATCTTGCTGATAATATCCTTCACGGAAATCCGTACGCTTGCCTCGGATTGAAGAAGCTCCCTCATCGATTCCGCGGAGAAGCGCTCAAGACGAGTATCGGCGTTCAGCACATCCACCGCTTTGCCTTTTGTTATGGCTATGAAGGCGGTTAACCGGTTTTCCGGTGTACGGGTTAAGGCATCGATAACCGTTTTTACCCCTTCGGTCCTTGCCAGGTCTTCACCAATAATAATGACGCGCCGATGACCGAAAAACAGATGCCTTGGCAGACGGAACTGAAGCTTCGAGACCGCTTCGCGAACCGTTTTGCCGGTTTCGGTCTTGATAGCGAACGGCTTTTGCCCGCCGGAGCCGCCTCCGCCGCCCATGCTTCCCATATTGCCTGGGAGAGGTATAAGTACGCTAACCCTGAAGCTATCGTCTTCTTTATCGATGGCGCTTGCCAGTACAAAAGCGACGTCGTTAATTTCACGCCGGTCCCAACAGCCCGTCAGCGTGAGGAGCATGCCTACACATACGCTGATGGAAACCACACGCCATATTCGGATTATTTTCATACGGATATAGGATACTCCTCTCCTGCTTATTCTGGCTGCGGACGCTGACGCTCTAGGTTGTCGGGAGTCAAATACTTCGGACGCTTCCGCATCTTCCACCAAGGCGCGCGAACCATGACATCCTTCATATCGCTTAGATCAATCGGCGTAACCGGGGCCAGATAAGGAATGCCAAACGTCGTCAGCTTTGCCAAGTGACCAACAACAACCATGGCCGCGATCATAATACCAAGCAAGCCAAAGATCGAAGCAAGCAGCATGATCGGGAATCGAAGCATCCGGATGGCGATCGCCGCATTGTAACGAGGCAAGGTAAAGGATGCAATACCCGTCATTGAGACGACGATAACCATCGCCGCCGACACGATACCAGCCTGAACGGCAGCCTGACCTACTACAAGCGCTCCCAGGATACTGACGGCCTGACCGACAGTCCGGGGCAGCCGTACGCCCGCTTCGCGAAGCGCTTCGAAGGCGATCTCCATAATTAACGCTTCCACGACGGCGGGGAAAGGAATCGCTTCGCGCGAGGCCGCGATGCTTAGCAGCAGGTTGGTCGGAATCATCTCCGGATGATAGGTAGAAACCGCGATATACAATGCCGGGGCAAACAAGGCGACAAACAAACTGAATAATCTCAACCATCGCAATAAAGTGCCTAACATAAACCGCTCATAATAATCCTCACTTGCCTGCAGCCACTGCCAGAAGCCAAACGGAGCGATCAAGGCAAACGGGGTGCCGTCTACAAGGATGGCAACCCGGCCTTCCAGAAGCGATGCCGCCACCGTGTCCGGACGTTCCGTCGTTTGCACTTGAGGGAACGGAGAGAAGCCTTGATCCTGGACAAACTCTTCGATATAACCGCTCTCCAATACGCCGTCGATATGAATCCGGCTTAAGCGGTCTTCCACTTCTTGCAGCAGCTTGGGATTAACGATTCCGGCCATATAGGTAAGGATTACGTTCGTATTCGTCTCGGTTCCGATCACGAAGGACTTCATCTTGAGCCGCGGCGACTTGATCTTGCTTCGCACAAGCGATGTATTCGTACGGAGATGCTCATTAAAGCCCTCGCGTGGACCACGAACGACGGTTTCCGTCTCGGGTTCGGCTACGCTGCGGCGGATGCCGCCTCTGAGGCCTAGGCAGACCGCAGTGTCTTGCCCGTCAACGAACAGAACGCTGTCGCCCGACAACAGGTTGGTAAGCAGCTCTTTGTAGAATTGAATCTTGGAGGCTTGGGCAACCGGAAGCGTAGTTTCGGTTATCAAGTCAATGGTAAACTCGCCGCCCTCAAGGATCATAAGCGCCTTCATCGCCGCATCCACGGCACTGGTCGTAACCATCCCGTCCACATAGCAGAGCAGCGCCTTGGGACCATTCTCGATCTCGAATTCGCGCATCACGATATCCGAGCTGTCTTTGAAGAGCTCCTCCATTATTTTGCCGTTCGCTTCTACAGTGGGCCGGATGGGCACATCCTGGAACTTGTTAATCGCGTAATGATCCAATTTCCCTTCGGGTAAGCTTCTGGCCTTGGTTTTCGTCGGCACTGTTGTCACCACCGTTCATTAATACAGGTTATGATTACCTATTTCGCCTAAATTATGATGAGCGTTCTCTTCTGCATGATTCGGTGCCCAAAGCGCCAACCTATTGCTTAGGAAGGGAGGGAATGACCATGACATCGCCAAAAAACCGCCGCGAAAACGCTTGGAAGCAGCGTAAGCATACGCAGCATCCAACGCATGGCAAAGTGAAATCCTTCGATGAATTGAGCAAGGAAGTTGGACGGACTAATCCTAATGATGTAGAGATTTACTAAGGTGAGGTAGCTGCGCTTAATGGCAGCTTAGATTAGAGAGATGTAAGATGGGCAGCCGCTGCGCGGAAATAACGTCCTTCCGATCGCTGTTGCCCCCGAATTTCTTTGAATGTAATCCGCTTATTGCGGATGAAATTCGGGGGCAAAGGCGCACACTTCGTTTCTCCAGTACGTTATTTCCGCTCCGCTCCCTCACCTTTTCTTTTTTGAGACCGTGTCGGCAGTCAGCTTACCCTGACTGCCGAGCTTACATACCGCTCAGTTTTACCCGTTGATTCAAGGAATCCTCGAGCAATGGCGATCGGAAGAACATTTGAATGCGCAGTTCGCCTCTTTAAACAAACGAATGCGCAGTCGCTTTTTAACCACGACAAAAAAGACCATCCTTTAGGGCAATGCCCCTTAGGATGGTCTTTCTGTCGTTTGGTTATTCTTTTACGCCGCCGAGCTGCATGCCGACAACGAAGTATTTCTGCAGGAACGGATAAACAACGAGAATCGGCAAGGATGCGACGATTGTAATGGCAGCGCGGATCGACAGAGGCGTAACCATTGCTTTTGCCGCGCTGGCATCGCCGCCGTTTTGCAGCGCCGGATTACTGTTGGAGTTCATCGCCGACGAGAGAAGCTTCATCAGCTCATACTGAAGCGTGCTGAGCTCCTGCTTGGAAGAGGTGAACAGGAACGTATCGAACCAAGAGTTCCACTGTCCTACCGCTACGAACAAAGCCACCGTTGCGAGTACCGGCTGGCAGAGCGGCAGAATGACCTGCAGGAAGATGCGGAAGTCGCCAGCACCGTCTACTTTTGCCGACTCGATCAGGCTCTCCGACAACGTACCGATATACGTGCGGATGACGATCATGTTAAAAGCGCTAACCAGGCCAGGAACGATGTACACCAGGAAGTTATTGAGAAGGTGAAGGTCCTTAACCAAGAAGTAATACGGAATCAGACCCGCGTTAAAGTACATCGTCATTACGATAATAATCGTGATTGGCTTACGGAAAGCATATTCCTTCCGGCTTACCGTATAGGCCAGCATCGTCGTAAGGAACAAGCTGAGCACGGTTGCCAGAACGGTACGCGCGATCGAGATAAAGAAGGCATTAAATACGGTGCCTGTAACAAATACCGCCTTATAGTTCTGAAGCGTCCATTCCCGCGGCCAGACGTAAATACCGCCCCGAATCGTATCAAGCCCCGCATTAAAGGATACGGCTAGCGTATTCAAGAAGGGGTAGAGCGTAACTACGGCCAGCAATATCATGATGATGGCATTGACTGTACCAAAAATCGCCGGCTCAAGCTGAAGTGTTCTTTTTCTCATTGTAATCCCCTCCTTATCAAATAAGCCTTTCTTCGCCGAATCGCTTCGCTATCGTATTGGCGGCGTAGATAAGCGTGATGCTGACAACCGTCTTGAATATACCTGCTGCGGTTGCAAGCGAATAGTTGCCCTGCTTGAGTCCGTATTTCAGTACGAATATATCTATGGTCTCCGACCAATCGACTACAACGCCATTGCCAAGCAAATATTGCACTTCAAAGCCAGCTTCCAGAATCCAGCCCAGGTTCATGATGAGCAAAATAATAACGATGGACTTGATGCCTGGCAGCGTTATATACCACATCTTATGGTAACGGTTAGCCCCGTCAATCTCCGCCGCCTCATACAGGGATGGATCAATCGAGGTAATCGCCGCCAGATAGATGATTGCATTCCAACCGACTTCTTTCCATACATGCGATGCGCCAACAATGCCCCAGAAATATTTAGGCTCACTAAGCCACATGATAGGCTCGTGAATAATCCCAAGCTTCATCAATACTTCATTGACGATACCGCCATCCACGGACAGCGAAGTTGCAACAATTCCAGTTACGATAATCCACGATAGAAAATGCGGCAAATACGAAATCGTTTGAATCGAACGTTTAAACAGCTTGTTCTTCACTTCGTTTAACAGAATCGCGAAAACAATGGCCGTTACGAAGCCTAATACCATGTTAATGGCACTCATGCCAATCGTATTACGCAAAACGCGCAAGAAACTGTCATCGGTAAACAAGAATTTAAACTGCTTTAAGCCAACCCACTCTTGCTCGCCGAAAGATTTTGCCGGCTTGTAATTCTGGAAAGCCATTGTCCAGCCCCAAATCGGGTAATACGAGAAGAGCATGACATAAATGAGTACGGGCAGCGACATCCACATAAGCTGACCCTGGTTTTTGAACCGCTTGGATTTGCGGGTCTTCTTAGGCTGGATAGCAGCCTCTACAGCTATAGTATCTACAGGTTTCGCCATCTCTCTTCCTTCCTCCGCTCCAAAGATAAAGCGGAAGGGCTGAGGCAGTCTGCTTCATCCCTTCCGCTTTCTGCTGCCTTACATTAATTGGTGCTCCAATTTTTAATACGCCATTGAATTTGTTCGTTAATGCGGTCCTCGTAAGCTTTTACGTTGATTTTCTTATACTCGTTTACGTAATCCTGCCATACTTTATCGAATTGATCAGGTTTCGACATAATCGCTCTAGGCAGGAATTTCAGCGAAGCATCCGTCATTTTCTTGTTGGCAATCGAAGCATCGGAGCCGTCAATCAGGTCGATCTGCCAAGCCGGGTAGTAAACCGGGTTATCCGGCGGCATCGAGAAGAATTCCGTCCATGTTTTGTGGCCGTAAGCATTCAGAACTTCTTTGTCGACATCTTTCAAGCTGTCATAGAATTCTACAGGGTCTCCGCCCGGCGATGTTGCATTGCCGTCGCTCAAAGTACCTTCAATCTTAGGCAGGTATCCGTAAATGCCGTCTCCGAGGTTAGCAAGCTTCCAAGCCGGATCCTCGTAGTTTTTGCGTTGCTCAGGCGTTCTGGTATATTTGCCGTCTGCGCCAACTTGATAGTCAACGCCTTCTTCGCCCCAAGTGAACATCTTCTGGTATTTCTCATCCATCAGCTGTTCAAGCGCTTGAATAATGCGTTTCGGATCCTTCGCGTCTACCGAAATACCAAAGCCGTTGTTCAAGTTGATAACGGCGCGGTCGCGGTAGTAGTCCTTAGTGCTTGTGTCATAAACAAGCGGGAAGCCTACGTAAGTGCGGTCGGACTTGCCTTGCGTATTCAGGGAATCTTCCGCGGTTTGGAAGTTCCAGTGCTGGTCGAACATACCAAGGACATTGCCTTGAGTCAGCTTCGCCAGATACTGGTCATAGTTTTGAGTGAAAGCTTCTTTATCCATCAGCCCTTCGTTGTACAGGCCATTCAATTCTTTATAGTAGGTTTTCGAAATATCCTGTGTCGCGAAAACGCTTGCCACGCCATTGTCTACAACAACGCCGCCGTCGTTTGGATGTCCTGTCAGATGCTCAGGCGCATTCAGCAGGCCGAATGTCCGCCAGTCGGACGCGAGTGTCGTAAAGCCGATTGTTTTCTGACCGTCGATTTCAGGATATTTCGCCTGATATTCGCGGATCAGCTTCATATAATCATCAAGAGTTTGGAGTTTAGGATAACCGAATTCCTTCAGTACGGCTTTTTGAATCCAGAAGGCTGGACCGCTGTAGAACGTTTCGTTCACATTGCCTTGATACGCGCCGTAGTTAGGCAGCCAGTAAATGTGGCCGTCGGAAGGATCCTTCATCCGGTTCCAGTATTTCGCGTAATGCTCTTTCAGCTTTGGAGCATACTGCTCAATAAGATCTTCAAGCGGAATAACAGCACCCGCCGATACAAGCTTAGGGTCCGCGGTAATCAAATCAGGATAGTCGCCGCCGGCAATCATAACGCCAAGCTTTTGCTCAAGGTCGCCTACCAGGAATTCCGTCTTAAACGTAATGCCCAGATCTTCTTTAATTTTTTTGAACAGCTTGTTGTCCGGTGTTGGCGATTGGCCAGGAGCCCCGATAAAAGCGGAGATCTCGATTGGCTTCAATGCCTCATCCGTTGCATTTGTGCCCGAATTGCCTGCGTTCGCAGATGCAGATGGCGCAGCGGACGCATCGCTGTTACTATTTTTGCCACCGTTATTGCCATTACTGCACGCTGCAACCGTTAAACTCAAGGCAACCGCGACTGCCATAGTTGTCAACAATGGCTTTTTTGCTTTAACCCCCATTTGCTTCTCCTCCTACGGATTGTGTGCTTACCTCTACATTATGAAGCATTTGAATGCGTTTACATCATAATCAGAGTTAAGCATTATACCCCTACGATTTAAGGTGGGGTATTGTTTTTTTATACTCGGCAAGCTTCATGCCGAAGCGTTTCTCGAATTGCTTCAGGAAATGTTGATAGCTGCAATAACCAAGCCTCTCCGCCAGTGCTGACCCCGAAATATCCTGGTTATGGAGCAGTTTCTTCGCATCGTTCATCCGCAGTTGATGAATATATTCATGAATGCTGACGCCGTATTTTCTGGTAAAAGCCTGCCCCAGGTAAACCGGATTCATATAAAAGATTTCCCCTATCTCCTTCACCGTAACGGATTCGCAGTAGTGCTGGCGCAAATATTCCTCTACCTTGGCAATAGTTCCTCCCTGCTGCCGGCTTCGGCACAATGACAATTCTTCACGGCACATTAGGCAAAAGCTCAGCAAAAACGCATGCAGCTTCATCAAAGAATGCTCATTCGCCCCAACAAGCGGATACCCGGTCTTCTCAAGCATCTGGTCCGCGTCCCCGCCAAGCTCTTTGTAAATGCCGGAGCACTGCACCATAATGTGGGTAGAAAAGGCGGAGATCAAGGAAGGCATCGTTCTTTTATCGGCGAAATGATCAAAGATCTGCTGCAGGCGCTCTACAATCCTCTCTTCATCATTGGTTTCAACGGCCTCAATGATTTTTTCGGCTGCCTCCCATAGATGCGAATCATAGCCAAAGCCCTGCTCCTTAATCTCGTCATAGTAGAGAGGTCTCTCTCTACGGTCATAAAAGAGATAAGCACCCGCTTCCTCGGCGTGCCGGTAAGAGCTTCCAAGCTGCTCCGGCTCCTTCACCAGACTGCCGACTACCATGCTGAGGCTTCCGCGAATCGATCCCCGGAGCGCTTTGTAAAGAAGCTCTGCCGCATCCTGCATAGCCGACTTGCTATCGTCCCGAAGTATACAGGCCATCCCGAAAGAGGTCAGCTCCTGATCCAATATGCAGCCTCCGGCTCCTCCTTCGACTTGCCCCTTCTCAAGCAGTTTCTCAACCTCTTCCACCGCGGATGTTAATTCCGATTCGTCCACTGCAACACGCATGTATACCCATCCGGCAGCCTCTGCGGAGATGCGTTTAATGGAAGTTTGGTCAGCATCGGAAAGTTCCTCGCCGCGAAGCAATGCGGTTAACGCGCGTCTCTGCGCGCAGCGCTCCGTATAGCGGACAACCTTCTGTTTGCGGGTCTCTTCCTCCAATGTTTTGTTCAAACATTCCAGCACTTCATCGGCTTCATCGCTCATAATCGGTTTGGTCAAATAATGCGAGACGCCCAGCTGCAAAGCGCGCCTTGCATACTCGAAATCGCTGTAGCCGCTCATAACGACGAATTTAGTCTGTTTATGGCCCTCCAGCCTCATCTGGGAAATAAGCTCCAGTCCGTCCATGATCGGCATGCGAATATCCGTAACGACTAAATCGGGCTTGGATTCCCGGATCAGGCGGGCTGCTTCTTCGCCGTCTCCGCAGACCGATTCCACCTCGAATCCATTCTTCTTCCAATCGATTAATAATTGAAGACCCTCAATTGCAAACGGCTCATCATCAACGAGCAAAACACGGTACATACTGCTCCCCCTTTCCAATTACGAAGCCGCGCCCGGCTTTGTCTGGTTATTCTCAAGCTGGTGAAGAGGTATTTGATAGCTCACGGTCAGCCCGCCCCCCGGGCCGTTCATCATCCGGAACTGTACGCTTTCATGGTAAAAAAGCTCCAGCCTGCGGTACACGTTGCGAAGACCGACATGTCCTTCCATCGCATGCTCCGAACGGACCGCCTGCTGAATCCGGTCCAGTGCCTCCTGCTCCATGCCGATTCCGTTATCGGCTACGGAGACCGTTAACCCCCGTTCGGACATGCGAGCCTCGATTCTGACGGCTCCTCCGCCTTTAATCGCCTGCAGCCCGTGCTTGCAGGCATTCTCCGCGAGCGGCTGAATGCTCATGATCGGTACCCGGACGTCATTCGCAAGCGGATCAATATCAACAACATAATCAAACCGATCGCCGAAACGGAATTTCTCAATCTGCAGGTACATCAAGGTGAACTGCAGCTCCTCCTTCAGCGGTACCAGATCGTCTGCCCGCCGGAGCAGCCTCCGGAGAAGAAGCGATAGGCTTTTTATAATTTCGGTCACATCCTTGTAACCGTTTTTCGTCGCCACAACAAGAAGGGCATTTAAAGTATTGAACAGGAAATGCGGATTCATCTGGCTCTGAAGCATATTCATCTCCATTCGCACCCGCTCGACCTCCAGGCTTTTCTGATGAATCTCGAGTTTGTAGACGTCGTTAATCAGCGTATTGATTTTCCTGGTCATCATATTGTAGGTGTTAATAAGTCCGCCAATCTCGTCTTTTCCTTCCGGGAGAGTGACCTGATCGAACCGCTCATTGCGCACGCGGTCCATATGCCGGGCCAACTTCTTGATCCGATAATGGTAAGAACGGAGCATAACGAATATTAACAGCGAAGGAATAAGCGTGCTTATGACCGCAAGCCACAGGATGGAACGCCGCGCCTCATCCAAAAGAGTCGTAATCCGGTCGTTGTTAGCCCTGCCAACCAATTTCCATCCTTGCACGTAACTGACTGTGCCCAGATTGGATACAAAAACGTCTCCCTTTGCCCAATCCGACATATCGGCATCATAAACCGACTTGCCGCGTCCGCCCGATTCCGCCACAACCTGATTCTGCTCGTTTACCAGCTCCAGCTGCAGGCTGTCGCTTTCCCTGCTCAAAATATCGTAGATTTTATCCACGTTCAAATCGATCCTTAGAAATTTGCGGTATTGCGGCTTTACAATGCTAAAGCCTTGATCCATGTCGCTGATGACGCTTATTTTCTTTGCCGGGCCCGTAGTTCCCGACGCCTCGGAATAAGCAATGACGCGAAAAGCATGACCCGGCTGGCTTAACAATGGCCCCAGCCAAGGACTTTTTTCTTCCGGGGCATTAATGACGTAATAATTGTTACCGGTCTGAATGGTATGGTTGTACGTATAAATCCGGATTTCCAAAATGTTCGGGTACACCGGCATGTAACGCTTCAGCTTATTGCGGAGAACGCTGTCATAGCTCTCGTAAGAGGAGACAGGGCTGTCGTAGGTTTTGTCGAGCACCTCGTTCAGGGAATCGTCGCCTTCGATGGAATGGCTCACCGCAACGCTTTCGTCAATCATGCTGTGAAGCTCCGCCGCGGCCCGGTCCATCGATTTGCGAAGGTTCTCCTGTTCGCGAATCCGGATATTGTCCGAGTTCTGCTGGTAGAAAAAAACGTTGATGCCGATAATGGGAATGAGGATGCATAACAAGTAAATCATTAGAAACTTCAGGTTTAGGGGAATATCGTTGATTTTATTCGAAAACAGCCTGTTCTTCACTCAAGACAATCCCCTTTTTGGTTTGATTTATAAGCCGATGGCGATACTTTCGTCAGGGACTTGAAGACGGAGCCGAAGTATTCCGTGCTGTGATAGCCAAGCTCGTTCGCAATGGTGGACACCTTCAGATCCGTTCGAAGCAACAGCTTCTTCGCTTCCTTAATCCTCAGAAGATGCATATAGTCGTTAAAGCAATAGCCGGTTACCCTCTTGAACTGCTGGCCCATATAGACCGGGTTCAGGCGGAATAGCTCCGCAAGGTCCTTCAACTGCAGCTTCTCCCGGTAATGATCGGTTACGAAGGCAACGGCCTCCTGGAGCCGGCCTTCCGGCCTCTTGCTGTTCAGCTCGTCGATCTGCCCGGCTGCCTGCAGGCACGCTGCCGACAACTGTTCCCGCACATTCCCCAGCAGGCCGTATGGAGGCAGAATCCATTCCGGCGGATTGGCCGGATCCCCGCCGGCTTTATGATAAGCGCGAAGCAGTCCGCCCTGCAGATACGAGAGAGTTGCCGTCAAGCTGCTTGCCGGTTTATGGGTTCCTTCAACAAACTCGACGAGTGCGGTGGCAGCCTGTTCAATTGCGGAAAAATCGTTACGTTCTACCGCCGCTAATAAAGCCTCTGCCCGGCTTGCCGCATCCTCCCACCGCCAATGCGTCTGTTCATCCCTGTGCTCATACCAAAAGACACCCGCCCGTCCCTTATACAAGCCTCTGCTTCGGAGATCCTGAAGCTGCGTATTCAGCTGTCTCAGATGCCGCCAGCCCCGCGTTTCCCCACTAACATAAATCGAGCACGAAGGCCACCGGCCGGAAAGCCTCTCCACCATCCGCCTAATGCCCGCGTCTAATCCCTCTTCCTGTCCATCCTGCTGCGGGGACCATACCAGCAGCCCGATTGAACCCGATGGCTCCTCCATGCATCCGAAGCCGGCCGGCAGCCCTGACAATTCAGCTTCCACTTCTTCCATAGTCGGCCCGGGCTTTCCAGCCTTTGCGTCCAAAACAATCAGTCTCCCCGTTGCCTCCGCCAAGCAGCCCAGATGGGAGGTCAAGGCTGTCCGAGCCTCCTCGCTCTCCTCCTGCAGCGCTCTGGCAAATACGATGGATAACGATTCGCTCGCCGATGCCTCCATGCTGTTCCGCTGGTCCATGTCTAACCGAAGCGAATCGAGCAATTCATGTATTTCTTCTTCGATAAGCGGCTTTAACAGGTACTGCTCTATCTGATGACGGATCGCAAACTGCGCGGCGTCAAACCGCGAATACCCGCTCACAATCACCGTTTTTATCTCTTTCAGCCCTTGGCTTTGCTTCATTTGCCGGATTAGCTCAAGCCCATCCATAACCGGCATCTGCAGATCGGTAAATACAAGATCGGGCACTTCCCGCTCCATAACCTCAAGCGCTTCCCTGCCGTCCGAAACCGCCCAGCAAAGCCGGAACCCATGCGATTCCCAATCGACCATGGTTCTCCAGCCCTCCAGCATAAACGGTTCATCATCTACAACAAGTACGTTGTACATGCGAGCACCACCTTTCAGACGTTTATCTTCGTCGTCAATACCTACCCTCAGTGTCACATAGGGTTACACCATCAGCAATGTTAAAAAGTTAAGATTTATTGGATTATCTTAAGATAAAATGTAAGCGTTTACGATTCATTTTGCAACAAAATTGCAAAACCCCGGTTCCCCGGGGTACTGCGGCATTTGCCCGAATCGGTTAAAATGACTGCTCGGACAAACGGTATTTCGCGGGGCTGACCCCCACCGTCAATTTGAATAAACGGCTGAAGTAGGTATGATCGGCATAACCGACCAGCTCGCCCACCTGATAGATTTTCAAATTGGTCTCTCTCATAAGCCGGATGGCCTGATGGATCCGAATGCTCGTCAGATGGTGAGTAAAAGTAGCGCCGGTCTGCGAGCTGAACTGATTGCTTAAATAATTGGGCGTCACGCCAAGCCGCTTCGCCAGGCTGACGAGAGACAGCCCTTTGTCCCCGTACTCGGCCTCCATAATCTGCATCGCGGAACGGATAATGCGGCTCACGAACTCGTAACGGAGCAGCTTTCCGTCCGTTTCCTCCGTATGCCCCAGCTGCCGCAGACTGTTCAGGTACAAGGAACGCAGCTCCGACACCGCCGCGGTAATCCCGCCAAAGCCCAGCTTGATCGGAATGCCTAGCCGCTCTTCAAGTTCTCTTTTTTTCTTGAGCACGATCTCTTCCATATTCGGAACCGCATGCCTCGAGGTCAGAACGGCTGCATTCATAAAAGGAGGATCATCGATAACAACGACTGTCCCAAGCTCCTTCATATCCTCGGTCAGCTGTTCCTTCATCCAGAAACGGTCGGTCGATTGCCAGAACGGTTTGTCCTCCATTTGAAACGTAAACACTCCCACCCAGCGGAAGGAAGGCAGGGTTGCCTCATCCCTCTGAAGATCGCGCATATACGGCTCGGAGAACAAGGTCTGAACCTTCTTCTCCAGGGAGCTCTGCTCGCGGTGGCGCAATAAGGGAACGGAAGATTCGCCTTGAGGCCTTCCGGCGCTTCCGGAATAGGGCTGCGTCAGGCTTCTTGCTTCCATTGTTAGAATCAGCAGGATCTGCATGACCTTCACCCGGATATCCAGCCGCCTAGCGATATCGCTTTCCGGCTCGCCCGAACAGATCTCCATTAATTCTTCAATATGAGGCATCAGCTGCTGCATGGTAGGCGATTCCGCCCGGAACAAATGCTGCTCGATCCGGCTCAGCAAGCAAAACAAATCCGGGTCGTCCACATCCAGGTGCATCGAAAAATAAGTCATCGCTTCATCCGAAGCGTTACGGCTGTGATGAACCTCATCCGGCCGGATCAGCAGCAGATCCCCTGCCCGCTGGATGTATTCCTTGCCGGTGATCACGGTTGACTGGCTCCCCTGAAGCACGATATTGAGCTCCAGCAGCGGATGCTGATGCTCCTTGTAGGACCAGCCTTTTCCGACGGTGCGCCAATGCGTGCCTAACAGCTGAAAGGCAAGCCGAAAGCTTTCAAGTATGATTTCATGAATGACTTCAGGCACTTCCCCGTCCCGATTCGTCTGCCAAGTCACGCGACCTCACCGCTTCCTGCGCTTTTTCTTGAATTATATCACAGGAGTTATAGAGATGTGACGTACTCATTATATGGAATGCCGCTACTGCTCCGGACAACCGCTGACGAGATGACCCGAACGGTTGATCTTCGTCTGCAAATATTTTTCGTTATACTCCGACACGTCTCCCCAGAGCGGAATCCGGTCTGCCACGTCAAGCCCGGCATTGCGCAGCGCATCCAGCTTGCGAGGGTTGTTCGTAATAAGCGTAACTGGCTTATCCTTCGGCCGTAAGGAGCGCAGTACCCGGATTGCATCGCCGTAGTTGCGCGCATCATCCACAAACCCGAGGTTAAGATTCGCCTCTACGGTATCGTAGCCCTGCTCCTGAAGCAAATAAGCCATCGCTTTGCTGAACAGCCCGATACCGCGCCCTTCATGATTCGCTAGGTAAAAGAGCGCTCCCGTCCCGTGCGCCACGATCATCTTCATCGACTGATGCAGCTGGTAACCGCAGTCGCAGCGCTTGCTGCCGAATATGTCTCCCGTATGGCAGATGCTGTGCATCCGGATGAAAGCATCGTCCGCATGCTCGAAATCCCCATAGACAAGCACGCTCGACTGCTGCATCTCCGCAAGATTGGCGCCGGACAGCTTATCTATAATATCCTCAAGCTTGTCCACTTCCTCCTTGCATAACAGCCAGCAATACCAATGAAATATAGCCGTTTGATCATCCAGATTAACCGGCAGCTTAATGGGGCCAACCAAATAAATCTCCCCGTCCTCGCTGTCGATATGCCGGATTTTCCCTTCGAGAATCGAAATAACCTTATCATTCATGGTTCACTAGACCATCCCTTCGCTTCCATTATTGACCTAGGTTGCGCAACGACAAGGGCTGCTATGCTTATTCGCCGACTTTAATCGTATAGGAAGCGGTAAATATATCGCCGTGGCGCTGGAACTGGCCCCATACCTTGTAAAGCCCCGGAGCAGGGAAGGTCGTCTCGAATAATGCTTCCGGTCCCGCCGTCTGCCCCTCCTTCGGATGAACATGCAAATAATGCTTAAGATCAGAGCTGACGATAACCACATGGCCGGCCGCGCCGAGGTAAGGCTCCATATCCCCCGCCGGTTCGCCTGTTGCCTCATCCTTGAAGGAGAAAGCGAGCGGCGTTTCCTTACCCGCGTGCAGCTCGCCGGTTTGCAGTGATACGACGGTATTTTGGGCCGTCTCAACAAGCTTCTTGTCCGGTACAAGCGGAACGGCGGCAGCTGTTTTGCCCCCTACCGTCACCTCTGCCTGAGCAACCTGATGAGTTCCTCCGGCGGGGATAAAATCCGCGAAGAGCTGATAGGCCCCGCCTTTCGGAAAGACGGTATCGACCGTAAATTGCCCTTGTCCTTCATCGACCGGATGAAGATGCTGAAATTCGCTCAGATCACTGCTGACCGTAATGAGATGAATCTCCCTCTCATGGCTTAAAGTAAAATTTTGAACCGGACGGCCGTGCGTATCCTTGAAGCTAAGCTGAATAGTTGCGTTATTGCCGGCCTCAGGCTGCTGCGGCAAGAAGCTCCATTGTACGGTAGCGCTCTGGTTATGCCCTTTCTCATGAGCATGATGATGCTCATGACCGGCGGCGGTGTCGCCCGTTAGCCGCGTGCCGGCTTGATTAAAGGTTACTCCGGATGCGGACGCAGCAGCTGCTGCGGCGGAACCGGATGCGGCCCAGCCCGTTTGGCTGGATGTATAGGCAGCCGACAAAAGAACGGCCATAAGTCCGATATGTAACGTGCGATTTCGATTTTTTCGATTGCGTTTATGCATCATGCGTGATATTCGCCCCTTCCATTTATCCCTAACAATATACCCACAGCCGGTATAAGCTAATCACCCAGGGAGAGGGCAAAAAGCCCCCAATCCCGCGTGGATAAGGGGCTTGAGGGCTTTTAAATACCAGAAAACGCACGTTGTACAAACTGCAGGATATTCGCCTATTCCAGGTAAGACGGGCACGTTATGTTGTACAGAATGCAGGATATTTGTCCCTATTGGAGCCATTGTGGGCTGTTTTGCACCGATATGCTGCATTCCGTGCAATGTAGAACCTTGCATCGACCAAAGATGCCTCATTATCCTGCATAAAGTACAACGTAAGGGCAGCTCATCACAAAAAGGCGCTGCCTGACTCCGTCGGAGCTGGCAGCGCCTTTTTATAGCCGGTTAAACGACATCGTAGCCTTGATCTTCAATCGCTTCCTTGATCGCATCAAGCGATACCTTTTTCTCATCATACTGGACCGTTACTTTGCCCGCAGCCAAATCCACGGAGCCGCTTGCCCCTGCTCCGGTAACGGCCTTCTCCACCGCGCTTACGCAATGTCCGCAAGACATGCCTTCAACCTTCAACGTAACATTTGCCATAACACAAATCCCTCCCGATCTTATTTCATTAATTTATTTACGGTAACGAGCAGCTCGTCAATAACTTCACTTTCTCCCGCCTGAATGCGCTCGATCACGCAGCTTTTCAGATGACCTTCCAGCAGAAGCTTCCCAACACCGTTCAACGCAGACTGCACCGCGGCAATCTGGTTCAGCACATCATCGCAATACGTATCCTTCTCAATCATTGCCTTAACGCCACGGATCTGACCTTCAATCCGGTTGAGTCGCGATACGAGATTGGATTTCATTTTATCGGAATGATGGCTCTTCCGCTCGGCACCTTGTTGTTCCGGTTCGGTCGAATGGCAATGCTCGGTCTTCTCTTGTTCAATCATCTTTAAATACCTCCAGGGGGTATGGCATAGTCTTATCATATCATACCCCTAGGGGGTATGCAATCCGCAATTTGAGCATAAACATCATTAAGATTAATATGCCGCAAACAAATCGGAAGTAAAGTAAAATCAATTCAATTTTATGATGAAGATGGGAGTGGAAGAACGGTTATGACTACACTTGTGAATTATGCGCACCGGGGAGCTTCCGGCAATTATCCGGAGAACACGATGATCGCCTTCGAGAAGGCGATTGAGCTTGGCGCAACAGGGATCGAGACCGATGTTCAGATGACCAAGGACGGCAAGCTGGTGCTCATCCACGATGAGATGCTGAGACGGACAACCGGCGTGAACACCCTTGTCGCGGATATGCCCTCCGATGAACTGCTGCAGCTGGATGCCGGCAGCTGGTTCTCTCCGAGCTTTAAGGACGCAAGAATTCCGACACTCGTGCAGCTGCTGGACCTTGCCAAGCGGACCGGGACGATCATCAACATCGAACTAAAAAACGGCATCGTACCTTACCCCGGATTGGAGCAAAAGGTAATCGAAACCGTTCGTGCTTGCGGCATGGAGAATCAGGTGATCCTCTCCAGCTTTAATCATTATTCGCTTATCGAGTGCAAGCGGCTGGCTCCGGAAATTCGGACTGGCATCTTGTACATGGAAGGCTTATACCGTCCGTGGAAATACGCCTTGTCGATTGGAGCATCCGCCCTGCATGCCTCGCATTTTGCCGTGCTGCCGGACTGGGTTGCGGAAGCCGCCCAGCATGGCGTTATCTATAACGTGTTTACGGTCAATGAACCGGCCGAGATGAAGCGTCTGATCCAGGCGGGAGTCGCAGGCATCATTACCGATTACCCGGAACGGCTCACTAATCTGCTAAACAAGCTTTAATCCGTTTAGTGGATGCTTTTCTTCGTAAAGCCGCCGCCTTGTACGTCGGCAACATTTTCAATCGCGATAAACGCTCTTGTATCAATATCGTGAACAATCGCTTTCAGCTTCGCCACTTCCAGACGGCTGACTACGCAATAAACCATTTGCGTTTCTTCCCTGGAGTAACCGCCGCGTGCCTGGATATAAGTCGTGCTGCGTCCCAGGCGCGTCATAATCGTTTCGGCGATTTCTTCGTACGCGCTGGAAATAATCGTGACGGATTTGGATTCCTCGATACCTTCAACAACAATGTCCATGACCTTGGTTGCGAGATAATAGGTGACCATCGAATACATTGCGGAATTCCATTCAAACACAAATCCTGCGAGGATAAAGATAAAGACGTTGACGATCATGATAATCTGTCCGACCGGCATGCCGAATTTTTTCGATGCCAGAATCGCAAGAATCTCTGTGCCGTCCAGGGAACCGCCGAACCGGATAACCAGACCAACGCCCGCTCCTAGAATGATCCCGCCGAACAGGACGGCAAGCAGTTTTTCTTCGGTAAAGGCATGTACGTGATGAAGCAGCTGCGTGGTAATCGACATAACGGCGATGCCGTAGAGAGTGGATATGGCAAACGTTTTGCCAATCTGCTTGAAGCCGATGAACAGAAACGGAATGTTCAGGATAAAGATGAATAGACCAAGGGGCAAGTGGGTTAATTCGGATACCATAATGGAGATACCGGTGATGCCACCGTCGATTACATCATTTGGTACGAGGAATAATTCCAGTGAAACACCCATTAATACGGAACCAATCGTGATAAAAATAGCCCTTTTAAAAATCTCTAAACCGGATATTTTTTTGTGCTCTTTTGCCATCGTGACCTCCAACCTTTTCTTTTTAGGGTAACACAATCCTCAGGTCTTTTCAAAAAATGCGGACAAAAAAATAGCAGCCGGCGTCATCTTATATGACACCCGACTGCTATTTTGTTCCACTATTTTACTGATTATTCATATAGTACCGCTTTAATTTCATCGCTGTCGATATTGGACTTATCGTAGTAATAGAAGCCCGTATCGATGGTGGACTCTACCTTCTCGCCGCGAATCGCTTCGACGGCAGCCTTCACCGTCTCGTAACCGATGCCGACCGGATTTTGCGTAATGGCTCCAGCCATAACGCCGCTCTTGATCGCGTCGATTTGCGCTTTGCCCGAGTCGAAGCCGATTACGGTAATTTGGCCTTCCTTCTTCAGCTCGGTTACGGCGTTGATCACGCCAACCGCGGAGCCTTCGTTCGCGCCGAAGAAGCCTTTAATATTCGGATGAGCCTGAATCATCGCTTTCGCGAGGTCCGTCGATTTCAGATGGTCGCCGCCGCCGTATTGAATGTCGACAATCTTAATATTCGGATATTTCTCTTTGATCCGGTTCACGAAGCCGTCGCGGCGGTCAACGCCCGTAACAGAGGTCTGGTCATGCACGATGACGCCAATCTCGCCTTCTCCGCCGATTAACTCCGCCATTTTGTCGGCAGCGAGAGCGGCAGCGGCCACGTTATTGGTGGAAGCGGTTGTGATCGGAATATCGCTGTCTACGCCGGAGTCGAAGGCGATAACCGGAATGCCTGCGTCCTTCGCCTTTTGCAGGAGCGGAACGGAAGCTTGGCTGTCGAGAGCGGCAAAACCAATCGCGCTAGGCTTCTTGTCGAGAGCGGCCTGAAGCATTTCGATCTGTTTGTCGACCTGCGCTTCGGTCTCCGGTCCTTCGAAGGTGATCTCCACGTTGAACTCCGTAGCGGCTTTTTCCGCCCCGGCTTTTACCGCCTGCCAGAATTGATGCTGGAAGCCCTTCGATATAATCGGGATGTAAATTTTGTCTCCGCTCGCTTTGGTTCCGCCGTTGTTCGTGCTGGTTTTACCGCCCGTATTGCCCGTGTTCTTCGAATTGTCCGAGTTATTCGACCCGCAGGCGCTAAGCATAACAACCGTCATTAACGCAACTAACAGCAATGCCGTAACCTTTTTCACCGAAATCTCCCCTTTGATTTTTGGATTCAATCAGATCTTGGATTTCAATCATCCTCTATAGAATCTTGGTTCCCCAGTTAGCGAGACTTGCTAAGAGACCAAAGTTTCTAGCGTTAATCGGGTTTACGCTTTGCGTCGGCGCAGAATGTCCGCATAAACCGCAAGCAAGATGACGATGCCGACCACAACGGTCTGCCATTCCTGCGGAACGGACAAAATGCGAAGGCCGTTCGTCAGCACGCTCATAATCAGAGCGCCGATAACCGTGCCTACGATTGTACCCTTCCCCCCGCTAAGCGAGGTGCCGCCAATGACAACCGCCGCTATAGCCTCAAGCTCGTAACCGGCGCCAAGCGCAGGCTGGGCGGAGTTGAGCCGGGACGCAATCAGAATACCCGCCAGACCGGTGAAAACGCCGGTAAGCGTGTAGATTACGATTTTCCAATAGTTCACGTTAACGCCTGACAGCCTGGTTGCTTCCTCATTGCTGCCAAGAGCAAAGTTATAACGGCCGACGATCGTTTTGGACAACAGAATGCTTCCGATAATCGCGGCGATGAAGAAAATGACAACTGCATTCGGGATGGCAAAGCCCGGGATAAGCTTGTCGAAGAACGAACCCTGCGACACCTCGCTGAACACCGGATGATCGTTGAAGTAGATCGGCTTCGTACCGGAGATGACAAGAGCAAGGCCTTTGGCGATCATCATCATGGCAAGGGTTGCGATAAAGGGAGGGATCTTAAGCCTGGCGACCATCACGCCGGACAACAGCCCGCAAACGGCACCCGTCAGGATGCCACCGATAATGCCAATCGGAACCGGCAGCCCCCAATACGTAATAAACACCCCGGTCATTACCGCGCTTAAGGTCATCACCGTTCCGACCGACAAATCAATGCCGCCCGTAATAATGACAAACGTAGAGCCCAGCGCCAGGACGCCGGTCACCGCGGTTGAGAGCAGAATCCCTACGATATTGGAGAATTGAAAAAAGTTGCTGGACGAAAAGGTGAATACGAGAATAAGGACGATCAGACTGGCAAAAGCAAGCACCTGCTGCAGAACGCCCGGCTTCAGAATAATCGCGGTCTGCTTGCCGCCAAGCTGCGCCATTTCGGCTTTTGGCTGCATTTTCATAGAGATTCCCCCTAAACTCCGTTGTTAAGCTCTTAATGTCGCATATCTCATAATCTGCTCCTGCGTGGCTTCCTCGCGGTCCAGCTCACCCGTGATGCGTCCTTCGCACATCACGATGATGCGGTGGCTCATCCGCAAAATCTCCGGAAGCTCCGAGGAGATCATAATGATCGATTTGCCCTTGGCGGCCAGATCGTTCAGCAGCTTGTAGATTTCGCTTTTTGCTCCAACATCGATCCCGCGGGTCGGCTCATCAAAGATCAGAATGTCGCAACCCTGGGTCAGCCATTTGCCGATGACAACCTTCTGCTGATTGCCTCCCGAAAGGAATTTGACGTCCTGATCGATATGAGGCGTCTTCACCTTCAGCATCTCGACAATCTGCTCGGCCGCCTTCGCAATCTTGCTCCGGTTCACCCAGCCCACCCCATTCACGTATTGCCGGAGCGAAGCGACCGCCACGTTGGTCTTCACATCCATCTCCACGATGCAGCCGTACCGCTTGCGGTCCTCCGACAAGTATCCGATTCCCGCCTGCACCGCGTCATAAGGCTGCTTCATTACTACCTTGCGACCATGCACCGTTATCTCGCCCGAATCGATCGGATCGGCGCCAAAAATCGCTCTCGCCACCTCGGTCCGACCCGCTCCAATCAGCCCCGCGAAGCCGATGATTTCTCCTTTGCGGAGCTTGAAGCTGATATTGTCGAGCGCTCCCTTGCGGCTTAGCCCCTTCACCTCAAGAACCGTCTCGCTGTTCTCCGCTATCCGGTTCTGCTTGGTGCTGTCGTAGATCTCGCGGCCAACCATCATCGCAATGATCTGCTCGTTCGTAACGGAAGCCGTCGGCACCGTATCGATGTATCGACCGTCCCGCATGACGGTAATCCGGTCGGTAATCCGCTTCAGCTCATCCATCCGGTGCGAGATGTAGACGATGCCAACTCCGCTTGCTCTAAGCTGGTTTATAATAACGAACAGATCATCGATCTCCGTATCGCTCAGCGCCGCGGTTGGTTCGTCCATGATGAGCACCTTGGCGTCGTAAGACAACGCTTTGGCGATCTCCACCATCTGCTGCTTCGCTACGGTAAGATTGGCGACCGGTTCATCCGGATCCAGCTCCATGTTCAGCCGCTTGAACAACCGCTCGACCTTCCGCTTCAGCTCCCGCTCGTTCAGAAACAGCCGAAGTCCCCGCCGAGGCTCGCGTCCGATATAGATGTTCTGCGCCACCGTCAGATCAGGGGCTAGATTAAGCTCCTGGTGGATGATCGAAATGCCCAGGTTTTGAGCTGTTTTCGAATTGGGAATCTCGACTTCCGTTCCGTCGTATACGATGCTTCCCCCATCCTTTTGATACACGCCGGTCAGCACCTTCATCATGGTAGACTTGCCCGCCCCATTCTCTCCGACCAGCGCGTGCACCTCGCCCCGCCTTAACTCGAAGCGGCAATCCTGCAGGGCTTGAACGCCCGGAAAATACTTATTGATTCCTTCCATGCGAACGAGTATGTCCTTCATGCCCAATCACTCCATCCCGCTGTAACTAAGCTCATTCTAAAGCGCTTTCGCTTTTGCCAGAATGGAATAATGTATTTGAATAGTTGAAAAAAATCTGTTCTGTTCCTATTGAAAAAAGAAAAGCTACTCTCCCACAAAGGGGAAGAGCAGCTTCTGATTTTGTTCCGTATACATATTGTCTTTGTTGATAATGACCGATTCCGTATCGATCAGCTTCGGCACCTTCTTGCCCCGCACCGCTTCAATGGCCGTCTTTACGCTGAGATAGCCCATATTGTATGGCTTCTGGACAATGGTCGCCTGCAGCACGCCGCTTTCAATCAGCTTTACTTCATCTACCGAGCTGTCGAAGCCGACAAGCTTTACTTTCCCGCTGAGCCCAAGCTCTTCAATGGCCCGTCCGGCGCCAACGGTAGAAGGCTCATTTAGCCCAACAATCCCTTCAATGCCGGGATCTTTGGCGAGAAGCTCTTTGGTCAGCTCATAGGCCTTCTCGAGCCGCCCTTCGCTATAGAGCGTACTTGCCACCGCAATGTGCGAGTGTCCGTCCAGCCACTGCCGCACGCCTTTTTCCCGCTCAAGCTGCGACGAGGTTCCGTAAACGTAACTCATTATGGCGATTTTCGAGGAAGCGGATTCCGGCAGCAGCTTGGCCATCTCTTCTCCGGCCTTCTCCCCGGCCGCAATATTATCCGTTGCGATAAAACTGAGCGCATCGTCGCTGTTAATGCGGGAATCCACCGTAATAAGCTTGATACCTGCCTTAACGATCTGTTGGGCGACAGGAACGAGCCGGTTATAATCGGTGGCGGCCATCACGATCGCATCCGGCTTCTGCCGGATCGCCTGCTCGAGCTGCTCCATCTGGATATCGATCTCCGTCTCGGACGGAGGTCCAATCACCGTGACATTGGCGCCGAATTCATTCGCCGCGTCCTCAACTCCGGTGATGAGCACCTTCCAGAAATCAATCGCCGAGCTTTTTGCTTTTACCGTAACGATGATGTCGACGGGCTTCTCCGTACGCTGGCTTGCCGCCCATTTATAGATACCAACGACAGCAATCACGATAAGAACCGCGGTAATGGCGATAGATGCCGATTTGCGTCTATACTCGCTCATGCGCCAACACCTCCAGCCAATTCATCGCCTTCAATGGCGGCAATCCGTACCGTTACGGTCGTCCCTTCATCCGGTACGCTTCTGTACGTCAGGCCGTAATCCTTCCCGAAATAAAGCTGGATTCGCTCATGGACATTCACCACGCCAACGCCTTTGCTTTCCCGGTCGTTTCTCCTTGGCTCCAGAATGGTACGGAGCGCCTCCGCCTCCATCCCAACGCCGTTATCGCTCACTTCCAGCCATATATAACCTTCTCGCTTGCCGCCGGTAACCTGAATCGTCCCCGTCCCGATTCTGTTCTTGATGCCGTGGTAGATCGCATTCTCAAGCAGCGGCTGGAGCAGCACCTTCAGCGTGCGGTACCCGTAAATATCCGGATCCACGTCGATATGGAAATCCAGCTTGTCCTTGTACCGGATTTTCTGAATCGTCAGGTAGTTGGCAACATGTTCAATCTCCGTACGGATCGGGACCAGCTCCTGTCCTCTGCTGATGGAGGAGCGGAACAGCCGCGCCAGTGCGGAGGTCATCAGAACTACCTCGTCCGTCTTTTTCCCCTCGGCCATCCATATAATCGAATCCAGCGTATTGTACAAAAAATGCGGGTTAATCTGCGCCTGCAGCGCCGTCAGCTCGCTCTTCCGCTTAATCTCCTGCTCCCGGACGACCTGGCTCATCAGCTCCTCGATCTTGACGACCATCAGGTTAAACGTGCGGGCTAGAGAAGCAATTTCCCTCGGATTGCCGATAGGCACCCGGATGTTGAAGATCCCTTTCTCCACCTTCTTCATATGCTCCTGCAGCTGCTTGATCGGACGGGACAGATTACGAGAAATGAAGACGGCAAGCAATAGGCCTACGATCAAGCAAAAGACTCCCGCGGCTACCATCGACAGCTGCATTTCGCGTTTGTTGCCGATTAATTCGTTGACGTAGGACACGCCAACGATTTTCCAGCCGAAGCCGGTATCCTGAATCGTATAGATCCGGCTTGTCTTCCCTTCCTCGGTCGTAAAGCTGCCGCTGCCCTTCGCCAGCACCTCGTCGATTTTCTCCGACTTCAGATTGCTGTAGATCAACTGCTGCTGCGGATGGTAGACGATATTGCCGCTCTCATCCACGATAAATACATACCCGCGTTTGCTTAAGTCAATGTTGTTCAGCGTGTCGTTGATGACGCTGAAGTTCAAGTCGACAAGCAGCACGCCGCGCGGCTCCGTCTGATCCTTGCTCCATAGCTCCCGGCTGAGCGATACGACCCAGTCGTATTCATCCTTGAACATATGCTGGACATGGGAGGAAGACACGACGATGCGACCCGATGCTTCCTGCGCGCTTGTGTACCAGGGCTGCTCCGCCAGCCTGATGCTTGGATTCAGCTCGACATGCTCGCGGTCCGAGACGAATCGGCCGTTGTAGCCAATCACGTTAATCGAAGCGATATCTTTGCGAGAAGCCATAATGGAGTGAAAAGACGCGGAGATCCGCTGCTCGCGCGCCAGCTCCTCCGCGCTTGTCCCGTTATTTCCCTCTTCGCTTACAAGCTCGCGGACATCCTCGTTGCTGAGCGCGAGCATCGATATATTTTCCATGCTGGTAATGTAGGTCTGGATGTTAGCATTTACCTGGCGGATCAGCTCCGCCGTATAGTCCTGGGCCGTCTCGCGGACGGACGAGGCCGACAGCTGGTAAGAGATGATGCCAAGCAGGATGGCCGTAAGAAGAATGAGACAAGCGGAGGCGGCGGCGATATTCGTCTGAATGCTTTTAAATTTAAATAATTCCATAAGCGCGCCTCATGCCTGTTCCGCCGCCGTCCGATGACGGTAATCCGTTGGGGACTCCCCCGTGTGCTTCTTGAACAAAACGCTGAAATACTGCGCATCGCTATAGCCGGTTCTAGCGGCAATCTCGTAGGTCCGGAGACCGGTAAATTTCAGCAGCTCCTTCGCTTTATCCATTCGGACCGCAGTCAGGTATTCGATAAAGGTTCTGCCGGTATGGGCTTTAAAAGCCGCGCTGAAATAGCTGACGCTCATATGAACCTGCTTGCAGACGCCTTTCACCGATAGATTCTCGTCCTCGTAATTCGTTTCCAGATAAGCGATCGCTTCCGCAATCTGTAACCGGCACTGGTCATGGCGTGTTGCCGTTACGCTGTGAACGGCTTGCCGGCAGGCCGTCTTCAGCCATTCCCCGATCTCTTCCATTGTCCTGAACCGGTAGATTTCGGTCATCGGATTAATGCCTTCTCCGAACACTTCGGACTCCTTGCAGCCGATATCGCCAAGCGACTGCATGACGGCAAGAATCGTTTTTTGAATACGCAAATAGCAGTGATCAATGCTGGTCAGTTCTGCCTTGTTATATCGGATCAGCGCTTCGATAGCCCGCTCTACTTCATCCGCCGTACCCGTCTTGATTCCCGCTATTAATTCACGGTCGAACTCTGCCGGATGCCCGGCCGGCGAGCTTCTGCGCTTCTCCATGTCCAGTATGCTGATAACACTGTTGTCGCCAAGCACAAGCCGATAATCCAATGCCGCAGCCGCAGCCTTGCAGGTCTCTCTGATTCTCGTACAGCTATGAACGGTCATCCCGATTCCGACCGAAACGGTCAGCTTCAGGAATTGGACCGCCGATTGCCGGATACGCTCAGCGAGCTCCTGGGCCTTCTCTTGCAGCAGCTCCTCGCGATCCCCGCTAAGGACGGCCATCACCCGTTCCTCTCTGCTGCGGAAAACAACGGCCCCCGGTTCCGCGCTAATAATTTCCTGCGCGATATTGTATATGGCAAATCTAAGCAGCTCCCGGTCCGTGTCCGCGCCGCCCTGCTCTTCCAGCCGGTCCGTGTCGATTGCCAACGCCAGATAGCAAGGTCCCGTCAATTGAATCTGGAAATAGTGCAGACGCGACGCAATCTCCTTCTCGCTTAAGGCCATCGTCGACATCCGCTCGAGGAAACGTTCCTTGAGGAGCGGCATGCTCTCATGCAGCTGGCTTTGCAGCCGGGCCAGATCCTCCCGCTCTCTCTTCTCCTCGTCCAGCTCCTGCCGGAGCTTATGCAGCATCGCGGAGAACTCGGCAGCCGTTACCGGCTTCAGGATGAAATCCTTTACCTTCAACTTCAGCGCCTGCTGCGCGTATTCGAAATCGTCGTATCCGGTCAGGATCACGACCTTTGTCTCCGGATACCGTTCCATGACTTCGCGGGACAAGGCCAGCCCGTCCATAAACGGCATGTTAATATCCGTCAGCACGATATGCGGCCGCAGCCGTTCGATCTCCTCCAGCGCCTGCACGCCATTCTCGCAATCCGCCACGCACCGAAAGCCAAGCTCCTCCCACGGTATGCGTTCCCTGATGCCTTCCCTTACGACCGCTTCATCGTCAACCAGCAATATCGTATACAAGGACGTTCCCCCTACTGCCTATCAGGATTGGAATTGTATGCGCTTTTATTATAGTCAGCGAAATAGATTTCCGGCAATGAGGAAAAAGAACAGCGCAAAAAACCTCACTGTCCGTGAGGCTCCTCCTTGCTCATGCGGCATCTCCTCTAGCGTCCGAGGAAATGCTCCACAAAGGCGCGGTAAGGCGATTGCTCGGGTATCGCTTGTGCGATTTGGCGCAGGCTTGCCTGAAACTGCTGCATTTGCCACTTTCCTGTCCAATCGTCCGGAAGCAGCGGATCCGGAAGCATAGGATCGCGTAAGCCAAGCTCCGCAATGATCTCGCCAAGTTCGAGAAAAAGGACAAATAATTGCAGTCCGTCCTCATCTCCCGTATGCTCAAGCAACGCCAAAGCAGGTACCAGGTGCTCCTGTAACCATCGGTCTTTATCCCGATACAACGCCTGCAGCTCCTCAAGCGGCCATAGACGGAAGGAGTGCTCCGGCGTGATGTCATTATGTACAATCCTTGTACTCGTCACCGTTATATATCCGGCAACCTCGCACTGCCGGCCGAGCCGGATGACCTCATCCCTGTAATCCCATGGCGAGACATAGACGCTTTTATAAAGCGAACCAAACCCCAGCTGTAACAGCTCCGATCGGAAGCTATCCCTTCTGCGTCGTTCCGACTCCGGAATCTCGAACATAACCATGCACCATTGCCCATCCCATTCCTTTTCGTACAAACCGGGTTTAGCGTTAATGATCCGGATAAATTCCTCGCCAAGAGGCGTTGCCTTATATCGGGAACGTTCCGCCGATTCGGCATAACCTTCCTTCTTCAGCCTGGAAAGAGCGTTGCGCACAATCTGATGGGAGATGCCCCGCGCTTCATACACCTCGATAAGCCTGCCGACGGCTGCGCCCGATCCGGCTCCGTCCCCGCTGGTCAGGAGATACAGCAACTGTTTCTCTATCGATAACAAAGGCTCCACGGCTCCTTTGACAAAAATAAACAAAAAAAGATTGACATTTATTCACCGTCAATAATATAACATAAATATAAACGTTCGTATATAAATTGGTTATAAAATTCATTTTGAAAGCGAGGCCTCGCTTATGCGCATTGTTTATCACGGACATTCCTGCATCCAAGTGACCCATGATGCCGTTTCCGTCATCATCGACCCTTTTTTGACCGGTAATCCGCTCGCCGTCTCCAAAAGTCTGGAACAGATTGAGACGCAATACATCCTGCTGACCCACGGTCATTCCGATCATATCACCGATGCCATTCCGCTGGCAAAACAAAACCATGCCCCGATTATTGCCGTTGAAGAGCTGGCCATCCATCTGGGAAGGCATGGCGTTCAGGTCGAGCCGATGCATGTCGGCGGAGCTTGGGACTTTCCGTTTGGGCGCGTCAATCTGACGCCGGCTCTTCATACTTCATCCGCCCTATCCGAGGATGGCCAGATTGTCTATACCGGATCACCGGTCGGAATTATTCTCGAGATAGACGGGTTTACCCTCTATCATGCGGGAGATACCGGATTGTTTGGCGATATGCGTCTGATTGGGGAACGTTTCGATATCGACATTGCCTTCCTGCCGATTGGCGGACGATTTACGATGGGTCCGGAAGACGCCGCAATTGCCGCGTCATGGATTAAAGCGCGCCGCGTCATTCCCATTCATTACGATACATTCCCTATCATTAAGCAGGATGCCTCTCTTTTCGTTCAGATGCTTCTGCAGCGAGGGCTTGCCGGTCAAGTACTTGCGCCAGGCGAGCAAGTGGTTATTCACTCAAGCTAATCAAAGGAGTTGCTCTCATTGAATATATGGCATACCTTCCTCTACATTATCGTTCCGATCCTTATTCCGCTCGCAATCGGCGCACTGCTCCATCGCAAGTTCAAGTTCGAGCTTGGCGGTTTCTCCAAGATGCTTATGTATTTCTACATTCCCGCCCTTGCTTTTGTAAAAGTGTATGAAGCCGAGCTGACCGCTTCCTTGATCGGTACCATCTTCGTTTTCCTCGCTGCGCAGTTCATCCTCATTGTCCTGCTCGGTCATGGCGTAAGCCGGATGCTTCGCCACCCAAAGCCGCTTGCCGCCAGCTTCTCGAACAGCATCGCCTTAACGAATAACGGCAATATCGGTATCCCGGTTAATGCCATGGCGTTCAAGCACGATCCGTTTGCGATGTCCATTCAGATGATGGTCGTAACCTTTGAGCTGTTCGCAACCTTCACCTTTGGCCTGCTGAATGCCAGCAGGGCGGCAAGCGGGCTAAAAAAATCGCTGCTGCAATTTGTTAAAATGCCCGTCCTGTATGCCATTATCGCCGGAACACTGCTGCGGCTCGCCCATATTGACATGCCGGAACCGCTGCTGACGCCTTTATCAACCATTGCCGACGGGATGCTCAGCTTCGCATTGCTCACGATTGGCGCACAGATGGCATCCACGATGCTTAAGCTTCATACGATTACCGTCTTGTGGAGCAGTCTCCTCCGCCTTGCTGCAGCTCCCGTTATAGCCTGGCTGCTTCTTGAGCTCATGCATATAGAAGGCGTTACGGCGCAGGCGCTCTTTATCGCAAGCGCGATTCCGACTAGCCGCAACAGTGCCGCACTTGCCCTTGAATACAACAATGAGCCTGGCTTTGCAGCCCAGGCCGTGCTGTTCTCCACCCTGCTCAGCAGCGTAACGCTAACGATCATCATCCAGCTGTCGGGCACGCTATTCCCGGCATAACCATGCTAGCCCTACTCCATCGGCTCCACCGCCAGCTGGAGCTCGCGCTCCAGCTGCTCCGCATAAGCCGCGCTGACGCCGGGCGACCAACCGAATAGCTCCGCCATATAGCGGTGCACGCCGTTCTTCCAGCGGATGACCCGGCTGCGGTCGAACAGGAGGCTGCCGCTGCGGCGGATCCAGAAATCGACCGGCTTGCAGGCCATCTCATGACGGATGGCATAAAGCAGCTCAAGAAGGAGCGTAACCGGAAGCTTTCGGCGGATCGCTTCTTCCTGCGCTTCGGGCATAAGGCCGAGCACGGTATCGATGTTGGACCCGAACCGGCGGACAAGCCGTTCCGCATCCGGGCCGGCAAGCCCCGCTTTGGCGGCAGCCGCCTTTTTATCCGCGATAAATCGCTCATATCCACCGGACCCGCCAACATCGCCGCCCGAGATCGGAAGCGTCTTCGTCCGGCTCTCGCCTATCCCGCTCCGCCCGGCTTTAACGAGCTGCTCTGCGGCCTGGTCCATAACCGTCTCGGCCATTTTCCGGTAGCCGGTCAGCTTGCCGCCTGCCATGGAGAGAAGGCCCGAAGGCGACACCAGCACCTCGTCGCGCCGGGAAATCTCCGACGGGTCTTTCCCTTCCTGATGAATAAGCGGCCGTACGCCGGCCCAGCTCGATTCCACGTCCTCGGCTTTCAGCCCAAGCGTAGGAAACATATCGTTAGCCGCCTTCAAAATATACGTTCTGTCAGCAACGGTCATCCGCGGATGGACAAGGTCCTCCTTGTAATCGGTATCGGTTGTGCCGATATACGTCTTTCCGTCGCGGGGAATCGCAAACAGCATCCTCCCGTCTTCCGAGTCGAAATAGATGGCCTGACCAAGCGGAAAACGTCTCTGGTCGAATACGAGATGGACGCCTTTCGTATGATGGAGCGTCTTCCCCTTCTTGGATCCGTCCTTCTCCCGTATCGCGTCAACCCAAGGACCTGCGGCATTGATCGTAACCTTTGCCTTCACCTGTCCCGTATTTCCCGTCAGGCGGTCCCTCACGTCCGCGCCAACGATCCGCCCGTTCTCGTACTGCAGCGATTCGGCCTTCACGTAAGAGATCGCGCAAGCTCCGAGCTCTACGGCTTTTTTCATCACTTCTATCGTTAATCGGGCATCGTCGGTACGGTACTCGACATAATAGCCGCCGCCCTTCAGGCCCTCCCGCTTCAGAAGCGGTTCGCGCGTGACCGTCTCGTCTTTTCCAAGCATTTTTCTCCGCTCGGCGCGTTTGACCCCTGCCAGAAAGTCATACAATCGAAGACCAAGCGAAGTACTAAACATCCCGAAGGTACCGCCTTTATAGATCGGGAGCAGCATCCATTCCGGCGTTGTCACATGCGGCCCGTTCTCGTATACAATCTCGCGTTCCTTGCCGACCTCGGCTACAACTCCAATCTCGAGCTGCTTCAAGTAACGCAGACCGCCATGCACCAGCTTGGTCGAGCGGCTTGACGTCCCCGCGGCGAAATCCTGCATCTCCACCAGCGCCGTCTTTAATCCCCGCGTAACCGCATCAAGCGCGATCCCCGCCCCGGTAATGCCTCCGCCAATAATAAGCAGATCGTATTCCTCCGCCTGCAGCCGCCCGAACTGCTCCTCTCTCTTTAGAGCGTTAAAAGTTGGTCCTCCCCCATGCCCGTTCCCGCTTGCCATTACGAACAGCTCCTATCGCAAATTCTTTATCTTCTGTGGAAAAAAGAAAACCGCGAACATTTCTCCATTATGCTATTACGCATGATGAAGAACTGCCACGGTCTATTCCCTTATCGAAAAGCCATTGCCGCCTTTACGGCTTTCTGCCAACCGGCATACAGCTGTTCTACCCGCTCCTGTGCCATCGCCGGCTCAAAAACGAGGTCCAGCCGCCGCTGCTCCAAAATCTCCCCGCGGCCCTGCCAGTAGCCAACTGCAAGCCCAGCCAAATAAGCGGCGCCAAGCGCCGTTGTCTCGCTGATGACCGGCCGTTCAACCGGCACGCCAAGCAGATCGCTCTGGAACTGCATGAGCAAATTGTTGCGGATTGCGCCGCCGTCCACGCATAGCGTTTGCAGCGGAATGCCCGCCGACTGCTCCATCGCGTCCAGCACATCCTTCGTCTGATACGCAATGGACTCAAGCGTTGCCCGGACAAAATGCTCGCGCCGGGTTCCGCGCGTCATGCCGAATACCGCGCCGCGGACTTCGCTGTCCCAATAAGGCGTACCTAGCCCGACAAAGGCGGGAACAACGTAAACGCCTTCCGTCGAATCCACGGAAGAAGCCAGCTTTTCGCTCTCCTCCGAGGACCCGATCAATTCCATGCCGTCGCGAAGCCACTGCACCGCCGAGCCCGCTACAAAGACGCTGCCTTCAAGCGCGTATTCTACCTGCCCGTCAAAGCCCCAGGCGATGGTCGTGAGCAGGCCATGCTCCGAACGGATCGGCTCCGTGCCCGTATTCATGAGCATAAAGCAGCCGGTGCCGTACGTGTTTTTCGCTTCGCCTCTCTCAAAGCATCCATGCCCGAACAAAGCGGCCTGCTGGTCGCCGGCAGCGCCCGCGATAGCAATAGGCCCGCCAAACAACGCCGCTTCCGTTGTGCCGTACACCTCGGAAGACGAGCGCACCTCCGGCAGCATGGAAGCCGGAATGTCCAGCCATTCGAGCAGGTCCGCATCCCACTTCAGCTCATGAATGTTGTACAGCAGCGTCCGCGACGCGTTCGAGTAGTCCGTCACATGAACCGCTCCGCCGGTCAGCTTCCAGATCAGCCAGCTGTCCACGGTGCCGAATAACAGCTTGCCGGCCGCGGCTTTGTCACGCGCTCCCTCTACCTCGTCGAGCACCCATTTCGCCTTTGTTCCGGAGAAATACGGGTCGATCAAGAGCCCGGTTTTCTCCCGGATCGGCATTTCATGGCCAGCTTCCTTCAGCGCTTCGCAAATGCCAGACGTCTGGCGCGATTGCCAGACGACGGCGTTATAAACGGGCTTGCCCGTCGTTTTGTCCCAGATGATCGTCGTCTCCCGCTGGTTCGAGATGCCGATTGCGGCGATGCGCTCCGCCTTCAGGCCCTCCTTCGCAAGCAGCTCGCGTATCACCTTCAGCGAGGTTTCCCACAGCTGCACGGCGTCCTGCTCTACCCAGCCCGGATGCGGAAACGCGCAGTCCACCGCCGTCTGGGCAATTGCGCGCGGGTTCCCCGCTTTATCGAATAAAATCGCACGTGTGCTCGTTGTCCCTTGGTCCAGCGCGATGATATAGGTTTCCTGCTGCGTCATAATGATCGATCCCCTTTTTCCATGAATCCTGCATTTCCCAAGTACCCGCTTCCACTATTGTATTCTATTCGAGGCGCTGAGCCAAACTCCCTTTGCCGGACGCTTACATTCCTTAATATCTCTCCGATACGATCTTTGCCTGCGTGAACAGCAGCAGGTAATCGCGGCCGCCCGCCTTGGAATCCGTACCCGACATATTGAACCCGCCAAACGGATGGGCGCCAACAAGCGCACCCGTGCATTTGCGGTTTAAATATAAATTGCCTGCCATAAACTCGCGTCGAGCCTGCTCCAGATGCGCCCGGTTTCTCGAGATCACGGCCCCCGTCAAGCCAAATTCCGTATTGTTCGCGATCTCAAGAGCATTCTCGAACGATTCGGCTCTCGTAAAAGCAAGCACCGGGCCAAAAATCTCCTCCAGCGAAATGCGCGCATTCGCATCTACATCCGCAAAGATCGTAGGCTCGATAAAATAACCGACCGAATCATCGGATGCTCCACCGGCGACCAGTCTGCCTTCTCCCTTGCCGATCTCGATATACTCCTGGATTTTGCGGAATGCCTTATCATCGATAACGGCCCCTACATTCGTGCTGGCATCAGCAGGATCGCCTACCTTAAGCCGGTTAGTCCGGTCCAGAACCTTCGCGAGCACTTCGTCGTACACCGCTTCGTGGACGATGGCTCTCGAGCAGGCGGAGCATTTTTGCCCGGAAAAGCCAAAGGCCGAAGCTACAATCGAATCCGCGGCCAGATCCAGATCCGCTTCCGCATCCACGATGATCGCGTCTTTGCCGCCCATTTCGGCAATGACGCGCTTGATCCATTTTTGCCCCGGCTGCGTCTTTGCCGCCCGTTCGTTTATCCTTAATCCAACCTCTCGGGAACCGGTAAAGCTAACGAACCGCGTCAGCGGATGATCCACCAGATAATCGCCAACCTCGCTGCCCGGACCAGGCAAATAATTGACAACGCCCGCAGGGACGCCGGCTTCCTCGAGCAGCTCGAAAAACTGCGCCGCAATAACCGACGTCGGGCTGGCCGGCTTCAGGACAACCGTGTTGCCGCATACGAGAGCGGCCGTAGTCATGCCCGCCATAATAGCGAGAGGGAAATTCCATGGCGGAATGACAATACCGACGCCAAGCGGAATATAATAAAGTTGATTCTCCTCATCGTCAAGAGGAGTCAGAGGCTGCGGCTTGCTTATGCGCTGCAGCTCGCGCGCGTAAAATTCCATAAAGTCTATCGCTTCCGCCGTATCCGCATCTGCCTCGGCTCGCGTTTTGCCCGCTTCAACCGTCATCCATGCGGAAAACTCATGCTTGCGCCGCCGCAGCAGTGCCGCTGCTTTATATAAATACCTGGCCCGTTCGTTTGGCTCGGTAAACTTCCAGCTGTCGAAGGTGCGAGCCGCTGTCTGAATGGCCTCTTCCGCAAGACTGGCATCCGCTTGGGAAACTACGCCGATCACCTGATTTTTGGAGGCCGGATTCGTGGACGGCAAGGTCCGCGTCGTCGTAATCCGGCGGCCACCGATCACCAGCGGATATTCCCTGCCCAGCTTGGAACCCACCAATTCAAGCGCCGCATCGTACGCCTTGTTATTTGCTTCCGACTGAAAGTTCGTGAAAGGTTCATTCTTAAATGTTGCCCTCATACCCGCATCCCCCTTCGATACATGCTCACTATTCCATTTATAGTTCATCCGGCAGGACGTTATGTTTTTTACTTAGAAAGGAGCGATAGACAATGGGTGCAGGCCTTTACCGCCGAACACTGCTAGGCATCACCGGCAACAAGCTTGTGGAGCATCTGTCCATCCGCTACGGCCGCAAGCTCGCTTCCAAATTCATCGCCGGCGACAATCTGGAAGAAGCGATGGATCGAACGGAGGAGCTCAACAGTCAGGGCATTATGGTGACGCTGGACCATCTTGGAGAAGGGATCAAGGACTTGAAGGAAGCCGAGGGCTACAGGGATGAGTACTTAAAGATTGTCCGCGAGATCGCAAGGCGCAAAGTGAATGCCAACGTCTCGCTCAAGCCGACCCAATTCGGTCTTGCGCTGGATAAGGAGCAATGCCACTCCAATATCCGGGCGGTTGTGTCGGAGGCGAAGTACAGCCGGATTTTTGTCCGGCTCGATATGGAGGATACGCCGTATACGCAGGCGACCATCGATCTGGTGCGGAGGCTTCATGCCGGCTGGATGACCAATGTCGGCACCGTCATTCAAGCGTATTTGCACCGGTCCGAAGAGGATGTAAAGGCGCTGAGCAAGGAAAAGGTTAATCTGCGGCTGGTGAAAGGGGCTTACAAAGAGCCCCCGGAGGTGGCGTACCAGAATGCGGGGCAAGTGCTCGGCAACTTCAAAAAGCTTATCGAGCATCGCCTGAAGAACGGAGTATATACGGCCGTTGCCTCGCATGACGATAAGGTCATCAACTTCACCAAGGCTTTCGCCGAGGCGAACAATATCTCGAAGGATGCCTTCGAGTTCCAGATGCTCTACGGCCTTCGCATGGGCAAGCAAGCCGAGCTAGCCCAAGAAGGCTACCGCGTCCGCTGCTACGTGCCGTACGGCACGATGTGGTACCCGTATTACACCCGCCGTTTGGCCGAGAAGCCGGCGAACCTGGTGTTGGTTTTGAGGAATATGTTTAAGTAACCGCAAATTTCAACGATGTACTTTAGTTGAAATTTGTCGGGTAACCGCAAAGTGTAACGGCGCTTATCTGTTACACTTTGTAGGGGACCGCAAGTTTCAAGAATAAACTCTCGCAGCCTCCCTCACCCCGCTAACGAAACGTAGTATCGTTATTTCTGGAAAAAAGGCCGTTTTCTAAATCTAACGAAACCTGGTATCGCTATTCGGTCGTTTTCAAGCCAAATGTAGCTCATTCGCCCCAAATAACGATACTGAGTTCGTTAGAAATCACAGCGGCCCAAAAACCGCCAAATAAGGTGTTATAGTTTCGTTAGCGCCGCGCGAGGGCCCATCCAACGTTGTGCTCAGTAAAATATCACAAAAAGAAATCCCTGCGGGTACGCAGGGATTTCTTTTTTCCGGCTACATGGGCCGAGGTCGTAAGGACTCAAGCGGGCTGCAGGCGGACTCAAAGCCAACGCCCCCCATCCCGGCTAACGAAACGTAGTATCGTTATTTCCGGAAAAACGGCCGTTTTCAGATTCTAACGAAACCTGGTATCGCTATTAGGTCGTTTTCAAGCCAAATGTAGCTCATTTGAATCAAATAACGTTACACAGTTTCGTTAGAGATCATAGCGCCTCCAATAACGCCAAATAAGGTGCTGTAGTTTCGTTAGCGCCGGCGACGCGAAGGCTATCCCACTACCGCCACATCGCTCTACTAGTTGCCCAGCAAAATCAGCTCTTTCGGATAGCTGGTCAGCACGCGGACGGAACCGTCCGCTTGAATGTACACGTCGTCCTCAATCCGGACGCCTCCGATCACCGGATCATAAATGCCCGGTTCAATCGTAAACAGCAGACCCGGCTCGATAACCGATTGATTTTGCCCCGAAACGGAAGGCTGCTCATGCACATCCATGCCAAAGCCATGGCCGAGACGATGCGTGAACAGCGGCCCAAAGCCCTTCTGCTCAATGACGTCGCGGGCCGCTTTATCCACGGAAGCCAGCGTTACGCCTGCTTTGGCCGCCGCGATCCCTGCCATGTTGGCGGCAAGCACCGTATCATAGATGGCGCGCTGCTCTTTGGAAGCCTCCCCCATCACAAACGTTCTCGTAATGTCGGAGCAGTAGCCGCCGGCCTGAACGCCGATATCGATCAGCACAAAGTTGCCATGCTTGATCGTGTCGTAGCCCGGCGTGCCATGCGGCAGCGCGGAACGGGCGCCGGTCAGCACGATGGATTCAAACGCCGGACGGTCCGCGCCAAGCTTGCGCATCTGATACTCGATCTCTGCCGTCAGCTCAAGCTCCGTCATGCCGATTTTGGCATGGGAAGCGGCGTGCGCCACAACCTTTTCCACCATTAGAACGGCATTCTGCACCTTGCTGATTTCTTCCTCGCTTTTTTTCGTGCGCAGGGACAGAATAAAGCCTTCGAGATCAACGAAACGCGCGCCGCCTAAAGCATCCTGAATACGCTCAGCCTTGGCGATCGAGACCGCTTCCTTCTCAATGCCCGCTGCCGCAACACCCGACGCCGTATGCTGCTTCAGCACCTCGTAGGCATTCTGCGTATCCGAGATTGGCACAAGCTTGCCGTTCCCGCCAAACGGCTCCGCCGCCGACAGGTCGAGAAGCGGCATGTACAGCGTCTCCTCCCCCGTCCTCGCATCCAATGCCAACGCTAGGAACCGCTCATGCGGATTGCAGGAAAAGCCCGTAAAATAATATACATTCGTCGGAGACGTGATAAAGGCGATATCGATGCCGTTCTCTTTCAAATAAGCAGCCAGCTGCCCTTTTCTCTGTTGCCAAATGGATTCCATGCATATTCACTCCGTTTCTCAGTAAAAGCTTTCCCTGCTATTATAACGCCGTCTCGCGCGGTAACCAAACCATTCTGCCTCTCCTCTACCATTTTGAAATTCCTCGAAAATAAGTTCATACTATAGCTATAGGGTCCACAGGAAACTATACATAACGTTAACGAGAGAGGAATGAAGCCCCGTGCTGACTTTTGAGCAAAAATTAAACAACTATGCGGACATCATCGTAAAAATCGGAGCGAACATACAACAAGGGCAATCGGTTATGGTTAATGCGACAATTGACGCGCCAGAGCTCGTCCGACTCGTCGTGAAAAAAGCGTACGAAGCCGGTGCCTACCAAGTGAAGGTATTCTGGCATGACGACGCCGTATCCCGCATTCATTATGATCTTGCTTCGCTTGAATCGTTCCTGGAGGAGCCGAAATGGTCCGCCGGCGAAAAGCTCGAGATGGCGGAAAAAGGTGCTGCCTCCATTACGATCGGATCCGCCGATCCCGATCTGCTCCGCGGAGTATCGCAGGAAAAAATCCGCAACGCGGACCGTACGGCGCGCAAAGCTAACGAGAAATACCGTCAAATGTCCCAGGCTTTCAAATTTACCTGGTCGCTGGCAACAGCCCCTTCCGCCGCATGGGCAGCCAAGGTCTTCCCGGATCTTCCGCAGGAAGAGCAAGTCGCAAAGCTGTGGGATACGATCTTCCAAATGGTGCGTGCCGACCAGCCGGATCCAATCGCCGCTTGGGAAGCGCATATTAAGCAGCTGAAATCCAAGGCGCAATATTTGAACGATAAAGCCTATAAATATTTGCATTACGTTGCCCCTGGCACCGACCTGACGCTAGAAATGCCCAAAGATCAAATCTGGCTTGGCGGCAGCAAGCAAAATGAACAAGGCACCTGGTTCGTTCCGAACCTGCCAACCGAAGAAGTCTACTCGGCACCGCTTCGTACCGGCGTAAACGGAACCATCTCCAGCACCAAGCCGCTCAGCTATAACGGCAATATCGTCGACAACTTCTCGTTCACCTTCGAGAACGGCCGCGTGGTCGATTTCAAGGCGGAGCAAGGCGAGGAAGCCATTAAAGGCCTGCTCGATACCGACGACGCAGCGAAGTTCCTCGGCGAAGTTGCCCTAGTGCCGCATACCTCGCCCATTTCGGATTCGAATATTTTGTTCTATAAAACGATCTTCGACGAAAATGCTTCCTGCCACTTGGCTCTGGGCAGCGCCTACGCGTCCTGCATCAAGGGCGGCGCCGGCCTGTCGCGCGAGGAGCTGCTCGAAAGAGGACTGAACCAAAGCATGGCGCATACCGACTTCATGGTAGGCTCCGCCGAGCTCAACCTCTACGGCATCACCGAAGACGGCACCCGCGAGCCCATCTTGGTTAACGGCAACTGGGCGTTTTAATCGATAATGATCCTGCCGAGAAAACATCTCCCTCCAGTTGCTGTTGAAATCGTGAGGGGTAATCGACGGTGATCCTGCCGAGAAAACATCTCCCTCCAGTTGCTGTTGAAATCGAGATATTTGAATAAATTGTCTAAGGTTTTATCTCGATTTCAAAGGCAAGCGTTACACTCTTCCGGGAGATATTTTCTCTTCGGATCCTATCGATTATTTTTTGAAATAAAGGGGTAGAATAGGATTTCAAAACCTGTTCTGCCCCTTTTTCTGCCCACACACCGATTGATAGGTGGAGAAGGAATAGTATCTCATGGAGGAGCGTTAGCGCTTGCCTTTGTTACTCTTGATATTACCGCTGAAAATTCGATCAGAATATCAAGATAACAACAGCAACCGGAAGGAGATACTTTTCTGCGTAACCAGATCAATCTCCCATCCCGATACTTTCCTGCGTAACAACATCAATATATTAGCCGCGACCGAATCTACCTATCAATCATAGACTATACCAGTCTATCAGGAGGAGGCTCCCCCCTTGATTCATCAAAACGTGAAGTCCTACCGCTACCGCGTCGGCCGCAACAACTACATCGTTATTAATATTTATCAGACGGCCAAGGCATCTGCCGAAGCCGGCAACGTGCTCGCGAGCAACGCCGTTAACGTGCAAATTATGAAGCAGCTGGTGAAGCAAAAGAATCGCAAACGTTAATCCGCCTCTACAGTCGTCCATTCCATGGCGAGGAGGTGATTCAAATGGGTCGTAAAAGAACGAAATCCGCTGACAAGAACATTGTCAAATGGAGCAAAGGCACAACCAACGTCCGCGTTGGCCAATCGGCGAACGCAACGATTAACCAAGGCGGCAACGCGTTTGCCATTAACGCTACCGAGATTGGCGTCGTCCGTATCCGTCCTGGCGCGCAGGGCTAATCAGATCCAAAAGAAAGCAGGGCTGTTCGCGTGGAGGTCAAGCTCCGCGCGTCAGCCCTGCTTTTTTCACGATGATCCGCACGACATATAGCACGCTGACCACCGTCATCATATCGAAGCAGACGTTAAACAGGAACAAATGTTTGCCGAGATCCGCCTCCCCGTCGCCAACAAGGGGGACGGTAAAGCCAGACATCCCGACAAGCGCAAGAACAAACAAAGCCTCCAGATACAGCCGCTGCTGCAACGATCTCCAACGCCTTATATACTCGACGGTAAGCACGGCCAGATAAGCCGCGGCAAACGCCGCAATAAACCAAAGTTTGCTCGGCATAACCTTCAGTTTAAACGTACTCCAGGTGCTATAAGCGTAGCTGACCGCCCCGTAAGGCTTGCCCGCCTCCTTCTCGTAGCTTCCCAGATAAAAAGGCCGGATACTCATTCCGTTCTTCGCAGCTCGCTTCAGCTTCTGCAGGAATCTGTCCGGATGTTTTGCGTAATACAGCAGCACATCTTTATGGCTGATCCCCTCAAGCGCCGCAACAATGCGGGGGTCGTTCTGCTTGATTACCGTATCCTTCTGAAAAAAATTCGTTCCGGCATTCACCTTGAATGCCTCCGGCAATCCCAGCTCCCTAAGATCCGACGCCGGGTCCGGCGAGTCCTTGAGTACACCAAAGAACACCGTTTGATACAGGTTAATATGCTTCAGTCCGCTTGGAGCAGCGGCATACATTGTAACGGTAGCAAGCAGCAGCACGGCCGACCAGATTCCGACCGTCCATCGCCATGCCCGGTCAGCACGCAGCTTCCAGTAACGCAAGCCCAGCAGCAGAAGCAGGAGCCCAATTGGGGCGTTTTGCAGCTTCGTGCCGACAAGACAAACCGCCGACAAATAAAAGGCCGTCAGAAGCCAGACCGAAGGCTTGTCCGAATGCGGCAAAGCAAGCGCCAATCCGAACGTAAGCAGCATAAAGATGACGGTGACCGCTTCGCCGAAAAACGAGTTGAAATAAGCGACGTATCCAATATCCAGAAATACAAGCGCCAAGCTTGCGATAAGCACGGTATTAAAGACGATCGAACGCTGCTTATTGAATTTAACGATGACATACAAGGCCGCGACATACAGCACCGAATACAGCAACGATAGGATCCGGATGTCAAACGTCTGCGAGTTGACCGCTCTGCCGATTATTCCCGCAATAAAAACGGGGATGATCTGGGAGGAAATATATCTATCCGCCGAGAACGGCCCGTAATGATACAACCTATGAAAATATCCGAAATACTTGTCCCGGTAAGATTCGCCGGGATCGGCGAAGTCGATACCGCCTGCCAGCATCATACGGTAAAAGTCGCCATTATTCGCAACCCCGACGGGGCTGAAAAATAACAGCGGCAACAAGACAGCGGCTGCAACGATAACGGCCAGCCACTCCAAACGAATCCTTATTTTCAAATAGTACCTCCGACAAATCTCAACATTTTTGCATGTATGACCTGACTTCCGGACTAGGACTTTATGTGGACATCCTCTGTTGTGGATATGTTATTAACTTTATGTAAAGTCCCACTATAATTGGGGATTACTCATGTTGATAATGTGGATAAACCTGTGGATTAATTAAATTGCCCGTACAGGAAAAAGATATAATCCGTTGCAATGCCCGGATGCCCCTGTTGTCTTAGTATTGCCGTCACGTTCCCCCGGTGATACGTACCATGGTTAACAACATGCTGAATAAACCGGGCACCACTTTTTCCCGAACTATCGAAATGAAACCTAATCGAGCGTATAATCGTATGTAGGTGATATAAGCTCCAATATTGAAAATCGAAAATTCCGGGAGGATGTTTAAAATGTCTATTTTCAAACGACTTCGTGACCTTACTTTATCGAATGTATACGCTCTGATCGAGAAAGCGGAAGATCCGATCAAGCTGACTGACCAATATATCCGTGACATGCAAGAAGATCTTGAGGATGCCGAAAAAGCCGTAGCGGCCCAAATCGCTCTCGAGAAAAAATTCAAGCAGCTGTACGAAGAGCAAGCTCAGCTCGTGGAAAAACGCGGCGAGCAAGCGCATATCGCGGCTCAAGCTCAGAACATCGACCTTGCCCGCCGTGCGCTGGAAGAGAAAAAATCGGCTGAAGCGAAAGCCGCCGAATACAAAACAAGCTTTGACAACAACAAAGCGATGGCGGATAACCTCCGCGCGAAGCTCGACGAAATGCGCAAACAGCTGACCGAGATGAAAAACAAACGCGAGACGCTGGTTGCCCGCTACCAAGCGGCCAAAGCGCAAGAGCACATCAACAAATCGCTTGCGGGCTTCAGCTCCGATTCCGCTTCCGCAGGCCTGAAGCGCATGGAAGAAAAAATGCTTCAAGCCGAAGCGCGCGCCGAAGCATCGAACGAACTTGCCCAGTCCAAAGGCAAATCGCTTGACGACGAGTTCGCGGCTCTTGGCAAGGACAAAGCGGTTGAAGACGAGCTGGCCGCTCTGATGAGACAGTACGAAAAGAAGGAATAGCTCCTGCTCGCATGGAATAAAATGGACTGACGCAAACATGTCCGCCGGCGCCATAGCTTAACGGCAGCGCCGGCGGATTTTGCGGTTCTATTACTTTATTGGGGGAAAGATGGTCATGACTTGGACGGATTTGCTTCAAATTCCGGTGTGGACAGGCGCTGGGGCGCTGCTGCTTTTTATCCTCATGTATTTAGACTCATTGTCCACGAAATACCATGATTTTAAGGAAATGAAAGATGGTAATATGGCTGTAGCGGTCCGTTTCGTCATGAAGCTGGGCGCACAGGCCTACATCCTTGCATCGTCGATCGGACAGGCAACGTACATGTGGGAAGCTCTTGTGATCTCGCTTGTATCGTTTATCACCCTGCTGATTGTCGAAGCGATTTTCCGGATTATATTTGGTGCCATTGCCGGCATTCAGCTGGACAAAGGCATTCACGAGGGCAAGGTCGGCTACGCGTTAATCGCCGGGTCCCTTCACATTGCGGGTGCGCTGATTATTGCTTCGGTCTAACAGAACGATCGTACGAAGGAGTAAACCTAGATGAGCATTTTTAAACGGATTAAAAATATTATGGCAAAGCCTGAGCCGGTGAAAGCGGAGAAAAGCATCCTGTCTCTAGCTCCCGGCGATGTATGCGAAGTTTCCCTGGTCACGTATCAAGTTACCGGCAGCAGCCGGAACCGCAGCCGCAACGCGGTTGTGCTGACGCTGCAGGACGGAAGCGACATCCGTTATCTCTCGATTGAAGAACGCGAAAGAACGGTTTTCGCGCTGTACGAGCAAATCGATGGAAGACTGGATACGTTTGACGAAGTACCAACTACCCTTGAGCTGGATGACCGGGCTTATCACATGGAAGAGAACTTCTCGGGTATGATCGCGGCCAACGGCAAAACGCCGTTTATGCAAGGCGGCGAGCAATACGTATGGCAATATCAGTCCGACGATATGAAGCTGCTCCGAGTGGAATGGCTGGACGGACGCTTCATGCTGTATGTCGGCGAATCCGTGCTGCCCGCGGATGTCCGCGTGATCCGGGGCGCATAGGGCGAAGCTATCTTTAAGATTAAGCTTTCGAAGCAAGAATTGCTTCGCAATTCTTTAAGTTTATGCTTTCGAAGTAAGAATTGCTTCGCAATTCTTTTTAGGAGGAGCAAGATGAAGAAGTGGTGGCTTCATAGCATCAAAATTATTCTATTACTCAGCCTCGTCATTCCCATGCTTGCGGCCTGCGCCATCTCCGACACCGTAAAGGAGAAGTACCCGCTTGAATCGGTGAACGGTTCGGGCAGCCAGACGTCTTACGTCTACCGGGCTGCGGACCAGACCGTTCCGGAGGTCGCCAAGCAGCTTGTCGATAAGAAGAAGCCGGAGCAGCAGTCTGCGGAAAGTACCGAGAGGATGTTCCTCGTCTACAGCGATGAGGTCATCCAGATCCAGCAGGCTCCCGATGATCCGTCGGACTCCCTGATCGAGATCGACTCCAAGGAATACGTACGCAACAACTACAGCAGCAGCTTCCTGGAGGGCTACCTGCTCGCCAGCGTGCTGAGCGATCTGTTCGATAACGGCAGGTACGGTCATGGCAATTACCGCGGTTACTCCCAGAAGGATGTCTACAAACCGAAGACCACTTACCATACGCCAACCGATCAGGATCTGAAAAAAGCACCGCCAATGACGGTGAACCGTAGCGGATCCATCTTAAAACGTTCGAAGAACGCCGACTCCACTGCTGTCGGATCAGGCAGCAGCAGCTCCACCGGCAAGACCGGCAAGGTCATTACCGGCGGCTCGTCATCAAGCTCATCGAAGAAGAGCTCGGTCTTCACCAAGCCGAAAAAATCGGCGCCGAAGATCCGGATGGGCTCCGGCCGCGTTTCGCGGCGACGGTGACGATGCGCATGCTTACTGTGAATGGAGCAATAAACACAAATAAACCGCCCGGGCGACCGGGCGGTTTATTTGTGTTCGTCCTATTATATCTTAGAAGCCAATGTCATTCCGTTCCGCGGCTTTTTGAGCGACAAACTCGGTCATTTCCTCGACACCGGCATCCTTGAATTTGTCTTGGGCTTTGTGAAGGATTTTCAAAGCTTCATCATCCGATTTCGCGAAGTAGGCTTTCTGCAATTCCGCGTTAAAATCAAAGCTACCTACCTTGTCGCGATATTGCTGATATTTCGGCCATTCTCTTTCCAGATAAGAGGCGCTTACTTTATCAATGATTTTAATCGGCATTTTCGCCGAGAAGCTTTCCTCCAGCTTATCCCATTGCGTTTTTTGATCATCCGTTTTCGGCCATGTCACCGTATCGGAGAATGCGCCAGTGAATCTGCCCGGCAGGAAGCTAAGTCCTTCGTCGCGCTTCAGGTCCGGATTGTCGTCAAATTGCTTCTTCACGTCCGGAATCCATTGCGGTCTTCCGTCCACCATCGTGTAATCCTTGCCTTCAATACCCCAGTACGCGAGCAGACGGCCTTCGTCGCTGTTTACGAAATCAATATAACGCAGTGCCGCATCCGGGTCTTTGATCTTCGCGCTCAAGAAGATCGCAGGGAATCCGGAACGTCCTGGCTTCTCAACCTGCGTAGCGATTTCGCCATTTTTATTCTTCATTGGACCAAGCAGCTCGTATTGCATTTCCGGATTCGTCTTATACAGCGTTTTGGACAGATCGCCAAGCATAGGCTGAGCTCCGAATACGGCAAGCTTGCCGGTGGTCAGCTTCTCCATCGCTGTCGTGTCGGTGTTGCTGAATGCTTCGGGATCGAACAGTCCGCCCTGGATCAACTTGCGCAAATACATCATTTTGTCTTCTTCGTCTTTGGACAAAGCCCAGAAGGTCAGCTTGCCGTTTTCCTCGCGGAAGTCCGAAATATTGTAACCCGTCCAGCCCTTCGTGAATTGGCTGGAATCCCAACCGTTGTGCAGCGTTCCGGAAGGGATAACCGGCTTGCCGCTAATATCTTTGAAATTGCCGTTTTTGATCTTCTCCAGCAAATCGTACAGCTTATCCTGAGTATCGATATCAGCCGCATTTACATTCAGCGCCTTCAAAATATCGCCGCGGGCATAAAGGCCATAATTCCAGTTATGAATGCTTTCGATCGAACCGTCCGGCGTCTCCGTCGGAATAATATATTGCTTGCCCTTCAGATCAGGGCTATTCATGTCAAACTCGGCAAAGTCCTTCGCTATGCCAGTCGTGACCAGTCTCTTAATATTCGGATATTTATCGAGATAAGGCGTTAAGTCAAGAAGCTGACCTTCCAGAGCGGCTTTTTTGATAACTTGACCTTCACCGCCGGTTGTCGACCAGTACGGAGCGTTTACGATATCCGGAACCGTGCCTGAAGCGAACATGGTATTCAGCTTCTCGACTTCACTTGTCGTGATGGATTCCATCTTGAGCGTGACGCCAGTCTTGTCTCTAATCGCTTTTGCTACCGGATTGTTCTCTTGATCTTGCGGGAAACCCGCTCCGCCGCCATTCCAGGCGCTCAGGAACGTTAACGTGACCTGCTTGGGTGCATCCGCTTCTTTTTGCCCCGTATTCGTTGCATTGCCTGCAGACGCAGACGCATCTGGTGCGTTGTTCCCCCCGTTATCGCTGCACGCTGTCATCGACAATGCAAGCAGCGGGATCGCGGCAGCCAGGCCAAGAGAACCTTTTAATCTGGTTTTACGCATTTGACAAGCCCCTCTCATTTTTTAATTGTATATATAAAAGGCAATGCCTCTTATACCCCTCGCGACTACTCTTTGAGCGAACCTACCAGTACACCCTTTACGAAGAACCGTTGAAGGAACGGATACACGCAAAGGATCGGAGTGGTAATGATGATAACGAACGTCATTCGGAGCGCTTCCGGCGTTACGCCCCGCAGCTCCATTTGGGATTGGCTCATGTTTTGGATGGACGATCCGCCGCTTGAACCCGTCATGGTCTGGAAGGACGCTTCGCTTATCATTTTGTTCAGGAACGTCGCCGCAGGCTGAAGGTTTTCTTTCGAGATGAAGAACTGCCCGGTAAACCAGTCGTTCCACACGCCAACCCCTACAAACAAAGCTATGGTAGCCAATACCGGCATGGAAAGCGGGAGAATGATGCGGGCAAACACCTGCAGTTCGCTTGCCCCGTCGATTCGGGCCGACTCCGACAAGCTGGGAGGGATCCCGTCAAAAAACGTCTTCATGACAATCGCGTTAAAAAAGTCGTACAGCACGGGCAGCACCAGCACCCAATACGTATCGATAATATGAATTTGCCGGTACAAGATGAAGGTCGGAATCAATCCGCCGCTGAACAAGGTCGTAAAGAAGAAGAAAAAGACGATGTATTTCCTTCCCGGCAGACCTTTCCGCGAAAGACCGTAAGCGAGCAAGGAAGTCAGCATGACGGAGCATAGGGTAACGATTACCGTCCTTGAAACGGAAATCCAAAAGGCATTCAAAACCTGCGGATTATTAAATGCCTTGGCGTAGTTCTCAAGCGTAAATACGCGAGGGTATAAGTAAATGCCGCCTTTCATGGCGTCGTAGCCGTCATTAAACGAAAGCGCCAAAAAATAAATAAAGGGGTAGAGTGCCGTCAGGCAAAATAGGAGCAAAACGGTATAATTCAAGGTCGAATATATCTTATCGGCTGCCGACATTCTTCTCGTGCCCATTCCCGCACCTCCTCAAATGAATTGTGAAGCAATAGATTCATGCAGAGATTGCCTTTCATCACCATAAAGACACGTCGCTTACTTTCTTGGCTATCTTGTTGACCGTTATGATGAGGATGAGCGAGATGGCCGATTTGAATAAGCCGATCGCCGTGGAATAAGCGAATTGTCCTTGCTGGATACCCGTCTTAAGCACGTAGGTGTCCAATATCTCAGAGACGCTTAAGGTAGCTGGCGTCTGCATTAGCCATATTTGGTCAAACCCGGCATTCAGAATGCCGCTTAGGGAGAAAATCAGCAGAATGCCGATCGTAGGCACCAAGGTTGGCAGCGTGATTTTGAACAGCTTGCTCCAGCGGCCCGCCCCGTCTATTTCCGCGGCTTCATACAAGTGTGGATCAATGTTGGTTAACGCGGCCAAATAAATGATCGAGCCCCAGCCGATGCCCTTCCAGATGTCGGAGGAAATGACGAGCGGATAAAATAAGGACGGCATTCCCATAAAAAAGATCGAATCGAGCCCCATTTTTTCGCGAATGTCATTCACAAGACCAACGTTGGGAGAAAGAATTTTTTGCATCAGCGTTACGACTACGACCCAGGATACAAAGTGCGGCAGGTAAGAAATCGTTTGGAAGATGCGCTTGATTTTGCTGCGCATCACGGCGTTAAGCATTAAAGCAAGAACTAGCGGTGCCGGGAATCCGAACAGCAGCTTAAGACCGCTGATCGACAGCGTATTTTTGAGAACGGAATAAAAATTGGAATCATTCAAGAACTGCTTGAAAAACCGCAGCCCTTCCCATGGACTTCCCATTATTCCGAGATTGTACTTAAAATCTTTAAATGCGATCAAAACGCCATACATCGGATAATAGCTGAACACCAAATACCAAATAACAGCTGGAAGCATAAACAAGTACGCATGCCTGAAATACCAAACTCTAGACCAAGTCTGGTTCTTTTTTTTGGGTATCGGCATAACTTCGGCTTTTGCCTCATTCACAATCATTGTCTCTTCCACCTCCTAAAATGGATAACACACAATCGCGGAATCGGATAACTCTCCCTCTTAAGGTGAAAGCGGTTTCATATATATTAATATAATATATTTAATATATACAATCAATACGACCAATGAACGAATTTAGGGGGAATTTGGGCAAAAAAGCTTATTTTTTAAACAAAATACAGGTATTTCTTCTTTTTTCTAGCCCACTCATTTCACATTAATCTATATAATATATTAAATATGTTTGTCGCATCATGTAGGATCATGGAGATTTTAGTCGCATTATCGCTAATCCTCGCTTTCGCCGGCAAGACTTTAGACATAGCCTTACGGCGGAAGCGCCATTCTCACAGCCTATGTTCGTCCGCTTATCCGAAGCGTAAGAAAGACAAACATGACCGTAACTTCGCCGTCACATCATTGGTATGCAAGCCCATATACTAGAAGTAACAACACTTGGGTAAGGGGCTGGATGGGCATGAGGAGCAAAGCGCGCAAGATAGCGATCGTCGGGGTTGGCAACGTGGGTTCAAGCTGCGCGTATTCCCTTATCAATCAGTCGATATGCGACGAGATCATGCTAATCGGACGAACTCCTGACAGAGCAGTGGCCCAAGCGCTCGATATGTCGCATGGCATGGAATTTATTCATTCCCGCACGAAGATTTATACCGGTACGTATGAGGATTGCTCGGATATGGACGTCGTTATTTTGTCCGCAGGCGGCTATCCGCCTAAAGGCCAGGACCGGATGGGCATGCTAAGCACGGTCGCAGATATCTATGGCGATATCATTCCGCGGATTATGGGCAGCGGGTTTAACGGTATTTTTCTGGCGGCGGCTAATCCGGTTGACGTGGTTACTTATATCGTATGGAAACTGTCAGGTCTACCCCGAAGCCAGGTTATAGGTTCCGGCACATCCATTGACTCCGCCCGGCTCAAAACGCTGCTCTGCGAGCATTTCTCCGTCGACCCGCGCAGCGTGCACGGCTACGTGCTGGGCGAACACGGGGAATCCCAATTCCCGGCGTGGTCGCATGTGACGATTGGCGGCAAGCCTATTCAAGATATTTTGAACCAGCATCCCGTCCGGTTCGGCCATCTCAAGCTGAATGAAATTGCCGAGCAGACCAAGAATGCAGGCTGGGAAATTTACACCCGCATGGGCTCCACCCATTACGGCATCGGCAATGCGCTTGCTTACATTACCCGCTCCGTTCTGTACGATGAACACCGTATCATCGCCGTCTCCTCTATCCTCGAGCAGGAATACAACCAGACGGGCGTTGCGGCAGGCGTTCCCGCCATCATTACCCGCAGCGGCGTCAAAGAAATTATTGAGCTTAATTTGACGCAGGAGGAGGATCGGCGGATGGATTTTTCATGCCGGATCATTCGCGGGGCAATTGAGCAGTTGAAGCTGGGATGATACAATGGAGGACATCATTTAATCTTAGTATCAGGGAGATAACCGTCCTATGTCTTTGAACCAGCTAACTGATCAACAGCTGCAGGAAGCAATCGCGAGCGGAGGCTCCGTGCTTGTTCTGTACCGCAGCACCTTCTGCACCCCCTGCCATACGATTGCCGGACAGCTCGAGGCCGCCATCCCTTCTCTTCGCGGCGAAATGACCGTTGCTTCGGTCAATATCGATCTGTTCCCGCAGACTGCCGCTCCGCTTGAGCTGCGCGCCGTTCCCGCCATGGCCTTGTATAAGGATGGGGAACCGATTACGGTGATGCGTACTTTCGTGGCTTGCCAGTCGTTTATTCAAATTCTTAACCATCGCATGAAACAATAGATTGATTATTCAGATAACATCAAGTATGATGTTCGTTATATAACATCGAGGAACGGGACAGTAGCAAGGGCGATGACCATGAGCAGCGAGCCGGGGTGGTGAAAGCCGGCGATGGCACCTTTTGCGAAGAGGACCCGGGAGATGGCTCGCCGAACCTTTATACAGTAGGCCTGCCCGGTTCAGAACCGTTACAACGGCGAGATGCTTCCAGCAGCGCGTTTATTTCACATTTCCGCCTGCCTGCAAGCAACAAGAGTGGCACCGCGGGATGAACCCCCGTCTCTTACGAGACGGGGGTTTTATGTTTTATTTTGACCACCATTTTTCGGGAGGCTTGCCTTATGTTAAAAGAAATGATTGCCGTCAGCCTGGCGGAGCACTGCTCTTTATCCAGCCAGCAAATTGAGGAGCTTCTGGAGTTTCCGCCTAACGAGCAGCATGGCGACGTTGCTTTCCCCTGCTTTGCCTTGTCGAAGCTGATGAAGCAAAGCCCGGCGCTAATCGCCGGACAACTGGCGGCTTCCCTGCCGGAGAGCAGCCGGTGGACGATATCCGCTGCCGGTCCCTACCTGAACTTCAAGTTCAACCGCGCCGCGGCAATCGAACAATTCGCACGGAATGGCGGAGCGCAAATACCGCAGATTGGCGGAGGCAAACGCGTTATTATCGACATGTCCTCCCCCAATATCGCCAAGCCGTTTGGCATCGGGCATCTGCGCTCGACGATGATTGGCAACGCCCTTTACAACCTGCTTCGCAAGGTGGGCTACGATACGGTTAACGTTAATCATCTAGGAGACTGGGGAACCCAATTCGGCAAAATGATTACAGCTTACCTGAAATGGGGAGACCCCGCCGGCAAAGCCGAGGATCCGATTAAAGCCTACCTCGAGCTATATGTTCGTTTCCATGAGGAATCGGAGCACCAGCCGGATCTGGAGTCGGAAGCACGGGAATGGTTCGTCAAGCTGGAGAGCGGCGACCCGGAAGCCAACCGCTATTGGCGAATGTTTATCGAGGACAGTCTAGCCGCCTTCAACAAGCTGTACGACCGCCTCGGCGTAGCTTTCGACCATTACCTTGGCGAAAGCTTCTATAACGACAAGATGGATGCGGTAGTCGATCAACTGACCCGTCAAGGCTTGCTCCAGGAGAGCGATGGCGCGTTAGTTGTGCGGCTGGATGAAGAAGGACTTCCTCCTTGCATCATCAAAAAATCCGATGGCTCCTCGATCTACGCCACGCGCGATCTAGCCACCGCGATCTACCGGCACGATCAGATGTTGGGCAATGAACTGCTGTATGTGGTTGGCGCGGAGCAATCCTTGCATTTCCGCCAGTTATTCCTGGTGCTCGAGCGGATGGGCTTCGATTGGGCGAAAGAATGCAAGCATATCCCGTTTGGCCTGATGCTGATGGACGGGCAAAAAATGTCTACACGCAGAGGAAAGGTCGTCTTCCTGGAGGATGTTCTAGATGAAGCGGCAGCTCATGCTCTTCGCATTATCGAGGACAAGAACCCTGCTCTCACCGGTAAAGCCGAGGTTGCGGAAGCCGTTGGCGTTGGCGCCGTTATCTTTGGCGACTTGCTCCACTCGCGGCTCCATGAAATAAACTTCTCGCTCGAGGACGTCGTTAACTTCGAAGGCGAGACGGGGCCTTACGTGCAATATACTTACGCAAGAACGCAAAGCTTGCTTCGCAAGGCGGGCAGCAGCGCTCCTGCAGAACCCGGTGGATATGCCGATGCAGCCGATTACCGCTATGCCGAAAGCGACCCATCCTGGCAGCTGGCGAAGGCCTTGATGCGCTATCCGGATGCGCTTGCGCAAGCAGCGCAGCGTTATGAGCCTTCCGTTGCCGCCCGTTATCTGATCGAGCTCGCCCAGACGTTTAACCGGTTCTATCACCACGAGAAAATCATTACCGGGAATCCGGCCGAACAAGCCGCGAAGCTGGCGCTTGTCCGCATGACGGCCGATACTCTCGAAGACGGATTAAAGCTGCTGGGAGTCAAAGCGCTGAAGGAAATGTGATGCGCAAAGGGGCAGCCGCTTATTGATTGCGGACTGCCCCTTCGCTTTTGATCATAGCTTGCTCTGCTTGCTTTGCTGGATATCGTATTCCTCTGCATAATTGCGGTACTCTGCACCACGGCAATAGTTGATGATATCCTCTTGAATCTCCGGATACAGCACAATGGCAGGCAGCTCCGAAATCGGGATCCATTTGACTCCAATCTGAGTGGAATCAGGAATATCCGGGAATTGGGGGGATGAACCTTTTTTTAGCTTGCATGCAAATGTAACCCCTACCGAATGCGTATCTCCGTAAATGTAATTATTTTTTACCGGCTGATATTCGTAAACAAACGCTACGGGACCAACTTCCACCTCAACGCAAGCCTCTTCCATAGCTTCCCGTTTCGCGGCTTCCACGAGCGTTTCCCCGGGTTCAACGCCGCCCGCCGGCAGATTATAATGCACGCCTTCGTCATTATCGTTCTTGAACTCGATCAATAGAATCGCGTCGTCCTCCACAATTAATGCGCATGCCCGAAGACGAATTTTCTCCAAGGTATCCCCTGCCTTCGATTATTATTGTTCCAGCGCTCCATATTCTTTTCCCCAATCGCAACTTTCCTTGTTTTTCCAAAAGTATATAGTTATAGGTTTATACAGCGGATCATGAGACGGATTGAAAGCGGGGTGTACGCATATTGAAATGGAAATTAGCTTGGAAAATAGCTGCCGGCGTTCTCGCCGCAGTTATCCTTTTTACCGCGGTGCAGCTAATCCAGCTCTACCATAACCGCAGCTCTGCGGTATATCAGCGAATTATTAACCAAGACGGGTACAGTCTCTCGTTGGTTAAGGAAGGCGTCGCTGTAGAGTTTTTTCTGAAGCCGGAATGGATTCCGAAGGAGATTGGCGAAACCAAGCTTAATCTTGTAATAGCGAAGAAGTTTGATTCGGATATTGTGTTGGAGAAGGTCGGCAAACGCGAAAAGGATTTGTATATCCAGCTTAATGTCGTTCCGCATCCGAACCCGAAATCCGGGCAGCTTTTGAATATTTCCCATATTACTAACGATAGTTTTACCCATACAAACGGCCCAGAGTGGATAATTACCGATACAAGCGGGAAAGACGTGCTAGGAGGAACTTACGGAGGCGGCGAAGGTCCAGGAAATGCTATATCCGTTGATATTCCTGACACGCAGCTCGCAAAGTTTGCTCAAGGGGTTCATGTCCGGTACTCAGGTTTTTATTTATACGGGTATACGAAGCTGAACCAATCGACCATTTCGATTTGGCTGTCCGCCCTTTTCCCCCTCATCGTTATTGGCTGTCTGATTATGCTTTACCGCAAACGCTCGGAACCGGAGAAACACCTGGGCTGGAAGCTTATCGGACATATGCTGCTTGGCGGTTTTACGTTTACCTTAAACGGTTTGCGGCTGCCGCTTGGTTTTGTAGTATACCTGTTATTTTTCCGAAAACCAAGGCCTAATCTTTCCGTTAAGGATAAGGCTGCCCTGCTTGGTTTAGCCATGTATGTCTTGCAAATCGTGATGCCTCCTGTTATGAATCATTTCGATTCCGTACCTAAGCAGAGCATTTTGCGTCATGTATCGGTCGAACAGCTTGGAGTGGATGGCTTGTTGAAGATGGTAATCGCCCGCGCGCCGGTAAGCAATCAGGCCCGAATTGAGAGCTTTGAAACCGTGTTGGACGAATATGGCGAAGTGAAGGAGCTATTGTTCCAATTCGTTGATTCTGTTGCAAATGGCCGCTATACCCACATAAGCGCTGTCTACCATGCTTCGGAACAATCCGTTACGCTGAAGCGCAGCACATCGGATGGATGGCTGCAATTTCCACAAACCATCCTGGCAGATAACTTCATCAATAAAGTTCAGGAGCTTGCATTGTTGAAGCTGAAACCCGCAGGCGGCGATCACCGTTATGTAAAGATTGAATTGGATCCGTTATTCGGGAGCTATGCGATGAAAAGTGAGTCTAACTTCGGAATTGATGAAAAGGGCGTCTACTCCATTGGAGATAATCAGCTTCCGGTGACGACAACCCGCTTAATCGTATGCGCGCCGCAGTCCTTAGATAGAATGTCCGCGTGCGAGGACCAGATCAATTATTACTTTAACATCGTAGAAGGCGGAGAGCGGAAATAATAGCTGTGGCAAAACGACAAACGGCTTCTGCCCGGGTGAATCGCCGTCCTTGAGGACAATGGTTCACACGTGGCAGAAGCCGTTTCATCATTTTAGAAAGCTTAAGCTCTCATGGAAGCAGGAATAAAATCATGCTCATTCACTTGACGGTCGAACAGCTCTGCATTTTTCTCAAAGCAGCCGCAGTAGTAGTCTTTCATGCACAGCGGGCATGGAACGTTGAGCAGACGCGTTACGCCTGTCAGATGCCACTCTGGTTTGTTGCTGTAGAAAAGTCTTGCTCTGGAGCCGTCGGCAAGCGTCATAATGTACTGGAATAAACCGGATTTCAGGTCTTTGTCCGCTAAGGTTACGCTCTTAATTTGAAGTTTCGAATTCAAGATCTTCACCCTTACTATTCGTATTCAAGCTTGTGTAATAATACCCTTTATAGCGCCTGAAGTCAATATTTGCGGCATGGGATGCGGCTCTGACGCCTACTGTACTTATTTTTGTAACAGTTCGCAAATTAGGGTATAATCAAGGTTGCACATACTTACATGCACAGGAGGTGCACCGCACTCATGATCAAACTGGGTATTCTCGACCAGTCACATATTAACGAAGGTCAGAAAGCGGCTTCCACGCTGGCGGACACGACCCGTCTGGCACAAGAAGCGGAAAGACTGGGATACGGCCGTTACTGGATCTCCGAGCATCATGCCGGCAAAATGCTATCCTTCTCCAGCCCGGAGATTCTGATCGCCCATCTGGCTGCGGCAACCTCGCGCATCCGCGTAGGCTCCGGCGGCATCATGCTGCCACATTACAGCTCCTACAAGGTTGCGGAGAACTTCAAGCTGCTCGAAGCTCTTCATCCTGGCCGAATCGATGTTGGCCTTGGCCGTGCCCCCGGCGGCATGCCAACGGCGACCCGTGCGCTTCAGGAAAACAAGTTTGTGGATATTAACAAGTATCCACAGCAAATTATCGATTTAATCGGTTACCTCCGGGGAAAAATGCCGGAAGGCCATCCTTTTGCCGGATTGCATGCCGCTCCTTCCATCGAGCAGGTACCCGAGGTCTGGCTGCTTGGCTCGAGCTACGAGAGCGCCCGGATTGCCGCGCAGCTTGGAACGAACTACGCGTTTGCGCAGTTTTTCGGTACGCCGGGCGGCGAGACCGCGATGAAGCATTACCATGAGAACTTCGAGCCGTCCGTGCTGTACGACAAGCCGCATTCGATGATCGCCGTGCTGGCTATCTGCGCGGATACGGAGGAAGAGGCTAACGAGCTTGCGCTCAGCACGGATCTATTCTTCCTTCTGCTGGAGAACGGCATCGACCAGCTCAGCTTCCCATCCGTAAAGACGGCTTACGATTATCCGTATACGGAGTCCGACCTGTACCGGATTAACCGAGCTCGCGAGCGGAGAGTTATCGGCACGCCGGAACAGGTCAAAGCCGGCATCCTGAAGATGGCCGAGCAATACCAGGCCGATGAAGTGCTTGTCATGAGCTCGATCCACAACTTCGAAGCTCGCAAGAAGTCGTACCGATTGATTGCCGAGGCGTTTGAGCTGCAGGGAGAAATATAAATCTGCGATCCACGTTGGATTCGATCCAATAAAATAACAAAAAAAAGAGGCGAATAGAGGCTACGCTGGATTCTGTCCAGCGTAATGCGCTCCATTCGCCTCTTTGCTTCAAAAACAGCCGATTTTAATGGACGAAATCCAACGTAGGAACATTCAACCGTTTCTACAGCTGATTTCACTGGATGAAATCCATTGTAGCAGATACATGCTTTCTGAGACGGCATAGGAAGTTACTCCGGTCGGTTCGCCAGCTAGCTGAGTATCCGACTCCGATCAGAAATGGCCGTCCCGAGTTACTCCTCGTAGATCATTTTCCGCGTCATGCCACCGTCGACTACGAGATTGATGCCGGTTACGAAATCATTCTCCGGATCGGTCAAATAGAAGCAAGCACGCACGATATCATCGGGTCTGCCTACTCGTCCGGCCGGATGCTGCGAATGATCCTTCCGCCGCAGCGCCTCGTAATCGCCGTTCTCGATCCAGCCCGGGCTGATCGCATTGACTTGTACATGATCCGGTCCTAAGGATACGGCCAGCGCATGCGTCAACGCGACGATGCCGCCTTTGGAAGCCGCATACGCCTCGGAATTCGGCTCGGACATCAGCGCCCTCGTGGAGGCCAGATTTACAATCGAGCCTCCCCCGCTTACTCGCATGCGTTTGCCCGCTTCTTTGGCGCAGAGAAAGGTTCCCCGCAGGTTAGTGTTGAGTACGTAATCCCACTCGTCCAGGCTCAGGTCAAAGGGCGATTTCCACTTCCCCAAGCCCGCATTGTTGATTAACACGTCGATTCGCCCGTACTGCTCGTCAATTGCCGCGAATGCAGCCTCAATCTCCTCCGGGCGGCTAATATCTACCGTTAATCCAATGGCGTGACCGCCTGCCTCAACAATACGGTCCACCGTATGCTTCACGAGCTCGCCGTCACGGTCAACGACCGCAACGTGCGCTCCCGCGGATGCGTAGGCAACGGCCAGCGCCGCGCCGATCCCCTTGCCCGCACCCGTTATAACAGCAACTTTCCCTTCATATTTCATCCTATCCGACTCCCGTCTTAGTATAATATCCGCCATAAATAAAATGTCGCGTAGGATTCCCAGCCCTTCCAGCCTTCCGCCATTCGCCTGATCTCGCTGATGGCCGGCTTCGCCTCACTGCCCGTCAAGGCTTTAATCGAATTATGAAGACCCACATCCGCGATCGGAAAAGCATTCGGCAAGCGCAGACAACGCATAAGCACGTAATTAGCCGTCCAAGGTCCAATGCCGCGGATTCCCGTCAGCTGCTTTTCGATTGCAGCAAAATCACCAAGCGCAAGCAGGCTTTGCTTGTCTAAAGAGCCTTCTGCCATAAGCTTGGCTACGCCGATAAGATACTCGGATTTTTTGCCCGTCATTTGCATGGACGCCATATCTTCCGGCTTTAACGCCGCAATAATCCCGGGAACCGGAAACTGCCAGAACGTCCTGCCCTCCCGCACTACGCTTTGCCCGTAAGCTTCCACGAAGCGCCGCTTGAGAGTATAAGCAAAAGCCAGATTAATCTGCTGCCCGATAATTCCCCAGCATAACGCCTCGAATAAATCCGAAATTCCGACACTTCGCAAGCCATGAAAACGTCCAATCGTATGAACCAGCAGCGGGTCCTTCTCCGCCATTTCGTAAAAAGGCAGCAAATCCGTATCGAAATCAAACCACTCGCGGATGTAAGCTTCGATCCCCCGCTGCCGTTCATCGCTAACCCGTTCCTCGCCAATGACCCGTACAAGCAGTCCGCCATTGCCGGACTCCCGGATCTCAACCGCCGCGGGTTCTTCCCCGCTGTCCGATGGAATAAGCCGGTAAACGGTATCCCCTTCCACCTGATACAGCGGCTCGTTCGCCGATCTTCGCAAATAATTGACCGTCTCTTTATAACTGAAGGGCTCCGGCGTTTCAATATGCAGCAGCACTGATTCCGTCATGGACATCCTTCCCTTTTTCTCTATTCTTCTTACATTCTACTCCATTCATTGAACCACACCAAATCGCTCCGCCGCTTTCGTAATCTTGCGCTTTCATTCATGCCCGCTTACGGTTTGAGGCTTAATCAAGGTATACTAAACTTGGAGGTGAGCGAAAATGGGAAATACGGAAGCATCCGTCATCCCGGAGGACAAATGGCTTGCCGTTCTGTCGAATGACGGCTCGCATGATGGGCAATGGTATTACGGAGTGACCACGACGGGAATCTTTTGCCGGCCGTCCTGCAAGTCGAAGCCCCCAAACCGTTCGCATGTCCGGATCTTTGAGACATCGAAGGATGCCTTATCCGAGCGATTCCGTCCCTGCAAACGATGCAAGCCGGTCCAGCGGCAGCTGCCGAACGAGGAATGGGAAGCGCAGGCCCGCGCTTATATCGAGGCGCACTACCAGGAGCCGCTGACCTTATCCCATCTCGCAGACGTGCTGCATCTGAGCCCTTATCATCTGCAGCGGACTTTCAAAAGACTTACGGGTTTAACGCCCGCAGCCTATATTCAGCAAATCCGTATCGGGGAAGCGATGAAGCTGCTTGCCTCAACGCATCTTCCCGTGACCGATATTGCGGGGCAGGTTGGCTATTCGAACGCCGCCCATTTTACGACTAGATTTCAGAACGTTACCGGCCTTACCCCAACCCAATACCGAGGAGCGAAACAACAGCCATGAGCAAAAATGTATACTGGACCCTGCTTCAGCATGACGATTGGAACCTGCATTTGGCCGCGACTGATAACGGCCTTTGTTATGTCGGCTCGCAAGGGGCTTCCTTCGAGGAGCTGGCCGAATGGGCCGAAGCGCGCCTGCCCGGCTACGAGCTGGTCCGGCATGACGCGGAGATGGAGCGTTATACGCATGAGTTTACGAAGTATTTTCAAGGGAGTCTCGACGTTTTTACGCTGCCGCTTGATCTGGTTGGAACTGATTTCCAGCAAAGAGTGTGGCAGGCGATGAGCGCGGTACAGTATGGCAGCACGGCTGCTTATTCCGACCTCGCCGAGACCATCGGGCGTCCGCAGGCTTCCCGGGCCGTAGGTGCCGCAGTAGGCGCTAACCCCCTCCTGATCGTTCTGCCCTGCCACCGGATTGTGGGCAAGACCGGCTCCATGTCCGGCTACCGCGGAGGTCTTCCGATGAAGACGGCATTATTGGAATTGGAACAAAAACGCGGTTAAGCAAAAACATCGACACCAGGCGCAACAAAGAGGCTGCTCCGAGCAAACCGAATGTTACATTCGGATTGTTCGAAGCAGCCTCTTTTTTCGCGTGAACTACGCGTTGTAGAACTTCACGATTTCTTGCACAACCGCTTCCTGTGTGCCGTCCACTTGCGTTTGACGCTGCGGCTTGTTAAAGAGCGCCTGAATTTGCGCAGGGAACTCCTGCTCGATGCCAACGAGCTCAATCGCTTCGTTGAACTTCGCCGGATGCGCCGTTGCCAGCGAGATCGTAACCGAGCCTGCTGCCTCCTGCTGGTCCGATGCTGCAACGCCGCATGCGGAGTGAGGATCCAGCAGATAGCCGGTTTCTTTATTGTAAGCTGCAATCGTATCCAGGCACTCGCGGCCGTCTACGCCATGCGCAGCGAACTCTTCCTGTACTTTGAGGAGCGCGTCGCCGGATACGACGATTTGCCCTTCCGACTTGAAGCCGTCCATAATGGAACGGATTTGCTCCGGATTTTCGTCCAGTACATAGTAAAGGTAACGCTCGAAGTTGCTTGCCACCTGAATGTCCATCGAAGGGCTGTACGTCGTGCGGAAATCGCCCGGCTTGTACACGCCTTCTTTGATGAAGCGCTCAAGGATGTTGTTTTCGTTCGTAGCGAGAATAAGCTTGTCAACCGGCAGACCCATGCGCTTCGCCAGGTATCCCGCAAAAATATCGCCAAAGTTGCCCGTAGGCACGCTGAAGTTCACCTTTGCGTCTTGCTTGCCCGTTTGCTTCGCCACTTGGAAGTACGAATAGAAGTAGTAGACCGTTTGCGCCATAATGCGCACGAAGTTGATCGAGTTGATCGCGCACAGATGGTTAGCCGCTTTGAACTCCAGATCAGCGAACAGGTCTTTAATGATGCGCTGGCAGTCGTCGAAGTTGCCTTCCACGGACAGGTTCAGAACATTGTCCTCTTGAACCGTCGTCATCTGCAGCTCCTGTACTTTGCTTACTTTGCCGTTCGGATGCAGGATGCAGATCTTAATGCCTTCCTTGCCTTTGACGCCTTCGATTGCCGAAGCGCCGGTGTCGCCGGATGTAGCGCCAAGAATGTGGATCTTCTTGTTCTGCTTGCGGGACACGTACGTATATAATTGGCCCATGAACTGGAGCGCAATGTCCTTGAATGCAAAAGTAGGACCATGGAACAATTCCAGCAAATAGAGGTCATCCTTCAGCTTGTGAACCGGCGTAACTTCCGGATGGCGGAATGTCGCGTAGCCGTCGTATACCATTTTCTTCAGATCTTCATAAGGAATTTCATCATTCGTATAAAGCGAGAAAATTTCAAGCACCAGCTCCTGATAGCTGAGCTCCTGCCATTCTTTCAGCTTAGCCGCGGAAACAACCGGAATTTCGTAAGGCACAAGAAGTCCGCCGTCGTCCGCAAGACCCATGAGGAAAGCGTCGACAAAGCCGATTTTGCCTACATTTCCGCGAGTACTGATATATTCCATTTGTAATTCCCTCCTACTATTGCCTAACCTTCCCCCTATTATAGAAAAAGACCGCCGTAACCACAAGACAATCTTGCTGGTTAATAGCGGTCATTCGAGGGTATTCGGCAATTATTTCGCCGCTTTCTTGATCAGGCCGATCAACTGGGACAAGGCGTCCTGGCGGTCGTTTTTCTGCATGTTATCCACGTATTTATCGCGGTTCGCATACAAATCGGTTACGCTGCCGACAAGCGTCTCGGGCGTCATATTCTCCTCGTAGAGCACCTCGCAGAAGCCGGCCGACTGGAACGAACGCGCATTAAGGATTTGGTCGCCGCGGCTCGCTTCCTTCGTCAGAGGAATAAGCAGCATCGGCTTGCGCAGGTACAGGAACTCGAAGATCGAGTTCGAGCCGGCACGCGAGATGATCACGTCCGACATCGCCAGAAGATCCGGCAGCTCCTCGTTCACGTACTCGAACTGTTTGTACTGGGGAGACTGCAGGGAAGCGTCCACCTGACCTTTGCCGCATAAATGGATGATCTGGAACTTCTCCGTCAGCTTGCCCAGCGACGCGCGCACAGCCTGGTTAATCTTGCGGGCGCCAAGGCTGCCCCCCATGATGAGCAGCACCGGCTTGCTCGAAATAAAGCCGGCGAACTTGCGGCCGCGCGCCGCGTCGCCTGCTTTGAGCTGATCCCGAATAACCGCTCCCACGTAATGCGATTTGCCGGCCGGCAAATGCTGCTGCGTCTCCGGGAAGGTCGTGCACACGCCCGCCGCAAAAGGAATCGCGATCTTGTTCGCGAGGCCTGGGGTTAAGTCGGACTCATGGATGAGCACCGGCACCTTGTTCAGCCGCGCGCCAATCACGACCGGAACGGATACGAAGCCGCCCTTCGAGAACAACACGTCGGGCTTTTGCTTCTTAATGATGCGGTAAGCCTGAAAGGCGCCCTTGATAACCTTGAACGGGTCCTTTACGTTCTGCCAATCCAGATAACGGCGCAGCTTGCCCGTTGCGATGCCGTGATAGCGCACATTCTGAAGAGGCTCGATGAGCTGCTTCTCGATGCCAGTTTCCGAGCCTATGTAGTCCACCGACCAGCCTTCTTGTATAAAATGGGGGATCAAAGCCAGGTTAACCGTTACGTGCCCTGCCGATCCTCCGCCTGTAAACATGATTTTACGCAAAACGCTCACTCCTAAAAAGAATTATCACCCAATCGACCTCCAATGGTCGATTATGATGATTCTTACTTCGAAAGCATAATCTTAAAGAATTATCACCAAGACTGGCCTAATAAAGGCCTGTCGTGATGATTCTTACTTCGAAAGCATAATCTTAAAGAATTATCACCAAGACTGGTCTAATAAAGGCCTGTCGTGATGATTCTTGCTTCGAAAGCATAATCTTAAGAATTATCACCCGACCGGCCTAACCACCTTAAGCCGCTCACTTATCCCGTCTATTGTAAGCCAGCAGGCTTGTTGATTTCCAGTATGCAGCGAAAACTTTCCATAACGCGGCAGCTTGAGAAGCGTGCCGGATCACCGGCTCCACTCTACCCTTAAGAATAGCGAGGCCCGCCAACCAAGGCAACGCAAAAAAAGCCGCGACCGGCCCGAGCCTAAGCTCGTCCAATCGCGGCTTCTTTTAATCTTGGGGTTTGCCTTCAATCACCTTAAGCGGACCTGACGGTTCGCCCGCCGGCATGTCTTCTTCGACAAAGCGCTTGAGCGCCTGCAGCTTGTTCTCCCAGAACCGTTCGTAGTAGCTGAGCCAGCGCTTCAGCTCGAGCAGCGGTTCCGGCTCCAGCCGGTATCGCGTCTCGCGCCCTACCTTGCGCTCCTTCACAAGGCCCGCTTCCGCCAGCACGCGCAGATGCTTCGATACGGCGGTCCGGCTCATGGAATAATGGCCGCTAATGACGTTGACCGGCATTTCCTGATCGACTAACAGCTGCAGCAGGCTGCGGCGGGTTGGATCGGCAATCGCTTGGAAGACGTCATGCTTGGGCTCGGAAGCGAGATTATTGTCCTTCGACATAGCTTGCAAACTTCTTCACGATGCCAGCCCAACCGCCGGCCATATGCTCGCGCACTTGCGGATGCGGTTGGTTGAACTCGGTAACCTTGTCCGCATCCCAGCCGCCGTGAATAAGCGTAAATTCGGTTTTACCGCCTTCCAGCTCCTTCAATTCGAAGGTCAGCGTCCAGTCCTTGCCCCAGTTGAAGGTCAGACGGTTCGGAGGATCAACCTCCGTTACTTTGCAAGGAGACTGGCCGAACTGGCCGGCTTCCAGATGGAATTCGTTGCCTACCTCCGGCTTAAAGCTTTCGCTTGGAGCCATAAACCAGGCCGAGACTCCCTCTCTCGTGGATACCGCATTCCATACCTTTTCAATTGGTGCATTTACTTGAACCGTCTGACGTACGTCAGGCAATGTGTTTACTCCGTTGCTCATGATTCATACCTCCGATTATTTTCTAAAGTAACCTGTCGTCACATTTAATTAGGAAACCATTTGGTTTCGTTTTTCATTATAGGAAACCAAATGGTTTCCTGTCAACAGCCTTATTTCGCCAATAGCAGCAGCCGGTCATCCTTATCAGATGGTGTCCCTCTTCCATCCGTATTATTCGTTATGACATAGATATCGCCGTCATGAACGCGTACATCCCGCAGCCTGCCTTCGTTCCAGAGCACGGTGGATATCTTTTTCGTCAGCGTATTGTACCTCAAGAGCTTTTCTCCCCGAAGGGTGGCCACCAGCAGATTATTGCCCGATTCCATCGCTATGCCCGAAGGAGCAATCGTATCCTCGCCCGTATGATAGACCGGATCAATCATGCCCTCCCGGTGCTGCCCGCCAATCACAACCGGCCAGCCGTAGTTGCCCCCAGGCACGATACTGTTGATCTCGTCATGTCCCCCAGGATTGCCCGATGGCCCGTGCTCCGCGACGAACAACATGCCCGAGCTGCTCCAGGCAAGCCCTTGCGGATTCCGGTGCCCGTAGGAGTACACATAAGAATCCGGAAAAGGATTGCCCGGCGGGATCGAACCGTCCAGCTTCATCCGGAGGATTTTGCCGGCCAGACTATTCTTGTCCTGTGCCAATTCCTCCTGACCGGCATCTCCGGTCGTCACGTACAGCAAACCGTCCGGTCCAATCGCCATCCGGCCGCCGTCATGATTAAACGAGCCCGGAATGCCTTCAAGCAGCGCCCTCGATTCTACCCAGGCATCCTTCTCCAGCTTAAGCACAATAATTCGGTTTAAGATTTTCCCGTTTTCCTCATACGTGTGGTAAGCAAAAGCCTCCTTCGAAGCCTGAAAATCCGGAGCAAGCACAAACCCCAGAAAACCGCCTTCTCCTTGGGCATGCACGTTCTTATTGAAATGGACCGGCATTCTCGTCGACTTGCCTTCGGCAACCCGCACGACATTGCCGTCCCTCTCGCTGACATAGATCGCATCGCCGTCAAAAGCGATTACCCACGGTGCCCGCAGCTTCTCGGCCACAACTTTGTAGGGAGTCTGCCCCCCCGATACCTGCGTACCGCCTGTTTTGACCGATGACTTGCCGTCCTCGCAAGAGGCCAGCAAAAGCGCGCCAACCGTTACAACAACAGCGGTTAGAATCCTTTTTCTCATCCCCATCTCTCCTCATCCCGTAAGTTACAGAGGCTGACTGAGCTCGATGTACCTAATCTTATTGTGGTCAAAATAAAGATGGAATTTCAAATAGTCGCCAATTTTGTAGCTCCACTTGGAATCCAGCTGCAAATTCGGCTTGCCAAGCTTCTGCATAACCTCTTCCTTCGGCATGCCGACGGCAAGACCGTCCTGTGTCGCATGATTGCTGTCCAGAAACACGATACTCCGGTTGAGCTGCATAACTCCGTCGCTATATTCGGCTACAGTGCCTACTGCCTGAATGGCATCCTCATAATAATGGCCGAGTTGAGTCGGCTGAACGCTGCTTCTGAGCAGAAGCAGCTGCTCCCACTCGTTATAAGATTTGTTGGCTACGGTCAGCCTTTCTCCTTTATAAGAGAAGCTATCGTCAATCCCGCCTTCGTGGCTTTCCATTTCCAGCCGAGCCTGCTCGAACATCCGGTCAAGCTGCGCCAGCTTCGAGTCCGGCTGCAGGATGCCATGCATCAGCAGCATCACCTGATCATCCGCATAATAACGGCGTCCGCCTAAAAGATACTCGTTTGTGTTCACATCGTACGGGATTCTGTACACCGAATCAGCCGTTTCGAAACGGATTAAGCTCTCCTCGCTTAACGTCTTATCAGCCGAAGCTGCTTTCGTCATCTCAAGCCCATTCAGATTTTGCAGAATAACATACATACGGTCTTGAGGTATCAGCGTTTCCTTCACCCAAATTTTCTTGACCTCTTCCGTCGAGAACGGCAAGGCATCCTTCAGATAACCGTCCTGCCTGGACGGGATAACGAAATATTGCCCCTTTGGTATTGGAGTAGAACTTGGCGAAGCATCCGGCGATGGCGTCACTGACGAACCCGGATCAGGCGCCAACCCTTTTCCCCCGTTTCCTCCAGGTGCTCCAACGTCCTCCCGGAACGCAACGGCAACAATCACGACTATAACAATAAAAGACACGGCAGCCCACGATAAACGAACCAGGCCAGGTCTTTTTCTCTTCTCCCCACGATCGATCGCTTCCGCCTGGCGCACAATCGCTTCCTTCTTCTCCCTCGTAAAAGTCTGCTGGACATGCGGTCCTCGCCGCAACTCACGGTACCATTCCGGCTGCTTCTCATTCATACGCGGCACTCCCCTTCCAACTGCTGCTCATCCGCTTGCGCGCCCTCGACAGTCTCGTTTTGACCGTCCCCTCCGGGAGGCCAAGCGCGTCAGCGATTTCCTTTGTCGTCAGCTCGTATTTCGCATGGAGGACCAGCACCTCCCGCAGCTTAACGGGCAGCTCCAGAACGGCATTCCACAGCTCGGACGTGAAAGCCAGCCTTAAAGCTTCCTGCTCCGCAGACGGACTTTCCCCGTCATGGGAAGCGCTTCTGCCGACAAGCAGCACCCGGCGCATAAAGGCCGTTCTTTTATAATTAATAGCCGTATTTCTAGTCATGGAGAGCAGCCAGGTTCGGATCGAAGAAGCTCCGCGGAACGAGGCAATAGACTGATAGACCTTCAGAAACACATCCTGCGTTACATCATCCGCCAGATCATGCCTGCGCGTGATGACATAAGCCAGATTCCATACATCCTGGCCGTACGAATCCATCAGCTCTCTTAGTCCGGCGGCATCCATGCAGTCCATATAACGCCAATAGCTATTTTCCAAATTTTTCACCTCTCAGACATTAGACAATGCAGCCGGAGGATTAGTTTCATTTCGCATAAAAAAGAAAAAAGACCGGAGCTCAACGTATGCTCCAGTCTCTATATTCCTTACAGTGCGGCCGATGCTGCCAGTCCGAGTGCCGCTTCTTTCTCGCGGACAAGCGGGATTACCTTCTCGCCAAACGCCCTGATATCCTCTTCGTAATGCAGGAAGCCGGTCAGGATCAGATCAACGCCGATTTTTCGCAGCTCGATAATGCGGTCTGCCACCTGCTCCGCCGTTCCGATCAGCCCCGTCTTGAAGCCGTCATTGTACTGGACAAGGTCGGAAAAATCCGAATTCGCCCACATGCCCTCCCGCTCCGGCGAGGCTTTGCCCGCAAAGCCGACCTGGCTGCGGAACCCCTCCACCGCCTCCGGATTCGCATACTCCACAATGTCGCGCAGCACCTGGCGCGCTTCCTCTTCCGTGTCGCGCACGATTACAAACGCGTTTGCCCCGAACTTCAGCTCGCGGCCATTGGCCGCCGCTGCCGCTTTCAGCTCGTCAATCTGCGCCTTGAAGCCCTCTGTCGTATTGCCGTTCATGAAATACCAATCCGATACTTTTGCCGCCATCCGGCGCGCTGCAGCCGAGTTCCCGCCTTGGAAGACCGGAAGGGCTGCCGCCGGCTTCGGCTTCAGGGGAGCCTGGTTCAACCGGTAAAAGTCGCCGCGGAAGCTTGCTTCGTGCTCCGTCCACATTTCTCTCAGGACGCGGATAAACTCCTCCGAGCGGCGGTAGCGTTCGTCATGATCGAGCCAAGGCTCGCCGTAGCTGTGGAACTCTCCCTTGAACCAGCCGCTGACCACGTTAACCGCAGCGCGTCCATGGCTGATCTGATCGATGGTGGCCAGCATCTTCGCAACCGTCCCGGGATGCCATAACCCAGGCAGTACAGCGGCAATCAGCTTGATTTTGCTGGTTACCGCAGCCAAAGCGGAAGCCAGCGTAATCGCCTCGAGCTGATTCTCTGCGCCGTAGCTTGCGACGAACCGCGTCTGAAGCAAGGCAAAGTCAAAGCCCGCTTCTTCTGCGGCTTTCGCGTAGCGGACGTTATCTTCAAAGGACCAGCCGGTCTTTTGCGGAATTTCGGAAATAACAAGCCCTCCGCTTACGTTAGGTACCCAATAAGCAAATTGTAACGACATCATACCCACTCTCCTTCGAATGATAGCTGAAAACTCTATGTTCGAATCTATCTGCCTATTCTAGCCCTTTAGGAATAAAAGCCGGGAACCGGCGCCGTGCCGGTTAAATACCAATTGCCCACATTCCGAAGCTTGAACTCCGCCGGATTATGGAGCGTGTGGGTCCGCACATTGCGCCAGAACCGGTCGAAGCCGAACTTTGACCCCGTTGCCCTTGCCCCCATCACTTCGAAAATCCGGCTGGTCACTTCAAGCGCCATCTTGCCGGCCTGCACATTCGCCGCAGCAACAAAGACCGCCAGCTCGCCGCGTTCAACCTCGCCTAATGCTTCTTCCTTTGCCCAAGCGGCATCAAGCAGACGGTCCGATTTCTCTACGAGACCAAGCGCCGCCTGATAGTCCGCCCACCACTCGCCGTAACGGCTTAAGGTTGAAGGCTCCTCCGAAGCCCGCTCTAGCCCGGAGGTGTACCAAGGCCGCGCATGCTCCAGCGTATACGCTTTTGCTTCTTCCAAGGCTCCTGCCGCGCTGCCGATAAAAATACTCGCCAGAATACTTTGGGACAGCTGCGGAACAAGCGTGGAGAAAACCGTCTGGCCCGCATACGGCGTCTCGAGTATTTCATGCGGCTCTACCCGCACATTATGAAATTTCACGGTGCCGCTGCCGGTCTGGCGCTGGCCCATGTTGTCCCAATCGTCTATGATCTCAACGCCTTCGCGGCCGGAAGGAATAATCCCCTCGTAATAGTCGCCGGTCACGCTGTCGTTCCAGGAAATCGCAAGCAGATCCGAATCCGGCGAGCCGGAGCTGAAGCCTTTTGAACCGTTAACGATTACGCCGTCTTCCGACTTCTCGCCGATAATGGTCTTCTGAAGCGGATTGGAGGAATTGCCCCAGAAATAGTCATTCGTGGCGGTTACTTCGTAGAAATACCGCTTTTGCTCCTCCGTACCGGCCAGATGAGGCGCGATCAGGCAGAGAAAGTGATAGCCGTATACATGCGCCAAGGCCGCATCCGTCCTCGCAAACTCGCGTACAACGCCAAGAACGTCGGACCATTGCCCGCCATAGCCGCCGTATTCGGCCGGAATAAGCAGCTTCAGGAGTCCGCTCTCCCGGATCCAATCGCGCTGCAACTTTGGCGTGCCGCCTTCCTTGTCGCGTTCAGCGGCGTCCTCGCGGAAGCGGTCCGCAAGCTCCCTTGCAGCAGTTAAATAATCCAGAGCCGTACTAGTTGTCATGCAGCATCCTCCTCAACGTCTACTCTCCGCCTTGCGTGAACAGCTCGGGAGGCTGGCCAACAAGCTCTTTACCGACTAACTCGCGTGCCAGATGGTTGGACGGCGCAAGCACGAGACCTGCCCGCACGTCACGGTACAGCCGCTCGATGGTGCCTTTTTTGTACCCGTAGCCGCCTGTTACATCCATGGCAACGGAGACGACCTGGTTCGCGACCTCCGTGGCATGAATCTTGAACTCCGTCGCTTCATACCACAGCTCGCCAAGCGGCCGGCCCTCGGCTTCGTAACGGTTATACTTCTCGGCAAGCGACAGCTGCCAAGGCTTCAGCGCGCTAAGTCCAATCTTTGCGTTCGCCAGCTGCTGTCGGATGACCTGATAGTCCGCGAGACTCCGGTTGAAGTCGCGGTGCACCGTTCTTTTTACCCGTTCTACCACGATAGACAATGCCTCCGAAGCAACCCCGATCCAAGCAGAACCGATGCCAAGAAGGTAGAGCGGATCTACGCCGTTAAACGCAATCTCAATCGCCCGGTTCTCTCCGACAAGCAGATCGGCACGCGGTACGCGGACATTGTCCAGCTTCAGCGGACCGCTCTGGTTGCCGCGTACGCCAAGCGCTTCCCAAGGGCCGGCCGTAATTCCCGGATCCTTGCCGTCGACGATAAAGTAACTGAGATCCGTCGGCTGCTGCGCGCCCGGCGTACGAGTCTGCAGCACGTAGAAGTCGGCATGGCCGCCGCTGGTCGTGAACGATTTTTCCAGATCCAAAATATAATCCTCGCCGTCGCGTTTCGCTTCGCTTAAGTTGAACCAGGTATGCCCGCCCGTTGCCTTCTCGCTCATCGAATGAGTTCCGATCGCGCCCCGGCGGACCGGCTTCAGCCAGCGCTGCTTCTGATCCTCCGTGCCGTAATACACCAGCGTCTGCGCCGCGCCGACATGCATGACATAAATCAGGGAAGTGGAAGGGCAGCCTTTGCCGATCTCCTCCGCGGCCAGCGCAAAAGCGGTATAGTCCAGCCCTAGTCCGTCATAGTCAGTTGGGATGATCAGGCTGTTCCAGCCTTTGTCCGCTAAAGCCTGCAAATTTTCCGAGGGAAATACGCCCTCTCTGTCAATCCGTTCCGCATTCGGGCGAATCACTTCGTCAACGGTTTCCCGGATGGAAGCGACAAGCTGCCCGTAATCCGGCTGTGCTGCAACAGTTGCCATACAAATACCCTCCTTAATCACTCGTTTTATAACCTTTTATATCGATGATGCTTTCGCTTCGTATTCTCCGGTTGGCTCGGCTGCCGCGCCAACGCGGGCTGGAAGCGAGGGATCGCGTTTTACACGGAACCAGGCATAAGCCAGGCTGATGAGGACGATAGCAAAAATGACCCAAGGGAAGTAGCTGACCGGCTTCGGCTGACCGGGCTGAATCATCGCCCAGATCGGAAGCGCGATGCTGATGACGCCAAGCACCGGAAGCACGTAGCGCTGGAATACGTTCAGCTCTTCGTTCGGATACACGATAACCGCAATATTAAGCAGCGCATAAATAAGCAGCAGAGGAATCGTGCCGATCGTTCCGAGGTACCCGAAGCCGGTTACCCATGTATCGCCGGCAAAGCCGAACAGCAGCGCGAATACGATTCCGAGGCCGCTCAGAAGCGACAAAGCGCCGGCAGGCGTCTGCCATTTGGAGACCGCGCTGAGCTTTACCGTGATCAGCCCTTCGCGTGCCGAGTTGAAGGCGATCCGCGAGAAGCCGTTCAGGCAAGCAATCGTCATGCCGACGATACTCGTAAAACCGGCGATAACCGCAAGGAACGAGAAATCGCCCAAATAACGGTCTGCCAGCGTCATGAAAGGATTCGAGCTTTTCACGAGCTCCTCGTTGTTGTTGCCAAAGCCCGCGATAACGGCATAGCTGACAAGCAGATAGAACACCGTCATAATCGCGATGCTGACCAGTACGGCACGTTTGACGTTGCGCTTTGGATTTTGCGTTTCTTCCGCCAGCGCAGCCGAATTCTCGAAGCCGATGAACAAGTAGATGGCCAGCGGGAATCCAAGCCCCACGCCCGCAAGACCTTCCGTTACCGATGAAGGGACAAACGGCTTAGCCGATAATCCGTTAGGCGGATCAAGCAGGATATAGACCGACACGCCAAGCAGCACAAGCACTTCGATGATAAGCGCGATGCTTGCGATTTTGGTCGAGCGATCGATGCCGATAATCGTCAGTCCCCAGATCAGGACGCCAAGGACGACCGTCGGGATCGCCCAATGAATATGAATGCCGTATAACGCCAGCGAGTCCGCGGTCCAGCCGCCAAGCTCGATAAAAGCCGATGCGGCCAGGAACACGGTACCCGCGATAAACACGATAGAAGAAGCCGTACCCGTCACTCCTCCAAACGACATGCCGATATATTTGATCAGCGAGCCGCTGGATGGATGTTTGGCCGAAAAACGGGTTAGGCTGAGCCCGACGATAATAATCGCCACGGCCGATAAGAGCAGCGTAAGCGGCGAACCGATGCCTGTCGCCAGGAAGATAACCGGAAGACCGTAATAAATAGCCGCAGCGGGCGCCATTTGCGCCAAGGTTGAGCCAATGGCATCAACCAAAGTCAGCTTTCGCCTTGGCTCTAAAGCCCTCGGGTTTGACACCGTTTCTTTTTCCAATGAACTCATAAATTCCATTCCTCCCGATCGTTAATAGACAACAAAAAAAAGACTTCCCGCGTTTTCCTGCAAAAGGATAGGAGAGAGCCTTCGGTCGTCCGATCGGATCTATCTTTATTCCATTGTTCACGCGCGCCGGTATTACCGGCCTATTACGCTGACGCTCTCTTCCAGCTCGAGCTGACGCACAAGCGGGATGACCTGCTCCCCAAATAACGCCAGCTCTTCGTCATAATGCAGGAACCCTGTCAGCACCAGGTTGATGCCGATCTCCTTCAATTCGAGAATGCGCCTCGCCACTTGCTCCTTCGTCCCGATCAACCCGGTCTTGAAGCCGTCGTTGAACTGAATTAAATCCTCATACGTGGAATTCGCCCACATGCCGTCGCGGTCGCCTGCCGACTGTCCGGCATGCTTGACTTGCTCGCGGAAGGCTTCTACGGTTGCCGAATCGGCATTCGAAATAATGTCGCGAAGCGCCTGCTTCGCCTCCTCTTCCGTATCCCTCACGATGACGAAGGCATTCACGCCAAACTTGATCTCGCGATTGTTATCGGCGGCATAACCTTTGACCTCATCGATCTGTTTCTTAAGCCCTTCGAGCGTATTGCCGTTCATAAAATAGTAGTCCGATACGCGTCCGGCCATCTGCTTCGCCGCTTTCGAATTGCCGCCCTGGTAGATGGTTGGTCCCGGCACTTGCACCGGTCTAGGCTTGAAATCCGCTTGTCGCAGCCGGAAGAAGTCTCCCGCGTAGGTTGCCTGATCTTCCGTCCACAGCCCGCGCAGCACGCGGATGAACTCCTCCGAGCGGCGGTACCGCTCGTCATGGTCCAGCCAAGGCTGGCCAAGCGCGATGTATTCATCCTTCAGCCAGCCGCTTACAACGTTAATCGCTGCCCGGCCGCCGCTTAGATGATCAATCGTCGTCAGCATCTTCGCTACAATCGCGGGAGGAATAAGACCCGAGGCCACCGCAACAATCAGCCCCAGCTTCTGCGTCTTCACCGCAAGCGCCGCCGCGAAGGTAAGAGATTCCCACTGATTCTCCGAATCGCTGCTGGCTACGAACCTGGTTGGCAGCAGCATATGATCAAAGCCCGTGCGCTCCGCCTGCTCCGCATACCGGATATTCGCCTCAAAGGAGGAGCTGGTCCGCTGCGGCAGCTTTGTCGCCAGCAGCCCGCCGTCTTCGAGGGGGGCCCAATAGCCAAATTCAATTGCGCTCATCTTCCAATCCCCTTTGCCCTTATTTGCCGGAAACAGCCGCTTCTGCCTTCGGCGCGCGTCCGGGAAGCTCGTTGTTTGCAATCATTTCGCCAAACGGACTGATGAAAGCACGGTCGCCTTCTCCGCTCCGCTTCGTCAGCGGCAGCAATGGGAAGAGCAGCTCGGCTGTCCGGTATGCCTCTTCCAGATGCGGGTAACCGGATAAAATAAACGTCTCGATCCCCAGCTCCGCGTATTCCTTGATCCGCTCCGCAACCTGCTCGGCGCTGCCGACAAGAGCCGTTCCCGCCCCGCCTCGCACAAGGCCAATGCCCGCCCACAGATTCGGGCTGATCTCAAGCCGCGAACGGTCGCCGTTATGCAGCTGGCTCATCCGTTTCTGCCCTTCCGAGTCCATGCGCGCGAATATCTTCTGCGCCGACGCAATGGTCTCTTCATCCAGATTTTCAATAAGCTCGTTTGCCGCACGCCATGCCTCTTCTTCCGTCGGACGGACAATGACATGCAGCCGGATGCCGAATTTCAGCTGGCGTCCTTTGGCCGCAGCCAGCCCGCGCATCTTCTCGACCTTCTGCTTAACCGCTGCCGGAGGCTCGCCCCAGGTCAGGTAGACGTCCACATGATCGGCCGCCACGTCCATTGCCGCTTCCGACGAACCGCCGAAATAAAGCGGAGGATAAGGCTTCTGCACGGGCGGATAGAGCACCTTGCCGCCTTCCACCTTCAGATGTTCTCCTTCGAAGTCAACGCTTTCGCCTTCCAGCTCCTTGCGCCAGATATGAAGGAATTCATCCGTCAATTCATAACGCGTGTCGTGGTCAAGGAACAAACCGTCGCCGGCAAGTTCTACCGGATCGCCGCCCGCTACAACGTTAATGAGCAGTCTGCCTTTGGAAAATCGGTCGAGCGTAGCCGACATCCGCGCCGCTACCGTCGGCAGCGTTAAGCCGGGACGAACGGCTACCAGAAACTTCAGCCGTTCCGTTACGGGCACAAGCGTCGAAGCGACAATCCAGGCATCCTCGCAGGATTTGCCGGTTGGCAGCAGAACGCCGCCGTAACCCAGCTCATCGGCAGCCTGCGCGATTTGCTTGCAATAGCTGTACGTGACCGCTCTTGCCCCTTCGCTTGTACCGAGGTATCGTCCATCGCCATGCGTGGGAATAAACCAGAATAATTCCATTGTTCTCATCCTCCATCCATTTTCCGAACTCAAATCCTACACCAGCGTCTTGCCGTCCTTGCTTGCCTTCTTAAGTAAACCCCATACCGGTGCGGTGAGACGCTCCTTATCGAAGCTTAGGAACTGATTCGCATAGCCGCGTACGGGATCGCCCGCGTAAAACCGTTCGTACAGCTCATGCCGCGATCCAAGCGGACTGCCGATGAGATCCCAGGCCAGCTTGAGCAGCTGCACTTTTTTCTCCGCGCTGACCGTCGCGCCTTCGTAATATTTGTGCATCAGGTCCGCCAGCGGGCCATAGAAGTCTTCGATGCCCGATGGCGCCTGAACGAAGCCGCCCCCGCCCACCTGCTGCAAAATCTCGATCGCGCGGGGATAAAATTTCGTCCCGATATTGCGCGCGGTATCGATGTAAGACATCTCCGGCACAAGCACGCCCGATTTATCCGGCTTCGCCTGCGCCTCCGATGCAATAACAAGCGCTTTAATCACTTCGATCTGCGTCAGCAGCTCGCCTAGCTTCTCCTGCACATGCAGGAAGCCTTGCGCGCCAATCGATTCGGTAACGGCAAAGGCCACGCCGGTGACAAACTCCAGCTTGGCGACATAGCGGACGATGTTCTGATGGAACGCTAGCGCATTGGCTGTTTTGTTGGCCCGCAGGGTCAGCACCTTCTGCGCGTCGCCGTACAGCAGCACCCGTTCCCAAGGAATCAGCACATCGTCGAAGAAGAGCACCGCGTCCATCTCGTCGTAATTCGCGCTAAGCGGATGGTTCCGCTCGCTAACGCTTGCGAAGGATTCCCTGCACACGATATGCAGTCCCGGCGAATTGGCCGGCACGATCAGCACATGCGCATGGCTCCGGTTCGCCGTCTCAAACTTCAGGAAGGACGAGATGATAAAATCATGCGTATAGGGCGCGCCCGTCGCAATCATCTTCGCACCGCGTACAACAATCCCTTCGCTTGTCTCCTTTACGACATGCAGGAAACGCTCGGCGATCCGGTCATCGTCCAAATTTTTGGAGCGGTCGATCTGCGGATCGATAATCGCCGTCGTCAGGAACAAATCCTTGTCACGGGCCTCCTCGTAGTAACGAGTAATTTTCTCCTTGAATAACGGATCCAGCTGACCGAGTTCATCCCTGGCAGCGTACCAGCCGGTAACAAGCGATCTGGCATAGTCCGACAAGCGGCTCATCATGCCATGCGTTTCCTGCGACCAGCGGTTGAAGGAGCCGCTGCGCTGCGCAAGCTGCTCCCGCGTGTAAGGAACAAGGAAGGAGCTGTGGGCATAACGCCCGGTACTCTCCACTTTGTAACCGACGCTGCCTTGGACCGCGGGATTATCCAGCATATTGAACAGCTGCCGGATCGTATCAAGCGTTCCCTTGAATGCCGCATGCGCCGGCACGTTTTGCACCTGGGTGCCGTCCAGCCATATTTTCCGGCCGTCATTTAAGCTTTGAAGAAAAGCCTCTCCTCGCAAGCGAACCTCCCCTTTTCATCTTGAATATAAAATTTTTACTATCCCAATTGATTTAATCGGCTTTGTTTATTATGATAGCTAATAATCATTTTGCAGCAACCGTTATTTACGCCATAAACGTTGTGAAATCAACACTTTTGACCATTTTGTAGGATTTGAAAATGATATCCGCACAAACCGCACACAATTGTCTGGCTGGCTTTAAGCAAGCTTCAGCCCTCTCTTGTTTGCTTGGAAGTTGGATATCCGACACTTTTATCAAAAATGTCTGATTGGAGGGAAATGAGGCATGTCTGTCCAACAAAACCAATTGATCACGGACCGAAGAATCGCAAGGACCAAGCAATTTATTTCGGAGGCGTTTCTGGCCTTGCTGCTGGAGAAGGATATCGAGGGAATTGTCATCAAGGATATAACGGAGAGGGCCAACGTAAACCGTTCTACCTTTTACGCCTATTACAGCGACAAATTCGATTTGCTCGATCATATGGTGAAGGATAAATTAACTCAGCTAACCGCACTTATTGATGCAGACCGAAATGAAGCTTACATACCGGATTTTAACGCGCCCGATCCTTTCTTTGTCCTTCTGTTCAGCCACGTCGAGGAAAATGAAGCGTTCTACCGCGTTCTTCTGACCAGGATTAATCCGGCAGCAGCCGGTGCCGATTATGCGGCTTCCCTGCTCGGCGTCATCCGCGATACCTTCTACACCCGCATTACGGCGCTCAGCATGGACCAGAAGCAGGCCGTTCCGCTTGATCTGCTGCTTGATTATATCAGCTTCTCGACCTTCCACATGGCGCGCAAATGGCTGGAGCAGCAAATGGTCTACTCCTCCCGCCATATGGCGCTGCAGCTTACCCGTATGTCCATTCTTGGCACCTATGATGCGATGGGAATGCTTAGAGCATAAGGAGCTAACAAACAGACCCGGTCCAGCCAGCTTCATGGCCTTTCCGGGTCTATTTTTAATTGCCTGATCACAAGCTCCGCGAGCAAAAGCAGCAGCACAATCGTGCTGTAAATGGCGATCGTATAGCTTACCGTATAATCCATCCCGATTCCGTTATGCAGGGCTGCGGTAATCAGGTGGGTGAACAAATTAGTGAATACGAAAACATAGCTTCGAATCATCCATTTGCGGTGTTCCGCGGCTTTTCCTTTTCGGATTTTCACAACCGCAACCACCGTGATAACAAGCCAAATCATATTGATAAAATTAAACGCAATACTGTTCACTCTTCCGCCCGTAGAGGACGGAGCCATGTAGCCGGAGGTTAGATCAACGATGGCCACCGCCAGCACGTAAGTATAGCCGAGAGCTCGATGCAGCTTGGCGCTTCTCTCTCTGATCCGTCTGGAGAAGTTAACAAGTCCGGCAATCATGGCCGCGCAAGCCGCCGCAATATGCACATCCATAATGGTCAGCCACAGCGACACATGCTTCAATCCGGTCTTATGACGCAGGAAGCGGCTCGCTTCGGGGTCGTAGATAAAGTTCATATAGGTCGTATATCCGATAAAAGCGATAGATACGGCAATCGTGAGGATGTACAGCGTTTTTCTATTTTTCAAGGGACTGCCTCTTTCATACTTTCCTTTATGGCTAGTGTGTTTAGAAAAGATCAAGCTGCTCATATTGCGGCGGTAATTCGAGCGGTTCCAGCGGGTCCTTGCCATCCGGCCTTAGCAGGCCGAGCAGCGCCATCATCTGCTTCGCGTTGTCCGCAGCATCGCCGCCGGAGTTATTGTTGAAGATCACGCAAATATGCTCGCTTTGCTGCTGCAGCTGCTCCAGATACCCTGCCCACTGCCGCAGCTCGTCCTCGTTATAACGATATAGATAGCGGACATCCCGCCAGTTCGGCGCTCCGCCCTGGTTCCAGCCGCCGGCGTTACGGCCGTGGAACCGGACAACCGTCATGGAGGCATCCGTCACCTCAAGCACGGTTGGTATCGATCCTAAGCCCGCTTGCGGCTCGTCGCATACGCTATTCAGCCAGCCCTCCCGGCGCATGAAGTCCAGCGTACGCTCCCGGTATTCCTCGGTGAACCAGCTTTGATGACGGAACTCGAGCGCGACGGGGATCCCTTCCATCCGGCGCTTCGTTTCCCGCAGAATACGTACGTTGTCCCGGGTACAGTCGAACCACGGCGGGTACTGGAACAGAGCCGCGCTCAGGCGCCCCGCTTCCATCACCGGCATAATCGATTCGCGAAAAGCCGCAAACGTGCCGTCCGGATCATTAGCCGCCGCTGCTGCCGCAGGACCACGCTGATGTCCGGTCATTCCTTGGTAAGCCTTGACGATAAAATGCAGCGACTCCGGCGTCTCTTCCGTCCACTTGGCGAACCTCTCCGGAGGCTGTATCGCGTAGAAGCTGCTGTCCACCTCGACCAGCGGGAAATGCTTCGCATATTCCTTCAGCCGGTCCTTCGCTTTGACATTTGGGCCGTACAGCGCGTCCTGGTCCCCCCAGCCCGCAAGCCCGATATGGATAGGCATACAATCACCAACTCTCCAACTAAACTCTGTTTCTCCAACCTATCATACCTGCTCCGTATTCTGCAAATAACCGCTGCTATAGATGCAAAAACAGGTTATTCCGGCTTACCAGCCCGAGAGGACTGATTCGTCGAAATAACCTGTTTACTAGTGCGCATAGACGCTGCCTGCACGCCGGCGGTCAAGCCCCTACTGCACGTTTTGCAGTATATTGCTGCATTTTCGCTAGACGGCCCGATTATACTGCACGATATGCAGGATATTCCGTCCGAAACAGCCTAAATGAGCCAAACCGGGCCTAGTATACTGCATTCCGTGCAGCATACGATGCTCCGGAGCACCATATCGGGCGTATATGCTGCATTCTGTGCAGGATATGGCACTCTGGGGCTTCACTGGTTTGCATTCTGCATTCCCGAGACGCCAGCTCAGACGCATGCAATGAAACGGTGCACCACCGGAGCGCGATATCGGGCGTGTATGCTGCATTTCGTGCAGCATACACGCCCAGCACAGGGTATACCCATTTCCAGTCCAGCATACTGCATCCCCTTACAGCATCATCGTGCACCTAAGCAGCTACGCAAAAGCGGCAGGCTGGCCTATTGCCAGCCTGCCGCTCAAGAGACAGCCCCGAGGCTACACTTTACATCGCCGTCCGCATCCAGCGGCCGATGCGCTCCAGAGCTTCCGATAGATTCGAAGTCGAGGAAGCGTAAGAGCAGCGGATAAAGCCCTCGCCGCCCCGGCCGAATACCGAGCCGGGCACTGCCGCTACCTTCGCTTCCTGCAGCAGCCGCGTAGCGAATTGCTCCGAGCCGAGCCCGGTCGCAGCGATGGACGGGAAAGCGTAAAACGCTCCTTGCGGATCCCGGCATGTGAGCCCCAGCTCGCTTAAGCCTTTGACGAACATCCGCCGCCGCTGGTTAAACGCCTCTACCATCTCGTCTTTATCCTCCATGCAGCTGCGCAGGCATTCGATCGCGGCAACCTGGCCAACAATCGGCGCGCAGAGGGCGGTATATTGATGGATCTTGGTCATCGCCGCGATCAGCTCCTGACCGCCGCAAGCGTAGCCGACCCGCATTCCAGTCATGGCAAAAGCTTTGGAGAAGCCGCTGATGACCACCGTCCGCTCCTTCATCCCCGGCAGGGACGCGAAGCTGACATGCTTGCCTTCGTAAGTCAGCTCCGCATAGATCTCATCGGACAATACGATGAGGTTATGCTCTTCCACAAGCTTCGTAATCGGCAGCCAATCCTCGTAGGACATAACCGCTCCGGTCGGATTGCTAGGGAAGTTGACGAAGAGCACCTTGGAACGGGGAGTTATCGCCTGCCTGAGCGCATCTGCCGTAAGCTTGAACGACTGGGCGGCCGTCATCTCCAGTTCAACCGGCACCCCTCCGTTCAGCTTGCAGATCGGCGCGTAAGCAATATAACCGGGTACCGGAATAATCATCTCATCGCCGGGCTCGAGAAGCGCCCGCATTGCCAGATCAATCGCTTCGCTGCCGCCTACCGTAACCAGCACTTCCTTGGCCGGTTCGTAGCGGACTCCAAAGCTTTTGTCCAAGTACGCTGCAATCTCCTCCCGAAGCTCCATAAGGCCTTCGTTAGGCGTATACATCGTCCGGCCCCGCTCAAGCGCCCGGATGCAGGCTTCTCTGGCCGCCTTAGGCGTTGCGAAATCGGGTTCTCCGACCCCCAGCGATATGATTTCCTTGTTTCCCTCAGCCGCGTTAAAAAACTTGCGAATGCCCGAGGGGGGCAAATCGCGGACTAGCGGCGTCACCCATGTGCTCGTCGTCAACATGGTTAATCCTCTCCCTGGCCGATTATTTCTCTTTGCGTTCCTCAAGAGAATAATCGATGATGTAGTCAAGCAGCTCGTTGAACTTGATACCAGCCGCTTTGGCCGCCTTAGGCAGCAAGCTGTTCTTCGTCAGACCCGGCAGCGTGTTCGCTTCCAGAACGTACGGAACACCGTTTGCGATAATCATGTCAATACGCGCATACACGCTGCACTTCAACGACTTGTAGCAGCCAAGCGCAGACGCTTCGACGCGGGCTTGCACGTCGGCCGGCAATTCGATCACTTCTTCCGTCGCTCCGCCGTCCTGGTACTTGGAGTCGAAATCGAAAAACTCCGAGTTGGCTTTAATCGATACGATTGGAAGCAGCTTGCCGTTCAGGACGGCGCATGTGATTTCTTCCCCGCCTACGAACTGCTCGATCATAACGGAGTCATCCCACTTCAACGCTTCCGCTACCGCTTCCTCGATCCCCTCCTGCGTTTTAACCAGACGCGTAGCGATGCTCGAGCCGCCCGAATTCGGCTTCACGACAACCGGCAGGCCAAGGCGCTCCACGTTGGCCGCGGCAAGCTCCTCCATGCTGGCGACGTTAATCCAATCGGCTGTCAGGATGCCGTCGAAACGGATAAGCTTTTTAGCCAACTCTTTATCCATGCTTACGCTGCTCGACAACACGCCGCAGCCCGAGTAAGGAATGCCAAGCGATTCCAGCGTGCCTTGCACCGTACCGTCTTCGCCGTATTTGCCGTGAAGGGCGAGTAGCGCGAAGTCGATACCGGCCGTTTTATCAATCAAGTCGCGTTTCGTGTTAATCTCGATCGGCACAACTTCGTATTTGCCGCGATCCAGATTCGCGATCATTTCTTGCCCCGTCAATAAAGAAATTTCTCTCTCGGACGAAATGCCGCCCATAATAACGCCGATTTTCATCATGTTGTTAATAAGCCTCCTGAAAATTTTGTGAGTACAGAATGATTCAAATATTAAATTCACGAGCAAAATTACTTCGAAAGCATATGCTTTGCTCCCTGCAAATTACTTCCCGAGCATAGCTTTCGCAGCGTCCCCGATCCTTTGGATCCCTATGACGATATTCTCGTCTGAGACGCGGGAGAAGCCAAGCCGCATCGCATGGCGGCCGCCGCCGTCCGTGTAGAAAATATCGCCGGGCGTAAACAGTACGCCCTGCTCCGTGCAGGCCTGCAGCAGCTCCCTGGTGGAGAAGCTCTCTCCGAATTCGACGAACAAATGAAGTCCGCCGTCGCCTGACAGCCTTTTTAGCGGCAGATACGTCTTGCAGCTCTCCACGGCCAGTTCGTATTTGCGCTTGTATTCCGCCTTCGCACGCTTCAGATATTTCTCGAAGTTGCCATTATGAAGATATTGATAGAGCAGCGATTGATCAAGAGTCGACGTATGAATGGTGCGCGCGCGTTTGACGCTTTCCAGATAGTCGATCAGCTCCTTATCCGCCAGAATCCATCCGACGCGCAGGCCGGGGAACAGAATTTTGGAGAAGCTGCCCAAATAAATCGTTCCGTTATTGCGGTTGCCGCCGTAAGCGAGCAGAGGAGCCACATGAGCGCCTGAATAACGAAGCTCTTCATTAAAGCCGTCCTCGATAATCGGAATCCGGCGGTCGTTCAGCATACGCACCGTTTCCGCCCGTTTCTTGTGGGACATCACGATCCCCGTCGGGTTATGGTACGAAGGAACAAGATAAGCGAGGTCGAATTCCTGCCCGCCAAGCTTCTCTTCCAGCTGTTCTAGGCTAATGCCGTCAGGCTCCATATCTACGCCCGTAATGGCGAATTGGTGCATCTTTAAATTTTTAATTGCGGTATGGTGAGTCGGGTTCTCGCATAACGCGTGTCCGCTGCGCTTCCCAAGCGCCGACAGGACAAGGTCGAATCCTTCCGTAAAACCGTTCGTAATGAGCATATCCTTGCCCGCCAGATCGACGCCTTTGTTCTCCATGTAACGCATCAGGAAATCGATTAAGGGCTTATACCCTTTGGCGTAGCCGTAATTCAGGATAATGTTGCCTTCCAGCGACATCCGGTCGAGGAATGCGCGCTTCACGTTTTGCAGATCGAATAGCTTTTCGTCCGGAGCGATGCTCGTAAAAGAAATAGCCCCCCGCTTCGCGCGGATGCCATGCTTCATCAGATCATGCTCTTCCGCCGCGCGGGCCAGATCATTGATCCTCTCGCTCCAGTCCAGCTGTTTGCCGGTGCCCTCTTCCGCCGCAACGCCGCCCGCCGATTGCGCGACGAAGTTGCCTTTGCCTTTTACGGCGTATATGAATCCTTCATCCACCAGATCCGCATAAGCGGTCACGATGGTGTTGCGGCCAACATTCATCAAGAGGCTTAACTCTCGCGTCGACGGAAGTTTCTGATTCGCCTGCAGCGCGCCCGTTAGCATCAGCCGTTTCATATAATCCTTGACCTGCATCGATACCGGCCGGTCGCTTGCGAATTGAATATCAGAATACACCCCGTCACCTCCATACAAAAGAATTGCTGCCGCCTTTCAGCGTCTTGCTCCGTAAGCATAATCATATCATGGCACAAAATAGCTTCAAGCAAAAGAACCACGCCGGGCGTTATTCGCCTTCAGCGTGGTTCTTAGACAAGCTTCGCGGGAGAAATGTTAAGCCCGCTATCATTTCCGTTCTTTTACTTCGCCGTCACGCCGCCGTCGACAGGCAATTCGATGCCGGTCAGGTACGATGCGTCATCCGACGCGAGGAACAGGACCGCCTTCGCAACCTCAACCGCTTGTCCTACGCGCGGCAATGCGGTCTGGGACAGGAACCAGGCGAGCATTTGCTCGTTGCCCACGAACTCCTTGCTCATTGGCGTCTCGATAAAGCCCGGGTGCACGGAGTTGACGCGGATATTGTCCTTGCCGTAATCAACGGCAGCAGCCTTGCTCAGCATGCGGACAGCGCCCTTCGATGCCGTATAAGCGCCAGCGCCTTGACTCCCGGTAATGCCGGCAATCGAAGAGATGTTTACAATCGAACCGCCGTTATTTTCCTGCATATGAGGTACAACGTGCTTCATCCCGAGAAACACGCTCGACAGGTTAATATTCATGACCTTGTCCCATTGCTCGACTGTTGTATCCAGCATGCCGACCGCGAACGAAATACCCGCATTGTTAACGAGAATATCGATTCGGCCATAGGCTTTTACCGCCGCTGCAACGACGCTGATCCACTGCTCCTCGGACGCAACATTGTGCGCGATTGCCGTTGCAACGCCGCCTTCCGCCTCAATCTCCTTCACAACGGCAAGCACCGCGGCTTCATTAATGTCGGTGGCTACCACCTTCGCGCCTTCGCGGGCGAACAATAATGCTTCCTCACGGCCCATGCCGCTTCCCGCGCCTGTAATAATAGCTACTTTATCTGCTAGACGACTCATGGATCATCTCTCCCCGAATAATAAAATGATAGTGTGTATATCACTATAATATAAACTATATCACCATGTTCGTCGAGGCGCAATGCTTCTTGCCTAGAAGGAGTTGGCATCGTTATAATACCCATATAATTGATGGCTGCTTAGCCAATGAAAGGTAACGACAAATGGATGCAAAAGAACGGTACGAGAAAGAACGGAGCGACGGCAAACAGCAGAGGCTGCTGGCGATTCTAGAGGCGGCCGAGCAAGAGTTTATCCGCCGGGGCATTGAGAAAACCACCATGCAGCATATCGCGGACGCGGCCAATATCGGCATCGCTACGCTGTTTCGGTATTTTCCGAAGAAGGAAAAGCTGATCGTTGCAGTGGCAACCAAGCTGCTGCAGCCGATTCATGACGCCTTTATGGCAACCGCCGCTCTGCCGCTGTCTTGTCTGGACAAGCTGGAACGGCTATTCGACTTCCTTATCGAGGAGCATAACCGCGCTAGCGCCAAATTTATGGTCGACTTCGACAGCTACGCTGCCCATTCCCAGAAGCCGGTCGAGGACATGGAGACGTTTGTAGCCCTGCATCGGCGGATCTCGTTGCATTTCGCGGCTATTGTACAGTCCGGCATCGAGGATCGCTCGATCCGCCAGGATCTGCAGATCAAAGAGACGCTTACGACGATCATGAACAGCTTTGGCCATTTTTCGCGGCAGCTGTCGCTTCAGAACAACATTCTGCTCTTTGAATCGGATCTCGAATCCAGGCCGCAGCTGCTCATCCTCAAAGGGATGTTCCTGGAATACGTAAAGAACCCATCATGAAATCGCGCCAGAACAAAAAGAACGCTCCCCGCATGGTACGGGGAAGCGTTCTTTTATTGTTAATCGAGTAAATAAATAAGAGCATGAATCCATAAGCTAATTAAAGCTTAACCCATAGAACCTTTCAGCATTGCTTAGACTGGTGTAAATATCGGTGCTGGCTCCTCCCATGAACCAATAGGCAAGGCCGGCCAGGTTATAATCCATAGCCTTTTTATATTTGGCGACAAGCGAACGTCCATCCTCGATCCAGAACTGATGCTTAAGGCCATTAAGCTGATACGATGCGGTATATTGCGAAACCGATGCATCCCATGCCGGGAGCAGCGAACGGTTGTGCACGATGTTATTTTGCTCAATAAGCGTCAATTCTGTTGCCGTTACCTTACCGGTCTTATCCGTGACCCATTCTTGATTGTAATAAGGCAGCGCCAGAATAACCTTGTTTGCGGGCACTTCCTCCAGGATCTTGGCAATGGAATAATCCACATAAGGCAGCGAGGCGACTGAGCCCGCAATTGGACTGGTGCTCCAATGCTCGTCGTAAGCCATCAACACCATGTAGTCAGCCGAAGCGCCAAGCGCCTTATAATCGAAGCCTTCCGTCCAGTCGCTGCCAAGGTCAGGCGATACGCATACAGAGACAACGGCGCCAACCTTATGCAGCTTCGCGCTAAGCTCGCTGACAAAAGCGGTCATATAAGCACGGTCGGCGGGAGCGACGTTCTCGAAATCAATATTCAGCCCCTTCAAACCGTACTTCTGCACATAGCCGGTAAGCTGATCGACAACTTTACCGCGGTACGTCGCATTGGACAAATTCTGATGCGTCACTTCCTGATTCGAGCGGTTGCCGACCATCGCCCAAATTTGTCTTTTGTTTTTGCTTGCCCAGCTCACGAGGGACTGATCCGTATAGTCTGCCACAGCTCCGGCCGGATCGAAGAAATACCAGCGCGGGGATAAACTCGTAACGTTAGCTTGGAGAACCGACTGCTCGTATTGGGCCGCCGTCTGGCCGTATTGCCAGCCAAGCTGGATGCGGGTTGAGTACTGCGATTTCGCAAGAGCGGAAGCCCACTTTGCATTTTGCAGGGCACGGTCGATGACAGCGGCTGTTTCCTGTCTGGTCATCCCTTCTGCGGGATTGAAATTACCTTTAGCATCTCCGGCCATCAGGTTAAGCTCAAGCGCCGCGCCAACTGCCCTATCCGCCCAATCCGCGATCTTGTCAGCGTCGGCGAAATACGAGGTATCGCCGGATACGCCGGATTGCTTGAATGCCCGAATCAGCATAATTGCCGCTTCCTGCCTTGTAACGGGCTTCGACGGCTCGAAGGTATGAGCGCTTGTCCCATCCACGAGGCCAATCTGGACGGCAGCCGTAACCGCGTCGTAGTACCAGTCCTTTGCCTTCATATCCTTAAAGGGATTGATCTCGCCGTGAACGGTTTTGATCCCGAGTACGCGGTCCAGAATCGTAATGAATTCCGCCCGGGTAACGGTTTTTTTGGGCGAAAAGGTTCTAGCGGAAGTACCCGATAATATCTGTTTGTCATATAAGCGAATGATAGAGTCCCTGGCAAAGCTGCTCGCAATATCGTCAAAAGGCAGCTTGTCCGTGCTGGCTGCATCAACGGTTGGAACGATTCCCATTAGGCAGGACAATGCTGCAGCTCCCGCGACCCATCTCTTAAACTTGCCAGTAAACAAGAGAATGTCCCCCTAAAGAATAATAGATTAGATCATGATTCTCTAATGGTAACAAAGTTCCGGCGAGGGTTCATCGGCAAGAAAATGGCAATCGGCTTTTGGTGGCGGTGCAGCCGTACTTCCGGTACAAGCGTCATCGGGCTGCATTTATAATTGGTCAAATGCCTCAGGAACAAACACCCACGCACCTTGGAGCAAACCGTCATAAGTTATAGAGTACTCAAGACGTAAGGAGGTGCATGTAGAATGTCCGGTTACGTTGGTGGTGTTAACTCTACAGGTTTCATCCTGGTGCTTTTTATACTGTTGGTGATCATTATTTGCGGTTGTGGCTTTGGTAAATTTTATTAATCCCTAGCTTATCTGCACGAATCATCCCGGCAGCATACGAAGCTTAATCCGCAAGCAAAAGGCCCATTTCGATGGGCCTTTTGTGCGTTTTGCGGAGGAAGTGGCTTAACGAACGGAGCAGGCCTTATGCGGGCGTGCCTATGAGAGAACTTCTATCGCGGCTCTCTTTTGTACATGCCCCTTATCAATTTGGAAGCCCGTTGAAAACCCGGCGGGACATGCCCGGGCTGCCGCATTCCCCTACCCCGGACGGGGGCCAGCGAATGTCGAACTGTGCTACAATGAGACAATCCGAGTGTTTAGGAGCTTACATATTTGCGCATGCTAATAGAGAGATTCATAGATTAAGAGAGAGAAAAGGACAGCTGGAGAGGAGAAGTTAAGAAATGCCCGAACCTTTGGCACGGCAAAATACGACCGTTGGCCGAATAGGTCAGCCGTATGTCAGGCCGGAACAGAAGCAGAAGCGAAGCCGGGTTATGACCTCGCTCGTATTGGTTGCGATTATCATGATGGGCTGGCGATGGATCCAATCCGTTCAGGATCATCCTGCGCCTGCCCGGGAGCAGGCACCGGCAAAAAGCACGGCAATAGCCGGCCTTCACCCGATTGTTGCCGAGAAGGCAGATGAGCTTGTTGCCCAGACCGGCAAGCTGGGTATCAAAATTATGATCACCGACGATTTCCGCTCAAGTGAAGAGCAGAACGCTCTCTACAAGAAAGGCCGGTCCGAACCCGGGCAAGTGGTCACCAATGTCAAAGGCGGCGCATCTTACCATAACTACGGCCTCGCGGTAGATTTCGCGCTTGTTAAGCCGGATGGCGATGTGATCTGGGATATGGAATACGACGGCAACGGCAACGGCAAGTCCGATTGGATGGAGGTCGTCTCGGCAGCCAAAAAGCTTGGCTTTGCCTGGGGCGGAGACTGGACAAGCTTCAAGGATTATCCCCACCTTCAAATGGACTTTGGCTACTCGATAAAAGATCTGCAGAACGGCAAACGTCCTCCTGCAACCGAATAAAAGTCATGGCCCTGCGCTGATTGTTCAACGCAGGGCCATGACTTTTATGTGCTTAACGAAGCGCGGCATCGTTAAGGTGCCTTGCTTATGACTTTCTAACCGCCTTAACGATGTCTCGCATCGTTAAGCTTCCCTGGTATTGCCCTTTTAACCGCCTTAACGATGTCGCACATCGTTAAGCCTCCCGGTTTACGCCCTTTTTACCGCCTTAACGATGTCTCGCATCGTTAAGCTGCCCGATTCGGGCGCTTTACTCGCTTTTTCGCGCATTTTTCACATGCTTAACGATGTCGCACATCGTTAAGCATCCCGCTTATGCCCTTTTTACCGCCTTAACGATGTCGCGCATCGTTAAGCTGCGCGATTCGGGCGCGGGCGCTTTACTCGCCTCTTCGCAGGTTTTTCACATGCTTAACGATGTCGCGCATCGCTAGGCTTCCCGGTTTACGCCCTTTTAACCGCCTTAACGATGTCTCGCATCGTTAAGCTGCGCGATTCGGGCGCTTTACACGCTTTTTCGCGCGTTTTTCACATGCTTAACGCTGTCGCGCATCGCTAGGCTTCCCGGTTTATGCCCTTTTTACCGCCTTAACGATGCCCCGCATCGTTAAGCTTCCGGGGCTGTTCTACTCGGCCAAGCGTAACAGCTCGCTTACGGTTACCAGCCGGTACCCGCTCGCCGTCAGCTCCTTCGTCAGCACGCGCACCGCTTCTACCGACTGCGAACGGTCGCCGAATCCGTCGTGGAAGATCAAGATGCTGCCATTGCGCACTTCCCTGCGCGTCGTTTCGAGGATATGGTCAACGCCCGGCATATCCCAATCCTTCGCATCCATGTTCAAAGCGCCAATAGACGGATACCCCTCGCGTTCAAGAATCGCCTGCACTCTCTCATCCCCTGCCAGATAAGGCAGACGCATCGTTGCAGCCCTCGTTCCCGTCACTTGCTTGATAAGCTCCTCTGTACGCGAGAGCTCGCTTTCGAATTCCTCATCCGACAGCTCGGTCATATTGGGATGCGTATACGAATGGTTGCCGATCTCATGCCCCTGCTCATGGACAAGCCTCGCTACCTCCGGATGAGCAGCGATTTGCTCGCCGATCATGTAGAAGGTTGCTTTTCCCCCGGCTTCAGCGAAAATCTCCAGCAGCTCCGGCGTGTACACCGGATTGGGTCCATCATCAAACGTAAAAGCAACAGCCTTGCTGGACGTATTAACGGATTGAATTAACATAACGACTTAGGCTCATCTCCTGTCAGCTAATCTCTTCCTAGTATAAATCTCTCTCCGGCAGCTTGTAACTAGATAAATAACGGGACAAGCCTTAACAATTAAAGGTTGCAGCGCAGAGAACCCTACAAGTACTTATAATCCAGGAAGGTCGCCGCCTGTCCTCTGTAAATCCCCTGCTCATCCACCAGATTCCACACCGTAGCATTAACGATATAGAACCTCCGTCCCGATCTGGAGATCCGGATACCGGTATAGTTATCGACATAACCGTTTGCCGTCACCTGCGTAAAAAACCGGTCCCGTTCCGCCCGTTCCATCGGCTCTGCCGTAAGCCGCGAAGGCGTGCCCGTAAGCTGTTCCCACGACATCTCCCACAGCTCCAGTGCCATGCGGTTACCGTAATTCAGCACCGGATCGCTTTCCGTCCCATGCGACAAAATCACTCTCGGAGCCGTAAACAGCAGCTCCTCCAGCCCTTTCTCCCTGCTATTCTCAACGGGCACCAACTCCTGCCCCGTCCATCTCCGGTAGCTGTCCACGAGCAGCTTGCTATGCTCGTAAGTTGCACCCACGCCAGTCAGCGGCTTGTCCATCTTGATCCTCCTGTAACTGCTTAATATCTCGCTACGTCTTCCTTACTCTGCAGCAGCCATCTTTCAGCCGCTTTTAAATCGTGACAAACATAATCCGGCTCAGGCCCCTGCGGCTGCCGTTTATGGAGCCGATTCAGCCAGATCGTCTGAATCCCAAGCTTGCCTGCTCCGATAACATCACTGCTATAGGAGTCACCGATATGCACAATCTCCGAAGGCTTTAGACCGCAGCGCTTCATGCCCTCAAGGAACAATTCCGGACGCGGCTTATAAGCCCGTACATCCTCGCTGGTAATGATGTCCGTTACTTTTATCCCGTGAAACATAGTCGCTGCCGCAATATCCGCCGTATCGATATTGGATAAAATATAAGTCGGAAGATGACGGAATGTCGAGAGAAAAGGCAGGGTGTCTTCATACAATTCCGGCTTCATCCAGTGATCAAACTGCCCGCGGATCAGCTGCTCCGCCGAACAATCCGACCCGAAATGCGCCAGCGTCTCGGCAAGAGACAGAAGCCCCAGCTCCCGCTGCGGCTTAAACCGATCGCCGAAGCTGGCATCAAACAAGCCCGACAGCGTTTTCCACCAATATTGACCGATCTCGCCCGGCTCGCTAGAGGCCTCCATGCTTGCTCGGATCTGATCGTAAATCGGCGGTAAAATATCGTCGTCTTCATGCACCAGCGTCCCGTAAAAATCAAGAAAAATAGCTTTCGCCCTCATCCGGACTATCTCCTTTCAACCGCAGGCAAACATAAAAACACCTCCATACCTAATCGGGACGATTAAAACGGAGGTGTCTATTCATTGTACCGGCCTGCTACTTCTTCAAAAATTTGCGGATGCCGTCTACCGCCGCTTGATGGTCTTCTTCGCCGGTCAGACCGGATACGGTAATCGTGCCGACTTTGCCTTGGCCGCGGACGATAATCGGGAACGATCCGCCTTCGCCTTGATAGTCGGACAGAGGCAAGCCCGAGCTTTCCGGGAACGTTGTCCCTTGGTCACGGAACATCTCGCCAACATATAAAGAGCTGTGGCCAAAATGGTTCACAACATTTTTCTTCGTATTCACCCAATAAATATTGTCCTTCGAAGTACCCGCCATGTAGTGGGTATACAGCGGATGCTCATCGTTCTCGATATGTACGGCAATCCCTTTGCCGATTGCATCCTTCGCATGCTGTACCACGATATTGCCTAATTGCAGCGCGTCCTCATTGGTGAAGGAATCGAATTGAAGCTCCTCTTCCTGTGCAAGCAATGTCTTCATCAAATCGTTCATGACTCTATCTCTCCCTGCATCCGAATCCTAACAAACCCATCTTACTATAAAAATAACCCCTTGGAAACCGCAACGCTCAGGCTCCAAGAGGTTAGTCCGCTATAGGTTTTTCACCCAATGCGGCTTTGTATAATGACTGACGCCGCCGGAGCCTACGAATACCTTGCCGCCTTTGTTGAAAGTAATGAGTTTTTCCGCGCCCGTTGTAAGCAAAACCGTGACTTGGGCATTGTTTCTCTTCGCAATATAGACGAAATACCCGCTTCCCGTAATAACACTTCTCCAATTCTTATCGAACTCCGAACGTACGACCCGGTTTGAATATACCTGGTTTTCCCGGTTGCCTTTCCCCTTTGCTGCCATCCCGACTCTCTCCTTTCGCTGCTAGATTACCTGCCTTTTATCGTATGCGTGTCCCTCGATTCGGCTTGGACATCTACTCCTCCGGAGCGATCGATTATGCTACTATGAGAGCAATAGACAGAGTTTGCCAAGGGAAGGATGGAGACAACGTGATTGAACCTGTTGCATTAAACAAAGGAACACCAGGCCAGCCTTGTCCGATTGAAGCCGCGCTGGACGTCATAGGAACCAAATGGACCTTCCTTATTATCCGCGATCTGCTGATCGAGGGAACGTTACGCTTCAGCGATCTGCTGAAAGGAATGGAAGGCATCAGCCCCAAGACGCTGTCGCTCAGACTGAAAGAGCTCGAAGCAAAAGGGATTATCGGGCGTAAGGTATATCCGGAGGTGCCGCCTAGAGTGGAGTATACGTTAACGGAGAGGGGCAGGCAGCTGGAGGGGATTTTTATCGAATTGAAACGGTTTGGCCTTACACTGGCTGAAAAATAAAATAAACCCGTTAGCCTCGTTCCCGCACAATACTTACTTTCTGGTAACTATATGAATAAAACAACACTACTTCCCAAACGGAATTTTTGGCGGTATGCTGTGCTCATTGCAAGAGCAAAGCGCTCATCCATTCAAATTGGGAGGAATCAAACATGCTGCAGAGTCAAAGAATTGCCATTATCGGGGGAAGCTCGGGGATAGGACTGGAGACGGCACGGCAGGTTATCGAGCAAGGAGCGGAAGTGGTTATTGCAAGCCGTTCGGAGATTAAGCTTCAGGCGGCTGCCAATCAATTGGGTCCTGCCGCATCCGCTTACGTGCTGGATACAACCGATGAGGAGCAAGTGAAGCTTTTTTTCGAGAAGGTTGGGGATCTGAATCATCTTGTAGTAAGCGCGGCCGAAACCTCGGGCGGTTCTTTCCTTCAGACCGAATCGGCCCGTTCCCGAGAGCTGTTCGAGAATAAATTCTGGGGACAATACTATGCGGCCAAATACGGTGCGGCTAAGCTTGCCGACGGAGGGTCCATTACTTTATTTTCGGGAGTTGCAGCCTATAAAGCGATGGCGGGATCAGCGGCTTTGGGGGCGGTTAACGCAGCCGTCTCGAATCTGGGACAGACGCTTGCGCTTGAGCTTGCCCCGATCCGGGTCAACGTGGTCTCTCCCGGTATTATCGATACGCCTTCCCGAAGTAAAATGCCGGAGGACGCGCGAAATCAGCTGTATCATGCGGTGGCCGGAAAGCTTCCCGCTAAGCGGATCGGCTCTGCTTCGGATGTTGCGTTATGCGTGCTTTATCTGCTCCAAAACTCGTTTGTTACCGGTACCGTCCAGCATGTGGACGGCGGGCATAGGCTCACCTAAGCGATTGGAATTGTTTGGTTAAAATTTGTAACATACTCGAAATGTAACGTTCATCTTTCTTTAATGAACATTGCCTATAATAGAACTCAACCCCCCTTTTAATAATATAAATACTTAGCCCCACAGCACCGTGCTGTGGGGCACTTTCTTTTGTATGGAGTTACTTGATTTTGCTAACGATCTTCAGCACGGCGTCCCGCGTCAGTTTATTGCCGCCGACGGCAATAAGGTTAACGGTTGCATGGGCGAGGGACAACGGGATTTGGCAGAAGGTGCGCGCAGGACCTTTTTTCAAATCCGCGAGATACTCATCCGCCAGCTTCAGATTACGCCGGGTGTAACGCAGCATATCCTTCAGGTCCCAGCCATCCGGAAAGAAGTCAACGCCGCGTTCCAAATCCTCCGACCGGTTACGCATAATGTTAACCGCTTGCAAGCCGCGGCCGAATGCAACCGCTTTTACGCGATCGGTCTCCGTTCCGTCATACCAGCGCCAGATATCGGACAGCATTTCGCCTACCATCCCGGCAACGCTGTAGGTGTACTTGTCCAGATCCTCTTCCGTGCGGATATTCCACGAGGTTCCAACCCAATCCGCCATCTGCTCAGCCATCATCGTAATGTAATTGTATACGGTAGGCGCAATGCCTGCCGGACACAGCTGCGCCCATTCGGACATCCTCACCGTAACTTCCGGGAGCCTATCCCGGTAAGGCTGCCACACTTGATGAAGCGATTCCTCGATATTTTGCGATTTCATCGCTTGCGCTGCTCCAAGCAGCAGTTCTTTTTTAATCGGAGCCGGCAGCTTCTCGTCGTCTTCTACCTCGTCAATTGCTCTCATGCACAGGTAGGCGGACGACACGGCTTCTTTCAACTCCGGTATCAGCTTGCTTATGGGAATGTAAAAGGTCCGGCTTGTCAGCTTGAGCATCGTCATTGCGTCGTTCAACATCATGTTCGTAATGGGAATTCCCTCCATACCACGGTAAAATCTCACGAAAACTTCTTATATATCCATCATACTTTAACATTTCACCAAAAGTAAAATTTTCGACCCAATTCGACCTATATGAAGGTTAAAACGGGCTGATCATGGTCGGTCGGAGGCTCTTCAGAGGCGATGCACTCCTCCGTGGGGGAGCTTAACGATCTGCCGCATCGTTAAGCTCCTCGTTTCCGGCGGGGGCGACAGCCTTAACGATGTCGCACATCGCTAAGAAGCCGATTCCAACCCGTTTTGCGGGTGAAATCGGCTTTTTCACGTGGCTTAACGATCTGCTGCATCGTTAAGCCCCTCGTTTGCGGCTGTCACGACAGCCTTAACGATGTCGCACATCGCTAAGAAGCCGATTCCAACCCGTTTTGCGGGTGAAATCGGCTTTTTCACGTGGCTTAACGATCTGCTGCATCGTTAAGCCCCTCGTTTGCGGCTGTCACGACAGCCTTAACGATGTCGCACATCGCTAAGAAGCCGATTCCAACCCGTTTTGCGGGTGAAATCGGCTTTTTCACGCAGCTTAACGATCTGCTGCATCGTTAAGCTGCTCGTTTCCGGCAATCGCGACCATCTTAACGATGTCGCACATCGTTAAGAAGCCGATTCCACCCCGTTTTGCGGGTGAAATCGGCTTTTTCACGTGGCTGTCGCGACAGCCTTAACTATGTCGCACATCGTTAAGACCCGCCGCTTGCTCTAGCGCTCAAGCCTTACGCTTCCCAAGGCGATAATAACGCACGCGTTCGCCATGGGAGGCTGACATCAAATACTGCTTATCTACCAGATCCAGCATAAGCTTCCGCGCAAACTGCGTGCTAATCCCCAATGCCTTGCTCACCTCCACCGGCGATACGGGATCTAGTTGATAAGATACAATCCGAATAATCTCCCTTTGATGCAGCGTAATCTCCTGGCCTGCTTCCTGACTGTACAGCTTCCCTAGCAGCTGCTGCAGCAACTGCTGGCATTGCCGCGGACGCTCCTTCACGTCGTCGAACGAGAAACGCAGCACGTTCCAGCCATCCAGCACCAAATGATTCTGCCTTTGCAAGCGGTCAGCGAAGCCCCGGCGGTCGATATCCCGGCAATGCGGTCCATAACCGTCAATCTCGATGGCTATCTTATGCGGATGACGAAGGTAGGCGAAGTCCAGAAATCTAACCCCATCCTTAAAGTCGCTCACCTCATACTCGCCATGCAAATACTCCGTCCGTCCGATTGCCGGCCACCACACTTGCTCCAAGAATAACTTCTCCGCGTGTCCATGCTCTTTAAGTTTCCTTTGTCTCTCACTGCTGCCTGCCTTCAGCTGCTCTGCCAGCCACTCCTTGTAATGGGCCTCGAACATACAAATCCTCCCCAGAAAATAAAATAACCGCCCCCTTCCGTCAGCAACGGAAAAGAGCGGTGTGCTTCACACGCTATTTATACCCCATTATATACCAGTTTTTGCATTCTTAATAGTGACTCTGAACATTTTTAGAGCCGACAAACAGAAGAGGGGCACTCCGAGATAAGCGTAGACACGCGTACTAATTAAAGAGCTTCTTATAGTCTCTCCGACTCCCCTAGCTTGCCCCCAAAGCAACCCACTCCCCCTACCCCTCTCCTCTAATATGCTTCACCGATGAGGCGATCTGGGCGTACAGCTTGGGATTGGAATGATAGCGGAACAGCTGGAACTGCGGTTTCGTATTGGCCTCAAGCAGCCAGACGCGGTGCTCGGTATCGATTGCGATGTCCAGTCCAAGCTCGGTAATGAGGGGAAAATGCTTTTTCATCCCGCGCGCAACCTTAAACGCCATATCCCGAAGCTTCGTCTCCCACGGCTCGCATTCCTGCCTCGTAAGGCCAAGCGCCTGATGCAGCCGGATCGCTTTCCCCCCGCTGCTATGATTCGTCACGAACCGGTTAGGCGCCGCCATCTTGCCCATAACGCCAAAAAACTTCCACGTATCGTCCCGGCGCAAATGCAAAAGGATGCGAAAATCTATGGGGTTCCCGTTAATCTGAATCAGATCGATTCCCTGCTGCATGAGATACCGCTTGGTACCGATCAACTGCTTCAGCTTGATGGCCGCGAATTTCGCGGATTGGAATGAATAACGGCTGTCCTCCGTCCGAATGACGATTCGGCCATCCTTATAATAAACCTTCATGACGCCCTGTCCCTTCATGCCAAGATCCGGCTTCACGAACAGGACGGGGTAACGGTCAATCATGCTGATAAAACCCTTTGGCGTAAATTGCTCCGTATCCGGCAAGTAATCACGGAGCTCTTCTTCACCCGACAGTGCTACATGCTTTAACCATTTGCGCCCCGGATATTTAATCATATAGCCTTTCATGGTGGAATCTCCTCCATTGATGTACAGCAGTTACATGTCCTTCTGCATGAGGCTAATCGCTTGCTCCATACTATTCCTCCCCCCCGCAAAAAGTACCTTCATCAGACGCCTCCCCCTTGAGGAATAGGCGTTTATCCCATGCCGGACAAATATCATGCTTCATATGATAATACACAGTTCCGACTACAGCTTAAGGCCACAGGACAGGAGAAACAAAGATGAGCGACATCTTAGGAATCATGACCCACCGAATCGGCCATGCGGGAAGCTTTGCTAGACATGCCAAATCAGCCCTCGCCGAGAAGTTCAGCGGCATTCTCGTTTACACCCCTAAAGATGTGAACCTGACAACCCGAAGAATAACAGGCTATGTATATAAAGGCGGAACATGGAGCAGGCAAACCATGCCTTTTCCCCGGATGAACATGGATATCGGATTTTACAAAGGATCGCAAGTCGCCAGAGCCACTCTGGTCAAAAAAGCACCTTCATTCCCTTTTACCGGCTACGGCATCGGTAACAAAATCCGGATCCAGAACCATCTGCTCACTTCCCCCGTTCTGAAGCCGTATCTTCTTCCTACTGAACTGGTGAAGGACTCTAGCAGCTTTTTAGCCTTTGTGAAAAAGTATAATAGCGTCATGCTGAAGCCGATTAACGGCTGGGGCGGCAGAGATATCGTACGCGTCACGCTGGAGCAAGGACAGTACAAAGTGCAAAAAAACAGCGAGCAAACGCGATTAACGAGCGCTGTGGGTATACGTTCGTTAATTAGACGCGCGCTGAGCAAGGAACGCCAAATCATGCAGCAGTGGATCGATATCCGGAACAAGCAAGGAATTATTTACGACATTCGCGCGTTGATGCTGAAGAAAAGCGAAGGGAACTGGGAGACAACGGGGATTGCCGTGCGGGAAGCGCAGCGCGGACGGATTACGTCCAATCTGAAGAGCGGCGGCCATGCCTTTGAAGCAAGCTCCTATCTAAAAAAAGAGTTTGGCGACGAGAAGGGCGAAGCGCTCGCCAAATCCGTCCGCGAACTCGCGGAATATATTCCGACGTTTACGGAAAAATCCTATGGCGCCCGCCTTTGCGAGCTTGGCATTGACCTCGCGGTTGATGTCCACGGCAAGCTGTGGCTGCTTGAAATCAACATCAAGCCGGGAAAAAAAATTATGCGGCAGCTGTATGGACTCAAAGCTTGGGAGCAATGCCTGCATACGCATTTTCAATATGCCCGCAGCCTGCTGTCAAAAACCCAATAAACGGAGATGAATCATGAGTACGGAAATAACGATAGCCGCAGTCGGGGATTTCCTGATGAAGACGCGTATTATTAACTCCTGCAAAGGAGAAAAAGGCTATTCCTTCGACCATCTGTTCGAACCGATCGCCCCTTATCTGCGTAATGCCGATCTTACCATCGGCAACCTGGAAACCGTATTTGCGGGTAAAACCTCCGAGGACGCTTACAGTGTGGTGAAACGCCATCCGCGTACGAACTGGCCTATGTTCAACTGCCCGGATGCTTTTGCCGATACCTTAAAAAATCTTGGCTTTGACTTTGTCTCGACAGCCAATAATCATTGCATGGACAACGGCATTAACGGTCTGAAGCGTACGCTCAGAATTTTGGATGCCAAGGGGATTGCCCATACCGGAACTTACCGGACGCAGAATGAATCGCAAAGTCTAGTCGTGAAAGAAGTCAAAGGCATCAAGATCGGCTTCCTTGCTTATACGAAAACCACGAATAAAATACCGGTTCCCTCGGACCATAAATGGGCGGTTGACCTGATCAATCCGGCCAAAATGGTCTCCGACCTGAAACGGCTTAAAGCCAAAAACGTCGATCTGACTATCGTATGCCTGCATATGGGCAGAGAATACTCGAATTACCCGGTTCAAAAGCAAAAGGATATGGTGCAATTATTATTCAAAAACGGCGCTGACATTATACTCGGCGCCCACTCGCATACCATTCAGCCAGCCGTCTTCTACAAAAGCGGATCGGGTATCCGCAGATTCGCCATTTATTCCCTCGGCAATATCATTTCGACCCGCCTCTATTACAACGACCATACTTTAACCGGACTCATTACTCAGCTCCAGGTGCGCAAGCTTGATGACGGCACGATTCGCATTAAGAAGGTTGACTTTATCCCAACCTGGACGCGAATCAGCAAAACGGGAGGCCGAAGCGCCTTTAAGGTCTTCCCGCTTACCGCCCATTTAAAAAAGCTCGACCCGTCCAGTGCCGAAGCCGTCCGCATGAAAAAGATGATCCAGCATGTCCGCCAGCATATCGTAAAGGATCCCGACTCCGTCAACGCGGAAATCATCTAACCGAAAAAAATGCCGTACGGATCACTCCGTACGGCATTTCCCTGTCCTTTAAAGCAATTAAATAAGGTTTTACTTTTTAACTGCGGTGTGACTTAAACGGAGAATTCGAATGTTTCTTGAAAAGTGTAACGTCCGCCTTTGTTCGGGGGAATTCTCTTATATTAATAAATTCAATAAATCCCCCGAACAACAGCGGTTGAAAGAAATATTCGAATGCGCAGTTTCTAAATAAAACCGAGTTAATGAGTCAATCCTAGTTAATCACGCGACGTCCCACGATGAAACGCTGTTTATAGTAGCTATCGTTAACGTTCGATACGATAACGTCCTTCGAAGGGCTCGCGTTATGAATCATTTTGCCGTTGCCGATGTAGATGCCGACATGGCCTACGTCTTTATGGTTTTTCGAGCCGCTGTTCCAGAAGAACAGAAGATCGCCTTTTTTGAAGTTGCCGTAGCCTACTTTCGTACCTACTTTAGCTTGATCATCATCATCACGGTTAACCAGGGTAACGCCAACATTAGCAAGTTTATATACAAGTGCTGTGAAGCCGGAGCAATCCGTAGCGTAAGGGGCTTTTTTCTCCTGACGGTTCTGCCAGCTTACATAGTTCACTTTGCCTTTCAGGTTCAATGCGGTGGAAACAATCTTGTTTCTCTTTGCATCCGCAGACATGGCCGCATCCGCGGTCGTGTGCAACAGGGCCGTTACCGGCAAGGCGATAGCTACCAGCAGCATAGCAATTTTAGTCATGAATTTCATTTCAATACTCACTCCCTAACTTGTTGATAGGGCTATTATAGATTGGCTTAGAACCCCAAGGACACCCGCAAAAATTGGAAACGAGCGGTAAATGAAAGCGTTAAGAATGCTGTAATCTAGGCGTTTCTTGAGTCTTATCCACTTTCTGAGAATGCGATGAGTCTTTATGAGTATTTTCTTACTTGTTGCGTCCTATCAACTATGCTATAATCCTGATTTTTCATATTTCGCGTGCGAAATAACGCAAAAAAGCCCGTTCTTCCATCAAGGAAGAACGGGCTTGGAAAAACTATCTCTTCTATTATAGTGCTTTCAAAGCATTTGCAATTTCGATACACAAATCCTCGGCCTGCGGCACAAAGCCCAGTCGGTCGATAAAAGCATGCGTACATCCCTTGTACCGGATGGTCTTGACCGGTACGCCGGCTGCCGCAAGCTGCCTGCTGTATACCTCCGACTGAATGCGCAGCCCGTCAAATTCGGCTCCTACGCACAACGTACGCGGTAATCCTGCGCTGTCAGCCAGAAGCGGACTGACATAAGGATTACGGACTTCCTCCTCATGCGGCAGATAAAGCTCCCAAGCCTTTCTGCCTTCCGGATCGGCATCGGTAGGCCGTCCAATCCCCAGCATCGGATCAATCATCGCTTTTTGCTCATCCGACATTTCGAATTGGGACAACTCCCACTGATAACCGTTCACCCCATTAAGGAAGGTCACGCATGGATAAATGAGCACCTGCTGAGCTACCATGCGAGTACCCAGATCCCGGTCCTTGGTTGCTACGGCGGCCGACAGATTGCCGCCGGCACTATCGCCGCCTACCGCAATCCGGTTCCGGTCGATGCCGTATTCCTCGGCATGCTCGTAAATATATTGAACGGCATTAAAGCAATCGTTAAATCCGTTAGGGAACTTATGCTCCGGAGCCAAGGAATAATCAATATTAAAGACTACGGCATCGGCCAGCTCGGCAATCAGCCGGCAAGGGTTCTCCACCGCAAACACGGTACCGCCGATCCAGCCGCCGCCGTGAATATAAATGAGACAAGGTTTATTAGGCTTCCGCATCGATTTGCGCGGATAATACCGCCATAGGCCAACCTCATTGTCGCCAAGCTTTACGCGTTCGTAACCGGTGTAAATCTCCACCGTATTCAAATTACGGTTCGGAAATCCCATGGAATCGCGTATAAGCCGAAGCTGCTCCTCCGGCGACGGAGGCTGGTCCGTGGCAGCCTTTTGTTCCCCCGCCCATTTCCTAATAATCTGAAGCTCGTAGGGATCCAGATAACCGGCCCTTGTCTCTTCCGGATTAACCTTTACAATAACCTGCGTGCCGTTCAAGTTTGCTTCTTCCTGCTGAGCTTGCAGGTCGTTCACGATTTCCTGGCCGTATACTCTCATTGATAGAAGCCTCCCGGGATGTGAAATACGATCCCTTCTTACTTCTCCTTTTGCTTATGAACATCCTTTATTTATTCTTGGCAGGCTGACCGGACGGCAGATAGACCATATGATCATCGTGCTCCGACAAATCCTCCAGCCAAGATGCTTCAGGAGGACAATCCAGCATGATAAAACGGCCTTTTCCTTCTTCTTGATAGTGATGGTATTTCACGTAGGCTTTGCCGCCCTCTATATCCAGCAATTCAACCTTGCCGTAATCATGAGCCATCAGAAGCCGGATCCGCTTCCCAAGCTCCGCGGTTAGTTCTTTTGCTTGCTGAACGATGGAGAACTGCGTTTGCAGGGATAGACTAGACTCGGGATAAGAAGGATTAGGACGGTTAATGATAAAGGAATATGGCGAAACCCCAGCCTGGGACAGCTGATCGATCAGCTTGCCTAACAGAAGAGGATCATTATTAACGCCCTTGACAATAGGGGTTTGATTAAGAACGATTACGCCCGCTTGGTGAAGGGCATTAAAGGCTTTCTTCGCTTCGGCCGTTACTTCCCTCGGATGGTTAATCGTGGTCATTAAATAGATGCGTTTCTCCGGACTCGAGAACCGGCTTAACATCTCTAACAGTTCATGGTCCTCGTAAATCCTCATCGGATTATGAACCGGCATTCTGGAATCCAGCCTAATCGTGCCGATATGCTCGATATTCCGCAGCTGCTCGATTATTCGGGTCAGCTTTGAAATACCTAACATCAGGCTATCGCCCGTCAGCACAACCTTATGAATTTCGTTATGTTCGGCGATGTACGCAATTCCTTCCGCTGCCTGGGACACGGGAAGAAGAACCATCGACTGATAAATGTGCTTGCAGCCGGCAGCTTCCCAAGAAAACTCCTGGAGCCCGTGAGGGGCTTCCCCCGCAGCCGCAATCAGATGCTTACGGATCGGATCCTTCGGATCATCCCAGTCAATCAGGTTTAAGTAATAATCATTGACGCGAAAATGCTTCTTAAGCCGTTCTCTTTCCGCCTCCGACAGACCTGCCGATCTACTGTTATCGGCCATTGGTTGTACCATTTCGCATCCCTCCAAAAGGTTATTAAAAGCATCACCTATGCCGGGAAGTCCATCCCACCTCCACGAAAAATGAAAAAAAAGACCCCCGCAGCACAGAGCATGGATATGGTCTGTGCGCAATTTGGGCCTTTAAAACAGAAAAAGACCCTCCAAGGGTCTATCGTTTGCAATGTTATTCGCAAAAGACCCATCTCAAAGCTGACGAGGTTAGCTGACGGACTCGGGATAGATGGTTCCCTACAGCCGATAACCGGCTGATTCGCCCCAAAAGATTGGTTTCCCCGCTTCTCGGCAACGCCGAGAACTAAGCTTATTATAATTATCTCACAATTCGTAATATTGTCAACAATTAATCAGTAAAAATCCCCGCCCAAATTCCCGAGGAAGATTGGGCGGGGTTATGTTAAATCTCTGCGGTCATTTCTTATCCACTTGAAGAAGAAATAAGTGCTTAACCGAAAACGTATCCTTGATGGTATCCTCCGAAATAACGTTCAGCTTGATGAGACCGGCGATTTTGGAGGTATCGGGCTTCGAGAGCAGCCGCCATACATCGGGATCTGGAAGAGCAGCATACAGCTTGCTCTCATCGAATTCCTTGCGCTCCTGGGAAACAATCTTCACCTTGTAGCTGCCTACCTCCAGTTCGGAGAGGTCCAGCTCGGCGCAATGCTGTATAATTTCACCGCGCAGCTCGGATAATTCCTGCTCGATTTCCTTCTGTTTTTGCTTAAGCTGATAATAACGCCTGACTTTGTTATCCTCCACCTTATTCACGCTCCTCTTCATCATATGTATGACGGGAAGCGCGGAATTAGGACTGGATCTTGTCCCGCTATCTAACGGCTAGTCCTCTCTTGCGATAGGCCCAATGATTTGTTGGGCCATGCCCGCTGCCGATGGCAATGCCATCTTCAATGGCTGCCTGTATATAGGCTTTTGCCTGGCGTACGGCTTCCTCGATGTCAAGCCCTTGCGCGAGACCTGCAGTAAGAGCAGCCGAATACGTACAGCCGGTCCCATGGGTACGGGCCGTCTCGATCCGTCTGCCCGCCAGCTCGCTGTAGCCGCTGCCGTCGAAGAGCAGATCCACCGCTTCGGTTCCCGCTTCATGCCCGCCCTTGATCAGGACATAACGGGCGCCAAGGCTGGACAGCTTTTTCGCCGCTTCAAGCTTGTCGGCCTTGTTGCGTACGGCCATACCGGTCAGATGCTCGGCTTCCGGAATGTTTGGCGTTACGATCATCGTCAGAGGCAGCAGCTTGCGGGTTAAAGCCCGCACGGCCTCTACCTGAAGGAGCGACGCGCCGCCTTTGGCGATCATAACCGGATCGACCACAACCTTCTTCCAGCCGAAGAAAGCAATCGCCTCGGCTACTTCCTCGATAATCTCGGCACTAAACAACATGCCGGTCTTTAAAGCGTCAACGCCGATATCGCTGCCGACGGAGTGAATCTGGGCCTTTACCGCTTCCTTGGCGAGCGGGAATACGCCTTGCACGCCAAGGGTATTTTGCGCTGTAATCGCCGTCAAAGCAGACATCCCGTAAGCGCCAAGCTCCTGGAACGTTTTTAAATCCGCCTGAATGCCTGCTCCGCCGCCGCTGTCCGAGCCGGCAATCGTTAAAGCCCGGGCTACATTGCCGTTAATGGATTCCGCCATTTGTATTTCACCCCGTTTATCGTTTAGTAGGAAAACCGTTCCGGCGCAAACGCCGGCAGCCTGCTGCCGTTATCGATGTAATCGGCCACAACCTGTGCCGTTACCGGGCTTAGAAGAATGCCGTTGCGGTAATGGCCCGCCGCCATAATGACGCGGCCGCCCGATTCCTCTAGCGGTCCAAGCAAAGGGAAACCGTCCTGCGTGGATGGCCGGAGGCCTGCCCAGCGGTGGAACGGCTCCCGCTCCTCCAGAAACGGAAACGCCTGCTTGTTCCATTTGCGCAGCCGCTCGATTCCACGCTCCGTAACGGTTGTATCAAAGCCCGCCACATCCTCGGAAGCTCCGCATACGAGCGTACCGTTTTCTTTTGCAACCAAATAGCCCTGATTGCAGAACACCATGTGCTGGACCGGCTTTACTTCCGCTTCATAAGCGCAAATCTGACCGCGGATCGGGTACACCGGAATACGGATGCCGAATACCTCCTCAAGCTCCTGTGCCCAGGCGCCGGAGCAGACGATCAGCCGATCCCCGGTAAAGCTCCAGCCGGTCTCGGCGGTAACAACGACATCGTCGCGCCACTTGTCGACCGTTACCGAGCCTAGCTGCTCGAAGATTCGAACGCCGGTCAGCCGGCATGCCTGCTCAAGCGCCAACACGTAATCCGGCGCGTACACATGGCTTTCCTCCGGCGTGTAGAGAGCGGCCTTCACCTCGCGGGATAACATCGGCTCCTGTCGGAACAGTTCATCCCCTTCCAGCACAATACCGCTTGATCCATGCTCGTTCTGCCAGAGGCGACGACCCTCCAGCGCCAGACGGTCCGCCTCGTGATAGGCAATATAGAGACTGCCCGAATCGGTATATTCGAAGGTCTTGCCGGATACCTGCCGGACCTCGTCGCGCCAGGACGGATACAGCCGCAGGCTTTCCCTGCACAAGCGGAAGAAATCATCCGGCCCTTCCACATTTTCCGAATAGGGGGCAAGCATTCCGGCCGCAGCCCCGGAGGCCTGCCCGCCGCAGCGGCCAATCTCCAGGACAATAGCCTGATGCCCCCGCTTCTGAAGCTCGAAAGCGCAGGAGAGACCCACTACGCCTCCGCCCATAATGACAATCGTTTCTCCCATGATTAGACCAGCTTTCTATCAAATAATCGGCCGTTACTTCACAATAAACTGCTCGTGACCGCTGCTTGCCGATGCGTAACGCTTTTTCGAAATCCGTCCCGACAAATACGACAGACGACCCGCTTCAATCGCCAGCCTCATCGCCCGCGCCATGCCAACCGGATCCTTCGCTTTGGCAACCGGCGTATTCATTAAGACGCCGGACACGCCAAGCTCCATCGCCTGCGCCACGTCGCTGACCGAGCCAAGGCCCGCGTCCACGATAATCGGCACCTTCGCTTCCTCCACGATCAGACCGATATTATACGGATTCAATATACCAAGCCCGGTACCGATAGGCGCCGCTCCCGGCATGACGGCCGCCGCTCCGGCCTCCTCCAGCCTTTTGCACAGAATCGGATCGTCCGATGTGTAAGGAAGCACCGTAAAGCCTTCCTTGACGAGAATTTCCGTTGCCTTCAGCGTCTCGAGCGGATCGGGCAGCAGCGTGCGCTCGTTGGCGCTAATCTCGACTTTAATCCAATCGCTTAGCCCCGAAGCTCTTGCGAGCCGGGCAATACGAACGGCTTCCTCAGCCGTGCTTGCGCCGGACGTATTCGGCAGAAAGCGGAAGTTTTCCCCTTCCACATGCTGCAGAATCGAATCATCCTCGGTAGAAGCGAGGTTAATCCGGCGAATCGCAAAGGTCAGCACCTCCGCTCCTGACTCCCGGATCGCTTCCTTCTGCACGTAAGGGCTTGGGAATAATCCCGTCCCGATAAAGAACCGCGAGGTGAGCTCATGATCCCCGATACGCCATACATCCTTTTTCATCCTACGTTCAGCCTCCCCCGACAAAATGAACCAGCTCTATCTTCATCCGCGGCCTTACTTCCGTATCTGGCCACTGTTCCTTCGCGATAATCTCGCCATCCGCTTCAACGACGACCGGACGCCCTTCCAGCCCAAAATGATGAATGACATCCCCGATCGTGCGGGCATCCAGCTCTTGGGACTCGCCATTAACGATCAGCAACATGCGAATCTCCCGCTCCTTCCAGCTTGCGGAGGAAGGCCTGGCACGTGCCCGCGACATCGGAGCTTCCGACAATCTCGCTCACCGCGCAAATTCTTGTTGCTCCAGCCGCAAGCACTTCATCCACGTTGCCCAGCTTAATTCCGCCAATCGCGACAAAAGGAATGCGGACCTTTTCCGCTACCTGCCGAACGTATGCCACCGTTACCGGATCAACGACATCCACCTTCGTCTTTGTCGGGAATACCGGCCCAACGCCGATATAGTCGGCGCCTTGCTCTTCCGCAAGCAGCGCTTCCTCAATCGCATGGGTGGAAATGCCAATGATTTTATCTCCGACGCGCTCTCTAGCTTCCGTCAGCGAGACGTCATTTTGCCCCAGATGGACACCGTCGGCGTCTACTTCCAGCGCGATATCGATATAGTCGTTGACGATAAACGTCACGCCATATTTCCGAGTCAGCTCCCGCAGCGCCCTCGCCTTGCGCAGCACCTCTTCGGGGCTGCTGTCCTTATCCCGCAGCTGAATAATATCCACGCCGCCTTTGATTGCTTCCTCCATCACTTCCAGCATGTCGCGGCCGGGATGGAATTGTTCTCCCGTGATCGCATACAGACGAAAATCCTTCATCCTGCTCTCATCTCCTCTATGTTCAATATCCGATATATCTCGCGTACAACGTCTTGGCGCGGACAAGATCCTCCGTCCCCTGCACAAGCACCCTGCCGTCCGGGAACAGCACCAGCCGCTCTCCTTCCGGCAGCTCGGCTTTAAGCAAATAAGCGTTAAGCTCTACCTTCACCGCAGCCGGCTCCAGCCGTTTGCTCCATTGCCCCAAATCCAGCGGTCCATGTCCGCTGATCTGAACCGTGCTGCGGCCGCATAAGGATACCGTCGAATCCGTCTCCGTCACCTGCAGCGCCGGATATTCCTTCAGCTGGCAGCAAGGGCAGTCTTTCTTCGCCTCGCCAAGCTTCATTTCGTAGTAATAGTTGCTCCATAAATCGAAGGTAACCAGACTATTCCGTCTGGCTCCATCCGCTTCAACCAAATATTTAAGCGCTTCTACCGCCTGGTAGGAAGCGACAATATCCACAACGGGCGCGATAACACCAATCGTATCGCAGGTTTGGCCGCCGCTGTCCGCCGAAGGGAGGAAGCAGCGCAGGCAAGGCGTCTTGCCCGGCACCAGAATCGCGCTCATGCCTCGCGAGCTGACGGCGCCCCCGTAGGTGAACGGAATTCCTTTGCTGAAGCACGCATCATTGAGCAGGAACCGGGTCTGGAAGTTATCCGTTCCGTCCAGTACAAGGTCCATTCCGTCAAGCAGCTCATCAATGTTATGGACGGTCACATCCGCCACAACCGCTTCGATCCGCACATCCGAATTGATGCGGCGGAGCTTGCGTTCCGCGGCAATCGCCTTCGGATAACCCTCGCGCACATCGTCTTCGTCATACAGCATCTGGCGCTGCAGATTGCTTTTCTCCACATAGTCCCGGTCCACAATGCGGACCCTCCCGACACCGGCGCGGACCATATGATTCGCCAGCACGGTGCCAAGCGCACCCATTCCGATCACGCATACCGAGCTTTCGCTCAGCTTCCGCTGACCTAATTCGCCGATTGGCGCAAACAGCATTTGCCTTGAATATCTCTCCAGTGTCTCATCCATCTGCCAACCCTCCTAAAAAGAATTGTCACACAAATAGCCTCTTTAAGGCCATTGTGGCAATTCTTACTTCGTAAGCAATCGCTTAAAGAATTGTCACACAAATGGCCTCTTTAAGGCCTTTGTGGCAATTCTTACTTCGTAAGCATCAACCCATATAACCTACAAGTTGCGGAAAGCATCCGCCGCCTTCACCGGCTTCTTAATCTCACCATGCTCCGTCAGCCAAGTAATAATGTTATTCCAGGAATCCTCGGATTGGCTGGCAAAAGGCTCGTTGCCCGCATCCATCAGCGGCAGCAAAATTTGCAGGCTCTGCTTCTCGATATCCGCATCCAGCGGGAAGTCGGTGCTTTGCTTATCCAGCAGCAGCTTCAACGCTTCATCCGGATGGCTAGCGGTATATTCCTGTCCTTTCGCCGCGGCTGCGAGGAACCGTTTGATCGCGTCGCCTTTGCTATCCAGCTCTTTCTCGCTTGCCGTCAGCACCAGCTCGTAATAATCCGGAACGCCGTAATCCGCGGGGTTAAACGAGATCAGCTTCTCGCCTTCCTTCTCGAGCAGCAGCTTCTCGTGATTGATATAACCGCCGATAATGCCATCGACGCGGTTTGTTGTCATCGCCGGAATCAGATCCCAGCCGATATCGACATAATTTAATTTCGACGGGTCGCCCCCATCCGCCTTCACCATCGTATTAACCATGGCTTCATCGAGCGGTAAGGAAGGATAGCCGATTTTTTTGCCTTCGAGATCCTTGGGCGTCTTGATCCCCGTACCCTCGGCCACAAACAGCTGATTCAGCGGATGGCGCACAATCGCCCCGACCGATACGACCGGGATATCCTCCGAACGGGCAACGGCCACCTGCGTCTGATAGCTGAGCGCCAGATCGGCTTTGCCCGTAGCAACCAGCTTCAGCGCGTCGTTCGTATCGGCAGGCGTCTGAAGCTTGACCTTAAGCCCTTCTTCTTCAAAATACCCTTGTTCCTCCGCCGCATACAAAAACGTATGTACCGCATTGGGATACCAGTCCAGCAGCACCGTTAACTCTTCCGTCTTTTTTCCGGCGCTGCCGGAGCTGCTGCCGCTCTTCTCCGATGAGCACGCTGTCAGCAGCAAGGCGAATGCAAGACCTACAACTAATCCTGATTTGATAAATCGATTATGATAAGTTCCCAGCATGATAAGATATCTCTCCTTAAGAATAAATGGCTATTTAGCGATTTCTTACACAATCTAACTCCGCCGATGCCCCAGCACCAGTCTCTCTATCATTTGCGCGGCAACAAACAAGGCAATCCCCATCAGCGACAAGAGCAGCACGCCTGCGAACACGTCGTCGCCGCGAAGCATATTCGCTGCCCTCTTCGTATAGACGCCAAGCCCGGATTCTCCGCCCAGCCACTCGCCAAGCGTAGCTCCGCCAACGCTGATGGCGGCAGCCATTTTAAGCCCGGTGAAGAAGGAGGGCAGCGCGGAAGGAATCTTCCATTTCAGAAACAGCTGCGTTTTGCCCGCCCCCATGGAACGGAGCAGCTCCCCGATCTCGCGGTCCGCCGCGCGGAAGCCGTCCGCCGTATTTACCGCCACCGGGAAGAAAGTAAACAGAATAACGACCGAAATTTTGCTTCCGATCTCGTAACCAAACCACATGACCATGATCGGCGACAACGCGATAATCGGAATAGTCTGCGAAGCTACGATTAACGGATAAATCGTCTTGCGCGCAAGGCTCGAGCTGTCGATCCAGATCGCGGACAACACGCCAAACACGACCGAGAAGGCTAGACCAAGCAGCGCTTCCCATAACGTCAGGGCAAAATGTTTACCCAGCAGCGCTGCGTGATTTAGAAGCGCGGCACAAACATCCGACAGCCGGGGAATGATATAAGCCGGAACATCGAATAGCCGAGTCCCAAGCTCCCAGACTCCGGCCAGCAGCAAAATAAACAGGAGGATTGGAAGCTTATCCTTAAGCAGCTTCATCACGCTGGACCTCCTTCCGCATGGGAAGTGATCCGGCCAAGCTGCCCAAGAAGCCGTCGCTTCAAATAGGCAAAACGCTCGTCAAGCGTTGTCTCATAGGTACGCGGGCGCGGCAAGTCGACGACAAGCGATTCAAGCTGCGTAATTGGTCTTGATGCCGCAACAAGCACCTGATCCGAGAGCAGCAGCGCTTCGTCGATATCATGCGTAATGAACAGAATCGTCTTCCGGTGAACTTCCCACACCTCAAGCAGCCATTGCTGCATGCTGATCCGGGTCATGGCATCAAGCGCACTGAACGGCTCGTCGAGGAGCATCAGCTCCCCGCCGGCAAGCAGGGAGCGGAGGAACGATACCCGCTGACGCATGCCGCCCGACAGCTCATGCGGATATTTCGCTTCCGTACCCGCCAGCCCGAGTTCAGGCAGCATCTCAAGTACTCTGCGCCTTGCTTCGCGCTTAGGCACGCCGGCAAGCTCGAGACCGATAGCGGCGTTATCCTGCACTGTCCGCCAAGGCATCAAGCAGTCGCGCTGTGGCATATAGCCGATGGTGCCGCGCTGACCGGGAACGGCGCCAGCTGCCGTAATCGTACCGGATTCGGGCTGGAGCAGACCGGCGAGCAGGCGGAACAGGGTTGTTTTGCCCATGCCGCTTGCGGCTACGATACTGACGAATTGCCCCTTGGGCACCTCCAGATCAAGTCCGTCGAAGAGCGGCTCCTCGCCTTCGAACCGGTAGGTCAGCCCTTGAACAGTCAAGCCCGCCGAAGCCGGTAAGCTTTCTTCCCGAGCCCTCTCTACGGTAACCTGCTGCCTGTTCACGCCGGCCACTCTTCCTCTCGGTAGGCCATATCCCAGAACATGTATTCAAGCTTGGAAGCCATGATGAAATGCCGCTCGAGCTTCGCGAGCTCCGGCTCCGGCAAACCTTCCGCCAGCTCATCCATGATGCCGATGCACCAGCTGGTCAGCTCGCCAAACTCCTCGGAGCTGTACATCAGAATCCAGTCACGGTAAAGCGGATGATCAAGCGCTCCGGGCGCTTCGGCGAACAGGACGCCGATCTCCCGATAGCTCCACATGCAAGGCAGTACAGCCGCCGCAACCTCGGCGAGTGAGCCATGCGCGGCAACGTCAAGCAAATATTTGGTATAAGCGATTGTGGTAGGCGACGGTTCCGTACTCTCCAGCTCTTCCCTTGTCACGCCGAATCGCTCGGCGTATTGCCGGTGCAGCCCCATTTCCACGTTCAGAATGGAATGGCACAGCTCGGAGAACTTCCCCATCGTAAGGAGATCGTTAGCCTTAATGCTGCCGTAAGCGAACATTTTGGCATAATCGATTAAGTAAACGTAGTCTTGCTTGAGGTAAAAGATAAACTTCGCGGGATCAAGTGTCCCTGCCTTCAGCTCTTCGAGGAAAGGATGACGGTGACTCCGTTCCCAGATCCCCTTCGAGCTCTCGTACAATCTCCCGGTGAATTTCCCGGTTATTATCGTTTCCGTTTGCATTGCCTTCTGCCACTCCTTTGCTTTAGTAACCTTAGGTAACTAACGAGGGGGCGCTGGAACAACAGAAAAAGCCATCCGCGAATACACGAATGGCTGTAATTCGATCGGTTCTCTACGCCAGCATTACCTGGTTCAGATTAACGGTCAAGCAAACAAGTTGCCTATCTCAGCCGGACTTTATCCAGCACCCGCACGTTTTATGCAATTACACTCACTATAACGGATCTGTGAATATTAGGCAATAACCTATTATTCTTCGCTATCCGGTTTATTCGCTCCGCCGGCTTCTTCCTTCTTGCCCGCTCCGGCCTTCGGCCCTTTGCTGAATACCCGCTTCGCGCTCTTCTTCTTGGCTGCCTTATCCCAGCGGCTCCAGCCCTTCTTGCCGGTTCCTTGCCCGATGCCGCTTTTTTTTGCTTTCGTCAATCGATACCGCTCCCTTGTCCTCTAATACGGTGTATTGTACCAATAGCAGGGCGGTAATAGCAATGTTTAAGCTTAAGCCTCCGGCTCAATCCCGCAGACGCCGTAAAAGAACAAGTGGAGAAATTCCTCGAAAAACTGCTCGCCCTTCCCGCTTTGCTGCGCCTCTTCCAGCAGCTTTTGGGATTGCGCGACAAACATGTTCACGTAAGTCAGAATCATCCGCGTCGATACCTTGTCCGAGATTTGTCCCTTCTCTTTGCATTCCTCTATAAAAGCATGCATAAGCGGCATAGCCCGCTGCTGCGTCACCTCGTCGATATAGGCGGTAAAATCCGGATCGCCGCTCATCATCTGCTGAATGAATGCCGGCGTAAAGCGGCGGAACGCTTCTGTATCGGCCTTCACCACATACTCCACGAACTGCTGAAACGTTGGACCGCGGCTCATAAACACTTCGAAATCGTCAACATGCTCCGTAACGTAATGCTTGAAGGCTTCTCGAATGAGAATCTCCTTGCTGCCAAAATAGTTATAGATCGTCACCTGCGACACCCCTGCCTCGGAAGCAATGTCGGCAATGCGGATATGTTTAGGCTCACAGTCCTGAAGCATGGCGAGGACCGTTTCCCTGATCTTTGCTTTAAGCAGCTCGGCTCTTTTTTCGAATCCGTTCATGTTACCCTCCGGCTCTCCAATAAATATGAACTAATGAAATTATAGCACATAAATATTTCATAACCCCATTGACTTCTCTTTTAGCCGAGCCTATCATAATGATGAAATATAGAACTAATAAAATTTCATAATTTTTCGAAAGAAGGTGCGGTCAGCATGCTGGTCGTAGACGGGTTAACGAAGCTTTTTCCGGGCGGCAAAGGGATTACCGATGTGTCCTTTACCGTGGAGCAAGGGGAGGTATTTGGCTTTCTTGGTCCTAACGGCGCCGGGAAATCCACAACGATCCGCCATATTATGGGCTTCATGAAGCCCGACCGCGGAAGCGCGTCGATTAAAGGGCTGGATACATGGAAGCAGCAAGGGACCGTGCAGAGGCTGGTCGGCTATTTGCCGGGAGAGATCTCTTTTATCGAAGGCATGAATGGCAAGGAATTTCTGGCGTTTCTCGCCCGCATGCAGCGCGTGGACAGTTCGGCCCGGCGCCAGGAACTGATCGAACGGCTTCAATTCGACGTCTCCACCCCGATCCGCAAAATGTCCAAAGGGATGAAGCAAAAGGTCGGCATCGTTGCGGCTTTTATGCATAGACCGGAGCTGATTATTCTGGATGAGCCTACTTCCGGCCTCGATCCGCTCATGCAGCAGCTGTTCATCGAGCTTGTGCTGGAGGAGAAAGCCCGCGGCACCACCTTCCTCATGTCCTCCCACAGCTTCCCGGAAATTGAGCGGACCTGCGACCGCGCCGCGATTATCAAGGACGGTGTTATCGTCGCGACCAACAACATTCACGAGCTGCAGTCAATGCAGCGGAAGCTGGTTGCGATCGTGTTCGAGCATCCGGAGGATGCGGAGGCTTTTGCGCAGAGCGGCCGCGTGCCTGTTGAATCCCGTGACGGAAGGCGGGTTACCGTTGCCGTGCAAGGCAATTATAACGAGCTGATTCATGAAGCCGCGAAATACAAGGTGCGGGGCCTGGACATTACGGCGCAAAATCTCGAAGACGTCTTTATGCAGTACTATGACCGGAAGAATGGAACGGGCGGAAAGGAGGCTGCCGCTTTATGAACTTTCCCCTATTCAAGCAAATGATGAAGATCCATTTGAAAGGCATGAGCAATTACGCGTTTGGCTCGGCCTTCTACATTCTGCTTATGTTCTGGCTGTATCCCGGCATAGCCGACAATACGGGAGCGTTAAATGAATTGATTAAATCGATGCCGGAAGGCGTTGTTAGCGCCTTTAATATCCAAGGCGGCTTCGGCAGCATGGAGGCTTTTATCTCCGGCGAATATTACGGGCTTATCCTCCCGCTTCTGCTCTCGATCTTCAGCATCATGCTGTCGACCGGTCTCATGGCAAGAATGGTGGATCAGGGCTCGATGTCTTATCTGCTGTCTACGCCAACGACCCGCAGGCAGGTTGCCGTAACCCAGGCAGGTGTTTTGTCCACGGGACTTCTCCTTATTATGCTGGTCACAACAGGTGCCGGACTTCTCGGCTATGTATGGTTTATCGGAGATAAGTTCGAATTCAACGGAGCTCGTTACTTGGAGATGAACGTGGTGGCCTGGATGCTGTTTATCGCGGCAAGCGGCATTGCCTTCCTCATCTCTTCCGTTATGAACGATGAGAAAAAGGCGCTTGGCACCTCCGGTTTTATCGTCATCGGCATGTTCGCGCTCGATATGCTTGGCAAAATCAGCGACAGCGTCGAGTGGCTGCGGTACATCTCGATCTTCGCGCTGTACCGGCCAAGCGATATTGCCGCCGGCAGCGGCGATCCGCTGCTCTCCTCGCTCGTGCTGCTCGCGATTGGCATCGCCTGCTTTGCCGCAGGCGTTATCTCCTTCAGCAGGCGGGATCTACCGCTATGACGGGAACCGATAGCCGGCGGCGGCGTGGCAAGATGCGGAGCTAGTCAGCGAGGCCGCATCCGGCCACCCCGCGGCACACACTCAATCTCGTCGGGGTACTCACGTGCCTGCCTTTAACGCCGTTAAGGTCCCTAAAGGGCCTTAACGGCTTTCTTTTTATCTTTACAAGTCAGCTTAAGGTCCCTGAGGGATCTTAAGTGCGCAACCATTGGCGTTTTACTTGCCAATTCAAGCATAGCGTTAATCCTTAAGGTCACTAAGGGACCTTAAGGACCTCAATTTTCACCTTACGGAGCCGCTTAAAGCCCATTAGGGACCTTATCTGGTTAGCTCTCCAACACACTTTAAGCCACCCCACCTTTAACACCGTCGGCATCCCACTAAACCTAAGCAAATAAGACCCTCGTGGGGGCTTATGATCACCAATATTACTCGGACTTCGCACGATAAGACCCTGCCAGGGTCTTATCCCAACGCCGCACGTCCGCAACATGCACATTAGTCGCCTTGCCTATGCAAATAAGAGCCTCACGGGGTCTTATGATCACCAATATTACTTCACTTTCGCCCGTTAAGACCCTGCCAGGGTCTTATCTCAACGCCGCACGCCCGCAACATGCACATTATCCGCCTTGCCTAAGCAAATAAGACCCTCGCGGGGTCTTATGATCACCAATATTACTCCACTTTCGCACGTTAAGACCCTGCCAGGGTCTTATCTCAACGCCGCACGCCTGCAACACGCACATTAGTCGCCTTGCCTAAGCAAATAAGACCCCTGAGAGGGTCTTATGATCACCACTATTACTCGGACTTCGCCCGTTAAGACCCTGCCAGGGTCTTATCCCAACGCCGCACGCCTGCAACACGCACATTAGTCGCCTTGCCTATGCAGATAAGACCCTCGCGGGGTCTTATGATCACCAATATTACTCCGCTTTCGCAAGATAAGACCCTGCCAGGGTCTTATCTCAACGCCGCACGCCCGCAACATGCACTTTCACCCCCTTACCTATGCAAATAAGACCCTCGCGGGGTCTTATGATCACCACTATTACTCCGCTTTCGCAAGTTAAGACCCTGCCAGGGTCTTATCTCAACGCCGAACGCCCGCAACATGCACTTTCACCCCCTTACCTATGCAAATAAGACCCTGAGAGGGTCTTATGATCACCACTATTACTCTCCTTTCGCACGTTAAGACCCTGCCAGGGTCTTAACCCAACGCCGCACGCCTGCAACACGCACATTAGTCGCCTTGCCTAAGCAAATAAGACCCCTGAGAGGGTCTTATAACCACCAATATTACTTCGCTTTCGCCCGTTAAGACCCTGCCAGGGTCTTATCCCAACGCCGCACGCCTGCAACACGCACATTAGTCGCCTTGCCTAAGCAAATAAGACCCTCGCGGGGTCTTATGAACACCATTATTACTCCACTTTCACCCGATAAGACCCTGCCAGGGTCTTATCTCAACGCCGAACGCCCGCAACATGCACATTCACCGCCTTGCCTATGCAAATAAGACCCTGGCAGGGTCTTATGATCACCAATATTACTCCGCTTTCGCACGTTAAGACCCTGCCAGGGTCTTATCTCAACGCCGCACGCCTGCAACACGCACATTAGCCGCATTGCCTATGCAAATAAGACCCTCGCGGGGTCTTATGATCACCAATATCACTTCACTTTCGCCCGTTAAGACCCTGCCAGGGTCTTATCCCAACGCCGCACGTCCGCAACATGAAAAGCCATCCCTTGCCGAAGGCGGAAGGGATGGCTTTTTTTGGCAGTCTTATACGGCTTCCAGACTATCCAGAATCTCGCTTAGGCTAAGCTCGGCGCAAGCCATGGACGTATCGGCCGCTCCGTAATACATGCGGATGCGGTCGCCGTCTACCAGCGCGCCGCAAGAGAAGACGACTCCGCCGAAGAAGCCGTTCTGCTCGTAGTCGGCCTCCGGCTCCATAATCGGGCTGCCGGAACGAGCGATAACCTTGGACGGGTCGTTCAGGTCGAGCAGCACCGCGCCCATGCAATAGCGGTTATCTTTGGTCGCGCCGTGGTACAGCTCGAGCCAGCCTTTGTCCGTCTTGATCGGCACGGCGCCGCCGCCAAGCCGGCCGCTGTCCCACATGCCGTCGCGCAGACCGATCAAATGGCGGTGATTGCCCCAATAGAGCAGATTGTCGGACTCGGCAATCCACATCTCCGGACGTCCGCAGCTCTTTGTCGTTGGACGGTGCAGCGCGTAATACTTGCCGTTCACGCGTTCCGGGAAGATCAGCACGTCTTTGTTATCCGGGCCAAAGATCATCCCGTGATGAGTCACGCTCTCGAAATCCTTCGTCGACACGAGCGATTCACCGATGCCGACCGGGGAAACCGCCGAGAAGTAAATATAGTAGGTATCCCCGATCTGCGTAATGCGGGGATCCTCGATCCCAAACGTCTCAAGCGATTGGGACGGATATACAAACGGCTTGTCGTCGATGGTAAAATGCCGTCCGTCTTTGCTCCGCGCAATGCGCAGGTAAGACAAAGAAGTCAGGTATTCAAACGACGGCGCGTGCTCCTTCCGCACGATAACGCGCGGATCGGAGAAATCGTAATCCTCGTCGTCCAAGCGGACCGGGAACAAGTCCAGCTCGCCCCGTTCCACGTTATAGACCGGCGCCAGCACGACATCCGGGTCCGGACTGATAGGCCGTTCAGCAACGCGGAGCAGCATGATAACCTCCCCGTTATATTCCGCAATGCCGGCGTTAAACGCACCGATCACTTCGAAATCGGGACGGTGAGGCTTGACGTCCGCGGGCGTAACCAATGGATTCTGTTCATATCTATAGATGTTCATAAGAGGAGTCCTTTCTTTCGTACATTGCTAGACCGGCCGCATTCGACCGGATATAAATACAATTCCAAATTACAAGCCGGCAAAAGGGTCAATGATGGTCAACACCTGCGCATCGGCATCGCTAATGCCGGCATACAACAAGGCGCTGCCGTCCTCCCGTCTCACAAGGCCGCCGCTAAAAACAACATCCTGCAAGTCCGGCCGCTTGGACGGTCCAGGCAGGAACCGGCTACGCTCGGCGATTATCTTCATATCGGTAAAAGAAGCGTCCTTCGGATCGTATACGAAGGCCATCGGATAATAATGCCGGTCCCCCGCTTCGTCGAAGCAGGCTGTATGGCCTAGCACACCCACTCGGCCGTCATTCAGCAAATGGGCTTCGTTAGCGCCGCCCCATTCACCTTCGGCGAATTGACCCTCGAGAAGAGGCGCGTCGTCGATAATTTTCGTCGTCAGGGCATCCAGCGAAGCCACCTGCGCAAAGCCGATCTTGCCGCGGCCGCCCTTCTCGCCCTGCGGGCGGGTGAAGACCCCAACGCTGCCGCCCGGAAGCTCAACAAGACGAATATCCTTCATGCCGTCCGGCCCTTTGAAGAAGGGTTTCAAATCGTGAATGCCGCTGCCGCGATAGAAGACCGTCCGCCACATAAGCGCGTCCTCCCGTTCCGGATGCGGATAAATCTCGACGCCTCCAAGCACGAGTTCCCCGCCGATCCGGCAGTGGAACGGATCCTGCAGCGCCAGCACGGGAGCGCCCTCAACGGGAAGCCACTTGCCGTGTTGTTCAGCGAAGAAGACCACGTCGGAATGCTCGCTGTCCCTCGATTCCACGCGTCCCGGAATAACGGTTATTTCGCCATCCTGGATGGGAGCGGCGATATTGTATACGTCTTTATCGCCTACGCCTTCAAAGACGATACGCGACGGGCTGTCGGCACGCGCACCAGAGGCGCGGTAAGCTTCAAGAAGCTCGGAGCAGGCCAACGGCCTGCGAGCAATTGGTTCTTGAACGGTCATGGTTCGTTTCCCCCAATGTTGATGTTATTTCAGGCTGAACTGCATGCCTTCTTGGAACTTCTTGCTGAATATAAGGAACATCACGATAATCGGCAGCGTCAGGATGGTTGAAGCCGCGTACAGAGGACCCGGATAAGACCCGTACGGTCCAAACATCTGGGACAATAACACGTTCAGCGTAAGCATCGAATCGCTCTTGACCGCGATCATATCCCATAGCAGCTCCGTCCACCGTTCCATCAGCAGGAACAGGAAGATGACGGTCGTGATCGACTTCGACATCGGCAGCATGATTCGGAACATGATTTTCAGATCGGACGCTCCGTCCAGCTTGGCCGCTTCGATGAAGACGGTCGGTACCGCCTTAAAGAAGTTCGTGTACATAAAAATCGCCCATAAACTGACGGCCTTCGGAATGATCAGCCCCAAATACGTATCGTACAAGCCCGCACGCTGAATAATCAGAAAAGACGGTACGAGCAGAATGATAGCCGGGAAGAACATATGAAACAGAACAAAGTTATTGATCGCGTTCCGGCCGAAGAAATTCAGCTTCGACAGCGCGTAAGCGACCATGATGCCGAAGAACATCATAAGCGCCGTTGAAGCGATCGAGACAAAGATACTGTTAAAAAAGGCGTTTAACCAAGGCCGTGTAATACCGGTCTCGCCGCCGCTGAAAAGCCATTCGTACGATTTTGTCGTAAACCGCGTAGGAAAGAGCTGCTTGTCGATCTGCGTCCAATCCGCGAAGGAGCTGAGTACCATATACAGGTATGGATACACCATAATGAGCAGAAGCACGGCCGCGATTCCGTATCGAACAGCTCTTCTCGTACCGCTGTGCTTTTTAGACCCAACCATTGCGCTTCCCCCACATCTCCAAAATTTTGCGAATAACGAAGATAGATATAAACGTCGCCACCGAAGCCAGCAGCGCTACCGCGGATGCGTAGCCAACCTGCATGTTCTGGAACGCCTGCTTGAAAATTTCCATCTGCCAGGTGTTCGTCGCATGACCCGGTCCGCCGCCGGTCAGCTGATACACCTCCGTGAAAATGCCAAAGGTAACGCCAAACGCCAGAATAAGCGTCGTATACAGCGAAGGATAGAGCAGCGGAAGCGTAATGCGCCAGAACCGCTGGCTGTCCTTCACGCCGTCAATCGCAGCGGCTTCATATACTTCCTTATCTATACTTTCAAGGCCTGAAGTAATAATAAGGGCGTAATAGCCCGTAAATTTCCATGCAAGAATCGCGCCAACCACGCAAAGCGCCGAGAATGGTGAACCAAGCCAGTTGATATCCAGCCCGATGCTGCGCAAAGAGACGTTTACGGGGCTTGTATAGGAAAGCAAGCCTTTTACGATAAGGGCGCTAACAACCCCGGAGCTCAGGTAAGGCAGGAAAAAGCCGATCAGGAACAGGCTTTTGAACCGGTTCAGCCCGTGCACGAGCACTGCCACCCCGATCGCCAATACGGTAACGAGCGGAACAAAGATCATCATGAACTTGTACGTATTCCAAAAAGCCGCATGCACGCTTGAATCCTGCAAAGCGTCCATAAAGTTGGCGAAGCCAACGAAATTAAAGGTCGGGGCGATCAAGTCCCAGTCCGTGATGGACAGGAAGAACGACCAGATCAGCGGTCCGAAAAAGAAGATCAAGGAATAGATGAGATAAGGGCTGGTAAATAACCAGCCCAACTTGTTATTGCGTTGGTCCATGAGTAGGAGCCTCCCTTACTTCAGGGCTTTTTCCAAAGCGGACTTCATCGCCGCCCAGCCCTCCGTCGGAGCGATTTCGCCTTTGACGACTTTATTGAATGCCTGCTCGCCGATAATCGTCTGCAGGTCGTTGTATTTGGCGTTGTCCATCGGCGGCACGGCATTCGGCACGTTATCCGCGTATGGCTTGAGCTGCGGTTTCGCGTCCAGAATCGCCTTAAACGATTCGTTTGTCGACAAGTCGTCGCGCGCCGGCGGCAGATTGGTCTGCTCGAACCACTTGGCGTCGTTCTTTGCGTCGCTGTACACCCACTTGATGAAATCAAGGGCTGCCTGCTGCTGTTCTTTCGTCGCGGAAGCGTAGATGACAAGTCCTTTCGTATCGGCGAACGTTTTGCTTTGCGCCGGATCAACGTCGTCCGGAACAGGAGGCATGCTGAGCGCATACGTTTCGTTAAACTTCAGGTTAGGATATTTTTCTGCCCAGGTGGTGAAGGTCCATGGCCCAACGTCGGTGAAGATGCCCGTTCCGTTCTCGAACGGATCCGTCACCTGACGGGAAAGAAGACCGTTCTCCTTGCGCAGGTTATCTACGAAAGTAAGCACTTCGGTTCCTGCTTTCTCGTCCCCGGTGAACTGATCGCCTTCGATGAACTTGTTGCCGTTCGATGCCGCGTCATACAGCATGTAGAAGTCGAACCAGCGTTTCCAAGCCGTGGGATCCGCGAGATCCGGCTTCGCCCAAAGGAACTTCTTGTCCCCGTATTTCGCCTTCAGCTTCTTCGTCACTTCAAGAACTTCGCTGTAAGTTTTAGGCGGTTCGTTATAGCCAAGCTCCTTCAGTACATCCAGGCGCCAGCCGAACAGCATCGGGTTGGAGTAGATCGGCAGCACGTACTGATGGCCGTCGGCGAACTTCCATGGCTCGATCGTTTTGGTCATGTTGCGTCCTTGAATAATATCGTTGTAGCCTTCCAGCGTATCGAGCGGTACCAGCGCCTGACTGTTGGACAGCTGAGCAGCGAAGCCGCGGTTAATGTTCTCGGAGATCGTTGGCGCGCTCTTCGCCGCGATGGCCGATTGAATGCTGGCCTCCGACGTCGGCGATTCCTTGATGGCGCTGACGTTGATCTTCACCTTGTCGTTCGTTGCTTCGTAAGCCTTGGCAAGCTCCTGCCAATAAGCCTGCTGGGTCGGGTTTGGAGCCGCCCAAAACTCGATAGTCGTAACCTTGCCTGCGCCCGACGAGCTGTTTCCCGTCTGATTCTGGCCGCCTTGGCCTGTCGAGCAGGCACTCAGCATTCCAAGCGCCACGATAGTGGTAAGCAGAACCGGTGCTTTTTTCTTCATGGAACAATGACCTCCCAAAAGCATGATTTTATAATGACAAATTTAATCCCGTCATGTTGCATCGCATGACATAAAGTGACTGGAAGCGTTTACGACCCTTATTATGCGCTGTCATTATTGTCTTGTCAAGTGATTACAGTAATAATCATCTTCAAAACAACATTACTAATTGCTTTACTTATTTGTTTTGTAACGTTACAATAGGCAGTGAACAAACCGTTCCTCCTTCCTTTTTCAAATACCGGAAGTGCGTCTTGACACACTTTCGAGGAACGGGAACAATTAAAGAAAACGAGCATTATTTTAGCGTTCTTGCGCATAAGCGCAGCGCCGAAATCAAGTCCCGACGGAGGTTGACCTCGTGAACAGAAAAGTTACGATGCAGGATATCGCAGACAAGCTAAGCTTGTCCAAGAATTCCATATCTCAAGCGCTCACCGGCAAACCGGGCGTAAGCGACGAGACGCGCCGATTGATCATGCAGACGGCGGACGACATGGGTTATGTATACAGCAAGCGGGTCGACCAGCCGGCATCGCCGCAATCGGCTCCGCGTACGATCGCCCTGATCGCTTCGAATTACGCATTCTCTATGAAAAGCTTCTTCGGCGATATTTATCTCAGCGTCGACAAAGAATTGAAGCAAAAAGGCATTGAGCTTATTATCCAATCCATCAGCCCGGAGGATGCCGCTTCCCTTACGCTGCCGCCGTTTATTCAACAACGCGCGGTTGACGGCATTCTTATTTTGTCTCATATAACGACGCCTTATATTCAAGCGGTTCTCGACACCGGAATTCCTTCCGTGTTGATTGACCATCACCATCCGGACCTCGCTGCCGACTCTATTCTGACGAACAACCGGTTCAGCGCATACGAGGCTATCCGCCATCTGGCTAATTTGGGACATAAGAAAATCGGGTACATGGGAAATATCCGTTTCTCGCCAAGCTATTACGAAAGGCTCGAGGGAATGCGGCTGGCCGCTTTCGAGCTTGGCATCGAACTTAAGGAAGAGTGGCTTGTAACCGCGGCGAAGGAAGAAAGCGGAGAAATCCGAACGCTCCTGGAGGGAATAACCGATCTACCGACCGCCTGGTTCTGCGTCAACGACGGCTTTGGCTTTATGGTGAATTCGGCTTTGCAGCAGATGGGGCTACGCGTTCCGGAGGATGTCTCCGTCGTCAGCTTTGACAACGGTTACTTGTCGAAGCTCGCCACTCCGCCAATCACAACCGTAGATGTCGATCTTCATCTGTACGCGCGCTGCGCCGTCGAGAAATTGATCAGCCGGCTTAACGATTCGGAACAGCCGCGGACGGAGACCCTGCTCTCCACCAAGCTGCTCGTAAGAGGCTCTACCGGTCCGGCTTTGCAGCAGAATTAAGCTTCTTCCTTACGTTAGGCACAAAAAAAGCGGCCAGCATGAATCATGCTCGGCCACTCTTTCATCCACGATGCTTATGTAAGCGTTCTGTCTTGTTCTAAATGTTCTAAAGCTGCTCCAGCGCCTCAAGCGTAAGCAGCATATGCTCGATCAGCTCGGGTAAATCATTCATTTGCTCCTCGTCAATGCGGCGGTTGAAACGAAGCTCCACAGCGTTCTTGTACAGGTTGCCGCCCCCGCTCTTGCTTCCGTATACGAAGCTAAGCGTCTGGGTGAGCGAGACCTCCGCCCCCCATTGCTCCCTTACGGCCGTCTGTATTCGCTGGCAATGCGTTTCCGCATCGGGCATAGCCAAATGGAACAGCAAACGAAGACTGCAGCCCGGCGGCTCGCCTTCCTGCAGCTCCAGCAGCTCCGTCGCCAGGTCGCGGAGCGAGGTATCCAGCCGGATTTCCCCGATAATCCGCTTCTGCCGGTCGCTGCCGGCTAATACGAATTGCAGGGCGAACTCGCGGCACATCACCGCCATATCCAGCCGATCCACGCGGTTAACGATCCGGATCCGTTCGTCCAGGTTATCCAGATCATACAGCTGATTTTCCAGAGCGACCTTCAAATTATCGAAGATAGTCGGGTCAAATAACATCGCCATACACGAACTCCTCCAACCGTTCTAAAGCCGCTTCGTCAAAAGGACGCGAATTGTCGTAATACAGAACCGACGATTCCGGCAGCTCCCACGCAAGCGATCTGCGCCCAAGCGAACGGGAGAATGAATCCCAATGCACCAGCTTATATTGATCCGTCGCAAGCCCGCGCTCCTCGATCCGGCTGTAATGCATAGCCTCATCCTGCAAGTAAACCACAACCGCCTTCACATCGACATCGTCCAGGGAAAAGCCGGCTGAAGCCAGCTCCTTCACAATCCACGAAGGGTCGCTGATTTCCTTCGTAAACGGCCCGATGACGAAGGCATCCGTCCCAACGCCGACGTTTTCGAGCGCGGCATCCATCGTAATCCGGTAGCCGAGATCGCGGCACAGCTTCTTATAGTCTTCCGAATCGCGGTCATTCGGGTCCAGCCCGGCAACCGTCATAATCTGAACGGCTGCTGGCCGCAGCATCGTATCCATATCGAATACCGCCGCGCCGCGCTTACGGGCAAGCGCTTTGGCCAGCGTTGTTTTCCCCGCTCCGGCGCCGCCGACGAAAAATACAAGCTTTCGCATGACTTCCGCCCCCTACTTCCGCTGCAGCTGCTTCCAGACGGTCTTGTTGCTGTATTCCTTCGAGCTGCTGATGTCTTGGCCGAACCATTCCGGCGCCTCGAACGAAAGAGCGGCTTCCTCGGAATCGAACTCCACCTCAAGGACGGTCAGTTGAATCTGGTCGTAAATATCAATCTCTATCTGAGCGCCGTTCCATTCCGCCGTTATCCGGTTTTTCGTCAAGGCAACGGCGCCAAACGCTTTCACGACCTGCTCGTATAGCCCCTCGTTGATCTCGTACTCGACTTCCTCGCGCTTAATGCCGAATCCCTTCTTGAACGTGTGCGTGTAGGTAACCTCTCCGTTATCCAAATCCGTAATCCGGCGGACGCGCAGCTCCTGATCGGCCTCCAGCGCCAGGTAAGTCTGCTCGATTCGCTGCTCCGAGCGCACCCGAATTCGGTCTCCCAACTGCTCGTATGGTACGGCCAGCAGAAATTTGCGTTCGATCTCTAATGCCATGAATACTTCTCCCCCATAAACATGAATTTGCTTAATCATATCACAATCCGCCGCTTGGACGCGCCAAAAAACCGGGAGATGCCTCATCCCCCGGTCCACAGCGTCATTTAATATTTTTCCCGTAAAAAATCTCGTACATCTCGTCCGTCAGCCGCTCCGTAATTTCCTTCTGCTCGTCCATGCTCAGCTTGTCCTTCGTGTAGCCGAACAGGTAGTTATTGAGATCGAATTCCCGCAGCTTGCATTTGGTGTGAAAAATATTTTCCTGATAGACATTTACGTCAATCATGTCGTATTGGTCGATAACCTCGTCCGGAATGTAATTCTGGATCGAATTGATATCGTGGTCGATAAACAGCTTGTTGCCGTTAATATCCCTCGTAAACCCCCGAACCCGGTAATCGATTGTCATTATGTCCGTATCAAACGAATGAATCAAATAATTCAGCGCCTTAAGCGGCGAAATCTCCCCGCAGGTTGCCACGTCGATATCGGCGCGGAACGTGCTGATTCCTTCGCTCGGATGATATTCGGGATACGTATGAACGGTAATATGGCTCTTGTCCAGCTGCAGCACCACATTGTCCGGAAGCGGACCCGGCGACTCGTCAAACGTCGATTCGGTCGGCACCTCCACGATTGGCCCTTCCGAGACCAGGATCGTAACGCTGGCGCCTTGCGGCACGTAATCCTGCTTGGCAATGTTCAGGACATGCGCGCCGATGATGTCGGCAACCTGCTTCAATATTTTCGTAAGCCGGTCGGAATTGTACTGCTCGTCGATGTATTCGATGTAGGCTTCGCGTTCTTCCTTCGTCTTCGTATAACAGATATCGTACATATTGAAGCTGAGCGACTTCGTCAAATTGTTAAAACCATGCAGCGTAATCCGCTGCTCGGGCGTAAACTTCACCTTCAATCCCCCCGTTCCTAACTCTTCCACTACTATTACCCATTTTTCCGGGGCTGATTCAAATTATGGCAATAATCTCATGTTGAAGGCAGGTGCGGGATAAGCCTTTTATGGTATACTGCTTCAATAAAGAATTGCATTGGAGGGCCAGCAATCATGAAAATTTACGTCGTTGTCTCGTTCACGGAGGACGGGATGGAAAATGTATACGTCGGCGATGACCAGGAAAAGGTGCAGTCGCTGAACCCGGATGACTTCGAGAACAGCGATGCGCTGTTCGTCGAGATTTGGGAAGACGGCGAGAAGACCGACGAATACCGCGTCGGCTCGTACGAAGAGGACGAAGAAGACGAGGAACCCGAGAACTAATCGTACGCCAAAAACGGTCCCCGCGATGCCTGATGCAAGGCAAAGCGGGGACCGTTTTTTATTTTACAGCAAACCTAAGCTTCGCAGCTCCCCGGCGGTAAAGACGCGGGATCTCGTCAAGAAGCGCAATCCCTCCGGTCCTTCCAGCGAGAACATCCCTCCTCGCCCGGGAACAACGTCGATGATCAGCTGCGTGTTTTTCCAATAGTCGTATTGCGCCTTGGTCATATAAAACGGCGCGCCGCCAATCTCGCCAAGCAATACATCCTGATCGCCGATCAGGAATTCGCCCTGCGGGAAGCACATCGGCGAGCTGCCGTCGCAGCATCCGCCCGACTGATGGAACATGACGTCGCCATGCTTAGCCCGAATCCGTCCGATTAGCTCAAGCGCGCTTTCCGTGGCAAGCACCTTAAGTACGGTTTCCGCGGCCATAATTAGAAGAAGCCTAACGCATCGGGGCTGTAGCTGACGAGCAGGTTCTTCGTCTGCTGGTAATGCGACAGCATCATCTTGTGGTTCTCGCGGCCAACGCCGGACATTTTGTAGCCGCCAAACGCCGCATGCGCCGGGTAAGCATGGTAGCAGTTCGTCCAGACGCGGCCCGCTTCGATCTGGCGGCCCATCCGGAAGGCTGCGTTGATGTCCCGCGTCCATACGCCGGCGCCAAGCCCGTACAGCGTATCATTGGCAATCGCCAGCGCTTCCTCCGGCGTGCCGAAGGTGGTGACGGCAACAACCGGCCCAAAGATCTCCTCTTGGAAAATCCGCATGCCGTTATTGCCGCGAAGCACGGTCGGCTGAATATAGTAGCCCTGCGAAATATCACCCTCGACAGCCGCGCGGCCTCCGCCAATCAGGCATTCGGCGCCTTCTTGGCGGCCGATGTCGATGTAGCTTAAGATTTTCTCCATTTGCTCGGTGGACACCTGCGCTCCGATCATCGTATCCGTGTCGAGCGGATTCCCCTGCTTGATGGATGCAACACGCCGCAGCGCCTTCTCCATAAAGCTGTCGTAGATCGACTCCTGGATCAGCGCGCGGGACGGACAGGTACATACTTCCCCTTGATTCAGCGCAAACAGCGTAAAGCCTTCCAGCGCCTTGTCGAACAAGGCGTCATCCTTGGCCATAATATCCTCGAAGAAAATGTTTGGCGATTTGCCGCCAAGCTCGAGCGTTACCGGAATGAGATTTTGCGAGGCGTATTGCATGATGAGGCGGCCGGTTGTCGTCTCGCCCGTGAAGGCAATCTTCGCAATCCGGTTGCTTGAGGCAAGCGGCTTGCCCGCTTCCAGCCCAAAGCCGTTAACGATGTTAACGACGCCCGCAGGCAGCAGATCCTCGATCAGCTCCATCAGCACGCAGATCGAAGCCGGCGTCTGCTCCGCGGGCTTCAGCACGACGCAGTTGCCGGCCGCAAGCGCCGGAGCAAGCTTCCAAGTCGCCATGAGCAGCGGGAAGTTCCACGGGATGATCTGGCCTACGACGCCAAGCGGCTCATGATAATGGTAAGCAACCGTATCGTTGTCGAGCTGGCTGAGCGAGCCCTCCTGCGCGCGGATGCAGCCGGCGAAATACCGGAAATGATCGATCGCAAGCGGCAGGTCGGCTGCCAGGCATTCGCGGATCGGCTTGCCGTTATCCCAGGTCTCGGCAACGGCGAGCGTCTCCAGATTGCTCTCGATCCGGTCGGCAATCCGGTTCAGGATGTTCGCGCGCTCCGCCGCGGAGGTCCGTCCCCAGGCTGCTTTTGCCGCATGCGCCGCGTCCAGCGCAAGCTCGATATCCTCCGATGTGGAACGGGCTATTTCGCAGAAGGCCGCGTTGTTCACGGGAGAAACGTTTTCGAAATATTGGCCTTGCGTTGGCGGCGTCCAGCGGCCCCCTATGTAGTTCTCGTACCGTTTCTTGAACGTAATCTTCGAATCCTGCTTACCCGGCTCAGCGTAAATCATGGGCTAACCATCCCCTTTTCGAAAAGTAGCTTGCTAGCGTTATTGAGAGATTCCGAAGCGCAGTTTCACGAAAACGCTACCATAGTGATACAAGCTTATGCATGGCAGGTTGATGATAGAACGAGCACGCAAAAAAGCCGGTCCCACAAGGGGACCGGCTTCGTCTGCTGTTTGTTGTCTGCCAAGACAGACGTTTACAGCATGATTTTGCAAATATCGTTCGTGAACTGAACCGGATCCTGCACCGTCAAGCCTTCGATCAGAAGAGCTTGATTGAACAGCAGGCTCGTATAGAGGCTCAGCTTTGTTTTATCGGTTGCGTAAGCATCCTTCAGTGCCTTGAACACGTCATGGTTCACGTTGATTTCGAGCACCTTGCTGGCCTTCACGTCCTGGCTGTTAGGCATCGCCTTCAGCACCTTCTCCATCTCAATCGTCACTTCGCCTTCGGAAGACAAGCAGACCGGATGGGATTTGAGACGCTTCGAAGCTTTGACGCCCGTTACGTTGTCGCCAAGAATTTCTTGCATGGCCGCGAACAGATCCTTGTTGTCGTTAGCTTCTTCTTCGGTTTGCTTCTCCGCTTCATCCGCTTCGATGCCAAGGTCGCCGCTCGACACGTTTTTGAACGACTTGTCTTTGTACGTGCCAATCATCTTGATCGCGAACTCGTCGATATCGTCGGTGAAGTAGAGCAGCTCATACCCTTTGTCCGTTACGATCTCGGCTTGAGGCAGCTTCTCCAGACGTTCGATCGACTCGCCTGACGCGTAGTAGATAAACTTCTGGTCTTCCGGCATGCGGGATACGTATTCCTCAAGCGTAACCTGCTTCTTCTCCTTCGAAGAGTAGAACAGCAGCAGATCCTGCAAGGTATCCTTGTTCGCGCCGTAATCGTTGTACACGCCAAACTTCAGCTGACGGCCAAACGCTTTGTAGAAGCCTTCGTACTTCTCGCGTTCTTCCTTCAGCAGGCTCTGCAGCGTGCTTTTGATTTTGTTCTTGATGTTTTTCGCGATCAGCTGCAATTGACGGTCATGCTGCAGCAGCTCCCGGGAAATGTTCAGCGACAGATCCTCGGAATCGACCATCCCTTTCACGAAGCTGAAATAGTCCGGCAGCAGGTCCGCGCATTTGTCCATAATAAGAACGCCGTTCGAGTAGAGCTCCAGCCCTTTTTCGAATTCCTTCGTGTAGTAGTCAAACGGCGTATTTTCCGGGATAAAGAGAATCGCATTATAGACTACCGCGCCGTCCGCGCTGATATGAAGATGCTTCAGCGGCTTGTCGAAGCCGTAACGCTTCTCGAAGTAGAAGTTGTCGTAGTCTTCCTGCGTCAGCTCGTTTTTGTTTTTGCGCCAGATCGGAACCATGCTGTTGATCGTTTGTTCCTCTTGGTATTCCTCGAACTCGCCTTCGCTGCCTTCTTTGGGACGCTGGCCCTTCACATCCATCTTGATCGGGTAACGGATAAAGTCCGAGTACTTCTTAATGATCGATCTCAGGCGGTACTCTTCGAGGAACTCGTCGTAATTGTCGTCCTCGGTGTTCGGCTTGATCGTCATGATGATATCGGTGCCCACATCCGCTTTGTCCGCAGAGGTAATCGTGTAGCCGTCAGCGCCTTCCGACTCCCACTTGAACGCTTCGCCTGAGCCCAGCGCGCGGCTGATGACTTCAACCTTGTCCGCCACCATAAACGCGGAGTAGAAGCCTACGCCGAATTGGCCGATAATGTTGTGGTCGTCCTTCGCTTCGTTCTCCTTCTTGAACGCCAGCGACCCGCTCTTCGCAATAACGCCAAGGTTGTTTTCCAGCTCCTCCTGCGTCATGCCGATACCCGTATCCGAGAGGATCAGCTTACGGTTATCTTTATCCACCGTTACCTTTATGTAATAGCTCTCTTTGTTGAATACCAGCTGGTCGTCCGTCAGTGCTCTGTAGTAGATTTTATCAATCGCGTCGCTGGCATTCGAGATAAGCTCTCTCAAGAAAATTTCGCGCTGCGTGTAAATGGAGTTGATCATCATCTCCAGCAGCCGTTTCGATTCCGCTTTGAACTGTTGCTTTTCCATTCGTGTGATGTTCTCCTTCCAATATCGTGAGTTTGCGTTAGCACTCTCCGTGTTGGAGTGCTAAACCTTGCCTTTACTATATAATATGGAGATTTTGGGTGTCAACCGGATATAGGGAATGACTCTAATAAAATAAAAAAACTCCGTCCTCCAAGGACGAAGTTATCGTTTGCATCTTTAATGAACCTTCTATTTATTCAACTATAAGTTTAGCCTTCATATTGGCGTGGCCTGAGCCGCACATAACATTACAGAAGAATTCATACGTACCCGCCTCATTTATTGTCACAACCTCGGAATCACCGGAGTGCAGTTCTTTGATTTTAAGGTCCTTAAATGCAAGGCTATGTACGCCGGACCCCGAATCTAACGTCAGCTTAACGGCTTCTCCTTTTTTAATTCTGTACTCGGCTTTATCAAACTCCCAGTTCTTTGCCTTGATAACGACTTCATTCGCAGTTGTGTTTGACTCTTCACCAGCTCCTGATTGAACTTCTTCATTTTTACCGGCTCCACATGCCGTTAGCAATAGGACATACGCAACAATAATGACGAAAACCCATGTTATACGAGACACGCTATCCCCTCCTTGTGATGGTAATAGCTTAAATCCTTCCATTTATATCTATCAATACGTCTATCTCTATATCTGTCATAGGAATCTCTAATATCGATGGGGACCACGCCTTTTTTCACACAGACTTTTTTAAAGATATAAACGATAGCTATAACTTATATAGACAGACTCCTATTGATCGAAGCACAAAATGGATACTAAGATATTTCTAATGCCCAGCCATGATTGGATTGTGCGAATTGAACATATCGGAGGTATTTAAATTGGAATTGAAAAGAGACCAATTAACGACAAGCTGGGGAGCTCCGGTGGGAGATAACCAGAATTCGATGACAGCCGGCTCCCGGGGTCCAACGCTTATTCAAGACGTTCATCTTCTCGAGAAGCTAGCTCACTTCAATCGCGAACGAGTTCCTGAACGCGTCGTGCATGCGAAAGGTGCCGGCGCGCACGGCTATTTCGAAGTCACCCGTGACGTATCGTCCTATACAAAAGCCGGCTTTTTGTCCGAGGTTGGCAAACGTACGCCCGTGTTTGTACGCTTCTCCACGGTTGCAGGCGAACTCGGCTCCGCGGATACCGTCCGTGACCCTCGCGGCTTTGCCGTCAAATTTTATACCGAAGAAGGGAACTATGATTTGGTAGGAAACAACACCCCTGTCTTCTTCATCAGAGATGCTATTAAATTTCCCGATTTCATCCATACTCAGAAAAGACATCCTCAAACCCACCTGAAGAATCCAAACGCCGTATGGGATTTCTGGTCTTTGTCCCCCGAGTCCCTGCACCAAGTATCCATCTTGATGTCCGACCGCGGCATCCCCGCTACGCTCCGTCATATGCACGGTTACGGCAGCCACACGTTTAAGTGGGTGAATGCGGATGGACAAGCTGCTTGGATCAAGTATCATTTCAGAACGGAGCAAGGGGTCAAAAACCTGGATGTTGAGCTAGCTGCCAAGCTGGCCGGCGATAATCCCGATTATCATATTGAGGATCTGCAGACTGCCATAGAGCAGGCAGACTTCCCTTCATGGAAGCTGTATGTTCAAATCATGCCGCTTGAGGATGCGAATACCTATCGTTTCGACCCGTTCGACGTAACGAAAGTCTGGTCGCAAAAAGACTACCCTCTTATCGAGGTTGGGCGTATGGTACTCGACCGTAATCCGGATAATTATTTTGCCGAGGTGGAACAAGCTGCTTTCTCTCCCGGAGCCTTCGTACCGGGTATTGAAGCTTCTCCGGATAAAATGCTTCAAGGACGTTTATTCGCCTATGCCGATGCGCATCGCTACCGGGTTGGCACAAACCATAACACGCTTCCCATTAATAAGCCTGTTGTCGAAGTGAATAATAACCAGCGCGATGGTCAGATGCGTTATGACCGCAATGGGGGGAGCTCGGTATATTATGAACCGAACAGCTACGGGGGAGCGTCCGAATCCGTTGTATCCAGGACAGCCTCGTTTGAAGTATCCGGTTCAGCGGGCAGTGCCCCATATGACAATAATGACCATTACACGCAGCCCGGCGATCTGTACCGGTTGCTTAGCGCGGAAGAGCGCGGGCGTCTCGTAAACAACATCGTAAATGCCATGAGACCGGTTGATAAGGATGAAATCAAACTTCGTCAAATCATGCATTTTTATAAAGCCGATCCCGAATGGGGAAATGCGGTTGCCGAGGGGCTTGGTTTGAGAGTTACGGAGTTGGCTTAATCCATTCCCTCATTAAAACAATCAAAAAGCAGTTACTCGAAAGCTAATAATAGCCTGAGTAACTGCTCTTTTTTCGTTATAAAAGGAATGAATTATTTTGCGGCAAGAAAAGCGGCAACCTCGGCTAGCCGGGAAGCGTAACCCCATTCATTATCGTACCAAGCGGCTACGGATAATAACCCGCCCTGCACTTGCGTCAATGGCAGATCGATAATGGAGGAATGAGAATCCCCTACAATGCGGGAAGAGGCCCATTCGCCTTCCAATACATCTAAAACTCCCTTAAGCTCCCCTTCGCTAGCGGCCAAGCGGAACATGTCATTGATCTCTTGAACGGAGCATGGTTTCTCCGTGATCAGATTAAGCTCCGCGATACTGCCTGTGCGAGTCGGGATTCGGTAAGCCTTGCCCGTTATTTGAAGATCGCTCCAAATAAACTTGAGCGCCTTAGCTGCTCCCGAGGAGGAAGGAATGATATTTTCCGCTGCCGCCCAGGAGTCCCGGCGATCCTTCATAGGCTGATCCGTTAAGGATTGCGTGTTGGTATAAGAATGTACCGTGGAGAACAGGCCGTATTTAATGCCGTAATTTTCCTTAACCAATTTCACCACGGGTGCCAGCGCATTGGTTGTACAGCTGGCCATGCTAATAATTTTATGCTTATCCGGATCAAAGCTGTCGAGATTAATGCCTTTAAGCAGAACAGCGTCGCAGTCCTCGAGACTTTTGCTCGGCCCGCTGACAAGCACGCGCTTGGCACCGCGATCGAGATGCATTTGAGCAACGGGTCTGGTCACGGCGCGTCCCGTACAGTCAATGACCAGCTCAACGCCTAGTTCTCCCCAATTCGGCACTTCACTGGACGAGTTCATATAGCGGATTTCGCGTCCGCCTATGATAATTGCTCCTTCGCGGCCCACAACCTCTTCAGGCCAACGTTTGTAATTCGTATCCACCTCAAAAAGCGCCGCAAGCACGGATTCCTCTTTTATATCAGAAATCGAATACGGTACAAAAAGCTTCTCCTGAAGCGCTACTCGAAGCAGTTGCCGACCGATGCGCCCGAATCCGAAAATTGCAATCTTACTCATGGAATTCTCCCCTTATCATGAAGAAAAATAGGTTCATTTCTTGCTTGGATCGAGCTCCTGCACTTGAATAGGCGGCAGGTTCTTTTCTATTTCCGCACGGCTGTTTTCAAACCACAACGGCAGCATTAACGTCTCGCCCAGATGATCCTCATGCTCATCATTTGCGAAACCCGGAGGATCAGTCGCGATTTCAAACAAAATGCCGCCATGTTCGCGAAAATAGATGGCATGAAAATACTGACGGTCGATAACCGGCGTAGGATGGAAGCCGCTGCTTTCCACATGGCTTCTCCAAGCCTCATGCTCTTCGAAATCCCTGGCTCTCCAAGCGATATGGTGAACCGTGCCTGCACCGGGGATTCCCGCATCCATCGGCTCCGCATTCACGTCGATCAGGTTGCCTAGCTCCCCTTCCGCCTTATAGCGAATGAAGCCGCCTTCTTGCCCTACCTTTTCAAGACCCAAAACATCCTCAAGAACTTTAATCGTATCTACGGATGCCGTGCTGTACAGCACCGCGCCTCCAAACCCTTTGATAGCCTTATCCTTTGGGATACCCCCAAATGACCAAGTATTGAGATCGCCTTCTTCTCTTTCAACTATCTCTAACTGAAGACCGTCAGCATCGAAAAATTCGATATAAGCTTCGGAGAAGCGGGTACTTTCCGTGAAGGAAATATCAAACGCAGCGAGACGCGCTCTCCAATATTCAAGTGCGCCTGGCGGCACTACGTATGTTGTTGTACCTACTTGCCCTCCGCCAATTCGGCCCTTATGAGAAAATTCGTATGGGAAGAACGTGATAATGGTTCCGGGGCTGCCTTTTTCATTGCCGAAGTACAAATGGTAAACTTCAGGCGCGTCAAAGTTGATCGTTTTTTTCACAAGACGGAGCCCTAGGACCCCAGCATAAAAATCTACGTTTCTCTGCGCATCCTTCACGAAACAAGTAACATGATGGATGCCTGCCGTTTTCATTGTGATATTCCCCATTTCTCCCAGACTCCTTCTGTTAGGTTTGTCGATCATGCTAGTAACCGAACATACTATTAATAAATCATAGAGAAAAGAGCTCCCGCGAACCATCCCGTTTTCTCTATATTGGTATAGCGAATTTACTATATCTTCGGCCCGAATAACCTAACCTAAAAATGATTTCAGCATCCATACGTGCTTTTCGAGCGAGTAATGAATGGCTAGCAGCATATCTCCGGTTGTCTCATCGCCTTCATGATTAGCGATGCTCATCCCTTCTTTAAGCTCGTTAACAATCGTTTCGAAATCAACTGCAATCGTGCGGACCATTTCCGTAGCGCTCTCATTGCCCGCCGCATCCTTAACCGTTGCGATTTCGAGAACTCCATGCAGAGTCGCTACGGGACTGCCGCCCAATGCCAGCAGCCGCTCGGCCAGATTGTCCACATGCAGCGCGGCCTCCGTGTATAGTTCTTCAAACTTTAGATGCAATGTGAAGAACTGCGGACCTTTGACATACCAATGATAGTTATGGAGCTTGGTGAACAGAAGACTCCAGTTCGCTATCTGAGTGTTTAACGCAACCATAAGCTTTTCAGACATCATAAATCTCCTTTACAATTTAGCATTAAATTCCAGATGTCAATATAACACAAGCATAAACGTGATGTATATGCGGATTTCTTATTATAAGAAAATGCTATACGAGGCATAGATAGATCGATATTGATCGGATGAAGCTCTATTTATACGATTATGTTACAAAAAATATAAAGGAGAATTCGAATGGGAGTACGTTTTTTAAAAATGGCTGTTATCTACATTGTTCTCGGTATTGGCATTGGAATCTACATGGGTACAACTTTGAACTTTGCGTTGACTAGCGTTCACGCCCACGCCAATCTTTTCGGATGGGCAACCTTGGCCCTTTGCGGATTTACTTATCTGCGTTTCCCCAAGGCAGCAGAGTCCCCGCTGGCTAAATGGCACTTCTGGCTGCAGGGTACAGGCTTGCCAATCATGTTGATTTCGCTATCCTTTATGGCAAACGGTTATGATCAAGAGTGGCTGTCGACTATAAAGCGTATAGGCGAATCCGTTGCCGGAGTCGGAATTCTTGTTTTTGCGGTCAACGTATTTATGCATGTTAAGGAAACCGAGAGGGAGGAACACATTTGATTAACACCGTAAAGCCTATTAAACCGCATTATCATTTAACGACTCTAATTTTATTCTGGTGCTCATTGATTGTCGTCTCCGCTTTATATTTAACGATACCTCTGCTCTCCGTATTCGAGGACGTATTCCAGGTGTCGTCTTCCGACGCGGCTTGGGCGGGAAGCGCCTTTTCTTTTGCCTTTGCGGGCGGAGGACTCCTGTTTGGCGGGCTCTCCGATCGTTACGGACGAAAAAAAATGATGATTGCCGGGTTATGCCTGCTTACGGCATCAACCCCTTTTATAGGAACCGTTCACGAGATTCATTGGCTTATTGTGTTAAGAGCGATTCAGGGATTGGCAGCATCCATGTTTCCGCCTGCCGTGCTAGCCTACGCTATGGAGATGTTCCCGGCTAAGAAAAAGGTAACGATCCTTGGTTTTATAAGCACCGCTTTTTTAATGGCCAGCATCGTTGGACAGATCTATAGCAGCACCGTCGAAATGGCACTAAGCTGGAAATATGTGTTTTACATCCTCGGCATCGTGTATGCTGTTTCGTTTTTTTTGATTGCATCAGGTATACCCAAAGATATAACGCAGAAGCCGGAGGGCAATTGGTTCACTCCTCTTAAGCGCATCGGCGGTATTTTCAAGAAAAAAAGCCTGCCCTTCTGTTACATCATTTCCTCAACCCTCTTTATTGCGCTCGTCGGTTATTTCTCTACGCTGGGAAGTTATCTAAGCAGCTCTCACTTCGGTCTGAGCCACCAGGAAATTTTATGGATTCGCGCAGCCGGCATCATTGGCATGTTCATCTCTCCGTTTGACGGAAAGCTAGTTGCTAAGTTTGGCGTTAAAACTGTTCTATGGTGCGGATTAATTATGGCCGGTATTGGTCTCGGCTTGGTTGGCGTTTCGGAGAACCTCGCATTATTAATCCCGACGAGTATTATATTTACTGCCGGCATTGCGATGGCCCTTCCCGCCTTGATATCCTTAATAGGCACTTTAGCCGGAGAGCTAAGAGCCAGCGCTCTTTCCTTCCATATGTTTATGCTTTTCATCGGTGCCTCGCTTGGCCCTATCATCTCCATTTATTTAATCGATACCCAAGGTCATAGGTCTACTTTCGAGGTGTTAGCCGGATTGCTTCTGATCAGTACGGTTGTCCCGCTCTTTATTCGCTTAGAGAAAAAGGAAACCAAGACACAGACCAATTCGCTCAATCAAACTAACGTTTAGTCTCATTAAGAGGTTAAATGAAACAACAAAAATGCTCCCCATGCAGCGTTTATCTGCAAGGGGAGCATTTTTATTGTTGTTCGTGAATCAAGCAAGCAGAAAGGTTAGAATACAAAGCAATCGAGGTCGCAGAAGCCGCTTCCGTGATGATGATTGCATTTATGATGAAGATGGACCTGTTTAGGGGCATGAATGCCCGATCCGCCTCCGTATTCCGGTTCCTTGTAATAACCGCCAAAGACATTATGCGGAGACCAGTCCGGACTCGCTTTGGGAGCCGGAGGCGACAAAGACTCAAATTCCTTCGTGCCGTAGACAATTTTGCCTCCTACAACCGTAAAGACCGATTCTATTTTTTTAATGGCTTCTTCGGAGACAAGCAAGAAATTATCGGAAAGAATCGAAAAATCAGCATAATGACCCTCTTTGATTTGTCCTTTTACGTCCTCCTCTTTGGAGAACCAAGCATTCCCCGACGTATACATGCGGAGCGCTTCATGCCTTTCTACGCGGTTGGATTCAGGATACAGGCTGAGCCCGCCCAACGTTTTGCCTGTTACCAGCCAGTATAAGGCAACCCACGGATTGTAACTCGCCACCCTGGTCGCATCCGTCCCAACGCCAACGCGTAATCCGTGCTTAAGCATCTTGGTGATCGGAGGAGCATTTTCCGCCGCTTCAGCCCCGTATCTTTCCACGAAATACTCGCCTTGAAAAGCCATTCGGCTTTGAACCGCGATTGAGCCGCCTAATTCCACTACCCGCTCCAAATCCTTCTCTTTGATCGTTTCGGCATGATCGAGAATCCAGCGCAAGTCTTTGAACGGCACCTCTTTATTCACGCGCTCGAATACATCAAGAAAACGGGAGATCGACTCTCCGTACGTGGCATGAAGACGAAACGGCCAGCGTTGCTCAACGAGATGCCGGGAGACATCGAATAGTTCATCTTCAAGTACGGCAGGCAGCTCCGGGCGAGGCTCTACGAAATCTTCAAAGTCTGCCGCGCTATAAACGAGCATTTCGCCGGCTCCGTTATGGCGATAGTAAGAGCTGCCCGTGTACGGCTGCGATGAAGCGGTCCAAGCTTTGAAATCACTCAACTCATTCTTGGGATTCTGCGTGAATAGATTATAGGCCGTGCGTACCGTGATCTCTTCGCGTTTATCAAGCTCATCGAATACCTGATAGTCATCGGGATAGTTCTGAAAACCGCCGCCGGCGTCAATCACGCTCGTTACTCCGAATCGATTCAATTCCCTCATGAAGAGTCGGGTTGAATTCAATTGATCCTCGTAGGAAAGCTTAGGCCCTTTGGCTAACGTAGCATACAAAATAGTGGCATTGGGCCTCGCGATGAGCATTCCCGTAGGGTTGCCCTTGCTATCCCTTTGGATTTCTCCGCCCGGTGGATTTGGCGTATCTTTTGTATATCCGATTACCCGCAAGGCGGCTTTATTCAGAAAAGCTTGACGGTAAAGATTGAGAATAAACACGGGGGTATCCGGGGCAATTCGATTGATTTCATCCAGGGTTGGCATCCGGCGTTCAATAAATTGGAACTCCGTCCATCCCCCAACGACACGTACCCAATGAGGAGCCGGCGTACGGTCAACCTGCTTTTTCAGCATGCGAAGCGCATCCGCTACGGATGGAACTCCATCCCAACGAAGTTCAAGATTATAGTTCAGACCGCCGCGAATGAGATGAATATGGGAGTCGTTCAAGCCCGGTATTAACATGCGTTTGTTTGCGTTAACAACCTTCGTGGAGGATCCGGCGTATTTCATGATTTCGGCATCATCCCCCACTGCCACGAATTGGCCGTCCTTCACGGCAACTGCCGTTGCTGTAGGATTTGAATCGTCCATCGTTACAATATTGGCATTATGAATGACTAAGCTAGCTTCACAATCTATCGTTTTCTTAGACATGATTCCGTGCTCCTTTTCCATCATTTTATTTGCTGTTCATCAAATGCTGGATCCAAGGTATCAGCCGCTGGCCCAAAAACATGCCGGCGAGACCAAGCAGCCCTAAAAAAGGCGGTGCAGGCGAAGGGATTTTAAGCGATTGAAAAATAACGCCGATTACGACACCCGCAGCTAGAGCTAGTACCATAGACCCCAAGCTCATTTCCCCCATATTCATTCCCTCCTTTTTCATCTTCTTACTAGATGCGTTCTATTTATAAGTCTAAAAGTCAACATTTTTACTAGCAATAAGGCTTTCTCTATAACAATCATAGGAATTATTTATGCAAATACTTTATAGAACTTTTGATGTATATAGTTTTTATCTATGAAATATATAGAAAACTGAAGATTGTTCGCATGGTTGTATTTCAATAGACTGAGTACATGCAGCGCGATTTCCAATTTATTGGGACTGTTGTAATACTATTCGGAAAAGGCAGGGATCTTAGTATGTTTAACGGGAAGACGGATTTACTTACAGCTGACAATTCTGCAATCATTCTTGTAGACCATCAGCCTCAAATGCTCTTTGGCGTTCAAAGCGCCGACCGCCAGACCATCATTAACAATACGGTTGGATTGGCCAAGACAGCTAAAGTGTTTAATGCACCGATCATTCTTACGACCGTAGCAGCGGAATCCTTTTCTGGCCCGCTTCACCCGCAAATTCAAGAGGTATTCCCGGATCATAAGCCGATTGACCGAACATCCATGAACTCCTGGGAGGACGAAAACTTCTTAGCGGCGGTGAAGAAAACGGGCCGTAAAAAGCTGATCATCGCGGCGCTTTGGACGGAAGTTTGTCTGGCTTTCCCTACAATTGCAGCCATCAAAGACGGATACGAAGTATACATTGTAACGGATGCTTCCGGCGGGACAACAACGGAAGCGCACGACATGGCTGTTCAACGCATGATTCAAGCAGGAGCCATTCCGGTAACCTGGCTGTCTGTTCTGCTTGAATACCAACGCGATTGGGCGCGCCAAGAAACCTATGACGCCGTTCTGTCGGTCGCTAAGGAACACAGCGGAGCTTATGGCGCAGGTCTTGTTTATGCGCAAGCGATGTTTGGCGGCCACGGGGGATAAATCTATTCCCAAGCGAAACCGGCTTAAACGGGAGTGGAAAATAGAGAAACGAATATTAGAGGAGTGAAGGCTGAAGCATGGCTAAATTAACAGTCGGAACAGAAAACGGACAACCCATTGAATTGTATTTTGAAGATCTTGGCGCAGGAAAACCTGTCGTTTTGATCCACGGCTGGCCACTGAGCGGACGCTCGTGGGAAAATCAAGTTCCAGCGCTTATCGAAGCGGGTTACCGCGTGATTACCTATGACCGCCGCGGATTCGGACAATCCTCCCAGCCGTGGAACGGCTACGATTATGATACGTTTGCGGCCGATCTCCATAAGCTGATTGAGCATTTAGACCTTAAGGATGTAACGCTGGTCGGGTTTTCGATGGGCGGCGGAGAGGTTGCCCGTTATGTCGGCACTTACGGAACAAGCCGCGTCAAAAAAGCCGTGCTCGCCGCAGCGGTTCCGCCGTTCTTTTATAAATCTGACGAGCATCCGGAAGGCGGTCTGGATGAAGCCGCCATTCAGAGCTTCCAAGACGGCCTGAAGAAAGACCGTGTCGCTTTCCTTGACGGCTTCACCCATAATTTCTTCAAAGCAGGGGATAGAACCGATCTGGTGAGCGAGTCCTTCCGTGCTTACAACGTTGATATTGCTTCGTTTGCTTCGCCTAAGGGAACGCTGGATTGCACGGATGCCTTCGGCCGGACGGATTTCCGCGGCGATTTGGCTAAATTCGATATCCCGTTGCTCGTTATCCATGGCGATTCCGATGCGATCGTGGCGCTTGAGGTAAGCGGTCAGCTTTCCCACGAAGCGGTTGCGGGCAGTCAGCTCGTCGTCATTGAAGGCGGACCGCATGGTCTGAACGCGACCCATCCCGAGGAATTCAATACGGCTTTGATTCACTTCCTTAATGCCAAATAAATAAAAATGACCCATAAGAAGGATGTTGTCGAGAACAATACCCTCTTGTGGGTCATTCGTATAGTTATGCTTGAGTTTCAAAAAGCCTTCGCTGGCTACGGAATTCCAGCGCCGTGATGCCTTCGGTTTCTTTGAATATTCTCGTAAAATGCTTCACGTTCTCAAAGCCAACCTGATCGCTGATTTCGTATACCTTCAAATCGGAATGCACCAGAAGCTCCTTCGCCTTGTCCAGCCTTAACCGGCGAACATAATTCGAGAAACTCTCGCCGCTGTATTCCTGGAAGGCATAACTGAAATACGAGTAATTGAGGGAGAAATGGTTGGACACGACCGCCATGTTCAAATCGTCGGCATAATGCGTCTGCAAGTAATGAAGAACCTTTTGCATCGTATTTTGTTCCGTTGGCGCTTGCTCTCTCCGATTTTGGATGAACCGATCAAGACTATCGATAAGCTGTCCGACGGCTGTGCAATAATCTCCGAAGCGGTCGAAGTTCCCGATGTGGCCCACGTTGGCAAACGTCCTTAATTGATCGAGCACCTTATATCCGTAGATGCTGTACAGCTTGTCAAACAGCTCTTCGTTGAACAGCTGGCTAATCCGCTCCAGATACCCAATCTCGCAGCTGCTAATAATGCTGACGTCGAGGATTTGATTAAGAAGCTGTTTGATTTCATCGGCTCTCCCCATCCCAAGGAGATTCAATATTCGCTGAATCAACTCAACAGGTACGGCATGCTTCTCATTGCGTTCGCTTAAAATCGTATGGTCCAGCACATCGCGCTCTGAAAGCAGAATACCGTACTTCAAAATTTGCTTTGCTTGGCTGTATGCCCATCTTATCTGCCCGATCCCTTGAACGGAATCGCTTGTTGCGATTCTCAGCTGCGACCCGTATGCATGCCGCCTCCATTGTTCTGCCAACCGGCGGAACAGTACCGGATCGCGCGCGAGCATCATCGTTCCGCCTTTTCCGTCACGCGTGAGCAGCCAATCCGCATGCCCCTGTAACAGCTCCGCAATTTGATTCCTGAAAGAAGCAGCATCCGTACTGCCAGCCTGTAATCCTCCATTGCGCCGCAAAATCAACCCCAGCGTATATCCTGCATCCAGCCACTCTAAGCCCGCCTGCTTAAGCTTGTTTGGTGTCAACGCATCGTCCGCATCCATCTGGGTCAAATGCAGGGTAACCAGCTCGGCAGCCAAAAGGCTGGCATTCTCGCCCGTCCCGTCTGCTTGCTCTTCTCTTGCCCTTATCTCCCGTATCAATCGCTCCAAAGCGGCAAACAATTCTTCCCGAACCACCGGCTTTACGAGATAATCCTTCACAGCATAGCGGATCCCTTTCTGCGCGTATGCGAAATCATTATACCCCGACAGCAATACAACCTCGGGTTTGACCGGGTGATCTTGCAGATGCTCTAGAAGTTCGATTCCATCCATAATGGGCATTCGGATATCGGTTATCAAAATATCCGCAGGCTCTTGGATTAAAAGCTCCAGCGCTTCTTGTCCATTCTCGGCAAATCGGTAGTTGAACCGATCAGGAAACTGCCTCTCGATTACCGATTGCAAGCCCCTCCGGATGATTTTCTCGTCGTCGACGATCAGCAACCTAATCATCGATGTCCACTCCTCCTCCCATGACTCTATACGGTAAAGTCATGATTATGCGTGTATAGCTTCCTTCCTGGCTTTCGATCTGAATCCCGTATTCCGGCCCATAACTCATCACCAAGCGTTGATCCACATTACGCAGACCGATTCCGTTGCTATCCTGGTTATCCTTCCGAACAACCAGCTGCCGGGTATCCTGGTAAGCGGACTCTTCCATTCGCAGCATTTGATTCAATAAACCCAGCATCTCTTCCGGTATGCCGCAGCCGCTGTCCGTGATCTCTATGACGCACGCGCGGCCACGCTTTGCGGCAGAGATAGCAACGACAAGATTTCCGTCACTGGAATGCATGCGGCTCATCCCGTGCTTGATTGCATTCTCGACTACGGGCTGGAGTGACATTTTGAGCGATTCCTGCGTGAGGCATTCCTGTGCAATCGACAGACGGAGATCAAGTCGTCCATCATAACGGATATTCATGACGGATATATAATGCTGAACCTGCTTAATCTCGTCACTGAGCATGACGTGATCCTGTTTCCATTCCATGGAATACCTCATCATTCCGCCTAGCGAGGTCATGATGTCCGATATAAGGTACTGCCCTTCAATCTCCGCCAGCATCTTGACATTTTCCAGCGTATTGTAAAGGAAGTGGGAATCTATCTGATTTTTTAGCGCCTTAAGCTCAGCTTCTTTACCCGCCGCCTGTCTAGCTGCCTGATCTTGGATGAGCTCGTTAATCTTCAGAATAAGCTCGCGGTAATGAAAGCCGAGCTCCCCTACCTCATCGCTGCCGGTCATTGGCGGCAGCTCGACGTTGAAGTTACCGCTTCTTACCTGTTGCATCGATTCTCTTAACACCTTAAGCCTGCGCAAAATAAACGCCTGCATGAAGTAAGACAGCACAACGAGAAAGGCCACCAGTAACGAAATGAGTACAAGATAACGAATCCTCGAATGATTAATGCCCTCCATTGTGTCCGCAAGACTAACCATATTGACCAAGTGTACGTCGACCGATGGAATGTAGATCTGAAAGGCCAGGTAGGACTGCCCGCCTACCTCGAACTGAACCGTCTCGTAATTTGTGTTACTAGTCAGTTTCACCCTGTTCATTAATTGCTCCGCGCTATGCTGCTTGAACAAGGGTGAAGTCTTCAGGCTGTATACCTGTCCATTCCTCGCTGCTACGATCAGCTGGGAGTTACCGTCCTGCACGCTGCTGAACGTTTGAGTGAAGAAATCCGACAGCTTCATGGATATCTCTAAAATCCCGTTATGCGCTCTGTTGTCCGCATACTTGAATTCCTGCAAGTATGTCATAAAGGGCTCACTTGGGGATGGTTCGGAAGGCAAGCCGGTGAGGACTACGCTCTCCTGTATTTCCCACCACGGCAAACCGCTCTGCTTCATTACATCATCATGCCAAGACTTATCCCGAATACGTGATTCCTGTAGAATGACTGGCCAGATTTCGTTCACGTAAAGGTTGTCCGTGAACAAACGGACATTCGCAATTCTTGGATTATTGAATAGAAAATATTGAAAGTTGTTGACCACGTCTTTCTTAATATGAAGAACATACGCTGCACTCTGCGTTTGTTCGATTTGCAGATAATTGTTCATTTCCCGATTAGACAATGCCAGCTGACCGGTCCATCCCATCAGCTCTATATTATTCTCAATGTTTATCTTCTCGACCGCGAGCACATTCTCGTTATTCTTCGTCAATTCTTCCATCGCCTTGGCAGACTCTTCATTTAGCGTATACCAGGAGAATAGAATAACAGGTATGAGGATGACGAACACAAACGACAGAATCAGTTTGACTTGAAGCGAGAGTTTTAACGTGAATGCGCGTATCCCCATTAACAAGCGTATTAAAGAATATCCCATCTCCGGTTTCACATCCTGCTGCTTCTAAAAGAACTATTGCTTGAGAGACGACTTCAGCTTCTGTACATTCCGTTCATAGGCTGCTTGCCGGATAGCCATAATAGCCCCATACTCGGGATCCTTGGTAATGGTGTTCATGAATCCGGAGTACAGTTGATCGAATTCGGCATCCGATCCCGCCATCAGCAGCTTCGGCAGCGTCTCGGCCCAGAGCCGCGTTTGTTCGCCTTCCGCAATCCCTTCCTTCGTCGTCGGGTCCGGATCCAGATTGTCGAACTCGGACATGCTGATCGTCTTGCCTCTCGTCCAATCGGCAATTTGCTTGGCCGGCTCGGCATTCATCCCCGTCATCCATGCTAGATTCATGTTTGTATCCATCAGCATCCAGTACATATAAGAACCGCCATATTTTTTATCAAACGCTTGGCGGTCGGTGTTGAGCAGATCCATCACTCCTGGCAAGAATTGATCCTTGCCGTCTATCGTATCGTAAGTAACGCCTTTTTCTCCTAAGTACAGATCCTTGTTTCCCTCTTCGCTGAGCAAATAGCTGAGGAAGGCAATTGCCCGCTTTTTATCCTTGACGTTCTTCGAGATGAGCGTCACCGTCCATCCGGAGATGCCGTTGCCCGCAAGTGTAGGAGCATCATGTGCGTCATTCGCAGGACCATCAATCGCGATATATACTTTATTGGGGTCCTTCTGATATAACTTTTGGTTAATCTCCGTAAAATCGGACCATTGATAGAGCATGGCGAAATAGCGGCCTTGCGATATTTTCTCATCCTTTTCCAGCCGCTTTTCATCAATATAGACATCCGTCGGCATAAGCCCGTCCTCATTCGCTTGACGGAACACCTTCAACCATTTCAGATACGTTGGATCGCTGCGGCGATCATACAGCTTACCGTCTTTCTGCTTCGGGATCGCCAGGAAATTCTGTAGATACTCGTCCAGCGAATAGTTGCCGGTTTCCGTAAACTCATGCAGACCGATTGGAATGAGCGGCTGGCCGTCCACCTCGGGAAACTTCTCCTTCGCAGCCCTTAGCGCTCCGAGAAACCCTTCCGGCGTGCTCATATCCGGCTTCCCGAGTGCTTCATACAAGTCTTTCCTGACAACAAAGGTCTGATTAGAGGTAAAAAGCTGACCGTATTTTTCATAATCGGCAGGGGATGAGGAAGCATTCGGGTAACCGTACACCTTGCCGTTAGACTGTGTGTACCAGCTAAGCTTTGCGGGATCCGCAACCTTAAAAAAATAAGGATCGTATTCATCCGCCAGCTCGTTCAAAGGAAGCACCATACCGCCATTGATCATCTTCTGAACGGCATCCTCGTACCAGCCTAGCGTAATGAAATCAGGGAGCGATCTTGCCGACATCATCGTATTAAGCTTCTCGCCGGCGTCGCCGGCAGGCACGATAAAGTTCAAGCTGACGCCCGTCTTTTTCGTTATATAATCGGAGACGGCGTTACCTCCCCACTTGCTGGTGAACCAATCGAAATTGATATACCAATCAAACGTAATTGGCGTCGTGTCCAGCTTCCAGGCAGGCTCATCCGGAGAAGTCTTCTTATCAGAAGCATTTGCCTCCATAGAATTGGCGTTCGAATTCGCGGGATCTTCAGCAATGCCATTGCTCGAAATGCCAGTGTTAACGGAACAAGCCGCTAACGTCCAACACATCATCAGAGCTATTAACAGCGTTGCTGATTTAAACATCTTACCCATTAACTACTCTCCTTTGTCTGCACAGCAAATAACTAAATAAACCGTTATTGTAATATACTACCAAAAATTAGTAGAATTATGCTGGTCAGTAGCCTCTATTTTACAGCTAGTATAAAGGTTATTGCTGGCAAATAAAAGAGATTACATTCCTATATAGAGTTACTATTTTGCAGATTTCCTCTGTTCCAACGTCGAATAAGCGAGCACAACAAGGAAATCTTTCTTCCTTGGCTCGCTTTGATTATATATGATTAGTCATTCGCTTTATTTGATTATTGCAGTAAAAAATCAATGCATTTCTGTACGGAAGGATTATTGTAATGATACTTTTTATACACAAGCTTGATTTCGCGAACGGGCGTTGGGCCAACAAGACGAATCATTTTCAATTGCATGCCAGGGAAGCTTTCCATTATAGAGACAGGTAAAATAGCTACTCCCATCTTTTGCAGTACCATGGAAAGAAGGATTTCCGTAGAGGTTGATTCAAACATGGATAGCAGTTTTTTCGAAATCTTGGCACTGGATGCGTGAATGTAGTCGATCAAACGCGTATCCCCAACAATCAAGGAAGATTCTAAATCTTCCAGCTCTTGAAAAGACATGCTGGTTCGATCCGCCCATGAATGATCTTCATAAACGATCAGCGCTTGTTCTTCTTTATACAGGTGTGTCATTTGAATTTCTTTGTTTGGGTTATATTGATCGGCAACGCCAATATCGATACGGTCATTCAATAATTGCTGCGTCGCATTCTCCGCACTGGAAAATTTCAATGCAATGTCGGGGTGCTTTTCATGAAATTCCAGAAATCGGGATGCCAATCTAAAAAAGTACGTCGGCGAAATGCCTATCGAAAGCTTGTTTACCCGGGCGTAACGCAATTCTTGCGTTTCTTTTTTGGATTCCTCAATGAGCCTCATCACGGAAAGAGCTTTTTTGTACAGGATTTGTCCGTCAGCCGTTATCTTTACCCCTCTGCCAAATCTCTCAAACAAAGGCGCTCCAACCTCCGACTCTAAGAAACGAATCTGTTGGCTTAAAGTGGGCTGCGAAATCAATAAAGCATCCGCGGCCTTCGTAAAGCTGCCTTCTTTGCAAATTTGAATAAAACATTCTAATTGCCTGAACACAATAGATTCACCTCATCCTCTCTTACATAGGAATCCATCTCCTGAATGAATAAGCGCGTGGTGGATTTCATATTAACGGAGTTAAGGTATAAGAGAGAGATATCCCAATAAGGAATATGCCCTTCCAGTTTGACAATACGCAAAGAATCGTCCCTTAAATTTTCAAGCAAAGACGTTGGCATAAGCGCCGCTCCAAGTCCCTGGCGAATCCAATGCATCATTACCGAAGTGGCGGACGTTTCTATAATCGACTTCAATGCAAACCCGTAAGGGAAACAATACCTATCAATTAACGATTTGTTCTGTTCCCGAAACATGATCGAATTCATTTGCTTCAAAGATTGAAACGGGATGGAAGACTGCTTGGCCAAAGAATGCTCGGAGTGAACCAATAACGCCATTTCTTGTCTATACAAATGAGTCGAAATAACCGAATCATCGGAAACCGGATAGGCCGTTATTCCAAAGTCTACCTGTTGCTCCAAAACTTTTTTCTCGGCATCCTCTGCATCCATAATTTTCAATAAAATATTCGGGTACTTTTGATGGAATTTCATGAAGAAAGGGGCTAGATACTCCATCTCCGCAGGACAACATCCAATGGAAATCGTTTCTCCGGAACTATTGTTTCGCCCCTCTATTTCATTTCGCGCTTCTTCAAGAAGATTCATTATGGCATTGCCCTTATTCAAAAGGATTTTTCCGGCTTCCGTTACTTCAACTCCCCTGCTTACCCGATCGAACAATTGAATATTGTACTCACCTTCCAAAACCCGAATTTGCTGACTTAGCGTAGGCTGGGTCACACCTAGTTCTTCTTTGGCTTTTGTGAAGCTCCCAGATTTGCAAACTTGAATAAAATATTCAAGCTGGCGCAATTCCACAGTGTATTCCTCCTTAGTGAAACCGGATTCGCTCCATACATGGCTGCCTTTATCGACTATTCTCCTCTTATGTTTTTAGCTCTAACCTCTCATTAACCATTATATGAAAGAACCTGTCCTGTAATATATCCGCTAGATTTCAGGTTATGGTTGCTGGATTTTAGGGTTGGTGCACTATCAGCATGATTTGCCGGTCGGCAAAAGAAAAAGCCACTCCCGCAAGAGTGGCTTCCGTAATCTAGTTTATTCCAACCGTCTGCACCGCGGAGGCAGACTCCCCCTGCTGCCGAGGCAGCTTGCGGCGGCGGATCCAGCGCGTGCCAACTAGGATGGCGCGAAACAGTTCATCCAGGAGCAGACCAACCAATGCCCCCATAATGCCCATATGGAACACTACGCCAAACACATAAGCCCCGCCTGTTGCGAAGATCCACATGCCAAGCATGCTGCTCATGGCCACAAACTTGGCTTCGCCAATCGCCGTTAAGGACTGGATGAAGGAATACGTCCATGTCCGCATCGGCTGCCAGATCATGCACCAGAAGAACAAGGGCAGCAGGATGCCGGTTATCTCTTGGTCCGACGTAAACCAGCTGATCGTTGCATGTCCAAAAGCATACAGCAGCACGGCCAGCGCAAAGGTTGGCACCATGCCGATCATGGCAGCGCGGTACGGAGCCCGGTAGACTTCGTCGTACCTCTTCCCGCCGTACAGCTGACCGCATTGAATCTGGACGGCCATGCCGATGGAATTGCCGATCAACCAGGGCAGCTGCTGGATAATGTTGAAGTAGGAAAATGCCGCCAGCTGCGCCGCCCCCATCGACGAGACGATCGCCAGCGTGACAATCTGCGAATATCCCCAGGATGCCGCATTTCCCAGATTCGGCAGGCCAATGCCAACCATCTCCTTGAGCAGCGGACGGTCAAACCCGCGCCAGTCGTTCCGCTCAAACGGGCTTGGGAACGAGCGAAGCAGGAGCCATACGCCCACCGCACACGCAAGCAGCCGGCTGATGATTGTCGAGATCCCTATCCCTTCTATCCCCATCTGCGGGAATCCGAACTCCCCAAAAATAAACACATAGTTCAGCAGCACGTGAACCACGTTCATTCCGATTGCAATCATCATCGGCCCGCGCGTATTGCCGGTGTTCCGGATCATCACGGTCAACATCATATTAAGCTGCGTCAATATAGAGCAGCCCCCGATAAAAGCCATATAAGTGGTTGCTTGCGGCACCACCTCGGCAGGCGTCCCCATTAGACGCACGATAGTACCCGAGCCAAAAGCAAACAGCAGACTAACCAGAACTCCGCCAATCAGCCCGACTTTAATCGCCATCGCCGCGGCGCGTCTCGCCGTATGGGGATCGCCCGCTCCCCATCTGCGCGCGATTACGATCCCTGCCCCGCCGTTAATAAGCACAAAGATCGTAAGCAGGGAACGCATCACCTGATTGGATACGCCTACCGCCGACACCGCATTATCTCCCAAGCGGCTGACCATTAAGGAATCAACGGTTCCCATCAGAAACTGTAAAATCAACTCGATAGCGATAGGCCATGCGAGCGCGTATAAAGAGATGGATCCGTCTTTCTTTATCTGAGCCATCGCTGCCCGTACCTCCCAGTTTTATTTAATCCATTTTGCTCCAACAATCCGATATCCACTGGGGTATCTATGTGTGATAACATTAACCAATATAGAACGTTCGACGATTAATGTCTTAATGCTTCTTGTTGTTTATTATCCCGATCTTGCTAATCTGATGGCTGGAGGCAGCACCTATGCGAAGTGATTTATGGGAAGATACCCTGATGACCGATCCGGCTCTGCCGATTAATGTGTTCCATCCGACCTTTAGGATCGGGTGCTCCTTGCCTCTTCACTGGCATGAGCATTTTGAACTCATCTACGTCGAAAGCGGCGAGGTTCTCTACACGATTGGCGGACAGCCGTTCCCTACCAAGCCGGGCGACATGCTGTTCGTCAACAGCGGCGAGCTCCATTCGGCATCCTCGCTTAATCCGAACGAGCCTTTTACGATATACGCGCTTGTGTTTAATCCGTCTATACTAGGCCTGAAAGAACCTCATATTGTTGATCTGGTCGCTCCTTACACGAACGGCATGTCCATGATTGCAAGCCGCATTGAACAGACGGATTCGCGGTACCCGCTGTTAAAGCAGACAACGCTGCAGCTAGCCGAAGAATTCGAACGGAAGCCCCGCGGCTATGAGCTGGCCGTCCGCTCTTACTGCCAACTGCTCTTCACCTGGCTGAGCCGGGAATTTACCGTCATGCAGCGCAGCGACACCGAGATGAACGCGTTCCGCGAGAGAACCAACCGGTTCAAGGAGCTGCTTACCCGCCTGGAATCCGACGTGGCCGAGCGCGTAACCGTCGAACAGGCGGCCTCTTTTGTCCATATGAGCCCGTACCATTTCTGCCGCATGTTCAAGAAGGTTACGGGCCAGACCTTTGTGCAATACATGAATCTTAACCGCATTAACAGAGCCGAATATTTGCTGAAAAACACCGCCATGAGCGTCACGGACATCGCCGCCGAGATCGGCTGCAGCAGCATCAACAGCTTCTCGAAGCTCTTCCGCCAGCTGCGGGGCGTGTCGCCGCGCGACCTTAGAAAGGGGCAGACAATATGAAAAAAGTAACCGCTTTCCCATTAGCGGGACATTTACTGTCAACAACGGGAGGCAATCTGGTTATGGCCGAGTGGACGGCAGAGGGCTGCACTGAAGGGGCGGAGCCTATGAAAATCGCTCCGCTGCACATTCATCGCGAGGATGATGAGGCATGGTACGTACTGGAAGGAACTCTTGCCTTCCGGATTGACGACCAGACGGTGGAGGCGAACGCAGGCGACGCCGTTATGGTGCCCCGGGGAGCCGCCCATACGTACTGGAATCCAAAGGCCGAGTCCGCGCGTTACCTTCTAATCATGACGGTCCGGATCAGCGAGTTGATCGAAGCCATCCACGCCGCCCCGGATCGCAGCCCGGAAGGGCTGCGAAGGCTATTTGAAAAGTATGAAACCGAATTCATAGGATGGTAACAGTTTATAAAGGGGCAAGAAAGATGGTTTGAGCACGAAAAAGCAGACGGGTTCCCGCCTGCTTTTTCGTGCTGTCCTAATCAATGCTCTTCCGCCAAGCCGATAATCCCCCGGCCCCCGCGTCTGCTGCCTCTAGTTTACGTAACGCCTGAAATGCTTCGTCCTGCGAACAAGTCTGCAGTGCGACATGTACAGACGCGTGCTTTTCTTTTGCGTGTGGCTTTTATAATCCCTTCTCCTTATACAGACGTAATGCCGCTTCGACAAGGAATACACGCGGAAGCCTCTGCGTATGCACCGCCCCACCCAACCGGAATCCGAGCCGACCTTCTTGAACTCGGGAAACGGGACGCGCTTCCAGACCGACTTCTTAAACACCAGCGTGCCGCCCTTGATGCTGCGCGAGTATTTCCTCTCACCCCCCCTGCGGAAAACCATTAGAGAACGATAGGCCTCAAAATAAATATAGGAGGTATGCTTGCCTACAATAGACGCCTTGCCGCTCTTGATCGCACGCGCGGCTTCCCGCAAAAATTTAGGCCCGTAATAATCGTCATCGTCAAACTTGGCGATCATGCCGTCCTGAGCCATATTAATGGCATAGTTCAAGCATTTGCCAAGCTTATATTCCTGGGGGAGCTGAATCACTCTAACTTCGTTCTCCGGGTATTGGTTGGCCCTCTCCTGATAAAGCTCGATATCCATCTTGTCGTTATTCAAGACGATAATCATCTGTTTGTCCTTCCAAACCTGCCGATCGTAATTATCGAATACATTATCGATGAATTGGGATCTCATCGTACACGCGATTACGGTGATCATCTTACTTATCATCTCCATTCGGCGCAGCCAGCAGCTTGGCTTTACGCCGGTTCCATAATGTATTTTTTTTGATTTTATACAATTTTTTATTGATGATTTTCTCATACAAACTTAAGAAGCGATCCGTCATGATTTGATCGGAATAGCGGGTCCTGGCATAACGTCTGCATTCGCTGGCCTTGGGCAGCCTTGTCTTGCGGTATTTAACCTTCATCGCCATTTCGGATGTTGTTTTGCATAGGAGCTGAGGCATTCCTTTAAGCACCTCGGCAACGCCGCCTTTATTGAAGCCTAGCACGGGCGTACCGCTGGCCAGCGATTCGATGAGGACCAGTCCGAAGGGTTCATCCCAAGTCGACGTGAACAGGACGCAGCTTGCGTTGGCGAGCAGTTCGCGTTTGCGGTCTCCGCCAACGGGGCCGATATAACTGATTTTGCTGCCCAGATGGGGTTTAATTTTTGCATTGAAATAAGCTTTGTCGTTCAGCGTGCCGGCAATGATGAGCCGCATGCCTGTTTTTTTGGCAACCTTAATGGCGAGATGGACGCCTTTTTCCTTGATTAATCTACCCATGAAGAGCAGGTAGTTTTGCTTGTCTTTCGTGTAGGTGTAATCCTCCATACGGATGCCGTTATGGACGGCATAACCCTTTCGTTTCCCGTATTTGCGGAGAATGAATTTGCTGACGTATACCCGAAGCTGTACATCGCCCTTTATTCCTTTGGAATGGGAGTTGCTTATAGTCGGAATAGGCGGATTTGCTTTCGCAACGATGCCGTAGTGATCGTGTATGATATCCACGTCAGGCGGGAGGTTTTTAATAATAAAGTCCAGCTGCTTTTTCGGATCATCCGACTCGTATTCGAACGTTTGGGTCGCATTCGAGGTTGATCCTTTCTTAGCAAACAGAAACACCTCATGTCCCCGGTTGACCAACTCTTCCGTTAAATAATGCACGTCGCGCTGCGTACCCCCGTAATCCTTCGGAGGCACAGGAATCGTATTCGTCGATATTTGAGCAATTCTCAAATGTCTCTCAACTCCTTAGGTCCAATCTTCCCATAGGCATTCTTTGTAGGATATGAATGGACTTCTGTGCAGGGCACGGCGTTTGCACCATTACCAGCCACCTACTTTATACCGTGTACAGTATACGCCCATACCAAATGTTAGCCTTTTTAATAGAATAGTAGAAGTTGATAGAAAGAGGTGAGAAGCTGTTGAAGGGATTGATTCTCTGTGCGGGGAAAGGAAGCCGTTTATATCCGTTTACCAAAAAACGGCCAAAAACGCTTATACCCGTTACAAATACGCCCCTGTTGCAATTATCAATCATGAAGTTAATGGAGCTTGGTATAGATCGTATCGGCATCGTCATCCACCCATCCCAAGAAGCCGACATTCGCGCGCAATTCGGCGAGGGAGAGGCGTTTGGCATTGCGATTACGTACATTTATCAGCATGAGCCCAAAGGAATCGCGAACGCGCTAAAAAATGCGGAATATTATTTATCGGGCGAGCCGTTCCTGCTTCTTCTGGGAGACAATTTGATTTCCGCTCCGTTAACCGATCTGAAGTACGATGTCGAGCATGGCGGTGTACAAGCGTCCTTATTGCTCGCGGAAGTTGCGGATCCGCAGGATTACGGCATCGCGGAGATCCGGGATTCCCGAATCATAGGCCTGGAAGAGAAACCGGTAAAGCCGAAGTCGAATTTAGCGGTTATAGGAGGCTACGCGTTTACGAAGGAGATCTTTGGCGCCGTGAACAATATCAAGCCCTCTAAGCGCGGCGAGTACGAAATCACGGATGCGATTCAGTGGTTGATCGAGCAGCATTACGAAGTCGCTTACCGTGTGACCGACCAACTGAATATCGACGTGGGCACGAAGGAGCGATGGCTGCTGGCCAATCGAAAGCTGCTGGAGGCCGAAGCCTTGCAGAAACGGGTTCACGACTCCGTCCAGATGGAGCGCTGCACCATCGTAGAGCCGGTATCGATCGATAAGGACTGCGTGCTGAAGGATTGCCGGATTGGCCCATACGTTTCGGTGGGAGCGGGATCCAGGCTGGAAAATTGCCAAATCGAGAACAGCATTATTTTGAATGGGGTGCATATAAAAGATCTCCCATTCCCTATTAAAAATGTGATTATCGGCGAACATTCCATTGTCGCCGGGGGACTGATGGATAAAGAGGTGGAGGAGCCTTGAAAATTCTGATTATCGGTACGGGCTATGTAGGAGCCACGACCGCAATGGTATTTGCCGAGATCGGCTGGCAGGTAACCGGACTTGATATCGATGCGGGCAAAATCGAACGGCTGAAGAAAGGACAACTGCATTTTCACGAGCCCGGCCTTGAAGACCTGATTGCCAAGCATGTGCAAAGCGGTCGGTTGCGGTTTACGACGGACAAAGCCGCCGCCATTAAAGAGCACGACGTTATTTTCCTTTGCGTCGGGACGCCATCGCTTCCGGATGGAAGCGCCGACCTCCGCTACGTTGGGAAAGCCGCCGAGGATATCGGACGTTTGATGAAAGGCTATAAACTTGTCGTCACCAAAAGCACCGTGCCCGTCGGAACGCAAGAGCAGATCAAGAAGTGGATAGAAGCTGCGCAGCAAACGGCCTATCCCTTCGACGTCGCTTCCAACCCCGAATTCCTGAGGGAAGGCAAGGCCGTCGAAGATGCTTTGCATCCCGACCGAATCGTGATCGGTACCGACAGCCAGCGGGCAACGGAGCAGCTTAAAAAGCTGTATTGGTCTTTTACCTGCCCTTGGATTGTAACGACGCCAAGAACCGCGGAGCTTATCAAATATGCATCCAATTCGTTTCTCGCAACTAAAATATCGTATATGAACGAGCTTGCTAGACTTTGCGACGAGCTGGAGGTCAACGTAAAGGAGATTGCCGAAGGAATGGGCCTTGATCCCCGGATCGGGCCAAGCTTCCTGCAAGCGGGACTTGGGTACGGAGGCTCCTGTTTTCCCAAGGATGTATCGGAGCTGGTTACGACTTCAAATAAACATCAGGTAAACCTACGGATCCTGGAGGGAGTCATAGAGGTCAACCGCACGCAGTACGCTTATTTGCTCGACAAGGCGCGGGCGCGCCTCGGCGGCTTCGCGGGCAAAACCGTTGCGGTACTGGGGCTGGCGTTCAAGCCGGATACGGACGATATTCGCGAAGCGCCGGCTTTACGGATCATCGACCAATTGCTGCTCGAGCAAGCGGGCGTGCAGTTGTATGATCCCATTGCGTCTTTACCGGGTAACGCAGCGTACCAGGCAGTGAAGGTTTGCACCTCGGCGGAAGATGCCTTAAAAGGCGCGGATGCGATTATTCTGTGCACGGAATGGCCGGAATTCGCACAGCTCGATTGGAAAAAGGCGAAGAAGCTCCTTAAGCAGCCCAACCTCTTTGACGGGCGCAATATGATGGACGCTAAGCGGCTGCGCGCGCTTGGCTATTATTATCAAGGCATCGGCAGCGGTTATTGATTCGTTTTTTGCAGATAAAGAGAAGGCTGGCCTCGGAGTCCAATGACCCGAGGCCAGCCTATTATTTTACGGCCTAAATAATTTCGAGATCGTCTATTCCCGGCATTGGCGGATGAGCCGCATGCGGCTCCATCTGATACCAGTAAGCGACCGATGCGATATCGTCCTGAAGCGGCAGGTAACGCCCATGCGAACGCCAACCCAGCGCCTGAATCGTCACTTTCAGATTATCCTCGAAGCGGATCGGATCCATTACGTGGAACCTGTACATGCCAAAGCGCTGATTCGCCTTGTACAAGCCGTCGGCCTTTATCGCCTGATGCATCCCGAGGAATGGCGTGGAATACGTCACATACTGCCCGTTCATGTCCCAGTTCCAGGCACCGCCGAAGTAATCCTCCGTCCCCGTGCTGCAGATCGTCGGATAATCCTTGTCGCCGTCCATGTAGAACTTGACCTCTCCCTCACCCCACCAGTTGTTGCTGTTCACCTGCCAGGCGAGATAGGTGCCGACGTAATGCCCTTTACCTTTAATGCCGTCAACAATCGTATGAACGTCCTTGTACGGAACCGGATTGCTGCAGCGCCACTGGGCATGGAAATACGCCATATCGTCCGGAACGTCCGTCAGCGTGTAGTTGATCTGATAATATAGAATCGTCGATTCATGCGACAGGTTCTGCATGACGATCCGCGCCTTTTTGCGGAAAGGCATTTCCCAATAGCTGTTGAAGCCGCCCGCCGGATTTACCGAGATCGGCAGCGAATTGACAAGCGCGCGTTCGCCCCAGCCGTTGCAGAAGAAGTCCCCGACCGGCACATACACGGAAGGCTCCTCTTCCTCATCCCAATAAATTTTGAAAATAAGCGATCTTACAACCTGATGCGAGCAGGTCAGCCAAATATTCTGGATGACGCCCGGCCCGTCGATAACCCCCATCGTAAACTCCTGATGGCCCGCGATGCTGACCGAAGGGGATACCTTCCAGCCAACGCCTAGGTCACGTGCCGCTTGAGCTCCCGTACCTTCGGACGCCATAGCTCCCTTGCCCTTCTCGCCCGTAAAATTTTCCGGAGAAATCGATCTCGATACCGCATTCGAAACTCTCGCCAAATTGCCAAGTCCCATACCTAATCCGTTAAAAGCGTTCATGTTATTGAGTAGCCTCCCGGGATATAAAATTGTAGGTGATCTTGCCTGCTTACGCGTTTACGGCTTCCGTAATGCCGATTGCTTTGATCGTTATCTTGGAGGCTTGGAGTCCCTCCGCCGCTGCCGTGACAATAATATCCCCGGCCTCGGTTGTTGCTCTTACGTAAGCGAGAAGCTTGCCGCAATGGGCTTTGCGTACCCGCGAGCTGAACGGCTCCAGATCCTGAATATCGCCGTTTTCCATCCCGATAATTTCACCCGGACCTTCTATCGTCAGAGCAATCGGGTGCACGGCCAGATACACGGGACGACCCTCGCCATCCGTAATCTGAATTTCGATATGCGCGATATCCAGCCCGTCGGCCTGAAGCTCGGCGGCATCCGCATGCAGCTGCAGCCGAGCCGCCTCGGTTACCGTGTTAAGGACGCAGGAATAGGTCTCGCCATCTTTTCCTTTCGCCACCGCTTCCAATGTTCCTTCTTCAAAAGCCGTCTCCCAAGTCAGGTACAGCTCCGGCGCATCCGCCAGCTTCTTCACGCCAAGCGACCGGCCGTTCAGCAGCAGCTCCACCTCTTCGCAGTTCGTATGGCAGCTGACCTTAAGCTGCTCGCCCGCTTCCCAGTTCCAATGCGGCACGCCGCCGGTCCATCTTCTCGAGCCCTTCTCGGGATCCTCCGCCTTGATTGCGGCAAGGAAAACAACCGGCTTGCCGCTCCACAAGCTTTGGCGGTAATAATAGCTTGTTTTCTTGAAGCCCGCCGTGTCCATAAACCCGGCCCCGGCTACGCGCACCGGCCAGCCTTTAGCTTCGCCCAAGTAATCGATGCCGGTCCAGATGAACTGTCCGCTGATCGCATCGTTATCCCGAACCGCCAGCCAAGCCTGCAGGCTCGAGCCGTTTTCGCTGCCGTAGGTGACCCGGTCCGGGAATTTCCGGAGATCCTCCTCGTATAGATGCTCCTTATAGTTGTAGCCGACGATATCGAGCGCTTCCGCGTAACCGGTCAGGTTGGACAGCTCCGGAAAAGCAAGCGCAGCCGTTACCGGCCTTGTCGTATCGCATTCCTTAACCGCCTTCGCAAGCCGCCTTGCGATAACCGCCAGACGCTCCGCATTGGGCTTATTCGGATCGTATTGACGCTCCGCAGCCGGTTTGTTGGCATCGTTGTTGCCGGTCATCGTCTCGAAATAAGGATGGCAATACGGATCATTCGGATAATCCACTTCATTGCCGATGCTCCACATGATAATCGAAGGATGGTTGCGGTCGCGGAGGACCATTTCCTTCAGGTCGATCTCTCCCCATTGCGGGAAGTCCTCGTAATAGCCGAAATGCTTCGGCGGATACACGTTATGGCCCGTCGACCATTTGTTCTTCACGCCTTCCCATTCGTCAAACGCCTCGTCGATAACAAGGAAGCCCATTTGATCGCATAGATCCAGCAGATTGGAAGCCGGCGGATTATGGCTCATCCGGATCGCGTTGCAGCCCAGTTCCTTCAGCGCTTCAAGCCGGCGGCCCCAGACTTTGGCCGGAACGGCGGCGCCTAAAGCGCCTGCGTCGTGATGCACGCATACGCCTTTCATTTTCATATTCGCGCCGTTAAGGAAAAAGCCGTTCGCCGCATCGAATTCAAACCAGCGGATACCGGCCGGCTTCTCGACATGATCAACAAGCTCGCCGTCCCGCAGGATTTCCGTTCTGACCGTGTAAAGATAAGGGCTGTCCGGCGACCAAAGCTTTGGATTTGCAACAATCAGCGTCTGCTCCGTTTCTTTCGCGGAGTCGCCCGGCACGGACATGCTGCCATGCACCGTCTGAACCGCTTGCCCCGCATGATCCAGAATCGTATTCTTTATTTCCACCAGCTCATCCTTGGCAGAACCGTTCGCCACTTTCACCTTAACCGCTACCTCGGCCTGCTCCTTGGATACGACAGGCGTTGTCACGAACACGCCGTACGTATCGATATGAACCTGATCGGTTATCGTCACGAATACGTCCCTATAGATGCCCGAGCCGGTAAACCATCTGGAATCGGCAATATCCTTATGGTCAACCTTTACCGAGATGATCGTTTCCTGGTCTCCAAACGAGACGAAATCCGTTATATCATACGTAAAAGAGCTATAACCGTAAGGCCGTTTTCCGATATAATAACTGTTGCACCATACTTGCGAATTGTTGTAAACGCCTTCAAAAGTAATGTAGACGCGCTTGCCTTGAAGATTCGAAGGGAGAGCTATCGCTTTTCTGTACCAGCCGATACCGCCCGGCAGATAGCCTGTTCCGCTGGAATGCTCCTCGGAGAACGGCTCTTCAACCGACCAGTCATGAGGAAGAGTAACCTGACGCCAATTGGAATCGTCTAAGCCTTTATACCAGGCACGAGGCTCATCGCCTCTATGAAATTTCCAATTCAAATTAATAGGAATAATGATACGTCCCTTGTTCATCCGCTTTCCCCTTTCGCATTCCCTTTATTGCGATTCACCTAGATTATAGAGCTATAATAGGGAATATAGAATGAATCAAATTGCTGTAAACATACACAAAATTGTTGTTCCGGGAGTGACGCTTTGTGATCAGTATATCCGGTGATGCCCACAGCTGGCAGGAGCGCGGAATTGAGGATGAAGAGCAATTTCTGGCCGTCAACTGGTGCGGCTACCAAAGGCTCCAGACAAGAAGCCTGTCGCGCAATCGCGAGCATGGACGGGTAGATTTTCAACTGATCTATGTAACGGGCGGCAAAGGGCGCTTTCGATTCCATAACGAGACGATCGAGGTTCCAAGCGGCAGCCTGGTCGTCTATACGCCGGGGCAGCCGCAGCATTACAGCTATCAAGCCGAGGATGGCACGGAGGTCTATTGGATTCATTTTACCGGGTACAGCGCTTATGATTACCTGCAGCAATTCGGCCTGCTGAAGCAGCCCGTTCATACGGTTGGCATGATAGACGAAGTAACCGCTTTGATCAAAAAAATCATCCAGGAGCTGAACAGCCACCGGCCGCTCGGCAGTCATATGGTTAACGCCTACCTGCTGGAGATGCTGACTCTTCTTGGCAGAAGGCTGCAAACGGCGGAAGAACCGGGAGCGCAGGGACGGCATCCCGACATTAATCAGATGATTGCTTTTATCCATGAAAAATACAGCGATTCCTTAAGCATCTCCGAACTGGCGGGCGAATGCTCCTTGAGCGTATTCCGGTTTATTCACAAGTTCAAAGAAGTGACCGGCATGACGCCGATGAAATATATTACCGAGATTCGGATCAACGAAGCGAAAAAGCTGCTGTCGGAGTCTTCGCTTCATGTGAAGGAAATTGCGGCCGTTGTCGGCTATGACAACCCGCTCTACTTCAGCCGGATTTTCCGCAGCACCGTAGGCATTCCGCCAAGCGAATACAAGAAGCAGTTTCAATGAGCGAGTAAGCATGAAAAAGCCCTGTTCCGGGAACAGGGCGGATATTATTCGGCTGAGCTCGCGATGATGATCTCGTAGGGATAGCCGGGAATAACGGATCTCCGGTCTTGCGATCCCGCTATCGTGACCGAGAATGGCACAACCTCCGCTTGCGTCTGCGTCGGAAACCAGGACCGATCCTGGGAGGCTATGATAAACAGGCCATGCTCATCTCCGACTGGTTGGAAGTTAGTTCCATTGCCGCGCCATGGATCTAAACCGAGCTCCTCCCGGCAATACCGTACAACCTCCGGCACGGCTGCTGCCGGCATGCCCAGCTCGCTGATGCCTTGCACGTCCTTCTGGATCGAGAACGGTCCCTCCGCTTGACTGGCCAGGTTATGACGCGCGATGAATTCAACGATATTGCCCGCGGCATCGTAGAAATAGCAAGCATGTGCATTCCAATCCTCAAAATGGAAAATTTCATCCCGCCCGTCGCTTAGCGTCCGGGTCCGTTCACGTACAAAGCGAACCGCCGACTCCAGCTTATTCTCTTCGATATTAAAGGCAAAATGATAGACATAGCTTTCATTAGCCTGCTTAAACGTTAATCGCGTATGCCCGGCCTTCACGGTGAAGGAATCTTCCGTTTCTTCTATTAATGGCAGGCCGAGCAAGCCTGTGTAAAAGCTCTTTTGCTCCGGCAAAAGAGGTGTATAGAGTTCTAACCTTTGGATAATCATTCGACTTTCTCCTTCCATACTCATTCACAACTTCTGCTGGCAGACTGTCCCTACTCCCGCTCGTATTTCACGAGGTTAAATCCTTCGAATTTCAGCGTTAACCCGCCGTCAAGATCCTTAAGCTGCTCCACGGGAATAAAAGCGCTGTTTCTGCCGTTTCCGTCGTTTATCGGAAGCTTGATGCCGTTATCGGCATAATAGTCCGGCATAAACAAAACGTTGCTAAAGGAATGATCGCTATTAAAGATAACGTCGGTTACAAAGCTGCCTTTGCCGTATAGATAAGTAGGATCAAACTTCAACTCGATATAAATATTGTCCGAATTCTGGGGCGGGTTGTACCAAGCAACCGTTTCCAGGTAGATCTTCGTATGATTGCGGTTATAGATAAGCTTGTGCAGTCGGAACACTTCGCCTTGCTTCTTCGGAATATAGGCGGGATCAATCCGGAAATCCAGCCTCTCCGACTGCTGCTGCCCCGCAATCCGGTAGCCGTTCCGCGAGAATATACGGTCTTCGATGACAGCCTGGGAATACCTCTCCTGCAGCATCGCGTGTACCGTTAGCAGCAAAGGTGTCAGCATAAAAGCGATCAGCAAGGCTGCAAGGCTTTTTACGGTAAAAATCCGTTCAAGCGAATAGCCGCGAATGCGAATGTTCACCTTCCTCATAACCTCCTTCGGCTCTTATTCTCTTCCTTCTATTGTACTCGAGCTCAGGCCTATAAATATGCTTACTAGTAAAATTTAACCTTTCTTATCGTTACAAAAAAATCCTGAAAGGAGCTTCGCCCTTTCAGGATTTTTACTATTTATTTTACCGCGCGGAAGCGGAATACCTTGCTCGAATAATCGCCATGGAAGAGTGGTGCCTGGATGCCGGCATGCATCAGCTCGTCGCCGCCGAATGCGCCTTCTTCTCCGTCGAGTACATAGTCGAAGTTCGGATCTAGCCCTTTCAGGCGGAGGCGGTCCAGCTTCTGATTAGCCTCTTGAAGAACGGATACGTAAACGACAAACGCTTCGCTCTTGTCTTTGGAGACAAACATCCAAGCCGTCTCGTTGCCCTCAAACGGGCTAAGCAGACGGTAGAAGTCGCCGAATTGCACCAAAGGACGAACCTCTTTGTACAGTTCAACCTGCTTCTTCACGGCTTCTTTTTCTTCATCCGTAAACACGGTGAGGTCCAGCTCGTAACCGAAGTTGCCGGACAAAGCTACGTTGCCGCGAGTTTCAAGGGAGGCTTTACGGCCAACTTGGTGGTTAGGAATCGCCGATACATGGGCGCCCATCGTGCTGATCGGATAAACGATGCTTGTGCCGTACTGGATTTTCAGGCGGGATACCGCATCGGTATTATCGCTGGTCCAAGTCTGCGGCATGTAATACAGCATACCCGGATCGAAACGTCCGCCGCCGCCCGAGCAGCTCTCGAACAGAATGTGCGGGAACGACGATGTAATCGTCTCGAGTACTTCATACAGTCCCAGCATGTAGCGGTGAGCCGTCTCGCGCTGGCGGTCAGCCGGCAGGAGAGCGGAACCGATCTCCGTCATGTTACGGTTCATGTCCCATTTCACGTAAGTGATAGGCGCGCTCGACAGGATATCCGATACCGTCTTCACGATGTAGTCTCTCACATCCTGGCGGGAGAAGTCGAGAATGAGCTGATTGCGGCCCTGCGATCTGCGGCGGCCTTCCACATGGAGGCACCAGTCCGGATGCGCCTTGTACAGCTCGCTCTCCGGCGAGATCATCTCCGGCTCGAACCACAAGCCAAATTGCATATCGAGACGTTTTACCCGGGCAACCAGATCCTCGAGTCCGTTCGGCAGCTTATTCTTGTCTACAAACCAGTCGCCAAGGGACGTTGTATCGTTATTGCGTTTGCCGAACCAGCCGTCGTCGAGTACAAACATTTCGATGCCAAGCTCTTTGCCCGCCGTAGCGATCGCTTCGATTTTGTCTGCGTTGAAGTTGAAGTACGTCGCTTCCCAGTTGTTGACGAGGATGGGACGGGTCTTGTCGCGGAATTCCCCGCGAACCAGTCTTGTGCGATACAGCTCATGATAAATGCGGGACATGCCGCCAAGTCCGTCAGGCGAGAACACCATAACCGCTTCCGGCGTCTGGAACTGCGCTCCGGCTTCCAGCTTCCAGTTGAAGTCGAACGGATTAATGCCGATAAACAAACGCGACGAATGGTATTGATCGACTTCAACGCCCGCGATAAAGCTGCCGCTGTATACAAGGTTAACGCCGTAAACATCGCCATGATCCTCGGTTGCGCCTTCGCTGAGCAAGGCGAGGAATGGATTTTGCATATGGCTGGAGGAACCGCGGCGGCTCTCTACGGATTGCATGCCTGGCTCAAGCTTCCGCTTGTGCACGTAACGCTCGCGCGCCCATGCGCCGGACAATTGCAGCATTTCGAAGCGGTCATGGACGAAATCCACGCTCATGCTAAGCGCGCGCTGCAGATCAAGCGTCATCTCGCCGCTATTAATGAATTTCACGGAACGCGTAATCGCGTCATGCTCCTCGAATACCGTATAGGACAGTACCGCCTCAAGTCCGGTCAGGTCATCCTTCAGCGTCAGCTCAAGCGTCTGCGCTTCCGAGTCCGACTCGACATAAACAGCCGGCAGGCCGTCGAGTTTCTTTTTCCCGCTGTAAATCTCGTGGGAGTGGTAAGTCAATTCCAGAATCGTGGAGCCGTTAGGCAGCTTCACTTGGTAAGCCGGCGAACGGAAATCGGTTGCTCCATAGGAAGGGTACTCCTGCGGCAAAGCATCAAGCGACAGATCCAGCTGGTTCTGGTCCGGATTCGGGCTGAAAGAAGCTCTTTCCTTGATCTGGAGCAGGCGGTTAAGCTGCAGGCCTCTTACCTTCTTGCCCCAATAAATGTGTGCGGGATAACCCTGCTTCAGAATTTGAAACGCGTAGCTTGTGTTTTTGGATTGCAGATGAAATACGCGGGTTTCCTGATCGTAAATAATAGCCATTGTTAGGTTCCTCCTCATAAATGCAATAAATAATTTACCTGCTCGTTCCGCTGCTCTCCCGAACGATCAGCTTCGTGTTAATCGTAATATGCGAAGTGATTTCTCTTCCTTCTACTCGTTCAAGCAGCAGCTGCACGGCCGTCCGGCCCATCAGCTCGGTGTGAACGCGTACGGTTGTAAGCGGCGGCGTAAGGAAGGCGGATACCTCAATATCGTCGAAGCCGATGACCGCCATATCCTCCGGAACGCGAAGGCCGCGTTCATGAAGGGCGCGAAGCGCCCCAACCGCCATCGGATCGCTGGCAACAAAGCACGCCGTCGGCCGATGACCGTCGTCTAACATCCGAAGCATGGCTTCATACCCGCTATTCGAAGACCAATCCGCCAAATAAATGAGCTCCGGATTGTAAATACCCCGCTTCTGCTGCAGCTCCGAGAACAGTCTGGTCCGGGGATCCTCGTGCTGTCCGTCTTCGCGATGCTGGTCAGGATTCGAGCTGCCTCCGATAAAGCCAATCTCCGTATGCCCCAGCTCGTACAAATGGCGAAGCACTTCCTTCATCGCTTGGCCAAAGTTAAGCTGGACGGAATCGCAATCATCCGGGGTCTGGTCGTGATTAACGAAGATCACTCTGTCCTTATGCGGATACAGCCGGTATACCTCCTGCTCATCAACGGATCCAACCACAATAAGCCCGTCCAGCTCTGTAAGCGGTGTCACCTCGGACTTTAGAACACCGCGGATAACCTTATCGATTCCGATGCCAAGCTCCTCGCAGCGGGTTTCAATCCCGCGCCGGATGGCACCAAAGTATGGATCGCTATGCTCATCCTCAAGCGTTGACCACATGACGAGGCCAACCTTTATCGTGGAGATCAGCTGATCCTGCTTCATTCGCTTGAGGCGAGCCGGCTTATATTGCAGCTGTTCGGCAATACTAAAAATGCGGCTGCGCGTCTCTTCGCTGACGCTCAGCGACAAATCGTTATTCAGCACCCGCGATACCGTCGCAGGCGAGACGCCCGCTTCGCTTGCAATTTGTTTAATCGTAGCCATAAATGCCTCATTCGTTAAAAATTTAGTTAATAAATTTACTAAACTACAATTAATATTGTAGCAAATAGCCGCGGAACACACAAGAGCGAAGCTCGCGGGATGCCCAAGCGGCAATCGCAAGCTTCGCTCTATTTTGGCATGGGACTAATATTGACCCCGCTCTTTATAGCTCGGAAAGAGCAAAGGCGCTATCATAATCCGTGGCCGGAGCCAGGATTTGGAGGTCTTTGCCTTGGCCTGACGCAGCCCCAACCGGTTCAAACAGCAGCAGCTTTAAGCTTTCGAATTCGCCTGTTTTCCAGATTGAACTGAACTGCACAATATTCCAAGCTTTGAGAGCTCCTGTAGTTGAATCGTGGGTGCTATCAAGATAAACCGTAACTCCCCAACCACTCTTTGTATCTTCATAAAAAGTGGTTCGCATCATATTTTCTTTCGTCACGTCATACTTTGCGATCTCAATCTTTCCCGTAAAACTCTGATTACGAAACAGCTTCCGGTGCAAAGTACCTTTTACCGTCACCGTCGTTTTATCAACCGTAGACGGATCTCCCGGCCGGAACTCCACTGCAGGATAAGTAAGATTTATCTTCTTCGGAAAATCGTATTTCCATACGATTAATCCAGCAAGAGCTAATAAAATAAATAGAACGATACCGGTTATTTTCAATCCTCTGCTTAGCATTAACGCCACGCCCTCCCCATTCTCAGAAATTACCATATGGAATAGAACGAGCGCAACAGCGAAAAAGGTTCAATTATTCATATGGCAGTGCAGACCAATATAGGTGACCGTCCGGAAGGAAAAAAGGAGAATCAGGATTGTCTTGGAAAGGCGTGTTGATTTTGTTTTGACATTCATTAGCTACAACTACATACACAAATTCTCCCCCTCGTTCTTAGATCAAGTCTCCTGCCTTCAAAGTTGATGCTTCGGGGTTAGTGATAGCCTTATTAATCAACTCTTCTGTCCAAGTAACTCCTTGATCCCTACTAACCATACATAGCTTCATCCTAGGCTTGTCCCGATTGTCATTAGCATGAGACACTATGGCATCTATAATCATTTTGCTTTTTTCAGGGCTAAAACCAGCACCAACGCAACTTACCTTCCTAGCCGTTCTTCGCTTCAGCCTGCGAAATTTTCGTCTATCTTCATTCCTCAAAGGTTGTATACTCTCCCTTCTTTATTCCTCATGCCTTCATGCGCAGCGAAAGCTATCAAATAAAAATAGGCAACCATGTCCGGTTGCCCTTTACCTTTTTCTACATTGGATTCACTACAGTAGAAAGAGGCAAAAATGAGACTGCGCCTTAGCTACGTTGGATTGGCTCCAGTAAAATCACCGTAATTAAGCGAAATGTTCTGGAACGAGCCTATTTTCCTGCATAGATTCCAACGTAGCACATGTTCCTAAGCGAAACCAGCGCATTTTACTGGATGAATTCCAACGTAGCCCACTTGGTCAGCGCGCAGCAAAAGGACAATAAACTCGGACAAATAAACTAATGCGCAACCAAACGACCTTCCTCCAGATACAAAACGCGGTCGCATAACGGAAGAACCCGTTCATCGTGGGTCACCATAATAGCGGCTTTGCCCTGCTCCTTAGCCTCGCCCGCGATCATGCGCACAACATCCATCCCGCGGCTTGCGTCGAGACTTGCCGTTGGTTCGTCCGCAAGCAGAACGGCCGGATCATTCATTAGCGCTCTGGCGATTGCGACGCGCTGGCGCTCTCCTCCGGACAGCTTCTCCGGATAGGCGCTGCGGCGATGGGTCAAGCCCAGCTTCTGAAGCAGCTCCCTCGCCCTGCCCGTTGCCTGCTTTTTGTCCACGCCTCCCTGCTTCGCCACGAACAGCAGCTGCTCCTCCACTTTCAAATAAGGAATCAGATTAGCGCTTTGAAAAATAAACCCAAGCTTATGAAGCCTCATGTCCGACAGCTCCTGATGAGCTTTACCGATGACCGATTGCCCGTCAACCAGCACATCGCCGCTTGTTGGCTCGAGAAGTGCTCCCGCAATGGAAAGGAACGTGCTTTTCCCGGAGCCGGACGGCCCCATCACGGCTACAAGCTCGCCTTCCGCAACGCTTACATTCAGATTATCCAGGACGACGCGCCGCATGCCGCCATCCTCGAACGAATGCGTTATATTTTGCAAAACGATCCGATGTCTCATGCTGCCGTCCTCCCTATCGCATCCAAGGCGTTTATTCGGTTCACTTTCCATACGGATAGCAGGGAGCCTGCCAGCGACATGGCCAGAAAAGCGCCGCTTGTAAGAGCAAGCGTAGAGGCGGGAAGCTGAAACGGCATGCCGCTAGGCAATACCGATTCCAACGCTTGAACCAGAAGCACGCTGATAGTCAAGCTTGCGAGGCATAAGAGCAGCACCTGCAATGCCACGCTTCCGGCAAGATAAGAGGCGCGTGTACCGATCGCCTTCAGAATACCGAATTGGCTGCTCTTTTGAATCGTAATGACATAAAAGAATACCGCCAGGACAAAAGCCGAAATGACAAATAGGAACACAATCATCATCATTAACGAACCCTGCTCTTCCTTATAGCCGGGGATGGCCGAGACTGCTTCCGATTTCGTCACGATTTCGTTATCCGGCAAGGCTGCGGCAAGGCGCTCGGCCTGCTGCTTGCCGGCCTTAACCGCTATGGCACTGTAGGTGGTGTCGGTTGGCATTCCGCTCCTAGCCGCCGCCACCTGCTGAAGCTGCCTCCAGTCATGCTCGCTTAGAAATACGGCGGGGGAATGACTGAATGATTCCCGGTTAACAAACCCGGCAACCGTCCATTTCATGCCCGAGGCCTGATCAACGAGCGTTGAACCGATGCGCACTCCCGAGTCCTTTAACTTGCTGTCGACAAGCACGGAACCGACACCGGCTTCTTCAAGAGAACTCCCCTGGGCGGCCGGCGGCGTAAGCCAGCCTTCCGGCTCCACGGCAAGCAGCGTCACATCAAGCTTATACTCTTCCAAGGTTACCGTAGTCATCCGGACGCCAAGCGGCTGCGCGTTGTTCTCGCCGGCGATTGACTTGGCCTGTTCAAGAGCCTCCGCTCCAACCTGAGAGCGGGTAAACCGGTGGTTGGAATCCTTCTCCATTACAAAATGCGTAGCTTCCATATTTTCTATCGATGCCGCGTTGTCGTAAGCGAGTCCCCTCGCAAGTCCCGTAACGAACAGGACCAGAAAAGAGACCAGCAGCATAATCGTTGCGATAAGCGTATAGCGGACCTTTGAAAACCTCATTTCCCGTATAGCCAAATACATGTTGCTTCCCTCCCTTTGATAGCTCAAGTGTAGGAAGCGAAAATGAACGGCGCGTGAACGAATCATTACAAATTGGGAAGTCTAACGGTAATACTAGTGCCCGCTCCGGGCGAGCTTGCGGCTTCGATTTCCCCGCCGTGCAGCTGCACGATCTTTTTCACGATAGCTAGTCCAAGGCCCGTCCGCCCCGAAGTCCGCTCGCGTGCACGGTCAACCCGGTAAAACCGGTCAAACAGAAAAGGAAGATGCTCGGGCGGAATGCCGTCCCCTGTATCCGAGACCGACACAACGATATGGGACAATGTCTTTTCCGCGTAAACCTTGATGCTTCTCCCGGGCGGAATATAGTTGATGGCATTGCCAAGCAGATTCATCCACACCTGCTGCAGCAGCACCTCATCGCCATAAATATTAACGGTGTCGGGAACGGACAGCTTAAGCAGCAAATCCTTCTCCTCCAGCTGCCACTGCAGAACTTGAACGGCTTGGCGAATGTTTTTATAGAGGGAAAAATGCTTTTTGTTCAAAGCCTCTTCGCCCTGCTCAAGCGAAGAAAGAAGCAGCAGCTGCTTGCTGAGAATAGAGAGATGGCGGCTTTCCGCTTCGATAATATCGGCGTAATGCCTGCGTTCCTCGCTCGGAAGCTCTTGCTCCCTTAACACGGCGGCAAACCCCTGAATCGAAGTAAGCGGCGATTGAATCTCATGCGACACATTCGAGACGAACTGCTGGCGGGTCTGATCCACGCGCTCGAGCTCCTTGCTCATCGTCATGAAATGCTCGGCAAGCTGTCCGATCTCATCGCGTCTTCTCGTGGGCAGACGAAGGTTGTAATTCCCTTGCGCGATACGCTTGGTCGCCTCCGTTAGCCTTGTAATCGGCTTGACCAAATAACGGGTACTGATCAGGAACAAGAGAATGCTGATGATTACCGTATACAAGCCGACCAGGGCAAAAAAGGTGCGAAGCTCGCCAAATTGCAATAGAACGTCCGGCCGCATGAACAAGGCATAGCTTTTCCCCGAGGACTGCACAAGCACGCCTACCGTATTGCTTAGCCGGTTATCGAAAAACCCGGTAATAAAAGGCTTGTTCGGGAACTGTGCCACCCCGTGGTAAACCTCTCCGCCGAGCACGAGAGCAACGGCCCGTTGATCGAGATCCTGCTCGCGAAAGCTTCTGCCGTAAAAATGACTTTCTCCTTGACCGTCCGTCAAGTAAATCTCGTAACCAAGCGAAGCCGCGTTTTGCAAATAACGCTCCATCCCGGCAGGCTCCGTCTCGATAAAGCTTTTCATCTGCCGGGCAATCCCCACCAGCTTCTCATCGTTGAAAGACTTCAGCTTCATATGGTAATAAAGGTTGGACACCAGAAACCCGATGACGCTGCTGACCAGTATGACGGCCGCGGTGATCAGAAAAACCCGGAAGTACAGAGATTTCATTTCCCCTTCACCTCAACCTTGTACCCGATCCCCCGTACCGTCTGAATGGTAAAATCTTCGGCGTAATCGGCAAAGCGCTGGCGGAGCCGCTTGATATGCACGTCTACGGTCCGGTCATCCCCTTCGAAATCCGCCGCCCACACGAGTCGAATCAGCTCCTCGCGGGAAAACAGCCGTCCCGGGTATTGAGCAAGCTGGGCAAGAAGCTCGAATTCCTTCATCGGCAGCAGCAGTACCGATTGGCCGTCGGTCACTTCTACATTTTTGCGGTCAATCGTGATGCGGTTCATACGGATGATATCATGGGATACCTGATTATAACGGCGGAACAGCGCTTTAACCCGGAACAGCAGCTCCTCCGGTTCAAAAGGCTTGGTCACGTAATCATCGGTTCCCCTGAGATAGCCCTGCTCTTTATCGGAAAGCTGGTCTTTAGCCGTCAGCATAATAATCGGGATATCATAACGCTCCCGGATGTACTCGCATAGCTCGAATCCGTCTATCCGCGGCATCATCACATCAATAATGGCAAGGTTTATCTGCTCCCGCCGCATGACCTCCACCGCCTCGGCCCCATCCTGCGCTTCATGCACCTGATAGCCTTCGCGGGTCATCACGAAACGGACAAGCGCTCTAATATTCGGATCGTCGTCAGCCAGGAGCAAATGATACATCCTAGCAACCTCCTGTCCTATTCCAGTATTTTTCGTTGATAGCATAGCACATTACCGGGCAAACACAAACAGGACCTGACTTTAACCAGCCAAGCAAAAAAACAAGTTCCAGGGCATCAAGGCTCCCCTGGAACTTGCTCTATTCCTTATATTCCGTTCGTTTGACTCCCGCCCCGAACGACTTCCGATACGCCTTGCGGACGGACCGTACGGGGAGGCAGGATTCTGTCGATAAACGGCGTTGTATCAATAGCCGCAATCCTCGTACGTCCCGGCCCCCAGCCGATAATGGCTCGCCAGCTGCCCAGCACGCCTTGCTCGGCCAGCTCCTGTTCGTTCACTTCCACGGTCTGCTCGGCATAGGGCGAGACATACAGCGCATCCGCCGGGCAATATACTTCGCAGATAAAGCAGGTCTGGCAGTCGCTTTGCCGCGCAATGACGGGGATGCCGTCCTCGCCTTTATCGAATACATTGGTCGGACATACCTTCACGCAGATATTGCAGGAAATACACCGTTCCTCGCTGACTAATTCAATCATCCCGCCTGCACCCCCTCGGGAGCAGCCGCGGCCCCGGTTGGCAACGCGTCGCTGCCTGATTCAGGCACCTTCTCCGCCCGTACGCGGATCTCCTCGAGCCCCGAGACGAGCAGCCGGTACTGCTGCTCGTCGTCTTGACCAGGGTATTCCGCCAGCACATGCAGACCGCCGCTTCGGGATTCCTTGCGCGACAACGCTGCCGTATACATCCACCTTGCAGTTGCCGTCATTGCCGCGGTCTCGCGGGCCCGCACCTGTTCCAGCATATTTTGCGGCGCTTGATCATTCACCCGCTTCCATACCTCGTCCAGCTGACGCAAAGCGAGCTTCAGCCCCCGTTCGGTGCGGAAATAATTAATGTCGAGCGGAAGAACCTGACTCTGAATATCCTTGATCAGCTCCTGCGAAGACACGACGGAAGAAGCCGGGGCTGTGCCAAGCCCGTAGCGCCCGGCCGGCTTCAATTCGCGTTCCGCCGCGCTGCTCCGGAGAGACAAGGCATAAGCCGCTGCGCCTTTGCCCGCCCAGGTTCCCGAACAGATCGCCCATGACGCGTTAAAGGCGCCTCCGCCGGATGCCGAACCGGTAATACGCTCGCGAGTTGCCGCATCCCCTGCTGCGAACAATCCTCCTACCGTTGTGCTGCAGTCATCGCCAACAATCCGGATGCCGCCCGTGCCTCTAACCGTCCCTTCATAACGCAGCGTGAGCGGGAAAGGCTCGTTAAACACGTCAATTCCCGCGCGGTCATACGGCAGGAAGAAGATCGCATGGGATTTTCGTAAGAAGGCCTGCTTCTCCGGCGTATCCGCCTTGTTCATGATGGCATACACGGGTCCCTTGAGCAGAGCCTCCGCCAGAAAATCTCCCTGCCGCCCCGCAACGATTTCTTGACCGGTATGATCGTAATACGTTGCCCATCCAAGCAGTCTGGAGCGGGTATTGGAGCCAAAAGCCGGGGACGGAGCATACTTGCGGGTAAATTCCATCCCAGACAGCTCTACGCCAAGCTCGCCGGCCATTAAGTAACCGTCGCCGGTCAATACATTGCAGCCTAGGCCATTGCTCAGAAAAGCGCAGCCGCCCGTTGCGATAACAACGGCATTCGCGCGTACCTCCCAGGTCTGATTATCCTGCCGGGACACGCCGCGTGCGCCGCCAACGCCAAACTCGTCAACCAGCAGCTCGAGGGCCGGCGACTGGTCGAGCACTTTGACGCCGGCACGCTTCACAACCTTGCGCATTATTGACATGTATTCCGGACCGTGCAGATGATCCCGCATCGGAGTACCGTTCTCGTCGCGAACGAACGGATAGCCCCACTGCTCGATCAGCTCCATATTGGTATATACCTGGTCAAGCACCCGGTGAATCCATGCCGGCTCCGCCAAATACCCGCCCTGCTTCATTCGCTCTTCCACGGCACGCTTTCTCATTTCTTCGTCAGACGGCAAATAAAGCAGATTCGTGCCTCCCGGAGCCGTTGCACCGCTGCTGCCAAGGAAACCCTTGTCTGCCAGTACGACCTTGGCGCCGTTAGTGGCCGCGCTCCAAGCCGCCCAAGCTCCGGCTGGACCGCCGCCAATCACAAGCACATCCGCGGTCAGCCGCCGCCCTGCTGAATCACTCATCTTCCTTCCTCCTTATCCCATGAAAAGAGGCACTTGAATTTCTTCAAGCGCCTTTCTCTCTTATAGCAGCTTCTCTGCGAAAAAGTTAATCGTCGCCTGCAGCGCCGTTTGGAGCTGTGCGTTTGCGCCTCCATACGGATGTACCGTATTAAAGGTATGGTCGGCTCCTTGCACCAGCACATATTGCTGATGCGGAGCTTCTTCTTGGAAATAGCGCAGCTGCTCCAGCAGCGGCTCCCGGTCCAGATCTCCCTGCACAATCAAGGCAGGAAGCTGCAGTCCGGTAAAAGCTTCGCGAATGTTGAAGCGAGCTTCATTCCTCTGCCAATCCTCCTGGACCGTCAGATCCAGCAGGCTGACCGTTTCGCCGGCCGGCAGGTGGCGGGATGGGGGAGGTCCTCCATTCCACACCGCCAATGCCGCTATTTGTTCCGGCTTCTCGCTGGCCGTCAAAATGCTGCTTCCGCCTGCTCTGCTGTGGCCAAGCAGCCCAACCTTTGTCCGGTCGGCCGCTTGAGGCTGCGGCAAATCGCCGTTCAATACCGCTCGAAGCACCGTCTCCAAATCTTCAAGCTCCTGGGAGAAGGTTGATGCGGCTGCAATCGACGCTTCCTCCAAGCCGTCTTCCCTGGCAGCAATACGGGAGAAATTGTAGCTGACCGCATAGAAGCTTCAGCCAAACGGCTCGTCACCTCCGGCCAGAATGCCCAGTCCTTATACCCTCTAAAGCCATGACTTACGATAATAACCGGATGCGGCTTGCCGTCATCCAACGTTTTCACTTCGCCCTGCAAACGGATGCCCTTGCTTGAATACAACGTAAAGGACTGGACGGTCAGCGTATCTTTTCCCATATAACAATTCCTCTCCTATCCGATCAATCGGTTACTTCACTTCCCAATCCTCGATCTTGTAATCCTTTTTCGCCAGCCCTTCCTCTACAAGGAAGTCCTTCGTCCCCGTAATCCGCGTAATCCCTTCCGCCGGGAACGGCTCAACTGTAATATCGCTGATCGGGCTTACCTTCTTCGCCAGGTCTACGGTCGTTTTGTTCAGATCGGCAATAAACTGGTAATATTCATCTTCATGTTGCTTTAAATCCTCCAGCGCTTTTTGACGAGCTTCGTTCCACACTTTAGGGAAATCCGGGAATTTCTTCAGGTAGCTCTCCGATACAACCGTTACGCCCGTGCCATGCAGCTCCGGATGCTTGGTGGAATCGTCGATCAGCGTATACCCTTGGCCAAGCAGCTTCTGCGCGGTATAACCCGTGTTGGTCATCGCATCCACGTCGCCTTTAGCAAGCGCTGCTTGAGCGTCCGGGATAAGCATATGGACAAGCTTGTAGTCCGTCACGCCGGCTTGCTTCAGCAGACCAACAACGTAACGGTGCATGTAGGAGCCCTTTTGAATCGCAATCGTCTTGCCCTTCAGCTCTTCGACCGTCTTTGGTCCGTTTGGTCCCGAAATCAAGTAACCGATATTGGTAACCGTCGTTTGATTGATCAGTCTAGTCTTTGCCCCGGAAGCAGCCGCAATAATGGCCGGAGTATCGCCCAAGCCGCCAAAATCAAGACGTCCGCTGATTAGCGATTCCGTCTGGTCAGGACCGTTCGGGAAGCCCGTCAGCTTTACTTCCTCGATGCCGTATTTTTTCAATTCCGCTTGAATGATGCCTTTATAAAAGCCCCAGCCTTCCGCTCCGCCGGGAAGATTCTTATCATTGCTTCCGATGTAACCATAGTTGAGAACGGTCGGCACTTTGCTGTCCTTGTCCGCCGCAGCTGCCGTCTCCGTTCCCGTTGACGCGCTGGCACCGGTATTTGCGCTGTCCTTCGCGTTCCCATTCGAGCTATTGTTGGCTCCGCAAGCCTGCAGCCATGCCGTTGCCATAATCAGCACCGCGATCAGTGCTAGTCTAACCGGTCCGCGTAATCCTCTTTGTTTTTCTCTGCTCATTTGAAACAGACCCCTCTCGGCAATTAAGTATGTGTTGGTTAAAACTTTGCAAACTTCGATAATTGGTACATATAATCATGCGATGCGACCGGCGTCCTGCCTTTGCCCCAGCCGACCTTCTCCCGGTATCCGCCAAGCAGACCCTGCCGCTCCGCTTCCTGCTCGGTAATGCCGATAAGCTGCTCCGAATCCGGCGCAACGTACAATGCGTCAACCGGGCAGTACAGCTCGCACATAAAGCAGGTCTGGCATTCGTCCTGCCTGGCGATAACGGGAATCCCGTCATCGCCCCGGTCGAATACGTTCGTCGGGCATACCGATACGCATTGATTGCAGGATACGCACCGGCTCTCACTGACAACCTCAATCATGGTGCAATAACCTCCTTCTCGGTACGCGCTTCTTCATGGACGGCTTCCGACTTCACCCACACTTGATCCAACCCGCCGCTAATGAGCCGGTAATGCTGGCCGGCATCCTGCGTTGGGAAGTCTTCGCGCTTATGCATGCCGCGGGTCTCCGTCCGGGCAAGCGCGGAATTGTACATCCATCTTGCGGTTGCGGTCATGGCCTGCGCTTCGCGTGCTTTCACCCCGCCTGCCGAACGCTCCACCGCCTGATTCCGCTGATCCTTCCACAGTCCGTCAAGCCGCTGCAGCGAGCCCTTCAGCCCTTGCTCCGTACGGAACAAGTTGCGGTCGTACGGCGCTACTTCCTCCTGCACGGCGCGGACAATCTCCTCCGTCTTCCTCGGAGACGCTGCAGCCGTGCTCGTAATAATCGAAGTAGAAGCACTTTGCAGCTTGCGTCCCGCCGCATGCTCGCCAAGCTTTTTCGCATAAGCGGCCGCGCCTTCCCCGGCAAAAGAACCCGAAGACATCGCCCATGCCGCATTATGACTGCCTCCGCCGGTAAAACCGCCGCAGATCAGCTCGCGTGTTGCCGCATCGCCCGCTGCGTAGAGGCCAGGCACCGAAGTGGCGCATGTCTCGTCGGTAATGCGGATACCGCCAGTTCCGCGGACCGTGCCTTCCAGCCTCAGCGTTACCGGGAACAAATCGGTGAACGGATCAATTCCTCGGCGGTCGAACGGAAGGAAGAAGTTCGTCTGGTTCACCCGCAGCAGCGGCTTGATCTCCTCCGGAGCAAGATCCAGCTTGGCGTATACCTGTTGGCCTTCCAGCAGCTTGCGGGCGATAATAGAGCGGCCGCGCTTCGAACCCGCTCCCTCTACCGGCGTTCCGTCCTCATAATAGAAGGAGGCATAGGAGTAATAGGCGGTTTTCGTCACCGAGGAAAACGTCGGGCTAATCGCATAAGCGTTCGAGAATTCCATGCCCGACAGCTGGGCGCCCGTCTCCGCCGCGAGCAAGTAACCGTCGCCGGTCAGCACGTTGCAGCCAAGCGCCTTGCTTAAGAACGCGCAGCCGCCGGTTGCGATCACAACGGCTCCGACATGCACGGTCCAGGCATCGCCCGTTTGCGTTTGCACGCCGGACGCGCCGCCAACGCCGTGTTCATCCACAAGCAGCTCGAGAGCGGGACTATGATCCAAAATTTTGACGCCCGCTTTTTTCACCAGCTTGCGCATCAGACGCATATACTCGGGGCCTTGGAGTCCCCGCTTGTGAAGCTCGCCGTCATCATCCTTCGGAAAAGGATATCCGGCATGGCCAAGCCGGTTCATATTCTCGTACGTCCGGTCAAGCACCCGGTCCATCCAGCGGTGCTCGGCAAGCCTGCCGCCCATTTCGTAACGGCTGGCTTTCGCCTCCTCGCGCAGCCGATCCTCCGGCTTCACATACCAGACGCCGGTGCCCGAAGGTGCCGTAGCCCCGCTTGAGCCGCAATAGCCTTTGTCGGCCAGAATAACCTTCGCGCCTTGCGAAGCCGCCGTAATGGCCGCCCATGTTCCCGCGGGCCCGCCTCCGATGACAAGAACATCCGCTTGCAATTGAATAGCACCGTTTGGCATTACTATCGACATTTCGTTTTTCCCCCTCGAATAATTAATTGAATATTTCGACTTTTTATCGAGTAAAACAGCCGCTCCGGCGACAACAGCGCGGGAATGCCGTTTAAGCATTAGCCCTTATAGCTGTCTCGCCAGTTCAGCCAGCGAATCTCAACGCTCTTCATAACGGAATCAATGAGCTTGCCGATTACCGCGAATATAATAATGCCAACGAAAATAACGGAGGTTTCCGAGTTCTGTTTGGCCTCATTGATAAGGAAGCCAATGCCGGACCGGGAGCCGATCAGCTCCGCAACGACAAGACCAATCCAGGATACCGCAAGCGAGATCCGCACCCCGATCAGAATATCGGGAAGTGCAGCCGGAAGAATGAGCCTGGTCAGCCGCTTGAGCGGACTGAAGCCCAGAATGCGCGACACTTCGAACAGCTTATTGTCCACATTGCGGATGCCGAGGAACGTGTTGATATAGAGCGGGAAAAACGAGCCGGATACGATAATGGCGATTTTGGACGTTTCCCCGAAGCCAAACCACAGGATAATAAGCGGAGCAATGGCGAGATGCGGGACAAGCCGTAACACTTGAATGCTTGGATCAAGCAGGTATTGGGCTTTCCGGAACAGCCCTGTCAATAAGCCGAACAGGAGTCCCGCGGCCCCTCCGATCAGGAAGCCTAGTCCGGCCCGCCCCATGCTGACGAGCAGATGATGGAGAAGATTTTCCGAGGTGGCCAGCGTCCCGAATGCTTGAAGAATCGAGGCCGGCGACGGCATAAACATAGGCGAGATATACCCGGCCGAAGCAGCGATCTGCCACAAAGCAAGAAGCGCGGCCGGAATCGCCGCCCCTATCGCGATGTCTTTCAGGACGGCTGCCGCAAGCTTGGTTGACCAGCGCCGCTTACGCTTTGCAGCTCCTTTTTCAGCGGTTCTCTCCCCTCCGGCAAGCCCCGCTTCCGGTGCCGCTTGGGGAGAAACAATCGCTTCAAGTGAATTGCTCATGATTTCCTTGCCTCCCTTCTAGCCGTTGTAACGATCCTTCCATCTGAGCAGCCGACGCTCGATCAAGGCGAGCAGCGTGTCGGTGAACAGCCCAAGAGCGGCGAAGATAAAGATGCCTACGAAGACCACCGGCGTATCCGCAAATTGGCGGGCATCCGACATCATGTAACCAATCCCGGAGGTTGAAGCAATCAGCTCCGCAACGACCAGGCCAAGCCAGGATAATCCGATCGACAAGCGTGCGCCCAGGATAATATTAGGCAGAGCCGCCGGCAGGATCAGCCTTGTAATCTGCTTAAAACGGCTGAAGCCCAGCACTCTTGCCACTTCGAACAGCTTATTGTCCACATTGCGGATTCCGAGAAACGTATTGATGTAAAGCGGGAAAAAGGCGCTTTTGGCAATCAGCAGCACTTTAGATTCCTCGCCAATGCCGAACCATAAAATAAACAGCGGCACAACGGCAAGGCTTGGGATCATCCGGATCATCTGAATCGTGGGATCAAGCAGCTTTTCCGTTCGTCGGAACAAGCCAACCGCAAGGCCAAACAGCAAGGCCAGCGAGCCGCCAAGCGCGAAACCAAGCAAAGCCCTCGTCACGCTAATCTGGATATTCGACCATAGGTTGCCTGACGATGCCAAGGAAACGCCGGCCTCCGCAATCGTATAAGGAGTCGGGAACAGCAGCTCCGAAATATAGCCGTAATGCCCAAGCACCTGCCATATGACCAGCAGCGTTACCGGAAATACAAGCGCAAGCCCCGTTAACGTCAGCTTGCCCGGCGTTTTCCCTGCCGCCGCAGCTTGACTGCTCATCTTGATCACCACTTTCCTCTAAAATAAAAAAGAGGCATCCTCATATAAAATAAGAGAATGCCTCCGTTAGAACGGTGGGACGTTTTATTAATTTCGTTAATTCCTATTGATTAACTGTGGTATAAGAGTAGCATGGGGATTTTACACTGTCAATACATCGCGGAAAATTCCTCGTATGCAAAAAAAGCATCACGGCTTTAATGGCCATGATGCTTTTTCATTAAGCTGCGGCTGCAGCGTTTTTGGAACGTTTCGCTTGTTTGCGGATGATAAGGGTGAACGGAATCGCGATAACCGCGATGTAAGTCGCAATCGTAAAGACGTCATTTACGCTAAGCGTAAAAGCGAACAGCGGAATGACCTTTGCGTTTTCCGTGCCGGCTTGCGTCAGATCGGACACATGCGTAATGGTATGGGAAGCGAGCAGCGACGTGAACAAGGCGATTGCAAAGGAGCCGCCTACGTTACGCACCCAGTTGGTAACCGAGGAGGCATGCCCCACCATTTGCGGCGGAATTTCTTCCATGCCGGCCGTGCTTGTTGCGGCAGCGGCAAACGACACGCCAAGGTTACGGACCGCCATCCAGAAAATGACGTAAAAATGCGAGCTGTCCGTATGCAGATGAGTCATCTCGTAGCTGCCGAGAATAATAAGCACAAGCCCGCCGATCGTCATCCACTTGGCTCCGACGCGCGGATACAGCTTGCCGGCAATCGGCATAGCGAGCGCCATGACAAGAGACGACGGCAGCAGAATAAGCCCCGTGTCCATCGGCGTGATTTGCTGCACATTTTGCAGGAATAACGGAACAAGCAGGGTGCCCGAATACAGGCTGATCGTAATAATCGTGTTGGCTACCAACGTAATCGAGAAGCGGTAGTTGCCGAACACTCTCAGGTTAAGCAACGGATTCTGCGTTCTAAGCTCATGCCAGATAAAGAGCACCAGCATAACCGCTCCGAGACCAAACAAGCCAAGCACCTTTGCGGAATCCCAGCCCCATTGCCGCCCTTCGCTCAGGGCAAGCAGCAGCGCTACGCTGCTGAGCACAACGGTTGTAAGGCCAAGCTTATCCAGAACCTTAGCCGTTCCGATTCTAACATCCGGAATCATCGCGATAATAAACAGGATCGCCACGATGCCGATTGGCACGTTCATGAAGAAAATCCAGCGCCAGTCGAACTGCTGAATGAGCCAGCCGCTGAGCGTAGGGCCGAATGCCGGCGCAAGCATGCCGGACAAACCCCAGATACTAACGGCAAACGGTTGTTTTTCCTTCGGAATGATCTGAAAAATAATGGTCATGGTCGCAGGCATAACAAGCCCCGTAAAGATGCCTTGGATAATCCGGAAGGCAATCAGCGAACCGGCATTCCAGGAAAAGCCGCACAATAAGGAGAAAATAACAAACCCGATCATGGCATACAGATAGACGTTCTTGTAGCCGAATTTATCCCCCAAATAACCCGACAACGGCGCGATCGTTCCCAAGGAAAGCATAAAGCCCGTCAAGGTCCACTGCACCGTGCTCAGGTCCGAGTGGAAATCCTGCATAAAGATCGTAAGCGCGACATTAATGGTGCTGATCCCGAGAATACTCAGGAAGGCGCCAAAAAATATGGCAATCATAATCGGCCAGAACCGGATATTCTGGCTGGATGATGTATTCATTTGTTCCTCTTCTCCTATCTCTTATGGCCGAATGGCCTACTGTAGAAATGATCATACTGCAAAAAGTAGCCAAAGTAAACTCATTTACATAAAATTAGTTTAGTTTGACTATTTGGTTCATTTCATTATCCGGCATAATCGTGTATACTCTTACATAGGAAGAGAGGTTGGAACCTTTATGGATACAACGGGTGAAACGCAAAGCTGCAGATATACCGATGAAACGACCAAAAACAAATATGTCGCCAAGCTGTTGCATCCCATAAAGTCAAACGGCTTTCAGGGACTTCGCATGGATGACATCGCCAAGGCGATGGATCTGTCCAAGGCGACATTATATAAATATTTTCCTTCTCGCGACGAGATCATTGAGAGGCTGACAGACCTTTATATTAAATATGCAGTTTGCGATGAAGCAAAGCTGATGGAAGGAAGCCCCGAGGCTTATATCAAGGGCTTTCAGTCCACCTTCTCGCAGACGCTTATTATTGCGAACTACGGCACGGAGCCCTTTTTCCAGGATTTGCGCGAAATCTATCCGCAGCTGCTGGCCTCGATCGAAGTATCGATCAGTGACCGCAACGGGCGGCTTCGGGCGTTCTACGAACGGGGCATGGCCGAAGGGTATATGAACGATTTGAATGCGATGCTTATCATCCTGCAAGACGAGCTTATGTTCCAGAAGCTGCTCGACCCGCATTATTTGATGAGACACAATCTCACGCTTCGGGGCGCCATTTGGGATTACTACCAGATCAAGAAGCAGCAGCTGTTCAAGCCAGACGTGCTTGCCCAGATTAACGATGAAGCGATGTCGGAGAAGGTGGATTCCCTGGTTCGGAAAATTACGTACGGGGTCTCTTAAACAGCAAATGCAGCAAACGAATAAAGGCAGCTATCGGATTCATCACCCGGCAGCTGCCTTTTAAATTTCCCTTATTTACGATTTCTTTTTCGCTCCCGTATACAACAGATAAGAGTACAGATACGGGATAACGACACTTAGTATCATGCTGACGATTAGAACCGCAATGAGCCACTTGGCCGATAGCAGGCATGCTCCTAGTAGCATCAGGATCCCCGCAATAAACCATAACCTTCCGCCCAGCCGATGCGTGCTGCGCCAGTTATTCTCATCCGTGATCGTCCACGGCGTCCGGATTCCCATAAAGAAATTGCTGCGAAGCTGTCCCATTCGGTTGCCGATGATCATCCACATAATGCCGAGGCCGCCAAACACGATATTGACGAAAGGCAGATCATAATCGAGATTTTGCAGCATCATCAGTACGAACACCCCGTGGATAAACAGGCTGATCGTCCACCGCATCAGCGTGTAGTACTCGCTGAACCGGGCATAGTTCTGACGGCGAGGATCGACATTTCGTACTACCGAAAGAAACACTGGAAGCACGATGCCGATACCCGCGTACAAGAGCCACATGTTAGATTTGGCCATTGTGCCGTCCTGCTCGCCCTTGACATTGTAGTGACTGCCAACGACATCCGGCAGCTGATGGTTGAATACAAAAAACACGATACCGAAAATAACGGCATTAACGATGAGCAAAATCCAGTCCTGCTTGCCCCAGCGTATGGTCTGATTCGTTGTTTCGTTCATTTTACGTTCAGTCCCCTTTCGTTCCGAGTATGCCGAGGAACCAGCCCATTGCTTCCTGCACAACGGTCATGTTCAGCGAGTACACCCGGTTTTGTCCCTGTCGTTCTTCGGTCACCAGCTTGGCTTGCTTCAGCAAATTCAAATGATGGGAAATGCTTGGCTTGGAAATATTAAAATGGTCGGCGATTTGTCCGGCGGACAGATCCTGTTCCCTCAGCATTTGAAGAATCTGCCGCCTTGTCGGATCGGACAACGCCTTGAAAGCATCATTCAAGATTTACTCACTCCTTCCGAAGCAACTATTCGATATTTAGATAATATTCTAAATATCGAATAAAAGCAAGCAGGCTTACGCCCTTTTTTCAAGAAAATCTGCATGGGGTCAATCGAAAAACAGCCTGCCGCAGCGGCAGGCTGTCCATCCGTCCTCTCTAATGCGCCGTCTCCTGTTCTTTAATCACCTGCTCAATTCCCGACAGAATCAGCTTCAATCCGAACTCAAACGCTCCGTCCGTCCCCATCAGCTCGAACAGTCCGGTTTTGAACATCCTCCGGAACAGTCCCGCATCCGCCTCGCTCATCGAGTCGAGAAGATGAAGCATCTCCCCGCTTGGCATCTCTCCCTGCTCCTTAAGAATAGCGGAGACATTGCGCTGATGCTCGTAATCGTCCAGAACGAAGTAGAAAACATAGTTCATAACCGTAAGAATAGCCTGTAATTTCTGCTCTTGGTCAAGCGGCGTCGATTCCACGCAGAGCAGCATGCGGTTGGTGAACCGGATGATGTCCGGCTCGTGGGGTAGCGTCATCATCATAAGCTGCGTCGAACAAGGGTAACGGCGGAGCACAATCCGTACCGTTACCGCAAGGCCTGCCAGCTGCTCCTTCCAGTCCCCTTCGGAGCGGTACTCCTCCAGAATCATTTTCGACACCTGGTTGGCCAGACGCTGATAAAGATTCTGCTTGCTCTTGAAGTACCAGTACAGAGAAGGGGCCTGAATGCCAAGCCGGTCGGCCAACCGCCTCATGCTAAACTTCTCAATCCCATCCTCCCCCAAAAGCTCCCATGAGGCATCCAGTATCTTATCCTCCGAAATCTGAGGCTGCTTCTGCTTCTTATTCATTCGTATCCGTCCTTTTATCTAACAGTGTAAGTTTGTTCTTTACAGGTTTATACGTTCATGATATCATCTAACACTGTAAGGTTCAATCTAACACCGTTAGATAAACACAAAACATAAAGAAAGAAGTGATCCAGATGGATGCGCAAAACCTCCATTACTTTGAAAAAGCACCGGTCGCCAAAGCCGTAGCTCACTTCGCCATACCGATGATGCTGGGCACGTCGATGAGCGTCATTTATTCCATCTTGAATGCCTACTTCCTCGGTACGCTTAACAATACCGCCATGTTAACCGCGCTCGCGTTAACCTTGCCCTTATTCGCGATTATAATGGCGCTGGGCAACTTGATCGGCATGGGCAGCGGCACCTTCATCTCCCGTTTGCTGGGTGAGAAACGATATGATGATGTCAAGCATGTCTCTTCCTTCGCGTTCTACAGCAGTTTAGTGCTTGGTCTTATCGTGATTGCGGTTGGCCTCCCGTTAATCGATCCCATCGTCCATGGCCTCGGGGCAACGCCCGAATCCTTCGGATTCACAAAGGACTATGTCACGATTATGCTTATCGGTTCGCCAATCGTTGTCTTATTCTTCACGCTGGAGAACATCGTACGCTCGGAGGGCGCGGCTATCACGTCGATGACCGGTATGATTCTAAGCGTTGTCGTCAATATTATTCTCGATGCTTTGGCCGTCTTCGTATTCCATTGGGACGTGATCGGCGTTGCGTCTGCCACAGTCGTTTCGAACTTGGTTGCGTGTGTTTTTTTTGCTTTCCATATGGGGAAAAAGAGCCAATTCCTGACGATCTCCATGAAATGGTTCAAGGCTACCAAAGAGATTATGGGCAATGTATTCAAAATCGGGGTTCCCGTTTTTATTATGAGTATTTTTCTGGGCGCCATGTCGCTTATCTTTAACCACTATCTTGTCGAGTACGGAGATCAGTCCGTAGCGGCTTACGGCATTTCATCCCGTTTATTGCAGTTTCCCGAATTTATTCTGATGGGCTTATGCGAAGGCGTCGTGCCGCTTATTGCCTTTACCTTCACGGCGAATAAATCGCGCATGAAGGAAACGATCGGATTTACGATCAAAACGATCGTGTCGTTAGCCGTCTTGTTCGGCATTATCGTCTATCTGATTTCCGACCACTTGATTGGTTTGTTTACGAACGATCCGCAGTTGATCGAAATGGGCAGTTACATTTTGCATGTAACCTTCTTATCCTTGTTCATCACCGGAATGACCACGTTGTTCACGGGGATCTTCCAAGCAACAGCGCAAGGAACCGCCGCATTTATTATGTCCATCATTCAAGGAGTTACGTTGATTCCCGTTCTCTATATCGCCAATCAAATGAACGGCTTCCACGGAGTCGTCTGGTCGCTCGTCATTGCGGATACCGTCGCGTTCCTCGTCGGAGCGATCATGCTGTACATTTTGCGGAATAAATTGCAGCCGGACCTAGAAAGCTTAGTCCAATAAGCTATTTAACAAAGAATAAAAGGCAGGATCAGGGTGCTTCACCCCATCCTGCCTTTTTGCTTTTTGTATAGACGGTTACACCTTCTTTTTGTACACCCTCATTGCGAAAACATAAGCTACGAGCATAATTCCGACACACCAGGCAAGAGCGATCCAAATGTCGTTGTGTAAAGGCTGGCCTGCAAGCAAAGCACGGATGGATTCTACGATGGAGGTCACTGGCTGGTTTTCGGCAAACACGCGAACGACGGTTGGCATCGATTCGGTTGGCACAAATGCCGAACTGATAAAGGGCAGGAAGATGAAAGGATAGGAAAAGGCGCTGGCACCGTCAACCGTTTTGGCCGATAATCCGGCTATCGCGGCGACCCAAGTTAAAGCTAGCGTAAACAGAGCGAGGATACCGGCTACGGCAAGCCATGGCAGCACTCCCGCGGACGAGCGAAAGCCCATGATTAACGCGACTAGAATGATGACAGCCACCGAGATAGCATTGGATACAAGCGATGTTAAGACATGCCCCCAGAGCAAGGCGGAACGCGATATCGGCATCGTGTGAAACCGCTGGAATATCCCCTTCTGGACATCGGTGAACAACCGGAATGCCGTGTAAGCTATGCCGCTGGCAATCGCCATCAAGAGTATGCCTGGAAGCAGGTAATTCACGTAGTTATCCGTTCCGGTTTTTATAGCGCCGCCAAATACGTACACGAACAGCAGCATCATGGCGATTGGCGTAATGGTCACCGTAATGATGGTATCCATACTGCGGAAAATGTGGCGCATGGAACGCCCAAGCATAACGCTAATGTCGATGAAAAAATGCTTCTTAGCCGTTTCCATTTACATAGCCTCCTTTTTGCCGATAATCGCGAGGAAGATTTCCTCTAACGACGGTTGTTTCTCGATATACTCTACCTTTGTCGCAGGATACAGCTTTTTCAAATCCGAAAGCGTACCGTTCGCAATAATCCGGCCTTCGTGAAGAATGGCAATCCGGTCGGCCAGCTGCTCCGCCTCCTCCAAATACTGCGTAGTCAGCAGGACTGTCGTTCCGCCGTCCGCCAGCTCCTTGACGACCTTCCATACCTCGATGCGGGCTTCGGGATCAAGTCCCGTCGTTGGCTCATCCAGAAAAATGATCTTTGGTTTGCCGACTAGGCTAAGCGCGATGTCGAGCCGGCGGCGCATCCCTCCGGAGTAAGTGGATGCCCGGCGGTCCGCAGCTTCCGTTAATCCGAAACGCTTCAACATGTCTTCCGCGACCTGGCGCGGATTTTTGAGATATCGCAGCTTGGCGATCATAATCAAGTTCTCGCGGCCGGTCAGGATTTCATCCACGGCGGCGAATTGTCCGGTCAAGCTGATCGCCTGACGCACCTCATCCTGCTGCGACGAGACATCAAATCCGTTAATGGCTGCGGTTCCTCCGTCCGGCGCGAGCAGCGTGGTGAGAATTTTCACTACCGTTGTCTTCCCTGCCCCGTTAGATCCGAGAAGAGCGAAGATGCTGCCCTGCTCTACCTCGAAATCCACACCCTTCAATACTTCGAGCTGCTTGTAGGATTTCCGCAGACCTTTTACTTGAATAGACTTGGTTTGCATGGGGTAACCTCCTTAAAAAAGTTGATATTTAAACAACGGTCACTTTCGACAAATCGGCATCCATGCCTTTGAGGTGCGCGAAGGTTAATTTATCCATGGTTGCGCCGTCGAAGTTAACGGTTTTGATCATGCGATAATACTTCTTCGTCAACGTAAAACCAGGCTGGAACGAGACGTTTTTAAACGTAGCGCCTTTGAACGAAGCTTCGGTTAAAGCCGCTTTTTCAAACTTGACGCCGATAAACGTCTGTCCGTCAAAGCATTGCTTTGTCAGATCGGAGTATTTGAAATCAACCCCGTCAAATAAACAGCCTTCGAATTTCGTTTTTCTAAGATCCGTCAGCGTTAACGTAACGTCGGTCAGCTTCGCCCCCGTAAATTTGACTCCGTCCAGCCCCGATTTACTGAAGTTGGTGCGCACAAGGGTCGACTTGTTGAAGCTGGCATTCGTCAGATCCAGCGCGATGAAGCTGCAGTCCGTCAGGTTCGCTCCGTCAAAATTCGCTTGGCGTACGTCGCTGCTCTTGAACGAGCTGCCGGTCAGATCGGCACCGGAGAAATCGGAGCCTTGCAGCGCGCTGCCTTTGAATTGTCCCTTATGTGCTTTAACGCCGGCAAAGTCGCTGTCCGCCAGGCTGCTGCCGTTAAAGTTGGTGATCACTTGACGCTCCAGCGAGCGGGAGAGGTTGGCGACCTCCAGAATCGTTTGCTCGATGTCGCCAATGCTCTCGATTGTCGTCTTAAACGCCGTTTCGTCGTCCTTGCCCTCCGCTTTGAGCTCGTTGTAGCGCTCTTGCAAATCGGAAAGCAGGTCGGCCTTCAGTTCGGTAACGCTTTTCACCCCGTCGTATGGGGTAAACACGCTGTTCAGATAATCGTTCAATTTCGGATTTGTCATGTCAAATCTCTCCTTATAATAGGTTTTCTAACACGCGTTTCGCATACTCCCAATTGCTTTTGTTGCGGGTGTAAGTCTCCTTGCCCTTTTCGGTAATTCTAAAATATTTGCGACGTCCGCCCTGCGATTCATCGCCCCAGTACCACTCGATGTCGCCGTCGGCCTCCAGCCTCCGGAAACTCGAGTACATGGTGGCTTCCTTTAGTTCATACTCGCCTTCCGAACGTTCGGCAATCAGCTTCACAATCTCGTAACCGTAACGGTCAGCTTCGGACAAGAGCCTTAAAACCATCGTATCCGTATGTCCTCTCAGCAGGTCGGATGTGATTTTGTTCTCGCTCATGCAATCACCTCCATATCTGCATAATAAGGCATACTACTGTGACTGTCAATGTACTTTTATAAACAAAATACTTTGTCACTAATAATCGGGCACATGCCTAACAAAAAAACCGCGCAAATGCGTGGTTTCAGGGGGTAATCGTTATTTAGCTGTTGGCGGTTTAATCCTTCGCGTCCATGTTCCGCCTTTCTGTAAACGCTGCAATCCGATACAATGGACATGATAGCTTCTATTCAAACCGTCAGGACCAGGAGGAACTTTCAAGATGAACGAACAATTCGAACAGCTTTTTTATTCGGCTCAGGCCAAGCAGCTGCTGGAGCAGATGTACGGCAGCGAAGAACGGGAGCAGCAGATCGACAGATACCGGAAATGCATGGAAGGATACGGCACGCAATTCGGCATCACGGAGTCCTTGAAGTACTTCAGTGCGCCGGGCCGTACAGAGATAGGCGGCAATCATACGGACCATAACCATGGAAAGGTGCTGGCGGCTAGTATTCAGTTAGATACGATCGCGGCAGCGGCAGCCGTGGATACCGGGGTCATTTCCGTTATATCCGAAGGTTATCCGGGCATTTCCGTTATCCATCTGGATAATCTGGAACCTCAGGAAGGCGAAGGCGGGACCGCTGCTTTAATCCGCGGTATCGCACACGGTTTCCGGCAGCACGGATACCGAATCGGTGGGTTTAATGCCAGCGTCAGCAGTAACGTTCTTCCGGCGTCGGGACTCAGCTCCTCCGCCTCTTTCGAGGTTCTGGTCTGCCAGATTCTAAGCACGCTTTATAACAACGGGGAGCTTGACGCGGTAATGATGTCGCGGATCGGCAAGCATGCCGAAAACCTGTATTGGAACAAGCCGTCGGGGATGCTTGACCAGATGGCCTGCTCGTACGGCGGTATGATTACCATCGACTTTAAAGAGCCGGCACAGCCTCGGATCGAGCGTATTCCGGGTACCTTTGAAGCAGCAGGCTACAGTCTTGTCATCGTCGGCACCGGCGGTAACCATGCCGACCTGACGAAGGACTATGCTTCCATTCCGAACGAAATGCGGGCGGTGGCGCAAGCCTTCGGCGTAGAGGTATGCCGCGATTTGACGGCAGAGATGATCTACGGACGTCTGGCGGAGCTTCGCGAAACCGCCGGGGATCGGGCAGTGCTGCGGGCGCTGCATTTCCTGGATGAAAACGACCGTGTCGGGAAGCAAGTAGAGGCCATTAAGTCAGGCGAGTGGCAAAACGTGCTGAAGCATATTACCGCCTCGGGTAATTCCTCTTGGAAATGGCTGCAGAACATTTACCAGGAATCGGTGTCCCGCGAGCAAGGCATCGCGATTACGCTCGCCATTACCGAGCGTTTCATCGAGCAGTTGGGCGACGGTGCCTGCCGTGTGCACGGCGGCGGCTTCGCCGGCGTTATTCTGGCCGTTCTGCCGCATGCGGCGGTAGACGAATACCGCGAACTTATCGCACGCACGACGGGCACTGAGCTATTCAAGATTCGCGTGCGCGAAATTGGAGCTGTCTGCTTGAATACGCTCTTGTAATTAAGAAAAAACGCTACTGACATACAGTTGTCAGTAGCGTTTTTTTATACTCGAAATCAGAAAGGATGATCAAACATGAATTTTGCTTCCATACGCATCATTACCGACGACTTGGATCGTCTAGTCGAGTTTTATGAAAGAGTCATGGGCGTTTCGGCCGAACGTCCCGCGCCCGTCTTTGCGGAATTCGTTATGCCGCCTTTTACGCTGGCGATCGGACATTCGCAGACGGTGCAGCTGTTCGGCGCCGGTTCCGCGGTAGCCGCCAATAATCGCTCGGTCATTATCGAGCTTCGCGTCGACGACGTTGATGCCGAATACGAGCGCCTGAAGCCGTTCGTCGGCCAATGGGTAACGGAACCAACCACGATGCCGTGGGGCAACCGTGCCGCGCTGTTCCGCGATCCCGACGGCAACCTGATTAACCTCTTCGCCCCGGTAACCGAGGAAGCGATCAAACGGTTCAGCGGCAGAGGTTGAGGCTGACGGTGAGGCCGAGGGACAGCCGGTCTTATCATAAGACCGGCTATCTCCTATTGCAGGCTCTCCTCACCGAATTACACAGCCATTTGAATTGCTACTCGTTAAGCATTAAATTCACTTTATTCTGCACAAGCTTCGCAACTGACTCAGCCGATTTCTGGCCGCTGAAGAAAAACTCCGATTCTTTGTAAATCATCTGTTCCAAGTCCAAGTTTGATGGGGCGTAGTTCCAATGAATGGCGCCAGAAAGCGCACTCTTCAGCGAGTTCAGCCTATCTTTGCTAACGGTAATCTCTTCTTGCCCTTCCGTTGTTAGCTTGCCTGCTTGCGCCAGCTTTTGCGCCTGCAGATCATAGGCCTTCTGATTAATCGGGAAGCCTCGAATAACCGTCGAAGAGGAAGCTGACGCGGCTTCGTCTTCCATCAGGAATTGAAGCAAATCCCAAGCTGCTTGCTGATGCGCGGAATTCGCGTTAATGCCTACCGTCCCAAGCGTCGTGTAATAGCCGCCCGGGCCATTCTCGTGCGGATGAGGTTTCGTGTAGAGAGTTGGCACCCCCTCTATCGACGCGTTATATACATAATTTTCGAATGACTCAATGCGGGTATCGTAGAAGTAAGTATGCAGATCGCCTTTTGAAAAGGATTCTCTCCCTCCCCCATCCTTGATGATGTCAAAGAGAATGCCTTCTTCATTCATCTGTTTGATCTGGTTCATGTAGCTGATGAATAAAGCCGCGTCGAAGCTTTTCTTCCCCTTCTGCAGCTTGACCATTTGCGCGAAATTCTCGGTTGTCAGCTCGCTTAACATGTAAGATTGCGAACTGTAGAACACGGCGTCCGCGTTCCCCTTTTGCTTCAATTGCTTGGCCGTTGCGATAAAGTCCTCCCAGGACCAGTTGCTGTCGTCAATTGCCACGCCTGTCTTGCCAATAGCAGCCGCATCCCCCTGCAGGGCGTCCAGCGAAAAGTATAGCGGTATGCCGTACAGCCCGCCATCAAGCTTGGCGTTGTCCAATATATTCATGAAGTAGTTTTCCTTGTTGAACGAGGGCGTCGATTCGATGAGCCCGTCCAGATCCAGAAGCAGCTTCTTGCCGGCATACGACTCCTGCGGCAGGATATCGAGCTCCATGAGATCCGGACCCTTGCCGGCCAGAATCTCCGTGTTCATCGTGGTGATGTATTTCTCCTGCAGAGCCGTTACTTCGTCCAAATCCTTGCCGTAGGGGAGCGTCGTTCGGAGCTCGACCTCGACGTTCGGATGAAGCGATTCGTATTTCTTGACGGCGGTTTTCATCTGATCGCTTAGGAAATAAGTGGCGAACGTTAGCTTGACGGGGTCCGTGTCCGTCTTGCTGCCAGTCGGCTGCTGCACGGATATTGGACTTGCAGGAGCATCCGTCGCCCTGCGTTTCGTACCTTCATTGTTACTGCATGCGGAAAGCAGCAGCGTAACGCTCAAAACAATCCAGACCCGGTTCTTCACATTTCTTCCCCATTTCTGCATGGTATTTTATTTAGCTAATCATAATGGAAGGATGTGTCGAACGTTCGGACGGGGTATATCGTACTTGTTAACTTTTATCACTTGTTTAATCTCCTGCCGCCTAGGGTAAACACATAATAGAAGTTACAAAAAATTGAGGCGGTGATTCGAATGTCCGTTCAACAACATGATTATGAAGAACGCCATATCGAGAAAAGGCATGACCCGAGCCGTGTGGCAGCAACCTTTATCAAATACCTTGCTTATGTAATCATTACTTTCGGGGTGCTGTATTTCATTGCGAGATACCTTATACCGATGTTTTAAATGACGGCTTGATACGAACAAAAACCGCCCATTGATAGGCGGTTTTTGTTTTGTCTTTATTATTTCAACGCGTTAAGCATGCCGTAAACGACGCCTTGGTGGTAAAACATATGCAAGGAGGTCGCAATAATGAGCTCGCCGATATTTTCGGCTTTCAGGAAGTTCTCCGGAACCGATTCGTCAAGCCGGTTTTCGAACGTCTCATGCAAAGCTCTGCGGAGCTCCTTCAGCTGTGCGTACAGCACCTCCCATTGCGGCGGCTGCTCGTCCCAATCCGCAGGCTTCGTGCCGTAAGCGAACAGATTATCGTAGCTTCCCGGAAAGATCGGGGTTTCCCCCGCTAGACCAAACACGTGGAATTGCGTTACCGCAAGCACATGCCCCAAATGCCAATGAATATGATTTTTGAAGCCATCAGGAATGACCTCCCGTTTCTCCGGCGGACATTGTCCGAATAACTCAATTAATTGCTCAAGATGTTTATCAAATACATGTAACACAAATTCTTTTCTCATCTTAATCGCTCCTCCATTAAGGTTGTTTTTTATTTAAACAGGGAGGCATATTCCCCGTAGCCTTTTTGCTCCAACTCGGACTTCGGAATGAATTCCAGCGATGCGGAGTTTGTGCAGAATCGGAGCCCTGTTGGCGCCGGCCCGTCTTTGAACACATGGCCCAGAAAGGAATCAGCGGCGCGGCTTTTCACTTCAACCGCTGAATATAATCCGCCCGTTTCATGCAGCACGATGTTATTGGGCTCCAGCGGCTTCGTAAAGCTTGCCCAGCCCGTACCGGCATCGAATTGATCCTTGGAACTAAATAACGGTTCACCCGATACGATATCGACATAGATGCCTTCGTCCGTGTTATTCCAATACGGATTATCGAACGGAGGCTCATCCTGGCCGTTTTGCGTCACTGCGTATTGAAGCTCCGTTAACGTCTTCAGCTTTTCCGCTTTGTTGAATTCTTTCGCGTAGGTTTGCTTGGGGCTGATTTTCACTTCGCGGTCTTTCCCCCAGATCTGATCCAGCGATGAATCGCGAGTGGAAAAAAGGGTATTCATCTTGAACATGTAAGGATGGTTCGCGTAATAGTCCTGATGCTCGGGCTCGGCTTTGTAAAAGGCCGCTGCCGCTTCGATTCTCGTTACGATCGGTTTATCGAACCGTTTGGAAGCCTCCACTTCCTTTTCGGATGCCTCGGCAGCCAGCTTCTGCTCCTCATTCATGTAAAAGATAGCCGATTGATACTCGTTTCCCCGATTTTCGAATTGACCCGTCGAGTCCGTTGGATCAACGTTTCGCCAGAACACCCGAAGAAGCTCGTCATACGAGATGATATTGGGGTTATAATACACCTCAACCGATTCAAGATGTCCCGTTGTTCCCAAGCTGACTTCTCCATAAGTCGGATTATCCGTATGTCCGCCCGTATAGCCGGAATCCACGCCCGTCACGCCCTCAAGCTTTTGGAAAACCTCCTCCATGTCCCAGAAGCAGCCCCCGGAAAATATCGCCTTCTCGTAAGTCGTATTCGCGTTTTCAACGATCGTTTTCTGAATATCCTGAGCCTCTGCTTTGCTAAAAGAACCTTTAAAGAAAAACACCGCGACAGCAAGTACGGCAATCAGAATCGCATACCTCATCAGCTTCATTGCCAACGCACCTCCTCTTCAACTTGTAAACCCATTTTAGCAAGAGGCCGTTGTCCATAAATCTGTGGAAAGTCATGATCTGGCAATAGAAAAGGCATCACTTCGGACAGCTGAAGCATGAATATTTTCATGCCCCGTGCCAAAAGTCATGCCTCCAGGGTTTTTATGAAAGATGACGAACCGCATAAATAGCAGCTTGCGTCCGGTCGCGCAGCCCAAGCTTGGCGATCACATTGGATACGTGATTTTTTACCGTCCCCTCCGTCAGAAAAAGCGTGCCCGCGATTTCCTTATTGTTTAAACCTTGCCCCAATAAAGCCAGCACCTCTTTCTCGCGCTCCGTCAGCTGCTTCAATTCCGCTGGCTCTTGCGCACCCAGAGGATGCGACTTCTCCGGGTTCAATTCGGTTATTTTGACAAACTCTTTGATCAGCATGGACGTAATATCGTGTTGCAGCACGGTACCGCCATTGTAGACGGTTCGGATGGCCCCGATGATCGCCTCGGAAGGCATGTCCTTCAACAGATAACCATGAACGCCATTCTCAAGAACTTTGATAATTAATTCCGAATCGTCGAAGGTCGTCAGGATCAGCACCTTCGTCTCGGGAAAATGCTTGCGTATTAACGCGGAGCCTTCGATTCCGTCCATTCCCGGCATTCGAATATCCATCAGCACCACATCCGGCCGCCATTCCGACACTTTAGCATAAGCATCCTGACCGTCCATCGCCGTTCCGACGACTTCCATGCCGGGTTCGAGGCCGATAATGGTTGCCAGCCCTTCTCTCATAATCCGTTGATCGTCCACAACAAGGACTTTCATCTATAACCACGCTCCATATCTGTCGAAGGATAAGGAAAACGAGCCTCCACGGCGAAGCCTGACGCAGGGTCTAATTGAAACCGCACCTGACCGTTCCACTCCTTCACGCGTTCTTGCAAATTGATTAATCCAAAGCCGGGCTTTAATTCACCGGGCATTTCTCCATCGTTGCGGATGGCAAGCGCAAAACCGCTCTCGGAATAAGATAATAAAATTTCGGCATGACTCGCATGTCCATGCTTCTGCGCGTTCGTCAGGGATTCCTGCACGATTCGATAAGCCGTCAATTGGAGATTGCTTGGCAATGCAACGGGTGTCCCGTTCGATTGGAAGCTCGTGGACACGTTTGCGAATTTCGTAAATTCCCGAGAGAGTCTTTCCAGACTTTCGTTCAAGGAGGTCGACTGGATAGGCTCATCCCGGATAGCTCTGACGGAAAGGCGAACCTCCTGCAAAGAGGACCGAATTAACCCTTCGCTATCCAAGTAAGCTTGGTCGCTGCGAGATGGGTCAACCTGGCTTAACTTGCGTGCCGCCTGCATCTGGACAAGCGCTGCCGTCAGCTTATGGCCAACCGTATCGTGAATTTCCCGAGCAATTCTCACTCTCTCCCGCGAAGCCGCCCATTCTTCGGCCTTGCTAGCGTAATCCTCCAGCTGCTCATGGGATTGCTGGAGCTTTGCGTAAAGCTCCAGCGCTTCCCTGCGGGCACGCTGGTAGAAATGGATGAGCGCTTTTACAATGCATGCAAACACGATAAAGGAACAAGTGATGAAATAACTGTCCGCATCCAGGCGTTTATATAAATACCAATCGATGCTGCCCATCGTGGCCACGTAGAGCACCAGCAGCACAAAGCCTGCGGCAATAAGAACGCGGGTGCTCCGGATAAACATCAGAATGGCTAAAGCGGTTATTCCGATAAACAGATGATTCGGAAAATTCCCGGCAATAAAGATGTATCCGTAAGAGGCCGATACCAAGAAATCGAGAATAAGAAGATATATCAGCCAGTTGGGATTTTTGTTCGTATTGGAGTAAGACAGGTAGACCAGCAGAAATACCGCCGTTGAAAAGACGATAAAGCTAAGTCTCCAAAAAAGCGCGATGGAATGTTCAAAATAAAAAATACCCGATATGACAAGATCAAATACAAGCTTTACGCCAAAAAACCACTTCCAAAAACGTGGGGTTTGCCCAAACAGGTCCACGTCTTGAACCATTAATTTTGCTCCTCCTTCTCCTCCGCGAGAGTCGCATCGGCAAGTATTCTCAAATCATAGAACAGTGGAAAGGTTTTATCAAACTTCTTATATCAGCTTAGCGCCGTAACATGGCAAGGAGACTGTCCCGGGTGGGACAGTCTCCTTCTGATCATTCTTAATAGCCGTATACGTCAAAGCTCCAAAGCGAATAGCCCCACTGCGTGCCGCGCTCCGTTCCAAGCATGCGCACGTATCGGCCATTGCCGTTTACATTCTGGTCAAGGTCGGCGCCCGTCCCCGTCGTTGTGCTGTACAAATCCGTCCAGCTGTTGCCGTCAGCCGAGATTTGCAGCTTAAACGACTTGGCATAAGCGGTCTCCCATTTCAGCTTAATGTTGGTTACCGTGCGGCTTGCGCCAAGATCAACGGTAATCCACTGCGGATCGGTGCCGGTCACCGAACCCCAGCGCGTGCCGGGATCATTGTCCACGGCCGAAGCCGGGACAAACGGATCCTGGTAGGAAGAAGCGGTTGCCGTCTTGCCTACGGACAGTAGCGTTGCATTCGAGGAGGCTGCGGCATGACCGTAAACCTCAACCTCATACAGCGAATAGCCGTAAATCGTACCGCGCTCCGTCATAGCAATCCGGACGTAACGCCCGGTTCCGGTTGCGTTGAAGTCGTCAATACCGCCGTCACCGGTTGTTGTTGCATAAATATCGGACCAGCTGTTACCGTCAGCCGATACTTGAACCTTATACGATTTGCCGTATGCCGTCTCCCAGTTCAGCTTCACTCGGCTGAGCTGCTGCGAGGAGCCGAGGTCAATCGTTAAGGTCTGAGGATCGGCACCCGCAATGGATGCCCAACGGGTCTGCACGTTGCCATCGACGGCATTCGATCCGGCAAAAGGAGCCTCGGTCGACGATACCGTTACCGTTTTGTTCAGCGCTACGTTGGTATCCGTGCCATTGTTGCCGCCATTGCCGTTATCACCGCCGCCGTTGTCTCCGCCGCTGCCGACCGGAGGCCAGCTATCGCCGGAATTGGTGTTCACCATCGGGTTCACCGATACAAGGGATTTCGCGGCTACAACCGCCGTTCCCGTTGTGCCGGCGGCATTTTTAAACGTTACCGTCACGGGGCTTGCCGTCGGGTTCCAGATTTGAGCGGTGTACGCATTGCCTTTCTTGTACACTGTAGCGCTCGTCCAGCCCGTTGCCCAGACCTCCTTCGTACGCGTGCCAAGCGTCTGCATGTTGTGAACGAACCAATACGTGTTAAAGATTTCGTTCTTCTGCATGTTGGTTGCGCTCCATTTGTTAATGACCGCCTGCGGATCGCTTAACGCCTGAATCGGCCACACGATATGATACCAGTCCGTCTCCGGACCGCCGTTATCGGCTACGAAACCGCTGTACAGTCCTGCTGCTTTGCCCGGAACAAGGCTGTAGCTTGTCAAATATTCCGATGTCGGGAGCCAATGGATCCCGTACACGTATACCGGATCTCCGTTGAAGAAGGTGCCGAAGAAGTTGGATGCTCCGTACACTTGTCCGACCGTTTTGTGCGTATATTGCGGAATCCAGTTGTCGCCGTCATAGTTGAACCAATATTGCATCACCGCGTTAAGCTCCGTCGTGAAGCCGTAAATCGCGGCGTTGCGGAAAGCCGTATCGCCGTTCGTTAATGCCCACATGTATTGGCCAACCCATCCGAAGAGCGATTCGCCTGCCGCTTCCTGGTTGTTGCCGTTGTCGTTATCCGCGTAACCGCCTGCCCATGAATGGCCTTCATAAGGGTCAAAGCTGCGGAAGAACGGGAACATGGTATCCGTGCGCGAAGGGTTCGCGTAATCGCGGACGAGGTGATCGATCATCGGACCGTATTGCGTCTTGAAATCGTTGTCGAAGGTCGCAAGCACGGCAGATGCAAATACGTAGTAACCGTACGTGAAGTGATGGTCGGTAATGCCGTTATTCGCGCCGAACTCGCTGGACTTGTAATACGTTGTCCCCCAATCGGAGTTATAGTACAGGAAATAGTCCGGTTCGCCGTTCGTGTACGTATACCAGTCCGTCAGGATCGTCTTGATCCGCGACAGGAATTTATCCCGGTAAGCCGTCTCGCCAAGCTCATTAGCCGCAAGAACGCCCATGGCAAGCGGATGGAGCTTCTTGCCTTGCCAATAAGCGTCGGCAGCCATCAGGTTACTGGTTGTTTCTTCGTCCAGAGCCTTCAGGTAAGAGACCATCAGCGACTTGTCGTAAGCCGAATCCGTAGGCTCCGTGAACTGAGGCACGATACCGTAGAAGCGGTCGACCGTCGTAAAGGTATTGCCTTCGCGCACTTTCAACGTACCGCGGACCGAAGGATAAGACAGTGCGGTAAGCGGTGTCGAAGACACCTTCCATTGATGCGGCAGAAGCGTTGTCAGCGCTTGATTCGAGAACCCGGTACGCTTCAGAGCCGTTGTCAGCGTGTAATCCGTTGTCACCTGCGAAGTCGATTCGTTATAGCTGTAATTCACTTTCGTGTCCGTTACGAAGGCATAAGCATGCTGGTAGTAGTAGTTTAGGTTTGAAGCGGACGGCAAAGCGGCAACCGACAGATAATTGCCTCCGCTGCCGAGCTGGATTTTGACCTTAGCCCCAACCTTCTTGAATACCGTTCCCGCCGGCGCGAAAATTCCGTAGTAACGCGTATAAGATGCGCCGCTGCCGTCCGTGTTCACCAGCTTCACGCCGATATGGTCGGCTGTCAGCGTAGCTCCTTCGGTCGTCAGGACGGAGTTGCCGTTGTCGTCGAACAGCTGCGTAATCAGCGAGGAATAAATCTCAACCGAGCTTGGATCGGCAAAGGTATTGTACACGTAAGGCGAGCCTTTGACGAAGGTCGATTTCATTTTGTCCGTGGCATCGTCGCTTACAACCGCGTCTACCGACCAGTCGCCGTAACCCGTCACGCGTGTTTGCAGCTTGGACGTGTTAATGCTGTTAGACATGACGTACAGATCGGGATTGCCGTCGGCATTTACCGCTCTGCCGTCCGAGGACAGCCATCCCGCTCCCGGATTGAGGATGCCAAGCCCTTGCTGGAAGTACTTCGACTTGAGCGGCAGCGTTACGAGATAATCGCCGTATGGCTTGATCAGAATCGACTGCCACCAGTCATTCGAAGGGATCGGAGTCGAGATGTTCGACGTCTTGTTAGCCGGATATTTCGGCTGCGGCATATGAATATCGTTGGTCAGATAGCTGCCGGAGCCCGATTGCACGGCTGTTGGCGTTGGCAGCGCCGGAATGGAATACGTTGGCTGCGGCTGGCCAGCGATATAATCGTAAACCTCGAATTCGAGAAGCGAATAGCCGAAGCTTGTCGCGCGGCCGATCCCGTCCATCCGAACGTAACGCCCGTTCGTATATAGCGGGATTTCCTGTTTGCCTCCCGCAAAGTGAAGCTCGCGATAGACGGTTGTCCATTGCGTGCCGTTATTCGATACTTGAACATCGTATGCCCGTCCGGCTGCCGCTTCCCAGTTGAGGACCACCCGGCCGATCTGATGGGCGGAGCCCAGATCGACATAGATCCATTCACTGTCTGTTGCGTTGGACGACCAGCGCGTAGCCGCATTGCCGTCAACCGCATTGGACGCAGCGGTTGAGCCCGGAGGCAAATAGGCGGAATTTTCAGTCGATGATACCGTTACCGGTTTGTTCAGCGCAACGTTAGGACCGTAATCCACCGGTGGGGCCGTAGAGCCGCCAGTCCCGTATACTTCGAATTCCAGAATGGAATAACCGTAAGCCGCAAGGGCACGCTGCGTGCCTAATACCCGTACATAGCGGCCGGTTCCCGTTAACGCAAGGTCATCGGTGCCGCCGTCTCCCGTTGTTGTCGAGTAAACGTCGTTCCAGGTCGATTCATCGCTGGAAACCTGGATTTTGTAAGCTTTTGCATAAGCGCCTTCCCATTGGATTTTCACGCGGTCAATCGTGGCGTTTGCGCCAAGATCGACATAAAGCCATTGCGGGTCCACGCCCCATTGGCTTCCCCAGCGCGTGCCGGTTGAACCGTCCACCGCAAGATTCGCCGCGTTGCCTCCTTCCACGGAAGAGGCGTATGCCGTTTTATTTTGGGATAATAAATATGAGCCCGCCGCATGTACTTCACGGATAAATACGGACGATACAAGCGAGACCAGCATGACCGCGCATAGCGTCAAGACCAGCAGCTTTCTCGTCGCCCTTTCCCGATAAACCGTATACATTCGTCTATTTCCTCCCTCATTCGCAATAGTTGTTCATGGCCGTACTTGAGCTCTAGCCAATCGCGTGATTTGCCCCCTTCAGTCCTCCTTCCTCAATCAACGATTACTGGCAACGCTTTCATCGCCATGCACCGATTAGTATAATGCCGCAAGCGTTAGGAAGAACATGCCAATATTTAGCGATTTATGCCAAGATATCTTGGGCTTGTCCAATCAATAAAGGTGATGTCCTATCTCGCTTTCTGGAGCAGGTTAAGATCCTTCAGGGACTTTAACCAGCTTCATGCCGCCAATAAAAAAGCACTTAAGGTCCCCAAAGGGCCTTAAGTGCTTCTCCATTCAAAGCTTTTACTACATATCCACCGAATTGCTGTTCGCGGCCTGCACTTCGGACTTGCGGTTTAGCATAATGTTGCGGAAATAGATAAAAACGCTGGGCAATTGGCCCAGCAGAAAGACAGGATCCTTGCGGTATATCGCATAAATAGATAAGACCGCGCTGCCCAGGATGCTGTAGACCCAGAAGGATAGCGGAATGACGGTTTTTTTCGCTTTTTCGCTCGCCAGCCATTGGGTAATGAACCGCATCGTAAACATGATCTGCCCGATAAAGCCAAAAATTATCCAACCCATGTTGCCGGCCGACACATTGCCTATAATCGAATGCCACCACATAATTAATGGCCTTTGATCTGATAGCGAATAACCCGTTTGCGGAGCCAGCCAATAACGATTGCGTCCATAAGCCCCACGAAGGCTCTGTTGAATACGCCGTATTTGGATACGCCATGCTGTCTTTCCTGATGGGATACGGCTACCTCGATAACCTTAAAGCCGTTAATCTTCGCCAGAGTCGGGAGAAAACGATGCTGGCCCTCGTACAAATAATAGCTGTCCGCCACCTCGCGCTTCATCAGCTTCATCGGGCAGCCGGTATCGTAGATCTGATCGCCGGTCAGCCAGTTGCGGACGCCGTTGCCAACTCTGGAGGATACCTTCTTCACGACGGTGTCTCTGCGCCGCACACGCTTGCCGTTCACGAAATCCATATTCGGAATATAAGGCATCAGCTTAAAAATATCCCGCGGGTCCGTCTGCAGATCCGCGTCGATCAGCGCAACCAGCTCGCCGGCCGAGCCTTTGAGGCCAGCGTAGATCGCAGCGGTCTGACCGCAGTTTTTCTCAAAATGAATGACTTTTACGTTGGAATCCTGCTCCGCCAGCTCATCGAGCAGCATCGCGCTGCGATCCTTGCTGCCGTCATTGACGAGGACGATTTCGTAGCTCTCTACTTTATCTTTAACCGCATTCGTAATCGCCTCGTGCAGCAGCTTAATATTTTCTTCTTCGTTATAGATTGGCGCAACGACCGATAACTTAACCATGTCTATTCCCCCTGTACCATGTAACAAACTTGTGTATTCCTTCAGCAAAATCGGTCTGTGGGTTGTAGCCGAACAGCTGATTCGCCTTGGATACGTCGGCATAGGTCTGCTCCACATCTCCCGGCTGGTTGGGCAATGTACGAATAAGGGCTCTTTTGCCAAACTCCTGTTCCAGGCTGGTAATCAAATCCCGGAGCGTGATGGTTCGGTTCGTGCCCAGATTCACAACCTCATAGAGATTTTCCATCCGTTCCACATACGACAAGGCGCCAAGAATACCCGCGATTATATCGCCGATATAGGTATAGTCCCGCCTCGAGGAGCCATCGCCGTACATCGTCAGCTCTTCGTCCTTGTCCAGCATCCCCGCGAATTTGTGAATGGCAAGGTCAGGCCGCTGCCGCTCTCCGTAAACCGTGAAGAAGCGCAGCATAATCGTATCGATATGATGAAGATGATGATACGTATGTCCCAGCACCTCGCAGGCTTTCTTGGTCGCCGCATAAGGCGAAATACTGTAATCCACGACATCTTCCTCGGAAAATGGCACCTTCCTATTATTCCCGTACACGGACGAAGAAGAGGCGCAAAGCCATTTGCGCACGCCATGCTTACGCATCACCTCCAGGATATGAAGAGTTCCCTTCACATTCACATCCTCGTACAGAAGCGGATCCTCAATCGACGGCCGAACGCCGGCCATTGCCGCCAGGTGAATAACGGCGTCGATTCTCTCGCTGGCAAATACGGCTTCAAGCTCGTCCATGCTGCGGATATCCGCCACAACCAGCCGGTAACCATCCGATTCGACAACCGCCTGAAGCGTGGCCAAATCGCCATCCTTATCCCCCGAATAGGTGAAAGGAAAATCCGACCTTGTACTATTCAGGATATTCCTGATTTTGGTTTTATAGTCGTAGACGTCATTGAAATTATCGATATTGACGACACGATGGCCTTGAGCCAGCAGCTGCTCGCAAAGATGGGAGCCGATAAAACCCGCTCCTCCGGTTACGCAATACGTCTTCATTGTGCCTCCCGCAATGGATACCCGTGCTCGCTTGCGCCCACCGGGTAGTATTTGAACCATTGAAGGACGGAAGCGTCCCCCGCAAACATATTCCGCATATCAAAAAACGCGTTCCCTCGCATGCCGCGGGCGATTTTCTCCCAATTGGCAGCGCGGAACTGCTCCCATTCGGTCATCAGCACAATCGCATCCGCCTGCTGCGAGCATTCCGCCTCGCTGCCGCAATATTGGATGCGGCCGTTCAAATCCGTCCAATAAAGCTTCGCCTGCTTCATCCCTTGCGGGCAATAGACCTTAACGGCAGCTCCTCTGCCGAGCAGTCCCTGAATAATCTCGTAGCTGGGGGAATAACGGATGTCATCCGTATCCGGCTTGAAGGTAAGCCCCCATACCGCAACGGTTCTTCCTTTCAAGGTCCCGTCAAAGGATATCGCCTCTTCGATCTTGCTCACCATCTTCGCCTTCTGCTTTTCATTGGCTGCTATGGCCGCACGCACGACGTACAGCTCCTCGCCGTTCTTCCTGCCGACATCCACGATTGCCTGCGTATCTTTCGGGAAGCAGCTGCCTCCATAACCGGGGCCTGCCTGCAGGAAATGCGGCGAAATTCTGTCATCCATGCCCATGCCCGTCGCAATGTCCTGAATTTTCGCGCCAACCTTTTCGGATAATAATGCCAATTCGTTAATAAAAGAAATTTTGACCGCCAGAAAGGAGTTTGACGCGTATTTAATCATCTCGGCAGTTTCCCGGTTCGTGAATAGAAACGGGACATCCTGCTCAAGATGAGTAGCGTAAACCTTCTTCAGCATTTGCACCGCCTCGTCGCTCTCCGCGCCGATCACAACCCGGGATGGAGACAACGAATCGCTGACAGCCTTGCCTTGTCTCAGGAATTCCGGATTAGAAGCGACGTGAGCCCGGTACGGGGTGCCTCTGAGCATACCGTCCAGATACATGGCAATGCTTCTGCTTGTTCCAACGGGCATCGTTGATTTGCTGACAATCACTTTATGACCGTTGATATGTTTGCCGATCTGCTGCACCACATCCCAGACATACGACAGGTCCGCGCTGCCGTCTTCCTTGGCGGGCGTTCCCACCGCAATGAACAGAACGTCGCTTGTTTGAACGACTTGCTGCGCGCTTGCCGTAAAGACGAGATTACCGGCGCGAAGACCGCTTTGGAGCAGCTCTTCGAGCCCTGGCTCGTAGATTGGAGAAATGCCCTGGTTCAGACGCTTGATTTTCTGTTCGTCTACGTCCATGCAGGTAACCCGGAAACCATAACTGGATAGTACAGCACCATGGACAAGCCCAACGTAACCCGTACCCATCACTCCTACGTTAACCATCGTTCCACCCCATTATTTTGGCGTTAAATAATTAGTTTACCAACTTAACTATAATCATAATAATGAGAAGTATGATATATTTCAAGTATAAACAATTAACAACTTAGGAATTGGGAGTAGGTATGAACAAAGACAACCATCAGGAGACCATCCAACGTTTGAGGGAATCATTTACCCGTTTTGCGAAAGCCGAGTGGAGACAAAGATCGGTTAACGGTCTTAACAAGAGCGAGCTTCGCATTTTGTTCTGCATCATGATGAATACCGATGTCGATAATCCTAAAATCAGAGTATCCGAAATCAGCAGCAAGCTGCTTGTCACTACCCCCACCGTCACCCAGCTTCTCAAGAAACTGATTGCCGACGGGCTTGTCGAACGTACCGTAGATCCGGATGACAGGCGTTCCGTGGGAATTGAGCTAACTCCAAAAGGAGAGCAGATTGCGAAGGAAGCGGACGAGCAGCTGAACCAGCATCTCAGCGGCCTGGTCGAGCACCTGGGCGAGGAGCAAACGTTAATGCTCTCCGACTTATTAACGAAAGCTTACAACTACTTTAACGAAAAAGATTGAAAAAGAGAGGGATATCCCTCTCTTACTTACATATTATTAAGATTTTTCATAGAGTATGACTTTGATTTACATGGTGAATTTCTGTAAGAGGGATTTTCCGTGTTGTTAATGCCATTTAGGTTACATCCCAAACCCGCTCGATATGCGTGAACGCAAGGCCATTAAAGCTAAGCTTATGAATATCCGGCATGCTCAGCTGCTGCCAGAATGCAAAGCCGTATTCCGGCTTAAAGGCCTTAATCATTAAGGCCATAAGGTTGCCGTGCGTCCCGATAGCGATTGTATCTCCCTGATAACGACGGAGTACACTCTGTAGAGCCTGTACCCCTCGATGCTGTGCGACAAGATTCGATTCGCCACCCGGCCAGGAGAAGGCTTCCTCTTCCCATACCTTCCGGATGGCATAATGAAAATCATCCTGCGGCCGGTCCGCCAATAACCGTTCCCGAAAGTCTTCCTCCACTTGAATAGTAAGACCTCTACGCAACGCTAACGGCTCGACCGTTTGAAGCGCCCGTTTGTACGGACTGGAGATAATTGCCGAAATCTGTTCGTCCGCCAGAAGATCGGCGACTTTTCTTGCCGCTTCCTCTCCCTGAGGAGATAACGGCCGGTACAACTCTTCGTCTGCCTTATAGACGGAGTGCGCATGCCGAACCATGTAAACCTGAGTGAGCGCAGCTTCTGCCTTATTCCATCTGCTCTTCCAATTCTTCTGTAGAAGACGCTTCTCATAGATCGCCATAAGCGCTGGCGACTGCTTAAAATGCGGCGTAGGCCGGACAACGAAGCCCAGCAAATCCCGGATTCCGTGAGGTGCCGACAGCACGACGCCGTTCTGCCCGTCCAAGGTCAGACCAAGAGCGGTAACCGTCTCCGGAAACTTGGACATGGCATCAACGGCGGATGAGTACGGCTCAATATCGTTCACCAGATGCATTCTCGCTTCGTTTTTCACCGACCAAGGCACATCCGGCATGACGTCTCTCAGCTTCTGCTCGAGCGCTTTTTCTTCCGCTTCATCCGTTTGGGAAGGATCATAATAAATCAGATCCACATCCGGCAGCGCGAACTGCTCCGTATAACCATGCAAATAATCCCATACCTTCGACCTTACGAAGCCCGCGCATACCCACCAGTCCGGCAAGTTCAACGATCCCGCCGTATGCAGCACCTTCATCATCCATTCGTCTTCAAGCACGAGATCTATGATGTCCTGTTCATTCTCCAACTGTCGCAAGCCATCCCTCCTATCGAACGCAGGTTCTCCTATTAGGATACAAGAACTGGAAGGCAATGCAACATGAAAATTCAATCTGTCGTATAATGAAATAAAAAAAGCGAAGCCCGGCTTCAGGCTTCGCTTGTTCATATGGAGGCTTTACCGCTTATGATTTTGCATAAAGGCGAAACGTTATTTCTGCAGGGCCAGTCGGGACCTCTCTTCCATCTGCGCAGCGGGCTGCTCAAAATTGTACGCGTTCACCCTGACGGCTCGCAGATTCTGGTCAATATTATCGTGCCGGACGAAATCATCCCGCATCATTCCCTCATCACTCCTAACCCTTACTTCGGCACCGCTATCGCAATCGTCACAAGTGAAGTGGATATTTACCCCGCTGCCGCCTGGTACGAGGAGCTTGAACAGCACCCCGAGCGCTATCGTTCAATTGGGCTGCAGCTGCAGGATAAGCTTCGCATGATGCAGCAGCGGATCGATCAGTTGACCGCGATTGCGCCGGCGGACAAGCTGTCAAAGCTTGAAGCTTGGTTCGATCAGTACATTTCTCCGGAGAAGCTTACCGATGTCCTGACCCAGGACGAGATCGGACAGTTTATCGGTCTCCGCCGGGAGACGATCAACCGATTGCTGCGGGCCAAGAAGGAACGCTGATTGGAAGCAGCCGGTTACTTGGCAACGGGTTCTTTTTCCGCCTCATCCAGGCTGCCCTTTGGTCCAAAAAATTCGTAATGAATATCTGCCGCAGGAACTCCCCATTCGAGAAGCTGGCGGTTGATATGAGCCATAAACGGCGTTGGTCCGCAGAAGTAGTAAACGGCATCCTTGGACGGAATAACTTCCTGCAGCCACGGAAGATCCACATAACCTTCTTTGTGGTACGTTCCCGCATCCTGCTCCGTTGGCTGCGCATAGCACCAGTAAGCTTTTGCTTGCGCTGCTTGACCGATCTTCTCCTCTACCTGCTGCTTAAGGGCATGGAGTTGCCCGTTTTGCGCCGCATGAATGAATGTGATGGGACGGTCGGAGTTCGTATCCACAAGCGTATTGAGCATGCTGACCATCGGCGTCAAGCCAACCCCGCCGCTGATCAATACCACTGGACGCGTATCCTTCAGATCAAGCGTGAAATCACCGGCCGGTGCGGACAGCCAGAGCACATCGCCTTCCTTCACCTGCTCATGCAGGTAGACCGAGACAACGCCGGCTTCCTTGCCTGGCTGCGAATCCTCTCTTTTGACCGAGATCCGGTAATACGGCTTGCCTGGCGCATCCGATAGACTGTATTGACGGATATGAGTGTTCTTCTGACCGGGAATGCTCATCTTTACGCTTACGTATTGACCCGGCTCAAATGCTGCAATCGCTCCGCCGTCCTCCGGCACCAGGTAGAAAGAGGTAATCACATGGCTCTCCTGAACTCTGCGCTTGATGCGGAAAGCGCGGTAACCCGCCCAGCCTCCCTGCTGCTCTTCGGCTTCCTTGTACATCTCCGCTTCCACGCTGATAAACACATTCGCGATAACGCCGTAAGCTTCGGCCCATGCATTCAAAATCTCATCGGTTGCGGCATCGCCCAGCACCTCTTTAATGGCCTGCAGCAGGTTTTGGCCGACAATCGGATATTGGTCTGCCGTAATGCCAAGGCTCCGATGTTTGTGCGCGATCTGCTTCACGGCCGGCAGAATGGTTTCAAGCTTATCGATATAGAGGGCAGCGGCATAAACGGTATTCGCCAGCGCGGTCTGCTGTTTGCCCTGTCTTTGGTTAGCATGGTTAAATACATTCATAAGCTCGGGATGACTGGCAAACAATAATTGATAGAACCTTTTCGTAATAGCCGTCCCATGAACCTCAAGCACCGGTACAGTCGATTTAATAATGGCTATCGTGTTTTCATTCAGCATGAAGCTCTCCCCGCTTTCTTCAACTTGTTATGTTCAAAGTATACGGAAGAATGGCATCCCGTTGGTGTGATTCCAATCACACTAAATCAGAACGATATGTGAAAGGAATCACTCAGGGATAGATCGCCTTTCCGTCCTTGTTTAGTCCGATGATGTCCATCGGCGCGTCGACCTGCTTGTCGTAGTAGCTGAACCACAGTCTTACGCCGCTTTCGTAATTTCCCTCCCCCGTTCGAGCAGCCGCTTAACAGCATGAATGATACGGCTAGTAAAACAATGCTTCCTCTCAACTTCTAATTAACCTCCTTATTGGAATTAAATAACATACAAATATAACTGTTTCTTCTCTTATGGGTACAACCCCTCTTTGCTATAATCGGTTTAGAAAATAAACGCTGCAAGGAGTTGTCTATGAATATTGCCTCACCCGTAACTGCAACGCAGTTGATGGATGTTTTGCTTAATGTCTCCGTTATCCGTCCCGTCTTTATCTGGGGAGCACCCGGTATCGGAAAATCCTCGCTTGTCGAAAAATTCGCAAAGCAAGTGGGTCTCCCCTGCGTATCCCTTCTTGGTTCGCAGCTGGCGCCTGAAGATATTATCGGCGTTCCTCAAATTAGAGACGGCAAAAGCCAATTCTGTCCTCCGGCCATGATTGCCCGCGATGAACCCTATTGCTTGTTCCTCGATGAACTTAACGCCTGCTCGCAGGAAGTGCAAAAAGCCTTCTACAGCCTGATCCACGAACGCCGGATTGGAGATTACCATTTGCCCGCAGGCTCGATCGTAATCGGTGCAGGCAACCGCGCCCAGGACAGCGCCATTGTCAAACCGATGAGCTCCGCCCTGATTAACCGGATGTTCCATGTTCAGTTAAATGTCTCGTTCAAAGATTGGATCGGCTGGGCTTACGAAGCATCCCTGCATCCGACCGTGATCGAGTACTTGGAGACGAGACCCGATCATTTATGGAGCGCTCCGTCTAAGAGTGAAGAGACCTTCTCGACGCCACGCTCCTGGCATATGCTCTCGGATGCGCTGCATGAATTCGGAGATGCGATTACGCCCGAGCTTGTCGGCATTTTGGCTAGCGGTGCGCTTACTCCCGCGCACGCCGTACAATTTAAAGCCTTTTACAAAAATCGAAGCAGCAAATATCAGCTGAATCAGATTATAGAAGGAAAAGTAGGTTTCCCTGCTGATCCGGAGGACCGCGATGTTCTCTATTTCCTTGCCCAGGCATTCCGCTCCCAGATCGTCAAAGAGCTGCCGGCTCATAAAGAGCAAATTCGAGAGTCTCATCGTCAATTTGCGCATAACGCCAAAAAGCTGATCAAGGATTTGAGCATGATCTCGTTTGAAATTGCCCAAATGGTCGTAGCCAAGCATGAGCAGGAGGACAATATTCCGGATTGGCTGAGATCGTCCGGGACTTGCCCAGACTTGCCGTGAAGGACCGGTGATTGCCCGATGCCCAAAAAAACAAAAATAGCAGATCCGGCCACAAAACAGGTAAACGAGGCTATTCAGTACATATCCGATCATCCGATTTTCTCGCCGCTCTCTTCCCGCGTCCGCATCATCCGTCAAGAAAGCTCCCCTTACCCGGAGACAGGGTGGGCTAAAGTTACACTCCGAGGAACGATCTACCTTCATCCCAAAAGACGCGGGGAAACCTCCGAGTGGATCTATGTGCTCGCCCATTGTCTTTTGCATCTCGGACTGGGGCATTTCAAGGTCAAACACGAAAAGCCGCATTATTGGAATGCCGCCTGCGATGTTTATGTAGCCCGCTTTCTTCAAGATTTGAAAATAGGAACTCCGCCTGCCGATATGGAAACAAGGTTCGATCTTCCGGTACGGGATGAGCAGCAGCTGTACTCCTATTTCATGGAGCGCGGATTGCCTCCGGCGCTAAACTTCGTTGGCACGGCCGGCCCTTCTGTCGGTGATATGGAGTATAACGATAAAGAATCCTATTTTTATCATTACTCCGGCAAGGAACCGGATTGGGAAGCTTATTTGGCAAAAGGTCTGGCCAATGCCGTGACGAGAGCGGTCAGCGTGGCCGGCGGACACCTGGACTCGATCACCTCGGAATCGGCTTCGCTTACCGCCGCAGCCAGAGCCAAGCGCTGGTTTATCGATCACTATCCGCTGCTTGGGGCGCTTGCCGCCGGTTTTAAGCTTATTGAGGATGCACAGCTTTGCCAGCGGCTCCAAATCTCTATTGCCGCGATTAATGTCGTTGACCAAGTCATTTACATGAATCCGGCTGCCGGACTTACCGATGATGAGACGCTTTTCGTCATGGCGCATGAGCTTCTGCACGCCGGACTCCAGCATCATGAGCGCTGCATGGGGCGCGACCATTATTTATGGAATATCGCCTGCGATTATGTTATTAATCTCTGGCTTGTCGAGATGAAGATCGGGGAATATCCGCGCGTGGGTTTAATGCTGGATCCCGAGCTGAAGGGGCTTAGCGCCGAATCGATCTATGACCGGATGGTCGCCGACATACGTGTTTACCGCAAGCTGGCGACGCTGCGCGGAAACGGATTAGGCGATATTTTAGATAACGGGTCGCCCGGATTCCGGGATGCCCGTGAAGGACAACGTCTGGACGATTTCTGCCGCAATGCGATGCAGCAAGGCCTGATCTATCACGAAGAACAGAGCCGCGGTTATCTTCCTTCCGGTCTGGTGGAGGAGATCCGCGCCTTAGGCCAGCCCCCGATCAAATGGGATGTTGAGCTCGCCAGATGGTTTGACCACTATTTCACGCCGCTCGAGAAGAAGCGGACCTACTCCCGCGTCTCGAGGCGCCAGTCTTCCACGCCGGATATTCCAAGGCCGCTATGGGTTGACTCGGGCAGCGCCGAGGACGGGCGGACGTTTGGCGTTATTTTGGACACCTCGGGCTCTATGGATAAAAAGCTGCTTGCCAAATGCCTTGGCGCCATTGCCAGTTATTCCGCAGCCCGCGACGTGCCGATGGCCCGCATTGTCTTCTGCGATGCCGCCCCGTATGACGCCGGTTATATGTCTCCGGATCTGATCAGCGACAGGGTGAAGGTAAAGGGACGCGGTGGCACCATTCTGCAGCCGGCTATCGATCTTCTGGAGCGTGCCGAGGATTTTCCGAACAACGGCCCGATCTTGATCATCACCGACGGCGAATGCGACCGGCTGCGCGTTAAGCGGGATCATGCTTATCTGCTGCCGAAAGGCAAGCATCTGCCCTTTTATCCGAAAGGCCCCGTGTTCCGGATTGATTAACGTTAGCTTACTTCTCTCTAAACCGTACGTAGCTTGGATAAGCTTAGCGGTTGTTATCAAACCATCTCGTAACCGTAAGCTTTTTCGTAAACCCCAGATACTTATATTTAACCGTAACGCTGTGAACCGCCCCCTCTTCAGCGGAAAAACGAATTCCGTAAAGAATGGGCGTATGGGCTTTTTTCATAATAGCCTTCTTTAACTCGTCACCGGCAAGAGCCGGGTAAATGGATGAATCGTGTATTCCCATAAATTCGATTTCCGGAACAGGCTCAGCCAGCACCTGCACAAACTGTCCGGAATCATAAGTAATGCCTAACTGCACGGGGACGGATGGGGAAGCTCCGTTAATCGTTACGCTAACGATATCGATTTTCTGCAGGCCCTTGTTAACCAGACCAACAACATACTCCGGAGGTTTTCCGTCAGGGGGCGTAAAGGTGGACATCCCATCGTTCACTAGCGGCTCCGTTTGCCGATACCATATGCCTGCTGCTGCGGCCATCCCGATTACGATGATCAGGCAGCCATACACGATCATGCTCGTTAATCGTTTAGCGGGTTTCAATTTAACCCTCCTAACCTTCCGGTTACGGCTTCGCGATAAATCCCGTTTTGATTCCTTTTACAAAACCGGCCTTTTCGTAAAAAGTAAGGGTACCCTCTTGTTTGGAGCTTGTCAGCAGCATCACCTTATAGCAATTTTGCTTCCAGGCGATAGCAAGCGCCTCCCGCAATACGTCGGTTCCGTAGCCCTTCCTGCGGAAATCGGAATGGGTAACCACGTTTTCGATCAGTCCGTATGGCCTTGCCCCTCTTGTTAAATTCGGAATAATAATCAGCACGCAGGCTGCCGCTATCCGACCGTCCGCTTCTACAACCAGATAATGCATGTTGCGATCCTCCCGGATCTGACTCCACAATTCTTGAACATCCGAAGCCTGGAGCTCCGGATCGTTCGGGATCAAATGACGGTATAACTCCAGAAGCTCCTGCAGTTCATGCTCCCGAATAGCTCTAACTTGGCTCATTGCTCCGCTCCCCGCTTTCGCTCACCCCCGCCGTATACGCGGGTGGTACCACCATTTTATAGGAAAAGTTTGTAAACTCAAGACTTATACGGTTGCTTCAGCAATGCTATAATATTGGAAGGAAACGGCATAAAGGAGTTTTGTACAATGAGCACAAATGAGCTGCCTATTCTCCACTTCCCGGACCAGCCGGCTTTCGAGCGCTGGCTCGCCGAGCAATACGATCAGTCATCCGGCATCTGGCTGCAGATTTCGAAAAAAAATGCGTCCCTCCCCTCGGTTACTTACCATGAAGCGCTGGACGTTGCCTTATGCTACGGCTGGATCGACAGCCATAAAAGAAAGCATGACGAAGAAAGCTGGATTCAGCGTTTTTCGCCAAGAGGTGCAAAAAGCATTTGGTCGCAGATCAATAAAGATAAAGTCGAAGTCCTTATCGCCGCGGGAAAAATGCAGCCAAGCGGTCTTAAGGCCATCGAAGCGGCGAAGCAGAACGGCTTATGGGACAAAGCGTACGAATCGCAGTCCAACGCTTCCATTCCGGAGGATTTCGCCCTTGAGCTGGCGCGCAACGAGAGGGCTGGGCAGTTTTTCGAGACGTTGGACAAGCAGAACCGGTACGCGATATTGTTCCGCATTCACAATGTCAAAAAGCAAGAGACTCGGGTGAAGAAGATTCAGCAATTTATCGAGATGCTCGAGAAGGGCGAGAAAATATATCCAAGCAAAAAGGAAGGAAAGTAATTTATGCCGATAAAGGTTCAGACCGTAATTGATGCCTTGCGATCATCGGTTCCCCCGATTCCTGACACGGTGGATGTTCTGATGGCCGGCAGGCCCGATGCCGAAGTAACCGGTATTGCCGTGTCCTTCATGCCAACCCAACAGGTGATTGAACAAGCGGCCGCGGCGGGAGCTAATCTTCTGATCACGCATGAACCTCTCTCCTACAATCACCGGCATGATGAACAGCTGATCGGGAACGATCCGGTTTTTGCGCAAAAGCTGCAGCTTATTGATGAGAGCGGAATCGCGATTTTCCGATACCATGATTACTGTCACCGTAAGCAGCCTGACATTATTATGACAGGCTTATTGTCCGCGTTGGAATGGGAATCCCGCTTGGCCGAAATGCTGCCTATCGCCGCCATTCTCGAGCTTTCGCCTATGACGGTCGCGGAGGTTGCCGCGCATGTGAAGCAAAAGCTTGGCATGCCTTTCCTCCGGATAACGGGCGATCTCTCCACCCCGGTCAGCCGTGTGGGCATTCTGGTTGGTTACCGGGGAGGCGCTTCAACCGCTATTCCGTTTATGCGCGACCATAATCTCGATCTGCTTATCGTCGGGGAAGGTCCGGAATGGGAAACGCCGGAATATATCCGGGATGCCGCGCATCAGGGTCGGGCAAAAGCCTTGCTGACACTGGGCCACGCGGAGAGCGAAGAGCCCGGCATGCGCGCGTTAAGCGAAGAATTGAAGCTGCGGTACCCGGAAGTCCCGGTGGAGTTTTTTCCAATCCAGCCGATTTTCAGGATCGCGTAGTGGAGACTAGTGCTTAACGATGTGCCACATCGTTAACGACTGACTGCTGCTACTTTTTCGGCGCCTTAACGATGTGAAACATCGTTAAGAGAGCTGCTTTTATGCGATATGGTGCGAATTCGATCCCTTTCCGTCGGCTTAGCGATGTGCCACATCGTTAAGCATCAACGAAAGCTCATCTTCCGATCTCTTAACGATGTGCCACATCGTAAAGGGACCAAATACGAAAAAAGGCTGCCCGCCGGGCAGCCTTTTTAGCTCAACATCTATTATTTTACAAGCAGGACCGGACAGTGAGCATGCTGGGATACTCCATGGCTGACGCTGCCAAGCAGAATTTCCGAGACAAGTCCCACGCCGCGGCTGCCCATGACAATCAGGTCGCAACTGCGCTCCTTCGCGGTATTGCAGATGAGAGTGGACGGATCGCCGTCTGCTCTAAGCAGCGTGTAATCTACTCCGGAGTCTCTGAGCTGAGCAGCGGCCGCGGAAAGCACTTCATTCTCTTCCTTCTCCAGCATCTCCCCCACATCCACATAAACAAAAGCCTGACTTATTGCGACGCGTCCCGTAACGTGAATCACAGACAGCCGTATCGGCGCATTGATCGCCTTCACCAAATGGATCGCGTGATCAAGAGCTTTGCTGGCCTGCTGCGAACCGTCGACGGGAACAAGGATATGATTGTACATAAGAGATGCCTCCTTCAAAATATAATCCCTAACTTTTTAATACCCACTTCCAAGCTTGTTCAAACCTTCTTTCTATAATTAGCATACTCCTCAATAATATTAACGTCAACGTAAACGTTATGAACAAAACTTACCCTTTACAAGCGAACGTATATTCGTTATCCTAATTATGGTTATATTTACCATGTATGGGAGGTATACATTTTGCGTACTTATCAGATCGACAGGATTGATCAGGAAGAGCTCAAGCTGGTTAGCTATTCCATTAGGGAAAGCCTTAACAACGTTCTGCAGTCGCGAATGGTTGGCGTATTGCGCGAGCAGCTGGCCGAACGCAGGAATGAGCTGCCGAATCGGAATAAGGAAGGCATTTATTTGATTCAGATCTATAACCAGGATGGCCAATGGACGCTTGACACTCCCTACCAGCATGTGGTTGCTTTCGAAGTAAACGCTTTTGAGAATATTCCCGCCGACATGACCACTTATACTTTACCTTCAGGACAATATACGAAAATCATTCATGAAGGCCCGGAATCAGAGATTGGCGATACGTATGATTATATTAATAACACGCTTGGTGCTAGGCCTATCGATATCGAATATTGGAAAGACATCTATTCCTTGGACCGGCATGATTCCCGTATCGATATCCTTATTCCCGGCTAAGCAAAGTTAAAAAAACCGGGATCCGACGCTTGGCGTCGAATCCCGGTTTCCTATACCGCTTATTGACCGGATTCCATTTTTGCTTTGAATGCATCCATTTGTTTTTGCAGCTCGGCAAGAACTTTATCGTAGCCTGCTGTTTTCAGCTTGCTGCGGAATTGTTCAACCGCTTTGACTGGGTCGCCTGCTTTACCGTAAGCGATAGCTGGACCCATCTCGCCCGTTACTTGCGTAATCGCTGTCAGCTCGGCTTCAACCGGTGTTTTGTCGAATACGAATTGGCCGTAAGGGTAAGGTTTTTTGATTTTGTCATACTCAGCATAATAGGTTTCTTCGAGTTGATCCCATGTCGTTACGCTAGGAATCTCGAATTTGTCGACACGGCCGCCCCAGAAGTCGGAGTAGAAGCCGTCTTTTGTCTCGTCATAACCGGCTGGTTGTTGACGTTTGCCGTCTTTGACTTCGTACTGTACGCCTTCAATACCGTAGTTGAGCAGGTGGTAAATTTGCTCGTCGTTGCGGATCAGGTCGTAAGCCATCAAAGCGCGCTCAGGGTTTTTGCTGTGTGCGCCAACGGAAGTACCGCCGTGAGTGATGGACAGCTCAAGCAGGTTGTTGCCGCCTTGGCGGGCAAACGGGAACATTTGCAGATCGGAACCCGGTTGGTCTTTATCCATTTGGACGCGGAGACCGCCAAAGGTTTGCGTATGATGCTGGTCCAAACCTGTCAGGCCGGCACGCAGCGATGCACGGGTATCGTTTTTGTTGTTCAGTACGTCTTCACGCCAGAAGCCTTTGTCTGCCCATTCTTTCATCATCGTTGCGTATTTCACCATGGTATCTTCGAAGACAGGGCTGTTAACGGTATATTTCTCGTCATACGATTTGGTCGTGAATACCGGCAGGTAACCTGTCGAGATTGGCAGTTCAAGGTTATCCGTGTAGGAAGTATCAAATCCGCCGAATGTGCTTGTTCCGGAAACCGCATCCCAAGGGATTACGTCAGGCTTGTTGTCTTTAATGTATTGAAGATATTTGCCAATGCCTTCCCAGTCTTTAATTGGCTCTGTAATGCCTGCTTCTTTCGCCCAGTCACCGCGGTAGAAGAAGCCGTGGTTAACCCATTGCGTATATTGATCTTCAGGAATGAGGACGATTTTACCGTTGTATTTGGACTCCGCCCAATCTTCTTGCGGAATCGAATTATAGGTTTGAGGCGCATATTTAGGAAGCAGATCATCCAGGTTCATGAAGGCGCCGCGTTGAGCGTTGCCCCATGTATCAAGCCAGTCGGTACCGATCGTAATCAGGTCGATTGGTTCGCCAGAAGCAAGCGCAAGGTTGTATTTCGTCTGCCAGTCCGTCCATTCGATCCATTTCCATTCCAGCTCGGCATTGATTTTTTCCTTCATGATTTTATTCACTTCGGCAAGAACTTTTTCGAATTGGCCGTTTGTCGGCTTGTTGCCAAGCACCATATAAGTGATTTTAACGAACTTTGAAGTGTCAACCGCGGCATCGCCGCCAGTGTTTGTTGATCCTTCCGTGTTGGTGCTTGCGTTGTTGCTTGGTTTAGCGGAGTCTGCTGGTTTATTATCTTTGTTGTTATTACCGGAGCAGGCTGCCAAGCTGGAAGCCATCAAAATAGAGAGCAAGATTGCGGAACTTTTCTTAAACATGCACGTCTCCCCTTTGTTTTTCATTATCGGGCTTTGCCCGTTATGTGAAGAGGCCCCTTGGCCTTCGGCACATCAACCTTTAACTGCGCCCACCGTGATACCTTTAATGAAGTAGCGTTGCACGAAAGGATAGAACAGGATAACAGGTCCTGTTGCAACAACGGCCGTTGCCATCTTCATGGACTCGAGCGGCACATCCCGAAGCGAGACGTTGGAGGCTGCCGCGGAGTTGCGGACAAAGTCGGCGCTGGTAACAACGTTATATAAGAAGAGCTGGAGCGGACGGTATTCCATGTTCGGCGACAGGAACAGCATCGAGTTATACCATTCATTCCAGTAACCAAGCGCGATAAACAAACCGATTGTCGCAAGAGCCGGAGTCGTCATCGGCAGGATCAGCCGCAGGAAAATCGTAAAGTCCCCTGCTCCGTCGATTTTGGCCGATTCCGTAATGGCATGCGGGATGGAGCGGACAAAGCTTTTCATCATAATGATCAGGAACGGACTGAGAAGCCCTGGCAGCAAGACGGCCAAATAATTGTCCTTCAGGCTCAAATATTGAGTGACTAGCAGGTAGAAAGGAACAAGACCGCCGGAGAACAAAGTCGTAAAGTAAATAAAGAACGAGATTCCGTTCCGGTAGCCAAAGTCCGGACGCTGCAGCGCGTAACCGGTCATCGCGACAAGGAACAAGCCAATAGCCGTACCGGCCACGGTAAGCAGAATCGTTACAATGTAAGAACCTACGATGATGTCAGGATTCTCGAATACGATTTTGTAAGCAAAGGTACTGAATTCCTTCGGCCAGAAGTTAAAGCCAAATTTCTTGATCGCCGACTCCGTTGTAAACGAAGTACCCAAAATGAGAAGGAACGGCAGCAAGCAGCAAAGCGCAAAGATGGAAATCACGACGTAACCAAACGTTCTGACAATGACTTCGCTCGCATCTGTCCGAATGCTTCTGGATTCTACGATATTCTCTTCCATGTCAGCACCCCCTAGAATAACGAGTTTTCTGGCGACGTCTTTTTAACGAGCCAGTTGGCCGTTATAACGATCACGAAGCCGAATACCGATTGATATAAGCTAACCGCACTGCCGATAGAGAAGTTGAAGTTCGTCATAAGCGAACGGAATACGTAAGTTTCGATAATATCCGTCGACGAGTACAAGGCCGTATTGTTTGCCCCAACCAAGTTGTAGAACAAACCGAAGTTGCCTTTCATAATGCCGCCGAGCGAGAACAGCAGCAAGATGATGAACGTTGGCTTAAGCCATGGAATAACGATGTAAATGATCCGTTGGAAAGCGTTTGCACCATCGATCTCGGAAGCTTCGATGATCTCGTTATCAAGACCCATGATAGCTGCGAAGTACACGATGGAACCGTAACCTGTTGACTGCCATAAGTAGGTTATTACGATAATGAACGGCCATACGTGAGAATTGGAGTACACTTTGACCGGATCCATGCCGAGAGATGCAAGTACATGGTTCAGCAAGCCGTAATCATAGCTGAGAATGTTGTAAGCGATCAGACCGATCAGAACGGCCGAGATAAAGTGCGGGAGGAACAATAACGTTTGAGCTACTTTCTTAAACCATTTGCGGCGCAGCTCGTTTAGCAGGATAGCTACGAATATTTGCAGCAAATTTCCCAGCAAGATAAATGCGAGGTTATACGCTACGGTATTAAAGGTCAGCCGCCACAGGTCGCCATTCATAACGAGGAAGCGGAAGTTGTCGAAGGCGACAAACGGACTTTTGAATATGCCGTCCGCGTAATTGTACTGAATGAACGCCAGATACACGCCTGGCATCGGCAGATAAGCAAATACAATAAAGAATGCAATTGCCGGCAAACACATCAGAAGCAAAGTTTTATTGTTCCAGAATCGTCTCAGCCTGCCTGAGCTTTCCGTACGCGGCTTGCTCTGGATGGCTGGTTGTATAACCTTTTCCATGTGAAGACCTCCTTACCCATTACCAATTAATTTCCAGCCTTATATCTTCCGGCTAGACCTGTTGAAGCCTGATGGCATCCAGCCTGCAAGGTGCTGTTTGATCTACGGCTTCCAAGAGGATGACAAGCTCGCCTTCCTTCTTGTTAAACCAGACGCCCGGCAAGTAAACCGACTGCGGATTGCCGCCGGTAATAACCGGCCGGTCCTCTCCACCGGATGTCCAAATCCGTCCAACGATTCGTCCTTCGAGAAACACCGTCAGCTTAATTCCCGCTCCGGAAACCGCTGCGCGCCAACCTTTGCCGTTATCCGAATTCGGAATGGTGCTGTACAGCCATGCCGTCTTACCAGCATCGAGCTGCACGGGAAGCTCCGTAACATACGACTGTGAACGAGCTGCATTCGCATGGGCCGATAGCTCGGGCTCTTCCGCCCCGCTGATCACCCAGTTCGCTGCCTTGATTCCTTCATACATAACCGCTCTTCTTCCGGCAGGAAGCCCAATGACTCTCTCCAGGAAGATGGCAAGCTCTGCAGGCTGCCCGGCTGTGAGATAACCGGAGAGATCAAGATAAGGATCAAATGGTCCTACATCACCAGCCTGCTTCCCATCGACAAACACCTTCGCCGTCGACTGCATCCCTTCGAAGTGAAGGATCCACCTGTCAGCTTGTTCTCCGGGAATAAAGCTTTTCCGGTAATATTCGAAAGCGGGATGATCCGGCGATAGCCAGCCGCCCAGGTTCACAACCGGCCACAGCTTCCGGTCAGCCTCCGCCGTAAGTTCAGGCCGAATCGTTCGGTCCGTTGCGCGGTACACGCTCCAATTACGGCTCATCTCATGCTGCCCTGTTACTAGCGTCATGCCTGTAAGACCTTTTAAAGCGTTAAGCTTTAAGCCCGGCAGCCTGGAATCATCGAAGTTGGAATGTCCCCAGATTTCCGTTCGGGCAACCAGCTTCCCTTGCGTCAACCCTTCTTTTAACGGAAGATAACTGCTGCTTCCGCCCGGAACCGCAGTTCCAACGTAATGGCCATCCGCGTAAAGCGATATCACATCGCTGCCGTTTTGGATCAGCACACCCTCTGCTTTATCCGCTCGGTCAGCCGGAACAGCTGCTTCGTACCAGCCATACCCTCGATAAATCTCGTTTTGTTCCAGATATGCGGCTTCCGTTCTCGATTGCCTTGACTCTGGCAGGGTCATCGGCTCCGCTCCATTCAAGGAGCTAAGCTGCCAATTGCTGACCTCCGTTTGCTCTTTATCAGCAGATTGAACTTCTGATGAACAGGTGTGCAATAACCCTTCTTCATCCAGATCATCCATATAAAGCGCTTTTACTTTATCATGGATCGCAATTGTCAAAATGTCTCCGCTGCGGGTATTGATCCGGCATACGGCATCCGATGTTCCATCAAACTTGATGCTTAACCGTCCATCCTGCATGTCTGCCGAGCAGTTCTCGGATTCAACGGCAGCTATCTCTTCGCTGCTTAACCGAATTTGACCGGCGCTTTCGGTATGGAACGCAAGTACCAGGCGGCTTGTCGTTTGCTTCGCATAGTAAAGCTCCGCTGTCGATAGCTCCAATGTTCCTTCCAATCCCCAGCCTGCTAACGGAACCTGATTCGGCAGAGCCAGCGATCGGCCTCCCCGCAGAACAAACGAATCCGAACTGGCAATTGCAAGTTCCTTATCCTCGTCATCCAGATTCGTCAGGAACAACAGTTGGCCGCCGTCCTTCAGATTGAGCACATACGGGCCGGCAATGTTATTCCATTGACCAGCGAGAATGAGATTCTCATCCGCTGCTCCGGTTGCTGTCGCTTCTGCCAGCTTGCTTCCGTAAGCTTCGATTAGTCTGCCGAGCAGCCTGCCTTCGTAAGCTTCCTCCCGGATATGCCCTTCCGGCGAGATCATTCCGCCGAAATCATAATCCGATGTCATAAAAGCAAGCGGCTTACCCCAATTGTTCGTAGCGTTCGTAAAGCCAAAATCCGTACCCGATACCTGAAGGTAAGGTCCCAGCAGCTTAGCGCCGCAGCCGAGCAATCGGCGAAGCAGATAATGCGCGCGGTTTGTCTCGGTTACGAGGAGAGGATAACCAAGCTCCTCCATGAGCCCGCCGTAATGGAGCACCTTCGACTCGAACTCGGGATCCCGGTCATCTGGATAAAAGTTGCAGGTTGGGGCTACTCCCTCTGCAATTCCTGCGGCTTGGAGCAATCCGCCTTGACCGGCGCAGGCGAACAGCGGAACCGAAATCCCATGCGCCAATACCAAATCTCTTAATGCGCCGATATACCCCTTTGGATCCTTGCAATCATAGAAATCGAGCTCGTTATCCAGCTGCACCGCGATAACCGTTCCGCCTTCGTCTGCTTGGTAGGCTTTGAGAAGTGGGATGATCCGGTCGAACCAGGCAGCTACCCGGGATAGAAATACAGGATCATTCTGCCGAATCTCGACGCCTTGCGCCAGCAGATAAGCAGGAAGCGCGCCTCCGTCCCATTCGGAACAAATGTAAGGTCCCGGTCTTGCGATCACCCATAACCCCGCATCTCTTGCCGCTTCGAGGAAGGCTTCGACATCGCGCTCGCCGCTGAAGTCCCATTCGCCTTCCCGCCGTTCATGATAATTCCAAGGGAAGTAAACATCGATACTGTTGTAGCCATAGGCTTTCAGCTGTTCCATCCGTTCCTTCCACAGCAGCCTCGGAATCCGGAAGTAAAAGAGCGAGGCGCTTAAGAGCAGCTTGGGTTCTCCGTGTATACGTACTGCATCTGCCTCGAACTGAACTGCCGATATCGCCTGTGTATCCAAACCCATTCTAGACGACCCCCGATCGATAACATGTATCCCGTTTCATGAAACCCGTTTCATTTTTTGATAAAAATAAAATACACATTCGATCCGAAACAACATGAACTGTCATATTTACGGTATTCTTACGTGCATTTCATGGGAAAATATGATGATAGCCGATTGCATTGAAACGGGTTTCATTTTTGTTCGAACCGTGCATTGCTTTGACACCTTGATAATAAATCAGACATGAAAGCGTTGTCAAGAAAGTTTTTTGAAATATTTATCTAAATATTCCATTTGGCCCATGTAGCCTTGAGCCTATTGGCGGAGCCGTTGATTCCCGAATGACCAACTCCGGTCTCAGCTTTGCCCTCCTGTTTACCTTGCTTTTGGCAATCATCTTATGCAGCTGCTCGGCCGCGTATTTCCCGATGTCATAACACTTAAGGGACACCGTCGTCAGCTCCGGAATACTGTTGGATGCGTACGGAACATCGTCAAAACCGACCAAAGACAGATCCTCCGGTACCCGCAAGCCGGCATTATAGGCAGCTTTAAGAGCACCAATGGCGATCAGATCATTCGCGCAAAACACAGCCGTTGGCCTCTCCGGCAAGCTAAGCAAATAATTCATGAACAGCTTGCCCTTCTCCACGGTAAAACCGCCTTCCAGCAGCCATTCTTTCCGAACCGTAAGCCCATTTTTCTGCATCGTCTTCACAAAGCCCTGGACACGCTGAAGCGTATTGGCCATGCTCTGGTAGCCGCCGGCAAAGGCGATATCCCGATGGCCGAGATCGATCAGATGCTGCGTGGCAAGCTCGGCTCCCTCCCGCTCGTCAACGCAAACGGAATGAATGTTTTGCCCGGGCAAATGGCCGTTTATAAGCAAAGTCGGCACGCGCTTGCTGATATCAACAACCTCGCTGACCATAGCTTCGCTTGGCTTGGCCAGGTTAATCCGGCCGCCAATCATCACGATGCCGTCTACCTGCTTCTCCATCAGCAGGCTGAGATACTGCGATTCGCGCTCGTATTGCTCCTTCGAATCCCCGTTTGTCGAAACGGTATCGCATAGAAAGAACGTGTAGCCTTTGTTTCTCGCCTCTTGCTCAAACCCGGCCAGTACGGACGGAAAGAACGGATTGGTAATGTCCGGCAAAATAATCCCGATCATCCCCGTCTCCTTCTTGGACAGGCTTCGAGCTAATGCATTAGGCTGAAACTGGTACTTGTTCATCAATTCCACGATGCGATCTCTCGTTGACTTTTTTACGGGGGCCGTATTGTTCAAAACCCGCGATACCGTTGCAACCGATACATTCGCTTCCTTCGCAATGTCATACACTGTAACCGGTTTCAAAAGTTATCACTCCCCAATCCATTAGCTGATCACCAGTAGAATAGCAGATTTTTTCGAAAATAAAAACAATCTCTTGCAATTATTTGGATTTAGTATTAATGACCTATACCTTTAACGCCGCTCAGCATGACAAAAAGCCTACCCGCCACTCTTGCGAATGCCGGATAGGCTTCGTGCCTTGAAGCTCTTATTTTCCGTCAACCTTTTTCCACCAACGGTCAAATACAGTCACCGGCTGCTCCCGTTTATGAATCGTCCGGATATACCAGTTTTCGATCTTTTGCCGCTCGTCTTCGCCAATTTCCTTGCCTTCCAGGTAGTTGTCGATATCGTCGTAAGTTACGCCCAGAGCCACTTCGTCGGCAAGCTGCGGCTTATCCTCTTCAAGGTCTGCGGTAGGGGTTTTCAAGTACAGATGCTCGGGGCAGTTAAGCTCCTTCAGAATCTGTCTTCCCTGCCGCTTGTTGAGACGGTATAACGGAGTCAGATCCGCCGCGCCGTCGCCAAATTTCGTATAAAAGCCCGTGATTGCCTCGGCCGCATGATCCGTTCCGACGACCAGCCCATTCTCCTCCGCCGCAATCTCGAACTGGGCGATCATCCGCTCTCTAGCCTTCCGGTTGCCTTTCGTGAAATCGCTCAGCTTCTTCCCTGTCCGGGCTTCGTATTCCGCTGCTCCGGCGTCAACGGCTGCCTTGATATTAATCGTGATGAAGCCCTCGGCCCCGATAAAAGCAATCGCATCCTGCGCATCCTGCTCATCCTTTTGGTTGCCGTAAGGCAGCCGGACGGGGATAAAACGATAGGTCTTTACTCCCTCTTCATCGTTTAATTCATTCATCGCCATTTGGCAAAGCTTGCCGGCAAGGGTCGAATCCTGTCCGCCCGAAATACCGAGAACCAAGGCGGTTTTTCGCGCAAAGGTTACGTAATCTTTAATAAAATCCACCGTTCTCCGGATTTCCTCCTGCGCGTCAATCTGCGGTTTTACTCCCAATTTCTCAATAATTTGCTGCTGCAAGGTCATCGCCAAGCGCCTCCTTTGATCGTTAAATGCGGTACAAGCTGTTTTGCTTAATATAGTCATAACACGAATCCGGCAGCAAATATCTCGGCTCCCCGCCCCGGCTGAATTCATCCCGGATGTAGGTCGAGCTGATCTCCATGGCCAGCCCTTTGCTCATCAGCTGGAACCGTCCGTCGTCATGATTGCGGAGCAGCGGCGAACGGGAGATTGCTTCCGTCATGTCGATTCCATTACGTGCCATTATGATAAACTTATTTTCCTCAATCAATTCCTTCTCATGCGACCATTTGCCGTCGGCGATATCGACCAGAAGATCCGCGCCCATAATAAAATACAGCTCATCCTCCGGATATTGCTCGCGGAAATGCCTCATCGTATGGAATGTGTATTGCATGCCCGCAAGCACCGTAAGCTCGTAAGGATCAAAAACAAACTTCGGATTATCCTGAATCGCAAGCTTAATCATATTCACCCGATGCTCGTCGCTAGTGTTCGTTTTCTTGTCATGGCGCATGCTGGAGGAAGGCAGAAAGATCACTAAATCCAGGTTTTTGCGGTGCGCCACGGTCGAAGCCGTCCATAAATGCACATTCGTGATCGGGTCGAAAGAAGATCCGTAAATGCCGATTTTCCGAGGTTTTGTCGTCATGTCTCCTTGGCCACTCCTTCCGCTTTCTCCTTCATCGCATGGATGAGATTCATCTTGTTGTCCCAGCAGCGCTGGCTTAGATCAACCGGATAATCCTCCGGATTCTGGTTCCGCTTGTATTCGTCCCAGAGCAGCTCCAGATTTCCTTTGGCAAAAGCCTGCACCTCATAAAGCCCGGGAAGCTCGTAAACCAGCTCTCCGCCCAAGAAAATATCCGCATGAAGCTCTCTCGCTTCATAATTCGTTACGAATTTGCTGATGTAGGTGTACACTGGATGGAACATCTTGAGGCGTCCTTCCTCCTGCGGCTTCTCCTCTTCCAGCGCGATATAGTCGCCCTCCGAGCGGTGATTCACCAGATTAATGATCCGGTACAGCTTTTTCCTTCCCGGAGTAGTCACTTTCTCGGGATTGCCCGAAATTTTGATCGTATCGACCATTTTTCCAGTATCATCTTCGATCGCCACAATTTTATAGACTGCGCCTAAAGCCGGCTGATCATACGCCGTAATCAGCTTTGTTCCGATACCCCATGCATCGATAACCGCACCCTGCGACTTCAAATTCAGGACCGTATATTCATCGAGATCATTCGAGGCATAAATTCTGGTCTCTTTAAAACCCGCGTTGTTCAGCAGCTTGCGCACTTCCTTCGACAGATAGGCCAGGTCGCCCGAATCAAGCCGGACTCCTTCGAACAAATCCTTGATGCCAAGCTCCTTCACGACTCTGATCGCGTTATGAATGCCCGATTTAAGCGTATCGTACGTATCGATCAGGAAGACGCATTTGCGGTTCATCTGCTTCTGCCGCTTCGCGTAACGTAGGAACGCTTCGTATTCGTCCAGCATCGCTTGCACCATCGCATGAGCATGCGTGCCCGATACCTTTGCTCCGAACCTTTTGCCGCAGCGCACGTTCGAGGTCGCATCGCAGCCGCCGATGATAGCAGCCCGCGAGCCCCATAGCGCGGCGTCCATTTCATGAGCGCGGCGCGTGCCGAATTCGAGAAGCGGCGCATCTCCAACGGCATTGCGGATTCTCGAGGCTTTTGTCGCGATCAGCGTCTGGTAGTTTACGATATTAAGCAGCGCCGTCTCGATAAACTGGGCTTCGGCCAACGTGCCTTCCACCCGGAGGATCGCTTCATTGCCGAAGACCAGCTCTCCTTCGCGCATGGCGGTAATTTTGCCGGTGAAGCGAAGCTGCTTCAGGTAAGCGAGGAAATCCTCTTCATAACCAAGCTCATCATGCAGATAGGCCAGGTCCGAATCGGTGAATCCGAAGCTTTGCACATATTCGATAATCCGTTCCAGTCCCGCAAAGATCGCATAACCGTTCCCGAAAGGCAGCTTGCGGAAAAAGAGTTCGAATACCGCACGGCGCTCGCTCATTCCTTCCGCCCAATAAGTCTCCACCATATTAACCTGGTATAAGTCCGTGTGCAGCGCAAGGCTGTCGTCCGCGTATTTGTTGATTTGCTGTACGTTGTCCATGTCCCGTTACCTCCGTAGGCTTATGCTTATATCGTCAGGCCTTCCGCTGTCGCAAGCTGAATGCCGTATCGCTTAACTAGCTCCTCCATCGCCGTGTCCGTTAAAGCTTCCGTACCTGGAATCGGGCTCGAGCAATCCATCAGCAAATGAATGCTTTCGGTCAATACCCGGTTCTCGGCATGATGCTCCAAAATATGCTTCAGCGTATCGAGTACGCAATGCGAGAGTGCCTGACCGGCGATATAAATTTTGTTATAATCCGCGAGGCTGTCCAGAAAAGCCCGGTTGGCGTCGCTTGCCACGCCATCCTCCCGGTAGAACGCGCCATACATTTCGCTTAACGGATCCTGTCCTTTTTCCAAAATAACCGGCGTGCTTCTTCTGGCCACCGTATGGAAGTAAACAAGGTTCATGAATTGGCTCTCGAACTCCACGCCGCTTGTACCTTCCAGGCAGTGGTAAGGCCAGATTCGGAGCTCTCTCTTTCCTCCCGCCTTAAGCTCATGAAGATAAGCAAGGCTTCTCGCCGGCGAAAAGACCGGCGTCCAATCCCCATTGATGACCGACTCTACCGTTATGACCGTCTCTACAGGTGCGGGGTGCTTGCCATTGCGGTCAATCCACCAGCAAGGATGAAAAATCTGCAGCGGCGTATGGACGTCTTTGGTCAGCGCGATTTGTGTGATTTTATGCAAATTTCTATACATAAATTTTCCAAGCCGAATGGTATCCTGAATCGACCCGGGAACCCCCAAGTCTCCGCCTTCGATGAAGCTGTTCTGCTGGTCGATGACCAGCAGAAGCATTTTCTCATGATCCGCTTCTGAAGGCGGAAGCTGCTCTTTTGCCGCTTCTGCCAGCACAGCATTCATAGTGGCGCTGCTTTTCCCGCCAATCTCGGCCTCCCGGAACAAACGATTAAACGAGGTAACAAGCTTATTATTCGTCGTCATTGCTAGCCACCTCCTCTTATTCCTTATTTCATGTTTTATGAAATAATAAAGTTAAAAAGAACAGGTATTGTGACAATACCTTTAGAAGTAGATCGACTCCAGAGGTTCTCCCTCTTTGAAACGGTACAAAATCGATGGTCGCTTGGAGTTTCTTGATGTGGTTTTGGCTTCGCCGTCGATTCGAACGACTTCGATAAACGGGAGGCGTTCGGCACGGTTCCGGAATGTCGAATACTTCGCTACCTTCGGACTGTCCGTAACGGTTAAGAGCACGCTTTGCAGCTCGCTTAACGTAAATTCCTGCGGCAGGAAGCTGCGCGCAACCGTCGAGAGCAGCATATCCTTTCGAATCATTTCGTAAGCATCCGCAATCACTTCGCGATGGTCAAAGGCAAGCTCCAGCTCTTTAATCTCCTCGATCGTAAAGAGCGCCACCTCCTCCGCATCGTCGGCGGCCTTGCGTTTCTCGAGATAATCCTCCGGTACAATCGCGTAATGGGCATTGGAGATGATCCATCCCCGCTTATCCCGGCCCAGCTTGTCATAGACCCCGTAATGCCGGATATGAATCCCCTCTACACCGGTTTCTTCGGACAATTCGCGCTTCGCCGCTTCGTAGGCAACCTCCTCGGGATCGATAAAACCTCCCGGCAGCGCCCACTTCCCGCCTTCAATATTCGGACTTCCTTCACGGTCATGCCGTGCCCGGCGGATCAGCATCAGCTTCATCGTCCGCTTCGGCGGCTTATTAGGCGCGATTGGCTCGCTAATGATCGTAAATACCGCTATATCGCTCGTATAGCCATCCGGTGTCCGGTATTTCTTCGGATCGTAATGGGCGAGGACTTCTTCTTCGGAGTTGTAACGGGCCATTCCTGTCACCTCAATAATATTTCATATTTCATGTTTTATTATTTATAGTGTCATATTAACATGATCCCGCGGAAGGAACAAGTGTTTTTTGGAAAATCATTCGCCTAATTTTTCTGCGGCTGTTGCTGCTGTTGTTGGCCCTGCGGTTGCTGTCCCTGCACCTTCGGCGGCTTCTGTTTAACAGCCATGATAAGAAATAGCATGATGAGCGGCAGAACAAGGAAAAAGGTCAAATCAAACCAAGGGTAATAATCAATCAGGATCTGATTGTAGGTTGTAATGTTTGGGGTCCCCACCACCGTGCAGACAAGCAGAATCATGCCAAGCGGAATAGTCAGCATCTTGCTCTCTTTCAACTGAAACACCTGTGCCAGACCGGAGGTCAACGTACAGAAGTGAATAAGCGTTTTGTAGAATACCGTGATGACCCACAAAAAGGCCATCACGGCCTCAATCCGCTCCAGGAAATGGCCAATCATAATTTTCTGGGCAAGCACAAAGGTCGGATAATACTTGGTCTCCATGAGAGCTGGACCTAACACGAGTACGCTAAGAAGAACAATAAGAAACAGGACAATGCCACCAGCTATAAATCCTTTCTGTATATGTTTGGTGAGCTTGCCGTTGCCTTCAACGTAAGGAACAAGCATAAGAAGCACAGCCATTTCGACAAATCCCGTACAATACGCGGGAAGCGCCCCGTTGATAATCGGCAAGAATCCCCTCGCCATAACAGGAAGCATATTGGGCCATTTAATCTGTGGCATCAGCAGAACGACAAGAAGCACAAACAGTCCCATCATGACCGGAAACAGTATTTCTCCCATTCTCGCATAAGCCTCAATGCCATAGCGGTAAGCGATAATAATGACAGCCCCGAAAAACAAAATAATCGCGTTAACCGGCGTTTCCGGCATTAATTGCAGCGTCATGAACTGACTCATCTCGCTAAGCAGCGTCAGGATGCACATAAACGACGAGAATATAAAAAGGAGGAAAAAGAAGCCCCCAAACCATAAGCCTAATCGTTGCCGGATGGCTTCATACAAACTTACCCGCTGCAGCCTGTTGGCAATAGCCGCGAATAACCCTCCCGTGAGAATACCGGCAAATAATGCAAGCAGCATCGAGAGCCATGCATCTTGTTTGGAGGAGGCGGCCGTAATCGTGGGCATAATCAGAATCGAGTCGCCAACGGTACCGATCATAATCAAAATCGTGAACTGTCTAACCGATATTTTCGCATTCGAGTAAATAGACATTTCGAACCTCCTCCTCCCTTCTTTTCCTCTAGAATGATTTTGAAGTCCCCATCCAGCGGAACATCCATTTGACAAGCATAAACGGGTTAGGGAGCGAAAGCTGAAGCATCAAAAGACTGTACAAAACCGTTCCGAACAGCAGAAGGACAAGGAATACAGAAAGCTCCCGGAATTGCTGACGGCGAATTAGCCCTGGACCCTCCAACCAAAAAGCGCCTGCCGCCAAAGCAAGAACCGCCAATACGGATGTCATTCGATCCCCTCCCTTTCTTATCTGATCGTACTGTTCTCTATCGTGCCGGTATCCCGAATAAACATCTTAATTTTGTACGTCACCTTAAGCTGTGGAAAATACTCCTCACGCCACTGATCCTTTACCCGATTCCAGTAGGCGGGATGCTCCTTCTCCATCTGGGTGCCAAAGCCGAAAATATCCGACTTTAATTCCTTGGCCCGCTGGACGGCGGCTTCCACATTGCCCAGGATGGCTTGCTTGGTCTGACCCTCCAGCTTCTTGATCGTATCGGGATTGGACAGATCAACGTCCGTGCACGTTCTCTCGACGATATTCCCTTCCGTTCGGATCGATACCTCAACCTCTGGATTTCCGTTTACTACCTTGGTTTTGATTTTAGAGTTCGAGGAAGTCACTTCAACTCCTAAATATCGCTGTTCCCCGCATGGTACAGCGATCGAAGTACTATCCAGATTATTCGTAATATCGGTATAGCCCCTGCTCTCCTTCTCGTTCAGCCAGCCAATCAGCCTGTCTTCCTTAAAAGCTGCAATGCCCGAATATCGGAAGCGGCTTGGCGGCAAAAACTTTTCTACGTTTTGTTTCGTTTCCCCGACTGCGGGGCTGCCGATGACCCGTATGCCGGTTAACGCAATCTCGCTTCCTTGCGAAGAAAGCTTGTTTATCGCTTCGTCCAGCGTTACGGCAATAGTAGGCGCCCAGTTTCTCTCCGAGGTCTGCAGCGACTGCTGCATGCTGTAGCTAGGCAGCTTCTCTACGGGCGTATATAGCTTAAGAACATTCTCCGCTTTCGTTCCTTTGGCCACGATAATATTAAAATCCATTCTTGCTTCGTTATCGCGGGCAACATTGTCAATGATTTCGTTTATGCCTCTTCTTGCCGCTTCTTCTCCAATGACATAAATCTGCAAATGCCCGGCATATACTTTGCGCGGCGCTTCCGCCGTAACCGCTCTTGCCGCTTCGAACAGCGTTTTCCCTCTCCCTTGAAACAATGTACTTGGAGGACGGTCGCCTCTTTTTTGCTGATTGGAGATTTCGCTCGGGTTAACGACTTGAAACGACACGAGATAATGTCCGTCCTCCCAATCTACCCCAACGCCAAGCACAATCAGAAGTTCGTTCAGCTCCCGCCTGCTCCAGCAGCCGGTTAGCATAAGAAGGCATAACATCGAAATGGCAAATTTGTAGAGCATGATGTCGGCCTCCTAATTCTTTCGAATTCTGCTCGAGTCGGTTTTAAGAGAGGTTTCCGGTCTTTTGAACATAAGCCATCTAGGCAAGCGGAATAAGGCATCCTGCATATCCGTTTTTATAAATGGCGACAACGGTGCCATAAACGGCTCTCCGAAGGAACGCAGCGCGCACAGATGGAGCATAAGGACAAAAAAGCCCATTATGATGCCAAAGAGCCCAAAGCTTGCCGCCACGCCCATAAAGGCAAACCGGAGAATGCGCACCGGTATCGACATGCTGTAGGCCGGAAGCGTAAACGTGGAGATTGCTGTAATAGACACCACGATAACCATTGCCGCGGACACGATTCCCGCCTCTACCGCCGCCTGGCCGATTACAAGCGTACCCACGACAGATACGGCTTGACCAATCGCGCGCGGCATTCGAAGACCCGCTTCCCGCAGAATCTCGAACGTAATTTCCATAATCAGCGCTTCGAAAAAGGCCGGAAACGGTACGCCTTCCCGTTGCGCCGCTAGAGAAATAAGAAGCGACGCGGGCAGCATATCCCGGTGAAACGTCGTAATGGCGATATACAGAGACGGGAAAAGAAGCGAGATAAAGACGCTTCCGAACCGCAAGATACGCAATAAGCTGGCATAGAAGGTACGCTGGTAATAGTCCTCCGTCGATTGAAAAAAAGTAACCATTTGGGTAGGCGCAATCAGAACGTTAGGCGTCCCCTCTACAAGAATGGCTACTCTCCCTTCCAACAGCTGGCCCGCCACATTATCCGGCAGCTCGGTATTAAATATCGTAGGGAACAAGGACCATTTGTTATCCTCAATTAGTTCCTCGATATAGCCGCTGTCGAGAATGCCGTCGATTTTGATTGCGCTCAGCCGATCGCGAACCAACTGAAGAACATCCGGCTTCGCAAGCCCATTTATATACATAAGAGTCACATCGGTTTTGGTCATATGACCAATGGTGACCGTCTCCATCCATAAACGCGGGTCCTTGATCTTCCGCCGAATGAGCGAAGTATTGGTTCGGAGCGTCTCGGTAAAGCTTTCCCGTGGCCCCCGAATAGACGTCTGGTTTGTGGATTCCGTAACTTCTCGGCCCTTCCACTCCCGGATGTCCGCACAGTAAGCATACTGATGCCCTCGCAGCATTATGATGGCTTGGCCGGACAACAAATTTTTGTAAAGGGAGCCAAGGTCGGTTACGGTTCGGACCGGCCCCATGCCGTTCAGCAGCTTTTTCGCAAGAGAACCCGCATCCAGCGTCATCATGTCCTCCCCGTCATAGCGGGGCAAGGAATAGTCCAGCACATCAAATATATATTGGTTAATGGCCATCGCGTTTGACAGTCCGTCGATATAGACGACCGCCGCAGCCGCCGTTTTTATCCCTTCATTGTGGATCTGCCGCATAATGAGATCATCGCTGCCGCCCATATCGCGTTTAAGCCGTACTAAATTATTTTCAACCGAAGGATCGATCGGTATATTGGCGTACTCGGGGAGCATTTGGTTGTCATTGGAGCTCGAACGATTCGTGAACAGTTGCCGATGCATAAGCGAGCTACCTCCAGGATGAAAAGTCTGTTCTTCCCATTATGACCATCCGCGGAGGGTGGTTAAACTTGGACACGGGCAGAAAAAAAGAGCAGGAAAAGCGATCAGCTTTTCTTGCTCCAACTATTTTTATACAGTCCCGTGACCGTCAGCTCTACCGTCCCGGTCTCCCTACTCATTCTAAACGGCTTCCTCCCAATATCTCTTCCACGGGTACGGCTTTGACGTATTGACCGGGCCTCATCTCAACGGCAATGCCGGACTCTACGGGAACCCCCGTAATCCGATAGAGCGCGGTCCCTTTTTTGTAATAGTTGGAGGATTCGCCTGGCTCATTAAACTTTTCTTCAGTCAGATAATGTTTAATTTCTCCCAACTTCCCGTCTACCGACTCTACCTTCTCTTCCGTGCCAACATATATGCCTTCCTGAATTTTTATCATCCGGTCCGCCACCCAGCTAGCCGAGCTTACCGTTTTCTCTTCCGGAGGAGTACTCCCTCTATTGTTTCCGTTTCCGTTCCCGCAGCCCCCTAGCAATAAAACAACCGCCAGCATAAGAGTTATGCCTAATTTCACTAGAAATTCCTCCCTTATCCACTTATACCTACAACGTGACCAGGGATTGAGAAGTTGCTTATTCCCGCAAAATAAAAGCCCTGATGATCGAAGACCACCAAGGCGGGCATATCGTTTATTTCCGTTCCATTACCGAAAAATAATTGTCTTCTTCATCCGCGAAGTTAAATACCCGGCCGAAAGGCAGCTCAACAAGCTCGCCTACCGTTACATTCTTGTTCTTGAATTCGCTGTACAGCTCATCCAGCTTGTCGGAGAAGAACATTAACGATGGCGTGCCGAGGTTTACTCCAAGCGACATTTTGGCAACTACTTCTTTATCATGCAGAATAATGGAGGTCTGCGCGCCTTCCGGAGCAAGCTCTATCCACTTCTGGCCCATGGCTTCTTCCTCGGCTATTACTTTAAAACCAGCTTTTTCCGTCCAAAATACCCGCGCTTTTTCCTGATCGTTCACGTACAGCATCACTTGTCCAAGCTGATTAATCATTGATTTCTACACTCCTTAGAGTAGAGTAATTGCCAAGCCTTATATTACCACAAACGACGGTCCGCTAACATGCCGGCAGGTCCTACAGCTGCAAGTAATTTTTCAGTTCCAGCTCCATGGCAGCCTGTCTTGCATCGCGTGGTTGCTCTAGCCGCTCTTCAAGCCTGCGAAGCTCAATGCCATAGGCGCCTTGCCCCGCCGGAACCGGCATGCGCAGCGCCCACTGCAGAGCCTCTTCTTCCGTATCGACATCCATTAAGATATACCCCGCAAGAAGACCCTGGTCTATTGAAAAAGGACCCGGCCAGACCTCCGCCTCGCCGCCGCCTGTCGGATAGTCGACTCTTAAACCGGCCGAGCTTGGCTGCAGCTCTTCATGAGCAAGAAATACGCCGGCTTGTTTAAGCTCGTGCCGGTATAACCGCATTTTTGCCGCGTATTCCCTGCTTGTACCAATACCCGCTTCGGTAAACCCGGACGCCTTCACCATCATTAAATAACGCATTATACCTGCCCTCCTTCCTGCCTGCATGCTGCCGCCCGCTTCAGCAATAACGCCTGCTCCTTTTCATTGCGGGTCATCGCGACCGCGCGTTCAAACTCAACCGCGGCTTCTTCATAACGGCCAAGCTTCTCGAGCAGATCCCCCCGAACGCTAGGCAGCAAGTGGTATCCCGCTAGCGAAGGCTCGGCGTAAAGGGCATCTACAAGCTGCAGGCCATAGGCCGGGCCAAAAGCCATTCCGATCGCAACGGCGCGGTTCAATTCCACAATTGGAGACGGCATCTGTCTCGAGAGCGCTTCGTAAAGCGCGGCAATCCGAATCCAATTGGTATCCTCCGGCGTACGCGCCACCGCATGACAAGCCGTGATTGCGGCCTGGAGCGCATACGGACCAAGTGTTCTGCCCAGCTTTTGCGCCCGTTCCAACGCAGTAAGCCCGCGGCGGATCAGCAGCTGATCCCATAACGCACGGTTTTGATCCATTAGAAGGATAGGCTCACCTTGTGCATTCACGCGGGTTTTGAGTCTTGAGGATTGAAGCTCCATCAAGGCGACCAGCCCATGGACCTCCGGTTCTCCCGGTACAATGGCGGCAAGTACTCTTCCGAGCCTAAGCGCTTCCTGGCATAAAAGCGGGCGCGTCCAGTTCTGTCCGGAGGTAGCCGAATACCCCTCGTTAAACATCAGGTAGATCACTTCAAGAACAGCGGATAACCGCTCTTCAAGCTCTTTGCCGACCGGCACCTCGAACGGGACCTTCTCCGCATTCAGCGTACGCTTCGCCCGGACGATCCGCTGGGCAACCGTAGACTCCGCGATAAGAAAGGAACGGGCAATTTCATCGGTTGTGAGGCCGCATAATAAACGCAGCGTCAGCGCGACTCTTGCGTCCTGCGACAATACCGGATGGCAGGTCATAAAGATGAGCCGCAGCAGATCGTCTTCAATCTCCCCGTCCAGAGCCCGATCAACATCGTCCTCGGTAAAGAGTTCTATTTCCCGGGCTATTTCGACGTATTTCTGATCCTGCAGCTTGTTGCGCCGCAGCAGATCCAACGCCCGGCGCTTCGCCGTAGTCATGAGCCAGGCACCCGGTTTCTCCGGAATGCCCGTTTCGGGCCAGCGATCGAGCGCGATGACAAGCGCATCCTGGGCAATATCCTCGGCTAGCCCGACGTCACGAACGATCCGCGTTACGCCTGCGATTATCTTAGGCGACTCCATTCGCCATATCGTTTCGATGGTGCGATGCGTTTGGGAGACGCTCACGCGTTTCTTGTCTCCTCGATCTGCTTGCGAAGCGCTTCCTCTCTTGCAATCGATTCCGGATCCCCCATCAGCTCTTCAAGCTCAAATACTTGGCGAAGCTCAATCTCGCCTTGGCCGTAGCCATGCGGATCCGGCATGCGGAGTGCCCACTCGACAGCCTCCTCTCTTGATTTCACTTCGATTAACGTGTAACCGGCGATCATTTCTTTTGCCTCCGTAAAAGGACCGTCGACTACCTTCGGCTTGCCCCCTGGCTCCGGATAAGAAATCCGGATGGCACTTGCACTGGAATGCAGTCCGTCGGCGGCGAGCAATACGCCTGCTTTTACAAGCTCCTCGTTGTACTTTTGCATAGCGTCAATCAGCTCCTGGCTTGGCAGAACGCCTGCTTCCGAATCCGTGGTTGCTTTTACGATCATCATAAATCTCATTGTAATTCCCTCCTGGTATTGGTATTGTTCTTATCTCTTCTCTTGCCTTATTGCCATTACCTGCCTGAAAACTAAACCGCAAAGAAAGAAGTAAGCTCTTGCGCGATTTTGTCCGTGTGCAGCTTTTTCGTGTGTCCAAGACCTTTCTTGCTGATCAGCTTCGCGTTAGGCAATACCTGTGCCGTCTGCTGCGCCGCGTGTCGCAAGGATAAAGGGCTTTCCGTACCTTCCAGCACGACGGTTGGAACAGCAACGCCTCGCCATTTGTCTCGCGGCAGCGATTGACCGTTCATATAGCTCTTGAGCAAAGCCGCGTCGTAAGGAAGCGTGTGCGCAACCGCCATCAGCCTCGACCATACGCCGGGCATCATTCTCATCATCGGGATAACGAAGGAAGGGGCCCCCATGCCTTTAGTCATAAAATATTTGATCGCCTCCGCGCGCCGATCGGCTTTAATCAGCTTGCCAACCTGCTCGGTAAAATCGCTTGGCGGCTTCCGGTCCTCCGCTTTCACGATAAACGGCGGTTCATGCAGCGCCAGCCTTGTAATGCTGGAGCCGCTTGCTGCCGCTTCGAGCGCAAGCACCGCTCCTGAGGATAATCCCCATACATAAGCGGAACCGCCTGCTGCTTCAATAATCGCGTTCAAATCCTCGATCTCCCGTTCGATCGCATAAGAGGAAGCATCTCCGCTGTCGCCGCGGCCGCGCCGGTCATAATTGTAGACGGTGTAACGGCCGGACAACGCATTCGCAAGCTCCACCTGCCCCGGGAACTTCCGGTAGCTGAACGCCCCCGCTACCAATACGAGCGCCGGGCCGCTCCCTGTTTTATCGTAAGCAATTTTGGTGCCGTCCTTCGAGATCACTGTGTTCATGTCATTCTCTCCTAACCATTGTTTTTGTGCTTCTTACTATAACGACGAACGCCAGACGGGGTAATCGACATCGGTTATAAAAAATTTGAAAAAGTTTTTCGGCAGGGAAATTGAGGCCGTTAACGAATCGTTCTCATGAGGTGATTGAGGATGAGCGAATTAACAATACGGATAGGCTGTGAAGCGGATTTGGAGCTGCTTGCCGGGCTGAACAAACAGCTTATCGAAGATGAACGTCATGATAATGCCATGACCGTAAGCGAGCTTCTGGAGCGAATGAGGCATTTCATGAGGACCGCATACAAGGCTTACCTGTTTGAGCAGGGTAATGCGCTTATCGGTTATGCTCTCGTTGACCATACAAGGCAGCCCTTGTATGTACGGCAGTTCTTTATCTGCCGGGACCAGAGGCGGAACGGCTTTGGGAAATTGTTGTTCGGGAAGCTGGCCGCTCTATTAGACGCGGACCAGCTTGATATAGAAGTGATGTACGGGAACGAAGCCGCTTATGCGTTCTCGCGGTCGCTTGGCTTCAAGGAGAGAAGCATCTATATGAGGCTGGAGCGTTAGCTCTTAGAAGGAGTCGCTTCCGCAAACCACAAGGTTAAATGAGCCTAATTGCGGCATCACGGTCCGTTCCTCGCGGTTGGTCAACGCGCAAACTTGCCCCGGCTTATAACCTTCCCGTAGCACGAAAACAGCTGGTACCGTAATCGGCGGGCCATCCGCCTGAAACGTAAGCTCCGCGTGACCGCCGCATACGCAGCCATCGTCGTATTCGGCTTTGACCCGGGTATATTTCACTAACCGAAAAGGCTGGAGCTTCCGCAGACTCTCTTGGTCAAGGGGCTCTCCGAATAATCGGACTGCTTCATCGTATCGTTGATACTGGACAGCCTTGAAAAAACGCGCGGTACTAAGCTCCGCTTTCCATTTCTGCAACTCTACCTTTCCGTAATAACCGAGTAACAGCACGATCCAAGTCAATAAAATGAACAACACAATAAAACTGCCAAGCCTTCCAATTATCTTCATCCTGGGTCACCATCCATTATCCGACAAGTATAGTCCTAGACTTGCCGGATTAAAGGACATTCATCCCGCCTTAGTGCGCGATATCAACCAGCTTGCCTTCAGAAGCTGCGGCCAGATCGGCACCGCTCAGGAAGATCTGCAATCCGCGTTTTCCCGCGCTAATACTAATGAGCTCCATACCCATCACGGTTTCGTGCAAATAAAACGGGTAGCTCTTCTTCATTCCAAGCGGAGATACGCCGCCTCGGATATACCCCGTTAGGCCTTGAATTTCTTTTACCGCGACCATCTCTACTTTCTTATTGCCACTCACTTGAGCCAGGCTTTTCAAATTCAGCTCCTTATCTCCCGGGATGCAGGCCGCAATAACGCCGGTCTTATCTCCCCTCAGCACGAGGGTCTTGTAAAGCTGGTTAGAAGGAAGACCAACCTTTTCCGCAACGGTATCGACGTCCAGATGCTCCTCGTCCCACTCGTATTCGTGGAGCGTGTACTTAATATGTAAAGAGTCCAGCTTGCGGCAGGCATTTGTTTTGTTCGACATGATAAAAAACCTCAATTTCTTCATATAGTCATAGATTGACTATACCAAGGAATTGAGGTGGAAACCAAGCCTATTCGGCTGTTCCCTTTCACTCAGACAGCCGTCATGCTAACGAAACGTCATAACGTTATTTCACGCCAAATAGCTGTTTTCGAGATCTAACGAAACGTCGTAACGTTATTTCACTGGTTTAGGCTCAAACTAGCCATATTTGTCACAAATAGCGTGTCTGTGTTTCGTTAGAATTGCAGAAGGTAAGATTTCGAGCAAATAAGGTGTCTGAGTTTCGTTAGCGAACAAGCCAGGACAGGAGGTTCAGTTTCCGGAGCCGCTGAGCTTCTCCTTCAGCCGCCGGGCAAGCTCTTTGTCTTGCAGAAGATTGCGGTGGGTATTTTCCAGGTATTTCTGATGCTATGCACCATATCCGCCGTTTCTATGAAGTAAATGCTCAAAATCACATGATGCCCCGGCTGTGTATCCGAAGCCCATAGACCCTCCAACAGTCTGCTGATTTGCGATTAATATGCGTTAGATTCATTTATATTAGGATCTGTCTCAAGTTTAAACCTGGAGAATAAGAAGCCATCAGCAGGATTCAGCAATCGAATCGGATCGTATTCATCGTTTTTAGCTATCCCTATCAAACAAGCGGTACTTGTCACACTCCGAAACTCAACATTTCCCGTTGTTAACTCAGCTACTTTATTAATCAATACTTCTATTTTGACGGCAGCATCCGTAAAAATTGAACAATATAAATCGTTAATGTCTACCATGGGGTACATTCAATCTCCTTTACATGCCTGTGAGTGTTGCCGATCTCCTCCATAAGGAAACTACCAAAATTATTCCATGCAAGCTTCGGCTCCCCTTCTCCTTCAATATACTGATAAATGGGAGGGTCCATACCAAGTCTAAAATAAATTGACCTTATTCTACTCATTCCATGTAACATCTTCGGAAAAACCTCGGTATGATAGGGTCCATTATCATCACGCATCACTTAAACGATCATAACTATTTCTAATGTCTAATAATTTTCCCAATAAATCTTGTGACCCATTTGTATCTAAAAACAAATGATAGCGATCCAGTATATAATGCGTTCTTTGCTCAATGTTTAGATTATAAGCTTCTAATCCCCAAGCTTTAAGTTCCGATGCCTTCGCGGACACGTTCCCCTAAGCCGTTGTACATACGGGTGACAAGACCCCATGCATCGTACTCGTAACGAGCTGCTACTTTTCCGTTCTTGTCCGCCAGTGCCGTAACGTCGCCGTGTCCGTTGTACACGTACCAGAACGTCTGGCCTTCCATCGTAATAGTCAAAGGCCGATCATTCGCGTCATACGTATACGACTTCGTTACTTGACCGCTGCCGTCTCGCTCTTCGGTAATCGCCCACGTATCGCCTTTGTACGTGTAAGAGGTAACTTCCTGCGTTTCTCCCTTATGGTTGAAATCCGTTTTGCTGATCCGGCGTCCCAGCATATCGTAGGTGTATTTCTCGCCAAAACCATCCGGGAACGTTACCTTTGTCAACTGGCCAAGCGCGTTCCAATCGTATTTGCTGCGTTCGTCCGTCAGCAGGTTGCCTGCTTCGTCATAGGAATAGTCGTAATCCTCGTAACGGATCAGATTCTCGCGATGGACTAGCTGGTTACGGGCGTTATACGAATAATTCGTGCCGATTACCGTATATCCTTTACCAACCTGACGAATACGTTCGAACAGCTTTGTCTGTTCGCCCGGAGGAAGGTTGACTTCACCGTTAACAATGTTGTCGATGGCTGCCAAGAGATGGAATTTGAAAGAAGGGATAAAAGAAAACCACATCGAGCAAGTTCACTCGCATGTGGTTCCTTATTAGTTAATTACAACTCAAATTTGAAAACTGCACCAAGCTCAGTTTACATAAATAGCTTTATTTTTTAAGATTATTGTTTATTTCTTCTAAAAGAAAACTTTTGAAATCATGCCACACAATTCTCGGTTCTCCTTCTCCTTCAATATACTGATAAATTGGCGGCTCCTTACCTTCACTAAATCTGAAATAATTAAATTCATACCCTTGATGCATGCAAAATACAAAAGCATCTTCTGGTAAAGTAAAAGATTCCTCGTTATCTCTCAATAATTCCGTAGCTTCTTTAGTTAATTCCTTAATATTTTTGAAATAAATATCAGTACCTCTAAATAGCAATCCTGCGCCATGTCCTGCTATTTGTAAAAATTCTCTATAGTCTGGAGGGAATATGTGATTTATTTTAATTTCTAATTCTTTAATTTCGGACTCACTGCATCCTTTAATCTCGTGTAATTTTGCTATTCGAGATTCTAGTAGTACATTCACAAAATTAAAATCGTTTTTCATTTTTATTCCTCACCTTCCTGGCCCATGATCTACTACTATCTTTATTTTAGGGTACATATTCTTAAACTGTTGTATAACTCCCGAGCACGAAACACAAAAAGGTAATTCAGAGAACAAATAGATCTTACCGGTAGTATTCTTTTGTAATCTTGAAGCCAGATTCTCCAATATCTTAACCTCTGAATCTAAAGTACGCGAGTTATTTCCAGTAGAAATAGTAGTAAATATTCGTTGTTTTGGCACACCGACTGTTCCTGCTCTTTCTGCGTTGCCGCTAATTCCAATCAATTCTCCCTTGATGCCACTAAATTCATATTCAGCAAATGCAATATTCCTCTTACTACTAACATTATATATTTGCCTAATCTGATTTATTTTTTTTAATGATTCTTCAGTTGTTCGAATAACTGAGGTGGTCTTTGGCGTGCCTATAACCAAATTCTTAGCCCATGTCCAAGCTTTCTTAAACCCGCTGCCAGTGGTCTTTACAAGACTTGGAGTCTTAACCGCAACCCCACTAATACCAAAGGTTACAAAATTGAAACAATTGCTATCATAGTAACAACCAATGGTAGCATCTGAGATTCCTGAATGATCCCATGGAAGATAAAAAGCATTTTTAGGATACCATCTTCCTGTTTCTTTTCCAGCGTTATATGTCATTCTTCCAAAATTCAATGCATTGTTATCTGCCAAGTAGTATTGATTTCCTCCACGACCACTGCAATATCCAGGATGGGAGTAGAACTTACCCTTTACAGTAGCAGTGCACCATCTTCCAGTTGGATCACTATTAATCGCTGGATTATTCTCCACATACACATATTGATTCAAGCTCTGCGGCTGCTCTACTTCCCCTTCATACGTATCCTCAGAAATAAACCGTGCCAAGCGAGGATCATAGTATCGCGCTTGCAGGTAGTAATATTGCGTCTTCCTATCCCAATAGTAACCTGCGTAGCGGTAAGGGTTCTCTTTGACCAAGTCCGTTGTAATATCATCCGTTGGTTCGGTCTCTACAGTAGATAGTTCGGCTGACAGATCTACGCTTACTGTATCAGCAGCTGTATCAGCTTGTTCAGTGACGGTTGCTTCCGTTACAGCTTGAGTAGATGTAGCTTCCTGCACCGCCTTATCCTTTTTCGCTGCACCTTTACCATTGCCGTTCCCGTTGTTGTTACCATTACCCGGATGATAATCCGGCTCGGTGTTTCCACTCTCGTCCTCCGGACCTTGTACGGAGCCTGGGCTGCCGTTGCCGGTGCCAAGGTCGCCAATCCAGCCGATGCCTTCGCGGACACGTTCCCCTAAGCCGTTGTACATACGGGTGACAAGACCCCATGCATCGTACTCGTAACGAACTGCTACTTTTCCGTTCTTGTCCGTCAGTGCCGTAACGTCGCCGTGTCCGTTGTACACGTACCAGAACGTCTGGCCTTCCATCGTAATAGTCAAAGGCCGATCATTCGCGTCATACGTATACGACTTCGTTATTTGACCGCTGCCGTCGCGCTCTTCGGTAATCGCCCACGTATCGCCTTTGTACGTGTAAGAGGTAACTTCCTGCGTTTCTCCCTTATGGTTGAAATCTGTCTTGCTGATCCGGCGTCCCAGCATATCGTAGGTGTATTTCTCGCCAAAACCATCCGGGAATGTTACCTTCGTCAACTGTCCAAGCGCATTCCATTCGTATTTGCTGCGCCCGTCCGTCAGCAGGTTGCCTGCTTCGTCATAGGAATAGTCGTAATCCTCGTAACGGATCAGATTCTCGCGATGGACTAGCTGGTTACGGGCGTTATACGAATAATTCGTGCCGATTACCGTATACCCTTTACCAACCTGACGAATACGTTCGAACAGCTTAGTCTGCTCGCCCGGAGGAAGGTTGACTTCACCGTTAACAATGTTGTCGATGGCTGCCAAGAGATGCTCGATTTGACCTGTCTCGAACATCGTCGCCACTTCCGGAGTTATGGTTCCATCTTCCGCTGCTCCGAATGCAGCACCAAGCTTCTTGTAAAGGCCCAACTTCTTGCCGTTGCCATTCTCCAGCGCCTTCAACCAGCCACAGCCACCGCCGTTGTTGCCATTGTTATTGCCGTTTCCGTTGCCATTTCCATTACTATTGCCATGGCCATTTCCATTACTATTGCCATGACCATTCCCGTTTCCATTGCCGTTACCATTATTACCATTGCCATTTCCATTACCGTTGCCGTTGCCATTTCCATTTCCATTTCCATTACTGTTACCACTATTACCGTTACCATTGCCGTTGCCGTTGCCGTTGCCGTTGCCGTTGCCGTTGCCGTTGCCGTTGCCGTTGCCGGTATTACCATTACTGTTTCCGTTGCTGTTTCCGTTGCTGTTTCCGTTACCGTTGCCGGTATTGCCGTTGCTGTTTCCGTTTCCGTTGCCTTTGTCCGCTCCGCCGGAATTATCGTTCTTTGCAGCGTATTGACTTGGGCCGCTCGATAGACTCATTTGGCTCATGGAAGACAAGCTTGTCTTCTTCCCGTTGCCATTGCCATTCCCACTATTACCATTGCCGTTTCCGTTACCATTCCCGCTATTACCATTACCATTGCCGTTGCCGTTGCCGTTGCCGTTCGGCTCGCAAATGCCCGGGTTTCCTGCGTCGGGATTGGAAGGGTTGGAAGGCTTGGTATCCTTGCTTGGCTTCATGCCATACGATTCAAGAACCATCTGGACAAGCTCATCCGTTGTAATAACCTTGTTCTTGTCTTCTGCTGCACCTTGAATGATCGCTTTGCGGATGGTACGGTTGCCCGCTCCGTCATATTGATAGACAATGACATCGCCATCCGGAGTTTCTACCCGCTCCAGCTGTTCTCTGTTGTTATACGTATATCGGCTGTTATCGCCTTGCTCTTTAACGCCGGTAATGAACTCGCGAGCGTTATACGCATACTGGCTGTCGTGCAAGGATGCGCCTGCGCTTGTCGTGTTCTGCGAACCGATCAGATGACCCGGCTTGTAATCGGTAGCGGTAACGGTGCCGTTCGGATATTTCACCGAGGTGACGTAACCATCCGCATCGAATTGGTATTCATATTTGTACCCTTTGCTATCGGTATAACCTGTCGGGTATCCTCCTGCATCGTACGTATACTCGGTACGGACACCGTTAACGATTTCTGCTTCCTTCTCGCCGTTGGCATTATACTCGTATACGACATGGTCGCCATTCGGGTATACCGTTTCTTTCAGCTGGTTGTTGTCGTAATAGCTGTAAGTGATCGTTCCGTTCTTATCGGTACGGGTCAGCATATTGTCTGCTTTATCATAGGTGTAGGCGTACCAGGTACCATCGCTGTACTCTTCCCGAATCTTGCGGTTCATGAAGTCATATTGATACTTCGTCGTCAGGCCGCCCGGCTTCTTCTCCTCAAGCAGGTTGCCATTCGGGTCATATTGATATTCGAAAACATCCTTGCCGTCCTCCGAACGGACAACGACCTTCTGCAGACGTCTGCCAAGCTCGTCATAGTTGTAAGTCGTCAGCTGGCTGTTGCCATCCTGCTGACTGGTCCGGTTCAGCTCCGCATCATACGTGTAGGAGGTTTTTAGACTGCCTGATCCGGATTGCGGCTCCTCGATGGATGTCAGGCTGTCCCGCTCATCATAATCGTAGTGAACCGTACCATATACCGGGCGAACCTCTTCCAGCTTGTTGCCGGCGGAGTCATACCGATAGCTGAACGGACCGCCGCTAGGCGATTGCTCTGCCGTTAAGCGTCCTTCGGTATCGTAATCATATTTGGTCGCTTCGCCGAGACGATTGTATTCGGTCTCCGTCCGGCCATCCAGATCCAGCTTGAAGCGCTGCGTACGCCCAAGCGCATCCTTCTCCTCGAGCAGGTTGCCGCGATAATCGTACTTCCACTCCGTATCCCGGCCAAGCGGACGGCGCTCTGCCGTAACAAATCCGGCAGGGCTATATTCCGCTTTGGTCCACTGGCCGACCGCATCCTTCTCCAGCACCTGCTGACCCTCTGCATCATAAGCATAGGTTGTCGGATGACCATTGCCGTCGATGGAAGCAATCATTAGGCCTCGAGGATCGTAGCTAAACGTACTCTCGATCGACTCTCCAGTCATCGACCCGCCATCGTAGTGAATCTCTTTGCTCAGCATTCCGTTCTTGTCATAGATCGAACGGATCAGATTGCCGTTAGGATCCTTTTCCAATACGACATTACCGGCCCCGTCATACACATACTGGCTGACTGCCGAAATATTCGCTTCATTAAGAGCCGTCGTTCCTGCTTTATAAGCAATGGATGCAACAAGGCGGCCTCCGGCATCATAGCGGCTCTCTTCGATATTGTTCAGACCATCGATCGACAGAACCGCCTGACCGGCTGTATTATAGACCGTCTGCGTCTGACTGCCGTCCGGCTGTTCCGTCTTCGTCTGTCTGCCCATTGCATCGTACGTATAAGATGTTGTCCGGTTTTCTACCGAACCACCGGCCTTGTTCTGCTCAACGCTATCCTTCATACGTCCGTGTTCGTCATAGCTGTACGTGGTAACAAGCCCCTCCGGTGAGGTCTCCTTGAGCAAATCCCCTTCCGGTGTATAGCTGTATAGAGTTGTTGCCCACTCGCTGCCATTTAACTGGCGCCGCTCTTCCTTTACATTACCCCACGCGTCATTCTTGAACGTAAATTTCTGAACGCTGCCTGAATCCGCATCAACTTCTTCCGTGCGTGCGGATTCACGGCCATAGACATCGACGGTGGAGACAATCTTCTGCCCTTCCTCATTCACGGACTCCGCAACATGGCCAAAAGCGTCATACCGGCTTGTCATAACATCGCCGGCCTCGGAGACGGATCGCACAACCTGTCCGGTCGTGTCGTATACCTCGGTACGCTCGTAACGGACTGCCTTACCGTTCTCATCAAGCGCAGGAGTGCTTGTCTTAACGGTCCGGCCCGAATAATGATACTCCGTTTTATTGCCGTTGCTGTCCGTCTCGCTCAACACCCGGCCAAGCTTGTCAAAGGCATATTGCCTTGTCTGAAGCACCTCATGCCCCGGATACAGGCTGTCCGACAGGCCTGCCGCAAGCATCGTCCCGTTCCACTCGGGAACGGGTCCGCCTGCCGTCACTTCTGCCGGCTGACCGTTCCCGTCATACACGGTTCGTGCCCATGATCCGTTCGGGTCCTTCCGCTCGATCTGGCGTCCGGCCGAATCGTACCGGTATGTCGTTACGACCTCTTGCATGCTCGAAGAGCTGGAGCGCGCAACGGACATATTGCCGGGGAACAGCGTCTGAATAAGCTGCTTCTCTTCGACAACCTGGTCCCAGCTGTCATACTTGTATTCCGTTCTTCCTCCGTCTGCCGCAACAACCGCGGACATACGTCCTGCCGCATCATATTCGGTTGTTGTGGTTTCGTTGCCCGGCGATACAACCGTACGCACCGGATCTCCAGCAACGTTATACGCCGTTTCGGTTGCTTCGCCGCGGGAATCCGTATGCTTGATCTCTAATCCCCGGCTATCGTACACATAGGATTCGGTAATGGTTCCTTCCGTTCCGTCAAGTGCCGTAATCTTGGACGTCAGCTGTCTGCCCATTCCATCATAGGTGTAGGCTGTAGACGTTAAGCCGTCCGATTGCTCAATAAGGTTGCCGCCGTCATCGTAAAGGTAGGTCGTTGTGAGCGTCTTCGACGTATCGCCTAGGTCACGCTGTACCTGCTTGGTCATCCGTCCCCACGGATCGTATTCGAAATCCTCTGATAGACCTTCCGGCGTCTCCCGATGCTTCAGCCAGCCTACGGCATTAAACACTTGGGTCGTTACCGCCTCATCTTCCGTTCCCGCATCCGTAATAATAAATTTATGATTGCCGTTCTGGTCATTCTCATAAGAGGTTGTTGTACCGTCGCTTGTTGCGAACCCATTGTCGTCATAGGTATAGTTAAAAACATTGCCGTTGCCGTCCGTTCTCTTAACCAATTCACCCTTGGCATTATACGTTTCAACGGTGCTGATGCTGGCCTCATCATTAACGCCAGCCGGATCAATGGCAGCCTGCGTTGTAGTACGGGTCAATATTTTCCGGTTATCCTTCTTATAGCTGATCACAATCCGGTGCCCGTTAGGTCCCGTCTCGCCTGTAGGATCCAGATCCTCATCGTAGGAGTAATTCACAATGCGGCCTGAAGGACTCTGCTCCGCCACGACCATATCCGCATCATTGTACCGGTAACGCGTTACGCGGTTCATCGGATCGGTCACGCGGATCAGATTGTTGCCGCTATAGGCATAAGACGTAGTTGCTTGTCTGTCTCCATCAACCGTCTTCACCGTCTCGACCATCTGCGTCGGATGGAGATACCGGTCCCAGCTCAGCTTATAGCTGCCGGATGGCTGCTGCACGGTTGCTTCATTCGCTCCATACGATACGCCGAGGAACTCCTCCGCCTGGTCCTGACTGCGGGTCATGCTGATGCGCTCAACCCGGTTCAACGCGCCGTATTTCCATGCGGTTGTAACGGATTCCTCCGTTGCCCCTTCTTCCTCGCGTATGTTATTGCCGTTATCGATCACTTTGACAACGCGGTGCAGGTCATCGTAGACGAAACGCGTAATCGTCTGGGAAGGCGCACGATAACCAACAAATTCGCCGGCTTTATTGTACATGAAGTAGAACTTGCGCTTCTCGCTGTCGATCTCATTGCCCAAACCGTCAATGTCGGCAATAATCGTCGAGCTCAGCGTATCCTTGCCCTTCTCGTAGTTGAAGGTCACAACGTCCTTTTGCTCGATATCGAATACTTTCTTGATCCGGTAATCGCTGCCGTAAGCCGTCGACACCTCTTCCCATTCGAAGGACATCTCCGTCGTATAGCGGTCCTGGATCAGCCAGAAGCGCCCGTCGTTATGGAAGCGGTAGCGCAGTTGGTCCGGCCATTCCATGATATAGGCGTCCTTGTCCGCGGAGCTTGAATCCGGATCAAACGTCAAGCTTGGAAAATGCTGCTTCTGTCCATTCGCATACGTGACATATTGGTTATTTCCGGCAGGCTCGAACCAATAGACGGTCCCGTCGAAGCCTGTCCATGTGATATTGCCTTTGTCCGGCCATTTGGTCAGCCGGGAATCCAGACTGAAGCTCCAGCCATAGCCCAGCTTTCCCTTGATCCGGTTCTGATGGTTATAGGTCAGATAGAAATTAAGATCCGTACCTGGGCGCTCCTGCGTGAACCCGTCAAAGCTCTGCAAGCCGTTGCCCGATGCCAGGTTAATCCGTACATTCTGTCCGGCTACCTGAGACTCTGCATAAGGAATGCTGTCCGCATCACCCGTACCGGTGACGAACGGATACAGCGGCAGCTCATCCTCGGTTACATTGCCCGCTGCATCCTCGACTTTAATATGAATCGTCTCGCCGCTTCCTGCCGTAATCGGCACCGCCGTTCCAAGAGGGAGCTCATCGCCAGTCCACTCCTTCGTCAGCTGCGCAGCGCCCGTAACCGACAGCTTCTTCACGCCGCTTACGGCATCTCTTACTTCTACCGCAACCTTCTGGCCGCCAAGCGGATGAATGGCGGCTATCTCCGGACCATTGCGGTCCAGGCGGATCATCTGCTTCTCCATCGAGTAGGCAGGCGCCTTCACGGGCTTCAGGACCGGTTCGCCGCCTTCTTCGGCCGGGGGCAGTTTAAAGGTTACCGTTGGCACGGTATCTGCCTTAAGCGTCCAGTAATAAACGCCGTCAGGAAGCAGGTTGCCGTCCGCATCCTTCCCGTTCCATACGATGCTGTTCTCGCCGCTTGTATCCTTCTTGCCGCCGGCGAGCGTATAGCTCTTCTTCGTTGCCAAATCTTCTACGGTTATCGTGACTTGATAACCGGCAGGAGGACTTTGCGGCTCGCCTTCCTGCGAGTCTATCCAACTGCTCAGGCTGTCTTTCCAGCTGAGCGTAATTTGTCCGGCTTGCTCATCAAACATCGCTTTCGTATCATTCATCTTTAGGCTCGAACCGCCCGATCCCGTGTGGTCTTCCCCAAGATCAGTCATGGCTTGTAATACCTGCTCGTTATTAAACGAATAATACAGCGGATTTTCCGTCTTGTTTGGCCCATCCGTCCAAGCCTGGCCGGAGTCATCGGCGCTTGTCCCTGTTGGAATCAGATCCGCCGCGAACTGACTTGTTACCTTCGCAGCTTCTCCCCATACGGTTGCCGGAGCCATCCCCAGCAATAAGGACACAATCAATACAATCGATATTCCCCGAACCTTCATTCTCTCTTCTCTCCCCGTCTAGTTGTCGACACGAAAAAAAGCCGCAACGCCAAAATAGGCGTGCGGCTATAAGCATAGATCGGACACGGCGATTTCGGCGGTCTGGCGATCCTACGGGGGACCCATGACTTTGCGTCCCAGCCTTGCGGCTGGTTTGCCTTTTTCGGTTCATAGAAATATGCAAGATATGATAATCTTGGATTCTGCTCTGTATAATATAGTAAATTATGCATGGTTGTAAATTCATTTTCAGGAAAATAGTCTTATAGAACTACTAGATTAATAGAAGATTAGTCCTGCGACCAAACGATTAAAAAATAACAAAAAAAAAAAAAAAAAAGCGGAACACCATCAGGTGTCCGCTCTGTTTAATAGCTATTTAGCTCACCGGTACGGCGGCCGTTCCGCCAAGTCCGGTTGGCGCCGTGCTCGACTTCGACAGGTAGATTTTATCTGCCTTCGCGCCGTCTTCCCTAACTTTAATATAAAGCGTATGCGTGCCGTTTGCGATTGAAATTGAACTGCTTGGTTTTTTCCAGGCCCATGTGCCGTTTGAAGTTGTTGTCAACTGCGAGCCTGAGGTGCTGTCAATCGCTACCGTAAAGCTGTCCGAGCTGGTGTCGACGCCGCTGCTCAGCACATGCACGTAGAAGGAGCCGCCGTTCGTCACGTTAATCGTGTACGCGATATAGTTCGTATTGCTGTCGCCGGAGCCGTTAGGCGTCTCCATGTTTAAGCCATTCGAGCAGGCCGAACAAGCCGCACTGACGAAAGTACCGTTTTTCGCCGTGTAATTCTCCGCCTCGATGTAAGTACCCGTGCTGCCGTTCACATTATATGCACCGCCTGTTGAACCGCCGTTGCCGGCTGCCAGCGTTGTTGCGCTGACCGTGCCGCTTGCCGCGGATTCATTGCCCGCCGCATCCTTCGCCTTCACCGTATAGGAATAGCTAGTGGAAGCAGATAGTCCAGTGTCGCTATACGTAGTGCCGGTTGTCGAACCGGCCAGCACTCCATTGCGGTAAACGTTATAGCCGATTACGCCGGCGTTGTCCGTCGAAGCGGTCCAGCTCAGATTGATCTGACTGCTCGACACGGACGTTGCCGCAGCATTCGTTGGAGTTGACGGAGCCGTTGTATCCGGTACGGCAGGAGCTGGTGCGTAACGCTCAATAATCTGGCTCGTCCGGAGCAAATCCTGCGGAATCAGCCAGCCTTTGCTATTCAGCTCGTTAATAAGTGCCGTTCGGGTTGAGCTTGCTTCGCTGTAGCTGTCGGTCTTAAAGGAGGCTTCTACCCAATACTCGTTGCCCGTCTTGGCTTCATTCATTACCGTCCACACCTCGATGTCCAGATCGAGATCGTCAAACGTACCCTCGTAACGTTTGAAATCAACCGGGCCGTACACCAACGCGTTGTTCAGCTGCGCCGTACCCCAGCCCGTGCTTGTCCAGTTCGCAAACTTGCTTGGTTCGTTAGATACCGATACCGTGCGCGATGTCGATTCGTTTGGCATTTTGAGACCGCTGCCGCTGGAGCCCGAGATCGTCACATCCTTTTCGTAATCAATGCTGAGCGTTTGCTTGGAGTAGCCCCAATCGACCTGGAAGTCAAAGCCGGAAGACGAATCAAGCCCCTCGCTTGCGGCTTGCGTCAAAGCCGCGTTAATATTGCCGTTTACTACATCATAACGCTTCTTGTATTGAATCTCATGGTTGCTCTGATCGTCCCGCTTGCGGATCCGTTCGCTCCAGCCTTGACCTTGCAGGCTTTGTGCTGCCGTGTCCATGTACTGCACTTTGTAGGATTTGTACGAGCTCCCCGTGTCGAATTCGCTGCGGACGGAGTTGACTAGATTATGGCTCGAATCCAGCACAAGAGCCGGATCGAGGGTCAGCTTCACCTCATAGTTAGGCGTGCCAACCGCGGCAAAAGCCGACTGCGAATACAGGAACGGAGCCGCAAGCAGAGCCGCTGCCATCGTTCCGGCTACAGCTGTTTTCACCATTCGTTTCATTGGTGACGCGTACATGAATTCACTCTCCCATTTAGGTGAAATGTGGTACAAGACCTATTTTATTGATGAACATTAAGGGAGTGTTCCGTACAATTGAAGGTTTGATGTAAAAGCCTTTATTCCATCTTTACCGGCAAAGATATTATCAATGGAATAAATTAGAATAAAATTGGAAAAATAATTCCAGTCCCTACATTCTGCCGACCCGGAGATGATTTTATTCCATCGTTTGTCCCGTATTTGCTCCTTATTATTGCTAGTTTAGTGTTTATCGCGCTCTCCTGGTTCAGAACAAAAAGCTTAAAGATCATTCCCTTCTATATTTGCATAGCCGGGGCGGTCTACATCTTGGAGCTTGTCATCTTTGTACTTCTTAACAGCTACAGCTATAAGCCCGGGATACTGCGTAATTCGTTCTATGACAGCGCGATAGGCTCTATTGTATCGAACGGGTTTATCGTGCCGTCTATCTGCACCTTAATTGCCGCTTTCGGCATTCGCTTTCGGTGGGTTTTGCTTATTGCCGTGGGGTTTATGGGAATTGAACAAACCTTTATCTATTTAGGGGTTTTCGAGCATCGTTGGTGGAAACTCATCTATACGGGAATAGGTTTAATTTTGCTGCCCATTATGGGGAACTGGCTCTGGAAAAGGCTAAGCCAAGGGAATCAGCCCTACCTGTTCCGTCTGATTATGCTTTATATCATTAATGTATCCCTGCAAGGAACATTCATGTCCGGCTTTCTGCTTCTTTTTCACCAAATTGGCTTCAGACCCGGATGGTTTGAGGATCCCGCAAGAGATAACCTGGCTTTCGCTACCTTAATTGTCCATATCGATTCCGTCTTGTTTGCCTTGTTAATTTCCTTGCGGAGCCATTGGATCTGGAAAGCAATCGTCATTGGTTTGCTCGGCTGCGGCTACTGGTGGCTTAGCCGGCGGGAAATTTTATATACATCCGGCATGGGACTGGTTGTCCTTATGCTCATGCTGCAAATTCTAGTTATTCAGCTGCTTGGAGGACTTCACCGGATTATTGCCGAGAAATCCTCCATGCGATTTCGAAGGGAGAACTGATCATTGAACCCCTCACGTAGGCCAATTGCCAAGCTAAGCCCGTTTGGCATTACTTCCATACATTCCTGCAATCCCTATATGGTCTGGTGGTGGTCGGCGGCTTTTCCCGGCTTCGGACATTTTTTGCTGAACCAATATTTAAGAGGAACCTTCCTTACGTTATCGGAAGTGATATTCAACACGCTTGGCCATGTCAACGATGCCATTGTCTATACGTTATGCGGGAATTTCGCGGAGGCTTCGGAGGTTCTGGAACCAAGGTATGTGATTGGGTATATCATTATTTATTTCGTCGCGATGTGGGATTGCTATTGCTCCGCGGTCTATCAGAACAAGCTCTACCGGATTGCCAAGCTAAAAGACGCGCCTCTGCCAAGCATGAAGCTGTTTACGTCCGAGGTTCAATATATCCAGCCTAAAAGTCCGTTAGCCGCAGCCGTCATTTCCCTGCTCTTTCCTGGCATGGGCCAGCTATATAATCATCGGATTGGCCTGGCCTTCTATGCGATGTTCTGGTGGTGGCTCTATGTTGTTTTGTCCCACGCGCATGAATCGCTGGTCTACCTCCTGACCGGCAGGCTTTCGGAGTCTATCGCCGTTTTGCGGGCGCACTGGCTGTTGTTTATGCCTTCCGTTATTGGCGGTTCCGTCTATCATGCCTTTATAAAAGCTAAAGAGCATAATAAGCTTTTCAGCCTGGAGCAGCGCCAGCATCTGGCAGAACGTTACCGCTCCTCTGCTGTACAATTTTTTGGCAAGCCAGGTGAAACCAGATGATTATTATTGGCACCTTCAAGCATTCTATAGAGCTTGAGCAAGCACTGACCAAATTGGAAAGTTTAGGCCTATCCAAGGAACGACTGCTAGTCGTATGCATGGACAAGGAATCCAAGACTTTTCAATTCGATAAGCCAAATAAGGAGAGTTCGCTCTCGACAGGAATCGAGATTGGCTTGGCCTTTGCTACGGGGTTGTCCGTTATTGGCACCAGCCTTGGATTTATATGGACATGGGGGCCGGTTATATGGGGACTAATCTTCGCCTTTATTGGCTTCTTCCTGGGATTCGGCATCAATGCCGTATTCGCGAAGAAACACCAAGAACACAACAGGCACAAAGCGGAGGTTACCGTCATCGTGCAATGCCAAGCCGCGCAAGCGGATGAGGTTCAACAGGTGATGTGGACGAACCGGGCTTTAACGGTTGGCCTTACGCAAGCCTCACCCGAATAGTACGCGCAAAAAACAGCCTGCCGGTGGCAGACCGTCAATCGCGTTAATAATTAGGTACGGAAAATATCCTTGAAATCGATCCACCCAAGCGAATTGATCCGGACACCTTTTAACGAAGGATGGTAATCGGTATGAAATTTCATATGAAGGACAAAATGCACCTGTGCTTCGCCTTTAAGTCTCTCTTCAATAGCCGTGTAAATCGCCTTTCGACTTGCCGGATCTTCGCTTGCCAGCGCCTGATCGAAGCTTTCCATCGTCCAGATCGACAGCTCCGGGCTCATCAGCTCCTTCAGAAAGCTTCCCTCCTGCTCGCAGCCCTCAATGAGACTTACGTCCTCCTCCGGAAATACAAGCGCATGGAACAGCAGATCAATCTCATCCAGGACATGATGAATCGTATAAGGCGCCTCAATACGGACCTCTACGGGAATACCCGCGCGGCGGCAGCGATCCGCAATCCAGTTCACATCCTCGGCATGACCCGGATGAGAGCATAAGGACATCGGCGTCCCGTCATACCCTGCTTCAAGCAGCAGCCTGCTTGCTTCCTCCGGTCCCAGACTATTCGTTTCTGGTTCATGAGCGCCTAAGAGCTCGGGGAAAAATCCTCTTGCCGGAAAATCCCTATAACCGGACAATTCCCGAATCATGGCATGGCGGTCAATAAGCCGGTTAACGATACGGCGGAAAGTCTCGGACCTCTGCGGACCAGCCTTCTTCATATTCCAGCTTAACAGACTGGTGCATAAGCTCCTCGATTCGATTTGAATCCAGCCGTTCTCCGCCGTTACATCCCTAAGAGTGGGGTCGCAGATCAACTGCTGCCAGCTGGTCATTCCGGCTTTTATAGCTTCCGTCTGCGGCACATGAACGATCTCTACCTGATCCAGATGGGCACGGGATTGATAATAATGCGGATTTGCTCCCAGAAGCAGCCTGCCGTCCTTCCACTCGTCAATCTGGAACGGTCCGGTACCGGAAGGCAGCTGCCAGAACTGCTCTTCGCTTAACCCCAGCAGATTGACCGGCAGTATCGCCATCACATTCGAAGACGCGTATTTCAGAAACAGCCAGTTCGGCCTGATTAGATGAAACCTTACAATCCGCTCCGATACGGCTTCCACCCGCTCCAGGGAACGCATAATCCAGCTGTTGCGCTTGCCTCCGTTCCTCAGACGCTCCGCCGTAAATACAACATCCTCCACCGTAAGCTCATGTCCGCCATGAAAAAGGATTCCCTTCCGCAGATGGAAGGTCCATACGGTTGCGTCTTCATTATGCTCCCAATAGTGCGCGATAGCGGGCTTAATCTGTCCGGTCGATTCATCCAGCAGGACAAGCCGGTCGAAAATCTGCTGAATCATATGCGAGCATAAGGAATAGACAAAATCAGCCGGATCAAGCGTCATAATCGTCTTGAAAATCGGGAGACGGAGCACATCCGCTTCCTTCCCGGGCTGTCTTCGGAAGCCAAAGCTGCCGCTCATCCATTCCATAAACTTCTCGTTCGCTCCTGTCCCTTCTCCATAGGATTGGAGGAGATGGAACGCCTTATTGTATTCGCCGTCCTCCGCATACCGCCTCGACAGGTCAAGGAGCAGCTTCTCCCGATCTTCCCGAAACGTAATTTGCGAACGGTTGCCTCGGCCCCGTCCCGCCTGCCAATCGATCAGTCCTTCTTCCGTCAGCTTCCGGATTACCAGCTTGGCATTACGCTCCGTGCAAAATAAAGCTTCCGCCACCTGCTCCAGGGACGCCTCTGCTGTAGCGCCTGCTCCAGGCGCGCCGGCAAACCGGTTGTATAAGGTCAAATAACGTTCCAATGCCAGCACTATTCCTCACCTCGCTAAAAGGGGAAATCTATTGCAAATATTCTACACTTTTTACCTCTTTGTTTCACCTGCATAATGAAAACAAGAAAGCAAATACTTCAACCGTTTAAAGGGGATGTTGAAATGCCGTACAATTACAACGATTATCACACCGTCGACCAGCTGCATAAATTGCGCCAGGCTGAGCTCGACCACGCCATTCGCTCCGGACGTTACGTCAAATACGACAGCGATTTGAAAAAAGACCGCCGCAAAGGTTTCCTTACTCCGCTGCTGCATGTGATGAAGCCGCTCACCTGGAGGAAAAGATGATTCGCTGCCGCAAATGAAAAAGGACCATCCTATACTGAGGAGGGTCCTTCGCTTTTGCCGCCGCCAAGCCGAAACTTCCGGGAGAGCCATCGCTGCTCCAAAAATCGCTCGTATAACCCGATACTCATCATCAGCCACGCCGCGCTGACCAAATAACCGCCAACCACATCGCTTGGATAATGTACCCCAAGATAAATTCTGCTGATCCCGATCATGGCTATAATCACGATTCCAACCAAGATCACAACCGCCCGCATCCATCCATACTTCAAATGCTTCCACAGGAAATAAATCGTAATGCCGTATAACGTAAAAGCCGACATGGAATGCCCGCTTGGAAAGCTGAAGCCCGACGCTTCGATAATCCGGTTAATGTCCGGTCTTGCCCGATGAAAGATCGTCTTGAGCACCAGATTCAGCAATGCCGAGCTCACGATCACGCCTAAATAGAAGATAAGCTCTCTCCGGTAGCCGATAAACGCAAATAGCGACGAAAAGGCAATAACGATAAGGATGACCAGATATTCCGACCCGAGCTCGGTAAATACTCTCATAACGACCGTCATGGCATCGGAACGCACGCTTCGAATGGCGTCCGTCATTTTATTATCAAAAGCAGCAATCCTCTGTCCGCTCACAAGCTGTGCGATCCATCCGAACACGAACAGAATCAGAACCGTGAATATAAAAGACCTCAATAGTACCTTGTTCTGCTCCTTAATTGAACTTGAACTCATCCCAATCGCTCTGCTCCCTTCCCTTTTATTCCTAGTATACCCCTTATACGTCAGGATCAAGTGCCGGGTAGCGCGGTAAACCGTAAAAGTATGCCGGTCCGTTAGGTATCAGGGAGATTCCAGAATAGGCAGCAGTTTTTTCGTATTCTCCTTTGTCATTTTTCCGTATTTGGACTGCCCTTCAATTACTGCTTCTACGCGGTCCTTCTGCGGGGAAATCCATATCGCGTATGTAGCTTGCTCGTAACTGACGGTTGAATCCCTATTAATGGTTCGAATTTTGTAATCCGGCTGCCGGGACATGGATACTTCCGCGTTTTCCCAATCGACTTGAGATAAAAGATCCATCACCATCGTTACCGTTTCTTTATCTTCGATTTTCTTATAAAGCGAGTAGTCTTTTCCTTCCGATTTGCTGAGATGAAGAATCAGGTCAGGCTCTGCCGGTGCTTCGGTTACTTCTTTGTCCTGGCAAGCAGCTAAGATCGTCGTTACGAACAACAAGACAGCAAACAACAGCTTTTTCATAGCTTAACCTCCCTTTCGATGATGTTGACGGAGTCATCCGGAATGATGTTGCTGAACTTATTTCGAAAAAACCTTTAAATATTCCTTTACAGGAATATTCCTTTTGGTGTATATTTAAATCAACAACCGGAGAGACTGACGCATAAAGAGGTGAAAGGCATGTCAGGACATAATCCGGGCTTGGATATGACGACGTTAAGCGCATTAGCTGAACCAAATCGGAAGCTTATTGTCGAGCTGCTGCGTGACGGTCCCCTGACAGTAGGAGAAATCGCCGACAAGCTGAGGATCAGGCAGCCTCAAGCTTCGAAGCATCTGAAAGTGCTTAGCGAACACGGCATTGTAGAAGTGAAGGCGGAGGCAAACCGCAGGTTTTACAAGCTCCGGCCAGAGCCCTTCCACTCGCTCGATTCATGGGTGAACTCCTTCCGCCGGATCTGGGAAGAGCGTTACGATAACCTGGAGAACTACCTGCGGGAGCTGCAAAGCAAAGAACAGTTACCAAGTCCCAACAACCATATTGAGGAGGAATTAAAATGACAAATGCAATCGTATCAAGAGTAGAGAATGAAAATGTACTGGTGCTTGAGCGCGTATTCACAGCACCGCGCGAGCTGGTGTTCAAGATGTTCAAGGAACCGGAGCATCTGAAGCGCTGGTGGGGACCACGCGGCTGGGAAGTGCCTGTATGTACAATCGATTTCCGTCCGGGCGGCATTTGGCATTATTGCATGAAGTGCATGGATCAAAGCCAAGGCGATTTCTACGGCATGGAATCGTGGGGCAAAGGCGTATACAAAGAAATCGATGAGCCGAACAGCTTCAGCTACACGGATTATTTCTCCGATGCGGAAGGCAATATTAATGAAGAATTGCCTGCTACCGATATCGTTTTGGAATTTGTTGATCTGGGAGATGGCACAACAAAGCTGATCAACCGTGCCGTGTATGCTTCGGGCGACGCCCTGAAGACGGTTATGGACATGGGGATGCTGCAAGGCATTTCGGAAACTTGGGATCGTCTGGAAGAAGCATTGCAAGCAGCGAAATAAGCCGTATAGAGGAAAACGCGTTGAACCGTTGGTTCAGCGCTTTTTCGTTTAGGCTGAATGCCGCCCATACCCCGCCCTCCCCTCCTGCATAGGCTAATATCGGGGAAGTCATAAAGAGCTTGGGCGAGGTGAGATAATTCATGGGGAACAACAACGGTCAAAGGAGAAACAACGGAAACAGTAAAAGCAAAAGTAAGGGCAAAAGCAATAGTAATAGCAATAACAAAAGTACAAGCAATAACAATAACAACAATAACAGCGATAACAGCGATAGTAATAGCAATCCATCTAGTGACTACGTGGATCTTATCGCCGCCCGGCTTGGCTATATTGGCGCCATTATCGCAACCATTGGAGACGGTGTAGCCGCAATAGCAGCCGGCATTGCCCTTCGAAAGCTGGAAGAGGCAAGCCTCGCCGAATCACGTTCCGAGGTTGATCAGTTCAGACAAACCGAAAACATCCAGCAGCAGGTTGATTTCTATATCAATGAATTGATTCAGATTCGGAAAATGATTAAATGATATCCTAACGATCCATCTTCGATTTAATCTCTTCCATCATGCGTCCGGGCTCATCGGCCCTGAATATAATTGTTGTGACATATTTGCTTCTGCCATAGGAGGCTTTCATTAGCACCGGCTCTTTCAGAGTAAGCTCGACCTGAGGCGAATCAATCTTTAACAACGCGTAGCAGGTATCGATTCACGAAAAAAGCAGGGACAACCTATGTCCCTGCTTCCATAAAGATCTATGATGGTTAATCATTCATGCCGTTTACGAAAATTCCTTTTCGAAAAGGCCCGTCCAATATTATGATCGGATGGGCCCTTCGTCATCAAAGCAAGGTCAAATCACGTTGAGTTGAACATTAATGTTGCCGCGGGTTGCTCTCGAATACGGACACACTTGATGCGCTGCTTCGGCAAGCTCCTGAGCCTGGGCGCGTTCCACGCCAGCCAAGGTAATATCAAGCGTAACAGCAAGCTCGAAATTATCCTCCGCATCCTTGCCCAACGTCACATGCGCCGTTACGGATGTGCTGTCCGGCTTTATTTTTCTTTCACGGCATACCACATTCAGAGCACTCTCGAAGCATGCGGCATAACCGCCCGCAAACAGCTGCTCCGGATTGGTTGCTCCTCCCGGTCCTCCGAGCTCCTTCGGATGAAGCACGTTGACGGCCAGCAGACCATCATCCGATTCGAGACGGCCGTTACGGCCTCCAACCGCTTTTACGCTAGTTTTGTACAGCTCTTTTGATATCATTCGTATTCCCTCCTATCCATGCGGTAGTATTGCCTATTCAGAACAAATTTACCCAATTTCTTCATTGTTGTATCAAGACTTTTCAAGCCTACCGTGATACAATCTACGAAAACTATGGAAATACAGGACAAAGGAGAGAACGAATGAAGAGGTTGACAGCAGATTCGATGCTGTTCCGAAGCAGGGGCAGTATTGATTCCGGGAAAGTATCTTTTATCGAATTGTTTTTTGACTTGATTTTTGTCTTCGCCGTTACCCAGTTATCCCATTCCTTTCTGAAAAATTTCACTCTGGAAGGAGCCATTCATCTCGGTATTCTGACGATGGCGATCTGGTGGGTCTGGATTTTTACCGCTTGGGTCTTGAACTGGCTTAATCCGGAAACGAAACGCGTCCGGTTTATGCTTATTGCGCTTATGCTGGTGGGACTTATTATGTCGTCATCGCTGCCGGAAGCTTTTGAGGAAACGGGAATTTATTTTGCATGTGCCTATACCTTGTTCCAGGTGGGAAGAACCGCTTATACCGTCTGGGTTCTCCGGCATGGCTCAACCGAGCTTCGGATTAATTTTATCCGGATATTCAGCTGGCTGGCTTTTTCTGGAATTTTCTGGGTTGCCGGAGGAATTGCGCATGAAGAGAACCGACTTGCTTTGTGGTGCATCGCGTTATTCATTGAATATCTTTCTCCTTCGATGGGCTTCTGGACGCCGAAGCTTGGAAAAACCCCTACCACCGTCTGGGATGTGGAAGGCTCCCATATGGCCGAGCGATGCGGATTGTTTATTATTATCGCGCTTGGCGAATCCATTCTGGTTACGGGGGCAACCTTCGCCGAGCTCGAATGGGATATGCTCACGTTGGGGTCTTTTGCCGCAGCTTTTGTCAGCACGGTTACGATGTGGTGGATCTATTTCAACATGACGTCTAAGACTGGCCATCATTTTATTTCGCATTCCGAGGACCCGGGCAGAGTTGCCCGTTCGGCTTATACGTATACCCATCTGCTTCTGGTTGCGGGCATCATCCTGTCGGCCGTTGCGGACGAATTGGTGCTCGCGCATCCGACGGGACATATCGAGCTTAAGACAGCGCTTGTTATTATGGCGGGTCCCGCTCTCTATTTGCTTGGCAATATGCTGTTCATGCGGATCGCAGCCGGTGTTGTATCGGCATCGTATACGGTTGGAATCATCGTACTCGTTGCTTTGTTCCTGCTCTACAGCTTCATTCCACCGTTGTTCTTATCTGTCCTTGCAACGCTTACGCTTGTTGGCGTCGCTGTATGGGGCTCCATCTTTACCAACCGGCTTTGCCAGGCGCCGCTTCCTGTACAGCATAAGAACGGGACGCGTTAAAACCCTAACGAAACTACATCACGCTAATTGCCCGAATTCGATGCGATTAAAAATGTAACGAATCCCTATATCGCTATTTGCTGCTTTGAAGCTAGTTTTAGCCTCGATATCGCTAAATAACGTTACCAGGTTTCGTTAGCCTTTAGAATCAGCGAATTATCGCGAAATAAGAATACTGCGTTTCGTTAGCGAAACAGCCGTCGGCAAACACAAAAAAAGGCCGCCCCATAAGTCATTTCTATGACTCATGGGGCGGCCTTTTGAGTTTAATCCAATTATTATATCTATTTTCTATTACCCTAACAACGGAGCAAGGAATTCATCATTTTACCTGTTGAAATTATTTAAATTCATTTCAGTTCCATTTAAGGTACCGTGTCCATAATGGGTCCTGTAAGACAACCTACAAGCCCTAAGGAGGCAATGGAAATGAACAAATACTTAAAGACAATCGGAATTACGGCTACTTTGGCGGTTATGGTTCCGCTAAGCGCATTTGCAGCATCAAGCACAACTTCGACCACAAGCCCTTCAAATACCGCGCAAGTTCAGACGGATACCACTAAGCAAATAGACGGCAAACATGGCCGCGGCGGTTTCGGAGGCAACTTCGTCTCCGACTCCGTACTTACTCTGCTTAAGCTTGATCGTGACACGCTTAATGAGAAGCTTGCTGCAGGCAGCACGCTTGCGGATATCGCCAAAGAGCAGGGCGTTTCCAATGATGATTTGAAAGCGGCGCTGACAACCGCCTTTGAACAACACCAGTCGGACGAAAAATCCAAGTTCACCGCAAATCTGGACAACCTGATTAACTCCGATCAAATTGCCCAAGGACGCGAAGGCCGCAGGGGAGGACGTGGTTTTGGACAGAACCTGGATACCGTTGCTACGGCATTAAATATGACGGAGGATGAACTGAAAACAGAGCTGCAGGCAGGCAAAACAATCGCCGATATCGCTGAAGCGAAAGGAGTTAGCACGGATTCCGTAGTTAACGCGCTCGAAACTGCGATTCATGCACAAATCGATCAAGCCGTCACCGACGGCAAGCTGACAGCCGATGAAGCCGCAACGAAAAAAGAAGGTACTGCCGCGCAGGCTCAAAGCATCGTAAACGGCGAGTTCCAGCCTAAAGGCGATGGCGGTCACCGCGGAGGTGCAGCAAAACCGAAGGATCAAGCAGGTACGGACAGCGCTACAACTTCGGATACCAACGCTTAATGAGCAAAAAGCCCCGCTATCATCGTAGATGATAACGGGGCTTTCACATTATTAACTTTTTATTGAATTCGCCCTTCGCTCAACAAGCTAATGGCTTTGTCCATGCGTCGCTGCCGCGTTTCAGCCGTCTTTGCTTCCTCAATGTTAAGAATGAAACGCCGCCTATTGCTGTACGACAATCCCTCAAAAAACCGCTTCGCTTCTAGCTGCTGTTCGAGTGCCCCGTAGAAATCCTCCGGAACAACAAGCTCTCTGGGCTCGTTATCCAACTCTATGTTCACTTCAACCTCTTCGCCTGCCGCAACCCCGGCTGCTGCTCTCACTTCTGCGCTGACCGGTATCATATATTTTCCGCCCATGGATCCTACCGTTGTACGGTAGGTATACTCGCCGAGCGTAACGCAAACAGCCGGACGCTTGCTTGAACCAAGACTCTCTATAACCTCCGCGGGAACTTCAATGCCCGTGGCTGTCTTTTTGCTTAGCTCGATCGTAGCGCGAAACTTCATGCTTTCTATTCCTCCTCGCCCTTCTTAACGACCTCCAAATCCTTAGCCACAATCCAACCATTCATTCCGTAAGAGGAGTAAAGATTAAAATATTTATATCCGCTCTCAGTCAGCTTTTGCTCCAGCTCGTCTAATGTTTCGTAAGCAGTTGGCCAACCGTGATTCTTGCCATTCTGCAGGATTTCAATGTTCCCTGCTATAAAACTGGAAATGTTAGATACGGTCATGGCAAGAACAATACTGCCTTTCAACTGGTGCTCAAAATGATGGCAACTTACTTCTTTTAATACAATATCAACTTCCTTTAAGGATGACTGGTCTCTTGTATGAATCACTATTTGTTCATTCTGCAGATCTACCGTATACGATAAAATGACATTGTCATGAATCAATAGATTCTCCTCCTTAAAACGGAAATTTACTTATCTATTTCTTCCATTCTTATGGCGTTTAATCCTCCTGCTGGTTGCATTACTTTTCGGGAGAAAAAACAAAAAGCCGCCTCAATGGTATTATCCCCTCACGGTAGACAACAAGAAAAAGACATCTGTTAAGATGAACTTACTAGTTGTTTGCCGGAGGGGATTTTTCATGGGGAAAATAGGTCGTACGAACAAAAGTTATCCTGAAGATTTAAAACTAGAAGCAGTGAGGCTGGTTACGGAGGACAACTTGGCGTACCGTGAGGTCGCGAAGCGTCTGGGAATACAAAACAAAACGCAGGTTGAGGTATGGGTCAAACGACATCGGGCAGGACAGCCCTTCGTACAAGAAGCTACGCGAAAGGGTAAACCGAAGACTAAGTTTAGCAGCGTAGAGGAAGAAATGGCTTACCTAAGAGCGGAGATTGAGTACTTAAAAAAGCGGTATCCAAATCTACACGGGGAGTGACTAGCAAAGCCATTCGTTTTGAGATCATTGAGGGAATGCGGCAAAAGTATCCGTTGCGTTGGCTTCTGAAATTTGCCGAGGTATCACGAGCAGGCTATTACAAGTGGCGGAAAAGGGTATCCGATCCAACCGCTCGTATACAGGAAGAGCGACTTCTAGAGAGGCATATCATGGCGATCCACCGACTACACCCTTACTTTGGTTACTTACGCATGAAAGTCGCCTTGAAACGCGAAGGACTGCATGTGAACCATAAACGTGTTTATCGGCTCATGAAGAAACTGGACATCCGCTCGGTGATCCGAAAGAAGCGGCGCTTCTTCGGAAAGCAGGTATCTGTTGTTTATCCCAATCGGTTGGAACGCCTGTTTTCTGCAGAGGCGCCACTGCTTAAACTCGTTACGGACATTACCTATATCCGGGTAGGAGAGCAATTTGCATACCTTTCAGCTATTCTGGATCTCTACAACAATGAGATTGTTGCCTGGCAGTTGGCCGAACGAAACGACCTTGCACTTGTTACCAAAACAGTCGACGCCCTAAGCGAGAGAGCAGATCTCACCGGTGTTCTCCTGCACTCCGATCAAGGATTCCAGTACACCTCTAACGCATATAACCGCAAACTTGAGAAGCTCGGGGTCATTGGCAGCCACTCTAGACGTGGAAACTGCTATGATAATGCCTGCATCGAGTCGTTCTTTTCACATCTTAAAACGGAAAAGATTTATCTTGTTCGTCCGCAAACGATGTCTGAATTGGAACAAGCGGTCGAAGAATACGTTTCGTTCTACAACAACGAACGCTTCCAGAAGAAGCTAAACGACCGTTCCCCGGTGGAATACCGTGAAACGGTCGCTGCATAGAGTTGTCTTTTTATAGATGTCTACTTGACGGGGTTATGACCACAATCCCGGCAGCTCAACTTCTTGTTGTGTTTTATTCCTCTTTATCTTCCGTGTCGTCTTCACTCATTCTATATTCCAGAACATCACCCGGCTGGCAATCCAGCGCCTTGCAAATGGCATTTAAGGTTGAAATCCGAATGGCTTTAGCCTTGCCGTTCTTCAGAATCGACAGGTTCGCCATCGTTATTCCAACCCGCTCCGAGAGCTCTGTCACGCTCATCTTCCTTTTGGCCAGCATTACGTCAACGTTAATTATGATCGCCATGTTATTCCACCTCAGATCGTTAAATCATTTTCTGATTTTATATCGATGGCATTTTTGAGAAGCTTCTGAAGAACAGCCGCAAAGACTGCAATTACGAGAGACGCGAAGATAATAACCAAACCGATAACGATCAGACCAGGAGCGTCGTCCATATCTGCAATGAGATAAACGAAAGGTTCAGCTGCCGCATACAAAATGCTAATCGCAATCGCGCAGTACTTAATATTTTTCAACGCCTTCACGGATAATTCGGAGAATGCCTGGTTCTTATCGATATAGCCGAGCAGCTTAAATGCCTGATACAAAGCCATATAAAAAGGTATCGCCGAAAGATACATCGCGATGATAATCGGATATACCCAACTGTCCGGCCAAGCTTCCCTAGCCTCTTTCATTATTGCAGGCAACCCTAAAATACACAATGCAAGAACCGGAAGCCCCATCAGAAACACGGTCACCTTCAAAAAGAGCGTTGTTCCCCGTTCCACAAACATGCACCTCACTTCATTATTGTCGTTCTGAATGTAACATATCATTTATCGTTTTACAATATATTTTACTCGTTTTGAAGAAAGTCATAATGCTTGCTTAGCGAGTTTCCGCACAAAAAAGCAGCCATCGGATTGATGGCCGCCTTAGCGAATCTTTCCCCATATATCACTTGCTTGGCTTCCAGACATATTTGCCTTGTTTGTTAATATAGCCATTACGGTAACTGGCATTTGCATAATTATCGGAGCCATCGTTAATTTGGACACTAGCTAATCCATTATGAAATGGCTCCGCATAATCAAATTGCGGTTTAATGACAAGCTTGCCCTGACTGTCGATAAATCCCCACTTGCCGCTGTAGCCTGCTTCTACCTCAATAGCTGCCAGACCCTCCGCAAAAGGTTCCGCATCGGTGTATTCAGCGGGAATAACTAGCCTCCCCTCCTTATTGATAAAACCCCATAGCGACTCCCCGTTCACCTCTTGCATCACGGGGGCAAGACCGTCATGGAACGAATTTGCTTCTGCGAACTGCGGCTGAATGACATACTTGCCAGTCGTATCAATAAATCCCCATTTACCATTCTCATCTTCAACCGCTGCGAGGCCCTCTTGAAACTGCAATGCCGTGTTAAAACGATAATTTATTTTTACATTTCCGTTCTTGTCAATAAAACCATAGGTTTCGTCTTTATTAACGGCCGCCAAGCCTTCTTGAAAGTACGACATGCCATCCGAGAAGTTATATTTGTACTGAGGTTGAACTGTAAATTTTCCCTCAGTGTCAATAAAGCCCAAACGCGGTTTTTCTTTGCCGAAACCAATATAGTTGGTGATAACAGCCGCTCTTCCCTCTGTAAAGCCATACGATAAAAAATCGCCAATGGAAAATAACTGTTTACCGGATTTATCAATGTATGAAGTATCAATGACGTCGTTCCCTTTGTATGTAACAACAGCTGCCTTCCCCTCAAGATAGTCCATTGCATAATCGTATTTTATAGGCACCACGACTTGGCCTTGAGTATTAATATAGCCGAATTTTGTTTGTCCTCCCTCTCCTTTCCTTACTAGCGCGCGGCCTTCAGAAAAGTCATGCGCATCATCGAACCGCGGCTTAATTTTAACCTTACCGTTTATGTCCATATACCCGAATTTTCCGTTTTGCTCGATTACAAACAATGGCTCGTTCTTAAAAGGAAAAGCCGCTGCCGTCAAAAAGGAAGTACAGCAGATTAGGCTTACACCTACTACCAATAAAGAAAAACTGTTCCTCACGTATACACGCTCCTGTTCATTAGTTACTCCAACACTAATTCGGGAACAGGTATTATTTTCCTGCAATTGAAAAACAGACTGTCCAATTAAGGACAGCCCGTCGATTTTTTTCCCTCTAACCCTCTACCCAAAAAACAAATCCAAAATGTTGGAGCCAGCTGAGGATTCCTTATTGTAAAATTCGGAGTATCCGCAATTTGCGCAGTACACAACGAGAAACTGGTTATGCTGGATATCGAACATTTTGGAGAAGCCGGTCCCGGTCATGGCTACTTCCTTCGTTCTTGCATTTTTGCTTCCGCATTTGACGCAACCTTTTTCAGTCATAAATAGTTCACTCCTTAAATAATATACTTCCTTTACGTTCCCAATACTTAGGAGGTTTCGCTATTAGATCCTAACGAAACTATATATCGCTATTTTCTCCAAAATAGCCACTTTGGATTTGTAACGAAACGTCATATCGCTATTCCCCGTATTTCCCCATCTTTTCGTCTCGAAACAACCAAATAACGATATGATGTTTCGTTAGATTCTTAACAAGGTCTTTTTCCGCTAAATAAGCATACACAGGTTCGTTAGAGCAGTAGCAGCAGCAATAGCAATAGCCGGACAGACAAAAAAAGACGCCGCCCTCCATCGAGAGGACAGCGCCCGGCAACACCAACCAACCGTTAACTGCGATTAAAGACGATCAGCTTCATCTCGGTCATATCTTCAATGGCGTACTTAATGCCTTCGCGGCCAAGGCCGCTTTGCTTAATGCCGCCGTACGGCATTTGGTCAACACGGAACGTCGGAATGTCGTTAATCATCACTCCGCCAACCTGCAGCTGCTCGGACAGATCTAGCGCCGTCTTCAGATCATTCGTATAGAGGCCGGCCTGCAGCCCGAATTCGGAATCGTTCACCTTCTCGACCGCTTCCTCCAGGGTATTCACTTTGTTCACAAGAACAACCGGGGCGAACACTTCCTTGCAGGATACCTGCGCATGGGGAGGAACGTTCAGCAATACGGTCGGCAGCACGATGCCGCCTTCCGCCTTACCGCCGCAAGCGACGGTTGCGCCAAGCTCACGCGCCTCCTCCATCCATTCGAGCGCACGCGTGACATCCCGCTCCGAGATCAATGCCGATACGTCGGTTGCCGGATCAAGCGGATCGCCGACTTGAAGCTTCCGCACCTCTGCCGTAAAACGTTCCACGAATTCTTCGAATACATCTGCCAACACATAGACTCGCTGCAATGAAATACATACCTGTCCCTGGTAGGAGAATGCGCCAACTGCGGCGCGGGCGGCTACGGCCTCGATAGGAACGCCCTTATCGATAATAACCGCGGAGTTCGAACCAAGCTCAAGCGTTACCCGCTTGATGCCAGCCATTGCGCGAATGCTTGCGCCAACCGCCGCGCTGCCCGTAAAGGTAACCATGTTCACCCTTGGATCCTTCACGATAGCTTCGCCCAGCAGACGGCCATCGCCGGTAATCACGTTAAGCGCTCCTTCCGGCAGACCCGCCTGCTCAAGCAGCTCCGCGATAAAATACGCGGACAGCGGCGTTTGCGGCGCGGGCTTCAGCACGATCGTATTCCCCGACGCAATCGCCGGCCCAAGCTTGTGGGCAACCAGATTGAGAGGAAAGTTGAATGGCGTTATGGCGCCAACGACTCCTATAGGCTCGCGAACGGTATACCCAAAGCGGCCTTCGCCGCCCGGCACCGCATCCATAGGAATCGTCTCTCCATGAATGCGCTTCGCTTCTTCGGCAGCGATTTGATAAGTCTGAATCGTACGGTCAACCTCCGCATATGCAGCCTTAAGCGGCTTTGCCGCCTCCAGCGCGACAAGCCGCGCCGCTTCTTCCCGGCGCTCGGCCAGCAGCCGCGCAAGCTTTTCCAGAATAGCGGCACGCTTGTGGGCCGGCATTTTACGCATAACTGCCTTGCCCTCTACCGCAGCTTCAATAGCCAGATTCGCCTCCGCCAATCCGGCGTCCGCAATCTCGGCAATCGCCTCCTTAGAATAAGGCGCATAAAGCGTCGTATAGGTTGCCGTCTCGATCTCTCGTCCGCCGATAAGCAGCTTTTGTCTCTTCATTGCCAGCACTCCTTTGCTCTAAACCTTACAGGATAACATTCGATAAATATTGCTCGGGTGATCGGCCTATCACGGCTTTGAAGTCTTTGCTGAAATGCGCCTGATCGTGATAACCCAACTCAACCGATAACCCGGCCAAATCCTGGGCTTGCCCAAGGTCCATCGCTTCCGCGGCATTTTGCAGCCGGAACAACCGGATCACCGACTTCGGATTTACTCCGACGTACTTGGCGAACAATCGCTGAAGCTTCCGGATGTTTATGTCAAAAAACTCGCAGACCTGCTCTACCTTGGTTATACCCTGGTTGCCGGCCGCATAATCGATAATCTGATTGACTAGCGTAATTTGCTCATCATAAGGCGGAAGCCTCTTTGTCAGAAGCCGCTCGACCACTTGAATCATCCGCTGGTCATGATCCTGCTCGGCGAGTACAAGCTCTTCAAGCTCCGAGCCTTGTATTCCAAGCACGGTCTCCACCTCTATGGGTCTTCCCGTCAACTCGGACAGCTCTCTATTCACAAACGGATAAAGTCCGCCCGGGCGGAACTTCACGCCAAAAACAATTCCGCTTCCGCTCAGCAGATAAGAGAACTTCTCTTTGCCTGGCCCGTAGAAAAAGGTTTTGCCCTGCTCTACCACCAGATTGGCACACGGATTCGGAACAACATGCTGCCAATAGGAATCATTCTGTTCCAGATTCCACTGAACCATCCAGTAATGCTTGATAAAAGGCGACAATACCTCCGAAGCCGGATAACGTTCCAGCCGGAATTGGTCCCCTGCTCCGTTTAATCCGAGAACGCCCATGCTGGGCCGGGTTTGCGGTTGGCTCATCCCTTCACTCCTGTTCCTGTCGCGTTTTTACAATACTTAGAAAAAGGCCTCATCTATAATGAGTTTACCACAAGCATAGAAGAACCTATTGTGGGAATTCTTTTTTAGGAGGATCACTTAAAGATGGAACTTAACTATGTATTCTATATTGACGCCTCGCCCGATCAGGTGTGGCAGACGCTTGTCAGTCCCGAAGGAACCCGGAGCACCTTTTTCGGAACTGTCCTGAACTCTGCCCTGGAGCCTGGCTCCTCCTTCGAATACGTTGGCCCCGGAGCGGACGGCGAGAATACGGTTCATGTATACGGTACGATACTGGAGGCGGACCCGAGCAAAGTGCTCAGCTATCTGGAACATCCGGGCCCTTCTTACAGGGACAATCATGCCGAGCTTGAATCGCGCGTGACCTTCACTCTGGAGACGGTAGGCTCTTGCACCAAGCTGACGCTCGTTAATGATCAATGGACACCGGATCACCCTTCCTTTGCGAATTCGAAAGAGCACTGGTGGATGATGCTCAGCAACATTAAGACGTACACGGAGACGGGTAAAACGCTCGACTTCGGCTGGTAATAAGCAAGCGTAAACGGCTGTATTCTTCAAAGCCGGCGAGAACAAGCATAGGACAAAAATAGGCTGTCGGGGAAACCCGACAGCCATTTCGCTATTATTTTGACAGCTTACCCTTCCATGTGCTAATGCCGCCTTGCAGGTGGGCAAGATCGCTGTATCCGTTTTTGCGCAGCACTGCGGCCGCGTTTTTGCTTCTCATCCCGCTACGGCAGTAGAGCAGCAGCGTTTTATCCCGCGGAATATCGCCAAGTCGGCGGGAGAGCTGAGACAAGGGAATGTTCCGTGCGCCCGGAATAAATCCGCCCTTGAATTCTCCGGGCTCCCGGACATCAATAATCATCGCTCCGTACTTAACGCTTTCTTCCTTAAACGCTTCGGCATTCAGGTTTCTCAAGCCTTTGGCCGGTTTCATGCGGGTATAGGCAAACCATGCGATCAGCACGATAATGACAATATTGATAAGGGTCCCCAAACTCATTAGACCAGCCCGCTTGTCCAGGCGTTTAATCCGCCCGTCATATTCACAACGTTAAAGCCCTTTTCGCTTAATAATTCGCAAGCTAGTCCGCTTCGGTTGCCGCTGCGGCAGATCATAATGATCTCCGCGGAAGAGTCGAGCTCATGCAGCCGTTCGCCAAGCTGGCCAAGAGGAATATGCTTTGCTCCTTCAACATGGCCTTCCGCCCACTCGTTAGGCTCGCGGACATCCACCATATACAATGGCTCACCTTGCTTAAGCTTCTCGGCCACTTCTGCCGGCGCAATCGTTTTAGTTACTTGAAATGCCATAACGATTCTCCTTTTCTCATATTCGATCGGAAAGCATCAGCGGCTCTTTACCAGCAGCTCTACCGCTTCCTGTACAATTTTACTCGTATCCTTATTGCCTGCGGCTTGCTCAGCGAGAATGCACTGCTGCAGGTTCTCCGCGACAATCTGTGCAATCGCCTTATCCGATGCGTTTCGTATCGCAGACAGCTGCGATACAACGTCCTTGCAGGATTTTCCTTCCTCCATCAGACGAAGCACGCCTCTGATTTGCCCTTCAATTCTTCTTAATCTGGTTTTCATCGCATCTGTATAGTTGTAATCCATTTTCAATCTTCCTCTCTATATCATACCGGTATAGGTATAGTATAGAGCAAATTTCTTCTATACTAACACCTTTAAATGAAAAGATTTACTTTCGCATCAACCGCATCTCCGAGATAAGCCGCTACGCCTGCGTATTCCAGTCCGTCAATAAGCTCTTCCTTTTGCAGACCGAGCAGGTCCATCGTCATCGTGCAGGCGACAAGCTTAACGCCTTGCTCTTGAGCCAGCTCAATTAGTTGCGGCAGAGATAAGGCATTATGCTTCTTCATCACATGCTTGATCATTTGCGGTCCAAGGCCGCCAAAATTCATTTTGGACAACCCCAGCTTCCGGGCGCCTCGCGGCATCATCCAGCCAAAGGCTTTTTCCAGAGGACCTTTGCGCGTCTTGACGACCTCGTCTTTCCGAAGCGTGTTTAGACCCCAGAACGTGAAAAAGATCGTAACCTCATGATCATAGGCCGCTGCCCCGTTCGCTATAATAAAAGCCGCAATCGCCTTATCCAAATCGCCGCTAAACAAAACAATCGTCGTTTTTTCTGCCATGTCCTGATTCAGACACCCTTTCGGTTTATTATTCTCTTATTATTCTCTCTGTATACCAATACCCCTATAGGTATTATAAATGTCAAAAAACCTCTTCTGCAATAGCTGCATTCGCTCCAATTACAGGATAGTCAACCACGTCTTCACAGCCGTAAACGCAATAAGCACGACCAAACCGTATCTCAACAATTTCACATTGATTTTGGAGCTCACCTTGGAACCAAGCGGCGCCCCGATCAGACTGCCGATTACGGTAAACACCGTAGGCCACAGAGGGATCCCTCCGCCGGTTAGTTTGCCGGCTACTCCCCCAATCGCCGAAATGAACACAATGGCAAGTGAGGACGCTATAGTGGTTCGCGTCGGTATCTTCAGCACCGTCAGCATGATCGGAATCAGAATAAATGCCCCGCCCGCTCCCACAATGCCGGACACAATCCCTACAAGGAATGAAGCTCCTACCGCGATAAACTTATTAAAGGACAGATCCCCCGCCTTTTCTTCCGTCCCTCTGCGGGGAATAAGCATAAGGATAATGGCAAGCACGGCAAGGATTCCGTAAATCAAATTAATCATGTTTCCGTCGAGCATTCCCGATAAGAAGCCGCCGATCAAGCTTCCTGCGAGAATGCTGCTCCCCATATAAGCAACAAGCCCTTTATGGAGAACCGCTTGCGCGCCGCCGCCCTTCTTGCGAAAGGCGAGTACGCCGGCAAGCGAGGCGAAAAACACCTGAAACATACTTATTGAAGAAACCTCATGGGCCGAAAAGGATGCGGCACCAAACAGAGGCGGCACATATAATAACAGCGGAAAATTAATGATCGCGCCGCCGATACCAAGCAAACCTGAAAAGAAGGAGCCAATAAGCCCAAGGGCTGCCATGATGATGTAGAGCAGAGTATCCATTGTTCCCCTCCTTCCAAGACAACATTTTATGCACAAAAAACCTGTATACGCAGCGTACAAAAGAAGCTATACTAAAACCGAGTAATTTTATATGAAATGAGGTATAATGATGCTCGGCAAAATAAAAGGCTGGTTTGAAGATAAATGCCCTGTTTGCGACGATAAGCTTCAAGCTGTGTCGAATACGGCCTGCACAACTAAATCCTGCCCGCAGGGACACTACAAAGAAGAAACCTACTGCACGCTTGGCGTTACCATCGTCTATGACGGCTTGAAATAAGCGAATGCGCAAAGGCGTATTCGCTTATTTCCTATGATTTAAATTTTTCGAACGTAAAATTTATAAATGCCGTTGTCTTCCTCGTAGCTGAGCAGCTCATGCTTCGTTTGCTTTACCCACGCTTGAAAATCGTTTACCGAGCCCTTGTCCGTAGACAGAACCTCCATAACCTGGCCTGCCTGCAGACTATCCAATGCTTTTTTCGCTTTTACGATCGGCATCGGACATGCCATACCCTTTGTATCTACCGTAAGATCTGTTTTCATGTTTATATCCTCCTAGAATGAATGATTATCCCTTATTATTTATCATGAACGGCGCAGCGGTTAGGGCCAATTTCCATATCGCGCTGCTCGTCCTCGCTTGGATTTATTTTCCCCATATTCGTTTGACGGATTTGCTGATAAGCATTAGGCTGCGGAGGCAGATTCTCCGTTACCGTACGGCGGAATTCCGTTTCTTCCGCAATGTTGAGACCGGGGTTGCTAAGGTACAAATCGGACAGCTTCGCCATGACTCTTCCGCCTTCTCCAAGCTCCGTGATCTTGCCGAAATGGGCAGGCAGAACCAGCAGATTCTCCGACAAGGATTTATAACGATTGTAAAGCGTCTCCCGCAAATCGCTCACCCAATCCTCAGCTTGGCCAGCCAAATCGGGTCTGCCGATCGATTCGATGAACAAGATGTCTCCGGTTAACAGATACTGATCGTCAATGATAAAGGACGTACTGCCAATCGTATGGCCAGGGGAATAGACCGGCTGAATCCGGATTGTTGTGTTTCCGACCGTCATATCGCGGCCCTCTTCCAGCTTCTCGTAGCCGAAAGTTACCTCTTCCGCATCCTTTGGCGGCAGCCAATACGTAGCGCCCGTCGTCTCGGCCAGCTTCCGGCCTCCGGATATATGATCGGCATGCAGATGCGTATCCAGCGTATGCTTGATTACCGCGCCCTTCTCCTTAGCGAATTGCTCGAAAACGTCCGTCATTCGCAGCGCATCGACCACCGCGGCTTCCCCGTTCGATACAGCCATATAAGACAAGCAGCCCTTGCCAATCCGCACGAACTGGTACAGCTCGCCGCCGTCCTTCAGCTCGCCGATCTTTACCGGCTCCAGGTATTCGCTCCACGATTTCATGCCGCCTTCGAGGTAAAATACGTCGCCGCGGCCTGCTTCCGCCAGCTGTTCAGCCACAAATTTCGAAGAGCCTTCCTTCGCGCAGACAACAAGAACCTTTTTGCCTTCCGGAATGCGATGAAGAATATCGTCAACGCCTTCCAGCAATTCGAAATAAGGAATATTGATGATTTCAATGCTGTCGCCTTCGATTTTCCAATCGTTGAAATCCGTTTCGTTGCGCACATCGAGAATAAACAAATCCTGCTTATCGAGAACCATGCGGGTAAGCTCTTTCGCTGTCATTTTTTCAATTGTTGTATCCGTCATTATTGAAGCCTCCTTAGGAGAATATAAAATTAGGATTATGGTTTAGAAAGTCAAAGAAACGTTAGCGTCCTTGGCAAAGTCGAGGAAGGTAACGGCTCCTCCGACTTCGATTCCGTCTACAAAATCTTCTTTTTTCAAATTCATGACATCCATCGTCATTTGGCAGGCAATGATTTTTACGCCCATTTCCATCGCCATTGCAAGCAGCTCCGGAATAGCCGGAACATTGGCTTGCTTGAAGCCTTCCGCAAAATGCTCCGCTCCTGCCGGAAGCGGCAGCTGGCGATGCATCTCCTTGTGAATCAGGTTCAAGCCTTCGAAGGTGAAGAAAATAGCCACCTCTGCGTCCGTTGCCGCAGATGCCGTTGCAATGTTAAAAACCTTGTATGCGTCAAACATTCCGCCGTTGCTTGCGATAATCGCTACTTTAGTGCTCATATTAGATAACCTCCGTTTTTTGGGTTTGTTTGTTTATTTGGTTGTTTGTTTACAGCTTTTCCGTTGGTCCCGTCCATTCCGACATGCCCGGTATCACATTCTTTACTTGCTTGAAGCCTTTGCTTGCGAGCAGCTGACAGGCCAAATCGCTTCTGGCGCCCGTTCTGCAAACGACATACAGCTCATCCTCCAGCTTCAGTTCACCTAGTCTATTTTCCAGCTCGCCAAGCGGAATAGATACGGCACCGGGTATGCGATTAAACGAATATTCGGCGGACTCCCGCACATCGAGAATCGTTATGTTCTCTGCCGCTTGCAGCCTCTTCAAAAGTTCTTCGTTGGACGCCGTTAGAGGATGCTTTTTCTCTTCCTTCACTTCATTAGGACTCGATTTACGGAGATAATGCTTAAGCAAATCTCCCTCTTCGACAGTTCCCAAATATTGATGGCCCGTGTTTCTCGCCCAGCCTTGAATATCGGCAAGCGAACCTTTGTCCGTTGCCTGAACCTCTATCACTTGACCGGATTCAAGCTGATCCATCGCTTTCTTTGTTTTGACAATCGGCATCGGACATGCCAAGCCTTTGCAATCCAGCACCTGATTTACTTTAATATCAAGCAATGTTGTAGCCTCCTCAAAATGTAGGTTTTTTGCCACTATGAAAAATAAATATTGATTTGCTTTGCCCGCCGGGATGTGAGTTCGAGTGTAATACGTATACCCCTATAGGTATATTACGTTCGGGATGGTTTCTTGTCAACCGCTCGTAAGTATACTTATTTTCCCAGACTAATTAGCGGATAGATCATGTATCGCCTAGGTACTATATGAAAAAAGGTTATGTATTGAAAAAAGCAGCCTTTCGGCTGCTCTACAACAAAATGGTTATGAAGGCGACCAATACCTTCCGCCCTTAAGATCCGTATCCTCCAGTGCACCGTCCGCTTCCTGCAAGACAAACAAGTTCTCGCCTTCGGCACCCGCCCAAGCGATCCCCAGCAGCACCCCTTCATCCGAGTGGGCCAGGAACAGTACTTCGAACCTTCCAGGGTCGTCGCCGCCGTCTACCCGCCAAGTACCGGATTCGTTATAGGTTGCGGGGAAATCCTTGAACAGCACCTTGTCGTCATTGATGTAAGCGATGCTTGCCAGCATGTCGTCTCCGTCACGCTCGAATACAAACAAGGCTACCTTCTCTTGATCCGATTCGGAGAGTATGCTGCTCGACGTCACTTTTCTGCCCTTTAATCCTTCCACGCGGGCTATCGTGTCGGAATCGGCTTGTTCGTATTGCCCGTCTTCGGCGCTGGTTATGTCAACGAGGGAATCTTGGCTGACGACGCCTTCCTTGGCGAGCAGATACGATTTATTCGGCAGAAGTATCCCTTCGCCTTTTATCTTATAGATATCCCCCGCCATATTGTTGAAGTTGTCGATCGACTGTCTATTGGTATCCTGATCATTGGCCTCTTGTCGGCGGACATACTCGATCTCAACGCGGTCCCCGCCGTTTCCGACAGCCGTGACAAACTGCTCGGGATCCTCGACTTCGTCCCCGTTTTCGCTTGGAATCGTAATCAGCTGCTGCCCCGTTTCGTCCGCGAACGCAAATACGTTCTCCAGACGGCTCAGCTCCAATTGTCCGTTAACCGATCCGTCATCCGTTTCTACTGGCGTTTCTATGCTTGGCACCGGCGTTTCAGCAAGTTCACTAACCGCTGGTGTTGGTGTTAGTGTTGGCGTGGGTTCGTTTGACTCCGAATTCGTGCATCCGGCAAGCAGCAGCAAGCCTATAGCCCCACCAATCCACATGCCCTTCTTTCTCATCATTTCCCTCCTGTTCAATAATGACCCCGTTCTTATGATTACCTTACCACACCTTGGAAAATATAGAAAACGGCCGTCCCATTATTGCTAAGGGCGGCCGCGTCGGATAACGAAACATAGTCAACGTAAAATAATTTATCCGTACCCAAAAAATTCATTAGCCACCTAAGCATTAAAACCTATTAAATATAGTAGTTTATGGTAGAATTAATATGGATTTTCATATTGAATCGGGGGGATATTCGTGTATAAAAGGCAACTTGTCATTATTGCCGTTATTATTCTACTAATTGGAAATATGTTTACGGGCATAGGCTTTGCCAAGGAAGCTACTGCAGCAGAAAGAATGAACGGAAACGGACTGCCGCTGGGCGATACGAAATCGCTGGCCGGCGGACCTGACCGGATCGCACTCGCGGAACTGGATGATGCATACCGCCAGCCAAGCAGCATTGCGCAGTTGAAGGATGGATCTATATTGGCAGCGGATACTGCTAATCATGTCATTCGCCGCATTGCCGGCGGCCATAGCGAGATTTATGCCGGCGCTTCCTTGTCCGATAAGCGTGCGGACACCGGCCTTCCCGCTGGCGGTTTACTGGACGGACAAGCCAAGCTGGCGTTCTTTAACCAGCCTGCGGGACTTGCCGTTAATGCGGCCGGGGATGTATTCGTAGCCGACGCGGGCAATCATGCCATTCGAAAAATTGATGCAGCCGGCAACGTAACCACGATTGCGGGCAATGGTGTTCAAGGCTTGAAGGATGGCAAAGGCGGCGCGGCCTTCTTTAATCATCCGCAGGATGTGGTTGTTGCCGCGGACGGTACGCTGTATGTAGCGGATACGCTGAATCATGTTATCCGACGGATCAGCCCGCAAGGCGATGTGACCACAATCGGCGCGGCCTCTTCGCGCGCTGTAGAGCTTCGTTCCGGCGTTGCCTCGTTTGCCGGAAGCTACAAGAATGGCTCACTGGCTGAAGCCCAGTTCAATGAGCCGGCAGGACTGGCGCTTGATGGGAAAGGCAATTTGTATGTCAGCGACTCCGGCAATCAAGCGATTCGTTATATTGATTTCTCAAAAGGAACCGTAACAACGGCAGCGGGTCCGAGGCCTTCGGCTTCCGCTTACCAGCCAGGAGCGCTTTATGCCGACTACGGCTTTGCGGATGGGTCGGCTTCAGCAGCGCGTTTCCATTCCCCACGGGGTCTTGCATGGTCCAAAGACTCCGGCCTTATCATTGCGGATGCGCTTAATCACGCGGTCCGCCAACTGAAGGATGGCCAAGTGACAACGGTTGCCGGTTCATTAAGCGGACAAGCCGGTTTCTCCGACGGCATTGAGAGCGAGGCTCTTTTCAACACGCCGTCGGATGCGGCCATTACGGCAAGCGGTAAGCTGTTGATTGCGGACACCAACAATTCGGCAGTCCGGGAGTGGACCAGCTATTCCCCTCCCTCTTCGTGGAAGAAAGGTTCGATTGCCGTCGCTTACGGCAATAAGCTGCTTGCCTCGGACGTTGCTCCGCAGGTCAAGCATGGAAGAGTCATGCTGCCGCTGCGGGCAGTTGGCGAGTTTCTTGGTTTCACCCTTGCTCCAAGCGATAACGGCAGAATTCAAATGAAAAAGGATAACCGGACCGTGTGGCTTACCCCCGGAGACCGGAACGTTGTGATTGAAACGTCCGGAAGCGATAAGCGCGTTTTGACCGCGGAGGTTGCGCCGTATATCGTGAAGAACAGAGTTATTGCTCCGCTTCGTCTTATGGCTGAAATCATGGGCAAGGATGTGCAATGGGCTGGCAGCGACAAGCTCGTCATCATCCGGGATCTGAAGCATGCGGCCGAATCCGGCGCAGCTTCAACAGCCGATGCGGCGTACACTCCTCGCTTTTTCGAAATTACCGCCCTCCGGGGCGTGTCGAAGGTGAGCTTTGGCGGCCTGCTTACCGTTGATGCTTACGTAGGCATGAAGCTTGGGGAAGGCGCCGTACTCTCAACGGAGGCAAAAGCGACAGCCGAGCTGCGCACGCCGGATAAAGGGGATGCAATTACCGTTGGATCGGGTACCGTGCTGGCCGCAACCGAGCTTAGGGGCGCAAACGGAATTAATACCACTCGTCTAAACCTGCTTGCCGGACATATTTTCTCGCATGTAGCGACCCTGACTCATTCTTCTGACCGTTTCGAGGTACAGACCGGGCTGGTAACAAACGCGGTTAGAGGCACTCAGTTCTATACTTCCGTTAATCCCGTAACCGGTATTTTGGAGGTTGTTCTTGCGAGCGGTAAAATAGAATCGGCTGGAAACTTTTCGGCAACGCAATTTACGATGCCGCAATCGTCGATACCAACGTTAATCCTGCCTGCCCAGCAAATTACGCTTAGCGCGCTTCCTCCTGCAGGTTCTTTTAATCAGAATGTTAGCCAAGTGAATTTAAACGATCTGATACAAAATGCCTCTCCTGACGTTATTGCAGCCATCATTAAGAACAAGGCCGCAATTGACGAAGAGAATGCTCAATACTTGGAAGAGTTGAAAAAGCTGCTTGCCACCAGTTCAACTACCCCAAGCACTCCAAGCGTGACGAACCAAGAGGCGCTGGATAAGATCAAGAACAACTTAGACCAGCTGCTCGGCAATATCGCCAAGGTTGCGCAGAATCAAAGCAAGCTACCCAACGACGAGTTAACCAAACTAATTGAAGAGGCTAACAAAAAGTCTGGCGACAGCGGCAACAAGCTGGATCTTGGCACCGTGAAACCAATGGATCCAACAGCGGGTCTCGACCCTTCTCTGGAAGCAGAACGCCAGAAGGCGCTTCAGAAAATTCAGGAGGAACAGAAAGCAAAGCTTGAGGAGCAGCAAAAGCGCCAGGAGCAGCTTCAGTCTCAACTGGAGGACATAAAAAAACAGTATGAAGAAACCCGCAAAAAACTAGAGGAAGCGAACAAACAAGCGATGGAAAAGGCAAAGAAATTGGCGGAAGCCGCTTTGCAGAATACGCTTTCGGACTTGCAGCAGACGGAATTTCAGAGAGCTCAACAGCAAGCGGAACTGCTCATGAAGATGCTGCAAGCCGGGCAGCTTGTAACCAATGAAACAGAGCCCGTAGTCACACCTGTATCACCGGTCGTCACTCCGCCTGCCACGCCGGAACCACCCGCAACGCCAAAGGTTGCGATCCATTACAGCGATGACGCGTCTACGGAGCTTCGCGCGGGCAGCGATAATTATGTCCAATCGCTTTATTTCACAACAGAAAATATTGATCCGGATACCATGGTTCAGGTTAAAGTCACGATGCAAAAGGATGGTGAGCCGGTAACCGGACTACCGGTGCAATTTAACGATTCGGTCGTTGAATCGAACTATGAAGGAAGCTTTATTTTACGCAAATCCTATGACGAGAACTATACGCTTGCCGAGCTGCTAGATCGGGAAGACAGCTTGATCAGCTACAGATCGTCATTAAAGGACGCCGGACAATATACCGAGAAGACCGAATTACTGAAGGTAATCGATGGAGATCCGGTTGTTCTCGGCAGCTTTACCCGTACGCTTACCGTTATTCCGGATGCCGCGTATGCTTTCAACTATGAGCAAGTGGAATTCTATCAGAATGTCGAAGGACTGTGGAGGTTCCAATCAAACGCATACGGTCTTGCGGATGAAGCTGAAGTCGGCTATCGGTTTTCCTTTACGGGACCGGATAACGAACCGGTTGCAGGCCAGGGGATGCGTATCTACGTTGGCCCGCATGTTGCGGAGGGAGAGCCTCAGCATGGAGATCCGGTTCTAATCGAAACAAACAACGAGGGATCAGCCCTGCTGCGATTATCCGATACGGGCACGGGTACGGCAGGCGGTTGGGATCTGGCAGGCCGCGGAATCGATATTTCGCTAATCAGCACGTTGACCGTTGAAGGCAATTATCAGATGTCCGTTCAGCTTGTTCAATTAAACGATAACTCGAGCATTGGCGATCCCTTGTTGTGGAGCTTCAACGTTTATCCTACTTCGTAAATCACATGCAAAAAAAGCAGCCGACTCGGCTGCTTTTTTCCTATTTTGCAAGCATTAATCGAGAATAGCGCCTCGCTCTCTCAGCCTTGCCTGCAGCTCCGGAATACCAGCCTCCTGCGGGGTAATTCCTTGCAGGAATGCCCCGCAAATATGCAAATAGGTCATAATGCCGCTGATCAGAAAAGGCGCTGTAATCAGCCCGCAGAGCAGGATGACAAACTTAAGCCTTATTGGAAAAAACAGTTTTCTCCTCCCACTACCGGTCCTCCCCATGGTTCAACACGTTCGTTTGGGTTGATGCCCCCTATTGTAGACGCTTTCTTTTTGAGGCGGAAGTGATAAATTAAGGGGCTTAATAATTAATCACGTGTGGATAAAACGACCTGTGGATATGTGGATGAAAGCTGTTGAAAGTCTAATTTTCCCGTGTAATCAGCCCGTTGATATGTGTGTAACTATGTGAATAACTTTACGAAAATTTAATGAACCTAATTCGGCAGGTCGTGTATATTTAACTAGACATGAACGGAAATCTTCCGAGAAAACACAAAAAAACAGCGGTGCAAGGCACCGCTGTTTTTAAACGTTCTTATCTAAATACCAGCGTTCCAAAGCTGTCGCTGCGATGAAAATTAGGGGTATCCGACTGAACCGGCGACCAGCTCAAGTAATGAGGGGCCGGCGTCAGATCGCCGCATTTATAGAAATTGCCCTTCATCACGGCACCGGGCTCCGCCCGGAAATCCGGAAACCAATATTTAAGGAAAGCAAACGGGATACGCAGGTTAAGCTCCCAGTACATTCTCCGGCATTCGGGATTCCATAAGCCAAGGACCGTACGTATGCCGAACTGGCTTGCGGCTTCCGGCAGTATCCGCTTGCGTTTCGAGCCGCCGTTCTCCCCTATCTCCAAGAGCAGCACACCGGCGGCGTTCAGCTCGAAGTTGAGATAACGCGAATCCCTGGCGGGCAGCGGTTGAACGAAAAACTCCACGCAGCTGTCCTGATAGACCGGATCGCCATGCTGTCTATGCCGCATGACCGGCGATTCCTCGTAAACCCTGAACTGCAGATGCAGCGCCTCTTCATCGTATACGCCGCGGACCTCCGTCTCGGGTGGCTGCTCTATATGAAGCCACTGCTGATAAGCAACCTCGGCGGGTGGCAGCGCCCGCCATTCTTTATCCGTATAGCCGGCAGCGCCGGCTGCAAATGAAAACTCATGCTGTTTGCTCATGGCATGGCGATCCTTTACGGTACGGCAATCCAAGCGCCGCGTTGATCCGCCGATTCCCGCTCCGCCGTTACGATCTCGATGCTGCCCTTTGTGCTCTCCGGAGTAGCCGTATCCAGCGGCAAGCCTTGAATAAGCGCTTCGATGAAATATTTTTGCTGATAGTAATAGCCCTGATCAGCCGGCAGCTCGGCCGTGAAGCCTGCTCCGTCATTCGGATTTACTTTGACGGAAGCGCCGTCGAACTGCACGTTGCCGTGCTCAAAGTTAACCTTGTAGCCCATCTCAAAGCCGAAGTCGCCATTTAACGTCCAGTCCACTTGGGCGGATACAATCTTGTTATCCGCATAACGGTAATGCGTGGAGACGATATCGTAGCCGCTTCCCGCGATCACGTTTCTGCCGTAGCACGATACCGCTTCCGGTTTCCCGAACAGCCAATTCACGACATCCGTGTCATGCACGTGCATATCGAGCAAAGCGCCGCCGCCCTTTTCGTTCACCAGTACCCAAGGTCCCCAGGATGGCGTGCCGCCGCCGCGGTAGAAGTACGCGCTAGTTACATCGCCGAACCTTTTGCTGCTGACGAGCTCCTGCAGGTAGACATAAGCCGGCCAGAAGCGCAGGCATTGTCCGATCATCAGCTGCTTACCGCTTTCTTCCGCAGCCGCAATCATGACGTCACACTCTTCCGCATTCATAGCCATCGGCTTCTCGCAGAGCACATGAACGCCGCTGCTTAAGCATTGGGTAGTGACATCGCGGTGCAGGAAGGTAGGCAGCGTTATATCCACCGCATCAAGCTGCTCGCTCTCCAGCATCGCTTGAACCGACGTATATTTGTTGAAACGGCCGTAATCGATCGCGTTCTCCGAGGAAGTATCGATATTGCCGCCGCTGCCGCCGCCGTTCAGCTTCACTTCGTCCACGTCGCAAAGCGCTACGACGCGAATCGGCGCTCCTTCTCTTTCAAGGCGCAGGTAGTTCTCCAGGTGGGTCTTGCCCATAAAACCAAGTCCAATCAGTCCGATTTTAAGCATTAGCGATCCGTCCTCCCCAAAATGGCATCCATTGCAGCCGAAGTGTTATACACGATTTGTTTCGTATGATGGGTGTATGGCGGGATCATCTCCGCCGTTACGTAATCGTTATAGCCGATCGCTTCCAGCGCTTGAATCACGACCGGATAGTCCACATCACCCGCAAGCAGATCCACAAAGCCGTGAAGTCCGCCCGCTTGTCTGCGGTAATCCTTGAAATGCACCTTTTTGATCCGTTTGTTCAGGATCGAGATCCAATGCTCCGGGTAGCCGGAATAAACAACATTGCCTACGTCGAAGTAAGAACCAACGTACTCGGAGCCAACCGCGTCGATAAATCCGCGCATTTCAAGCGGCGACAGCAGGAACTTGTTCCATACGTTTTCGATGCCGACGGCTACCTTCACCGCTTCCGCTTCCTTCGCCAGCTTCGTGAAGAAAGCCAGCGCATTGTCGTACGCCCGGTCATAAGGAACGACCGGCGCATTCGGGATAAAATCAACGCCGACCGCTCCAGGCACAATTAGCACCGAATCCACGCCCAGCGCAGCCGCGTGTTCAAGCTGCTTTCTTGCAACGTCAAACGCTTTCGAGCTCACTTGCTCATTCTCGCTGGTCGGCGGGTAGTCCCAATACAAGCCGCTTGCCAGGCTCGACAGCTCGATACCGGTGTTATCCGCAAATTGACGGATTGCGCGTACTTCTTCCGTTGTACTTTCCAGGCTCAGCGGGCCTGTCTCGTTCAGCGACAGCTCGATGCCGTCAAAGCCCGCATCCTTCGCCAGTTCAATACTTTCCTCTATGCTCATGCCTGCCGGAAATGACCAAATATTAATCCCTTTTTTCAAGTTGGGCAGCCTCCTTTAGCTCTTTATATTGCCATTATAAAGCCCGCCGCCAGGCCCTTCTTTAGCAAATCAGCCGGACCTTTTGCACAGGGCGAAAAGGATTTATAATTAGTGCAAACGGACATGAAAAGGGAGAGAGCCGAAGGTGGAATTCACTCGCCATACGCTGAAAGAAATGCTTGCGGTACGCAAGCTGATTTCGTTCCATTACTTTGAATTTGCGAAAGGCTACGTGTTCGAGGGAGAGCAGCACGACTTCTGGGAGCTGCTTTACGTGGACAAGGGAACCGTCGAGGTAAGAGCCGATGAGCAGACGCATCAGCTCGAGCAAGGCATGATCATCTTCCATAAGCCCGGAGAATTCCATACGGTGAAGGTCGGCAGCCAGCATAAGCCGCCTAATCTGTTCGTTCTATCATTCGAGTGCGCTTCCCCGTGCATGGAAAGCTTCGAGAACCGGATCTTGCAGCTGGGGACAAAAGATCGGAATCTGCTCTCATTACTTATGCAGGAAGGCTTTTATTCCTTTGAACCGCCTTACGACAAGTCGGATATTCACGAGCTTGTTACCCGGGAGGACGCCCCTTTCGCCAGCGAGCAGGCGATGCGCAATTACTTGGAGATCCTGCTCGTTCAGCTGATCAGGCAGCAAGAGGATGCCGACCGGCAATCCGCGCGCAAGCCTGCCTCCTTCCAGACGGAGAAAGCCGAGCAGCGGACGGCCGACCGGATTATCTCCTTCATGCGCGGACACTTGGGCGAGCAGTTGACCTTGGACAGGCTGTGCAAGGAGCTTCATTTGGGGAAAAGCCGGCTCAAGGAAGTATTCCACGCGCAGGCCGGCATTGGCCCGATGGACTACTTCAAGCAGCTCAAGATCGAGGAAGCAAAAACGATGATCCGCGAGCACCAATACAACATGACCGAGATTGCCGCCATGCTCGGCTATAGCAGCATTCATTATTTCTCGCGTGATTTCAAGAAGGCGACCGGCATGCCGCCGTCCGATTACGCCCGCACCGCCAAGGCCCGGGCGCAGGGGTGAGCAATCCCTTGGTTTATGTTGCACGATATGCAGTGTAATCGTACATTTGGAGCTCTCTAATAGCCATATCCTGCACGGAGTGCAGGATATCATGGGAAAAACGGTTTATCTGAGCTCCTTACGAACAATATACTGCATTCCATGCAGCCCATCTCATCAGCAGCCACTGTTTTGGGCCATTATCCTGCACTTCGTGCAACGTAACTCCGCGTTTGCAGCTATACCGTTACATGCGTAGTGTGCATAGGGCCAGGCGGAGCGCAGTTCTACTTGCAGAGTTCTATGCCATGCGCATAAAAAAAGGCGTCCCTTAAGCCATCAACGATGACTTTAGGACGCCTTTACTCTTTTATTGCACGCTGCTGACAGCCGGCTGCTGAGACTCGGAAGAGCGGCGGTAGACCATCCGGTAAGGAATCGTCATGCGCACCGGCAGCGAGTATTGATGATTTAAATAATCGAGCAGCAGCTTCACCGCGTACATCCCCATCTCAAGCTTGGGTACATGAATGGTTGTAAGCGGCGGCGAAGTGAACTCGGAAATTTCGATATTATCGACGCCGGCGACCGCAATATCCTCCGGGATGCGAAGACCGCGCTCCGAAGCGGCGCGCATTGCCGCAATCGCCATCATATCGCTGGCCGCGAATATGGCGGTTGGCGAATAGCCTTTTTTCTCGAATGCCTGCTTGGTCAGCTCGTAGCTGAGGGATACATCCCACTTCACGTCGATGATCCAATTGTCGTTCAGCTCCAGCCCCGCTTCGCGCATCGCGCTTTGGTAGCCGAGGAATCGCTTCTCCTGACGGAAAGGATCGTTCAGCTCCGGACCGCCAATATAGCCAATTTGCTTATGTCCCTGCTTAATCAGATGCTGCACGGCTTCCTTCGCAGCGGCTTCGCGGTCGTAACAGACGACCGGAATCGTTCTGTCCGCCAAATCCACGCCAACAACAGCCTTCACGTTCTGCTTGATCCACTGGTACGCATCCGCATCAATCCGCTCGACAATAATCATGCCGTCAATCCGGTGCTCCTTCACGAGGGACTGCAGCTGCTGGATATCCTGCTGATTCTCGATGCTGTATACAAAATCCAGCCGCAGGCCGGACTCCGTCAATGCTTTCTCGATACCCTCCAGAATAACGGAGAAGTAAGGATTATTATATTTGTTCTGAGGAATGGCAACGACACAGCCGATATGAACCATCAGCTTGTTATCGGATTTGCCCAGCTTCTCCGCACGGTTCGCCTTGTAGCCGAGCTTCTCCGCAACTTCCCAAATTTTCTTACGGGTCTCTTCGCTGACGGAACGGGTGGAGTCATTCTTCATGACCCGCGATACCGTCGAGATCGATACCCCGACCTGCTCTGCAATATCCTTCAACTTGGCCATCATACGTTCCTCTCTGTTCCTATATCGAATATATGCTCTCTATAATTGCGGCAACAACGCAAAAGTTGCGGCAAATTCTATTGTATAGCCCTATTCATCAATAGTCAAGAAACACCGTCATTTCAGGCTTTCAGGCCTAAGCAAAAAAGGGAAAAGAAGCGACCAAACGCCTCTTTCCCCCGCTTTTTCCTTAACCCTCTTATTTCAGCTTGGATTCCAGATCCTTAATGGCCGCATCCACGTCGCCGTCGCCGGCAAGCGGATTCTTAAGCGATTGCTCGCCGTATGTCCATACCAGATCCGTCTTCTTCACCGTGAACGGCGAGATGATGCCGAACTGCTGCGCGTCGAGGAAGATTTTATTCGCTTCGCCTGCGGTTGCGATATAAGCGTCTGATGCCGCTTTATTCGCCGGAATCGAGTAGCCTTGCTTCGCCAGCTCGGTTTGACCTTCAGGACCTGCCAGCCATGCCAGCAGCTTGTAAGCTGCCTCTTCATGCTTCGTGTTGCTCGAAATCGCGATACCGGCCGGTTGTACAACCGTTTTGTTTTCTTTGAATTTCGGGAGGTACGTAATGCCGTAATCTACCTTAGCTTCCTTGAAGTTGGTTGTATTCCAGTTGCCGCCCGGGTTCATCGCAACCTTGCCGGTTGTAATGCCGAGGTTCACCTGGCCGCCAAGACCTTCGATTTGCGCAGGCGTTGTATTGATTTTTTTCTTCGTTGCGTCAATAAAGAAGTCCAGTACTTCACGTGCTTCAGGGGTATTCAGGGCAAGCGATCCGTCATCGTTCACAAGCTTCGCGCCGTTGGACCACAGCTCCGGCTCCAGGAACCAATCCATGGAGGAACCAGGCGATACGGACATGCCCCATTGCACGATGTTGTTGCCGTCAAAGCCGGCTTCGCCAGGGTTCTTGCCGTTCTTGTCGAGCGTCAGCTTAGTTGCGATGTCGATAATCTCATCCCATGTTGGTTCAAGGGAAGGAACGGGCGCGTTCTTCGGATTTTTCTTCGGATCCGCAAAGATCGCTTTGTCGTAATACCAGACGATAACGTTCGCGTCGATCGGAAGCGATACCTGCTTGCCGTTGTATTTATGTAGACCGAGCAGGCTTGGGTCAATATTGTTCAAGTCGAAGCCGTTGTCCGCAAGCGGACCGTCCAGTTCTTTGAAGATGCCAAGCTCGGCATATTTCTCAATAAAGGCGTAGCTGGTTTTGAATACGTCGGGAAGCGTGCCGCCAGCGGCGTTAGCCGTCAGACCGTCCCAATAGCTGCCCCAGTCCTTGCCTTCCAGCTTAACGGTAATGCTCGGATTGGCTTCCATGAATTTGTCCAGAAGCTCTTGCGTACGCTGCAGCTCTTCCGCCGTTCCCCATTGCGAATACGTAATCGTAACCGGCTCGGCTGGCTTCTCTGTCTGCTCGGCACTGCCGTTATCGCTTTGCCCGCCGTTTGCCGCGGTGTTCGAACCGCCATTATTGTTGCTGCTGCCGCAGCCGGAGATAATAATCGTCATGGATAATACCAGCGTAAAAAGACCCAATAACCACTTTCTGTTTGTTTTCATATCCAGTTCCCCTTTAGATTATTTTGAAAACAGCAGTATTGAAAATCTTATGCCTGCCCGTGTTGTTCTCCCTATCGTCCTTACCCCTTCGAACCCGTGAGCACCACCCCCTCAACGATATAGCGTTGCGCGAACAGGAACAGCAGACCGATTGGCACAATGCTGATAAAAGCGCCGGCGGCAAGCGCCGGGAAATCCTGACTCGTCTGGCCGATGAGCAGCTGCAGACCAACGCTGAGGGTAAACATGTTGTTGCTCTTGATGTAAAGGAATGGTCCCAGGAAATCGAGCCATGAGTTCACGAAAGCAAAGATTACGGTCGTGACGACAATCGGTTTGGACAGCGGCATGATAACCTTCGTAAACACGGTCCACCGGTTCCCTCCGTCGAGATAAGTCGCTTCGTCAAGCTCTTGAGGGATCGTCATGAAAAATTGCCGGAACAAGAAGATGTAGTACGCGCCGCCAAGCCATGCCGGAACGATGAGCGGCAGCCACGTATCCACCCAGTGCAGCTTCGTAAAGAGCACGTAGGACGGGATCATCAGAATGGACGGCGGGATCATCAGCGTCATCAGGACGATCGGGAACAGCCGGTCCTTGTATTTGGTTGAAAAACGCGAGAAGCCGTAAGCTACGATCGAGCTGGACAATACCGCGCCAAGCACCACAAGCGCGGAGATGGCGAAGGAGTTCTGGATCCACCTCCACATCAGCGGCTGTACATCAAACAGCCTGTTGAACGCTTCGAAGTTGAGCGATTCCGGCAGCAACGTCGGAGGAACCTTGTACGTTTCGGCTTTTGTCTTGAGCATCGTCGACAGCATCCATACGAGCGGTCCCGCGAACAGCACCAGCGCGGCTGTCAGAAGCGCGTATTTGCCGGTTTGCTTCATCACGCGTCTGTTAGACGTAGTCATCTTGTATCCCCCTTCTATTTCTCGCCTTCATAATAGACAAACCGCTTCGACAGCTTCATCAGAACAAACGTAACCAGCGAGATCAGCGCGAACAGGAAGATGGACTGCGTCATCGCCATGCTGAATTTCAAATCCGTAAATGCCGATTTGTAGATGTTATAGACAAAGGTGTACGCCGCGTAATTGGGCCCGCCCTTCGTCAGCAGCAGCGCTTCCGTAAACATCTGAAAGTTGTACATCGTCTGGATAATGACAACAAACAGAATGGAAGGACTGATCATCGGAAGCGTCACGCGGAAGAACGATTGAACCTTGTTAGCCCCATCGATGAGAACCGCTTCATACAGATGCTTCGGCACGTTCTTGAGAGCGGCCAGGAAGATAAGAACCCCGCTTCCCGAAATCCATACCTGCAGCAGGATAATAACCGGCTTGATCAAGCCTTCGCTGCCCATCCAGTCGATCTTGCCGATCCCAAACACGGACAACCCCGCGTTCAGAATGCCGAATTCCGAGTTGAAGACCAGGCGCCAGATGATGACGGTCGCCACGATCGGCACCAGCGTCGGCAAGTAATAAAAGGTCCGGTAAAGGGCGATGCCTTTGACGTTCATATTGAGCAGCAAGGCCAGCAGCAGCATGCCCGCCGTTACGATCGGAACGCCAATGATGACGAAGTAGGCCGTGTTCCCCAAGCTTTTGCTGAAGATCGGATTATTGAACATGTCCACGAAGTTCGATAACCCGACGAAGTTATAGTTCGCCGCGCCCGGCAGGCGGGCATCGGTAAACGCGTAAAACACGGAAGTACCGAAAGGAACAAGGAAAAAGAGCGAGAATCCGATTATCCAAGGGGAAATAAATAAGAAGAAAATAAGTGTGTCGTATCTTCTCAGCTTGCTTTTCATCCGGGCACCCCCTTACTTCATTAGTTCGTTCACGTATACATAGCGTTCTTCCACGATGGATTTCTCCGCCGCCAGCGCAACCAGGAGCGCGTCTCTGCCGACATAAGCGGAGGCAAAAGGCTGCTTGCCTTCCTTCACGCTTTTCACGAATTCGATCCGCTGCGTTTGTCCGCCGGTATGTCCGCCCATGATAGAGTCCGAGGTAACGTCGATATCGAGATGATCGCGGGTAAAGTTTTGTCCGCCAACGATGTCGATCGTCTTGTCGTTCTTCGCCACCATCTGGCCGCCGTTCTCGCCGATCAGCCCGATCTCAAGGCCGTCCCCCATCAAATTGCGAGGCTTCAGATACATGCAGAGGCCAAGATTCGCCTTGCTTCCGTTCTCGTATTCAATCGTTACCCAGGCATGGTCGACGATCGAAACATCTTCGATTGGCTTAGCCGGATAGTGGCTGTAGGAGTTCGTAATCAGGTTCGGCTGCCCCTGCTTCATCACGTGTTGTCCGCCGGTTGCGAATACCCGTACCGGCTTCGAGCCGATCATCCAGTTGAAAATATCAAAGTGATGGCAGTCCTTCTCGACCAGCGCGCCGCCCGATTTGTTCTTGTCATAGAACCATTCCGTCGGAGGGAACGGATCGCGGAACTCCTTGCACCACATCAGCTTTACGTCGCCAAGGCGGCCCCGCTCAAGCTCCTCGGCCATTCTCCGGTATACGTTGGAGTAACGGTACACGAGGCCGATCTGCAGAATGCGGTCGTTTGCCTCAGCTGCCTCAATAATCGCGTTGCAGTCCTCAAGGGTATGGGCAACGGGTTTTTCCAGAAAGACATGCTTGCCGGCTTCGAGAAAAGCGACCGCTACTTCACGGTGCAAATAGTTCGGCACGCTGATGACAACCGCATCGATGTCTTCTTTATGTAAGAGCTCTTTATAGTCGGCTACGATAACCGGCTTGCTGTTCTTCAGCTCCGCAAGCGTACGGTCCACGTTTGCCTGGTTCATGTCGCAAATATAATTCACCTTGCATTCCGGCAGCAGATCAAAGCCGATGCAATGATGCGAGCCCATATCTCCCACGCCGATAAATGCCATTCTCAGTTTTTCCATGTCTACACTCTCCATCGATAATTTTGCGCCAAATATGATCCGGATCGTTACAACTCATGGCGAGTAGTCGTTTTCATGTTCTGATCATAACGCAGCCTTCACGACAAGTCAACAATTTTTGGGTAAAATACCTGACATGTTTGCGCCAAAATTTTTTTATTTGTTTTCCTCAGTAATAACGCGGTTTTTTTGCTAAATATTTAAACATATCGCTCCACAAAATTTGGAAATATGACACCGATAAGTCAAGTTTAGTTTAAGTATTTGCGCCAAATTAAATGTACTTTAAGCAAAATTCGCCAAGAATTTTCTACCAAACATTCTTGGGGCAAAAAGAGACTGCCCAGCATTTCCGGGCAGTCTCTCGTGCACACTCTTATTTCAACAGCATTTCCATCAAACGAAGCGTAATGACTGCCGCTTCAGCGCGCGACACGCCTTCCCGAGGACGGAACCGGCCGTCCTCATCGCCGATCAATAGACCAAGCTGCTTCGCCTTTATTACGCTATCTGAGGCCCAATCGCTAATCTGTTCCGCATCCCGATAGCTTGCGTCTTCATGATTAGGTGACGTTACCGCAGCTGCTTCCCCGGAAATCTTAGCGGCAGCCCGAATCGCCAGAACAGCCAGCTCCTCACGGGTGATTTCCGCATTCGGCCGGAACGTATCGCCGTAACCATTCATTAATCCCGCTGCCAAAACTTCCTTCAACTCCTCCGTATACCAAGCCTGTGCCGGAACATCCCGGAACGGCGTTTGCGTTCCGCCGTCCGGCACCGTCCCAAGCCCCAGTATTCTTGCAAGCATGGCGGCAAGCTCTACCCGGGTAACGGAACGGTTAGGCGCAAACCTATCGCGGTCTACTCCCTGCATCACTTGCTTGGCCGCCAGCGCTTCGATGGCGTCCGCCGCCCAATGTCCTGCCGCGACATCACGGAAGACCTTCTCGTAATTCAGCCATTGATAGGTCCCCGGGGCTGTTATTTGCGCCGTTAATACTCCGCTACGGAAGCTCGCAGAGGCCGCTTTTAACCGTTCATTCTGAATACCGTAAAGATTAACGGCATTTACATCCGTCGAATCGGGCTTCAAGGACACTTTGACGGGCGTAGCCGCAAAATCAATCGTCTTCTCCCCCGTAGCCGTAGTTACCGCAAGCCCAAAGGAAACCGCCTGCCCGATCCCTTGTGCCGCAGCGTTATCCTTCGCTGCATAGGAAGCCAGATCCAAGCCGGGCTTAACCGTAATCGTCAGCCAAGCCGCGCCGCTTCCAGCCTGCTCCTTCGCCTTGGCCAGCAGGGAACCCGGCAGTTCCCAGCTTACTTTCCCGTCCGAAACAACAATGGACGGATTATCCACGAGAGCCGACGCCTGAAGAGGCACCTCGAGTTTCTCTTTGCCTGTAAGCAGCGTAACAGCTAGCTTACCGTCCGTGAGAACCGGATTGTTCAGGCGCTGAACCTTGCCGTCATCCGCCGCCGGCGCCGAGCCGTTCCCGCTGCCCGCACTGCCGGACGAGCCGGTTACCGTCAGACTGCCAACCCCGTATCTTCCGTCCGGACGTTTCCCGTCAATTGCCAGCTCCATGCCCGGAGAATCCGTAGCCGGATCGATGACGGCAATAAGCAGCTTGTAGCTGCCTGCCGCAAGCGTACTTGGCAAATTCAACTGCTGTTCCAGCACATGCCGGCCCGGCAGAAGCGTACGCAGATCGGTATTCTGCCGCTCTTTGTACACGATTGTTCCGTTGGCGTCGGCAAGGCTGTATTCCAGCTTCCAATCCTGATAGAACGGAGCAACCCCTTTATTATTTAGAACCGTCTCGAAGGAAATCGATGTTCCGTGCGCCGCGGAGTCCGAATGCTTAACCGCCTCGATAACATAGCGGTAGCCCATCATTTTCTGCATCGTCTCGATGTTCGACTGAATGTCGGTTCCGTAAGCCGTGCGCGCCGGGGAAGACGGACCAAGCCACGAGGTATGGCTGACCCGCATCTGGCGCAAAGATTCCATTACGGCATCATCGGTCAGCCAGCTTTCCGGGTTGCCGTTGGCAAACTCTCCGCCGGAGTACGCATACTTCCAAAAGTCCGGCATTGCCGAAGCCGCTTGCGCAGATGCCGCATCCGCCGGATTATCCACGAATTCTCCGATGCCCGACCAGCCGTTTTGCGTCCAGCCGACCCACTCGTCCGTGCTGGATTTGATGCCGAACACGTCGTTAAACAATCCGGTCCGCTGCTCGCTTGCGATCGGGAACGGCTTTCTCATGCCAATCTGCTTATGCTTGAACGCGTCCAGGTAGTGCTGAACGTATTGATCGGAAATACTCAGCTTCGGAAACACGCCGGAGCCGCTTGGCCACGTATGCCACTCTCCCCAGTGACCCAGGCTTCCTAATTGCACGAAAGCAATCCGCGGATCATTGTCATACCGCTCGGCTACCTTTGCAATCATCCGCTCATGCTCGGCCAGCAGCGTCTCGCTGTTGTAATTCGGGCTAAAGCCGGAGCCAACCTCCTGCGTATCGTACCAGGTGCCGGCATTCCCTTCCGCGGCAAGCTCATCGTACAGCCAATCCGGAATATCCTTATGAGACGGGTCGGCCGTAGGCGTATCCATTACAATCCGCAGATTGATCCGTTTGCCCTGCGAAGCCCAATAAGCGAACTGATATTTCTGCTCGATGCCCGCCCAGTCGAACTGCCCTTTTACCGGCTCCAGCTCCCGCCACGAAATCCCCGCATACACCAGACTGTGCTGCTGCGGATACGGAGTGCCGTCCGCTTTGGAAGAATCCTTCGCCCAAGCCACCCATCCCATAAAAGGATTGTTCAGCAGCTCAAAGCTTTGGCGCGGGTAAAATACGCCTGCCGTCTCCTGCGTCCGCACCGTATTGTCCACGGTCAGCGGCGCGCTGCCGCCCATCGGCAGCTGCAGCATGCCGCGGTTAGCATAGCCAAGCTTGATTGGAGCCGGTTCATCAAGACCCAGCTGATCCAGGTATACGTTGATTTCAATCGCATCGTCCGTTACAGCCAGATAAACCGGACCCTTCTCCTCCCAGGAGCCATTCTGTTGGTTGTATTCGTACAACGTCCCCCGGTCGATTTTGTAATCGAAGCCTCCCTCCGTCCATAAGCCGGTTGACGCTCCCGTAGCGGAATCGCCATCCGTATTCAGATAATAGACGTTACGCAGATCGAGGTTCTTGCCCTTCACCCGGACGTACAGCTTGCGCTCGTCCTGCACTGCGTCCAGCACATAGGAGGAACCGCCAGCGGCGGCGCCAAGCTCCACCCCGCTCCAATCGCTGTCGTCCCCGTCTACCGTTATCGAAGAACCGCTGCTGCGGAGCTGGATGACAGCCGGATCGCCGCTTGCATCTGGCGCGGCATAGCTGTTGCTCAGGAATCCGGCATGAATGGACTGCTCATCGGTAATCCCAAGCTCGCTAAGCGGCACGGACCATTCAATCACTTTATGATCGCCCGTTCCCGCACTGACATAAGGGAATACCGCAGGCGTCTGATCCCAGCCGCTGCTTCCGTTCGAGGCGTACAGAATGGCCGTCTGAACCAGGTATTCGGCGCCGAGCTTGCCCGCCCACGCCCAGCTGGAGGTACCGGTGGAAGGATTTTTGTCCGTATCCAGGAACAGATGCTCCCACAGATTAGGGAACTCGGCATTATCGATTCGGCCATCAATGAGTGCAAATAACTTGTCGTCCGTCACGTATGTTTTCACGGTTGTCAGCCCGTCCGCCGTAACCGTCAGCGGCTGAATACCCGCCCAATCCGAGGGATCGCCGTCCACCGTTAATTGCGGCTTCGCCATGAGGCTAATCTCCGCGGGATCACCGGCCGGATCCGGCATGGCGTAATTATTGCTTAGAAAAGCAACATGAACCGACTTTGCGTCGCCGGCATGCAGGTCGGCAAGAGGCAGCGTCCATTCAATCGTCTTGGCATCACCCGTTCCGGAACGGGCATAGCTCAGTCCGGTCGCCGCCTCCTGCCAGCCGCCGCTTCCGTTTGCCTCATAGAGAAAACCGGATTGGACGAGATATTCCGAGCCCAGCGTGCCCGCCCATGCCCACATCGCATTGCCGGTCGAAGGCTTTCGGTCAACGTCGATCAGCAGATGCTCCCACAAATCCGGGAATTCGCCGTTGTCGATGCGTCCCTCGATCAGCATGTGCAGGGCATCCGACGATACCGCGTATTTCACCGTCGTTTTCCCGTCCGTGCTGCGGAGCAGCTCAGGTACGTCAGCCCATTCGGCACCATCCCCGTCAATGGCCAGATTGGTTGGAGGCGGAGGAGCCGCTTGCGCCGCGCCGCCGGAGGAGGAAGGCTGCACAGGGACCATTAACTCGCCAAGCTCCGGCAGCATCGAGCCTTCCGACAACAGGCCCACCTTGATTTTGCCGGCAGGATCGGCAGCCGGAAGCGCCGTCAGGTCAATCTCGTATTCCGCTACGGTGTCGTTATCCTTCAGCACAACCTGTCCCCGCTGCACCCAATTTCCATTCTCGTACGCATATGCCGCATCGCCTTCGATCTTGTAATCAATGCCGCCAGAATCCCTCCACCCGGCTATATTCGCTCCCGTTGCCGCATTATTATCGGCATTTATGTACAGCGTCTTGGCGCGGTTCATCCCACTTCCCTTCGCCATGACATAAAGCTTGCCGTCCTGATTAACGGCTTTAATGGATTCCATCCGGTTATTAGCCGTTTCCTGATTCGTGTGCCCGCCATTCCAATCCTCGAAATTCCCGTACAGCGGCGAGGCACCGGAACCGGCTTCCGCAGCTGTCGCAGGCAGCCCGGCAGCCGGAAGAGCCCCCATCATTGCCGCCAATGCCGTTAACGCTAACTTTTTCCCCGTCTTGCCCATCGTTTCCCCATCCCTTCGGTTTGTCCTTCCGTTTGAAGCGATTCTCGACGAACTCTCCCCTAGACGTTGCTCTGCCAATCGCAGCCTCCTTTGTTTGTATAAGCGCTAGACGCTTGTTGCCCCTCATTCTAGTAAATATTTACACAAATTTCAATCATTTTTAGGAAAATATTTATATTGTTTGCGGCAAATATTTTATCTGACTAATAACTAATCGTTTCATCCTTTAAGGGCACTAATCGTTGAAACAGTGAGCCTGTCTCTTAGGAAACTATGAATTTATTTGTTGTATTCCTGTAAATGCTCGATTATAATGGCCTCGTTGGTGCATGAGCATTTCATTTGCCTTGTTAATTCTCTTGATTTTTTGCGCCAAATTTATGCAAGGATTTAGGAGGTGATTTGTCCGAATTTTCAGACGGAATACAGTTCAAAAAAAGAGGAGTGACTATTTTGCTTACAGCCTTCCATCGTTTGGCTCGCCGAATGCTCACCGCATCCCTTGTCCTGCTGCTGTTGTTTCCGACATTCCGCGCTCCCGGCCTCGCGCCGTCCGCACACGCCGCCATCGGCAAAGATCCCTTGTACGGCAAAGTACCCGGTCTCAGCGAATACAGCCGGGTTATGATCTGGTACGGCACCAATACCGCAACCCAGACTCAGCTTGATACGTTAAAGACGTACGATCTTGTGATCCTTGAGCCTACCATCCGCATCATTAACGTCGCAAAGAACCAATTCTACTTCGAGACGTTTACCCCCAATCAGGTTAACGAAGTAAAACGGGGCGTTGACGGCATTCTCGGTACGGCCGACGATGTCATCGTGCTGGCCTATATGTCGGTTGGCGAGCTGGCTACCTCCAGCGTATTTACCGGCTTTACCGGCGATATGACGATTCAGAACGGCAAGGACGTCGGCCTGCTTCCGGCGGATTACAGCGGACCAAGCGGACCGCTGCACGGTCCTAATCCTTGGAATTACAACAGCTCCGGCAATTACATAAACGTGGAAGGCGGCGCAACGCCGGACGGCACTTATAATTCCGGTTACAACAGCTACGCGGGCATCTCGATTGCGAACGACTACTCCTCTACCGGCAATCTGCTTAGCTGGAGCAATAACGGTCTGATGCCCTGGTATCTGGATCAGCAAGGAACCTGGGTGAACGACTCCCGCTATATGTACGGAGGGTATTGGAAAACCGGGGACGGCGTTGCCGACAAGAACAAAACCTACGGAGGCGGCTATATAAACGGCGGCGATCCGACGTGGAAGAAGCTTATTACCTTCATGACCGACAAGCTGGAGCATGATGCCGGGTACGACGGCGTGTTCCTGGATACCGTCGATACGCCGGATCCGATCGGCGGCGCAGGCCCAACCACCTCCTGGGGTCCGCGCGGCAACTTCGGCTTCACGGCCAAAGGCATGGTTGAGCTGGTCGAAGCGGTCAAAGCCGTTGACCCGACCAAGATTGTCGCGGCGAACCGGGGCTATTGGTATTTCAACCCGGACGAAGGCACCTCCCAATTCGCCGAGCGCTATCGGCATGCGATTAACATTTTCCTAACCGAATCCTGGTATTACAACCCCTACATCACGTCAGGCTCCAAATTCTATGACGAGAACGCGGCATTCGCAGACAACTGGAACACCAATTCCGCCTCTCCTACCTACCGCAGCCGCGACAACTTTGGAGGCTTCTGGAAAGACTACATGAACGCCCAGGCGAATCAGCCGGACGGCTTCAACATCATCATCTGCAACTTTACGATTCCTTCCGCAAGCACGAACAAATGGATGAACGAAATCGTGAATAACAGCCACTACATGGGTTACGACGTAAGCGGTGCCACCAATTTCACCAATATGTACCAAGACGCGAAAAACTGGCTGGATGCAAGCGGCCAGCCTTCTTCCTCGCTCGCCGGCATGCATCCGACCGATCTGCAGGGCGGCTTCAATATCGACGGGCAGTTCTCGGACTGGGCCAGCGAAACGCCAATCTACAGCGATCCGGCGGGCAGCAACGCCAAAGGCATAACGAAGGTGTACGCCAAGTTCGCCGGCGATAAATTCCTGATGAAGATTGATGCCTTATCTGCGATAAACATGCAAGGGGAAATGCTCTACTTCGATTACGACAAAAAAGGAGCAACCGGCTGGCAAGGCGTGGCCTGGCCCATTACGCCGGATTCCCGCATCTATTTCGAGAACATGAACAAGGTGTACCTCGCCCCGCATGTAAGCGGGCAGGCCGACGTGTTCAAGTTCCCGTCCACAACCGTCGGCAACAACGGATGGCCGGTAATCGCGAAGCAATCCGGCAATTCGGTTGAGCTGATGTTCGACGCGGACTATATTTTCCCGGATTCGCTTGCCGGGCAGGATATCTGGATGTGGTTCCGGACAGCCAACTTTGGCGGCTCGTCTGTTAAATTTACCGTTCCGGGCTCGCCTGCCGTGCCAAGCGCTCCAACCGGACTGTCGGCCTCACCGGGCAACTCCCAGGTATTCTTAAGCTGGAGCCCGAACTCCGAGTCCAATCTGGCAGGCTATAACGTCTATCGCGGCGGCACCAAGCTTAACAGCACCCTTGTGACCAGCCCATCCTATACCGCAACGGGTCTGACTAACGGAACCAGCTATAGCTTCCAGGTTGCAGCCGTGAATGCAAACGGCGTCCAGTCGGCACTCAGCTCAGCGGTATCCGCCACTCCCGCTGCCCCTGTTGCGCCCGCTGCTCCTGCCGGACTGACCGCAACTGCCGGCAACGGCCAGGCCGTCTTAAGCTGGACCGCCAATACGGAAGCGAACCTCTCGGGGTATAACGTGTACCGGAACGGCACGAAAGTAAACAGCTCTCCGATAACCGGAACTTCTTACACCAATACCGGTTTAACAAACGGCACGGCCTACAGCTTCCAGGTATCCGCGGTGAACAATGCCGGTCAGGAGTCTCCGCTGAGTTCTGCCGTATCCGTAACGCCTAGCGGTACTACGCAAGCGACAATAACAATTGACGGAGCAGCCTCGGACTGGAGCGGAATCCCCGCGCTTGCTTCCGGCACCTCCGATGTGCAGGTGCTTAAGGCGTCCAATACCGCAAGTCAGCTGTACCTGCTTGTCCAAGGCAATAACCTGAATGTCAAAGGCCAGCTGTTCCTCGATACGGACAACAACCCGCTGACCGGTTATAACGCGGCCGGCTGGAACACCTCCGGCGCGGAAAGCGGCGCCGAATACATGATCGAGAACAATATCGTGTACCGCAACAACGGCGCAGGCTGGTCGTGGACGTCAGTCCGTACGCTTAGCACCGCCGAGTTTCAGCGCAACAACAATGTCGTTGAGCTGTCGATCCCGCTGAGTACGCTTAACCTCGCAAACGGAAACACCATCCGGGCCGGCTATATCAGCAACGACTCGGCGGTGAACCGGCTGCCCGGCAGCAGCGGCGCTCTGCCTAGCTATACGCTTGGCAGCGGCGGAACCGGCGGAGGCGGCACAACGCCGGATACGACAGCGCCTTCCGTTCCGGCTGGTCTAACCGCTTCCGCAGGCAGCGGCCAGGTCACGTTAACCTGGTCGGCCAACGCCGAATCCGATCTGCAGGGCTACAACCTTTACCGGGGGACAACAAAGTTAAATACCACCCCCGTGACAGGAACGACTTATACCGCTACCGGACTAACCAACGGCACCTCCTATTCGTTCCAGATCAGCGCCGTGGATACAAGCAATAATGAATCCGCCAAATCAACCGCCGTCAGCGCGACACCTCAGGCCGTTACCACGATAACAATCGACGGCAGCGCAAGCGACTGGGGACCGGTTCCGGCACTAAACGGCAGCGCAGGCGGCACCATTACCGCCATGAAAGCGAAAAACGACGGCACCAACCTGTATCTGCTTATTCAAGGCAGCGGCTTGAACGCCAAAAGCCAGTTCTATCTGAACACGGATAATAACGCGTCTTCCGGCTATAATCCGGCGAACTGGGCAACAAGCGGCGTGGATACCCTGCTGGAGAATCAGAACCTTTTCGCCTACAGCGGAACGGGCAATAGCTGGACTTGGAGCCTGGCTTCTACGCTCAGCGCCTCCCAGTATGTCCGCAACGATACGGTTATTGAAGTCGCAGTCCCTCTTTCTTCTCTTGGTTTAACGCCGGGCAGCACCATCCGCCTAGGCTTCATCACTAACGATTCAACCGTGAACCGGCTTCCGGCCGCAAACGGAACGTTGTTAAGCTATACGTTGTCTTAAAGCATGGCTTGAATGACCACCGCCGCAACAACATCCCGGGCTTGGAGGCAACCATCCCGAACAAACAAAGGGCAATCCCGTCACGGGATTGCCCTTTAAGTATTTTATCAGGTTAACATGAACGAATTAGAGCTACAGTGGATTTCATACAGCAATGACAAAACGGGAGTAAATCCAACGCAACCTCTACGTTCTAACCTGTCAGCCGCTTTTTATTGGAACAATTCCAACGTACGAGATTATGATAGTCATCTCTCGATGACCTCCTATCAAGCCGTTACCAACACTTTCGGGAAGTAACCGATTTTCACGGCATGATCCAGCATAGCCCCTATAAATCGGCTGTCCGGCGCGGCGCATGTCACGTTAAGCTCCTGCAGAATTTCATACGTGTATTCGCATCCGTAGCGGTACCCGGAATCCTTCGCGCCGTCCCCTTCCAGCTGGGCAATCGCCAGCTTGACGCCATCCGCGTTTTTCGGAATGGATGAATCAAACAGCCATTTGGTATAAGCATCCTGCTCCAGAAGCTCTACGGCATAACCGTAATTGCGGATAAGATCCACCCATTTGGCATACGGAATGGTCTCCGGATTGCATATATGGAACAATCGTCCCGAGTGAGCCGGCTGCAGCGCAAGCGTTACGATTGATTTACCCGCATAATCGATTGGAGTAAAGTCAACCTCCCACTGCACCTTTGGCGCCTTGCCGAGCAGCAGCATCGCCTTCAGCATGCGGTAGAACGAATTGCTGTCGATATTCCGCTGGAACAGGCCGCTCTCCGAATGGGAGGACAGATTGCCTGCCCGGTAGATGTTTACGTTCAGCCCTTCCTCGGCCGCGGACATCAGCGCTTTCTCCGCCTCCATCTTGCTGTTCGTGTACAGATTCTCTACCTTCAGATCAGGCCATAACGTCTGCTCGTTTAATACCTCTTCCCATTGCCCGCTTAACGCCAAATCCTCCGGAATGCCCAGCGTGGAAATATGGTGGAAACGCACCGGCTTCCCGCATGCTTTGGCCAGATGGATCAGGGCAAGCGTACCCGCGATATTCGTCTTCGCGAATTGCTCTTCTTCGCCAAAATGCCTTACATCGGCAGCGCTGTGAATAATGGCATCCAGCGTACCCAGAAGCTCCTGCCGCGTCTCGGCCGAAATCCCCAGATCCTCTTGCTCCAGATCGCCTTCTACCGCGATCACCCGCTCCTCGATGCGTTCCTTGCCAGCTTGGCCAAAGAAATATTCCATATGCGCCTGAATGCGGGCCAGACCGGAGTCGATACCCGGACGGACGAGGCAATAGACCTTCGCATCGCTCTGCTCAAGCAGCTCATGCAGCAGATAAGCGCCAAGATAACCCGTTGCTCCCGTTAACAAGAAAGCTTTAGACTCAACGTATTCGCCATGCGTCGTCCATTCCGTTCCCCGTTCCGGAATCGGAGGCTCCTCATTAAGCGGCACAATCGGTCCGGCTGCCCGCTTCGCTGAGCTATCCTCGCCTTGAGGCTGTTCCGCCCGCAGCTGCTCAATCCGCAGGGATAGAGCTTCCACCGTCCGGAAGGTGAAGAAATCATTGATTTTCAGTTCCGGATATTGCGGCTTCAGCAGGACAAGCACATGAATAATCGCCAGCGAATCGCCGCCAATCGAGAAGAAATCATCATACCGGCCGACTTGCTCCAGACGCAGTGCCTCCTGCCAGGATGCCGCAACGTCCTGCTCAATAGCCGTAGCCGGCGGCGCAAAGCCTTCATCGGCGGCCGCATTCTCCATATGATTAAAGCGCTGCAGACCTTTACGGTCGATTTTGCCCGTTGGCGAGATCGGCATCTCCTCCAGCTGAACGATCCATTTCGGAACAAAATAGGAAGGCAGCTTAGCTCCCAGCATCCGCTTGATAACCGCCGACGGCAGCTCGCTGCCGTCTTGGGTCGTGAAATAACCGACCAGCATATTTTGGCCGTCGGTATCCTTCTTGCAGATAACCGCTACGTCCTGCACGTTCGGAATTTTGGAGAAGCTGTCCTCGATTTCCCCGATTTCAATGCGGTGACCGCGGATTTTGATCTGGGAGTCGCGGCGCCCTACGTATTCGACCGTTCCGTCCGGCAGCAGCTTGGCGATATCGCCGGACTTGTAGATCTTTCCTTCGCCAAACGGATTATCGATAAAGGCTTCGGCCGTTTTCTCCGGCTGGTTCAAGTACCCTTTCGCGAGACCTACCGTTGAAATATATACTTCGCCATGCACGTTAACCGGGCACAGCTGATTTTCTTCGTTTACAATATAAACCTTGTAATTATGAATCGGCTTGCCGATCGGAATGCTCGTTACCTCATCCGGAATAAACCCTCTAACCGTAAACGTTGTCGTGCAAACCGTGCATTCGGTTGGGCCGTACACGTTAACGATATCGATCGCGTCATGGAATTTGCGCTGGAAAGCCCGCACCTGCTCGCCGTATAACGCCTCGCCCGCAACGGTGATGAGCTTGACGCCGGACAGCTTGCGATAACCTTCTTCCGATAAATACGCGGAAAGCTGGTTGAAGAATACCGTCGGGAGAATCGTTATAATGGTTGTCCCCGTTCTCTCGATCGCGCTTGCGAATTCCTCGACGGATACCCGCTCCTCCGATGACAGCAGATACAGATGCGCCCCGTAAAACAAAGCGCCAATCGTATCCCACACCGAAGCGTCAAAGCTGTAGGTCGCGAACTGCGTAAGCACGTCCTCCGGGCCAATGCCGCAATCCGCGCGGACCGTCTCGCCTAAGTTGACGACGCCTTCGTGCGCGATCAACGCGCCTTTCGGCCTTCCCGTCGAACCGGATGTGTAGATGATATAGGCCAGATCCTCCGGGGCAACCCCGTTCTCGATGTTGTAGATCCCTTCATAGACCTCGGTCATGCCGGAGTCTAACGCAATGATCTCTTTGACGGTGTCCACGCCTTCGCAGAGCAGGGCCGCTTGTGCTTCATAGGCGGATTTGGTCAGGATAAAGGCCGATGCGGTATCCGATAAAATATAGCGGTTGCGGTCCTCCGGGTGCTCCGGGTCAACCGGAACGTACACGCCGCCCGCCTTAAGAATGCCAAGCAGGCTGACGATCAGCTCCAGGCTTCGCTCCATAAAGATGGTGACGAAATCTCCCTTGCCAAGACCGCGGTTTAGCAGCATTCTTGCCGTGCTGTTCGCTCTCTCGTTTAATTCCTTGTAAGTCAGCTGACCGTAAACGGAAGAGACTGCGATACGGTCCGGGTAAGCTGCCGCCGCCTGCTCGAACATGCCGTGAATCGTTTTAGTCCTATCGTAAGGGTAAGACGTATCGTTCATGCGATCATAGACGGCCCGGTCTGTATCCAGCAGAATATCAACCGCGGCAATCAGGCTGTTCTCATCCGAAAGAGCCGCCTCCAGCAAGGCCATGAAATACTGCGCATACCTGCGGATTGTAAATTCGGCGAGCACCGAGCTGTCGTAATCCACGCGCAGAGTCCAGCGGCCGCCTTCATGAAGCAGCTGCCAGTTGAGTAGCTCCTGCACCGTGCCGATCGGCTGGCCGCACGAGAACCGGGTATCGAATTGAAGCTCCGGCGAAGCGACAGCCCCGGCTGCTGCCTGATTGTTAATCGTCTCTTTCAGACTAGCGAAAGTCTGCTTCCGTTCGAAGCTTAGAAGAAGGGGTACCGGCGTCCCGCCGCCCGTAATCCACTCCGCCATAATGTCGGTTTCCCCGGATAAACGATACAGCAGCGCCATAAAAACCGCTGCCGCCATTTGCTCTCTGCCATCCTTCAAAGCCTGCAGCTTTGCGTTTAAGCGGTCTTCGAAAGCTGCTTCTACCGTTAAGTAGGAATAAGTGCGGCTGTGACGTGATGAATCGAGCGGGATAAATAGCAGCAAATTCTCTGTTACCTTAGGATGATGATTAATCTCCGTCATATCTCTCTTTACTCCTTCCGAGCAGTAAAAATGTCCCCGCATCGAATCCGATGCGAGGATGGAACAGGTTAGCCTTAACCTTTAACCTGGAATTGGTTAAGGAGCTTCTGAAGTTTTTCCGACAGAGCGGTAAGCTCCGTTGAAGAGTCCACGATAGCGGACATGCTTTCCTTCTGCTCTTCGACGGAATCGGATATTTTGGCGCTGTTTACGGCCGTAACGCTTACCGCCGACGACAGGCTTTCGGATGTTGCCGTAAGCTCCTCCGTACCTGCCGACAGCTCCTCTGTCGAACTCGACACCTCTTGAATTTGCATCGTTACGTTTTGCGTAGCCTGCAGAATCTCGTTCAACAGCTGCTCCGTGGTGTTCGTGATCTGAAGGCCGTCATTAACCTCGTAAGTCCCTCGCTCCAGCGCCTCTACGGCAATCCGGATGACGTCCTGAATTTCCTTCACCAGCTCGGAGATTTGCTTCGCGGACTGATCGGACTGCTCCGCCAGCTTCCGGACTTCGCCGGCAACAACGGCAAACCCTTTGCCATGCTCGCCTACGCGCGCGGCCTCGATCGCGGCGTTTAACGCGAGCAGGTTCGTCTGGCCGGAGATGCTCATAATCATCGAAACGATATTTTCGATCTCCTGCGAACGGCTGTCCAGCAGCTTGATGGCACTCGTAGACTTGCTGACCACGGCCTGGATTTGCTCCATCTGCGTCATGACCTGCTTAACGGCCGAGTTGCCCTCGATGGATTTTTGCTCCATGTCGTAAGCCTCGTGAGCGACCTTCGAAGAGTTCTCCGCAATCGTCTGAATAACGGCCGCAAGCTCGGTCATCGCTCTTGCGGTATCCATGGTTGCCTGCTTCTGCTCCCCGATGCCACCCGAAATTTCCTGAACGCTTGCCGTGATCAAGCTTGTATTTTTACTGTTCAGCTCCGAGATTTCATGCAGATTCTTGGCAGAATTCGTAACGGCATGCGAGGTGTGCTGAACTTGAAGCATCATATCGTTAATCTGGCTAACCATTCCGTTAAACTTCTTGTTAACCGTTCCCAAATCGTCAAGACCGGTCTTCAGTTCCACGCTCAGATTGCCTGTGCTTACCTCTTCAATGCCGCGCACCAGCTCTTTAATCGGCTTCATCGCACGACGCGATACGACATATTGAATCAGGAAAATGATCAGCATGAAAATAACCATAATGGTAATGCCGTTCACAAGAAGCTTGTGCAGCCCCTCTGGAACCGCGCTGGCATCCACGTCGGCAGCGAAGAATCCAAGGCTGTTGCCCTGGCTGTCAACGATCGGGTAAAGAACCGACGTCCATGTTCCGAAGCTGTCGGAATAGAAGCTTGTAAAGGTCGGCTTGCCGGTCTTCAGCATCTTGGCAACGGCGCTTGCCATGGCGGACGGCTGCTCGTACATGTCGCCGATATTAATGTTCTCGGCCGAGAACGCTTCTACGAGACTTGTAGGCATGGCGACGAGCGAGGTTTTATTGCCATCCGCAAGCTCCGTGCCGAATATGTAGGCTTGAGCAATGTTCGGGTTGTATTTATGAATTTGATCGAATAAAACCTGAAGCTTAGCTTGCGCCGAGCCTTGGTAGCTCTTCTGCTCGATCGCCTCTGCAACGACAGCCGGATCGATTTCTTTTGCCCACTCCTGCGTAATGGCGATAATCTGGCCGCGCAGCTGCTCAATTAGAATGTCTTTTTGGGTCATATAGCTGGAGGAGATTAGAATCGTGCCGATTAAAATAATGTTAATAAAGGCTAGCGACAACATCTTGGTGAAAAAGGACATCCGTCTGATCAACAACATCTGTAAAACGCTCCTATTTATGATTTAATTGTCTATTTGGCTGCATTATTAAATCGAAATGTAATTAACCCCCCTTCCACGAATGATGATATGGAATAATTTCTGAAAAAAGCGAATTCATTCTCGTAATGCTGCCAAATTTCGACATAGACTATTTTTATATTATCGTACTAAATAACTACAAGTTGAATAGCAAAAAGAAAAAAACTGTGTAAATAAATTATACATTTTGTAATAATTTCGTGAAAAAAATCAATTTAGTAGTTCTTTAGATCTAATTCACAGGAAATATCAGGATGTTTTTTCAACTCCTGTATCCTGTCGGCCTTATGTTTTGATAATAAAAAAGCAGCATTTCCGTAAAAGGAAATGCTGCTTTTGTCCGTTCTTTCTATCGATTATAAGCGTTCATTAATTTTAACCAACAATTCCTTTAAGGTTTGCTTCTCCTCTTCGGTCAGGACGTGAACGATTTCGTCTTCCACCTTTTGGAAGGACTCATTAAAATCTTCAATCAATTCAACGGCCTTTGGTAAAACATAAATATTTTTTTGCCTTTCGTTATTGGCCGGGATTTTCCGCTCGATAAATCCTCTTTGCTCAAGACCTTGAAGCATGCTTGTAATGCTGGCTCCGCGCAGATGAAACCGGTCGGCAAGATCCCTCTGAATTAATTCGGTTTCTTGATTCTCGTAGATATAGCCGATTATTTTTCCTTGTTGAGCGCTTAAGCCTAACTCTTTTATGCTCTCGTCCGCTTTTTTCTTTAACTTAAGGCCAATAATCTGAAACAAATCCAGATAAGGCGTCTCCTTACGAGGCTTCATGACCGTTCCTCCCTTATTGTTAGAACGCTAACTATAAGCAAATAAACTATACAGAGAACCCGCTTTCCTGTCAAACGAATATTAGTTTATTGACAGTTAGATATCTAACAGTTATACTCCGAATTGATCCGGATACAACTTCAAGGAGGAACGCAAAATGAAAAATTCAGTCCTAAGCTCTTCTGTAGAAAAGGTTACCGCTATTACAAATGCGCGTATTTTCGATGGCGAAAAAGTAATCGAATCAAGGAGTATTGTCATCAAAGGGGAAAACATTATTGCGGTGGGCGGCGACATTCCAGCGAATGCAACGATAATCAATGCCGAAGGCGCAACCTTACTTCCCGGCTTGATTGATGCGCATGTCCATACATCCATCGGTGGATTAAGGGATGCGTTACATTTCGGAGTGACGACGGAACTCGAAATGAACGGTGATTTTACGGGGAGAGGACGCGCGATTCAATTAAAAAATGCGGATGACGTCGCCGATGTCCGCTCTGCAGGCACGGCAATCACCGCTCCGGGAGGTCATCCGGATGAATTGCTGCCGGATGGAGACGAGATTCCGGAGTTCGTGTTAAAGGAATTGGAGAAGTTATCGGATGAAGACCGGGAAGCCATGCTGGCCGCTTACGCCCACGATCATGAAGAGGTGCCGCAAGTAACGACGGTGGAAGAAGCGATTAAACATGTGCATGCTCAGGTGGATAATGGCGCCGACTATATAAAAATCATGATCGAAGAAGGAACGGTCATGGGAGCCCCCGGCCTGCCTGTTTTAAGCGACGAGATTCTGAAAGCAGCCGTGGAAGAAGCCCATAAGTTCGATAAAATCGTCATCGCCCACGTCTTGACTGCCCATTCCTCGCAAACCGCCATCGACCTTGCAGTGGACGGATTGGGCCACCTGTTTATCGACAGGCCCGAGTATACGCCGGAGTTAGTGCAATCCATCGCCGATTCTGGCGCGTTTGTTACACCGTGCTTGGTGCTAAACTCATCCATTCTTGGGAACCCGGCAGCGGAATTGGCGAATGATCCCCGTGTTCGTTCCAAGCTAAGTCCGGAATGGATTGATATATTGAATTCAAGCTTCAATACTTTCCCGCAGGGCAAACTGGAGAATAGCTTTAAAAACGTGATGGATCTTCACAATGCCGGAGTGGATATTCTAGTCGGAACGGATGTAGCCCCCGTTCCCGTTCCGAATCTTGGCGGCCTTGCCCACGGTGCCAGCGTCCATCATGAATTGCAATTGCTGGTCAAGGCCGGGTTCACTCCGATAGAAGCTCTTCAGTCGGCTACCTCGAAGCCGGCCCGCCGGTTCGGTCTTATTGATCGCGGCCGTATTGCGGAAGGAGCGCGCGCGGACTTCATACTGGTGAATGGCGATCCTACAACCAATATCTCGGATACTTTATCTATTAAAGCCGTTTGGTTTAAAGGTGCGCAAAAACGGACTTAATTATTTCTTTTGGAAGGATATATTCTAAATTTCTTCATAAAAAAAGGGCAGCTGGCGAATAGCCAGCTGCCCTTATATTCAATTCGCAAGAGCCAAGAGGCTTCATTGCGCTGTCTTGATGCCTACCGTGTAGATCTCGCACGGCCCAAGCTCCGCCGCGAACGAGCCGTTCGCGCCTTCGCCGGACGGCTGAAGGCGTTCGCCCGCCTGCTCGAGCACATCGCTCGCGTAAGCCGCCGCGGCAGAGCCGACGTTCGGCAGCGCCTGCAGCTTCGCGGCTTCCGGCCGCATGTTGAACCAGCGCAGCATGAGGTCGCCCGATGCTTCCGCAATTTTAGCCGAGGAGAACGCGATGCCTTCGCCTTCCCACGCAAGGAACGCGTGCTCCGGCGAAAGCGTTCCGCCGTGTACGCCGGTTTGCGCGAGGGTCCATGGCGCTTGGAACTGATACGCGGCCGCATAAGCGCCCGTCGCCGCGCCGTCTCCGCCATGCGGAAGAATCAAGAGCTCCACCGTTTGCTCGCCGAGGCATTGCGCTTCCGGCGTCGGGAAAACGCCCCAGTCGCCCAGCTCGGAGACGGAGCGAAGCAGCGTAACGGCAATCGTATTGCGGCCGTCGCGGAGCACTTCGTATTCATTCAAGCCCAGGTTCGCGATCGTGAGACCCTGCGTGCCGTCGCTGACATCGGCAAAGGCTTGCTGATGCTGCGCGTTGCTCGGGTTCTCCCATTCGGCGGCAGGCTCGTTATCGCGAACGGCTACTTCAAAGATCGCGTCTGCCCGATGGACGGACGCGGCCAAGTCTGTCGGGAACAAGGCGCGCACGCGATGGTCCTTCGCTTGGTTATTAAACGTCGTACGGATGCCTACGCCGCGTCCGGAACGCTCCAGGCTGACGACGGTGCGGATCGTGAACGGCACATAGTCCGTCGAACGGCCGGCTTTGCGCTCGGGATAATAAACGGCTTCCTGCTTCTCCTGCTCGAACAGCTCGTCGGCGGAAGCCGGAATCGACCAATGATGCACGATCTCGAACGATGCGCGGTACGCGTTGTCTTCGATGACGCGGATTTCGGCCGCAAGACCTTTAGTCGTGAGCGCCGGCTCGCCGTCCGGCTGCTTGAACATGTACTCGTTGCCGATATCTCCGGCATCCTCATAGATGAGCAGATCGCGGTACGTGCGTCCGCTGGCAATATCCGTTACCGCCAGGGTTCCGTCTTCGGCGATCTCGATGCTCAGATTGTCGTTCGCAAGCGTACGGGAACCGGTCACCAGCGATGGCAACGAAACGCCGCCTGCAGCGCCGAGCACCCAAGCGTAAGTCTTGAGGCCAAGCGCCGGCACGGCAGTCGCTTCGAACGTCAGCTTCACGCGGCGCGTCCAATACGGCTGGCGGAATTTGTCATCCGGCAGGTCGTAGCCGAACTGCAAGCCCAGATCCTCGAACGTATGCGGGACGGCGTTGCCGTCCGCGTCAACAAGCGTGCGTCCCTCGAGAGAAACTTCCTTCATCATGCGGATCATGTCATTCGGGGCGATGCCTTCGCGGAAATACACGCGAGCAACGTCCAGCTCGATTTTCACAACGCCGCTGCGTGTCCATCCCGTCGTATTAAACGCGACAAGCGGCAGCGCATCCTTTCCATAGTTCGCAAATACGCTCGTGTCTACAGCACCGGCAACCGCATGCTTGCTGTCGTCGACGATCGTCTCCGCCACATGGCGGCTTTTATCGAACCGGGTGACCATCTCGCGGTGCACCTCGTCAACGCTGCAGCCGCAGATGCTGTCATGCGGATGGTTCTGCATGAGCGTTTTCCAAGCGTACTTCAGCAAATGATGAGGGTACTTGGTCTTGCCCGTCATATGAGCAAACGCGGCAAGCGGCTCGGCGACCTTCTCGAGGATCGTCTGACCGACCTGGTTCATCTGTTTCAGGTAGACGCGGGCGGACGCCGTATTCACAAGCGTCGACCAGCCGTCCGTCCGCTGGCTGCGCAGCTCGCCGCGCACGACCGACAGCTGCTTGTCTTCGAGCGACGACTTCAGCGATGCCAGATAATCCGGGAAATTCGAATGAACGAAATCCGTATCCGGGTATAGCTTGCGAGCAACGCGAATCGCTTCGGCCAGATCCGTCTGGATCGGCTGATGATCGCAGCCGTTCATGAAGAGCAGCTGTCCCGTCGATGCGTATTTGCCGGCATCGGCCAGCTTGCGGTCCCAGTATTCCTTGGCTTCCGCTTCGTCCACGGGTACCTCGTTGCCGTTGCTGTACCAGTTGGCGAACAGAATGCCAAGCACCTGCGAGCCATCAGGTCCTTCCCATACAAGCTCCGAGAAGGACGACTCGTACGCGGAGTCCGATACCATGTTGTTGAAGCCCGTCGGCTTGACGCCGCGGCCGAACACCGCGTTGTCGATGCCCGCCTGCTTCATGAGCTGCGGCGCTTGGCCGATGTTGCCGAAGGTATCGGGGAAATACCCGACCTTCGCGATCGTGCCGTACTGCGCGGCATCTTGGTGCCCGATCTGCAGATTGCGGACGTTCGCTTCGCTGCTTGTCAGGAACGCATCCTGCAGCACGTACCACGGACCGATATGAATGCGGCCTTCGCGGATCCATTTCTCCAGGCGCTCCCGCTCTTCGGGGCGTACTTGCAGGTAGTCTTCGATGATAATCGTCTGGCCGTCCAGATAGAAGCTGCGGTATTCCTCGTCGTTCTCCAGCGTGTCCAGCAGCGTATCCATAAGCGCGATAAGCCGCACGTGATGTTTCTCGTAAGGCAGATACCATTCGCGGTCCCAATGCGTGTGCGAGATGATATGCGCCGTTTGTCTATGATCAGCGTTCGCCATGGCGATCGTCTCCTTTCGATTTCAAGCCTTATTCGGCCGGCAGCGCCAGCACTTCCACTTCGTCCGGGCGATAAACATCCGTCACTTGGCCGGTCCGGTCGACGGCAAACAGTACCGCGCGCTCCCGTTCCAGCATGAACGAATACGTTGTTCCCGTCGCGGCGGACTTCACTTCGATCTTCGCGTCATGCGCGTATTCGGATACGAATACGAAGAGCTCGCCGTCCTTGAAGCGAAGACTCCGCCCGTACACGCCGGCCAGGTCGCCGCCCTTCAGCCACTCCAATTCGCGGCGAGCGCCGGATGCCTCCAGCGCGTGCGCGTAAAGCGCCGCGACCGGCTCGGCGCGTTCGTTCAGCTCCACCGGCAGCGGACACCAGATCAGGCGTCCTTGTCCGTAAGCTGCTTCCATGACCTGATCCGCTCCCGCTTCTGCGCCGTAACCGGCTTCCTTGAACACTTCGGCGATTCTCCGATGACCGTACGATACCGGATACGCCTTGTCTCCGATCGCGAGCCGTTCTTCCCGAACGACGTTAGCCGGCTTCCGCTGGCCGAACGTATCCGAGAGCCGATCCGCTTCCCGCCAGTAGGCGTCGAGCCCAAGCGGACCCGTGAACAAGAGAGTGGCAGCCGTCCTGTCCACAATGTCCAGCAGCCGCGCGAACGCTTCATCGGCGAAGTTATGCGCGGATGGGACGATGATCAGCTTGGCCGGCGCCGTCTCCAGCGCATCCAGATGGTACTCCGAGACGCCGCGGAACGGCGTCTTCAGCTCGTAGCCGAGCACGCGCGTCAGGCGTGTCGTCGCGTCGAATGCCAGCTTGCGGTTGGAGAAGTCATTGGAGTACGGGAATACGGCTGCGACATCCTCCAGCTCGCGGTCCCGGAACAGATCGCGGATCCTCTCCATGAAGCTGCCGAACCGGTAGGAAACGTCCGCCTCCGGCTTCTCGGTTCCGTCGGCCCGAAGAGCGCCGATATGGGATTCGTTCGCGTTATCCATATAGAAGTTGGTGTTCCAGATCCACTGCACGGCTCCGGCTCCGCCTGCCGCGAAGGCATACGCGTACTTGCGCTCCAGCATCGCCCGCAGCTCTTCCTCGGACCGCTTCGCGAATCCGGCCGGCGTTTCCACGTACATGATTCCCGTCTCCTGAACGACGTTTGGCTTGTCGGCCGTCTTCGCGAAGATTCCGTCCCACAGCAAATGGTCGTTCAGCCACCAGGAATGCACGGTCGTGTAATCCACTGCTTCTCCGTAGAAGAACGGCGAAGGCCGCTGCGCGCCAAGCGCTTCGTCCTGGCCAACCGTCACGAGCTGCGAAGGATTGCTTTCCTTGATCGCATCGACGAGCTGTTTCGCCCAGCGGTTATGCATATCCATGGAGAACAGCGCGTAATCCAGCCAGCGCGTACCTCGTTTGCCTTGATGCATGTCCTGCACGTCGAAGTTGATGTCCACCGGCTCCGGTATAACAGCGGATGCGAAATCCGGCAGCTCGCCCGGGGTCATGCCCCAGCGCTCACGCAGCTTCGCGATTGAACCGTGGCGCTCCGCCAGCCATTCCGCGTAAGCCGACTTTTCGAACCGGTCTCGGCTCGAGCGCGGACCGTCGGAGAAGATGCGCGGCGGATCGAACATCGACGGTTCGTTGATCAGGTCCCAGTCGACGTTTGTCGTCTCGCGGTGACGGCTGACGATGGAGCGGATGAACCGCTTCTGCGCCTCCACGCTGCGCGGATCGAGGTACGGGTTCGTGCCTTCCCACGTCTCCGGCGTAAAGGAGAAGAACGTAAACGTCACCTGCAGGCCGTGCCGCTTCGCGGTCATGAAGAACGCGTCGATCGAACGCAGCACTTCTTCGGACGCATGCCCGTCCACCTGCATGATATTGCGGTACGCCGTCCAGATGCCCGTGCGGATCCAGTTAATGCCCGCTTTGCGCATTTGCGCCATGTCGCGATCCCATACCGATACGTTCGGCAGGAACAAGAACTTGCGCGCAACGTCGGAGGTCATGTACGTCATGCCGACGACAGGCATCGGCCGTCCGTCCTTCTCGAAATAATCCCGGCCCCGCGCGAGCAGCCCGCCGGTATTAAGCAAGTCGGCGTCCATGCCCCAGAAGCCTTGGCGAAGCAGGCGCGTCTCGCCATCCGAGGACTTGGCGACGCAATCCACAAGATAATAACCCGCTTGGATGTCGCCAAGCAGCGGAATGCGCTTCAGCTCCAGCTCGGCGCCGATTTCCGCCTCGTGGCGGTAGGTGGACACGTCGCCTGATCCTTCCGCGCGGCTGACTTTAATGTCGAACGTCCATTTCGTCTTGCCTGCCGGTCCGCGGCCCAGCTTCTGCGCCTGGAGCGTCAGCAACGGCCGCTCATGCAGCTCGTAGGAAGCATAACCCGGCTTCAGCCACAGCTCGGTTACGCCGGCCGCGCAGAACGCCGCCCAGCCCTCAAGCGCCTCGGCTCCGCCGCGCGCGAAGAAATCCGCGCCAAGCGGCAGGTTGACGAACAGCCAGCGTCCGCCGGCGAAATCGCCTTTCGTGTTCTCCCACAGCACGGCCGGTGCGGCAACTTCCCGCCCTTCGGCGGAGATGCCTTTCAGCACGGGGTAAATATGCGCGTCCATCGGACCCGCCGAACCCATTTGCAGCGGCAGGTCGCTCGATTTGGTCACATGCGGCACGAGGTTCCACGTATCCTTGGCGTCAAGCAGCGCCTCTCTGCCCTTGAATAGAGGGATCTCTTCGATAGCGGCCAGCTTCAGGACGGGTTCCGCCTTCACAGGCAGCATCTCGTGAATGCGCAGCTGCCGGTGGTACGCGGTTTGCTCCGGCTCCGCAAGCCACTCGCCGGCTTCCTTGCGGACCGGCACGCGGAAAGGCGCGCCGCCCAAGCTGATCAATCCGCCTCCGCGTTTCAAGAACCCGAGCAGCGCTTCCCATGCATCAACCGGGAAATAAGGCGCGTGCAGCGACACGAATACGCCGCCTTCCGCCCCTTCCAGCCTTGCCGCCAGCGCATCGGCGCCGTATACCTCGCTGACGCCCCGCAGCTGTTCCAGTTCAGCTCCGTCAATGGCAGAGGCGCCCGGAAAGGCGCCATCATAGAAAATAATCGTCGAATTAAGCATCGAGGAGTCCCGCTTTCATCGCTTTATAGACAAGCTGTGAGAACAAGCTGTTGGACCAAGCGAACCATTTGCGCGTGAATACGGAGGGATCGTCCGAATGGAAGCCTTCATGCATGAAGCCGGTGTCGGCGTCCGTCGCTTCCAAAACGGCGATCATGTCGAGCATTTCCTCGTCCGTCTTGGCCGTGAGACCTTGCATGGACAAGGCCATATGCCAGATATAACCCGGAGGCGTATGAGGGCTGCCGATGCCTTTCGCGGCCGTGCCTTCGTAATAGAACGGGTTTTCCTTGCTCAGCGCGAAACGGCGCGTATTCCGGTAGATCGGATCGTCTCCGTCCACGTAGCCGAGGTACGGAATCGAGATCAAGCCCGGCGTGCCCGCGTCGTCCATCAGGCAGTAGTTGCCGAAGCCGTCCGTTTCGTACGCATAGATCGGCCCGAACTCCGGATGCCGGTAGATACCGTACAGCTGAATACCGTGGTTGATCTCGCGCTCCAGCTTCGCCATTTCCTTCTCGAACGACAGGTCGCGGAAGACGAATTCGGCAATTTCGCGCATCTGGCGGAGCGTGACAACCGCGAACATGTTGTCCGGGATGTTGTAATGGAAATCGCAGGCGTCATCGCTTGGGCGGAAGCCGGACCAGATCATGCCCGTGTAGTTGACCGGCATGCCGATGCCATCGTTCATAAGCGAGTCGGTCATGATGCCGTTGTCGCGCTCGAAGCGGTACGGCGAACGCTCGAAATGGTGCTGCTCCCGCTTCCATAGGTCGACCGCGGCGCGCATCGCAACCTTGAAGTCCGCGTCAAAGATGTCGGCGCGGCCGGTTTCCTTCCAGTACGCGAACGCAAGGCGCATCGAGAAGCAGATGGAATCGAGCTCGAACTTGCGCTCCCATACCCAAGGGGACATGTCCGTCTTGTCGTCGGTATTCCAGTGCCAGTCGTTCGCCATTTCGTTGAACGCGTTCGCGTACGGGTCGATGACAATGTTACGCATGTGCAGCTTGATCAAGCCGCCGATAATCCGCTGGAGGTCGGCGTCGTCCTTGGCAAACGGAACATAGTGCATAACCTGCTCCACGGAATCGCGCAGCCACATCGCGGGGATATCTCCCGTAATGACAAACGTTGTGCCGTCGTCCAGCAGCTTCGTCGTTGTTTCCAGCGTATTCGGGAAACAGTTCTTGAACAGCTGAAGCAGCTTGGGCCGGTGCGCAAGGCGCGTCTCCGCCTCCGCCAGCACCGCTTGCACGGATTGCGGCAGCGGCAGGTCAGGCATATCGATTTTGGGCAATCTAAATTGTTCCATGGTTGTTTTCCCCTTTATCGTTACTTTATCGCGTTGTTTATTGCTTATGCGTCACAGCAAAAACGGCCCGTCGGCGGTTGTCCGCGCCGCGGGCCGCTTGCGGTGTGAAATGTTCGTAATGCTGTTGATTTTTCGCTTCGTTAACCTTCGATGCTTAAGCGCATTACTCCTTCACGGCGCCAACCGTCAGGCCTTGCACGAAATAGCGCTGGAAGAACGGATACGCGAGCACGATCGGCCCGGTAGCCAGGACGACCATCGCCATCCGCGACGTATCCTGCGGCATCGATTGCAGCACGGACGTCCCCAAGGAAGCGTTGTTGCTGTTGGCGAGAATGAACTGCATGCTGTTCTCGATCCGCATCAGCATCGATTGCAGCGGCACCAGGTCGGGATTCTCGATATAGAGCAAGGCGTTGAACCAGTCGTTCCAGTAGCCAAGCACGTTGAACAGCGCGATTGTCGCAAGGCCCGGCAGCGCGAGCGGAACGATAAGCCGGAAGAAAATGCCGAACTCGCCGGCGCCGTCGATTTTGCCGGATTCGATGATGGCGTCCGGGATCATGGTCGAGAAGAACGTGCGCATGATCATGATGTAGAAAGCGTTGACCGCGAGCGGCAGAATAAGCGCCCACAGGGAATTCCCGAGGCCGAGCAGCTTCGTCGTCACGATGTAGGTCGGCACGAGTCCGCCGTTGAACAGCATCGTGAAGAAGGCGAGGAACGAGAAAAATTTACGGTATTTGAACCCTTTGCGGGAGATCGCGTACGCAAAGAGCGAGATAAAGATCAAGCTGATTACCGTGCCGACGACCGTAACGAGAATCGTCACGCCGTAGGAGCGCAATAGCTGGTCGCCCGCTTTGAACAGGTAGCTGTAGGCGTCGGTGCTCCATTTTTTCGGAAATAACGAATACCCGTCCAGCGCAAGCGTCTTCTCGTCCGTGAACGAGATGACCATGACGAGCAGAAACGGAAACACGCAGGCCAGCGCGAACAGCCCGGCAATAAGGTTGAAGATGACGTTCCAGGCCGGCGTCAGCCGGTGAAAGTCCTTGGTTTTCCTAAGGGATGCCATGATGATGCTCCTTTCTTCCTAAAATAACGCGTTGTCCTTATTGAAGCGACGGACGATCCAGTTGGACGTAATGACGAGTACGAAGCCGACGAACGATTGGTACAGGCCGGCCGCTGTGCTCATGCCGATCTCCCCGGTCGTTTTCAGGCCGCGGTACACGTAAGTATCGATAACGTTCGTGACGTTGTAGAGAGTGCCGGAATCGCGGGTAACTTGGTAGAACAAGCCGAAATCCGCGTAGAAAATGCGGCCGATGGCCAGCAAGGTCAAAATGGTCATGAGAGGCGCCAGCATCGGCAGCGTGACATTGCGGATCTGCTGCCATTTGTTCGCGCCGTCGATCATCGCCGCCTCGTACAGCGATTTGTCGATGCCCATGATTGCGGCCAGATAGACCACGCTGTTATAGCCGAGCGATTTCCATAGGAACACAATGACGATGATGAACGGCCAATACTTCGGCTCGGAATACCATTGCTGCGGATCCATGCCGAACGCCGAGACGATCTTGTTCATCACGCCGCGGTCGAAGCTGAGGAAGCTATATGCGAAATAACCGACGATGACCCAGGACAGGAAGTAAGGCAGGAACATTCCCGTCTGGTACCATTTCGCCAGCCGCTTGTTTGCGATTTCGGAAAGGACGATGGCCAAGGCCACTGCCAGAACTAGACCAATAATGATGAACACGATGTTGTACAGCAAAGTATTGCGGGTGATGACGTACGCATCGTTTGTGCTGAACAGGAACTTGAAATTATCGAAGCCGACCCAGCGGCTGTGGATGATGCTGGAGAGAAATCCGCCGTGCACGCGGTATTCCTTGAAGGAAATCACGGTGCCCAGCATTGGCAGATACGAGAAGAAAAGAAACCAGACGGTAGCCGGAAGCACCATCAGGAGCAGGGCTTTATTGCGATTGATGTCTTTGAAGAAACGCCCAAAGGCCTTCATGGGGTTCACCCTTTCTAAGCGAAGTCGGTTTGCAGCGCCAAGGGCCTGCGGCCATTCGTTCCAAGATGAAACGGCTGATGCCGTCCATTGGCAGCGGCGCAAGTTTCATCCCTTAGAACGAGAAACAACGTACGGGATGTCCTATCCCGTTCGTCTCTCTCTTTTTTGAAAAAAGGGCGAATGCCGAACATTCGCCCTTCGGTGCTATAAATGTTTTACTTGCCTTGCGAAGCTTTCCAAGCGTCGAGCTGCGTTTGCGCTTCGGCCATGATTTTGCCAAGACCCGCGTCGTTCAGCTTCTTGATCGCTTGCGGCAAGTATTTTTCCGGATCGACGGTACCCGTCATGAGCGGCGCCCAGAAGGATTCCTTCGCGTTTTGCACGGCTGCGATCTCGTTTGACACTTTCGTCGGATCGAAGTTGAAGCCGAGCAGTGCCGCAGGTTTGCCTGCATCGTTGTATTTCTTGAACTGTTCCCATTTGTCGGCAGGATCGCCCGGGTTCAGGTGAGTGATCATAATGTTGCCAAGAGAGAATGTTGGCATGTCGTAGTTCTTGGACTCAGGAAGGTTCTCCATGTAGTCGCCGTCGGTTACTTTGTAGTGCGTGCCTTCGATGCCGGAGTCGACCATGTTGCGAAGAACCGGATCGGTGTTCAGCAGGTTCAGGAATTCCATTGCTTTCTCTTTATGCTTCGAGTTCGCGGAGATCGCTTGCATGGAACCCATAACCGATTGGTTGTAGATCAACGCGTCGCTCATCGGAGTCGAAACGATCGGGTAGCCGTAGCTTGTCGACCATACGTTGTCCGCGAAAGGCTGCGTTGTCGCCTTGTCGGCAAACCATTTGCCAGTTGCCTGAACGTCCGAGGACGATTCCAGCGTCGCGGCTTCCGTCGGAATGTAGCCGGCCAGGTAGTATTTGTGCATCGTTTCGAGCGCTTGCTTCATTTCAGGCGTTTCGAATACGTTTACGATTTTGTAGCTAGCGTCGTCGAGCTTCACGGCCAGCGGGAATTTCTCGATCAAATAGTCATATGGAATGTATGGCGTGAAGGTCTTGTCCACTTGCAATGGAGTCACGTCCGGGTTGTTTTGTTTAACTGTCTTGAGCAAAGGCTCGAGGCTTTCCAGGGTACGCACGTCCGTAATGCTCAGCTTGTTTTCGTCAAGGATGTTTTTGTTGAAGCGCCATACCTCGGATGTCGGAAGCTCTTTGTTTGCCGGTACGCCGTAGTTTTTGCCGTCGACTTTGGAACCGTTAAGGAAGGCAGGGTTCAGCGTATCGGTAATGCCTTTGCCGTATTGCGTCAGCAGATCATCGATTGGAGCGAAGGCCCCTTTACGCGCGTTTTGCACATAATCGAATGCCCATGCCGCGGTGAACATGATGTCCATGTCCGCGCCGGAAGCCGTCAGCACTTGCATCTTCTGGTTATAATCGCCCCAGTCGATCATCGTCATTTTGACTGTTGCGCCGATTTTTTCTTTCGTGTATTCGCTAACCGCTTCCATGACTTTGTCAACGTCTTTCTGCGGTGTGCCGATTGTGTACCAGTTCAATTCGACCGGCTTGGCATTGCTGCCAGCGTTGCTGGAAGAAGTGTTGTTGCTTGCTGCTGTGTTGCCATTGTTGCCGCCGTTGCTTCCGCAGGCGCTCAGCAAGAGCATAACGGCCATCGCGGACGTCAGGCCGATCGATGCCTTTTTACGGATTCCCATTGTATTGCCTCCCTTTTGTCTGTGTAGCATTCAGTAGTCGCGACTTCTTGCTACTTCATCTTAGAAGATGAAAACATTTTCAAAAATAATAGAAAACAAAGAATAAGTGTACAAAATAAAGAAAGGAACCGCGAATGACGCTTAGGCGTCACAGCAGCTCCTTAAAATCGCCCGGAACCATCCCGACATGCTTCTTGAACTGCTTGTAGAAGTAGCCTGTCTCCCAGTACCCGACTTGTCTTGCGATCTCGTTCACTTTGAGCCGGCTGTCCGCCAGCAGTTCCTTCGCTTTCTCGATGCGAAATTTATTCAGGTAATCCGTGAACGTATCCCCCGTCTGCTTATTAAAAAGCTGCCCGAGGTAATTAGGATGTATGTGAAACTGCAGCCCAAGCGATTTGAGCGTCAACGGCTCCGCATAGTGCTCGTGGATATAGCGCAGCGCCTGCTTGATGACGGGACTCATGTCTTCCCCGGAGAACGAATCGGCGACGAAGAAAGCTGCCGTGCGTACGGCATTCTCAACGCCTTCGAGCGTTGCTGCGGTCACCGCTTGGTCTAGCGCGCCTTGGAACACCTCCGCGGCATCCGCGCGTCCAAGCTTGTCGACTTCGAGCTTCATCAGAATCATGAGCTCGATGGCGGCGCCTCTCGCCCGGACCGGATGCAGGCTTTCCGCCATTCGTATAGTCGCGAAATCGCGGGCGATAACCTCCTCCAGTTCAGCTTTGTCCTTGGCGAGAATGGGCTTCGCATACGCCTCCCATTCGAACAATCCCGAAGGAAGAGACGCCGTTTCCGCGGAAATATCCGCATAATCGAGCAAATGCCGGTCATGCCGCACCAGGAAAAATTGCTGCGCTTTGCGCGCTTCTGCATAGCTTGCTGCGGCATCGGCCGTCGCCACGATCCCGCCGAGCGCGATCTGCGGGCCAAGCTGCCTGTTCTCCCATTTGTCCGCCGCTCTTTCCAACGCTTCCGTTACCTTAGCTTTATACCGCATGCCCTCGTTTATGCAGCAGGCGGCGACCAGCTCGCCCTCGTCGTTGAGAAAGGGAACAAACGACAGGCCGTCCGACTCTTGGGCCAAGAGATCCGCGATGCAATCGTTCGGGCCGTAACCCGCGACACCTTGTTCAGAGCGAAAACGGATGATCGCCAGCGCCGCATACGGCTTCGAGAGATCGATGCCAAGGAGGGCCGTCCGTTCCGCCAGCTCGGGCAACGCGATCCGCCCGTTTACCCACCGGGTCATGACGTTGTCCCGCAGGATGCCGATCTCGTCTTCCGCCAGCGGCTTTTCCGGCTTATCCACCTCCAGCTTCCGTACCGTATCCGTCAGCGTCGCCTCCAGCTCCCCGAAGTTAATCGGCTTTAGCAGGTAGTTCTCAATGCCGAGGCGCATGCCTTCCTTGAGATAATTGAATTCGTTGAACCCGCTCAGAATGATCACCTTTAACCGCGGCTGCAGCTCCCGTGCCTTGCGGATCAGTTCAAGCCCGGTCATGATCGGCATCGAGATGTCGGTGATGAGCAGGTCGACCGGCAGCTCGCGCAGCCGCTCCAGCGCTTCCTCGCCGTCTTCGGCGCTGCCGACGACCTCCAGGCCGAAGGCGGACCAATCGACGGCGTCGCTTAAGCCTTCGGTTATAAACGGTTCGTCATCCACAAGCAATACTTTATACATCGCCAGCTTCCTCCTGTTGTTCAACCGCGGGCCAGATCACCGTCACCGATGTCCCCTTCCCGGGCGTGCTTTCTATGCTTAACCCATAGCCGGGTCCGTGCACCAGTTCAATCCGCTCGTGCACGCTGCGCAGCCCGAAGGACTGCTGTTCTTCGGTTTCCGGCATCTTCAGCCGCCGCATAATGCCCGCAAGCTGCTCCGGCTCGATGCCTTTGCCGTTGTCGCGTACCTGGACCCGGATCAGGCCGTGCTCTTGCGTTGCCTCGATAGTCAGGCGATTGTTCTTGCGCCGGGAATCCATCCCGTGCACGATATAGTTCTCCACGATTGGCTGCAGCAGCAGCTTTGCAACCGGAACCCGCAGCAGCTCTTCGTCGCATTCGACCTCATAGGCGAATTTGTCTTTGTAACGGATCCGGAACAGCTCCAGGTACAGCCTGCACATTTCAAGCTCTTCGCCAAGCGTGTTCTCCGCCTTCGCGCTGACCGAGTTGCGGAACAGCGCCGCGAGGCTGTAGATCATCTCGCCGACGTCGACAGCGCCCTGGGACATCGCCCGCATCCGGATAACCTCCAGCGTGTTGTAAAGAAAATGCGGGTTTACCCTCGCCTGCAGAGCAGCAAGCTCCGTCTGCTTATGCCTCAGCTCCGCCTTGTATTCCCGGTCGATATGCCGGCCCAGCTCGTCGAGCATCTCGTTAAAGCTCTGAGAGATCTGCCCGAGCTCGTCCTCGCGGGCATCCTGCAGGCGGGCGGTGAGATTGCCGCCCTCCACCTTCCGCATGAAGTGCACGATCCGGTTCGTCCGCCTCGAGATATTGACGATCACGATGGACGGAATGATGACCGCAACGACAATGCAGATCGTACTGATCAGAATGATCGTCCGCTTGAGGCCCGCGTACGCCTCGGCCATCACGCTCTTTGGCGTAATGCCAACGACGAAATAGCCGGCTTGGTTCTGCGTCAGCGTAGAGATGTAAGATGGCTCGTCGAGCATGCCGGTTTCCTTCAGGGAGCCGATTTGCTTCATGTACGGGAAGATCTGCCCGTAGTATCGGTTCGCGGAATCGGACAACACCTGCCCGTCCTGCGATAGCACCAGAATTTCGCCCTTAAGCGGAGTCCGCTGCTGGTCGAGCGACCGGTTCACCATGCCGGAATCGAAATATACGAGCAGCTGGCCGATATTTTTGAGCGTATTCTTATCGTTTACCTGGACGCGCATGGAATACAGCTGCGAGTTCCATTGGCCGATCAACCCGCGAATCCAGATGTTCGGCGCCGACGCGGCCGGCCCTTCCGCCGCCATGATCTCGGGAATGTACGAGCGGGTCGGATTGGTTTTGTACAGCCGCCGCGGGCCGTTCCGATTAAAAGCGTACAGCTGCTGCATGTCCGTGCTGTACAGCAGGATATTCTGGATGTCGGGATCGGAATCCATCCGGTCCGCGAGATAGCTCAGAATATCGACCGCGCTTTCGTTGCCGCCCGCGTAATTCTGGTCGAGCATGTACTGCGCGTATTCGCTGTAGGAATGCCGCAGAAAGTAAGAGGCGTTGCTCGCGAGCAGGCTGTTGCGGTAGATGTCCTGCACCGTGTTCTGCACCCAATCGTACTTCTGCTCCATATAGCGGTTCACCCGCTCCATGGCCTGCTTCTGATTGTTCAGCTCGCTGTTCACGATGGAATCGGATATGAGACCGAAGAGCAGATACGAGAGCGTGATGATCGTCAAATGCACAATAAGCGCAAAGACGAGAATGACTTTGACGAACAGGTTGTTCTGTATATAGTTTCGGTAGATTTTCCGGAATCTCAAACGCCCGTGCCCTCTCTCGTCGATAGTTAGGATTTGCCGCCATTATAACATTAAGCGCGGAGCCGCGCCTATTCCATCCGGCTGCCGGCGACAGGTCCGATTTTCAGCGTAAATCATACCACCGAAAGAAACAGGAAGTCCATTGCGTTCCGGATGGTCAAGGTATGATCAAAATCAAAAAGCCCATCTCGCCGCAAGGCCGAGACGGGCTTTTGATCATTGCACGCCAGATGGCTGCTTCACTTTTACAAATAAACAACTATGTTATCCATTAATTCCTTTTTATTAGCTTCAATATAGGCTGTTAAATGATCAAATACGTTTCCTTGATTAGCGTAAACATACAGCTTCTCTTCCGCTTTTTGTATGCGGTCGTAAAATTCTTCATCAAAAATTTGATGGGTTTGCGCAAAGCTTTGGACCTCATATTGCTGTACTAGCTGTATATCATCATTTAGTATGTGCGTACTCGCACCATACTCTTTAAGAATATCTTTTAATTCTTGTAAAGCATTTGCATCATTAACGGCTCCAATGCGCTCCAATACTTTTATTGTCTCATCCAGGTATCGGCCCGATGAATTTTCAGCAAAACCTAATAGGCCATTCATAGTTAACTCCGTATCCAAATCAATAAGCAGTATGATATCCTGAAGGACTTCCGGAAGCTTCTTAAAAACCTCTTTGTCATTTGTATAATAGCTTTCTTGTTTGTACCTATTAGAGCACACTTGTTCAATTAGTTCGCTGGCAGAAGTAGTATGCAGATGTTCTTTTTCAGGTATTAACTGTTGCACTATTGCATGAAGATTGCTCATTCTTCTCCTCCCCGGTCTGTTACTGCCTAATATAGGTCCCCCCTATATCCATCAACCCTCTTACGAAAATACGCTTATGAGCTTTATCCCCTTTGTATTCGTACACCCATTCCGGCCAAATGTAATCGGTGATTCCTCTTTTCTCTCCCTCGTTGTATGCGATACCGATTGTTTTTCCAAGATGATCGTCGCTTGATCCTTCATAGGCATAACGATTATCTTCAAACACGATGGCGTCGCCTCGAACTTCGTATTTATCCACCCACACTCTGGTATTTAGAAAATAGAACGAGACTGCAAGCAGAAGCAGAATAACGGCAGGAATCCCTATTTTCCGTATTTTCATAGCTTAACGAGCTCAATCCTCTCTCAAAATAATCATTATACTCTTGCTCGAATAATACCATATAAAGGAATTCGAATCCGCGCTGTTAGAAAAATAAAAAAGGCATCTGCGTCCATTGAACGCAGATGCCTTTATCCCCAATAGCTTAAATCACAATCGTACGCTTCTCTTCGCTCGCGCGAATGACCGCGTCGATAATCTCCTGGTTGCGGTAGCCGTCCATAAACCCCGGCAGGCTCTCCGATGCCGTACCGTCCAGGAGCGACAGGAAGTCGCCGTACTGGGTTACCCGGCATCTCTCCGGCACGTTAATTACCGCTCTCGCCAGCTGGCCGGGCGCTTCCTCTCGGATCCAGACAATCTGATCCGGGTTCAGCGTCGACGCGTGCAGCGTTCCCGCATCGCCGTAGATCGATACTTCATGCTGGTTGCCCGAGCCGATCGCATTCCGCGATGACTGGAAGATGCCGACCTCATCGCCGGACATTCGGGCCTGGAAGCTTACGAAGTCGTCGACCTCGATCTTCACCATCTGGCCGGTAGACGGATCCGGCCGCTCCGGAACCAGCGTGCGCATCAACGCGGACAGCTCCTTGAATTCACCAAAGAGAAAACGAGCCATATCGATCATATGCGACCCTAGATCGCCAAGCGTTCCCGTACCGGTAATTTCCTTATTAAAGCGCCATATATACGGCGTCTGGTTCGGAACCGCTCCCCAGTCCTGCAGGTATTGGATCGCAAAGCTCCGCACCTTGCCCAGCTTCCCTTCCCTCACAAGCTCCCGCGCATAACGGAATGCGGGCGTATAACGGTAGCTGTATCCAACCATGCCGTTAACCGGATGTTGCTCGTATAGCTCCAGCAGCTCGGCTGCCTCCTCGAATATACGGGTGAACGGCTTCTCCGCGAGGTAAGGCTTGCCCGCCTGCAGACAGGCACGGACGATATCCGCGTGGACGTTATTAGGCGTCACCGATACGACCGCATCCACATCCGGGTCGTTAATCAGCTGCACGAAATCCCCGTATCGTTTGTCAGGCGATATCCCCAGCTGCTCGCCTTTCTCCGTTAAAGCAGCTTCATTCACATCGCTTACCGCAATAATAGCAAAGCGGCCCTCCTCGGCCATCCAACGGATATGCGAATGCGACATGCCGCCAAGACCAATCAATCCGATTCGATACTTCTTCATCGCGATCCCTACTCCCCTCATGACTTAACCTTATGTCAGACCTTCACGCCAATCGGCTCAAGCGGCTGCACGTTGCCGCGTATGGGCAGCTCCCGTCGAACCGGCTGCGCCCATTTAACCGCGTTAACGATGACGCGCTGAATCGCCGGGTTGTGGTAAGTCGGATACGTTTCGTGACCGGGTCTAAAATAAAACACCTTGCCGCTGCCGCGCGTATAAGCGCAGCCGCTGCGGAAAATTTCGCCGCCCTCGAACCAGCTAGCGAAGACAAGCTCATCCGGCGCCGGGATATCGAAATGCTCGCCGTACATTTCCTCTTCCGGCAGCTCGATATATTCCCCGATTCCTTCGGCGATCGGATGTCCCGGCGCAACCACCCAGAGACGCTCCTTCTCGTCGGCTTCGCGCCATTTCAGGCTGCAGCTTGTTCCCATCAGAGTCTTGAAAATTTTAGAATAATGGCCGGAGTGAAGAACGATAAGCCCCATGCCGTCCAGCACGCGCTGGTATACCTTGCCGACGATCTCGTCCTGCACTTCGTCATGAGCGAGATGCCCCCACCAGATCAATACGTCGGTATTCGCCAGCACTTCCTCGGTAAGTCCATGCTCCGGTTCGTCCAAAGTCGCCGTTCCCGCTTCCATCCCCGCTTCAGTCAAAAAGCGCGCAATAGCCTGATGGATGCCATCCGGATAAATCTCCTTGGCTTTAGGGTTCGTCCGTTCATGACGATTCTCGTTCCATACGGTTACTCGCAGTTTGTCAGTCATCTCTTGTTCCTCCCAGCATGTTCTATAAAAAAAGCTGCCCTGCAGTCCGTACGCAGGGCAGCAGCAAAACCTTATTTGATGTTCATGTAACGGTCATAAGCGTCATTGTAAATCTTGATCAGCTTCTCAAGCCCCATATCGTTCAACTTCTTGACGTAAGCATCCCACTCCTGGTCGATGCCGCCTTTGGTCACCCATTTGGCGCGGGTGCTCTTGATATAGCTCTCGATATCCGTGATGAGCGTTGGCAGCTCGGCGTACTCTTCCTCGGTGTACATCACGTCCGGGAACGGCTGCGTGACGTATTCCTTGCCCAAGCTGTCGAGCTGCAGCTTCAGACCGTCGCCGCTTGTTGGATCAAGCTTGATGTTCTTCTCGAAATCGGGACTGACGTATTTCGGTCCAAAATCCCGCAGGGAGCTGTCCCAATACCAAGCGTCCGCGCTTGTGCCGTCCGGCGGATCCATCAGCGTATAGGTGCCGTCGGCATTTTTCTCGATGGAGGTGCCGATTGCGCCCCAGAAGTTCTGGATGCTCGCTTCCCCGGTATAGAACTGGTCAGCCCAACGCGCCGCAACCTCCGGATGCTCGTTCGAGGTTGTAATGAGCACCTCGTTGCGTCGGATGCTCATTCCGTTCGGATCGCCAATCTGATATTTCTTGCCGTCCGGTCCGGTAATCGGCGCGATGGTCTCATACTGCTTGCTCCATTGACCGAATACCGCGTCCGGCGTCCATTGGTACGAGAACCCGATTAACGCGTTGTCCGGATTTTGCCGTTTCGCCGTCAGCATCGTATCGTCCTGCGTAAACGTTTCTTTATCGATCAAGCCTTCGGAATACAGCTTATTCGCCCAGGTAATGGCTGCCTTGTAAGCTTCCGACGTCGGGAAGTATTCCGGCTTGCCGTCCTTCAGCACCATATGGTTGCCGCGCATATCCGTAATGCCGAACGGCGCGAACAGGTTCATGTCCAGATCCTTCTGATCGCTGTACGGAATCTCGTCAGCCTTGCCGTTGCCGTTTGGATCCTTCTCCTTAAACGCCTTCAACACCGTGTACAGCTCATCAAGCGTTTCAGGCGCCTTCAATCCCAATTTGTCCAGCCATTCTTTGTTGATAACCGGCTGCACGGAAGAATACGGCCGCGACGGCAGTCTTGCGGGCAGCGAATAGATTTTGCCGTCCGGGAACGTGCTCAGCTTCTTCAGCTCCGGCATTTCGGCCATGGCCGCTTTCAGATTCGGCATATATTTGTCGATGTAGTCGTCAAGCGGACGGAAAATGCTCAGGTTGTTCACGATATCGGAGTCCCCAAACGCCAGGTCGCCGATGATCACATCCGGCATTTTTCCGCTTGCCAGCATAACCGACTTCTGGGCATCCCAATCGCTCGAGGAGATGACCTGCCAATTAATTTTGACATTCGAATTTTTCTCCAGTTCCTGAAGCCAGGTGTTCTTCGTGAACGTATCCCCCATGTTGCCCCAACGGATCGTAAGAACATCCAGCGTTACCGGCTTATCTACAATCGGAAGGCCTTCCGCATGGAAGTTGCTGCCTGCTTTGCCGTTCCCCCCGTTATTGGAAGCAGCGGCATTATCGGTATTTCTATCGCTGCTGCAGCCCGCAAGCACCGTGGTGCCCAATACGGAAATCAAAGCAAGGCCGGACAGCATTTTTCTCGTATTTCTCTTCGAAATGGTTGTCATGTATAAATCCCCCTCTAAAAGGATAATGGCAGTTCCCCCGCAGCTTGCTATTCCTTCACGGCGCCGATCATCACCCCCTTGTTGAAATGCTTTTGCACAAACGGGTAGATGCACATGATCGGAACCGTAGCGACGATAATGACGGAATATCGCAGCAGGTTGGCAAGGCGCAGCGCGATTTGGGCCGCTTCCCCCGTACCAAGCGCGGTCTGCATCTGATTGGTGACCAGAATATCTCTTAAGATCAGCTGCAGCGGGTATAAATTCTTATCCTGCAGATAGATTAGCGCGTTAAAATACGAATTCCATTGACCAACGGCAAACCATAAAGCCAATACGGCAATAATCGGTTTCGAGAGCGGCAGCACCATCTGAGCATAAAAGCGCAGGTTTCCGCAGCCGTCGATTTGCGCGGCTTCCCATAACTCCGTCGGAATGCCCGTCCGGAAGAACGTACGCGCCACGATAATATCAAAGACGGCAACCGAGAACGGCAGTACCATGACTAGAAACGTGTCGTACAGATGAAAATCTCGGATCGTCAGAAACGTAGGCACCAGTCCCCCGTTGAAGAACATGGTGAAAATAAAGAAGAGGGACAAAAACTTGCGTCCGACCAGATCCTTTCTCGACAGGGCATAACCCGCCGACACGTTGACGATAAGGCCGATCAAGGTACCTACAACCGTATACACAATCGTGTTACGGTAGCCGATCCATATATTCGAATGATTCAGTAATTCCTTATAACCATCAAGCGTAAACCCTTTCGGAAATAACCATACCTTGCCGTTCCCCACAGCCGAAGGATCGCTGAAGGAAGCGATGATAATAAAGTAAAGCGGATATAACACAATGATAAGGACAATCGCGGCCCAAATATAGAGCAGGATCTCCAGTACTTTATCGCTGTTGCCCGTTTTTTTCGGTTGCATGGCTAAATTCGCGGCAGCCTCCATAGCTGTTCTTCCTCCTCAAATGAATGGTGAAGCCATTCATACTTCGTAAGCATCCGTTTACCAGAGACTGTTCTCGGAGTATTTTTTAGATATCCAGTTGACCAGAATTAACAGGGTGAAATTAATAACCGTATTAAATAGATTGATGGCGGCCGAGAAGCTGTATTGAGAGCTGAGCAGCCCGATTTTGTACACGTAAGTCGAGATTACTTCGCTGCCGCCTATATTCAGGTTGTTTTGCAGCAGATAAGCCTTCTCGAAGCCAACGCCCAGCAGTCCGCCGATACGCAGGATCAATAAGGTGACCGCTGTCGGGATAAGCATCGGAATGTCAATGTAGCGGATTTTCTGCCATCGGCTGGCTCCGTCCACGGTTGCCGCTTCGTATAGGCTTGGACTAACGGAGGATAACGCAGCCAGATAAATAATGCTGTCCCACCCCGTATGCTGCCAGACGTCCGACCATACATACAGGCTGCTGAACATACTGGCCGAGCCCATCAGGTTTGGCGCTTCGGCGCCGAATAGCCGGTAGATGTTGCCGATCAGTCCGTTCCCCGGAGACAGCAGGATCATCATGAGACCCACGATTACGATAGTCGAAATAAAATGCGGCATGTACGTAATCGTCTGGAATACCCGTTTGAACCGGTTCTGCCGCAGCTGATTCACGAGAATGGCGAATGCAATCGGAAGCGGAAAGGTGACGAAGCTGTACAAGCTGATGAATACCGTATTCTTAATGGTGACCGTGAATTGGTAGGAATGAAAAAACTTCTCGAAATATTTGAACCCTACCCAGGGACTGTCCATAATGCCAAGCGCCGGTTTGAAATCTTTAAAGGCGATAATGACCCCGTACATCGGCTTATAAGTAAAACAGAGCAGCAGCACGACAGCCGGCAGCAAGAGCAGGTATAAACCCCAGTTTCTGCTGATTCTCGTTACGTAACGATGCAGATTACCGCTCGATGAACTGTTTATCAAGAATGTGTACCTCCCTTTGCTGTGTGATTGACTTCAGTATACGTGCTTGCGATAACGGGATTTGGACTTCATGGATGCAAATTCCGGACATTCGGAAGCTGGAAAACCGGATTGCAGCCTTCACGGAGGGCTGGCGCTTGGGCAGACCTACAATCCAGACTTTTTGCTGTCACTAATCGGACATTCGCTCTTTTAAGGGGTTGCAACCGGTTGCAATTTCGAAAGCCAAGGCTATAATTATCTGACACGTGATTTTGCTTTAATAGAGGTTGATAGCGGGGAGTTGCGGGGCACATGGCCAAACCGTCGGAGAACAAGCTGTATCCGATTCAGCATTACGTCAAAATCATTCTCGTCATTTCGTTTACCGCACTGATTCTGGATTTTATCATCAGCTTTGCGTCGATCACGATCGTTAAGCAGCAATCCGCAAGGGATTTGAGGGATACCGCTTATTTGTATATCAACCGGATTAACAGCGACTTTTCCTACATTAATCACTTCATGGGCTGGACGCTGGCGAACGACGAGAACGTCAAAATGATGGATACCCACGACACGAACGAAACGGAATTCATCAAAGCAAACGACGCGTTGTACAGGCGGTTCGTCGAGCTTCAGACCAGCTATGACAAGAGCTACAACTTCTTTATTTTTTTCAAGAATAAAAACGTCATGCTCAACATTGCGCCTATGAAGGCGACGTATAAGGAATACCAGCAATTGCAGCACCAGATTAATGTCTTCATCAAAGACAAGGTCATCTATGAGAAGTTCTATTCCCGTTGGTCGACCATTCAGCTCGCCGGGACATTTTATATCGTTAATATCGTGCCTTACCACGACAGCTATATGGTCTGCCTGATCGCCGCGGATGATCTGATCCGGCCGCTCCGCCAGATTAATTTGGGCGAGAATGGATATGCCTCCCTGCGTGCCGAGGACGGCAGCCTTGTAACCAGTCCCATCTCGAACAAAGGCAAGCTGCTGAACATCGAACGGGAGCAGGAAAGCTCCTCCATCATGAACACGCTCCAGACCCGAACGACGGTTAACGGCGAGTTCGATAACGCATCGTTCTACGTGAAGCTGGTCATTCAATTTGGCGCGTTCGAGAAAATCATGATCGTTCAGCTGTTGATCGTGCTGCTGGCCGTTATTGTCGCCTGCAGCCTGAGCTTCATCATGCTGTACTTCAAGAACAAGGTGCTTCAGCCCATCAAGAGCTTCTCTTATAATCTCGCCTTCTGGACGGAGGATGGGGAGCCGCTCGACAGTACGGGCAGCAAGATCGTGGAACTGGAGAAGGCTAACAGTCAATTTGCCCAGCTCGTTAACCAGATTAAAACCTACAAGATCGATATTTACGAACGCGAGCTGGAGAAGCAGCGCATCCAGCTGGATTATATGAAGCTGCAGATCAAGCCGCATTTTTTCCTGAACTGCCTGACGACGATTCACAGCATGGCGCAGATGGACATGACCGAAGAAATCCAGCAGATGGCTTTATCCACTTCCGTGTATTTCCGGTATATTTTCCAGAATGGCCAGGACTTTGTCCGACTGGAGGATGAAATCGAGCATGTCCGGGTTTATCTCGAAATCCAAAGGAACCGATACCGAAGCTCGTTCCTGTACCGGATTGAGCAAGAGGAGTCGACGCGGGATGTCCCGATCCCTCCTCTCGTGCTGCAGACCTTTATCGAGAATGCGATTAAATACGCGGTGTCGCGGGATCATGAGGTGCTTATTACTCTGACCGTCGAGAGGCGGATGATGGAGGAGCAAAGGATGACCGTCATCCGGATTACGGATACGGGGCCCGGTTTTCCGCCGGAGGTCTTGGAAAAGCTGCAGCAGGGAGAGCCGCTTGATCAGACGCTTGGCACGCAAATCGGTATTATGAATACCGTTCAGCGATTGAAGTACCTGTACGGTGAGCTTGCGCAAATCCGCTTCGGGAATCCGCCTGACGGCGGCGCCTCCGTGACCCTATATCTTCCGGAGCTTCCGGCCATTTCGAACGAGACAGGAGTGTAGCCCATGAATGTACTGCTAGTTGATGACGATTACTTTGTCGTAACCGCGCTGGAGAAGAAGATCGACTGGGCTTCGCTTGGCATCGAGGGCGTCTATACGGCCCATAACGTCGCTCAGGCTCGGGATATTCTGATGAAGCACAAGGTTCAAATTCTTATATCGGATATCGAAATGCCGCAGGGAAGCGGCTTGGAGCTCTTGGCGTGGATTCGCGAGGAGAACTACAATGTGCAGGCGATTTTCCTGACCAACTACGCGGACTTCAATTACGCGCAAAAAGCGATCGAGCTGCGCAGCTTCGAATATTTCCTGAAGCCGATCCAATTCGATAAGCTGATGCTTATTATCCGCAAAGCCATTGAGCGGACGAAAGAACAGCAGCAGCAGGAAAAAGCCATTCAGGAGGGCTATTACTGGCAGCGCAATCAAGCGAAAATGCTTGAGCACTTCTGGCGCAAGCTGATCAGCGGCAGCGTCTCCTGCGCGCTTAAGGCTGCGGATATTTTGGTTGCCGTTGAGGAGCAGCATCTTTCTTACGACCGCAATGATCTCATTCAACCCGTATTGCTTAATCTGTTTCCCTATGACGGCAGCATGGGCGTTGAGGAAAAAAATCTGTTCGACTTCGCGTTGCTTAACGTCCTATACGAGCTATTCCAGCATCCGCAATTTACGGTGGAAACGGTTCTGGAGTACAGCTTGAATAACTGGATTGCCGTGCTCAAATGGAAGGAAGCCCCCGATTCCCAGACGCTTGATGGGCTTTGCGCCGCCTTTATCCAGCAGGCGAACCGCTCGCTGAAATGCGATGCCTGCTGCATCGTTGCCATGTCCGGTCGGCTTGAGGGCATTAGCCCGGTCATCCGCCAGCTGCTGGAGCGCAATCAGGATATCGCCAAACGGCGCAATCATATTTTTTTCGTGGAGCATGGTCTTCGTCAAGCCGACGAATCGTATCAGCCGCCTGACCTGACCAAGCTGGAAGAGCTGCTGGAGCGGAACATGCCGGAGGAATTCCTGCGGGAGACAACCCGGTATTTAAACGAGTCCGTGCATCGGGATTATTTTTCCACATCCGTCCTTAGCCTGTTCCGGCTGGATATAATGCAGCTCGTTTACGCTTTCCTGAAGTCGAAGGGTATTCAGGCGCATCAACTATACACGGGGAAAACTAATGAACGGCTGCTTGCCCACTCCCTCCATTCCATCGAGGATCTGGAAGCTTATTTGAAGTATCTCGTTTACACGGCCATGGAATACCGCGATTTCGCCGAGCAGCCTAAATCCGTTGCCGAAGAAATCAAGCAATACATCCATGCCCATTATGGAGAGGATTTGACCCGCATCAGCCTGGCGGAAATCGTCTACCTCCATCCCGATTATCTGGCCAGACTGTTCAAGAAGGAGACCGGCGTTTCCCTGGGTACTTATGTGATCAGCGCCCGGATTGAAGCCGCCAAGCAGCTGCTCCGCACAACCAATCTATCGGTCTTCGCCGTGGCGAAGAAGGTCGGCTATGCCAACTACTCCTACTTCGCGAAGGTTTTTAAGCAGGAGGTTGGCGTAACGCCTAACGAATATAAGCAGGATTGCTAGGGATTGCGTCCACAGCGATCCTAGGCAGCTGAGCTCTGCTGATTTCGGGGACCAATCAGGTTCCTTAACGATGCGGCGCATCGTTAAGACTTCCATTTCCCACTACTTCATCCGCTTAACGATGCGGCGCATCGTTAAGACAACAAAAAGGCTGCCAAATGTGGCAGCCTCTTTCAACCAAGCAACAATACTATTCCTTAACTCCGCCAAGCGCTACGCCCGCGATAATGTAACGGGATAACAAGAAGTAAATGCAGAATAGCGGCAAGGCCGTTAGCGCAAGGCCCATATAGATCGAGCCAAACTCCGTTTTGTAAATATCGCCCCGAAGCAGGCTCACCATTACCGGCAGCGTATACTTTGATTTGTCCGTGAGCAGAATGAGCGGCATAAACAGATTGTTCCAGCTTGCCACAAATGCGAAGATGGCTTGCGTCGCAACGGCCGGCATCATAATCGGAATGATGATTTTGTTGAAGGTTGCGAACTCGCCGGAGCCGTCAATACGCGCTGCTTCCACGATTTCGAGCGACAGGGTTGCAAGCAGGTACTGGCGCATGAAGAACACGATAGCCGGCGCCGCGATCGCAGGCAGAATGAGCGGCAGGAAGCTATTTGTCCAATGCAGCTGATACATAAATTGATAGAAGCCAATCGCGCTTGCCTGCGCCGGAATCATCATGACGCACAAAATAAACGTGAAAAACGTTTGACGCCATTTCCAGTTGTACACGACAAGCCCATAGGCCGTCAAAGAAGAGAAATAAACGGCGCAGACGGTAGACGTAGCCGAAATAATGAACGAGTTCAGGAACCCTTTTAACGGATCAAAGCTTTTGCTGGTCAACACGTCCCAGTTGGTCTTGAGATGCGTGGAAGGAATCAGCGACAGACCGCTTTGAATTTCCGCCGTAGAACGCGTTGCATTCACGAACATTACCCAGAATGGAAGGATGCTAAGAAGCGCAAGGCCGATGCAGACAACATAGATAATGGTCTTGTTAATGCCCCGGGAGACCGTTGCGGTTCTCTCTATTTTTGCCATCGGTTATACCCCCTTTGCCGCTGCTTTTGCAGCTTTCTGTTGCAGCTTCAATTGTTTTCTCAGCTTCGCCTCGCCGCGGTCGCGCATCAGATAGAACAGGAGCGCGGACAATACGGCCGCAATGAGGAACATAATCATGCTTGCCGCTGCGGCTTTGTTATACATATAAGCTCCCTTGAACGCTTGCCCGTAGATGAACACCGATGTCGTCAGCGTGGCGTTGTCCGGACCGCCCGCAGGAGTGATGAACAGCTGCGGAATATCGAACATCTGCAAACCGCCGATCATGGACGTAACAAGCGAGTACAGCAGAATTGTCCGCAGGCTTGGCAGCGTAACCCGGAAGAAGGTTTGAGTCCCGCTCGCACCGTCAATGGCTGCCGCCTCAAAAAGTGCCGGGTTAATCCCCATTACGCCCGCGATCAGAATAATCATCGTATTGCCGTACCACATCCAGAACTGAATGAAAGAAACAATGCCCCTTGCGGTATTCTTATCCTGCAGGAATTGAATCGGAGCATCGCTCCACCCCAGCGCATGGAACAAGCTGTTCACCGGTCCCATCGGATAAGCGAACAAGGTGCTGAAAAGCACGGCGATCGTACTCGCCGTGATAATATTCGGCATGTAGAGCAGAACCTTAAAGGCGCCTTGCCCTTTAATATTGAGGCGTTTGTTGGTGAACCAGGCCGTCAGCAAAAGCGCAAGGCCGATCTGCGGAATAAAGTTTGCGATCCAGAGGACAAAGGTATTCACTAGAGACTGCTTGAACGAAACGTTATTAAGGATCAGGTCTTTAAAATTCCCAAATGGATTATCCAGAATATGAACCTGCTTCGGAATAACCCCTTTCATATCCGTGAAGCCGATAAAAGCCGTGTACAGCGTTGGATACAAAGAGAAAATAAGGAACGCTAGTATAAAAGGAATACTGAAAATATAGCCGTATTTCGAGTAATTGACTCCCTTGCGGCGCATGCTCTCACCCCATCAATTGATATAAAGGGGCGGGATCATGCTCCCGCCCCTTGGCGCCTATTATTCGCTTTCGAGACCAAGCTGGTCTTTAACCGTTTGCTTGAAGTCCTTCAGTGCAGCCTCGCGGCTCTTGCTGCCGGAAGCGTAAGCACGGACTTGGTCACGCCAGATCAGGTTGATCGATTCGTCGTATTGCGTCAGGTTTTTGCCCGTTGCGTTTGCGTTAGCCGGAACAAAAGCGTCAAACATGTTTTGTCCGCCAAGCAACGCCACTTCGCCGTTCGACTTCGACATCACGACGGAGGAAGCTACGCTGTCCTTCGTGCCTTGCTCGCCTTCCTTCATCGTGCCGTTTGCCCAATAGTATTGGAGACCCGTCTCGGAAGTATCAAGCGTAACCCAATTGATGAAGTCCGCTACCGCTTTCTTCTTCGCGTCGTCCTTCGTTACGTCTTTGTTGGCAAGCAGCCATGTGCCACCCCAGAAGAAGCCTGTTGGCGGTTCGGTAACTGCCCAGTCGCCATTCGTATCTTTAACTTGATCCTTCATAACGTAGTTAATAAGCCATGCCGGGCCAAAGAAACCAAATACCGGTTTAGCGCCTGCGCCGGACATGTCCGCGTACCAAGCTTCCTGCCAGTCCTGCGTACCGTTGCTGTAGCCGTTGTCTGTCAGCTTTTTGGAGAAATCAAGGAATTGCTCGCGTTTAGGGTCGATATGCAGCTTGCCGTCCACAACCCAGCCTTTGTCGGAGCTGTTCTCGATTGGATGCCAGATGTCGCCGTCGCCGGATACAATTGCGTAGCCTTTTGCTTTCAGCTTATCGGCTGCCGCGAAGTACTTGTCCCAGCCTGGGCCCACTTCGTTCTTGATGGCTGCCGGATCATCCGTTCCGAATACGTCCTTGGCAATCGAACGGCGATAGATAAAGCCGCCGCCGGTTGCTTGGTAAGCAAGACCTTTCAGCTGGCCGTCTTTCGAGCCGATATCAACGGAGTATTGAGCGATCCCCGCGTCTTTAACCATTTGGTCGGTCAACCCCAGGTCCGCGTAGTTAGCGGCATAGGTGGCTGCGTCGCCTTGCGTATATTTCAGTACAAACGCGGCTTCCGCAGCGTAGATGTCCGGAGCGTCCTTGCCGCCGCCGGCTAGAGCCTGGTCAAGCGCAGGCTGATAAGCGCCGTCGGTTGTAGCGATTACCGTTGTTTTGAACTCTACGTTTGCGTCAGGATGCGTTTCGATGTACTTTTTGGTCATGTTCGGAATTTCGTCCGTAAAGCTCCAGAGGTTGATCGTAACTTTCTTTCCGTCGCTTTTTGCCGGTTCCGTTGATGCTGTCTCAGATGCTGTCGGGCTTGGGCTAGTTGAGTTTGAGTTCGAATTCGAGTTTGAATTTGAGTTTCCGCCGCATGCCGCGAGAGCCGTTGTCATCACAAGCAGTGTGGAGATCCCCATTAAAGCACGTTTCATTCGTTTCATACTTTGCCTCCCTTTTAATGATCCTTTGTTTTTTGCGCGTTGTTTTGTAACCGCATTCACAATTATATGACCAATTTCTTACAGGCGTAAGGAATCCATTATTGGGAAAAATTCCACTTTTATTGGTTTTTATTCCCAAAGTCTTAGGTACGCGGTAACGGAAAAAGGCACCTTTCGTCGATTGACGATAGGTGCCTTTTCATTTTATATGAAAGCCTGCGATTCATTTTCGGGTTCCCATTCTTCTTTTAGCAGTCCATATACCACTCTATCCAAATACGCACCATGCAGCAGCTCGTAGTGACGAATGACTCCTTCATTTGTAAACTTCAACCTTTCTGGAATCGCTCTGCTCTTTAGGTTGTTTGCTGCAACTCCAATTTGCACTTTATGAAGTCCCAATTCTTCGAAAGCATGATTAATTAATAATTTGCATGAGCTTGTCGCTAAGCCTAGCCCCTCATACTCTTTTCCTAACCAATAACCGATTTCCGTTTTTTTATTTTTCCAATCCATATATAAAAAACCTATTGAACCTGCAAGTTTATTGCGATACCAGATCCCGGCCCAATAACCGTCGTTTTCTGAAAATCTTTTTAATGATCTGCGAATAAAAGCATCCGTATCCTCAACTTGATGGGTTAAATCCGGAAATTCCAGCCATTCCCGAATACTTTCCCGACTGCTATCAATCAGTTGAAAAAGTTCCGTTGCATGCCTGGTTTCTAAAAGAGAAAGGTAAGTTTCGTTATTTATTGTTGCTTTAAACATAGACTACTCTCCTCCGGATATAAAATAATTCTCCATCACAGCCACCAAATCAACGGTATGCAAAATAACGGCGTCAGGATGCTGGACAGTCCCATGGCGAAAGCGCTGATGCCGCCTTGAATCTCGGAGTCGCGCATAATGCGCGCTGTGCCGATGCCGTGCGCCGCCGTCCCCATGGCAGCACCAATCGCCAGATCGCTGCGGAACCTGAATAATTTAAGTATAGATGGTCCAATCATGCTGCCAAGAAGGCCAGTCAGTACGGCAAACACGCCGGCCAGTTCAGGCGTTCCGCCCAGCAGATCCGCAACTTCTATCGCAATAGGCGTTGTAACCGATTTAGGCAGCATCGTGAGCATGATCTGCTTAGAACCATGAAGAAGACTAACGATTCCCCATACCGCCAGCAGTCCGCATATTAATCCCGCGCCGACACCTATAACAATGGGCAAGAGCTGATCTCTTAGCTTTTGAAAGTTTTTGTAAAAGGGAACCGCTAAAGCGACCGTAGCCGGTCCAAGGAAAAAGGTAATGATATCTCCACCCGCTTTGTAGGCCTCATAAGGAATATCCCCAATCAGCAGCAGAAGAATAATGCCTCCCGAAGTAACGAACAATGGGTTTAACCATTTATAGCGGCTATTAAGGAGCTGGGCTCCCACATAAAATAATACGGTGATCGTAATGCCGAACAACGGCTGTTGAAACCAGGCTTCATTCATAGGTACGTTCCTTTGCCTTTCCGGTTTGCCATGCCGTAACGCCGGCTGTGACTAGAATAACAATCATTGTGGAAACAGCCAGCGCAACCGCTATGACCAGCCACTGGTCTCCTATTAAGCCAAAGAACATCATCGTGCCCACGATAACGGGAGCAAAAAAGATCATCATATGCTTCAGAAAAAATTGTGCCGTCTCCTCAATCCAGGCCAGCTTCACCCAGCCTGCAAACAAGCTGATGACAAGCAATATCATTCCGATTACGTTCCCCGAAATCGGTACGGACAGCAGGGAATGTATTGCGTTGCCCAATAGCGTGTACCCCAGCAATATAGCTAATCCTCTCATAGGTTGGTTCCCCTTTTTCGTATAAGTGTTAGTTACTAGCTTACCAGCAAGGTGTATAACGATAAAGAGCCCGCCGATAATTATCGGCGGGCTCTTGCGTTAATCTAATGTCTTATTTAAAGGCTAAATATTTTGCCCTCGTTTCCGGCGTGATCATATTTGGACGTCTTTCAAGCAATAGATCAGCATCCTTAAGAGCCTCAGCAGGCAAGTTCCCGGCATTAACCTCACTAACAATATGAGACATTTTTGTGTACTCATCTATTGAAATGAGTGGATAACCGATTTCCTTTCTATACTGCTCTCTAACAGATGGAGCTAATTTTGCTATACCATCTTCTCTTCTAATAAGTGGATTAGCTTCTTTTAGAGCAGATACGGGAAGTTCCCCTCTGTTTACTGAAATAATTATTTCCATCATTCTTCCGACTTCGGATTCCGTAAATCTGGTCTCAGTAGGAATCAACTCCCCTTCAAGAAGAGTCTCATAATCATCTACAACAAGCTCGCCTTTCTTCTTGACGAACGTAACAGCTTCCACCGTCTTATAATAGGCCGGTTCGCTGGTTAACGTGACATAGGTAATAACGGCATTCATCCCATCGACTTTACTCCTGTAATCAATCACCCAAGGGCTCGATACGCCTATATTGTAATTCCAGTCCTCGCCGCCCCTATTGACCTGTTCCTGTATGAACTTTTCTTTCGCTTTGGCAGACATCATGTCATAACGGGGCTTGCCGTCCCTCGTCTTAAGCGCATTCGCCCAATCCGCAGCCATATTTTCTAACGAAACATCGGCTGTCAGCGAGTTTTCTTCCACAGACTTTTCTTCCGTATTTGCATTGGTTAATGCAGTACCTCCTACTAACAAGAGAACTACAACGCCAACCAGAGACCACCTATATGAGTTTTTTACGGGTGAGGTGATCATCATTAGTCTCCTCTTAAGCTCTTTTTTACTCCCCAAAATACTTGCAGCTCCTGCCAGTCGAATGGGTTTAGCAAATAGCTCTAACAATTTGATTATCGTTAAGGCGTACTCCTTGGATTCCTCCGGCGTGACTCTCGATAAAGCCAACGCGTCGCAGGCCAATTCCTGGTCTGCCCGCATTTTGTGATAGGCATACCAGAGAAACGGATTAAACCAATGCAGCGCCAGCAAAATGTTCATAATCCCGTTCAAAGCGACATCATTTCGGCGAACATGCGATAACTCATGCAAAAACACATACCGCAGCTGCGCCCCGCTTAACGTTTGCAGAGCCGTGCCTGGCAGCAACAGCTTTGGTTTAAATACCCCGAATAAGGTCGGACTGGATACTCGATTCGTCTGTATTAACCAGATCCTTCGACGCAGGCTCATTTCTTCTTTACAGCTCTCGAACAAAGCAGCGATGTCCAGATCCATAATGGCCTTTTCCCCTTTTATTTTCCTAGCAAAACGCAGATTGGCGCTGAACATCATACCAAGGAAAAGAACGGTACCAACCAGCCAAATGATTGAGGCGACTTGCAAGGGAGAAGCCGGTGAGTTCGATTTTTTAATCACCGGATCCCTTTGTGTGGCTGCTAATGCTTCTCGAGGCAATAGAGTTAATTGCGTAGGACTTGCCTCTTCCATTTCCGGGTTCCCTGCAGGAGTGATTGTCGTTTCGTTCACGGCCGCCAAGTGATTCTTCTCTGCAAATTGATGGAAGATATTAAACATGCTGAACGAGCTTTCGGGCGCCCACGGCAGCACTAGCCGTAGAATCAAGAGAAGCCAAAGCAAATAGCCCCATCTAGGCTTTAATTTATCTCGCAGCAGCCATTTCGCAGCTAAAATAAGAACGACCAATACGCTGGCCATCAGCGAGGCAGACAAGATCCAGGCAAAAAATTCGGAAAGCCGAACGGTCATCTGTCTTATTCCTTTCTTTCATCCAGAATGCTTTTCAGCTCATCAATATCCTCTTGCGACAATTTCTCGTGTTTCAGAAAGTTCACCAGCATCGGCTTCAATGCAACGCTACCATATAACCGTTTCAAAAAAGACTCCGTCTCGGCCCTCGTTGTTTCTTCTTCCGTAACCAATGGAGTATAGACGTAGGGTTTGCTGTGTGAATCAAAGGTTATGACTTCTTTTTGAACCAGTCTGGTAAGCAGGGTTCTAATGGTTTTGGGGCTCCAATCGTTAAGACCTGCTAAAGCCTCAATGACCTCGCTTGCGTTCATGGGCGATTTCGCCCATAACACCTTCATGACTTCCCATTCCGCGTCGGATATGCGGGACATCTCTTTCATAGGCTCATGCCTCCACTCTATGACTACATATGTAATCAATATTACAACTGTAGTCAATACTACAATTGTAATCAAGCGTTGTCAAGCCATTATGCGATGCATGTAAGCAAACTAAGCTTCCACGCCATTAACATTCAACTCCGCAAATAAATCACGTAAAAAAAGATACCTACCGTAAAATAACGATAGGCATCTTATGTTAACTTCGGCTAGCAGCAGCCTTATTTCCCCTCCACCATAATCCCTCTGTAGATTCCGCCTTTCAGGCGATGCTGCAATGCTTCCTGATATGCCGGGCTGTAATACCACGCCTTAGCTTCATCCATGCTAGGGAATTCAAGAATAGCAGCTCCTTCCGCATCCGGCCCTTCCAGCACTTCATAATGACCGTACATGGCAACCGGTTTAACGGGATGTCCCTCCTGCCCGGCTGGGGCTTTCGAGGCATAAATCTTTAATTCATCCGGATCAACCGTCTTCTCCCGGATAAAAACAACGTAAGCCTTCATGGAATTATCCCCTCTCCTCAATTTCCTGTAATCAGGATAACTCCACAAGGGATAATCGTAAAATTTGTATTTTTCATCGTATTCATAAATGAAATTCATATAGAATCATCTAAGCCTCAAGCTCGCCTTACGGCTTCATTAATAGAATGGCAGCCTACCTGCAAATACATAAATTTTATTCATAAAAACAATTAAAAATATAGATTTTATTTATTTCAAGTTCAAGCGTACACTTAAGCACGTAAAGGATAACTAATCACACAAGGAGGAAATGAAAATGAACTTTTCATCTTACGATAAAGAATTTCAAGGCAAGCGGGCTTTGGTTACGGGAGGAACGCAGGGCATGGGGCTTGCGATTGTCAGAAGATTGGCAGGCGCTGGCGCAACGGTGCTAACGACAGCGAGGAATATTCCGTCGGATTACCATATTCCGAACGTTCATTTTGTACAAGCAGACATAACAAAGCCGGAGGGAACCAAAGCTATTGTTGAAGCCGTAAAAGAAAAGCTCGGCGGAATCGACATCCTGATCAATACGGTTGGCGGCTCCAGCTCCCCCGCAGGCGGAGCGTTGGCATTAACCGATGAGCATTGGCTTGAGGAACTAAACATGAATCTGCTTGGTTCCGTTCGTTTGGACCGCAGCTTGCTTCCGATTATGCTGGAGCAAGGCAAAGGAGTTATTATTCATGTCAGCTCTATCCAAAGAACGCTGCCCCTGTACGAATCCACTTTGGCTTACGCGGCGGCAAAAGCCGCTTTGGCCACGTACAGCAAAGGCTTGTCCAACGAATTCGCGCCTCAAGGCATTCGCGTGAACGCAATCGCTCCCGGCTTTATCCAGACCGAAGCGGCCAACCGTCTCATTGACCGCCTTGCCGTTACCGCGGGAAGCCGCGAAGCAGCTCTTCATCAGCTGATGGATTCCCTTGGAGGCATTCCGTTCGGACGTCCGGGATTGCCCGAAGAGGTCGCCGAGCTTGCCGCATTCCTTGCATCCGACCGGGCAGCCTCTATACACGGCAGCGAATACGTCATTGATGGCGGAACGATACCTACCGTTTAATTTCCCTAAAGGAGGCTTATTTTATGATCGCAATGCCAATAGCTGTAGTTAATTATTTTAATGCGGTGAATGAACATGAACCCGGACGTTTTCTTGAAGCGTTTGATGAGCAGGCCTATGTGCTGGATATGAAAAGAGAATTTGTCGGCGGGAAAGCCATTGCCAAGTGGAGCAAAGCGGAAATATTCGAACCGAAGGTTCGCTTTGAAATAAAGGATGCCAAGGAGCAGGATAACCGTTATATCGTTACGGTGGCGGTAGACGGCGAGTTTGATAAAACGAATCTGCCCGATCCTCTCCTCATGAAGCATGAATTTCTCATTGCCAACGAAAAAATCAAAGAGCTGCATATTTCTTTCCCTTAATTCCGTTATTGCAAATAAATAAACGACCGCTAGCCTGTTAGGTCAGGCGGCGGTCGTTTGCATTTTTTCGAGAGCTATCTAAGCTTAACAGGCAGGCCCGTTTTTGCGGATTCATTCGCTGCCATCGTTACGCGATGCGTCTCCCAAGCATCCTCGTAGCTTGACAGAATCTGGCTCCTGTCGCCTGTTCGGACGGCATGAAGGAAAGCTTCGTTCTCCCGTACGTACGGATTATTGAAGGATTTGTACTCGGTCTTCTTATCGGCTTCGATATCCACAAGAGCTTCGCCCGTAACCTGCAATACGCCAGTGTTCGTGTAGATTTGGAGCCCGGCATGGCCCCCGGCCGGAATCGCGCATGTATTGCTGATCGTCGCAACGGCCCCGCTCGCCAGCTTGATTGTTACCGTACCCACATCCGGCACCGTGACGCCCTCTTCCACCTGAGCCATATGTCTGCTGCCATACGCCGCGTAGACTTCATTGACTTCGCCCAGCAAATAACGGGTCAAATCCACGATATGCGTCGTCTGCTCCACGAACTGTCCGCCGGAGGTCTCCATCTTGCGCCACCAGTATACGCCCGGCATCGAGCCCATCCATTGCCCCAAAGCCATCAGCGGCGTGCGGTCGGTAAGAAGCTCCTTCGCATGGTTTGTGCTGTCCATATAACGGAAATGATAACCAACCGACGTAATAAGTCCTTTATCTGCAATCGCCTGACGGATCCGGGACGGTGTCTCCTCGTCTACGCCAATCGGCTTTTCGACGAGGAAAGGAATCCCCCGCTCCGCAAGCGCTAATTCAATCTCGCCATGAGCAAAGGGCGGCGTGCAAATATAAACCGCATCCAGCTTGCGGTCCTCAAGCATCGCTTCAATCGTGTCGTAACCGCGAGCGTCGCTATAAGGCCTTGCTGCCGTTTCCGCCTTTTCGAGGCTTGTCCCGCAAAAAGCGCTGACGCTTATCCCTTCCATCGCAGCAAGCTTTTCCGCATGCATCCGTCCAAACCAGCCCGTTCCCGCAATACCAATTCGAAGAGTCACTCTACATTCCCACCTAACGTCGTAGTTTTATGCCTCCCCCTAATGTTTACCTGCGTCCCGATGGATGTCAAGGAGATCTTTGCCGCCAAGCGGCAGCTCGACCTTAAACGAGGTTTTCCCTTCGGCACTCGCCGCGGAAATCTGGCCATGATGCAGCTCGACAATGTTCTTGGCGATCGCGAGGCCTAGACCCGAGCCGCCGGTATTCCGGGAACGGGACTGCTCGCCGCGATAGAACCGTTCGAACAATAACGGAATGACCGAAGCCGGCAAAGGCTCTCCGTAATTCGCAATCTCAACGACGGCCTGCCCCCTCTCGCTCCATACCGCGATATCGATCTGCCTGCCTTCTTTTCCGTATTGAATGGCGTTAACGACCAGATTCTCGAACACCCGGACCAGCTTGTCTCCGTCCGCATCGACGAGGATCGATTGATCCGGAAGTGTCAACCGGCACTTCACCTCCGCCTGCTCGAATTGCAAGCGGAATTGGGCCGCCAGTTGGCCAATCATCTCTACCAGATTAATGGGGGATAACCGCAGCCCTATTCCGCCGCTTGTCCTCGTATATTCGAATAAATCGTCGATCATCGTCTTCAGACGAGTCGATTTCTCGTAAGCGATTTGAACGTAATGCCTCAGCTCCACCTCATCCCGGTAACGGTCTTCTTCGATCAGGCCCAGGTACCCGACAATAGACGTTAAAGGCGTGCGCAAATCGTGGGATACGTTGGTCACAAGCTCGGCTTTTGTCCGTTCCGTGCGCCGCTCCTCCTCGATGGAGAGCTTAAGCTGAGCCGTCATTTTATTAATATTTTCCGCCAACGCCCCAAGCTCGTCCCCGCCTCGCACCGGTAACCGGGATTCGAAATCCCCTCCGGCAATCCGTTCGATTCCTTGCGAGATTCTCATTAAGTAACGGATGGTCGAACGACTTAGAGCGAAGAAATAGATGAAAAAAAAGACAAGGCTGACGGTAATATACGTCGTTAAAAGTCCAAACTTATCAAAGACCTCCCTCAGCAGAGGGGAAAGATAAAACATATCGCTGCTGTAGGCGGCGATCGCGGCCAGATATAGCAGCCCCGTCGTGAAGAACGAGGCAAACGCGCTTAGCCCGAACAGATACAGCATTTTAAAACGAAGGCTTTTCCACGGTTTACGGCTCAATTTTGTACCCTACTCCCCATACGGTCTGAATCAGCTTAACGCCGCCCAGCTCGCTCTCCAATTTATCCCGAAGCTTGCTTATATGAACCATTACGGTGTTGTTGGACTCGAGGAACTTGTCCTTCCATACCGCTTCAAAGATGGCCTCCGCGCTAAACACCTGCCCGGGATGGCTCGCCAGCAGGTACAAAATATCAAACTCCGTAGACGTCAGATTAATCCCCCGGTCCTCCACCGTTACGGTATGCGATTTCTTGCTTATTTTAAGCGAATGCAACTGGATGATGTCTTTATCCTGATCCTGCGCCGTTTGAAGCTGCGTATTCAAATAAATGGACCTGCGGAGCAGCGACTTCACCCTTGCAATCAGCTCCAGCGCGTTAAACGGCTTCACCATGTAATCGTCCGCGCCTGTCGTCAGCCCCATGATCTTGTCCATGTCCTCCGCCTTGGCGCTTAGCATCAGGATCGGAATGCCGTACTCCGCGCGTACCGCCCGGACAACCTCGAGACCGTTCATCTCCGGCATCATCACGTCGAGGATCATTAATTGGACGGATTCCTTGGCGATCAGCTCCATGGCCTCCCGGCCGTTGCCCGCAATAAGCACTTGGTATCCTTCATTGGTTAGATAGATTTTGATCAGCTCCGCGATTTCGAGGTCATCGTCCGCGATCAGAATTTGAATGGTATTCATGAGATCTCCCCGTCTATTTGGTTAATGAATGTGGCTATAGTGTATCAGAAATATTCTCCAGAGCGGACAGCCCCAATCACAAATAAGAAATTCTTAAGGTTTCCTTCAGGATGTCTTACGAACCTCCGCGGCCCTGCGCGTTATCTTGGATATAGAGCAACGGACAAGAACAATACCCGGAGGTATGAATAGATGAAAACAAAGCTATACGTGCTATACGGCGGCAAATCCGTCGAACATGAAGTGTCGTTAAAAACGGCCGTCACCGTCCTTCATTCCATTGATGAAAGCCGCTACGAGGTTTATCCCGTCTACATTACCCGCGAAGGCTTGTGGTGTACGCAGCCCGGGCCTATTGCCAAGGATGAGCTAACGATTGAACGGTTGATTGCAACGCCAACGTTTCCGGACCCCGCCCGTTCCATTGGCGAGATTCTGTCGGGCATCATGGCGCTGCCCGGCCCAAAAGTCGTTTTGCCGCTCCTGCATGGTCCCAATGGAGAAGACGGTACGGTACAAGGCCTGCTGGAGCTCGTGAACGTTCCTTATGTGGGGAATGGCGTGCTATCGGCTGCATTAACCTTGGACAAGGCGATGTCGAAGCAGGTGCTGGCCCAAGCCGGCATTAACCAGACGGAATATAGGGTGTACCGCTGCGAGGAGTGGACAACGGATGAGGCAGCCGTATTACGCAAAGCGGAGGATGCCATTGGATATCCGTGCTACGTGAAGCCCGCTTCCCTTGGCTCCAGTATAGGCATCAGCCGGTGCACGGACCGCGGAGAGCTCCTAACCGGGATCCGCGAAGCATTCTCTTACGATAAGAAGATAGTCATCGAACGCGAAGTAGACGGCAGAGAAATTCAAGTCGCCGTTATCGGCAATGAGAGACCGCAAGCCTCGCTGCCCGGCGAGTTTATTCATGATCATGTTTTCTTCGATTACGAATCCAAATACTTGGACAAGCGGCTTACCATGCAGATTCCCGCCAAGCTGGCGGCAGGCTTGACTTCGCGGATCCGCGAGCTGGCGGTCCGCGCCTATCAAGCCCATGGCTGCGAGGGCCTTGCCCGCGTCGACTTCTTCCTTGACGGAGAAGGCCAGCTGTACCTGAACGAGATAAACGCGCTGCCCGGCTTTACGAATTTCAGCATGTACCCGGTCATGTGGGAGCGCACGAACGGCACGGCTTATTCCGCGCTGATCGAACAATTAATCGGGCATGCGGTTACCCGCCATCAAAATAAACAAACGCTTCAATATACCAAATAAGCGAGCGAGGTGAGCCGTATGTTAAGAGATACTTGGGCTGAAATTAGTTTGAGCCGTATTCGGGAGAATATGCTGAACATTCGCCGGTCTCTTCCCGGTTCGGTGAAGCTGATGGCTGTCGTCAAGGCGAACGGCTACGGGCATGGCGACATCGAATCGGCCAAGGCAGCGATAAAGGCCGGCGCGGATTATTTGGCGGTTGCCTACCTGGAAGAAGCGGTTCGGCTGCGCAATGCCGGATTACAGCTGCCTATTCTCGTATTAACGCCTATCCGGCCGGAGCATGTGCCATTGGCTCTGAAGCATGACCTCTCCTTAACCGTAACAAGCGCCAAATGGTTTTGCGAGATGCGGAATTTCAAGCCTTGCGGCTCCGCTGGCAAGCTGCGTGTTCATGCAAAGATGGATACGGGGCTTGGGCGAATCGGCATCCGGACGAAGCAAGAATGGGATGAGCTTGTCCCTTGGTTGCACGCTGAAGATGTTGAGATGGACGGCTTTTACACGCATTTTGCGACGGCCGGACAGGAGGATACCCGCTTTCTGGAGCAGCAGGCTGCCCGCTTCCTCGATATGAAGGAATGGGCACGCGCCTCCGGACTTGCGATTCGTCATTATCATTGCGCGGGCAGCGTTGCGGCGCTGAGATTTCCTCATCTGGCAATGGATATGGTGCGGATCGGAGCGGCGATGTACGGCTTTTACCCTGCAAAGCTTGCTTGTCCGGTTAAGCTGGAGCCTGCTCTAAGTCTTCACAGCCGTCTGATTCAAGTGAAGAAGCTGGCTAAGGGGGAATATATCGGCTACGACAATTCCTATCAGGCTAAAGAGGAGGAATGGATTGGAACGGTGCCAATCGGTTATGCCGACGGCTGGGCGCAGCGGATGCAAGGCACGGATGTGCTAATTGGCGGCCGTCGCGCTCCTATTGCGGGCAAAATCTCCATGGACCAGCTGATGATCAAGCTCCCCGGACCATTCGCGGAAGGAACTCCGGTTACCTTGATCGGTACCCAAGGCGGGCAGCGTATTACGTTTGCCGAGCTTGCCGCCCATATCGGAAGCGTTGCGCAGGAAGTCTCCGCTTCGCTTGGCGTCCGGATAACGAGAACCTATAAAGATATCGAGGAGGTACGTGCAAGATGGGACAAAACAACTTGGCCGGACGACATCAGTCAGGCCGTCATATAACGTTTCACACATCCATTCAAACTGCCAATTCCGGCGTTCATAAAGGACATCTGGTCTTGATTAATCGTGAAAATCCAATCCGGCAAATTCCTTCTTCTGACCGTTTGGCGCCAATCCGATCGTTCCCGGCTATTCACACGCTGAAGGATGGCATGCGGCTAGAGCGAACCTGCTTGCGTCAGTTAGCCGAGCTTCTTCAGGCCAGCGAAGGGATAGACGATATAATCGCGGTCAGCGGCTATCGCACCAAGCATGACCAAGAGCAGATTTACAGCTCCTCATTAGCCGATAACGGCGCGGATTACACGGCGCGTTATGTCGCATTGCCCGACCGGAGCGAGCATCAGACGGGGCTGGCGATCGACGTCGGCCGGCTCAGCAAGGAAATTGATTTTATCGCACCGGCGTTCCCGGACACGGATGTCTACAAGACCTTCAAGCAGCTTGCCGCACGCTTTGGGTTCATTCAACGTTACAAGGAAGGCAAGGAGGCCTTGACTCAAATCTCGTGCGAGCCTTGGCATTTCCGTTACATCGGTTATCCCCATGCAGATATCATGGAGCGGAACGATTGGTGCCTGGAGGAATATATCGACGTACTTAGAAGCTATGTCTACGGCAGCGAACATCTATTATTCGAGGATGATCATTCCTTGGCCGAAATCTATTTCGTGGCGGCAGACACGGGAGCTTCGACGTCCATTCCCCTTATCCCATGCGATCGCTTCAACTTGTCCGGGAATAACGTTGACGGTTTTATCGTGACCGCGTTCAAGGATAAAAGCAGGCGATCCCATGTCTAGAACGGGTTACGGCGGGCTAGATTGGGTCAAATTCGCGGCCGCCCTGCTCGTTGTTGCCAATCATACGAGCCCGCTTCTGTCATACAGCGCTGACGCCGATTTTCTTGTAAGCAATCTGCTTACGCGTATTGCCGTTCCCGTCTTTTTTATGACAGCCGGATTCCTATTGTTCCGCAAGCTGTCCGGCAATCCGCTAACGGACCGAAAGGCTGTTCAAGGCTACCTGCTGAAAATTGCAAAGCTATACGCCATTGCTATTGTCCTGTACATTCCGCTGAACCTATATACCGGTTATTTTTCCGATTCCTTAACGACGTATTCCGTCATCAAAGACATCGTGTTTGACGGAACTTTTTATCACCTATGGTATTTGCCGGCGTTAATGATCGGCCTGTTGATAACTTATGCGATGATTCGGTTCCTACCGATGAACGCGGTGCTGGCTTCGGCCGGGCTCTTATACATCATCGGGCTGCTTGGAGACAGCTACTTTGGCATCCTGCAAAACAGTACAGAGCTGACCTCTATCTACGAAGAGATGTTTAAGGTGTTTGATTACACCCGCAACGGACTTTTCTATGCCCCTCTTTATCTGGCAATGGGAGCTTGGGCAGCCAAACAGCCTCCTCCGGCCCGAAAACCGATCGCGAATGCGGCTTTGTTTGCGGTTTTTCTTGGACTCATGTTCGCCGAAGGGATGCTCCTTCACTCCTCGGGAATTCCGCGGCATGACAGCATGTATGTGTTTGCGGTTCCCGCTGTCTATTTCTTATTCCAGTGGTCCATGCAGTGGAAGGTTCCGGCGAGCAAAAGATTACGGGAGTGGCGGACTTGGGTGTATATTCTGCATCCCTTGGCCATTGTGCTTGTCCGCGGAGGAGCCGAAGCCGCGCATCTGGAGCGGCTGCTTATCTCGAATAGTCTGCTTCATTTCGCCGCCGTTTGCCTGCTGTCGATTGGGTTGTCCGCGCTTATCGTATGGCTGTTGGAAATCATCCGGAAATTCCGGAATCCTATCCGGATGTGGATAACAACTCCTGTGGACAAGTGGATAACACTTCGAAAATGAACAGTTGTCCGATAGAAAGCGCTCTTAATATGTGTATAACTTTGTGAATAACTGTGGACAACACGTATGTTGCATAGGCTTATTTGACTACGTTCGTTTCCAAATCGCATCCCGGTAGGCCGTTGGCGTCTCCCCCATACGATTTTTAAACGTTCGCGTAAAAGCATACAAAGAGGAATAACCGGTCGTATAAGCAACCTCCGTAATGGAGGCATCGGTCTCCGCAAGAAGCCGCTTGGCAGATTCCATCCTTACCTGCGTGATGTAATCGCTTGGCGGCATTCCAGCCTTTTCCGAGAAAGCAACGGAGTAATACGTCCGGTTCATTCCCGCTGCCTTGGCTGCCTGCTGGACCGTGATGCCTTCCGTGGCATGCTGCCGGATATAGGACATGCTTTGCTTGACCCAATCCGTGGCATTCAGGGCATAAGCGGGGGGAACCGTCCGGCATAAGGCTGCCAATAGACGGTACAGCAGGCTTTGCATTTCAAGCGACCGAACATGGGCGCTTTCCGTCTCTCCGCTCCGCATCGAATCAAGCAGGCCATGAAGCGCCCGCTCCGCTTCTTGCGTCCACCCGTTCTCCAGAAACGGTTTCTCGCAACTTATGCCGGTGAGCGCCAGCAGCTCTGCCGCCCGTGGACCATCCATTACAATCCAACTCATCCGGGGCGGCTTTTCCCCTTCAATCGCATAGTACGCATAGGTACGCGCTGGGAACAAGCAGAAGAGGTCGCCAGCCGACAGCGTTACGCTATTCCCCCCATCCCACTCTACCCGAACGAAGCCTTCCTTTACGATATGCAGACTGTAGCTCTCAATCCTTTTGGGTCCGGCGCCGTAGCCTTGCCTAGTCTCCGTTATGCCCCCTCTCACGGGCCATATCGAGCATTGCTTGTCCAGCTCGCTTATCGCATGAAACAGAAACTCGGCGGTTTCGAAGCCTGCCGAACTATTGCCATTCATCACAATCCGCCCCTTACCTGACAAATTGGTAAATCAACCATACATGATGCTATTTTACGACTGCCTCCTATCCATTACAATGATTGGCATGGAGGCGATTTTCTCTTGAAAAAACCAAACATTTTGTTGATTACAAGCGATCAGCAGCACTGGAATACGCTAGGTTATTTCAATAACGAATTAAGCACGCCCAATTTAGACCGGCTTGTTCGGTCCGGCACAACCTTTACGAGAGCCTACTGTCCGAATCCGACCTGCACGCCAAGCCGTGCATCCATTATTACGGGCCAATACCCAAGCCAGCATGGCGCTTGGACGCTAGGAACCAAGCTTCTGGAAGACCGGCACTTCGTCGGGGAAGATTTTCATTCTGCCGGCTACAAAACCGCGCTTGTTGGCAAAGCCCATTTTCAGCCGTTGTCATCAACGGAGGAATACCCTTCGCTTGAGGCTTATCCGGTCCTGCAGGATTTGGAGATGTGGAAGCAATTCAACGGTCCTTTCTATGGCTTCGAGCATGTCGAGCTCACGCGCAATCATACCAACGAAGCTCATGTAGGCCAGCACTACGCCTTATGGATGGAAGAGAAAGGCTGCGTCAATTGGCGGGATTATTTCCTTCCTCCAACAGGCAGCATGGACCCCGCCATCACGTACAAGTGGCCGATTCCCGAAAAGTACCACTACAATACCTGGATCGCGGAGCGCACGAACGCGCTTATGGAGCAATACGCCGGAGAAGACAAACCGTTCTTCCTCTGGTCAAGCTTCTTCGACCCGCATCCGGAATACCTGGTTCCCGAGCCGTGGGATACGATGTACGATCCGGACTCCCTGACGATTCCGGATATCGTGCCAGGCGAGCATGACAAAAATCCGCCTCATTTCGGCCTTACGCAAGAGGACACTCCGGACTTCTCCCCTTGGGCGGAAACGGGCAACGGCATTCACGGGTACCGTTCGCATCATTACTATGAATACGGCGAGCGGAAGAAGCTTACCGACTACGACAAGAAGAAGCTGGTCGCCGTCTATTACGGCATGATCAGCATGATGGACAAATATATCGGCACGATCCTCGATAAGCTCGAAGAGCTTGGCATTGCGGACAACACGGTTGTCGTCTTTACGACGGATCATGGCCATTTCTTCGGCCAGCACGGCCTGCAGGCCAAAGGCGGCTTCCATTACGAGGACCTGATTCGCCTGCCGTTTATCGTGCGTTATCCAGGGCAGGTTCCGGCGGGAGTAACGTCGGACGCGATCCAATCGCTGGTTGACCTTGCGCCAACGTTCCTGTCGCTCAGCGGCATTCCGATCCCGCATGCGATGACCGGCGTCGATCAAAGCGAGGTATGGAAAGGCACGGCATCCGCTGCGAGAGATCATGCCATCTGCGAATTCCGTCATGAGCCAACAACCATTCATCAGAAAACATACGTCGACCAGCGTTACAAAATTACGGTTTATTACAACCAAACCTACGGCGAAATCTTCAATTTGCAGGATGACCCAAGCGAGCTCAACAACTTGTGGGACGATCCGGCATACGCAGCGCTGAAGTCCGAGCTGCTGCTCAAGTACATCTGGGCGGAGCTTGGCAAGGAGCCGATGCCGATGCCGCGCATCTCGGGCGCGTAGGCTGAATAATAGGAAGGGCTATCCCCGTCATAAAGCGACGCGGAATAGCCCTTTTTTATTGCTGCATTTTCCTTGCTCCTCTCCCCGCATGAAAAAGCGCCACGTTGGATTCCCAGCTTCCATACCTGTTATGACCGCAAAAAACCGGGCCTGCACGCTGCAGACCCGGTTTTCTTACGCTGTCGCGGAGGCAGATCAGCCCAAGTTAATGGCCCGAATCTCCTCCAGCGGAATCTTCGGCTTGCGGTCCTCCGTGAGCAGTCCGTTAATCTCCTGCTGCACGTCCGCCACCTGCGTATAGCAATAGCCGCAAATATAATCGACGGACTTGATGGCTTGCGTAAGTCCCTTGAAGCGTTCCGTGAAGGCTTCGACCGAATCCACCTGCTCCCCGTAGCCCCAGCCCTTGTCGGACTGGAACGCAATGCCGCCGAACTCGCTGATGATAATCGGCTGTCCCCGGTAGCCGTAGCCCTCGGCAAAGGCATATTTCCAATGGTTGCAGGTCGTCTCGCGCGACATGATAGCATCCTTGTTATCCCGGTAACGCTTCAGGAAGCCTTCTCCGGTCTGGACGTAATCATGCAGCGTCACGATATCCGAGACGGTATGCTCCCAGCCATCGTTAACGATAACGGGACGATTCGGATCGAACGACTTCGTGAGATGGTAGATGCCTTCCGTGAACTTCTGCTGCCGCTTGTCGCGAAGAATATTGCCAATCCCCCACGACTCGTTGAACGGCACCCACGTTATGATGCTCGGATGGTTATGCTGCTGCTTGATAATTTCAAGCCATTCTCTCGTGAAAGCCTCGACCGCGCGGTCATGGAACTCGAAGGTCGCCGCCATCTCCGACCAGACGAGCAGCCCCTTTACGTCGCACCAATAGAGAAAACGGGCATCCTCGATCTTCATATGCTTGCGCACGCCGTTGTAGCCCATCGCCAGGATCAGGTCGATATCCTCGATCAACGCTTCTTCGCTTGGCGGCGTCAGATGGCTGTCCGTCCAATAGCCCTGGTCTAAAATAAGCCTTTGGTAGATTGGCGCGTTGTTCAGCAGCACTTTTCCGTTCTCGATGGATATTTTCCGCATGCCGAAATAAGAAAGCGTACGGTCGACGACACGCCCGCCCGAGGTCAGGACGAATTCCACGTCGTACAAATTCGGACGGGCCGGCGTCCAATACGCCCGCTTCCACGGTCCGTTTGCTTCGTGGTGAAGATCAACCTCAACCGTGAGGCACGGACGGTCAATTCCCAGCGCAACTCGCTTTACGAGCTGCCCTTTGAATGTCACGATGGCCTCCAGCAGCAGATCGCCGCCGGGCCGGACGCCGTTTACCTCGTAATCGAACCGAACGACATGGCGGTCGAGATCCGGCGTTATTTTGACCGACTCCAGCCGCTCTTCTTCCACGTATTCCATCCATACCGTCTGCCAGATGCCCGTCGTTTGCACGTAGAAGCATTCAAAGTTGTCCGGCACCCAGCGCTGCTTGCCCCTCGGCTGATAGCAGCTGTTGCTGTCCGTTACTTTCACCGCTATCCGGTTATCGGCTCCGAACTTCAGATACGGCGTCATGTCGACGGAGAATGCCGCATAGCCGCCTTGATGACTTCCGGCCAGCTCGCCGTTAATCCATACTTTAGCGTCGTAATCTACCGCCTGAAAATGCAGGATCGCCCGCTTACCGGCCGCTTCCGCCGGAACGGAAATCTCTCTGCTGTACCACACATAAGGATGAAAGCTTTCCTCGCCAATGCCGCTGGCTTTGGTTTCGTACGTAAACGGTACGTTAATCCGGTGCGTTGCTTCGAATGCCTCCTGCCACTTCTCGCGCTCGCCCGCATTTGCGTCGTCGAAGCGGAAGTCCCATTCGCCGTTCAGATTATGCCAATCGCCGCGCACGAGCTGGGGTCTGGGATAATCCTTGCTATATGATTTCGTCGTCATGCGTACCTCCTGCTCCTATACCTTGCCTTGGAATACCGCTGCATAGATGGAAGACGGGCGAAGAGGAACGCCCTGCTTCCATTCGGCTGTCTGCACGGTCCGGCTCTTGCTCATGATGTTCTCCGGCTCAAATACGCTGTTGATCTCGTCGTAACCTTCGCCGGTGATTTCGTATAGCACCATCTCACCCGCTGCTTCGAAATCAGCCAGATCCAGCACCGTATTTACTTCATTCAGCCCGCGGTTAACGATAAATACCGTAACGGTATCGCCTGCACCGTTAACGCCCGCCGCGATGTCCAGCTCCGGCAGCCCGTTCAGCTCTACCGGCGTCTCCTTGAGCGCCGGCACGGCAAACGTCGCGCAATTCGCCTGCACCGGAAGCATATGCTTAAGGTCGCGGTTCGCGTACAGCTTCATAACCTCGTAGGTCGGCGTTCCGTATACGTCCAGCGGCCGATTGCTCCAGCCGGACTCCTTGCCGCAATATTGGTCGGCATAATAATCGCCCACCCGGATGCAGCCGCCGAGCCAGCCGTTGACCAGATCGGAGAAGCTGCCGATATGCACCATGTCGCTTGAACGAAGCATTTCGTTCAGATTGGAAGCATTGGCAACCGCCGCGCCAAGCGTATGCTCGTTCGGCAGCCCTTTGCGGACCGTATTCGGATAATACATGGTGTTGTATTCCGTAATGGCGATTTTGACATGGGCATGCTTCGGATTTGCCTTAATGCTGTCCGTCGTCTCCCGCAAGTAATGCCGCGTGAACTCAGGATAAGCCGCAATGGCTTTATAACGATCATCCGAAGGCGTACTCCGGTTCATGCCGAAAGGTCCGTAGCCATGGTAGATATGCAGGGTCAAATAGTCAATCAACTCGCCGGCCTGCTCCAGCACCGGCTTGTTCCATGCCTGGTCGTAATGGCCGCAGGCCAGCAGCACGATGGAAGGGTCCGCCGCTTTCATCGCTTGAGCGAACGATACCGTGCGCGCCGCGAACTCCTCGGCGGAGCAGGTTCCTACCTGCCAGCCTCCCCATACCTCGTTGCCAATCTCCCAATATTTCACGCCGTAAGGCTCGGGATATCCGTTCGCGGCGCGCAAAGCGCCCATCGGCGTATCGGCCGCTCCATTGCAGTATTCGATCCATGCCGCCGCCTCCTCCGGAGTGCCGGATCCGTCGTTGACGCAAATGAGAGGCTCTACCTGCAGCTCCCGGCAGAAGGCGATAAATTCGTCCGTGCCGAAATATTTGCTCGTCCAGCCGCCCCATGCCTCGTTGTACATAACCGGTCTCTCCAGCACGGGACCAACGCCATGCTCCCAATGGTAGGCGCTGATGTAATTGCCGGCCAGTCTCATCATGCCGGCATTCAGTTCTCTCGTCAAATCGACGACCTCGCGCTTCACCAGGGCGATATTGTCTGCTGCAAGCAAGGATACGTGATCGAGCCACAGCATGCCGGTCGATACATGATCGGTCCAACGAGGATGGTCTTCCGGAATGTAGATGCGAAGCTCGGCGTTGGCGCAAGCGCGGGAGACGGCCAAGTCCGCTTCATATTCCCGCCAGTTATGGCTGACGAGCTCGATAACGACAGAACCAAGGGTTTCCTCCGTATGCCGGTCCACCGCTTCCACCACCAGCCGCTTCAGCTCAATCGACGCGCGGGCAACGACTTTTATCTTATAATCGGCAGGCCCTTGGAGGGCGGTCTTCTGCGCGATTCCGGCATAGGCCTCATCATCGCTTAACAAGCGGATGCGCTGCGCCCGTCCGGAATGCTTAGGCGCGGGCGCCTCAAGCGCGTATTTCGTATTGCGGCCGTTCGTATAGGCTTGCCAGCTTCCGGATATTTCCCGCTTCGTTTCAGACTCGCTCTCGAAGTCCATATCCTTAAGCGGGAAGGCCAGCATGGCTTCCATATGGTCGCGGATATCCTCGACAAAGTGACCGAACAGGAACGGGTTGACGGCATGCCGGCTCGCTCCGGCGCAATCGACGGTTATGTTAGCTTTGTTAGTCAAAATGAACCTCCATAGAAATCCTTAGTATAGTCGGAATCGCCTATCCCTTGATGGAGCCAATCATAACGCCTTTGACGAAATGCCGCTGCACAAAAGGATACATGACCAGCACGGGCAGGCTGGACACAATGATAACCGCGAATTTAATGCTCTCCGACAGCAAAATTTGTTTTTCCAGGCCTACGCTTCCGCCGTCCGTTTGGGCCGATTGGCTGATCAGCAAGATTTCGCGAAGCACCAGCTGAAGTGGATATTTGCCTTCGTCGCGGATATAGATCAATGCGTTGAAGAAGGAGTTCCAGTGGCCAACCGCGTAGAACAGCACCATGACGGCCAGAATCGGCTTTGAGAGCGGCAGAATGATGCTGACGAGCAGTCTCCAGTTCGAGCAGCCGTCCATGTGGGCCGCCTCCTGCAGCTCCCAAGGAATACTGTTCTGAAAATACGTGCGCATAACGATAAGATTGTACGTCGCGATAGCGCCAGGCACGATCAGCGCCCACATGGTGTCGACCATGCCCAGGTCTTTGACCAGCAAATAAGTCGGAATAAGACCTCCGCTGAAAAACATCGTCATCGTAATCAGGACCATAATCCCGTTGCGCAAGGGAAGATCGGGTCTCGACAGCGGATACGCCGCGAGAATCGTCATGATAATGTTAATGACGGTTCCGATGACGGTGTACATAATCGAGTTGCCGTAGCCGGTCCAGATCTTGTCGTTCTGCAAAATGTTGGCGTAAGCCTCGACATTGAGACCTTGCGGCAGCAGCCACACGTCGCCGTTTAAGACTTTGGCCGGGTCGCTGAACGACGCGCTGACAATGAACAGCAGCGGGTATAACACAATGACCATAATAATAGCGGCTATGATATATACGACTGCGTCGAACAAACGTTCATTCGACGGACTTATGCTCTTTTCCATAAGCGGTTACCTCCTTACCATAAGCTCGTCTCCGACGTCTTGCGGGCAAAACGGTTTACGAGCAGCAGCAGCATAAGGTTGATCACCGAGTTGAACAGGCCGATGGCCGCCGTGTAGCTGTACTCGCCCTTCAAGATTCCCGTCGTATAGACGAACGTGGAGATGACGTCGCTGGATTCCAGATTCAGGTTGTTCTGCATGAGCAAAATTTTCTCGAAGCCGATATTCATGAAGTGGCCGATATCGAGAATGAGCAGGATGACGATAACCGGCATAATGCCCGGCAGCGATACGTGCCAGATGCGGCGGAGCCGCGAGGCGCCGTCCATCTTGGCCGCTTCGTACAGCTGGGGATTGACCCCGCTGAGCGCCGCGATATAGATAATGGATTGCCATCCCATGCTTTGCCAGATGTTCGAGCCGATAAAGATCGGCTTAAACCAGGCGGCTTCCTGCAGGAAATTAATCGGCGTGCCGCCAAACGCCTCGATCAGCTGGTTGACGGGTCCCGTCTTCGTCGACAGAAACACGTTCAGAATGCCAACGATAACAACAACCGAGATAAAATGCGGGATGTACGTAATATTTTGCAGCCATTTGCTGTAGGCCCGGCTTTTAATTTCGTTCACGAGCAGTGCGAGCAGGATCGGTACCGGGAAGGCGATGAGGAGCGAGAACAAGTTGATGGATACCGTATTCCACAGCAGCCGCCAGAAATAATACGAGTTGAAAAATCGTTCGAAATGGCCGAAGCCTTCCCAAGGGCTGCCGATGATGCCTTTGGCCGGATTGAAGTTTTTGAAGGCGATCTGCAGGCCGTACAGCGGCCCGTAATGGAAGATGAAATAAAAGGCGAGCGGCGGCAGCAGCATGAGATACAAATCATACCGCTTCGCCATTTTTCTCAGCAGCCCGTCGTTCTTCCTCTTGCGGCCGGGAACGGGGGCCGCCCCCGCGTTCTCGATCATGCTGTCCATGAGCAACCCCTCCCTCTCTGCGCGTCATCCCATTTATTTAGCCATTTTGTCATAAGCATCCTGGTAAAGCTTCTCAAGATCGGCAATGTTCATTTTCTTCAGCGTGGACTGGAATTCGTCCCACTTGTCGAAGCTGAGCGCCCCAACGATAAACTTGGTGCTTTGCTCTTCGAAATATTTGTCGATGTCATTGCGCAGCACGTTAACCTTCTGGGCAGTCGCTTCGTCAAACAGCGGCGGCGCATAGCGGATTTTCGGCAAATACGGCTCGAGCTGCTCGTAAGCCTCTTGCACTTGAGGCGGGTTGATGAACGATGCTACTTTGTCGCTGATGAGATGAGGCGCGCCGCCGCCGGCGTATGGCGTGATTTTCGCCTGGGCGCCCGCTACGTTCAAAAGCTCTTCTTTGTAGTACGGGATACCGTCCTTCATCTCGTAGTGCTCGCCTTCCCGGCCGAAGCGCAGCAGCGTTGAGCCTTCGTCGCTGTAGAAGTAATCGATCCAGCGCATGGTCGCTTCCGGATATTTGTTGACGGACGTAATGGCGAATGCTCCGTAGTCGCGCGGCACCGGAGCGACTTGGCTTTGCAGACGGTCGCCATTAGGACCTGCTTGCGGTGCTATGCCTACATACTGATCCTGAATGGTCAGGAAGTTATTGTTCGTCTGATCGAAGAAGTAGCCGACATTGCCCGTACCTTGCTTGGCAAGATATTGCGCTTCCGTGTGGGAGAAAATCTCCGGGTCGATCAGCTTCTCCTTATATAGCTTGTTCAAATACATGAGCAGCTCTTTGTACTGCTCGTCGCCGCTCCAGATATGCACTTTATCGTTCTCGACATTAATGTTGTAGCCGAGCTGGGAATCAAGTCCGAATGCTCCCGCCATTTGATAGACGATTGGCATGCCGATACGCGCGGTCATCGGAATCTCGTCCGCTTTCCCGTTGCCGTTCGGATCGCCGTCGCGGAAAGCCTTCAGCACTTCATACAATTCGTCGGTCGTCTTAGGTACCTTCAGGCCCAGCTTATCCAGCCATGCCTTGTTGATCCATCTCTTGTCGGTCCGGGCGGAGCCTAGCGTAACAATGCCCGGGATCGCGTAAATATGTCCCTCCGGCGTCGTGATGCCCGCGCGGATCTCCGGATATTGATCCATCAGGCTCTTCAGGTTCGGCGCGTATTGATCAATCAGATTCTCCAGCGGGATCAGCTGTCCCGCAGCTCCGTAGCGGACCGTTTCCAGCTGCGTCAGACCCGAACGGTACAAAGCATCGGGAAGCTCATTGGACGCGAACAGGAGGTTTTTCTTCTCCGCAAAGCCGTCGGTCGGCGCCTCGATAAAATCGACCTTGACGTTGCTCATCTTCTCGTAATCCTGGAAGACGGGCATGTCCTTGAACGGACCGTTTACGGGCGCGACGCGCGTAAACATCTTCAGCTTGATTGGCGTATCCACGATCGGGAATCCTTCCGTTTTTACCGTATTCTCCGCCGAGCCCGATGATTTGGGATCCCCCGTATTGCCGCCTTTTTCATTGCTGTTGCCATTGCCGCCGTTGCTGCAGCCGGATACGATTAATCCGGTAACAAGCATCGTGGCGAAAGCATATCTCCCCCATGTTTTTCGCATGTTTATATACCCTCCAGACTTTCAATTCACCGGTTCTTGTAAGCGTTTACCGCCGGTGTTACTCGATTATAAAATACGTCCGGTTACGCCGAGTTACACTTATATGACTATTTACTCCACATATTTTACGGATTGTTTCGCCGCTGCCTTGCCGTCTCCGAGACTGTTCCAATAGGCCTGCGGCGTCATGCCCGTTACTTCCTTGAACACCTTGAAGAAATAGTTGTGCGTGGAAAAGCCCACCTGATCGCTGACCTGCTTAATGGTATATTGGCCGCTTTCCAGCAGCCTGCGCGCCGCGTCGACCCGTACCCGGTTCACGTACTCGGAGAACGTCGACTGCGTCTCCTCCTTGAAGATCCGGCTCAAATAGGAGGCGTTTAAGCCGATGAAGCCCGCGGCAAGCTCCAGCGTCACAATATCGGAATACCGCTCCAGAATAAAACCGATCGCCTGGGACACATGGCGGGAATAGCTGCCTGTCGCGTGATGCTCCTTGAGAAGAACAAGCAAAACCCCATAGAACGACTGAAGCCATTTCTCCAGCTCGCCGACGCTCCCGAGACGGTTGAGCTCGCCGCGCGACGGCAGACGATCGGCATCCTTCGTTGTCCCAAGCGGGGATCGGTTCCCTTTTTTTAACGCTTTATCGCCGATATGGAGCAGCTCGCTGACCGTCATCTGCACTGCGTGCGAATGCAACGGAAGCCCGTGGAGAGGTTCGAATACCGAAGCGATCAGACGCTGCGCGCCTTGCCCGTCCAGCCGCTCGATGGCAAGCAGCAGCTGCTTCTGCTCTTCGATCGTAAGCGCGACGCGGCTCTCCCGCGTGCCTTTTCCGCGCGGCTCCGGATTCGGATGAGCGGTCTGAGCGTTAGGGTCAAGCGCCCGCTCCGCGGAGGCGTAGCTTGCCCCAAGCTGCGACAGGCTGTTGCATACATGCCCAACCGCATAGATCGATTTCAAGTTCAAGTACATCTCTAGCGCATGGCCAAGCTTGCTCATGCTTCTGGCCGCTTCGCTTGCGGCCGCGTGCTCGCTCCGCTCCCGTATGGCGAACACGACGGCGATCCGCCCGTCCTCCACGTAAGCGGCCGTGCGCTCGCGCGCGTCTCCCAGGCTTTGCTGCATAAGCTCGACAACCTGCTGAACCAGCCGGTTCGTCTGCACGTCGGTATTGGACTCCGTCAGCAGCAGGAACGGAATGATCTGCAGGACCGCTGCCACATACAAATTCGCCTGCGGATACATGCCGTAACGCCTGATGCTTCCTTCAAGCTCCCTTGCGGCTTCCGCCTTGCCTCTTGCCAAGTCGGCGATTTGGCTCCGGACCAACCCGGCATTGAAGAGGGACGATTCTTCGGCTTCGCCCGCGGCCTCGGATAATTTGCCCGCCTGGACCGCTTTTTCAAGCATCGCCAGCAAAGTCTCCTTGTCCAGCCTGTGCTTCAGCAAATAATCGACCGATCCGTTCTTCAGGCAGTCCCGGACGTAGTCGTAATCGTCATAGCTGCTGAGCATAATCGTCTGAACGGCGGGATACCTCTCTTTGATCATCCGGTTCAAATCCACGCCGTTCATTCCCGGCATATTAACGTCCAGGATCGCCACGTCGGGGCGTTGTTCTTCAATCATGTCCAATGCCGACTCCGCGCTTTGAGCCTCTCCGCAGATCTCGAAGCCATGGGCGCGAAAATCCAATAAAGACCGCAGATCGTTGCGAACGAGCGGCTCGTCGTCTACCAATAACACGCGATACATCATTAGCTCACCTCTTGCTCGGAGCCTGCCCGGCCCCGCAGATTGGGAAAACGAATTTCGACTTTCGTATACAAGCCGGGCTCGCTATACAGCCTGATGCCGTAGGGAGCTTCAAACGAACGGACGATTCTCTCGTGCACGTTGCGCACGCCCATTCCGCTGAACCGGGAAGAAGTCGGCTTTGTGACCGTTCCGCCCAGCAGCTGCTCCATCTGCTCCGGCGTCATCCCTTTGCCGTTGTCCGTCACCTCGATCATCAGATCGCGGTTATCCTCGTATACCCGTATCGTAACGAAGCCGCCTTGCTCCCGCGAGCCGATTCCGTGCAGAACCGCGTTCTCCACAATGGGCTGCAGCGTCAGCTTGAGCACGCGGCTATCCAATAGGGACGGATCTTCAATCTCCTCGTGGACGATGATCGGCTCCATGTATTTGTATTTGACGATAGAGATATAGCTTCGCACGTAGTCCAGCTCCTCCCTTACCGTCAAGTATTCGTTGGAGTTGCCCAGCACGCCCCGCATCAAATCGATTAAGGAGCCGGATACTTCCTCAATGTTTGGAGTCCCGTTAAGCTTGGCCAAATATTTGATCGTATTCAGCGAATTGTAGAGAAAATGAGGGCGTATTTGCGCTTGCAGCGCGGTCAGCTCCGCCTCCCGCTTCTCCTGCTCGCTTACGCGTATCCCTTCGAATAACCGCTTCAGCTCCTCCACCATGCCCATAAACACGTGGTAAAGCTGACCCACCTCGTCCTTTGCAGCAATCTCCTTCTTAGGTAACGTCAGGTTGCCGTCCTTCACCAGCATCATCATGGACTTCAGACGCCGGATATTAATCGTAATGCGCGACGACACCTGGAGCGAGACAATGAGGACGACCAGCAGGACGATCGCCGAAGCTTCAATGATCAGCTTCAGCAGGCGAGCCGATTCGCTGAGCAGCGAATTCGTCGGGATAAGCGCCAGCGTCGACCAGCCCGTATGGTCCGATTGCCTGCTGACCACGATATAGGATCTGCCGCCAATGACCCTCTCCTCCACGTCGCCCTCAGCCTTGCCAGGCTTCGCAAATTTGCGCTTCATGTCGACGATTCGCTGATCGGATGGCGCAAAGCTTGGCGTGTGATCCGACCGGTACACGAATTCGTCCTGCTGATCAAGCACATACAGCATACTGTCTGAGGTTGGCCTAACGCCGTATGTCTTGCGGATAAAGTCGTAATTCAGATCGACCATAACCACGCCAATCGTCTGACGGTTGTAGCGGATTTCGCGGCCGACAGTAATCGTCTCCGTGACGCCCGTCTGCTTCAAATAAGCGTGACGCGAGCCGTTGCGCAGCATATAGTCCATCATGGGCGTTCCGAGTACGCTTCGGTCCAGCCACGGACCGCCGGTGAAAAACACTTTGCCGCTTAAGCCAACGACGGCAATCCGCGCAATATAAGGCTTGTTCGCGACTAAAGACGACAGAAACTCCTCAATCCGCTTCTGCTCCTGGAACCACTCGTAGCTGATTTCCTCCGAGGGACTAAGCAACGTATCGATCACGGTGTTTTTATTCGTAACCACCATCGTATTGAGCCGGTCAATCTCCTCCAGCATAATGTTGAGCGACTCGTCGGCTTGCCTGATACTATCCGATACCGAGGTTACGGCGTTGGACTTGATCGTCTCCCGCATGTTGAGATAAACAATGACGGAGATCGATACGATAGAAAGAAGAGCGACAAGGCTGAACGCCAGAAAAATTTTGCCTTGAATGCTTAGGCTTGGCGATACCCAACGCCTTAGGGTAGACAGCTTCATTTCGGACAACTCCTTTTGAGGAGATTCTATGCAATCGCTTACATGAATAACAGGACGGATTCGCCTAGGCCTCCGCCTTTCTTAAAGCCAGCGGAGATTCCTTGAAGTACATTTTAAAGGCTCTTGTAAATGTATACAGATTCGGATATCCAAGAGACAATCCGATCTCCGTCACCGAAGCATGGGTATCGATTAAGAGGCGTCTAGCTTTCTCCATCCGGACCTTCTGCATATATTTCATCGGGGGCATCCCCATCTCTTCGGTAAAGACTTGCGTAAAATAAGAGCGGTGTACGCCCGCAAACTCAGCCACCTGCTGGACCGTAATCCCTTCAGTCGCATGGAGCTCCATATATTCCGCGCATTCTTGGATCCAGCTCGCCAGCTCCAGCCCCTGCCCGGCCTCTTCCAGCACCAGGGCCGAGAGCAGCCCGTACAGATAACCTTGCAGCTCCAAGGCCACTGCGGGCCGCCAGCGCTGAACCCGCTCCAGCGCATCGATAGCCCGTTCTGCGGCTGCTTCAATCCGCGAAGAGACGGTACCTCGACGGAATGGTTCTTGCTCCGTAAGACCAGCCAGTTGAAGCAGCGCCTCTACCCGGTCTCCGTCGATAGCCAGCCAGCGCATCTCGAGCGGCCGTTCGGCCGGAAGCATCTCGTAGTAATACGTTCGGTCCGGGAATAGGACGAAGAGATCTCCCCTTGCAAGCTCCACCTGCCGGCCCTCATATTCGAGCCGCAGCCTCCCTTCCCGCACGATATGAATGCTGTAGCACTCGATTCGTTTTGGCCCAACCTTATAATGGGGCTTGGCCAGACATCTTCCCGCCCTTACCGGCCACAGCCGGCCTGCCTTGTCCAGCTCGCCAGGCGTATAGTAGATAAAGTCCGCATATTCGTAATCGTACTCCCTCATGTCCGCGATCTCCTCACTTTAAGCTAACAAAATGACAACAGATAATTCCAATTGATGTTTTAAATCACTATATAACTAAGCATATTATGAGAACTTCATTTCGTAAACCTAACATAATGATATATTTTGCATCGTCTGCTCGTGGCAATAAAAAAAGGCTGCTCTGAGTATCAGAACAGCCTTGCGGGACCTATTAGTCGCATCAATTAATAACCACGATTACAGTCGTTTGCGTTAATTACTTCTCCCACAGCTCGATCAGCCGGCCATCCGGATCTTCAATCCACACAAACTGTCCGAATTCGCTGCTTTCTTTTTCCCTTGCGAGAGGTACGCCAACCTGTTCAAGATGCTTAATCGTCTCGTCCAGATTATGTACTTGGAAGTTCAGCATCACTTGTTGATCTGTCGGGAAATAAGGGTCAGCTTCGGTAAAAAGAGAGAAGATCGTTTCGCTCTCCGATTCGTTTTTTATCATCGTCCCATTCCAATCCCCTATTTCAAGCCGCATTGCTTCGTTGTACCATTTTTTAAGCGCTTCAATATTTTTGGTTCTCCAGAATACTCCTCCGAATCCTTTGATCATCGTAGCTCTCCCCTGTCCGTCTTTAAAGTTGGTTTCATGCATAAATTCCCCAGTAATCCAAGGATAACCGCTAGTAATTCTCACCGCGATAATAACGGTCAAGCTTATGCTCTAAGTGAACGAGCTGCTGCTTCTTCTCCTCGATATCGTCCAAAAGCTTTTGCTTCTGTTCTTGAATGAGCATAATTCTTTCAGGAAGGGTTGAAGTTCCGGTTTTTACCATCTCATAGTATTGCTTAATGTCTTCCACACTCATTCCGGTTTCGCGGAGACATTTGATGAACACCAGCCAATTCAGCTCGTGCTCGCTATAGAGCCGATTATTTTGTTCATTCCGCGCGGCCGGTTCCAACAGCCCTTTTCTTTCATAAAAACGAATCGCTCCGATATTCAATCCGGTCTCTTTCGCCACATGTCCAATCGTAAACATAGTTATCCTCGTGTGTTTAAAATTTTGGTTGACCTACACTAAGTGTAGCATATTAAGCTTTATATCATGAAACGTAAAAACAATCGATGAAAGAGGGATTCTAATGAAAAAGACCGCATTTGTAACAGGAGCCAATAAAGGAATCGGATTTGAAATCGCCAAACAGCTGGGCGAAAAAGGCTGGCGAGTAGTCCTCGGCGCCCGCGATGCGCAGCGGGGCCAAGCCGCCGTCTCCGAACTGTCCGCTCAAGGATTCGACGTGGAATGGATTCAAATCGACATGACTGATATGGCAAGCATTGAGACAGCTTCGCAAGCAATCAAGACGAAATATCCGGCGTTAAAGCTTCTGATTAACAACGCCGGCATGCCGGGCGCTTTTTCCAGCTCCTTTACCGATACGAAGGAAGAAGATCTGCGGAACGCTTTTGAAGTGAATTTCTTCGGTACCTATCGCTTAAACCAGCGTTTGTTGCCGTTAATCAAGGATAACGAAGGCACGATCGTCAACGTATCAACCGACATGGCGTCCCTAAACCATATGCAAAACGCCGAATTCACGCTAAACGCCTTCGATTACAACTCGTCTAAAACGGCCAACAATGCCATGACCTTATCGATGGCCTATGAATTAAGAAACAGCGTTGCTCAAGTGTTCGCCGTAACGCCGGGTTTCACGACAACCGATCTGAACGGCAATGCGGAAGGCGGTAAATCGAAGACGGAAGGCGCTGACATCATTGTAGGATACGCGACGGACGGTAAGCGGCATAACGGTGAATTTCTGAATGAGCAAGGCGTTATCGCGTGGTAATCCAATTCGTACAGCAAAAAAGCCAGCAGCCCTTCGGCTGCTGGCTTTTCATTATTCATAACATCCTATTTAAACCTTATTCCACCGTAACCGACTTCGCGAGGTTACGCGGTTTATCAACATCATGGCCAAGTGCCAGCGATGCATAGTAAGAGATCAGCTGCAGCGGCACAACCGACAGGGCTGGTGCCAAGATCGGCAAAGTTTTCGGAATCGCGAACAATTCGTCAACCGATTTGCCAACCTCCGCTTCGCTGCCTGCATTCGCAAGACCAAAGACATGCGCGCCGCGTGCTTTTACTTCCTTGATGTTGCTCAGCGTTTTTTCGTACAGCTCTTCCTGCGTGACAAGCGCGATGACCGGAATACCGTCCTCGATCAAGGCCAGCGTACCGTGCTTCAGCTCGCCCGCCGCGTACGCTTCGGAGTGAATGTACGAAATTTCTTTCAGCTTCAGCGAGCCTTCTTGCGCAACCGCATAGTCAACGCCGCGGCCGATGAAGAACAGGCTCTTATGATGCGAGATCGACTCCGCTACTTGCTTCAGAACCGGAGCGTTTTCGAGAATGCTCTCTACTTGCTCGGGAAGCTCATTCATTGCTGCAATGAGACCGGTAACGGTTGCTTCGTCTTTTGTGCCCAGGATGGTAGCCAAGTGCAGACCAAACAGATAGAAGGCAATCAGCTGCGAAGTATACGCTTTTGTCGATGCTACCGCGATTTCCGGACCTGCCCAAGTAACGAGCACATCGTCTGCTTCGCGGGCAACCGAGCTGCCTACAACGTTCGTGATCGCGAGAACGCGGGCACCGTTGCGCTGCGCTTCGCGAAGCGCAGCCAGCGTATCCGCTGTTTCGCCCGATTGGCTTACGACGATAACAAGCGTGTCAGGCGTAATAATTGGCGAACGGTAACGGTATTCGGATGCTACATCCGTCTCAACCGGAATGCGAGCGAGCGATTCGATAACCGTTTTGCCAACCATGCCTGCATGATAAGCCGTACCGCAAGCAACGATATGCACTTTGCGAATCGACTTCACGTAATCCGCCGTCATTGTCAGCTCTTTCAGGTTTACGGACTTTCCATCTTCCGCAATGCGGCCCAGCATGGTGTCACGGTAAGCCTTCGGCTGCTCGTAAATTTCTTTCAGCATAAAATGATCAAATCCGGCTTTCTCCGCTGTCACAAGATCCCAATCGACATGGTATATTTCCTTGGAAATAAATTCGCCTTCTGTCGTCATGAGTTCGACACTATCGCGTGTCAATACAGCCATTTCGCCGTCGTTCAAGATGTATACATTTCGAGTATGCTCCAAAATTGCCGGAATATCCGACCCGATAAAGTTCTCGCCTTCGCCGATGCCGATAACAAGCGGGCTTGCAAAACGAACCGCAACCAGACGTTCTGGTTCGTATTCCGTCAATACGCCAAGCGCAAACGCGCCGCGCATGCGTTTAACGGCACGTTGTACCGCTTCGACAATGTTGCCGTCGTATTCGTCTGCAACGAGGTGCGAGATAACCTCCGTGTCCGTCTCCGACACAAAACGATGTCCTTTCGCCATCAGCTCATCTTTCAGATCCAGGTAGTTTTCGACAATGCCGTTATGCACGACCGAGAACTTCGCCGAGTTATCCGTATGAGGATGCGAATTAACGTCCGATGGCTTGCCATGAGTAGCCCAGCGCGTATGTCCGATGCCAACCGACCCGGCAAGCGGCTCATCACGCAGTTTATCTTCCAAGACAGCCAGACGGCCTTTGGATTTCTTGATCTCCAGTCCGTTCGTTGTGAATACCGCAATACCGGCGGAGTCGTAACCGCGGTATTCCAGCTTCTTAAGTCCTTCGATCAAAATATCCTGAGAATCACGTTTACCAATATATCCTACAATACCACACATATATAAAGACCTCCGATAATCAATAGTAGTCTCCCCACTATGACTATGGCTGCCAGCCTATATGCGGCACAGGCGTTATTTTCCCTTTTGCCCGTGCCAACCTCTCAGGCGGCACCATAGACATACGGGAGCATGTTTGTAAAAAACCTCGAAATGAACAAAATGATCAATAAGTGCAGCCTGCCGAACGTTTGTGAGATCGGTCGCCCAATCTTTTTGCGTATCGGCTTTCGGTTGGCTTTGCGATAACCGGAAGGTCCCCGCCGAATAATTCGAACACCTTCACCTCGTCAGCTTCCTCGTGTGACCCTCTCCGATCTTGTAAATAAGATTGGAAGGCGTCATCCCCCTTGAAGCTCTGGCGCTTATAAAACGTTAATTTTAACCTCTATCCTCGCTTTCCTGCTTGAATCATACTTCCTATCATATTCACTTTCGACTTGTTTCGCAACCTGAACTTTAGGCGCAGGACGAACAACGCCCTTATTTTCCCCTAACAATATACGCCTTCTCGTCCGAATTGCCCAAGCCTAGTCCTGCATTTGCCCAAACTTCTCAAGAAAATGAATTCCCTTACATTACCTATATATTCATTGGCCTAGCCGCGCATGTAAAAAGTCTCCACGGAATCGTGGAGACTTTCGCATGCGTATGCAAAGGCTTTAAGCCCGCTAACGTTTAGCCTAATTGCTCTTTCACGACGTTTACGATTCGTGCCACATACTCCTCGATCTGGTCCTTATCCGGGCCTTCCGCCATAACGCGGATCAGAGACTCCGTGCCGGAAGGTCGAACAAGCACGCGGCCGTTATCGCCAAGCTCCTTCTCAACCTGCTCTACGGCGTTGCCAATTGCTTCATTTCCCGCGTACAGGCTCTTGTCCGCTACGCGAACGTTCACCAGCACCTGCGGATATTTGCTCATCAGCGTTTTTAACGCGCTTAGCTTCTTACCGGATGCCACGAGAGTATCAACCAGCTGCAGAGCCGTCAGAATTCCGTCGCCGGTTGTGTTGTAATCCAGGAAGATTACGTGGCCGGACTGTTCGCCGCCGAGGTTAAAGCCGCCGCGGCGCATTTCTTCCATCACGTAACGGTCGCCGACAGCCGTTTGCGCCGTATTCAGATCAAGACGCTGCGTCGCTTTGAAGAACCCGATGTTCGCCATAACGGTTGTCACAATCGTATCGTTATGCAGCTTGCCGGCCCGCTTCATCGCATCGCCGCAGATGCACAGGATGTAGTCGCCGTCTACTTCTTCGCCTTTATCGTCGATCGCAATCAGACGGTCTGCATCGCCGTCAAACGAGAGACCAAGGTCCGCGCCATGCGCCAGAACCTGCTCGCGCAAATATTCCGGATGCGTCGAGCCAACGCCCGCATTGATGTTGCGGCCGTCCGGCTCTGCGCCCACGGTAATAATCTCCGCGCCAAGCTCGCGGAATACTTTCGGCGCCAGCTCGTAAGCTGAGCCATGCGCGCAGTCGAGAACGATTTTGAGGCCGCCGAAATCGCCTTTAATCGTTGTTTTCAAGTAATCGAGGTAACGGAATTTCGCCTGATCGTCGTTCGTTACCGCACCGATATCGCCGCCGATTGGACGAGGCAGCTCATCCACTTCGGCATCGATCAGACGCTCGATTTCAAGCTCCGTCTCGTCGGACAGCTTGAAGCCGTCGCCGCCAAAGAACTTGATGCCGTTATCCTGAACCGGGTTATGCGAAGCCGAGATCATAACGCCCGCATCCGCTTTAAGCTCGCGCGTAATGTACGCAACCGCAGGAGTCGATACAACGCCAAGACGAATAACGCTTGCGCCAATCGACAGAAGACCCGCAATAAGAGCAGCCTCCAGCATCGGACCCGAGATCCGCGTATCCAGGCCGATAACCACTTTAGGCTTATCCGCCTGTCCTGTTAATACGTAACCGCCGCAGCGGCCGATTTTATAAGCAAGCTCCGGAGTCAGCTCCTGATTGGCTACTCCGCGCACTCCGTCCGTTCCAAAATATTTCCCCATCGTTTCTCATGCCCCTTTTGTCGTTAAATCTGCTGCTGCAAATGGCCTATTCCATATCCTACTCCATCTGAGGCTGCTTTTGAACTACTATTAATTACCGCTTTTCCCGCTTCCATGCTTCCATTCCTTAATGGCCGGTATCCGGATCGGCCTCGGTGTCCGTGCTCGAAGAAGGATCAGGACTGGAGCCTGTATTCGTGCCCGAACCATTTCCGGAGCCATTTCCGGCACCGTTTCCTGCTCCCGTATCCGTATCCGGCGGCGGCGAAGGCGTATCCTCCGGCTGACCGCCGGCCGGGACATCCCCGTTGCCATTATTGCTGCCGCCGCCGGCCGTGTTATTCCCGCTAGGGGCGTTTTTGTCCGCAATATCAAGCGTCACCGTATATTTCTGCGATTCATCGGCTAGGTCGATAAACCGCGGCAGCTTCACGAGAAGCGGAAACGTCGCTTGGCCAATCTTGGCACCGCTCAGATCCGCTATAAGCCGGACATCATTAGCCTGAATAGCCGCAAGCATATTTGGCGCGCCGCGAACCGTTATCGAGATATGGCCGTTTGCCGGATCCTTAAAGGCAGTCTTCAGCCCATCGGGCAAATCATTCAAGATTACGCTACGGTCCAATGTCAGCGTCTGGGATGGCACAACCTTAACCTCCACATCGATCTCTGACGGCTCAACCATCTTCACGTCGCCAACTGCCGTTACCTTTGCTTTGACGGTACCGGATTCCTTGATCTTCGACAAATCAACCGTCACGCCGCCGGTATAAGTATCCATGGAATCCAGCAGCTTCTGATCCCCGTATACGGCGACTTTATCGATATCCGCCTTTATTGAACTGACGCTTAGTCCATTCGGGAGACTGCCGGTGTAGCTGATCTGCAGCGGCATTGTTTTGAGCGGAGGAGTTACCGGTACCTCGACCTCTACCGTAGAAGGGCGTATTATCGCATGATCCATTGCTTCGCCTTCCGTATCGTAGACAACAACCTGCGCTTTTTTATTCACAACGTTCTTCTCCGAGCCTTCGATATCAACGGTTGTACGCACGGCCCCGACAAGAGCCATCTCGTCCTTCGGCAGAGTAACGTTTACGATTGTTCCCGATTTCACCGTTGGCGTACCGGCAATATAACCGTTCGCAGGCGTCCCTTCCGTTGCGACCCCAAGCTCGAACGTCTTCGTCTCGATCTCTACAATATCCACTGTAGCGGAACGCGGCGACATTTCAATCAGACTAATGCCCTTGGGCAAATCATAGGTCAGCGGCACCACATGCTCGCCTGGCGTCACGTGGCTTAAATCCAGATGTACCGCATAATCCTCGTCCTTCATCGTCAACAGATTCGCTTTGCGTCCTTCGACGACCAGCCGGACCACGGTAGGTTCTACATTTACGAGTGCGTATTTCGTTTCGTCCAGTCCGGTCGGAATAACCGAGGCGGCCTCAATGACTTTTGTATCCATCGTGGAAGTCACCGTGGCCGGGGTCGATTCCGGGTCAAAATGGACCATAGCCCATAGAAGCAGCGCAATCGCCACGGAAAGAATCTTAAGTATCGTCGGATGACTTAACCACTTATCCATCGCGGCCTCCTTTCCGCTTCCAGAACGAAGAGAATGAGAACGAGGACACGGTTGCCCGCTCCTTGCCGTTTGTCTGTTTCGGCGTCAGCTCTTCGAACAGCTTGGAAATAAGCGATTCTTCCTTAATATCGCGGACAATCATTCCGTTAATCGCGAGGGAGACTTGTCCCGTCTCTTCCGACACGATAACCGCGATGGCGTCACTCACCTCGCTTACCCCGATCGCTGCGCGATGGCGCGTCCCCAGCTCTTTGCTGATAAACGGATTTTCCGAAAGCGGCAAATAACAGCCCGCAGCCATAATCTGATTGCCCCGGATAATCACAGCCCCGTCGTGCAGCGGCGTATTTGGCGTAAAAATATTTATGAGCAGCTCTGACGTAATCCGCGATTCCATCTGAATCCCGGATTCGATCAGCTCGCTGACTCCCGTATTTCGTTCAAAAACAATCAATGCCCCGATGGTCCGCTGAGCCATATGCTGAACAGCCTTCATTACGCTCTCGACCTGTTCGGCTATAAGATCCCGCTCGAGCGTAGACGTACGGGCAAACAGCTTCCCGCGTCCCAATTGCTCAAGCGCGCGCCGAAGCTCCGGCTGGAAAATAATAAATACCGCCAGGACGCCAAAAGTAAACATCTGGTTCATCAGCCATTTCAGCGTATACAGATTAAACCAGGTACTTATCGCCCAGGTGCCAACCAGGACCAGAATCCCTTTCAATAGCTGGACTGCCCTCGTGCCTCTCACCAGCAAAATCAATTTATAGATAATATAACTGACGATGCCGATATCAATGATGTCCTTTATCCAGCCATTCCAAGTCAAATCATTGAAGTAATTCATAGATCAACCCCCAAACTGCCGACGACAACTCATCATTTAAGTAAGTATAAGATTTCTCTATCTTCCGCCTATATTTCACCCGCGAAACGTACGACGCTCCATCATGCGTTTTTTTGGACTCAACTTTATTCTTTTCTAGAATTGCACTTCGAAACCCTTTTTTTCATAAAAAAAATAACCGCCTCTCTGCAAGAGAGGCAGTTCGTCCTAAGAAGCCAATCCGCTGAACGTTTCCGTCACTTTGTACCAGAACCAGTCTAGCGCCTGATCAATGGTCCGGCTTTGTCCTGCGATGTACCCCGTTGATGCCAGGTTGAGGCTGCCGTCGATGACCGTTACGTTGCCTTCCACTTCGCCTTTCACATCGGCCGTTCCATTCTCGACAACCAGATTCCCCTTCACGTGGGCGCCTTCCGGTACCGTAACCGTGTTACCGTTAATAACGACCTGCTGAAGATCTTCTCCGGATACAATCAGCTTGGAATCCTGTTCCCATATCGAAGTGAAGCTGCCAAGCATGACAAGCACGAACAACGCGGCAGCCGTAAGACCCGGATACTTGTAGATGAACCGGAGCACGCCGCGACGCTCTTTTGTTTTTGCCGGTTTTGGCAGCTGCGCCATAATACGGTCGGTCAGGGCTGATTTATCATAATCGGGAATGGAAACGGTATGCTCTAGCGTACCCAGCATCATCGCTTCCGTTTTCTCCAGCTGTTCAAAGCGGGCCAGGCAAGCGGGACATGAGTGCAAATGACTTTTTAGTTCTTGCGCATCTTCACGCGGCAGATCGCCGTCCAAATAATCATGCATCCATACAACCGCGACGTTGCAATTCATAGCAGCCAGTCCTTTCTTTCGTTTGCTCGCGCATAAGCTCTTCACATTTATAGAGTACGTACAGCTCGCATCAGATGTTTCACTTTTTTTAAGCTATAACTTGTGTTCCAGCTTTTTCCGCAGAAACTCCCTGCCGCGGTGGACACGCGTCTTGATTGTCGTGACAGGCATATCCAGAACATCGCCAATCTCCTGCAGGGACATCTCTTGAATGTAGCGAAGCATCATAATCGTCTTATACTTTGGAGGAAGCGATTCGATGGATTCGTGAATAATCCGCTGAGTCTCCGACAGCAGAAGCTCGGATTCCGGCGTACGGTCATCGCTCGGGATCATGGAATAGCCATCCAGGCCCTCATGATCCGTAGACTCCGCATCCAGCGAATAAGAAGGCTTCCGCTTCCTCAGCCGGTCGATACAAAGATTCGTCGCAATTCGGTAAATCCACGTTGAGAATTTGAGCGACTCGTCGTATCGTTCCAGATTTTTATAGACGCGCAGGAACGTTTCCTGAACGACGTCTTCCGCCTCCTGGCGGTTATATAACATTCGGTAGGCCATATGGAACAGCTTGTCCTGATACAGACCTACAAGCTCAGCAAATGCCCGCTGGTCGCCTTTCAACGCTAATCTGGCGAGACGGGCTTCCAATACATTCACTATTCATCCTCCTACAAAGAATTAACACGCGCATTTCGTGTTAATTCTTACTTCGTAAGCATGGTCCAATCACGCGCATTTCGTGTTAATTCTTACTTCGTAAGCATGGTCACGCGGCTTGCCGCCTTAGGCGCGCACCGTATTCGGCCACCACGATACCGCCCAGTATAAGCAATATGCCCGCTGTACCGATTAACGTTATCGGTTCCCCTAGAATCAGCCATGCGCTTACCACGGCAAAAGGCAGCTCCGTCGCTCCAAGCATGGATGCCAGCCCGCTTCCTACCCGGGGAATACCGGCATTAAAGAAAACGGTCGGCATGACCTGCCCTAGCAGCCCGAGCGCGAATCCCCATTCCAGAAGCCCCCATTGCTGGTCAACGCCATCAAATGCCTTATAGCCGTACAACACAAGAATCACAATAAATCCGAATGACATCATTAGAGCTGACTTAAAGACAGGATCATAGCCAGGAGCAACCCTGCCCGCCAGAAACAGAAACAGGCTGTATGAGAACGCCGATGCCAGTCCATATCCAACACCAGCCCAATCCATATCCGTAAGTTTATTCTGGAGCAGTCCGGCAGCCAGCACCGTTCCTGCCATGGCCATAACGATAGCCGCCCATTGCCATTTCGTCGGCCATTTCCGGCCCCGCAAACTTTCTAGCAAAATCGTAATCCACATGAACTGAAAAAGCAAGACAATTGAGAAGGAAGCATCCAATCTCTCCAGGGTTTGATTATATAATACGGTTGTCATGCTTAAGCCAAAAATACCGGTAAACGCTAAAGCCGCCCAATGCTTCAAGCTGAATGCCAGCTTGCTCCACGAGCTTGGCCGCAGAAGGAGAAGAACCCACAGAAGCGCCGCACCCATCCCGACCTGATGCACCGTAATTTGCTGAAAGGTATAGTCATGTCCGTAGGCAAGCTTTAGCACCGGCGACATAATTCCGTAGCATGCCGCTGCGGCAATAACCATCACAACGCCCGTCCAATAGCCGGATGAAGTTTTCATCGAACAAAAACCTCCATTCGCATCTGATCTATTATATCGGTTCTCCGCCTTCAAAAGCAAAAACAAAACGAAGAGGCGCGATAGCGGCCTCTTCGTTTCCTTAACCTTATGAATGGATAATGGCATTATGCGCTTTTGCCAAGCAATTGCTTGAGGGTTTCTTGAATCGTGCTGGTTGGAATAGCAAATCCGATACCTTGCGCTTCCGCATTCACGGCTGTATTAATACCGATGACCTCGCCTTTTGCATTCAACAGCGGTCCGCCGGAGTTACCCGGGTTGATCGAAGCATCCGTTTGCAGCAGATGCTCGTATTGATGCTCGGTGCCATCATCTTCGCTGATTGTAATCGGACGTTCCTTCGCGCTAAGTACTCCAACGGTCATTGTGTGGTCGAATCCATACGGATTGCCGATGGCGATAACCCAATCCCCGATAGCGGTTTGATCGGAATCACCAATGGCAAGAGTCGGGAATGCTTTGGAGCCTGTAATTTTCAATACGGCTAAGTCTTGATCCGCATTCTCGCCCACAACCTCTGCCACAAACGGCTCGTCATAACCCTCTACTTGCACCTTCACTTGCGCGGCGCCTTCAACAACATGGTCATTGGTCAGGATATAACCGGAGGATTCGAAAAAGAACCCCGTCCCCGTTCCTGCGAGCTGTAAATTCGAGCTATCCGTGGAATCGGATTGGCCGCTGCCGCTTGGGGACTGCGGTGTTTGGCTAAATCCTTGCCAGCCTCCTCCTCTGCCGCCGAAGCCTCTGCCGTTGCTTTGAACCGGCTCCGTGTAATTCTCGATTTTGACTACGGCAGGGGATGCTGCTTTATATACGTCAGCGATAGAAGCATCAACGTTTGCAGATGCCGTTGTCACGCCGGCCGATTGCTGTGCCGTATTGCTCGCCAGCGTGGTTGCCGCTGCAGGCTGCTGATTACCGGTGAACAGATTTGTTTTATCCGAAGCATACATAAACCCGCTAATTACTACCGCGCCAACTAGGAAAGCCGCAACCATCGCTTTGGCCTGCGATTTCTTTCCCTTCTTCTTGCCGCCGCTGCCGTATCCGCCATCGGAACCACCCGTCCCCATCAGCTGCAATTGATTCTCGTAGGCCTCGCGAAGATTCGCTGCCGAGCGGCTAGGTCCGTAAGTATAGGTGTAGGGCTTATGTTCAGCTGTAGATTCCGTGTTATTTGTATCGTTTCCGTTAACTTGGTTATTTTCGAATTCGTTATGGTTCATCGTAATCGCTCCTTTGTCATTACAATCGCTATTTCGTTCGCAATTGATGTCGCTTGCTTGATTACTATCATGAGGGTTGTACCTTAAATCAAACTTAAGCAGATTTTAAAGGAGGATAAATAATAGGCGAAACAAGGTGAAACGGCTATCGCCGTCATTTGTGGCGTGGCGCGTTTCATTCCGGAGAATTCTAAGCCATTTTATAAGATAAAACTTATAATTTCTTAGAATTTAAAAAAACCGGGAATTCGGCTTGTAATAAGCCGAATTCCCGGTTATAAAGTCTGCTGTTAGCCCGTGTTTCTCAGGCCGGCAGCAATGCCGTTTATGGTAAGAAGTACTTCGCGGAGCAGTTCAGGATCGTCTTCTTCCTTCGCGCGCAGCTCTCTCAGCTCTGTCAGAAGCTGAACTTGCATATAGCTGAGCGGATCCACGTAAGGATTACGCAGACGAATCGATTCCTGAATAACAGGTACGTTGTCCAGAATCTCGTCTTGCCCGGTGATGCTCAAGATCATTTCCGAAGTCAGCTTATATTCGTTCTCGATCTGCGTGAAGATGCGGTCACGAATCGTGCTGTCGGAGATCATATCCGCATACTCCTTCGCAATCGTCAAATCTGCTTTAGCCAATGCCATTTGCAGGTTGTCGATCAGCGAACGGAAGAACGGGAATTTCTCGTACATCGTCTTCAAGGTTTCAAGACGCTGCGCATCATCGCCGGTATATTGCTTCAGGGCAGTACCTGCCGCATACCATGCCGGCAGCAAGTAACGGCTCTGCGTCCATGCAAATACCCAAGGAATTGCGCGGAGGTCTTCAAAGCGGTCGCTGTTTTTCCGTTTAGATGGACGGGAACCGATGTTCAGCTCGCCAACCTCAGGAAGCGGAGTAGACTCTTTGAAGTAAGTCAGGAAGTCCGGATCGCGGAAGATCAGATCCTGATATTTGTTCAGTGCCGTTTCCGAGATCGAACGGGAAATCTCTTCCCACTCTTTCAGCACGGCATCGTCTTGTGCTTGCGGGTATTTCGCAAGACGGGCAGCTGTAACGAGCGCCCATGTTGCCTGCTCCAGGCTGCGGTAAGCAATGCCCTGCATCGAATAACGCGAGGACAATACTTCGCCTTGCTCGGTAATTTTAATGCCGCCGCCAACCGTATGAGGCGGTTGAGCCAGAATACTGCGGTTAAGAGGCATACCGCCACGGCCAAGCGCACCGCCGCGGCCATGGAAGAACTTCAGCTTAATGCCGTATTCGCCGGCAGTTGCCGTAATATCGTTAAGCGCTACGCGCAGCTCCCAGTTCGCCGTTACCGCGCCGCCGTCTTTATTGCTATCGGAGTAACCAAGCATAATTTCATGCAGGTCTCCTCTTGCGGCTACGGCTTGACGATAGATCGGCAGCTCGAAGAGCAGCTTCATGATGCCAGGTGCAGCGTGAAGGTCGTCAATCGTCTCGAAGAGCGGCACGGATTGCAGCGTGCAACGAACGCTGCCGTCTGCTTCCTTGCGGAACAGGCCAACCTCTTTCGCGAAGACCATAACCTCCAGCATGTCGCTGGCGCCTTGTGTCATACTTATCAGATAAGTCGAAATACATTCCGGTCCGAACTCTTGTTGCGCTCTGTAGACCGTGTGATACACGTCCAGGCACTCGCGAGTCGATGCCGAGTAATCCAGATGGGAAGAAGTAAGCGGACGCGGGTCCTCCAGCAATTTGCTGAGCAATTCAATCTTCTCTTCTTCCGACAAGGAACCGTAGTTCTCAGCGATATTCATCTTCGCCAAAATTTCAGCCATCGCATTCTCATGCTCTTGGCTGTGCTGACGGATATCAAGCGTAAGCATATGGAAGCCAAACAGCTCCACTTGGCGTACAAGCTTGCCAATATGCGTATCCGCTACGTAATCGGCAAAATGTCCGCGCAAGCTGCGGTCGATAATGTACAGATCCTCAAGCAGCTCGCTTGCGCTGTTATAACGCATTGCAGAGCCTTTGAGCGATTCGTCACGCGTATTGGCCAGCTTCTCCAGCATAAAGCCCAGCTTAATGCGGTAAGGCTCCTTCGCATTGCGCCACAGGTCGATACACTTAAGCTCAACGTGCTCGCGGTCTTTCTTAATCGAGTTGATCAGCTCTTCGGATACTTCAACCAGGTTCGTGCTGAAGCTCAGAATGCCAACAAGCTCATGCAGCTTTTCTTCGTATTTCTTAATAGCCAGCTGGCGGTTAAGCGTCAGCGTCTCCCATGTGACCTTAGCGGTTACGGACGGGTTGCCGTCGCGGTCTCCGCCTATCCATGAGCCAAAGCGCAGATAGCTTGGTACATGCCAGGACTCGCCCGGATAATATTTCGTAAGATTGCGTTCCAGTTCTTCGTATACGTTAGGAAGCACCTCAAACAGGGTTTCGTCGAAATAATACAACCCGTTGCGCACTTCGTCGATAACAGTTGGCTTACGGTCGCGGAGCTCATCAGTCTGCCACAGAATAAGCACTTCGTTCAGTAGCTTGTCCCGAAGGATCTCGCGTTCGCGGTAAGTCAGAGTCGGATTATCAAGCTCCATTACGTCTTCGGCAATCCGCTTGTGAATATCAAGCACGGCACGACGCGTCGCTTCCGTCGGATGCGCAGTCATTACGAGCTCGAGTGAAATGTTGCTCAAAATTTCTTGAACGCCTTCAACATCGATGTTGCGCTCTTTCAGATCGGAAATCGCGCTCTCAATGGAACCTCGTTGTACACTTTCCCCTGCGGAACGCTCGTAGTCGCGTTTACGGCGAATACGGTGGTTCTGCTCTGCAATGTTGACCAATTGGAAATAGATCGCGAATGCACGAATCACCTGATGGCGAATTTCGGGACTTAATGATGCAATTGTCGTCTTAAACTGTTCAAAAAGCTCAGGTACAAATTCAGCGCGTAACGCTTTACTTGTTTCACGAATTTGCTCGACGATATCCAGCAGTTCGCGGCCGCCTTGATGGACGAGCACTTCCCCAAGTATGTTGCCTAGGAAACGGACGTCTCTGCGCAGCAAATTGTTAGCCTGCGGCCGGTGTTGTGCCGATAAAGTCGATGTTACTTGGTCCGACATACTGATCCTCCTGTACTTTAACGCATTTTCAACTTCTAATCATCATACTACAAAACGGCGCTCGGTTGAAGCCCGGAGCGCCCACTTTCTTTTCAGAAAGCGCGAAAGGCAGCCCCCGCGGGGGCTGCCAATATAAGGGTATAAAATATAAAAACTCCTTCCGGAGAAGGAGATTGTTTGAAAATCTGGAGCGGGTGATGGGAATCGAACCCACGCTATTAGCTTGGAAGGCTAAAGTTCTACCATTGAACTACACCCGCGTATTAAATGGTCGGGATGACACGATTTGAACATGCGACCCCCTGGTCCCAAACCAGGTGCTCTACCAAGCTGAGCTACATCCCGACAAGTATAAGTAAGTATTGATAAAGAATGGCGCGGCCTAAGAGATTCGAACTCCTGACCTTTTGATTCGTAGTCAAACGCTCTATCCAGCTGAGCTAAGGCCGCACATTATGGAGCGGAAGACGGGAATCGAACCCGCGACCCTCGCCTTGGCAAGGCGATGCTCTACCGCTGAGCCACTTCCGCATGTTACTTTCGTTGTCGTTCGCGTTTCGTTATCATCGCGGCGACAAGTAATAATATATCACCTTCAAAAACAAAATGCAACTGTTTTATAAAAGTTTTTTTAAGAAAAGTTTTGAAAAGAAAAAGCCGCGCTTTCCGGCACGGCTTTTCGTTACAATTACGCTCCTGCGGCTGTCAAAATACGTTCAGGTTTTGTATCGGCCATTACTTTATCGGCAGCCGATTCTCCAGCCAATGCATATGGCAGGCAAAGCGGCACGCCTGTACGCGGATCGGGAACGATGTCTGCTTCGATATTAAATACTTCACGCAAAACATCCGGGGTCATAACCTCGGCCGGGGTTCCTTCGCCTACAACAGTACCCTTCTTGATGGCAACCATGTGATGCGCGTAGCGCGACGCATGGTTCAAATCATGGACAACCATAACAACCGTACGGTTGTTCATCTCGTTAAGCTTCTGCAGCAAATGGAGAACCTCCAGCTGATGGGCCATATCGAGGAAGGTCGTTGGTTCGTCGAGGAACAAAATGTCCGTCTCTTGCGCAAGCGCCATTGCGATCCATGCGCGCTGGCGTTGACCGCCGGACAGTTGATCAACCGGGCGATCGGTGAATTCTCCCATGCCTGTCGCTTCAATGGCCCATTGGATAATACCTCGGTCTTCCTTCGTCAAGGAACCAAAGCCCTTCTGATAAGGGAAACGGCCATACGATACAAGCTCGGCAACGGTCAGGCCGTCCGGAGCTGTCGGATTCTGCGGCAAAATCGCAAGCTGCTTCGCCACTTCTTTTGTAGACTGCTTGTGAATCGATCTTCCGTCCAAGAGAACGCTGCCTCCAGATGGATGCATCAACCGCGCCATCGTCTTCAGGATGGTTGATTTACCCGATCCGTTAGAGCCGACAAGGGCTGTAATCTTGCCTTGAGGGATAGCAATATTTAAATTTTGAACGATGAGTCGATCATCATAAGCAATGTCCAGATTCGAAGTCGCAAGACGAATCATTTGACCTGCACGCTCCTTCCGATGCCGTAAGGCAGATCGTGTCATTTATTATGCGCCTGCAGCGCGTCCGTGATAACAATTATCAATTAACTAGGTATAATGATAATCGTTCTCAGATGCGTTGTCAATGACAGAAATGTGATACTTGACCAATCGACATTGGATTAACCGATTTAATGTTTAAGGAGCTAAACCTTACTCGAGCTTAAATCCTTGCTTTTCTAAAAAGGAGCGCATGTGAATGCGTACCGGACCCGCTTTGCCGGCCATTGCCTGTGACCATGCTGTACTGGCCTTTCCGTTCGATCTTTCCTTCATATAAGCGCTTAACGTTTCATCGTAGGTATCGATAGCAGAGTCTATGGCGCCCTGCTTGTAAGTATTCTCGAAATAGACCGCTTGGCGCGGCAGACGCGGCCGGTTAAGCGGAGATTGATCCGGCACGCCAATACACATCCCAAACACCGGGTACACATGCTGCGGGAGCTGTAGAAGCTCAGACACCTGCTCCGGCTGATTTCGGATCCCCCCGATATACACAATCCCAAGTCCGAGAGATTCAGCCGCTATAGCTGCATTCTGCGCCGCTAAGGCCGCATCCACCGTACCGATAATAAAATTCTCCGTCGTGCTTGGCATCTCGTCCTCATAATGTCGTTTAGCTGCCTGCTCCCAGCGGTACAGGTCAGCGCACCAGACGAGGAATACGGGGCTTTCCTCGATATAAGCCTGGTTACCCGCCAGCTTAGCCAGTTCCCTGCGTAGTTCCATGTCCGTAATCCCAATGACGGAATAAGCCTGCATATTGCTTGAAGTAGACGCTTGCTGCGCCGCCGTTAATATGGCATCGAGCTGCTGCTCCGTTACCGGATCCTTCGTAAATTTGCGAATAGAACGGTGCTGCTGCAATAAAGCTATCATTTCGTTCATTATCGATATCTCCTTTGCCCTAATAATGATATGGCTACAATGTAGCACAAAAAAACCTTCAGGACATCTCCTGAAGGTTTGGATGGTAAGTATGGTGCGCGTAGAGGGACTTGAACCCCCACGGTCGCCCGCCAGATCCTAAGTCTGGTGCGTCTGCCAATTCCGCCATACGCGCATGGGTGAAACTTATTAAGAAAAGTGAGCCATGAAGGACTCGAACCTTCGACACCCTGATTAAAAGTCAGGTGCTCTACCAACTGAGCTAATGGCTCGTATTAAAATGGCTGGGGATCAAGGATTCGAACCTTGGAGTGACGGAGTCAAAGTCCGTTGCCTTACCGCTTGGCTAATCCCCAATGTTGTAATGGTGGAGGCTGAGGGGATCGAACCCCCGACCCTCTGCTTGTAAGGCAGATGCTCTCCCAGCTGAGCTAAGCCTCCACAGGCAATAAAGATCCACCGTTTAAGTATATATGGTGACCCGTAGGGGATTCGAACCCCTGTTACCTCCGTGAAAGGGAGGTGTCTTAACCCCTTGACCAACGGGCCTTGAAAAGTGCTTCTGGAGCTCTCAACCGGGATCGAACCGGTGACCTCATCCTTACCATGGATGCACTCTACCTACTGAGCTATGAGAGCGAATGGCTCCCCGAACAGGACTCGAACCTGTGACAACTCGATTAACAGTCGAGTGCTCTACCAACTGAGCTATCAGGGAATACATTCAAAGCTTGCGCCTTGAAAACTGGATGCGAAAGTTTGAATTCCTTAAGTTTCTTGCGGGGTCCCCGAAAAGTAATCGGAATAAGCTGCAACGCTTAACTTCACTTTTTGGGGGTTGTTTTAGGATAAGCCCTCGACCGATTAGTATTCGTCAGCTCCACACATTGCTGTGCTTCCACCCCGAACCTATCAACCTCGTCGTCTTCAAGGGGTCTTACTAATTGGGAAATCTCATCTTGAGGGGGGCTTCACGCTTAGATGCTTTCAGCGCTTATCCCGTCCGTACTTGGCTACCCAGCGGTGCTCCTGGCGGAACAACTGGTACACCAGCGGTACGTCCATCCCGGTCCTCTCGTACTAAGGACAGCTCCTCTCAAATTTCCTGCGCCCGCGACAGATAGGGACCGAACTGTCTCACGACGTTCTGAACCCAGCTCGCGTACCGCTTTAATGGGCGAACAGCCCAACCCTTGGGACCTACTTCAGCCCCAGGATGCGATGAGCCGACATCGAGGTGCCAAACCTCCCCGTCGATGTGGACTCTTGGGGGAGATAAGCCTGTTATCCCCAGGGTAGCTTTTATCCGTTGAGCGATGGCCCTTCCATTCGGTACCACCGGATCACTAAGCCCGACTTTCGTCCCTGCTCGACTTGTTGGTCTCGCAGTCAAGCTCCCTTATGCCTTTGCACTCTCCGAATGATTTCCAACCATTCTGAGGGAACCTTTGGGCGCCTCCGTTACATTTTAGGAGGCGACCGCCCCAGTCAAACTGCCCACCTGACACGGTCCCTCTACCCGATTCAGGGTAGCAGGTTAGAACTCCGATACGATCAGGGTGGTATCCCAACGTCGCCTCCACACAAGCTGGCGCTCATGCTTCTCAGGCTCCCACCTATCCTGTACAGATCGTACCAAAGTCCAATATCAAGCTGCAGTAAAGCTCCATGGGGTCTTTCCGTCTTGTCGCGGGTAACCTGCATCTTCACAGGTATTAAAATTTCACCGGATCTCTCGTTGAGACAGCGCCCAAGTCGTTACGCCATTCGTGCGGGTCAGAATTTACCTGACAAGGAATTTCGCTACCTTAGGACCGTTATAGTTACGGCCGCCGTTTACTGGGGCTTCGGTTCACAGCTTCGGATTGCTCCTAACCGCTCCCCTTAACCTTCCAGCACCGGGCAGGCGTCAGCCCGTATACTTCGCCTTACGGCTTCGCACAGACCTGTGTTTTTGCTAAACAGTCGCTTGGGCCTTTTCACTGCGGCCCCCTCGGGCTATTCACCCTACCGAGGCACCCCTTCTCCCGAAGTTACGGGGTCATTTTGCCGAGTTCCTTAACGAGAGTTCTTCCGCGCGCCTTAGCATGCTCTGCTCGCCTACCTGTGTCGGTTTGCGGTACGGGCACCTTCACCTGGCTAGAGGCTTTTCTTGACAGCCGGAGTACATGACCTTCGCTACTGCAATTTTCGCTCCCCATCACAGCCTAGCTTACGCGAGTTGCGGATTTGCCTACAACTCTGCCTCACTGCTTGGACAGGCTATTCCATCAGCCTGCGTCACTGCCCTTCTGTGTCACCCCATTGCTCATAACGGTTTACGGTGGTACAGGAATTTCAACCTGTTGTCCTTCCACTACGCCTTTCGGCCTCGCGTTAGGTCCCGACTTACCCTGAGTGGACGAGCCTTCCTCAGGAACCCTTAGGCTTTCGGCGGACAAGATTCTCACTTGTCTTTTCGTTACTCATACCGGCATTCTCACTTGAATGCAGTCCACCAGTCCTTCCGGTCTGACTTCAATCCGCATTCAACGCTCCCCTACCCAAGACACAAACGTGTCATGCCATAGCTTCGGTGGTGTGTTTAGCCCCGTTACATTTTCGGCGCAGAGTCACTCGACCAGTGAGCTATTACGCACTCTTTAAATGGTGGCTGCTTCTAAGCCAACATCCTGGTTGTCTTTGCAACTCCACATCCTTTCCCACTTAACACACACTTGGGGACCTTAGCTGATGATCTGGGCTGTTTCCCTCTTGACAATGGATCTTAGCACTCACTGTCTGACTCCCGGTAAACATGTCTATGGCATTCGGAGTTTGACTGGACTTGGTAACCCTTGGCGGGCCCCGCACCCAATCAGTGCTCTACCTCCACGACACTCTTAACCGAGGCTAGCCCTAAAGCTATTTCGGGG
>NZ_CP195155.1:6097500-6160000 GCF_051200795.1 Paenibacillus glycanilyticus
AATCATAAAGACGATAGCCGAAATGTTGGTCTCCCCTTGCAGAGCCGGCCAAGCTTCCACGAAGGTAACGAAAAACATCAAAAACGCGGTTGGCACAAATGCGCTTGGTTTGGTTTGCTTGGCTTTGACATAGGCCACGGCCAGGGAGGAGATCAAAAGAACAAGCGGCAACACCCAGAAGAACCAGTTGTTGGTCCGCTGCTCATAAAGCATATAACCGAGGCCGAATACGGCAAACACCGTCGTATAGCCCTGGAGAGCGTTCCAGAGATAGCTTTTGCGGAAAATGCTTAATGCAATGTAATTCAAGGTCAGGTACGCAAAGAACCCCATTTGGCTGAATGCCCCTATCAATAAGCCGACCATCGCCATCATGAAGGCGTTGAATCCGGCAGCCTCAAGCCCCATAAATCCGAAGGACGGGTCCGTCCATTGCATGATCAATCCGCTGATGACTGAAACGACAGCCCCGACGGCCATGCAGGTCCAAAAAAGAAAAAACCATCTTTTCAAATTCATAATTCCGTTATCCTCCTTCACGTTCGGCGAGGACGGTGCCATTGTAAGCACTTTCCTGTGCCAACCATTATTTTACCACGTTCGTCATAAAAAGCTAACTACGAAGCCATGATAATCCCGTGAACTTTAACGCATACTACGTTTAAATACAGCAATGGTAATCATAGAAGGGAGATCGTGGGAGCATGCGCATGCGATTGGCTTTATTAACGGCGCTTTCCGCCCTAACATTTGTCTTAACAAGCTGCGGTGCGGAATCTTCAGGAGGCAACAACCAACAGATCAGCTACAAGGATATGAAGTCGATGGTTATCGACATACTGAAAACCGAAGATGCTCAAAAAGCTTTACAGGAGTCCGCCCAGCAAATGTCCGGCTATAACGGCAGCGGAACCAAGCTGTTGTCCGTTCAGGATCAGGAGCAGGTGCGCCTTGCCGTCAAAGACGTAATGGTATCTCCGGAATACGACAAGGTCATCCGGACTCTAATGACGGATACCCGTTTTGCCGGTGAATTCGCCAAGGCCGTAAACAAGCAGAACAAGGACATTCACAAAGAATTGATGAAGGACCCGACGTACCAGGAACAAATGATCAAAGCGTTCAAAACGCCCGAAATGGACAAAATGATTCTCGAAGTGCTGCAAAGCACGCAATATAAAAAGCAGGTTATGTCTCTGATGCAGGAATCGATGCAAAACCCTCTCTTCCGTCTGGAAGTTCTGGATCTGATGAAAAAAGCAGTACAGGAAGAGCTTAAACCAAAGCCGGATGAAAAGGTTGACAAGAAATCGCAAGATGGCGGAAGCGGTGGCGATGAAGGCTCCTCCGGGGATGAAAAACAAAGCGACGACGGCGGCAGCGGTGAAGGTGACGGCTCTGATTCTTCGACTTAACGATGAATGACAACGATGACATAGATAAAAAGCTATAGATGCGCGAAAAGCCCGTACCGGGTCGAGAGCTTATGCTCTCTTCCCAGTCCGGGCTTTCATTTTTGCCATTAACGGCCGCATTTTTGAATAACTTGTTCGGCAATATCCAGATAAAGCGCACCTGTCTCACTGTCGGCTTTATATACCGAGGGCGAGAAATCCGGCTCGGAAATGTGATTGTCCGGTTGTCCCAGCGGAATTTGGGCGAGCAGCTCCGCATGCAGGGATTCCGCAAGACGGGCGCCGCCGCCGCGTCCGAAAATATACTCCGGTTCGCCGCATTTGCTGCATTTGTAATAGGACATGTTCTCCACCACGCCAATAATCTCATGCTCCGTCTTGATGGCCATAGCGCCCGCCCGGGCTGCTACAAATGCCGCTGTCGCATGAGGCGTCGTTACGATAATCTCTTTGCTCTGCGGGATAATCTGATGGACGTCGAGCGCCACGTCGCCCGTGCCCGGAGGCAGGTCAAGCAGCAGGTAATCCAGCTCGCCCCATTCGATCTCGGCAAAGAAGTTGCGGAGCATCTTGCCCAGCATCGGTCCGCGCCATACGATCGGGCTGTTGTCTTCCACAAAGAAGCCCATCGACATGACTTTGACGCCATAGCGTTCGATCGGGATAACGCGCTCGTTCACGATCTCGGGACGCGTCTCGATGCCCATCATATCGGGCACGCTGAAGCCGTAAATATCCGCGTCGATGATGCCGACGCGCTTGCCTTTGCGGGCTAAGGCGACCGCGAGATTGACGGTCACCGTCGATTTGCCGACGCCGCCTTTGCCGCTGGCGACGGCGATGAATTGAGTGCCGCTGCCAGCGGCGAGCAGCGGGCTGTCGATTCCGGCCCCGTGCCCTTGTACGGGGCCCTTTGCCGCGGCCGGCTGGCCTTTGCCGCCGGCTTGTCCTTGCGGCGCGGCTGCTGCGCCCGTGCCGCTCTCCAGCGCGCGAAACCGGCAATGCACGGTTTCGGCGCCAGCCCGCGCCAGCGCAGCGCGCAGCGCGGTTTCCAGCGAGGGACGAATGTCCTCGCTGGCTGTCAGGACCGTCATCGATACTTGACGGTCCTTCACGACAACATCGCGGACAGAAACGGTGTCCGCGCTATATTGGGCCGTCACTGAACCGACGGCTTCCAGAGCTTGTTCACGTGTCAACATGAATGAGTCCCACCTTTATGTAGAAGAGTAGTTGTAGGTGTAAGCGTAGTAGTAGCTGCTTATTTAAAATGATTATAACATATTAAGCGGGACAAGGTTAATTCGCCGGTTCATCCTCCATGTCCGACGCGGCATCCGTCGCTGTGCCCGCACTCAGCTTTTCCCCCGACGAATATCGAAGAATTCCCTGATAGATCGAGGCGGCCACTTGTCGCTGGTAATTCGAATCGGCAAGACGCGCGGCTTCACCCGGATTGGACAGGAATCCGACTTCGACTAGCGCCGTTGGAATGTCGTCCAGCGCTTTAAGAAGGTATACGTTATTTTTGTCCTTCACCGCTACCCTGCTCGTATTTTCCAGATTACGGCGGATTTCGTTTTGTATAAACGTGGCAAGCACCTGGTTGTCCGGATGATTAGCTGGGTTAAAAAACGTTTGAGCTCCCGACCATTTAGCGGACGGAATGCTGTTCATATGAATGCTGACGACAAGGCTTGGCTTACTCTCCTTGATGTTGGCTACACGCTGCAGCAAATCCTCCGTCTTGCGCTTGGAATACCCCTTCGTATCCTGCCCTGCAAGATCGTAATCCCCTTCCCTGGTGAGCAGTACAATAGCTCCTGCCTGCTGCAGGTAATCCCTCAGGTACAGCGCAATCGCGAGGTTCAAGTCTTTTTCCACAACCCCCTCCTTGCTTACCGCACCGCCGTCAACGCCTCCGTGGCCCGCATCAATCGCAATTGTTTTCCCCGATAAAGGCAGCGTCCAATAACTCCAGGTCCGGGATACCGGCTCGCTCCCTTGGGTAAGCAATATCCAGGTCAATACAAGCGCTGCCATGCCACCCGCGATGCGGAGCGCTCCTTTATAGGTCATCCAGACGACCAAACGTTTTCGGCGCATAAATAAAACCACCTCGTTCCCCTACAAATGATCTCCTTATCATTTATATGGGACGAGGTGGTTGTTTATGATGGCCAAGCAGCAGTTAGACTTTACTTAGCCGCATTCATTTGAATTAGAGCGGGTTCTGTACCAGGGCTTCAATCAGAATCCTTGGCGGAGGGAAGGTGCTTAACGATCTTATTTATGCAGACCGCATTCGGTTTTCTCTTGACCGGACCAACGTCCCGCGCGAGGGTCTTCGCCAGGCATAACTTGGCGCGTGCAATACTCGCAGCCAATGCTTGGGTAGTTGTTGTCATGCAGTGGATTGTAAATTACATCGTTCTCACGGATGTAATTCCATACGTCTTCCGAAGTCCAACCGGCAATCGGATTGAATTTGATCAAACCGAATTTAGTATCATATTCAACCTTCTTCGCATTGGCGCGTGTTGGAGCCTGGTCGCGACGGATCCCTGTAATCCATGCTTCGTATTTAGACAGTACTCTCGTCAGCGGCTCAACCTTGCGGATATTGCAGCAAGCGTTAGCGTCGGATTTCCACAGCTCAGCGCCATGCCGCTCTGCTTGCTCTTCTGGCGTGATTAGCGGTTTAACTTCTACAAATGGAATACCTGGGTAACGCTCTACCATGCGGTCACGCGTCTCATACGTTTCTTTGAAGTGGAAGTCTGTATCCAGGTAGAAAATATCTGTTTTCGGGCTGATTTTTTGCAGCATGTCGACCAGTACAACGTCTTCCGCACCAAAGCTGCATGCAAACGTAATATTAGGGAAAGCTTCAACTGCGTAAGCCAAAATCTCTTGTGGCGTAGCATTTTCAAGCTCTTCGGCTTTTTGTTTAACCAACGCTTCTTTTTCGAACAGGTTCATGGTTATGCCCTCCATTTGTAATTCCAAGTAAATTCATATGCTATTAGTTAAAGTATACGTTCTAATACGCAAATGATCAATAATAGTTTTAACCAAAATGAAATAAAGTTTTGCCTATTGCCTATGGGTCTGGATGAACATGCACTCTTTTGCAAAAACAAAAAAAACACCTTCTCTGCAAGCAGAGAAGGTGTTTGGTTTCGATATTAACGTTTCGAGAACTGTGGCGCGCGACGAGCCGCTTTAAGACCGTATTTTTTACGTTCTTTCATACGTGGGTCACGAGTCAGGAAGCCAGCACGTTTCAGAGCTGGACGGAACTCAGGGTCTGCTTTAAGCAGAGCACGGGAGATACCGTGGCGGATAGCGCCAGCTTGACCAGCCATACCGCCGCCGTTAGCGATAACGATAACGTCGTAGTTATTCAAAGTTTCAGTCAGAACCAATGGCTGCTTAACGATCAGCTTTAATGTTTCCAGACCAAAGTATTCGTTCAGGTCGCGTTTGTTAACAATGATTCGTCCTTCACCCGGCACCAGACGTACACGTGCAACAGAGTGTTTACGACGACCGGTTCCATAGTATTGTACTTGTGCCATGAAACTGTCCTCCCCTTATTAGCCGCGAAGTTCGTAAACTTCTGGATTTTGTGCTTGATGCGGATGCTCCGAACCAGCGTATGCTTTAAGTCTAAGCTTCATTGCGTTACCTTGGCGAGTTTTTGGCAACATGCCGTGAACAGCCAATTCGATAGCGCGGTCAGCTTTTTTAGCGATCATTTCGTGAGCTGGCGTTACTTTCAAACCGCCAGAGTAGCCCGAGTGACGATAGTACATTTTGTTTTGCATTTTCTTGCCAGTCAGAACGATTTTTTCAGCGTTGATTACGATAACGAAGTCACCAGTATCAACGTGAGGAGTAAATTGCGGTTTGTGCTTGCCGCGGATCAGGCTAGCAGCTTCAGTAGCCAGACGGCCAAGCGTTTTGCCAGCAGCATCGATGATGTGCCATTTACGCTCAACTTCATTAGGCTTAGCCATATACGTAGTACGCATGGATGATCCTCCTTATTTCCATTACAGTTAAAGTTTTATTAAACAACGTTTCACGTTTTTACAGTTAGTTGAATCAGGTGTTGCATGCCAAGTTTGTGTCAGTCTTAGTCGGGGCTGTGGGATAGCCACTAAGAAAGCACAAGTTATATTCTACTATAAATAATGGCCTAAATCAAGAAGTTATTAATTGTTAATTCGCTTTTATTCCGGGTATTCAACCTTCATCAGCATCAGACCGTGAGGCATCGCTGTAGGGCCGGCAAGAGACCGCTTGCGGCCTTCCAATATGCGCGCCATATCTTCCGGCTTCAGCTTGCCGTGGCCGACTTGAAGCAGCGTGCCCATCACGATTCTGATCATGTTATAGAGAAATCCGTTACCTGTCATATACATATGGAGCATTTGCCCTTCACGCTCGAGATAAGCCTCGTAGATAGTCCGAACATGATGCGGCTTAGTCGAATGTATGGACGTAAATGAAGTAAAGTCATGTTCCCCCACAAGGAAGCTAAGTCCCTTCTGCATGGCTTCAACATTAAGCGGTGTAGGATGATGAAACGCATAACGGCGATAGAACACATCCGGAAACTTCCCCATGTCAATCGTGTAGCGATACGTCTTCCGCTTCGCAGAACGCCGGGAGTGAAAAGCTTCCGGCACTTCATGCGCTTCGAGAATGACGATATCCTTCGGCAGGCGCGTATTCAGGGCAATAGCCCAACGCTCTGCCGGAATCGTGGATTCCGTCAGAAAGTTGAACACTTGTCCCGTGGCATGCACGCCTGCGTCCGTTCTGCCCGATCCGAGAATAATAATATCCTCGCCGGTCAGCTTCTTGATTGCCAGTTCGATTTCCTGCTGGATGGTCCGACCGTACGGCTGAGACTGAAACCCGTTAAAGTCCGTCCCGTCGTAGCTTACCGTCGCTGCTATGTTCCTCATCCTTCATCACTTCCCCATCTGTTAACAACACACGTAATTAACATTCAATCCCCTTAATTCAAAAGGGTGGACCCTTTTCGGCCTCTCTTTTTTCTTGCTTGTTTGAAAAGGTTTGCTATCGGGGTAGTCGTGTGCGGAATGAAAGGTTTTGTCCGGAGAAGCGTAGCGTTCGCCTTTGTTCACAGATTTCAACCGCTTAAGCGTATTGTAATGAAGAAATCTGTGAACAACAGCGATCGGAGGACAAACCTTTCATGCAGCACACTCGACACCCCCATAGCCCTTTTCACTACAGGCAATAAAAAAAGGTGGCCTCAAGGGTCCACCCTTTCTCACCGCGAAACGTAGCTCAACCGCTTAGAGCGGCGAGCTGATTACGCTTGTGTTACGCACGGTCAACCAGTTCCAGGTACACCATAGGCGCAGCGTCGCCACGGCGAGGTCCCAGTTTCAAAATCCGTGTGTATCCGCCCGCACGTTCCGAGTAACGGGTGGCCAGCTCGGAGAACAGCTTTTGGATTGCATCTTGCTCTCCATCAACAGTTTCACGACGAACGTATGCAGCTACTTGACGACGAGCGTGCAAGTCACCTTTTTTCGCTTTCGTGATCAGCTTTTCAGCGATAGAACGAACCTCTTTCGCTTTAGCTTCTGTTGTTTGAATGCGCTCATACAGGAACAGGTCAGTAACGAGGTCACGGAACAATGCTTTCCGCGCGCTAGCGTCACGGCCCAATTTTTGATATGCCATTTTGTTTTCCCCTCCCTTGCCTATAGTCTGTTCTAGATGTTCAAGCTTCTACTCTTCCATGCGCAGGCCAAGACCCAGCTCTTCCAGCTTCTCTTGAACTTCCTCGAGGGATTTACGGCCCAGGTTACGAACCTTCATCATATCCTCTTCGGATTTCGTGATCAGCTCTTGAACCGTGTTAATGCCTGCACGTTTCAAGCAGTTGTAGGAACGAACAGACAGATCCAGTTCTTCGATTGTCATCTCCAGAACTTTCTCTTTCTTGTCCTCTTCCTTCTCGACCATGATTTCCGCGTCTTTGGCTTCATCGGTCAATCCGACGAACAGGTCCAAATGCTCTGTCAAAATTTTAGCGCCAAGGCTTACAGCCTCTTCCGGTCTAATACTGCCGTCAGTCCATACTTCAAGCGTAAGCTTGTCGTAGTTGGTTACTTGACCAACGCGGGTATTTTCAACGCTGTAATTGACACGGGTAATTGGCGTGTAAATCGAATCAACGGGAATAACCCCAATCGGTTGATCGTCCCGTTTGTTACGGTCCGCTTGGACGTAACCACGTCCGCGATTGGCAAAAATTCGCAAATGGAGCCGCGCGCCGGAGGCCAAGGTTGCGATGTGAAGATCAGGGTTCAAAATCTCGACATCGCTGTCAGCTCGAATGTCCCCTGCCGTAACGATTCCTTCGCCTTCAGCGTCGATTTCCAACACCTTTTCTTCATCGGAGTGGATTTTCAACGAGAGGCCTTTCAAGTTCAGAATGATCTCAGTTACGTCCTCGATCACCCCAGGAACCGTAGAGAACTCGTGAAGCACTCCGTCGATCTGAACAGATGTTACTGCCGCACCTGGCAGCGATGACAACAAAATTCGGCGAAGCGAATTTCCAAGCGTCGTGCCATATCCACGCTCGAGCGGTTCTACTACGAAACGCCCGTATGTTCCATCCTCATTCAAATCTACGGTCTCGATTTTCGGCTTTTCGATCTCAATCACTAATAGTACCCTCCTTCAAACGTCGCTCCGTTACCATTCGTATTGTTTAGTCAAACCTCGTAGTATGCCAAACCTTCACAACCATTATTCACAAGTTGTTGTTATTTGATACCACAGCGGATCCAACTATACGCGACGACGTTTCGGCGGACGGCATCCGTTGTGAGGAACTGGCGTTACGTCTTTAATCAGGTTAACTTCCAGACCAGCTGCTTGAAGCGAACGAATCGCTGCTTCGCGGCCTGCGCCAGGACCTTTAACCATAACCTCAACAGCTTTCATGCCATGCTCCATCGCTGCTTTAGCTGCTGCTTCAGCTGCCATTTGCGCTGCGAAAGGCGTGGATTTACGCGAACCCTTGAAGCCCAGGTTACCGGAGCTTGCCCAAGAGATTGCGTTGCCATGAGGGTCAGTGATCGTTACGATCGTGTTATTGAATGTCGAACGGATGTGTGCTACGCCCGACTCAATATTTTTCCGGTCACGACGTTTTGTACGAACGACTTTTTTAGGTTTAGCCATTGCCCTATTTCACCCCTTTATTATTTCTTCTTGTTAGCTACAGTCCGACGTGGACCTTTACGCGTACGCGCATTTGTTTTCGTACGTTGACCGCGAACAGGCAAGCCACGACGATGACGAACGCCACGGTAGCAGCCGATCTCAATCAGACGTTTAATGTTAAGCGAAATCTCACGACGAAGGTCGCCTTCCACTTTAACGGATTTGTCAATTGCTTCGCGCAATTTAGCAAGTTCGTCTTCTGTCAGATCGCGAACGCGAGTATCAGGGTTCACGCCAGTAGAAGCCAGAATCTTTTGCGAAGTTGTTTTGCCAATACCGAAAATGTACGTCAGGGCGATTTCAACGCGTTTATCACGCGGAATATCTACACCAGCAATACGTGCCATAAGCCATTGTCCCTCCTTTTATCCTTGTTTTTGTTTGTGTTTCGGATTTTCACAAATTACCATAACGTTGCCTTTGCGACGAATGACTTTGCATTTTTCGCAAATCGGCTTTACCGAAGGTCTAACCTTCATTGTGAATTACCTCCCGAATCCTTCGAGAGCAAACCGCGAGGCGGCCTACTTCCGATAGGTGATGCGCCCTCTTGATAAATCATAAGGCGATAACTGTATAACCACTTTGTCCCCAGTCAGAATACGAATGAAGTGCATTCTGAGCTTACCGGAAACATGTGCGAGAATTTGATGACCGTTCTCCAGCTCCACCTTGAACATGGCATTCGGCAGCGGTTCGATTACCGTACCTTCGACCTCAATGACGTCTTCCTTAGCCACCGTCATTCTCCTTTCGCATGTGCGTACTTCTGAATCACATAACGTAACTTGGCATTGGTCACCCTGCCCGTTTCAAGCAAGCTGCTTGTAACTTCGCTGCTTATAGCGGGTTGTAACTCGAGATGCAGAACGTTCTTTTTCTTCGGTTGATCAAACCTGCGCTTATCGCCATCGACGATCAGTACGAAGCGTTCGTCAACAATTTCAATAATAACAGCATAGCTGTTCTCATCTTTGCCCCGAAGCACCTTAACGATTTGACCGATTTGCGGTTGCTTATCCATAACAGATTACACCGACTTCGGTAGTTTCGTCAAAATTTCGAATCCGTCCTCCGTTACGGCAACCGTGTGCTCGAAGTGAGCGCACCAAGAGCCGTCTTCCGTTACGACCGTCCAATTGTCTTCAAGCGTGCGAACGTAACGTTCGCCGATGTTGACCATAGGTTCGATGCAAAGCACCATTCCTGGCTTAAGACGCGGCCCGCGATCCGGAATGCCGTAATTCGGAATTTGCGGTTCCTCATGGAGGTCCTTGCCAATACCGTGTCCGACAAATTCCCGTACAATCGAAAAGCCCGCCGCTTCGGCAACCTGTTGAACCGCATGCGATATTGTAAATAAACGAACATCTGGGCGGACCAGATTAATCCCTGCGTACAGAGACTCTTCCGTCACCTCAAGCAACCGCTTGACTTCATCCGATACGTTGCCGACCGGATAAGTCCAGGCCGAGTCGCCGTGATAGCCTTTGTATTGCGCTCCAATGTCGATGCTTATAATATCGCCTTCGTTCAACTTACGAGGTCCGGGAAAACCGTGTACCAGCTCGTCATTTACAGAAGCGCAAATGCTGGCAGGAAAACCATTGTAACCTTTGAAGGATGGCTCAGCGCCTTGGCTGCGGATGTACGCCTCGGCCAGCTGATCGAGCTCCTGGGTCGTAACCCCGGGCTTTACCGCTTCAGCCATAATCCGATGCGTTTCCGCTACAATGCGGCCGGCTTCCCTCATATATCGCAGCTCCGAATCGGATTTGCAAATGATCATTACAATGAACCTCGCAAGCAGGAAACAATCTCGGCCGTAACCGTATCGATTTCCTTCTCGCCGTCGACTTCGCGAAGTAGACCTTTACCGTTGTAGTAGTCAAGAAGCGGCGCGGTTTTCGAGATATACTCGTCAAGACGCGTTCCGACTTTCTCTTCCGTGTCATCCGACCGTTGGTACAATTCGCCGCCGCATTTGTCGCAGACGCCTTCTTGTTTCGGTGGGTTGAACATTACATGGTATGTCGAGCCGCAGGCTTTACAAATGCGTCTGCCAGTCAGACGGGCAAGCAGCAAGCCGCGGTCAACTTTCAAATTAACAACATGGTCAATGCTGAGGTTCAATTCGGCAAGCATAACATCAAGCGCTTCGGCTTGCTGCAGCGTACGCGGAAAACCGTCAAGCAAGAAACCTTTATTGCAATCGTCTTGAGCAAGACGTTCTTTGACAATACCGTTCGTGATCTCATCGGGAACGAGTTTGCCTTGATCGACATACTCTTTCGCTTTAAGACCGAGCGGAGTCCCCTGTTTCATCGCAAGACGGAATGCATCGCCTGTCGAGATGTGCGGAATACCGAACTCTCCAACGATACGTTCTGCCTGCGTACCTTTACCGGCCCCCGGAGGACCCATGAATAAAATGTTCATTCATTCTTCCTCGCTTTAAGCACAATAGGCTCGTGCGGGTTCCGTCCATCGCGCCTGCGACGTTACGGAATCCCGGTCGGAACCTATTGTTATTTATTGATAAACCCTTTGTAATGGCGTTTTATCAACTGGCTCTCGATTTGCTTCATCGTATCAAGCGCAACACCGATAACGATAAGAAGCGAGGTACCGCCAAGTCTTACCGAAGCAGGCAATCCGGCGATTTCGCCGAATACCACTGGCAACAAGGAGATAACGGCCAGGAAAATCGCACCCGTCAGCGTAATCCGCGACAATACGCGAGTCAAATAAGAGGATGTTGGTTTACCAGGACGAATGCCCGGGATGTAACCGCCATTCTTCTTCATCTGATCCGCCATTTGAACCGGATTGATCTGTACGAATGTATAGAAGAACGTGAACCCGATAATCAGCAGAACATACAGTACCATGCCAAGCGGCTGCGTGTACGTCAGGTTATGCATGATCCAATCTGCCCAAGCGGCACCAGACCAGAACTGAGCGATTGTTGCCGGGAACATCAATAACGAGATTGCGAAAATGACCGGAATAACACCTGCGCCGTTCACTTTCATTGGTATGTGAGTCGATTGACCGCCATACATCTTCCGACCAACTACGCGTTTAGCGTATTGAACCGGAATCTTACGGATACCTTGTTGTACGAAGATTACCCCTACAATAATCAGTACAATCGCCACTGCGATCAGAACAACTTTGCCAATGCTCCAGAACAGATTGCCATCTTGCGACGCAAACTCTGTCGAGTAGATCGTACGAATATGTTGCGGAATGCTTGCTGCGATGGCGGCAAAGATCAGAATCGAGATACCGTTACCGATACCGCGCTCCGTAATTTGTTCGCCAAGCCACATCAGGAATGATACGCCCGCTGTCAGAACGAGAGCGATGAGCAAGTAGTCGACAAATGTCGCATTTGGAACCATCTTATAGCTGTATTGACGATTGAAGCCGATTGCTGTTGCAAAACCTTGCAATAAACCAAGGATTACCGTGCCGTAACGTGTAATCTGCGCGAGCTTTTTCTTCCCGTTCTCGCCTTCCTTTGCCCATTCCGCGAATTTAGGGATAACGTCCATCGATAACAGCTGTACGATGATCGAAGCCGTAATGTATGGAGCGATACCAATCGCGAAAATGGAGAAGTGGTACAACGCACCGCCGGAGAACGTGTTAAGCAAACCGAACAGATTTACACCGGATTGGTCAACCTGTTTGAATACATCTTTGTCAACGCCTGGCGCCGGAATAAAAGCTCCGATGCGATAAACAAGCAGTATGAAAAGGGTGAAAAGGATCCGCTTGCGCAAATCCGCCACTTTCCAAATGTTGGACACGGTGTTAAACAATTAGATCACCTCGGTTTTACCGCCGGCAGCCTGGATTTTCTCTACCGCAGATTGAGAGAACTTGTTTGCCTTTACAGTCAATTGAACCTTAACTTCGCCATTACCCAAGATCTTAATGCCCGCCAAAGGATTTTTGATGATCCCTTGCTCAAGAAGAACTTCTGGAGTAACTTCGGAACCTGCTGCAAATTTGTTCAGCTCTTCAATGTTAACGATAGCGTACTCAGTGCGGAAACGGTTATTGAAACCGCGTTTCGGCAAACGACGGTACAATGGGTTTTGGCCACCCTCGAAACCAGGGCGTACACCGCCGCCGGAACGAGCGTTTTGACCTTTATGACCCTTACCAGAAGTTTTACCGTTACCGGAGCCAATACCGCGACCTTTGCGCTTTGCCACTTGCGTGGAGCCTGGTGCTGGTGCGAGTTCATGCAATTTCATCGTTCTTGCACCTCCTTATTTATTTCTTATAGCAAGCAAGTTGCTTAAACTTCTTCTACTTTGATCAAGTGGCTTACAGCATTAATCATGCCGCGAACAGCCGGGCTGTCGTTCAAAACAACGGATTGGTGAATTTTCTTCAGACCGAAGGATTCAACAGTCGCGCGTTGTTTTTCGTTACGGCCGATCACACTGCGAACGAGGGTGATTTGCAATTTTGCCATCCTATTCCCCTCCTTAACCTAACAGCTCTTCGACAGTTTTTCCACGAAGCTTCGCAACATCTTCCGCGCGCTTCAGGCGGGAAAGACCTTCAAGCGTTGCGTTAACCATGTTCATGGAGTTCGAAGAACCAAGCGATTTCGTCAGGATATCGCCTACACCAGCCAGTTCGAGTACTGCACGAACAGGACCGCCGGCGATAACACCTGTACCTTTGGATGCCGGTTTCAGGAGAACTTCACCTGCACCGAAATGTCCAACTACAAGATGGGGAATTGTTGTTCCTACGAGTGGAACGTGGATCAGGTTTTTCTTAGCGTCTTCGATACCTTTGCGAATCGCATCAGGTACTTCGCCCGCTTTACCGATCCCTGCGCCTACGTAGCCTTTGCCGTCGCCGACAACTACGAGCGCACTAAAGCTGAAACGACGTCCGCCTTTAACAACTTTAGCAACGCGGTTGATGTGGACAACTTTTTCAGTCAGTTCTAACGTATTTGGATCTACACGCAAGTCGATTAACCTCCTTATAAGTAAATTCGACTAGAATTCCAGACCAGCTTCGCGTGCTGCTTCAGCAAGCGCCTGAATTCTGCCATGATACAAGTAACCACCACGGTCAAATACGATTTGGGATACCCCTTTCGCTTGAGCGCGTTTTGCGATCAATTCGCCAACTTTGCGAGCTGCTTCAACGCTGCCGCCGTTGCCGATTGCTTCTGCCAGTTCTTTATCCACTGTGGATGCGGATGCAAGCGTTACGCCTTGTACGTCATCGATCAATTGAGCATAGATATGCTTCGCCGAACGGAATACCGAGAGACGTGGACGAGCTACCGTTCCGTTGATTTTTTTACGAACACGCAAGTGTCTTTTCAGACGAGCCTTGTTTTTATCGCCTTTCGTAATCATTCAAGGTTCACTCCTTTCCTTCTGCCTTATACCGCTATTTTAAGCAGCCCAATCAGACTGCTTATTTCTTCTTACCAGCTTTACCTTCTTTGCGGATGATGCGTTCGCCTTCGTACTTGATACCTTTACCTTTGTAAGGCTCTGGTTCGCGTACGGAACGGATTTGAGCAGCAACAGCGCCTACGCGCTCTTTGTCGATACCGCGAACAGTGATTTTCGTGTTCGCTGGAACTTCGAACTCAATACCGGCTTCAGGTGCAATCTCCACTGGGTGGGAATAACCAACGTTAAGAACGATCTTATCGCCAGTTTTGTTCGCACGGTAACCTACGCCTACCAGCTCCAAGTTTTTCGAGAAGCCTTCAGTAACGCCGCTCACCATGTTAGCGATGACGCTGCGAGTAGTTCCGTGCAAAGAACGATGCAATTTATTATCGGAAGGACGTTCGATTACGATCTCGTTCTCCGCAACGTTCACTTTCATATCCTTGTGAATTTCACGGGAAAGGGATCCTTTCGGTCCTTTTACAGTAATAACCGAGTTGTCCAGGCTGATACTTACGCCAGCTGGTACTGTGATCGGTTTGCGACCAATACGGGACATTGTTACACCTCCAATCTTGTGACTAGTTAATTACCAAACGTAGCAAACGACTTCGCCGCCTGCTTTGCCTTGGCGTGCTTCTTTATCGGTCATAACCCCTTTGGATGTGGAAATGATAGCAATTCCCAGACCACCCAAAACGCGTGGGATTTCAGTCGATTTAGTGTAAACGCGCAGACCTGGTTTCGAAATACGTTTCAGACCAGTGATAACGCGCTCTTGGTTAGGGCCGTATTTCAAGAAAATACGGATAATCCCTTGTTTGTTGTCTTCGATATATTCAGCATCGCGGATGAAGCCCTCGCGTTTCAGAATTTCTGCGATTTGCTTCTTAACTTTCGAAGCGGGCAATTCCACGGTTTCGTGACGAACAACATTCGCATTACGAATGCGTGTCAGCATATCTGCAATCGGATCAGACATAACCATTTGTGTTAACCTCCTTCCCGAACTAGGCTGATTACCAGCTTGCTTTTTTAACGCCAGGAATCTGGCCTTTGTATGCTAATTCGCGGAAACAAATCCGGCAAATTTTAAACTTTTGCAAAACAGAGTGCGGACGGCCGCAACGTTCACAGCGCGTATAGGCACGCACTTGAAATTTCGGTGTACGTTGTTGCTTCACTTTCATCGAAGTTTTTGCCACTTGGTATTACACCTCCTAGAAGTGGATTACTTCGCGAACGGCATGCCCATTTGGGTAAGCAGTTCACGAGATTCTTCGTCCGTTTTAGCCGTCGTGACGATGACGATGTCCATACCACGAACTTTATCAACTTTATCATACTCGATCTCTGGGAAGATGAGTTGCTCTTTCAGGCCAAGCGTATAGTTACCGCGACCGTCGAATGCTTTCGTCGATACACCGCGGAAGTCACGTACGCGTGGAAGCGAGATGTTGAACAGCTTGTCAAGGAAGTAGTACATGCGCTCGCCGCGCAGTGTTACTTTAACCCCGATTGGCATGTTCTCGCGAAGTTTAAAGCCCGCGATGGACTTCTTCGCACGAGTTACAACCGGCTTTTGACCGGAGATTTGACGAAGCTCGTCGACAGCGACATCAAGCACTTTGGAGTTAGCAACCGCTTCGCCAACACCCATGTTGATGACAACCTTCTCGATCTTCGGCACTTGCATTACAGTCGTATAGTTAAACTTCTGCATCAATGCAGGCGTAATTTCGTTAAGAAATTTATCTTTCAATCTTGCTGCCATTATTTATGGACCTCCTTTCCTACAGTAACGATTAGTCGATCACTTCGCCGGAACGTTTTGCGTACCGGACTTTTTTGCCGTTGTCCAGCACTTTGTATCCGATACGAGTAACTTTACCGCTCTTCGGATCAATGTGCATCACGTTGGAAACGTGAACTGGAGCTTCTTGCTCGATAATTCCGCCTTGTGGATTCACTTGGGACGGACGAGTGTGCTTTTTAACAAAGTTCACGCCTTCTACGAGCACGCGGTTTTCACGCGGATACGCAGCGATTACACGGCCTTTTTTGCCTTTGTCCTTACCGGAAATGACGATAACCGTGTCGTCCTTTTTAACGTGAAGCTTGTTGTTGTGCGATTCAAGAATCTTTTTCAGTCTTGGCATTGATTACACCTCCTGCTCACTAAGCTTTCAGGCTATATCGCGATCCCTGTTATGCACAGGGCATTGGTCTTAGATAACCTCTGGTGCAAGCGATACGATTTTCATGAAATCTTTATCGCGAAGCTCACGGGCAACAGGTCCAAAAATACGAGTACCGCGCGGGCTCTTATCTTCTTTAACGATTACAGCTGCGTTCTCATCGAATGCGATGTAAGAACCGTCTTTACGACGTACTGCACGCTTCGTACGAACGATAACAGCTTTAACAACGTCACCTTTTTTGACAACGCCGCCTGGTGTTGCTTGTTTTACAGAGCACACGATCAGGTCACCGATAGCGCCTACGCGACGGCCAGTACCGCCAAGAACACGAATACACATCAGTTCTTTAGCTCCGGAGTTGTCAGCAACACGCAAACGAGTAAATGGTTGAATCATCTCAACGTCCTCCTTCCGGGAAAATGCTCATTCACTGATTATAACATCTTAAAGGACAACTGCCACTTCAACAACTTCTACCAATCTGAAGCGTTTGTCTTTCGAAAGTGGACGAGTCTCCATGATTTTCACGATATCGCCAATTTTCGCTTGATTGTTCTCATCATGCGCTTTGAACTTTTTCGTGTATTTGATGCGTTTATGGTACAAATCGTGTTTTTTGTATGTTTCAACAGCAACAACGATTGTTTTGTCCATTTTATCGCTAACGACTTTACCGATTTGAACTTTGCGGGCATTACGTTCGCTCATGTTCTTCCTCCTTCCTTAAACCGTGGTAACCCTAAGTCAAGGACAGCTATATTAGCTGCTGATACCGAGTTGTCTTTCATGCAAAATGGTTTTAGCGCGAGCGATATTCTTACGCACGTCACGAATACGTGTCGGGCTTTCCAGTTGACCAGTAGCCAGTTGGAAACGAAGGTTGAAAAGCTCTTCTTTAAAACCAGCGATTTTTTGTTCAATCTCAGCAGAGGTTAGGTTGCGAAATTCACTAGCTTTCATTTGCTTCACCACCTACTTCTTCGCGTTTCACGAACTTCGTTTTGATCGGCAGTTTGTGGGACGCGAGGCGCATCGCTTCACGAGCGACTTCTTCGGAAACACCAGCGAGTTCGAACATGATCTTGCCTGGTTTCACGACTGCAACCCATTTTTCAACGTTACCTTTACCGCTACCCATCCGAACTTCGAGAGGCTTTTGAGTGATCGGTTTATGTGGGAAAATTTTAATCCACACTTTACCGCCACGTTTGATATAACGAGTCATTGCGATACGAGCCGCTTCGATTTGACGGTTCGTGATCCAAGTTGGTTCAAGAGCTTGCAAGCCGTATTCGCCGAAAGCTACTTCAGTGCCGCCTTTAGCGCGACCTCTCATATTTCCGCGTTGTTGCTTACGGTGTTTGACACGTTTTGGTACCAACATGATTAGTTGCCTCCTTCCTGGGGAGCTTTCTTCTTAGCTGGAAGGACTTCGCCGCGATAGATCCATACTTTTACGCCGATACGGCCGTAAGTAGTATGTGCTTCAGCTGTGCCGTAGTCGATGTCTGCGCGCAGTGTATGAAGCGGTACTGTACCTTCGCTGTAGCCTTCCGAACGAGCAATTTCAGCACCGCCGAGACGACCGCTAACAGCAGTCTTAATCCCTTTAGCGCCTGCACGCATCGAACGTTGGATCGCTTGTTTCAAAGCACGACGGAAAGAAACACGACGCTCCAGTTGTTGCGCGATGCTTTCAGCTACAAGAATAGCGTCCAGATCTGCTTGTTTAATTTCGGAAATGTTAATGTGAACTTTTTTGCCTTTAGTGATTTTGCCAAGCTCCGTACGAAGGCTTTCTACTTCAGAACCGCCTTTGCCGATAACCATGCCTGGCTTAGCAGTGTTAATCGTTACGTTAACGCGGTTAGCCGCGCGCTCGATCTCGATGTGGGATACTGCTGCATCCTTCAGTTTGTTCTTCAGGTATTCACGAATTTTCACGTCTTCCAACAGAAGATCGCCGAAGTCTTTGCCAGCGTACCATTTGGATTCCCAATCACGGATAATCCCGATACGAAGACCGACCGGATTTACCTTTTGACCCACACGTTATCCCTCCTTATTTTTCAGATACAACCAATGTGATGTGGCTGGTTCTTTTGTTGATCCGGCTTGCGCGTCCCATTGCACGAGGGCGGAAACGTTTCATTGTCGGACCTTGGTTCACGAATGCTTGCGTGATAACCAGTTTGTTCACGTCCAATTGGTAGTTATGCTCAGCGTTAGCAATAGCAGAGTTCAGCAACTTCTCCAGGATTGGGGAAGCAGATTTCGGTGTATGACGCAAAATTGCGATCGCTTCACCTACTTGCTTGCCACGGATCAAGTCCGCAACCAGCTGTGCTTTACGAGGAGCAATGCGTACGAAATTAGCGTGCGCTTTAGCTTCTGGCATGGATGAACCTCCTCTCATACATTAAAAAATAATTCAGGCAGATTATCTCTTACCTGTTTTCTTGTCATCGTCATGGCCTTTGTAGGTACGAGTCGGTGCAAACTCACCGAACTTGTGTCCAACCATATCTTCCGTTACATAAACCGGTACATGCTTGCGGCCATCATAGACTGCAATGGTGTGACCGATGAATTGTGGGAAAATTGTCGAGCGACGGGACCAAGTCTTGATAACGACTTTCTTGTTCGTTTCGTTCAATTCCTCGACCTTTTTGAGCAGGTGGCCGTCAATAAACGGACCTTTTTTCAAACTGCGACCCATTTGGAGTCCTCCCTTCGCGGAAACGTAGCGCAACCATCAGTCACGCTGCTTGCAAACAAGCGATTATTACTTCGTACGACGACGAATAATATATTGGCTCGATGCTTTTTTCTTCTTGCGTGTTTTGTAACCAAGAGTCGGTTTGCCCCAAGGAGACATAGGGGATTTACGACCGATTGGAGCACGGCCTTCACCACCACCGTGTGGGTGATCGTTCGGGTTCATTACTACGCCGCGAACTTCAGGACGTTTGCCCATCCAACGGGAACGGCCGGCTTTACCGATTTTCACGAGTTCGTGATCTTCGTTGCCAACGGAACCGATTGTTGCACGGCAAGTGCTCAGGATACGACGAACTTCGCCGGAGGACAGACGGATCGATACATAGTCGCCTTCTTTACCAAGAAGTTGAGCTTCTGTACCAGCCGCGCGAACCAATTGTCCGCCTTTGCCTGGTTTCAGTTCGATGTTGTGGATAACTGTACCCACTGGAATGTTGATAAGTGGCAAAGCGTTACCGATTTTGATGTCAGCATCAGGACCGGAAACAACTTGATCGCCGACTTTCAGACCTTTAGGTGCGATGATGTAAGCTTTCTCACCATCAACGTAGTTGATCAGAGCAATGTTGGAAGTACGGTTCGGATCGTATTCGATCGAAGCAACTTTACCTACAACACCATCTTTTGTACGTTTGAAGTCGATGATACGGTATTTACGTTTATGTCCGCCGCCATGGTGACGAACTGTAATTTTACCTTGGTTATTACGACCAGCTTTTTTGAAAAGCGGAGCAAGCAAGGATTTCTCCGGTGTGCTTGTTGTGATCTCTTCAAAAGTCGAAACGGACATGTTACGACGAGCCGGGGACGTCGGTTTATACTTTTTGATTGGCACTGTGTTTCCCTCCTTTTCTATACAGACGTTTCAAAGAATTCAAGCTCTTTGCTGTCAGCGCTCAGCTGAACGATTGCTTTTTTCCAATCAGGACGGTAGCCGTTGTACTTGCCGTAACGCTTCGGCTTACCTGCAACACGCATTGTATTAACGCTCGTTACTTTTACTTTAAAGATTTGCTCGATAGCATCTTTAATTTCGGTTTTGTTCGCACGAAGGTCAACTTCGAATACGTAGCGTTTAACCGCCATGAAGTCGCTAGTGCGCTCCGTAATAACAGGGCGTTTGATAATATCGCGAGGATTTTTCATTATGCAAACACCTCCTGTACTTTCTCTACCGCTTCTTTCGTGATGATGAGCTTGTCATGCACCAATACGTCCAGAACATTAATGCCGTCAGCAGCGACGAATTTCACGCCTGGGATATTGCGAGCGGACAATGCTACATTGTCATCATAAGCTGGCAAAACAACAAGTGCTTTGCGATCAGCTTTCAGGTTGTTCAAGATTGCTGCGAATTCCTTCGTTTTAGGAGCCGCGAATGTCAATTGATCAAGAACGACGATCTCGTTAGCGATCACTTTCGAAGACAATGCGGATTTAATCGCCAGACGGCGAACCTTCTTAGGAAGTTTAAAGCCATAAGAGCGCGGAGTCGGTCCAAATACGGTACCGCCGCCAACCCATTGTGGCGAACGAATGCTACCTTGACGAGCACGGCCAGTACCTTTTTGTTTCCAAGGCTTACGACCGCCGCCGCGTACTTCGGAGCGTCCTTTTGTTTTGTGCGTACCTGCACGCTCAGCAGCTTGCTGAAGCAATACAGCGCTATGCAGTACATGAGAGTTAGGCTCGATACCGAATACGCTGTCCGCCAATTCGATTTCACCAACTTCGGAGCCACTCACGTTAAATACTGTAACTTTAGGCATTTCTTGTTCCTCCTTTCTTGTAAGCAATTAGTTCTTAACTGTTTGTTTTACTTTAACGAAACCGTTTTTAGGACCTGGAATGGAGCCTTTAACAAGGATCACATTACGCTCAGCGTCTACACGGATAATTTCGAGTTTTTGGATCGTAACTGTCTCATGACCCATGTGACCAGGAAGGTGTTTGCCTTTTGGTACGCGGTTCGCTTGAATCGAACCCATGGAACCAGGACCACGATGGTAACGGGAACCGTGAGCCATTGGGCCCGTGCTTTGTCCCCAACGTTTGATAACGCCGGCAAAGCCTTTACCTTTCGAAATACCTGTTACGTCAACAAACTCGCCCTCTGCGAACAAATCAGCCTTAACTTCTTGGCCAACTTCATATTCGCCCAGGTTGATACCGCGAATTTCACGAACGTAGCGCTTAGGAGCTGTATTAGCTTTCTTTGCGTGGCCGATTTCCGGCTTGATCGCTCTAGCTTCTTTCTTATCGGAGAAACCGAATTGTACGGCTTCATAACCATCGTTCTCTTGATCTTTCTTCTGGAGAACTACACAAGGACCAGCCTCGATAACCGTTACTGGAACGACGTTACCTTCAGCGGTAAACACTTGCGTCATACCAAGTTTTTTCCCTAAGATACCTTTCATGTTGACACCTCTTTTCCTTTCAATGATCAGCTATGCTTATTACAGTTTGATTTCGATATCTACACCGGATGGTAAATCCAGGCGCATCAACGCATCAACCGTTTGCGGCGTTGGGTTAACAATATCGATCAAGCGTTTATGTGTACGCATTTCGAATTGCTCCCGGGAATCCTTGTACTTGTGCACCGCACGGAGAATAGTGATGATTTGCTTTTCCGTAGGAAGCGGAATCGGCCCGGATACGCCTGCACCGGAACGTTTTGCTGTTTCCACGATTTTCTCAGCGGATTGATCAAGAATTCTGTGATCGTATGCTTTCAAGCGAATACGAATCTTTTGCTTTGCCATATAAGTCCCTCCTTCTATCGCCCAATTTCTTATCGGACATACTCCGTGAGAAAACCCGGCACATGCCCCATGGCAAAGGGGCCGGGTGTGTCGGCAACCTCTCACATCATCGCAACGTCACAGACCAACAGTCAATATTATACCGAAACAGCTGGGCAAATGCAAGGGAAAAGTTATGTCTTTTCCTATCTTTACTCAGCTTGGCGCAACAACGATTTATGTTCGACTTTCCCGCGTCCGCCGCCTGGACGAACCGTGTTTTCCACTTCGCCTATATTACACGATTATGATGAAACTCTCAAATCCATTTTTGACCTGAAAGTAGCTTCTATATAATAGAAGAAACGCAACAGCGAAATTCGCCATTGCGTTTCCTATAAGAGGGATTAACCAAGAACGACACGGTCGTCGGCCATCTTTTTCCCGCTGATCTGCTCGAATTCGCCTAACAGGCGTTCTACAGTCAGATCTTTCTTCCGGTCCTCATTGACCTCAAGAATGATTCTGCCTTTATCCATCATGATGAGCCGGTTGCCAAGACGAATTGCCTGTTCCATGTTGTGAGTAACCATCAAGGTTGTCAGGTTCATTTCGCGCACAAGCGTCTCGGTAAGCGTTGTGATAAGCTCCGCGCGAGCCGGGTCAAGAGCTGCCGTATGCTCATCGAGCAGAAGAATCTGCGGTTTCGTAAAAGTAGCCATCAGAAGGCTCAGCGCCTGGCGTTCGCCGCCGGACAGAAGGCCCACCTTGGCACTTAAGCGATTCTCGAGTCCAATACCCAGACGGGAAAGCTGTTCCCGGAAAATAGCGCGGCGACCACGGTTGATACTAAGTGAGAAACCACGCTGCTTTCCGCGCGTATAGGCCATCGCCAGATTCTCTTCAATAGACATCCGTGGTGCAGTACCGGCCATCGGATCCTGGAATACGCGGCCAATCCATTTGCTTCTTCGGAACTCCGGCAGATTGCTAATATTTTTGCCCTCGATCCGGACCTCGCCGGTATCCGGCTTCATGACGCCGGAGATGATGTTCATCAGCGTCGACTTGCCGGCGCCGTTACTACCGATAACCGTAATAAAGTCTCCGGGCTTCATCGCCAGGTTTGTATTCACAAGGGCTGTCTTTTCATCTAATGTCCCCGGGTTAAAAAGCTTTGATACTTTGGATATTTCCAGCATCAGCGTCCGCCCCCTTTTTGTTCAACGCTATTCAAAAGAGCCGCTGTGCGTTTTTGGGCCATTCTCTTCTGTTTCCACGATTTCTGCAAAGACGGGAAGACAAGCGCGATAATAACGATAACGGCCGTAATCAATTTAAGATCGGACGCCTCGAAGAAATCGCTTTGATAAGCAAGACCGATAATAATGCGGTAAACGATCGAGCCCAGCACAACAGCCAGTGTCGCACGGAATACGGTTTTCGCGCCAAACAGCGCTTCGCCGATAATAACCGATGCGAGGCCGATAACGATCATACCGACACCCATCGTAATATCTGCAAATCCGCTTTGTTGAGCGACAAAAGAACCCGACAAAGCAACAAGACCGTTCGATAATGCAATGCCCATAATCTTAGTTGTATCCGTATTAGTGCCAAAGCTGCGGATCATACGCTCGTTATCACCCGTTGCGCGAAGACTCAAACCAAGATCCGTCTTGAAGAACAAATCGAGCAGAAGCTTAATAATAACGACGACAATCGGCATAAGCACAAGAACCTTAACTCCCGAGAACACAGTCGAGATGTCCGACCCCATAAGTCCGATGTTCGGCTTGCCCATAATCCGCATATTAACGGAATAGAGAGCGATCATCATCAAAATACCTGATAACAATCCGTTGATTTTGCCTTTCGTGTGCAGCAAGCCCGTAATTGCACCTGCGGCAGCTCCGGCGCCAAATGCCGCAAGGCATGCTAGCCATGGCGAAGTGCCGTTCGTAATCAGAACTGCTGCTACCCCTGCTCCGGTTGTGAAGCTTGCGTCAACCGTGAGATCGGGAAAATCAAGGATGCGAAATGTAATATAGACGCCTAGAGCCATTAAGGAATAAAGCAAACCTAGCTCAAAAGCACCATTTAACCATACTGGCACCGGGGCACCTCCTCCACATAATAAGAGAACGGGATGAACGCGAAGGAGCGTTTACCCCGTTCTCAACTTGTTATTGAATGATGTTGTTATCCGGATCTTTAACTCCGGCTTTCATTGCATCAGTAACGGTAATGCCTTCATCAGCGGCTGCCTTCAGGTTAAGAATCAGGTCGAGTTTGTCCGGTTTCGTTACTTTCATCTCGCCCGGATTTTTACCCTTCAGAATCTCAGCGGCCATTTGGCCTACTTGGTAGCCATGGTCATAGTATTTGAAGCCTACAGTAGCAAAAGCGCCTTTCTCAACCGTATCGCGGTCACTGGAGAAGAACGGAATATGGTTTTGTTTTGCCAATTGCAGAAGTGCGTCTACGCCGGATACAACAACATTATCAAGCGTGATGTACATGGCGTCTACTTTACCGATAAGCGACTCACCGGCTTGTTTTACTTCGGAAGTGTTTGTAACCGGTGCTTCAATCAGTTCGATGTTGTGCTTAGCAAGTGCTTCTTTAGCAGTAGCGGCCATAACAACCGCATTGCTCTCGCCTTTGTTAATAACCAAGCCAACCTTCTTCACGTTAGGGAAGTTAGCCGCGATGAAATCCATCAGTTGTACGGCTGCATCCGGATTCGTATCGGAAGCGCCTGTTACGTTGCCTCCCGGAGCATCGAGGTCCGAAACCAGATCAGCGGACAGCGGATCCGTTACGGCCGCGAACAATACCGGGCCTTTGTTGCCAGCATTCGTGTAGGCTTGCACAAGCGCCTGCGCGGATGGAGTTGCGATACCAAGAGCAAGATCGGCCTTAGCGCCTGCGATCTTTTGCGCAATCGACAAGTTATTCGTTTGATCGCCTTGTGCTGTATTAAAATCTACCGTTAAGTTTTCCCCTTCGACAAAACCTGCATCCTTCAAAGCTGCAAGAAAACCTTCTTTTGTTGCGTCAAGCGATGGATGCTCAACGATCTGAGAGATTGAGATCTTGTACGATTTCTTTGCGTCCGAGTTACCTGCGTCTGCAGCGTTGCCGGAGCTGCTGTTCTCGTTGTTTTTACCACTGTTCCCACATGCTGCTGTAACGAGCAAAAGTACTAAAGCAAGCGGTACCAACCATTTCTTTTTCATTTCTAGTTTGCCCCTCCCAGTTGGATATTTGTCTGAATACTTCGAATAACGTCGATAGACGCTTATCCATTAATTCTAATGGCATGTAAAGTTATACGTCAATGGTGGGTTTTATCTGGAAATTAAAAAACCCTCTGCCGGAGGCAGAGGGTTTCATAAGAGCGGCTAATGCCGCACCTTATTATTTTTGGATAGTTGCAACAGCGCCAGCGCCTACAGTACGGCCGCCTTCACGGATGGAGAAACGAGTGCCCTCTTCAACCGCGATTGGAGCGATCAGTTCTACAGTAACTGTGATGTTGTCGCCAGGCATAACCATTTCAGTACCTTCTGGCAGGTTGATGATACCTGTTACGTCAGTTGTACGGAAATAGAATTGTGGACGGTAACCAGTGAAGAAAGGCTTATGACGGCCACCCTCTTCTTTAGTCAGAACGTAGATTTGAGCTGTGAAGTTAGTGTGTGGTTTAACCGAAGCCGGTTTAGCCAGTACTTGACCACGCTCGATGTCTTTACGGTCTACACCACGAAGCAGTGCGCCGATGTTGTCGCCCGCTTGAGCGGAATCCATCAGTTTACGGAACATTTCTACGCCCGTAACAACGGATTTGCGAGTTTCTTCAGCCAGACCAACGATTTCAACCTCGTCGCCGACTTTAACCACACCACGGTCGATACGGCCAGTAGCAACTGTACCGCGGCCAGTGATTGTGAATACGTCCTCGACAGGCATCAGGAAAGGCTTAGCTGTGTCGCGCTCAGGAGTTGGGATGTAAGTGTCAACTTGTTCGAACAGTTCAACGATTTTGTCAGCCCAAGGACCATCTGGGTTTTGCAGAGCTTCACGAGCTGCACCACGGATGATTGGAGTGTCGTCGCCTGGGAACTCATACTCGTTAAGAAGGTCGCGAACTTCCATCTCAACCAGTTCAAGAAGCTCTTCGTCTTCAACCATGTCGCATTTGTTCAGGAATACAACGATGTAAGGTACGCCTACTTGGCGGGACAGAAGGATGTGCTCGCGAGTTTGCGGCATAGGGCCGTCAGCTGCGGATACAACCAGGATAGCGCCGTCCATTTGAGCAGCACCAGTGATCATGTTTTTAACGTAGTCGGCGTGACCTGGGCAGTCAACGTGAGCATAGTGACGGTTAGGAGTCTCATACTCAACGTGAGCTGTCGAGATCGTGATACCGCGCTCGCGCTCTTCTGGAGCTTTGTCGATTTGGTCGAAAGCGATTGCCGCGCCACCGTATTTTTTGGAAAGTACAGTAGTGATAGCAGCTGTCAAAGTAGTTTTACCATGGTCGACGTGACCGATAGTACCGATATTTACGTGCGGTTTATTACGTTCAAATTTAGCCTTTGCCATTGAACTTAATCCTCCTTAATATAACTGAAGTTTTATGTGTGGGCCAAACACAAACGCCCTAAGGTATTTGTGCCCGACCTTGCATACCAATGGTATGAATTTAAGGGCTTAATAATTAAGCGCCTTTGTTTTTAGCGATGATCTCTTCGGAGATCGAACGTGGTACTTCTTCATAGTGCGAGAGCTCCATGGAGAATACGCCACGGCCTTGCGTACCGGAACGAAGAGTTGTGGAGTAACCGAACATCTCTGCAAGAGGTACCTTAGCACGGATGATTTGTGCGCCTGCACGAGTATCCATACCTTCGATACGACCGCGACGGGAGTTCAGCATACCCATAACGTCGCCCATGTACTCTTCTGGTACTGTAACTTCAACCTTCATGATTGGCTCAAGAAGAACTGGGTTACATTTTTCCTTAGCAGCTTTAAGCGCCATGGAACCAGCGATTTTGAACGCCATCTCCGAGGAGTCAACGTCATGGTACGAACCGTCGAATACAGTTGCTTTGACATCAACGAGCGGGAAGCCAGCGAGTACGCCGTTCTTCATCGACTCTTCGATACCTGCTTGGATAGGAGCGATAAATTCACGAGGAATCGATCCACCAACAACTTTATTCTCGAATACGAAGCCTTGACCTGGCTCTTGCGGAGTGAATTCAACCCAACAATGGCCATATTGACCTTTACCGCCGGACTGACGAACGAATTTACCTTCAACCTTAGCCGCGGTACGGAATGTTTCGCGGTAAGCTACTTGAGGTTTACCAACGTTAGTCTCAACTTTGAATTCGCGAAGCATACGGTCAACCAGGATTTCAAGGTGAAGCTCACCCATACCCGAGATGATCGTTTGGTTCGTTTCTTCGTCTGTATGAGCACGGAACGTTGGATCTTCTTCAGCCAGTTTGGAGATTGCGATACCAAGCTTGTCTTGGTCAGCTTTCGTTTTTGGTTCGATAGCTACCGAGATAACCGGCTCAGGGAAGTTCATCGATTCAAGGATGATCGGGTTCTTCTCGTCGCACAGCGTGTCGCCTGTGATGGTATCTTTCAGACCTACTGCGGCAGCGATATCGCCGGAGTAAACTTCCGAAATCTCTTGACGGCTGTTCGCATGCATCTGCAGGATACGACCGATCCGCTCACGTTTGTTCTTAGTTGCGTTAAGAACGTACGAACCGGATTTCAGGATACCCGAGTATACACGGAAGAACGTCAATTTACCAACGTAAGGGTCAGTCATGATTTTGAACGCGAGTGCCGCGAACGGCTCTTCGTCAGAAGAATGACGTACCGACTCTTCGCCGTCTTCGAGTGTACCTTTGATAGCCGGTACGTCGAGCGGGGATGGCAGGTAGTCAACTACTGCGTCCAACATCATTTGAACACCTTTGTTACGGTACGAGGAACCTGCGATAACCGGGAAGATCTTAACTTCACAAACGCCCTTGCGGAGCGCTGCTTTAATTTCTGGAATCGTAATTTCTTCGCCTTCCAGATATTTCATAGTCAACTCTTCATCCAGCTCAGCTACCTTTTCGATCAGCTCCGTGCGAAGCTCTTCTACTTGGTCAGCCAACTCAGCAGGAATCTCAACTTGCTCAGGATCTCTACCGAGATCGTCTTTATACTTGTAAGCTACGCGCTCGATGATGTCGACAACGCCGAGGAAATCGCTCTCAGCGCCAATCGGCAATTGGATCGCAACAGCATTCGCTTGCAGACGCTCGCGCATGTCTTTAACAACATTCAGGAAGTCTGCACCGATGATGTCCATCTTGTTGATGTAGGCGATCCGTGGAACGCCATAACGGTCAGCTTGACGCCATACCGTTTCAGACTGTGGCTCAACGCCTTCTTTGGCACTGAATACGCCAACGGCCCCATCCAATACGCGCAGGGAACGTTCAACTTCTACTGTGAAGTCAACGTGCCCCGGGGTGTCGATAATATTGATGCGGTTGCCTTTCCATTGAGCAGTAGTCGCGGCAGACGTAATTGTAATACCGCGCTCTTGCTCTTGCTCCATCCAGTCCATCGTTGCAGCGCCTTCATGCACTTCACCGATTTTATGAGTACGGCCTGTATAGAACAAGATACGCTCAGTGGTAGTTGTTTTACCAGCATCGATATGCGCCATGATCCCGATGTTACGCGTATTATTCAAGGAGAACTCTCTAGACATGAATTTGTCTCCTCTCGTGTTTTGAGTTAAACTCAAACATTTTGGTTAGAATCCTACCAACGGTAGTGAGCAAACGCTTTGTTCGCTTCTGCCATTTTGTGTGTATCTTCGCGCTTCTTCACGGATGCACCAGTGTTGTTCGATGCGTCCATGATTTCAGCTGCCAGACGTTCTTCCATCGTTTTTTCACCGCGGTTACGCGAATAGTTCACGAGCCAACGGAGACCAAGCGATGTACGACGCTCTGGTTTAACTTCAATCGGTACTTGGTAGTTAGAACCGCCGACACGGCGAGCTTTAACCTCGAGTACAGGCATGATGTTTTTCAACGCTTCTTCGAACACTTCCATTGGATCTTTACCCGTGCGTTCTTGGATCAGCGTGAAAGCATCATACAACAGCGTTTGAGCAACGCCGCGTTTACCGTCGATCATGATGCGGTTGATAAGGCGGGTTACCAGTTTGCTATTGTAAACCGGATCCGGCAATACGTCGCGTTTTGTAACAGGACCTTTGCGTGGCATGAGAAAGTCCCCCTTTCTTAGTTAGTCGCAATATCCGAATATTTATCCGAACAAATTGCTAATATTATTTTTTAACTTTAGGACGTTTTGTACCGTATTTCGAACGGGATTGGTTACGGTTGTTTACACCCGCAGTATCCAATGCGCCGCGAACGATATGGTAACGTACACCTGGAAGGTCTTTTACCCGTCCACCACGGATCAATACAACGCTGTGCTCTTGCAGGTTATGACCGATACCAGGGATGTACGCTGTTACTTCTACGCGGTTAGTCAAACGTACACGCGCGTATTTACGAAGTGCGGAGTTTGGTTTTTTCGGAGTCATAGTACCTACACGAGTGCACACACCGCGTTTTTGCGGAGCGCTGATGTTCGTTGCTTCACGTTTCAAGGCGTTGAAACCTCTTTGCAAAGCAGGCGATTTCGATTTTACGACTTTAGCTTGGCGGCCTTTGCGGACCAGCTGGTTAATTGTTGGCATGTTGCCACCCCCTTCCCATGATTATGTCTTATTAATGGCAAGACATTTTACCCAATTAATTAAGCCCACAGATCCAGGCGGTTCATAAAAGAACAAATAAAAATTTCTGTCAGTCCATCATCTTTCAATTCTGCACTAACAAAAATGGAGTCTACTTTATTCTTCATCAAGTATGAGCGCTGCCATAGCGGCTCCGACATCAATCCCGCAGGTTTCCCCGAGTTCTTGCATCGTATCTATCCACTTGACCGGAACACTCAACCGCTCGCACAGATGAACAACCTTCTCTCTCATCCGCGGATCTGCATCACGAGCCACATAGACTTCGATAGCTTTACTCTGTTCGAGCATCTTAGTCGTCTGTTTCGCGCCAACCTTAAACTGCATGATATCACCTTTCCTTTTGCGGTAGAGCGATCACACAATTAGGCACACTTCGATATATTAACACCTACATCTAGAAGTGTCAAGCTGTATTACACCCTGTCCAATTGCAAAGTTTTGGTTATCTCATTTACACGGTTAAAGGTAAGGCCCCTCAACTATTATACATGTAAAAGAGCGGGCATCAACAGGGAAGACCAACCATCCCTGCCGAATGCCGCGCTCTCCTCATCTATTACAACAATATGCGAGTCCTATTCGATCGTTACAGCTTCGGATTCCAATTCGCCTTCTGCAGTTGCTTCCGGCTCATCTTCTAGGCCTACCAGCTTGATGCTGCGGTAACGGTTCATACCTGTACCAGCCGGGATCAGCTTGCCGATAATAACGTTCTCTTTCAGACCAAGCAATTGGTCGACTTTACCTTTGATAGCAGCGTCGGTCAGGACGCGGGTCGTTTCTTGGAACGATGCCGCGGACAAGAACGAATCTGTCTCAAGGGACGCCTTTGTAATACCAAGCAATACCGGCTTCGCAACGGCAGGCTCAAGACCTGCAAAGATTGCTTCGCGGTTAGCTGCTTCGTATTCGTGGATGTCAACAAATGCGCCTGGAAGAAGCGTAGTGTCGCCTGCGTCAACGATACGGATTTTGCGAAGCATTTGCTTAACCATAACCTCAACGTGCTTGTCGTTGATTTCTACGCCTTGGTTACGGTATACGCGCTGTACTTCTTGCAAAATGTAGTTTTGAACGCCACGGATACCTTTAATACGCAGCATATCTTTAGGGTCGATCGAACCGTCTGTAAGCTCGTCGCCTGCTTCGATTTGCTGGCCTTCGGTTACGCGGATACGCGAGCCATACGTAATTGCATAGACTTTCGTTTCTGCTTCGCCTTGGACTTCGATTTCGCGGCGGTCTTTCGCCTCGCGAATTTCTTTCACGACACCGTCGAGCTCCGTAATGATCGCTTGACCTTTCGGATTACGCGCCTCGAAAAGCTCTTGGATACGCGGCAAACCTTGCGTAATATCGTCGCCGGCAACGCCGCCGGTATGGAATGTACGCATCGTCAGCTGAGTTCCCGGTTCACCGATGGATTGCGCCGCGATAATGCCTACCGCTTCGCCAATCTCAACGTGCTTGCCAGTCGCCAAGTTACGGCCATAGCATACTTTACATACGCCATGACGTGCACGACAGCTAAGAACGGAACGGATTTGAAGTTTCTCGATACCTGCGTCGATAATCGCATCGGCTTTGCCGGAGTCGATCAGCTCGCTCTTCTTAACAATAACCTCACCCGTTTTTGGATGACGGATTGTTTCGAACGAGTAACGGCCTTCGATACGGTCGTACAGATCCTCGATAACCTCTTTGCCGTCTTGAATCTTGCTAACGGTAAAGCCTTTATCCGTACCGCAATCGTCTTCGCGGACGATAACGTCCTGCGCAACGTCTACGAGACGACGGGTCAAGTAACCCGAGTCCGCTGTACGAAGCGCCGTATCGGCCAGACCTTTACGGGCACCGTGCGTCGAGATGAAGTACTCGAGGACGGTAAGGCCTTCACGGAAGTTCGATTTGATTGGCAACTCGATGATCCGGCCGGATGGGTTGGCCATCAGACCACGCATACCGCCGAGCTGTGCGATCTGCGATTTGTTACCCCGTGCTTTGGAGTCCACCATGAGCATGATGGAATTGTAACGGTCCATCGATTTCATGAGGATATCGGTAATTTGGTCTTTCGATTTACTCCAAATTTCGATAACACGGTCATAACGTTCTTCGTTCGTAATCAGACCGCGACGGTACTGATTCATAACGACTGCTACTTTAGCATCCGATTCTTTCAGAATCTCGACTTTCTCCTCCGGAACGACAACGTCCGCTACCGCAACAGTAATACCTGCGCGCGTGGAGTACGTAAAGCCAAGTTGCTTGATCCGGTCAAGAATAATCGATGTCAAAGTTGTATGGTAGATACGGAAGCATTCGCCGATGATGTTGCCGAGATACTCTTTGCCGACGCCGCCGGCAATTGGCAACTCATTCATGATTTTGTTCAAGTCGCTGCCCTTTTCATAGACAAAATACTTATCCGGCGTACCTTGCAGCAAGTTCACTTTGGAAGCTTCGTTGATGTAAGGGAAATCTTCCGGGAAGATTTCGTTGAAAATGACTTTACCGACAGTCGTACAAATCAGGGAGTTCTGCTGCTGCTCCGTAAAGATGGTTTTCTTCAGTACTTTAGCAGGCACGAATACGCGCGCATGAAGCGATACAATACCGCGTTGGTACGCGGAGATTGCTTCGTTCACGGTAGCGAACACCGAACCGGAGCCTTTTGCTTCTTTGTTATCCATCGTCAAGTAGTACGATCCGAGAACCATATCCTGCGATGGCGTAACAACAGGCTTGCCGTCTTTCGGGTTCAAAATGTTACCCGATGCGAGCATCAGAAGACGTGCTTCAGCTTGCGCTTCTGCCGACAGCGGTACGTGAACGGCCATTTGGTCACCGTCGAAGTCCGCGTTATAAGCGGTACATACGAGCGGATGAAGCTTGATGGCGCGGCCTTCAACCAGAATCGGTTCGAACGCCTGGATACCGAGACGGTGAAGCGTAGGGGCACGGTTAAGAAGAACCGGATGCTCCTTGATAACTTCTTCAAGAACGTCCCAAACTTCCGGGCTTACGCGTTCAACTTTGCGTTTTGCGCTCTTGATATTGTGTGCCAGACCTTTGTTCACAAGTTCTTTCATTACGAAAGGCTTGAACAGCTCCAGCGCCATCTCTTTTGGAAGACCGCATTGGAACATTTTCAGGTTTGGACCTACGACGATAACGGAACGACCAGAGTAGTCAACCCGTTTACCGAGCAAGTTCTGACGGAAACGGCCTTGTTTACCTTTCAGCATGTGGCTGAGGGATTTCAAAGGACGGTTGCCCGGGCCTGTAACCGGACGGCCACGGCGGCCGTTATCGATCAGAGCGTCAACGGCTTCTTGCAGCATGCGCTTCTCGTTCTGAACGATAATATCCGGAGCGCCCAGGTCAAGCAGGCGTTTCAGACGGTTGTTACGGTTAATAACGCGGCGGTACAGGTCGTTCAGGTCAGACGTTGCAAAACGTCCGCCGTCCAGCTGTACCATCGGACGAAGCTCTGGCGGAATAACCGGAAGCACATCGAGAATCATCCATTCCGGCTCATTGCCGGAGTTGCGGAAGGCTTCGATGACTTCAAGACGCTTAATCGCACGGTTGCGGCGTTGGCCTTGAGCCGTACGCAATTCTTCTTTAAGGGTCTCCAGTTCTTTCTCAACATCGATGTCTTGCAGTAATTTCTTAACTGCTTCGGCACCCATGCTCGCTTGGAAGCCATAACCGTATTTTTCACGGTAGCTGCGGTATTCTTTCTCCGACAGCAGTTGTTTTTTCTCAAGCGGCGTATCACCTGGATCGGTTACTACATAGGATGCAAAATAAATGATCTCCTCGAGGGAACGAGGCGACATGTCAAGCGCAAGGCCCATACGGCTTGGAATGCCCTTAAAGTACCAGATATGCGATACTGGAGCAGCAAGCTCGATATGGCCCATACGCTCGCGGCGTACTTTCGCGCGTGTAACTTCAACGCCACAGCGGTCGCAGACAACGCCTTTATAACGAACGCGTTTGTATTTACCGCAATGACATTCCCAGTCTTTTGTAGGCCCGAAGATCTTTTCGCAGAAAAGACCCTCTTTCTCCGGTTTTAACGTCCTATAGTTGATCGTCTCCGGTTTTTTGACTTCTCCGCGGGACCAAGAGCGAATTTTATCAGGCGATGCAAGCCCGATTTTCATATACTCGAAGTTGTTCACGTCCAACAAGGAGCAACCCTCCTTCGTCATGTATGGCTATGTCGTACAAATTGGCGGCTGCACGCCCTTCGGTTAAGAAGGACGAGCAGCCTTTTATTCAAAGCTTATTCAGCGCCGGCTTCGGCGCCTTCTAAGTTGAGGTTAAGCTTATCGCTTGTTCCGTCATCTTCGTCATCGATTTCTTTCATTTCGATCTCTTCTTCATTCTCGGTGAGGATCTTAACGTCCATACCAAGGGACTGAAGCTCTTTGATCAATACCTTGAACGATTCTGGAACGCCTGGCTCCGGAACGTTCTCGCCTTTCACGATCGATTCGTAAGTCTTCACGCGGCCGACCACGTCGTCGGATTTGACCGTAAGAATCTCTTGAAGCGTGTAGGCTGCGCCGTAGGCCTCGAGTGCCCAAACCTCCATCTCACCGAAGCGCTGGCCGCCGAATTGAGCTTTACCGCCCAGTGGCTGCTGCGTAACGAGAGAGTAAGGACCCGTCGAGCGGGCATGGATTTTATCGTCGACCATGTGCGCCAGTTTGATCATGTACATGACGCCAACCGTAACTTCGCGTTCAAACGACTCGCCTGTACGTCCATCGTACAGAATCGTTTTACCGTTACGCTGCATGCCGGCTTCTTCCATCGTATCGAATACGTCATACTCGCGCGCGCCGTCGAATACCGGCGTTGCGGCATGAAGACCAAGACGCTTACAAGCCATGCCCAAATGGACTTCGAGTACCTGACCGATGTTCATCCGCGACGGTACGCCCAGTGGGTTCAACACGACTTCAACTGGTGTGCCGTCTGGCAAGAACGGCATATCTTCCTCCGGCATAATGCGGGCGATAACCCCTTTATTACCGTGGCGTCCTGCCATTTTGTCGCCTTCGGAGATCTTACGTTTTTGAGCAATATATACACGAACCAGCTGATTCACGCCTGGTGGCAGCTCATCGCCGTTCTCGCGGGTAAATACTTTAACGTCTACGACGATACCGTCGGTACCATGCGGTACGCGAAGCGACGTATCGCGCACTTCACGAGCTTTCTCGCCAAAGATCGCATGAAGAAGGCGTTCTTCCGCCGTCAGCTCCGTAACGCCTTTAGGAGTTACTTTACCAACGAGGATATCGCCGGCGCCGATCTCGGCACCAACGCGGATAATGCCGCGTTCGTCGAGATTTTTCAGCGCTTCTTCGCCGACATTCGGAATGTCGCGCGTAATTTCTTCCGGCCCAAGCTTCGTATCGCGTGCCTCGGATTCGTATTCTTCAATGTGAATGGACGTGTAAACATCCTCTTTCACAAGCTTCTCGCTAAGAAGAATCGCATCCTCGTAGTTGTAACCTTCCCAAGTCATGAACGCAACGACAACGTTGCGGCCCAGCGCCAATTCGCCTTGCTCCGTGGAAGGACCGTCGGCGAGAATATCGCCTTTCTTGATCACTTCGCCTTTGCGCACAAGCGGACGTTGGTTGATACATGTTCCTTGGTTGGAACGCATAAACTTATGCAGTTTATGTTTCACGAGATCGCCAACCACTTGCTTGCCGTCCAGCATCTCTGTGCGGCGCAGCCAAATTTCGTTTGCCGAAACTCGTTCAATAACACCGTCATACTTGGATACAATACATACACCGGAGTCTTTAGCCGATTTGTGCTCCATACCCGTACCAACAAGTGGTGCTTTAGGAATAAGGAGTGGCACGGCCTGCCGCTGCATGTTGGATCCCATGAGCGCACGGTTGGAGTCGTCATTTTCCAAGAACGGAATGAGCGCTGTCGCAACCGACACAACCTGCTTAGGCGATACGTCCATGTAGTCAACGCGTTCGCTTGGCATGGTCAAGATGTTATCTGCTTGCTTATTGTAACGTACGATGACACTGTCATCGACAAATTTACCTTCTTCGGTCAACTTCGCGTTCGCTTGCGCGACAACGTAGTTATCTTCTTCGTCAGCCGTCAAATACGAGATTTGCTCGGTAACGATGCCTGTCTTCGGATCTACCCAACGGTAAGGGGCTTCGATGAAGCCATACTCGTTAATGCGGGCAAACGTCGACAAGGAGTTGATCAGACCGATGTTCGGACCCTCCGGCGTTTCGATTGGACACATACGCCCGTAGTGGGAGTGATGGACGTCCCGTACTTCGAAGCCTGCGCGCTCACGCGTCAAACCGCCCGGACCGAGAGCAGACAAACGACGTTTGTGCGTCAATTCTGCCAGCGGGTTCGTTTGGTCCATGAACTGCGACAGCTGCGAGGAACCGAAGAACTCTTTAATCGATGCGATTACAGGGCGAATGTTAATCAAGGCTTGCGGCGTAATGGCGTTAGCATCTTGAATCGACATTCTTTCGCGGACAACGCGTTCCATACGGGATAGACCGATACGGAATTGGTTCTGAAGCAATTCGCCTACGGAACGCAAACGACGGTTACCGAGATGGTCGATATCGTCCGTATTGCCTACTCCGTGAAGGAGGTTGATGAAATAGTTGATGGACGAAATGATGTCCGCCGGCGTAATATGCTTAACGGATTTATCAATGACGCCATTAGAGATGACTTTGATAACCTTCGCGTCATCAAGCGGCGAATACACGCTGATCGCTTGAAGCGGAATGCTATCCGCATCCAGCACACCATTAGCAACATGGTATGTTTTGAAGCCGACGTTTTTCTCCAGCTTGTCGAGGATCTCATCCAGCAGACGGCGGTCAATCATTTGACCTGCTTCCGCAATGATCTCGCCCGTACCCGGATCAACCAGCGTCTCAGCAAGACGTTGATTAAACAGACGGTTCTTAATGTGAAGCTTTTTGTTTATTTTGTAACGGCCGACGTTAGCCAGGTCGTAACGTTTTGGATCAAAGAAACGAGCAACCAGCAAGCTCTTCGCATTGTCCAAAGTAGGCGGTTCGCCTGGACGAAGGCGTTCATAGATTTCAATCAGCGCTTTCTCCGTCGAATCTGTGTTGTCTTTATCCAGCGTGTTGCGAATATACTCGTCATGGCCGAGCAATTCTAAGATCTCAGCGTCGGTTCCGAAGCCAAGAGCGCGCAAAAGCACCGTCACCGGTATTTTCCGGGTCCGGTCAATACGAACGTAAATGATGTCCTTAGCATCCGTCTCAAGCTCGAGCCAAGCTCCGCGATTCGGAATTACCGTTGCCGTGTATGTTTTCTTCCCGTTCTTATCAACCTTCGTGCTGAAGTACACACTTGGGGATCGAACCAACTGGCTGACAATTACACGTTCCGCCCCGTTAATAATGAACGTACCGGTCTCTGTCATCAGCGGGAAGTCGCCCATGAACACTTCTTGTTCCTTCACTTCGCCGGTTTCTTTGTTGAAGAGCCGTACCTTAACGCGCAGTGGAGCAGCGTACGTCACATCGCGTTCCTTTGATTCATCGACCGAATATTTCGGTTCGCCCAAGCTATAGTCGATAAACTCAAGCGATAGATTGCCCGTAAAGTCCTGAATCGGCGAAATATCCTGGAACAACTCAAGCAAGTCGTTATCCAAGAATTTTTCGTACGATTTTTGTTGGATTTCAATCAGGTTCGGGACTTCCAGCACCTCGTTGATCCGGGCGTAACTTCTCCGCGTGCGCCGACCATACTGAACAAGTTGTCCTGCCAACTTAACCTCACCCCTCATGTCTGTCTCACAGCATCGATATCTACTGCGTCACTACTTTAAATAAAGAAAAGCCCTTATCGAATAGTTCGAAAAAAGAGCGTGTTCCGGCAGCCAACCAAACGCAGCGCGGCGCGATGGTTCCATATCAAGTAATTTTGCCCAAAATGTAAACATTATACGTCAAATGTGCAATAAATATGCATTCCGCGCCAAAATTCGCACTTGACATTTTAGTTAGCTAAAGAGATTGAGCCCAATTTAATGCTGACATTTTATAATACTACCATATCTGAAAAGTCAAGTCAAGAAAATCAAGTCATAGATTTTGTTGCTAAAAATATCCGGTAGCCTTTGTCCTTCGTGACCTCTTCCACATCGCCAAACAACGCTTCCAGCTTGGCCTCCGCAGATGGCGCGCCTTGCTTCTTCTGAATGACCACCCACATCTTGCCGCCGGGATTTAATAGATTGTACCCTTCTTCAAAAATACGATGGACAACCTGTTTCCCCGCCCTGATCGGAGGGTTGGTCAAAATCACGTCATAACGATTATCCTTCACCGATTCATAGATATCGCTTTGGATAACCGTAACATTTGAAATGCCATTTAGCTTTGCGTTCTCTTTAGACAGCTCAACCGCGCGTTCATTAATGTCGATCATGGTTACATGCCCCTCCGGCGCCAGCTTCGCCGCTGTTAATCCGATGGGCCCGTAACCGCACCCGACATCAAGCACTCTAGCAGTTGGCGAAAGAACGAGCGCATCCAGCAGCACGCGGCTGCCATAATCGACTCCCGATTTCGAGAATACGCCAGCATCCGTCACAAACCGCAGAGCGAATCCCCGAAGCTTTGTTTCATGTACTTGTCTATCATGCTTCACTCCCGGCGTTTGGGAGTAATAGTGGTCCGACATTCTTTTTGGCCTCCTGCCACTTGAGCTGCAAGTCTTGAACATGCAACGAACCCCTTGAAACGTGACGTTTCAAGGGGCCCGTTATTATAGCTTGAAGTGAAATTACTTCACTTCTACAGCAGCGCCAGCTTCTTCAAGCTTAGCTTTAACCGCTTCTGCTTCTTCTTTGCCAACTTTTTCTTTGATTGGTTTAGGAGCGCCGTCAACCAGGTCTTTAGCTTCTTTCAGGCCCAGACCAGTGATTTCGCGAACCACTTTGATTACGTTGATTTTGGAAGCGCCAGCGTTGTTAAGGATAACGTCGAATTCAGTTTGCTCAGCAACTTCTGCTGCGCCGCCTGCTACTACTGCTACTGGTGCAGCAGCTGTAACGCCGAATTCTTCTTCGATTGCTTTAACAAGATCGTTCAGTTCAAGAACAGTCATAACTTTGATTGCTTCCAAGATTTGCTCTTTAGACATGGTTATACCTCCGAAAGTGGTTGATTTTTTTTGGTTTTATGCCGCCTTCCGGGGAAGGTCGGCGTTTCGTTCGTACAAACGACGGTTTAACTTAAGCTTGTGCTTCTTTTTGCTCGCCGACTGCTTTAACCGCAAGCGCGAAGTTGCGCATTGGAGCTTGCAGGACGCTGAGGAGCATGGAGAGCAAGCCTTCGCGGGACGGAAGTTCCGCCAGTGCTTTAATCTCTTGTGCACCTACTACTTTACCTTCAACAACGCCGCCTTTAAGTTTCAGAGCGTCGTTCTTTTTAGCGAAATCGTTCAAGATTTTCGCTGGTGCCACAGCATCGTTCACGCTGAAAGCAATGGCTGTAGGACCAACCAGAATGCTGTTCAGATCGGACAATTCCGCAGCTTCAGTCGCACGGCGAACGAGCGAGTTTTTCAGAACTTGGAATTCAACACCTGCTTCGCGCAGTTGTTTACGAAGTTCAGTTACTTGCGCAACGTTCAATCCGCGGTAGTCAGCAACAACAGTGCTGGAGCTCTCACGAAGCTTCGCTGTGATTTCTTCAACCGCTTGTTGTTTCTCTTGGATGATTTTAACGTTAGCCAAACTGTACACCTCCTGTAATAGTTGTACATCCCGTTTATAAGACAAGCTTCCTCTGCCTAGGGTGCATGAGAAAGGCCTCCACAGCGACTGCGAAGGCCATGATATATCGCTGCCGTGAAGTTAATCACGCGCAAGCTGTATTTATCATAACACCTCGGTAGGAAATTAAGCCTTGCGGCACCTACTGTCTACGGTATGCGTATTCGAATTTAATTCCGTTCTCGTTGAACTTAGCGGTAAGCCGCTACGTTGACGCGAGCGCCAGGGCCCATTGTCGAAGAAACGGAGATGTTTTTCAGGTAAACCCCTTTAGCTGCTGCCGGTTTAGCACGGTTCAGAGCATCGATCAGAGACTTAAGGTTTTCGTTAAGTTTCTCTGCGTCGAAGGAAACCTTGCCGATTGGAGCATGGATTTGACCTGCTTTATCAAGACGGTATTCGATTTTACCAGCTTTGATTTCTTGAACAGCTTTAGTAACGTCGAATGTTACCGTACCCGCTTTAGGGTTAGGCATAAGGCCTTTACCGCCGAGGATACGACCCAGTTTACCAACTTCAGCCATCATGTCCGGCGTTGCTACGCAGACGTCGAATTCGAACCAGCCTTGTTGGATTTTGTTGATCATGTCGGAATCGCCAACGAAATCAGCGCCAGCAGCTTCTGCTTCTTTTGCTTTATCGCCTTTCGCGAATACCAGAACACGTTTTGTTTTACCAGTACCATGCGGAAGTACAACAACGCCACGAACCGCTTGGTCTTGTTTACGAGGGTCAACGCCCAGACGCACAGCTACTTCAACGGACTCGTCGAATTTTGCTGTAGCGGCTTTCTTCACAAGCTCGATTGCTTCCAAAGACTCGTAAGTAGCTTCGCTGTCAATCAGCTTAGCAGCTTCTACATACTTTTTGCCGTGTTTAGCCATTTGAGTTTTCCTCCTTTGTGGTTGTAGCGGAAAATTCCCCTTATGGGACTCCTCCCACTTAAACGAAGCAGTACACTTCGCCGGGCAACGCCTATTCGGCCGCCCATGTGTTAACCGACCGCAAGCGGCCAGTCACACAATTAGTCAACGATAGTAACACCCATGCTGCGTGCAGTACCTTCAATCATAAGCATCGCTGCCTCAACGGAAGCTGCATTCAGGTCAGGCATTTTTTGCTCAGCAATTTCACGAACTTTCGCACGTTTCACTGTAGCAACTTTCTTTTTGTTTGGTTCACCGGAACCTTTTTCGATACCTGCTGCAACGCGGAGCAATACTGCTGCCGGTGGAGTTTTAGTTTCGAAAGTGAAGGAACGGTCTTCAAACACTGTGATAACAACCGGGATAATCAATCCCGCTTGATCTGCAGTACGAGCATTGAATTCTTTACAGAACGCCATAATGTTAACGCCTGCTTGACCAAGTGCCGGACCAATCGGCGGAGCCGGATTAGCTTTACCTGCAGGAACTTGCAGTTTGACCATTTTGATAACCTTTTTTGCCATGACTTACACCTCCTTACACAAGTAATCCCAAACTACGGAAACCAGATCGTATTATATCTTCTCCACTTGAGTATAGTCCAGTTCAAGCGGGGTCTCCCTGCCAAACATGTTGACATGTACCTTAAGCTTGGATTTGTCGAGCAGAATTTCTTCCACTGTACCAACGAAATCCGCAAAAGGACCTACCTTTACGCGCACGGTTTCCTTCAGGTCGAATTCAATCTTCGGCTTAGGCTCTTCCATGCCCATGTGCTTCAGAATTTGTTCTACTTCGTCCGGCATAAGCGCGATTGGCTTGGAACCGGAGCCCGTTGACCCTACAAATCCTGTGACGCCCGGCGTATTGCGAACAACATACCATGAATCGTCAGTTTGTACCATCTCCACGAGGACGTAGCCGGGGTAGACTTTGCGTTGAACGGTCTTTTTCTTACCGTCCTTTTCTACCACTTCTTCTTCCATCGGAACCAGAACGCGAAAGATTTTATCTTCCATGCCCATCGATTCGAGGCGACGCTCCAAATTGGCTTTCACTTTGTTCTCATAACCGGCGTAAGTGTGTACGACATACCATCTTTTTTCCATTCCAATCCACCTTTGGACCCTTCTTAAACAATCAGATTAACTAGAGACGAGATCCCGATGTCAAGAAGCCAAAAGTAAATCGTCACAAACGCGATCGTTAGAAGTACGACGATCGAATAGCTTGTCAACTCTTTACGGTTTGGCCAGCGAACCTTTTTAAGTTCTGCCCAGCTGTCGGCAAAGAAACTAAACGTTGTTCCGAAGCTTTGCTTCAGTTTAGCCAAAAATGCCACGTCAACACCTCCAATGACTATCTCGTCTCGCGATGAGGAGTCTGCTCGTTACAAAACTTGCAAAACTTCTTCAACTCGATGCGGTCGGGGTGATTGCGTTTGTTCTTGCTGCTCGCATAGTTTCTCTGTTTGCAGTTTGTGCATGCCAACGTGATTATTACCCGCATTGAATTACACCTCCCGAACTGCTAAATAACGGTTCACAACGCCATATGTATATGACATTGCAACTTCGGCCCCAATACAAAACAAAGCCTCACATCAAGGCCTACCTAAAACAATTTATCACACGGCCTATTCCAATGTCAATGGAAACATAGCCTGGGCCATAGCGAATATTATGGAAATATGGCGGCATCAGGAATCTCGTCTCTACCATTATCGTCACAAATCCTGCTTTTAAAACTTAAAACGAGCCGCCCTCCGCCTCCGGCCTGATAACCGGACGAGAGAACAGCTCGCATCAAATTCAGCACGTATAAAGATTAATAAGATTAATAGCTTATCCGCTAAGATCCCGAACTTCCAAGTAACGCTCAAGTTTGCGCTTTACGCGCTGCAGGGCATTGTCAATCGATTTGACATGTCTGTCGAGGTCAACGGCAATTTCCTGATACGATCGGCCGTCCAGATAGAGCATAAGCACCTTACGCTCCAGATCGCTCAGAATCTCCGACATCTTGTCCTCAAGACCAACAAATTCTTCCTGATTAATGATAAGCTCCTCCGGATCGGATACCCGGGTGCCGCAAATCACGTCGAGAAGAGTACGGTCAGAATCTTCGTCGTAAATAGGCTTGTCCAAGGAAACATAAGAGTTAAGCGGTATATGCTTCTGCCTGGTAGCCGTCTTTATCGCCGTAATAATCTGCCGTGTAATACATAATTCCGCAAAAGCTTTAAAGCTAGCAAGCTTGTCCCCTTTAAAGTCGCGGATAGATTTATAGAGTCCGATCATGCCTTCCTGCACGATATCTTCCCGGTCGGCTCCGATCAGGAAGTAAGAACGCGCCTTGGCACGGACAAAGTTCTTATATTTGTTGATCAAATATTCAAGAGCCAGACTGTCGCCGTTACGAACCGCTTCCACGATATCCTCGTCAGAACTGCAGTCATACTCAAGCGTACTCCATTTTTTGAGGTCGATGCTCACGAACTATCCCTCCGGCCTGCAAGGCGTACGCCGCTAGATTCATATGCAACCTATCTCCATGGCTTCCTGCCACAACGAGTTAAACAAGACAAAATAGCGATAAAACCGCCGTTCTCATCACTAAATATAGAGCCAGTATACATTATGTAATCTTACACCGTCAACCGATTTGCCGCTAGGGTAGAGTCGTTTTAATAGAAATTCTGTAATTTTATGGATAAAAAAGAGGACTATTTGCCGCCGCGCCGAAGACGCTCCAGCTTTGTGCGCACCTCGAGACTGAGATTGCCGTCGAGCGTGTTGCGCTTGACCGGTATGTCCTCGCGCAAAGTGAGCTCGATTTGCTTGCGATTCTGCTGAATGTTGATAAGCAGCTCGCGAGCCGACAGCCGGAGAGCTCCTTTGCCGAAAGCGACATGCTGTTCGACAAGATCGGAGGTGGCGACAAATACGTTTCGTCGTCTGGCCGTGAGTTCCGTAACCAACCGCTCAATGCATTCGTCCGCCGTTTCTTTTTCCTTCGTATAGACAATCGTAAGCTTATGATGCCGGTAAGTCGCGCCAAGTCCGGGCACTTGATGGGCATCGAAAATAACATACACCGTCATGCCCGAGAAGCCTTGGTAATCGGCCAGCATATCGAGCAGCTTGTCCCGCGCTTCCTCCAGATCGATCTCCTTCAGCTTCTCAAGCATGGGCCAGGCGCCGATCATATTATAGCCGTCCACCAGCAAAATATCATTGCGCCGGTTCATCGGCTATACACTCCGGCGCTGCCTGACCACTTCGTACATCAAAACGCCCGCTGCCACGGATGCGTTCAAAGAGTTAAGACGGCCGTGCATCGGCAGCTTGACCAGGAAATCGCATTTCTCCTTAATCAAACGGCCCATCCCTTTGCCTTCGTTTCCGATAACAATCGCAAGCGGCAGATCAAATTTCGTCTTATATACATCCTGCGGAGCGCTTACGTCCGTACCAGCTACCCACACGCCTTCTTCCTTCAGACGGTCGATCGTCTGGGCGAGGTTCGTCACACGCGCCACAGGCACATGCTCGGCCGCGCCAGCGGATGTCTTCAGCACCGTTGCCGTCAGGCCAACCGAACGGCGTTTCGGAATAATAACGCCATGGACGCCGGTACATTCCGCCGTCCGCAAAATGGAACCCAGATTATGAGGGTCCTCAATCTCGTCGAGAATAAGCAGGAACGGCGTTTCGTTCAGCTCGCGGGCTCTTGCCAGCAAATCCTCAATCTCCGCGTAGGCAAAGGCCGCCGCCTGCGCAACAACGCCTTGATGCTGTACGCCCTCCACCATGGTATCCAGCTTGCGCTTGTCCACAAACTGCACGATGACCCCATGCTGCTTGGCCTCCGCCACGATCGGCTGGGTCAGGCTCTTCTGAGCGCCCTCTGCGATCCAAATCTTATTGATATCGCGCCCGGAACGAAGCGCCTCCATAACGGGATGCTTGCCGGCAATCATTTCTTCTTGGTTGTATCGTTCGCTCACGCTTGTCCCTCCTTCTCTTCCTGATGGTCTTCCGGCTGCGGCGCGACTGCTGCCCCAAACAATTCATGCAGACGTTCGATTCGTCCTTCATAGTACAAATAGCCGACCAGGCATTCCAGCGCGGTAGCCTGCCTGTAATCGGCCGGGTCCGCATTCTTGGGCGGTGCCCCCGATTTCGTATTGCGGCCGCGCCTTACGATATCCGCTTCTTCTTCCGTCAGCATCGGCTGCCATTTCTCCAGCAGCTTGCGCTGCGCCTTCGCCGATACAATCTTCGTCGCTTCCTTGTGAAGATGATGCGATTTATGATTAGGCAGCGACACCAGGTACTGCCGGACCAACAGCTCGAATACGCTGTCTCCTACGTAAGCGAGCACAACCGGATTAATGAGCTGCGTCTTCTTGGCCGGACGGTGGAACAGAAGCCCCGCTCCCGCTCCATTCCCTTGTCCCGCTTCCTCTAAGCTTGCATGTTCCCGTTCATTGCTATTCAATATGACACGTCCTCCAATCGATTTGCGGCAGAGTTCTACAGGCGCCGCCAACGAATCCCTTGCGGAGTGTCCTCTAACGCAATGCCTTTTTCCGTAAGCAGGTTACGGATCTCATCCGCTCTTGCCCAATTCTTCGCCGCGCGCGCTTCCGTCCGCTCAACGATAAGCGCATCGATCTCGTCATCCAGAAGCTCGGCGTCAGCACCCGCTTCAGGCAGCAGACCCAGCACCGTGTTCATTCCTTCAAGAGCTGCCAGCAGTGCGGCAATCCCCTCCGGCGAAGCGTCCGCGCGGTTCATGTACTGGTTCGCTTCCGTTACCAGCTCGAATACGGCGGTAATCGCATCCGGCGTATTGAAGTCGTCTCCCATTTTCGCTTCGAATTGCGCCTTAAGCTGAGCGATTCTGTCTTCAAGCTCCGTTGGAGCCGCACCCTCTGCCTGGCCGCCAAAAGCGGAAAGCCGATGCTTCAGATTAGACGCGCAATTCGCGATCCGCTCCACGCTGTTCTCGGCTTGGGCGATGGTCTCGTCCGTGAAGTTAAGCGGGCTGCGGTAATGCGTCGACAAAATAAAGTAACGGATAGCGGCCGGCTTCACGCGCTTCACCAGCTCGTTAACCGTAATCCCGTTGCCAAGCGACTTGGACATCTTTTCGTTGTTGATATGAATGTAGCCGTTATGCATCCAGTAGTTCGCAAGCTGCTTGCCGGTCAATGCCTCGGACTGGGCAACCTCGCACTCGTGATGCGGGAACTGCAGGTCATGGCCGCCGCCGTGAATATCAAGCGTATCGCCCAAATATTCGCGCGCCATCGCCGAGCACTCGATATGCCAGCCCGGACGTCCCGGTCCCCATGGACTTTCCCAGTTGATTTCGCCAGGCTTTGCGCCTTTCCAGAGCACGAAGTCCTGAGGATTCTCCTTGCGCTCGCGAACCTCAATCCGGATACCGAACTGCAGCTCCTCCAGATTCTGATGCGACAGCTTGCCGTATTCCTCGAATTTTGAGGTACGGTAATACACGTCTCCTTCGCTTGCATAAGCATAGCCTGTGTCGACAAGGCCTTGAATAAACGCAACGATCGCCGGAATATGCTCGGTAACGCGCGGGTTCAACGTTGCCTTGTGCACGCCCAGCGAAGCGATATCCTCGTTAAACGCGTTAATGAATTTATCGGCAACCTCCGGAACCGTCAGTCCCGATTGCTCCGCTTTTTTGATAAGCTTGTCGTCTACGTCCGTGAAATTCACGATGTAGTTCACGTCATAACCGACGTACTCCAGGTAACGGCGCACCACATCGAAGAAAATAACCGGACGGGCGTTGCCGATATGAATATAGTCATAAACCGTTGGTCCGCAGACGTACATTTTTACTTTTCCCGGTTCCTGCGGGACGAATGCTTCCTTTGCTCGGGTCAGCGTATTATAAATTTGAACGTTCATGATCTCGTTTCTCCTCCAGCTACTGGCTCGCGAAGCCTCTCGACCTCGGCCTTTAAACTTTCGATTTCCTTTTGCATTTCGCGGAACATCTCAATGACGGGGTCCGGCAGCTGCTTATGATCAAGCCGGTCTCCGACCCGTTCGCCATTGCGTCTGACGACACGCCCCGGATTGCCTACGACGGTACAGTTGTCGGGCACCTCGCGCAGGACAACGGCATTCGATCCGATATTCGAATTATCGCCAACACGGAACGAGCCTAATACTTTCGCGCCGGATCCGATAACGACATTGTTGCCGATGGTAGGATGGCGTTTGCCTTTTTCCTTGCCGGTTCCTCCAAGCGTTACGCCTTGATAAATAACGACATCATCGCCGATCTCGCATGTTTCTCCAATCACTATACCCATTCCGTGGTCGATGAACAACCGCTCGCCGATCGTTGCTCCCGGGTGAATCTCGATGCCCGTCATAAAACGGCTGAACTGCGAGATGATCCGCGCAATCGTAAACCATCCTCCGCGGAAAAATTTATTCGCAATCCGGTGAGCCCATATCGCATGCAGACCCGAATACGTAAAGACAACTTCAAACCGGCTTCGAGCTGCCGGGTCGTTCTCAAATACTGCCTTAATGTCTGATCTAATATGGCGAAACATGCGTATCTCCTCTCCCCTGCGCTGCGGCCCCCCGCAACAAAAACAAAGCTAAACAAGGCCAAGCTAATCAATGCCTGAAAATAAAAAAGCCTCCGCAGCATTTGAAATGCTGCAGAGGCGGGCGTGTAACGTCGCGGTTCCACTCTGCTTGAACGACCCGATTAAAGGACTGCGGCTCAATAACGAGCTTAATCCCAGCCTAATCCGGCTGTCCGTCTTAAAGCCTGTAACGTTGGCTGATACGTTGCTGCCTACCCCGCGCCGCCGGCTCCGGTATACGAAGCGGTAGGATTACGGATCGGAACAAAGCTCCCAGGTGCAATTTTCCGCCCCCCGAACTAGACAACTCGCAGCCCGCATTCCTACATGCCAATTAGCTTGGCTATAGGCAAATGCTGATTGTCCTCTCTGCAAATCCGGCAAAACGTACTTTTCCTGTTCATGGCTTTTTAAGTCATCGAATTGTAATTAGTAACAGTATAGCGAATCCCCGTAAGGGTGACAAGGAATTTATGACACCGCTTGTCAACCTTGTCCGCCCCGGCAATGCTTAGCCCAGACGGTTCTTAAGGCGGTTAATCACTTTATCGCGGCCAAGCAAGGCGATCGATTGGTTCAGGTCAGAGCCATGCGTCTGGCCCGTAAGCGCAGCGCGAATAGGCATAAACAGCTGCTTGCCTTTGAAGCCCGTCTCCTTCTGAACCGCTTTGATCCAGTCTTTAATGCCGTCAACGGTAAAGGCCGAAGCTTCGCTAGCTTCGATCTTGGCAAGGAACGCCGTCAAGACAGCCGGCACCTGTTCCTCGGCAAGCACAGCCTTGGCTTCCTCTTCATCCTCAACCGTATCGCGGAAGAACAGCTCCGTAAGCTCAACGATGTCCGATGCTGCGCGGAGCTTCTCTTGATAGAGGGCGGCAAGCGCGGTCACCCATTCACGGTCAGCGGCATCCAGCTGTTCGCCTACGCGGCCAGCCTTTTGCAGATGCGGCAAGCAAAGGTCGACAAGACGCTCGATGTCGATCTTTTTCATGTATTCACCATTCATCCAGCTCAGCTTCTGCGTATCGAATACGGCAGGGCTCTTGCTCAGACGTTCGGCCGTAAATACGTTAACCAGTTCGTCATGCGTGAAAATCTCCTGCTCGCCTTCCGGTGACCAGCCAAGCAAAGCAATAAAGTTGAACAACGCTTCCGGCAGATAGCCGAGATCGTCGTATTGCTCGATGAACTGGATAATCGACTCGTCGCGTTTGCTGAGCTTCTTGCGGCTCTCGTTGACGATCAGCGTCATATGAGCGAACTTAGGAGCTTCCCAGCCCAGCGCTTCGTAAATCATCAGCTGGCGCGGAGTGTTCGAGATATGATCCTCGCCGCGCAGCACGTGGCTGATTTTCATCAGATAGTCGTCGATGACAACGGCGAAGTTGTAAGTCGGAATGCCGTCCTTTTTCACGATTACGAAGTCGCCCATCTCCGCCGTGTCGAAGCTGATCGAGCCTTTGACCATATCGTCCCAAGCGAAGGTTTTGCCCTCCGGCACGCGGAAACGAACGCTGGCTACGCGGCCTTCCGCCTCAAACGCCTGGCGCTGCTCCTCCGTCAGATTGCGGTGGCGTCCGGAGTAACGGGGCGTCTCGCCGCGGCTCATCTGCTCTTCCCGCTCCTGCTCCAGCTCTTCTTCCGTGCAATAGCAGCGGTAAGCAAGGCCGCGGTCAATCAGGTCCTGCCAATATTCCTTATAAATATCAAGGCGCTCGGTTTGACGGTATGGGCCGTAGCCTCCACCGATGTCAATGCTCTCATCCCAGTCGATGCCAAGCCATTTCAAATACTTCAGCTGGCTTTCTTCCCCGCCCGCCACGTTCCGTTTCACGTCGGTATCTTCAATGCGGATAATAAATTTGCCGCCTTGGCTGCGCGCATACAAATAATTAAATAAGGCCGTTCTGGCATTACCGATATGTAAATGACCCGTCGGGGACGGTGCATAACGGACTCTCACTTCTTGTGTCATCGCTAATAACCCCTCTCTCGTATAACTAAACCATTACTTGATTATAACATCCTGGATCAAGCAGACAACCGATTGGGAGGCAATTCCTTCGCCTCTGCCGGTGAAACCAAGCTGCTCGGTCGTCGTCGCCTTCACGTTCACCTGCTCGATGTCCGCTTCCAGCGCGCGGGCGATAATCTCCGCCATCTGCGGGATGTAGGGCGCCATCTTCGGACGTTGAGCAATAATCGTCGAATCGCAGTTGCCAAGCTTGTAGCCCCGCTCCTTCGCCAGCGCCCACACCTGCTCAAGCAGCTTCAGGCTGTCGGCATCCTTGAATTCCTCGGAAGTGTCCGGGAAGTGCTTGCCGATATCGCCAAGTCCTAGCGCCCCGAGAATGGCATCGGAGATCGCATGAAGCAGCACATCCGCGTCGGAATGGCCCAGCAGCCCCTTCTCGTAAGGAATCGTTACGCCCCCGATAATGCAGGGACGGCCCTCCACCAGCTGATGTACGTCAAAGCCTTGTCCTACTCGAATCATTGTTTGTTCTCCTCTCTCCTCTGTTTCTCTAACAAAAATTCTGCCCAGGGCAGATCATCAGGCGTTGTAATCTTAATATTTGTGTAATCGCCTTCCGCAATAACGACGGGCGCGCCTGTCCGCTCCACCACCATGGCATCGTCCGTACCGAGAAAATGCTCCTCCGCGGCGCGCTCATGCGCTGCGGTCAGCAAATCACGACGAAAAGCTTGCGGCGTTTGTATCGCCCACAAGCTTCGGCGGTCCGGCGTTGAAACGATCAGACCCGTGTCGTCTACCTGTTTGATTGTGTCCTTGACCGGTAGGGCCAAGACGGCTGCGCCGCTCTGCTCGGCTTTCTCGCAGCAGGCGCGTATCGCCTTCTGCGTAACAAGCGGCCGCACGCCGTCATGCACCATCACCCATTCGGCGGCCGGTGACAACGCCTTGATCCCCGCGAAGACCGAATGCTGGCGCTCGCTTCCCCCGGCTACCACGGCCGTCACCTTGCCAAGCTTGTACTCTTCTACAAGCCCGGTGCAGCGTTCCACGTCATCCGCGCCAACCACAAGCGCTATATCTGCAATCTCGTCCATCGCTTGGAACAATTCCAGCGTATGCACGAGAATCGGCTTTCCGTGCAGCGGCAAATACTGCTTGCTTTCTTTGGTTCCCATCCGCGAGCCGCGTCCGGCCGCAACGACAACCGCTCCCCAATGTGCATTCATAGCCTAATCTCCCTCGTACGTATAAACAACTACTCCCTACTATACAAGGTTACAGCGCTTTTTCCAACAGCTTCGGCTTCGCAAATATCATTCGGCCTGCCGATGTTTGCAGAACGCTCGTTACGAGAACTTCCATCGTGGTGCCGATATAATCGCGTCCGCCCTCCACAACGATCATCGTGCCGTCGTCCAGATAGGCGACGCCTTGTCCATGCTCTTTGCCGTCCTTGATAACTTGTACGATAATTTCTTCACCGGGCAGGACGACGGGCTTCACTGCATTTGCCAAGTCATTGATGTTCAGTACCGATACGCCTTGAAGCTCGCATACCTTATTCAGGTTGAAGTCATTGGTAACGACCTTGCCTTTAAGGGCTTTCGCCAGCTTGACCAATTTACTGTCTACCTCGCTAATTTCTTCAAAGTCTCCTTCGTAGATAAGCACCCGAACATCTAATTCCTTTTGGATTTTGTTCAAAATATCAAGTCCGCGGCGTCCCCGGTTACGCTTTAGCAGATCCGAAGAATCCGCGATATGCTGCAGCTCCTCCAGCACAAATTCCGGAATCACGAGAGTGCCTTCGATAAATCCGGTCTTGCAGATATCCGCAATCCGTCCGTCGATAATGACGCTGGTGTCCAAAATTTTATGCTCTTCAAAGCCGCCCACTTCGTCTGCCACCGGAACTGCCTTGCGCTGCTCCAGCATCGCCGATGCCGCTGCGGCAAGCTCGTCCTTCTTCCCAAGTCCGATTCGAAGCCCCAAGTACCCGAAGAAAAGAGACATCACTGCCGGAATCAACAGCCCCGGCCCGCCAAGCTTAGCTACCGCCGGGTACAAAAGCGCGGACAAGAACAATCCCGCGATAAGCCCGCCGCCGCCGGCCAGCAGATCCTTCATCGGCATCTCGGCCGTTTGATCAATACCGCGCTGCATAAACTTAATGATTCGCCCCGCAGCCATGCTCGCAACAAGAAGTCCAAAAAGTGCCCCAATCGCGAAATAATACATGCTAGTTCCTTGCCAAATACCAAGCGACGATTGCGTCCAGCCTTCTATGCTATTCGTTCTGCCTTCTACTTCGAGCCCAGCCAATCCTCCAAATAATAGACCGGCCATTTGAATAATTCGTTTCATCATAAATACCACCTCCATTACAATTATGTTCCAATAATGGACGGGCTAAACGGCGGTTCGTGAATGATTTTTCATTTTGAAATGATGGCAAGGTATGCTTATAATGGAATTAGCAGTTATAGCAGATGAAGCTGATGAAAGAGGTGGAATCGATGAGTGCTCCTACACTGGAACAATTCCAGCAGCAAGTATCCGAACTATTGCTTAGACATCGAAGCCTGCTGGACGTCATGTCCAAGTTTGGTCAGTCCGGCGCATCCGTTAACCGCGCGGTAACGAAAGCCGTAACGGACTGTGGTTGTATTGAACTCAATGCGCGCAAGCAAGAGTATGCAGACGAACCGAATCTCGAGAGTGCCAAATCTACGCTTCAGAGCCATATCTCAGGCCATGTATGCGAATCCTGCCGCGACGTGCTCAAATCCGAGCTCGGACGGAATCTGTTCTACATGACCGCCATGTGCAATCTGCTTGATATTCAATTAGACGAAGTTGTCGCCAAAGAATACGATAAATGTTCTACTCTCGGATTGTTTAATTTAACGTAAGAAGCGAAAAAAAGGAGCTGCTCCTTGCCTCGTTCATGACGAGTGCAGGGAACAGCTCCTTTTTTTTTATGGCTTTTAGCTTTTTAGCCTTTTGGTTTTCATACCGGGGCCCCCGCAAAGTACTCGGAGTACGCTCCAGAGCATTTGCTTCACTTTGTGGGGCATTTTTATGCTGTCGTCTCGGACTGCACGTTCTCATCCTGCGCATCTTTGCCGCGGCGTTTGCGGACGCGTTTCTTCATGCGGCCGTCAACGTTTTTTTTTAGACCGTAAAGCGCATATAACAGCATAGGTACAAAGATAATTTTAGATAGCTGGTCAGGGAATTGGATTCCAAGAAAAACAGCCAACGCCACAACAAAAGGAATGGCCCAAATGGCTTTCTTTGAGATGCCTATTTTCTTGAAATTCGGATATTTAATCGTACTAACCATAAGCAAGGACAGTACCAAGGTGCTCGCTAACAAGACCGAAACTGCAATATCATCCTGGAACAGCGCAAGCGTGCACAACACGCCTCCGGCAGCAGGAATAGGAAGGCCGATAAAGTAACCCGGTTTCCCGGCTACCACGTTAAATCGCGCCAGTCTCAAAGCTCCGCAAATCGGGAACAGCGCGGTAATAATCCAGGCAATGGTCGGGTTAAGCTCTTGAAAGGCAACGACATACATAATAAAAGCCGGCGCCACGCCGAACGAGATCACATCGGATAACGAATCGAGCTCTTTGCCGAACTCGCTTTGCGCGTTCAGCGCACGTGCTACACGGCCGTCCACGCCATCAAGCAGCATTGCGATAATAACCATCATCGCGGCTGTTTCCGGCTTTTCATTAAACACGAGAATAATGGCGGCTATTCCTAAGAATAAGTTTCCGACCGTGAGAAGGCTCGGTATCGACTTAGTGATCATCTATTCCACCTCTTCTCTACTATGCCCTAAAACCGTTTACTAATGTATGTTTGGAATACGGTACACATTCCATCCATTGTATGAGATTTAAATTTGTCTGTCAATGAACATCTGCTCCTGGATCCGCTTCAAACCATCCTTGATGGCACGCGCGCGAACCTCTCCAATACCGTCCACTTCGTCAAGCTCATCAATGGTTGCCATCAAAATATGAGGCAGTCTACCGAAGCGCTCAATTAAATTATTCATAATAATTAATGGAAGACGAGGAATTTTATTAAGCAGCCTGAAGCCTCGCGGCGACACCGCTTCCTCCACCATAGCGGCGGTATGCGTGTAGCCGAGAAGACGTATGATCGGAGGTGCGTCCAGCAGGTCTTCCGCGCTTAGCTTTTTGAGCGCCGCACGAATTTCGCGGATTTTGTCGTCATTATTATCCTTGGCATAATCCTTGAGCAGATACCAGGCGTCTTCGTCAACGCCGTTAACAAGCTCCTCCATCTGCATGGCGATAAGACGGCCTTCCGTACCCAGCTCGGTGACATAACGTTTGATTTCCATTTTGACGCGCAGCACCATTTCCACGCGCTGCACGACATGCGCCACTTCCTGCAGCGTCACCAGCTCCTCGAATTCAAGCGCGGACAGGTTGGTGAGCGACTGGCTAAGTACGACCTTATATTTCTCAAGCGTTTGAATCGCCTGATTGGCCTTCGTTAATATAACGCCCATCTCTTTGAGCGAATAACGCAAATTGCCTTGGTACAGCGTAATGATATTCCGGCGCTGCGAGATCGATACGACAAGCTTGCCGGTCTGCTTCGCTACCCGCTCCGCCGTACGATGCCGGATACCGGTCTCGATCGAAGAAATCGAGTTGTTCGGGATAAGCTGCGTATTCGCATACAAGATCCTTTTCATATCCTCGCTCAGGATAATGGCTCCATCCATCTTGGCGAGCTCATACAAGTAGTTAGGCGAGAAATCGCAATTGATGGAAAAGCCGCCATCCACGACCTCCATTACTTCGGGACTGTACCCGACAACAAGCAGAGCACCCGTTTTGGCCCGAAGCACATTATCAAGCCCGTCACGGAACGGGGTACCTGGTGCAACTAATTGCAAAAGCTGGTTCATAATTTCTAGCTGACTTTGTTCCTTCATCATTTGCCCCCTATCCAAGTGCCGCGGACAGCGCTTCTGCTACCGTACTCACGCCGATAATCTCGATGCCTTCCGGCGGCTTCCAGCCCTTTAAGCTTTTCTCCGGCATAATAACCCGCTTGAAGCCAAGCTTCTCCGCTTCCTTCACCCGCTGCTCGGCACGGGATACGGCGCGAACCTCGCCCGTCAGGCCTACTTCGCCGAAGATAACATCATAGGGGCGCGTAGGCGCATCGCGAAAGCTTGATGCGAGCGAGACGGCAGCGGCAAGGTCAACTGCCGGCTCATCCAGCTTCACGCCGCCCGCTACATTTAAATAGGCATCCTGCGTCTGCAAAAACATGCCGATCCGCTTCTCTAATACCGCAATAATTAATGCCATCCGGTGATGGTCGATCCCTGTGGACATCCGCCGCGGCGAAGGGAAATTCGTTGCTGCGACAAGCGCCTGAAGCTCAACCAGCACGGGGCGGGTTCCTTCCATGCTGGCTACAACCGTAGAGCCGGATACGCCAAGCGGGCGCTCCGACAGGAACAGCTCTGACGGATTGGCCACTTCGCGGAGACCCTCTTCTCCCATTTCGAATATGCCGATTTCATTGGTGGAACCAAACCGGTTCTTGACGGCCCGGAGCAGCCGGTAAGTATGATGCCGTTCTCCTTCGAAATAAAGTACGCAGTCGACCATATGCTCCAGCAGACGAGGACCGGCGATTGCGCCTTCTTTCGTGACATGCCCGACAAGCACGGTAGCGATACCTTTAATCTTCGCTACCCGCATGAAGTGAGCGGTACATTCCCTTACCTGGGCTACGCTGCCCGGAGCTGACTGAACGATTGGATCGTACACCGTCTGAATGGAGTCGATCACGAGAAAGTCCGGCTGAACCGACTCAATAGCATCGTTGATTTGCTCCATGTTTGTCTCGCAAAGGACAAAAAGGGATTCCGTAAGAGCGCCAAGCCGGTCAGCGCGAAGACGCGTCTGCCGGACGGATTCCTCTCCGGAAATATAGAGCACCTTCAGCCCTTTGGAGGCCAATGCATGCGAGGTTTGCAGCAGCAGCGTGGATTTTCCGATTCCGGGATCTCCGCCAACCAGAATGAGCGAGCCTGGCACAACGCCTCCGCCCAGCACCCGGTTAAGCTCCTGCAACCGTGTTTCGATACGCGGTTCCTGCCCACTTTCTATATGTATGATGGATTGCGGCTTTTCTTTCGTCTGAGCCATGCGAAGACCGACACCTTGTGTCTTGATAACGGTCTCCTTTTCCTCCACCATCGTATTCCAAGACTGGCAGCCCGGACATTTCCCCAGCCATTTCGGCGATTCCGTCCCGCACTCAGTACATACAAACTTTAGCTTTATCTTTGCCATACAAGGCTCCTTTTAACAAGCGTTACCATTTTAAAGTTTACCATTTTATCCGTAGGGTATAAACCCCTTCTTACGAACTAATGTACGGACCAATACGTTCCAGTCAGCAAAAAAAGCCTCCTTAATCCCAACATCGGAATAAAGAAAGCTTTTGTTAAATGATGCAAAAGTATAAGCTGCAAAAGTTACGAGATATCCGCAGCATCCCTGGATACGAGAATCCGGTGCGTCGTAAGCTGGGAGCCAAGCATAATACGCTCGCCTTCCCCATCCTTTTCTTTACCGCCGTCCGCTTGTTTATTTCCCTTATGGGCATGCGCCTGACGGAAGGAATCGCTGTTCACCCAGCCTTCGAAGGAAGCTTTGGTCTCCCAGGTCGTGCTTACCTTCAGTTCATCGTAGTCGGCCAGTCCTTCGGTCAGCATAACCTCCATGCGAACGAAGCCAGCCGATTGCTCTATGCCCTTTGTCTTCTCGAACCGCTCCGCTACCTCTTCCCCGTGGCCTTTTTTTACTTTTATCGTATTCGTTACAACGATCATCGCAAGTCCCTCCATCTTCCCAAGCTTCTATGTTTAAAACCTTCATCGCTAAAACATCATTGCTTCATGCATATACGATAATGATTCTCATTGTCAAATAGATCGAATAAAACAAAAGCTGCCCGGCGAGGGAGTCCTCGCTCAGGCAGCCTGGTTGATCCTTGCTTATTTTGCAGCCGGCTCTTCCGAGACAGCTTCGGATTTGTTAACGGTCAGCTCGCCGTCCTTCTCGTCTATCGTGAAGGAATCGCCTTTGCGGATCTTGCCAAGCAAGAGCTCCTCCGAGATCCGGTCTTCGATATGCTTCTGAATCGCACGGCGCAGCGGACGCGCACCGTATTGCGGATCGAAGCCTTCCTTCGCAAGGAACGCCTTGGCGGCATCGGTGAGAACGAAGTCCACCTCTTGCTCGCGCAGCCGTTTGCGAAGCTCTTCGGACATCAGCGTAACGATTTGAGCGATATGCTCTTGCTCCAGCGAGTGGAACACGATCGTCTCGTCGATCCGGTTCAGGAACTCCGGACGGAAGCTCTTCTTCAGCTCTGCCATCACTTTATCCCGCATTTGATTGAACTCGCGGCCCGAATCCTGCACGGCTGTAAAGCCAAGCGAAGAATTGCGTTTGATTTGATCCGCGCCTACGTTCGAGGTCATGATGATCAGCGTGTTGCGGAAGTCAACCACTCTGCCTTTGGAATCGGTCAGACGGCCGTCTTCCAGCACTTGCAGCAGGATGTTGAATACTTCCGGATGCGCCTTCTCGATTTCGTCGAGCAGGACAACGGAATATGGCTTGCGGCGTACTTTCTCGGTCAACTGACCGCCTTCTTCGTAGCCGACATATCCCGGAGGCGCTCCGACGAGACGGGACGTGGAGTGTTTCTCCATGTACTCCGACATATCGATGCGGATAACCGCGTTCTCGTCGCCGAACATCGCTTCCGCGAGTGCGCGGGCCAGCTCAGTTTTACCTACCCCGGTAGGACCAAGGAAGATGAACGAGCCGATTGGGCGTTTCGGATCCTTGAGGCCTGCACGCGCTCTGCGGATGGCTCTCGATACCGCTTTAACCGCATCTTCTTGGCCGATTACGCGGTCATGCAGAATGTCTTCCATTTTGAGAAGACGCTCGGTTTCTTCCTCCGCCAGCTTGCTGACCGGAATCCCCGTCCAGCTTGCCACAACCTGCGCGATATCTTCAGGCGTTACTTCGGAATCGGTGCGGCCTTGTTTTTCCTTCCATTGGTTCTTCGTTACGTCGAGCTCTTCGCGAATTTTTTGCTCCGTGTCGCGAAGGGCTGCCGCTTTCTCGAATTCCTGGCTTTGAACCGCCGCGTCTTTCTCCTTGCGGATATCCTCCAGACGGTTCTCCAGCTGTTTGAGATTAGGCGGTACCGTATACGAGTTAAGTCTCACTTTCGAGCTTGCCTCATCGATCAGATCGATCGCTTTGTCCGGCAGGAACCGGTCCGTAATGTAACGATCGGACAGCTTCACGGCTTGCACGATTGCATCATCCGTAATTTTTACGCGGTGGTGAGCCTCATAACGGTCACGCAGGCCGTGAAGAATTTGGATGGCCTCTTCCGGCGACGGCTGGTCGACCGTAATCGGTTGGAAACGGCGCTCCAGCGCGGCATCCTTCTCGATGTATTTGCGGTACTCATCCAGCGTTGTTGCGCCGATGCACTGCAGCTCGCCGCGGGCAAGCGCAGGCTTCAGAATATTGGAGGCGTCAATCGCGCCTTCAGCGCCGCCTGCACCGATCAGCGTATGAAGCTCATCGATGAACAGGATGATGTTGCCGGCTTGGCGGATCTCATCCATGATTTTTTTCAAGCGGTCTTCGAATTCGCCGCGATACTTCGTACCGGCTACAACGGAGCCCATATCCAGCGTCATAACGCGTTTGTCGCGCAATGTCTCCGGAATTTCATTGGCGATGATCTTTTGGGCAAGACCTTCGGCAATGGCGGTTTTACCTACGCCCGGCTCGCCGATCAGAACGGGATTGTTCTTGGTACGGCGGCTGAGCACTTGAATAACGCGCTCGATTTCCTTGCTGCGGCCAATAACCGGATCCAGATTACCCTCGCGGGCATAAGCGGTCAGGTCACGGGCTAAGCCGTCCAGCGTTGGCGTGCTCACATTGGATGGAGAGCCATGGCTGCTGGATACCGCTTCACTGCTGCCCAGAAGCTGCAGGACTTGCTGGCGCGCTTTGTTCAGGCTGATGCCAAGGTTGTTCAGTACCCGGGCTGCTACGCCTTCTCCTTCGCGAATCAGACCAAGCAGGATATGTTCCGTGCCTACGTACGTATGGCCAAGCTTTCTTGCTTCGTCCATCGACAGCTCGATAACTTTTTTCGCGCGAGGCGTATAAGCAATGTTAGTAGGCTGCTCTTGACCGCGACCGATCAAAGCCTCCACTTCGTCCTGAATTTTCTCAAGTCCAAGACCAAGCCCGATTAATGCCTTTGCTGCAATGCCTTCCCCTTCGCGAATAAGGCCGAGCAAAATATGCTCCGTACCAATATTATTGTGACCAAGACGAACCGCTTCCTCCTGCGCCAAGGCAAGAACCTTTTGCGCTCGCTCCGTAAATCGTCCAAACATCATGTTTCATGCACCCCCATGCTCGGTTTGACTCCGCAATTGATTGCGGATTAATTCGGCCCTGCGGTAATCCCGCTGATCGGCGCTCATCTTCTCGTTGAACGTCTGCTGCAGAAACCCGGGCTGAGTCATTACAATTAATTCATTCAAAGATTGGCTCGTGACGTGATCCAGAAGCCCCAGATCGACGCCTAGCCTTACATCGGACAGCCGCTGCGCGGATTCCTTGGAATCCATCACCGCCGCATAAGACAAAATGCCGTAAGAGCGTCTTACCCGGTCCTCAATTCGAAGCCGTGACTCGGACATCAGCCTTTGGCGGGCTGCTCTCTCGTGCTCGATAATCTGCTTGGCTACCCCGTGCAAATTATCGATGATTTCGCCTTCCGTCTGTCCCAGCGTAATCTGATTCGATATCTGGAACAGATTCCCCAGCGCTTCGCTGCCTTCGCCATACATTCCCCGGACAGCGAGGCCGACCTGCGTGACAGCCGATAAAATTCGGTTAATCTGCTGCGTAAGCACAAGCGCCGGCAAATGCATCATAACGGATGCTCGTATTCCCGTTCCCACATTCGTCGGACAAGTGGTTAAATATCCTCTCTTCTCGTCGAACGCGTAATTGGTTTCTTCCTCGAAAATATCATCGATCTGATTCGCCAGCGTCCAAGCCTCCTTGACTTGAAAGCCCGGATACAGGCACTGAATACGAAGATGATCCTCTTCGTTGATCATGATGCTGACCGATTCGTTCTCGCTTAGAATGATCGCCCCTCCGCGTGACTCGTTTGCCAGATTAGGGCTAATCAGATGCTTCTCCACCAATACCCGTCTTTCCAGCTCGCTTAGCTCCGATAAAATAATCGTTTCGAAATGTCCTACCGGATCCAGCTTGCCGGATTGCCCTATTGCAGTAAGCTGATTCATGACCTCAAGCGACTGCTGATTGGTGGCAAGCATCGGGAATGGAAACTGCCTCAAGTTTCGCGCAATGCGTACTCGGCTGCTAATGACGATATCCGAGTCAGGTCCAACTCCCTTCATCCAATCGCTTAACGCTTGCTCAGAGAAACGATGACTAGCCAAGAGTAAACCTCCTTCGTGCGCCTTACAGTTCTACTATTTTACGCTCCAGCTCGCGGATTCGATCACGAATCTGAGCCGCGCTTTCAAATTCTTCTCGTTCGATGCGGCTTTGCAAATCCCGCCGCAATTGCTCAATCTCTCGCTTGTACTGAATTTGGCCGCCGGAACGCTTCGGTATTTTACCGACATGGACCGTATTGCCATGTACACGTTTCAGCAGAGGATCTAACTTCTCGGTAAATTGACGGTAGCAGTTGCTGCAGCCGAACCTGCCGATCTTGCTGAATTGCGTATACGTTAACCCGCAGTTGTCACAGCGGATCATCTGCTGTTGCTTGGCGCTGTTCACGCCGTTAGTACTGCTCGGATCAAAATCGAGAAGGCCCGACAGCAGACTGTGAATAGAGAACCCGTTTGGAGCGCCGGGGATGCCTTCTCCCCGTTCCCTCGCACAGGATTCACAGATGTGAAATTCGGTTTTTTCACCGTTCACGATTTTCGTAAAATGAAGCGTTGCCGGCTTCTTGCCGCATTCTTGGCAAATCAAGCCGAATCCCCTCCCTTCCGGTGTAACCTTCTCAGGCGCTTATTTGGCTAATAAAGATATCAGCATGGAGCGTAATAATCTGGCTCTGATCTCATCGCGAAGCGGCAGCTTGACAGCAATGGTCTCGCGGTCAACCGCGGCCCGAAGCAGGTTCGCTTCCCGTTTCGTAATTAGTCTTGCCTCCTCCATCTGATAAATCAGCCCCTCCGCCACGCTTTGCTCGACGCAATCGCCAATCGTTTGATGGATATGGAATTGAATCGTCTTAAGCGCCGGCAAATCTACCCGCTGAATGCGGATATAACCGCCGCCGCCGCGCTTGCTTTCAACCATGTATCCCTTCTCCAAAGTGAACCGGGTACTAATTACATAGTTGATCTGCGACGGAACGCAGGAAAACTTGTCTGCCAGTTCATTGCGTTGAATTTCAACGGCGCCTTCCGGGCTTTCCTGCAACATCTGCTTCAAGTACTGCTCGATGAGATCGGAAATGTTACGCAAATTTACCAACCTCCTGGCGACATGAGCTGTGGATGCATTTGTGGAAATGCTGCCCCAACTGACTTTGACTTTCTTTGACTTTAACTTTATTATACGCAAAAATCAGGAAAGGTCAATACATGGAATTTCAATTTTCAGATAATTTAACAATCAAACTATCGCCATTATCTAGCATGGTGCGGTTGGATGCGATTTATACACAGTCCTCCGCATTAACGCGCAGCTGCAGCTGTCTTTTAAGCCGTTCATCCACGGACTACTCACATTTGTGCATAAACGGTGCGCTTAAAGTCGAGCAAGCTAAAGGCTCTATATTGTTATTAAACAAATGCAGGGAGTTTATAAACAGGATAAGGAGGGAAGTCGGCAACTATTGGGCAGGCGGCCGTTGTCTATCCACGGGGTTATTCAGTTATCCAGACCGAAATCATGCGTAAATTAGGGGATTTTCACGATTTATACACAACTTCATCAACAAAATACAGATAAGTTGTAATTGAGTGACTATTCACATGTGGATAGCAAAACAAAAAAGCAGCTTGATCCCAATGTGGATCAGCTGTTCAGGTTGTGGATGAACCGTTGATAACTATGCAGAAACAAAAAGCCTGCCGCGTAATGCGACAGGCTCTTCATTGCTTGGCGACGTCCTACTCTCCCAGGACCCTGCGGTCCAAGTACCATCGGCGCTGGAGGGCTTAACGGTCGTGTTCGGTATGGGAACGCGTGGTTCCCCTCCGCCATCGCCACCAAACGTAAGCTTTTGGCTTATTCAAGGGTTTGCACCTTGAAAACTGGATGCGAAAGTTTGAATTATCTTAAGCTGTAGTAGGATAAGCCCTCGACCGATTAGTATTCGTCAGCTCCACACATTGCTGTGCTTCCACCCCGAACCTATCAACCTCGTCGTCTTCAAGGGGTCTTACTAATTGGGAAATCTCATCTTGAGGGGGGCTTCACGCTTAGATGCTTTCAGCGCTTATCCCGTCCGTACTTGGCTACCCAGCGGTGCTCCTGGCGGAACAACTGGTACACCAGCGGTACGTCCATCCCGGTCCTCTCGTACTAAGGACAGCTCCTCTCAAATTTCCTGCGCCCGCGACAGATAGGGACCGAACTGTCTCACGACGTTCTGAACCCAGCTCGCGTACCGCTTTAATGGGCGAACAGCCCAACCCTTGGGACCTACTTCAGCCCCAGGATGCGATGAGCCGACATCGAGGTGCCAAACCTCCCCGTCGATGTGGACTCTTGGGGGAGATAAGCCTGTTATCCCCAGGGTAGCTTTTATCCGTTGAGCGATGGCCCTTCCATTCGGTACCACCGGATCACTAAGCCCGACTTTCGTCCCTGCTCGACTTGTTGGTCTCGCAGTCAAGCTCCCTTATGCCTTTGCACTCTCCGAATGATTTCCAACCATTCTGAGGGAACCTTTGGGCGCCTCCGTTACATTTTAGGAGGCGACCGCCCCAGTCAAACTGCCCACCTGACACGGTCCCTCTACCCGATTCAGGGTAGCAGGTTAGAACTCCGATACGATCAGGGTGGTATCCCAACGTCGCCTCCACACAAGCTGGCGCTCATGCTTCTCAGGCTCCCACCTATCCTGTACAGATCGTACCAAAGTCCAATATCAAGCTGCAGTAAAGCTCCATGGGGTCTTTCCGTCTTGTCGCG
>NZ_CP195155.1:6165000-6754005 GCF_051200795.1 Paenibacillus glycanilyticus
TCGGTGCCGCATGCCGGACAGACGGTTGGGAATACGATCTCCTGACCCGGCTCTTCGTCTATTTTGCCTAGTATTTCAGGGATTACGTCGTTCGAGCGGCGGATGGATACAAGCGTGCCCAAGGCATACTTCAGGTTCTTCCGCTCAATGTCTCCGATATTGTTAAGCGTACAGTTCTGTACCGTTACTCCCGCCAGCTCAACCGCTTCAACCCTTGCTACCGGCGTGATTTTGCCCGTACGGCCGACTTCCCAGGAGACAGACTCCAGCACCGTTGCCGCCTCTTCCGCCTCAAACTTGAAGGCGACCGCCCAGCGAGGGAACTTATCCGTATAGCCAAGCGCCTCCCGAGTACGCATATCCGTGAGCTTCACTACCGCGCCGTCGATCAGGAAATCAAGCTCCAGTCGCTTCTCGGCAATCCGCAGCAATTCTTCCTGCACTTCTTCAATCGTATCGAAATACAAGGCATACGGATTCACCTTGAACAAGTTATCCTTCAAAAACTGCTGCATCTCCCGGTGGTTCGAGAACGAAACGCCTTCCGCAAATCCGACATTATAGAAGAAAGCATTCAGCTTTCGCTCCGCCGTTGTTTTCGGATTCAGGTTGCGCAGAGCGCCTGCAGCTGCATTGCGTGCATTCTTAAGCGGTTCTGCCGCCGTCTGGTTATATCGCTCCAGAACGGACAGGTTCATAATGCCTTCCCCTTGTACTTCGATAATTCCGTCTCTGAAAGGTATAGTCAGCGGCACGGAGCGAATAGTCTTCACCTGTGCCAGAATCCCCTCGCCAACGGTTCCGTTGCCGCGGGTGGATGCCTGAATAAGCTGGCCGTTCTCATAAGTCAGGTTAAGGGTTAACCCGTCGAATTTCAATTCAATGACATAATTGGGCTGCGGAAGAGGCTCCTCCTCCGGATGCTTCGCGTTATAGTCATTGATGGCTTTCAATACCCGCTGATTCCAAGCCAGGAGGTCTTCGGTATCCTGCGCCTTGTCGAGACTCCATAAGCGGGCCCGGTGACGGTGGGGCTCAAAGCCTTTGAGCAGTTCTCCTCCAACGCGCTGCGTAGGGGAATCGGGCAGTACAATGCCGGTAGCGGCTTCCAGCGCTACCAGCTCATCGTATAGCTTGTCGTAATCCGCGTCATTAATAGTGGGCTGGTCAAGCGTGTAATACGAATAATTATGGGCGGAGATTTCCGCCGCCAGCTCTTGCATGCGGGTCAGCTGCTCAGGCGTTGCCGTCTGGTTTTCCATGGGAGGGTCCCATCCTTCCATCCATTTAGACTTTTGTTATTGGTGCAAATCCGGCCAAAAGCCGTTTGACGCCAACCGGCGCAGGGAAAGCGATTTGCAGCTCCATATCGTTGCCCGTCCCTTTGACGGAAACGATGACGCCTTCGCCCCATTTGCCGTGCGCAACCTTGTCGCCGGCAACGAAGTTCCGGTCCGCGGCATTCCCCGCGGCCGATCCGGCGGTAGACGCCGCTTTCGCGGCGGCGTCTAGCGGCGTGCTCACGCGCACTCCCGCCCCCGATGGTCCCGGGGTGCGGGCTCCGGCGCCGGAAGCGCCGAAGGATGGCGCGCGCCCTGCGCCAAAGCTGGCTCCGCCACCGCTGCTGCCGAAGCTTGAGCGGCTTGCGCCGCCGGCAAAGCTGCCGGAGCGGCCGATCGTACCGCCCGGCGAAGCCAGCGTCTTCACGTTGTCCGGCACTTCCTGCAGGAAACGCGAAGGCAGGTTGGCGCTGATGCGGCCGAAGAGAGTCCGGCTGCGCGCGCAAGTCAGGTAAAGCTGCTTCTCCGCGCGGGTAATCCCTACGTAAGCAAGGCGGCGCTCTTCTTCGAGCTCTTCGTTATCGTTTAACGCGCGGCTGTGCGGGAAGATGCTTTCCTCCATCCCGATAATAAAGACAACCGGGAACTCCAGGCCTTTCGCGCTATGCATCGTCATGAGAACAACGGAATTATTGTCCGCCGGTTTCCCGTCATCGTCTTTGTCCATGGAATCAATATCCGCGATAAGGGCCAGATCCGTCAGGAAAGCGACTAACGTTTTGTCTTCGTTACGCTTCTCGAAGTCCATCGTAACGGACAGGAACTCGTCGATGTTTTCGAGCCGGGCAGTCGACTCAAGCGTCTTCTCGCGCTGCAACTCCATGCGGTATTGCGACATTTCCAACACTTTCTCCGTCAGTTCGGTTACGGACAGATAATCGACCATCTGCGTTAGATTATCGATCATATCCCGGAATTCATGCAGCAGGCCTTGTGCCCGGGCGTTCAGATCTATCCCTTGCAGATTGCCAAGCACGTTAAAGATAGACGTGCCTTGACGAACGGCTTCTTCCGCCAGCTTCGCTACCGTCGTATCGCCGATTCCCCGCTTCGGAACATTGATGATCCGCTGCAAGCTGATATCGTCGTCCGGATTGGAGATCAGTCTGAGGTAAGCGAGCAAATCCTTAATCTCTTTGCGGTCATAGAACTTGATGCCGCCGACAATCTGATACGGAATGTCCGACTTGATCAGAATTTCCTCGATTACGCGGGACTGGGCGTTCGTGCGGTACAGAATCGCATGGTCATCGTACCTGCGGCCGCTTTTCACGTTTTTGCTGATCGTGCCGGTTACGAAATACCCTTCATCATGCTCGGAGTCGGCTTGGTACAAGGTGATCATGTCGCCTTCTCCTTGGTCGGTCCACAGCTTCTTCGGCTTGCGGCCCGTGTTCAGCTTGATGACGGCATTGGCCGCTTCCAGAATGTTGGCCGTAGAACGGTAATTCTGCTCGAGCATAATGGTACGGGCTTCCGGATAGTCATCCTCAAAGTTCAGGATGTTCGTAATATCCGCTCCGCGCCAGCGGTAGATCGACTGGTCGCTGTCGCCGACAACGCAAATATTGTGATGCTTGTCAGCCAGCATGCGGCAAAGCATGTATTGCGCGCGGTTCGTATCCTGATACTCGTCCACATGGATATAACGGAATTTGTTTTGGTAGAACTCAAGCACTTCCGGCATTTCCTTGAACAGCTGAATCGTCGTCATGATCAGATCGTCAAAGTCCAGCGAGTTGTTGCTCTTCAGCCGCTTTTGGTACATCTTAAATACTTTCGCCACAATATCGGTAAAATAGTCGCCTATCTTCTGCTCATAACGCTCCGGCGTAATCAGCTCGTTCTTGGCGCCGCTGATTTCAGCCTGAACGGCTTTCGGTTCAAACTTTTTCACGTCGATATTAAGCTCTTTCATGCAATTGCGAATGACCGACAGCTGGTCAGCGGAATCCAGGATCGAGAAATTAGAGGTAAAGCCGATGCGGTCGATATCCCTGCGGAGAATCCGAACGCACATGGAGTGGAAGGTAGAGACCCAAATATCCTGACCGGAAGGGCCAATCAGCGCCGCTACCCTCGCCTGCATCTCTCTGGCCGCTTTATTCGTAAAGGTAATGGCCAGAATGCTCCAAGGGGCAACCCGCTTCTTCTCGATTAAATAGGCAATACGGTGAGTAAGGACGCGGGTCTTGCCGGAGCCCGCTCCCGCCATGATAAGCAATGGTCCATCCGTCGCTTGAACGGCATCCCTCTGAGGAGGGTTCAGCTTCTGTACGGCTTGATCAATATTTATCGGATTAAACATGAATGTACTCCTTATTTATAAGTTCTGTTCGCATTTGTTCGCTTCTTACTGATAGTGTAGACAACGGCCAGTAATGTGTCAATTTGCAAATAAAAAGCTATTCCTAAAGCTTATCATTACGCTCTCGGAATAGCTCTGCGATGCCCTGCATCTCTTGGAAAAGCTTCTGTCACCAGCTTGCTTCGCGCAAGCTTTGTTCATTCATCCCCGTGCTGCGGCGCGTACAGCTTCCACCGTCGACAGCGCCGCTTCCAGATCGGCATAGATGATATTACCTACCACAATCGTATCGGCGACTTGAGCAGCCTGCTCGGCGGTATCGGCATTATGAATGCCTCCGCCGTAGAAGAGCTGCGCCCCTTGAGCCGCATCCTTCGCTGCGCGAACCAAGGACATATCGCCAAAACGCCCGCTATACTCGATATAAATAACCGGAAGATGCATCAGCCTCGCACCCATGCGCACATGGGCCACCAAAGCCGTCTCGTCCAGTTCCGTATCGGCGCCCGTAACAGCAGCGGCCGTCGCTTCGCCGTTGAGGATAATATAGCCCTGCGAAGCGGTCTCTTCCCAAGGTACAAAAGAGCCGTATTCCTTGAGTCCTTCGATCTGCCGGCCAAGGATCCATTCCGACTTGTCCGTATTAAGGACAATCGGGACAAAATAACCGTCAAAGCCGGGAACGGCCCCGTCGAGGGTCGAAACCTCGAGGGCACAGTCCACCTCATAGCGGCGGATGCGCGCCATGAGGTCAACCGTATTTTCAAACGTAACGCCGCTGGAGCCGCCAACTATGATCGCATCGGTCCCGGACATACATACGGCATCTAAAGCCTCATCCGAGATTTCCTTCTCCGGATCTAATTTGAACACATGTCTCCAGCCGCTGTACCATGCTCCACTCATAAAGGCGGTTCTCCTTATTTCACGAGCTGCCCGCGCGTAACGCCGAGCTGATTCGTTGCTTTTAACGTTTTCCATACCTTTGTGCCGCTAATGCGTCCGTCCAGAGCGTCGCGGTACAAGCCAAGCACTTCGCGTACTTTATCCGCAGTCTCTTCCAAGAACTCAACGCGGTAGGAAGGTACGCCTAGCTCCATGAAGTTGCGAATATATTCGGCGCCCGACTGCTCGATTGCGTTGTACACCGTATTGCGGCAGCCTTCGTCTACGCGTACCGGGTGGGACATGCCGATCCGGTCCTGAAGGGATGCGCGGTGATCCTCGCAAGGACGTCCGCAGTTTGTGTAGTCGGTCCCTTCGCTCATGAACGTGCAATAAACGCAATGTTCGGTATGGAACATCGGCAGATGCTGCTGAATCACGACTTCCAGACGCGTTGTATCGGATTGCTCGAGCATATCCACCATCTGCTGAATGTTCAGGTCGTAAGACGGGGTAATCAGATCCAGACCCGCTTCCGCAAAAACTTCAACGGCTTTGTGATTCGCTACGTTAAGCGAAAAATCGCCGATCAGCTTAGGAAACGGCTTGCCCGGGTTCTCCGCGCGCGCACGCAGGTAGTAGTACAAAGCACCCGTATTGCGGATAAGCACGGCATCCGGCTGGAGCTTCAGTATATTCGCATGGTAGCCGTTCTCTCCCGGCATATGAATACGCGGCGTAGCCAGCGCAATCGGCTTGCCTGCGCGTCTTGCCACTTCAATTGCCGCAGGGAACTGCTTAATAAATTCAAAGTCGGCATAAATCATCTCGACATCCATCTGAACAGCCGCTTCCACCTGCTCCAGATTGCGGCATAGAGCCGTCAATTTCGGATCGGATACCTGCTGCTTGGATGGCTTGGCTTTTGCGACCGCGTTCGGCGCATCTTCAAGCGGATCGATCATATGCTTCACGTATACCGGCGGTTTCGGACGTTCGCCCGTCAGCTTCTCAACCGCTTCGCGGCGCATCCGGTTCAGTTCGCGTACGGGTACGATAACATCGCCCTCAAGCGCGACCTCCAGTTGGTCCAGCTGATAGAGCGAGCCGCCAAGGCGGCCAAGCTGGTCTTCAAGCAGCGCAGCGTCCATCGGGCGTTTATTCGCCTGCTCCAGCATCAGCTCGGATTCAACCTCTACCGTGATCCCCTTCTGTACATCCGTCCACCAGGTGCGGAGCGGTTCGCCAACCACACCGGTTACTTTCAGATGCAGAGGGAATACGCGGTATGGCTTCTCGGTCTCGAACGTCGCGCGAAGACGCTTGTCGAGAGCTGGGTCATTCGTCTTCCAGATCTTATCGCCGACATGGACTTTACGCAGGTCAACGTCATTACGTCCGGCAACGAGCTCAAGAAGAGTACCTTCCTGCGCTTCGCCTTCGATCTTCTGGCCATGACGGCGCAGGTCGTAGACGCGTCCGCCCTCTTCCTTCTTCGTTGGATCGCCGGCGTCAAATACGATACCGTCACCGCGCTTCAGCGGAGCTTCCAGGCGGATCGTCACCGCATCACGGAGAATACGCTCCACGCGGCCTAGATAAACGCCGCGGCTTTTCGGGAAGGTTCCGTCTACCAGCTGTTTGTTGTTTGTTCCTTTCAGGAACCCATGGGTGAAGCCGCGGGAGAAGCTTTGCTGCAGCTCGCGGACTTCCTCCTTGGAAGGGCCCGTAAGATCACCGGCAAAATAGCTGTCAATCGCACGGCGATATTTGCTTACTACGTTAGCTACATATTCCGGGCTTTTCAGACGGCCTTCAATTTTAAAAGAAGTTACGCCGGCTTGAATCAGTTCCGGAATCAGGTCGATAGCCGCCAGATCTTTCGGAGATAATAGGTAAGCAACATCGCCCATCGGCTTGTGCTCGCCGTCTACCATCAGATCATAAGGAAGTCGGCAGGCCTGCGCGCATTCCCCGCGGTTCGCGGAGCGGCCGCCCCACATTTCGGAGGTCAAGCATTGGCCCGAGTACGATACGCAAAGCGCGCCATGCACGAATACTTCCATCGGAAGCTTTGCCTGCTCGCCGATTTTTTGAATTTGCTTCAGGTTATTCTCGCGGCCGAGAACGACACGTTCCATGCCAAAAGGCTTTGTGAATTCCACAGCCTCAGGCGATGTAATTGTCATTTGCGTCGAGCCGTGGATCGGGAAGTCCGGAGACAGCTCGCGAATCATTTTCACAAGACCCAAGTCCTGCACGATCACCGCATCTACACCGGCATTAATACACATCTCTATCAATTGCTTCGCATCGCGAAGCTCGTCTTCAAATACGAGAATATTAAAGGTCAGGAAACCTTTTACGCCATAGGTATGAAGAAACGCCATAATCTCCGGCAGCTCTTCGCTCCGGAAATTGTTTGCTCGAGCACGGGCATTAAACTTCTCTACGCCAAAAAAAATGGCATCCGCGCCGTTGGCCACTGCTGCGCGCATGCAATCCCAGTCGCCGGCAGGTGCCAGCAGCTCGATATCCTCTCGTTTTATATCAATCGTCATTCGACATTCATTCCTCCATTTGTAAACCTGCTATTGCTAGTTTATCAAACCGCGGCAGCAGATGCCACCACCCAATACTGGCAGGGAAGAGAAAAGAAGCCGATTCTCTTGGCGAGAACCGGCTTCTTTCAATTAAATGTCTTAATTATTGGAATTTGATCGACTTGACAATGGTGTCAAAACGATCTAAAGCACTGGTTGTTGCATTCGCATTATTAATTCCGAAGAGGAGCATGATTGTATTGCCTTTGTTCTCTACGAAGTAAAATACATCCGTAATCGGAATATTGTCCTCCGTAACGTCTTGAACCGAGAATTTAATGACATTCGCGGTTCCAATCTGGAAGGAAGTGCTGCCGGAGACCGTAACCCCTTCTTTCTGCAAGGATTGCTGAACGGATTGAGCCACGCTTGAAGCACTCATGCCCTCGATATTTTGAAGAATCATGTGCCCAAAACTATCAACATAAGCAACCGCTTCCTTGTTAAAATCGGTGTTCACGCCGAACCAATAAGCAGGAAGAGCAATCGAGTAGCCATATTTGGTACTTGTTTTGACTGTAACTTCAGTACGGTCTAAATCAAACTCGTCTTCCATTTGGCCATAATTTTTTTCAACATAAGCAGTATCGATATCTACCGTTGCCATTGTGGACTTGTATAACGCTTCCCCTTGCGAGCCTGTTTTGGAATCATAGTTGAAGTCAATCGCATAACGGTATTTACCGGCGATCAGCAGAACTTCGTTAGCGGTGTACCACAATTTCTGGTCGTAAGTGAACTCGTAGGTTAAAACAAGCGCATTGCCGTCTTTTAATACAATGGAGGAGGTCTTCTCGTTTTTAATATAGTTCGGCAGAAAATCTTCGTGCAAGAGCTGTTGTCTCCGCGCAAGCCATTGCTGCGGGCTGTCCTGCTCTTTCACGGAAGAAATGCTGAAGGAGAAATAGCCGTCCTCGCTGACGTAAGTCGGATTGCTGCTGTCCTTATCCTTGTACCAGCCTGCCGGAAGCTTGAGAGACAAACCGTATTCTTTATTGTTAATAGCCATTAACCCATTAGAAACCTTAGTGATATCCTTGATTGTTTTATCGTTACTGTCGAAGGACGGAACAAAGCTGTCAAGCAGCGATTGGTAAGGATCCAGAGCGGTTTTGTCCGTGCCGGCTACTCCGCCCATAACATAGTAAAGCGTATCGCCCTTCTGAAGAGCGCGGTATTCGAACAGCAAACCGCGTTCAGTTGTTCTGGTAACCATTTTCTCGAAGTTTAGACCATTGACAGTGATCGTCCGTTTATCAATAACAACCTCATCGTCACCTAACCAGCCGGATACGATCTTGTCTTGGATTTCACTTTTGGTCAGAACATCGGTAACCTTCTCCGTTGAAATAATTACGCTTGTGTCGCTTGTTGCGCTTCCCCAAATTACGAATGAACCATCATCATTTTGATTTAAGAGCTTGAGACCTGGAGGATAGTTCATTGTCCAGCCGTAGTAGCTGTCGCCGAACTTGGTTTTGCCATAGTCAGGGTCAAGGTTAGTCGAACCGCCGCCCGAATTGCTAGTGCCGGATTGAGCAATAGTACCGGTGATTACGATTTCGCCCGTTTTCTTATCTTTACCGATCTTCGCGCCAAAAGTTTCAACGATGACGCGTACCGGCACCATCGTAGTACCTTTGATTACAACTGGAGCAACCGCAACCGTTTGATCTTTACCGTTTACTTTTACGGTTTTGCTGCCAATCGTTACGACTACGGTCTTATTGTTATAAGTCAGCGTAATAATTTTGTTGTCTTGAAGCTTCAGCTTTGCGCCAAAAGCTTTCGTGATGACGCTAAGGGGCACCATGGTTGTTCCCGCTTTTTCAAAAGGAGCCTGTACAGTCGATTGTTTCCCGTTAATCGTAACGGTCGAGCTGTTTGTTTTGAGGCGGATTTCTACGTTACCGCTCGCGGAGTCTGCCGCAAAAGCCGCTGCCGGCACGATCGTTACGACCAGCAGTACCGCTAACAGCATAAACATAAATCGTTTCATCTTCATTCTCTCTACTCTCCCTATTTATAACGGAATAAAAGATTAAGCCGTTGTTAGCGTCAGTTTACGGGTAACCAAATCGCCATCCATCATCATTGTTACTTCAACCTGTTGGCCGGGCAAATACGATTTCAAAAGCTCGTTCACTTCTACAATAGAAGAAATCTGATGGCCAGCAACGGAATACAGCACATCACCGACCTGAATGCCAAGCTTCTTGGCCGAATCCGATTTGACTGAAGTAACGGTTAAACCGTCGTCGGTTGGCAAACCAACGATAGCCGCGTAGCTCTCTTCCAGCCCGATTCCAAGGGAGGAGCGCTTCACGTAGCCGTACTTGAAGAAATGTCCCGTTACGTACGATACGGTATCCACCGGAATCGAGAAGCCCATGTTATCGATGCCCTCATCCACGAATTTCATGGAATTGATGCCGATCACTTCGCCCTTCATATTGACGAGCGGGCCGCCGCTGTTCCCCGGGTTAATCGCGGCATCCGTCTGCAGCAGACGGTAATAGGAAGATACCGAGCGGTTCATGCCGCTTAGTACGCCGGTTGTTGCCGTGTTGCGAAGCGAGAAAGAGACAGGCGTGCCGATTGCAATCACCGTCTCGCCGACTTTTGCTTGCAGCGGCGATGCCGCAAACTTTGCTACCGGCAGCTTGGTCGCGTTGATTTTGACAAGCGCCAGATCGCTTACTTCGTCGACATTGCTTCTTTTCCCGCTGTATTGCTTGCCATCCGCGGTTACAACGGTAATGTTGGTCAAGTCTTTTACAACATGGGCGTTGGTCAAAATCCAGCCGTCGGCTTTCATAATAACGCCTGTCCCATGTGCCAGAACATAACGTTGATCGCCACCGTCCGCCGGCTTGCCGATGATTCCTACAACGGAAGGAGAGACTTTGCTGACGACAGACGGTACATCTGCCGGAGGAGTGTAGGCATAAGTCTTGGTTGATGCATCGTAAGCACCCGTACCTCCCAAAGTACTCGTCAGCGACGATGCCTTGACGTACACCTCTCCGTTAATCTTGGTCGCGCTCATTTTCATTGTTCCGGGACTTGTTGCCGTTCCCGCTGCAAACGCTGATCCGGCTACCAACAGTCCTCCCGTTAGGACGATGGCGCCTGCGCGAAGCATACTACGTTTCACTCTATCACTCTCCCAGATCCAATCAAAAACAAGAATCCATTTATAGGAAACACGTTCTAAATGTATCATGCCAAAGTACTATACAACAAGAAGAATTTGTAAGATAAAAACCTAAATAATAAGTAAATAAATAGGCGAGGCAAACATCTTTTTTCATATTGATTAAATATCCAAAAACACGACAAACGTAAGTCTCTTATTCCATTAAATTTGACGTGATTTTTGACACCTGTCGCAAGCGGAATGCCTTATCTTTCCGGGCGGGAAGATTGCTTTCATTCGAATTGCCTAGTTTGTATGCGATTTTGGTTTTTCTTTCGTAAAAATGAGGTATACGCATCACTAGAATGCTATAATAGGGACAGCCAAACCTTAGGAGGTAATAATAATGAAATTAGGCGTATTTGCCGTACTTTTCTCGCAAAAACCATTTGAAGAAGCACTCGACTACATCGCTGCCAAAGGTCTTGAAGCGGTAGAGCTTGGCACAGGCGGCTACCCTGGCAACGCACATTGCGATCCAGATACATTGCTTGCTGACGCAGGCAAATTGAAAGCGTTTAAACAGGCGGTAGATTCGCGCGGACTGATTATCAGCGCACTTAGCTGCCATGCTAACCCGCTTCACCCGCAAAAAGCGATTTCCAGCGCAGACGACGCTACTATCCGTAAAACAATCGAGCTGGCTAACCGCCTTGAAGTACCGGTTGTAAACACCTTCTCCGGCTGCCCTGGCGACCACGAGGATGCAAAATATCCGAACTGGCCGGTTGCTCCATGGCCGAACGATTTCCAAGAAATCCTTGCTTGGCAATGGGAGAAAAAAGTTATTCCATATTGGTCTGAAATCGGCGGTATCGCTGAGCAAAACGGCGTAAAAATCGGCCTTGAGCTGCATGGTGGCTTCTCCGTTCATACGCCTGCTACGCTGCTTCGCCTTCGTGAAGCTGCAGGCAATGCGATTGGCGCTAACCTTGACCCATCCCATATGTGGTGGCAAGGCATTGACCCTGTTGAAGCGATCAAAATCCTGGGCCGCGAAAACGCGATCCATCACTTCCATGCGAAGGATACTTCCATTGACTTCAACAACGTGAACAAACACGGCGTAACGGACATGCAGTCTTACACACTGATGCTGGACCGCGCTTGGCAGTTCCGCTCCGTTGGCTTTGGCCACGATCTGAAAACGTGGGCAGACATCATCAGCACGCTGCGTCTCGTTGGCTACGACTACGTTGTCAGCATCGAGCATGAAGACGGCCTGATGTCCGTTGAAGAAGGCTTCTCGAAAGCTGTTCAAAACCTGCAGCAAGTTCTGATTAAAGAGCCTGTTGGGGATATGTGGTGGGTATAATTCGATGGGTTGGTTGATGCGGTAAAAGCAATCGCTGCGCAAAAGTATGTTTCTTCCGATCGCTGTTGACCGTGGATTTCTTCGAATTTAACCGCTTAGCGGTTGAAATCCTCGGTCAAAGGCGAACACTCCGTTTCTCCAGAAACATACTTTCGCTCCGCTCATTTACCACAAAGACCAAACAATTGAATTAAAGATAAGAGGAATAAAACAGCCTGCCTGGCTTATGCCGGGCAGGCTGTTTTTTTACATGCGATAAAGATAAAGGCAAAGATAAAGGCTAGGACAACGTCTCCCACTTCGCCCACATCTCCGGTGGATTAAGCTCGTAAATTTCGTTCTCCCGGAACATGAACTGGTGCATGATAAACTCGCGGCGGATCGTCGCGAAATCCGGGTGGAAGCCTTTGATGAATTCGTTGAGTTCCTTCTCCGTGTATTTGCGCCCCTTCTCCAGCTTGGATACCATATACTCGAGTACGATCAGCTTCTTCTTAAGCTGAGCCGGAATAGACTTCAGTTGACCTGTAGCAGCGAAGAAGTTCTTGATCACGGACTGCCTTACGCGCTCAAATTCCTCGTTCATTTGTTCTTCTCCTCCTTTCTGAGTAGTTGTCCGATAAATCAAATTAGCCGCAGCGTTAGAGCCATTCTTAATAAAATAGTCATTGAGCGAGAAGTAAATGGTGTTCTTCTCTCTCCGTTCATTAATCAAGCTTGCTTCACGAAGCTTGGCCGCGTGGTGAGTGACGGTAGCCGGTGTTACGCCAAGCTTCTCCGCCAGCACCTGCCCGTTGAGTTCCCCGTCTGCCAGCAGAATCAAAAGCCGGATACGCGTCGGATCCGCTAATGCTTTATGATAGCTCACTACCTTGTCTAATTGCATGGAAACTTCACTTCCTCCTGCATACTAATTTAACAAACATCTAATTAGATGACTATTAAATAATATAATAAAGGATCACCCAACAAATGTCAATTGGCAAATCAAAAAGCGCCAGCCCATTTTCCTCTCGGATCATGAGCTGGCGCTTATAAATGTACAAGGCCTGCCGGTTCGCCGGCAGGCCTTGTATTTATGCCATCCAAATTTTAAAAATCATAATATAGTCTATGTAAAGAAACAAAAGCAACGCTATCGTAGTGAATCCGATTGCAAATACATTTTTCTTAGGGCGAGCTTTTACTAAACGTACAAAGCCAATCAAGATTAAAATGGTGAACGCAAGCATGAACCAGTCAAATGTATTGATGTTGCTGGTGGATTTAGCTGCTTCCTCTGCTGCCAAAAACATCGAGTGACCCCCTTTTATTCGCACGTAGCCTATATTACCTCTATGTTATCTTCAAGTGGCAAATCATGCAAGTCCGATTCAGATTTCGTAACAAGTTTGTCACGTTTTCCCACATTTGTTCTTTAAAACGTTGTTTTACCAGTATACTCTGCAAGTTAATTTGTCCCATTCTGCCTTTATTTATAACTAAACATACAAAAGAGACTCCCTTTCCATCGGATAAGAAGAGTCTCCTTTGCCTTTAACTTACTCCACGGCCCCTGCCGCTACGCTTTCCTGGACTGCGCGATGCCGGTTCACCGTGCGTTCACGGTCCCGCTCCATAATAGGCTTCAAATACTTGCCTGTATAGGAGCCCGATACTTTAACAACATCCTCGGGTGCACCCGATGCAACAATGGTACCTCCGCCATTGCCGCCTTCCGGTCCAAGATCGATCAGATAATCGGCTGTCTTGATCACATCAAGGTTATGCTCGATAACAAGGACGGATTCTCCGGAATCAACAAGGCGGTGCAGGACCGTAAGCAGACGGTCAATATCATCGACGTGAAGCCCTGTTGTTGGTTCATCCAAAATGTACAGCGTCTTGCCTGTACTGCGACGGTACAGCTCGGAAGCCAGCTTCACGCGCTGCGCTTCGCCGCCCGACAAGGTTGTCGCCGGTTGGCCCAAGGTCATATAGCCGAGACCAACATCAAGCAAAGTTTGCAGCTTCCGGTGGATACGGGGAATGTTCTCGAAGAACTTGGTTGCGTCCTCGATCGTCATCTCCAGCACCTCGGCAATGTTTTTGCCTTTGTATTTCACTTCCAGGGTCTCACGGTTATAACGCTTGCCTTTGCAAATCTCGCAAGGGACATACACATCCGGCAGGAAGTGCATCTCAATCTTGATGATACCGTCGCCTCTGCACGCTTCGCAACGGCCGCCCTTTACGTTAAAGCTGAAACGGCCCTTCTTGTAGCCGCGAACCTTCGCTTCATTCGTTGTGGAGTAGAGATCACGCACATCATCGAATACTCCCGTGTAGGTAGCCGGGTTCGAACGAGGAGTTCGGCCAATCGGAGACTGGTCAATATCGATAACCTTCTCCAAATGCTCAAGACCGCGCAATTCCTTGTATTCGCCTGGACGTACCTTCGCCTTATTCAGGTCGCGAGCCAGCGTCTTGTAGAGGATCTCATTCACGAGTGTAGATTTACCAGAACCGGATACGCCGGTAACGGCCGTGAATATACCCAGCGGAATCTTCACGTTAACGCCGCGCAGGTTATTTTCCTTGGCCCCGCGGATCTCCAGCCACTTCTCTCCGGTTTTACGACGCTCAAGCGGAACCTCGATAAACTTCTTCCCGCTCAAATATTGGCCGGTCAGAGAGTTATCGTCCTTCATAATTTCCTCAGGACTTCCCTCGGCGGTTACCATCCCCCCGTGAATACCTGCGCCAGGGCCAATATCAATAATATAATCGGCGGCAAGCATCGTATCTTCATCATGCTCGACGACAATAAGCGTATTGCCCAGGTTGCGCATATGCTCCAGGGTTTCGATAAGACGGTCATTATCGCGTTGATGCAGACCAATGCTTGGCTCGTCCAGTATATACAGAACGCCCATCAGACTGGAACCAATCTGCGTAGCAAGACGGATCCGCTGTGCCTCTCCGCCGGATAAGGTGCCTGCGGCACGGCTCATCGACAAATATTCCAGGCCAACGTTCACAAGGAAGCCCAGGCGGCTATTGATCTCTTTCAGAATGAGGTGAGCGATCTTCTGCTCTTTCTCGTTTAAGGTAAGGGAATCAAAGAAACGTTGCGCCTCGCCAATCGATAACGAAGTCACAAAGGAAATATTCTGTTCGTTAATCGTAACGGCAAGGCTTTCTTTCTTCAGACGATGGCCTTTGCAAGTACCGCATGGCTTGGCACTCATGTAAGCTTCAATATATTCGCGGATGCCATCGGAAGCCGTCTCCCGGTAGCGGCGCTCCAGATTATGAACAATACCTTCGAAAGGAACGTAAGCTTCCTTCCGGTGGCCAAAGTCATTCTCATACACGAAGCGTACTCGCTCTCCGCCTGTACCGAACATGAGCTTTTTCATCTGATCGGCTGACAAATCCGATACCGGTACATCCTGCGGAATATGATAATGCTGGCACACTGCGCTCAGGAATTGCGGGTAATAATTCGACGTGCTTCCCGCCCATGCTTCGAATGCCCCTTCATTTATGGGTTTGCTCAGATCCGGAACAAGCAGATCCGGGTCAACAATCATCTTCACGCCAAGACCGTCACAATCCGGGCAGGCACCATACGGACTATTGAAAGAGAACATGCGAGGGGCCAGTTCTTCAATGCTAAATCCGCATACCGGACAAGCCAGGTTGGAGCTGAACAGCAGCTCCTCTTGGTCAATAATATCAACAATAACACGGCCGTCAGCCAGCTTCAGCGCGGTTTCCAGGGAATCCGCCAGCCGGCCTTGAATATCCGCTTTCACCACGATCCGGTCGATAACCACTTCAATATTATGCTTCTTGTTCTTCTCGAGCTCGATTTTCTCGCTAAGCTCCCGAAGCTCACCGTTTACCCGGACACGGACATAGCCTTGCTTCTGGATATCGGCAAACAGCTTGGAATGCTCACCCTTGCGGCCGGAAACAAGCGGCGCCAGAATTTGCAGCTTCGTCCTCTCCGGATATTCCATAATACGGTCAACCATCTGCTCAACGGTCTGCGAAGTAATCTCGATGCCATGATCCGGACAATGCGGTCTTCCGACCCGGGCAAAGAGCAAACGCAAATAATCGTAAATTTCTGTTACCGTACCCACCGTCGAACGCGGGTTGCGGCTTGTTGTCTTCTGGTCAATGGAGATAGCCGGAGACAAGCCGTCAATGGAATCAACATCCGGCTTCTCCATCTGCCCGAGAAACTGCCGGGCATAAGCGGACAACGACTCTACGTATCTGCGCTGGCCTTCGGCATAAATCGTATCGAAAGCAAGCGAGGATTTACCGGAGCCGCTCAGTCCCGTCAGGACGACAAATTTGTCGCGGGGTATGGTAACATCGATATTTTTCAAATTGTGGGCTCTAGCCCCTTTGATTACAATCTTGTCACTAGCCACTTCTTACGTTCCTCCCATTCCTTGTCTCTAGCCCATCTCCGCTTTCAATTCCAGCAACGCGTCACGCAGCTCCGCAGCTCTCTCGAACTGCAAATTCTTCGCCGCATCCTTCATCTCGGCTTCCAGCCTTTGCAGCAAAGCTTGGCGTTCCTTCTTCGTCATCTTCTCGGAGCCTACGCCAGTCAAATATTCCGACTTCTCCTCGGCCACTTTCGTTGCCTTTATATCATCATGCACTTTCTTGCGGATCGTCTGAGGCGTAATGCCATGCTCTTCGTTATAAGCAATCTGAATGGTACGGCGGCGCTCCGTCTCCTTAAGCGCCTTATCCATGGAATCGGTAATCTTATCCCCGTACATGATAACCCGGCCATCGCTATTCCGTGCTGCCCGCCCAATCGTCTGAATCAGCGACCGTTCGGAACGAAGGAAGCCTTCTTTGTCCGCATCCAAAATCGCTACCAGGGATACTTCCGGCAAATCGAGCCCCTCCCTCAAGAGGTTAATACCCACAAGCACATGGAATGTACCGAGACGCAGATCGCGAAGGATGGCAATCCTCTCCAGCGTCTTGATATCGGAATGCAGATAACGCACTTTAATGCCAATCTCTTTGAAATAGTCCGTCAGATCCTCGGCCATCTTCTTCGTCAGAGTAGTGACAAGGACGCGTTCATCCTTGGCTATCCGGTCGCGGATCTCGACTAACAGATCATCGATTTGACCTTTTGTCGGACGCACCTCAATAATCGGATCCAGCAGGCCGGTCGGTCGGATAATTTGCTCAACCATCGTTGGGCAATGCTCCAGCTCGTAAGGTCCCGGTGTCGCCGACACGTAAATCTGCTGTTTCGCTTTCTCCTCGAATTCCTCGAAGCGCAGCGGCCGGTTATCCAGTGCGGATGGCAGACGGAAGCCGTGATTAACGAGCATTTCCTTCCGCGCGCGGTCACCGTTGTACATAGCCCTAATCTGCGGCAGGGTAACATGCGATTCGTCAATGACGATCAGCATATCGTCCGGAAAATAATCCATCAGCGTATACGGCGTTGCCCCGCGCTCCCGGAAGGTCAATGGTCCCGAATAGTTCTCGATGCCGGAACAGAAGCCCATCTCCGCCATCATTTCGAGGTCATAGCGCGTACGCTGCTCCAGACGCTGCGCTTCCAGCAGCTTGCCTTCTTCCCGCAGCTCCGCAAGTCGTTCCTCCAGCTCACGCTCGATATTGCCAAGCGCAATCTTCATCGTTTCTTCATGGGTAACGAAGTGAGACGCAGGGAATATGGCAACATGGTCGCGTTCGCTTACGATCTCGCCGGTAAGCACATCGATTTCCGTAATCCGTTCGATCTCATCGCCGAACAGTTCGACCCGAATCGCCCGTTCATTATTGGCTACCGGGAAAATCTCTATAATATCGCCGCGGACGCGGAATGTACCGCGGATAAAGTTAATGTCATTGCGTTGGTACTGAATATCCACAAGCTTATGAAGAATCGTATCCCTGGACTTCTCCATGCCTACCCGCAGCGACAGCACCAGACTGCCGTACTCGGAAGGCGAACCGAGACCGTAGATACAGGAAACGCTCGCTACGATAATAACATCCCTGCGTTCGAACAATGAACTGGTCGCGGAGTGGCGCAGCTTGTCGATCTCATCGTTAATACTGGAATCCTTCTCAATGTAAGTGTCCGTAGACGGGATATAAGCCTCAGGCTGAAAATAATCATAATAGCTGACGAAATAACTTACCGCATTGTCCGGGAAGAACTCCTTAAACTCGCTGCACAGCTGTGCCGCGAGCGTCTTGTTATGGGCAATAACCAGCGTCGGCCGGTTAAGCTGCGCTATCGTATTGGCAATCGTATACGTCTTGCCCGTACCCGTAGCGCCAAGCAAGGTTTGCTTGGCTTCGCCGTTCTTCACGCCATCAACAAGTTTTCTGATGGCTCCCGGCTGATCGCCCTGCGGCGTGTAGTCCGACTTTAATTGAAATAATTGCTCTGAAATCTCATTCACTTGCGTCATCCACCCCGTTTCCCTTACTCATCAATCATTATAGTCAATATATATAAGCGTAAACGGCAGCAGCGTCCTTGAAACTTAGAAGAAGCAGCACCGTCCCGCGGTCGTATCCATACGCGCATAGCCTATCCGAATGTGTGTTCCCCTCTATTATAGACGTCTATAGAGGCTGATGCAAACATAAAATCAAAGGGCTTTCCCTAAGCGGCTGCCCAGGAAAAGCCCCATTTCTATTTAAACATTCAAAGTACCCGAACGGTCTTCCTCTTCCGCGTAAACGCCGCCGCTGCGCTTTGCCGTCCTCGCGCGGCGCAAAAGATCGATCAGCGTGGCCGGCTCTGCCGAAGCGTAATAGGTCGCCCGCTCATCGGGTGATAGAATAACCCCAAGCTGATGATGCTCCCCTTCATACCGGGCCCGCTGTACAAACTTGATCTCGCCCTCTCTGTTCAGCACCTCCAGCTTATACATCGCCGAATTGTTCTGCAGCGCCTCGTGAAGATCCTCTTTCGTGAACACCTTGGCGCCATTGACCTTTGAAATAATCTCGCCGGCCTGCAGCTTCATTCCCTCAGCCGGCGTACCCGGCACGATACCCAGAATACGCAAGCCGCGCTGATCATTCACGTACAGCGGACTTTGCGCGGACTCCACCGCACGGCTGCGCCAGATGATAGCTTCATGCAGCAGCAGCGAACATAAAGCGGCAAGCGGCAGCAGCGCGGGCAGCCACCAGGCGAGAAGCGCCGCAGCGGTCAGCAGCAGGCTGTACCACATAAGCCCTTTTGCCGCATGACGGGCTTTGGCCTCGGGCAGCATCGCGCGCGTCATTTCGCTGAAGCCGATAATCATCGGCAGAGCGACAACCGTCCAGCCTTGCGTCCAATCACCGCCGAATAATGGCGTCCAAGGCAGATCAACAACCGATGTCCCCCCGGCTGCCGGCACAAGCAGCAGCAGCGGAACCGGCCAAAAGCCCTGCAGCATATAGCCGCCTACAAGCTTCCCCCGCTTCCCTTCCAGGAAAAGCGGAGTAGCCAGCTTGTTTCCTTGTCTCCGGACAAGGAAAGCTTCTACCAGATGAAGCAGCGCCACCAATACGAAAATCCCCGGCATATCAAGTCCGGCTAGCGAATTCGCCGCATCTCCGAGCCATCCCTCACTATTTTCGAGCGAAGTAAAACCAACGATCCACTGCACAAGCGCCAGCGCTCCCGCGCCGTAGGCAAAGCATAGATAGCGAATTCGGAACAAGAGCAGCACAACCGCCGAACCCCATAGCCATAAAACGGCGTCGCCGGTTAAGGTTATGCCGATAAAAGCGCCGGCAACGGATGCGAGCACCCCGGCTGCAAGCCCGGCCAGCATCGCTTTGGCCACGAGCCGCGGCCAGATGTGCAGCCTTACGGCGAACATCCGTCTTTCCAAACTGATCTGTCTCGTATATTGAAGGATAATAAATAATACCGCAATATAATAAAAAGGCTGCGCAAGCAAATGTACAATTGCCCGGCCGAACTGGTCTAGTAAAGCATTGGCTGCATCCAATCGCTACACTCCCATCCTCATCCAAAATAAAAGGCTGACTCCGCTTTAGAGCCAACCTTTTATAAATTCGCCGTTTCCTCTTTATTTCCTGCTGACCGCTTGGATTGCCTCCAGCAGTTGTTTATCGTTCTTCTGATCTTTGATCCATTTCACTACGGCCTGCTCCAAGGACGACGCCGTCTTCGTATCGATCTCGCCTGTAACCGGAAGTCCGGAAGCATTCTGGAAATCCTTCACGGCTTGTTCGGTCGAAGCGTTATAGTAGCCATCCTCCCGCTGCGTCGCGTAGCCAAGGCCGGACAGCATAACCTGCGCATTCCGAATCTGCTCGCCCAGCATATCCTTGCGCAAGGTTTCCGTTAAGGTAAGCCTTGCTACCGTATACAGCTTCGGCGGCTGTACCTCCACGGTTGGCTTGATGCCCTTCTGGTGAATCCAATTGCCGTCCGGCGTCAGCCACTTCGCAATCGTCATTTTCACCAGGCTGCCATCCCCAAGTGTCTTGTTATAGCTAACTTGTACCGTTCCTTTGCCGTAAGAGGTTTCCCCGACAAGAGCTGCCCCCGCCCGCTCCTGCAAAGCCCCGGCGAGAATCTCGGAAGCACTCGCGCTGCCTTTGTTCATCAGAACGGCAATCGGATACTTCTTGCCGCCGCCTTGCGAGGTTGTTTTCTCGCGGTGACCGTCGCGGTCTTCGACCTGCACGATCGTTTCACCCTTCGGTATGAACTGTTGAGCAATCTCAACCACAACCGGCAGGATGCCGCCCGGATCGTTGCGCACGTCAATAACAAGACCTTTCATGCCTTGCTTCTCCAGCTTGGCGAGCTCTTCCTTGAAACGGTCCGCCGTGTTAAGGGAGAACTGGCGGATCTCAATCACGCCTACTCCGTCGCTACGCAGATTCGCGTACACCGTCTCCACATCAATGTCGTCGCGGACAAGGATGAGATCAATCGGCTGGGTATTGCCTGCACGCTCGATCCGAAGCTTCGCTTTTGTCCCCCGGGGACCACGGATCTTCGCAACTGCATCATTCAAGGTTAAGCCGTCCAGCTTCTCGCCGTTGACCGATAAGACGATATCCTTGGCGAGCAGCCCGGCGCGTTCCGCCGGCGAGCCTTTGATAGGCGCGACAACCACGACTTTGCCTTTTTCGAGCGTAACCTCGGCACCTATGCCCGAGAACGACCCTTCAATAGACTCGGAAAATTGCTTGGCGACATCCTTTTCCATATAGACGGAGTAAGGGTCGTCAAGCGATTCCATCATCCCTCTGACCGCCCCGTCCACCAGCTCATCCCGGTCGATATCCTTGAAATATTTGGTTTCGATTAACCCCAGAACCGCATTAATCTTCGATTCTTCCTTCTTGCTGAGCCCGCTTCCTTCGCTAGCCGCGGCAGCCGACACGGAAGCCTGCTTCCCGTTAGACGCCCAGAAAACCTGATCGCCTATCGTTAATGTTACGAGCACTGATGCCACCATCGTCATCAGCAGAAGGACAAATACGGTTCTTCCTTTAAAGTACACGTTCGACACCATCCTATCCTTAACGCTAACCTGTTTTGAAGTGAACCTCATTAGTATATGATAAGTTGTCCGTATTTATTTACAACTCTTCCTAATGCAGGAGAAGGCATACTCGTGAATAAACGGAACAATTCCGTTCTCCCGGTATGCCTTCCAAGCAAAAGTTATTTCAAATAGCCCGCCGGATCAACCGCTACTTGGTTTTTCCGGACTTCGAAGTGAAGATGCGGTCCAGTGGAATCTCCGGTATTGCCGGACTCCGCGATTTTCTCGCCCTTCTTCACGCTTTGGCCTTTCTCTACCATAATACCGCCGTTGCGGAGATGGCCGTACAACGTCCATAGACCGTTGCCATGGTCGATAATAATGGTATTGCCGTAACCGCTCCATACTTGGGCAACGATAACGACACCCGATTCAGCGGCGTAAACATCTGTGCCTTGCGGAACCGCAAAGTCAATGCCGGCATGAAGCTTCTTCACATGGGTGATCGGATGGATCCGGTAACCGAAGTTCGAGCTGATCCGGTAGTTGCTGCGAAGCGGCATTCCCAGTTTTCCGCCGGAATACGGCTTTTTGATCGCGTTTTTCTTCTTGTTCAGATCGGATACTTTCTTCGCAAGGGCAAGCAGCTGCTGCTCCTGCTCCTCGCTGATATCCTCGAGCTCTTCCATTTCCTTGTTGTAGCTCGCGATCAGCACTTCTTTTTCTCCCTCTTTTTCATCCAGCTCCCCTTTATACTTCTGGAGCTTAGTATACATCGTCTTGACTTCTCCAAGAGCCGTCTCGACGTTAGCTTTCTTTTCCTCTACCATCGCTTGATCCTTCTTGTGCTGCTCGAGAATCGTGCGGTCCTGGCTCAGAATGGAGTGCAGCGAATCAAACCGGTCAAGAAAATCCGAGAAGCTGGTGGCGCTGAACAATACCTCAAGGTATGAAACCGCGCCGTTCTCATACATCAGCTTCAGGCGGGATTGAAGCAGCTCGTCCCGTTCCTTCACCTGTTCAATGGCCGTGTCCAGCTCTTTGGCAGCGTTCTGAAGCTCTGCTTCCTTCGTATCCACTTGGTCCTGCACGTAGTTGAGGTTGTCCGCAACCTGATCCAACTGCGCATTTAGTTTAAGGATAGCCTGCTGGGCATCTTCCTTCTTCCCGGCAATATCCGCTTTCTTGGCATCGGCATTTTTGGCGATTTTCTGCGCCTCTTCAATCTGTTTCTTTGCCGCGGCAAGATCCTTGTTGATTTTATCTATGGAGGATGCGGCATTTCCGCCAACAGGCTGCAACAAAAATACAGTCAACATCGTTAGGACGATAAACCCTTTTTTCACACTCACCTGCGCGGTCACCTACACTTTCAAATATTTTCGAACGGATAACGTACTTCCCCAGACGCCAATCAAGGTACCGAGGCCCATCAGCAGAACGGTGATTTTCCATCCCAATTCCTCTACCGGTATAAGCTTGATCATCATTAGTCCCAATTCCATCTCATTCATGCTCACCAGCTTCGTGTAAGCCAGCAACACAACGATCGTTGTAATGCCCGAAGCCACAAGCCCGATCAAGGCGCCTTCCACGAAGAACGGCCAGCGGATGAACGAATTCGTCGCCCCTACCAGCTTCATGATGCCAATCTCTCGCCGTCTTGCCAGAATCGTCATTTTGATCGTTGTGGAGATCAGGAACATCGCGGTTACGCCTAGACCGATAACAATGACAAGACCGATGTTACGGATCGCGTTCGTAATCTTGAACAGCTTCTCTACCGTGCCTTGGCCATATTTGACGCTTGTAATCGGCTTCGCTTCATCGCCGTTGTTCAGCGCCGAAATCTCGCTTGCCGCGACAGCTATGTTCTGAGGATCAAACACCTCGACGGTAAAAGAATCCGGCAACGGGTTGCTTTCCTTGTCGTAGCCGTCCAAGAGAGCGTCGCCGTCTTTGCCGAGATTTTTCCGGAGCAGCTCAAGTCCCTCTTCCTTGGACACGAACTCGACTTTGCTGACGTCGGAGAGCTTGCGGATTTTGTTCTCCAGCTCGTTAGTCTTCTGCTGATCGATATCGGTCTGCAGGTAGACGCGGATTTGCACCTGGCTCTCGATATTCGAGGCCATGCTGTTGATGTTCAGCGCGAGCAAGACGAATACGCCAAGCAGAAAGAGCGAGAAAAAGATCGAACTGATCGAAGCGAAGGACATCCACCCGTTGCGGATGATGTTCTTGAAGCCTTCCCGAAAGTGGCGGAGGAGCGTGCTAATTCTCATACCCGTACTCCCCTCTAGCTTCGTCACGGGCAATGTTGCCGTTCTCGATGGCGATAACGCGTTTGCGCATCGTGTTCACGATTTCTTTGTTGTGCGTAGCCATTACGATTGTCGCGCCGCGGAAATTGATCTCCTCGAGCAGGTTCATAATGCCCCATGAGGTCTCCGGATCAAGGTTGCCCGTCGGCTCGTCCGCTACGATCACGGTTGGGTTATTAACGATCGCGCGCGCGATAGCGACGCGCTGCTGTTCGCCGCCGGACAGCTGGGCCGGAAGGCTGGCATGCTTATGTTTAAGTCCGACAAGGTCGAGCACTTCCATCGTCCGCTTCTTGATGAGACGGCGCGGCGCTTCGATAACTTCCATGGCGAAGGCTACGTTTTCGTAGACCGTCAGCTTCGGAAGCAGCCGGAAATCTTGGAATATAACGCCGATATTGCGTCTAACGTACGGGATTTTGCGGGGTTTGAGCTTGCCAATATTGAAACCGTTGACGGAGATTTGGCCTTTCGTAGGCACTTCTTCACGGTAGATCAGCTTCATGAAGGTAGATTTGCCGGCGCCTGACGGGCCGACGAGGTAAACGAATTCATTGCGATCTATTCGAACGGATACGCCGCGCAGGGCGTGAGTACCGTCGGTGTAAGTCTTCCATATGTCTTGCATCTCTATCAACATTATCACATCCTGTTTTTTATCAGTCTTAGTTATTCGACAGGGATATACGAAATCCTTCATTTTGGGTCTTATTTCCTCATTTTTCACAATTCTCATAAACGTTCTCACCGTTGATTTCCCTGGAAATATGCCTGTTTTTCGACAAACAGGGCTTGTCGTCTATTGGCGAATTTGAACAATAACGGGTAAATGACAAGTACCCTTCAACTCCTGCATATACATGAAACATTGCCATTTTTGAACGGAAAGGGTGGTCTTATCATGTGGAAAAAGCTGCACTTGTGGGTCATTATCGTGTTTGCGCTGCTCTTGGTCGCATCCGTCGGCTACGGCGCCCTATCCTATTATTCCGGGCAGGATACCGTACCCGAGAAGGTTACGGCCGGAGGGGTAGATATCGGGGGGCTGTCCATTGACGATGCTCTGAAAAAGCTGGACCAATACGAACAGCAGCTGGATAGCCGTACGGTTACCGTCGAGGGAAATGCCGAAGCCAAAGCGGAAGGCAGTCAAACGTGGAAGGCGGCAGAGATTGGCTATAACGCCGAATTTGTCGGGGTGAAGGAGGAGCTTAAAAAGCTTCGCGCCGGAAATGTATGGACCCGCTCGAAATTCCGCTATCATTTCCCTACTTCCTTTGAGCTGAAGCAAAGCTATGATCCGGCCGTCTTCGACAAGCTTGTCCGCTCGGAATTCGACTGGATTGACTCCAATAAGCCCGTCAATGCCACGCGTAAAATAACGGACAACGATGAGGTCGTCTATACCGCCCATACCGACGCTTACCGGATCGACGTTACTCCACTCGAGGAAAAGGTCGCTTCATGGATCACCGTGCCCGACAGTCAGCTCGGCGGACAGCCGGAGCAGGCGTTGACCGTTCAGCTTGGCGTAAAGACGGTTCATCCGGAGATCACGCTTGAGAAGCTGAAGGATGAGGGCATCGACCGTAAAATCATGGAGTTCACGACGGACTTTGCGACAAGCGCCGAAGGCCGGGCCTATAACGTAACCTCTACAGCCAAGGCGTTAAACGACTGGGTGCTTGAACCCGGCGAAGTATTCTCCTACGGAGATGTTGTAGCCAAGACCGAAAAAGAATTCGGCTATAAGGAAGCGCCCGTTATTTCTAACGGCAAGCTTGTACCGGGTATCGGAGGCGGGATCTGCCAAGTATCCAGCACGCTGTACAATGCAATTATCCGCACGGCGGGGATTGATATCGTTGAACGGCGCAATCACTCCCTTCCGGTCGCTTATTTGCCGAAAGGCCAGGATGCGACCTTCGCGTCCGGCTCCATCGACTTCCGCTTCCGCAACTCGACCGGCAAGCAATTGATCATCCGTACGGTTGTGGAGAACCGCAAGCTGACGGTGAAGCTGTTCGGCACGATGCCGGAGGATATCCGCTACGACATTGACTCTAGCATCGTCAAGACGGTGCAGCCAGCCGTACAAAAGGTAACGGATAAATCGCTTGGCGCCGGTCAAAGCGTGACCGTTCAGAAAGGCTCCATCGGCTATGTCGTGGATACGTACCGCACGATGTACAAGGACGGCAAACAGGTCTCCCGCGAGAGGATCTCGCATGACACGTACAGAGCGCAGCCAATCGTTGTTCACGTCGCCGCAGGCGCCGGCGGTTCGTCCGGCTCGCAAAGCTCCGGCGGCGTGGTTGAGGATGGGATTTGATAAGGTTGGGCAGGGCCAGATGGCCGTGCTTTACTTGCGGTCTTTAGCAGGCCTTCGCCTGACGTTAACCTCTGTCTTTCTTGGCACTAGTCTGGCACTGGCTCTTGTCCTGATGTTGGTCTTCCCTAGCGTTTGCATCTGCACTTTCTTTATCATAGGCTAGTCTTGGCTTTGATCTTGGCATCACACCTTTTACGGGCTACGTTGGAATTCGTACAGTATATAGAGGCGATTTCGTTCGGGATTTACGCTACGCTGGATTGGATACAGTAGAATTTGACTTTTTGAGGCGAAATGGGCTCATTTTGGCTACTTTTACTGTAGAAAATCCAACGTAGCAGTGTCCCACCATCGTTTTCTGCTAATTTTACTGTAGTGAATCCAACGTAAGAGCTCTCATAGAGAGGTGTCTGTTCACATTGGTAATAATATGGTAATCTATTGGCAGACGAAGAACGTCCTTAGCCTTTTGGCTGAGGGCGTTTTTTATGTTTTAAGGAGGGAATAGGATGATTGAATTTGAAGAAGCGCACCAACAGTTTCTCGCAAGGCATTTGGAATTGAGAGGTGGCGAAAGAAAGGGACGCTTGGCGCGTGGACATAACTTTGCGGAGAAGCTGGTTCTGCAAAACATATGGTGGCCGTTGTTCGGCAGCTTTGAGCACTTGCATCCCGAATATGAGGTGTACGATGGAATCGCAAGTCGCAATTCTTGGACTTTGCCTTTCTGCCGCCTTACGGCAAATTTGGCATTGAATGCGACGGTTTTCAAAGCCATGTCAAAGATATGGACCGGGAGAAGTTCAGTTATTCGTTGAATCGGGATACGTTCTTAAAGGGAATGGGCTGGACCATGATCCATTTTTCCTTTGATGATGTTCAGAATCGGCCTGAGATATGCAGAATGCTGCTCCAAGGTATTATTTATTAATCCACGTCTCATACATAGAGCTCCTTCTCCAGATCCGGTTCTATTACTCGAAAAAGAAATATTACGATATGCCTTTCAGCTAAGCAGGCCAATTCGCCCTAAAGATATTACCGACTATCTACAGGTTGATTTTCGGACGGCTCGAAATAAGCTGCAGGCGCTCTCTAGCAAAGGGTTGCTTAAGCCAATCACACGCGGTACGCAAATCAGGCGTTATGAACTAACCGAGAGAGCACTATTGTCTTTGTTGTAGAAGGAGTAATGTTTAAAAGTTACTACGTTGGATTTTGTACAGCGAAATACGGTATTTTAGCTTAAAATTTGAGCTACGTTGGATTCTATACAGTAAAATCTGTTGAATTGGACGATTCGAGTCCATTCAGACAAAATTTACTGTAGCCAATCCAACGTAGCGTGTCCCTCTATTCCTTATCGGTCATTTTTACTGGAGTAAATCCAATGTAGCCACCTCATGAGGGTGCGGGCACTTGGCGGGAACTAAAAAAGCCCCTTACCCTGCCAGGATGGCGGGGCCAGGAGCTTTTTGCTAACTTTATTGCGAATTAACGGCTCTTCTCAGCGAATTCGGTTACCCAAGCCGCGGTTTGCTCCAGTACTTGCTCGGCGCGGGCGATTGCCGCCTCGACTTGTACTTTTGCCGTGCCGCCGTAGACGTTACGAGCATTAACGACTTGCTCCGGCTGAAGAACGTTGTAGATGCGCTCGTCGAACAGCTGCGAGAATTGCTTGAACTCTTCCAAAGTCAGGTCAAGCAGGTATTTGTTCTGCTCGATGCAGTACAATACCGTCTTGCCGATAACCTCATGCGCTTGACGGAACGGAAGGCCTTTGCCAACGAGGAAGTCGGCGATGTCCGTTGCGTTCGAGAAGTCCTGGTTAACGGCTTGGCGCATCTGCTCTTTGTTCACTTTCATGGTAGCGATCATCGGAGCGAACAGTTGAAGCGCGCCCTGCATCGTTTTCACTGTATCAAACATGCCTTCCTTGTCTTCCTGCATATCCTTGTTGTAAGCAAGCGGCAGCGATTTGAGCACCGTCAGGAGACCAACAAGGTTGCCGTAGACGCGGCCCGTTTTGCCGCGGACAAGCTCCGGCACGTCCGGATTCTTCTTCTGCGGCATAATGCTGCTGCCCGTGCAGAATGCGTCATCCAGCTCAACAAAGCGGAACTCCGTGCTCGACCACAGGATCAGCTCTTCGCTCAGACGCGACAGGTGCATCATAATGATGGAAGCGTGGGACAGGAACTCAAGGATGAAGTCGCGGTCGCTTACCGCATCCAGGCTGTTCTCGTATACGCGGTCGAACTTCAGCTGGTTAGCGACGAAATGGCGATCGATCGGGAACGTTGTTCCCGCAAGAGCGCCGGCGCCCAGCGGCAGCATGTTGATGCGCTTGTAGCTGTCCTGCAGACGCTCCAGGTCGCGGCCAAACATCGAAACGTAAGCCATCAGATGATGAGCGAACAGAATCGGCTGCGCACGCTGCAAATGCGTGTAGCCCGGCACGATGGTGTCAATGTTGGCTTTCGCTTGCTCGATCAGCGCCGATTGCAGCTTCTGCAGCATGTCCACGAACTCAACGACGCGTTTGCGCAGGTACAAGTGCATGTCCGTTGCTACTTGGTCGTTACGGCTGCGGCCGGTGTGAAGCTTGCCGCCTACCGGGCCAACATCGTCGATCAGCGTTTTTTCGATATTCATATGAATGTCTTCATCGGAAATGGAGAATTCGATATCATTGCGTTTGATGCGCTGCAGCACGCGGTGCAGGCCGTCCTTGATCGCCTCAACGTCGTCCGCAGGCAAAATGCCTTGCTTGCCAAGCATCGTTACATGCGCCAGGCTGCCTTGGATATCCTCTTCGGCAAGCTCTTTATCGAACATAATGGATGCCGTATATTCCTCTACCAATTGGTCGGTCTTTTTCGTAAACCGTCCGCCCCACAATTTGCTCACTTGGTACACTCCCTCCCGAAATTGCCATAAAGGCCGCTAGATGCATCGCACATAACGGCCTAGATGAATATTCGGTTTATATTATTTCTTGCTTTGTTCTACGCCGGACGATACTTTCAGACGAAGAGCGTTCAGGCGGATAAAGCCTGTAGCATCGCCTTGATCGTACGCTTGGGATGGATCGGCTTCCATTGTCGCGATATCCGGATTGTACAAGCTCACCGGGCTCTTCACGCCGGCGCCGATTACATTGCCTTTGTACAGCTTCAGGCGGACAACGCCCGTTACGTTCTTTTGCGACTCGGTTACAAGCGTTTGAAGCGCAAGACGCTCAGGCGCAAACCAGAAGCCGTTGTACACGAGCTGCGCGTATTTCGAGATCAGGGAGTCGCGAAGGTTCATCACCTCGCGGTCCATGGTCAGGGATTCCATTTTGCGGTGTGCCGTGAACAGGATTGTACCGCCCGGTGTCTCATACACGCCGCGGCTCTTCATGCCAACGAAGCGGTTCTCCACCATGTCCACGCGGCCTACGCCATGCTTGCCGCCCAGTTCGTTCAATTTATCCATCACTTGCAGCGGGCTCAGCTGTTCGCCGTTGATCGCGATACAGTTGCCTGCTTCAAAAGTAAGCTCTACGTATTCCGCTTGATCCGGAGCTCTCTCCGGGGAAACGCTCAGCACGTACATCTCTTCGTTGGACTCTGCGCTTGGATCGAACCAAGGATCCTCGAGCATGCCGGACTCAAAGCTGATGTGCAGCAGGTTGCGGTCCGTCGAGTAAGGCTTGGAAGCCGATGCCGTTACCGGAATGCCATGCTTCTCGGCAAAAGCGATCATTTCCGCGCGGCCAGGGAACTCTTCCCGGAAGCGCTCTTCACGCCAAGGCGCGACTACTTTGATGTCCGGTGCAAGAGCGGCTACGCCAAGCTCGAAACGCACTTGGTCATTGCCTTTGCCTGTTGCGCCATGCGCGATCATTGTAGCGCCTTCCGCGCGTGCGATCTCAACCATACGCTTCGCGATCAGAGGACGGGCAATGGATGTGCCAAGCAGGTATTGGCCTTCGTACAGCGCTGCTGCTTGGAACATCGGGAAAATAAAGTCGCTTGCAAACTCAGCGCGCAGGTCATCGATGTATACCTTCGAGGCGCCGGTTGCCAGAGCTTTTGCCTCAAGGCCGTCGAGCTCTTCTTTTTGACCGATGTCAGCCGTAAAAGCAATGATCTCAGCATCATAAGTTTCTTTCAACCATTTCAAGATGATGGACGTATCCAGACCGCCGGAATAGGCCAGTACAATTTTTTCCTTCGCCATAATTTCTCCTAGCACCCCTTTGAGTTATTAAAAGCTATTTCAATGCTACATGATTGCTGCCATAATCGCTTTTTGCGCGTGCAGACGGTTTTCCGCCTGGTCGAAAATAATCGAGTTCGGTCCGTCGATAACGCCTTCGCTGACTTCTTCGCCGCGGTGTGCAGGCAGGCAGTGCATGAACAGGTAATCCTTTTTCGCGTATTTCGCCAACGCTTCGTTCACTTGGAAGTTGGCAAAAGCAAGCTCGCGCTCCTTCTGCTCCGACTCTTGACCCATGCTAGCCCAAACGTCCGAGTAAACCACGTCCGCATCGGCAATCGCTTCCTTCGGATCGCGGCACAAGTGAATGCGAGCGCCGGTTTCCTTCGCGTTGTCGATCGATTGCTTCAGAAGATCCGCATCAGGCTCGTAGCCTTCCGGCGTCGCGATGGAAATATCAACGCCCAGCTTCGCAGCACCCATCATCAAGGAGTGAACAACATTGTTGCCATCGCCGATGTAAGCCAGCTTCAGCCCTTCAAGACGTCCTTTGTGTTCGAGGATCGTCTGGTAATCTGCCAGCGCCTGACATGGATGGGACAGATCCGTAAGTCCGTTAATAACCGGAATTGTTGCTCCGCGCGCCAGCTCCACCACGTTGCGGTGAGCGAACGTACGGATCATGATGCCGTCCAGGTAACGGGACAACACTTGCGCCGTATCCAGAATCGGCTCGCCGCGGCCGATCTGCAGGTCGTTGCCGCTCAGGAACAGCCCTTGGCCGCCCAGCTGGTAAATGCCAACCTCGAACGATACGCGGGTACGGGTGGACGATTTTTCGAAAATCATGCCAAGCGTCTTGCCCTTCAGCGGTTGATAAATCTCGCCGGCCTTTTGCTTCTTCTTCAAATCAATCGCAAGATCGATCAGGTACCGGATTTCTTCCGGCGTGTAATCCAGAAGCATAAGGAAATCCCGGCCTTTTAGGCTTGCCGCCAAATCTTCCTTTACTGTATCTACCATTGTGTAACCCTCCTAAATCCTCTATTTATATTTCAAGCCTTAGGCTTTAACCGCGTTAGCCAGCAATTGCTTTAGTGTTGCCACAGCCTGATCGATCTCTTCCTTCGTCACCAGAAGGTTAGGCAGAAGGCGCACAACGTTTGGTCCCGCGGAGATGACGAGCAGCCCTTGCTCTTGCGCCGCCGTCAAAACGGAGCCAACCGGCTCCACGCATTCGATTCCCACGATCAGACCTTGGCCGCGAACTTCCTTCACGAACGAATTGCCCGCGAGCGCCTTCTTCAGCTCATCCATCAGATAAGCGCCCATCTCAGCCGCACGTTGCGGCAGGTTCTCGCCTACAATCGTCTCAACCGTTGCTTTCACCGCTGCCGTCGCGATTGGCGTGCCGCCAAAGGTAGAGCCGTGGCTGCCCGGGCCAAAAGCTTCGCGAAGCTTTTCCTTCGCAACCGCCGCGCCTACCGGGAACCCGCTTCCGAGACCTTTTGCCAGCGTGAAAATATCCGGCTCGATGCCGTAATGCTCATAGGCGAACAATTTGCCCGTACGGCCCATACCGGTCTGGATCTCGTCGATGATGACCAGAATTCCGTTCTCTTCGCACAGCTTCACCAGATCATCAACAAATGCCTGATCCGCCGGGAAGATACCGCCTTCCGCTTGGATCAATTCGAGCATAACTGCCGCTGTTTTATCGGAGATCGCCGCTTTTAAAGCTTCGATATCGTTATAAGGGATATATTTGAATCCTTCCGGCAAAGGCGCAAAGCCTTCCTTCACCTTCTCTTGTCCGGTTGCCGTCAGAGTTGCCAGCGTACGGCCGTGGAAGGAGGATTCAAACGTAATAATTTCGTATCTTCCGTTGTTCAGCACTTTCTGCTGGTAACGGCGAGCCAGCTTGATCGCTGCTTCATTCGCTTCCGCACCGGAGTTACAGAAGAAGACGGCATCGCCGCTGCTGTTCGAAGTGATCAGATGCGCTGCCTCTTCCTGATTCGGAATGCGGAACAGGTTGGACACATGCCACAGCTCATCCAGCTGCTTGATCAACGCTTCTTTTACTTTTTGAGGCGCATGGCCAAGGTTGGTTACGGCAATACCGCTCATGAAATCGAGGTATTTGTTGCCTTGATCATCCCACAGCCAGCTTCCTTCGCCCTTCACAAGCGCGATTGGATATCTCGCATACGTTGGCAGCAAGGATTGCTCGGGCGCTGCCGCTACTTTCGTCTCGCTCATCGACTTTAACCGCCTTTCTCTACTCCTGTACGATTCTTGTACCTACGCCGCCTTCGCGCACGGCCCGGCTAAGAACACCCGGCTCTTCGCCGCTGACAATAACAACCTCGCGAACGCGTCCTTGAATGCACTGCACCGCCGCGCGTACCTTCGGAATCATGCCGCCGTAAATCTCTCCGCTTGCAATCATCTCTTCGATCTCGGCTACGGTGACGGAAGGCAATACCTTCTTCTCACCGTCTACCGTACGCATGATGCCCGGAACGTCCGTTACTACGATCATTTGCTCTACGCCAAGATGGGAAGCAACAGCCCCTGCTGCCGTATCCGCATTGATGTTGTAGCGCTGACCGCCTGCATCAATCCCAATCGGAGCGATAACCGGCATATAGCCCATAGCCATAACGCCTTCAATCACTTCCGCATTCACATCCGTTACATCCCCCACAAAACCGATTTCCGCGCTGTTAGCCACCGGCTTTGCCTGGATCAGCAAACCGTCTACACCGGAGAGGCCAAGCGCCTTCGCGCCGTTTGTCTGGATTTTACGGACGATTTCTTTATTGATTCGGCCCGCAAGCACCATCTCGACCACGTCGAGCACAGCATCATTGGTTTTGCGCAGGCCGTTTACGAATTCCGTCTCAATGCCAAGCTTCGTCAGCGTCTCGGAGATCGCCGGACCGCCGCCATGGACGATAACCGGATGAACGCCGGACTCTTGCAGCTCGCGCAGCTCGCCGAAAAAGGAATCGGGAAGCGCAGCCAGCGTGCTGCCACCGCATTTCATTACAAAACGTTGTGCCATAAGTTAATCCGTTCTCCTCTGCCCTAGCGTTACGTACGGTATGCCGCGTTAATGCGGACATAATCGTACGTCAGGTCACAGCCCCAAGCCGTTGCCGTGCCGTTATCCATATGCAGGTCGACGCGGATTACAACCGTATCGCCCTTCAAATATTCCAGTGCCGCATCTTCGTCGAAAGCAACCGGACGGGAGCCTTCCAGCGTCACGATATCGCCGATTCGAACGTCTACCGTATCCGGATTTACCGGCTGGCCTGCGCGGCCTACCGCCGCGATAATCCGGCCCCAGTTCGCGTCAGCACCAAATACCGCGGACTTCACCAGGGAAGAGCCGATAACCGTCTTCGCAATCGCCGTAGCCGCTTCGTCATTCACTGCTCCATGCACTTGCACTTCAACCAGCTTTGTCGCGCCTTCGCCGTCGCGGGCGATTGCTTTTGCCAGCACTTCGCATACATAACGAAGGCCAGCCGAGAAAGCTGTCCAGCCTTCATGCTCCGGCGTCAGCTCGCTGTTGCCGGCAAGGCCGCTTGCCATAGCCACCAGCATATCGTTGGTGCTTGTATCGCCGTCAACCGTAATCATATTAAACGTATAGTTTGTCGCCTCGCGAAGGAGCGTTTGAAGCGCTTCGCTGCCGATTGCCGCATCCGTAGTCACAAAGCCTAGCATAGTGGCCATGTTCGGATGAATCATGCCAGAGCCTTTGGCCGCGCCGGCAATATGTACCGTCTGGCCGTCGATCTCAACCGAGACGCATACCATTTTTTGCACAAGGTCGGTGGTCAGGATTGCTTGACAGAAGCCGTCCGCCGCATCGCGGTCCGCCTCCAGCTTGGCCGGAAGCGCGTCGATCCCCGCACGCACCTTATCCATCTTCAGGTTCTCGCCGATCACGCCCGTCGAAGCGACCGCAACCTGATCCGCGGACACGCCAATAGACTCGGCAAAACGCGAACGCATCTCGTAAGCATCGTCATCGCCCTGCTTGCCCGTTACCGCGTTGGCATTGCCGCTGTTCACGATAACGGCGCGCAGGAAGCCATCCGATTCAATGCTCTCCCGCGTCACCTTGATTGGCGCTGCCTGGAACACGTTTGTGGTGTAGACGCCGGCGGATGCCGCCGGCACTTCGCATACGATTGCGCCAAGATCATGGCGGGTTGTCTTCTTCAGGCCGCAGTGGAGACCACCGGCTCTGAATCCTTTAGGAGTCGTAATCGATCCGTCCGAGACGACCGAATACAGCGCTTTAGCTTGTTGCACCTGTCCCATTTCTCCTCGTTTCTCCTTCACCTTGTACGAATAATTGCTCAATTTAAAACTTTATAAGTATAAAGAAAATTCTTAACGCCATATGTTCAGGATCACGGATATACCGGCAGGAACTGCAGGCCAAGGCCTTCATCCCAGCCCATCATCAGGTTGAGGTTCTGAATCGCTTGTCCCGAAGCGCCTTTAACAAGGTTATCAATGACCGAAATAATCGTAATGCGGCCCGTTCTCTCATCGTAGTTAAAAGCGATATCGCAATAGTTGGAGCCCCATACTTCCTTCGTCTGCGGCAGAACGCCTTCCTTGCGGATGCGGACGAATTGGCGGCCTTCATAGAATTGCTTATAGAGATCAATAAAATCAGCGGCATTATGCTCGCCCTTCACCGTAGCGTACATGGTCGACAGGATTCCTCTTGTCATCGGCACCAAATGCGGCGTGAACGTAGTCACAACCTCCCGGCCCGCTGCTTCAGACAGCACCATCTCGATTTCAGGAACATGCTGATGCTGATTTACTTTGTAAGCTTTGAAGTTCTCGTTCAGCTCGGAGTAATGCGTACCGAGGCTTGCACCGCGGCCTGCGCCGGATACGCCCGATTTCGAGTCGATAATAATCGTCGACGGATCAATCCAGCCTGCCTTCACGGCAGGGACAAGACCAAGCAGCGCGGACGTGACGAAACAGCCCGGGTTCGAAATAAACGAAGCGCCTTCCGCTTTGTCACCGTTAATCTCAGGGAGAGCATAGAGAGCTTGCTTCAGGTATTGCTCATCCGCCGGTGTTTTTTTATACCATTTCTCGTATAAAGCCGTATCCTGCAGACGGAAGTCGCCGGACAGGTCAATGACCTTCAGGCCGGCATCCAGCAGCTGCGGAGCAAGCTTAGCCGCAACTCCGGCCGGCGTTGCCGTAAAGACGACGTCAGCCTTCGCTTTAATCCCTTGCGGATCCACGTCATCAAGTAAAGCCGTCTGAATGTCCGTCAAATGAGGGAACCATTCCGCAATCGGCATTCCCGCGCTGGACGAGGAAATAACCGACGTAATCTCCACCAACGGGTGGCTAGCCAACAAACGAATAAGCTCAATACCGCCATAACCGGTAGAGCCGACGATCGCAACCTTCAATTTCTCGCTCATACACGTTCTCTCCCTTAAAAGAAGTTGAACCCGAAGCATGGATTCAACTTACGTAGATCATCTAAATCTATATTGTACATGAATCAGGTTCACATGGAAATATTACGTTGTTTCGTATTATTATACAGTCGTATTCATATTAATACAATGTAAAAAAGATGTCATTTTCCGTACAATTTATTCCGATTTGAACCCCTGTCCCACAACCTCCGCCGTGTTGCTTATAATGACGAAAGCGCCCGGATCCACCGCTCTTACCAGCTGCTTCAGCTTGGCTACTTCCATCTGCCCGACAACGACCATCAGCACCTGACGCTTCTCGTTCGTGTAGCCGCCATGCGCGTCCAGCCTCGTCACTCCGCGGTCCAGGTCATGCAGGATCGCATTGACAAGAAGATCCGCATGATCGCTGATAATAAAAGCAACCTTCGACAGCGGAATGCCGCTTTGAATAATATCAATCGTCTTGCTGGTAACGAACAGTCCGATCAAGGCATACAAAGCCGCCTCCGGAGAAATAAATATGCCCGACGCCGCGATCACGCATCCGTCAAAGCAAGCTACCGCAAGCCCAAGCGGAATACCGGTATACCGGTGCAAGATCTGAGCAGCCAGATCAAGCCCTCCGGTCGAAGCCCGCCCGCGAAATACGATACCAAGCCCGATCCCTACGCCAATGCCGCCATAGATTGCCGCAAGCAGCATATTATCGGTAGGAGGCGACCAGTCTGCCGTAAGTAGGACAAATAAAGGAAGCACGATTGTGCCAAGCAAGGTTTTTAGCGCAAAACGTTTGCCGAGCAGAAGCAGCCCCGCAAAGAAGAGCGGAATATTAAGCGCCCATTGGGTATAGGCCGGCGTGATGCCAAGCGTTTTATGCACAAGGATCGATATGCCCGATACGCCGCCGGAAGCGATTCCATTCGGTGCAAGGAAAAGATTAAAGCTGAGCGCTACTATAAACGAACCGATAATGACCTGCAAAAAACTCCAGACGACATCAAGCGGCGTCGCCTTCCTGCCTGCCGGACGCCGGTTGCGTTTTGAAATTTTTACTTCGTTATTCTTGCTGTCCATGGATCACCATGCCGCCTCTCTGTTGTTCAACCTCTGTTATGTTATTCATGCCGCGCATGACTTTCCAACGTACATCATTCTCATTACGCACAAAAAAGAAGAGTTCCAACCTTTATAAGTGTTGGAGCTCTTCCCCAAAGCTATGCATATAAACTTGCCGTTTCCTTTAGTCGTGACGAATCTGACTGCGCAAATAGCCGTCGATAAAAGCATCAAGGTCGCCGTCCATTACGGCGCCAACGTTGCCTGTCTCCACCGAAGTCCGGTGATCCTTCACCATGCTGTACGGATGGAAGACGTACGAACGAATCTGGCTGCCCCATGCGATATCCGACTGCTCGCCGCGAATTTCGGCAAGATGCTTTTGCTGCTCTTCGATCTTGCGCTCATAGAGCTTCGAACGAAGCATGTTCATCGCACGCTCGCGGTTCTGAATCTGCGAACGCTCCTGCTGGCAGGCTACGACAATCCCTGTCGGGATATGCGTAATCCGGATCGCCGATTCCGTCTTATTGACGTGCTGGCCGCCGGCGCCGCTCGCGCGGTACGTATCAACCTTCAGATCCTCGGTACGGATCTCGACTTCAATATCCTCCGTAATCTCCGGTACCACGTCGCAGGATACGAAGGACGTATGTCTGCGGCCTGACGAGTCGAACGGCGAGATGCGGACAAGACGGTGAACGCCTTTTTCCGCTTTCAGATAGCCGTAGGCATTGTAGCCTTTGACCGCAATCGTTACGCTTTTAATGCCCGCTTCGTCGCCATCCTGGTAATCGAGCACTTCAACCTTGAAGCCCCGTTTCTCCGCCCAGCGCGTGTACATCCGGTACAGCATCTGACCCCAGTCCTGCGACTCGGTACCGCCCGCACCCGGATGCAGCTCGAGAATGGCATTCAGCTTGTCGTACGGCTGATTCAGCAGCAGCTGCAATTCGAAGCCGTTCACCTTTTCGTTCAGGGAAGCAATGCCTCCAATGACTTCGGCCTCCAGCGAATCATCGCTTTCTTCGTCAGCCAGCTCAATCAATGTCTGTAGATCTTCGCATTCCGTATTCAGCCGTTCGTAATGCTCAACGACCGACTTAATCGCATTCAGCTCCGAGATAATGCCCTGCGCTTTCGTATTGTCGTCCCAGAAATCCGGGGCAGTCATTTTCTCTTCAAAGTTTGCGATATGCTCCAGCTTCAGATCTAAGTCAAAGAGACCCCCTGAGTTCTTGGAGCCGCTTCGCCACTTCACGCAAATCCTGTTTTACGTTTGTTTCTATCATCGCGTAGCTTCACCTCAAAATTAAGTATGCGCGGACTGGCCACGGTAAATCCGTGCAGACCGCATAAAACGCGCCGTTCGCCCGCTTAAGGGCTGACCGGCGCGTTAACCGTGTATGTTACCTTATGCGAATAGCTTAGGTCAGGTGTTACTTACCCATGCCATGGCACATTTTGTATTTCTTGCCGCTGCCGCATGGGCAAAGGTCGTTGCGTCCCGTGCGCTCTTCGCGCTTCGCAGGGCGTTTCTCCGCTTCCGCAGGGCTGTTGGTCGTCGTCTGGCCTTGCGCAACCTCTTGACGCTCCAGGTTGCTCTCCACGCGTGCCTTCATGATGTACTTCGCGACTTCTTCCTGGATGCTGTAGATCATTTCCTTAAACATCTCGAAGCCTTCGAACTGATACTCGCGAAGCGGATCCGTACCGCCGTATGCACGGAGGTGGATACCTTGGCGGAGCTGATCCATCGCATCGATGTGATCCATCCATTTGCTGTCTACCGCACGCAGTACAACAACCTTCTCGAATTCGCGCATCGTTTCGGCGCCAAGCTCAGCCTCGCGCTCATCGTAATAAGCAACAACCTTATCCTTGATAAGCTCGATGATGTCTTCCTTCTCTTTGCCCCACAGATCGTCCTTCGAGAAGGTATCTTCAGGGAGAAGGTTCGAGTTCGCGTAATCCGCGATTTCCTGCAGATCCCACTCTTCCGGAATATCGCCTTCCGTATGGGCTTCAACCACATGCTCGATAACCGGTACGATCATTTCCATAACGATCTCGCGGATGTTCTCCGAGTACAATACGTCACGGCGCTGCTTGTAAATCACTTCACGCTGCTGGTTCATAACATCGTCATATTGCAGGACGACTTTACGGGTATCGAAGTTGCTGCCCTCTACGCGCTTCTGAGCGGACTCAACGGCACGCGTAATGAGGCGGCTCTCGATCGGCTGGTCTTCTTCAAGACCCAGACGGTCCATCATGCCCATAATGTTCTCCGCGCCAAAGCGGCGCATCAGTTCATCCTCAAGGGAGAGATAGAACTGCGAGGAGCCCGGGTCGCCTTGACGGCCGGCACGACCGCGCAGCTGGTTGTCGATACGGCGGCTCTCGTGGCGCTCCGTACCGATAATGTGCAAACCGCCTACGTCATGAACGCCTTCGCCGAGCAAAATGTCCGTACCGCGTCCCGCCATGTTTGTCGCGATCGTAACCGCTCCCGCTTGACCGGCGCGGGAGATGATTTCCGCTTCCTCCGCATGGAACTTCGCGTTCAGTACTTTATGCTGCACGCCGCGCTTTTTCAGCATGTCGGAGAGACGCTCCGAGTTCTCGATGGAGATTGTACCCACGAGTACCGGCTGGTTCTTCTTGTGACGTTCTACGATTTCCTCAACAACGGCTTTAAACTTGCCATTCTCGGATTTGTAGACCACGTCCTGCATATCTTTACGGATCAGAGCGCGGTTTGTCGGAATTTGAATAACCTCGAGACCGTAGATCCGTTTGAACTCTTCTTCCTCCGTCTTCGCCGTACCGGTCATGCCCGACAGCTTGCGGTACATACGGAAGTAGTTCTGGAACGTAATCGTCGCGAGCGTCATGCTCTCGTTCTGAACCTTCAGCTGCTCCTTCGCTTCGATCGCTTGGTGCAGACCGTCGCTGTAACGGCGGCCCGCCATCAGTCGGCCCGTGAATTCGTCAACGATGACGACTTCGTCTTCGTTAACCACGTAATCCACGTCGCGCTTCATGATGACATGCGCTTTAAGCGCTTGTTGCACGTGATGGTTCAGCGTTACGTTCGCATGATCGAATAAGTTCTCGATGCCGAATGCTTTCTCCGCTTTCTCAACGCCGGCTTCCGTCAGCGTTACGTTGCGAAGCTTAATATCAACCGTGTAATCCTCTTCCTCTTTCAAACGGCTGACGAAACGGTCAGCGGCATAATACAGCTCCGTCGATTTTTGTGCTTGTCCGGAGATGATCAGCGGCGTACGCGCCTCGTCGACCAGGATGGAGTCCACTTCGTCTATGATTGCATAATAAAGCGGGCGTTGAACCATTTGCTCTTTGTACAGCACCATGTTATCGCGCAAATAGTCAAAGCCGAACTCATTATTGGTTCCGTAAGTAATATCGCAGGCATAAGCCTCTTGCTTCTCTTCATGCGTCAAGCCGTGCAGGTTACAGCCGACAGTCAGTCCGAGGAAATTATAAAGTTCAGCCATGATCTGGCTGTCGCGAGATGCAAGGTAATCATTGACCGTAATAACGTGTACGCCTTTACCTTGCAATGCATTCAGATAAGTAGGAAGCGTCGCAACGAGCGTTTTACCTTCACCGGTTCTCATCTCTGCGATCTTGCCTTCGTGCAGCACCATACCACCCATCAGCTGTACGTCGAAATGGCGCATGCCAAGCGTACGCTTCGATGCTTCGCGCACAACCGCGAAAGCTTCCGGCAGAATCGAGTCAATATCCTCGCCTTTCTCAAGACGCCCCTTGAACTCTTCCGTTTTATTACGCAGCTCATCGTCTGACAGCGGCGATATCTTGGACTCAAGTCCGTTAATTTCTTCTACCGTACGCGTGAGACGCTTGACCTCGCGCTCGTTCGCATCACCGAATATTTTTTTCACTAGTCCGAGCATGGTCTTCCCCTTTCATAAATACGCCTGTTTGCCTTAAATTGTAACAGTTTGTCGTGACGCCCGCAACGCATCGCGTTCATTTCCAGCAATAAGCAGGTATACATCCATATAAAAGGCCTCTTCCCCGTCGGAGAAAAGGCCGTGATTGGCAATTTAATAAGTAAGAATGGTGAAATAATGGCTGGGTTCAGATTTATACTTGCTCGATTAGGCCGTATTTCCCGTCGCTTCGTTTATAAACAACGTTCACTTCCTTATTATCGATATTGGAGAATACAAAGAAGTTATGTCCAACCATGTTCATTTGCAAAATGGCTTCTTCTACGTCCATCGGCTTCAGCATAAAGCGCTTCGTCCGGACGAGCTCAAGTTCGTCTTCCTCATCCATAACGGATACGGCTGTCTGGCTGATGCCTTCCTTGAACAGAGCCTTGACGCCACTTTCTTGCCTGAACTTACGGTTCATCTTAGTCTTATGTTTGCGAATTTGACGTTCCAGTTTGTCCACCACAACATCAATGGAGGAGTACATATCCTCACTCTTGTCTTCCGCCCTCAGCATGACGCCGACCAGCGGGATGGTTACTTCCACCGCATGTTTGCCTTTGGTAACAGACAACGTGACGGTTGTTTCGGAGGCAGGAGCTTCAAAATACTTTTCCAATCGACTGATCTTCTTCACAGCATACTCTCGTAAAGCTTCTGTCACTTGAATACGATGACCTCGAATGATGTATTTCATGGGGCATTCCTCCTTTACGTATTCTTATTATAACATAGGCTGGAGCCTATTTCAAAATAGTTTTTTATTTATTATGAATTTTCAGATAATATATTCGAAGGATCGGCCTGAATCTGTTTCTTCATTAATATGTGGATAAGCTATGGATCATGACAGTTAAAAAAGGGGCTACAAAAAATGAAAAGCCCCGGTTTCCCGGAGCTTAGAATAGGCACTTGTCAATCGAACCATATAATGTGGCTGAATGAGTCAGCCTAGATGATTACAGTTTGACTACGTTTGCAGCTTGTGGACCGCGAGCGCCTTCTACGATGTCGAATTCAACCGCTTGGCCTTCTTCGAGCGTTTTGAAGCCTTCAGCTTGGATTGCGGAGAAATGAACGAAAACGTCGCCGCCTTGTTCAGTCTCGATAAATCCATAACCTTTCTCTGCGTTAAACCATTTAACTTTACCTTGCATACATAAACAGTCCCTTCATCTTCAAATACTGTGAGGCGTCTTAGTTATGTTATGGCCCACAAGTCGAATATACCACCATTGACACACTATTGTCAATATTTCCTTGTAAGCGAATACATTATTTTTAGACAGCCCCATTTTCTACCTTCTGGCGTCAAAAAAGAGGCTGTCTCCGCCGCCGTAAGCAGAGTCGTATCTAGCCTGGGAACGGCGTCCCTGCTGGATTTTGTCCCATTGCTGCCTCGCTTCGTCACGAAGCGTAACCATCCTCGCCACGATAACGGACTCGATGGAAATTAACCGGTCGGCTTCCAGCCGGAGCACGGCCATTTGCTCCGCCGGGACAACCAGCTGCTCCAGCTCCAGGAACAGTTCTTCTCGCTGCCGCATGTACTCGTCGAACTGTTCCAGATCGGCGCTGTCCAACCGCTCAACCAAATTAGACGACAGTAGAATGAGTCGCTGTAAAAGAGCTTCCATTAGCTTGTCCCGCCATTTGATTGACTTGCTTGGCCGCTTCCACCCACGTTGCCTTCAGGTCGATCAGGTGCCCAAGCACCTCTTCGGCCGGTTCTATGTTCTTTTGAGTGTTCGCTTCTACCAAGCGTTCTTTGAAGTATTCGTAAAGCAGCAGCAAGCTCTCCGATACCGGGTTCGAGCGGTCCAGCGTAATGATGAACTCACTAATAATGTCCTGTGTCTTCATTAGACTCGTATGTGCGTCAGCGTTCCGGTGCTCCTTGATAGCCTCAATGCCCTGACGGCAGAAACGAATCGCCCCGTCATAAAGCATGATAAGCAAAGCAGAGGGATTAGCCGTCTGAACCGAAGTCTGCATGTATGGATTGCGCGGTTGGTATTGCATGGGTTTTAACCTCCTGAGTTGAGCAGTGATGCTATGCTGCTGCTGCGAGCGTTCATTTGACTAATATATTTCTCCATTGCTGTGAATTGGTTGTAGTAGCGGGTCTCCATATCGCTTAGACGGGTCTGGAGAGCAGAGATTTGCTTGTCATATTCCAATGACTCTTTGCCTAATACAAATGTGTTACGGACAGAAGTGCTTGTTCCTGCCCTGTCTACAATCTGACTAAAGATCGCACTTGCCTGATCATACAATCGGGTTGCGATTCCATCGCCTGCAGTAGTTTTATCATTGTTATCATTAGCCATAAATAAGCTAAGAACTTCATCCGGCTTCTCGGCGATCATCTGCTTGAGCTTGTTTTCATCAATATACAGCTTTCCTTTGTCCATATAACTACCGCTTATGGTAGACCCGCTTATTAGTGAGCTAGAGATCCCGATATCCGACAAGCTTTTTAATTGACCAGTCGGCAACCCACTTACGGAAGCGGATAATGCCTGTCTCATTTTGATGAGACTATTTGTAAGAATTGAGTCATTAGCCAGCATCCCACTTTTAGCCTTGGCTTCCCATTGTTCAATCTGGGTTTCGCTCATATCCTTGCGTTGCGCATCTGTCAATGGGGTGAAATCCCGATAGCGTTCTTCAGACAATTCCGAATTAATAGAGCTGATAAGATCGTTATATTTATCTACAAATGATTTGATCTTATTAAACACAGTATCAACGTCTTGCGCAATTGTAATCTTGATAGCATCGGTACTTTTCTCTTTTGCAGTAATATTGATGCCAGCGATAGTAAAGGAATTCGAATCATATTCTCCTTCAACATCGTTAAACAATACCTTGGCATTTAGTCCAACATCAAAAATAGAAGCAACTGTGTTGGTAGTGCTTGAAGCAACATTCAGGCCTAAAGTGCTTAAGACATTCGTCTCATTAGTAGCATCAATTTCAATTGTTTGACTATTGTTCGGATTATCAAAAATTAAATTCCCATCTTTATCTAAAGATGCATTAACACCCGTACTTATCAATGCTTTATTCATAGAATCAACAAAGTCTTTAACAGTTGTATTACCAGTAAAATTAAAGTTAAAGGTCACAGGATCACCCGAACCATTTACTTTTAACGAAAAGGATTTTCCATTCAGTGTTGTTAATTTTTTATCAAGACTCAGTTCCGCAGATCCTGCGTACGTTATCTTCTCCGATGTTGTTGTTGGCAGATTCAATATGCTTCCAACATCCGTTCCTCTAAGATCAATATGCGCGTCTGCCCCAGTCTTCGTTGTCGAGAAAAACATCGTCTTAAGCGTCTTATCATAAGCTACCTTAACACCAGTCATCACAGATTGAGCATTAATTTTATTCGTTAGATCTTGATACGTATCCGTGCTTTTAAGTTCAATACTAACACCATTAAGAGTAAATGTTGTATCCTTACCAATTGTGGATCCAGGCAATATACCCGTTTTAAATGATGCTATTTCCGCTAATTGCTTGACTTGAAGAGTATATTGACCATCAAATGCATTAGCTGAACCGGAGGCTGTAGCTACGTTCGTATTAGCAGAAGTTGCTGTTTTAGCGAGATATCCGGACTCAAGCTTCATATCAAAAGCTGCGTTCTTAAAGTCAAGAATCTTGTTATTCAACGTTCGATAATCATCCTGTATCCATTGGTTAATCTGCTTTTTCTGATTTAATTTATCCAGAGGCTGCCGCTGAGCATCCATCAGCTTTGTAATCATGGATTCATAATCAATGCCGGAAGCTAGGCCCGTTATACGTAACGTGCTCATTTTGTATTATCCCTCCTGATTATTACCTTTTTTCGTCTACCACCAAACCTGCCATTTCCCATAGCTTAGCAATAAAATCTAGTGATTTTTCTGGAGGAATTTCTCTTAAAACTTCCCCCGTTTCTTTATCTTTAACTTTCACTGCTACAAGATGAGTCTGCTTATGAACGTTAAATTCGAGCTCGGTTTGCTTTCCTTGCAGCGCCTTGATAGCTTGCTCGATATTTTTCACAAGCTGCTGCTCTCCAACGCTTAATCTTTCGCCACGTTGTTCAGCAGTCTTTACATCTTCATATCGTGTGAATGAAGGAGTTGTTTGTCCTGGCATAGCCATCACTAACGAACTATCTGTATTAGCCCCATTCCCCATGTCATTTCTTGTTGATTCTGATGAGACGGTTCGTTCTGATGGAAAATTCGATCCCGAAATTGAAATATTGGAATTCATCCGAATTTCCCCCTCAAGGAATATAGTTATCTATTATATCGGCAGTTTTTAAGCTTTTTATTATACAGCAGGGGTACAACTAATAAAAAAAGGACCCTAGATAATCTAAGGTCCTTTCTTGATTGAGATTGATTAAAATTAACGAAGAAGTTGAAGCACGCCTTGTGGCTGTTGGTTCGCTTGAGCAAGCATAGCTTGAGCAGCTTGAGCCAGGATCGAGTTTTTCGTTTGCTCCATCATTTCTTTCGCCATATCAACGTCACGGATACGGGATTCAGCAGCTGTCAGGTTCTCGGAAGAAGTACCCAAGTTGTTGATTGTGTGCTCCAGACGGTTTTGTACGGCACCCAGTTTGGAACGTTCGCCGGACACTTTCTCAATTGCATTGTCGATTACTGTGATTGCGTTAGCTGCACCGGCAGCAGTTGTTACATCCAGCGCTTTTTCAACGTTGTTGTTGTCAGTGCCATCAGTAACGTTAGCAGCAGCAGAGAAGCCAGTACCCGTACCAGTAATACCCAGAGCAGACGCTCTCATATCAGAAACGCCCAGCGACATGGATTGGTTTTGGTTAGCGCCGATTTGGAAAGTAGCGGAATGATCTTCTTTTGTGTCAACAGTTGTCGAAGTCGTGGACAGTTTAATTTGATTCAGATCAAAAGTGTCTGTTGGATCAAAATCAGCATTAAACTCGAAGCTAACTCCAAAAGCGTCAAACTTGCTGCCAGAAGCAATTGCGGATGTTTTTACAGTATTCAATGCGTTACCGCTTGCATCTTTAACTGTAACCGTCAGGTCTGTGCCATCATAGCCAATATCCAATGTTGCTGCTCTTGGATCAAGTTTAGAACCATCAACCGCAAGATTATCAATTACGCTAGCACCGTTAGCAAATGTTGCACCGGACTGGTAATCAGAACTCAATCCAATTGCGCCAGCATTAGATCCTGCCGAAGCGGTTTCTCTTGTGCCCAAATCCATATCAAAACCATCGCCAGTAGCCATAGCTGCTACGTCTTTAGCAGATACCGAGAACGTAATACCATGATTATCGTAAGTATATACTCCATCTTTCAAAGTAGCATACTCATCAGAGAAATCGAGTGTATCGCCATCAGCGTCAGTACCACCAGTGAGGCTAACTTTGATATTACCGTCAGCTGTTTTTTCTACTTTTAAAGTGCCATTGTCAGCGGTATTCCAGTCAAACACTGTACCATCATTGTTAGCAATATCAATTTGGTTGTCTCCCCCAGCACCTTTAAATGTAGGGTTCGAAGTACCGTTAATCGTAACGCCAACTGCATAACTTGGGTTAAAGGTAGTAATATCATTAACTACTTTGGTTGTTACTGAACCAGTAATTTTCTCAGAAGAAAGATCGCCGTTCAGCAATTTCTTTGTATTGAATTCCGTAGTGTTACCGATACGGTTAATCTCGGAAGTGAGCTGGTTCATTTCTTTTTGCAGCTCGCCACGGTCTTTCTCAGTGTTCGTGTCGCTCGCAGATTGAACAGCCAGCTCACGCATACGTTGCAGAATGCTGTGAGTTTCGTTCAAAGCGCCCTCGGCAGTTTGAATCAAAGAGATACCGTCTTGCGCGTTTTTAGCAGCCATGTCCAGACCGCGGATTTGGCCACGCATTTTTTCGGAAATTGCCAAGCCAGCAGCGTCGTCACCAGCACGGTTGATACGAAGACCGGAAGACAGTTTTTCCATCGATTTGCTTTGAGCGCTGGAAGCGTTGTTCAGCTGGCTCAGAGTGTTAAGAGCTGCAATGTTGTGATTAATACGCATTGTTATTTCCTCCCTGAATGTCTGTTAGTTCCGCATCCTTGCGGAAGCTTACGGTGAAAAGGTCGGCCGCCCCTCCCCCGCGCTTATTATTTATATCGACAGCATTCGGGATTTTTTATAGAGGAAAAACAAAATTTTCTATTTTTATTTGTTCTTTTTATTTGTCTGAGCAATTTTGTTTGAGCAGCTGAATAATGTCGTTAATAGCAAGCAGACTGCTTGCCGCTTCCCGGTTAGATGACTGTATATTAACATATAGTTCCTTCCGCAATATTTCAATATCCTTAGGGGCGCGAATACCCAGCTTTACCGTCTCGCCCTCGACTCCAAGCACGACAATCTCAATATTGCCGCCAATCATAATAGACTCATCCGTCTTACGAGATAATACGAGCATAACGCTCCTCCTTAGGCTTGATATAAAGGCGCTCTTGAGCTATAAGCATGGTCGTGGATGATATGCTGCTTGCCGCGTTTCGTCGTCTTGTTCAATACAATCGGCGCCAGCAAATTTATCGTGGATTTATTCGGATCTTTATTGAGAGTCACAACGGACCAGACCTCGACATCCTTCTCGTCATCCAGCTTCAGCTCTTGCACGACTGAATCCGGCAAATCCCATTCGTAATCGTTATAAAAGAAAAAGGGGCTGGCAATAAGTAACGTAATATTCTCATCCTCCACGGATTGCATCAGCCTGACCGGCATTTCCCCTTCAACTTCGGACAACACAAATTGCTGCAGATGTTCAAAGCCCGGTATTCCGTTATCGAACTGGTATGTAGTCAATCGAATCCCCTCTTCGTCTTCAGTATATAAAAAGAAAACTACAGGCCTCGTATAAAGATACGCATAAGGCCTATAGTTATTAAACCTAATTCTATGAACAATGTAAAATCCTATAAAACCGTGTCGATGCTTGGCGGTGTAATCTGCACGGAGGCGTACTGCCTCATGAAGATTTCCGCTTTACCCGGCGTATATTCATGAATGGGGCGGTTAGGCGTGACGTTTAATTCGACACCGCCCTGCTCAACAGAAATCTGCACTTTGCCCGGCGTAAAGGATAGATCCACGTTATCAATGGATGCTGCTCCTGTAATAGGCATTGGTGGCCCTTCGATTCTCCAGTCCTTAGATATGCTTGCTATAGGATTTCTTTTCACATGCGCTATATCGGCGAGTTGTCGCCCTTCTTCCATGCGACGCGCAATACCTTGCAGCGCAATATCCTTGGCTTGCGAATATATTCTGCTCGATACTTCCAAGTTATTCGCCAGCCCAAGTGCATCCCAAGCCCTGTCCTGATTAACCTCCAATACCCCCATAGGCTGCTCGATCGATAGCTGCGCGGGAATCTGACGCATGTCAATCGTAGCCTGAGGCTGTTCGATATGCTGTTCCGCCGGCCTTACCTGAATCCCAATTAAGGCAGGCTGCTGTTGAATTTGAATCTGTCCTATAGCCATTTAACCCACCTTATCTCAGGAAGTCTACAAGACTCGGTTGGATGATCTTAGCTCCTGCAGACAAGGAGGCTTGATATACGTTCTCCAATGTCGTCATATTCGTTATAGCTGCAGCCATATCGACGTCCTCCACCTTTTGCTGCATCTGCTGGAGGTTAATATCCACATCGGAAAGTCTTCCTTGCACGATTTCCACACGGTTTACCCGCGCTCCGATCTGAGCTCTTGCCGTCAGCATTGTGTTCATTCGCGTATCAATCTGACCAAGAAGGCTAGATAGTCCTGCCTGATCACCAGAGCCCAACATATCATAGGCACGATGCATAAGCTGGAACAAGTTATCGCTTGTCGTATCGGAATCATCCGTAACCGGAGCACCAAACACGTCGTTGCCGGTTATATTCACATCCATGGTCATTCCAGGGGACAGCTCGTATTTGATACTGCCCGTATTGGTCTGATTGCTAAAAGCTTTTAATTGAGGAGGATCAGCCAAAGGATCCGTAACCTGATCTAACCCCATTGTAGAATATGGTTTAATACCCGTCTGCTCACCATTAAACATTTGTTTCCCGTTGAATTGTCCATTACCAATCTCCACCATTTGGTTATACAGTTGAGATACCTCTGTTTGAATGGCTGTCATGCTCGTCTGTTCCAACGTACCGTTCGCGCCTTTAACAATTAGCTCACGAAACCGTTGAACGATGTCTGTTGCCTGTCCAATCGTTGTATCCATATATTCCAGAGAAGACAATGCAGAATCTGCATTGCTTGTATATTGGTCATTCGATGAAATCTCACCACGATAGCGAAGAGCGAATGTGATGCCAATGGGGTCATCGGACGGTTTATTAATTGCTTTACCGGTCGAAATCTGATCCTGAAGCTTATTCATATTATTAAGATTATAAGTGATATTGCTAAGCATCTGCGAAGACATCATCGTCTGCGTTACGCGTAATGCCATGTGGCTGCACCTCCGGCTTTATCTAGTCGATTACAGGCCGACGCGGCCCATGCTGTTAATAATGCGATCCAGCGTCTCGTCAATAACGGTCATCACGCGTGCGGATGCGTTATAGGCATGCTGGAACTTCACAAGATCGGACATTTCTTCGTCAAGGGAAACCCCGCTCACCGACATACGGCGGGAATCTACCTGATCTACGATCGTTTGCTGATTCGTTTGCAGCCGCTGCATTTCCTTGGACTGTACGCCTAATTGGCCAACAACGGCGCGGAAGAATCCGTTAATCGTATTTTTGTCCGTAGCATCAAACGCAAACTTCGTGTCCCGGGCCTGCGACATCAGAACGGCCATCGAGTTGTTACCCGATACAACCGTCTCCGTGCCATCGGCGTTGAAGGTCACTTTCATAGAGGTTGCAAGTAGAGTAGGGTCTGCCGCAATCTTTGGATTGAGCTGAATATTTTCCGCGGTTAAATTATCGGTATTGCCATCCGCGTCGGTGAACAGCGGCTCGCCTTGTTCCCCGTTCATCGTATAGCCGAGCTGATGCAAGCCGTTAAGACCTTGAACCGTTACTTTCAGGTCTTCCGTAAGCGTACGGTTTGCTCCTACATACGTAACTCCGTTAAGTACGGTACCTTCCGGAAGAACAGAGCCTTTAGGAATCGTAACTTCAATATCTCCATTGGCAATGGTATTGGCCATTTGGTTCAGCTGGTCAACATAGCCTTGAACATATTTATCGCGCGACTGCATCGTGCCGTAGATGGCTCCGTTATTCAAATCGCCGTTCGCGATGGCAGCCGTCATATCGTCGAGCGTTAATCCTTGCGACCCTTCGGCGGATTTACCCGCAACCAGAGTAACGTTGCCCATTGTAATGGTGTAACCGTCAGATAAATCAGACACCTTCACATTCGCCAAACCGGACAACTCGTCCACAAGCTTGTCACGCTGGTCCCTCAAATCGTTAGCGTCATCGCCAATGCCTTCAATACGCTGAATTTGTCCGTTCAGGTTGGCAATGGTGCTAGAAACCGACTTAAGGTTGTCGAGGTTGATTTGAGCGTTTTCCGTCAAGTCGGATTTCAAATCGTTAAGCTGTTTGTATGTATAGTTAAAAGCGTCCATCATCGCTTTTGTCTGTTCAACCAGTACGGCGCGGCCATCCGCGCTCTCAGGCGTCTTGCTGAGATCCGACCAGCTGTTCCAGAAGTTCGAGATCACGGTCTGTAGGCCCGTGTCGCTTGGCTCATTCACAATGGTCTCCAGCTTCTCGAGTGTGTCTGCCTGAACCGTGTAATTCCCGAGCCACTTATACTCACTGTAAAACTGACTGTCGAGAAACTTGTCTCTTACCCGCGTAATGGAAGCCGCTTCTACGCCGGTTCCCAGTTGGCCAGCTGCTGTAGAATGCGTAAGACCGTAAGCTTCAATTGGACGAGTAGCCGAGAAATTAACCCGCTGACGGGAATAGCCGGCCGTATTCGCATTGGATATATTGTGACCCGTCGTGTTCAGCGCCGTCTGCGTCGTGAAAATACTCCGCTTCGCGGTCTCCAGACCATGAAATGTTGATGTCATCGTATCTTGTCCTCTCTCTTAAGTCTTGAGATTATAGCGACTAGCACGCTGCACATTCATTCCTTGTACGGCGCGGTGATAGGTAACCTCGTCCTCCGGGGCACCAAGCAGCAGGTCCTGCGTAAATTGCAGATAGTCCAGGTTCATCCGGATCAACTGCTGATTAAACGTATTGACGTCCTGAAGCTCCTTGATCGCGGCGGACAGCTCCCGCCAAATCTGCTGAAGCTCCAGCTTCTGCTCCGCATGGTAAACCATTTGAATCAGCTTCTCCATCTTCAGGGAGCGCATATTGCGTAGGCCTTGTTCAACCGTAAACCGTCCAACCTGAAGCAGACGCGTCTGTTCCAGGTCAACGATACGCTGCACGCTTTTTTTCTCGCGGCTCGTAATAAGGGATACCGCTTCCACGTTTTCCGAGCGGATGGCTTCCGTCTTCTCGTTGGCATGCCGGATAAGCTCACGATGCACATCCAGCAGCTCCTGCAGGGTGACTAAAATCTGCCTGATATGTTCGTTCATCTACGGATCATCCCTTCAGGTATGGAAGCAGCTTGTCTGCGATTTTGCCGGCATCTACCTTGTAAGTTCCTGAAGAAATGGATTGTTTCAATTCTTCCAGGCGTTTCTGCCGTTCAGGATTGTTCGTTTGACTGGTAGAGAGCATTTCCTTTGCCTCCGCGGAGATCTCTACGATATCCTTCTGTTTCTTCTTATTTGCACCATCTATCCGCTGTTCCATTTGCTTCTGGTAGGGGTTATATGCGCCGATCCGATTCGTTTCATTTATCTTCATGAATAATCACCTCTTTGGTTCCACAATAGAAAAAACCGATAACCTTTAACAGTATTATCGGTTCAGCTAGTTGGAAAATGAATAGGCCAAGTTATGGGACTAACATTAATTTTGCCTGTTTTTATATTTATCGATACCTTTGTACGATACTCTTTCATCTGCCCGCAACGCCGCATTCCTCGCTTCGTCTTCATACATGTGTTGAGTATCCTTAATGAGACGCGCGCGGCAATTGCCGCAAATGTTGTTCTCGCGGATTAGCGTACCACATACTTCGCAAGGATACATAAGATTAGGGGCGTTCAGAAGCGAAATCCGGCCCTCTTTGATAAACTTCGTTATTTGTTTAATCGAAACGCCGGTCGCTTCGTGCAGTTCCGTTATGACCGCACCTTTTTGTTCACGCAAGTACGTGGAGCACAATTCGTATTCTTTATCAATTTCACGGATACATGCAGGGCAGACATCACGGAAGTTTTTCGCGAAAATCTTACCGCACCGAGGGCAGTTTTCTACATTCATCATCGATTCCCCATTCCAGCAATCAAAAGGTTGTTACGGTTATTTTAACGGATATTGGGATTTTTTTCACTAGTAATCTTGCAAAAGGTCTTTCTGCTGCTAGGATCTGGCCCACGTAAGCGAATAAATGTCGAGCGGGACCTCCGAATGCTGATGCAGCGCTGCAGCGCAGGCACCAATCGTACTGCCGGTTGTGTAGATGTCGTCAACGAGAAGAATTCGTATAGACCGCGATTGAGCGTTCATAGGGGAACTTAGGACATTGTTCTGCAAAAGCGCCATTGCATGCGGGTTGGCATGGAACAAACGCTGCGTATCCTTCATTCGCTCCAGGCGGGTCTTGAAGCTTTGTTTCCCGGTATGCCGTTCCCGGACGAGCAGATCATACAATGGGAGCTGATGCTGATTGGCCAAAATAGAAGCGAATCGCTCGGCTTGGTTAAACCCCCGCTCCTCTGCCCGCTCCGAGCTGACCGGCACGAAAGTAACGGCATCCCAGATCGGGATTGGGGAGAGTTGAGTTAAAAAGCTTTGTTTTTCCGCTTCCTTCGTGACGGCTATAAATGCCGGGAACATCATTTGGGCGAGCAGCGGCTCCAGCCTCTCATTGCCGCGGTATTTATATTGAGCCAGCCACTCTCTCATCTCGCTGCTGTACTGGACGGCGCTTCGGTTCGCGATAAACATGGCGTCCGTTCGGCGGTTGCAGTCGGGGCAAGTGATCCCCCTGCCGCAAACGCGGCATTTGATTGGAGTAAGCCAGGGGATGGCCGCAAGGCAAGAGGAGCAGACGGAACGGGCAAAAGCAGGCGGGAGATACGAGAGATACGTTTTCCTGCTATCGGAATGAGGTGATGACAAGCTTGGCGGAGTCTGCTTTAACCCTTTTCCGCAAAAAGGACATTCTCCCGAACTGGGATTCAGAAAATGAAAAGAGTGACGCAGCTCGGAGGTAGAGCGTTGAAATAGTTGCTTGATGAATTGGCGCATGCATGAGTGGTCTCCTTTGCCGGTGTTGTTTTAGCAATTTGATCAAAGTGCAGCTAGTGGATAGGCGTAAGGCAACGAGCTATGCAGGAGAAAATAAGTGCTTCTGCTTGACGGTCAAAAGAAGGTTAGTTGGAACGCTTGAATAATTTGCTCCACCGCCATGAATTAGCCTGCTCCTCCGGGAGCAGGTATCCGCATTTTCGAGCAATCCGGTTCATTCCGCGAATCTGGCTGACGGCCGCAGCTTGAGCGCCCGTTCGCTCCCTGCCGCAAAAATAGACAAATCCATTCGGATCATCTCCCGAACGGCCGGCCCTCCCCGCCATCTGAACCAGCGAGGCCTCGTCAAACAACCGCCCGTCCGCGTCCAGAATATATACATCGCTTCGCGGAATAGTTACCCCCCGCTCCAGGATGGTTGTGGTGACCAATACTCGAATTCCGCTTTTGCGGAATCGGCTTACTTTGTCAGCCCGGTCCGGATCCTGGGACGAAGTCCCTTCGACGGCGGATTGCTTAAGCAGAACGCTTAGCAGCTTGGCCATCGGCTCAACCTGCGAGATCCGCTGGACGAATATAAAGAGCTGAGCGCCACGGTTTAGGGAATGATTAAGGGCTGTGAGCAGCGCTTTCGGTATTTTTCTCGTCTGAAGGAGCTTTGCGACGGACGGCGTGCGAAGCAGAACCGGAACGGGCAGCGGATGTCGATGGTAGCGAACAGGCACTCTGGCATGGGGCAACTGGCCGGATTTCACCCGCCGCTGCAGCTCGGTTGGAGGTGTGGCCGATAGCAGCAGCTTTGGGGCATGCGGCGCGCGGCTTTTATCCGCCGCGTAATGCAAAATCGGATCGCCGTGGTAGGGATACGCATCAAGCTCATCGATAATGACGAGATCAAAAGCTTGATGGAACCGCATCAACTGATGCGTAGTTGCCAGCGTAATGTCTCCCTCTTCCCAGCGCTGCTCGCTGCCGCCATATAAAGTAACGACCCGTGCCTGCGGAAACGCCCTGCGGATGCGGGGATCCAGCTCAATGACAACATCGCGGCGCGGAGTGGCGATCAGCGCCCGCCCGCCGCGCGAGAGGACCGACTCGACCAGCGGGAATATCATCTCCGTCTTGCCGGCCCCCGTGACGGCCCAGAGGAGGAACTCCTTATCTTGTTGGTGCTGGTATGGCTTAGTTGGCGCTTCGATGAACTGAAGCGCCGATTCCGTGGCGGCAGCTTGTGCGGGGCTTAGCTGCCACTTGTGCAGGTCGGCCGGGATGGAGCCGTCGGCCTCTAATAGAAGCGCCGGCATGCCAAGCACCAGCAGCTCGCATTCGCGGCTGCGCCCCATGGTGAGGCATGCCGAGCAATAGGCGCACATGCGCCCGCACGCTGCGCAAGGCGTGCGGTGCATGTGCGCTTCGCCGCTGCCGCATCGCCTGCAGCGGCACTCGCGCCGCCGCCGGCCGTGCTCGGCGGCGACAGCGCCCGCGAGGCGCAGCCAGCCTAGCATCTGCGCCAATTGCAGTGCGCCGCCCATATCGGCGGCGGCGCCCTCGAGCAGGGCGTGCGCTTCGCTGCGAAGCAGCGCACGGCCCTGCATGGCCGCGGCGGCCTGCTGCGCAGCGGCCGCCAGGGCCTCCCGCGCGCGAGCAGCAGCGCGCGCGGTGCCGGGGCTGGAGCCGCCCGCGTCAGCGGCGGCTCGCGCCCACCGCCGGGACCGCAGGCTGGCATCGCCAGCAGCCTGCGGGCCCGGCCCTTGCATTGGCGCGCCGGCTTCGCGGCGCGCCTGCTCCACGCAGGCCGCGAGCGAAGCCAGCGGCCCGCCGCCACTACCCGCACCGCTGCTGCCCCGCGAAACACCGCTCCCAGCACCGCACTCCCAAAGCTCCACGCATCGAATCGCATCCCCTAATGGCAATGCCTCCTCCCATAGCCAGCCTTCTTCCGCCCGCTCCCCTCTTAATCTCATTTCGACCGCTTCATTCCGCGCTTTATCCTTATTTCTCATCCCGCCATAGCGACTATCTACTAACCTAACAGCTTCCGCTAGCCCCTCCTCCATCCAAAACAACCGGTCCACTTCCGGCGCGATCGTCATCTGAGCAGACCACCCCCCGCCAACATGCACGACATACACAAAAGCTTTCAATCGTTTCCCTCCCCGCGCACGCAAAAAAGCACACCTCAATGATGCCATTGCATCATCGGGGTGTGCTTCACTCCGTGCTTCCAATTAACTTCCATTATAGCTCAAAACGGCATTTTCGACAAATCCGATGGATTTTGCAAATCAACAAGAATAGCCTGGTCCGGCTTGCTTACAATCCCTTCGTTTCTAAGCATCCATATAAGACCTGCCGAATCGTCATCCGATTGTGAGCGCTTTCGATCCTTCAAACCTTCATCCGCAAAAACCGTAATATTCCCGTTCTCCCGCCGAAGACGGTCAACAATCTGAGCGGTCTGGTCAGCCGAATCATTATCCACAACCGTAAGCTGAACATCGGTTCCCATTCTGCGCGAATAGGAAGAAAACTGGCGTAAAAACATTTCCATCTTCATATGCTGATCATGAGCGACAAGAACATAATGCTTGCTTTCGCGGACTTTGCCCCGCCTGAGCCTATAAGCCACATGCACCGATGCGGCGGCCAAAGCATAACAGCCTATCACAAGAAGAAAAATCGCAATCAGGTCGGCCACCTCCTCTTTGTGACAATATATGCCGTTATGAGCCCAGTGGTTACGGACATAAGGACAAGGGGGACAAAATGTGTGATCGACATGCCTCTGCGTCTATTGTAAAATAAATACAAATGAAATCATGCGTGTGAAGCACACCGCTCTTATTCCGTTACCAACGGGAGGGCCGTGTGCTTTTTTTATTTTCCAAAGGAGTGATTATTCTGGTTAAGGTACTTGAAGCCCCATATGAACACTGGTTGCAAGCTCAGCTTCAATCCGGTGGCAGCGAACGTAGACGCAGATTATCCGAAGAGCGTCTTGCGGAGGGTTTATTTCTTAGGCAGGTTTGGTGGCCAGCTATTGGCCAGCTTGATCATTTGCATGCAGAATACGAGGTGGATGACTACAAGGACGGTCAGCGATTTCTCGATTATGCCTTTCTTCGCGAGCCCTACAAAGTTTGCATCGAAATTGACGGATACGGTCCACACTTCCGTGATGCTGACCGCAGACAGTTCGCCGACAACCTGATGCGACAGAACCATCTTATCCTGGACGGCTGGTTAGTGATCCGCTTCTCCTATGACGACATCAAGAGCAAGCCGCGCCAATGCCAGCAATTTCTTCAGCAGCTGTTCGGCAAGCTATACAGTCTTACGCCTGATACGAAACTATCCCTGCAGCAAAAAGAGATCCTTCGCTACATACAACTTGTCGTAAACCAGTGACGCCAAAAGATATAAGCCTATTACTATCAATTAGTTCAAAATATGCCCGCAAACTGTGGTTAGTTTAAATTATTTACAACCTGCAAACGCCACTGTCCATCGAGTCCATACCTACAAGTTGCACACCGCTACTCCTAGAGTCTAACTAGCTCAAGTTCAATCTTCTCTTTGGATAAGACCCTACCAGGGTCTTATCCATCCGCGACTCCACCTTTTCCCTGCTCCCAACCGCCACTTCCCATACGATAAAGCCCTGCCAGGGTCTTATCCCACCTACACTAGCTACTCACTTACCCAATAAGACCCTCACAGGGTCTTATCTGACCGTCACCCAGCCATATTCTCTCTCCCAACCGCCAACTTTCCATTCGATAAAACCCTGCCAGGGTCTTATTCCAACCAAACTAGCTAGTTTCTTACCCAATAAGACCCTCGCAGGGTCTTATCTGCCCACCACCCCGCCATATTCACTCTCCCAACCGCACTTCTCATTCGATAGGACCCTGCCAGGGTCTTATCCCACCCAAACTAGCTACTCTTTTCCCCAATAAGACCCTCGCAGGGTCTTATCGAGTCCTTCGGGCCGATGTCCTGCCACCCATCCCCCAGAAAACACAAAAAATCCCGCGTCTACGACACGGGACTCTATTATGCACCTGTAACCAGACCTGATCTGACTTCGGCCGCCTGATGGCGGGCCGCTTTTCACCGGGTTCCTGCCTCTCGCATGCAGCTTTGGTCTGCCCTCGATCGAGCCCCTCGCCTCCTGCGCGCCGATTAGGCCCAGCGCACTTCGCGTGTGAAAAAAGCTAGCCCGGCTACAGCGTTACCCAGCCATATTTGATGGATTGAATAACCGCTTGCGTGCGGTCGTCAACCTCCATCTTTTGCAAGATGCTGCTTACATGGTTTTTAACGGTTTTCTCGCTAATGAACAAATACTCGCCAATCATCTTATTGCTCTTGCCTTCCGCCATAAGACGCAGCACTTCCGCCTCGCGGCGAGTCAGCGGATTGTCTTCGCCCGCTATAAACTTCACGCCTGGCTCCATGCCAGCCGCAGCGCCCGAAATCACGCCCATCTCATCGAGGTAAGTCATGCGGCGGAGCTGATTGATCAGCTTGCCAGTCACCTTCGGATGAATATAAGCATGTCCGTTCACGACGGAACGGATCGCGTTAATGAGCGACTCCGCTTCCATGTCCTTCAGCAAGTAGCCTGTAGCTCCTTTGCGGAGCGTCTCGAATACATAGCTTTCGTCGTCATGGATAGACAGAATAATGACTTTTACATCAGGGAAAATCGTCTTCAGCCTCTCGGTCGTTACAACGCCGTTCTCGATTGGCATGTTAATATCCATTAACACGATTTCCGGAATCGTGTGGTTGCAAAACTCGAGCACTTGTATGCCGTCTCCGCATTCCCCAATGACCTCGAGATCGTCTTCCATGTTCAAAATCCGTTTAAGTCCTTCGCGGAAAAGTTGGTGATCATCCGCTAGCAATACTTTTATCTTGCGCTTACTTCCCGGCGCAGCCTGGTTCATCGTCATCTTACTCCTTTCTACTCTCTACGGTAATTGGGATGTTGATTATAATCTTCGTCCCTTGTCCTAATTTTGAGTCGATTTCCATCCTCCCTTCAAGAAGATCCACACGCTCGCGCATGCCAATCAAGCCGAAAGAAGAGTTGTTCTGCGCATGGGCTTCCGCCTGCTCGCTATGGAATCCAATACCGTTATCCACGATCGTAATCGTGACCGTCTCTGTCGTAAAAGCAACCTCCAGCGTAACAAAGGATGCTCTTGCATGCTTCTGAGCATTGGTGAACGCTTCCTGAACGAGACGGAAAACACCAGCCTCCATGGCTGACGGCATCCTGACTTCTTTACCGTTAAGCTCAAAGATTGTCCGGATCTTTGTCTTATCTTCAAAGTCGTGGGCGAACTTGCGTAGTGCAGGTACAAGACCCAAATCATCCAAGGCCATCGGACGCAGGTTGAAAATAATTTTTCTTATTTCCTCCAGTCCGGAACGAACCTGACCTTTCAGATCTAATAATTCGTCCTGCACCATTTGAAATTCCTTCTTTAGTAGCATTCTTTCCACAATTTCTGTTCGAAGCACGATATTGGCAAGCGATTGAGCCGGTCCGTCATGAATTTCGCGAGAAATTCGCTTCCGTTCCTCCTCTTGCGCCACGATGATTTTTAGACCTATCATCTGTCTCGTCTTCGCCGACTCCAATATGCGCGATACCTGGTTCAGGTCGCCGGACAAATACTGGAGCACCACATTGATTTGCGAGGCAATCGTCTCCGCCCGCTCGATCGACTTCTCGACATTGCGGACCCGCTTCTGCAGATCGTCCCGGCGAGTTTTCAAATACGCTTCCTTCTCCCGGTAGACCATCAGATCGAGCTGAATTTGAGTCGCCTTCTCATAGGCGGTTTTGATGTCCTCTTCTTTATATCGAACAAAGTCTTTGCTAACTTCAGTCAGCCGAATGCGAGCGCGCCGGTAGTCCTGCTCCAGTTGGTCTACTCTTTCGATTGTCGTTAACGTTTCCGCCAGTACAATCTCGAGCTCTTGACCAAGGGATTCAAGCTCCTGGCGCGCCGATTCGCATATTTCGTAAATTTGCAGTTTGCTGTCCTCCATGACGGAGATCGCATTCGTAATCACTCTATTAATATCGACTATGTGCTGGTCCAAAACAATCGGCAACCTTTCTTAAATTCTAAGAATATATAAGTTTCACCTTATAAATAGCGCTTAGAATTCTCGGAATGAAACACTACCCGCTCTCCAAGGAAAGCGAGGCCGTTTCACCTGGTTAAAGGCTATTCCCCTTTATCATAACACAGGTTGGTTGCCGCTCGTCCACCATTAATCGATGGCAATCTTTTTCGTTTTGTTATCGTAGGTGACCTTTAGACCCAATTTTTCGGAAACGAGACGGATCGGAATCAACGTTCTTCCGTTCTTGATCATTGGAGCAACTTCCGTCTGGGAAAGCGCGCCGTTGATATTAATTTCCTTTTTGCCGATGACCATTTCAAGCATTTTGGAACCGTTTAGAACAGTTACGCGATTGAGCTTATTGTCCCATTTCAGGGTAACGCCCATCGCATCGGTAACAAACCGAATCGGTACATAAGTCGTACCGCCCGTCTCGAAAGGAGCTACCTCCATGACAATTGTCTTGCCGTTGGAAACAGCCGACTTTTTGCCGATCGTCATTTCGATATGGCCCTTAGTTGGTGTTGTCGTGGAAGACGCATATTGCAACTTGATGTTATCAATGCCTACCGCGCCTGTTGCGGCACGCTCATCCTGACCGTCCGGCGTTGTTACCACGTAAACGCGCTTCAGCTTAACCGGATACGCCATTCCTTTGGCAGACAAGTCGGCCTTAACCGATTTCCAGCCTGTCCAGTCAAGCTGCTTCGCCAGGTCTACGAGGTGGACCGTGCCGTTGGCATCCACGAATTCGGCACGCAGCCAGTTAAGGCTCTTATCGCCGTATACGTCCATTGTCATCGATACCGGCGAGCCGTCGATCGATTTTCCGGAGCTGCCGTTAAACTGCGCGTATACCGCTTTTGTACCGGTTCCGGCACTAAAGTCATAGGAAATTTGCAGCGCTTTGCCTGACGTTTGGCCCGGAAGGTCCGTAACCAGCTTCACGCTTCCCGTTGTTGTCGCAGCAGGCGTCACCTGCGGATTAATCGCATAGGATACATTTTCGAATGTCTCAAACGTTTTCTCGGAACCGCCCTGCGTGAACGGAAGCATGGTCCCATAGCCGTCGTAGCGGCCAATCGCGTAGCCCGTTGTCGTGCCCGGATTGACGGAGTTAACCGTAAGAGTGTCTCCGCTTGTTGTTGCGGTAAAACCAGTGAACTCCCATTGCAGCGAGTCGCCGGTCAGCTTGTAGGTTTTGCCGTTCTTCAAGGTAACTTTTACCGGAATGGACACCGTTGCGCCCTTCGACAGGACGCCTACCGCCGTATCGAGCTTCAGCTCCGCAATCTGGTCTTTGCCGATAACCTCAACCGGATAGGTAGCCGTTACGGAGCCAGATTTTACCGTAATGTTGGTTGTGCCCGGCTTGGAAGCCGTAAACGTATTGCCGCTGAACGAACCAACGCCCGTAGTGCTGCCCCAGCTTGCATTCGTTCCGTCTACCGTATAAGGATTGTAATACGTATCATAGCCTTTTACCGAGAAGGTTGTCTTTTGTCCGACAAAAAGAACGTTCGAACCGCTAATCGCAATCCCTTTCAGATCGCCTTGCGGTGCCGTTGTGAATACCCCAATCGAATTGGAAATGCTGCGCTGCGTTGTATCGTATTGCGTGGAATGAGCCAGACGAAGCGAAGTCTCGCCAAGCGGACGCTCAATCATCGTTGTTGAACCGCCGCCGTCGAGGTTGATCCCTTTGTATACGCCAAGCTTCACCATCACCTGCTGCAATTCTTTCAGATTAAGCCCCGTGCTGTCACCGTAGTCCTCGCTTGTGATCAGATAAACCTTTGTACCGTCCTTGGAATAACCAACCGCCGTACGGGATACGTAGGAAGAGCCGCTTACACCCGTAATATCGCGGGAGAAAGTCGCAGCCGCACCGTTATTTACGAGAATCGTATGTCCGCCTACCAGCATTTCAAAGGACGTAGGATCTACCTTTTGCCCGGATGTGGCGGATACGAGCGAGTAATCGGATGTTACGGACTGGCCAACCTGCAAATGCTCGAGAATAAATTGTGCCGCAGTCCCGTGACCGCGCAGGATATAACCGTCTGCCGGGATCGCCCCGGTTAACGGCTTGCCGTCCGAAATTTGCTGAACAACTCCGTTTACGACAAGGGCTTCCGTTGGAGTCGTAGACGAGTTCTTAGGGCGCTCCGCGCCGCCCCAGGCGCTATTGTAAATATAGAGAGCGTTAAGATGGCTGTAGTTCGAGGAACCGCCCTCCGGAATATAAGCGGACTGGTTCAGCCCTGCCAGCGTAAAGCTGGAGCCGTCTGCGGACGTCACTTTACCGTCGAAGGTATAGCTGTCGATGACCGGCTTGCGGTCTTTGGTCACGGCAAAAGCGTACATGCCCTTAATTTGCATCGGGCTGGTCATAAGCGTTCCGCTTGTAACCTGCGCGCCCATTGGCGAGCCTTCCGTTGTTGTGATAAACACGTCGGCGTTGATGCCCGCAACCGCGCCGTTCTCTTTCGTCATATTCATAACCGTATTCAGCTTGCCTACGGTATCGTTCTTGCCGCTCATCGTGTTCAAGTTCACATAAGGATTGGTGAGATCGACTTGAATGACATGGATATTCGCTTTAGCAGCTTTTCCGCTGCGTGTTGTCGTCCAGAGATAGTCCATTCTTTGCGCGCCAGCCGTAATATACGACTGTTGAAGAAGCTTGAGGGATGGCTCTGCCGTAGCAGCAGCCGCTGTACCTGCTTGGAACGGATTCAAGTCTAAAGATATAGCTGACGAGACTGGCTGAGCCAGCAATGTGCCACCGATTACGACAACCGCGATCTTTTTGCCTAGACTTCCCGTCTGCCGGACTTTGCTGTTATGTACCTTACTCATCGTTATAGCAACTCTCCTAATCTATTAATCTATCTATTATAGACTATTAGAAGGGGAGAAAAGTTCCGAGTATAAAAATTTCTTAATAAAAATGGGAGGATAGTCGTGCTGTAGTGTGGTAAAAAGGTAGGGTAAGGCTGCGAGAAAAGGTCATTCTTCCGATCGCTGTTGCAGACGAATTCTTTCAATTATAACGATGCTATCGTTAGAATTCGTCCTGCAAAGGCGAGCACTTAAAAGCTTTCTGAAAGAAAGCTTCTTCGTAAGCTTATGCTTTTCTCCAGAATGACCTTTTCTCTCCGCCCCTCTGCCTGCCCCATCCCCCAGCACTTGGGGGGATGGCCGAAAGAAAATAGGTCATCGTGTGGGCCTACTACCACCCACTGATGACCCACAGGTTCTATCTCTTAAGGCCCCTAGGGCCTTAACTAATTCTATTTACTTTTTTCCACACTTAAGGTTCCTTGGGGACCTTAACTTCCCGTGCTACCCCACGGTTCCACCATTTCCAGCATCCTCTAGGTCAATAAGACCCTAACAGGGTCTTATCCACTCCAAACTAGTTACTTTCACTGCCAATAAGACCCTCGCAGGGTCTTATCACGTACATCCCCGCCATTTCCTTGCTTCCGTCAGCCATCTCCCGATTAATAAGACCCTGCCAGGGTCTTATCCACTCCAAACTAGCTACTTTCACTACCATTAAGACCATTGCAAGGTCTTATCACACCATAATCCCCACCGGCCCAGAAGACAGAAATAGCCCCGTCGCTGCGAGAATATCTGCGACGGGGCTCAAAATTTAAATCATCCTAACAGATCTACATACTCGAGCAATCGTTTGATCATAACGATCGCTTCGGCGCGAGTAGCGTTTTTGGTTGGGCCGAAGGTGGTTTCGGTCTGGCCGGTGATAACGCCCATATATACGGCTTTAGCCAGGTCGCTTTTCGCCCAGGACGCTACTTTCGTCCGGTCACTGAATTTGGACAGGTAAGTCGTTTCCGACTGTGGAAGCGAGATCGTAACCGCAGCAGCCTTTGTCGCGCGGGACATCATTACCGCCATCTCCTGGCGGGTAATCGGACTATTTGGCTTAAACGTACCGTCGGTATTGCCCATTACGATGCCAGCTTTGGAAGCAGCGCCGATATAAGCGGCTGTAGCGGTTCCTCCTGCAACATCCTTGTACTTCGAAGCATCGCTCCGGCTTCCGGACAAACCGAGGCCTCGAACAATATACGCCGCGAATTCCGCGCGGGTAATGGAGCTTTGCGGATCAAACTTCGTTGTGGATCCCGAACGGCCTTCGATAATGAATTTGTTCGACATCATCTTGATCGTTGAACCCGCCCAATGCGAGCCGATATCGGTAAACTTCGATGAACCGCTGACCAGAGCATAAGAGCTGTTGCCCTTCCGCTTGAACGATACCATATTCGTACCGTTCTCCGTCGAGAATGTGGTCGGTACGTACGACAGCTTGCCGGTTTGCGGATCCAGCCATACCACTGCACTGTTCGTAGCATTCACGGACGTCAGAGACTCAAAGCTCCGTTTCACATAGCCGCCAAATTCCGATAGATTCTTTTCGGTCGTCCCATTCACGACCGAGGTCTCGAACGTGATCGGCGTCGACAAGAGCGATGCTCCTGCTTTGCTGATCGCCGAAGCCAGGCCACTGGTGTTCGAGTTAGAACCTTTTTCAATCTTAATCAATAGGTTGCCTGTTGTAGAGCTGGACCCGATCAGGGAAGCCATACTCTTAAAGGCCAGTGCGCTAAGCGGAATCTCATACGAGCTTGTTCCGTACTGTACGACGAGGGACGACCCGTTACTGGAACGGTAAGCCGTCTCCAATACCGTTAACGGAACGGCCACAACTGCCGCTCTCTCGGAGCTTGGCACCTGGAAAACAACGCGCGCATTGCTGATTCCTGCGCTTCTTGCTGACGTATAAGCGGTAGAAAGCTTATCGGCTTGGATCGTATAACGGGTAGTCGTATAGCCGGCAGGCGAAATATCCGATGTCTGCGTGGCCATTGATGTCGTTAATCCAATACCTCCACCGCTTGCTTCTTCATAACCGCCTGGCAGCGAATCAATAAGCGTCGTCTGATTGGCTACCGTCACATTCGTAAAGCTGTTGATAACCGTGCCGTCAGACGTGCGCAGGCTGTTAGTAGAAGTTGCGTAATAAGTAACGGTAACCGCATCGCCAACGCCTGGCGCTTTGGCGAGGGTCAATACGACGGTATTGCCGCTGACGGTTATATTAGTAGCCGGGTCCGCCGAATTATTAACCTTCACCGAGAAGTACGCGGAGGAAGGTACATAGGAAGAGCTGAGCGTTTTCCAGAAGGACAAGGTCAATTTGGTTCCTTTGACAACCGCCCCGTATAACCCGGTATCCGAAGACGAACCGTTTCCTACCGAAGCCGTTGCATTCGTAAAGGCTGCCGCTTCATTGCCGGACAAATCAGCCACAGCTGTGTATAACTTGGAATAAGACACCTTCACCGATGAACCGGATGGAATATCCGGACTTACCGTAAGAAGGACCTGTGAACCAGAGACGGATACTTGCGTTACGCTGCGCAGCGAATTGTTAACAAGCACGCTGTACTGGCTGGTTGACGGTCTTCTAGCTGAATCCAACGCTTTATTATAAGTAATAATGATGGACGAACCGTAAGCGTCAATGGTTTGCACCGTCGGCAGCGATGTATCTACCGTGCTTGATAAGGAATAATTGCTGAAATTGCTTACCTTGTTGCCTGCTGCATCCTGCAGCGGGTAAGATCCGGCGCTGTAGGATACTCTAACGCTCGAGCTTGAATCGATTGAAGTATTCACAGCTAGGATAACTTTATTTGCCGTGCTATACACAGATGTTGGCGTGTAGTAATTACCCCCAACATAGACGCTGAATTGTGAATAAGCATAGCTGCTGACCGAAGCCAGATTTTTCGAGAAGATCAGAGTTATGATCCCGCCTGCAGCGGTCCCTCCCGTCAGTTGAGGCAGGGTTGTGTCCACTGCGGTAGTTACCGTCTGGGAAGTCAGGCTAAGCGCCTGGTTGCCCGAAAGATCCCGAATGCCGAGAGTTGCAACAGATGGCTTGGAATACGACAGCTTCACTTGCTGCCCGTCCACGATGTTGCTGGACAATGTCAACGTAACCTTTGGTCCGGACACCGAAACGCCGATAACGGAGCGGTATGCGCCATCAACCGTGATATAGAAGCTTCCTGCTGTAGGAATCGAATTATCCATCAGATCTTCGTTATAAGTCATCACAATCGTTGATCCGTTAGCTTCCAGCTTCGATATCGCCGGAGGAGTCGTATCTCCGCCAAGCGTCTTGAATGCCCATTGATATTCGTTCTGAATACCGTTAAACGTATTGCCCGCAAGATCGGTTACCGCATCCGGGTCAATAACGACATAATAAGCCGTTCCTGCCTGCAGAGCCTGGTTTGGCGTAATAATGAGTTTCTTGTTGTTCAGCGGATCTACGGAAACCGAAGTTCCTACCGAAGGTGTCGCGCATTGACTGCTGGTACTGCTCACGCACTGAATCCAGATCTGTCCGCCGCCCGGTTGTACGGCTTCGCTAAACGTGGCGGACATAGTCCCCTTAGGATCAGCCGAGGTTGAACTATTAGCCGGTGAAGTAGCGACCAAGGTCGGCTTCACATTATCTTGCGTAACCGTAAATCTCCAGCTGGATGAACTCGTTAACCCGTCATAATACAATCCTACACCGTCTTTAAAAGCACGGCTTCCGACAGTGACGTAGTATGCCGTATTATTCACAAAAGCTTTTGCGGCCTCGCCGCCGTAAGCGCTTGTTGCGTCAATGGTAATCGTGTCCGTACCGCCGCCGGATACCCGGCCCGAAGTAACCGGAATGGAGCGGAACAACGTGCCGCTTGTTACTGTACGGATCTCGATCGTGCCGCTATCCTGGAAGACAGGCTCCGTAAACGTTAATACGAGCTTGCCTGTTGTAGCGGTTAGAATACCGCCTGCTGTTGGCAAGAGGCTTTTAAGAGCCGGCTTGGTTGTATCATTGCCATACCCGGTTGTAAAATTCCACGCCGCAGCATTAGCAATTCCCGGGAACGGATAATTAAAGCCCGAATCCGTCTCGACAAAAGCTCCTGCATCCACAAGTACATAATATGAAGTATTCGCGTTAAACCTAGGACTTGCCGGCAAATTAACGGTTGCTGTCGCTCCCGTAATCGCCACTTGAGACGAGCTTGTTTTGATTCTGGCAAAAGTCGTGTTGTTCTTCACGTCTCTGATTTCAATATACTTTTCGGCCCCGGCCGCAATGTTATGGTCAAACGTCATGGTCAGCTTATCCGTCAGGACAGATACAGAGGTCGCATAATTGGCGGGCGTAACCGTGACGATATTAAGAGGAGCAAGGTCCGTACGGAAGCCCCAGCTTACATAAGAAGCTCCACCCAATTCCATGGCATTGCCTGCAGCGTCCTGAAAAGCGGTTCTAGGGATCGTAACCGAATAGTCGGCGTTGGAATCCAGCGGAGTATTGGGCGTAATCGTGATGGTGCTTGTACCGCTGCCTTGCACCATGCTTGAGGTTACCGGAATATTTTTCGTATCCGTTACGCTGCTTAGCGTCACGCTGCCGCTTGCCGCATAGACAGGCTCGTTAAACTGAAGAATTACTTTACTGTCCACAGCCACTTTGGTTGCGCCCGAATCCGGCGACTTCGCAAGGATCGACGGCCCCGTTGTATCGACAACCGCTGCCGTTCTGAAGTTCCATGTTGTCGCACTGGAAATACCGGCATAATAAGTACCGTTGGATACGTTGGCAAAAGCGCCGTAATCAATCAACACGTAATAATCCGTATTTACATTTAAGATGGCATCCGGATTAATGGTTGCCGTGCGGCCTGTCGCATCGAGTCTGATTTTGTAGGAAGACATCGGAATGCTCTCGACAATATCGCTTGTATTGTAGTTATAAATGGTAATAACGGCTGAATCGGCGCCTTTTGTAACGGCCTCATCAAACGTCAGCGTCAAATCGCTTGCAGGCGTAACCCCAATTGCATTATCCGCTGGACTCATGCCTACAACGATAGGTCCGCTTGATGCAGCTTGTGCCACGCGAGTGTCCCCTGACCAACCCGAAAGAACGAGTTGGAGCACTAATAAGACAGCTATCATGAAACTTAATCGGCTTCGTACTAACATTTCCCGCAATCACTCCCCAGCTAAATACACTTGTACCCTATTTGTCGGCAAATCAACTTGAAAAATTTAGGCTAACTAGGTATTAGTCGAGGATCAGCGCGAAAAGGTTGCACTTTCCAGATAAAAAGAGCAAACAAAAAGCCCCGAATCCGAAGATTCAAGGGCTTTGATGTGAAAGCAATTATTTCGCAGCAAGTGCGTCTGCTTTAAGATTCTCTGCTTTGTCCACGCGCTCCCAAGGGAGATCCACATCCGTACGGCCGAAATGACCGTAAGCAGCGGTTTGAGCGTAGATTGGACGGCGAAGGTCAAGCATTTTGATGATGCCTGCCGGGCGAAGATCAAAGTTCTTTTTGATCACGTCAACCAGAAGCTCTTCGGATACTTTGCCAGTGCCGTAAGTGTCAACGTTGATCGATACTGGTTGTGCTACGCCAATGGCATAAGCCAATTGGATTTCGCATTTGTCAGCCAGACCTGCGGCAACGATGTTCTTAGCTACATAGCGAGCTGCATAAGCTGCGGAACGGTCAACCTTCGTTGGATCCTTACCGGAGAATGCGCCGCCGCCATGACGTGCATAACCGCCGTAAGTATCAACGATGATTTTCCGGCCAGTCAGACCAGCATCGCCTTGAGGACCGCCGATTACGAAACGGCCTGTAGGGTTAATGAAGTATTTCGTTTGCTCATCGAGCCATTCAACAGGAACAACCGGCTTAATAACATGCTCAAGGATATCCTTTTGGATTTGCTCCAGCGAGATCTCTTCCGCATGCTGAGTCGATACGACGATTGTGTCTACGCGAACCGGTTTACCGTCCACGTACTCGATTGTAACTTGCGTTTTGCCGTCCGGACGCAGGTAGCCCAGCGTATCGTTCTTACGAACTTCAGACAGGCGGCGAGCGATGCGATGCGACAATGCGATTGGCAAAGGCATCAGTTCAGGAGTTTCGTTCGTAGCAAAACCAAACATCAGGCCTTGGTCACCGGCACCGATATCTTCGTTTTCCTTCTGAACGTCTTTCCCGTCGCGGCTCTCAAGCGCAGCGTTAACGCCTTGCGCGATATCCGCGGATTGTTCATTAAGCGATGTCAACACCGCACAAGTGCTGGAGTCAAAACCGTATTTTGCACGCGTATAACCAATTTCTTTAATTGTACGGCGAGCAATTGCGGAAATATCGACATAATCAGCACGGGAGCTGATTTCTCCAATAACAAGTACAAGACCAGTTGCAACCGAAACTTCGCAAGCTACGCGAGCGTAAGGGTCCGCTTCCAGAAACGCGTCCAGAACAGCATCCGAGATTTGGTCACAAATCTTATCCGGGTGGCCTTCTGTAACCGATTCCGATGTAAACAAGTGACGACCTTTTACAGACATCCGTATCAACCTCCTACAGCTAGTATGAAATAAGTGCAGACATCCTACACAAAAAATGAACCTTTTCCCGTAGGAAAAGGTTGTTAGACAACTCTCTAAAACAGTATAATACCGAAAATGTCGCTTGGTGTCAACGGATACCAATTTTTGATAAAAGTTAAGTTTCCGGATTAAAGTGAAAACGGCTCCGCCGTCCTTAGGCGGCAGAACGCGTTTCATCCGGATAATTCTAAGCCATATATATATGAAGAAATTTATTCGCTTAGAATTTAAACGTAGCCGTTTAACACTTTTTCGGCTTGGGCAACAAGACGCTGCGTAATGCTGCCACCGATCGAACCAACATCGCGGCTTGTTACTTCCCGCCATTGAATGCGAGTACCGCCGCTTACGCCGCCAAGCTCGTCTGCAAACTCTGTGTCAGCACCTACGCTCACACCATGAGAAGCAAATAAGCCAAGCTCCGCCGCAAGTTCATACTTCATTTGGTTTAACGCTTCCTTACACTCCGGTACAACCACTCTGTTGGAAGAACGACGACCCATAATAAGAACACCTCCATTTATATTAGGAACGTGGCTTTATTGTGTGTCCTTCCGAGCGGTTTGAAGCGTATAACTTATTTACTGTACGGGTAAAATGTTCTATAACATCCAAGCTTATTGAATTACGTAGCTGCCGCGTACCAATACAGTCAATGAACCTTTATAGGTAGGAGCAGTAGTAATACCACGCCCTGCGCGCGGGAACAAAATGTGATGGTTTGCCGTGATCGACTTGCCGTTGGTTAAATCTTTGCCATCCGTCAAATCCGCAATACCATTCGCGTCCGTACTATATACAACGGCTTTACCTGAACGCACGACTACCTCGGTACCTTCGTTCGCAATGAGGATTTTACCGTTAGGAACAGATACAACTTCAAGCTTCGCGCTAGCACCGCCTGTTTCCGGTTGCGTTGTTTCGCCGCCGTTAGAACCAGAACCAGCCTTGGCAATCTGTTCATCCACATAGCTCTTGGTTACAACCGGATCATCGGCAGAACCAGGCACTGCTGCATTTGATTCCGCCTCAAGGGTTGTCGGCCAGTTCACCCCAGCAATAATGCCTGCTCCTACTAGAACAACAGCGAGTACAATCCGTAGTGCATACTTCTTCAATTTCGACAAACTCCTTTCTTAACGCAATTACGCAAAATTACGCAAACAAATCTAGTATCTTCTATTAAGATACTAGATTTGAATGGGATTAACCAGTTATTTCTGAACTATTAATGTTCGCCGTCAAGCCAGTTGATTAGAGAAGAGAAACTAATATCTTTGGAGAAGAGCTTTTTCTTGCTGCCGTTTACGGTTTCGTAAACGTTAAGAGTGTAGCTGCTCCAGTACAGATTATCCTCCATCTTCTTGCTGAAGGAGTTATAGTTGTCTCCGACTTTCCATGTCAGGCTATTCTCGCTTTTACCCTCAAGGTTGATTTCTTGCGACCAGAGAACATCGTTAGCTGGCGTATATTCAAGCTCCATAGTAAGCTTGGATTGTGTAAAACCATCGTAGCTGTAATCACGTTGAACCTTGCTGCCAAGGTCAAACTCTAGAGTGTCACCATCGGCAAATACATTAAAGTAATTGAAGTCTACGTTATATGGACCTACTTTAATGGCATGGTTGTTAGTAAGATCAGTGTTCTCTGCCGGCATGCCGAAGTATACACCACGAATGAAGCCTGTTGGAGTTCCTGTTGCACCTTTGATCAGACCATTTGCGTCAATCGCTTCACCCAGCAAAAGTTGCAACCCATCGCGGCTTACATTGCTAGGAAGCTGCGTATATACAATAATTTGTTCTTTGTTACCCGGTGTTACGGAAGTAGCTGTCTTCTGAATCGTTGCTTCGTAATAATTGCCTGCAGCAGATTTGAAGTACCCTGTCCATTGCGGCATTACTTTGCTACGAGTTTGGTTATTTGTTACATCCATAAACACAGCATAAGTATCCTGGATATCGCCTTGGTAAGTACGAACATCCGTAACTTTAACGCTCATTTCGGAGCCAATCGATTTTTGTGTATAAACATTGCCAGCATTAACCGAGTAAATGGCTGAAAGAGCTGATTTTGTTACTTCTGCTACTTGAACATCTTCTGTACCTGACTTCTCATTGAGCTGAAGCTCAAACTTCTTCCAGTTATAAGCGTAAGGCAATTTACCGATAAAGGTAACGGTTGTTGAGGCACCTGGCGCCAATCCGATATCGCCTGTATTCTTGACTGCTTGACTATTAATGGTGATATTCTCATCCAGTACCACCGTACCCGTTAATTCAGGAAGCGGCAGATAAACTGATTCTTTATTTTTAATAGAAAGCTTAGCTACGACGTTATCATCGTTACCCCATGGCAAACGTTGCACGGATTGCAGTTCTACTTCATAAGTTCCTTTTTCATCCGTAAAGGTTTGTTTTGCTGTTCCCGGCGTTGTATCAAGCTTGAATGGAACCATAAACGATGCGACAGGTAATTCGACTTGGCTGCCCTCTGCTCCTGTCTTTTGAGTAATGACCAGCTTCCAGCCAGAAGTCGACACTGTGTTAGGAATAGATCCTGTCAATCGGATGGAGTTAAGTACAGCGGGCTCAAGCGTTAAGTTGGAATCTGCAGTATTCTTCAGTTTCAACTTATACAAGCCGCTAGATGTTTTTAAGTAGTAGTTATATTCCGGAATGGCTACTCCGAATTGGCTCGTATTACGTGCTACAAAAGATAAATTGATATTATAGTAGTCCGTTGTTTTGGATACGGTGTTCTGATCAATTCGCATGTTCACATTTGTGTTGCTGATTTTGACTGTTTTATAACCACCAAGTTTAACGTCATTGGTGTAGCCCGATGGGAATGTGAACGATCCAATCGTTTTCTCATAACCGGATACCGAGAAATCAAACTTCACAAAATTAAGGATGAGCTGATCAAGCGTTACTTTCGATCCTACTGCACTGTAAAACGTAAGGGTTGTATTAGACTTCGGGCTGATAGTCTTCTTGTTAGCCTTGTCTAGCAAAGTCAGCGTATATTTCGTTCCGCTCTTGGACTTCAAGCGTGCCCAATAGTCAACCAGATTTATAGCTTTGCTATCACCATTGTAAAACTCGAAGGTAAAACTTGCGGTTGCGCCACTCGCGCTTGGGACTAGACTTGCATCCGTCAGCTGTACATACGAAGCGCTCGATACGTACACCTTCTTGTTGACAGAAGAACTTGATGCAGCGAAAGACACTGGTATCGCACTGAGCAGCATAACAAAGGCAACGAAGAGGGATACAAGCATAGTCGTTCGTTTAAAGCTTTTCCGCATTGTCACATTCACTCCGTATAATTAGATTTACTTAAATAGACGAGAATGGAATCCTATAAGTTTCGGCACATCTCAAAAATCTTTGCTCCGCCTATATCCGTAACTATATCTAATGTATATGAACTGCATGTGAACATGTCCTATGAAAATAAAAAAGAAAGCTGAGAGCTTATGCTCTCAGCTTTCTAGTTAGTTAGCAAATCTAATTAGTTGTTTTTGTAAACAACCAAGATTACGCCAGCTTCTTTAGAGTTATCACCATAAGATTCGCCGCTAGCAACGATTACGAGTTGGTATTGGCCTTTTGCTGTACCGTAGTTGTTAGACACAGTGTCAACAGCTACACGTACATCAGCAAACGAACCAGTTGCCAATCCAGTGTTGTCGGAGTTTACAGTATAAATCTTAGTGTTACTTGTAGCTACATAAGTAGTTGTACCGTCTTTAATTGTTTTCAGGTCATTGTTAACAGTTGGTACAGTAGCAATTACAGTAGTACGTGGAGTTACAACTGCACTTTCATAGTTTGAGTCAGATGCATCAGTATCTTTCAGTGTTACGATATCATTCGTACCAACAGTAGCGATAGCTGCATCGAGAGCAAATGTTTTCTCTTCTCCATTAACATTCAGTTTAACGGAGTAGAAATCACCATCGGCAGTTGTAACCTTCGATTGGCTTACGAACAGACCTTGAACTCCTGGGAGTTCAGCTGCTGCACCAGCAGAAGTGATAACAACGAACTTCGCTGTAGCACCTTCAGCTTTAACAGTTACTTTATCTCCAGCTTTAACATCAGCTGCAGTAGCTGCTGTTACAGTGGAATCGACACCTTTAACAGTTACTTTCAGGTAAACTGTATTAGCATCCAACAGGTAAGAAGTGCTTGCCGAAGCAGCATCTTTAGTTGTAAGTTTCGAAGAAGAAACCGAATCAACTTTAGCGTCGTTGTTGTTAGCCAGTACTACGCTATTTTGGGACTCAACTGCAGTCGCGAATTTAATACGACCAGTATCTTTGTCGAATTTAAGTTCAACCAAAGAGTTGTCTTTAAGATTCGCTTTAGCAAACGCATCATTTGTGTAAACAGTATATTTCTTTTGATCCTTCAAGGAGTAGTAAACAACTTTAGTGTACTCAGCAGCAGTTACTTGACCATCAAGGATGATTTGATAATTAGAAGCATCTACATCGTAGATAACTGCATAATCACCAGAAGAAGCAGCTGTTTCGGAAGTATATGCTACAGCTTTGCCATCTTTGTTGAGGTAGAATGTGTACTCGGAACCGAGTGTCAGTTTGGAAGTATCTACAGAAGTAACATAAGTTGTTCCGCTTACTTTAACTGTTTTATCGGATCCAGTTGTACCTGTTGCTTCTACTTTACCAGTTACGACTTTACGAGTAGCAACAACTTTAGTTGCAAGGCCCGCTTTATTCTTAACAACATCAATGATATCGCTAGCTTTCAGATCAGCAAGCGTAGCCGCTTTGCCATCCAAAGTGATGGAAGTTGACGCATCTACTTTGTAAGAACCACCAGCAGCTTCAGTGTTAATGATGCTGTAAGTAGTGTATGCTACGATATCATCAATTTGGAGATCAGAGTTCCAGTTTGTAACGAGGATAGCTTGAGCTTTACCATCCGAGTTCAGGAACAATTGAATGTTTGCATCATCTTTAAGTTGATCAACTGTTGTGTCAATTGTCACACCATCAGTGTTCACGTATACAACTGGAGTTGCAACAGTGCTGTATGCTGTAGTCGACGCATCAGTCAAAATAGTGCCGTCGATTTTTTGGTCGCCATTTACTTTTGTAGTGATAACGTTGCTCTCAGCTTGGTTATCAGTAACAGCAAGAACTTTACCATCTTTATTTTTCAAGACAGTAACTGTATGACCAAGAAGGTCAGTCAGTTTTTTGCCACCAGTGATAAAGAAGTTGCTAGCTGTAGCAACTGCACCTGTAGCCAGTTGAATTTTCTTGTCGCTATCCAACGCAACAGAAGTTAACACTTCAGAGCTGCTAGTGCCCAGTTTGTTAATCAGCAATTGATCAACGTTTTTAACTTGAACGTTGGAAAGGTCGCCGTCAGTATTGTATTGAACCAAGTTTGCACCCAGCGAGTTTTCAGTCAGTTCTGCAACAGTACCACGAGTAGCGTTAGTACCGTTTGCCATTTCAACGCCTTCGAACAAACCAACTTCGTCAGCTTGCAGCAACACGTTGTAAGGCCACGAACCGGACAGGTATTTATCTTTGTAGCCCAAAGCGCGAACCAAGATCGCAGTTACTTCTTCGAACTTGATTGGATCGTTTGGACGGAAGTTACCATTGTAACCTTGGATGAAGCCTTTAGCAGCAGCTGCATTGATGTAGCCTGTGTACCAAGCGCCTTTTTTAACGTCTTTGAACGAAGGAGCTGTGTTAGCCATCAGGTTAGCAGCGCTTTCGTTGCCAGTAGCAACGATAACAATTTTAGCCAGTTCAGCACGAGTGATCGTGTTGTCTGGTTTGAAAGTGCCATCAGCATAACCATTGATAATACCCAGAGCTGTAAGCTCTTCTACTGCAGTTTGTACTGGTTTGCCAACTACGTCAGATGGTGTAGCTGCAAACGCAGGAACTGCCAAAGCGGAAAGCATGGAGCCAGCGAGTGCCAGCGAAAGTAAACTTTTTTTCATAACCTTTTTTTCTCCTCCTCTAAATACCTTCGGTTGTTGAGAGTTTTGTTTAGAAAATGAATTGCTCGTTTTTCTCATAGCCGATTCACCCCCTTCCCCGAGTTAAGAGCATAAATTAATAAATTAATATAAATGATGTCTGCTTCCATGCTTCAACCCTATGTAAGAACATGTCGCAGAAACTCGTAAACCTACGAAAAAACCATATAAATATATTACTAGAGAAGACCTACCACTTAACATTATACAATGGGCTACTCACAGCGTAAAGAGGAAGTTGAGAAATCATTCCACTTACAGGAATAATAGTAGTCCCAAGGTACTACATGCCTCGTTTTTGCAATGTCATGTAATTAAACGCACAGTAGCTCAAAAAGTTGCGCTCAGTTCAAAAAACTTCTGAGATTTTTTTTCGATTCGGTTGTTTATGTATTGTTACCCTTCCCTAGGTATGTACCTAGTATAGCTTGGCCTATCAATCTCGTCATTGCAAAACATTTTCCATGGATAAACTTACTTTAGAAAATATTGCATTGGAAATCAGCAGTAATTAATAAAAATTAATAATAGAGCAGATCGGCCAAGAGCCGAACTGCTCTGCCTCATTAATTCGCGTAAATTGCTGGCAATGTTTTGTTGCTTGCCATGACTTTGGCGATCAGGATTGATGCGTCGCTGCGCAGCAGTCTGGATCTAGGCTCAAACACATAGCCGGCTTTCTTATCTTTAGGATCAATCATAGAGCCTTGAATAAAGCCTTTCTTCTGAATCGCTAGAATCGATGGTACCGCATAGTAATCAGCGTTCGCGGAATCCTTAAACGCTTTATCCAATGCAGCTTTTGCTTTAGCAGCGTTTGTCTCCAGCTTCAGATTAAGCGCTTTTGCTAGAATAACCGATGCGTCTTGGCGCGTCAACTTCGTATCCGGCTCAAACGTAACCGGTTGGGTACCTCGTATGATACCCGCTCTAGCGGCTGTCTCAATATAACGGTAATCATAGAGGGCGTCAATATTCAAGATCGGATCAACCGGCACATCGATAAAATGCTTTGGTCCTTCATAATTCAAAGGAATGCTCAGCGCTTTAACGATCATACGCGCGAATTCGCCTCGGGATACGTATTGATCCGCGCCAAAGATACCTGTAGGGTCCTCCGCGTTCATAACGCCTTTAGCGAAAATAGCCTCCATGGCATTACGTGCGTAAGAATGGTCGTTGATATCATTAAAGCCATATGTCAGTTTGCCTACTACATAGTAGCCGAACTTCTGGAACGGTACCTTAATGGTGTGTTTCTTCTCGTCTACCGTACCGCCCATGTTCTCCCACACATTCTGGTACGGGTCGTAACGGAATACCGTTACAACGGTTCCGGCGCCTTGCGAGATATTAGGATCATAGGACAACGTCAGTGTACCCGATAGGGATGGAACAACTTCTCTACCACTGCTGAAACGCTTAAAGAATTGTTGGGTTGGGTCCCCTTGAACCATTGCGTATGGATAAGGATCCTGACCGCTTGTTACCGGATCATAGGCTTTGGTAGCATCGTCATCCGCCAGGCCTCCATCGATCCAGAAGAGCGAGCTTACTTTAATGAAACGATCCGAGAAAAATTCGCTTAGGTAATACGAACCAACCGCATTTTCCGACCAATAGTCTGCAGGCTGGCTTCTGAATTCATAACGGTTAATTACGCCATCCGTAGGATTGGCAATACCGAACAGAAGCTGATTGCCGCTGTAGATTTGGCTTGAATTGTTGCTTGTCGAGTTGTAAGAAGGACGAACAAGCTTGGTGTTTTTCGGGAAAGTCAATGCCAGGCTGCCGTCAAATACTTTATGAGAACTTGCCATCGTTTCCGTATATTGCGCACCCGGAATATTCGCCGGTTCATAATTTACGGTTAAGGAGTCCGTGATTTTATCCTTGCCGCGTGTAATGATTATCGGAATAGCAGTTTCTTTATTAGCTTTCAAGCCTGTTACGCGAACCTTGTATGCCTCGATAGGCACCGGAGTTACCGGGTCTTGGCTGTAATCAAGATAAGTAACTTTCTTGGCAGCAAGTTTGTTAATCGTCATCGAATCGGCGCCTGGCGAAGCAATAATGACGTCAACAAAGTTCGAATTCAGATTACGCTCCTCCGTTACTGGCGCAAGCACGGTATACGGAATAGCAACAGGGTCAACCTCGAGACGGTAAGTCGCACGAGGACCTGCTTCTCCGCTGTTAAATACGGTAAATGTATAGACCTGTGCACTTCCGTCTTCAGGAATCTCTTGGTCTTCCATAATGAAATAGAAGTATTGTTTCTCAATATCGTAGTACACTTTAATACCGGCTACTGTTGCATTCTGATTAATAGCCGTCCCAACCGGTTTGCCATTGGAAGTTGGTGTAAATTCCTTAGTCAGATTCCAATCGATATCCTTGGCAAAGTTAGGAGAGCTTACTCTCAAAATATAATTTGCCAGCAAACTGTCGTTATCATTACCATTTCCATCCGGATCCTTTAGTTCTGCCATTTTGTTTGCGATCTCTATCGGATCGTCACCCAAGTCTACAAAATCGAACGTACCGTATACATTCATCCGAGCTTCTTTTGTAGAGTAAATATTAGATACATTCGTGAAGTTAGGGTCATTTGCAAGCGGTTCTTGCAGATTCACACTGTACGGATATACTCCGTCCGTATTTGCTGCCGGAATTGAAGGCAGGTTGGTTGGGACAATGCTGATCTTAACCGTATTTTCGTAATTGTTTTTCGACGTTTTGTAAACGATCTTAAAGGTGTTTTCCCCTGTTTTGTTCAAAACCCCAAAGGCCGTTGCTTTGATCGTATCTACACCGTTTGCGTCTTTATTTACAGCAAGTTTAAACTGAGTCTTGGTAGCTGAACCATTTTGAGCAAGCGGCACTTCTACGTTGTTAATATAGAAGAAAACGGTTTGCGGCTTCGTATCGCCCGGATAAACAATCTCATCCTCATTGGCGATATTCATGAATTGACCGGCGAAATTGCCAAGCTGATCAAAAATGTACTGAATGCCGTCGCTAACTTTCATTGTTGTGTCGTACTTAATCTGCATGCCATTGTACAAGCTGTCATACTTCACAAAAGGACCGTACAAGAGCTTAATAGAAGCGCCTTTAAGGGAATTATTGTTCTTCACTTTAAAGTAAAGCTGTTGGGTACCGGCGGTGGGCAGCTTCGAAATCTCCATAAAAACGCGCAGGAATGGAACCGATGCCCCGTTAACATTCTTATACACAATTTGATTCACCGTATCTTGACTAAAAGAAATGCCTGCTGCAGGAAGCAAATCCTTACCCGCACTGTCTACTAATGAAACGATATTGGTTAAATTCACTCCTAAGGAAGAGTAGTTACCAATCAGTACTTCAACGCCCATCGGTAGCGAGTAAATATTCGCATTTTCAATGTCCGTTCCTTCAAGAACTTGCAGTTTAGCGATATCGCCTTTCATGCCTGCGGTATAACCGGTCAGGTAGTTTACGTCATAGATATACGGCAAAGTGCTGTTATGGAGCGTAAAGGTATAAGTCCCTGATTGTTGGGATTCAGCATCCACTACGTTATAACCTTGCATTTTGAACCGGTATGGCGTCTCATACGAAAAACCAGTAGAGGATGTGTCGCCAATAGCAAAGCTGAACGAGACTGTAATGTATTTTGTAGTCTGTGTAATGGAATCCTTGTCTGGGCTTACACCTTTAATATCTGTCGCTATGACTTGATAATTTTGTCCACCAACCCATTGCGGCAAATATTGAAATTGACTGGCCAGATTGGCAAAGTCCGCTACATTCGGCGTATAGGCGTTATTCGCGTACTTAACCGGAATAATAGCTTTACCCGAAAGCGTTAAAGTCTTACCGGAGGAAACGGAGAGATCCGATGTCTTATCCAGATCAATCGATGTTGTGCCATCCGTCACCGACATATCATAGAAGGTCGAGGAACCGTTATAGAATGCAATCTCCCTTGTGGTTTCTACAACCTGGCTGTTGTTGTACACGCGGATCGTGACAATGTTTTTGCCTGATTTGATATTTAACGGAGAAGCAACAAACTTGTAATCGCCGGCATCGGACACGTTATATTCATAGCTCTTGCCGTTTACGGAAACCGAAACTTTAGTCGCATTTGGCGCTTTACCACTGATGGAGATATCCTCGCTTGTTTTGCCGTCAGACAAAGCCGACTGCAGAACCGTTGTTTGATCCTCCAATATCGGGTAGCTTGTACCGCGAATGGTCGCCGTCAAATCATAAAGCATCGGGCTGTTGCGGTATTCAATATAAATGGATTCGCTGACTGTAGAAGTACCGTAGATCCCTTTAAACGTCAGCTTATTAAGGCCCGGATACAATTCCACGTTATTTACCGAGATATTGTTTCCGCTTAAAGAGATATTGGCCGTCTGATTCTCGATCGAATTTACGACGGTCTCCTTGCCACCGCTAACCGAAACGTTGTAGACGCTGTAGCTGATCGAGTTACCTACTACATTGTTGATTGTACCTTTCAGAGTTACGCGTTGGTCGGTCGTAATCCTTGCGCTTCCTGAAGTATACTGCTCATTCGGAAATAGGAAATACGTCCCCGCGGCGGATGCTTTGTGCGGTGTACTAAACGGCGGCAGCAGCGTAATTAGAAGCGCCAGTGACAGCACAAGGGATAATAGCTTTTTCAAAACGATGTTCCTCCTTTATGTAATGGCTGTTAGCGTAATGAATAAATGAACGATCGACGGTTCCAACTGGTTGACATTGCAATTAGAGGTCGATTGTAAATAAAGCTGTATGTTCCGATTTCCTTCCTCCCTCACACTCTTCGCCTGAAGAATAGTTCTGTACCTTTGTTATCGGTCCGCCAGCCCTAAAATGTTAGTTCATTTGGCAGATTGGAATGATAAAGAAATTTTAATGATGGCATGAAAAAAAAGGGCTGTCCTGATTGGACAACCCTTTGATCTTACCAGTATGAGAGAATAGCTTAATTATTTCGAGCTTCTAGCATCGACTTTCGAGCGAAGCATGCGGTTCAAGAAGTTGATAAGCGGACGACGCGACTTGTCTACGATACCGATGAGCTCCGCGCCAATCTGAAGGCTGAAGATCACCAGACAGATCACGATAAACGTAATCCAGTTCGCGGAGGACGATTGCACGACGGTTGATTGCAGAACCGCAAATCCGCCGAACACCGCAGCCACGCTCCAGATGATAAGAACGGTCTTGCGATGGCTGAAGCCAAGTTCTTGCAGACAATGATGCAGATGTCCTTTGTCCGGCGCAAAGATCGGGCGCTTGTTCACAAGACGACGGATGATCGCGAAGAATGTATCGGACAACGGTACGCCGATGATAAGCAGCGGAGTTACGAACGATACGATCGTAATCTGCTTGAAGCTCGTCATCGAGAGCATCGCCAGGCAGAAGCCCAGGAACAAGGAACCGGAGTCACCCATAAAGATTTTGGCCGGATGGAAGTTGAAGTACAGGAATCCAACGATACCACCCAAGAGCAGAACGCTGAGCAAGATAATCGGCACATTTCCCATGATGATCGCCATCACAAGGATGGTACCGATCGCAATAGCGGATACGCCGCCTGCCAGCCCGTCCAGACCATCGATCAGATTGATCGCGTTCGTTACGCCCACGATCCAGAAAATCGTGATCGGAATGGATATCCAGGCTTCAATCGGCTGCATCGTTGCGCCAAACGGCACGTTCAGCAGGTCGATCTTCACTCCAAAGCCGAATACCACGACGCAAGCCGCAGCGATTTGCGCTACCAGCTTCACCTTGGCCGACAGCTCGAAGCGGTCGTCAAACGCGCCAATGAGGATAATCATCGTACCGCCAACCAGAACGGCGCGGATCAGATTCTCTCCCTCATGGTTCAGCAATCCGTCCGGAATGAACGGCATCAGAATGAGAAATCCGACTGCGAAAGCAAGATAGATCCCGAGACCACCCATACGGGGCATAATCCGCGTATGTACTTTGCGGTGATTCGGTTTATCGATCGCTCCAACCTTGAAAGCGAATTTTTTAACTAGCGGTGTCATAACTAGAGCTATTATTAGAGATATGATAAATCCTAGTGTGTACAGTAAGCCTGCTGGCATATTGTGCAGCTCCCCTTTTTCTTTCTACCGAAGTGAATTATACTCCGACAGAAGAAGAAACTCCAAATCCCGTTTTCACGTATTTTCAACGGTTTTGGGAGGTTATTACGTAGTAGGGCGTGGTTTCTTGACGTTTTCTTTATCGCGAACCACTTTCACGACGAATTTCGGCAATACCATCATTCTTGGCAGCCTTTTCGGCTCCTGTAATAACCGGTAAAACCACTCCAAACGCAGCTTCTGGAATAGCATTGGCGCTCTTTTCAGCTTGCCTGCAATAATATCGAAGCTTCCTCCAACTCCCATAATAAGCGGGACTCCAAGCTGCTTCTTATATTTGGCAATCCAAGGCTCCTGCGTATCCGCGCCCCGTGCCACAAACAGTAAATCCGGTGCTGCCTGCCGAACCGCTTCGATTACTTCCGCGTCCTGTTCAGGACCAAAGTAGCCGTTGCGGCAGCCTACGATGCGAACCTGCGGATATTGCAGCTGCAGCTTCTCGGCCGCCGCTTCAATAATTTCCGTCGATGTGCCAAGCAAATAAGCTGTCCATTTCCGTTTTTCGCCCTCTTGCATAAGACGATGCAACAGGTCAAAGCCCGTTACGCGTTCTGTCACCGGGGTTCCCACATAATTGGCCGCCCATACGACTCCCGCACCGTCCGGTACGATAAGCTCGGCTTTTCTCATCATCTTGTAGTAATCCTGGCTTTCGACAGCCGACATTACCATAATCGGATTAGCCGTAATGACATGCGTCTGGCGCTTGTGTTCAATTGCTTCTGTTAGATATTTGACCGTCTCGTCCATGCTCATCTTGGAGAATGGAATTCCGTAAATCGGCACCGTTGGAACTTGTTTCGACAAGTGAAAATCACCTCGATATGGTATGACGCAATAACTGCGCAATTTGTTGCGCTGGCTGCTGCGATTGTTGTCTTAATCGTTCGATCGCTTCGCGATGCTCCTCTTTCCAGCCGTTTGCGTCGTCCAGCAGCCGCTGGGCACTGTCCGCGAAAACGATTGGATCAAGCTGTTCGGTCGTGCCAACCGGCGTTAGACCGAGACGGTGAAGGAACTGATCGATCTTCGGATCATACGATAAGCCAAGCATCGGAACCATCTGGTTCGCCGCGTAGATGAGCGCGTGAAGGCGCATGCCGAACAGCGCATCGCAGCGGCTTACCTCCAGCAGCATTTGCTGGGGATCGTCGCCAGGGGCGGCCAGCTCAGCCGAGCTTCCGCCGGCCAGCCTGCCGCTGAGCCGTTCCATGACCACCTTCGATGCTTCCGCATCGTCGGGGGTATGGAACGGAAGGAACCGCAGCCGCACCGGGCGGCGGCTGGCAAGCTCGGCCAGCGCGTCTGCCGCGCGGCCAAGATCGGCGCCGTCCTTGCGCCAATGCCGCAAGGACACGCCCAGCACGGGCACAGCCGCGGCTTCGCCTGCAGCGGCTGCTGCCCGCCCCGCTGCCGCGCCAGCCGGCAGCGGCAGCCCCATTACCGGATCGGGTACAACCTCGATCCGGCCAGCCGCAACGCCAATCCGCTTCAATAGCTCAGCGGATTCGGCGTCCCGCACGGACACATACGCGCTCTTCCGCATGCTTGAGCGGATGAGCGGATCCATCCAGCGGCGGTTCACCGGCCCGATCCCTTGCGAATAAATAAACGTCGGCTTGCCAAGCCACTGGGCAAGCTTGATGATTCCGGTGTAATACGGAATCGTCTTTGCGCTTGTGGCGTCCTGCAGCAGGCTTCCGCCGCCGCTGATCAGCCCGTCGCTTGCGCGGAGCGCGTTCAGCACGTCCTTCGGATGCATCCTCCGGACGGCTTCCACGCCGTACATGCGGCTTGTCCAAGCCGGGTCGGCCGACAGCACGACCGGCTGAATTCGAACACCGTTAGCTTCGCCCTGCTCGGCTAACGCAAGCAGGATCGAGCGGAGTACCGCTTCGTCGCCGCTGTTGCGAAAGCCGTAGTAGCCGGAAATCACTATTCGGTAATTTTTTTTATCAGTCCCGGTGACCATTTACGCCATACCCCTTCCACCACTTGCCACACGCCGATCAAGATCAGGCCGATAATCGCGCCAAGGCCAAGACCGAGGAATACGCGGATAATCGAAATGTACAGCGGCGTATGAATGTGAGCGAACGTATCGACCATCGACAGCTGTCCGATCGAGCCTACAATAATGAACACCCACGCTGCGCGGTAGCGAAGCGCAAGGAACAGACCCGCCAGAAGCAGCGGATGCGCGAGCAGGAATTCCTTGCTTCGCGGACGAACGCCAAACGTCTGCTCCAGCCAGTTGCGGAATGTCAGCTCCAGCGAAGAAGCCGAACCTTCGTTGCCTGTCCGAGACAGGTAGTACATACCTACTACGGCAATTACCACAAAGGCCACTACCATAAACACCGTAATCGGCATATTGGCGAATTTGCGGATACGGCGTACCGGAGAATTGCCGGTATAGAGCAGCACGTAAATCGCCGTTAAGCCGATAGGCGCCAAATGAAGCAGGCTGACGCCGCGGAATTGCTGCAGCACCATGCTATACGTAATATTGTTCAGAAGACCAAAGACAAAAGGCACCGCCATCAGCGAAATCAGTGCGGTTACGATAAACCAGATCACCGCAAGGCCAAGGCGGCGACCTACCGTCAAGCCTTCGAATACCCATTTGCCTTCGCCAGGAGCGCCGGCTCGTCCATTCCAGGCGGCTCCGCCCACCGTGCGGAGGCTGCCCTCGGTACGGGAATAGACGCGATTCATGACCCAGACAAGCGCAAGGGTAGGAGCACTGATGCCGGCTCCAAGAGCCAGCGCCTGCTCGGCAAGCGGACTGTTAATCTGGAACAGGCCCGCTGCCCCAACGAGACCGATCAAATAAAGCGGAATCAGCGTACCTGGGATGAAGACATTAATGAGCAGGGCGATCAGGGCAACGGCGCCTGCGGCTACAACCATCTTAAGCGGCTTGATGTAAGACGGATGCTTCACGTCAAACGGCTGAGCCAGATTCGGAGAGAAGCCTTCATCGGTCATGCGCTGAACCAGGCCGTCCTTGCCCTTCATCGTGATATAGAGATTATCCAGACCGCTTACGACGGCCGACTTCTCCAGGCTTGTCTGCACGCCGGCATTCAGGAAGAACATCCGAATGTTGCGGTCCTTCGCGGCAAGCAGGAAGCGGTCGGTAAGCACCTCCGGCGATTTGCCGATAGCATCTTCAGCCGACAGGGAGTACAAGCGTACGATATTATAATTTGTAATATATGCTAATTTATTTATGCCGGATTGAGGTTTTTTCAAGTTCTCGATCGTTGCGATACCCATGCCGTATTTGTTCAGCAATTCAGCGAACGAATTAAGGCTGTGAAGCTCGACTTGATCCTTAAAGCCCTTCACCGTAGCACCGTCAAACAATACGCGGGTTACGCCGACTTCCTTCAGACGGGCCAGCTGCGCATCCGTTGCGGCCTCATCGTAAGGCAGCACGCGGTCCGAGAACCGGGCCAGAATGTGAAAACCTTTGTCGTGCAGGGTCTGAAGCGTAATCGGGTCAAAATCCATCGGCTGCAGCAGCACGGATTGCAGCGGCATTTCAACGACAAGTCCGTTGCGTCCGTCAAAGGACCAAGGACGGTACGTTGCACCGGCATGATCCATTGCCTGACGGATGATTGGTCCAATCTTCTCTTCCTCTTCTTTACCGCTGAACAAAATATAAGTAAAGTTCTGTCCTACCGGCTCCAGCTTGCTTTGAAGAAGAGCGATATCCTTCGAGCTGTAATATTTCAGGCGTCCGGCCTGGGAAAGCTCCTTAAGGGAGCTTTCGTACAGGGACATCGTCGTAATGCCGGCGCCTTTCATTTTCTCCAACTGCTCGTCGATAAACTGCTGCGGCCGCGTCTGGTATTCCGAGATTTCAACCAGATCGCGATAATCGAATACGTATTCCACGGATTTCGAGGATGCTTCCATATTCATTCGATTCATACCGATCGGCAATGCGGCGATTACGCCAATAATTGCAATAACCCACAGCCAGAGTATCGCTTTGCGGTTCCATTGCTGCCAACGTTGAAGCACAATAATCCTCCGTTCAATCTCTTGCGAATGTAATCCCTATCTGACAATAACCCGCCTCGGCGGATTAAGCTTTGTTGTCTACGCGTTCCATGACGGCTCCGCGGAGTTTTCCAAGCAGCTCGGCTGCATGCTCCGTGGACTCCCCGCGAACAGCGAAATACACTTTAATCTTAGGCTCCGTACCGGATGGACGCAGGCAGAACCACGATCCGTCGGCGAGCATGTATTTCAGTACGTTCTCCGGACGAAGTCCGTCAAGTCCGCCAAGGTAATCAAGCACCTTCTCCACCTTCACGCCGTTGATCTCGGCAGGCGGATTGTTGCGCCAGTCATTCATAATGCCGGCAATCTGCTGCACGCCGTCAAGACCCTTCAGCGTACGCGACTCAAGACCTTCGAGATAGAAGCCATGCTTCGCATACAGCTCAAGAAGAACGTCGTACAACGTTTTTCCTTGACTGCTATAGTATGCCGCCGCTTCGCAAATCAATAACGAAGCGACAACCGCATCTTTGTCGCGGGCATAATCGCCAGTCAAATAACCGTAGCTTTCTTCATAGCCGAACAGGAAAGTATGCTCTCCCGTTTGCTCGTAAGCCGTCATTTTCTCGCCAATATATTTGAAGCCAGTCAATGTATTCTCTACGGCTGCGCCATAGGAACGAGCGATATCGGCCCCCATCTCGCTGGTAACGATCGTTTTGATCACGATTCCGTTAGCCGGCAGCTGGCCGCGCTCCTTCAATTGACTGAGCACATATTCGATCATCAGAGCGCCCGACTGATTGCCTGTCAGGACGACATATTCGCCATTGTTGTTTTTAACAACCGCACCCATGCGGTCTGCATCAGGGTCCGTACCCATAATAATGTCGGCATTAATCTCTTGAGCAAGCTTCATCGCAAGCGTAAAAGCTTCGCGCTCTTCCGGATTCGGGGATTTGACCGTGCTGAAGTAACCGTCAGGCGCCTCCTGCTCGGCTACGATATGAACATTGCTGAAGCCCGCTTTGCGCAGCACTTCGCGGACAGGCAGGTTGCCCGAACCATGAAGCGGCGTAAAGACCACTTTGAATTTCTCGCCAAGACCGCTTTGCAGCAGCTCTTTGTTCAAGCTTTGCGCAACAACGGTATTCGTGTATTGCTCGTCTGCTTCCGCATCAAGCCATACAAGAAGGCCTTGCGCTTCCGCGTCCTCGCGGCTCATTCTTTTCACTTGATCAAAACCGGTTACCTGGCCGATCGAAGCAATAACTTGCTCTGCGTCTTCAGGGATCAGCTGGCAGCCGTCCGCGCCGTAAGCTTTATAACCGTTATATTCCGGCGGGTTGTGGCTAGCCGTAATCACGATACCCGTCGAGCAGCCAAGCGCGCGTACCGCGTAAGAAAGCTGAGGCGTCGGGCGCAGCGAAGGGAACAGATAGGTTTTCACGCCGTTTGCGGCAAGCACCAGCGCGGAGTCAAGCGCAAACTCTGGCGAGTTGTTACGCGAGTCGTGAGCGATTACCGCGGATGGCTGTCCCTCTACTCGGGAGAGGATCCAGTTCGCGAGACCTTGCGTAGCTTTGCCTACGGTATAAGCATTCAGACGGTTTGTGCCTGCGCCCATAACGCCGCGAAGACCGCCTGTCCCAAATTCAAGATCGCGGTAGAAACGGTCGGTAATTTCCTTCTCTTGTCCATCAATGCTGCGAAGCTCTTCCTTTGTAGCCTCATCGATAAGCGCATCATTCAACCAAGCTTGGTAACGTTCAATTGCTTTTTCATTTTGATTCATTAAACAGCTTCACTCCTTTTTTTATAAAAAGATGATTTGCTTTATGAGAAAACCTCTATCGAAGCCATTCGATGATGAGCGACCGCGCTTAGAGGTAAGTTTTTGCCAACTTACAAATTCTAAAAAGTCTTAGCGTTCCGACAAGGCAAACATAAGCTCGCCTTCCGCAACCACCTGGCCGTCAACCTTTGCTGTCGCTTTCCCTTTGCCGATTGGCCCTTTAAGACGGGTAATTTCCACTTCCAGCTCAAGCGTGTCGCCCGGCTTTACTTGACCGCGGAAACGGAAGCCGTCGATGCCTGCGAAGAAGCCAAGCTTGCCGCGGTTCGCTTCAACCATCAGCATGGCAACGGAACCCACTTGCGCGAGCGCCTCAACGATCAGTACGCCAGGCATAACCGGATATCCGGGAAAGTGCCCAACAAAGTGAGGTTCGTTCATCGTTACGTTTTTGATGCCTACGGCTCGGACGCCCGGTTCTACCTCCGTAATGCGGTCCACGAGCAGAAATGGCGGGCGGTGCGGAATAATTTCTTGGATTTGATTGATATCGAGCATGAATATTCGCTCCTTTCACGGGTTAACAGGTATAAAATACGTTTACAATACGAAAACTAGTAGTACCCTTCATCAAACTGCAGGTTGTGAAGGTTAAGATAAGGGGGCTTGGCTGGCGGATATCGATAATCCACGGGCCAAGCCTCTTTGTGTGCCTACTGCCTATTGCCCCGGCCCAATGGTTTTGTTTTGTCCGGAGCCCGGCTTGTTCAGCGCCTGGAACAAAATAATGTACACAATCGCCGTAAGGAACGAGAAGGCAATAACTGCCCACAAGTACGAATCGGCAAACGGTGCTTCCAGAAATACAAACATGATGCCGATATAAAACAGCACCGTTGTCAATTTGCCCATCCAATTCGCCGGCACGGTCTTTTTCCCTTTAAAGTGAAACACCATGCCTCCGGCTATCATTCCCAAATCGCGCAAAAAGATCGCTGCAGCCGCTGCCCACGAGATGTGGCCGGCAAGGAGTAGCGATAAAATGACGGAAATGAACATTAGCTTGTCTGCGAGCGGATCGAGCATTTGGCCGACTGTCGTTACCTGCCCTGTGCGCCGGGCAATATACCCGTCAAGTATATCCGTGAGGCCTGCTGCCACGACAACCAGAAAGGCGTAAATCATGTGTCCCTGCGCGAAAATCGCGACATAGACGGGGATCATTGCAAAACGCAGCGACGTTAAAAAATTCGGCAGATTCAAACGCGCACGCCCCTCTACCTTTATCCGTTTCTTCCATACAAGGTTCCCAATCATTATACAACTACCATATGAAAATGAAAACAGCACCCACCGTCCGCGGGAAACCAAAAAAAGCTGCTCCCCAGTCACCATAACATAATGACTTCCGGAAACAGCCCTTCATTAATAAATATTCATGTTCTACGTATCGGAGAAAACCAAATCATACATATGCTGCCAGGTTTCCCAATGGAATACATCGCTGCCTGGCTGCTTGCCTACAACCGCATACCCGACATACAGACCGGTGATGAGCATAATAACCATGATGACCGGCACAATGCTTTTGCGCAAAACCCAAAATGTGATCCGCGCACCTGTGGAACGCTGCTTTTTCTCGGAATGGTCGCCGCCCACCGTGTTGCTTCTTTCCTCGACTGGCGGCTTTTCCTGATTTTTCGGCGCGCTCCGCGTCAGAACCGCCCGTTCATCCGTCATACTCTCACCCTATCTATTTGCGCAGGCTGTTGGCTAACCCCATCATGGTGTCGCTGGACGTTAAAGCTCTTGCGGCCATTTGGTAAGCACGCTGCACATTAATAAGCTCCGTCATCTCGTCACCCAGATTAACATTCGATTGCTCCAGGGCGCCCTGACGAAGCGCTATGCCATTCTCGCCGCTTGGCGTTACGTTCTGCAGCACGTCTGCCACGTTAATGCCGTCGGCTATTTCATACAAATTATCCGCTACCAGCGTTAAGGCTGCGGGACGGGTTGCTTGAACAAGCTTGATGGAGCCGAGCTCAATCGTGCTTCCGTCAGTAGCCACGCCCTCCGCCGTACCGTCCGGATTAACCCGAAGCTGATATCCGCTTGGCACGACCAGAGGTCCCTCGCCTGCCGGCGTATTCGCAACAACCGGATAGCCTTCCGGCGTTGCCAAAATCGTATCACCGTTTGCCGCAACCGTCAACTGCAGCGCGCCATTGCGGGTATAAGCGCGGTCTCCGTTTGCGTTAACGGCAACCTCGAACAATGCGTCGCCTTCAATCGCAAGATCGGTATCCTTTTCCGTCGTTTTGATCGTCCCTTGCTGCAAATTCGGCTGAATCATTGCAAGCCTCGAGCCCCAGCCTTGGTTGAAGTTCAGGGAAGTCAATCTTCCGGGCTGATTGAACGCATCCGGCTGCTTCCTTGTATTGTTCAGCAGATCCTCGAAGGTAGCTTCTTTACGTTTATAGCCTACCGTATTCACATTCGCAATATTATCCGCCAGCATGTCCAATTTCTGCTGCAGGGCATTCATCGATACGCTGGCATTAATCATCGAGCTGTTCAATTCTTTTTTACGCCTCCTTCGAGCCTATACCCGGCCTACTTGATTCACCGCTTTATCCAAGCTTTCGTCATAAAATTGGATAACCTTCTGGTTCGCTTCATAAGCGCGCAGCGCGGCCATCAAATCTACCGAGGATTGCGCGGCGTCAACATTGGAGCGCTCTACGTAGCCCTGCCGCACTTCAACGCGCTCACCCGCGGCAACGGGACGGACATCCTGAGCATCGCCGGCCAGACGGAATTTCCCGTCCCCTTCGCGGGCTAGCTCATTGGGATTATCGATCCGGGTCAGCAATAGCTGTTTTCCCGAATCCGCCCCAGTCTTTGCGTCAACGAAACGCTGGTCCGCCGTCAAGGTCAGGCCATCCAGGCTGACGCCGGAAGGGAATTGAATCGGGTTGCCGTCCGTCCCTAGCACATTAGATCCGTCACCGGCTACCAGGAAGCCGTCCGATGTCAAGGTAAAGGAACCTCCGCGCGTATAGCGAATCTCCCCGTTCTTGTCCTGCAGCGTAAAAAAGGCTTGAGGCTGGAACGTCACTTGGCCGTCCGGCGATACGTATTTGCCGGAGGCATCAAAAGCCATTCCCGGCACGTCAATATTGGAAACAAGGGCAAAATCCGAGGATTTGCCCGTCTGCATCAGGTCGCCTTGCAGATGAATCGCAAGGCTTTCTTCGGCGAACACGCCGGTGCTGACCTTGCCAATCTGCTTCTCTTCCTTCTGGTCTACTCCCGTCAGCGACAGCAGCATCTCCGGAAAAGAACGGGTTACCGCATAGGTCTGCTTATAACCAGGCGTATTAATATTGGTAATATTATTCGTTATCGTATCATGTCTGCGCTGCTGCGCGGTCATACCCGCCGCAGCCGTATAAAGACCTCTTAACATGTGCGCCTCCCCGGCCGGTCCGCTTGCGAAGCCGTGCTCTTAGAAAAATCGTATCTCTTCTTATATAATATCGGCTTCGCGCAGAGCCGCCGTTATAGATCCTCCCTGCGACCTTGGACTCAATTTATGCCTTGGCACGCCCCCCACAGCGCCCTACCCGCACAAATTAGGCCCGGCTTTTTTTGCCGAGCTTGTCCAAGTTATCAAGAAGAATGCCCGTTCCCTTCACGACGCAATGCATCGGGTCCTCCGCAATAAGAACGGGAACCTTAAGCTCGTCCGCAAGCAGAGCATCCAGCCCGTCCAGCAGCGCGCCGCCGCCGGTCAGAATGACGCCACGGTCGATAATATCGGCGGACAATTCGGGTGGTGTGCGCTCCAGCACCATTTTAGCCGCAGCCACAATCGACATCACCGGATCCCACAGGGCTTCTCGCACTTCCGCGGAACGAATTGTAATCGTCAGAGGCAGACCGGATACCATATCGCGTCCGCGAATGTCGATCTCGTCATGCCGTCCATCCTCGTACACCGTACCGATCTTGATCTTGATATCCTCGCTTGTCCGCTCACCGATCAGAAGACGGTACTTATCCTTGATGTACTTCATAATCGCCGCGTCGAACTTGTCCCCCGCGATTTTGATTGAGGATGAGGTCACAACGTCGCCCATCGACAGAACCGCCACGTCGGTCGTTCCCCCGCCGATATCCACGACCATGTTGCCGCTAGGCTGGAATATGTCCATTCCAGCCCCGATAGCGGCAGCCTTTGGCTCTTCCTCCAGAAACACTTCCTTGGCGCCGCTCCGTTCAGCCGCTTCGCGAATCGCTTTCTGCTCTACCGACGTAATATTTGTAGGAGCGCAGATCAGAATGCGCGGACGGCTGAACCATTTGCGGCCTTCAACACGGTCAATAAAAGCCTTAAGCATAATTTCCGTAATTTCGAAATCGGCAATAACGCCGTCGCGAAGCGGACGGATGGCAACGATGTTGCCGGGCGTACGCCCAACCATGCGGTGCGCTTCTTCGCCAACGGCGAGCACCCGTTTCGAATCGCTTTCAATCGCGACTACCGAAGGCTCGTCGAGAACAACGCCCTTCCCTTTCACATGAATGGATACATTTGCAGTACCCAGATCAATACCGATATCCTTGCTGAGCATAAGGCTATAGTCCTCCAACCAATAATGTAATCATCCCGTCCATAAATAGTTCCCACGACATAGGACATACTGATGTACATTATTCGCCAAAAACCACAAAATTCCTCTTATCTATGCGCACAAAAACTCGAAAAATGTTTAACTTTTGCCAGCTGCGATAACTTCCCGTTTCTTCGTGCTGGTCTTCTTGTATTTAATCTTTGTAGCTTCGCCTCCCCTCAGATGCCGGATCGACTTGTGGTACTCGAGAATGTGCTTCACCTGGTCCGCCAGGTCGGGGTTGATTTCCGGCAAACGCTCGGTCAAATCCTTATGAACCGTACTTTTGGAAACGCCGAACTCTTTAGCGATCGTACGTACCGTATGTTTGGTTTCAACGATGCAGCGACCTATTTTAATGGTTCGTTCTTTGATGTAATCATGCACGTTCCCGCCTCCCTACTCGAGATAGTTTGGTACAGTATATGAGGGGTACGGGTATATATTCTTTATGGTCAAGCCTTAGTGGCGTGTTTGGCCTAAAAATTTCATAAAAAAACGAAACAGGCAGAGGTTTTCACCCCTGCCTGTGAGACTTTCGTCCTATTTTTTTTCTTGAGCGAGCGATTGGCCAACAATGGAAGCCGGGTTAACCGACTTGCCGTTCTCCTGCACGCTGAAGTGAAGGTGAACGCCGAGATCCTTCTCGAGATCGTTCCGGCCCGCTACAGCGATTTTCGTTCCTTGCTTCACATCGTCGCCTACGGCAACTTGGATGTCGCTAAGGCTTTGGTATACCGTTACGAGACCGTCGCCGTGGCTGATCTCTACAACGTTACCGTTTGTAGGATGCTTCTCAACGCGGGTTACTTTACCGGAGAGAGCAGCGAGTACGTCAAACGGTTGGTCGCTTGGATCCGCAAAGTCTAAGCCGGTGTGAGGAGCAAGCGTGTTATCGCCGATTTGGATAACGGCTTTCGCTTTCTCGTCGCTTGTTGCGTTTACATCATAGTAAGGGAGCACTTCATCCAGGTTGTCTTTGTTTACTACCGGCCATTCCAATTTCTCGCCTTTTCTTTCCGCTTGGAGCGCTTGGTCATCCGGCTTCGCAGCATCGCTGCCTGCAACGGTCTCCGTGTTTTCGGAAGTCGTAGCTGAAGTTTCTTTGGTGGTGTCCGAACCCTGGTAGATCCACATTAAGGCTACGATGATTGCCGCGGCTGCCATAAACGCTGCCGGGGTTACCCATTTCTTCGACAGCAGTTTTTTAAAGCCATTGCTAGACTTAGCGGCAGATACTTCTCCTATTACGTTTTTAGGAGATTCTTGCTTGGTTTTGTTTTGATTTTCATTCATTTGATATCACCTCACTAGCCATTGTTGCCAGAACAACTAGCTTTATACGTGAGGGATTACTATTTTTTGAGAAAAGAAACTTTTAGTGAAATTTCGCTGCAAGCTTCGAAGCTTGTTCGACTTTCGTACCCGTATAATAGTAGGTTACGATTTGTTCGGCGCTTTTTCCTTCCTCCGCCATGCCGTTGGCTCCCCACTGGCTCATGCCCACGCCATGGCCGTAGCCGAAGGTCGTTATCTCTATCTCGTCTCCGTCCAGCTTCCATGTAAACTCAGAGGAAGCCAGTCCAAGCTTCTCCCGGACTTCCCGTCCGGTATAAGTCTTGCCGTCTATCCGAATATCGGCGATCCGGTTGCCGGCTGTTTTATCCAATACCCGGATAACCGGCTTCTTCTTGCCGGCGAGCCCTAATCTCGCATAAAAATCAGAGAGTCGCAGCTTCACCGTCTCCTGATAGCGGGGCGAAAGCTGCTTGTCCCAAGGACTCGCTACGCTTCGAAGGTAAGGAAGCTCCTCCTGAAAATATTGCTCCGAGTTCTCCGTATACCCATTGCTTGTGGAGAAAAACACCGCCTGAATCGGCTCGCCTTCATAAGTGATTACTTCCCCGCGCGTGTCGCTTACCGCTTTGTTCAACTTCGCCATTCTGGATTCCTGTTCATCCTGTGGCCACAGCTCCTTGAGCTTATCGAGCGAAATATAGATTTGATGGTCAATCGTATCGGTGACATCCGCACGGGAAGCCGCGCCAGTTGCCGGCATGCCGCTGCGATCATTCAGTTCAAGCCTTCTCACTATATAAGTACGAGCGGCGATCGCCTGGGCCTTTAACGCTTCAAGACTAAAATCGGCGGGCATCTCTCCCGCAACCACGCCTCTGACGTAAGTCTCCAGCGTAACCCGCTCCGTACGTTGTTCCTTTGTTAAATAAACCGTGATATACGTTTCCTTGCTGCCTGCCGCCGTCGTCGGCTTTTCGGATGAAGATGGCAAAGGCGCCTGCCCGAACCCGTCGGCAGACGCCTTATTGCTAGACGTTACGCCGCTCTTCTCCCCCTGGAACCGATCAAGTCCGGTATGGCTTGATTCGGCGTTCCGGTATGCGGAAGTCGCAAGCAATACGGACATACTCATCGCTATTCCAATTCCGAAGGCCGTCCAGCATATAGCGGCCAGCCATCTGCTTCCGGGACGCCTGATCGTCCGTTTCGGTCTGCCTATTACGTATCTCATAGATCTCCTCTCCGCCTATAAGCCGCTTTGAGAGAGTGGACTCTCTCAAAGCCGGCCTTGATGGATTTATTCTATGAGCCTGATTAATAGGATAGAACCCGCGGTTCCCGTTCAAGCACGACGTATATTCTATTGTTTTAGTCATGGCGCAGCGCATCTACGGGACGTAGACTTGCTGCCTTGTTGGCTGGCAGATATCCAAATACGACACCTACGAAGGCCGAGAAGCCAAACGACAGAAGCATCGTATTCATCGGCACTTCGGTCGGCGTTTTCATGACCTGGCCTATGATATAAGAGGCTATATTGCCGATAAGGATACCTAGGAGTCCGCCGAGACCGCTTATCACGACGGCTTCCACGAGAAACTGGAATAAGATATCTCTCTTCTTCGCCCCTAGCGATTTCCGTATGCCAATCTCTCGGGTACGCTCCGTTACGGAGACAAGCATAATATTCATTATCCCGATACCGCCAACGACAAGCGAGATGGCCGCCACGTAGATCAGCTGACGGTTCATCGTTTCGTTAACGGAATTCAGCGTCTTCATCGCTTCTTCCTGGTTCAGAACCCGGTAAGCATTCTCGTTGCCGCGGAACTTCTCGTACAAGGTTGATTCCACCTCGCTCACAACCGAACTCATTTGCTTGGTGTCCGTTACCTTCATATTAATCGTGGTTACGCCGTTAACCTGAAAGATCTTCTGGGCCGTCGAGATCGGAATGAGAATCTTCTCGTCATTGGAGCCCGTAAGCGAGTCGCCCTTGGATTCCAGCAAGCCTACAATCGTGAAAATATAACCGTTTATCGTAATCTTGCGTCCTACCGCGTCCTCCGGATCCACTCTTTCATCCTCGAACAAATCTTGAGCGGTCTGCGTACCGATAAGCGCTACCTTTGTCTTGTTATTGATATCGGGAGCAGCAATGTACCGGCCGTCCTGCACGCTGAAGTCTTTGACTTCCTCATATTCCGGCGTAATGCCTTCTACGCTTACGGACACTTGAGTCCGGCCGTATTTGGCATAGCCGGTTGTGCTTGTAATGGGAGCAACTCCGCTAACGTTATTCAAGTCGCCTAGCTTCAGCGCCTCATCGACGGACAAAGAGGTTACCGTACCGCGTCCGGTAATCGTAACGGAGAGCGAATCCGGGCTGCCAAGCGTCGAGACCTGGCTTGCCACTTCATTGGATGATGCCTTGCCCATTGCCACAAGCGCAATAACCGTCGCAACCCCAATCAGAATGCCGAGCATCGAAAGGATGGTTCTAAGCTTGTTCGATAAGACGCTTTTGACCGCCATTATGAGGCCCTGCGAAATCTTCATGGCTGTCCCTCCTTTTCTGCTCCGTCAGCACCCCATCCCGGATGATTACCGTACGGCTCGCACGCTGAGCGACCTCCATGTCATGCGTAATCAATACAATGGTCTGCCCGGCACGATTAAGCTCCTCCATCATGCTGAGCACTTCCATGCCTGTCTTGGAATCAAGCGCGCCTGTCGGCTCATCCGCCAGCAGGAGCGGCGGATTGGTGGCTAGTGCCCGGGCAATCGCTACGCGCTGCTGCTGACCGCCGGACAGCTCATTCTGGCGGTGACCCATTCTCTCGCCAAGTCCAACGCGCTCCAGCGCTTCCATCGCCCGGCTGCGTCTTTCCTTCGCAGACAGCCCCCGGTAGATGAGCGGAAGCTCGCAATTCTCAAGCGCCGTCAGCCTGGGCAGCAAATGATACCCTTGAAAAATAAATCCGATCTTCTTATTGCGCATCACCGTGAGTTTGTTGTCGCTTTGTCCGCGCACCTCCATGCCGTCAAGCTTGTAGCTGCCTTCATTCGGTACGTCCAGACAGCCGATGATATTCATCAACGTGGATTTGCCCGAGCCGGACGGGCCAACGATGGCCAGAAAATCGCCATGGTTGACCGTCAGCGAGATATTATGCAAGACCGTCATTTTTTCCCCGGCCATTTTGTAATATTTGACGATATCATTCATTTCAATGAGTGCGGCTTGCCCGGTCATCGCGCACCACCGCCGAAGCCAGTTGCTGCCCGTGTCGAGGTTCTTACGTTTCCGCCTCCGCCGCCGAAGTTGCCTCCGCCGCCAAAGCCGCCTGCCGGGAAGCTGCCGCCAAAGCCGCCGCCTCCGAAGCCGCCGAACTGCTGTTGCTGTTGAGTCGAGGACGAGCCCATTCCTTGTGCGCCTGTTGCTACCGGAATCAATACGGTATCGCCTTCCGCAAGACCGGATTTGATCTCCACGTAAGTCTCGTTGCTAATCCCCACCGTTACTTCCTTCAGCTGCCCGCCAAGCGTAATGCTCTCTCTCATCTGATTAGCCATGCCGTTTCTTCCGCCTTGGCCGCCGGCAGCGCCGTTGCCTCCAGGGAAATTACCGCCCGATGCATTGCCTTGGCCATTTCCTCGCGGGGTCGTACCGCTGCCGTTTGGCGCGGTACCTTCCGCTGCTCCTCCCGGCTTTGTTCCCGTTCCGCTCTGATTGCCGCCGTCCGCAGCCGCAATATTGCGTCCCGTGCTTTTTCCTCCGTCTGCCGTCGTTGTCCCTCCGCTGGCACCGCCTTGGAAGCGTCCGCCCCCACCTTGACCAGCCTCGCCGGTACGGCCTTGGAAGCGTCCGCCTCCGCCTTGCCAGCCGCCGGCGGCAGCCGCTTCGTTACCCGCAGCCCCTTGCGCTCCTTGGCCTTGACCTTGACCGCGCTGGCCTTGGCCGGTTGGCGCAGCCCCCGTTCCCGTTCCGCTTCCGGTACCAGGCACGCGGACATAGGATTTTCCGCCGAATTCAACAACCGCGTTAACCGGCACAAGCACGGCATCCGTGCTTTGTTCCGTTACGATATCCGCCTGGCCGGACATGCCCACCATAACGCCGTCAATATCATTGAGCAGCAAGCTTACGCTGTAGGATGCGGAGCCGTTGGAAGATGTACCCTCCTTCGCAATTTCGGATACCGTTGCTTCAATGGTATGGTCCGTAATTGCGCTAAGCGTGATTTGAGCGGTTTGCTTCAGCTTGACCTGTGAAATATCCAGCTCGTCAATACTTGTAACGAACTCGAGATGCGTGTAATCTACGATCTCCGCAATGGTCGTGTTTGCCTGAACCTCATCCCCAACGCTTATATCGCTGGTTGTAACCTCGCCGTCAATCGGAGCGATAACCTGCTTTACTTCTTTCGCTTGATCCTCATAGATCTTTTGCAGCTGATCGTTGTAATCGTCGATGGTGGACTGCAGATCGTCAATCTCATCCTTGATCGATTTCGTCGATTGCTCTTCATTCTCCGTGCCGATTGCCTGTTTATATTCCTCTTGCTTGTCCGCGATCTGATCTTTCGTTTTGGTGATATTTTTGTTGATCGTCTCGATCTGATCATCATAATTATCGTTGTCCTCGAAAGTAGCAAGCACCTGCCCTTTCTTCACCTTGTCCCCTTCCTTGAAGGAGAGCGTTGCAATCGTGCCGCTCTTGCCTGCGGTTACCGTCTCTCTCGAGTTGGCCTCTACCGAGCCCGTACCGCTTATCGAGGTCTTAATATCGCCTTTGATCGCTCGAGCCTGAACGGCAAGAGGCGTCTCGGTTGTTGCCTTATCGTCGCGCATGTAATAGTAGTAATACGCGCCTCCGCCGGCGGCAGCAAGAATAATGATGATACCAAGCCATAATGTCCACTTCTTCATTGACTGTACTCCACCCTCCATCGGTCATATCTACCGACGAATATATCACGGGAAAATGAACAGAGCATGAACAAGCCTATGAGCATAGGACTATGGGCTTCAGATGCTAGTGAACGTGAACACGCAAAAACTCTTGGAATTGCGCACAAAAAAAGCTGCTTCCTTGTCAGGAACCAGCTTTTTGACTAATATATCCGTTACGCCCAAGTAGGCTGCACTTTCAAGACTGCGGCTTCGCGCTTGTAGGCGCTGACCGGCTCAAGCTCGACAGCTGGCGCTGCGGCTACCGCGGCAACCGGAGCTTCCGGTTCAACCCGTCTGATATCCGCACCTAGTGCGGCAAGCTTGCCTGTAATATCGACATAACCGCGGTCTACGTGGTAAATGCCCGATACTTCCGTCTCCCCGTCTGCGCGGAGTCCCGCACAGATCAGCGCGGCGCCTGCGCGTAAATCGGTTGCGCACACTTTGGCACCAACGAGCGGTACATTCCCGGTTACGAACGCCGAGCGGCCTTCGACCTTAATCTGCGCGCTCATCTTCTTGAACTCCTCCACATGCATGAATCGGTTCTCGAATACCGTTTCCGTTACGACCGAGGTGCCTTCCGACACGAGCAAGAGCGCCATCATCTGGGACTGCATGTCAGTCGGGAAGCCCGGATGCGGCAAAGTTTTCACATCCACCGATCTGAGCGCTTTTGGAGCACGGACACGAATGCCGTTATCCGATTCCGTGACTTCCACGCCCATCTCTTGAAGCTTCGAGATGACCGGAGTCAAATGGTCGCCAATCGCATTTTCCACAAATACGTCTCCGCCCGTGATTGCCGCAGCAATCATATACGTGCCTGCTTCCACACGGTCGGGAATCACGTTATGCGTTACGCCATGCATACGGTCAACGCCTTCGATCCGGATCTCGCCCGTACCTGCACCGCGAACCTTAGCACCCATGGCATTTAAGTAGTTAGCAAGATCAACGATCTCCGGCTCTTTCGCCGCGTTCTCGATCGTTGTTGTGCCTTCCGCCAAAGCGGCGGCCATCATAATATTTTCCGTTGCCCCGACGCTGGCTACATCCAGATAGATCTTCGCACCTTTAAGACGCGCCTTCGTACTTGCTTCAATGAAGCCGTGTCCAAGCGTAATCTCCGCTCCCATTGCCTCGAAGCCCTTCAGGTGCTGGTCAATTGGTCTTGTACCAATCGCGCAGCCGCCCGGAAGCGAAATACGGACCTTGCCGATTCTGGCGAGCAGCGGGCCCATAACGAGGAAGGATGCACGCATCTTGCGAACAAACTCGTATGGAGCCTCAAAGGTGGAAATCGTACCCGCAGAAATCCGCATCGTCTCATTGTTGTAAGTAATTTTTGCGCCTAACGAAGCTAATACTTTCTGAATGGTCATTACATCGTCGAGGAGGGGAACGTCACAGATGACGCTGTCTCCTTCCGCCGCTAATAACGAGGCCGCCAAAATGGGAAGTACTGCATTTTTTGCACCGCTGACACGGACCGTTCCCGATAGACGCTGGCCTCCGCGGACGATAATTTTGGTCATCTTATAGTTCCCTCCGCGAACTGAATTTCTCCAAACATTAGTTCCATTTTTAGTATAAGAAAATGACAATTCCATGCTTTATCCAACCTTCATCTTATCATTCATTTACACAAATCGACAAGCGGTAAATTATTACCAGAAAGATCGTCAAAAAGCACTAAAAAAAACCGCTTATGCCGAGTCGAAAGTACTGCCCTCCGTTGCCGTTGGGGCAGCATTTTCAATTCGAATCCGGGGCTTTATATACAGTTGTTCGTAGTCTCGTGTCATTTTCATACCGTCCTGTAGTATCCATTGTTGTCTTTTTTGAACGTTGTTATTCGACAAAATACCGCAGGAGCTTCGTCCAGTTCCAATAATCGAGTATGAAACCGGCGAAGCCGTGACCGATAACGACCGCCATGACAACCTGAAACATCCTTGCCTTGGGACTGCGCGGGAATTTAAAAAATACATCCAGCTTGATCTCCTGCAGGATATACCAGACGAATACAATACTGAATAAATTAACGACGATTGAAAATAACGCGATGGTCCCGGTTGCATTTTGCGCATCGTTCACCATTTGATCGATACCCATCTGGTTTAAATTTCCCTTCTACACAATATGTCTGATTCATGGTTATTGTCTATATACCCGGTATAAAATCGTTGTAAACTCCGCCCGGCTCGCTTTTTTGCCCGGCTCGTATACATTGTCCTCCGTTCCGCTGATAACCCCCTTCAGCTTCAGTGCGTTCAGCATCGGAGCGGCCCAATGATTGCGCCCTACATCCTTGAACGGATTGCCAAGCGGCGCTACGGGCCTCACCTGATCCGCATAACCGATAATCATCGCCATCTCCGCTCTTGTAACCGGCTGATCCGGGCGGAAGGTTCCATCCGGGAATCCTTTGATCCATCCCTTCTGAACCGCCTTGGCAATCGCCGCGTATGCCCAATGATCGTAATCCAGATCCTTGAACCGGACATCGGCAGGCATGCCGTACACAACCGGCTTATACGCTTTAATCGCCATCGCTACCGCTTCCGCACGGGTAATCGGACGGTTCGGTTCAAAGGTATAAGGACCGGTGCCGCTCACGATGCCAAGCCGGCTCATCTCCACGACGGCATCCCTCGACCAGTGGCTCGCGATATCGCGGAAGCCTGCCACGAGCGGATCGAACTTCACTTTAAAACGGTAATACTGCTTGTCAAAAGCGCCGTTAGCCGTAAGCTTTATGTAGTACACGCCGGGCTGCAAAACCTTATTTGCCGCTTGAAGCGATCCGCTTCGTCCGGTCATCTGAGTGAAGACCAGCTTCTGCTTCTTATCGTATGCTTCCAGCTTCATCATTTTGCCTGCCGGAACGTTAAACAAATTGAGGTCTACGACGCTTGTAGACGCAAGGCGGATTTGGAACCAGTCCACATCGCTTGCGCTGCCGATTACCCCGACGTATTCCGTGCCGGAGGTTGTCATGAGCGCTTCGTAATATTTGTCGTTGGGTTCATTGGGATCCGCATATTTCGGAACGTAGTCCATCTTCAGGGTGTAGGTTCCGACGGTGGGACTTGCTTCGGAAGATATCGCATTGTGAACCCGGATATAGTACTTGCCAGGCGAAACGGTCAGAACGGGGGACTGCTCGGCTTCGCCTTCCCGCTCCTCATCGTAAGACATAAGCGCCTGGCCGGCCTGCTGAACCGCAAGCTCGGGATCAATTCGCACCGTATTGGTAGTTACCCGGAGACTTAGCGTACCGCCCTGCGTAAAAGTCACCGCATACCAGTCCCTGTCGGCTAGCTGATGGAACGAACCGGTGATGCTCTGACTGCGCGGCTGAAGCGTAAACGCCTCATACGGTTTGTCATTAGGCTCGTAGCTGTCCGGAGCCATGCTGAAGGTTGCCGTCAACAGATATGGCAGCTTCAGATCCATGTCCTTGTTCATATATTGAATCAGAAAAGCTTGCTTGCCTTTTTTCACCGCAAAATCAACTACGCGGCTCCCCAGCTTGGTCTCTGCCGAAGCCTTCAGCGTATCGCCGGTATAATGCGATAAACGGACAGCCGGCGTCGCGCTGCCCTCTGGGGTCAGTCCCTCAAAATTCAGCGTGACGATGCCGTCATAAGGAGCATCTAACGTATACCAGTCCAGATCGCTGCCGGCGGAGAGCAGCGCCGTAACCTGCTTGCCCGCAGGCAGCGGCTTGGCGCTCGCACGGGTGCCGTTTGGTTCGAAGCGGTCGGACTTCGCCGTCATCGTAACGGCTTTATCCACCTGCAGCAGACCGTATCCGGATTTGTTATCCAGGCCGGGGGCGCCGATATCCTTGGCGGACTGGCGGAGAAGCTCCCTCACCTGGTAAGGCTTAAGCGAAGGATAACGGGCCCAGACCAGCGCTGCCGCAGCCGCAACCTGCGGGGCCGCCATGGACGTCCCTTCTTCTTTCTTATAGCGTCCACCTATTGCGGTTGTATATACATTCCAGGATGCCGCAAGATCGATTTCCGGTCCGGGGTTCGAACGGGGATCCGGCGTATTGTCCGGCTTCACTCCGCTGACGCCTAGCACAGTCGGGTATGCAGCGGGGTACTTGACCTCCGCTTTATCTCCGTGGGTCAACCCATCGTTGCCTGCCGCCGCCACAAGGAGCACGCCTTTGCTTTCGGCGTAATTGACGATATCCAGCATATAAGGCGAGTAACGGTTAAGACCAACCGACATAACCACAATCCGGGCACCGTTACGGACCGCGTACAGGATGGCTTCCCCTAAATCGCGTTCCGTACCGTCTCCTTGCGAGTCAAGCGCTTTAATCGGCATCAGCTTGGCTTCCCAGAGGATGCCGCTTACCCCTAAGCCGTTATCGCCTTCAGCCGCAATAACGCCAGCCACCGCGGTTCCGTGGCCGTTATCGTCATCCGGCGGTTTGTTCGGCTGCACGAAGTTGGTGCCGGGAACCAGATTCCGCTTCAAATCCGGGTGATCCAGATCAATCCCCGTATCCACGATCGCAATGGTCAGATCGGTCTGCGTCCGCACGGTTTTCCAGGCTTCCGGCGCGCCGATCTGCTTCAGGTAGGTCTGCTTGCCGATTTCGGGATCATCCGCCGCGGTTTGCTCCGCGGCGAGGATGTGCACCCGCTCATTCGGGTGCACGTATTCCACGCCCGGCTCGCGTTGCAGCCGGGCGGCCCAAGCGCTGGCGTCCGCCCCGCCGTCCGCGGGCTGGACGAGCCAGACCTCCGCCGCCTCGCTGCTCTGGCGGCGGAGCACTCGCGTCCCGCGCAGCTCATGCGCCTGCGCGGGTTCGCGCCATTTGAGGAGCCAGCCTTGCGGCTCCTCTTTTGCCCCGGCGGGGGCGCCGGCGGCGGCTTTGCTCGCCGCAGCGGCCCCAGCCGGGGCTAAGCCTGCAGGGGCGGCGGGCATAGCCGCCCCGCAGGCGAGAATCCCCGCGAGGAGAAGCGCGGGGAGGGATCTTTTCAATACGCTGCCGAGAGCATCTCTTCTCATCAGTTTCTGCCTTTATCGGTATATTTGTCTCCGTCTCAAATTATACGTATGCTCTTGCCACACGTTTCTCTATGACCGTTTAATAGTCTCTATTTATCTCCTATTACCATTCGATTTCCGGCCCCCGATCTCCTGTCTCTAGCAAAAGATAATTACCTGTAAAGAGGATGATACAACCATGATATGGCTAACGAAGTTCGCCTATCCTCCTACTCTTCCTTCACTCTCTAAGCACTTGGGGAACTAAACCTCCACCTACCCCGGCATTTCCGGCGCATTCCCACATCCACCACTCTACTTAAGGTCCCTGAGAGACCTTAAACACTCGCAAACCAGCTGCTTCTTGCCTATTAAAGCCCCTTAGGGACCCTAACCTCCACCTACCTCGCATTTCCGCCGCTTTCCCACATCCACCACTCTTCTTAAGGTCCCTGAGAGACCTTAAACACTCGCAAACTAGCTCCTTCTTGTCTATTAAGGCCCCTGAGGGACCCTAAACACCGCCTCACCCGCATTTCCGCCGCATTCCCGCCTTATGAACTTCTACTAAGACTCCCGCTTATTCCCCATTTTATATAAGACCCTGTCAGGGTCTTATTCAATCCAACCCGGTAGCCCGCTAACCTGATAGAGGACCCGCAGGGTCTTATTCTATGCGAGCAAGCTGCCTACGGAGCTAGATTAGTCCACTTTCAAAGCGATAAGACCCTGCCGGGGTCTTATCCTCCCTATTCCAACCCCCAACCAACTGGATAAGACCCTGACAGGGTCTTATCCTTCCACTCCCCACTTTCCCACATCCCGCAAAAGAATCCCTAGCCCCCCGCCATACGCTTTTTCATCTCAGCCGATTCCCACCCCGCCTCGCCCCACGAAAAAAAAGCCCAGCGGCTCTCCAGCCGCTGGGCTCCAACGAAATCTACCTCACGAACAAATCCGCCTGAATCGTAAACACCGCATCGATTCCTTTCATCAGCGGACCCGGCAATACGCCAAGGGCAACCGTTGCGGCCGCGCAGATCCAGATGACGACTCCCGTTACAGCCGACACATGGATACGATCCTCTTCCTCGCCGTTCGACCGCATAAACATCTGCCGGATTATACCGAAGTAGAAGTAGTAGGAAATGACGGTGCTAACCACCATAATGGCTACCAGCCAGTAAGCTTTTACGCTGGCTGCGCCGAGCAGGATGAACAGCTTGCCGAAAAATCCGGCCGTAACCGGCAATCCCGAGAGCGACAATATAAAGATCAGCATAGCCGCCGCTGTCCACGGGGCCCGGTAATAGAGACCGGAGAAGCCTTTCAGATCTTCATGTCCCGCCGCGCTCGCAACTACCGTTACAACGGCGAATGCGCCTACGTTCATGAGCAGGTACGCAACCAGGTAAAACACAAACTCCGCGAAATTGTTGCTATGGATGATCGTCACCGAGATTGCAATCGGTACGAGCAAATACCCGGCATTCGCTACGCCCGATAAGGCGAGCAGCCGTTTCACCTGCTTTTGCCGCAGAGCCGAAACCGTACCGGCTATCATAGCGGCAGCGGCGATGACCAGCAGAGCGAAGAAGACATCGTCACCCACTTGCTTTTCCGGACCGCCGGTGAGGAAGAACGCGCTGCTGTACAGGAAACGGAATACCGCTGCCAGAGCAGCCCCCTTCGCAATTACCGCCAGGAATGCGGAAACCGGCGTTGGCGCTCCCTGATACACATCCGCGGCCCAGACATGGAACGGAGCGGCCGCGATTTTGATTCCGAAGCCCGCGATCAGGAAGAAGAATCCTACATAAACCAAAGCCTTATAGTCCGCAAAAGCCTGCGGCAGCGCCGTCGGGAAATCCGCCAGACTTACCGAGCCGGTCACGCCATACAAATAAGACATCCCAAACAACACAAAGGCTGACGCGATACCGCCCGTAACCACATACTTGAAAGCTGCCTCGGCCGACAGCGACGAGCGCTTCCTCAAGCCAACCAGCACGTAAGTCGTGATGCTGAGCAGCTCAAGCCCGATATACAAGGTAACGAGGTTTCCGGAGGAGGCCATAATCATAGCTCCGGCCGCTGCCGGAAGCAGCAAGTAATAGAATTCGGCTTTGTCCGTTACCGCGTCATCCTTTTGCGTGGAGCCAAGCCCCAGCAATACGACCAATGACGTACCGACCAGGAAGATTATTTTCAACAGATTGCCGTAATCATCCACCCGGTAGCTGGCGCCAAGGAGCGAGATGGCCTTACCGGCTTCAGCCGCCTCCGCCGCCGATACGCCGGAAGGATTCATATCCATCATCCGCCAGATGACGGCCGCAAGCGACAGCAGCAAGCCTGCTAAAGACAACCAGCCGATAACCGCGCGGTTCGTCCTCCCCGGAAGAAGCAAGTCCGTTACGATAAGGATTAGGAACATGGCGGCAAGGATAAGCTCCGGGGCGAGATACAACGTATCCTGCCATGTCAGCGGTACGAATTCGGTCATCGCTTATCCCCCCATCCTTAACGATAATAACGGCTTGAACAGGCCGTCGACGCTGTACTGGAACGTATCCGTCAGCACGGACGGGTAACAGCCCAGCAGCAGGATAAATGCCAAGAGCACGATCATCGGCAGAGCTTCAACCAGCCTAGCGTCTTTTACCGCGAGATACCGTTCTTCAATAGGGCCAAAGGTTGTTTTCAGCACAGCCCTTAGGACATATACGGCGGTCAGAATGACGCCGATGACCGAGAAGCCGGCAATCCACGGCTGGCTGTCGAACAAGCCGAGCAGCGACAGGAATTCGCCCACAAAGCCCGATAGACCCGGCAGACCCAAGGATGCAAGACCTCCGGCAAGCAGAATGCCCGAGATAAACGGCATCGATCGCGCCAGCCCGCCAAGCTCGGATAAGGTTGTCGTCTTCGTTCTCTCGTATAGGCTTCCGACAATCAGGAAGAGAAGCGCCGAGATCAGGCCATGCGAGACAAGCTGGAACACGGCCCCCTGCAAGCCTATCTGGTTAAAGGCCGCAAGCCCCAGCAGAACGATCCCCATATGGCTGATCGAGGAATACGCGAGCACCAGCTTGAGATCCGTCTGCCGGAAAGCAATAAGAGCCCCGTACAAGAGATTGGCGAGGCCAAGAGAAGCCAGTACAATCGCCCAATCCTTCGCCTGCTCGGGGAATAACACAATACCGAACCGGATCAGGCCGTATGCCCCCATCTTGAGCAGCACGCCGGAGTGAATCATAACGATTGCCGGATGCGCCTCGTTGTGTACCTTCAGCATCCAGGTATGGAACGGCAGAACCGGAAGCTTGATCCCAAACGCCACTACCAGCAGGAGGAAAATAATCGTATGCATCGCAGCCGACATATGGAACGGGTTTAGTCCGCCCGTCTGATCCGGAGCAAGGTTCACCCACGCCGAAGGATCGGATAAATTGCGGACAATATCCGCATAACTGCCGCTGTAAATAAACGATGACGTCTCCTGATCGATATGGAAGCCGGCCGTATTCACGAGAAGGATAAAGGCAATCAGCATGATAGCCGACCCGAGGCCGTTATAGATAACGAAGTGATTAGCGGCCCGCTCCCGGTTGAAGTAACCCCAGATCCCGATCAGGAAGTACATCGCAATAAGCGTAATTTCGAAGAAAATAAAGAACAGGAATAAATCCCGCGCCATAAACACGCCAAGCACGCCCGTCTCCAGGAGCAGGAACCAAGCGTAGAACGCCTTCCATCGCTTTTTCACGTGAACGGAAGCAAAAGCCGCCATCGCCGTAATCAGCGTCGTCAGAATGACAAGCGGCAAGGACAACCCGTCGATGCCCACGTCATACTGGAACGACAGCGTATAGCTCGTGACCCCATTCGAGGCTTGCGTCTCTTTGTTTAACGGAACTTCTACCCAAGTAGCCGTCTCCTCAAAGGAGTTGCCGCCCTGATGCTTGTCGTAATCGGCATACAGCCATAGGGACAAGAGAAGCGGAATCAACGTAAACACAATAGCCGCAGTCTGCAGCCACCGGTTACGGTGCTTCGGCAGCAGAAGAATAACCAGAAGCCCGATAAGCGGAGTTACGAGAATAATCGATAGAATCGGAAGATCGGTCAGGTCCGTCATTTACCAAAACCTCCTTCCAACGATTGCCGCGATAATAACGATAAGACCTATAATTGCGGTCAAGCCGTACGTTTGCGTCTGTCCGTTATTCAGTCTGGTCAGCACCCGGCCGCCCGCTCCAGCCGTAACACCCACCAGCCGGACTGCGCCGCCAATCACGTATTCGTCGAAAGCATTCAGACTCTTGCCAACGGCGCGAACCGTTTTGACAATAACGGCGTCATAAAATTCGTTTACGTAATATTGCCGCTCCAGCAGATGAACAAGCCACGGCATCTTGGCTCCCGCAACGCCGCGCTCGATGCTGCCTTTGCCGTACATAAGCCATCCTACATAGATGCCAAGCACGCCAACGGCTATGGAAGCGACAATCGCGGCGCCGCTTGCATGAACGTCCTCCGAGCCATCCGTCAGCCAGCTGCCCAGCCAACCGTTCCAAGGCGTTTCGATAAAACCCGCTCCAACCGATATAATGGCAAGCACGAGCAGCGGAATGGTCATCACCTTCGAAGATTCTTGCACCTCGGCCGGCTGCTGTAGACGGGATTTGCCTGTAAAGACGATAAAAAACAACCGCGACATGTACAGCGCCGTACAGAAGGCCGCCGCCAGTCCAACGGCAAACAGGAACGGATTCTCTTCAAGCGCGGAAGCCAGAATCGCATCCTTGGACCAGAAGCCCGAGAACGGCGGGATGCCGGATAGGGATAACGCTCCGATCGCAAAGGTCCATGCCGTGATTCGCATTTTGGAGCCAAGGCCGCCCATTTCGTGAATGTTCTGGGTATGTACCGCATGAATCACGCTGCCAGCCGCCAGGAATAATAGCGCTTTGAAGAAAGCATGCGTGAACAGATGGAAAATACCGCCCGTCATCGAGCCAAGTCCCATTGCCATCACCATGTAGCCAAGCTGGCTGATGGTTGAGTAGGCCAGAATCCGTTTAATGTCGTTTTGCGCGAGCGCTACGGTTGCGGCGAAAATCGCCGTAAACCCGCCGAAGTAAGCGACCGTATGCATCGCGGCCGCGGAGGCCTCGAAGATATCAAACGTTCTCGCCAGGAGAAATACGCCGGCCGCTACCATCGTCGCGGCATGGATCAAGGCACTGATCGGCGTGGGACCTTCCATTGCATCCGGAAGCCATACATGCAGCGGGAATTGACCGGACTTGCCGATAACCCCCATGAACAGAAGCAGAGCAATCGAGGTTGTAATGGTCGTCGTAATCGTACCGGACTGCCCTTCGGTAAACACATTATGTATACTGCTGAAATCAAGCGCATGGCCGGGCATATACCAGAACAATACGATAATGCCGAGCAGCAGCCCCGCGTCGCCGATTCTGGTCACGATAAACGCTTTTTTCGCCGCCGCGCGGGCCGCAGGTTTCGCATACCAGAAGCCAACAAGCAAGAAGGAGCAGACCCCAACCAGCTCCCAGAAAATATAGAAGACCAGCATATTATCGGACAGCACCAGCCCCAGCATCGCAAAGGTAAAGAGAGCGACATAGCCGTAAAAGACAGTAATCCGCTCATCCTTTTTCATATAGCCGGCCGAATACACGTTTACGAGAAAGCTGACCACCGTAACGATAACAAGCATAAGGGCATTCAGATTCGTAATTTCGAAACCGATCTTAAGCGTATATTCGCCAAGACCAATCCATTTGTAGCTGTCGCCGCTGTAATCTACCGCATTTGGTCCCAATCTCTCGATAAAAACGAGCAGGGACATGACCAGCGACGCAAGCGAGCCGATCGAAGCGATCAGCACGCCCGCCAGCCGGTAGCTCCTGCCCAGGGCCGTCAGCAGAAGGAAGGCAGCAAACGGGAAGAGCGGAATGAGCCACGCTGCTTTCGTTAATTGATCCACGGGTCACATCACCTCTTCATCTCGTCGAATTCATCTACGTTAACGGTACCTCGCGCGCGAAACAAGGCGATCAGCACCGCTACCCCAACGGCAGCCTCCGCCGCCGCCACCGTAATGGCGAACAAAGCGAATACCTGGCCGGTCAGGGACGGTACAACCCCGTATTTGGAGAACGCAACCAAATTCAGATTTACCGCGTTCAGCATAAGCTCAATCGATAACAGGACGATCACAGCATTCCGTTTCACCAAGGCTCCATACAGCCCGATGCAAAACAGGATCGCCGCCATCGTCAGATAGGATGGAAGCATGTTAATCCGCCCCCTTTTTCGCAATAGCAATCGCGCCGATAAAGGCAACCGTCAGCAGCACCGACAACAGCTCGAACGGCACGACGTATCCCGTATACAGCAGCTGGCCAATGCTCGACGTATTATCCTCCACCGCTTGCAGCGGCTGGGCATCGGGAAAATCCGTCGTCCGGATGGCATAGAACAGAATCCCGAACAGGCATAGCGCTCCTACAGCAGCCAACGTCTCGTGAAGAGGCTTAACCGGATCGGCCTGTTTATTCTGATGATTGGTCATCATGATGCCGAATATCATCAGAATGGACACGGCACCCGCATAGATCAGCACCTGGACGAAAGCGACAAACTCCGCATCCAGCAGCACGAACATCCCGGCCAGGCCGAGGAACACCGCAGCCATGGAGATGACCATATGCACGACCTTTTGAAGGCTAACCATAAGGACAGCTCCGATGATCATAATCGCCGAGAAGATAAAAAAGGTGGCGAACTCGCCATTAAAATCAATATTGAACAACTTATTTGGCGCCTCCTTTCGCAGGAGCACCGATGTTATTGTTATCTTGACGGACCAGCGTATCGTTGTCGGTCAGCCACTGCACATCCTTGAACAGATCATCCCGGCTGTACGCGGACAGCTCGAAATGATTGGTCATCACAATCGCTTCCGTCGGGCAAACCTCGGTGCATAAATCGCATAAGATGCAAATTTCGAAATTGATATCAAACGTGTCGATGACCTTGCCTTTTTTGGCCGGATCGGGGTTAGGCTTGCCGGTCAGCGTAATGCAGTCGGTTGGACAGATTCTTGCGCACTGGTTGCAGACGATGCAGAGGTCCGGAATAAAATGCTGAATACCGCGGAACCGGTCCGGCATAACAATCGGCTCGTCGGGATAAGAAGTCGTCACTTTTTTCGATACCATTGATTTGAGCGTCACGCCAAGCCCTTGCACAAGTCCATTCATGGCTAGATCCTCCTAAAAAGAATTGCTTCGTAAGCATGAGCTTAAGAATTTCGAAGCAGCCTTTATTTTACGAACAGCTCCAGGTAACCTGCCGTCAGAAATACGTTCAGCAGCGATACCGGCAGCAGCACCTTCCAGCCCAGACCCATCAGCTGATCAACCCGGATACGAGGGAAGCTCGCCCGGATCCAGAATAAAAAGAACACGATAAACGCGAATTTGAGCAGGAACCAGATGATTCCCGGCACAAAATCAAGAAACGGCGCCGGCGCGTGCCACCCGCCGAGGAACAGCACGGTCGTCAAAGCCGCGATCGCATAGACGTAGACATACTCCGACAGCATAAAGAATGCAAAACGGAAGCCGCTGTACTCCACGTGATAGCCGGCAACCAGCTCCGATTCAGCCTCGGGCAGGTCAAACGGCGTACGGTTCAGCTCGGATACCGCCGCAATCATAAACACAACAAAGCCGATAATTTGCGGAATGAAGTTCCAGTCCCAGAACCATCCGCCGGACTGCGCCGCCACGATATCCCTCAGATTAAGGCTGCCGCTACGCAGGATGACGCCTACAACGGAGATAACGAGCGGAACCTCGTAGCTGATCATTTGCGCAGCCGAGCGCATGCCGCCAAGAAGCGCGTATTTATTGTTCGAAGCCCAGCCCCCAAGCACAATGGCCAAGGTTGAGATGCCTGATAAGGCGGCGTAATAGAGCAAACCGACGTTCAGATCGGCGAAATAAAGCTTTTCCGTATAAGGAATAACCGCAAGCACCGTAAAAGCGGGTACATAACAAAGTATAGGGGCAAGAACGAACAGGAGGCGGTCGGCTTTGCGCGGAATCGTGTCTTCCTTAATGAGAAGCTTGAATATGTCGGCCACCGTCTGGAGAAGGCCAAGAGGACCAACCCGGTTCGGGCCGATCCGAAGCTGCATCCAGCCGATAACCTTCCGTTCGAAATAAATGGCGTAGGTGACAAAGCCAAGCACAACGAACAGGAACACCGCGCCCCATAGAAAAATAATAACCGCATTGCCCCAAGTCATCGAGTCATGCAGCCATGCTCCCATCAGCAATCAACCTCCCCGACTACAATGTCGACGCCGCCGAGGATCGTAATCAGGTTGGTCATCGTCTCTCCAACAAGCAGCTTAGGCAAAATCTGCAGGTTTACAAAGGACGGCCGCCGGAACTTCAGGCGGTAAGGCTCTGCTTTTCCTTTCGAGACGATATGACAGCCGATCTCCCCGCGGGGTGATTCTATACGGACATACACTTCTCCTGCCGGAGGACGGATAACACGGGGCACCTTGCCCATCGTCTCGCCGCCGGACGGCATTTGCTCAAGCGCCTGCTCGAGAATGCGAAGGCTCTGCTTAATCTCCTCCAGCCGGATGACGTAACGGTCGTAGCAATCTCCGTTTTTGCCCAGCGGTACATCAAATTCGAAGCGGTTATACAAACTGTACGGCTCCGCCTTGCGCAAATCCCAGTCCACGCCGGTACAGCGCAGGTTGGCGCCGGACAGACCATAGTCGATCGCCGTTGCCGCATCGTATCGGCCAATGCCTTTGATCCGGGCGAGGAAAATCTCGTTGCCGCTCACCAGCTTGTCGTATTCCTGCAGCTTGCCGTACATGTACGGAATGAAATCCCGCACTTTATCCAGCCAGCCCGGCGGCGCATCCCATTTCACTCCTCCAACCCTCATATAATTGTAAGTCAAACGAGCCCCGCACAGTTCATTAAATAAATTAATAATGATCTCCCGGTCGCGAAAAGCATAGAGGAACGGGCTCATCGCCCCGATATCCAGCAGGTAAGTCCCCCACCAGACGAGGTGACTGGCAACCCGCTGCAGCTCCATTACGATAAGGCGCATAAACTCCGCCCGCTCGGGAACTTCAAGCCCCATCATGGTCTCGACGGCATGAACCAGCACGTAGTTATTGGTCATGGCCGCCACATAATCCATCCGGTCGGTATATGGGATAATCTGCGTATAATTCAGTTGCTCGGCAAGCTTCTCGGTACCGCGGTGCAAATACCCCATAACCGGGGTTGCCTCCGTGATGACTTCTCCATCGAGTTTGACAACGATACGGAATACGCCATGCGTGCTGGGATGCTGGGGACCGACATTTAGTAGAAGTTCTTCGGTACGAATCACGCTGCAGCTACACCTCCGAATCGAGCGGCTCATAATCTTTGCGCAGCGGATGCCCGACCCAATCGTCGGACATCATAATGCGGCGCAGATCGGGATGGCCCTGGAATGTTACTCCTAACAGATCATAGATTTCGCGTTCGTTCCAATTCGCGGTAGCCCAGACGGGCGTCGCCGAAGCGATAACAGGATCACTTCGGTCAGCCTTCACCTTCACCGCCAGCTCCCGCCGGCTTTCGAGATGAACCAGGTGATAGACAACCTCCAGATGCGTCTCGTAGTCCACGCCGGATACATTTCGCAAATAAGTAAAATGGAGCTCTTCATGCCGCTTCAGCAGTTCGGCAGTTGCGGCCCAATGCTCGTTCTTCACGATAATCGTCGGCATATGCCGGCTCATCTCGTTAACATAAGCATCCTCCAGCGCCTCTTCGTGAACGAGGCTGCGAATCAGCTTTGCTGCCGCATCAAGCTCCGGCTGCTTGGGCGACGGCTCCGGCGGTGGCGGCGGCTCCGCGCCCTCCGGCGCTGCTCCGCCCGCGTTCGCGGCTTCCTTCGCCGCCGCTCTCGCCGCGCGCGCTTCCGCCGCCGCCTTCAGCTTCGCTTCCCGCTCCGCATCCACCGCGCCCTCCGGCGCTGCTCCGCCCGCGTTCGCGGCCTCCTTCGCCGCCGCTCTCGCCGCGCGCGCTTCCGCCGCCGCCTTCAGCTTCGCTTCCCGCTCTGCATCGACCGTGCCCTCCGGCGCTGCTCCGCCCCCCGCGTTCGCGGCTTCCTTCGCCGCTGCTCTCGCCGCGCGGGCTTCCGCTGCCGCCTTCAGCTTCGCCTCCCGCTCCGCATCCACCGCGATCGCTGGGGCCTCTGCCGGAGATTGCGGTAATTCCGCGGCAGCCTTCGCTTCCTCTTCAGCTTTTATCTCTTCTGTCTTTATCTCTTCAGCTTTTATCTCTTCCGGCTTTTGCCCTTCGTCCTTCTCCTCGCTCATCGGTCCGTCACCCGCTTCCCGGTCTTCGCTTCGTAACGGATTTTTTCTTGCAGCTTGTTAATGCCGTAAATCAGCGCCGCCGGATTAGGCGGACAGCCCGGTATGTAGACATCGACGGGCACGATCTGGTCGACGCCCTTCATCACCGCATACGACTTGATATACGGTCCGCCAGCCGTCGCGCAGGAGCCCATTGCAATCACCCATTTGGGCTCGGGCATCTGGTCATACAGGCGACGCAGCAGCGGTCCCATTTTCTTCGTCACGGTACCGGCGACAATCATCACGTCCGACTGGCGCGGAGAGGTACGGAACATCACCCCGAACCGGTCAAGATCGTAATGGGAAGCGCCGGTTCCCATCATTTCAATCGCGCAGCAGGCCAGACCAAAGGTCAGCGGCCAGAGCGAGTTGCTCCGCGCCCAGGCTTTAAGCTGCTCCAGCGTTCCCATAAAGACGTTGCGTTCCAGCTCCTTGCGTTCCTCCAGCGATATCGACTCTAAACTGAATTCCATTTCAGCACCTTCTTTTTCCAGGCATATAGAAGTCCGATAAACAGCATTGCCGCAAAAATGAACATCTCAACCAGCACAAAAAGGCCGAGCTTATTATATGCGACGGCCCAAGGGTATAAGAAAACGGTTTCCACATCAAAGATGACAAACATTAACGCAAAGATGTAATACCGGATGTTGAAGCGCACTTGCCCTTCGCCGACCGGCTCATTGCCGCTCTCGTAGGTTGCTTGCTTCGGATCATTCGGCTTATGCGGTCTGAGCAGTCTACCGACGGTCAGCGCCGCTGCTGGGAGCAAAATCCCGAGAAAAATAAAAATAGCCACGACGACATACTGGTTGACGTAATTGTCCACACCATCGCCTCCGTCAAAGCGGACCAGCCGCTTGGTCATTTTTCCTCACAATTATAACAAAAGCTTCCACAGCCGTCTATGAAAGAGTTGTTCGATTCCGCTTCCCCGAAGAGCCGGACAAGCCCGTAACGGCGCGGCTTCCCGGGAACCGTGCGTCACCCGCCGGACACCCGGTCAACACGATACCCGCCTGTCACACTATTAGCCTATGCTCGCCACCCCTTGCGATATCCCAAAGTTAAACAAATCCACTCGCTCATCCTAGAACGGCTATTGGCATAGCGACTCTCTTAACGATATCCCGTATCGTTAAGACTCCCACTAGCATCCGTTCTACCCATCTTAACGATGTCACACATCGTTAAGCAGCCCGGAATTCGCACGCCATTGCCACTTTTACCGCTTCACGCTTCTCTTAACGATATCCCGTATCGTTAAGACTCCCACCAGCACCCGTTCTACCAATCTTAACGATGTCCCACATCGTTAAGCAGCCCAACTCGCGCTGCTTGGCGGAATCACTCCCCCTCAACGCAATAAAAAAGCAGGAAGGACGCCATCCACCAGGCGTCCTTCCTGCATCTTTATCTCGACCGCGACTCCGTCAGCTTGAACTGGCCCACCAGCTGCTGCAGGAACTTCGTGATCGACTCCACGCTCTCCGAGGTTTGGCGTACGCTGTCCATCTCTCCAATTAGCTCCTGGACTTTGCCCTCCACGTCGGAGGAGACCTTGCGGTTTTCCATGCTGACGAGGGCAATCCGTTCCATCAGGTTCACTACCTCGTCTACGACCTGCGATTTCCGGCTATCCTCGCTTTGCGCCGTCTGCAGCGTGCTCGCTGCGGCCGCAACGAGCTGCGTGCCTTCCTCGACGACCTTTGTCCCTTCGTCCATCGACGCGTAAGCCTGCTTCGCTTCATCATAGATTTGATGCGTAATCTGATGCACTTCCTCCGTGGAACGGCGGGTCATATCGGCCAGCTTGCGGATTTCCGATGCCACAACGGCAAAGCCGCGCCCCTGCTCGCCTACGCGTGCCGCCTCGATGGAGGCGTTTAATGCAAGCAGATTCGTTTGCGCCGATATCTCCTCGATAACCTGCAGAACGCCGCGAATCTCTTCAACCGTATGCATAAACCGGCGGATCGTATCATTCGTATCGCCGACTTTCGTGGAGATATGCTGCATTTTATCCCCGATCCGGTCCACTTCCGATTGCGCCACGGCAATCTGCTCGGCAGCCTGCAGCTCCAAGAGTCGCAGCGTATCCCTCATCTCGTCGGCGGAATGCTTCGCCATATCGATATCCTTCAGCTGATTGCGGATGCTGCCGATCATATCGCCAACCTTGCGACTGACCCGCTCCGTCGACTTCGCGGTAACGGCCGCCGATTCATTCATGACATTTTGGCTGGATAATACGTCCGATGCGGCCAGCTTCACCTTCAGCATGATCCCCTCAAGGGAATCAATCATGTTGTTAATCCACTTAGCAAGCTCTCTCGTCTCATCGTTGTCGAACTTGGCAGGCTCAAGACGCTGCGTCAAATCCCCTTTACCCTCCGCGTTAATACGGATGAACCGGTTGATTCGCCGCAAATTGCGGACAACCCGGCGGGATTCCTTCCGCTGCACGGCACCGGCGACAAATTGCCCGAATACCAAAGTCCATACGCCTGCAGCTGCCGCAGTTACCCATACCGGAGCTGCCGAGGCAAGAACCGCTACCAGCCCCGCTACCAACACGGCCTGAATGAGCGTCTGCAACAGCTGAAGCTTGCTGAAGCGCCAGCGGATACTGCGAATCCGGTACACCTCTTCCAGGTCGCCTTCGCACATCATCCCCCATACATCCGGGCAATGCGGCATCTGAAGCGTTACGCCCTTCCCGATAACCGGGATATGGCGGTAATCCGAATAACCGGGGAATTCCACAAACAGGTTGCTGCCGTTATCAATCGTGTTGCGGACGCCGGGATGAAGCTGGCCCGTAGCCGGATCGGTGAAAATAATCTCCAGCTCCGTATGCTCCTTGATCGAGACCATTCCCCAGTCCGTCGTAACTCCATCCTTCAAATTCTCGCCAAACGTAAACGTCCGGTCCTCGAAGCGGCTTCGCGACAATGCGGTTCCAAGCGCGATATGCTGATTCAGGTGCGGTTTTGCCATAAAAATATAGTTGTCGCCCGAGTCCGGATAGACGTGGCCGGATTCCCGCTGGATCAGATCCCCCAGCACATCGTTCGGAACCCGTCCGCATAACGTCCCTGCATATTCTCCATTCACAGTAAGGGGAAAGATGAAGAGCAGGGTCATTTTATCGTGAAAAGAGGAGGATCTTGCTCCAAGGCTTAACGTAACCGGATCGCCGTAAGGTCCATACAAGCACGGCCGCGGCTTGCCGCCGGCTCTAGCGTAGTTAAGACCCGGTTCAATCACGCTCCCGCTGCCGTAAAGCGTCCCTCTATGTTTCTCGTAGGTGGAGATGAGAACCTGTCCTTCCCGGTCAAGTAGGAACAGCTCTGTCCAGTCATTCCCTCTGGCATATGTACGTTCGAGCAGACGGGAAACGGCCAGCTTTTGTTCTTCCTGATGCAACGATTTGCCATCTATGGATACAGCCGCTACCTGCTCCGCCAGCCGCTCGATGTACCCCCAATATTCATGCGCCCAAGAAGTAAGCAGCTCTTTGCGCGTTTCCGCAATGCCTTCAAAGATCTGTTCAACGTCTTTCTTCATCCCATGATTCAAACGCCATGAGACCCAAAGCGGCAGTCCTTTTTTTGTACCCAGCCAGTCGAACATGTGCATCCCCCATATCCTGGTCATCTAGTATTTATGTCATATATACTAACATATGAATTGATAAATTTAGATAGATATGTAAGGTATTTTTCGTCATTTTGTATAATTTTTTAAACTTTTTTGTTACATAAGCACTAAATGCGTCGAAAAAGACCGCCCTTAGACTCATATGGCGAGCCTTAGGACAGCCTTTCTTCCATAACCTTCTATTTTTTGCCAGAACGATACATCAGATACATAAAATACGGCGCTCCGATAACTGCCGCTACCAGTCCGGACGGCAGCTCTTTGGGAGCAAGCAGCGATCGTCCCACCGTGTCGGCGAGGACCAGCAGCAAAGCCCCGAGCAAAGCCGTTAAAGGAACAAGCTTGCGGTATTTCGGTCCAACCAGCATGCGCGTCATATGAGGGGCGATGAGTCCGATAAAACCAATCGAGCCTACCGTCGCAACGGCTGCCGCGGCCATGGCAACGCCAACCCCGCCAATGACCAGACGTGTACGGTCAACGCGAAGGCCCAGATTCGTGACGGTCGCATCCGAGAATTGAAGAACATCCACTTTGCGTGCCAGGTACCAAGCAACCGGCAGCAGGATAATCGGCCAGAACACGAGCTGCCAGAAATCATCCCAGTTGCGCGCGTAAGTCGTTCCGGATAACCATACAAGCGCAGATGCCAGCGTCAGCTTCATACGGATAACGAGCACCTGAACGATTGCGCTGGCCATCGATGAGACGGCAAGACCAATCAGGGCGACGACCGAAGGATTAAAGGAGCTTTTTCGCCCGAGCAGGAACACGATTACCGCAGCGCCTACAGCGCCGATAAAAGCACCCGCAGGCAGCCATTGCACCGATACCTGCGTAAATACGGCGAGCATCAGCATAGCCCCAACGCTAGCCCCGCCTGTTACGCCGATAATGGACGGATCCGCCAGCGGGTTCCGGACAACTCCTTGCAGCAGCAAGCCGCTTACGGCTAGTGTTGCGCCAGCAAGCGCGGCCACCAGTGTACGAGGAATCCTCATCTCGACAATACGCTGCGTACTGTCCGCCCCGTGGCCGAACAAAGCGTTAACGACATCCGCTACCGGAATGCGCAAGCTTCCGAATGCAAGACTGACAATAAGACTTGCAACGAGCAGCAGCGAGAATATCGGCACCCACCAGCCAAACGGTACTTTCGTAGCCGAACGTCCAGGCGAAGTCCCTGTCTGCGGCGCCCCTTCCTTGCGGGCCTTTACCGTACGCAGGACAAGCCAAGCAAGCCATGGGCCTCCGATAAGCGCCGTTACGGCACCGGCAGGCAAAGGTCCAAGCGAATATTTGAAATGCATCGCGATCGCATCCGAGCCAATAACGATAATAGCTCCCCATAGGAAAGACAGCGGAAGCAGCACAGCATGCCGCTTAGCTCCTAACATCCGCATGAGATGCGGCGCTATCAGGCCCACGAAGCCGATTGGACCAACGACGCTGACGGCAGCTGCGGCGAGCAATACGGCGATGCCAAGACCCGTAAGGCGGATCCGTCCGACCTTTTGCCCCAGCGAGGTAACCGTATCCTCATCGAGCTCCATTAGATCCCATTTGCCCGCGAGCAGAAAAGCAAGCAGAAAGCAGCCGATAATCCAAGGCCATGCGTGCTGAACGCCGCCCCAGTCATTTTGCACAAGCGAACCGGAGCCCCACATGAACAACCCTTGCGTCTTTTGTTCATGAAATAATTGAAGCACGCCTGTAAAAGCAGCCGCGGTCATCGTAACGATCATCCCGGACAAAGCAAGCCGCACAGGAGACGCCTTTGTACCTCCCGCCATGACAAAAGCCGCCGCGGCAGCAGCAATTGCACCGATGAACGTAAGCAGCAGGGGGAAGCCCATTGCAAGCCCCGGGAACATAATCGTTCCTACCGTTAGGGCGAGAAAAGCCCCCGCGTTAATTCCCAGCGTGCCGGCGGACGCGAGCGGATTGCGGGTCACATTTTGAAATAACGCGCCGGCCACGGCCAACGCCCCGCCTGTCAGAATGCCGATCACCATGCGGGGCAGCCGGACTGTCCACAATATTTGATGCTCCAATACGGGAGTGGACTCAAAAATAGCCCGCCATACGGTCTTCACCGGTATAGCGGCTTCCCCAAGTGTCAGGTGATAAGAAGCTAAAGCAAGGAGCAGCAGAAGACCCGCCGCTGATAACAGCAGCGGGCTCCAGATGCCCTTACTTGTTTCCTTTGTAATTTGAAGGTTCGTATTCATTAGCCGAGCGCTTCAAGCGTGCGTTCTACAAGAAGCTTTGCAGACAATGGACCGCCAAACGGCCAGATGCCTTTCATGTCGTACACGCGATTTTCTTTTGCAAAGTTCAGGTTCTTGTATACTTCATTCTTGGGAAGCAGTTCGCTAAAGACGGTATCCGTCGCGCTTGTCGTGTACAATACGCTTGCGTCCGGCGTCTTGGTCAAGCCTTCGATATCCGTTTCCGAATAGCCGTATTGCTGGAACGTGCTGTCCTGATGCGCATTCTTCAAACCGATCTTCGCGAGAATCGCCATAGCCATCGAGTTGTCTGTGAACAGACGGAAGGTTGCTACGCCTTCATTGGTCCAAGCTTGCGTGAATACAACCTCTTGCCCCTCTTTGCCTGCGCTAGCCAGCTTCGCTTTGGACTCATCGTAGTAGCTATGCAGATCGGCCAGTACTTTCTCGCCTTCCGCTTTTTTGCCCAAAGCATCCGCAATGGCCGAGAAGGTTTGTTCCATTTCGCTGTATTGGTCAAGTCCGCCCTCTTCCGGATACGGGTTAAAAATAAGCGTTGGCGCAATCGCCGACAATTGATCGTAAATCGCTTCGTGGCGGAAGTTTACGCCGATAATCAAGTCCGGCTCAAGGCTGGTGATCGTCTCGATGCTTGGCTCTTGGCGCGTGCCTACATCAACAACCGTTGCATCCAGCTTTGGATCAATAGCTCCGTACCACTCCCCGTAGCCCTTCACATCCGCTACGCCGGCAGGCTGTACGCCAAGCGCGATCAGATCCTCCGCATAGGTCCACTCCAGAACAACGACCTTCTTAGGCGTTCCGGTAATTTTCGTTTCGCCAAGCGCATGCTTGATGGTGCGTTCCGCCGTCTCGTCAGCTGTTGTATTTGTGCTTGCATTTGCATTCGCGTTTGAGCTTGCTTGCTCGGACTCTTGCTTGTTATTCCCTGCATTGCCTGCGTTGTTGCCGCCTCCGCATGCAGCGAGGAATACCATCATTGCCGCAAGAATGAGACCTGTCCATTTCATTTGTTTCATTGCTAGACCCCCATAAAATGATTATCATTCTCAACAATTACTTTCTCAATGATAAGGATTATCATTATCTAAGTCAATAGAAATGAACCATCTTTTGGACAGAAAAAATAACCTGTCACCACATGATCATAAATTGTTCATGTCTGACAGGTCATTTATTTATCGCTAAGTCTTTTATTTGCCGAACAAGGATTTAATCTTGCCCCAGCCTCCCGATTTCGCGGCCTGCTGCACAAGATTCGGTTGATCGGATAACTCTCTGGCATTCCAGATCGCCTGCGCATTACGTTCGAAATACCTTCTCCATACCGGCCCAAGCTCGGATTCGATCCGTTCATAGGCCTCCTTCATCTTAAAGCTCCGCCACTCCAGATGATGAGCATCGGAAGATACCAAATGAATAAGACCACGCCTGCAGAGCGTCCAAGCCGATTTCTCAATCCCTCTTCCGAAGCCTCCCAGCAAGGAATGAGTCGTTACCTGCGCATAAGCGCCAAGCTCTACCAGCTCAGCCAGACGGTCCGGATTCTGAACCACCTCCGCATTCCGCTCCGGATGGGCTATGACGGCACGGACGCCTAGCAGGCGCAGTTCGTATACGACCTGCTCCATCGATTTGGGAATCTGGGAGGAGGGCATTTCTATGAGTACATAAGGAGATTCGCCCATCGTCAGCAGCTTTCCGCTTTGCCAGTTAGACAAAAACTCAGAATGGATCCGTATCTCCTGCCCCGACTGAATCTTCAGGGGGATAGCGAGCTCGCTTAATCTACTGTTCAATTCGGCAACCAGCTCTATTACCGTTTCTTTGTCATTGCTATATTTGCCGTCGTAATGATGGGGAGTCGCTATAATCCCCGTAATTCCTTCAGCAGCCGCTGCACGGGCCATCTGAATCGAGTGATCCCAATCCGCCGCACCATCGTCGATGCCAGGCAAAATATGTGTATGTATATCAATCATGCCAGTGCCCCCTGCTCTACCGTTCATCTTATTTCCTCCATTGTGAGAGATTCTTATATTGAAGTCAATGAGACGCAAGTCGGCATTATGACAAAATCGCGAGAAAACAATTGTCGAAATGAAAAAGCCGTTCAAATCTCTTTAGATGAGATTTGAACGGCTTTAAGTTCTTAACGTTCTGTAACGTTGATCCGGTTCGTTGCACGCTGCAGAGCAAGCTCTGCGCGCTTGAAGTCGACTTCGTCGCGCTTAGCAGCCAGGCGCTCTTCAGCGCGCTGTTTGGCAGCTTGTGCACGGTTAACGTCGATTTCGGAAGCCAGCTCAGCGCTTTCGGCCAGGATGACCACCTTGTCCTTACGGACTTCGATGAAACCTCCGCCTACAGCAAGAACATCAACTTTACCGTCGCGCTTAATGCTGACCGGCGCAATACGCAGCGGCGTTACCAGCGGAATGTGGTTCGGCAAAATGCCGAGCTCGCCCGCGATCCCTTTAACGCTGACCATATTAGCCGTCTCCGCATAAACCTTGCGCTCCGGAGTTACGATTTCAACCAGAAAAGTACTCATGTGGATTCCTCCCGCCTTTCGCTATTACAGCGTTTTGGCTTTCTCCACGGCCTCTTCAATCACACCTACATACCGGAAAGCTTCTTCCGGAAGGTCGTCATGTTTGCCCTCGAGAATTTCTTTGAAGCTGCGAACGGATTCTTTAACAGGTACGTATTTACCTTTGATACCTGTGAACGGCTCGGCAACGTGGAACGGTTGGGACAGGAACAATTGAATGCGGCGCGCGCGCGATACAGTCAGCTTGTCTTCCTCAGTCAACTCGTCCATACCAAGGATTGCGATGATATCTTGAAGCTCTTTATAGCGCTGAAGAATTTTCTTAACGCCTTGAGCTACGTTGTAATGCTCTTCGCCCAGAATGTCCGGGTTCAGGATACGGGACGACGAAGCAAGTGGATCTACCGCTGGGAAGATACCCATCTCGGAGATTTTACGCTCAAGGTTAGTTGTAGCGTCCAAGTGAGCAAACGTCGTTGCAGGAGCCGGGTCAGTATAGTCATCGGCAGGTACGTAGATCGCTTGGATCGAAGTAACCGAACCTTTTTTCGTCGATGTGATACGCTCTTGCAATTGACCCATTTCAGTTGCCAGCGTTGGCTGGTAACCTACCGCGGAAGGCATACGGCCGAGAAGGGCCGAAACCTCGGAACCTGCTTGCGTGAAGCGGAAGATGTTGTCGACGAACAGAAGTACGTCTTTGCCTTCAGCGTCACGGAAGTATTCAGCCATTGTCAGACCCGTCAGGGCTACACGTTGACGTGCGCCTGGCGGTTCGTTCATTTGTCCGAATACCATCGCTGTTTTTGGAAGTACGCCGGAATCTTTCATCTCGTGGTAAAGGTCATTACCTTCACGAGTACGCTCGCCTACGCCGGCGAATACGGAGATACCGCCATGCTCTTGCGCGATGTTGTTGATAAGTTCCTGGATTGTTACCGTCTTACCTACGCCGGCGCCGCCGAACAGACCGATTTTACCGCCCTTTGCGTACGGAGCAAGCAAGTCGATAACCTTGATGCCTGTTTCGAGAATTTCCGATTGCGTGGACAATTCGTCGAATGCAGGAGCTTGACGGTGAATCGGAAGGTTAATTTCCGAAGTTGCGTCGCCAGCTTGGTCGATTGGCTCGCCCAGTACGTTAAATACGCGGCCGAGTGTTGGCGCACCAACTGGAATTGTGATTGGCGCGCCTGTGTCTACAGCTTCCATGCCGCGGACCAGACCGTCAGTTGTGCTCATCGCAACAGCACGAACCAGGTTATCACCCAGGTGAACTGCTACTTCAAGCGTCAGATTAATATCGATGCCGCCTGCTGGGGCTTTTTGAACGATTTTGACGGCGTTCAAAATTTCCGGCAGGTTACCGCGTTCGAACTCCAAGTCAACGACTGGACCCATGACGGATACAACGCGTCCTTTTTTCATGGTTTTCCCTCCTGGTACTTTCTTTTACTTCTATATGCCTTATGCCTGCGCGTTCGCACCGGCAACGATCTCAGAGATCTCTTGCGTAATCGCCGCTTGACGAGCCCGGTTGTAGGTCAGCGTCAATTGGTTGATCATTTTGTTAGCATTCTTCGTCGCACTGCCCATGGCTGTCATGCGAGCGCCCTGCTCACTGGCTTTCCCGTCAAGCACCGCGCTGTAAATAAGCGTCTCCGCGTATTTAGGCAGCAGTACCTCCAGAACACCTTCCGGGGACGGCTCGTACTCGTACGAAGTTACCGGACCGTTGCCGCTTACTTCCTGCAGCGGAAGCAAACGAGTTTCTGTTGGGATCTGAGTAATGGCGTTTACGAATTGGTTGTAGCAGATGTACAGCTCATCGTATTTGCCCTCAGAGAACATTTTGACTGCGTTATAAGCGATCGATTTGATGTCTGCGAACGTTGGCGAATCGGAAAGACCGATAACCTCGTCGATGATCGGCATATTGCGGCGGCGGAAGTAATCCCGGCCTTTACGCCCGATTACGAACAATACGTACTCATCATTCGATTTGTGCTTCTCGCGAATCGTTTGCGTTACTTTACGAAGGACGTTCGCATTGTAGCCGCCTGCCAGACCACGGTCGGAGGTGATAACGAGGTAACCCGTTTTTTGCACCGGACGCGTCTCGAGCATCGGGTGTTTCACGCCTTTCGTGCCTGCTGCGATGCTTGCTACTACTTCCTTCAGCTTATCCGAATATGGACGGGCTTTCGTCGATGCCTCTTGCGCTCTTCTGAGCTTGGAAGCCGCAACCATCTCCATCGCTTTCGTGATTTGCTTCATGTTTTGTTTACTTTTGATTTCGCGCTTAATATCGCGCATGCCTTTTGCCATTGCATTGTCACCCGCCTTTGTTGCTTTGCAGATGCAGTGGGGAGAGGGCAAGCTGTAGTTTGTATTCCAGGAGTCTGCATTTCACCTTGTCCGCCATTGAACCTGTATCCTTTGAACAGTCCACCTCGCGGTGAGGATACAGGTTCAAAAGCGGCACGTAAACTCTGCGGCTTATGCAGCCCCTTCCATACAAACGGCTTGCCATACCTCAATGCATAAACAAAGCCTGGTGTTAAGCGCCTGCGCCCGTACGAAGACGGGCGCGAGACATTTATTTAGAGGCTTTTATAGGCGATTAAGCCGTTACAGAAAAGCCTTTTTTGAACTTCGCAATCGCGTCAACAAGAGCTTTCTCGTTGTCGGCAACGAGGTCTTTCGTTGTACGGATGGACTCGCCGATTTCCGGATGGTTGGAATCCAGGAATGCCAGGAATTCTTTCTCGAAGCGCAGAATGTCCGCAACCGGAATTTCGTCCAGGTGGCCTTTAACCGCGGAGTAGATCGAGATAACTTGCTTCTCAACCGGCATCGGCTGGTTAACGCCTTGCTTCAGGATTTCCATCGTACGAGCACCGCGGTTCAGACGGGCGAGTGTCGATTTATCGAGATCGGAGCCGAACTGCGAGAACGCTTGAAGCTCGCGGTAAGCCGCAAGGTCCAGACGGAGTGTGCCGGCAACCTTTTTCATTGCTTTGATTTGAGCGGAACCGCCTACGCGGGATACGGAGATACCTACGTTAACCGCCGGACGTTGGCCGGAGTAGAACAGGTCGGATTCCAGGAAGATTTGTCCGTCCGTGATCGAGATTACGTTCGTAGGAATGTAAGCCGATACGTCGGACGCTTGAGTCTCGATGAACGGAAGTGCCGTCAGCGAGCCGCCGCCAAGTGCGTCGCTAAGTTTAGCAGCGCGCTCGAGCAAACGGGAGTGCAGGTAGAATACGTCGCCTGGGTAAGCTTCCCGACCTGGCGGACGGCGGAGCAACAGGGACAATTCGCGGTATGCAGCCGCTTGTTTCGACAAGTCATCGTAGATAACGAGAACGTGCTCGCCTTTGTACATGAAGTACTCACCCATCGAGCAGCCTGCATAAGGAGCCAGGAAGAGCAATGGAGCTGGTTCGGATGCGCCAGCCGTTACGATGATTGTGTAATCAAGAGCACCGTGCTTGCGAAGGGTTTCAACAACGCCCGCAACAGTGGATTGTTTTTGACCTACGGCAACGTAGATACATTTCACGCCGTTGCCTTTTTGGTTGATGATTGCGTCAATCGCAATCGCCGTTTTACCTGTTTGACGGTCACCGATGATCAGCTCGCGTTGACCGCGGCCAACCGGTACCATCGCGTCGATTGCTTTAATGCCCGTTTGCATTGGCTCATGTACCGATTTACGGTCGATTACGCCAGGAGCCGGGGATTCAATCGCACGGAATTGAGTTGTGTTGATTGGGCCTTTGCCGTCAAGCGGCTGACCCAACGGGTTAACAACGCGGCCCAGAAGCTCTTCGCCTACCGGCACTTCCATGATGCGGCCCGTGCGTTTTACTTGGTCGCCTTCACGGATATCCGTGTAAGGACCGAGGATAACGACACCGACGTTGCTTTCTTCCAAGTTGAGCGCCATGCCTACAACGCCGTTGGAGAATTCGAGCAGTTCGCCCTGCATCGCATTTTCCAAACCGTGTACGCGGGCAATACCGTCACCGACATTGATTACGGTGCCGACGTCAACGACTTGAATTTCGGATTTATATTGTTCGATCTGTTGTTTAATCAGCGTGCTGATTTCATCAGGTCTGATACTCAATTCGTTCACCCCTATCTACCTGCATTAGATTTTAAACGATTTTTGTAAACGTTCCAGCTTGCCGGACAGGCTGCCGTCATACAGACGGTCGCCGATGCGTACTTGCACGCCGCCGAGCAAATCCGGTTTAACGATTTGTTCTGCAACAATTTTCTTACCGCTGAGCTTGCCGAAGCTAACTTCTACCTCAGCCAGTTCCGAAGCCGACAAGCTATGGGCTGTATACACAACCGCATGCGCTTGGCCAAGCGCTTCGCCGGCGATCTTTGTATACGCATCGTATACATCCGAGATCAGCTCTTGGCGCCCGCGAACAAGAATAAGTTCAAGCGTATGAAGGACAAGCGCGGATACATGATCGCCGAATGCGCCTTTCAGCACAGCGATTTTTTTCTCCGGCTCGATGCTAGGAAGCTCCAGGAATTTGCGCGCTTCGGCATCATTTTTCAGGCCTTGAACAATCAGTTTAAGCTGATCTTCCGTTTCCGACACGATGCCTTGCTCGTTAGCAAGCTCAAACAGTGCTTTAGCGTAGCGCTTCGCTACGACAGTATCCCGGCTCATTTGCTTCCAACTTCTTTCAGGTATTGGTTAACCAATTGCTCCTGGGATTTCTCGTCCACTTGCTTCTCGATAATTTTCGACGCGATTTTGACGGAAATACCGCCAACCTCTTCGCGAAGTGCAGCAACCGCTTTGTTTTTCTCGCTCTCGATATCTTTAACCGCTTCGTCCTTCAGACGAGTGGATTCGGATTTCGCAACTTGAATAATGTCATCGGCTTGTTTCGTGCTTGTAGCCTTAGCTTGCTCAATAATGTCATAAGCTTCTTTACGAGCTTCCTGAAGTGCTTGTTTTTGTTGCTCCAGCTGCTGTTCAGCTTCTTTCTTGCTTGTTTCCGCATTAGCGATTTGCTCTGCAACATACTGTCTGCGTTGTTCCATTACGCTCAGCAATGGGCCAAATGCGTAGCGTTTCAGCAAGTACAGAAGGATCAGGAACGCAACTAGCTGGATGACAAGACTCGACCATACGATATGCAAAAAACGTCACTCCCTTCTATAGCTTAAAACAATTTCATTCGGAATTGCCGCCCCGCTGTGCGGGGCTGAACAAAAAGGAAGGCGTGGAGGCAAAGCCACACTCCCCGCCATGTTTATGCTTGCGATATTAGGATTTACCCAAGAAGATGAACGCGAGTACCAGTGTGATAACTGGAAGTGCTTCGACGAGTGCGACACCGATAAACATTGTTGTTTGAAGAGTACCGCGAAGTTCTGGTTGACGGGAAATACCCTCAACTGTGCGACCTACGATCAGACCGTTACCAATACCTGCGCCAAGTGCGCCCAAACCGAATACAATTGCTGCTGCAACTAATGCCAATGCTCCCATTAGAAAAATCCTCCTCAATTTTCGTGAAAATAGTTTTTTATATTTACCGCCGGTATTCCGCCGGTTTGAAGCCTTTAATGCTGCTCGCCATGCTCTTCATGCACAATCGCTTGCGACATGTAAACCATCGTAAGCATACAGAATACGAATGCTTGTATTGCACCTACGAATACGCTGAAACCTTGCCACACGACAAGCGCCGGGATACCCCAAACACCCATTCCGAGGATTACGGCAATCATGACCTCGCCCGCGAAGATGTTACCGTATAGACGCAAAGCAAGCGACAACGGCTTCGATACTTCTTTGATCAGGGACAGAGGCAGGAAGAGCCAATGCGGTTCAACATAGTGCTTCAGGTAATGCTTCGTGTTGAGACGAAGACCCTCGATATGCGTCAGCAGGATAACGATCAGCGTCAGAGCGCCTGTTACTGCAACGTCAGCAGTCGGTGATTTCCACCAAGCGATATGCGCTTCTTCTTCCCCGCCCAAATCAAGGTTCATACCGAAGATTGACGCACCGTGATGCACTTCAGTAACGATACCCAGCGGCAGACCAAGCATGTCGCCGACAAAAATATACATAATCAGGGTGAGACCGAGGATAAGATATGGACGGCCTTTCTTGAGGTCCATAGACGTACCGATAATGTTCTGCACGAATTCGATAACCCACTCCAGGAAGTTCTGAAGCTTCGTCGGATTCGTAACCGAAATGTTTCTCACTGAGAGCTTCGCAAGTACAAAGACAATGATGCTAGTGATCAAAATCATCGCGATTACGGCCAAATCAAATTCGATTCCAGCTACATGAACGATAGGAGAAATATGATCCATTAGTTATTTTCACCCCTTTCATCGGTAGGATTCGACGCCATCAGCTTTCTTCTGGACAAAAATCCCAGTATGAGTGTTGCCAATTGTGCGACAAATAATCCGGCAACAGTCGCTGAAAGCTGAAACGTGTATGTTTGTGTCGCAATCACAACTGCCAACAACGCGACGCACGCCCGGGTGAAAAAGCCGATATTCATCCTTTTCGTACCTTGCGCGGCGGCATTCGCTCCGATCTTCGTAACCTTCCAGCCAAGTATTCTTGCGTTTACTAGACTGGCTGCTCCCCCGATCATCAGACCGCCCCACCAGCTCTCGTACTCGGGCAGCACTGCCCAAGCGATGCAGCATAGGGACATGAATAAGAAAGTAACTCTTGTAACGGCTTTCAAGTGGGCCGACAAATCGTCCATTATTTCGCTTTGCCTCCCGCAAACGTCCGAATCAGGAATATAACCGTAATGATGCCTATTGCAAGGCCCGCTACCAATCCGATGATGGAATAGTATTCGGTACCGTTTGCAAGATCGGCTTTATGACCGAGCCAGTAGCCAAGCCCCAGACATGCGGCTAGATCGGCCCCAATAGTGCCGACCAATCCCATTGCTCTCCAAGGGTCGTCTCCGAAACTGCCATGATCCGACTTATTCTGATTATCTTTGGACGGTTGTTCTTTGGATGGATCCATGCGGAATCACTCCAAAACTCTCATTTATTTTATCGAAGCTGTTAAACTTTTGTCAATTCATTTAAATTCAAACATTTAGTGAACAGCGGCCCGAAAATCCTTATAAATAAAGGATTTCCCGAGCTTCAAACCGTACAGTACCACTGTATGCTGTACATTGCTTATCTAGCAGCTGTCCGCTTCAAAAACTATGAACGTTGTGTGAACGGTTCTGGCCGCTCGCCAGTTCTTCCAAAATGATGCAAAATCGCCTGAACAATACGCGCGGAAGCTTGTCCGTCGCCGTAAGGATTGGCAGATTTGCTCATTTTTTCGTACAAGGCCGCGTCGTTCAGAAGAGCTCGCGCACGGTTGTATACCGTGTCTTCATCCGTTCCGACCAGTTCAAGCGTTCCGGCTTCGATTCCTTCCGGACGTTCCGTAGTGTCCCGCAGCACCAGAGTAGGCACGCCGAACGACGGCGCTTCTTCCTGCAGGCCGCCGGAATCGGTCATAATCATATAAGCATGAGGATAGAAATTATGGAATTCGAAAACATCAAGCGGTTCGATTAATTGAATACGCGGATGATTGCCAAGAATTTCGTTAGCCGGCTCTCTTACCGCCGGGTTTGGGTGAACGGCATAAACGATTGCCACGTCTTCATGCTCGTCTGCAATCCGTTTAACCGCGCGGAAAATGTTGCGGTGCGGCTCGCCAAGCGCTTCGCGGCGGTGCGCCGTCATCAGAATCATGCGCTTGCCCTTCGCCCACTCGATGACCGGATGGGAGAACGACGGGTCAACCGTATATTGGAAGACATCCGTTGCGGTATTGCCCGTTACGTAAATCGACGCTTCCGACTTGTTCTCCTTGCGCAGGTTGCCTGCCGACCATTCCGTAGGCGCGAAATGCACATCCGACAGAACGCCCGCCAGCTGGCGGTTCATTTCTTCCGGATACGGGGACAGCTTGTTCCACGTACGAAGACCGGCTTCGACGTGGCCGACCTGAATTTGCTTCAGGAAGGACGCATAGCTCGCGAGGAACGTCGTCTGCGTATCGCCATGCACAAGCACGATATCCGGCTTCGCTTCCGCGAGAATAGGGTCCAGGCCCTCCAGAACGCGTACGGTTGTCTCGGTCAGCGTCTGGCGGTCCTTCATGACATTCAGGTCGTAGTTCGGCTGAATCTCGAAGAAATCAAGCACCTGGTCGAGCATTTGGCGGTGCTGCGCCGTAACGCAGACGATCGATTCGATCTGATCGGCATGCTTGTTCAATTCCAGTACAAGCGGAGCCATCTTTACGGCTTCCGGACGGGTACCAAAAATCGTCATTACTTTCAGTTTAGACAAAACGACTCACTCCTAAAATGAATGGTGACTTAAAGAGCTCAATTAGAGCGATTTGCGACATTCATTCTTCGTAAGCATACGCTTTAAATGAATGGTGACTTAAAGAGCTCAATTAGAGCGATTTGCGACATTCATCCTTCGTAAGCATACGCTTTAAATGAATGGTGACTTAAAGAGCTCAATTAGAGCGATTTGCGACATTCTTATTAATTCGTACCGAACAGACGGTCGCCGGCATCGCCGAGACCCGGCACGATGTAGCCCTTCTCGTTCAAAGCATCGTCGAGGGCGGCAAGGTAAATATCGATTTCCGGATGCGCATCCTGTACCGCCTTGACTCCTTCAGGAGCAGCGATCAGGCACATCAGCTTGATCTGGTCGCAGCCGCGCTTCTTCAGCGAGTTGATCGCCGCAATCGCCGAACCGCCTGTAGCCAACATCGGATCGATAACGATCAGCTGACGGTTAGCCGCATCCGTAGGCAGGTTAATGTAGTATTCGGTTGGCTGGAGTGTTTCGTGGTCGCGGACAAGTCCGATATGACCAACTTTTGCGGCCGGAATCAGCTTAAGCATCCCTTCAACCATACCAAGTCCCGCACGCAGAATCGGGATAAGCCCTAGCATGCGTCCGGACACCACTTTCGCTTCCGTCGTTGCGACTGGCGTCTCCACCGTAATGGTATCAAGAGGTACGTCTCTTGTAATTTCGTAAGCCATCAGAGTGGCTACCTCGTCAACCAGTTCTCGAAAGTCCTTCGTATTGGTATCTTTGTTTCTAATAAAGGTCAGCTTATGCTGAATCAATGGATGGTCGCATATAACCACTTTGCTCATGGAGCGTAATTCCTCCTGTGTGAATAAGTTATCCCTATAGTCTTGGACACAATCCCGTTTATTATATCATTCCGCCCCCTGCGATGCATCCAGAGTTTTATGGCTATATAACGACGGTTTGTCTACAAAAAAGGACGAAACAGATGTAATCTCTGCTTCGTCCTGTAAAATTATACCGATGCGTAGTGACAAGAAGCAAAATGCCCCTTTTTCACTTCGACTAGCTTAGGTTCAACGGTTTTGCATTTATCCGTCGCCATCGGGCAGCGAGTGTGGAACTGGCAGCCTGCAGGCGGATTAATCGGGCTCGGCAGATCGCCGGCGAGTACGATACGCTCGCGGGTAGCTTCAATTTCCGGATCCGGAATCGGATTGGCGGACAGAAGAGCACGCGTGTACGGATGCGCAGGGCTGCTATACAGCTCGCTGCTTTCCGCAAGCTCGACGATTTTGCCGAGATACATAACCGCAACGCGGTCGCTGATATGCTTAACCATCGACAGATCATGGGCAATAAACAGATAAGTCAGGCCCATTTTCCGCTGCAAATCCTGCATCAGGTTCACGACCTGTGCCTGGATCGACACGTCGAGCGCGGAGATTGGCTCGTCCGCGATAATAAACTTCGGATCCACCGCAAGAGCGCGGGCGATACCGATCCGCTGGCGTTGGCCGCCGGAGAACTCGTGCGGGTAACGGGTAGCATGGTCCGGATTCAGACCAACCAGATCCAGCAGATCCTCAACCTTCCGCTTGCGCTCGGCGCGGCTTCCCGCCAGCCCGTGGATATCAAGCGCTTCGCCGATAACGTCGGTAATGGTCATCCGCGGATTCAGCGACGCATAAGGATCCTGGAAGATCATCTGCATATCGCGGCGCATTTGCTTCAGCTTGGCGCCTTTCATCTTGTAGATGTCCTCGCCGTTAAACGTAACGTTGCCGCTCGTAGGCTCGTACAGACGCAGAATCGTGCGGCCGGCCGTGGACTTGCCGCAGCCGGATTCGCCAACGACGCCAACGGTCTCGCCTTTGGCAATGGAGAAGTCGATTTCGTTGACCGCCTTCAGAATATTCCCTCCGCCCAAGTTGAAGAACTTGCGCAGATTGCTAACTTTTACTAACGGCTCACTCATACGGACACCTCCCGTTTAGCAGGCTTCGCGTAAGGATGCGCCATCCAGCATGCCGATTTATGCGATTCATTGCCGTCAACCGGCAGAAGCTCCGGATCATTGTCGACGCAGACGCGCATCGCTTCGTCGCAGCGCGCGCAGAAGCTGCAGCCTACCGGCGGCTTGATGAGATCCGGCGGAGTACCGAAGATCGGAATCAGCGGCTCGTCTTTTTTCTGGTCCAGACGAGGCACGGAACGAAGCAGGCCTTTAGTATAAGGATGCTTCGGATTTTTGAAAATCTCCCACTTTGTTCCGGTTTCTACCACTTTACCTGCATACATAACGATAACGCGGTCGCAAATATCCGCAACGACGCCAAGGTCATGCGTAATCAGGATAATGGAAGTCCCCATGCGCTCCTGAAGGTCCTTCATCACGCGCAGAATCTGCGCCTGGATCGTTACGTCGAGCGCCGTAGTCGGCTCGTCGGCAATAAGAAGCGAAGGATTGCAAGCGAGCGCGATAGCGATCATCGCACGCTGGCGCATACCGCCGGAGAACTCGTGCGGGTATTGGTTAAACCGTGCCGCCGGGTTCGGAATGCCTACGAGACTCAGCATCTCTACCGCACGGGCGCGGGCAGCCGAAGAACTCATGCCCTGGTGCTTGATCAGACCTTCCGTAATTTGACGGCCGATGGTCAGCGTCGGGTTAAGCGAGGTCATCGGATCCTGGAAGATCATGCCCATCTCTTTGCCGCGGATGCTTTCCATTTCTTTCGGTGTCTTGGACAAGATCTCTTGTCCTTTGAACATAATCGAACCGCTGGTCATCGCAGGCGGGCTTGGAATAAGGCGCATCAGCGTTTGCGCCGTTACGGACTTACCGCAGCCGGACTCACCAACGATCGCCACGGCTTCGCCTTTATTTATATGAAAGTTAACGCCTCGTACCGCTTGTACGGTACCACCGCGAACTTTGAAATTAACACGAAGATCATTCACTTCGAGCAAACGTTCCATAGTTGCACCTCCTACTTTTTCATCTTCGGATCAAGTGCGTCACGCAGACCATCACCGAAAATATTAAAGCAAAGCATGGTCAAGCTGAGCAAAATTGCCGGGTACAGCATACGCCATGGATATACAGTCATCGCCTTGATGGCGTCATTAATCAAAGTACCGAGTGACGCGGCCGGCGATTGAACGCCAAGACCAAGGAAGCTGAGGAATGCTTCTGCGAAGATCGCATTCGGAACCGTCATCGTGATGGTAACGATAATCGGGCCCATCGCATTCGGGATAAGATGTTTGAACATGATTCGAACAGGGTTTGCACCGAGTGCACGCGCGGCAAGAACATACTCTTGATTTTTGAGCTGCATGATTTGACCGCGAACGATCCAGGCCATGTTGATCCAGCCCGTAATACTTAAAGCGACGATAATGGTGAACATGCTTGGTTCCATAACGACAATAAGCAGGATAACGACAAGCAAGCTCGGGATCGAATATAAAATTTCGCAAATACGGTTAAGAATTTCGTCGACTTTGCCGCCGAAGTAACCCATGATACTGCCCATAATAACGCCAACGATCAAATCGACAATCGCTGCGTAAATACCTACCTGAAGCGAAATGCCCGCACCCATCCATGTTCTTGCGAACATATCGCGGCCAAGGCCGTCCGTACCGAACCAGTGATCGCCGGATGGCGCCTGGTTGGTTGCCTTCAGATCGTTTGTAGAGAAATCATTACCTGTAAACTGATGAGTAATAGCTTGACCGAAAATCGCCATCAGGACGATAAGGGCTAATATCCAAAGGCTGATCATTGCCATACGGTTAGATTTCAGACGAAACCAGGCGTCTTTCCAAGCGGAAATGCTTTCGCGGACAACCGTCTCCGGCTGCTTCTCGTCATGGCTCAGCTTTTCGAAATCGTTAGGCTGCAGCACAGCTTGTTCCTTCATCGATTAGCCCCCCTTCCTGCTGGTCATTTTAATACGCGGATCCACGAATCCGTAAGCAATATCGGTAAGGAAACGCGCCAGCATCAGAATGACGGCATAGAACAGCGTGAGTCCCATAATAAGCGTATAGTCACGGTTGGTAATACTGTTGACGAAGAACTTGCCAAGACCGCCGATACCGAAAATTTGTTCAATGACAACGGAACCGGTAATGATGTTTGCCGTCATTGGACCGATGTAGGTAACAACCGGCAAAATGGCATTGCGCAGAGCGTGGCGAACGAGAATCACGCGGCCGGACAAGCCTTTGGCGCGTGCGGTTTTCATATAGTCGGCGCTAAGCACTTCCAGCATGCTGGAGCGAACAAGTCGCGCAATAAACGCGGCCGGCAGGAAAGACAAAGCAATGACAGGCATAATAAAGTCCGTCGGGTCATTCAATCCGGCTACGTCGAACCAGCGCAATTTGACGCCAAATACATACTGCAAGAATGGAGCGACAACGAAACTCGGTATCGATACACCAAGTACTGCCAGCAAAATCGTAAAACCGTCAAGAAACTTGCGGTGGTTAAGCGCAGCAATCAGACCGAACAAAACGCCGGCTGCAATCGCCAAAATAATGGCGAAGATACCGATTTGGAGCGAGTAGATAAAACCAGTCTTAATAATATCAACTACAGTAACGTACTGTTGTTTCATGGACATCCCGAGATTAAAGTGAACCAGGTTGTTCAAATAATGCAAATATTGAACACCCAGAGGATCATTAAGTCCATACGCTTCATTCAAACGCTCTTGAATGGCGGGAGGAATGTTCTTCTCACTTTGGAACGGGTTGCCTGGAATGGCCTTCATCAGAAAAAAAGTGGCCGAGGCCAGTACAAAGATCGATACGATCATGAACAACAGCTTCTGAAGCACATAGCGGACCAAACGTCATGGCACCTCCTGAAAAGAATGATCACACAAAATGCCATTACCATGGTTATTTGTGATGATTCTTACATCGTAAGCATGGACTTTAAATGAACGATCACCCGAATAGCCATTATCAGAGCCATTATGATGATTCATTACTTAGAAAGCATAAGCTTTCGAAAATTAAAAGGTTTAAACTTCCGAAAGTTAAAAGTGAAAGGGGATATATGCAGCTATCATAGGCCGCATATATCCCTCAATCCGTGCCGAGCTTTAATTACTTCGCTTCGTAGTATCCGCGGTTGTAATCAATGTCGCCTTTGTAGTCGATAAAGATGCCTTTGAATCCAGGCTTAATCATATAAACTGTGCTGTAGTAGTAGATCGGCATAATCGCGCGAGTACCAACTACAAGCGATTCAGCTTTGGACATTGCTTCCATACGTTTAGCTTGATCGTCAGTGCTGTAAGCTTCTTTGATCAGAGCATCGTACTCTTTGTTAGCAAAGCCAGTGTTGTTGTTGCCGGATTTCGACGAGAACAGGTCGATAAACGTCATTGGATCATCGTAGTCAGCACCCCAACCGCCGCGCGCCACATCGTAGTTCAGGTGGTTACGGTTGTCGAGGAATACGCCCCATTCTTGCTTGCTAACTTCGGTTTTGATGCCGAGGTTTTTGCTCCACATTTCAGCAATTGCTTCAGCAACCGCTTGGTGCAGTTCGTTTGTGTTGTAAGTCACTTTAACCGTAGGCATCGCCGTCAGGCCTTCTTCTTTCAGACCTTCAGCAAGCAGTTTTTTCGCTTCTTCAACGTCTTCTTTGAAGTAGTTGTCCGGATGCTCCGTACGGTAGTCTTCTTTCTCGCCTTTGATACCTGGAGGAACGATACCGTAAGCAGGCTTTTGCTCACCTTTTGTTACGTTGTCAACGATATCTTGACGGCTGATTGCCATCGAGAGCGCTTGACGGATTTTTTCGTTATCGTAAGGCTTTTGCGTTGTATTGAACAGGTAGTAGTAGATCGATGCGCTGCCTTGGATTTTGAACTCATCCGGATTGTTTTGCTTCAATGTCGGGAATTGTTCGTTAGGGATCAAGCCAGTAGGCATACCCGCATAATCCAGTTCGCCTGTTTGGTACATGCTCAGCTCTGTATTCGAGTCGTTAACTTCAGAGAAGACAACCTTGGAGAGCTTGATATCGTCTTTTGCATAGTAGTTGTCGTTCTTAGCGATCGTAATGGAGTTGTTCTTTTTCCACTCGCTCATTTTGAACGGACCGTTGGATACCAGAGTCGAAACGTCAGTTGCCCATTGCTCGTTTTCTTTAACCGATTTGTGAACCGGATAGAAAACAGTGAAGGACATCAGACCAAGGAAATAAGGAGTTGGCGAGTTCAGCTCTACTTGCAGCGTGTGGTCGTCAACCGCTTTAACACCTACATCGTCAGCCGTTACGCCGTCAGCGGCAGTGTTGTAAGCTTCCGCATTCTTAATGTAGTACAGCTGGTAAGCATAAGCAGATGCTGCTGGCTTCAGGTTAGGATCGAGGGCACGCTTCCATGCGTATTCGAAGTCACCTGCAGTTACCGGGTCACCGTTGCTCCATTTCGCGTCATCGCGAATGGTGAACGTGTAAGTCTTGCCGTCGTCGGAGATTTTCCACTCTTTAGCGACAGCTGGTTCAACTTCGCCCTTCTCGTTCTTACGAGTCAGACCTTCAAACAAACCGTTTACAACAGTTGCGGACACTTGGTCTTGTACCTGAGCCGGGTCAAGGGACGGCGGTTCAGTTGCAAGGTTCATGCGGAACACAGAGCCTTCGCTGCTTCCGGACTCTTGCTTAGGTGTACAGCCGACAGCTACGAGAGCCAGTGCAAGCAGTACGGAAATCATGGTAAAGCCATACTTCTTCTTCGACATTTTACTTCCTCCCCTGGATCTTCTCCTCTTGCTTGCTATTGTAATAATTTGACATTACATAATTAAACAATGCGAGAAATAATACGAAACATTGAATAATTATCAATGAACATATGTTCAATCGCCCTGTTTTACAAATGTTCAGACCAAATTAGTACAAAAGTAATGTTAATTAATATACCATAAACAAATATACATAATTTATATTGATTTGTCACGCCCCAGAAATTACATTTCTGAAATTGTCGAATTTTGACGAGATATGTAGTTTCGTGGAACCCGCTTATATATCATGCTGCATTCGCTTTAACTTAATTCATAACACCAAGGCGAAACGGCTATCGCGCTCCGAATGCTCCCCTTTCAAATCATAGAGAACGATTAAACAACGAACAATTCCATTACTTCTATATCTGAGTAGCGAATTGACTATATCTAAATAAAAAAGAGGCCGTTCCCAAGCGGTCGATTGGACCTTTGGGAACAGCCTCTTTTGCAAAGATAGCTATTAGTATTTCATGTTCGGGTAAAGCGGGAATTGAGCAGTCAGGTCGCGGACCATGCCGGTTGCTTTCGCCAATACCGCTTCGTCTTTCGGGCTCTTCAGCGTCATTGCGATAATTTCGCCGATTGTTTTCATGGCTTTCTCGTCCATGCCGCGGGAAGTGGCAGCCGGAGTGCCAAGACGGATACCGCTTGTTACAAACGGGCTTGTTGGATCGAATGGAATCGCATTTTTATTCGCCGTAATGCCGATCGAGTCAAGAACGTGCTCAGCGTCGCGGCCCGTGATGTTCAGGCTGCGCGTGTCAATCAGCATCAAGTGGTTGTCAGTACCGCCGGAAACGATGTTGATGCCTTCCGCAATCAGCGTCTCGGACAATACTTTTGCGTTGTTGACTACTTTTTGCGCGTATTCTTTGAAGGATGGTTGAAGCGCTTCGCCGAATGCTACCGCTTTTGCTGCGATAATGTGCATCAGAGGACCGCCTTGCGAACCAGGGAATACCGCTTTATCGATTGCCGCTGCCCAAGGTTGACGGCAAAGAATCATGCCGCCGCGAGGACCGCGGAGCGTTTTGTGAGTTGTTGTTGTAACAAAGTGCGCATGAGGCACTGGGTTCGGATGCAGACCTGCCGCAACAAGACCCGCGATATGAGCCATATCCACCATGAACAATGCGCCTACGTCTTGAGCGATTTGGCCAAGCTTCTCGAAATCGATGGTGCGCGGGTATGCGCTCGCGCCGGCAACGATCAGACGAGGACGGTGTTTGAAGGCCGCTTTGCGAACTTCTTCATAGTTGATTGTAAACGTATCTTCTTCTACGCCGTAAGCAACGAAGTTGTACAGAAGACCGGATGCGTTAACCGGGCTGCCGTGCGTCAAGTGACCGCCGTGTGCCAGGTTCATGCCAAGAACCGTGTCGCCTGGTTTGAGGACGGCAAGGTATACCGCCATGTTCGCTTGCGCGCCGGAGTGAGGCTGAACGTTCGCATGCTCGGCGCCAAAAATTTCTTTCGCGCGTTCGCGTGCGATGTCTTCCACAATGTCCACATGCTCGCAGCCGCCGTAGAAACGTTTGCCAGGGTAGCCTTCTGCATATTTATTCGTCAGGACCGAACCCATAGCTTCCAGAACCGCTTCGCTTACGATGTTCTCGGATGCGATCAGTTCGATGTTGTCGCGTTGGCGCTGCAGCTCAAGGCCCATTGCCTTTAATACTTCAGGATCTTGGTTACGTAAGTTTTCCATTGTGAAAAGCCTCCTAAATATAATTAGTCGCAAGTTCCTGACGTCTGCTCTGACGCCAGGCCGCTGTCTTCCAAGGTGTATACCGCGCGTGCTCCGCCAATCAGCTTAGGCCGCGAAAAAGCCATCGTAACATGGGCTGCGCCAATCGACCGGATGGACGGTCTGACCGGAACGGCAACCCGGCGCAGGTGCATGCCGATAAAGGTATCGCCGATATCGATGCCCGCATGCGCCTGAACCGTCTCAACCAGACAAGCGTTAGGCAGATGCCGGAAAGCGTAAGCGGCCATTGAACCGCCTGCCTTCGGAACGGGTACGGCCGCAACCTCGTCCAGCCCGTATTTGTCCGCCGCCTCGCGGGGGAGGACAAGCGCCCGGTTCAAATGCTCGCAGCATTGATATACCGGATAAAAGCCCACGTCCTTCCGGACCGCTTCAATGCCTGCATAGATCTGGGCGGCCGTCTCGACCGTTCCCGAAGTTCCGATCTTATGGCCAAGCACCTCGCTTGTGCTGGTGCCGACAACCAGCAGCTGGCCGGCTCTCAGTCCTCCTGCTACAACAAGTTCCCTTACAATAGTCTCCACATCGGCTGCAATAGTAATGGTTTCCTTTTGATTGTTCATTGTACATACCTCCTATGAATACAAAGAATGATCACACGAATCGCTTAAGGATTAATTACACCGATGGCCAGTTAATTAAGCGGTTAATGATAATTCTTGCTTCGAAAGCATGGACCTAAGGATGAACCGTATACTGCTGCTCGATTTCCTTCACTTTCCGGACACGCCCAACGTGGCGATCGCCGCCAGAGAACGGCGTTTCCAACCAGATGCGGACAATTTCCTGCGCAAGACCAGGGCCGATAATACGCTCGCCCATCGCAAGCACGTTTGTATCGTTATGCTCGCGGGTGGCTTGTGCCGAAAACATATCATGCACCAGCGCGCAGCGGATACCCGGAACTTTGTTCGCCGCGATTGACATGCCGATACCCGTGCCGCAAATCAGAATGCCGCGGTCAGCCTGACCGCCGGCCACTCTGTCTGCCACAGGCAGCGCATAATCGGGATAATCCACCGACTGGCTGCAGTCGCAGCCCAAGTCTTCAATTTCATGACCAAGCGATAAAAGAAACGGAACAATTTCATCTTTCAGACGGTAACCCGCATGATCTGCACCAATTGCAATTTTCAACGCAAAACCCTCCTGCTAGTTGTCGAATCATACGGACTTATTATACCTAAAATCCTCAAAAAGACGAAAAAAGAGCATGACATGCTATCACTAGCATGCTGCTCTTTGCCCAGGCGACCGGCCGTATGTTCCGATGCTCCACCGTGGTTACCCACTTCCGTCGCCAGTTACATCGGAAACCGTCTTTGTTACCTTCATGATAGCTTATTCAACCGTGAAAATCAATCAAATATACGCATAAATCGGGCCTAATTCCGGCATGGAATATCATCCCTTTTGAAGCATTTGAAGGAGGGACTTCAGGCTCTCTTCGATTTCCTTGGCGCAGCTTTCGTACATGCCAAGCGTTCCGCCGAACGGATCGGCAATATCGAAGCTTGGGATCCGGCGCTCCAGCTCCAGAAGACGGGAACGTTCCGCAGTCGACAGCTGCTGGCCCAGCGCCTGCTTCATATGCATCTCCGTATACAGGCGTTCGAGCTCTTCAATGTCTGCCTGAACGGCCGTATCCTGGTTAACGTATTCCTTGAGCGTATAAGCTTTATCCACGGCTTCAGGGAAATAGTTGAGCAAGCCGCGTTTGTGTCCGGCTGTCATCGTCAGAATGAGATCCGCCCATGCAACGGCTTCTCCGCTTAACGCGCGCGACGAGCCGCGGTGCTCGACCGATTTGCCCCGCAGCGTTGTTGCCGCATGCGACGAGATCGGCAGTCCGTCAATGGTAGATACTCCGGCGGAACGAACCTCCAGCGATATCCCCTTCTGCTCCGCCATCGTCCTCAGCATGGCTTCCGCCATCGGCGAGCGGCAGGTATTGCCGGTACAAACAAACAAGATGCGCGTCATGCTGCATTCCCCTTTCTGGTATGGCTGATTCCATTGATGTATTAAAATATAAATAAAAGACCGAAAATGAGCAAGATCGTCCCGCCAAGCGCCTCCCCGTAGCCGCCCAGATTTTCGCTGACCCGGCGCCCAAGCAGCAGTCCCAGTACGGACATTAACCCGCCGAAAAACCCAAACAATAACACCGTCAGCAAAATATCGGCCTCGAACATGCCGAGTGTCACGCCAACGGAGAAGGAGTCGATACTGACGCTGAACGCAAACAAAAACGTTCCGATCGAGGAACGGTAGTCCATCGTCTGGACCGATTCCCCTTTGAGCGAGCTGTAAATCATGTGCCCGCCAAGCAAAAGCAGCAGCACGCCCGCAGCCATCGTGGCAACATGGCCAAGCAGTCCGCTGACAAAATGTCCGGCATATATGCCGCCAAGAGGCATCAGCACATGGAATAACGCGATAATGCTGCTTAACCGGAGCACGTCGCGCAGGCGAATCCCCTTCAGCCCGATTCCGATTCCTAACGAAAAAGCATCCATGCCAAGCGCAACCGCCATAATGATCAGTGTCGCGAATTGTCCGGCATGCAAAGTTGCATCAGTCACGCTATCGCCCCCATGTCCACATCCATTCTTAACCAAGATATGCGGACAAGGGGACAAACATACTACTCTATACGCGGACGATTTGATGCCCCGCCGCTTTCGCCAGACGATTCATCAGAGCAAGTCCGATCCCTTCCTCGGAGCAGCCTTCCGCCCATATGCGCTGCACGCCTTCCGAGTCGAATTGGCGGAGTGCCGCATACAGGTTATGCGCCGCCTGCTCCGGATGCAGCTCGCTGCCGTAACTGAGGATCAGGTCGGCATCATACGCGGCTGCTCTTTCGTCGAAAGTGAGAACACCGGTCTTCACGGGCGTTGTTTTGGCATGATTGAGTTGCTCCTGAATATAACGGACCGCATTCGCCGGTTCGCCCAACACGATCCGAAGATCGCCTTTCGGCGCATAATGCGTATATTTCATGCCCGGCGAGCGCGGCGCCTCCGTCACATCCGGATTCGCTGCCGCTGGAGCATCGATTACCGCCTCCGGAACAGCGCTCTGCAGCTGCTCGGCCGTAATCCCTCCGGGACGGAGAATACGGATGGTATTCGAATCCGGCAGCTCAATAACGGTTGATTCCAGTCCGACGCCCGTCGCGCCTCCGTCTACGATGCCGCTGATTTTTCCTTCCAGATCCTCCAGCACATGCGCTGCAAGCGTTGGGCTGGGCCGGCCGGAGCGGTTCGCGCTGGGAGCGGCTACCGGACAGCCGGATTGCCGAATGAGGGCCAGCGCGGCCGGATGATCCGGCATCCGGATGCCGACGGTCGCGAGCCCTGCCGTAACAAGCGGAGATACCGCGCCTGTGCGTACCGGCAGCACGATCGTAAGCGGGCCAGGCCAGAACTCTTTCATTAGCCGGGTCGCAAGCTCCGGATAAGGAAGCGCAAGCTCCGCCAGCTGATTTTCATCCGCGATATGCACGATAAGAGGATTATCCGACGGTCGGCCTTTTGCCTTGAATATGCCTTCAACCGCCTTTGTGTTCCGGGCATCCGCACCTAGGCCGTATACCGTTTCGGTCGGAAAGGCAACCAGCTCTCCTTCCCGCAGCAGCGCCGCCGCTTCCTCCAATTGTCCGGCCATCGCATCGGCAGGAGCAGCCTCCGCAACCCGCCAAACCTTCGTTGTTGTCATCTCTATCCTTCAATCCCTGCTATTCGAAAGTAATCGTTCGTCGTCTAACTGCCCCCATTATAGCATATACGACCTGAATTGCGGAGCGGCGGCCCTTTGCCGGGCGACTATGCGCCTTGAAAGAACCGCCGCGGGCAGCTTGCATTAGAACAGGCTTTTCAGCCAGTTGATGAATTGCTCAATGATTTCCAGCAGGAAAAACTTCGCTTTTGGCGCTTCGCCTTGCTTGTTCTCGTCTTGCGATTTTTGAACGGAAGCTTCGGATTTGCCTTCTTTGCCGTCAGAAGCTTTTTCGACTTTATCTTTATGATCGGCGGAAGCCGTTTTTACCGTCTCCGCTTTCGCGGCGTCAGCATCCGGGTCGGCTGCGGCGGCTTCGCCGGTTGCCGCATCGATGAAGCACAGCGGCGGGAACAGCACGCACCACCAGTTTTGGCCTTTGCCTTCGCCAAGCGTAATCAGGAGAGCTTCATAGTTGCCTGCGGGATACACTTCGTTGCTGTACATTTTTGTCGGGAACGGAACCTGGCCCAGCTCTGCATGATAGCTGTAATCGAACCCGCGGCTTGTCAGCACGTCAGCTACGATACCATTGATTTCGTCCATATGATCAAGCACCGTTTGGCGCGCTTCTTCAATCGTTTGCGGACCCGTTACCCAAGTATCCATGGCTTTCACCACTGCATCGCGGACAACACGCTTTACGGCCTGGTCGGCAGGGGAGTCCGAATTAGCCAAGATGCGCAGGCGGATGGAATCTTGCGGAATAATCGTATCGACCACAGCCGCATCCGTACGCTGCTGCTCCCAGCTCATCACAAGAACAAACAAAACGATCACCAACAAAGCATATGATTTACGGAAATAAAAAAGGGAATTAGTGCGGTTGATCATAACACAAGCTCCTCTCGATCGCACCCGTCGGTGCATCAGCTTGCGTTCCGGAACGTATCTATCCGTCATTATGTCCGCGTTCCCGGCTCTATAAACCTAGCAGAAACAATGAAAATGATAGAGTTGTTTTCATAACACACGAGGCTGGCGATGGGGAGGGAGTGGGAGCGGGGAATGGCACAGGGCGAGGTGCGGGCAGGGGACTGTAACACGGTTTTTCCGTGTTGCAGCCGGGAATGGCACATGGCACGGGGCGTGGGGCGGGCGTGCGAGCAGGGGACTGTAACGCGGTTTTTCCGTGTTGCAGCCGGGAATGGCGCGAGGCTTGGGGCGGGCAGGAGGCTGTAACGCGGTTTTTCCGTGTTACAGCCGGGAATGGCGCGGGGCGTGGGGCGGGTAAGGGGCTGTAACGCGGTTTTTCCGTGTTGCAGCGGAGTTAACAAAAAACACGCTGCCGGCATCGTATGATGCGCCAGCAGCGTGTTTAATAAAGTTACTATTTTGTGCGGACGGCGATGACATGGCGCTCGATGCCGCCATAGTCGGTAATGATGCGGATGTCGTCCCATTCGCCGACGTTCCGCAGCAGCGCGGCAACGTCCTGGGCTTGGCCCATGCCAAGCTCGAAGGCGACAATACGCGGCAGCTGCGCAAGCGATGGCAGCTGCTCCACCATGCGGCGGTACGGATCCAGTCCGTCCGCCCCGCCGTCCAGCGCGAGGCGCGGCTCGTAATCGCGCACCTCGCGCTGGAGGCCCGCAAGATCATCCGCCGGAATATACGGCGGATTGGACACAAGCACATCGATGCGGATGTCCTCCGCATCGGGTGCCGCCCCTGCGGCGCCGCGCTTCGCAAACGGCGCCAGCAGGTCGCCCTGCACGAACGCCATGCGCCCCGCCGCCTCATGGCGGGCCGCGTTCGCGCGGGCGACCGCAAGCGCGTCCGGCGAAAGATCGGACGCGCATACGCGCCATCCGGGACGCTGCGAAGCAAGCGTCACGCCGATGGCGCCGGTGCCGGTGCCGACGTCAACCACCATCGGCGCTTCAGCCCCGTCCGGCGGCCACAGCTTGTCGGCCGCCTCAAGCACGGCCTCGACGAGCAGCTCCGTCTCCGGCCGCGGAATAAGCGTAGCCGGCGTAACCGTAAACGGCCGGCCGTAGAACCATTCCTCGCCGATGATATACTGCACCGGCTCGCCCGCCGCCTTGCGGCGGATCAGCCGAGCCCATTCCGCGGCATGCTCCGCCGGAAAGGGCTCGCCGAAGTCGCGAAGCATCGCTGACCGCTCGATGCCCAGCACGTGCAGCAGCAGCCGCTCTACATTGGAGCGCGGCTCCATAACGCCAAGCCCCTCCAAAAACGAAGAAGCCTGCATGCAGGCTTCCCTAATGGTAAACGACGGTGCAAAAAACACCCGTTCGTCTGTATGATCGTTCATCTCTCTAGCTTCCCTTCCTCGGGAGTCTTTGGACTCGAAGGTTTTAGTTAAGCTCTCTCTCCAGCAATTCCGCCTGCTCCGCAATGGTCAAGGACGATACGATCTCTTCCATGTCGCCGTTCATAACCGAATCAAGCTTGTGCAGCGTCAGACCGATACGATGGTCCGTTACGCGGCTTTGCGGGAAGTTATACGTGCGGATGCGTTCGCTTCGGTCGCCCGTGCCAACCTTCAGCTTACGCTCGCCTGCGTATTTCGCTTCCTCTTCCTGCCGGCGGATATCGTAGATGCGGGCCCGCAATACTTGCAGCGCCTTCGCTTTGTTCTCGTTCTGCGATTTGCCGTCTTGGCAGGTCGCCATAATGCCGGTAGGCACATGGAGCACGCGTACCGCCGATTTCGTCGTATTAACGGACTGACCGCCTGCACCGCTGGAGCAGAACGTATCGATACGGATATCTTTATCGAGAATTTCGACCTCGACCTCTTCAACCTCCGGCATAACCGATACCGTCGAAGTAGAGGTATGAATACGGCCGCCCGATTCCGTTACCGGAATACGCTGAACGCGGTGAGCGCCGCTCTCGTATTTCATTTTGCTGTAGGCGCCTTTTCCGTTGATCATGAAGATAACCTCTTTGAATCCGCCCAGATCATTCTCGGAAAGGTCCATGAGCTCTACGCGCCAGCCCTGAGTATCCGCGTATTTCGTATACATGCGGTACAGATCGGAAGCGAACAGCGCAGCTTCGTCCCCGCCTGCCGCACCGCGGATCTCGACGATAACGTTCTTCTCGTCGTTAGGGTCCTTCGGCAGCAGGACGATGCGAATTTTTTCGTCCAATGCAGTCTTGCGCTCGGACAGCTCTTCAATCTCCATCTTGACCATCTCGCGCATTTCGTCGTCAAGCTTCTCGCCTTGCATAAGCTTGGCATCGTCAAGCTGTTCCGACACTTGCTTATATTCTGTGAAGGCTTCATAAGCCTCTTGTAAATCCGATTGCTCCTTGGAATATTCCCGCAGGCGCTTCGGATCACTGGCTACATCCGGATCGCACAACAGTTCACTTAACTTCTCGTAACGGTCTGCGAGCGCTTGTAAACGGTCCAACACAATGATTCACCTCTATGATTTTCCTTAATGGTATCACTCATTATAGCACAAAGGACCCGCGTTTTCGACTGGTGTATTTGCCTAAGTCGCACGAAAGGAGCTCCGCGTCTTCCCTAAGGAAAACGGAGCCCCTTCATTCTGTTTATTTCTTGTTTTTTCTAGCCGAAAGCGCGACCGCAGCCAAACCAAGCACAACCGCGATAATCGATAACGTAAGCGGAAGCGCCGAGTTGGAACCCGAGTCCTTCGAATCGCCTGCATCCGCCGCTGCGCCGGTATCATGGCCGTGTCCGTCGCCTTCCGCCACAGCCGCCGTTACCGTTGTTACGGAAGCCGGCTTATCCGAGCCGTCTGCCCCAACCCATTCGACAACCTTTTTGTCGCTGTAGGTCTGGTAAGCTTTCCATACGAGCTGGGTAGCGTCCTCGTTTACTTTGCCGCTCATGCGGAACTCGGTGAATTCCGTTTCGCTGAGACCGCCGCCTTCCGCTGCCGTCCAGGTAATGGTTGTTACAACGCCGTTAGCATCCTTTTCAAGCTCGCTGGTCCAGCCCGGCTTGGGCTCAACGCGGGAAATGACCGCTCCGTCCGCCACCTTAACCTGTATCTTGACGGTGTTAACGCCCTTCTCCTCGCTAGGCACGCGAACCGCGAATACCTGGTACGAATTCGCCGGAACGGATGGCGGCTGAACTGTTACATGGGCACTTGCCACGCCTGCGAACATCATCATGCATACGGCCATCGTAGCCGCTATTACCCATTTTTTCATCTGTTTCTTCACCTGTCGCATCTCCCTTTCTGATCATAAGCCTGTCGTGCGCTTCTCTGAGAAGAGTATATAACCGCGCATACTGCCTGACATGACTCGAAAGGGCTACCCGGATATGACTATTATGTGTCTTCCCGTTCTAATAATTCCGGAACGCGGTTTCCCGCACAAGCTCATTATCGTCCTGGTCCATCACGCGGATCTCGGCCGTCCATGTGGAGGCGTAAGGCAGGAATGGACCCGTCGCCTCATAGGATGCGCTGATGTAGCCCGGGAAAGCATCGTTAGGCTCGCTGTCGTCCTTCACCAGCGGAATATCGATGGGAGCATCCTTCCTGCTGTCCGAATGCAGGCGCAGAATAACCGACTTAGGCGCCCCCGACGCCTCCGGCAGCCAGACGTGGAGGGAAACCGTATTGTCTCCGCCCGGTACGTTAGGTGATACGTTAAATGTTACGTGCATATCCTCGCCCATCTGGTGGAAATTATACGGCTCGTTGGGAGGCAGCGGGCTCATATAAGTAAACACGGCTGCAATCGCCACGATACAGGCCATCATAATGGCATCCGCCTTCAGCAGGCTTCCGGCCGGAAAGCCGCTCTTTTTCATCCGGAGACGCAATAGCGTACCCGTCACAAGCACCGCGACGACAAGAACAACCTTTACGGTAAGCAGTCCGCCCCATGTGGTCAGCCACAAATACGACAGCTTCGGCAGGAACAGCAGCGTCATTGTTACCCCGCTGATGACAAGCACGGCAAGGGAGATCAAAGCGCCCTGCGAGAAGCTTGCGCCAAAGCGCCCCGCCTCCTTCCGGTCCGCGTACCAGACGTACAGGAGCACGGCCAGACCGCCAGCCCAGACCGCGGAAGCAATCAAGTGGATAAAGTCAAAAGCAATCGTCAGCACCTTCTGGTCATTTGCCGCCGGATGGCCGATCAGGCTTTCAACGCCAAGCAGCAGTACCACCCACAGCAGACGGACAAACCTCTCTTTGAACCGCTGGGCTGCAAAACCAAGCAACACCAGGATAATGAGCTCGAGCCATGCCCGTCCGGTAGTCGTATTCGTAAACAACGACCCCCAGGAGGAAATCGGCTGGCCTTTCATCAATTCGTTAACCTGCAGGAAAATATGAACCAGTACCGTAAGCAAAAGCGCCCGCATGCCAATCAGAGACAAACGCTTAAAGGCTGATTGCAGCGATTCGCTTGGCCTCCGGATAAAGACCGACCATAAAGCGATGCCCGTCGCCAGCAGCAGCGCGGCATAATAAAGCACCCGCACGGCATACAGCAGGTTTTGCTGCATCCCCTTTGAATTGCTTGCTTGCGTAGCAAACGTCTCCCCGTCCTTCCAGTCGGGCGGATTGCCGACAACAAAAGCATAAGAGCCGCTGATCGGATGGCCGTCCTCCGAAATGATATGGTAAGAGACCGAATAAACACCGTCCCCAAGCACGGGAAGACCTGCCTTAAGGGTTGTTCCGCCGTTCTCCAGAACCGGCTCTTCCGTCTTTATTTTGTTTGACTTCGAATCCACGACTTCCAAGGATCCGGCACTCGGCTCAACCGCCTCGTTAAACGTTAGCTCCACAAAAGGCGGCGACTCGGCAAGCTTCACGTTTGCGGCAGGAACGGTCTTCTCCAGCGTCGCATGCGCGAAAGCCTGCGGCGCAAGCGTTAATGCCAATACGACAAGCAGCATAACCGCTGCCAGCATTCGTTTCGATAACGTCGGTAACGTATGTAAAGTCATAACACCATACTCCTATTCTTTAGCTTCCTTCCCATTGTACGACTGCCAACCGCTTTCCGCATGACTCGTTCGAGCTACGCTTGGATAAAAGCGTTTTCCGCAAGAACAGAGCAAAGCGGTATTGCTCTCCCAAATGAGAACAATACCGCTTTCGTCCCGCTGCTATTAAACGTTGAAACGGAAGTGCATAACGTCGCCGTCCTGCACCACGTATTCTTTGCCTTCGAGGCGCAGCTGGCCTCTTTCTTTTGCCGCGTTCATCGTACCGGCGGCAGCCAGGTCCTCGAACGACACAACCTCTGCGCGAATAAAGCCGCGCTCGAAGTCGGTATGGATAACGCCGGCCGCTTGCGGAGCCTTCATGCCTTTACGGATTGTCCAGGCACGAACCTCCTGCACGCCAGCCGTAAAGTACGTATACAGGCCAAGAAGCTTGTAAGCCGCGTTGATCAGACGGTTCAGGCCGGATTCCTGCAGGCCCAGCTCCTCGAGGAACATCGCTTTGTCTTCGCCTTCCAGCTCAGCGATTTCTTCTTCCACCTTCGCGCTGATTGGCACCACTTGCGCGCCTTCGGCAGCCGCGAATTCGCGCACCGCTTGCACGAACTTGTTATTATCCGTATCCGCAACCTCCGACTCGGCTACGTTTGCGGCATACAGCACCGGCTTCATGGTGAGCAGGTGAAGATCGCGGATAATCAGCTTCTCGTCATCCGACAGCTCTACGCTGCGCGCGGGCTGGTCGTTGTAGAGAGCTTCTTTGACGCGTTCCAGCACTTCCACTTCCAGGGCGATTTTTTTGTCGCCGCCTTTCAGGTTTTTGCGGGAACGCTCGATTTTTTTCTCAACGGACTCGATGTCCGCCAGAATCAGCTCAAGGTTGATCGTCTGGATATCGCCGAGCGGATCCACTTTGCCGTTTACGTGCGTGATGTTCTCATCCTCGAAGCAGCGTACAACGTGAACGATCGCGTCTACCTCGCGGATATGGGCGAGGAACTTGTTGCCAAGGCCTTCGCCTTTGCTTGCGCCTGCCACAAGACCGGCAATATCAACGAATTCGAAGGCAGTCGGAACCGTCTTGTTCGGCTGCACGAGCTCTGTCAGTTTGTCCAGACGGTAGTCCGGCACCTCTACCACGCCAACGTTCGGGTCAATCGTACAGAAAGGATAGTTTGCGGATTCCGCGCCTGCTTGCGTTATTGCATTAAATAAAGTGGACTTGCCGACGTTCGGCAATCCCACGACACCTGCTTTCAAAGCCATGAAATAAGACACCCCATTTTCCGAAGTAACAATCTCACGTCATTATACCCGATGGCCGCTTACAATAAAAGCCCTAGTACAAGGTAGACAGTTCTTCCAAAAATGGGGCGTTGCCGCCTTTATCCCGCTTTCGTCAGGTTCGCTTTTTCCGGCATACCGCAATAACGTACATCGGGTCGCAGCTCTTGAACCTCGCAAGCGGCAGCGGTTCATGCCCTTCGGCCCTAAGCAGGCGCTCCTCGGCTCTTCCCAGCGGCAGACCCACCTTTTCCCGCATCCAATTCATGGAGAGCAGCCTTGAATCGTCAACCGGGTTCTGCCCGAACATCTCTTCAATGTCGTAACAGGCCAGCAGCTCGCCCACCAGCTCCGAGGTCCGGTATTCGAAGCGGTGATATTCGTTAAAAGGCTGCTCTTCGTAATATAGCGGAGGGTTCGTTACCGAGCGGTTAGGCGTGGACACGATAAATAACCCACCGGGCTTCAGCACGCGGGCCGATTCCCGGATCCACGCCGCTCCTTCGCTTACGTGCTCAATCGTCTCGAAGGAAATAACCGCGTCAAAGGATTCGCCTGCAAAAGGAAGCTTCAGTACGTCGCCCGTTTCAAATCGTATCCCTTCTCCGCCGTAATCCCGTTCCGCAAGCCGGGCGGAAACGGCGTCGATATCGATGCCCGTAACCTCCGAAGCCCCCGCATGCTTCAATAATGCTGAACCGTATCCCGCTCCGCAGGCGGCATCCAGCACCTTCAGGCCCCTGACGTAACGGCACGCCAATTCGTAACGGTACAGATGCTCCTCGTATACATCGGCATACCGCTCCTTCACCTGCCGGTTGACCACAAGCCGTTCGCCGCTGAACACGACATCGTTTTGTTCCTTGAGCGGCTGTTCGGGCACTACCTGCACTGCTTCCGCAACCGGAGGCAGCGGCAACGGTAGCTCTTCCGTAACCGCCGCCACGGCCGTGAACTCCTCAGACTCAAGCTCGGTTACCGGGGCTTGCGTCAACTCCGGCTTGTCGCTTATGCCAAGCGTAATAATGCTGCCCGAGGTCAGCCTCCCCTTCACCGGGTGCTTGCCGTTTGCCATCCGCTTCAGCAGGCTGAAGTCTTCGGCGCTGATATCCGAACCGGGGCGCCCATCCTTCCCGTCATCGATAAGCAGGGTCGAAACGGCAGCAAACCCGGCATCCGCATAAAGCTTCCTCACCTGCTCAATGGAATACAGATAAGCGGACTGCTGCTGGGCATCGTCATTATCCGGCTGCAAATAACGCAGCATAAACGGATAGTAATGACGGTTCAGGAACGTTCCGATCAGCCAGCCGGCAGGCTTCAGCAGCCCCTTCAGCTTCCGCATCGCCTCGGGCGTCCCGCAGATGTGGGCATCCCCGATAAGGATGCCGTCTAACGAGCCAGTCTCCAGGCCCCATTGCTCCGGATCCTCCGAGCCGAACACCCGGATGCCGGCCGCTTCCGCCACCTTGGCCGCTTGACCGTTTTTTTCGACTCCATACAGCAAAGCACCGGGAAACCGGTGCCGCAAGCTGAGCAGCGTCGCTCCGCAGCCGCAGCCGATATTCAGAAATCTTGGACTTCCGCTCCCGCCGCCGGCAGCGGATACTTCCCGGTCCAGCAGCCCAAGCATATCGGAATGAATGATCAGCGCCTCCGAAGAAGCGAATCCCCATTTCTCGCGAAAAAGCTGATTGTTGCGGGCGAACAGCTGCAAATACATGGCCGAATCCGCCCGGAAGCTGACGCTGCCGTAATGATGGATAAAGGTATCGCGGCAAAGCATAAGTTTATACCCGAGAAGCTTTAACCGCAGCGACAAATCATCGTCTTCGTAATTGCCGATGCCAAACCGCTCATCCATCCCGCCGGCCCTCTCGTAGGCCTCCCGCCGAAGCAGCATGCAGAAGCCGATCAGCTTCAGCCGCTCCTCCATGGGATGGCTTCCCGCAGACCGTCTCACCGATTCGGAGAAACGGTCGAGCTCCTCGATCGTCGAATAATGGCTCGGAATCTGCGTATAGTAATAAGCCGAGTTCGTGACCGGCCCCACCGCACCGATCGAAGGATCGCTAAGCAAGCTGCGCTTCAGACCGTCCAGCCAATCCGGCGTCACCAGAGTATCGTTATTCAGCAGGAGCAGCAGCTCGCCGGATGCGGCCGATGCCCCTTGATTGCAGCCTTTCGGGAATCCGGCGTTACCGTGATTCGCGATCAGAAGGATATCCGGCTCGGCTCTCGCCCAGTCGGCCGTCCCGTCCTCCGATCCGTTATCGACAAGGATCAGCTCGTAGCTGCCCGCCGCCGTATGTCGCCTGATGCTTTCCACGCAGGATTTTGTATAATCAAGCCCGTTTCTGGTCACCAGGATTATGCTCGTCAGCACCAATCGCTTCACCGCCCGGCACATAGGTTCATGCCAACAGCATATGTAGAAGGAGCCCGGATGCAAAGGCTGTTCGCCTACTGCCCCGCGGCGTTATTTTTTATAGAAAGATAAACCGAACAAATAACCGGCCAGCACGTTAAAAATCGCTTCGTTCTTGTCATCGAGAATGATCCGGCTCAGCGTCCCGTATGTGCCTTCGGCGCCGGTGTACAGCTTGCCGTAATTGACGGCCGCCACATAATTCAGGACTACGATTACGATCGACAGCATTAACGTGAACTGCATTTCCTTTATACGGAAGCCGAACTCGCCTTTGCCGATCAGATGAAGGCTTGCTCCAAAGCCGAATGTAATGCCGAAAAGAACAAACAGGAACTTGGCCGTCACATCCGGATCGCCGTTGCGAATTAGAAATTCGTTGCTTGCGTAAACAACAAGCATGGTGAACAAAAGAAAGAGGACAAACACCACATACTTAAATAACGCTGACTTCTTAACCATTTTCTGCACCCCTTATGTTGTCGAACACGATTGCATGCCAAACCCTCCCCCCGCCCATACTAACAGGGAGCAGGAGGTGAAAACTACACGATGGAAAATCAAACCCACAAAGGCAATTATAAAGGGACAACGGCCATGAAGGCAAAGAACCAAGATATGGCATTTGTAAACGATACGATTGAGGATGCGAAATCCGTTACCAACTTCTCCTCCAAGAACAAAAAAACGGACTAATCCCAACATAAAGCCCCCGCCTGGAAGCTGCCACGGCAGCGAACCAAACGGGGGCTTCTTTATTAAACCGACCTCAATTGCGCAGCGGCGCCTCCTGAAGCTCCGCCCTTGTCTGCAGGAAGCGGAAGAAGGCTACGGAGGCTTCGGCTCTCGACACCTGCTTAGCCGGCTGGAAGTTGCCGCCCGATAGCGTCATAATCTTCAGTCCGACAACAATAGCCGCCTGGCCCTTCTTCTCCATTTTGTCCGCGTCCTTGAAGCTGATATTGAACAAATCATCATAATTGGCGAGGGAGTTGTACCCAAGCGCGCGCACAATCAACTCCGCCATCTCCTCGCGGTCCACCTTGCCGTCCGGATTAAACGAACCGTCGCCGATGTCGATCAGATTTTGCTGGAGCGCGCTTTCCACGTATGCATAATATTGATTTTTCGTGCCGACATCAGCAAATGAAGCGGATGCCGTTGAATCCGCCGACCCTTCGTACAATACCGGCGGACGACCGCTGTTCATCGCCAGCACAAGCATCTTGATCAGCTCGCCGCGGGTTACGATTTCATTCGGACGGACCTTGCCGTCCTTCACGTCAAGCGCTTTGTAAGCCACCATCAGCTCTAACTGGCGCTGCGCCCAATGACCGTCAATATCGGCAGCCTTCGGTTTCTCCAGCTGGGTAACCTCTCCGGTGTCACGGCTTCTCCAGCTGCCCGATTCCGCATCCAGAAAGATGGACTCATCCAGCTGGCGCGGCACTAACCGGTAGATGAGCTGAGCGTTAGCGTTGGATTCCACATCCGACGGCTGAATCACCCCGGCAGCCAGCAGCGTCTTATATTTCTCGACGGGAATCGGCTGGCCCTGGTACACGTAATTTTGCGTCAAATAATAAGTCAGCTCCGTCCGGTAATAAGTCATCCACTTCTCAATGGCTTGCGCCGGCGTAATAACCTTAGGCGCTGTCTCCGGGTATTTATACGGATGGATGCTGGCATCGTAGCTGCGCACCGCGCCCGTATTCGAGTCAATGGATACGTTCACGTTGTCGTAATCGGCCGTTGCGCCGTTAATCTTGTGAACGAAGCTGAAATAATACGTATCGATATACGATACTTTTTCCGGGTCGTACTGCGACTTATCGCGCTTCACAACGTACAGCTCATCCGCCGCCCAAGGAAGCTGCTTCTTCACCGTTTCAATGGCTTTGGCTTCGGCTTGGTCATAAGACAAGGCAGGCTTCGCGCTCGCATTCTGGTTGTTCTGATAGGAATAGAAGCTGTTGATAAATCCCGTCCGGCTATTGATTAATGCCGATGCGGAGCCGACCGTGTCTTTTCCGTTCTTCAGCTCCCACTCGAGCCGCCAGCTCGCAACCGTCGCACCGGCACCATCATCCGTGTTCTCGTAATAGCTGGCGCCGGCATACACCGCGTTTGAAGGAATAGAGAAGGCTGACAGCACGGCTTGCTTCGCCTGTTCCTCGGTCAGATTCACCGCTCCGGGAGCTTCGCCCAGCGGTTTATCCGCTATCGGCGTCCCCGATACCTGGTTGGGATCGATGTATCCGCTTTGCACTTCTTTGCCGGTAACCGCATCAATCGCAAAAGCTCCCATATCGTAGCTCAGCACCGGCTTGCTTGGCCCTTCCGGATTATTAGGGATAATGTAACGCAGCTCCGGCTTTGCCTGCTCGATAAGCTTTTTCTTCGCTTCATCGGCCGTCAGCTTGGCATCCGCCTTCGGAAATTGAATCGTATCATCCCACTGCAGGGTGTAGCGCAAGACATGCCCTTCACTGTCGACATCAAGCTCGATATAGTTATCCACGTAAGGAATATCATTGACAACCCGGTCAAACCTGAGCGTGTGGCGCACCTCTCCCGTCAGAGGAGGAAGCTGCTGCGCGCCGTATTCCGGATTAAATTTCACTTGATCCTTGTAAGTTGGCGCAACCTCCGACAAGAAGGAATAAGCAATCTTCTGCGCGGCCTCCCGCTCAACCTTCAGCGGATAAGTAGGCTTGGCGCTTGGATTATCGAGGTAGGTGCTGTAATCAAGAAGCTGGCCGGTATCCGCATTTAACCGTACATAGATGCTGCCCTTGTTTTTGCCGTTTACCTTGTACACGAAATCAAGACCCCATACGCTGCGTTTGCCGCCAGCCAACGTATCGGACGAGAGCGAAGCCCCTTGCAGCACGTATTCCTTCGGGACGCTTACCATCTGCCTTGCGAGAGATTCCGCCTTTTCCTTCGTCACCTTTGCATTAACGGGAGCAACCGCGCTTCCGTCCGATCCGGCAGCATCTCCTGATACAGATACGGCCGAAGCAGCCGGTTTGTCAGCGCTTTCGGCAAAGGCCGCGGCAGGAAGACTGCTCGTCAGCATAACCGCGGTTGCCAGCACGGCCAGCTTCTTGCGATGATTCATCATCATAACGAACCTCCTATGCTTTTCCATTCTTGTTAATCAGCTAAATAGACGCGGCAGCCGCGCCAGAAGTTGCGTCGTGTCCCAATATTTTCATATTATCATTTTTCACACGTCACGCGCCTTCCTCCAGAGGTGCTTTGCTGCACTAAAAAAGCCAGGGACCCGCGTTATACGCAGGTCCCTGGCTTTCATGCTTTGCAGCCAAATCTTACAGTTGGCCGGAGATTTTTGCTTTCAGAGCGTCTTTGCTTTGTACGCCGACCATTTTGTCAACGGGTTGACCGTCTTTGAACAGGATCAGTGTAGGGATGCTCATTACGCCGAATTGGGAAGCCAGTTCCGGCTCTTCGTCAACGTTGATTTTTGCGATTGTAGCTTGGCCTTCCAGTTCAGTTGCAAGCTCTTCTACGATAGGGAGCTGCATTTTGCAAGGTCCGCACCAAGGTGCCCAGAAGTCTACCAGAGAAACGCCGTTTTCCACGCTAGTTGCAAAGTTATCTTTTGTCAATGCTACTGCCATTGTCAATCATCCTCTCCAAAATAATATGATAAGGGAATTCCGCCACGTACCGTTTTATTGTAGCCTAATCGCAACCACAAGCGTGAATTTGCTTCAGTACATCGGAAATCGTGATGCCGCTGAAGTAGCCTTCCAGCTGCTTCTCGGCTGTACAGAAGATCCCGAACATCACTTGGTTCATATTCGAGCCAACGACGCAATCCATGCCCGGATCACCCGAGCACCAGCTCGGAATAAACGAGCCTTGCGCCATGACGCGATATACATCGCCAAGCGTAACGACATCTGGATCAATTGTAAGCCTGTAGCCGCCTCCTGCGCCTTCTCGTGTATCGACAAAGCCGCTTTTGCGCAATCCGCTCATAACTTTGCGGACGCGCGCGGAGTGCGTGCCTACGTTGTCGGCGATCATCTCACTGCTTGCCATCCGCTCGGGCAGATAGGCTAAATAAACGAGACTGTGTACGGCAATCGTAAATTCGCTGTTCAATGTGAACGGCCTCCCTGTTTAGTACTGTAATAATATCAATTACAGTTAACAATGTCAATAGCAAGGCCGCCCGATTTCCGCCACAGTCATAGGGTGCGACGGCGGCACCCCCCTTATTCCCAAAGCATGCTGCTAAAAATTGAAATTCATGGGGTCGGAACCAAAGCGGCGGCCGACATTAAGGCCATTGATCTTCTCCACCTCTTCGGCAGTAAGTTCAAAGTCGAAAATATCCGCGTTTTCGATAATCCGGCTCTTCGTAACGGACTTCGGAATGGTGACGACTCCGCATTGCAAGTCCCAGCGCAAAATAACCTGCGCAGCCGATTTGCCGTGAGCATGTCCGATTTCCTGGAGCAGAGGCACATCGAGATTACCCTGAAGCAGCGGACTCCAAGCCTCAAGCTGGATGCCGCGCTCTTTGCAATAGCTCTGCAGTTCAGGCTGAGTCAGGTAGGGCTGGAATTCCACCTGATTCACCGCGGGCACCACTTCGCAGCTGCCAAGCAGATCGTCCAGATGAGGTATCAGGAAGTTGCTGACGCCAATTGCCCGCACATGCCCTTCCTTGTACAGCTTCTCCAAAGCACGATAAGTATCCTTGTATTTGCCGGCCACCGGCCAGTGAACGAGATACAAATCGATAACGTCCAGCTTCAGCTTGCGGCGGCTTTCCTCGAAAGCCTTCAGCGTGCTCTCGAAGCCCTGGTTGCTGTTCCATACCTTTGTCGTAACGAACAGCTCCTCGCGCTTCAGACCGCTTGCGGCAATCGCGTTGCCTACGCCTTCTTCATTACCGTAGATCGCCGCCGTATCGATGCTGCGGTAGCCTGCCTCCAGGGCATCCGCAACCGCTTGCTCGACCTCTTCGCCTTCCTTTGTTTTGAATACGCCAAAGCCAAGCCAAGGCATCCGAATTCCGTTGTTCAATTCCGTGGTTTGCGTAATGGATGTAAATTTGCTCACAACTCTTCTCCTCCCTCATTCTAAAAATGCTGCTTCTCAGCTCCCCTATTTTACCATTGATTTTCCCCTATGAACAATTAAGCCGCTATCGAATAATTAGCGGGATGTTCCCAACAAACCTGTCATGATGGTGGGAGAGGCGAATACATATGTACGGAATGGCGAATCAGCAGGCGAAGGAGGTGTGTTGGGGATGGTGCTGTGGTGGAACCGATGGACTGCCTTCCGGACTGAGGCCGGATCCCGGGCTGATGAAATCGACAGACTGCATGCGTATTTCAAATCTAACGGGTTAAAATCAAAGGTAACCTTGGATGGCTCCTTAAAACGGCTTCATGTACGCAGCAACGATGAAGCACGCGCCAAGGAGCTTGCGGCTTCATTCGATGCCGAGCATTCCTGATAAGCTTTTGATTCAGCCGCAATCCGCTGTTTTTCGTAGGCGGCACCCGTACCGAAGCAAGCCCCAGTCCCCTTGAGACTGCGGCTCCTCTATCCGGGTGCCGCCATTTTTTATCCTTTTTTCAGAGCCTTGATCTTCGGGGGGAAGTGTGTATAATACAGGTTAGTGGTTTTCTAGGGTTCCGCTAAGCGAGAGGCTTAGGTCTGGTCCGAGGGAAAACTCACAGCGATAGCTGTGATCACGGAAGGATAAAAACCTGGGAGTCGCCTGCGCCAGCAGTGTACTCCCGGGTTTTATTTTTGTCTTTTTAAATATTACATCACGTGTAAGGGGGAAGAATTTTCATGAAAAAGCAATGGTTGCAAGTTTATGCTGCTGCAATTTTCGAAGTCATCTGGGTCACCGGCCTCAAGCATGCGGACCATGTCTGGAGCTGGGCGGGGACGTTTATCGCGATTGTGCTCAGCTTTGTCCTGCTTATCAAAGCTAGCGGAGAGCTTCCCGTCGGCACGGTATATGCCGTATTTGTAGGACTTGGCACGACCGGTACGGTTATATCGGAATCGGTCTTTTTCGGGCATCCGCTGCATGCGGCTAAATTGTTGTTTATCGCCCTTCTTTTGATTGGCATTATCGGTCTTAAGCTTATTACGCCGGAGCACGGAAGTGCGGGCGAGAAGAAAGGAGCATCCTCCAAATGAACTGGTTAGCTTTGATCTGCGCGGGTCTATTCGAAATGCTGGGCGTCGTTATGATGAATAAGGTCAATGAGAAGAAAAGCGTGAAAAACATCGCACTTCTGCTAATGGGCTTTGGCATGAGCTTTGTCTGCTTGTCCTACGCGATGCAAACGCTCGAGATGAGTATCGCTTATGCCATCTGGACGGGGATTGGCGCTACAGGCGGTGCAATTCTTGGCATGGTTCTGTACGGAGAGCCGAAAAACATGCTCCGGATCCTCTTTATCACCCTCATTATCGGGGCCGTAGTTGGCCTCAAGCTGGTGGCCTAATTGCTGTTGGAACGAAAGCAAGGGGCTGTCCCGCAGCTTTATCAGCTAACGGGACAGCCCCTTGCGTGTATATATCGGCTCACTAAACAAAAAGAAGTGGACTGGTTAGGTGCCGATTACACTTCCATGATGATAGGAAGGATCATCGGCTTTCTTTTCGTTTGTTCATATAAGAATCGTCCTAGCGCGTCTTTTACGTTTGATTTAAGTGTTGTCCATTGGTTTACGTTATCGCTGATGGATTTCGTAATCGTTCTTGTCACAATTCTGCCTGCTTCCTCAAGCAGCCCCTCCGACTCCCGTACATAGACGAAGCCGCGGGAGATAATATCTGGTCCCGATTTAATCGTCTTGTCCTGCTTGCTGATGGTTACTACTACAACAAGAATGCCGTCCTGGGACAGGTGCTTGCGGTCACGAAGTACGATATTGCCCACGTCTCCGATACCAAGTCCATCGATATACGTATTGCCAGCCGGCACTTTGCCGGATTTGCGTGCATCGCCGTTTACGATTTCCACGATTTCACCGTTATCCACGATGAAGGTATTGCCTTGCTCGACGCCAACGGCTTCAGCCAGCTTCTTGTGATGGAGCTGCATCCGGTATTCTCCGTGAATCGGAATGAAATACTTGGGAGCCATCAATTGAAGCATCAGCTTCAGCTCTTCCTGGCTGCCGTGGCCGGATACGTGCATGCCGGTTTGCGTGCCGGAGCCGTAAATGACATTCGCGCCGAGGCGGAACAGCTCGTCCACCGTACGTCCGATGCTGCGTTCGTTACCCGGAATTGGCGTTGCCGAGATAATAACCGTATCGCCTTCCAGAATCTCCACCTGACGGTGATTCGAACGGGCCATCCGCGTAAGAGCGGACATGGGCTCGCCTTGACTGCCTGTGCAAAGAATAACGACTTGATTATCCGCATAGCGGTTCACTTCGTTCGTCTCGATCAGCATGCCATCCGGGATATCGAGATAACCCAGCTCCGAAGCAATCGTAATCATGTTGACCATACTGCGCCCGATAATTGCCAGCTTCCGTCCCGATGCTGCCGCTGCATCCACAACCTGCTGCAGACGGTGCACGTTCGAGGCGAAGGTAGAGACGATCACACGGCGTTCCGCCTTGCGGAAAGCATCAATAAAGTTCGCGCCGACGATCCGTTCCGATGGCGTAAAGCCTGGACGTTCGGCGTTTGTGCTCTCCGACAGCAAAGCGAGGACACCTTTTTTCCCAATCTCGGCCATCCGGTGAATATCCGCGTGATAGTCGCCTACCGGTGTTTGGTCGAACTTGAAGTCGCCCGTATGGACAACGACGCCTTCCGGTGTATCCAGCACGACGCCGAGGGAATCCGGAATACTGTGGTTCGTCTTGAAGAACGACGCCTTCATCGAACCCAGCTTGAGTTCGGAATCGGAATGAATCAAATGCCGCTCTGTCGATCCGAGCAGTCCGGCTTCCTTCAGTTTTCCTTCGATCAATCCCATCGTCAGACGGCTTGCATAGACGGGCATGCTAAGCTGCTTCAGAATATACGGCAGGCCGCCGATGTGATCCTCATGGCCGTGCGTGATGAGCAATGCTCTAACCTTGTCCTTGTTCTCGATGAGGTACGTGATGTCCGGCACGATAATGTCGATGCCGAGAAGCTCCTCATCCGGGAATTTGGAACCGCAATCAATTACAATAATGTCGTTCGCGTATTGTACCGCGTACATGTTCTTGCCAATTTCGCCTACGCCGCCCAAGGCAAAAATGGATAGTTTCTTTTCAGTTTTATGGTTATTCAAAAATAATCCTCCTATTTATAAGACTGACGACGATTGTTATACTTCAAACTTAAAAATCCGAACCAGTCACTTGCCACCATTATAGCACGAAAAAATAACAAAATGGAAATAGGCTTATTTAGCCTTTTTGTACCCTGCTGAACTTCCTCCAAGCCGCAATCGCCGCGTTCACGGTTAATCCAAGTGCCACGCCGAGAATTACCGCTGCCAAATTCAATCCGTGTATGAACAATAGCAGCATGCCTGCGCCATAATCATCCTCCGGAAGCGGAAAAACCGCACCCATCAGATAACCGGTAATCATCAGCATCGGCACCCAAATAACAGGGATAAACAAAGCAAAATACCAATACTTTCGGCGAAAACACAATATAACGGGCAACGCGTATACTGCCGATGTTATTGTAAAAACGATGTACGCCTCATCTATAGCGGCACTATAGCGATAGGCCAGTTGAAAAAAAGTATTCCCGATTACCGCATAAATAACGCTTAAGAGAACAACGAAAAATGCAGCCCGTTGATAGCCGGGTCTTACCTGCTTCTTCATTATCGCTTAATGATCTCCTTGAGCGCCTCCGCAAATGCGGCCATCTCTTCGTCCGTGCCAACCGTTACGCGCAAATATTGGTCAATGCGGGGCTGTTTGAAATACCGGACAAGCACGCCGCGTTCGCGCAGCTGCTGGAACAGAACCTCTGCCGCATGCTCCGGATGGGAGATGAAGACAAAGTTCGCCGCCGAGTCGGTTACGATAAAGCCCAGCTCTTTCAATTCCTTCGTCACCGCTTCGCGCGTCGCGATTACCTTCGCCGTGGTCTCCAGGAAATAAGCCTCGTCCTCAAACGCCGCTACCGCGCCCGCAAGCGCAAGGCGGTCAAGCGTATAGGAGTTGAACGAATTTTTAACGCGGTTCAGCCCGTCGATCAGCTCTTCGCTGCCCAGCGCCCAGCCTACCCGCAGACCCGCAAGCGAGCGGGACTTCGATAGCGTCTGAACGACGAGCAAATTCGGATATTCGTTCACCAGCTTTGCCGCCGACTCGCCGCCGAAATCGATATACGCCTCGTCAATCAGAACAACCTGATCGGGGTTTTGCGCAAGCAACGTACGGATATCGTCAAGCGAGATCAGCATAGCCGTTGGCGCATTCGGGTTCGGAATAACAATGCCTCCGGTATCCCGGCCGCTGAATTCGTCAACCGGCAGCTTGAACTGCTCACCAAGCGGAATAATGTCCGCCTTCAGCTGGTAGAACTCCGCATACACCTTATAGAAGCTGTATGTAATATCCGCGAACGCGACCGGTTTGGCCGGATTAAAGAAAGCCGCGAAAGCAAAAGCGAGCACTTCGTCGGAACCGTTGCCTACAAATACTTGATTCGGAGCAACATCGAAATATCCGGCGATTTTGCGGACAAGCGCATCGCAGGTTGGATCGGGATAAAGCCTCAAATCATCGTTTGTTACCGACCGGATGGCCTCCAGCACTTGAGGCGAAGGCGGGTACGGGTTTTCGTTGGTGTTCAGCTTAATGTATTTTTTGTCCTTCGGCTGCTCCCCGGGAACATAAGGGACTAAAGAAGCCGTAAGCGGACTCCAAAACTTGCTCAATGTTCATTCTCCCCTGTCGTCTTTTCATCCTATTGCTTCCAGCATAAATCATTTGGCATGAATCACCAAATTAGCCGGCATTAAATCTTGCGTCCGACAATAATCAAATCCCGCTCTACCCCGTCAAGCTCGGCTACCTTCGGCAGGTTCGCCCACTCTTCGAAGCCAAATTTCCGCAGCAGGGCAAGGCTAGGCTCATTGTGGCCAAATACAAATCCGAGCAGCGTGCGAAGACCAAGTCCCGGGCTTGCTTCAAGCGCCTTCTGAATCAGGAACGAGCCGATACCGCGCGCGCGGTATTCCTGATCGATATAAATGCTGATCTCGGCCGTTGCGTTGTAAGCCGGGCGTCCATAGAACGATTGGAAGCTCAGCCATGCCAGCATTTTGCCGTCTTCCTCCAGCACCCATAACGGGCGAAAATCCGGTGAATGCTCGTCATACCATCTCATTCTGCTCTCCACCGATACGGGCTCCAGATCAGCCGTTACCTGGCGGGATGCGATAGTAGAGTTGTATATTTCGACGATGCGGGGCAGATCCTCTACCCCGGCATCTCGGATCGTAAAATCATTGTTCATAAGTAGTTCTCTCCTTGACCTCATGTTTCCTTTATTTGATTGTACAGCCTGAACGATTTTTGCGCACGTGTAAATAATTTAACCTTTCCTACCCTCTAAAAACCAGCCTAGAACTCTCTCGCTCTTCCGCTAGTTTCACAGTTTAAGGTCTCGCAGAAACCTTAAGAGTAGACCGATCTTCTCAAAATTCAACAATAAATTCTTTCTGCCGCGCGGTTAAGGCCCTTTAGGGACCTTATCGGCCACTACGAAGGCAAAAACAAAGCCCTTAAGGCCCCCGGAGGGCCTTAAGGGCTTGCATAACGATTTACTCGTCCCCGTCGTGAACAACAACCGTGCCCGCGATAAAATCGTGAATGGCGCGTTTGTCCTCGCGCATGCCGACCATAAACGCGCTGACAACCGCGGCGATGCCAATGGTTACGGCATAGACGAGTCCGCCCACGACATTGCGCAGCAGCATTGTACCGATGCCCGGCGGCCTGCCGTCCAGGCGGCGGATCTGAATGCCGCAAATCTTTTTCCCGATCGTGTAGCCGTTCCACAGAACCGGAATCAGCAAGGAATACAGGAAGGAAATAATGTTCGTAAACGAATTCTCCCTCTCGCCCGAAATAATAAAGGCCAGAATGGTAAGCGGAATGCCGATAATAAGGCCGTCCAAAATATTGGCGCCCAAACGTCTCCAGAATCCTGCGCGGTAATAAGTATCCATGTTGTTCCTCCCTATTTTTTCTCTATTGGCTTATAGGCTTTCTTTAGCCTATTACCACCTATACGGGCTTATGACTCCCGCTTAAAGCCCGGACCAGACGGTTCACAAGAAAGTTCGCCATCATTCTACATTTTCCTTCTATTTACCATTTTTATAAATTCAAAGAAAAGCCGGACTATCCCGTAAGGACAGCCCGGCTTGCTCAGCCTATGGCGATTATTTAAGCTTTGGACGGATCAAACGAGCTCTTCAGCGAGACAATCCGGTTGAATACCAGCTTCTCTCCCGTCGAATCCTTCGGATCCACATTGAAGTAGCCGTGGCGGAAGAACTGGAACTTGTCATGGCTCTTCGCGTCCTTCATGTTCGGCTCAACAAAGCCTTGCAGCACTTGCTGATTGTTCGGATTGATGCATTCGAGGAACGGCTTGCCTTCCTCTTCGGCTTCGCTAGTAATAAGCGGCTCGTACAGACGGAAGTCCGCCGGCACGGCTTGCGAGGCTTCGACCCAATGGATCGTGCCTTTTACTTTGCGGGCATTAAAGCCCGAACCGCTCTTGGTAGCCGGATCATACGTACAGCGCAGCTCGATCACGTTGCCGTCCGCATCCTTGATGACTTCCTGGCACGTAATGAAGTAAGCATGCTTCAGACGCACTTCGTTGCCAGGGAACAGACGGAAGTATTTCGCGGGAGGATTCTCCATGAAATCGTCCTGTTCGATATAGATTTCGCGGGAGAACGGAATTTGGCGCGTGCCCATTTCCTCGTTCTCGGCATTGTTCTCCGCTTCAAGCATCTCGACTTGGCCTTCCGGATAGTTCGTAATAACAACCTTCAGAGGCTGCAATACGGCCATCGTGCGAAGCGCCTTCAGCTTCAGGTCTTCCCGGATAAAATGCTCCAGCATCCGCTCGTCGACCGTGCTGTTCGCTTTCGCTACGCCAATCTCGCGGCAGAACGCGCGGATCGCTTCCGGCGTATAGCCCTTGCGGCGCAGACCGCTGATCGTCGGCATGCGAGGGTCGTCCCAGCCGGTAACGACGCCTTCGTCCACGAGCGCTTTCAGCTTTCTTTTGCTCATCACGGTATTCGTAATGTTCAGACGGGCGAACTCGTATTGCTTCGGCACGTCAACCATTTCGCATTCCGCGATGGTCCAGTCGTACAGTGGACGATGGTCCGCGAACTCCAGCGTACAGATCGAATGCGTAATGCCTTCAATCGCGTCGCTGATCGGATGCGCGTAGTCGTACATCGGGTAGATGCACCACGCGTCTCCCGTGCGGTGATGATGCGCATGGGCAATCCGGTACAGAACCGGGTCGCGGAAGTTGATATTCGGCGAAGCCATGTCGATCTTCGCGCGCAGCACCTTCTCGCCGTCCTTGAATTCGCCTGCCCGCATTCTAGCGAACAGATCAAGATTCTCCTCGACCGTGCGGCCGCGGTAAGGGCTGTCTTGCCCGGGCTGCGTCAGCGTGCCGCGCGTCTCGCGGATTTGCTCGGCAGTCAGGTCGCACACGTAGGCTTTCCCTTTGCGGATCAACAGAACGGCGCGGTTGTACAATTCTTCGAAGTAGTCGGATGCAAAACGAAGATCATCCCAGTCAAAGCCGAGCCAGCGCACATCTTCCTTAATCGACTCTACGTATTCCGTATCTTCCTTTACCGGATTCGTATCGTCGAAACGAAGATTTGTCCGTCCTTTGAATTCATCGGCAAGCTCGAAGTTCAAGCAGATCGACTTGGCATGTCCGATGTGCAAATATCCGTTAGGCTCCGGCGGAAAGCGGGTCACGATTTCCTGCACGTGGCCTTCTTTCAAATCTTCGACGACGATGTTTTTGATAAAGTTAGAGGATGATACCTTATTCTCCACTGTGTTTTCCACGGCGACCAACCTTTCCCGTAATTAATGATCTTCCTATCATACACAAAATTACGAGAAAATACACTGTCTACTGCTAGGCGGAGACACTATCCTTTAAATAAGAAGTCCAGTGCGCCGGCGGAGTAGAGCAGAATCAGGGCGACGAGAATCGGGGCAATATAACGCACCATAAACAACCAGATCCAAAACCACGCCGCCGTAAGTCCCGCTTCTTCGGCTGCGTTTTTCCAAACCCAGCCCACAAAGATGGTCACGATCAGGCCGCCAAGAGGCAGCATGATGTTCGAGCAGACGAAATCCATCCAGTCGAAAAACGTCTTGCCCCCGAAATCCAGTCCGCTTACCGCCCCGCCTACAGACACGGCGGAAGGGATGCCAACCAGGAAGAGAAGCACCGTGATCACCGTTACCGCAAGCCCGCGGCTCCAGCCATACCGCTCGCGAATAAAGGCAACCGGCACTTCCAGGAGACCAACTGTCGAAGTTAACGAGGCAACCGCAAGAAGGATAAAGAATAATCCGCCAAAAAGACTGCCGAGCGGCATCGCTGCAAAAGCAGCCGGCAACGCCACAAACACAAGACCCGGCCCTTGGCCTGGCTCGATCCCGAATGCAAAGGACGTCGGGAAAATAATCAAGCCTGCCAGGAAGGCATACAACAGATCGCCTAGGCCAATCGCCATCGTGCCCGCGCCAAGCGACTGTCTCTTGTCCACATAAGCACCGTACGTAATCATCGTTCCCATGCCAAGGGAAAGGGAGAAGAACGCATGTCCTAGCGCAACCAGGGCCGATTCGGCCGTCAGCTTGCTGAAATCCGGACTAAGGAAGAACGATACGCCCTCCCCCGCCCCGTCGAGCGTCAAAGCGCGGACAACGAGGACCAGCAATAAAATAACGAGTCCCGGAATAAGGATCTTGTTAAACTTCTCAATCCCGGCCGACACGCCTTTAATAATAACTGCCGCCGTAAGCACCAGCGCCAGAAGCATCCACCATACCGGCTGCCAGCTGCCGATGAAGGCATTGAACTGGCCGGAGTAATCCGTCGTCTTAAACAGCTGACCCGAGAATGACCGGACCGCATAATACATCGTCCAGCCTGCGACAACGGAATAGAACGATAAAATCAAAAATGGCGCTGCGATCATGAGGAATCCAAGCGCTCCCCAGCCCTTTTGCTTGGTCAGCCGGTTAAAGGAGGTCGATACGCTGCCGCGGCCGCCGCGGCCGATCGCAAGCTCGGCCATCAGGACCGGCAGGCCAACAGCGAGAAGGCAGACAATAAACATGAGGAAAAATGCCGCGCCGCCGTATTTGCCGGTGATATAAGGGAATTTCCACATGTTGCCGAGACCAACCGCACTGCCGATCGCCGCGAAAATGAATCCTGATTTCGAGAACCGCTCTTCCCCATCCGCAAGCGATGCAGCAGCCGTACTCTTGTTTTGATCAACCATCTTACAAACCTACCTCTTTCCTTGTGTCTTCACCTGATGTCGTTAAAACCTATTATTTGCTCCCAGTTCGAGAAAAAACCGGAATGGTTATCGTACTATTTTTCATACGTTCATACAAGAACCAAAAGAGTGGAACGGATGGTGATCGCGCCATGGCAGCACAACCGATTGTCGTCTTTCCTCCCGGCGGCTGGCGCGGAATTCCGTCAGGCGTTCGGGGCTGGCTGGAGGAGCTCGCCGCAAAAAGAAAGCTGATGGCATTTGCCGACGATGCTCCAAACGGAATCGAGTCTCTCGGCTTGGAGCAGCTGAATAACGTGGAATGGGGCAGCGTCGCCGCTATTGTTATGCACCCCGCCTGGGTGCATATTGCCGTGCCGCTGAAGCCGCAGTGCCTTATTGCCATGCTGCCCGGACCGGAATCTAATGAAGAAGAGCTGTGGAGCAAATGCCGCGCCTGGCTATGCGCGTATGCCACGCTTGTCGTGGCCGGTACGGAGGCCTTCTATCTGGATCAGTGCTTCCGCCGCGGAAGTGTCTTTCTAATGGACGGGATGGACGAAACCTCCGATCTGTTCGCCCGGCAGGCGGTGGAATGGCATAGCGACGGCTTCGAGTCCGACATGCTTATCCGCCTCCAGCAGCGTCATAGGGCCAACTGGCGGAATGAGCTGCTTCGGAAGCAGGAGCAGGAGCAGGCGGCGGGCAGCAAGCCAAGCGGCTTTGCAGACGGTCTCTTTTTCCATTCGGTCTACCGGTATTTGACCGGCGAACCCGAATACGCGCGACAGCATCTGCTTGCCTCCTTCGAGCAAATGCTGCACGAAGGCCGCAGGGATACGCTTCAGAACGTCTACCGGTTCCTGTCTGCCATCGAGCTGGAGCAGGGACATGTTCAGGACGCCGTACGGACCTACGGCTACACCGCCCAAGGAGAAACGGAATGGCGCAATGCCGAACAATTATCCGAATGGCTGGCTGCCGGGAAGCGGGAGCTCGCCAAAGCCCAGCTATACCGGCTGAATGACGATTACCGCAAAGCGGCAGCTCTGCTGGAGCCGCTTGCGGATGATCCGGAAGCCCGCGCGCTGCTTGCTGCTACTTACATTACGATGGGCCGGTTAGACAGCGCTCTCTTGCTCGGCAACGACGGGCTCCGCAAGTCGGCGGGCGACCGCCGGCAGTGGCTGCGTCTGCAAGGAACGGCTCTTCTGCTTAAAGGCAAGCGGCATGAGGCCATCCACTGCTTTCTGGCGGCAGGAGAGCACAGGCAGGAGGAATTAAACGGCATGATTGACCTGGCGGTTATGGATGGCGTTGCGCGGGAGCTGACACGGGGAGATAAGGAGGCTGACTAAAGAATGGCCAGCGGTCTCGGAAAAGGCGGAAGAAAAATAACGGGCAATAAATTGACCGCCATCATGCAGGTCCGCAACGAAGCCGGACGTTATCTGGAAGCGGCCCTTGCGGATTTGTCCGGCTTTGTAGACGAGATTGTTATCGTGGATGACGGAAGCACGGACGATACGCCGGAGCTCGCCGCATCGTTCGGGAAGGTTGTGAAGCTGGTACGGAATAAGGATTCGTTGTTCCATAAAGAATGGCTGCTGCGCGAGCAGCTGTGGCGGGCGGCGGAGGAAACCTCGCCGGATTGGCTGCTGGCCGTGGACGCGGATGAATTTTACGAGGACTGCGCAAAGGCGGCCATGAGGGAGCTTATTAACCAGGATGACTACGATACCGTTTCCTTCCGGATGTACGATTTCTGGGATTCGGTCACCCACTACCGGGAGGACGACTGGTGGAATCTCCATCAGCGGCCTATGATGACGCTTGTCCGCTACTTGCCCGGCTTTCATTATGCGTATCCGAAACGGGCGCATCACGCCACCCGCCTTCCTTTTACCTATAACGCATTGCCAGGCCTCGATACCGACCTTCGGATCAAGCATTACGGGTGGGCGGGAAGCGCCGAGGAGCGGCGGGCGAAATACGACCGTTATATGAAGCTCGACCCGCAGGGACAATGGGGCAATCTCGGCCACTACGCTTCGATCCTCGATCCGAATCCAAGGCTGATCCGATGGCAGGAGAGGGAGCGCCGCGATGGGTAAGACGATGGCAAAGCCGTATGCCGTAAAGACGGTGACGATATTGACCCACAGCTATTTGAACGCTTACGGACAGGATTATTCCCGGTTGTTCGGAGGCGGGCTGGAGCGGTATGTCGATTTGTTATGCCGGGCGATCAAGGAGCTTGGACTCACTCCGGTTGTTTATCAGATGACGTATTACGAGGCTTTTGACACCGTCCACGAAGGCATCCGGGTACGGGGCTGGCCTTTTGAAGCCGATAAGATTACGGAGGCTTTCGAGCGGATGGCGGAATCCGCGGAAGGCCTTCTTATCTATGCCAGCTGCATCTGGCATCCGATCCGGTACCGCCCGGGAAGCATCGGCATCTGCCACGGCATCAATTGGGACACTCCTTCCATTGCGGCCGAGACGAAAGCATCGATCGCCCGGCATATTAATCAGGCGCTTCGGCAATTGGACCTCGTGGTGTCGGTCGATTCGCATTTTCAGACATATTGCAGGGCGGTATGCGAGTATGAGGATCCGGCCGTAATTACCCTGCTTCCCAATCCCGTGGATACCACGCGGTTTGTTCCCCGGAGAGGTGGCGCTTCTCTTTCCGCGGAAGGGCTGCGGGTGCTTTTCCCGAGAAGGCTAAGCTTTGAGCGGGGGCTTGTTACGATGATGCTGTCGGCGGATGAGCTGCTGAGCCGGTACCCGGCGCTGACCGTGGAATTCGCCGGCGAGTTGATTGACGGGTCTATGATGGCGGCGGCCTTTTATTTATGGAAGGAGGCTCATCCTCACCGCGACCGCATCCTCCACCGGACATATACGTTCGAGACGATCCGGGAGGCTTATCGTCAAGCGGATATTGCGGTCATCCCAACGTTGTTCTCGGAAGGGACCTCCCTCTCCTGCCTCGAGGCGATGAGCTGCGGCTTGCCCGTTGTCGCGACCAATGTTGGCGGGTTGAACGATCTTATCGTCAACGGCGTAAACGGCCGCCTGATCCCAACTTCAGCAGAAGCCGTCACTGCGGCCGTCAGCGAGCTGATCGAGCAGCCTCGATTGCGCCGCCGGTTGGGCGCAGCCGCTCGGCGGGCGGCGCTCGCATTCGATCAGGCGCGCTGGCTCGCCGAATGGAAGGCGATTATTACTGCGCAGCTTGCGAAAAGAGAGGCGGAGAGGCGCTGATGGCTCAGCGCTTCCGCCTGCCTGCTACGTTGCACGTTGTACAGGATAACCGCCGATCAAGGCTGCGAATGGAGGTAGGTTTAAACACAATATTCTGCAGAACGCGCAGGATATACCTGTAAGTGGACCCGCTAATTCGAATTACACTGTATTTCGTGCAATGGAAGAGGTCATATAAGCTAGAGTTCGCAAGCTGTATAGCACGGAACAAAAGAGCTTACAGGCTGTATAGTACCGAGGTTACACGCAGCATCAGCTCCCGCTCGCAGAGCAGCGGCGCTGCGAGCGCTGGGACCTGCGCGGTGCCACGGGCGCGCGCAGCCAGCGCTGCCGCGAGCCCCGCCGCTGCGGCTCGCGAGACCCATGGCTGCGCGGCCGCTTCGCGCGCAGCCGCAAACTGCGCCGCCGCCGCGGGCATGTCGCCCGCGGCGAAGTGCAAAGCGCCCGCGGCAAGCCGCGCGGGCGCTCCCTGCTGCGCTGCCGCGCGCAGCCTCTGTGCCGCGGCCAGCGCGGGCACAGGCGGCGCAGCGCCTAGCAGCGCGCACCATTGCAGCGGCGCCGCGGGAACCGGCGCCGCCATAGGCGCTGGCGCGGCTGGGCAAAGCCGCAGCCACGCGGGCCAGGCACGCACGCGGAGCAGCGCGTGCGCAAGCCCGGCGGGCGGCGGCTCAGCCCGCCCGCCATCCACCCAGGCAAGGGCGGCGAGATACTCGCCCTTGCCTGGGTAAGCATCCGGCAGCCGCGCCCAGCGCTGCCGGGCAGCGGACGGATCGCCCTGCTGCGCGGCGAGAAGGCCGCTCCAAAAAGCTCCCCCCACCGCCAGCCCTTCGATCAGCCGGCCGCTTGCCTCTGGCTCAAGCTGCAGACCGGCGTCAGCCAGCAGCTCCAGCATGAAGCGGCAAAGCCTATGATCGCCGGTGGCCGCCGCGCGATTGGCAGCAGCCATCCAATGCCTTCTATATTCAGCGTCAAGCGTACCGAGCACAACCAGCCTTTCCCATGCCGGCCGATAGCCGGGATTAGCCTCAAGCGCTGCCGTATAGGCTTCGGCTGCCCGATCCCAGTTATAGCTGCGTTCCGCTGCGTAACCGGCGGCGAGCATCGTCCGGTAGCTTCCGGAGCCGGCGGCGGAAGAGTAACGCGCGGAAGGGTTGCCAGCCAAGCATGCCCGCTCGAGCACCAACCCGGCCTCGCCCGGCCGATCCATCTCCATCAACACCGCCGCGTAAGCTTCATGCAAATCCGGAAAATCGCCATACCTGGTTAACCCGCTACGGGCATACCGCTCCGCTTCCTCCAGCCTGCCAAGCGCCCGCAGCGCATGGACCAGCTTCAGCCATATGTCGGATAAATAGCCGGCGTCTTCAGCCGCTTCTTCCCCGTTCACCATAGGCTCCAGCCACTCGGCCGCCCGCTCCCAGTCCCCGTAAGTAAAATACTCCGTCCCCATCGCATACCGCAGTACCGGATTTTCCGGTTCACGGTTCAGGGCAGAGAGCAGGATCCTTTTATTTCGCTCTTTCTTCCCGCGTCTCACCATAACGGCCTGCCGGTACCCCTCATGAAGCACTTCAACCGGGGCAAAACGCAGGGCTTCTTCTCCGCAGGCCGAGACGGCCGTTGCCGCTTCCTCGTGAATAGCGCCGGAGAACCGGATCCTCGGATCGTTTCGGAAAAGCCGGCAGACCGCGTCCGAGACCTCTTCCTCCCCTACCATGCCTTCAACCCTGCTTCTGATCTCTATTAAATAACCGTAGCATTGCTCTTCCGACAGCAGCAGCCGTCTCCAATCCTCCATGGGAAGCGGGAGAAGCCGTTCATCCGCATCCAGCACCAGAATCCACGGCTGAGAGGCCTGCTCGATTGCCGCATTGCGGGCCAATGCAAAATCATCCTGCCAGGCAATCCGCAGCACTTTTGCACCGTAAGCTTCCGCTATGTCTGCTGTCCGGTCTGCCGAACCCGTATCCGCCACTATGATCTCCGAGCAATAAGGAGCCGCCGCGGCCAGACAATCCGGCAGGAATAATTCCTCGTCCCGGACAATCATGCACAGCGATATCGGAAGCTTCTCTTCCATCCTGGCCCCTCCTTACCACCCTTCAAATCCGGGCAGCAGCAGGCGGATGCTTTGAAGGGCTTGCCTTTCGGCAGAGCGCTCCTTCGACTGCTGTACCCGTTCCAAATACTGCTCCGCACGTTCCCTCCAGTATGCCGCGGATGACAGCGTATCTTCCGCCTCGTCCTTGCCAAGCCAGCCCGCAAAAGGCAGCCCGCCGTAATCCCCGTCGCGCAAAGCATTCGCCTGCACGGAAAGAGAGTGCCGGAGCCCGGGCTCCTTATACAGTTCCGCTTGCCATTCCAAATACGCAACCGCGCTGTCCGGGCAGCCGCTGGCAACCATCACCCCGGCCAGCTTCAGCATAGCCGCTTCATCCGGGCAGGAGATCCGCCTTGCCATCCATGCGGCAAGCTGGCCTTCGCGGCCGGCGGTCCGCATGTATTTGCAAAGCCGGAAAAGTGGCGGCAGCAAGCTGGGCTTAAACCGCAGCGCCTTCATGTAAGCTTGCTCCACACCCTGCTCATCATGCAACGCTTCATAGATTCGTCCTTGCAGATAAGCCGTCCGGAACGTTCCCATTCCGCCCTCCGTATGGTAGCGGGCGGGCGCCGCTCCTAGCTCCAGCGCTTTTTCGGCGGCTTCCATCGCATTCTTGAACCGCCCGGTGCTTGCTGAGCAAAGCGCGATATAATGCCACAAATCCGTATAGTCGGGAAAAATAGCCGTGCCTTCCTTCGCCGCAGCCGCGGCTTCCTCCCATCTGCCAAGCAGCTGGAGGCTTAGCGATTCGTATTTCAGCACCAGATGCGCGTAAGAGAGCTGCTCGAAGCCGGCGGAACGCTTGGCAATCCGGAACGCATCGAGCGCTTCCGCCGCCCGGTTATTCCGTAAATATTCAACCCCGATATTATAGCGGTGGAACGTATTGCCCGGGTCCTCCGCAAGCGCAAGCTCGAGCAGCTCCATATTGCGCTGCAGCTTGTTTTTCTCCGCCACCACCTGAGTCCGATAGCCATAATGATGGATAACGACATCGGTGAGATGAAAACGGGCCGATGGGTTTTTCCTTAAAATCGAAAACGAAATCTGCTCGTGAATCCGCCCTTCGAACCGGTGGGCAGGGTCATTCCGGAACATCCGAAGCACGGGATGGATCGTCGAGCCTTGATCATGGTCCGGCCCAACCTGGTTTCTGATCTGGAGAAGCAGGGCGGACAGTTCCCCATGGCCGGCATACTCGAGCAGCTGGGATTTTGTTGCCGCATCCAGCTGTTCATCCGCGTCAAGGAACAGAATCCATTCCCCGCTGGCCCGCTCCACCCCTATGTTCCGCGCTTTGGCAAAATCATGCTCCCACCCGCTCCGGATTACCTGCGCTCCGTACCGCTCCGCTATCGCAATGGTCTCATCGGTCGAACCGGTATCGACGATAATGATCTCGTCAGCTATGCCAAGCACGCTGTCGAGACAGCCGGGCAAATGCTTCTCCTCGTTCTTAACGATCATGCATAAGGAAATCCGCTTCCGCTGTTCCGCCATTCACGCGCCTCCTTTGCCGTCCGTTCCAGCTGGTCTGCCAGCCCATCCACTCCACTCGGAGCAATGCTTCCTGCAGCTTCACCCGGTCCGGCTCTGACCAGCTGCCATCCCAATTGCGGGTCCCGCTGTACTCATCCGGCTGGAGAGCTTCAATAGCAAGCTGCAGGCATGCGGCAGCGGCTCCCAATCGCGCTCTTTGCGCGTAAACGCCGCTTTTGTCGCTTTCCACCGAACTATCGAACAAGGATAAGCCTTCGTTGTACAGCTTTTTCAAATACAGCAGTTCCCCCAGACGGAAGGCTTGCTCCCCGGTCAAACGGCCCTCCTTCTCGAAACGGTCCAGCATTTGTTCCGCGGCGGCATCCACGTAACCGTGGTCATAGAGGAGGGTTTCGAAGTATGGCTTCAGTCCGTAAAAGCCGCCTGCCAGCCGGTGCGCAAGACGCAGCATTCCCCGGCTCACCGCCGTATCCAGCCAGCGGACAGCCGCAGCGAGCTCCTGCTCCTTCGCGATTTTGTTCCGCGGCCCTTGCCCCGCAGGAAGCCAGCCGTTCAGCTGCTCCGCCTCGCGGGCAACGCTTCCTCCTCCAAGCACAGCCGCCAGCTCCTCCCGGCTGATCTGCACCCCGTCATTCCAGCGGCATAAAGCCCAGTCCATGCCTAACTGAAGGGTCTCATTGGAAGGCTCTTCTTCTGCGTACGGATGAACCGCCTGAAGCCAAGCCCGAATTTGCGAGGCCGCCTCCGCATATTGACCGGTCCCGATCAGACAGTCAGCAAACCCCCGTATATCGGACAAAGTAAGCTTTATTGCTATCGGGCCGTCAACCGCTGACGCGGATTTCGACTGGAGCGCTTCCCTCCATAGAGGCAACGCCATACTGTTGGCGCCGATACGGCTTAAGACGCGAGCCATCAGCTTATTCGGTTCTGCACCTTCATTACCGGTAAAACCGCTTAACTTCTGACGGATCTCCTGGTCGGACACGCCAAGCTGCTGAAGGTAATCCGCCCAGGCTGACAAAGCCTCTTCCCATCCCGGCTTGGCGCCAAGCAAGGCTTCGTATGCCAGCAGGGCTGCATCAGCCTCCCCTGTCCGCTGCAATACGGATGCCAGGCGAAGCTGTGCCAGGTAGCTGCCCGCTCCATTTTCGGAAATATAGGAATGAGGTTTTGCGCCTGCTTCGAGAGCAGTCTCATAAGCCTCCTTTGCCTCCAACAGCATTCCTGATGCCGACAAGCTGTTGCCCTGCAGCATATACAGGTCCGGGTAATCGGGATACCGGAGCGTCTCCCCCCGAAGCAGCTCGGCAGCCTCCCCATTCCGGGATAGAGCAAGTAGCGCGGTTGCGTAATCTCTAACCAGCGTCGGCCGGTAGGGAGCGGTCAGAGGCGTGTAGACAAGCGCTTTGTCGAAGGCCGCCGCCGCTTCTTCGGCATTTCCAAGCTGGCATAACGTAACCCCGTAATTGTATAGGCAAAAAGGGTCATTCGGCCGCTTGGTCAGCTGCCTGGAAATGACCCGTAAATTCCGTTCCGCTTTGGATTTGCGCCGCAGCACATCTGGCATGTACCCGATATGGGCAATGTGCGGAGTCCCGGCGCATAGCGGACCGTCCACATCCATCATGATGCTGCCGCCCTCCGTCTCCCGGACACGGACGAGCTGCTCGTGAATTTCTCCATAATAGGAGTAGCCACGGTCCGCACGGAACAGACGCACGGCTTCGCTCGTCATGCTGCGTCCCGTATTGGAGGCATCGAGCAGATGCTCCATTCGCAGCCGGTATGCGGACGAATCGGCTTTTCGCAGCCCCTGCCTCAGCGACTGCAAATCCCCCCTCAGTCGTTCATCCGCATCCAGAACCAGAACCCATATGGTGCGCGCGTGCTCCAATGCCAGATTGCGGGCGGAGGAGAAGTTATCCTCCCACTCCGCCTTAATCACTCTTGCTCCATACCGCAGGGCAATGTCCACCGTTCCGTCCGTCGAACCCGTGTCGACAACGATGAGCTCATCGGCTATGCCGCGAATGCTGTCCAGGCATTCCGGAAGCATATCCTCTTCATTGCGTACGATGATGTGAACACCGAGCAGCATTTTTAACCCTCCTAAAAAGAATTAACGCGGTTTTTGCGGTAATTCTTACTTCGTAAGCATACGCCAAGAATTAGCGCGGTTTTTGCGGTAATTCTTACTCGTAAGCCTGCGCTTACGTGCCTTGGCCATTGAAATATACGTCGACGGTGGTTGGGCTTCCGGTCGTTGTCGAACGGTAGGCCAGTCTCGTATATTTCAGGAAACGCTGCGGAACCAGCACGTCAACCGAGCCTACCGCGATTCCCGTTACGCTCTCCACGTCGGTATACCAGTTCGTTCCGTTGGCGCTGATCTCAACACGTGCAGTCGCTGCATTCGTTCCCGGGCCTTTGTTGTAGACAAAGTAAGAATAAGTGCCGAATACGCTGGTCGTAATGGCCGGCACAGCCGTATATGCATCTGCTGTTAGGTTATTCAGGTTCGCTACTTCTTGGAAGCTCTTTTGAGAAATTGAAGTGACGCTGCTTAAAGTTCCCGCCGTAATCGTTGCTCCCAGCAACGCAGTCACGGTACCGGCTGTAATCGTCGTGCCAAGTACGGCATTTAACGTGCCTCCGGTTATCGTTGCTGCAGACACCGCCACTGTACCTGCGGTAATTGTTGTTCCAAGTACCGCCGTCAACGTTCCGGCCGTGATCGTTGCTCCTAGCAACGCATCCAGCGTGCCCGCTGTGATTGTCGCGCCAGACACTGCAACCGTACCGGCTGTAATCGTGGTGCCGAGCACGGCGTTTAACGTGCCTCCGGTTATCGTTGCTGCAGACACCGCCACTGTACCTGCCGTGATGGTTGTTCCAAGTACCGCCGTCAACGTTCCGGCCGTGATCGTTGCTCCTAGCAACGCATCCAGCGTTCCCGCTGTAATCGTAGCGCCGGACACTGCAACCGTACCGCCCGACAGCGCAACGGTTCCTCCGGAAATCGCAACAGTACCGGCTGTAATCGTCGTGCCGAGCACGGCGTTTAATGTACCTCCAGTTATCGTTGCTGCAGACACTGCCACTGTACCTGCGGTGATTGTTGTTCCAAGTACCGCCGTCAACGTTCCGGCCGTGATCGTTGCTCCTAGCAACGCATCTATCGTGCCCGCTGTGATTGTTGCGCCAGACACCGCCACCGTGCCACCCGACAGTGCAACGGTTCCTCCGGAAATCGCAACAGTACCGGCTGTAATCGTCGTGCCGAGCACGGCGTTTAATGTGCCTCCGGTTATCGTTGCTCCAGACACTGCCACTGTACCTGCGGTGATTGTTGTTCCAAGTACCGCCGTCAACGTTCCGGCCGTGATCGTTGCTCCTAGCAACGCATCCAGCGTTCCCGCTGTAATCGTCGCACCGGACACTGCAACCGTACCGCCCGACAGCGCAACGGTTCCTCCGGAGACTGCTACTGTACCCGCCGTGATCGTGGTGCCGAGCACGGCTGTAATCGTTCCGGCTGTAATGGTCGCGCCTAACACGGCATCCAACGTTCCTGCCGTAATCGTCGCGCCTAACACGGCATCCAGTGTTCCCGCCGTAATGGTTGCCCCCAGCAACGCATCCAATGTGCCCGCCGTAATTGTCGCACCGGACACTGCCACCGTTCCTCCGGCTATTTCGAACGTGCCGCCCGATACCGCGACTGTACCGCCTGAGATCGCTACCGTACCCGCCGTGATCGTGGTGCCAAGCACGGCGTTAATGGTTCCGCCTGTGATCGTCGCGCCAAGTAACGCGTTCAATGTTCCTGCAGTAATCGTCGCGCCTAGCACGGCATCCAGCGTGCCGCTCGTTACGGTTGCACCGGATACCGCCACCGTTCCACCAGCTATTTCAAAGGTGCCGCCCGATACCGCGACTGTACCGCCTGAAATCGCTACCGTACCGGCCGTAATCGTGGTGCCAAGCACGGCGTTGATGGTTCCTGCGGTAATGGTGGCGCCAAGCACGGCATCTATCGTCCCGCCCGTAACCGTTGCGCCGGATACGGCTACTGTTCCGCCAGACACGGCGACTGTGCCGCCCGATACCGCGACTGTACCTCCTGAGATCGCCACCGTACCGGCCGTAATCGTGGTGCCAAGTACGGCGCTGATCGTGCCGCCCGTAATTGTAGCGTCGACCGTTCCTCCGGACACGGCCACCGTTCCGGTCACCCCAACCGTGCCGCCGGAGATAGCCACTGTCCCTGCCGTAATCGTTACACCCAGAATACTGCTGATCGTACCGTCAAGCATTACGGTAACCAGATTACCGCTTGTGTCCACTGCCAGCGGCCGCGCCGTATCCGTACTGTCTTTTCCAAAGATTAAAGTGCGTAAATTATCCGGATTCGGATTAAATGTCGAAAAATTGGGCATTCCTTCCCATCACCTATTTTCTCTTAGAAAATGAAATTCATGAACCGGAGTCATCCGGGCCCGCTGCGCCTGATAATACACCTGGATTAAAGTTGGAGCCCCTGGCTGCTGCGACCTTATCGAGAGTCTTGTAAAATGCATAAATCTCGACGGAGTCATAATAGCCATGCCACCCGGCTCAACAACACTCTCGTAGTCGCTTGCGAAATCCACTCCGTTCGGGCCAACCTCCAGGCGTACAACGGCTGCATTTTTCCCCCGATTCAGTACTGCGTAAGAAAATACCAAGTCCAAAGCCGTGTCTTGTTTGGGCATTGGGACGAATTCATCCGAGGTCGCAGCTTCTTCATACTCAATGGATCGGAAACTTTGACAACAGCTGCCGTCTTTGCCCTTGCGGCAAACACGTCTCCGGGGAATATGACGTTTTCTGGGCTTTAAAGGCTTTTTGCGGCAACGGCGTGGTCTTCTATGTTTGCATCCTGCTGCTTTTCCCATTTCTCCTCTTCTCCTCGATGTCCATGCTTCCATTACTTTATGTGTAAATGAATTTGTCCGCGGCGGCGATTGACGCCTGTAGATTCACCTAACTTCCGTCTCATCGGTAAATCCCCATACGAATCCGGCTTTTCCACCATATAATGTGGCAAGCATTTCGATACAAGAGGTGGGGACAATTGACGAATTATTCCGTATTCAACAGCGAGAACAATCCGCTTTATATTTTGCTGAATAACCGCTACAGCAGTCCTGCCATCGTGGCTCCTCCTGAAGAAGACGCTGCTGCGAACGGCCGCTTTTTTATGGTTACTTCGGCTAGCACGGCCGTAGGGGCGGGCTCCAACTTATTGATTCAGATATCCAATCCAAACGGCAGCGGAAGGTCGCTGTATGTTTCAAAAATTAGCGGTGGGGTGAGTGCGGCGGCAACGGTGAACCTTTATTCGGGAGGTACGGTCACGGGCGGTACAACGCCAACTCCGTTTAACATGCAGCTTGGGAATGCGACAACAAGCGTGGCTACCTCACGGGTAGCAACCGGCAGCGTATCGGGCACGCCAACGCTGTTCTATACCACTCTGCTGGCGGCGGGGATGTTTGAGGTTGCTTTTGCAGGAGGACTTATTGTAGCGCCTAACCGTTCAGTCACCATTTCCGTTGGTACCGGTGCCATTACGGCGGCGGCCAATATTTCGTGGTGGGAGTTTTAATGCCGAATAACCCGATATTCGATGGCTCCAATGGGCCCTTGTACGGAGCGGCAGCCAACTCCTACACGCAGCCCGGATCCGAAATTCCGGCTCAGTCCGGCACTTCCGTGCAAGCCGGCGGGGCCTTCACCATTAACGCTTCTAACAGCTTGTCCTTAGGGGTATTAGGAGGTAGCGTCAATAGCTCGGTCCGCATCGCCAATCCTTCGGGCAGCGGCAAAACCGTATACCTTGGACAGATCATCGGATATACCAACATTTCGTTAAGCCTGCTCTCGAGCTTTTCCGCGCAAGTGACGATCTACAGCGGCGGAACCATCGCTTCTCCAACGACCGTAACGCCGGTCAATCTTAACTTGGGAAGCGGGACGGCCAGCGTTGCTTCCGTTACCACCTCCATTAACGCCGTAACGGGCGGGACGGCTTTTATTCTTTATCCGCTGCAGCCGGGGCCGTTCTCCTTTTCCGTTGGCGGAGGCGTCGCCGTACCGCCGGGACAGACTTTAACCATTAACGTGGTAGGCACTTTGACCGTACTTGGCCTGTTGGGGGTCGGCGTGGAGGTCATCTGGTGGGAGGTTTGAGCTGCACAGCAAAAAAAGCCCATGCGGCCTTATCGCGGGCAGCATGAGCTTTTCATTAACACCGTATGGGATTACAGCAGTTTTTGAATATCTTCGACCATATTCAGCGGCTCGTCCGTCGATTCGAACCGTTTGATTACATTGCCCTGGCGGTCAATGAGAAACTTCGTGAAGTTCCATTTCACATCGTTTCCTTCCAGGTAATGAGGCAGCTTCTCCGACAGGAAAGCATGAAGCATTTTGCCGCTTGGCTCCGAGGTGTCAAAGCCGTGGAAAGGAGCTTGCTCCGTCAAATATTTGAACAAAGGATGAGCCGATTCCTCGCGGACATCCGTTTTCGCAAACAGCGGGAAGGATACGCCATAGTTGATCTGGCAAAATTCCTGCACATCCGAATTCGATCCCGGCTCCTGTTCGCCGAACTGATTGCTCGGGAAGCCCAGAATTTCTAGTCCTTGATCCTTATATTGCTCGTATACCTTCTGCAGATCGGAATACTGAGGCGTAAAGCCGCATTTGCTTGCTGTATTTACGATGACCAGCACCTTGCCCTTGTAATCCTCGAGGCTAACTTGCTGCCCTCTAATTGTATCCGCTTCAAATGAATAAACGCTCATGATGAATCCTCCTCTGAATAAAAATGATTTGATCAAAATTAAATTGTATACAATTTATATCACATTCCGATACCCTGTGTCAAACATTGTGCTGACCATTACGGATACAAATTTAAGAGGAAGTTTACCTCTTGCAGCTACCGCTCCACATCAACGCACCAGGCACAAAGCCAATAAGTCGTCTTGATTGCGGTCAAAAAAAGAGCGTGCACGCGGCACGCCCCACTCCTTACATTTCTGCCTTTTGCAATCGCATATAATCGCCAACCATGGCGAAACGCCACGGGAGAATCATCCCAAACGCGAGCAGGTAGAACAAAGCGCCGGTCTGCGGGATCGACATATATTGCTCGACTACGCTGTGCAGCGCCAGCCGGATGGCCAGCAAGGTCAGCATGATAAAAATAAACGCCTTGGAACGGCGAACGAATATATCGGATTCGACTCTCTCGAGACGTGTCGTGACGATAAGCGGGAACGAGAAGATTAAGAGCCCCGTGCCGAAAGCCGATAACCCCCACAGCCAGTGGATATGGGTAACCGGAAAAGCAAACATGATAAAGCCCGTCGACATGCCAAGCGGCGGTGCGATGATTTTACGCAGGTTCGTCGGCTGTTTGCCCGCCCGCATGCGAAGAATGATAAGCGTCAGACCGGCACATACCGAAAAAACGATGGACGCCACTTGAATGAGATGTGTATTTGCAGATAGCATCGTTATCTATCCTCATTTCAAAATAGGTTAGCTAGATCCATCGTACTGCAAAATTTTCAACAGTGCAAACGTTCCGCGCCCGCAAGTTATTGCTTGCCGGACGATCCAATCAGTACGATCCGCGGATAAACGGATGGACCTGTTCGTTATAGAATGCCGCCAGACGCTCGCGCTCTTCCGCCGTAAACGAAGGCACGTCCAGAGCCGCAAGATTGTCTTCCACCTGACGGACGTTCCGGAAGCCCGGGATCACGCAGGTGACGGCTTCATGATCAAGCAGCCAGCGCAGCGAAGCGCGCGTCATATTGCCGCGGCCCTCCTCAATCCAGCGCAGCTGGTCGGCCAGCTCGACGCCTTTGGCAAAGCCTAGTCCGGCGAATGTCTCCCCCACGTTAAACGCTTCGCCGTTCTCGTTAAAGCGGCGGTGGTCATCCGCTTCGAAAGTGGACGAAGCCGTGAACTTACCGGTCAGCAGACCGCTCGCAAGCGGCAGGCGAACCAAGATTCCCACTCCGCGCCGACGCGCTTCATTGAGCAGCTCAAGCGGCTTCTGGCGGAAAATATTATAAATAACCTGAAGCGCGCGCACATTCGGCTGCTCCAGGCAGAAGAGACCTTCCTCCACCGATTCCACGCTTACGCCGTAATGACGGATTTTGCCTTCCTGCTGCAGCTTGTCCAGCACCTCGAACACGCTTCCATCCTTCAAGATCGACATTGGCGGGCAATGGATCTGGTACAGGTCAATCCGCTCGCGCGCGAGACGCTTCAGACTGGCTTCGCAATAAGCGCGTACCGAAGCCTCCGAGTAAGTCGCAGGATCATGAATATCTCCAGCGCGGCAAAATTTCGTCGCAATGTAAATCTGATCTTCGCGGCCTTTGGTCGCCTGCGCGAGCAGCTGCTCGCTGTGGCCGTCGCCGTACACGTCGGCCGTATCAAAAAAGTTGACGCCTTTATCGATGGCAGCCTCAAGCGCCAAGAGCGATTCCTTATCGTTGACGTTGCCCCAGGCACCGCCAATCGCCCATGTTCCGAAGCTGATCTCGCTAACTTTCAATTCCGATGAACCTAACCCGCGATATTGCATCCTCTCACCTCACTATGTAATCGGTTACGAGGATAGTGTAACAAAAATAACGGCCGAAGCTCAATCGTCAATCGATCGGCTTCGGCCGCTTAACTTTTCTATGATTAACGCTGGTGCTGCATATATGCGCTGATATCTACGTCAAGCCCTTTCGAAAGGCGGATACCGAATTCCACGTTAGCGCGGAAGAAGTTGCATACGGCACGCAGCTGGATATTTTCGCTTGTTTGCTTCAGGTCGTTTACCAGATTGCTGACCAGATGATCCCGCTGCTCCGGCGGCAGCGACAAGTAACGCTCCCCTGCCTGCGTGAAATCGTCGGTCTTGTCGATCTTCTGACGTCCGGCATAGCCATGCAACGGGGTGCTGCTGTCCTTGTACTCTTGAGCTTCCCGCGGGCTGTCGGAAGAGCTGCTTGGCTCATAGTTAACGGTTGAAGGATCGGCTTTCATCGTCATCGCGCCATCACGCTGATGGTTGCGAACCGGCGCGTAAGGGCAGTTGACCGGAATATGAAGATAGTTGGCGCCAAGACGGTAGCGCTGCGCATCCGGGTACGAGAACAGACGGCCTTGGAGAAGCTTGTCTTCCGAAGGCTCAATGCCCGGGACTACGGCGCTAGGCGAAAAAGCGGACTGCTCGACTTCGGCAAAATAATTGTCCGGATTGCGGTTCAGCTGCATAGTGCCGACAAGCAGCAGCGGGTACATATCCTCCGGCCAAATCTTCGTTGGATCAAGCGGATCGAACGAGTAACGGTCCAGATGCTCGACCGGCATCAGCTGCACATGCAAATCCCATTCGGGGTAGCGGCCTAGTTCAATGGAATCGTACAAATCCCGTGTCGCATGGTTGAAATCCTTGCCTTGCATCTCGCCGGCTTCGGCAGCCGTGAAGTTGCGGACTCCCTGCTTCGACTTCCAATGGTATTTCACATACGTTATTTTGCCATCCTCATTAATCCACTTGAACGCGTGAACGCCAAAGCCATCCATTTCGCGGTAGGAAGCTGGGGTACCATCATCGGAGAATAACCAAGTGAGCATATGGGTCGATTCCGGCGACAGCGTCATGAAATCCCAATAGCGCTCCGGCTCTTGAATATTCGTGCGCGGAGACGGCTTAAGCGAATGCACCATGTCCGGGAATTTAATCGCATCGCGGATGAAGAAGACCGGCAGGTGGTTGCCGACGATATCCAGGTTGCCTTCCTCCGTATAGAACTTTACCGCAAAACCGCGAGGATCGCGTGCCGTCTCCGGCGAACCCGTTCCGTGGATAACGGTGGAGAACCGGACAAATACATCCGTTTCTTTTCCCGCTTCCCGCAGGAAAGCTGCTTTCGTATAGGCACTCATGCTGTTTCCGGTCCGGAATACGCCATGTGCGCCAGCTCCGCGAGCATGCACGACGCGCTCCGGAATACGCTCGCGGTCAAAATGGGCAATCTTCTCGATCAGATGGTAATCCTCCAAAAGTGCCGGGCCGCGTTGTCCCGCTGTCCTGGAGTTTTGGTTATCGCCAACTGGCGTGCCTTGATTAGTCGTTAAACGGTTGATCATATCGGTACCTCCGGATTATTTATACTTAGACTTGATCTAAATCTTATAATCCTATTGTACGTTTACGGATCAACGCTGTCATGAACGTTGGATGAAAACCTAATGAAGAACAGATGAAGAAGGTCCCTGCACTCCCTCTTAATTGCCCCGCTCTTCTACCAGCCGATAGCCGACTCCGCGAACGGTCGCGATATAATGAGGCGCTACCGCGCTGTCCTTCAGCTTGCGGCGGAGCGTCTTGATATGCACATCCACGACATTGCTGCCCCCGAAATACTGGCTTCCCCATACCGCGTCAAACATCGCTTCGCGCGTGAGCACCGCTCCGCCCGAGGTTAGAAACATAAGGAGAAGATCGTATTCCGTCTTGGTCAGCTCAATCCGCTCGCCGCCGCGGAACACCTTCATTTTCTTCAGGTCAACGGTCAGGTCCTTGAACCGGTAGCTGGACAGGTCGGGAGCCTTCCACTCGCCGAGCATCCGGTTAATCTGGTTAAGGGCTTCCTGCGGATTCGAGGGCCATACAAGCAGCTCGGCGTGTTTCGGAATAGCCGCTGCCATAACCCGGGCATCCTCGTGAACCAGATACAGAAGGGATGCGCCGTTGATGGGAGAAGTCTGCGTCATCGCCGCATGAAGGGCATCTACGGCATTGGGAATAAGCGGGTGCGGTGTGGCATCGTAAATAATCAGCTCCGGCTGCAGGCTGCTGACGAAAGCCTTGTTCAAATCGTGGAGCGAGAACAGATCGAAGCATTCCGCCGTAAGTAGATGCAGAAGGCTGCTCATCCGTTCGGGAAAAGGACTAACCGTCATAATCCGCTTGGTCAGGGAACAGGCCTTCCCCGCTATCGACTCGCCGGATGGCGGCCCCTCCATACGGTTATCCTCTACTTGCTGGCGCATAATTCGCATACCCCCTCTAATACAACGTGTGCGTCCTGAACTTTAAAATTGGTTTCCGCGGCGATTTTCTTCAGCCATTCCTCGGGCAGCTCGGTCAACACTTCCTCTACGCGCCCGCACTCTTTGCACATAATATGATGGTGATCGTCCATTCTGGCATCATAGCGGCTGACGGCCTCGCCTAGCTTAAGCTCGCGAATAAGTCCGGCGTCGGTCAAATAACGGAGCGAATTGTATACCGTCCCGTAGGCAAAGCTGACGCCCTTGTCGCGTAGTCTTTCAATAATATCCGCCGCTGTCGGGTGATCATGAGACTCCTGAATCGCCTCGAGAATCGTTTTGCGCTGTACGGTTAAATTTAGCTTGGTCATCATCATTCATTCCTTTAATACAAGTTAATTTAGACTAAGTATAAATCTAAGAGTTAGGAAGATCAACCGGAACTCACTGCCTATATGCGCTATTCTCCCTCCTTAGAAGGAGTAGCCAAACTTTACGAAAAATAATTATCAGAATATTTACAAAATTAAAATAATAGTTTATGATAGACCTACACCACACGAGAGGGGATAGACCATTGAAGTAAGTTAGCGATGCATGTCCTCACTATTTCCGGAAAGGAGATCGCAAGGTAAACCGGACATGCGGGAACTCAAATTCGTCTCTTGTCACTTAGGTCCGATTAATACTTATTCGTTAGCAAGATTAAGGCAACGCAAGTTGTAGAATGGAGCGTTACGGAATTGAATAATTGCGATTCAGAAAGGTAAAGGGATTCCGGTTATCATTGATAAGCGGAATCCCTTTTTGCGTGCGCATTTTATAGAATAGGCGATAACAGCCGGGCAATGGACTCTTTGAACTTGTTCATAAGAGGCCGCTTCAAATAATCCTCGAAGGTTAATTCATGACAATCCTGCAGGTCAAGGTCGAATAATCTCTCCAGTTCGCCTGCCGTTGCGCTGTCATAGATAAAGGCGTTCATCTCGAAGTTCAGCTTAAAGCTCCGGTTGTCGATATTGGCGGTACCGACGGAAGCAAGCTGACCGTCAATGACAAGCGTCTTCGCGTGCAGGAAGCCCCGTTCGTAAATGTAGCATTTGCCTCCCGCAGCGAGCAGCTCGTTTAAATACGAATGGGTTGCCCAATACACGAAGAAATGATCGGGCTTGCCCGGCAGCATGACCTTCACTTCAATCCCCGACATAGCCGCCGTCTTGAGCGCCGTCATCAGACTCTCGTCCGGGACGAAATAAGGCGTCTGCAGACAGATGCTCTTTTTCGCGAAATAGATCATCTTGATGTAAGCATCCTTAATCTGCTGGGATTCCGAATCCGGTCCGCTCGCCACGACCTGCATGCCGATCGTCCCCACAGCTTGGAAGTGGCGCGGGAAGTAATGATAATCAAGCTCCACCATTCCCGAGGAAGCCAGATTCCAGTCCATCAGGAACTGTGCCTGCATTTGCAGAACAGCTCTTCCCTCGAGACGCAGATGCGTATCCCGCCATTCGCCGAAATACTTGTCGCGCCCCATATACTCATCCCCGATATTGAAGCCCCCGATATAGCCGATCCGCCCGTCCACAATAACAAGCTTGCGATGATTCCGGAAATTGATCTTGAGATTCAAGTATGGAATCCGGGAAGGGAAAAAGGCTGCCGCCTGCCCGCCTGCTTCGCGCAGCTCCTTAAAAAACTTCCGCGGAAGACCCTTGCTGCCGATATGGTCGTACAGGAACCGAACCTGCACCCCCTGCTTCGCTTTCTCCACCAGCGCCTGGATCAGGCGGTTGCCAAGCTTATCGTCACGCACAATGTAATAGACAAGGTGAATATGATGTTGTGCGGACTCGATATCGCGCAGCAGCGCATCGAACTTGCTTTTCCCCGTCGTGAAGATCTGTACCGCATTGTTCTGCGTATACAAGGAATAGCTGCCTACCAGATTCATATGAATCATGCTCTGATAATTAATGGTAGCGGGATCGTTAAAAATAATGTGCCGCTCCTCTAATTGAAGCTTCTGAGCTTCAATCGAATCTTCAATAATACGCTGGCTTTCGAGCAACATCTTGTTCAGCTTCCGCTTGCGCAGCCGCTGCCCGAGAATAAGATAAAGCACGAATCCGACCCCCGGCAGGAAATACAGCACCATCAGCCAGGCCCACGTCGATCTCGCATCCTTCCGCTCGAGGAAAATAACGGTCAATGCCAGCAATATATTCAAGACGATAAAGACCGTGGAAACATCCTGTAAGACATTCATAGCTAGACGAGCCCCTCAATATATGGATAAAAACATTAACTAGAGCATACCTCAAGCAGGAAAGATGTTCAAACCTTACACAAACATTCTTATTATGAAACAAATATGTTACAATTTTCAGAAAAAAAAGTGCGGGCGGCATAGGAGGAAAAACCATGGACTTACGCAAATTTCGATTAGACGAACCAGCGCTCGGCACATTCAGCGAAGAACGCGACGAATACGAACGGGATTACGCCAGACTTATTCAATCTCCCGCTTTCCGGCGGCTGCAAGGCAAATCCCAAGTGTTTGGTGCCGGATCGGGCGACTATTACCGGACGAGATTAACCCATTCCCTGGAGGTATCGCAGATTGCGCGCGAAGTGGCGAGACGCCTGGGGAAGCAGTACCCTTTTCTGAGCAAAAAAGAGCATCCCGGCCTCATCATGGATCCGTCCGTCGTGGAAATCGCAGCGCTTGCCCATGATCTCGGGCATCCGCCGTTTGGCCATAAAGGCGAAGAGGTGCTGAACCGCCTATTGCTCGAGGAGCATGGCCTTGCCTACGAGGGCAACGCGCAAAACTTCCGCATCCTTATGTTTCTGGAGAAACGCGCCGGCAGCGGCAGCGGCCTGGATCTGACGGCAGCCGTGCTGCTTGCGGTCAATAAATACCCTTATTCCCTGGACGAACCGGGCAGGCTGAAGGGGTTGTACAGCTCCGAATGGCATGCCATTCATCATATCCGCCAGCAATGGGCAATGCCCGCGGGCTGCTCCACCTTGGAAGCTCAACTGATGGACCTATGCGATGACATCGCTTATTCCACCCATGATATTGAAGACGGCATCCGCGCCGGCAAAATCCAAATGAACCGCACCTTCTTTGAGGATCAGCGTCTGATCGACAATCTGGTGCAGGAAATCGTCGAAGATCAAGGCAACATGGACGTGGGCTGGGATCAGGTGGATATTCCGGCGATGGTCAAGCGGGTGCTTGCCGCTTATTTGCAGCAATGGGAAGAGCTTTATGCCCTGTACGATCATGAATCGTCCAGAACGCGCAGGGAGATGAAAGCGCGGTGGGTCAGCGTATTTGCCGGGCGCGTCGGTATTATCGAGGATCCGGTAAAAGGCTGGAAGAAGGTAACGTTCGTGCTGGATGGCCAGCAGGATATCGACCTGCTGCGCACGATGGAAATATTGAAGAAGCTTGCGTGGGTAACGCTGATTAAGGATTTCCGCGTACAGCGGCTGCAAATGCGCAGCGAAATCATGATCCGCCGTCTGTGGGACAGCTTCAAAAGGCCCGAGCAAGGCCGCTTGATTCTGCCGCCGGACTGGGTGGCAAGCTTCGAGCAGCACAAGCACAGTTGGACCTGGGCCCGCTTTATCGCAGACTATATTTCCGGCATGACCGATGCGTATGCGGAGAAGGTCTATGCCGAGCTGTACGCGAGCAAATCCGGTTCGATTTATGAAATGGACTAACTATTCCGCCGGATTCAGCACAGCGTTCTGCGACAGCGAAGTAATGTAATCGAAGAACCGTTCCGGCTCCACGTCGTATACAAGGCTTACTGGCCGTCCATCCGCCGTCTCGACTGTTCGCCCTTGACTAGGGCCGTCAGCGATAACGGCGCTGTGGACGGTCTTCATTTCGACTAGGCTAGGATCACCTACGACCGCAGTTGTCAGAACATCCCACAAGTAGTAAGTGGAGTTGGTTTCCATAAAGACAAGCGGCGGACATGCGGCATAACATTGCCCCACGAAATCCAGCCCGGCATGCCTCCGAAGCGAGGCCCAACGGTTGCGCACCGGCACGGTAAGCGGCACTTTATTGGTGCTTTCCAGCGCTACGAGCTCGATCTTGATCCCGCTGTTCCATACGCGATCCATAGCTTCCGGATCCCAGAACGCGTTCCACTCCGCCGTACCGTCATGCTCCGGCTCTTGAACGTTTCCTTTTTCGTTAAAGGTACCGCCCATCCATACCAGCTTGTCGATCTTCTCCTCAATCTCCGGCGCTTCGTCAAGCGCTCTCGCCAAGTCCGTCAGCGGACCGGTGAACAGCAGAGTCACGGGCTCATCGGACGCCAGCAGCTGCTGGATCATATGCTTATGGGCAGGCAACCCCGCCTCGCGCGTATGGATAACGCCAGGTTCGTTCAGAATCGGCAGCGCATCCACGAAAAACGTATGCATCCGCCATTCCGCCGGAAACGGATTGCGTCCTCTCGAATTCGAGCGGGCCACTTCCACTGTGCCGCTTGCTCCCGGCGCTCCGAAACGGTCGATGATTTTGCGGCTTGCCGCCATCCCCGGCTCCAAATATCCGTCTGCCGGAATAACCGATACTCCGATCAATTCGACATCCTTCATCTGCAGAACGAGAAACAGCGATACAAGATCGTCAACCCCCGCGTCATGATTAAAATAAAGCTTTTTTCCCATTGTTGTTCCATCCCTTCATAAGTATAAAACGGCTTTGCGTTTGTCCATCCTAAGTATGAGCCCGTATCCGGCCCTATATGGCCACTGGGCAATACGAGTTAAGGATGGTGATTTTTCATGGCTAAAGATGTACTGTGCGAAGTAAACTCCTGCAAGTATTGGGCTGCAGGCAATCATTGCGCTGCTTCCTCCATTTATGTAGTGAACAACCGTTCCAAACAAGCTAGCAACTCGGAAGAAACCGACTGCAAAACGTTTGAGCCAAAGATCTAAAAGAACGGGTAACGGCGCACAGCCCTTTGCCGTGTATGAATTACACGCATTGGATACTGAGCGCCGTCCCATTCGGCTTTATTATTTTGATACCGGAACCGCGTTATAATACTCCTCCAGAGTCAAGTCCTTCTCGTCAATCTCCTTCGCTAATTCCTTCCCTACATAACGAATATGCCATGGCTCGTATTTGTAGCCCGTAATTGCATCCTTGCCCTCTGGATAGCGGATAATAAATCCGTACTCCGGCGCATGATCAGCCAGCCACTCGGCTTCTGGCGTACCGCCGAAGCAATCCTCGGCCGCGCATTTGCCATCACTGCCGGATACGTCAATCGCAAGACCGGTCTGATGCTCGCTTGTACCGGGGAATGCGCTGTAAGTCAACGCCTTCTCCAGGCCGTCTTTCTTCACATAGCGGTTAAAGAGCGTCTTCTGCGTTGCCTGCGAACGGTAAGCCGAGACGCCGGCCAGGTAAATGCCATCTTTCTCTGCGCCGGCAAACAGATCTTCCAGGGCGCCCGCCGCTTCCTTGCGCATTTTGCGTTTGTCGATCTTCTCGCTGAACGTAAAGCGGACATCCGGATAAACCAGATCCTTAGGCTCGTAATTGTCCGGCAGCTTGTATTGCTTGTCCACCAGCACGGCTATGCTTGCAGGCTGAGCGACAACCGCGTAGCCATCCTCTTCCCCTGCCGTAGCAATTGCAGGCTTGTCAGCCGGCGTATCGGAAGGCTTGTCCGACGGTTTCTCAGACGGGGTATCGGTAGGCGTGTCCGATGGTTCGTCGGACGGCGTATCCGTTGGTGTATCCGTTGGCTCGTCCGAAACCGCAGGTTCATCCGATGCCGCGGGAGAAGGTTGTTCTGAAGTCTGGCTATTAGCCGCTGTCTCTTCCGGAGCCTCGGCCGTCAAATTTTCGTAGCGGATAAACAGAATGACTGCTATAGCAACCACGCATACCGCCAGAAAAGCTAATCCGCGTCTTTTTCGTCTTTGTACGTTTCTTCTCATGCTGCTCTCCTTATTGTTGCTTGTTTTGTTTAGGAACGCGTACGTTCTTTCCTCTCTACTATAAACGAATAGACTCGATAATGTCTTAAAAAGTTGCAACATTTGTTTACGTCATTTTGCCATCCCTGACAGACTGGCATGACTTTGACATTCCTCTTCCAGCCAAGCATAATGATTACAATAGAGATATAAGACATTATGGGACAGGCTGCTTAGTGAGAAGCCTGTTTTATTGTGAAGGGCGGCGAAAACGTGTCAAATCTAGCACCAAAAAGGCTTTTCAGCAAACGACCCATTCTCGCATTCTCACTGATTGTTCTGCTTAAGAGCTTTCTAACCTGGATGGTCGTCTTTGGTGGTCCTAACTGGACAACTCTGCTCAAGGAAGTCCCGTTTGCGTTAATCGTGTTCTGTCTGATTGAATGGTTCGCTACCAAACGAAAGCTCGTCTATTATTTAAGCGCCAACCTGCTCATGACCGGCATCCTGTTCGCGGTCCTTATGTATTACAAATATTACGGCGTTATCGTTACCTACTCAGCTCTTAATCAGGTCAACCAAGTTACGGCCGTCAGCAACAGCGTCTTCTCTCTGATGGACCCTTACTATCTGCTCGTCTTTATTGATATCGTTGTCATGGGTTATTATTTGATCCGGCGCCGAAAGGGACAGTACTGGAAGGCGGCCAGCCAAAAACGCGTCAGCAGAAGCGTGCTTGCTACCTTGTTTGGCGTTTCCCTTGCGCTTTGCCTGTTTAACATTTTACCGAACCGCGCAAGCATGAACGAGATCGTCAAAGCGGAGCAGATGGGCATTCTTAATTACGAGGCTTATACGATTTTATCCAATAAAAAGCAGGAGCTCGTCAATCCGTCCGAAATTACGCAGGCTAAGATCGATGATATTAAGCAGATTCAAAAGCCGGCTTCCCCGAAGCTGTGGAATGCGGCCTCCGGCAAAAATCTGATCATTATCCAGATGGAATCGTTCCAAAACTTCCTTATCAATCTGAAGATCGACGGCCAGGAAATTACGCCTAACATGAATAAGCTGGCCAATGAAAGCTACTACTTCAACAACTTCTATCAAGGCGTTGGGCAGGGCAATACGTCGGATGCCGAGTTTGTTGTTAATACCTCTTATTATATACCGCCAAACGGCGCGGCTACTCAGGTCTACCCGAAGAAAGAGCTGCCCAGCCTTCCGAGATTGATGCAGCAGCATGGTTATGATACGGCGACCTTCCATACTAACGTCGTGGAGTTCTGGAACCGCAGCGAGCTGTACAAAGCGCTTGGCTTCAACCGTTACTATGACAAAGAGTTTTTCGGCGACGAGGATTCCGTTTTCTTCGCGGCCTCCGACGAAGTGCTGTACGCCAAAACCGCAGCCGAGCTGGAGAAAATGGATCAAGGCGACAAGCCGTTTTATGCGCAGGTCATCTCCATGTCTTCCCATCATCCGTTCACCATTCCGGAGCGAAAATATAAGATGGAGCTTCCGAAGCGGTACGAGAATACCTTCGTGGGCGATTATATCCGCGCCCAGAACTATGCGGATTACGCGCTTGGCTTGTTCATAGACGATCTGAAGCAGCGCGGCATTTGGGATAACAGCGTGATCGTGCTGTACGGCGATCATCTTGGCTTGCCGATTTACTCGCTCGACCGGGATGACAAGGAATTAATGAAAGAAATTTACGGGCATGACTACGGCTCTGCCGACATGATTAACATACCACTTATTATTTCGGCCTCCGGCATCACCGAGCCGAAAGTTTACAGCCAGCTGGGCGGCCAGGTCGATATTCTGCCTACGGTTGCGAACCTGTTAGGCTTCCCGTTGGACGACCAGATTCATTTCGGTCAGGATATTCTGAACAACACGTCGGTTAACCTGCTGCCGCAGCGTTATTATCTGCCGACCGGTTCATTCGTCAGCAGCGATGAGCTGTTCCTCTCCGGCAGCGGATACGAGGACGGCACGCATCTTCCGCTCTCGGGTGCCAGCACCGTGTCTCTTGACTCGGCGGACGAATTTAACCGCGCGCTGGAGCTGCTGAAGCTGTCCGACAGCTATGTGAGCCAGCTTCCCAATTGGAAATGATTCGACAGAAAAAACCGATCCTTAGTTATTAAGGATCGGTTTTTTTGCGCACTGGTTCCAAGGATTTATTTTAGCTATTTCCGGCTTAATCTACTAATTTTCTCTAGTACAATCCTCTCGCATCTGATAGTATCAGTAAGGGTCTATTTCCAAAATTCTTACATAAGAGAGGAATACGAAATGAAAACTTTTTCCCGTAGTTTTATTGTTTTCCTGGCGGCCTTTGTGCTGCTCGCGCTTCCGTTCCAGGCTTCCACAGTAAGTGCTGCATCGGCGGAAGAAACGCTGAGCACATACTACCCTGGTGATATCGAAGATCACTGGGCATATGACGAGCTCGACAACTTCGTTAATGCCGATTTGCTCAAGGGCTCCCTTGATTCGGAAGGCAATACGATGATTAAACCGGATCTGTCCGTTAGCCGTGCGGAGTTCGTAGCCATTTTGGTTCGCGCGCTTGGCCTGACTACAACGGAAACCGGCAAAACCTTCGCTGACGTTCCTGCTGGCAAATGGTTCTCCGAGCCGATTCGGATTGCAAGCTCCCTCGGCATCGTTAACGGCCTGACCGAGACAACCTTTGGTCCTAACGAACTGATCAAACGCGGCGAGATCGCTACCATGGTCGTTCGCGCGTTCGAATCCTCCGTTAAGTTCGAAGGCGAAGCGAAGACTTTCTCCGACGTACCGGAATACTTCGCAACTCCGTTTATTGCGAAAGCAAGCCAGGCGGGCATCGTTCGCGGCGCAACCGCGACAACGTTTAAGCCGTACGCTAACGCAACCCGCGCGGAAGCAGTCGTTATGGTTCAACGCGCGCTTGATCTGCAAGCGAGCAATCTGCCTGAAGACGCGGCACTTACCGCTCTGATTGATGAATTCGAGGCAAAAGAAGCCGAGGTTGTTAACTCGCAGGACTTCGCTAAGCTAAGCGGCGTGCTGGATAGCTATATGACGGGTTACGCTAAGGCTGAGAACGCCTTTGAATACCAGGATTACTCGGAGCTGGCCAAGGAAGGCTACACGCTTACTTTGGAAATGCTGACTCCGCAAAAGTATGATATCGAATTGAAGACAGACCGTTTCGCAACCATTCATGCAACAGGCAGCACGTACAAAGTAACGGTTAAAGGCAAAACCGATGCCGATACGCAAACGCAGACCATTCCACGAGATGGCTATTATCTGCTGAAGAAAATGGAAGACAACAGCTGGAAAATCTATCTGTTCGCTTCGGATGCTGACGCATCCGGCACGGACGAAATCACGGAATAACAACGAAGAAGGCTTGCGGATACCCGCAAGCCTTCTTTTTTGTATGCCAATTATTTTCTCTAGTACTAAAACCTCTCATCTGGTAGTATCAGTATGGGTCATTTTTACAATATCTTTACATAAGAGAGGAATATGAAATGAAAGCTTTTACCCGCAGTCTTATTGTTTTTCTGGCAGCAGTACTTCTGCTCGCACTCCCGTTTCAAGCATCCAAAGCTAGCGCTGCTTCCGCGGAAGACACCCTGTATGCTTATATCCCGATGGATATCGACGAGCATTGGGCTTACGAAGCGCTGGACAACTTCGTGTCGGCGGATCTGCTCAAGGGCTATACGGACTCCTACGGCGATACTTATCTGAAGCCCGACTTATCCATCAGCCGCGCGGAGTTCGTATCCATTCTGGTACGGGCGCTTGGTCTGGCAACCGAGGAAGCAGGCAAATCCTTTGCCGACGTTCCTGCCGGCAAGTGGTACTCCGAGCCGATTCGGATCGCAAGCTCCCTTGGCGTTGTGAACGGTCTGACCGACACGACTTTTGGGCCTGATGAACTCGTTAAACGCGGCGAGATCGCAACGATGGTGGTCCGTGCTTTCGAATCTTCCGTCAAATTTGAAGGCGAAGCGAAGTCCTTCTCCGACGTACCGGATTACTTCGCAACACCTTTCATTGCAAAAGCTAGCCAAGCCGGCATTGTCCGCGGAGCTAGCGCAACAACCTTTAAGCCTTACGCCAACGCGACTCGCGCGGAAGCCGTTGTTATGATTCAGCGCGCGCTTGATTTGCAGAAGAGCGATCTTCCCGAAGATGCCGTGCTTACCGCCGTTATTAGCGAGGAAAACGCTAAAGAAACGGAAGCTGTCAATGCGGAGGAATACGGCAAGCTTGGCGAAATCCAGGCGCAATATTATACCGGTTATCAACTGGCGGCCAGCTTCTGGGACGGCGAGGACCTCGCGGCTATGAAAGAGCAGGGCTATAAAATGGCATTTGAGCTGACTGCGCCCGCAAGTTATGAGGTCGTCTCCAAATCGAACCGTTTTGCCGTTATTCATACGACAGGCGGCAAAATCAACATGAAGCTGGAAGGCCCGGACATGACGCACACTGAGGTCATCCCTACGGACGCGACTTACTATCTGAAAAAAATGCCGGACAACAGCTGGAAAATCTATTACATGTATGAAGATGACCCCGAATATAGCGAAGATGAATTCGGATTATAATAAGGAACAAGAGGCTTGCGGGTATCCGCAAGCCTCTTGTTTTATATGACGTATGACGAGTCCGGCTCAAACAAACGGCTGATCTGCTCATAATCCTCGCGGGTCAGCTTCCAGCGGGAAGCGGCGGCATTTTCCTGTACCTGCAGAGCCGTCTTGGCGCCGGCGATAACCGTTGTAACCGCCTTGTTGTAGAGCAGCCAATTGATCGCAACCTGGCTAAGCGGCTTGCCAATGGACCTCGCGATTCCTTGCAGCAGCTCCACCTTCAGCACATTCCCCTCGAACTGGCCGCGTTTGTAGAGCGGATTGCCATAGGAGCGGATATCGTCATCCCGGAACTTCGTAACCGCGCTGAATTTGCCGGTGAGCAGCCCTTGCGCCAAAGGACTATAAGGGATAAAGCCCAGCTGCTGCTTCTCGGAATAAGGAAGCTCGGCGTACTCGACCTGCCTTTGCAGCAGGTTGTACGGGGACTGAAGCGAGACGATGGGGGCAACGGACTGCGCCGCCACAAGCTGATGAACGGAGAAATTCGATACGCCGATGCTGCGGATTTTGCCTGCCTGGACAAGCTCGTTCAGAACCGAAAACGTCTCCTCGATGGGCACTTTGCCTTTAGGATCCGGCCAATGCACCTGATAAAGATCGATATAATCGGTATCCAGCCGAAGAAGACTGTCATCCACCTCGCGGATAAGGCTTGCTCCGGACAGATCGATATCGACCTGGTAACGGTCATCCCAGACAAGACCGCATTTGGTGGCGATAATCACCTTATCCCGTACGGCCTTAAGCGCTTTTCCCAGCACTCTCTCCGATTCCCCGAATCCGTATACCGGAGCCGTATCGAAAAAAGTAATCCCCAGATCAATGGCTTTATCTATCGCCTGCCGGATCTCCTTCTCCTCTACAACTCCCCAGCCGTTTCGGCCTGCAGCCCACGCTCCAAAACCAATAACCGACGGGTACAGCTCACTTGCGCCTAGCCTTCTTGTCTCCACTCCTCTGCCTCCTTTTATCCGTTGCCCTTTTATCATATAATACCTATTTACTTACTTGGAATTATTTCTCATTATACTCTCCCCTTCGTTGCTTGACAACGAAAGAATGAATGCCTATGATGGGGTCAACCTAGAGGAGAAGGAGCAATGCAAATGGCACGCAAACGCGTCGATCACGTTGGAATCATGGTAAGGGATATGGAGGCAACCATCCGCTTCTACGAGGAGTTTGTAGGACTGACCCTGAAAGGCCGTCTGACTCATACGAATGGCGTTATTGAACTGGCTTTCCTTGGCTTCGGGGATTCCGACGAGACGGAGATTGAATTAGTTCAGCATTATAACGGCGAGCTGCCCGTTGAAGGCCGCGTTCACCACTTCGCGATTCATGTGGACGATGTGGATGCGGAATTCGCGCGTTTGAAAGAGACAAGCGTAACGTTTATCGACGAGGACATTACAACGCTGCCTAACGGTTACCGTTACTTCTTCATCAGCGGTCCGGAAGGCGAACGAATCGAATTTTTCCAGCGTTAATACATAAGAAGAAGCCTCCATTTCCACCGTTTGCGGATTTGGAGGCTTTTTTCATCTTTGCTTATTTTACCGCTTCGAGCACTTCAAGAACGTGGCCGTCTACCGATACGCTGCGCCATTCGCGCGCCAGTACGCCGTTCTCGTCGATCAGGAACGTCGAGCGCTCAATCCCCATGAACGTTTCGCCGTTCCAGGAGCGCTCCTTCCATACGCCAAACAGCTCGGATACTTCATGCTCCGTATCGGCTAGCAGCGGGAAAGGGAGTTGAAAATCGTTAATAAAGGTGTCATGCGACGCCAGATCGTCCGGACTGATGCCGATAACCTCCGTATTATACGATTTGAACTGCCCGTTGTAATCGCGGAAATCGCAGGATTCCACCGTACAGCCCGGCGTATTGTCCTTCGGATAGAAATAAATGACCAGCTTTTTGCCCTTGTAGTCGGACAGCGAGATATTGCCGCCCGTAGAAGCCGGCAGGGTGAAATCCGGTACAACTTGTCCTACTTGCGCTTGCGTCATGAATGAACACCTCTCCTCAAACGTTTTATACGCCCAGTTTACCACGATTAGCCACAAATTCGTAGAACAGCGGCTGCTCCATAACGAAGGCTTGAATCTCTTCTTTGCCAAGCGGCAGGGAGTAGGCCAAAGTCAGCTTCATAAGCGCGGCTTCGACGGACATGTTCTCGATAAAGACCGCTCCCGCTTCCTTCAGAAGAATAGACGAAGCATACATCGCTTCGCTGCTGTCCTTGAGCGGACATAGATACAGGTCCACCCCTTGCTCCGCGCAATATTTGGCAAACTGCAGGAGAGAATAGGAATCCGCCCCGCTTGCATTCGCCGTTCCGGAGTGGAACAGGTCATGCAGCACGGCTTTTGGCTTATGCACGGAGAAATCATAATACGAATAATTCAGCCCCGGAAAAGGACGGATATACAGCATGCCGGACTGGATGCCTTCGCCGTCTTCCAGCCACGGACTGCTCTCCGGCTGACGCGTGCGGAGCTCATCGTGAGCGGGGTTAAACGGATGGTCGTAACGGACCAGTCTTCCGCCTGTCATGGTGCCGTAAGGCACGCTGTAAGGGCTGTCGAACTGGTCGGTGAACGACTCGCATTGCGTAATGCGGCTGCCGAGATAAACGACCGATTCCCCTTTATCATTGCGGTAAATGACGAATACGCCCGGCGCCGCATCCTCCGAAATAAAGTCCACTGCTGCCGCAAAGTTGCTCAGACCGTTCGCCCGCTTGTCGCCAAGCGGATAATTGCTGGCTACAAGAACCAGCGGGATCGTCAGGTCGCATAAAACAAAGCTGAGAAGCGCCGCCGAGAAGGCCAGCGTATCCGAGCCATGCGTCACAATAATACCGTCGTACTTGGATTGATCAACAGCTCGGATGGCCGCAATCAATGTATTCCAGTCCGACGGCACGATATTTTCGCTCAATATATTCATCGGTTGAACCGTTTCAAGATCTGCATCCCGCTTCAGCGCGCTCGCCATGTAAGCATCAATCAAATGGTAGGAGCCTGCTTCATTCACCGAAATCGCACCGTTATCGTTCTTGCTGCCGATTGTTCCTCCGGTGAACATCACAAGTATTTGGCTCATCTGTAACTCCCTCTCCGTTTCAGCAATTGGCATATGGTTCTTGTACTCATTCGTCTCCATATGCACCCTAAATCATACTAAACCGGACTTGAAGCTTGCAAGCAAACGATTAGCGAACCCCGCTCCGCAGCGGCGATAGACCGTTGATCCGGCATTCGACGACATCGCCGCCCCGAATGACGGCCGCACCCGGCGTACCGGTCAGGATAACGTCTCCCGGCAGCAGCGTCATCACCTGCGAGTGGAAGGCAATCAGATAAGCAGGCGGAAAAATCATATTCGCCAGCTTGGCGGCATGCGCCAGCCCGCCGTTATGCCACGTCTCCACCTGAAGCTCCTTCAGCTCTCCCGCTTCATCCGGCGTGATTAGCTCGGAGCCAAAGGTGAAGAACGTATCAAAGCTTTTCGCCCGGGTCAAATACCGCATATGCCGGGCGTGAATATCCGCCGCCGTCGTATCGATCGCCGAAGCTATACCAGCAATGGCATGCAGCGCTTCGTCTTCCGATACGTTCCGGCATGTCCGGCCGATAACAATCGCCAGCTCCGCTTCGGCGGTTACCCGCTCGGATTGGGCAGGCAGCACAATAGCCTCGCCGTCGCCGATTATGGACGTATCCGGCTTCATGAAGCTGACGGGCTCTTCTTCGCGAAGGACAGCAAGCTGACTCGCATCCGCGGTGTAATTCATGCCGATTCCCCATATTTTGCGGGGATGGCGGTACAGCGGCGCGGCGCTTACTTCCAGTGCCGGAATGAACGGCAATGAAGCTAACTTCTCTTGACCGCCTTCGTTATACCAGGCCGTTAGCTCCGCCAGCTGGCCGCTTGTGATCAAGCTAAATACATCCGGCTGCCAATCTGAACCTGTGACGCGATTCAACTCCGCCAGCGTTACATATCCATCGGGCACAGCTATGCTGCCCTGCTCTAATCCGTCATGCACAATCGTTGCCAGCTTCATCGTCCTACCGCCCCTTCTCGAATCGTTCCACCCAGCGCAGCAGCTTAAGGTCCTGCTTCGCGCCAGCTATAACCGACAACGCGATTGGCGCGCCGTCAACCTCGCCCGCCGGAATCGTTACCTGCGGAAGCCCCGACAGCCCCGCAATGCAAGACAGCTGCATCGTGCGGAACCGTCGTTCTTCAACGGCAGGCCCATGAATGGTCCGGCTTGGCGCCGTACCCGGAATGGTTGGAATGATGAGTAGTCCATCGTCGCCAAGCAGCTCGCGCAGCCGTTTCCGGATTATCTCCCGCAACGCTCCGTCCCTCTCGGCTTCCGCTCCCGTTATCGCGCTTGCCGAAGCAAATCTCGCGCCAATGCTTTCGCCAAACACCGGCTTCTCCTTCACAATCCATTCGCCATGCGTCTGCCAGATTTCCCTACCTTGCGTCGTGCGGAACGCATGGCTCCAGGCTTCCAGACCTTCCGGCGCGACCGATCGCCACTCCTGCGTCATGCCTTCTGTCTGTACAAGCTGTATGCAGACGCTCTCCAGCGCCTTGCGGCAGGAAGGCTCCGCCTTCTCCCACGCTTCCTCGGCAAAGATCAGTCTGCGCAAATCCTGCCGAGGCGTTTCCTCATCGGCAGCCCCGGCTAACAAGACCTCGCCTACTTGGCGCAGCAGAGAGATGTCTCTTGCCATCCAGCCGACGGTATCGTAGCTTGGAGCGAGCGGAATAACTCCGTCTATGGAAACAAAGTCATGCGTCGGCCGGAATCCGTAAATCCCGCAATAAGCGGCGGGCACGCGGACCGAGCCGCCCGTATCCGTGCCAAGCGCAAAGTCGACTGCACCCGCCGCCACCGCTACCGCCGAGCCGCTGGACGAGCCGCCCGGAATCCGGTCCGGCGCCTTCGGATTAACCGGCGTACCGTAATGTTCGTTTTGACCGTTAATGCTGTACATCAATTCATCCGTATGGGTTGTGCCGGTGAGGCGCGCGCCCGATGCCAGCAGCTTGCTGATCGAGGAGGCCGTCTTCTCCCAAGGCGAATGCGTACGCAGCCAATCCGGATTGCCGGCCCCGCTCGTGTACCCTTTTATCGCAAATACATCCTTTACCGCAAATGTCAGGCCGCCAAGCGGCCCTTCTCCAACCGGCGGCAGCTCTAGCTCCGGCTGTACAAACGCTTTGTACGTATCGATCATGGAATAATCCCTCCCTCTCTATCCATCCGTCTACCAGCCGATGGCCGAACCGTCGCAGCGCGGGTCCGCGCCTCCGCTCAGCAGGCCGTCCTTATTTATCGCAATGGCATGAGCATGCCCCATTATCCCATCGAAATCCGGCAGCCTGCGGACAAGATGTCCTGCCTTCTCCAGCTTCTCGGCCGTCTCTTCCGAAATACGTCCTTCCAGCTTCAGCTCCTGCGTAGGCGCTCCCCAGGTGCGTCCCCATACAAAACGCGGCTCGCTGACCGCCTGCTGGGGATTCATGCCAAAATCGATCATGCGCGTCAGCATCAGCGTCTGGGTCTGCGGCTGTCCTTCCCCGCCTTGCGTACCGTACAAGAAGCCCGGCTTGCCGTTCAGGCAAGCCATTGCCGGCATCAGCGTATGGAAGGTCCGCTTGCGCGGCTCCAGCCTGTTAATATGGTTCGGGTCAAGCGAGAAGAACGAACCGCGGTTTTGCAGCAGCACTCCTGTATTACCAGCGACAACACCGGAGCCAAATTCAAAGTATAAGCTTTGGATAAAAGAAACTGCGTTGCCGTCCTCATCCACAACGGCCGCATAAGCGGTATCGCTGCCGACCGGTTGGCTGTTGATGTCTGCGGCAGCATCCTTTTTAATCGAAGCCGCAAGCTCTGCCGCGTATTCCTTGCTGAGCAGCCGGTCAAGCGGAACGGCCGAGAAGGCGGGATCCGTCAAATACCGGTTGCGGTCGCGGAAGCTCTGCTTCAGCGCCTCCGTCAGCACGTGATAATACTCATAAGAACCATGCCCCATGGCGGCCAGGTCAAACTGTTCCAGGATTTGCAAAGCCATTATGCCGGTGAACCCCTGCGAATTCGGCGGCACCTGATAAATATCGTAACCGCGGTAGGAGCCGCGGATGGGCTCCACCCATTCGCCGCCATGCGCGGCGAAATCCTCCTCCGTCAGCAGCCCGCCTTCGGCCTGCAGGAAACGGGCAATCTCTTCAGCCACATCTCCGCGGTAGAAGCCGTCCCTTCCTTTTTCCGCAATGGTGCTTAAGGTTGCCGCAAGCTTCGACTGGACAAACCTTTCTCCAGCCGGAATGGCGCGCCCGCCGGGCATATAGATCTCAGCCGTAGTTGGCTGCTCCCCCAGCATGGCGGCATGCTGCTTGGTATGTTCATATTGATCGGGCGACATCGGGAAGCCTTCCGACGCATACGATATTGCCGGCTCCAGCACTTCCGCAAACGTTAAGCGGCCGTACCGGTTCTGCACCGCATACCAGCCGTCAACCATGCCGGGCACCGTAATGGCGCTGCGCGGTCCTCTTGTCGGAATGGATTCCACATCGGCAAAAGCTTCAATGGTTGCCTCAGCTCCCGACCGGCCGCTTGCATTGTAAGCCCGCACTTCCCCGTCCGAAGCGTGATAAGAGAGGAAAAAGGCATCTCCACCAACGCCCGTCATATGAGGATAAACAACCGCCAGACAAGCGCTGACCGCAACCGCCGCGTCAAACGCATTGCCTCCCCGCTCCAACATGCGCGCGCCTGCCGCCGTTGCCAAGTGATGCGGACTAACAACCATTGCTTTTGTACCCGTAACCGGCTTCTTCATCCCCATGCCACCTCGTAAGTCAGGTTTACTATCCTTATAGATTCAACATAACACGCCCCCATGCCTCCGGCAACGAAAAAGAAAGCCATTCCCACGATTTTTGTTGATGATGAACAAAAAACGCTATATATTTATGCATATAGTAATGAATCTTTCGATTTTACATACCTTTTGCATATACAGAAGCAATAGAAAGGAGATAGACTAAGCATGCAGCACCGCACTTCAAGTCCAATCGAGAACGTACAGATCGACGAAATCGATCGCAAAATCATTTCTGCCCTGCATCAAAACGGCAGAATTTCTTACACCGACCTGGCTAAAGATATCGGCTTATCCCGCGTCGCCGTGCAGGCCCGCATCAATACGTTAATGGAAGAGGGCGTCATCGAGCGGTTCACCGCCGTTATTAATCCGGAGAAAATCGGCATTACGGTCAGCGCTTTTTTTAACGTGGAGGTAGAGCCCAAATATCTTCATGAAGCCGCGGACCGCTTAGCCGACGAACCGGTTGTGACCAGCCTGTATCATATGACCGGCCCAAGCAAGCTGCATATGCACGGACTGTTTACGAGCAATCAGGAAATGGAGACCTTTATGCGGGAGAAGCTGTACCCGCTGCCCGGCATTATGGGCGTTGACTGCCAGGTGCTGATTAACCGATACAAAAGTCGGATGGGAATGAGGCTGTAGCATGCAAACAACAACGTCTTTGGAGCCGGGCAAGAGCCCGCCTCAAACCGGAAGACCTTCCGGCTTAACCGATTACGGCCACATCGTGTGGGCCATGGTCAAAACCGGTGTATTAGGCTATGGCGGCGGACCGTCGGTTATTCCGCTTATCCGCTATGAAGCCGTTACCCGCTATCATTGGATCGACGATGATGAATTCGCCGAAATTTTGGCGCTGGCTAACGCTCTCCCGGGACCGATCGCCACCAAAATGGCCGCCTATCTCGGCTACCGCCGCAAGGGCTGGCTTGGCGCTGTCGTCTCCGTTCTTGCCCACATCCTGCCTTCGGCCATCGCCATGATCGCGTTGCTGTCGGTGGTCCAATATTTGAGCGGTTCGGCCGTCATTCAAGGGATGATCTCCGCCGTTATTCCGGTCATTGCCGTTATGCTTGGCGTTATGGCTTACGAATTCGCGAACCGTGCCGTCAAAGGACTAGGCAAATGGATGGGCTTCGCCATGTTTGCGGTCGCCTTTCTCCTTCTTCAAATTATTAATATTGAGGATGCGATCGTTATCGTCGCCTTTCTTGCGTACGGAGCGGTCCATTTCAAGGCGGCAGGCTGGGTTGCCAAGTGGAAAAGCAAACGGCGCGTACGCTCTGAGGGAGGCGGCGAATAATGGACTGGCTTGACCTTATTATCGGCTTCTTCGTTGCCAACGTCCTTGGGTATGGCGGCGGTCCTGCTTCCATCCCGCTGATGTACAACCAGATCGTTACGCACTACGGCTGGACGAACGATGCCGAATTCTCGAATATTCTTGCGCTGGGCAACGCCTTGCCGGGACCGATCGCGACCAAGATCGCCGCGTTTATCGGCTATGACGTTGCCGGCTGGCCCGGCCTCGTCCTTGCGCTTGCGGCTACGATCATCCCTTCCGCCGTAGCGCTGATTTTCCTGCTTAAGCTGCTGCAGAAGCACCGCCAGTCCCCGATTGTGAAAGGAATGACGCTGCTTGTTCAGCCGGTTGTCGCCATCATGATGGTGCTGCTCACCTGGCAGATGGTCGATACGTCGATCCATTCCACCAACCTGTGGCAGACGCTTGGCATTGCGGCCGTGGCTTACTGGCTGATGGAGCGCAAAAAGATCCATCCCGCCATCGTCATCTGTATCGCCTTTGTTTACGGCGGTACGGTGCTGGCGCATATCTAATCAAACGAAGCAAGCCAATAGAAAAAGCGGCTGTGCCAGGGTTATCCCAGGCGCAGCCGCTTTTTTTACATATCTTTAGAATGCGTATGGACCTCTTGCCCTCTCAGAGGAACATTACGTTCACCATCCTCTTTCATAAACGGCCAGTAATTCGCTTTGCCGAACATCCGCACCATAACCGGAATGAACAGAGGCAGCATCACCAGCGCGTACAGGAACAAGCCGCAAAGCACGATTGTGGCGATCTGAAGGAGCGACATAACCCCCGAAGGAAGCATCGCCGCAAAGGTACCGCCCAGAATAACGGCTGCCGACATAATGACGGTGCCCATGTTTTTCATCGCCGCCAGAATCGCTTCGGTTGGAGACAGCTGATCGCGGTACTCCTTGAAGCGGTCCATCAGGAAGATGCTGTAGTCGATACCCAGCGCCACGAGCATTACGAAGCCAAAGAACGGAACCGCCCAGCTGATGCCGGTATGCCCCAGTATGCGGACGAAGATGACTTCGGTGATTGCCATCGACGTGTAGAACGTCACGAGCAGCGAAGCGATCATATACAGCGGCATGATGACGGAACGGAACAAGATAATGAGAATAATCGCGATGCCGATAATCATGAGCATAACCGTACGGGAATAGTCCGCGTTCGAAATATTGCTCAGATCGTTGTTCATGCTGGAGACGCCGCCAACCGCGTAAGTAACGTGGCCGTCATAAGGAGTTCCCTGCACGCCGCGTCCTACGGCCGCTTCCAGATCATCAATCCGCGACATCGTTTCCTCTTCGTACGGGTTGCCGCTGAAGACGACGTCAAACTTCGCCGATTTGCGGTCTTCGGACAAATAAACGTTCAGCGCTTGTTGGAAGTCGTCATTCTTAATTGCTTCATCCGGAATGAACCAGCCGGTCATCTGCTTGTTCGGCGAGGAAGACAGCTCATTCAAATACCCTTTCGCCGAAGACAGTCCGTCCGTCACTTGCGTCAAGCCGTCGACGCTTTGATCCAGTCCATCCGTCAGTTGACCAAGCTGGCTGTTCAGCTCCGTAAAGCCGGATTGCAGCTCCTTCTGCCCATTCGACAGCTGATCCAGACCTTGCGTAACGCCAGGCAGCTTCGAGACGATCCGGCCTTGGCCGTTCGCCGCCTGCTCAATGCCTTTTTGCAGATCGGAAATGCCGTTTGCCAGCTTGGCGAGTCCCGCCGCAAGCGCCGCTTGCCCGTCAGCGGCTTGCTTGTAGCCGGCATTTGCTTTGTCCAGCCCGCCGCTCACGCCGGTAAGCTGGGCATTAAGCTGGGACATCTGCCCGCTTAGACCGGAAGCTTGCTGCCCAAGCTGCTTCACCGAGCTTAACGCTTGCTGGTAAGCCGCATCTTCCGCCAGCTCCGGGTGGGTTGCGCTAAGTCCCGAAATGCCTTGCTCCAGACTCGACAATCCGTCCGCAAGCTTCGCCTGCTCGGATGCAACCGACTGATAAGCCTGCGTAAGCTGCGTTAATCCGCCGCCCGCCTGCTGGTAGCCCTTCAGCAGATCCCGGCTTGCAGCCGCTAGCTGATCGGCGCTTGCCCGGGCCTGCTTCAGCCCGGCCGTTAATTCCTTGGCTCCCGCCGAACCGTCCTGCAGACCGCGTTCAATCTGCTTTAGCCCGGTACCCAGCTGGTCGATGCCGCTCTTCAGCGCATTGGTGCCATCCACCAGCTTGCCGGCGCCGGCCGCCGCATCGTTCAGCTTTGGCCCGTTTTTGCTCAGCTCGGAGCTGGCGTCGGAGAGCCCGGAGCCGATTTTGCCAAGCCCGTCATTGCTTTGCCCAAGTCCGTCCTCCAGCGTACCGACCTGGTCCGACACGAGGAAATCGTCCATTGCATCGCCGGTCGGGCGCGTTGCGCTGCGGACCGCTTTTACGCCGTCAACCTTGCCAAGCTCGCGGCTGATCTGCTCAAGCGCCGCAAGTCCGTCAGAGGTATCCAGCGGTTTATCGGATTTCATGACAACCGTCGTTGGCAGCGATTCGCCTGGACCAAAGCTGTCCGCAATGATGTTAAAGGCCTTGACCGAATCATATTTATCGCCAATTTCGTCGAGCGAGTTAAATGACAAGGAGCCTTTGTATGCGGTAAGGAAAGGCACAACCAGCACCGCCAAAATAACGAGCGCCCAGATCGGGCGTTTCAGCGAGAAGCTGCCAACCGCTCCCCACAAGCCGCTCGGCTTATGCTCCAGCGAGCCTTTCGAAGGCCAGAAGAGCTTAGGCCCAAGCGTCGCCATGAAGAACGGCACGATCGTAAACAAAGCCAGCAGCAGCACGGCGATCCCGACGGCTACCGCCACCGCGGAGCGGTATAGAATAAAGGTCGAGAAGCCAATGGAGGCAAAGCCGACCAGTACGGCCAAGCCGGAGAAAAGCACCGTTCTGCCTGCTGTTTTGTAAGTAGCGACAATCGATTCCGGAATATGGCCGCCGCGGTGCGACAGCTCTTCCTTAAACCGGCTGATCAACAAAATGCAGTAGTCGGTCCCGATCCCGAACAATACGGCAACGAGGAAAATCTGCGTAAAGTTGGAGAGCGGGAAGTCCATGTATTTGACGAGAAAAGCAACGATGGACTGCGTCACCATGTAAGTAAAACCAACCGTCAGAAGCGGCACAATCGGCGCCACCGCCGAACGGAATACCACGAACAGAATGATAAGAATAAAGCCGACGGTAATAAATTCGGTTTTCTTCAGCCCTTCCTGCGAGCTTGTGACAACGTCCTCCGAAATAAGCCAGTTGCCCGTGTAATAGTGCTCAATCTTGACGTCTTTAAGCGCGTCGTACAAATGATCGCGAACCTCGGCAAGTTCCGCTCCGTCCAGATTCACGTTGACGAGCGCCAGCACGGTGGAGCCGTCTTCCGCCACCATTTGCTTAGCCAGCTCCGGCGTATCGAAATGCGTGGTCAGCGAAGTGATGCGCAGCTCGTCTTTTTCCTCCTTCAGCTTGTTGATGCCGCCTTGTATGCTGGCCAGATCATCATCCGATAATCCGCCGTCCTTATGGAAAACGAGTACCGTAGAGGCACCGCCGCCACCGGCGTCCTTCGTGCCGATTGCCTTCTCCATGTCAGCAGCGATTGTGGAGGAATAGCCGTCGGGCACATTCACCTGCCCTTTCTCGCGGACAAGGTCCTGCATATTGGGTGCGCTTAGCATAAGCCCAACCATTACCGCGATCCAGACAACAAGCAGAATCCATCTTGCTTTGATTACCGTCTTCATTTTTTCTCTAGCTCCTCTCCATCTCCCAGCGGCTGTGACATAACCATGGCCAGCTTCTCATAAGTCTCAATAAACGCAAGTGCTTCCTGCTGGTCAAAATGCTGCAAATACTTCGCGATCAGCTCCTGAATCTTGCGTTCCACCGCATCGGCCATCCGTATGCCTTCGTCGGTCAGCCGAAGCAGCGTGACGCGGCGGTCCTTCTCGTCCGGCATTCTTTCCAGCAGCTGTTTATCGAATAAGCGCGTAATGATGGCGGTAATCGAGCTTTTGCCTACGCAAAAGGCATCCGCAAGCTCGGTAGACGTACACACCCCCATAGTGCGCAAATAACGCAGCGTCGAGGATTGATCAAAAGTCAGATCCTCCGGCATCAAATCGCGGAACATGGCCGTCAGCCTGCGTTCAACGGTAAAATGCGCCCCTTCGTATCGGCGGATGATCTGCCCCAGCATTTCGTTGTCTATAACCATAGGTGTATTCCTCTCGTCTTAATTATTTAGTTTCATTGTTGAACTATTCGATAGTTGAACTATATCAAAAGGATTAGTCTTCGGTCAACCAAAATACAGCCATTAATTTGAAAATTTTATGAAAAAGCTGGAGCGATTGCTTGTCCCCATCGGCCGGACTTATAATATTGGTGAAACTTACTAATGTTACGTAGGAGGCTGGAATGATGTACGATATCATCGTTATTGGCGCCGGTCCTGCCGGTGCAAGCGCAGCAATCTTTACGGCAAAAGCGGGCAAACAAACGTTATTGCTCGAGAACAACAAAGGCATGACCAAACGGGCATGGTTCGAGAATTATTACGGCATTACCGAGATCGGCGGCCCCGATCTAGTGGATACAGGCAAGAAGCAAGCCGTCCGGCTTGGCGCAGAGTTAAAAGAAGAGACCGTTACGGGCGTATCGCCAATCGAAGGCGGCTTGTCCGTTGTAACGGACCAGGGAACGTACGAGGCGAAGCATGTGCTGCTGGCAACCGGCGCTTTGGTTGATCTGGCGCAGCATATTGGCGTAGCGACAAAACCGGGCACGGAGCCGCGCATCAAAACCGTGGCGGATGTGGATCCGGCGGGCCGCACCAATATCCCTGGGGTATGGGCAGCAGGTACGGTTGCAGGCGTCAGCGTTCATGCGGTTATCACTGCAGGCGACGGCGCCAAAGTGGCAATCAACATCATCAGCGAGCTGAACGGCGAGCGCTACGTCGACCACGACGTATTGAAAGCCTGAATAAGCGAAAAAAAGGACGGAGCAGCTTCTGCTCCGTCCTTTCTTGTGCGATTATCGCTTGCCGCAGTTGATCGCCTTCCCTCTATTAGATGCCTTAAACGCGGCTTATTTCCCGTATTCGGCCACTTCTAGCCAGTCTTTAACCGCTAGACGCATATACGAAACAATTGCTATTCATTATATTGACGTAACGACCGCTACTCGTCATAATAGGCTTATCGATTAAGTGTGATCACATATCACATATCTAAGGTGGAGAACCCTAATGAAAGAAACCATTGAAGTATCTTCCGTGAACTATGAAGTGTACGACCGTTTAAGGCAGCGCATCGCGCTTGGCGTCATTCCTCCAGGAAAAAAAATCTCGATCCGCACATTGGCCGATTCCTTCGGCGTAAGCACCATGCCCGTACGGGAAGCGCTGCGTAAATTGCAGGCGGAAGGTTTTGTTACGTTCGAACGACGCAGCGTGACCGTTAACGAGCTGTCCGTAGAGGAGGTTCAGCGGGTATTTACGATCCGGCTGCGATTGGAGCTGCTCGCTGCAGAGTGGTCCCTCTCGCGCGCCACACCTGACGATATCGGCGTTCTGGAGGACATATTGGACACGATGGCTAATCCGAAGATCGACGTGAAGGAATGGCGTACGCTGAACAAACTGTTCCATATGCGGTTTTATCAATGCTCGGAATCCTCGCATTTGCTCGAGCTGATCAGGAACGTGTGGGATAAGGTAGAGCCTTACATGACCATTTACTCGTCCTCGGTCGAGGACTTCCAGGAAGCGCAGGTCCAGCACGGCGAGATTTTGGATCTTATCCGCAATCGCAATCTGCCGGTATTGTTGGAGAAAATTTCGGAACATTTGAATTATACCTGCGAGGTCGTAACCAAGGCTCTTGCAAATAAACCGTAAATGACGTTAAGGGGGTGGTTGAGCATGACATAAAAGCGGTGCTTTACGGAAGCAAAATAAAAGTAGTTATTAAACGGAGGTGTAGAGGGAATGACGCAATCAACGGTCGACCAGGAGCTCTTTGAAAGCGAGTATGAACATTCGGCGGTACCCCTGAATAAACGGAAGTCGCTGTTGTCCGTCACGTCGATCTGGGTAGGCTTTCCGATGATCATTACGGGAGCGGTAACCGGAGCGACGCTCGTTCACGGGTTAGGATTTAAACGCGGCATCCTCGCCATGCTGCTTGGCAACGTGCTGTTATTCGCTTACGTAGGCTTGCTGAGCATGCTTGGCGCAAAGGACGGCAACAACTTTTCGCTGCAAGCCTCAAGGACGTTCGGTCGCAAAGGATACATGGTTTCATCCGCGCTTCTGTCCACGCTTGTCATTGGCTGGTTCGCCGTACAGACGGGATTAACCGGCGTCAGCATGAGCGGCGCCTTCGACGTCAGTACGGTGCTCATCGTAGTGCTCGCCGGCATTTTCTATGTGGCGCTTACGCTGCTTGGCATTAAGGCTTTGTCCATCATTGGCATGATATCGGCACCGCTTTTCCTCATTCTCGGCATTTATTCCGTCTCGGAGGCCGCTAAGAACGGGCATGCGGTCGCAAGCTATGCCGGCAACGCGGAATCTCCGATTGCATTCTGGGTAGCCGTTACGCTGGTATTCGCCTTGTTCGCGGATTCCGGGACCATGACGGCGGATTTTACCCGATGGGCGAAAAACCGCAAGCACGCGGCCATCGCAACCTTCGCGGCGTTCCCGGTTGCGAACCTGATCGCGATGGTGATTGGGGGGATCATTGCGGCTGCTACGCTTACCGGTTCCGGCGACGTATTTGGGGTCATCGTCGGCAAGGGCGGCGCCGTGACGTGGATCGCGGTTATTTTCTTATTCGTTAATCTCGGTTCGGTCTGTTCCCACTGCCTCTATAACGGTGCCGTGGGCTGGTCGCATATCACGGGTACCAAGATGCGCACGATGACGATCATCCTCGGCATTATCGGGATTGTCGCAGCCGCGCTTGGCATCTGGAACTATTTCGTGGATTGGTTGAATCTCCTCGGCGTTATCGTGCCGCCGATCGGCACCATTATCCTGATGGATCAGCTGGTTACGCGACGTACGTCGACTGCCATCGACACCGACATTCGTTACCAGCCTTTCCTTGCCTGGGGTATCGGCTCCGCAGCCGCGTTGATCGTCAATTATCAATTCCCAAGTCAGTCTACCGCCATTACCGGGATGCTCGTATCGGCCGCTGCTTATTGGCTTATTTCCAAAAAGTCGTCCGTCGTCGCATCGCCATCGGTTACCGCGAGAAGATAAGGGGCGTAAGCGGCACGAGGCGCGTCTGCCAACGCGTCTCCTGCCAAGGAGATTCATTATTGTCATTGTAGCATACGAGTATCGTACTTACACCATTATCGGAGTTGATCATATGAGCGCTTTTACGTTTAAGGAAGCAACGGTTTCTTCGTTCCATGACGCCTTGAAGACCAATACGGTTACCGGCTCCCAATTAGTGGAGTGGTACCTGGATCGAATCGAAGCATACAACAAGCAAGGACCAAGCATTCAAGCCATCGTCACCGTGAATCCGCGGGCGGTTGAGGAAGCGAAGCAGCTTGACGCGTATTTCGCGGAGACCGGAATGATGAAGGGACCGCTGCACGGCGTGCCCGTGCTGGTGAAGGATCAAGCCGAGACGGCGGGCATCGTAACAACGTTTGGCTCCAAGGCTTTCGAAGCCTATGTGCCGGAGCATGACGCAACAATTATCAAGCAGCTTCGGGAAGCCGGCGCGGTCATTCTGGCAAAGACCAGCATGTGCGATTTCGCGGCAGGCTGGTTCTCCTTCTCCTCGGTGACGGACCACACGAAAAATCCGTACGATTTCGACCGCGAGTCCGGCGGTTCCAGCGCCGGAACAAGCGCCGGCATTGCGTCCAATTTCGGATTAATCGGCGTAGGCGAGGATACGGGAGGCTCCATTCGGCTGCCCTCCTCCTTCAATAACTTATTCGGCCTTCGCCCTACGACGGGATTGATCAGCCGGAACGGGTTTTCCCCGCTTGTCCATTTCCAGGATACGCCGGGTCCCATTACCCGTACGGTCAAGGATGCGGCGAAGCTGATGGACGTGCTGGTCGACTTCGACGAGAACGACGCGTTTACCTCAGCGGTTGCCTACACGTCAGATAAAGGCCGATACGAAGCCGCGCTTGAAGGAGCGTCCATGCAGCAATATCGGGTCGGGGTACTCTCGGACGCGTTTGGGCCCGATAGCGATCCGGACTGCGCGCCGGTAAACGAGCAGGTCAGAGCCGCCGTTTCCTGGTTGAAAGCCAGCGGCGTCGAGGTTATCGAAGGCTTAACCATTCCCGGAATGGAGGAGTGGATCGCCGACACCTCGCTGTACACTACGCAGTCGAAGAAGGATATCAACGCCTTCCTGTCCAAGCGTCCCCATGCACCGGTGAAGAGCTTCAAGGAAATCTATGATGCGGAGCTTTTCCATCCGATGAACGATTTATTCCACGACATTAACGGCGGTCCGGAAGAGCCGGAGGGCGACGGATCCTATTACCGCAAACGGATTCGGCAGGAAGAGTTCCGCCGCGCGATCGTCCATCTGATGATGGAGCAAGGCGTGGATTTCCTGATCTACCCGACCGTTCGCGTACTGCCTCCGACACGCGAAGAGCTGTATGCCCAAAAATGGACCTGCCTGACGTTTCCGACGAATACGGTCATTGCCTCGCAGTCCGGACTTCCGTCAATGTCCGTTCCGGCAGGCTTCGCCGCCCATCTTCCCGTAGGCTTCGAGTTGGTCGGCAAGCCGTTCGCGGAGAGCGATCTTCTTCGTTTCGCTTACGCCTACGAGCAGCAGGCATCCCCAAGACGGGAACCGGTATTGTGAGACCAGTCGATTTAAACTGCGATATGGGCGAGAGCTTCGGCATCTACAAATACGGGGCCGACCAAGAAATGATGCCGCTTATTAGCTCGGCCAATATCGCCTGCGGCTTCCACGCCGGCGACGCCAGCATCATGCGCGAGACCGTAGCCCTCGCCAAAGCCTGCGGCGTTCGCGTCGGGGCTCATATCGGACTGCCCGACAAGAGCGGTTTCGGACGCAGATACATGGAAATGTCGCCGAAGGAAGTCTATGACATATCGCTTTATCAACTTGGCGCGCTTGAAGCGTTCCTCCGAGCGGAGGACATGGAGATGGCACACGTGAAGCTGCACGGCGCGCTCTATATGATGGCAGCGGAGGACAAAAAGCTTTCCGATGCCTTCGTTCAGGCGGTTCACGCCTTTCAGCCTTCCCTTCAAGTGTACACTCTGCCGGGCAGTCAAACGGCGGCTAGCGCGGCAAGGACGGGACTGCGCGTCGTAAACGAATATTTTGCGGACCGTCCTTATCCGTCAGGCAAAGTTAAGATGTTCGGCTGGACGCTCGGCGAGATAGGATCGCCCGCGGCTATCTCGGCACGCGTAGCCGCAATGCTGGAAAATCCAGCCTACGCTGATATTGGCACGGTCTGCGTGCACAGCGACACACCAGGTGCTCCGGCCATAATGGGCGCGATTCGGGACCAAGTCACGTAGCATGCATAAATAAAGGGACAGCCCCGTTACGACGGGGCTGTCCCTTTATCTCTTCTACACGTGGCGATTCTATTAAGCCATGGTCGAGCTTGAAGCCGCCGGCGCTGCCTGTTTGCCGGCTTCGCCTTGCAGCTTGCCGCCGTGACCGCCGCCGAAGTGGGCGCCGCCCCCAAAACCGCCGCGTACGCCTTTAGGCGCTTCCCACTCGCCGTTTACTTGCTTCGTCACCTCATCCGTGACCGCTTTCAGCTTTGCATCGTACTCCTCCTGCGTAAGCTTGCCGCTCGCGAACGCCTCCTCAAGCTTGGCCTTCACGGCGTTTACCCCTAGGTCGATCACGCTTTGCACGCTTACGCCTTGCTTGTCCGCAATAGCGGCAAGTGTCTGACCGTCTTTCAGTGCCGTTTTAAGCTCCGCCGACGTTAATCCGAGCAGCTTGGCGAGCGCTTCCTTATCGCCAAATGCGCTAGCGCCGCCATGCCCATGCCCTTTGCCCGCAAAGCCTTTCCCGGCTGCCGCAAACCCTTTCGAATCCAGCAGCTTATCGGCAATAGCCGAGCTATCCGGCTTTTTGACCGCATCTCCTGCTGCCGCCGTATCATCCTTCTTCGGCGCGGCCGCTGCCGCAGCGTCGATCCATTCCACCAGCTTCGCTTTCAAATCCTCGCGGCTAATGCCTTGCGCCGCTCCAACCTCAGCCAAGGTAGACGTCTCAAGCTTAGTCTTAAGCTCTTCCGCTGACAGCTTCAAATAATCCGCCAGCTTGCTCTCCAGACCCGCCAGCTGGGCAAATCCGCTGCGCTTGCCGGCAAATTTTCCGTGCTTATCCTGCTGCACTCCGGACGACGATGCCTGATCCGATGCCACAGAAGAGGAAGCCGATGCAGACGAGTCGGAGCCGGCCGCGTACGCCAATCCTCCTCCAAGCGCCAGGGTAAGGGCCATCAGGCTTGCCGCAATCGCTTTGCTTCTACGCATAACATTCCGCCTTTCCATCCAGGATTTACAATTACGCTTCCATTGTATCTCTCTTCTATGAACAGATTTTGAACATCGCTATTAATTAGCAGATTGCCAAAGATTAGAATTGTCTCAGAACTAAACTCCGGGTCCCCATTCGCCGAAAAAAAGAGTAAGTACCGATGCCAAATACTTTTCTAACATGGCCTCGCGAACTTACCTAATATATGGCTGTTATAGTTGATTATAAGATGAAGACATCTTTGCTCAGGCAGCCGATCAACTACATAAAGAACGAGGGATAATGAATGTTCAAGAAGAGAAAAACCAGTTTAGCGCTCGTCCTTTCCGTTGTGCTCGCCCTTCTGTTTCTGGCCACTATCGGGGCAATGGTATCGATGACGACAAACAATCAGAAAGATGCCTATTTCGATGAAATGTCCCGTACGGTCAACACCCTTGGCAATATTACCAGCGCCAAAATCGACCTGATTACCTCTGCGCAGGAGCAGCTGAATAAAGGAAAAACGCAGGGCTCCACGGAATTTTACAATCTATCGCTATTTTTGGAAGCCATGAACTCCAACGACCAAGTCTCCAACGTCTATGTTCTGCAACCGGATAAGCTTGAAAAAGACGGCAAAACTTATCTCACCACGCTGCAGGGTACCGGAGCTCTTACGCAGGCTGGACTTACGCCGGGCACTCCCTACGAGCTGTCACCGGCATTTGCGAAGGGCTACGATAAAGCGATGAAAGACGGCTTTGCCCGAGTAGCTACCTACAAAGACGAAATGGGAACTTGGGTCAGCTATCTGATGGCCATCAAAGACAACTCCAATAAAACGGTTGCGATATTTGGAGCCGATTTCGACTATGACAACGTGCAAGCGGAGCTCGACCGCAGAATGTGGCAGGTCCTTAACGTCGGGATTACTTGCGATGCGATCGCCATTATCCTCATCGTATTGATCGTGCGATATGCCATAAGGCCTTTGAAGCGTCTCAGCCAAGTAGCCGCCCTTGCCGCAAAAGGCGATCTGACCGTCACGGTACCGGTCACTACGGGCAACGAGATCGGCCAGGCTTCCCATGCCTTTAATGAAATGATCGCGAGCCTTCGTCAGCTGGCCAGCCATATTCGGTCTACCGCGGGCGAGGTTGCAGGCTCATCCTCCATCATGCAGGAAAGCGCCGAGCAGACCTCGCGTGCTACCGAAGAAGTCGCTCACGCCATTCAAGAGGTTGCCGCCGGAGCGGATACGCAGCTGCAAAGCTTCCAGGAATGCCAGCGCGCGATGAACGAGATGACCGTTGGCATCCAGCGGATTGCGGAATCCTCCGCTTCCGTATCCGAGCTGGCTACCGACGCTTCCGAGCTTGCCAATGCCGGCGATACGGTTATTAACCGGACAGTCAACCAAATGCAGGTGATTGAGCAAAATGTCGGCGAAACGGTAACCGTCATGCAGGAGCTGCAGCAAATGAACAGCCAGATCGGTTCCATTCTCGAGATGATTGGCGAAGTATCGAAGCAGACGAACCTGCTCGCTCTTAACGCATCGATTGAAGCAGCCCGGGCAGGCGAGCATGGCAAAGGCTTTGCCGTTGTTGCCCAGGAGATCCGCAAGCTGGCCGAACGCTCGAAGGAGTCATCGGATCAAATCAGCGAAATCCTGAGCGGCATCAGCAGCCGGACAAGCGAAGCCGTTGTCTCGATGGAAAAAGCGGCCGAAGGCGCCCGCGAAGGCAGCTCCGTCTCCCATCAGGCAGGCGAATCGTTCCGTTCCATCCATGAGGCTATCCGCCAGGTATCCGCGCAAATTCAGGAAGTGTCCGCGGCCTCCGAGCAAATGTCGGCAGGCAGCGAGGAGATCGCGGCTTCGCTTGACCAGCTGGAGCATATAGCCGAAGCATCCTCCATCCAGTCCCAGCGCGTAGCCGCGGCTTCCGAGGAGCAGCTCGCTTCCATGCAGGAGGTGGCAAGCTCGTCCGCGCAGCTTCGCAACCTCGCATCCGAACTGAACAAAGCGATCGATACGTTCAAGACGGAATAAAAGCCAAAACCAAAAGCCAAGCAAAAAGCACCTCCAGCAAGCCAACCGGCTGCATGGAGGTGCTTTTTTCATAACCGGAATCGGGGAGAACCCTTCCCCTATCCCGTCTTCGATTAAGATGCGGTAACAGCCGAGCCTTGCTGCAGCTGGTACATCGCGAAATATTTGCCGCGGTGGTCCATCAGCTCATCGTGGTTGCCGCGTTCGACGATGCGGCCGCGGTCCAGCACCAGAATCTGATTCGCCTGGCGGATGGTTGATAGACGGTGGGCAATAACAAACGTCGTACGGCCTTTTTTCAGCACATCCAGCGCTTCTTGAATGATGGCCTCTGTCTCTGTATCGATGCTTGCGGTTGCTTCGTCTAGAATCAGAATCGCGGGATCGTAAGCGAGCGCCCGCGCGAACGAAATCAGCTGGCGTTGGCCGGCGGACAGCGTACTGCCCTTCTCGATCACTTCCGCATCGATGCCGCCCGGAAGCTGCGCGAACATGTCGTAGGCGCCAACGTCGCGGAGCGCCTGCTCCACCCGCTCCCGGCTGATCGCCGGATTGTTCAAGCTGATGTTCGAGGCAATGGTGCCGGTGAACAGGAACGGATCCTGCAGAACGATGCCCATATGCTGGCGCAGATGCTGCTTCGGAATATCCAGCACATCCTTGCCGTCGATAATGATGCTGCCCTCATTGGAATCGTAGAACCGGAACAGCAGGTTCATAATCGAGCTTTTGCCGGAGCCCGTATGGCCAACGAGTGCCACCGTATCGCCTTGACGGGCGGTGAAGGAGATGTTTTTCAATACATACTCATCCTTCTTGTAGGCAAACGAAACGTTATCGAATTTCACTTCGCCCTTGTAACGCTCCATCATGCCCGGTTCAACCTCAACGCCCGGCTGATCCATCAGGGTAAACACCCGCTCCGCGGATACCCTTGCCGTCTCCAGATTGGACAGCTGGTTTACTACACCAACGATTGGCTGGAACATCCGGTTCATCAGATCGACGAACGCGTACAGTACGCCTACCCCGATGGCAGCACCAAACCAGTCGCCCCAGAAGAACCAGATCACGATAAGGAAGATGATGTTGCGGACGACGTTGACCAGGTTATGCGACGTAATCGAGTTCAAGCTCAGCAGCTTGTTCTGATACGTAAAATAATGCTCGTTCAGCTCGTCGAATTCTTTAAAGGTCTCTTTCTGACGGCGGAACGCCTGGATAATCGCCATCCCTTGGATGGACTCGTTGATCATCGCGTTAATCTCGCTCAGCTTCGTCCGGATAATCCGGTTGTAACGGGCCGCAAAGCGGCGGTACAGATTAATCCAGACGAGCAGGATCGGCACAAGCGGCAGCGCAAACAGCGCAAGTCTTGGATCCAGCAGGAACAACGCTCCGTAGATCGCCGTCATGTACACGATCGCGGAGAAGAAATTCGCGAGCACCGCGACATACAGCTCACGGATCGCCTCCGTATCATTCGTAATCCGGGAGACGACCTGGCCTGCGGCCAGCGTATCGAAGTAATTCACCGGAAGCCGCTGCGTATGGGCGAATACGTCATTGCGCATGCGCCGGACAATCCGGTTCGCGGACGTCTGCAGCAGGAGCCGCTGTCCGTAAGTGAATACCGCGCCGAGCACAAGAAGTCCGACATAGAGTCCGGCAAGCTTCATCAGGCTTGGAATTTCCGGCTTGTAGAACTGATACAGCTCCTTAGCCGAAATCAGGGCAACCGGGAATGCGGCATTCTCTCCGGTTGTTTTGTCAGTGACGGTCATCTGGCCGTCCGTTACCTTGCGCACGCCTTCCACAGCGGGAAGGGTGCCTTCATACCAGTAAAATTTTCTGCCGGCCTGAAGCAGATGCACCTCGGCGCCTCTGGCCTCGCCGGCCGCGAAGTGGTCTTCGCGCTTATACCATTTATCTTTATAAGAAACTGCGTACGGCTCATTCGCCGCAACCTCGTACCAGCTCTTCTCGATGCCGAGAATATTCTGATCGATCATCCGCTTTGCGATAAACGGCCCCGCCAGCTCCGCGCATACGGCCAGCAGGAGCAGAACTAACGCTCCAATGATCGGTTTTTTATAAAGCATGGCGTATTGAAACAATCGTTTACCTGTTTGACCCATTGTTCGTAAACGCCTCTCTTTCCTATGATTCAATCAGCGACTCCAGCTGCTGCCGCTCGTACTGCTCTCTGTACCAGCCATCCTGCTTCACAAGATGATCATGGGTACCCTGCTGAACAATACGTCCTTCATCCAACACGATAATGTGGTCGGCATGCTGCACCGCGGACAGCCGGTGAGTCGTAATGAGTGTCGTTTTGCCGGCGCGTTCCGTCCGAATGCCTTCGATAATCTCGGCCTCGGTCCGTCCGTCTACCGCGGACAACGCGTCGTCCAGCATCAAGATTTCCGGATCGGCGATAAGCGCGCGGGCGATGCTGACCCGCTGCTTCTGACCGCCGGAGAGCGCAACGCCCTTCTCGCCGACCATGGTTTCCAGCCCGTCAGGCAGGAATTGAATATCCTTGGCGAAGGAGGCCCTTGCAAGCGCGCGCTGCATATCCTCTTCCGTCGTTTCGCCTTTCTTGCCGAACATAATATTCTCGCGAATCGTCTTCGAGAACAGGATTGGCTGCTGCGGCACGTAGCCGATCCAGCCAAGGAGCCGTTCCATCGGCAGCTTCTCAAGCCGCTGCCCGGTAATCTTGATCTCGCCGGCGCCAACCGGATATTCGCGCAGCAGCTGCTTGAGCAGCGTTGTTTTGCCGCTGCCCGTACGGCCGACGATACCTAGCGTCTGCCCTTGGCGCAGACTGATGTTTACATCGCTCAAATTGTCTACCACCGACGACGGATAACGGAACGTTACATCGTCAAAAGCTATCGTTGCCGGGGTGGTCACATCAATGGTGTTCTCCGCATCCTGCACATCCGGCTTGTAGCCAAGCGTTTCTTCTACCCGGTCAAGCGAAGCGTTGCCCCGCTGCATAATGTTGATCAGCTCGCCGATCGCAAACATCGGCCAGATCAGCATCCCGAGATAGACGTTGAAGGAGACCAGCTCGCCGAGCGTAATCTCACTGTGGAATACGAGGTAACCGCCATAACATAAGCCGATCAGATAACTGAGGCCGACCAGAATTTTGATCGTTGGCTCGAAAAGCGCATCGATCTTGGCCACCTCGATATTTTTCTGAAAGACCTCGTCGGTTTTCTTGCGGAATTGATCCTGGCTTGCTTCCTCCTGCACGAAGGCTCGGATAACCCGTACCCCCGATACCGATTCCAGCACCTGGTCATTTAATTCACCGAAAGCGTCCTGCGACTGCATAAAGCGCTCATGGATTTTACCTCCGAAATGCTTCATCGCAAGCGCGATGAACGGCAGCGGCAGAAGCGCCGCCAGCGTCAGCTTAACGCTGATCATCGCCGCCATAATGCCGAGAATCGTCAGCATGAAGAAAGTGGAGTCAATCAGCGTCAGAATGCCAAATCCGGCCGTTGTGGCAACCGCATTCAGGTCATTCGTGGAACGGGCCATCAGGTCGCCCGTCCGGTTCCGTTCATAAAAGGTTGGCGACATCTTGAGGAAATGACGCATCAGTCTCGAGCGGAGCAGCCGCTCCAGTACGAAGGCACCGCCAAACAGCTTATAGTGCCACACGTAAGTGATCGCGTAGCCGACCACCGTTACGGCGACCCAGCCCGCCACGACCTGCATAAAGCCCGTAGCGTCCAGCCTGCCCTGATGAATCCCGTCAATCGTATGGCCGATCAGCCAAGGCGGAATGACGTCGAGAAAGCCCGTGATGATGAGCAGCACGCAGGCTAGCGTATATCTTTTCCAATTCATTGCGAAAAACCATCGAAGCTTCTTAAGTACGATAAACATAGTTTCCGTTAGACACCTCCCGTTTCCATCCAAGCATCTTCCCCCACAAAACCACAAAAAAAGGAAGCGCACCGTAAGATAACGATACGCTTCCTTTGGCAGCAATTGGGCGCAAGTTGGCCCGCTGCATCAAAAAAGGCGCACGGTTACGGTTACGTAACCATGCGCCTTTGATTCTAATGGGATACCCTAAAGATCAAAGAGATTCGACGCGCGGATGGATTACGCTCATAAATTTAGTATGCATTTGGTTAAATTGTTGATGAACGCCTACAATTGGATTCATGCCGTAATCCTCCTTTCGATTTGTTTAAGATATTTGTCACTTTACCATCCGAAGAAATAACTGTCAATCCGTTTTTTTGTAAAACCCCGCCTATTTTGGAGGATGATCACATAACCCAGGCTTCCGCCTGCCGCTCCGCCAGCAGAAGCTGCTCGCGAACCCTGACCACTTCGCCCACAATGATCAGCGCCGGGTTCACCACTTTAAAAGACACCGCCAGCTTATGAATGTCGGCAAGCGTTCCCGTAATTACCCGCTGCTTGCTTGTTGTGCCGCGCTCGATAATCGCAACCGGCGTAGCTGCTGCCTTGCCGTGCTTCAATAGCTCCTCCCGGATGACGGCGAGCTGGCTGACGCCCATGTAGATCGCCAGCGTATCCACGCTATGCGCAAGCAAATCCCAGCGCACCGGCTCCTGGTCGCCGTGGCAGCGATTGCCGGTCACGCAGGCGAAGGACGCCGCCTTTCCGCGATGCGTCAGCGGAATCGCCGCCGAGGCCGCCGCGCCTATGGCCGACGTGACGCCCGGCACGATCTCCCATTCGATGCCGTGCTCCGCCAGCTCCAGCGCTTCCTCCCCGCCGCGCCCAAAGACGAAGGGGTCGCCCCCTTTCAGGCGGACGACCGTCTTCCCTTGCTTGGCGTATGCGACAAGCGCTGCGTTAATCTCCTCCTGCGGCATCGCATGTGCATTAGGCGCTTTGCCGCAGTATACGAGCTCCGCATCCGCGCGGGCGTAAGCGAGAAGCTCTTCATTCACGAGCCGGTCGTACAGGATTACGTCCGCCAGCCCGATTCGCCGCATCGCCTTCACCGTGATCAGCTCCGGATCGCCAGGGCCCGCTCCAACAATGTATACCTTACCCGCTGCCGCCGCCCGCATTACAGGCCGCTTTTCTCGGCAGCAAGCGCCGGCTTGGCAGGAAGACCCGGCTTTGCAGAAGAGGAGGAGGAAGAGCTTTCGGAGTCCTTTGCCTTCTTGTTATGCGACCAGTAGAACATAAAGCCGGTAAACAAAGCGCCGCCAACAAAGTTGCCGAGCAGCACCGGAATTTGGTTCCACAGCCACCAGTCCGCTACCGATACGTCCGCGCCAAGCATCATGCCGGCAGGGATGACGAACATATTAACGACCGCATGCTCGAAGCCTTGCTCGAAGAACATGAGAATCGGCAGCCACATCGCAACGATTTTGCCCAAAGTCGATTTGGAGGTCATCGCCATGACGACGCCCAGCGTTACCATCCAGTTGCACAAAATCGCCTTAATGAACACGAGAACGAGCCCGTCGAAGCCCATTTTTTGATAACCCAACGTCTTGGTCTCGCTGACTTGAATGAGCATTTGGGCAAGCGGATTCGTCATATCCGTCCCCATCTTCGTAACCGCCATGCCGTATAAAGCCGCGTATACCGCGCAGCCGATCAGGTGGCCGATAATGACAAGCCCGTAGTTGGCCAGCATCCGGGAGAGGGAGGTTTTCCGTTTGAAGACCGATAGAGGAATAAGCGCAAAGCTGCCGGTCACAAGCTCAAGCCCCAGAAGAACGATGATGACAAAGCCGATCGGGAAAATAATTGCTCCGGTTAGAGCCAGTGAAGTTTGCGTTGTGGCCGTATAGGCGAGCGTTGTTGCGAATGCCAGAATGCCTCCCCCCAAAAACCCCCTCATCAGCATTTGCGAGGCGCTCATTTCCGCCTTTGCCGTCCCTGCCTCTACCATCGATTCCAGTACTTCAGCCGGTTTCACGTAGTCCATGTTCCATTCCTCCTGAAATAACCCGCGTGCGGGCTATCGTGATGATGATTCATACTTCGCAAGCGTCGGGCTTGTTGTCTCTATTCCGCTTTACAAGGTGATATAGATCTCGCCGCTGCCCGGGTCTATCTCCGTCTCGAACGTCTTGATGCAGCCGTCATCCGGCTCATGCACGCGTCCGCTCTTCAGGTCAATTCTCCAATCATGCAGCGGGCAGTGTACGGCCTTGCCGCACACCATTCCTTCCGAAAGCCTGCCGCCCTTATGCGGGCATTTGTTCTCGACTGCCTTCACGCTGCCGTCTGCCAAGCGGAAAATAGCAACGTCCGTGTTGTCGATCTGCACCGTTCGAGAGCCCAATACGTCGATATCCGTCAATTTCGCCACAAGCACCTTTGTCACCATTTAGTAGCTCCCCCTATCCTTGCGCCGGCTGCGGAGCGGATAATTGCTCGAAGTTTTTGCGCAGCTCTTTGTTCTCTATAATTTCTTTCCAAGGGTCCGTTGTATAGCTGAGCGTCTTCTCCAGACGCTCCACCAAGGCCAGGCGGTCTTCCCGCTTCTCGAGCGCTTTCTTGACATGGTCCAGGCCAACGCGTTCAATCCATTGCGCTGTACGTTCGTTCCAAGTCGCATTCTCGCGGTAATATTGCAGGTAAGCCGAGGACCATTCCATTACTTCATCCTCCGTCTTCACGGTACAGAGCAGCTCGGTCGCACGGACATGGATACCGCCGTTGCCGCCTACGTGAAGCTCCCAAGCACCGTCGATTGCAACAATGCCAAGATCCTTAATCGTTGCTTCCGCGCAGTTACGCGGACAGCCGGATACGGCTAGCTTTACTTTCGCCGGAGCCGTCATTCGCTCGTAGGCTTTCTCCATCCGGATCCCCATGGCGATCGAGTCCTGCGTACCGAAACGGCAGAAGGTGTTGCCGACGCAGGTTTTTACCGTGCGGAGCGTCTTGCCGTAAGCATGGCCGGAAGGCATATCAAGCTCCTCCCAAATCTTCGGCAGATCTTCTTTCTTCACGCCCAGCAGGTCAAGCCGCTGCCCGCCGGTGAACTTCACCATCGGAACCTCGTACTTCTCGGCGACGGTAGCGATTTTGATCAGATCGGACGGCGTGGTTACGCCGCCGTATACGCGAGGCACAACTGAATAGGTGCCGTCCTTCTGAATGTTCGCGTGGTAGCGCTCGTTCGTGAAGCGCGATTCCTTCTGATCCTCGTATTCTCCCGGCCATAGCATGCCAAGGTAGTAGTTCAGCGACGGACGGCATTTCGTGCAGCCCCCTTCGTTCTTCCATCCCAGCACGTTCATGACTTCCTTAACCGTCATGAGGCGCATTTCCTTGATAGCCGCAACGATCTCGTCACGGGAATGCTCCGTACAGCCGCAGATGCCTTCCTTCACCGGCACGCCCGCCGCATCGCCGGCGTACAGCTTCAGCAAGCCCTCCACTTGAGGCTTGCAGCCTCCGCAGGAAGCGGAAGCTTTCGTGCAGCCTTTGAGACTGGCCATCGTATTGCAGCCTTTATTTTGAACGGCATCGGCAATGGCGCCCTTCGATACGCCGTTGCAGCCGCAGACGATTTCATCGTCTGGCATCGCAGCCAGCCGGTCCGCCGCGGAGGAAGTACCCCCGCCTGCAGGCGAGAAGCCAAGCAGCAGCTCCTTCTCCTTGCCTTCGATCGATTCGCCCTTCTTCATAATCGAGAACAGCTCGGCACCGTCGGTTGTATCGCCAAACAGTACGGCTCCTACAAGCTTGCCGTTCTTGATTACGATCTTCTTGTACGTACCCGCTACGTCGTCCTGAATGCGCAGGGCTCTCGTGCCCGGCCCTTCGTTGAATTGGCCAGCCGAGAATACGTCAACGCCGGATACCTTCAGCTTGGTTGAAGTAACGGAGCCCTGGTAGCCTTCCGTCTCTACGCCGGCCAGCAGCTTTGCCAGAACGGCGCCTTGCTCATACAGCGGAGCAACAAGGCCGTAAGCGATTCCCCGGTGCTCGGCGCATTCGCCAACCGCGTACACATCCGGAATATTCGTCCGCATGAAGTCGTCAACGATAATCCCGCGGCCGACTTCGATACCGGAAGCTTTCGCTAATTCAACGTTCGGTCGGATCCCCACCGCCATTACGATAAGATCCGCTTCCACCTCGCTGCCGTCCGCGAATTGCAAAGCCTTCACCCGGCGTCTGCCCGTAATGGAGGCCGATTGCTTGCTGAGCAGGAATTTCATCCCTTGCGCTTCGAGCTCGCGCTGCAGCATCCGTGCCGCCGGCTCATCCAGCTCGCGGTTCATCAGAATGCCGTTGATATGGACAACGTGTACGTCCATCCCCAGATTCAGCAGCCCCCGCGCCGCCTCAAGCCCAAGCAGGCCACCACCGATGACGGCTGCTTTTTTGTATTTTTGGGAAGTCTCCTGCATAATCTCGGTATCGCGAATATCCCGGAAGCCGATTACGCCCTCTTTGTTCGCGCCAGGCAAAGGCAGCATGAACGGATTCGAGCCCGTTGCCATAAACAGCACGTCATAGTCCGCTTCTACCCCTTGCTGGGAGTACACTTTTTTCCGTTTCGTATCAATCTTCGTGACCGTATGCCCGGCATGCAGCTGAATATGATTTTCCGCGTACCAATCCCAGTCGTTAATGATGATATCCTTCATGTCCGTTCCGCCCGCAAGCACCGAGGATAACATAATCCGGTTGTAGTTCGGGTACGGCTCCGCGCCAAAAATCGTAATGCTATATGCTTCCGGAGCGAGCTTGATCAGATGCTCGATTGCCCGTACCCCCGCCATTCCGTTGCCAACCAGCACCAATTTCTTCCGATCCGCCATTGTCATTCTCCTCTCCACTCTCTCTATTGCCTTTATGAAAATAAAAAAAGCCTGCTTCGGATTCCGCGAGGACGCACTAGTGCATTCCCGCAAAAGACGAAGACAGGCTTCATTGCCGCTTCAAATGAATACGCCATTGTATTCATGAAAGTTTAAATTGTAGTACCGCAAAGCCGGAAGCTTTGTCGGTGTGTTACCGCTACTATACAATGCCGAAACATTCATGTCAACATACTTAACATAAAAAATGAACATTTGTGCGTATCGACAGTTTTGCATGATACATGTTATATATAATAACAAATGAGATTCGTTCGTAGGGAAGAGGAGGATGACATGCGTTCTCTGTTAGTGATCGACAATCCCGGAGGAAAAGCGGAAGCGTTGCCGCTGGAACAAATGCTGGAGTCATACGGTTATTCCTTATTGTATGCAAGCTCGGATGAGACAGCCAAAAACCATCTAACGAAAGCCGATGCGGTCATTTTTCATCTACCGTTAGGCGAAGTGAAGGCATGGGGTAACCGGCTCCTGCAGCGCAAGAGGCTTCCTATGCTCTGGTGGTGCAGCGCGGATACGGCAACGATGTCCGCCGCCTTTTGCGAGGATGATCTGCCGATCGACGGCATGCTCACGCCTTCAATGAGCGAGCAAGAGCTGCACTGGGCGCTTCACTTCGGCTCGAAGGCCTGCTTCGAGCGGCAGCAGTGGCTGAACGAGCGAAAGCAGCTGGAGGCGCGGCTGGAAGAGCGGAAGTGGATTGACATGGCGAAGGGTATCCTATGTAAAATAAAGCAGGTATCCGAAGCGGAAGCCTACGACCTGCTGCGCAAGCAAGCGATGAATGAGCGGAAGCGGATCGTGGATGTGGCGACATCCATCGTGAAAGTCTATCAGCTGCTGCAAGAGCAGAAATAAAGGGGTGCTGACGATGTTTACTACACTATTAAAAGAAGTCGGCCGCGGAAAAAGAGGCGCCAGGGACTTAACCTATGAAGAGGCGCTGGAAGCGGCCGACTGGATCATGAGCCGGAAAGCGACCCCTGCCCAGATGGGCGCCTTTTTTATTGCCGAACGGATTAAGATGGAAAGCGTAGAGGAGCTGGAAGCGTTCGTAACCGTATGCCGGAACAGCGCCTACCGCGCTCCCATTCAGGAAGGATTGGACTGCGCGGGACCTTACGACGGGCGGGTAAAAACCTTCTTCGCTTCCTTCGCTACAGCCTTCCTGCTCGCTTCGGCCGGTCTTCCCGTTACGCTGCACGGCGCCAAGTCGCTGCCGCCGAAATGGGGCGTAACCCTGCTGGATATGCTCGCCGAGCTGGGCATCGGCAAATCCCAGCTTACGCGGGACCGCGTTGTGCAGGCTGCAAAAGCAACCGGCGTGCTGTTTGTGGACACCGAGGAATGGTGCCCACCGCTGGGCGAGCTTCGGGGCATCCGCGAGGAGCTTGGGATGCGTACGGTGCTGAACACCGCGGAGAAGCTGATCGACTTCTCCCACTCGCCGTACCTTGTCTTTGGCGTTTTCCATAATACCGTCTTTGACCGGATGAGCAAGCTGCTCACCGATTTGAAATACCGCCGCGCCCTTATCGTGCAAGGTTCGGAGGGCTCCGAGGATCTGTTCGTCGAGCGCCCTACCCGCACCTATATCGTTGAGGATGGCGAGGCGCGGTTGCACGTCATTGATCCGGAGGAATTCGGCTTGGAGGCGACGTTGCCGGAGAAAACGCAATGGAGCGCTGCCGAGCAGATCGAGACCGTCGAGGCCGTCCTGCAAGGCAAAGCCCACATCGGCTACGTGAACCAGGTTCTGCTGAATGCGGCGGTTCGGCTCCGTCTGGCTGAACGCGCCGAATCCGTCGAGGAAGCGTTGTACCAATGCAAAGCGCTGCTCGAGAGCGGGGCTGCGTGGGAACGTTACGCGGCTTGGCGCAGCAGCCTGCTCGGCGAAGGAACACCCTCCCCGATCGGCAGTGTGAAGTAAGGTAACATGCGCGCTGGCGCTGCAGTTGGGCAGTTGGGCAGCCCCCACCTCCCTCTTAACCTAAGATGAACATAATTAAGAGCTTCTGACGGCCCAAACGGCCGGTCGGAAGCTCTTTTTCTATATCATTAGCTACGTCCAACGCAGCCGGAAGCTAACGCTAATGGTAGGTTAAGTCTCTAAGGACTTTAGCCTACTAGAAAAGTCGCAAGAGGCGGCGGATTGCTGCAGTTAGAGGCGGCTTAAGGTCCCTAGGGGACTTTAACGTCCAGAAGAAGTAGCTAGTTTTCATGGTTAAGGTCCCCAAAGGGCCTTAACGCAACGATTAGCATCCCCGTAGCGGCATAAACTGCCACAGGCGAGAAGATAAGGCCCTGCGAGGGAGTTAAACGCCAGCACCAGGGCAAAAAAAAGCGGCGATAAGACCCCGACAGGGTCCTATCGCCGCCCAACAATGGCGCCACGCCTCAACCCGCGCAGTCCTAGCGCGAGCGCGCCCGCCGTACGAGCAGCGCATAGCTGAGCACGGCCGCGGTCTCCGCCGCGGCGATAACCATCCCCATCGGCAGAGCGGCTTCGCTGCCGCCAAGCCCCACAAGCGGCGCCATGCAGGCGCCGAAAACAAAGGACAGCAAGCCAAGCAGCGCCGATGCGCTGCCTGCCGCCTGCTGCTGGTTCTGCATCGCAAGCGAGAAGCTTGCCGTCTGCACAATCCCGACGCTTGCGACGACGAAGAATAAAGGCACCAGCACGGCGAACAGCCCCCAGCCGGCTATAATCGAGATCAGCAGCGCCAGCCCGCCCGCAAACGCGAGGCTAAGCCCGGCAACAAGCAGCTTTGGTGCGCTCACCTTGCCGGCAAGCCGCCCGGCGATCTGGCTGGCCGCGATAATACCAAGCCCGTTAATGGCAAAGCATAGGCTGTAGCCCTGCGGCGAGACGCCAAACAGGTTCTGGATCACAAACGGCGACCCCGAGATGTAGGCGAACATCGCCGCTACCACAAAGCCCTGCGTCAGCGCGTAGCCCATAAAGACGCGGTCCGTCAGCAATCCGCGGAATTTCGCCAGCATATTGCGGACTCCGCCCTGCGAGCGGTTCCTCTCCTGAAGTGATTCCTTCATCCCGAACCATACCGCCGCAAACATCACCGTGCCAATCACGGTCAGAACAATAAACACGCCGCGCCATTCCGTCCATTTCAGAATTTGTCCTCCGGCAATCGGAGCCGCGATTGGGGCTACCCCGTTCACCAGCATCAGCATCGAGAAGAACCTTGTCATTCCCGCTCCCTCGAACAAATCCCGGACAACCGCACGCGAAATAACGATTCCCGCCGCGCCGCCAAAGCCCTGCACGAAACGCAGCAGGACAAAGGTCTCAATGGACGGCGCCGCCACGCATAGAATCGAAGCCGCAATATAAACAATGAGTCCAATTAATAAAGGCTTGCGCCTACCCCTGACATCGCTGATCGGGCCAATAAACAGCTGTCCCAGCGATATGCCCAGCAGGCAGGCCGTTAAGCTAAGCTGGGACATCGACGTCCCCGCGCCGAAATCACCCGCAAGCTCCGGCAAAGCCGGTAAATACATATCGATCGATAGAGGAGCAAACGCAGACAACGAGCCAAGCAGCAACGCCATCCCTAACACCGCTCTCGGTGCCTGCGCCTGCGCCGAATCCTTATCTTTCCCCATTTAGACAACCACTCCAGGACCGTTTTATCGCAACCATTCTAATGACGATTCCGGGCCCTGTCAAGGAAACAAAAAAGAGGATGCCCCTATAGGCATCCTCCCGAGCGATCCAGCTATTCGGCCGTATTGACGACAGCGCTCAGCTTCACGGAATCATTCAGATTCACGATCAGAGGAAGCATCCGCTCCCCGCTGATCATTGGGGATTGGCACAACACGCAGGTCGGCGTTTGGTCAAAAGAGAAGTTGGCCCGCATCCAGCCATTGCAGTCCTCGCTTGCGCATGACCAAATTTTCGTGATGACCTCCGGAATATCTTCCTGAATTTTTTTTCTGTTATACATAGGTATGTATGCCTCCTTTTGCACATTAATCTGGTACGGACTCCATAAACCCCGTCACTTTAGAGTGCCTATAACCGCCAATTTCATACATAAAATTTCTAAGCGGAAGAGCAGACGCAAAAAAAGCTCTCCCGCCTCCGTCAGGAAGCGAAAGAGCTTGAACTATGTAAGATTATACGTCGTTTTTCCATGGTACTTCATTTATAGCTTATAGCCGAATTCATTCGGAATATATTCAATGCAGGATACCGCAATAAACGTCAGCTTCTCCCCGGCTGCATCGTAATTGACCGTATCCGCCGCAACCGAATACCAGATCTTCAGCGTCGGGCGACCGTCGTCGTATGTCCGGAAAATAAACACGTTCAGCTCCTGCTTCCACTTCAGAATCTCTTCTATTCCGGCATGCTTTGGCGTATGCACGTCGAATTGCCACTGCCCCGCTTCATGCGTCACCTCGTAAGCCACCGATTGCTTGGATGAATCCACAAAAGTCCTGCCGCCTACGGCGTGTTTGATAAGTAACTGTTCTTTCATGGTTGAACCCTCCTAAAAAGCATATAGCTCTCTTTCAGCCGCATTTCGCAAGCATGCCTTACGGCAGATCAATCAGCATTACAAAGGCGGATTCTTCGGCGGACAGCACGAAATCGGGCTCGAATTCCGCGCGGATCGAATCTTTGGGTCCCATCGCAATGCCATTCACGTTCAGATTTCCTTCCAGCACCATAACAAAGGCGCGGCGTCCGGTTTTCTGATTAAAAAAGATCCTTCTGCCCGGCTGCAGCCGGCCCAAATAGATCGTCATATCCTGATTAATGCTTGCCGTATCTCCCGCGCCATCCGGCGTCACAACCGGCAGCAGCGCATTCTGCAGCTTCGCTTCATCGTAGCTGACCATTTCGTAGGAGGGAGCGAGCCCCCGTTCTTTCGGCATAAACCACAATTGCAGGAAGGTGCCTTCCTCTGTATCTGAATCGTTGTATTCCGCGTGAATAATTCCCGTTCCCGCCGACATGCGCTGAACTTCGCCTGCCGATGTTACTTCGATATTGCCAAGGTTGTCTTCATGCTTCAGTCTTCCCGTCAGCGGAATCGTCACGATCTCCATCTCGCTGTGCGGATGAGCGCCAAAGCCGCGCCCCGGTGCGATCGTATCATCGTTTAATACCCGCATGACGCCAAAGCTCGAGTTATCGGGATCGAAGTACTCCCCAAACGAGAAGCTCATCGCGCTGCGGAGCCATCCCAAATCGACAGAATGGCGGGCACTTGCCGGAAAATGTTTCATCATCGAAAAAAACGCCTCCTTTTTCAATCAATATTCCGAGCCATATCCTCCTTTTATTGTAACCTCGGGCAGACAGGTATACCAAAAAAAATATACCGGACAGGCTCGTACAAACACCTTATGTAATCGTAATGGTAAGTGAAAATATAGGGCAATCTAACGACAGGAGCTGAAAAATAGGGAGTGTGAACGGGCGATGGACAACAAGGATGATCTCGTTACGGAGAGAGATATCGATCCGAAATTCGGCTTATTTACAGAGGAGATGCCGCAAATCGTCTTGCCGGATGCAACAAGTAAACTGATCGATAGGTATCCGAAAAAGGGCGCAGCAGCGCCGCCTCCCAGCGGACCGGCTGACGGCTCGCGGTAAGGAGCTATAACAAGTATAGCACTTACGGAGTGAGGTATACAGCCCCTTACGGCGAAATATCGCCAAATACGGGAAATTAAAAGGACGCATCAACCTGTGCAAACAGGTAATGCGTCCTTCTTCTTTTAACCCGCACGGGATATTATTTTGCCGAAACCGCAGGCGAATCGTTAACCCCCGCTGCAGGCAGCGTCGGATATAGCTTCTTCGATACAAGCGTTTGAATGATCATAAACGTTCCCCCGACAACCCAATACAGCGGAACCGCAGCCGGAGCGCTGAAGGAGAAAATCCCCATCATCACCGGCGAGAGCAAGCCTAGCATCGCCATTTGCTTTTGCTGGGCAGAATCCACGCCAATCTGCGATACGCGGAACTGCACGTAATAAATCGCTGCTGCCAGGAACGGCAGAATGTGATCCGGCGTGCCGAGCTGGAACCACAGGAACGAATGCTGGGCTAGCTCCGGCGTCATCTTGATCGCGTAATAGAGGCCGGTCAGGATCGGCATCTGAATCAGCATGGGCAGACAGCCTATCGCCATCGGATTAAACTGATGCTTGCTGTAGAGCTCCATCGTTTCTTTTTGCAGCTTGGCCTGGTTCTCGGGCGTCTTCTCTTTGTACTTCTCTTTCAGCTTGTTCAGCTCCGGCTGAATGACGCTCATCTTCTGCTTCATGCCTTGCTGGCCTTTATACTGCCGCAGCATCAGAGGCAGAAGGACGATCCGCACGAGCAGCGTCATGACGATAACGGCCATGCCGTAGCTGTCGCCAAAGAAGGAAGCAATGTGCTGAATCAGATACGAGAACGGAAAAACGACATAGTGGTTAAAAAAGCCCGGCGTATCGGAATCAATCGTTCCTTTGGCGCCGCAGCCGCTGACGATCACAAGGATCGCGATCGCTGCGAGAATTCTGTATTTTTTAGTAAAAGCGGTGAATGCATTGTTTTTGCTCATAATAGCCTCCTCGTTTGTGTGCGTGCTCGGTAATCTCCACAAACGAAGCGCGACAATCCGCAGATTCACCATCCGGTGCTTCTTTACGCTTAATCCTTCGGGCCAGCCAATGCTGGATCCTCTCCAGCCTGCTGATGACCACGACAATCGGAATAATCGGCTCCCATACAACCCGCTTCTGCAAGGTATTAAACTCCGCGTCAACGCTCTGATGGGCGAAATACGCCAGATAAGCCATCGAACATAAAATACTGATCGAGAAAAAATACGGGATTAAATCCTGCAGCTCTAACAATGCATTCACCTCCTTATCGTAATTAGCATTGTAAGCATTGCTGCTTGCTTTCCTCTAATACGGCTGCAGCCGGCATACGTTTCTTCTCCCGGCCCAAAGTCCAGTGCAAATCCCATCTCGGGACGGTTAAGGCGAATGTCCGCCGGCGCTACAATGAACTATGACTATATTATCACATCGCGGACAGGATAGCTTCCTTGGCTTCTTGGAATCCGATGCACTATTTTCCGCGGCAAAGTCCGGGACGGAGGAATCGATTGTATGTATTTTGCAGCTATTAGCGTGGCAAGGGGCTTCCTGCTTCTTACCCTGCTGCTCGCCTGGATTGCCGGCAACAAGGCGTCCGCCCTGCTATTCAGCGGTTCAGAGGCGAATTTAAACCGAAAAGCGCATAAATTAATAACCTGGGCCGTCTTCTTGTCCATTTCCTGCGCGGGCGTTCTTGCAGGCATCATATGGCTTATGGCGGTTACGGATTCCGTCTTCTGGCGGGACCGCCTGCTCATCCCGCCCGTCCTGATTGTTCCGATGCTGATGATATGGCTTGGCGCGTTCCCCCGCCTTCGCCGCATCCGGCAAGCGACGATGCGCAGGACGGAAGCGCCGCTTGACGTCAGACTGCTGAGCCGGGCTTCGCAGCCCGCGCTTGTTGCGCCTTACCAATTCGTAGCGCTTGGCTCCCTGACCGGCCTGTATTGGACGTTCACGACCACGATTCCGTTCGACGTCATGAACGGAACCATCCCGCTGGTACTGCTTCTTATCGCCGGGATGGTTCTCTGGCTGACGCATCTTAACCGCAGCTCAAGAGTAAGCTTGACCGGAACAAAGCCGGTTAACCGTCCCCTGATGCGGTTCCTGCGACGGATGGCCGTATTCGCGGTTGTTCTGGCAATAGGAAGCATCCCGTTTTACGGCGCGTTAGAAGCCAGCAAGCTGCCCGAGAAGATCTCCATGACGGATGGTCCGATGGATAACGGAACGGGTACGGCACTTGCCCATGACCATCACAGCGGTGCCGTTACGGCATCGGCAGAACCCGTGAAGGAGATCTCCGTCGACAGTCTGACAGGCCCCGCGGAAGGAAAAGCCGATGTTTCGTTTACGCTAACTGCCGAGAAGAAGACCATTACGCTGGCTTCCGGACGAACGGTAGAAGCCTGGACCTATAACGGTCAGACGCCCGGACCGGAACTGCGCTTCAAGAAAGGGCAGCTGGTCGAGGTCAAGCTGATTAACAAAGATATCGAGGAAGGCGTAACGCTGCACTGGCATGGCCTTGACGTTCCCAATGCGGAGGACGGCGTGGCCGGAGCAACGCAAAATGCCGTCATGCCCGGCGATACCTATACGTACCGGTTCGTAGCCAATCAGGTCGGCACCTTCTGGTACCATTCCCATCAGGATTCGCAGGAAGCCGTGGAAAAAGGGCTGTTTGGCCCGCTGGTGGTCGAGCCGGAGGAAGGAATGCCTCCAAATACAAAAGACATCACGGTGATGACCCATATCTGGGATAACCGGGGCGTTGCCATCGGGGATAACGAAGGCATCCAGCATACAAAGATCGCGCCGGGAACTCCGGTACGTCTACGCCTCATCAATACGGATGACTGGGTCCGACAGTCTTATGCGCTGCTAGGAGCCTCCTTCAAAGTGGCGGCCATTGACGGAACGGAGCTTCATGAACCGCAGGATCTGAAAAATGTTAGACTTGATCTGATTACGGGCGGCCGATACGACTTGACCTTCACCATGCCGGACACGCCGGTAACCTTAAGCGTGGGTCCGGGCGGCAAGCTGGGCATCGTGATGAGCCCGGACGGGCAAGGCGATTTGCCAAAGCATGCAGCTGACATGCCGATCTTTGACCCGACCCATTACGGGACGCCGGCTGCAACGCCTTTTGACGCAAACAGCCATTTCGATCGGGAATTTACGATGGTGCTGGATAACCAGCTTGGGTTCTTTGACGGCAAGCTCGCGCTTAACTATACGATTAACGGCAAAGTGTTCCCGGATACGCCGATGTTTATGGTCCGCGAAGGCGAGCTTGTGAAAACAACGATTATAAACCGCGGCGCCGTTGAGCATCCGATGCATCTTCACGGGCATCATATGCTGGTCCTGTCGCGGAACGGCGAAGCCGCAGACGGCAGCCCCTGGTGGACCGATACGCTTGATGCAGCTCCTGGAGAAGTCTACGAAGTCGCTTTTGCAGCCGATAATCCGGGACTGTGGATGGACCACTGCCATAATCTCGCCCATGCGGCGGCAGGCATGACGATGCATTTGATGTACGAAGGCATTACATCTCCGTATACGGTAGGTACGGCTACGCATAATCATCCCGAATAATAACGAATGAGAAGACGCGAGGCTGGTCCTGTGCAGGAACAGTCTCGCGTCCTTTATTTATTATTTATGATCTTCCCCTTCGCGGAGCAGAGCGATAAACGCTTGAAGCGGCTGCGACATCCATTTGCGGGGATGAATCAAATACTGCAGGTCAAAACGGATTTCCGGATGGATGAACGGGAGAGCCGCTAATCGTCCCTGCTTCATATCTTCCGCAACTACCATGCGGGGCAGCAATGCGAGGCCTAGACCGTTCACGACGCATTGCTTCACCGCCTCCGGATTGCCGAGCTCGAACAAGGCGTTAAAGGCGATCCCGCCCTGCCGCAGCACCTTCTCGAACATTCCCCGGTACACGCAGCTTTCCTCCGACATGATAAGCTCCATGCCGCTCAAATCTTCCAGCTCAATCCGGGAGTGATCGGCAAGCGGATGGCCTGCCGGCGCAGCTAATACCAGCGGTTCTTCGCGCAGCGGCCGGCATTCCAGCGACGCATCGGCGGGCTTGGCGTCAAGCAGCAGACCGATATCGTATTCACCGTCCTTCACCTTGCTGATAATGTGCGATTCGCGGTCCGGCTGAAGCTGGATGGTCAGCTCGGGAAACAGCTGGCGCAGCTTCTGCAGGTATGGAGGCAGGAAATAAGCCGCCAGCGAATCGATAGCGCCGATCACAAGCGTACCTCCCGCATAACCCGCGACCGTTTCCTTCGATTGCTCATACAGCTCCAGCATTTGAACGGCCAATGCATACAGCTTCTCGCCGGGCGGCGTCAGGCGCATTTGTCTGCCGAACCGTTCCAGCAGCGGCGCTCCGTATTCCTTCTCCAGCTTCTGAATCTGAATGGTTACGCTGGACTGCGCATAACCAAGCTCTTCCGCGGCACGCGTAATACTCCGCCTTCTCGCTACCTCGCAAAAGGTCTGCAAATAAACCAGCTCCATGCTCCCACCTCGGCTTGTATCTAATTATTGAAATTATTGATGCCAGTCATGAATCATTATAGATAACTGTAATACTTCAACCATGCTACAGTAAAGACAGAATTCATAAATCAAACGGGAGGCGCTGGAAATGCTAACGGAAATGACAGGAATTTACGTACCGGTGGTAACACCTATGGGGGCTGGCGGAGAAGTGGATATCCGCTCATTCCAATCCTATGTGAAGCAGCTGGTTGAGGATGGCGTAAACGGGATCGTGGTAAACGGAACAACGGGAGAATCCCCGACGGTCACGCTGGAGGAAATGGCGGCTCTTACGGCAGCCGCGCGCTTGGTCTGCGGGCCTATGAACCGTCCGGTCATTGTTGGGACGGGAACGAACGATACGGCTTCCACCGTGAGGAAAACCGCAATTGCAGGAGAGCTTGGCGCGGATGCCGCCCTTGTTGTTGTGCCCTATTACAGCCGTCCTTCCCAGGAGGGCATCATCGAGCACTACAGACAGGCAGCAAGCACGGGCCTGCCGATCGTGGCTTATGAGATTCCTTCGCGCACGGGAATATGCCTTGCTCCGGATACGGTCCGCGCCATTCTGGACCTGGACGGCGTCATCGGGATCAAAGACAGCTCCGGCGGAATCGAACTGATGATCGAGCTAGCAAGCAGCGGGGATCACAAGCCGGTCTTATGCGGGGAAGATCTTTACTTTCATGCTATGCTCTGCTGCGGCGCAGCCGGCGGCATGCTTGCATCCGCTAGCGTCCGGACAACGGCTTTCGTAGAGGTGTATGAGCAGTTCATGCTAGGCCAGCTTGAAGCAAGCAGGCAGGCCTTCGGCGCTCTGCTTCCCTTAATCCGTCTGCTGTTCCGGGAGCCGAATCCCGCTCCGTTAAAATATCTTCTTGCCCGGCAGGGCCGCATAGCCTCTGAGCATATCCGCTTGCCGCTTACTCCGGTGTCGGAGGAGCTGCGGCAGCAGCTGAATGCCTGGCTGTAGCCTCTAGCCGGCCGGAATAGCTTCCCACAGCGGGGAATGAGTAAAGCCTTCCATCGACCGAATCGTATAAGCCGGATGCGGGCTTGCCAGCTCGGCCATGTCTGCTTTGCGGTCAAACGGCTTTACTTCCATAACGGCGATTCCGGAGCCCACCGCATGGTCAATGCCTGCCGCGATCGCGGCGGCATGGCCGCAGCGGGCCGACAAATAGATCGCTCTCACGCGGATATCCGCCGCGCAAAAGACGCGCAGCATATCAGCCGACCGGTCTGTGCTGTAGTTATCGACAAAAATAAATTCGTAGCTGGCGGCGGCAGGCTTCATGATTTGCTTCAGGCGCTTATAAGCGCCAAACAGCGATTCCTCGTCATTGCAGACCGGCACGATAATCGAGTAGGTAACTGGCAGACGCGTCATTTTCCCCATCCCCTTCGGACAAAATGTTGCTCTATACTGCTACTATAATCGATACAGCTTAAATTCCCCTTAATTTAAGTATAAGTAAACGCTTTACTTTTATGTCAAATATAGCACGACAAGCCTGATTCGCATATAGCTTGTAATGCCCACATTTTGCTATACTAACTGCAACATTCATTTGATCCAAGAAAAGGGGATGACCTTAACAATGTTATACAACCGGCTGGGAGGAAGCGGACTGAAGGTATCCGCGTTAGGCCTCGGTACAAATTCCTTTGGTTCGCGGGCAGACGAAGCCGCTTCGGCGCGCATTCTTCACGCGGCCATCGACCGCGGAATCAATTTTATCGATACGGCTAATATTTACTCGGCAACGGCTTCGGAAGCCATCATCGGCGCAGCGCTTGCGGGCAGACGCCATGAGGTTGTATTGGCAACCAAAGCCGGGCTCGTCAGAGGAGAAGGTCCCAATGCAAAAGGCTCCTCCCGCTACCATCTGATGCTGGAGCTGGAAGACAGCTTGAAACGGCTCAAGACCGACTACGTTGACCTGTATCAAATTCACACCTTTGACCCGGAGACACCTCTCGAGGAAACGCTGCGGGCGCTCGAGGATATGATCCGATCCGGGAAAGTCCGGTATATCGGCGCCTCCAACTATGCCGCTTGGGAGCTGATGAAGGCTCTTGGACTTAGCGACCGCCTTGGCCTGAACCGGTTCGTTTCCACTCAGACTAGCTATTCGCTGGCTGACCGGACGCCGGAGCGCGAGCTTGTGCCCCTGTGCCTCGATCAAGGCGTAGGCATTATTCCTTACTTCCCGCTGGCAGGCGGAATTTTGACGGGCAAATACCGCGCGGGCGAGGAAGCTCCTGAAGGTTCCCGTGCTGCGACCAACCCGGGCTTCACGCGTTTCTTCGGCGAGAGCAATCTTGCGCTTGGAAGCCAGGTCAGCGAGCTGGCAGGCAAGCTTGGCTGCTCTGCCAGCGTCTTGTCCCTGGCTTGGCTGATGAAGCAGCCTGCCGTCTCAACCGTTATCGTTGGCGCTACAAGCACGGAGCAGCTGGAGCATAATCTGGGCAGCGTGGAGCTTCCGCTTGATGCGGCGGCGCTGGACGAGCTGGATACATTAAGCCGTTCATTCCGTCATGGCGAACCGTTTGCGCTATACCGTTTGCCTTAGGCAAACGGATTCGCACGGGCAGGCATCAAGAAGTCTTCAGTTTTTGGATGAAACAGGATATTGACTTTTATACCTACTGAAAGGTAGAATGCGTACATGAACAGTAACAAAAACACGGCTGATTTGATCCTTGATACCGCCCAGGCGCTTGTGCAGGAAGTCGGATTTAACGGCTTCAGCTACGCTCACATTGCTGAGAAGATTGGTATCCGCACAGCAAGCATCCATTACCATTTTCCGAATAAGGAGGATCTAGGGGAAGCGTTGATTACCCGGTATCATAAGGGATTCCTGGCTACCGTCGCTCAAATTGACGCCGATACGCAGAACAATCTGGACAAGTTACGCAAATACATCAATATCTTCAGTATCCCGGTCGATAGTTATTGCACCTGCCTGAGCGTTATGCTTTCTTCGGATCTGGCTACCCTTTCGGAGAAGGTTGGGGCAAAGCTGGCGGATTTCTTTACCGCCAACTTAGCGTGGGTGGAGCGCGTTCTGGAAGAAGGCCGCCGTGAAGGTCATCTGCGTTTCGAAGGCTCGGCCAGCACGCGGGCGCATCTGATTTTGGCTTCCCTTCAAGGGGCGCAGCTGCTTGCAAGAAGCTACCGGGATGCAAACCGGTTTGCGATTATTGCCGATGGAGTTCTATCCGCTTTAGCTTAACGGGCAAAGCGGATCTTTTTCACTACTCTACCTACCTTTCAGTAGATAGACAAAACAGCATTTATACCAACAAACGAATGGAGAGAAAATCAATGAAAACACTCGTAATCGTAGCGCATCCTAACCTGGAAGCATCCAACTGGAACAAAGCATGGGTCGAGGAGCTGAAGAAGCAAGGCGATATCACGATTCACGATCTTTACAAGGAATATCCAACCGAGAACATCGACGTTCAGCGCGAGCAGCAGCTTGTGGAAGCGCATGACCGCATCATTTTCCAATACCCGCTCTACTGGTACAGCACGCCGCCGCTTCTAAAAAGATGGTTCGATTCCGTGCTGCAGTACAATTGGGCTTACGGTCCTGAAGCTACCGCAACGAAAGGCAAAGAAATCGGGGCCGCGATCTCGACTTACGGCACGGCGGATTCGTATCAGCCAACCGGTTCCAACGGCTTTACGCTGGAGCAGATCTTAGCGCCGCTTCAAGCGAGCGCGCGTTTCATCAGTGCCGTCTACCTGCCGCATTTCACGGTCAACGACACATCCGATGTAACGCCGGAGCGTCTGGCCCAGAGCAGCAAAGCCTACGTCGAACACCTTAGAACGGTTAAACCGCTGGCGGTGGCCAAATGAAAAGCGTAACGATCGACGTTTTTATGGATACGGTATGTCCTTGGTGCCGAATGGGGGATGCTAGCCTCAGAACCGCGCTCAAGGAGCTTCCGGAAGGCGTAAACGCTACGGTACGATACCATGCGTACCAGTTAAATCCGGGCATTCGCAAGGAAGGCGAGGACTACCGGAAGGTGATGATCGGCCGATTAGGCGGAGAAGCGCAATTCGAAGCGAGAATGAAGCAGTATAACCAGACCGGCGCTCGTTTCGGCCTGAATTACAATATGGATCTCGTAAAACTTACGCCAAATACGGAATTGTCGCATCAGTTGATCGCGATAACGCCGGAGCACCTGCAGTCGAATTTGATTTTGAACCTGTATACGGCTTATTTCGAACAAGGATTGGACATTGGCAATGTGGACACGCTTGTGGAAATAGCGCAGACAAGCGGAGTCGCGTATGATCGCGAGGATCTGAAAACCCGACTTATCAAAGGGGAAGGACTTGATAAGGTAGAGGAAGGACAGCGCGACGCGCAGCAGCTTGGTATCCGGGGCGTTCCTTTTTACGTGATAAACGAGAAATATGCCCTATCCGGTCTGCAATCCCCTTCTGATTTGGTCCATGCCTTCATGCAGGATTAATAGATCAAACAATAGCCTTAAAAAACTAAAAGGAACGGAGAAGATGATTATGCCTATCGTAAACATTCAAGTCACGCGTGAAGGCACGTCGCCCGAACGAGATTCGATTACCGCGGAAGAAAAAGCCGCCCTTATTAAAGGCGTCAGCGAATTGCTGCTGAACGTACTGAATAAGCCGCTCGAGTCCACCTTTGTCGTTATTGAGGAAGTCGATACCGATAATTGGGGCTGGGGCGGTCTGCCCGCTCTGGAGTATCGCCGCAAGGTAGCTGCCGAGAAGGCTGCCTCCAAAGAATAAGAATTAAGAATGAGCTTCAAACCGCAGGCTGTTCACCCCGCAATCCCATGACGAGGTGGACAGCTTTTCTATTAAGCCTGCTCCGGCCAGCCCTTTCGCTCCCGCAAAATTTGGATAAACACCTCGGCCGCCTTCGTATGCTGTTGATGCATTCCGGTGAGAAGCGAGAAATCGCGTTCCACCGGCCTGCCGCCAACGGTCAGCCTGCTGACGGTGCCAAGCGCGATCTCTTTGCGCACCGCCCAATGGGACAATAACGAGATGCCAAGGCCCGCCTCGACGGACTCCTTGATAATCTGTGTGCTGCCGAATACCATGCGGTTCTCCGGACTCAAACCCTGCTCAAGAAACATCCGATCGGTCACCTCCCGCGTCCCCGAGCCCTCTTCCCTGACGATCCAGGTCTCCTGCTGCAGCCTTACGGCATCAATATCGTCAGCCGCGGCAAAAGGATGGGACGAAGCCGTCACGACGTACAGCCGATCCTTGGCCAAAGACTCCGCGTACAGCTTCCCATGCTCCAGCTCGCCTTCCACAATGCCGATATCCAGCTGCCCTCCGGCAACTAGAGAGCTGATCTCCTTCGTGTTACCGATTGTAATGGTCAGCTTAATAAGCGGATAGTGCACCTGCAAATAAGCAATGGCATGCGGCAGCACGTATTCCCCAAACGTATAGCTGGCGCCAATGGAAAGCATGCCGCTGGCGTTATGCATCAGATCGTCCACCAGCCGCTGCATGCGGGTATACAATGCCTCTATTTCTTTGCCATGCTTATACACAATCTCCCCTGCTTTGCTTAACCGGACATGCTTGTTGCTTCGGTCGAGCACCTTGGTTCCGATGTTGCTCTCCAGCGCTTGAATATGCTGGCTGACTGCCGGCTGGGTCATATGAAGCGCCTCTGCGGCACGCGTAAAATGACGCGTCTCCGCAACCGTCATAAACACGAGTAACGACTGATCCACGCTTTTAATCAACCTCCAATCATAAGTAATTCATTATTATAATTATTATAACTATTTATTTTTCTTATCGTAAAGATCTGGTTAAACTAAACTCATCAACCAACAACAAACGTCGAGGTGACGACAGATGAGTACGTTAACCCATTCTACCTTTACTCCTAAAAATAAACGTTTCCTTCAGCCGCTGAACTGGCTGTGCGGCCTGCTGCTGACGGCCGCAATTGCAACAGCCGCCTATGAGCTGGCCCGCCTGCCGGGACTTGATCGTCTCGGTCAGATGGCCCTGGCGCTGACGGGCACCATTATCGTCCGGCAATTTCTAGGATACCCGGAGAGACTAAGAGCAGGCATTCAATTCGCTTCGAAGCATCTCCTTCGGCTCGCAATTGTATTATGCGGACTGCGGCTGAATATCAGTCTGCTGCTCCACCAAGGTCCGGCCCTCCTGCTGCAAGGCGCCGTTACGATCATCCTTGCCGTAGGGTTAACCCTTGGCATCGCCCGTCTGCTGAAGGCCGATGCTCCGCTGTCCCTGCTCCTTGGCATCGGCACCGGCATATGCGGAGCGGCGGCAATCGCTGCCGTATCCCCCATTGTGAAAGCCCGCGACGAAGACACCGCGGTCAGCGCAGGTCTGATCGCCTTAATCGGTACCGCCGCCGCTATCGGCTATACCGTTCTACAGCCGCTGCTTCCGCTTACTGCCGGGCAATACGGAATATGGAGCGGCCTTACGCTCCATGAGATCGCCCATGTGCCTCTGGCTGCGGCCGCAGCCGGCCAGGACGCCATTAACGCCGGTCTGCTTGCGAAGCTAAGCCGGGTGCTGCTGCTCGTACCGGTCAGCTTTATTCTGATGCTGATCATGAAACGCAGGAACAAGGGCAATAACGCCTCTGGAGCAACCATTGCCTTCCCGTGGTTCCTGCTTGGCTTCGCGGCTATGAGCCTCTTCGGGAGCCTGTCGCCCGGCACACCTCTAGAGCTGCCGGCCCATGTAACCGATCAGCTGCTGAATGCCCCGTCGTTCCTGCTTGCGATGGCTATGGTTGGCCTTGGCCTGAACGTGGATCTGCGAGCCCTTAAAGACAAAGCGCTGCGCCCGCTTGCCGCGATGGCAGCCGCTACCGTGCTGCTCTCGGCTGCGACTTACCTGCTTGTCCACTATGTGTATTAATAAAGAAGCTGGCCGCCCCCTTGCACGGGTTGCGGCCAGCTTTTCTTATCCTTGCAGCGCCTTGCGGACGCTTAATATATATTTGGACTGATCCAGCGGATTCACGCCGCGCCGTGTCCGTTCCGCCTCTACATCGGGCGGGCACTCTTCATACCCCGCGAAGAAGGTCGCCATCGTGCCGCGCCCCTTCGTGAGCGAGTTCAGCTCCATCGAGTATTCGAGCGACGTTGCCGCCGGCACGCGCCCTTCGATAAGAAGCCGGTCGCCTTGCAGCGTTGGCGCCTCGAACGTCCCCCGCATAAGGACAATATCATTCATGACGCGGCCTCCGTTCTCCTCCGGTACAACGATTCGGAATTGGAGCACCGGCTCTAGCAGCTTTGTGCCCACCGAATCCAGTCCGTTCATAATGGCCATTGGCGTCGCCACGACAAAATCAAGCGGATGCGTATGCCACACATGATGCTGGCCTTCGATCAGCGTAACCTTCAGGTCAACGACCTCCCAGCCCTTCAGCCCCTGCTGCAGTGCCTCCGGCACGCGTCTTGCCACCTCGTTCTGGTATTGCGGAAGCAGATCCTCCGAGCGGACAAACGCTTCGTAACGAAGCCCGCTTCCGCGCTCGCCCGGTTCAATGCGGAACCGGAGGATTGCCCAGCAAGGCTTCGGCATCAGATACGCGATATAGCCTTCGCCCGGCTGGCTTGGCGTCTCCTTGTAGATGACCGACGGCTGGCCGAAGCTCACCTGCAGGCCATACCGGTTCTCGAGCACGCTTGTCAGAATCTCGAGCTGAATCGGGCCCATCACCTTCACGTGCAGCTCCCGCTCATCCTGCAGCCACTGCACGTCCAGCAGCGGATCCTCGTCCGACAGCTCTTGAAGCGCCGCCACAACGGCGGGATACTGCTGCTGATCGGCCCAATGCGCCTGTACCGTAAGCAGCGGCACCGCAAGCCGCACTTCCTCCGGCACGGCACCCGGATCGCCGATAATATCGCCGATCCTCACATGCGACATGCCGCATACGGCCGCGATATCGCCTGCTTCCAGCGTGCCAAGATCCTCCGAGCGGCTGCCCTCCACCTTGCGGATTTGCGTGACCTTTTCCTCGATATTCTGCGTATGATTCCGGATCACGTCCCGGTTGCGCATCGTCCCTTCGTACAGCCGGACAAAAGCCATGCGCCCCATCGTCTTATCGCGCTCGATCTTGAACACAATACCGGACAGCGGCGCTTCCTGATTCCCGCCTGGCTCAGGCAAATAATCGATGACGGCATCCATCAGCTCATTTACGCCGATTCCTCTTCCGGATGCGCCGTACAATACCGGGAACAGCTCCGCCCGCTTCGTCATTCCGGAAGCATGGCTTTTCCAATCCTCGGCTTCGCCGCTTATATATTGCTGAAGCAGCTCCTCATTCCGTTCCGCAATCGCTTCCACCAATGCGGTTCTTGCTTCCTCATCGGCATCCGTTCCCCACGAATCCGCAGAGCCCGCGAACTGCTGCTCGTTTCCGATCGGATACTGTACCTCTATCAAATCCGGAGTCAGATAGCTGCGGATATCCCGCAATACCGCTTCGCGGTCAGCGCCGATCCGGTCCATTTTATTGATATAAATAATCGTCGGAATACCCAGCTTGCGCAGCGCGCTCCAGATCATCTCCGTTTGCGCCTGCACGCCTTCCACCGCGGATACGATCAGCACGGCGCCGTCCATCACCCGAAGCGAACGCTCCACCTCCGACAGGAAATCGACATGCCCCGGCGTATCCACAAGATTAATCGTTGTATCCCGCCATACGAAGGAGGTGGTTGCCGCCCGTACCGAGATGCCCCGCTCCTTCTCCACATCCAGCCAATCCGTTAATGCCGTCCCCGCGTCTACGCTGCCAAGCGCACGCGTCCGTCCGCTGACAAACAGCATATGCTCGGTCGTTGTTGTTTTCCCCGCATCCACATGCGCGAAGATGCCTACGTTGCGCCGTCCGGCGCTGCTTCTGCCCGTCATTGCCCTGGTTCTCCATTTCTTCCGCAGCCTGCGGCATGCTGTACCTGCTTCTTCCTACAGACTAACGCAACCTGAACGGATGGACAATACCAAAAAAACAGCCCATCCCCGGATGAGCTGTTCCTTTATAAAAATTAAAAGGTGCGGTAGAACCGTCTCGCGCTTTCCTTCTCGGCAAGCGGCAGCCGAAGCTCTACGGGCAGCATCTCCGGGAAAGCCTTATGCGGCTCGCGCTGATACCAATACGCAACGGACGAATAGTCATTGGCCTGACAGTTGGCATGCCCGTGTTCGATGCTGAATCGTATGGATTTTCTGAAAATAATCGGATCAGTTATATGATAGCGGTATTGCGTCATTTTGCCGGAATAATCGTTAAACGAAATCGTATTGCTCTCCTTCCACGCATCGCCGTTCTCCCGAATCGGGGCGTATAGCGACAATCCGTGATAAGGCGCGTAATATTGACCGGACGGATAACCCCAAGCGGCGCAGAAATAATCCTCCGTCCCCGTGCCATGCAGGCGCGGCGGCCAAGGCTCGCCGTCAATGAAGAACATGTCATCCCCTTCGCCCGGCCAGCTGAAGCCCGGAACGGGGTTGATGTGATCAATGCTCAGGTTGCAGCCTACGTAATGGCCTTCGCCTTCGGCATCCAGCAGGACGTAGTTCTCGTCGCCCGTCAGATTCTTCATCTCGCTCACCTTATCGTCTTGCGCGTAATTCGGCTTATGCTGCCGATCCTGCTCCGCCTTAAGCTGGTCAAGATCCGCCGTACCCTTGGTCGGATTCTCCCTTCTCCATGAGGCATGGAAATAGAAGCTGTCCTCGGACACCGGCTGCTTCACGTAGTCCACGTAGAAGTAAAGCACCATATCGTTCTCGCATTCGTTGACGATCTCGATCCGCGCGCTTTGGCGGAAGGGCATTTCGAAGAAGCAGTTCATGGCCGCTTTATTCTCCACCACGCCTTGGGTCGTAATCATATTAAGCGGCATGGACACATAGTGGCTGGCCACGCCATGCCCAACCCCAAAGAAATCGCCAACGGGGGAATCCACGCTAGGCTCGGCTTCTCCGTCCCAATACATGCGGATCAGCACTTTGCGGAAGGCGTATTTGTCCCGGGCGCCAATCGTCATCCAAATATGCTTGATAATGCCGGAGCCTTCGATATCGGAGATCACCGCCGTCGTTCCGGCTTTAATCTCCAGAAAATCCCGATTGCCTCCGGTTCTGTCCCAACTGGAATCGCGATGGGAAGTCCCTTCCCTGCGCAAATACAATTCGTGCATCCTAACCGCTCCTTTTTAAGCAGATAAATGAAAGATGACTCCCGAACATATTCGGGAGTCATCTTGATTTCACCTCTTATTTGCCTGTCGGTATAAGAAGCTTTTGGCCTACGTAAATCCGATTCGGATTTTTCAGCTTATTGTATTTCGCAAGCTGCTGCCAGGTTGTGCCGTAATTACGGGCAATCTCCCATAACGTATCGCCCTTCTTCACCGTGTAGACGATATCGGCAGGAGCCTCCGGCTTCGGATCGGGCTTTGGCTCCGGCTTCGCAGGCGGTTCCGGTTTCACTGGCGGCTTCGGATCGGGCTTCGCAGGCGGCTTGGGAACAGTTGTTGCCGGAGCCGCAAAGCTTAACTTAAACTCCGAGTAACCGTCTTCCGTTGAGCCAACGTAAGAAAGCGATTTGACTTCTGCTGCCGCAGCTTTCGCATCCGGCGAAGTCTTAAAGGCAACATTCACCTTGTCGTTGATCGGCGCAAGCGACCAGTTGCCGTCCGCTGTCGGGTTAATGGTCTTGAACGAGCGAATATAGTCAATGATGACCTGGCGGTTCTCGTCCGGCGAAGCCAGTATAATCCGCTTGCCGTCCGGATTCGCGAACTTGCTGGACGAAGCGCGGTAGTTGTTAGACGCAACGACGAATTTCTTCGCCGGATCAATAGGTTTTCCCTCGTATTTCAGATTCACAATCCGGCTGGACTTCGCGTTTAATACCGTCCCGTCAGCTTTATATTTCGCGGGCTTCGAGACGTCGATCTGGTAAGTCACCCCGTCGATAACGTCAAAGTTGTAAGTAGGGAAATCATAGTTGATCAACTCCTGCTTCTCCCTCGAAGCCGGGTCAATCGTATTGAACTGGCCAGCCGACCATTCCAGCCATTCCTTCAGCTCCGCTCCGGTTACAAGCACCGCATTCACCGTGTTGGAATACAGATACAGGTCGGCTACGTTCTTAATCGCGATGCTGCCCGCGGGAATGTTGGTGTAATAAGCGGGACCTTGCCGACCGCCCGCCTTAAACGGCGCCCCTGCCGACAAGACCGGAATCCCTTCGTAATCGGTCCCCTGTAGCTGCTTCTCCACGTACCATTTCTGCGCATTGGTCACGATTTGAATCGACGGGTCATCCTGCACCAGCGCAAAAAAGCTGTTTATCGGAGCCGTCGTTGTCCCTACCGGTCCGCGAACGTAATCCAGCGTATGCTGATGGTCCTCGGCTACCGCATCCAGAACTTCCTGATCCGCGTCAACCAGCGGCTTCTTGTTCACCGTATCGAAGATCGGCTTCACCGCTGTTTTCGAATCCGCAACGGTCCATTTGCCGTCTGCCAGCTGCAGCTTCAGATCAATAATGCCAAGATTGTTGCCCCAGAAGCCCGGTTCAACGGCCGGCACTCCGTTAATCGTCCCTTTCGTCAGATCAACGCCAGTCTTCCCTTCAAACGACTTGTCCGGAAATACCTTGTGCGCATGGCCGAACAGGATCGCGTTAATATCCTTCACTTTGCTTAAGTAGAGCACCGAGTTTTCCATCTGATCCGTCTGCGGAATATCCTCAAAGCCGGAATGCGGAATCGCGATAATAATATCGGCTCCCTTGGCTTTCATCTCCGGCACGAATTTTTCGGCGGTCTTCACGATATCCTTCGTTATAACCTTGCCTTCCAGCTTGGCTTTATCCCACTGCAGAATCTGCGGCGGCACAAAACCGATAACGCCAACCTTCAGCTTATGAACGGCGCCGGTCTCGTCCTTCACTTCCTTGTCGAGAATAAGATAAGGGGTAAAATAGTTCTTGTCATTCGTCTCGTCTTTATCGCCGTCATCGATATACACGTTCGCGTTTACGTAAGGAAAGTCGGCTCCGCCAATCGAATTTTTCAGGAAATCAAGCCCGTAGTTGAATTCATGGTTGCCGATATTTCCCGCATCGTAATCAAGCAGATTAAGCGCTTTGTACACGGGATGCGTCTCCCCCTGCTTCAGAGGGTCCACCGTCGCCACATAGTCGCCAAGCGGGTTGCCTTGAATCAAATCCCCGTTATCGAACAGGAGACTGTTCGCCGCTTCCTCCCGCGCTTGCTTGATCAAGGTCGCCGTCTTGGCAAAGCCGTACTCGTCCGTAGGCTTGTCCGCGAAATAATCGTAGTTCACGATATTTACGTGCAGGTCCGTCGTCTCCATAATCCGCAGCTCAACCGTAGTCCCGCTGTCTGCCGCAGACGCGGCCGCGGGCAACGGCAACACCGTTAAGCCTGCTGCCACAACAGCCGAGAGTGTCCGCTTCCATGTTGATTTACTTGACTTCACCAAAGCAAAATCCTCCCTATCTATCCCTATTTGTCGATGCTCACCTTACACAGAGATGAAATAACTGGATGACGGCGGCATCATTTTCCTCATTTTAGGGGAAGTAATCTGAATTGTCACGCAATTATTTTGTAATTTTATTACTAATTATGTAAGGTTTTCTTTCGTTCAGAAAGGGCCTGAACGGATGTAAAAAAAGGGGATACGGGATGATGGCCTCAGCCATTCAACCCGTATCCCCTTATTCGCGGCTAATTGTTATTGCTCGGTCAGAATAACCGGACCGTTCGCCGTAATCGCAATCGTATGCTCATACTGGGCGGACAGCTTGCCGTCTCTTGTGCGCGCCGTCCAGCCGTCCGCGTCGATCTTCATTTGGTAGGTTCCCACATTCAGCATCGGCTCAATGGTGAAGACCATCCCTTCCTTAATCCGCGGACCTTTGTTAGGCGGCCCGTAATGCGGCACCTGCGGATCCTCGTGCATCTCTTGCCCGATGCCATGTCCGATGAAATCGCGGACAACCGAGAAGCCTTCGGCCTCGGCATAAGCCTGGATCGCATGGGACACGTCCCCGATCCGGTTGCCGGCAACGGCTTTTTCGATCCCTTTATAAAGGGATTCTTTAGTCACGCGCAGCAAGCGGTCCGCTTCTTCGGAGACATTGCCTACCGGATAGGACCAGGCGGAGTCTGCCAGCCAGCCGTTCAGGTTAACGACCATATCGATCGTTACGATGTCGCCGTCCTTCAGCTTCTCCTTCTTCGGAAAGCCGTGACAGATGACATCGTTGACCGATGCGCAGGTTGCGTACTGATAGCCTTTGTAGCCCTTCTGTTCCGGTGTCGCGCCATATTGCTTCATCAGCTTCTCGGCGAATTGATCAATCTCGTGGGTCGTAATGCCCGGTGCGATTAACTTCGCGATTTGTCTATGGATTTCGGCCAAAATCTTGCCGGCTTCATGCATGCGGTTGATTTCCGCTTCCGTCTTAATAATAATCATGTGTGCTTCTCCCTTATATGGTGTTCAATAATGAGCATACCAAAGCGACAAGCTTACATGCAAATACTATATCCCTTGCGCAAGCGAAAATAACCCCCTCCGGGTCCGGAGGGGGTTATTGAAAAACCGCTATATTTTATAAAATGACCGTAATCATTGTTCTTCTGCTTCGTCATCGGATGCTTCTTCAGCATCAGTCTCTTCTTCCTCGGAATCAGCAGCCTCTTCTTCGGCTACCGCCGCTTCTTCTTCAGCTGCTTCAACTACCTCTTCTTCGGCAGCCGCAACAACCTCTTCAGCGGATTCTTCAACAGCTTCCTCAGCTGCTGCTTGAACGACTTCTTCTTCATGGCTCATCGTAATCACCTCCTGTTTCTTTATACCTTAATAATAGCGCTTTCATAGAATCCTACAAGAGGTGTAAAATGTCGTAATCTGTGAGATTATGACTAATACGACGAATTTTTTACAGGACTGGACTTTAGTCGGGTTCCGGTTGTAGCCTAAAGAATGAGGACTTCCAAAAACCCGCATGATATGCTGTACCTAAAGGAGATGAGCGCAATGAATAAAAGGACCATTCTTGGCCCTGTATTTATTCTTCTCGGAGCATACTTACTGTTGAATAAGGGAATGCATTTCGGACCGGGTAACCTGTTCGGCTACTTCTGGCCAAGCTTGTTCGTAATCCCGCTTGGTCTGTTCTTCCACTGGCTTTATTTTTCCATGACGGGGAGAAAAGGGATCGGCGTCCTGATCCCGGGCGGTATCCTGCTGGTGTCCGGCGTGACGTCGCAGATCGCCATGCTCTTCAATAACTGGGAGTATATGTGGCCCGGCTTTATCGTCGCGGTTGCAGCCGGCCTCTTCGAGTTCTACTGGTTCGGCAACCGCAACAAGTGGCTGCTGATTCCGATCAACATCCTGCTCGTGCTGGGATTGTTGTTCTTCGCCGTGTTCTCGCTTGGAACATTCCTCAATCAAGTAGAGGTTGTACGTCCGTTCCTCGCTATCGCGCTGATCATTGTAGGGGCAGCCGCCCTGGTTATGCGCCGCAAAGAGCATTAGTGCGTTTTACGCTTCAAAACAGAAAGAGCAGCCTCGGGTTGGAGGATGCTCTTTTTCTATTTAACAATTAATCGATAGTTTCGACACAATCCGCTATGTTCCTGCTCTCCCAACTGCGATATACTAGATTCCATATGTAAAATAATCCTATTGCTGTGCACCTTCAGGAGGAATACCGTTTGTCTATCAAGACCAAGCTGGCCTGGTTCATATCGCTTACCGTCATTGTCATCCTAAGCCTAAACTTATCGATTTACTACTTCTCCACCTCTTCCCAGCTGCAAAGGGACGCCGAGCAGCAAATGGTGGGCATCGCCAAGCAGATTGGCGAAACCCTTGACGCCGCGCAAAGATCCAAGCAGCTGATCGAGGATTCCGTCGGCGAGAAGCTTCGGCTCGCTTCCATCTCCGCGCAACGCAAGCTGGGTCCCGATATCAACAAGATTACGAACGGGCAGCTCGTCATGCTGAGCCAGGAGCTGGGCGTGGACTATATTACGCTCTGGGCGAAGGACGGAGACGACATCACTGCTCAGAAGTCCTCCAATCCCAAGGCGATTGGGGCAAGCTCCAAAGCGCTAGGTTATTGGTATACCGCATTCAGCCAGCTGTTCGAAATGCGCCAGGTCATCATTCCCCAAGGACAGAAGCTGAATCATTTCTGGTCTCCGCCGATTACGATCATTCCTTCCGATTTGAATGACGTCAATAAATTGGGCTTTTATTATAATGACAAAACCAACTACCTGATCAATCCGATTGTCCATGCCGGTGCATTCTTTAATCTGGAAAACTTGAAGAGCAGCGATGCCATTGCACAGCAGATCATTGCGGATAACCCTTCCATTCTTGAAATTTCCGGGTTCAGTCCGGCCTTTTATAAAGATCCCCAAGTTATTTTAATGAAGGATAATGTACCTCCCTACAAGCTGGATAACAAGAGCATGATATTCGGCCGGTACAATTACGTCGATCTCCATGATTACACCAATCTGATGAAAGCCGATCAGACCGGGGCGATTGTCACGACAAAAGCAAAAATTCATGGCCATAAAGTGTTGAAGAGCTTTATCCCGATGTCGGGGACAAGCAAATCCGTCATTGTCGTGAACATCAATTATGCAGCCATCAAGCAGCCTTTGTATCATCAGCTGTTTATTCAAATTCTGATCTCGCTTTGCCTGATGGGCGCTGCCGTCGCCTGCAGCTCCTTTATTGCCGGATTCATGATCCGGACATTGGAGATGATTATGCAGCGGGTCCACGATATCTCGCGGGGCAACTTCGGCGAACAGATCGTTATCGACAGCAATAACGAGTTTGGCGCGTTAGCTTCGCAGGTCAACGCCATGAGCTCCAATCTGCACAGTTACCAGACGCAGCTTACCGCTGCGGCCAAGGAGCTTCTCCATACGAAGCAGTATCTGGAGTCCTTCATCAACAATACCTCCGACGCCATTCATGTCGTGGATCTTGAGGGCAGAACGATAGATGCGAACAAGGCCTTTGAGACGATGTTCGGCTGGACGCTGGCGGAGGCTGCCGGACAGAAGCTGCCCATGTTTAAACCCGAGATTTTGGCCGAGCTTAGCGAGAAAGGAAAAACCATTCTGAACGGCGGGCAGGTAACAGACTATGAGACCGTTCTGTACCGCAAAGACGGGCAGCCGGTTGAAGTGAGCATTACGTTGTCCGGCATTCGGGACGAACGCGGATATTTTGTCGCTTACGCATCCATTGCGAGGGATATTGCCGAGCGCAAACGGACGGAGGAAATCATGCGCCGGTCGGAGAAGCTGTCGGTTGTCGGGCAGCTTGCGGCGGGCGTCGCCCATGAAGTCCGCAACCCCCTTACCACCCTGCGCGGCTTCGTTCAGCTGATGCAGAAGGACAGCAGACTGGACAAATCTTACTTGAACATCATGCTTTCGGAGCTAGACCGGATTAACCTCATCGTAAGCGAGTTTCTCGTATTCGCGAAGCCGCAGGCCGATCGTTATCAGGAAGCGGATTTGTATGCGATCATGAATGATATTATCGTTCTGTTGGACTCCGAGGCCAATATTCATAACGTTCAGATGATCACTTGTCTGGAGCCCGGGGTTCCGCCTCTTCGATGCGAATCCAACCAGCTTAAGCAGGTGCTTGTGAATGTGATGAAAAACGGCATGGAAGCTATGCCGGACGGCGGCGAGCTGACGCTGGAGCTTGCGCGGGAATCGGAAGAGAACATTCTGATCCGGATCAAGGATCAAGGAGTGGGTATCCCCGAGGAGGACCTTGCGCGGCTCGGCGAGCCTTTCTTCACGCGAAAGACCGAGGGCAACGGCCTCGGCCTTATGATCAGTCATCAAATTATCCAGCATCATAAAGGAACGATCCGGTACGACAGCAAGCCCGGCGAAGGGACCTGCGTCGAAATCCGCATTCCCTTTCGTTAACCCTCTTCTGGCGGAGACAGCATAATTCTGCCGTTCTCCAGCTGGACCCGCGCCTTGCGGTGATCCTTGAATCCAGCCGCCTCCAAATAGCCATGCGGCACTTGGAGGCGGCCTGCTTTGTCCAGCACGGCATACTCGACATGAGATTCCCTCTCCGCCTCATCCTCCGCCAGCTCGGCAAGCTCCTCCATATACGATTTGCGGCGCAGCATCTCCGAAGAGATTTTGCCGTCCCGGATCGCTACCACGCGGTCCACCTTGCGGGCCAGCTCCGGATCATGGGTTACGATAACGACCGTAAGCCCCAGCTCCCGGTTAAGCGTGCGGAACAACTCCAGAATTTGCGCCGCCATCCTCGTATCGACCGAGCCGGTAGGCTCGTCGGCCAGCAGCAGCCGCGGATGATTGGCCAGCGCGATGGCGATCGCCACCCGCTGCTGCTCCCCGCCGGACAGCTGCTGCAGCTTATGATGGGCGCGGTGGGATAATCCCACCGCTTCGAGAAGCTCGCGCGCCCGCTGCTGCTTGCGGCGGCCGTTCAGCAGAATCGGCAGCTCGACATTTTGCTGCGCGGTCAGGTAAGGAATCAGGTTCCTGGCGTTATTTTGCCAGACGAAGCCTACGCTTTCCCGCTTGTATTTCACGAAGTCCCGTTCCTTGAACTTCATCAGATCCTTGCCGTCCACCGTCAGACTGCCTGCCGTCGGACGGTCAAGCCCGCCCAGCATATTCAAAAGCGTGGATTTGCCGCTGCCGCTGTTGCCGATAATCGCCATCAGCTCCCCGGCCTCCACATGGAGGTCAAGGCCTTGCAGCGCGAACACTTCCAGTTCGTTTGCCTTGTAAATTTTGACCAAACCTTCGCAATGGATCAACGGTTAATCCTCCCCCAGCTTAATAGCCTGATGGATTTTGAGGCGCGAGAGCATGTAGCCCAGAATAATAAGGCCGATCAGAATGGTTGATCCCACAAAGACGTAGATCCGGATAGAATCAATCGGGTCGACCATTACTTTAAACGGCGGTACCAGCTGCTTCGCGTCAAAAGCATTCTGGAACAGAGGAACAAACAAGCGGCTTGCGGTCAGCCCCGTGACCAGACCGATGGCAATCGCGGCCCCGGACGTCAGCAGCTGCTCGACCGTCAGCATCCCGATTAATTGGCGCAAGGACAAGCCCATGGCCCGCATAATCCCGTTTTGCAGCATCCGCCCGCGCAGCACCAGCGTCCAATAAAGCAGGAAGCCCGCAAAGCTGATGACAAGCGAGATAATAAAACCAAGCGTTAAGGTGCCGTTAACCGCCATCAGGAACGGATCCGATTTGGCCGTAGTCAGCTTGCTCTTCATGTCGGATATATCAACAATGCTTAGCTTTTTGTCTTCGATATCCCGGTACAAATCGTTTACGCTTGCGCCCGGCTTCATCTTCAGCCATACCTGGTAGGGCTCAAGCGACAAATACGTCTGAATTTGCAGACGGCTGCCCACAATCAGCTTAGGCGCCGGCGTTTCCGCATCCCGCGGATTCGGATTAAAGGTTGGGAAATAGTCCAACACCCCATATACGACAAACGGCTGCATATCGATGCCATCCCAGCCTACCCAGACCGTATCGCCGGCCTTCAGCTTATTCTCGTCGGCCAAGGTTTTCGAGATCAGCACCGCATTAGGCGCCGCAGCCATCAGATTCAAATAATCATAGAAAGGATAATCCAGCAGACCGTCGCGGAACCAAGCCGTCTGACCGAATTCATCCGTATCGATTCCGACCAGCTTGGCGGAGCCGGAGCCTTCCTCGGTGCTGTAGGATGCATTGTCATGGATCAGTACTTTTGCCGTGCTCTCAACGCCGGCAAGCTGGGTATAAGGCTCGAAAGGCGGCTCCGAATAGTGGATGACCGGCTTCGTCAGCGTGACGGCCGCCTGTTGCTGCTGGGGACCTCCTCCCGGATTTTCGGGCGGCTTGTCGTTTGGCCAGTTCGCCTGAAGGACTACATCCGCCCCGCTCGCATACCGGATCCGGTCTTCGCCGTTATGATTGATGGTGCGGGCAGCGCTTGCGCTAAACATGCCGGTAGCGATCGTCATCATGAGGAAGACCATCAGGAACTGATAACCCGCGCTCGATCGTCCGACCTGAATAAGCGTCGCATACATCGAAGGCGGCCACCATTTGCGCCCGATCCAATAGATTAATCGCAGGAAATAAGGGTATACCCTTAGCAGCAGCATGCCTCCGCCCAAAATAAATAAGGCGGGCACCGCGAACTGCAGCGGATCGATATGCAGCGCTTCATTATCGAGGCCAAGCGTCTGCAGCGTCTTCATCCGCTCGTGGAAAACTTTAAGACCGTACAAAGACACGGCAAGGGCAATCACGTCAAGGAACAGCTTATGCCAAAACGGCGTCTGCCGCATGCGGGCCAGCTGCTGCTTATGCCCGACAATGGTGGTTTTGGTCGCAAAAATGACCGGCACTAGCATGACGATTAGAGCGGTAACCGCTGCCGCTGCCGCATACAAATAGACCTCGCTGTTGAGATGAACGCGGATGCCGGAGCGCTGAACGAAGGACATAAAGCCGTTCGAGGAGCCCAGCACCTTGGTCAAGAACATGCCGAGCGGCGGCCCCGCGGCGACCGCTACCGCGCCAAGCAGCGTATATTCCGCCAGGTAGGACAGCATAATCTGCCAGCGGGCGGCCCCGCGGCTGCGCAGAACGGCAATTTCGGTCTTCTGCCGGTTCGTGATCAGATTCGATACCATAAAGACGTACAGGCCAAGCATCGCAAGCACGGGGACGTTGAGCGACCACATCAGAATGCGCAAATTATCGGAGCTCTTGAAATAACGATCGATAACGTCGACATACTGCGCTTCAAGCGTGTAATGGTAATTGGCTTTTACCTGGGCCTTCATGGTTTCGGCAGCCTTCAGATAACCGTCAATATTGCGGAGCTCCAGATCCTGATATTTCGGTACGATATGCCAAGCGTTCGAATTGACAAGCAGGCGGTGCGTCTGGATAAACTCCTTATCCAGCACGTCGCTGTTCATGATAAGGGAACTCGTGAATCCTCCCAGATCCGGGGACAGGAAGAAAAGATCATCGTCCTCCTTCTTCGTCATGACGCCAACCGGCTTTACCTTGACTTCATTTTTATTGAGATCCTCGAAGACAAACACCGTGCCGAGTACCGTACGCAGCGTGCTCAGGCCTTTTTCCGTCACGAGCACCTCGTATACGCCGTCGACCGGCTTATCCGCCGGCATCCGACCGTCGATCAGCTTAATATGCTGCTCGAGGTCTTTGACGCTGGTCAAGCTCGTGCGGTATATCTTTTTCTTCTCGCCCGGAGGCGGAGCCTGATCAAGACTAAGATCAAAGGCGGATGTGTATAAGTCGGAGGTTTTCTCGATCAGATCCACCGGGATCATCGGAAGCACTTTGCCCGTCATAAACCGTTCATTCGCCTGCATCTGCTTGATGCGCTGCTCCGCGTTGTTCACGCCGATATACGTAAATTTCATATTCATCGTACCCGGGTAGGAGCTCAGCTGCGAAGCCTCCAGCTCCTTCACCAGCATGCGGGACAGGATGGCTTCCGTATACGTCGGAATACTGGAGACCAAGCCGACCGTCAGGACAAGTCCGATCAGAAGGCTGAGCTCCAGCCATTTGTTTTGCGTCATTTTACGCACTATCATGGACAATAAAGCCACAGGTAAGCCTCCACTTCGCGAAAAAAATGAATTAGTTCAGAACGATTGTCTGGCCTTCCTTCAGCCCGCGGACGATTTCCACCTCCGTTGCCGATTGAATGCCTACCTCCACATCCACTTCCCGCAAAGCTTTTCCGTCCAGCACGCGGACAAACGTGCGTCCCAGATAGGAACGGAGCCCGCTCTTCGGAATGAGAACCGCATTCTTATGCTCCATGAGAACGATGGATACGTTGGCGCTTGAGCCGATCTCCGCCCCTTCCGGAAGCTTGCCGACATTCACGTAAAGCGTGCTGCTGTATTTGGATTTAAGGTCGGGATCGGTTGTCAGCGGGGCGGAGGACGGCGTCTGCACGACCTTGCCGGTCGTTTCGAAATTTTTGCCGGCCGTAATCACCGCGTTCATGCCCACCTGGACCTCGCCGATGCTGCCGGCATCCGAAGAACGATAGGAAAAACGCAGCTTGGTTGGATCCGCCACCCGGACAAGCGTCTGGTAAGGCTGCACGAAATCTCCCTCTGCCAGCTCCTCGACAAAGATGACCTGGCCGTCCATCGTTGCCCTCAGCTTGCTCTGTTCGGCGGTCTGCTCCAGCTTGTCCCGCTTCAGCTGTTCAATCTCCAGCTGCAGCTGGGCGATATGGATCTCCTGCGCATTGCCGCCCTGCTTCGCTTGCTTCAAGGCGTATTCGGCCCGCTCCGCCGCCAACTTCTGCTCGAGCGTCTGCACGTCCAGACCGTCTACGACAAGCTCGGCCAGCAAATCGCCTTTCTTGACCGTATCGCCAGAGGAAACGTACAGCTTCTTCAGCCGTCCGCCCTGCGATTTGAATTGGGCGTATTCGCTTGCCGTCGATTCGAACACGCCCGAGCCTTTTACTTCACGGCGGATATCGCCCGTCTTCACCTCATCGGTTGAATAATTCTGCTCCGCCGGCTTTACGAGCGGCGGCTTCAGAGGCTCCTCCTCATTCGGGATAAGCGAGCAGCCCGCAAGCAGGGACAAGCTAACGCTCAAGGCTAAAGCTAAACTATAATTTCGCAGCTTCAACAATGGTTCCATCCTCCAGTTCATAGACTTCATCCACGATTTCCATGATCGCCGGGTCATGCGTCGTCATGACGACCGTCATGCCCTCTTCCCGCACAAGATTGCGCAGCACGCTTAATATGTGCAGCCCGGTCCGGCTGTCGAGCTCCGCCGTAGGCTCGTCAGCTAGGAGCAGCTTAGGCTTGTGGGCAATCGCCCGGGCGATCGCCGTCCGCTGCTGCTCGCCCCCGGACATCTCGAAGGGGCGGTGATGCATCCGCGGCTTCAGGCCGACGTAATCAAGCGCCTGCAGGGCCGCTTCCTTCCTCGCCGATGCCGGAACGCCGGCTATACGCATGGCGAATTCCACATTCTCGTAAGCAGACATAAGAGGAAATAACGCGAAGGATTGGAAGATCAGCCCCATCTGCGTCCTGCGGATATCCCCCCGTGCCTTGTCGGACAGCCCGCTAAGCGCAATGCCGTCGAAATCCACAGTCCCTTCCGTGGGCGAATCCAATGCTCCAAGGAGATTTAGCAGCGTTGTTTTGCCTGAACCCGATCTCCCCTTCAAAGCAACCAGACGTCCGCGCGCAATAGATAGATTAACGCCCTGCAGAACAACCGCAGCGCCGGAACCGCGTCCAAATGTACGCTTGAGCCCATCCACCCGAAGCAAGGTCTGCTCTTCCGCGTAATCCCTGACTTCGTGAGCAGAATCCGTCATTCTCCCCAACCCCTTTTTCTTCAGGCATCCATATGCCGCTTTTAATGTAACCGCTGTCAAATTTCGTCGTTGAATTGGATTTTACAGGAACTTACAGAAGGTGTAAATGCTATTTTTATAAGGTCGGTAGTAATCCCCATAGAATCAGTGAAAAAGAGCATGCCGGTAGGCATGCTCTTCTCTTCCCCCTATTTGCCTAGTCTCGTACAGTAACGGAAGAAAGGCTTCAGATTGGCCTGCTGAAGCAGCGGAACGGCCGCTTCGATCTGCTGCACCTCCCAATCCCACCATTTCACCTGAAGCAGTCTCTCGATGACATCGGGCGGAAAACGATACTTGATGACGCGGGCAGGATTCCCGCCAACGATGGCATAAGGAGGTACGTCCTTCGTTACCAGCGCATGCGTGCCTACAATTGCCCCGTGGCCAATCGTAACGCCGGACAATATCGTGGCGTAATGCCCAATCCACACGTCATTGCCGATCGTAACATTACCATTGGAATAAGCGCCTTCCGTAAAATACTGCGTCATATACGCGGTAAAAGGGAACGAGCTGATCCATTCGTAGTGATGATTGCCTCCCAGAAATATCGTTGCGGTGTTCGATACCGAACAGAACTTGCCAATCGTACCAATCGTATTTTCCGTCCAAGACAGCACGATTGGCGTGCCCATCGTAAACGGCCCGATAAACAGCTTATTGTTAACCTGACGCGGAGGCAGTGCCTCCAAAATCGTCTTCATATTAGTCACTGCTCAATCATCCTCCGACCTATCAACTTGCCTCGCTTAGAAGCAGTATATTCATAGAGCGCTTGCTCCGTACAGGCTACCCGGCAGGCAGCGGCGGATATGTGGCGGTTGCCCGGCAAATCTTGTTTTGGCGGGAAGGGATCAGTATGATGGGAGTATGGGAATTGGCAGGAAAGGAAGATACGAAAGATGAAATGGAGCGCTATCGGGCAGCTTGGGGATCGGGGGCTTGTCCTGCTGGACAGAATGAATGATTTCTCGGAGGAAGATCCGCTGTATGCCTTTGCCTTGGACGAGCTGCTGTGCAGAAACACCGGAAGAGGCGGACCGGCCGTATGCCATATGTGGCGCCATCCCCGCGCCTTCATCATGGGACTGAGAGACAGCCGCCTGCCGAGAGCCGGCGCAGCCCGTGATTTGCTGGAAACGGCCGGATGGGACACCGCGGTTCGCAATTCCGGCGGAGCCGCTGTTCCGCTGGATAACGGCGTTGTGAACCTGTCGTTAATCTTGCCGAAAAGCGACGTGCTAGATTTCCACTTTCACGACAACTTCGAGCAGATGTACGAGCTCATTCGGCTGGCGCTGCAAGCATCGGGCAGGCAGGTCGACAAAGGCGAGATCAGCGGCGCTTATTGCCCCGGCGATTTCGATCTGAGCATCGGCGGCTACAAGTTCTGCGGCATTGCCCAGCGGCGCCAGGTCAATGCCGTCATCATTCAAGCCTTTATCGTGGCGGAGGGTTCCGGCGCGGAGCGTGCCCGGCTGGTCCGCTCGTTCTATGATATTGCGGCGGCAGGCGCGGATGCGGCCGACTTCCCCGTCGTTACGGCGGACAGCACCGCCAGCCTGGAGGAGCTTGCCGGGCTGGGGGCGGATGCCTCGCTTGCGTTCGCAGCCGCTGTAAGGCAGGTCATCAAGGCCGCCCAGGAAGGCCAGCCCTCTGTTGGCAGCCTAATCCTGCCGACGGCCGAACAGGTCCGCGAAATGGCGGAGACCTTGCATAACCGCTACGCGATATAGCGCTGAAACGAAAATAAGACCCTCCGAGGGTCTTATTTTCGTTTCTATCCTTAGGGAAGCTTAACGATGCGCAGCATCGTTAAGCTCCTCGAAACTTGCCATTGTCCATTCCTTTACGATGCGCGACATCGTTAAGACTAGGAAAAATGTACTCTTTTGCAGCTTTTCGCTCTAATAATTCGAGCTTAACGATACGCCGTATTGTTAAGCCCTCTAAATGTTGCCCCAGCCTACTCCTTAACGATGCGCGACATCGTTAAGCTTCAACCTCATATCTTCAATTGCTTATCAGCCCACAATCTCCAGCTCTTCCCCGAGCAGCTCCTTCAGCCTCGGCACGACTGCTGCCTTGAAATGCTGCGGATCTGCAGCGGTTATATACAGTACCGCACCGGCATTCTCCTCCGTATAGTTAAGGAAATAACGGTACTCCTCCACCGGCTTGTTCTGCTCCGCAATTGCGCAGGTAAACCACCAGTCCGTGAGCTCAAATGCGCGTACGATTTCCTCTTGTGCGTTGACCCGGTACCACAATATATTTTTCAAATAAACCGGACGTTCGTTAGGCAGCAGCCACACCGTATTCGTACCGACCAATCGGCTGTTTACGAAAGCTTGCGTGGCTTCACCTTCATCTTCCAGCGTATAAGTTCCATAAACCTCGTACACGGCAGACCCGATTTTGCGCAGCAGCTCTTCATTCAGCTCATCCAGGGGAACTTCCTGGAAGTAAGCGAGCAGCTGGTCCATTACAGCCAGACTCGTCTCCGGGTCGCGTTCCGGTGCATAGTGGCGCAGCAATATCTCCTTCACGGCTGTACTAATCGTATGGTCCGGGTCAAGGATAGCACCGGCATGAAACGTCTCCGCCGCGTCCATCATCAAGCTCTCTTTATGCGGATCCTTATCCCGGTCCCAATTCGTATATTGAAACAGGACTTCCGTATCCGGCTCGCGAAAAGCCAATATAACCTTGGCCATCGTCTCATAAGCGGCTGGCCCATAACCTAATTCATCCCCTTGCTCCAGCCGAAAAGGATGCGAGTCGATCATCAGCTTCAAACGTTTTTCCTCCTTATAACAACAAAAGTGCCGATAAGCGCGTATCGACACTCCTCAGCTTATTAATTATCCGGCTTGTCGCCGATCATCTCGAGCAGCGCGATTGGAATGTTGAACTGCTGATTGTCGATTTGCAGCATGCGGAGCTGCTCCTCGGCATCAATCACGTTGTCTCCCTTAATCTCGCCCATCTCCATGTGCAGACGCTCCATCTGACGGTCAAGAGCCGTTACCGAGTCCGCAGCGGCCTTCAGCTCCTGCAGCAGACCTTCGGGTACCGCGGCGTTGTATTTGTAGAATATTTTATGCTCCAGGCTTGCCCAGAAATCCATTGCGATCGTCCGGATCTGCACCTCGATGCACACATGCTCCACGCGGTCGGACAAGAAGACCGGCACCTCGATAAGCATATGCAGGCTTTTGTACCCGTTAGGCTTCGGATTCTTGATATAGTCCTTAACCTCAAGCACCTTCAGGTCTGACTGTCTCTTCAGCATTTCGGAAATAAGATAGATATCTTTAATAAAAGAGCATGTAATGCGCAGACCCGCGATATCCCGGATATTGTTCTTGATGCTTGGCAGCGAAATCTCCAGATTTTTGCGGACCAGCTTATTCATAATGCTCTCCGGGGATTTCAGCCGGGATTTGGTATGCTCGATCGGGTTATAGTCATGGAGCATTTGAAATTCCTCTTTCAGAATTTCGATCTTGGTCTCCATTTCGTCCAGCGCAAACTTATACGTCATCATAAACCGAGTAATCAGTTGTTTCAGTTGTTGGAACTGCGATACACTGCTAAGAAGATTCATGCTTCTTGCCTCCTGGCTCCGGCTGCCTCTTTGTATGAAGACCGGTAGTATTCCTATTCAGTATAACGCCCGCAAGGCCGTAATCGCAATTTTACGACCTGCCAACCGCGCTCAGCCCTCTTTATTCGCGTAGCATATCCCGTTTTTGCAGCCGTAGGAATAGATCTCCCCTGTATCCGGGTAGGTCATTCCCTTTCTGTCGAAATCAGAAGGCTCCACCTCATCAATCCTTTGCTTTAAGAGGTAGGCCATCTCGGCAGACAACGGCACATCCTGCTTCCCCCCGATGGCAAATCCCGACTGACCCTCATAAGCCGTCAAAATCCAGCTGCTTCCGTCGCTTCTCTGCGCTTTGATGACATAGGTAAAAGCTTGTTCCATATTAGTGGACTCCTCATTGGGCTCACCAAACAGGGTTAAAAGACATCCCCTGTATCTAGCTATTGCTTCCGTCTCATACGCATAACCAGCAAGCTTTGATGTCCCCATCGTATCAGCATTCACTTTGGTGAAAGTGACATCTTTAATTAGGCTGGCGGAATTTCTTATCTCCTCTTCAACAGCTTGATAATCATTTAGAATATCTGCCTGAATAATCTTCGCGTTGGAGAGTTTAGATTGTTCTTTTCCTAAGTATACGCTTAAAAATAGATAGACCAAGGCCCCTACAACAATCGAAAAAAACAGGGATTTTTTTCTGTTCATAGCATACCTCCACCGAACCATTCACATTGATCCCGTACAGCAAAGTACTCAATTACATCCACTCGCCCTTCGCCACGAGGAACACTTTGCCGCCTATCTTAATCTCGAATTCCCCATTCTTTTTCGAGGCATCAATCAACAGCAAGGAGTCCCGTCCGACGGAGTAGCCTTGCTCTACCCGAAGCTGGATACCGCTTGTGCCAAGCACCTCATGCTCCAGCAGATAACCGGCCAGATTGCCGTTGGCGCTGCCCGTAGCCGGATCCTCGTAATACCCGGTTTCATTCACAAACACCCGGACATGAAGATCGTTTGCCTCATGCACCGTTTCCTGCGTAAATACAAGAAGATTGGCGTCCGCCGTCTCCTTAAGAAACTGCCCGAACTTCTGATGGTGAATGGCGCAGCGCTTGACGGCGTCCAGCGTTTTCACGGGCACGATAACGGATGGCAGCCCCGTTGAAGCGACGCGGATCGGCAAGTCTGCAGCGATTTCTTCAACGCCAATCTGGAGGATATCCGCGATAACCGATGGATCAACGCTCTCTCCAAAAGCCGGCTGCTTCTGCGTCATCCACAGGACGGGATTCTCCCCTTCCGCAAACGAGACGGGAATCTGTCCCACGCCAAGATTCAGGAGGATAGGCTCCTTCCCTTCATTCTCATGCAAATGCCGGATGACATAAGCCGTCCCAAGCGAAGGATGCCCCGCAAACGGGATTTCCGCGTCAGGCGTAAAGATGCGGACGTCGTAACCCCCGTCAGCCAACTTGTCCGACATAATAAAGGTAATCTCGGAGTAATCGAACTCCTTCGCAATCAACTGCATTTCGGAAGTCTCAAGCTCTCCGTCAGGCAGCAGCACCGCCAATTGATTCCCCTGATATTTCCGTTCCGCAAACACATCCACCATATAAAACCGCATTCAACTTCCTCCTCCCGAAAAATGAGAAAAGAACGCCTCCGCCTCATGCGCGGACACGCCCTCCTATATACAACCCTATAACCGCTCCATACGGCGTATCGTCTGGTTGACCACCTCTGACAAGACGAGACCAATCGCAATCGTACCCGAAATCATAAAGGCTTTGACGCCAAGCTGAACCGCGACATCATAGTCGTTCTCCACGACCCTGCGCATCGCATCGTAAGCAATGCCGCCCGGCACAAGCGGGATAATGCCCGCAACGCTAAACACGATAATCGGCGTCTTGTACAGCTTCGCGAACAGCTGGCTGATCACCGCTACGATAATGACGGCAATCAGCGTAGACGGAATCGCCTCCAGTCCCATTTCCGCGCAGGACCGGTACAGCAGCCAGCCTACCATTCCAACAACGCCGCATTGGGGGAGCATCTGTCTAGGCGCGTTAAAAATAAGGCCAAACGCCGCCGATGCAATAAAGCTTGTAACCGCTTGTTCGATCCACAACACTCCCGACATGCCCGTCCCCTCCTCAACCTTAATAAAATGACAGCACCGCCGCTATGCCCGCGCCGATCGCAAACGCCGTCAGAAACGCTTCTACTCCCTTGGACAGTCCCGACACAAGATGGCCCGCCATCAAGTCCCGGACGGCATTCGTAATATGCAAGCCGGGCACCAGCGGCATAACCGAGCCGATAATGACGGTATCCATATGGAGGGCTAGTCCGCTTTTTACAAGCAGAATCGTTACCCCGCCAAGGATCAGGGAGGCTACAAATTCCGCAAACAGCTTAACCGGCACCAGCCGGTGCAGCAGCACCATGCTCCCGAAGCCTAATCCCCCGGCCAAGACGGCAGACAGAAAGTCATGCCACGGACCGCCGAACATGACGAGGAAGCAGCCGCTCGAGACCGCAGCTACAAACACCTGCAGCCAGGTCGGATAGGCGAAGGATGACTCGTCGATCTCCGTCAGCAGACGGTGAGCCTCGCCCACCTCCAGCTTCCCTTGGCTGATGCGCCGTGAAATATCGTTTACAAGCGTGACCTTGCGAAGGTTCGTTGAACGCTCCGAAATGCGAATCAGCCTTGTGGTCGGCACGGAAGCGTCCATCGCGAACAAAATGCCGGTTGGCGTGACGTAGCTCTGCGCATCCGAAATACCGTAAGCAGCGGCGATCCGCACCATGGTATCCTCCACACGGTACGTCTCGCCGCCGTTCTGCAATATGATTTTGCCTGCGAGCAAGCAGGTTTGCGCGATCAGATGATAAGAATTGATCGGCTGCTCCATTACAGTAGAAGTCATGGCTTAATGCTCCTTATGCCAATGTTACGTTGCGGTGGTCACCGGTTGATCCACGGGAGTCCGCTTCACCAGCGCATGCTTCTCCCACGCCCGGCTCAGCCAGCGGAAGAACATCGCAAAGGCCCGCAGCCATTCATCGGCCGCAATCGCAAGCCAGATACCGGGAAGACCCATATCAAGCTGGAACACGAAGAAGTAACCAAGCGGCAGGCTCATGCCGACCATCGACACCGTACCCGCCCATAACGGGAACTTCGCATCGCCGGAAGCGCGAAGCGAGTTCACGAGAATAATGTTGATTGTTCGGCCCGTCTCCAGAATCACGCTGTAGAGGAGAACGTTCGCTCCCAGCCGGATTATTTCCGGATCGTTCGTGAACATGGTCATCAATTGCTCGCGGAAAATCATCACCACCGCAATCATCACCGCGGTTGATGCGGAAGCCCAGCCCGTGCTGTACCATACCCGGTAATAAGCATCGGTCTGCCGGCCCGCGCCGATCATCCGGCCTACGATAATCGATGTGCCTAATCCAATCGAGAAGGCCATTAAATAAATGAACTGCGAGACATTCGCCGCGTACTGACGGGCGGCAAGCGATTCTTCGCCTAAGAAGGTCGCATAATACAGGAAGACCATCTGGCATCCTTGATACATAACCTGTTCAAGAGCGGACGGAATGCCGATTTTTAATATTTTACCAATATACGACTTGGATAATGTGAAATAATAACGGATCTTTACGCGAACTTCCATAATGCGATACAGCATCCAGAAGAAAACGACCAGCGCCAGCGCCCGACTGATGACCGTTGAAACCGCCGCACCGTGAACGCCCATCTGCGGGAATCCGAAATGCCCGAAAATAAGCGCGTAGTTGCCGATCAAATGGACGATATTCATGCCGAGCGATACGAACATTGCTTCCTTCGTGAAGCCATGCACCCGGATAATCGCCGACACGGAGTTAATTAACGCCTGCAGAAAAATAAACCCGCCTACGAAGGACAGATAAGACTTGGCATGCTCCAGCACTTCGCCGTGCAGGTTGAGGCTTTGCAGGATCAGCCCATTAAAGATAACAAACACGATGCTGAGCAAGAGGCCGACAATCAGGTTCAGCGTAATGCTAAGCGCCGAAATTTTGGCGGCTTCCTTCATCTGCCTCGATCCGATATATTGCGCAACAACGATCGAAGCGCCGTTGCCGATAACCTCGAGCACAAGCAAAGCAATAAACAGATACTGATTGGAGGCGCCCACGCCCGATACCGCATTATCCGAGATTGCGCTCAGCATAAAGGTATCGGCAAGCCCCATCAGCATAAATAACAATAATTCCAGAAATATCGGCCATGTCAGAAATAAGAGATTAAACTCCTTCGATGGCTTCCCCGCCTGTGCGGCCGTCATGATGACACCTCTTCTTAAGTCAAATTCTTCTACGGCAGCTGCTTCAGCACCATTACGGCCGCACCGGCCGCAACAGCTTCTTCCTTAAGCAAACCTTTCGAGAACAACGGCTTATATTGCGGGTAATAATACGTATGGCTTCTTGCTACCTCCACCGCCGTCTCAAACACGCATTCATGCGCATTAAGAAGCGCTCCCCCCAGAATGACCTTCTCCGGATGCAGCACGTTTATCAAATTCGCTAGTCCGATTCCGAGATAAGCAGCAGCCTGCTTAAATTTCTCCTGCACCATTATATCACCGGCCGATAAGGCATGGAGCAGTTTTTCGAAACTCCAAATTTCGCCGTTCCCGCCATCGCTGCCGCTGCCACGGACTTCCCGGCTATGCGTCAGTGCTCCCGCCATGGCTAGTTCGCGCACTTCGTTCTCGATAGCATGAACCGACACAAAGGACTCCAGCGACCCGTTAATCGCGCTGCCAGGCTGCGAGAGGTCGCCGGCCTGGATAATCATCCGGCCAATCGCCCCTTCCATATCGGTTGCTCCGTATACCAGCTGGCCGTTCGACATAACCGCCGAGCGGAGACCGGCGCCCACATGTACATACAGCATATGCTGATAGTACTCGCTTCTCAGCGCCCAATGCTCTCCCACAAGCGCCGTATTCGCGCCGTTATCGAGCAGAACCGGGAACCCTAGCCGTTCCTCGAGCAGCTCGCAGATCGGCAGGTTATGCCAGCCCTGGGCAGGAAAATAAACGGGATCCAGAATAAGACCCCGTTCACGGTCAAGTGGACCTACCGCTCCAACGCCCATTCCGATAATGCTGGAAGGCTGCAGGCCATGCTCATGCAAGAACCGGTGGACGGCCTCCTGCACCCTGGTCAGAAATACGTCCGGCGTCATGCTCTCATCCATCTTCCAACGTATGGCCGACATCCGGTTCATATGCATGTCGTATAGACCAATGGAGGAGTAGATCCGTGAGATCTCGAGTCCAAACAAATAGCCGTAGGTTGGATTCGTCTCGTAGAGAATGGGTCTTCTCCCGCCGGTAGAGCTGCCGCGCCCATGCTCGCGCAGCTTGTTTCCTTCAATCAACTCATCCAGCAGCCGCGTCATGGAGCTGCTTGGCATCGAGAATTCCTTGATCAGCTCAGCGCGCGATACGACGCCTCGCTGAGCAATGTAGGTATAGACCAGATTGGCCGGTGTCTTGGTAATGGACATAGGACTCCTTCATCTACCCGAATGTGTGTTTTCAATAAGATTACAACGGTTTTTCAATACCGTCCATCCGGTGGCGCTGACGGAACTCCGACGGCGTCTCCCCGTACTTCTTGCGGAATAGCTGCGAGAAGTGGCGCATGTCCTGATAGCCGATCCGCTCGGCCACATCGGCAAGCTTCAGCTTGGGATTCAGCAGCATCTGCTTGGCCTGCTCCAGCCGCAGCCCGATAACATATTCCTTAAAACCCGCACCCGTCTTCTGCTTGAACAGCTGGCTGAAGTATACCGGATTCAAGTAGACGATCGCCGCGACCTTCTCAAGCGATAGATCGGCGTGATAATGAGTTCGGATATATTGCAGGGCAACCTCGATGGATTGGTCGCTTCCGCTTGCGTAATGCTCATACACCTGCGTTGACGATGCCTGCCTCATCCGCTGCACTTCTCCCGGTACGGTATCGATATCTTCAATCCTGTCGGTATGCATGATCTGGAACGGCACGCGCAAATACTTGATCAGATGCGTGCGCAGCTCTTCCAGCAGACTTGTAATTGTTCCGCCCTCCGGAAGCGTTACAAGGCCAAGAAGGCTCTTACTGTCGTAAATCGTGACAAACCCTTGACCATGCTTCTCGATCAGCTCGCCCAGCACGTTCTCGATCATGAAATGCTCGAGCTGAACAACCTTGTCGCTCTCCATCTTGACCATAATCAGATTGAAATGCGGATGGCTGTCCATAAACGGAGTCATATCGAAGCGTCCGATATCAAGCCCTTGGGCCCAGCGTTGAAAAACAGCCTCCCGCAAATAGTTGCGGTTCAGCTTCAGCAGCTCGGCTTCCTCCGTCTGCTCCCGCTCTTGCTCGATCTCCCCGCTGATTTTCTCGATCATCTCGGCCAGCATTTCCTTGCCGATCGGCTTGAGCAGATAGTCCTTCGCTCCAAGGCGTACGGCCTCCTGGGCATAGCTGAATTCCGAATAGGCCGAGATGACAACCCATCTCACCCGCGGATACATGCTGCGAGTCAAATTCATCAGCTCCAGACCGGTCATGCCCGGCATTAAAATATCCGTTAGCACGATATCAATATGATGCTTGCGAAGCTGGGTAACCGCTTCTTCCGCGTTGACGGCCAGATAGGTGCTGTATGCCGGAAACCGGTTGTTTAATGTCCGCTGGATGCCTTCCCTTATAACGTTCTCGTCATCCACGATTAATATGTTCATCGCCCGTTTTACCTCCTATAGCAGGCAGTGGTATTGCGATAATTACCGTTGTCCCTTTTCCTACTTCACTTGTAATCCGCATGCCATAAGGCTCACCGTACATCAGAACAATACGGCGGTGAACATTTGGCAAGCCAATCCCTCTTCTTCCTTTACCTTCCGGCAAAGGATAGTTTCGGTTAAGGCCCGAATGCTGCAGCATCGTCTGCAGCTCTTTCAAGGCACCCTCTTCTATTCCTACTCCATTATCTTCAATGACAATCCGCAGCTCGTTAGCTTCTTCATCCGCCACAGCGGACACCCGCAGAAGCCCGGGCCGGTCAAGCGGCTCAAGACCGCTCTTCACCGCATTTTCAATAACAGGCTGAATCGTCATCTTTGGAACGATCGCACCGAGCCACCTATTGTCCACCTGAATCTCCGTGCTAACACGGCCTATAAGGCGGTTCTCAATAATTGTCATGTAATGGCGCATTTGCTCAAGCTCCTGGCCAAGCGTTGTCTTCGAAGCTTCTTCCCAGTCGCTGCTGTATCGAAACATATGGGACAATGATAAAATAACGCGGCCAAGCCGATCATTCTCGCGTTCGTCCAGCATCCAATAAATCATATCCAGCGTATTGTACAGGAAATGCGGATTAACCTGGGATTGGAGTGCCTGCAGCTCCGCGTTTTTTTCGCTTATGGAGGAAAGCGTTATGCGTTCAATAAGTTCATCCATTCGCTGCACCATCCGGTTGAAGGAGGAGACCAGACTGTTGATCTCCTCGAATGATTTGACGTCCACCGAGCCTCTGAAATTACCAAGCTCCACCTGCTTCATCTCTCTGATCAAGAGCTTCAGCGGAGAGGATATATTCCGCGAGATCAAGGTTGCCAGCATAATCGACAACAAGATGACCGCGATAATGACGGCAAGCAGATATAATCTAGTCTGCACCAATTCTTCGCTAATGTCTGCCTTCGGTGTCAGACCAAATACCGTCCAATCCGCTACAGCTGTTTTGGCAGCAACCATTAATTGATTGGTCTTATTATCAACCACGATCTCATTACCCTTAGGTCTAGGCAACCCGTTAAAAGAAGGTACCGCCTGCGGCTCGCCAGCTGGCTCCATCGACAGATCATCCTGATTTTTATCCGTGGATGCGATTACGCCATTGTTCTTATCAACGATAAATACCCGGCTGTTTGGGCTGATCGATGCGTTAGACAAGGCCGATAGAATCGGATTTGGATCGGACTCGATCAAGACAATGCCAACCGGCTTATAATTATTAAGATCAAACAGCTGGCGTCCGAATACAAATACAGGCTCTGGCAGCATGCTGTTAATAACCGAGCCTTTCATTAAGCCAAGCCATACCATTTCGCCTTTTGAATTTTTAAGCTTGCTGTACCAATCTGCAGACGTATAATCCTGATTGACTAGACCGGCAAACCGCCGTTCATAGTTGTACAGCTTTCCGCCATTGGTCATAACATGGATGCCTACAATATCATCTCGCGAAAAGTATGCGGCTCCAATAATATTCGTAATCGCCCGTTCATTCATGACACTGACGCTTATATTCTTCTCTTTGTCTGCTTCCTTAAGAAGTCTGGTCAATTCATAGTTACTGTTCAGCGATTTGGTCACGCTGTCATATCCTTCAAGAAGCAAATCAAATAACCCCACCGTTTGGGAAACGTTCTTCTCCGCGAGATCACTGATTTTTGAATGAATAATCTGGGCTGTCTTTTGATAATAGAGGAAGCTGACCAAGATGAGCAGCGTCATCATCGATGAAAACAGCAATAAAAACAACCGATTCTGTATAGAGTGCATTCCATGATAACGAGCCAACTTTGGATCCTCCTAAAAGAATAATGCTCATTCCCTCATTGTAACACATGACGAAACGGTTACGCTGACCTTTGGCAGCGCAACCGTTTCGTATAGTAAAATTACAATTTCCTAAAATTCAAAAAAGCGGGGAAGGGAATTAACCCTTCACCGCGCCTGCTACCATACCTTTTGTAATCTTATCTGCGAGCAAGAAGTAAATAATGATGACCGGCAGCGCCCCGAGAACGAGGAATGCGCCAATCGCTCCGTAGTTAACCGAATACTGGCTGACGAAGCTGTATACCCCGAACGGCAACGTTTTGAGACGTTCGGTCGAAATAAAGGTTGCGGCCAGGATGTATTCGTTCCAGATGTTGATAAAGGTCAGAATACATACCGTCATCATCGGCGGAACCGATACCGGCAAGATAATGCTCCAGAATATCCGGAACACGCCTGCTCCGTCCACGATTGCCGATTCTTCAATTTCATTAGGAATCGACTTCATGAATCCGCTTAGAATAAATACGGCAATTGGCGTTTGGAATGCGATGTAAGGCAGAATAAGCGACCAATGCGTATTCAGGATATGAATGTTTTTGAAGATGATCATCAGCGGCAAGAGTGTTGCCTGCATCGGAATCATCATCCCGATCAGGAAGAGCACCATAACGGCTTGGCCGTATTTCCACTTGAAGCGGCTTATGGCAAACGATACTAGCGAGCTGAGGAACAATACGCCAACCATTGTAATCAAGGTAACCTTCAAGCTGTTAAGCAAATATTTAACGTAATTGCCCGACTCCATCGCAGCAGTATAGTTGCCCCACTGTAGAGCATGCGGCAGAGCAAAGAATTGGCCGGACAAAATTTCTTCGTTAGTCTTTAACGAATAGATAGCCAGCCACAAGAGCGGATACAATTGGGTGACTATCAGAGCTGACAGAAGAATCCACATCAATATTTTCCCGATCGAAAATTTTCTTTGCGGCTTTATTCTTGGCAGCGCTGCTGTAGTTGTACTTTGGCTCATAGTCGTATCCCTCCTTCGTTACGTGTATTTCCGTTCCAGACGGTTGAATCCATAGTTGATGACCACTGTTGCTACAAGACAGACTACAACCAGAATGGCTGCAATGGCACTTCCGTATCCGTATTTCATCGACAGGATTGACATTCTGTACATATGCGTCGCGATAACGTCCGTTGCGTTACCCGGACCGCCGCCTGTCATAACCATAATCATGTCGAACGATTGCAGCGAGCCGATAAAGGCAAGAACAATCGAAATCTTGAAGATCGGAACGTTCATTGGCAAAGTAATATACCAGTCAGCCTTCAAGCCTTCAGCGCCGTCAATCTTGGCGGCTTCATAAATATCCGACGGAATGTTCTGGATACCCGTGAACTGAATGAGAGTGTGATAACCAAGGTATTGCCACAAAGCTACGAAGTACAAGCTGTACATCGCGATATCTGGATCCGTCAACCACTGCTGGGACCAGCTGTGCAGGCCTACCCAGTCAAGCACCTGGTTAAGCATGCCGCCCATGGACGCAGGGTTGTAGATAGTTTTCCAAAGTTGTCCGATAATAACAACCGACAAAATTACCGGCATAAAATAACTGGATACAAGGAAATTCGGCTTCTTAACGAAGCGGCTAAGTAAGATTGCGACAAACAGAGCAATAGGAATTTCTAGCATGGAAAATACAGCAAACATCAGGGTATGGCGTACAGCCGGCCAAAATACGGCGTCATGGAATAACAATTTGTTGAAGTTGTCCAGACCGATGAATTTTGATGCTCCGATCCCGTTCCATTCAAGCGTACTCGTATACAGGGAAACGATGATTGGGACAAAAACCAGACAGACATAGAGTAACAAGCACGGCAGCACGAACAGCGCTATCGTCAACTTCGAAACCTTCAGTACGTTCATCTCGTGTGCCCTCCTATCTTTTAGCTATTTTTTTAACATCCGTACAAAAGGGGTTCCTGGGAGAGAACCCCTTATTGCACGGTGTGCAGCTTTTTTTGTATTTTATCTGTTGTTCAAAGCTTATTTATTGCTTTCGAAAGCCGTTTGATGCTCTTTTGCAACTTCAGCCGAATCTTTCTTCTGAACGAAGATGTTTTGGATAGAAGTCAAGTGGCCTTGGGAAGTACCAGGGTTCATTGTGTTATCGAACGAGAGGTCGCCGCCTTTAACATCTTTGAACAGGTCCAGTACGCTGATCGCCATGTCGGAGTAGCCAGCAGCTTTGAAGTCGCCGTCAACTTTTTGAGCAAGACCTACAGCGCCTTTAACCGCAAACGCTTCTTTAGGGAAGTTCAGCATGAAGTAGTTCAGGAAATCTTTTGTTTCTTGCAGGTGTTTGCTGTCTGCAGAGATCGCGAATGCGGAACCTGGAGCAAGCATGAATTGGTTAGGGTCGCCTTTGCCGTTAACCGTAGGGAATTTGAATACGCCTACTTTATCCTTCAGAGCTTCGGAAGTTTCGATACCGCCAGTTGCCCACGAACCCATGTAGTACATTGCAGCTTTACCCGTTTTGAAAATGTTCTCGCCAGCGTTATAGTCGAACGATGTAACGCCTTCTTGGAACGCTCCTGCTTGAATCAGGTTTTGCATAGCGTCTACAGCTTCAACGAATGCCGGATCTTCGAATGTTTTCTTGCCAGCTACAACATCAGACAGGAAGCCAGGGCCGCCGTTTGTGCGAAGCAGGATGTTCATGAACAGGAACGAACCCGTCCAAGTATCTTTTTCACCGATTGCCATTGGCTGGATGCCTTTAGCTTTCAGGGTTTTAACGTCCGCGATCATTTCTTCGAATGTTGTTGGCGGGTTAGCGATGCCAGCTTGTTGGAACAGATCTTTGTTGTAGTAAACTACGCCGATGTTGTTGCCGTCCGGCAAGGCGTACAAGTTATTGTCGAATGTATAGAAGTCAAGAACGCCGTCTTGGAATGTATCCTTCAGGCCGTTTTGCTCAACCATATCGTTCAGCGGTGCAAAAAGTTTTGCATCAACGTACGGCTGCATTTGAGCTGCCGGGTTAACGATTGTGATGTCCGGCACTTCATGCGAAGCTGCTTGCGTTTTCAGCTTTTGTTTTTGTTGGTCTGTATTCAAGGAGTCCAGCTCGATCTTCACGTTTGGATGATCAGTTTCGTATTGTTTTACGATCTTTTTCATCATTCCGTTTTTAGGATCCGTTGGATCTGGGTAAATGTTCTGGAAAGTAATCGTAACTTTCTCGTTGCTTGCCGGCTTCTCTGTAGCCGCGTTAGTTGCTCCCGCATTGTTGGAAGCGCCGGAGTTGGCATTTTTATCGCCGTTATTGTTATTCGAGCCGCATGCTGTCAAGCTGATTGCCAAGGAACCTGCAAGTACAAGACCAAGAACGCTCTTCATATTCATTTTAGCCATTTGTTTATCCCCCTTGTTTGTGATGCTTTTATTATCTTGAAAACTGCAAGCCCTTACAATGCGTGAACTTAGGATATCAGGTAGGTTTTCTTTAGGTCTTGAGATTCCCCACCCAAGGTGAAACGACTTATCCCTGTTTAACAGGGGGCGAGTTTCATTCCGGTGAATTCTAAGCAAACAAATAAAAATTTAAATTTATTAGCTCTTAGAATTTTGAAAAAGCCCACTCGAATAATGTCGAACCTTACTGAACCATGCGGTTATTATTTGTTCTTTCCTGCCCCGAAATCCCTTCCGGAACGGATTGCCAGGTTATGAGCTGACAAAAAAAAGCTGCATCCCGGGTCCGATTGACCGAAGGATGCAGCTCTTTTATTGGGAAATTCGATTGTTTTATGCCGCCGTCGCCGTAATTTTGTATTGCTTCTTATGCTTGCTCCAGCTGAACTTCATGCCTTTCATCTTGCAATACTCCTTTAGCGGAATCATCACGCCATTGGGTCCTTTGTAGGGCTGCTCCTTAAAAGCGGCATTCTGGCCGTCCATATGGACCATAACCGGGGCATTGTCCAAATCCAGCGCCTTCAGCTTCTCCATAAGCTGTTTGGCTGACTCCCCTTCCCTCGCGCCGTTCACGCGGAAGCCGTTTGTCTGTCCGCGTCCGTTGATCCCTTCTTTGACCGTAAAGGACAACGAAATGCCTACTTCCTTCAAAATATCCAGTACTTCTGCATTATAAGCCCCGTAAGGAAAAGCGATAATGCCCTTTGTATTGCCAAGCTCCGCTTTCAAGTGCTGCTCCGCTTTCTCGAGATCCGTCTTCACGCGGGTATGATATTCCTCATCCGTCTCGACGCGCTGCTCTTTCTTCAAATATTGATGGCGGGTCAGAACCGGCTTCGTCAAGCCGTCGGCGCGCATAACGCCGTATTTGTGGCTGTCATAAGTATGGTTATAGAAGGACATGCCGGACTTTTGCATCTCGCGCATCTGGGTCCAGGTCATTTTCGGACGGCCGACCTGCTTCGGTTTGTCCGCATTGTCCGCACCGGAGACAATCACGAAGTTAACCGCCGGGTAGTTGTGCTGTTTCAGCACCGGGAAAGCCTTCGTATAGAAGCTCTCATACCCGTCGTCAAAGGTCAGCAGTACCGCATTATCCGGCACATTGCCTTTATTCGCGATAAAATCCGCATATTGATCGATGGAAATGACATGGAATCCGTCTGCCTTCAGCAGTTCCATCTGCTCCTTGAACAAATCAAGCGAAATAGCCGACTCGGCCTCCGCGTTATTGGTTTTCTTCGCCGTTTTATCCGATATATCATGATACATGAGTACGGCAACCTTGTCCGAATAGTAAATGCCGTTCGTTCCCGGATTCTCCAGGGTCCATTCCAGCTTGGATTTAAAGGTTGACTCCAGGAATGCGGCCGGCACCATCGGCTCGCCGTCAACCAGATCCACGGCAGGCGGCTGCTTGAGCTTCTCGCCGTTGACATAAAAGCTGACCGATTGATTGCTTTCCGGCACGGAACAAGCAACGGCTAGGAGCCCTAAACATATGAGCAGCAGAGTAACATTGGTCCAAAGAGCTACACGAGCACGAATCATTCACTTACTTCCCCCTAAATAATCAATCCATTTCATAGTTTTACAAATACTGGACATCATTAGACAAAAAAAATATCCGCGATCTAATACAACTATTAAACGCAGTATACGGCTGGAATGTTGCTCCATTATGATAATTTTTTAATGTACAATTCATTATATAGGGAGGGGAATGAAATGAAAATCGCTATTTTCGGGGCAACAGGCCGTGTCGGGCGTATGGTTACGACTCTTGCGCTTCGCGACGGTCATACGGTGAAAGCTCTCGTGCGTACGCCGGATAAATTAAAGGAGCTGGCGGACAGCTCGCCCGGACTGAAACTCGTGGAAGGGAATGCGGCTTCCGCCGAGGACGTCGGCGAAGCCGTATCCGGGACGGATGCCGTCATCAGCGCATTAAGCACCGACGGCGGTTCTCTCTTATCGGACAGCTTCCCGCTTATTCTCGAAGCCATGAACCGGCTTGAGATTAGACGGATTGTCGCCATTGGCACGGCTGGAGTACTGGATAGCCGGACTGAACCGGGCTTGCTGCGGTATCAATCGAGCGAATCAAGAAGAACGCTCACCCGTGCCGCTGAGGAGCATCATGCGGTGCTGCGGCTATTGGAGGAATCCGGGCTCGATTGGACGCTGGTCTGCCCGACTTATTTGCCCGACGGTCCGGCCGAGGGAGGTTATCGCGTAGAGCGCGGCTGCCTTCCGGAGAATGGAGCCCGAATTACGACAGGCGATACCGCCGAATTCGCCTATGCCCAGCTGTTCAGCGAGCAATACATAAGGACGAAGGCGGGTATTGCCTATTAGAAGAAAAAGCCGGGCTTTTGCGTTTTAATGCGCAAAGCCCGGCTTTTTCTCAAGTTGGCGAATTACTTGCTAAGCAACGCCTGGATCTCGGAGTCGATTCGCTCCGGCGTCACGTTTGGTCCAAACCGCTTTACAACCTTGCCTTCCTTGTTTACCAGGAACTTCGTAAAGTTCCATTTGATGCGCTTCGAACCAAGAATGCCGCGCGCGTCCTTTTTCAGCTTTTGGAACAGGGGATGCGCAGTGTCGCCGTTAACGTCAATTCTTGCGTACAGCGGGAAGTTCACGCCAAAGTTCAGCTCGCAGGACTGCGCAATCTCCGCGTTATTCTCAAGCTCCTGATTCATAAACTGGCTGCTCGGGAAGCCTAATACGGCAAAGCCCTTCTCTTTGTACGTGTCATGGAGCTTCTGCAATCCTTTGAATTGCGGAGCGAATCCGCATTTGGTCGCCGTATTCACGATCAACAGTACTTGGCCTTTGTACGGGGCCAGCGTTTGCTTCTCGCCTTTGATCGTGTTTACTTCAATATTGTATAAAGACATTTGTGATACAGCTCCTTTTAAAATGAATTGTTATTGATTAAATTGTATGCAATTTATATAGCACTGTCAAATACCGATTTTTTCTTTTTTGACACGTTTCAGAGGCGGTGCTACAATACAGTCACCCAATTAATTTGCATACAATTTATATAGAGAAGATTAAATCAATAAAGGGGCTGCTGCCATTATGGACACCAACGAACTGCTGAAGCTGGAAAATCAGCTGTGCTTTGCTTTTTATTCATGCTCGAGAGAAATTACGAAGCTGTACCGTCCTTTACTCGCCGAGCTTGGTCTTACTTATACCCAGTACATTACGATGCTTGCCTTGTGGGAGCAGGACAATGTATCCGTGAAGGAGCTTGGTTCCAAGCTCCTTCTCGATTCCGGAACGCTCACGCCGCTGCTTAAGAAGCTGGAATCCATGGGGCTTCTGACAAGGGCGCGGGATAAATCCGATGAACGGCATTTGGTCGTCCGCCTAACCGAGCAAGGTCAGGCGCTTAAGGATAAAGCCTCTTGCGTGCCCCTGCGGCTATTTGAAGGTACGACGGTTATGCCGGAAGAGATCTTCGCGCTGCGAAATCAGGTGCAGACGCTGATGAGCAAGATTAACGACGCAACCTAATAGGAGAAGGCTTTCTGTTAAAACAGGAAGCCTTCTCCTTTTTTGTTATGCCTATTGACTCCGTATAACGCATCTTGTATAGTTGGTTACATGAGTAACCAACCACTCAGGTAACTAAGAGGTGAGGAAAACACAATGACCTTAATCATCGACGATAGTCGCCCTATCTTTGTACAGATCGCAGAACGAATCGAAGACGACATCATTCAAGGAAGGCTTCCGGAGGAATCGCAAGTCCCTTCAAAGAACGAATTCGCCTCCTTTTATCAGATTAACCCCGCTACGGCGGCGAAGGGCGTCAACCTGCTGGTGGACGAAGGAATCTTGTATAAGAAAAGAGGGATTGGGATGTTTGTAGCTACAGGCGCGCGTGCCGTGCTGGTCGAGAAGCGCAAGGAGCAATTTTTCGAGCAATACATTGTAACCATGATGCGGGAAGCCGAGAAGCTGGGCATTTCGGCGGATCAATTAACGGAAATGATTCGGAGAGGGGAGGCCAAATAATGAGCAACGTTGTCGAGGTAAGCCGTTTAACCAAATCGTACGGAAATGTTACGGCCGTTAGCGAGGTATCATTCAAGCTTGAGGCGGACAAAATTTACGGCCTGCTGGGAAGAAACGGCGCCGGCAAAACCACGATCATGCATATGATTACCGCCCAGCTGTTCGCCACAAGCGGCGTGCTGAAGGTATTCGGCGAAGAGCCGTACGAGAATTCCCGCGTGCTCAGCCAAATCTGCTTCATTAAGGAAAGCCAGAAATACCCGGACAACTATACGGTAAACGACGTGCTGGAGCTGTCCTCCTCCCTGTTCCCGAACTGGGATAGAGAGTTTGCGAATGATCTGGTCAAAGACTTTCAGCTGCCGCTGAAGCGCAAGATGAAGAAATTGTCCCGCGGCATGCACTCTTCCGTCGGGATTATCGTCGGGCTGGCCAGCCGCGCTCCGCTTACGATCTTTGACGAACCGTACCTGGGTCTCGACGCCGTTGCCAGAGCTTTGTTCTACGACCGGCTGATCGAGGACTATTCCGAGAATCCGCGGACGATCGTCCTGTCGACGCATTTGATCGATGAGGTAAGCCGTCTGCTCGAGCATATCATCGTCATCGACGGAGGCAAGGTGCTTATTAATGAGGATGCCGAAGAGCTGCGAGGCTCCGCCTATTCCGTGGCAGGCACCGCAACCGCGGTTGAAAGCTTTATCGCCGGCAAAACCGTCATTTCGCGGGAACCGTTCGGCGTACTTCTGACAGCGGGAATTACCGGCAGGTTATCCGAACAGGATCGGAAGAAGGCCGATGCTCTTAACCTTGCCATCTCTCCGATTTCCTTGCAGCAGCTTATCGTACAGTTAACGGGCAAAAAAACGGATGTAAAGGGAGGCGCCCCTAAATGAACCGAATTGGCAATGTACTGAAAATGCATCAACGCGACAAGTTCGCGTGGCTGATCATCCCGTTCATGATTCTCGGCTCCAGCTTTGTGATCAATCTGATCGTCGGGTTTCTGAGCGGCGTCGGGATTTACACCGGTGGTCTGATGTCGATCTTTATCTACATGTTTGTGCTTGGCATCATTGTTCTCCCGCAAACCTTTCCTTTTGCGATCAGCTTCAGCGTCCGGCGAACCGACTATTACGCGGGTACAGTCTTACACGCATTGATCTCCGGCGGTTTCACGGCTATTATTCTGCTGCTGCTCAGCGCGATCGAGAAAGCGACCAACTTCTGGGGTACGGGACTACACTTTTTCCATCTTCCTTTTTTGACGGACGGCAATATCGTTCAGCAGTTTATCTTTAACTTCCTGACCCTTGTCCTGCTCTTCTTCTGGGGCTTTGCGATCGGCAGCGTATTCCGGAAATTCCGGGCGATTGGCCTATTCGTTCTGACGCTGGCCTGCCTGCTGGCCACCACCATTATGATGGTTCTCATTATCTCCAAAGACTGGTGGGATGAGATCGCGAACTGGTTCATGGATCTTACGGCCTTTGGGCTGTCGCTGTGGTTCCTGCCGATCATCCTTATCTTCGCTATCGTCTCGTTTGCGCTGATCCGCAGATCGACCGTCTGATTTTTGCTCCCCCTTATCCGGGCATCCAGTGTCATCGGCTGTTGCTGTTGAATACAACGGTAATACCAATGCTGCTGGACTGCCAGACAAGGGGGATTTTTTATATGGATTTGCGGAGCTTGTTAAACCTTGATGACTATGAACGGCTGGAGGTAATCCATGATGCGCGCAGCGGACTTACCGCAGTTATCGCAATCCATAGCACAAAGCTTGGCCCCGGGCTTGGGGGCTGCAGAATGTGGAACTACCCCTCCGTGGAGGATGCAATCATAGATGCCGTCAGGCTGGCCCGGGGCATGACCTATAAATCGGCGATGGCGGAGCTGCCCTTCGGCGGAGGCAAAGCGGTTATTATCGGAGACCCGGGCAAGGACAAAAATGAACGGCTGTTCCGGGCTTTCGGGCGTTTCATTAACCGGCTGCAGGGCGAGTATATTACCGGCATGGACGTCGGAACAACCTCAGCCGATATGGACTGGGTGTTCCAAGAGACGAGTTACGTTACCGACATCACCGGATCGCTTGGCGCGGCGGGTACTTTTACGGCGGATATGACCGCTTACGGCGTCTTTCTGGCGATGAAGGCCTCCCTGAAAAAGCTGGACGGCTCGGAAAGCCTGTCCGGCAAAGTCGTTGCGGTTCAGGGGCTCGGAAAAGTCGGCATGTTCCTCTGCCGGTATCTGGCGCATGCCGGAGCCAAGCTGGTCGTATCCGACCTGAACGATGAGCTCGTCCGGAAGGCCGTGCAGGACTATGGTGCCCGGGCCGCAGGCGTGGATCAAATCGCGCGCGAGCTGTGCGATATCTTCTCCCCTTGCGCGCTTGGCGGCATCATTAACGATGCGAGCATCCCCCAGCTGCAATGCCGGATTGTTGCCGGAGCCGCCAATAATCAGCTGGCGGAGGAACGGCACGGCGATGTGCTGCATCGGCGGGGCATCCTGTATGCGCCGGACTATGTAATCAACGCCGGCGGCATCATCGTGACCGCCGCCGAGCTGAACGACAATTCCCCGTCCTACGCCAGAAGCCGCGTCGAACAGATCTACCGCACGCTGACGAACGTGTTCGACTGGTCCGACAAGCATGGCGTATCCACCGCCAAAGCCGCAAATCAGCTGACCGAGCAGCTGCTCGGCGAGTAAGGCGGTTCACACGCAGCAAGGGCTGCTCCCTGGTCGCCATGACCATGAGGAGCAGCCCTTGCTGCCGTCTTTCGGTTATTCGATTTCTGCCCTCTACTCCTTTATAATGGGAACATAAGCAAGATACCCGAAAGGAGCCGGAATAAATGAAAGAAGAAATTATTAAACGACTGACCTCGTATGTCATTGTCGATACCCAATCCAATGACGAGAGCGAGACCTGCCCATCAACGCCGGGCCAGCTTACGCTTGCGAACCAGCTTGTCGAAGAGCTCAAATCGATCGGGATGCAAGAAGTTACGATCGACGCCAACGGTTACGTAATGGCGACTCTGCCGGCTAACACCGACAAACAGGTGCCAACTATCGGCTTCCTGGCACACGTTGATACGGCAACCGACTTTACCGGCAAAAACGTAAAGCCGCAGCTGGTCGAATACGAAGGCGGCGACATTACGCTGAACGAGGCGCTGGGCGTCGTGCTGTCGACGAAGGATTTCCCGGAGCTGGGCAACTACAAAGGACATACGCTGATGACGACGGACGGCACAACGCTGCTTGGCGCCGATAATAAGGCCGGCATTGCCGAGATTATGACGGCCATGGCCTATCTGATCGCGAATCCGGACATCAAGCACGGCAAAATCCGCGTTGCTTTCACGCCGGACGAAGAGATCGGCCGCGGCCCTCATCGCTTTGACGTAGCCGCTTTTGGAGCCAAATATGCCTACACCGTCGATGGCGGTCCGCTTGGCGAACTGGAATACGAAAGCTTTAACGCGGCGGCTGCCAAAATTACCGTCAACGGCACCAACGTCCATCCGGGCACGGCCAAAGGCAAAATGGTCAACTCGATGAAAATCGCCATGGACCTTCACAGCCGTCTGCCGGCAGCCGAAGCGCCCGAGCTTACCGAAGGCTATGAGGGCTTCTATCATCTCAACACGCTGCAGGGCGATGTGGAGCAAACCAAAATGTCCTACATCATCCGCGACCATAACCGCGAGAAATTCGAAGAGAAGAAAGCGAATATTACCCGCATCGTCGAGGAATTGAAGGCGAAACATGGTCCTAACAGCATTGTTCTCGAGCTGAAAGACCAGTACTATAACATGCGCGACAAAATCGAGCCGGTATTCCATATCGTCGAAATTGCCCGCGAGGCGATGGAGAGCCTCGATATCAAGCCGCTTATCAAGCCGATCCGCGGCGGAACCGACGGCTCGCAGCTATCGTATATGGGCCTGCCGACTCCGAATATTTTCACCGGCGGCGAGAATTACCACGGCAAATTCGAATATGTCTCCATCGACAACATGGTTAAATCCGTGCTGGTGATTGTCGAGATTATCAAACGATTCGAAGCGCGCGGCGAAGAGTAATTAAGAAGGCCGTTCTACTTCGAACAGCTCGCCAAGCTTTGCATAGGAAGCGCCTGCCAGACGGCTGACCGGCTGAAGGGCCGCCGCATCGATATGATTCCGTTCATCCGCGATGGATTCATGCAGATGATAGCGGACAACACGGCCGATCAGCAGGTCCGCAGCGGGAGCTTCAGCCGTTCCGCCAAGCGGAATCGCCTGCTCCAGCACGCATTCCAGCCGGACCTTGGCCTCCGCTATGCCGGGAACGGAGATGCGTTCGCCAGGTACCGCCGTCAGTCCGGCGAGAGCAACCTCGCTCTCCTCCGGCGGCAGGCTGGCTGCCGTAGCATTCAGCTTTTCCACATACGATTCATCCGCAATGTGAACGACAAACTCGCCTCTTGCGATGGCATGACGAGAGGTATCCTTCCGGATACCTCTTTTGCGCTGCACGGATACGGAGATCAGCGGCGGATCTGCCGTTACGATATTGAAATAACTGAATGGCGCCGCGTTCAGCACGCCATCCTCCGATAAGGTCGTTACCAGGGCAATCGGCCTTGGAATAACCGTACCCGTAAGCAGCTTGTAATTCTCCCGCTCGCTTAAGTTTTCTGCATCAATCCGAATCATGAATCCGCCGCCTCCTTTTCTTAGAAATGATCTTTATACCAAGCGGCCGCCGCCGCCACTTCCGAACGGGTAAGCTGATGGCCGAACCGTTCCCAATGCACGTCTACCGCAGCGCCCGCACCGCCAAGTAAGCCTTCCAGCTCGTTTGTCTCCTCGGGCGAGCAGATCGGATCGTTCTCGCCTGCCCCGATAAATACCGGCACTCCGGACAAATCCGGCAATTCTAGACCACGGATCGGCACCATCGGATGATGCAGAATCGCACCGCGCAGCGAGTCCTTGTAGTGGAACAACAGGCTGCCTGCGATATTAGCTCCGTTGGAGTAGCCCACAGCTACCAGATTACCGCGATCGAACCCGTATTCCTCTGCCGCCTGGTCAAGGAAATCATTCAGTTCCTTTGTCCGGAACACCAGATCCTCGAGATCAAATACGCCTTCCGCAATCCGGCGGAAATATCGCGCCATTCCGTTCTCGGATACATTGCCCCGGATGCTGAGTACGGACGACTCCGGCGAAAAGGCTGCGGCAAGCGGCAGCAGGTCATGCTCCGTGCCGCCTGTGCCATGGAAGAGGACGAGGACCGGCGCTGCCGGATTCGTCCCCTGTTTGAATATATGCTTCATGGTATATACCTCCTAAAATGATTTTCTGTTCATTAACGATCCAGTTCCATTACCCGTACATCAAACGGTGTGAGCAGCTGCTCCAGCGTTGCGCGGTGCTGCTCGTACCATGCTGGCAGCATCAGTTGTTCGCCAAGATGTTCAGGATCTTCGTCACGCGCGAACCCTGGAGGATCCGTAGCGATCTCGAACAGTATGCCGCCTTGCTCACGGAAGTAGAGCGCGTTAAAGTACTGACGGTCGACGATTGGCGTTGGCTGGAAGCCGTTTGCCGCTACATGCTGCTGCCAAGTGAGGTGTTCGGCATCGTCTTTTGCTCTCCAAGCGATATGGTGAACGGTACCATGACCGCCATGACCGGCCGCCATAGGCTCCGTATTCACGTCAATGATGTTGCCGAGTTCGCCAAACGATTGGTAACGCGCCAAGCCGTTCTCTTCATCCACTTTCGACAAGCCCATTACATGCTCCAGCAATTGTGCGGTTGCCGCAGGATTCGTGCTGTACAGAATAGCGCCGCCAAAGCCTTTGATCGCATTTTCCGCCGATACCCCGCCAAACGACCATGCGCTTCTAGGACCTTCTTCGCGTGCTACCAGCTCTACGAGCAAGCCGTCCGGATCCGCGAATTGCAAGTACTGCTCGCCAAAGCGGGAGGTCTCTTTGAATTCGATCTGAAATTTTGCAAGGCGTTCTTTCCAGAAGCCCAGTGTGCCTTCAGGTACAACGTAAGTGGTGTAACCTACTTGACCGCCGCCTACAACGCCTTTACGGGAGTTTTCCCAAGGGAAGAACGTGATGATGGTGCCAGGGCTGCCGGCTTGATCGCCGAAGTACAGATGGTACACTTCCGGTGCGTCGAAGTTGATTGTTTTTTTCACGAGCCGGAGACCAAGCACCCCTGCGTAAAAGTCTGTAGTCACCTGAGGATGTTTTACGAAAGCCGTAATATGATGGATACCTGCGGTACGTTGATTTGTCATTATTTCCACTCTCCTAATAGGTTGTTTTTTGAATTTTTAAGAATCTTTAATTTAAGATATAGGGCCTGACTTGTTGTATATGGCTACGACCAACTCTATTTGAAGGTCGTCTGCGCGAACTTGCCTAATTTCTTGAGTAGTGAGCTTGCAGCCTGCTTTTCTTCCGCTGTCAGTCCCCCGACCGCTCCCTCAATTACGAGGGTATGCTGCGGGAACACCTCTTCTATGAACCGTGTCCCTGCTTCGGTAATTTCGGCGTAGATCAGTCTCCGGTCTTCCGTTGAAGCTCTGCGGCTGACAAAGCCTTTCTTCTCCAGCTTATCGATGACGTAAGTGATATTACCGCTGCTCATCAGCACCTTCTCGCCAATTTGCTGCAAGGGCTGCGGACCTTTGTGATACAGAAGCTCCAGCACTCCGAACTCGGTCCGGTTGAGGCCATGCTTGCGGATATCCCGGTCGGCATGAGCGTTCACCCATTGGCTTGCTCTGGCAAGCGCGATGTAAAGATCAAGCGAATCGTCTTTTTCCTTTTCCATTTGCTCGCCTCGCTTTCGTTTATCTTGATTTTAAGATACTTTATTTCGAGGCAAATGTAAAGAGGTTTTTTTAAAAAAGTTTTAGGGGCTGTCCAACGCTGGACAACCCCTTTGCTATCTTTGCCTCTATGCGGGGTTTAACGCAAATTAGGCGCGGAATTTTCGCTTGGCGCTTTGTTAGGCGCCGGATTTGGAGCTGCGTTTGGCGCTTGATTGTTAGGCGCGATGTTATTGCCGCCGCCATTGCTGCCGCCGGTACCGCCACCACCGAATCCTTTGCCGCCGCCCGTACCACCGCCGCCAAAGCCCTTACCGCCTTTGCCGCCTTCTTGCATTTGGCCGCCTCCGCCGCCAAAGCCTTTACCGCCTTTGCCGCCTTCTTGCATTTGGCCGCCTCCGCCGCCAAAGCCTTTGCCGCCTTTGCCGCCTTCTTGCACTTGGCCGCCTCCGCCGCCGAAGCCTTTGCCGCCGCCTGCACCGCCGCCACCGATACCTGCACCGCCGCCTGCACCGCCGCCACCGATACCTGCACCGCCGCCTGCTCCGCCGCCTCCGCCAGCGCCTGCACCGCCGCCACCGATACCTGTGCCGCCGCCACCGATACCTGTGCCGCCGCCACCTGCTCCGCCGCCGCCACCAGCTCCTGCTCCGCCGCCTGCTCCTGCGCCGCCGCCACCGCCTGCTCCTGTGCCGCCGCCTGCTCCTGCGCCGCCGCCTGCTCCACCGCCTGCTCCTGCGCCACCGCCTTGGCCAACGCCAAGACCTCTAGCTTTGCCGACACCTTTGGCGCTTACCTTTTTGCCGTATTTAGCCGTGTTGTACGAGTAAGTAATCGACTGGAATGTTTTTGCATCCACCGAGCCAGTCACCGGGAGGCCATGCGTTTTTTGATAATGCTTGACGCCTCTTACGGTTGTATTGTCATAATAACCGTTGATTTTGCCGGAATAGCTGCCGATTCCCTTAAGCATCCCTTGAATAACGTAGATGTCCGGTCCTTTGGCTCCTTTGCCGACCGCAAGAGTCGTTCCGGCACCGCCAAACATAAGTGCAGCAGACAAAACAACCGCACCCAGGATTTTTCCGGCCTTTTTAGCCTTCCCTTTATTCTCGTCCTCGCGGGAAGACAACATCCAATCCCATTTCATTTGTTACTACACCTTCCTATTCTCATTGAATTGTATTTCCACGCCTTACTATTCCCCAATTCAAAATTTCATACGGCACCTTTCTATTTAAAAAATAACGGAAAGCTACCGCGGTGCCCGGTAACAACAGCAAACCCTCTCCGCTTAAGCCGGAGAGGGTTTGCTTTAGGATACGAACTTAACGTCGGCTACCTTGCCGCTTTCTACAAAGCCGATATTCTGATACACCTTATTGGAATCGGGGTTGGTCAAATCCGCATACAGCATGGGGATCCGGTTTTCTTGCACGATCAGGCCGCAGCAGGCGGCAACCGTCGCGCTCGCATACCCCTGCTTGCGCAGCTCCAGCGGCGTATAGACATAATTAATACGGGCATGGCGTGGAGAGCGGTGAGCGATATGCGCCATCGATACTGGCCTTTTATCAACAATCCATATGTATAAATTGCCTGTTGCAATCGTATTTTCCGCCGTTGGCAATTGGCTAGCCGGATGGACCTTGTAACCATATGCGCTTTCCGCAAAGCCGGCCATGAAATCCGCGATTAGCGGAGCGTCCGAGGAAACGGTTGGCCGCAGCTCCCCCTCTACTTCCGCCGGGTACCGGATGTCCGGACAATAATAAGCTTCCATCCCCATTTTGTACTCGGGGCGCACACGATAGCGTACAGCGTACAGCTCCGCAAACAGCTTGGCATGCCTAGGCTCCGCCGTAATTCCGCGAAGCGAATATCCGGTAAGCTTCACCAGTCCTTTGAAGAGAAGGAGTCTTTGTTCCTCCGTAAGCGCCTCATCCACCCACAGCCAGGCATTATGACCAGGCGAACCGGCAAAAATCGCGGAGCCCCCCGCGGCTCTATAGATAACCGAATGGCTCATCTCGCATATCCGGTGCAGCAAATTCATCTTTACCTCGTCTGGAATAAATAAGGGTGATCTTAGAGCATCCATAGCCTGCTCGCCAGGCTGCAATCTCTCCCACATCGCGAATTCTCCTTTCTTATATGGTTCGCGTCCAAAGAAATTCTTCCCAGTCTATATGTATCTGTTGTATTCGTCAATCCTGCAAAAAGCCCTGCTCGCTGAGCAGGGCTTTTTGCTTAATTTTTAGGCATGAACAGGCTCGGGGCGCTTCAGTTGGAGCGGTGGCGGGATCAGCCACCCTTTCTTTTTGGACATCTCCAAAATACGCAAGCCCAAGGCTGCCTTTGTCATGTGGTATTTGCCGAACAGCGCGCCAATATCTTCCCTAATCGAGATACCCATTGCCTGGCTGCAAGCCACAAGACCCGCCGACAGACCGCCGGCAATGCCAAAGGCAATTTCGTTATCCGCAAATCTTGCTCCCGCGGGAATATCTTCAAGCTTTACCGGCGGCCTTTCGGGCATCACCGGAGCAGGCGTTATCCCGTTATGGGTAAGCAACGCGTCCAACTCAGTCGACTCCAGTCTTGACTGGTCAATAAGGTCCTCCAGGATCTTTTTGAGATCCTTATCGCCGGCATGGCTTAAATAAGCCTGACAGCAGGAAACAGCGCTTTTCGCCACCATAGACGCCTGCCATACGGCATAGATCTCACCGTAATGCATCGGCTCGTCTTTTGGATTACCACTTAAAATCCCCATGCTTAGGTACGCTCGCGATCACGGCTTCTAAGTCCGAACAATCCGGCCAAACCAAGCAGACCAAGCCAGCCCCAGTCGTAATCGCGGTCGTTCGTGTTAGCCAAGGTGCGGTAATTGCCGTTTGTTAAGGCGCTTGTTCCCGTACCTGTACCTGTAGTGCTTGTCGTGCTGTAGCTGTTCATTCGGTTTGTATTGCCAATGAAGCTGTTCCGGTTCGGATTATAACCGTTATTGGTGCTGTAGTTATTAGTGCCGAAGCCGTTCGTACCGTTCATTGTTCCGTTGTAGTTGTTCGTACGGTTGGTTGTCGTGCTGTTGCCATCCGTTCCGTAAGTTCCGTAAGTCGTGGAACCGTAATGCGTGCTGCGGAAGTTATCCGTTGCAACCTCATCTTTGGCTGACGCGGCAAAGGCTGGGACGGAAGCGGCAGACATAAGAATAGTTGCGGCGCACAGCGTGGAGAACAATTTCTTTTTCATTGGCGAAAACCTCCCTCGGATATTTGGTACATCCATAAGTGTGCTGTGAGGAAGGCACAGATATTCTGCCAGATTTTTAACTGGAGGGAATGCGGCATATATCCAACCCATTCCTTCCGAATACAGTAATCTCATATGCAAATGAGAGTTTATAAAATAAGGATTAGAGGGGGCAAGGGTCGAGATGACCAAAGCCATTATTGTAGAAACAAGTCAGGCAAGCGCCACTACATGGTTGTCGTGCATACCAAAAATACGCTGAATCAGAGGCTTCTGAACAGGCATACCTTTATTTCCAACAAGGCAAAAGTGGATGCCATTCTAGGCAAGTTTATTTAATGCTTCTCCTTCATAAATGCCGGGGTTGCAGGGAAAGGTAATACCGTCAAATTACGATGAGGCGGTGCGGCGAAATGGGAAGACGAAGCAGAAGATTACTTGTTCCTGAAGCAGGAGCGGCCATGCAGACCTTAAAGGCAAACGTGATGCGCCAGGAAGGCTACTCGGTCGACGAGAACAGACCGGATGACGTGAAATACGAAGTAGCTAGCGAAATGGGAATCCGGATGAACCGCAATGGCGACAACGGGAGTATGAAGACCGAGGATGCCGGCCATGTCGGCGGAAAAATCGGCGGTGCCATGATCCGGGAAATGATCCGGATGGCGCAGGAGAAATTAGCAAAGCGGCAGCCTTAAGCTGCCGCTTTATTTTTTGCCTGAATGAGGTTAAGGCAACGGTCTTAGCATTTTGGCCTGCCGGATATGGGCAACCCCTTCCTGACACAAACCGTATGGCTCCCATGGACAATCGTAGCAGAGCCTGTGAATGTCATCCGGTTGAACAGCGGCAGCAATATTCCCGATCAGCTCCTCCCAGCTTAATCGATTGCCTGCCGCCAGCCCGAGCTCGCCTAATATTTCGCTGTCTTTCCGGTATACGCTTGGATTATGGCAATGGTTCGGCTGGTCGGATGGAAAGGCCGCGCAGATCTTATCCGGGCCTTCGATAATTTCTATGATCGTCTTCGGGTCGTTCCGCAGCGTTTCATAAACGGCTGTCATGTTCGTGCAGAAGCTTTCCGAATATCCCTTGCCGCGGTATCCAAGCAAACAAAACAGATGATGCCCTCTTAACGCGATGCTTTGCATGGGAACTGCTCCTCCCCTTCAAATGTTAACCCGATTTTACCACAAAGGTTAACATATGGGGAGAGTTATCTATCGGGCGGAATATCCGGTTCATGCCTGTATTCATCCAAATCAATCATTCCGTTAATCCCTATATACACGCCTTCGGCCTCCAGCATATGCCTCTGCAGCATCCGTGATTCGTCTTCCTGGATAGCGATTTCTCCTTTGGCGTTCACCACCCGATGCCAGGGAAGCTGATGGACGCTGCTCAAGGAATGCAGGATACGAACGACCTGTCTTGCCCCGCGACTGCTGCCTGCCAATCCCGCGATTTGCCCGTAGGTCATCACTTTCCCTTCCGGGATCTGCTTAATAATATCGACTACTCTCTGCGTATAAGGCTGTAACATAAGCGTTTGTCCTTTCCCCTTATACTCAAAAAGGATCGGTTCCACTAGCGTTGGCTAATGAAACTGACCCTATTCTCGGTTAATTGATTTCCATTATCCCATATGAAGCCCTTCGAGAGCCGCTTCCGGCTGGTCGGCCTGCGCGCTCTCTCCGGAATTTTTCTTGCCTCTGCGCAGCAGAAGCCCCAGCAAGGCTCCGGTTATAGCCACAAACACCATAATGCCGAAGGTGTAGTCAAACGCATCGACCGCCAAGGCGAGGAGCTGCTGCAGCTGCTCCGGACTCGCCTGCGCGGCGCCGCTTCCCGCGGTCTGATTCGCCAGCGCTTCGGGCGGCACGTTCGCTTCAACCATAAGCTTTGCAATCCGCTTCGTCAGAATCGTGACGAGCAGCGCTACCGCCAGCGAGCTGATTACCTGCTGCATCGCGCTCGTAAGCGAAGTAACCCGGCTAACCAGCTCTCGAGGCGTCTTGTTGATCAGATGGGAATTAAGCGGCATCATCATAAGCCCCATTCCCGAACCGGCCATGATAAGCGGCAGCAGCAGATCCTCTCTTCCCGTATGAATGTCGAGATTCGAGTATTGGAAGATTGCTCCGGAAACAAGGCTGAGCCCGATAACCACCAGCCAGCGGACCCCGATCCGGTCGAATAAATACCCGCCGATCGGCATCATGCAGGCTGAAGCCAGCGCTTGCGGGAACAAGGTAAGGCCGGTATCAAAGGCCCCGTAGCCGCGGCCCTGCTGAAGAAACTGCGGCAGCAGGAAAATCGCGCCAAACAGCGAGAACTGGACAATCCACTGCACCACTATGCCGAACGAGAAATCAACCGAGCGGAACACCCGAAGATCCAGCAGCGGATGCTTCGCGCGCAGCTCTACGAAAATAAAGACGATTAACGCGATGCCGCCAACGATAAGGCCGGTGAGCGTTTTGTCCGAGGTCCAGCTTTCGGCGCCCTGGTTAACGCCATAGGATAAAGCGGCGAAAGCGAGCGGCCCCAGAATCATGCCCGGAATATCCAAGCCGGCAAGCTTCTTGGTTGCCAGCTTCGGCAGACTCCATAGCCCAAACAATACGCTGATAATCCCTACCGGCAGATTGATTAGGAAGATCCAGCGCCAGGAATGGTATTCGACCAGCCAGCCCGAGAGAATAGGGCCAATCGCCGGCGCCAGAAGGATCGGCACGCCAAGCATGCCCATGACCTGCCCCACCTTATTCGGCGGACTCAGCCGGTAAACGTAAGCCATCGCAACCGGCAGCACGAACCCGCCGCCAAGCCCTTGGATAACTCGGAACATAATCAACGTCTGCGGGTCGTTCGGCAGCGCGCATAGGAGCGAGCCAATCGTAAAGAGAATAACCGAAGTCAGAAAAACCGTCTTGGCGCCGAAACGGTCGGACAGCCAGCCCGCAAGCGGAATGACGGCGGCCTGCGCCAGCATATACCCCGTTACGGTCCACTGCAGAGTGGGAAGCTGCGTATGGAAATCCTCCACGAGCTTCGATAAAGCGACGTTCATCGCCGTTGTATCGAGAATAACCATAAAACAACCGAGAATAATCGCGACAAGCGGAAGCAGAATGCTTTTCATGCTGAATTCCTGCTCCTGCGGGTTATCCGTTAACCGTTGTTCCATCCGTATAACCTCCTACATGGAATATCCCATTACGCCAAGGTTGAGAAGGACAACGGCAGTCTGTAATGGTAGTGTGCAATCCCATGTTACTGAGCAAAATAGGCGAAGTCAATCGATTTTTTGGTAAAAAATAGATAAACCGTTTTCAGCTTAATTCCGCTATTTCATCAGTCTTTTGATGATCGACAGGCCGCCCTTGGCCGACGGATAACGGAAGGCGAAATCGAATCGGGTCGTTTGCTTCAGGACGCTTTTCATATGGGAAAAGGTCTTGAAGCTGTATTCGCCATGATAGGCCCCGATACCGCTCTCGCCCACTCCGCCAAACGGCAAATACGGCGTCGCCAGATGCATAAGCGTATCGTTGATGCATCCGCCGCCAAACGGCACCGCTTCGGTCACCCGCTTCTGAATAGCCGCGTTCTCGCTGAACAGGTAGAGAGCAAGCGGCTTCGGACGCGCATTGATCTGATCAATCGCCTCCTGCAGCTCGTCATAGACCAAGACCGGCAGAATCGGGCCGAAAATCTCCTCCTGCATGACCGGCATATTCCAGTCCACGCGGGTTAATACGGTAGGCTCGATCCGGAGCGCCATTTCGTCTGCCCCTCCGCCCATGACAACCTCCCCATCGCGAAGGAAACCTGCAAGCCGCCGGAAATGCCTCTCCGAAATGATTTTGCCGTAATCCTTATGCTCAAGCGGATTCTGGCCATAGAACTTCGTTACCGACTTGCGGAGCTGCCGCAGGAACTCCTCCAGCACGCTGTGATGCACGAGCGCGTAATCGGGCGCGATGCAGGTCTGCCCGGCGTTAATGAATTTGCCGAAGGCAAGACGTCTAGCGGCCAGCTTGAGATTGGCGTCATGATGCACGATAGCCGGGCTTTTTCCCCCAAGCTCCAGCGTAACCGGCGTCAAATGCTTGGCTGCCGCCGCCATGACCTGCTTGCCGACGTTCACGCTGCCCGTGAAGAAAATTTTATCGAACGGCAGGTCCAGCAGCTCTTTGCTTACTTCAACTCCGCCTTCCATAACGGCTATGTAAGAAGGGTCAAACGTATCCTGAACAAGCGAAGACATGACCTCCGATACGGCCGGAGACAGCTCCGAGGGCTTCAGGACTGCGGTATTGCCCGCCGCTATAGCTCCGACAAGCGGCGCCATCGCAAGCTGGAACGGATAGTTCCACGGAGCGATAATAAGCGCGGTGCCAAGCGGTTCCGGCACGATATACCCCTTGCTGCCCATGTGGGTAAGCGCCGTTTTGACCTTGGCGGGCTTCATCCACCGCTTCAGCCGCTTCTGCACAAAAGAGATTTCCTTCAGGACAAGTCCAATCTCGAGCATATAGGACTCCTGCTCGCTCCGGTTCAGGTCAAGCCGAAGCGCCTGCATAATCGCATCCTCGCGTTCCGTGACGGCCTGGCGCAGCTTGGCCAGCTGAGCCTGCCGGAATTCGAGACTCCGGGTTGCCCCCGTTCCGTAATAATGTCGCTGCTTCTCAAGCAACGCTTGAGCTGTATTCGTGTTCGAGTTCAAGTTCATATTCATGCGATACCCCGCCTTTTTTCGATATAAATCCGGACTTGCAAAATGAAATTGTATGCTATAGTTAGGAAAAAGGAGCGATGACGATTGAACAAAATGCTGCCTGCCCTTATTCTGCTTACAGGCTTGCTTTACATTTTTATCATTCCTGCTGAACCGCATGCCGTCAAGCTAATTTTCAAAGCGATTCCAATGCTTCTGATCATCGCTTATGCTTACTTGCAGTCCGCTCCAAACGGTAAACGGTTTCAATGGATCCTGCTGGCCGGTCTTGTCTTCAGCGTGGTTGGCGATGTTACCCTGGGTAACTTCGTTGTGGGACTGTCCGCCTTTTTGATCGGCCATTTGTTTTATTTAAGCGGATTTTTCGGGCAATGGCGATTTTCCTTCTGGCGGCTCGTCACTATTGTTCCGATCGGCGCGTATGCCGTGTATATGGGCTACGAGCTGCTTGATGCGCTTGCGAAATCGGGGGACGACGCTCTGAAAATCCCCGTTCTTGTCTATGTAACGGCTATTTCGCTGATGGGCTGGTCGGCTATGATGTCCGGCAACGCATGGGCGATTGCGGGAGCCCTGCTCTTTATGGCTTCCGACTCCATTCTCGCCTGGAATAAGTTTATTTCGGATATTGCCGGGTCAGACGTGCTCATTATGACCACTTATTATGCCGCCCAATTCTGCATCGCCACCTGCATCGGATACCGGAGCCGCACCGCTCCTAAGCAAAAAGCCATGATCCTCTGATCATGGCTTTGATTATGACGGCCCGGTTGTTATCCGGCTTTTTCCTTGTTCATTTGCTTGCTGCGCAGCTGGCCGCAAGCCGCGTCGATGTCGGCGCCATGCTCGAGGCGGACGCTGACGCTGACGTCTTGTTTTTTGAGCGTATCGTAGAAGCCCTTAATGGAATCGTTCTCGCTGCGCTGGTATTGGCTATGCTCGTCAACCGGATTGTAAGGAATCAGGTTCACGTTCACGAGGGAGCGGCGGCGGTCGCCCACCAGCTCGGCAAGCTCAAGCGCATGCTCCGGCTGGTCGTTGACGTCCTTGAGCAAAATATATTCCAGCGTAATGCGGCGGTTCGTCCGCTCCAGATAATAATCGATCGCATCCATCAGCTTCTCGATCGGAATCGCGCGGTTGATCTTCATAATCCGCGTCCGCAGCTCATTATTAGGCGCATGCAGCGATACGGCGAGGTTAACCCCTTGATCCTTGTCGGCAAACTCCCTGATTTTGTCCGCGAGACCGCTTGTCGATACCGTAATATGGCGCGGTCCGATAGCCAGACCTTTATGATCCTTGACCGTAGTAAGGAAGTCGTTCAGGTGAATAAAGTTATCGAACGGCTCGCCAATGCCCATGACAACGATATGGCTGACCTTCTCGCCTTGGCCCGCTTCGTCAAGATGGAGCTGAATCTTCATAATCTGCTCGACAATCTCGCCGCTTGTCAGATCCCTGCTCTTCTTCAGCAGGCCGCTGGCGCAGAAGCTGCAGCCGATGTTGCAGCCCACCTGCGTGGTTACGCAGACCGACAATCCGAACTTATGGCGCATCATTACCGTCTCGATCAGGTTGCCGTCATCCAATTTAAGCAGCAGCTTGACGGTACCGTCCTTCGACACCTGCTTCGTATGCTCGACCAGCGTCTGGATCGCAAAGTTCTCCTCCAGCAGCTTCACGCAGTCCGGATGAACATCCGTCATATCCGCAAAGCTCGTTACCCGCTTCCGGTACAAGTATTCCCACACCTGCGTCGCCCGGAATTTTTTATGCCCGCGCTCGCCAAGCCAAGCCGTTAATTGATCTAATGTAAATCCGTATATGGATGGTGTACTCATCGTTTTTCCTCTTTTCGTGAAACGCGGCCAAAACAAAACCGCATACTGCTCCTATTGTCCCAAAATTAGCTGACGAAAACAAGGGGCGAAAAAGTCCAATCGTTCCAGAATACGCCCATTCCTCCCTCTTATCTGGCAACCCGGATAAACCAATTTAGGCTTGGCATATACCTAAGTTTCACAACGAATTGCAGCATTCGGGAGATATAAGGTCCAAGAAGGAGCATGGTAGAGTTCCCTCCAAATGTAAACGCTCTAACCAAACTCCTTGTCAGAATTAGACAATATGCCGCCTCTACGGTTCATTTACAACTTCGGCCGTCAGGCGTAATATACGATTCAGCAAATGTAACAATCGCTGAGTTTCCGTTAAGGGAAACGGGGGAACCAATCGATAAGCGGCATGGCAACGGTGTGAGAGCCGGCGCGGCATGCTTATCCGGGGTGAATCCGGGAAAAGGCTGCGCGCGGCCGAACCCGGTAGGGCGACTCTCACCGTCCGAATCCGTCAGCTAACCTCGTAAGCGATGAAAATGCGACTGCCCATTAGGCAGGGCATTTTCCAAGTAGAGAGGATGATGTGATCTTGTGACCTTTAAAGGCCGCGGGGATCTTTCCTCTGCGGCTTTTTCTCATGCCATTTTTAATCAACTGTCTTTATCGCTTAATCCCCTTCTCGGGGAACGGGGGAACCAATCGGACGGGCGGCTGTTCCATACAGCCAGCTTGTCCACGGGGTGAATCGCCGAAGCAGCGCGGGACGCGCGGCATCGGCGTAGGGCGACTCTTACGCCCGAATCCGTCAGCTAACTTCGTCAGCGTACCAAGAGAGGCAACGATGATCGTGAATATAGGCGCGGTTTATTTTCTGCTGCGCTTATAAGCCGCGTGAAGAGTCCCTCTTCCGCGGCTTTTTTGTTTGTCGTTGATTCCTCTAACGAAAAGAGGAGCGTAAACCATGGACGATTATATACTCGTCTCCGCACCCAACGTGCAGGGCGAGGATTTCATTAAACAGCTGCTGCGCCGGCATATCCCGTTTGCCGCCATCGTAAACAACAAGACCGAATACGAGCGGATGCTGGAGCTTGGCGTATCCACGATCATCGTCATTAATACAACCGATGAAGCCACCTGGCGTGTTCCGGAGCTCCCCGTCGGACGGATCTTTTTATTCGAAAGAAGCTTGAACCTGTGCTGCCGTTATATCCAGATCTGCCGCAGCTGGACATCCAAATCGATCTGCGTCGTTACGGACAGCGCGAATCCCCGTCTGATCTATAAAGGGATGGGCGCCAATTACGTCATTCATTCCAGCCATGCGGATACTTCTTTTTTAATCATAAACGACCTCATGGCGAGCCAAGATAATCGGTAAGGTCGAAAGTTATTCGCCATTCTTTTAGGAGGAATTTGCTATGCAGGATATCTATATGGTGCTGCTTCTGGCAGCGATATTCATACTTTTCGCCGGCTTTATGCAATGGTGCGACCGGGCTATTCAAGAGGAGGATAAGCGATGATCGTCACGTTAGTGCTTGCCCTGTTTCTTTTTCTTTACTTGATTTACGCCTTGATCAATCCGGAGAAATTTTAAAACCTTATCGATCGCTGGGAGGCCACAATGGATATTTTACAGCTCATTATCGTGATTGGCGTGCTCGTACTGCTCGTCAAACCGCTCGGAACCTACGTGTACCACGTGTACTCGGATCAACCGAACCGGACCGACCGTTTATTCGGCGGCATAGAACGGTTCATCTATAAAGTCATCGGGCTGAAATCGCGTGACGGCATGACTTGGAAAAAGTACGCGTTAAGCTTCCTTCTTACGAATATCGTGCTCGTCGCGCTCAGTTATCTGATTCTGCGGCTGCAGGGCAGCCTTCCGGGCAATCCCAACGGCATCGGCGCTATGGAAGAAACGCTGTCGTTCAATACCGTCATCAGCTTTATTACGAATACGAACCTGCAGCATTACAGCGGCGAAACGGGGCTGTCCTATTTCTCGCAGATGGCCGTCATCATGATGATGATGTTCACCTCGGCGGCTACCGGCTTCTCGGTTGCGATTGCTTTTATCCGCGGCTTAACGAGCAGAGGCAGCACAATCGGCAATTTCTTTACCGATTTCGTGAAATCCCACACGCGGATTTTCCTGCCGCTCGCAACGCTTATTACGCTGGTTCTCGTGGCTCTTCACGTGCCGCAGACGCTGCAGCCTAACGTAACGGCAACAACGCTGGAAGGAGCAACGCAAAGCATCGCCATCGGGCCGGTTGCTTCGCTGGAATCGATCAAGCATCTGGGTACTAACGGCGGCGGCTTTATGGGAGCTAACTCGGCGCATCCTTTCGAGAATCCAAGCCCGCTGACGAACGTGATCGAGATTTTGTCCATGTGGGCGCTGCCTGCTTGTCTTCCTTATGTATACGGCCGTTTCGCCGGCAACCGCAAGCAAGGCTGGGTTGTGTTTGGCGCCATGATGTCGCTGTTCCTGGTATTTCTCGCGACGGTCTACACGGCTGAGCTGCACGGCAACCCGGTACTGAACAACCTTGGCGCAGACGCCTCGCAAGGCAGCATGGAAGGCAAGGAAGTCCGGTTCGGCATTGCCCAGTCCTCCCTCTTTACGGCGGTGACGACGGCGGCTACTACCGGTTCGGTCAACAACATGCATGATACGCTGACTCCGATCGGCGGTCTTGTTCCGCTGGCGGAGATGATGCTTAACGTCGTGTTTGGCGGCAAAGGCGTTGGTCTCGTCAATATGTTGATGTACGCGATTCTTGCCGTCTTTATCGCGGGACTAATGGTCGGTCGGACACCGGAGTTTCTCGGACGGAAAATCGAACCGAAGGAAATGAAGCTGATCGCGATCGCGATTCTCGTCCACCCGTTTATCATCTTGGCGCCAACCGCCATTGCTTTCCTGACGGATCTTGGCCAAGGTGCCATTACGAATCCGGGCTTTCACGGCATCTCGCAGGTGCTCTATGAATACACTTCTTCGGCTTCGAATAACGGCTCCGGCTTTGAAGGTCTTGCCGACAATACGCCGTTCTGGAACATGACGACCGGCCTTGTCATGCTGCTTGGACGGTATGTATCGATGATTGCCATGCTGGCTGTTGCCGGATCCCTGGTCCGCAAAAATACCGTACCGGAGACGATCGGCACATTCCGGACGGACAACGTGCTGTTTGGCGGCATTCTAGTAGGAACCGTCGTTATAGTTGGCGCGCTTACGTTCCTGCCTGCCGTTGTACTTGGACCTATTGCAGAGCATTTAACGATTCGCTAACGGATAAGGATGAGGTGAATAACCGTGACCACACAACGTAAATCTATGCTGACCTCGGCGATTATCAGTCGCGCGGTGAAGGACAGCTTTCTGAAATTAAATCCGCTGACCATGATGCGAAATCCCGTCATGTTTGTCGTGGAGGTCGGTACGCTGGTCGTGCTGCTGATGACGATCTTCCCCGGCTACTTCGGAACGGAGGGCCGGACCGGATTCAATCTGACCGTCTTTCTGATTCTGCTGTTCACCGTCCTGTTCGCCAACTTCGCGGAAGCGCTGGCCGAAGGACGCGGCAAAGCCCAGGCGGATTCGCTCAAGAAGAGCAAAAAGGATATTACGGCAAACAAAGTAACGGGCTCCACAACAAAGCAGGTGTCGTCAACCGAGCTTCGCAAAGGCGACATCGTCGTTGTCTCCGAAGGAGAGATGATTCCGGGTGACGGCGAGATTATCGAAGGTCTTGCCTCTGTCGATGAGTCGGCAATCACGGGTGAATCCGCTCCGGTGATCAAGGAAGCCGGCGGCGACTTCAGCTCGGTAACGGGCGGCACCCGCGTTGTCAGCGACCGTATCAAGGTCCGGATTATGAGCGATCCCGGCGAATCGTTTATCGACCGCATGATCTCTCTAGTTGAAGGCGCGAAACGCCAAAAGACGCCTAACGAGCTGGCGCTGAACACGCTGCTTACCAGTCTGACGCTGATCTTCCTGATCGTTGTGGTTACCCTTGCTCCAATCGCCAAATACGTTGGCGTAGAGCTCGATATTCCGGTGCTTATCGCCCTGCTGGTCTGTCTTATCCCGACTACCATCGGCGGTCTGCTGTCGGCAATCGGGATCGCCGGCATGGACCGCGTGACGCAGTTTAACGTGCTGGCCATGTCCGGTAAAGCGGTAGAAGCAGCAGGCGACATTAATACGATGATTCTGGATAAGACCGGTACCATCACGTACGGCAACCGGATGGCCAGTGACTTCCTGCCCGTCAAAGGCGTAACCGTTCAGGAGCTTGGCGAGTGGGCGGCGGTCAGCTCGGCCAAGGACGAAACGCCGGAGGGCCGTTCCGTGCTGGAGCTGATGAAGACCAAACAGCTGAGCTATCAGGCCCAGCTTGCCGAGAATGCGCAGGTCATTGCGTTTACGGCCGAGACCCGGATGAGCGGTCTGGATCTTCCGGACGGACGCAAAGTACGGAAAGGCGCCGTCGATGCCGTGAAGAAATGGGTAGCTTCCCAAGGCGGCACCGTGCCTTCCGACCTCGACGCTACCGGCGAAGGAGTTGCCGTGCTTGGCGGTACGCCGCTCGCCGTAGCGGTTGATAGCCGCATTTATGGGATTATTTATTTGAAGGATACCGTGAAGCCGGGCATGCAGGAGAGATTCGAGCAGCTGCGCCGCATGGGGATCAAGACGATCATGTGTACCGGCGATAACCCGTTGACTGCGGCAACGATTGCCCGCGAAGCCGGGGTTGACGATTTTGTGGCGGAGAGCAAGCCCGAGGATAAAATAGCGCTGATCCGCCGCGAGCAGGCGGCAGGCAGCCTCGTTGCCATGACGGGCGACGGGACGAATGACGCTCCGGCCCTTGCCCAGGCCGACGTTGGCCTTGCCATGAACAGCGGTACCGTTGCCGCGAAGGAAGCGGCCAATATGATCGACCTGGATTCCGACCCGTCCAAAATTATCGAGGTGGTTGCCATCGGCAAGCAGCTCCTGATGACGCGCGGCGCGCTGACGACCTTTAGCATCGCGAACGATATCGCCAAATATTTCGCTATTATTCCGGCTATGTTTATGATCGCGATCCCTCAGATGGACGCCCTGAACATTATGAAGCTGGGTTCGCCCTCTTCGGCGATTCTGTCCGCGCTTATTTTTAACGCGATCATCATTCCGCTGCTCATTCCGCTCGCTATGCGCGGGGTGCAGTACAAACCGATGAGCGCGTCGAAGCTGTTAAGCAAAAACCTGCTGATCTACGGACTTGGCGGCGTCCTTGCTCCGTTTATCGGCATTAAGCTGATCGACCTGCTTGTTCATGTATGGATCTAACCGATCTGAAAGGATGAGATAATCATGACGAACTCCACATCTTCATCGGGATCAAACGGCTCTCTCTTTATGATTGCCCTAAGAGCCAGTATCGCGTTTATTCTGCTATGCGGCATTATTTACCCGCTCGTGTCAACGGGCCTTGCACAGCTGCTCTTTCCCCATCAGGCGAACGGCAGCACGATCAAGGATTCGAACGGCCGGATTATCGGCTCCTCCTTGATCGGGCAAAGCTTCACCGACCCTGCTTATTTTCAAGGACGGGTATCCAGCATCGACTATAAAGCGGAAGCATCCGGCTCCAACAACTACGCGCCTTCGAATCCCGACATGCTTCAGCGGACCAAAGATTCGATTGCCGCCTGGCAGGCTGCCAATCCCGACGTCCCGGTCAGCCAGCTTCCCCTTGCGCTGATTACCAACTCCGGCTCGGGTCTTGACCCGCATATTACGCCGGCATCGGCAGAAGTCCAAATCCCCCGCATCAGCAAGCTGACCGGTCTATCGGCGGACACGCTGAAAGAGCTGGTGAAAAAGCATACCAACGGACGGGATCTTGGCGTCTTTGGCGATCCCCGCGTGAATGTACTGGAGCTGAACATCGAATTAAGCCAGCTCCGCAAGTAAGGTTAAGCCCCGCCTGCCCGCAAGTGGCGCAGACGGGGCTTTCCCGAGGTTTACGGAGAGGAGGAATGACCGAACATGAACGACAGCTATCGCCGCAAAACACCCGAAGAGCTTCTGAAGGCCATAACGAAGCTGCATCACGGACGGCTCAAAATTTATATCGGTGCCGTCAGCGGGGCCGGCAAAACGTATCATATGCTGCGAGAAGGCCAGCAGCTTCGGAAGCAAGGCATCGACGTAGTCACCTGCGCCGTCTCCACGATGCAGCGGCCGGAGACGATGGAGCAGCTTGCCGAGCTGGAACGAATCCCGAGCATTCATTGGCAAAAGGACGGGATAGAGCGCAAAGATCTTGATATGACGGCTATTAAAGCGCGCAATCCCGAGGTTGTGCTCGTGGACGGCCTTGCTCACCGAAACCGGCCGGATAGTCTGCTTCCCACTCGCCTTGAAGATATTCGTCATTTGCTGGAATGCGGCATCAGCGTGATTACAACGCTTAACGTGTACGAGCTGAACGGCGTATCGGACCTGGCCTTTCAGTTGACCGGCATCGAGGCCGAGCATACCGTTCCCGACGATATTCTGGAGCTGGCCGATGAAGTCCGATTAATCGACGTATCGCCGGAAACGATTCTAACCCGCTTGAATGAGGGGCATTTGCGCAACGCAAGCTCCCCCCATTTGCTGCTTAGGGGCAATCTCGGCAAGCTGAGAGAGTTAGCGCTGCGGCTGATGGCGGAGGATGTGAACGATTCGCTTGAAGATCACCGGAGACAGCAAGGCCTGGTAGGTCCGTCCGGCGCAGCCGAGCGGATCCTGGTTGCCGCCCAATATCACTGGAACGGCTCGATCCATATCCGGAGGGGCCAGCAGGTTGCCAGAAGGCTGAACGGGGAGCTCCTTGTCGTATCCTTCGTCAAAGCGGAGAAAGCAATGACGAAGGAAGCAGCCGCGTTCAAGCGGTCCATTATCAAGCTTACCCAGAAGATTGGGGCAGGCTTTGAAGAGCTTGCCGTTCCCCATCTGCACCGGCGCCATCTGTCCGAGCAGATGGCGAGATACGCGATGGATCACGGCGTGACCCGCATCGTGCTCGGCCATTCAAAGCATACGCCGCTGCAGGAGCTGCTTCACGGCTCGGTTGTAAACGGCATTTTGCGCTATGCGCGCCATATCGACGTCTTTTTCGTTGCGGACCGCACCGAAGCGGAAGGCGAGCGTATCCTGCCGGCCAGACATCGAACTACGCCGGAGCCCGTTTATAAAAGACTCAGCCCCACCCAGCAACAGCAAACCACGGAGCGGCTCAAGAGGGGCACCTTCAAGGTCTATATCGGGGCCGCGCCAGGCGTCGGCAAAACCTACACGATGCTGAGGGAAGGAAATGTCCTTCTCCGCAAAGGCATTGATGTTGTCATTGGGCTCCTCGAGACGCATGGACGCAAGGAAACCTTGGAGCAGATCGGCGATCTTGAGATGATCCCTAAAGCCACTATCCCTTACAAAGGAACGCAGCTTGCGGAAATGGATGTTCCCGCAATTCTGGAGCGTTTCCCGGAGGTTGTGCTTATTGACGAGCTGGCCCATACGAATGTGCCGGGAAGCGAGTACAAGAAGCGGTTCGAAGATGTCCTTGCCATTCTGGATGCCGGCATTTCGGTTATTTCAACCGTAAACGTCCAGCATCTCGAGAGCTTAAATGATGCGGTTGAGCAAATTACAGGCGTTAGGGTAAGAGAGACAATCCCGGACCGTATGCTTCGGCTGGCGGATGAGGTTGAGCTGATTGACGTATCGCCCAAAGCGCTGCAGGAGCGGATGCGGCAGGGAAAGATCTATCCGATGAACAAGGTCGAGGAGTCGCTTGGCGCGTTTTTTCAATTGGGCAATCTGATTGCCCTTCGGGAGCTGGCTTTACGCGAAATCGCCGATGACGTGGATGAACGGCTGGAGTCGTGGGAGAGAACGGGCGCGTTGCGCGGTCCCTGGCGGAGACAGGAGGTTATTTTCGTAGCCATAACCGATCTTGCCCACGGTGAGCGGCTGATCCGCAGGGGCTTCCGCATCGCCTACCGGCTAAAAGCGGAATGGCATGTCATGGCCGTGGATAACGGCCAAGCGGATCGTGCCGCGACAGAACGCCGCTTGGAGGAGCTGCGGCAATTAACGGAGCAGCTTGGAGGTGCGTTTAACCGAAAAGAGATGAAGCAGACGCGCGATATTCCGGCTTTTCTGCTTACCCATGCCAACGCGCGAAAATCCACGCAGCTAATCGTTGCCCAGGAGAAAAAGGGCTGGCTTGCGCGGCTGTTCCGGCCATCCATTATGAAGAAGCTGCTGCAGGGCGGCCGGAACATGGACGTGATGGTGGTCAGCTGCCTTCCTTCGCAAGAGCAATAATATCCTTCGGATCAAGAATATGGCGGTCGTAATCGGTATATGAGGTCTGAATCATGGCGAGGCCCACCTGACGCAGCGTAATGAGATGGTTAGGGAAGAGCGGCCTTAGAATCGGGTACAGCCAGGTTAACGCTTTTGCCCACTTCGGAACCCTTACCTGTCCTTTGCTTGGGTGCATATAGCCCGGACGGAACATAAAGGCCCGGCGGAACGGCAGCTGCAGCAGGTGATTCTCGGTTCTTCCCTTCACTCTCGCCCACATGCTTTTGCCCTGCTCCGTACTGTCCGTCCCGCCGCCCGTTACGTAACAGAACACCATATCCGGGTTCAGGCTGGAGAGCAGACGTGCGACATGCATCGTGAGATCGTAAGTCACACGGGTATAGTCGGCCTCCGACATGCCGATGGAGGAGACGCCAAGGCAGAAATAGCAGGCATTGTAGCCTTTTAGCTCGTCTTGGATCGGGGTCAAATCATGAAAGTCCTTATGGATGATTTCCTTCAGCTTCGGGTGCGCAACGCCGCAAGGTCGCCGGGTAATGACAAGTACCTGCTCAACATCGGGGTGAAGCAGGCACTCCATCAGAACGCCTTCTCCCACCATGCCCGTCGCTCCGGTCACAATCGCTTTAATTTTTGGTTTCGCCGGCTTCTCTTCCATCTCTCGCATCTCTCCCTTATTTGCAATCACTACAACCATTATGGCATAGGCAATAAACAGGTACAAAAAAAAGGACGGAGCAGCTATCGGGCTGCTCCGTCCTTGCCTTGTATTAGACCATCATTTGCTTCACAAGCTCGCGGTTCCGTTCTTTGAATAATTCATTATGGGAGGAGACCATTCCGTACTTATTGGCTTCCGGTTGAATGTAGGATTTCGCTCTGTTTACCGCATTCGCCGCATCCTGGAAACAGCCTGCAATAAGATGCAGCTTGCCGTCATGCATCAGGATATCCCCTGCCGCAAACATGCCCGGTACGGAGGTTTCGCCGCTTGGATTGCCCTTCACATACCAATTGTCGACCATCTCGATATTCAGCTTGCTGTTCTCGAGCAGCGAGGAATCCCGGTCGTAACCGTGATTAATGACCACCTCGTCAATCGACAGACGGGATACTTCGCCGGACTTGCCGTTCGTCAGTTCCACGTGTTCAACAAGCTCATCGCCGGAATTTGCCAGCAGCTTCGTAATTTCGGTATGGAACAAGCATTCGACTTTCGGGCTGTTCAGCAGCGTCGTTACATTCGCTTCATGCCCGGACAAAGCCTCTTTGCGATAAGTAATATAGATCTTCTTCGCGAATGGCAGGAGCTCCATCGCCCAGTCCACGGCCGAATTGCCGCCGCCGGAGATCACGACGTTCTTGTCTTTGAATCTCTTCAATGACTTAACGGTATAGTGAAGGTTGGTTACCTCAAACTTCTCCGCGCCTTCAATCGCAAGCTTGGTCGGATTCAGAATGCCGCCGCCAACCGCAACGATAACGGTCTTCGAATAATGGATGCGTCCCGATGAGCCATGGAGCTCAAAGATATTGTCTTCGTTCTTGGTAATGGATTCGACCTTCTCATTTAGGACAACCTTAGGATCGAAGGTCAGCCCCTGTTTCACCAGTTGCTCGATCAGCTGCGCGCCTGGCGTTGGCGTTAAGCCTCCAATGTCCCAGATCATTTTCTCCGGATACACATGAACCTTGCCGCCCAGAAACGGCTGGAATTCGATCAGCTTTGTCTTCAATTCTCTAAGACCGCTATAAAAAGTCGAGTAAAGCCCCGCAGGACCGCCCCCGATTACCGTTACGTCATACAACTCTTCTTGCGTCATGAACGTTCCTCCTCGGAAAAGCACCGTCGTAATTGATTATCATTATCAACAGTATAAAGCTTTTGAGAATAATTTTCAATAAGCGGTTGACAATTGGATCGAATCCCTATAATTTAGTAAATGGCACTAATAGTGATAATCATTATCATTAAGTGAGTGTTACATTGAGTATATCGCTTCGTTGCTTATGTATTCCATTCCAATATAAAGGAGTTCACACACCCATGAAAAAAGCACTTATCTCCCTCATGATGCTCTTCGTTATTATTCTGAGCGCATGCGGCAACAACAACTCTGGCCATAATGCCGAACCAGGGAACACGGCAGCAACAAACAACGCCGGGGCGGCAAACGCGTCTCCGTCTGCGGACGCGGCAACTGAAGCAACAGGCACGATTACGTTCCAATCGGAGAGCGGTCCTATGGAAGTGCCTGCTAACCCGCAGCGCGTCGTTGTTCTGTCCTCTTTCGTAGGCGATGTCCTACAGCTTGGCGTTCCCCTTGCAGGCGTTGACTCTTGGTCGAAGGATAACCCGAATTTCGCAGACAAGCTGAAGGATGTTCCCGTTGTATCCGAAGAGGATCCCGAGAAAATTCTCGAGCTTGATCCGGATCTGATTATCGGCCTCGACACGACAAAAAACGTGGATAAATTGAAGCAAATCGCTCCAACGGTTATCTTCACTTACAATAAAGTCGACTATCTGACGCAGTTCATTGAAGTCGGCAAAGCGCTCAACAAGGAGAAAGAAGCAACGGCTTGGGTGGAAGACTTCAAAGCCCGCGCAGCTCAAATCGGCAACGAGATTAAAGCGAAGATTGGCGAGGACGCTACCGTTACGGTCATCGAGAACTTCGACAAGGATCTGTACGTATTCGGCGATGCTTGGGGCCGCGGCACAGAGATTCTATATCAGGCGATGGGCCTGAAAATGCAGGAGAAGGTAAAAGAAATGGCTATGAAAGACGGCTGGTATTCGCTCTCCCTCGAGGTTCTGCCTGAATACGTCGGCGATTATCTGATCTTCAGCCAGACGAAAGAAACGGCAAGCTCGTTCACGAACACCGATACGTACAAGAACATTCCGGCAGTCAAGAACGGCCACGTCTTTACGGCGGATGCCAAAGGCTTCTACTTCAACGATGCGCTTACCCTTGATTATCAGCTGAACTTCTTCAAAGAGCAGTTCCTGGGGAACTAAGCCGATGACGCAGGAAACGAGACGCCCCATTCCTTTTACGTTTAAACTTTTTGCAGGGATCGTTTTCTTTGTTGCAATCTTCTTCTTGGCCATGGTGTTCGGCGCTGCCGACACCACGGTCCATGATACATGGCTCGCTCTGACGTCACCTCACGATACTAGTGAAAAGGTGACGCTTTTGCGCGAAATCAGACTGCCTCGCGAGATTGCGGCAATCTTTGTCGGTGCGGCGCTAGCCGTATCCGGCGCCATTATGCAAGGCGTGACCCGGAATGCTTTAGCCGACCCGGGGCTTCTCGGCTTATCGGCCGGAGCGAATGCCGCTCTTGCGGCAACGGTTGCGCTGTTCCCTCAAATCAATTATTTCGGCATTATGATTGCCTGCTTTATCGGCGCGGCCCTTGGCTCCATCCTTGTCATCGGAATCGGCGCGGCGAAGCGAGGCGGCTTCTCCCCTATTCGGATCGTACTGGCGGGAGCGGCTGTTTCCACGTTTCTGTACGCCGTTGCCGAAGGCATCGGCCTCACCTTCAAGGTGTCCAAGGATGTCAATATGTGGACCTCCGGCGGTCTGATCGGAACGTCCTGGGGGCAGCTTCAGACGATTGTTCCGGTCATCGTAGCCGGCATTCTTATAGCCATTGCCATGTCGAAGCAGCTTACCATCCTTAGTCTTAGCGAAGACGTAGCGACCAGCCTTGGGCAAAAAACCGGTCTGATCAAAGGTATTCTGTTCACCGTTACGATTCTGCTCGCTGGCGCTTCCGTTGCGCTTGTCGGCAACCTGGCTTTCCTCGGCCTGATGATTCCGCATATCGTGCGGGCTATTGTCGGCCAGGATTATCGTTATTCCATTCCGATGTCCGTTTTTGCGGGTGCTTCCTTTATGCTCCTCGCGGATTTGATCGGCCGGACCATCAATGCGCCGTACGAAACACCGGTGGCGGCTGTTATTGCGGTTGTGGGCCTGCCTTTCTTCCTCATCATCGTTAGAAGAGGAGGCAAAGCGCTGAAATGATTTTATCGCATATGGTTCGAAAACAACGCATTATTCTCGGGGTCCTGCTTCTGCTTATCGTGGCGACCGTCATTGTAAGCCTTAGTCTCGGCTACTCCACCTTAACCTTTAAAAGGCTGCTTCCGGTACTTTTGGGGGATGGCACGAAAAAAGAAAACTTTATTCTGTTCGACATACGAATGCCGCGCGTCATCATTACTTTGCTCGCCGGCATGGCGCTTGCCTTGTCCGGCTCCATTCTGCAAGGGGTATCCCGCAACGACCTGGCCGATCCTGGCATTGTTGGCATCAACTCGGGGGCTGGCGTTGCCATCACGGTCTTCTTCCTGTTCTTCCCGACGGAGGCCGGTCCCTTCGTGTATGCCCTGCCGGTTGTCGCCTTTATCGGCGGTCTGGCAACCGCGGTCCTTATAGCTCTTTTCTCTTGGAAAAAGCATGTCGGCATCCAGCAGGTCAGCATGGTGCTGACGGGCATCGGCTTCCAAATGGCGCTTAGCGGCGTCATGATCGTGCTCATCTCCTCGGCTGACCGCCAGAAGGTGGATTTTATCGCCAAGTGGATCGCAGGCGGCATTTGGGGAACGGATTGGGTCTTTATTAATGCCATGTGGCCATGGCTCGCCATCTTTATTCCGTTTACGCTCTACAAGGCAAACCGCCTTAACATTCTGACGTTAAACGAACCCGTCGCGGTTGGGGTTGGCATCTCGCTGACCAGAGAGCGCCTTGTGCTGCTCTTCTCTGCGGTTGCGCTTGCGGCCTCCGCCGTATCCGTCACGGGCGGGATCGCCTTCATCGGCCTGCTTGCTCCGCATATCGCGAAGGCTCTGGTAGGTCCGCGAAATCAATTGTTTATTCCGATCTCCATTTTGTTTGGCGGCTGGCTGCTTGTTCTGGCCGATACGATTGGCCGTCAAATCGACATCGCGGGCGGATTGCCTGCCGGTATCGTGGTATCGCTGATCGGCGCGCCGTATTTTCTGTTCCTGCTGCTCAAGAAATGAACAAAGGCCCCCTTATCCTAAGGGGGCCTTTGCCTTTCGCTTTAAATCCTATTTATGAGGAAGCTGCTGTACGTAGCTGTCCGACAAGTGCAGAAGCTCAAGCGCTCTATTGTACTCGTCTTCGGTTACGCCACCTTCCGTCGTTTCCGTGCCGTCGACCACTTTGTGGTTCGTGCCGTCTTTGTATTCGATACCCGGAACAAACAAGTTCTCGTTGTCGATTACCGAGCCGCTAGGCAGGAAGTGACGCATTGGAATCAGCTCGGAGCTTTGGTTCAGAAGATCTTCGCCAAAGTGAATCTGATTGGACAGCGACGCGCCTACCAGGTTTGCAACGGTTGGCAGAATATCGATCTGACCGCCCACTTTATCCACTACGGACGGTTGAGTTACGCCCGGAACGTGCATAATAAGAGGGATATTGAACATTTCGGTATGACCGTAATCCGTGCCAAGCATTTCTTTCATGAGAGCTTTTTCGTTATCGTCCAGCGAATACAGAGGCAGACCTTGGTGGTCGCCGTACATGAGGACGATGCTGTCATCCCATAGACCGCTCGATTTCAGGCCGTCGATAAACTGGCCAAGCGCATAGTCCGCATAGTTTTGTGCTTTCAAATAACGGGTTACAAGGCTGTCATCCTTGAATTCCGCAGGAAGCTCAATCCGATATTTCGAAGTCGGAATGTTGTAAGGGTGATGCGCGCTCATCGAGATGACTTGCGCATAGAACGGCTTATCCGCCTGATCCAGCTTCGCAAGCTCAGGAAGAGTCTTCGAGTACAACACTTCGTCCGAAGCGCCGAAGGCTACATGGTCTTCGTCGCCATAGAAGGCTTGATCGTAATATTTATCCCAGCCAAGAGCCGAGTACAGCTCCGTACGATTCCAGAACTCAACCGCGTTCGTATGGAACGTTGCGGTATAATAACCGTTCTCTTTCATCAGCTTCGGCAAGCTTGGCAGTGCTTTGTCGACGTTAACGTCTGTCGCTGCTTTATGCTTGGGCACGTACAGCGATGTATTCACCACATACTCCGCGTCGGAAGTCGTGCCTTGGCCGACCATCGTATAGAAGTTTTTGTAATGCGTAGCTTCTTGAACCAGCTTGTTCATGTTCGGCGTAATTTCAACGCCGCCAACTTTCAGGCCGATCAGGAAATCCTGGTACGATTCCATTTGAAGAATAATGACGTTTTTACCTTTCGCGGCGCCAAAGTATTTCGGCGATGCCTGCTCGGTAATGCCTTTGAGCTCATCGATCCTGGCCTGCGTAATTTGGTTGATCGGCGTAATCGGCTCTTTCTCCATCATTTTATCAATGATGTTGTATACTTCGTAATCGAGAAGACCCATCTCTTCGGCCTGCTTGTTCTCGTTCATGCTCGCGCGGTTCGGCCATACGTTCACCAGGCAGACGACTACGGACAGGGCGAATACCGCCATCCACGCTTTGCTTCTTACCGGGCGCAGCTGCGCATCCTGGCGTGCTTTCCGGAATCTTGGCAGAATCAGAACGACCGAAATAACGATAATATCAAGGAAGATAAGCAGATAATAAGGATCCATCAGCGAGTAGGTGCTTTCCCCTACCTCAGCCATTTTGTTGGCTTGGCTTAACGCATCCGTATTGACGATAATGCCGTAATACTTGTAATACATCAGTATGGCGAAATATAAGGCCGTAAACAGTAAATTGACGATCATGTAGTAAAGCATCTTGCGCTTGCCGGCAAAAAACTCAATCAGGCAGAATACCGCGACAAAGAACGGAATCTCCGTCATAATGGTCAGCCACGAGAACCCGTTGCCGAAGACGACATCGCGGGCAACGATACTTTTGATCAACAGGATAATAACGAAATAATAGAATCTTCTATTTAAAAATCTAGTTATTAAAGACACCCTAGTCATCACCTTTCATTGTATTTCATTGGGAATCGCACAAAAGAACCTTCGGCTTTTTCTCTGTAGCAGAAGGAGCTCTCCATAGATCTATTGTAAAATCCACATTCTCTTCCATGTGTTTATAAACATCCGGTTCGTTCAGGAGCTGTATCCCAACCGATTTGCTCATAATCGCATGCAAGGTCGTGGACAAGAATTGTCTCGACGCTATCCGGAAATCGAGCGCGCGAATCTCGCCTTTCTCGTGCCGGTCTCTCAGAAACTTCTCAAAAATGGCGCACTGCTCGCGAATCAGCGCCGTTAATTGCTCGGCTTCCTCGAAGCCCAGCAGGTCATTCTCCCGGAACAAAATCCGGGTTAAATCCATGTCTTCCGTAAACAGTTCGTACAAACGGCGCTTAATGGTGATCATCGCGTCCCGCAGGTCGAGATCCTTGATAACCCGTGGAATCTGCTTTATTCCTTCTCTGCGGTGCTCGAAGCTCTCACGTAGCAGCACCGCCATAATCTCCCGCTTGCCGCCCGGAAAATAATGATAAAGGATACCGTCTCCCATCCCGATCTTCCTCGTAATTTCTCGTACCGGGGTGCCATGGTATCCTTTTTCCGCAAATAATGATTTTGCTGCTTCCAATATTTTTTCTCGTGTCTCAGCGGCCTGCTCTTTTCGGATGTTGCGAGTCATCGTCGCCACCTCCTTACTTCGTAAGCGTAAATTTCACTGAACGATCGCACAGCGAAATTTTAGCGCAAGGCCGAGTTGATGTCAATCGGTCTGCCAAAACATCACAAAATCGCCTAAACTTTTCGGTTATCTCTTACGACGGCGTCTTTTCTTTTCTCGAAATGTTCCTTGAATTCGACAAGTCCAATCTCGCAGCCGGGTCCGATCACAACTTGGTTCCCTCTTACTATATCAGCAATCGTATTTTCCAAATAGATATGATCTCCTTCCATAACTGAGACGGTTAACCTAGCGCTGGAAGAAGGTTTGAAAAAGAAGCTGAGCGGATGCAGCCACTTGGCTTTGCGAACTATTATATGTCCTCCGCCTATCTCATGTGCCTTGCAGTCCCGGTACAGATGAATTTGGAGCTTGCCCGCATTCAGCAAACCGCCGATTTCAAAGATGCCCCGCGCCGTAAACTGCTCGGCCTCGCAGTCGCCCAAGGTGTGCAGCATGCCCCTCAGCTTGATTTGCTCACTGTAGACATGATTCTTCGATTCTATCGTGCCCGCTATATTGAGCTCCCGCAGCTGAGTAGTCCCGCCAACGCTGACCGTGCCTGAAGTCTTGAGCTCTCCCCCGCGAAGTCCGCCCGATACCTCGCAAGTACCCACAATGTTCATTTTGTCGGCCGCTACCGTTCCGTCTACCTCCAGCGTGCCCACGCAGCTAAGCTTGGCGCAGCTTGTATCTCCTTCAATCATGCCTTCTCCGACAATTTTGACGCTGTTGTAGGTACCGCCCATGACGCTGGAGCTGCCCGTGATTCTTAAGTTTCTTATTTCCTTTCCGACCACCTGCTGATTCATCAGATCTCCTCCTTTTCCGTTATCTTTGGACATGCTTGATGATTTTGGAGCTGCTATGCACATCAAGGCTTTGCTTATATTCCACGCTGCCGATGGTACAGCCCGGTCCGATTCGGACGATTCCCCCGCGCACGATATCCGCCGTCGTATACTCCAGATAGACGTTGTCCCCTTCTATGACTTCCGCGCTCAGCTTGTTGGCGAAGGGTCCCGGAACGGACTGCAGCCATTTGGCGAACCCTTTGCCGGGCTGCTTGCCGACATGAATGCTCTCGCCGCCAATCTCGTTGATATGACTGCTTCCCTGCAGCGTCAGCTTTATTTGACTCGCATTCAACGAATCGATGTCCATCCGGCCGTTTGCTTCGAAGATCTCGGTCTCGCAGCTGCCCTTCACCGTTACCATGCCGTTCATGCGCATCTGTTCGCCCGTGACGGGTCCGCCAAAGCTTACTTTGCCTTCAATGTTAAGCTTGTCGGCATGCAATCCCCCACGGATTGAAGACATGCCGTTGATAGAAGCCGTTACCGCCCTTACATGCCCCTGAACGTCGCCCTTGCCGTTAATCGACAATTCATAGCAGCGGACATCTCCTTCAATCTTGCCAACTCCCTCAATCTTCGCCAGATGAACGTCTCCGCCCCCGGATCTGCCGATTCCGGTAATAAGTATTTTTCGTTGTTTATCTCCCATTGTACGTTTCACACCTCCGTCATATCGCCATTAGCTTCAATTTTAATTGCTCGATCATAGCCGGCACATCCACTCGGAGAATGATCTTTACTCCGCTTTCGAAATGAATTTCGCCTCCGGATGGGACTAGAAGAAAGACGGACACGCCCATTTTGCGAAGCAGAATCAACTCGCATTGCTGCTCCTTGAACTTCTTATAGTGCTCGAGGAAGGTTGGCAGCATCGTTTTGCCCTCGTCCAGGCTGATCTCCCCCGTCTGCAGGCAGTAATCCAAAATGTAGACGCATAAGGTCTGCTCAAACGTGTACATTTCCGATTGTCCGATATAGGTTTCGGCTGCTTTTGAGGCGCTTAGTGAAACAATGTTTCGTTCTATTAATTCCTTCATCGATATCGAAATGGCCTTTGAGGCCGGCGAGAACATATCCGCCAGCTCATCCAAGGAAAGATCGTCCTTCATGTTAACGATTTTATCGATTCGGTCCAGGATCTTCTGCTTTGGAAAAAAGGTCTCTTGCCCGGTAAAAGCCGACTTGCGGATAAACCATTCCTCCGGCAGCAGGTTCTTCCGCTTCCAGCGGTACAGCTGCCCGTAAGAAATGCCCGTAAGCTCCAATAAATCTTTCTTGGATATTAGTTCTTCCTCCATCATTCCGCCCCCTTCGCTCTCAATATAACATAACATTGTTACGTTGTTAAGTTAAAAAGGAAGCCGCCCGCAAAATTAGGCTTCTGCAAGCGGCTTATTTTTTACTCTCCCCTCAGTTCCCGAGGTTCATACAGACAGCTTTTGAAATCCTTTTAATGGCCGCCCGCATGGTCCACATGCTTCACATGCTTATGGTTCGCTAAGATGAACAAGACCGAAACGATAACAAAACCTGCCCCCACATAGAAAGGAATATGCGGGTTGAACCATTCCGCCAGCTTGCCGGCGAAATAAGGGGCAATCGCGCCACCGATAAACCGGAGGAAGCTGTAGGCCGCCGACGCCGTCGAACGCTCGACGGGAGCGGCATTCATGACGCCCGTTGTAATCAGGGTATTATTGTTGCCCAGCAAGGCCCCAGCAAAAATAACGCTGGCGATAATGACCCATTGAGTATCCGTCCAGATGGCCATCGCAAGCAAGGTAAGACCAAACAACGTCAGCATAACCGCCATCGATTTGACCGTACCGAATTTGCGCTGCAGCCATGGCGCCATGAAGACGGAAGTAACGGCCAGCAAAATCCCCCAACCCAGGAACACGTAACCAAGCTCATGGATGCCAAGCCCCATCACGAACGGCGCATAAGCCATAAGCGTGAAGAAGCCGAAGTTATAGAAGCAAGCCGTCAGGCCAAAGACGACAAGCGGACGATGCCGCAAAGCCCGGAACGGATCAAGCAGCGATGTTTTCTTCGCCGGTGCGGACGATGCCTTGGGAGCTCCCGCTGTTTTGGGCATCATAAAGATAATTGCCAGGAAGGCAATAACCATAAGACAGGCAACGCCGATAAACGGTCCTCTCCATGAAATGGAGCCCAGCTCGCCGCCAAGCAGCGGACCTACCGAAATCCCGATGCCAATCGCGGCTTCATAAAGAATGATGGCTTTTGTCACGCCGCTTTTGGACAAGGATACGATAGCGGTTAACGCCGTTGCTACGAAAAACGCATTGCCTAGACCCCAGCCGGCCCGATAGCCGACAAGCGCCCAAATATCGTTCGACATCCCGCCAAGCAGCGAGAATACCGCGATAATGACGACGCCAAGAAGAAGCGTCCATTTGATTCCCAGCCTTGAGGTCACTACGCCGGTAATCAGCATCGCAACCGCCATAACGGCGTTGTAGCTGGTGAACAGCAAGCTTACTTCGCTGGGCGATGCATGCATTTCTTCCGCGATAGCCTTCAGGATCGGGTCAACGAGACCAATCCCCATAAAAGCGATGATGCCTGCGAAAAAGACGGCCCAGACCGCCCGGGGCTGATTGAAGAAACCGCCTTTTTCAACGGATAAAGGTTTATTGGCAGCAGACACTGCCGGTTGAGATGAATTTGCCACGCTCATTCTCACTCCTGTTTATATTTCTTTTTGGCTTCGTTGATTCTTTCTTTAAGCTGGTGAATTTCCGACCGCATGCTCTTCATCTTCTCCAGCTTCTGGTCAAGCAGCTCCAGCTGCTTATCTACCGTCTGCTCAAGCTCGTCAATCTTCTGAAGACGGAGCCCGGTGTCCTCCGTCTGCCGGATTTCATCGCGCTGGTTAATGAATTCCTCGCTCATCGCCACGTATTGCTGCAGCTCCTGCAAGGAGAAGCCCAGCACGTCGCGCGCGTTAATCAGCTTCTTCAGCCGCTCGACATGGAAGTCGGTATACAAGCGGAAGCCGCCTTCGCTGCGCTCCGGCGGAGTCAACAAGCCCAGCTCTTCATAATAACGAAGCGTGCGTTTCGTTAAACCAACCATTTTCGCAACATCCTCGATTTTGTAAAAGATCTTCATCGCCTCTTTCCTTTACTCTCTCTGCTAACTACTCTACACCCAAGTTAATGTTAACGTCAACGTTAACTTTGGAAAAATGACAAAGCTGGTGCCATCTTCCTCCGGGATAAAATTAAGATGCCCTTCGCTCCGCGGACTCATTCCGCGCTAGGCATAACAAAAAACCGGAGACGCCTCTAATGATTGCGTCCCCGGCTTAGCCGATTGGTTAGGGAAGTTGTTATGATCGTTATGGAACAAAAATAATCTTACCCGTGCTTTGACGGCTTTCGAGCAGCCGATGGGCGTCCGCGCCTTCCGCAAGCGGAAAAGCTCTGGACTGCTCCAGCTTCAGACTACCGTCCCGAAGCCAGCCGAACAATTCGCCCGCCCGGCGGATGCGGTCTTCACGCGACGTGACATGATTCCATAGATCCCCGCCCGTTAACGTTTTCGACGTATCCATAAGCATTCGCGGGTCTACAAAAGCCGGGTCTCCTCCCGCCATGCCGAAGAAAACAACCGCCCCTTTTATCCTCACAGCCGCAAAGCTGTCCATTAACGTAGAACCAACAGAGTCATACGCAACCGATACTCCTTCGCCGCCGGTTGACCAGTTCTTCGCCGCATCCGCCCAATTGCTGCCGTAGAGCAGCGCTTCGTCGGCACCCGCTGCTAGCGCTGCTTCCCTCTTCGCCTCGGAAGAGACAAGCCCCAGCACGCGCGCGCCCTGCCGCTTCGCAAGCTGCACGAGCAGCTGTCCGACGCCTCCGGCGGCGGCATGGACAAGCACTTCGTCGCCCGTCTGTACGCGATAGCTGTCACGCGTCAAGTAATGCGCGGTCATGCCCTGCAGCAGTACCGCGGCCGCAGTCTCGAAGCTGGTATCGTCCGGAAGCGGTATCGCCTTCTCCGCCGGTACCAGCACCAGCTCCGCATTAGCATGCGGTACATCGCAGAAAGCGATCCGGTCGCCCCGCTTCAATCCGCCTGCGTCCGGACCGGCCTCCTCCACGAAGCCCGCTCCCTCGTAACCCAAAATATAAGGCGGATTCCCCGCCAGATGATAATTGCCCCGCCTGCGGTAAATGTCGGCGTAGTTCAGACCGGCGGCTTTCAGCCGCACCAATACGGTTCCCGGCTTTACCTCCGGCGCGGGAATTTCCCTGTACGCGAGCACCTCCGGCCCGCCAAACGTTTCAAATACCAATGCCTTCATGCTATTCATCCTGCTGCCTCCGCATACATGCTTAATATCACTCTTATCTTCCCCGGTTGAAGGTTAAATCTTCATCAAATTTAAATCGATCATCCGCATTCCAACGCAGCTACTTCGTAGCCATCATAATGCTCCCGAAATCGGTTGGATCATCAAAGGTTTTGCTCGCCACAGCTTTTCCTTCACCGTTGAGAGCTTCAATCTTGTACGGCTTATCCGCTGCAGCCGGAAGGAGGGCATACCAGATTCTCTGCTGTACGCCTTCGCTAATGATCTTGGCGTTATATTCTCCGGCTGCCTCGCCGCCTACGGTAACTATGACGCCAGCTACAGCGCTATTCGCAAGCTGTCCGTAAATTATCGGGAACGGGCCATTTATCCCTTTATACTTCGGTATACTCATGAAGTCTAAAGCTTCATTCTGATCAGAAGAAACGGAAAGACCATAATTTGCGCCATAAACCCATTTCCAGCCTAACCACGTTTTACGAACGAAATCGATACCCAGATTGTTGTTGCTATCACTCTGCTCGTTCCGTTTAGTAAAAACCAGTACTCCCCTGTTAAACTTTTCTTGAAGTAGGACTTGATATTCAGGCATGCCTCTGAACTTCAATACCGCATCTTCTGGAGTCTCCCCGAGCGGGATCTTTACCGTTCCCGGGTATCCCGCCTCACGCGAGAGTCTCCAATCCGCGATACCGCCAGGCCGGTCATAAGCATACACAAATCCAATAAATAAAACCAAACATACCGCTATAGCAATTGCCGTTCTCATGAGCCATATTTGTCTGCCCGTTCGTATTTTCGGATACATGATTGCCTCCTTGCTTTATGTGTGCGAAGCATGCTGAACCAATCCCGCCGAGCGGAATTCCTCCAGGAATTCATTCAGCCAGTCCTCGCCGTAATCAAGCGCGCCGGACTGGGTCGGGACGAAGAGAACATCAAGGCTCATGATCCAAAAACGCCGGACAAGCACAAACAGCTCCACTGCCTGCTCATCCTTTTCGGAAAAAGACCTTACGCTGCGGTATCCGGCCAGCAAGGCCTGCCACAGCTGCTCCTTGTTATCGGCGGATTGCCGCTTTCTGCTCCGAACTTGGGCAAGATCGTACGCCCGCCAGCCGGGCGCCGACCACTCAAAGTCAAAATGGGTGTAGCGACCGCCCGTCTCAACGGCATTATTGTTGCCATGCATATCGCCGTGGCAGATGCCCCAATCCAGCCCGTCCGCTGCGGCGGAAGCAACTCTATCCTGCAGGGCATCGGCATACTCGCGGAGAAATACCGCCGCCGGATGCTCCTTGCCTATATGGCGAATAATGCGCTGCAAGGATTCCTCCACCAAAAACTCCGTATTCAGCTCCCGGCGCGGAAGCTCAAGCCTGACCCGATCCATCGCCAGATGGAGCTGCGCGGCCGATTGCCCAAATGCGTAACAGCTCTCCTCGTCCTGCAGACGGTTCTCAACGCCTTCCACATACTCGAAAAGAACGGCGATCCTCTCCCCTTCCGGCGCGGCAATAACCGAATAGCGGGTGCCGTCCGCCTTTCTAACCGGCCGTGCTATCGAAGCTTCCGATCCCGCCAGCAGCTCTTCCAATTGACCAAGAAGCTCCATCTCATACGCGGCTTCTTTCTTCCCAATCTCCTGCCGGTAGATTCTTAATATATAGGTTCCCTTTTCGGTTTGCACGCGATAGGTATCATTCAAGCCGCGGAGCCAATACACGCATTGGGCCCACGGGCCAAGCTCATACTGCCCGCTAAGGCCGTTCATCAAATAGTCGGGCGCCAGCACCGAGCTGACAGCCATCGGCTGATTGGTCATTTCATCGGTCCCCTTCCCTATTTCAGTATCTCTATCATAAACGAGCATCACTTCCACATAAAGGAATTTAATTGTTTTATCCGTTTCTATCACGCCCTCCATCCGTTAAGATAGTAAGAGTAGACCCTACAAGGAGGGAATAAAATGATCCCTGACCGCAAGCACCTTCGCGGGGATTGCGACAATTGCTTTGGATTATGCTGCGTTGCGCTCCCTTTTGCCGCTTCGGCGGACTTTGCCATAGATAAACAAAGCGGACAACCCTGCCGCAATCTGCGGAACGATTACCGCTGCGGCATTCATGCCAACCTTCGTCAGCAGGGCTTCCGGGGCTGTACGGTGTACGACTGCTTTGGAGCCGGGCAGAAGCTGTCGCAGCATACCTTCGGCGGGCGCAGCTGGCGGGAAGAGCCCCAAGGAGCAAACCTTATGTACGAGGTCTTTCCCGTGATGTGGCATTTGCAGGAGCTGCTCTGGTATTTAGCCGAAGCGCTTGAGAATCCAGCTGCCCAGCCGCTTCGATCGGAGCTGCGTGCCGCATGGGAAGAAACGGAACGCCTTACCGGCTTGGATGCGGAAGCTTTGCTCAAGCTGGATTTTGCCGCTCACCGGGCCGAAGTGAATACCCTGCTGCTGAAGACAAGCGAGGTCGTACGGGCTAAAGCGCCAAAAGCCAAGACCGATACCCGAAGAAAAAAACCGGTCGGACGCGGTGCCGACCTTATGGGCGCCAAGCTGCAGAACGCCGATCTTCGCGGCGCTAATTTGCGCGGGTCGTATCTCATCGCGGCCGATCTCCGCGGGGCCGACCTTCGCCATGCCGATCTGATTGGCGCCGATATGCGGGATACCGACCTGAGCGGGGCAGACTTAAGCGAAAGCCTGTTCCTCACCCAAGTTCAGCTCCAAGCGGCAAAGGGCAATGCGGACACCAAGCTTCCGCCCGCGCTTAGCCGCCCCGACCATTGGAGCGGCAAAAAGCCGGCCACGTCCTAAGACGAGACCGGCTTTTCTCCCTGCACCGCATTATTGATATTGCGCTGCAATCCGTTCCAAATATTCCTCAATCGGCAACGATTTTCTCATTTCCGTCAATTGATGGGCAGCTTCTCCGACCAATGTGCGGAACTGCTTGCTTTCTCCCAAGGCCAGACGGGCGATGGCATCCACAATCGTCTGCGGATCATCCAGCTCGCCTTCGGAAGATTTAGCCATCATCCCTTTTACTTTCGCGGTAATGTCGTCATAATCGGTAATCTCTTCGCTGTGGCCCCAGGCGATCTTGTTCACAAAGTTATTGCCCGACGAACCGCCCTGCTCCACCAGTCTCAGCTCAATCCCAAGCGGCTTCAGCTCGTAATACAAGCCTTCGATTAAGCCTTCCAGGGCAAACTTGGACATGTTATATAAAGAACCCGTCGGCACGGCTGTCGTTACGCCCATAAACGAGCTGATCGTAATGAACATCCCCGACTTATTCGCGCGAAAATGCGGGAGCATTGCGCGGATGACGTTAATGGGCCCACGCACGTTAACGCCGAACTGCCAGTCGATTGTCTCTTCCTTCGCCAGCTCCAAGGCGCCATAAGCGCCAACGCCGGCGTTATTGATGACAACGTCAATCCGTCCAAAAGCTTTAATCGCATCGGCTACCGCAGTCCGGACCTGCTCCACATCCGTAACATCCAGCTTAAACAGCTTCACATTGCTGTACTGCGTCAGCTCCGTCTCGTTCTCCGGCGTACGCATCGTAGCCGCCACATTCCAGCCCAGCTTGGCAAAATGAATCGCTGTCAGCTTGCCTAATCCGCTGCTTGTTCCCGTAATCAAAATCGTTTTATTCATTATGATTCTCTCCTCTAATTTTTAGTTTTAGATCGAACGTTCATTCTAGTGAATTCAGAAGCCGGCCATGGAAGACCGCGACAGCGGAAGCGTGCTCGTCATTGATCGCGCTATCCTCTAATTGCTCCCTGCCAGCATATTTCTATCGCCTGCCGAATCCCGGCTTCGGTTAAATCCGAATTGCCCTGCAAATAACTTTTCACCATGTAGACCATGGAGCCGTAATGCATCTGAACAAGCAGCTTGGGGTCCATTTCCCGGAACAGTCCTTGCTCCATAGCCTCCGCGTAAAGCTTGTTCATCGGCGCGCACCAGCCGCCGTTGTAGGCTTTTTGCTTCACCTCTTCGTAAATATACGGCGAGAAGGAGTACTGCTCGATGAACTGGAAGCCCTCCGGATACTGCCGGCTGGTCTCGATTACGCGTTCCCAGCCCCAGATGAACCGCTCCCGGATCGTTCCTTCCCGGTTCAAGCCTTCCTGGACGAATTGGCCGTTATACGCAACGATAGCCGTGTACAGCTCGTTAATAATTTCTTCCTTGCTGCTGAAGTAATGATAAATGCTGCCCGTCGATACTTTAGACTCCTTGGCGATAAGCGCCATCGAAGTAGCTTGAAGCTCTTTGCGGATAATGATCTGCAGCGTCGTCTCAAGCACGGCTTTCTGCACTTTGTTGTATTGTTCGAACATGTTGCTTCCTCCAACAAGTTAAGATCCACTAGATAGAACGTTCATTCTAGTGCAATTATGTACCTTGCGGCTGCCGCTGTCAACTGGTAAGGAGTAGTATGCCTAGCTTTCCGGCAATTACTCAAGCTCTAACGAACGTATCGTTAGAGCCCGCGACAAAAAAAGGCGGCTGCCCTAAGCCATTTCGGCTTGGGAGCAGCCTATTCTCATGTTCCGTAAGCGGCCTGCAGGCGTGCAGCCATTTTTTCTTTCTCCCGCACCAAGTCCTCTACGAAGGTATTGCCGTTACGGCGGTTAAACGCCTGAGCCAGACGCTCGATCTCTTCATCCAGCCAGGCTAAAGTGACGGTCTCCGCCTCGGCAAGCTTTTTCCTCCGTTTGCCCTTGCTCCATTCCTTCAGGAAAATACGGACGGACAGCATATATTGCAGCCGGTCCCATCCAACCTTGCTGCCTAGACCTAGCCGGATCGTCTGCTCATACAGCTTAACGGCCTTTGGCATATCCGTTACGGTGAAAAACTGCAGGAAGGTGCCGTATTCCTCCAGATAGGACGGCCCTTTAAGGGCACGGTAGGCCTTTTTCGCGGTCTCCAATGCCCGGTCGTATTCCCCAAGCTTAAGCAGCGGCATCATCATTTCGCTGTACGTGCTCTCCGGGATCGATCGGCAGGACAGCTTGCCATCAAGGATAGGCTTCAGCGATTGGAGCCCTTTTTTATGATGATTAATCGCAAAATGATAGCTGCCGAACATGTTCTGCTCGCAGGCGCTGCAGTCCGACAACGAATCCCGCTTCGCCGCTCTCCAGCTCTTGTAGTAATCTGCCGCTTCGTCAAGCTTCCCCTGCCATAGCATGAGACTAACCCGCTTCTGGTAGTAAACCCGGAGACTATAGCCGTAAGCGATGCATTTCTCCTTAAAATCCTCGTAAATCCGCTCAATCTGCTCCAGGCTTAATTCCGGTATCCGCCACACGTAACCGAGCACCCATTTATAATGCCACATGATATAAAAGTTCGAATACGCGCCCGGATTCTTCTCGAATTTGGACAAGCACCAGGAGAAGGAGACCAGCATCCGCTCCGGACAACCGCATTCCGGTGCCGCATTGGAGTAGTCCATTCTCGCGTGATAAGCCTCTTCTTCCGTCATATACCGGTCGGCGACGCGAATCATCTCCTCCAGAACGGCCAGCTTCTGCTTGCCGTCCGGCATGGACCATGTCGAGCGCCTCAGCTCCTGAAAACGGTTCTTCATCGGCCGACCTCGGCGTTCCGGTCAAGGCCCATATTCATGAATTGGAGCAGCGACTCGTTCATCAGCCTCAGCTCCTCGCTGCTCAGCGGGTGGTTCCCCATTAGCAGAGCCTGCGTATATAACAGCTCGATGCTGTTCTGCTGGAGCTTAAGATCTCCGGATGCGATAGCCTTGCGGACAATCGGGTTATTGTAGTTGAAGCACAGCCTTGCGTAAGGCTTCTCGTACAACTCGTCCTTGATCACGTGAACAACCTCGGCAAACAACGCGTTCGCCTGCTCTTCGCTTTCCTCCATCATCTTGAAGAAGTTGACCTCCTGATTAATGTTGAAGAGGACGGGAATGTCCGCAGGCTCGAACCATTTGATCAGCGAACGGCATTGATAAGGCGCTAGCAGCCGGTCCGCCAGGTCGAGAAAAGGCTGCACTTCATCCCGCTCGCTCCGACCAAGCGATTCGAACCGGCTGGAGAAGCTCAGAATATCGAGCACGCTGACCTGCACCTGTTCGTCAATGGAAGGAAGCTTTCGAATCAGCTCCAGATCATGGACGTAACCTCCGTTGATGACCATCATGTTCTGGGCCTTCGCCACGCGGGCTACCTGCCTGAACTCGTCAAAGCTGGAAGTCACCATAATATGACGGTGATTGCGCAAAATATCGGCCATCTTCAAGTCGCCGTAGGACGTTTCGAAGCTTAAATGCAGGATAAACAGCTCATACAGCTCATCGTCCTCGGCAGCCATCGTTTTAAGCGAGGCATAATGAATAAGGACAATCCGTGCGAACAACTCCGGATCTTTGTCGGCGAGTTCGATCAGATAACGCTTGATGCAGACGCCAAGCTCATCCCGCACCGCGTAGAAAAGGTCGTTTTCCTGGAAGGACTCCCTCGATGCCGTTGGCCGGAGGCTGTTTGTGTTAATGATGCCATTGACGAAAAAGGCCCACGATGGCAGCATATTGTTCATTTTGTCCGACAGCAGGACGCGCTTCAGATACGCCTTGTGGCGTTTCTCGTCCTGCAGGCTGACGGAATAAGGCAATATATAAGCAATTCCTTCCGTGTCTCCGATCAGAGACTTCAGAGGAATAATATCCATCGGCTTCTCGTACTCGCTGTCCTCGATATAGGAGATCGCTTCTGCTTTACCCATGCGCCAAGGAGGAGTCGTATCGTTGATTTGCCGGCTGTCCTTGTCCTCCGTCAGCACGATTGGCGTCTCCAAATATTTACCGAACCGCTCGAGCTGCTGGTACATCTTGTACCACTCGGCGTATTCCTCGTATTCCGGCTTCAGCTTCAGATACACCGTCGTTCCGATCGGAACGGTTCTCTTCAGCTTTTTCGTGACATAGGTGCCATCCGGCTTGCCGCGCCATTCCAGCGAATCTCCCTCGAGGGCGGACCGGGTAATGAGCACAATCTCGTCGCTGATGACGAAGCAGGACAGAAGGCCAACGCCGAACTGGCCGATATAATCGTCCGCCGAATCCTGATCCGCCTTTTTTGTTGTGCTTCCGATCCGCGCCAGAAACTGTTCGATTTCCGATTCCGTAAGACCGATGCCGTTATCCATGAAAGAGATTGTATGCGAGGACGGGAATAGCTCTACCGCTACCTTCCCCTCCGTTATATGTCCAAGTCTCTTTCTCGCCGTCACCGCATCCACCGCATTCTGAAGCAGCTCGCGGACGAATACGCCCGGATCGGAATACAAATGATTCGATAAGAGATCAATAATGCCCTGCAGATTCACTTGAAAATTCATATTGCCCAAACTCTCACCCCACGGTTCATTTCTCGTTTTCCTACTATAAGCCAACAGTACAGTATGAATATCGTCAGGAACAAGGGCACTTATAAGTATAAAAAAAGAAGCGCGCCAAAGCGCAACTGTAAATACGGTTTTTCCCGTTCTACAGTTGCGCCTTCGGCGCGCTTTACAATAACTTTATCTAGGCGTACATCGTTACGATTACGCCGTCGTAATTGTTGCCGGATACCTCGTACGGCTTGCCGTTCCGCACTTGAACGGTGGCGCCGCTTCCGACCATCGGGTAGTAGGCGACGGTATATTTTTGACCGCCTGCCGTGATTGACATGGCCTTCGTTTGCTTCAGCTTGTCCAGATACTGCTCCAGCGTCAGATCCTGCTTATACATGATGGCGCTATGCGCTTTCCCGACGTAACGGAAATGCCAAGGTTCATATTGAATGCCCGTGATATCTTCTTTCCCTTTCGGATACCGCAAAATAAACCCGTATTCCCACGCGTGCTTTTTCAGCCATTTGCCTTCCTCGGCTTCGTCCATCTTTGCAGTGGTTGAACCGATATCCAGCGATAAGCCGAGATTATGCTCGCTGTGGTAAGCAGGAAGCGCATAGTCATGCCCCATATCGCGGTACAGCTGGTCTTGCTTTTCCGCGTCGCGGTAGCCGCTGCTGATGAGAAAATGCTCCACACCGTCTTTTTTCGCTCCTTCCACCATCTCGCCAAAGTCCTTTGCCACCGACTCGGACAGCTGAATCGACGGATCTAGCAGGCCGTAGCCTTGCACCAGATCCGGGCGATCCGATAGCGAGACGATATCCGAGCGTATTCCTTCCGGATGCAGAGCATAGTCGTTATTCACAAGGAGCAGATCCCCCTTATACATCTGCTCCTTGCTTACGGTTATCATCTTGCTGTCTTGCTGCGGCAGCGACCCGTTTTCTATATCAACCTTGTCTTCCCCGGCGCTTTTTACATTAAGCTGCGAGATCCCGTAACTTAACAGGATGACAAGGATAAACGCAAAAACCCACTTCCTCATGGCCCCATTCCCCTTTGCTTTGTTCATGCAACTAAGGATATAGGACACAATTTAAAAAGAAGTGGGGTAAAAGTTAAAGTTTTTCTTAAATCGGCAGCTTAACCGTAAATACGGTACGGATCGTGCTGCTCTCGGCCGTTATGGTGCCTTGATGCTGCTCGACGATATTTTTGACGATAAACAGCCCTAGCCCCGTGCTTCCTTCGGGAGAACGGGCGCGGTCGCCGGTGTAGAACATGTCGAACAGATGCGGCAGATCCTCCGGCTTGATCGAATCGCCGTAATTGATAACCTCCAGAATGGCATGACCGTTCTCGGTTCTTCCCTTGATGTCGACATATTCGCCATCCTGACCGTAACGGTCGGCATTGGTCAACAAATTTTCAAATACCCGGGCCAGCAGCTCGCCGTCCGCCTCCATCACGAGATGGGGAGGAAGGTCCAGCCTTGCCGTCAGACGGCTCTTCACAAACACCGGGTAAAGCTCTTCGCTCAGCTGCATCAGAAGCTCGGACAAGTCAATCTGCTTCTTGTCCAGCGTCAGCATGCCGTAATTCATCCGGGTAACCTCGAACAGCTCGTCCACCAGCCGCTCCAGCCGCTGCGACTTGTTAAACGCGATAGCGGCAAAATGCCGGACCTGTTCCAGAGAGAGCTGCTCGTCGCGCAAAATAAAGTCCAGATAGCCAAGCACGGAGGTGAGAGGCGTTCGCAGATCATGCGCGAGATTAAGGACGAGCTGATCCTTGCTGCTCTCGGCGAAATCTCCACGCTCCACCGCCTTTTGCAGCATCTCGCCCGCCAGGTTCAGGTCTCCAGCAATAACGCCAAACTCATCGTCGGAAGGAACCAGCACCCGCCCGGTAAAATCCCCGTTGGCGAGCCGGTGAATGCCGGTCGAGATTTCCTTGAAATAAGAGACGTAAGGCTTGGTGAACAAATAAAAGAAGAAGAACGATAACGGCAGGAAGAAAATCAGGAAAAAATTCAAATCGCCAATATCGTTAAGCCAGCTGCGGGCCTGAACGATCGGATCGTCCGCGTAACGGATTCGCTGATTATAGTAAGATTTCAGCAGCCTGTAGATCAGGTAGGTCACCGCTCCCGAGATGAGCAGGCTCATGACGAACAGCTCGATCATGCGGGTGCGGAAGCTGCGTAATTTTTTAGCCTTGGAAGGCATAGCCTACCCCCCAGACCGTCTTGATCCATTGCTGATGCTGCTTGTCCTCGCCAAGCTTCTTGCGCAATGTCCGGATATGAACCATTACCGTGTTGCCGCCGCTCTCGTAATAAGCTTCGCCCCATACCTGCTGGAAAATATGCTCCGCGCTGAATACCTTCTTCGGATGGCTGGCCAGCAGGTGAAGGATATCGAACTCCTTCGGAGTCAGATCAATCCGGTCATTGTACAAGGTCACGGTACGCTGCTCCTGGTCAATCGTGAGCCCTCCCGCCACAATCGCAGAAGACGCATGACTTGGTGCGGCTACCGGCTGATTCAACTGCCTGAAGCGTCGCAGCTGGGCGTTTACTCTGGCGAGCAGCTCCATCGGGTTAAACGGCTTGGTCATATAATCGTCGGCGCCCATAACGAGGCCGGATATTTTATCGAAATCGGAAGTCTTGGCGCTTAGGAAAATAATCGGCATCCGGTACTGCTGCTCCCGAATAACGCGAACGACTTCGTAGCCGTCCATATGCGGCATCATAATGTCGAGAATAACCAGATCGATTGTATTCGTCTGCACGAGACGGACGGCTTCTCTCCCGTCAGCGGCCTTCAGCAGCTGATAGCCCTCCTTGCCCAGATGGAGCGCAATCAGCTCCGCGATATCCGGGTCATCCTCCGCAATCAAGATCGTTGTGCGCTGCATCCCCATTGCAAATCATTCCTTATCCAGTTTCTTGTTTATTCCAACTCTTATTGTAACCTCTTGGACGAGCCATTACACGAAGTAGTTGCACCTTGGGCTCCAAACCGCGAGGAGAGGGCTGTTTCCGCCCCGCATCCCCACGCACATCCCGCTGTAAGACGGTTTTTCCGTCTTACAGCGGGAGTGCGGTGGCACGGGCAAAATAAAAACGCCGTCCCCAAATGGGACGGCGTTTCACTTTCCATTATATAGAGGCGGCGGTTTGCGAAGCTGCCGCTTTTCCTTTTTTCACGCCTGCGGCAAGCAGCAGAACCAGGCATCCGCCCGCAATGCTCCACAGGACTGCCGCGTTCGAGCTAACGGCATCCAGCCCGCCGAAGTACATGATTTCCCGAAGTCCGCCCGCTACGAAGCGAAGCGGTGTCCACGAGTACAGCAGGTTCTGCGTCGCAACCGACAGGAATTCAACCGGCATGTTCAGAATTGGCATCGAGAAGAACATGAGCAGGACGAGAATCGCCATCGCCGGGAAGCCAATCCAGTTGAGCAGCATCGATTGCAGCAGGTAGAACGCCGAACCGCTCAGCCATAAGAACAGCCATGTATCCGCTGCATGCGAAAGCTCCATTCCGTACCAAGCGTTAGCCATCCATACGATCAGGCCGGAAGCGGCGCCGATCAGCACCAGGCCAATGACCGGCTGCATCAGGTGAGCCGGCCATTGGCGGCCGGCCGCCTTTTTCGCATTATTGCTGGCGAGGAACAGGATCATTGCCGTCACCAGGCTGCCAATCCACATAATTTGCGTGAGCAGCCCAGGCGCGTTGCCGCTTGCGTTATTAGCGCCAACCGGATGAACGGCTTCTTCCTTCACTTGAATAGGTGCGAGCAGTGCCGCTGCCGTAGCAGCCGGGATCTGCTCGGAGCGCTGGGATAACTGCTCAAGCGCCGATTTCGACAACTCGAGGGATACCATCTTCATTACTTGACCGAGTCCTTGCTTCACAACCGTTGCCGCCTGCGCGTTCATGCCTTCATTACTTATGATTTGCACGGTTGCAGGAGCAGGCGCAGGACCCATCGTTGAGGCTACTCCGGCACTCAAATCCTTCGGCAGCACAAGCGCGCCGTAATAATCGCGCGAGTCCAGCCCTTTGCGCGCTTCTTCTTCCGATCCGACAATCTTCCAGCTGATTGGCAGCTGTGTATTAGAGGTCAGCTGCTGCTTGATAATTTCGCCCACGGCCAGCTTATCTCCGGTTGGAAGATCAAAAGGTTCATCCTGCACGACCAAAGCCACCGGCACATCATGCGGTTTCGAACCAAGCACGGAACCCATCATCGCAAGTCCAAACACCGTAAGCACAAGCGTAATGATCAGTACGCCAAGCCATAACATTTTTTGTTTAAAAATATTCATAAATCTCCATCTCCCATCTCTATATAAATGAACATCGTGTTGATTAATGACCACGTTGTTAATTATAATGAGAGACAAAGGAAACACAATAATCATTCCTCACCTTACTGTTTATTACTCACCACTTCGGCGGGGCAGTGTTCATTATCGCCGCAAAAATCGCAGAGGGAGGCCCTCATGTCCGAGAAAATCGACCGGAGAAAAGCTAAAACGAAGCAGCAGATCCATGATTCGCTAATGGCTCTTATCGCCGAGAAAGGCGTGGAGCATGTAACGGTTACCGATATTACAAGCCATGCCAACCTGAACCGCGGAACCTTCTATCTGCATTACAAGGATGTGCCCGATGTCCTTCAGCAGCTCAAGGATCACGTATTCAAGAGCATCGAACAGCATGTGAAAAAGCTCGACTTCCGCACGGCAATGGAATATGCCGACCGCCGGGTGCCTTACCCGCTTGGGGTGCGGATTTTTCAGGAGTTTGCGAAGCATGCCGATTTCTTGAAGGTGATGTTTGGTCCTAAGGGGGATCTCTCCTACGCCATTCAATTCCGCAAGCTCATGGCCCGGCATATTTACCAGAAGATCGATATTCCCGAGGCCGCTAATCTTAAGATTCGTCGGGATTACGTTGTTGCTTATATGACCTCCGCGCATTTCGGCATGCTTATGCATTGGATAGAATGCGACCTGGATCAAACGCCGGAGCAGATGGCCTTCATTATGATGAACATCGTGAACTTTGGCCCGCTGGTTTCGTTTGGAATAAAAGAAATGCCTCCTGCCAAGTCGTAAAAAGAAGAAGAGCCTCCACTCCCCGTGAAGGCTCTTCTTCTTTATCGTTCATACTCGGAATACCACTTCGGCACCAAACGCTCAAAGCCGTCATGGTCCTCCCATACTTTATTTACCCGGGTCAGCATATCGTCCAGCTCCTCCGGGCGTACGCGAAGAATCCAGACGATCGAGGACAGAATCGTGAGCGCTATATAAAGCGAATATAAGGCCCAGAAGGAATCCTCAAGCCCCCCTTCCCCGTAATAGCCGTCGATCTGACCAACCGCAAACGGGATGCTGGCCTCCACGCTGAAAAAACCCGCCTTCAGAAATTCATGCACGGGATCTCCCCAGTCAAACCGGTTCACATCAATGACGCCTGATAGCCGTCCATCCTTCACGATGAGGTTGCCGGTATGAAAGTCGTCATGCTGAAGCTTGCTCGGGCGCCCCTTCAATAAGCCAAGATTCGCTTCAATAAAGGTAAACAGCTTCTCCTCGAAAGCAATCGTAACGCCGCTTTGCTCATAGCCCTCCCGGTACCGCCTGTATTTCGCAAGTACGCGGGTTTCCCAAGGCTCGATAGATGCCGGCGCCTCAATCCGATTGATTTTGCGCAGCTCAGCTCCCGCTTGCAGACCAATCTCATACTGCCGGCTTGCGCTTAAGGCCGGAAGCTCGTCTATCGCATCGCCGCCTTTAATGTAAGTCAGCAGCATGTAGCCAAGCCCCAACTCCTCCAGCTTCCCTATCGCAACCGGCAAAGAGCACATAACCTCTTGCTCCCGCAGCTGCTCAAGGACCCGGAATTCCTGCTGCTTCCTTGCCTCCTCTTCGAGCGCATAGGTTCTGAGCACATACACCGCCTGTCCAAGACGATCGCAAACGGTATACTTGCCGTCGCCGGAGTAGCCTTTCTGAATGGCCTCCAGCTTCATATCGTCTTGCAGCTCCGGTATGGCCGATAGCCATTCATTCATGTCTGGCCCTCCTTCCGGTAAAAAGCTTATAAAATCATCCGCATGAGCGCGGATATATAACGCAAGCCTGCGAAGACTGTCCGGCACCCCCGCCTGAAACCGTCTGTAGCAAGCTTCAACCTTCAGGCGCAGCTTATCATCCAGCTCGAGATCTTTGAAAGTTACTTCGCTTAAGGCACGGCCTTGCTGCACCGCATGCAAATCAAGCAACAATCGAAGCTCTTCCAGAATGCCGTGCATCGTCTCCGCTCCGAAAAAACGGAGTGCCTTCCAGACGCCATCCGCGTATCCGGGCTGACTGAGTACATGGGCGGACCAACAGTACAGCTCCATCGGCGAATGCTTGGCATGGTCGTACCAGGCACTGAACATAAACAAAGCTTTTTGCGGACGGTTAAGTCTGGCAAGCGCCTCGGACTTTACCGCCATGCTTTTGCCTCGGATTTGATCAGCCACCGGCCGTATGCAAGCCAGCCTTAACTCGTCGTCCCCAAGCTCATTGAACTGCTTCCTGCTCATCGCAACCAACAAAGAAACACCCCTTTTCCTCACAAAAGATACGCAAGCAAATGGAAAATGTTGCACCCTGAGTTTAGCGGTTTTCCGCTCGTCCGCAACATGGTTCGGACGAACTTGGCAAACAATACAGATACCTGTTTTTGTACCGTTCTTCCCAGTTCCCATATCTTTTTCAAGAAAACCCGCTTACTATAATTGAGAAACTGTTAAAAACTTAGTACACTAGAAGAAATAAAGGAGGCGGACTTATATGACCGAATCGGCAAACCATTTTGAACTTGGCATTAGTACCTTTCTGGAAGCAAAACCACATCCGGGCATGGGCGGGGCTTACAGCCACGCGGAACGGATCCGCAATAGCGTGGAAGAAATGATTCTGGCCGACCAGGTTGGCCTTGATGTATACGGAATCGGGGAGCATCACCGGCAGGATTACGCGGCAAGCGCTCCGCATGTCATTCTTGCGGCTGCGGCCGCGCAGACGAAGCATCTCCGTCTGACCAGCGCCGTTACCGTATTGTCGTCGGACGACCCGGTGCGCGTGTACCAAGGCTTCTCCACCGTTGACGCAATCTCGAACGGCCGTGCCGAAATTATGGCGGGCAGAGGCTCGTTTATCGAGTCGTTCCCTCTCTTTGGCTACAGCCTCGAGGATTATGACGAGCTGTTCGACGAGAAGCTGGAGCTGCTGCTCCAAATTACGAAGGAAGAGAAAGTCAGCTGGCAGGGCAACCACCGCGCCGCGATCGATAACCTAGCCGTCTACCCGCGTGCGGTGCAGGACCCGCTTCCGGTCTGGATCGCAACAGGCGGCAACCCGCAGTCGGCAATTCGCGCGGGCGTGCTTGGCCTTCCTGTCTGCTTCGCGATCATTGGCGGCATGCCGGAGCGATTCGCTCCGCTTGTTGAGCTTTACAAGGAAGCTTATACCCGTGCCGGCCATGATCCGAAAAAAATGCAAATCGGCACGCACTCGCATGGCTTCGTCAGCGACACGGATACAAGAGCAACCGAGCTCTTCTACCCTGCCCAGCAGGCGATGATGAACGTCATCGGCCGCGAACGCGGCTGGCCGCCATATACCTTCGAAGCTTACGATGCGGCTCGCAGCATGCGCGGAGCGCTTTATGTCGGCGAGGCGGAATATGTAGCGGAGAAAATTATTTTGCTGCATAAGAACCTGGGCTTAACCCGCTTCTTCCTGCATGTCGACACCAGCTCCATTCCGCATAAGGATATGATGCGCGCTATTGAGCTGCTTGGCACCAAAGTAGCGCCGATTGTCCGCAAGGAGATCGCTGCTTCGGCAAAATAATGGATTAGGCAAAAAAAAGTGCGGGCCTGCGAAGGCTCGCACTTTTTCTATGGGAACAGCGGATCAATCGCCGCCCGCATTTCCTCTTCCGTCATATGGCCAACCCTTCTGAAAACCACGTCGCCCGATTCGTTCACGAGAATTGAGACGGGGATCGATTTGATGCCATAGGCATACGTAACGCTTTTATCCGAATCCAGCACCACCGGGAAATGATATTGCTTCTCCGCGATATATTTCGCCACTTCCCCATGTTCCTCCCCAACATCAACGGATAGGACAACAAGTCCTTTATCCTTATAATCCTGATACACCTTCTCCAGCGCAGGCATCTCCTTGTCGCACCATTTGCACCAGGTCGCCCAGAAGTTGATGTAGACGGGCTTTCCTTTCAGACCCGACAGCGTTACTTCCTTGCCGTCTAGATCCTTCAGCGTAAAGTCATCCGCCGGTTCTTTGGCTGCCTCTGTCTTCGTTTCCGCTGCCAGGGCAGCAGCATCCGTCTTGATCCCGTAGTTTTGTGTCACGTAAAGCGAGAGCAGCACGAACGCAGCAACGGCTCCAATCAGAATCCAGGTAGATTTTTTCACGGCTTGCCTACCTCCCTATAGTTGAATAAGCCCGGCATACTTGCTGAATACCTCCAGCTGATTCGTAAACACAAGAACGCCCATCAGCATCATAACGGCTCCGCTGACAACCGAGATTTTCGGGAGATGCTTCGTCACTTTTCGAAGGTACGCGGATAGGTTATCGATCAGCACGGCAGAGAGCAGGAACGGAACCGCTAGCCCCAGCGCGTACATCGAGAGCAGGAGTACTCCCTTCCCAAGGGTTGCCATGCTTCCGGCGTAGATCAGAATGGAAGACAGAATCGGCCCGATGCAAGGCGTCCAGCCGACGGCGAAGGCCATGCCCAATACGAGAGCTCCCGCTTTTTTCCCCGGTGATCCGCTTGGCAGAAACCGTTTCTCGGAATAGAGCAGCTTGATTCGCAGCAGCCCCGTCATATGCAAGCCAAAAACAACGATTAGAGCTCCGCCGATCTGCTGCACAAGCCGCATATGCTCGGATAGCAGCCGGCTGACGGAGCTGACGGATATCCCGAGCAGGACAAACAGAATGGAGAAGCCTAGAATAAATAGCGCCGTCTGCGAGATAACCGTAAGCTTATTGGGGCTGTTCTTCAGATCGGTGGCCGAGGTGCCCGCGATATAGCTGAGATAGACCGGAATAAGAGGGAGAACGCAAGGCGATAAAAAGGACAGCAGTCCCGCCGAAAAAGCCAATAAAATATCCATTATTTTTCACCGCCACGTGGAAAAAGGGGCGGCCAAGTCGGCCGCCCACCTCTTCTTCGAGTTTCTATTATTGGGACAACAGGTTATACAGCACTTGCGCCGCTTCCGCTCTTGTCGATACGCCTTCCGGATTCAGCTTATTGCCGCTTCCTTTAATAACGCCAGTCTCGACAAGCGTTGTAAAGGCCGTTTGCGCATAACCGGCAATATCGGCAGCATCCGCATAGGAGGCTACGGTTGCGCCTGTTTTGGCCGTTGGCAGCTCGCCTAATTGCTCAAGCGAACGGTACAGCAGCGTGAACAGCTCTTGGCGCGTAATTTTGTTATTCGGATTAAACTTGTTATCGCCCGAGCCTGTTGCGATGCCAAGACGCTTCGCAGCCGCCAGGTAATTCGTGTAGTACGTATTTCCTGCGTCGGCGAAGTTAGCCGCGCCTGCCGCTTCCGGCTCGATTCCGTATGCCTTCAGCAGGAAGACGATGAATTGTCCTCTTGTCAGCTCCGCATTTGGACTGAAGTGATCGGCATCGGTACCGCCGGTAATCTCGCGGGCAGCCAGGAAGCTGACCGCATGATGGAACCAAGCTGTTGCCGGCACATCCAGGAAGCCTACTTTATTGAAGCCGATAATGTATTGCGAGAAGTGAGTGGTTGCGAAATCTACGGTTCCCGTTGCTGCATTGTAATGACCGCGAATCGTTTGCAGCTCGCCGGAATCCGCAAGGTAGTACACCACGATAGATTCGGCATTCTCGCCGGCTTTCAGCGTGTACGGGAGGCTTACCTGCACCTTGCCGCCGCCGAAGCTCGAGATTTGCTTATCGCCTGCAAAGAGGGACAAATCGTAAACCGGACGGTCGCCCAATACGGCCTTGCCTTCTTCCGTCAGCTCGAACTTCGATACGATCACGCTGATATCTCCGGACAAGGCGTTGCCGCTAATGCTTTCCACCGCTTTGGCATCGAAGGTTACGGTTCCGACCGACAGATCCGCCTTCACCGCCGCGTTCGTTCCCGAAGCAATCAAGTTGAAAGAGTCTCTAGGAATCGTCAGCTGCGTAGACGTTGTAGCCGCGGTTCCAGGCACCTGGAAGCCGATCACAGCCTCTTTGCCCGCTGCTTCCGCTTTGGATGCTTTCGTAATCAGGCTTGCTACATCGCTTGCCGACACTGCCGCGACCGTCTCGCCTGTTGCCGGATCAGTAGTACCCGTAACCTTAACCGTGTTCACCGCATCGACAGGCACTGGTGTTGGTGTTGGCACCGGTGTTGATGGTGTCGATGGTGTTGGCGTTGGTGTTGGCGTTGGTGTTGGATCAGTGCCAACATAAGCCGGAACAACCACGTCTACCGCCTGACCAGCCGCATAAGGAACTGCTGTTGGTCCGGTTTGAGAATTTGTTGGACCGTTATAACCGTTCTTCGCCGCGTATCTGACGGAGTACGTACCAGCGGCAAGACCTGTGATGGCATTGCCGGATACGGCTGTATACGCCGAGTCCGCCGCGCTTTTCAGCTTGTATTCCAACGCTTTGTTTGTTGTGCCCGTGATTTGACCGTTATTGTTTGCGCTTGAAGTTGGCGCTACGCCAGTCAGACCGGTTGGCGTTGCTTCCAGGCGCGTGAGCAATTTATTCAGCGCGTTCGTGTAATTCGTATGATTGCGGATCGTGCCGTCAGCTACGGCATAATCCGGCTGAATGTTTTTCCAGGTGTACATCAATTCCACGTGGCCAAGGATTGGCGCTTTGCTGCCGTCGGCGTTCACGTTGTCCTTGTTGTAGGCAAACAGGTAAGGAACCTGCAGCTTGTTTGCAACAACATTTGTGCCGTTATCTTTCGTATAGTTTACGTTATTCGTAGTAGGTAGATATTGGGTCTTAATATTAGGCAGATACGTATTCACCAAATCCACATACAGCTTTGCCAACGGATGGTTCGTATCGCGCACCTGCAGGAAGCTGCTGTTATGCGGATCCGCGCTTGGATCAAGCACCGAGATGCCCGCATCCAGCTTCGTGTCCCAGAAGTAGACTTTGTCGACGTTGTACTTCTTCGCGTACTCATTAATGAAGCGGATTGCTGCCTGCGTATTCGGGCACCACGAGCCGCCGAACAGAATGACATAGTTGCCTTTGCTTTGCAGCAAATGAGTCAGCTCATTGTAAGTGACATGCTCGTAGACAAGCTCGCCGTCATCGCCAACGACTTGACCGTTTTCCTCGTGCGTCGGGAAGATGTCGCGTCCTACCGTTTTGTCCTCGTGCTTGTTAAACGCCGGAGCGATAAAATCCCAATTGGTGAGGCTGTCGTAATCGGCAGCAGGCACTTTATTAAATACATTCAGAACCTGTTCCTTATAGCTGTCGACCTTCGCCGTATCCAGCGTATCGCCGTCGTTAGGATCGGCTGTCAGGAAATCGTTCCAAGTATAATTCGCGGAAGAACCGTGCTTCTCGAGCGAAGCGATGATCGGCGCGGCGTTGCCTTCGCCGTCCTTGTGATCCTTGTCATAGATGAACAGGAACGGAGACTCGATTTTTTTCGCCTCGCCGCTCGCAATGACCGTAGAAGGCGTCGTTACCGTACCGCCGCTTTCCTTTTGCGGGGAATTCTTGCTGTAAGTGATCGTAGCATCGGTATTGGCGCTGAGGTTCGTCAAATACTTGTCCACCAGTTCTACATACAGCTCGTTGAAATCATAGAAGTTCGTTGTGTTTGTCGTTCCGGAGGTTACCACCTTGGTATACGGAGCAGCCTGCTGCTCGGCAATATCAACCGATTCGCCGTCCAGCTTCGTATCGAAGTTGTAAATGGTGTCTACCCCGTATTGCTTCGCAACCTGGTTGATGAAGCCGATATCCGCCTGCGTCTCGTCGCTCCAGGCTCCGCCGAACAAGACGGCATATGTACCTTTGCTATCGAGCAGCGTAACCAGATCCTCGTAAGTAACCGTCTTGAGAATATGGTTCGCGTCGTTCAAATGCGGGTAAACATCACTGAAATAATCATAATGGCTGACAGCGCTATTAAAGCTGCTTACTTCCGCGGCGCGTGCCGTGCCGGCCTGGAAGACCGGCAGCACTAGCGCGGAGGCGAGTAGAACGGATAGTGTACGATTAAAAGTTTTCATGTGTATATACTCCTCTCCCTATTTGACCCATTCGTCTTGCAAAAAGCCGATTAGCAGCTTTCTTCGCCGTCTACCGCGCAATCCTCATCCGAAGACGAAGGAGCCGGAGAAGGGGACGTGGAGGATCCGCCAGAGGAGCTTGTCGAGCCGGAAGAAGATGAACTGCTTGCCGGAGCTTTAACAGCAGGCGTCTTAGGCTGGGACTCTTCTTGCTTGACAAACGTTACTTTTTTGCCCGAATCATCCGATTGGCTTGCGGCAGGCGCCGAAGCTTCCGGTTTGCTTGCTGCCGGCGTGGATTGGGCCGGTTTGGCGGCTGGAGCCGGCGTTGCTGCGGGAGCAGCTGAAGTGCTGGACGGCTTAGTGGATGCCGCTGGCTCGGAAGCTTTAGCTGCGGCTGGCTTCGAAGCTGCAGGTGTAGATGTCGGAGCCGGAGTAGAAGCGTTTTGAACGGCTTCCGTGGAGCTTGCTTTGGCTGTTTGCGCTTCTGCTTTCGTCTCTTCCGCAGGTGCGGCAGCCGTCTGTGCCGATTGAACCTCGGCAGCTTGAACGGCCGGCTCTTGAGCTTGCGTCTCGGCCGCTGCGGTTGTTACTTCCGGTGTCGCCTGTGGTTCAGCTACTACAGCCGTATTGGCAGCATCTGCTTGCGGCTGCTGTGCAACAGCCGGCGCTGCAGGCTCTTGCGCCTCCGCTGCAGCCGGCTCCGTGCCGGAGGTGTCCTTGTTCGCGTAAACGGCAGCATATGTCAGCGATGAGAAGACTACGGCTGCGGCTACGAAAGTAACTGTCAATTTGGAGCTAAACCATTTTTTCATGATGAAACTCATCCTTTCCCCTTTGGTTATAGACGGCTCATTCAGTAATCAGGCATAAAAAAAGATCCAATGCCCGCATCTAGTGATGCTTGAGCATTGAATCTCTGGAGGTCCAGTCGACTAATTTCTTATCCGAATTACGTTATGATGTTCCGATTTCTAACCCTATCTTAGGATGTAAAAGATTGGATGTCAACTATTTTTTAATAATTTCCCATAGAAATAGTCGGATTTATTTAATTCTAAGAGTTTATAAGTTTTTTCTTAATAAACATGACTTAGAATTCTCCGGATTGAAACGCGCTCCGCCAAGGACGGCGATAGCCGTTTCACCTTGTTCCAATAAAAACGATTGACAATTGCCTCTAACGTTTGTAAATTATTGAATTGTAATTCCTATCAAACAACTTGGATTAGGGGGTAATAGTAAGATGGATAAAATAGATAACAACCTGTTGCTGGCTATCGAGACGAACTGGTACAGCTTTGTTACCGCAATCTTCGTCTTTGCTTTTCTGTATTTCCTGGCACGCAAGCGTGTCGGCTTCGGCACGCGGGTGCTAGTCGGATTAGGGCTGGGGCTGGTCGTCGGGATCCTGTTCCAGAGCCTTGATTCCCTGGAGATCAAAGGGATCACCACCTTCGGCAGCATTTATATCAGCTTGATCCGCATGCTCGTTATTCCGCTTGTTTTCGTTCTTGTATTAAATAGTATCGCTTCGCTCACAAGCCTGGACTACCTGCGCAAAATCGGCTTCAAGACGTTTGCCTGGTTCCTTGGCACAACCGGCATCGCATCCGTTATCGGCTTACTGACCGCTCTGGTATTTAACCCGGGCAAAGGCATCCAGCAGCCTGCCGCAAGCGATGCGGCAACGCGCGAGATTCCGACTTTCTCCGATGTTATTCTCAGCCTTGTCCCTTCCAACCCCGTTAGCGAAGCGGCGGACGGCAAGGTTGTTCCGATCCTGATTTTCGCGATTTTCCTGGCCGTAGCCATCATTAAGGTTGGTTCGAAAAACGAAGAGGCCGTCAAGCCAGTCCGCGATCTTATCAAATCGGCTACCCAGGTCCTGCATCAGGTCGTTAAATTCGTTATCCGCCTTACGCCATACGGCGTATTCGCCCTGATTGCCGGCGTTGCGGCCAAATACGGCTGGGACACCCTGCAGGAGCTGGGCAGCGTTATCGTCACCTCGTATGTCGCCCTTATCATTCATTTTGTGCTTGTGTTTGGCGGTCTGGTGCTCTTCGTCGCGAAGGTTAACCCGCTCAGGTTCTTCAAGAAGGTCTACCCGACGGTTGCCGTAGCCTTCACGACCCGAAGCAGCTATGCTACGCTGCCCATTAACCTGGAGGTCATTACGAAGCGTCTCCATGTCTCGCCGAAAATCGCGAGCTTTGTTGCACCGCTTGGCGCATCCGTTAACTTCAACGGCTGCGGCGGCGTATGGCCGGCGATTGTTGTCGTCTTTACTTCGCAGGCATTTGGCATTGAGCTTGGCCTGACCGACTACATCGTGCTTGTATTCGTAAGCATCATCTCATCCATTGGCGTTGCGGGCGTTCCCGGACCGGCTGTTATTTCGACAACGGTTGTTCTTACCGCGCTTGGCCTTCCGCTCGAGGCGCTTGCGATTGTTGCCGGCGTTGAAGCTTTGATCGACATGGCCCGCACGGCCGTTAACGCAACGGGCACATCGGTTACCGCTCTGCTCGTAGCCAATTCCGAAGGCGAATTCGACCGCGACGCATTCAATAACGACGAAGATGAAGAAATCGCGTTAAACGCTGTGTAAGCAGAGAACAAAAGCGAAAAGCCGCCTTTTCCCGCATAATACGGGAAAGGCGGCTTTTTCATTTGCAGGCTTCCAGCTGCCGGTCAATATAGGCCAGCAGCCATTCCCGCTCGCCGGGAATTTGCTCGCGCAGTCTTGCCGCGGCAACCGGCAGCCGCCAGCGGTCAATTGCAGCTCTATCCGCTCCCGTCAGCCTGCAATATTCGGACAAATACGCCTCGTTCAGCCGCTGTCCAGTTTCCGGAGGGATAGACAGCGGAGGCATGGAAACAAACGGCGACAAGAACATCATGGAGGTTCTCGCCGCGTCGCATAGCGGATCGCCCGAATTGGCATCGATCCAGTCAATCACGGTCAGCCGCCCTCCCGTCTGGAGCACGTTATCCGGATGAAAGTCGCCGTGACAGACGGATTCGCCTTCCGGCAGACGCTCCAGCTCCGTCAGCACCGGCTCCACCCGATCGCCCAGAAAAGCTGAGGACTGCCTCACAAACATAGCCATCCGATCCTTCTGCCTAGGCAGCCGGGATGCCCTGCAGCGGTGAATATCCGCATGCAGTTGGGCCAGGAGAGCACTGTAATGTTCCGCCTTATCCATATCATGCAGCATCAGGGCCAAAAGGGATGGCCCGGCGATCTTCTCGTAGACCAGACCGCTTCTCCCATCCACCTCGACCTGTCCAAAAACCTCAGGCGCAGGTACGCCTGCCTTATAAACGGCCGTGCCGATCTCCGTCTCGTAATGAAGCCAGTCCTTCGGGATGTTCCCGTAATAAAGCTTCACGACCTGCCCTTCGCCCCAATCGTAGACCTCGGCGGTCATGCCTTTCCCGATCAATTGCCCTGCAGTCATCCTTTTCCTCCTTCTTGCGGTCAGGACGACATCGTCCGGCCGCGGTTTTCCAGGTTTTTTGCGGTGGCGCTTGTGGGTACGTCCTTCTCTTCTTTAAGCGTTCCAAAGAGAGCATCCACAAGCGGCGTCGATACGCCATACCAGTAATTCTCGTTCTTGAAATGATGGAGCAGATGCATCCGCTTATTCCACTTCCAGAATCTCGTCTTGGGCTGGATCGGCCGGTGCGCGACATAATGCTTCCATTCATAGACGAGCAGCATCGCCACAAGTCCCGCCGCAAAGGCAAGAGTGAAGTCCATTGAGCCCGCGATGAGATAGAACAGGAGCGCAAATACGCCTAGGTTGGGCAGGCTGTACCATACCGGCAGGAACAACAGCTTCAAATCATGCGGATCCGCGTGATGATCGTAATGCAGACGCTTCAGAAATTTGAGGAATAACGGGTTTTGGGGGGTCTTCAGATGAAAGAAGAACCGGTGGGTCAAATATTCGCTGAACATAAATCCGATAAGGCCAACGATAAAGAAAACCAGACTGTGCCAGTTCAGGGCCGCAAACGCGGCCCAAGTCGCCAAACCGATCAGCACCGCTGTCATCATCATAATATCCGCATGCAAAAAATAGTCGCGGTAAAGCCCTTTTTTGCCCACTTTTAACCCCTTCCTCTACCCTCTTATGATGTAAGCCCTTACTTCTTATCTTACCAGTAAATTTACAAAAAATGTTCTTGCTTATATGCCCGCGAAGCGAAATAATAGGGTTTATTATTCAACAAGATGTACTCATCAGAAAGGTTGGCTTTACCTTATGGAAGTCTCGCAGCAATTAAACAATAAGCAAGTCTTGAAAGGGCAAGCCGGGAAAGAGCCGTTCCCGATCTCCGTCTTGTCTCTGACCGTTGGCGCCTTTGCAATCGGCATGACCGAGTTTGTCATTATGGGCATTCTGCCGAATGTCGCAAGCGACCTGAATGTAAGCATCTCGGCAGCCGGCCAGCTGATTACGATGTATGCCCTTGGCGTAGCTGTCGGCGCTCCGATTATGACGATACTGACGAGCCGGATTCCGCAGAAAAAGCTGCTCTGCATTCTTATGCTGCTCTTTATTCTCGGCAACGGCCTGTCGGTTGTAGCACCTAATTACGCGGTTCTCATGATCGCCCGGATGATTACGGCCTTGACGCATGGCACCTTCTTCGGCGTTGGCGCGGTTATCGCCTCCAAGCTCGTAAGAGCGGATAAGCAGGCGGGAGCCGTCTCGATAATGATGGCGGGCCTCACGATCGCCAACATTATCGGCGTCCCGATCGGTACGTATATCGGTCAGAACTGGGGCTGGCGCGCTTCCTTTGGCGCTATTGCCGTCATGGGGATCCTCGCACTAATAGGCATCATCATCTTTATTCCCAAGCTTAAGCTAAGCAAGCAGGTCAGCGTTCTTAAGCAGCTATCGGCGATTGCCAGACCCAAGCTGCTTGTCTATCTGCTGATCGCGGCACTCGGCAACGCCGGACTGTTTGCGGTATTTACGTATATCACGCCGCTCCTCACGGATATTACCGGCTTTGCGGAGCATAACGTAACCTGGATTCTGATTCTGTTCGGAATCGGCGTAACGGTCGGCAATATCGTTGGCGGCAAGCTGGCCGACTGGAAGCTGATGCCTTCCATTCTTGGCCTTTATCTCACGATTGCGGTTGTGCTGACGATCTTCACCTTTACCGTTCATAACGAGATTGCATCCGTCATTACGATTTTCCTGTGGGGGGCGGCCTCCTTTGCCGTATTCCCGGGGCTTCAGGTACGGATTATGAGCCTGGCGCAGTCCGCGCCGGCGCTAGCTTCGACGTCCAGCCATTCGGCAGGCAACCTCGGCAATGCCTCCGGCGCCTTTATCGGCGGCTGGGTCATTACCCATCTTTCCTTAGGCGCACTGCCATGGGTAGGAGCCATCCTGGTCGGCCTTGCGCTGGTGCTTGGTCTGCTCAGCTACCGTACAGACGCCAAGAACCCATAAAAGCAAGAACTACAACCCTCTGGACTGCAGCAGTCCAGGGGGTTGTTTCATTTTTAGGCTAAGCCGGCAGCCGGATGGTAGCCGTCGTTCCGATATTCGGCTCGCTCGTAATCGATAGAGTGCCGCCATGGGATTGAATGATTTTGAAGCATACGGTAAGTCCAAGTCCGGTTCCCGTATCCTTGGTTGTATAGAACGGCTCGCCCAGCCGGTCAATGACATGCTGGGGAATGCCTACTCCCTGGTCGATAATATCAATGACCAAAAAGCCTTTATGGTCCTTCTTCATATGCACGTGAAGCTCGCCTCCGCCGGGCATGGCTTCAATCGCGTTTTTCATCAGATTAACGAGCACCTGCTTGATCTGATTGGCATCGCATTGGACAATCGGCAGATCCGGACTTTTCTCCGCGGATATGCTGACATTCGTGATAATCGCTTGCGACTGCATAATCGGAATGATATCGTCCAGCAGCGAGCTCATGTCGCAGCTGCTGATCTGCTGCCACTGATGCGGCTTAGACAGCAGCATAAACTCCCCTACGATATAGTTAATCCGCTCCAGCTCGGTCAGCATCATATCGAAATAATGGCGGTTCTGGTCCGTTGTTCTCCTGTGGAGCAGTTGAGTGAACCCTTTCAGTGCGGTTAAAGGATTACGAATCTCATGGGCAACCCCCGCCGCCAGCTGGCCGATAACGGACAGCTTCTCCGACCGGATCAAATGCTGCTCCGACAGCTTGCTCTCCGTCACATCCAGCAAAAGTCCGGATATGGCCGGCTTTCCTTTGAAAAAGGCGGGAGCCGCCTGCATCTCGAGGAACAGTTCCGTTTGATTGGATTTCCGCGCGGCAAGAGCAAGCCGGGAGGATTGATTCAACCGGCAGATCATGCTGAATTCCTGCTTCAACCGGTCGCGGTCCGGCTCCAGCAGGAAGCTTGCCAGCGGCTGGCCAAGCATTTGCCCCGGCTCGCAGCCGAACATGCTCTCCCCTTGCGGATTCATATAGACCAATCGGCCATTTTGCTCAATAAATACGCCAAGCAGCGAGCTCTCAACGAAATTATCGTAATTGACCCTCGACTGCATGAGAGCGGCCCCTGCCGATTCCAGCTCGTAAATACCCACCGACAGCCGAATGGCAAGCAGCACAACGGCTACAATCGCTCCTACGCTAATCATCGAGAAGTCGCCAAGCCTGCAGATGACGGCGATAAGAGCAGCGCAGACAAAGATAATAAGCGCGTAACGCCTCATAAAGGTCTGCCTGGACTCGTTGCCCGGCCGGAGAGAAGCACCAAGCGGATCCTTGTCCGGCAGTGCGGCAAAGCCGATAAACATCATGCCGATAAACCAGCAGAAGTCCGCAATCCAGGACCATTGCTCGCCTGCGGCGGCATAGGACAATAAATAGACAAATGCCGTGTTGCCTAATAATTTGATTAAAAAGCCGCTCAGCAGAAACCTATTGGCCCTGTTAGAAATAATCTTTTTGCCGTACCAGCTGAAGAACAGCAGAAGAAATACAATAACCGCATTAAAGGATGAGTTAAACATGTGGTATCCCACAACATCCCGGTTAACGTGATGATGGGACAGGATCGGTTCAATCAGAAGGTTCCAATAGAGCGTGGAAGCCATCGTGCCGTACAATAAAATATCGAGTATGAATCGAAACGCAAGGTTGGAGCGGCGCTGCTGGTACTGCATATAGAGAGCAATAAGATAGAATAAATATTGAAGTCTCCATAGCAGCTCCGGGATGCCCAGATAATCCGGCTCGGCGCCTCTAATAAGCGTAACAATAGACCAGATGAGCTGGGCAACAAAATAAACCAGCAGGCCCAAGCCGTAAAACAGCCAGTATTTCGCCTCTTTGCTGGAGGCTCTAAGCAGAAGGACTGCCGCGTAAAGAGCGGCCAACGTTTGAAGAATATGGCTAACGGCCGCCCCGGTAAAGGAATCTCTCCGCAGAAACAGAAGCCAGCCCGCGCATAACACCAATAGAATGATTCCGAAGTAAACCGCAAAGCTCCTGCCGCGAAACAATCATGAACCTCCCTTCGCACACTTACAACATTTACTAATTTCTATATTTCCTATAATACGATTTATTCTACCAAAATCCTCCTTTTACCTACGTTTCGTACAAGATTTCTATTATATACGCGTAAATGCTCGGCTTTTCGACACCAACTGTCGCAAAGCGAACCGGCTTCGCCGTCCTTAGGCGGGGAAGCGCGTTCATTGACTTATGACTTAGCATTCAAAAAAGCGCTTCTCCGTTAACGGAGAAGCGCTTTTTCACCAGGCTCTATATGGGCTGAACGGACCGTATTCCGTCCGCTGTTCTTGGCTTCGTACAGGGCATTGTCGGCTGCCTTCAGCAGCTGGTTAATGCCTCCTCCCGCCTCTTTGCAGCCCGCTCCCGTCATGGCAATGCCAAAGCTTGCCGTCACGGACAACGGATGCTCGGATGAAGCCGCGACCATCGCTTGGGCGGCAATCTCGCTGCGGATTCGCTGTGCGGCGGCCTCCGCCTCCTCGAGGGACAATCCGGGCATTGCGACCACGAATTCCTCGCCGCCATACCGGCCGAATACGTCCTCCGGACGAAGCAGCTGCCGGCAGATGTCGACCACATGCAGCAGGGCGCGGTCTCCAACATCATGGCCGTAAGCATCGTTAATCTGCTTGAAATGATCGATGTCGAACAGCAGCAGGGCAAGGGGCTCGTCCCGCTCAGCCGATTGATGCAGAAGGGCTTCGCTTAAATGAATGAAGTGAAGACGGTTAAAGATCCCCGTCAGTCCGTCATGATAAGCCAGCACCCGAAGCTGCTCCTGGAGCCGCACTCTCTCCGTTATGTCAATCATAACGATCAGCTTGCTCGTCTCCGGGCCCCTTTTCTTCCGGATAAAGGAAGAGCGGATCTGATAATAGTAGGACTGTGTGCCAACGGTCCACTTAACCTCATCGTAGATATGGGGCATATCGCCGCCTGCTTCCGAATCCAAATCGGGCATCGCAAGATCCGTATGCAAGGCAAGCAGCGGTTCAATTGCCTGGCCAAGCGCGGAGGTTGTAAGCTCAGGCAGAATAGCCGCGGCGGCCGGGTTAAAGTCAACCAGCCGGTTATTGCGGTCCAGCACCAGTACGGCGTCGTTCATGCTCTCAAACAACGTATCCCTGGCGACCGGCGCAACGTTCAGCATTCCTTTTGAGACAAGTCCCCACATATACAAAGCGGCCGTAACGGCCATGATGACGGGAATCGGATCAATGCCTTCCGGCGTCAGGTTGCCCAAGTAGAGGAAGTCGCCGGCGATCGGCAGGAGAAGCCCCACCATCATCGTAATATGCTGAAGACGGTAAGAGGACCGCATCCGGTTCCAATAGATCAGCAGCAAGGCCACTCCGCCAATCATGCAGCCAAACGTATAACCGCCCTGAATGATATACCATGGCCCCGCGTTTAATTCGACTTTATGAATACCTTCGCCCAGCTGCAATTCAACGGAACGGTAATAGAAATGGTGCAGGTCGTTTGTCATTACAAGAATCAGCGTAATAAACGGCATCAGATACATCAGATACCGCATCTGCCACTTCAATAACCTTTCCATTCCAAGGAAATACATGATCAGCATCAGACTGACCGGCGGAATAAACGGCATCCCGAAGTACTCTACCGTAATCCAGAACTTCACTTCCTTAAGCGTACCGGCAGACAGCTCTAAAGCGGAACCGAATATATAGATGGCCGATAGAAAGCACATCGCAATAAAGGTCCTGGCCATCGCCTGCTTGGAACGGTTCATGAACACGTAAATACCCATTATGATATTAATAACACCGGCTGTAACCATTAACGTCAAGACAGCGGAAAAAGGTGTTCCCATACTTGGTGCACTCCGTTATGTAAGATTAGCTTTTGCAACTGATCGTAACACAAATAACAGCAATTGTGGGCAGTCCCTGAAATTTCTATTTCCGGGCGGACAAGAGCAGGAACATCGGTCGTCGCGTTTCATCCTTCATTTCCGCATATTGATTTAGTGCTTCTTGCGAGGGTCCTGGCTCCGCAACCTCCGCAACCTGGAACCCGGCTTGGATAAGCGCGTTCATAATGGCGGATAAGGTGCGATGATATTTGATGACGTCGGAGTCCAGAAAACGGGCGATACGAGAGCCTTCGTCCTGATAGTTGTCAACCGGCCAGTGCAGCCGCTCGCCCGATGGACCATAATGCCAGTCCTGCGCGGCAACGGCCGTAAAGACCGGATGCTCCATGGACAGGACAAAGCTGCCTCCAGGAGCCAGACTGTCGTAAATCTTGCGGCAAGCTCCCGCGAAATCCTCGACGTAATGGAGCGCCAGCGAGCTGATGACAACGTCAAACTCTCCGGGCTCGAAAGAGATATCTTCGATAGCCGCCTGACGGTAGGTGATCGCGGCATCCTCGTTAAATGATTTGGCACGCTCGATCATTTTCTCCGAGATATCGATTCCCAGAACGGAACGAGCGCCTTGCTCCCGCGCATATCGGCAGTGCCAGCCATACCCGCAGCCGAGATCGAGCACTCTCTTATCTCTCAAATCCGGAATCATCTCGCGCAGGACATGCCATTCGCCTGCCGCCTCCAGACCGCCGATCGAACGGGCCATCTGACTATATTTATCGAAAAAATCCGGATCGTCGTATTTATTTTGCTTCATAACGTGTCACTCTCCTCTTATCATTCAGCCTTTACAGGCCTTTTCGACATCGTTCCTAATAAAATGAGTATAACCTCTTCTCTTCTATAGCGGCAGCTTTCTCTCATCGTCAATAGCCAATAACCTTAAGGCTTTCCCGGTTTTTTTGTCTTGGCGACGGACGGCCGCCATTGTATGAGCTTCACCAGCTGCTCCTGCATGTAAGCCGGAGAGTAAGGCAGACCGTTTTCAATCCAGTAGAAAATCAGTCCCAGCAGCGCATGATTCGAGTAGACGGATAGCAGCTCGGCATTTATTCCTTCCAGAGTCGGGTGCTCCAGCTCATCCCTTGAGATCTGCTGAATCGCAATGAACATCTTCTCTCTCAAATGGGAATGCGCGTTGCTCTTCAAAAGCAGGGTGTAAAGCTCGGCATGCTGCTGAATATGCTCGAAAATTTTCACCGAATGGGCCGGCAGCTCATGAATGCGGAAATATTCCTCGTTCTCATAGGGATCGCGGAACGATTGCAGCAGCTCCCCGATCAGACCGTGAATGATGTCGTCCAGCAAGGCCTCCTTGCTCTCGTAATGCGAGTAGAAGGTCCCGCGGTTGTAATTGGCGAGCTCCACAATCTCCGTTATGGAAATGTCGTCGAAATCCTTTTGCTTCATAAGCGTAAGCAGCGCCTGCTTTAACGCCTCCCTGCTGCGGATCACCCGGCGGTCGACAGCTTTGCTATGATGAACAGGCATGCCATCCCTTCCTTTTTCCAAAAAGTTTTTTTCAACAAACGGCAGCCGTTTGTTCGTTAACGCACATTTCGCGAGGTTTTACTGATTGAGGCTTGCTCCACAGCTTTATTATACTAAAAACAAACAGTTGTACTTATAACCAACAGCTGTTGAAAAACATTTTCTAAGCCTTCGCAGGAAGGACAAGCATACAAGCCAATTGAAACCGGGAGGAATTAACAATGAGACTATCGGGTAAAGTTGCAGTTATTACGGGCGCCGCTTCGGGTATGGGCAAGGCGATTGCCGAGCTGTATGCCGCGGAAGGAGCAAAGGTGGTCGTATCCGACCTTCGCGTGGACACCGCCCAAACCGTCGTTGACGGAATCGGGGAAAAAGGCGGTACGGCGGTTGCCGTGGCAGCCAACGTCGCGAAGGAAGAAGACGTGCAGCAGCTCATCGACACGGCGGTAGAGAAATTCGGCACGGTAGATATTCTCGTCAACAACGCCGGCATTATGGACAACTTTGTTCCTGCCGCCGATCTGACGGACGAGCTGTGGGAACGCATCTTTGCGATCAACACAACCGGCCCAATGCGGACCATCCGCAAGGTGCTTCCACTCTTCCTGGAGAAAAAAGCAGGCGTTATCGTAAATATCGCTTCCGCCGGCGGTCTGTTTGGTTCCCGCGCAGGCGCAGCATACACAGCTTCGAAGCATGCCGTGGTTGGTCTGACGAAAAACGTTGGCTTCCAATACGCCACGCAGGGCATCCGCTGCAATGCCATCGCTCCCGGCGGCGTAAATACGAATATCGGCACCTCGATCAATGCTCCAAGTCCGTTCGGCATGGAACGCGCTATGGCTGGCATTCAGGTAAATCCGCGGGCGGGCGAACCGGAAGAGATCGCCAAGGTTGCCTTGTTCCTGGCATCGGATGATTCCAGCTTCGTGAACGGTACCGTTGTAACGGCCGACGCCGGCTGGACGGCTTATTAAAAATAATAGTCATCAAACAAGCGTCAGCCGCAGTGGGCTGGCGCTTGTTTGATTACACTTCAATATAATCGAGAAACTTCCGGGCGAGCCGCTGCTGGCTGCCTTTCTTGGAATAGATGCCGCCAAACGTACCGCTCGCATCCAGGCGGTAGCCGGCCAGCGGAACGGCCACAATCCTCCCGCTTTCCACATACGGATCATCCCTCAGCATAAGGCTGGACATCAGACTGATGCCAAGGCCCTCCGCAACGCTGCGCTTTATGACCTCGGGGTTCGTTGTCGTGAAAATAACGTTAATCCCGCCGCATACCTGCTTAATATCCTCCGTTACTCCGTCCCAGAAGCTGCTTGCCGACATAATAAACGCATGATTGGCCAAGTCTTTCAGCATAAGCTCCTTATTTAGCGCCAGCACCGAATCCCGGGGCACAATCGCCTGCAGCTCGCCTTTGTATTGAAAGGAATGGAAGGCAATCGGTTCCGGCAGTCCGTTGCTCGTATATTGGCTAAGCGAGATTAATCCCAGGTGGGCTTTATCGTGGACGATTCGGTCAATAACAATCCGGCTCTCCAGCTCGACAACCATCACCTTGATTTGGGGATAATCCTTCTTAAACCTCGCCAGCGCCTTAGGCAAAAAGGTCATGCTTAGGCTTGGGATCGTCGCGATGATTAGCTCGCCTTTATAAACAGAGGTAATGGCTTGCACCTCGTCCTTGATCTCGTCGACCTTCATCAGAATTTCGAGCACTTTCCTGATGATGGTTATGCCGTCCTCGGTTGGCACGGTACCGCTTCGGGAACGCTTGAAGAGCGGAATGCCGATTTCCTTCTCCAGGAGCGAGATGGATTGGCTGATCGCGGATTGGGATACATGAAGATTTTGCGCGGCCAGCGACATGGAATTCGTCTCGAATACTTCCTTCACATATTCCAATTGTTCGATATTCATGGACTTTTCTCCGCCCTTTATATTAGCGTTGCTTATATTACCATCAACAATAGATGGTATCTCATCTGAATTCATTATATTATAATCGACCTCACGTCAATAAGTGGAGTGTGAGGTTTTTTATGAATGCGAAGCAAGACGGCAGCCGGTTCTGGCTTGTTATACTCGCGATCTTTTTCGGCAACTTCTCTTCGATCTTGAATTCGGGAACGGTAACGGTTGCCCTGCCCTTCATGATGAAGGATCTTCATTCGGACCTGAACGATACGCAGTGGGTAACAACCGGCTTTATGCTCGCTATGGGGTCCATCGCCCCTATTGTTGGTTATCTGGGAGATAAAATCAGCTATAAGCGACTTTATATGTTCTCGTTAGTCGGCTTTTTAATTTGCTCTATCCTGTGCGGCTGCTCCTGGAACATCAGCTCCCTGATCGTCTTCCGGATTATGCAAGGCTTATTCTGTGGGGCGATTCTGCCGGCAACGTTAACGATCGTCTATCAGGCGGTTCCGGCGGAAAAGCAAGCGCTTGGCGTCAGTCTTTGGAGCGTAGCCAGCATGTTCGCTCCGGCTATCGGCCCAACCCTTGGCGGCTTGCTGACGGAGTATTACGGCTGGAAGGCCATCTTCTTCATGAACATCCCGCTTGCGCTATTGGCAATCGCGCTGGCTTCCCGTTACCTGCCGATGCAGCAGGCCAACAAAGGCAGCTCCCTGGATCTAGCCGGGCTGCTCACCGCCGTAACGGGCAGCACATCCCTGATGATGTATTTCACGCAAGGGAATAAAATCGGCTGGTTTTCCGGCTGGGGAATCCTATGGATGACGCTTGGCGTAGTCAGCATTGCCTTGTTCATCTGGCGGGAGCTGACGGCGAAGACGCCTCTCCTTAATCTCCGGGTTTTCCGGCACACGACCTTCGCCTTTGGCATAGTCGTCAACTGCATTTTGACCATTGGCTTGTACGCGGGGGCCTTCCTGCTGCCAATCTATATGGAAAATGCCCTTGGCTCCTCGTCCTTGACGGTAGGGCTTATGATGCTGCCAGGCGCTTTGCTCATGATAGGGGCATCTCTATTGTCGGGGCGGCTGCACGGGAAAATACGTCCGGAATATCCGCTGCTTGGCGGCGCCTTTCTGCTCATCATCGCGACATGGGCGTTCAGCCGTCTATCCCTGACAACGTCCTACGCGTTTATCATCGGCTGGATGATCTGTCGTTATGTCGGGCTAGGCTTCTCGTCCCCGAATATCATGACGCTCTCGATGAGCGCCATTCCGAAGGAGTCTACCGGTCATGCTTCCGCGATTACGAACTGGCTTCGCCAGGTCATTGCTTCCTTCGCGATCGGCATATTCAGCTCGGTTTATTCGGTCCGGACGCAGACTCATTACGCGGACCTTAACGCTAGCGCAAGCGGCACGGTGAAAACGTCCCTGCAAGCGACTGCCTCCGTGCTCGCCATGAACGATACGTTTATCGTGGCTTGCGTCGTTACGGTTGTTGCGATTCCGTTTATTGTTGTTCTGAGCTCCCGCTCCCGCATCAGCGGCAAAAAGGCAGCTGCGACCGTTTCCAAATGATATCCGAAAGCCCCTCTATATCGGTATAGAGGGGCTTTCGCCGTCTGAAAATGATATAATTTACCTTATACAAGCCCGCGTGGAGCAGGAGGTAAAGCCGTTGTTTCGGATTATGATCATTGAAGACGACGAGAAGATTCGGCGGATTGTCGCCGATGCGTTACGCAAATGGCAGTATGAAGTGATCGAGCTGACGTCCTTCGACAACGTGCTTGGGGAGTTCGAGGCCGCACAGCCCCATTTGGTGCTGCTTGACGTCAATTTGCCCGTGTTTGACGGGTTTTACTGGTGCCAGCAAATCCGCATGGCTTCGAAGGTGCCGATTATTTTTATTTCATCCCGCAATCAGAATATGGACGTCATTATGGCGATTAATATGGGCGGGGACGACTTCGTGCAGAAGCCGTTTGACCTTGGAGTGCTGGTGGCAAAGGTGAGCGCGCTGCTCCGCCGCAATTATACGTATCAGGACGACAACCTGCAGTTGTCGCACCGGCAGCTTTTTTTCCATCTGTCGAATTCCTCCGTGCAGTATGGGGACCAGACTGCCGAGCTGTCGCGCAACGAGTTTATTATTCTGCAGACGATGATGCGCAGCATCGGCAAGATCGTCTCGCGCGATGATCTGATGCAGGTGCTGTGGAACGACGAGCAGTTTATCGACGATAATACCTTGACGGTCAACGTTAACCGGCTGCGCCGCAAGATTACGATGCTTGGGCTGGAGGATTTTATCGCGACCCGCAAAGGAATGGGGTATATCATCGAATGAGCTTCTGGCGATTCCTGAAATACGAACGGCCTTATTTTCTATTATACGGCATCGCTTTTCTGCTGACGGTTGCGGTATTCGCCACGGATCCGCAGTCGTCCTGGCATTGGCCGACCTTCTTCTACGCGCTAACGCTGGTTGTGCTCTGGCTTGCTGCTTTTACCGCCTATCGCTATACGCGGAATCTTCAGGCGATCCGCCGGATGCAAAGCGAGGACGCCGAGCCTTTGTCGCTCGAGGCGGAGGCTTACCGGGATACGCTGGAGGAATCGGGCAACGCCCATATCCGGTCCTTGAACGAGGTGCAGGCGAAGCAAAAGGAATATTACGACTTCATCATATCCTGGTTCCATGAGATCAAGACGCCGATCTCCGTTCTTCGCTTGATGCAGCAGACCGAGGTGGACCCGCAAAGCCTGAACGAGGAGCTGTCAAGGATCGAGCATTATGTCGATCAGGCCTTGTATTATGCGAAGCTCGACAGCTTCAATCAAGACTATGAGATGGTGAACTGCGACCTGGAGCCGCTCGTCAAGGATGTCATCAAAGCCCACTCCAAGTCTTTTATCTCGAAAAGAATCCGCGTTCGGCTCGAACTCCCGTCCACCGTCGTCCAAAGCGATTCCAAATGGCTGCTGTTCATTATTAACCAGATCATAACGAACAGCCTGCAATATACAAGGGATCACGGGGAGATCAGTGTAAAGGCGGCCTCTACCCAGGAGGAGAAGCTGCTCATTCTGCGGGATAACGGCATCGGCATTGATGCCATGGATATGCCCCGAATCTTCAATAGGGGATTTACGGGATTAAACGGCCGCACGTTTGCCAAGTCGACGGGTATGGGGTTATATCTGGCCCAGGAGCTGTCGAGAAAGCTGGGGCATTTCATCACCTGCGAATCCGCGCCGGGCAGCGGCTCGGTGTTCACGATTCATTTTCCGAAGCATCATGATCCTTATTTGAATACGCTTCAGCGGCAAGAGTAGAGAAAACAAAGGGCTGTCCCACACGTCATGAATTGACGATGGGACAGCCCTTTGCGCAGGCTAAGGATTCTGATTGATAATCCGGTAATACAGGTTGGCCGATGAGACGTAGAACACCAGATAAATGAAGAAGAATACCCCGATAATGCTCCACACGATGCCCGGCAGCTCCGGGAAATCCGTTACCGAGTCCAGAATGTAATACTTGATAATCGTCCAGCTGTACAGCATCCCAAGCACGATAGGCGGCAGGAATACAAACAGCAGCTGCTTGCGGATGACGCTCCGGAACTGGCGGTTGTGAATGCCCATTTTGCGCAGGATGGCATATTGAAGCCTCTCGTCGGTGGCTTCGCGCAGCTGCTTGAAGTAGATGACGCTCGCCAGCGCGAAGGTCGCGATCAGAGCAAGGAAGCCGGCGGCAAACAGCAGCAGGGACGAGCTCTCGATTTGCTTCGAATAGATATCGGCGAACGAGGAGTAGTACGCTGCTTTGTTGTGGTCGACAACCATGCCATGAACCTGCTTGGATAATTCCTCCGCGTTTTTGGCGTCCGATAGCCCGTAAATCTCAAAGCCTTTTTTCTCCGTTCCGCCGCTTAGCTGCCCGTAAGCCTCATCCGAAATAACAAATACCGGAGGCTTCTTGTCCATGGACAGGACCGGGTCCGTTGCCCAGCCTAGATAGGCATAGTCCTTTTTCTCCACGATCGTAAAGGTCTTCCCGCCAACGGCTTTTACCTTGAAGTCAGGCGTCTCTCCAGCGGAGTATCGCTTCGGGAAATCCGAGCCTTGGGAGAGGGCAACGGCCTCCATTCCCTTCAGCTCTACCTTTTGCTTATCGCCCCGCAGACCGATTAACTCATTGTAGTCCTTCTGGGAGATCAGCCATAGGCCTGGAACATAATACTCCGGGTTATCGAATGCGATGCCGCGCTCCGTCACCGGTTCCACAACCAAAGCTTCCGGCTTCAGATGATAGTGGATGTCATGATCGGAGCCCTTGATCATCTCATCAATCTTCTGATTGGTTGCCGAATCAAGAGATTCGTACGCGATCGAATTCGGCACATTCCTGCCAACCGCTTCGAACTGCACCTTGTAGTTGATCGTCACAAAACAGAGCAGCATTACTATAACCGCGCTGAACAAGGAGATAAACGTCAGGTTCAGCGTGTTGCCCCGGATTTGAAAACGGAGCGAGGACGTCCACAGCACGGTATTGCCTTCATGGTACTTGCCGCCGCGGCTGATGAGCTGAAGCAGCCAGCCGGCAAACTGGCGGAAGAACAGATACGTCCCTCCAACGATGCCTATGGCGGTAGCAATCAAGCTGAAAACCCCGTAATCCTGCCAGACGGCCGAATATTGACCGCTGCAGATCAGAAACAAGGCGATGCCGATCAACAGAACGGCCAGAACCGCCATCACGGGGGATACGCGAACCGGCTTCTCGGCCTTTTGCTTGGCATGGAACAGCTCCGTCAGCTGCACGCGGTTAACCAGAATGTAGCTTTGCGCGCTGACGATCAACGCAATCAATAGGATAACCCCGGCAGCCGTCGCCATGGCTCCAATCGGGAAAGACAGCGAGATGACCTGATCGTATTGCATGAGATTCATAAGCAGCATGCCGAACAGCTTCGACAGCAGCCCGCCGAGCAGAATGCCGACAACCAGCGAAATCGCGCCCATGACAAGCGTCTCGTAAAAGATCATCCGCACAAGCTGCCGCTCGTTCAGGCCGTACAGGAGATACATGCCGAACTCTTTTTTCCGCTGCCGCATGAAGAACGAATTGGCATACAGAATAAAGAAAATAATGAACAGGAAGATAACGACGGACGCAATGGCTACCCCGGTCCGGAACAGCTCCCGATTCTGCAGCGCATCGATAATGTCTTTGTTGTACATAAGAGAAGAGAACGTATATTGAATAATAACGCCGATAATCATGGACATCAGATAAATGGAATACAGGCGGAAGTTGCGTTTGACATTGCGGATCGTCAGATCGAACAGGCTCATCGCAGCTTGCCCCCTATGAGGCTTTGCGTCTCCAGAATGCGCTCATAGAAAGTCTTCTGGCTCTGCTCACCCGCGTAAATCTCGCTTACGACTGCCCCGTCCCTTAGGAAAATAACCCGCTTGCAGTAGCTCGCCGCATAGCTGTCATGCGTAACCATCAGAATGGTTGTGTTAAAAGCCGCGTTAAGCGATACAAGCTGCTCGAGCAGCTGGGTCGCCGAGCGCGAGTCGAGTGCGCCCGTCGGCTCATCGGCGAATACGATCGCCGGCTCCGTAATAATCGCCCGCGCCGAGGCTACGCGCTGCTTCTGCCCGCCGGAAATTTCGTTCGGATATTTATCGAGCAGCCCTTCAATGTGGAGCGCTTCAACGATCGGCTTAAGCCGCGCCTCCATGTCCGCTGCCTTATATTGGCGCAGCGACAGGGGCAGCAGGATATTCTCCTTCACCGTCAGCGTGTCGAGCAGATTATAATCCTGAAAAATAAATCCCATCCGCTCCTGCCGGAATTGGCGTAGCGACTTCTTCTTCATATCAAGCAGCGACTTCCCCTCAATCCATACCTCGCCGCCGCTAAGCTGGTCAATCGTGGAAAGCACGTTCATCAGCGTTGACTTGCCCGATCCCGAAGGCCCCATGATCGCCGTAAGCTCGCCTGGCTGGACCGTCAGATCAATGTTTTTCAATACGGGAGTAGCCCCGTAGCTCTTTGATAAGTTTTTCGTCTGGATAACCGTCTCCATCCCAAAGCCCCTCTCCTCTTTCTATCTTTAATATAAACAGATCGGAGAGAGGCATCCATCGAAGTAAGATCGTTCCAGGTGACGTTTTTGTCACGATGCCGGTTATATCTTCACGCCGCCGGCAGTTCCGGCAGCCCGTCAGACGTTGCTTTATTGAATTCCTTTTTTCTTCAGATCATCCAGATGGCGTTGATACATCACCTTCTCTACTTTCTCAGCACCAACCTGATCCATTTGCTTCAGGAAGCCGTTGTAGACGGAATCGAACTCTTCATCCGTTTTGGACAAGACGAGCTTCGGAATCGTTTTGTTCCACAGATCCTTGATCTTGGAGTTAATGGTTCCTTCCGGCGTGGAGCCGTCCGGCTCCAGGTTTTCCATGCCAAGCGAATAGTTGTCGAAGTTATATTTCTCAAGCAGCTTGCTTGCTTCGTATTGCTCCGGCTGGCTTTCCTTCAGATCGCGTGCCGCAGCATCATCCCACAGCTTGCCCGCTCTGAAGAGAAGCGTGGAATCATTGAAGCCGTACTGCGCGTTAAAGGCGGCGTTGTCTTTAATCGACAGGTCGAGAATGTCCTGCTTGTATTTCGGAAGGCCGTCCACCATATCGTAGGTTTCGCCTTCTTTGCCGTAACGCATATCCAATTGGCCTTCCTCCGACCAAGCATACTCCGCCCAGCGGATAATCCGTTCAGGGTCCTTCGCTTTCTTCGTAATAAAGAAGCCCTGCCAGCCCATCAGACGGGAAGCCGGATAACGCGGATCTTGGCCGTTCGCCTTCAATCCGCCCAGGATCGTATACTTCTGATCCGCGCCGACCGTGCTTTCAATCTTCGGATTGTACATCGCATACATGTTGTTCATGAACTGGGAAGCTACCGCATATTGCGCGCCGTACAGCTTCTCCTCATATTGCTCCTGCTTGTAGATCAAGAGCTGCGGGTCAAACAGACCGTTGCGGCTGAGCTGGCTCATGTAACGGAAAGCATCAATAAAGCCTTTGTTGCGCATCGGGTACTCCACGATTTGCCGGTCATCCTTGACGCGTTCTTCAAGCAGGTGAGGAGAGAAGGAATCAATCAGGTAATCCATGGAATTGCTGCCGCCAAACCCATTCTTGGCAACATCGAAGAACTCAACGCCAACCGGACTCACTTCCGGGAATTTCTCCTTCGCAAGCTTAAGCGCATTCATCAGATCGTCCGTGGTCTCGATCTTTGGACTTCCGATGGCCTTGTAAATATCGGAACGGATGAACCAAGGACGTACCGCAACGATTGGAACCCCGCTTTTCAGACGGTCGCTTGTTTCATACAGATTCGGCAGGTACCAAAGCTTGCCGTCAATGGAGTGATAGTTCACCATATCCGGATCCAGCTGGTCTTTGAAATCCGGCGCGTATTTCTCAATCAGCTCGTCAATCGAATAGACCATGTCATTCTGAATCAGCTTGCTTACGGCAGGGTTGTTCCAGTCTAGCATAATCGTATCGGGCAGATCCCCGGATGCGATCATCGTGTTCAGATAGTCATCGTCGCTGCCGGTTGCCAGCTTGCGGTCTACCGTTACGCCGGTTTTCTCCGTGGCAAGCTTCATCGCGTATTGATCTTTCCATAAGTAGCTGGAAGCCCAGTTGCCATAGAAATATTGCGTGAACGTAAACGGCGACGTGTCTTTCTTCCACGATGGTCCCGTCTGCGTATCGCTGCTGTTTGCCGAGTTTGTAGCCGCCGCGTTATTGGATGCCGCCGCATTGTTCGCCGCGTTGTCCGCATTATTGTTCGAGCCGCAGCCCGCAAGCACGGTTAATACAAGAGCTGCCGTAGCTAATGCCTGAATGCCTTTCCCCTTCATCTTAAATGACCTCCTCTAGTTTATAGACTGCCCTCTTCAACTCCATATACTTTAAACGGCCGAAGCCCTTAAAGCCAAAGCCATCATTACCCTTTTACCGAACCGATTATAACGCCCTGTACAAAATATTTCTGGACGAACGGATACGTAAATACGATCGGCAGCGTCGTAATCACCATCGTCGCCAGCTTCAGAGAAGCCGCGGACACCGCGCCAAACCCGAGCTGACTGGCAAGCTGGCTGACGTTGCTGTTCGAGCTGATGATCTGCATCAGAATCTGCTGAAGGGTCGGGAGCTTATCTCCTCCAAACAGCATCGCATCGTACCAGGAGTTCCAATGGGATACGGCATTGTACAGGGCGATAGTCGCCAGAACCGGCTTCGATACAGGCAGCACCAGCTGGAAAAAGATCCGCAGGTCGTTCGCGCCGTCGATCTTCGCCGATTCTTCGATTTCCTTCGGAAGGGCTCGGAAGAACGTCAGCATAATAATCGCGTTGAACACATTAAACAGATTCGGAATGATATAGACAAGGAAATCTTCCTTCAGGTGAAGATACTTCGCGACTACAAGATAGTAAGGAATAATGCCGCCGCTGAAATACATGGTCATAATGGCCATCATTAGGAAGAACCGGCGTCCGATCAATTCCGTTTTCGAGATGCCGTAGGCAAACGCCCCGGTGAATAGAACGGCCGTTGCCGTACCGAGAAGCGTGCGGGCGATCGTAATAATAAACGCATGCAGCATGTTCTCGTCCCGGAACACAATCCGGTAATTATCAACCGAAAAGACGCGCGGCCAGAACGTAATACCGCCGCGGGCTGCATCCGTCGGATCGTTAAATGACGTAATGACGATATTGTAGAACGGATATAGCGTGACGATACAAAGGCCTAGCATCAAGATGACGTTTAATGTATCGAAGCTTCTTCCGCTCCAGCTTTGCGATGCTTTTATCATTCATTGTCTCCTCCTAGAACAAGCTTTCTTTCGTAAGCTTGCGCGACGAATAGTTGGCAGCATACATCAGCACGAACGCCACAAGCGACTGGAACAGTCCGATTGCCGTGCCATACGAGAATCTTCCGGATACGAGTCCCATTTTGTACGAATAGACAGCGAGTACGTTGGCCGCATCCTGCGTCATCGAGTTCTGCATCAGGAACATCTGGTCGAAGTTCGAGTTCACAAGTCCGCCGATCGATAGGATGAGCAAAATAATAATGGTTGGCTTCAGAGACGGAAGCGTAATATGCCACACGCGCCGGAACCGGCTCGCGCCATCTACCACTGCAGCTTCATAGAGCTGCGGATCAATGCCGGCGATGGCCGCCAGATAAATGATCGAGTTCCAGCCGACATTTTTCCAAATCTCCGTGATGACGACCAGCGACAGGAACGAGTGAGCATCGCCCATCAGCATGACATCGCTTCCAATAATACCAAGCTTAACGAGCAGCTTGCTTACAACGCCGGTTTCCGGATCAAGGAGTGTATACATAAAGCCAACGACCAATACCCAGGATACGAAGTAAGGCAGATACGTCAGCGACTGCACAATCCGTTTGAACCGTTTGAACGCCAGCTCATTAAGGAGCAGGGAGAGAATAATCGGTGCCGGGAAACCGAATACCAGCTTCGCAATACTGATCTTGAACGTATTGGTCAGGGATTCACGGAACGTCGGATCCGCGAACAGCTCCTTGAAGTTGTCAAAACCAAGCCAAGGGCTGTGTATAAATCCTTTGAACGGCGTGTATTCCTGAAAGGCAATGATGACGCCATACATCGGAATATAGTTGAAAATAACCATCCACAGGACAGCCGGCAGAGTCAGAATAAGCAAATACCGCTGCAGCCAGAGCCTTTTCGATAAAGTTCGTTGTGAGTTCATAGTCGACTTCCTTTCTAAGCTTCGTTACCGACCTAACTCCATTATAGGAACTGCCTTTCCGGCCGGATATGCAAAAAACGAACGCGGGTATTAAAATTCAACGAAAGTTGAAAGCGCTGTCTTTCATGGTCGGTTACGCCCCCTCGAGCGTAAATGGCTGTACGAAAAAATGCCCCAGCTGCCATTCCGGCACTGGGGCATTCCTATTTATCGCTGCGTCATTTCCTGATAATCGCCTGGGGTCATGCCGTAAGCTTGCTTGAATAACGTCCCGAAATAAGAGGTATTCGGAATTCCAACCCGCTCCGCAATAACGGATACACGCTGCTTGGTCGTTCGGAGCAGCTCTTCGGCCCTCGCAAGCCGGTATTCCTGGATATAGGCAAGCGGAGTCTTGCCCGTCTTCTTCTTGAACAGCATCCCCAGATGATTCGGGGATACAAATACTTCAGCCGCCAAATAAGGCAAATTCAGATCCGTCAGCCCATACCGCTCCTCGATCAGCATCAGAACCCGGTTCACGATGTAATCATCCTTATGCTCCCGCTTCTCGTTTAATTGCTCCGCGAACCTCCCGATAACGGTGATGATGTACCGCTTCATCTCCTCCCGGCTCTGGCAGGCAAGCAGGTCCTCCAGGTCCTGGGCGCTTCCCGCAGAGGCGCCCTGTCCTCTTGGTACGCCGAGCATTCTGAGGCTGCCGATCAAGTCGGCAAAAAGGTTCCCGATATAAGCCCGTCCGGCACCCGGATAGGCGGCGGCAAGCGCGAACAGCCGCTCAACCGCAGCTTCCGCTTCATCGCTTCGGCCGCTGCCCAGTGAGCTGCGGACTTGCTTGCTAAGCTCTTTATATTGCCGGGTGAACTCATCGGCGTGCAAAGCAAACTGCTGCTTTGCAGCCTCCTCCTCCCCAACCTCGCATACGCTATCCCGCCCCGCCCATACCGCATACCTCAAGGCCTGACTTGCCTGACGATAGGAGACCTCTGCCTGGGCCAATAGCCGGGCAGCTGTCCCTTGGCCTATCATCCAGCCACTCTCATCCGCGATTAGGGACAGCTGCTTCAAGAGTCGCTCCGCCAGCTCCCGCTGCTGCTCTTTTTCTTCCATCCGGAATATGAGGGCATACTCCAAGCCATGCGGCTCGCCTGCCGCATATGCGATAACCGGCCGGCCCAGCGCTTCTTCAGCCCAATCCTCCAGCCTGTCTGTACCGGCAGGCTCGCCTGCTGCCGGCGCCCTTATAGCCCAGACCGCATAACCGGCAGGAAGAGGCAGGGAGCTAACCGCATCACTCGAAAGAGCATCACGAAGATCGTCTTCGCCTTCCCGGCTTCCGGCGAGCAATCTGCCCAACGCCTGCTGGAGGGCGACACGACGGCCAGCCTCGGCCCCATGCTGCCGCCGTTCTTCGTCCAGTCTCGAACGGCGTGTATCTTCACAGTGCCGAACGACCTTTTGCATCGTTTTCTGAATCTCTTCTTCCTCCACGGGCTTCAGAAGATAATCTACAGCGCTAAACCGCAAGGCATCGCGGACAAATTGAAAATCATCGTAGCCGGTCAGAACAACGATATGGGTATCCGGAAGCTTCTCCCGGACTTGCTTCGCCATTTCGATTCCGTTCATGCCGGGCATTTGAATATCGGTAATGATGATATCCGGCTCCAGCTCAATCGCTTTCTCCAGTCCTTCAATACCGTCGCAGGCCGTATCGATGCTGCCGATTCCAAGTGCAGGCCAATCCAGAAACTCAACCAGGCCCTCCCGTTCCCACCGTTCATCCTCTACGATAAGCATTTTAAACATCCGTTCTCCTCCTCGCTGCAAAAGAAATCGTGATAACCGTGCCGATTCCTGTCCTGCTGAACAGCTCCAGCTGGTGGTGTTCCCCATAATAAGCCTGCAGCCGTTTCCTGATATTCGCAATCGCGTACCCGCTTCCTTCAGAGCTTACCGGGTTTCCTTCCACCACATCCCTCTTCCGGTCAGCCGGCATCCCGACGCCGTCATCGATAATTCGGAGCACGACCTGCCCGTCCTCCAGATAAGCTTTAATAATAATGGTGCCGTGAGACCGTTTCGGCTCTATGCCATGAACGAGCGCATTTTCGATAAGCGGCTGCAAAATATTTTTGACCGTTATATATTCCCTCACCCGTTCATCTACTTCGAAGACAGCGTCAAATCGGTCCTCGAACCGGAACTTCTGGATAGCCAGATACGCCTTCACCATATCCAGTTCGTTTGCGATCAGCGTCTCCGAGCTGCCCTTATTAAGCACCAGCCGGTAGAACTTCGCAAGCGAATCGGAGATGCGGGCAACCTCCGGCGCCTTTGCCTTTCGGGATACCCAGGAGATCGTAGCGAGCGTATTGTACAAAAAATGCGGGTTAATCTGCGATTCCAGCGCCTTGAGCTCCGCTTCCTTCTCAAGCAGCTCCGACTTGTATACCTTCTCCACCAGATCATGAATCCGTCCCGTCATATGGTTGAAGCTAAGCGCCATCTGCGAGAATTCATCATTCCACACGACAGGCACGGATACATCCAGCGAGCCCTCCCGTACCTGCTTCATTGCTTTGAGCAGCGGCTTCATCCGGGACAAGAGCTTAACCGTTACGAAGTACACAAGCAGGCTGAGCAAGAGCAGTGCAGCGGTCAGGATGACCAGCATTGTGCGGATGGAATGACTGACCTTCTCTACCACATGGCTTACCGGGAACACACCAACGACCCGCAGGTTCGGACCGGTAACCGGAATGGAAATAACAATCGACCGTGTCCCCTGCACCGTTGCAAGCTTATTGATCCGGCCGTTATCCAGCAGCCCGGCAAGTCCCACCGTATCGGCATTCTGCCCGTAAGTGCCGGGAATGTTGTTCGAGACAATCCGGTTTCCGCTGTCTACGATGAATACGCTTCCCAAATGGCCTGAAATGGAATCCTTCACCGCCTTAAACAGCTCGTCTTGCGTAATTTCTATCTCCACCAGGCCGGAAATACCGTAATCGCGATTGGAGAAAATTTTTCGATTATAGGAAAGCACATCGGCTTTGGCCGTTATGCCGGGCTTCATGAGCAAGAGCCTTTCCTTATGCAGACTATGCCACTCCGATTGGATGCCGGCATTATGCAAAATCGATTGATACATGGAATCGCCTTTAATCCGGTTCATGGCGTAAAAGCCGTCATATCCTCCATACAGCTCCGGAATCGTGGGATTGCTCATATAGACATGTATCGAATGAATATTGGCGTTCTGCCTCATGATGTTATCGATAATCGGCATGATGTTGTCGCGGTAATCCTGCAGCTGAAAGCTCTCGTTAATAAAATCACTATCCAGAAAAGTCTGCACTCTCGCGTCAAAAGCGATAATCTGGGAAATGTTCTCCGTCAGCTTCACTTTCTCTTCCACGCTGGCTTTTGTCTGCAGCAGATTCTGCTCCATCACCGTCTGTGCCTGTGCAATTGCCGATTGGAAGGCCTGACGGTACAGCATGTATCCCGTAACGGAGAGCGAGACCAGCAGGATCGATACATAGATGGTCACAAATTTTGAAGTTACGCTCCAGTTCTGAAAAAACCGCATAAACCCTCTTCCTTTCCGCATCGGCAAAAAGAATATGCCGCCCTGTAAACGGGCGGCAAAGTGCTATTTCGATTCCCTATTCAGCACTTCACGAAGCGCATCCGCCCACAGCTGATACCCTTGTTCTGTCAGGTGACAAGTATCGAATGCGATCTCCCGCGGCAGATTTCCGTCTTCGGCAAGCATGGAAGGTCCGATATCAAGGAACGTTAATCCGAGCTCGGCGGCCAGCTCCGCATACAGCTCGTTCATCCGGCCGATCAGCTTGCGGCGCGGATCCTCCGGCGATTCTTCACGCGGGAATACCGCCATCAGAACGATACGCGCGGAAGGAGCATGCTTCCGGACACGTTCTACGATAGCCCGAACGCCGTCACGGGCTTCCTCAGCTGTGCTCGCCCGGGCATTGTCTGTCTCGCTCGTATTGTTTGTTCCGATATTGATAACGACCCACTTCGGAGAAAGGCCTTCGAACTGCCCGTTGTCCAAGCGCCATAATACATTTTGCGTACGGTCCCAGCCAAAGCCAAGATTAAGCACGCGCCGGCCTCCGAACACGGACTCCCATGCTTGCCCTGTTCCATGCCGGCTTGTTGATACCGGCAGCCCTCCCCAGAAATGCGTAATCGAATCCCCGATCAGAACAATCTCCGGATCGATTTCATTCCTGATCTGCAGTACCTGCTCATGCCGTTCCCACCAATCGTAGCTGTCCTCTTCCAGCTTGGTCGCCGGAATGACGGCCGTATTTACCGTATGCGTTTTCATTAACTTGTTGCCTTCTGCTGCCGTCTTATTCACTTGAATCACCCTGTCCCTATGATTTGACTCTATTATAGCGGAGAGAGGCCGACTTTCAACATGAAAAAAGGCAGCTGATCATCCTTTGATCAACTGCCTCTGCACTGCTTTATTATTCAGCGACCATCTTAACAACAGTGTCCAGCGGCTCCCATTTTTCCTTCGGTATTTGAACGGATATCCCATTCTCGTTCTGTACGAATGGAATAACGCTGCCGTCAAGTAACTCGCAGCGTATGATCTTTTGCTCAAGCGGAGGTAAAATCATGTTTTCAAAAGCAAGCATATCTTGCACGTGCAAATAATAATGATTTCCCTTGCAGGTCATGCCGTAGACATGATCGACCGGCTGAAGCGGTCCCGCTGAGGTTCCGTATATAGCCTCGCCGTTTTTCTTCATGAACGCTCCAATATGCTTTAAATGCTCGACTTGATTCTCCGGAATTCTCCCGTCCGGATGAGGCGCAATGTTTAGCAGAACGTTTCCTCCGCGAACAAAACAGTCAATCATAATCTTGATGATTTGATCGAGCGGCATAACCCTCTCTTGCTTGTCATAGGACCAGTGGTAAGGTATCGAAAAGCATTTCTCCCAGGCAATCGGAAGTATATTCCCTGTAACATCGTGCGGTCCTTCGTCGCATTGAAAATCTCCTAACCATCCTGATCTCGGATTGATTACGCATTTCGGCTGATTGCGTCTAACCATCTCGTTTAGACGGATAGGCTCCCAAAACCAAGCCGCGTCCGCATCCGTCCCGGTATGAGCAAGCCAGCCGCCGTCATACCAGAGAATATCAATCTTTCCGTAACGGGTGGTTAACTCTTCGATTTGGTCATAACCTTGCTTTTTCATCAGCGATGCATTTTCGGTTAGCTCTTTGGGGTTAAAGTAACCGGGAAACCGCCAATCCATCGGCGAATAATACAACCCTACCTTTAAACCTGCTTCTCGAAAAGCATCGGTATATTCCTTTACGAAGTCGCGTTTCGCTGCCGTACGTATGCTATTGAATCCTCCATAGCTCCCCGGGCTGTCCCATAATGCAAATCCGTCATGATGGCGGGTGACCATAACCGAATATTGCATCCCCGCCTCCTTAGCCAAACTGGCCATCCGTTCCGGATTCCATTGCTGCGGATTAAACTGATCGGCAAGCTTCGCATATTCGTCCGCGGGGATACTTTCATTGAACATAGCCCACTCGCCGCGCCCGGGAATCGAGTAAAGGCCCCAATGAAAAAACAATCCGAGCTTGGCATCCTTCCACCATTGCATATCCTCATCGCTCAGGTTCAGCCAAGGCGCTTCGACGCCATCCAGGCTTTTTAGCTGAATGCTGCTTTTCAGCATAGAGGCAAGCTCCGCATCTTTTAATTGCTTGATAGACATTCGCACTGTCCTCCTAATAGTAGGTTCACATCTATATAACGATATCATTTCCTTATTGAAATTATATAGAATTGATCTTACGATAGAAATAACATTTATCCAGAATCCATATAACAATCCAACGTTTTGAGGTGCAGCTTTATGATGTATCGACAATACTTTCTGCCTTCTTTCGAAGAGCTGAATTTTTTCTGCTTTCCAGACAGCGTCGGGAAATATACACATCCTGAAGATCATAATGTCTATCGGGAAACAGGACTGAAATATTTCTCGCTGCATTTCATCGTTAGCGGCAAGGGGTTTATCGAAATAAACGATACGGTCACCGCATTGAAATCGGGCGAAGCGTTTCTTCATATGCCGTTTCAGAAGATGCGTTATTATACCTCTAAGGACGAGCCCTGGGTAATCTATTGGCTCCAATTCAGCGGAAGCCAATTGGCGGATTTTTTATTGCAAAGCGGTTTCTACGAATCGACGATTTGGTCTATAAATGATATCGCATCGTTAGAGCAAGCCTTTGTTGGTTTAATGGATGAGATTGAAACGAACAATATCTCACGACTAGCCAATATTTCAACATTAACCTATTCCATCCTAACTCAATTTACCAGCAACGCCACTCCATTCTCTAGCCACAGAGGAAAAGCCAAAATTGACCGGATTTTCGAGCTTCTCCCCGAAATGCAACAAAACGCCCACCTTCCTTTTACAATGGAAGAATGGGCGTTTAAAGCGGATCTAACTCCGAATTATTTTGGAAGCTTGTTTAAAAAAGTGACTAAAATGACTCCTCTTGCCTATATCACAAAATGCAGGATTCAAACGAGCAAACGATTGATGCTGAGCGACATTCATATGCCAATCTATGAAATAGCTACAGCGTCGGGTTACCCCAGTGCAAGTTACTTTAATAAGATATTTTTGGAGATAGAAGGCATGACACCTGGCCAGTTTAGAAGCAACCATTACAAATCTTGTTAGCTCTTATTTTATCCTGTACATGTAAAAAGGCTGAACAGCTGCTTATCGCAGTTGTTCAGCCTTTTTAATTGACGTTATATTACGCTTTGTTCGAGGAACCGAACTCGCGGATTTTACCGATAACGGTTTGTTTGATCGCTTCGCGGCCTGGAGCCAGGAATTTACGCGGATCGTATACGTCGGAGTCTTTAGTCAAGATCTCGCGAGCAACTTTAGTGAACGCGATTTGGTTCTCTGTGTTCACGTTGATTTTTGCTGTACCACGAGCAATCGCTTTTTGGATATGCTCTGTAGGGATACCAGTACCGCCATGCAATACGAGCGGAAGCTTGATTGTTTGGCAGATTTCTTCCATTTCAGCAAAGCCCAGTTTAGGCTCGCCTTTGTAAGGGCCGTGAACGGAACCAAGAGCTGGTGCCAGGCAGTCGATGCCAGTACGTTCAACAAGCTCTTTGCACTCTTTAGGGTCAGCGTAGATAACGCCTTCAGCGACTACGTCGTCTTCTTGGCCGCCAACTGTACCCAGCTCGGCTTCAACGGAAATGCCGCGCTCGTGAGCGTAAGCAACAACTTCGCTAGTGATGCGAACGTTGTCTTCGAACGGATCGTGCGAAGCGTCGATCATAACGGAAGTGAAGCCAGCGTCGATCGCTGCTTTACATTTGTCAACGGAGGAACCGTGGTCCAGGTGGATAGCAACAGGAACCGTAATTTTCATTTCTTCGATCAGGGCTTTAACGATGTTTGTTACCACTTTGAAGCCGCCCATATAACGAGCTGCGCCTTCAGATACGCCCAGGATTACCGGGGATTGCTCTGTTTGAGCAGCGTCAAGGATCGCTTGCGTCCATTCCAGGTTATTGATGTTGAATTGACCAACAGCGTAACCGCCTTGCAAAGCTTTGTTCAGCATGTCTTTCATTGATTCCAATGCCATTGTTAAATCCTCCTCAGATAAATGACTAGACCTTTCAATCATACCCAATTCAACTGCTGTTATGCGGTTCCAACCGGCAGATCTATCGGCCCGAACGGAATGGGCGTATGTACTCGTTCACGTTCTCTTTAAGTCAATATGTTATCACAAAATTCGGCATAAGACTACCTATTGGAGGACAAGCTCCTTTGTCGCAAGGCGAACCAGAGCATCTTCAAAATTGTAAGCGCTATAATTGAAGCGATTATAATAACCGCGCTCCAGAAGACGGCCGCCAGCCAAGGAGCGTCTTGAAAAGGTCCGCGGTAGACGACAAAAACCGAGTCGCGGTACCCGAAATCATCCGTTTTTCCGGCCGATTCGAAAAGCGATTGAACCAGCTTTCGGTTTATGCCGGCAACTATAATTAAGATAACAACGCCAAGCAGGCCGCCCTGCCATAAGATTGATTTTATGCGCATTTAACAGCCTCCCCCCTCTGGATGCGCCTCATGGATTGCGGTCCTTCCTGGCCGCCAGCTCGAACTCGTTCATGACCTCTACCAGGTCGGAAGACGGCTTAACCTCGTCCAGCTTCGAGTAATAGTCGAGAACAAACTCCCGGAAACGCTGCGCCGCAACCGATAAATAATGCTTTTTGGACCACACCAAGCCGGTCGTGAGCTGGAAGCCGGGATGATCCTTGATCCGGATCGGCTTCTGGATGAGATGCTCTCTCTTCTTCCAATGAATCTCCGGTATAAAGCACACCCCAAGACCTCTTCTCAACAGCAGAATAATGGCATCGGCCTCATCTACCTCAATCATCGTATTAGGGGTAAAACCCGCCTTGCGGCAAAGCTCGTCCGTATAGCTGCGGAACCAGTAGCCCTGGCGCATGCTGATCATCGGCTCGTCCTTCAGCTCAATCAGCTCGATGCTTTCCCGGCCGGCCAAACGGTGATTTTCGTGTACGAATACATACACTTCCTCCGTCCGGAGCGGCGTCCATTCCATATCCGGCGCGTCAACGGGCGTTGTGGTGATGCATAGATCAATCTCCCCTTCTTCCAGCAGCCTCCTCATGGTGGCGATAGGCTCCATCACCTGCCGGATTTGCACGTTCGGGTACTCGCCCAGAAAAGCAGCCAGCAGCTCCGGCAGCACGCTCGTAAGCGACGCGCCAAGCGTAATGCTGCCCCGGTTCAGCCCGGCCATGTCGCGGACCTCCCGCTTCCCTTCCTCCAGCTCCTGAAAGATGCGCTCCACCCGCTGCAGGAATACTTTTCCGAACGGATTCAGCCGGATATTGCGCCCCTGACGGTCGAATAATGGCACGCCTATATTCGCCTCAAGCCTCGCAATCGTCTTGCTCAAAGAAGGCTGGGCAATCTGCAGCTCCTCTGCCGCCTTCGTGATATGCTCCAGTCTTGCGACGGTTTGAAAATATTGCAGCTGAAGCAGTTCCATGTCTCTCACCGCCCTTAATTCATGCACTTAAAGCTATCATATCATAGTTTATTATGTATTATACATCACCTATTCAGCTCCCTATAATAGAAATCGAAGTTCACAAATTATTCACGGGAGATGACTCATAGATGAAAGCAGCAGTAATGGAAGCGTTTAATCAACCGCTTGTAATCAAGCAGGTAGCCGATCCCGAGCTTACCCCTAACGGCGTTGTGCTGAAGCTGCAGGCAACGGGCGTTTGCCGCAGCGACTGGCATGGCTGGGCCGGCCACATGAAGGCCGTTCTGAACGATGACAAGGAGCATATTCTCGGCCACGAAATGAGCGGTATCGTCGAAGAGGTTGGCGCCAACATCAAAAATTTCAAAAAAGGCGACCGCGTGCTTGTTCCGTTCAGCCAAGGCGACGGCGTATGCCCGTACTGCCTGTCCGGCCATCACAACGTGTGCGACAACATGAAGATGATCGGCTTCCATTTCAACGGCGGCTTTGCGGAATACATCCATATTCCGAATGCGGACCAGAACCTGATCCATCTGCCGGACGGTGTTGATTTCCTGAGCGCCAGCGCCATGGGCTGCCGCTTTATGACGGCTTATCACGGCGTAGTCGCGCAAGGCGACATCCGTCCCGGTCAATGGGTTGCGGTATACGGCACGGGCGGCGTTGGCCTGTCGGCGATCCAGATCGCGGCGGCATCGGGCGCTAACGTCATCGCCATCGATATTTCCGATGAAAAGCTGGCTTTCGCCAAGTCCGTAGGAGCTGCTTATACGATCAACAGCAAGGAAGTAAACGCGCCTCAAGCCGTTCAAGAGCTGACCAAGGGCGGCGCGGATATCGCGATTGACGCGCTTGGCATCCAGGAAACCGTCTTGAACTCGATCCTGTCGCTCAAAAAACGCGGACGCCACGTCCAAATCGGTCTAAGCTCCAATCCGAACGGCGGCATGACTCCGGTTCCGGTCAACCTGATCTCCATGAAGGAGCTTCAGCTAATGGGCTCCGTCAGCATGCCGATGCCGGAATTCCCTTCGATGCTCCGTATGGTCGAAAGCGGACTTCTTGCTCCCGCAAAGCTGGTGACGAAGCAAATCACCCTGGACGAGATCAACACGGCATTTGACGATATGACGAGCTACGCCGGCGTAGGCGTTACGGTTATTACGAAATATTAAGAACGGAGGTATCCCAACCATGTCCGACAAATATAGCAAAATGTACATCAACGGCGTATGGCGCGAAGGCTCCGGCGAGCAGGTGTACGAGGATAAGAACCCGTTCAATAACGAGGTTATCGTAAAGTTCCGGCTTGCGAACCAGGATGATATCGACGAAGCTTACACCGCTGCCAAAACGGCGCAGAAAGAATGGGCAAAGTCCACGGCCGAAGAACGGAAGGCGGTCCTGATGCGTGCCGTTAAGCTATTGCAGGAACGCAAAGACGAGATCGTCAGCGTTATGGTCAAGGAGACCGGGAGCTCGTACGTCAAAGCTGCGTCCGAATTCATGGCCGGTTTAGGCTCGGTGCTTGCCGCGGTCGAATACGTCGATTCCATGTTCCAGCCGCAAATTTTCCCGGCTCAAATTCCGGGCAAGGAAAACCATGTATACCGGGAGCCTGCGGGCGTTATTGGCGCAATCGTCGCCTTCAATTTCCCGCTCTATATGGGACTTCGGGTTGCCGCTCCCGCTATCGCAGCCGGCGACGCGGTTGTGATCAAGCCGGATACGCAGACGTTTATTTCCGGCGGACCGATTATCGCGGATATTTTCGAACAAGCCGGCCTTCCGAAAGGGGTCGTAAACGTAATCGCCTACGACATCGCGGAAGTCGGAGACTATATGATCGAGCATCCGGTGCCGCGTATCATTTCTTTCACGGGCTCCACCGGCGCCGGACGCCATATCGCGCAGCTATGCGGCAAGCATTTGAAGCGCACCTCGCTGGAGCTTGGCGGCAACAACGCGTTTGTGGTGCTCGAAGACGCGGATCTCGATCAGGCGATCGACGCCGCGGTCTTCAGCAAATTCATGAACTCCGGCCAAGTATGCATCTGCACGAACCGCTTCTTCGTTCACCGCAAGCATTATGAAACGTTTGTCGGGCGGTTCGCCGAAAGGGCGAAGCAGGTGCCTTACGGCGATACGTCCGATCCGAAGGTCATTATCGGTCCGCTCATCAACGAACGCCAAGTGGAAAAGGTGCTCGGCATCGCCGAGGATGCGAAGAAAGACGGCGCGCGCCTCGTGCTCGAAGGAGAACGAATCGGCGGCGTTGTAACGCCATTCGTCTTCGCGGACGTTGATCCGAAATCGCGCCTGGCCCAAACGGAAATCTTCGGGCCAATCGCTTCGATCATTCCGTTTGAATCGGATGACGAAGTGCTGGCGCTCGTCAACGATACCGAATACGGCTTGTCCGGCGCCGTATTCACAACGGATCTGGACAAGGGCGTTGCCTTTGCCCGCGCTTTCGAAAGCGGCATGACCCATGTCAACGACACGACGATCAACATGGACATGAAAGCTCCGTTTGGCGGGGAGAAAGCCTCCGGCATCGGCCACTACCATGGCGAGATCGGCTTCGAAGAATTCACGACGACCAAATGGGTATCGGTCCAGAAGGACCGCCGCTCGTTCCCGTTCTGATTCCATAAGTAAAGCCCGAGGGAATCTGCTGTTAAACAGCAGCGCCTTCGGGCTTTTTTTACAATTTAACCGGCATCTGCTGCTCGTCCCGCTGCTTCTTCGTCAAGGCGAAATACAGGCTCGTCAGAAGGACAAAGATCACAACGTAAAAGGCAAGCCGCCCGGCCTGCGACCACATATGAGCGAAATCGCCGCTCGAGATCACGTCCCTGTAGCCGCGGATGCTGTAGGTCATCGGCAGCCAAGGATTCATCGCCTGCGCCCAGCCAGGCAGCAGCTCATACGGGAAGGTGCCCGCGCTTGAGACAAGCTGGAAGATCATGAGCAGCAGCACAATGAACCGGCCGGGATTATCGAGCCAGGTCACAAAGGTTTGAACAACAAACATAAAAGTAAATCCGGTTAATACGGTGTACAGATAAAATAGCGGCACGCTCTGCACCTTTAATCCCAGCACGTATAGAATAACCGTGCTTAATATAAGGGATTGCGCAAGACTCATCACGCCGAAGGTAAGCAGCTTGCTGAGGAACAAAGGAAACCCGTCCGCTTCTTCATCCGCCGATCGCCTAGCCGAGAACATCGTCGTGAAAACAAGCGAGCCCGCAAACAAGGCCATGGACAGAAAATACGGGGCGATCCCGTTCGCGTACAGCCTCACCTTGCGGTCGTCATTCGCCACAATCGTAACCGGCTCGGCAATCATCTGGATCGTCTTCTCATCCGCCTTGAGGCTGGCCGTTTGCTCGGCGGCGCTCGCCAGATTGTCCGCCAGCTGCTTCGAGCCGGTGGCCACCTTATCGGCTCCGGTTGCCAGCTCGCCCGCGCCGGATGCCAGCTGCGAAGCCCCGCTTGCAAGCGAAGCGCCGCCGGCCTTAAACTGCGAGATGCCGGACTTCAGCTTCTCCGACCCCTGCGCCAGCTGCGCCGCGCCTTGTCCGAGCTGCTTGCCGCCCGATACAAAGGCCGGGAATTTGGCCGCCATTTGCGCTAAGCCGTCACGCAGCTGGTCCTGCGCCGTCGCCAGCTGAGAGGCGCTTTGCAGCAGCTTGCTCTGACCGGCGCTAAGCTGCTTGCTGCCGGCAAGCAGCTTCTGCTGCCCGGCATTCAAGGTGCGGCTGCCCGTAAGAAGCTCCTGCTGGCCCTTGCTCAGCTCCTTTGCGCCAGCAGCTACCGCCTGGCTTGCCGCCAGCAGCTTCTGCACCGCCGGATCGGCAGCCAAATCGGCGTTGCTGTCCGCCAGCTGCTTGAGGCCCGCAGCTAACTGGGCGCTGCCATCGGCCAACGTATTGCTCGCGGCAGCCGATGCGGTCAGCCCCGACTCCAGCTGCTTGCTGCCCGCCGCGGACTGCTGCAGGCCGGCGTACAGATCATCCGCTCCGCTCTTGGCGGACTGGATCCCGTCCTTCAGCTGCCCCGATCCATCCGCCAGCTTATCGGCTCCCTGCTTCAGCTGCGTGGAAGCCGCGCCTAGCTGCGAGGCCCCGGATGATAAAGTCTCCGCACTGCTGCTTAGCTTTGACAGCCCCGCGTTCAGCTCCGATGCCCCGTTCTCCAACTGGCCAATACTGGCGTTGAGCTTGGCCGCCCCGCCTGACAGCTCCTGCAGCTTGCTGCTTAGCGTCCCCGCGCCATTCTTTAATTGCACCGCACCGTCACGCAGATCAAAAGCCCCTGCCGCCAGCTTGGAAAGGCCGCTTGAAAGCTCCGAGAATTGAGAGAGCATACTTCTCGAATACGCCTCGGTCAGATTTTGCGACAGCCTGTTTCGCAGCTCCTTTGTCGCATTTTCGCTAATCTGCCCGGATATAAAGTTATAAAAGCTGTTCGATTCGAAGATAATATCCGCCTTCTGCGGCGTGTTGCTCGTTAAAGAGGACGCATGCTCGGAGAAATTGTCAGGAATCGTAATCGTCGCGTAATACCGGTTGCTGACCATCCCCTCGCGTGCGGCCTGCTCGCTGACGAACCTCCAGTCGAAGGTCTCATTCTCCTTCAGCTCCTTCACGAAATCCTCGCCGACATTCATCGCTTTCCCTTGATATTCCGCGCCTTTATCCAGATTGACAACGGCAACCGGCAAATCCTGAAGCTTCCCGTAAGGATCCCAATTCCCCTTGATCAGGAACCCGCCGTACAGCATCGGCACGATAGATACGCCAAGAAACGTAATGATAAGCATCCTGTTTTTTAGAAAATAACCCAAGTCCTTCTTAAACACTCCAAACGAATTAGCCAATTCGGATCCATCCTTTATCTGTCATTCTTCGTGCACCTATTGTTTCCTATGCCTTCCACTTCCATTCGACAGCTATTGCATTTACAATCTCGTACACTTTAATAGAGGACTACATTTTGAAGGGATGCGATGCTGATGAGTCGATGGAAAATCGTTGTGCCGCTGCTAATCGGTTGTCTCTTTACCTTTGCAATAACCGGCTATGCCGCCTCCCAGGCGGCGTACGAAGAAGCCGAGCAGTCATGGGCCGCCCCGGCATTAAAAGAATGGCTCGATTTCGGATGGCTGCAGGGCTATCCGGACGGAACGATTAAACCGGAGATGCCGGTAACCCGGGCGGAGATGGTATCGATGATCAACAGAGCTTTCGAATTGAGCGATACGGCTCCCTTCTTTTATCAAGACGTCAAGACGTCCGACTGGTTTTATACCGAAATAGGCAAAGCCGTTCAGGCAGGCTACATACCCGAGGGAGGCAACGGCCGGATAAGACCGGAGCAGATCATTACTAGGGAGGAAGCGGCGCTTATGCTTGCGACCCTTGTTCAGCTGGAGCTTCCGAGAGAACAGGATACCCCGTTCAAGGACAATGATCGGATTCAGGAAGCAAGCCGCGGAGCCGTTGCGAACTTAGCGGAAAAAGGAATTGTGCAGGGCTACCCGGACGACACCTTCCGGCCTGACGAGCCTGTCACCCGTGAAAGCGCTGTCAGCATGATCGACAGATTGCTGAAGTCCGGCATCGTGAACCGGACTTACTCGGCGCCGGGTACCTATGGCCTTGAATCCGCCGTCGAGACGGTGTACGGAGACGTTACGATAGCAGCTCCTGATGTTACTTTGCGAGATTTGCATATTAAAGGGGATTTGATTATCAAGAGCGGTAGCGAAGGTTACCGCCTTATCGATGTCACGGTGGATGGCGACACTATTAGCTGACATCAGCCTTGCCTATAGCATTGTTTTCCGGTTATTTGGTACTATTAGTCTAAAAAACAGATAAAGGAAAAATACTCGATGTCTTTAACCTCATTAGAATCTATTGCTTTCCGCGAAATCCGGGAACGGATTATGCGGGCTGAATATATGCCGGGTTCCATGCTATCGGAGAACGAGCTTGCCGCGCAGCTTGGCATGAGCAGAACGCCGGTCCGCGCCGCTATCTCCCTGCTTGAACGGGAAGGGCTTGTAGGCTCCTTCAGGGGGCGGGGGGTTATGGTAAAGGAAGTATCCGTCCATGAATTCAGCGAGATGTACGAGGTTCTTGTCTCCATGCAGCTGTTCGTGCTGGACACGGCCGCCAAGCGGCAGTTAAAATTCGATATTGCAGCCATGGAACAAGTACTCGAGCAGCAGCAATCCGCCTTGGAGCAAAAGGATTATTACGGCTACTACAACAGCACTTTGCAGTTTACCGAAACCATTCTGAAAACGATCCATAACGAAAGCATGCTGCAAATCATGGAGCTGTACCGCGGCCGTTACGTGTTCACCACCGTATCCTATCGCATCAAATACCCGCAATATCAGCCAAGCCATTCCATTCAAACGAACCGCAGTATTCTGGAAGCGATCAAAAGCGGCGATATCGCCGCGGCTAAAGCCGCCGTCGCCTCGCAATACTCGGATACCCATGAGCAATTCATTCTCCATGGCTTAATGAAATAAATAGTTGATTCAAAAAAAAGCCATGAACTCCGATGTCGGAATTCATGGCTTTTGGTTTATCGAGCTTTCCTCTTCCTCCGATGGTAGATCAACCACCCCATCCAACCGAGCCCCAGCGCGAGCAGTACGCCAAGCAGCACGATATAAGACAGATGGAACAGGGATTCATTCATTGGGGTAACCTCCTTAAACGCCAGCTCTTACCCAAATAGGATGAATCTAACGGGCCAAATTATACGGCTGCCTTGTTTGTCATTTCTTCACCGCTGCCTTGAATGCTTTCACCAGATCATCCGCGCTCTCCGAGATGACGAAGAGGACATAGTTGCCCTGCACGACAATTTTGTAGTTTTTCGCATTCTCGTACTGATCCTGCAAATACGATTCGAACTGCTTCTGAACCGCTTCGGCGCGGCTGACCATGCCCTTCTTCACGGCATCGATATCCTTATCCTTCTTCACCTTAAACACGGCAATCTCGTTTGTCTTTACGTTCATAAGCGGCATGCGGCCGGAGTAATCGGCAAGCGTCGAGGTATCGATGCCATACATGTTCTTCACGTCATCGGCGGTCATCGCGATCAGGGCAGGCTGCTCGACCGCCTTCAGCATCGCATCGATGATTTCACTTGCCGCAGCATCCGCTGACGGGCTCGGGCTTGGCTTGACGGTTGGCTTCGGTGTTGGCTTCTGCGTCGGCTTTGGCGTAGCGGACGGCTTCGCGCTTGGCGAAGGCGTTGCCGCCGGTTTTTTTGCCGGCTCGGATGGCTTCGCGCTTGGAATTGGCTCCTTTGACGGCGCCGGCGTCTGGCTTGGTTCGGCAGAGGCGCTAGGCGAAGGATCCGGGCTTACGGACGGGCTTTCTTCCGCGGGAGCCGTAGCCGTAGGAGTTGGCGAAGCTGCCGTATTATTGCTGCTGTTATTGTTATTGCCGCCGCAGGCGCTGAGCACGCCGCCCATAATCATAGTCGTGAGAAGCAGAATGATAGCGCGTTTTTTCATGTAAGAACTCTCCCTTGTTATATCGATTATTTATTAAGCTTAAGAATCTCGTTGTTCTCCGAGAAGGTTGCCGTATTAAATAGCATCAGCGTGTGGCTGATGCCGTTCGCTTTCCTGTATTCGCTAATGCTGCCGTTGTAATAGCGCATGTCAATGACATGAATTTCTTTGACATGCTGCGTCAGGAAAGGCAGGACGCTGTGGGCATACGAATCCTTGACCACAAGCAGCTTGTCCAGATCCTCTTCGCCCTCCGGAATATCGCTTGTCAGCGTCATAAGCGCATGAACGCCGCCGAGGAAATACGAGTATTTATCTTTTTTGGCGAGGAAGCTCTCGTCGTACAAGCAGTCCGTGGTTGTATCGGTATCCGCTACGTATACCGACGTGGGCACCGGTTTCTTCGGCAGAAAGACCTGCAGCAGGTCCGGCTTCGCCAGGCTGAATTGTCCGCGCGTATGGTAGCTCCCGAGGAAGGAATCGCTTACGGGCTTGACCGTATAATTCGACATCGGATGCGGGGTCCATCCCATCTGCTTCGCATAAGCCTCATAAGCGTAATAAGCGCCCAGCGTCGTCCAGTGATGGTCGGTCCGGTAATAGATCGGGGCGGAGATATGCGGCTTCAGAACGTCGAACCCGTTGATATACGTCAGATTGGCAGAGCCCCGCAGCTCTTCCCCTACCGCTGCGTTCACCTGATCCTGCCGGTCATGCGGCGCTTTCCAAGGAAGCTTATCCGGATAAAGACCAATGGAGGTCGGCGCAAGCAGGAACGTCAATTCAGAGTCCGGACTAGAAGCGGCAAAACCCTTCACGGCATCCGCATATTGAGCGAGCAAGGCCGGAGTCGGCTTCGCAAACTTCTCGAACAGATAACCGTCCTTCCCTTTGTAAATCCCGTTGTTCTCCTGCTGAAGCCGCAGCTGCTCGGAGAGCGACTTCACCCACACCCACTGCCCGCGAAGCGGAAAATGGTCCGTGACGAACGATTCCGCTTCCTCCGCGAACTGCTTGGAGATCAGATGTTCCCAGGTCAGTTTGGGCTCCGCCTGCAAATAGCGGTTCTCGAGCTCGGAGAACTTCCTTGCCGGCGAGAAGAGAAAGATCAGTGCGAGAACAAAGAGCGTCGCGATAAACCAGATGGCGAGCAGACGGTCGGTTTGTTTTTTCATCATGGATGTCCCCCTTGCTGTCAGAAACGGAAGTACAGGAACGGATTAAAGGTCGCGTCGACGAGATAAGAGACGGAAAGAAAGAACAGGACAAGCAGTGAGGCAGAGCCGGCCAACGAGCGGATGGCCGATAAGCCGCCGTTCTCCCGCGCTGGCTCCGTCCGCTTCCTCCAGGCGATTGAGGCCAGCACAAGCACCGCGAGCAACCCCAGGTTCGTATACAGGAAATACATCGTCCCGTCATTCCAGACCGGCTGTCCGTTAAGGCCAAACATCGCTTTCAGATAACCGCCAACCTTCGGCAGCTCGTCAAAGGCGAAGAGCACCCACCCGATCAGGATAAGCAGGCTGGCGTAGACATGCCGGATCCAGCGCGGCGCGCGGGCGAGCAGGCGTAGACCGGCCCATTTTTCAAAAATAAGAATAACGCCGAAATACAAGCCCCACAGCATGAAGTTCCATGCCGCCCCATGCCAGATCCCGGTCAAAAGCCAGACAATCAGAATGTTGCGGAGCTGCTTCGGCAGACCCTTCCGATTGCCGCCAAGCGGAATATAGACGTTATCCCGGAACCAGGTGCTCAGCGATATATGCCATCTGCGCCAGAAGTCCGTAATGCTCTGCGCCGTATAAGGCTTATTGAAGTTCTCGTTGAACCGGAACCCGAACATAAGTCCCAGCCCGATTGCCATATCCGAATAGCCGCTGAAATCGAAATAGATCTGGAACGCGAAAGCGATAATGCCCAGCCATGCCGTGAGCACCGGCAGCGTGCCCGCATCGGCGTCCGAAACCGCATGCCAGAGCAGGCCGATGTTATTGGCCAGAAGCACTTTTTTGGCCAGGCCGATAATAAAGCGCCTGACTCCCTCCGCAAACATCTCCATCGTCACGCGGCGTCCCTTCAGCTGCTCCGCCAGCGTGTTGTACTGCACGATTGGCCCCGCAACAAGCTGCGGGAACAAGGCGACAAACGTACCGAAGTCTATCCAGTTCCGCTGGGCTTTCGCCGTTCCCCGGTACACGTCGATAATGTAGGACATCGATTGGAACGTATAGAACGAGATGCCGATCGGCAGCGCCAGTTCCGTGAGCGGAATATCCGTGCCCAGCAGGGCGTTCACGTTGCGGATCGCAAAGTCGGCGTACTTGAAATACGACAGCAGCGCCAGGTTCACGATAACCGAGGCGACGACAATCGCTTTGCGCCGCTTCGATCCCCATTCCGGCCGGCTTAGCAGGAGACCAAAGCTGTAGTCGGTCACCGTCGAGATCAGCATAATGACGATATAGACCGGCTCGCCCCAGGCATAGAAGGCTAGGCTGGCCAAGAACAGAATCAGATTCTTTCCTCGTCGCGGCGACAGCCAGTAGAGCAGGAATACCGCCGGCAAAAAAATAAACAGGAATAACAGGCTGCTAAATACCATAGCCGGTTAATTCACTGTCCACAATCCGCCCCAGGCGGCAGGTTTCAATGGAGCTTTCCATAATTTCACGTCCAGCACTCTCCTCGATGTAGGTAATGATATCGCATACATAACAGTGCTACTGACGCGAATTCGGACAAGAAGGTTACAATTTGCCGCAAAATAACAGCAAAAAAAAGAGCATCCTCTTAAGGAGGATGCTCTTCGCAAGGCCATCATTCTATTGTCTAAGCGTCTTAAGCGCACCGCTCCAGGCAAGAACCTGGTCCAGCATGCCGTTTACGTTCGTCAGATGAAGATCGGCCGGTTTGAATACGGAACCGTTCTCAAAATCCGTGAACAGCGACAGCGCCGGGTGAACGCGTACGTCAGCGATCGACAGCTCGCCAAGAATGCCACGAAGATGCTCTGCCGCGCGAGCGCCGCCCACCGATCCGTAGCTCACGATGCCGGCTGCTTTGTTGTTCCAAGCTTCACGCGCGAAATCGAGAGCGTTTTTCAAGGAACCCGTGATGCTGTGATTGTATTCCGCCACGATAAACACAAAACCGTCGAGGCCCGCCAGCTTCGCATTCCAAGCGCCTGCTTGCTCCGAAGCATCCACTTCGCCAAACAGCGGCAGCTTGTAGTCGGCAACGTCTACGATCTCGTAGTTGGCATCGCCGCGTTTATCGGCAACACCCTTCACCCATTCGCCTACTTGCGGACATACGCGCCCCTGGCGCGTGCTTCCCAAAATAATCCCGATATTCAGCTTTGACATGATAGACCTTCTTTCTAAGAGTTAGTTGAACGATTTGAATCTTGCACTATCGTTTCCATATCATTCCTTCTCTATGCAGGGGTCTAAATCCTTTCCAAAGACTGCCTTAAATTCTCGTAAAGTTTTGCGGCTGCCGGAGATAAAGGCGCGGTACGGCTGACCAGCCCCATCAGCATGTCTATGGATACATCCTGAAGCTCCCTTATTTGCGTACCCTCGGGCAATGGCTCCAGGGCGGTTAGCGGAACAAAGGCAATGCCAAAGCCGCTTGCCACATAATGCCTTAGCGCCGTCATGCTGCCGATCTCCATCGTCTCGATCGACAAAGGCCCGTTATCCTGCAGAACCCTCTCGAGCTTCTTCCGGTAGGGGCAGTTCTCCGCCGTAATAAGCAGCCGGTGCCCTTCCAGATCGCTAAGCCTGATGCGCTTCAAGTCGGCCAGCCGATGGTTTGCCGGAAGCAGCAAGACAAACTTTTCTTGAAACAAAGGGTGAAAATACAATTCCTCGCCGGATTCCGGCGTAGAACAGAACGCAAAATCCAATTCGCCTTGTTTTAGCCCGTTCACCAGCAGAGGCGTGCTGGCGATCTCCAGAGCTACGTCAACCTTCGGATGCCCGTTCATAAAAGCCATAAGCAGCTGAGGCAGCCTAGTGCTGGCCGTTGGCTCCGTTACGCCAAGCCTCACCTTTCCGGCTTCGCCGTTTTGCAGCTCGACCAGATTGCTCTGCAGCCGTTCCATCCGGTGGACAATATCCAGGCTCTGCTCATAGAAGAGCCTTCCCGCTTCCGTAAGACTGACCTTCTTCCCCCGCTCAAACAACCGGACGCCAAGATCCGCTTCCAGCCTTTGAATCTGCATCGTCACCGTGGACTGGGCATAGCTCAGCTCCTCCGCCGCTTGATGGAAGCTGCCATGCCGGACAATGGCATGCAGCGTCTTTAAAGTCTTCAAATCCATTCGTCTCCCCAGCCCCCGGATTTATTCAAAATTTTTGAACGATTCCTTCATTTAATTCAATTATACAAATCAAACAGCGACTTATACAATGACATTAAACGAAGATCAAGGAGGCCGTAAGATGGAATTGAAGCATCAAACAGCGCTTGTAACCGGAGGAGGAACGGGAATCGGACGGGCAACCAGTCTGGCATTGGCCAGCAAGGGGGCGGCTGTTGCCGTTAACTATTCGCGCTCCGTGCGGGAAGCAGAAGAAACCGTACAGCTTATTCAGAGCTTAGGCGGGAAGGCGATCGCCATTCGGGCCGATGTATCGAAGGACGAGGAGGTCAAACGCATGACTGAGACTATCGTCCAACGCTTCGGCACCTTGGATTTGCTAGTGAACAATGCCAGCATCACCCGCCATATTCCGCTCCCCGACCTGGACGCCGCAACCGGCGAAGTGTGGGACGAATTGTTTGACGTCAACGTAAAAGGCATGTTCTATTGCGCAAGGGCAGCTGCCCCCCATATGAAAAAGCAAGGACGAGGCGCGGTCGTTAACATCGGCAGTATCGCCGGTACAACCGGCTTAGGCTCGTCCTTGCCTTATGCCGTATCCAAAGCCGCCGTCCACGGCCTAACCAAATCCCTCGCGCGGGCTTTGTCTCCTCATATCAGAGTCAATTGCGTGGTTCCTGGTGCCGTCGCAACAAGATGGTGGGCCGGCCGGGAGGAACAAATGTCGCAGCTCGCACCGAATCTGCTTCTGCGGCAGATCTCGACTCCGGAGGATATCGCGCAGCTGATCTGCGCTTCGCTGGAGCAGGAAGCCATGACTGGCCAGATAATTACCGTCGACAGCGGCCAAACGTTGTAACCCTATTTCACGATCTCCTTGTACTTCCCCGTGCTTGTAATTTTTACGGTAACCAACACGCGGCCAAGGGAATGCTCATTCAGGAAGAAAGAGCCTCCCTTGGTCAGCTGGTGGAACAGACGCGAGTGCTTCCGGTACAGCGTCTCTTCCAGTTGGAACGGATCGCAATGCTTAGCTAGAGCAGCGCGATACGTTTCTCTAATCTCTGCTTCTATCGCCTCCTCAGCCTTCTTTTCCATCACCCCGATTGTTGCATTGTCGGAATCTCTGACCGTTCCTTTTGCCGTAACCTTGAGATCGAACTTGACGTCCCCATTGCTCTGTACTTTCGGAATGACTCTCATACCGGGATGCTCGAACTGAATAGCTCCTTTATGACCGTCCTCCAAAGGCACTTGAAGGGTTGTCTTGCTGATCTTCTCCGTAGCCCATCTCAGCCCCTTGAGCTCGTCTAAGGACATCCAGTTCACCACCCTGCCCTTATCGAAGAAATACGCTCCATTCATCTCAAACATCCCGCGTCCGGCCTTTTCCTCCAGCCATGTGTGCCTGTTAATCGAAATGGAAGGGATATAAAGCGAGTTGCCGGGCTCATTCATATTGGCAATCAGCCGGTTGCCGTAAGAGGCAATGACGTATGGGCTCTGGGTGCGATTCTGCACGCCTGTGAACATGATGGTATCCAGAGGGGACAAATTAAAGAGCGACTTTTGCGTCAAAATGTCCTCCATCTTCTCCTTCGTGCCGAATACAAGCACGTTATACCGGATCTCATAATGCCGGTTTAACGTTGCATAGGTTTCCTTTCCTCCTCTCTTCATCAGATTCTCGCTCAGAACAACAGCCTTCAGATGTCCCCAGAATAAAGGAAACTGCGAGGTTTCGTTCGTATCGGCAAGCGACAGGGCAAGCGTCCCCCCATGCCCCATTCCGATCCATATTGGCACCTTCTGGCCCAGCGACGTATTCTCGGATCTCGCGATATTGGAGAAGTTAAGCACCTGCACGTAAGTCCTGTACTCGCCGTTTTCGAAATCCACCCCAAGAGCGGTGACATATGCCAAGTTTTGAATATCCCTTGAGTTTGCGCAGCCTGGCAGAAGACCGGCAATGAGCAGGCAAACGACTAATTTTACGGTAAGCAGCCGCACCTTATTCCCTCCTTTACCGCTCGTCATCCTGATTTTGCAGGATGGACGGACGCCGTTTCATTAAGAACCAAGGAAGCCTGAGGAACGAAGCCGCAACATCCTTGATTTTAAGCGGCGATAGGGGCGCCAGGTAACTCATGCCGAAGGAACGCTGGCTTCCCATAAGCGCAATAAAGATGACGATCCCGAGGATGACTCCGTACATGCCAAGGAAGGAGGACAGCAGAAAGAAGAACAGCCGGATAATGCTTACGACCGTACTTAACGACTGATTGACCAGCGTTACTCCCGAGACTGCGGTAATCGCGCCAATCACAACGACCGACGGCGACACCAGTCCCGCGCGGATTGCCGCATCGCCAATGATAAGACCACCGATCGACGTTAAGGTCTGTCCGATGGAAGTTGGCAGCCGGACGCCGGCCTCGCGGAAGATTTCCAACAGCATCAGCAGAATAAACATTTCGATCTGGGCGGAGAAGGGAAGTCCAAGCCGGGAGACCGATATGGTCGCCATAATCCGGAATGGCAGCTGGTCCTGATGAAAGGCCATGAACGCTACCCAAATCCCTGGCAGAAATACGGTAAGGAATAGACTGATGATCCGAATTAACCGGGCAAAGGAAACGTAGGTGTAGTTGAAATGGATATCCTCCGGCGATTTAAGCAGCAGGCTTAATCCCGCAGGCCCTACGATCACAAGCGGATTGCCGTCCATAACAATAAGAAACCTCCCGGAAAGCAGGGAGTTGACGCAATAATCCGGTCTCCCCGTATAATCCAGCAGCGGGAGAAGCTTGTATTTCGAGCCGGTTAGCATCTCCTCCAGCTGGTTAATGCTGTAGAGACCGTCCGTATCGATGGATTGCAGGCTTTTATGTACCGCATTTAATATTTTCGGATTAATAATATCCTCGAAATAGAGCAAGGAAAGCCGGGTCTTCGTCCGTTTGCCGATCGTATATTCCTTCACGTGCAGGGAATGGCTGCGAAGCCGTTTGCGAATGAGCGCTACGTTGACGGACATATCCTCGATAAAGCCATCCTTGGGACCTTTAATGGAGATTTCCGTGCTCGATTCACTTGGCATCCGCTGCGGACGGTCGCTGATCCCCATATTGAAATAACGCTTTTCCTGAACAAAATAAAGAAATAGCCCTCCCTCGAAGACAATCTCGTCAATTTCATCCGCCGTCGGAATTCCTTTATAGCTGAATAGAGACAACCGGGAAATCATCTGATGCATGTCTTCCGCAGAGGCTATGCCGGTTGCTTCGTAATATTCGGTAAGGACCGGAAGGACAAACTCGTGAATTTGCCCCGTATCGCATAGAGCATTCGCGTATACGAGGACAACGGAAGGCTTGTTGCCTGATCCGAACCGGCACGGCTTGACGAATACATCCGCGGATCCCTGATATAGCTGCTTCAATCGTTCTTCGTTCCAGCTTGTGCTGCCTGCGGCTGCTGTCATTGAGACTCATCCTTCCGGTATGGTTTGGCGAACAGCGTGATGGCCATCCATGCGAGAGTAACAACCAGCAGAATAGCAAGGGAAGAAGGCAGGAACACCTTGTACATCCACTGGTAATAGGTATAATCATTCGTGGGGATGATGCCAATAAAGATGTAGCTGGCCATAATAGCGGCCGTGGTCCATTTGCGGACGCGCCCCGTCATTTTCAAGACATCGGTAATGAGGTAAACCGCAATGCAAATACGGATGCAGGCTCCCGACATCCATTGAAAGATCGAGAAGAAATCGACATGCTCGATATATTGCCCCACCTTCACGAGACGCCACTGCTCGTAAGGGGAGGTCAACTGATTGGCTGCTTCCCTGGGACCGAATTCGGTAATGGCGCCAACGATTGGTCCCAGCATGATTCCTACTATAAAAAGGCTGTAGCCGAATACCTGCCACGTCTTGATCTTTTCGCTAAGCCTATGCTGCAGCAGGAGCAGGAATATGACCTCGATAAAACCGCTTGACGCATACAAAATGCCGTCCGCAACAGGTCCCCATCCGTGTTCCAGCATCGGGGTCAGCAGCCGGTAGTCCTTCTCCGAGTGGTTAAAGACGCTGACGAATACCCCCAATACGCAGACAAAGGGGAACAGGACGCCGGCAGTTACCGCAATCGAACGCAGACCCCATACCGTAATGAAGAAGCAGATAATAATCAAGGTAAGAGCAAGCGCAAGCGCCGGGGATGCCGGCAGATAGTTGGTCGTATTCCATTTCACGGTATGGAGGACGGTTGTTGCGCCGATCACATACAAAATGACGCAGACCGGAATAATCAGAATCCACGACACAATGGGATGCGTCTTATCCGAAATCCACTTCTGCCACTTCTGCTGGCCGGACTTCTTCATCATCCATGCCAGCAGCAGACACCACACGACAAACGCGGCTCCCGTCACGATAACCGTAATCCAGGCATCACGCCCGGATGCATCCAGAAGCATTGGATTGATAATGACATGATCGATAAGACCGTTGGTTAAAGCGAATATCATAAGCAATTGGGCGATATTGATTTTGCTGGCTTTTCCACTCATAAGCTAATCATTCCGTTCCTGATATCCCTTTCGTACAGGGAAAAAGATAGGTTATTCATTCCCAACTGTGATGCCAAATTATTCATAAAGGAATGAAGAAAGGCTCTCCGAAGATGGAGAGCCTTTCTTTAATGCCCCTCTATGGGGCGCTGTTCGATTAGCGGCTTTAGCCGGTTCTCCCATATCCACGTCGGATTGTATTGCCGGCGGATCATGGTCTTGGCCTGAATAACCGGGTTATTCCCTATCAGACTGGCGATCCGACCCGCATGCTCGCGCAAATACGCCTCCTCCGAGGGAAGGTAGGTCTCTCTCGTATCCATGCCGAAACCCTTTGCATTCCATCTCATAAAATACGCCTGGAGACGGCTGCCCAGCTCTTCCAATGCCGGTACCGCCTGATTCAGGACAAGCAGATTGCCCCGGCTGGCCGCCTCCAGCACAATAAGTCCAAACGATTCCGAATAGGAGGTGCATAGGAACAGATTGCTCAAGGTAAACAAATCCATGACCCCCGAATGCGGGAAGCCGTCCGGCCAGCCCAGGTCCGAGGTGAATACAAGTTCCTCCCCTCCAAGACCGTATTTCTCTCCTTCGCTTCTGATTATCCGTTTGTAAGCAGCCGGCTCGATATCGAGGGACGGAAAATCGCAAAAGATCATCTTCACCCGTTTACCCGACACCGATCCTATTGCCCCCAGCAGCGCAGCGGCTTTCTCCATCTGCTTGCCTGTCGTGAGCCGGCCTGGATAAATCGCCAGAATATCCGGGGACAGCAGATCGGTCCGCGATCCAAGCCGCTGCACCTCTTCCCCCATCTCGCCGAACAGATTCAGGCTGTTCGGGATCGCCCTGCATCGCTCAAGCGGAACCTTGTACTGCTCTGCCAGCGCGGGTAATCCCGATTCCGCCGGGTACAGGTAGGTGGTATTCGGCATCGGCAGAAATCTTGCCGAGAGGGGCCAGTCCATCCGCTGCGGCCTGACGGCCGGATAAGAATGCGTCATGGCCAGGAACCGAAGCCGGGGCAGCCGGGCCTGCACCTGGCGGACCGCAATATTATGAACGAGGTGCCAGCCCTGGTACAGGATGTCGTGAAGAAACACAACCTCCGCATCGGATAAGGCCTCGCATAGGCTGTCGGCGATGACTTCGGCCTCCTCGAAAAAGCTGGAATGAACCCTTCCCGCAGGCTGCGTATAATCCACCCAATGAATCTGCTTGCCATGCAGCCGGTTCGTTATTTTCACCCACTCGATCCGTTCGTCGCTATAGATGCCGTACCGCTCGGAATCCGGGCAGTCTTGACTGACGAGCACCTTGACGTCGGCTCCGCCGCCAAGCAGCATATGCAGATGCTCCTCCACAACGCTGACTAAGGAATAGGTCTTCGATAACCCGTTGAACATGGTCAGAATCGCTACTTTCAACGCCCGCCCCCCCTTTTTTTCGCGTAAATACTGTCTTGTATGCCTGAATGAAAGGGATTATGCATAGGTATCTAAGGTGTGCATACCGAGGGCTGATAACGTACTTAGGAGGCGATAACGAAAATGGCCTGTGTCAATCTGGGGATAGCCAATGGCTTCAATTTGTTTTTGTTTGGCGATCATACGCAATCCTTCGTTGATTCGGAGGGGAGAGTAGCCGTTGGCGGCAATGCGACATACAACAGCTATGGGATAGGCGATAAGCTGCCCGTATCTACAACCAGAGCGGATCTCATCGTTCGGGGAAATATTGATATTACGGGGGGGAACCAACTTCGCGGGGAATACCGTCATATTCCCTACCGGCACGGTCATTAAATATACGATGACCAATAATAACGGTGTACCCGGCCAACCCCTGGTAGGTACGCCCATTGATTTTGACGGGGCCGAACAATCGCTCGCGCAGCTATCCCTCAACCTTGCCGCGTTGCCGGTCAACGGAACCATCGTTAATAACTTTGGAACCATATTCCTCGTTGGGACGGATCCGGCTCTTAACATCTTTATGTTTAACGGAAACAACGTGGACGGCAACGGGCTGAGGCTGGATACTGCGAGCGGCATTAACATTATCGCTCCTGCAGGCTCAACCATTCTTGTTAACATTGGAGATGATTCCGTCGGATTCGGAAGCTATCAAATCTTCCGCAACGGCGTTACGCCTGACCCTAGCGAAGGACAATTCATTCTCTGGAACTTCTATCAGGCTACTACCGCTTTTAATCAGAACTTGTCGATTCTCGGCTCGGTGCTGGCCCCCTATGCGAACTGGGAAGCCATTGGCTTCGGCAATATTAACGGCACGATGGTCGCCCAATCGCTCACGAATGTAGGCGGCACGCTGGAAGCGCATAATATACCGTTTATGGGCTGCCTCCCGGGTACGGTCGGGCCGACAACGTCCACGACATCGACTACGACTACGACGACTTCTACCACGTCTACCTCAACAACTTCAACGACATCGACAACAAGCACAACATCAACGTCGAGCACGTCTTCTACATCAAGCACGTCCAGTACGACAACGGCTGTTCCTACCACTTCAACGACGACAACGACAACAACGCCCGTTCCTACTACTTCAACAACGACGACGACAACAACGCCCGTTCCTACCACTTCAACAACGACGACAACGCCGGCGGTTGTAACGGGCCCGATTATTACGGCGACCAAGACGCCAAATGTCTCAACCGCGCAGATTGGGGACACGATTACTTATACGATTACCGTTACCAATGTAGGTACTGCGCCAGGAGAAGCTTTGCTTGTCGAGATCTTTCCTCCGGGCGTTCAGTTTATTCCATCCAGCCTCTTTATTGACGGCGGTCGCTTCAGCGGGGTAGATATTACCCAGCAGGTGGCCATCGGTATCGTTAACGTGGGCCAAGTGGTGACGATCCAATTCCAGGCGTTTGTTACGGGCTATCCGCCCAACGGACAAATTACGAATACCGGCTTTATCGTCACGGTTCCGCCAGGCACCGTGCCGGCAGCCTGCACGCCAGGGGATATTTCCTTTAATGGCATGCCGGGTATAACTCCAATTCCGGGGCTCATGCTCCCGGTTCTCCCGGTCTTTAAGCCCGGCGTAACGCCAGCGCCGGGTCAGGTCCCGAATTTGGGGCCGATAACCGGGCCGGACGGCAGCGTGCTGCTGAACCAGCAGGTATCGGTTCCGGGCATTACCCTTACACCGCTTATTGGCTTGACCATACCGGTTATTACGGGAACGGTCCAGCCCATCATCTCGACAAGCTTTGTTTCCGTCCCTTGGACTTCCGTCCCGAATGCGCCTAACTTGCTCATCTCTAAAGCCTTCCTCGATATATCCTTATTCGTGGGGCAGCGTATCACCTATACGATATTCGTCATTAATAACGGCAATGCCGTATCCGGCCGAACGACTCTAACGGATTTCCTTCCGTCCAATGCGGCCTTTATACCGGGAACGATCCGGGTGAACAACGTGCTTCGTTTGGACGATAATCCGAGTGAAGGCATTAATCTGGGGCCGGTAGCTCCTAACCAAAGCATCTTTGTCCGGTTTGATGTGCTCGTAAGAGGAAGCGGCGCATTAACGAATACGGCCGTTGTAAAAGCCGATTTCCTGTTGCCGAATAACCAGATTCTATCGCAAACCTTCTCCTCCAATACTATATCGAATCCCGTCTCGATGATTCGGGCATCGGATTTTGCCTCTTTCCTTAAAACCGCCGACGCGCAAATCGTCAAGGTCGGGGAAAGCTATCATTATAATATTACGCTCACGAATCTGTCTTCGGATATTACGGCAACCCATGTTATTTTCTATGACCCGCTGGACAATCAGCTTTCCTACGTTTCGGGAAGTCTGACCGTTGACGGCATTCCGCAGCCCGATCCGCTAGCCGGCATTCCGCTTGGCACAATCGCGCCGGGAGTCACGCGGAGACTTACCTTCCAGGTAAACGTTCTGGCCGAGCCGATGGGCGGCATCATTATCAATCAAGCAGCCGTATTTTTCGAGTTCCGATTCGGCTCATCCTGCTTCCGTGCGGGTCTGCTTACGAACACGGTAAGGATTATCGTGGAGGAAGAAGAGGAATAACGCGTAGGCCAAAAAAAGCCCAAGACCCCCGCTTGAGAGGGGTCTTGGGCTTTCTTCTGTTTATTAAGCAAATTCCCAGCAGCTAAGACTCAGATTGCCGTATTGGTAGCTGCGGTGAAGCAGCTTCGCCTGGCGGGTGCCGTCCCCTGCGCCCATGGCCAGCAGAAGCGGAATAAAATGCTCGCTTGTCGGTACCGCTTGCGCCGCATAAGGAGCAAGCGTGCGGTATTGGAACAAGGCGTCCAGATCCCAGGACTCCACATGCTCCTGCAGCCATTGATCAAAGCCTGCCGCCCAATCGTCTACGCCGTCCGAACGCCAGTTCAAGGCCCGCAGATTATGAACGGTTCCCCCGCTTCCGATGATGAGAACATCCTGCTCCCGAAGCTGGGCAAGCGATTTGCCGATCCGGTACTGCTGCTCGTTCGTCAGGTAACGGTTCACCGATAAAGCAATAACCGGAATATCCGCATTCGGATACAAGAGCTTCAGCACCGCCCATGCCCCGTGATCCAAGCCGCGCTCATCGTCCGTTACCGCCTGTATGCCCTGCGATTCAAACAAGGATACGATGCGGTCCGCCAGGGACCGGTCCCCTTTTGCCGGATAAGTCATCCGGTACAGCTCATCCTGAAATCCGCCGAAATCGTAAATCGTGCTGTACGTCTTAGATGCGCTGACGGCTTGCACGTTCTCCTCCCAATGGGCCGAGAAAAGAACAATAGCCTTCGGCTTTGGATGATTAGCCGCGAAGGTTTTCAATAAATCCGTATAGCTGTTATCCTCCAATACGATGGATGGCGCGCCATGCGCGAAGAAATAAGATGGAAGCATAACTCTTCACTCCTTTTATTTGGATGATCCTCTTGCGTCTTCCTTGATCCATTGCAGGAAATCCCGCTGATTCTCTTCCGTCACGCCATGCTCGGACTTATACGTTTTGAACGTAAGCTTAGGCGCAAGCTCCCGGAAATAGGCTTCATTCTCGTATCCGATGCTGACCGGAAATACCGAATCGTATTCGCCGTGCGAAATAAAGAAGGCTACCTGCTCCACGCTCTGCAGCGCGTATTCGTCCTTCACGAAACCGGGCACGTAACCGTTCAAGGCTACGACTCCTCTCAGCCCATTCCCCATCGTAAGCGCCAGCGTCATCGCCAGAATCGCCCCTTGGCTGAAGCCAAGCAGATAACGGCGCTGCGGATCTATCGGATATTGAGTCGTTGCTTCCTTAATAAAGGCTTCCAGCTGCACGGCTGCTTGATCGAATAAGTCACGGACCGGATTGCCGAGGCTTTTGAGCTCATAATATTGATAACCTGCTCCGAGTCGAAGATTGCCCCGGATGCCGATAATAATGAAGTCATCCGAAAGGGATTCAACAAGCCCGTGCATATTCCGCTCATTCGAGCCTTTGCCGTGAAGGGTAAAAATCGCGGGATACGTTCTGCCCGGCTCCAAACTGGACGGCAGATGAACATCAAACTCATAGACCGAATTCATCGGTAAACCCCTCCATTTTGCATCAGATATATTAGTAATGTGAATATTTATTTTATATAAGAAATATAACGCTGCAAGGTCTAGCCTGTCAATCGGAAAATTGTTAATATAAATATAAGTTACGTATGACTAATATTTTGGAGGAGTGAGCTTCATGGATATCGGCTCCACCATTCGGGCTATCCGCAAACGGAAGAACATCACGATTGCTCAGATATGCGATGAAACCGGTTTGTCTCAAGGCTTTATGAGCCAGGTCGAAACGAATAAAACATCCCCTTCGATCGCAACGCTGGAGAGCATTTCGAACGCGCTTAAGGTTCCGCTGGCGTATTTGCTGCTGGACAAAAAGGAAAAGCTGCAACTCGTCCGCAAGGAGGAGCGCCGGATAACGACAAGCGGACCGGACAACCTGAAGGTCTCTCACCTCAGCTCGACTAAGAACGTCCATATGATGATCGTTGAGCTGCCGCCCGGTGCGTCAACCGGAGAGAACCATGCCCACGAAGGCGAAGAAGTCCATGTCGTGATCCAGGGAACGATCTATATCGAGCAAGGCGAGGATGCCGCCGAATTAAACGCCGGGGACTCCTTCAGCTGGAATGCCTGCACCCCGCATACGGTGAAAAATATCGGGGCGGATACCGCAATCGTCATGATATCCGTCTACACCGAATCCGATCCTTCGAAGGCATTTCAGTAATCGAACGAAAGGGCGCCCAACGGGCGCCCTTTCTTCCTTCATATCAAAATAAATTATACACATTTGTTCCCGCTTAACGCCCTTTTCTCGGCCTAGCCCCCTGTGATAAAGTGGAAATTGGGCCAAATAAAGATCCTCGGAGGGGAAATGATGGACGCATACCGTCCGGCGAGCCTAAACAAACTAATATACATACCTTTTCGTTGAAAAGCGAAGGAAAGGAAGGCACTTATCCATGAATGCTTCTCAAGCTGGTGGATCCAGCTCTGCCCCCGACTTAACGAATATTAAGCGCGGGCCCATTATCGCTACGATTATTATTGGCGCTTTTATCGCCATTCTGAATGAAACGCTGCTAGGCAACGCGCTTCCCGAATTAATGAAAGCCTTTGAAGTTGGCCCTTCAACCATTCAATGGCTAACGACGGCCTATATGCTTGTTGTAGGCGTACTCGTTCCGGTAACGGCATTGCTTCAACAATGGTTTACAACCAGGCAGATGTTTATAGGCGCTATGACCTTGTTTTTCGCAGGCACGGTTATTTCGGCCGTTGCGCCCGAATTCGGCGTTCTGCTTGTAGGACGGATTGTTCAAGCCATCGGGACCGGCTTGATGCTTCCCGTATTGATGAACACCATTATGGTCATCTTCCCGCCAGAAAAACGCGGGGGCGCCATGGGTCTGATCGGGCTTGTCATTATGGCGGCACCGGCCATCGGCCCAACCTTGTCCGGCGTTATCATGGACTCGCTCAACTGGCGCTGGCTGTTTATTCTCGTTATTCCTCTTGCGGCTTTGTCCATTATCTTCTCCTTTATGTTCCTGAAGAACGTATCGGATATCACGAAGCCTAAGGTGGATATCCTCTCGATCCTGCTCTCCACGATCGGCTTCGGCGGACTGGTGTACGGCTTCAGCTCGACGGGCGAGAAAGGCTGGTCGGATCCGGTGGTTATCTGGACGATCGCCGTTGGCGCGGTAGCGCTCATTATCTTTATTTTGCGCCAGTTGCGACTGGAGGCTCCGATTCTGGACCTGAGGGCTTTCAAATCGCCGATGTTCTCCATCGTAACGATTCTGCTCTTCGTTCTTATGATGACATTGTTCTCGACGATGACGCTGCTGCCGATGTTCCTGCAAGGAGCATTGCTCATGACGGCATTCACTTCCGGTCTCATTATGCTTCCGGGCAGTATCGTGAACGGCATCATGGCTCCGATTTCCGGCGTATTGTTCGATAAATTCGGCCCCCGCGTTCTTGTTACGCCTGGCCTTATCCTTGTGGCCATCTCGCTGTGGATGTTTACCGGCATTGATGCCGCGGCAAGCAACGGTCATATCATCATGATTCACATTATTATGATGGTTGGTATTTCCCTTGTGATGATGCCTGCGCAAACCTCCGGTCTGAACCAGCTGCCGCGTCACCTGTATCCGCATGGCACGGCGATCCTGAACACTCTGCAGCAAGTATCGGGTGCAATCGGTACGGCGCTGTTCATCAGTATTATGAGTAATGGCACCAAAGACTATTTGAAGACCTCCTCCGATCCAGGCTCGCCTGCTGAGCAAGCTCACGGCATGGTCGCAGGCATTCATGACGCCTTTTGGATTGGCCTTATTGTCGCCATCGCTGCGATCGTTATCGGCTTGTTCGTGAAACGCACCAAGCCGCCGGAAGGCGATCAGCCAGCGGAAGGCGAGAAGCAAGTAAGCATGAGCCATTAATCAACAAAAGCAAAGCGCCCTCCAGAAGATTCTGAAGGGCGCTTGCTGTTTGAGGCTTATTTCAGGAAGCCTTCTTTGAAGATCGAAAGCAGGCTTTCCAGGGTAGTCGGGTCACTGTAGGTCGAAGCTTCCGTGTCGATTTCGATAACGTGGTTATTTTTAACCGCAGGGATGTTCTTCCACGTATCTGTTTTCATAAAGGCATTGTCATTGGCCGTGCTTCGGCTGAGAACGATATAATCGCCGGCATAATCAGACAGCGTTTCTTGCGACAGGGTGAAATAACCAGGTCCTTGAGCGTCCTTCGTTACTTTCTCCGGCATTTTCAGATCCATGGCTTGGTACAATACTTCCGTACCGCGCGCCCAATGGTCGCCGAATACGTAGAAGCTCTTTGCGTCCGTCTCGATAACGGATACGGTTGCATTCTCGCCGATCTTCGCTTTAATCTCGTCGCCGATTGCGGCAGCGCGGGATTTGAAGTCGTCAACCCAAGTTTGCGCTTCTTTTTCTTTGCCGAGTATCTTGCCGATTTCGATCTGCTGATTCAGATAATCCAGCTTACCCCAAGTGAAAGCAACTGTCGGAGCGATTTCGCTCAGCTTGGCAACGTTCTTGCTCTCCGTGCCAACCACGATCAGATCCGGATCCAGCTCAATGATTTTCTCCAGATCTTCATCGGATACGACTTCCACGCCTTTCAGCTTTTCGGTGAAGAGCGGGCTCATGTTGGTCCATTGGTCTACGCCTACGATGTTGGCGCCCATGGAAATCATATTCGGCGCGTAAGCCAGCGCTACGATGCGTTTCGGATTAGCAGGAATTTCAACCGGGCCGCTCTCGGAATGATAGGTTACCGTTCCGGATGCCGGTTGTTCCGCCGCCGCGGATTCTGTTGCCGCAGGTGTTTCCGCAGCTGCTGCGGAACCGTTATTCGCATTGTTCGCGTTATTGGTTTTGTTGCTTCCGCATGCACTAAGAACAACAACAAGTACAAGCAGCATGATTGCAGGAATAAACTTTTTCATGGTTGGGCTCCTTTTATTTTGAATGGCATTAACTACGATAATGATTCTCAATATCACAATGATTAACTATAAATGGTTATTTAAAGTCTGTCAATGAGCGCAAAATAATTTTAAGTTGCGAAAGCGGAGGTTGTTTTTACATGAGCACGGACAATTTGCGGTACCCCATCGGACCTTTTGAAGAAATATGCGACCCATCGGCCGAGCAACGCGGCAACTGGATGAAAGAGATTGGGCGGATGCCGTCGCGGCTCCGGAAAGCGGTGGAAGATCTCTCCGAGGAACAGCTGGCTGTTCCTTACCGCCCCGGCGGCTGGACGATCCGGCAGGTCGTTCACCACCTGGCGGATAACGATATGAACTCCTACATCCGGTTCAAGAAAGCAATGACGGAGGAGAATCCGGCCGCTTCCACGTACCGGCAAAATATGTGGGCAGAGCTTAACGATTACGAAGCGCCTATCGAGGCTTCGCTTGTTCTAATCGAAGCGCTGCGCAGCCGGTTTTCCGTGCTGCTGGAAGGGATGCAGGCTTTGGACTTCGCAAGAACCTTTACGAGCCCGACAAACGGACTCATGTCGCTGGACACGGCGATACAACGCTTCGAATGGCATGGCCGGCATCATCTTGCCCAAATCAACTCGTTAAAAAAGCGTATGGGCTGGTAGCCCATACGCTTTAAATGCCTCTTGCAGTTATTTTGCGACGCTATCCAGCACCTGCTTCACCAGCCGCTTCGGCGCCGCCAGCAGATAGGCTTCCTGAATAAGCACGTTCAGCTCGTCCCAATTCGGAACGGCTTCCATGTCCACGGATACCCAGCCATGATGGCCGATATACGGCGTCTTGACATAGCCGCCCTGCTCAAGCAGCAGGTACTGCTGCTCCTTCGTCGCCTTAATAGACAGACGCGGCAAGGCGCTGTTATGCCCTTCCCCCATCATAATGAAGGTTTTGCCCCTTACTTTCATCACGTCATGCCCAAACCCGTCAACGATCTGGTCTACCTCCGGCAATGCGGAGCAAATGCCCTGCACCCGCTCCAGCATTGCTTTCCCAAGCTCCGTCTTCATCCCTATCCCTCTCTTCTCCTGTACAGATCGATACTCTTATAGCCTTCTCCTAGAATAACCTTCATCTCGGCTTTCCGTTTGGTTCTGGTCTCCTCTTGCACCGCGCTATATACATAACGGGCCCAGTCCTTGCGGTACCCCGGGGTAAGCGACCGGAAGAACGCCAATATCTCCGGATGATCCTGAAGCTCCTGTTCTACCTGGAACACTAGAGCTTCATAGTCGGCTACGCTTTGACTCGGTTTCTTGGGGGCCGCCGAACCCTTCTTGCGCGCTTCGGACTTGAAGCCTACAACCGTAAAGACGTCATCCAATCCCACCATACGGGCAAATTTGACGTCGCTGGTTCCGATATAGCCATCCTCCTCGCTCGCACCCAGCCCTTCAAACAGACTGTCCCGGTGGATATAGGTCGGATATACTTTATTGCCCTTCTTCGGATAGGCGGCATACAAATAGCCGCCTTCCTCCAGGTAGTTATTCTCTATAATTTCACTCATCAGTTTCTGCAAAGAGGGCATATCCAGGACAAAGGCAAAGATCAGGTCGTAACGTCTGCCCGCCTGCAGCTCTGTTTCGTACCGCTCCAAGCCGGCCAGAGCATCGCTGCCCTCCGGCTGATGCAAAATCGCCGTATTTTTATACTTATGTAAATTCAACTTCTCCACGATCGTCTTGCTCATGGGTGACCTCCGATTCTTTTACATGCGCATAAGGCGCTTTGTCGCGTACGAGGCCGAGTTGAATGCCATGCTCCAGATAAGCCTTGGCTCCGCATAATACAATCGTGAAGCCTTCCGTCGAGCCAATCGCCCGCTGCGCGATTTCCTCTGTCTCTCCCTGGAAGCCGGAGTCGGTCACGGTCACGAAGGTTTCCGTTTCGGACAAGGCGTCAAACGTCCATTCGGCTCTGGTTCCCCAGTCGATAACAATGCGTTTATTCGTCTCAAGCTCCAGTACGCGGACAGGTGCCGACGCTCCGTACATCTCCCAGAACCACTCCACCTGACTTCCCGCTTCCAGCTTTCCGCTGCCTCTCGTAAACCAGAACTTCGTTGTAATAGCCGGATCGATAAAAGCCTCGTACACTTCGCTCACCGGACGCCTGATCATCATTTCCGCTTTAGCTGCTATTGTTGCTGTCACCGTCAAACCTCCCCATGTCGTTTACTACTTCCTTACTTCTATATTGGCCGGCAGTGAACCTGCTAAACCTGCTCTGTCTACTCCGGCTTGCTTAGCTTCTTATATACGGCCTTTATAAACCCGCCGAACACCTCGTGGCTGTAGGTAAAGCCTTGTTTCAGGTAATAACGAAGCGCATCCTCGTTCCCATTCGATACGTAAATGAACAGCAGATCCACGTCCGGAAAGCTTTCCAGCCATTCCATCGACGACTCGAACAGCTTCTTGCCAAGTCCCATGCTCCGGTAGCCGTCACGCAAATACAAATTGCTGAGGAAGCCAATCTTCTTGGGAAGCTCTACCCAATCCGGGTAAAAGCCCTTGCTGTCAGCCGAGTCCCGATTAGGAGCCCAGGCGGGGAGCTTGTCATCCCCGGGTTCAAGATCCTCTACCGTCGAGAACGCGTAGCCAACCGGCACGCCTTCATCCCTCGCGATAAGGACATGGGTACGAAGCGCACCGTCATAGCTTCTTCGCATCCTTGTATCAAAGTTCATCCGGTCGAACACTTCCGGGGCCATAACAGCCCGGGACTGCTGAAAAGCCATCAGCTCGTTGCACAGCTCCCGGCAAGGCTCAATGTTGCCGTCCTTTACAACTTCTATCGTTATATTCGTCATGTCTGCCTCCTGCGCGCCATCTCTTTCACTTGTATAACTAAAATACCGTGAACGGCCATCCCAATGCAATCGGCGATTAGACGCAAAAAAGAGCCTCTGCTAAAGAGACTCTTCCTCCATGTTTTATGCAAATAGCTTGCCCAGAGCATCCAGCATTTCGCCCGTGCCATGCTCGCGAATTTCCGGCGTGTCATGCCCATCGAAAAAGGCGCCTTGCTCGGTGAATACCAGCTTGGTTCCGCCGTCCACGGGGAACAATTCGATTGTGGTCGTCGAGACGGACATCCGCGTGTCGTTCATATCCAGCGTATACGTATAGACGATACGTTCGGCCGGCACAATCTCCTGATAAACCGCGTCAAAGGTAAAGACCGGTCCCTCCGGCGGCCCGCCGCTGCTGTACTCGCGCCCGCCTACCCGGAATTCGAACTGATCCGGCTTCGAGAACCACTTGCCCTTTACCTCCGGATCGGCAAAAGCCTCGAATACCCGCTCCGCGCCAGTCTTGTAAGTACGTTCAACAACAAAGGTTGCATGTTTAACAAATCTTTCGCTCATTGTGAATGATCCTCCTTAAATGAATTGCGAAGCAATTCATACTTCGTAAGCGTAAACCTAATGAATTGCGAAGCAATTCATACTTCGTAAGCGTAAACTTAATGAATTGCGAAGCAATTCATGCTTCGTAAGCATAAACTTAATGAATTGCGAAGCAATTCATGCTTCGTAAGCATAAACTTAATGAATTGCGAAGCAATTCATGCTTCGTAAGCATAGTCCCTTCGATTACGGCTCGTCTTCCCCCTGCTCAAGCAGGCTGCCCAGCCTGTCCAGGTGCTGCTCCCAGCTGGCTCGCCGCTCAAGCACGGGCTTCTCGAATTCCATCTTCATCGCCTGCAGAAGACCCGTAAAGTCATCCACGGTCAAGCCCTTCTTGCCGATGAGCAGCTTGGAGGCATGCTCCAGCTGTTCAAGCAGCTTCTGCTGCCGCCTTATCTGCTCTTTGATCCGCTGCTTCTGCAGCGTCACCATCTCCAGCGGACTGATCTGCTTGGCGGATAAGGTCTCCTTAATTTCCTCCAGCGATAAGCCCAGCTCCTTGAGCGTCAGAATCTGATGCAGGCGGGACAGATCGGATTCGTCGTACAGCCGGTGACCGGAATCGGTCTGTCCAGAAGGCGAGAATAATCCGATCTGATCGTAGAAGCGCAAGGTTCTGACCGTTAACCCCGTCATTCTGGCGAGGTCTCCAACTTTCCAAAGATTGTTCATGCTCAGTCCTTTCGTGGACGCTAGCTTCATACCGGTAGCTCTATTGTAAAACATAACGTTACGTAAGGTGCAACCCCCAAGCCGATTTTACATTAGAAATATATTTGGTTCGGATAATGAGGAAATAGACAAGCTGAATAACAACGAATGATCCAAGCACCGTCAGCGACGGCTTCATCATATTGTACTCGAACATATTTTGCATCGCCGCAAGGGCAACCGCTCCATGAATGACGGCCACCAAGATCGGGGCAAAGAACAGGATCATCAGCTGCTTCGTCAGAATCGCTGACAGCTCGCGGTCCGTAAGCCCAATCTTGTGGATCGCCTGGAACTTCCGTTTATCTTCGCCAAGGTCGGTATACAGGCGGAAATACAAGAAGCTGCCCGCTCCCACGAAAAATACGATGCCGATAAAAAATCCGACGAACAGGACAACGCCAAAAATCTGGTCCTGCTGGTACAGCGCGTAATCCACGCCCATAAACCAGTTATCGGTTTTGCCAAGCTTGCCGTCAATCTCTTCTCCCGCCTTTTTCAGCGCTTCATGCGAGCCCGATACGTCAAAGGCGTATTGGTAAATGACGCTCTCCGACTTTTTCATCTGCTCAAACCGTTCGTCGGGCACCACGTAATAGTCGGGTCCTGCCTGAATAGCCGGCGTATCAATCGTCTGCACGGGCTTTAGCGTAAGCCCCGTTTCCTTCAGCGTAACCGGCGTCAACTCCGGCTGCGGTGCTCCCATCATCGTGCCGTTGTAGTGGACAATAGCCGCTTCATCGCCTTGTACATCCGCCTTCGTCCCTTTGGCTGCCGTTACGAGCGCGTTAAAGGCGGATTGCGGCACGACGGAAATTCGCTTGCCGTCCTTTGTCTCCACATTTTTAATGGTGAGCGCATAGGATTGATGGGACAGCCCCGCATCCTTCAGCGTCTGTTCAATCATCGCAACGTCCTGCTCGGAAGGCTTGTCGTACGAGGTGTACTTCATGGCGAACGGATTATCACTGCGAATCACATCTGTATACATCGATTTGAAGCCGAACAACGAGCCAATCGCGGAGAATGCCACCGTCGACAAAATCGCCACCATAAAGAACGTTCTTGCGTTATCCTTCATCCGGTAAGCAAGATCCGATAACAGGACGATGTTTGTTTTCCGCCAGAAAATCGAACGGCTCTTGCGGCCTTTATGAACGGTATACACGCTCAGCTGCGTGAACAGGAAATACGTACCGATAATAACGACAACCGTCACCGGTATCATTGCGTAAAAGACGACCATCCCCTTGGCCACCAGCGCTGCGGCATAACCGCCAACAATCAAGAGCAGCGCAATCCAGGACAGCAGCGCGGATGCCTTCGGCTCCGGCTTCGGCTTGTTCGAACCCTTAAGCAGATCAATAAGCGAGTTGTTCCGAAGCACGGTCACCGTAAATAACGAGATAAGCAGGAACAACGCCATAAAAGCCGCTCCGGTCAGCACAATCGCCTTCGTTGGAAAATAAAACGGCAGCGCCGCATCTAGGCTAAGCAGCTGCTTGGCTGACATAAGGATGAGTTGGGCGAAGCCAAAACCGATTACAATACCCGCCACCGTCGCGCCAAAGCCGATCACGATATTTTCCATAAACACAAGGCTGCGCAGCTGCATACTCGTCATCCCGTGCATGATGAGGATGCCGAACTCCTTTTTGCGCGTCTTCAGGAATGATCCCATCGAGTAGAGCACGAAGAAAAACGAGAATACGTAAATGACCGATTCCGCGAAATGCATAGCAGTAGACACGTTAATGTGAATCGCGCCATCGGCAAGTCCCGGATGAAAAGCAAATATCGAATAGACGAAAAACACCATAACCGAAAACGCGCTGCTTAGAAAATACCCCGCGTAAATCCTCCGGTTGCGGATTACGTTATTGAAAGCGAACCGTCGCAAGCTCATAAATAAGCCCTCCCTGTTGATTTGATCTCATCGTAACAAAGGAGGGAATCAGGCTGCTATCGATTAACCTTACGTTTCCTTACATTATTGAAAGGTTCAGCTTGTACTTCCGGAAGGCGCCGAAATAAAAAATGGTTGCTGCCCTTGAAGGGCAGCAACCATTGGAGCCGATTATTTTGTTTTGAAGCTGAGGAAGCCGTCGTCCACCGGAATGGTTTGACCGTTAATCGCGCTTGCTCCTTCGGAGAACAAGAACGTTACCACGCTTGCCACTTTCTCGGGCTGAATCAGCTGACCGCGCATATGCAGAGCGCCAAGCGCCGATTTCATCGCCTCGTCGTTGCCGAGAATCGGCGTGTTGATAAAGCCCGGGGCAACGCCTACAACGCGGATGCCGTATTCGGCGAGCTCGAGCGCGCCGGATTTGGACATCATCACAACAGCGGCTTTAGCAGCGTTATAGTTGAAGCTGCCCATTGCGGCCGCTGTGCCGTAGATCGATGCGGTGTTCACGATTGTACCGGTTGCGCCCAGCTCAACCATTTTTTTCGCGCCGTAATACATGCCGTAGTAAACGCTATGCTGGTCGACGTCAATTACGCGGTGATACGATTCCGGATCCATCTCGAGGAAAGGCTTCACAAGGCCAATGCCTGCATTGTTGAAAATCCCGTTCAATGTGCCGAATTTCTCTACCGCGAAATCAACGAGTGCTTTCACTTCTTCGCCTTTCGATACGTCAACCTTAAAGGCCGCCGCTTTGCCGCCAGCCGATTCTAGCTCTGCGACAACCGCATTCGCGCCATCCAGGTTATAGTCCGCAATGACAAGCGATGCGCCTTTAGCCGACAGCTGCAAAGCCGCTTGCTTGCCGATCCCGCTTGCTCCGCCAGTGATAATAATAACTTTGCCGTCCAGTTCTGCCATGATAAATATCCCCTTTGCTATGAATTAGTTGTATGAATGGTAACAGCCGCGATTAGATCAAAATCGATCCGCCGTCGATCACGAATTCTTGTCCAACAATATGCGTGGAGAGGTCGGATACGAGATACATCATCAGATTGGCGATCTCTTCCGCTTCGGCATAACGGCCGTCCGGCGTTGTATTCGCCATTTGCTGCCTTGCCGCTTCAGCCGCTTCGTGATTGCCCTTGCCAAAGCCGCTCTCGATCGAACGCATCATTTGCGTATTCACAACACCCGGACATACCGCGTTCACGCGTACGCCGTAAGGAGCCGCCTCAACGCCGGCCGTCTTGGTCATGCCAAGCACCGCATGCTTGCTCGCGCCGTAGGCCACCATGTTAGGCGTTGCCAAGAGCCCTGCTCCGGATGCGGTATTAACGATTGCGCCGCTCTTCTGAGCGACCATTTGCGGAAGCACATGCTTGAGTCCAAGGAATACGCCGCGGACGTTAATCGCCATCAAGCGGTCAAACGCTTCGGTTGGATACTCGACCAAAGGAACAATTTTGCCTTCCCAGCCGGCGTTGTTGAGGAAAATATCGATTTTTCCGAACTTCTCGACTGTTTGAGCCACATAACCTTGAATATCTTCTTCCTTGGTTACGTCTGCTTTTATAAATACGGCTTCTCCGCCGTTTGCTTGGACTTGCTTAACCGTCTCGTTCCCGGCTTCCTCCGACAGGTCAACGACAACAACCTTTGCGCCGTTCCCGGCAAGAGCAAGCGATGCTGCGCGGCCAATACCTCCGCCTGCACCCGTCACGATCGCCACTTTATCCGTAAAATCAAATTTTTGCATAACCGATCACTCCTTGAAAGAAATGCATTACGATTCTTGCAGCAACTCTTGCTTCCCTTGCTAAAGCTGCTTACAAATCTATCTTAACAGATTGTTTTGTCGATTGTCGACAATTTAACCTAAAAAGCTCTTCCATTAACTCCAATTCCCTTTTTTTATTTAATTCCTGCCTGCAGGAATTCGTAAATCGACGTCTGCGCTTGTTCGTATTCCGATGCCAGAATGGACGCGGCAAACCGCTGAAACGGAGCGTGGAATTCCTTGATCTTTTGCTCGCTCCATTTCACTTCTACGAAGATGTTCAGAATCAGGCTCGCTTTCTCGTAAAACTTCGACAACGCAACGTTGCCCGCCACAGTCACCACATGCCGCAGCACCCGCTCCGCCTTCATTCCGTATTCCCGCACATTGCCCTGCTCGCAGGCAGTATCCGCATCCGCGGCGTATTGCTTCAGCATTTCCTTGTATTCAGGCGCCCATTTCTGCTGCCCGTACATAACGGCAACGCGAAGAAGCTCCGCCATTAACGTATTGTAGTCTTCAATCTCGGCTTGGGTAAAAGGCTTCACGATCGTCCCGCGCCGCGGAAGGCGCTCCACGATTCCTTCAACCTGCAGCAAATACAACGCTTCCCGGACAGGCGCCCGGCTTGTATTAAGCTCCTTGGCGATTTCCTCTTCGACGATTTTATCTCCGGCATTCAGCTCTTTGCCGATAATTTTTTTCAAGATATGTCTATAGATTTGCTGCGGCAAGGACTCCCCGAACTGCGAATCCGATACTTCGTAAAAATTGAACATAATGGATATCTCCCCGTCTGTCTAATAAAGCTCCTCTCCTAGTTATCCCAAATTAAGCGGGCAAAATCAATATGCCGTTCGCTCCGTCCTGCTGCTCCGCAGCAGATCATCCAGTCGGCCGCATATTTTCACCCAGTCGAAATGCTCAGCCGCGTCCCTCTGCGTACCCGCCGATGCCTCCCGCAGCCGGTCCTTCGCATGGCATATTTCGATCATCCGCTGGGCGAGGCCGGCGCTGTACCCGACCGCATGCAGCGAGCCGTACGCCAGATGCAAATTTACCTGCTTGTTCCAATCATCCAAGTGGATGCTTCGGTCCTCCTGCTTCGTGGCGGCGTCCCGGCAGCATGCAATATCCGAAGCGAGCAAATAACAGCCGTGTATTTTGGCTTCCGCAAGCACATGAGCGTAAGCTTCAACATTTGAAGGCAGGGCGAAAATTTTGGATTTCCGGTACCATTGATGCAAAGTCTCCTTATCCTGTACAAAACCCGTCAGAATCATCCGGTCCGCAAGCCACGGATAATTCGCCATATACGAATAGAGATACGGCTGGAAGGAATCCTCGACCTTGCCTACCAGCACAAGCTTCCAGCTCGCCGGAATATAAGGCTCCGCCAGCCGGAAGGCTTCAAGCAGCACATGCGTGGCCTTCTCCGGTATGCCAAGCCGTCCGACGGTCAGGATATAATCCGACTTCTCCTCGAACGCCACGGGCAGCTTCGGCTCCTTGCCGAAGAAGTAATAGCCGTTAGGGATGTGATGCACCGGCACCGACCATTTATCCGAAATGTAAGGAGCAAGCGTCTCGCTGCTGATTACGTCGCAATGACTCAGAAAACGTCGGAAATCATCCGTCATTGGCGTTTTGTTCAACCAAATGATATTGGCGTCCAGCTTCAAATAAATCGTGCCGTAAGGGTTTAATTCCTTATATTTCGCCGCCGCTTCGTAGTAAAACGGATAAAAACCAAAAAGGTATAAAACGTCGATTTTTGTCGCATTACACCCTATATACCGAGCTAGGTCATCGCGGCAATCACGCAAGTTCGCCCCGAAAATCGTATCCATTGCCCGGTCCAGATGGTAAGAAAACGACGGCTCGATGTATTCGAGCTCTATCTCCTCCTCGAAGCTGGACAATGACGGCCATAAAGGCTTCCCGCCGTTTGGAAGGTAGGTGACATAGACCGCCTTATAGCCTCTGTATTTCTGCATCAGGTAAGGAAGGATGCCGATATCCTTCGTAAGCAGCGAATCCGTCAGGCATGGCGCCAGCAAATAAAAGCTTTTCCGTTCTTGCATATTTGCACCCCGATATTCCCGTCTTATAATCGGTTAAATATATGTTAATAATTCCGCCTCTAAAACCTGGTCCGAAGCATATGAACAGGCCGAAATCAAAGGAAACACGGCAGATTTCGGTCAAAAACGAAGAGGCGCCCGGTGGGCGCCCCTTATAATCGTTATTGTGCGGTTGTTGTTGCTGCGGGAGCATCCTGAGGGGCTGTGCCGTCCGGTGCTGTGCCGTCCGGTGGAGCGGCGCCGTCCTGAGGCATTTGACCGCCCATGCCCCGGGCTCCGCCGCCGCCCATGCCTCCATGACCGCCGCGTCCGCCGCCCATACCGCCGCCAAATCCGCTTTGAGCCTCCGTAACGCCTGATTCATTGACCCACGTGATGAGGGAGGAAGCCGTGAAGGATACCACTTTGGTTCCGCCGCTGTATTCACCGTCCGCGTAAAGACCATTGGTTGGCGTCCCCGTCGACTTGCCGCCCGAGTAGATGGTGTAGGAAGCGTCTTTAACCAGATCCGGCGTACTGATGTAGACCGCCTGATAGTTTTTCGTCGGTGCATAAGTAGCAATCGTTTTGCCCGACTCGTCTTCCAGGTGAACTAGCGTACCCGCTTGCTGAGTCTGAGGGAACAGCATCAGAATGCCGGCTTGCGTCGAGCTGTCCGATGCGGCCTGCACCATGCCGGAGCTGCCGGCCGCAACAAGCGTGCCGCCTGTCATGTTGAAGATGCCGTCATAGTCCAGCGCGCCGTTGTTGTTCTCGGTCGGCCCGTTCACCATAACGGTGCCGCCCGTCATGACAATCGAACCATTTGCGTCAAGACCATCGCCGTTCGCGTCCACATACAGGCTGCCGCCGCTGATGGTGAGAAGGCCTTCCGAAGCCCCGCTTGCCTGTTGACCGCCGCCTGGAGCTGCGCCTTCGCCGCCGGAGCTGTCCGCGCCCGTTGCCGCATTCACGCCATCGTCGCTCGCCGCCAGCTTGATGTCGCCGCCTGCAATGGTAATATCGGTTGCTTCGAGACCCTCGTAGCTCTTCGTAATATCGATATTGCCGCCCGCAATCTCTAAAGCCGTCTCGGCATGGATGCCGTCATCGCCGGCTGCTATGGTCAAATCTCCTTCGGAGATGGACAATCCGCCCGTGCTGTGCAAGCCATCCTTGCCGGACTGGATGTTATACGTGCCTCCCTGCAGCACAATGATTCCTTCTTCGCCTTCCGTATCATTCGTTGTCTTGATACCGTGGCCGGCAGCATTCAGCGTGAAGTTTCCATCCTTCACCGCCACAAGGTCGCGTCCCATTACGGCATCGTCCGCCGCTTGAATGTCAAACGTTCCTCCGGTAATTTTCAGCTTATCCTTGCTCGCAATCCCGTTGTTGTAGTTGCCTTGCACGGTCAGCTTGCCCGTGCCGTTAATCGTCATATCGTCCTTGCTGAAGATAGCCGCATTAGGCTCATCCGTTTCCGAATCCGGGAAGACATAGTCCGTTCCGTCGGATACGATATTATTGGTGCCTTCCGGCAGGGACAGGATCAGCTTGCCCGCTTCCTCCACATAAATCGGGGCGCTCTTGCTGTAATGGATCTCCGCCCCGTTCAGGACCAGACGAACTACGCCTTTATCCGCTACATTCACGACAATCTGGCCTTCGTCCAGCTTGCCGCTGGCTACATAGGTTCCTGCAGCCGTAATCGTAATGATGCCATCCTTCGCTTCCGCGCCGGAGCCATCAATGGTAGCGCTTGTTCCGCTCAAAGTGATGTTTGTAGCATCCGTCGCGCTCCAATCGGTATACGCATCATCCTCGTCATATTCAACGGTGTCATCTAATTGATAGGTTGCCGTCTGGACGGCTGCCGCCGCTTCGCCAGTATTGGCTGAACCCGTGCTGCCCGTCGTATTGGTTCCCGCGTTCGTCTGGCTATTGCATGCCGACAAAGCCGCCGCGCATAATAAAATAAAAGCCAATTTGCTTAATCTCTTTTTATTGTTCATCGTTTCTCTTCCTCTCTAAGTAAATGGATGGATTTAAGCTTCTGCTCCGGTTGGAGCCATCGTTAAGGAAATATCGAGGTTGCCGTTCCGGCAGCGGATGGCGTCCAGCAGCTCCTTCTGATTCAGGGAAGGCTCCAGCGTGACGGCATAGACAAGCTCGTACAAGCTGCCAAGCTCGGTTGTTCTTACTTTTTTCAGCTCGTATTGCACGTTGTAGATGTTGAAGACTTCGGCAAAAGCTTCTTCATAGCTCAGATTTTCCGGAATCGTTACCTTAAGCAGCTTCTGCGCGGAAGACTTCGAGCCGAACTTCACGGCTTTCAGCAGGAACATCAGGAGACACAGCACAATCGTAAACAGCACCGCGTAGCCGTAAGCCCCAACGCCGCAGGCAAGGCCGGAAGCCATCGTGAACAGGACAAAAGCGATATCCTTCGGATCGCCGGGCGCGCTTCGGAACCGGATAATGGAGAATGCGCCGGCCAAGCTGAACGCGCGGGCGATATTGCTGCCAATCAGCAGGATAATAATCGCGACAATCGTCGGCAGGACGATCATCGTTAGGGCAAAGTTCTGGGTATAGACGGACTGTGTTTTCATATAGGTAAAGCTGATCATCGCGCCAAGCGCAAAGGATAATAACAGCGTCAGCATCGCTTGGCCGAAGGTTAGCTCGGTCACGGATGCCGTTGTGGAGAACAGGGAATCGATCATAATAAAAGGCGCTCCTTTATTCGTTCTTCGTGTCGGATATTCATGCGGTATTCGTTGCCGTATTTCGAAAAGCCCGTCCGGAACATGCCAAGCTCGGACAGCAGCTGGGCGAGCCAGACCGGCACGGTCTTCTCGGCTTTTACTTCCATCAGCCATTGGCCCTTCGCCATCAGCAATTCCCCGTGATCGCCGGCTTCCAGCTTCAGATCGTAACGTCTAGAGCGGATATTCGTATCGAAGGTGATTCGCAGATCCCGGTTGTTTTTGCAAAACATCGCAATCCGATCGTAAGCCAGATACACCTTGGGCTGCAGCTCATACCTCCCGAGAAAATATTTGATCTCCTGAATCACCTGCTTGTTCATATAAGGCTTTGGTTCAGGCTCAATTCCCGTGCGTACGAATTCATACGCCTCATCCAGCGTTAATCCCGTTCTACGCTTGTTCACCAGGCCGCATACTTTTTTCTTCAGCTCTAAGTACACCTTGGCATCCGGCTTCGGAACCCCGTAAGCCCTCAGTCTGAGCTTTTCCCTGTATTTCGGCTTCGCCAGACTGTTGCGGATAATGGAATGCTGGTCGGTATCGAAATACAGATTGCTTATGGAGTAGAATTGATCGTTCTTGTTGTATTCGTCGAGCTCCATATAATCAAGCAGCCGGCTATAAATCTCGTCAAAGGACAGGCTGTCCATTAAATACTTGCTTTCGTAACGGTTAAACACCTCAATAGCCATAGGTTCAGGCTCCTTTCCGTTTTGGCATGCCGCGTGTTCATGTCTGTATCTTAGAAGGGCAACCTTTAATGAATCTTAAATGTTTGTAAATGTAAATTCAGCTGGAATCGGGGCTTGCGCAAAGTTAAGATTGATTAAAGGTTGCCTACTTATAATAAGTTTACAAAGATAGCGCTAACGAAAAGAGGAATGCTTCATGCGAATACTGATTGTGGAAGACGAGGTCAACCTAGCCGACGCTTTATCTCAGATTTTGAAAAAGAATAATTACTCCGTGGACGTCGCGCATGACGGTCAATCGGGATTGGATAACGCTTTATGCGGCATCTATGATCTGCTGCTCCTGGATATCATGCTTCCGGAAATGGACGGAATTACGGTGCTGAAGAAGCTTCGGGAGGAAGGAATCGCAGCCCCGGTGATCATGCTTACCGCCAAGGGAGAAATAAACGATAAGATTACCGGGCTGGATTACGGAGCGGACGATTACGTAGCCAAGCCATTCTCGACCGGCGAGCTGCTGGCGCGAATCAGGGCCGCACTGCGAAGAAGGGGCGAGGTTGTTCCGGAGGACGGCTTGAAGTACGGAGATATCGAGCTCAATACCTCCAACCTGAAGCTGATGTGCAAAGGGAAGGAGCTGAAGCTGATTCTGAAGGAAAGCGAATTGATGGAGCTTCTTATCGTAAGGAAGTCCGCGGTTACTTCCAAAGAGCAGATTATCGAGAAGCTATGGGGATTCGATTCGGACGTGGAGCACAACAACGTGGAGGTCTATATTTCTTTCTTAAGGAAGAAGCTTGTGTTCCTGCAATCCGCCGTGAAAATTAACACGATACGGGGCGTTGGTTACGTACTGGAGGCGACCTCCTGATGTTTAATCGGCTGCGCAACCGGTTTCTAATCGTTAATATGGTGATCATCAGCTTTATTATGATTCTGGCCTTTTCTTCCATTTATACGATTACCTATCAGAATAACCGCAAGACGATGAACGAGGATCTTATTCAAATATCGGAGTTTTACCGCAAGCAGGAAGGTCCCGAGGGCGGCAAGTACAGCGGCGGCGGTGGCCGTGACGGCCATGGACGCGGGGATATGATGGTTCCCGATGGCAAAATGAAGGCCGGTCCGCCGCCGGAGCGTTCGGTATCTTTTGCGCTAACGACGGATGCCGACTGGAATATAACGAATACGGATTCCCGCTTCGATATGGACAGCGATTTCTACACGCTTGCCATTAAAGCCGCCTCATCGGGCGATTCGGACCGCGGCGAGTTTAATCTCGACGGCAACCGCTGGGCTTATGACGTGCAGCAGGTTATGGACGGTTATTCGGTCGTCTTCCTGGATGTCACGAATCAGCATCAGTTCTTGATGACGCTTCTGTACACGTTCCTTGCCGTAGGCTTCATTATGCTTATCGTCATCTATTTCACGAGCCGTTACTTCGCGAACCGTTCGATTGCTCCCGTCAAAGAAGCCTTCGATAAGCAGAAGCGCTTCATCGCGGACGCTTCCCATGAGCTGCGGACGCCGCTCGCCGTTATTAATACGAATGCGGATGTGCTGCTGTCCAACAACGATGACCTCATCCGCAATCAGGAGAAGTGGCTGCATCATATCAAGTCGGAGACGGAGCGCATGCGGACGCTGACAAGCGATCTGCTGTACCTGACCCAGATGGACGATGCGCGCGAAAATGTGATTTTCGCTCCGTTCAACTTAAGCGAGGCGGTGGAAAGCGTTATTCTAACGCTCGAAGCGGTCATCTTCGAGAAGGACATTGCGCTCAGCTACGATATCTCGCCGGAGCTGTCCATCAACGGCAACGTGGAGCAAATGAAGCAGGTAACGCTGATTCTGCTGGATAACGCCATCAAGTATACCAATGCAAAGGGCAAGATCGACCTTACGCTGAAAAAACACGGCAGCGAAGTGGTCCTGAACGTCACCAACTCCGGTGAAGGGATCCCGCCCGAGCATCTGGGCAAAATCTTCGACCGCTTTTACCGTGCCGACGCCTCCCGCTCCCGCAAACACGGGGGCTACGGCCTTGGCCTCGCCATCGCCAAAGCGATCGTCGAGCAGCACAAAGGAAAAATTCACGCGAGAAGCGTGCCGGGCGAGACCACCTCGTTCTCCGTTCAGCTCCCGGTTGAACGTCACTAGATTGAAGCGGCCGTGCAGAGTTCAACTGCGCGGCTGTTTTTTGGCGTTTGGAGGCCTGACAAGCGGACACTCACCATCACTCGAGTTACCCTTGGCAGGCACCCTTACCAACCTCTCTCCATTAACCTAGTCCTCCACCAGTTCCCCTTAACCATTCTTTCACCGGCTCCACCAGTCTGTCTTCTCTCCGCAGACCATCCCGCCAGTAACCTCGGCTGCCCGCCAGTGACGTCACCATGGATTCGCTCCCCCTTAGATCTACTTAGAAACTCCGCATCAGCATGATCGTTCTGCCACCAATATACACGCAGCCCCTCTTCAGTCACTCCAAAATGCAAAAGTACATGACAACTCCCTGCTAGTCCGGCCTAACAATCAACGTACTGCAAAAGTACAGGTAAATCCGCTGTGTCCCCACCTATGAGGCCTATACGAGACTATTTACCTGCACTTTTGCATCAGAATGATCAAACTGCGCCACTTCCCCCTCAATAACCTGCACATTTGCAGCTTATTTTTTAACTAACCTCTACTTCCCGTCCCTGCCCTCATTATCGCCGTACTCCGCAACTACTCCGAGCAGGTCCGTGCCGCTAACGAAACTACATATTCTTATTTGCCCCAAATGGGCTACCCAGAATTTCTAATGAAACTACGTATCGCTATTCCCTGCTTCGACCCACTTCTGTGCCCCTAATCTGTCAAATAGAGATATGACGTTTCGTTAGATCCGCAAAACTCTCGTTTTTGATCAAATAGCGATACGACGTTTCGTTAGAATATGTCCTGTCACTCCTGTCCCCCCTCCCTAATATGAGGGAGGATCTTTGAGCAGCAGGCGGAGTAAAGGGGCTGGGGTATTCCCTGAGGAGCGCAGCGTTCGCCTTTGCCGGCGGGAAATATCAGCTAAAGCGGATTCCAATCCAAATTTCCTGCCGGCAACAGCGACCGAAGGGGATACCCCTGCTCCCTCTCCGCCTTGCAAAGAAGTAATCCTCCCTCATATCCCCCTCCTCCTTATTTAAGTTTGACTAAAGGTTGCCGCTCTAAGATAACTCCATAACGTTCAGGCAAGATGCCTGCTAAGGAGTTGGTTACTATTTTCCGCACGCGCAAATCCAAAATTCTTACCACTATAGCGGTTATTCTGCTTATCGTAGCAGCCATTCTGTACAAGCTTGCCGACCGTTATCTGATCGAGCATGTCGAGGTGAAGGTGACGTCTAACACATCCATCACGCAGGGGACCGACACCGGCATCAGCTCTGGCTCTGGCTCTGGCTCCGGAACCAGCTCTAACTCGACCCCGGACTCCGGCACAAGCAGCGGCACCACTGCCTCCGCAACGACGTCCTCGGATGCCGAATACGACGACTGGAATTACAAGGATGACAACGAGACGATCAGCATCAAGAAGGTGGAGACCGGCTCCGGTTCGGACATGATCACTTACTATGTCGCCGACGTCACGTTTAACAGCAAAACGAACCTGCTTGCCGCTTTTGCCAAGGATTCCTTCGGCACCAACATCACACAGAACACCTCGACCATTGCTGCCAACAACAATGCGGTGTTCGCCATTAACGGCGATTACTACGGCTTCCGCAGCGACGGGGTTGTTATCCGCAACGGCACCGTTTACCGGGACGAACCGGCTCGTATTGGCCTGGCCATGTTTAACGACGGCACGATGAAGTCTTACGACGAAGAAGAAACCTCAACCGACGACCTGCTCGCGCAAGGAGTGACAAACGCCTTTTCCTTTGGCCCGGCCCTCGTTACAGACGGCGAAATCGCCGGCGACTTCAGCCATGTGGAGATCGATAAAAACTTCGGCAACCGCTCGATTCAGAACTCGAACCCGCGGACCGGCATCGGAATGATCTCCGCGAACCATTACGTATTTGTTGTCGTTGACGGACGAAGCACCGGCTACAGCCGCGGCATGACGCTGACGGAATTCGCAGACCTGTTCAAGGAGCTTGGGGCGACGGAAGCCTACAACCTCGACGGCGGCGGCTCGTCCACGATATATTTCATGGGACGCGTCGTGAACAACCCGCTTGGCAAAGGCAATGAACGCGGCGTAAGCGACATTATCTATATTCCGCAATCTTAAGAATGGAGGCCATAACCAATGACTATACTGATCCCCTCATACGAGCCGGACGAAAGACTGCTCACGCTTATTCATCATCTGAAAGAAGAGACCGAAGGCGCCTCCATCCTGATTGTCGATGACGGGAGCGGCGAGCAATACAAGCCGATCTTTGATTCAGCCGCCGAGGCAGGCTGCACGGTACTCCGGCATCCCGTTAACCAGGGCAAGGGCTGCGCGCTCAAGACCGGCTTCGATTATGTTCGGCAGCATGGCGGCACGGACGGTGTAATCTGCGCCGACAGCGACGGGCAGCATCTTCCGGAGGATATCCTTAGAATTACCGATGCCGTGCGCAAAAACCGGAATCACATCGTACTCGGAAGCCGGCAGTTTACCGGCAAAGTGCCGCTGCGCAGCCGCTTTGGCAATTCGGCGACCCGGATGGTCTATGCTCTAGCAACGGGGAAGCCGATTCAAGATACGCAGACCGGCCTGCGCGGCTACTCCTCCGAGATGCTCGACTGGCTGTGCCAAGTGCCGGGCGAACGGTTCGAGTACGAGATGAATATGCTGCTGGAGGCGCCTAAAGCCGGCTATGATTTTGTAGAGGTGCCCATCGAGACGGTTTATCTGGAGAACAACAAATCCTCCCACTTCCGACCGCTTGCGGATTCGGCCAAAATCTATTTCCCGTTCCTGAAGTTCGTCACCTCATCGGGCTTCTCAGCGGTTGTCGATTTCGTGCTGCTGTTCCTCCTGCAGTGGATGACGGGAAGCCTGCTCGCATCGGTTATCGGAGCAAGGGTTATCAGTTCAATCTTCAACTTTACGATGAACCGCCGCTATGTGTTTAACGATGGACAAGGGATATCGGTGCAAAAGTCGCTTCCCCGGTATTTCTCTCTTGTGGTCGTCATACTGGTAGCCAACTACGCCCTCCTGTATCTGTTCCACGAGAGCATCGGAATCCCGCTGTTTATTGCCAAGCTGATGACGGAGGTCTTCTTGTTCGCCTTCAGCTATCTCGTCCAAAGGAAGTTCGTATATTGAGCTACATTGGATTCCGTACAGCGTAACGGAGCATTATTACCGACATCTCAATCTACATTGGATTATCTGCAGCATAATTAATGCAATTGGTGTAATAGCGGCTTATTCTAGACCTTTTTACTGGAATGAATCCAACATAGATCAGGAATCCTTTACTTTTATCCGGATTTTACTGTAGGCAATCCAACGTACGGTAAAAAATAATAAGGCTGTCCCAAAGTCTCCATCAAAGTGGACTTGGGACAGCCTTATTCTAGTTCTTCGCCTTGCGCTGCGACAAAATCGATATCCAATGTAGCTCTACTTTGATAGGAATAGAAGCTCCTCGCCCCTTCGGGGTACCGGCTCCTTGCTGGGTCCGAGGCCTGTCTACAAACGGCAAATCTCGTTTATTTCGGAAGCTCCGCCCATTTATTCGCCTGTTCCGGAGCCGTGTATGCGGCCATGCGGTCCAGCAGAACGGACGGACTTTCTTCAAAGAGCATAAGCTCCAGATTCGTATCCCGCATAAAGCCCGCCGAGACCGTCTGCTTCAGCATTTCGGCGATCGGCTGGTAGAAGCCCTTCACGTTCAGAATGCCAACCGGCTTCTTATGGATGCCAAGCTGCGCCCAGCTTGCCACCTCGAACAATTCCTCGAAGGTTCCAAGCCCGCCAGGCAGCGCAATATAGCCGTCGGACAGCTCGGACATCAGGGCTTTCCGCTCATGCATGTTCCCTACTTCAATAAACTCCGTCAGACCTTTATGCGCCATCTCGCCGATGAACAAGCCGCGCGGCATCACTCCGGTTACATGGCCACCGTTAGCCAGCACCGCATCGGCTACAAGCCCCATCAGGCCGATTCGGGAGCCGCCATAGACCAATTCCATTCCTTTGGCAGCCATCAGTTGCCCCAATTGAGTTGCCGCTTGTCCGTACTCCGGACTTACTCCGGCATTGGAGCCGGCAAATACACAAATTTTGTTCATGATAATCCCCCTGCTATTCTTTGCTGTAGCGCTTGCTTAGCTTGTCTTTATGTGCTCTCAGAACTTCCTCTATGGAAAGATCGTAGATCCCCGCAAGAATATAGACATTCGCCAATACGTCCCCAAGCTCCTCGATCAATTCCTGCTTCAGCACTTCGGCGGGCTGGGCAGCTTCATCCGGGCGGTCCCGTCCAATCTCGATCGTCCTTACCACTCTGGCCGTCTCGCCAACTTCCTCCGTCAGGAAAGCCATCCGCTCAAACGGACCGTAACCCGACCAGCCGCGCTCTTTGTAAAAGTCTTGAATCCACTGTTGAAATTCCTGTTCCTTCATGACGACTATTCTCCCCTGCTCCTGTTGTTCAATCTATTATAAACAAAAAAGGGACACCTCTTAAAGTAAGGTGTTCCTTCTTTTCTGCTCCTTACGGAGTGGTTTTGCATTTCGAAATATTAGCTTCCGTATCTCCCATTACGTACAGGTAGGTGCTTAACGCATGATAACAAGGGATGGAATGCTTAATTGGGTATAAGGCGGAGTTAATCTCGAGTCCCGGCTCGAGATGACGGTAACCGGCGATCTCCACCGGTACCTGCGGCACGATATCCGGCTTATTGAAAATGCGGGTATTCGGAATGTTCATCCGTTGGAAGGCTTCGACAAAGCTCTTGTCGCCAACGCGAGGGGAAGCGAAGGTTATGAGCTCGACATCCACGTTTTTGCTTCCGGCGAGAAAGGCATGGAGCGTAGCTAGCGAGCTGCCTAGACTATGTCCGGTTACAAGAAGCCTTGTACCTTGCGGCAGCGCATCGATGGACGCCATCAGCGTCTCGGAAGGAATACTCGCGTCCGCGTATTCCACCATCATGCTGCGGTATAGATTCGTAAATCCTTGCTCCGTCTTGCCGCCATCCGTCACTTCATGGAACGTCTCGAGTATGAACTCGAAATCCGACAGCCAGTCGAGCGGACTTTCCGTTCCGCGAATTACCACCGCCTGCTGCAGCGGATTGTCCGCGGATCTCGCAATAAAGCCTCCGAATTCCCTTTCCTGCATCTTTTCGAGATGCGGCGTCATCGTCAGATTGGCCACCAGCTCCCAGCCCGCCGGAAAGTCCGCAGGCTTTACCGGCGACAGATGATTCTGCGCGTACATCTCGTAAGCAACCTTAACAAAATGCCCCCAGTCTATCAGCTTCTCCATACTAATCGTATTGCTCATTCGGTCAGCTCCCTATACCTGCGAATATGGTCATTTCGTCCTTTAATTCGACAAATAATGGGAAAAACCTCTAGCGATGGTTCTCTAATGAAAAAGGCTGTCCTCGCGGACAGCCCCTTCTGCTATTTAACCAATACCCATACCCCGGCCTGACCGGGAATTTCGCCTTTAGTCCACCATTTTGCCTTGTACGTATGTCCTTCGTAGACCACCTGTTCGCCGCCGTTATAAGCCTTAGCGTTATTCCAAGCCTGCACGGCAGCCGCCGATACCGGCTTCCATACATCCGAGCTGTCCGGCAGCTCGCCTTGCGTCCACCAGCCCGCTTTATATTCAATGCCGTTGTAGGTCACGATATCGCCGGCCACATAAACTTTCGCGCTGTCCCATGTGCCGGTTCCCGTCGGCGGCGTAACGACGGCCACCTTGGTCGCAATCGTCAAGGCCGCGCTTGCTGCCGAGCGGTTACCTGCCGCATCCACTGCAATAACCGTATACGCGTATGCGGTGGAAGGCTTTAATCCGCTGTCCGAATAGGAGGTGGATGCCGTCGTGCCGATCAACAGATCACCTCTATACACCTCGTATTTCACAACACCGGTATTGTCGGTGGCCGCCGTCCAGCTGAAGGCCGCTGTAGTGTCCGTTACATTGCCGGCTGTAAGTCCCGCCGGTCTTGTTGGAGCCTGCGTATCCGGCGCCGGCGTTGCGGCAGGCAGCGTACTTGCCGATACCGGCACGCTGGCCGCCGAGCGGTTACCCTTGTTGTCTACTGCCGCAATCGTATACGAATAAGACGAATCCGCCGGCAATCCGCTATCCGTATAGCTGGTTCCTGCGGAGGTGCCTACCACTTTGCCGTCACGGCTTATTTCGTAATTTTTAATTCCCGCAGAAGCCGTCGATGCCGACCAGGACATCGTAATGCTGCTGTCCGTATGGCCGGAACACCATACGCTGTCCGGGAAGTTAGGCAGCACAACCGGGTCCGGATCCGGTGTCGTTGCTCCGCCGCCTTGCGTCAGATTGACGTCAATCGCCTGATAGAAGGCATTAACGGTGTCGCCGATTTCCCATACGCCAAGAATAATGTAGTAGCCTGTCCGGTCCGTCGGTACCTTGCATTTATGCGTAACCGTCATCTCCGGCTTCTTCATTCCGCCGTCTACCGTACAGAAGGGCTTTGCTTCCAACTGGTCGCGCGTGAGCGGCTTGTTCGGATCCCAGCCGATCTTCGTAATGTAATAGTCCCATTTCTCCGTCATATGATTGGCCGTGAAATTCCAGGTAAACGTATTATCGCCACCCTTCATGTCGACCTTCTTCCAGCGGTCGGCCGACTGGGCATCCAGCTCGGTATATTTGCCCGCTCCGGCAATCTTGCCGTCAGCCGGGCCTTCTGCGGGGAATCCGCCAATGCCCTCTACGCTTTGCGGCTCATACTGAATCGCTCCGCAATCCTTGTTAGTGCCTTGGCTGCAGAGCAGTGTCCGGCTGGCAGGCGAAGAAATGTAGCCGTGGGCCGATGCTTTGTCCGCGATGGCCAGCATGCAGAGCAGCCCGAGCAGTACAAAGCTGAACAGAATGGCCAGCCTGCCCCCTACCGATTGTCTCGTTATCGTCATGTCGATTTTCCTCGTTTCATGGAATGAAATAACCGGTTCCAATAATAAACAATTGTCTAATTATCAGCCAGATTCCAAAGACCCGGAGGATTATTCTTTGCGATCCGCAGGTTGGAATGCTCCTGACAGAGAGTGAATACGCCAAGAGTCTCACCTTTCGAATCGATTTCGCGATAGCCAACCATTAATGGATATTTAAGGAAAATAAAATGCGACTATACAATAGTCCCAGCTCATCTGTTGGCTCCGCTCTTCATGCGTCAGTCATCCCATTTTGATTCGCGTACCCATGTCAAAGATCCCTCCTGCCGGCAGGCAGAGGGACCTTGTTCGAGTTACCGGTAGTGGTCCAGCAGCCCGGCTAACCGGTCCCGGACCGCTTCCCGCAATTCTTCGGGGCCTTTCAGTGCTGCTTCATATCCTAGTCCAATCAGAAATTCGGTATAGAAAGGCATGTCCCCGCGGGATACATCCGCATCAATGCTGCCGCTCCCGTCTTCCCGAACCTGCAGCATCGGGGCTAGCCATAGCTCCGCTTCGCAGCGCTGGACTCCAGCCCGGCTTAGCTCTACTTGCAGACGGACCGGGTCCTCGGGCATAGCGGCCTCTTTGCGGCTTAGCGGAATGTCGCCAAGGTCGCGCTTTTCCGTACCGGATGTATCCTCCGAAGCGGTGCGGATCCGATCGCAGCGGAAGACGCGGAAGCCCTCGCGCAGGTAGCAATACGCCGTGCAGTACCATAGGCCGTTATGAGCGTAGATGCATACCGGCTGGATTTTGCGGCAGCCCGCCTCGCTGTCCTTCGTCTCGTATTCGATATCGAGCACCTTCTGGTGTACCGCCGCATCCAGCAGCATGGACAAGCAAGGCGCATCGCCGCGCCTGGTTGGCGTAATGAAATCCACACGGTGCTTCATGCTGTCGATCCGGTCCCGAACGTCGCCGGGCATATGAAGATAAAATTTGTTCAGCGCCGAGACGGATTCCGCCTCAAACGGCAGCGAGGAGTAATGCCTAAGCGCATGCACGGCGAAGAACATGGCCACGGCTTCCTCTTCCGTAAAGGCGATGGGCGGCAGCACCCGCTCCCTTAATACCTGGTAACCTCCATGCGGCCCAACCTCCGAATATAAAGGCACGCCCAGCTCGCTGAGTTCCTGCAGATCCCTTAGAATCGTCCGCTTCGAGACGCCAAATTCATCGGCGAGCTCCTGTACCTTGAACCGGCGCTTGCGGTTGACCGTCATCATCAGCTCCATGAGCCGTTTGGATTTGGGCATCCTTTTTGCCTCCTCATTTCATATCCATGACAGAATGTGTCACTATTATCCGTTACGATAAGGGCATCAGGCAATACCACCGCTAAAGGAGCGAAAAAAATGCTTAAATACTCCATTCTGTTTTTCCTTGTTATGTTTATGATCGGCACCGACACGTTTCTTATTTCTCCGCTGCTCCCGACGCTACAGGCGGAATACGGCGTATCAACCGGCATTGCCGGCTGGATGATTGGCGCCTACACCTTGGGCTCGGCTTTGTTCGCGCTAATCTCCGGCCCTTTGTCAGACGGCTGGAACCGCAGAACGGTCATGATCTGCGGGCTGGCCGCCTTTTCCGTTTCAACCGCCTTATGCGGTTTCGCGGACAGCTACTGGATGATGCTTCTGTTCCGTTTCCTCGCCGGAGTCAGCGCTGCCTTCACCGCTCCGCAGGTATGGGCCTCCATTCCCGCCGTTATGCCCCCGCAGCGGATTGCGAAGACGATGGGCATCGCCTTTGGCGGACTGGCTGCGGCCCAAGCGCTTGGCGTTCCGATCGGCAGCTGGCTGGCCGCGGCCGATTGGCCCGTCCCGTTCTGGAGCATCGGCGCATTTTCCTTGCTTCTAGCGGTTGCCGCCTTCCTGCTCCTCCCCGATATGAAGCCTAGCGGCCAGTCGCGCGCTTCCATCTTCAGCCGATATATGCCGTTAATAACGAACGGAAGAGCAAGAGGCGGCTTCCTCGCTTACCTGCTGCTCCATTTGGGAAGCGGTACGGCGATGGCTTTTATCGGCAAATGGATGGCTGATCATTTCGAGCTGTCCATAGGCGGAATCGGCAACGTCATGATGGGACTTGGATGCGGCACCTTGCTCGGAAGCATCATCAGCTCCGCGGTTATTCGCAAGCTTGGCAGCACGCGGACCGTAACCGCCGGTATGCTCTTGCTAGCCCTGCTGTATATTGTTGGCCCGCATGCCGACCTATCGCCTGCGGTGATGATCTATTTCGTTATCTTTACCGTTCTCGGCGTTATTTTCCCTCTTGTTATGGGCCTGCTAACTGCCCTGAACGCTTCCATCCGGGGAACCATTTCCAGCCTCGCCAACTCGACCATGAACGGTGCGAATACGCTTGGCGCCTGGCTGGCCGGACTATTGTACGTTCATTTTGCCGGTTATGCGTCCATCGGTATTTTTTCCGCGGCATGCATCGTTCTCTCTCTTGTCACGTTCCGGCTCGGCGGTCTTGTAACGGGCGCAGGCTCGGAGGCAAAACAGCAATCGAAGCCTGCCTGAGAACAGGAAAAAACATTGTTTATTTCCATTTTTATACTTAATATGGAGTGGTGATGAAGATCAGAGGGAGAGATGATCGTGGCTAATGTAAAAGAGCAGATTCATGCATTGCTGGAACCCCTTGTCCCCGAGCGAAGGTTTAACGGAGCCGTACTCGTCTCGCAACGCGGCAGTATCCTGTATTCGGAAGCATGGGGACAAGCAAATATGGAGCTTGCGGTGGATAATACGACTAAAACCAAGTTCCGGATCGGTTCGATAACCAAAACCTTTACGGGGGTATCCATCCTCCAGCTGGTGGAAAAAGGCATGCTCCGGCTGGAGGATCCGGTCAGCCGTTTCTTTCCGCAGCAGACGGGCAGCAACTCCATAACCATCCAACATCTACTGACGCATACATCTGGAATTCCCAATTATACGGATGATCCTTCTATGTTCGACTGGGCTGCGAACACTTCGACACCGGAAATTCTTATTGGGCGATTCGCCCATAAAGAGCTAGAGGCCGCTCCAGGCGAGCAGTACAAATACTCCAACTCCGGTTATGTCCTGCTTGGAGCCATCCTAGAGCAAATAACCGGACAATCTTACGCGGACTATTTGCAGGAGCACATCTTCCTTCCGCTTGGCATGAACCAAACGCAGATGGATCAGCCAAGCCAGATTCTGCTCAACCGTGCTGCGGGTTATCATTCGGACGAAGAGGGGCAATTAACTAATGCACCCACCTTCGATCCTTCCAATGCTTATGCAGCGGGAGCTATTATTTCAACAATCGGGGACTTGCATTTATGGGATCAGGCGCTCTATACGGAGCAGCTTCTGACCAAGCCTTCTCTCGATCTCATGTTTACTCCGTTCAAGGGAGAACGGGATTTTCAATACGGCTACGGCTGGATCATTCAAGATACGCCTTTTGGAAAGCTTGTTTGCCATAGCGGCGGCATTCCCGGCTTCTCCTCCGTTCTGCTCCGTTTCATTGAACAGCAGACCTCGGTCATCGTGCTCAGCAATATCCTGCAGGATGTCAGCACACTTGGCAAACAGCTGGCCGAGCTTGCCATTGCAGCCCGCCAACAGCATCGGTTAAAAATAAATGGAGAGTCAGCCCGCAGCTGACTCTCCTAATCTTTTAAAGGAGTTATCGCGGAGAAAGAGTAAGTTCCGTCTTCCTGCCTGATATAACGAACGGTGTATTTGTGATCGATTTGAACGGTATCCCACACGCTCTCCTCCAAAATAATTTTATCCACGCTTTTCAACCTTTTCTTGTCGGGGTAAGCGATCATAATCCAGTACTGCCCGTCATCCCCCTCGCCTTTATCGATGACCTTTACGTTTACGGCGAACGTACCCCTTCCTTGCTCCTTAGAAGAACAAGCTCCCAGCATCAAACCGGCCAGAAGAAGAATTGCGGCGCATAAACCTGCCTTTCTCATGCTCCACCTCATCCCTATTCTCCTTTATGCATACGAATAGACGTATACTCTAAGACCTCCGCCCGAGAAAAGAACCTTCTTCAGGCCTCGCGAAATCTAGCCGCGGGTCCATTAATGCCTGTAAGTCCTTTCCAGTAAATTAAAGGTATACATTTACGGGAAGGGACGAGGATAAAATGCAAAGCTATGTAAATCAAGCAACGACGCAGAAGCCGAGGCTGTTCGAGGGGGAAAAATGGCTTGTTCTGACTGGTCTTCTCGGATTTCTTCTAGCGGCAATTTGCGAGGTATGGGTGCTTGCGAACGGAGGGGAGGTCTCGCCCGGAGGCGATGTTTCAAAAGCTTTTTCCTTTGATGCGGCCCTTGGCGCTTTTATTCTATCCACCGCGGCAATTGCGCCATTATCGGGATTGAAGGCGCGAAGCCGGGCGCTGTTCCGGAGGGTGTACATCGGGCTTGCTCTTTACTCCTATGGGGCGGAGACGATTCAAAACTTCCGCGGCGTTAATCCGAGATTTGTTGACAGCAATTCGTTTTTCGACCAAACGGTCGGCAATGTCTTCACGTTTGTTGCCCTGTTTCTCGTTTTGTTTTATTTGTACCTTGGCGTTCAATTCTTCCGTTCGAAGGCTTATAAGCTTCGGCCCGGGATGACGCTGGGCGTGCGTTACGCCATGATCGCCGTCACCGTATCGTTTGCCGCCGGCATTTGGATCTCCATGAACCAGGGCAGGTTTATCGGCGCGGACGGCAATATTATATGGCTGCACGGGCTTGGCTTCCATGCGCTTCAGGCCGTGCCGATTGTCGCTTGGCTAGTCGAGCGTTCCCGCGCCAAAGCCTCTAACCTGATTCATATTACCGGCATTACTTATCTGCTTGGCCTAATCGCGATCGGATGGCAGACGTTAAACGGTCACGCTCTAATGGAGTGGTCTACCCTACCGATCGTTGCGGGCATCTGCTTTATTCTTTCGCTCGCGGCCGGCGTGGCTGCGCTGCGCAAGATGCTTCTTTCCGGTTCGCGTCCAAACAGCGGCAACCGGAACAGAGCTGCACGCTTTTGAACAAATGAGGGAGATGCCCGGCGGGCAGCTCCCTCTTCTTATGTTTTATCGTTTTTTTAGAAAGTTTTTAGAGCCCCTAAACATCCTCCGGCTATACTGGGGTCATCAACCCCTAAGGAGAGTTCCGATGAAAAAAAGCTGCTGGGTTCTGCTGTTGCTGTCTGTCGCCATAATGCTGCCGTTTGTTATCCCGTACCTTACTTTAAATCCCGCAAGCAGCCGTATTGAAGTTTCCTCAAGGACAATTCAATATCCTGCTCTGGTTAGCCATATCATTCTAGCCTTTATAGCCATGCTAGCGGGATTTCTGCAATTCCACCGCACGCTGCGGCGGAACAAGCCGTCCCTGCATATCCTTCTTGGCAAAGTATACGCAGGCTCGGTATTCCTAAGCGGCGGGCTTGCCCTTATCGTGTCCTGCTACGAACCCGACTTCGGCCGTACGTTATCCTTCCTCTTCCTCGATCTGCTGTGGCTGATCACGACGGCAATGGGTTACCGTTCTGCAAGGAAAAGGGACTGGCAGTCGCATAAGCAATGGATGATCCGCAGCTTTGCCATGACTTTAACGGCCGTCAGCGCTAGAGCCTTGGTGCCTCTATTAATTCTTCTGTACCTGCTTCTGCACCGGTTCGCTCTGCCGGGCGGCCGTACGGGAATGATTGAAGAGGTGCTGGACAATAACATCTGGGCTGCCCTTATTCTAAACTTCGTTATCGTAGAGTGGTTCATCCGCCGGCCGAAGCGCGAGCAAGTTTCATTATAATCAATTATTTCCAACCACTGGAATAAAAGGTATGCCATACTGGGATTATCCCAATAACGGTGGTGGTCAATATGAACTTTACAATCCGCAAATTAAAACAGCCGGAAGACTTTCAGGCCGTAGCGCCTCTCGTCAATCTGGTGTGGTCGGAACCAACAACGGCAGAACGGCTGCAGGAGGACGAGGACAAAATCCCTCCTGGCCAGCTGCATTATAACGAGCAAGGCGAGCTGATGGGCTGGGACCGTCCCAAGTGGGTAGCCGAAGACGAGAACGGACATATCATCGCTTACGCCATAGCCTGGCGTGCGCCTTGGACGGAGCCCGGCGCACTCATCCATACGTTAATCGTCCACCCGGAATTCCGCGGCAAAGGCGTTGGCACTGCCATATACGGCGCCCTTCATGCCTGGGCGCAGGAGGTTAAAGCTTCACGCCTGATAAACTACAACATGAAGGAGACGGACGAGAGGTCTCTTGCTTTCGCGGAAAAGCATGGTTATTTCAAGGAACGGCTGTCCTTTGAGTCCGTGCTGGATTTACGAGAGTATACCGCGGGTGAACAGCTGGTTGCTTCCATTGGCGATGCGGAGCGAGCCGGCATACGCTTCGTTACGTTGGCGGAGGAACCGGGAGAGGACAATGAACGCAAACTGCATGAGCTTTATAAAATAACGCACCACGATATTCCCGGCTATACGGGTGATTACCCTTGGTTTGAGGAATGGAAAAAATGGACCCTCGAACTGCCCGGCGTTCGTCCGGAATGGGTTCATATCGCCAAGGACGGCGAACGCTACGTTGGCGTGGTAAGCCTGCAGCATAACGAACAGACCGGGGCCATGTACCACGAATACACGGGGGTGCTGCCGCAATACCGCGGCCGCCGGATAGCGCTTGCCCTGAAGCTGCTTGGCCTGCAATCCGCCAGGGCAGCCGGCGCTCCTTATCTCCGGACGCATAACGACTCGGCCAATATTCCCATGCTGCGCATAAACCGGGATCTGATGGGCTTCCGCGCGGAGCCGGGCAGCTACAAGATCGTTTGTACGCTGTGACAATGACAAAAAAGCGGTTGTGACCGGGGTTTCACCCCTGCACAACCGCTTTTCCATCCTAAATCGTATTTTTATAGTCCTGAGCCTTTTCCTCCAGCTGATAAGCGGATTCTCCAATCCGGGCAAACTCGCCCACCGCCCTCCGGGCGCGCTGCTGGCTTTCCAGGATCATCGACTGCGACCGGTGCATTCCCTTCGCGATATTTCCAACCTCGGCCGCAATCCCGGCCAGATTAGCCTGGACGGCCTTGGCCGCTTCATCCGCTTGCTTAGCCAGCTTGCGAACCTCTGCAGCAACCACGCTGAAGCCCCGGCCATGCTCGCCGGCATGCGCGGCTTCAATCGCCGCATTCAAGGCCAGCAGATTCGTATGCTTGGCCACTTCCCGGATAATATGAATCGTGCTTCGCACGGACTCGGTCTCATGCTCCAGCGCGCCAAGCACCTTCATGTTCCCGCTTGATTCCAAGGCCACGCTTTCTATGGTCTGCTCGATCTGTCTGCTTCCGGCAATCCCTTCCTCCGTCCGTTCCAGCAAATCCTGCGCCATCCGCTGCAGTTCATCCGTAAGCTTTGCCGCAGCGTTTTCCCTCTCGGTAATATCCGTCGCAACCTTAAGAATTCCTTCTACGCGTCCTTCGGCGTTAAACACCGGCATATAAGTAGCCTCGAACCATAATAACCGGCCGTCCTTGGATACACGCGAGATTTTTTCCTGGAAAATCCGTCCGCTCCGGAGATTGTTCCAGAGCTCCCGGTAACCGGGACTGTTCGCGAACTCGGGCGTACAAAACTGCCTGTGCATGAGGCCCTGCATTTCGTCCGCTTCGTACCCCATCGCCCGGGCGAAATTATCGTTCGCCCACAAAACTTTCCCGTCCGTACTTAGTTCAATCATAGCCAGCGACTTCTCCATTGCCGCCAGAACGAAATGCATATCCAATACTTGAGAACTGGAATGCCGATCTTGGGATACCGTAAGCATCGGATCACCTTCTACTTCCAATGTATAGTTTATGTATAGTATTTTCGTTAAAATTATACATAATTCATATTTCCATCGCAAGGAAGATCATAGGGAATGGAATGGAGTCCTCTATTTTTTTTGTACAACTTATGTATAATAAAACCTGAGGTGTAAGCGTATGTATAGTATTCGTAAAGTATCCCAGTTAGTTGGGATTCCCGCTGTAACCATTCGGGCATGGGAGAACCGATATCAGCTTACCGCGCCCGTCCGAAGCACTGGCGGTCACCGTCTATACCGGGACGCCGATATCGAAACCCTGCGCTGGATCAAGCAGCAGATGGAGACCTTCCACTTGAAGATCAGCGAAGCCGTCACCCTTTACCGGGACAAGCAGGCGAATAAGCCGTCCGAGGCGTTGTTAGACGAGCCAAGCCGGTTTAACCGTCTGACGGAGCAGCTCTACACGGAGCTCATTGACCTGAATACCGTTCAGTCGAATGAGGTCATTGATTTGAGCTTTTCCTTATTCCATCACGAAGAGGTATTCCACCATATTCTTACGCCTGTCATGAGACAAATCGGTACGGCGTGGGAAAATGGTGTTATTTCGGTTGCCCAGGAGCATTTCGCTTCTCAAATCATTACTCAGAGATGCACCCAGTTCATGCGAATTTTGCCGATGAATCCGCAGCTGCCAAGGGTTGTCGCGTTATGTCCGGAGGGAGAGCATCATCAGATGGGCCTTATGCTTTTCAGCTTGTTTCTGCGCAACAAAGGCCATGATGTCATCTATCTGGGTCCGGATACTCCGCTTAACGATATTACGGGTTTAATCCGGGCTAAAAATATAGGGATTATTGCCGTCTCGTTGAATAATCCCCTGCTTGCGGCTTCCGTAGAGAAATGGATAACCGATTGCCGCCAAGCCAATCCTCAGCTTACCGTTGTTGCCGGCGGGGCGGGCTTTCAAGGCTGCGGCGCCTCCCTGGCCCCGCTTGTATGTCCACCCGTTCCTTCGGAATGGGACAACTGGTACAGCCTTCTTTTATACCGATAACGAGCTCAGCGGTGACTCCCGTCACCGCTGCCTTGTTACTTCTTCAACTGGCTGATAGTCTCATAAATCCCTTGCTTGAAGCCGGTTGCCGGGATTGGCCCGATAAAGCGTTCATACTTCTCTCCGCTAAGGCGGAGCGGTTCCGTTGTCAGATACAGCATCTCCACGACCTCCTTCATAACGGGAACGAATAACCCGAGCAAGGACAAGCCGGCTTTTCCGAGCGGCAGAACAGCCTTCTTGCTGCCGCTCGCTTCGCGGGCGAGACGGACAATCTCATGGCCGGATATCGTATCGCCTCCGGGAATGTTCCATTCCTGGCCGTAAGCTTGATCGCGCAGCGAAATTTCAACAATCATTTTCGCCGCATCCGGCAAATAGACATATTCGCGCGGTACATTCATGTTCCCGATGAAGAAGGCCATCTTGCCGGCCGCAATAGCCTCCAGCGTGGAACCGAGATAAGAAGCTTCATTGGCGGTTGGTCCGTAATAGTCCGGCAGCCGGACAATAAGAGGACGGGCCTGGCGCCACCTGGCGTCAAACACCATTTCGGCAAATTTTAGACGCGTCCGCCCTTTGCGGGTATGCGGCTGCTTCGGATGCTCCTCGGTCACCCGCTCCATCTGCCTTTTTCCGTACGGATAAATACCGTCGATGACAACGACCTTGAGGCCAAGCCGGTCTGCCGCCTCCATAACCGCTTCCCCAAGGGGAATAAGCCGCTCCTTCATCTCGTGGTAAGGAACATTCGCGCAATGAAACATCACTTCGGCGCCGCGCGATGCCTTCTCGACATCATCTGCTTTGAAAGCATCTCCCACGGCCAGCGCCAGATTTGCCGGATGCCCTAATCTTGCCGCGAAACTCTCCAGCTTCGACCGCGATCGTCCAAACGCCACAACCGGAATTCCCCGGCTCACCAATTCCTCCGTAATCGCAGCACCCGTGCCGCCCGTCGCTCCAATAACAACCGCTTTTTTCATTTCAGCCACTCCTTTTTATTTAGTGATTGATCAATCACTATTTATCGATGAATTCACTATATCATTTAGTTAGTGATTGATCAATCACTATTTTTCAAGGCTTGGCAGCCCCTTTATTTATCCATTAACTCCGGAACGCCAAGTGCCATCGATATATTGCACAGCATGCCGCGCGCGAGGAACAGCATCGTTCTTTCCTCCGGATTCGCAAGCTTGCTGGCAGTAAACGCCTCCAGCACAATGCGGCGCACTTCCCTCAATCCCGTCTGCATAGCGGCGCGAATAGGCTCCTCCTGCATCGTCTGGGCCTGCATCTGCAGCAGCGTCTCCTGCCGGTGGGCGGCCAAAATTTCTTCGTATGTTTCAATAAGCTCCCGCTCCAGCTGATCCGGTGCCGCCGTATCTACCACCCGGTTGAACGCTTCCGCGATTCTTTCCCAGGACACCTCAAGCGCTGCCAGCATTAATGCCTCCTTCGTTGCAAAAAACTTGAATACGTAGGGCTGCGAAATTCCCGCCCGCTGTGCCACCTGCGCTGTAGTTGTCCGGTAATAGCCGCACTCCGCGAATACGTCGATTGCCGCCGAAATAATTTCCGTCCTCCGGTTTACCGACGCTGTATCCTTTTTCGCCATCGTCTTAAGCTCCTGTTAATTGTATTTTATTTATTGATGAATCACTTATTAGTGTATCAAGCTTCGTATATGCCAAGCAATATACAAGCGTTTATGGGTACAAGACCCATAAAAAAGACCCCTCCTGCTCAAAAACAGGAAAGGTCCTCGATAGCGCCGATCATTTGCTGAAATAGTGCCCCTGCTCCAGATCCTCAATCAGTCCCGGATGAACGGGCTTCCAGCCGAGCAGCTTCTGCGTCTCTGCGCTGGATCTAGGAAAATCAAGACCTGCGAGCATGCCCAGGAAACCGAAGTGGCCGGCAGCCTCCTCGCGGGAAATGCTGCGTACCGGCACGTTCAGATGCCGTCCGATAACAGCGGCAATGTCGCGGAACGCGATCCCTTCGTCGCCAACGCCATCCAGCCTTGAGCCCGCCGGCGCCGCTTCCACGGCGAGCCGGAACAAGGATGCCGCATCGATGCGATGCACGGCCGGCCAGCGGTTTGCCCCGTCGCCAATGTAAGCGGAGAACCCTTTCTCACGGGCCGTCTGAATGAGCTGCGGTACAAAGCCTTTATCCCGCTCCCCATGCACCGAAGGCGCAAGCGACACAATAGAGGTCCGCACCCCGCGCTCGGCTAGTCCCAATACCGCCTCCTCCGATGCCATACCGTTCGCGTGAGCCGTAATGACAAAAGGTTTGCCGGAGCCTTCAAGCACGGCCCCCATCGCCTCAACGGCGCGAAGATCCATAGCAAGCGAGCCGTCAAAATCCGAAAAATCATGACGGAATGCCAAATGAATGACGCCGTCCGCGGCAGCCGCGCCGCGCTGAAGGCTGTCGAGATCTTCAAGGGTGCCAAGATGCGCCTCCGCACCGGCCGCTTCCAATAAGGCAACGCCTTTATCGGAACGGGTAAGCCCCACAACCTCATGACCGCCTTCGATCAGCTCTCGAACAACTTCCGTACCAATATAGCCGGTTGCCCCTGTTACGAAAATACGCATAGTGGATCACTCCTTATAGATAGAAAAGTAGTTGATGAATCGAACAACTACAGCATAAACTATAGAGTGAACTCTAAGGCAAGACCCCGATAATGGTATTTCTTTTTAGGAGAGAGAAGCATGAAAATTCAAGAGTTAGCGGAGAGAATGGGCTTATCCGTCCACGCGATCCGATTTTACGAAAAGGAAGGCCTGCTCGACAACCGCCACGTCCAGCGGGAGAAAAACAACTATCGCAGCTATACCGGAGAGGCGATCGAGCGTCTGCGGATGATCAAAAAATTTCAAGGCCTTGGCTGTTCGCTCGCCGAATTAAAGGAGGTCTTTCAGGATCAGGATACGAATACGAAGACGCATCAGCAGATCATCGAATGGATGGAACAAAAGAAAGACGAGATTGAGCGCAAAAAAGCCGAATACGATCAGATCCTCGAAACGCTCGACTGGATGATCGAATACAGGAAGGCGTTAATGCACAATCCCGAGAAGGCAGCAGCGATGCTCGAAGCTATAAAAGCCGTTTACCCTCACTAAGGGAAAACGGCTTTTCCTTTTATTTAACCATTCAATTGCAGCAGCTAGAGCAAATGCATTTTTGCCTCCGCCTCATCCCAAGGCACCGCATAACCGGCCCCTTTCGCACAAAAGATAGACGAAGACGTATATAAAGGATCCGCGTCCTTCCGGTAGCCTTTCCGCTCAATGACCTCCTGCTCGTTATGGCAGCGGTCGTATCCGGCGAAGACCAACTGAATGCTGCCCCGGCCATGCGTGAAAGCGGCCAGCTCCGTGCTGTAATCCATAAAAGTCGCGACTGGCACAAGGCCCGCAACCACCGCATGGGATTGCGTGGTCTGAGGCGGATCGAACTGGCCGGAAGCGCGCTGCAAATCCGACAACACCTTGCCCAGATGGTCCAGCTCAACCTTGATTTTATACTCGTAAAACGGTTCAAGCAGCAGATTATCCGCTTTCTCGAGCCCCTGCCGGAGTGCCCGGAAGGTTGCCTCGCGAAAATCGCCGCCATGCGTATGCTCGTTATGGGCGGCGCCCGTAAGTAAAGTAATCCGCACATCCGTTAGCGGACTGCCCGTCAATAGCCCATGATGCTCGCGTTCGAACAGATGCGTCTCGATCAGATTCTGATTGCCTATGCTCAGGTCATGCACATGGGCCGCATTGTTGAACGTGATGCCGCTCCCCCGTTCGCCCGGCTCCAAGAGCAGATGCACTTCGGCGTAATGCCGGAGCGGCTCGAAATGACCGTAACCTTTTACCGGACTCGAGATGGTCTCCTTGTACAGAATTTCCGGGCTGCCAAACACCACGTCAAAGCCGAAACGTTCCTTCACCAGCTGCTGCAGCACTTCGAGCTGAATAACGCCCATCACGTGAATATGAATCTCTTGCAGGCTCTCCTCCCAGACGACGTTCAAAGACGGATCCTCCGCATTCAGAATGCGGAACGCCTTCAGCACATCCTTCACGGGGAGGCCTTCGGAGAAAATGACTTTCGATGTCAGCGCCGGCACCAGATCATAGGACAGCTTGTCCGAATAAAGGCCTACGCCTTGTCCCGCATCCGCTTCGGACAGCCCGATAACGGCAAACAGATCCCCGGCCGATACCTGATCAACCGCCTGCATTTTACTGCCGTTCACAAGCATCAGCCTGGTTGCCTTCTCGCAGATTTGCCCGGCCCCGCCGCTGTAGCAGAGCTCCTCTCGCACCTTAAGGGTACCGCTTAATGCCTTGATATAAGTTAACCGGGTACCGCTCTTGTCATGACGGATTTTATAGACTCTTCCTCCAAAAGGAGCTTGTCCGTTATAATCGACCGTCGTAAGCAGATGAAGCTGCTCCAGAAACTCCTTTACGCCGGTATCCTGCAGGGCCGAACCGCTAACGCAGGGGTACAGCCTGCCGCTCTTTACCATGTCCCGCAAAGCTTGCAGCCAGAAGGCTTGATCGCCTTCGCCCGCGAGGAACGCATCGAGCAGCCGCTCATCCCTCTCTGCCAGGCTCTCCACTAACGACTCTCCCGCAACGCCGCCGGCAAAGCTGTCCGTGATCAGACAAGCATCCGGCGTTAGATGCTGCTGAATGTCCTCCATTACGCGGTTAACGTCAGCCCCGGTCCGGTCGATCTTGTTGATAAAAAAGAACGTCGGCACGCGGTGCTTCGAAAGCAGCTGCCAGACCGTTTCCGTATGTCCCTGCACGCCCTCCACGGCGCTCACGACCAGGACGGCATAATCCATCACCTGGACCGCGCGCTCCATCTCCGGCGAGAAATCGACGTGTCCCGGCGTATCGATCAAGTAATAAGTCGCGCCGTTATAGGTCATAACGGCCTGATCCGCAAACACCGTTATCCCTCTCGCCCGTTCAATATCGTGGCTGTCGAGGTAGGCATCCTTATGATCGACCCAGCCCCGCTCCCGTATGCTGTTCGTATGATAAAGAAGCTGTTCCGCCAGCGTGGTCTTGCCCGCATCCACATGCGCGAACATGCCAATCGTTACTTGCTTCATGCGATTCCCCTTGGTTTGATTTTGCCATTATCATATCACACCGGACGTTTCGATTGACCCGGCTCCTCTAAATTCTTCATGAACAAGGAAATGACAAAGGATACCGCAAGCAAAATAAGGGGAACCACGCAGATTAGCACCCGGAATACCGTCTCCGGCTGCGACCCCGGCTCGTCGCCGCTCTGGTAGCCGTACATAAGGCCAACAATCCAGAAGGCCACCGCCGCGATCAAGCCGCTGGACCGCGTAATAAACCCGGCTACCGCCGTATAAATTCCTTCTCTGCGCCTGCCGGTCCGCTCCGCGTCGAGATCGATAATCCGGCCGCTTAGCATTGCCGGCGTAACAAGGAACCCCGCCATCCCGAAGCCGACCAGAATGCCGGCGAGAATACCGCTGCCAAGATTGCCCGCGAACCATAGAGGAATGACGGAAAGCCCGTAAACGGCGAGCGCCAGCCGCCAGCTGAGTAGGCCGCCAAGCCTGCGGGAGATCAGATACCAGACCGCGACAAGCGGGATAATGGAGACAAAGACGGCGCCCATCAGGATGGACACCTCGCCCTCCGAGATATGCAGGTTGTATTTCGCATAGAAAGGAAGCAGGGCGGCAAGCAGGCCGTTCACCGTCTGGGCGAAGGAGCCCGCTATATTAAAGATCCAGAACGGCTTATTCGTCAGCGTCTCCCGGAAGGCGGCTATCAGCGGCAGAGGCGCTTCCTGATGAGTGCTCTCCTTCTCCCGGACGGACAAAGCGAACCAGGTCATGAAGATACCGAATACAAGCGAATAAACAACCGACATCCATCCAAAGCCGATCCATCCGTATAGAATCGGCGTCACTGCCGTTCCGATCAGAATAGCCACAATCTGAAAGCCTTGCTGGACGGCGGACGCCTTCGCCCGAAGCCGGTCTCCTTCGAACAGCTCCGGAAATAGCGCTCCGTAGTTCACCCACAGCAGTGTGGCAATTCCTTCAAACAGAATCAGCGACGTAAGCAGCCACGCGAACAGCTCCGTATTGCCAAGTCCCTTCGGGACGGAGAAGACCATGATGAAGACAAGCATAAACGCAGGCGTGGAGAAAAAGATCCAAGGCCTGCGCCTGCCGTATTTCGTGCGGGTCCGGTCGGAGAGATAGCCCGCCATCGGGTTATTGACCGCATCCCAGATCAGATAGATCGTGCGTGCTATCGTAGCCAGCCCAAGGCTAAGCCCTAGCTTTTCCACATAGTAGTAGTTGAAAAAAGACGCAAAGGCCTGGCTTGGGACCATCATCGCAAACATCCCAAGCGCATAGGCGGTCGGAGAATTCAGGAACCTTTTGCTCACCGCTTGTTCCCTCCCTATTGCCGAAGTAAAGCTACCTTACGTCTTATGCGGCGTGTCCTCCAGTTATGCAAACAGGGCCGCCACCGCAGCAGATTGCTTGCGGGGCAGCCCTGTTTGTATAACTTAATTAAATTTGCTTTCCGGCACGTAATACACCTTCTGCGTGTTTTTCTTGTTTTTTGGGTCCGTTACGATCGTGAAGTAAACCCTGCCGTTTTTCGTTTGCACGCCTTCAATCTCATGTTTCCCCACATTCGTGATCTTAACGAGGGACTTGTATGCGCCTGTTTGCGACATCAAGGCGATGCTCGGCGTCTGCCCTTCCGCCCCGCCCGACGTAAAGATCTTCGTGCTTCCTAGCATATCCATGCCCTGGAACGATCCGTTTGGCCTGACGATACGGCTTCCCGATTGGGTGAAGCTGGCTACGCAGGCTTTTTTAGCTGCAGCGCTGTCCATCCGAACTTGTTCGCTGCCGTCCAACAGCTTGTTTAAGGCTGCCGTATTATAGATGGACCATGTAACCGAGCCTTGGGACGTCTGTACGCGGAAAATCGTATAGTCGCTGTTCCCGCCGCCGTCCACGCGATAGGTATCGCCTAAACGCTTGCCGGTCTTATTCGCATAATTCAAGTAGGTGAACCGGCGAAGACCCGTATAATCGTACTTCTTGCCCGCCGAGTATTTCAGCCGCGCAACCTGAAGCGACCAGTCGTACGAGGTGGACGGGTCCGCTTTTGAACTAAAGTAGAAGTAATCGACATCCTTGTAGGTGTACATATCCAGCGTCTGGCCATGACCGGAATTGGTAATGGTCATTTCGTCCACGTAGGTGGCGGTGCTGCCCTTCATGAGCAGTCTCGACAGATACACTGTCCCTCCCGAGCGCTGGGTGACGTAAAGATACTTGGATGCGATGTAGGCCTTCTGGACGGCCAGGTTGTGCCTAAGCCCTTTCAGGCTATAGGCCAGAGTAGCGGACGCGTTGACGGTTTTCCCCGGACTGGCTGCAAAGGCCGGCACAACGGTTGTGCCGAACAGAAGCAAGGCAAGAAAAACGGAAATAACCATTTTAAATGGCCTGTTTACAAGACTAAGCCTCTGATTGCGAATCATTTGAATCCCTCCTCAATAACGATTACACCCGATTATCAAGGAGATAAACATCGTTTTGAATAGTCGCGTTGACCTAAAATTTGGTTAAAATTTTATAATCTTACTCCCGTTTCAATTCTTGAGTATGCCATTTCGCCACTCGCCGCGTGCAGCAGCTTTGTAATAGCAGGCGCCGTTTCCGCAACCAGAAGGCCTTGATGAAATACATATCGCGGAGCAGACCGGGTACGGATTAACTCAGCGGAATCGGGGGCATCAAACAGCAGGAAGGAAGCCGGATCGCCAACCTTCGGTCCCCCCTGCTCAAAGCCGTAGCCTGCGATCCCCATTGCTTTTGCCCCGCCGTACGTAATCATGCCGGCTATATCGTTAAGATCCCGACGGCCGCACATATGGGCAAGATGAGCTGCCATATGCGCCGCATCGAGCGGATTTCCCGTTCCAAGCGGATAAAAGGGGGTGCGGATATCGTCATGCGCCAAAGCGACATTAACTCCGGCCCGGTGAAAATCTTGAATCCGCGTAATGCCGCGCCCCTTCGGAGACGTATCATAGCGGCCTTGCATAACGCTGTTAATCAGCGGGCAGGCCACAATGGAAAGTCCGGACTGCTTCACCAGCCCAAGCAGCTTCTGAAAATACGGCTCATTGTAATAAGCCGCGGCATTGGCATGGGCTGCCGTCACCTTGCTGCCGAGACCGGTCTCTATTGCAAGCGCGGCGCATACTTCAAGGTACCGCGAGGCTTCATCGTCCGTCTCGTCGCAGAAGACGTGTACCAAGGCACCGTACCGCTCGGCAAGGGAAAAAGCCTTGCGGAGGCTTAATATCCCGTCCTCGCGGGTCCGTTCCAGATGAGGAACCGCCGAAACGCCGTCGGCCCCAAGCCGCAGCGCTTCCTCCAGCCTAGCTACATTTTCCGGGCAGGCCACAAGGCCGTCCTGCGGAAAAGCGATCACTTGCATATGCATGCGATCCCTGTATTTGTCCTTCAGCTCCAGCACCGCTCGCAGCGCCGTCAGCTTGGGATCGCCTATATCAACCATCGCGCGAAGATACAGCACGCCGTAGCCGATAAACAACTCTAACGTACGCTCCGCCCTCGCAAGGACATCTTCGCGGGTCAGCTGCTTTTTGCGGGAAGCCCATACCGAGATGCCTTCCGCCAGCGTTCCGCTCTCATTCCATACCGGATCGCCTGCCGTTAAGGTCGTATCCAGATGCACATGCGGTTCAACAAAGGGAGGCAGCAGCAGTCTGCCCCGCGCCTGAAAGACATTCCTGGCGGCTGCCCCGGCCAGCTTGCCGACCGCCGTTATTTTACCGCCTTTGATGCCCAGATCCGTTAATTCTCCGCTGCCGGGCAGCCTAACCTCGGAAACAAGCAAATCCAATGGTATTGTCATCGTATCCCCGCCATTCATTTTATGCCTTTGGTTGCTGCTGCGAATCTAGCCACTCTCGCGCCAAGCCTCCCGGCCATCCGGAGCTCGCGCTCGTCCGGCGTTCTCGAGCTGTCCGGGCCTGCCAGCGTCGAGGGGCCGTAAGGGGAACCGCCAATGGCGTCCGCGGTCAAATATTCCGGATTTTGCGAATACGGCAATCCGACGTATACCATCCCGAAATGCAGCAGCGGAATGATAGAAGTCAAGATTGTCGCTTCGTGGCCGGTATGGATGGATCCGGCGCTTGTCATCACGCCGGTCGGCTTCCCTTCCAGCTCCCCGCTTGCGCACAGGCTGCCCGACAGATCAAGGAAGGATTTGACCTGTGCCGGCATGGAGCCGTAATAGGTTGGGAAGCCCCAGACAATGCCGTCCGCCCAGCGAAGATCGTCAGCCGCCGCTTCGCGTACCGACTGCTGAAGAGCTTGGGCGGCTTCGTATTTCTCCCAGCGGGCTCCAACCCGGAAGGTACCGGATAGCCGGCTGTCTGCCGCTGGCCGTCTTCGGTCCGGATGATCGAGCAGCGCAGTTACATTGTCCGGATGGCGGAACTCCGGGATACGGACCAGCCTTGCCGTATGCCCTTCGCTTTCAGCGCCTTGCGCGGCGGCTTCCGCCATCCGGTGAATATGCCCGTATGCGCTGAAATAAATGACAAGCACGTTAGCCATGGCGATCTCTCCCTAGAAAAGCCGGAGCCGCGCATGCCCGCATGCAGCGGCTCCGTTGCCTGATTTTCATTACTTGCCCGTGCCCGGCAAATATTCGTTCGTAAACACGTCTTCAATCGGCTCCGCATCCTTGAGGAGTCCCATCTCCACCAGCTGCGCCTGCAAGCCGGACCAGATGTCCTTGCTCATGTAGCCAACGCCGTGGGTCTCCGCATCGCCGCCGTACACAAGCGGCTCCTGTGCTTTAGCGCCATATGCCATCGCTTCAAGCTTCAGATCCGGGTTCTTCTCCTGCATCACCTTGTTGATCTCTTCGGAATGATCCTTGTAGTAGTCCCAGCCTTTAATGGATGCTTCTACGTAAGCTTTTACCGTATCCGGATGCTTCTTCAGGAAATCCTCGGTTGTATAAAGAACGTTGCCGTACTGCTTATAGCCAAGGTCGTAGTTCAGGAAGTAGTCGACGTCGACGCCCTCCTGCTGCATGGAGAAAGGCTCGGAGGTAATATAAATTTGCGTGGCCGCCTTCGGATCCGCTACAAAGTTAGCCAGCGAGCCGGTATACTTCATCTCCGTCACCTTATCGAGATTATAGGCTTTTTTTAAGTACTCCCAGAACACCACGCCGCTGCCGACGAAAATTTTGTTGCCGTTCAGCTCCTTAATGTCCTTGAACTGGCCCTTATGGAACATGATGCCCTGCGGATTCTTCTGGAAGGTCGCCGCGATCGCCACAAGCGGAATGCCGTTCTGACGCGCCAGCAGGATTTCGTCCGCCTGACCCATGCCGAACTCCGCTTTGCCGCCGGCTACGATCTGGGTGGAAGAGATGCCGGGGCCGCCGGATTGAATGGTCATGTCAAGACCCGCATCCTTGTAAAAGTTTTTGTCCAGAGCGGCATACTGCCCGCCATGCTCCGGCTCCGCGAACCAGTTGGTCACCTGGCTGACCTTGGTCAGCTCCTTCGAATCCCCCGATGATTTGCTGTCCCCGCAAGCGGACAACGTAAGCGCCGCGGCAAGAAGCACCGTCATTCCGCCCAATGTTTTCTTTGATCCCGTCTTTGTCAGCATGTTTCTCTTCCCCCTAAAATAAATTGATTTTTACTTCGAAAGCTAAGCCTATCCTCTTCTTCTCTATATGTGCATCCCTCTGGCAGCGGACAAACACCGGACTTTATGGAAAAATCAAGAGTTAAACGAGTGAGCCGGAGACACTAGGCTCCAGGCCGAACCGGGTCAGCATGGAAGCAAACGTCCACTTCGACTTGTTGTACACCCACCGCGATGACGGAAGCTCTTGGAACAGCTCTTCCTCCGAGCAGGCGTCCAGCACGACAAAGCTGGCCGGATTGCCCGGGGCAATTCCGTATTGGGTAAGGCCGGCAAGCTTGGCGGGATTGGTCGTCAGCAGGCGGAGCACGGTGACGATATCTTCCTCCTTGGCCAAATGGGCCGCATAGGCGGTCATTAAGCCAATCTGCAGCAGATCCCCTCTGCCAAACGGATGGAACGGGTCCTGAATATTGTCCGAGGCTGCGGCAATGGTCACTCCCGCTTCCTCAAGCTCCCTGACGCGGGTGACGCCGCGCCGCACGTTGCCCCGGTCGCCGCGTCCCTGCAGGTAGAGATTAACCGCGGGCAAGGTAACCGCCGCTATGCCCGCATCCGCCATTTTCGCAATCAGCCGTTCCGCTTCGTTATGCTCCATCGCCGACAAGGAGCAGAGATGGCCTGCTGTTGCCCGGCCGCCGTAACCGCCTGCTTTCACGTAATCGCAGTAAATATCGATCGTTTTCATGTCGGGATTATCCGATTCATCGGTATGAAGGTCGATTGGCTTATCGAACAGCTGAGCCAGCCGGAATGCCCAGCCCACATTGGTCTCCGGATTAGGCGACAGATGCGGGGCGCCGCCGATTCCGTCTATGCCCATGCGGAGCGTTTCGGAAGCAAACTCCGTCAGCTCCCGTTCATAGGCAGGGTCATAGAAGAACATCGGAAAATACTGAATGTCAACGATTCCGCTAACCTTTTCCCGGGCCTCCAGCGCCGCTTCAATCGTCCGCATCGCCATCTCGCGGCCCATATGCACAGGCACGTCGAGATGGCTGCGGAGCACCGCCGAGCCGAAGGAAGCCGAGCTCAGCGCGGCTTTCACAATGCGGTCGCGGATCATCTCTTTCGTGAAGGCCGGCGCAGCCGCCCGGTAATTCTCGATGGCCTCGAGCAGCGTGCCGGACCGGTTGCGCACCCACGGCAGGGAGTACGCTTTGTCGAGATGCATATGGGCATCTACAAAGCCCGGCAGCATCACTTTTCCCTCCAGATCGAGCAATGCCGTTGTCTTCAATTCGTCGAAGGAGAGCCCTTGGATCGGCAAATGCTCCGAGGAGACGACAACTCCCTCCTGTCGCTCGACCGCCGTCCACCGGCCTCCCCGCGCTTTAACCGTGTACAGTTCTTCGCTTTGCTGCAGCGGCAGCTTGACGTTAATGGCTTCCAGTGTTTCTGTGTGCAAGAGAATTCACCCCTAACCTTCGGAAGATTTCATCTCGGATTCATGCCAGGAGCTCAGCATCCACTTGGAGAAGGCGTTCACGAGCAGGAAGAACGCAATGCCGAGTAAGGATGCGGATAAGCCGCAGGCGAACAGATAAGCCGTCTGCAGGCGGGATGACGCAACGGTAATGGCGTAACCAAGTCCGCCATTACCCCCGCCGATGCCGGCAATGTATTCGCCGACAATCGCGCCGATTACGGCAAGCGTACAAGAGATTTTGAGGCCCGCCACGATATAGGGAAGCGCCGCGGGAATGCGAAGCCGGATCATGGTCTGCAAGGGAGAAGCGTTATAGAGATAGAAGAGGTTCTTCATGTTGTGGTCGGTTGAGTTCAGACCGATAAGGGTGTTGGACAGCATCGGGAAAAATCCGATGAGAAAAGCGATAATAATGATGGCGTTCATGCCGGCTCCAAACCAGATGACGATAATAGGGGCAATAGCGACGATCGGAATCGTCTGCATAATGATGGCGTAAGGGTAGATGCTTCGTTCAATCAGCTTGGAGCTGGCGAGCAGAATGGCAAAACCAACGCCCAGAAGAATACTGAGCAAGAATCCGAGCACCGCTTCGGTAATGGTTGTATATACGGATACCCACAAATTCGAGGCGTTCTCGGAGGCGGCCAGTACAATATCCGAAGGCTTGGGAAGCAAATACGGCTTCAGGCCGGATAACCGGCAGAACAGCTCCCATGCGCCGATAAACAGAATAAAGGCGATCGACGGCGGGCCTATTCTTTTCCATACTTTTTTTAGTGACGAGGTACGCAGCTTTGTTGTATTCGTGCCTGCCGACGTCCCGAACGATAATTCAGGGGTAGTCATTGTCTCCTCTCGCATCGCTTATCCCTCCTGATTCGAAATACTCTCAACCGGCGTTTGCAGCTTGCCCGGATTCAACAGTCCGCGGGGGTCGTTGGCACGCTTGGCGTTTACCATCGCATCCCACTCCCCGCGTCCTCCCATCTCCAGAATCCAGGTATGGGGGTCATTAATCCGGACGCCAATGGACCGGAAGAAGGCAATAATCTCATACAGACGTTCATGCGTCGTATAGCGGACAATCGGCAGCGCCGCGGGGACAACAACGCCAGCCGTTCGGATAAATTCGAGATGCATCAGCACTTCGTCGCCGAACTGCTCTTTAATAAGCGTTATCTGGTCAATGAACCGCTCCTTATCGAAGCCTGCCTGTAAATAAGTCAGCTTCGGGTCCGTTTTAAGCGCCCATAACGTCGTATGGTTCCATGTAAAATCGGACAGCCCGATCACCTTGCGGTACTGCTCCGGCGGAATGGTGTAGCCGATTCGGCCTCCAAACTCTCCGGCATGCGCCGCAAGCCGCTCTTCGCTGCCATGCGCGGTCTCCAGCAGACAAGCGCTGCAGCCGGCTTCCAGCTTCGAGGCGATTGGCTTGAAAAAGGTTGGGATCGGCCATTCGACCGGAGCAACCAGCCGTTTGCGAATGGAATCATCCAGCGCAACCGCATGAGAGAACCGTGCCGCCGATTCGAAATCTTCGAACTGGACAACCGTTTGCGTCCATTCCACCTTTGCCGCAATCGGAATAACGACCTCGACAAGCACGCCCGTCGTTCCGTAATTATGGATATAAGCGATCAGATCGTCTCCCTTGACGGTCAGCCTGCGTGGCGTTTCTTCCACCGTCAGGATGACTGCCTCCAGCACGTTGCCGTCCCACAGGTTGCCCCAGGTTATCGATCCAATCCCGCCCGAGCCGCCGCTTACGAAGCCGCCAACCGTTGCTTTCACGTAGGTGCTCGGGTAAATCCGGAGCTCTTTCCCCTCGGAACGGAGAAGCTTCTCGAGTCCGCCAAGCCGAACTCCGGCCTGCACGCGCGCATAAGTATCGGTTACTTCAATGACCTTGTCGAGCTTGCTCAGATCAAGAACAATGCCGCCTTCGAGCGGAACCGCCTGACCGTAGTTGCCGGTACCCGCGCCGCGGGTTGTCACCGGAACCCGGTGCTTCCAGGCGTAAGCGAGCACGCTCGCCGTCTCCTCCACGGAATGCGGGACGGCAATCGCCTCCGCCCTTTTATCCTGAAGCAGCGGGATCAGTACCGGGGAATACCAGTAATAATCCTTGGATAATTTCTCCACCTGCCCCGGTTCCGACAGCAGCCTCTCCTCCCCGACCGCTTCCCGCATTTCTACCATCCAATCCTTCAACATGGTTTCTCCTCCTCTCTAATGCTTAAGGGCTTGTGACACGGAACGGACAATCTGCCCAAATTCCGGCGTTGTACGGAATGACTCGTCGCGCGGGAACGGTACCGGCACGTCAATTAGATCAGATACCTTACCCGGACGAGGGGTCATAACCGCGATGCGAGTCGACAGAAATACAGCTTCAAATACGTTATGGGTAACAAAGAGTACGGTCATTTCCGGATCCTGCCGCCATAGCTCGAGCAGCTCGATCTGCAGCGTCTGGCGCGTAATTTCATCAAGCGCGCCAAAAGGTTCATCCATCAGCAGCAGCTTAGGTCTCGCCACCAAGGCACGAGCAATCGAAGCCCGCATCTTCATCCCGCCGGACAGCTCGCGCGGCATGGAGCGCATATGGTCCTTCAGGCCAACCATCTCGAGCACGCGTTCCGCCTCACGCTGTCTTTCCTTGCGCGGTACTCCGCGAAGCGCCAGCGGCAGCGTCACGTTATCAATAACCGAGTTCCAGGGCAGAAGCGTATGATCCTGAAAAACAAAAGCCGTATCGGACCGCTTGCGGGCAACGCTTGCCGATGCTCCCATGACCTGCAGGGTTCCGCTGCTTGGATTGGACAACCCGGTAATCATCTTGAAGATCGTCGATTTCCCGCAGCCGGACGGACCGACGAAACAAAGGAATTCTCCCTCGTGGATCGTCAGATCAACCTCTTTGACCGCTACCGTTCCGTTCGGATATACCTTGGACAACCGCTCCATCCTTACCCATTCCTTGGCTCCCGTCATTGTTGTCATGGTAATCCCCCCCTATTCGCTCTTCAGTGATGCCATACCAAACGATGCAATATGCAGCAGTGCCTCCGCCAGGAGCGGCCCGGCCGTCTCCAGCATCGCTGCCCCTCTATCCGGCGTAGCTTTGGTGGCGTCTCCCGCTACTCCGCTGCCCGAAATATCGTCCATTACCCAAGCAAAGGACCGCGACCGGAACGAAAAATAGCGGGAATCCGGGAACCACGGCATCTCGCGGGGCGCAAGCTCCGCGTGAACCCAGCCCGGGCATGTCGCCATAACAAGAGACGTTTCCACGTCGCCGGCATGAATGCCGCATGCTTTTTCCGCTTCATCCGTAAAGGAATCGCTGTAACCGACTGCGCCGGGATCCAGCCGGTAGACCTCAAGCCCCGTCGCTATCCGGATTTCCCTCGCCATCATTCCAAGCAGATCCGCATTGCCGCCATGCGTATTAAAGAGCAGCAGCTTGCGGAAGCCGCTTCGGGCGAGTGAAGAAGAGATATCCTCCAGTACCGCCATTAATGTCTTGGCCGACAGGGTAATGGTCCCCGGATGGCCGGCATGCTCGGTGCTTTTTCCGTAACTCACTGATGGCAGCAGCCAGATGGACGAATCTTCGGGCAAATGCTCGAAAGCCTTAGCCAGCATCGCTTCGCCAAGCAGCGTATCCGTAAACACCGGCATATGCGGACCATGCTGCTCCACCGCGCCAACGGGCAACACAAGCAGTACATCGTCTTTGTTCATGGCCGCAATCTCTTTGGTCGTCAATCTTGGCAGGAAACGGCGGTCATAAGCTTCTCCCTGATAACGAAAGAACATGAAACGCTCACCTCTTCATAAAATATAATGTGAAGTTAAATGACACATAAACGACGGACGGCAACGATTTTCATGAGGGTCTAGCAAATTTTCTGAATTTTAAGTAAACTAAAGTCACACTTAAGTAACACGAAATAACCTCATATTCACCTTATATCACACAAACGAAAGTTTGTATACAGAATTTTCACACAATTGAACAAATACATAACATGTTGAGTTAGAATTGAGGCAGCTAATAGGAGGAGATCATTTATGCTCATCGGAACACGTCGTCACGAAATTATGATACTACTGGATTCAAAGCCGCAGTTAACGATCCTCGAGCTTGCCGAGCAGTTTAACGTCTCCAAGATGACGATTCGCCGCGACCTCGATCTTCTGCAATCGGAAGGTAAAATTCAGCGCTTCCATGGAGGCGCCGTCAAGGTAAAACGGTTCATGGGCGCCAAATACGAGCAGCGGGCAAACGAGCATAAGGCGGAGAAGCTGGCTATTGCCAAGGAAGCCGCCAAGCATATTCAGGATGGCATGAGCATTATTCTGGATGCAGGGACAACCGTGGCTTCCATGGTGGATGAACTGGAGAGGTTCAAAGGGCTTAAGATCATAACCCGTGATCTGCATACGGCTCTGATGCTGTCCAATGAGGAGAGATTCGGCAGCTTCGACGTGTATTGCACGGGAGGAAGAATAAGCAAATGGGCGTATAGCCTGGACGGCTTTTATGCGGAGAAAATGCTGCAGTCGCTGACTGTCGATGCCGCATTCCTGACTTGCGAGGCCGTCTCTTTGACGAAAGGCGCCATGGCTTGGTCTCCGAACCTTGTCGGCGTCCGGCAGACCACCATGGAGACTGCGGGCAAAACGATTCTGCTGGCCGATTCCACCAAGTTCAGCTACAATTCGCTTGCGATTTTCGCATCCCTGGATGAGTTTGACGAGATTATTACCGACAGCCGTCTGGATGAGTATGAAGTAGCATCGTATCGCAAATCCGGCCTGCCGTTAACGATAGTATCCGCCATTGCCAGGGGATAAAATTAAAAGCCTCCGCAGACAAGATCTGCGGAGGCTCCGTAACCATAGCGTTATGCTTTTGGATCAACCGGTATCATAATCGTGAACTCCGGGTTTTTGGCGTAAGGATCCTGTGCCATCGGGTATTTCTCAAAATGAGTAACATCCCCTTTATGCAACGGATAACCCTGCTTCTCAATCCAGGCGAAAATGTTCGTATAAGAGGAGTCGATATTGTCTTCCTTCTTGTGCTCGGTCATGGCATAAGTCAGAGCCGGAACGGTTACGCTGTCCATACCTTCAGGAACATCCTCCACCCGTTCGACTTCGAGAGCCGCATAATGAATAAAGCTGTCGCCTTCATGATGATAGGATAAGCCGAGTAAAATGTCCGGGTGAACAACATGCCTGATTTCCGCTAACCTTCGAATCACTTCCGTCTGAACGGCACGGATGCCTCCCTCTCCCGCTTCCTCAAACGTTCCTTCCCACCTGATTCCGACCGCTTGGAAAGAGGGCTTGCTAACCAGGATGGCTTCAAAGACCTGATCCATTCCATCAACCTCCACAATAGAGTTACCCTTTTATTTTACAGGATATGGATTATAAAATCTGTATATTTAAAAAAGGCCGATCAACAGGGCTGAACGGCTTTTTTACATTATTTTCTATACGGTAATATCGCCTATGTAATACGCATAAATCCGTTCAATCGGTTTGAAATACAGATGCCCGTCTTCCCACGGTTGGAAATGCAGGTCCATTCTCGAGTCGCTCCAATTCTCCGGCGTTCCCTTTGTCTGGAGACGGCCGGGCACAACAGGCACCTCCGTCACATTCGGGAATTCCTGATAGCCGAACAGGAGATTCTCGTGGATTCCGATAATCTCGTACTTGGGACCAAAGAACGCCCGCTCCTCCTGAAGCTGGTAATGGTAATACACGTAGCTGCCAATCATCTCCGGCTTCAGATGGGCAACGCGCCCCACTCTCTTCTCCACCGGATTCTTGCGAAACCAATGCTCCCGATCGGCAGGTTCGTTAAAGTGAAAGACATCCATCATCCGAATCCATTTGCGGGGCTCAACCAGTCCCGGCCAATCCTTCAAATAAGGCTCCGCCGCACCGGCAACTTCCTCTGGGGCCAGCTTGCCGTCCATGCATTCATAGTAAAGAAAGAGATTATGATTCCAATAAAAAGCCGATGCCGTCATCAAACGCCCCTGCTTCACGAGGCGGATAACCTGCTCATCCTGCTGCAGGGCCGCTATGCCTTCCTCCTGAAGTCCGTCCTTCCATGCTGCCCTGAACATCAATCTTTCGATCATATCGCCAGCCCCGTTCTCCCTTTAAGTGATTTGCCGATGCTTAGGCAGCCACTGAACCGCGGCATCAACCGCTGTCGTCATCTCAAACAGCTTGCAGTCGGCTTGGCCTACCTTGCCATGCTGAACTTCGCTATGGAATTGCGCGCCAAACTCGTCGAAATCACCCGAGTCATACGCGTAATCCGTGAACCACTGCCAAGAACGTTCCCCATCGACCAGCATGGCCGTTCCCATCTTTTTCGTTGGCATGCGGTCAATCCTTGTCTCGGCAAGATGCAGGCTTGTACAGGAGTCGAAGCCTGCCCCAAGCAGCAGCACCTTTGCCCCTGCCGCATACAGCTTGCCAAGCGGGGACGCCTCCCCGAACTGGGGCGTTAGCGGATGGCCGGACACGATATATTCGGCATACTTGCCGTTCGCGCAAAAGGATACCTGAGGGTGCTCCGACCTTAACGTGCCCGGATAAGTCCGGAACAGCTCGGCAATACGCCCCATCCCCCGGGTTGGCGTTACAGCCGGATCAAAAGCAGGCATTTCGTTGTAAATCATCTCTAGCCATTCCTGCGGAACAGGGGGATTCCCCCACTCGGCAGGATCGCTCCAGTCTCCGCACTGCGCCGGCATGACCAGCGTGCCTTCAGCCCCAACGGCTTGCAGCAGAGCCTGCACAACCGCCTGCGGGCCGCCGCATACCCAGCCTAAGCTGGACATGGAGGAATGAACGAGAAGATGGTCCCCCTCCCGTATGCCTAGCTTACGCAGATTACGCACCATGCCGCTTACCGTTACCGGCAGCCGCGTTTGTTTTATAATGTCGTGTTCGCTCATTATGATCTTTGCTCCTTTACTCGAAACACCCGCTCAAAGGTGTTATAGCATTTACGGTCCTTTGACGTATCAAGTACGGCAAAGGTAATCGTCGAGAACCATGTGCCGTAACCTTCGGCTTCCAAAAGATCATGCCACCAATTTGCTACTTTTACCGGATCATTCCCGAATACGCCGCATCCATAAGCACCCAGAATGAGATTGGTATCCCCCTGATGGGCAAAAACAGCTAACGCCAGCCGCATGCGGTCTTTCATAACGCGTTCCGCTTGCAGCTTATTCTCGCCTTTCTGCACAACCTGCCCGTAGTTTACTGCCGGAAGAGTCAACACCGAGGCCCGTATAGGCTGACGAATAAGGTTAAATCGGGTATCCCTGAAAAATACAACATCAGGGGAATAAATCGCATGATCGGTGTACATCATGGATCGGCAAGCCCGGTTGGCAGAATAAAAGCGCTCATGACGCAGTTGCGTCCCGTATAATCCGCTTGATGCAGCCAAACTCTCCTCTTGTGCCATTGCACCGTTCAAAAATCCGCCGCCGGGATTCTTGGCGCTTGCAAAGTTAAGCACCCCGACCCGTTCGGCACCTGTTTCGGCATAGCGGATTATTGCTTGAACAGTAGCCTCATTCGTGACGTAAACAGATGGTTGGGACGCCCCCTTTACCGGCACCCGCAAATTACCGATTATGCTTACGCCCTCTTCCGGCGTAAAAAGCCGGCTTTTGTCCTCCGATAACTTCTGCGCTTCCCCTATGTTAACTCGAATGCCATTATAGTTGTAATAGCCTTGCTGCTGGATAAGTAGGGTCTCCTGTGCAATTTCTCTACGGTTCATGATTATCCCTTCTTTCGTTAAACAGTTCATCTCTGACTTCCATTAATGCAAATCCAAGCCAATTCTTTCCGCGCCATTCTAACGGATTTGCTGCATTGGAATCCGACTGCCCCATACCTATACCCCAAATCCTGTCGTGCGGGCTAGCTTCAACCAGGATGGAGTTATCCGTTGACTTTAGAAATAGTCCAAGCAAAGCATTTTGCGAGAATTTAGCAAGGTTCCCTTTCTTCACAATCGCGAAGCAGCGGCTTTCCCACACGGATTTATCAAAGTTTTTCACTGCCCGGCCAAAAGCCTTCATCTCTTTCGGGCCACTTGCTTGCAGGATTGCGGCCAACATCTCCCCATCCTGAAACAGCCGCGCTTTTTCCGCCATCATATATTGCTCGGAGCATGAATACGGAACCCCATCGATAACGAATGGGCTTATCCACCATTGGCTTAAGCAGCTTTTGTCAATCTTTCCGGGTTCGCAAGGCGTGTGCCCCCAGAAGAACAGAAACGTGCCCCTTTTGCCAGCAGCATGTTCCTTCTGCAATTGTTCCACGCTGTATTTCATTGGAATCCCTCCATCTTTCTTCGATAGAGGCGGGATGGGCGATGACCGGAGTTTTCCGTATAGTGATCGGTTTCCGTCACGATATCCGCAATCTTGCGCCGAAACGCCGCCTTTAGAAGCTCTTTATCCAAAATAACCTCATACACCTGCTGCAGCTCCGTTAGCGTAAACAGCTTAGGCATGAGATGAAGGGCTATATCGGTATAATTCACCTTGCCTCTCAAACGTTCGATGGCATAGGCAATGATCTTGGCATGATCGAAAGCTAATCCGTCGTTGCTCACTATGCTGTAAGCGGTTTTTGTTGCTGCCTCCGTAACGGTATCCGTACGCTCCACCATTGCCGTCAGCTCTGCATAATCGGAACTCAGAAGGAGTTCATACTGCAGCGTCCTTGCATATCCGCCCTCAAAAAACTCCTTTTGCTCCCTGATCAGCCGGTACGATACTTTAAACCATGCAGCGTTCGCCGCATCGTCTCCTGCCTTCAGCTCTAACTTTTCGCTATTCACCAGTGCCATGTAAGAGCAGCTCATGACCCAAGTTCGTGGATCCCGGCCGATATCGCTAAACGTATATAATTGCTCCAAATAAACGTTATCGACTCCCGTCTCCTCGCGGAGCTCCCTGACCGCAGCCTCTTCCGTTGATTCGTGTGGCCGTACAAAACCGCCAGGCAATGCCCATTGCCCCAGAAACGGATGACCGCCCCGCTGAATAAGCAGCAACCTAAGCTCCTTCTCGGGCAGTTTGCGGTAATTGCCTTCCTCCGTTTGGGTTACCGTAAAAATAACCATGTCCGCAGCAACCGAAGGGCGCTCATAATCCCCCGGCTTATACTGCTCCATAAATTCGCGCTCGGTTAATCCATTTGAATCGAGCCTTTCCAAGCTGCTCACACCCTTATTTATTCTTATGTATATTTTGATAATAACAATTTGTTACTAACAAATATAGCAGAGCGGATTCCTGTCCGGCAAGGGTAAACTTATTTATAACTAAAATAGGAGTACCGCATAGGCACTGTGGTACAATAAATCTATCAATCCTAGATAGAATAGGCGGCGGCACAGCATGTCCATTACCTATAAAATGTATACGATGTGTATGGTTCAAGATAAGGATAAGGTACTTTTAATCAATAGGCCAGACCAAAAGGGTTTTCCCGGTTATATCGCCCCCGGCGGCAAGGTGGATTTCCCGGAAAGCCTCGTGAATGGCGCCATCCGCGAAGTACGGGAAGAAACCGGCTTAATCGTAAAGGACATCATCTATAAAGGCCTCGAGGAATTTTGCGATCCCACCACGAACCTGAGATATATGGTCTTCAACTACCTGGCGACTTCGTTTGAAGGCACGCTGCTCGAGAGCCCTCCCGAAGGCGAGCTGCTCTGGGTGAACAAGGATGAAGCCTTAAAGCTTCCGATGCAAAGCTGGTTTGCCCGCCGGTTCCCGCTTTTCTTCCAGGAGGGGACGTTTGAACTGAGTTACGTGTGGGATGAGAAGGTAAGAGAAACGTTGGATAAAACCGAGCGCTTCTACTCTCTTGCCCCTGTTCAGCAGCATTAACCCGCAGGTTTTTAAATTCGCACTTGAATAAAAATAGCAGCATAAGCTATACTAGTAAAAATTCAAACGAAATTAGGCCGATGAAGAGAATCCAACTCGGAGGCGTTCTCGTCAAGGGGAATTACCGTTCTCCCTAAGTAAACCGGACCCGCCCGTTACCGCGGAACTAAGTGGATTAAACCGTGGTAAAGCGGTTTAATCAATTTGGGTGGCACCGCGAGAATACAAGCGCTCTTCGTCCCAATCGGATGATTAGAGCGCTTTTTTGTATTCTTATTGAAGAGGAGCGAGTTGCCATGCTAGACATCAAGTGGATCAGAAACAACCGGGAAGAGGTTCAAACGGTCGCAGACCGGAAAGGGATCGCAATCTCCATTTCGCAGCTTGTGGAGGTGGACGATGCGCGGCGGAGACTGCAGCAGGACATTGAGGAGCTGCGTCAGGAACGGAATCAGACCATTCAAGAGATTAACCTATCCATTTATAGCAGCGAAGAGAAGGATGTGGAGCAGAAAAAGCTTCACATGAAAGAAATTAACCAACGCATCGCCAGCCTGGAGACAGAGCAGAGAGCCGTTCAAGCCGAGTACGCGGACCTTATGCAGGTTGTTCCGAACATCGTATCGCCGGACACGCCGATCGGAAAGTCGGATCAGGATAATGTCGAGGTAAGAAGAGTTGGCGAGCCGCCGGGCTTTGGCTTTGAAATCAAGGATCACGTAAAGCTTGGCGAGCTTCACCAAATGATTAACATCCCCCGCGGGGTCAAAACGGCCGGGAGCCGCAACTATTATTTGACCGGAGCCGGAGCTGCCCTGCACCGTGCCGTACAGCAGCTTGCGCTCGATTTGCTTATGGCCAGAGGCTTCACCCTGCTGGAGGTACCGCTGATGGTGCGCAAGGAAGCCCTGTTTAATACCGGCTTCTTCCCGCTTGGAGAGGAGCAGACCTACCGGATCGATGGCGGCGACAAATACCTGGTTGGCACGTCGGAGGTTCCCCTTATCTCGTTCTACGATAATGAAATCGTGGATGTCAGCAAGCCGATTCGACTGGCAGCCGCCTCGACCTGCTTCCGCAGCGAGGTGGGCTCGGCGGGCAAGGATGTGCATGGTTTATACCGGGTTCATCAGTTCTCGAAGGTCGAGCAAGTCATTATTTGCGAGGATAGCATAGAGGCATCGGAGCGGATGCTGCAAGAGATTACGCAAAATGCGGAGGATCTTCTGCAGCAGCTTGAGCTTCCTTATCGCGTTATGGCGGTATGCACGGGAGATATGTCGCAAAAAACCTATAAGCAATTCGACATCGAGACCTGGATGCCAAGCCGCCAAGCTTACGGCGAGACCCATTCGTCGTCGAACCTGCTCGACTTCCAGGCGCGCCGCTCGAACATCCGCTACCGGGATGCCCACGGCAAGCTAAGATTTTGCCATACTCTTAATAACACGGCTGTTGCTTCGCCGCGGATCCTCATCCCTCTGCTGGAAACTCATCAGGAGGAGGATGGATCGATCCGTATTCCGGAGGCCTTGCGCAAGTACATGAACGGGATGAAGAAGCTTCAGCTGTAGGGGAGGTCAAGCAGGCTGCAGGCTAGCTGGGGGACGTTGCACGAAATACAATATATTTGCCTGTTTTGCTTTGAGCGACTAAATTATGCTGTACGGAATGCATGATATTTCGCCGATTTGAGCCTAGCCAGGCTAACTTTCTCTAATATCCTGCAGTCCGAGCAGGATATTTCCTTTTACCAGACTAATTCGCCCCATTATGCTGCACTTTGTACAACGTTGGCGAATTGCTTCACTTCAAGCAACTAGTCATATAGCGTTCCCCGAGGATAACCGTTGACGATAACGCAGGCGGCGTGCTGCCGCACAAGCGCAAAAAAGACCATACCTCCCTGCCACGCAGGAGGTATGGTCTTTTCCCCATAAGATTACAAACTAAAATGCACAAAAAACGTCGTGCCCTGCTCGCCGGTCTGCACCTTAATGACGGCGTCATGCCGGGCGGCAATGCCGTAGCAGACAGATAAGCCAAGGCCAGTGCCGCTAGCCTTGGTGCTGAAGAACGGCGTTCCCAGCTTCGCAAGAAACTCTTCCTTAATGCCGCCGCCTTGATCCTTGACCTCCATAACGACCTGCTTGCTGTCCGAGTAAGTCCTGATTTTCAAACGACCGCCCAAAGGCATCGCATCCAGACCGTTTAATACCAGATTAAGCACCAGCTGGCGAATCTCCTTCTCATCGAGCTGAATCGGCGGGCATTCTCCCAGATCGAGGGAAATATCATGATTGCCGGTTAACGCTTTCGACTGAATGAGCGGGTACAGCGTCTCGATTACCGTATTAATGTGCTTCGAGCTGCGTCTGGTTGGAGCCTGTGCGCCCACGGATAGAAACTCCGTCACAATATTATGTACCCGGTCCAGCTCTTCAATCATAATGTCGGTGTATTCCTTCGACGGATTGTTTCTCGACAGCTGAAGGAAGCCCCGGACGGTCGTCATCGGGTTGCGGATTTCATGCACGATACCCGCAGCCATCTCCCCTGTAATATTAAGCCGGTCGAGACGGGTAATCTCCTTTTCCAAAACACGCGTTCCGAAATATCCGTTACCACGCTGAGCAGGCAGTCCTCGCCATGAACCTGCATAACTTCGCTCGAAAGTAATCCATCCCGCAGGTCCCCCGTCTTCGTCATGTACCGAATCCGAATATTACGCGCCGGCTGCCATGGATCATGACGTTCAGCCCCCTTATCGTCCGAGTCTACAATATATTGAAGCATGTCCGCCGATTGATTAATGACTTCATTCCCTTCATAGCCCATCGCTTGCAGCAGGCTCTCGTTCACATTGATATAACGCTTATCCTTTAATGATCTCAAGGCGATTAAGCAAGGAGTCGTGTCAAAAATTTTGCGAAACCGCTCCTCCTCCATCATCTTGCGGTCGGTCACATCGCGGATCGAGCAGACGAAAAGCTGCTTCCCCACAATACTTGTCTTTCCGATCTGAACATCCACGGGGAAAGGGATCGTATCTTTGCGCAGCGCCGTTGTCTCGATTAATCTTGCGCCATGGTTCGTCTCGGCATGAAGGAAGGAGGACAGAGCCGGGACGATATCGTCGATTGGACGGCCCGTCAGCTTGTCCGGAGCATAACCAAACATTCTGGCTGCCGTGGGATTCAAGGTTTGCATAATGCCGGCTTCATCAACGGTGACAATGGTATCGTTCGAGGTTTCGCCAATGACCTTCAACAGTTCATTCTGCAGCTTGATATGCTCCTGGTATTGATACAGCTGAACGAAGGCTTCGATTTTCATTTTTAACGTTTCGGCATGGTAAGGCTTGAAAATATAATCGATCGCCCCCACCGAATAGCCATGCTTAACATGCTCGGCCGCCTGACTAATCGCCGTAATAAAGATAATGGGCACATGCTTCGAGCGTTCTCTCATCTTGATCAGGCTGGCGGTTTCGAAGCCGTTCATCCCTGGCATCTGGACATCAAGCAAAATAACGGCGAAGTCGGTCGTCAGCACATGCCGCAGCGCTTCCTCGCCGGAATGTGCGGAGTACAGACTATAGTTGGGGGAAGCCAGAATCGCTTCAAGAGCAATCAAATTTTCCGGACGGTCGTCGACCATCAGAATATTCACCTTGGATACGGCGCTATTTAACTTTGCGGTAAAGTTTCTCATTTGCTTCCATCTCCTTGTAACAGTCTGTGAAGCTGGTAAAGGTTATGCTCTCCTTATGCCCCAGACCAAGGAAACCGGAAGGGGACAAGCTCTCGTAAAACAATTCATGCACGCGGTTCTGCAAATAAGAGTTAAAGTAAATCATGACATTGCGGCAAATAATGACATGGAATTCGTTAAAGGACTCGTCTACCGCCAGATTATGCTGGGCGAACGTAATCTTCTCCCCTAGAAAAGGACGGAATTCCGCGCGGCCGCTCGTAACCGATACGTATTCCTTGATCGATTTCCTGCCGCCTGACTGCGCGTAATTATGGGAATACGAGGCCAAGCGGTCGAGAGGAAAGGACCCCAGCTTGGCTTCCTCAATAACCGCTTCGTTCATATCGGTCGCGTAAATTCTTGTCTTCTCCAGCAGTCCTTCCTCATGCAGCAGCATCGCCATGGAGTAGGCTTCTTCTCCGGTCGAACAACCCGCATGCCAGATGCGGATGCGGGGATAATCCTTCAGCTGCGGAACTACCTTGTCCCGGAATGTCTTGAAGAAGCTGGGGTCGCGGAACATCTCGGTAACATTGATGGAAAAGTCATTAGCTAGCCGATTGAACGCCTGCCGGTCATGCAGCACCTTTTCCTGCAGGCCGGAAATCGTCCTCAGACGTTCCGTCCGAATCCGATTCCATACTCTTCGGCGGATCGTCGGCATTACATAGTTCCGGAAATCAACCCCGTAATACCGATACAACGCCTCCAGCAGCAGTTCAATCTCGAGCTGCTCAAGTTCATCCATTGGTTCCTTCTCATTCGTACACATGACGCCTTACCACCTATCTGCTCAGCCAAGAATGGATGCGGGCAAACAGCTGCTCCAGCTTGACGGGCTTGCTCATGTAATCGGATGCGCCTGCTTCCAGGCATTTGTCCTTATCGTCCTTCATCGCTTTGGCCGTTAAGGCAATAATCGGAAGATCGCCAAAGCCCGGCATTTGCCGCAGCGTGCGCATAGTCTCGTAGCCATCCATTTCAGGCAGCATAATATCCATCAGGATAAGATCCACGTCCGGATGTTCCTTCAACACTTTTAAGCACGAAAGTCCATTCTCGGCAAAAAGCACTTCTACTTGCTTGCTCTCAAGGGCGATGGTAGTGGCATAAATGTTCCTCATATCGTCGTCCACAATCAATACTTTTTTGCCTATCCAGACCGCATCGTCCAAGCCGGCGTCAGCGCTTTCCGGCCCTCTAGCTCTTTCCGGCTCCATGAGCTCGGCGATGGCCGCGGCGGATTCCTGCTGAACGATGGATGAGCCGCCCACGCTCTCGGACGCCTCTTCACTCGGAAGAGTCAGCGTGAATACACTTCCTTTACCCGGCACGCTGGTTACATGAATGGTGCCGCCCAGCAGCTGCGCCATATTGATGCTGATCGAGAGACCAAGCCCCGTGCCGCCGTACTTCCGGTTGGTCGTTCCGTCCGCCTGCTGGAAAGCCTGAAAGATCAGCTCTTGCTTCTCCCTCGGGATGCCGATACCGGTATCGATGATTGAGAAGCCGATGCTTCCTTTTGCACGCGATCCCGACTGCGCATAGTGAATATGCAGCTTTACCTCGCCCCGTTCGGTAAATTTAAAAGCGTTCGAGAGCAGGTTTTTAATAATTTGCATTAACCGCTGCTCATCCGTGTATAGCGACTGCGGCAGATCGGCATCGACTACCGTCTTAAACGAAAGTCCCTTCTGATGGGCTACGGGAAGGAATTGCTGCTCGGCGAACTCACTAATCTCATGAAGACAAACTTTGCCGTGCACGAGATCGATTTTGCCCGCTTCCACCTTCGCCAAATCGAGAATGTCGTTAATCAGCTGCAGCAGGTCATTGCCTGATTGATGAATGGTATGGGCGTACTTCACTTGATGATCGTTTAGGTTGCCTTCGGTATTGGTCGCCAGAATGTTGGACAAGATCAACAAACTGTTCAGCGGAGTCCGAAGCTCATGAGACATATTCGCCAGAAACTCAGATTTGTACTGCGAGCTGAGCGACAGCTGCCTGGCCTTCTCCTCCAGCTGGGTCTTCGTCTTCTCCAGCTCTTTTGTCTTCTGCTCGGAATTCTTGTTCTGTTCCTCCAGCTTCTCGTTAATGCCTCTCAGCTCTTCCGACTGGGTCTGCAGTTCTTCCGTCAGCACCTGCGATTCCGCCAGCAGCTGCTCGACCTGCATGCGTCCCTGCAGACTGCTAAGCACGCTTCCCAAGTGAGTGGATACCTGCTGCAGCAGCGATTGCTGGATTGGAGTAAAGGTGCCGAACGACGCCAGTTCCATGACGGCGATAACCTGCCCTTCGAACTGAACCGGCATAATGAGCAGGCTTGCAGGCGACGCCTTCCCTAATCCGGATGTGATTTGAATGTAATTGTCGGGTACATTGGTCAGCAGAATGGTGCGGCTCTCCAAGGCAGCTTGTCCGACAAGCCCTTCTCCGTTCCGGAAGAAGTCTACACCGATAGCCGAATGCTGGTACGCATAAGATGCCAATCTATTCAGCTGGTGGCGCCGGCCCGTGCCGTCTTTCAGATAAAACACGCCATAGCTGGCATCAACCAGCGGGGTAATCGCCGTAATAAACAGCTGAGCCAGAGACTCCAGGTTATTAACGCCTTGGAACCGGGTCGCCATATCGGCAACATTCGTCTCAAGCCAGCGCTGCTCCTGCTCCAGAATGGAGTACTTATTCAGCGTAATCGCCATTTCATTAAAGGACCGGGCGATATCTCCGATCTCGTCTTGGGATCGAACTTCAATATGCGGGATATTTGAGGATGTTTTGGAATCATGATTAAATCCGGTAATAACGCTCGTAATTCTGAAGAGATTGCTCGTGATGCGGTGTGATAGCAGGAGTCCGATAAGCAGGGTTAACAGAAAGGTAATAACCGTAAGAATAGCCGTCAAGGTGTTAACGAAATTAACCATGGAGGCGTTCTTTTTCCGGTCCTCTTCCAGCAGCTGCTGCTGGTATTTCACAAACTTTTGGGAGAGCGGCCCTAACTGCTCGCCTAACGGGAGTGTCGTTGTTTTGAAATAAGCCAAAGCGGCCGCCTCATCATGATTCTTCTCCAGGTTGGCCAGCAGCTCTTCAGAGCTTCTTACAAAAGAAGCATCGTTATTCGCCAGCTCCTGAAAGGATTCCTTCCCCTCCGGCCGGACGATTAGATCCTCCACCTCGCCGATAAGTCCGGTCATTGCGGTATTCGACGTCCGCAGCTCCTCCATAAACTCGGGATCCTGCGTCAGCAGATAACCTCTTAAACTGTTGGTCTGCTGCACGGCCAAGTACTGAATCTCCGTTGCTTTATTCAGGACGGCTACCCGCTGGTCTATGAGATTATCGAAGGAATGATTCAGTTTGTCGTTGTAAATGTACGCGGTTATGTTCACCGCAGCCACAAAAAAAGCAACGGATAAGAAGCTGATCAGCAGCTTGCTTCGAATCGTAAACCTCATGCATGCACCTCACTTTTTATTTCCTATATCTTACTATCCCAGCAAAGAAGTGAATATAGCAAAAATTAGAAGTAAACATGCAAAATCAAATTGTCACAAAATAGACACATTTAAGCAAGGGGTTTCGACATACATCCAGTGACCCTCTGCTCTATACTTGCTGTGTTATCCAAATGTTAGTTAAAGTGACACTCTAATAGATGGACCAAGGAATAAAAACAATGGAGGGATATGAATCATGGCCATGCTAATGATGAAGGATAACATGAACCAGCTCTTCGCTGATTACGAGCATCCGGCTTTTTACGATGAGATGTTCGAGGGGCGGGGAAAAGGCAGGATTCACTATGGGACAATGCTGCAACGGCTGGCCAAAATGGGGCTGGAAGAGTTAAAGTCCCGCGACGCTTTGATGCAGGAGGAAATGGTTACGCAAGGAATTACCTTTACTTTATATAGCAACAATCCCGAGGATTCCTCCCGGGAAAGAACGATTCCTTTCGACCTGCTGCCGAGAATGATTACTTCCGAGGATTGGGCTCATCTAAGCCAAGGAATCCAGCAGAGGGTTAAAGCGTTAAACCTTTTTATATGGGATATCTATCATGAGCAGAGCATCCTGTCAGACGGGCTCATTCCAAGCGACATGATTCTGAACAACCCTTATTATGTGCCCGAGATGGTTGGCGTCGATGTTCCGGGCGGCGTGTACATTCCTTTATCCGGCATCGATATTATCCGCGGTAAATCCGGCGAGTATTACGTACTCGAAGATAACCTGAGAACACCGTCCGGCCTGTCTTATGTCTATAAGAACCGGGCTTTAATGACAAGCTTGTTCCCGGAATTATTTTTCGATTATCGGGTCCGCAGCATTGATCGCGGCATGAATGCCCTGCTTGGCAGTCTCCGCAGCCTGGCTCCCCATTCCAAGCCAGACCCTCTTGTTGTCCTGCTGACCCCCGGTATTTATAACTCCGCCTATTATGATCACTGCTTCCTGGCGCAGGAAATGGGGATCGGGCTGGTTCAAGGCAATGACCTGATCGTGAAGGACCGAATCGTATATATGAAAAGCCGCCAGGGACTGCGGCAAGTAGATGTCATTTACCGGCGTATCGATGACGAATTTCTCGATCCGCAGGTATTCCGCAAAGACTCCTTGCTTGGCGTACCGGGACTAATGGACGCGTACCTTGCCGGCAATGTCGCGCTGGCCAATGCTCCGGGAACCGGAATTGCCGACGATAAAGCGGTATATGCCTTCGTGCCGGATATGATCCGCTATTACCTGAAGGAAGAGCCCATACTGAATAACGTGCCAACCTATATCCTGACACGGCCCCATGAAAGAGAATATGTCCTTTCCCGCCTCTCCGATATGGTTGTCAAAGAGCGGTCTTTGTCGGGCGGGTACGGCATGCTGATCGGCCCTACGGCTACGGAAGAAGAGATTAAAGCCTTCGCGGAGAAAATCGCCCGGCATCCGGAGCGCTATATCGCCCAACCTACGATAAAGCTGTCCTGCTGCCCTTCGCTGACTGACGGCCGCGTTGCTCCTCGGCACATCGATTTGCGTGCCTTTACGTTTATGGGCTCCGATTCGTCTTATGTGGTGCCCGGAGGCTTGACCCGCGTTGCCCTTCAGGAAGGCTCTCTTGTCGTGAATTCCTCGCAGGGCGGCGGAACGAAGGATACATGGGTGCTTGGATAATAACACCAACTAATGATGAGGTGATTTGAGATGATAAACCGCTATGCGGAATTATTGTTCCTGATCGGACGCTGCCTGGAACGGGCCGACAATTATGCCCGGATCATCAATATTTACTACAGCATGCGCCATGAGCTGATGGAAACCGACGAGGGCTACGCCTGGGAACGGCTTGCTTCCGCCGTCGGCCATACCCATGAGCTGAGCACTCCGGCCAATGAGTGGGTTGTCCTTCATGATCTGACCTTTGACCGGACGAATCCGGACAGCATCTTCTCCAGCATTCAGCAGGTTCGAAACCATATCCGCACTCTCCGCCCTTTGCTTCCGGGGGAGCTGTGGGATATCATAAACACCTTCTACTTATGGCTGAAGGAGCAGGACGTCAGCAAGCTGATGCTGCAATCTCCTTATCTGTTTTATAAACATATTAGCGAACAGCTGGCTCTGTTTAACGGCACTGCCGATGCCGCGATGGTCCGGGGACAGCATTGGAACTTCATTCAGACCGGCAAATTTGTGGAGCGGATGAACGGCACGGTCCGGATCATTCATTCCACCTACCGGAACATGAAGCAGGACGAGAAACTGCTGGATGAAGAGCTCCTCTATAACCGCTTCCTGGTTCTGCTGAAATCATGCGGCGGTTACGATGCCTTCCGCAAGTTTCATGCCCATCATGTTCGATTGACGGAGGTAACCGAGTTTCTTCTGCTCAATGCCGAATTCCCCCGTTCGATCCGGTTCGGCATTAATTCGCTTGCCAGCTATATTGAGAGAAATCCGCTGCTGCATCATTCGATAAAGAATTTGTCTATTCAGACCAGCGACGTGTTGTCGAGCATCCGGGCGGGCAGGCAGCGCCACGGCGAGAATATTACGGAAGAAGTATTGCTCCTCCTTCAGCAATTGCAGCTTACCGTTAGCGATCTTGGCCTGTTATTCGCCGATATCTGCTATCAGGAGGAAGCGCCGGTTACGGTAGAGGTTTGAAAGGGCTGCCAATAAGGATGGAAAGGAAATAGGAGCAGCTGTGCGAACAGCTGCTCCTTGTTCTATTCCTCGTCGATCAGCGTAAGCTCCACAACGGTATTCCGCTCATCCGGAAGCGGATAAGTAGCTGTCTCCGGTCTTGCGAAGTTGAAGAAGGCATCCTTCTCGAACAGATGGACATTCCAAGGACGAGTGACAAATACTTCGGAGCCGTCGGACAGCAATCTTGCCTGCTTCACGCGACCGGCCAGACCCACGAGGCCGATTGGTCCGATGCTTTGCTCAAGCAAATGCGCGTATAGCTTATTCCCCTTGCGCGTGTACCTGCCCCACTCCGGCTTAGGAAGACCGGCTTCCACGCAGCCGTAAATGCTGTCGCCGTTTTTGCCGAGCCATTCGCCTACTTCCTCCAAAATGTCCAATGACTCGCGCGGAATCTCGCCCTTGGCGTTAGGCCCTACATTGAGGAGCAGGTTGCCGTTCTTGCTGACGCACTCAACCAGCTTGCGGATAACCGTCTTGGCTGACTTGTACGTATGGTCGGCCGCGCTGTAGCCCCAGTTATTATTCAAAGTAATGCAGGCTTCCCACGGGATGGAGTTGCCTTCGTTATCGGTAACGCCGCTTGGCGGAATGATCTGCTCCGGAGAGGCAAAGTCTCCCGCATACAGGTTCGGATTATTCGTATAGATCGATCCTCCCCCTTCTCCTCCCGCATCCAGACGGTTGTCGACGATGATATGCGGCTGAATGGAACGGATCATCTCCATCAGCTCGGTAGCGCGCCAAGCTTCACCCTTCATCTCGTCATAGGAGAAATCGAACCACATAATATCCAGCTTGCCATAGCCGGTAAGCAGCTCGCGCACCTGGCCGTGCATATAGTCGAGATAGCTCGCGAACCGTTCCGGATCACGCTTATATTCCTCATTGTCGCGCATCGGATGATGACGGTCGCCATATGCCTGATAATCCGGATGATGCCAGTCCAGCAGCGAGTAGTATAGTCCTACCTTAAGCCCTTCCGCGCGGAAAGCGTCCAGGAACTCTCTGACCAGATCTCTTCCGCATGTCGTATTGGTAGACTTATACTCGGTCAGCTGGCTGTCGAACAGGCAGAAGCCGTCATGATGCTTGGCTGTCAGTACCGCGTATTTCATCCCCGCCGCTTTGGCCGCTTTGGCCCACTCTTTCGGATCATAACGCTCGGGATTAAACTCGTCGAAGTAGACTTGATAATCCTCGACGCTGATCCGTTCCCCGTTCCTTATCCACTCCCCGCGCGCAGGAATCACATATAATCCCCAATGAATAAACATGCCGAACCGGTCCTGCAGGAACCACTTAGTCCGTTCCGTACGCTGCTCAATAATGGATTGACTCATACCACTGATCGCCTCCAAAAGCTTAGGTTATACCCTTAGTCTAGCGGTCATTTGTGATATGATATAGGCAGCAAATTAGCTTGTATGGGGATTAGATTAACCTAATTCGAGGTGTCGCTTCATGTCGCTCAATCCTAACCACGAGTTTCTTAACGAAATGCTTCAGCAGCTGCAGGTTCATCTCGAGGAAGCTTATTACACGCAATGCTCGCCGCAATGGCGCGAGCTCGATTATATCCCGTCCTACAATAAATTTTATCTGATCTGCGAAGGCGAAGGCTGGCTGAGGATCGGCGATGAGGAATACCGCCCCGTTCCCGGACAGCTCGTCCATATGCCAGCACACGTTCTGCAATCCTACTCCGCCGTCAGTGACCGTCCTTATTCAAAATATTGGTGCCACTTCACCGCGACGATGGGCGAAATGGATCTGTTTCAGTGGCTGGAAATTCCTCCTATCCTCGACATCTCTCCCGACTGTATGGATAGCTTAATGAAGCTGTTCCGGGAGCTGGTAGAGCTGTATCAGAATCGCTCTTACCTGGCGAGAATACGGGAAAAAGCCATTCTGCTCGAAATTATCGCCTTGTTTCTCTCGCAGTCCGATACGCATCTGAAATTCGTGCCGGGGCGGCTTGGCGAAATCGAGAGGCTGAAGCAGATAGAAGCTTTTATCGAATCCCATCTATCCGAGGCTCTGACGCTGGAGCAGCTAGCGAAGCATGTCCATCTTCACCCCAACTATCTTGTCCGCTATTTCAACAAGCATTTCGCGGTCTCGCCGCTCAAATATTTGAACCGCAAACGGATGCAGAAGGCTAAATCCCTGCTCGGCACAACGGACCTTGCGATTAAGGAAATTGCCGAGCTTGTCGGCTTCCCCGATACGAACCATTTCGCCAAAGCATTCCGCAAGGAAGCCAGCTGCTCCCCGACGGAATACCGTTTGCGCGCAGAGCGCAGCTAATCAGGCCAGCTCCTGTTACGACCAAAGTCTGAGGCGGCATCCTTCCCATGGGCGATTATCTGGCTGCAGGATTATTTTATAATCAGTGCAAAGAGAAAGGTCTGGAAGGGAAGGATGGATGCAAGATGCCGGGTCAACAAGAGGATATTCAAGCCATTTATAATGTATTTCGAGCTCTGTACAGGGCATGGGACCAGGGCGACGGCAAGGCTTATAGCGAGTTTTTCACGCCGGATGCCGACTATGTCACCTTCTTTGGTGAGCACCTGAAGGGACGCAGCGAGATTGACAGCGCTCATCAGGCTTTATGGGACGGTCCGCTGCGCGGATCCAAGATGATTGCGGATTTGCGGGAAATGAAGCTGCGTTTCATTTCTCCGGATATGGCTATTGCCCATGCAACCGGAGCCGTTATGATGAGGTGGCAGAAGAAAGCGCCGGCGAGCCGCGACTCCATTAACACCAACGTGCTGGTAAGACAAAACGGTGAATGGAAGATCGCTGCCTTCCACAACTGCCGCATCAAAAAGTTCAATTGGCTCACTCGGATGCTGTTTCAGCCCAAGAGCAATACGTCAGTAAAGGCATAAAAATAAGGCCATCCAAGTGGATGGCCTTTGTTTGTATGAAATCATAAAAAAAGAGTCCCGATTTTTTTCAAGACCTTATTCAACATCATAGCAGACGGGAAAACATAAGTCTATATCTTTTTCCCTAAATATGTAAGAATAAGTCTCGTTAAATCCAACGATCGGGAGGAAAACATTATGATTCCAACATGCTTCTCTGCTTATTACAGCTTCATTCCACTGCTTGATGAAGTTAGACAATGGACCTTGCTAAGAAAATGGGCATTATCGGAGGTTTATAGGGTTAGGCTTGCAACTGGGGAATCGCGGATTATGAAGTGGGGCGGGAAAGAAATGTCCGGCGAAGCAAGCCTATACCAACAGCTTGTCTATCCTCTTCAAATTAAAGCTCCAACGATCTTTCAATATGCGCAGCTTGAAGACAGCGGAGTAATGGTCATGGAAGACGCCGGTGATCACAATTTAGAGGAGCAGCCGCTGCCTGCTTATTTTCTTGAAGCGGCAAGAGAGTTAGCGACACTGCGTCTGAAAGCAGCCAGCCACGCCGAGCGGGTGCTGTCTGATGAGGTCCTGGCCGCCCACACCGTATCGAAAGAAGATTTTCTATGTCTGCTGGAGGATTTGTTACGGTCAGACAGGTTAGCAAACTCGGAATGTTTATTGAAACTACGAGAAGTACTCCCCCATCATTTGGATAGACTTGCCCGCTCCGTACCCATCACCATCGTGCATCATGATTACTTCGCTAAAAACCTGCTGATTCAGAAGGATGACACCATTATGCCGATTGACTGGTCCAATAGTTATTTGAGCCCTCATCTTGGAGACTTATATTGCCTGATGAAAGAAGCCGAAGGATTGAGCGGTCTTTCCGGAAAGGACATCCTTCTTGCTTATCAGGAAGCAACGGACATAGACTCCGGGGAACTGGAGTGGCAAGTCTCGATTGGCGGATTATGCTGGCTGATCAAAACTTTGAAATGGCTGGTTTATGGCGGCACGGAAATCATTCCCGGTTCCGACTCATGGATACCCGATCTGATGAACGATGTCGGGAGATTAACCGAAGAAGTCTACGGGTAAAATAAAAAAATCCTTCAATTGACCAAAGGGCAATTGAAGGATTTCTATATAGCAAGCGTTATGCCAACGCCGAGCTCGTTTGTTTTTTGCCTGCGAGTCCAAGAGCCGCATTTGTTGTTGCATTGATCTGCTGGATCAGCTCAGGGTTTTTCAGAAGCTTCGTTCCGTAAGACGGAATCATTTCCTTGATCTTAGGCTCCCACTCTTTGATATGCTGCGGGAAGCATTTGCCGATTACTTCGAGCATAACCGAAACGGCTGTCGATGCGCCCGGCGAAGCGCCAAGAAGGGCAGCGATCGAGCCGTCAGCCGCGCTGATAACCTCCGTACCGAATTGCAGAGTGCCTTTGCCTGCATTTGTTTCTTTAATAATCTGTACGCGTTGGCCAGCTACGAGCAGCTCCCAATCTTCGCTCTTTGCATTCGGGATGAACTCGCGCAAGGCTTCCATGCGCTGTTCTTTGGACAGCATCAGCTGTTTGATCAGGTACGTGGTCAGGGACATATTTTTCGCGCCTGCCGCGAGCATGTTCGTTAAGTTATGCGGTTTGACGGATGTAATCAGGTCCATGTTGGAACCGAATTTCAGGAACTTTGGCGTAAAGCCCGCAAACGGACCGAAGAACAACGACTCTTTATTGTCGATAACGCGCGTATCCAGATGCGGTACGGACATTGGAGGAGCGCCCACCGGTGCTTGGCCGTATACCTTCGCACGGTGCTGAGCCACCACTTCCGGCTTCTTGCAGACCATGAACAGACCGCTTACCGGGAAGCCGCCGATGCCTTTGCCTTCCTTAATGCCGGATTTCTGCAGCAGGTGCAGGCTTCCGCCGCCGCCGCCGATAAAGACGAACTTCGCATTAATGCGCTCCGAGCTGCCGCTGTTCAGGTTGCGCACTTTCAGCTCCCAAGAGCCGTCGTTCGCACGTTTAATATCATCTACATTATGGTTGTAGTTTATGTCGACGTTTTGCTGCTTCAATTGATTGAACAAAATACGTGTCAAAGAACCAAAGTTGACATCCGTCCCGGACTCAATTCTGGTTGCTGCAATTGGCGTATTTACCTTGCGGTCCTTCATCATAAGCGGAATCCATTCTGCCAGCTTCGCAGGGTCTTCGGAGAATTCCATGCCTTCAAACAATGGATTGCCGGACAATGCCGCAAAACGCTTCTTCAGGAACGTAACGTCTTTTTCCCCTTGCACAAAGCTCATATGAGGAACGGGTACAACAAAGTCCCGCGGATTACGGATCAGATTGCTGTTTACGAGATAAGACCAGAACTGCTTCGACACCTGGAACTCTTCGTTTACCTTGACCGCTTTGCTAATGTCGATGGAGCCGTCCGGCTTCTCCGTTGTGTAGTTCAGCTCGCAGAGGGAGGAGTGTCCTGTCCCCGCATTGTTCCATTCGTTGGAGCTTTCTTCGCCCGCCGTTGCGCGCCGCTCGAACACGGTAATTTCCCACTCCGGCTTCAGTTCCTTCAGCAAAGAACCTAAAGTCGCGCTCATAATGCCGGCACCAATCAAAATTACGTCTGTTTTCGTTTGTTTGCTCATGTTAACCGTCCTTAACCTTTCGATTTGCAGAAAGGATGTTTCACGCTCGTGAAATTTCTCACACATCATTTCTGATCAAAAAAATGAACTGCTTCTATGCTACAGGTTGATAAATAGATAAAATGTCTAGTTCTATTATACGACAGTTTGAAGCTATAATCGACGCTATTTCCACATGATTTTTTAACCATTCCCTGAACTATTCTCCACTTTCCCGATCCGGGACCACCCGAAAAACAACAAAACCACCCCAAACTTTGGCGTGGTTTCTTATAACTTCAGCTTATCACTTCATTTGGAATATCCCAGAGATAGTAATGCTTCGAATAGAGTCTTGTCTCTATGACCGAGGATTGTCCGTTTCTTTTAAAAATCAGGCCGGAGCCCATTTGCTCCTTGAACGACCAGCCATACTGCTTCATATAGGCCTTAACCGGTTCATACCGGTCCTGTCCGGAATTGGCAGAGACATATCTGCTGCCTTTATCCGTAGCGCCAAACCGCATATGACTCTCATCCGAATACTCCAGCTTTGCTATAGCAGACAGGATGGGCGCCGGGTTACCTTCCTGCGACAACGCGCCGCCAAACCGCAAGACAATAAATCCGATCAACATGGCAGCAAGCAAACCTCCGCTGACTAAAGCTATTTTCCCTAACCGCATGTACCGCATGTCCAGAGCTCCTTCCGTCCCGCTTCTATCTATTCAGACGAATAGTAAGGCTGGCAGGTTTCAGGATTTGCGCCTCGCCGCATACTTTTTGCCCCATACGCCCATACTCTCGAGAATCGGAATAAACTGCTCCCCCGCTTCCGTAAGGGAGTATTCGACTTTGGGCGGAACCTCCTGATACACCACTCTGTTTACCATCTGATCCTTCTCCAGCTCTCTAAGCTGGCTGGTTAGTATCGCCTTCGAGATGCCGGGCACCAAGCGCTGGAGCTCTCCGAACCGCCGCGTCTCCCGCAAATGCCACAAAATAATGATCTTCCATTTGCCTGCTATTACATTTTGTGTTTCCGTAACGGGACAGACTTCAATCTGCTCTTCCGGAATTTCGCCTTCAAACGAGCTGCGAGCCATTCCAATCCCTCGTTTCCCTCATGGTATTGTTTTTATGACTATGTAATAAAATAGTGACTACTTTAAAAAATCGAACCAAAGAAATAAGATTAGTTTATACGAAATCACTAAACAAATCCATCAAATCCGGAGGGAATAAATGATGAAAATCGGTATTATCGGCGCTAACGGACAGGTAGGCAGCCTGATTATGAAGGAAGCCCAAGAGAGAGGCCACGAGGTAGCGGCAATCGTTAGAAACGCATCCAAAATCAGCGATTCGAATGTCAGCATTCTGGAGAAGGATATTTTTCACCTGACCGGTGCGGACTTGAAGCCTTTTGACGTGGTAGTGAATACGTTTAAAGCCCCTGAAGGCGAAGAGCATCTTTATGTGGATGCCGGAAGAGCGCTGACCGCTGCGCTGCAGGATGCTCCCGGAACGAAGCTTATCGTCGTTGGCGGCGCAGGAAGCCTCTATGTCGACGAGCAAAAGACAACCAAGCTGATGGACACTCCCGAATTCCCGGCTTTCGTCTATCCGACAGCATCCAACGCCGGCAAACAGCTGGATGAGCTTAAGAACACCAGCTCCATTACCTGGACGTACATCAGCCCCGCTGCCTTTTTTGATCCAACAGGAAAAAGAACCGGCGCGTATACGAAAGGTCTCGATCATGTCATCGTCAACAGCCAAGGCCAAAGCTACGTGAGTTATGCCGATTATGCCATCGCCGTGCTGGACGAAATCGAGAATCCGAAGCATGCGAACGAGCGGTTTACGCTTGTTGGCGAAGCGGAATAAGAATAAGCGAGGAAGACTCCCTGCAGCAGGGAGTCTTTTTTCTAGCTGCAAACCCGATTGAACGAAAATTCTCGAACGCTCCTTCTTTCCTTCAAAAAGTGAAAAGCGTTATTTTAGCAAGAATCCTCGCTATAAAATGATTAGCCATTTCGGTTTACTTGCTCTAATCCTGCCAGATTCGGCTAATTGACCGGATTTGACACGAATCTATCCCTGTCTTATTTTACAGCGCGCCCTATTAGGAGTAAGATTCTATTAATTTCACACGCTCAAATAAAGAAAGGATAGTTACCCATGAACACAGACATCATTTCGGGCATTCAGCTTTATCATCTATGCAGAGACAACAGCCATTACGGGCTGCTCAGCATGTCCTGCGGTTCGGAAACCGGCTGGGGCGAATGCGTCATAACAACCGATGCCCGGCACTTTGACATCATTGCCTGGGGCGATTTTCTGTGCAAGCTAAACCGGCAGTCTCTTGCCGACGCCCGGAACATGGCTCTCCTGAACCGTGAAGTATGGGGCGATGCCAAGACTGAGCTTGTGCTGATGGCTTTATCGAATTTGGACCATTCGGCGGCGGCTGCCAGAGAAGAGGAAACACCTGACTCCTCCATCCTGTTCGAGGAATCCATGAGTTACTTCTCTGTCCTGTAGGTTTCATTTTCAGCTTTTAAAGATACTTCTATATTTAACAGCCTGGTCATCGTCACCATGCCTGCTCTCTCCAAGGTGCGCTTGGACGCCTCGTTATAATACCAACAGCCGCAGATCGCGGTTATGCCGCGAGTCCTGCACCAATTGCGCATCTGGACGATTAGCGCTGTCCCATAGCCCTGCTTCCTGTAAGCTTCATTCGTAAACATTCCGATACTGGCAAATCCGTCAAGCAGCTTGGAGCGCTCCACAACTCCAATGCCCAGCAAGTTCTTGCCTTTGTAATAAACGAACAGCCCTCCAGCATGCAGCCACTGATCATAATTATTTAAAAAATCTCCGCACACCTGCTGAACTACAGGAAGATCTTGCGGTACAGCAGGACGGAATACTTCATCGCTCTCCATGTTGATCGGAATCTCTACTCCGCTATCCTGAAAAAAGTAAGCCTGCTTGTTGATCTTAAAATCCTGATCAATAGAGAGGCTTACAAACAGCTCATCGTAGGTGGGTACAAATAAATTTTTTACCGCATGTCGTTCCAGCGCTTCGAGAAACAAGGTCTGCGCTTTCTTCAAATAAGACCTCCGGATGTAAAACTGCGTCATCAGCTCTCCGTTATGCAAGGCATAATAACCAATGTCCTCCTGACCATCTTGAATCCGATAAAAGGCGGATGTAACGATATGATCCTCCAAAAAAGAATCAAACGGCGAGGATAAGCCTTGTAAATATTCGGCTACGAGCGGTTTGATCTCATCCATTGTACAAGCTTTTATAATCATTCGATTAACCTTCCCCTTTGAAATAATGAATCGGCCGGATCTCGATTGCCCATTCGAACGGCTCACCGTCATTTACCTGCACGGCCGGATGCAGGGACGCAACCCGTACCGCTTCTTCCATATTCTCCGCTTCTATAATAAACACGCTGCCAATCATCTCTTTCGTCTCGGTAAAAGGACCGTCCAGCACCTTCACCTTCCCGCCTGCCCGCCGCAGGCTTCTGGCTTCCGTCCCGAGACCCGCATCGATAAGAACCTGATCCGTGCCATACAGCTCCTCAAGATGAGGCGTGCATTGACTCATGACCTCGGCGATCGTCTCCTTAGGAAGCGCATCCATTCTTTCCGCATTCAAATAACCTAAACAAAGGAATTTCATAGCGATATTCTCCTTTACCCATAGATTATGGTTAGCCGCTGGTACTCGGCCCTATAGGATCAACGAACGGCAGACCGCTAAATCGACCGATGCTTAAGATTAAATTTTTCTGCACTCCAAGGGCCGAAACCTGCCGCTTCGATTCAGCCGAAATATTTTTTGCAAAAAGGATAAAAAAAGCACCCAAAACGGGTGCTTCGCTGCGAAACATATAAGTAAGGTTATGATTACTTAAAGGCAACAAACGTTAAATCCTTGCCTTTTAAATATTTTATAATAGCGGGAAGCGCTTGTACCGTGTATTTGTCTTCATGCAGGACATAGATGCCGCCAGCGGATTCGACATGATGGAAGTACGCGGTGATATCCTCCGGCGTCTTAGCATTCCAGTCCTCCGGGTCCCGGTTCCACAGTAAAGTCTTCATATTATGCTGATCGGCCGCGGAGACGAGCTCGTCATTAACCGCGCCATACGGCGGGCGGAATAACGTAACCGGCTTATCGGTCAGCTCTTCAATCGCTTTGCTTGCTTTGGACAAGTTCTCGCTTTGTTCTTGCACGGTCGATTTGGTGAGCACGCTATGATCCCAGGAATGATTGCCGATGGACATGCCATGCCCGGCTGCGTAAGTGACGGCTTCTTTATGATGGGCCACATTTTGCCCGATAAACAGGAAGGTCGCCGGTACGTTCTGCTCCGTCAGGATATCAACGATATTCTTTGTCAGCTTGGACGGCCCGTCGTCAAAAGTTAAAGCCACATACTGCTTCGGCAATCCGAAAAACTTCTTGTCTTTATCGATATCAATGATTTTGAAAGCCGGCTTCTCTACCTTGGACTCGGACAGTACCGTATTCTGAGCAGCGGCAGTGACAGGCTGTTCAGCCGTCACTACAGCGGCGTCCTGAGTCGCAGCCGTGTCGCTCTCCGTGGATGAAGCATAGACAACCGGCAGGGCGGAATTACCTTTTGTCACCTCGGCCTTCGCCACTTGACCGCCAAGCAAACGCGCGGAGTCCACCTTGCCTCCGGTAGCGATCGAAAGGATGGCCAGCAGGCCAATCATTATAAGAATAGCAACCGCAACCTTCGGCAGACGCGAAGCGAAGCCGCTTCTAGAATCGGGCCGGTTGGAAACAGGCATCAAGACCGCTTGGATCACTTGCTCTTCTTTTGCCGGCGATTCAGGCGGAAGCTCCCCTTGACGGATTTGTCTAATCAATGCCATATAGGCTTCGCTGCAAGCAAAATATAACGGAACGCGGGTACTGCCCGTCGTTCGAATAAAAGAACTGTAATGCGAATTGCGGTAAGGATCCCACTTCGAGTAAGGAGAGATTCGAATCCTGTCTCCATGCAATGGCCCCAGTGCTTCAAGTTCAAGAAACGTAAACTCGTCAATTTCGATTACGTAGGTTGCGTACTTGTCGTCTTGGGTGACGCCGATCTTCATCTGGCTAATACCGCTTGAGGTCCTCCCAAGAGACAGCAGCTCCAACACCTGCGTGCTGTATGTCTCCATCCCCATATCGTTCTTCTCCCGTTCCCGGCATGACTTTAATCGGATGAACCACCATCAATAGAGCTTGTGTTTGGCGCAAACGGAGACGTCAGCCGGTTCGTAAAGTCGTTTACAATGTTAAGAAGATGCGTCTTCTCCTGACGGAGGGCATCAAATTTCTGCTTCATCTGGGAGAGCTCGGCTTCCAGCCGTGTATTCTTCTCCTCGAGCTCGTTAATCTTCTTGTTCTTTTCCGCGGTTGTTTCATTGTGCTTCTGCAGCAGGCCGGCATAGTTCTGGCGCTCGAGCTCGATCACGCTCTTAAGCTCCTCTATCTCCCCGGATAAAGTGGCGTGAAGCTCGCGGTAGTCATCCATCATCTGATCAACCTTCAGATTCTTGTCGCTAAGCCGCTTTTCCAGATCCAAAATGCTTTTTTCCCGTTCCTCGATAACCTTGCCGAGGTTCTTCAAATCCCTGTTCAGCCGGTCAATCTGACCATTCGCATGCCCAAGCCGGTCCTGCAGATCGTTATGGCTCATTTCGACATGCTGCTTGGCTTTAATCATCTGCTCAACGGCGAATACGAGATCAAGCGACCGCTTGTCCAAGTGGCCCTTATTAATCAGAACCGAGCCTGAAGACTCATCGCTCTGTTCAGCTTTGGCCGAACTAGCCGACACTTCCTCCTGAGGCTCCTCCACGTCCCTCCTTATCCCAAGATCCTCTCGCGATTGCTGCTGCTCTTTCTTCTTCTGGAAAGGAGAAAACATAGATCAACTCACCTTTTCTGAGAAAATATGTCGATTAATATCGAAAAATGTTTCCTTCATTATAGATTAATTTTCCAAGTTTATATGCGGGGCTAAAGTACCTAATTACGCTCGTGTAACTAGGCTTAAAGGAGTGGTCATGCAGGAGGATATGCCGATTTTTCCGCGGTCTACCGGTCTTCCGAAATATGACACTATAGGCGGCTGGAGTGCATATATTGGCTTATCTATTTATGGGATAGGCGGTGATGACATGCCATTTATTCTTCGTTTCAGCGGCAACGATACCGGGGCGATTACCTTTACAGGCAATACGCTGGGATTAAGCAGATCCTCGACTGAAGGGGTTCCCGGCACCCGCGATTATATCGGAGATTTTATTACTGTAAATACAACCCTGCAGTTCGGAAGCTATCCGCCCGGATCAACCTCTGACTTTAATCTGGACAGTTCCATGGCAATGCTTCGATTGCCGGAAGACAGTACGGTTCTTTACGCAGAGCTGGTGTGGGCAGGTACTTACCGGGTTAGCGGCGGGACAAACAATTATTTGCCTTTCATCGATAAATCCGTTTCCATTACAACGCCGCAGGGCACGACCTTATCCGTGGCGCCCGATCCCGCTACGGCGCAGGTATCATTCCGTAACGCGACTTACAATTATTTTCGCTCTGCCAATGTGACCTCTATCGTGCAAGCCGGAGGTGCCGGCCCCTATATCGTGGGTGGCGTTGTCGGCAATATCGATTTCGGCAACAGCACGGCCAACAACTGCGGCTGGACGCTCTGCGTCGTTTATGAAGATACGAATATGCCGTTCCGCAACCTGAGCCTAAATGTCGGCATCGTAGAGATTGCCGCCGGCAGCGATCCCTCCGTAACGACGGTCCTGACCGGATTCGCAACACCGGTCTCGGGGCCGGTGAGCGGCCGTATGGCGCTTTGCGCCCAGGACGGCGATGCCAACAAGGTTGGCGATCAGGTGTTATTCGGCCCCAATGAAGCCAGCCTGACCATTTTGTCCGGTCCTAACAACTTCCCGAACAACTTTTTTGCCTCGCAGATTAACGATGACAGCGGTCAGCTGGACACCTCCGGCACCTTTGGCGACCGGAACCAGATTAGCGGCGAGCCCGGAACCCAAATCGTCGGCGGCCGGCAAAGCTGGGATATTACAAACGTCGATATTTCGGAAACGTTAACGAATAATCAAACAACGGCCGCCTTCCAGCTCCGGACGTCCAATGACGGCTACTCTGTCATCGCCGCAGGAATCTATATCGATATCAATTCCCCTCGGATTACGGTTCAGAAGAGCGTTAATGCCGAAACGGCGGAGTTAGGCCAAACGCTTACCTATACAGTGATCGTTAGCAACTCGGGCACGGCAGCGGCAGACGCGGTATTCCTGCTCGACACCCTGCCGAACGACACCTCGTTTGTGCCCGGCAGCGTTACCGTTGACGGAGCGCAGACGGAAGGCAATCCGCTGACCGGAATCAGCCTGGGCATTCTGGAGCCGGGCGGAACCATTATCGTCACTTTTCAGGCGGTAGTCGGTTCTTACCCGGAGGACGGTCTTATTCGCAATCAGGCCCTTGTGGAATTCCAATACGAGAGTATAATCGGCGGTCCGATTCTAGCAGGCGATATTCCATCCAACGAAGTCATTACGACGATTATCCCTCCCGACTACGAGCTAGCCCTTGTCAAATCCGTCGACCGTGAGATTGCGCTGCCGGGCGAAACGGTCCAGTATACGATAACGGTAACGAACCTGTCGAACGCTCCGCTGACGAATGTCCGTGTGACCGATCCTACTCTGTCGCTGGATCAGACGATCCCAATTCTTCCGGCCGGCGAATCTCGGAGCTTTCCAGTCGCATATGTTGTTCCTGCGGAGACAAGAGGCAACACCGCAATTGTCAATATCGCCTCTGCCGTCTCCGATCAGACCGGTCCCGTCCTGGGATCGGCAACGGTACTTATTCCCGCCCTGCCGGGTCTTGTCGTGGACAAAACCGCAAACCGTTCAACCGCGGCGCCAGGCGATACAATCATCTACTCCATTAAGGTAACGAATACGGGCAATATTCCGTTAACGAATGTTCAAGTTTCGGATCCGCTGCTTGGCCTTGTGGAAACGACCGGCATTCTGGAACCGGGTCAATCCATTACGATTCAGCGGTCTTTCGTTGTACCGCTAAACGCCGCGAACGGCAGCATTATTGCGAATGCGGTAACGGTCGTATCCGTCGAGACTCCTCCCGTAACCGATCAAGAAGAGACAACGGTTGTTCCCCCTCCCGTCGATTTGACCAAATCCGCTTCACCAGACGAGGTGACAGTAGGGGAACAGATTACCTACTCGGTTACGATTGTAAACCGCGGCCAGACCCCTTTGGTCGATTTGCGCCTGTCGGATATACTCCAGGAGCCTCTGGAGTTTGTGCCTGGAAGCGTCAGGGTAAACGGCCAGCAGCGCCCCGGCGTTCAGCCGGATCAGATTGCGCTTGGCACTTTGCCCCCGGGAGCCGAGATAGAAGTAACCTTCCGCGCGGTTGCCAATCAGGTCAGCGCGGACGAGAAGATCATGAACCAGGCGGTCGCCACCTTCCGCGTCGAAGTCGCAGGTCCTACCTTCCAGGTGCCGTCCAATCCCGTTGAAATCGAAGTGAAGGAAGAAGAGGAGTAAGCACGTCCATACAGGCGAAGCCCGGCAGCAGAACTGCCGGGCTTCGGTCTATTTACACGATGAAATGTTTCACGTGAAAAACACAGTTCACGCATTAGCCCTCATCAGACGTACGGCGCCCTCCAGAATGCGCATGCTGGACAAGGGATCCTCGCGTACCCAGTCGACGTCCATCAGATAGACGCGGCCTTGCCGGACGGCTTCCAGCCGTTTCCACTGCGGGCTTTCGGTCAGCTTAAGAAACTCCCTCTTTGCGTCCGCATCAGAGGTTAGGACAACAAACAGATGATCTCCCGCATAAGAGGACAACTGATCAAGCGGGACTTGTACCTTAAACGGATGCCCCGGCAATCGCCGCGCCTCCTCAATGGCCGGAGGTCCTTTTAACCCAAGATCCCGGTAAAGCACGCCAACGTCCAGATAAGCATCGAACTGGACGGGAAGCTCCCTCATCCATAACTGGGATACCGTCTGTCCTTTCGCCAGAACGGGAGCCAGCTTTTCCTGCGCTCTGATAACCTCCCTCCCATATTGCTCCATCCACCGCTCCGCCAATTCCAATCTGCCTACCTGATTGGCGATATGGCGGAACCGATCGAAGAACGGCATCCTCCACGCGACATCCAGCGTGTGCGCGATTTTGGAATAACGCTGCAAATGGTGGCCGTCAAAGGTAATGATCAGATCCGGCCGCAGCTCCGACAACACGTCCATATACGGAGTGACCACGCTGTCGCCCACGGCTTGTATGCCCTCGGTGTAGCCGTCATAGAAGCGGCAGTCCAACAGCTGCTTCGGCGCCCCTACCGGACGAATATCAAGGGCTAGCATTTCGCCCAGAAATTGATGCGAGACCAGCCGCACCGTCTGTTTGCTCAGCTGCGTGTATAGCCGCGGTGAGATACCGGTATGCCGCTTGAAGCTGCGGCTGAAATGGAACGGATCGCGGAAACCCGCTTCATGGGCAACCTGATGAATAGACTGCCCGGATCCGGTGAGCAGCGATTTGGCATGCTCCATTCGGCGTTCGATTTGATAATCAATCGGGCTTTGTCCGGTCAACTGTCTGAATATCCGCGAATATTGCCTTGCGGACAGTCCCGTCTCCTCTGCCAGCTCTTGAAGGGTGAAGCCTGCCGCCTTCTGCCGCTGCATGAGTTCAATCGTCCGCTCCACGGCTGCGAGGGATGCCCGCTCCTCGCCCGCTTGGCCCTCCGACAGGACAAGATAGATCAGCTCCTGGAACCAGGCATGATTGCCGTAAGCGGCTAATCCCTGCTTGTTCCCGCGGTTGTCGTATAGCATAACGGACAGCTCTTCGATACGAATAAAGGATTTGGGTGACAGCTCTCCTGCAGGCAGCTCCCAGGCCGCTTCACTCTCCGCAACAGCTTTCGTGAGAGAGACGCAGTCAAATAACAGTTCCTGTATAACTAGAACCGATGATGGCAAATGGGCCAGCCTAAGCGTAATGCCAGGCCCGAACACCAGACATTTTCCGCGCGACAGAGCGTATTCTCTGCCATTGGCCCATAACTTCCCCTTTCCTTCGGACACGACAAAAAGCGTGTATCCGGCCGACATCCAGCTGCTTTGGAAGCTTGCTCCCTCGCATACCATCCGCCTCGAATCCGACCATGCATAAATGAGCGGCAGCATGTCCTTCAACCTCCTTTATAGAGACAAAGAGGTCCGCCGGGAGCCCCATCGGGATGTACCAGCGAACCATCGAATATTATTGACTCAAAATTTGAACGGCGTCATCCAGTTGGGCATGAAAGGACATCACATCGTAAGAGAACCACAGATCCGGATTTACGGTATAGACCTTGCCGTTTTTTACGGCCGGGAGGTTTTTCCACAAGCTGCTTTCATTCACTTGCTTCGCGAAATCGGGATCATTGTCGAAGGTTACGAGGAACAGCCGGTCCGCGGAAGCAAAGTCTGACAGCTTTTCGAGCGAGATAGTAAGACCATTCTCGTTATTGCCCTTCGCCCACTCCGTCTTTACCGTATCGGTCATCGGGAATTGCAAAGAATTGAACAAGGTGAAGCCTACGTTTGAATCGCCGTACACGCGCAGCTGGTTCATTTCATAACCGCCGATCGCCACAACGCCAAACGTCTCGCCCGGCTTCACGGTGGAAGCAAGCTTAGCGCGTGCGTCTTCGGCTTTCTGGTTATAAGCCGTTATCCAGGCATCCGCCTTGTCGCTCAGCCCCAGAACCGCGGCAGTCTCTTTAAAATGCTCAAAGGCATCGTGATCCGCCCATTGAATGACGATCGTTGGCGCGATCTTGCTCAAGTTCTCAAGCTGATCCTTGTTCCATTCGGCAACGATAATAAGATCGGGCTTCAGCGTGAGGATTTTCTCCAAGCTGGGATTATTCGCTGCGCCAATATCTTCGATTCCGTCGATCTGATCCTTGATAGCAACAAAGTTCGTCAGCAAGTGCGAAGCTGCGCCAACCGGCTTCACCCCTACCGCAATCATCTCCGGCAGGTATTGCGTCGCGATGATCCGCTGCGGATGAGTCGGAATGACGACCTCACGGCCAAGCGCGTCCTTATAGGTATAGGTTGCCGGTTCTTCGCTTGCAGCAGGCGTGGCCGACGGCGTTTCCTCAGCGGCCGAATTGGCGGAAGGAGATGCCCCATTCGAATTTGAATTGGAGTTCGAGTTGCCGCATGCGGCTAGTAAAACCATCATTAGAATAAAAGCACCAAGAAGCGCTGAACGGCTTCGGACAGACTGAATGAGCATAACCGACTTCCCCTTTAATATAATAATGATATTCATTATCAATTATTATAGAGAGCAGCTATTCTTTAGGCAATGTCGGATATGGACATTTACCGTCCGAACCATGTCCAGATTGTACATTTTCTCCGAATGCCGAACCGTTGCGACAAAAAGAAAAGCGCCTGCAGTCAGGCGCCTCTCCCGGGTATGGCTATTATTTTTGCGGAGCGAAGTTATTGTAGATACGTGTTGCGTTTACCTTGCCGGAGCTCAGGTCATCCGTTGTAAAGCCGGATACCGCGTTGCCCACTTTGAATTCTTTTTGCAGCAGCTCGTCGGATTGTTCGCCGGCGGTTGGCTCCGTGATTCCCATGATCGTGTCCGGAGTAACCGTTACCCATACGTCGTTCACTTTGAAGCTTTTGCCGTCGGCGCTTACTTCGGAGATAAAGCCGTCGATGTTAACGGCCATTTTACCCGTCGTAGCAGGCTTTCCTGCGTCTTCTTTCTCAGGCGCGATCAGGTTGTAGATCACGTCAGCCGTAACTTTGCCGGTGCTTACATCCTGGGAAGTATAACCGGATACGATGTCCCCAACTTTAAACTCTTTATTAAGAAGCTCTTGGGACGGCGCTGCCGCTGTTGGCTCGCTGCTTCCCAGCTGCGTTTTATCCGTTACTTCCACCCACAGATCGCCTACTTTAAAACTTTTGCCGTCCTCGCTTACTTCGGAAATAACGCCGTCGATGTTAACCGCAACTTTGCCCATAATAGGAGGCTTGGAAGTCGCTTCAGCTGTTTGCCCTTGATTCGTTGGCGTGGAAGCCGGGCTGTTGTGATTCTGGTTTACGCTAATGACGCCAACCGCCAAAATCGCCGCTGCTGCAATACCTACTGTCCAACCTGTCAATTTCTTTTTGCTTTTTTCCATTTCAATCGGCTCCTTTTGATTTGTAGGATTATGTGAAGTCTTCTCTAATTCCAGCATCAACTTCTGATAGGTTGCCTCTTTGAAGTCGTCGCTGGTTCGCAATTGAGACATCGCGGACTTATAGACAGATTTCTTCATTCTCCAGGCCTCCAATCTTATCTTTTAAGAGTGCGCGTCCTCTGGCCAGCCAGGTTCCTACCGTTGCGGCCTTCGCCTGCATAATAACGGCAATCTCCTGGATCGAATATCCTTCGTAATAATGAAGATGGATCGGAATCCGATACTTCTTGTCCAAGGAGAGCACCGCCTGCAGAACGTCGTTTTCTTCCTTGGGGAGGTAGCTCAGGTCTTCGGGAACAGGGTTTCTGCTTTTGAACCAGCCGGTCTTCAGCATATTTTTGCTTTTATTGATGGTTGTTCGAATCAACCAAGCTTTTTCGTGTTCGCTGTTCTCGAAGACAGGACGCTTCTGCAGATACGTCAGGAAAACCTCCTGCGTCACTTCTTCCGCATCAGCTATATTTTTCAAATAAGCGAAAGCAATCTTGATCATGCTTTGCGAATATAGATCCAAGGCCCGTCGCACAGATTCATTGAGCTCATATGAATTGTACACCTCAGCACCTCCTTTCACTTGTAATACAACTGAGTGCCCCATTATTTTTCATTCATGCGTTATTTTTTTTAGTAGACGTAATGAGAGGCGGAAATGACTGCAAAGATTCGGCTAGTAAAATAGCCCAAACGCCAAAAAGGCACATTCCCCTGCCTGCCGGGCAGGTTGAGGAATGTGCCTTTCTATAAGATAAATTATAAAGAGCGGCCTGCAAGTGAAGCCCTTAGAACTTCCTTCATGCCAATAGGCTCCCTGCCAAGCAGCCGGGCCAGCGTATCGTCCGTACGCGCGAATTCGCCGTTGCGCATTGCCTGGAAGAGCCCGACGAACATATCCGCCCGCTCTTCGGGAAGTCCATGCGCGATAAGTCCTGTTCTATACGCTTCATCGGATATGACAACCCGCTTAATCGGACAGCCGGTTACTTCCGAGGCAAGCGCCGCAATACCGGCGAGGTCAAAGGTTTCCGAAGCTGTAAGGATGGGCGTAATCCCCTCCAGAGTTCCCTCGGTCATCGCGATAGCCGCAGCCTCGGCCAAGTCGGAATGGGCTGTCCAAGCTACCGGCCCGTCTTCCGGTGCCGCCAATATCCCCGTCTGAATGGCATCTCCAAGCATCATAATCGCCGAGCCCGCATAAAAGCCATTGCGCAGCGAGGTAAACGCCCTGCCCGATGCTTGCAGCAGCATCTCCGTAGCCGCATGGTCTACCATGGGAGGGAAGGAGGATTCTCCCGAGGATCCCATCTGGCTCGTATAGTAAATGTGTTGAACGCCGGATTTGATGGCTGTCTCTATCGCCGTTCGATGATGCTGGAATGCCTCCTCCCCGAGATTGTTGGAGGAAACGATAAGCACCTGGGATGCCCCTTCAAAAGCATACGCCAGACTCTCCGCGTCGTTATAATCCCCCTTGCGGACGCGGACGCCCCGTTCTTGAAGCTCCTTCACCTTGTTCGCATCCCGGACGCTAACGCCAAGCTGTCCGGCCGGAACACGCTCAAGCAGCTGATTTACCACCATTCGGCCAAGCTGGCCGCTTGCTCCCGTAACAATAATCATAATAAACATCCCCTATCCCATAAAAGTTTAATGCTACAATGTTGTTTAAATAACACCGTTGTGTATACTACATGTAACAATTATATTAGGCGGTCCGGGCAGCCCTAACAATCAGCAATGAAGCCCTTTGGTTGCTTACGCAACACGGAGCTGTTTTTGTTGGTTTCCCCCTAATGAAGGAGAGAAACGCAAGATGCCTGTCAACGCGAACGATCCCCGCGTCAAACGGACGCGTCAGCTTCTAATGCAGTCTTTTATGCAAATTCTCGAGGAAAAGAAAAATATATACTCGATATCGGTACAGGATATTGCAACGCGGGCTACAGTAAACCGTGCCACCTTTTACGCCCACTTCCAGGATAAGTACGCGTTTCTCGAAAGCTGGATGAGCGAAAAGTTCCTGAAAAAACTGGAGAACGAGCTGCCAAACGGCGCTCTATCCGACATGCTAAGCTTAAAAGCGCTTATTGCATCCGTGTTTGACTTCCTTTCCCGCACCCGGCAATATATGACCCCCGGGGACAGTCAATTTGAGCCGCTGTTCGAGATTGCCATGCAAAAAGAGCTAAACCGGCTTCTTCTCGATTGGCTGAACAAAGAGGATTCCTCCGCCCCTCGGACAATCGTGGAGGCCACCGCGCTTCTTGTCAGCTGGGGAATCTTCGGATCCGCCGTACAGTGGAGCCGCAGCCCTCAAAACCGTCAAATGGATACGATGGTGCAGGATGTATTGGTCGTGGCAGCGGCAAGCCTCTCGCCTGTTATGGAATAAAAAAACACTCCCGGCAATGGGAGTGTTCCTCTGATTTAGAATGTTAACGCTGCCTTGCAGCCATCCGGCCTTCCCGCACAAACCTTGCGGCTTCCGCCATCTGCGCTTCGCTTACGGCCTCCATTGTCGCAAAGCCGTATGGCTTATGCTGCTCAAGCAGCTCGAAGAATAACGGATAGTTCAGCTCGCCAAGACCGGCTGCCGTTTCTATTAAGGTACCGTCTGCCGCGCGGTTCAAATCCTTCACGTGGGCGCTTACGATGCGCGGGCCAAGCAAACGGAAAGCTTCGTGGATTGTATGATCCTGATTCTCGAACCGAGCCGGATTCATTAAATTGCAAGGGTCCATTACGACGCCCACGCAAGAGGATGGAAACCGTTCAATCGTCTCGGCCAAGGTTTCAGCCGTATCGATCATATGTCCCTGGGCCGCCTCCAGCCCAATCGTTACGCCCCAGCGCTCCGCCTCTTCAACAAGCTCATCAAGCGCTCGGTTTAACCGGTCTATGTGCTCCCCGCGGCGCTCCGGATCCGTTACTCCGCCAACCTCCGTCGCCACAATCGGCGCGCCGAAATGCCGTGCATTCCGAAGATGCTCTTTAAAGCGGTCTACATTATGGCGGTAAACCTCATCATCGAGATCGACCAGACTCGCATAACAGCCCAGCACCGCAATACGGACGCCATTTTCCGCAAATGCGCCGCCGACCTCCTGTGCAAGCCCGGGGCTTAGCTTGCCAAGTCGCGAGTCTACATCGGAGAACGCTTTCCCCAGCGCTAATTGAACATATGGAAATCCGTTAGCGGCTATCTTGGCCGCCAATTCTTTATAAGGCAAAGTTCCAAGCAAATGAGCTAAAATTCCGACTGACATGATAACCATCCTCTCACGTTTCATCTGAAATCTACTTGTCTCTCATTATACGTTGTAATGCCCGGATGGCAAGGCGCAACAAACGTAAAGAAACCCGCGCTTCGCCCGAAGCAACGGGTTTCCTAACTAGCCTTCCTGCAAAACAAGGTTTAACCGATCAAAGTTCTGCTCATTGCCGTCGGCCGCATAAGCCTTAACCGCTTCAAAGGTCTTCTTGTCCATGAACAGCTGACGGAACGTTAATCTCGCGCGGCCGTCCAAATCCTCGAATATAGCCGTCACCCGGAACTCGGGATTGGACATATGCTTAAGGACAATCCGCTCCAAGGGTACAATCTCCTCGAAGACATTATGATTCTCATAATCCACGCCGTTTGGGCCATGCATCGTAAACCGCCAATTACCGCCCGGCCTGATCTCGAACTCATGGAAGGTATTCGTGAAGCCGTTAGGTCCCCACCAGCGCTTAAGCAGCTCCGGATTTACCCATGCTTCAAACACCCGTTCACGTGAAAATTCGAACTCGCGCGTCGAAACAATCTCATTCTCGCCAAGAATTGCAGCCATAATTAATTCACTCCACCTTCCGTGTATTCATTCATTAGAGATTAGCGCTAACTGTTTACCGGTAGCCTAAGCATAATAGATGACGTTACGTAAGGTTCAAGCGTTTTTTTAGGCGAGCTCAAAATTTTTCATCAATGCCCTTGCTTCCTCGTGGTCAGGTTCAAGCCTCAGCAGTTCCCCTAAGTAATGCAAAGCCTGTTCTTCCAGCTCCAGCTCGAAACAGCATATGGCCAGACAATAAAAGACGGTAGATACAATCTCCTCTTCGTCTTCCTCAACGGAAATCTCCAGGAACCGCTTGGACTCGCCGTACATGTCCATTTCGAACAGCAGCAGGCCCGCTTCAAGCGCCAGATCGTACTTCTGCTCCATCACGTAATACGACGACCACATCCGCTCGATTCCGAGCAGAATATCTTCCTTCTCCTCATCGAGGGCTTCCGCCATCAGACTCGAAATCCGCTTCGTGCTCTGGATAAAGAATTCCGCGTCGTAGCCGCCAAGACGCCAGAAGCTCAGGATTTGCCGAAGCCCCATATCGTCGATATAGCGGTCTAACCACCACTTCAAACTGTAAAAATCATCCGGTCCGAAACGCTCCACGGAGCGGCGGTACGCCAGCCTGGTCTGGTAATAGTCCTGCGGCGAATTCACGCTGATCATACAGCCGATATTGATATTGTCATAGTGATGCGAAGGGAACATGACCAGAGCGCCGCTGCGTTCCAACACTTCCCCCATCGCATGATAGTTCGCCGTCAGAGAAAAGCTGCCATGAAAGACAAGCTCCGGCGGTTCCGCAAACTTCCAGTGCTCGAGCAGGTGATCCCCTTTATCCGCCGTCAGCAGCACGATTCCCGCCTGAGATAACTGATTCAGCCGGTCCAGGCAAGCCAGTGAGGCCTCCGGGAATAAAATATGCGAGTCCTCCAGCTGCTCTTGATAGACGGCAATAACGTCGCGGTAAGGATAAGACGCATCCTCGTACTGCGGCGCGCGCCGGAGCTCGTAGCTTAAAGCGATTTGCGACAGCAGCTCCGACGGTTTAAGCGAATCTTTGTCTTCAGGGTACTTTACCAACACATCGGCCTCATATACCTGACCTTCGCCTATATAGAGCAGCTCCTGCGGAATACTGTCAAAAAAGTAGTTCGCCACAATGACGAGAGGCTGCCGCAAGTCTCCCCTGCGGATCGTTTCTCCCGATGCGGCCAGTGCTAATTCCGAATCTTGGACAGCATCAAACCGGGCAAAATCAAGCATTCCCCGCTCGATAAAAGACTGAAGGGCAGGATGCTTCCGCCAAGCCTCCACATTGTTTACAGCAAGGTCGGTCATGATATACCGGAACGGCGGAACCGCGATTCCCGCAAAGTCTATTAACCGGCTTAACTCATGCAGCACATGGAAAGCGAACCGGCCAGCCCCTGCTCCAAGCTCCACAATCTGAACAGGCTCCAGGTTTTGTCCTTGATTCGCTCTGTCCTGAAGAAATCCGAACAGCATATCGGCATAAGCCGCCGCAATCATCGGATTACTCGTAATATATTGAGGAACCTGATCGTTATTCCAAGCCCTCAAGCCTTCTTCTTCGTAATATTGCCTGTTTATTTCCCAGATTGGCGCTTCGCTAAAGCGGTAGCGCTGCGTATTTGAAATCGTCATCTATTCTTAACCCTGCTTTCTGTACTTCGAACAATACTTCCTATATTACCTTAATAGAAGGCATTTTACGAAATTTAGGGTCAAATCCCGCTTAAGAGGCTTCTGCCTTCTGCGTTTTCTTCCCTGGAGCGAACCAGCCAAGAAGCGCAATGGCGACCAACACGCCATAGAACACAATCGTCCAACCCGTGCTATGAGGGAAATCATGATTCAGGACGCCGATGTCCTCATGGGCTAGCGTAATGACGGCCAGCTTTACCCCAACCCAAGCTACGATGGCATATGCCGTAGTCTCGAGTGCCGGGCGATCGGCAAGCAGCTTCACAAACCAGGTAGCGGCGAATTTAATTAGGACTAGGCCCGCAATGCCGCCAAGCAATACGACCGCGAATTTGCCTCCATCCATACCGCCAAACTCGCCAAGCGGAGAATCCGGCAAACCAAGCGCAAGAGCTACCGCAGCCAGAATGGAATCAATTGCAAACGCGAGATCCGCGATAGCGATTTTGCTTACTGTAGGCCAGAAGCCGGAACCCGCTTTTTGTTTCTCGTCTTTGTGAACATCCTCGTTCTTTTTGCCAAAACGCGCCTGAATAATGTGCTTTAAACCCAGGTATAGCAGATACGCTGCGCCAACCGCCTGTACCTGCCAGACATTCGCAATGAAAGAGATTGCGAATAGAGCGCCAAAACGAAAAACAAACGCCATAATAATACCGTAGTTAATCGCTCTTTTCTTCTGATCGTCCGGTAAATTCTTGGCTATTACCGCAAGCACCAGTGCGTTATCGGCGGATAACAAGCCCTCCAATCCTATCAGGATTAGCAATGCCCACGCATACTCCAGCCAAATCGATTCCAACGTGGATTCCCCTCTCTTCGAACATAATCGGTATGAGTAAGTTTCTCTTGTCCGTTAATGCATATACGTAAGAAATGCTCAAAGGAGTTCACTTTTTTCCCGCAATTTGATTTCCTTTGGTTAGGCACACGCATAGGATAAAGAAAACGACATGCTCTCGGGAGGAGAAAAAGGGAAAATGCACAGCTATCCTTACTATCACAATCAATGGCACAGCTTAATGCCTAACGGCTACAATGGAACTCCGCATTATTATAACTGGGCCAACAGCCATCCAGCTTTTTATTACAGGAATATGATTTTGCAGGATTACGGGAAGAAACCGCTTGTCGTAAATATAGATCAGGCGGCAAAGCAAAACGATAATTATCGTACAGCCCTCTGGACAGGGGATCATTTTCAAGTCACTTTAATGAGTATTAATCCCGGTGAAGATATCGGCCTTGAGGTTCATCCCCATACGGACCAATTTATTCGGATCGAACAAGGCCAGGGGCTGGTTCAAATGGGAAACAGCAAAGAACAGCTGGACTTTCAGACCATGGCCTACGAGGATTATGCCATACTTATCCCCGCAGGCACATGGCATAATGTCACAAACACGGGCAATGTGCCGCTTAAGGTTTACGTGATCTATGCCCCTCCTCAGCATCCATTCGGCACTATTCAGCCAACAAGACCGGCCGAACATGCTTAAGGCGAGTTCAGCTCATTCAAATCAAAGCGCCCGGCGATGTCGTAGCCATTACCTTGGCCTTTTGGTTTAATAACAACCGTTCCTAATGATTTTATCTCTCCTAATCCAATGCCCGGCGGGAAGCTATGAGCAATGATAACCTTGTTAGTCCCTGGCGACGGGGGGATTTCCAACTGGGACGATAATGCTTTCAGAGCAGCTTCCTGCTGGGCAGGAGGAACGGAACCGCCTAATTGATAGATCTGGACCCAAAACGGGTCCGTGCGGACATTGCCTGCTCCAAAAGCCAGTTCGGCCGTTTCTTTCGTCCTGCAAAACGGGCTTGCTACAACCGGCATCTGAACGGGGATATGCAGTTGGCGGAGCGCGTTTCCATAGCTTATAGCCTGACTCCTGCCAGTCTCCGAAAGATTTCTTTGGGTTGAACAATCATTGAAGTTGATTCTTGGCGAGTCGGCGCCAACCGTTGCGTCTCCATGCCTGACATACAGGATGTAGCCTCCTTGTTGAAGGGACTTTAGCAAGGAGGGGTCTGCGGGCATAGCTTCAGCCGGGGTCACTTGCAACAGGCTGAATATGAACAAAATACTGAAAACCCAAGCCTTTTTCACGTTTTTCCTCCTCTGGATATAAGCGTTCCGTGAACTAGTATCCGCAAGGAGAAGAAAATAAAACCAATAAATAAAAGCACCCGGAATCCGGGTGCTTTTATTTATCCTAACATCTTACATACTTGCGTTTGAAGCCAACCTGCCCTCTACCTAAAAACTTCTCGATATTAACGGCAGCGTTGATGTGCTTGCTTTTCTTCGTGTCTTGACCGACCTCAACCGGACCTACTTCCTTCGCGATCTCAACCGCCTTATCATGAAGCGGCTTGTACGATATGGCCACCGTGTACAAGAAATTGTTCATCGAATATTTCGTCCGCTCGGGAGCATCGTGGATCGTATTTTTCACCAGCTCCAGCATGCCGGCGATTTTCTCCTCGGAGAACTCGCTGTCCTTGCGATTGCCAAGCAGCCAGCAGTAGCAGCTCCAGCCCGCCGACATCTTCAGCTCTTCGCCGCTTGCAATCCATTTATCCGACACCTCTTGGGCGATGTCCGTCTCGGATAAGGTGACCGCCACCACATAGTCGGAGATCATATAGAAATACGCGCTGTCGATCCAACGCTCGAAATCCGCCTCGGTCATCGCCTTTGGTTCGGCAATGATCCCGGCGAAATACATGGCATCATAATTGCCTGTTGCATACAGCTGATCGGCCAGCGGCTGATTATGTTTGATTTTGCGGAAAATAGGCTTCATCTCGCCTGTCGCCACGCCAAACAGCGGTTCGTGCGCGCCATTGCCCATATAAATCTTCTTGGTTCTTTCCTTGCCAAGCCCTTCAAGCTCCTGCATGACCTCTTCTAGAATCATTGTTCGCACATCCTTCGGAATGGATTGTTGTCAGGGCTATCGCCTTCTTCCTTGAATATACCATAAAAACGCCTACCCTCTCATTAGGACAAAAAAGACACCTTCTTCAAGTAACTGCCCATGGTTACCTGAAGGTTCGTATAGGAGTTGAAAGTGCGTACTTCACGGCTTCCCTTTTCTGTTTCACAATAGTCTTCAGAAGCAGAGGAGGAATGTTAGATGAGAACAACAGACACATCCCAAACAGCCCTGGTCGTAGGTGCAAACGGCGTAATCGGACGGAATCTTATTGATTATTTGAGGACGCTTCCCGAGTGGGATATTATCGGCGTGTCGCGCCGCGGCGGAGAGGCTTCCGATCGGGTGCGGTATATCGCGGTTGATCTTCTGGACGAAGCGGATACCCGGGAGAAGTTAAGCGGCCTGACCGCCGTCACGCATATCTTTTACGCTGCCTATCAGGATCGGCCGACGTGGGCTGAGCTTGTGGCCCCCAACCTTGCCATGCTCGTCAATGTAGTCAATGCCATTGAACCGATTGCGCGGGATCTGCAGCATATCAGCCTCATGCAAGGCTATAAAGTATACGGGGCGCATCTTGGTCCCTTCAAGACGCCGGCGCGCGAGACGGATGCCTATCATATGCCGCCTGAATTTAATATCGATCAACAGCAATTTCTTGAGCGTCGGCAACCGGAAAGCAGCTGGACATGGTCGGCCCTCCGTCCATCGGTTGTTGCCGGTTTTGGGCTAGGAAACCCAATGAACCTGGCGATGGTTATCGCCGTCTATGCTTCCATGTCCAAGGAGCTTGGGCTGCCGCTTCGTTTCCCGGGAAAACCCGGGGCTTATCACAGCCTGCTGGAGATGACCGATGCGAATCTGCTTGCCCGCGCAACCGTATGGGCGGCTACCGACGAACGCTGCGCCAATCAGGCTTTTAACATTACCAACGGCGACCTCTTCAGGTGGAATGAGCTCTGGCCGAAGATCGCCGCCTATTTCGGCCTGGAGACCGCCCCTCCGTTACCGATGTCGCTTGAGGTCGTTATGGCGGACAAGGAACCTCTCTGGAATGCCATGGTCGATAAATATGATTTGCAGAGAATCAACTATAAGGAAGTCTCCTCCTGGCGGTTCGGAGATTTCGTGTTTTCCTGGGATTACGACTTCTTTGCCGACGGCTCAAAAGCCCGCCGCTTCGGGTTCCATGACTATATCGACACGGAGAAAATGTTTATGGACATCTTCGAGGACTTCCGCCGGCGGAAGGTCATTCCGTAATTTCATCGGCAGATACTGGAGGCTGGAACAGAACCTTTCCTTTGCCGCCGTACTTTTTGTCAATATACCCATCGCCCCACCGGCACATCGCATGCAGGATATCCTTCAGACTCCACCCGTAATCCGTTAACTCATATTCGACCTTCGGAGGTATCTGATTATAGGAAATGCGGTTGATGATTCCATCCCTCATGAGTTCATTTAGTTGCTGCGTCAGTACTTTTTGCGAGATCTCGGGGATTAGGCGCAGGAATTCGCCATTACGCTTCTTGCCGAATGTAAGATGGAACAATAGGACCGGCTTCCACTTGCCTCCGATCGCTTCGAGAGTGGCTTCGACCGCGGTATTGAAAATTTTCTCTTCATTTTGCATAACCTGGAATCGCCTCCTATGCTCAACTTTATCATTTTACCTCTAACAGGAGTACCATTCCGAAGCAAAATAAAGGGCGTCCATACGATGGACGCCCTTCCCTTTTATTTAGAAACGCTCAAAGCTGACGAACTCGCCAACCGGCTTGCGGTAGCCGCGTACCCGGCGGTTCGATGTATCTTCTTTCCCGATGCCAATGAGCAGAGCGGGAACATAACGGTCCGGCACGTCCAGCGTCTTCATCATCGCCTCCGGATCAAAGCCGATCATCGGGCTCGTGTCCCAGCCTTTCTCTTTCGCGGCGAGCATGAACAGCATGGCGGATAGATTCGCGTTGCGGATAGCCTCGTCCCGCTTGAAAGCTTCGCCGCGCTCTTCGTAAAATTGCTGCACGGACTCGACGGTATGATCAAACTCTTGTTTATTAATAACGCCGAGATGCAGCAGCCCTTCATTAAGCTCAGCCGTGTTCTGATGCGCATCCAGGTGGCCGAGTACAAGAATAACAGCCGAGGCGGTTTTTACTTTATACTGCTTGTTTGCCGCTTCATATACTTTCTGCTTCATCTCCTCATCCCTAACGACAACATAATGGGCATGCTGCAGATTGAAGGACGACGGCGCGTATTTCACAAGATCAAAAATCTCGTTCAGCTCTTTATCTTCAATGGAAACCCCTTTAATAAATTTGTTTGCGGATCTTCTCTCTGTAACTACGGATACGAAATCGTTCATTTCGTCCGCCTCCTCTATGTATAATTTGTATGCGTGTGTTATCTTTAATTTAATTATCTTAACTTTAAGACATTTGAAATGGAAAGGCAAGCCTTTTTTTAAGCCTGCCTGCTCTCCTTCTTCTCTTGTGCCAGATAGGCGCCATACTGCTGGGTCCACGTCCACATTGCTTCAAAAATCGGCTTCAGGCCCTGGCCGCTCTCCGTCAGTTCATATTCGACATGCAGGGGTACGCCCGGATAAATCGTGCGGGTGACAATTCCCTTCTCCTCTAACAACCGCAGGCGGTCCGTTAAGGTTTTGGGGCTGATCGGCTCCAGCTTACGGCGCAATTCTCCAAATCGCCGGGTCCCGTTAAACAGTTCGAATAAAAGAAGAAGCATCCATTTGCCATCTAAAATCTCCAGAATCGGTTCTACCGTGCCCGGACAGGATTGGTCCATCATCCTGCTTCCCTCCCATAGTTCATTTTTTGAAACTATTGCACATTAATGTAACTACTTTTCAAATGTACCATACCTCCCTTATGATGTGAATCAAGCAAGAAAGAAAAAGTTAATAAATGGATTCGAAGAGGAGGCTGAACGTTGAATAGACCCTTTAAGTTAGATCCTGCAGAGTATCCGTTTACCGATCATTGGCTGCCCTACCGTGACGGTCGCATTCATTACCTGGATGAAGGGCAAGGACCAACGGTTCTTCTGCTGCACGGCAATCCGACTTGGTCATACCTGTACAGGAATGTGATCAAAGAGCTTCGCGGGGAATGTCGTCTCGTTGCTCCGGATTACCCGGGGTTTGGCATGTCAACGGCTCCCGAAGGCTATCGGTTTACGCCGCAAGAGCAATCGGAAGCCATTCAATATCTCATTCGTCATTTGGAACTACGGGACTTTGTTCTTGTCGTTCAGGATTGGGGAGGTCCGATCGGGTTGAACTACGCCGTACAGCACCGCGAGAACCTTCGCGGGATTCTCGTGATGAATACATGGGCCTGGCCGGCGACCATTTTACCGATGAAACTGTTCTCGCTCGTTATGGGGGGATGGCCAATCGGGTATTGGCTTCAGACACGCCGCAATTTTTTCGCCAAAGCGATTGTGCCACACGGGATTTACCAGACCGGCAAAGTGACGGACAGCTTGCGAAAGGCTTACACGGACCCGTTCCCTACCCCGAAATCCAGAATACCTACCTGGGTCTTTCCGGGACAAATCCGCAAGGCGCGGGAGTGGCTCGCCGGTATCGAATCGAAACTGTCGAACTTGGCCGATCTGCCCGCCCATATTCTATGGGGAACAAAGGACAGCGCGGGCTTCCCGCTTGGGCAAATGGTCAAATGGCAGCGCTATTTGCCTTTTAATGAAACCGAAATACTGGAGGATGCCTCGCATTATGTACAGGAGGACCGGCCGGACCGGGTAGCGGCATCCATTCGGGAACTTATGAACAGAACCAGAGGAGGAGTATTACGATGAAAACGATTTTATGGGCAACATTAAGCGCCAACGGTAATTACGCGCAATCGGGTCCCGAAAACCCGCCAACCAAGGAAGCCTTGCAAGACTTCGCAGCGCAGGCTGGAGCAGCAGGGAACTTTATTGTAGGACGCCGGACCTTCGAAGGAATGCGGGGCAGCGGCAATCCCGGCCCATTCGGCGGAATCGACATCGTGGTTATCTCCAGGAACACAGCGGAAATCCCCGGGGTAAAGGTTGCGAAATCGCCGCAAGATGCCTTGGAATACCTGCAGGAGCGAGGGCATCAGACTGCTCTCATTAGCGGTGGAGCGGATATCCATAATTCGTTTCTGGCTTCGGGTCTGGTAGACGAATTGATCTTTAACGTGGCGCCTGTATTAGAGGGTAAAGGGTTAAATCTTGTCACGGAGAAAGATCGGTACCAATTCAAACATGTAGAACTGTTGGACTGCAAGCCGCTAGGCGGCGGTGTCGTTCAACTGCGTTATGGCATCGACAGATAAGTTGCAGTTGCATGCGGATCAATCGGACTTTTTCTCTAAACGATCTGCCCCGTGCAGCGATTCCATATGCTCGATATGCTCCTCGCCCCAATCGTTCATTACCTGCAGCACTTTGCTTAATCCTTGGCCGTATTCCGAAATCGAGTATTCGACTTTGGGAGGGACCTGATTATACACCTCGCGGTGAACGATATCGTTGTACTCAAGCTCCCTTAATTGCTGAGTAAGCATTTTTTTGTTAATGTCCGGTATGGCTTTAAGTAGCTCGCTGAACCGCATCGTCCCGTTGGCGATAAGCTGGAGCAGAATAACGGGCTTCCACTTGCCGATCAATATATCGAGCGCCGATTCGAATTTGCAATATTGTTTCATGATCCTTTCCCCCCCTTATGCTGCGCCTAGGTAACTTTTTATTTCCTTTGTTTAGATAAAGTGCCTACTTCCTTCTATGGATAACTCGGGTCTATTATACCTTACAGGAGCTAAACAAAGAGAAGGAGGAAGGCATTTTTGATGAATATCACGTTATGGATTATTCAAGGGCTTACGACTCTAGGCTTTATTTACTCGGGGTGGTTGAAGGCTTTTCAATATGAGAAAGCTAAAGCTTCTTGGGGTTGGATAAAGGACCTTCCGAAGGGACTTGTCCTTTTTATCGGGCTGGCGGAGCTGCTTGGAGCTATTGGAGTTATTCTTCCCGAAGCGCTTGATATTGCGCCAATCCTGACGCCCGTAGCCGCTGCCGCGCTTGCCGTTATTATCTTGCTTGGTGCGGCGCTTCATGTTAGTCGAAAAGAATACCGGGAACTTGTCGTAAACCTTGTCTTTATCCTATTGGCTTTATTTGTTGCGATAGGTCGGTTTTAAGCCGCGCAACGCGGCGCGAAAAAAAACAGCCCTCCGCCTGGCCAGCAGCCGGGTAGAGGGCGATTAGATTCCAAGCATAAGCTCCTTAGCTTAACCTTCCTTCGGAAAATCCGTTGAGTAGGCGAGCTCCTTCTGTGCCTCCAGCTCCTGAAGACGGCCGGTCAGCGCCTGATGAAGAACCTGATAGCAATCGCTGCCAAGGGCAATTCTTTTGGGTGCGGGATGCTGGTCAACGCTGTCGATCATAATGGCGGCCATCTTGGCCGGATCCCCGATGGAGACGGCTGTTTTATCCTCTACGATCTTTCTTGCCTGAGCTGCCGGAGAGATATCGTAAGCTTCCATTCTGGAAGCAAGCTTTATGCTGTGATGCCTGAAGTTCGTACGCGCTCCGCCTGGCTCCACGATGGTAACGCCGATATGGAAAGGAGCCACTTCCTGCCTTACGGCCTCGATAAAGCCCTCGATTCCCCACTTCGTCGCATGATAGAGCGACCCGCCCGCGAACGCGGCTTGTCCGCCTACGGTTGAGAGCTGTATGATTCGCCCTCCGCCCTGCGCGCGCAAGTGTGGCAAGGAAGCCCGTACCAGTTGGATGGAACCAACAAGGTTGGTGTTGATCTGATGGGTAATCTGTTCATCCGTCAGTTCCTCCGCCGCGCCAATAAGGCCGTAGCCTGCATTGCTGACAACAACGTCGATGGTGCCCAATTGATCGAAGGCCCGGTTAACAACCGTATAGATTGCCGGGGTGTCGGTCACGTCAAGATGAGCCACCCACAGAAGATCGCCGTACTTTTCCTTAAGATCATCCACCACGTCCAGATTACGCACCGTACCGACCACGCGGTCGCCCCGCAGCAGAAGTTGCTCCGTCATATGCCGGCCAAAGCCGCTGCTAATCCCCGTAATAAACCAAGTCCGTTGTGCCATCGTTCATTCCTTCTTTCTTGGAGGTTCTGATCAGCATTTTATAACTTATAACTAACCAGTTAGTTAACTATAGTTCTTTCTAGCCGGTTAGTCAAGTATGATATACTAGGTCAAAAATGAACGAAGGATGATTACGAATGAGAAATGCCGAAGCGACGCGCGAACGGATTCTGGAAGCCGCTATGGACGAGTTCTCCACTTTCGGCATTGCCGGGGCACGGGTCGACCGCATTGCCAAAACCGCCGGCTGCAATAAAAATCTAATCTATATTTATTTTGAAAATAAAGAAACGCTTTTCACTACGGTTCTGCAAAAGCATCTCGACCAGGCGTTCGAAGGCATTCCCTTCTCGCTTGACGATATTTCGGGCTTTGCCGTCAACGTCTTTAATTTCGCTATGGCCAATCCAAAGATTATGCGGCTGCTTATGTGGTTCACGCTGGAGCAGAATACGGTCAGCAGTCTTCCCGTACGCGATGTCGCCCATGGACAGAAGATAGACAAAATAAGCGAAGCGCAAGCAAGCGGCAAGATAAGCTCGACCCTTCCCCCCGCTTTTCTTCTAACGTCCATCATGACGATTGCGACCTCTTGGGCGGCAACCAATCCTTTTGGTCCCGGACTGAATCCGGAAGCGGCGAAGAATCACGATGCACTGCGTGAATCCGTCGTCAAAGCGGTCGAGCTGCTGCTTCAAGCCAAATAAATAAACGCCCGATGAATGGCTGTGCATTTCGCGACATTCATTTAGGCGTTTTTTGTGTTATAGCCGTTTTCTCCTTTGATATGCCGAAGACGGGTTGTTATGATCGAGGTACCGATACGAGCAGCGCTAATTTAAGAAAAGAGGCGAGATGATGATTGATATTACCACCGAACTGGTGCATGGATTAATTAGCCGTCAATTTCCGGAATGGAAGGACTTAGAGATCAAGCCCGTGGAAAAAAGCGGCCACGATAACCGTACCTACCGGTTAGGCAACGAAATGACCGTACGCCTGCCGAGCCATGAACGTTACGCCTCCGCCGTTGCGAAGGAGCTGCTCTGGCTTCCCGTGTTTAAGCCTCTCCTATCTCTGCCGATACCCGCTCCCGTTGCTCAGGGCAAGCCTGCCGCGGAATATCCTCTTCCTTGGTCCGTTAACCGCTGGCTCGAAGGCGACACCGTTACATATGCCAACATCCGCGATCTCAACGAATTTGCCGAAGACCTCGCCGCCTTTCTGAAGGAATTGGAGGCGATCGATGCGAAGGATGGCATTCCGGCAGGCATACAAAACTTCCATCGCGGGGGAAACTTAGCCGTATACGATTCCGACTCCAGAACGGTTATCGAGAAGCTGGGGGGCAAGTACGACCGGAAGCTTCTAACTGAGATTTGGGAGCTTGCCCTGGCGACGAAATATGAAGCGGCTCCGCTATGGCTTCACGGCGACGTTGCCGTAGGCAATCTGCTTGCGCGGAATGGCCGGCTATCCGGCGTCATCGACTTCGGAACCATGGGTGTCGGCGACCCCTCCAGCGATCTGGTCATGGCATGGAACTTTTTCGACGAGGACAGCCGCAAAGTATTTTTGAGCGCCATGAATGCCAATCGGGATACCATAGATCGCGCCCGAGGCTGGGCCCTATGGAAGGCGCTTATCACTTACGCCTGGAATGAGCCGGGCTCGGAAGCTTCGGATTGGGGCAAGCGTGTTATCGATGTTATTGTTCAGGACTACGGCAGCTAACCGAATATCCCTCAAAATTGACATAACGGGTCCATTCTTTACGCTTATCCCGCAGCCCGATTCAAGCCAATCCGCCTTTCCGGTATAATTAGTTTTAATATTTCGTAAAAATTCGAATCCGGGTGAGCGCCATGCTAAAAGTAATGATTGTCGAGGACGAACCGCTTATTCGCGCTGGCTTAAAGCATTATTTCCCTTGGGAGCAGCTCGGCGTTGGCGGAATTGTGGAGGCCGAGAATGGCAAGGCCGGCGTAGACGTGGCTCTGCGGGAAAAGCCGGATTTAATCGTGACCGATATACGAATGCCCGAGATGAACGGGCTCGAAATGATCGAGCAGTTAAAGCCGCTGCTTCCGAATGCCAGCTTTATCATTCTTACCGGCTACAACGAATTCAAGTATGCGCAGGAGGCTATTCGTCTCGGCGTTGTTCAGGAGTATTTGCTTAAGCCGCTGGAGTATGACGTCAGCATGAAGGCGATAACGGCCTGCATCAACCGGCTGGAGCAAAAGCGGGAAGAACGGCGGAAGAAGCAGGACTTCGAGGCAAAAGCCGCAGAGCTGACGAAATGGCAATACGGCCAGGCTGTGAAGCAGCTCATGGACGGAAGCTTATCCGATCTGCCGGGCTGGAGACAGCTGCTTGGACTTAACGAGCAGTCAGAGCCGACTTACGTGGCGTTAGCGGCAAGCTGCTTTGGCCGCGGCGGACTGCAGCAGGAGCGCAAATGGCGTCAGACGGCGGAGCAGCTTATCGGCAAAGCGGCTGCCGACATTTCCCCGGTGCATCGGCTTATGGGCTATATGAGCAGAGGCAGGCTTTACGTTCTGTTGGTACTGGCAGGACTATCCGATCCGGCAGAGGCAGGCTTGCTTCTGAGCAAGCGGCTAGCCTCTTCTTTAAATCCTTTGCCTCCCGATACTCAGCTTTATCTCTCCGTAGGGGCAGCAACGTCCGATCCGGCACAAGCCGGCGTTGCACTCAAGTCCGCCGGACAAAGCCTGCTTCAACGTTTTGCCTCACCCGAACAATGGTTGATATCGGCGGATCAAGGGCCGGTTGACGAATCCCCCGCAGGCGGCGACCGCTTCGTCTCGCTTCACCCGGATGACCGCAAGAAGCTGCAAGCCTGCCTGGAGCAAGGGGATTCCGCTGCTGCCGGCGAGCTGATGGACAGGTTGCGCGAGCAATCTGAGAAAGCTCTGCCCCATATTGAAGCGGAACAATGGCTCGTATTCCTGCAGGAGATCATTAACGTCACCCTGCGCTTTGCCCACAAGGAGGGCATACCGACTCAGGGAGTATCCAGCGAGAAGCTGCTTGATTTGTCTTTTGTCCATGACTACGGAACCCTTAAGAGCTTATTTGATTATTTGGCGTTATGGGTCGTGCACCTGAACGATGTCTATTCCAAGCAGACTCATTCCGCTTCCCAGGAGAATGCGGTGTTCAGCCAGATTAAAGGGTTTATCGAGAAAAATATTGATCAGGAGCTTAGCCTGCAGATGGTAGCCGATCATTTCTTCTATAACCCCTCGTATTTAAGCCGGCTGTTCAAGTCGAAGCTGAATCAGAACTATTTAAGCTTTGTCACCGAGATTCGCATTGACTACGCCAAAAAGCTGCTTCGCGACCCTAACCGGCTTGTGACCGACGTATGCGCGATGTGCGGTTACAAGAGCTACAAGCATTTCGTGAAAATGTTTCGGCTTGTGGCGGGCGCAACGCCAACCGACTATCGCAGGCAGCTGGGCATTATGCATTAATAGAAAATGGCGATGCAGGGTTATCCTGACATCGCCATTTTTCAGCCTTTCACAGCCCCCATCGTAATGCCCTGCGTGAAGGCTTTCTGAAATAATAGGAAGATCACAATCATCGGGAGCGAAGCGAAGGCCGCGCCAGCCATCAACACGCCGTACGGCGTCGTATATTCTCCCTTCAGCGTTGCGACGCCGAGCGGCAGCGTCATCATAGGGGTAGAGCGGATCATAATGAGCTGGCTGAAATAATCATTCCAGGCGTTGATGAAGGTAAAGATCGCAAGCGCCCCCAGCGCGGGCTTGAGCAGCGGAAGCACGATGCTGTAATAAAGCCTCAGCTCGGAGCAGCCGTCCACCTTGGCCGCCTCGAGCAGCTCTCCGGGCAAGGTCTGCGCGAACTGTTTAACGAGAAATATGCCAAAGGGCCAGCCGATCGCGGGAAGAATTAACGCTTTATAATGGTCGATCCAGCCGAAGTCGGCAATCATCGTGAATAGCGGGACCAGAATAACCTGCTTAGGCAAAGCCATGGCTGCAACAAATAACGTAAAAATGATTTTTCGTCCGGGAAACTGCTTTTTTGCCAGCACATAACCCGCCATAGAGGCTACGAGGCATACGCCCGCCATCTCTGCCGCGGCAACAAAGAAGCTGTTGAAGGTCCAGCGCCAGACGGGATTTTTGAACAGAACCGTGAAATTCTCGAGCGTTGGAGCGTGCGGGAACCATTCCGGCGGGATAGCCACTGCCACATTTTGCACCTTGAAGGCGCCGGTTACGATCCAATAAAAGGGAAAGATAAAAAACAAGGCCACCGCGAGAAGCATGATATTCGAAATCAGCTTTTTTGGTTTTTTTCGAAACGGCATGGATGCATGCATAAGCTCTCCTCCTAGTACTCGACGTCGCTGCCCAGAAATTTGAACTGAATGAGCGAAATGATGCCAATGACAACCGCCAGAATCATGCCCATCGCGGCTGCTACGCCAAACGACCCCAGCATAAACGCTTTCTCGTACACGCCGTACATGACGGTCGAAGTGGCGTTAAGCGGCCCCCCAGCGGTAAGGAGCTGGACAATCGCAAAGGTCTGGAACGTATTAATCGTCGTGATAACGATAATGTACAGATTGGTTGGCATCAGCATCGGCCATATGATCTTCCGGAAAATTTGTCCCGGGGTGGCCCGGTCAATTTGAGCGGCTTCGATATAAGAGGTTGGAATATTCCCCAAAGCGGCTACGTACAGAATAATCGGCTGGCCGACGGAGGTCGTCACAAGCACCGCGATAATCGCGAATAACGCCGTTCGCAGATCGCCCAGCCAGGCAATGGGCTCCGCGCCAAACAGGCTGGTTACATAGTTCAGAATGCCGTAATTCGGGTCATAGATAGAGGCCCATACGACGGTGATGCTGACAACCGAGGATACCGCCGGCAAGTAGAACACACCCCGGAAAAAGGATCTCGCGAGCTCGCTTTTCCGGTAAATCGTGTTGGATACAAAGATTGAAAAGGCAATAACCGCCGGAACGGTAACAAGAACGATAAGAATCGTGTTCTTCATCGATTTCAGAAACGTCTTATCCCGGAACAGATCGGCATAATTGCGGAGGCCAATGAATTCGAATCGGTTCAGACTGTAGTCGAACAAGCTGATATAAGCGCCTCTGAGCATCGGATAAGCGACGAACAGCAGGAAGAAGGCAAGAGCGGGAAGCAAGAATAAATAACTGGCCAGCCATTCGCGCCATAATAAGCGTTTGGATTTTAGAGCCGTCAGAAGCATAATGCGTCTCTCCTTTCTTTCTGAAAAAAAGAGCAGCGCAGAGGCGCATATAAGCCGGTGCAAGCTTGGCTTCTATGTCGTTCAGCCTATGCGCTGCTCAGTGTAGTACGCTTTCCTATTTCAGCTGGGCTTTGGCCTTCGCAATCGCTTCGTCGGCGCTTTTCGCAAAGCTGTCCAATGCCTCTTTGCCGGTCTGCTGGCCTAGCAGAACGCTTTGCAGCGCCGGGAACCAGTACGTGCGGATTTCCGCATAGCCGTCCGCAATGGTCGGAGGTGCCGTAATGAACTGGCGGGCAAGCTCCGAGTAAGCATATTCCTCGTCGTCGTACAGGCCCGTAACCGAATTGCGAACGGACAAGCCGCCGGTCTGGATCAGATTTTTCTTGCCGTATACTTCGTCATTGGCTACAAAATCGATAAACGTTTTTGCGGCCGCAATCTTCGCATCGTCGCCGTTGTTGAAGATCGCCATGCCTCCCAAATAGGGCTCCAGCTTAGGCGCTGATCCGTCCAGCGTTGGGAACGGCAGCAGCGCTTCTTCAAACTCCGCTTTTTTGAGCGTCGAGTTCTGCGCTTTCAATACGGCCGAGTAGTTGATGGAGAAGGCCACTTTACCTTGCAGGAACAAATCGTTGACATCGGAGGCCGCGAGAGCAGCCGAGCCCGAAATGACCAGCTTATCCTTCTGGGCTTGGGCAATCCAGTCCAGCGCCGCGCCGGCTTGATCGGTATTAATCGCAATGGCGGAGAGATCATCCTTCAGGAAAGACGACAACCCAAGATTCGCAATATACGCCCGCGTGCCTTGATCGCCCGCTTGGCTCTTGGCGAAGAAGACGGATGGAATAACGTCCGGTGCCTTCTCTTTCACCGCTTGCAGCGCAGCCTTATACTCGTCAAAGCTCCATACGCGGTCCTTGCGGTCCAGCGGAAGTAGATCGAGGGCGCCTATTTTCTCGAATACCGTTTTGTTTACGGCCATCATGAACGGAGCCGTGTTAATCGGGTACATAACCGTTTTGTCGCCTACCATGGACTGCTTCCAGAACGCATCCGGAATATCGCTGCGCACCTCCTGCGGGATCATGTCGTCGAGCGGTGCGAGCAGTCCTTTTTTGCCCCAGTCGATGATACGTCCGGGAGCGTCATAGATGACATCGGGAGCCGAGTTGGAGGCAATCGCCACGTTCAGCTTCTCCGGCCCTCCGTCGAATGTAATCATCTCGAGATTCACTTTAATTTCCGGGTGTTTCTGGTTGAATGCGGCAATCATTTCTTTCTCGTACTTGCCAACCTCACCGTCTAAAGCCTGGAAGTTGGGAAAGTTCCACCATGTAATCTCAACGGGCTTTGCTGCCGGTGTTGCTTCACTGCCGCCCGATGCGGTATTCTGCGGTTCGCTGGTTGTCTTGTTGCCTGGCGCATTGTTGTTGGAACTGCAGGCTGCCGTAAGCATAACTAACAAGATGGTCATCAGCATTGCTGCCTTCTTGGTCCGTGCTGCCATTTCTATTCCCCCTGCTCCTGATTGAAGACAAGCAGCTGCAGCTTGCTCGTCTCCTGCCGTTTAAGCATAATTTATTTGAAAAAGGGGGAGAATCCCCCGGTTTTTACCTGACATTCCCCTTTTTTTACGTCATCTCGTCTATATTATCATTGCAGTAGCAAATCTTATAAACAGTGCTATATTTAGGTCGTAAAGGCGGTGAGAAGCTTGGGCAGGTTCAGACAATTGCGCGTCAATCATCAAATTTTCATCCTTATGATTTGCATTATTACCCTTCCGCTGACGATCATGTCGGGCATCGTGTACCTGTTCTCGCTTCAAACGGTAAAAAACGAATACCAGAACAGCGCCAACCTTATCCTGAACAATCTGTCCTTCAATATCGACCAGTACCTGCAAAGCATCGAGACCGGCACGCTTACCGCCCAGCTCGACAGCCAGCTGCAAAGCTCGCTTGTCCATTGGTCGGAGAACAAGGATACGGATCCAAGCGATATCAGCATCAAATACGGCGGCGTCATCGAACAATTTATTAGCCGGATTGAGCTTACGGTTAAGAACGTCGATAGCGTGCAGGTATTTGCCGGAGGTCGGATCTTCTATTCGGCGGACTTTAATCAATCCGACTATAACACGGATGATGTCTTCAACCAGGAATGGTATAAGAAAACGCTCCATTCGCAAGGCAAGGCGGTTTTATTTGGCGCGCATACCCCTTTTCTGCGGACGAATTCTTCCGAATCGGTCATTTCGATCGCCCGGGTCATCAACAAGACGGGAACCCGAACCAATCTTGCCGTCATCCTTGTCGATATCCGGCTTGATTCCCTTCGCGAGATCTTAAGCTTGTCCGAGAATACGAACCGTAATTTTCTTATTCTCGATGACGAGGGCGGCATCGTCTATTCCTCTGACCCTAATCAGGAGCAGCTGCTGAAGGATCTTGGACAGCCGGGCAGTCAAGCGAAGCTGCAGGCGCACGCGGGGAACTATTACTCCACCATGAACGGCGTCCCTTCTTACCTGAACTTTATTACCTCGCCTTTCTCCGGCTGGAAGGTTATTCAGTACATGGATGAGCAAAACATGACGAAGGATGCGGCCATGTTCCGCAAAATCTTGCTGTGGGGCGCTTTATGCTCCCTCGTTACCGCGCTGCTGTTCATGATTATGCTCTCGAAGCGCGTCACCAAGCCGATTATTCAGCTCAGCAAGCAGGTCAGGGCGGTTGGCCTTGGCAAGTTCGACGTCGATCTCAGCACGCAGCGGCAGGATGAGTTCGGCGTTCTCTATAAAGGTATTCGCAAAATGGTCGAGGATCTGCAGGAGCATATCGAACGGTCTTCCATGACGCTGGCCCAGCAGAAGGTTGCGCAATACGGAGCGCTAAAAAGCCAGATCAACCCGCATTTCCTGGCCAATGCGCTTGAGTCGATCCAGATGAAAGCCATCATTGCGGGGCAGCGGGATATTGCGGATATGGTGGGTCTGCTTGGCCGGCTGTTCCGCATTCATATTCAGACCGGCAAGGATATCGTAAGCCTGCGGGAGGAGCTGGAGCATACCCGGCTGTACGTGAAGGTGCAGCAAATGCGTTTTGGCGACAAAATCAGCTATTCGGAAAAAATCGAGCCCGGCGCCGAAATGCTTCCGGTTCTGCATTTCTCGCTGCAGCCGATTGTGGAGAACGCCATCGTTCACGGCCTGGAGCGTAAAAGCGGCCAGGGCAGCCTTGAAATAGCCGCTTTTGTCTCCGGGCAAGCCCTGCATATCGAAGTCGCGGATAACGGTGCCGGCATGACGGAGGAGGATTTCGCAAAGCTCCGTCAACGCTTGAACGAAGCCGCCGAGGACACGCTTGGCAGCACGCATATCGGCGTTAAAAACGTGCAGGACCGCATCCGCTATTATTACGGCGACGGATACGGAATCGCGATTGAAAGCCAGCCCGGAGAAGGCACAAAGGTAATCCTTCGGTTCCCTGCCGCCAAAGCGATTTCCGACTCCCCGCGTTAACCAACAACCTCTGAAAGTCTCGTCCAAACGGCGGGGCTTTTTTCTTTTCAACCATTTTGGAAGCGCTTCCCACAGAGATACCTCTCTTTTTACACCCCAAGGTTCATTTTTTACCTCATCGCCCGAAACCGCAGGCAAAGCTGATTTTTTGTGTTAAAACGTTAGCTAAGGACAGCCGGCAGTCCTTACCGCAGTTCAAACCAACGATCGGAACGCTGTGTTCCAAAAGGGAGAAAATTATTTTCAGTCCTCCACCGGGCGAGAAAATAATCCTCCAATTACTTCTAGAACAATAGGGGGACTAACCGTGAGCCTGCAAAAATTTCATGGGATCATTCCGGCTTTTTACGCCTGCTATGACAATGACGGAAACATCTCGAAAGACCGTACCGGACAACTTGCTTCCTATCTGTCAGCCAAGAAGGTACAAGGCGTGTACGTAGGGGGAAGCTCGGGCGAGTGCATTTACCAAAGTATCGAAGAGAGGAAAGCGGTACTCTCCTATGCAGCGGAAAGCCTGAACGGCAAGATGACGCTTATCGCTCACGTTGGAGCTCCGTCGACCAGAGACAGCATCGAGCTGGCGAAACATGCCGCAGAGCTGGGTTACGACGCTCTTTCCGCTATACCGCCGATTTATTTCAAACTGCCGGACAGCGCGGTCATTCGTTATTGGAACGACATTATCGATGCAACCCCGCTTCCGTTCATTATTTATAACATTCCGCAGACGACCGGCTACCAGTTAACGCCTGCCGTATTCCGCAAGCTGCTTGCAAGCGACAAGGTTATTGGAGTAAAGAACTCGTCTATGCCGGCCCTCGACATCGAGCGTTTCAAATCCGCCGGTGGCGACCGCGTCATCGTCTTTAACGGTCCGGACGAGCAATTCGTGGCTGGCCGCATCATGGGAGCGCAAGGCGGAATCGGCGGCACTTATGCCGCTATGCCGGAGCTGTTCCTGGAAGCCAACGTTCTGCTGCGGGAAGGCAAGCTGGAAGAAGCAACGCGTCTTCAAAGCGCGATCAACGACATCATCATTGCGCTTTGTTCCTTAAACGGCTCGATGTATGCCGGCATCAAGGAAGTGCTTCGCGCAAGAGGGGTAGACATTGGCGGCGTTCGTGCCCCGCTCGAGAACCTCAGCGGCAATGACGGAGAGAAGATCCAGCTGATTGTCGCGAGTATCGATAAGGCCATTGCCGATTTTGTTCGCTAGAAAAGTCCACTGCCAGATCAGATCCTAACACGAAAAGGGAGCGGTTAAAGATGAAGAAATGGTCCATGGGCATTACCGCAGTAACGATTATGGCTTTACTCGCCGGATGCTCCGGCAATGCCAATAACGAAGGTTCAAGCGCAAACGGCGGCGGTAATTCGAAAGGCAAAGAAAAGGTCGCGATTAACGTATGGCTGACCCCGCAATGGAAAGGCGTGCTGGATGCAACCGAGCAAGGCGCAGATTACGACAGCTTCCTGAAATACGCAGCCAAGAAATTTACCGAGCAATACGACAAATATGACGCTGACATTAAAGTGGAAGTCGTCGCCGGCGATCAGCGGGACCAGCTGCTGAATGTCAACCTGAACGGCGGAACTGCTCCAAACGTCTTCTTCGAAAGCACCTTCGCCATGGGCGACTACGTGCATCGCGGCGCGCTTGAGCCGCTTACCGACATCATCGACGACAATGCGAAGAGCGATATCGCCCAGAACTACTGGGACATGGTGACGTTTGGCGACGATATTTACTTCTACCCGTTCCAGAACAACCCGGGAACGCTCGTCTACAACGCGGATATGTTCAAGGCAGCCGGACTCGAGCAGTACGTCGGCGGAGAGAACGAGATCAAGACCTGGACGCTTGCCGAATACGAGCAAATTCTTGAGGGTCTCAAAACCAAGCTTCCTAAAGACAAATACTCCAACGCTTACCCGATGGCACTGTTTGCCGTCAACAACCAGGGGGATACCTGGAACCTGTCTTACCTGAGAATGTTTGGCTTGGACTTCTTCGATAAAGACGGCAATATCGTGCTTGGCGAGAACGGCGTTAAATCGGCAGCTTGGCTAAAGAAAATCTACGACGCCAAATATACGAATCCGGGCGCAGAATCCGTCTCCTCCAATGACGCAAACGCCATGTTCCAAAACCAGCAGCTCGCCATCAGCTTTACGAATCCGGTTCTGTTCAACGGCATTAAAGCCAATATGGCAAGCGGCACTTCTCCTAAGTTCGATATCAGACTGGCGAATATCCCTTCGGAAAGCGGCGACCCGCTGACCTTCACTTACGTCGTTGGCGCAAGCGTATTCCAATCCAAGGATCCGAAGAAAACCGAAGTGGCCAAAGACTTCGTGAAGTTCTTCTCCAGCGATCCGGAGCTCGTGAAATCGTCGAAAAACGGCATTCCGGTGCGCGCATCGGTTATTAAAGAGCTGAGCGGCGAGAATCCGTTCTTTGCGGCCTACGATGCGAACTCCAAATACATTTTCAACTTCAGCGGCAACGTTCCGGGCTACAGCCAACTGCGCGAGGCGCTTTATCCGGAGCTGCAGGCTTTGTACATGGGAGCAAAAACGCCTGAGCAAGCCATTAAAGATTATGTAACAAACGGCAATAAGGTTATTCAGTCCAACAAAGAAAACTCGGTCATCTATAAGAAATAGCTAGGTTAGACAAATAAACAGGATCAGCGGCTCTTCGTCTTCGGGGAAGCAGGAAGAGCCGCTAATCGGAAAGGCAGCCACCATGCGCATTCGGAACAGTTTTGTGAAAGAGAACCTTACCGGCTATTTGTTTATTTTACCGCAAATGCTCATATTCCTTGCTTTTCTCGTGTATCCGATACTGGAAGGCATCCGGCTCAGCTTTTATAAAATCAATTACCAGAATGAAACCTTTGTAGGCTTCGACAATTACGCAGCGTTGTTTCATGATCCCGTCTTTTTCAAAGCGCTCGTGAATACGGTCGTGTTTGTTGTATTTATCGTTCTGTTAACCTTAGGCTTTGCCCTGTTTGTGGCATCCGCCATCTTCGATAAAAATGCCAAGTACGTTTCCTTCATCCGGGGAAGTTACTATATACCGGTCATGGTCTCCATGGTCGTCATGAGTATGGTGTGGAGTTTCCTGCTTAATCCGGCTAATGGCCTTATCTCCTATTTCGCTAGAGAAGCAGGGCTGGGCACGGTTAATCTGCTCGGCAATACGCAAACGGTCATGCCCGTTATTATCTTCGTGACGTTCGCCGGCAACGTCGGTCAGTCGATTATTCTTTATATCGCTTCCATGATCGGGGTATCGAAGGACCTCTTCGAAGCCGCCGAGGTGGACGGGGCCAGCAGATGGCAGGTCATTACGAAAATCCTGATCCCTTCGGTTCAGCCGACCACGATCTACATTACGATCATCAACATTATTGCCGTGCTGAAGATTTTTGTGGTTATTCAGCTTCTCACAGGCGGCGGGCCAAATAACGGTTCCGTTACCCTCATGTATTACTTGTACAATAACGCGTTCAAATACAACCAGCTTGGCATAGCTTCCGCAGTTGGCGTTATCATGTTCGCCATCACCTTGCTGCTGTCGATCCCTCAATTAAAGGCCATGCTCAAACAGAAGTAGAAGCGAGGAGTTGAAATCACGATGTCGCAACCAAAGAAAGCAAATAAACTGCAGCCCTTTGATCTGGTGTCGAATATTCTGGTTACCTTCTTTGCGGTAATCAGCTTGTTCCCTCTGTATTGGCTGTTCACCAGCTCCTTGAAAAACAGCTCCGATGTGGTGAAAATGCCGCCGGACTGGTGGCCCGCTTCCATTACCTTCGCCAACTACGTCGATATTTTCCGGAACCAGCCCGCTTTAAGATGGACGTTCAACAGTATCTTTGTCGCCGGAGCTACGACGATTCTGGTCATTGCCGTTGGCTCTATGGCGGCTTACGCGTTCTCGAAGATCCACTTCAAAGGCCGGCAGATCATCTTTATCGTGTTTATTTCGAGCCTGATGATTCCAAAAGAAATTATGATTGTCCCTTTATTCCGCATTGTGCAGGATTTCGGCATGGTCAACAGCTTCCACGGCATGATCTGGCCTAACGTAGCCGGCGCATTTGGGGTGTTCCTGCTCAAGGGCTTTTTCGACAGTACGCCGGATGCGCTTAGGGAAGCAGCGAAAATCGACGGCGCCGGGGAGTGGCGGGTATTCCTGCAAATCATGCTGCCTATCGTCAAGCCGGGCATCGGAGCTCTGTTTATTTTGAACTTCGTGCAGATTTGGAACGATTACCTGTGGCAGCTTGTGATCGGTCAGGAGAAGACCATGAAGACTCTGATGGTTGGCACCGCAACCCTGATGCAGGACCTCAATCCGAACTTTGCCTACAAAATGGCGGGAGCTACCGTTGCCGCGGTTCCCATGCTGATTATCTTTATTTTGTTCCAGCGCTATTTCACTTCCGGGGCTACGGCCGGTGCCATTAAGGAATAGCTTCACACATTGAGAGAAGAGAGGTCATTGGCATGAATAACTTGTTTGAGCGAATACATGGAAAGCTGGTCGTCTCCTGCCAGGCGCTTCCCGAAGAGCCGCTGCACAGCCCGTTTATTATGGGGAAAATGGCCTATGCCGCTTCGCTTGGCGGAGCGGCCGGCATCCGGGCGAACAGCGTGGAGGACATCTGCGAGATTAAGACGCGCGTTAACCTGCCGATTATCGGCATTATTAAGCAGGTATACGGGGATTGCCCCGTATTCATTACGCCAACGATGACAGAGGTGGATGCGCTTTGCGAGGAGGGCGTTGAGCTTATCGCCATGGACGCTACGGACCGCGTAAGACCGGATGGCTCGACGATCGCCGAGCTGTTCCCGCAAATCCGCGCGAAGTATCCGAACCAGCTGTTTATGGCGGACTGCTCGACCTACGAGGAAGCGCTGCAGGCCGCCGAGCTTGGCTTCGATTGCGTGGGCACAACGTTAAGCGGTTACACGGAAGCAACAAAAGGCCAAGTGCTCCCTGACTTCGGACTGATTACCAAGCTGGTGCAAACCTTGGATGTGCCCGTTATTGCCGAAGGCGGCATTTCATCGCCGGAGGAGCTGCGCAGGATGTTTGACCTTGGCGCGTATTCCGCTGTTGTTGGCTCGGCTATTACAAGGCCGATGGACATTACGAAACGTTTTCTGAAAGCGCTGGAGTAGATCCCATGCGGATTCTAGCGGCGGATATCGGCGGCACCCATACAAAGCTTGGTCTTTGCGATGAGCACGGGAACATTGAGCGGTTCACGGAGTATGCCACGGAGAGCGCCCGGGGCGGCCCGCATGTTGTTAAGCGGCTGATGGAGCAGCTGTCTTCCTTCACCGGTTATGACCGCATCGCAATCAGTACGGCCGGACAAGTAAACGCCGAGGAAGGCTCTATCGTGTACGCCAACGCCAACATTCCGGACTATACCGGCATGCAGCTAAGCAAGATCGTTGGCGAGCGGTTTGAAGTGCCGGTGAAGGTGGAGAACGACGTAAACGCGGCGGCGCTTGGCGAAGCCCGCTACGGCGCGGGCAAAGACCTTGCAAATTTTTTATGTCTTACCTTTGGAACCGGCATAGGCGGCGCTATTGTCATCAACAACCGGCTTTATAAAGGAGCGAATGGAGTCGCGGCGGAGTTCGGCCATATGTTCACGCATCCGTCGTCCTACTATGAAAGCTTCGCTTCCACAACCGCTCTGGTAAACAAGGCGCGGCAGGCCGACCCGGCCTGCGTCAACGGCAGAATGTTATTCGAGTTCATTCAACAGGGCAATGAGCAGCTGGACGGAATCTTGAATAGATGGATTGACGAGGTCAGTCTTGGCCTCGCTTCCTTGATTCATATCTTCAATCCGGCGGCTATCGTTGTTGGCGGCGGCGTAATGGAGCAGCTTCCTTTAGTAGAACGCGTAGAAGCAAGAACCAAAACGTTGATTATGAGCAGCTTCGCGGGCGTTGCCATCCGTCCGGCTGCGCTGGGCAATAAAGCCGGCCTGCTTGGGGCGGCATCCTTGTTTCTAAGCTAGGGGGGACCATTTGCGGGAGATCAGCATTACCTCAACGATTCATTCTCACTATAACCGGTTTACGGCCACGGAGAAAAAAACAGCCGATTATATTTTGGAGCATGCGGATGCCGTCGTCTATATGTCGATTACGGATCTGGCCGAGGGCTGCGGCGTAGGGGAGGCCAGCATCTTTCGGTTTTGCAAAGCCTTGGGCTTTAAAGGCTATCAGCAATTCAAAATTGCGCTTGCCCACAGCATATCCGCGGATAATGAAATTCCGCAGCTCTCCGGCCAGGTAAGAATACAGGATACGCTGGAGGACGCCGTCTCCAAGACGCTTCAGAGCAACATTAATGCTTTAAATGAAACGTTCAAGCTTATTCAGCTGGACAGCATCAACCGGGCGATTGATCTGCTTATCCGGTCCGACCGGTTTATTTTCTACGGAGTGGGCTCGTCCTTGATGACCGCAATGGAAGCGAACAACAAGTTCATGCGCATTACGAACAAGACCGGCTGCTCCGTTGATTCGCATCAGCAGGCGATGTCGGCTGCTCTAATGAGCGAGAAGGATGTCGCGATTATTATTTCCTACTCCGGTTCAACCAAGGATTCTATTGAGGTTGCGAAAAAAGCCAAAGAGCGGGGAGCCGCGATTATCGTCATTACCCGCTTCGTCAAATCGCCGTTGACCTCCTATTCGGACATTACTTTGTTGTGCGGAGCCAACGAAGGTCCGCTGCAAGGTGGGTCCTTATCGGCCAAGATCGCGCAGCTCTATTTGCTTGACGTGCTGTACGTCGAATATTTTAAACGCACCTATGAAGCATCCATCGTAAACAAGGAGAACACGTCGGCGGCGGTTGCCGTCAAGCTGTTCTGATAAGGAGAAAGGGGAGCAGGCTATTATGATACTTGGTTTATTATCCGGGGCGAATAATCCTCATTCCGGCGGCTATGCCGTCATTGAAGAAGCCCTGCAGGCTTTGCGTCAATGGAATGAGAAGAAGGAATGGCCGGAGGGCAGGCTGGAGCTGCGAGGTGACCAGCTTTATATCAACTTCATGTCCTTTGATACAAAGAGCCAGGAGGAGCAGATTGCGGAGAAGCATGAACAATACCTCGACATTCACTATTTAATCGAAGGCTCCGAGCAGATCGGATGGTCGCCGCTGCGAGAGAGTATGATTCCATCCCAGCCTTATGACGAAGAGGACGACTATGCGTTATACGCTCCTCAAGCCGACGAGCACTTGCTGGCAATAAAGCCGGGCATGTATGCCGTCTTTTTCCCCGATGACGTTCACCGGCCCGGCATGGGCGATGGTTCGATGATTAAAAAAGCCGTCGTTAAAATTCACAAGGCGCTACTGATGTAGCGCCTTTTCGGTCTTCATTCGCTTATTTCCTGCTCCATGCCCAATAGCTTCGCATACTGCGCGTACAACTCTTTGTAACCAAAGTTATAAGCCTTATGCCCAACCATGGATGGCATGTCCTTTCCTTCCAACCGTCCCGCAAGTCCGGCTAAGCATAAATGCCAGCCTGCCGCATAAGACGGAGCTTGCTTATGCTCCATGAATCTATGCTTGAGGACAAGAATTGTCCGCTCCTTATCGCCGCTTAACTCCCAACGCAGAATATCATCGCCCCATTGCAATACAAGAAGCTCCGGCGCTGTTACCTCCAGGACCGTACCCTGCATGGTCTCTGCCTCAGGCATATCGATATGCTCCAGCTGCACGGCTCCGACGGAAACAAGATCTCTTTCCGGTTTAAACGGACCCCATGAAGCAAGCTGCTCCGCCTCGGTAAGCGTCGCCCATACTTCATCAATCGGATGCTCCAATGTGCGTACAAGCACGAGCACCCATTTGTCTCCGTCTCTATTCAGCCTTGGATATTCTTTATCCGTAATGATCATGACTCTTCCTCCTCCTTGCGTAATTGCTTCTTTTTCTTGAGATATTCATCCATGGCGTCAACATGGCGGTTCCATTTGGACCGATAAGCACTGAGCCACATGTCGATCTCCGCAAGCGGTCCCGGTTCAAGCGAGTAAATGCGCTGCTGGGCTACGATTCTTACTCTCACCAGTCCGGTCTCCCGGAGCGCCCGCAAATGCTTGGAGACGAGGGGCTGCGACATATCCAAAGCCTCTACTAGCTGAGAGACGCTTGCGTCTCCCCGAAGCAGCATATCCATGATGCGTCGGCGCGAGGGCTCGGCGACTATTGCGAATGTGCTTAACACAACCTTCAACCTCCTCTACATCGTTTATTATAACCTTAAGGTTATATAACCACAAGTTCATATAAAAACTTGCTGTTTAAACATTTTAAATAATTTCCCAACGGATCAATCTTCCCTGACACACTGTTGTCAACAAGGGTAGCTTATGATGATCTCAGATGATTGTTCAGCAATCAATTCGGGAAGAAGAAGGGAATGGTATGGAATGAAGAATAAATTAGGTGCCATCATTGGAGGACTGCTGCTGGCCATTCTAATGGCATCCATGGACAACACGGTTGTGTCCACGGCGATTGGCACAATCGTGGGAGAGATGGGGGGACTCGATAAGTTCGTCTGGGTCACCACCGCTTATATGGTCGCGGAAATGGCGTGTATGCCGATCTTCGGCAAGCTCTCCGATATGTACGGCCGCAAGCGGTTTTTTATCTTTGGGATTATTGTGTTTATGATCGGCTCGGCGCTCTGCGGAATGGCCCATTCGATTATCGAGTTAAGCATTTACCGGGCTGTTCAAGGGGTTGGAGCCGGTGCGATGGTATCCATTGCGTTTACGATTTTGTTCGACGTGGTGTCCCCGAAGGACCGCGGCAAAATGATGGGAGCGTTTGGTGCGGTATTTGGCCTCTCCAGCGTAGTTGGTCCTTTGCTTGGCGGCTATATTACGGATCACCTCAACTGGTCGTGGATCTTCTACATGAACCTTCCGCTTGGCTTCATTGCCCTGCTGATTATTGCTCTGTTCTACAAGGAATCGGCGGCCCACTCGAAGCAGCGTATCGACTGGGCGGGCTCCATTCTTCTCGTAGGAGCTGTTGTCTGCTTTATCTTCGCGCTGGAGCTCGGCGGCAAAACCTATGCCTGGGATTCTCCGCAAATTATCGGTCTGTTTGCCGGATTTGCCGTTCTTGCCTTCCTGCTTGTCCTGGTCGAGAGAAAAGCGGCCGAACCTATCATCTCGTTTGGCTTATTCCGCAGCAGACTGTACACCACAAGCAATCTGGTTGCTATGCTTAGCGGCGCGGCTTATATGACGGCAGCGATTTTTATTCCGATCTATGTGCAGGGCGTCATTGGCGGATCGGCCTCTAACTCCGGTCTGACCCTATTGCCCATGATGGTTGGTTCGGTTATCACCGCAACGCTAGGCGGATTCCTCATGACGAAGCTGCAATACCGGACGATTATGATTGGAACGCTTGCCATTCTGCTCATAGGCCTTGCTCTTCTCTCGCAAATTACGGTAGAATCTTCTCGACTTTTCATCACGGGAATTATGATTCTGATTGGTCTCGGAATCGGCGCTTCCTTCTCGGTATTAAGCAGCTCGGTGCTTCATTCGTTCCCTGCCGCGCAGCGAGGAGCGGCAAGCTCGACCTTGAACTTCAACCGTTCGCTTGGCATGTCGCTTGGCATTACGGTCTTCGGTATTATTCAAAGCCACAGCATGCTCTCGAAGCTTACCGAATCGCTTGGCAACGGCACGGTTCCCCCTGGCTTGAATTTAAACGATCCGCATTCCTTGCTAAATCCGGCATTCCGGCAGACCGTCGATCCTCAGCTTCTGGATACGATAACGGCGGGGCTGTCGAGCTCTATTGGCGCGACCTTTGCCTGGAGCCTGATTCCTGCGGCATTAGCCTTAGTTGCGGCATTTCTGATGTCGAAGGACAAAATGGAGGCGCCCGCCGAAGGCGAAGAATACGCGGCCGCACACTAATCATATTACGGCAGGCTGGAGCATGCCGGTTTAGGAGAGATAACGATGAAGCTGGAACGGTTAATGGCCATTACGATTTTGCTGCTTAATCGAAAGCGGGTACAGGCGCAGGAGCTGGCGGAGCAGCTGGAGGTTTCCTTGCGCACCATCTATCGCGATCTCGATTCGCTTGGTCAGGCTGGCATTCCCATTGTCTCCTACACCGGCATGGAGGGCGGCTATGAGATCATGGACAGCTTCCGGCTGGACCGGCAGCTCTTGTCCTTCGATGAGCTGACCGCTCTCTTCACGGCGCTTCGCGGTCTGGAATCAACAAACGCTTACGACCGCTCGAATATGGATCTCCTCCTTAGCAAGGTTGGCGCCATGGTGGCGCAGGCCGAGCAAGGCCGGACAGGTGAAGGAAACCGTATTCAGGTCGATTTCACCCCTTGGAAGAACAGCGAAGAGGATCAAGCGCGGTACGACCAGCTCCGTCAGGCAGTTAATGACCATAAGCTGATCCGATTCCACTATACGAGCAGAACCGGCGGCGAGCAGGAGCGCGAGATCGAGCCTATGGCCCTTGTTCTGAAGAACTACTCCTGGTATCTTCACGGCTATTGCCGCTTGCGCGAGGATTACCGCATCTTCAAGCTGACGCGTATCCGGCAACTGAGTATTCAGGCCGGCACCTTTACTAGACGGACAGATTCGCTGGAACAGCTGAACGACAGGTGGAATACACCCGAGAGAAGAGGCGCAAGCGAGAGAATTCCTGCCGTCCTGCAGTTTAAAGCGGCGGCTGCCCTATCCGTCATGGACCATTTCGACGAAAAAAATATCGAACGGCTGCCTGACGGACAGCTTATCGTGCGAGTGACGTACTCGAGCGAGCACTGGCTGATCCGTAACGTGCTTCATTATATGACCGATGTTATGGTGCTCGAGCCCGCCTCGATCGCGGCAAAGATCAAACAGACCGCTCTGGAAATCGCGCGTCAGTACGGCGGGCTGGAGCAGGAATAAGTCACTCTTAAGGAGGCTTGCCCATCATGTCCTTGCAAGGAAAAGTAGCGATTGTTACAGGCGGTGCCCAGGGGATCGGGAGAGCGGCTTGCATGCGGCTCGCCAAACAAGGGGCTAAGATTGCAGTAAGTGATTTCGAAAGAGATTTAACCGAGGTGGTCTCCGAGATCAGGGCAAACGGCGGCGAGGCCATAGCCATTCCGGCCGATGCACGCAGCAAGGAGCAAATGGAACAGCTTGCCCGGACCGTCATTCATACCTTTGGACAAATCGATATACTCATATGCGGCTTAAGTCAATCAGCCGAGGCGACCAGCTTTGCCGAGCTCTCCTGGGCATCCTTCGAAAGGCAATTGACCGGCGAATTGAAAGCCGTCTTTGAGCCAACGAAGGCAGTATTAAAAGTAATGATGGAGCAGCAAGCCGGCCGAATCATCTATCTGTCCAGCACGGAAGGGAAGGATCCTACCCCGCATTATATCGCTTTCGGTACGGCAAAAGGGGGCCTTGATACCTTCGCCCGGTATATCGCGCAAGAGTATGGCTCCTACGGAATCACCGCCAATGTTGTGGCACCCGGATTGGTCAGGTCGGATGAGACTTTCATGATATCGGAAGAGGAGAGCCGCGTCATAGGCAGCTTTACCCCGCTTGGCCGGATCGCCGAGCCGGAGGATGTAGCGGGTGTGATTGCTTTTCTCGCCGGAGATGGCGCGGGGTTCCTAACAGGCACCTACACGCCCGTTACCGGCGGTCTTGTCATGGAGTGATGCCCACAACATGAAGTGGTTTTAAATTGCGAAAGGCATCCCGTTGGGATGCCTTTCGCAGTTTAAGATAAATAGGTTGGAATAATTGCTTTAAAACTTAAACTTTTTTTACAAATTCCGATTTTAATTTCATCGCGCCAAAACCGTCAATTTTGCAATCAATATCATGATCGCCTTCAACGAGGCGAATATTTTTTACTTTTGTGCCTATTTTTATAACCGATGAACTTCCTTTCACTTTCAGGTCTTTAATGACAGTAACAGTATCGCCATCGTTTAGTACATTTCCGTTAGAATCTTTGATCATCTTATGATCTTCACTTATTTCAGCTTCAGATTCTTTCGACCACTCATGGCTGCACTCCGGACAAATAAATAATCCACCGTCTTCGTACGTATACTCCGAATTACATTGAGGACAATTTGGAAAATCCGCCATCATTTACGCTCTCCTTTTTCGATGCTCGGGTTATTGAGATGATAATCACGCAGTTCCTTTTGGAAACGATGAAAAGGACTTGATAAAACTTTTATATTTCTTTCAATTTTGATTTGCTTTTTGGGATCATTCTTGCATTGATTCAATCGGTCAATGTTCTTATCTATTTTCTCCCTGAGCGTTATAATGAATCCAATTGCAATATGTGCTGCTGCCAGCTCCTCCAGATCGATTGCCAAAGCTTGTCCTAGCTTCCGAATACCCTCGATGTGCAACGACTTTTTCACGAAAAAAACTTCTGGAGTAAAATCCTCGCGAAAGTCTTGCCCGGGTACCTGTCTCCAAAAATCATTCCATTCCTTTAAAAGCCCTGTTGCGTACAACAGGTATTTTAAAAACCCGCATAACCACGCCGTACAACTTGTATTACGCTGTGTACATCCAATTCCATTTGCAAGGTGCCGACAGCCATTACAGCAGGAGCCCCCATTTGTTATACAGACCTTGCAAATCAAATCGGAGCCGGTTTCATACAAAGCATTAACGCCAATCTTGATGACTGTCTGTCTACTCATTTTCTTTTCATTAGCATTAAAGCTTGGCATTCGCCCTTCTCCCTTTATTAAAATCAAATATTCAAAAATTTGAATATAGTAATTATAATGCAGTTAGGTCCAAATAACAATTGATGGTCCCTTGTACCTTTCTCCATTAAGCATGATTTGAAATGTGATATTATATTCATATATTCAAAAGTAAGCTATTAAGGAGTAAATTCCATGAACCAGAATCAGAATATTCAACAATTTAAAGCTGATTTTTTTAAAGCGTTAGCCCATCCCATGAGAATTCGAATACTCGAGGTTCTTAGCGAAGGCGATCGGAACGTCAACGAATTGCAGAGCATCTTAGGTTCGGAAGGTTCTGCCGTTTCTCAGCAATTGTCCGTTTTGCGAAATAAAAATGTGGTTAGTGGCATAAAGGATGGGACATCGGTGATCTATTCGTTAAGAGACCCGCTGATTAAAGAATTACTGGTTGTCGCAAAGCGCATATTTGATAATCATCTTGTAGATGCCATTTCACTGCTTGAGGTCATTCGAAATGAACAATAATCAAAAAAACAAGGGCTTTCATGAGAAACATCAAGAAGCACCTTGTTTTTTCCTTTTTTCAAGTGCCTATTCGAAGAATTAGCGCCGATTTTACAGTTTGACATAAGGCAGTCCGCAAGAGTAATATCCCTATATATTCAAATAATCAAATATATAGGAATAGAGGCGTGGAAATGAAATGGACGGGGAGATATAAAGGATATCATCTACCTGATTTTCGCAAAGATCTCATTTCAGGTTTGATTGTTGGGATTATTGCCATTCCGTTAGGGATGGCGTTTGCCATAGCCTCCGGGACAAAACCGGAGTACGGAATTTATACAACTATCTTCGCCGGAATTCTCATCGCTTTATTCGGAGGCTCCAAATATCAAATTGGAGGTCCGACCGGCGCTTTTATCCCCGTTCTTTTCGCGATTGTCTTGCAATACGGGTACGAGAATTTATTGATTGCCGGTTTTCTGGCTGGAATTATTCTTGTTTGCATGGGTTTATTCAGGCTGGGCGCATTGATTAAATTTATCCCTCGTCCTGTTACCATCGGATTCACAGCAGGAATCGCCGTAATTATCTTCAGTGGTCAAATCGGGAATTTATTAGGTCTTACCGGCCTCGAAAAACATGAAAATTTCCTTCCAAACATGAAAGAAATTGCAGTGCACCTGACAACCATTAATCTCTATAGTGTCACTACCGCAGCCATTTGTTTGATGGCTATCCTGCTGTCGACGAAATTCTTGCCCAAGCTTCCCGGTTCATTAGTAGGACTTGTCTTATCAAGCGTTGTGGCTTCCTTGTTCTTCAAAGGCCATTTAACAACCATTGGATCTTCATTCGGAGCAATTCCGAGCACACTGCCTCATTTCCATTTCCCGCATATAACATGGGATCGAATAAATACGATGATTTATCCCGCGCTTACAATTGCTATGCTTGGCGGTATAGAGTCCTTATTATCGGCTGTTGTAGCTGATGGAATGACCGGCACTCGTCATAACAGCAATCGTGAGTTAATTGGACAGGGCATCGCGAATATGGTAACTCCGCTTTTTGGAGGAATCCCGGCGACCGGAGCCATTGCGCGGACAGCAGCCAACATTAAAAATGGGGCTGTATCTCCGATTTCCGGTATCATACATGGAATTGTTGTTTTTCTTATACTCATTTTGTTTGCTCCTTACGCTTCTAATATCCCTCTTGCAAGCATGGCTCCCATTCTGATGCTCGTTGCGTGGAATATGAGTGAGCGAAAAGAATTTGCATCTGTCCTAAAAACGAAAACAAGCGATTCTTTTATTCTGCTGATTACCTTTTTACTAACCGTATTCACAAATTTAACGACGGCTGTCGAAGCAGGCTTAATCATTTCCGTTATTTTGTTTGTAAAACGAATGAGTGGATTGTTGAAGGTGACCAAAGTTCTGCCCGACTCATCCGTCAAAAACAATAAAGTTAAAGCGTACATGGTTAGCGAAGGCCATGATTGTCCTCAAATCAATATTTATACCCTCGATGGTCCGCTATTCTTCGGTACCGCCAATATTCTGGAAAAAAGCATCATGGACTCTACTCATTTAAAACCAAAAATTTTGCTGCTTCGCATGTCAAAAGTACCCTATGTAGATACGACAGGTGAGTTCAGGCTTGCCCGATTGGTGAAAGACTTCAAGAAATCAGGCGGGACCGTCCTTATTTCGGGCATTCAACCACAATCAATGGAAGTATTCGAGAAAACAGGATTGTATATGCTCGTAGGAGAGAACTGTTTTTTTAATCATACAGGCGAAGCGATTGATTATGCTTTAATCCATCTGGATCACAATAAGTGCATAGGCTGTAAACATTTCGCATTCCGTGAATGCAAGAAGCTGTCGGACACTTCACCATGTTCCGAAACGCCGTTTCCTGCAACAAGTAAGGTTTTTTGAGTCAAAAGACAAGGCCCGCTGCAGCATTTGCAGAGGGCCTTCTTCATTGCTCTATTCTTCGTAAATCTTGGTCAACATGGCGCCCAGCGTTTGAAGCGCCTCTTCCTCACGCTCGCCGTCTACTTCGAGCGTGACCTCGTCGCCTTTTGCCAGACCTAGGGTTAACAGGCCAAGCGAGCTTTTGCCGTTTATTTTTTTTGTTCCTTTGATCAGCTTCACACTGCAAGGGAACTCCGATGCCGCTTGAACAAATAGCTTCGAAGGACGGGCATGGAACCCGGATGGATGGATAACGGTATACGTTTGTGATAGCATTATTGTGGTCTCCTTTGCTTAACGAATTGTTGGACTTCTTCCTGCGTGCTCATGGCAAGAGCTTCTTCCGCCAGAGCCGCCCATTCCGGCTTGGACAGCTGCCCCACCAGCTCGCGGGCAGGCAATATGGAACCCGCGCTCATGCTGAACTCGTCTAACCCCATTCCGAGAAGGAGAGGAATAGCCGTCTGGTCGCCCGCCATTTCGCCGCACATGCCGGCCCAAATGCCAGCCCGTTCAGCCGCCTTAATGACCATGTTCACGAGTCTCAGGATCGAAGGATGATACGGCTGATACAGATAAGCCACCGATTCGTTCATCCGGTCGGCTGCCATTGTATATTGAATCAGATCGTTTGTACCGATACTGAAGAAATCGACTTCCTTCGCGAAAATATCAGCCCCAATCGCGGCAGCCGGAATTTCGATCATCATGCCCACTTCAATCGAGCCCGACACCTGAATCCCTTCCTGCTCCAGCTTCGCTCGTTCTTCCTCGAGAATACGCTTCGCTTCGCGAAGCTCGCTCAGCACCGCAATCATCGGAAACATGATGTTCAGCTTGCCATGCACGCTTGCCCGGAGCAAGGCCCGGAGCTGGGTACGGAACAAGTCCTCCCGTTTGAGGCATAACCGAAGCGCGCGTAATCCCAGGAACGGGTTGCTTTCCTTCGGCAGCTCCAAATAAGGGAGCTCCTTGTCCCCGCCGATATCCAGCGTGCGAATAACGACGCGCTTGCCGTTTAATTTCTCAAGCACATGCTTGTAAATTTGGAACTGCTCTTCTTCCGTCGGGAACGAGCTGCGTCCCATATAGAGAAACTCCGTGCGGAACAGCCCCACGCCGTCGGCGCCGTTCTCCAGCACTTTGTCCAGGTCTTCGATGCTACCAATGTTGGCCGCGAGCTCGAGATGCTCGCCATCCGCCGTTACCGACGGCTGCTGTGCCAGACGCTTCAGCTGTACTCTGCGCTCATCGTATTGCTTCTTTTTCGCTTCATATTCGGCCAGCACTTCTTCCGAAGGATCCACAATTACTTTGCCTTCCGTCGCATCCATAATAACCAGAGCGCCATCCGCAACGGCTGCTGCCGAAGGGCCTGCCCCTACTATCGCGGGAATCTCAAGCGAGCGTGCCATAATAGCGGAATGCGATGTACGGCTGCCGATCTCCGTTACAAAGCCTCGGATATAATTCAGGTCCAGTTGCGCGGTATCCGACGGCGTCAAATCCTCCGCCAGAATGATGGTTTCCTCGGAAATGCCGGAGAGCGAAGCATACGGCTTGCCGATCAGGTGACTCATCACCCGACCGGAGACGTCTTTGACATCGGCTGCGCGCTCGCGGACCATCTCATTATCCAGTTCCAGTAGCATCTCGACAACGGCTGTCGTCACTTCATGCAAAGCGTATTCCGCATTAAGCTTCTCGTCTGCGATTTTGTCGAGCACCGAATCCACTAGGTCCGGATCCTCCAGCAAAAAAAGATGCGCTTCGAAAATTTCCGCTTTTTGCGCGCCTAGTCTTTCCTCGGTTTTTACGCGGATCTCTTCGATCTCGCCTTTGGATTTCTCGATGGCCTGCCGGAAACGGCCGGCTTCCGCCTCAGCATCCGTAATCGTCTCCTGCTGCGGGATATAGGATGAATGGTTAAACCGAAAAACCTTTGCGATAGCAACTCCGGGAGATGCGGCAACACCGGTAATTATATTAGCCATACTGCGTACCTCACTAATGTTTGTTTTTCTCAAGCCTGGTTCTTAACGCTGATTTGCGACAGCTTCGTAGCTTTCAAGGATCAGCCCGTATACCGGATGTCCTTCCTGAATCGAAGTATAATGCGACACGGTCTGTCCGATACCCTTGTCTTTAATCGATTGCTGCAGCTCGACGGCTTCCGGATCATCGGCGTTAACGAAGTGAAGCGCCGCCGCCATTACTTTTGCCAGCTGAACGGGCCTCATCCCTTGCTCATGGGCTTGCAAAGCCGGCTTCACGAGACGGTCATTGGGCGACAGCTTGCGGATCGGCGACCGTCCAACGCGGGTAACTTCATCGGTCAGCTGGTCGTTGCGGAACCGTCCGATAATCTTCTCGATATATTGATCATGTGCATCTTGGTCGAAGCCATATTGCGCAACAAGTACGGCCCCCGTCTCCTTCAAGGTCGCCTTCACTTCGCCAACGATGGTCTCGTCGGCCATCGCCTTCTGGATCGTCTCGTAGCCGCGAAGGCTTCCCAGGTAGGCGGCGGCGCAATGTCCGGTGTTCACCGTGAACAATTTACGCTCGATATAAGGCATCAGATTGCTTACGTAATGGACGCCGGCAACCGGTTTGTACCCTTCGAGCATCGCGGATTCGTCCACGACCCACTCATAGAATGGCTCAACCGTCACCTCAAGAGGGTCCTCATTGTGCTGAATCGGAACAATCCGGTCAACGGCCGCATCCGGAAAAGCAACCAGCTTGGATGCCTTCGCCTTTGTCTCTTCATCGAGATGCCCGAATACATGCTCTTTCAGCTGGGTGCTGCCGCCGATAGCGTTCTCGCAGGCGATGATATGCAGCTGCCCTCCTCCTGATTCGATCCGCTTCTCGATACCGCGGGCGATGCCCGCCGCAATATGCTTCAAGATGTTGACGCCTACGGCTGTAGTCACCAGGTCGGCTTCCGCTACCGCCGCCGCAACATCGTCTATTTTTGTTCCGTCAATGGCGGTTACGCCTGTCACCTGCAGCTGGTCCTTGGCTTCGTTCGCCAGCGTTACGGTGTAGGCACCGCGCTTCTGAAGCTCCGTAACAAGCACCTGGTTGACGTCGGAAAAAATAACTTCATAACCCGATTGCGAAAGTAGGAGTCCGATAAATCCTCGTCCGATATTGCCCGCTCCAAAATGCAAAGCCTTCATTATTCCATCCCGCTTTCGAAGATCTCGATCATCTCTTCGGCCGTGGAAGCCTTCAAGATCCGTTCCAGATTGTCGTCATCGGAGCAAACCATCGCTACATTCGTCAGAATGTCCAGATGATCGTCGCCAACCGCCGCAATGCCGATAACCAGATGCGCGATATTTCCTTCGCCGAAATCGATGCCAGCCGGAATTTGAACGATGGACAGGCCCGTCGACTTGATGGAGCCTTTCGATTCGTTTGTTCCGTGAGGGATAGCAAGGCCGCCGCCCATGTAGGTGGATAGGGACTGCTCGCGTTCAACCATGCTTTCCACATAGCTGGGATCAGCGTGACCTGCGTTAACCAGCAATTGGCCCGCCATGCGAACCGCTTCGAATTTATCCTTTACCGCTGCATTCAATTTCACTTTATCCGTAGACAAAATACTCATTGTACGTCACTCGCTTCCGCTTTTATATTGAAAAACATTCTAAGATGTATGGTTAAGTAATCTCGAATTGCCTCTTCATCGCCAGCCTCGAGCAGATCAATCATGACCGTATCGAGCAGCATGGCGCTTATTTCGCTTAATACCTCGAGCGCTTCCTTCGTTAAGGTCCGGGGCGCCAGCATTAATAAAAAGTGGCTTAAACGGGACGGCGATGCCGTCTCCAAAGTAATGGGAGCTTCCAACCGGTATAACGATAGCGATGGCCTCGTTATTTCTTTGCCGCGGGTATGAAATAAAGCTACCGCGGTGCCCGGTATCATCTGACTGCCGCTTTGTTCCCGCTGCAGCAGCCGCCGCGCTGCAAGACCGGCATCCGTCAGCACGCCTTTGGCTGCTTCCCGCGCGCAGGCTTCTTCCAGAATAACCGGCAAGTCTCGGCTCTCTTCCTTGATCAACACAACCTCAAAGCGCCGGATCAGGCTCACCATCTCGTCGAGCGTCGTCTTAAGGCTTACCAGCTGCTCGAAGGTAGAGGCTTCGCTTCCCGTCTTCTCTTCCTTGGTCAAAGTGCCGTCCCGTTTCTGGATTAAGCCCGTCTGGACGAAAACCCTCAATCGGTCCGTCTCTGCTTGCGTTAAGAGAGGACTAACCTTAATATATTGCTCGCCGTTAAGAGGCAGATCTACCGTGGATATGATCAGATCGTATTTGTCCTTCTCCGTCCTCGAGGCTTCGTACCACGATACCCGGTCAACGATATGAATTTCCGGCAGTTCCTTCTGGAGCCTGATCTGCAGCAGCTTGGAGGAGCCGATTCCGCTTGAGCAGACCAGGATAGCCCGGACATTTTGCCGCAGCTGCTTCAGCCGCTCGAGCGATGCTCCGAAATGCATGACGAGGAATCCGATTTCCTCATCCGGCACAGCCACATCGGTAAAGACGCGGTTTGCCGCTTTGCGGACGATATGAAATAAAGACGAATAATCCTTCTTAATCTGATCGAGAAGCGGATTACGGATATTCGTGCCTTCATGCAGCCTCTGCAAGGCGTCCTTCAAGTGGAGGAATAGCCCGTCGCGCAGAGAGCGGTCTTTGTTGTATTCGGCATTCATGGCCTGCTGCACATGCTCGATCAGGGAACGAACCGTATCGGTTAAAAATAAATCATCCGCAGGCAGCACGGATAGATCGTCGCTCTGGACGGAACGCAAAAGCTTGCCGATATAAGCCGTCTCTGCCGGCGGAAATGCTCGTTCTGTCAGCGCGGCTAACCTTTCCGTCAGATATACCGCATCGGATTCCTGACGTAACGCCGCAACGGAAGAAGCCTCAACCGTCTTGCCCGCTTTGATTCGCCGCAGCGCAATGGACAGCCTGATCAACAGATCGGTATAAGCGCCCTCGCTTAACCGGCTGCCTCCGTATTCTTCCCAGCTCCATAAGATTTTCTCGACGGCTTCCATCTCCGATTGACCAACAATCGCAAGCAGCCGCCGGTCAACGGGATGAGCCGGAAGCTCGTTGCGGCTGGAGATCAGCTCCGTATCTTCGAACCGGTCCCTTATGATCTGGCGAATCATCTCCCGCATATGCTCTTCCTGCCCGGTAAGCTCAATCCCGTAGCCTCTTCTCCGGGTCAAGGTAGCCTCGAACCTCTGCACCCATTGGTCAAGATCGTCCAGATCATTGGCTACGGTAGGAATCGTCACCTTGAACTCATGCGCCAGAGCGAACAGCTTAACTGGCTCCTCGCTCTCGAGAAGGAGGCAAAGCAAATAGATCTGTCTCTCCTCCGGCGAGTATTCAATCTCTTCCGATACGCTAACGAGCTGGGCTAATCGGTCAAGCGCCGCTTGATTGCCTTGAAGCCTTATGCCGGAGCCTGATTTTTTAAGCAGCCTTGCACCTTCGGCACGCAGGATCTCCTCCACCGCTGCCAATTCCCGGTGTACGGTTCTGGAACTCACCTGAATTTCTTCCGCGATTTGCGCCGCCGTCAGATCGTGATCATTCCGCAGCAGCAGCTCTAGAATTCGGCGGGACCGGCTGGATATACGCATTCACACAACCCTTCCTATAACGATAGAATGGCCCCAGCGCCGGAAAATAATCTCCAGCGCTGGCAGCCTTGATGAGAAAGGATTCTTACGAAAGCCGGTCTACGAGTTTGTCATACTCCGGACTTTTCAAGAAATTATCGATTGAAATATGCTCGGCTTTCGGCGCCTGAATTTTAGCGCGGTCCGTCAGCGTTTTGTGCGTAATGACGATGTCGGCATCGCCGGGAATATCGCTGATTGCCGTATTAATGACGGTAACGTCCGAGCCTGCGGCTTTCATCTTCTTGCGAAGAATCGATGCTCCCATTGCGCTGGAGCCCATGCCGGCGTCGCAGGAGAAGACGATTTTATGAACGTCCTCTTTCGCTTTGACCGTTTCGCTTGCTGCCTCAGCATGCTGAACGGCTTGCGAAGCCGCTGCCGGAGCCGCTGTTGCAGCTGCCGCCGTATTGCCTGCGGCCTTCATTTCCTTCATTCTTGCCGAAGCTTGTTCGAGATCGTCTCCGTCTTCAGCTTCTTTCTTCGTCGTCTTGAGCAGCAGTGCCGCAATGACAAACGATACGATAGCGGCGGTTACGATACCGCTCAGAGCCGCAAGAAGGCCGCCTTTTGGAGCCATGGCAATGTAAGCAAAAATACTGCCCGGCGAAGGTGGTGCAACTAGACCCGCTCCAAACAGGGAGAAGGTGAAGGTACCGGTAACGCCGCCGGCGATAACGGCCAGAATCAGACGCGGATTCATCAGGATGTACGGGAAGTAAATCTCGTGAATACCCCCGAAGAAGTGAATGATCGCTGCGCCGGAAGCCGACTGCCTCGCCGAGCCGCGGCCGGCAATCATGTAAGCAAGCAGAATGCCGAGGCCTGGACCCGGGTTCGATTCCAGCATGAAGAGAATCGATTGCCCCGTCCGGGACGCCTCTTCTAATGCGATAGGGCTCAATACGCCATGGTTAATGGCATTGTTAAGGAACAAAATTTTTGCCGGTTCAATAATAATGTTAGCTAGCGGGATCAGGTTATGGTTAACCAGGAATTCCACGCCGTTAGATAAAATCTTGGTTAATTGCTCGATAACCGGACCAACGCCGGTATAAGAAATCAGCGTAAGAATCGCGCCGATAATGCCAAGCGAGAAGTTATTCACCAGCATTTCGAAGCCGGATTTGATCTTACCCTCGATCGATTTATCGAATTGCTTCAGTACCCACGCGGCCAGTGGACCGCAAATCATTGCCCCGAGGAACATCGGGATGTCCGTGCCCACGATAATGCCCATCGTCATCAGAGCGCCGATAACGCCGCCGCGCTGCTTATGAATCATCGTACCGCCCGTATAACCGATCAGAAGCGGAAGCAGATACTTGATAATCGGATCAACAAGCTTTGCAAGGGTTTCGTTCGGCAGCCATCCCGTAGGAATGAACAACGCCGTTATGATCCCCCATGCTATAAAAGCACCAATATTGGGCATAACCATACCGCTGAGAAAACGTCCAAACTTCTGGACTCCCACACGAATTCCCCCGGTTGGAGAACTGTTTTGCACTTGCTGCATTTTTGGGTTCCTCCTCTATAAAATCGCTTTCTTTTTACCGGACCGGCAGTGCCGCCCGGGTTACTATCATCGTAAAGGATGCCTTCTGCCAGAACAACAAAAGGAAAACGAGGTTTTGTCAATCATACTGTTGACAACATTTAATTAGATTATCAACGACAAAAAGCCACCCCTTATAAAAGGAGTGGCCTATTGGTTTCGGGTGGAGGATGCTTAATTCAAATCGGCTCCGCCCATCCGCTTATTTTCCAGAAACTTTCTTAGTATTCGCCTTTAATGACAAAAAACGAACCGCGAATGGTACCGGCCAGCTTGGATTTCTGTCTGGCGAACTTGAACTTTCCTTCCAGCTCCTGCGGCACTTCCATCCCCTCGGAAAGCTTGAAGCCAACAGCCCGCTTTTTCGCGTCGTCTACCGTATACATAACGTTGAGAGCCAGTCCGTCCTCATAGAAGACGTAGGTAAATTTGATATTCTCGACTTGGAACTGCGACGTCTCCAGCGGTTTTGCCGAGAATTCGATATTGCGTTCCTGCAAGATCCGGTTCACGTAATCCAGGGCATCCTGACTTTCGCTCGCGGGCACAACCGTAAACTCATGCTTGTATTTGGTCATAAAATAACGGGCTTCGTTCGCGCGAAGACCAGCCAGCGTCTCTGCTACAGGCGAAGACTCCAGGCCAACAGTAGACACATTTTTAAAATCGACGGTGTAGGACATTCCCATTCCTCATCTCTCACGAAATTTTCCTATTTACAGCATTTCTAATCTATCAGATATTATACCAAAAAATGTTTGCTAGAAAGCTTCTTATTGGAAAGTTTCCTTCGTGAGCGAATGGGATTAAACCTCTTTTTGTTTCTTGCGGTTAGACAATAATAAGGCCGGAAGGAAGGAAACCGCGGCAAAACCGACCGACCACCAGAAAGCGACCTGATAAGCATCGGCAAGGGAGGCAAGGCTGCCGCCGGCACCGCTTTTCAGCTGATGTCCGATGACCGTTGCCAGAACTGCCGAACCAAACGCTCCCCCAATCGTCTGGAAGATCCGCGTCGAAATGCTGGCATGCGGAATTTGCTCCTTCTGCAGCCCTTCATAAGCGGATACCATAATCTGAATAAAGATGCCGTTCATCGCCGCCCCGCGCACAAGCTGTGCCAAGCCTAGCACGAAATGGCTCGTATCCGTTCCCGCAAAAGCAAACGGAATGCTGGACACCAGCGTGACCGCCAGACTGACAAGCACAATGCTCCTGGAGCCTGCTCGGTCAGCCAGTTTACCGATCCAGCTCCTCGTCAGCAGCATCCCAACCCCCTGAGGAATCAACAGCAGCCCCGTCGTCAGCACGCTTTCGCCGCGAACCTGCTCGTAATAGAGCGGGAGCAGCAGCATGGCACCGTTCATGACCATACCGGAGAAGAACAAAATAATATTGGACGCCAGGAAATGCCGCGAACGAAAAAGATGCAAATCAAGCAGCGGGGCTTGCTTCGTGCGCAAGGCATAAACGACATAGGCAGCCATCAGCGCAATCCCCGCCGCAAGCGGAATCATGGCCCCTGCCGAAGAAAGCCCGTTGGAGCTGGTCTCTGAAATCCCGTAGATAAGGGCGGCGAATGCCGGAGACAACAGCAGAAGCCCAAGGACGTCAAATTTCGGTTTGTTTGCGGCAGCCTCACCCTTTGGAATGTGCCGCCAGGACAGCCATAACGCGACCAGCATAACCGGAATGTTGACGTAGAATATCCAGCGCCAGCTCATGTTGTCCATAATGAGCCCACCCACGACCGGACCAAGAATCGGACCGATCAGCGTTGGGATACTAATAAGCGCGATCAGCCTTCCGAGCCCGCGTCCCCCAGCCGATTGAACAAGCACGTTCGTTATCGTAGGGACGAGCAGTCCCGCTCCCGCTCCTTGCAATAACCGGAAGCCGATTAAGCTTTCGGTGCTCCATGCCAGCGAGCATAGGAGTGACGAGACCAGGAACACCCCCAGCGAGAACAGATATAAGTTCTTTCCGCCGAACCGCTGTATGGCCCATCCCGATACCGGAACCGCTAATCCCATCGTGAGCACATAGCCCGTAATAACCCATTGAGTAGTCGATACCGTGCTGTGCAAATCAACCGCAAGCGTGTTGATTGCCACGTTGATCATGGTTGAGTCCAGTAAGGGAACAATAGCTCCTAGAACAAGAATAAGCGCGATTTTTAAAATGCCGGGATCAATCTTTTCCTTTGGAGCTTTTATTGCCTTTGCGTGGCTTTTGGCCATTCTGCTCACCTCTTCGCAATTTAGGGTACGGTACGTACCGTACCTTATTGCAATACAATATTATAATTCTAGCGAAAATGCAATATACTATTTACAAGAGTCTAGAAGGACGTTGTCCTAACACAACCCGGGAGATGGAACACGCTATGACGGAATCGCGGCAAGATCGCAAGAAGAACAACGAGGATCAACAAGCGGGGGGATCGCGGAGACGCGGAGACGTTCTGGAGAATGCCATATTGACCGCTGCATGGGAGGAGCTGCGGGAAACCGGCTACTCCAAGATGACGATGGAGGCCGTTGCGACCCGGGCAAAGACAAATAAGACCGCCGTTTACCGCAGGTGGCCGAATAAGGCGAAGCTGGTCATCGCCGCAATGATCAAGCATATGCCCAAGCCCTCGCTCGACACTCCCGATACGGGCAGCTTGCGGGATGATGTCCTTTCCTTGATGGATCGGATTATTAGACCCATGCAGCTGATTGGGGCCGAGACCATTCATGGGCTGATGGTTGATTTGCACGGGGACGAGCTTCACGCCAAGATGACATTGTCGCCAAGAGCGGAAGATCCGCTGTCCGTCGCCATGACGAATATTTTGAAGAATGCCGAAAAGCGCGGCGAGGTCATACTCGAAGGGCTGCCGGAACGCGTGATCACCCTTCCCGTCGACCTCGTGCGGTACGAGGTGCTCACCACTCATACGCCGCTGACCGACGAGGCTATTCTCGAGATTGTGGACACGATTTATTTGCCTCTCGTATGGAAGACAAGCAAACAAGGCTGAACCGAATTGCCCCGGCTCAGCCTTGTTTGCTTTTGTTTATTTCCTCCCACTTATCCTTCAAAAATTTCAAATCTTCTTTGACCCTGGCATTCTCGTTTTATCGGCTCCTTTTTAACTTCTTTCAAGCACACATTCAACCGGAGGAACTTCAATAAATCCCTCAATACTAGGCTGCCTTAGCGACCCGCCTTCCGTCCATTCCGCATATTTGATTTTTACGGTCTTTTCTGGCCGCACCCCTATGGCATCCTTATGACGTTGCGGAAGGTTATCAAAAGGAAGATGGCCGATAATCATTCCCCTCAATTCTTCCGTCAACTCTCTCCAATCGTTAACCGTCATCTTCCCTGTGCCGGTATGCCCTATATAATGCAGCCTGCCATTGGAATCGTATAATCCAAGCAAAATGGAATTAATCGTATGATGACGGAGCGTAAATCCGCCAATGACAGCGATGAGATCCTGAAAGTTTTTCACCTTTAGCCAGTCATCCCTTTTCTTCCCGATAGCGTAGGAGGAATTCAGCCTCTTAAGCACAATCCCCTCCATTTCTTGCTTCTTTACGGCATCCAATAAGCCTGTGGCGTAGCTGACTGACGGGACCAACTGGATATGCTTATTCGGCGTAATGATTCGAGTCAGTAGCTCTGCTCGCTCATGAAACGGCTTATCTTGGATCCACGCCCCATTGAAGTAGACAATGTCAAAAATCATATAAAAAATCGGCACCGTTTCAATGGCCCTCTCTATCCGATCCCTGTTCCGGACACCGTCCCTTCTCATCACCCGTTGAAAGGACGGCTTGCCATGCTCTCCCAAGGAGACCACCTCGCCGTCTAAGACGACGGATTGGCTTGCGCAATACTCGCTTAGGTTCCCAATCTCCGGATAATGCATGGTCCTTTCATTTTTCTTGCGATTATAAAGCTTCACTTCACCGCGATCGGCATAAGTTAAAATCCGGACACCGTCCCATTTTACCTGCGCGATCCACTCTTCACCCGTTGGAATGGCTGCGCTCTTCACGGGCTCCATTGGTAAAATAGGCTCCACACTGATTACTCCGTTTTTTGGATAATACATAGTTTGAGCCAAAAGAATCGAAAATATAGAGAAAATACAGGGGGCGGGCATTGGTGGGCGTGGAAGAAGTCGTCGTTGATGGCAAAAGGATTGCCATTACTCATCCCGACCTTATGATTTGGGAATCGCAGGGGATTTCAAAGCTTGACTACATACACTATTTAGTCCGTGTATCGGGCTACATGATTCAACATGCAAGGGACAGGCTGCTCATGTTGTGGCTCTACCCGCATGGAATAGCCGGAAAGAGAATCGAGAAAAGGTCCGTTCCTGCATCGGCACCGGAATGGGTTAGCCGGGTTTACTATAAAAATAAAGAACGGATCTTGCTAAACGATACGGCAACCTTGGTGTGGGCCGCGAATTACGGCGCTCTGGAATTTCACGTTCCGTTCGACCGCTATGATAAAACCGATTTCCCTATGGAAATGGTATTTGATCTGGATCCTCCCGATGACGCAAGCTTTAACCGCGTTACGGAGGTAGCCTTGAAGCTGAAGGAGCTTCTCCATTCCCTTGGATTGCTATCCGTTCCAAGAACCTCAGGCTCTTCGGGGCTTCAGGTTTATGTGCCTATTGAGCCGGTTTATACTTTTGAACAAACCAGAAAAATAACGGCATTTATTGCCGATTATTTCAGAGAACAAATGCCGGAGCAGATTACGCTTGAAAGAGTCGTTTCGAAAAGAGGCAGCAAGCTGTATTTCGATTACTTGCAGCTGTGGAGAGGAAGAACCATGCCTGTCGTTTACTCCCCTCGAGCCAAGCCACACGCAACGGTTGCAACCCCGTTAACATGGCCGGAGCTGGCGGAAGGGATTCAGCCTTCGGACTATACGATGTTGAATATAGCGGGAAGAATAAGCGAAAAAGGGGATTTGTTTCAGCCGCTGACTGCCAACAGGCAGAATCAATCCCTTCATGAAATTTTAGCGTTTATTGAAAGAAACAAGGGATAAGGCCATCCTTCATGGATGTCCTTATCCCTCTTGGGAATTCAACACCGTTTTCTTCGTGCAAGAAGATTAAATCCTAGCGAATCGGGTATTTGAACGTAAGGTTCTTATACGGCTAGGAGGAATGATCATGGATAATAAGAAGACGGAGCAATTAAAGAAATACACCGTTAACAACGAAGGTATGCAAGACTTGACCACCAACCAGGGGTTAAAAATGGCTGAAGACGAGTTCTCCTTAAAGGCGGGGCAACGCGGCCCTACACTTTTGGAGGATTTTCACTTTCGCGAGAAAATGACGCACTTCGATCATGAGCGCATTCCCGAGCGGATCGTTCATGCCCGCGGCGTAGGCGCTCACGGTTTTTTCCAGCTTTACGAATCCTTAGAGGAGTTCACCAAGGCCGATTTTCTTACGGATCCATCTAAAATTACGCCTGTATTCGTGCGTTTTTCCACGGTGCAAGGATCAAGAGGATCGAGCGATACCGTTCGGGACGTACGCGGGTTCGCGACCAAGTTTTATACGAATGAAGGCAACTACGATTTGGTGGGCAACAACATGCCTGTTTTCTTTATTCAGGATGCCATCAAGTTTCCCGATTTCGTCCATGCCGTTAAGCCCGAACCGCATAACGAAATCCCGCAAGGGGCCAGCGCGCATGATACGTTCTGGGATTTTGTCGGGCAAAATCCGGAGACGGCCCACATGGTGATGTGGGTCATGAGCGATCGGGCCATTCCGCGCAGCCTTCGCATGATGGAGGGCTTTGGCGTGCATACCTTCCGCCTCGTGAACGCGGCAGGACGATCTCATTTCGTCAAATTCCATTGGAAGCCCGTCTTGGGGATTCATTCCTTGGTTTGGGATGAAGCTCAGCAAATCGCGGGCAAAAATCCGGATTTCCATCGGGAGGATTTATATGAGGCGATCGAAAAAGGCCAATATCCCGAGTGGGAGCTTGGCTTGCAGCTTATTCCGGAAGAGGATGAGCATAAGTTCGATTTTGATCTGCTGGACCCCACCAAGTTGTGGCCCGAAGAGGAAATTCCGGTGAAACGGGTCGGTAAAATGACCTTGAACCAAAATGTCAGCAATTTCTTCGCGGAGACGGAGCAGGTGGCCTTCCACCCCGGTCATGTCGTGCCCGGTATCGATTTCTCGAACGATCCCCTTTTGCAAGGGCGGTTATTCTCCTATACCGATACACAACTATCCCGGCTAGGCGGTCCCAACTTCCACCAAATTCCGATCAACCGGCCCGTTTGCCCGTTCCATAACAATCAACGAGACGGCATGCATCAGATGAGCATTCATCAGGGACAAACCAGCTATCATCGGAACGGATTAAACGTCAATCAGCCGGCGCCGGTTCCCGAAGAGCATGGCGGTTATGCGCATTATCAAGAGCGAATTGACGGCCGAAAAATCAGAGGACGCAGCGAAAGCTTCCTGGACTTTTTTTCGCAAGCGAAGCTTTTCTACAATAGTCTGGCCCCTTATGAGCAAGAGCATGTCAAGAAGGCATTCAGCTTTGAGCTTGGCAAATGCAAATCCGATCTCGTAAAAGCAAACGCTATCGCCCTGTTAAATCATGTCGACCGCAGCTTGGCGCAAGAGGTGGCGGACCAAATCGGAGCCCCTCTTCCCGATGAGAACCGGGAAGTGAAATCCGACAAAAAATCACCCGCCCTCAGCATGGCCGATACCGTCCTTCTCCCCGATACGAAAAAAGTCGCCATCGTGCGGGTTGGCGATCCTGATGTGGAGCGGTTCGCCGATTGGACAACGGCTCTAACGGAAAAGAACGTTAATTTTACGATTGTTGGCCATAAGCTCCATGACTTGCCTAACCCGCTGAAAGTAACGGCAACTTTCGAGACGACGGACCCTACTCTCTTCGATGCCGTTTTATTGGTAAGCAGCGAGTCTACGATTCCCGCGCCTGCCTTGGCATTCATCGAAACGGCATATAAGCACTATAAACCGTTGGCGCTGGCTCTCAGCGATCATCAAGCGTTAGCGTCGGCAAGGGTGAGATCAGACGAGGCTGGCGTGTACGATTTAGCTCATTCCACGATTGAGGCTTTCATTAACGGAATCGCACAGGGCCGTTTCTGGAAACGACAGCTGTAAGTCCAATCTCATAAGAAAACCGGTTTGTTGGAATACTCTTTATGGATCATGCAGGAGGTGAACGTACAGTGAGCACAAAGGCAAAGCCCGATAATAACACCCCAAAGAGCAGCCCGTCACGGTCTAACGACCCGAACGATCAAGGAAAACCCAAGATGCAAAATAATTCGAAGTAAAGCGGAACGCATTACAAAACCCGGTCTAAATGACCGGGTTTTACTGTATGACAATATGCAATATCCGAGCTTAAATCTGTGCTTCCACGCCATGATCCGGAACGACGGAAGCCGGCTTTACTAATGCTTTCTTCTCCCAGACCCTGCTTCTCCAGCGAAGCAGCATCATAACTCCGCGCAGCCATTCATCCACGGTAAAGGCAATCCATACGCCAAGCAGGCCAATCCCGAAATGAACCCCGAGCAAATAAGCAAGCGGTACCGAGACTCCCCACATGGAGATGACGCCCGCTAATACAGGGAACCGTGCATCCCCGGCGGCACGCAGCGAATTGATGATGACCATATTAAAGGTGCGGCCGGGTTCAAGTATGATGGAAAGCAAAAAGATGCTCGCCCCGGCAGCAATGATTTCAGGGTCCTTTGTAAACAGCCCGATCAGCTCATGCCGGAATATCGCGGCCGTGCCAACAACAGCCAGCGTTAACAGGAAGCTGATTCGTACGCTTTTCATCAGTCGCCGGTAAGCTTCCTTCATTTCTCCCGCACCGACCATTTGTCCGACGATGATCTCCGTACCCATCCCAATCGCCAGAGCCAGCGCCATAAAATAGTTCGATACGTTCATGACGTACACATGCGTGTTTAACGCGGTGATGCCAATCATATTGACGAAACCAATGATCATCAGGTATTGCGACTGGTAAGAGAGATGCTCCCCTGCCGCGGGCAAGCCGATGCTCAGGATTTGTTTTGCGTAAGAAGCTTTCCAGCGCACGTAATCCTTCCGTTGAATCGGTACGGCAATTCGGCGGTACAACAGGATAAAGAGAACAACGATGCCAAGCAATCGGCTTACGACCGTTGATATAGCAGCTCCCGTAACTCCCCACTCCGGGAAGCCCAGGTTGCCGAAGATAAGCAGATAATTCCCTCCCATATGGAGGAGGTTGACGCCTAGCGTTACAAACATAACGCTCTTCGTATTTCCCGTTGAACGGATAACCGACGAGACCGCGTAGGAAAGCGCCTCGACCCAAATAAATCCGCCGATAATCTTTAAGTAGTGGTTCGCGATTCCGATTTGTTCGGGGTTTAAGTGTAACATCCGCAGAAGCGACTCCCCAAAACATACGATAACAATGCTGACGACGATTCCGAAGATCAGATTCATCGAGATCGCCATTGCCGAAATACGGCTCGCCTCTTTCGCCCGCCGGGCGCCGATATACTGGGATACCGCAACGCTGGTGCCAATGCCGACAAAGCCGAACATCATAATGCAAAAATAAATGATTTCGTTCGCTAAGCCTACTGCGCCCGTTGCCTTGTCGGAGATGCGGCTTAACATAAACACGTCAACCGTGCCCAGCAGCATCCGCAGTACGGAGTCTACGAAGATAGGCCAGGTTACGGCATAAAGACTAAGCTTTTTCCAAGATGGAGTATGGTCTGATAAAGTCACGTATACAAGCTCCCACTATGTTTATTCTCTGTCGCCTTCCCTAGTGTAGCGCTCGCAACTTCATACGTCTATGGGGGAAATAATGCTTAATCAAAAGCAAAGGCGCCCAATCGAGCGGGCGCCGGGTCATGAATATTATTGAGCGGTCCAGCCTCAGTCACCATGTCGCCTGCCGGAGACGCAAGATCGTTCAATCATCGGTTTCTTTAGAGTTAAGCTTCTATTTGTTTCATCTCAGCGCGTTTTGCGTCAAGTTCTTTATTAATATTGTCAACGTCCTTATCAGACAGCGGATAGAGCTGCATCACAATCATTGAAACAATAGCAAGAACAGCAGGTATCCAAATAGCCGTCATATTAATCCCTGAAAGGGCGTGAGCTGTCTGGTGCGCAGCATCTCCATTAAATCCATATGCTGCAAGGAACCATAATGGAACAGCACCTCCTAGAGTAAAGCCAATCTTGAAGAAGAGCCCCATAATCGCATTGATGATAGCAGCATTGCGCTTACCAGACTTCAATTCGCCATATGAAACCACTTCGGGAACAAGCGCCCACATGAAACCAGTCGCTGAGGACAAGCCCCACTGCTTGATGAAAGTCGAAACATAGGCCAACCAAAGTTGATCATGCATACCATCGAGACTCCAAATCCAAGTTAGGATTTCGCCGACAACAAACATACCGAGGAAGAGCTGGAAAAAGCCTTTTTTGCCGAAGGTTTTCTTGAGTTTTGGCCAGAATACAGTAAAAGCGATACCAGGTATCGAGGCAATCAGCCCTACAGCACCCATCCAATCGGAATGATCGACAGTATATTGATAGAAAAATCCATTAACCGTATTCATGAAAAACATAAATGTAAATGCCAACATGAAGAAAATGCCCAGGATAATCAAAGGCTTATTATTCTTAAATTCAACAAAGAAGTCATAGACTTTGACTTGTGCCGATTGTTCGGCGTTGGCGACAACGCGTTCTTTCGTAAACTTGTAGCAGAGGAAAAGCGCAATGGCGCCAATAACCATATAAACGGCATAAACACCAAACCATGCATGATCTGCTGAAGGGTCAGTATACGTCCCCATGTTCAGTTTTAATCCAAACAGACCCGTGTCTTTAAGTGAACGATCTTTAGGCGCCACCATTTGAACAAACATGGGGAATAGAGTATAAACAAGAAGATTGGCAACATTTGCAAGCGTCATGCGAGTCGTTGTGATTTGGTCAACAGATTCAGGGTTACGGGTCAATGAGGCGTTCAGCGAGCCGTAAGGAATATTAACGACGGAATATACCAAGTCGAGCAACAAATAAGTAATAAAGATAAAAGGAACAGAACCACGGACGCCGGGAATAGGCGCAAACAGCAGCGCACCCAAGATAACCAGCGGAATACCGGCACGAAGTAACCAGGGACGATATTTACCTGCTCTTGATGAGCGTTTATCGACATAAGTCCCGACCATCGGATCCCATAATACATTGACGATACGGACAAAGAGGAAGATAAATCCCGCAGTTGCCGTACCGATCGCATTGACAGTCGTCAGAAAGAGGGCCAGAAAGCCTCCGACAGTACCAAAAACAAGATTTTGAGCAAAATCTCCGAAGCCGTAGCCCATACGTTCAATAAGATTGAGCTTGCGATATTCTTCCTGCTGAACAACCTGTGTGTTATCACTCATGATGAATGCTCCTTTACTTTCTCCATTAAACATTTGAGATATTAGCTGTTAGGGACGCGTTAATTGCAGCCTTTGAAGTCCATTCTACGAAACCTAATAAAAGCCCTTACATTTTCGAGAATTCATTTAAAGTCAGGCAAATAAAATAAAAAAAAATTCTTATATAAAATACCCGTCCTATGCTACGTTATACCCGCCCTGCTAATGTTATGGCCTAATCTTTGTTTGTTTATTAAATAAACAAAGATATCGCTTATTATCCATAATCGCCTTCAATTAGGCAAGCACTAAAAATATACAATTCCCATATAACAGCAAGTTTAAGGGCCATCCTCTGCGGATGGCCCCTACTTAGCATGTTGATTATAAGCCTGACAGGAGTCTGGTTCTTGCCACAACCGGATAGTGGTCCGACGGATATCCTCCGTTTACTTGGCAGCGCTCAACCTGCACCGACAAGAATTCGAATTCGGCAGTAGCAAAAATATAATCGATCGGTTCTCCGTCATCGCCGCCTTTGAAGTCATGCGCCGTTAGACCGGGATTTCCTTTGATCCGGGAGTATGCATCCGTCAAATCGCTTTTTTTGCCATCCATCTCGATCTCGCCGCGCAAGAAGCGTATCGGGAACTCATCCGGAAACGAGTTAAAATCCCCTGCAAGCAATACGGGAAGCCCATCCAAAGCGCGCTGCTTGGCTATGTGTTTTCCTATTACCTGGATCCCACGGTCTTTCGCTTCCTGGCTATGGTGGTCTAAATGAGTATTGTAAAAATAGAATGAATGGCCGGATTTTCGGTGAAGGAAACAAGTCCAAGTACAGATTCGCGGAAACGCGCTTCCCCAACTAACGGAAGCTTTCAAATCCGGTGTTTCCGACAGCCAAAACTGTCCGTTGTCTTCCATGATTAGCTCGTCGCGGTTATAAAAAATGGCATTGTGCTCGTTCTCATGTTCGCCGAATCGACCCTGCCCGACCCAATCGTATTCCTTCAAACGGGTCTCCAAATCTTTGAGCATCGAGTGATAGCCTTCTTGAGTGCCGATAAGCATAGGATGATGTTTTTCGATAACGGCGGCCGCTCGGTCGATCCGTTCCGGCCAATAATTAGATCCGTCTTTGATTTCCGGATAGCGCAGATTAAATGTCATGAGAGTGAGTTCCAACATACCTGCATCCCTCTTTTCTATCATTTCCATGCCGCGTACACCTTTGTCATCCTGCGTATTACTTGATATTATTTGGTATTACCGAGTGTTACCTGGTATTACTTTGTATGACCCTGTCATACAAAGTAATACCACGTCCGTCCTGCTAGCTCCACGCCTCGATATCCTCATCGTCAATTTCCTCTTGGCCCGTGGAGTGTTCTTCTTCATAGACGACAGCTCCTGCTGCTTCTACCGGATGCTCGGTCTCCTCTACCGCAGCAGCCGCTTGTTGGGGAACCAACAAGTCTTGTCTGTGAATACCTGTCCGCTCCATCGGGATAAACATCTGCAAATTCCGGACGCCATGCTGCATGATTTCGTTCTCCACGAGATAACGAAGGGAATCCATCAGGTTCGTCTGCATGTTTAACCATGCCATGACAAGCGGATCCTCATTCTTCCTCGTCTTCAAGCTAATGTTATCGCCCGCCAGCTTGGTCTTCTTCATCGCCATCACCTGCTTGCTCCGTTAGATTACGCGGGCTGCTCCGCTTTATTTTTCAGCGCCTCGTAAATTTTGCCGCGTACAAAAGCATCCAATCCTGTCGCATTGAGCTCTACAGCGAATTCGGCCGGAATATAGAACAGCTTAATTTCGCGCACGTCGCACAGCTCTTTCAAGTAGGGATACAATATCGTCTGCATGAGAATGCTGCCGCCTCCGTAAACGCAGATCAAGTCAACTTCGTTACGCGCTTTAGTCAATTGCTTCTTTACATGCTGGACGATCTGTTTAACCTGACTCTCCAGCGGTCTCCGGAGTGTCTTAAGCGCCCTTGCATGATACTTATGCTTCGGGTTCTTGAGCACATCGCTGAAGAACTGCCTCGGACTGTCCGGAAGATGAATCAGACGGTTAAACTCCTGCAGCGCTTCTTCAATCGCATAGCCCGCTCCATGATGGCTGCCATGCACGAATTGCCGCAAGAACCGGTTGCCCTCCGTAATGGGATACTCCGTCGATCCGTCACCAATATCGACATGGAGAATCCTTTTATCTTTGAAGAAACTCCCATTGAATTTCTTCTCCATTCCGTATGAAGCAGCAAATTCGGCAAAAATCTCGCCTTCCCGCCAATTGCCAGAAGCGTCCTTTTGCAAAGTAAAAATAACTGGCGTTGCTTCCGGAACGACTTTCACGAAAGGAAATAAGATGTTAACCGATACCCGGAGAATGCCGAGGTGTACCGTCACGTGATGCCTTCCCGAAGTGAACCGCTTCTCGAACTTCGCGGAGGTCTCATCCGTATGCTGCGTAACCGGCAGCGCCGTCGCCATGTCGACCTCGATGTCGAGCTGGGCCGGGATATGCTTCTCCTCCTCATAGGCTTTTTGTACCGCGACAGCGGCGATTTGCGCCAGTGTGTTCACAACAGGCAAATCCATCTCGCTCTTGGAGTCGATGCCGATCTGGATATTATCGAGAATTTCACCGCTCTCCAGAGCAAACTTCCCTATGTAGTACATGCCCGGCTGCGCAGACGGTGAGTCGATGGTCACAACCAACTGGTCCTGCAGGTTCTTAATGAAGCCCTCCGGCGCTTGCTCCTCCCGCCACGGAAGCTCGTCCACTCTACAATTCACATTGGGCTGCTGAATAAGTTTGCCGTCAATCATCAAATCATGCTCGCTATTCCCGTTATCGTTACCTACAAAGAAGTGATAGTTCATCGCTACATCCTCCTATCAATAGGTTTACATGCCTTGGTATTACTTTGCCATACCAGGTGTTAGCGGGCATCATGCCATAGTCCTACGATAGATTAGGTTTCTCTCATTGTAATTTGTCGAACGCTCCTCATAAATAACTATACGGCGAAATCAAAAGGCACTTCCGGATCACGAATGGGCGGCACGCCAGGCGTCAAGCTGCTTTTGCACCTCGGACCTTACCTCGTCGATGCCCGCCTGCCGAAGCTCCTCGTTAAACTTCGGCAGCACTGAAGCCACATCCACACTTCCCGTCATCAGGCTGGGAAAGTATTTCTCCCAGACCATCTGGATGTTCTGCATCTGGATGGGCATCCGTGACAAATCCGGAGTAAAACCCAGCGTACCCGATATAACCGCTTCCTTGTTGCTGGCGCGGAATTGATTCCATTTGTCCAAGGGATCCGGATATTCTCCTCCCATGGTCTTCAAGATGAACCAATTGCCTTGGGTGTACTGCACGCCTCCATAGCTTGGCTGCGCGTCCCGGATTGGATTGCCGTTCTTGTCCTTGGGCGGAATAGGCACCACTTGGCCGTTGCGATCCAAGATGTAGTGTACGCCCTCGATTCCGAAATTGAACAGATTGCGCACCTCGGGATCCGTGTTCAGCAGATTGAGAAACTTTACGGCCTCGACGGGATGCTTCGTTTCCGCGCTGACGGCCATGATTCCTCCTCGAATGGATTCCGTCGTGATGAGCGCAGGGGTTACAGGGTAAGCCACCAGCTTGTAACCGCGATCCTTGCTCCAGCTATTTTCCGCCAGCGGTCCTCCCCCTGCAGCTTTCCAGAAGACTAGCGCGCCCCGCTTCAGTCCTTCGGTTTCCCGCATGGCCGCATCCTCATTGATATAACCCTCCACATAGTAGCGCCGAAGAAGGTCCAGTACTTTCCGGGCTTCGTCGGTTTCGAAAATATTCACGACCGGGGAATCCGGATCCAGAACATTTCTCATAAGCGGCAGCGTTTTATCCGATACGTATTCGTAGCCGTCCAAGGCGAAGAAGTTTTGAGATTCCTTATCGAGCTCCATCGGTATATAAGCTGGTTCCTTCTCCTTGATCATCCTTAACAGCGGTTCGAGGGAAGCCAGCGTTGTGTACTTCGAGATATCGATATGGTACTTCTTCACTAGCGCATCCGGGTACATCCACTGGTCCCGCACGGCTAATTCTTTATTGGTCGGCACGCCGTAGATACCGCTGTCATCCATCCGTACGCCCTGCCAGAAAATAGGATCGATTGCATCATACATATCCTTTCCGACTTTCGACAGATAGTCGTTCAGCCTCAGCCAAGCGCCGCGCTGCGCATAATTGGCGTACTCCGGCGCAAAAGCGATGTCAAAAGGAGTTCCTGCCGACACGAGGGTATTCAGACGCTCCTCGTACTCTTGCCAGCCTACCTTGATATACGTAATGGTAACGCCGATTTTCTTGGCTAAGATCTCATTGATCTTGTCGTTGACCATCTTAAGGTCCTTGTCCGGATCGCCGATCGTGTAATAGATCAAATTGACCGTATTGCCCGCTACTTCTGCATTCTCTTCGTTGCCGGATGCAGAGAAGCAGCCGGATATAGGCAGCGTCAACATGATGACGAGCACGAAGCATGCAAGGAGACGACTCCATTTCCGTTGTTCCCGCATGGCATCGTTATTCCTTTCTCCGCAAATCGGAGGGCGATTTGCCGAAATAAGCGTGGAAATGAGAATAGAAATAGTTCAGGTTGGGATATCCGACAGAAAGCGCGATGCTGATAATTTTCTCGTCCGTGCACTGTATGCGCTCCTTGGCGCGAAGCATTCGGTAAGCCATTAAATATTCCGAGAACTTCTTTTTCGTCTCTTTGAGGAATAACTGCCCTAGGTACGTTCCGTTCATGCGAAAACGTTCCGCAACCGACTTCAAGCTGAGGTTCTGGGCATACTCCGCCTTGACGATGAGCAGAATGCGATTAGTCAGCTTGGACAGGCTGTCATAACGTACGCCGAGTACCGGGTCTATATCCAGGTCGCTGCGATCCGTATCGGCCAGCTTACCGTTCAGATCTTCGACGATAATCTTCTCGACCAGCTGCTGCAGCTTCGAACGATCAACGGGTTTGAGCAGGTAGTCCTTGGCCCCGCAGCGAATCGCCTCCAGCGCATACTGGAACTCGCCATAGCCGCTCATAATAATATATTTCGAGGGAAGGCGCAGCTCATTGAGCTTGTGGATGGCGTCATAACCGCGCTGCTTGCCGATGCATACATCGAAAATCGCCAAATCCGGCAAAATTTCCACGGCCTTCGAAATCGCGCCCTCATAGGTCTCGCTCGTCTCGATTCGGCCAAAGCCGTATTTCTCCCAATCCAGCGTTCGCTTCATTCCTTCCAAAATCTGCGGCTCGTCATCTACGATCAGCAGCTTGTACATCGTTCGTCGCCTCCTTGGATAGGATTACGGTTATTTTAACGCCGGCTTCCTCGTTATTGTCGATCGTCATGGAGAAGCCTTTCCCATAGAAAAAGCGCAGCCGGGTATAAACGTTACGCAGACCAATGCTGTCCACCGAGGCATCGTCGCCTCTGGAGAGCTTTTGCCTGATTTCGGCCAAGTGCTCCCCGGAAATCCGGTTCCCGTTGTCCACGATCTCCAGCATGAAGCGTGCCTCTTCTTCCCAGCCGTTTACAATAAGCAGGTTGAACTCGTTCTCAGGATGAAAGCCATGAATAAAAAAGTTTTCCGCCAACGGCTGCATCCAGAATTTGACGGTGGGCAAGGAAATTAATGAGGGTTCCACATTAAACTGATAATAGAATCGGTCCGGATATTTGAACTCCATAATTTTTAAGTATTTTTGAAGCAAGTTCAGCTCACTGCCAAGCGAAATAATATTTTCGTTTTTTACGATATCGCGGTACAAAGCGCCCAAGGTGGCGATGGCGTCGGATGTATGGTCGGCGCTGTTCACCAGGGCAGAAGAGCGTATCACCTCAAGCGTATTGTACAAAAAGTGAGGATTAATCTGATGCTGAAGCGCTTTCATCTCCGTCTCTTGCTGCTTAAGTTTTAGCAGATAATTGGTGCGGATATGCCGGTCGAGCTGACGGATCATATCATCCAATTCCCGCGCGATCATACCGTATTCGTTCCTCCGGTAGCGGGCCGGGTTAACCGGCGTAAAATCCGCCGTCTTCACGCGTCCGATGGACACGATAATCCGACGCAGGAAGTTCGCATCCTCGCGCAGATTGTAAACAATGAGCAGCAGAACGCAGATCATCGCGGCGAGTACGATAAGAAACACGATAAGCAGCACATTTGCCTTTTGACGAATCAGGGAGCCCAAATCCACGGCGCTGACGAACCGATAATCGAACTCGTTAGAATGAAACGTCACGAAATAGGCACGGTCCAGGAATCCCGTCGATAGAAAGCCATGCGTGCGGCCATCCGCCACGATCCGGCGAATCAGCTCCTCCGAGCTGCGGCCGTTGCCGGCGATCAGGTACACGTCTCCGGAATCGCTGACTGCAGCGGCCTCATCCAAATGGTAATTTTGTACCGTTTTAAAAATACGCTCACTGCTAACCAGAAAACGGAATTCGCCCAGCTGGCGGGAGATTTGGTTCGGATCCGACAGCTTTTTGTGATAGACGAATCCTTTTTGGATGGTCTCGCGGAACGTTTCATCGGAGTTGGGCAGACGGAATAGATAACTCGTATTGCCGTTATTGTCGAAGCTCACCACGTTGCCCTCTTGCTCGGTATGCAGGCTGATTTGCGTGATGTCTCCCTTACCCCCGTTGCTTAAGAAGGATTTCATATCGTCGGGAAAAGAGACAAGCGGCCGGTTATATTGACTGCCCTGCAGCCTGCTCGTCAGATATCCTTCCGCGTTATTTCCCAAGAAACTGCGAATGTCGGATACCAGCCCGCTGTTGGAATACACCCGCTGCATAAACGCTTCGATGCGGTCGGCATCGTACTGGAGGCTGTTTTCCACCCGAGAGAACGCTCCAGTGGCCTCGTTCCTGGAATTCCCCACCCATTGGTCCAGAAGTACCGCGCAGGTGAGCGCGCCGAGCGCCAAGCCGATGAACACCACAAATACCGCATATGCAATGAACTTGCCGCGATAGATCTTAATTTGCATAAATGAACGCATGCGGCGTCTCCTTTGCAATAGGCTTTTGCCCTACCCACTGCTCAAACATATAACGTTGTTATCGATAAAAGCAATCCTAAATTTCGTGCCAGAAAACCCGAACGGCGATCGCCGTTCGGGTTTTTCGGATGTTGATAACAGACAAAACTTATTTGAAGTACGTATCTACTTGCTCTTGGGCGGCCTTCATAATCGCATCCATGCCGGCAGCCTTTAGTTCAGATACAATTTTCGGTACCATCTTCTCCGGATCGGAAGCGCCCGTCAGCAGCTCATACCGGTATTTGTCCCATACCGCTTTCGTATTGGCCACCTCGGTGCTCAGCTTGCTGATGTCCAGCGCAAAGCCCAAGTTCGTGGAGGAAGTCGCTTGATCGTTCAGCTTGCGAACTTGATCCCACTGATCTACCGGAGCGCCTTTCGTTACGGCCAGGTCGAAGAACGTCCCTTGCGTATAAGCGGCAAGCGGCCATGTATCGGACTTGCGCTCAATCACTTTCTCGCCATCCACGTTGTCGTAATCGACGCCCAGCTCGCCGAAGGCCAACATATTGCGCAGCTTCGGATCCGTATTAACCAGCTGCAAATATTTCAAAGCTTCTTTCTTATATTTCGAGTTGGCTGAGATGGCGTTCAGGGAACCTTGAATCGTACTTGTCGTATAAATCGGGCCAAAGATCTGGAACATGTCGTACTTCTCGACACCCTCCGTAATTTGCCAGCTCGCTTCCGCACCCGGGAATGCCTGCGCCGCAAAGAACGGACGGGCTTTATCCGCTTCCGTTTTCGTCGGTGCGTCCGGATTGATGATGCCGTCTTGGTACCATTGGTGCAGCTGCTTGAGTCCCTCCATGATGTCCGGCTGCTCCAAAACGGAGACAACCTTGCGGGAAGCATCGTCGACCTTCACGCCTATCGGAGCCAAACCAAGCGTCATATCGTCGTAGCCGTTGAAGAATCCGTTAAATCCGTCGCCTTGGGTGAGCGACAGAGGGTAGAAGCTTTTGCCCTCGCCAGCCTTCATGTCGTGGAACGGTTTGTCGAGGTCTTTCAACGTCTTGATGCCAGCCGTGTCGATGCCGTATTTCTGCACGTACTTGTCGTCGAACACCCAGTATTGGGTCAAAGACGAGTCTTTGTACGTCGGCACGGAGTAGATTTTCCCTCCGATTTTTGTTCCATCCCACACCTTCTGAGGAATCAGCTTGTAGAGATCGGGCGATTCGCTTTGCACCAAGTCGGTCAGGTCGGCGAACGCGCCCATCGTCACTTGCTGGCTATACTTGGAGTTATTCGTAAACATGATGTCGAACGGTTCGCCGGTATTCACGATCGTATTGATCTTCGTATCCCAGTCGCCCCAGCTTGCTACCTTAATGTCGATTTTCACGCCGATCTTCTCGGCCGTGTAATCGTTCATCGCGGCAATCGCTTTATCGAAGTTGGCTGGAGTCTGTCCGCCGATCGTCCACCATACCAGCGTAGGCACATCGCCCGAATCAGCGGGCTTGCTCGTTTCCGTCTGCGCGCTTGCCGTCGCGTTCGAAGGCGTGCTGGTGCTTGAATCGGAATTGGAATTGGAATTCGAGTTGCCGCAGCCTGCAAGAGCGGTTGTCAAAAGTGCCACGGCACTCATTGCAAGCCATTTTTTCTTCGTCCTTTTCATGTACATTTCCTCCCTTTAATATAGCCCTCTTCAATCCCACCGTCTGCTTTGCGCGGTGGATATCATAAACCGGACGAATCCGAGTTTATTTCGAGTTAACCTTTCACGGCGCCTACCGTCAGGCCGGAAATAAAATATTTCTGGAAGAACGGGTAAGCAACGGCAACGGGAACCACGATGACAATGGCAACGGCCATTCGTGCGGATTCCTTGGGCATGGTTGCGACAAGCTCCGCGTAACTGATGCCCATGCTGGAAGCATTTTTCGCCAGGGCGTCCACGTTGGTCATCAAGCTGTTCAAGAGCGCCTGCAGCGAGTACAAGTTCTGGTTATCGATGTACAGCATGGATTGGAACCAGTCGTTCCAATAGGCGAAGCAGAGGAACAATCCAATAGTCGCCAGGACAGGCAGCGAGATTGGCAGCACGATCGAGAAGTAAATGCGCAATTGGCTCGAGCCGTCAATTTCGGCAGATTCGATCAGCGCGTCCGGAATCGTGCTTCGGAAGAAGGTTTTGCAAATGATGACGTTGAAGGAGGAGACGGCCAGCGGCAGAATAAGCGCCCACACCGTATCTTTCAGGCCCAGCATATTCGAATTGATATAATAGCTGGACACCAAGCCTCCGTTGAACACCATCGGAATGAATACGATCCAGGTCAGAAGCCCTTTCAGCTTGTAATTCGGCCGGGAAAGGACGTACCCCATAGACGTTGTAAGCATCACGCCAATTACGGTACCGAGGGCGGTAACGAGCACGGAGATGCCGAGCGCCTTCGTAATCATCGTCCCTTGCTGCGCGATATAGCGATAAGCATCGCCGGAGAATGCCGTCGGGAAAAGATGATACCCACTGCTGCGAATGGAATCCTCGCTGGTCAGCGATATGGACAACACCACAAGGACAGGTATAAGGCAAAGCAGCGCCAATACGATAAAAATCAGATGGAAAACCACGTTCGTGCCGGTTCGGATCCGGTTGAACTTGTCCAGACCCGTGTCGAATTTCGCTCTAGATGACATCTCCCGCTTCCCCCTTTACATCATTGCGCTCTCTCGGTCTACGAGACGAACAATCCAGTTGGCAATCAGAATGGTCACGCACCCCATCACGGATTGCAAGAATGCAGAAGCCGATGCCATACCGAGCGTTGCGGACTTGAGCTGCTTATACACAAGAACGTCAATCGTGGTCGCTACATTAAACAACGAGTTGGAATCCCGCGGCACTTGGAAGAACAAACCGAAGTCGGTGTAGAAGATGCGGCCTACGGCCAAGATGAACATCATCACAATAACCGGCTTCATAAGCGGAAGCGTAAGGTAGCGCGCTTGCTGCCATTTGGACGCTCCGTCGATGACGGCAGCCTCGTAATACGTACTGTCGATGCCGGCAATGGTCGCCAAGTAGACCACCATACCGTAGCCAAGACCTTTCCATACGTTCATGAATACCAGGAAGTACGGCCAATACTTCGGCTCCATATACCAGTTCACCGGGTCGTTGCCGAGGACGGCCAGGAATTGATTGGCGATCCCTTTATCGAAGCTTAGAAACGCCCATACAATGGCGGAAACCACGACCCAAGAGAGGAAATACGGCAAGAACATCAACGTCTGATAGATTTTCCCGGCCTTGCCGCTATGCAGTTGACCGATCATTAGGGCTAACGTGACCGGTACCGCAATGCTCAGCACGATAAAAATCAGATTGTAGCCCAGCGTATTGCGAATCACGACCCAGGCGTCATTCGACTTGAACAGGAACTCGAAGTTTTTGAACCCGGTCCAATCGCTATTGATGACGTTGCTCAGGAAACCTCCGTGAATCTTGAAATCTTTGAAGGCAATAATAAGGCCGAACATTGGCAAGAAACAAAACAAGATATACCAGATCGTTGTTGGTAAGGCCAGAAACGTCAGTTCCGTATCCTGTGTGCGCCAGCGTGTTCGCAAGCGTTTTCGCCCGCTCTTCATGTCCATGTTCGCCACTCCTTACGTTTGTTTGCACTCAGCATGTACACGCTTTAGCTCTAGCCCTTGGTAAGCGCATTCATTAAACCGTGCTGATCCAACTATTTGATGTCATTTTATAGAAAACCGCCTGCTCAGTTCCAGACTAAAAACATGAGACTGCAGTCAACAAACGTTAGATTTTCGGGGATGTGGAATTAAGAGACTACATTTAGCAGCAAGTTTAAGGGCCATCCTTTGTGGATGGCCCCTACCTGAATATCATTTTTTATGCATCGGGATCTATTCATTAAAAAGTAATAATCCCTACGATGCGCTGTCGCGCGGACTGAACCCGTGTCCTCCTTCGGCCAGAGGTTTTTCTTGAGTCGCCCTGAATAGCGAAATCGGACATCTTGTAAACTGTGTAAACATTGTACATAATGGATTTGAGGTGAATTGTCATGCATCTGAAGAAAAAAAACCACACGGTCACTCCCTCTGCATTCGGTTTGGCCATACAAGGACTTGTCTTACTTTCTCTATCAGATAACGTGCTTTCAAGTAAGGAAATTGCGAATATGATGAAATCTGGAACGACGTTTATGCGCCGGGTGATAGGTCAACTGGTTCGTGCAAATCTTGTCGAGGCTAGGGAAGGCAGAGATGGCGGCTACTTGCTGGCCAAACCTGCAAGCTCGATTACAGTGGCGGACGTTTACCGGGCTCTGCAAATGCACAATCCTCTGGGAAATGGGATGGTCGATTCCACGCTCGATTGCGAACGCAAGGCATCAGTAAGAACCCTTTTCCAGGAAATGTCTTCTCAAGTGGAAGAGAGTACGCTTCACGTTTTCAAGCAGTATACGATTGAGCGCATTGCAGCAGAAGTTTTTAAAAACGAAGTATAAACTGCGCTTAACATAAGCATAGTTTTCTGTTATACTGTGCTCATACAGGGTACAGTATCAATAGAGTTTAACGAAGACTCGCATCGTCATCCCTGCTATGAGGTTAACTGTGCTTAAATCAAGTTCAGTAAGGAGGTGAAAAAGTTGCAAATCGTATCGATTATACTTGAGATTATTCTGGGCGTTGGTTATGTGATCGTCGGATTTATGAAGTTTGGAGCCAAAGAGCCGGTCGAATCATTCAAACAATACGGATATTCGGATGGATTTCGCATTCTAGTCGGTATAGCGGAAATTCTCGGCGGGATCGGGATGCTGATTGGCATTTGGTCGCAACTGGCGGGCACGCTAGCTGGTTTGTGGATTGTGGTCATAATGCTGGGTGCTCTTGTTACCCAAATTCGTGCGAAAAGCCACGCGAATGAAGTAATGCTGCCCGTATATTTTCTGGTCTTGGCCCTGGTGGTACCTGTGCTCAATTGGATTGTTTAATCTCACATCGGCATTTAAGGTGTTTAACCCGCAAACGTTACATCTATCTAAGTGTGACTGACATACGCATAGTTCCGCGATATACTGTGCTCGTACAGAGTTCAGTATCACCAGAGCCTAGCGATTCGCATCAGGATCCTGGTATGCGGTTAACTGTGCTTAAATCAAGTTCAGTAAAGACACAGATCACGCTGTCCTTTCTTGATCAAATAACCGATCAATACATTGAGTCGATTACTAATCTGGCGGAAAGAACAAAAAAAAGGTCTATAACGCCTTGTAATCCCCCAACGCCATGACCACGTTATTTAAAGCAGATAGGTTGAACGTTAATTGAGTCAGCCCCTTCCACCTAAAACGGTGTAAGGGGTTCTTGCTTTCCGAAAGCAAAACAAGCAACACAAAAAACGACATCCTGCGTTGCGCTCGATCCACTCCAAAAACTTGCCGTTATTTATGGTACGGTTCACCGCGGTTAATCTTCACCGCGCGGTAAATCTGCTCGATCAGCACCAGCCGCATCAGCTGGTGCGGCAGCGTCATGCGCCCGAAGCTGAGCTTCTGCTGGGCGCGCTGCAGCACCGCGGGAGCAAGTCCCGTGCTCCCGCCAATGACAAAAGCCACGTGGCTCCGCCCATACGTGGCCAGCTTATCGAGCTGGTCCGCGAGATCCTCGCTGGACCAGAGCTCGCCGCCAATCGCGAGCGCGACAACATGGGCGTCCGGCTTCAGCTGCGCCAGAAGCCGTTCCCCCTCCCGCTCGCGTACTTGCGCTTCCTCCGCCGGACTCATCGTCTCCGGCGCCTTCTCGTCGGGCACTTCCGTGAGCGTTAGCTTCACGTACGGCCCGAGCCGCTTGGCATACTCCGCGATGCCTTGCACCAAATATTTTTCCTTAAGCTTGCCAACCGAAGCAATCTGTATATGCATGAATGTTCATCCCTTATGTATATTGGCATACCTATTCCCTCTAGCATACCGTAAAAAACGCTCAACTTTCCGCGCTGCGATCCCATTAGTATCCATTCAAGCCAGCCGCTCTTACGTTCCACGTGGAACTCTATTTGCTACTTGGCTCCGGCGTCAACCAGCAGCTGCTCGATTTCTTTAAACCCTCTCTTGCGGGCATGCTGCAGCGGCGTAACGCCGTCGTTGTCGGCCAGATTGACATCCGCCCCGTGCTCGATCAGCAGCTTTACCGTTTCTACCTGCCGCTCATTACCGTTATTTAGAATAATAGCTTCGAGTAATGCCGTCCAACCCAGATTATTGACATGATTCACATTCGTATCCGTTCGCTCAAGCAGCTCCCGAACAACCTCAACATAACCATGCTCCGATGCCGGGATAATGGCAATGCCTCCGTAACGGTTCGTTATCTTCGTATCCGCTCCGGCATCAATCGTAAGCCTCAGAATGTCCAAATACCCTTCTGCCCCGGCATACAAGAATGGCGAGTTCAGCATCTCATCCCGTAAATTCACATCCGCTCCCGCTTCAGTCAGCACCTCTGCCACCGCAAAATCCTTATTGTAGGTCGCAATCATGAGAGGAGTACGTCCCTTGGCATCCTGAACGTCCAGGTTTGCGCCGTTTTGAATCAGTTGGCGGACTTTATCCGCATGTCCATCCTCCGAGGCTTGAAGCAGCTGTTCATCCATCGTTCCCATTACGCTTACACTCTCCTTTTCTTGAATATGACGTTCGTCCCCGGCACCGTTGCCGCATCCTTGAAGCAGCAGGAGGCATGCAAACATCCATTTCTTCATAGGGCATCCCCCTGTACAGGCCAACCCTGCTTTATGAAAAAAGCGCCCCGCACCCATGCGGCAAGCGCCTCAAAGTCATTCCTCTTTCTATACCACCAAAAACTCGGCCGCTGCTTCCCCGCAAAGATCGCAGCTGCGGGGCGGATCCCAATCCGCAAATTCCGTTTCCTTCAAATCGACGATATCCGGCGCATCCTCGTATTCGTCCACAAATTTATCAATCGCCAGCTCTACATGCTGCTTGCACACACAATACATACGAATTTCGCTTCCTCTTCAAAGTTGTTTATTATACAGCTAGCATAGCAAACAAGCCTGCCGATGTGAAGTAATCCGGCCAATTCTCCCTTTCATTCCCTTCCGACTGCCATCCCGCTATAATGATTACAAGTCAATTTGAAGAAGGAGTCTATCCCGTGTTTATCGCTATTGTTCTGTTCGTGATTGCCGGACTGGCCGAGATTGGCGGCGGTTATCTTGTCTGGTTATGGCTGCGGGAAGCAAAGCCGCTCTGGTACGGCATCGTAGGCGGCATCATCCTGATTGCTTACGGCGTCATACCCACCCTACAAAATTTCCCCTCATTTGGCCGCGTCTATGCTGCTTATGGAGGAGTCTTTATCATTCTGGCCGTTCTCTGGGGATGGCTCATCGATAAAAAGGCACCCGATCTCTACGACTGGATCGGAGCCGCTGTCTGCATCATCGGCGTTGCCATTATGCTCTATGCTCCGCGTGGCAGCTAACCGCAAAATAAAAGCCGCACGGGCATTCGCGCAACCCGTGCGGCTTTGTATTTATGGTTGGCTGATTCGAATACTGCCGCTGTCCGTACGAACCTTGATGACTTCTCCCGAAGTCCCTTGCTGATCCGGTTTATGAATGGAACCGGAATCCGAATCCAGATCAAACATGCCGCCGTACGAGGAAGGAATTTCGATTCTCACGCTGCCGGAGTCGCTCTTTACGTCCGCGCCGGTTGTATCGTCCTTCACCATGCGGATACTGCCGGAATCGGAACGTAGGACAGCCTTGCCGTTCAGATGATCAATCGTAATACTGCCGGAATCGGACGAAGCTTTTAGCTCCGCAGCAACAGTTCCCGCATGAATGCTTCCCGAATCCGACTTGATCGTTAAGCTGCTGCCTTTAAAGCTCTCTAGCTTAATGCTTCCCGAATCGGCCTTCAGCGACAACGTGCCGCCCTCAAAGCTGCCAAGCCGGATGCTTCCCGAATCGGTCTCCACCTGGCTGTCAGCCGCCTTTGCGCCATCTACTTTCACGGAACCCGAATCGCTTTTTACCTTCAACGATTCAAGAGACGACATGGCTTCTTCGGTCAGCGACACCGTTACGACCTGCTTCTCGTTCCAGCCGGAGAAATCGAATAATCCGAAATGCCACTTCTCCTTCAACCGAAGATCAAGCTTTCCGTTCTCGACTCTTGCGTTCTTGATCTGATCGATAACCTCCGGCTTTGCTTTGCCTTCGATATGAATCGAGTTGCTTCCGTCCGTGCTTGGAACAAAATCCACTTCCAGTCCAAGGCTGTCGGATGTAAGGCTAAGATCCTGCATTTTATCCTCGAGCTGCAAAGTATGGGCATATTCCTTGCTCTTCACTCCGCCGAATTGATATTGCAACAACGCCATTATTCCGATCGCCACAAGGACCACTCCTATCGTATTTCTAACCCATCGTCTATTCATGGTTGATTTCTCTCCCTCTGTGCTCTTGCTTCTTGATTATAGTTTACGCCAGCGGAGATTTGCCAGAAACCTTCCAGAGGATGGCTCGAGGGTTAGACTTTAGTCGGGGAATGGCACAACGCACAAAAAAAGCCGTGCCAACCGTTTCCCGTCAGCACAGCTTCTTTACGCTTTATTCATCCTTCGTTTTCTCCGCCAGCTTGAACGATGCCGTCTTCAGCTTGCCGTCACGGTAGAAGGTCACTTTGATCTCATCACCGATATGCTTCGTCTGGTACAAGTATTGGCGCAGCTCCAAGGTGCTGCTAATGCTTTTCTCGTCCAGCTTCACGATCACATCGTTCAGCTTCATGCCCGCGTCCTTCGCCGGTCCTACGGCTTCAAGCACGATAACCCCATTGAACACTTCATCTGGGAGATTCAGCTCAGGCAGATCGGATTCCTCGCTTCCCGAAGCTGCGCCGGCACCCTGGTCAGTCTTTCCGTCGCTGCCAGCCGCCTGCTCTTCCTGCTGCTTTTGCGCGAAATACTGCTCCAGGTCTACCGTGTAGACGCCAAGATAAGGGCGAGATACATAACCCTTCTCCATTAAGCTGTCGATAATAGGCATCGCGTTATCGATCGGAATCGCAAAGCCTAATCCCTCAACGCCTACCTCGGCAATCTTCATGCTGTTAATGCCAACAACCTTGCCGTCCATATCAATCAGGGGACCGCCGCTGTTGCCTTCGTTAATCGAGACGTTTACCTGAATGACTTCCTGCTGCCAGTCGTACACCCCATCCTCGTTCAAGGATACCGGCACGACCCGGTGAGTCTTGCTCACAATCCCCATCGACAGCGAATCGCCAAGTCCAAGCGGATTGCCAATCGCAAGAACGAATTCGGCTGGCTGCAGCTTCGACGATTTGCCGATCTCCGCTGCCGTCTTTATGTCCTTGCCGTCCATCTCGAGCACCGCCAGATCCGTAATCTGGTCGCTGCCAACGATCTTCGCTTCACGCTTCTCGCCGTTCACGAGCATAACCTTCACCGACTCGGCGCCTGCAATGACATGATGATTCGTAATAATGTAGGCCTTGCCGTCCTTCAGCTTGAAGATAACGCCGGAGCCAACGCCTACCTCCTGCTTCGAACCCTGAATCTGTCCTTCCTCTCCGCTGCCTGCTTGTTCCTGGGTGCCGTCACCGGGAGCAAGCCCATAAGGAACCGTCTGTTCATTAATAACGCTGACTACCGCCGGCCGGACCTTAGCCGAAGCTTGAATCGTTCGTTGCTCCAGCGAGGCGCTTCCGGATGCCGATACGCTTGCCGCATGCGAGCCCGGACCGATACCCCCGCCGCCAAAGACAAGCACAAACAACAATACCGCTGCCACCGCGCTGGTGAAAGAAGCAACAAATGCGATTCGGACATTCGACCAGTTACGCATTCCCTTTTTATTGGAGAAGGCAAATTCATCCTTCGAAGAAGTGGAACGAGCACGTCTTGATACTTTGGTCGAGTAGAAATCGTCATCAAATATTCCCATCGTTACCGCTCCTTTCGATGCTTATGCTTGCCTTTGAAAAATGTACAAAAACTATTTTTACAATCTAAGAATGTTTTCGGAAGATTAGACTACAATAATAATAGATTCACTTGCGCACTCCTCCATCATAACCAAAAAGGAGCGAACCGTATCTATGAAAACAAAACCATTCTCCCCATGGGAGCAAGTAGAGATTGCAGCTAAATTGGCCGATCTGAAGGATGATCATTACCGCACCGTCCTTACCCTAAGCGCTATGCTTGAGCTGCTTGTGGACAAGGGACTGATCACCCGCGAAGAGCTGACCGCTAAAGCGGACAGCCTGGACAACCAGCTGGAGTCCTTTATTTCCGCCTCACTTCATCCCATGCCGTAGGCCGGTCATGATACGTCGGGCGCAGCGGATTCTCGTTCTGCTTGAAGAAGATTCCGTTATCCTCCATAACGTTCCGAACCGTCAGCATAGCCAGATCCATCAGATTATGGTCCAGACTAAGATGGGCCAGATACACCCGCTTCGTCCGGTCCGTCAGCAGCTCGCATAATGCCTCCCCGGCGGCAACATTCGATAAATGCCCGACATCGCTTAGAATGCGGCGCTTAATGTTCCACGGGTAACGGCCCATGCGAAGCATCTCCGTATCGTGATTGGATTCAAGCACAAGCACGTCCGAATCGATAATCGCCTGCTTTACTTTGTCACTCATATAACCAAGGTCGGTCGCAAGACTCAGCTTTTCCCCGTTATCGACAAACGTATAGCCGACCGGCTCCGCCGCGTCATGCGAGATCGGGTAGGAGCAGACCTCCATCGTGCCGAACCTGAGCGACTCGCCCGTCTCCATAATGACCCGCTTCTCCGGCTCAATGGTGCCGACATGACGCTCCATTCCGCCCCAGGTTCCTTCATTCGCAAAGATCGGCAGCTCGTATTTACGGGCGAATGCGCCCAGTCCTTTAATATGGTCGGAATGCTCATGCGTAACGAACAACGCGGACAATTGATGGCCGGACACGCCTTGCTCGCGCATAAGCTCCTCTATTTTTTTCATGCTGAGGCCGGCATCCACCAGCACCATTTTATCCCCGTTGCTTACTATCGTCGCATTGCCCGTAGATCCGCTTCCCAGTACTGTAAACGTAAGTCCCATCGCTTTACTTCTATCCTTTCCCCTGCTCCCATGAACACTAAAAACATTCTATCCATCCGCCGCAACGCATCGCCCATCAAGCTACCGGACGCGGTCCAGCGGTACTTCTTCCTTCACCTGCGCAACTTCCCCGTTAATCGCATGAATGTAATACTCGTTCCCGTCCTCCAGCAGCACCCGGTAATAAGGCGCCGCCACCTGCGTCTCCGTATCAAACATCTGACCATGGTAGCCAAGCTGGATGTCGGTAATAACCGCGCCGTCCGGCAGGTTCCGCTCTATAAAAGGCGCCATGGCCTTCGAAGCCGGCAATACCGTCTGTTCCTTGGCTTCGCCCGGGCCCGTCAGATCTACCCGCACTTGGCGGAAGCCGGTTATTTTCTGATTGCTATAGTAGAGCTCCAGCTTTACGTCAAACATGGGACGGTTATCCGCCATCCGGTACAGCACGTAGACGCCGTCCCTTGTCATTGCCGGATCGAACTTATACTTGTCCAGGTCGACAATTTGGCTGCCCAGCGTCTTAACGAGATCCTTCTCGGAAAAAATAATCCGGCTGTCGACGGGCGTCGCAAGCTTTGTCTCCGGCAGACCCTCTAGGTTGCCGCTGCGCAGCATATACGTTAAATCTCGCAGCTTCGGGGTTTCGACCGGTAGATTGGCGGTCAGCTCAATCCCCTTCTGTTTCATGAAGGCGTAGGTCTCGCTCGGAAGCTCTGCTGTATTCTTGTTGGCGTTCAGCTGCTCGCCGACGTTCGACCATACCTGATAGCCGAGCAAAATATTGAGCAGCAGAAACGAAATAATAAGCACGCTTTTGGCCCTGCCCCAATCCACCTGATCTTCCGCCTCCGTTCGTTACGGCTTATTGCTTGCTTTCTTTACCCGGCTCGATTGAATTTTGCAGCGGATCGGAGACTCCGAACAGGCTGTTGCCGTCCCTCTCTGCGGTCTCATGTCCCGAAGCTTCCTTTCCGCCTTTATCCTTGCCGGTTCCTTCATCCGAATCATGGGTGGAGCTCGGGCTGTCCTTTATTTCCTGAGGAACAAAACCTGCCGGATACGCCTCGGTGAGTGCCTCCTGCGCACCGTCTTCGAGCTGAACCGCCCATATCGGAATAAACTTTAATTCATTGTTTTCAAGCGGTTCGGCTTTAAGAGCCGGGAACAGCCGGACAACCTCCGAACGGCGGTCATAATGGTCCAGCGCGCTGCGCAGCTGGGCGCCGCCCGGCAGCCATCTGGCTTCCCTCGTCTTCGACCGGCTGGCAAGCGTAATGAGAGAACGGCTGTACTCCGTTACGACTCCCTGCTGCAGCGTAAGCCGCATGCTGCCGTACTCGAAGTCTTTGGTCTCGATCACCGGGTAGTTATCGACATACTGCTGGAACTCTACGTATTTACCCGTCTTGCCCTCTAGATTTATTCCCGGGTTAACGAAACGGTGAACTCCGTCCCATCCGCCATGATCGTTAATAAATTCAATTGAAGCAAAAACATTCTCGCTAAGCGGATTTTCCTCGCTCTGCGAGGCGGCGGGGTTGGTATAAATCATCCATTTACCCTTCTGCTCGATCTGCAGTCCCCTCTTGCCGTCCGTGAAAATCTGCGAACCGCTTCGGTCGTAGAGTGCCTTCGTCGTGGCCGTATCGAAGAACAGATTCTGCTGCATGAGCTCGGAAGAGTAGGCCTCATAAGTGAAGACCATCTCTACCGATTGAATCGGCTGCTTCGGCAAATAGATGCCATCCGACGTCATCTGGTACTTCGGCTGATACTCGCCGAAGCCGACATAGTCCTGCACGTCGCGGACGGTAAGGTCAGCCTGGGTAGACTCGTATACCTTTTGCCCGTCGGCGCTGAAGAAGAAGGTCCGGACTTCCTCGGAATCGGTCGCCTTGAATATCCAGATCCGGTCGATCGTCTCACCTAGGAACAGCAAATCTCCCTGCACCTTAAGCAGCTTCTTCAAGAGCTCTACCGGAATGCCGTTCTGGAAGCGCAGCTCAACGCCGATATCGTTCTTCCTTACTTCATCCCAATTAAGCACGTTGGCCGGATTGCGCTGGAAGCCCTTGAACTCGCGGCCCTGAATCCGGTCTTTCAGAATCATATTGTAGAACGTAGATCCCGGGTACAGCACGGTATGCTCATTACCGCCGAAGTGGAGGACAATCTCCTCCGGGAAAATGACGTTTTCCGCGTTTGATTTTTTGCCAAGCGGATCGGCATTGATGTAATCCTGTCCCGTCTTCACCGTTGCGCCAAGACCCGGCATGCTGTATGCAAGGAAGTACGATTGAATCAAGCTGAGGGCGACAAGCATAACGAGCAGGAGCGTCTTCGCTTTCTCCATCATGCCGTCTCACCTTCCTCTTGCAGCGCCGGCAGCGTAAACGTAACCGTCGTGCCGTCGTTCAGCTCGGACTTCAGTGAGATCGTGCCGCCATGCGCTTTAACGATTTCCCGGGCAATGGATAAACCAAGCCCGGTGCCGCCCATGTTACGCGAGCGGGCCTTGTCCACCCGGTAAAAACGGTCGAAAATACGCGATAAATCCTTCTTCGGAATACCGATACCCGTATCCTTTACGCTAATCGCAATCGTAGCGGCGTCCTGCTTTTGGGCACTGAGCTCAATTGCTCCGCCCTCAAGCGTATATTTGATGGCGTTCGATATTAAATTATCGAGAACCTGGTCAATCTGGTCGCGGTCAAGCCATGCCGATTTGAGATCGCGGTCTACGATAATCGTTGCCAGGATCGACTTCTGGCGAAGCTGGAAGGAAAAACGATCCGTCACTTCGTCCAGCATCTCGTGAATGTTGGTCTTCCGCCGCCGCAGCGGCGCCTGATTGGAATCAAGGCGCGACAAATGCAGAAGGTCCGTAACTAATCGGATCATCCGCTCCGTCTCGTTGCGGATAACGCCAACGAACCGCTCGGACAGCTCGCGCTCATCCAGCGCCCCGTCATTCAGCGCCTCCGCGTAGCTCTTGATCGTGGTGAGCGGCGTGCGCAGCTCATGCGAGACGTTCGCGACGAATTGGCGCCGCGACTGCTCGAGCTTTTCCTGCTCCGTCACATCCTGCAGGACGGCAATCGTACCGGTAATCCCTTTGTCCCGGCGGTGAATCGGCGTAAAGGTGACGCGGAGAACCCCCTCTTCGTCATCCATCTCGGCTTCTTCTTCGCCGCGCGGCAATATGACCGTCTGCTCCCGGCCGTTCTGCAGCTCTTGGTATTTCTGCTCCGGCATGCCAAGCAGCTGTGGCAGACTGCAGCCTTCGCAGGTGCGCACGTCAAGCATCTCCTGCGAGCGGCGGTTCCAGACGATCACTTTGCCGTTCTCGTCGGCCGCGATTACGCCGTCACTCATATTCGACAGAATGGAGGCGAGCTTCTCGTTCTCCTCTTCGTTGACCGAGAGCGCCTCCTTCAGCCGAATGGTCATATCGTTAAAGGCCAAGCTTAGCCGCCCGATTTCATCGTCCCCAAGCACCGGCACCTGCAGATCAAACTTTCCGTCCGCCACGGCTGCGGCCTGACGCGTCAGTCCCTGAATCGGGCTCGTAATCGTATGGGCGAGCAGGATGCCCAGAATTCCGGTAAGACCAAGCGCGATAAGCGTGCCGGAGAAAAAGATCTGGTTCACCCGGTTCACCGTATCGTACAGGCTGTCCATGGACGCCAGCATATAGACCGCGCCAACAACCTTGTCGTTATCGTTGTACGTAACGGGAAGGGCGATAATTTTTTTGCGAATGCCGTTTTCGTCGATAATCTCTTCTTCGTTATCGGAGATGCCCGTTAACGCGCGGCTTACCGCCAGAGAAGTATTTTTCTTCCCAATGTACGATTCCGGCACCTGCAGGGAGGTCGCAACAACCCGCCCGCTGCCGTCGAGCACTTGCACCTCCGTTCCGCTTATGCTGAACAGATTGCGGACCACAAGGCTTAAATCCTCCGTGCTGCTCGTATCGGTCTCGCTATCGCTATTCGGCTTTTCGGACAGTTCCTTTGCCGCCAGCTTCGAGAGAATATCGGCCTGCTCCTTCAGATTCGTCGTGAAGTTGTCGGTCAATGACGCCTTGACCGTACTGATAAAGTACACGCCAATGAGCTGCATCGCGACAAGGATGAGCAGGAGATAAATAATGACCAGCTTAACTTGAATGGTGCGAAAAAACCTCCGCCCGCTCATGCGTAGCCGAGCCCTCCGGACTTCGGATTGCGCATCATGTAACCAAGGCCGCGGCGGGTCATAATATATTCCGGACGGCTTGGATCATCTTCAATCTTCTCGCGAAGACGGCGGATCGTGACATCCACGGTACGCACATCGCCGAAATACTCAAAGCCCCAGACCGCCTGCAGCAAATGCTCGCGCGTCATTACTTTGCCGCTGTTGCGCGCCATGTAATAGACTAGCTCATATTCGCGGTGGGTCAGGTCAAGCGGCTCGCCGTCCTTATAGACGACATACATATCGGTATCAATAAACAGGTTAAACAGTTTAAGACCCTGCTTCTCGTCCGCTGCACCTTGACCGTTATCGCCGGCGTTTGCGTTGTCGGTCGAAGAAGCCGCGGCTTCCGAGGTTTTCTGCTGCCTGCGCAAATGGGCTTTGACACGGGCCAGCAGCTCCCGCGTGCTGAACGGCTTCGTTACGTAATCATCGGCGCCAAGCTCAAGGCCCAGCACCTTATCTATTTCCGTATCCTTTGCTGTCAGCATGATGATTGGCATATGCAGACGCGTGCGCACCTCGCGGCAGACGTCCATGCCATCCTTCACCGGCAGCATCAAATCAAGTAGAATCAGGTCCGGCTGCTCTTCGAACGCGAGGCGTACCGCCTCGCCGCCGTCAAACGCGCAAATGACCTGATGCCCTTCTTTCTCCAAGTTGAATTTCAATATATCTGCAATGGGCTGTTCGTCGTCGACCACTAAAATTTTCCCGTGCATCGTTACACCCGCCTGTCGCTCGTCCTATTTTTACTCTTTTATTTTAACATAGTGCGTCGTCAAGTTCCCAATTAAAGTTCGTTCAGCCCTTTTCCAATAAAACTCATAATTCGTACTCAGAGACGTGTTTCGTTCCGACAGCTTCAGGGTAAAAAAAGGTAAAAAGAAGACTGCCCTCATGAGGACAGCCTTCTTGTGAAAGAAAATAGATTATAAGTACTTTAACGGATTTTGCAGTACGCCGTTTTTCGTAATTTCGAAATGCAGATGCACGCCGGTCGATTCGCCGGTACTGCCCATAATGCCGATACTGTCGCCTTTTTCGACAATCTGGCCTTTCTTCACGCCGATGGACTTCAGATGTCCGTACAACGTTTTGTAACCATTCTTATGATTAATGATAATGCAATTGCCATAGCCGGTCTTCTGGCCAACAAACTCAACAACACCGTTATCCGGTGCCATGATGGTCTTGCCGCCCGTCATGTCGATGCCTTTATGCATCCGTCCCCAGCGCTGACCATACTTGCTCGACAGCGACCAGCCGGATACAGGAGATGCAAAATGGCCTGTACCTTCGCCAAGAATAACCTTGGTTCCCCGGATGATAACCTCGGCTACCGGCTTCACGACAACCTGGCTATCTACGAGCTCTTCCGTCATAACCTTACCGTTCTGCTTCACAACCCGGTATGTAAGAGTCTTCTTGCCGCTCTTGCCTTCCGTCAGCACCTTCGACTCGCCAAGCTTCATGGAGTCGCTCTTGCGGATCTCGACGGGAGCATCGTAAGTAATCGTTTCGGATTGGCGTTCTTCCGTCTTTACCGTCAACTCCGGCTGCAGCACGGTCAGATCCAGGACATCGCCTTCCTTGATCATATCCTGCTCAATCCAGCCGTTGTTATCGTAAATCACTTGTTCGGAAATATTGAACTTATCGGCAATGCATCCGATGCAATCGCCTTTTTGTACCGTATACTTCGTTGGTTTGACGCTGCCCTTCACAAGCTTCAGGTACAGCTCATTAGCGTCCATAATCTTGTTTGGATCCACTTCTACTTCGTCCGTCTTAACCTCTTCAACGAATTTAACGCCCGTCAGCTTTTTACCGCTGGACGATTCTGTCTTTTTCTTCTCAGCTTCCGTCTTGGAGTAAGACAAAGTCTTCACTTCGTTCTGCTTCTTCGCTGCCGCAAGCTGCGGAGCGTATTTGCTCTGCACGCGGTTCAGAATGGCATCCGCGGTTTCCTGATCCTTCACCACACCGGCTACCTTGCCGTCGATAACCAGTTCCACGCCTTCCGCATGCGAGGTCAGCAGACCTTTCAGCTTGCTTAACGTTTCTTCGGTCTCAGGGTCCGCTTTAAAGCCGCTTTCCCCGCTGTACGTAATCTCCCCGGTGTCGAGCACCATGCTGAGCTCCGGATTCGCTTTCTTTACTTCTTCGGTCTGCTGCTGAATTAACTGTTCAACCTCTGCGGGATCGCTGATGGAGCCCACGATATTGCCGTCTTTATATACGTTGTAATAATCGACTGTGTTCGCTTGTACGTATCCGGTACCACCGATACCGGCTGCTGCTAGGACTACCAGCACTCCTGCTGTAAGCATGACAGGTTTTCTCTTCCACATTGGAGTATGTGGTCTCTCTCCTGCCGAAGGAGGCTGCTTCTTGCCTTTCGAGTCTTGCAGATCACTAGGCCGAAAGTACTGGTTTACAAGATTCCAAGTCTTCCGGAAACGATCCTTGGGGCTGAAAACGGTCATGATGGTCTCCTTTTCGCACTTTTCCTGCAATAAAATACGGAATCCGACATAAAAAAAGACGAATGTCCTGTCGGATCACTCGCCTAATACTTTAACATATGGTTAATAAACGCGGCAACCATTCTTGTCAAGAGTCGAAATTAATATTTTTTCAGAATTGCCATCATTTGTTCATACTGGTCTCGGTCCAGATACTGTGCCATCAGCTGCTGGATCTGCGTAAGCTCCTCATCCGTAAGCCCGTTTTCCATGTAGCCGGAGATCGTCTGCATCGCTTCCTGCGGCAGCTTGCTCATGAGCAAACCGAATAATTGATCCTTATCGGCTTCGCTCATCTGGCTCTTCATATTGTTCATGTCCTCGGTTGTAATCGCCGTTTCCGTTCCGTCGATCGACGGTGCTTCATCATCGTCCGTCTGGCTGCTGCCCTCCGTCTGACCCGTGCTTGTACCCGCTTCCTCCGATTGACCGGCTGTACCGCTCTCCGCCTTCGAGCCTCCGCCAATGCCGATATCCGTAAGCGGCGCTGTGGATGGCTGGTCGGCAAACGCATCTACGGCAACCTTATCCCCGTCTGCCCCTTCCGTGCCCGTCTTCTCGTTATCCTCCGTCTGGACCGGCTCCTCGGCGCCCCACAGCTTGCCCCATACTCCGGACATCGCCATCGGCTGTACCTCCAGCGGCATATTATACTGCTTCAGCAGCGTCTCTACATAACTACTAACGATATAACCGGTTGTCCATATCGAGAGAAAGCTGACAATGAGACCCGCCGCTACGATTTTTGCGATCCATACGGCTGCTTTTAACCACATTTACGCTCATCCCTTTCCTTCTGCTATCTACCATTATGGTCAAAGAATAGGGAGAGCAAACTATGAAAACGACAAAAAAGGATAGCCCCGGCATCTCTGCCGCGGACTATCCTCTGTAAGTTTAGATTCTATTCGTAGATTGCGCGAACTGGATTTGTCTGCTCGCGGTTGCGTCCTACCGAGAAGATTGCAATTGGAATACCAGTCAGCTCGGATACGCGGTTCAGGTAGTTCAGCGTGTTCACCGGAAGATCTTCCAGCTTCTTCGCTCCCGTAATATCTTCGCTCCAGCCCGGCATTTCTTCATATACCGCTTCGCATTCCGCCAGCATCTTGAGGCTTGCAGGGTAATGCTCGATCACTTCGCCGCGGTATTTGTAAGCTGTACAGATCTTAACGGTCTCAAGGCCGCTCAGTACGTCAAGCGAGTTAAGGGACAGGCCCGTAATGCCGCTGACGCGGCGAGCATGGCGGACAACAACGCTGTCGAACCAGCCTACACGGCGTGGACGGCCGGTTACTGTGCCATATTCATGGCCTTTGTCACGGATCAGGTCGCCGATCTCGTTAATTTGCTCTGTCGGGAACGGGCCGTCGCCTACGCGGGTTGTGTATGCTTTTGCTACACCGATAACCTGCTGGATTTTCGACGGACCTACGCCGGAACCGATACATACGCCGCCAGCCGATGGGTTCGAGGAAGTAACGAATGGATAAGTACCTTGGTCAATATCAAGCATTACGCCTTGAGCGCCTTCGAACAGGACCTTCTTGTTCGCGTCGATCGCGTCGTTCAGAACAACCGAAGTATCCGTAACGTACGGACGAAGCGTCTCCGCGTAGCCTAAGTATTCGGCAATAATCGCTTCGGCATCAAGCGGCTCGCCGCCGTATACCTGCTGAATCACTTGGTTCTTCTCTACCACAAGGCGGCGCGTTTTCTCCGTGAACTCTTCTGCATCCAGAAGATCCGCGATGCGGATGCCGTTACGGGCAGCTTTGTCCATGTAGCAAGGGCCGATGCCTTTGCGAGTTGTACCGATTTTGTTATCGCCTTTACGATCCTCTTCCAGACCATCAAGCACGAGATGGTAAGGCATGATGACATGGGCGCGGTCACTGATTTTCAGATTGTCGCTAGAGAACCCGTTGTCATGAATATAGTTAATTTCGTCGATCAGCGCTTGCGGGTTAATAACCATCCCGTTGCCAATGACGCAAGTTTTATTTTGATTAAAAATACCCGATGGAATCATCGTCAATTTGTACTTTTTGTTGTCAATGAGAATAGTGTGTCCGGCATTGTTACCACCTTGATAGCGAGCGACGACGTCGGCTCCGTCCGCCAAGTAATCGGTAATTTTGCCTTTCCCTTCGTCTCCCCACTGCGTACCGACAACAACAACCGTAGACATAAACATACCCCCGTCCGGTGATTTTGCACACCGAAAATTACCGTCTTAGCATTAACCGGATCGGCGCTTCTTACTCAGAAATGCTCCTAATCGCGTAAAGACAGCAATAACAGTGTATCAGCCTCGTATGGAGAAGTCAAACAAAAAACGAACAATTGCACAGTCGCCCATACAATTGTTCGGATATTATACATAACCTTATGATGCCTGCGACGGGTCCTCGTGGGTCCTGTCTAAGCTTACGAATTTATTGAATTGCTTGAGGAAGACCAACTCGACCGTACCGACGGGGCCGTTACGCTGTTTGGCAAGAATGATCTCGATGATGTTCTTCTTCTCGGATTCCTTGTCGTAGTAATCGTCGCGGTACAGGAAGCCTACGATGTCGGCATCCTGCTCGATTGAACCCGATTCCCGAAGGTCGGACATCATCGGACGCTTGTCCTGACGCTGCTCGACGCCACGGCTGAGCTGCGACAGGGCAATGACCGGCACTTCCAGCTCACGGGCGATCTGTTTCAGAGTACGCGAAATCTCGGATACTTCCTGCTGGCGGTTCTCGCCCGCTTTGCCGCGGCCTTGAATGAGCTGCAAGTAATCAATAAGAATCATGCCAAGACCTTTTTCCTTTTTCAGGCGGCGGCATTTCGCGCGAATATCGGCTACCGTAATGCCTGGCGTATCATCTATAAATACATTGGCTTCCGACAAGGCGCCAATCGCCATCGTCAGCTTCTCCCAATCGTCGCCCTCGAGCTGACCGGTACGCATCCGGGTCGCATCTACGTTCGACTCGGCGCAGACCATACGCTGAACGAGCTGCGCCGCGGACATCTCGAGCGAGAAGATGGCGACGGTCTCGCGGGCGCGGACGCCTACGTTCTGGGCTATGTTCAGGGCGAACGCCGTTTTGCCTACGGAAGGACGGGCCGCAATAATGATCAAGTCACTGCGCTGGAAGCCGGCCGTCATTTTGTCCAAGTCGACGAATCCGGAAGGAATGCCCGTTGTTCCTGCACCCTTCTGATTGTAGAGCGTCTCGACCTTCTCGAATACTTCCATCAGAACGTCGCGAATGGAAATAAAGCCGCTGCTTGAACGGCGGTTCGAGATCTCCAGAATCTTACGCTCCGCATCGCTTAGAAGAATACCGACTTCATCCGTGCTTGCGTAACCGTCCGACACGATATTGGTGGCTGTCCGAATTAACCGGCGAAGCATCGACTTCTCTTCCACGATCTGCGCGTAGTAATCGACGTTTGCCGCCGTTGGCACGGCGCTTGCCAGCTTGGCCAAATACGAGACGCCGCCAATCTCTTCGATCAGCTGCCTGTCCTGCAGATAAGCGGTCAGCGTGATCAGATCGACCGGCTGTCCGCTCTCCCCAAGCTCAACCATCGCTTCGTATATATGTTGATGGGGAACGCTATAAAAGTCTTCGCTGCGCAGCCGCTCCATCGCGGTGATCAGCGCCTCCGACTGAAGCAGGATCGCGCCGATTACGGCTTGCTCCGCCTCCAGGTTTTGCGGCGGCACCCGATCAAACATCAGCTCCGTACTACTCATGCTCATGCTTTAGGCTCCCTTCCAATGAATGCTGAATGGCTTCCGATTCCGTTCATGCTACAACGAACAGTGTAGCAGTTGCAGGCCGCCGAAAGCTATGGAAAGTTCCAGCATCGGCCTGTCCGATTGGACAACAATGGCGATGCTCTCACATCGCCATTGTCGTCTTGCTTCTATTACGCTTAATAAGGGCTCTTATTCTTCGGTAACATGAACGTTAAGCTTCGATTTAACTTCCACATGCAGCTTCACCTGTACTTGCGTCACGCCAAGGGTGCGGATCGCGTCTTCCAGCTCGATTTTGCGTTTGTCAATTTTAACGCCCGCCTGAGCAGCCAGTGCCTCGGCAATTTGCTTGCTTGTGATGGCACCGAACAACCGGCCGCCTTCGCCCGCTTTGGCCTTGATAACAACCTTCAGCTCTTCCAGCTTCTTGCCGAGCTCAACCGCATCCGCTTTTTCCTTCGCTTTGCGTTTCTCTTCCGAAGCATTCTGCACTTCCAGCGTCTTCAGGTTGCCGTCGGACGCCAGCTTCGCCAGTCCTTGCGGCAGCAGGAAGTTGCGTACGTAGCCTTCCGACAGCTCCTTCACATCGCCTTTTTTACCTTGACCTTTAACGTCTTTCAAGAAAATTACTTTCATTCGAATAACCCCTCTTCCGCTTCAATTTGTGCGAGTACGGTCTTGAGCTTGGCAGCCACTTCCTGCACGGTGCCCTCTAGTTGAGCCGCCGCGTTCGTAAGGTGGCCGCCGCCGCCCATCCGTTCCATCACGACTTGTACATTCATATGCCCGAGCGAGCGGGCGCTTATGCCGATAAGTCCATCCGGCCTTTCCCCAATAACAAACGAGGCATAGATATCCGTCATGTTAAGCAGCGTATCCGCCGATTGCGCAATGAGCAGCTGAGCCACCTTTCGGCCCGGCTCCGTTACCGCAATCGCCACATGATCGTAGTACACCTCGGCATGCTTGATAATCTCGGCCTTGCGTACATACTCCTCAAGATCCTCCTTCAGCATCCGCTGAATCATCGTCGAGTCCGCACCGTTGCGACGCAGGAACGATGCTGCGTCAAACGTGCGGGCACCCGTCCGGAGAGAGAAGTTCTTCGTATCGACCGTAATGCCTGCCAGAAGCGCGGTTGCCTCGCGTACATCCAGCAGTACCCGGTCGTGAATATATTGCAGCAGCTCGGTGACTAGCTCGCAGGTTGAGGAGGCGTAAGGCTCCATATAGACCAGAATCGCGTTCGAGATAAATTCCTCGCCACGGCGGTGGTGGTCAACCACTACGATTTTATTCGTCTGCGCCAGGATCCGCGGCTCTTTCACCATCGACGCTTTATGCGTATCAACCACAACGGCCAGCGTTCGGCTGTCCGTTATGCCTAACGCCTGCTCCGGCGTAATGAACCGCTTCGTGAACTTCTCGTCCTCGCGCAGCATTTCCATCATCTTCTGAATGGCCGGGTTGATGCCCTCAAGCACGATATAGGCTTCCTTGCCAAACATCAGAGCCGCTTTCAAAATACCGATAGCCGCGCCTATCGCATCCATATCCGGCATTTTATGACCCATGATGACGACGTTGCCGCTCTCCTTGATCAAATCGCGAAGCGCGTGCGCAACGACGCGGGCGCGGACCCGCGTACGCTTCTCCACCGCATTGGTCTTGCCGCCGTAGAACGACTGGCGCCCGCCAACCTTCACCGACGCCTGGTCGCCGCCGCGTCCAAGCGCAATGTCCAGACTGGACTGCGCCCATTGGCCAAGCTCGACAATGCTTTCCGCTCCGGCTGCGAAGCCGATACTGAGCGTAATCGGGATTTTCTGATCGGCGGTCATCTCCCGCACTTCATCCAGAATGACAAACCGCGACTGCTCCAGCTGTCTCAGCGTCTTCTGATCGGTAATCAGAAGAAACCTGTCCGAGGTTACCCGCTTCAAGTACAGCTGATACCGCTGCGCCCATTCGGTAATTTCGGTCGTCACCTTCGACTGGAGCGAGCTGCGCTGATGGTCGTCCATCCCTTGCGTTACTTCCTCCAGGCTGTCGATCATAACGACGCCCATTGCGAGCTTCTCTTCATCGTAGCGCTTGCTGAGCTGCCAGAGGAGCGTAATGTCCTGTACGTACAAAATCCGCTCCTTTTGCTTGAAGAGCAGCTGGTAGACATGCCCGTCAACCGTCGCTTCAACGGTTCCTTCTTTGTCCTTAACCTGCTGCAGAGCCGGGAACAACTCCGTGAGCGGCATCCCGATCACCGATTCCTCGCCCGCAATTTGCGCAATGTATGGATTATGCCATTCTACCGTACGGTCTTCGTTATACAAAATAACGCCAAACGGAAGCTCGCCGATGACGTCATTGCCGACCTTTTTCACCCGGTAGGATAACGTCCCGAGATAAGACTTCAAATCCTTGCGGAAAGCCCGCTCCGCAAGAACCGTATAAACAGCTGCGGCTATAGTGAGAAGAAGCGCGATAAGCCCAAGCACCCACCAAAACCAAGTGAGCACGACGGTCATAAGAACCATTAATGCGATAGACCAGACCTGATGCATGCCATGCCATCGCGTGACAAGAAACTTCGGCATTTCCTATTCGCTCCTATTGCTTATGATGATTTCGAAAACGACTTACGGATCGGAAAAGCGGCATCAAGTACGCCAATCAAGCTTAGCGGCGGGAAGATAAGAAGCGGAATTGCGATAATAACAGGGACCGCCTTATTCCATCTCCGCTGATGCGCGATGTAGAAGAAGAATCCGATCGCTTGAATCGTGAACGCATACCGCATAAGCGGCACCACATTCATAAGCGCTACGGAATAGAAGGAACTGCTGGTGCTGTCCGCAAACATCTGCAGGATATAGACGACCAGGTAGTAAAAGACCATAATGCGCGGAAGCATCCAGTCTTTTGCCTTAGGCATGGTAGGAATATCCTCGATGGATGTTGCCAGCGCCTTGCGTGCGAAATATTGCGTTATGACCGCATACACGAAGGAAATCAGAATGATCGCCTGCGGAATCGATTGGATCATAATCTTGATGATGGATTCCGTATAGTCGCTGTTCCACTCCTTCGGAAGCACATGCTCCGAGTCGAGGTCAGCCACCAAGCTGCGGACAAACTCACCGATCTGATCAATAAACGATTGTTTCAGAACCCCTTCGAAAATAAGCAGCTCCGCCAGCAGACAGAATAGAATCGTCAGCGTCGTCCGCCTTAATATTAACGGTGCTGACGCCTTCTTCCGGTACATCTGCCCCATCACCATAGCGGGGATCAAGAAGAATAACGCGATAATAAGAACCGACGGCCCAAGAATAACGGCCGCGATGATCCATACCGGTACAAGATGCAGTAAAAAGGACCTGGTCGACAGCGTCGTATACAAAATGACGTAAGGCACCATTAGCAGCATAATGGTCAGCATATTAAACACGGGTACTGCCAATGACAAAATTAGAAGCAGAGACGCACCGCTCCATAGAACTGCTTTCATACCGGGCTTACCTTTCAAGCCGTTCACCTCTTGCGCACATAATCAGTAAACAAACATTCAAACTCCATTATATCATAAAAGCAAAATAGATCACGCACATCCTTTAGCGCTTGCCGCCCGTCTGTTGCGATCAAGCGCCGGCGGGCTCAACTTGCCTTCCATGACGCAGCGCCCGCCGCGGTTACTTCAAGCCCCAGCTTGTCCAGCAAGGATAATGGCATAAACGTCCGGGTTCCGATCGAGATCAAATTCGCCTTTACGTCTCCTGCCTCCAGCCGATATCCCCGCTCCAGCATGAGCATTCCTTCCGAGGGAGCAAGCTCGGCGCCGCTAATCACGGGAGGCGCCTGACTATTGCTACGCTTGGCTATAACTTTATGGGCCGCTTTATCCCATACCAGCCTGTAGCCCTGCTGCTCAAGCGAACGGACATCCACGTACGGCATGCCTTTATAATCGATCACGGCATATTGAAGTGCTCCCCAGCTCAGCAAGCCTGCTCTGCTCTTCACCCTGACGAACTCGCTGCGAACAGGCTGACCGGCCTGGATATCCTTATTCAGCTTGCCGTTATCGAGAACGAGACGGCCTCCAACAAGCACATAACGGATTCCAGCGGATAGTTGCTCCGGATGCTCAACCGTTGAGCGGTCTTTAATCGTCTTGTAATCGAAGATGACGATATCCGCATCCATTCCTTTGGCTAGCCTGCCTTTCTTGCGCAGCGCAGGGGCTTGCTTTTCCAGCCTCTGAGCTGGCATAAGACTCATCTTCGCGAGAGCATCCATTAGAGAAAGGGTATGCTTCTCCCGGACATACCTTCCGATCGTTCTGGCGAATGTTCCGGAAGCACGCGGATGATTATTGTGGCCGGGCTCCAGGATCGCGTCGCTCCCAATCATCACGTAAGGCGCCTTGAGCGCCTTTACGACATCCTGTTCGGGGATAGCGTAGGCTACCGCCAGTTTGCCTTCCGCGCGGTACCGGCCGAACGTCTCCTCGGTCAGGCGGTGATTGGTTCCCGCAATCTGCAAGTCACGGAACGTAATCCGGAATCTCGATTGCCAGCCCTCATCGAACCTTGTCGAGTTCAGGAAGGTCCCCCAATAATCGTAGGGATAGACGCAGGCGGTAATATCGAGTCCTTGTTTGCGGACAGCCTCCAGAAGGGAGAGCGACCTTTTCATCGAGAAAGTGCCCCCCGTGCTGTTGATATGATCAATATGGACGGCTGCCCCCGTTCTCCGGGCATAACCGATCAGCTCGTTAAGGGCATCCATATTGGTGCCCGGCTCCTCCATATCGGAATAACGGGCATGGAAGTAAACAGGCACGTTGTAATCATAGGCAAGCTGCATCATCGGCACAATCTCGGCTGCCGTTATACCCGGCACGTATTCAAGGCTGAAGGAAATGCCGAGCGCTCCGTTATTGAGTGCCTGCTCCGCCTGCTTGACCATCTCCGCGATCTGTTCCGGCCGGGCGCTGTCATAACGGCTGAGCCCGTATCGGTTGCGGGCTTCCGTGTAGAAGAACGAGGCTCCGAAATGAACCGGCGTCGTGCTTTTTGCATAATAGTTATACCACTCTTTAGGCGTGGAGGTTCCACCGTGCATGGCAATATTGGTCGTGACCCCGTCTGCGATCTTGTTCCAGACCCCCAGCGGGTTCGGATTGTAGGACAGGTTGTCGATAAATCCCGGCGCCACGATAAGACCGGCTGCATTTATGACATGCTTACCCTTTAAAGGCTTAGATGTAACAATTGCAATACGGCTGCCGTTTACGCCGACATTCCAGCCCTTCTTATCCAGCCCGGTTTCGGGATTCATAACTCTGCCGCCGGCAATAACCGTATCGTAGACCGTCTCCGATGCTGCCGCTCCGGATGCCCTGCCGCTGCTCAACATTCCCGTTCCCCCTATAACCAACGCAATTAATAAAACAAAAAGACGGTACCGTTTGCGGCCTCCGTCTTTTTGGTGCTCATTCCTATTCATGAAGCCCCTCCTGAAGTCATGCTCGCTTGGCCTATTTTCTCCTACCCTATCTGAAAATATAGCTGCGCAAGCCATGCTTTTTGGAGATGCTGAATGCTCTTCGTTCATAATGGCCAATTGAAACCGGTCAGGCCTCCATCGCAACCGACGGCGAACCCGGAATAAAGGACTGGCAGTAATCGATGATTTCGCTTCTGCGGACGATGCCAATGAAATGGCCGCGGTCGTCCACTACGGGGACAAAGTTCTGAACCTTCGCAAGGGCAATCAAATCCTTCATATCCGCATCAATCCGAACCGAGCGGTTCATCATGCGGAGCGGCACATCCTGCAGCTTCACCTTATTGGCGTTCTCAAAGCTTATGCCCGGCGTGTTCTTCATGTACCAGAGAAGGTCGCCTTCCGTTACCGTCCCCGCATAGCCGCCTTCCTCATTAATAATCGGGACCGCAGAGTAGCGGTGATGCTCCATCTTCTCGAGGGTTTGCCTGAGCGTTGCATCTTGCGTTACCGTAATAACCTCCTGCTTGGGCAGCAGGAAAAACGCAATATTCATCCGTCATTCAACTCCAATCTTTCCTAGTGGCTTCACTATAACATACGTAATGACATATAACTTTTCGGACATGAATACAATCTTCTCGAGAGAGTCGATTATAGAAAGGATGAGATCCGTTCATGTCCAGCGCTTCCTTCGAGCCTGATCGTTCCTCAACAGGTATAGACCCCAAAGTGGCAGGACTGCTTGCTTATTTCCTGGGCTTTATCACCGGTATTATATTCCTGGTCGTGGAGAAACAGAGCCGGTTCGTAAAATTTCATGCCCTTCAGTCTATCGCGATTTCCGTTGTATTCATTGTACTCAATATCGTGCTTGGTTTCATTCCCGTTATCGGCTGGCTTCTTGGTCTGGTTCTGACACCTCTTGGCTTTATTCTATGGATAGCCCTGATGCTGCTTGCCCTGCAGGGCAAGCGCTTCAAGCTGCCGTACATCGGCGACTGGGCGGAACAGCAATCACATAAATTCTGATTAGCTGAGGCAGTACGGGAGCGCAAGGCTTTCGTTGCTGCCTTTTTAAATCACCTGCCTATGTGTATGAACCGTTTAAGAATTCAGGAACAAGGTGGCATGACAGTACCGTTTGGCGAGCGAATGAAAATAAGAAGTACGGATCGAGATGACGGCGATGAACAAAATATGGCGCAATGCCTCCGTCTGCTCCTCGCTTAGCCGCGGCAATATTTGCAGGAACGGCTCCGAAGCGCTGTGAAGCATCTGCTCCATAATTGCCTCTCTATCCTTCGCATCCGTATATGGACGAGCCATATCGAACAGCCGGTAGCCGCTCGCGGCAAGCTCTTCATACATGGAAGTATAAGCCGCATACAGCTCGAGTGGACCAATCAAGTCGTCTGTTTCGTCTTCCGGTTTATTGAACAGCCGGTCGAACAGCTTCCTTATGGAACCAAAATCGAGACTGGATTTCAGATCTTCGATAATAAACAAGAGCGCTGTCTGATTCAGAGAATATTTCTTGCCGATTTTCGGACAGTCGAAATAAGCCTTGAAATCTCTCTTTACCCAGTTTTGCATCGATGTAATCGACATTTGCGAAAAATTTATCAATCCGCCTAACGCGGATATCTCCTGCAAAGAGAATCCTTTTACCTCGCGTCCTTTAATCAGCTTCACCAGGACAGGCGGAAGCGCCGTCGATAGGAAAGCCGGCAGCGACGATCCGGATTCATAAGCATCACGGTGCGATTGTTTCCAAGCCTGCTGCAGAACCTGTAGGGGACCACAGCAATTTTGGCCTTGCATCGCAAGCAGCAAATCCGCCATCTCTTTGCGGGTAAGCGTAAAAGCTTCCATATCGCTTACCTCCTTATGACATAAAGGGATTGGCTTGATGATTACAAGCTCATCTGAACTTATCATACGCCCCTGTACAGAGCCTTGTAAAGACGAGGTATTTGCCAAAATTGTAATGTTAGCTCCGAATTTTTCGTCATAATGGATGGTATTGCGCCCGTAAAGTAAAATAGCAAGTTTGCATCTGCTAGCTGAAGTTCGTTATAGTAGATCATAGGAACTTATAATATTTGATAAAGGATTGTGAAGAACCCAAATGGACAGTAGTATAGGATTTAATTTGTTTATGATTGCTGTATTAATTGTATTGACCGCCTTCTTCGTTGCTACGGAGTTCGCAATTATCCGCCTTCGCGCAAGCCGAGTGGATCAGCTGGTGCTCGAAGGCAAGAAAAACGCGCTTGCCGTACAACGCGTGACAAGCAACCTTGATGCTTATCTTTCGGCTTGTCAGCTCGGTATTACGATTACCGCCCTCGGACTTGGTTGGTTAGGCGAACCGACCGTTGAACGAATTATCCATCCGTTATTCGAGAAATTGGGCGTAAACAGCGATTTGAATCATATTATTTCCTTTGTTATAGCATTCGTTGCCGTTACATTCCTGCATGTGGTCATGGGTGAACTTGCACCGAAGACATGGGCCATCCAAAAAGCCGAATTTATCAGCTTTGCCGTAGCCAAACCGATTATCTACTTCCACAAGATCATGTACCCGTTCATCTGGGTGCTGAATGGTTCCGCAACAGGCCTGATCCGCATGTTCGGACTGAAGGCTGTAAAAGAGCATGAAGAAGCGCATAGCGAAGAAGAAATTCAGATCATTCTGAACGACAGCTTCCAAAGCGGTAAAATCAATAACACCGAATACGGTTACGTGAGCCGGATCTTCGCCTTTGACGAAATGCTCGCCAAAGAAATCATGGTTCCGCGTACCGATATGATTTGCTTATATACGAATAATTCGATGATGGAGAATATGGACATCATCCGCAAAGAACAGTACACCCGCTTCCCGGTTGCAACGGGCAGCAAAGACAACATCGTTGGCATGATCAACACGAAGCAGCTGTTCCTTGAATTCCAGGAAAACAAAGAATTCAATTTTCAGAAGCTGGTTCATCCGGTCCTGGCCGTTTCCGAGGTTTTGCCGGTTAAGACGCTCCTGAAGCGCATGCAGCAGGAACGCGTTCATATCGCGATTCTGATGGACGAATACGGCGGTACTTCCGGTATGATTACCATCGAAGATATTCTGGAAGAAATCGTCGGCGAGATTCGGGATGAATTCGATACCGATGAACGGAAAGAAATCGAGAAGCTTGCGGATAACTGCTACCTGCTGGACGGTAAAGTCTCGCTTGACCATGTATCGGAAATAACCGGCGTTGCCATCGATCAGGAAGATGTCGACACGGTCGGCGGCTGGCTGTTCACGGAGTTTACCGATCCGAAGCCGGGCAAGGAAATGCACTACGAGAACCTTCGTTTTATCATCCGTGAGGTTGGCAAGCACCGGATTAAGAAAGTCGAACTTATTATCGAAGAAGAAGCTGACGAGAGTACTCATGAAGCCGAAGTGGAAACGGCGTAAATTATACGATGAACAAAGGGCAGCCCGCGAAGGCTGCCCTTTTCTTTTTATCCGTTATGCCGTCTGCCTTTCTTTAAATACCTGCTTGAGGAGCGGCGGCGTAATAAGCGTCGTCAGAATAACGACCAGGATAACCGACGTAAAATATTCCTCCGGCAATAATCCGGACTCCAATCCCGATGCCGCTATAATTAACGCCACCTCGCCCCGCGATACCATTCCCGCTCCAATCGCAATGGAAGACCGGTTATTAAATCCCGTAAGCCTGGCGCCTAGACCGCCTCCGAGCAGCTTTGTAACGGCCGCAACAATCGTTACAAGCACGATGAAGAGCAGCTGCTCCCCTACGCCGTCAAAGGTTATGTGCAGCCCGATGCTTACGAAAAAGACTGGCACGAATAACGTATAGGCAATCGGCTCTACCTTGGACTCCACCTGATGCTTGAATGGCGTTTGTGATACGGCAATACCGGCGGCAAATGCCCCGATAATGCCTGCAATCCCCATCTCTTCCGCGAAATAGGAGAAGGCAAAGCAGATGATCAATGCGGCGCTCATGGCCGTTTCCGTTACCTTCAGCGGCGCAAACCATTTCAGGAATCGCGGCACAAGCAGCCAGCCCACTAGCCCGATAACGACAAAGAATAGTACCTTCTTGCCAATCAAGAGCCCCAGCGATACATCATTAGCCGGTATTAGGAAACTCATCATGACCGCCAGCAGAATGACAACAAGCACATCATCCACCACTGCAGCGCCCAGAATGGTCGTCCCTTCCCTCGACTGCAGCTTATCCATCTCCTTCAACGTCTGCACCGATATACTTACCGAGGTCGCGCATAAGAGCAGCCCCAGAAACAGCGCCTCGTTGCTTGATAGTCCAAACGCTGCCGCAATCCCGTATCCTCCAACAAAGGGCAATAGGATGCCTCCAACCGCTACGGCAAAGGATGGCTTCCAATTCCTTCTCAGCTGATCAAGATCCGTTTCGAGTCCCGCAATGAACATAAGCAGCAGTACGCCGATTTCCGAGAAATGTCCGATAAAATCATCCGGCTTCACCCATCCCAACACAGCCGGTCCGATGAGAATGCCCGCAATCAGCTTTCCTAACACGGCCGGCTGTCCCAGCCTGACCGATAACGCGCCAGCCAGCTTGGTTGATACGATAATAATAGCCAAATATAGAATGAACTCCATTTCCGCTCCTTCCTCCTTCTTTTCAGCATAACAAAAGGAGCCTGCTCCTATGCAGACTCCCGGAAATAGACAGAAGGAGCCCGCAGTGGCAGGCTCCTCCAGATCATGCATATTTTCTTATTCATACGGGCGAACCGAGTAACGGTTTCGCTGTTTAATAAAACTATTTCAAGAACGAGAACAGACCGTTAACGTGAGTCAGGTAACGAACGTTACTTGCCTCTTTCATCAGTGTAGCCGCTGTACCTCTCAGCTTCAGCTGGCTTGCACCGATTGTACCGATTGCATCTTTGCGGCCAAGGCTCGCAAGTACGCCGGAGTTAACGAATTGGAACGATTTCATCGGGATACCTTTCGCTTGCGCGAACAGGTTGTAACCGATGCACTCGCCCATTTGCCATGCGATTTGCGCGCTTGGCGGGTACGGACGGCCTTCTGGACCCATAACGAACGCGTTGTCGCCGGCCAGGAAGATATCCGAGTGGGATGTCGATTGCAGGAATTCCGTTACCGAAGCGCGGCCACGGTTTACTTCGATGCCACAGTTAGCTACTACAGGGTTGCCTGTAACGCCGCCTGTCCATACGAAAGTATTCGTTTCGATGGAGCTGCCGTCTTTCAGCATAACTTTGTTACCTTGAACCTCGGTTACCGCTACGCCCATGATCAGGTTAACGCCACGGTTTGTCAGGCTGGATTTCGCGCGCTCAAGAAGGTCAGCCGGGAAGCCCATCAGAATAGTTGGACCAGCTTCGATGTTGTACAGGGAGATTTCGCTCTTGTCAACGCCGTACTGTTCACACCATTTTGGAAGCATATCAACGATCTCGCCGATCAGCTCGATGCCTGTCAGGCCGCCGCCGCCAACAACGATTGTTGCGTCTGCTTTGTTTTTCGATTGCGCGTAAGCTGCAATGCGGTTTTGGATATGCGCGCTAACCGCTTTCGCTTCTTCAACCGATTTCAGCGTCAGGCTGTTTTCTTCCAGACCAGGAATGCCGAAGAATGCTGTTTCGCCGCCGAGAGCGACAACCAGCTGGTCGTATCTAACTGTGCCGTTGCCAGCCAGCTTCACTTGTTTTTTCTCCGGATCAATGTTATCTACAGTGTCGATAACCAGTTTGATCGATTTGCCTTTCAGCAGTTTATCCAAAGGAAGAGCTACGTTTCCTTCGTTTACGCCGCTAACAGCCAGACGGTGAAGCTCGGTAATGATTTGGTGGTAAGGAGTTTTGTTGATCAGTGTAATTTCAGCTTCTTCAGCCGAAATATATTTGCGAGCTGTCAGTGCGCTAAGAAGACCGCCGTAACCGCCGCCAAGAATTAAAATTTGCTTAGCCATGTTTACCCTCCGCTCTTGTATGATTAACCGTTTTTACGCTCAGCCAATACGTTCAGGAACGATTGGGCGAAACGAAGCGTTGCTTGTACTTGCGGATCCTTCAGCATTTTCAGAATGCCAAAGAGACCAATTGTAGAGTTGTCGGCTTGCGCGCGGTCGCCAGCTTCAACAGCTGCGTTAGCGATGCCTTTAGTCGTGTCTACGATTGGTTTAACGAATTCGCCAAAGCCATGAACCATATCGTTCACAAGAACTTTGTCGTTAGCTACGGTAGTAGCCACATCATAAGCTTTAGTAAGCAGGGTCACCAGTTCTGCCAGTTTAGGCAGGTTTTCCACCAATTGAGTCAGCGATTGCTGAATTTCTGGCTTCAACAGTTGCTCAAGCACGTCCAGTTCACGTACGGAACCGGATTCTTCAGGTAATTTCGTTACGGTTTCAGACATACGAATGCATCCCTCTTTCCATCTGTAATCGATCAATTGATTTACTTGCATAAGCCGTTATTCCACATCTGTCATTTAAAGTGAAATTATTCACAATGAAGACCCAACATCATCGCCGACTTGTATGCACGAACTATATCTTATTGTATTCCTCTTCCGCCAAATGATCAATTCCTATTTTATAAAATAAAAGAAAAAAAGCCCATTGGTTTCCCAATGGGCTTTCTTCCAAAAGAACTACTCAGTTGTGTACGGCAGCAAAGCCACAGTACGAGCACGCTTGATAGCAACCGTCAGCAGACGTTGGTATTTCGCGCTAGTTCCAGTTACACGACGTGGCAAGATTTTGCCGCGCTCGCTGATGAACTTTTTGAGCAGATCAGTATCTTTATAGTCAATGTGAGTGATTTTGTTCACAGTGAAGAAACATACTTTACGGCGTTTGTTGCGTCCGCCTTTGCGGCCGCCGAATTTGCGTTCTGGACGCTCTCCGTCTCCGCCTTCTCTTTGCTTGAAGCTCATTCGAACCCATCCTTTCGATTAAAATGGCAAGTCATCTTCTGATATATCGATCGGTCGACCGTCATCCGAGAACGGATCACGGCTGTTGTTGTTGCGTGGAGTACTAGGCTTTCCGCCGCCGCCGTTACCGCCACCATAAGGAGCGTTACCGCCGCCGCCAAAAGATCCTCCGCCGCTGTTGTTATTGCCTCCGGCATAACCGCCACTCTCTTGCGGAGCTCCGCCTTCACGGTTAGATTCCAAGAAGCGAACGTTATCGGCAATAACTTCCGTCACATAGACGCGTTTACCTTCGTTGTTCTCGTAGTTACGCACCTGAATGCGTCCTTCTACCGCGGTTAAGCGACCTTTACGCAAGTAATTAGCGCATGTCTCAGCCAACTGCCGCCAAGTTACGACCGGAATGAAATCCGCTTCGCGCTCGCCCTGACCGCTCGTAAACGGCCGGTCTACTGCTATCGTAAATTGCGTAACTGCTACACCCGCAGGCGTATAACGCAATTCGGGGTCTCTTGTTAATCTGCCAATTAGTATTACACGATTCAACATCGCCTCTGGACCTCCCAATCGAACATCTAGCGTGGATTAAGCAACGTCTCTGACGATCAAGAAACGGATAACTTCATCCGTAATTTTCATGATGCGGTCAAGCTCATTAACAACTTCGTTGTTCGCGTTGAAATGAACCAGAACGTAGTAACCATCACGAATCTTATTGATCTCATACGCAAGACGGCGTTTACCGATCACATCTTGCTTCGTGACTTCCCCGCCATTGTTAATGATGCCACTGAATTTGTCGACGATGGCTTGAACGTTTTCTTGCTCAACGTCCGGACGAATGATGTACATCACTTCATATTTGCGCATTGTGTTTCACCTCCTTTTGGACTAAGCGGCCCCCGAAAGGGCAAGGAGCGAGATTATTACTCGCATCTACACAGTATAGCAAATCGCCTACTCATTGACAAGTCATCCGCCGTTCCCGATTTCTGCCTTTCATGTCCGCACCTTCTCCGGTGAATACTACAAATCGGACAAGGAGGTGAGCAAGTATGGGCGAATGGACATTGTTTTCCCCTGGCGACAGCGCGCCTAACGATGGCGTCTATATTGAAACTGGCGATAATTCTTTCCATATGGGTATCACCAATCCGCAAAAGGTACGCCTTAAACGCGGAGATAAATTTCCGGAGACCTCTAATCATGAGCGTAGATGGAAAAGGATGGGCCACAATTAATTTTCAATCTGCCTTGAATAAGTTCTTTACGGTACGGACATCATAATTATCGACGGTGAAGAGAGGTGTGGTTCCATTGGACCTGAATAGGGGCAAGGACTACTAGAGAATTTGACTACTCATCACTTGAGAAGCGAGGCGTTGTGCTAAATACACGTTGCTGTAACACACGAGCAATCGCGATCGGAAAAGCGATACCTAATGGAATTGTGTACCGATCTGTGAAGATTGCACCTGGTTTTCCGTTGTATGAAGGCGATAATTCATCGAAACTTACAACACCGTCGAAAAAGGGACTCGCGAGAGTCCCTTTTTTCCGTTTCGGCAATGACAAGCATGAATTCTCTCAAGCATCTCGACCGGCCAGCAGCCGGCCCACATAAATGCCGCTTGCCGCTGCCTGGGATAAGGAATGCGTTGTCCCCGAACAGTCTCCGATAACATAAAAGCCTTTAATATTCGTCTCGAACTTATCGTTTGTCTCGATTGCCGGTGAATACAGCTTCCCGTCAATGGCGTACAAAATGGTATCTTCATCAATGGGTGCCCTCAAGAGCTTCTCCAACGCGTCCAGAAACGCCAGAGTAGCCTCTATATACCGTTCCGGCAACTCTTCCCTCAGCTCCGCAAACTCAGCCTCCAGCGTCGGCATAACGCTTCTGACGGCAGCTTGGCCTTCGGAGGTCTGGTACTGCGGCCCTCTACGGAGCGAACCAAGCCTTTGAGCTGCAATCCGATTCTGTCCCCGGTTAATCCCGCCGACGATATTTTTTAAATAAGCATCTGCTTCTTCAAGCGTAGCAAATCGGTTCGGCACAAACAGGGTAAAGTTCAGGTTGGAGCTGCCCTCCTCCTTCTCACGGAAGTTTTGTCCGTCCGGCATTGCCAGTCCTTCCTGAAGCTTGAGCACAACCCTTCCCTGCGGATTCATGCAATAAGTCGTAGCTGTGCAGCCCTCTCTTTCGAAGCTAAGCTTGGTCTCGAAGGAACGCTGAAGAATCGAAGCCAGCTGGTTGCCCTTCATCTCGATTCGAAGCCCCAGATCAACCCTTGCTTCTCCCCTGCCAATTCCAAGACTCTCGCATTGATTGGTAAACCATTCATTCCCGCTCCTGCCGGTTGCCACAATTACTTGCCCGGAATCAATAACTGTTCCATCAGCCAGTTCTATGGCAAAGCGTCCTTCCTTCGGATGGATTCGAATAGGCTCTGCCTCAAATCTCATCGCGATTCGTGAATCCAAGTATTCGTACATGTGCTCTAGAACTGACCTAGACAATTTTGTTCCCAGATGCCGGGTTTTGGTCGTCAGCACGCCAAAGCCAGCTTTCAGTGCCCGCTCAGACAGTTCCGGATCATAGGTGCTGTACAGCTCCGATGCACCTGCTCCGTACTTGCACAGGATCGTATCCACGTCATCCATCAACCGCAGCGCAGCTTCGTACCCGGTCTTCCGCTCCAGCTCTCCGCCGAAATCATTCGTATAGTTATATTTCCCCTCCGACAAGCCAAGTCCGCCAAAACCGATATAACTATCGCTTCGTTCGCCAAGCTTCTTGCCTTTATCCAGCATAAGCACCTTAAGCCCGCTTGCCGCTAATTCATGGGCGGCGAATATGCCGCTGACACCTGCTCCGACAATTGTAATATCATACAAACTCATTCCATTCACCTGCTTCTCCCGAAGATAAAAAAAGCCCCTACGTGATCTCGTAGGAGCTTTCTTCTTTATGTAACCGCCTAAGCGTTATGGACGAATATGGCGGAGAGGGTGGGATTCGAACCCACGCACGCTTTGACACGCCTAGCTGATTTCGAGTCAGCCCCCTTGGGCCTCTTGGGTACCTCTCCGTTTGTGTCAAGCAAAAACTATATTATCACAGGCCTTGTCCCAATGCAACTGTTTTTTCAAAAAATATTAAGCCTGTTCGTTTTGCCCGGAATCCGCTGCGGAACGCAGCACTTTCTTCATATTTTTCTCGAACTTTGCTCTCGGAATCAGAACGCTATGCTTGCAGCCAACGCATTTGATACGGATATCCATCCCCATGCGGATAATTTCCATTTCATTGGATCCGCAGGGATGCTGCTTCTTCATTTGAACGATATCGCCCAGCTCGAATTGTTTACGCTCCATTCGGATCGCCGCCCCTTTCATTGCGATGATACGTTACCATTCGCGGATACGGAATGTCAATTCCGTGGCCGTCCAGCACTTTCTTGATATAAGCATTTAATGCCCTTGCTACAACAGCTTGCGTATTAGGAAGACATTCTGCCGTTATGCGTACCTTAACCTCGGTTGAAAGCATGGTCTGGATACCCAGCACCTCCGGAGGCTTAACGAGATTGTCATTTTCAAACCGTTCCAGTTCTCTGCGGATTATCACAATCGCTTTCTCCGCGTCCTCCTCATAACCGATCGATACATCAATAAACGCAATTGAATTATGCATCGAGAAATTCGTAACCTCATTGATCATGCCGTTCGGAATAATATGAACTTCTCCCGTCCAGCTAAGAATCCGTGTTGCCCGAAGTCCAATAACCTCGACCGTTCCTTTGAAATTGCCCGTCTGAATGACATCGCCAACCGCGAACTGATCTTCAAATATAATAAAGAAACCCGTAATAATATCTTTCACTAGACTTTGGGCACCAAATCCGATAGCCAGTCCAATGACACCTGCCCCCGCGAGCAGCGGCGCCAACTGTACGCCAAACTCGTCAAGCACAAGCATGCCGATAATGAAATATCCCGCATAGGAGATCATGTTTTTGACCAGCTTGCCTACGGTCGTCATTCTTCTGGTTTGAAGGACCATCCGGCTCTCCGAGCGATTTAATACGACCCGGTCAATCGTTTTGTTCGCAGTCCAGATAATAACCTGTCCAATGATGATTATAAGCGCAATGCGCAAGACCGATTGTCCAAAACCTTCCCATGTTGTCTCGCTTGTCATCCATGCCGCAACATCTTTATAGTAGGCTTGAATATCCATTTTACCGCACCACCATCCTTGCACATCCTACAGGTCAACTTGTTCATACCCGTCCTGAATCGGTTTGAAAACTCCTCTTATTTCTACATTCTCCGTTTCGATAACATGCTTGACTGTTTCCAGCTCTTCTCCCGGAAAATGAATCGATAACGCGCAGCCGGCCGTAATCTCTTTCGGAGTTGGGCATATATCGATTTCGACCTCCGCGTATTCCAGCAGCATCTCCGCGCGCAGCGCTTGCTGTGTCGAATCAAAGGCGATTAACATCGCGATTTCTCCTCTCCCTCACCTCATAGAACGAAACTATTGGCTTCGCGACGTATAAAATGGTTGTCCTATCCATATACTAGTATCATATTGGCATTTATGGAGGGGATTCTATGAAACTATCTTTTATGAAGGATATACCGTTAAAGGTTCCTTACACGGAAGCGAATGCTGTTGGTCAAATCGTCAACCGGCTATCTCTTATGATCGACGAGATGTCGGCCGGGCGGCCTATCGTAATCGTGTGCGTTGGAACAGACCGTTCTACCGGCGATTCTCTTGGCCCACTGATCGGCACGACCCTTTCCAAGTATCAGAGCCCCTACTTCTCCCTATACGGCACCTTAGAAGAGCCCGTACATGCCATGAACCTCGAAGAGACACTCCATCAGATCAATCGCACTTATCAAAAACCGTTTGTTATAGGCATTGACGCCTGCCTTGGGCAAGTATCCAGCATCGGCTCGATTCAAGTAGGCACAGGCCCCGTAAGACCTGGCGCCGGCGTAAACAAGGAGCTCCCTCCTGTTGGCGACATCCATATTACAGGCATCGTTAACGTGGGCGGATTTATGGAGTATTTTGTCCTGCAGAACACGCGTTTACATCTGGTCATGAAAATGGCCGACATAATAGCTTCCAGCGTATTCTCCTCCATCATGAACAGCATCCATGTCTCTGCACGCTCCAGAGAACAGGCAGCCGCCCTGGAACATCCGGGCTCTAATTAATTACTTCGCTTCAGCTATTGCCTTGCGCTCTTCCGGAGTAAGGGTATAATTCGATTCGCCTTTGCTTACCGGCTTGGCATACACGTAAGTATTCTCCCGGCTGTGCAGCCCTGAGATCACTACCCCATCCTGCGCCGCATTTACCACAGCAATCGAGAAGCTGAGATCACTACCCTGATCGGCGAATGCATTGTAGCGCAGTACACCAACGCGGCCTTTTTCCTGCTGCTGCACTTCCTTCATCTGTTCCATTTGCTTCAGGAGCTTCTCGCTTTGCAGCTCTTGCGCCGTAATGGACTGCTTCAAATCGATAATGACTTCTTCCAGATTCGTAATGCCCGTGTTGCCCATCACTTCCACATACTGCTTTCTAAGCTTTTTCAGCCTTCTGCCAACAATTGAAATTCTAATCAATAACACGATGACCAACAATGCCAGTACAACCGTAACCCCATTCATCGGGTTATTCGTCCACTCATCCATTTCGAACTTCCGCCCCCAGAAAATTATGCTAAGAATATTGCTTCCGTATTTCTTTCACTGCTGCAACAAGGGCATCCGCTTCTTGCTCTGTTGTAAAACAACCTACGCTTGCTCTTACTGCGCCTGTTCCTGTTGTACCTGCACAGGCATGGGCCAGCGGTGTGCAATGAAAGCCCGCTCTAACCGCAATTTGATAATGCTGATCAAGTATAAAGGACATTTCAGACGGATCGATTCCGTCGGCTACGAATGCGACTATCCCCGTTCTTTGCTCGCCAAGCTTTGGCCCAAGAACCTTAATCCCATCCACCTCTAATAGTCCGTCCATTATCCGCTGGGTTAATGCCCATTCCTTAGTATGGATGTTATGAACCGTCTCATGCAGAACATATTCGACACCCGCCTTGAGACCTGCGAGGCCGGGTGTATTTTGCGTCCCTGCCTCATACCGGTCAGGACGCACGCTAGGCTGCTCAGGAGCCTCAGATTGACTCCCTGTTCCGCCATGCAGCTGAGGAACGAGATCAACGCTAGGATGGATGTACAGGCCTCCTGTGCCTTGTGGGCCAAGCAATCCTTTATGGCCAGGAAAGGCCATCATATCGATTCCCATCGCCTCCACATCAATCTCAAGAATGCCGGCGCTTTGAGCTGCATCAACAAGGAGCTTTATACCCTTTTTTCGGGCCAGCTCGCCAATTTGAGCGATTGGTGCAATAGTGCCGAGCAGATTAGAGCTATGGTTAACTATAATTAATGAAGTTTGCGCAGTTATGGCCGAAGCAATCCGTTCCACCTGAATTCTGCCTGCCTCATCTGACTCTACATACGTAACATGAATACCCAGAGCATGCTTTAAATACTCCAGTGGCCTTCTTACCGAATTATGCTCAACGGAAGTAGCAATCACATGGTCCCCGCTTTTCACCCAGCCCTTGATTGCCATATTTAATGCGGCTGTCGTATTGGCGGCAAATGCTATATCATTCGGATTTTTAATCCGAAACAGCTTTGCTAATTGCTTCCTCGTATCAAACAAGACACGGCTAGCCTTTACAGCCATCCGATGACTGCCTCGTCCCGGATTTGCCGCTTCATGCAGCATGGCATGCTGCATCGCCTCTAGTACAGCCGGTGGCTTTGGCCACGAAGTTGCAGCATGGTCCAAATAGATAATCCCTTCCACCTTGTTCCATCCTCCTCTCTCTTTCTTCCCTCTCAAATTTCTCTTTTAAATACCATAACAGAACATAAGAATAGCATACCTTAGTTTAATCTTTCGGTACAAAGATTACAACTTTGGTATGCTAGAAATTAACCTAAATCATGCCATATTCTGGAGCAGTTCGAGCAGCCGCTCGAGATCCTGCTTATTGTAGTATTGCAGCTCGATTTTCCCTTTATCCTTTTGCTGCTTAATCTTAACCGTTGTTTTAAAACGGTCTCTAAGCGACTCTTCCAAACTCTCGATATACGGATCCCGTTTCTTCGACTTTGCTTTCGCTTTTGCCGCTTCTACCGTTTCCTTCACTTCAAGTTTCTGAATCGCTTCCTCTAGATCGCGCACGCTCCAGCCAAGATTGACAGTCCGGTCAGCCATGTCCTTCTGGACTACTGCATCTTTGATTCCCACTAATGCTCTAGCATGACCCATCGAGATTGTTCCACGTGAAACATTGCCTTTGATCTCAGCAGGCAGTGCAAGAAGACGAAGGAAGTTCGCGATATGGGAACGGGACTTCCCCACCTTCATCGACAGCTCTTCTTGGGTCAGCTTGAACTTATCCATTAACCCTTGATAAGCCATGGCTGTTTCAATCGCATTCAGATCTTCACGTTGCAGGTTTTCAATCAAAGCAATTTCCATTACCTGTTGATCGGAAAATGCTCGCACCACTGCGGGGATCGTTGCATTGCCGCAAAGCTGCGATGCACGGAACCGTCTTTCCCCTGCGATAATCTCATAACCCTTCAATACCGTCCGTACAATGATTGGCTGAATCACACCGTGCTGTTTGATCGACTCTGCCAATTCCTTTATGGATTCATCATCAAACGTTTTGCGTGGTTGGTAAGGGTTCGGACGCAATTGCGTTAATTGAATTTCAATGACTTTATCGTCTTCGCTTACCGAAAGCGATGGAATAAGCGCATCAAGTCCTCTACCTAGCCGCTTGCTCATACATAATCACTTCCTTAGCAAGTTCAAGATATACTTCAGCACCTTTGGATCTTGGGTCATACGTAATAATAGCCTCGCCGTGAGAAGGCGCTTCACTTAAGCGAACATTACGAGGAATGATAGTTTGATACACTTTTTGCTGGAAATACTTTTTCACTTCTTCGATAACCTGAATACCCAGGTTAGTCCGAGCGTCCAGCATGGTCAGCAATACACCCTCAATTTGAAGAGCCGTATTCAGATGCTTCTGAACAAGTCTTACTGTATTTAAGAGCTGGCTTAGTCCTTCCAGCGCGTAATATTCGCATTGAATTGGAATGATAACCGAATCAGCCGCCGTTAACGAGTTAATCGTCAACAGGCCAAGAGACGGCGGGCAATCAATTAGAATATAATCGAATTGATCCTTAACGAGGGACAAAGCCTTTTTCAGACGAAGCTCACGCGAAATCGTTGGTACCATTTCAATCTCGGCACCTGCGAGCTGAATTGTCGCAGGAATGATCTTCAGACCATCAATCTTTGTTTCAAACATGGCATCCTTCGGATGCACATCATTAATCAACACATCATAAATACAATTATTTACATCTGCTTTATTAATGCCAATTCCGCTTGTCGTGTTCCCTTGAGGGTCAATGTCAACAAGCAGCACCCGTCTACCGAGTGTTGCCAGGCAAGCCCCTAAGTTAACAGACGTTGTCGTTTTACCAACACCGCCCTTTTGATTGGCTATTGCAATGATTTTAGACAAACTTGTTCACCTCTGTGTCCAAACTTTTAATCCCCTGATGATCTAACGGTGAAACGTATCGGTATAAACGGTTTCGCCGTCCTCGGAGAGGACGGCCCGGATTAGTACTATTACGTTCATCATGGATGACTTACGCAAAGCTAATTTTTCGGTATATGAATAGTAATTTCATAAAAATCGCCAAGGTCTTTTTCGTCTGCTTTGATTTCCATCCCCGTGCTGGACACCATCTGAACAGCTTGACGAATCGTATTAAAAGCAAGACGCGTGTTCTTCGGCATCGCAAAACGCTTCGTTTGCTTCGACTTCGGTTCTTCCTTCAGAGATGCAATACGATTCTCCGTCTGTTTGACGTTTAATTCCTTCGTAATGATCTCTTCGAGCACCTGATTCTGAAGCTCTTCCGTATCCAGAGAAAGCAACGCTCTCGCATGTCTCTCTGATATTTTACGACTAGCAAGGGCTTCTTTGACAGTGTCATTTAATCCCAGCAACCGCAGCTTGTTTGCAATTGTAGACTGACTCTTGCCTAAACGCTGCGCAAGGCTCTCCTGTGTCAGCTCATGAAGCTCGATCAGCTTTTGGTAGGCAACCGTTTCCTCAATCGCCGTCAAATTCTCGCGTTGCAAATTTTCGATCAATGCGATAGAGGCCGTCTGTGAATCGTTAAACTCGCGGATAATAGCCGGAATTGTATCATATCCAAGCTTTGTTACCGCCCGCCAACGACGTTCGCCTGCAATAATCTCATATCTGCCATTTCGAGCGCGAACAACAATGGGTTGAATAACGCCATGCGTTTTGATCGTTTGGCACAACTCATCGATACGTTCATCATCGAAGATTGTCCGAGGCTGGAATGGACTCGTATCAATATCTTGAATAGGAATCTGCCGAACCTCTTCTTGACCGCTTCGCTGATCACTTAGACCGAACAAACGGGAAAATGATTCTTTCATATTATCTACTCTACCACCCGACCAAGAAACCATTACCGTTATTGTGGTTGGTTTCCAAGATGTGCTGCTATGCATTAACGGTAAAATTCCCGTTACTACCATTTTATCTATATTACTTCTCTCAGACAACCTCGTTTAATAGACTTGCTGTCGCGTTAGAAACCCTATGTAAAACCTTGTAAGAACGGGATTCTTTCTCTACCCTTTTATTTCGACTTCAATTCGGTTTTTTCCTGCTTGATCTTCGTAATATTTCGGATAGACACAAATAAAAACCTCCTTATGTTTCACGTGGAACATACGGAGGTTTCGTTTTGTCATTACACAAGAGGCTGTTTAAGCGGAGTGCCTGCTTTGCGCGGATATTTTTTTGGCGTAGCATCCGTCTTATTGATAAGCACGATGTAGCGTTCCGACTGTTCGAAAGGCAATTTGAAGGCATGCTCTGCACGGACCTTCGCTTTCAGCTCACGTAAACTTGCAGCAGCCTCCTTCACCTCTTCCACGCTTTGCGAGCCTTTCATTGCGGCAAAGGTTCCGTTCTTGCGGGTAAATGGCAGGCAAAATTCATTCAAAACATTCAAACGTGCAACTGCTCTTGCCGTTACGAGATCAAAGGAGTCTCTATACGCTGGCATTCTCGCAATATCTTCAGCCCGCCCATGTACGCAATTCACATTGTCGAGCCCAAGCTCTTGAACCAAATGATTCAGGAATTGAATTCGTTTATTAAGCGAATCCACGATGACAACCTTCAAATGCGGGAAGCAAATTTTAAGCGGGATACTCGGAAAGCCTGCTCCGGATCCGATATCGGCCATACTGCTTATCTCTTTCATATCAACGAAAAACGATAACGAAATCGAATCGTAAAAATGTTTCTCGAATACGGCATCCCGTTCGGTAATGCCGGTTAAATTCATTTTCTCATTCCATTCCACTAGCAAGCGGTGATAGGAATCAAATTGTTCGAGCTGCTTCGGGGATAACGCGATACCATTCTCCCCCAGCAGCTTTTCAAACCATACATGCGTTTCTGTCATCATTGCCCTCTCGCTGCCGTCACCCGGTTATAGTGTTCCAAATAAACAAGCAAAATGGAAATGTCTGCCGGAGTAACGCCTGCAATCCTCGACGCCTGACCGATCGACAACGGGCGGATGTCCGCCAGTTTTTGTTTTGCTTCCGACGCCAAGCCATGCACTTCACTGTACACGATATCATCGGGAATTTTCTTTTTCTCCATCTTGCTCAAGCGCTCAACCTGATGCAGCTGCTTCTCGATATATCCGGCATACTTGATCTGAATTTCAACCTGCTCCTTCATTTCTTCCGTCAACGGAAGCTCCGAAGGCGATAGCTGATCAACCAGCGCATAAGACAATTCCGGACGGCGCAGCAGCGACAAGGCATCCATTGTAAAAGCAATAGGAGCCGAATTCGCGGCATCGAGTACCGGCTGAGCAACCTCAGGCTTAATTTTCACCGTGCCAAGCCGTTCGATTTCTTGAGCCACAAGCTCTTTCTTGCGAAGGAAATCCTGATAACGTTCTTCCGAAATAAGTCCAATCTCATAGCCGGTTGGAGTCAGGCGAAGATCCGCATTATCATGACGAAGCAGCAAGCGGTATTCGGCACGGGAAGTTAGAAGACGATAAGGATCGTTTGTCCCTTTCGTCACCAGATCATCAATCATAACGCCGATGTATCCTTGCGAGCGGTCGATAATAACCGGTTCTTTCCCTTGCACTTTGCGCGCTGCGTTAATACCCGCGATAATGCCTTGACCTGCTGCTTCTTCATAACCGGAAGTACCGTTGATTTGTCCGGCTGTGAATAACCCGTCAACCAGCTTTGTCTCCAGCGATGGCCACAACTGCGTCGGAACAACCGCATCGTATTCAATCGCATAGCCGTTACGCATCATCTCAACATTTTCCAAACCTGGAATAGATCTCAAGATGCCGAGCTGCACATCCTCAGGCATGCTTGTCGAAAGTCCTTGCACATAATACTCCGACGTGTGCTTGCCTTCCGGCTCCAGGAAGATTTGATGCTTCGGTTTATCCGCGAAGCGGACAATTTTATCTTCAATAGAAGGACAATAACGCGGACCCGTACCTTCAATCGCTCCGGAGAACATAGGGGCACGGTGCAAATTGTCGTTGATAATTTTATGCGTTGCTTCCGATGTATACGTCAGCCAGCAAGGCAGCTGTTCATTGTCGGAGGATTTCGTTTCATACGAGAAAAACTTCGGATTATCATCGCCCGGTTGAATTTCCGTTTTCGAGAAATCAATCGTATCCTTATGCACGCGCGGCGGCGTACCTGTCTTGAAGCGAGCGAGCTTAAAGCCAAGCTCCTTCAGGCTTGCAGACAGCTTCACCGATGGCTGCTGGTTATTCGGGCCGCTCTCGTACATCAGCTCGCCCATAATGATTTTGCCGCGCAAGTAGGTGCCCGTCGTAATAACAACCGCTTTGGCCCGGTAGATCGCGCCTGTTTTGGTGACGATACCGGTAATTTTACCGTCTTCGACAATCAGATCCTCCGCCATGCCTTGACGAAGCGTCAGATGATCCGTCTCTTCGATTGTTTTCTTCATCGTATGCTGGTAAGAGAATTTATCCGCCTGCGCGCGCAACGCGTGAACAGCCGGTCCTTTCCCTGTGTTCAGCATCCGCATTTGGATAAACGTTTTATCGATATTGCGGCCCATTTCCCCGCCTAACGCATCAATCTCGCGGACGACATGTCCTTTTGCAGGTCCTCCGATTGACGGATTGCATGGCATAAAAGCCACCATGTCTAGGTTGATTGTAAGCAAAAGCGTTTCACAGCCCATTCGAGCGGCAGCAAGCGCTGCTTCCGCTCCGGCATGACCCGCTCCAATTACGATTACTTCATATTGCCCAGCTTCATAGGTCATTTTTCTTTATCCCTCCAATTCATCACGCCGCGCACGGGATACGCACCCTGCCGGTCGTCATCTTTTTTCTTTATTTGCCTAAGCAGAACTGCGAGAAGATCTGGTCGATCAACGAATCGCCAACCTCATCGCCTAATATTTCGCCAAGCGATTCCCATGCGGAACGCACATCGATCTGGATTAAGTCAATCGGAATGCCGGTATTCGACGCATCGATCGCATCAATAAGCGACTGCTGCGCCCGCTTCAGCAAAGAAATATGCCGAACGTTGCTGACATATGTCAAATCTCCGGAATCAAGCTGACCTTCAAAGAACAGCTTGCTAATCGCTTTCTCCAGCCGATCCAGTCCTTCCTCTTCGCGCACCGACATGCGGACAATCCGCTCTTCGTCAACCAATGCCTCAATCTCGGCCATCTCGAGCTTTGATTCCAAGTCCGATTTATTAATAATAAGAATAAGCTGGCGGTCCTTCACCTTCTCCAGGAGCGCACGGTCATCCTCATGCATAGGCTCGTTATTGTTAAGCACAAACAAGATCAAATCGGCTTCTTCCAGCGCATTGTGGGAACGTTCTACGCCAATCCGTTCCACGACATCGCTTGTTTCGCGAATGCCTGCCGTGTCGAGCAGTCGAAGCGGAATATGATTAAGCGTCACATACTCCTCGATAACATCCCGCGTTGTACCGGGAATATCCGTTACAATCGCTTTATTCTCCTGTGCCAGCATATTAAGCAGAGAAGACTTGCCTACATTCGGGCGTCCCACAATAGCGGTCATAATGCCCTCTCGCAATATTTTACCTTCGTTCGCCGTTTTTAACAGCTTGCCGATTTCCTCCAGCGCGGATCCGCTTTGTTCGCGGATATAATTGCTGGTCAGATCCTCGACATCATGCTCGGGATAATCGATATTCACTTCAATATGAGCTAGCAGCTCAATTACTGTCTGCCGAAGAGCTTTGATCCGCTTGGACAAGATTCCCTCTGCCTGCTTGCGCGCAACCGAGAATGCCCGGTCAGACTTCGAACGGATCAGGTCAATAACGGCCTCCGCCTGCATCAGATCAATCCGGCCGTTCAGAAAAGCTCTCTTCGTAAACTCGCCCGGCTCCGCAAGCCGCATACCATCCTGCAGAAGCACCTGGTCGAGCACCTTCTTTACCGCCACAACGCCGCCATGGGCGTTAATTTCGACGACATCCTCTGCCGTGAACGAACGGGGACCGCGCATGACGGTTACAATAACCTCTTCAACTTCTTCCCCGTTCTTCGGATCTATAATATGACCGTAATGCAGGGTATGCGTTGCCGCATCCCTCAAATCGGTTCTTGATCGAAAAATCCTCGCGGTTCCCTCAATCGCATCAGGACCGCTGACGCGAATAATGGCGATGCCGCCCTCTCCGACTGCTGTCGAAATTGCCGCAATAGTATCATGTACCATCAGCTTTTATGCACCTCTCAAATGGAAAAACAGCAATGACCACGAGAGCCATTGCTGCGAATTGAATAACGTATGGATCTAACTTTACATCTGCTTTTCCTTTAAAGCAATAACAACTCGCCGATTTGGCTCATCGCCTTTGCTGTAAGTTTTTACCCTAGGGTGATTCTGAAGCTGGGAATGAATCACTTTGCGTTCATGCGACGACATCGGCTCCAGCACGACCTCTTTCTTCGTGCGGACAACTCTGCCGGCAAGGCGTTCCGATAATTCCTCCAGCGTCTTGCGGCGACGCTCGCGAAAATCCTCCGCATCAAGCACGATCCGAAGATGGCTGTCCGAGTATCGATTTGCCACAATGTTAACCAAGTACTGCAGCGCGTCAAGCGTTTGACCGCGCCGGCCAATCAGCATGCCAATATCCCCTCCGCCCGAAACGGACAGATAAGTCGCTTCTTTCGTTTGTTTCCGATCAATAGCGATTGTAAGTCCCATCGCCTCTGACACATCACGAAGAAATTGCTCTGCTTCAATCGTTGGATCGGGTATAAGCTCCAGTTCAACCTTCGCTTCCTTTACGCCAATGAGTCCGAACAGACCTTTTGAAGGCTGCTCCATAACGAGCACTTTGACGCGATCCTTGGCTACATTTAATTGTGTTAAACCGCTCCGTACAGCATCATCAATCGTTTTTCCTGATGCTACGATTTTCTTCATTTCGCGAGGGCCTCCTTACCCTTGTTTGATGAACGTACGTACAGGAAGTAGTTTTGAATAATGGTGTAAATGTTACTAAAAATCCAGTACAGCGGAAGCGCCGACGGGAAGTTAAGGGCCATCACGAAGATCAGGACCGGGAAGATCATAAGCATAGCTCCCATGCCCGGCATCGTTTGCGTTTGCTGCTTCTGCATCATCTTCGACTGAACGAATGTCGTAGCTGCCGCGATGATCGGGAGGAAATACCAAGGTCCCGGCTCGCCAAGCTGCAAGCCCAGGAATTCATGCGTACGAACCTCGGGATTCCAGTAGATCGAATTATAAAGCGCCATAAACACAGGCATCTGAACGAGTAGCGGAAAACAGCCGGCCATAGGATTGACCTTGTTCGCCTGGAACAGCTTCATCGTCTCTTCCTGCTGTTTCTGCGGATTATCTTTATGCTTCTTCTTAATCTCGGCCATTTGCGGCTGAATCGCCTGCATCGCCTTTGAACTGCGGTACTGCTTGAGCGTTAATGGCAAAATTGCCGTTCTTACAATAATCGTAATGAGCAGGATAGCTAGTCCATACGAACCGTTGAACCAGTCTGCGAACTTATCAAGCGTAAGGGCAAAGTAATAAACAACATTCTTCTCCCAGAAGTTGCCGTGCTGTAAATCCGCTGTACTCGTCGTTGCGTTATGCGGTGCGCAGCCCGATAGCAAAGCAACCATCAGCACCATACCCAGTACGAGCAGCCACTTGCGGTTTCCTTTTAAAACCAACACCAAATCTCCTCTCTGAACACTCCATACTAAGCATTATTTTATTGACTAAACTATACCATAAATAATAGGACAAAGAAACAACTTGGAAATGCTGGCCACTATTGCTAATAACGCGCGTCCTTCTTCAGCAAACCGGCCTTCTTCAGCACATGAAAAATGCTCTTCTCCAGCTGCTTCGTCTCCATATCCACCGCAGGTTTTCTTACTATTAATATAAAATCGGTATTCGGCACGATTTTGTCTCCGTTCAAACGGACGATTTCCTTAATAATTCTCCTCATCCGGTTGCGCACAACCGCGTTGCCGATTTTCTTGCTGGCGGAGACGCCTAACCGGAATGGCTCCGCTACCGGCTGCCTCGACCAATACACGACAAACTGTCCATTGGCAAACGACTTGCCGTAACGATAGATCCGATTGAAGTCGGCGCGGTTACGCAGACGCAATTTTCTTTGCACGACCAGGCTCACCGTTCTTTCTTCATATTAATAACCCTTTATGTATGCTTGCCCTGCGGATCCTACCTATCAGTATCGCCCGCAGGGCAAAAAAAAAGACCACCCGACGTGGTCTTTTGCTTATGCGCTAAGAACTTTTCTGCCTTTTTGACGACGCGCTGCCAAAACTTTACGTCCGTTTTTCGAGCTCATCCGTTTGCGGAAGCCATGTACTTTGCTGCGTTTGCTTACATTCGGTTTAAATGTAGGTCTCATCTGAACTGCACCTCCCGTATATCAAGTACTCAAAACAGTACGGCTTAACACCGATCTGCTTGTTCTCTATAAACAGCTAATTTTTGAAACACGCTTTTTTTATTAAACCACGCCAGGCTGCAAAAGTCAATTAAAAACGCTGCCATCCAAATATTGTGGATAAATGTATGGAATGAGCACCTTTGTCGGAAAACTAATAACATGTGCATAAATTTTCGGGACTTTAGACGAACTTTGTCGAAATGGTAACAAGATATTAACAATATGTAGTGGTGTAGATAACTTTTATGCACAAGCTATTGAATTTGTGGATAAAATCTCACAATTCGTTGAAATACAAGGGATCTTTTGCTATGATTAATATGTTTTCGGTGTGAATACCTCATCGATTTAGCATCTTTTATCAACAGCCTGTGGATAACAATGTGAACAAACTCATCCCCTATTCATAACTCATGTTCCTATTATTCTTCATATTGTGGGTATTTCGTAATAATCACCATTCATTCGACATGATTTGGCTTAATTGCGCCTATTCGGCGATTTTTGATAAGGAGTGACGTCT